>CAVQZV010000001.1:0-17090 GCA_963718765.1 uncultured Actinomycetota bacterium
GAGATCTAGACCGGATACGGCTCGGCGATGACGGTGTACCGGCGTCCGCTGGGCGCGGTCCAGATCAGCGTGCCGGGTTCGGGCTGGCTGAGCTGCCAGCCGCGGGCCTGCTTGGTCTGGTGATGCCGGCGGCACAGCGGGTACAGGTTGCACTCGCAGGTCCGGCCGCCCTGGTCGTACGGGATGCGTGTGGTCGTCGTCGCAGCGCACGGCCGGGCGGCGGCAGCCGGGGAACCCGCACCGCGGGCTGCGGATCTTGATGATGTGCCGCAGCGAGTCCGAGGGCTGGTACCCGGCCGACTCGCGCCGGTGCTCGCAGGTCCCGGTCTCGATCGGCGTGATCTTCACCGTCGCGAGCCAGGCTCGGTGCGGTCCCGGTGCCGGGCGGGCCGGGCCCGGCGCGGGCGCAGCCGTGGGCCACGGCCCGGCCGTCGCGGTCGAGTTAAGGTCACGCACCACTGGGCGGCGGGCTGGCGGGCCAGGGCGTCGGCCAGGTCGCGGCAGGTCCCGGCGTCGGCCGCGCCCAGCCCGCCGATCTGCCCGGGGGCGTCGCTACTGGCCGAGCCAGGCCGCGGCGGGCATGGTCAGGTTCACCGAGCCACCGAACCCGGCCGGCCACCCGCCGCGGCCGGGCTGGCCGAGCCGGGCGCCGGCCGGGCACGGGGCTGGCGGCTGGCGCCGGGGCCGGACCGGCGCTGCCGGTGCCAGGGGCGGGTGCGCCGGCGCCAGTGCCAGGGGAGGGATACAGCAGGAGTCTGAGGGGCTGGCCGGTGAGCCGGGCGGTGAACGCCTTGGCGCGCAGCTGGTCCATCGTGCCTTCGGCGCCGTGGGCCTTGAGCCAGCGGGCGTCGGCGGTCCAGGGTCTTGTCCGCGGCCAGCACGTCGGCGGGCGGCAGGTCCCGCCCGGCGATGGCGCCGGTCCCGGCCGGCTCGGTCCAGGTCTCGACCCGGGCGTCCTTCTCCGCTTTCTTGCGGCGGCGGATCAGCGGCCTCGGGGTCGTAGGCCATGATCTGGCCCACCAGGGCGGCGCGCAGCTGGCCGGTGGTCATCCCCGGCGCCCCGGGCAGGATGACCGCGGCGATCGCGTTGGCGGCGAGGTACTCCACCAGCATCAGCTGGCCGGTGAACACCTCCGCCTTATCGGCGTCGATCCGCCCGGCGGCCAGCGCCCGGCCCACGCCCGGCAGCCGGGCCAGGCCCTCGGCCAGCGCGACCCGGCAGGCCCGCGGCCCGGCCGGTCAGCGTCAGCGCCGCCGCGACCTCCTCCTCGACGTGCTCGCCGGGACGGCCATCGGGGCCGGAGCGGCGGGTGGCCAGCTCGGTGATCGCGGCCAGCTCCCCGGCCGCGGCACGGGAGGCCAGCCGCCGCTGGGCGGCATCAGGCCAATGAGCTCGTCGTCGGACAGGCGGCCCAGGCCGTCGTGCCAGGCCCGGTCGGTGAACATCGCCAGCAGCCCGCCCGGCTCCATCCGGTCCAGGGCCCCGCCCGCGGCGAACCCGCAGGCCCGGCGCCGCCGTCGCGGTGGGTGAACCCGGCGTCCAGCACCTCGGGCACCGCCGAGCCAGCCGGGCGCGGGGCAGCCAGCCGTTCCTCGGGGGACATGGCCAGCCATTCCGCTGGCGGGTCGACATCGAGGTCGTCAGGATCGAGATCGGCCGGGTCAAACCCTCCGTCCATTGCGTCAAGGGCAGCCAGCTGCGCAGGGGTCAGCTCGTCATCGACAGCATCCAGATTGACGGTCATGACCCTCCTCCCGCGCTGGCCGGCTGAAGTCCTGCCTGGCTAAGGTGCTTATTCGCTAATGATAGCGCATAGCTCGGACAGTTCATAACTTATTTCGATATCTACGGAGTGTCAGGAGCCATTCCGCGGGTAGTTTCAGTGCAGGGCACGACGGCAGGAAAGGGCCTAGACTATTTGCTTAGTGCAAACTAAGTCATATGATAAGAGTGCTCGTTCGAGCAGGAGCATGACCGCGAGGACAACCTTCCATGGGGCACCCAGGGTCGGGGCCGCGCCCGGATCAGCCTGACCGGGCCGACGGCCACGAAGGAGCTCAGGGCCATGGACTGCCGCGCGCGCCGGATCAGACCGGCCAGGCCGAGCCCGTCCCGCAGACCTCACCCCGGCACGACCCGGACCGCGCCGCCGGCTCGCCCGAGCCCGGGCACCCGGTCGTGGTCGGCTACGACGGGTCCCAGTCCAGCCGCAACGCGCTCGCCTACGCCGCCGGCATGGCCCGGCGCCTCGCGCGCCCGCTGCTGGTGGTGTACGTGGTCCCGTTCGGCGTGTACTGCGAGCCGATGACCGGGCAGGTGATCTGCACATCGCGGGAGAAGAGCGAGATGGAGCGCTGGCTGCTCTCCGAGCTGGACGAGGTCTGCGACCGCGAGGGGCTCGAGGTCAGCGTGATCGCCAGGCGCGGGAACGCCGCCAAGGAGCTCGCGGCCGCCGCCGACGTCAGCAGCGCCGATGCGCTGGTCGTGGGCGCGCCCGGGCACCGGCTGCACCACGTGGTCGGCTCCATTCCCAGCTGGCTGGCGCGGCACGCCCGCTGCCCCGTCATCGTCGTGCCCTGACGCGCCGCAGCGGGCCTCGGAACACACAGCGGTCCTGACCGCGACCATTGGACGGCGCGGCACCCGTAATTGTCGTGACGGAGCGATAGCTTTCTAATGTGCCGGCCAAGACCAGCGAGCTCCCCGATATCGCCACGCTGCTGGCGGCCGCGGTCGACGGGATCGGGGGAGCCGAGCGGCCCGGACAGGTCAAAATGGCCGAGGCGGTCGGGCATGCCATTGATTCCGGGGAGCATGTCGCGGTGCAGGCCGGCACCGGAACCGGGAAGTCGCTGGCCTACCTCGTGCCCGCGGCCCGGCATGCGGCCGCGAAGGGCGGTGCGGTCGTGGTGTCCACGGCCACGATCGCCCTGCAGCGCCAGCTCATCGACCGCGACCTGCCGCGGCTCGCGGCCGCGCTGGAGCCGCTGCTCGGCCGGGCACCCACGTTCGCGATCCTCAAGGGGCGCCGCAACTACCTGTGCGTGAACCGGCTGCGGAACGGCGCGGCCGACGATCCGCAGGAGGAGCTATTCGACCACCGCTCGGTCACCGAGATCGGCCGCCAGGTGCAGCGGCTGCAGGAGTGGGCGGCCAGGACCGACACCGGCGACCGTGACGAGCTGGTGCCCGGGGTGGACGAGCGGGCCTGGCGGCAGGTCTCGGTCACCGCGCGGGAGTGCATCGGGGCCCAGCGCTGCCCGTTCGCCGCGCAGTGCTTCGCCGAGATGGCCCGGGAGGCGGCGGGCCAGGCCGACATCGTGGTCACTAACCACGCCCTGCTCGCCATCGACGCCCTGGAGGACGGCTTCGTGCTGCCCGAGCACGATGTGGTGATCATCGACGAGGCGCACGACCTGGTCGACCGGGTGACCTCAGTAGCCACCGCTGAGCTGTCGGCTCCGGCCGTCGAGACGGCCGCCCGCCGGGCCGGCCGTCAGGTCGATGAGAGCGCCGCGAGCCGGCTCAAGGACGCCGGCCACGGGCTCGAGCAGATCCTCGCCGAGGCGTACAGCGGGCGGATCGACGTGATGGCCGAGCCCCTGGCGACGTCGCTGGCCGCGGTCAGGGACGCCGCGGGCGGCTGCGCCGCCGACATCAGGACCGGCGCCAAGAAGACCGAGGACGAGCCGGAGCAGCTGGCCGCCCGGCGGGCCGCCCTCGCCTCGCTCGACGAGGTGCACAACGCGGCCGAGCGGATCCTCGACGCGTTCGGCGCGGACGTGGCGGCCCGGCCCGACGTGGTGTGGCTGGACCAGCCCGCCGACCGCGACTCGCGGCGCCCGCCCACGCTAAGGGTTGCTCCGCTGCAGGTGAGCGAGCTGCTGTCGGAGCGCGTGTTCGGCCGCAGGACGGTGGCGCTGACCTCGGCCACGCTGTCGGTCGGCGGCTCGTTCGTGCCGCTGGCGCACCAGTGGGGCCTGCCCCAGGCTCGGCCCGACGGACCTGTGCCCGCCGAGCCCGGGCCCGCCGAGCCCGGGCCCGCCGAGAGCGAGACCACGGAGTCCGAGACCAGCGACCACGCGGACACCGGCAAGCGTCACCCGATGACCTGGTCCGGCCTTGACGTCGGCTCGCCATTCGACCACCCGCGCAGCGGGATCCTGTACGTGGCGCGGCACCTCCCGCCGCCGGGACGCGACGGGCTGCCCGAGCAGTACCTCGACGAGATTCAGGAGCTCATCACCGCGGCCGGGGGCCGCACGCTCGGGCTGTTCTCCTCGATGCGCGCGGCCCGGCAGGCCGCGACCGAGCTGCGCGGCCGCATCGACTATCCGGTGCTCTGCCAGGGCGAGGACCCGACCTCGCAGCTGATCAGCCGGTTCGCCGAGGACGAGACCAGCTGCCTGTTCGGCACCCTGTCGCTGTGGCAGGGCGTGGACGTGCCCGGCCGGGCGCTGCAGCTCGTGATCATCGACCGGATCCCGTTCCCGCGGCCCGACGACCCGCTGGCCTCGGCCCGGCAGCGCGCCGTGGCCGCACGCGGCGGGAACGGGTTCATGGCCGTGGCCGCGGCCCAGGCCGCGCTGCTGCTGGCCCAGGGCACCGGGCGGCTGCTGCGCACGGTCAGCGACCGGGGAGTGGTGGCGATACTCGACCCCCGGCTGGTCACGGCGCGGTACGGCGACTTCCTGCGCGCGTCGCTGCCGCCGTTCTGGGCCACGACCAACCCGGAGACCGTCCGTGCCGCACTCCGGCGTCTCGCCGAGTAAGCACGGGCCCGCCTCGTGGCGCCCAGGCTGCGGGCGGTCGCGGCCACGCAGGCGCCTAGGATTCCCGCATGCGCTTCAGTATCTGGCCGACGCCGGCCCAGCCCTGGGATGACATCCTCGAGATCGCAGCGCACTGCGAGCGGACCGGCTGGGACGGCATGTACTTCGCCGACCACTTCATGCCGAACGGACCCGGCCCGGAGCCGCTCGGACGGCGACACGCTGGAGTGCTGGTCGGTCATCGCGGCGCTGGCGGCGCGTCGGTCCCACGGCTGCGGCTCGGCGCCCCTGGTCACCAGCGTGACTTACCGCCACCCCGCGGTCCTGGCCAATATCGCGGCCGCGGTGGACCAGATCAGCCACGGGCGGCTCACGCTCGGAGTCGGGGCCGGCTGGCAGGAGAACGAGCACGCCGCGTACGGCATCGCGCTCGGCACGGTGCGCGAGCGGATGGACCGGTTCGAGGAGGCGGTCCAGATCCTGCTCTCGCTGCTGCGCCAGCCGCGCACCACGTTCTCTGGCGAGTACTTCCAGCTACAGGATGCGCCCTGCCAGCCAGCGCCGGCGCAGGAGCGGCTGCCGCTGCTCATCGGCGGCCAAGGCGAGCGGCGGACCCTGCGCATCGCAGCCCGGTACGCCGATCACTGGAACGCCTGGACCACGCCGGACCAGCTCGTGCACAAGATCTCGGTGTTGCGAGCGCACTGCGAAGACGTCGGCCGGGATCCGGCCGAGATCCACGTCTCGACCCAAGCGCTGCTGTACCTGTCGACCGACAAGTCCTGGCTCGATAAGAAGCGGCAGACGGATCCGGGCCAGCCAATGATCGTCGGCACGCCAGCCGAAGTCACCGACATCATCGCGCAGTACCGGGAGGCCGGCGCTGACGAGATCATCGTCCCTGACTTCACGCTCGGGCCGATGGCCCGCAAGCAAGACACCTGCGACCTGTTCATGCAGGAGGTCGCGCCAGCCTTCCGCTGATCAGACGCTGACCGGCGCTTCCTGCTCGGCACCGTCTCGGCGTTTCCTCGTTTCCCTGGCCGCCTGGGAAACGTCCTGCAGGAAAGGCACGAAGCCCGGCGGCGAGCCCGTAGAGCAGGCCGCTCGGCACCCCGCCTTGCTGGATGTCTCGGCCGATGACAGGCTCGTCGCGTCGAGGCTCGGGCTGAGCCCGGAGGTTCCCTGCCAGATGATCTCATCGTTGTCTGTGATCTGCCCGGGCGGGAACATCGAGTCGATGCGGTCACCGGACAGGCTCACATTGCTCAGGGTCTCCGACGTGGTCACCGATTTGGGGATGGAGTACCGGGTGGCCGCCGTGCCGAGGGAAAGCTTGGTAAAGCAGGATGCGCTGCTTCCGCTGGGCGGCGCATAGCTGCTTCCCGGGGCCGGGGTGCCTGGCACCACGACTCCGGCGCCTGGAGCACCTCCACGAGCTTCCGGATCCGCTGTGCTCCTGACGTGCTTCGCACCACGTACAGCGGCGTCTTGGCCGTCGCCACCTGCGGGAGCGGGCTCTGCTCAAGGACAGGCAGCGACAGATTGATGTCCTGGCCTGCGGCGACCACCGCCGGCGCATGGCCGTTCTCTCGCGGCCGCGGGAGGCATCCGATGGGAACGGTCTCATGGCTCACGTCGTAGACCGATGCGAGCACCTCGATCGGCTGCTGGCCCACCACGCCCTGCAGTTGCATCGGCACCTGCCCGCGTACTCCCCGCGGGCAGGTGACGACGAGCACCCAGGGAGCGATCGCTCCCTTCGGCTCCTTCACGGTGATATCAAGAGTGTCGTTCTCCGTCGCGTTGGGCTGGATCGTGGACTGCAGCAAGACGCTGGCGTTGCTGTCACTCGTGTAGACAGTCGCCGTTACCTGTGAAAAAGGAGATGGCCCGGACTGCGGGAAAGCCTGGTTCTGCAGGCGCCACCCCAGAAACGCTAAGAGGCTGGCTGCAGCCAGAAAAGACCAGCTCAGCAAGCCTAATCGCCCGGCCGACTTCCCGGATCCGCTGTCGCATGACATAAACCCCCCACCACGCGATGACCTCGGCGGGCCTGGCGCCGGCTAGCTCTCGACGACCGAGGCCGTGACGGCCAGCGGCCGCAGGTCGAACAGCTGAAGCGGCCCTGACACCAGGCCGGGGCCCGCGATCGACGTGCGCTCGGTGGTCAGCACCGCGAGGCCCGCGCTGGTCTCGGGGCCGAGTCGAGGTTGACCTGAGGCATGGTGACCGTGACCACGAGCGTGTGGCTGTCCGGAACCTCCTCGTGAATGGCCCTGATCACGATGCCCTCTGGGTCGTGTCCAGGCTGGGAGCACGCAGGGCGCGGTCGTCGACGGTCAGGACAGGGCCGCCCCCGGAGATGCCGTCGAGGTCGACGGTGCCGTCGATGCCGGCGCCGGAGACGACGAAGTGATTGGCCGGGCTGAATGGCATGGGAAACCCCCCAGGTGACCGGATCTGACTGCACGAGCCACATCCGATGGCTGCTGATACTTGTCAGAGCGCGTACCTGCGGGCGTGATACAGCCCGCGGCTACCGCGCGGCTGGCGTCCGCAGCCAGGAAGGCCCCCCGGCGGAGGTGAACCACGAGCGTCATCAAGCCAGGGGTAGTGCCCGGCGCCGGGCTGGATCACGAACCTGGCGTTGGGGAACAGCGCCGCGAACCCGGCGGCCAGCCGCGGGACGGTGTTGAGGTCCACCTCACCGGCCAGCAGCAGCACGGGAGGGCTGAAGGCGGCCAGCGCCGCGCGGGTGGCCTCGGGATCGAACGCGCCCTCCGCGCCAAAGGCGCTGGCCGCCTCGCCGTTGACCTGCTGATCGCTGGCGGCGTCGTGGGCCTGGGCGGCAGCGTCCCAGCGCCCGTACAGGAACGGGGCGATGGCCTGCCAGTCGGCCTCGGTTCCCCCGTCGGCCTGGATCCGCTCAAAGGCGGCGGCCGCCCCGGGGTACCAGGGCTCGTCCTGGCGGAGCCCGGCGATCGCCCGCCGCATGGCCGCGTCGGCCTCCAGGCCCACGGCGCGGGTGCTCGGCGTGATCAGCGCCAGCTTGCTTACCCGCTGCGGGTGCCGAGCCGCGTACTGCACCGCGATGTTGGCCCCGGCCGAGTGCCCGAGCAGGTCGATGCGGTCGAGGCTCAGGTGATTCCGCAGGGCCTCGACGTCCCCGGCCAGGCGGTCGCAGCGGTAGCTGGCGTGATCGGCCGGGACGGCCGACCGGCCCGTCCCGCGCAGGTCGAGCAGCACCAGCTGGCACAGCGTGGACAGGCCGCCGAGGTTCCCAAGATAGGACGAATCCCGCATGGGGCCGCCGGGAACGCAGACGAGCGGGGTACCCGAGCCCTGGACGTGATACGCGAGTTCGGTCCCGTCGGCGGCGTGGAAGGTGCGCATGGCTGCCCGAGCATACGCCCGGCACCCGCTGCCCGGAGCAGCTACCTGAGTTGACGAGGTTATTACGGATATGTAATATCCGTAATATGAGACTGCCCGAGGGCGTGGAATGGTCCCTGCACTGCACCTGGCTGCTGACCTTCACCCGCGACCGTGACCCGCTGCCGGCCCGGCGCCTGGCCGAGTTCTACGGCCTGCCCGAGGCCTACCTGGCCAAGCTGCTCAAGGCGCTGGTGCGGGCGGGCCTGCTCAGCGCGACCAGCGGCCCGCGGGGCGGGTTCCGGCTGGCCCGCCCGCCCGGGGAATCACGGTCGCCGACATCGTCGAGGCCGTGGAGGGGCCGAGCCCGCTGTTCCTCTGCACGGAGATCCGCCAGCGCGGCCCGGTTCCGCTCACCGGCGAGGCCTGCCGCCGGCCCTGCGGCATCGCCCAGGTGATGGACCGGGCCGAGAGCGCCTGGCGGGCGGAGCTGGCGGCGACCACGATCGGCGACCTGGTTGCGCGCGCATTCGACTTCCACTACCTCGCGAAGGATCCCATCTCGCCGATCTATCTTGATCGAAATGGATTCGCGTGCGGCCCTGGCGAGCTTCACTATGAAGTTAGTGGCGCTCCGGTGAGGCGGCGCTGCAATGAAGACGAGTATGAGATCGAGCTAAGCCTGCCCTATGGAGGCTACACCTTCACGCTCAAGGACGGCGAGGCCGAGATCGCGCACGCAAGGCAGCGCGCGGCGCCAACCTACAAGAAGGCGAGGCTGATCTGATGGTGGATAGAACCTGGGTATCCGTCCGGGTCGACAAGCAGATCGACGGCGATCACGTCATTTACGGCGTGCCGGTTCGTTTCAGGCCCGTCATTGACGACGAGAAGCGTCACGTTCGCATCTTCGACCGCTCTCGTAAGATGGTCTCGGCCATCGCGCCCGTCGGATCGCACGGTTACGGCGCAAACGTCTCGCTGACCTATGGCGAGTATGATGTCGAGGCGACGTTGCCCTCCGGTGAAACGCTATCCACCGAGCTCACGGTCGGTCCCGAGACCGAGCCGGTTGTCCTGCGCGGCGAGAATTCGCCAAACGAGTGGCGCAGTTGGGCTCATTTTTCCGGAGCGAGCCTGGCGTCGGAGCGTCAGGTCGCGGGTGAGTTCTTACGCGGCCCTTCCCCGCAGACATCGTTCGACGTGACGGTCGGGAGTGTCGTCCACGCGGCTGCTGACGGGGGCTTCGACCCATCCAGTTGGACCGGATGGTTCGAGTTCCTAGAGAAGCGTTATCGGCGGGGCCCGGAATACTTTCCGAACATTCAGCTCGGTGGCAGCGACTACGGACTCAGCGCGAGGACCGAAGGCGGGTTTGATGGGACGCCGTTGCGTATTCTATTCTCGCGCGACGGCTATCCCGGCTACGGATATGATACCACTGAGATCGGTGCCAAGCGCACCTATGCCGCCATCACTGGGCATGCCGGCACCCGATTGTTCGCGCTCCCTTTGCCTTGGGGCGAAGGCTATCATCAAACTCCGTTCGAGATGCTAGCGTTCGAAGATGGCCGGCAATTGCGATGCGACCCGGTCCTGCGCGACGAGCGTTGGTCCGGGCTTGTTGCCTATCTAAACCGTGGCCGCGTCGACCTCGCGAGCGAAATCCTGATGAGCGCGCGCGACGCGCTATTCGAGAAGTTCGAAAATCCCCTTGCCGCCGCGATTGGCGGCTACGTGCTGCTCTCCACGACGCAAGGCCGGGACATCGAGGATAGTTGGCCGCGCTGGCTCGACAATCTCGCGCATCGGTTCCCAAGCCTTCCCGATGGCGCCATCCTTCAAGCAAGGTGGCTGCTCTCCCAGAACGCGGAGAAGAATCTCGGCGAGGCGCACTGTCCGGCATCAGCGCCTATGAGACAAAAAGAGCAGGTTGAGGAAGGGAGGATTTCTGGCCCATCGTAGCCATTGAGGGAGCGAAGATGGGACAGAAATCCGGGCCGGTGAAGGAACCGGCCGAACAGGTCGTAAAGGAGATCCGCCGCGCCACCCGGCGCCAGTTTTCGGCGGAGGAGAAGATCCGCATCGTGCTGTCGGGTCTGCGCGGTGAGGACAGCATCGCCGAGCTGTGCCGCCGCGAAGGCATTGTCCAGAACCTTTATTACCGCTGGTCGAAGGAATTTCTGGAGGCTGGCAAGAAGCGCCTGGCCGGCGACACCGCGCGGGCAGCGACCTCGGACGAGGTCAAGGATCTGCGCCGCGAGGCCAGCGCGTTGAAAGAGGTGGTCGCCGAACTCATGCTCGAGAACCGGCTGCTGAAAAAAAGCGCGATTGGGGCTGGGGAGGACGGCGCATGAGATACCCCGCCGCCGAGAAGCTGGAGATCATCGGGCTGGTCGAGCAGTCGCCGTTGCCGGTGCGCCATACCCTGGCGAAACTCGGCATCCCGCGGGCAACCTTCTACCGCTGGTACGACCGGCACAGCAGCGGCGGGCCGGAGGCCTTGAACGATCGCTCGCCGCGGCCGGATCGGGTGTGGAACCGCATTCCGGATGGTGTGCGTGACAACATCATCGAGCTGGCGCTCGACGAGCCGGCATTGTCGCCGCGCGAGCTGGCGGTGCGCTTCACGGATACGAAAAGCTATTTCGTGTCAGAGGCTTCGGTCTATCGCTTGCTAAAGGCCCATGACTTGATCGCCAGCCCAGCCTTCATCGTGATCAAGGCCGCCGACGCGTTTAAGGACAAGACCACCGCACCCAATCAGCTGTGGCAGACCGATTTCACCTATCTCAAGGTGATCGGTTGGGGCTGGTTCTACCTGTCGACCGTGCTCGATGACTTCTCGCGCTATATCGTCGCCTGGAAGCTGTGCACCACGATGAAGGCCGAGGATGTCACGGCCACGCTCGACTTGGCGCTGCAGGCCAGCGGGCTGGACCAAGCCAAGCCGGTCGATCGACCCAAGCTCTTGTCGGATAACGGTTCCAGCTATGTCGCGGGTGACCTGGCCAAATGGCTCGGCGCCCGCAACATCAAACACCTGCGTGGCGCGCCTTATCATCCAATGACCCAGGGCAAGATCGAGCGCTGGCACCAGACCCTCAAGAATCGCATCCTGTTGGAAAACTACTTCCTGCCCGGCGATCTTGAAGCCCAGATCAAGGCCTTCGTCGCCGACTACAATCATCGCCGCTACCACGAGAGCATCGACAATCTCACTCCCGCCAATGTCTACTTCGGACGCGGGCCTATCATCCTGGCAGAACGAGAAAGGATCAAACGACAGACCATCGCCAACCGCCGCTTACAGCACCGCCTGCAGGCAGCCTGAATTCACCAATCCGATGAGCCAGAGCCTCCCTTATTCTGCCTAGCCCATTGTCCCAAAAACTCTGACGACGGACACAGACATCCATCTGAACCCGGTCGCCCGGCACCGGACGGCTGTAGCGTTTCGTCCCCTTTCGGGCCAATCGCGGGCGCTTGAGGCGGTTCTCGCCATGCTTAGCCAGCACGCGATGAAGGGTATCCAGCGACAGGCGCAACCCATGATCTCGGAGGAGTTCATTGCGCAGCTGCTTGATGCCGAGTTGACGCGCGCGACGAAGTTGAAGGATCAGCGCCTCCTGCTCCGCGAAGATTTTCCGGCCGGCCGCTCGGTGCGGTCGACGGCTGCGCTCCTCGAGACCGGCGATCCCCTCGGTCTGGTAGCGTCGCCACCACTTCCGCAGGGTCGGTCGAGAGATGCCACAACGACGGCAAACCAGGCCGGCATCGTCGGACTGCTCGTAAAGCCTGATCCAGCCAAGCCTCGTCTTGGCGTTCATTGCGTGCTGCTGCCGTCCATCGGTATCGGGCTATGGATCTGATGGACGGCGTCGCCGCGCCGCCCACAGCTCCACAGCCCCAACAACATTCAGAACATCAACTTGAAGGAGAGAGATCAAGGGGGGAAGGCGGCGTACTTCTTACCGAAAAGTGAAACGATCTCGCCGAACCCCACAACTGAGATAGCTCGCGTTGCGGCCCTGCTGATCGCGGGGCCGCATCGCTCCAACAAGCAACCCACTTCTATCCTCGCCAACGGCGGGTACCACCAGCAAGACCTGCCGTTCGAACTCAGACTATCAAACCGAGGTTTCGGGTGGATTTCAGCTTTTCGCCGCCGCCGCCGCCAAGGGCGAGCTCGCGCCGATGGACTAAACCGCTCCCGCGGTAATTTGTGGCAAGGGAAGGGTCTCGGGGAGTAGCAGAAGCAGGCGTCCTGTCTTGAGATTGAGGGGCCTTGAACCTCACCCAAGACAGGAGCCCCCAATGACCGACAAGGCCATCAGTCCGTTACGCCGGCGACTGATCGAGGACATGACGATCCGCCGGCTCAGCCCCAAGACTCACTACCAGTATATCCGCCACGTCAAAAAGTTTGCTGATTTCCTGGGTCGGTCTGCCGACAAGGCCACCGCCGACGATGTCCATCGCTATCAGTTATGGCTGGCCTCGATCGGGACGTCGGTGGGAACCGCCAACGTCAGCGCCACTGCCCTGCGGTTCTTCTTCAAGGTCACACTGAAACGCCACGATCTTGCCGAGGAGCTTATCTCGACCCGCGAGCCTCGCCGCCTGCCCGTTGTTCTGAGCCCGGAGGAGGTCGGTCGGCTGCTCGCTGCGGCGACGAACATCAAGCACAGGGCGATTCTGAGCTTGGCTTATGCCACCGGCCTGCGAGCCTCGGAGGTCGTATCGCTCAAGCTCACCGATATCGATCGTGACCGGATGCTCATCCGGGTCGAGCAGGGCAAGGGCAAGAAGGATCGCTACGTCATTCTCTCGCCCATCCTGCTCGAGATATTGCATGAATGGTGGCGCGTTGCGCGCAAGAAGGGCTGGATGTCTGCCGGTCAGCCCTGGTTGTTTCCCGGCTACCGCGGGCAGCATACGAGTGCGCGCCAGCTGCACCGGATCGTTCGCCTGGCAGCGGGGCGTGCCGGCATCACCAAGCGTGTCGGCGTTCATACGCTGCGGCACTGCTTCGCCACGCATCTCCTGGAGCAGAAGACCGATATTCGGATAATCCAGGTTTTATTGGGACATAAGAAACTCGACACGACGGCGCTCTACACCCGCGTCGCCATCAGCACGATCGGCCAGGTGACCAGCCCGCTCGACTTTCTGCGGAAGATGCCCGGCTGACGCGCGGCCGTTGTCACGGCCGTGGGCCTTCAGCCCACGGGCTTGTCCCGTGGGGGTCGAGGTGGCGGACATCTTCCGCCATTGCGGGCCGGCTTGGCGTGCGTCCCATGCCGGCCATGTGAGCCTCGGCCAACTCAAGGTCATGTCGGCGATCGAGCGCTGCCGAACGGCGGCGTTGGGCGGTCATGTCGAACGCTGCGAGGCCTGCGCGCACCTGCGCATCTCCTACAACTCTTGCGGCAACCGGCACTGTCCCAAGTGCCAGGCCGCCGCGGCCAAGGAATGGCTGGCCGATCGCCAAGCCGAACTCTTGCCCGTGCCGTACTTTCACGTCGTCTTCACGCTGCCGGGGCCGATCGCCGACATCGCCTATCAGAACCAGGCCGTCGTCTATGACCTGTTGCTCAAAACCGCCGCCGAGACCTTGATCACCATCGCCGCCGACCCCAAGCACCTCGGCGCGCGCATCGGGCTCACCGCCGTGCTGCACACCTGGGGATCGGCTATGACGCACCATCCGCATACTCATGTCATTGTACCCGGCGGCGGCTTCTCGCTCGATGGCCGGCGCTGGATTGCCTGCCGACCCGGCTTCTTTTTGTCCGTGCGGGTGCTCTCGCGCCTCTTCCGTCGTCTGTTCCTCGAAGGGCTGACCGCCGTCTACCAAGCCGGGCGGCTGCAGTTCTTCGCCGATCAAACCGCCCTCGGCGAGCCGGAAGCCTTCCAAACCCTCCTCGCCGCACTGCGCAAGGTCGAATGGGTCGTTTACGCCAAGCGACCTTTCGGCGGACCCGATGCCGTCCTCGCCTACCTGTCCCGTTACACGCACCGGATCGCTATCGCCAACAGCCGGCTCGTCGCCTTCGACGGCGAGCGCGTGACTTTCAAGTGGAAGGATTACCGGGCCAAGGGCGACGCGCGCTACAAGCTGATGACCCTCGACGCCGACGAGTTCATCCGCCGCTTCCTGATCCACGTGCTGCCCGGCGGGTTCCACCGCATCCGTCACTATGGCTTCTTGGCCAGCGGCAATCGGACCAGCAGCATCGCATTGGCCGGGACTATCAGGAATTTCGTGCGCAGCGGGGCGGTTCAATTGATCACGCCATAGCCATCGTGAAGCGCTCGCCGAAGAGGACGGCGAATTGGGACTTGGCCATGGACCACTCGCGCGGCGGCATGATCCACTCCTTCTCGGAGCGGTTCAAGACCAAGAAGAGGAGCTTGGTCGCCGCCTCGTCGCTGGGGAAATGGCCGCGGGCCCGGACCGCCCGGCGCAGCTTGGAATTCAGCGCCTCGATGGCATTCGTCGTATACAAAATCCGCCGCACGTCGCCGGGAAAAGCATAGAACGGGACGACTTCGCCCCAGGCGCGCCGCCAGCTCTGGCCGATGGCGGGATATTTCTGGCCCCAGAAGCTGTCCTCGAAAGCGGCAAGCGCCGCCTCGCCGGCGGCAGCATCAACGGCTCGGTAGATAGCCTTGAGTGCCGCCGCCACGGGTTTGCGGTCTTTCCAGGAGACGAAATTGAGGCTGTGGCGCAGCAAATGGACGACGCAGGTCTGTACCGTCGCCTGCGGGAAGACGGCAGTGATCGCCTCGGGAAAGCCCTTGAGGCCGTCGACGACGGCGATCAGCACGTCCTCGACGCCGCGGTTTTTCAGCTCGTTCATGACGCGCAGCCAGAATTTGGCGCCTTCGTTCTGCTCGAGCCACAGGCCCAGGATTTCCTTAGTGCCGTCTGCGCGTACGCCCAGCGCGATGTGGACCGCCCTGTTGCGGACCAGCCCCTCGTCGCGGATCTTGACCCGAAGCGCGTCGAAGAAAACCAGCGGGTAAGTCGTCTCCAACGGGCGGGCCTGCCAGGCGGCGACCTCCTCCAGTACCGCGTCGGTGACCGCGCTGATCAGATCGGGCGAGACCTCGATGCCGTAGAGATCGTGCAAATGGCCGACGATCTCGCGGGTGCTCATGCCACGGGCGTACATCGAGATGATCTTGTCGTCGAACCCAGGAAACCGCCGCTGGTACTTGGCGATCAGCTGCGGATCGAAGCGGGCTTGGCGGTCACGCGGCACCTCCAGCTCGATCTGGCCGGTGTCGGTGATCACCGTCTTCTTGCTGTAACCGTTACGCCGGTTGCCCGGCTCTTCGCCGGCCAGGTGATGGTCCATCTCGGCGTTCAACACCCGTTCGGCCAACGCCTTCTTCAGATCGTCGAGTAGACCGCCCGGGTCAAAAGCGGTCTTCGCATCGGCCCCCACCAGCAGCTGGTCGAGAATGGCGTCAGCAATACGAGGTTCTTTGCGTCGCGACATGGGCGGGCTCCTTTGCTCCCATCATGCCCAACCCCGCACGAAATTCCTGACACTCCCCATTGGCCCGCCAGTTCCTTGGCATGCCCGACCCAGTCTCGTCGAGCAGCGACAGCGACGGCACCGAAGGCGGGCACGCAGACGAGCACGACGAGTGGAACACCTGTCCTTGTTGCGGCGGGCGTATGATCATCATCGAGACCTTCGAACCCGGCTGTCAGCCGCGGCTGTGGCCTACCCCACCGATCGGGTTCGACAGTTCATGACCCTCACACTGCTGTCGCCATCACCGACCGCCGCTTCCGTCCGACGTCGCTATCTCGCCGGCACCGGCCCCGCTTCGCCAACAGCGACCCTCAGCCGCGCCTTCCGCCGGCAAAATCCGGAGCCTCGAGTGCCCGATCCCCGCGCCGATCGCATCCACAGCGGCCAAAACCAGCGCCCGGCCCGCCACTCAACCGTCGTCCTGTCCAAAAAACCGCCAAATCCGACCAAGCAGCCGCGGCAAATTCCCCATAGATTGACACCAGCCTCGGTGCGAACTCCCCCCGCGCTTTCCTCCTTCGAGGCTTTTCGGACGCCTGCCTCCGTGCAGCCGCTCATGCCTGCGCACGGCAGGCATCCGAAAACCCTTAACGTTTGCCGCCTTTCGTCCGATAGACAGGATCGATCCCTAATCCGAGGTGCTGAACCATTCGATCGACTGACCGTGCGGGCTTGTCCACGCAACTGGTCTGCCGTTGACCATTAGCATGAAGCGACCAGCCCTGTGGATGGACGTTCCGCTCTTCGCGGGGAAGGAGAATGTTAGCGTCCTCGCTCGTGGTGGAAAATCGGCGGTGCGCGCGCGTCGGGTGGAATGCCCGATTACATGGAGCCCGGCGCGCGCGTGAGCGAAAGGTGGTCATCGGGAAGGTGTGCGTTACGGTAGAGTTGCGAGAACCACCAGCAACTACCGAGGGCCCGATGACCGACGACAGAATGGCGCTGGTCGAGCTACTGCAGAAGAGCGGCGATGGCGATTTCCTGCGAGCCGTGGCGGAGGCGGTGCTGCAAATCCTGATGGAAGCCGATGTCGAAGGGTTGATCGTGGGCCTTCAGCCCACGGGCTTGTCCCGTGGGGGTCGAGGTGGCAACATTTCCGCCATTGCGGGCCGGCTTGGCGTGCGTCCATGCCGGCCATGTGAGCCTCGGCCAACTCAAGGTCATGTCGGCGATCGAGCGCTGCCGAACGGCGGCGTTGGGCGGTCATGTCGAGGACGGCACCGTCGCAGGCGCCGCGCGATTGCCGGTCCGAATTTGAGCACCCAACTGCGAACGCTCTCGTAGGAGAGGTCAAGGCCGCGCTCGGCAAGCAACTCTTCAACGTCGCGATAGCTTAGGGTGAAGCGAAGGTACAGCCACACGGCGTGCTGGATGACGACCGGCGGAAAA
>CAVQZV010000002.1:0-24968 GCA_963718765.1 uncultured Actinomycetota bacterium
CACCGTCACCACCGCCAGCCGCGACGGCGGCCACCCCGGACGGCCCCGCATCCCGAACGCCGACGCGAACACCTCATCATCCAGCCACTGCCCCAGCCGGTCCCGCACCGCCAGCGGCACTCGCCGCCCCGCGTACTTCACCCGGATCGCCGCCGTGACCACCGGATCCGGCTCCGACCAGGCGGATATCGCATGTCGCGCCCTAGCCTGCGGTCCCTGTCCGTGACGCGGAGCCTGGCCGTGTTATGCGCCGATGAAGCCGCCCGAGTGAGCACCCCCGTGCCCGGGGCGGACCGGTCCCCCGCCAGGTAACGCTAGTTCTGTCACCAGCCCTGCCGGTGAAGGCCGATGCCGGAGACCCGGACCGCCACGCCAGCGTCTGCACGCCGGAAGCAGATCGAACACGCCGCCGGATAGCCGGCCACGTCGGCTCCGCTCGTGTTACTTTGGATTGGTGATAGATCCCCCGTTTGGGGATGGACCACCACGAGCGGGGACCAAGTCGGACACGTTAATTTCCCCAAGGTCAAGGCCTAAGAACATTACCGGATAAGGCCCCTGGTACCGTCCTGGTACTGAAGACAAGTGAGTGACCAGTAGCAACATCATCGAGGCGGATCGATGACGGCGAGGGCCAGGCCGGCAAAGGGTCATGGCTACTCCTGCGCTGGCCGGACTGGCTGTCGGATGGACGTTCCTGGCGGGCATCCGCAGCTGGACCTGATTACCAGTTCGGTGGGCAGCAGTTCCACCGATGGTGGCAGGCCGGGCGCGGCGATGCGCTCGATGAGGCGGGTACAGGCCCGCATGCCAAGCATGCGCATCGGCTGGTGGACGGTGGTCAGCGGGGGATCGGTCAGCCACCCGGGAACGGTGTTGCCGAATCCGACCACCGCCACGTCTCTGGGTATCGGGTCATCGTTATAACCGAGGTTCACGTCATCGTGATGGCTCTCCGGGTGCTTGACGCGGATAATGCCGATAATCTCCTTCCGCCGTGAAGACAAGCTCTGCGCGATGCTGGGCTGCGGTGGATGAGGGCTCAAAGGAGGTCCTGGGGGCGCGGTGGCGTGGCCGACGGTGGCCGTGAACGTCACCGGCAGGCCGCCGATCAGCTCGGCTGGCCCAGGTGCCAGGTCAGGCATGCCGCTCCTCCTTCTCCTCTTGCTTGGCCAGACTCCCCGACACCTCACGACGACGGTTACTTCGGACCGGTGCTGAACGCGGCGTCGAAGGCCGCCGCCGGCGGGTCGAAGTCGAACTGGCGCAGGAACGCCAGCGCCGCGGCGCGCCCTGCAGCCGGTCCATGCCCGCGTCCTCCCACTCGACCGAGATCGGGCCGGCGTACCCGATCGAGTTGAGCATGCGGAACACGTCCTCCCACGGCACGGTCGCCGCGCCCGGCGGACACGAAGTCCCAGCCGCGCCGCGGGTCGCCCCACGGCAGGTGCGAGCCGAGCCGGCCGTTACGGCCGTCGAGCCGCTTGCGCGCCTCCTTGCAGTCCACGTGGTAGATCCGGTCCCGGAACTCGCCGAGGAACGCGACCGGGTCGAGGTCCTGCCACACGAAGTGGCTCGGGTCGAAGTTCAGCCCGAACGCCGGCCGGCTCCCCACCGCGTCCAGCGCGCGGTGCGCCGTCCAGAAGTCGTAGGCGATCTCGCTCGGGTGCACCTCGTGCGCGAACCGCACGCCCTCGGCGTCGAACACGTCGAGGACGGGGTTCCAGCGCTCGACGCGAAGTCCGCGTAGCCCCGCTCGATCATCGACTCGGGCACCGGCGGGAACATGGCGACCGTGTGCCAGATCGACGAGCCGGTGAAGCCGATCACGGTCCGCACGCCGAACGCGGCCGCCGCCCGCGCCGTGTCCGCGATCTCGGCCGCGGCCGGCGGCCGCACCCCTTCCGGCTCGCCGTCGCCCCAGATCCGGGCCGGCAGGATGCGCCTGGTGCCGTTCGTCGATCGGGTGGTCGCAGACCGCCTGGCCGACCAGGTGGTCGGAGATCGCCCAGCACTTCGAGCCCGTACTTCGTCGAGCAGCGCGTGCCGCCCGGCCAGGTAGCCGTCCTCGCGCAGCGCCCGGTCGACCTCGAAGTGGTCACCCCAGCAGGCGATCTCGAGCCCGTCGTACCCCCACGAGCTCGCCAGCCGGCACACCTCCTCGAGCGGCAGGTCCGCCCACTGCCCGGTGAAAAGGGTAAACGGCCGTGCCATCAGTGACCCTCTCACGATCTGTATTCGGAACGTTCCACGCCTGACTCGCGGGGTGCACGGGGTTCACGCCGCTGCCCATGCGTTGCCGGACGCGGCGCTGCGCGCCACCGCGTCGAGTACCCGCTGCACCGCCAGCCCGTCGGCGAACGACGGCGCGGCTGCCCGCCGTCCGCGATCGCCGTCAGCAGGTCGGCCGGCCTGGTGCGTGAACGTGTGCTCCCAGCCGAGGACGTGCCCGGGCGGCCACCAGGCCGGACAGGTAGGGATGGCCGCCCTCGGTGACCAGGACGCGGCGGAAGCCTGCGGCCGCCAGCCGGGTCCGTTCGATCAAAGAACTCGAGCTCGTTGAGCCGCTCGAGGTCGAACGCGAGGCTGCCCGCGGAGCCGTTGAGCTCGATGCGCAGCCCGTTCTTGCGCCCGGCGGCGCACCGGGTGGCCTCGAACGAGGCGAGCGCGCCCGAGGCGAGCCGGGCGGTGAACACGACCGCGTCGTCCACCGTGACCGCGCCGGTGCCAGACCCGTCCGCGTAGCGGCCGCTTGGCCGTGAACGTCGCGCTGACCGCGGACACCCCGGTGATCTCGTCGCCGGTCAGGTAGCGGGCCAGGTCGACGATGTGCGCGCCGAGGTCGCCGAGCGCGCCGGACCCGGCGCGCTCGGCCTGCATCCGCCAGGTCATCGGCGCGTCCGGGTCGGTGAGCCAGTCCTGCAGGTAGACGGCGCGGAAGTGGCGCAGGGTGCCGAGGCGGCCCTGCTCGACGAGCCGCCTGGCCAGGGCGAGCGCGGGGACGCGGCGGTAGTTGAAGCCCACCATGGCCCGGGCGCCCGACGGGTAGGCCGCGTCGGCGGCCGCCTTCATCGCCTCGGCCTCCGCCAGCGGTGTTCGCGAGCGGCTTCTCGCACAGCACGTGCTTGCCCGCGGCGAGCGCGGCGATCGCGATCGGCGCGTGCAGGTCGCCTGGCGCGGAGATGTCGATGAGCTGCACGTCGTCGCGGGCGATCAGCGCCCGCCAGTCCGTCTCGACCGCCGCCCAGCCGAGCCGTCCGCGGCCGGCTGCGCGGCGGCCTCGTCCCGGCCGCAGATGGCCGCGAGCCGCGGCCGCAGCGGCACGTCGAAGACGCGGCCGACCGTGTGCCAGGCGAGCGAGTGGGCCCGGCCCATGAACGCGTAGCCGACCATGCCGACGCCGATGCTGCCCGGTTGTCAGTTCGCTGTGACATATGGATCCCATTGTGGATCAAGCGGCGCCGGGATGTCGAAGACGGGTCTCCACCGGCTCGAAGGCGCCGCTGGCGGCGGACCGCTCGATGGCGGTCATCATCTCAAGCACGTGCAGCGCCAGCTCGCCGGAGGCGCGGTGCGGCGTCGCCGGCCCGGATGGCGCGGGCCATGTCGACGACGCCGGTGCCGCGCCCGGCGGCCGCGCCGGTCGACGGGATCACGGTCCAGTCGTCGTCGCCAGCCCGGCGGACGCGCAGGTCGCCGTCGAAGCGGTTCGGGTCGGGCACCGCGAGGGTCGCCTCGGTGCCGGTGATCTCGACGAAGCCCGCCCGGCGCAGCGGCGAGTCCCAGCTGAACAGCAGCGACGGCGGCCTGGCCGCCGGCGTACTCGGCGAGCGCGGCGACGTAGGTGGGCACCGCGACGGCGAACTCCGTGCCCGCTCGCGGGCCCGGAGCCGATGACGCGCGACTCGCGCGGCCTGCGCCCGATGGCGGCGACGCGGAGCGCCGGGCCGAACAGCACCGCGAGCACCGACAGGTAGTAGGGCCCGAGGTCGAACAGCGGGCCCGCGCCCGTCGCGAACAGGAACTCCGGGTCCGGGTGCCACGACTGCGGCCCCGGGCCCTGCAGCAGGGTGAGCGCGGCTGAGCGGCGTCGCCGATGGCGCCGGAGTCGATCAGCCGCCTGGCCGACTGCAGGCCCGCGCCGAGCACGGTGTCCGGCGCGCAGCCGACGCGCACCCCGGCCGGCCGTGCCGCGGCGAGCAGCGCGCGGCCGCCGGGCGACGTCGAGCGTGAGCGGCTTCTCGCTCCACACGTGCTTGCCCGCCGCGATCGCGGCGGCGGTCACCTCGGCGTGCGCGGCGGGAATCGGTCAGGTTCACGACAGCTCGCACGCCGGGATGAGCGAGCGCGTCGGCCGGGCTGCCCCACGCGGCACGCCGTAGGCGGCCGCCTGCGCCTTGGCCCGGCCTGCGTCGAGGTCGGCGCAGATCAGCACCGCCAGGTCGGGGAACGCGGTCAGGTTGCGCAGGTACTGGTTGCTGATGTTGCCGCAGCCGATGACGCCGATGCCGAGCGGCTCCGTTCGGCCCATCGCCGGCTCATCGGGCGGGCGCGGCGGTCGCCAGGCCGCGCGCGGTGAGCCACCCGATGCTGTCCCGGACGGCGGTGAGCATGTCGGTGGCGCACCGGTCGAGCTCGACCACGTGCCACTCGGCGGCCGGCGCGGCGGCGAGGATCTCCGCGACCGGCATCCGTCCGGTGCCGACCGCGGTCATCGGGTCGTCCCTGGTGACCGGGCCGTCCTTCACGTGCAGGTAGCGCACCCGGTCGCCCAGCCGGCCGAGCAGGGCGGGCACGGCGCCGGGTCCTGGCCGCCGACCGCCGCCCAGTAGGTGTCGACCTCGAGGATCACCGCCGGGTCGAGCGCGTCCGCGAGTACCTCGAGCCCGGCCCGGCCGTCGACCTGGGCGAAGCTCGAAGTCGTGGTTGTGGTAGCCGAACCGCAGCCCGCAGTCCGCGGCCCTGGCGGCGGCCTCGTTCAGCTCGCGGGCGAGCGCGGCGATCGCGTCGGCGTCAGCGAAGCGCTCGCGCGGCACCGACGGCACGATCACCGTGCCGCCGCCCACCGCCGGGCGCCGTCGCAGCAGCGCGTCGGCGTCCTCGCCGAGGGCCCGCGCGTGCACGGAGCACACGGCCAGCCCGGCCTCGTCGAGGTCGGCGCGCAGCGCGTCCGGGTCGGTCCGCACGTCGTACGGCTCGACCGCGCCGTAGCCGAAGGCGGCGATGCGCCGCAGGACAGGCGCCCTGCCCGTCGCGAGCTGCTCGCGGACCGAGTAAAGCTGCAGGGCCGGCGGACTGCTAATCAACGTGCCACACTCCTCGCACGGACTGCTTTTTCGAAAAGTATCCGCTAAACTGGCGGTGCCAATATGCACGCTAGATCTGGATTTAATAGGTGTCAATGGGTGATTCGGGGCAACGATTTTTCGAAAAGTTCTAGACGCATGGACAGCCTGACCAGCATCGCCGCCGCGGCCGGGGTGTCGGTTTCCACCGTCTCGAAGGTGCTCAACGGCCGGTCCGACGTGGCACCGCAGACCCGCGAGCGGCTCGGCCAGATCCTGCGGTTGCACGGCTACCAGGTCGCACCACGGGCCGGAATCGGCGTGGTCGACCTGCTGATCGGCCGCCTCGGCAGCCCCTGGGCGGACGAGCTGATCCGCGGCGCCGTCACCGCGGCCGCCGAAACTGAGACCAGCGTCATCGTCAGCCGTGTCACCTCGGCAGGCGAGTTCGACCGCTGGCTGAAGATCGCGAGCGCGCGCGGTACGCGCGGTGCGCTGAGCGTGCTCCACTTGCCCGACTCGGCGACGATCCGCCGGCTGGCGGACGCCCACGTCCCGCTGGTGGCCATCGACCCGCGGGTCGAGCCCGGCGATTCGGTCCGTTCGGTGGGCACCACGAACTGGCAGGGCGGCGTGACGGCAGCCCGGCACCTCATCGAACTGGGCCACCAGCGGATTGCCGCCATCGGCGGGCCGGATGAGCTGTGGTCTTGCCGGGCGAGGCTCGACGGCTACCGTAGCGCCCTGCGCCGGGCGGGCCTGCCCGTCGACGAGGATCTGGTCCGCTGCGACGACCTGTCTGCGAACGGCGGCCTGCGCCAGGCGAGGGAGCTGCTGTCCCTGGCCGACGCGCCGACGGCGATCATGGCGGGCAACGACGCCCAGGCGTTCGGCGTGCTGCAGGCACTTGCCGAACGCCGGCGCCGCTCCCCCGACGACGTCAGCGTGACCGGCTTCGACGACCTGCCAGTCGCGACCTGGGCTACACCACCTCTCACGACCATCAGGCAGCCGCTCGCCGCCATGGCCGCCACCGCGTTCTGGATGCTCACCTCCTCTGGCGCCGAAGCGCAACCTCGCCACCTCGAACTAGAAACGACACTGGTCGTCCGCCGGAGCACCGCCCCGCCCCGCTAATCACCTGTGGGGTGCCTCCTCCATGCCGCCGCAGACCCGCTCTACTGGGTGGACACGGCGAGCCAGCTCTCCGGCGAGGACGACGCCTCCCTCACAGACCTGATGTTGCGCTCCTTCCCGGCCAGGTGCGCCCGATCCTGGAATGGAGCATCCAGCACCGCAGCGGGACCCTCTGTGTCAGCCCAGCCAGGCCTCAGCCTGCAAAACGCGCGTGAGCGGATTCCCGCCCCCCGCCGACCACGTCACCCAGAGCAACAGCAAAGACAGCCCCGCCGCGCTCAAGCGGGCGACGGTGCCGTTCATTCATTCCTTGTCATCGTTGGTGTACATGGCGGCGTCGAGTACCACCAGCTCGCCGTCGGCTGTGACCGCGACGGGATCCAGGCCGATGCCGCGCAGGCGGAACCGGGTCCGCCGCGTCACAGGCGGCCGTTCCTGCTGCCTCGAGCACAGCCGTGCGGGCGAAACGGCGCAGCTGGTGCAGGGCCTCCACTGCCCCGGCGGGGGAAGCGCCGCGGTCACCATGGGGCCGACGTCACCGTCTGCTGCGACCTCAGGCATGCTCCGCTCCTTTCCTGGATAATTCTTTTCACGGAGCACCCTGATGGGCGCGCGGCAAGCGCTAGTCCAGCTACCAGGTGATCGCGCGGGACCTGGCCATGCTCGATGAGGGGAGGTCGCGCATCCGCGGTTACCGGTTGACATCGGGCTCGCTGACGTAATCCTTGTACGCTTTTTCCAGCTCGGGTGAGCCCGGCAGCTCCATGTAGTCACGGACAGTCCCGAGCTGGAAATCGCAGAAGTCCAGCGCTGCCTCCTCCTCGGCCCGCAGCTTCCGGTGGTGCGACTGCTGCGCGGCGCTGCGGGCCGTGTCCAGATGGCCGAGCGCCTCATGGATGGCACGGCGGATCGTGATGTTCAGGGCGCGCATCTGGCCATCGCTGATAAATCCCTCCCCCGCTGCCCGGGTCGTCCGGGTCGAACGCCCAGCAGCCGTGGAAGACATCCAGCGCGTTGCGGACCGCCTGCGCCACGACCCAGGTCCGGAAGTACTCTTAGCCGACCTTCCCGTCGGCGCACTCGATGAGGGCCAGCAGTTCGGGGAGCGTCATGACGTGCTCGTTTCTCCGGGCCGGGGCCTCAGGGCTGCTGCTGCCATGCCTTCGGCAGCCTGACGTAATGTCCCGCGGGGGCCGGGCTGCCCGGCGGAGCGCCGCGGGACATACCATGCAGCCCTTCACCGCAAGCGGCGCCCGAGCCGTGCGACAGCCAGAGTCCACGCAGAAGCTGCATCCGAGCGCCGGGGCACAAATATAACTGGTCGGCCGTTTCAGCAGCCTCCCATTCGGCACGCAGCCGGTTCGGCCAGATTCCGGACTTGCCCGGTGACAGGATGCCGTTCGGATCCAGCACGTCCTTGATCTTCTCGGTCGTCCGCAGCAGCGCGTGGTCGTTGAACCCGAACTGCCCGGCCACCAGATCCATCATCGAGACGTGCGTGCGGTACTCGCCGTACCCGAGCACCGTCGCCTCGTGCACCATCGTGCGGTAGGTCTCGAAGACCGCCTCGGCGGCCGCGCGATCGCCGCGGGGGAAGGCGATGAGGCCCAGGTTCGTGATGTACCGGCCGTGGATCACGAGCCCTTGCCCTCCCCGCAGCCCCGCCTGACGCACGTGCCTGCGGAAGAGTTCGGTGATCGCCCGGGCGTGGGCGCCGGTGTTCGGGACGACCGAGGAGAATACGGTGTGCCCCAGCGGGAGGTCCGGGTCGTCCAGACCGAGCTCGTCGATCTGGTCCTGACTAGGCACTCCGGCGTGCACCTTGGCCGTCTGCCATGCCTCCTGCGGAGGCTGACCCTGGTACCGGTCCTCGGACACCGTCACGCCGTCGATCAGCGCGAAGGCGTCACGGATCGTCGCGATCTTGAGGTCGACCTCCGCCTCGCGGCCGTAGAGCCCGAAGCGGAGCGTCCACGCGCCCGAGACCCACCCGGCGGCGGGCAGCCCTTCATAGATGCCCGGCTGACCGGTGATCGTCCCATCGAGCAACAGCGGGCGGAGGGTGTCCACAAGAGCTTCGAGGTCACGATCATCGCTGCCGAAGACGCGGCAGGATGAGTAGACCTGCGGCTTGGGCATCAGCCAGATGCCGACCTTGGTGACGATGCCGAAATTCGACTGCATGAACAGGCCGTCGAGTGTGGGCCCGAAACCGCGCTTTGACAAGTGCCAGCTCGGGCTGCCCTCCATGGCGCCCATGCCGGTTCGCACGATGGTTCCGTCGGCGAGCACGATCTCCATGCCGCAGACGCTCGCCGCGCGGTCGCCGTTGGGGGCGTACCCCATCCCGTGGTCGAGGGCATTGCCCAGGACGCTGCCCCAGCCGAGGTCGGGCACCGCCGCCCACAGGCGATGGCCGTGCCTGCCGAGCTCGTCGTAGAGGTCGTAGAACGAGACACCCGGCTCGACGACAGCGTAGGCCAGTTCCTCGTTCACCTCGACCACCTTGTTCATGCGGCCAAGGTGCACCAGGACCGAACCCGGCCCGCGGACCGCCGAGCCGCCGTAGCCGTTGTTCTTGCCCCGCGATACCGTCCACAGGGTCAGCCGATGTTCGTTAGCGATCCGGACGACAGCCTGGACCTCCTCGACCGAGGACGGTTGCACCACCGCTGCAGGCCGCAGATCCGTCCACTCCGCCGGGGCGTACGGATCGCCGAACTCGCCCAGCGAGGTGGGGTCCGTCAGGACCGCGGCCTCGCCGAGGGCGGAGGTCAACTCCGTGATGGCCGCAGGGAGCTCCGGAGCGGACGCGGCGCTCTGCCCTCCCGGATGAACGGCACTGTGCGACATGACACTCACCAGCCTTCTGCGACGGGAGTTTCGGACACCAGTCGCGTCTGCGGGGTCGTTGGTCCCGTCGCTCTAATTAGTGGCGCGCCGACCGGGACTGGCATCGGTGGCTCCGCACAGTCTTCATCGCGGATGTTGTGGGTTTGCTCCAATGGCACAGATTGCCCGGGGTTCACACCCTGGCCGCAGATCCTGCCAGAGCGAGCGCTGATGAGCGCCGTGCATCAGTGCGCCCAGACCGGCATTGGACCGCACAGGCACACGTCGCCGATAGTGCCGGGCATAGAGCACATGCCCGACGGGGGATGGTTGATGTCCAGCTCAGCAGCACCTGGCGAAGCCGGCGCCACCGCGCCGCTGATCATCGCCGAGCAGGGCGGTTTCTGGGTTGGTGCCGGACGCAGGCGGACCGGGGCGGACACCGTCGCCGAGGCCGCGATGTATGCCCAGTACCAGGTCCCGGCCGACCGCAGGCATGCCCTGCCCGTGGTGATGGTCCACGGGGGCGGGGGCCAGGGCACGGATTTCCTGTCCACGCCGGACGGCCGCCCTGGGTGGGCCACGCGGTTCCTGCTGGCCGGTTTTGCCGTGTACGTGGTCGACCGGCCCGGGCACGGGCGTTCCCCGTACCATCCGCTCGTGCTGGGGCCCATCACCGCCCCGCCGCCGACCCATGAGTTCATGAGGTGGCTGTTCTGCTGCGCGGCGGGACAGCCCGGCAGCCAGTGGCCCGGAAGCGGCGAGATCGGCGACCCGGCCCTGGATCAGCTGCTGGCGAGCCAGGGACCTGCGTTGCCCACGTTCGCCGGGAACGAGGAGCAGATGCGCCGCTGCGGGGCCGGCCTGCTCGACCGCATCGGGCCCGCCGTCCTGATCACCCATTCGATGGGGGCGCCGTTCGGCTGGCACGTCGCCGATGCCCGGCCCAGGCTGGTCAGGGCCGTGATCGCGGTAGAGCCGATCGGGCCGCCGTTCACCGAGCTGCCCGGCTTCGGCAAGCTGGACTGGGGGCTCACCGCGGCCCCGATCACCTACGACCCGCCGGTCAGCGATCCGGGTGACCTACGCATCCGGCTCCGCCCGGCCGGGGCCGCCAGGCTGCCGGACTGCCTCGTCCAGGACGAGCCCGTCCGGTCCCTGCCCAACCTGACAGGCTTCCCGATCGCCGTCGTGGCGGCCGACACCTCGCCGATGGCATCGTTCGGGCACGGCATCGCCGATTACCTGGCACAGGCTGGCGCAGACGCCGAGTTGCTGCGCCTGCCGGAGCTGGGGATCACCGGCAACGGCCACCTGCCCATGGGGGAGAAGAACTCCGACGAGGTGGCCGACGTGCTGATGGCCTGGCTGGTCAAGCGGCTGCCAGCGGTGCGGAGTGATACCCGATGACGGCGGCACGCACCAACGTGCTGATCGTGGGCGGTGGGCCGTCCTGCCGCATCAGTGACACGACGGAGCCGTCCGGCTGGCCGGGACCCGATCCCATCGAGCTGCTCGTCGCGGTACGGGACCTTCTCGGCGCGCGATCTAACACCGAACTGCGCATGCGTGCGGTGTACGCGGCGCGCAGCGTGCTGGACGCCGACGCCGCGGTCTGGGCGGAGACCGTCGACGGCGCATCGTGTGTACGCGCCTCCGTCGGCCTCGTGGAGCCACAGGCCTTCGGCGAGACCGACGGTGACCTGGTGATCGAGGCATTCTTGGTCGAGGGAATGGCGGACGCCATTGCCGCGCCGGTCCGCGGGCTCGACGGCCCGGCGCGGATATTCGTGCTGAGCCGCACGCCCAGCAAGTTCACCACCGCGCACGTCACATTGCTCGCGGAGATCTCGCGGATCGTCGGGTCGGTGACGGTCGTGATCAGTGAGGTGGAGAATCTCCGACGCGACGCGGCCGTGCTGGACGGCGCGATCCGCTCCGTGGACGCCGGATCGAGTATCGATGAGGTGGCGCGGCAGGCCGGCGTCGCGCTCGGCACCGAGATCCGAGCGGAACTCCCGCCTTCGGCCGCCGCGCCCTCGCCGGCCACCGACGACGGCTTGTGCGTTCCCATTCCGCACAGCCGACTCGCCCTGCGGGCGCCCGGGGCACGCGGCGCGCCGCACACCACGATCCTGAAGCGCCTCGCCGGCCTCCTCGGCGTCTCGATCGCCGCCAGGCGGACGGAGTTCGACCTGGAGCTCCGTATGAACGGAACCTTCATCGAGGCGCTCGTCAGCGGGCTCCGCGACCGGCTGGAGCCGGTCGCGGAACGAGCCAGACTGCTGGGCATCGATCTGAAGGCTCCGCACGCGCTGGTGACGCTGGGACGCGACACCCCGGTCGAGCGCCCGGTGCTCGACCGGGTTGCCGCCCGGCTCCATGACCTGGCACCACACGGTCTGCTGAGCACCTACCGAGGCCACATCGTCATTCTGTGGCCGATCCCCGCGGGCGGCAGCAGCGAGGACCTGCGAGGCGCCGTGTCCCGGCTGCTGGACGCTGCGTGCCCGTCCCGGCTCTTCGCGGGCATCAGCAGGGTCTGCAGCACACTCGACGGCTACCGGGATTCGCTGCGGGAGAGCATGTTCTCGATGCATGTGGCACGGCACGCTCCCGGCCTGTCCCGGGTGACGGTCGCCCAGGAACTCGGCGTGTTCCAGATCGCGGCGTACATCGTGGGCTCCGGCGCCGAGCGGGAGGCGGTCGAACGGACGCTGGGACGCCTGCTGGACGCCGACCGGCGCCTGAAGTCCGATCTGGTCACCACCCTCCGCACCTACCTCGTGCACGAGCGCCGGGCCGCCGCCACCGCGCGCGCACTTTTCATCCATCCCAACACCCTGCGCTACCGGCTGGAGCAGGTACGGGAGAACATCGACCTCGATCTCGACGACGCCGACGCCCGGTTCGAACTTCTAGTGGCACTGCAACTGGAGTCGATCCTGCGTTCACTGCGGCCCGACGGGGACAACAGCGCGTCCCGCCTCGGGCGCCTGACACACGCTCGGCCCGACGGCGGAGGTGCCGCACGAGCGACTCCGCTGACATCGCTCACCCGCGCCGGGACGGCAGCTTGCCGGTTACCGGGCGGGTTCGGCGTGCGGGACGCCGATCCCACGGGCCGCCCGGCGGGCGATCTCGGCGAAGGCCGGGGCGGCGGGCGAGTGGCCGGCCTCGGGGTAGACGACCGCGGCCACCGAGCCGAGGGGCTCCCTGGGAGGCACCGCGCCCACGCCCGGATGGGGGAACATCCGGGCGCCGGACAGCGGCACCAGCCCGACCATGTGCTGGTAGGCGACCGCCGAGCACATCTCGGCGGTCGAGCGGGCGTGGCGGCCGATCACGGCGGCGCCGTCCCGCCGGTCCCCGCATACCCAGAAGTCGGACCGCACGTCGGGGGTGACCCAGGGGTCGCCGAAGACCTCGGCCACGTCCACGGCAGCCGCCGAGGCCAGCCGGTGCCCCTTCCACAGCGCGAGGAAGGCGGGCTCGGTGAAGACCGGCACCCGTGCCAGCCTCGGCATGTCGGCGTTCAGGCGCGTCAGGGCGACGTCGTACTCACCTGACAGCACAGGATCCAGCCCTCGGTGGAAGTCCGCGTCGTACACCCGGACCGAGACGTCCGGGTAACGCTCGCAGAACGCCTCGATCACCGGATGGGTCAGCTCCGCCAGCGCGATCCCGTACAGGCCCACCCGCACCTCGTGCCGCCGCCTGGCCCGGATGGCGCTCGCCGCGGCGGCGAGCCGGTCGGCGTCCGAGAGCACCTCGCGGGCCCGGTTAGCCAGGTCCGCGCCGCCGGCGGTGAGGGAAACGTGCCGCTTGTCGCGGTCGAACAGCATGACGCCGAGTTCGCGCTCCAGCGCGGCGATCGAGCGGGTCAGCGCGGGCTGAGTGAGGTACAGCCGCTCGGCGGCGATCCGGTAGTTCAGGGTCTCGGCGAGCGCCAGGAAATGGCGCAGGTTCCGGAGCTCCACTCCGCCCTCCCAGATCACCTCACACCCCGCAGCCTGGGACTCATGTTACACAGCCGTCCCCCGTCAGTCACCATGCCGAAACCCGCAGCTCCCTGGCGCGACCTGATGCATCCCGCTCATCACGCTCACAGCCAACGGCATTGGACAGCCTCCGCCGCAATGCCGACACTCCATTCAAAGCCGAATGAGAACAGAGCACAGACGAGGCGGAAATTGCCCGGAATAATCCAAGAAACCATTGAAATACCCCAGCCCGAGCCCGGCCTGACGCCAGATGAACTCCTGCGCCGGGCACGCGATCTCCGGTCCTCGCTGCGTGACCGGCAGGATCAAGCCGAACTGCTGACCGGCATCCCCGACGACACGCACAAGGCATTCCTGGAAGACCGGCTTCTACCGCGCTCTCCAGCCGCGCCGCTTCGGCGGCTACGAGTTCGGCCTGCGGACCTTCTCCCAGATGGTCACCGAGGTATCCCGGGGCTGCCCGTCCAGCGGCTGGAACCTGTGCCTGGCCGCCTCGCACAGCCTGGTGGTCGCCGGACGGTTCCCGGAGCAAACGCAGCGCGAGGTCTTCGGTCCGGCCGGCGACTTCCGCGCCCCGCTGCCGATCGCCCCCAGCGCCATCGCGGCAAGGACACCCGAGGGGTACCTGGTCAACGGCCGCTGGGACTACGCCTCCGGGGTCAACGTCGCCACCCACTTCCTGGGCGGGGCGCTCATCGACAACGGCCAGGGCGAACCGCCGCGTCCGGGCATGGTGCTCGTCCCTTCCGGCTGGCAGATGCTCGACAACTGGGGGGAGATCCTGGGTTTTCGCGGCAGCGGCTCCAACAGCGTCGTGGTGGACAACGTGCTCGTACCCCACAGGTACGTGTCGCAGACCCACCTGCTGGACCTCGACGTGGCAGGCGGGCCGGGTGCGGACCTGCACGGCAACCCGATGTACGCAGGGCGGCTGATGTCGTTCTTCAACATCCAGCTCGTCTCGATCGTCGCCGGCACCGCCTGGGCCGCAGCCGATGAGTACCAGCGGATCATCACCACCAAGAAGAGCCAGATGCCGCCGTTCAAGCCGCGCAGCTCCGACCCCGAGCACCAACGCAACCTGGGGCTCGCCATGGGCCTCGCCGACTCCGCCCAGCGGATCGTGCTGTCGGTCGCCGACGACTACACCGGGTACGCGGCACGGGGAGCCAGCGGCGCTGGCCCCTTCTCCGAACTGGACGACCAGGCCCTTTCCGTCACCGCCCGGCAAGGCGGCCAGCTCGCCTGCCAGGCCGTGGAGATGCTGGTCGCGGCCAGCGGCTCCAGCACGCTGGCCAACGGCGAACGCATGCAGCGCTACCTGCGCGACATCGCCACATACAAATCCCACATCAACGCACAGCACGGGGTGTGGGCCACCGCCTACGGACGCTCGGTACTCGGCGCGGGAACCCCCTTGTGAACCACCCGGCCCGCGCCGACGCGGCGCGCGGCGGCGGTCCGGATGATCCCGCGTGGTTCAGGCACGTGCTCGGCCACTACCCGACCGGCGTCACCGTCGTTACCGCGATTACGCCCGGAGGCGCCCCGGTGGGCATGGTCATCGGGTCGTTCACCTCGGTTTCCCTGACGCCTCCGCTCATCGCGTTCTGGCCAGGCCGCTCCTCCACCACCTGGCCCCAGATCATGGCAGGCGGCGCCTTCTGCGTGAATATACTCAGCGGAAGGCAACAGGGACTGTGCCGCGACTTCAGCGCCAAGGCGCCGGGGCGGTTCGGGCGCCACCGGTGGCGCCGTGCATCCTCGGGAAACCCCATCCTGGCCGGCGTCCTCGCCTGGATCGACTGCGACATCGCCGACGTGCGGATCACCGGCGACCACTACCTCGTCCTGGGCCGCGTCCAGGAACTCGGGACGGAGAACACCCCCGCCGTACCGCTGGTCTTCTTCCAGGGGCGACTCACCCCGCTGCCACCTCATTGCGACCACGACGGCTCAGCCGCCTACCAATGGCCCGACTGGCTGTGATCGGCCCGATGGCCGGGCAGCGTCGGAGAGGAGCGCGCCACGCGGAACCAAGGGCTCGGCTCGTGGCCTGCCCGGCGGGCCCGCATGACGCCGGATGACACGGCCATCGTGCATGATGGCGGCTCCCTGACCTACCGGGAACTGGCCGCACGGGTGATGCGGCTCGCGCATGCGCTGCGCGCCTTGGGCACCAGGCCCCGGCGACCGGGTGGCCTATCTGGGCGGGAACCATCCGGCCCTGGCGGAGACACTGTTCGCCGCGGGGGCGTTGGGGCGCGGGGTTCGTACCGCTCAACACCCGGCTCACGCCGCCCGAACTCGCGTTCATGCAACGACTGCGGAGCGCGCGTGCTGGTGTCCGGTGCCGAGCACGCCGGCGCCGTCGCGGCCCTGCGGGACGACGTCACGGTGCCGCACTATGTCGCGGTCGGCGATGCAGAGCGCGCCCGGTCATACGAGGAACTGCTGGCAGGTGCCCCGGGTGACCGGCTGGATGAGCCGGTCCAGCTCGACCAGACGTGCATGATCCAGTACAGCTCCGGCACCACCGGCCACCCCAAGGACGTCATGCTCAGCCATGCCAACATCACCTGGATTGTTTCAACACGCTGCTGGACAACGACATCACCAGCGCGGAGGTCAGCCTGGTGGCAGCGCCGATGTTCCACACCTCCGCGCTGAACATCGTCTTCCTGCCCACCTTCCTCAAGGGTGCGACCTCGGTGCTGATGCGTTGCGTTCAACCCGGACCGGGTGTTCGACATCATCGCCACCCGCCGGGTGACCTGGATGTTCGGGGTGCCCGCGATGTTCGCTGCCATGGCCGGCGACGAAGCCTACGCCCTCATCCGCGAAGCTCTCACCGTCTCCGCGACATCATCCCAGGTAACGGCGAACTGCTCATCCGCCTCGACCCGCTCACCGCCCCGCGGCGCACCCAGGCCCTGGCCGCCCTCTGCGACCAGCTCAACCACGCCCAAGCGCATTATCCAGGCACCGATCTCATCCTGCGCTACGACGTCAAGCCCCACCTCGGCATTGCATGATCCTTCTCCCTATGTCAGTCAGCTGGAAGGTGCAACGTTCCCGTTGCCGAGGCGGAGCCGCAAGGCAGGAAGGAGGCCGGCCGTCATGACCAGTGCGGCACCGGCAGGAGAACGGATCTACCTGGGGATGGACGTCTCGAGGGACAAGATCGCGGTCGCGGTGCTGCGGCCGGGGCAGGATGTCCCGGCGGTCGAGATGATCAGCCACGACGGGGAGATGGTGCGGCGGCTGATCGGCAAGTTCGCCGACCGGTCGGTGCTGGCGGCCTGCTATGAGGCCGGGCCGGGCGGCTATGAGCTGCACCGGCTGCTGACCGCGGCGGGCGTGGCCTGTGATGTGGTCACGCCGGCGCTGATCCCGAAGGCGGCCGCCGACCGGGTCAAGACCGACCTGCCGGGACTGCGTGCGCCTGGCGCTGTCGCACCGGGCCGGGCTGCTGACCGCGATCCGGGTCCCAAGCGAGCCGGAGGAGGCGGTGCGGGACCTGGTCCGGACCCGGGCTGACCTGGTCGATGACCGCAAGCGGATGATGCAGCGCATCGGTGCGCTGCTGCAGCGGCACGGCCGCGTCTGGCGGGCTCCCCGGTGGACCTGTCAGCACCGCGCGTGGCTGGACCGGCAGTCCTTCACCGAGCCCGCGCTGGAGGCCGCGCTGCGCACCTACCTGGCGGCGCTGGATGCCCGCGACGCCGAGCTGGCGGTGCTGGAACGCCAGCTGCGGGGCTGCTGGGCCAGCGTGGACCCGCTGGCGCCGATGGTGCGGCAGCTGGGCTGCTACCGCGGGATCGCCGAGCTGACCGCGCTGACCCTGGCCGCCGAGGTCGCTGACTTCCGCCTGCTCGGCCAGATGTACCGTGACGCCGGCCGCGGCCAGTTCCTCCGCGACATACCGCCGCCCGGTGCACCCCTCGACCGCGAACGGGACGTCCTCGCGGCCGGCGAACCGCGCCAGCCGACTGGTCGCTGATCTTGACGACTATGGGGAGTGTGTGCATGTCAGCCGGCCACCGACTCGCTCCGCTGCGGCGACATCGCAGCGTTTCCTAGGGCCGAAGCCGCTGCGGTTCGCTTGACTCGCATGCTGCCAGGCAAGAGTTGTGATCACGGTTGCTGCCAAAAATTTACAGACAAGTGTTGGGCGAGTCGCCAAAGTGTGGTTCAATAACAAAATCATGTTAATAAATAACGTCAGCCCGACCCTGAAGAGCTAGAGATGATCAACGATCACAACGTTCTCGAACTGAAGACCGAGGCCAGGCAACAGTTCATCGATGTCACGGACTGGGTGAAGGAGACCGTACGCCAAGTGGGCCTCGGTCAAGGGATCGCGACGGTGTTCACCCAGCACACCAGCTGCTGCGTACTCATCCAGGAAGAGTCCGAAGACGTCACCTACTGGAACGTGCAGTACATCCTCCAGGACACCCTCAATGCGCTGCAGAAGATCGTGCCACCGGCTCGCCACGAAGGGCAGTACCTGCATCCCGGCCCGGTTCACATCCGCAACGCCGCTGAGCTTCGTGGTGAGGAGCCCGCCTGGGGTTTGAATACGGACGGCCACATCATCGGATCCCTGATCGGACGTGTGCAGGTCGTCCCAGTCAGCGACGGCGGTCTCACGCTTGGTGAGTTCGGCCGGCTCTACTTCGGTGACCTCGATTCGACTCGCCCGAGAGAGCGCAAGGTTCGCGTGCACTTGCTCGGCGAGGAATGACACGGCGCCGGGCGGTGCCAAGGGGCGGCCAAAACTGTGAACCACGAGGCGGCGAGGATGCTGATATACGCAGTCGATCTGGGAACGACGAATCTCAAGGTCGCGCTCTATGACGAGAGCCTTCGGCGGCTGGCGCTGTCGTCGAAAGCGGTGGTCTACGACACTCGTGAAGAACGGGTCGAATTTGATCCCTCGGCCATCGTTGCGGACGTAATCGAGCTGATCGGTGAATGCGCGAGCTTGAGCGGGATCGAGACCAGGCATCGCCGTGCCGTGATCGTGCTGACTGGTCAGGCAGAGTCGCTGGTTCTCGCGGGCGGGGATATGGCACCTGTGCGGCCGGGGATCTCCTGGCTTGACAGCAGGGCCAGCATCCAGAGCGCCGAGATCGAGGCGGAGTTCACGGCTCCGGAGGGATTCCGGATCACGGGGCAGCCGTTCCCCACCTCTGCGTGGCCCGCATCGAAGCTGCGGTGGCTAGCACATCATGAGCCACGGTCGATGGACGCAGCCCAGCACGTGCTGATGATCAAGGATTACGTTCAGCTAAAACTTACGGGTGTGGCTGCAGGCGAGTCATCGACCCGGGCCTTCTCCTACTTCTACGATGTGGTAGCCGACGCATACTGGCCGGCGATGCTTGAGTTCTGTGGCGTCGAGGTGGCCAAACTGCCTCCGATCATCGCGCCAGGGACGACGGTTGGGCCTGTCTCGGAGAGTATCTGTGCGGTTCTCCCGCCTGCGGCGGGCTACACGGTCAACGCCGGGACCCTTGACCACTTCGCCAGCATGGTCGGTGCGGGTTCCTACTCCGATTCGGTGGTCAGCGAATCCTCCGGGACGGTACTGTCGCTCTCTTTCATCGCTCCCAACTGGAAGTTCGACCCGTCGGTGCTCGTGTCCTTCCATCGGGGCCTTCGCAGTCAGGACATTGTTTGCTTCGATTGCGCGGATAGCGGCGGAGTATGCCTAGAGTGGTTCAAGAATAACTTTTACAACGGCGAGTCATATGACTGGCTGGAGTCGCGGCTAAGAGCCAGGGTTCACGCTCTCGATGCGCCCCTTTTCCTGCCGTATCTAACCGGCCTCAACCCGCCGGAGTACTTCAAGGAGGCAGCCGGCGCCTTTCTGGAACTGACGCTGCGGCACGACGGAATCGACATGGCCTACGCGGTGATGGAGGGCGTCGCCCATCTGTTGCGGAGCAACATCGACTACTGCGAAGAGCGTCTTCTGGGTGACGTAGAAGGGATCGTGTCGACCGGAGGTGGCTCTGCCTCTGTCTTCTGGTCCCAGCTCAAGGCCGATGCATGCAACCGCACCATCGTCGTTCCCATAGAAACGCAGTCGGTTTGCCGCGGCGCCGCGGTGATCGGTCTTGTTGAAGCCGGGCTCCTCTCCGACATCCACAGTGCAGAATCGCCAGCGCCGATAAGCACCAAGGTGTACACGCCCTCCCACAACGCCATGCATCGGACCCGCTACGAGCGTTTCCAACGATTTCGAGATCTGCTCTACACCACAGGACAAGCAGACGGTGGTAAGGAAGGTTGAATGCAATGAGGCTATCATGCTCAAGCCCCATGGTGCCGGGAAAAACTCTGACCGCCCAGGCGGAGGCCCTGAGGGAATGGGGTTTTGATGCGATATCGATCTTCTACCCATTCGATCAATGGGGTCCGGAAATACGCGACGAGATTCTCGGACTCGAAGATCGCACGGGTATCGTCCCATGCGAATTTGCCTTCTCCGATCCGCTCTACGGGCACTTGATGGACGACGATCTCGCGCGCCGGGAAGCATCACGGGCCATGTATCTGGAAGCGGCCCGGGTGTGTGCTGAACTGGGTGCCGTCACCGAGCTCGAGTTCGAGTACGGTCCGCAGGACCCGCTCCCGCTGTTCGACCCCTATCAATCGCTGGACCAGGGCCAACGTGACGCATTCGCACAGATGTACCTCGAAGTGCTAGAGCCGGTCCAAGGCACCGACGCCCGCGTCCTGCTCGAGCCGCTCAACCGCTACGAGAGCCGGTACCTGAACAGCGTGGCCGACTGTGTCGATGCGGTGTCCGCTGTCAGCAATCCACATGCAGGCCTTCTTCTCGACTTTTTCCACTGCTCGATTGAAGAAGCCAACCTCGGTGACGCCATCAGACAAGCGGCGGATCTTATTTTTCACGTCCACCTGGCAGACAACAACCGCCTGCTCCCGGGCAAGGGAAACATCGATTGGGCTGCCTACCTCGCGGTTTTTCGCTCGGTTGGATTCGACGGGTACCTAAACCTCGAGTGCTCGACGTGCGGAGATCCGTCCATCACGCTGCCAGCGACCGCAGCGTACCTGCGCACCCTTATCGGCTCTTAGAACGCGGCCCCGAAGGCGAAGGAGAACAGTTCACAATGTCAGCTCAACCAGCCACCTCCGCGGACAGCCAGGAGATGCAACAACTCGGTTACAAGCCCGAGTTGCCGCGGAACTTCAAACTGTTCACCAGCTTCGCTATCGGATTCTCGTTCATCTCAGTGACCGCGGGAGTCTTCGGTTCATTCAGCCTCGGGCTAAACTATGCGGGCGGATACGTCACCTTTGGGTGGCTGATCTGTGCAGTGGGGCAGACGCTCGTAGCGCTCGTATTCGGAATGCTCGCCACGCGCATCCCACTCGCCGGATCCTCCTATCAGTGGGTTTCCCGGATGGTCGGGTCTACAGCGGGCTGGATGCAAGGCTGGGCCTTCCTCACGTTTGTGAACATCTCGCTGCTAGCGGTGAACTACACGCTGGCCTCGAGCGTGGCTCCCGCCTTGTTCGGGTACGTCGGCACCGTAGATAACACCCTTCTGGTCACCGCGGGCCTCTCCATCCTTCAAGCTCTGATCCTCACCTTCTCCACTGCGCTCGCAGGCCATGTCAACAACGTGGCCGTGGTCACCGAGATCGTCGGGACGATCGGTCTCAGCATCGCGATCGCGATCGCGCTCGCGGTGCATCACCACTTTCACTGGGGGAATCTGTTCCAGCCCGAGCACGGTCACACCGGTTCGTTTATCAGCCCGGGGACCCTGTTCCACTCGGGCTGGTGGCAGCTGGCGCTGCTGATGGGTATCTACTCCCAATGCGGCTTCGAAGGCTCGGCAGATATGTCCGAGGAGACGAAGGACGCGACCCGCCACGTGCCCCGCGCCATGTGGATGTCGATGGCGGTCGCGGGAATTGTCGGGTTCGTGTTCATCGGAATGCTCATCGTTGCCTCGCCTGACCTGGCCGCATCAGCGAAATCCGCGACACCCATCGGCAACATAGTCAACGGGGCGCTCGGCAGCGTCGTCGGCCGGGTGTTCCTCGCCGTCGTCGCGTTCTCGGTATTCGCATGCGGTCTGATCATCTTCATGGACACCACCCGCATCGTCTTTGCGATGGCGCGAGACGAGCGCATGCCAGGCTCGCGCTGGCTCAGCCGGATCCACAGCCGGCTGAATACGCCCCTGTTCGCGGTGATCGCGGTCGGCGTGCTCGACCTGATCCTGCTCGTCGCATTCGGCCGGACTGCGACCGCGCTGAACACAATCGTTGGTGTCACGGCCGTACTTCCCCCGATCATGTACGGCGGCCCCTGCGTGGCCGCGCTGTTCCGGCTCAACCGGCTGCCCAAGGCGACCGACTGGTCACTCGGCCGGGCAGAAAACTGGGTCATCGTCGCATCGGTCATCTGGATCGCACTGGAGCTGTTTACGCTGCGCGACTCTTCCCTCAAGACCGGCTGGGTGTACGTGCTCGTCGCCTTCGGCATCGGAGCTGCCTACCTCATCGTCCGCAGGCTCACCCGTGGCCCGCTCCCCGAGCTCAGCACGCCATTCGGCCCGTCCGGTGATGTGGGCGCTCAGGCACCGGACTCTGCACATAGAACCGCCATCAGCCGCAGAGGACATGACGTGACCGGTCACACCGATGGCCCAACCAGCAGCCGAGCAGCGACATGGTCGGTGGGGGAGCGGCAGGTGTCTCTCTATCACAGCCAAGATGAAATAGAATCACACTGATGTCAGCACAAGATCGTCAAAGGGCAATCGAGCACCTTCTAAGTCAATCGGGGGAGCTACACCTCACCGATCTCGCCAGCCGCTTCCAGGTCTCGGAGATGACCATCAGGCGGGACCTGGGAACCCTGGAAGATCGCGGCGTGCTGCGGAGGGTGGTCGGAGGCGGAGCCATCGCTATCGCCCAGAAGGCACACGAACCGTCCTTCACCACCCGTGCGCTAGACGAGTCCAGCAGCAAAGCGCATATCGGCGTGGCCGTGGCGAACCTCCTCGAGGCTGGCGAGGCCATCTACCTGGATGGCGGAAGCACGGCACTCGCGGTGGCCCGCGCCATACGCGGCCGCGACCTCGGCCTGACTGTAGTGACGCGGAACCTCTTCGCCGCCCTGGAGCTTGCTGACGACCCCAGATCCCAAGTCATCCTGCTCGGCGGCCGAATCAAGCCGGGAGAGATGGTCACCACAAGAACTGGGTTCGACCAGGACATCGACCGGTACAACGTCGACAGCTACGTCATGGGAATCAGCGGCGCGGACCCAGTCCGCGGACTGACCGACTACGACCCGGAAGAAGCGGTGACCAAACGCCAGGCCATCGACTGCGCGGACCGAGTCATCCTCGCCGTCGACAAAACGAAGCTGGGACGCGTCCTTCTGGTCAAAGTCGCCGAGATTGACGACCTCGACATCGTCGTCACCGACGCTCACCGGAATCACCCAGCGGTAGACAGCCTTCGCGGACAAGGCCAACGTGGTCTTCGTCGACGCGCATGCCCACTCCCGCGACACGAGACCAGGACCGTGACCGAGCATCCCACGACTAGCACGGTGTCGAGGCAACCACATCGAAACCGAACTCGACGCCCACCCGCCCTTCAGGGTGCCATTCTTCGAGATCGGGCCGAAGAACATACTGCGCCGACCAGAACTGCACAAACTTCTCGCGGCGGCACAGATGCACGGCCGACAATACGGAGTGTCCCTCATTGCGACCTTGCCCGTCACCGAGATCGAACCAGCTAGCCTGCTGTTCCCGGACATTCACCTCTTCGCTCAGCACATGGATCCCGATATGCCCGGGAGGAGCATCGGACGAATCATCGCCGAAGCGCTCGCTGATGCAGGTGCAAACGGAGTCATGCTCAATCATGCCGACCATCCGATGCGCCTGGATGATGTTGCAGCCGCTGTCGAACGGGCCAAGGCAAACAGACTGATGACTCTCGTCTGCGCTGCCGACGAGCGGGATGCGGCCGCCATCTCTGCGCTTTCCCCTGACATCCTTCTCTACGAACCGCGAGCGATGATCGGCCACGGCGGCGGCGCACGTCGCCCGTGGATCCCGCAGATCAATGCTCTCGTCCGAGCGATAGAACCTCGCACCCTCATCATGCACGCCGGAGGAGTCGCGACACCCGAGGATGCTCGCGACGTCATTAGGGCTGGTGCAGTCGGAACTGGGGCGACGAGCGCGATCGTCAAAGCAAGCGACCGCAGCGAGATTATCGAAGGATTCCTGAGTGCTATACGGGATGCCTGGAACGGCACGTCGAACATCCACGAGTCTGAAGCAGTATAGGCTCGTCGCTAGCTTTCACCCCAGACCCAGCGGCTCCACCCGCATCCCCCTGACCATTGACTCGCTCCGCACAACCCAGCAGATCCTGGAGCGCATCCAGGCTGCCTGCCGAGCCGGCCGATACTGCGTTCGCCCGCGGCCGCAAGCGGCACGCCAAGACCGATAAGACCGAGGCGCGGCACCTGCGGATGCTGCTGGCCGAGGGCCGGCTGCCGGAGTGCTGGATCCCGCCCGCCCACGTCCTGGAGTGCCGGGCGCTGCTGGAGTTGTACAACGACCTGCGCCGTGAGCGCACCGCCTGGTCGCAGCGGATCCACGCGATCTTGTTCCATCAAGGCGGCCCGCAGCTGGGCGAGGGCGCGCTGCGGACCGAGAAGGGCGTGGCCGAGCTGCGGGCCGCAGCCGCCGCCCGCCTGTCCCCGGCCGGGCAGCTGCAGGTCGCCACCGCCCTGGAGGTGATCGATGCGCTGGAGGCCCGGCTGCACGTGGTGCGGCATCAGCTGCTGGACGCGGCACGGCACCTGGCCGGGGCGAAGGCGCTGGCCGCCCGGCTGTGCGGGGTCGGGCCGGTGACCGCGCTGGCGATCACCTGCTGGCTGGGCGGGGCGGGCCGGATCTCCTCCTCCCGCAAGGCGGTCCGGTTCGCCGGGCTGGACATCACCGTGTCCTCCTCCGACCGCAAGGGCCCGCCCGGGAAGCTGTCCCGGCAGGGGCCGCCGGTGCTGCGCTGGGCCGTCTATGAGGCCGGCAAGGCGCACGCCCGCACCTCGGCCCCCGACCACAGCTACTACGCCGCGGTCAAGGACCGCAAGAACAGCAAGCGCGCCTGCCTGTCCGAGGCCCGCAAGATCCTCCGGCAGGCCCATCACATCCTGGCCGGGCTCGGCGACGACGCTCTGGCCGCCGCCTGACACACCGCCATGGTGACCAGTACGTGACCGCCGCCCCCAGGTCCGCCGCAGCCGAACTCACCGATGGGGACCACCGCGGCCAGCTCCCGCCAAGCCGCTGTCAGCCGCTGCCGGCCCGCACGGGCCAGGCGGACGGCCTGATTAGACTGAGCGGCCGCATCCCCGCAGGCGGGGACAACCGATCAATCATCATGTCACCGGGGCACAGCAAGCGCGGCGGGCCAAGGTAAGGCTGGCTGCCCCAGGCCTGGCCCACGGCCGTCACGACTCGATATCACCCGCGCAGAAAGGCCGCTACTCCGGACCGCAGACATCCCCACCCGCCAGGCTCCCGCCCTGACGCCGGCAATGATCCGCTCCCGGGCGGACACGTCAAGGGCGCCTGCGGCGCCGATGCGCGGGCCAAGACCGCGAAGTTAAGGGTCTGGTGTG
>CAVQZV010000003.1:0-143537 GCA_963718765.1 uncultured Actinomycetota bacterium
ACGGCGCAACCGACGCCAGCGAGACGCCGAGCGTGCGCGCGAGCTTGTCCGCCCAGCCCGCGTGCGCCTGCGCAAGATCCAGCGCGCCTTGCTTGGCGTTGCGCGTCGCGAAGTTGGACGCCTGCGCGAGGTGCGCGAGTTCCCGCTGGGACGGCGCGCGGCCGTACCGCTGCTCGAACCGCGCCGCGCGGCCGCGCAAGTCGGCGGTGATCGCCTCGCGGCGCGAGGAGAACACGCGCATCATCTCCTCGCCGATGCCCTTGATCTCGAACCCGTGCCCGTCGTCCCGGGGACCCATTCCAGGCCGAACCGGGCGGTCAGGGCCTCCTCCAGGTGCTGGGAGATGATCGCGGCGACCGCGCCGACGTGCTCGCCGTAGCCCAGCGAGTCCGGGGCCCGCCACTTCCCGTCCTTGCCGGTCCGGGCGGTGTGGGCGATCTGGGAGTGGACGTGCAGCTGCATGTCGCCGTCCCGCGAGGTGTGCTGCAGCCAGTGCGCCACCGCCAGGTCCGCCTCCCGCCACTGGCCGGTCTCCCGGCCGTGGACCCGGTTGTTGTGCGAGCCGGTGCGGGTGTAGCCCGCCTCGCGCTGGAAGTAGCCGAAGCCAGCCTGCACCGCCTGCATGATCATCTCGTCGACCTCGGCCGACCAGGCCGGACCAGTACGCTCGCCGTCGGCGTCGCCGGCTTGGCGGGCCAGGCGGGCGTTCTCGCCCAGGGAGGCGTGGAAGATCGAGATCGACTTCGACAGCGAGATGGTCAGGTCGAAGAACAGCGGGCTCTGCCGCGCCTGCCTGGTGGCCTCGGCGCGGAGCTCGCGCTTGCGTTCGGCGGTGGCGTGCGGCTCGGCGGCCAGCAGCTGGGCGTACAGGTCGGCGGCTTTGCGGCCATCACCCGGCGGCCTGCCCAGGGGCGTGCCGTCAGGGGCCTTGCGCTCGCCGAACAGCAGGTCGTACGGCTCACGCTCGACCCGCTGGCCAGGCTCGAAGCCGAGCGCCTTCGCGCCGGGGCCCCACCAGCGGCCGGGCGGCTCTCTGCCGCTCTCGCTGGCCTGGATGTAATAGCTGGCCGCGTCCTTGCCGGGCCGCGGTCGACCTGCTTCCAGATGTACTCCAGGTCATAGCCCTTGCTCAGGGTCGCCACAACCGCCAAAGCGCTGACCTCCTCGGCGGGGGCGTAGCAGAACTGACCATGATCATCAGATGGTGCATGGGTGTGACCCAACGATCATGGGAAGCCGAGAAATGATCAGGCCAGGGGAAAACGTGACGGGGCTTTTGACCTTCATGACCTAAGGGTGACAAAAAAACGGGCGATCATGATCATTTGAGGAAAAGGGTGATAGGGAAGGCGGGTTCAAGAGCGAGGGGGAAGTCTGACGTCGGGACGAACCGAGCGCATGCAAATTGCACCAGCGGACACGTTTCCTGGAGACGAAGAATCCAAGGGAGTGGGCGGCCGACGTGTAAAGCGGCGGTCGTCCTGGGAGACCGGGACCTCAAGTGACAGCGACATCAGCGCAGCGCGCGTTTCGAGGCCGCTAGGTTCTCACCCTGTCCGGCGGGGCAGGCTAGCCGTGGTCTAGGGCTGCTCACCTTGGCGGTCATCGGGATCCGCCAAGACAGACCCGGCTCCGCCCACCTGCCCGCCTTCAGAATTTCAGGTCTGAACAGAGCCAGCTGTGTAGTCCGGGCGTGATCGCTTTAGCGGCGTGGCCAGCCGGTGTAGCCCTCGGCGAGGAAAGTCTATCCGGCTCGCCGAGACCACCGATGTCGAGCTCGCCGAGCTGTCGGCGTCGATCGAAGTCCGGCGCTCCCGGCACCGCGTGCAGCATGGTGGTCATCCAGTACGAGAAGTGCTGCGCGCGCCACACCCGATCGATTGCACGGCGTTCGTAGTCGTCGAGGCCGCTCTCGTCGTTGGACGACAACGCGCGCGTTAGGACCTCGGCGAGCACCCGCACGTCCGCGAGCGCGAGGTTGAGTCCCTTCGCGCCCGTCGGCGGCACGGTGTGCGCCGCATCGCCGGCAAGGAACAGCCGTCCGTACCGCATCGGCTCAGCGACGAAGCTGCGAAAGCGCAGGACCGACTTCTCGGTGATGGCGCCTTCCTTCAGCGCGAAGCCATCGACCGCCCGCCACCCGCGCTTGCAACTCGGACCAGAGCCGGTCCTCGGACCAGGCGTCCACGTTCTCCTCGGGATCGCACTGCAAGTACATGCGCTGCACCGTCGCGGTGCGTTGACTGATCAGGGCGAAGCCACGTGGCGAGTTGCAGTAGACGAGTTCGGGCGCGCTGTGCGGCGCCTGCGCGATGATGCCGAACCACGCGAACGGATACTCGCGGAAGTAGTGCTGTCCGCACATCTTCGGGAACGAGTGACGGCAGATCGATCGGACCCGTCGGCGCCGACCACGTAGTCGCAATCCACCTCCTGCGCGACCCCGTCGGAATCGGTGAACGAAAGCCGCGGTGAGTCGCTCGTGATGTCGACACCTGCGCACCGGTGACGCCGAAACGCACATCGCCGCCGTCGCGTTCGCGTGCATTCGCGAGGTCGATGAATACCTCGGTCTGCGGATACACCCACACCGACTCCCCGACTAGGTCCGCGAAGTCGATGTGGTGGCTCTCACCGCCGAATCGCAGGTAGATGCCGTGGTGCTCGTCGCCTTCTCGTTGAACTCGGTCACTGACACCCGAATCAACGAGCAGCGACGCTGTCGGCCTCGAGGATCCCGCGCGAATGGTGTGCTCGATGTCGTGCCGCGAGCCGGTCGTCGATAACCATCGAGTCCACGCCTTCGCGAGCCAGCAGGTGCGACAGCATCAAGCCCGCCGGACCGCCTCCGACGATGCCGACGGTCGTACGGGTAACGGACCACATAGTCAGGCCACCTCCCGCGTCCGGTCGACGAGGGGCACGTCGAGAAGGCTGGTGAGTTCGCTGAAGCCGACGCCGAACAGGTCGCGCACCACGATGCCGTCCGGGCTCGATGTCGAAGACGGCGTGGTCGGTGTAGACCCGGCTAACGCAGGCGAGGCCGGTCAGCGGGTAGGTGCACTCCGGTACCAGCTTGGGCTCGCCCGTCTTGGTGAACAGGGTCATCATCACGTGACGTCTGCTTGGCGCCGATGGCCAGGTCCATCGCGCCGCCGACGGCCGGGATGTCGTCCGGGCTGGCCGGTGTGCCAGTTGGCCAGGTCGCCGTCGGCCGGCGACCTGGTAGGCGCCGAGCACGCAGACGTCGAGGTGGCCGCCGCGCATCATCGCGAAGGAGTCGGCGTGGTGGAAGTACGACGCGCCCGGCAGCTCGGTCACCGGGAGCTTGCCCGCGTTGACCAGGTCCGGGTCGATCTCGTCGCCGTGCGCGGTCGGGGCCCATGCCGAGCATGCCGTTCTCGGTGTGCAGGATGACGCCCGCTGTCCGGCGGCAGGTAGTCGGCGATCTTGGTCGGCTGGCCGATGCCGAGGTTGACGAACGAGCCGGCCGGGATGTCGCGGCGACGACGCGCGGCGAGCTCGTCCCTGACAGCGGGCCCGGTCGCGTGCTCGACTGCGGTCGGTGCGTCGGACATCAGGGCTCCTGCACGGTGTGCTGCGGCTCGACCGCGACGATCCGGTCGACGAAGATGCACGGGGTGACGACGTGCCTCCGGGTCCAGCGCGCCGACCGGCACGACCTCGTCTACCTGCGACGATCGTGGTCGTCGCGGCGGTCGCCATGACGGGCCCGAAGTTGCGCGCGGTCTTGCGGTAGACCAGGTTGCCCAGCGCGTCGGCCCGGTGCGCCGCGACCAGGGCGAAGTCGCCGTTGATCGGGTACTCCAGGACGTAGCTGCGGCCGTCGATCTCGCGGGTTTCCTTGCCCTCGGCCAGCGGGGTGCCGCACCCAGTGGGGGTGAAGAACGCGCCGATGCCCGCGCCGGCGGCCCGCATCCGCTCGGCCAGGTTGCCCTGCGGCACGAGCTCGAGCTGACCGGCCCGGTAGGCCGCATCGAAGACCCAGGAATCGGACTGGCGCGGGAAGGAGCACATCACCTTGCGGACCCGCCCGTCGCGGATCAGCGCGGCCAGGCCGTGGTTACCGCTGCCAGCGTTGTTGCTCACCACGGTCAGCTCCCGGGCGTGTACCGCTTCAGAACTCGGCGCGCGGCCGTTGAGCTGCGATTTGCTGGAGTCGGCGGGGTGAGGCAGGATCGCGGTTCGTGCCTATCCGTCTGCTGTATCTGATCATGGTCCGGGTGTTCGGCTGGCTGGTCCTGCTGTGCAAGAGCCAGGCCTCGAAGAACGCGGAGATCTTGGTGTTGCGCCATGAAGTGATGGTGCTGCGCCGTCAGGTGGCCCGGCCCCATCCGGACTGGGCCGACCGCGCGATCCTGGCGGCCTTGACTCGGCTACTGCCCGCCGGGCTCCGCAGGCAGCGCCTGGTCGCACCGGGAACCCTGCTGGCCTGGCACCGCCGCCTGGTCACCCGCAAGTGGACCTACCCGAACCGGCCAGGCCGGCCCGGGACAAACCGGGAGATCCGTGACCTGGTGCTGCGGCTGGCAGCGGAGAACCCAGCCTGGGGATACCGCCGGGTGCACGGCGAACTGACCCGCCTCGGCCACCGGATCAGCGACGCGACCGTCCGCCGGATCCTCCGCGCCCGAAGGTACCGGCCCGCGCCCCGTATCCTGGACACCTCCTGGCGCACATTCCTGCGCACCCAGGCCGAAGGCCTGCTGGCGTGCGACTTCTTCACCGTCGAAACCATCTTCCTGCAGCGGCTCTACGTGCTGTTCGTCATGGAGGTGACAACCCGCCGGGTGCACATCCTCGGGGTAACCCGCCACCCCAACGGGGCATGGACGGCGCAGCAGGCCGCAATCTGGCCATGGACATCGGCGACCGGATCAGCTCGTTCCGGTTCCTCATCCGCGACCGCGACCGAACCAAGTTCACCGCCGCATTCGATACGGTCTTCGCCAGCGCGGGCATCCACGTGGTCAAGTCCCCGCCGCAGACGCCCCGGGCGAACTGTTATGCCGAACGCTGGGTGCGGACCGCACGATCCGAGTGCACCGACCGGATGCTGATCTACGGCAGAGCGCACCTGAGCGCGGTGCTGCGCGCCTACGCCAGCCAGCTACAACCGGCACCGTCCGCACCAGTCCCGACAGCAGCGGCCACCCGACCAGGACGAGATGGCTGTCGTGCAGCTGGACGCACCGGTGCGGTGTCGCAAGGTCCTCGGCGGTGTCATCAACGAGTACCACCGGGCAGCGTAAGCGGCGCGCCGATATCCGCAGGTCATGCGACGTCACGACATTTTGAAGCGGTACAACCCCGTATTTCGTCGAATTCGTCGGCGGTGCCTGCTGCCGGACGGCACTCGGCTTGACGCCTAGGGCCGCAAGATAATAATAATAGTGACGTCAAAGTCATAACAGCAGCTCGCCGCGGTACGGTCGGTCACGGGAATGCGCTGGCGGTTCAGGGCGCAGACGTGAGACGACCCGCGGGCATCCGTGTAGATGAGGCAGGGCGCCATGAAAATAGCAGCGATGCTGACCAGGGATCCGGATCCGAGATCTGCGGGTCGGCGTGCCCGTGCCTATGAGGAAGCCGGCGTCGACGTGCTATGCGTGCCCGAAGCGTACGGCTTCGACGCGGTCAGCTGGCTCGGCTATCTCGGCGCGGTTACGGACCGAGCCGAGCTCATGTCGGAGATCTTGCCGATCTACGGGCGGACTCCGGCGCTCACAGCCATGACCGCCGCCGGGCTGGATCACCTCAGCGGCGGACGCTTTATTCTCGGCCTCGGAGCCAGCGGTCCGCAGGTCATCGAAGGCTGGCACGGCGTTACCTTCGACGCACCTGTAGGCCGCACCCGGGAAATCATCGATATCTGCCGGACCGTATGGCGGCGGGAGCGCCTGGAACATGAGGGCGCCCACTACCACCTGCCTCTGCCGTCAGGCGCGGGCAAGCCACTGAAGCTAATCGATCATCCAGTCCGGCCGGATATCCCTATCTACGTTGCCGCGCTTGGGCCGGCGAATGTGGAGCTGGTCGCTTCTGCTGCCGATGGATGGGTTCCGTACCTTTATGTCCCCGAGCGGGCCGACGCAGTCTGGGCCGGGGCTCTTTCGAGGGGCCAGGCGAAGCGCGAGCGGCAGCTCAGCCCGCTGGAGATCGTGGCCGGCGGCCCCTTCGCAATAGGTGCCGACGTGATTCAGCTGCGAGAGCGCGAACGCGATCACCTCGCCCTCTACGTCGGGGGAATGGGCGGCCGCGGGCAGAACTTCTACAACTCGATCCTCCAGCAGTACGGCTTCGAGAAGGAAGCGGCAGAGGTGCAAGATCTGTACCTCGCGGGTCGGCGCGAGGAAGCCGCGGCGCGGCTGCCGGACGAGCTGGTCGAGGGGACGTCGCTCATCGGCGACGAGGGGTACATCCGGGACCGCCTGAGTGCATACCGCGATCAGGGCGTGACGGTTCTCCAGGTCGAGCCCGTTGGCGACGACCCGCTGGGCGACCTGCGCCGCCTGCGGGCAATCGTGGACGGCTGACCGGCGGCGGAACATCCGCCCGGGCTCTGGTCGGGTGGTTGCCGGAGCTTTATTTTGACATCGACGTCGGTATAGACTCGCAGGTCCGGATCTCCAAGCGATCGTGCCGGCGCCGCCCGTGCAGTGCCAACCGAAAAGGACGACCGACCTGAGATGACTATCGCTTCGACCGCGGTCGGCCAGCCGCGTTCACGCCGTTCCTGCCTCGCGGTCCCCGGCAGCAATCCGCGTTTCCTGGAGAAGGCGCAGAGCCTGCCAGCCGACCAGGTGTTCCTGGACCTGGAGGACGCTTGCGCGCCTCTGGTAAAAGAGCCCGCCCGGCACATGATCGTCGATGCGCTCAATACCGGCGACTGGACCGGCAAGACCAGGGTCGTCCGCGTCAATGACTGGACCACCGAATGGACCTATCGGGACGTCACGACCGTCGTCGAGGGCGCGGGCGCCAATCTGGACTGCCTGATGCTGCCGAAAGTCCAGGACGCCGGCCAGGTCACCGCGCTGGACTTGCTCATCACGCAGATTGAGAAGACGATGGGCCTGCCGCTGGGCCGTATCGGCATCGAAGCACAGATCGAGAATGCCCGCGGCCTGATGAACGTCGAGGAGATCGCTGCCGCGTCGCCCAGGCTGGAAACGATCGTCTTCGGCCCTGCGGACTTCATGGCCTCCATCAACATGAAGTCGCTCGTGGTCGGGGAACAGCCGCCCGGCTACCCGGCAGACGCCTACCACTACATCCTCATGCGGATCCTGATCGCCGCTCGCGCCCACGACCTGCAGGCCATTGACGGCCCTTACCTGCAGGTCCGCAACTCAGACGGCTTCAGTGAGGTCGCCCGGCGGGCTGCGGCGCTGGGCTTCGACGGCAAGTGGGTCCTGCACCCGGATCAGATTGCTGCGGCCAACGAAATCTTCTCCCCGTCGCAGGAGGACTACGACCACGCCGAGCTGATCCTGGACGCCTATGACTGGTGTAGCTCGGAGGCAGGCGGTGCCAAGGGGTCCGCCATGCTCGGCGACGAGATGATCGACGAGGCCTCGCGGAAGATGGCCCTGGTGATCGCGGGCAAGGGCCGCGCAGCGGGCCTGCAGCGCACGTCAACATTCGAACCACCCGCGTAGGGAGGCATCGCCATGCAGTTCGGCCGGACATACGAGGAGTTCGAGGTCGGCCAGGTCTACAAGCACTGGCCGGGCAAGACGGTGACCGAGTACGACGACCACCTGTTCTGCCTGCTGACGATGAACCACCATCCGCTGCACCTGGACGCGAACTACGCCGGGCAAACGACCGACTTTGGCAAGAACGTGGTGGTGGGCAACTACGTCTACTCGTTGCTACTGGGAATGTCAGTGCCTGATATCTCCGGCAAGGCGATCGCCAACCTGGAGGTCGAGTCACTCAGGCATGTCGCGCCGACCTTTCATGGCGACACCATCTACGGTGAGACGGCTGTGCTTGCTAAGCGGCTCACCTCCAGGGCCGACCGCGGCATCGTCGAGGTGGAAACCCGCGGCTACAAGCAGGATGGCACTGTAGTCTGCGTCTTCCGCCGCAAGGTTATGGTGCCTACTGTCGCCTACCTCAGCGAGCGCGGCGGCGATCAACCCGGCCGCCCGGTCCCCGCCAGCGCTGAGCTAGCGGGCTGAGGAGCGACAATGGGACGCCTCGCCCAGACCGACGGCCTCACCGAGTTCCAGCGGGACATTCTGGCCACAGTGCGGGACTTCGTCGTGAAGGAGATTATTCCGGTCGCGACCGACCTCGAACACCGGGACGAATATCCTGCGCAGATCGTTGAAGGGCTTAAAAAGCTCGGCTTGTTCGGGCTGACGATTCCGGAGGAGTACGGCGGGCTGGGAGCATCACTTCTCACCTACGCCCTCGCTGTCGAGGAGATCTCCCGCGGCTGGATGTCCGTCTCGGGCATCATCAACACGCATTTCATCGTCGCGCACTTGATCGTCAGGCACGGCACCGTTGAGCAGAAAAACTACTTCCTCCCCAAGATGGCGGTCGGCGAGATCAGTGGCGCCTTCTCGATGTCCGAGCCGGGCCTTGGCTCGGACGTCTCGGCGATCCGGACCCGGGCGGTGCCCGACGGTGATGACTACGTCATCAACGGGCAGAAGATGTGGCTGACCAACGGCGGCACGTCCAGCTTGGTCGCCGTGCTGTGCCGGACCGGCGACGAGAACGGTGCTCCGCACCGGAACATGACCACGTTGCTAATCGAGAAACAACCTGGCTTCGGCGCCAATCCGATGGTTCCGGGCCTGACCGTACCCGGCAAAATCGACAAAATGGGCTATAAGGGCGTCGACACCACCGAGCTCATCCTGGAAGATGTACGGGTCCCGGCCGCCCGGGTGCTGGGCGGTGAGCCCAACCGCGGCTTCTACCAGATGATGGACGGCGTGGAGGTCGGCCGGGTCAATGTCGCGGCCCGCGCCTGCGGGGTGGCGCTGCGGGCATTCGAGCTGGCCGTCGACTATGCGCAGCGGCGGCACGCCTTCGGCAAGCCGATCGCCCAGCACCAGGCGATCCAGTTCAAGCTGGCCGAGATGGCGACGAAGGTCGAGGCGGCCCACCAGATGACTGTGCTGGCGGCTCGCCGGAAGGATTCCGGCCACCGGAATGACCTGGAAGCGGGGATGGCGAAGTACCTGGCCTCTGAGTACGGCAAGGAAGTCGTGGAAGACGCCTTCCGCATCCACGGCGGCTATGGGTACACGAAGGAGTTCGAGATCGAGCGCCTGTACCGCGAAGCGCCGATGCTGCTGATCGGCGAGGGTACGGCGGAGATCCAGAAGATGATCATCGGCCGTCGCCTGCTCGAGGAATACCACGTTGCCGGCTGACTCACCTGGAGGATCCTTGCAGAAAACGCCTGGCGGGACCGTATGAGCGGCCGCCTCGAAGGCAAGACAGCCGTCATCACCGGCGCCGGGACGGGTGTCGGCGCGGTCATGGCAGCGCTGTTCGTCCAGGAAGGCGCAAAGGTCCTGCTGGCTGCGCGGCGCGAGGAGCTCGTCCGCTCGGCCGCGGCTGCGGCGGGCGGCGGCGCGGTCAGCATGCGGGCCGACGTGACCATCGAAGCCGACGTCGCCGCCATGATCGACCGCGCGGTGACGGAGTTCGGCCACGTCGACATCATGGTCAACAACGCCGCGGTGCCCGGCGCCGACAAGTGGGTCTGGGAGCAGACGCTCGAGAACTGGAACGACACGATCGCCGTCGACGTCACCGCGGCGATGCTCTGCACCCGCGAGGTGCTCAGGCGTTCGATGCTGGAACGTGGTTCTGGCGTGATCCTGAACTTTTCCTCGTCGGCTGCTTTCGACGCCATGCCCCGCAAGACGCACTACGTCACGGCGAAAGCCGCATTGCGCGCGCTCACCCAGACCGTCGCCAACGAGGTCGGCCCGAAGGGCATCCGCTGCAACTGCATCGTGCCCGGCGCCATCGATACCGAGCTGTGGCGCGGCTGGGTGCGACGGCTCGCCGGCGAGGAAGGCGTCGAGTACGAGACCAAGCGGGCCGAGATCCTGTCGGGCACGGCACTGCACGACATCTCCACACCCGAGGACGTCGCCAACCTGGCGCTGTTCCTGGTCAGCGACGAGAGCCGCACGATCACTGGTCAGTCGATCCTGTGCGACGCAGGTGGGTACAAGCTCGGCTGAGCAGGGCGAACGGAGCGTTCATGAAGGCCGCCGTACTGCACGCGTTCGGGCCGCCGGAGAACCTGGGCATCGAGGAGGTGCCCGACCCCGAGCCCGGCCCTGGGCAGCTGCGGATTGCGGTCGGGATCGCCGGCGTGAACGTCTTCGACACGCACCTGCGGGCCGGCGCCGTGCCCGATATCTACCCCATGCCTGAGCTGCCCGCCGTGCTCGGATTCGAGGTCGGCGGCACGGTCGACCGTGTTGGGCCTGGTATCGAGGAGTCCTGGCGGGGAACGCAGGTCGTCGCGCACCTCGGAATTGCCCGGGCCGGCTACGCCGAGCTGGCCGTCGTGCCGGAGACGTCGGTGCATCGGGTGCCGGACGGCCTCGCGCCGGAGGCAGCCCTCACGATGCTGGCCACCGGCCGGACGGCTGTGGTGGTGCTGGATTTCGTCGACATCGGGCCGGCCGATGTCGTGCTGGTGACGGCGGCCGCAGGCGGCGTTGGCGGACTGATCATTCAGGAGGTGCGCAACCGCGGCGCCGTCGCGGTCGGTGCCGCGCGGGGGACCGCGAAGGTGGACTGGATCCGCGCACAGGGCGCGATAGGGGTCGACTACGGTTTCCCGGACTGGCCGCAGGCCGTCCGGGCGGAACTCGGTGAACGCGAGGTCACGGTCGCGCTGGACGCCGTCGGCGGGGCCATCGGCCGGCAGGCGCTCGAACTCGTGCAGCCGGGCGGGTCGGTCGTGCTCTACGGCTGGAGCTCCGGCGAGCCCACGCGGCTGACCGAGGCCGATATCCTCGGGCGCGGGCTGACGGTGTTGGCGGCGTTCGGTCCGCGGATAGCGATGCGGCGTCCGGACGGCGTGCGGGACTTCGAGCGCGAGGCCCTGAAGCTGGCCGCGTCGGGCCGCATCGTGGCCGAGGTGCAGCGGCTACCGATGTCGGAGATCGTCGCCGCGCACCGGCTGCTGGAGGCACGCGAGACGATCGGCAAGCTCGTTCTCGACGTCGCGGCTCACGGCTTGTCGGCGACACCGTCCGGAGTGAGGTAGCGGGCGGTCCGCGAGTGGATCCGCCAGCCGTCGGCGGTGCGGTGCCACTCGTCCTCGTAGACGGTGCAGCGGGTGTCCTTGGTGACGCGGTCCACGAACCAGAGGTTCTGCCGCACCCGGGCGCGGTCGTCGCTCAGGATCTCGACGGCGGGCGGGCCGCCGTGGTGCAGGCCGCGGGGCGCCGTGTCCATCACCTTACGCAGGCCCTTCTCGCCCAGGAACGAGCGACCGTAGGTGTGCATGCCGCCCTCGGGGGTGAAGCACGCGTACCACGCCTCGAAGTCGTCGTGGTCCAGCGACAGGCAATAGTGCGCGAGCACGTTGGAGATCTCGGTGTAGTCCTGCGGTGTCGGTTGCATCAGTGCGGCTCCAGCGTCGGCGGGATCGGGTCGGGACGGACGTGATCAGTGGTCAGCGCGCGGCCGGGAGGTCAGGGCCCGGTCGCGGAGGCTGGTCTTCATCACCTTCCCGGTGGCGCTGACCGGGAGCTGGTCGAGGATCTCGACGACGCGGGGCACCTTGAAGTTGGCCATCTTCTGCTGACTCCACGCGATGATGTCGTCCGCCCCCGCCGTCGCGCCGGGCGCCAGCACGACGAACGCGGCGCCGACCTCGCCGAGGCGGTCGTCGGGGATACCGACGACGGCAGCCCGCTGCACCTCGGGGTGCTGCACGAGGAAACTCTCGATCTCGGCGGGATAGGCGTTGAACCCGCCGACGATGAACATCTCCTTGGTGCGGCCGACCATCCGCAGGTTGCCGTCCTCGCCGAACCGGCCGAGGTCGCCCGTGCTGAGCCAGCCGTCTTCGGAGAGCACCGCGGCGGTCGCGGCGGGATCGTCGAGATAGTGCGACATGACCCCGCCGCCGCGGACCCGGATCTCACCCACCTCACCCGGCGGGACCTCGGCGCCGTCACGGTCCACGATGCGTACCTCGAAGCCCGGCCGGGGCCGGCCGACCGTCGTGGCGATCGTGTCGATGCTGTCGCCGGGGATGGTGGACGTGGAGGTGCCGCCCTCGGTGGAGCCGTACGCGGTCACGACAGTCGGCAGGCCCAGCTCGTCATGCATGCGCCGCACGAGCGACGGGGGGATCTCGGCCGCCGAGGTGAGCCCGATCCGCAGGCTGCTCAGGTCGCACCGCGCCCGGGACGGGTGGTTCAGCACGTCCAGGTAGATCGTCGGCGGGGCCGGCAGGACCGTGACCTGCTCGCGGGCTATCCGGTCGATGGCATTCGCCACGTCGAAGACGGGCTCGGGCAGCATCACCGCGCCGGCGGCGACGCTGGCCAGGATGCCCGCCTTGAGCCCGAACATGTGGAAGTACGGGTTGATCATGAGGTAGCGATCGCCCGCCTGCAGGCCGGTCATGGCGATCCAGTCCAGGGCCGTGACGAGCGTGCGGGCGTGGGTCATCACGACGCCCTTGGGTACGCCGGTCGTTCCCGAGGTGAACAGGATGTCGCAGACGTCGTCAGGCGTCATCGTGCGGCAGCGCTCGGCCACCTCAGCGCGCGAGTCCGGTGTTGCGCGCGCGAGGAACTCGCCCCAGTCCGCCGCGCCGTCGGTGGCCGGCCCGTGGGCGTTGACGATCGTCCGCAGGTGCGGCCGCTCGGTCCTGGTGGCTCTCAGCATCTCGACGTAGTTATTGCCGAGGAACTCCGTCGCGGTGACGAGCACGCGGGCCGCGCTCCGGTTGAGGATGGTGGTCGCTTCGTCGCCCTTGAACCGCGTGTTGACCGGTATCAGCACTGCCCCGGCCTGGAACAGGCCAAGCGCCGCGATGATCCACTCGGCACTGTTGTAGTTCCAGATCGCCACGCGGTCAGCGCGCTGGACGCCGCTGGCCACCAGGGCCGCCGCGAACTCGGCGGAATGCTCGGCGAGCTGGGTGTAGGTGAGCTCGGCGGCGCCGTCTCGCACGGCCGGCTGGTCGCCCAGCCGCTCGCTGGTGGCCTCGAGGTACGCGGGAATCGTCCCGGCGGACGCACCAAGCTTCATGTGCTTTCCTTCGCTGCCGCCACGGTCCGGCCGGTCAGCAGGTGCCGGTCCGGGCCGTGCAGCAGATGATTGATTCTGACGTCAAATCTATCTAAAGGTTACGGCGTCAGGCCCGGCCGGGCGATCGTTGACATCCCGTGGACTAAGACCTATTGTGACGTCGGAATCAAGAAACTGCCAGATTCCCGGCTGCCCAGGTTCTCGCGAGGGAGACTCCGCCATGGTTGACCCAGGCCCGCACGCTCTCTCGTCCGGCGAGATCGCCGACATCATGGAGATCGAGCAACTGCTCGCGCGTTACGCCGTGGCGATGACGAAGCTCGATCTCGACATGGTGCGCACCGTCTTCACCGAGGACGGGACGTACAGCGCTTTCGGCGACACGTACACGGTCGATGAATTCCCTGCCCTGGCCCAGGCGGCGCCCAAGGGGCCTGTTCATGACCGGAACCCCGCTGCTTGAGTTCGACGGCGACACCGCCACCGGCACGCAGCCGCTGTGCTTCGTCAGCCAGCTCGACCACTACCAGCGCATCGGCTACTGGACCGACACGTTCGCGCGGACCGAGGGCGGCTGGCGGCTGCGGACCCGATCGATGACGTTCCTGCGGCGCAGCGGCGCGGTCGACTCGGGTATCCCGCACAACCCTCTCCGTCCTATCTCGGCCAGCGCGAAGAGGTGAAACTTGCCGGGCGTCAGCCGGTCGTCATGACTCGCTCGGTGATGCGCCATTCGCCGCCGATGCGGGCCAGCCGGTCAGTGTAGGTGCCGGTCACGGCGATGCGCGGCGCCGAGGCGGTATCGGCGATGAAGACGAAGTACGAGGTGGCCCGCGCGGTGTCGCGGTCGTCGAAGGCGATCTCCATGATGGTGGCCAGATGCCTGGAGTTCGTGCCCGGGCCACTGGTCCGGGCCGATCGGCGCTGCCGGGCCGACTCGATGATCGCGGGCAGGCCGACCTCGCGGGTACTCGCCTGCCAAACGGCGTCCTCAGAGTAGACCGACGCGTAGTCCTCAGGTGCGCCGGTGTCACCAAGCAGCGCGGCCCGGCTGATCAGCGCGCGGATGCCCGATTCGGCGACTAGCCTCAAGAGGTCATCGGGGTGGGTGCTGGGGGTGCTCATCCTGGTCTTCCCGTCTCGTGCAGGCTTGTCCTCATCGTCCGGTGAACACTGGCGGCCGCTTGGCGGCGAACGCCTCCAGGCCCGCCCGGAAGTCAGGGCTCCGGGAACTCAGCTCCATCGCCAGGCCTTCGTCGTGAAGTTGCCCGGCTAGGCTGCTTCCGGCCGCGCGGTTCACGAGCGCCTTCGTCAGGCCGAGCGCGACGGTCGGGCCGTCGGCGAGCTGCCGCACGAGTGCGGAGGCGGCCGCGTCCAGGTCGGCCGCGGCCACGGACTGGTGCACGAGTCCCCACTCGCAGGCTTGCGTGCCCGAAACCCGCTCGCCGAGCAGGAGCATGCGCCGCGCGCGGGCGAGGCCGACGGCGCGGGGGAGCAGCCAGGTCGCGCCGCCGTCGGGGGTCATGCCGCGGGTGACGAATGGCTCCCACAGGACGGCGTCGTCCGCTACGACCGCGAAGTCGCAGGCGAGTGCGAGCTGCAGGCCGAGTCCCACGGCATAGCCGCGCACCGCGGCGACCACGGGCACCTGCAGCTCGAGCAGCATCGGGATCAGGCGGTGGGCCTGCGATGGCAGGCGCCGCTGGATCGCGCCGACCCGCGGACGGCCATCGGAGCTGCGGTTGCGCGAGATGATGTCGAACCCGCTGCAGAAGTCGCGCCCGGCGCCGTGCACGAGCACGGCCCGTACCGACTCGTCGTTCTGGGCGGCCTCGACGGCGCCGATGAAGGCGGCGACGCTGGCGTCGTCGAGCGCGTTGCGCCGGGCCGGGTTGTCCATCACGACGGTGAGCACCGACTGCTCGACGGACACGGTGATGCCTGCAGTGGCCGCTCGACCTTCATTCATTCATTTAGTATAAAGATAGAATCATAGGAAGGGGAGTGGGCGATGCCGGGTTATGAGACGTTGCTCCTGGAGCGGGAGGGCAGTGTCGGGTGGCTGATCAACAACCGGCCGCACGCGCTGAACGCCATGAATGCCCAGATGCGCGACGAGCTCGCCGACGCCTGGCTGGAGCTTGATCACGATCCAGCCGTCCGGGTGATCGTCCACACCGGCACTGGCCGGGCCTTCCAGACCGGTGCCGACGTCACCGAGATCGCCACCGACGGTGAGGGAATGCAGCGGTACGGCGACGACCTCGAGCGGTGGAGCCTGCACTTCACCTCGTGGCAGCAGAACGTGAGCAAACCGGTCATCGCCGCGGTCAACGGCATCTGCTGCGGCGGCGGGCTGCATTTCGTGGCCGAGGCCGACATCGCCATCGCCGCCGCCGATGCGACATTCTTCGATCCCCATGTGAGTGTCGGGCAGGTGTCGGCGATCGAGATAATCGCGCTGGCGCGACGGATCCCGTTCGAGGCGGTGATGCGGATGGCGCTGCTCGGTGCCCACGAGCGCATGACTGCGGCGCGCGCCTATGAGCTCGGTATGGTCAGCCAGGTGGTTGAGCCCGGGCAGCTGCGCGCGGCCGCGCAGGAGGTGGCCGAGAAGATCGCGCGCAACTCGCCGGCCGCGCTGCGCGCCACGAAGAAGTCGCTGTGGACCGCCCTGGAGCTCGGGCTCACCGACGCCTGCAAGGTGGGCACGCAGCACCTGGTCAGCGTGTGGGGCCATCCCGACCAGGCCGAGGGGCCGCTGGCGTTCGTCGAGAAGCGCGAGCCGAAATGGGCCGACCCGGCATGACACCCGCGGCGGCGAACCCTCAGGAGACTGCCGGCGGCCGGGCACCTTCGCTGCTCGACCTGCTGGCCGGGCTGCCGTGCGGACCCGACGACGTCGCGGTGTCGTCCGAGACCGGCGACCTCAGCCGGCGCGATCTCGAGGCGCGCGTCGACGGCCTGGCGCGGGCCCTGGCGCAGGCGGGTGTCACGCCGGGACAGCCGGTCGGCAACCTGGTCGTGCCCGGCCCGGGTGCCCTGGTCGCAATGTTCGCCGTCTGGCGGGCCGGGGGCGTCTACGTTCCGGTCAACCGCCGCGCCACGGCGCAGGAGGTTAGCGAGTTCCTGGCCGAGACCCCGCTGGCGCTGGTGATCGGCGCCCCCGCCGACCTGGACGCCCACGAGCTGGCCGTGGGCACGGTCGCCTACGACCACCCGGCGGCGCAGTCGGCCGTCCGGGCCCGGGCCCGCGCCGACGCGCCCCGGTATGAACCCGACGTCGCGTTCGTGCTGCGCACGTCAGGGACGACCGGGCGACCCAAGGCCGTGCTCATCCGGCATTCCGGCACGATCGACGCGCTGGACGCGAGCCTGGTCAAGCTGCGCGGAAGCCCGGCCCGGCCCGGCTGGCCAGCTACCGGCTCAATCTGATCCCGGTGTCGCTGGCCTTGTGGGCCGGGGTCTTCACCGCGTTGTTCAGCTTCCGGGCCGGGTTCGGCGTGGTGCTGCTCGAGTCCTTCACCACCGAGGGTTTCGTGCGAGCCGTGAAGGCGCACGGGATCACCTCGACGATCCTGGCGCCGGCGATGATCATTATGCTCACCGACGACGAGTCGATTTCCGACCTGCATCCGCTGCGCCGGGTCCGGTCCATCACGGCGCCGCTGCTGCCGCAGGTGGCGCGCGAGTTCTACCGGCGCTACGGGATCTTCGTCCTCAACTCCTACGGCCAGACCGAACTCGGCGGCGAGGTGGTGGGCTGGTCGGCCGAGGACGTGCGCGCTTTCGGCGAGGCCAAGCTCGGCGCGGCGGGCCGCCCCTATGTGCACGTCGACCTGCGCATCCGCCGCGAGGACGGCAGCGACGCCGATCCCGGCGAGCTGGGCGAGATCATCGTCAACTCGCCCTACCGGATGCGGGGCTACGCGTCCGCCGACGGCACGGTGCACGACGACAGCGACAACGAGCGGTTCGTCGACGGGTACCTGCGAACCGGCGACCTCGGCCGCCTCGACGCCGACGGGTTCCTCTGGATCGAGGGACGCGTGAGCGACATGATCAACCGCGGCGGGATCAAGGTCTTCCCGGACGAGGTCGAGGAGGTGCTGCGGCAGTTCCCGGCGATCCGCGACGTCGGTGTCTGCGCGCGGCCTGACCGGCGCCTGGGCGAGGTGCCGCACGCGTGGTACGTCGCCGCCGGGGAAATCGAGCCTGCTGAGCTGGCGGCCTGGTGCCGGCGCCACCTTGCCCCGTACAAGGTGCCGGTGGGCTTCACCCGGGTCGGGAGCCTGCCGCGCTCCGACATCGGCAAGCTTCTGCGCCGCGAGCTGACCGCCCGGCTCGGCGGGCCGGCCAGTGAGCCCGGCGCCAGGGACTGACCGCCCAGGGGAGTGACCGGTCAGGTGACTGACCAGAGCGGGGACTGGCGGGCCCGCGGGCTGACGGGCTCCCGGACCCGGCGCGCGCCCCGAGCCGCCGCCGGCCGATGCCGCCCCGCCGTGGCCCGGTGAGCTGCTGGTCACCATCGGACTGCCTGAATGTGCAAAGATAGCTAAGTTGCAATCGTAGCCGGACGGTGGCGGCCGGTGTCGCGCGGCCGCCGCGCGCCGGGCCCGGCCCGAAAGGAGTGCGCCGTGCAGCAGCTGCGCCAACCACGGCTGGCGGAGATCATCGCGGCGAAGCTGCGGGACGACATTCTCACCGGCAAGCTGTCGGAGGGTGACCTCATCCCGCGGCAGGACCAGCTGTTGCGCGAGTTCCGGACCAGCCTGCCCGCCGTCCGCGAAGCGCTGCGCATCCTGGAGAACGAGGGGCTGATCTCGGTCCGGCGCGGCAACGTAGGCGGCGCGGTCGTGCACCTGCCCTCGCCCGACCGGGTGGCCGCGATCACCAGCATGGTGCTGCAGTCGCGCCGCACCACCCCCAGCGACGTGAGCGACACGCTGGCGCGCATCGAGCCGATCTGCGCGGGCATGTGCGCGGCCCGGCCCGACCGGGCCGTAACTGTCGTCCCGCACCTGCAAGAGGTGATCGACGCCCAGGAGGCCGCCTTCGATGACATCGCCCAGTGGAACGCCGGCGCCCGCCGCTTCCACGAGGAGCTGGTCATGCGCTGCGGCAGCGAGACAATGATCGTCATGATCGGCGCGCTGGAGGTCATCTGGTCGGCCCACGAGTCGGCGGTCTGGGAAGAGGCCGCCGCAGGCGACACCGAGACGACCGCGCTGGCCCAGCGCACGCGCCGGGCAGCACTGCGCGATCACGCCAAGCTCGTCACCCTGATCGCCGCGGGCCAGCAGGAGCGAGCCGTCTCGCTGGCCGCTGCCCACCTCGCGGCGACCAGGCAGAGCACGCTCGCCTCGAGCCGCCACGAGGTCATCCAGGCCAAGCTCGTGAGCGCGGCCGAGGACGCCAGCATCGCCTGAGGCAGGTGCTAGAGCGGCGGTCAAGTAACGGGATCGGGTTGTGCCGTAGTGCTGGTTGACGGTAGTCGAGTGTGTGCTATTCCCTGTTCGTAGCTGGTGGTGAAGGATCGGCTACGAGCCAGGGAGGAACCGTGGTGCGTCCTGTGGTGTGGTGGCCGCCGGCGGAGCCGTCGCCGGCCGAGCAGGCGGTGATCAAGGCGGTGCGGCGGGCGAAGCTGTTCGTGTTCTTGCGGCTGCACCGGCATGAGCTGTTTGACGAGCAGTTCCAGGCCGAGCTGGCGGGGGCCTACGTGGACAGCCCGAAGGGGCAGCCGCCGGTGCCGCCGGCCCGGCTGGCGCTGGCGGTGATCCTGCAGGCCTATACCGGGGTCTCCGATGATGAGGTGATCGAGGCGACGGTGATGGACCGGCGCTGGCAGCTGGTCCTGGACTGCATGAACGCGGAAGAGCCGCCGTTTTCCAAGGGGACCCTGGTGGGGTTCCGCAAGCGGCTGATCGAGAAGAACCTGGACCGGCGGCTGGTGGAGCGGACGGTGGAGCTGGCCGCGCGCACACGGGCGGGTTCGGGGCGCGGGCGCTGCGGGCGGCACTGGACTCCGTCCCCGCTATGGGGGGCGGGCCGGGTGGAGGACACCTTTAACTTGATGGGACACGCCCTGCGCAAGGCCCTGGGCGTGATCGCGGCCATGCAGGGGCGGGGGCAGGCCGCAGGGACCGCCGTGATGGCCGGCGCTGGCCGGGGTGCCGCAGCTGGCCGCCTCCAGCCTGAAGGCGGCGCTGGATGCGGACTGGGATGACCCGGCCGCCCGGGATCACGGCGCTGGCCGAGGTGCTGGGCCTGCTGGACCGGGTGGACGCGTTCGTCGCCGGGCAGGCCGGCGACGAGGCCGCGGCCGCGGCCGTGACGACCGCCCGGCAGGTGCGCGACCAGGACATCGACCTGACCGGCCCGGCGCCAGCGCTGCGCCGCGGAGTCGCCAAAGACCGGCGGATCAGCGTCGAGGACGCCGAGATGCGGCACGGCCGCAAGTCCCGCTCGGTGCTGTTCGACGGGTACAAGCGGCACGTGCTGCGTGACCTGGACACCGGGCTGGTCCCCGCCGTGGGGATCACGGCGGCCAACGGGCCCGAAGCGGCGGTCACCGATGACATCGCCGCCGACCTGGACGCGGCTGGGTGGCACCTGTCCGAGCTGCACATCGACCGGGCCTACCTGTCCTCGGCCCTGGTCCGCGACCGCGGGCCGGACCTGGCCATCTTCTGCAAGGCCTGGCGGGTCCGCAACACCGGCGGCCGGTTCGCCAAGGACCAGTTCACCCTCGACTTCACCGCCCGGCAGCTGACCTGCCCCGCCGGGGTAACCATGCCGTTCGAGCCCGGCAGGACCGTCCGCTTCCCCAAGGGCACCTGCGCCGCGTGCCCGCTGCGGGCACGGTGCACCGCCAGCAGCCACGGGCGCAGCGTGTCCATCCATCCCGACGAGGCGCTGCTGGCCGAGCTGCGCCAGCCGCCAGCACACCCCGGAAGGGCGCGCGAAGCTGCGTGAACGCGTCGCGGTGGAGCACGCCCTGGCCCACGTCGGGCACTGGCAGGGCCGCCGCGCCCGCTACCGCGGCACCCGCAAGAACCTGTTCGACCTGCGCCGGGTCGCCGTGGTCCACAACCTCCACGTCATCGCCCGCCAGCCCGTCACCGAAAGTTATCAGCTCGCCGCCTGACGGCTACCTGACCGGCGCTCTAGCTCTGCCGGGGCAGCTCGCGCTTGACCACCTTCCCGGCGGCCGAACGCGGCAAGGTGTCGGAGAACACGACCGCCCGCGGCACCTTGAAGTTGGCCATCCGCTCGCGGCTCCACTCGATGATCTCCGATTCGGTGGCGTCCCGGCCCGGCTTGAGGATCACGTACGCGCGCGGCACCTCACCCAGCCGCTCGTCGCTGACCCCCACCACCGACACCTCCGAGATCGCCGGGTGCCGGGCCAGGACCTGCTCGACCTCCGCCGGCGAGACATTGAATCCGCCGACGATGAACAGGTCCTTGATCCGGTCGGAGATCTTCAGGTTGCCGCGTGCATCGAGCGTGCCGAGGTCGCCAGTGTGCAGCCAGCCGTCGGCGTCGATCGCGGTCGCGGTGGCCTCGGGATCGCGCCAATAGCCGGGCGTGACATTGCGGCCGCGCACCAGCACCTCGCCGGGCGCACCGGTCTGCGCGTCTGCGCCCGACGGCTCGACGACGCGCAACTCGACGCCCGGCAGGGCCGAGCCGTTCGTCGCGGCCACCACCTCGATCGGATCCTCGCGCCGGCACATCGTCGCCGTACCGCAGCACTCAGTGAGACCGTAGGCCGTGATGAAGCTCTCGAACGGCAGCTCGGTGCGGGCCCGCTCGACGAGCCGCTGCGGCACGATCGAGGCGCCGGTGGCGGCTAGCCGCAGCGACGACAGGTCGTACCGGCTGCGGCGCGGGTCGTCGAGGATCGTGGTGTAGACGGTCGGCGACCCGTTCATGACCGTGATCCGGTCGCGTTCGATGACCTGCATGACCGTCTCCCGGTCGTAAACCGGCATCGGCACGATGGTCATGCCGTGGATCAGGCACGTCGAGCATGCCGGCCTTGTTCCCGCCGGTGTGGAAGAACGGGAGAATGACCAGATAGCGGTCGCCGGGCCGCAGCCCCCAGATCTCACCGTAGGGGACGTAGAGTTCCAAAGGGGCGCCATGGGTGAGGCAGACGCCCTTCGAACGGCCCGTCGTCCCGGAAGTGAAGATGACGTCCGACAGGTCGCCGGAACGCACGGCGGCCATGCGCTCTCGTAGCTCCGGCGACGGTGCGGTCCGGCCACCCGCGAGCAGGTCGTCCCAGGACAGCACCGGCAGGCCGCCGAACAGCGGCCCGCCCGGACCGGTGAGGTCTACCACCAGCTCGAGCTGGGCGGCGCCGTCGCCCGCCTCGTCTTCGAGCGTCCGCAGGTGCTCGTAGCCGAGGAAGCGGTCGGCGACAAGCAGCGACCGGGCCCCGGCCCGAACCAGGTAGTCCCACGCCTCGGGGCTGCGGTAGCGGGTGTTGAGCGGCACGACGACCGCGCCGATGCAGTGCAGCGCAAACGAGGCCACCACCCAGCGGTAGGAGTTCGGTGCCCACAGCCCCACCCGGTCGCCGGCGCGGATGCCCTTGTGCAGCAGGCCTTCTGCCGCCGACATCACGTCGGCGTGCAGCTGCTCGTAGCTCGTGCCGCGGCCGTCCTCGAGGACGGCTACTCGCCCCCGCCAGCGGCGCGCGCACTCGTCGAGCAGCTCGGGAATCGTCCGCGCACGCACTGGGCCGTCCATCGACCGCACCTTTCTCACCGCTCTGGCCACGGGCACCACGCACTATCCTCGCGGCAGCTCGCGCCACGGCCGACCGCGCCACGGGTCGGGCTCCTTGGGCATCCCCAGCACCCGTTCGGCCAGGACGTTCTTGTTGACCTCGGTCGTGCCGCCCTCGATTGTGTTCGCCCGGCTGCGCAGCATGCCGCGCACCTCCGCCGGCATCGACGCGGCGTAGCCAGTGCCGTCATCGGGCCAGGCGATGCCGTCCTCTGCGAGCAGGTCGGCGGCGGCGGCCTGAATTCGCTGGTTCAGCTCCGCGGCGTGCACCTTGCCGATGGAGCTCTCCGGCCCCGGCGCGAGCTTGTCGGCCACGCGGGCCCGTACGCGCTGGTTCGTCCAGCCCCGGACGCGCTCCTCGCAGTAGAGGCGGACGATGCGGTCGCGCACGACCGGATCGTCCCACCCGCCGGGCCGCCCGGCGGCCGTGCGAGCCAGTGCCAGCCGGACGAGCTGAGTGGCGCTGTTGCCGCCGATGCGGTCCACGCCCCCCGAGCCCGCGCCGGCGACCATCTGGCGCTCGCCGCTGAGCGTCGCCTGTGCCACCCGCCAACCCTTGCCGGGCTCGCCGACCCGCTGTGCGTCGGGGACGCGGGCGCCGTCGAGGAAGACCTGGAAGAACTCGACCTCACCGCCGATGTGCGGCAACGGCCGCACGTCCACGCCGGGTTGGTGCATGTCGAGGAGGAAGTAGGTGATGCCGTGATGCTTGGCGGCGTCGGGATCCGTACGGGCGAGGAGGACGGCGTAGTCGGCCCGGTCGGCCCAGGTCGTCCATACCTTCTGGCCGTTGACGACCCAGTCGTCTTTGTCGCGGTCGGCCCGCGTCGACAGCCCGGCGAGATCGCTGCCCGAGCCCGGCTCGCTGAACAGCTGGCACCAGATTTCCTCCGCGCGCACTATCGGCGCCAGGAAACGGCGGCGCTGCTCCTCGGTGCCGTAGGAGAAGAGGGCCGGCGCGGCGAGGTTGAGCCCCAGCGGGTTGAGCCGGGGCAGGTGATAGCGACTCAGCACGCGTTCGGCCGCGAGGACGGCCTCTTTCGGCCAGCCCAGCCCGCCGTACGCGAGGTCCCAGCCGGGCGCCACGAGCCCCGAGCGGGCGAACTGCGGGTACCAGGCCGAGTATTCACCCGGGGCGCGCACGCTCCGGACGGCCGCGGCGCCGCCGGATCTGGCGGCCGCCCGCCACCCCTCCGGCATCACCCGCTCGATCCAGGACTCGACGGCGGCGACAGCCGTGGCCGCCGACGTCCGCTCCCCGGCTACCTCAGCGAGGTCGGGCCTGTCGGCCATCTAGTCCAGCCCTTCCGCGTGGCGGCCGTATGACGCGCTCAGGCCCTGGTCGAGCGTTCCCCACAGTATCTTCTTGATGGCCCGGACGCGCTGCGGGCCGGCGGCCGCGACCAGCTCGCCGATCGCCTGGGCGCGCTCGCGCAATCGGCCGGGTTCGGTCAGTTCGCTCACGAGTCCGAGCTGGTGGGCGCGGGCCGCGCTGAGCCGTTCGTGCCGTCCCATCAGGGCCACCCGGGCGGCTTCGGGTCCGGCCATGCGGCGGCTGAGGCCGATGGCCTCCCAGTTGCTCGCCTGCCCGACCGAGACGTGCGGGTCCAGAAACGTCGCGCTGGGGGCGGCGATCACGATGTCGGCGTCGGCGACGAAGTGCAGCCCGCCGCCGGCGCAGACACCGTTCACGGCGGCGATGACCGGCGTCTCGATGCCGAGATGCCAGGCCGTGAACTGGAGCGCGGCATCCCGCGTTTGCCGTGAGATCGCGCGCAGCGATTCGGGCTGCCGGGCCAGCGCGACCATGTCGAGCCCGGTCTGGAACGCGGGACCGTTGCCGGTGTTGACGATCACCCGCACGGCCGGGTCGGCGTCCAGCTCGCGCCAGGCCCCGGGCAGGGCGGTGAGCACGCCGGCGTCGAACGCGTTGCCGTGGTCCGGGCGGTCAAAGATCAGCCAGCCGACGGGGCCGTGGCGCTCGACGAGCAGTCCGGAGGTCATCGCGGCCTCCCTTCGGGTCCGGCGGCGGAGTTCACGAGCAGGTCTCTAGCATGTAAGATAGCAAAGATAGAGAAAAGCTGAAGGGCGGACTTGATGGCGGCTGGGAACGGCGACGCCAAGATCACCGACGGCGGACTGGCCGCGCTGCGGGCACGCATCGGCATCGCCGCTCCGAACCCGGTTCCCGCGCACTACCTCAGCCCCGGCACTGACGCCTTCCGCGCCGTCGCCCGGGCCTACGGCGACGACAACCCGCTCTGGTGCGACCCCGGCTACGCGGCCGCCACCCGCTGGGGCCAGCCGATCGCGCCGCCGGCGCTCGTGGGGGGCGACAGCCTCATCGGCGAGGACGTCCTCACCGAGGAGGACCTCGCCCGCCAGGGCGAGCTCAAGGGTGACCCGCTGCGCGGCGTGCACGCGTTCTACGCCGCGTGCGAGCGTGAGTGGTGGGCGCCCCTGCATGCGAACAGTCGCGTGCGGCGGCGCAACGCCCTGGTGGCCGTGCTCGACAAGCCCAGCGAGTTCAGCGGGCGAGCCGCCCACGAGTGGACCGCCCACGTCTTCCAGGACGACACCGGCCGGCTCCTGGCCGGGCAGTACCGGCTGATGATCCGGACCGAGCGCTCGCAGGCACGCGATCGCAAGAAGTACTCCGGCGTGACCGTCGAGCCGTGGACCGACGCGGACCTGGAAGCCGTCGACGCCCAGTACGCGCGCGAGAAGCCGCGTGCCGCGCAGGTTCGCTGGTTCGAGGACGTCACAGAAGGCGACCTCGTCGGCCCGATGGTGAAGGGACCGCTGACCGTCACCGACATGGTCTGCTGGCACGTCGGCATGGGCATGGGGGTTTACGGCGTCGCGGCGCTGCGGCTGGGCTGGCGCAACCGGCAGCGCATTCCGCGCTTCTACCAGCGCGACGAGCTGAACGTCTGGGATGTCATGCAGCGCGTGCACTGGGATCCCGAGTTCGCCCGCCGCGCCGGCAACCCCACCACGTTCGACTACGGCCGCATGCGCGAGACGTGGCTGATCCACTTGTGTACCGACTGGATGGGCGACGACGCGTGGCTGTGGCGGCTGCGCGTGGAGTTCCGGCAGTTCAATTACGTCGGCGACGTGCAGTGGCTCGGCGGCACGGTCGTCCGCAAGCACGTGGTCGAGGGAACCGGCGGCCGCCGGCACGCTGCGGTCGACCTTGACCTGTGGACCCGCAACCAGCGCGACGTCGTCACCGACTCCCGGCACGGCCACCGTGCTGCTGCCCAGCCGCGAGTTCGGCGCGGTGCAGCTGCCCGAGCCGGTGGGCGGGGCCGCCGGCCTGGATGACGCCCTGACCGCCTCGGTCGAGCGGTTCGAGGCCCGCTGACGATGGCGAGTCCCGAGGACCTCGACGCGCTGCGCTCCGCGACGCGCACGGCCATGGTCGGCCTGAGCACGCCGGCCGACGTGCGGCGCGCCATGGCCGGCGAGCCGGGGTGGGACGCCCGGGTCTGGTCGCGGCTGTCGGGTGAGCTCGGGCTGCCGGGCCTGATGCTCCCGGAGCGCCTCGGCGGGGCCGGCCTGACTCTGGTCGAGCTCGCTACGGTGTTCGAGGAAACCGGGGCGGCGTTGCTGTGCGCGCCGTTGTTCGCGACGGCAGGGCTCGCTGTGCCGTTGCTGCAGGCGCTCGGCGGCGACGACGCGCTGGCCGAGTATACGGGCGGCATCGCGGCCGGCACTCGCACGGCCACCGTGGCGTGCCCCGGCGACGGTGACGACCTGCGCGTCGAGCGCGCCAGCGACGGCTGGCGCCTGACCGGCACCCGGCACCATGTGGTCGACGGCGCCACCGCCGACCTTGTCCTCGTCCCGGCCCGTGCACCGGACGGTCTCGGGGTCTTCGCCGTAGTGCGCCCGGCGGCCGGACTGACGGCAGAGCGTCTGGTCAGCCTGGACCAGACGCGTCGGCTGGCCCACCTGCACCTCGACGGCACGCCCGCGGCGCGGCTCGGCCCGCCCGACGCGTCGGCTGCCCTGGCCGCCGCCCGGCCGGTGTGGGCGACGCTGCTCGCGGCCGAGCAGGTCGGCGGCGCGCAACGGTGCCTCGACCTGACGGTCGAGTACGCCCGGACCCGCATCCAGTTTTCCCGTCCGATCGGCAGCTTCCAGGCGGTCAAGCAGCGCCTGGCCGAAATGCTCATCCAGGTCGAGTCGGCCCGGTCGGCGGTGTCGGCGGCCGCGCAGGCGAAAGCGGGGGGCGACGCCGAGTTCCAGGCCGTCTCCTCGATGGCCGCGCTGACCGCAATGGAGGCCTTCGTCTGGGTGAGCGCGCAGACCATCCAGCTGCACGGGGGGATCGGCTTCACCTGGGAGCACGACGCGCACCTCTATTTCAAGCGCGCGCGCAGCGGCCAGTACCTGCTCGAGACGGCGGGGGCACACGTCGCCGCGGTCGCCGCGCACCTTGAGCGGACCGTCCGGTCCTCTGCTTAGGTCTGCGGCACTAGAGCGGGTGGCCGGCGCCCCTGGGCCGTTTCCGCTCTCGGCCTGCGTGCGCCTCGCCTGCGAGGTACCGCCGCGACGCTACGAGGGGCGGCCGCGGAGCAGCTGGCCCGGCCGGGCCTTGGTGAGCTCGGCCCCGTCGCGGATCAGCGTGCCGTTCACCCACACCCGCTCGATGCCCCGGCTGTCGGCGATCAGCCGGTCGGCGCCGGCGGGCAGGTCGTAGACCCGCTCCATCGGCCCGACACCGACGGCCGCCGGGTCGAACGCGACGAGGTCAGCGGCGTAGCCGGGCGCGATCAGGCCCCGCCCGTGCAGGCCGAATACCTGCGCCGGCTGGCTGGTCATCCGCCGGACCGCCTGCTCGAGGGAGAGGGTGCCGGTCTCGCGTACCCAGTGCTCGAGCATGAAGGTGGCGAACACGGCGTCGCACATCTGGCTGGCGTGCGCGCCCGCGTCGGACAACCCGAGCAGCGTCCGGTCGTCATTGAGCAGGTAGGCGATGCCTTCGGGGTCGTCGTTGGCGATGACGACCCGGAACCGCGTGGCAAGGTCGTCGTCCAGCGCGATGTCGCACAGTACGTCCAGCGGGTCGCAGCCGCGCTCGGCGGCCAGCGACTCCATCGACGGGCCGTCGACCAGCTCGCCGTGGGTGGCCGTCTCCGCGACGTAGATCCGCTCCCACACGCGCGGCCACTGCCGCGGGGTGTCGGCCCGGGCCCGCTCCCGCCAGGCCGGGTCGCGGTAGTACCGGGCCCGTTCTGCCGGGGGTACCGACAAGACCTCGGCGAACGCGTCGACGCGAGCCAGCGGGGCGGGCTCGGAAAGCTGCACCTGGAAGACCACCGGACGGGACGCGATCTGCGGCCACACGTCGCCGCCGAGGGACCGGGAAAGCTGCATCGCCTCGCGCACGTCGCTGCCGCCGCGCGTGGCCAGCAGGGCGGTCCAGGTGATCGGCCGGCCGGTCTCGATCGCCAGCTGCGCGATCTCGGCCTGGTCGTAGTCCGGTCCCCGGGTGATCAGCAAGGTGCCCTGCCGGCGCTCGCGCAGCGCGTCGGCCAGCGCGTGCAGCTCCGCGACCTCGGCCAGCCGGCTCGGCACCGGCTTACCCCAGGCCCCGGCGTGGGCCGGCGCCCGTGATGACGCGAACCCGACGGCCCCGGCATCGAGCGCGGCGCCGAGCAGCTCCCGCATCTGGCCGATCTCGGTGGCGGTCGCGACCCGGTCGGCCGCCTCGTCGCCCAAGACATAGAGCCGGAGCGGGGTGTGTCCGACCATCGCGGCGACGTTGAGCCGGGGCCCCTTCGCCTCGACGGCGTCGAGGTACTCGGGGAAGCTCTCGAAGTCCCAGGTGATGCCGGCGATCAGTGCGTCGACCGACATGCCCTCGACGTTCTCCAGGGTGCGGGCGATCGCCTCGCGATAGGCCGGCCGCGTAGGCGCGATGCCGAACCCGCAGTTGCCCATCACCACCGACGTCACGCCATGCCAGGACGACGGCGTCAGGTCGGGATCCCACAGGACCTGCGCGTCGTAGTGCGTGTGCGGGTCGACGAATCCCGGCGCGAGCACGAGCCCGTCGAGGTCGACGATCTCCCCGTCGCCGGTCCCTGCCTGGAGGACGTCGACGATGACGCCGTTGCCCTCGTCGAACACGACATCGGCGGCGCAGCCGGGTGCCCCGGTGCCGTCGACCACGTTGGCGTCACGGGCAACGATCATGTGCACATCCTTCGGGTCGGAGTGGGCCGCGTCAGCGGGGCATCGGCTGCGGCGGCAGCGGATGCCGGAACAGCCGGGCGGCGTTCTCGTGGGTGATCTTGCGGATCTGCTCGACGGTCAGGCCGGGCGTGCTCTCGAAGCGGCGCCGCAGCAGCAGCTGGGTGTCCGGCCAGGTGCAGTCCGAGTGCGGGTAGTCCACCTCGGTCATGATGTGGTCCTCGCCGATCTGCTCCACGTGCTGCAGCCCGGACGGGTCGTCAAGCATGCAGAAGTAGAAGTTGCGGCGCAGCACGTCGACCGGATCCAGGCCGCCGGTCCAGGTGTCGAGGTGCGCCAGCTTGCCGCCGTGCTCCATCATGAACGTCAGCCGGTCCATCAGCATCGGCACCCAGCCGAGGCCGCCTTCCGACATCGCGATCATGAGGTTCGGGTAGCGGGCCGGCACCCCTGACCACACCCACTCCACGCAGGCCAGCAGGGACAGCGCGGGGAACAGCGTCACGTTCTTCTCGAAGCGGGGGCCGTCCAGGGGCAGGTCGACCATGCCTGACGAGCCCACGTGCAGGCACAGCACCGTGCCGGTGTCGGCGCACGCCTTGAAGATCGGGTCCCAGTAGTCGGAGTGGACGGGCGGGTAGCCGATGCGATGCGGCATCTCCGGGAACGTGACCCCGCTGAACCCGCGGGCCGCGTTGCGCCTGATCTCCCGGGCGCCGGCCTCGGGATCGGCCAGGTAGGTAATGCCCATGGGTACGACGCGGTCGGGGTAGGCGCCGTACCACTCCTCGAAGAACCAGTCGTTCCAGGCCGACGTGACGGCCTTGCCGAGCTCGGGGTCCTCTGAGCGCGAGTACACGGTGCCGGCGAAGCCGGTGATCTGGGACGGGAAGTTCACCGAGGCCCAGATACCGCCGAGGTCCATGTCGTGGACCCGGGCGTGGATGTCGTAGCAGCCCGGCCGCATCTCGGCGAACGCCGTCGGCTCGGTCTCGAGCTGCTTGAGATCCTTGTAGCCGACGACAGCGTTGAGCCCGATCTGCAGGAACAGGTGACCCTCGTACGACCAGGCCTGGCGCCCCTCACTGTGCACCTCCAGCGGCGGCAGGCCGGCGTTCTCCCGGCTGTAGGTCTTGCCTGCCTCGAGTGTGACCACCTCGGGGAACCGCCCGGCGAATTTGCTCGGCACCCGCCCGCGGAACATGTCCGGCGGCTCGACGAGATGGTCATCTACCGAGATCAGCGTGTAGGCGACCGCGCGCGGCTCTGGATCCCGCATGAAGTCCGGCAGCTCGTTGGCGTCTATCTCCGCAGTGGTCATGTGCCCTCCTGGCTAGGCCTTCCTGGCATCCGGTCTATTGCTGTTAACGGGCACGGACGAGTCCTCGGGCCAGGTGCGCCCGAACTCGTCGTGATGGACGATCTGGCCGGTCATCGTGGCCGGGCTAGCCGTGGCGAGAAAAAGGAGCGGCGGGCCCATCACCTCAGCCGTCGGCAGCTTGCCCCATCCCGTCGACGTCGCCATGGCGGCGACCTCCGGGTCGGTGGCCACGAAGGTCTCGGTGAGCACGGCACCGGGACTGATGGCGTTGACGGCGATCCCGTATGGCCGCAGGTCCTCGGCCAGGTAGGTCGTCATGCGGTTCAGCGCGGCCTTGGACACCGCGTAGGCCAGCAGGTCGCGGTGGGCCGTGTGGCCGGGCGGTGTCCATGCGGCGGCGAGCGACGTCAGGTTGATGACCGACCCCGACCGCTGTTCCTTCATCGCGATGGCAGCGTGCCGGGTCATGAGGTACGCGCCGCGCACGTTGATCTGCATGACGGCGTCCCAGTCTTCGGCCGGGATCGCCAGACTGGGCTGGTGCGGGTAGACGCCGGCGTTGTTGACGAGCACGTCGATGCGACCGAACTCCTCGACGGTCCGGCGCACCAGAGTCTCGACGTCGCCCGGATCCCCGACATCGCATCGGCGCGGATGGACAGGTCCGGGCAGCACCTGGCTTGATCGCGCCACGTCCGGGCCGGCCGCTGAGCGCGGTCCGGCTGGTTCGTCACGTTCGCTCAGACCCCGCGCGGCGGCGACCACCGTCGCGCCGGCGCCGGCGAGCGCGAGCGCGTAGGCCCGGCCGATGCCCGCGCTGGCCCCGGTGACGATCGCGACCTGTCCCGACAGGTCCGGCTCGGGCGACGACATGGCCGAGCTCATGCGGGCCGGAAGGCAACGCCGGGCTGGCCGGCCGGCCTGATCGCTGAGTGCCTCCAGGTCGTCGGCCGGCCCGGCCATGGCGGCCAGCTCGTCAGCGTCGGCGGTGCATGGCTTCGCGGGCTGCGTCATCACCTCTCCTCGACCTCTATCCCGCCGACGAGGTCGTCCGCGGGCAGCCGGTCGGTGCGGCCAGTTACCCGCGCGTAGCACAGGTCGGTCGAGTCGTTGGTGTTCCGCGGCACCTCGATGTCGGTCTCGCGCGCGATGTCGGGCAGGCGCGCGAGCACCTCGTCGACGGTCAGGCCGGCCTGACCCTTAGCCCACCCGTGGCTCTGCCCCCACACCGCCCGCGCGACGAGCGTGCCTCCCACGTGCAGCAGTTCGCCGTTGACCGGGCACTGCGCGGCGGCGAGACACGCGACTAGCGGCGACACCTCGGCCGCGCTGAGCAGGCCCTGCCACCGCTGCCGCTGTGACTCGCGGCCGGTGCGCGTCGACGCGGACGGGACGATCCCGTTGACCTTGATGTCGACGCCCAGTTCCTCGGCCTCCTGGGCCAGACTGCGGGTGGCCGCGGCCATCCCGCCTTTCGCCGCTGCGTAGGGCGAGACGAACGGGTGGCCGTAGAAGGCGGCCGATGACGTCAGCACCATCCGCCCGTACCCGGCCGCGAGCATCTGCCGCCAGGCCGGCTGACCGACGAACCACAGGCTGAGCAGGTTCGTCTGGATCGAGCGGAGCACGTCCTGCGCCGGAGTGGCGCCGAACGGGTGGTTCGCCACGATGCCCGCGTTGAACACCACGATGTCGAGCCGGCCGAAGGCCCTGAGGGCCGCGTCGACGACCGACTGGCCGCCGGCCTCGGTCCCGATGTCGTCGGTGCTGGCCAGAGCCGTCCCGCCGGCGCCGGCGATGCGCTCGGCGGCGGCCACGGCGGGGCCGGGGTCGGCACCGGCTCCGCGCACATCGGTGCCGAGGTCGTTGACGACCACCGATGCACCCAGTGCGGCTAGCAGCTCGGCGTGGCTGCGGCCCAGGCCGCGCCCGGCTCCGGTCACGATCGCGACGCGGCCCTTCAGGTCGACCATGCAGGCTACCTCCCGTCAATGGCATGCTTCCCGAAACAGATATTGATGTCAAGATTGAAAAGTCGGCGGGCTCCGGGCCTGCCTGGGAACCTCTGACAGATCGGACGACTCCTGATGGCGACTGTGCCCGCCACTCCGCTCAAGTTCGGAGCCTTCGTGCCGCCGCAGAACGTGGTCGGCCTGAATCCGACGCTCGCCATCCGCCGCACGATCGAGCTGGCCGTCCACTTGGAGCAGCTCGGCTTCGACGAGATCTGATTCGGGGCGTACGAGTACTTCTCGCACATCACCCCGATTGCGGTCGAGGTGCCGGCGACGACGGCCGAGCTGGTCGAGTTCATCAACCGCACAGGTCGCGGGGCGTTCGGGACCCCTGAGATGGCCGCGCAGCAAATCCAGCGACTCGTCGAACGCACCGGTGGGTTCGGTACGTATCTGCTCCAGGACGCCGACTTGGCAGACTGGCGCTACACCCTCCGTAGTTACGAGCTGTTCGCCGAAGAAAGTCATTCCGCTGTTCAACGGCACTCTCGGTGCCGTGCAGGCGTCCTACGGCATGGTGATGGGCAGGACCGAGGCCAATCGGTCCGCCATCACGGCTGCGCGCGCGGCGGCCGAGGCGCAGTGGCAGCGCGAGCGCAGGGACATCGGGACAAGCTGACGGCGGTCAGGGGCGCTGGCCGTCAGGTCGATCGCGGGCTCAGCGATCTCGGATCTCCACCGTGGCGCTCAGAGCGAGCTCTCCGGCGGCCTGCAGGTCGACGCGGAACGCCGGGCCGGCCGGCACCGCCGGCCGCGCCGCCGCGATGATCCGCAGTGGCTCGCCGGGCAGTACCGGGCGGTGGAAACGCACCGCACACCGATGAATCCGGCCTGGATCGATTCGGTCCTCCACGACGGCGAGCGTCTTCGCTGCCGAGAATGTTCCCATCGCGATCACGTCGGGCAGCCCCGCAGCCCGGGCGGCGGTGACATCGTGGTGGATCGCGGTCAGGTCGCCGATCAGCACGCCGAAGGCGGCGATGGCGGCACGGTCGAGCCAGCCGGCGTCGATCTCGGTGACGACGTCGCCGGGATGCGCGCCGTCCCAGAGCCGGTCGAGTACGACGCGGGGCGCCGGGCCGGGACGGTCGGCCGGCCAGGACGGGGCGGCCGGCCGGCCATCGGACGGCGCGAGCACCTCAGGGCAGACCGCGGTCATCCGCTCGGTCTGGACCGGGTGGCCGTCGTCGTCGGCCCAGCTGCGGGCGAAGACGGCGAATCGCAGGCTGCCGCCGGATCGGGACGGCTTCGTCTCGTCGCTGATCAGAGCCCAGTCGGAGAACTCGTAGGCACGCCCGACCTGCAGCGGCGTCCGAAGCTCCCACTCATGCCCCGCATGGCGCAGCGAGTCCGGTGGCACGCCCATCGCCTGCGGCGTCGTCTCCGGCGCGACGTGGGCCGCCATCCGGCTGTAGAGCAGCGGTGCGGCGGCGTGCGGCTTGGTGGCACCCGCGGCCCGGCGCAGGGCGGCCACCCGTTCGGGGTCGACCGTCAGGCGCGCTGGCCACTGGCTCATCCGTCCTCCATTCGACGCCGATACCGCGGGTGCCGGCCGCGACGGTCCAGACTCTAGTAGCGCAGGGCCTCCAGGTCGGCCAGCAGGCGCCGGTGTCGCTGCTCCACATACGGCCGGATCAAGGGGTCGGTGAAGATGAACAGCTGCTTGTTCCGGATGCCGTCGAGCACGAGCGCCCCGGCGTTCTCGGGGTCGCGACCGGCCGAGATCTCGTAGTGCGCGCTCGGCTCGAAGGCCGGCGCCGCCACCTCCTCGCGCAGCTCGGCCGGGCGGTTGCGCTCGGAGTCGTCGATGCGAGAGGTCACGGCCGCGGGACACAGCACCGACACCGCGACGTTCGTGCCGGCCAGCTCGTTGTGGAATGTCTCGGTCAGCCCGACGACGGCGTACTTGGTCGCCGAGTACATCGGGCTGCGCGCGCTGGGGAAGATCCCGTTCATCGAGGCGGTGTTCACGATGTGGCAGGGCAGGCCGCCGGTCAGCATGCCGGGCAGGAATGCCTCCATTCCGTGCACGACACCCCACAGGTTGACATTAATCAGCCAGGTCCAGTCGGCGTGGGTCGCGTGCACGCCGCGCCGGAGCACCGATACGCCGGCGTTGTTGAAAAGCAAGTGGACGTCGCCGAAGTGCTCCCGGGCCGTGGCGGCGAGCGCCTGCACCTGGTCGGAAGAGGCGACGTCGACGGGCACCGCAAGCGCCTGGACCCCGAGCGCGCAGGCCCGCGCGGCCACCGCCTCGGCGGCCTGCGGCTCGATGTCGGCCACCACGACATTGGTGCCCGCCGCCGCGAGCGCCAGTACGATTCCCGAGCCGATGCCGCTACCGCCGCCGGTCACGACCGCGGTCTTCGCGCGGAACTCCATTGCGTCTCCTGCCTTCCCGGGCCGTGCGCTCGCCGGGACCTCGCGGCGCGGCTGGCCATCCGGATCATGGGTGGTGCGTGCGTTGCCTGCCGGCGGGCCGTCCGCTGCACTGGTGACACGCTCTGTAGTCAAAATAGATTATGATGTCAATTTTAATTCGTGGCGATAGGCCGTCGTGCTGGCATGCCGACCGGAACGGCCCAGGAGCAGCCGATCTCCTCGCGGACGCCGCTTGACAGCTCCATCGGCCTAAACATAATGTGATGTCGAAATTGATTTACTTCGAGGGTCACTGAGGTGCGCGATGGCACGGATTGCCGAAGTCCGAGGTCCGGGAGACCCGAGAATCGCGATCTGGCAGGGCTTGCAGCCCGAGATGGCCAACGCCTTCGTGGCCCTGTCTGAGACGGTTTACCAGCACACCAAGCTGGGGTTCCGGGTCGCGGAAGCCGCCCGGATCCGCATTGCTCACATCAACGGGTGCCTGCTCTGCCAGAACTTCCGGGTGGCCGCGGATCTCTCCGGCCTGATGGCCCGGGTCGGCGTGGCGGACGACGCCAACGTCTCGGCCGGCCGTGGCCCGGTACCGGACGAGGCCTTCTACGCGGCGGTGGAGAACTGGCGCGAATCCCCGCTGTTCTCCGAACGGGAACTGCTGGCGATCGAGTACGCCGAAAGGATCGCGGAGACACCTCGCGCGCTTCCCGACGACGACGAATTCTGGAGCCGGCTGTCCGGCGCGTTCGATGACGCCGAGATCGCGGACCTGACCTACAGCATCACCACGTGGATCGCGACGGGCCGGTTCGTGCACGTGCTCGGGATCGACGGATCGTGCGCCGTCCCGGTCGCGGTCCAGGCGCCCGTGGCCGCGACGGTCTGACCGAGCGGTCCGACGGCATCCGCCTCGGGCCATGATCAACTGGGCCCGCGTGCCGGGCCCCCGGGTCACTGAGACGAGACGAGGACGGGCGTGGACAAGCTGATCATCGAAGTGGCCGTCAACGAGACGACGACGCGGGCAGACAACCCCAACGTGCCGCTCACCCCGGAGGAACTGGCCAGCGACGTCGCCGAGTGCGTGGACGCAGGGGCCTCCATCGTGCACTTCCATCCCCGCGATCCGCTGTGCCCGCCGGACAAGCTCGACATCGCCCGGCTCGGGGATGTCTCCTTCTACAAGGAGGCGATCGGGTTGATGAAGGAGCGCTGCGACGTCATCCCGTATCCTACCTACCCGTACCAGACTCATGCCGGGCACGACGGTGTCGCCGGGTTGTTCCCGCACGTCCAGGCCCTGCGGGCCGATTCCGAGGTGAATCTGGAGACCTTCGTCTTCTTCATCGGCGCTGCCAACATGGGCTGGTGGGACGAGAAGCAGGCGCGCTTCGCTACCGATACCGTCAACTACATGCTGCACGAGGAGGCCGTGTCGTTCCTGCGCTGGAGCGCGGAGTCCGGCCTGGTCGCGCAGTTCGGCGTTCGCGAGCCCGGTCACATCCGGCACATCTACTACTACCAGGACCTCGGCGTCGTCCCCGATCCTGTCGTCGTCCACCTCAACTTCTCCGACGGCCCGCCGTTCGGCCCGATCCCCGGCGCCAAGGGGATCCAGGCATTCCTGGACGCCGTTCCCGAAGGGAAGCGCCCGTTCCAGTGGTTCATCCACAACTTCGCCAACAATTTCAACTCCTCCGACCGGGATCCCGAGTCGCACCGGATGCTGAACCTGCTGGCCATCGCGATGGGCGGCCACGTTCGCACCGGGCTCGGCGACCTGCCCCGCTGGGACGGGAAGGCTCTGTCGAACGCGGAGATGGTGGACCGGTTCGCGCGGATCGCGCGCGACACCGGCCGCGAGGTCGCCACGGCCGAGGAGGCTCGGGCCATCCTCGGCATCCCGGCCAGCGCTGGGTGAGCGGCAGGCCGCCGGAGCCGGGCGACGATCGAGGAGAGGCATGACCACATTCGCCGAGGATTACGCGGAGATCTCGAACCTGTTCGCCAGGTACTGCCTTACGCTCGATCACCAGGAATTGGATGCCTGGCTCGACGTCTTCACCCCGGATGGGTCCTTCCAGTCGTACGGCCGCCAGTGGACGGGCCCGGACGAGCTCAAGAACGTCATGACCTACGCGCCGCAGGGGCTGCACCACGGCGGCCCGGTCGTCATCGAGGAGATCACCGGGGACACCGCGCGAACGCGTCAGAACCTCTATTTCGTCGACCGGGAGACCGGTGAGTCGCGGCTGACCGTGTACGACGATGAACTGCGGCGGGTAGCGGGCAAGTGGAAGATCCACGTGCGGCTGTGCCGTTACCTGACGTCCGAGGGCGTCAGCATCCGGCCGGCCAAGACGAGGTAGCACCGCGGCGAGCCGGCCAGGCATCGTCGCGACGCGACGTTGACAAAGCCGGAGCCGGATTAGACAATGACGTCGACGTCGAAAAGGTTGGACGTCCCGCGAACCGTGCCCGGACCGGCCGCGGCCAGCCCCGGGCATCGAGCGCAGGGAGTGCGGATGAGCACAGACGAGCCCTTCGACCACCATTCGCCCGAGCACGCCGCCGACCCGGTCGGCGCGTACCGGCGGCTGCGCGAGCAGGGCGGCATCGCCACCAGCGACCGGCACGGCGGGTACACGGTGCTGGCCCGGTACGACCACGTCACCGAGGTCGCTCGCCAGCACGAGACCTACTCGAGCATGCTCGAGCTATCCGGCGATGAGGGCTACGGCGGCGGCATCACGCTGCCGCATAACCCGGCCGCGAGCCGGATGTCGCTGTCGGAGATGGATCCGCCCGACTGGCGGCCGTTCCGCAAGATCCTCAACCCGCTGTTCACGCCGGAGGCGGTGTCGCGGTTCGAGCCGCGCATCCGCGAGATCTCCGCCGAGTGCCTCGACCGGGTGATCGAGAAGGGGTCCTGCGACCTCGTGTTCGACCTGTGCAACCCGGTTCCCGCGATCGTCACGCTGGAGTATCTCGGTCTCGACACCTCCGAGTGGGAGCGCTACGCCGTCCCCGTGCACATGTCCACCTATACGCCACGCGACGTCAACAACCCCCAGTTCCGCAAGCTCATGGACAGCTTCAGCTGGATCTTCCAGCAGATCCGCGACGAGATCGCGCGCCGGCGCGCAACCCCGCACCAGGGCAACGACATCCTGTCGGCCCTGATGACCGTGGATGACGAAGACGGCCTGATGACCGACGACCTGGTGTTCGAGACCGCCTACACGGCGCTGGCCGCAGGGGTCGACACCACCACGTCCCTGCTCTCGGCCGCCCTGTGGCACCTCGACAAGTACCCGGAGGACCGGGAGCGGCTCGTCGCCGACCCCTCGCTGCTGCCGGCGGCATGCGAGGAGTTCCTCCGCATGTACAGCCCGGGGCAGGCGATGGCCCGGACCGTCAAGTGCCCGGCCTCGGTCGGGGGCCGTCAGTTCCAGCGCGGTGACCGGGTGCTGCTGGCCTGGGCCTCGGCCAACCGGGACGAGCAGGCCTTCGAGAATCCCGACCAGTTCGTCCTCGACCGCTCGCCGAACCGGCATCTTGCCTTCGGCTTCGGCATCCACCGCTGCATCGGCGCGGCCCTGGCGCGCCAGGAGTTCATCGTCGTCATGGACGAGGTACTCAAGCGCATCCCCGACTACGCCATCGATCGCTCGCGCGCGCACCACTACCCGGACGTCGGCCTGATGTACGGCTTCCAGGAGATGCCCGCGACGTTCACACCCGGGCTCCCGGTGCTGGCCAGGGAGCCCGGCTGAGGCCGGAGAATGCCGGCTGCTGAGGACATCACCACCGTTGCCGCGCTGATCGCAGACCGGGCCGGGCGATGGGAGCGTGACCTCGCGATCGTCGACGGCGAGTTGCGCCTCACCTTCGGCGATCTCGGTGCCCGGGCCGCCGCGGTAGCCGGTGCCCTGGTCGAGTGCGGGGTGCGGCGCGGCGACCGAGTTGCGATCTGGGCGCAGAACGGCCACGAGTGGATCGTCTGCGCCCTCGGCCTGCACCTGGCCGGCGCGGCCCTGGTGCCGCTGAACACGCGGTTCAAGGCCCGCGAGGTCGCCGACATCCTGGCCCGCTCGAAGGCGCGCGTGCTCGTCAGCACTGGCACCTTCCTGGGGCGCGACTACCCGGCCTCGCTGGAGCCGTTCGCCGGGCAGCTGCCGGAGCTGACCGCGGTCTACACGATCGGTCCCACCGCGTCGGCCCGGGCCCGTCCGTGGCGCGATCTGACCGCCGGCGATCCGGAACTCGGCTGGGCTCGCGGGTCCACCGTGACGGCTGAGGACCTGTGCGACGTCCTGTTCACGTCCGGCACGACCGGCCGGGCCAAAGGCGCGGTGTGCACGCACGCGAGCACCATGCGCGCCAGCGCGACTCTCGCCGGCGTGGTCGGGCTGCGGCGCCACGACCACTACCTGATCATCAACCCGTTCTTTCACGCGTTCGGCTACAAGGCAGGGTGGCTCGGCTGCCTGCTTGCCGGCGCCGTCCTCTACCCGATGGCGGTGTTCGACGTCGAGCAGGCGCTGCGGACGGTGGAGCACGAGCGCATCACCGTGTTCCCCGGGCCGCCCACCGTGTTCTGGTCGCTGCTTGAGTCGAACTCGTGGCAGGAGGCAGATCTCAGCACGCTGCGCATGACAATCACTGGCTCGACCGGCGTACCTACGTCACTGCTGCTGCGGATGCGCGATGATCTCGGCTTCCGCGACATCTGCGTCGGGTACGGGCTCACCGAGGCGAACGGGCTGGGCACGATGTGCCGCCCGGGCGATCCGATCGAGGTGGCAACCAACACGAACGGCCCGCCGATCCCGGGGATGGAACTGCGCTTCACTCCCGACGGCGAGATCCTGCTGCGCGGGCACGTGATGAAGGAGTACCTCGACGACCCGCAGGCCACGGCCGAGGCGATCGACGCCGAGGGCTGGCTGCATACCGGTGACATCGGCGAGCTGGACGCCGGCGGGAACCTGCTCGTCCTGGACCGCAAGAAGGACATTTTCATGGTCGGGGGCTTCAACGTGTACCCGGCCGAGCTCGAGGGGTTCCTGCTCGAGCACCCGCAGATCGCGCGCGCCGCCGTCGTCGGCGCCCCCGACGAGCGGCTGGGTGAGGTGGCGCACGCGTTCATCGTGCCGGCGGTCGGCGCGACGGTCGACGAGGACGAGCTGATCACGTGGTGCCGCGAGCGGATGGCCAATTTTAAGGTGCCGCGCCACGTCACCCTGTGCACCGAGCTGCCGCTGACCGCGAACGGCAAGGTGCGCAAGGACGTCCTGCGGGCGCGCTTCGGCTGAGGCACGCCGCCCGGCCGCGCTCAGCGCACCTCGTACAGCTCGGTCCAGTCAATCACCACGCGACGCGAGGCAATGAGCCAGGGCCCGTCAGCGGCCCGGGCGTACCGGTCGAGGTAGCGGATGAACATCGCGAGATCGGTGCTCCCGGCCGGGCCGCGGGTGAGGTGCCGGGCTGCGCAGTACACCCATCCCTCCGGCCCGTCGGCGCCCAGCCAGAAGTGGTGCTGGCCAAGCATGTGGTGCGTGCGGGCGAATCGCTTCAGCCCGGTCGGCAGCTCCGCGAGCTGGCTGTGGCCGTGCCGCACACTCGAGGCGACGGGCCCACCCGGCTCGGCCTCGACCGACATCCGGGCCGCCGGGGTGAAAGCGCTCAGGAACAGCTCGACGTCCCGGGTGTCGAGCCCGATCGTGTACCGGGCACACGCGGCGTGTAGCGCGCTGACGATTTCGGCATCGAGGTCGCTACCTGGGCCGACCGTCTCGCCGTGCTGGACCGCCTCGGTCATGGCGTGCTCCCTGGGCGCGATGAGCGCTGGTGGCGGTCAGGTCGGCTGGCGCGCGAGCATCCGCTCCAGGTTGCGCCGGAAGGCGGGCTCCTCGAACGATTTCGTCTCCGCGTCGAGCAGGTCTTCGAGCGCCTCCGTCAGCCGCGCGGCCAGCGGCTGGTTCAGCACGCGCCGCGTCTCGGCGAACGCCTGCGGGGGCAGCTTCGCGAGCCGGGTGGCGAGGTCGCGCGCCTCGGCGAGGGCCTGCCCCGCCGGGACGACGCGATTGGCCAGGCCCCAGTCGTACGCCTGCGCCGAGGAGATCTGCCCGCCAAGCAGGATCCACTCCTTCACGCGCTGCAGGCCCATGTTGAGCGGCCAGGTAAGGGCGCCACCGTCACCGGCCACCAGACCGAGTGCCACGTGCGGGTCGGCGAAGTAGGCTTGCTCCTCCATCACGACGAGGTCGGAGAGCGAGGCGAGGCTGCAGCCGAGGCCGACCGCGGCGCCGTTGACGGCGGCGACGACCGGCAGCGGGAACGAGGTCATGGCGCGGACCAGCGTCGCAGACTCGGTCATGATCTTCGCGCGCAGATCGGGGTCGTCGACCATGCGCTGGAGCAGGGAGAGGTCACCGCCCGCCGAGAACGCCCGGCCGGCGCCGGTGATCACGACCGCCTTGGCGCCATCGATCGCGGCGACCTGCGACCACACGGCCGCGATGGCGCCGTGCAGCTCTTCGTTCGCGGAGTTCAGTGCCTCAGGGCGGTTGAGCGTCAAGAGGACAATGCCGTCATCACCCGTCTCGATCCGCAAGCACTCGCTCGATGTCACCGCTGCTCCTCCCAGTGCGCCGCAACGCATTACCCGAGCTGTTAGCTTGCCATCAATTCTTATTCGACGTCAATATTACTTCGTGCCGGCGGCCAGCTGCCGCGGCCGCTTGCCCCTGGCAGCGGTCTCGGTTATGCCGAGGGAGTTCGCCCAGAGCAAGGTCAGTTGCTCGACCGCCGTATCGATGTCGTACGACCCGCCGCCGATGAACATGGTCTCAGCGAAGCGCGCCACCATGCCCCCGAGGGCGGTCGCGGCATAACGCTTGTCGATGCGCTTGTCGGCCAGGCCGGCGGCCTGCAGTCGCGCGATGGCCGACTCCAGCCGGGCCCCGAGGTAGTCGTCGCGCCTGGTCCGGACCGCGCGGACATCCTCGTTGTAACGACTGACCTCCTCGATGACGCGCATGATCCGTGCCTCGCGCTTGTAGGCCATGAGGTAGGAGCGGTTCGCTGCGCGAATGCGTCCGACCGGGCCGTCGAAATGATCGCTGTCGTGGGCGATGTCGTCCATCGACACCAGGCGAACTTCGACCTCTTCGGCGATCTCGCGGAACAGCTCTTCCTTCGAGGTGAAGTAGTGGTAAAACGAGCCGTGCGAGACGCTTGCCTCGGCAGCGATGTCAGAGATGCGCGCGTCGAGGAAGCCGTCCCGCTCGAAGACCGCCTTGCCCGCCTCGAGCAGCCGGGCCCGGGTTCGTCGGCCCTTGGCCGACCTCGGTTCTGCGTCCATGTCCGACCCTTCCCAGCATAGGTTACGGATCGCCGGCGGATCCGGCGACGCGCACTACTCGCCGTCAGTCGCCTGGCATCGACCGAGGTCACGCGTTCGCGGAGCCCGGAGGTGTTGCGCGGCGGTTGCCGGCCGTGAATCACGGGACTATAACTGCATACGTGATTATGACATCGATGGCCAGAGTAATGCCTCGCTCGGGCCGGCCATGACCACGGAACAGAAAATGCAGCGGCCGCAGGGCATGGATCGCCTCGATCCCGAGCTGGCCGCGAGCGGCGCGCTCATGTTCTCCGTCCTCGGCCCCGATACCCTGCCTGGTGTGCGCGAGTCGCTCGACGCCCGCCGGGCCGCGCTCGTCGCCGAGATGCCCCTAGACGGCGTGTCGGTCGAAGCGTCGTATGTCACTATAGGTGACCGAAATATTGCAATTCGTATATACAGGGGAACGACCGAGCGGCCGGCCCCGACCTTGTTCTTCTTCCATAGCGGCGGACTGGTGCTCGGCAACCTCGACACTGACCACCGCATGTGCGTCGCGCTCGCCCGGGGTGCGCAGTGCGTCGTGATCAGCGTGGAATACCGGCTCGCGCCCGAACACCCGTACCCCGCCGCGATCGACGACTGCGTGGACGCCGTGTGCGCCTGGGCCGCCGATGCCGGGGCCAATGGCACCGACCTTGAGCGCCTCGCCATCGGTGGCAACAGCGCCGGCGCCGGCCTGACCGCGGCGGCTGCGCTGCGGCTGCGCGATCAGGGCGGCCCGGTCATGCGCCTGCAGCTCATGCACCAGCCGATGCTCGACGCATCCTGCTCGTCGCCATCGATGGCCGAGTTCGTCGAGACTCCCGGCTTCAACTCGCAGAGCGCGACCTGGGCGTGGGCGAGCTACCTGGCCGGCCGGCCGGTCACGCCGTATGCCAGCCCGGCGGCCGCGCCGACGCTGGCCGGGCTGCCGCCGGCCTACATCTGCTGCTCCGAGCTCGACCCGCTGCGCGACGAGGCGCTCGACTATGCCCGGCGCCTGGTGCAGGACGGCGTGGCGACTGAGCTGCATCTTGTGCCGGCCACCTGTCACGGTTTCGCGGCGATCGTGCCGGAGCACCCGCTCTCGCAGGCGCAACAGGCCGTCGAGGTCGCCGCGCTCGCCCGGGCCTGGCGCTGACCGGTCAGGGACCATCCGTGCGGATCCCGGCGCGGCTGCGGCTGGCACTATCCTTGATATCGACGTCGGTATAGAATTTGTTTGCTGACTGCCCCCATAGGCCCGATGCCGGGTGCAGCCGGGGCCGACCTGTCGACGGAGGTAGCCGAGTCGTGACGCGCGAGGGCGCTCTGCACCTGGGCGTGGTCCTGCCCCAGGCCGAGATCGACACGACCGATCCTCTCGTCGTGCGCGATTTCGCCGTGCGGATGGAACATGCCGGATTCGACCACCTGCTTGCCTTCGAGCACGTCCTCGGCGCCGACTCGACCCAGCGACCGGGTTGGGACGGTTACTACAACCACGAGTCGCCCTTCCTCGAACCGTTCGCCCTTTTCAGCTACCTGGCCGGCTTCACGTCGATCGAACTCGTCACGGACGTGCTGGTGCTGCCGCAGCGACAGACGGCTCTGGTGGCGAAGCAGGCGGCGACGGTCGACATCCTGCTCGGCGGCAAGCTGCGGCTGGGCGTCGCCATCGGCTGGAACGACGTCGAGTACCACGCTCTCGGAGTCAGTTTCCGCACTCGCGCCCGCAGGATGGAGGAGCAGGTCCCGTTGCTGCGTCGGCTCTGGACCGAGCAGTCCGTGACGCACAAGGGCGAGTTCGACACCATCGACCGCGCCGGCATCGCACCGCTGCCCCTGCAGCGGCCGATCCCGTTGTGGATCGGGTGCGGCGACGCCCCGTCGGCCCTGGAGCGGGTAGGCCGGCTGGCCGACGGCTGGATCCCGCATCCTGCTCTGGGTGACGGGGACCGGGTAGCTGCCGCCTGGGCCGCCGTACGCGCCGCGGCCGAGCGCGCCGGGCGTGATCCCGACAGCCTCGGACTGCAGGGCCAGGTGCGTCGCCGGGAGCAGCCGGGCGCTGGCGTCCGCTCGCTGCTGCGCTGGAAAGAGCACGGCGCGACGCACGTGTCACTGAACACGCTGGAGAACGGCTTGGCGTGGCCGCACGGGCACGTCGAGGCCGCCCTGCGGTGCCTGGGCGAGTGGAGGTCCGCCCTGGGTGCGGACAATACGGAGGTGTCAGATGTCGCGACCGGTTCCCTCGGCTAGGCCGACGGCCGACGCTGGCGTCCACGTTGACGTCGTCATCGTCGGCGCGGGTTTCGCCGGCATGTACGCTGTCCACCGGCTGCGCAGCGACGGACTGCGCGTGCGCTGCTTCGAGGCCGGCTGAGACGTCGGCGGCACCTGGTACTGGAACCGGTACCCGGGTGCCCGCTGCGATGTCGAGAGCGTCGACTACTCCTACTCGTTCTCGCCGGAGATCGAGCAGGAGTGGTCGTGGACGGAGCGGTACGCGACCCAGCCGGAGATCCTGCGATACCAGCAGTTCGTGGCCGACCGCCTCGACCTGCGGCGCGACATCACGTTCGGCACCGTCGTGGAGTCGGCGCGCCTCGACGAGGACGATCTGACCTGGATCGTCGGCACGTCCGGTGGCGAGCAGGTGCGGGCCCGCTTCGTCGTGCTGGCCAGCGGGGCGCTGTCGGTAGTCAACCGGCCCGATCTGCCCGGCCTGGATGAATTCCGGGGCCGGGTGCTGCACACCGGGGCCTGGCCGCACGAGCCGGTGGACTTCACCGGCCGGGCGGTCGCGGTGATTGGCACCGGATCCTCGGGCATCCAGTTGCTCCCGCAGGTGGCCGAGACCGCCAGGCAGGTATATGTACTCCAGCGAACCCCGAACTTCAGCATCCCGGCCCGCAACTACCGCTACGACCCGGAGCAGCTGGCGCAGCTGAAGGCGGCCTACCGGGAGCGGCGTGCCCTCGCCTGGCGCAGTGCCGCCGGGACGCCGTTCCCGCCACCGGACAAGAACACCTTCGACGTCGGCGACGAGGAACGCCGCCGCATCTTCGAGGAGAAGTGGAGCGTGGGCGGTGCGCGCTTCACTCGCACCTTCCTCGACCTGATGACCGACGAGCAAGCCAACGCTGAGGCCGTGCGGTTCGTGCACGACAAGATCCGGGCCACCGTGCGCGATCCGGAGGTCGCCGAGCGGCTGGCGCCTCGCGATCACCCGTTCGGGACGAAGCGGATCTGTGTCGACATCGATTACTACGAGGCGTTCAACCGCGACAACGTCGTACTGGTGAACCTGCGCGAGGACCCGATCGAGCGCTTCGGCGCCACGTCGGTCGAGCTGCGCAGCGGGACGTTCGAGATCGACGACCTCGTCCTGGCGACCGGCTACGACGCCCTGACGGGCGCGCTCGCGCGGATCGACCTGCGCGGGCGCCACGGGCGGCTACTGCGCGACGAGTGGGCGTCCGGCCCGCAGACCTATCTGGGCATGGCCGTGGCCGGATTCCCCAACCTGTTCATCGTCAACGGGCCGGGCAGCCCGTCGGTCCTGGCCAACATGGTTCTCACCTCCGAGCACCAGGTCGAGTGGATCGGCGACACCATCGCCAGCCTCGACCGCAACCGGCGGCACACAATCGAGGCGACGCCCGAGGCGCAGCGGGCCTGGGGCGAGCACTGCAGCAAGCTGGCCGAGGGCTCGCTGATGCTGAAGGCGAACTCCTGGTACGTCGGCGCCAACATTCCCGGCAAGCCGCGCGTCTTCCTGCCCTACATCGGCGGCCTGTCCAGATACATAGATGAGTGCGCCGAGGTCGTTCAGGACTCCTACCGGGGCTTCGCCGCCACCTGACCGGCCGGACGGCCTCTCTTGATATTGACATCGAAAATGAATCATGTTTCCCTTCCGGAAGCACTTCTCTCCGCGTCGCCGACGGCTCGGCTGGCGTCGCGCCGCCGACGCGAGCCGTGAGGAGGCCGCCCGCCGACATGGCTGAACCCGCAACCACGACGCCGGAGAAACGCCTGAACATCGAGGAGCTCCGGGCCGCAGTCCGGCAGATCGCCGTCGGCTTCCCGGACGCGTACTGGTCGGATCGTGATCAGGCCGGCGAGTTCCCCTGGGAGTTCTACGACGCGTTCGCCCGCGGCGGCTGGCTGGGGATCGCGATCCCGGAGCAGTACGGGGGCGGTGGCCAGGGCATCGAGGCCGCCGCGGCGATGCTGTACGAGATCGCCGCGTCGGGCGCGGGCATGAACGGGTGCAGCCCGTTCCACCTCACCATGTTCGGCCTCAACATTGTCGTGAAGCACGCCGACGAGGACCTGCGCTCACAACTGCTGCCCGCAGCGGCGAGCGGGTCGCTGCACGTCTGCTTCGCGGTCACCGAGCCGGACGCCGGCACCGACACCAGCCGCGTCTCGACCCGCGCCCGCCGCGACGGCCCGGACTGGGTGGTCAACGGCAAGAAGGTCTGGATCACCAAGGCCGGCCAGTCGCAGAAGGCGGTATTGCTGGCCCGCACCTCGCCGATCGACGAGTCGCGCCCCACGAAGGGCCTGTCGCTGTTCATCGCCGACATCACCGACCCGGCGGTCCAGATGCGGGCCATCCCGAAGATGGGCCGCAACGCGGTGTCGTCCTACGAGCTGTTCATCGACGACCTGCGGCTGCCCGGCCCGGCCCTGATCGGGGAGGAGGGCCGGGGCTTCACCTATCTGCTGGACGGCATCAACCCGGAGCGGATCCTGCTCGCGCACGAGGCGCTCGGCATCGGCCGGGCGGCCCTGCGCCGGGCGGTGAGCTACGCCTCGGACCGGATCGTCTTCGGCCGTCCGATCGGGCAGAACCAGGGGGTCGCGTTCCCGCTCGCCGAGGCGGCGATCAGGCTCGATGCCGCGGAGCTCATGGCCCGCGAGGCCGCCCGCCGCTACGACCTGGGCCTGCCGTGCGCTAAGGAGGCGAACTCGGCGAAATGGCTGTGTGCCGACGCGGGCTTCCAGGCGGCCGACGCTGCCGTCCAGACGCACGGCGGGTACGGCTATGCGCGCGAGTACCACGTGGAGCGCTATTTCAGGGAGTCGCGGCTGATGCGGATCGCGCCGGTCAGCCAGGAGATGGTCCTCAACTACATCAGCCAGCATGTGCTCGGCCTGCCCAAGTCGTACTGACCGCCGCCGGCCGCGAATCGCCATCACGACAGCCCGCACGCATGGAGGACACGCATGAACGCCACCCGAGTAGCCCTGGTCACCGGAGCCGCGCGCGGCCAGGGCCTGGCCATCGCCCATCGCCTGCGCAAGGACGGCCTGGCCATCGTTGCCGGGGACGTCCTGGCGGACGAGCTGCGCGCCGCGGTCGACGCCATGGCCGACGACCAGGTCCTCCCGATCACGCTCGACGTCTCGGACGAGCAGAGCTGGGCTGACGCGATCGCCGCCACGCAGGAGCGTTTCGGCGGCCTTAACGTGCTGGTCAACAACGCGGGCATCCTGCACCGGGCGTTCCTGGCGGACGAGACGGCCGAGGGCTTCGAGCGGCTGTGGCGGGTGAACACCCTCGGGTTGTTCCTTGGCATCCGGGCAGCCGTGCCGCTGCTGAAGGTCGCCGACCGGCCGGCCATCGTCAACACGCTCAGCACGTCCGCGATCCGCGCCTTCGACAAGCACACGGCCTACAACTCCTCCAAATGGGGGGCGCGAGGGGTCAGCCAGACCGCTGCGGTCGAGCTCGCGGAGTACGGCATCCGCGTCAATGCCGTGCTGCCCGGCCCGATCGCGACGCCCATGCACGACGCGGCCACGATCGAGCGCCTGTCGAGCGCGCCGCTGCTGGGCCGGGCCGGTACGGCCGAGGACATCGCAGACATCGTGGCGGTGCTGGCCTCTCCGGAACACTCGTTCCTCACCGGCGCCGAGATCGTGGTCGACGGCGGGCACAGCCTCCGCATCACGCACTGACGAGGAGGAGCTCCCGTGACGGTTCGCGCCGCCCAGGTGACCGCGCCAGGGACGATTGAGCTGATCTCGATCGCCGACCCGCCGGCTCCCGGGCCGGGGGAGGTGTGCCTGGAGCTGATCGCCTGCGGTATCTGCGGCTCCAACCTGCATCACCTGAACCATCCCGAGCTGATCGGCGCCGACCGGCGGGACAACCCCGGCGCCCTCGGGCACGAGGTGGCCGGCCGGGTGGCGGGCCTGGGGGAGGGCGTGACGACTCATGCCCTCGGCGACCTGGTAGCCCTCGAGCCACAGCTGGCGGCGGCGTGCGGTGCCTGTGCGGGATGCGCGACCGGCATGACGTGGTTCTGCCGGAACCCGCGGACGCTGCCGGTCTGGGGACTGGCCGACCGGTTCGTGGTCCGGGCCGAGGGAGCCTGGCGGCTCCCGGCCGGCCTGAACCCGCTGGTGGCGACCCTGATGGAGCCGATGGGCTGCAGCGTGCACGCCATTCGCGCGACGGCGCTGTGTGCCGAGCGCATGGACGACTTGTCCGGCGTCCGGGTCGCCGTCCTCGGAGCGGGCGCGACCGGGCTGCTGGCGGTGGCTGCCGCCCGGTATCTGGGCGCGGCCGAGATCGTCTGCGTCGCCCGGCACGACCACCAGGCGGCGCTGGCGGCGAGCATGGGCGCCGACCGGGTGCTGCGCGACCGGGACGAAGACCTGGCCGCGAAACTCGGCGCCTTTGCGCCCGAGCTCGTGGTCGAGTGCGTCGGCGGCCGGGCCGAGACGATCGGCCTGGCGGTCCGGGTGGCCGCCCCCCGCGGCGAGATCAGCGTCCTGGGCCTGTTCGACTCCCCGCAGCCGGTCGACGGCCGGTCAGCTTTCAAACGCGAGCTGCGGATGATCTTCCCGGTCGTATACGGCCAGGTCCGGGGACGGCACGACTACGAGATCGCGGCGGAGCTGCTCAACTCGGGCGAGCTGCCGTTCGAGGGCCTGATCACGCATCGCTTCGAGCTGGCGGACGTGCAGCTGGCCTACGTCGTGGCCGGCGCGAAGTCGGGCGGTGTCGTGCGCGCGGTCGTCGCCCGCACGGCGTCGGACCTGACCCGCGACGCGCTAGCCGAGCATGCCGGGAATCCGCGGTGACGCGCGACCTGTGACGACCTGGCCCCGGGTGGGAGTTAGATGACGGTCAGATTGTTACGTGCGGATGTCGACGGGACGCTTGACACTCTGTGGCAACGAAATCTAAAGTGACGTCGACGTCAATATCATCGTTCTAATCTTACGGAGGATCGTATGCCGGTAGCTGGCCGGATATCAGTCCGAACGCTGGCGGTCCTCGCCGGCGTGGCACTCACAGTTGTTGGCTGCAGTAGCAGCGGCACGTCAAGCGGCGGGGGGTCCGCCAGCAGCTCAAGTAACACCAGCAGCTCAAGTAACACCAGCGGTACCTACAACTGGGGCATCAACGGCGAGAACTCAGGCGAGCTCGCTTACTATGGGCTGTCTCTCACTAACGGCATCAAGGCCTACGTCGACCAGGTCAACGCGGCCGGCGGGATCAACGGTCACAAGATAACCGTGACCGTTCTGGACAATGCCGGCGAGCAGTCCGAGGCGGCGACCAACGCCACGCAGCTGGCCACCTCTACCGGCGTGGATGCAATGTTCGGCGGCGTGCTGAGTGCTGACTGCTCCGCGGCGACGCCGGTCGCCGTGCGCTACAAGGTTCCCATGGGGTGCCTGTCGGTTGACACGCCGAACTCGTACGTGTACAACCTCGGCGCGGCCAACCAGACCGCGGCTAGCCCGCTGCTCGCCGCGGCGAAGAAGGTCACGGGCAAGTCGAACCCGAAGGCCGCGTTCGTCTACATCAACACCCTCACCGATATCGCGCTCGCGAAGTCGATGGGCCCGGCCGCCAAGTCCGCGGGTGTCGATCTCGTGACGTCGCAGGAGCTGGACATCGCCGCAACGGACGTCTCGAACGCCGTGACCCAGGTCGTGGACTCACACCCGGACGTCATGATCATTAGCCACACCGGCCCGGGCATGGCCATGGTGCTCAAGGGGATCCGCGCGGCGGGCCTGAACATCCCGGTCGTGTGGCTGGACGGCACCGGCAACCTGCCGACGCTGGCGACCTCGACCGACAAGAACGTCTACCCGATGGACATCACGCTGGTCCCGACGCCCGACTCGACCGAGCAGGCGGCGAAGGATTACGTGACGGCGATCTCGCCGTTCATCAAGGGCACCCCGACGACGATGACCCTGAACACGGGTGAGTCGCTCCCGGCCTACGCGACGGCGCAGTTGTTCGGAGCGGCACTGAAGAAGTGCGGTTACCCCTGCTCGGGTGCGCAGCTCAACTCGGCGCTGCAGAGCACCCAGATCCAGCTGCCGGGCATCATCATCGGCCCCTTCGGCTACACCACGTCCAACCACTACCCGTACACCAGCTGGTATCTGCTGCACCAGGTCGGGAGCAACGTCTCGGTTGTGGACTCGTTCCCGGTCTCGGGCTGATAGCTGGCAGTGCCGCGGGCGTCTCCCCCGGGTCCCCGGAGCCGGGGGAGACGCCCGCGGGCCTGGCCCGCCCCTGGCTGCCCGTGAGCAGCTGAACGTCCGGCACCGGACGGAGGATCGCGGCCAGGTCCGGGCGCGGCTCCCGTCGCGCGAACCGAGTGCGGAGTAAGGAAGGTTCTGGTGCATGCCGACGAGATCGACGTCGTCGCTGGTGCGGTCCCGGCCGCTCCCGGCCCGAACTGCGTGTCCTGGCCGGACGGATGCAGACCCGGGGGACAGTCGCGATGAGCGACCCCCGGGTGGCGCTAGTGACCGGAGCGGCCCGGGGCCAGGGCCTGGCCATCGTCAAGCGGCTGCGCGGGGACGGCGTCCTGGTTGCCGCCGGCGACGTGCTGGTCAACGAGCTACGGCAGGCGTGGTCCGACCCGGCCGACCCGGACGTGCTCTGTCTCGAGCTCGATGTCACCAGCGAGCGGAGCTGGCGGGCGGCGGTGGCCGCGGTGGAGGAACGCTTCGGCGGCCTGAACGTCCTGGTCAACAATGCCGGCTACCTGAACGGGCGGCCCTTCCTGGACGAGACCGTCGAGAACTTCGAGCGGCAGTGGCGGGTGAACACGTTCGGCCCGTTCGCGGGCATCCGCGCGGTACTGCCGCTGCTGCGCAAGGCGCACTCGCCCGCCATCGTCAACACGCTCAGCGTGGCGGCGCACCGGTCGCCCGGGATGAATGTCGGCTACACCGCCTCGAAATGGGCCGCGCGCGGCCTCAGCCTGACGGCCGCGGGAGAACTCGCCCGGCTCGGCATCCGTGTCAACGCGGTGCTGCCCGGCCCGATCGCGACGCCGATGCTCGACGCCGCGGCGATCGACCGGCTCGCCGCCACGCAGCCGATCGGGCGGATCGGGCAGCCAGAGGACATTGCCGAGCTGGTGGCGTTCCTGGCCTCGCCGGCAGCGGCGTTCCTGGCCGGAGCCGAGGTCGTCGCCGACGGCGCCTACAGCCTCCTGGTCCCGCACTGACCGCATGTTATCGCCGCGGTCACGATGAAAAACGGCAGCCGCCCGGGTTCCTCTTAGATCGTGCTCAGCCTCGCCGCGAGGGGTGACGTTTCATTGACAGGCCCGGAGGTATTCTCTATTATGACGTCGAAGTCAAGAAATAGCCGGCTCGCGTCGGCTACGGTCTCACGAACCAATGACGGGCGGGTGGCGTCATGAGCGTGGCCCCGCAGGTGATCGAGGGGTCGATCGTCTCCGGGTCCGTGTACGGCCTGGTCGGCATTGGCTTCGTGCTCCTGTTCCGCGCATCGAAGGTCCTCAGCTTCTGCCAGGGCGGCTTCATGCTGGTGGGCGCGTTCGTTTTCTACGACCTCGAGCAGAGCAAGTCCAGGCCGTTCCTCCTGGCCGCGCTCATCACCGTGGTGATAGTCGCGGCGCTCAGTGCACTGATCTATCTCGTAGTCTTCGCGCGAGTAGCCGCGCGGGAGCCGTTCGCGACATCAGTGGCCACCATCGGGCTCGGCGGCGTCCTGACGGCAGCCATCGCCATCAAGTTCGGTACCGCTCCGCTGACCCTGCCGAACGTCGTTTCCGCTCATGCCTACCGATGGCTGGGCGCGGTCGTGCCCACCGCGGACCTGGTCGCCGTGGGCTTCGCTGCCTTCGCTACCCTCACGCTGATCGTCATCCTGAGGTTCACGCCGCTAGGGCTGCGGATGAACGCGGTCGCCAACAATGTCTCCCTCGCTGTGCACCTCGGCGTGAGCGCGTCGCGCATCGCGACCATTGCCTGGGGCCTGGCCGGAGCCACCGCGGCCATGGCGGGCATCGCGTTCAGCCTGCGGTCGTCGGTCGACCCGGTCGGCGTCGCGAACGTCGGCCTGCTCGCCTTCCCGGCGATCATCCTCGGCGGCCTGGACTCCGTCGGCGGAGCGCTGCTCGGCGGCCTGCTGCTGGCCGCCATCCAGAACACGGTCCAGGCGATCTGGGGCGCGAACTGGGTCGTCTTGGTCTCCTTCAGCGTCATGCTCGGCCTGCTCCTCCTGCGCCCGTCCGGCATGTTCGGCAAGAATGAGGTCGTGCGGCTGTGAGCACCGAGGACGACGCCACCACGCAAGTCGTGGGCGCTAGCCCGGTCGATTCCGATGCGGCGCCGCTGACCTCGGTCGTGCGGCGCACAGGTTGGGGCAACCTGGTACCGCGAGAGGGCAGCTTCCCGAAGGTCTTCATGGCACTGGCGCTGATCGCTCTCGGCATCTACGCGCTGTTCGGCAGCCCGTTCGTCATCCTGATCGGCCAGTCCTGCGCCGTGTACGCGATCGCCTCCATGGGGCAGTCGCTGCTGATGGGCAGCGCAGGCCAGATCGCCATCAGCGGCGGCGCGTTCATGGCCATCGGCGCTTTCACCACCGGCGTGCTGATCGACACGCCCCTGCACACCTTCCCGCTGCCGCTGATCATCTCGGTCGCGGTCGGCTGGATCATCGGACTCATCGCGGGCCTGCCCGGCCTGCGCTTCCGGGGCCTCTACCTGCTGCTGGCCAGCCTCGCACTGCAGTTCATCGTGACGTCTGTCACCGAGAACTACCAGGCGGCCTACCACCCGGCCGGGCTGGAGATACCGCCGCTGACCATCGGCTCGATCAACCTCTCGTCGGGGAAAAGCCTGTACGTCGCGCTGCTGATCATCCTGCTCATCGTCTGCGCGGTCATCTGGCTGATCGAGCGCACGGGCATCGGCCTGGCGTGGCGCGCGCTGCGGGAGAGCGAGGTCGCGGCGGCGATCAGCGGCGTCAACGTTGTCCGCTGGAAGCTCTACGCCTTCGCCGCCAGCGGCGCGATTACCGCGGCCGCTGGCTGCCTGTTCGCCTACCTCGTCGGGATCGTCGACTACAGTGCCTTCGGCCTGACCCTGTCGATCTCGCTGATCACCATGATCTTCATCGGCGGCATCCGGTCGCGCCTCGGCGCTCTCGTCGGCGCCGTCGTGATCACGACGCTGCCATACATCCTGCAGTCCGACCTGCCCCGCTGGATGAGTTCCCTCGGTTTTGGCAGCGCCGGCTGGTACACGAACAACGAGAGCGAGGTCAACGCCGGGCTCTTCTCGCTGCTGTTCCTGCTCGTGGTGCTGTTCGAGCCGCGCGGCATCGAGGGCCTGCTGGCCAAGGCCGAGTCGGGTACCCGGCGTCTGGTTCAGGCCGCTCGCGGCAAGGCCGCTCGCGGCAAGATGGCGCAGGAGGCGGAGTGAGCGCGCCCGTTCCCATCATGACCGTCCGCGACCTCGAGGTCGTGTACGACGGCACGGCCACTGCCGTCAGCGACTACGCGGTCGAGCTGTATCCGGGCACAGTCACGGTGATCCTCGGCCGCAACGGCGCCGGGAAGACCAGCACGCTGCGCGGCATCGTCGGGTTCCTGCCGCACGAGTCGGGCCGGGCGCGCGGGGTTGTCACGCTGGAGGGCCAGGTCGTCAAGCGGCCTACGCCGCTGGGGATGTCGCGCCGGGGCGTCGGCCTGGTCGCCGAGCGGGACAAGGTCTTCGCCAACATGGGCGTCCTCGAGCAGATGCGGCTCGCGTCCTCGAACAAGGCCGACATCGAAGAGGTGTTCGGATTCTTCCCGCGACTGCGCGAGCGCACCTCAACGCGGGCCGGCATGCTGAGCGGCGGCGAGCGGCAGATGCTGGCGACCGGCCTGCTGCTGCTGCGCAAGCCCAAGGTGCTGCTGTTCGACGAACTCTCGCTGGGACTGGCCCCGGGCATGATCCGGGAGCTGATGTCCTACCTGCGGCGGCTGGCCGACGAGCGCGGCCTGACGATCCTCGCGGCCGATCAGTCCGTGCACGCGTCGCTGGGCGTGGCCGACGTCGTACAGGTGATGGACAGCGGCTCGGTGGTGACGTCAGGACCGCTGTCTGAACTCGCCGTCGACTCCATCCTCGACCGGTACCTGGGGAAAAATGAGCGCTGAGGAAAATGACCGGGAGCTCGTCGTCGACGGCATAGACGTCCACCTCGGCGGCACCCGCATCCTGCATCAGATCACTTTCGCCGTGAAGCCGGGCGAGACGTTCGGGATCATCGGCCCGAACGGAGCGGGCAAGACGACCCTGCTCAACGTGATCAGCTGCATGATCAGGCCGACGGCCGGCTCGGTCATCTACGGCGGCGTGGACCTGCGGCATACCAGCCCGCACAATATCCGCCATCACGGCATCGGGCGCAGCCTGCAGTCGACACATTATTTCCGTGAGCTCACCGCGCTGCAGCTAGTCGCGCTGGGCGAGCTGCCCAACAACGTCCCGGGCGCGATCGGGTTCGGCATGCACCGCCAGCGGCGCTTCGAGAAGCAGTCGGCGAAGGGCTCCGAGCACCCGGACCGGGCGGCCGACGCGCTGGCGCGGTTCGGCCTGACCCAGTACGCCGGCCGCCCGCTCGGCGAACTGTCGAGCGCGGTCCAGAAGCTGGTCGACCTCGCCCGGGCCGTGGTATCAGGCACGCACCTGCTGCTGCTGGACGAGCCGACGTCCGGCGTCAGCGGGCGGGCGCGCGGGTCGATCTCGCAAGCGCTGCAGCAGCTACGGGAGCTGGGCCGCACGACCGTGCTCATCGACCACGATCCCGGGTTCGTCGTGGCCAACTGCAACCGGGTCCTGGCCATGAACTTCGGCGAGGTGCTGCACATCGGCCTGCCGGACGAGGTCATGAGCAACCAGGTCGTCAAGCGGTCCTACCTCGGCGAGACCACCGAGGAGGAGGCGACCGCCTAGCTCGGTCCGGCCCGCTGCCGACCGGTGCGCTGGCCGGCGCGAGCCGCTCACAGCGTCCAGCCGCCGTCCACGAAGAGCACCTGCCCGGTGATGTAGCCCGCGCGAGGGCTGGCGAGGAACGCGGCGGCGGCGGCGATGTCCTCGGGCTGGCCGGTGCGCCGAACCGGCAGGCGGGCGGCGATGCTCGCGAGTTTCTCCTGCAGCGGGACCCCGCTGCGCTCGGCCTGGGCTCTGGTCATCTCCGTCTCGATGTACCCCGGCGCGATGGCATTGGCGGTGATGCGGTACGGCCCGAGCTCGTTGGCTACACTCCGGGTGAAGCCGATGACGCCGGCCTTCGCCGCGGCGTAGTTCGCCTGCGCCCGCGTACCGGTGACCGAGGCCGACGACAGGCTGATGATCCGCCCGTACCCGGCCTCGACGAGATGGCGCCGGGCCGCCCTGGTGAGGGCGAAGACGCCGCGGAGGTTGACCCGCAGGACGGTATCCCAGTCATCCTCGCTCAGGTCCTCGAGCAGGTTATCGCGCGTGATGCCGGCGTTGTTGACAACGATATGCAGCGCGCCGAACTCCGCCACCGCCCGAGCTACCGCCGCCTCGGCCGAGGCGGCATCGGAGACGTCGGCGCCGAGTCCGAGACAGCGCCCGCCGTGCTCGCGGATAGCGCTGACGACGGGTCCGGTGCGCGCCTCATCCAGGTCGAGCACGGCGACTGCGGCACCGGCAGCGGCCAGTTCGGCGGCGATCGCGGCACCTATTCCGCGCGCCGCGCCGGAGACTATCGCCACCCGCCCCGACAGGTCGATCACGGGGTTGCTCACGCGACCCGGCCCGATCCGCTCACCCAGCGGCCTCCAGAACGCTGCCGGCTGGCGCGGCCTCGCGGAACTTGGCCAGCTTGCGGAGGTGCGAGTGCACGCCGCGCACGCCGGTCAGATGCGTGTTCACTGCGAGGTGCGAGACGTCCATCTCGCCCCACAGCGCCAGGTCGACCCAGGCCTGCGGGTCCTCCCCGTAGATGTACAGTCGGCCCTCGATGCCGATGCCCGTCGGGTCGCGGCCGTACTCGCGCGCCATGTGAAACGGATCCTCGATGTCGAACGGCATGTTCCAGCCTGGTCGCGAGGCGGAATTGGCATCGATCACGTGCTCGAGCGTCTGGACGTGGGTGAAGCCCATCTCCTCTACCGCCTGGGCGAAGTGGCGCACCGCCCCGCGATCGGTCTCGATCTCGTTCTGCGGGTAGACGACCCCGATCTGCATGGCCTTCCTCTGGTGAGCTGGGCAGCGACGACGCCTACGCAGGGCTCACTCGAGCAGATCGGGCTGCTCGCGCGTGATCTTCTGCCAGAGCGGCTGGAAGGAAAGCCGGCCGAACCCGTCGGTGCCGATGTCGGCCCGGGTGGCAGCAGCCCGGCCGGCCTCGATCAGGACCGGGGTGCCGGCCGCCTGCGCGAGCAGCTGGGCCTGGCAGCTCCGCTCCATCGCGATGAACCAGAACAGCGCGGCGTCGACGGTCCGCCCGACCGTCAGCAGGCCGTGGTTGCGCAGGATGACGGCCTTGCCGCTGCCGAGGGCGTGGGCGATGCGCTTGCCCTCGTCGACGTCGGTGACGATGCCGGTGTAGTCGTCGAACAGTGCGTGGTCGCCGTAGAAGGCGCAGGCGTCCTGGTTGATCGGGCTGAGCGTGCGCCCGAGTGAGGAGAAGGCGCGGCCGTGGATCGAGTGCGAGTGCGCGGCGGCGATGACGTCGGGCCGGGCGGCGTGAATCTGGGAGTGGATGGCAAACGCGGCCCGGTTAACCGGGTAGTCGCCCTCGACGACCTCGCCCTCGCTGTCGACGCGGATGAGGTCGCTGACCCGGATGTGGGCGAACGGCATCGCGAAGGGGTTCACCCAGAAGGTGGTCATCTCGATGGGATCGCGCGCGGTGATGTGCCCGGCGACCCCCTCCTCGAAGCCGAATTTGGCGAACAGCCGCAGTCCGGCGGCCAGCCGCTGCTTGCGGTGCTCGCGCTCGGCCAGAGGTGACTCGAAGATCGGTTTGCGCAGGTACGCGGGTGTGCTCACGGGATCGCCTCCGCGCGAAATCGAGTCTGGTCCTGGCCAGTATATAACCTTGATGTCGAAATCGAAAGATCGCCTGCCCGGCCGGGGGTCGTCAGACAGGCCCTCCCTTCGGGAGCCGGGGCAAACGCGGAGCAAAGTATTGGCATCGATGTCGACGTCAATTACGATGCAGGCAGGAGACAGATTGTCTGTGCCGTCACCCGTCGGGAGCGCTAAGAGATGACGGATCGAAGCGGCGCAGCGCCGTCGGGCGAGGCGGTGCAATCCGGCGAGGGAGTGCTGTCGGGCAAGATCGTGCTGATCACCGGGTCCGGGCGGGGGATCGGCGCGGCCATGGCCCGCCTCGCGGCTGGGCACGGCGCAACAGTGATCGTGAACGATGTCGACGCCGAGGCCGCCGCGGCCTCGGCGCTGGACATCCTCGGGAGGGGCGGCACGGCCGTCCCGATGGCGGCCGACGTGGCCGACTGGGACGCGGCTAACGCCCTCATCACAGGCATCGTCGAGCGCTATGGCCGGCTGGACGGGCTGGTCAACAACGCCGGCCTGTTCTCCATGGCGCCCGCGGCGCAGTCGTCGCCGCAGACCTGGGACGCGCTGGTGCGCACGAACATCATCGGGGTCGCGGCCTGCGGCCAGCGAGCGATCGCCCAGATGCTCGGGCAGGGCTTCGGCTCGATCGTGAACGTGACCTCGGGCGCCCAGTGCGGATCGCCCTCGATGAGCATCTACGGGGCGACGAAGGCCGCCGTTGCCTCGCTGACCTACACGTGGGCGATGGAACTGCAGGACAGTCGCATCCGGGTGAACGCGCTCTCGCCCCGCGGTGACACTCGGATGAGCCGCTACGCCAAGGAATTCAAATCGCGACGGGGCGAGGCGGCCACGCCAGAGCCCGCAGCCGCCGTCAACGCGCCGACCGCGATCTACCTGCTCTCTGATTTGGCCGAGGGCATCACCGGGCAGGTTGTGCGGGTCGAAGGGGGCGCGATCGGGCTCATGCTGCACCCGGCCGTGGCTGCTCCGATGATCGATGGCGTCACCGGTGACGTCTCGCTGGTCGCCCGTACGTTCGACGAGCAGTTCCGCCGCCGGCTCGTCCCCGCAGGCGTCGCCGGCGTCTCGGTTAGCTCGACCATGCGGCTCGGGGAGCCGGGCTGGTCGGCCGCGCTGGTGCCGGTGACCGCATCTGAGACGCCTTGCGTCTTTCCTTGCAATCCTGCTATAGATTCTACTGACTAGCGCCGCCGGAACCGGCCCGGGTTGCCCTGGCCGGCGGGGGCGCGCATCCCGGACGAGAGGTCGTGATCCGCGTGGCAGAGCAGGCGCAGGACCAGCAGGGCGGCGTGGACGGGACCGGTTTGCTGGCCGGCCGCGTGATCGTGCTGACCGGGGCGGCCGCGGGGCTCGGGCGAGGCTACGTCGAGCCGCTCGTGCGCCAGGGCGCGACCCTTGTCCTCAACGACGTCGACGAGCCCGGGCTGGCCGAGGCCGAGGCCGAGGCCCGCGCGCTCGGTGCCCCGGTGGTCAGCGTGCCCGGCTCGGTCACCGACTGGGATGTCGCGAACAGCCTCGTCGAGACCGCGGTCGAGAAGTTCGGCCGGCTCGATGCCCTGGTGAACAACGCCGGCTGGCACTACGTCTCGCCGTCGCACGAGGACACGCCCGAGCGCATTCGCCTGATGCTGGAGATCAACGTCATGGGCTCGATGTTCCCTGGCGTCGCCGCGCTGCGTTACTTCGTCGAGTCGGGCCGGCCCGGCAACATCCTCAACGTCACCTCGGGGGCCCTCAGCGGCCTGCCGTACGTCGCCGCCTACGCCGCGAGCAAGGGCGCGGTGGCGTCGTTCACCTACGCCTGGGCGACCGAGTACCGCGATCGCGGCATCCGCGTCAACGCCCTCGCGCCGACCGCCTACACCCAGCAGGTGATGAACACCGAGACAGTGCGCAGCAGCGTCGTCCACTGGGGGCCGGAGAAGATCGCGCCGCTGACGGTGTTCCTGCTCTCAGACCTGTCCCGGCACGTGACCGGGCAGGTCGTGCGCATGTGGGGTGACGACCTGCATCTCTACGCGCACCCGCACGCCGTCGCCCCGTTCCTCAGCAGCACGCAGTGGACGCCGGAGCGCATCGCCGAGGCGTTCCGGTCTGACCTCGACGCGAACCTGCAGGTATACGCGCGCGACATGAAGGAATACGTGCCCTTCACCGGGGAGCCGGCCGCCAGCGGAACCACGAGCTAGGCCGCCGTGGAGTTCGACCTGTCGCCCGAGGAGCAGGCCTTCCGGGACGAGGTGCGCGATGCGCTCGCCTTGCTCCCACCGACCTGGGACCGCCGGCCGTCGTCGCTGGGGAGCTCGCAGCACTCGGCCGAGACCGAGGCGTTCAACCAGACGCTGGCCGAGCGCGGCCTGCTCGTGCCGCACTGGCCGGTCGAGTTCGGCGGCCGCGGGGCCACGCAGTGGCAATACAGCATCCTGAGTGCCGAGATGTGGGCGAACGGCGAGCCGCGCGGCCCGCAGTACATGAATGCGAACTGGATCGGCCCGGCGCTGATGCAGTACGGCACTGACGAACAGCGCGAGAAGTTCCTGCCCTTGATCGCGCAGGGCGGGATGGTGTGGTGCCAGGGATTCTCCGAGCCCGACGCCGGCTCCGACCTCGCATCGCTGCGCACCCGCGCTCGCCGCGACGGCGAGTGGTACGTGATCGACGGGCGCAAGATCTGGACGTCCTACGCCAGCGACGCGTCGCACTGCCTGCTGCTCGCCCGCACCGGCGTGCACGAGCAACCACGGGAGGACATTTCCATCTTCCTGGTGCCCATGTCCGCCGAGGGGCTCGAGGTGCGGCCGATCGACGCGATCATCGGCAGCCACGCGTTCCACGAGCTCACGTTCGACGCCGTGCGCGTGCACGAGTCGATGCGGCTGGGCGAGGAATGCGCCGGGTGGACCATCATGCTGGCCGCGCTCGCGAACGAGCGGGTCGGCAATCCGCGGTACGTCCGCGCGGTCAAAGTGCTCGAGGAACTGGTGGCTCAGGCCGCCAGCTTCCTCGACTCGGCCGACGGCTCGGTGGAGGTCCTCGGTGAGACGCTGGCCCTGTGCGACGCTGCCCGGCTGCTGGCCTGGAGGGCCATCGACGGCGGTGCCAGGGGTCACGCCGGCCGCGCCGACGCCAGCGCCGCCCGGGCCGCGATCGTGCTGGCCGAGCGCGCGGTGGGCGACGTCTGCAGTGACCTTAGCGGGCTGGCCGCGCTCGTCGAGGGCAGCGTCGCCGACGGCCAGTTCCGCAACTCGCTCGCCGCGGGGATCGCGTCCGGCACCTACGAGATGCAGCTCAACACCGTCGCCTCGACGATCGTCAAACGTGAGAACAGCTGAATGAACTTCGACTTCGATAACGATCAGACCGCGCTGGCGGACGCGCTCGCCGCCTTGCTGAGGGCCCACGCCGGACCTGCCCGGGCGCGGGAACTCGGCCCGGCCTTCGACACCGTCCTCGACCAGCGCCTCGCCGAGTCGGACTGGTTCTCCGTGTTCGGCGACGGATCTGGCCGCGGCCACCTGGACGCCGTGCTGGCGATCCAGGCCATCGCGCGGGGGCTGGGCAACGTCTCCGCCATCGCGAAGTGCCTCGTGGCACCGGGACTCGGCCTCGAGATCCGGCCCGGGCCGCTGCCGATGCTCGACGCCTCGGGCCGGGGCCGCTACGTCGCTCAGGCCGAGCGCGGCCTGCAGGTGAGCGACGCCGGAGCCTACCTGTGCACCCTCGACCCGGGCGGCACGGTAGAGCTGCCGTCGCCCTACGGCTACCCGCTCGCCGAGGCCGCGATCACCGACCGGGTCGCCGTCGGCACCGGGGTCCGGGCGATGGCGCTGTGGCGGCTGGGACTCGCCGCCGAGGCGGGCGGCCTCATGTCGGCCGTCCTCGGCGTGCTGCTCTCGTACCTGTCGACCCGGGTGCAGTTCGGCCGCCCGCTCGCGGCCTTCCAGGCGCTGCGTCATCGCACGGCCGAGGTGTACGTGTTCGTCGAGGGCGCTCGGCTGCTCGGCTATGAGGGCGCGTGGCTGGGTGCTGCTCCCGAAGCGGCGGCGAAGGCGGCGACGATGGCGTGCCTAGCCGCCCGGCGCGTCGTGCGCGAGAGCCACCAGCTGATCGGCGCGATCGGGCTGACCCGCGAGTTCGACCTGCAGCTGTGGTCGCTGCGGCTGCACGCGGTGAGCCTCGAGGCCAGCGGCCGGCGGGCACACGCCCGGGCCGCGGCGCTGGAGCACTGGCGTCCCTCCGAGGATCGCACCCGGCCAGTACGGCATGACTCCTGAGCCCGCGGGCGGCGGGGCGGGGCCCGAGGTCGTCGTCCGGACGGACGGGCCGGTGGCCCACGTGATGCTGAACCGTCCCGAGGCGGCCAACGCGATCGACCGCGCCATGGCCACGCAACTGCGCCAGGCCTGGATCGCGGTGCGGGACGACCCGGCTGTCCGCGCGATCGTGGTGACCGGCGCGGGCGTCCGGCACTTCTGCGTGGGAGCCGACCTGAAGTTCGTCGCGGCGGCCGGCGAGGTCCCGTCCAAGGGGCAGATGAACGATCCTGAACCGCCGTGGACGCCGATGGCGAACGAGGTCTGGAAACCGGTGATCTGCGTCGTCAACGGGGTGGCCGCAGGAGGCGGCCTGCATCTGGTGGCCGAGGCGGACGTCGTCGTCGCCGAGCCGGGTGCCAGCTTCCTGGACTCCCACGTCAACGTCGGGATGGTCGGCGCGATCGAGAACATCCAGCTGCTCGACCGCCTTCCGCTCGGGACCGTCATGATGATGACCCTGTCCGGCCGCGGCTACCGCCTGACGGCCCAGCGGGCCTACGAGCTCGGCCTCGTCGACGTGCTCACCGCGCCGGGAGGCGCTATGGCGGAGGCCGTCCGACTGGCCGCGCTGATCGCCCAGAACTCGCCGTCCGCCGTGACGGCCTCCAAGCGCGCGATCTGGCATGCCGTCCGCCGCGGTCACGCCGAACGCCTGTCGCTGGGCTGGCAGCTGCTGCAGCAGCAATGGGAGCACCCGGACTTTGCCGATGGCGCGGCCGCGTTCGCGGCGCGCCGGGCGCCCGTATGGGCCGAGCCGAGCGAACCGAGCAGGAGCACCTAGGACGATGACGCAGACCGAGGCAGACAGGGCCGTCGACGCCCGGACGATCGCGCACGACTGGCTCTCCGGCTTCGCGGCAGCGGCCGCCGCCGGTGACGACGGCGCGCTGGCCGCTCTCGTGCTGCATGACGGCTGGTGGCGCGACGTGCTCGCGCTGACCTGGGATCTGGACTGGGCCCACGGGCCGGCGAGCGTGGGGTGTCGGCTGGCCGAGGCGCTGGCGGCCGCCGGCGCGCGCGAGTTCGAGATCGACGAGGCGGCGAACCTGCGGTTCGTGGCCGACCCGCGCGGCGGCTACGTCGAGGCCTTCTTCCGGTTCGAGACCGAGGCCGGACTGTGCCGCGGCCACTTCCGGCTGCGGCACGAGGGCTCAGGTCCGGCCGGCCCGCCCCGCGAATGGCGATCGTGGACCATCGTCACGGTGCTGCAGGCGCTGAAGGGCCATCCCGAGGCGCTCGGCCAGCACCGTCCGCTCGGCTTCGACCGGCCGGGGGAGGACTGGGCCGCCAAGCGGCGCGCGCACCTGGACTACCGCGATCACGAGCCGCAGGTGGTCGTCGTCGGGGCCGGCCACGCAGGCCTGGCCGTCGCCGCCCGCCTGGGCCGGCTGGGCGTCGACACGCTCGTCCTGGAGTCGCTGCCGCGTGTCGGGGACAACTGGCGCAACCGCTACAAGTCGTTGTACCTGCACAACGAAGTGTGGATGAACGACTTCCCGTACCTGCCGTTCCCCAAGAGCTGGCCGCTTTACACGGGCAAGGACAAGCTCGCTGACTGGCTGGAGTTCTACGCCAGCGCGATGGACCTGAACGTGTGGACCGCGGCCACGCTCGAGCACGGCGACTGGGACGACCGGAAGCGGCGCTGGCATCTGCGCGTGCAGCACGACGGGGAGCAACGGGTGGTCTCGCCGCGGCACGTCGTCCTGGCGACCGGCATCTCTGGCGACCCGGTGCGCATCGACATCCCCGGTGCCGAGGGCTTTGACGGCGAGGTGCTCTACGCGCAGGACTACACCGGCGACCTGGCGGTTGAGGGCAAGCGGATCCTCGTGGTAGGAACGGGCAGCAGTGCCCACGACATCGCCCGCGACTGCGCGCTCGAGGGCGGCGAGGTGACGATCCTGCAGCGCGGCGCCACCGTCGTGATCAGCCTCAGCCCCGGCGCGGCCATGGTGTACTCGCGCTACGGAGAGGGGATCGGGCCGCTCGAGGATATCGACCTCACCGGCCTGGCCGCGCCGATGCCGCTGGTGTCCCAGCTACAGGGTGACGTCACGCGCCGCATCGCCGAGGCCGACACCGAGCTGCTGTCCGGGCTCAACCGGGCCGGCTTCCGCACCCACCTTGGCGAAGACGGGGGCGGCATGCTGATGGCGTTCTACCGGCGCGGCGGGGGTTACTACATCGACGTGGGTGCCTCGCAGATGATCATCGACGGCAAGATCAAGATAAAGAACGGCGCCGAGATCAGCCGGCTGGAGAAGGACCACGCCGTCTTCACCGACGGTGACACGCTGGACGTCGACCTAATGGTGCTGGCGGTCGGCTTCGGCAACATGCAGGACAAGGTACGGCACCTGTTCGGCGACGAGATGGCCGAAAGGGTGGGCCCGATCTGGGGCATCGGCGAGGACGGCGAGATGCGCAACATGTGGCGACGGACACCGCAGCCGGGCTTCTGGGTTACCGGCAGCAGCTTCGCGCAGAGCCGGTCGATGTCTCACGTGCTGGCGCTTCAGATCGCCGGGCAGGAGTTCCTCCTCGCTCCCAGGACGCCCGTCGTGCCGGCGCCACGGGGGGACTAGAGCGATGGACCTGTCGCACGCCGAGCCGGTCCCGGCCCAGCTGCGCGAGCACTACGTCGCGCAGGGGTACTGGAACGCGTTCGCCCTGCGGGACGGGGTCGAGTCGGTCGCCGCGGCCACGCCTGACCGGGCAGCCGTGATCGAGGGCCGGACGGTCTGGACCTATCGCGCACTCGAGGAGCGCGTGGCCGGGGCGGTCGGCTTCCTGCGGGCGCGGGGGGCGGCGCCGGGTACTGCCGTTGTCGTCGTCGCGCCCATCACGGTGGCCGGCGTCGTCGCGTTCCTCGCGCTGCTGCGGACGGGGGCGGTCGCCATGATGCTCGACCGGCGCTGCGGGCGGGCCGACGTCGAGCTGGCCGCCGAGCACGACGACGTGCGGCTCGTCCTGTGCGCCGCGGACTTCGCGGCGCGGGCCGATCTTGCCCGTACCGGCCGTCCGGTCGCCGATCTGGACGACCTGCTGGCCGCGACCGAGGCCGACCGCGGCTGGGCCGAGCCCGACTCCGAAGAGCCGGCGGCGGTGCTGTTCACCTCCGGCAGCACGAGCCGGCCGAAAGGCGTGGTGCACAGCCTGAACACGCTGCGGGCCGGCGGGTTCAACTGGGGCCATCCGCTCGCCGCCGGACCGGACGACATCACCTACGTCGCCTCGCCGCTCGCCAGCATCACCGGGCTCATCCAAACCCTGCGGATGCTGGAGTGCGGCGGGGCCCTGCAGCTGGACGACCGCTTCGCGCCGGCCGCGTCGCTGGACCGGCTCTGCGCGCACGGCGCGTCGCTGATCGGGAGCCCGCCGATCGTAGTCGAGGAGCTGATCAGGCAGGCCGTGGCCGAGGACCGGGCCGGGCTTTCAGTGCGGGCGATCGCCCTCGGCGGGGCGATGATCCCGCGGCCGCTGCTGCAGCTGGCGCTGGGCCGGTACGCGATCCGCCCCGTCCGCATGTACGGCTCGTCGGAGGTGCCGAGCGCGGCGGCCACGGCCCTCTCAGATGAGGGCGAGGCGCGACTGCGCGACGAGGGCGGCGCCGCTCCCGGCACGGAGCTGCGCGTCGACGGCGACGGGCCGGGCGAGCTGCTGGTACGCGGGCCGATGCGCTTTCTCGGCTACCTCGACGCTGAGCACAACGCGGATGCCTTCGCGTCCGGCGGCTGGTACCGCACGGGCGACCTCGCCCGGTACGCCGGCGGACGCCTCACGATCACCGGCCGGATCAAGGAGATGGTCGCCCGGAAGGGCCTGAAGATCTCGCTGATGGAAGTCGACGACCATGCTGGACGGCTGCCCGGTGTCGCCGAGGTCGCCGCCTATGGCGTACCCGACGAGCAGACCGGTGAGCGGCTCGTGCTCGCGGTTCGCTTCGAGAGCGACGGCCCGGCAGGTGGCGCCGCGGGCGACGACCCGCAGACGAGCTTCGGCCGGCTCATCGGCGGCCTGCGCGCCGCCGGCCTCGCCGCCTGGAAGCTGCCCGAGCAGATCGTCTTCTGGACCCAGCCGATGCCCCGCACGGCCACCGGCAAGGTGGCGCGGCGCCTCGTCGCCGAGGACAGGACCGAGCGGCCGACCGCTCTCGCCCCGCGGTTGCGCCGCGACCCGAACGCCACCACGTTCCCATCTCATGCTCGTGACCCTCGTCCCCACCTCAGCCGGTAAGGAGCCATCATGACCGAGTCGTCGTACCACAACGACGTCATCGACATCACCCAGGTGCTCGCGCGGTACGCCCTGAGCATGTCCAAGGGCGACTATGCCGGCGCGGCGTCCGTCTTCACGCCCGACGGCACGTATCACGCCTTCGGCGAGACCCGCACGCTCGAGGAGCTGCCGGACTACCTGGACGGCGCGCCGCACGGCCTGGTCGTCGCCGCACCGCCACTGGTCGAGATCGACGGCGACGAGGCGACCGGGGAGCAGATCGTCTACTGGGTCGACCAGGCCACGCACGCGGCCCGGCTCGGCTACTGGTCCGACACCTACCGCCGCACGCCGGAGGGCTGGCGGGTGCGCAGCCGCTCGCTCACGTTCCTGCGCCGCAGCGGTGAGTTCAACTCGGGCAAGCACGTGCCGAAGACGCCGGCCTGAACCCGGACCCCTGAACCACCGGACCGCAGCGGAGCTGACATGGAACTGAACGGGTACCGGTCCGGCCTGGACGCCTGGCTCGACGCCAACGCCGGCGAGCTGGCTCCCGGCGAGCCGGGCCAGGCGCCGCTCGACGACGAGGTGCACCAGCTCAGTCGGGTCAAGAAGGCGCTCTGGGAGTCCGGCTGGGGGCGCTGGGGCTGGCCCGAGATCGCCGGCGGCCTGGGCGGCTCGGTGGTCCTGCGGGCCTATCTCGGGGAGGCGCTGATGACGCGCCGCCTGGTCGCGCCGAACGCCTACTCGATGGCCGAGTTCCTGGCACCGACCGTCATCAACTTCGCGGGCGACGAGCTGATCAGCCGCTTTGTGCCGCCGTTGCTGCGCGGCGATGTGCTGTGGTGCCAGGGTTTCTCCGAGCCCGAGACCGGCAGCAACCTCGCCAGCCTGCAGTGCCGGGCGAGCCGCTCGGGTGACAACTGGGTCGTGACCGGGCAGAAGGTGTGGACGAGCTACGCCCAGTTCGCCGAGCACGGCGTGCTGCTCGCCCGCACCGGCGGTCCTGACTCGCGGCACGAGGGCATCTCGGCCTTCTTCATCGACATGGACTGGCCCGGCATCACCATCCGGCCGTTGCGCACCATGGACGGCATCGAGGAGTTCTGCGAGGTCTTCTACGAGGACGTCGAGATCCCCGGCGAGCGCATGATCGGCCGGGAAGGCCAGGGCTGGGAGCTCGCGATGTCGCTGCTGCCGCTCGAGCGCAGCACATCCCTGTGGCACCGAGGTGCCTACGTGCGCCGCGAACTGGTGCATTTCGTCGAGACAGTTCCCGGCGACATGGTGGCCCCGGCCGCGCTCGGCCAGGTCGCGCAGCAGCTGTTCACGCTGCGTGCGCGATCGCGGGCCACCCAGTACCGCGCCGCCGCCGGCGATGTCCTGGGGCCGGAAACGTCGGTCGACAAGCTGCTGCTGGTCGAGGCCGAGCAGGCCGTGTTCGACCTGGTGCTCGACGGCATGGCCGACGGCGTCGTGCTCGGCGACGACCGCGAGGCCGAACGATGGCGGTCGGAGTTCATCTACTCGCGCGCCTGCTCGATCTACGGCGGAAGCATGGAGATCCAGCGCAACATCCTGGCTCAGCGCGTGCTCGGCCTGGGGAAAGACCGATGATGGACACCGCCGAGCGGAGCCTGTTCGCCGAGGCGCTGAGCAGGGCCACCAGCGAGCACACCGGGCGCATGCTCGACGCGGCGCTCGACGAGCTCGGCTGGGCCGAGGCGCACGCCGACGACCCGCGCGCAGCGGTCGAGGTGCTGTTCGAGAACCAGGGCCGGGTCGCCCACGCCAGCGGGGCACTGGCCGTCGTGGTCGGCGCCGCGGCCGGCTGCGTTGCCGGTACCGGTGAGGTGCTGGCCCTGCCGCGGCCGGGACACTCCGGCCCGCCCGGCACGCTCAGCGGCGACGGGCGGATCAGCCTGCGCGCCGTCACCCTGCGGCAACCCGCCGCGGACGAGCAGGTCGTGGTGGTCTGCGCTCACGACGGGTCCGACGTCGCCGTGCGCGTGCCGGCTTCGGCCGTCGGGCTGCGCCGGCTGCACGGCATCGACCCTGACCGCGAGTTGATCGAGCTCGGCACGGACGCGTCCGGCGTGCCGGTCGACCTGGCGGCGGCGACGCCGGCGGACTGGATCAGCGGACTGGCCGCGGGCCGCCGAGCCGTCGCGCACGAACTGGTGGGACTGTCGGCGACCATGCTCCAGCTAGCTCGCCAGCACGCCCTGAGCCGGGTGCAGTTCGGCCGGCCGATCGCGGGCTTCCAGGCGGTCCGGCACCGCCTGGCCGAGACCCACGTTGCCGTGACGGGAGCCCGGGCCGCAGCCGACGGCGCCTGGGACGACTGCTCGCCGGTCAGCGCATCGATGGCCAAGGCGGTCGCCGGCCGCAACGCGCGCGTGACGATGCGGCACGCCCAGCAGGTGCTGGCCGGGATGGGATTCACCTACGAGCACCCGTTCCACCACTATCTTCGGCGCGCGCTGCTGCTCGACGAACTGCTCGGCTCGTCGCGCGTGCTCACCTACGAGCTCGGCGCGGAGATCCTGCGCACGCGGCGGCTGCCAGAGCTGCTGCCGCTCTGAGACGAGGCCGGCTCAAGCCGGACGGAGATCGAGGCGCAGTGGCAGGCTCGAGATCGTCATCGAAGCGGCCCAGGTCAGCATGTGCTCCTGCGTCGCTTCGATGTGGCGCTGGAAAGCCATCCTGGCCTTGTCGCCGTCGCCCGACTCGATGTGGTCGGTGATTCGCTCGTGCGCACGCACCACCTGTGACCTCTGGACACGCGGCGGGTACTCCCGCTGTGTGGTCGCCCGTTGCGCCCATGTCTGAGCCTGCGCCGACCACAGCAGCTCAAGCGTGCCGATGATCAGCTCGATCGTGTGGTTGCCGGACAGCGCGACGACTGTCTGGTGATAGGAGCGGGCGACCCTGGTGAACTCCTCTTCCTGGGCCACGACGTCGCGCAGCGACTCGTTGTGCACGCGCAGCTGCGGCACGATCGCGCTCGCCCGGTCGGGGCGCAGGGCGCACAGCTCGGCGCAGATGGGCTCGAGGTGCCTGAGGGTGACGGCCAGATCGCCGAAGGTCGTGCCCTGGTTCTGCAGCACCATGCTCAGCATGTAGGCCGCGCCGCCGGCATTGGGCGCGTGCACGCGCGCGCCGCCGACGTTGCCGCGCTGCACGGTCACCAGGCCCTCGGTCTCGAGGATCCGCATCGCCTCGCGGACCGACTGCCGGCTCACCCGGAAGCTCGCGACGAGGTCGTCCTCTTTCGGCAGTAGCTGCCCGTTTGCCAGCGATCCGTCGAGGATGCTCTCGCGCAGGATCGCTGCGACCTCGGCGCCCACCCGGGGAGACTTGCGCAGCCGGGATCCCAGCTGCTCGAGATCTGCTTTTCGGCCCTCGCTCACGCGCCGCCGACCTCCCTGGTGCCGGAGCCCGGCCGACCGGCCAACAGCAGTATCATTCCAACCATTGTATAGTAATCCGTCCTGCGTCGGCGGCTCCCGCGCCGGGTCGCGGAGCCTACGGCTGCTGCTGCTCCTTACTCGTCGAAGGCCAATGACCGAGCACGCTGCTGGACCGACGCGAGATTGCGGGATCACGAAATGCTGCAATTCCGGTTTGCTGGCCTGTAGGTTCCCCGGCGGATCAAGCCCATCGCGCGATCCGTCACTTTGCGCCCCGTAGCCGCAATCGGTGAACCAGGGGACGGTGGTGCCGCGCCCGCGGATGAGCTGGCGTGCTGGCGGTGAGGTTCTTACCGACGCTCGGTGAGAGCCGGACCGCCTCCCAGAATGAAATGATCAGCAGGGACGCCACTAGCCCAAACGCCACGGGATAGGCGCTGCTCGTCCCGACTGCGGTTCCGATTCGGAGCGCCACCGCTGCTATGGCCACGCCGAGCCCGACGCCCAACTGCTGGACGACCGAGAAGAGGGTGTTGGCGTCGGTGAGCTGGTCCTGTGCGACATCGGCGAAGGCGATGGTGTTGTACGCGGTGAAGCCGACGGACCGAAGCGCACCGCTCACGAACAACACGACGAGGATCAACACCGGAGCGACGCCGGGCACCAGGGAGCCGGCTCCGGCCATCGTCACCGCCGAACCGGCGATGACGACGATCAGCACCCGTCGAAATCCCGCCCGAATGAAAAACCAGCGGGTGAAAGGCTTGATGACCATATTGCCCAGGAACAGCGCAGAGAGGTACAGCCCGGCTTGTGCGGCAGTCCAGCCGAATCGGTACTGCAGGAGCAGGGGTACGAGGAACACAACCGCATTCACGGCCATCCGAAAAAAGGATCCGCCGAGCGTCGAGGCCCGAAAGGTCGGCACGCGCATAGCCGCCAGCCTGAAAAGCGGTACCTCAGCGTGCTGCAGGTGCCATCTGCTTGCGAAGCCGAAAATGACGGTGCAGACGAGCAAAACCCCGGCGACGACAACGGATAGGTCCGGATCCGAGAACAGCGCCGCAGATACCGTCAGTGTCATGACCGCCGTTGCCGCGAGCACAAATCCGATACCGTCGAACTTGCGATGCTCCGGCCTGCCGATGGGCAGCCACCGGATGAACAAGAGCGCAATCGCACCCAGCGGGACGTTGATCACAAATATCCAGCGCCACGATGTGTAGGTCGCGATGAAGCCGCCGATGATCGGAGCAAGCAACGGCGCGGCTAGCGCCGGCCACGTGAGGTAGGCGATGACCCGCATGATGTGCTCGGGGCGGGTGCCGCGCAGAGCGGCCAGGCGCCCGACCGGGACCATGAGCGCTCCGCCGACACCCTGGAGCACCCGAGCCAAAGTGAGCGCCAACAGCGTCGGAGCGAGAGCGCACCCGATGGAGGACACGGTGAAGATTCCTACCGCTACCGCGAACACATGTCGCGACCCGAATCGGTCGACGAACCATCCGCTGACCGGTATCAGCGCGGCTACCGTCGTCAGGTATACCGTGATCGGCAGCGCAACCAGGCCGGCGCCGACTCCAAACGAATGAGCGACGTGTGCGGCCGCGGTCGTCAGAACGGTGCCGTCGAACACTTCCATGAACAGCGCGCACGCAACTAGCAGCGCCACGCCCCGTCGTGGTGACTCATCGCTGGCGACGGGGCGCTCTGTAGTCATCCAGTCCACCCTCGACGACGAACCGTTCCAAGGTCACGCAGGGGCGGCTATCGAACCGACGCGAGGTCTAGCCGCGTGCGGTCGGTAGTCTATCAACTTATCGACCTTGACGTCGATATCGATAATTGTAATACTTAGTGGTCGGCCGAGCTTGGCCCGGTGAAGATCCGTGGTTTCAGGCTGCTGTCATCGCATGTCGCGCAACGGGAGATCGGAAGGACGAGCAACATGACCGACGTGATCGACGTCGAGGGCAAGGTCGCCATGGTCACCGGCTGTTCGAGCGGGATGGGCCGGGCCGATGCGATCGCACTGGCCGAACATGGTGCCGTGGTCGCGCTCTGTGCCCGGAGGACCGGCCGCCTCGAAGCGCTCGCCCAGGAGATCGAAGGCAAAGGCGGCCGGGCACTGAGCGTGCCGCTGGATGTGTCCGACGTTGCCGCGGTGAGATCAGCCGTGGATTCCATCGGAGAGAAGCTCGGTCCGATCGACATCTTGGTTAACAACGCGGCCGTGACCAGGCAGGCACCCGTTCTCGATGCCGAGCCAGAATACTTCGACTGGATCTACGGAACCAACGTCCGAGGAAGCTTCTTCGTCGCACAGGCCGTCGCACGGCAGATGATCAAAAACGGCAGGGCTGGCAGTATTATCAACGTGAGCTCGATGACCGCGCTGCGGCCGATACGTCGCCAAGCAGTGTATTCCTCGGCCAAGGCCGCGCTCATTCATGCCAGCAAGGTCATGGCCCTCGAATGGGCTCCGTATGGCATCAACGTGAACGTCATCTGCCCCGGCTACATCGCGACCGAGATGAATGTCGGCTTCGAAGACACTCCCGTCGGACAGCGATTCATCGAACGCCTGCCCCGGCAGCGCGTCGGTGATCCCTTCGACCTCACCGGCCTCGTGCTCTTGCTCGCGTCCCAGAAGGCTTCCCGGCTGATTACCGGCACCGTGATTCAGGTCGACGACGGAGCGGTCTTGTCCGACGGGTTGGACGGTCTCACCGACTGACCACTATCTGAGCGCTGCTCAGCACTCGTCGAGCAGTGCTCAAGCGGACGATGCTCGAACGCGGCGCTACGCGCCCGTCGACATCCTGGTCAAGTTCGGGCGTTGATTGCTGTCAGGGCGTCGAGTTGCTCGAGGTAGTGCTCGAGTGACTGGTGGGCGACCTGAGCAACCGCGATCGTCGTTCCGACCGCGGCCAGCCGGCCGAGCGCGTCTGCGGTGGCCTGCGGCTTCGCGATCGGGTCGAATAGATCGTCGGGCCGGAGCACCACCTCGAAGCCAGCTGGGATGTTAACTCGCCCGAGCCACTCCTGCGCCTGCTCCACCGTGATGCCGAACGGGCACCAGCCATCAGCAAGGTCTACCGCCCGCCGCAACGAGCGCAGTGTCCGGCCGCCGACCCAAATCGGCAGCTTCTCCTGCACCGCGCAAGGCTCCACGACCAAATCACCGAAGGAGTAGTACTCGCCCCGGTACGTGGGCTCCCTCTTTGACAATGCTGCGCGAAGCGCGCGGATTGCGTCGTTGCCGCGGGCGCCGCGGTCCTCGAACGGCGCCTCGAGAAGGTCGAACTCCTCCTTCAACGTCCCTACACCCACGCCGAGAATCACCCGTCCGTTACTGACGACATCGAGCGTTCCGTACTGCTTCGCCAGTTCCAACGGGTGGTGGTAGCCGAGAACGAGAACGTTCGTCGCCAGCCTGATCGAGCGAGTGCGAGCCGCGAGGTAACCCAAGGTAGACAGGGGATCCCAGTAGCGGACCCCGCGACGCCCGGCTTGGTAGCCAGGCACCGCTATGTGCTCGCAGCACGTTAGGTGGTCATAGCCCAGCCGATCGGCGACCTCGGCGATACGAGCAACATCGTCAATCGTTCCGGTCGCTTCCCATTCGGGATGGCCCGGCTGCATGGTGACGACCGGAGTTTCCACAGACAATCGCATCGTCACGACCCTTCCGCGCCGCGTACGGGGGTCACTTTGCCAGCTCGCCGAACAGGTCACCGAGCGCCGCCGCGAACAGTTCACTGCCGGCGCCGGTTTCGTCGAGCAGCCGGTTTGTGCGGCGACGAGCCGCCCAGACCGAATCATTGCGCTCGAACTCCCAGCGGATAGCGCAAACCCGCCAGATGTAAAAGCGTTCTTCCCCGGTCTCGCGCCGCATGATGATCGAATACGCCAGGGCGGTGGCCCGGTCACCATCGACCTCGATAAAAGGCGGACCGGAGAAATGCGCGACACCGGTCGCCATCAGGGTGCGATGCAAGTCTGCTCGAATCATGGCATCGATTCCGGCGCGTCCCTGATAGGGCTCCGCGGCTGCGTCCCAATCGTAAACACCATCCTCGAGCCACCTCAACGCGGTCAGCGCGGCCATTCCGGCGTCCGCCGCCGGACCATAAGCCAGAATAAGTTGCCGAATGGTCCGCTCGTCCTCAAGGCTGCGCAAGCGCCGCTCAAGATCGTCATAGTTCTCCATGGTTCGTGCATCTCGCTTTCTGATAGGTGACCGGCTGAGGATGAGCAGGCCTCCCACCTTGCTCGCCACCGATGGGTCGTCGTCGAGGCAGATTTTTTGTTGGAGGAAACTCGATGGTGCGTGAGTGGTCGGGCTTCCTGCACGAAGAACGATGCCTGAACGACTGGCCAGAACTCACGCGCCACCCCTCGTCGAGGTCGTCGCCTCATCGACGCCCACCGCTAATGGCTGGGTGGCGCCGCTGGATCTCAGCGTAGCGATACCGACGTCGAGGTCAATAGACGGTCAGGCTTGAGCCAATATCGATGGCAGCCGCGGTCGATGGTCTGTCACGACCGCCACGCCCGCATGCCGCTGGCATTGCTCGAGAATCCCTATGTCAACGGGGAGACGATCTGTCCCGGCCGCGCAGCCCGTCCAGCAGGAGAGCAACGTAGCGGTCGGCGATCTCCTCCGGCGTCAGCGGCCCGTCCGGATCGATCCATCGCGCCGCTGAGTTGAAGATGCCGAGCACGCCGCGCACGTCGATTGCGTCGACGCTGCGCCACAGGCCGACCTCGGTTCCCTCGTCGAGGACGCGGCGCCAGGTCTGCTCGAACTCGTCGCGCGCCGCGTTGATCTCGGCGCGATGGCCGGGATTGAGAAAGCGTGCCTCGTGCACCGCTACCGACCACGCGTCACCGTTGTCGGCGTGATGACGCAGCAGCGCGCGGGCCAGGTTGCGCAGCCGCACGTCCGGCGGGTCGTCGCTCTGCGCGGCCGGCAACGTCGCGGCCGTCGCCTCGCGCAGCAGCGAACTGCAGATGTCGTAGAGCAGTTGCTCCTTGCTGCCGATGTGGTAATAAAGCGCACCGCGGCCGAGCCCGACCGCGTCCGAGATGTCCGAGATCCCGGTCCCGTGGTAACCCTTCTCAATGAACAGCGCGGTCACGGCCGCCAGGATCTGGGGGCGCCACCGGTCATCGGTCACCGGTGCCTGCCGGGCAGCAACCGAGCCAGGTCACACGCCCGCGGCTCACCTAGCGCCGAATCAATCATCGCGATATTGTACCGACTGACCGGTACAGAACGGACGGGTTCAGGAGGCTGTGGTGAACGAAGCGGTCATTGTCGAGGCGGTGCGGACGGCGCACGGCAAGCGCAACGGCACCTTGTCATCGGTGCACCCGGTTGACCTGGCCGCGACGACGCTGAACGCGCTCGTCGAGCGCACAGGCATCGATCCGGGGACGGTCAACGACGTCGTGCTGGGGTGCGTCGGGCAGCTGGGCGACCAGTCGAGCAACGTCGCGCGCTTCGCCGTGCTGGCGGCCGGCTGGCCTGAGCACGTCCCCGGCGTCACGGTGAACCGGGCCTGCGGGTCGAGCCAGCAGGCCCTGGACGACGCGGCGCGCGCGGTGATGTCGGGCCAGTCCGAGCTGGTGGTCGCCGGCGGGGTCGAGATGATGAGCCGGGTGCCGCTCGGCGCCGCGCGGCAGACCGGGCAGCCGTACGGGCCAAGCGTGCTCTCGCGTTACGACGATTTCAGCTTCAACCAGGGCGAGAGCGCGGAGATCATCGCCCAGCGGTGGGGCCTGTCCCGCACGGAGCTCGACGAGTACTCGGTGCAGTCTCACCAGAAGGCCGCCGCCGCGACCGACGCGGGTGCGTTCGCCGGCCAGATCGTCCCGGTCGACGTCAACGGCACGCCGTTCACCGTCGACGAGGGCGTGCGGCGGGGCAGTTCGGTCGAGACGCTAAGCGGCCTGAAGCCGAGCTTCCGTCCCAACGGCGTCATCCACGCGGGCAACTCCTCGCAGATCTCCGACGGATGCGCCATGCTCCTCGTGACCACGCCCCAGCGCGCCCGGGCGCTGGGCCTGCGGCCAATCGCGCGCTACCACTCGGGCGTCGCCGTCGGCGCAGACCCGATCCTCATGCTCACCGGCCCGATCCCGGCCACCGAGCTCGTGCTCAAGCGGGCCGGGCTCGAGCTGTCCGAGATCGGGGTGTTCGAGGTCAACGAGGCCTTCGCGCCGGTGCCGTTGGCCTGGCTGCGCGAGACCGGGGCCGACCAGAGCCTGCTTAACCCGCTCGGCGGGGCCATCGCCCTCGGCCACCCGCTGGGGGCGTCGGGCGCCAGCCTGATGACGCGGATGGTCCACCACATGCGCGACAACGGCATCCGGTACGGGCTGCAGACCATGTGCGAGGGCGGCGGCACGGCCAACGCCACCATCGTCGAGCTCGTCGCCTGACCAGCGCCCCAGCGATCCAATGATCCGGCGATCCGGCGATCCGGTGAGACGCATGGAGGCAGCGGCGAGAACTACGTCTTCAACGTGGTCCTGCAGGAGGAGACGGCGCGAGCTGTCGTCGTCGGCTCGCTTCGAACGCACCTCGACGTGATCCTGCCGTACTTCCGTAGCTATGGCGATGACGCGCCCGGGTCACCCGCATTTACGGCGGCACCAGCGAGGTCATGAAGTCGGCCATCAGCAAGTTCATGGGACTCTAGGCGCTGTTTGCCGAGCCCGCGGCCCCAGCGTCCCGTATCTACCGGAAGGTTCAACGGCGAGACGATCCGCCTCGACGGCGCCATCCGGATGGCGCCGCGGTGAGCGATCGCGGTCGGCTGGCAGCCGCGACGACGGCCTGGCCGGCGGCCGCCGGGCCATGGTCATCCTCTATATCTTGATATAGATTGCCAGCTAAGACGCGGACGGAAAGGTCCCCACTAGTGACTGACAGTGAGCCGGCACCGCGGCAGGCGAGGTCGATCCTCGACGTCCTGCTGGCCGCCGAGCCGCTCGGCGACGCGGAAGCGGTCGTCGACGCCACCACCCGGCTGAGTTACGGGCAGCTGTGGCAGCGCGTCGCCGCGACCGCTGAGACGCTGCACCGCTCCGGCCTTCGGCCGGGCGACCGCGTCGCAGTCTGCCTGCCCAATGAGGTGGCCACGGTCGTCAGTTTCCTGGCCGTGGTCTGCTCGCGCATGATCTGGATCGGCCTTGACCCGCGCTCGCCGCTCGCGGAACGGCACAAGCTGATCAACTCCGTCAGCGCCGCGGGGATCATAGCCCGGCCAACAGGCGCCAAGGGGCTGCGGCCTGCCGGGACCGGCGCCGTGGTCGACCCGGACCGCGTCGAGGTGTCCCTCGCCCAGGACGGTGCGGGCCGGCTTCCGGCCGATCCGCCTGACCCGGGGACGCCGGCGATCATCGCGTTCACCAGCGGTACCACCGGAAACCCGCGCTCGGTGGTACACAGTCACTGGAACCTGCTGCTGCCCGGCTATTACCGGGGGCGCGAGCAGATCCTCGGTACCCGCCCCCGCATGGGCGTGTGCCTGCCACTGTCGATCGGCAACGTGATGGCGCTAGGCCCGCTGTTCAGCCTGCAGACACAGACGACCTGCGTGCTCATCGACACGCGCCGGGCACCCGAGGTGGCCGAGCAGATCGCCCGCGAACGGGTCACGACCATGAGCCTGCCGCCGGCGATCGTCGGGGACCTGGTGCGCGACGAGCGAGTGACGCCGGAGCTGATCGCGTCGCTTGACCGCCCGTCGACCGGCGGCGCGGGCTGCTCGGACGAGCTCAAGGCGGCGTACCGGCGGAAGTTCGGCGTTGACGTCGCCCGTACGTACGGCCTTACCGAGGTGCCGACCGTGGCCGCGGTGGAGGACTGGGACAGGCCGGCGCCGCCCGGCAGCAGCGGGCGGATCCTGCCTTACCTGCGGGCCGAGGTGGTGGACGGCCAGGGGCGGCCGCTTCCGGTCGGTGAGGCCGGCGAGATCTGGCTCTCGGCCGCGACCGAGGGGTCCTGGGCCGGCTACTACACCCCGATGATCGGCGAATGGACGGGTGCGGGACTGTCGCGCGCGGACGGCGGCCCGTTGCGCACCGGCGACATCGGCTTGCTCGATGCTGACGGTACCGTCACCGTCGTCGACCGCAAGCGCAGCCTGATCGTCCGCGGCGGCGCGAACGTCTCGCCGGCCGAGGTGGAGAAGACGCTGCAAACTCATCCGGGGGTGCGTGAGAGCGCGGTGTTCGGCCTGCCCGACGAACGCCTCGGCGAGCGGGTCGTCGCGCTGGTCGCGGCCGACGAGGGGGTGAGCGCGGCCGCGCTGACCGCCTACGCCCGCGAGCAGCTCGCGGCCTACAAGGTGCCGTCCGAGTTCCACTTCGCCGACAGCCTGCCGCGGAACGCGATGCTGAAGATCGACCGGCCCGCTGCGCGGCGCGTGCTCGACGCGCTGCTCGCCGTCGCGAGCGAGGAGGCGAGCTGAGGTGATAGCGGGAAGGACGGCGCTGGTGACCGGCGGCAGCGCCGGCATCGGCCGCCAGATCGTGCTCGAGCTGGCGCGCGCGGGTGCCCGCGTGCTGGCGACAGCTCGCCGCCCCGAGCCGCTGCAGGAGCTGGCCGCCGCCGGCGGCGGCCAGATCCACGGGCTGGTCGCCGACCTGACCTTGCCGGACGAGCAGCAGCGCATCGTGAATGAGGCACGCGAGCGGTTCGGCGGCGTTGACATCCTGGTGAACAACATCGGCGGGGGAGCGGCTAAGCCGCTGCTGAGTCTCACCCCCGACGACTGGGCGGCCGGATTCGCCCGGAACCTGACCCCCGCGGTCACGCTGACGACCGCGCTCGCCCCGGCGATGGTCGAGCACGGCTGGGGACGCGTCGTCAGCATCGCCTCGACGGTGGCGCGCGAGCCGGACCCGATCTTCGCGCCCTATTCTGCGGCGAAGGCGGCCCTGGTGAACTTCACCCAGGCGGCGGCCCGCGCGCTCGCTCCGCACGGGGTTGCCGTCAACTGCGTGCTCCCCGGCGTGATCGGCACGGAATCATCGCAGCGCCACGCCGAGGCCAGCGCCCAGGCGCGCAACATCACGACCGAGGAGGTCATGCGCCGCATGCTCGTCAAGCACCCGATCCCGGCCGGGCGGATCGGCACCGTGCAAGACGTCGCCGCCACGGTGATGTTCCTGGTCGGGCCGGGCGGCGACTGGATCCACGGCGCCTGCCTGGCCGTCGACGGAGGCGCCCATCAGTATGCATTCTGACCGGACGTGGCACCGCCCGGTGCCGCGGCCCATCTCTCGCCCGGGACGGTGACATGGTGACGCTCCACGACGAAGTCGCGGCCGCGGTCGATCGGCTCTCCAACGCGGGCCGGTGGGGCGCGGACGACGAGCTGGGCACGCTCAACCACATCACCCCGGCGGCGCGCGTCGCGGCGGCGAAGAGCGTCACCAGTGGCCGGGTAGTCAGCTGCGCGCGCCTGCTGCCCGATCCGACGACGGTCCTGGCCGAGCAGCGTCTGCTGCGGCACGTGCTGCGCAGCGGAACTGAAGCCGCCGCGGAGGGCTACTCCTACGCCGAGGAGTGGATCGGCCTGCACATCCACGGGCACGACGTCACCCACCTCGACGCCCTCTCGCACGTCTTCTGGAACCAGCGCATGTACAACGACCGTCCCGCCGCGGACGTCAGCGCGCTGTCGGGGGCGGCCTCGCTCGGGGTGGCCGCGGCCGTATGCGAGACCGTGGGCCGCGGCGTGCTGCTGGACCTGGCCGACCCGGCTGCCCTCGGGCCCGGCGTGGAGATCACGGTAGCCGACCTCGAGGCCTGCGAGGCGCGTGAGCACGTCACCGTGGGCGCGGGTGACATCGTCTTCGTGCGGACCGGGCGTGACTCGCGCGCGCAGGCCGCCGGGACGCTCGACCCGACCGTTGAGGGCGCTCCCGGCTTCGCCCTCGAGTGCGCCGACTGGTTCGCCGGGCGCGAGATCGCCGTCCTGGGCACCGACGTCGCGGGGGAGGCCCGGGCCGCCGGGCACGTGCGCTTCCCGGCCTGGCATGTCCTGACCATCGTGGCCATGGGGCTGTGGCTGATCGACAACCTGGCGCTCGCAGAGCTGCACGACGCCTGCCGCGACGAGGACCGCTGGCACTTCCTGCTGGTGTTCCCGGTGCTGCCGCTGCAAGCCGCCACGGGCTCGCCGGTCAACCCGCTCGCCATGTTCTGACCGGCCCAGCCAGCCCGTCTGACCGGCGTAGCCGGGTCGGCCGGAGCCTTGACACCGGCCCTGCAGGCAAAATAGATTCGACGTCGGATTCAATTTTCGGGACGGAACGTGGCCCGTCGCCCGCTCCAGCCCGGCCACTGCGGCGCGAGGAGTGAACGGATGCGGATCGGGCTGCACTCAGGATCGACGATCCGCGGCAGCATCGGCACAGTCGTCGGCGAGGTGGGCCAGGTACGCGCGCACGGCCTGTCCGGCTACTGGGGACCGATGCTCAACGGGCACGACACGCTCACCGTGCTGGCGATCGCAGGCCGGGAGGTGCCCGACGTCGAGCTGGGCACCGCGGTCGTGCCCTTCCCGCTGCGCCCGGCGTTCGCCCTGGCCCAGCAAGCGGCATCGGTGCAGCAGGCGACCGGCAACCGCCTCGTGCTCGGCATCGGCCCTTCGCACGAGGCGATCGTGCGCGGCACCTTCGGCCTCGAGTGGAGCTCTCCGCTAGCGGCGACGCGGGACTACGTTGAACGACTGCAGTACATCTTCTCGGGTGCCGACGAGGAGATGAAGATCGGCATCCGGTTCGAGCCGCCGCCGCTGCTGCTTGGCGCGGTCAACCCGCTGATGACGAAGCTGGCCGTCGAGAAGGCGGACGGCGTGATCACCTGGGCGGCCGGCCCGAAGACCATCGGGGAAGTCACCCGCTCCGCCCTCGACCAGGCGCCCCGGCGCTCGGCGCCGTTCCGGATCGTCGCCTCACTGCCCCTGTGCATCACCGACGACGCCGACCCGGTCCGCGCGACGGTGCACAAGTGGTTCGGCGGCAACGACGGCCTGCCAACCTACCAGAAGGTGCTCGCGCGGGAGGGCGTCCGCGGCATCGCCGAGCTCGCCCTGATCGGCAGTGAGGACGAGATCGACCGGCGTCTGGACGAGTTCGCCGAGAGCGGGGTCACCGACTTCGCGGCGAACGTCTCGTCAGCCGGCCGCGACGCCGAGCGAACCTGGGAGTTTCTCGCCGGGCGGGCCGCGCGTGGCTGACCGGCCGGTTCGCGAACTTCATACTCGACGTCGATGTCAGATACGTGGTTCGCTTGACTTGCTGGCGTCAGCATCCGCTGCCGCCCCGTGACTCGGAGGTACCGATGACGAACAGCGCGACTGAAGCGAGAGTGGATCTGAGCCCGGAGGAACTGGCCTCGGCGAACCGACTGCTGGCCAATTACGCCCGCTTTGTCGACAACAAGAAGGGGGCCGAATGGCAAGCCCTGTTCGGCCGCTCGGGCTTCCTGGCCTTCGGCGACCGGGAGGTCACCGGTGACGAGCTGGGCCAGTTCGCCGTGGAGTCGATGCCCGGGGTGCACATCCAGGCCGTACCGCACTTCGAGCGACGGCCCGACGGGTCCGTCCGCGCCGAGTCGTCGTTCGTCTTCGTGTCGGCCGCCGACTGCCTGATCCGCTCCGGCTACTACCTCGACGAGCTGGTGATCGAGGACGGCGAGTACGTGTTCGCCTCGCGCACGATCGATATCCGGGCGCGGAACTGAGCCGGGAAGATCCCAGATGCCCGGACTTCCGATCAACGGCGGGACGATCTTCTACGAGGTGATGGGCTCGGGCCAGCCGATCGTGCTGACCCCGGGCGGGCGGTTCGGGCTGGACGTTCCGGGGCTGCGCCCGCTCGCCGAGCGGCTCGCCCGGCACATGCAGGTGGTGCTCTGGGACCGTCCTAACACCGGCCGTTCGGATTTCAAGTTCACCGGCGTCTCCGAGTCGCTGTCGTGTGCCGACGACCTGGCCGAGCTCTTGCGGACGCTGGAGGTCGGCCCGGTCGTCCTGGCCGGAGGCTCGGCCGGCTCGCGCGTCTCGATCCTGACCGCGATCCACCATCCCGAGATGGTCAGCAAGCTCGCGGTCTGGATGATGTCGGGCGGAACGTTCGGCACGATGTTCCTCGCGATGAACTACCTGCTCCCGCACATCGCCGCCGCGTGGGCGAGCGGGATGGAGGCCGTCACGGAGCTGAAGGACATCAAGGAGCGCATCGACGCCGAACCCCGGCTGAGGCAGCAGATCCTCGACCTGGACCGAGGCGAGTTCCTCAAGCAGCTCAACACCTGGCTCGAGGCCTACGTGCCCCGGCCGGAAAACGTGCTGCCGGGCGTTCCTGCCTCGGACGTCGCCAGGGTGACGGCACCGACGATCATCTTCCGTAACGGTGACGGCGACCCGTACCACCCGGCCGAGGTCTCCTATGCCGTGCACGACGCCATCGTGTCGTCGCAGCTCGTAGAGCCGCCGTGGGGCCGAGACTCGTGGTTCCAGACCAAGCAGCGCCAGCTCGCCGGCCAGGGCAATCTCTTCGATGACTGGGTGCTGCTGGCCGAACCGCTCGCACGGTTCGCGGCGGCCTGACCGCGGGCGGCTACGCCTCGTCCAGGCGGCCGGTGTACGCCAGCAAGGTGGACGCCGTGGTGACGAAGCCTCCGCTGGCCAGGATCGTCTGCCCGGTCACCCAGCGGGCTTCATCGGAGACCAGGAACGCGATGATGTCGGCAATGTCCTCTGGCTCGCCGAGGCGCCGCAGGGCCGAGAAAGCGATGATGCGCTCCTTGTGCGGCAACTTCGCGTTCCTCTCGGTGTTCGTCGTTCCGGGCGACACCGTGTTCATGGTGATCCCGCGCTCGCCGAACTCCTGCGCCGCCGAGCGGATGAACGCCTCGGTGCCCGCCTTCGCCGCCGAGTAGATCGTCTGGCCGTGCGCGGGGTGCGCCGCCGCGCCCGACGAAATGAACACGACCCGGCCGTGCGGGCTGTTCGTCAGCTTGCCGAACTCGATCGCCGACAGGATCGGCGCGCGCAGGTTGAGCGCGATGATGTGGTCGATGCTCTGCGGCGTGTGCTCGACGGCCAGGCCCGGCAGCGATCCGCCCGCGTTGAGTACCAGGATGTCGAGCGTGCCGTGCACGGCGAAGGCGGCGCGCACCACGTCGCTCGCGGTCGCACCCTCGGTCAGGTCGCCGAGCACGATGGCGGCCGTGCCCCCCGCGGCGCGGATGCTCTCGGCCACTCTCTCGGCCCGGGCCGGGTCCTTGCTGGCGTGCAGCACGACCGCGGCGCCATCGGAGGCGATCCGCCGCGCGGTCGCGGCACCGATGCCCCGCGACGATCCGGTGATGAACGCCGTCCTGCCTGAGAGCCGCACCGCGGGCTCCTTCCGTCGCCGGCCTGATGCAGCCTGAGCATACGGCGCCGACGACATTGACGTCGAAGTCAGAATGCGCTCTACTGCGGAGTGGAGACGGAGGATCATGCTCAAGGAACGTGGCTGACACCCGGCTCAGCCCGAGATCAGCTGAGCTAACATTGCTATCAATATGCGGATTGAGAATAGAGCCGCCCGCGAGCGGCCCGGCCGGAGGGCGGAGTCAGATGGCGAGTCGGCTGGGGTCGTGGCAACCGGAGAGTGCCGAGCAGCGGCTCGACCGGCTGGAATCCATCGCCGAGATCCGGCAGCTCGTCGCGCGGTACGCGCTCGCCGTCGACACCCGTGATCTCGATGCGCTCGCGGGCTTGTTCGCCCCGAGCGTCCGGGTCGGCCGCGACCAGGTGGGCCGGGAGGCGCTGAAAGCGTGGTTCGGCCCGGTCCTCAGCCAGATGCGGGTGAGCGTCCATGTCGTCGGTACCCACATCATCGAATTCGAGGATGCCGACCACGCCGCCGGGATCGTCTACTGCCACGACGAGCTGGAACGTCCGGCCACCCAGAAGTGGGACGTTGGCCAGCTGCAGTACCGGGACGACTACGTACGGGTCGGCGGCGAGTGGTGCTTCGACCGGCGCCGCTTCAGCCGCTGGTACCTGGTCGACGTGCTGAGCCGGCCGTCCCACGGCGCCGGCGTCGACTCCGGCAGCGGCCAGCTGCAGACCAAGCTCCTGCCGGACAGCTACCCGACCTGGCAGGAGTACTGGACGCACTATGAGCTCCGGCAATGAGCCTGGCCCGGCCGGACCGCAGCGCTGACCGGCATCATCGACGCGAAGGGTTCCCAGCGTGCACGTCGGCCTGTACTTCGACCTCCGCAACCCGCCGCAGTGGCGGGCCGACTCGTCTCGGCTTTACGGGTTCACGCTCGAGATGTGCGAGGAGGCCGACCGCCTCGGCTGCCACTCGCTCTGGTTCAGCGAGCACCATCTCTTCGGCGACGGGTACCTGCCGCAGCCGCTGACCTTCGCCGCGGCCGTGGCCGCCCGCACGCGCAGCGCCCGGCTGGGCACGGCCGTGCTCATCGCGCCGCTGCACAACCAGGTGGAGATCGCCGAGCAGGCGGCGGTCGTCGACATCATCAGCGGCGGCCGGCTCGACCTGGGCATCGGCGCCGGCTACCGGCCGGAGGAGTTCCGCCTGTTCGGTGCGGACATGAGGCGGCGCTACGGGGCCACCGACGAGTGTGCCCGAAGCCTGCGCCGGCTGTGGTCGGACGGCGGCGTGACCCCGGCTCCGGTGCAGGAGCGGCTGCCGATCTGGATGGGCTATCAGGGACCGCAGGGCGCGGCGCGGGCCGGCTCGCTCGGCGAGCTGCTGCTCAGCCTGACCCCGGAGCTGTGGCCGATCTACCGCGACGCCCTGGTCGCCGCGGGACACGACCCGGCTGCCGGGCGGATGGCCGGAGTGGTGCAGGGCTGGGTGACGAACGACCCCGACGGCGACTGGCCGATAGTGTCCGGGCACCTCTCGAATCAGGTCGACTCGTACCGGCGGATGATGGTGCAGGGCACCGACCGCCCGGTGCCGCGGCCGATCGACCCGGATCGCTTGCGGGCGAGCGAGCCGAAGGGCGCTCTGTCGTACTTCGCGTACGGGACCCCGGCCGAGATGGCCGACTGGGTGCGCGGGCACACGGCCGCCGCGCCGGTCGAGACCGTCTACTTCTGGGCGTCGTTGTCCGGCATGCCGGAGCACGTCGTGGCCGAGTTCGTGCGCGTGGTGTGCACCGAGCTCGCCCCGCTCCTGGCCAGCTACGACCCGATGGCCGGCTGGCCCGCGACGGAAATCAGGTAGATGCCGATATCGATAGTGCGGAGGTTCTCGATGACGGTTCGCGGGGATGCGGCAGCTGTGTCGAACGCGCTCGAAGGAATACGCAGCAGCATGCTCGTCGACGGGTACACGATGGACGTCACCTCGGCCTCGGCCGAGCGCGTCCAGGTGTCCCTCGGCGCCACGGAGAATGCCTGCGCCGAGTGCCTGGCGCCGGCGGAGGTCATAAAGATGATCATCTCCGGCCAGCTCGACGGCGCTTACCAGCCGGACGAGGTGGACCTGACGCTGCCAGCGAGCGGGCACTAGGCCCGCATGGACGTCGATCTGGGCGATGCGCCCGGACCCGTGACCGGGCGAACGGGTCAGCTGGTGAGCAGCCGTGTCACCCAGCTGAATTACCTAGACGACCGAGATGATATGAATTCCTGGTCTGTCCCAGAGGACCGGCGCCAGCCGGGCCGTAGGAGTGCAAGGCGATGAGCACGGCGCTTGTCAACACCCGACGTGAGGGCTCCACCCTGCTCGTCGAGCTGCACAAGCCCGAGCGCCTCAACGCCCTCGACTGGCCCATGTTCGACGCCCTGGAGGACGTCTGGGCCCGGACCGGGGCCGACCCGACGGTGCGTGCCGTGGTGGTCACCGGCTCGGGGCGCGGATTCTGTGCCGGAGCCGACGTGAGCCATCTCAATAGCGAGCGGCGACCGCGCGGACCGGGTGTCGACGACGAGCTCTCGTTCCTGCCCGGCCCGCTCCTGGAGGTGCCGGTCATTGTCGCGGTGAATGGCGTCTGCGCCGGGGGTGGCTTGCACTTCGTCGCCGACGGCGACATCGTCATCGCCAGCGAGAACGCCTCGTTCCTCGACCCGCACGTCTCGGTCGGGCAGGTGACGGGCATCGAGCCGGTAGCGCTCTCGCTGCGGGTCGCCATGCCCCACCTGATGCGCCTGGCGGTCCTCGGACGCAACGAGCGGCTCACCGCTGCGCAGGCGCTGGCGATCGGGCTGGTGACCGAGGTGCTCGCGCCCGACGAGCTGCTGCCGCGTGCCTTCGAGCTCGGCGAGCTGATCGCGTCAGGTTCGCGGGCCGCGATCGCCGCCAGCCGCGCGGTGCTGCGCAGCCAGGAACGCCGGCTGCTCCATGAGGCCATGCAGGACGGGTGGAACGCGGTGCAGCGGCACTGGAAGCACCCCGACTCCAAAGAAGGCCCGCGGGCCTTCGCCGAGCGGCGCCCGGCCCGGTGGGTACAGGACGTGGTCGAGCCGTGACCGGCCGCCGTGGCAGCCGGGCGGGCCAGCAGTCGCTCGATGAGCTGCGCGATGAGGTGCGGACGTGGTGCGCCGGGCACGTCCCGGCGGGCTGGCGGCGGGAGCAGGCCGGCGCGAGCCACGAGGAGCACGTTCGCTTCCAGCACTGGTGGCTGGCCGAGCTAGACCAAGGCGGGTACGCGGTGCCGCACTGGCCGCTCGAATGGGGCGGCGGCTACAGCCTGGCCGAGCAGGCCGTGATCTACGAGGAGCTCGCCCGCGCCGACGCACCCCGGCTGGTCCTGTTTTTCGTCTCGCTGCACCACGCCGCGGCGACGCTGTTCGGAGCGGGTACCGAAGCCCAGCGCGAGCGGCACCTCGCTACGATCCGGGCCGGCGAGGTCTGGTGTCAGGGCTTTTCCGAACCCGGTGCGGGCTCCGACCTCGCCGCGCTGCGCACCCGGGCCGAGCGCCGCGGCGACGTGTATGTCGTCAACGGCCAGAAGATCTGGGCCAGCGGCGCGCAGGACGCGTCGTGGTGCCTGCTGCTCGCGCGGACCGACCCGGCGGCCCCGAAGCACAAGGGGATCTCGTACCTGCTCATGGACATGCGCTCGGCGGGGATCACCGTGCGGCCGATCCGGCAGATCACCGGCGAGGCACATTTCTGCGAGATCTTCCTGACCGACGTCGAGATCCCGGTCGGCAACCTCATCGGGGCCGAGAACGACGGCTGGCCGGTCGCGCAGCGCACCCTTAACACCGAGCGCGGCGCCACGATGATCGAGCTGGCCGAGCGCCTGGCCCTCGGCTTGCGCTGGCTGGTGCGGCTGGCCCGCGACAGCAACCCCGGCAGTGAGCTGGTCGAGAATCGCCTCGCCCGGCTGGCGACCGAAGTGCAAGCGCTCCGGCTGCTCACCCGCCGGGCCCTCGCCCCCTCAGCCGAGCGCGACTACGGCGTGTCGGCCTCGGTGGTGAAGTTGTTCTACAGCGAGCTGCTGCAGCGGCTGACCGCCTTCGGCGTCGAGCTCAGCGGCCTGCCCGGGCAGGAGGCAACCGTCCGCCCGCTCAGCTCGGGCTGGGAGTCCGGCCTGTGGTTGCGCGACTTCATCGGTTCGTGGGAGTGGACGATCCCGGGCGGCACCAGCGAGATCCAGCGCAACATCATCGGCGAGCGCGCGCTCGGCCTGCCCCGCGAGCGGTCGTCGTGAGCCTCGACGACAGCGAGCGCCGGGCACTGTCTGACCTTGCGCGGGCCCTGGCCGACGAGTACGCGAGCTCGGCCGCCGTGCGGGCTGTGCTAGCCGAGCACGGCACCCCCGACAAGAGGCTGGACGCTGAGCTCGCGCGGGCCGGCCTGTTCGGAATCGAGATCCCCGAGCGCTTCGGCGGCAGCGGGGCCGGATTCGCCGAGCTCGCCCTGGTCGTGGAGACGCTCGGCGCGCGCGCGGCGCCCTCGCGGCTGACGGCCAGCGCCGTGCTGTGTGCCGGGGCCATCCTGCTGGGCGGCTCGGAGGAGCAACGGTCGCGATGGCTGCCCGGTCTCGCGGACGGCAGCAGCGCCGGCACGGCCGTGCTGGGCGGATTCGCCTCCGGCAGGCGCGGTCCGGCCGCCGATCCCGCGGCCGGGATCCGGGCCGAGCCCCGTGCGGACGGCTGGGCGCTGCACGGCACGGCCGGTTACGTACTTGACGCGCGGGTCGCGGACCTGGTGGTCGTCAGCACCGCCGGCCCGGGCGGCGCGAGCGGGCCGGATCCGGCGGTCGTCGCCGTCGTCCCGGCCGGGGCCGGGGGGCTGGCCAGCGATCCGGTCGAGCTCGTCGACGGCACCCGATGCGCCGACACTGTTCTCGTTCTCCGGGGTACGGGTGACCGAGGCGGACGTGCTGGCCGGTGGTGATGCCGCCCGCCAGCTGACCACGGCGCTGGCGAACCGGGCCGCGGTGGCGCTCGCCGCCGACTCGGTGGGCGCGGCCCGGCGGCTGCTCGATCTCACCGTCGCCTACATCAAGCAGCGTGAGCAGTTCGGCCGTCCGATCGGCGGCTTCCAGGCGGTCAAGCACCACGCCGCGGACATGCTGGTCAACGTGGAGACGAGCTCGGCGCTGCTGGACGGCGCCGTGCGCGAGGCGGGCGAATCTCCCTTCTCGTCCGAGCTCGCCTCGATGGCGAAGGAGTACTGCTGCGAGCGGGCTGCGGCGACCGCGGGCACCGCCCTCCAGCTTCACGGCGGCATCGGGTACACCTGGGAGCACGACCTGCACCTGTACTTCAAGCGGGTGCTGCTCAACCAGTACCTGTTCGGGGATGGTCGCTGGCATCGCCAGCGCGTCGCCGCGCGGGTCGCGGACCGGTGAGCTGCCGGGGCTGCGCTGGCCGCCCGGCGCCCCCGGCCGGGCGGTCCGTCTTTACCTTGACATTGACGTCAGTATAGAGTTTGCCAGGTGACCGCGGGATCGGAGAGATAACACTATGGCTGCACGCCCCATCGCCGACGACCTGTTCACGTGGCCGGCCGACGTGCCTGCGCTGATCGGGAACAGCTGCTCCAACTGCGGCACGGTCACCTTCCCCCGGCGGGCGGGATGCGGCCGGTGCGGCTCGGCCGACATCGAGCCCCGCGCCCTTCCGGGCACCGGCACGCTGTGGTCGTGGACCTCCCAGGGCTTCGTTCCTAAGGCGCCGTTCATCGGCGAGCTCATCGCGGGTGACGGGCCGTGGTACGTCGGCGTCATCGACCTCGACGGCGAGGTCCGCGTCGAGAGCCTGCTGACCGGCGTCACGGCGGACAGCCTCCGGATCGGGATGCCGATGCGGCTCGTGATCATTCCCTTCCACGCCGACGAGTCCGGGGACGAGATCGTCACCTACGCGTTCGCGCCCGCCGACGCAGCATAGCCGTGTCGGCGGGACAGGGCGAGCCGGTCAGGAAGGCCCGACGCGCCCGGTGCCGAACAGCGCGCCCGTGGCCTCGACCTCGGCCACCGCGTCGTTCAGCAGGCCGACCGTGCTCGTGCGCCCGTCCAGCAGCGAGGTCGCGCGGTGCTTGACCTGCCAGCCCTCGGCATCGCGCTCGAGCTCCCAGCGGTTGGCCGACTGGCGCGCGACGACGAAGCCGTCCGGGCGGTGATTGACCAGGGTGAGGTAGCAGATCGCGATCGCCTTGTCGCCGTCGACGGTAATCAGCGGCGCCGACATCACGTGGGCGCACCCGTTCGTGACCTGGGCCTGGTGGCCGGGCCCGTACAGCATCCCCTCGATCTGGTCGCGGCCGTCGAGGACGTCGGTGGAGTCGGGCCCGTCGCTGCCCGGGTGCACGGTGTACACGCCGTCCGGGGCCCAGATCCTGCCCGCCAGCGGGATCGAGTTGCTGTCGACGGACGGTCCGTACAGAGCCACCAGGCGCTGGATGGCGATGATGTCCTCAAGGTGCCGCACCCGCGCTTCGAGCGCCCCGAGCCGTTCCTCAGTGCTGGTCATGCCGACTCACCCGCCAATCGGAAGAGATGCCTGCCAATGCCGCGGCGGGGCCGCGACACCGTAGGTTATCGCACTATTGATATTGACGTCGGCGAAGACTTACACTGAGACCGGCAGGCGGGCGGGCGGCTGAGACGGAGAAGGCTCGTGCACGAGGTAGCGATCATCGGCGTCGGCATTCACCCGTTCGGCCGGTTCCCGGGCAAGTCGGCGCTGACCATGGGGGCCCAGGCAGCGCGCCTGGCGCTCGCCGATGCCGGGCTGGCCTGGACTGACATGAAGTTCGCGGTCGGCGGCAGCGCGGAGGTCGACCAGCCTGACGCCGTGGTCGCGGAGCTCGGGCTGACGGGCATCCCGTTCACCAACGTCTACAACGGCTGCGCTACGGCAGGCAGTGCGCTTGCCCTGGCCAAGCGGATCATCGGGCTGGGGGAGTACCAGATCGGCCTGGTCGTGGGCATGGACAAGCACGACCCCGGGTCGTTCACCGCCGACCCGACTGCCTATGCCTGTCCCGAGTGGTACGGCGAGATGGGGCTGTTCCTCACGACCAAGTTCTTCGGCATGAAGATCAACCGATACATGCATGATTACGACATTTCACACGAGACGCTCGCGCGGGTCGCCGCGAAGAACTACGCGAACGGGGTGCTGAACCCGAACGCGCACCGCCGCACGGCCCTGACCGAGCAGCAGATCCTGGACTCGAGAATGCTGAACTACCCGCTGACGCAGTACATGTTCTGCAGCCCGGACGAGGGCGCGGCCGCCGCGATCGTCTGCGACGCCTCGATCGCCCGCCGGTTCACCGACCAGCCGGTCTTCCTGCGCAGTGCGGTCACCCGGACCCGGCGGTTCGGCTCCTACGAGGTGCACACTCCCGGAGCGGGTGTCGAGCACGTGCCGGCGCCGACGGTCTACGCCGTCAGTGCGGCCTACGAGGAAGCGGGGGTCGGCCCGAACGAGGTCCAGATCGCCCAGCTGCAGGACACCGACGCCGGCTCGGAGATCATCCACATGGCCGAGGCCGGACTGTGCAGGGACGGCGAGCAGAACAAGATGCTGGAAGCGGGCGAAACCAAGATCGGCGGCTCGATTCCGGTCAACACCGACGGCGGCCTGATCGCCAATGGCGAGCCGATCGGCGCGTCCGGCATCCGGCAGGTCTACGAACTGGTTAACCAGATGCGGGGCCGCGCGGGGGACCGGCAGGTACCGGGCCGGCCGCGCGTCGCACTGGCGCAGCTTTACGGCGCACCGGGCGTTGCGGCCGCGTCGATCCTCACGGTCTGAGATCAGGCACCCGCCCCTCGTCCGCGCGGCCGCCCTGTGACGACGAAGGAAGAAGCGCGGCGCGAACTCGAACGCCGCCGGGCGTTCGCTCTCGGCCAGGGCGGCGCAAACAGGCTCACATCCATTACCTCGGCGAGTCCAAGGGCATCCCGCTGATCGTGCTCGGCGATCGGCCGCAGCGAGATCGTCACCCGGCAGCGCCGCTGGAGCCGGTACGAGTTCTAGGGCGCGACTTCGAAATCCGAACCCCGACCGGCCATATCCGGCCGGCGGACGAGCGCAGTAAGGCAGGCAAATGAGCGAGTACCGTGACCTGGGGCCCACCGAGATCGCCGACGTCCTCGAAATCCAGGACGTCTTCGCGCGCTACACGTACCTGATGGACACCAGGCAGCTCGAGGAGTGGCTCGAGCTGTTCTCGGCCGACTGCACCTACGTCGTCCACGGCCGCGAGTACCAGGGCCGGGAGGGCGTCCGCGAGATGGTCGGCCTGGCTGCCCCGGAGGGCACGCACCTGGTGGCCGCGCCCACGATCCGGGTGAGCGGTCAGCACGCCACCGCCGCGCAGACATTCATCGCGATCAGCGCCGACAAGAAGATGTTTCGCAGCGGCTGGTACGAAGACGAGCTGACGAAGGCGGACGGTCGCTGGCGGATCTCGGTCCGGGCGTGCAGCTTCGTCCGCTCGGACGGCTCGATCCGCCCGGCGAGGTAGCGCCGCCGGCGATCCGCGGCGCGGTGGTGCTCGCGCCGCTGCGATTGACGTCGATGTCGATATCATTGACGGCTCGGCTGGTCGCGACCTAACGTGAGATCGAAGCCGGTCCCGACGCGAAGGAGGCTGTCATGGCCATCATCACTCTCGATCCGCGGAGCACGCGCGCGGCGACCGCCACCCGGTGGTCGAGGGCGACCCGCCCCGTCTCGCTTGAGGGGCAGATCCTCGGGCTCGTCTGCAACGGCGTCGGCGACTGCGAAGTCATGTTCGACCGGCTCGGCGAGGTGCTCGCTGAGCGCTACGGTGTGGCGGGGATCGTAAAGGTGGTCAAACCGAGCGTTGCCGTGCCTCCCGAGCCGGACCAGTGGCTGCGCGTCACCGACCGCGCGACCGTGGCCGTCACCGGCTTCGGCGGCTGCGGGAGTTGCTCGACCCGCAGCCTGCGGGACGCCCTGGAGCTCGAGGCGACCGGCATCCCCGCCGTCCTGCTCGTGCACACGGCACTAGTCCCGGCCGTGAACGCGCTCAACCAGTTCCTGGGCGGCGGCGACCAGGCGATGGTGCGCTTCGGCTACCCGCACGACCCGACGGCGCACTGGACGAAGGAGGAGTCGGCCGGCATCGCCGAGATGATCGCCGGGGCGGTCCGGGACCAGCTCGTGCGCGGCCCGGCCGGCGCGGGCGCGCGTGCGGAGGGTGGCGCATCGTGACCCTCGCCGGGCGCTATGAGTACGCCGATTACCCCGACGCCATCGAAGACTACTTCGAGCGGGGCTTCACCGACGGCCTGCCAGTCGTGCCTCCCACGCCGGAAGCGGTTGCGGCGATGCTCACCGCTGGCGGGCTCAGCGGGGATCAGGTGCTCGGCGAGGTTCCGACGCGCAACGTCGTCGTCACCGCCGAGAAGGCCGCGGTGAACGCGGTCATGGCTGGCTGCCGTCCGGGCTATTTCCCCGTCGTGGCCGCCGCCGTCCGGGCCCAGCTGCACCGGATGGCGAATGCCCACAGCACCACAGCGACGCTGGCCGGGTCGGCGCACGCCGTGATCGTCAACGGCCCGGTGCGCACCGAGATAGACGTCTGCAGCGGGCAGGCCTGCTTCGGCCCTGGATTCCGGGCCAACGCCACCATCGGCCGGGCGGTGCGCCTGGTGATCCGCAATGTAGAGAACTCGGTGCCGGGCGCCATTGACCGGGCGACGTTCAGCTGGCCGCTGCGCTACTCGTTCTGTTTCGGCGAGAACGAGGAGGCCAGCGACTGGGAGCCGCTGCACGTGCAGCGCGGGTTCGCCCGCGAGGACAGCGTGGTCACCGTGCACTCGGTGATGGACTTCGTGCAGGCCATCGAATTCGACCCCGATCCCGAGGTGATCCTCGACTGCATCGCCGCGATTGCCCGGCAGCGCGGCATGTTCTTCGACGAGTGGTGCGGTACCGGCCGCTCGCTTGTCGTCGTTGTAGGTGCCGAGCACCAGCGCCGTCTGATCGACGCCGGGCTCACTAAGCGGCAGGTGCAGGAGAAGCTGTGGCCCCGCTTGGCGGCACCGGGCACGGGACGGCACGACCTGCCGGTCATGGCGGCGGGACCGGAGAACGTGCTGCTCGTGGCGGCCGGGGGCCCTGGCATCGCCTGCTCGTGGATCCTGCTCCCGCACCTGTCCAATCCGGTCTCAGAGCTAGTCACCGCAGGAGCGGTCCGATGACAGACTCCGCAGGCGATCTCATCGGCATCGCGACGGTCCAGAATACGTACGCCGTCGCCATCGACACGCGCGACTGGGGCCTGCTCGAGACCTGCTTTTCGCCGGACGCCCAGATTCGCTATGGCCAGCCGGCCCGGACGACCGGTCGCGAGGAGTTCATCAAGTGGGCGCCGGAGTTCCACGATCCGCTCGGGCCGACGCTCCACCAGAACTCCTCGCACCGCGCCGTCGTCGACGGCGATCATGCCACCGGGTCGTGCTATCTGCACGCCGTCCTCGTGGCGGCCGACGGCGAGAGCGCCGAGTCGGTGTACGGCACCTACACGGACGAGTTCACTCGCGGCCCGGACGGCTGGCAGATCAGCCGGCGCTCGTTCCGCGCCGCCTGGCTGACCCGCACCGCCCGCCCGGCTCCGCCGGCCTGACCGGGCTCGTCCCCGAATCGGGCTGCTCGGCCTGGCAGTCCTCACTCGGGCGCGTCACGGCGCACGACGTCTCGCGCGAGGCGCTCCAGCCGGACCGACTCGATGCGCCAGCCGTCCGGCGTGCGACGGAAGGTGTCGTGGTAGTGGCCGAAGCCGTGGATGGCCACCAGGCGATGCCCCGCCGGGTAGCGCAGCCGGTCCTCCATGGCGAATACAGCCGCGGCCGTCCCGGGCCCGGTGAGCACCACCTCGGGCATGTGCCCGTGGTGGACGGTGACGACATCAGCGAGCCCTGGTTCGACGTACTCGACGAATGCCTCGACGCTGTCGAACGATCCGGCGTCAGCAGGGAAATCGAGGCGTGCCCCCGGAGCGAACAGCTCGAGGAAGGCAGCCCAGTCTTTGGTGTCGACGAAGCGGAAATACCGGGCCTTCAAGATCTTGATGGCCTCGATGTCGGCCGCGGCCGATTCAGTGTGGGCCGGACGGTCTGAGCTGGCTCGCACGAGGACTCCCTGGGAATAGAAACTGACGTCGGATGAGAATGTCCTGGGCCACGCCGAGTACCGAAGTCGCAAGGCTCAGGCCTGGCCGGCGCGCGGTTCTGGCAGCCGCCATGAGGCGAGCAGCGCGCGGGCACCGGTCAGCACGGCCAGCGGCGCGTCGAGGTGGGCGTGGTGCCCGGTCTCCGGGATGGTGATGATCGGGGCGCTGCCGCCGAGCAGCTCGGACGTGCGGCGGGCCTCGTCGTCGTCGATCATCCCGTGCGCGGCGCGCAGCAGGCCGACCCGGCACACAGCCGCCGCGAGCAGAGCCTCGGCGGCCCAGTCGGAGCGGGCGAAGACCTTGCGGTCCAGCTTCCACTTCCACTTCGCACCGACGCGCCGGACCGAGTTGCGCGCGATGTGGTCGAGAATGTACGGCCGGATCCACGGATCGTCGGGCACGACCCGGAAGCGTTGCAGCAGCTCCTGCTCCGAGTCGGCGGCGCGGGGCGGGTCGAGCGCGCGGTCACCGAACCTCACGTTGTGCTCGGCACTGCGCTGGCGCAGGGTGGAATCGATAAGGACGACACCGGCCACGGCGCCGGCGGCCTGCTCCGCGGCCTGCAGCGTCACCCACCCGCCAACGCTGTGCGCCATCGCGAAGTACGGCGCCCGCAACCCTGCCGCCGCGGCGACGGCAAGGACTTTCCGCTGCCCAGGTCTGCGCGTCGTAGTGATCGCGATGGCCGCTGTCACCGTGGCCGGTGAGGTCGATTGCCACCACCCGGTACTCCCCGGCGAGCAGCGGCGCGAGGTGGTCCCACCACCGCCCGTGGGCCGCCCCGCCGTGCACGAGCACGAGGCCGGGTCCCAGCTCGCCCCAGCGCCGTCCCTGCACCCGCACGCCGTCGACGAGGACGCTGACCGGCTGGCCGGCCGTGGCGATCGCGTTGACAAACCAGCCCGGCGGGTCCTCAGGGATAGTGATCATGCGGCGCCTCCGCCTGCTCGCCCGCCCGGGCGGCTCTGCGGCCCGGCTATCAATGCTAACTGAGCCATGTCATCCCCGGCGGGCCCGGGCTGTTCCGGGAGGCCGGGCGCTGCTAGCCTCCAGACTAGTAGTGATTTCGATGTCGATGCCAATCCGGCGTCTCTGTCGTGACCATGAACAGTGATCGGATCGGACCGCGGCCCGGACAGTGGCGTGAGCAGGAGGTAGACAGGTGAGGGCTGTCGTCGTCGGGACAGGATTCGGCGCCCGGGTACACGTACCCGCGCTTCAGCAGGCCGGCTTCGACGTCGTCGCCCTCGTCGGCCGCGACCTGCAGAAGACGGGCCGGCGCGCGGCCAGGGGCGGGGTCGGCACCGCGTGCGCCTCGCTCGGTGACGCGCTCGCTCTCGGCGGCATCGACGCGGTGGTCATCGCCTCGCCGCCCGCAACGCACAAGCCGCTAGGCCTCGAGGCAATCGCGGCGGGCTGCCACGTGGTGGTCGAGAAACCGTTCGCTCTCGACGCCGCCGAGGCCCGGGTGCTGCGTGCTGCCGCCGCGGAGGCCGGAGTCGTCGGTCTGGTGCACCACGAGTTCAGGTTCGCGCCCGAGCGCACCGCGATCACCCGGTCGCTCGCGGCGGGCGCAGTCGGCGCTCCGCGCCTGGCGACGTTCGTCTGGCACCTGGAGCTCGTCGCGTCGCCGCAGGCGCCGGCTCCGGAGTGGTGGTGGGATCGGTCCCGCGGTGGCGGGTGGCTCAACGCCTGCGTGCCCCATTTCGCCGACATCGTGCGGGTGTGGTTCGGCGACATCGCAGTCGTCAATGCCGTGCTGCCGATGGTCTCCGACCGCGACGCCGCGCGCTACGCCGAGGACACCGCGCTGATCCGGTTCCGGTCCGAGTCAGGATGCGAGGGCGTCATCGCGATGAGTGCCGCCGTCTGGGGCGCCGAGTTCCAGGCCATGCGCATCGCCGGCACCACGGGCAATCTCGTCGCCGAGCCCGGCTCGGTCACGGTGACGACCGCCGGGGGCACCGAGACCCTGGAGGTGGACGCGCCCGCAGTAACCACTGGCGTCTCCGACGACCCGAGGCACCAGTTCACGCATCTGGAGCTGCCGCCCGCGGTCTTGCAGGCCCAGGCTTTCCGCCGCCTCATCGAGGGCGGCCGGATCGAGGACGAGGAGCTGCCGCCCGCCACCTTCGCCGACGGCGTGGCCAGCATCGAATTCCTCGACGCGGCCCGCCGCTCGGCCGCGGCCGACGGGGCGCCGATCGAGGTCGCCCGGTGACGCTGCCGCGCGTCCTGGTACTCTCACCGGGACCACCTGCGCTCCTGATGAACGCCCTGGAGTCCGCGCTCGCCGGCGACTGGGAACTAGTGCGCCCGACAACCCGGGCCGCGCTGAAGGATCTGCTGCCGACCGTCGACGTGGTGCTCGGCGACTGGTCGGGACGCTTCGTACTCGATGCCGAGGCGGCGCACTGGGGCCGCGGGCTGCGGCTGGTGCAGCAGCCGGGCGTCGGGGTGGAGTACATCGATCTCGCCGCATGGGCCGCCGTCGGCGTGCCGGTGGCGAACGCGGCCGGGGCGAACGCGAGTGCCGTCGCCGAGTGGGCGCTCGGCGCGACGATCCACCTGCTGCGCCATATGAGCTGGGCAGACGCGCGGATCCGGGCCGGGGACTGGCCCTCCTCGGCCGTCGCCGTGACCCGGGTGCGCGAGCTGAGCGCGGTACGGGTCGGCATCGTCGGCTTCGGCCCGATCGGCCAGGAGTACGCGCGGATGGTGCGACCCTTCGGCTGCGCGCTGAGCTACTGGAGCCGCAGCCGCCGGCCCGCGGAGCTCGAGGCGGGCGCGGCGTACCGCCAGCTCGACGACCTGCTGGCGACGAGCGATGTGCTGGTGCTGGCCGTCGCGCTGAGCGCCGAGACGCGCGGGCTCGTGGGAGCCGGGGAGCTGGCCCGCCTGCCCGAGAACGCCGTCCTGGTGAACGTCGCGCGCGGGGCGGTGCTCGACGAGGCGGCATTGCTCGCCGCGCTCGGCTCCGGGCAGCTGGCCGGGGCCGCGCTCGACGTGTTCGCCGGTGAACCGCTGGCCGCCGGCTCGCCGCTCCGCTCGGCGGCGAACCTGATGCTCAGCCCGCACATCTCGGCCGCGACACCGAGTGCGCTCGGGCGCACGTTCGACACGGCCGCGCAGAACGTGCGACGGGTGCTGCGCGGCGAGCCGGCGCGCGGGATCGTGAACCGGCCTGCCGCCGGAAGCTGACCGGCCCGGTTCACATGAGGCGGCGGCCGCCGTCGACCAGCAGCAGCTGACCGGTGACGAAGCCCGAGGCCTCGGAGGCGAAGAACACCGCCGCGTTCGCGATGTCGGCCGGCACACCCACGCGCCGCACGGGCAGGGACTTCGCCACGGTGGCCAGCCGCTCCTCGAGCGGGATGCCGAGGCGCTCGGCGGTCGCGCGGGTCATCTCGGTGTCGATGTACCCGGGAGCGATGGCGTTGACCGTGATGCCGAAGGGGCCGAGCTCGATCGCTGCGGTCTTGGTGAAGCCGACGATGCCGGCCTTGGCCGCTGAGTAGTTCGTCTGGCCGCGGTTGCCGAACGCCGAGGTCGAGGAGAGGTTGATCACGCGGCCGTAGTTGCCCTTAACCATGTGCGACTGGGCCGCGCGGGTGACGTTGAAGGTGCCGCCCAGGTGCACCCGCAGGACCGTTTCCCAGTCCTCACTGGTCATCTTGAACAGCAAGTTGTCCCGTGTGACCCCGGCGTTGTTGACGACGATGTTGAGGCGGCCGAACCTCTCGACCACCGAGTCGACCGCCGCGCTGACCGCGGCGGCGTCGCCGACGTCGGCGCCCAGCGTCAGGGCCGGTGAACCCGCGGCCTTGACGGCGGCCGCGGAGTCGGCCAGGGAGTCCTCGGTCAGGTCGAGGACGGCCACCTGGGCGCCCGCCTCGGCGAATCGCCTGGCGATTCCGGCGCCGATCCCGCGCGCCGCGCCGGTGACGAGGGCGACCCGTCCATTGAGTTCAGTCACGGTTGTGTGTCTCCTGTCGGTGTCATGTCGATGTAGGTGCGGGGGGCCGGTCAGGTGCGCCGCTGCGGTCAGAACTGGGACGCGGGAGGCGGGATCGCGCGGCTCATCGCCTCGGCGGCCGCGCGGTGCTCGGGCGTGGCGAGCAGGCGTACGTGCCAGCTGACCTCGGCGTCGGCGGCATCGGCGAGCGAGCTGTGCTGTGCCCGGGCGAGGTTGTCCTTGATCCCCTCGAGCGCGGCGGCCGACAAGCGGGCCAGCCGCTCGGCCCGCTCCCGCCCGGCGGCCATCAGCTCGCCGGCCGGGAACACCTCGTGCACGAGGTGTTCCCGCAGCGCGTCCTCGGCGCTCAGCGGGGTCGCGAAGAACAGGAGCTCGGCGGTGCGGGACGGCCCGATGACACTGTTCAGCAGCCAGGTGCAGCCGAAGTCGCCGGCCAGGCCGACGTTGACGAATCCGGTCCGCAGGGTAGCTCCGGCGGCCATGTAGCGCAGGTCGCAGGCCAGGGCGAGGCCGAGGCCGGCGCCGACAGCGGAGCCGTTGATCAGCGCGATGGTCGGTTTGCGCAGCTCGCGCAGCCGCACGCTGGTGCGGCGCTGCATCTCGCGCTGCCGGGCCGTCCGCGTCTCCGGCTCGGAGACGGGCCCGAAGATGCTCTCGCCGCGAGCGAACACCTTGAGGTCACCGCCGGCGCAGAACCCGCGGCCGGCGCCCGTGAGCGCGACGACCCGCACGGCGTCGTCGCTCTCAGCCGCGTCGAGGGCGTCGGCCAGCGCGGTAAGCATGGTGAGGGTAAGAGCGTTGCGCGCTTCCGGCCGGTGCAATTCGAGGACGAGCACGCCGGTGTCCGGATCGAGGTCGACGCGGAGCTCGGGCGCACCGGTGAGAGGCACGCTGGCCTCCTTCCCGGCGGCGACGGCGCCAAAAGCGACATTGACGTCGATGTTATGATGCAACTTCGAAGTGGTCAACGTCGGCCTGATGATCGGCTGGAGGCACGTCACCGTGGCAGCAGACGACGGCGCGCGCCCGGGCGCGCCACGGCGGGACGCGCCGCTCGCGGGCATCACCGTGGTCAGCTTCGAGCAGGCGGTCTCCCTCCCGTACTGCACGCGCTTGCTGGGCGACCTCGGTGCCCGGGTCGTCAAGGTCGAGCGGCCCGGCACCGGTGATTTCGCGCGCGACTACGACGACGTTGCCCACGGGATGTCCTCCCACTTCGTCTGGCTCAACCGGAACAAGCAGTCCCTCGCCCTCGACGCTAAGTCGGCCCACGGCGCCGCCGCGCTGGCCCGGCTGTTCGAGCGCGCCGACGTCGTCGCGCAGAATCTCGCGCCTGGCGCCGCGGCCAGGCTGGGCATCGACGCCGAGACGCTCAGCTCCAGGTACCCGCGGCTTGTCGCCCTGGACCTCTCCGGCTACGGCACCGGTGGCCCGCTCGATCACCGGCGTGCCTACGACCTGCTCATCCAGGCCGAGGCGGGAGCCTGCGCGATCACCGGCGAGCCCGGCCAGCCAGCCAAGCCGGGGCCGCCCGTGGGCGACGTCGGCGCGGGCCTGCAGGCTGTCGTGGCGATCCTGTCGGCGCTGCTGGGGCGGGCAACCAGCGGCCGCGGCGCGGCCATCGAGATCAGCATGTTCGACACGGTCGTGGATTTCGTCGGCTTCGCCCTGCTGCACGCCCTCTACACCGGGATACAGCGACCGCCGATCGGGCTGAGCTCGCCCGTCGTCTCGCCCTACGGCGGGTATCGTACCCGCGACGGCCGCACGGTTGTGCTGGGCACGACCAACGACAACGAGTGGCAGCGCCTAGCGCGCGACGTCATAGGCCGGCCTGACCTGGCCGACGACCCGTCCCTGGCTTCCAATGCGAAACGATGCGAGCAGCGCGCCCGGCTCGACGAGGCGGTCGAGGCCTGGGCCGCCTCTGTCGACTCCGCCGAGGCGCTGCGCCTAGCCGACGCCGCCGGGATCGGGAACGGCGTCTACCACGAGATGCTCGAGGTGGTGGACCACCCGCAGCTGACCGCGCGCGGCCGCTGGCAGCAGGTAGATTCGCCGGTCGGCCCGCTGTCGACCGTCCTGCCGCCGTTTCGCAGCAGCAGCTGGGAGGTGCCGCTCGAGCGCATCCCCGCGGTCGGAGAGCACACCGACCAGATCCTGGCCGAGCTCGGCCTCGCTCCTGACCTGAACGTCGGATCCACCGAGGAGGACTCCGGATGAGTGAAATCGTCGTCTGCGCGCCGCTACGCACCCCCGTCGGCCGGTTCGGCGGCTCGCTGCGTGACGTGGCGGTACAGGAACTCGGCGCCACCGTCGTGTCGGCGCTCGTCGAGCGCACCAACCTGGACCCCGACGTCATCTCGGACGTGGTGTTCGGCAACTGCTACCCGAACTCCGAGGCGCCGGCCCTCGGCCGCGTCGTCGCGCTTGACGCCGGCCTGCCGGTCACCGTTCCCGGCGTGCAGATCGACCGGCGCTGCGGCTCCGGCCTTCAGGCGGTACTCTACGCGGCCGCCATGGTGTCGATGGGCGCGGCCGACGTGGTGATCGCCGGCGGAGCCGAGAGCATGTCGCGCTCGGTCTATTACTCGGCGGCGACCCGGTGGGGCGCGCGGGCCGGCGACACGGTGCTGATCGATTCGCTCTCGCGCGGCCGGGTCACCGCCGGCGGGAAGCTGCACCCGGTGCCGGGCGGCATGCTCGAGACGGCCGAGAACCTGCGCCGCGAGTACGCCATCCCGCGGGCGGAGCAGGACGAGCTCGCCTTCGAGTCGCACCAGCGGGCGGTCGCCGCCCAGCAGCGAGGCGACTTCGCCGCCGAGATCGTGCCGGTCGTCATCCGCGGCAAGCGCGGTGACACGGTCGTGGACGCCGACGAGCATCCCCGCCCCGACATCTCTCTCGACGCGCTGGCCAAGCTGACGCCGGTGATGGCCGGTGCGGACGACGAGGCGACGGTGACGGCGGGCAACGCGAGTGGCCAGAACGACGGTGCGGCGGCCTGCGTAGTCACTACGCGTGTGCGGGCCGAGCAGCTCGGCCTGCAGCCGCTGGCCCGGCTGGTGTCCAGCGCGGTCGCCGGTGTCGGTCCGGCCGTCATGGGCATCGGCCCGGTGCCCGCCACCGAAGCGGCACTCGGCCGGGCCGGCCTGACCCTCGACCAGATCGACCTGATCGAGCTGAACGAGGCCTTCGCCGCGCAGGTTCTCGCCGTGACCCGGGAGTGGAAATTCGCCGGGAACGACTTCGCGCGGATGAACGTCAACGGCTCGGGCATCTCCCTCGGCCATCCGGTCGGCGCCACCGGCGTCCGCATCCTGGCGACCTTGCTCAACGAGATGCAGCGCCGCGAAGCGCGCTACGGCCTCGAGACGCTGTGCATCGGCGGCGGCCAGGGGATCGCGGCGATCTTCGAACGTATCGCCTGACCGGCCGCCGGGCCGGCCGGCGCCGCCAGCCGGGCGGCCGGGGCTGCCGCCGGCCGGGCGTCAGCTCGCGTCTGTCAGCTCAAACAAGTCCGGCAGTGCCGCCTCGACCCGCACGCGCCGGCCCATGTCGGCGATCAGGTCGGCGGACGAGCCGGCGATCTGATCGAGCGCGAGGCCGCGCAGGTGCAGCCCGCTCAGCGAGTACTCGGCGGTGAAGGCGATCGCGCCGGTGGTCTGCGTCGCCGCCTGCACGACTGCGTGGAAGACCTGGCCGGCCATCGCCTTCGTCGCCGCGCTGAGCTCGGCGTCGATCCCGCGGCGCTGCTCGGCCGCGACGGCGATGTCGAACAGGCACGCCAGCTGGTGACGCTCGGTCGCCGCCCAGGCGAGCAGGTGCTGGAGGGCCTGGTTGCTGCCGATGCGCCGGCCGAACTGCACGCGCTGCTGCGCGTAGCTCAGGGCGTCCTCGAAGATCCGGTCGACGAGGCCGAGCAGCTCGGCGGCGATACCCAGCTGCAGGCGCGCCCTCAGCTGCGGACGCCGGCCGTTCATCGCCTTCTCGGCCACCAGCGTCGCGGACGTCGTGCGGTCGATGTCCACGACGCTGACGTAGTTGTCGGCAATCGCCGGCATCCCGGCCGCGCGAGCCGTATAGTCGCGGGCCGCGACTAGTCCGGTGCCGTGCAAGTCGACGACGACCACGTTCCCGGGCGTCAGGCCGGTGACCGCGACCAGCTGGCTCACGCCGAGCTCGCAGCCGAGCAAGGGCTGGTCCTCGGCGCCGGCCACCTCGGGCACCCCGACGAGCCCGAGCCGGCCTAGTGCGGGCGTTGCCGCGCCGAGATAGCCCTGCGCCTCGAGAAAGGCGTAGGCCGGGGTGAGGTCGTCACCCGGTCCTGCCTCGGCGAACAGCTCGCCGAGGCCGAACTCGGCGAGCGCCCTGCTCGCGTCGCGGCCGAGCATCCCGCGGGCCGCATCCCTGTAGGCGAGGTAGTCGGCCGGTCGCACCGCGTCAGTCATTCGGCAGGCCGAGGACGTGGCGGGCGATGGTGATCAGCTGCATCTGCTGGGATCCCCCGTAGATGGTGACGATGCGGGAGAACAGGTAGTCCTGCTGCAGCATGATCTCCTCCGTGCCGGCCCGGGCAGGGCGATGCGCGGACCCTCGGCGGCGAGCAGGAGGTTGTTGAGGTTCTGCTCGGTGCGCGTCATGAGCAGCTTGTTGAACGCGGCCTCCGGTCCGAGCGGCTTCCCGGCGGCGGCCCGCCCGAGCAGGTTAGCCCCGGCGGCGCGCACGCCGGCGATCTGCAGGGCGACCTCGCCCAGTTCGCGGTCGTGGTTCTCGCTCATCGACTTCGCGCTCGCGAGCAGCTGCTGCCGGTACGCGCAGTGCTTCATCCACGACAGGGTGCCCCGCTCGTGCGCGAGCAGGAACATCGCCACCTTCCAGCCGCCTCCGACCTCGCCGACCACGTGCCCGCGGGGCACGCGCACGGCGTCGAAGGCCACCTCGGCGAGCTCCTCCGTGCCGTTGGCCTGCATGATCGGCCGCGCGTCGACCCCGGGGGAGTTGAGATCGATTGCGATCATGCTCAGGCCGCGGTGGCGCTGCTCAGCGGTGCCCGTGCGCACGAGCGCGAGGCACCAGTCGGCCCACTTTGACCAGCTCGTCCAGATCTTCGAGCCGGTGACGATGAACTCGTCGCCGTCCGGGACCGCCCGGGTGCGCAGTGACGCCAGGTCCGAGCCGGCCTCCGGCTCGGAAAAGCCCTGCGACCATGCTTTGGAGCCGTCGAGGAAGTCCGGCAGCACGCGGGCGGCGAAGCCCGGCTCGGCGAACCGGACCAGGGTGGGGGCAATGATCTCGAGGTGCTCGAAGATCGCCGGGCCGCTCCAGCCGACGCGAAACAGCTCCTCGTAGACGATGCCACGGTGGAGGATCGTCCCGCCGAGGCCGCCGACGCCTTCCGGCCAGCCATACCGGCCCCAGCTCTCTTGGCTCAGCAGCTTCCGGAGCCCGCGAGCCTGCTCGACCCGCTGGTCGTAGTCGCTGCGGGGGGCGAGCAACGGCGCGAGCTGGGCGTCATGGACCGCCATCCACTCCCGGAAGCGGTCCGCGAACTCGTCCAGGCGCGGCAGGCTGCAGCGGTGCACCGGTACCCGGTGTAGCCACGGGCCTTCCTCCATCCCTACTTAACATTGACGTCAGTTTAGAATTTAACCGCGTTCTGGGCAAGGAGCAGATCTGGGCCCTTCACGGAACGTAGCGGGGTGGCTGCCGGACGCGCACGCTGCGCGCGTGCGGGAGGCTCCCCGCGCGCCGCCGCGGCGTAGGCTCAGTCGGCCCATACGCCCAGCGCCTGCCGGCCGATGATCAGCTGCTGGATCTGACTGGTGCCTTCGTAAATGCGGAACAGACGGGCATCGCGATAGAAGCGCTCAACCGCCGACTCGCGCATATACCCGGCGCCGCCATGGACCTGCACAGCCCGGTCAGCGACACGCCCCACGGTCTCGCTGGCGAAGTACTTGGCGGCCGCCGGGCCGGCCCGGCGGTCCGTGCCGTCGTCGTAGCGCCGCGCGACGTCCAGGACAAGGCTGCGGGCCGCCATGGTCTCGGTGACCGAGTCGGCGATCATCGCCTGGACGAGCTGGCGGGTCGCGATCGGCCGACCGCTCTGCACGCGCGACTTGGCGTACGCGACCGACTCGTCGATGAGCCGCTCGGCCATGCCGACACACAGCGCTGCGATATGCACGCGTCCGTGCGATAGCGAGCGCATGGCGGTAACGTAGCCGCTCCCGGACTCACCGCCGACGATCGCCGAGCCGGGCACCCGCGCGTCGTCGAGGTAGACGTCTGCGGTCCAGGCGCCGAACTGGCCCATCTTGTGATCTCGGGGTCCGACCGTGAGCCCCGGCGTGTCCCGGCCGACCAGGAAGACCTTGATGTCGTCGGCCGGGCGGCCGGTGTCCTGCGTGCGGGCGAAAACCATGAAGACGTCGGCCAGCGGCGCATTGGTGATATAGCGCTTAGCGCCGTTGATCACCCAGTCGCCGGCCGTCGCGCCGCGCGTGGGTGCGCAGATCGGCCGGGCTAGAGCCTGCTTCGGCTTCGGTCAGTGCGAACGAGGCGACGATCTCGCCCGAGGCGATGCCCGGCAGCCACGCCTGCTTCTGCTCGGCAGTACCGCCTTCGAGCAGCACGTGCCCGGCAATGCCATTGTTAGTGCCGAACATCGAGCGCAGCGAGGGGGTCGTGTACCCGAGCTCGAAGACGAGCTGGCTCTCCTCGTAAACGTTGAGGCCGAGGCCGCCGAACTCGGCCGGGATGGTGAATCCGAACAGCCCCATCTCGCGTGCGGTCGAGCGGATCTCCGCAGGTACCTCATCCTTCTCGTCGATCTCCGCCTCACGGGGCACGACGTCCTTGCGGACGAAGCTGCGCACCGCCGCCAACACCTGCTTGAGTTCCTGCTCCTGCATCCACCGCTCCTGACCCTGTCTGCCGACATACGAAGTATATAATGCGACGTCGAAGTCGATTTCGTCGAGGGCGGAAACCAGGTTGCGGGCAGCCGTTGCCCGGACTGGCTTCACAACGCGGCACCCAGCGGTTCTGAGCTGGGCTGACCGGCCGATAAATGGTGCATATCGCCCAGATGTCATCGAACGGCAATCAATAACACTGCGGATCGGGATGCTCGAGTCGCCTGGCCGGACTGATCACAGCCCTGCGCGACATGCGGCCGGCCAGGTTCGCATCCGCCGGGGCGCTCCGCCTGGCTAGCGGAGGTAGCGCGCCGCTATTGATTTTGATGTCAGAATTATCTTACGGTGACGGCGAAACGGACTGAGGACGGTCAGATGACACTACTGGACGAGGGCGAGCTCGAATTGCTCCGCTCGACGGCCCGCAAGCTCTTCGAGGGCGGTGCCGGCGTCGCCGAGATCGGCGAGCTCGGGCTGATGTCCTTGCTGACGGCCGAGGAACACGGAGGCGCCGGATGGCGCGTGGTCGAGGCCTGCACGGTGGCGGCCGAGGCGGGCCGGGCCCTCTCGCCCGCCGCCTGGACGGGCGGCCTGGTGGCGGCGGCGGCACTGGCCGGAATGGCCGGCAGCCAGGCTGACGCGCTGCTCACCGGGGCTGCCACCGCCGTGGTGCTCACCCACGGGATCGCAGCCGGCCCCGACGGCGAGGCGGGGCGCGTCTCCGGCCGTGCGGTCGTCGCGGGCTCGGCCGTGCCCGACGTGCTGCTCGTCGCAACCGACCGCGGGATCTGGCTCGTCGACGCAGAGGCTGTCCGGGCCGGTGTCCGCGTCGAGGACGACTCGCTCGACACCCACCGGGGCAGCCTGGTCATCGAACTCGCCGACGCCCCGGCCCGGCTGGTCGAAGGCCTCGACGCGGCCGACGCCGCCGCGCTGGCGGACGCCGCCGTGCTGCTCGCCTGCGCCGACAGCCTCGGCGCTCTCGCCGCGGCGAGCGAGATCGTCACGCGCTACCTGCGTGAGCGCGACGCGTTCGGTGCCCCGATCGCCAGCTTCCAGGTCATCAGGCACCGGCTGGTGGAGCTCGCCGTGCTCGTCGTGGCGTCCGAGGCGCTGGTACGTGAGGCGGCGCTCGCGCTGGCGGAGCGTGACCCGGCGGCGCGCAGCCTCGTCGCCGCGGCGCACAGCTACTTCGTGTCACGCTGCGTGGCCGCGCTCGATGACTGCATCCAGCTTTCCGGCGGCATCGGGTTCACCTGGGAGTGGCCGATCCACCACGCCATGCGCCGCGCCGCGCTGAACGAGGTCGTCGCGCCAGTCGCCGCCCCCGACCTCGAGTCGCTCCGCGATGCCGTGGCGGTGACCCGCCGTAGCGTGAGTGAGGACGCGGCGTTCCGTCAGCACGTGCGGGACGTGATTGCCGAGCGGTCGCCGTTCGTCGCTCGCGAGGGCCACCGCGCGCCCGCGACGCCCGAGCAGGAGGCGGCGATGCGCGGGTGGTACCGGACCATGTACGACACCGGCCTGCTCGGCGCGAACTGGCCGCCCGAGCTGGGTGGTCGCGCCGGGCACCAGCCGGTGCATGAGCTGATCGTGGCCGAGGAACTGATCCGCGGGCGGGCCCCGCGCCCGATTCGACCAGGTCATGCTCGCCTCACACGTGCTGGTGCGCTTCGGTACACCCGAGCAGCGGGCGAAGTACCTGCCTCGCATCCGTTCCGCCGAGGACATCTGGTGCCAGCTGTTCAGCGAGCCGGACGCCGGCAGCGACCTCGCCGGCGTCAAGGCGCGGGCGCTCGCCCAGCCGGACGGCACGTGGCGGCTGACCGGCCAGAAGACGTGGACCACGGACGGCCACTGGGCCCAGTTCGGGCTGGCCGTGCTGCGCACGTCGCTGGAAGAGAACCGTCACGGCGGGCTGAGCGTCTTCATCGTGCCGATGGACGCGCCGGGGCTCGTGGTGCAGCCGAAACTCACCATGGGGGGCGCCTACGAGTTCAACGACGTCTTCCTCGACGGCGTCGTCCTCGGCCCCGAGCACCTGATCGGCGAGGTCGGCGCGGGCTGGGCGATCGCGATGTCGGGCCTGGAGATCGAGCGCTTCAACGTGGGCGGGAACGTGGTCCTGCTCCAGCTGCTGCTACAGGACGTGCTCAGCGTCGCCGAGCACCTCACCCGGCAAGGGAGTCCGCTTATCACCGACTCGGCCGTGATAGCCGCCACGGACGAGCTCGTCGGCGAGTCCCGTGCCGCCAGCGCGTACGTCACCGGTCACGTCGACCGCGTGCTGTCCGGCCGTGAAGGCGCGGCCGAGGGGCCGATCGCCAAGATTCTCTACACCGAGGCCTACAACCGCATCGCCCGCTACGGCGCCGAGCTGTGCACGCGCTTCGGGCCGGTGTCGCCCGCCGGCGCGGAGGCCGCGCAGCGACTGCGCGATGCCTGGCTCTGGTCACGGGCGATCACGATCTCGGGCGGTACGTCGGAAATCATGCGGAACATCGTGGCTCGGCAGCGGCTGAAGCTGCCGTCGGGCCGCTGAGGTCCGGTCGGAGCGCCGCGGCCAGAACGCGCCAGCGCCGCGTCCGGAAGGACCCCGGGCGACGCCGGCCGCTTGACACTCCCGACCGGCGAACTAGAATATGACATCGACGTCAAAATAGAAAGAAGGTCCCGCGATGACCGACCGAGATGCCGTGATCGTCGCCAGCGTGCGCACACCACTGGGGAAGCGCCGGGGCCGGCTGGCCCAGCTGCACGCGGTCGACGCGGCTGCTGTCGTGCTCACGGCCCTGGCTGACCGTACCGGCCTGGACCCGGCCCTCGTCGACGACGTGATCTGGGGCTGCGTCTCCCAGGTCGGCGAGCAGACCCTCAACATCGGTCGCAACGCCGTGCTCGCGGCCGGATGGCCCGAGAGCGTGCCCGCGACGACCGTCGACCGCCAGTGCGGGTCATCGCAGCAGAGCGTGCATTTTGCCGCCGCCGGCGTGATCTCGGGCCAGTACGAGTTCGCCGTGGCCGGTGGCGTCGAGATGATGTCCCGCGTCCAGATGGGCGCCTCGCTGGCGACCGGCGCCGGATCGCCGATCTCGCCGGCGATCGAGAAGCGCTACGGCCTCAGCGAGTTCTCGCAGGGTCTGTCGGCCGAGATGATTGCCGAGCAGTGGAAGCTCTCCCGTACTCAGTTGGACGAGTACTCGCTGGCTTCGCACGAGCGGGCCGGGGCTGCTTCGGACGGCGGGCTCTTCCGGGACGAGATCGTGCCCGTCGACCTCCCCGACGGCACCGTCATCGACGCCGACGAGGGCATCCGGCGCGGCACTACGATTGAGAAGATGGGCGAGCTCAAGGCCGCCTTCAAACCGGACGGGGTGATCACGGCCGGCAACTCGTCGCAGATCAGCGACGGCGCGGCCGGCCTGCTCGTCACGACGTCCGAGAACGCTCGCAAGCACGGCCTCACCCCGCTGGCTCGCATCCACACCGCGGTGCTCGCGGGCGACAGCCCCGTCCTCATGCTCACCGCGCCGATCCCGGCGACCAGAAAGGCCCTCAAGAGCGCGGGCCTCTCGATCGGCGACATCGACACGTTCGAGGTCAACGAGGCGTTCGCGCCCGTGCCACTGGCCTGGCTGGCCGAGACCGGTGCCGACCCCGCGCGCACGAACCCGAACGGCGGCGCGATCGCCCTCGGCCACCCGCTGGGCGGCTCCGGGGCCCGGCTGATGACGACGATGGTGCACCGGATGCGCCGCGAGGGCCTGCGTTACGGCCTGCAGACCATGTGCGAGGGCGGCGGCCTGGCGAACGCCACCATCCTCGAGACGCTCTGACCGGTCGGCCGCGGGGCTCACAACCGTCGTCCTTGCGGAGGATCACGCGTCGGCAGCACACCCGGAGGGTCCGCGGTCAGCATACCGGTAGCCACTTCGAACCTGCTCTCCGATCCGACCGAGACCAGCTTCACCGTGAACCGCGCGAGGACGGAAACCGCGCGATCATGGTCACCGCCAGGCACCGCGGCCTCCAGCTGATCGGCGCCTGACAGTTCAGCCGGCCCGGCGGGCTGGCATCAGCCCACGGTTTCCCCGGAGCTGTAGCGCTGGAGGCCTTGTGCCGCGCGAGAGCACGCCCTCAGGCCTGGTCCTCCTTGAAGTAATCCTCGCCGGACAGGTAGCGCGCGAGCCGGGGCTGGCTCAGCGGGATGGAGCACAGCTCGACCCGGGCGAACGCGGCATCGAGCCAGTGGTAGCAGCCGCCGACCCGGCTTCCGTTCTCGTCGACCATGGCGACCTCCCAGGTGCAGCCGCGCTGCTCGATCTCGTGCGAGGAGGCGTCGACGTCCTGGCGCCACAGGCCGAGGTGGTGGAAACCGGTCTTCTCCCAGATCGTGCCGTCCTTCTGCTGCAGCAGCTCGATGTGCGGCATCTCCTTGGAGTAGACGAACGAGGAGATCCAGTCGACCTCGCCGTCCTTCGTGCCGTAGTGCACCGGGATGTCGCGCTGGACCGGGGCCCACGTGATCCCGGTTGCCGCGGTCAACTGCGTCATCGCGGCGTCGATGTCCGCCACGACGATCCCTACGTGGTAGATCGGTGACTCGGCCACGGCACTCCTTCTTTCAGTCGGCGGCATCGGCAGTGCGGGCGCCGGCGATCTCGCCGGCGTCGAGGTCGGTGAGGAACGGAGTGGTGTGGGCGATGCGCCCGGTGAGCACCGCGGGATCGCCGGAACACAGCTCCAGCGCCGTCCGGCAGATCAGGTCGATCTCCTCGGTGTCGCCCTGCGCGAGGTCGAGTACAGCCGCGCCGGGCGTACGCACGGGCAGCAGCGGAGCGGCCGCGTTCACCGCGATGTTGTCTGCGTGGAGTTCTGCCGCCAGCGAGCCGGTGAGGCGGTCCAGGGCGGACTTCACCGTGCCGTAGACCGCGAACCCGGCCGAGGTGTCGAAGTCGCTGAACGGCGGTCCCTCCGGCTGGAGGGCAGCGACCGAGGTGAGATTCAGGATCCAGCCCGCGCCGCGCTCGCGCATGCCCGCCGCCACGAGCTGGGCCAGCCGAAGGGGCGTGAGCAGGTGCAGGTTGAGCATCACCTGCACGCGCCGCAACGGGAAATCCGCGAGCGGGCGCAGGAAAGTTACCGCCGCGCTGTTCACCAGGATGGTCGGCGCGCCGAGCACGCCCGCGACCCGCGCGTGCAGGTCGTCGCAATTGCCGGGGTCCGACAGATCGGCGGTGAACGCGGTGGCCTCGCCGCCTGCGGCCTTGATCTTCTCGACTGTCTCGGCCAGAGAGCCAGCCTGGGTCTCGGCGGACTCGAGCGTGCGGGCGACGGCAGCGACGTGCGCTCCGTGCTCGGCGAGGGTGGCGGCGATCGCTGCTCCAAGACCGCGGCTCGCGCCAGTAACGAGCGCTGTCTGGCCGCTGAGTCGTCCCACTAGTGTGCCTCCTGACACGCGCGCTGGATACACGAATGTAACATTGACGTCGGAATTGGGAAAGGGAGGCGCCGTGACATTGCGGATTGACCGGCCCGAGCCGGGGATCGTGCTGCTCACGCTCGCCCGTCCGGAGGCGCTCAACTCACTCGACGAGACGCTCATGGCCGAGCTCTACGCGATCGCTGACGAGCTCGCCGGGTCGGCGACCGACCGCGTCGTCGTGCTGACCGGCGAGGGAAGCGCGTTCTGCGCCGGCCAGGACATCAAGAATTACGGCCCGTCGATGCCCGCTCCCGACGACGGCCCGGCCGCGGCCTTGTTCTTCCAGCAGTACATGAGCCGCATCATCGTGCGGCTGCGCGAGTTGCCCCAGCCGGTCATCGCCGCGGTGAACGGTGTCGCCGTCGGCGGCGGGCTCGCCTTGGCCTGTGCTGCCGACATCCGCCTCGCCGCCCCCGAGGCGCGCTTCGGCACCGGCGCCGTGCGCCTAGGGCTCAGCGGGTGCGAGATGGGGCTGAGCTATCATCTGCCCCGGCTCATCGGCACCGGCAACGCGGCCGAGTGGATGTTCACGGGACGCATCGTCGGCGCGGTCGAGGCCGAGCGCGCCGGGCTGGTCAACCGCATTGTGGATGCACCGGCGCTGCTCGACGCGGCCCTCGACCTGGCGCGGGCGATCGTGGCCAACTCGCCCGTGGGCGTGCGGCTGACCAAGTGGGTGATGTGGGCGAACGTCGACGAGACCGATCTCGTGCGGGCCGTCGACCGCGAGGATCGCACCCAGGTCATCACCTTCGGGACCAAGGACGCCAGCGAGGCGCAGGCCGCTTTCGCCGAGCGCCGCCCGCCGAACTTCTCCGGCCGCTGAGGGCGGGCACAGTGGGCGAGCACAGTGGGCCGGCACTGGGCGGTGGTCACCCGGCGTTCCTGGCCGACTCGGCCAGCAGCTTCCTCGTCGCTCCCACCAGCAGTTCGGCGTAGGCCCGGGCGTCGAGGTGGCTTACGGTCTCGTCATAGGACTCGACCGCCACCGGGCACGCCGCGCCGGCGGCATCCAGCGCGCCCAGCAGGTACGGCAGGTCAAGCGTGCCCGTGCCCGGAATAACACGCCCCATCATGGTTTCGACGAGAATGTCGGCGGATACCGGCGGGCGGGCGTCGTCGACCTGGATGCAGTGCAGCAGCGCCGCCTGCTCGGGCGTGATGTGAAGCTCGCGGCTCGGGCCGTGGCTGTGGTGCCAGGTGTCGAAGACGATCCGTCCGTTCGGCCGGCCCGCGCCCTGCACGATGGTGACGGCGTCGGCGAAGGTCGGGATGCGGCTCCACGGCAGGAACTCGATGGCCACGGCCAGGTCGTGCTCGGCGGCCCGGTCGCACACGGCCGCGAAGTCGCGGGTGAAGGTCTCGATCGAACCGCCCGGCCGGTCGTCGTGATACACGACGAAGCCCCTGGCCTCGAGCGCGACCGACAGGTCGATTATCTCGTCGAGGCCGAATACCCTCGGGTCCGGCCCGGCCGGGTCGCTGAGCCAGTGCGGCGTCCCCTCGCATTCGGCGACGTGCAGGCCGCGGTCGCTGAGCATGCTCAGCATTTCGGTCACGCTGAGGTTCTCGCGGGCAGCGGCTACATGTCGCAGGCGCTTGGTGACGCTGATCGCGGTGCAGCCGGTGGCCGCCGTGGCGTCGACCAGGTCGGAGTAGGAGTAGGCGACCATGGAGCCGGCGCTGATAGTCATGGGCATGTCGACGAGAGGCACGGGCCTTAGTCTTGCCGTTTCCAAAATCGACGTCAATATTGTAATCTGCCGACACGCGGCGGTCTGGCGCATCTTGGCTAGGGGCCAGCGGCTGACGGTGCGTGACACGTGGCAAGGAGCCTCATGAGCTGGGATTTCGAGACCGACCCTGAGTTCCAGGCGCTGCTCGACTGGGTCGACGAGTTCGTCCGGGAAGAGGTCGAACCGATCGATTACCTCATCGAATCGGCCTACGACCACGACGACCCGCTCCGCCAGGCGCTGATCCCGCCGCTGCAGCAGAAGGTGCGCGAGAAGGGGCTGTGGGCCACCCACCTCGGCCCCGAACTAGGCGGCAAGGGATACGGCCAGGTCAAGCTCGCGCTGCTGAACGAGATCCTCGGGCGCTCGGCCACGGCGCCGATCGTGTTCGGCAGTCAGGCGCCGGACAGCGGCAACAGCGAGATCCTCGCCCGCTTCGGCACGCCGATGCTCAAGGAGCGCTATCTCAGGCCGCTGCTGAACAACGAGATCGGTTCCTGCTTCTCGATGACCGAGCCGCAGGGCGGCGCCGACCCGAAAGTCTTCACCACCTCGGCCGTCCGTGACGGCGACGAATGGGTCATCAACGGCGAGAAGTGGTTCTCCTCCTACGCCCGGTTCTCGGCCTTCCTGATCGTCATGGCCGTGACGCATCCGGACAACCCGCCCTACAAGCAGCAGACGATGCTGATCGTCCCGCGGAGCACACCCGGCCTGTCGATCATCCGCAACGTCGGCATGGGGTACGAGCAGGAGGGGACCGGCTACGAGTCCTACGTCAGGTACGACAACGTCCGCGTGCCCGATGACCACGTGCTCGGCGAGCCGGGCGAGGCGTTCATGATCGCGCAGACCCGTCTGGGCGGTGGCCGCATTCATCACGCCATGCGCACCGTCGGCGTCGTGCGCCGCATGTACGAGGCGATGTGCGAGCGGGCCGTCTCGCGCTTCACCCAGGGCGAGGTCCTCGGCCGCAAGCAGCTAGTGCAGGCCGCGATCGCCGACTCATGGACCCAGCTCGAGATGTTCCGCCTGCTCACCCTGCGGACTGCCTGGCGCATCGACAAGTACCAGGATTACCGGGCCGTCCGGGGGGACATCTCCGCGGTGAAGGCGGCCATGCAGACCGTCCTGCACGACGTCACCGCCAGGGCGCTTCAGCTGCACGGCTCGCTCGGCGTCACCCACGAGATGCCGTTCGTCCGGCACCTGGTCGAGTCGTTCGTGATGGGCCTGGCCGACGGGCCGACCGAAGTCCACAAGGTCACGCTCGCCCGCGAGCTGCTGCGCACCGTCACTCCCGCCCCTGGCCTGTTCCCGTCCGAGCACGTTCCGGCCAAGCGCGCCGCGGCCGAGGCGAAGTACGCCGATGTTCTCGCGCAGCTCCGTGCCCCGGTCTGACGAATCCGGTAGCCTCGATTCGTCCGTAACGCCGCCCCGGGCCGTCGAGCCGGGCACGGACGAACTGGCCGCGCGACTCACCCGGGTCGCGTCCGGGCTATGGCCGCAGGCGCCGGGTGAGCGGGCTGCGCCGTCTCTCCGGCGGTGCCTCGAGCCTGACCTACCTGGTCGGCTTCGACGGCGCGCCCGAGCGGCGGGCAGTGGTCAAGGTGGCTCCGTCCGGCCTACCGGCGACCCGCAATCGCGACATGCTGCGGCAGGCTCGGGCCATCGAGGCGCTGACCGGCATCGCCGGCGTGCGGGTGCCGCGCGTGCTGTTCACCGACACCGGGGACGAGCAGGCCGGGCAGCTGATCGCGATGTCGTTCTGCCCGGGCGAGTCGTGCGAGCCGAACATCGACGACAATGCGCCCACCGCGACGGCGGCCGAGCTGCGCGGCCGGTCCGCTCACGCCGCTCGCATACTCGCCGCGGCCCACGGCGCGGCCACCGACCTTGTGGCGGCCGAGGAGCCGATCTCGCTCGATGCCGAGATCAGCCGCTGGGACCGGGCGCTGGCGACGCTGCCGGCCGACTTCGGTCTCGATTGGGCGAGCGTCTCCGCGGTGCTGCGTGCCTCCGTGCCCGCCACGGTGGCGCCGCGGCTCACCCACGGCGACTACCGGCTCGGCAACCTGCTCTGCGGCGGCTGCGAGGTCACGGCCGTCATCGACTGGGAGATCTGGGCCGCCGCCGACCCGCGTACCGATCTCGGCTGGTTCTTGCTCTCGATGGATCCCGAGCTGCACCCGGCCGCCGTGCGCGCCGCGGCGGGAGTGCCGGGCCGGGCCGAGCTGCTCGGCGAGTACGCCGCCGCCGGCGGCGGCACGGTTGCCGACGCCGACTGGTTCGTCGCCCTGGCGCTGTACAAGTTCACCGCCACGACCGGCCTGATCGCCAAGCACGCGGTTCGCCGCGGCGATCTCGCGAGCTGGGGGCTGCGGATGGTCCCGAAGCTGCCGGGCGCCTTGCAAGCTGCCGCCGGCATCGTTTCCGCCCGGTAGCGGCGGCCGACCGAAGGAGTCCCAGTGCCAGGACCGCTGAGCGGGATCAGGGTGCTCGAGTTCGCCGGCCTCGGTCCGGGCCCCTTCGCCGGCATGATGCTCGCCGACCTCGGTGCCGACGTGCTGCGCATCGACCGGCTGGGCGCTGATCCGGCCGACGACTGGTGGCGCCAGCATGACATCCTCTCCCGCGGCCGGCGCTCGGTGCTGGTCAACCTCAAGCAGCCCGAAGCGGTCGATCTCGTGCTCGAGCTTTGCGGCGGCGCCGACGCCCTCATCGAGGGGTTCCGCCCGGGTGTGCTCGAACGGCTCGGCCTCGGGCCCGACGTCGTCCTCGCCCGCAACCCCCGTCTGGTCTACGGCCGGATGACCGGCTGGGGTCAGGCCGGCCCGCTGGCCCAGCGGGCCGGCCACGACATCAACTACACGGCCCTGACCGGTGTGCTGCACTCGGTGGGCGCGCACGACGGGCCGCCGGTCCCGCCGCTCAACCTCGTCGGCGACTTCGGAGGTGGCGGCATGCTGCTTGCCCTGGGGATCGTCAGCGGGATCCTCGCGGCGCGCTCGTCTGCGCCGGGTCAGGTGGTCGACGCCGCGATGATTGACGGCTCGGCGCTGCTCATGGCCTGGACGGCTACCCTCCGCAACGCTGGCCGCTGGAGCGAGCGGCGGGGCAGCAACCTGCTCGACGGCGGTGCGCCTAACTACACGACCTATCGCACGGCCGACGGCGAGTACCTCGCGGTCGGTGCGATGGAACGCCAGTTCTTCACCCTGCTGCTCGACCGCCTCGGCCTGCCTGCTGGGCGTGCCGATGACATGGCCGAGCCGGCGTTGTGGCCCGCCCTGCGGGCCGACCTCGCCGCCGTGTTCGCGAGCCGCAGCCGGGCCGAGTGGATCGAGCTACTCGATGGCCTGGACGTCTGCGTGACGCCCGTGTTGTCGATGACCGACGCCGTCGCGCACCCAGCACCTGGCGGATCGCGCGGTCCTGGTGGGTGACGCGGAGAACTACCAGCCGGCCCCTGCTCCCCGCTTCAGCGCCACTCCGGCCGGCCAGCCCGGCCCGCCGGTCCTGCCCGGCACGGCCGGAGCGGCAGGCCTCATCGACTGGGGAGTAACCGCCGACCGCGTCGCCGCCCTGCGCGCGAGCGGCATCATCCAGGCGACCGGCTGACCAGCGAGCGCGATGGCCGGATCACGAATTTCGCACTCGACATCGAAGTCAATATGTTGTTACGGTCTTCGTGTCGCTGACGAGGTGTCGGGGCTCGGCCACCGGCCCATATTGAGCCGCAGCCGGCCGAGCGGCCACCCGGGTGGCTCGTCGCGCTACATGTGTGCGGAGAACGACGGGAAGCCATGACACTGCGAATCACCGCGCCGACGTCGGCCAGCCTCGCCGCCCAGTACCGCCAGAACGGCTGGTGGTACCAGCCGCCGCTGCGCGACGGGGTCGAGCAGGTCGCCGAGACCGATCCGGAGCGCGTCGCCGTCATCGACAATGCCGGCACCTGGACCTACGCGCAGCTGCGCGAGCACATCGAGGGTGCGGTCGGCACCCTGACCGACGCCGGTGTCGGTGTCGGCGACCCCGTTGTGATCGTCGCGCCGAACTCGAGCAAGGCGGTCGCGGCGATCTACGCGACTCTGCGCGCCGACGGCGCGGCAGTCGTGATCGACCGCCGTTGCGGTGCGCTCGACCTGGCCAATGCGATCGTCTCCAGCGGCGCGCGGTTCGTCGTCGTCCCGGACGAGCTGCGCGAGAAACTGCGGATCGGCGATCACCGGGTCACCGCGCTCTCGCTCGAGACGGTCACCTCGGGTCGGCGCGTCAGTGACTGGACCGAACCCGACCCGGCCCAGCCCCGCGTCGTTATCTTCACCTCGGGCACGACGAAGCGTTCCAAGGGCGTGATCCACACCTGGGAGACCATGGGTGTCGCCGTGAAGAACCTCGAGCTGTGCATGGACTTCGTTCCGGGCGACCGGCCGTTCACGTCCAGCCCGATCGCGACCATGACCGGCCTCAGCCAGGTGTTCATGGCGATCCCGGGCGGCAGCCTGCTGCTTGAGGACCGCTTCGACGCGGCCCGGTCGCTGGCCGCCATCGAGGAGCACCGGGCAACCTGCATCGGCGGAGCGCCGGTGATCCTCGAACTGCTGTTCGCCGAGTACGACCGCCAGGGCCGCACCGACTCCGCCCTCCAGCGCATCTCGCTGGGCGGTACGAACATCCCGCGCACGGTGCTGGAGGTGGCCATCGAGCGCTTCGGCATCAGCCCGACGCGAGTGTACGGCTCGTCCGAGGTGCCGGTGCACACCTACAGCCACCCGGAGGACTCGCTCGAGGAGCGGCTGTCGGACGACGGCTCGCCCTCGCCGGGCAGCGAGTGCCGTCTGGGCGAACAGTTCCAGGAGGGCTACGAGCTGTACGTGCGGGGGCCGAACATGTTCCAGGGCTACCTCTACGACGAGGACAACCAGGGCGTGTTCGTCGACGGATGGTTCCGCACCGGTGACGTCGTCGAGCTGCGCGGCGACCGGGTGAAGGTCCGCGGCCGGCTGAAGGACGTCGCCGCGCGCAAGGGTCTGAAGATCTCCCTCGCCGAGGTCGACGACGCCGCCACCGTGCTCGGTGGCGGCGTGCAGGGCCGTCTGCGCGAGGTCGCGGCGTACGCGGTCGAGGACGACGAGACGGGCGAACGAGTCGCGCTGGCCGTCCGGATCGACGGCGAGCACCCGACCTACGACGACGTCGTTGAATCGATGCTCGGCCACGGTCTGGCCCGCGGCAAGCTCCCCGAGGAGATCGTGTTCTGGGACGAGCCGCTGCCCCGCAACGCCACCGGCAAGATCGTCCGGGCCCGGTTGCGCGAGCAGGCGGGTGCCAGGCCGCGGGCGCTGGCGCCCCGGCTCGCCGCGGCGACCGACGCTTGAGACGCATGGACGAGGCGCAGCCCGAGCTGGCGGCGTCAGCCCTCCCGCTGGCCGGCGTGACCGTGCTGGAGCTCGCCGGGGCCGGGCCGGTACCGTTCGCCGGGACGATGCTGGCCGACCTCGGTGCGCGCGTGATCCGCATCGACCGGCCGGGACCCGCGGTAGCTCAGTTCCCGTCCGATCCCACGCGGGACGTGCTCGCTCGCGGTCGCGAGTCGGTCGTCCTCGATCTCAAGAGCGCCGGGGACCGGGCGACCGCGCTGGCTCTGGTGGAGCGAGCAGACGCCTTCGTCGAGGGACTGCGTCCCGGCGTCGCCGAGCGCCTCGGCCTGGGTCCGGACGACTGCCACGCCCGGAATCCCCGCCTGGTCTATGGCCGCATCTCGGGCTGGGGCCGCACCGGCCCGCTGGCCCACCGCCCCAGCCATGACATTAACGTGATCGCGGTGGCGGGGGTGCTCGCCGCGATCGTCGGTCGCGACGCGCGCCCGGCGATCCCGCTGAGCCTCATCGGTGACTACTCCGGTGGCGGCCTGTGCCTGGCCGTGGGCGTTCTCGCCGGTCTCTTCGAGGCGCGCGCGACCGGAACGGGCCGGGTCGTCGACACGTCCATGCTCGACGCGGTGGCGGCTGTCGCCGCACCGCTGTGGGGCATCCGCAGCGAGGGCGAGTTCGACGACGCCCGCCCCCGGACGAACGTGGCCGACGGCGGCGCTCCCTTCTGGAACGTCTACCGGTGCGCGGACGGCCGTGACCTCGCCGTGGGCGCGATCGAGGGGGCGTTCCGGGAACGGCTGGCGGAGTTGCTCGGCACCCCGGCGGTACTCGGGGCCGGAGGCCGGGAGGCTGGCCGGCCGAGCGGGCCGAGCTCGACGCCTTGTTCGCGACGCGAACCGCGGCCGAGTGGTCCGAGCTGTTCGAGGGTGAGGACGTCTGCGTGAGCCCGGTGCTGACGCTCGGGGAGTCGGCCGAGCACCCGCAGGCGCACGACGCGCGACCGGTTCGTCGAGAGCGGGGGCGTGTCTCAGCCCCGCCCGGCGTGGACCCTGGACGGCGCGCTGCTGCCCGTCCCGCCGCCCGGGCCGCCGCGGGGCGCGCACACGAGAGGCGATCCGGCGCGAGCTTGACGGTCCGGCGCCGTGATTCTCGCCCTCAATTATGATTCTGATGTCTACGTCATATGCACCGAGCCCCGGGTGGTGAGATATGATGAGGCGGGTACTAGCTCGCCGCCGTCCGGGCGGAGCGCATCAGGGAGGTTGCCCCAGTGAGCGGAGCCGACCAGATCGAGGTCTTGCTCACCGGTGTGGGCGGTCAGGGCATCCAGCTGATGGCCAAGACCCTGGCGCTGGCCGCCACCGAGTCGGGCAAGCAGGTGCAGATGTCGGCCAACTACGGCGCCGAGATCCGCGGCGGCCACAGCGATGCGAGCGTGTGCATCGCGACGTCGGGATTGGACGCGCTGCCGATCCTTCCCTCGGCCAGCCACGCCGTGGTCATGCACGGAATGTCCTGGGACGGCATCTCCGGACGGCTGCGGCCAGGCTCACTCGCGGTGGTCAACGAGAATGCGGTCGAGCTCGCTGAGCTGCCCGGCGGCCGGGTCGTGAGTATCCCGGTCGACGACATCGCGGCCGGGCTTGGCGCGCCGGGCGCTGCCTCCTTCGTCATGCTCAGCGCGTTCGCGGGACTGACCGGTGTCGTCACGGCCGGGAGACTGCAGGACGCGATGCGGGTGCTGGTCCCGCCGTACCGTTCGAACCTGATCGCCGCCAATCAGGTCGCGATCGATGCTGGTTTCGCCGCGGGCCGCGCCCGCGCCGGGGAGGTGACGGCGTGACGGCCACGGTTGGGTACGTCGACATCGACGTCGAACGCTGCAAGGGCTGCGAGCTGTGCATCCCGGCCTGCCCGTTCGACGTGCTCACCATGTCCCAGGAACGCAACGACCACGGCTACCGCTACCCGCTGCTGGCCCCGGGCTGTACCGGGTGCAAGGTGTGCAACGAGGTCTGCCCCGACTTCGTGTTCACGGTCTACCGCGAGCCGCAGCCGCGAGCCGCCGAGGGGGAGGACTGATGACCGCGACGGCATCCCGCCCAGGCCGAGCTGCTGCAGGGCAGTGACGCCATCGTGCGGGCCTCGATCCTGGCCGGCTGCCGTTTCTTCGCCGGTTACCCGATGGCTCCGTTCACCCAGCTGCTCGAGTCCTTCGCCAAGCACCTGCCCGAGAACGGCGGCGTCTGCATGAACGCGGAGAGCGAGATCGAGGCCGTCAACATGACGCTCGGCGCCTCCTCGACCGGTGCGCGGGTGGCGACCGGATCCACCGGCGAGGGCATCGCGCTCATGCAGGAGGCCATCGCCGAGGCGGCCTTCAACGAGCTGCCGATGGTCATCTTCAACATCGCCCGCGGCCAGCAGGACTACTTCCAGGCCACCCGCGGCGGCGGCTGGGGCGACTACCGCACACCGACGCTGGCACCCAAGAACGTGACTGAGGCGGTCGAGCACACGCACCTGCTGTTCGACCTGGCCGACCGCTACCGGGTTCCCACCTTGATGTACGGCGACTACGTCGTCGCCCACACCCAGGTCAGCGTCGCGATCGAGCCGCGGGAGTTCCCGCCTCTGCCGCCGAAGGACTGGGCGCTGGACGGCAGCAGCGGCGGTACCGGCGTCGCCAAGGAGCACTTCGCCTACGCGATCGGCAAGACCAACGCGCCGGGCATCGGCCCCAACGCGCACTGGAACAACGTCGCCGACAAGTTCCGCGACATGGAGAAGGCCGAGGCCCGCTGGGACGGCAACCACCTCGACGACGCGGAGACCGTGATCGTGTCCTTCGGCACGTCGTCGGTCTTCGTCGACCACGTCGTCGAGGAACTGCGCGCGGACGGGCACCGCATCGGCACCTTCCGGCCGATCACCTTGTGGCCGTTCCCGTACGACGCCCTCGAGACGGTGGCCAACGCCGCGCGCAAGGTGTACAGCTTCGAGCTCAACGCCGGCCAGATGATCGACGACGTGCTCATCGCCGTCCAGAACCGCCACAAAGTCCGCAGCATCGGGGGCCTGAGCCAGGACTCCTACGGCCTGCGCCAGGGGCCGATGCTCGATGCCCTCGGTGATCCGTGACCGTGTGCTATCCGCATTGGAGGCCGACCGTGCCTGAGCCCGTCGCCCTGGCGACCCCGACCATGCGGAAGGTCGCCGACGCCCACCCGCGGCTGATGGTCGAGGACACCCACCACCTGTGTCCCGGGCTGCGGGCACCCCGTCGCGTGGCGCATCCTCGCCCAGGTGCTCGACGAGCTCTCGCTCGAGAAGCGGGCGATCGCCACCATCGGCCACGGCTGCTACAACGCGATGATGCCGATGAGCGACTTCGAGATCTACCAGTCGCTGCACGGCCGGGCCCCGGCCACGGCGACGGGCATCAAGCGGATGCTGCCCCAGGTGGTCGTGTTCAGCATCCAGGGCGACGGTGACATGGCCAACGAGGGCCTGCAGGAGGTGCTGCACGCCGCCGGGCGCGGCGAGCGGATCACCTCGATCATGCTCAACAACGGCGTGTTCGGTGACACCGGCGGCCAGATGACCGTCTCAACGGTGCTCGGCCAGCGCACCAAGACGAGCCTGGACGGCCGCGATGCCGAGGCCCACGGCAGCCCGATCCCGGTGGCCGACCTTGTCGCCCGGCTCGACGGCTCGGCCTACGTGGCCCGCGGCAACGTTAACGACCGGGCCGGCATCGCGCGCACGAAGCGCATGCTCCGGGCGGCCTTCGAGACGCAGCTGTCCGGTGCGTGGCTTCAGCTTCGTCGAGATCCTGACGATGTGCCCGACCGGCTGGTTCGTCCCGGCCAAGGACGGCGGCACCTACCTCACGACTCCCTGGCGGCGGTCTACCCGACGGGCGTGCTCAAGCAGTCGGCCGCCTAGCCGCGGCTAGCCGCCGCTCGCTGCGTCAGCGGCGCTCGTCCCGGGCCAGCACCAGCCCGAGCGCCTTGAGGTCGATCTGCGTCGCGGTGGCCCCGGCCTCGCGCAGCTCGTCCTTCACCACCTTGCCCAGGGCGTTGCGGGGCAGCCCGGCGGCGAACTCAACGAAGCGCGGGATCGCGAAGTACGGCAGCCGCGACGAGCAGTAGGCGAAGAACTCGCCGGGGCCGATCGACGCGCCGTCCCGGCACACGATCCAGGCCTTGATCTCGTCCTCGATGAGCTCGGCCGGCAGCGCGTGGACGGCGGCGAGGTCGACCCCGGGCATCCGCAGCAGCACCTGCTCGACCTCCCAGCACGAGACGTTCTCGCCGGAGCGGCGCACGGAGTCCTTGGCGCGGTCGACGAAGCCAAGTGATCCGTCGGGCTGCTCGACCACGAGGTCACCAGTGCGGTACCAGAGGTCACGCCACGCCGTGACCGTGTGCTCAGGCTGGTCCCAGTACCCGGAGAACATGATGCCCGGGCGAGCTGGGCCGGACGATCAGCTCGCCGACCGTACCGGCGGGCACGGGCCGGTCCCAGGCATCGACGATGCGCACCGTCACATCCGGCAGCGGGAAACCCATCGACCCCTGGCTGATCCCGCCGTCCCGCCAGGCGAGGTTCATGCAGATCGGGCTGAACTCCGTCTGGCCGAACCACTCGCTCACCGTGGTGACGCCGAAGCGTTCGGTGAACGCCTGCTGGGCCTCGGCCGCCATCGGGATGAAGCTCGCGCGCACCAGCGGGTTGTCCCGGTCGCGCGGCGACGGCGGCTGGGCCAGGATGGCGGCACCGACCGCGCCCGTCCCCTGGCTGTAGGTGGCGCCGAGTTCGCGGACCCGGTCCCAGTAGGCCGAGGCGCTGAACTGCGAGTCGAGCGCGATCGAGGCGCCCGGCGCCGAGCCCCCACGAGAGCACCGCGCACTGGCCGCCGACGTGGAACAACGGGTAGGGCGAGTGGTACAGGTCGCCGGGGCCGAGCGGGAAGTACTCGTCCATGCGACGCCCGCTCTGGACGAAGTACTCATGACTGATCACGCAGCCCTTGGAGCGCCCGGTGGTCCCTGAGGTGAACACGATCGATGCCGGATCTCCGGGGGAGCGAGGCACGGGCGTGAAGTGGCCGCCAGGGACGGGCTCGCCGGCGTCGGTCGGCGTGGTATCGGGCAGGACGACGACCTCGGGCGCGCAGGCGAGCGACGGCGCGACTTCGGCGACCGCTCTCGCTCCGGCGGGGTCGGCGATCACCAGGCGTGGCGCGGTCAGGTCGAGCTGGTAACGGAGCAGATCGCCCTTGAGGAACGAATTGAGGACGACATTGATGCCGCCGGCATAGGCGATGCCGAAGAAGGCCTCGATCACCTCCATCCGGCTCGCGCTCAGGACGGCCACGCGATCGCCTGCATGCAGCCCGGCCCGCTGCAGGCGAGCTGCCCAGGAACGAGCGGCGGATCGCACGGTGGCCCGGGTGCGGCGCATGTCGTCGACAATGATGCGTAGTTCGTCCCCGCCCGGTGCGGTGGGCTCGATCAGATCGGTAACCAGCATGTCGTCGTCCGAATCAGGTCCTAGCCGGCAAGCAAGCCGGATTCGATGGCGGAAGGCGTACGTGCGGCCATCGGCTGCCCGCCATGCCCGGACGCACCTTCGGACGCCGCGGGGCCAGAGGTAACGCTCGGCCCATTATTGACTTCGACGTCGGTAATGTCTAGAGTCGCGGCTACGCAGGCATCCAGACTGCGGTCCGCCGGCAGCCAGGGGCGATTCTCGTGCAAGATAACGTGGACGCGAGCGCGACGCGCGGGCAGCCGGAATATCCGTCGCCGGGCCTTCGCTCCAGTCTGGCGCCAGCGCGATCCATGACCGAGCGGGCCGCCCTCGTCGTCGATGAGCAGGCATACACAGGCCCGGGAGCTGCGGGCGCTGGCGTGCGGGCTGGCCAGGTCATTGCAGCGCCGCGGAGTCCGGCCTGGCGATCGAGTCGCTCTGATGTCGTCCAGCAGGCCGGAGTTCGTTATCGCCCTCCTTGCCATCTGGCAGCTGGGCGCAGTGGTCGTGCTGTGCAGCCCGTCGTGGAAGCGGGCAGACACCGAGCACGCGATAGCTATAACCCGTCCGGCTTACGCAGTAAGTGACAACGCCGTCCTGGGTGGCCTCATGCCCATGATGTCGCTGAATGAGCCGATCTCGCCGGAGCGCGCCCCGGCATCCAGCCCCGATGACGATGCCGATGCCGTCATGGTGTTCAGCTCGGGCACGACGGGCCTGCCCAAAGCCGTCCGGCACACACACGCTTCGCTGCGGGCCGCGGTCGGGCAATGGCGAGACGCGCTCGGCCTGACCCAGGCCGACCGGATCCAGGTCACCACACCCCCTTCGCATATCCTCGGCTTGCTCAACCTGGTCACGGCGCTCGAGACCGGCATGCAGATGCGGCTGCACCGCCGGTTCGACCTGGACAAGATGCTGCACTACATTGAGGCCGACCGGATCACGGTAGAGATGGCCGTCGCGCCGATTGCCCTGGCTCTTGCCGGGCACCCGCGCCTGGAGTCCTACGACCTGTCTTCCTTGCGCTACATCATGTGGGGTGCAACTCCGGTCACCGCGAGCGTCGCGGAGACCGTGACGATGCGGACCGGCATCGGCTGGCTGCCCGCTTACGGGGCCAGCGAGCTGCCGGTCATCACCTGCAATCCCATCACCGGACCCCGGCTCGACAGTCCGGGGCGCGCCGTTGCCGGAGTCCGGATTCGGGTCAGGTCACCGGACACCGGCAGGATTCTCGGGCCCGCGGAGACCGGCGAGATCGAGGCACAGTCACCGTCCTTGATGGCGGGGTACCTGCCAGCCGGGGCGACGGCGGACGCGATCGTCGATGGCTGGTACCGGACTGGCGACGTCGGCAGCGTCGACGCGGACGGGTGGCTCAGGCTCACCGGCAGGTCGAAGGAGATGATCAAGGTACGCGGTTTCCAGGTCGCGCCGGCGGAGGTCGAGACCGTTCTGTTTGGTCATCCGGCGGTCGGTGACTGCGCTGTCTTCGGCGTCCCCGGCCGGGATGGCGGGGAGATCGTGATCGCGGCCGTCAGAGCCGACCTGCCGGTCGCTGCTCATGAGCTCGTTGGTCTGGTCGGAGACCAGCTAGCGGCCTACAAAGTGCCGGCGCGGCTGGTCTTCGTGGATGAAATACCACGCTTGCCGTCGGGAAAGGTACTGCGGAGGGTCCTCGCGGAACGGTACGGGAGCAGCTGACAAGCAGCAGCGGTGAGGGCGTCCGGAAGGTGCGGGCCGCTGCCTCGATTTCGCTGGTGCCGGAGGCCTGATTCGGCCGCCACAGGCAGAGCCCTGGACCGCTGTCAAGGTGCGCCGGTTTTCGCGAGTCCCAGGACTCGCCGGGTTGGATGCGCGCGGAGACCGAGAGCGGGAACGAGGCCGGTGACGGCTTCGTCCGCCGCGGCTCGTTTCCAGCCGTATATCGACATCGACATCAATACCTGATCGCCTGCTCTTCCGCCAGACGGCCGCAGGGGCGGTCACCCGGTACTCCAGATGACCGCCCCTGCAGTCTGCGATCAGAAGTCGATCAGAAGGTTCCCGGCGCCGCCACGCACACGCGCTGGCAGGTCAGGCCGCCCAGATACAGCCCGAAGATGTTGTCCACGTTCTCCGTGATGTGACTTGCCTTCGAGTACACGTAATCGCCCGACAGGCCCGCGTAGGCCTGACCGTCCTCGAGGGTGCTCCTGATGACATTGGCGTCGATGCTGTGCGACTTTTGCGCAGCGGCCTTGTAGACAAGAAGCCCGTCGAACCATGTCAGCGCATTTGACTGACTGCCGTCGAAGTTGGTCTCGCCGGTGACCTTCTGCAGGTAATCGAGCAGAATACTAGCGTTCGCGCTTTCCGGGGCGCCCGCACTGGGGATGAGGATGACTTTCGAGACTGGGCCGCCCACGATGTTCTTCAGCCCGGCCGCCTTAACCGCCGCGACGCCCGCCGAGTCATTGAGCGTATTTGACGTAACGGTGGGAACGTTCCAGCCGAGCGCCTGCTGCCCCTGGATGGACAGAACCTGGCCGGCGTTGAATGTGGCACTGATGAGGCCATCCACCCCCGCGTTCTTCAGGGCGCGCAGCTGGGTCACAACGCTGGTCGCGTTGGGGTCGAACTGCTGGACGACAACGGGTATGCCCTTCGTCTTGGCGTATGCCTGCACCGAGCTGAACATTGAGGTGGCGAAGTCGTCCGTCGAGCCGATGATGCCAAGCTTCTTTATGTGGTAATTGTTCACCAGGTAGTCGACATAAAGCTGTGCATAGCCCGTTGTCGTGATGAAGGTATTGAAGCCGTTCGGGTTCGTGCTTGGATTCGCCCAAATAGACTCCGTTGTGTTCTGCGACATGGAAATAACGCCTGCGGGTCCGAACAACGGCACCATGGCGGCGTACCCGGCGAGCAGGTCGCCGAAGACCACGCTGACGTGCTTGCCGACGAGCAGCTTAAAATCGGCAACGGCCTGGGCAGGATTGCCGCCGCTGTCCTCGGTCTCGAGCTGTACCTTCCGGCCGAGGATGCCACCATGATCGTTCACGTAAAGAACGGCAGCCTTGAGCCCGACCAGTTGCTCCTGGCCGGCGACGGCCTCTACGCCGGTAAGCGGGGCCACGGCACCGACGATGATCGGGCCGGTTGAGGACGAGCCTGTGCTTGACCCGCTCGATCCACAAGCGGCCAGCGTGAGGAGTAGGACGGCGGACGAAGCCACGACTAGCGCATGCTTTCGCATGGTTCCTCCATGCATGGGACCACAGGCCCGGTGCCTGCGTAGGCGAGACTCTAGACATAATCGACGTCGAAGTCAATAATTTCGCGAGATTGCATCATCCTGTTTGTCAGGGATGTGCTCGAGCTGCGCGTAACGGCGGAGGGCGACGTCGGCTGGCGCGTCATCCTCGGAGGCCACCCGCACCCGAGCGAGCCACCCAGGCCGCGCGCTCGCGCGTGCGCTGGTACCGGTGCGTCTATCACGTGCGACGCTGATCCCATGCCTCCACTTTCTGGGACCGCGTGCGAACGCTCAGAGCGCCTGGAGCCACGGCTTGGGCACGGCAGCCATGGCGCTGCTTGTGCGGCCTACGTTGCCTCAGGATGGGCCAATTCGTCGCGCCGCGGGAGTTGGATCCCGGCGGTGAGCCGCAGGGAGCGCCGTACAAGGCCGACCGGTGCCGTCCGCTGCGTGAGGGAACTGCTCCTCCGGTCCCGGCGGGCCGGCTGATCGTTCAGTGGCTACTGGGCGAGACGTTGCGCGGCGCCGGGATGACCGAACGCCAGCACGACCTCAAGGAGCGGGCCTGATCCTGGACCGGAGCCAGTCCCGCTGCCTGATCAGTCCGCCCGCCAGGTTCAGGACAAGTAGGCGCGGTGGGCGACTGCGGTCAGCTCGTCGAGTCGCGTCAAATGGTCCATCGTCCGGCCGTGACTCAGCACGTACACCTCGTCGGCCGTCTGCTCGACAACAGGCAGCAGCTGTTCGACCAGGACGATGGTCGTGCCCGCGATCTTGAGCTGCTTGATTACTTCCTGGATTCGCGCCACGAGTAGTGGCGCCAGTCCGACGGTCGGTTCGTCCAGCAGCAGCACCGAGGGATTCCCCATCAGCGCCCGTCCCATCGCCAGGAACTGCTGCTGACCGCCGCTGAGATGCCCGGCTCGACGGCCGAGCAAGGGTTTGAGCTCGGGGAACAACGAGAGGACCCTGTCCATTCGTTCAGACTTTGCCCGGGGGTTCCGCGTCAGCTCCCCGAGTTCAAGGTTGTTCCGGACGGAAAAATCAGCGAATATGTGTCGGCCTTCGAGCACGTGACCGATCCCCAATCGCACGCGGCGGTCAGGGCGCATCCGTTCGATACGACGGTCTCCCAGGGTGACGGTGCCTCGCCGGGCCGGTTCGAGACCGCTGATCGCGCGCAGAATCGAAGACTTGCCCGCGCCGTTGGCTCCGATGACCGCCACGCATGACTCCGCGCGTACGTGCATGGAAAAGTCGTGGACTGCGGTGACGCCCCGGTAGGTCACGTCCACGTTGGCGACGTCGAGGGACTCACTCATTGGCCACCCCCAGCAGGTAGGCATCGCGCACTATCTCGCTTCTGAGCAGGTCATCCGGAGCGCCGGCCCAAATCTGCTCGCCGAGGTGCATGACGATGATCCGGTCGGCGATGGACCTAACCCAGTCCAGATGATGCTCGACCAGTGCGACGCCGACGCTGCACGCGGACAGGTCCTCGATCAGTTCCTTCAGCCGACCCATCTCCTCCGCGCTCAGGCCGGCGGCGGGTTCGTCTAGGAGCAGGACATCGGGAGCGCGCAAGATCGCCACTGCGAGTTCCAGGAACCTGAGTGCTCCCTGCGAGAGCGTGCGGGCCTCCTGGCCAGGATTGTCCAGGAGTCCTGTGGCGCCCAGGAATTTCTGAGCGATGTCCTCGAAGACCTGCGACCGCGGGTGGGCGGCCCGAGATCGCGCGAGCGCCAGGTGCTCCTCGATGGAGAGGCTCGGGAAGACCTTGGGCACCTGGAACGTGCGGCTCACGCCCAGATTTGCGATGACGCGCGGCCGGGCCAGGGTGATGTCGCGGTCAGCGAGCAACACCTGTCCGCCTTGAGCCCGGTAGTAGCCGCACACCACGTTCAGCAGCGTCGTCTTGCCCGATCCGTTCGATCCTATGACCGCCACGACTTCGCCCCTGTGGATGGTCAGGTCCGCGTTACTCAGGGCAATTACGCCGCCGAAAGACCGGCTGACGTCCTTGGTCTGCAGGATCACCTGGGCCGGGACGCTGGCATCGGGTGCTGCCGTGACGCTCGCATCCGGCGCCGCGGGGGCATGAGCGGAGGATTCGCCGGCCGTGGGACGCGGAATCCGGCGGCCGCGAAGAAGGCGCGCGCCTGACTGCACCGGGGCGGCGGTCCGCCGGATGACACCGTGCGGAAGAAGCCGCATCGCCACGATCAGGATGAGGCCGTAGGCGTAGACGCTGAACGTCGGATGGCTGGCGAGCAGGATAGGTAGCAGGCCGATGACTGTCGCCCCGACGACAGGCCCGAACTGGGTTCCCGGACCTCCGAAAATCACCATCAGCAGGATCAGCACCGAGAGCTGTATCCCGAAAAGGTCCGGGGTGACAATGGTCGCGACGACTCCGTAGAGCCCGCCGCTGAGCGCGCCAACCGCGCTGCCGATGGCGAATCCGGCCACGATATGCCGGTAGCTACTGATACCGAGCGCGGTCGCGCCGAGTTCCTCGTCTCGGACGGCAAGGCATGACCGGCCGAATCTGGACACGCGGATCTTCCAGTGGACCAGGTACGCGAGCGCACACGTTATGGTCACCACCACGAACAGGGAGTTCGAGGTAAGGTCAGCGCCGCTGATCAACGGCGCCTCGACTCCAGATTTCCCGTTCGGGCCTCCGGTCAGGCCGGATAGACCGGTGATTCCGTCCGACACGATCAGTGTGAACCCCAGGGTCACGACGGCCAGGCCGATGACGCCGAGACGTGCGGCCGGGATAGCCATCAGGACGCCGACCACAAAGCCCACGGCCAGGCAGGCTACGAGCGCCGGCAGCAGCGGCCAGTGATCGTTGACGATGAGGATCGCGGCGGTGTACCCGCCCAGCGCCATGGCAGCGCCCTGACCCAGCGACAACTGACCGAGCATCCCCGCCGGAATGTTCAGGCCGATCGTGGCGATGCCGTACAGCAGCGCGATGGTCATGAGATACCCGTAGTACGAGCCCGGGCCGACCTTGAAGCCGATCGCGATGATAAGGGCCGTCACTACCGTCGTATGGGCGAGCGGCTGCGCCCCGATGCGTTTGGCTTGTGTGGTTGTGAGTCCCATCACACGGCCCGCAGGGGGCGGGTGCCGAAGATCCCGTAGGGGCGGACCAGGTACACCAGGAGCAGCACGCCGAACAGAGCGGTGTTCGTCCAGATGCCGCTGACGTATGTGCCGACGATCTGAATCACGAACCCGACGATCAGACCGCCCACCACGCCGCCGTGCACCGAGCCGAGTCCGCCCAGCGCGACAGCGACGAATCCGATGAATGTCATCGAAAACCCCATCCCCGGGTCGACGAGAAAGCTGGGTGCGATCAGGAATCCGGCCGCGGCAAGGATGAGGCAGGCAATAGCCATCGACATGTACGCCATCCGTGCGGCGGAGATGCCGACCATCCGCGCGCCGTCGTAGTCCTGACCGAGGACGACAAGCCGGCGGCCGAAGTTGGTCCTGTGGTACAGCAGCTCCATGCCGATCACCACCACAACCATGGCGACCACGAGGGCCAGGGACTGGTGCGACAGCTGGAAAGGCCCGAGCTTCGACGGTGAGGCACTGAACGAGAGCGGGAAGGACTGCGGCTCACCCTGGAAGGGGCCCGTTGCGAGCTGCTCCAGGATGATGCTCGCGCCCAGGCCGGTAAGGATCCACGAGTAGGTCGATTTCCCGAGGAAATAGTTAAGCGCGCCCCATTGCACGAGGATCCCAAGTCCGACACAGCACACGACGCCAAAGGCCAGGGACGCCGCCGCGGGCCAGCCCCATAGCGTGTACGCGACCAGCGCTCCCATCGGCGCCCACATGGCCAGGTCACCCTGAGCGAAATTCAAGATCCGCGTGGTCCGGTCCAGGACGTTGAATGACGTAGCGATAAGTCCGTACAAGCAGCCGGTGATCACCGCTGGCAGGATTAGATCGTTGAGCAATGCGCCCCCTCATGAGCGCCGAGCCGATCGAAGGTCAGACGTTAGCATAATTCCGACGTCGAAGTCGATATGTGGTCAGTGCACCCCCGCTCCGGAGGACTTAGCGGCGTAGTCGACCTCATCGGCGATGGCGTTCATGTCGAGGCCGGCAACCTCGTCGGCCAGTTCACCGGCCCCAGCGAAGCGCAGCATGTCGGGCAGCCGACTGCGCAGCGCGGCCAGCGTGAAGTCATAGAAGTCGCCGCCCGCGTGCGAGTCGAATGCGATCACGTACTGCCAGTCCTTGTTAGGCAGGTAGTGATAATGCGGGTCGGTGGCGAAGCAGTCGAAGCGGATAAGTTCCTCGCCGGTCAGCCCGTCGACGATATGCAAGGACACGCCCTCCTCGGCAAAGCCCTTCTCCGGCTTGGACTCGTTGATGACGCGCATCTGGTCAGGGGTGTAGCTCGCCGACATCACCGTGTAGTCGAGGACGCGGTACTCGACGCCGACGATCAGGCGCCCTGCGCGCACGGGCGTCGTGTGCTCTGGTACCGGGGGGATGGTGAACTCGCGGGGCACCCGGTTGCCTAGGGGGTTGGTCCGGTCCTGAGCGGTGACGGTCGTCATCGCGATACCTCCCAGTTCGTCGGTAAGCCTGTCAGCCGGGAGCGCGCCAGGCCGGGTCAGCTGCGTACCGCGAGACGACAAGACGTCCGTGGAAACCCGCCGACAGGGTCAGGATGAGACGGCCCGAGGCACCCCCGAGCATGTGCCGCCAGGCGGGCTGACCCACCCGCCAGAGGCTGAGGCCGAGCCCGGCGCCGGGCACGATCGCGACGCGGCCAGGAAGACCCACCACCGCACACCTCCCGTCCTATGCATGGTCGCTTCAATTAGACATCGATGTCAAGATTGAAAAAGCGTAAATTCAGGAAGCCTGAGTCAATGGTGAAGAAGGAGGCCGCGAATGGGCGTCGTGGACTGCGCCCTCCTGACCGGAATCACCTACTGATGCGGAGGCTGGCCCCGCTGGAGGCACTGAAGATGATCATCAGCAGTGCGTGGCGGGACCTGTCGAGCCCGATGAGATCGGGCGTCCCGGTTGCCGCGCGGGACGTCGTGACTAGTGCGCGGCAACGGAGGGGCCATGGCAGGTCCATCGAACGTCGGGCTGGTGACCGGCGCGCACGGTCTCGTCGGTAGCTATGTCGCGCGCCACTTGCGGGACGAGCCGGACTGGGCGGTGATGAGCACGAGCCGCCGCCCCGGCCCGGCCGTGGGCGGGGTCGATCACGTGCGAGCAGACCTCGGTGACCGAGCGCAGCTGCGGACGGCGGGACTTCGCGACGACGTGACTCATGTCTTCTTCGCCGCCTATCAGATGGTGGCGGACAGGGCGGAAGAGGCGCGTGTCAACGCGGCCATCCTCGAGAACACGGTGCAGACGCTGCTCAGAGCGCGGCGCGCCAGTGCGGCACATCACCGTTTATCACGGCGGCAAGGCGTATGGAGCTCACGTCGGCCGGTTCAAGACCCCGGCCTCAGAGTCCGACCCGCGGCTGCTCTTCCCGCTCTTCTACTACGACCAAGAGGACGCCCTGCGTCGCTGGTCGGCCGAGCGGGGCATCCGGTTCACCATCTTCCGCCCGGACCACATCTGCGGCGTCGCCTTCGGGTCCTTCGTCAACATCGTCCACATCGTGGCGCTCTACGCCACGATCAGCAGGGAGATGGGCCAGCCGCTCCGATTCCCCGGCACGGACCAGGGCTACCGCTCGCTGGTCCAGTTCACCGACGCCCGGCTGCTGGCCAGGGCATCGTCGTGGGCGGCCAACGCCCCGGCCGCTCAAGACGAGATCTTCAACATCAGCAACGGCGACTTCGTCCGGTGGGTCAATACCTGGCCGAAGGTCGCGGCGTACTTCGGTGTCGACCTCGGCCAGCCGTTCGCGTATGACCTGCCCGACGTAATGGCGGACAAGGCACCCCTCTGGGAGCGCATCGTCGGTCAGTACGACCTGCAGCGCATCCCCTTCCACCAGATGGCTTCATGGGAGTACGGGAACATGATCCTCGCCCTCGAGCGGGACGTCATCTCCAGCACCATTAAGATCCGGCGGGCCGGCTTCGGTGACTGTATCGATAGCGAGGGGTGCCTGTTCGAGATGCTCGACGAAATGCGAGCCCAGAAGCTGATCCCCAACTACGTCCGCTGAAGCGGGTCCCGTCAGCCATCTGGCCGTGGCCGTGAGGTCTGTCGCGCAGGACTGCCTGCTGTTAAAGTGACTTCGATATCAAAACTAGGAAAGAGGGTGGTCTGCTGTGAGTGTCTCGATGGATGAGGTCGCGTCCCGCAGTGGCTTCACCAAGGCATCGGCGAGCCGTGAGCGGACGGTGACGTTCCTGCCCGAACCGGAGCGGCGCGATCGCAAGTACACGCTCATCTCAGTTGACGATCACGTGGTCGAGCCGGCGGACACCTTCGAGGGCCGCGTGCCGGCGAAATTCGCCGACCGTGCGCCGCGGATCGTCACCGAGGCCGATGGCTCGGAGACGTGGCTGTACGACGGCAACAAGATGCCGCAGATCGGCTTTAGCGCGGTCGTCGGCCGCCCGGCCCTCGAGTACAGCAACGAGGCCACCCGGTTCGACGAGATGCGCCGGGGCGCGTGGGACGTGCATGCCCGTGTCGCCGATATGGATATCGACGGTGTCTACGCACAGCTGAACTTCCCGTCGTTCCTCGCGGGCTTCGGCGGCGGGCGAATCCAGACGGTCACCAAGGATCTGGAACTCGCCCTGGCGACGGTGCGAGCGTGGAACAGCTGGCACCTTGAGGCGTGGTGCGGCGCCTATCCGGACCGGTTCATCCCCAGCCAACTGCCGTGGCTGCATGACGTCGAGGTCGCGGCAGCCGAGATACGGGCCAACGCCGAGCGCGGGTTCAAGGCGGTCACCTTCCCTGAGTCGCCCGAGAAGCTCGGCTTCCCCTCGATCCACACCGGGCACTGGGATCCGATCCTGCGCGCTTGCGAAGAAACCGGAACGGTGGTCTGCCTGCACACAGGTTCCGGCGGCGCTATCCCGTCCACCACGCCGGACGCGCCGACTGAGGTGGTCACCGTGCTGTTCGGCATTTATGCGATGATGCCCGCCGCGGACTGGCTGTTCTCACTGGTGCCTGTCCGGTTCCCGGACATCAAGATCTGCATGTCCGAAGGCGGGATCGGCTGGGTGGCCGGCATGCTCGACCGGCTCGACCACATCATGGCCTACCAGGATGCTTACGGCGGCTGGGTCGGAACTGACCTGGCGCCTGCCGAAGTGTTCCAGCGCAACTTCTGGTTCTGCGCGCTCGACAACCCGTCGTCGTATTGCCAGCTGGACCGGATTGGCGTCGACCACGTCATGTGCGAGGTCGACTACCCGCACCCCGACTCCACCTGGCCGAACTCGCAGCCTCTGCTGAGCCTGGCATCTCGATCTGCTCGATCGCGATACCGCCGAGGCGATCACCTGGCTTAACGCGTCGAAGCTGTTCCGGCACCCGGTGCCCGCGGAGGTTCAGCGCGACCCGAACGCGTTCTGACGCGATGGATGTCCGCGAGTTGCTGCGCCAGGCTGCCCAACGCCACGCCGACCGGGTGGCCGTCGTCGATGCCGGCCGCGAGACGACGTTCGCTGAGGCGTGGAAGCGGGGCTGCCAGCTGGCCAACGGCCTGCTAGATCTGGGCATGAAGCCGGGCGATCGCGTTGGGGTGCTGGACGGGAACTCTCTGGCCTCCGTCGACGCCTTCCTCGGAGCGGCGATCGCCAATCTGCCGCGCGTGCCGCTCTACCCGCGCAACAGTCGCGAGAGCCATGGCTACATGCTGGCGCACACTGGGTGCCGCGTGCTGATCGTGGATGAGGATCTCGCAGAGTCGGTCCGCGGCCTGGCGGACGAGATTCCGGATCTCGAGGCTGTGATCGTGCGCGATTCCGGCTACGATCCGTGGCTGTCGGCACAGGCCACCGAAGAGTCTGATGTGCCGATAGACGAGGACGATGTCTTCGCGATCCGGCACACCGGCGGCACATCCGGAAAACCGAAGGGCGTGGCTTATACCCACCGCACTTGGATAGCGGCGTCGACACTGGTGTTCTTCAACCTGCCGCCTGTGCTGCTCGGCGACCGCTGTCTTCACGTCGCTCCTATCTCCCACGGATCGGGATACATGTTCCTGCCCATCTGGGCTGGCGGTGGCACGAACATGATGCATCCCGGGTTCGATGCCGAGCAGATCCTGGACACGATCGAGCGTGATCGCGTCGGCTTCATGTTCCTGGTGTCAACAATGCTGTCCAGCCTGATCGAGTCGGCGACGATTGCCGATCGTGACCTCAGCAGCATGAAGGCCCTCATGCTGGGGGGTGCGCCGGTTTCCGACGCCACCGCGCTGCGCGCCCACGAGCTCTTCGGCGAGGCGTTGTTCCAGGGATACGGGCAGACCGAAGTGTGCTTCGTCACGATGATGCCCGCGGCCGAATGGTTCGGCAGTTTTCCCGGCTCACAGCCCCTTCGCTCGGCCGGCCGTGCCATGCCGTTGGCTGCCATCAGCATCCTCGACGAGGACGGGAACGCCCTGCCCGCGGGCACCACGGGGGAGATCGCACTGCGCTCGATCGCTCAGCTGCGCGAGTTCTGGGACGACCCGGAGGTGACCGCGACCCGAATCGTCGACGGCTGGGTGCGCACCAACGACATCGGTCACCTGGACGCTAACGGATTTGTGTATGTCACCGACCGCAAAGACGACATGATCATTTCGGGCGGCTTCAACATCTGGCCCCGAGAACTCGAGCAGGTCGTCGAGAAGCTGCCGGGCGTCATTGAGGTGACCGTCTTCGGCATACCGGACGACCGCTGGGGAGAGACGCCGATGGTGGTGTGCCGACTCGAGGAAGGCGCGCCGCTGACCGCCGAGCAGATCATCGAGGCGTGTGCGGCGGCCCTCGGCTCGTACAAGAAGCCAGGCCAGGTGGAGCTCGCGGCCAGGCCGCTGCCGAAGACACCGGTGGGCAAGATCGACCGCAAGCGGCTACGCGAAGCGCACTGGGCGCACCTCGACCGGCGGGTAGCCGGCAACTGACAGGAGGTCCCGATGGTACTTTCAGCGACTGATGTGATCATGGCCAAGCGGCCACCGCTGCCCGACATCTCGCCGCAGGCAGAGCTGGCCTTGCTCGCCCGCTCGCTATGGAAGATCGGCTACAACGACCAGCTCGCCGGTCATATCAGCTACCGGCAGCCCGACAGCACCATCCTGGTCAATCCGTTCGCGCTCGCGTGGGACGAGATCACCGCGTCGGACATCCTGCGCATTGACGCTAACGGCAACCTGCTCGAGGGCAAATGGGACGTCACCCCGGCCATCGCGCTTCACCTAGAGCTGCACGCCCGGCGGCCGGATGTGCACGTCGCGGTGCATAATCACCCCGACTGGGGCACGTTGTGGGCGGACATGCAGGAGGAACCTGGCGTCTACGACCAGACTTCCGCATTCGTCTCCGGAGGCATCGCGGTCTACCGTGAGTATGGAGGCCCGGTGGTCGATGAGTCACCGGCTGCGGCGGCGGTCGAGGCGCTCGGCACTGCGCCCATGGCGCTGCTCGGCAATCACGGCGTGTTCGTGGTCGCCGCCAACATCGTCACGGCATACCTTCGTGGCTGCACACTCAAGTGGCGGTGCAAGCAGGCGTGGCGACTGCGGGTCGTGAAAGCCGGCGTACCGCTCGATGACGACGTCAGTGCCGGCCTCGACAAGCACTTCGCCCTGGGCGGGTACCCGCAGCTGTGGTGGGAGGCCAACATCCGGCGCGAGATCCGCAACGACCCGACAGTGCTGTCCTAATGCCGGCCCACCCTCGGGAGCGATCAGACCCCGGCATTACGGCGGTGGTCAGCCCGATAGCGGCGGTCACGGCCGCTATTACGGACGGAGCCCGAGCACTCCCTCGCTGTTGAGGAATCGGCATTCAACTCGCCGGTAGAGCCAGCGCCCGTCGATCTTTACCGCGATCTTGTCGTAGATCGCGAGGCGGTGCGGACTGTGGTCGGCCGGGAAGAAGACCGGCTGGGTCCGTACCGCCGCCCTTCCCGGGTGCGGCGTGATCATACTGCGCCCGGTCAGGTGGAGGCCGTGTTGCGCGGTCTCGAACATGCGGCGCAATGAGGGACCGGTGAATACCGGGCCGAAGACAGCGAACTCGCCGTCGCCGGTGAAGAGCCCCAGAGTCTGCTCAACGTCGTCGACGTCGAGCGACAAGGCATACGTCGCCACCAGATCTTCGATCGCGCGGGGATCCTCTGCCGTGAGATAGCCGTCGTGGGGGTCGGTACCTGCAGCCGTTAAGAGCGCCTGATCAGCCATTGTTCTTCTCCAGCGTAGCGGCCAGTTTGTCTAGGAAGGCGGCCTCGTCGAAGGAGGCGACAGCGGCGCGATTGTCGATGGCTGGTACCGGGCCGGCGACCTCGGCAGCCTCGACGAGGACGGGTGGCTCAGGCTCAGTGGCAGGTCGAAAGAGATGATCAAGGTGCGCGGCTTCCAGGTCGCGCCGGCCGAGGTCGAGACCATTCTGTTCGGTGATCCGGCGGTCGGCGACTGCGCTGTCTTCGGCGTCGCCGGCCGGGATGGCGGGGAGACCGTGATCGCGGCCGTCAGAGCCGACCTGCCGGTCTCGGCTCATGAGCTCGTTGGCCTGGTCAAAGACCAGCTAGCGGCCTACAAGGTGCCAGCCCGAGTTATCTTCGTGGATGAAATACCACACCTGCCGTCGGGCGAGGTGCTGCGGAGGGTCCTCTCGGACCGGTAGGGGAGCAGCTGACAAGCAGCCTGGCGAGGTCGCCCGGAAGGTGCGGGCGGCCGCCTCGACGCCTTCTCAATTACCCTGAGGCGCCCGCGGGCCCAGAGCCTAAGGAAGGGCGCAGTAGTTACCTCTTGGTAGCCCAGCCAGCAGACGGCCCGGGCCCGGCCAGTAAGCTCCTGGCCATGGACTTGAACGGTACTGCGGCAATTGTTTCCGGTGGTGCGAGCGGGCTCGGCGAAGCGACGGCCCGGGTGCTCGCGGCGGCGGGCGCCACGTTGGTCGTGGCCGACCTGAACGAAGAGGGCGGCAAGCGAGTGGCCGGCGAGATCGGCGGCTTGTTCGCCCGCACCGACGTGGCCGACGAGGCTTCCGTGCAGGCAGCGGTGGATACCGCCGCGGCCACCGGCGTGCCGTTGCGAGCCGCGATCAGCTGCGCCGGCATCGGCTTGGCCGCGCGCACCGTCGGGCGTGACGGCAGCCCGCACGACCTGGGCGCCTACACGCGGGTCATCAACGTCAACCTGATCGGCACGTTCAACATGATGCGCATCGCCGCGGCGGCGATGGCCAAGACCGAGCCCGCCGACGAGGATGGGCAGCACGGCGTGGTCGTCAACACGTCTTCGATCGCCGGGATCGAGGGCCAGACCGGCCAGATCGCCTACTCCGCGTCCAAAGGCGGCATCATCGGCATGACGGTGCCCGCCGCGCGGGACCTGAGTGCCGTCGGGGTGCGGGTGAACACCATCTGCCCCGGCATCATCGACACCCCCATCTACGGGTTCTGGGAGAACGCCGAGGAGGTCAAGGCCAAGCTGGTCGCCCCGGTCGTGTTCCCCAAGCGGATGGGGCGGCCTGCTGAGTTCGGCCACCTGGTCCGGGTGCTGATCGAGAACGACTACATGAACGCCGAGGTCATCCGTTTCGACGGCGGGATCAGGTTCCAGCCCAAGTAGGCTGGCCGGGGCACGGATCCGTTAAGATCCCGATCGTTGGGCGGCGCGCATGGGCGGTCAAGGATCCGCGTATCGCCCGGCGTGGTGACGAGACCACCAGCGCGGCCGCGATGCGCGCCGCCGCGGTCTTGAGCGGCTCGGCTCGGCCGCTAGCGCGCGCCCAGATCTCGCTGCCCGCGCTCCACCGTAAGCACGATCAAATGATATCGACGTCGATATCGACTTAGAATTGGCGCCGCTATAACATGCCGGTATGTACACAGCGGCACATGCTGAGAGCAAGCCGGACCAGGCCGCGATCGTGATGGCGCGGTCCGGCCGACGGCTGACGTACCGCGAGTTCGAGGCGAATGCCAACCGGCTGGCGCACCTGCTCCGCAGCCTGGGCCTGCAGCGGGGCGATCACATCGCAATCCTGATGGAGAACAACCTGCGGTATTTCGAGGTGATGGCGGCTGCCGAGCGGACGGGGCTGTACTACACCTGCGTGAACTCGTTCCTCACGCCGCCGGAGGCCGCCTACATCATCGACGACTGCGACGCCCGGGTCCTGGTCAGCTCGGTCGCCAAGGCCGAGATCGCGGTACCGGCCGCGGCCCTGACCCCGAAGGTGACCGCCTTCCTGTGCGTGGACGCCGACCAGCCCGTCGGGCCATTTGAGCCGTACGACGCCGCGATCGCCGGGTTCCCGGCCACGCCGGTGCCGGATGAGCAGCTCGGGGCGGCGATGCTGTACTCGTCTGGCACCACGGGCCGGCCCAAGGGCATCCAGCGGCCGCTGCCGGAGGCTCATCCGCGGGAACAGCTGCCGGTGATGGCCTTCACCCAGCAGCTGCTGCGGATGCGCGACGGCATGGTGTACCTATCTCCGGCCCCCGCCTATCATTCCGCGCCCCAGGCCTCGGTGGCCACCGCGCTCAGGCTCGGCGCCACTGCGGTGATCATGGAGAGGTTCGACCCCGAGCGCTTCCTGGCCCTGGTCGAAGAGTTCCGGGTCACCCACACCAACATGGTCCCGACCATGTTCAGCAGGCTGCTGAAGCTCCCGGCTGACATCCGCGGCCGCTTCGACGTCTCCTCGCTCGAGACGATCGCCCACACCGCGGCGCCATGCCCGGTCCCGGTCAAGCGGGCCATGATCGACTGGGTGGGGCCGATCCTGGTCGAGTACTACGGCTCTACCGAGGCAAACGGGTTCGCCTTCTGCGACAGCCAGGAATGGCTGGAGCGGCCCGGGACCGTGGGCAAAGCCATCTTCGGCGAGCTGCAGATCCTCGATGACGACGAGAATCCGGTACCGCCCGGCGTCATCGGTACTGTCTGGTTCGCGGGGGCGACAAGCTTCGCGTACTACAACGACCCGGTGAAGACGGCCGAGGGTCGTGATCCGGCCGCGCACCGCTCGACTGTCGGCGATGTCGGCTATCACGATGACGAGGGGTACCTCTTCCTCACCGACCGGAAGACATACATGATCATCTCCGGCGGCGTCAATATCTACCCTCAGGAGGTCGAGAACCTCCTCATCACCCACCCCGACATCGCCGACGTGGCGGTTTTCGGCGTGCCTAACCACGACCTGGGGGAGGAAGTGAAGGCCGTCGTCCAGCTGGCCGACACCGCGCAGCCTGGCCCGGAGCTCGAAAAAGAGCTCATCGAGTTCTGCCTGAGCCAGCTCGCTCACTATAAGTGCCCCCGGTCGGTCGACTTCGAGGCCGAGTTGCCCCGGCAGCCGACAGGGAAGCTCTACAAGCGTCTGCTGCGTGACCGTTACTGGGGCAACGCGGCATCCCGGATCGTCTGAGCGCGTGGCTCAGGCGATGCCGCTGCTCTTTGGTCGGGGACTAGGTATATATCGACGTCGAAGTCAATGTGAATCATTGTCGGCCTTCGCCGACCGCGCCGATGCGGCCTCGTGCAAGCGCTTCCTGAGGGCCGCGACCTCGGCCTTGTGCTCGGCCCCGCTCATGAGGATAGATACATGCGACGAGGCCAGCTCGAGCGCCGTAGCGAACTGGGTGTCGAGGCTCTCGTAGATGAGGCGCTTCATGGTGCGCAGGGCGAACGGCGGCTTGGCCGCGAGCTCGGCGGCGAGGGCGTACGTCTCTCGCTCGAGGTCCCCAGCCGGGACGGCTCGCGTGACTAGGCCCATCTCGGCGGCCTCGCTCCCGGTGACGGCCCGCCCGGTGAACAGCAGCTCGATCGCGCGGGTGAGGCCGACCAGCCGCGGCAGCAGGTAGGCGCCGCCGACACCCGGGACGAGGCCGATGCCGATGTAGCCCTCGGACAGTCGGGCGGTCTCGGCCGCGATGCGCAGGTCGCACAGCAGGGCCATATCGAGTCCGGCCCCGACCGCGGTGCCGTTGATCATGGCGATCGTCGGCTTGTCGAGGCGCTCGATCGCGCGGGAGCCGGTGCACGTTGTCGGTGAAGTCGGCCTTACGTGCCACCGGGTCGGTGTCGGCTCCCATCGTCGAGATGTCGCCGCCGGCGAGAACGCCGGCTGGCGCCGGTGAAGACGACCACCGCCACCTCGGGATCGAGTCGGGCCTGCTCGAATGCGGCCGACAGCGAGCCGAGCATCTTGTCGTCGAAGGCATTGCGGTTTTCCGGCGCGTTCATGGTGATCGTGCCGATGCCGGCGGAGACCTCGTAACAGACCTTCTCGCCGGGTCGGCCGGTCACGACGGCTCCTCGTGGAGCACCCGGAAGGCGCCGAGGCTGGCCCACGAGTCGGGGTCGTGCCGACGATCTCCTGCGTGCCGCCCCGCGCGAGGGCCTCGAGGCGCTGCACTCCGCGGATTATGGCGTCGGCGTCCCAGCTGATGTCCGGCCCGGTGCACGTGCACAGGTGCTCGCGGGTGTAGACGTCATCGCCGGACAGCACGACGACCTCGCCCGGTACGCGGTCATCTCCCGGGAGACCGCGCCGTCGAACAGCAGGCCGCGGTCATACCAGATGTGACCGCAGCCGAGCACTGCCAGCTTCATGAAATCTGCTTTCTCACGAGGTCCCTGTCACCCGAGCTTGGTGTCGGCTCAGCTCCGACATTATTCAGTTGCAAGGCGTCGAAATCGATACTGCGGGAGGCCGTGTTCGGCTGGGCCGCGTCCTGGAACGACCAGAGCGCGACCACGGCGCGGGCTGCCGGTTCTTCCCTATCGACTCCGACGTCGGTATCGTTTCGGGGGCGGAGCCAGGCCGGGTCCGCACCGGGGCTCTTGTCCTCGAGCGACCGGGATCTCGTGCCCGCACAGGCTCACGCCGGACGGGCCGCCCGGTGCCGAAGGCGGCGACACTGCGGGATACGCTCGGGCCCGCTCGCGAACTGAGGGAGGGCCGCAATGACCAGCGGGACAGGCCAGGCGGACAGCATCGCGGTCGAGCCGTTCCAGGTGGCGTTCGATGGGTCGCGAGTCGCACAGCTACGTGAGCGACTTCGCGACACGAGATGGTCTGCCGAGGCGGACAACGAAGACGGGAGCTACGGCACGACCGGTCGCCAGATGCGAGAACTGATCGGGAACTGGGCCGACGGGTTCGACTGGGACGGCCAGGAACGGTCGCTCAACGCGTTCAGCCACTTCTGCGCGGATATCAACGGCGTCAAGGTGCACTTCATCCACGTCCGCGGCGTCGGCTACCAGCCTATGCCGCTCATCCTGACTCATGGCTGGCCGGAGACCTTCCGGGATTGGCATCGAGTCATCGGGCCGTTGTCCGACCCTGCGTCCTATGGCGCGATCCGGCTGACGCGTTCGATGTCATCGTTCCGTCGTTGCCTGGCTTCGCCTACTCAAGACAGCCCGCTCGACATCACCGGCGTGACCCCGCCAGTCATCGCCCGGCTGTGGCACCGCCTCATGCGTGACGGTCTCGGCTACTCCAGGTTCGGCGCCGCCGGAGGCGACTGGGGCAGCTTCACGAGCTCCGAGCTCGGAACCCAATTCCCGCAGGACGTCATCGGAATCTACCTGTCCTATCCGCCGCGCTTCCATGTCGATGTCGAGAACCTGCCCGACAGCGACTACGACGAGTGGGAGCAGACTGGTTGTCGCGGCAGAAGGTGCACCGGGCGACGAACCTCAGCCACGTCCCATCCCAGTCCAACGGCCCGCAGACCCTGGCCTGGCGCAAAGCCTGCGAGCGCGTGGTCAACCTCGCCCAATGGTCGGTGCAGCCCGTGGCGGCCACTTCGCGGCGGCGGAGCAGCCCGGAACTTTACGTCCAGGATCTGCGCAACCTGTTCCGGCCCCTGCGCGCCTAGCAGGAGAGCGCGAGCTCAGCGAGCCGCAGGTGGCGGCGGTCCGCCTGCCGTGGCTTCTGCTGTGCCCTGATGTCGTCCTCGCGCCAACTTCCTCACATTGACCGACAGGATGGTCTCGACAGTGACCTACATCGCGTACCAGCACGAGATCTACGCTGCCGGGCAAAAAGGCAACGACCGGACGGCCGGTCTCGTGGGGCCGAGCTGGAACGGCGGGCCTCCGAACAACTGCTGCCCGGCCCGTGGGGCTACATTGCCGGCGGCGCGGGCCGCGAGACGACGGACCACGCCAATCGCGCGGCTCTCGACAAGCTGCGGATCATCCCCCGGATGCTCAGGGGGATGTCTTCAACCAGGGCGCTGCGCCGGTCTGTACTCGGATTGGATCTGGGTGCCCCGGTGGTTCTCGCGCCGATCGGCGTGCAGACGCTGGCGCACCCTGAAGGCGAACTGGCCAGCCGCCGGGCGGCTGCGGGTCTCGAAGTTCCGAACATTGCCAGCAGCGCGTCGAGCTACACCCTAGAGGAGATCGCGCACGCATCGGGCAGCGGACCCCGGTGGTTTCAGCCGTACTGGCCACGTAGCTCTGAGCTCGTGGCGGCAGAGATCGCTCCGGCGTCGGTGACCTGGTCCGGTGGGGAGGTCACCTTGCGGGAGGTGGTCGGGGCAGCGGTGGCAGCGCGTTCGGGGAACGGATCGTTCCGCGCGTCGTGGCCAGCTTGCCGATCTCGGTGACCGGCGACCCCGCCGCCGCGCGCGACCTCATTCACGCCCGGCTCGGCGCCAACGACAAGCTTCCCTCTTACCGCCGGGTCCTGGAGCGCGAGGGCGCCGATGGCATCGCGGCGGTCTCGGTCGTGGGCTCGGCCGCGGTCGTCCGCGACCGCCTATCCGCCCTGCAAGGTGCGGAGTCACCGACTTCGCCGCCCCGTCATCGGCGCGACCGAGCCAGACATCGAGCGGACCTGGGAACTACTCACCACCCAGGCAGGCCGCTGAACCACCAGACTCGGCCCGCAGGGCGTGGACAACCGCGCCCTGAACCGTCACCTGGATCATTTCGCCCGGCGTCGACACCGCGCGGCGGAACCACTACGGCTCATTCTCGCCGGTGCTGATGAACGAAACCCAATTCGAGGTCGCCGCTCTTGTCGGGCGCGATCTCGAGAAGACGCGGCGGCGCAGTGCCCGGGCCGGGATACACCCGATCTTCCCTTGATGCGGAGCGGCGGCTCAGCTACGGCGGACCGAGTACCTGCTGCCGTCGGGTGACCCCGAGCTGGGGTGTCTCTCACCAGATGGAGCCTCCGTAAACCCCGGGGCGGTTCGTTCCTCAAATCAACGCTTGCGTTCGGCGATGTCGTCCTTCAGTTGCGGGGCGACGGTGAAAAGGTCGCCCACCACGCCGAAGTCGGCGATCTCGAAGATCGGCGCCTCCGCGTCCTTGTTCACCGCGATGATCGTCTTGGACGCTGCATTCCGGCCCGGTGCTGGATCGCGCCGGAAATGCCGAGCGCGATGTAGAGCTGCGGCGACACTGTCTCCCGGTCTGCCCGACCTGGAATTGCGGCGGGTAGTAGCCGGCGTCCACCGCCGCCCGCGACGCTCCGACCGCGGCACCCAGCGAGTCGGCGAGCTCTTCCACGAGCACGAAATGCTCGGCCGAGCCGACCCCCGGCCGCCCGAAACCACAACTGACGCCTCGGTCAGCTCTGGGCGCCCCCCGGCGGCGACAGGCTCCCGGCTGGTCACCATCGCGACCCGCCCGGGACGCGGCTGGAGCACTCACCGCCTGCTCCGCACCTGCCCCAGCGACCGGCT
>CAVQZV010000004.1:0-536602 GCA_963718765.1 uncultured Actinomycetota bacterium
AACGAGCGCTTCTGCAGAAGCGCGCATTCACGATGGCCGAGGCGAGGCATAAGCATGCAGTCCGTATCGGCTCCGGGGCGTTGCTGCTCCTCGTCCTTGTGGTCTGTTCTCCGATGACCCTTGAACATCCGCTGGGCCTTATAAAGCACCGAGCGAGGGTCAAATGGTTGCGCTGGCGGCTGCTAGCACGTCGTCGCACACGGAAGGCATTCCGGTTTCGTCGGCTGAACGCTGCGTGAGAACCACGACGGTGAGGTCCTGCGAGGGCAGGTTCGACCACGCCGTCCCGAGTCCGCCCTCCCAGGTGTAGCGGCCGTCGTCGAGCACTGATAGGCCGTAGCCCCAGCCGCGGTCTTCGAGGAAGCTGAAGCCAGGCCAGACGTTCGCCCGCTGCGCGGCGGTCAGCTGGTCGCGCGTCATCTCCGCCGCCGTTCGCGCCCTGAGCACCGGGCTACCGCCACGCATCAGCATGCGGCCGAACGCGACCAGGTCGTCGACCGATGACACCAGTCCGCCGCTGCCGTCGGCGAACAGCGGCGGATGTGCCCACTGGCCATCCGGCGGGTCGGTCACCACGAACTGGCCGTCCCGGTTCTGGTACGCAGTCGCCAGCCGGCCGACATCAGCAGCGTGGAATCCGGTGTCGCTCATCCCGACCGGTCCGAGCAGCCGCTCCCGAATGACGTGCTCAAAAGAGGCGCCCGCGGCGCGAGCGGCCAAGACTCCTAGCACCTGCGACCCGGACTGGTAGAGCCACCGCTCGCCCGGCTGGGCCAGCAGCGGCAACTCACCCAGCCGCGCCATCCACGTATCCGGCTCCGGCATCACGCCAGGCTGCGGCGGCCCGAACGTGCACAAGTCACGCTCCGCTGCCGCGGTGACGACCGGCCACGGCTTTGCTGCCATGAACATCGCACCCTGCATCCCGAATCCCCAGGTGAAGGTCAGCAGGTCGCGCACGGTGATCGAGCGCCGAGCCGGCACCGTCTGTCCGAGCGGGCCATCAGGGCTGCGCAGCACCCGGCGGTCAGCCAATTCGGGCAGTACCTCGTCAACCGCCGCGTTCAGCTCCAGCAGACCCTCATCAACAAGCGAGAGCACGACCGCCGCCGTCATGGGCTTGGTCATCGACGAAATCCGGAACAGGGTGTCCCGCCGCATCGGCGCCCCGCCCACCGCCATCACGCCCGACGTCGCGACATGCACCGACTGGCCCCGCGCCACGGCCGCAACCACGCCAGGCACCTGGCCTCGCACCACGGCACGCTCGACAACCTCATCGATCCGGGCGAGCACACTCGCGTCGAGACCGTCACGGTTGCGCACGCAACCACCCTATGACCGGAACTTGGCCCGCCCAGTAGGGAACCGCGCTTGGGTGCCGCGCACCGCCCGACCAGGAATTCGGCGGTGCAGTGGTCAAGCTTCTTGTGCAGTGAACGCTCTCGGAGCGCCAAGAGCGCGCGATTCCCCGGCGCTGCGATGCATGAACATTGGGCCTGTCTGGTGCCTCATCGGCAAAGGCCTGCCGCAGCGAGCCGGTGCTCCTTCGTCCCAGCTCTGTTTCCTGGCCGTCCCGCCGGCCGGCTCCTATGCCAGTCGGGATGATTCACCGGTAACTAGCTATGGGAGTAGCTGGTCGATGAGGATCGACCTCAGCCACTTCTCGTACCGTTCGCCGGTCCAGCCGCGGTCGATCACGAGCAGGCGGTAGACCTCCGGAGACGCGAGGGCGTGGATGATGTCGGCGGCGTCGCGCTCGTGCATGGCCGGCCGCAAGGCGTTCGATCGAGCCAGCGAGCGGGCGATGCGGCGCTGGCCCTCGTGCCGCTGCCGGTCGATCTCGGCGAGCAGGGCTGCGGCGCCTTTGTCGGACCTGGCCGCGTCGGCCAGGATGCGGTGAACGGGCCCGGCCCGGGCCATCACGTCGCGCAGCAGGGCGGCGAACCCCGAAAGCTGGTTCTTGGGGTCCTGATCGGAGAGAAGCGCGCGCACGTGCGGGCGGTCGGCCATGACAACGGCCTCGTCGTCGCCTCCGACCGAGACGTCAAGCACAGCCTTGAGGATCCCGATCTTGGAGGAGAACAGCCGGTACACCGTCGGCTGCGGGGTGTCGGAGAGGTCGCTGATTGCGTCGATGGTGGTGGCGGCGTAGCCGCGTTCGACGAACAGGGTCTGAGCCGCGTCGACCACAGCCGCCTGGGTGCGGCGGGTACGCGCCTGGCGGGCCGCTGGCTGCTGGGGGCCGGAGGCCTTGACATGTCGTTCCACGTTCGTGATAGTACTACTATCGAAACGAGAGTCCAACTATCGAATCGCGATTGCCGGATTCCGACCAAGATGGGGAAGGACCTGTCATGATCGCCGTCAAGGTTGCCGCTACCTCCATCACGTCAGTCACCCTCGAGGTGCCAGACCCCGCCGCCGCCGACGCCTTCTACATCGCTGCCTTCGGTCTGGGCGCCCGGGTGCGCTTCCGCGCGACGGAGGCGCCGGCGACCGGCTTCCGCGGGTTCACGCTGTCGCTGGTGGTGTCTCAGCTTGCCAACGTCGACCGGCTGATCGGCGCTGCCCTCGACGGCGGCGCGACCGCGCTCAAGCCCGCAAGCAAGGGGTTCTGGGGCTACGGCGGGGTCGTTGCTGCCCCTGACGGGACGACCTGGAAGGTCGCGACGTCCTCGAGAAAGAACACCGGCCCGGCCACCCAGGCAATCGACGACATCGTGCTCCTGCTGGGGGCCGCGGATGTCGCCGTCAGCAAGCGGTTCTACGAGGACCGGGGTCTGGTGGTGACGAAGAGCTTCGGCCGCAAATACGTCGAGTTCGCCGCCCCGTCATCGCATGTGAAGCTGGCGCTCTATGGGCGCCGTGCCCTGGCGAAGGACGCCGGCGTCGCCCCGGCCGGCACCGGATCGCACCGCATCGTGCTGGCCGGTGACGCCGGGCCCTTCACCGACCCGGACGGCTTCGCCTGGGAGGCCAGGTCGCTGATGCCCGCATCCTGACCAGCAAAGCTACCGGCCGCAGCACCCGCCACGACGAACTGGAGGAAGCATGACAGGCGCGCCACCGCGCGGGCTCGAGGAGAGGCTGAGCGATATTCGCGCGAAGCTGGAGACCGACGTCGACCTCTGGGTCGCGACGCCGGGCACCCGGGGCGTCCACCTCATCCCGCTCTCATACCTCTGGGATGGGAGTACGTTCCTGATCTCGACGCCGCGCGCCTCGGTCACCGGCCGCAGCCTGCTGGCCGGCGGCCGGGTGCGGCTCGGCCTCGGGCCGACGCGAGATGTCGTCATCGTCGACGGCACCGCCGAACCGGTCGACGTCGCTGACCTCGGGCCCGCGGCCGGCGACGCCTTCGCGGCCAAGACCGGGTTCGACCCACGCGAGCTCAACGAGCCCTACCAGTACTTCCGGATCCGGCCGCTGCGCATCCAGGCCTGGCGGGAGGCAAACGAGCTGCCGGGACGCGACCTCATGCGCGACGGCCGCTGGCTCGGCTGATCGCCGCACCCGCCAGGAAGCTCACCATGCCGGCAGCTGGCCACACACTTCCGGCGTTCCCTGCGCTCTGAACGCGCACGACGATGCCGGGTCGCAGATCGTCACGGTCGTCGTTCCATCCATCAGCGCGAGTAGCCATGCAAGTGACCGCATGACCATGCACACATTCAACGCGCGCAATTTCGGCATGACCGTGCGGGTTCCGGGCGTCGGTGAGCGGCTCTGGACAATGCCGTGGATCGTGGGGGAGACCTTTCCGGGATGCCTGCCGGAGCCGGTGCCGGCAGCCGGTCTGGCTGTGAAGGGTCATGCGGGTGGCTGCAGCGGGCCTGGATCGCGGTGCGCCCGGATTGAAGCAGCGGGTGCTGACAGTCTGGCCGCGGCGGTCCACAGCACACCGCCGCCGTCCCTGACTGTCCACAGCCGGGTCTGTGGGGCGGCGGCCAGATGCCGCGTGCGGCCACTGTGTGCGCCGGAGGTGATGTGCGATGGCGCTCGCCCGGACGTATGCGATGGCGCTGGCTGGGGTTCAGGGTCATGTCGTGGAGATCGAGGCCGATATTGAGAACGGGCTGCCCGCTTTGTTCCTGGTGGGCCTGCCGGACACTGCGCTGCGGGAGGCGCGGGACCGGATCCGGTCGGCGATCGTGAATACCGGAGGGTCGTGGCCGCAGCGCCGGGTCACGGTCGGGCTGTCGCCCGCCAGCCTTCCCAAGCGGGGCTCGGCCTTCGACGCGGCGATCGCGGTTGCCGTGCTGGCGGCGGACGGCGTGGTGCCCGCCGGGCGGCTGGCCGGCACGGTGTTCATCGGCGAGCTGGGCCTGGACGGGCGGCTGCGGCCGGTGCCGGGGGTGCTGCCATCGGTGGCAGGCGCGGCGGCTGCCGGGTTCGGGCGGGCGGTGGTGCCGCCGGAGAACGCGTCCGAGGCATTGCTCGTGCCGGGTATGGAGGTGATCAGCGGGCCAAGCCTGGGTGCGCTGGTCGGCTGGCTCCGCGGCGAGCCGTCAGCGTCACCGCGGGAAGGCCCGGCGGTGCAGGTGCTGGAGCCCGGGGCGGGGCTGGCGCCTGCTGCCGCGGTGCCGCCCGGCCCGGCCTGCGGGCTCGACCTAGCCGACGTGGTCGGGCAGCCAGTAGCGCGGCGCGCCGCCGAGATCTGCGCAGCAGGCGGACATCACATGCTGCTCCTCGGACCCCCTGGGACAGGAAAGCCAATGCCTGAAATAAAGCACTGATTCGCGATGAGCCGGGGCGTCTTCTCCACCCGGGACGCCTTCGTGTCCTGTGGGAAGGAACCATGGTGGCTTCGATCGTCGCATTCTTGCTGCTCGTGGCCGTCACTCCGGGCGATTGGACGACCGGCTGACCATGACTAGCTTCGTCGTGAACTAGCTACTGTGCGCGGGCATCGGGTTGTGGCCGGCTCATCGAGCCGGCAACTCGATCCTTCCCGGGAATTCTGTCTCGCCGGTGATGGGCTCTCGGGCCCGGGCGCGCCGGGCCCGAGAGCCGATACTGATCGTGGGTGGCGGTGGTGCGACCACCCGAACGGGCTCAGCTGCCCGTCACCGCGAACCATGCGTTGGTCCCGGTGGGTCCGGTGACGAACACGACGGGGGCGAAGCAGGGCCGGGGAAGGTTGATCTGGGTGTTGATGGTGGAGTCTCCGGCGGAGTTGGCCCTGAAGTCGCCGGTGCTGATGTTGGTGACAGTGGCGGTGTTTCCGGCACCGATCGTCTGGCAGCTGACCAGGGCGCGGAAGTCGGGGAACGGGTTAGTGCCCTGGAGTGCCGACGGCACTGGCGCCTGCCTTGCCAGGACCAGGCCGCGAACGGTCACCAGCAGGTGGCCGTCGCTTTTGAGCGACCCTCTCCCGGCGGTGAGCACCCACGGCAGCCCTCCGCCGTTCACTCCGCGGACCGGGTTGGCCGTGCCCACACACGGGCCCGTGACGGGCGTCATCGTGGAGAACTTCAGGACCGTGGCTGGGCCGCGTGCTCCAGACCCGGCGGCGCTCGCGGCGACACCCTATTCGGTCGCTACAGCTACTAAGGCCATGGCGCTAGCGGCGGCCAGCAGCCAGCTGATCTTGCGCATGTCACTCTCCTCGCGGGTCGCGCGGACGGCAGACCGCGTGTTCTAGCCGATTCATGCCTCTTCCGGTCACACGTCCCGTCGGCGCACGCGGTTCAGGTCTGTGTGAGCCAGCGAGGTGGCGGGCTGCCCGATTGGACCGCGGCGCGTCAACCAGAGAGCCGCGGGCGCCCGCGAGTTGCCGGATCGGCGCTGGGATGCTTGAGGGATGACAGTGGCTGCCCGCGTGGAGCATGTTGGGAGCTTGCTGCGCCCGTCGTTCTTGCGCGACGCGCGCGCAGCCTTTGCCCGCGGCGAGATAGGCCCGGCCCAGTTCAAGGCGGTTGAAGACCGCGCAGTCCATGAGGTCGTCGCGCTGCAAGAGGAACTGGACATGCCGGTTGTCACCGACGGCGAAATGCGGCGCGAGTCTTTCCAGGCCGAGCTGACCGCTGCCTGCAGCGGCTTCAGCGGGGTCAGCCTCGACGCCTGGCTGTGGGGGGCGTGGCACTCCGGCGTCGTAGGCGACGTGACAATCGAGCGGCCCGCAGACCTGGCGGTGACTGGTCTCCTGCATAAGCGTCGCAACCTGGCTGCTGAGGAATTCACCTTCCTGCGGGGCAGCACCAATCGGCAGGCGAAGGTGACGCTGCCCAGCCCTACGCTGTTCGCCAACCTCTGGTCGCCGGAGAAGTCAGCTGATGCCTACCGGAGCCTGGACGCGTTCATGGCCGACGTGGTCCAGATCCTGTGCGAGGAGGTACGGGAGCTGGTGCGGCTTGGCTGCACCTACATCCAGCTGGACGCCCCGCATTACCCGCTGCTCATCGACCCGGCCTGGCGCGCCTTCTATGAGTCGCGCGGGTGGCCGCTACGGCGCTGGCTCTCTTACGGGATCGAGCTCGACAACGCGGTGATGGACGCCGGGCGCCCGGCAACCTTCGGGTTCCACCTCTGCCGCGGCAATCAGCTCAGCCGCTGGCTGGTGAGCGGCGGGTATGAGCCGATCGCGGGCCCGGTCTTCACCGGTGTGCACGCCGACCGGCTGCTGCTGGAATACGACGACGAGCGGTCAGGAACCTTTGACCCGCTGAGGCTGGTACCCGATGACAAAATTGTCGTCCTCGGCCTGGTGACGACGAAAACCTCCCGAGTCGAATCCGTGCCGGAGATCACCGCACGGATCGAACAGGCCAGCAGACGCATCGGAACTGAACGGCTCGCGATCAGCCCGCAATGCGGCTTCGCCACGTCGTCGGCCGGCAACGCGATAACTCCGGAGGTTCAGCGCGCCAAACTCGCCGTACTGGCCCAGGTCGCACAAGAGCTGCTGGAACCTTAACAGGCCGGTCCGGTGCAGCCGCGCGGGGCGCGTGGAGTGCTGCACATGCGTCGGGTGATGCCATCCAGCCGGCATTCTGAGCCGCCTGTTGTCGCTCCCGGTCCACTCGAAGTCGCCTGCCTGGCCTGGGGCCAGCCAGTGCAAGACGCCTCAGCGTCGGCGAAGAAGGGCTCGCTGCGCTAGCCGGTGAACAGCCGGCACGGGCTGGCCTGCACGGGCGTGGCCATGGCGTCGAAGCCCACCCGGCGGCCTCGATGAGGATGTCACCACGCGGTTCGCGCGCCTGGGCCTCGCTGCCGGCGGCATAGTAACCGGTGGCGGTTTGCCGGCCGTCGTTAAGTCGGAGAATGTGAAGCTGAACGCGACGTCCGCCAGTGAGTCCCGTCGTTGTCGATGTTGAACCGGTAGACCGCGTCGGGGTGGAAGCCGTCGCCTTTCGTGAACGGGTTCGAGTTCATGATGAGCACGGTCCGGTCGGGGTTACCGGGAGCGGCGAATACGAAGAGGTCGGTCAGGTCCAGACGGGCATCGTCGCCGGGGTGCTGGAGGTTGGCGGCGCTGAAGTGGTTCGACATGGTTACTCCTTCGGTTGTACCTGCCTGGGTTGCAGAGCTGCGCTAGGGGTGCCGGGAATCAGCTGCGCAGGAACCCGCACATCGTCCGATCAGCTAGCCGTGACGACGCCCTGGCTCCCTGCTGGTCAGGTTCATGGCTGAGATCTCGGTCGAGGCGCGACACCTGGTAGTGGACGATCCGCCAGCCGCCAGCGTCGTGGCGGATGATCACACTTAGGTAAACGGTCAGGGTGTCGCGGTCGGTGAAACCGAAGTCGACAGTGAGGTAGCCGAGCACCAGCATGGCCGCCGAGACGTCGCTGCCGACCAGCCGCGAGCCGTCAGGCAGCAGCCCGCGCAGCAGCCGCGAGTACCGTCCCGTCCCGCAGCCGACATCGAGGCCGGTGACGGGCCGGTCAGGCAGGAGATGGGCAACCCTGCGGACCGGCGCCTCATCCGTAGTGCGCAGCGACTCATAGACCGCGGCTACCCGCTCGAAATGGTCACCCACGGTCACGTCCGGCACCTCCGCGCGCTGGGTCTGCTGACGACCATCGTGCGCTCGCCTTGCTGAGTTCACCCACTGTTCACCGGCAAGACATACAAGCAGCCTGTTGGTAGAGACCGTTGGGTTTGCGTAGTCAGTCGGGAATGGAGCATCCCGAAGCCCCGGAGGGCTAGCTTGTGTCAGGAATTTCTTGCGTGCCCGCCCTCAGGGGACTGCAAGTCGTGCAAACACCGCAACACAGATGGAAAGGCAGGGAAACTAGCGGCGAGATTGAGGCCATCGCTGACCGTGTCGAGATCGAGGGCGCCGCGCCTAGCCTGTCGCCATGCGTGTGGTCATCGAGCCACCCGACGGCGGGGCCCGGCTCGTATGCTGATCAGGGAGCTGGAGATCACGTGAGCGAGATCGTCGTGGACATGCGCCTGCAGACCGGTGAGCACGAGCTGCCCCAGGGCGCGGATCACGTCGTGATCACCGCGACTGGGCCGCTGCCTGAACTCGCGCTGGCCGAGCTGGAGGCAACCGCGCGCGAACGCGGCGCGGACATCGCCGGGAGCTGGACGGCCCTGCCGCCTAGGCGCGGCGCGGACGGCACGCCGACCGCTGACTTCATCCTGTTCGGGGTGCGGCTCGTGCCGGGCCAGGTCTCGATTGCCGGCCTGGGCGCGGAGCTGGAGATGGGATGGCTGGCCTACGGGACGCTGGCGGCAGCGTCAGGTCGCCTGCGCTGGGACGATGAGCCCAGGTAACCCGCGCGAGCTCCCAGCTCCCGCAGTCGCCAGCTGACTCCACCACTGGCTCTGCTGTCGCAGGCGGGTCAGACACCGGCCGGATGCGTGTGGCAACCGAGGATGTCCCAGACACCCACCTCCGCGGCAACCCGCGAGGATGCCGACCCCGAACACAGACATATAGATCTAGCTGATCTGTGCTCAGCCGTTCGCCGCAAACTCCACTGCGCAGTCGCACCGAGTCGGCATCGATCTGGCCGCCGTCAGATCGTTCAAGCGCTTCGCCGTTGACACCTTCCGGCGAGATTGCCGCCTGCGAATGATCATGCAGATCTACGCCTAAGGATCTGCGAGCGCAGCGTCCTCAATTTGGCACGACCGGCCTTCCGGCGGACGCGGCTTTGCGTGCCAGGTGGGCCGACGCTGACCCCTGCAGCCAGCTCGGCGGCAATACTGATTCAGGGCAGCGACGATCCGGCCTGGCGACACGGGGTCTGTGCCTCTCCGCTTAAGAGTGTCTTATCTCATCTGTTGATGTCGCGGACGCACAGGCGGCTTTCACGAGCTGCCTAGCATCTACGGCGGCCTGCTGGCGGGCATGCTCATCGGCTCACCGCTGCCGGGCGGAGCCCGCGGGCACGGCGCGGGGTTACGAGGACGGCTGGCCTGGTGTGAGCCGTTCCGGATGCCAGTCCTGTTACTGGATGCCGGACCCGCTGCCCGCGGGCTCTGGCTCCGGCGCCGGCCGGCGCCGCCGGGTGAACCGCCGTGACGGCAAGGTATCCGCCGGGGTGGCGGCGTCCCTGACGCCCACCACCGAGAGGCGCCCGAGCGCCAGCGCCGCCAGAAACACGATGACCACGCCAAGCCCGGTGAAGAAGCCGATCTGCTCGACGACCCGGGTCACGATCCCGCCGACCGGCGTGCCGGCGGTCAGGCCGGACCCGGCCCAGGCGTGGCCGATGATGGCGCCGAGAGCGAACCATGCCCCGCTGATCGCGGCCAGCCAGGCCCCGAACATTGCCACCGGGCGGCTGGCGCTCGCCAGCGCGATCAGGCCGCCGATCAGCGCGCCGACTCCGGGCAGCACCTCCAGCCAGAGCCGGCCCGACGTGTAGGACCAGGCGCTGTCGGGGGTGTAGGCGTAGTGGAAGTACGGGCCGATGAAGGCGATCAGCCCGCCCCAGGCGCCGAGCATCACCAGCAGCACGCCGCTGAGGGTCCCGCGGCTCCGGGGAATCCGCAGCATCCCGCTCATATGGATCACTCCTTGCGCAGGCCGGGGGGTTAAGCGCCTGCGCCCGATGCACTACCCGCGCGGCACGGCTTAATGCAAAGAGCCAGTTAAGGGAGGAAGTTCGGTCCGGGATGCCAGCCCGCGCGCCTGCGCTCCGCAGGACAGCCTGCCGCCGGGAGGCTGGGCCCGCCCGTGACCGAGGAGAGCCCTGGTGGTGTCTGCGATCGGCCGAGTTCGCCGCAGTGTCAGTCGCCATCTCCAGCGCCGCGTACGACGGGCTAGGCATTCCCGCATGCCTAGCCTCCGCAGAGGTCGCCGTGGATCAGGTCTTGGCTTACGAGCTGGCCGGTCAGCCGGCATGAGCGAACCTTGCTGCGCGGTCGGCAATGAGCATCCCGCACAACCAGGACATCTGCGTGGTGCCCGGCGGTGAGATAACGCTCACCGTCGAGTTTCAGACGTGGCTAGGATCCGGCAACAACCAGCCGGTTTCGGGTGTGCAGCTGACCATCGCGCCCGTGGCAGGCGGCTCGCCGGTCGTGGGCCCGACGTCGTCGGTCACCGAGATCGACCGGGTGACTTCCAGCTACCAGTCGCTTCCGCCAGAGTCCACCACGCGGGACTACGTGGCGACGTGGACGTCGACGTCGCCCGCGTGGACGATCAGGCAGGTAGTGACGGTCGTGCGTTGCCGTCGCAGACACCGGCACCTGGCGTGTATGCCACGCTCGCGCAGTACCGGCAGCAGGAGTACGACCAGCTGGGGCGTCCGAGATCACCGGCGAGCCGCTGCTGGCCCCGTCCGACGCGCAGCTGCCGCCGATCCGCTGCACGACTTGCGGCACGGAGCCCACGCACGCGGCCGGTGCCGACATGAAGGCAAACCAGGCGATGCTGCGGCGCGCGAACTACTCGATCACCGCCGACACGTACACCACGGTGCTGGAGGAGTCGCAGTCGGCGCTGGTCGAGGGATGTCCAGCGTGATGCCGCGGCTGCGCTCGATTGCCGGCCGTCGGATGACTGGCGCCCCCGCATGGCCCCGACATCCGGATTCGCGCGAGAGCATCGCATGGCCGTAAAAGGCCTGGTCAGAGGGTGGTGCGCCGGGGCCTCGAACCCATTAAGCGGGTCAGCCGGGACGGCAGGTGGAGCGTCGACCGGGATCCATTTGGAACTAACCGGCTGCGGCCGCCACGGCGAATGGCTCCGCGTCACCGATTACGCCTACTAAAAGGGAGAGGCGCGTAAAAGGGAGAGGCGCGCGACTGGGACGGAAAGAGCGACACAAGCCGGATGTTTGAGCCCTGTGCGGAGCGGAACAACGCAGCGTAGGCGGGTTCTTTCAGCCGCCACGCAGGGAGTAGACATGACGACGGCAGCGACGTCAATGACGATGCGGCCCAGGGACCTGGACGAATTCCAGGACGGCGAACTGCTCACCATGATCCGGCGGGCGCCACGCAGCAGCGCGATGCGTGACGCGGCCTGCGAAGTGCCGGGCACCTCCCAGATGCACGTGTCCCGGATCACACCTAGCCGAGCCGGTGCACGCGTGAGTGCGCGCGTCAGGCCTGAGGGATCCGCCCGATGAAGACCGCGACGGCTCTCACGGTAGCGGCAATAGGCGCAATCCTTGCCTTCGCTGTGACGGCCCGGGCACCCTTCTTTAACTTCAATGTGGCCGGCTGGGTGTTGATGGTCACCGGAGTGGCCGGCGCGTTCCTTCCTCGCCGCGGCTACGGCTGGCTACGCCGGCGGCTGGTGCTGAACACCGGCGGAGGGCGACGTAACGACGTCGACATCCGGCCGCGGCGTTTCTCACGGCTGCTCGTGCCTGGCGGACTGATTACTGAGCGTCGCAACGCATCGGCCAACCGCCTAGGCGTCGCGGGCCCGGTGCACGCCGACGACCCGGTCGAGAGCGAAACCGTCGAGCAGTTCATCGAGGAGTAAGGCGACAGCCCAGCGCGGCTCCGGGCCAGCCGCCGTCCGGCCTGGCACGCTCCTGCAGCCAGTCCACGTCAGGCTGTTACCTGCCAGTGTTCCGGAACGTGCCGCGGGACCGCATCCGGGTGTCCCACATCGCGCGGACGTTCGACGAGATCGCCGGCCGCAACACGCTGATCCTCGATGCGCAGGCGAGCGACGATCCGGATGTCCGCGCCCCCACGGCCGGACACTAACCCGCTCGGGTTTCGCGCACATCCAGCCGCAAACGCCGGCGGGCTGGCGCGGCTGTGGCAACCGCCGGTGATGGACCTGGCCGCGCTGGCGCTCATGCGCGCCAACCGGGAGGTGAGCTTGACCAAGGATCCAGAGCCTCCGGCCGCTGCCGACGGACCGGAGCCAGAGGAGAAGCTGAAGAGGAAGCCCTCCTTCTGGGCTTCGTTTTCCTCGGCCGACATGAGGAACTTGGTCGTGACGGTTGCCGGGCCTGTGATCGGCGGCATCCTGGGTGTGATGCTGGTGGCGATCGGCATCATCCTCGCGAAGAAGTTCGCCGGCAATCCTGGTGGGTGGGCGGAAGGATTGGCGCTCGATAGTGGCGCGATGCGCCGATACCGCGGGCCCCATCTCCGCCTAGCCCTTGGCCGGGTGAATGTCGGCTGCTACGTACTGGCTGGCATTTACGGGCTGCGCGCTGCAAGATCGTCCGGCAGGCCTGCCACATCCTGACCGGGCTCGGCGACGACTTCGCCGCACACTGGCAGCCGGAGCTGGCGCGATGAGCGCCGCGCGGCAAGTTGCCGGTCACCGATCTTCGGCGATGTCCCCGCCGGCGCCCAGCACGGCGCGCAAGGCATTCTCGGCGGCATTGACCTCCGCGCGGGCGGTGATCACGTTCGTGTGCGCCCAGTCCAGGTCGCCGAGGCTGATGCAGTCGTAAGCTACCTGGGCGTCGTGCGCTGCCTGCTCTAACTGCCGAGCAGCTTCGTCTAGGTCAATACTGGCGTGGCCCGTTTCTGAGATAGGCATCGCTTCTCATCCTCCGGCCCCCAGCTACCCGGGCGCGCCGCCGCTATGCCGTCTCGATGCCAGCTATGCAGACGCAGTTGTGTGCGGGTTCATTGCGAGTTGCACCGCCTTGGTGAGACCTGCAGTTCGGTCGTCGTGTCGCCGCGCTGCCAGAGCGGCTGGCCGCGAGGCTCCGCCGGGCGGGTGACGGCGGCGCTGTTCGCGCGGTCGAGGCTGGGTGCGGGCTGGGATTCGTCGTGCGATGGCGTGCCACGACGTCGCCCTCGGGTAGTGAGGGGCCGGGCGTCGGCCTGAATCCGGTCCTGGCCGCGCAGGCTGTCCGACGGGGCCGAGCGAGAGGGATTGACCTCCCGGTCCGTTCGAGGTGACGCCTTAAGCCGGATGTGGAGGCCGGAGAAGGCGCCCAGGGGGCCATCGTTGTTTCGAGCGCGCGTTGACCTCCGCGAATCCGGCATTCGCCGCCCCCGGCCCGGCAGCGGGCCGCCGCCCGGGCTCCAGCATCTGGCCGGACCGGACTGAGCGCGCCGCTGGCCGAGCCCGGCTCACCCTGGCCGGGCGAGCCGACATGCGGCCCGGCCGTGTGACGTGGCCGGGCCAGTTCGCTGCCGCCCGCCGGCTGGCGCGTGGCCGGTCCTTTCCTACCCTTCCTGTGCGGATGCTCGATGACCGCGTCGGGGCCGGGGAACAACCAGCGCGGTGTGACGGGCACAGGCGGATTGCGCACCCGGGCGCATTCCGGCGGCAGGTGCAACCGCCCAGTCCGCGCCGGACGCGTTTCACGAGCCGGCCGCCGGGCTCTGCCGGAGGTCTGTCAGGAGGTGCGGACCGGCCGGTTCACGTCGGCGTCAGGGTCAGTGCTGGTCATGCCCTGCCCGTCACGCATCTCCGCGGCGGGTGTCACGTCGTTCGCGTCCGCCTCGGCCGCCGATGTCGTGACCTGCGGCTATCTGCGGTTGCGGACAACACCGGCTACCGCGCCAGCGGCAGCCGTGAGTATGGAGATCCCGGCCAGCTTGCGCCAGCGCCGGCGCGGTGGCGTCGCCGGCTCGAGCCGCTGAGCGGCCGAGGACGGCAGGGCCGAGACCTTGGGTGCGACGCTATCTTGCAGGACCTGCCCCGTGCGCTCGACATCCGGTGCCGCCCAGGCGCGCGTTTTGTGCATGCGGCGCCTCGCAGCTGCTGCGGTGCTCCGGGCAAGCGGCTTCAGCTGAGCGGCGGCCGGCTTGACCTGAGCCGCCGCCTGCCGCGCGCGGTCCCAGCTGCTAGCGGCCTTTGTGCCGGGCTCGTGGTTTCTTCTCGTGCGGGATATTGAGACCTCCGCGAATGTGTTTCCGTTTGACACACTTCCCGTGGCGGGCCACGTAAACCATTCGGGGGGCAGCGGCAAGAGGCCTGATGGTTCTGATCCTCGTAGCTCAGCTCGGCCGTTACCGAGTTTCCGGACACTCCAGCGATGGCTGTTTCTGCCAGTTGGGTGCCTCAGTCAAAGATTGGCTTCGCCCGCGGTCACCGCCAACGGCTCCCGTCGGCGCCTGGCCAGGCTCGCCACGTCGGCACCAGCCCGGCGAGCCCTGCGCGCGCAGCAATGGCTCCGCCAGGATCGCCAGGTCCAGGCTGACCAGCTCACCCGGCCTCGTCAGCTTCGCATTCCGCCGGGCTACTCCTCTACTGACAGCTCGCCTGCCGTTGGGCCCGGCATTCCCCGTCGGTCTCGGGATAGGGAAGGCCAGCCTGGCAAACCGCATCCTGTCGAGGGGGATGTCGCTTCCTAAACTCCATGGGAAGAGGAGTGAGAATGGTCTGATGAGCTGTCTTTGCCAGGCTGCGGCTTCTCCTGGCGACGTCGGTATGGCCTTGACCTCGCCACGCGCCGAGAAGGCCGGAAGCGGATCGCCCGGGCCGTTTACATGCCGATGTTCCCGCCCGTTTCGCGACCGGTCTGAAAGCCGCTGAGGTGGCTCAGCGGGCTGCCTCGGTTTGCCTGCCGCGCTGCCGGGCAGCTGAGACGTTAGCGGGCTGGATAGGTGGTCGTCCCCGATGAACCCGATCGAACGAGCAATCCGCCGGGTCGACGCCGCGCAGCAGCGTCACAGGGCGTCGGCGTTCGTGTTCGGGGTCATCAAGAAATACGGGGATGACAACGGTCCCGTGCTTGCGGCCAGCCTCGCCCACTCAGGGTTCGTCTCCTTGTTCCCTCTGCTGCTGGTCCTGGTGACCATCCTTGGCCTGGCCGCCTCCGGCGACCCCGCGTTGCGCCATGAGGCGCTCAATGCGGTGGCTAGGCAGGTCCCGCTGATCGGCCATCAGCTCGCCAGCAACGTCCATCAGCTCCGCCGCTCCAGCGTCATCGGCCTGGTAGCCGGCCTCCTCGCCCTGACCTGGGGAACGACAGGCCTTGCGCAGGCGGGTCTGTTCACGATGGCGCAAGTGTGGAACCTGCCTGGGCCCGCGCGGCCCGGCTACCTGCAGCGGCTGGGGCGCGCCGCGCTGTTCCTGGCCGTGCTCGGGCTCGGAGTGATCGTCACGACGCTCCTGACCAGCCTGGGCGCCTACGGTCACAACACCATCGCGACCGTCGTTTTCGGTGAGGCTCTCGCCGTCACGGCCAACACCGGCATGTACTTCATCGGCTTCCGCGTCCTGACCCCTAAGGCTGTCCCGGCCCGCAAGCTGGTGCCGGGCGCGGTCGCCGGAGGCATCGCATGGACAGTGCTGCAGGCCCTTGGCACCTATCTCCTGCATCATTTCCTGCACAGCGCCTCGGTCTACGGAGTGTTCGCCACGGTGCTCGGACTGCTCGCCTGGATCTACCTGGGCGTCGAAATCACCGTGTACGCCGCCGAGACCAACGTGGTGCTGGCGCGGCGGCTGTGGCCGCGCTCCATCGTCCAGCCGCCGCTCACCCAGGCCGACCGGGCCGTTCTGGCGGCTCAGGCACTGCAAAACCAGCGGCGCGACGACCAGCACGTCCACGTGTCGTATGACGACCGGCCAGCCGGCGGCGATGCATCCGGTCAGGCGCGGCGAACCCCCGATGAGACCGCGCCGCTCGCGCAGTCCCGGGCGGGCGACCCGCCTTTCTGACCGCGCTGGAACGCATCACGACCACGCCCGACCTCGCATGGAACCCCAGGGACCGGGTTGGGCGCGAAATGCCGGCCGGGACCAGCTACTGGCAGGCCCGGGGGCGGCTGCCACCGCCTGCCCGCGGCAGACCTCAGGGCCATGCCCAGCCCGGCATCCGGGTAATGCCGGTAACCGCCCCGGGCCTTGTCGTCACATCCTCTCCGCGGGTTCGGCGCCGTGGCTTTGCGAGCTCGAGCCGCAGCGCCGCCGAGGACAGCATGGCCGACACCTTGGGTGCGCGTTGCTCCTGATCCGCCGGATCGGAGTGCCTGCCCTCGTCAGTATCAGCTTGGGCTCCCCAGGTGGAGGTTCGCACCCGTCGCATCAGCCTTTCCTGGCAGGGTCGGCGGTTTCCAGAACGGCCGACAGGATGATGCCCTCACGCCGGAGTCCTGCAGCGATCCGGACTCTGAGCATCCGGCCGACGTCGAACTGCTTACCGGGCAGCGTCCGGGCGACCAGGCGGACCTGGAAGTTGCCCACGTCGATGCTCTGCACACCCATGACGGCCGGGGGTCCAGCAGCAGACTGCGCAGTTCTTGCTCCTTGGAGGCCTCGTCGCCGATCAGCCGCAGCAGGTCACTGACCCGGTTGTTGAGGTTGCCCCGCTTATCTGTGAGGCACGGCACCGGTCAAGGGGCGCGGGCGTGGTTAGTTCTGGCCTGTTCGTCGTAGCTGCCGGTTTGGGGTCGGACGTGACGGGGTCAAGGTGGAGCGCCCTGCGGACGAGCGACCTTGACGCCGTGCCGTATGGACCCGACGATGGCGCGGCGAGGAAACGGGCGGGTCTGGGTATCAGGTCATCTGCGGGTCCTCGGTCCCGGGGGTGGGACGCGGGCTGGGTGGCGTGTCGCCGTTCCCGCCGGGCCGGGCGCCCAGACTTATCTCGGTGCGCGGAGCGCTGTGCCTGGCTCCGGCGACATGATGCGTGATCGGGTGCCCCGGTTCGGGGATGGAGGTGCGGCCGCTCATTCTTTGGAGGCTGCCGGGCAGGTGTGCTGGCAGCAGCGGGTTGGCAGGAGCTGGCCGCGGTTCACCGGTTCACGGGCGCGCCGTCAGGGGGCGGGGCGGGCTTACGCAGCGGGAGCTATTGCCTCCTCGCCGAGCTCGCGCAGGGTGTGGTAGCAGCGGCGGGCCAGCTTGCGAGCGACCGAGAGCGTGGCCAGCCCGGCGGTGCGCCGGTCCCGGGCCGCGGTGTAGTAGCCGTGGTCGGGTGCCGACGGCCGGGCGGCGCACTTGGCTGATTCATACAGCGCCCAGCGCAGCAGCTGCGGCCCTTGGCGGGACGTGTGCCCGGCCGAGCGCTTGCCGTCGGAGGAGTACACGGTGATGTCCAGCCCGGTATGCCGGACCACGTCGCCGGAGTTGCCGAACCGGCGCACGTCGCCGAGCTCGGCCCAGATCGCGACTGCGGTGACCGGGCCGACGCCGTACTGGGTGGTCCGCAGCGTCCGGCAGCCGGGCTGGCGGCGGGAGATCATGTCCAGCTGGCGGCGCAGCGGGTCCAGCTCGCTAGTCAGCCGGTCGATTTGCCGCAGCCCGGTCTGGACCGCCTGCCACCCGGCCGGCGACAGGTCCATCGCGGCAACGGCAGCGCGGCCCTGTGCGGTGACCATGCTCGGGCCCGCCGGGACGCCCTGGTGGAACAAGGTCGCGGCGATCCGCTGATGCCAGCCGCCGCGCTCATCCAGCAGGTCCTTGTACAGCCGGACGGTGGCGCGCGCCTCCAGCACGTGCGCCGGCGGGATCCAGCACTCAGGCACGTCCCCGGCCGCCAGGTGCGACCGGATGTGGCGGGAGTCGGTCTTGTCGGTCTTGGCGTGCCGTTTGCGGCCGCGCAGCGCCGCGGTGTCGGCCGGCTCGGCCAGGTGCGGGATGGTCCCGGCGGCAGCGAGTTCCTCGACCACGTACCGCCAGCCGGTGCCGTGCCTCACAGATAAGCGGGTCAGGCTCACCTGCACCGGGCGAGAGTGACTGATCTGTTCGGAGCTAGGACTCGTCAAGTGGCATGCACGCCAGCGCCTGTTCGCGCCTGTGGGCACGGCCATGGCCCTGGATCCTTGTCACAGTCTGACCGGCCCGTCCGTCTGTGCACTATGAGAGCTGACTGGGATGTGATCGTGATCGGAGCAGGCCTGGCGGGGCTGGCGGCCGGCGCCACCGCCACTAAGGCCGGGTCCACGACGCTCGTGCTTGATGCCCACGTGCCGGGCGGCCGCGCTCGAGTCAACATAAGGGATGGCTTTGTTTTCAACCGAGGGGGTCACGCTCTCTACCAGGGCGGCGCGGGGTGGGACGTCCTGCGCAGCCTGGAGATTGAGCCCCAGGGCAGCTCGCCGCCAGTCCGGCGCTACCGGGCCCTTGCTGGTGGCGAGCTCCACCTCCTGCCGACCAGCCCCGGATCGCTGCGACGTACCAGGCTCCTCGGCCGGAAAGACAAGGAGGCGTTTGCCGGTTTCCTGGCGCGACTTCCCTTGCTATGCCCGCAACGGCACGCCGGCGCGTCGGTTTCGGAGTGGATCGCCGGTGCCGGCTTGGGGCCTGCGGCTGCCGCCGCCGTAACCGCGCTGATCCGCCTGACCACGTACGCCTCGGACATGAACACGTTTGCCGCCGATGCCGCCATCGGCCAGTTGCAGTGCGCCGCGGGCGGGGTCCTGTACCTTGACGGCGGCTGGGCCCAGCTGGTTACCCGGCTGGCCGCCCTCTGCCAGACGCGCGCAGGGATCAAAGTCACCGGGCTCGCGCCCGCTGCTGGCCGGATCGAGGTGGCCACCAGCGACCTACCGCTGACCGCGCGCTCGGTGATCGTCGCAACCGGCCGCCCGGCGGCAGCGGTCAGGCTGCTGCCCGCCTACCCAGGATGGGGCGACCTCGGCCCCGAGGTGACCGCCGCCTGTCTGGACGCTGGCCTGCGGCGGGTGCCCGACCCGGGTTATGTCCTCGGTATTGATGCCCCTGTGTACGTGAGTGTCCAGTCGCCGCCGGCCCGCCAGGCGCCAGCGGGCCAGGCAGTTGTCGCTGCCGTCCGTTATGGTGCCAACGAAGCCAAACCGGACCGGGCCCTCCTGCAAGCCCATCTGGCGCGAGCCGGCGTTCGGGAGGAAGACGTGGTGACCAGCCGATTCCTTGCTCGCATGGTTGTCGCTGGCGCGGCGCCGATTGCGGCGCTCGGCGGACTCAGTCGGCCGGCGGTCGACGCCACCGGGCTGCCGGGCGTCTACCTGGCCGGCGACTGGGTCGGGCCGACGGGCCTGATCGCCGACGCTGCCCTGGCCAGCGGGCAAGCCGCCGCTCTCCGCGCGGTGCAAGCTATCGCGGTAACAACTGCGACGTGAGCCAGGATCCATTCGAGGCGGCCAGGCCCCGGATCCGCGGCCTGGCCTACCGGATGCTCGGCACCCTCGCCGACGCCGACGACGTCGCCCAGGACACCTGGCTGCGCTGGCAGGCCGCCGCCGGCGCACACATCACCAACGCTGAGGCCTGGCTGGTCACTACCGCCACCCGCCTTTGCCTCGACCGGCTCCGCTCCGCGGCCCGGACCCGTGAGATCTACCCAGGGCCATGGCTGCCTGAGCCGATTGTGACTTATCCCAGCCCGGAGAGTGCAGCAGAGCTATCCGACTCCCTGACCCTCGGCTTCCTGGTGCTGCTCGACCAGCTCGCACCGGTCGAGCGGGCGGTATTCGTCATGGCGGACGTCTTCGACGTGCCCTACGCCGAGATCGCTATCACAGTCGGCCGCTCGACAGCGGCATGCCGGCAAATCGCCAGCCGGGCCCGCCGCAGGCTTCGGCCGGACAAGCAGCCCCGTCAGACCGCCGCGGCCGACCGCGAACTTGTCAACGGCCTGCTCCGCGCGCTGGCCGCCGGCGACGTGAACGAGGTCGTCGCCCGGCTGGCGCCGCACGTCGTCTGCATTACCGACAGTGGTCCCCAACGCCGGGCCGCTCGCCGCCCGGTCGTCGGTTCCGGCAAGGTAGCCCGCTTCCTCACCAGCGTGGCCCGCCGCTACCGTCACCTGGCAACCCGGCCGGCCGTCGTCGGCGGCTCCGCCGGTGCCATCCTCTCGGCTGGTGACACAATCGAACAGGTGATGGCGGTGACGTCCAAAGACGGCGCCATCACATCCATCTACTTCGTGGGCAACCCGGACAAACTCACCTCAGTCGGCCACCCCGTGCTCATCGAATAGCGGGCCGCTGACCGGTAAGGCTGACCTTCGGGCAACGGTGCTCATTCGCGCCACGCCCGGGCGCGGGCCAACAGCGACGATTCCCACCCAGCCGGCAATCCCGCTAAGCGCGCCCACCACAAAGGTGCTGGCCGTGTGCTGCCTTGCGGACAGCATCCTCGGGGACCCGGCCGTTCCGGTTCAGACAGTGCGGGTAACCGTCCTGCGAGCCCAGTGTCGGAGGACGCAGCCCCGCCGGGCTGGTGCCGGGCGGGGCTTCGTGCTCGTGGTGTCGCCGGGGTGCGCAGTCTGTCGTGGTGACTTCGGCGATGGCGGCGCCGCGGCGGCCTGGTCGACGGCGGTTTGCCGGCAGCGCAGGCGGCGGTGAGCGCGGCGATCGTGAGCTTGCTGACGGCTCTGGGCTTGCCGAAGGCGGCGTCGTGGATATGGGTGATGGCGTCGTCGGAGATCAGGTGGTCCTCGCGTCCGGCCAGGGCCCGTTGACAGCCGCCCAGGGTCGGCGCTTAAGCAGAAGACGGGCAAGAGAGACCCTTACGGCAGCAGGCTCTACGAGCTTATGGTTGGTGTGGTGCGACTCCAGGTGTGGCGGTGATAGCCCGCCGGTTCTGCCTCAGGGCGGAATGACTCGGTGCGATTCCGGGGCCATGCGGTGATACCCCGCAGTCTCTCGGACTTGTGTAGTCCCTGATATCCGGACTAGCAGCCGTGGCAGGCTGCCCGCTCGTGGATGAAGGGATGAGCGAGATGTTCACAGGCCGAATCGGGGAGATCGGCGGAGTCATCGGGGTAAGCGGCACGCAGATCGTGGTGCGCGCGCCCAAGAGCGCAGGACGGCTGCGGCCCGGAGGGTCGCTGACCATCGCCGGGGTATGCCTGACGGCCGAGGACATCACGGACGGTCAGATTGTTACCAGCCTGAGCGCGGAGACTCGCCGGCGCACGACCTTCGATCGCTGCACGGGCGGCGAGCGCGTCAACGTAGAGACGGCGCTGGCACTTGGTGATCCGCTCGACGGGCACCTGGTGCAAGGTCACGTCGACGCTGTCGGCAAGGTAGCCGGGATCGACGCCACGGGCACGGGGCAGCGGATCTGGATCCGGCCTCCTGACAGGTTTCTGCGGCGGGTGGTCGCCAAGGGCTCGATCGCCGTGGACGGCGTCAGCCTGACCGTCGCCGAGGTGCTGCGAGATCGCTTCTCCGTGGTGCTGATACCGGCTACGTTGCAGCAGACCACGCTGGATGCGCTCGCGCCGGGAGATCGCGTCAACCTCGAATCGGACCTGGTCGCGCGCCTCGTCGCGGCCGGGTCGCCAGCACCCGCCGCCGACATCGCCCCCGCCGTGGGGTCACTGGGCTGGGCAGGGCAGCTATCCGGGCGCGTCGGAGTGGAGAAAACCGTCACCCAGCTCGCGGCTGGCGGTGGCGTCATCGTGTGGGATCCCGACCGCGAGGGTGAGGGGGACGTGATCTTCGCGGGAGCAACGATGAGCCCTCGCGCGTTTGTCTTCCTGCTCACCCGCTGCTGCGGGCATTCAACGGTACCGTGCGCGCCGGAGGTCCTGGAGCGGCTCGAGATCGCCCCCATCCCCGGCGAAGGTGACCGGCACGGCACGCGGGCGCATGTCCCGGTCGATCTGGCCGCCGGCTTCGGGACTGGGGTTTCAGCTGCCGAGCGGGCCGCAACTGTACGCAGGATTGCGGACCCGCGCGCTGAGCCGTCTGACTTTCTCCGGCCCGGGCACGTATTTCCCCTGGCTGCCCGGCCCGGTCTGCTGGCCGAGCGCGCAGGCCACACCGAGTGCACCGTGGCGTTCTGCGTGGCGGCCGGCTTGCCGCCGGTAGGGGTGTGCTGCGAGGTCATGGGCCCCGACGGGGTGATGGCCGGACCGGCCGACCTTGAGGCCTTCGCGCTGCGCTGGGGCCTGCCTCTGATCGGCGTAAGCGATCTCAAGTGCTGGCTATGAGCGAGGCGCTCTACGACGATCCAGCATTCTTTCGCCGCTACCGGCAGGTGCGGTTGCAGCGCTCGGGGCGACCATGCGGGCATCTCGTTTACTCAGTGGACCATCCCATGTGCACTGCCGCAATCCGATGACCGGCTGGCACGAATGCCGCGACGACGGGCACTGGCCCGCAGATAGCTACGCGGGCGAGTCGCCTCGAATCCAGGACTGGCCCGGCACCCAGGTGACCAAGTATCACCCGCGTCTCACCACGCTCACTAGCGCGGTACTCCCCGCCGGCCTTGCTCTGTCGGGAATCGACGAACCATTTCCCAGCCACACCACCATCGCCAGACGGCCGGATCTAGCCGCCCACCTCCGAAGACCGGCGCTGCTGATCCTCGCAGCGAGAAAACCATGAAGCCAACCGCCGGCCTCGGCCAGGCCACCGCCGGGCGCGCTCTCCGCGATTCAGGGGTTGAAGTAGTTCCCTGCGCGTCGCTGAAAGCGGCGGATTCGCCCCGACTCGACGGCGAGAACCTTGATCACATGATCGTGCTGGCTGAAGGGTGCGTCCGCTGGCCGCCGATTGTCGTGCACCGGCACACCATGCGAGTCATCGACGGGATGCATCGTCTGCGCGCGGCGCAGTTGCGCGGCGACCAGACCGTAGAGGTCAGGTTCTTCGACGGCGGTGCCGACGAAGCGTTCATAGCCGCCGTGCATTCGATCATCGCCCACGGACTGCCATTGACGCTGGCTGATCGCAAGGCAGCCGCACAGCGCATCCTTGGCTGCCGCTCGCACCGGTCGGACCGCTCGATTGCCCAGCTCAATGACTTCGCGGCAGGCATGGTAGCCGCTGTCCGACGCCAAGCTGCAGCGGCATAACTGAAATCGGCTACTTTGACTCTCCAGGGGTTCCTGGGGAGACGCAATCAAACGGAGCTGTGGTGACTACGCGGGTTACGAACGGCGGCGAGGTGTAGGGATGTTTACGGGCATCGTAGAAGAGGTTGGTGAAGTGACCGCTGTGTCCGGCGCCACGCTTAGAGTCCGGGCGACACGCGTACTCGAGGGGACGAAGCTCGGCGATAGTATCGCGATCGACGGCGTCGACCTGACGGTTGCAAGGATTGACGGGGACGAGTTGCAGTTTGAGGTGATGCCCGAGACATTCCGGCAGTCGACTCTGGGTCGTGCTGCGCCAGGCATCCATGTCAACCTCGAGCGATCACTGCGGCCTCAGGACCGGATCAGCGGGCATATCGTTCGTGGCGTCGTCGAGGGGACCGGCGTTTTGGCTGTAAGAGCAGATGACGGCGATGCGGTAATCCTCACGTTCTCGTCATCATCAACATTGGTTGATCAGATGGTCGAGCGCGGACCTGTTTGCGTCGACGGCGTCAGCCTTACAGTGATTCAGAAGACGGATGACACATTCAGTGTCTCTGTCGTCGGGTTCACACAAGAGAACACTACGCTGGTACGGCGAGCGGTTGGAGACGCAGTTAACATTGAGACCGACATATTGATGCGTTACGTCGTTCAAGCGGCTGCAGCTCGACTCCGAGAAAGCGACGAGTGAAACGGCCGTCGCGCATGGTGGCGCATAACTACTTCGACCTGAAAGGTCGCCTCCGCGGCCGAGGGCAGCTGCCCGTCGACGCCGACTGCGGCGCACAACCCGGCTAGCAGCTGCGTGAATACTGCCCGGATTTCTCCCAGCACGCTGCGGACGACCGACGGCGAGATCGCCCAGTACAGCGCTCCTGAGGTACGCAGCCGGGGTGAAATAGACACTCGCCCGCCATCAGCCACTGACCTCGGTCGCCGAAATTCACCGGTCCTCCGATTTCCCGTTGGGCACTGTGACCGCTGCAAGCGACGATCTCGACCGGAAGCCGGGGCCGAGTTACGGTTGGCACCGTGGAACTGAGCTGGGTGTACGTGTCGATCCCGGAGGAAGACGCGGCATTTGATCTGGGCGATGGCGTCCGTGTGCGCGCCTGGCTGCTCCGGCCTGTCGAGGAGCCCGTGGCGGAGCCAGCGCCCCCGCCCGACTTCATCTACCAGGTGTGGACAGTAGCGCAGGTAGGAGCGACCGCCATCACCTTAGGCCAGGCACTGGCACTCGCGACCCGGAGATGGAGGAAGAAGGAGCCGAAGCTGCCGCCTGGCACCCGGCTCACCCTGACGGTGACGCTGCCTGACGACGGCAGTGAGCGCACAGCAGCGGCGGCCAGCACGAAGCCGGTGGTGATCGTGCCCGCATACATCGAGATCGATGGCGCGGACACCAAGACAGAAGATCAGCTGACTAGGGACATCGAGGAACAGCTCAGCAAGTACGTGCGTCAGCCTGATACCGGGGCACTCACCGACTGACTGCCGCTATCCGCCGGATGACGCCGATGACTAGCCCACGGAAGCCCGCCCCCAGCGGCTGACGGTCACGGCGGCGCGCCCCAGGCGCGGCCGTGGAAACTGGCGCTGCTCGGCACCGTCATCCTGGTCGTTGCTGCGGTGGCGGTCGCGTGCGTGGCGGAGCTGACGAGCCCTGTCAATATCACGCCCACCCGGCCGATGAATGACCGGAACCTGGCGGAGCATATCCGGTTCTTTGCTGACACTTCGCGCCGACCGGACATTCACGAAGCACGGCCTGCCCGGCGACGCCGGCGACTCATCAACTGTCAATATCCCGAACGACGCAAGCGGGAGGTGGCGCGTCGGGCCGTCGGGCCAATCAGCTGGAGTGACCTTCGACTTCGCTCCGAGCTTCTCACTGAGAGTGCAGATGGTGTTGCTCGTCGAGCGGCTCGGGTCCACGGTTGTCATGTACTACGACAAAGGTGATCCTGACCAGGGCACCTCAGGCCAGTATCAGGCAGGCATGCGGCGTCAGGCAGGCCGGCCTCCAGCCCAAGGCGGCGTCCTTCCTCCGCGTACGCCTCGGCCAGGGCGTAGTGGCCCCAGAAGATCTCGTCCGTCACGACAACATCCAGGGCCGACGCCGGCGCTCCGGACGCCCTAGCGTCCGATAGCGCGCCACCGCCTTGGTGCGCAGACGCCGACCCAACGCGTAACCGCCGAGGCCCCAGGCGATGCCGCCAGCCCATAGCTGCAGCTCCGGATCATCGAGCGCGCCCGCGCGGACCAGTCCTCGGCCCGCAGGGCGGCCTGCTGTCCGTTCATCACCTGGCCGATCCGAACCCGCGGGAGCCGATCCGGCGGTGGTGCAGGCCATCGGGGCCACGCCACCTAGGTCCAGTCATCGAGCCACCGGACCTAACATAAGCCGCCTGAGGCCAGGGTCAGGCGTCGGTACGCAGACCGATCAGCGGGGAGGACTGGCGGCCGGGAGTCCGGACTTTTATCAAACTAGTCATGGTGTCTCAGGTGACGCCGTGGCGGCGTGAAAATTCGGGCGCCTGACCCGTTGTTGCCAGTTGAGCCCGGCTGCGCCGGGGCGCTGCCGCGCCGGGATGACCGGGGACCGGCTGCCGCGGGCTAGGCGCGGGCGGAGCAGTCTGGGATGCTATGGCCGCGGTCGTTCGCTGACGTCGTTGTTCCTTGGCGGGCGTGACCCCGGAAACTAGTCTGACGCCGGGAGCCGATCTTCAGGGCCGCTTAATGGTGCCTCGAGCCCGCGGACCAGATTTTCCTTTGCCTCCGGCTCCCGCGAACGACCGCGTCCGCAGCCGTTGTCCTTTCATCGTAGGAGCCACCGATGCAAGACGCGCAAGATGAGCCGCTGTTCGTGCAGCGGGCCGCCGGCCTGAACATCGCCAAGGCCGGGGTCGATGTCACCATCCGGGTGCCGTCCGACACCAGCCCCGGCCGCCGCCAGCAGGAAACCCGGACTTTCGGCACCACCCGCCGTGAGCTGGAGTCGCTGGCGGACTGGCTGCGCAGCTGGGGCGTGACCACGGCCGGGATGGAGGCCACCGGTGACTACTGGAAGCCGGTATTCTTCGTGCTCGAGTCCCGCGGGCTGGACTGCGAGCTGTATAACGCGGCGCAAGTCAAGGCCCTGCCCGGCCGGCCCAAAACAGACCGCCCCAACTCGATCTGGCTGGCCCGGATCACCGAGCGCGGGATGATCGCCTCCAGCTTCGTGCCTCCCGAGCCGATCCGCCGGCTGCGCACCCACACCCGCTACCGCCGTCACCTCACCCAGGCCCGGACCGCCGAGAAGCAGAGAGTGGAGAAGCTGCTGGAAGACGGCCACCTGAACTGTCCAGCGTGATCTCTGACATCCACGGGGTCTCGGGCCGCGACATGCTGAACGCGATCGCCGCCGGGCAGCGCGACCCCAGAGCATTAGCCCAGCTGGCCCGCGGCAGCATGCGCGGCAAGATCCGCCGTCTGGAAGAGGCACTGGACTGCTCGTTCTTCACCAGCCAGCACGCCGCCGTGCTGGCGATGATGCTAGAGGTCATCGACCACTACACCGCCCAGATCGAGGCGCTCACCGCCACCATTGCCGAACTGGCCGAGCCGTACCTCCACCAGGTCGAACAGCTCGACGAGGTGCCCGGCATCGGGACCATCTGCGCCCAGGACATCCTCGCCGAGGCCGGGCGCCGACATGACCGTGTTCCCCACCGCCGCCCATCTGGTCTCCTGGGCGAAATGGTCGCCCCAGGTGAAGCAGTCGGCCGGCAAGCGCAAGGGCAGCAACGCCACCGGCCGCGGCAACCCCTACCTGAGCGCTGCACTCGGCGAGGCCGCGATCAGCGCCGGCCGCACCCAGTCTTTCCTCGGCGCGAAATACCGGCGGCTGGCCGGCCGGATGCCCAAGAAGGAAGAAAGCCCTGGTCGCGACCGGCAACTCCGTCCTCACCATCGTCCACGCCCTGCTATCCGACCCGGCCGCCCGCTACACCGATCTCGGCGCGGACTACTACGAGGGCCGCACGCACACCCGGCGCCAGGCCCGCAACCACGTCAAGAGCTTCGAACGCCTCGGCTACAAAGTCACCATCCAGGCCATCAACCCCCAGACCGGCGAGCTTCTGGCCTCCGCCAGCTAAAACCGCCGACCAGACCGCTACCCAGAACCCGTCGGCGCTGACGCGCCGCCGCGAGCTGCCGCCTGCCTGGCTAAGGTCTTATTTTCGGACCAGTGCGCAAACCCGGCCGGCGTTGTGGATCTTGGTTAGGGTTTCAGGCGGTCGCTGGCCACCGGGGTTGGCGGCAAGTAACAGTGTGCGGTTCGGCAGGTCGACGGTGCGAAGCGGCGGGCGGTGTGGACGCCCTGCCGATAGACCAGCCGGTCCGGCTCAATCCTGCGACATGCTGGGAGTCGGGAAGCTGTGCGAATGATTTCACCGGTCGGCTCCAGGCGGGGAGGTCCGGACGATCGGCTGGCGTGTGCGTGCGAGTCTGAGGATGAGCTGCGCTGCCTTTTCCGGGGGGGCCTGCTGGGCCATTTGCGAGGCGATCTGGCCGGCAGCGTCCTTGTAGGCCGGGTCGGAGAGGACACGGCGGAGAGCGTCTCGGATAGCCGGGGCCGTCTGCTCGGCTTGCGGTATCACGATGCCCGCCCCCAGGGCTGCGGTCCGCGTTGCGTTGAGGACGTTGTCAGCCGCCTGCATGGGCAGGCAGACGATCGGCAGCCCCCGGCGAAGTGCGCCCATGGTGGTTCCGTACCCGCCGTGCGCGATGACCGCGGATGCCATGTCGAGCACGTATGACTGGGGTATGTACCTCTCGACCCGGACGTTGCCGGTCAATGCCGCGTGCTGATCAGGCAGGTCCCCGACGGTAGCGACGAAGGTAACCTCGGGCTCGAGGGCTGCGGACCCGAAAATGGCTTGCCAGACGCCGGGGCTGTTTCCGAAGACGGTGCCCAGCGTGGCATACACGACGGGCTGGTGGTCGCGGAGTGTGTCTAGCCATGCGGGCTTGTGCCGGGTCTCGGCGCCGTCAAAGTCGGGCGGTTGGATCAGGTGCGCGGTGGGAGCCAGATTGTCGAGGGATGTCCAGCCTGGCGGTGCGCCGACGAGCACCAGCCAGCGGTACATACTGGCGAGGTCTGGATTCGCCGGCAGCCCGAAGACCGCGCGGAGCCGGTTGAGCCGAGGTCCGGCCACCCTGGCCGCGAGTAACGGCGGCACGCTACCGAAGTCGAAGAGCGCGACGGGAATATTGATCCGCTCGCCGACGATCCAGGCCGCATAGGCGGTCGTGTCACGCAGCAGCACATCGGGCTGAAACTCGTCCGCGACGGCCGTTAGCTCGGGCACGGCCGCCTCGGCCAGGGCGGCGAATCCGCCGATGATAGTCCGGGCCCGGGTGGCTTGGTCGAGTTGGCGCATGTCGGTACTGCGCTCGCGGCTAGCCAGTTGCTCAAGCCCATCGCGCGGCCCGACGGCGAAGCTTTCGAAGCCGAGGTCGCGGGTTGTCACCTGCTGGGCTGGCGCTACCGCCCACGCCACGCGGACGCCAAGTTCAGTCAACGCTCGCGCGAATGGCATCAGGGGGTGAATGTTCCCGGCGCCTCCTCCCGAGCAAATCAGCGCACGCATTTAGCTCACCGGTCCCTGGCCAAGCAGCCGACGCCGATTCATGCCAGCCACATCGAACGTATCCCGCCATGCGGGCGCAGCGCGACGGCGATCCCGCAGGAATCAGAGGTGACCACCTGGCGTGACACCGATCCTGTGCGGCCGGGCAGTTCGCTGCCGGTGCCCGGTACGGGCGAGGCTGCTGCACGCTGGCTACCTGTGGGACTCATGCCGGGCTAGGACGTGCAGGAAGATGCGGCCGCCTCCTGCCTTGGAACGGCTAGCGGGACGGCGGCACCGGACAGGTCAGGTGGGTCGCCGGAATGCGCTGCGAGCGAGTACCGCACCGGTAGCAGGGTGAGATCCGACCTTTGTCAGGCTTGTGCTCGGACCAGCTACCGTTGTTGATCTTGGTGACGGATGCGCGGAGGCCGTTGTGGATGGGGTCGGCGGCGGTAATGACGTGGTTGCCGGCCTGGATCTGGATAGTGCGGTAACGGCGCTCGGTCTGGACGAATTTGCGGACTGACCAGCCGGTGACGTGCTCGATCCACCGGCTGACCGCGAGCAGCGCGCCGCATAGCGAAGCAGCCGGCGCTGACATTCCGGATGCCGCTGTCCACAACCTTGAGGTGCGCTCACTGACTGTCCACAGCCGGGTCACATACGCCTGGTAGTGCGCGCCAGCTCCGGAAGGGTCGGATCCGGAGGTGGTGGCAGGTGGCGCTCGCCCGGACGTACGCGATAGCGCTGGCGGGGGTTCAGGGTCGCATCGTGGAGATCGAGGCCGACATTGAGAACAGGCTGCCCGCACTGTTCCTGGTCGGTCTGCCGGACACCGCGCCGCGCTGCGGGAGGCGCGCGACCGGATCCGGTCGGCGATCGTGAACACAGGAGGGTCCTGGCCGCAGCGCCGGGTTACGGTCGGGCTGTCGCCCGCCAGCCTCCCCAGGCGGGGCTCGGCTATTGACGTCGCGGACGCACAGGCGGCTTTCACGAGCTGCCTAGCATCTACGGCGGCCTGCTGGCGGGCATGCTCATCGGCTCACCGCTGCCGGGCGGAGCCCGCGGGCACGGCGCGGGGTTACGAGGACGGCTGGCCTGGTGTGAGCCGTTCCGGATGCCAGTCCTGTTACTGGATGCCGGACCCGCTGCCCGCGGGCTCTGGCTCCGGCGCCGGCCGGCGCCGCCGGGTGAACCGCCGTGACGGCAAGGTATCCGCCGGGGTGGCGGCGTCCCTGACGCCCACCACCGAGAGGCGCCCGAGCGCCAGCGCCGCCAGAAACACGATGACCACGCCAAGCCCGGTGAAGAAGCCGATCTGCTCGACGACCCGGGTCACGATCCCGCCGACCGGCGTGCCGGCGGTCAGGCCGGACCCGGCCCAGGCGTGGCCGATGATGGCGCCGAGAGCGAACCATGCCCCGCTGATCGCGGCCAGCCAGGCCCCGAACATTGCCACCGGGCGGCTGGCGCTCGCCAGCGCGATCAGGCCGCCGATCAGCGCGCCGACTCCGGGCAGCACCTCCAGCCAGAGCCGGCCCGACGTGTAGGACCAGGCGCTGTCGGGGGTGTAGGCGTAGTGGAAGTACGGGCCGATGAAGGCGATCAGCCCGCCCCAGGCGCCGAGCATCACCAGCAGCACGCCGCTGAGGGTCCCGCGGCTCCGGGGAATCCGCAGCATCCCGCTCATATGGATCACTCCTTGCGCAGGCCGGGGGGTTAAGCGCCTGCGCCCGATGCACTACCCGCGCGGCACGGCTTAATGCAAAGAGCCAGTTAAGGGAGGAAGTTCGGTCCGGGATGCCAGCCCGCGCGCCTGCGCTCCGCAGGACAGCCTGCCGCCGGGAGGCTGGGCCCGTCCGTGACCGAGGAGAGCTCCGCCGAACCCGCAGCGTGTTTCAATGGGGCGGGAGCTCCCGTGCTGAGGAGGCAGCCATGCCCGTCATCGTCGTCACCAGGCTCCGGCTGCGGGATCCGGCGCTCTTCAATGAGTTTTTCGCGGCCGCCGTGGCGGTGACCGAGCAGGCCCAGGGGTCAGACGGCAACCTCGGCGCCGACGTGCTAGCCGAGGCGAACAACACCTACTGGACGCGGACGGCGTGGCGCAGCCGCGGTGCTATGGACGCGTTCGTCGGCAGCGAGCCGCACCTGACCACCATGGGCCGCATCGGCGACTGGTGCGACGAGGCTACGTTCACCGACTGGGAGCAGGCCAGCGGCGAGCTGCCAGACTGGCAGGACGGCTACGCACGCATCATCGCCGACGGCCAGCCCGCGACTCTGACGAACGCGACAGACGCCCACCGCACCCGCGGTTTCCCCGCTCCCGTCGTGCCGTCCTAGACATCCCAGGAGCTTGAAATGTCAAGCGGCGGTCTTGAGTTCCTGGCTGGCGTGCTGGGGCCAGGCAGTGTTCTCGTCGTAGAGCGTGCGGGCTTTGAGGCAGCCGTGCAGGATGCCGGTGAGCCGGTTGGCGAGGTGGCGCAGTGCGGCCCGGTGGCCGACCCCGCGGGCGCGCTGGGCGTCGTAGCAGGCCCTGGCGCCGGGCGAGGCGTTGAGGGCGGCGAACGCCTGGCCGTCGAGGGCGTCGCGGAGCCGGTCGTTGTGCACGTACCGGGCCATCACGGCTTTCCTCTTCCCGGACTGGCGGGTTATCGGGCTGGTGGCCGCATAATTCTTACGGGCCTTAGCGGAGGCGTAACGAGCAGGGTCGTCGCCGAACTCGGCCAGCACCCGGGCGCCGAGAACCGGTCCCAGGCCGGGCTGGGACCTGATGATCTCAGCGTCCGGGTGCTGACTGAAATGCGCGTCCACCTGCCCCTGCAGCACCTTGATCTGCTCGCTGAGGGTGGTGATCACCGCGATCAGCGACCGGACCACCGCGGCGCTCGCGGCGGTGACCTGCGGCGGCTGGGCGAGCTGGCGGCTGCGCAGCGCCGCCCGGATCGCAGCGGTCTTGTCCGCCCGGTCACGGCGGCGGGCGCGCCTGAGCGCGGCGTCGATCTGGGCGGTGGTCAGCTTCGCGGCCGAGGCCGGGTCCGGTGCCCTGGCCAGCAGCTCCAGCGCGTCGGCGGCATCAAGGTCCTCGAAGGCAGCCAGCGCGGCGGGGAAGAAGTCCCGCAGCTGGTGACGCAGCCGCTGGACGTGGCGGGTCCGTTCCCAGATCAGCGTCTTATGCGCGCGGGCCACGACCTTGACCGCCTGCGCGGCCGGGCTGTCCCCGGCCACCGGCCGCAGCTGATGCGCATCAGTGCGCACCATGTCCGCCAGTGCATGCGCGTCACCGGTGTCGCTTTTACCTCCCGACACCCCGTGCCGTTCCCGGTACCGGGACGTCTGCAGCGGGTTGATCCCGAACACCAGGTACCCCGACGCTGCGAGCGCCTGGACCCACAAGCCCCGGTCAGTCTCGATCCCGACCTGCACCTGCACGCCAGTGTCATCAGCGTCCTCGCCGAGCTGCTCGCCGATCATCGCGTGCAGCCGGGCCATCCCCGCCGCGCCCTCAGGCAGCCGCGCCCTGGCCAGCACCCGCCCCGAGGCATCCATCACCTCGACGTCGTGATGATCCTCGGCCCAGTCATCGCCCACGAACAGCACATGCACTCCCGTCCTCGACGCCACACCGTCCACGGCAGCCTGCGGGAGAACCATCAGCGACCTAATAAACCAGTGCTCACGCCACGGCGGCGGGCACGACATCCCAGCAGCGATCTACTCTCCCGGCCACCGGCAGGGGCACGATCTAGGGCTAGGGCTTCCCGAAGGAACCCGGGAGACACGAGTGCTCACCTGCCGGCGGCTACCAAGACCCGAGTCTGCCGGACAGGCCGACCCGTTAGCTCTTATTAGGAGGCTCGCTGTTTCCCGGGGCCCTGGTACAGGCTTGTTGTGGGGCCTGCTGGTCCAACGCAGTCGGGTCGGCCGACGCTGGTCGGGAGGGTCGTCGGCTCGCGGCGGTTTATCGAGGATCTCATCGCAGACATTGAGAAGTACCGGGCTCACCTGCATCCGCCGCAGCCCATGGCGTGATCAGCTGTGGCTAGCGCGCGCCGGGTCCGCGCCCGTTCATCACGATCACCGCCGCGCGGCGCAGCAATGGCGATCCAGTACCGCTGGAGGCCATTCCGCTGCAGGCCACAACAGTCCCGAAAGTCGGCGGCCCCAGGACTCGGCCTGCTTGCCGCGTCCTGCGGCGTTTGCAAGGGTGAGCAGGCGTGGCCTGTGACCTGCGGGTTACCCGCGGTCGCAGGGTATCCAGTAACCCTGGTGCCAGGCCTACGACGAGCGCAGCGCTGTCCAGACTGCCCTGCCGCTTGCCCGTAAGGCAGGCACCGTGCCAACGATTACCCACTCGGTGGACTGGCGGCGGTATCCGGCTCTCCGTAGGCCGGTCGCTAGCCCGGGCAGGTGCAGAGCACCCCACGGCATGACGACGTCGCCGCCCGGCGGCAGCGCTGCCAGGGCCATGCGGTTGCGCTCGCCGGACGCGACGCCGGCGATGTCAAGGTGCGGGCCGATTCGGTTGACGCGCTTGACCAGCCGCGGCAGCAGCCCGAAGCGGTCGAGCGCCGGCAGCCGGGTGTAGACCGTCATCCCGGCCCCGAGCATCATCTCCAGTTCGTGGTCGGTGAAATCCGTCTCCTCTGCTGCCCGCTGGCGTTCCCGCAAGTACTCAGGCGCCGTCCGCCGGATCAACTCCAGGTCAGTCAGATCCACGTTGCGCCAGGAGGCCGCATTGCCCAAAGGGAAGGGCTGCGGTATCCAGCCCAGGTACCGGCACGCTGCAAGCGCGGCCCGGTCCTGCTCCCTCCACATGCCGGGCCGCACGCGCGCTCGCTGCCGCTCGCCACAGCCCACTCTTGATCAGCGGCGGGGCCGATCCCCTCGTAGAGCACGCTCGCGCCCGCAGCCTCCAGGCCGGTGACCCGGCCACGCAGCCGCTCGTAATACGCCCTCTCCCCGATGTGCATCGTCCCGACGAGCGTCACCACGCGGCCAGAACCTGGGTGCCGATACCGCCTCACCGGCGTCTGGAGCGTCCGGTGCCGCACCCGCAGAATGCCACTCATCCGTCAGCATCCAGAATGACTTGCAATCCCAGCCGCGCCATCTGTACACGGGCAATGTCGCGTGACCCGTCAAGAGGACTTGCGGATTGTCCCCAGGATGGTGAGCGGACAGCGGCAGAAGCGCCATGCGCCCCTCAGCATAAATATGAGGCGGGCAGCCTGCGTGCTCCGAGGGGTCGGATTTTGTCAGCGGCCGAGAGGCTCTTGCCTGCTCACGATTCAAAACGATTGCCGACGGGCGTCAACTCAGGGATGTCACCGGTGGCGATGACAGCTCGGGCGAGCGGCGCTAGGACAGTAAGGAACTGCAGCAGCTGGTCGTCGCCGAGGGCGTCGTAGGCGGTGAGAGCGAGGCGGTCGGTGCGATCCTCCACGTCGGCCCTCACGCCCTCGCCTCGGGCCGTGAGCTTGCTGTCGGGCCCGACCAGGCCACGATCGATGAGTCCCGCCGACACACTGTCCCACTCGGCGTCGTCGTAGTGCCGGGCTCCCTCGAATACCTCGCGTGGAACCAGTCCAGCTGCGGTCTGAAGGACGTTCGCCTCACGGCCGCCTATCCCAGCGGCAGCCAGGGCAGCGACGTGCCCGTCGCCGCGGTGCTCGCGCAGCAGCGTGCAGGCATGCCAGAAGGCGGCAGCCGGTTCCTCGGGCCACGGCAGTGCCCGGTTCGCTGCGAACAGGGCGCGGCCTCCCATCGGCGCCGACTCTGCAGCGGCACGCGCCAAAACTGCCGCCGTCTCCACTGATTCGGCCAGATCGCTGCGGCCGAACGCCCGACGCCACGCCGCCGCCGCGCCTTGCTGACGTGCCTCCAGCGCCGCGCTGGGAGGAGCGAAGGCCCAGGCGTCCGGGATGGCCCTGCTCACGTGCGCCATCGAGAAGTTGTAGAAGGCGGCAAACACGACCTCGGCTCCGACCAGGCCCATCGGCGCGGCCCGGCCAGCAAAATAACCCATCCAGAAACCCTTGTACCCGGCGCCAGACAGCGCCGTACGAGCTTCTGGCGAGAAGTACGTGACAACATGGATCGGTTCAAGCCGCGACCACAACCGGCGGGCCATTTGCGCGTCTCGGATCACCAGAGCAGTTTGCCTCGCCGCTCCCGCGACAACAACAGGGACCACTCCACGAGGCACGAAGCCGTGCAGCCACGGCCGAGCCCGCGACGCCGGTCCCGGACCGACCGCGAAGGCGACACCCTCCCGCCGCTCGGCGCAGTTACCCAGCGGTGTCAATAGGGCGAGCTACATACCGAGAGCGGCATAGAAACACGTTCTGCGTGTCGGTTCGTGACGTAGGAACGTCCCCCTGATGCGCTTCGGGCTTGGTGTCCCACGCAGCAGGAGGACGTTCATGAGCAACGGTAGTGGCGTGTCCCGCGGTGACCGCAATCGCAACGCACGGCTGGAGCGGCTTCGGGTGTGCCGGTGATGAACGCGATCGCCGGGATCGACCTGGCGGGCAAGAAGCAGATGGTCGTGGTGACCGATCACGACTCGAGGGTGATCGCGCGGCGGGTGTTCCGGTGCCGTGCCCGGGATCTGGGCTCGGCGCTGGACTGGGCTGCCGGGCGTGCTGCGGCGGCGGGCTGGGCGGGGGTGACGGTGTCGTGCGAGCCGACCGGGCACCGGTGGCGGGTGCTCGGTCAGCTGGCCGCCGACCGCGGGATGCCGTTTGTGTGCGTGCAGCCAGTGGTCACCTCGTGGTCGCGGCGGACCGAGGACCTGACCTGCGATAAGACCGATGACAAGGACGCGGTGCTGATCGCCCGGCTGACTGCGCAGCTGCGCTGCTATGTTCCCGAGCCAGTCGATGAGACGTGGGCCCGGCTGCGGCACCTGGGTGTGCGCCGCGAGCAGTTGCTCACCGAGTCCGGCAGCCAGGTGCAGCAGATGCGGGATCTGCTGGAGTGCGCCTGGCCCGCGGTCCTGGATGCGGCCCGGCAGCCGTTCCGGTCGGTGACCTGGATGGCAGCGCTGGCGGTGGTGGCTGGCCGGGACGGCGGAGACTTGACCCGGACCCGACGGCTCGGGGCGGCGCGGTTCGAGCACGCAGTCAGCCGGGAGGTGACGCGCCGCGGCAGACACAAGCCCTGCCTGCGCATCGTGCGCGCGGTGTTCGCTGCGCTCGCTGATCGAGCCGGCGTCATCGCGCACCGGCCGGGCGCGCTCGAGCGGAGCGCGCTGCTGCTAGAAGACTGGCAGCTCACCCACGCGCGGATCAGCGAGGCCGAGCAGCGGATGACCGCGGTCCTGGATGAGCTTAAGCTGACCGGCCTGGTCACCTCAATCACCGGCCTGTCAGCTGTCGGAGCGGCGGCGATCCTCGCCGAGACCGGCAACCTGCGGCGGTTCGCCGCCGGCCGGGCGGTCGTCAAGCACGCCGGGCTGGCACCGCGGGAGAAACTGTCCGGCGCGTTCACCGGCCGGACGAGGCTGACCGGGCAGGGACGGCCCGGGCTGAGGCTGGCCGCATGGCGAGCGGTCTGGGGAGCCCAGCGCGCCAACCCGGTCTACCGGGCCCGCTACAAGCACCTGACCAGCCGGGAGGAGAACAGGCTCACGCCGACCCAGGCCCAGACCGTGATCGCCGCGGCGATCCTGCGGCAGCTGCACGCCGTCGTTACCACCGGGCAAGCGTGGGATCCGCTGCTCGCAGCGCACGGCACCAGGCCTACGGCGGCGGCGATGGCCGCCTGACCCGGCAGGCAGCCCTCAAGCTGACGGCCGGGGCGAGCCCTCCGCGGCATTGAGACACCACAGTGATCTCGACGCTCATCATGGGCAGCCCCGTCCGTCGTCTCCGCAACCCGATCACGCGCTGCCGGGCCGAACCCCATAACCGCTATGCAGGGACAGACGACGGACGAGGCACCGGCCAAAGCTTGACGCAAACCATCTCACGCTGATGAGCGCGCATTTGGCGCAAGCGTAGCTATGCACACTCATGTAGGGAGCGTCCGACCGTCTGTGTAAGTGATCGTGGCGGTCATGGGGTCGGGATTCGTCCGTCGAAGTAGATCGTGAATGCCTGCAGCGCCTGTTTCCACCCGGAGCTGCGGATCCCGGTGTTCGGGCTGCGGTAAGTCCTCGAGGTTCCGCACCGCGAGGTAGAGGACCTTGAGGGCGGCCTGCTCGGAGGGGAACTGGCCGCGGTTGCGGGTGACCTTCCGCAGCCGGGCGTTCATCGACTCGATCAGGTTCGTCGTATAGATCACCCGCCTGACCTCGGGCGGGAACGCCAGGAACGGGGTGAACTCGGCCCAGTGCGCCCGCCAGAGCCTTGACGATCGCCGGGTAGCGGTCGCTCCAGGCGGCGGCGAACTCCTCCAGCGCCGCGGCCGCGGCCGGCTCGTCCGGGGCGGTGTAGATCGGCCGCAGGTCCTTGGTCAGCGGCACCCAGTACTTCCTGGAGGCATACCGCAGCGACGCGCGGATCAGGTGCACGACGCACAGCTGCACGATGGCCTGCGGCCAGACCACGCCGATCGCGTCCGGCAGGCCGGTCAGGCCATCGCAGCACACGATGCACACATCGGCCACGCCGCCGGCTCTTCAGCTCGCGACAGGACGGTGAGCCAGAACTTGGCGGACTCGCCGGTCGTCGGCCCGACCCACAGGCCCAGGACCTGCTTGTGCGCCGTCGCAGTCGATCCCGATGGCCAGGTAGACCGGCCGGTTGGTGACCACCCCGTCGCGGATCTTCACCATCAGCGCGTCGATGAAGACCACCGGGAAGACCGGATCCAGCGGCCGGGCCTGCCACTCGGCGAGCTCCTCGACGCACCGCGTCGGTGACCCTGGAGATCAGGTCCGGCTGAGACCTCGACCTGGTACATCTCCCGCAGGTGCGCGCGGATATCGCGGGTCGTCATGCCCGCGCGCATACAAGGCGATGATCCGGTCGTTGAACCCCTCCAGCCGGGTCTGCCCTTGCGCACGATCTGCGGGTCGAAGCTGCCGTTGCGGTCCCGCGGGCACCGCCAGGTCCACCGCGCCGACATCGGTCAGCAGCGTCTTGCCGCGTGGTGCCGTTGCGGCTGTTGCCGCTGCCGCGGCCGGCCGGGTCGTGCTTCTCATAGCCCAGGTGCCCGGTCATCTCCTCGGCCAGCGCCCGTTCCAGCACCGCCTTGGTGACCTGGGACAGCAACCCGTCCGGGCCGAGCAGCTCGACGCCCTCGGCCTGCGCCTTGCCCAGCAGCTGATCGGCCAGCTGCTCGTCGATCAGCGGCGGCGGGCGATCCGGCCGGCCGTCGGTCTTGCGGGGCACCATCGCAGTGTCTGTCATCGCGTGTCCTTCCGCGAGCCGCATTCCTGCGGCTCATCGTCAGGCCACGTCACTTACACAGCCGGTAGGACACGCCCCTCATGTAGTCCGTCCGGGCGATCATGGAGCCTACCCGCTTTGTGAGCGGCAACCTGCTACGACTGGCAGCGCATGGCAGGCGATGCTTTCTCACTGTCCTTGCGTGTTGGTTGCCCAGATGGCTTTGAGTGGGACGTCCTTGTAGAGGACAAGATTGCCGTCGTTTTGGACGACGAGGTGGTTTGCGCCGGTGCCTTGACCGCCCCAGGCATGCAGTGGCTTGCCCGTGTTGTCGTAGAGAACGAGATTGGAGTCGGCTTGCAAGACGAAATAGTCGCCTGTGCCGACCGTGCCGGAAGCCCAGATCGGCTTTGCCTGGTCGTTGTAGAGGACGAGGTTGCCGTCACGTTGGAGGATGAGGGTGTGCTTGCCGTCGAGTGACTTGATCGACTCGCCCATGTGCAAGGACTGGCCGGTGATCAGACGGTCGGTGCCGGGAGTTGCAGGTGCTGGCGTGACCGGTGTGGGGGCTGGTGCGGGGTGGCGGAGTGTCGCGGTCCAGGGGAAGTTGTAATACGCCAAGACGTCTGTTTCGCGGCCTGTCTGGTTGCCGGTTGCACCACCAGCTGCACGCCCGTGCTCGTCGATAGAGGCTTGGGCAAGCTGGCCGTTGCCGATGTAGATGGCGGTGTGGTCGGCATCGTTGAGCAGCACGTCCCCTGGGAGAAGCTGGCTCTCGGCCATGGCGGGTCGATGAACCTGCCAGCCTCGGGCGGCGAAGGCTGCGGCCATGTTGCCGGTGTAGGTTGCGCCCACCCCGGCCTTGATGTTGTTGCCCGGCAGCAGGCCGTTCTCTTCGGCGCAGATGATGACGAGAGCGGAGCAGTCGGTTTCACCGCCGTCGCGGAAGTCGAGTCGGTTGGACTGGTCGTAGCCGAGGTTCCATCTTGAGCAGGCGGTAACGGCGAGGTTCACAAAATCTTGGATAGCTGACATGGTCTTCTCCTTTGCTTAGATGATGCGGGCGATGAAGGCGAACGGTCAAAGGTGTGGGCAGGCGTGATGCGGTATCGGCGGTGCCGCACAGAACTGAAGCGCCCCTGCGAGTCCGGAGACTCATGCGGGTGCGAATGCCGACTCGGTGAGGCTGCTGTTGTGACGGTAGGCGTCCTCTAGCTGTGCGGACGGCATGTCGCCGCATGATTCACAAAGGCGACGGTGGTTGAACCAGTCGACCTATTCGAGGGCGGCGACTTCGACCTGCTCGGCGGTCCGCCACGGCCGCGCATCTTGATCAGCTCGGTTTGAACAGGCCGATGACGCTCTGTCAACGGCCAAGTTGCGGTCCCCGCTGGTGGCCAGTTAAAAGTCCCCACCCCTCGGGTTGATCACGGCTTGGTTGCTCGGGTTCCTCCTCGGGCTCGGGCTTCGCGCATGCGGTAGGAATCGCCGGCGGTGACCACGACGCTGGCGTGATGGAGCAGGCGGTCGAGCAGGCTGACGGCGGTGGTGTGCTCGGGCAGGAACCGGCCCCAGGATTCGAACGGCCAGTGGCTGGCGATGCCCAGGGCGCGTCGTTCGTAGGCGGCGGCGACAACGCGGAACAGCAGCTGGGCGCCGGTGTCGTCCAGCGGCGCGAACCCGACTTCGTCGATGACGATCAGGTCGTTGCGGAGCAATGTGTCGATGACCTTGCCGACGGAGTTGTCGGCCAGGCCGCGGTAGAGGGTTTCGGTCAGCTCGGCGGCGGTGAGGTAGCGGACCTTGTGCCCGGCCTGGACGGCGGCGATGCCGAGCGCGACCAGGAGGTGGCTCTTGCCGGTGCCGGCCGGGCCGACCAGGCAGAGGTTCTCGGCGGCGCGGATCCATTCCAGCGAGGCGAGGTAGTCGAGGGTGGCGCCGGGGATGGACGACGCGGCGCGGTCGAACTCCTCGAGTGTCTTGGTCACCGGGAACGCGGCCATCTTCAGCCGGGTGCGGGCGTTGGAGGCGTCGCGGGCGGTGATCTCGGCCTCGACCAGGGTGCGCAGCAGTTCCTCGGGTGCCCACCGCTGGGTCCTGGCGGTGAGCAGCAGCTCGGGGGCGAGCTGCCGCATCGCGGCGAGCTTCAGCCGCCGCAGCCCGGCGGCCAGGTCGGGTGCCAGCGGCGGCGCGGACGCGGTCATGACAGCCCGCTGATGGCGTAGTCGGCCAGCGGCCGGACCGGCACCGGCGGCAGGTCCAGGATCAACGCGTCCCCGGCCGTGCGGGGCCGGGGGGCGCCGGCGCCTGCGGCCAGGATCGACCGGATGTCAGCGGCCCGCCACCGGCCGAACGCGACCGCCCGGTCCAGGGCAGCCAGGAACGCCTCGTCGCCGTGCGCGGCCCGCAGGGTATTCAGTTCGGCCAGCTCGGCGGGCAGCCGGGTGGCACCGGACGCGGCCGCGCCGGTGATGAACGCCTCGGCGACCGGCCCGAGCGTGCAGAACTCCTTCTCCGCGGCGGTTTTCGGGCGGACCGCCCGGCGCGGCGCGGGCCGCGGCCCGCCGTAATGCTCATCGCGGACCGACGCCTCGCCCGGCGCCACAAGGGTGTGTTCAGCCACCACTTCGCCGGATCCGGCCACGATCGCCAGCAGCCGCCCGTCATCGGCACGCAGCCGCAGCTGCGCGCCGATGAAACGGACCGGGACGGAGTAGCGGGCCGATGCGAACCGGACGCACGACAGCCGGTCGACCTTGCGGGGGACCATCTTCCCGATGCTGGCCCGCAGCGACGGCAGCGGCGCGAGCAGTTCCCGCTCAGTCATCAGGCGCTCCGCCGGCACCGCGCAGATCTCGCTGTGGACGGCGCCGTTCACCTCCGCGCACCATGCTGCGGCTGCCGTGTTCGCGGCGGCCAGGCCAGCGAACGGCGCACGCGGCACCATCAGGTCGGCTTTGGCATAGCCGACCAGGTTCTCCACGATCCCCTTCGATTCGGGATCGGCGGCCTCGCAGAAGTCAGGCCGGAACCCGTAGTGCGCGGCGAACCGCACGTACTGTGCCGTGGGTACCACGACGTTCGCGACCACGGCGCCTTTCAGGCAGCCCATCCGGTCGGCCAGGACCTTGCCCGGCACCCCGCCCAGGACCTCGAAGCACTCGGCCAGCAGGCCCAGCGTCGTCTCCGCCCGCTCATCGCCAGCGAACCGGACGAACCGGAACCGTGACCAGGCCAGCACCGCGCAGAACACGTGCAGGCCGCCCTCGCTGCCCCAGTCGATGACCAGGTGCTCACCCGGCGACCACACCGCCGGCCGGCGGCCACGATGATGATCGGTCCGCCACGCCTGCTTGCACTCGGCGACCAGCCGCCGGAAGTTCCGCGCCGACCCGGCATACCCGGCCGCCTGCGCGGCCGGCAGCAGCCGCTTCGCCGAGATCCTGCCCTGACTGGACTTCACCCGCTCCGCTACCAGGACGGCCACGCCGTCATAGTTATGCGGCCGCGGCAACCGGCCTGCGACGCTGCCGCCCGCCTCGTGCCGGGCGATCACCCGCCGCACGGTCTTGTGCGTCGTGCCGCTGATTACAGCGGCCCCGCGGAAAGTACCTGCCTCGCGGTAGGCAGAAATGATGTCCATCCGTTCCCTCGCAGACTTCAATGGAAGCTCCCCGGGCGGTGCGGTGACTGGCTGACACCGCCACCGTCACCACCCGGGCCTCAACCTCCGGAACGACACGACGAACGAGGGATGGGGACTTTTAACTGGCCACCAGCGGGGACCTATACCTGGCCACACACGGGGACTTTCTCATGGCCACGGACACGCTCTCGGCGAGTGCATTGTCGTAGGCGTCGCCGGCCCTGCCGGCCGAGCCGGTGACCCCAAATCGGCTTGACCGTGCGCTAAAGGTGCGTGACGCCGCTGCCTGCGGCCATGAACAGCGGCTAGATGAGGACAGTGCGGGAGCCGGGAACCACTCGATACACTGCCGTCGTCAGCAGTCTGTGATGGCTGTTGACCTGCTCGATCTGGTGCGCCGCGAGGCACCTTGCGAATTGACCCTCCGACTTGACGCCGCAGTCGTGGAGTGCGTCCCTGGCCGGTGAGCGGTTCACCCGGTCGTGTCCGGTCTCCGGCCGATATTGCCCGACAGCGACGTTCTCGCCCGCACGGATGCTGGGATTACTCCGCAGCCACGACCGCCGTGATGACTCCGCGGACGCCGCAGCTTCTGGCAGACACCCCGGCGAGAGGTCATCCACGACGTCGGCCGCGGATGGCTGCGTCATCTGCAGCACGGCCAGCGGAGCGCCGAAGGAGACAAGCTGGCGGACCGGATCCGCGCCTTTCAGCGCCGCTTGCGGCAGTATGCCAGCGACCAGCGCCTGAGTGCCCTGTCGGGTCCGCTACTGCCGTACGCGCTGCGCTTCGGCATGCTCGGCCAACAGTGACCTGGCCCTTGTCCGCTTCGCGCATCACTGTGTCAGCAGCTTCTTCCCGGTGCCCGCCTGGCATCCGCCCGTGCCGAAGAAACCCAATCCGTTCGAGGACCCTGTTCCGCTGGATAACGACTCGGACGCTTACGGGCGCAACTACATGTACCCGACCAGCCCGTAACCGGCCCCTCCCTCCGGGAGGCCGCCGGCCCCGTTGCGACTTAGACGCCACGCACGAGGCGCGAGGACGGGCATGAGCGGATGCTCACTCGATCGGGCCGGTGGCAAAATCAGGTCGTGCCAAGAAGACGTTCTGGGACTCAGCATCGGCTCACGGGCACGGTCAAGTGGTTCGACGCCGACGAGGGATGGGGCGCGATCACCTCGTCCGAGCTGCCTGGCGACTGCTTCGTTCATTTCTCCTGCATTCGGGCCGACGGCTTCCGAGAGCTGCGTGCAGGGCAGCAGGTCACGTCCACCTACGAGGAAACCGCCGGGTTCTTGCAAGATGGCTGCCCGTTCCGGGCTCTCGCCGTCTGGCCGTAACGCCTGTTTGCCAGCAGGGCACCGACTTCCTCGCTGCGGCAAGAGCGGATTAAGCCGTGCGCAGTAGGGATGGATAGTTCAGCCTGTCGCGCAAAGCCGCTTGGAGGCAGGTCGTGGATCTTGGCCGGAGCCGGTTACGGCTTGCGAGGCTGCGGCCTTAGACGATCTTTAGGTCTTGGCTGGCGCGGACGGCGCTATGGCAGCTAGCCCGCGACGCGGTAGCGGTGCAGCTTGCGCAGGTTGTGCGCGGTGCTGGCGAGCAGCCATTCGCTTTCGCACGCGGTGAAGCCGCGCCGCGACATCATGGTGAAGTTCTGGCAGGTTTTCAGCTGCCCGAATACTGGTTCCACGGTGCGGGCCCGCATCTTGTAGTCGTCGCGGCCGCGCGGATGCTGCATCCGCCGCCGGGCAGCGGCGGTGGCCGGGAGCTTGTCAAGGTGCAGGGCCCGTTTCGGGGTGCGGGCGCGGTGCCAGCCGGGGTCTTTGGCCAGCGGTGCCAGCAGCCGCAGCCCGTCGGCGTCGCCGCGGGCGAAGGTCTGCTCGCTGACGTAGCCGGCGTCGGCGAGCACGGTCCGCAGCCGCGGTGTGATCCCGGCCTCGGTCAGCTGCTGGCGGCAGGTGTCCAGCAGCGGATGCAGCAGCGTGCGGTCGGCTGGGTGCTGGGACAGCAGCGCCCCGACGATGACCTGCTGGCAGGTGACCACGAGCTGCCCGTTGTAGCCGGCGAGGTAGCCCTTCTGGTTCCGCATCACCCGCACATCGGGGTCAGTGGTGTTCGCTCGCGGCTCGGTGTTGTTGCGGTTTGTGCGTGGCTCGTCGCCGGGGCGGCGCCCGCCGCGCCGGACCCCGGCCGCAGCGGCAGCATCTCACGCCTGCTGCCTGGCCCGCTGCGAGTCGCGACGGGCCCGGGCCTCGGCCGCCAGCCGGTCGCGGGCCCGGGCCAGCCGCTGCCGCCGTTCGGCCCGGCGCCCGCGGCGTCGCCGGCGGCGGGTCGCTGCCTTGCCGGGCGTCTTCGGCGGCGTCCGCGGCGGCCGCCTCGGCCAGCAGCTTGTCGATCTGCGGCAACGTCTTGTTCGCCTTCTGCGAGGCGTTGCCGGCCAGCTTGGTGCCATCCAGGCTGAGGGTGCCCAGCGACACCATGCCCTCGGCGGCCAGCAGCCGCAGCACCTGGGTGAACAGCCCGCCCAGCGCTGTCTCATGCCGGGCCCGGAACCGGGCGATGGTCGCGTGATCAGGCAGCAGCCCGCCGGTGATCACGCGGTAGCCGACGTCCCGCACGCACCGCTTCTCGATTACCCGGCTGGACCGCTCGCCCTGGCAGTAGCCATACAGCAGCAGCGCGACCATCATCTCCGGATCGAACGCCGCGCGGCCGTGCCCGTCGGCCCGGTAGCGGCGGCGGAACTCGGCCAGATCCAGGATGGCCACCGCGTCCAGCACCACGAACACCAGATCGTCCTCGGGCAGCCACTCGCGCATGTCCACCGGCAGCAGCAGCGGCTGATCACGCTGCGTATAAACGAAGTTCTGCGGCATACACCATTGTCCCGCAAACTAGCCCTAACCAGTCGAAGGCACGCCGTTTGCGCGACAGGCTGAAACATACGGTCTGGACTGCTTGCCGCACTGCCGTCGTCGGCGCGCCGACTGCGCGGGCGGGGTCTTGATGACGGCGCGCCGAGCCGCCGTTCGGCGCGGCCGAGTGCCCTTTCGGTACCGCTTACCGGGCCGTGCAGAACGCGGTGTTCGGTGCTGTCGCTGTCGCTGCCAGCACCCGCCGCATCGGCGGGCTGCTGCGATCCGCGGGCGTGACGATGCTGATTGACGTCCCGCCGCACGGCGCAGCCGCAGCCCGCATGTGGTCTGGGCGGAACTGGAGCGCTGCTTGCCCGCCGCGGCGTTGGCTACCGGTGGGAGGAACGCTAGGTCACCGAGCCCTCCCAGCTCACCGGGGTGATTCAACGGCGCAACCGCGGCCACGCGGCGATCAGTAGCGCGACGCGGGCCAGCGCGAGCAGGGGCGGGGTGGGCAGTGCGAAGCCGTACCAGAACAGTGCCTCCACGGGAATCGTGGCGGGGGCGAGCACCGCTCCGGCTCTGCGACCCGCGCCACAGCAGCCAGCCGCCCCACGACACGACCAGCATCAGCACGAGGAAGGCGTCGAGTTGCGCGGCGAACCGCTCCGGCTGCCCGCTGTGGTACCAGGGCCCGCCGTACATCGGGAAGGCGTCGAACAACCACGGCAGCCGGCCATTCCGGAGTAGGTAGACGGCGACCGGGATGGCCGGAAGCCCGAAGCAGGCGGCGTAGACCCACGTAACGATGGTCGCCGCCTTCGCGGCCGACGGGGCGGCCTGACGCGCGGCCCGCAGTGCCTGTTCGGCTGCGGTGCCGGTGGCTGCGATGGATGGGTGGAACTTCATGATGGTCTCCGTTTGCGTGGTGTCCTGGCGCGCTGGATGGCGAACCAGCGTGATGACCTGCCCGGTGCCGCGATCTGCTTGCTCGGCGGGCCGGCCATCTGCGCGCTCGCTCAGCGCGCTGTGGATGCACCCGCCTGCTTGAAGGCCGGGTCTACGCCCCAACTGCTTCCGGCCCCGGGATGCCCGGCGCGCCGGGGCGGCGGCTCAAGCAACGGTTCCTCACCTGTCCTATGAGACGGATCACAGCACCCACCCAGTCCTCGCTGGTGAACGCGCCTTCGCGATCGCGCGGCCGGGGCATCCCCTGCATGGGCAGCAACGCCATCAGTGCCGCCGCCCAGTCCGCCGGCGACCTCCGTTTGGTGAAGCTCTGGCCCCCGGGCGGCGGGCACAGGTGTCATGGGCGCGGCACGGTGAACCGGCGCGGCGACCTGCTCGATGCCGGGGTCCGCGTGGCAGGTGAGGAATTCGATCGGCCCGTTGAACCAGTGCCCGGACGGGCAGCGGATCCGCACGCTTTCGATGGGCCCGCCGGTTGAGCGAACGGTGAACCGGTCGCAAACCTCGGCGGGAAGGCCGCACCGTTCAGCGCCGTCCTCGTCCAGATAAGCCGGGCAGTCGAGGAACATCATCTGGCCCTCCAGGGGTCAGGACCCGTGGGTGCGGAGGAAGTCGCTGGCGTCGGCGGCGACGGCGGGCTGGTGTTCGGGGCTGAAAGGCCCGAAGTGGTCCATGGGGTAGCGCCTGACCTCGGCCCGGGGGGTGCGCGGGATGGCCTTGTCGACCGCGCCCGCGGGGAGCATGCCGTCGTGCTGGCCGATCTGGTACAGCACTGGCGCGGTGATCCTGGGGACGGCTGTCACGGGACGGAAGGCCGCCAGGGGGAACAGCCAGGAGGTAGAGATCTCGTTGCGCCAGGGCCTGCCCGCGGTGACGTGCTCGAAGCCGGGCAGCGCCTCGGGGGCGGTGGTCCCGGCGCAGTCTCCGGGCTTGCCCGCGACCGGGATGGTCACCGGCCGCCGGGTGATCGTCTCCCGCACGGCGCGGGCGAGCATGCGCAGCACCGTCCCGGGCGGGGCTGGCTCAAGCCACATCGCCAGCCCGTCGGTCAGCGGGCAGACCGCGATCACCGCCGTGATCCGCGGGTCGGCGGCGGCGGTCGTCAGCGCCATCGCCCCGCCCATGGAAAATCCCCACAACGCCACCCGGTCGGGGTCGGTGCCGTCGAGCTGGCGGGCGAACGCCACCGCGGCCCGCCAGTCGGACTGCTGCCGGCTGAGGGAGAGCCAGCCGCGGGGGTGCCCGTCGCTGTCGCCCCAGTGCCGGTAGTCGAACGCCACGACGCTGTGTCCGGCGGCGGCGAAGTGCCGGGCGAAGGCCGGGATTCCGTCTCGGCGGGTCAGGGTCACCCCGTGCGCCATGACGACCACCGGCATGGGCCCGGTGGCCCCGCCGGGACGGTATATGGTGGCCGCGCACCGTACTCCCTGCGAGGTGAATGATTCCTCGGTTTGCGTGACCGCAAGATCGCTCCTGCTGGCCTCGGACATGGCAGCTCCTCCGCCGGATGACTAGTTACCTGGAACGGTGCCGGGTCCGCTCCCGGGAAACATCGGCCAAGTGGATGAGAAAGCGGCCGTGTCCCATCCCGGCGCGCATCGGCCAGGTGGCTGGTTCCGGGGCTGTTGCCGGTCACGTCGTGCTCGCCAGGACCGGCCTTGATCGGTCACACTGCGAGGGTGGGGCAGCGTGCTGCCGGGCCAGGGGGCTCGGATGGTCGGCTGGGGGTTCGCGGCAACCTCCCGGCCGAGATCAGCTCGTTCGTGGGGCGGGCCGGGGATCTGGCGCGGTGTGCGGATCTGCTGCGGGAGGGGCGGCTGCTCACGCTGACCGGGGCCGGGGGGGCCGGCAAGACCCGGCTGGCGCTGCGGCTGGCGGCCACGCTCGCGGCGGGTTTTCCCGGCGGGGTCTGGTGGGTCGACCTGGCGCCGCTGACCGGGCCGGAGGCGGTCACCGGGGCGGTGGCGCGCGCGGTCCCGGCCGTCCCGGCCGGCGCCGGGCTGGACATCATGACCGAGGTGCTGGCTGAGGCCGGGGCGTTGCTGGTGCTGGATAACTGCGAGCACCTCGGCGCTGGTGTTTCGGAGCTGGTGGATCATTTGCTGCGCGGGACCCGGGCGTTGCGGGTACTGGCGACCAGCCGGGGAGTGCTTGAGGTGGAGGGCGAGATCGTGTGGCGGGTGCATCCGCTGGCGGTGCCGCCCGCCCGGGCGCGCGAGGCCGACCTGCGCCGGTACGACGCGGCCCGGCTGTTCCTGGAGCGGGCCGGGCAGGCCCGCCCCGACGTGAGGCCGCAGGCAGCCGACGTGGTGGCGGTGTGCCGGCAGCTGGACGGCCTGCCGCTGGCGCTGGAGCTGGCGGCAGCCCGGTTCCGGGCCGCCACGATGACCCAGATTCTCGCCGGGCTGGACGACCGGTTCGCGCTCCTGACCCGAACGGGCGGGGCGGCGCCGTCCCGGCAGCGCACTCTGCTTGCGTCGGTGCAGTGGTCGCATGACCTGCTCGCCGCGCCCGCGCAGGTGCTGCTGCGACGACTGTCCGTGTTCGCCGGCGGGTGGACGCTGGAGGCCGCCCGGGAGGTCACCGGGTTCTCCCCGCTGGAGCCGGGCCAGGTCCCCGGCTTGCTGGCCGGGCTGGTTGACGCGTCGATGGTGCAGCTGCAGGAGGCCGCGGGCGCGGGCCGGTACCGGCTGCTGGAGACGATCCGGGCCTATGCGGCCGGCCGGCTGGCCGACGCCGGCGAGACCGCCGAGCTGGCCGGGCGGCACCTGGAGTGGGCGGCCGGGCTGGCCGAGGGTCTGGAGGCGGGCACCGCCGCGGCGGACCCGGCCGCGCTCGCCCGGCTGGACGCCGAAGTCGCCAACCTGCGCGCCGCCCTGGATCACGCGGCGGGCGCGGCCCCGGCCGGCCACGCCGGGTTGCGGCTGGTGGCCGCGCTCGGGTTCTTCTGGGTGCACCGCGGGTACGCGCTGGCCAGGGACGACCGGGCCAGGCGCGTCATCGAGGCAGACCCGGGTGCCCCGGCATGGTTGCGCGCCCGGGCGGTGCAGGCCCACGCCTACACCTGCTTCTACGGTGCCGACTACGAAGCGGCTATCGCCACTGCCCGGACCGCGCTGGAGCTGGCCGCGGAGCCGCCGCAGGACGGCATCGGCCCTGGAGATCCCAGGACGGCCGGCCGGGCGCACCAGCTGCTCGCAGCGATAAACCTCGTCGGCGACCCGGCCGCCAGCCGGGAACACCTGACCGCTGCGCTTCCCGCGGCTCGCCAGGCAGGGGACACCTGGGCCGAGATCGAGATCTTGCAGACCTTCGCCCTCAGCCACCTCGCCCAGCATCGCCCGGCGGCCGCCCGCCCCTACCTGAACCAGTCCCGGCCCCTGGCCCAGGCAGCTGATCACCGGGTGCAACTGGTGTGGGAACTGGTCCTCGCCGGACTGTGCGACGTCGGCGAGGGAGACTTTCAGTCAGCGGCGCAGCTGCTGGAACAGGCGACCGGGGACGCCAGGGCTATCGGCGACACCATAGTCGAGCTGTTCGCCTGGGCTAGCCTGGCCACCGCCGAACTCGCCACCGGCGACCTGCGGCGGACCGCGGCGATCGAAGCATCATTCGCCCGCACGGACGCGTTCACCGGCCCGGTCGAGCACGCCATCACCGCCCTGAGCCACGTCGCCAGCGCCATGACCGACCCGGGCAACGCCGCCCGCGCCCTGCTGGACCTAGCCGGCCGTCCCATGTTCCGCGCTACCGGCGACCACATCCGCTACCAGCTCGCGGCCGCAACCCTGCTATTCCGGGCGGGAGACCTGCGCGAGGCGGACAGCACGCTGCACGACGCGCTGAGCCGCTGCGACGCCATCGACTCACCGCTGGCCGGAGCCTGCCGGGTCTTCCTGGCCCGGCTCCGCCGCGCCGACGGCAGCCAGGCCGAGGCCGAACGACTGGCCCACCAGGGGCTAGCCGAGATCGACGACGCCGGTCTGCAGCCCGAGATGCCCGACGCCCTCGAGGTACTGGGCGGGCTAGCCATAGATGCCGGACACCCGGCCGAAGGGCTGCGCCTGCTGATCGCCGCCGAAACGCTGCACCGGGACATGGGACAGCACTGCCACCACCAGGCAGCGGTAACGGCTGACCGCGACCGCGCCGCCGAGGCCCTCGGAAGCCAGGCCGCAGATGTCATCACGCAGGCCAGGCAGCTGACCGCCCCAGCCGCTGTCAGCTACGCCCGGCGCAGCCGGGGCCCGCGGCAGCGTCCCGACCACGGCTGGGACAGCCTCACCCCCACCGAACGGGAGGTGGCACAACTCGTCGCCGAAGGCCTGTCCAACCCCGGCATCGCCGACCGCCTGTTCATCTCCCGCGCCACCGTGAAGACCCACCTCACCCACGTGTTCACCAAGCTCGACATCACCAACCGCGCCCAGCTGACCGCCCTCGCCACCCGGGCAACCACCGAAAGCACCCGCGGTCGCGGCTGAGCAAGAGTCTCGCCCAGGCGGCCGCGCCCTCGCCGGCGCTGTCATGATCGAATCATGATTTCGCGGAGCTAACTTAATGACGGATATCCGGGCACGGCTTTAATAGCTGCGAGCATACATAACAGGCTAATATGCGCACACGAATGCACTCCAGCTAAGCCAAGAGAATTCACGCCTATTCGGCGCTCGGATTGCCCAATAACAAAATGATGCAGTCGAGTCGGCGATCCTCACGGCCTACAGGATTCGATGGGATATGCCGAACAGCGCATAAGTATGCGCTCGGAGAACGCACGACTTTCGGCATGACAGCGCGTCCGTTAGTGACACTGGCTCTGCAGCAGGCCGGGCGCAGCCGGCATTAGACCAGCCAGCGCTGACATTCTGCGCGCCGCGGTCCACACGATGGCGGGCTGGTTGCTGACGGTCCACAGCCGGGTCGCCGGGTGCCCCTGACGGACACTGGCTGCGGCACGGTCATGGCCGGAGGTGGTGTCCAGCTGGCGTTGGCTCGGACGTATGCGATGGCGCTGGCCGGGGTCCAGGGTCACGTCGTCGAGATCGAGGCTGACATTGAGAACGGCCTGCCCGCACTGTTCTTAGTCGGGTTGCCGGACACAGCCCTGGGAAGCGCGGGACCGGATCAGGTCGGCGATCCTCAACAGTCACCAGTCGTGGCCGCAGCGCCGGGTGACTGTCGGTCTCTCGTCCGCCAGCCTGCCCAAGCGGCTTCGACCTGGCGATAGCGGTCGCGATCCTGGCAGCCGAGGGCGTGCTGCCGAAGGACCGGCTGGCGGACATGGTGCTTGTCGGCGAGCTCGGTTTGGACGGGCGGCTGCGGCCGGTGCCAGGCGTACTCCCGTCGATCGCAGGCGCAGCGGCGGTCGGGTTCGGGCACGCGGTGGTTCCGCTCGACAACGCAGCCGAGGCAGTGCTGGTGCCAGCCATGGAGGTCGTGAGTGCGCCGAGCCTGGGTGCGCTGGTCGGCTGGCTCCGCGCGAGCCTTCCGCCCTGGCGGAGGGGCCAGCGGTGCAGGTGCTGGAGTCCGGGGCAGGGCTAGGGCCTGCTGCTGCGGCGGCGGCGGCCGGCCCGGCCTGCGGGCTCGATCTGGCCGATGTGGTCGGGGCAGCCGGTAGCGCGGCGCGCCGCCGAGATCTGCGCCGCGGGCGGCCACCACATGCTCTTGCTCGGGCCGCCCCAGGACCGGAAAGCCGATTCTCGCAATAAAGCACTGTTCGCCCGGACTGCAAGCGTGCCGATAGCCCGGGACGGTGATGCGCTATTGGTCCGCTGGCTTCGTCCAGACGGTATCCGAGTCGAGGACCCTTACGCGGCCATGCTGGCCTTGGGTGCCATCGCGGTGGCTGCGGCCCGCGCGGCGTTGCGACTCATGCGCGGTCTGCTCCAGCGTCGCTGAGGTGATGGATGATCTGGCGGAATGACTCGACGAAGCTTTCTTCGCTGTAACCGAGATCGGTCGCTGCGCAGAATTCCCTGACGAGGCCCTGGACCCGTCGCAGATTGGGCCGGGGCATCGATGGGAATAGGTGATGCTCGATCTGGTAGTTAAGGCCGCCGAGCAAGAAGGTGGTGAACCGGCCGCCGGTGATATTTCGGGCAGTGACCACCTGGCGGCGGGCGAAGCCGGTCGCCGTTGCGGATTCGATGATCGGCATGCCCTTGTGGTTGGGCGCGAAACTGATGCCCAGGTACAGCGAGAAGACCGCCTGCTGTACGGCGATGAAAGCGAGTGCCCTGAGCGGGGATAGCACCCACAGCACCACCGTCAGGTACAGCGCGGCATGCAGCATGAGGACAGCGGCTTCAACTGCCGAGGCATGGTCTCGTCGCCGCAGAAGCCGCTTGATCCCGAGTACGTGCATGCCACTGCTTCGCAGCACCATGAGGGGGAGGAAGAGCGGCGCCTGCGAGCGTGCCAGCCAGGATGCGAGAGGGCCGCGCCCGTTTCCCGGCGCGTCAGACGAAGCTAGGGCGAGTCCTTCGCCGATATCGGGGTCGCGGCCCATCTCGTTGGGATGCGCATGGTGAGCGTTGTGCTTGGGAACCCACCAGCCAAAGCTCAGCCCGATGAGCGCGTTCCCCACGGTGAGGCCGAGCATGCGATTGCGCCGGCGTGTGCAGAAAACCTGGTTGTGCCCCGCATCATGACCGATGAAGCCCAGCTGGGTGAACATCATCCCCACCAATGCGGCGACGGCGAGGGCCGTCCACGAGTTGCCGACAATGACGAGCAGGGCCCATCCAGCGAAAAAAGCGACGATCGTCATGCTGATCTTCACCCGGTAGTAGCCGGGCCTGCGGTCAAGCAGGCCCATCGCTCGCACCTGCAGCGCCAGGGCACGAAAGCTAGCCGTCGAAGGATCGACGCCAGCAGGGAGCCCGTGTACAGCTGAGGCGCGATCCGACGGCAGGGCAAGAATGCCCGGTGTTTTGGTCACCGTCGCTCTTTCCTTCGGGGCGTGTTCCGAGCACACCGCTCGGGGGCTTACGTCGCCAGGGTCTGGAGCAACGGCGCCGCGGTTACGGCCTATAGCACCAACCGCACCTGTCTACGGTACCTCCACCAGACGGCCCCGCAAGGCCGGCACAAGCCGAGGTCCGCCAGCTTGTGCATGGCGGGCGCTATCTGGGGCGCGGGCGCTGATCGCTGCGCGGGCCGGGGTGCGTGCCCGGTGGTGGCGGCTGCGGCAGGCGTGCGGACAACGGCCCGGCGGGAATGCCGGGCTCCACGTTGAGGCCGGCTGTCTGGCGTCACGCCAGGGTCACACGACGGCCATGGCGCGTGCCGCTCCATGCTCGGGACAGATGATGCGCCAAGAACCGGCGCAACCGTGATGCGACCACATCTAGGGCTGCGGCGTCGCGGAGGCAGACACCGGTACGAGCGGCAGCACACCGGCGCCAGTCAGACCACTCGGCCAGCACGAACGGATCGGCCGGAAGCGTGCAGGCCGCCAGAGCCGAGGAATCCGCCGCCCCACTCGCTATGCGCGAACGGACTGTAGACGAGCAGCGACCACAGGCCGATGAAGACCAGGTAGCCGCGGAAGCGCATCCGCTCACAGAACGCCCCGGCGATGAGAGCCGGGGTGATGACGGCGAACTTCATCTGGAACGCCATGTACACCAGCAACGGAATCGTGGGGGCATAGCCGTTCGGGGTGCCGTTGACGCCGCGCAGCATCACCTTCTGCAGGCTGCCGATCACCCCCCAGTGGTCGGCGCCGAACGCCAGCGAGTACCCCAGGATTACCCATAGCAGGCTGATCACGCCGATCGCCACCAAGGACTGGACCATCGTCGCGATCACGTTCTTCGCGCCTACCAGGCCCCCGTAGAACAGCGCGAGCCCCGGCATCATGAAGAAGACCAGCGCTGTCGAGGTCAGCATCCAGGCGGTGTCACCAGCATTGATGTACGTGCCAACCTCCAATGACGGCGGCGCCTTTGCCCCGGCAGGATTCTGGCCACCGTAGGCCAATAGCTGACTCGCGCACCTGCGATCGCACGGACGAGCATGGTGAACAGCTGCAGGCAGCTCACGCTGGCGGTGACGCCGGTAACGCGGCCGATCGCCCTAGCGGGGAAGATCATCCGGGGGATCGAACGGGACGACTTCTCCGCCTGCGGCGCAACCTTCTATGCGCGCGGGCACATCCGCGCCATCGCCCGCACGGTGGACGCGGACCCGGAGCCGCTGGTCGCGGAGTACGACTCCAGCCACAACCCGCCGCAGGCCAGAATCGCCGTCGGCGTGCCCGCGCCGCCTGTCCCCCGCCAGCTCAGGGAGGCCATGCGCTGAACGTGACGCCGGCAAGCTCGCAGGCGCGTGGCCGCCACGCCTGTCGGGAGCTTCACCGGGGGTGCCCGGCGGAGATCTGGAGGGCCGATTCGTGATCGCGCGGCTCGCCCGGCTGCCCGAACGCTCAAGTCGGGCTTGGCTGCGACGGTTCCCGACGACGATCAGGAGGTGCTCGTCAACCCAGGAGACCTCGGGGCCGGGCAGGCGGGCGAGGAACGCCGCGATGGACGCGCGTAGTTCCTCGGGCGGGTAGAGCGAGAACGTCGAGTAGTGGCGGCCCTCGGCCTGAGCCCTGAGCCGCGCGGCCGTGGTCGAGCGCGGATGCCTGAAGGTCTGCATCGCGACGACCGTGAGCTGGTCGTTCCGCCGGACGGCGTCGCGGAATGCGGCCTGGCTGCGCAGGCGCTGCTCGTGCTCGGTGAAGCCCGGGAAGTAGCGGCCCCAGATCGTCCGCGCGTTTTGCTGCGGGGTGCGGGTGTAGATGAAGAGCAGGCCGTCGGGCTGCAGCACCCGGGCGGCGGCGGTCAGGAAGCGGCCGAGGTCGAAGTGGTGGACGCAGTTGAATGCCGTGACCAGGTCGAGGCTGGCGGTCCGCAACGGCAGCTCTTCGGCGGCCGATACCAGCGGCACCACCCCAAGGGCGCGGCCGCCGCTGCCGGCCCTGAACTGTGCCAGCATGGCCGCCGAGACGTCGCTGCCGGCCAGCCGCGAGCCGTCAGGCAGCAGCCCGCGCAGCAGCCGCGAGTACCGTCCCGTCCCGCAGCCGGCATCGAGGCCGGTGACGGGACGGTCCGGCAGGAGCTGGGCAATCCTGCGGACCGGCGCCTCGTCCGTCGTGCGCAGCGACTCATAGACCGCGGCTACCCGCTCGAAATGGTCGCCCACGGTCACGTCCGGCACCTCCGCGCGCTGGGTCTGCTGACGACCATCATGCGCTCGCCTTGCTGAGTTCACCCACTGTTCACATACTTCGCCCTCTTCGCGTGCAGGCCCTCACTCGGTTGAGGAACGTGCGTTGTCGGAACTGGACGCGCTTGACTATTCCGATCGCCCATCAGCGTCGGCCGTCCGCTGTGCAGCCCCTGGCATCGACCGCTTCAGCCGCTGCCGGCCCGCTGGCGCACGTTCCGTGAGCGTGGCGGGCCGCACCGGCTGTTTGGGGCCGATGTCGGGCGTGGTGGTGTGATCAAGACGCCCGCGGGCCTACGCCCAAGTCACGCGTCCTGCCGGGCCCATCGACGACGGCGCGGTCGCTGCCGCTGCGTAGCAGTCGCAGTCTTGGAAGTCTTGGACGATTGAAGTTTCTCGAGCAGTGCCGTCAGGGTCCGCACCTCCTCGGGCTCCCAGTCGGCCACGAACGTGGCAAACCGATCCACGCCGACCTGGCGGAGACGAGCCATCTCGTCGGCCCCGGCGGGCGTGAGGGTCACCAGGCACGACCGCCCGTCAGCTGGGTCCGCAGTGACCTGCGCGTACCCCTTGTCCTCCAGGTCCCGGACCTGCCGGGTGACGAGCGACGGATGAACGTGCTGGAGGTCGGCGATCTCGGAGGGGCGAATCGCGTCGCGGCTGGCGACCGCCTGCAGCAGGCTCAGCGTGCTCGCGCCTGCACTCTGGCGGGCTGCTCGGTCCATGCTGCCAATGAGGGTGAACAGGGCAATCACCATCGACTGCACATCGCTGCTGTCAGGAGCCATGAAAGCATGCTAACGTAGTTGATAGACGCAATCAATTTGTTGCAGACGCAATCGATGGCTGCGCGGAAACTGGAGGCAGTCATGAACCCCATCGAGAAGGTCATGGTCAACAGAAGCCAGCACTTCAAGGTGGCGGTGGCGGTGGCGGTGGCGGTGTTGATTCTGGTCCTGTGGGCGTCGGGATCGCCGGTCCAGTCGCTGTGGCTCACCCCGGTGATCGTCTTCGTTCTCTGGGTCGCCATCCAGCTCGGGCTGGGCTATCACGATCGGCATCGCACCGCGGAGAAGGACGACCCGGCCTAACGTCGCCGGGCAACGTGCGGCCGCGTGCCCAGGTCACTGACCACACAACCCCTGAAGCTGCTCTCCCGAGCAAACCCGGCGTCCGTGTCGGCGTGAGGCCTCAATACCCCCGAGCTGGACCGCCAGGTCAAACTCAAAGCAAGGACAGTGAACGAGATGCCCGAGCAAGCGGCGCAGGGAGTGGCCATAACCGAAGCTGAGACCGGCACCGCCAGGAAAATGCTGGCCTGGGGAGCGGTAGGAGCCATCGCACAGGTCGCCTTCGTGGCCGGATGGCTGATCGCTGACACCTGGCAGCGACCCGGGTACAGCTCGATCAAGAACTCCATCAGCGACTTGCAGGCCGCGACGGCGCCACATGCCTGGTTTCCCGTCGCCTGTTTCGCGGTTGGCGGCCTGGGCACCTTCGGCTTTGCTGTGTTCGGCCTGCGGCCTGCGCTCGCTCGGGCAGGCAAGATCGCCGCTTACGCGCCCTGGATGCTGGCCGTCGCCGGGCTGGCGATCGGCAACTCCTTCCCTCTGATTCCCTGCCAGCGCATCGCCGCCGGGTGTACCGCCTACGCCCAGCTCCACAGCCCAGGAGGCATGACCGACGCGATCTTGGCCACCATCGCGTTCCTCGTCCTGGTGGTCACTCCATTTCCGCTATGGCGGCGGCTCAAAGCCCTATCTGAGTGGCGACGACTCAAGCCGGCGATGATGGCTGCCCGCGTCATCGGCCCCATCTGCTTTATCCTGCTGGTGATGTTCTCGAATTCGGGCCCCGCGGGACTTGTCGAGCGGATCCTGGCCGCAACCCTTTCACTGTGGATTGGCGCGCTGGCGATCACGTTGATCTACAACACACGCCATGCGCTCAGCAGCTGTTAGCGAAAGCGACCTCGTTGTATGACGATCCAACGGCCGAACTGCGTGAAGACGCCTCGGCAAGGTTCGGTGAGAATCCCGCTCTCCTCGGCTGCTCGATCTTGCGCCGGCCCTCGCCGGCGTCCAGCGTCACCGGCCACCAGGATCCCGCTGACGGCCCCGGGAGGCGCCGCGGCCATCATGGAGATTCGGAGAGGCCATCACCGGCCTTCAGGCCGCCTTCGCCGTCATCCGCGAGACCGGCGACCGGGAAATGGAGCGCATGGCGCTTACACGCGCTGACCTGCCGGCACTGCCGCTGGTGCGTCTGGTACTCGATGGCGAGGCCGCGGCGGAGTAATTACGCCTCAGCGTTTAGGGCGCACCCGGGGGCGGGCCGCGCACGCTGCGGCACGATCATCACCGCAGCCGCCGATACCAGGGTCCGCTGTGGGACGGGCAGGAAGCCGGCGCCGCACGTTCGACGGATCCTGCGGCAACGCAGCTGGTCCGTGATCATCCCCTATGAGGCGCGGAGTTGCCCGATCGAGGGGGATTGGCCATGGCGTCAAGACCGCTTATCCGGGCAGTTGGCAGGCGGATCTCAGCCTCTTCCTGCGGGAGCGGGCTGGGCTTCTATTTGATGCCCCGCACGAGATAGGGCGCGGAGCCTGAGGCCTGGTCAGCCAGCTGGGGAAGCAGTCGCCAAGAGACCTCCTTGAAGCCGGCGGCCTCGAACGCGCCGACGATGCGCTCGGGGCTGACGAGGTGCATGAAAGGCAGCGATTCACGGGTGGACGGCGTGTAGAAGCGCTTGAACGGCTCGGGCTCATCCTCGCTCGGCTGCGGACCCATCCAGAACCCGTCGATGGCCAGCACGACGCCGCCGGCGCGGACCAGTTCGCGCCAGTTGGCTAGGGCGCGGTCTGGTTCGCGCAAGGTCCACAGCAGATGCCGGCTGGTGACCACATCGAAGGACCCGGACCCGAAACTCGGCTCAACGGCATCGCCCAACCGGAAGCCGATCTGCAGGTTCCGCTCAACTGCCGTCCGGCCTGCCTCCGCCAGCATCTCGACCGACAGGTCGGTCGCGGTCACTCGGTGGCCCAGGCGTGCCAGGATCAGGGCCACAAACCCGGTTCCCGTCGCCAGATCGAGAACGTCGGACGGCTGCTGAGAGACTTCCGCGTCGAGCATCTCGACCCATCGCCCGTAGGCAGCCGTTCCGATCGCCGGCACGTTTCCAGGGTGAGCTTCATAGCCGGCGGCCACCGCGCTCCAAAAGCCAGTGACCTGATCTTGGGGATTGCTCGCTTCCTCCATCACGAGCCCCCGTCCAACTGCCCGCCCCGAGAACGGAATTCAGCGAACGACACACGGACGTGCCAGCGGTTCCCCCCGGGGTCATTGGCTTCGAAACGTCCGAACCCGTAGAAGGCGTCCTCTGCTGGCATCGTCACGAGCGCGCCGGCCTCCACGACCCGCCGGCAGCGGGAGCCGATGTCGCGGCCCCGTACATTGATCACGGCCGCCGCCCGGCCAACCGCAGCTGAACTGTAGATCTGGTGTACCTCACGGCAGGGATCGAAGGCGCTGCCGACCATGACGACACCATAACCGAAGTCCAGCCACGCCAACATAGCGTCCTCGGCAGCGCCGGGTGCCCAAGCGCTCCTCGCGCCGCCCGACAAAACCAAAGACTCGGGTCACGTAGTCGAGGACGGCGACCTCGTCCACATGGGCCAGCCTGGGATGCATCGCCGGATCGTGGCGGACAGGAGCGTCGGACTGCTCGGTTTGCGCGGATGGCCGTCATGAGAGGCCCCTTCTGCCGGGACAGCGTGCTCGTCGGCGCCGGTTCAGCAGGCCGCCGTCGATCGGGGCGCAGGGGTCGGACCGCGTCCAAGTCATCACTCATCGCCACGCCCTGCCTACCTCCATCGACTGCGAGCGCCAGGCTGCGCGGCTGCACGTAGTGACGGCCCGGCCGGGTCCGGCGTGCGCGGTGACAGTCAGCCAGCCAGCGTCTGGCACATGTTCTCGGCGGTGCCGTCGAGCTGGTCCAGGGTCTTGACGCCCGAGGTCGAGACGGTGATGACCGTGTGCCCTGAGGTGATGAGGTATTCGCCGGATGGCGAGTCGCCCACGTGGAAGCCGACCCCGATGTGCCCGTCGGCGACGATCGTGAGCGAGCCGTCGGGGTGGTAGGTGAACACCCCGAGCCCGGAGGAATTGCGAACCGCCGAGGCCCCAGTGGCGAGGTTGGTGATGTCGGCGATCAGGGGGCCCGTGACGACGGAGCGCACCAGGGTGCCGGAGGAGTCGTATTCGTCGGTCTCGTACAGCTTCTGGACGGGGAAGGTCAGCCCGAGCGCGAACGGGCAGACCAGCCCGGCCGGTTCGGTGAAGGACGGCTGGGTGATCGGATACTGGTGGGTCCTCGTGCCTGCGCTGCTCGCGCCGGCGGGTGCGGCGGCGAGGGCGAGCAGGGCGAGCGAGGCAAGCCCGGCCAGGATTAAACGTCGCATTCTCGACCTCCTGACTAACCTGTAGATGGCAAAGTACTGGTTAGCTCGGCATGTTTCAATAGGTTGGAAGCGTCTGTCATCTATCTGTCATCCGTCTGTCATCCGTCTCTCCGGCTGCGGGGCTCATGCCAGCGCATTACGAGGTCGTGGCGGGCATGCGGCTGCCCGCGCGGTTGAGCGGGCACTCTGCCCTGGACTTCTGCAACACCTGGTCCGGGTGGGACGGACATGCCCCGGGCGACTATCTGAGGAGCTATGAGCATCTTGCGGTCTGGGCTGGCTTCGTTGGCTTGCTGCCGCATGATCGCGTCACCTCGCTGCTGAGCACCCCGGAACAGGAGCGGGCGACGGCCATCCTAGGCCGCGCCCGGCGGTTCCGCGCGGACCTCTACAAGGTCATCAGGAACGGGGCGCCGGGACCGGCCTGGGACCGGGTTGCAGACGAGGTGCACGCGGCCGCCACGGCGATCCGCCTGCGACCGGGTGCCGGAACCGCCCGCTGGGACATCCCGGCAGACGCCGGCCTGTCGGCCCCGCTCCTCGCGGTAACCTGGGCCGCCGCCGGGTTGCTCACCTCAGCTGATCGTCCCCTCGTCCGGGCATGCCCGGGCACGGGCTGCGGGTGGCTGTTCCTTGACCGTAGGGGTCGCCGCCGCTGGTGCGCGATGGCCGCCTGCGGCAACCGGGCCAAGGCCTCACGCTTCACCGCCAGGCAGCGGGAGAGCACCTGATCGGGGTCCGGCCGGTCCGCCGGAGCCAGGTTGGAGGGGCACGGCTCGGGTCTCCCCGAAGGTGGCAATGCTAGGCGCGGGTGCTGAAGATGCTCAACGTCGTGACGGAACATGACGGGCGACGTGGCGCAACTGTGCCGGTCAACCTCCGGACTGATGGGCATGCTCGCCGGCCGGCTCGATGAGCCGGGCCGGGCTCACCCCTAGGCCCTCAACCGGCCGCGCCGCCCTGGGTCTGGAGCCTTCCCTGTGGCGATAAGCAGTTCCTGCCTCGCATCAGGCCCAGGATGAAGGGGCTTGTCCTGGGCCAGGGGCCGCCCTCAGCGGCAGATCAAGCGCTTGGCAATACCTCCGCCGGGATTGCCGAGGGCGAATTAACATGCTCACTTTTTGGATAAGCTTGTATTAGCGCAACGCGCTCAACTCATGCAAGAGTCAGATGTTCCCGATCGACATTCTGTGATGTCAAGCCCAGTTCGGCTCGGCCCGGCGATGAGTCAAGACGATCCAGGCAAGATCGTCAAGCCGATGCCTGAAATAAAGCACTGAAAGAATCCGCTTGCCTCCGCTGAACTTAGCTGTGCCTTGTCAGCTGTGCCAGCGCGTAGCTCAGGCGGTTGGGCTCGGTGCCGGCCGACTCCCGCAACTCACGCTGAGGTCAATGCTGGCTACGACCCGGCTCGCATCCGGGCCTCGTAATCACAGAACGGTTCCAGCCCGGCTGCCGCACGGCGCTCGTCCAGTCGCTGTGGGTCCTCGATCGGGTGGGGGCCGAAGGTGCCGCTGATGACAGTGAACTGGGTGCCATACAACTGCGGCTGCCCGGCACGGACTCGCACCCTGTCTTCCAGGTAGGCCAGGTGCGCCGCCGTCGCCTCGCCCTGGGCGACTGCGCCGCGCAGGGCATCCAGAAACGCCCGCTGTACGACGGGAGCGCGGTCGGCGTGCTGGGCGAGCAGCCACGCCGCATGCGCTCCGTCCTCGCCCGCCAGAGTCCGGCCAGGCCAGCCCCGCGCCGCGACCAGGTCAGCGAGCCAGCGGGTGTTGTCCTCATCCACCCGCTGCCACTCCTCGGCAACCTCGTCAGGCAGCCGGATCACGTGCTGCCCCTTCGGAGGGAAGACCAGATGGCGAACCCGCTGGTCCTCATCACGCCGCCTGAGCAGCTCCCGCCAAAGCTCCTCGTCCACGCAACCATTCCAGCCCACCGCGCCTTACCTCGGAAGGGTGAGCGGAGGCAACATCGTCATACTTCGCCGACGCGCCCGGCCCGGCATGACAGCGCGACCGTGCGCGAACTGTGCGAACGTGTGTCACGTGTTCGAGTGGCATGGATGGGCAACCATTGTGGCAAGTCCGGGACCCGAGGACGCCGCTGAAGCGGAGGCGCGACCAGTAGCTGGATGCGGCCGTCGGCGCCGAGGTGGACGAAGTCCTGCCCGGTCAGAGGTGGCTGCCCGTTGTTCCAGGTCGTAATCCACGCCACGCGCGCGAAGCCGTTGTGCACATCAGCTGCGCCGAAGCTCACCACAGCGGCGGGAAAGGCGCGGCGGAACTCGCCAATTCTGGTACGCCGCCGTCCGGGGTCCCGAATGCTGACGGTCGCCTGCGTGCCCTGGTGCAACACGAGTTCGGACATGACAGCGCCAGCCTCCCGCCGGAAGTTTGCGATGAAGACGGGCCCGGCGATGTTTGCTATCGCATGGACGCCTGCCGGACGTTTCCTGCGCTGCGGGCGCTTGTCATCGACAGAGCTGGCGTCTTTCAACCGCCCTACTCTGCCTTGCCCATACTCGGCGGCCTGTCGAACTTCATGCGTCGTACCCGGCCTTGTCCGCGAAGCCGTCGACCCGCTTGGTCATCGAGGCTAGAGCCTGGGCAACTACGGCCGTTGAGACTGCCGACTTCACTGGACGGTGCCGGTAGACGAAGTCCGGGTTGAAACCGAGCCAGGCGCCGGGAGCATAGCTCTTTGCTCTCAAGTGAGGCCCGAGAATCTCCGCGACGGCAGCGTGGTCGAAAAACTCGGCGTGCTCGGCCTCCACGATCTTCTCTCGCTCGGCGCGATGGGCCTTGCCCTGAAGGTCTGGGTCCTCGACGGTAACGAAGAACCGGAGCTGGCTCTCCTGGAATTGCCACCCGATGCCGCGCTCGTCGGCAAGCCTTCGCCAGTACGTGATGATGCCGCCACGGGCACCGCCGACTACAAAGCACTTGCTCTCACGAAATTGGCTCTGAACTACCTGGGCCAGGCCGCTGAATCGCATGCGTGCGATGGCCCCGTCGAGCCCTCCGCCTGGTAGTTGCGCGACGACATCGGCCGCGGAGAAGGGCTCGTCGAGTGCTTGTGCCGGATCGACCGCCTCGGCCAGCGCGACCAGACGGTGAATCAGTGCGCGATAGCGAGTGAACTGGTCGCTCGTACGCTCGAGGGAAGCAGCGTCGATCTTGTCGAGCGCTCCGGCTAGGTCACCGTAGCCGACATGCACCCAGGGGTCGGGGAGCGAGAAGCACGGTGCCATGAGGCTCAGGAGCACGTACCGGGTAGCCTGCGCCCCGCCTTCACCATGATCGGGCGACCATGGGAGCGGATAGCCGTTGTACTGGCTGAGCTGGGCCTCGTAAGGCACAGAATAGAGCTTGTTTTCGACGACAACTTTTGGAGACGCGCCCACGGGGTTAATCACGATGTCGAGATGGCGGCGCTCTCGCCACACGTCCACCCGGCCCACGCGCTCATAGCGCGTGGCGCCGAGAAGGTCGAGCAGTGGTGCGCACGGGACAGGGAAGTTTCTGAGCAGCCAGGCGATGGTGTTGGAGTGGTTCCGCGCCGCGTACCACGACAGGAAGCAGCGCAGATCTGAGCGCACATGGTCGCGCGACGCGCCGGTGAACCGGGCCAGGTAGGCGGCGATCGCCCGGTCGAGTTGATTAATTGTCTGCCAGTCGCCAGCGGGAACAGGGGCAAGGTCATGCTGGGTCATGCCCCGACTGTGGGGCCCGCCCGGGCCTGTAGCCAATGTCCAGCTTCAAGGCACTTGATGTGGCGGGCGTGGTCGCAGCTGGGCATCCGGACTGTCGCCGGCATGCCTACGGTCGGGGCATGGCGAAGGCGGCGCGGATACTGGCGGCGTTGAACCGAGACGGCTGGGTCGACAGCCGCCGCTCGGGGTCGCACCGAGTCCTGGTCAAAGGCGACCAGCAGCGGGTATGGGCCTACCATGACGGCGTGGATTTAGGCAGCCCGGCTCTGGCCCGGATTGCACGCGACTACGGGTACACCGTCGATGAACTGCGGAAACTGTAGGATGGCGCCCATGAGTTTGCTGCGCATCGAGTTGTTCTTCGACGATGAAGCCGCGACCTGGCATTACCGCGTTCCGGCCTTGCACATCAACGGCGGCGGGCTGCCGTCCCGTCACGACGCCGAACAGGACTGCCTGTCCGCCATCGCGTTCGCCCTGGAGGGCAACCCAGCGGATTACGACCCCACTGCCGAAGCTCTCACTCTCGACGTAACAGTCGCTCCAGCCGCCTGAGCCACGGCCCGCTACAAATCTCGACGACCTTCCCAACAAACCAGTCGCGGCATGAGCGCGTGTCCAGTGTCTCGTTCAGTTTCGGCGAGTAGCAGAGCCACATCCAGCGCACTTGCCATCCAAGAAGCGGGAACTCCGTGCGCTCGCCCATGACGTCGAGGTGAACCTCGTCATTGACCACCTGGAAGGTCCACGGAGGCTCTACGAACCGGCTCCAGAGCTTGCGACCGGTCCGGTCCCAAGCCGCCAGCTCAAGCTCGGCAGCCATGAGAACGGCACTCGGGTAGACCGACCAGGACCAGAAGCCCATGTCGGCTGCGTCCTCTCATAGCCGGGTGGGACGCTTGAGGTCGTAGGCGAGCAGACGCGTCCCTGCGCCGATGAACAGCAGCTGGCGTTCGGGCAGGAAGGCGACCCCCGGGTTGAACCCTCCCTGAGCAGGCGTGAAACGCTGCGCAACTACCAGGTCCGGCCAGTTGGATGCGACGGGGCCAGCGCCGACGAAGCAGAAATCACCCTCGGTTGACCTCATGTCGAACTCGTCGACCAGCTTGGCATGAGAGCAGTAAGCGTCGAATGTCGAGGGCAACCCGCGCCGAATACTGATCGTCCAGCCGTCCAATGCAAGCGAGGGCGCGCCAGTGAACTCCTCCACATGCTCGATGATGCAGCTTCACGCCGTGCGGAGCGAGTTCGTTGATCAGAACAGCCGCTGGAGCACGAATCGGGACATCCGCTCTTCGCCAAGATCGCCAACCCGCGCGCGCTCCGTCGGCGGCATGAGCGGAAACTGCCTCCGCCGATAATGCCTCGCCCAGTTCGCGGCTCGCGGTTACCGCCTACCGGTGTCCCGCCGAGAAGATCGACTCCGCTCCCGTCTTGCTGCGTTCATACGCGAGTACGGCCGGACGTCGCGCCGACCGGGCCTCGACCCGAACGACCGGCGGTACGACCGGATCTTCGAACGGGAGATTAAGCGGCTAGACCCGCGCGAACTCGATCGATTGACGCGCGAGTGTGACGAAGATAACAAGGAGTGATGGCCGGGCCGCACAGTCGAAAGGCCGTGACTGCCGCTCCAACAGCGGCATGATCGGGCGAACATGTCATGTTCAGCCTGCGGCTATGTTCTCTCTCAGGAGCGGAGCCGAGACGATCTGCTTTGGTGCCGGGGCTTCCGGTTCGGTCAAGATCGCGGAAGTATTTCGGATGTGCAAGTCATCTTGGCGGATGAGTGCTCAGGCCACGTAACGCAGACTGAGCTCGTCTGTGTGCCCGGCCCAGCTCAGGTGCAGCGTCCAGCAGCCGGGCGCGGGCATGTCCACATACGAAGGCCCGGGACCGTTCGGCAGGAAGACGGTGGCGGTGCGCGTGCTGCCCGCGAGCGTGGCCCGGATCGTCATCGGGCCGAACGAGACCCGGGAGACCCAGAGGATCTTGTTGGCCCTGTCCGGCAGCGGCGGGGCGTGCAGCGCGTCGGAATTCACCCAGAGAATCGCGACGATACTGCCCGCCGCACCAAGTACGTGCGGCATTGCAGTGTCTGGCGGCGTGAATCCGGCCCGCGCCCAGACCGGAAGCGGGCTCACCGGCGGCTGCCCCGCGCAGTTGCTGCCGTTCGCCCCGGGGACCGTGGCGAGGGATGGCTGCGCGACCGGTGGCTGTGACCGCCCCGGCTGCTGCGGGTTATTGCTGCACGCCACCAGCGCGACGAGCGAAACGACCACCGGCGACAGCGCGGCAAGGTACCGGTGCCTCACGCACGTGACGGTACGCCCGCGATCGCGCTGCGCCTAGCCTCGACCACGGCGGCCGGGTCGCGGAGAAACTACCTGATCAGGCCTGAAGTCTCGCGAGCGTTGCCCCGGCCGTGGCGGCAAGGCTGAAGAGGACATCTGCGGCAGCCGGATGCCGGAAATCAGGTCGATGGCCTCGTCCGCCCAGACGGGACTGGGCCAGGGCTTTCGAGGAACGCGGCTGGCCGGACGCATCCGCGATCTCCGTAATGGTCGAGAGCGAGCCGCGCGTGGCTGCTGGCGGCGGCTGCTCGTACTTCAAATGACATCCGACCCGCGGCATGAGCGCGCATTTGTTCGCAGTCTCAACGGTCGCAGCGTGGCGCCGGCGAGTGACCCGCGGACAGGTGAGGTGCGGGCTGCTGCTCAGGCTCAGCGCCGCGTTAGTGAGTGGCGGTCGCGCAATCTAGCCTGCAATGTGCGGGCTTGTCTTCTCGCCTCGGTACGGAATCCACCGATACCCAGGCCGGAACTCGACGTAGTTGCTGCCGAGGCCGAGCTCTGTGTGCAGCGCCTCGCACAGCACCAGACCATCGACCGAGCCGTCGGCAAGCTCGTCTGCCCAGTCGTTCCTGAGTTCAGAGGGATAGGTGAGTCCCTCCGGATCCCAGCCGACCTTCGCCGCGACGTACCCGCTGAACGTGGCCAGCAGGCGGTAGAGGCCATGTCCCAGCTCGGTCAACTCAGCAAGAGACAGTCCGGTCGTCGGGAGCGTCCCGTCGAGGCCAACTAGAAAGCCGACCGAAACCGGGATCACGGATAGCTCGCTGCGAGCCCGACCGCTCAGAATCGGCCGGTGCAGCGGAATGCGATGGCTGCCAGCCTGAAGCGTCGCGGGATAGGGACTGGCCAGCGCCAGCAAGGCTGACTGCGCTGCCTCCAGGTTGTCGCCGAAGTTGACAACCAGCTCAAAGCAGATAGCCATTGCGTCCTCAACTCATCCGCGGTGACCTTAGGCGCCCGCCGCCAGCGTTATCCTGCCACGCAGGCTTCGGCACGAAGCGGCCCAGTCAGTGCGAAGCCAGGCGCCCGCGAAACTCAACGATGGCGGTCGGCGGCAAGAGCGAGCGTTGATCCGGGCAATGAGACTCCTAGCGCGCCCGGTGCTGTCGCGACTAGGTGTCGCGCCTGATGCGCGGCAGCTTGCTTCGCCCGAGCGCGTCTACCCACCAGAAGTCGTCCAGTGTGGCGGGCAACTTGCCCTCAATGAGGTCGAGCAGTGCCTTGCCTACCTCGGTCACCCAAGTCGCGAGCGCATACGGACAGCGCCAGGACCCTTCGGTGGTGCGCGCCGCCCGTTCGTTGAATTCCTGACTCGCTGGCTTCACCAGCCCATCGGCTGGCAGCCCGGCTATGATGCGGCGAAGCCCGGCTAGAACCAGCGATCTCACGCTCGGGTTTGCCAGGTTCTCGTCTAGATCGGCGGACACGCAGCCGTTCATGCCGATCGTCGCCTGCAAGGGCCAGCTGTCGAGTACCGCGCTGAGCGCCTCGTCATCTGCTGACAGCGGTTGCAGGTCGACGACTAGGAGGCCGAGGATCGTCTCTAGCGCGGCGTCCCTGGTCCAGAAACCGCGCCCCCGGTACTCGACGTAGCTCGTGCCCACATGCGCAGAATATGACCAACCAGTGGGGGTAACCTGCTCCGCCAGTGCCGTCGCCAAGTTCGGCGCACCAAGCTCGCCCTGCGCGGCAGACATCCCATGTTCTGTAGTGTCAAGCGGCTGTTTGCTGCTGATGGTTCCAGGCGGTGTGCTCGTCGTAGGGGGTGCGGGTTTTCAGGCAGCCGTGCAGGATGCCGACGAGGCGGTTGCTGAGCTGGCGCAGTGCGGCCTGGTGGCCGGTACCGCGGCCGCGCAGTGCCTGGTAATAGGCGCGGGCACCGGGCGATCCGCGCATGGCGCAGAACGCCCACTGGTGCAGCGCGTCGGCCAGTCGCCGGTTGCGGGCGTAGCGGGCCAGGACGACCTTTCTGGTGCCAGACGCGCGAGTGATCGGAGAAGTGCCGGCGTAGTTCTTGCGTGCCTTCGGGCTGGCGAAGCGGGCCTGGTCGTCGCCGAACTCGGCCAGGATCCGGCTGCTGAGGACGATGCCGAGGCCGGGCTGGCTAAGGTAGATCTCAGCGTCCCGGTGCTGGCCAAAATGGCCGCCCACCACCTCGCCCAGTTCCTCGATCTGCGCATTCAGCGCACAGATCAGCGCGACCTGCCCGGTCACGATCGCCGCGTAGGCGGCCTGGACTTGCGGGGGCTGGCGCAGTTGCGGCGTGCGCAGCACCGCCTGGATCTGCCGTGCCCGGGCTGCGGAGTCGCGGCGGTTCGCCCGGCCCAGCGCGGCAGCGATCTTCGCCAGCGACAGCGCCGCCGCCCTGTCCGGATCGGGGGCGCGGCCGAGCAGCTCGAGAGTGTCGGGCGCGTCCAGGTCAGGGAAGGACTCCAGCGCGGCGGGGAAGAACTCACGCAGCGCCGCGCGTAGCCGCAGCACGTGCCGGGACCGGTCCCAGATCAAGGTCTGATGCGCGCGGGAGACCAGCTTGATCGCCTCGGCCTGCGGGGAATCCCCGGCGGCCGGCCGGTGATGCGCCCGGTCCAGCCGGACGATCTCGGCCAGCAGGTGCGCATCCGCGGCGTCGGACTTCGCGCCCGAGGTCGAGTGCCGCTCCCTGTACCGGGCCACCGACATCGGGTTCACCGGGAACACCTCATATCCGGCCGCGACCAGGGCCTGCACCCACGGGCCGCGTTCGGTCTCGATCCCGACCTTCACCCGGCCGGCGGCCTCGCCGTCCGGCAGATCGGCCCAGTCCGCGGGCACGTGGTCCGCGATCAGAGCATGCAGCCGCGTGATCCCCTGCAGTCCTTCCGGCAGCCGGACGCGGGCCAGCCGCCGCCCGGTTTCATCCTCGACCTCAATGTCGTGATGATCTTCAGCCCAGTCATCGCCGACGAATAGCACCATGCCTCCTCGCATCTCAGGCAGAACCGGCCGGCAGCGCGGAGGAGACAGCCTGCGATCTAATGGTCAAGTGCTCACCGCCAGCTGCGGGGCACGTCATCCCATCAGCGGTTACGCCTCCTCACGACCAGCGGGCGCACGGTCTGCCGCAAGACCTCGCAGGGTCAGATGAGTGGAGTGCTGACCCGCCAGCCGCTACCGGAACCGAGCCTGCCAAAACAGGCCGGCAGAAGCCATTAGATGAGTATGTCTGTCGCCGTGCAGTCATCGACGCGGACTCGATTGGCGTTTCGCTCACGAAGGGCGCTCAAGAGGGCAGCGTGGTCCTCTTCAGCGGCGGCTGGGCAGACCTTCTCTTTTGGGACGGTCGCAGTCGATGAAGCACCCGGATGGGACGACTGGCTAGACATCCAGCGGTTCAGCCAAGTCCTAGATCGGCTGACCAATCTCTTCGACTAAGTCGCCGACCCATACGCGGCATGAGAGTAAGGTCCAGCACTCCGCCAGGCGAAGAGCTATCCGTTTGCCGGGATGACGAGGCTCTCGAGGTCGTCCGGGTAGTCGGTGAGGAGCTCGTATCCGTCTTCGGTCACAGCGACGGTGTCGGAATGCCGGAATCCGCCTACCTCGGAGTCGTAGAGGCCTGGCTCGACGGTGAACACCATGCCGGGCTGCAAGGGCGCAGGGTTTCCGACGTCGATGAACGGGGTTTCGTGCACTCGAAGGCCGGTACCGTGTCCCACGTGCTGGCGCCAGCAGCTTGTGATGCCGTGCTTCTCGAAGTACACGTTCACCGCATGGTCGACGCTGGCGCTGGTGGCACCTGGAACGATGGCGTCGAACGCCGCCTTGCGCGCTGCGAGCATGTTGTCGAACAGCCAGCGCATCCGGTTGGTCGGCTCACCGATCACCATCGTGCGTTCCAGCTCGGCGTGGTAGCCCCAGACGGGCGCGCCTGTCTCGCTCACCAGCACGTGGCCGGGTTGGAATGTGATGTTGTGCGCGACGGCGTGAGCCCAGGCGCTGCGGTGGCCGATCTGCCCCCGGTAGCCTGCTTTGACTCCGTCTGCTGACCCCAGAAGTCCACGCGATCCGCGTTCGGCGAGCATCGTCAGCGTCGCCTCGCTTTGTGCGCGCAGGCTGGCCTCAGCCTCCGTGCTGCCGGGCACGCTGTATTCCTGGAGAAGCCGGTGGGCGTGCGAGCACCAACGGCCGCTCTCCCGGAGCAGTTCCACCTCGGCGGGGCTCTTGCGCGCGAGCATCGTCTCGATCTGCGCGGCGATGTCGATGATCTCCGCGCCGGTCACTTCACCGAGCGCCGGGCCGATGTAACCGAGGATCCCGGGATAGCCGTCGTGGTCAGCCGCGATCGTCCCACGCAGGCCGAGGTCGGCGGCGACGCGGGCCAGAATCCGCATCGGGTGCTCGAGACCGGGGTACTCCGGATAGGTCTCGATCCGCTGGAAGTCCGCTTCGGCCCGTGTGCGTTCGAGCTCGAACTCGGCGACGAAGATTACGTCGTCGCCTTCCGCGTTCTGGAGATACATGGTCGGACGCTCGGTCGACAGGAACCGGAATCCGGTGAAGTAGGTGATGTAGGTCGGGTCGCAGACCACGTAGCCAGCGGCGCCGAGCGTCCGTACGTGTTCGCTCAGGCGTGCACGACGGTCGGCATGCTCGGCGGCAGAGATCGCGTCAGTCATTCGTTCCTCCATTTCACGCGAAAAGTGGGCCTGCTCCTGCGGATAGGCGTCGTGGCGGACGGCTTCATGCGGGTTGGCGTGCCTGGATCGCGTTGCGGTCGCGGCGCGAGCCCTGCCGACCCGGACGGTTGCCTTTCACCCCGGCCGGACACCGTCTCGATGAGCATGTGCAGCGCGCCGTGGTCAAGGCCGCCGTTCCCTCGAGCCCGCAACGCACCCATGAGCTGGGCTGCCGTCGCTCTGCCAGCCACCTCCGCCGTCGAACCATACGAGGTGCCGAGCCGGAACCGCAACTGCTCGCTGGCTGCGCTCCAGATCCCGAGCGCTCGGCCCGCGGCATGAGCGTGTGGTCCATTCGGCGGTCGCTGGCGCTGGACGTCGAGCCTGCGGCGGCGGAGCTAGACTGGATAGTGGCTCTTACGCATAAGGAAATCTTCGAACGGTACGTGTATGCCGGTGCGATCACCCGGAGTCCGGACGCGATCGCCGCGATGTTCACCGAGGACGGCGTGTACGACTCGCCGCTGGCGCCCGACGGCCATCCGCTGCGGCGCTTGGTGGGCCGTGATGCGATCCGGACCGGAACCAGCGCGTATCACCAGCAACCGACCTACCAGGCAACGATGAACCTGGAACGGTCCGCCTACGTCCTGCACGACACGGCGGACCCCGACGTCTTCATTGCCGAGATCGACGTCGCCTTCGACGAAGCCGAGGGGCGGCGAACGACGATGTCGCTCCTGCAGATCTTCCGCCTCCGCGACGGGCAGATCGCCAAGCTTCGTGACTACTTCTCGGAGCTGCCATCCGTCGCCTCTGACGACCACTCGAGCTGATCCCCTCGCACCGGCGGCCAGTCCTCACGTCGACCGAGGAGACTGGCCGCCGGATCTCTCCTGCGCACGGTCATCGGCAAGATCGCGAGTCCGCACACCGCGCACCGTCCGCGGCAGAAGAGTGCGGGTTCGGTGCTCCGACGTCGCAGGTCGTAGCTGCGGAATCGGTAGGCCCGCCGCCGGTCAGCGGCCAGCACGCTCAGTCGGTGCTGGTGTGTTCCGATTCGCGCATCAGCCGCAACTGGTCGGCATGCCAGTCCTGCCGCTGCCACGACGGCGCCTCAAACTGCACATCAGCCGCTCGCGCGGATGCCGACAGCACGCCCGGGCGCACTGGCTGCTTCAGGTCGAAGTGGTAGGCCGCTCCGTCCTGCAGGCGGGCCAGGGACAGGCCGTCCGGGCCGACTCCCATGCCCACCGCCGACAGGTACACCTCGGCCACGGCGTCACTGACCGCTGCCCAGCCGCCAGCGAACCAGCTCACGCGCGCGGTTACCGCCGCGCCGTCCACCCGCCACCCAACGGCCGGCCACCGCGGGTACTGACCGGCATACTCCGGGAGGTGCTTGTGCAGAGCCCGGAGAAAACCGTCCGGCCTGGGCACCGACTGCACGGGCAGCGTCGCATCGAGCAAGATCAGGGAAGCCCGGAAAGCCACGTCCGCCAGCGGCCGTTCGTCGTGGCGAGCCGCCAGCTCATCGGTAACTGGCCGGGAATAGGTCTCCACCATGATCAGCGAGTCACCGTCCCCGCTCTGGTGGCTGAGCCTCACCCACCGGGGCGGATCGCCGACCTGGTCGCCAAACGAATCCAGCCATCGTGCACCAAGCCACGACGCATCCAGCCCGTAGACCGAGAAATCCAATGGCGGCGACGTTGGCACCCAGCCCGAGCCAGGAACGTTACGCGGATCGCGACTGCGGCGGGGATCTCCGGCTTCTGGAGAGCCGTCATTAGCCGACATGCCTGGACGGTAACAGGTCCACCCTGGCGGAAGCTCCCGGAGGAGTCAGATGGCAAGGTATCTCTCTCGGTGCAAGCGGAGGTGGCATCGTCGCGCGATCCGCGCGGCCGGCGGCATGAGCGAGCGAGTCTTGTGATGCTGCTCAGCCCTTAGGCGCGTTGCGCAGGCCTGCGCATTTTCGGCCGTTCCGGGCCAGCCAGCGGCGGCATTCATGCGGCGCGCCGCAGTAGTCATTAACCTGGCGAGCAGCCAGGAGGTCATGATGACGCAGCAGCCGCAGGCGGGCCCGTTGGGCGCCGACGTAGCGGTCACGCACATCCTGGTCGTGGCCGACCCGGCGCGCTCCCGTGACTACTGGGTAGATGTGCTGGGCGCCGAGGTGTACCGCGAGTATGGGGGAACGAGCGTGGTGCTGCGGTTCGCCGGTACCTGGCTGCTGCTCGTCAGCGGGGGCGGGCCGACCGCGGACAAGCCGACCGTCGTCTTCGCCCCGCCGGCCGACGCCGACCGGGTGAGTCACGCCATCACGCTGCGGGTAGCGGACTGTCAGGCGGCCTACGACACATTGCGGTCGCGTGGGGCCCGTTTCCTTACGCCACCGCTTGACTGGGGCTCAGAGGTCCGCTGCTTTGTGCGCGACCCGGATGGTCACCTAGTTGAGATCAGCCAGTCGAAAGGCACCTGACGGCGGCATGAGCGCGCATCATCCCACGCAGCAGGCTCTCATATTCACGCAACCCGATGCGCCGCAGTCAACGAGCCGATGCCGGGGCGCTCGGCATCCTGCCAGATGCGCGCGAAGCCGTAGTAGCCTTCTCGTCGTGCCTGCCTTTCCGGCTCCTGCATCGTCGGCGGGTCGATCCACCAATCAGATGCCGCGGTCGGTGCGCTACGCCCGGGGCCTGCTGTGGCTTCAAGGCGGGATATGGGCATGCGCTGCGCTGCTGTGGGCCGGGTGGGCGGTGACGGCAGGGGTCAAGGCACTGGTAGGCGACACCGATCTCCTTCGCCGCGGTGGCGTGGTGTTCGTGTCGGTAGCTGTGATGACCAGCGGGTTTGCTGTGGCGAAGTTCCGCCTCGCAAGATCGCTCGCAGGCCGACGGGAGCGGACCAGGAAAGTTGTGATCGGCGTCGAGTTCGCGATGGCTGGGCTCGGGGCGCTGATCACTGTCGGCACTAACCTTTCAGGCGGTATCCAGGCCGGTCTTCTCTTGTTCCCTGCGTTCGTCGGAGGCGGGCTGTCGCTTGCAGCTGCCCTAGGGCTACTGCGCCGCTCGGCGAGGCAATTCTTCGCCAAGCCGGGCCCGGTCGCCCGGCCGACTTCAGACAGGGACAGCAGCACCGACTTCACGGTTGCTGTCGGCACCCTGCGGCGAAACGTAGTGACGCGCCCAGCCTGAGAAGTGTGGACGGGCGGCGGGGTTCTCTCAAAGCGTGGACACTCTGTCTTGACTGATCTTGCTGGTCCGCATATGCGCGACGCCCGCCGAGGATCGGCTTCATCCGCGAAGGCATACAAGTCAACGCGTGATTATGCGCGGACGCAACGACCTCTACTCGCAGGATCGCCACTCCAGACATCGCGCGCCGTCCGCGGCAAGAGCGGAACATCTTGTTCGTTTGCGCGCTAGGCCTGTCTCGGCCGGTCAACTGACGCGGCATCGGCTAGGTGCCAGTTGCGGACCATGTCGCCGAGCCAGCGAATCTTTTGCAGTTCTGCCGCAGTAGCGCCCTCGACTAGGACAGACGTCATTTCGTCAGCTCCTGGCTCAAGTGCCATCTTGGCCATGAGGTGCCCGATCGGATACTCGAACCACGGCCCGGACTCACTGTCGGTTCCCGCGAGACCGTATTCGACTGCGATCCAGTCCGAGTCGTCGAAGCGGTAGCTGACCAGAAGCCCAAGCTCAACGAGTAGCGGACGGAGGTTGTCTGTCCAGATCCAACCCACAGCCATAACGCCAAGTGTCAGCGATCACGAAATTGAGCAGTGAGGGGCGTGCTGCGATCACGTAATTGACCACCCCGATCACGTTATTGACCATGGTCAGCGCGTGCGTGTCGGGGTGGACCTGGTCATCGGGAAGTCAGGATGATTCCCCTCGTCCTTGTGACGGAGGGGGCCGATGGCAAGGAGGACGTTCGACGTGATCGATATCTGCGAGATCTTCACGCACTGGCATGCGGGCCGGTCGAAGAACGAGATCGCCGGCAGTCTGGGGTTGTCGCGGAACACGGTGCGCAAGTACCTGGCCGCGGCGGAGGCCGCGGGCATGGTGCCGGGCGGCCCGGCGGTGTCGCAGGACGAATGGGCCCGGCTGGCGCGGGTGTGGTTCCCGGAACTAGCTGATACCCGGCTGCGGCAGGTGACCTGGCCTGCGATCGGGGAGCACCGGGATTACATCGTGGAGCAGCTGGCGGCCGGGGTGACGATGGCCACGATTCACCAGAGGCTGCGTGATGAGCGGGGGCTGGCGGTGTCGGTGGCCTCGCTGCGCCGGTATGTTGCGGCGAACCTGCCCGAGGAGGCTCGCCGGTCGCAGGTCACGGTGCTGCGGCTGGTGCCGGCCGAGCCGGGGCAGGAAGCGCAGATCGACTACGGGCAGCTCGGCCGGTGGCTGGATCCGGCGACCGGGCGCCGGCATGTGGTGAACGCGTTCGCGATGGTGCTGTGCTGCTCACGGCACATGTTCGTCCGCCCGGTCATCACGATGGACCAGCATGCCTGGACCGAGTGCCATGTGGCGGCGTTCGGGTTCTTCGGCGGGGTGCCCGCCAGGCTGGTCCCCGACAACCTGCGCACCGGCGTCGACCGGCCGGACCTGTATGACCCGAAGATCAACCGCTCGTATGCGGAGCTGGCCGGGCATTACGGCTGCCTGGTGGACCCGGCCAGGTCCCGGAAACCCCGTGACAAGGCGCAGGTCGAGCGGCCGATGCCGTATATCCGCGACTCGTTCTGGCGCGGCCGGGAGTTCACCAGCCTGCAGCAGATGCAAGCCGAGGCCGAGCGGTGGTGCACCGAAGTGGCCGGACGGCGGGCCTGCAGGCCGCTGGACGGCGCCGCCCCGGCCGCGGTCTTCGCCGCGGCCGAGAAAGACCGGCTCGCGGCGCTGCCAGCATCCCCGTTCGTGCTCGCGCAGTGGTCGCGGTGCAAAGTCGGCCCCGACATCCACGTCAGGGTCGGCCGGACCTTGTACTCGGTGCCGTGGAAGCTGATCGGCAAGACCCTGGACGCCCGGTCGACCGCCACCATGGTGCAGCTGTTCGCCAGCGGGGATCTGGTGAAGACGCACGTCCGCAAGGCGCAGGGCAAGCAGACCGACCTGGCGGATTACCCGCCGGAGAAGATCGCATTCCATATGCGCACCCCGGCGTGGTGCCGCAAGCAAGCCGCTGAGATCGGCCCGGCCTGCCAGGCGCTGATCGGCGGGCTGCTGGAAGACAATGCCTTGTATCGCCTGCGCGCCGCGCAGGGCGTGCTGCATCTGGCCGACAAGCACCAGCCCGGCCGGCTCGAGGCCGCCTGCGCCAGGGCCGCCGCGGCGGGTGATCCGTCTTACCGGACCGTCAAGGGCATCCTGGCCGCCGGCACCGAGGACACGCCTGTGACCGCGCCAGCCGGCGATGGCGGGGCCGCCGCATTCCTGCACGGCCCCGACGCCCTGTTGCCGCCGACGGCACCGTAGTGTCGCTGCGGCCAGCTGCTGAGGACAGGGCGTCATGACCGCCCTCACCACGAGTGTGCCCGCCGTCACGGCCATGACCACCACGATCGAGACCGGCGCTCTGGGCAAGACCCTGCGGGCGCTCAAGCTGTCCGGCATGCTCGACACCATCGACGCCCGGCTGGCCCAGGCCCGCGCCGGGGAACTCGGCCACATCGAGTTCCTCCAGGTCCTCTGCGAGGACGAGATTTCCCGCCGCCAGGCCATGTCCATCCACCGGCGGCTGCGCAGCGCCCGGTTCGAAGAGCAAGCCACCCTCGAGGGCTTCGACTTCACCGCGTCCCCCAAGCTGCCCGCCGCCCAGATCCGCGACCTGGCAGCCCTGCGATGGCTGCAGGCCGGCGAGTCCGTGATCCTCTACGGCCCCGTCGGCGTCGGGAAAAGCCACATCGCCCAGGCCCTCGGCCACCTCGCCATCCGGCACGGCGCCACCGTCCGGTTCCTCAAGACCAGCCGCGCGCTGGCTCACCTGGCCGGCGGCCACGCCGACAACACCTGGCACAAACGACTCGGCGAACTCGCCCGCCCGCACCTGCTGATCCTCGACGACTTCGCCATGCGCGAGCTCACCCCCGCCCAGGCCGACGACCTCTACGAGCTCATCACCGAACGAGCCTGCCGCTCGCTGGTACTGACCAGCAACAGGGCACCGCAGGACTGGTACCCGCTGTTCCCCAACCCCGTCGTCGCCGAGTCCCTGCTCGACCGGCTCATCAACAACAGCCACCAGCTCTTCATGAACGGGCCCAGCTACCGGCCGAACAAAAGACCCGGCCAGCGTGGCACCACGACAGCAAGGGAGGCCAGCCAGTAGAACAGGAACAGACCAGGCCCTGGTCAATTACGTGAGCAACACCCCTGCTCAATAACCTGACCGCCGACAGCCAAGCTTTCCGGCTGCAACGCAGGCGTGCAATCTGTGGATAGCTGGCAGCCTGAGCGGCGTCGATGGCTAGGACACCTCAGCGGCAAATGAGGGCGTCCAGGCGGGGTTGATCATCCAAAGTGCGACGATCGCCTCATGACTGCATGCAGCGTCTGTGGACGTGCAACGCACGACCGCGATCGCAATGTCCGATTCCGCTTGCCTGACCCCGTTCTGCAGCTTCCGGATCGCGACGTCGCTGAGGGTGTCTGGAAGTCCGAGCCGGACCCGAACCGCGCGGTCATGATGACGGTTCCGAACCTGGGAGGCTTTCTCCGAGCCCTGCTTCCAGTCCACCTATCCGGAGGTGACACCGTGACCTTCGGCGTTTGGGTCGGCGTCCATCCCGACGACCTGAAACGTGCCTACGACCTATGGTGGGACCCCGGTTACCGAAACCTGACGGTCAGCGGCCGACTGGCGAACGCCCTACCGGGGTGGGGCCTGCTGGCCGCTCCAGTTGAGCTTGAAGTCGTCGACCCCCAAGCAACGCCGTACTGCGTTCGCAGCACCAATGCAGAACTATCCAAGGTCCTGTCAGACGAATGGGATCGAGCAAACGTTCTCTCGCGCCTCCCGACCTGACCGCGGCATGTCAGGGTCATCTTCCCTGATGTGCGAGAAGGGCAACTGCGCAGTTATTCCGGCGCGAGGGAGGGCGCACAACTCGGCTCCGGAGTCGCAGGAGCTGCGTCGGCGGCACCGTCTGGCCACGCGCAGATGCACACGCGGTTGCCGGCCCGGTCGGCGAGCGTCCAGGCCTCGGGGGCATTCCAATGGTGGACGATGCGGCCGCCTGCGGCGAGCGCAGCCGCCAGGCGGGTCTGGATGTGCTCGCGGGCAACAGATACGTCGACGTGCATCGCGTGCCGCAGTGGCTTGGCCTCGTCGAGATCCTGCATCCAGACTGTCGACCCATGGCCGAGTGGGTCGACCGCGTTGTCGTCTGCCAGCTCGGCGTACCCGAGGACGGCGCGCCAGAACCCTACGTCGACGCTCCCGGGATGGGCCGCGATGGCGAGAGATACCTCCTGCGCACGGGTGCGATCCGCGACGGCTCTATGCCGTCGCGCGACCGTCGAGACGGCTCGTGCAAGGTCGACGTGTTGCCGCTCCAGCTGAAAGATGCCGCGCGTCAACCGCACGGTGAGCTGGTCATCAGCGATGGTGATGAGCATGCCCGCGCCTTCGATGCCAGGCACGTGCGCCACGGCGTCGGCGAGCCGTGCGGCATCACCGAGAGACGACACCGAGAAGACCGCTGTCGCTCCGCCGTGCAACAGCACCCAGTCGCCGACGTTCTCTGCGGCAAGAAAGTCCCGCCAGCCCTCCTGGCTCATTTCCACCTCCGAACAGACGGTAGCGACCTCAGCCCCTGAGATTCTCCCGTTGACTGCGCAATTTCGGCATGACCGTGCGGGTTCCGGGCGTCGGTGAGCGGCTCTGGACAATGCCGTGGATCGTGGGGGAGACCTTTCCGGGATGCCTGCCGGAGCCGGTGCCGGCAGCCGGTCTGGCTGTGAAGGGTCATGCGGGTGGCTGCAGCGGGCCTGGATCGCGGTGCGCCCGGATTGAAGCAGCGGGTGCTGACAGTCTGGCCGCGGCGGTCCACAGCACACCGCCGCCGTCCCTGACTGTCCACAGCCGGGTCTGTGGGGCGGCGGCCAGATGCCGCGTGCGGCCACTGTGTGCGCCGGAGGTGATGTGCGATGGCGCTCGCCCGGACGTATGCGATGGCGCTGGCTGGGGTTCAGGGTCATGTCGTGGAGATCGAGGCCGATATTGAGAACGGGCTGCCCGCTTTGTTCCTGGTGGGCCTGCCGGACACTGCGCTGCGGGAGGCGCGGGACCGGATCCGGTCGGCGATCGTGAATACCGGAGGGTCGTGGCCGCAGCGCCGGGTCACGGTCGGGCTGTCGCCCGCCAGCCTTCCCAAGCGGGGCTCGGCCTTCGACGCGGCGATCGCGGTTGCCGTGCTGGCGGCGGACGGCGTGGTGCCCGCCGGGCGGCTGGCCGGCACGGTGTTCATCGGCGAGCTGGGCCTGGACGGGCGGCTGCGGCCGGTGCCGGGGGTGCTGCCATCGGTGGCAGGCGCGGCGGCTGCCGGGTTCGGGCGGGCGGTGGTGCCGCCGGAGAACGCGTCCGAGGCATTGCTCGTGCCGGGTATGGAGGTGATCAGCGGGCCAAGCCTGGGTGCGCTGGTCGGCTGGCTCCGCGGCGAGCCGTCAGCGTCACCGCGGGAAGGCCCGGCGGTGCAGGTGCTGGAGCCCGGGGCGGGGCTGGCGCCTGCTGCCGCGGCGGCGCCCGGCCCGGCCTGCGGGCTTGACCTAGCCGACGTGGTCGGGCAGCCAGTAGCGCGGCGCGCCGCTGAGATCTGCGCGGCAGGCGGTCACCACATGCTGCTCCTGGGACCGCCAGGCGTGGGAAAGACGATGCTGGCTGAGCGGTTGCCAACGATCATGCCGGCGCTGGAGCCGGCTGCCGCACTCGAAGTCAGCACAATTCACTCGATCGCCGGGACGCTCAAGGCCGCTAGGCCGCTGATGACCGACCCGCCGTTCTGCGCGCCGCACCATACAGCGACCAAGGCGGCGATCGTCGGCGGCGGTAGTGGCATCATCCGGCCAGGTGCTGCGTCGCTCGCGCACCATGGCTGCTTGTTCCTCGACGAGGCGCCCGAGTTCGGCCGGGACGTGCTGGACGCGCTGCGCCAGCCACTGGAATCCGGGGAAGTAGTCATCGCCAGGTCCGGGCTCACGGCGCGCTTCCCGGCCCGGTTCACTCTCGTGCTGGCCGCCAACCCGTGCCCGTGCGCGAGAACCACCACGTCGGGAGAGGCGTGCACGTGCGCGCCGCTGATGCGGCGGCGCTACCTCGCCAGGCTGTCTGGGCCGCTGCTGGACCGGGTGGATGTGAAGGTCCGGTTGCTGCCGGTCGGCCGGGCCGAACTGCTCAGCGATCGCCAGCTCGCCGAGCCCAGCGCGGTCGTGGCTGACCGGGTCCGCGAGGCTCGGCTGCGCGCGGAGCGGCGGCTGGACGGCACACCATGGCGGCTGAACGCCGAGCTGCCGGGCAGCGTATTGCGGCGCACCTACCGGCCCGCGAGTGGTGCCCTGGCCCCGCTCGAGCGAGCAATGGACCTTGGGCAGGTCAGTGCGCGGGGTGCGGACCGGATTATCCGGATGTCCTGGACACTCGCGGATCTGGCCGAGAAGACACGGCCAGGCCGCGACCAGATCAGCGCCGCTTTGGGCATGTGGCTAGGAGCCGGGATGTGACCTGCCCGTCACGCTGACGTAATCCCTATCGTGCATCGTCCCGTCAGGTCTGTCGGGATACGGTCAGCGGATAGCCCGCAGCTCGGCAGCCCGGCCTGGCCGGTCGGTCACGAGGACGTCGACGTCGAGACTGGCCAGCCACCTGCGCAAGCGGGCGTCGCGGTTAACCGTCCAGACCATGGTCCGCATGCCGCGGTCGCGGCACTCACCGAGCACGCCTGTCCTGGCCAGTCGCTGCTGGACCACGGCCCAGTCCGCGTCCGCCGCGGCTACGGCGTCCGCCCACCTCGCCGGGCGCGCCCAGCGGACCGCGTGCCGCACGGACTGGGCTGCGTCGCCGCCGATCGTGAGCCCGGCGCCGACCTCGGGGTAACGGCTCTTGACGGAAAGCACGGTTGCCGGGTCGCGGCTGGTCACGATGACGCGGTGCGGCTCGAGACTGGCCAGTGCCTGCGCGACGACTTGCGGTCCGGCCGCCGCGAACTTGACGTCGATGTGCGCGCCGCCTCCGCACATTCCCGCCTGGCCCGCAAGAAGCTCGAGGATTCCGCTGGTCGTGGGCACCTCGTAGCCGGCGGCCCGGCACAGCTCGGCATAGCTGGCGGCGGCGACCGGCGGGCCGGAGCGCAGCCGAGCGTCGTGAAAGGCCACGAGTTCTCCATCCGCTGTCATGCGTACGTCGAACTCGAGATAGCCGGCCCCGGCCGCCAGAGCGCCGCGATAAGCGGCGTAGGTGCCGGGCGGCGCGGTCTCCGAGCCGCCCCGGTGCGCCGAAATCACCGGCGCGCGGTCAGCGGGGCCGGCTCTGCCGTGCAGCTTCATGTTCGCGACCCGCGCCGTCGGCGCCGGGCAGCGCGCAGGCGAGCACGGCGCCGTGCGCTCGTCCGTTCGGGGCGGCCGCCCAGCCATCCGGCCCGCGGATCACCAGGGGGAACGACCAGCCATGCAATCCGCCGATCGCACCTGGCGACGATGCGGCGTACGCCCAGCGAGCCGCCGCCTGACGGCGCGCCAGCACCCGCCAGCGGGCGCGTTCCACCGCCATGGCGAGCCCATACCCTGCGAGCACCAGGGCAGGGGCGGTAAGCACGTCGAGCACGTAGTGGTTCGCCGTTGCCAGGATGTCGGCGATAGTCGCTGCGGGATACAACCAGAGCAGTGCCCGCAGCAGCGGGCGCCGCACCAGTGCAGCACCCGCTATGGCCGCCCACATACTCCAGCCGACGTGCAGCGAAGGCAGCGATGCGTAGACGGCCGAGCCGTTCGGCTCGACGACCGAACTAAACGCCGGAACCGTCGTCGCGACGATGTCGTGATAGCCGGGCAGCAGCCGCGGCGGGGCCACCGGGTAGCACCAGAATGCCACCAGGCCCGCTGCCGTTATCGCGATCAGCGCGTTGCGGTGCAGCCTGAGCGTGTGCGGCCTGCGCCAGATGAGCAGCACGCCGATGACACCGGTCAGGGCACCCTGCACCACGATGTAATACCAGGTGGCGGCCAGCGCCCCAACGTGGTTGGCGGCGACCCAGTTGTTCATCACGAGCGGGAAGGTGCCGCCCACGTCGAGGCTGACGGAGTTGACCGTGAACGCATGCCGCATGCCGTCGAACGCCGCGCCCGCCCGCAGGCTGGCCGCGTCATCCAGGCCCCACAGCACGAAGCCGATGGGAAGAATCTGCAGAAGTCGCAGCGCCGGATGCCGGGTACAGGCGGAACGCCACACTCGGGTGAGTTGGCGCCAGTTCGTGGCCAGGAAGCGCCCCGTGCCCGATCCAGCGCGCTGAAGAGACCGCATCGGCCGTCGCCCCCTGTGGCTTGCGCTCGAACACCCGCACCCGGCTCCGTACTGCCGTGACCAGCGCAAACGGCCCAACCTACCAGGACGCCCCGAAGCCCAGAGGGTGGACCGTCTCGACCCAATTTTAACCCGGCCAGGGCCGGCCTGGACGCTGGCGGACCTAGCAGGGCTGCCGAGGCCAGGACGCGAACAGATCAGTGCCGCGCTGGCGCCGTGGCTAGCAGCAGGACTATGACGGAGCGGTCGCGTTACGCTGCCGGCTCGATCGTGATGGATCCAGTCTTGGTGCTCGCGGTGATCCGGTGTGCGGCCGCTGAGCTGCGGGAGACAGCGACGTGAACGTCGCCTACTGTCGTGCTGGCCGTCACGTTGTACCGCACGGTGCCAGGCACCCGCAGGGTGATGGCGCCCACATCAGTGGTCGCATTGATTGCACTGGCCGGCGCTGTGAAGGTGACATTAATCCCGCCAGCCAACACATGCAGGCTGGCGCTGGTCGCCGACAGGTGCTGCCCGCTGATCGATCCGGCGCTGGTGGTGGCATCGACTGGTCCTGCGAGTGAGCTGAGGCTGATCCTGCCCGCGTTGACGTGCACAGTGACGTCCCCGCCCAGCGAGCCAAGAGTGACAGCGCCCGCGCCATCGGTGACCCGGACGGTGGTCGGTCGTGGTGCGGTGATGCTGTAGCCAACTGTGCATGTTTCCGCGACCGGGCAGTTGCTGTCCAGGCTGAGAGCTCCCTCCGCAGTCCGATGCGTGGTAGCCGGCGCGGTGCCGTGGAACGAGATGTGCTCGGTGACCGATATCGCACCGGAGCTGCCGCCGGTGATGGTTACATCACCAGCCTGGTCCGTCACGACGAGCGAGGTCACTCGACTTCGGATGGTGTAGCTGTTCGTCCGGTGCTGCAGCCCGCCGACGCTCACGGCGCAGCTGGCGAGCCCGATCACGAACGCGCCTGCCGCCAGTGCCGAACCGGCGATCCGCAGCACCCGACCGCACCGAAGTGATCCGTATGTCACGCCACCAAGTTCACCACGCAGGGTCACGACGCCCGTGCCGAGAGTCCCCGTTCCTTCGCGCCGGCAGGATGGGGAAGGCCACCCTTGCGGCCAGGCCGCAGCGCGCGCCATCATCTCCGGGACGGAATGACCGCGATGCTCGGACTTGGGTGATTTGGTGATCAACAAGGTGTCTGTATTCGGGCGAGTCAGAGACTGCGCGCTGTCAGGCGTGTCGGCTGCCGCTCTGGGGCTTGCGTGCGTGGGCTGCGCGCCGACCGCGAAGCCCGTTGCGGAACCAAGCTCAGCGGTAGCTACGCCGCCGCCCACGCGAACCGCCCTTCCAACGGGCGCGGCTGTTCCGGCGGCGACGGCTGAGCCGTCAGCGAACCCGGCGACAAGCCCGAGCTTTGGCGCGTTTACGTCGTGGGCAGCCGCCGAGACGGCAGCCGGCTTTGGCTTGCTGCAGTCGGCCAGCACAGGCGGCCTGCCCCTCGTCAATGGCGGCATCCAGGTCGGACAGTGTGCGGGTGATACCGCGCACGCGGATGTGGTAGCGACCTATGCGGATGGTGCTTATGAGCTGGTGATCGACCAGGACAACGAGCCCGGCCCCCAGGGGTGCTCGAACATAGGGGAGGCGAGCACGCTCGGTACCTACAGCGTGGACGGGGCTCAGGCACAGCTGCTCGGAGCGTGCGGGACAGCCGCCGGTGAGCCGTCCTGCGACTCGCCGAGCTTGTGGCTCTTCCTCGTTTGGACGACTGGTGGCGACCGGCTTTACCAGGTGACCGCCCACAATGAGAGCCGTGCGCAGTTGATCGCTTTCGCCCAGGGTCTCAGCGAGGTCAGCTAGTAAGCGAGCTGGACTGCGGCGTTCAGGACGTCCAGTGCTGAGCTTTGCCTGCTGGCGTCCCCGACATCGAACGGTCCCGCCCAGCAAACTCCGAACTGGTTCCTCGCGTTCCGGCTGTTATCCCAGATAGATTGCGCGTTGCGAATGATGAAGTCGCGGTAGGCCGGGCGGCCGGTGCGCCCGTAGAAGTCGCAGAGGTAGCGCGCGAATATCCCCTTGAATTGGCTGCCGTCGCCCCGTCGACGGGTCATGTCTGCCTCACCAGGTTCGGTCAGAATTCCTGGCCGGGTGGCCGGGCCCGGGGTGGTCAGCTCACTGAGCGCCGCGTCGGCGATGCGCTCGCCTTGCCGCAGGAACGCGGCGTCCCCGGTGATCTCATGCAAGTCGCCGAGTCCGCCGAGTATGACGCCTTGGTTGTAGGTGTAGGCGGGCCTGCCGTTGTTCGTGCATTCTGCCGTGAGCCCGTCGTTGACCAGGCCCCTCTGACTGATCATGCCGCTCGCGCTGAACCAGTCCCACTCGCGAAGCGCCCAGTCGAGGTAGTGGCTGCGAGGGCTCGGGGAGAGCAACTGCAGCCGTGCCGCAGTAGTGAGGAAGAGTTCGTTAGGGATCGCATTCTTGTACGTCCGGTCCTGGTTCCACCACAGACCGCCGCCGCAGGTTTCGTCCCAGCCGGTGGTCAGGTTGTCGAAGATACGCTGACTGGCCTCCAGGTACCGCTTCTTGCCAGTCAGTTCGTAGGCCCTGATCCACGCCAGCGCCCACCACCCGTTGTCGTCGAAGAAGCTGTTGATGAAATGCGGGTGCTGCCAGCGAGCGATACGGAACGTCCAGTTGAGCACCCACGCATAGGTGCGATCGTCGGTCCGCTCGGTGTAATCAGCAACGCACGTGAGCGCGTTCGCGGCGTTCCACCAGCCGGTTGTCCGCCACCGGCCAGTCCATGGGCTATACCATCGCTGCAGCGCGGCCGCCCCGGCCGCGGCGTAGGCGCGAAAGTCCGGGTCGGCTGGCTTACTCATGTCCGGTGTTGTCATCTGCTCCGGCCCGAGATATCTGGCCTTGTCGGCGGCGGCTCTCGGTGCCGCCGCTCGGACTCGCACCGCGTCTCACAGCGTGATCGTCTGCTTGCATTCCCGTATGAGCGGCGTTACCCACATCTGCACAGGCCCCGCCGCCCGCAGCGGCATGATGCGCGCGGCTCAGAGGATCCCGACGCGCTCGACGCGTGTTTCGCAGTATGGGCAAGCGATGTTGTCCACGCCAACAGGCAGGGTCATCGAGCCGCCGCAGTTGGCACACCGAAGCTCGGCACTGCCCACGGCGATCATGCGGCCGCATGCTTCGCATATGAGGGCCTTGGCGTCAGGCAGGGCGGTGATTTCGCTGCCACACCCGCCGCAGTGGCGCGGCTGGCCGTCCTCCGCATGCACGGGCACGTACTCATTCACTAGCCCGGTGCGCTCCAGCAGCTGCTGAGCCGCATCGGCTGGAAGCATGCCAAGCCAGCCCTGGCAGAAGCCCGACCACGCGAACTTGCCGACCACGTGTTCTGAGCGGTCAGGATCAAGATCAGCGAGACTGGCCGAGCGATAGAGGGCTTCGTATATCTCTATCTGCCTTTCCGTCAGCTCCACGAGAGGCCAGAACGAGTCCGGTTCCACCGTCGGCGACAGCATGTTGCCGCCATAACGAAGCCCGATCACGCGCTGTGTCATCTCCGCGTCCAGCGCCTGGGAAGTCGGATCAAATGCGCGGACTACCCCCGCCTCGGCCATGTAGTCAACGTAGGCGCGTACGTAGCCTGGATCGTTCCTGGCCCGGTGCGAGACAGCCATGGGTACGTACTTCACATACGCTTCGTACATCTTTTTCTGCAGGTCGCGGTAGGCGTCCCGGTCACCTGACGCCACTACCTCCTTCGCGCGAGCATTGGTGCCGTTCACAATGGCGGCGTATTCCGGGGCGGGGGTCGTATCTCCTTCGCAGGCGCGCCGAAGATCGTAATCAATGAGAGATGCGCAGTAGTCGCAGTACACGTAGGCAGTGATGGTCGGCAGCTTCTTCGGTGCCCCGCACACGGCGCAGCTGCACCGCTTGACGAAGCCGGGTTGTGGCGGCGCGAGGATTGCCAGCACCTGACGAGCCCATGACATGGAGCCTCGCGTCTGAGTCTGCCCAGCGGCCGATAGCTGGTCATTCGCCGCTGCTTGCATTGCCTGGTACATCTGAAGCTGCGGCATCTGGCCCTGGGTCATCTCGCCCTGGGGCATATATGCCTGCGCAATTGACTCCATGGCCTGCTGCTGCCCTTGCATAATCTGCTCGCGCATCTGCATGGCCTGCTCCCTCATCTGCAGGGCTTGGGCTATGCGCTCCTGTTTCGGTGCCAGGCGATCAGACGCTTTGTCCTGCTGCTCCTGCTTGTCGCGCTTAAAGAGACCCATCTTCCGCCTGTCCTTTCATGCGTCCGGCTGTCCTGCACAAGGAGACTTCCAGCGGAATCCTCCGTGGCCAGGCACGCGGGTACCACTCTCGTGGCTGGATACTCGGCCCAGATCGGCGTCACGGGAAGGTCAGGCTGACGGGCCTTCGACGCGGATTGATCGTGGCGTGCAAAACGCCGCTGAACGGCAAGCATCTTTTGGTCCCCTCCCGCATCCAGGCTACAAAAGTGTCCGCGGTTCTGCTGCCTGCCCAAAAACGTGCTTGTCCCAGGTCGCGAATGGCAGCCTGAACGAAGGTCGCTTGCTCCGCCGCGGTTCCGTCAGGTGTCACGCGACCGGGGAGCGGGCGCTGTCTCCAGCGGGTGCGGCCACTGCAACCCGTGCATGATGTGCCGTTCGAACGCTTCGGCATGTGAACGTGACGCGCCGCGGATACGTGGGAATGGCAGATGCATCTTTCCGATCGGAGGCCGAGATGCGGCAGTCCTGGCCGATTGCCTCGGCGCTCATGCCTGGCAGGGGCGCGTGCCCGTCTTCGCACTGGCCGTCAGGGCTCGGGTCATGATGCGGTCCGCGGTCGGCCAGGGCCAGCTCCTCGCGGGCCGCTACCGGCTCCAGGAGCTTGTCGCCGCCGGCGGCGCCGGCACCGTATGGCGGGCGACGGACCTGGTACTGGAGCGGATGGTCGCGGTCAAGCTGCCGCGGGCCGAGGTCGTCGACGACCCGCTGGCCGCTGCCAACTTCCTCGCCGAGGCGCGCAGCGCTTCGCGGCTTTCTCATCCCGGCATCGCCCAGGTTTATGACTACGGCACCGCCGGCTCGGCGGAAGTCCCGTTCCTGGTGATGGAACTAGTAGACGGGCCGTCGCTGTCGGAGGTGCTTGCTGCGGGGCCTGTGGGCCCAGACCGGACCATGGATCTTGTCGCGCAGGTAGCTGCGGGCCTGCAAGCAGCGCACTCGGCCGGGGTGGTGCACCGGGATATCAAGCCGGCCAACCTGCTGACCAGTCGGCACGGCCACGTAAAAATCAGCGACTTCGGCATCGCGAGCGTGATCGGCTCCGCGCCAGTGACTTCCACCGGTACCGTCATCGGCACGCCTGCCTACCTCGCGCCGGAACGCGCGGCCGGCGAACCGGCTACTCCTGCGTCCGACCTGTATTCGCTGGGCGTGGTCGCGTATGAATGCCTCACGGGAACGCGGCCGTTCAGCGGGCCCGCGTCTGAGGTCAGCGCTGCGCATCTGCAGCGGCCTTTTCCTCCGCTACCTGCAATCGTGCCTGCCGACATCGCCCTGCTCGTGGCTGAGCTCACTGCCAGGGACCCGTCGCGGCGTCCGCGCTCGGCGCGGGAAGTGGCTGCGCGGGCTGCTGCCTTGCGCCCCTCTGCTCCCGGTCAGGCGGCGCTACCGGGGGCGATGTGGAGTATCTGGCCTGGGGCTGAACAGGCCGCACCTGAGTCAGTCACTCTGACCGACGTCGTGACAACGGACCCTCGGGACCAGTCGGCGTCGTGGCGTTGGCCTGCCGCGTGGCGCCCGCGCGGGGCGTGGCGAGCTGCGGCAGCGTTGCTCGCGGCCGCCGCTTTGGTGATGGTCGGACTGATCGGATGGCGGGCCGGTCTCACCCACGCGTCCGGGTCGCCCAGCCCCGCTGCTCCAAGCACGGCAGTATCGCCGTCGGCGTCCGGCGTCGCCGTGAACTCCGCGGCTTTCGTCGGCTTGCCGGCCGGGCAAGTGCTGGCTGAGCTACAGCAACTGGGCTTGCGAGCAATTCTGGTGCGCGTGGTGACGTCAGGGCAGCCGCCCGGAACAGTGCTGTCGGTGCAACCAGAAGGCATTTTGCTGCCGGGAGCCACAGTGACGGTCATTGCGGCTGCAGCGCCGCAACAAGTAGCTGGGAATTCTGGCGACGGCGGCGGCAGAGATGGCGGCGGAAGCGGCAGAGACGGCGGCGGCAGCGGAGATGGCGGCCACTAACTCTGACGTGCGCCGCCTGTGACGCACGTCCTCGCGACCGTGTAGCTGGCGCTGAGTTGGGCTAGTCATCAGCCACTGCCACCGCCCGTGCTCCGCGACCTACCTGCGGGAGATGCCGCTCGAAGGAGGGTAAGCGGCATCCCCCGCAAGGCCCCGGTGTCAGCCGGTCGGGCTGCTCAGCCAGACATTCGAGAAGTCGAACTCCTCAAGCGCCGGCACGTACACAGCGTTGTGCACGTAGCTGGCGTGGTAGAGCGGTAGCAGCGGCTGGGTGATCGGGTAGATCGGCGCGTCCTTCATGACCATCTGGTCCAGCTGCGCCCACAGAGGGGCCGCCGTACTGGCGCTCGCCTGTGACGACGCCTTGGTAATCAGCTGGTTCACCGCGGGGTCGTTGTAGAACCCGAAGTTGCTGCCGTTCGGCGGGTAGGACGGCGAGCCGTAGAACAGCGGCTTGAAGAACGACGTCGAGGCGTCGCCGTACCAGTCCGGTCCCCAGCTGGCCAGGGACACGTCCCAGGCTCCGCTCTTGGCGACCGACGGCACCTCGAGGTACTTCGTGTAGAAGTCAGCAGACGGGACGCCCACCCCGACGATCTTGATCCCCACCGGAGCCAGATCGGCCTGCAGGGTCTGGTACATCTTCGTCGACAGGGTGCTTGACGGCCGGTACAGGAACTTCAGCGTCAGCCCGTTCGGGTAGCCGGCGGCCTTCAGCATGGACTTGGCCTTGGCCTGGTTGTACGGGTACGGGTCGTAGCCCTTGGGCACGTCCTGCGAGCCGTTGATGCCGTCCGGCAGGATGTGGGTCAGCGGCGGGCTCAGGGTCGCACCATTGGCGTCCTGGATCAGGTGATCCCGGTTGATCGCGTAGCTGATCGCCTGCCGCACTTCCACCTTGCCCAGCGCGCCGCCGTTGTTCGGCGACACCGTGTTGAACACGACGTAGGGGTTGGTCGAGAACTGAGGCCCAAGGTTGAAGTCCTTGCTGCCGTGCTGCATCTGGGCGACCAGCCCCGGCACCGCGGCAACCGGCACGAAGCTGTCCCACTCGGCACTCGCGGCGGCCGTGTTGGTCTGCAGCTCCGTCTGGTTGGTGGTCTGGTCGCCGGTCTCGTTGACGTTGATCTGGTCAACGTAAGCGTGCCGGATCGGGTCGGACGACTGCTTCCAGGCCGGGTTACGGGTGAAGGTGATCGACTTGGTCGGCACGTAGGCAGACACCTGGTAGGGGCCGTCAGCGATCACGTGCTGCTGGCTGTCGGCGCTGGCCGGCAGGTAGTTCAGGCTCTCGACCGGGGCCGGGCTGAACGCGTCCAGCTGCAGCTCGTCGGTGAAGTACGAGGCGGGCTGCGTCAGGTTGTAGGTGATCGTCTGACCGGACACGGTCACACCCGAGATCGAGTGAGTGTCCAGGAAGGACTTGATCTGCGCCGTCGTGGCCGTCGCGCCGAGCGCTCCGAACGAGTTGCAGAAGTCCGCGTACCCGACGATGATCGACTGGAAGTCCGGCAGGCCGCCGAACGGCTGGACCGGGTTGCACGCCCGCTCCAGGCCGCGCAGAGCATCAGCCGCCGCTACCTGCCGGCCAGCGCCGCCAGTGTTCCAGTCCGCGCCGCTCCGGATGGTGACCGCGTAGGTCTTGCCGCCATTGCTGACGACCGGCATCGCCGTCGCCAGGTCCGGCACGACGTCAGTCGTGTGACCCGGTACCGCCGAGTACCCGTACAACCCCCGCTGGTAAAGCCGCTGGGCCAGCGCGCCGATCGAGTAGTAGCTGATGTTGTAATCCATGTAGTCGACGTCACCCGTGCCCAGCAGGTTGAGCGTGCCGCCCTTCTGGGGAGAGCCACTGCCGGGGTTGAGGGCCTGCACGCCACTGTTGAGGCTCGTCGTCGTCGACGAATTGCTGTTGTTGTTGTTACTTGCGGTAGAGCCGCCGCAGGCTGCGGCAAGTAGCGACAGAGCTCCCAGCCCTGTGACAGCCAGTGTGATCTTCGTACGGGCCTGCTTCGGCACTGCGTTGGCTGCATCCGGACGCGTTGCCGTTGAGATGTAGCTGGCGTCCGACAGCCGGGCATAGCAAGCGCGCCATCGCGCAATAGTGGGACAAAGCGATCGACCCACGGCATTAACTCCCTTGGCAGATGTGGCGGTTGTTGCGGGGGCGCCACGAACACTGCCCGTCCACCGGTCCCCGGCGGTTTTGGCCGGGAAGGGCGACTGGGCAGATCGTGGCTCAGCATGGAGCAGCGCAGCGAGCCTCTCACTGCGTTCTTGGCCACCGCCTGGCGCGGACTTGGCAAGGGCTTGGCGGCCACTGCGGGATGCTCAAACCGCTCAGCAGGGCGATCACCGGAGCGGGGGTGGACATGCTGATCCGGGTGGCCGACGACGCGGTGTTCCTCGCCGAGCTCAGCTAGCTGCGAATGCGCCGATGACCGCTGGCGAATGCTTCCTCTCGCCTACAGGCCGATCGGGTGCATGCAGTTTCTGGCGGATGCCGTTGGTTTCCGCGAACTGCAGTTCGTCCAGAATGGCCAAGGCCTGACGCCAGAAATCGCGCGCTGCGTCCGGGCTGCCAGCCGCTTCACAGTTATCGCCAAGGTGATCAAGAATGGTCGCCTGTGCACTTTGGCACCTGACGTCACGAGACAACTCGAGGGCCCGGTAGTAGTGCTCTGCAGCCTCGTCAAAGTTGCCCGTTAGGTGACTGACATAGCCGATGCTGTCCCATGTGCCGGCTTCTCCGAGACGGTCTCTTATACCGCGGTACAAAACCAGCGCATTCCGGCAGCGTCTGAGAGCAAGCTCATGATGTCCTTGATGGGCGTGCAGCCAGCCGATCAGATTGAGGGCGCGTGCCTCATGTCCCCGATGACCCGCGGCGCGCGCAAGATGCAGAGCCTGCTGGGCCTGAGCTAGCGCCTCCTGTGTGCGCCCTTCATGGTCGAAGATTACGCCGAGCTGAGAGTGGACGGAGGCCTGGCCGAGAGGGTCACCGAGCTCCTGGTACAGCCCGAGAGCCTGAGCCAGATGTCTGCGGCTAGAGCCCAGCGCAGCGGGCGGAAGCCGAAGGCGGCCTAGGCCGTGGTGCGCTCGTGCCTGCCCGGCCACGTCACCCGTCCGAACCGCTGCTTCTAGCGCTGTCTGCATGGTCGCCGTGAGGTCGTGCCAGCAACCCGTCATCGTGAAATAATCTGTCAGCGCCCAGGGCAGCTGCCAGGCGTGGGTATCGCACCCAGTTGCCGCTGCACACGAGATGGCTTCTACAAGGACCTGGTGCTCCGCGTCGAGCCAGGCCATCGCATCGTCCGGACTCTGCAGAGTCTCCGGCTCCACCCCTGTTCGCGGGGTGTCAAGCTCGAAGCCAGGATCGCGGGCGGGCCGTAGCATGACTGCCGCCGACCAGGCGGTGTGGACGTAATGATCGAGCACGCGCAACCACGCCGCGGTTCGCTCCGTCTGGTCCTCCTCAGGCTGCGCTTGCTCGTTCGCGTAGGCACGCAGCAGATCGTGAAGCATCCACCGGCCAGTGACGTGCTCCGTGATGAGATGGGCGTCTGCCAGTTCAGCGAGGATCCGCCTCGCGTGGACAACCTGGCAGCCGGCGAGGCTGGCCGCCGCGGCGAGGCTGATGTCGGGTCCTGGATGCGCCGCCAGCAACCGGAACAATCTCGCTGCCGGCCGGCTCAGGTTCTTGTACGACCACGAAAACGCCGCCCGGACGCTGCCCGCCCGTTCCCCCATATCAAGGGCGTCAAGGCGACAACCTATGTCTTGCATCTGAGTTGACAGCGCGGTCAGGCCGGATTTGGGGTTCTCCGCTGCTCGTACCGCCGCGATGGCGAGCGCCAGCGGTAGCCGCCCGCACAACAAGGCAAGCTGGTTCGCTGCCTCGGCGGCGTTGGCCGTAGGCGCATCGCCGAGCCTGCCCGTCAGCAGCTCGAGAGCTTCCTCCTGGGACAACACACCCAGGGTGAGCAACGTCGCACCCTCGCCAGTCGCCATTCCGGCAAGCCGCCTTCGGCTCGTGATGAGCACGAGGCACCCTTCCGCGCCGGGCAGCAGCAGCCGCACCTGATCCTCGTCGGCGGCGTTGTCGAGCACCACCAGTATCCGTTTGTCGGCTAGTACGGTCCGATAGAAAGCGGCCTGCGCCTCGATGCCCCTGGGCCTGCGGTCTCTTCGCACGCCCAGCGCGTCGAGGAAGCCACGAATCGCGTCCGCGGCCTTCATGGGCGCGGATGACGGGCCGAACGCCCGCAAGTTAACATAAAGCTGGCCGTCAGGGAATTTGTGCACGTTCTGGTGGGCCCAGTGCAACGCTAGGGTGGTCTTGCCGACTCCCGCCGTTCCGCTGATCGCTGCGATCGCTACGGTCCCCTCGAATGACCCGACCCTTTCCCGCAGCATGTCCAGCACACGTATTTCGCCGGCTCGCCCGGTGAAATGGGCCGCACCTGTTGGGAGCTGCCTGGGCACCAAGGGCGAGTCTTCTCCGGCGAATGCGAGCTCGTGGCCCGGTGCCTGCTGCGCCACAGGTGTGACCAGCCGACTCGTCACGGCGGATCGCGCGAGATCGCCAGCCAGGATCTGCTGATGCAAAGACTGGAGTTCCGGGCCGGGCTCTATAGCCAGTTCGCTGCTAAGACGAGTGCGAACGTCTCGGAACACCTGCAGCGCGTCGGCCCGCCTGCCGCAACGGTACAGCGCAACCATCAGCAGTCCGGCCAGACGCTCGGCCAGCGGATGCACGGCCATCAGGCTAGTCAGTTCCTCAGCTGCATCACGGTATCGGCCGATGTCCAGCAACGCAGTAATCCGGTCTAGCAGTGCAGAGAGCTGCTCCTCGGCCAGCGCAAACCGGATCGCGTCAATCCTCCCGGTTGCTGGCACGTCGGCTAATGCGGGTCCGCGCCAGAGCGCCAGGGCCTCATCGAATGCAGCGATGGCTTCCTCGGCGGTAGGTGCGTCGCGGGCGGCCCGTGCTAGCCGGCGAAACCGCTGCACATCTATTGAACTGGGCGCGATGACCAGCCTGTACCCGTCTCCGCGTCGCTCAACTACCCCGCCCGGCTTCCCCGCCAGAATGTGTCGCAGACGTGTGATCATCACCTGGAGACTCGCCCGTGCAGATGCTGGGGGTGCTTCCGGCCAGATGGCATCAATCAGCTTTCCGACCGGAATTACCTGGCCGGCTTGCAGGGCTAGAAGGGCGAGAAGAATACGTTGCTGCGGGGGTACCGTTAGCCAGCCGCTGACCGCGCGCGCCTCAACGGGCCCGAGCAGTCGGACGGCTATATCGGACTTCGTCGTGCCCACCAGCCGTGACGTCGTCATGTCATCGGCGCGCACCTCCAGCATCACCTCCCCTCGGCAAGCCATGCCAGCACAGCTTCTTACGCCCTTTACCCCACTGCTAAGCCAAACCGTTGATGGCCGCAATGTCCAAACGTTCTGGTCTCAGCACGGCTGCAGTTAAGTCGTCCCAGGTGGCTTTATACCTCTGAGGACGGATTTGGCTGACTGGACTAATCGGCCTCGCGCCAATATTTGGACGCCATCCAGGACCTCGCTGGCGATCGCACCGCCGGCGGCACGTGCCGAAATGGCCATTGGCGTCGTGTCTGGCGGCGCCTACGGCACACTTTCCCAACAGGCGATCGGCGACCGGAGAAGCCATCAGCGAGACGCTGTGATCAGCGGTACGCCGTCGCTGCTAGAGAGGCCCACGCTCTAACGGACGGCTACGGCTGCGGTGACAATACGACGCGGCGCCAACCGGCCGGCCTGCCTGGGGTCCAGCCAAAGCTCAACACCGTGCGAAGCCGGCTGTGTTGACCGAAATGCAATTGCTGCTACTATATTTTTACAGTGACTATACCTACTTCCGAAGGCGCTGCTATGTCACAGTTCCACATCACCCAGGAGTATCCGCACTCAGTCGACAAGCTCTGGCACGCACTCACCGATCCGAAGCTCGTCCCGCTCTGGACCTCGACTGGCCGGGGCGGCCGGCCTGAGGGTTTTAGGGCCGAGGTCGGCAATCACTTCAGATTCGTCGGCAAGCCGGTCCCTGGATGGAACGGCATCGTCGACTGCGAGGTCCTCGCGGTCGAGCCACCCGTCATGCTCCGCCATACGTGGAAGGGCGAAGAGCGCGAGGCGTCGATCGTGACCTGGCGCATCGGCCCCGCTCCCGAAGGGTCCCGGCTGACCTACGATCACACCGGGTTTCGGGGCGTTGACGGGATCATCATGTCTAAGTTCGTGCTCGGCCCGATCCGGCGCCGGATGCTGCGGACGGGGCTGCCGCCGGTGCTGGATGCTATCGACGACGCTGGCCAGGTCCGGCCTGGGGCAAGCCTCACTGGTCGCCGGTAACTGGTGGGCTGGCGCCATGACGCCTCAGCAGACAGTCGATTGGACGGCGGTCCGGCCTCCGGAGGCCGCGACGATTGGCGAGGGTCTGCGCGAGCGCAAGAAAGCGCAACTGCGCCAGCGGCTCAGCGATACCGCGACGCAGATGTTCTTGACCCGCGGTTATGACGCAGTACGAGTCGTCGAGATCGCAGCAGAGTGTGAAGTATCCGAGAAAACGGTCTACAACTACTTCCCGACGAAGGAATCACTCGTCCTAGACCGCTGGGAGACCACCGAGCAGGCGCTGCGAGCAGCACTGTCGGACCCGCGCCTTCATCCTGTTGACGCAGCCCGGAACATCCTCGCCGGCGAACTCGTCGCTCTGACGTCCTGGCTCGATGCGCAGCCTGACGTCGCTGCCGCGATTGACTCCGTCCGCCGGTTCGGCGAACTTGTTGCCGCCACGCCCGCGCTGCGCACCTATAACTACGAAACCCTGCGTGCGCTCACGATAATGACTGCCGGTCTCTTGGCCGACCGTGCTGGCCAGGCCGCCGACGACCCCGAACCGCAGATAGCGGCAACGGCTCTGCTGGGCCTGTGGGGCGTGCACTTCACCGCGCTGCGGAAACACCTGGACGCTGCTCGGACGCCCGGCGCGGTCTACGACGCAGTGATGGCAGAGGTCGAAGCCGCGGCGCGACTAATCCGGACTGGGCTGCAGAACTAAGGCTCGCTCGCGCCGCCACAACAGCATCCTCGGGAGTCGCCCGGCGCGCAGTCGCGCCGCACAGCTCGACCTGCGTGCCCCGACTCATGAGGCCCGCGATCAGCTCTTTGTAGGGATTCCCGGTCCCGACGTGCCGTTCGGCGTTGTTGGCCGCTGCTTGTCCGGGGACGCCACGTCATGCTCCTCTCACCGGCGGGTTGTGAGCCAAACTGCCGGTCACGAACCAGCGCGCAGTGTCGTGGCGTACTTCTTCCAGGGCCGCTCGATCAGGATTCCCCTCGCCATCCGTACCGGCCGCGGCAGGAACCTCAGCATGAACTGGCGGTCGGTCTCATCGAGCGGGTCAAGGACCATTCCGAACGCGATCGGCCTCCTGTTACGAGGAATCTCGGCCACCGTATGTTCTCCGAGCGCGTCCCACTCCTGCTGGGTGACCGTCACCGCGGCGAGCGGGACGACATTCTGCTCCTCGTCGTCGAGATGGCGCTGAGACACCGAGTTGAGCTGGTCAAGTGATGCCGCCAAGGCCTCGCCCGTCTCGGCGGAGGGCTGCTCGCGCCAGGTGGCGCACGCGGCTGACGCATCGTCAAGAGCGGTCTTCACAAGCTCGTGCTCATTCCCCACTTCCGCGGTCATGGCGGCCTGCTCGGGCACACGCTCGATGAGCTTTGGGTAAAGCAGCTCATCTTCACCGTCGTGATGGATGTTGAGTATCCTGCCCGCCGCGCCGGTCCGCTACCTCCGGTCGCCTGAGAAGCCGGGCTGGTACCCGCAGCACCACGATCACCCACGCGATCATCGTCCTGCCGGCCGCGGGCGCTGCTTCGCCGCGATTCGCCGCTGCCGTCACGCACGCTTTGGTGTTCTCGGCCGCATTCACCCTCACCGAACGGCGCGCGAGCCATCCCATGCTCCCGTCAGCGATCTTCGCTCCGGCGCAGCTTCCGCGCCGGAGCGCCATCGCCTTCGTCGCCCACGGCGCCCTCGGCGGCAGCTACCCAAGGCGCAGCCAGTGGCCGGAGTGAGCGTTTTCCGCATCCGTATCGTCGCTGGCTAGTTGTCCACAGGCGCTGGCTCGTATCAGCGGGCTGGTTGCCCGCTGGGGCAATGTCGTGGCCGGAGGTGGTCGCGATGAGTGCCGAGGGCGAGCGAAGGGCCCGGCTGGCGCCGAGCTTCCTGGCCAAGCCAGGGGATCCAGTGCTGGGCGGCGGCTTGCGCACGCGTACAGCCAGCGAAGTGCTCGCGCTCGTGACGGGCGCGGATGCCGACGGGGAGGCGCTGCTGGCTGTCGAGTCGGCGGATGACGCGCTGGGCCGGGCGATACTCCGCTGGCGAGATCGGCTGGGCGAGATCCCGAGCACCGCGAGGCTGGCGGCATGGCAGGACAGCGGGTTTCGGCTGGTCTTGCCCGGCGATGCCGAGTGGCCTACCCAGCTCGATGACTTGGGCGACACAAGACCGTTGCTGCTGTGGCTGCGAGGAACCGCGGACCTGAGGCTGGCCTGCGCCAACTCGGTCGCCATTGTCGGATCCCGCGCTGCCACCGGATACGGCAACCACGTCGCCATCGAACTCGCCGCGGTCATCGCCGAAAAGGGCGTTGGCGTCGTATCTGGCGGCGCCTAGGCTACGAAATCCCAACAGCGCGCACTCTTGTGAGCTGGCCGGGCTCAGCATGCCAGCTGTGCAGTAACCATCACAGTGGGCCAGCCTGTCGCCAGCGCCTGCCGTAGGTTAAGGCAGACGGCTGAGGCCGACTACGAGCTGGCTGCTTACGGCGGGCTGGTGGACGCCGAAGGCTACAGATCGCTCAAACCGTGTTAACCATCCAGAGAGTCTGAGCGAGCGCAGTTGCTGTCTCATCTGACGACCGGCAGATGGAGCGACGCAGCTCTCGCCCGGCAAGCCGCGGCGATGACCGCCGCCGAGGCCGTCGCAGCCGCGCTGTGTTGCCGCACGCGCTGCCCCGCCTGCCGTGACGCATACGCGCTTTCGGGGCTACTTGAGCCGCCATCATGGCTGCCGAAAGTATGGAGCACAGCGCCGGCGCTGGCTCAAGGCGGCATAGGCCGCGTTGTCAGTGGCTGGTAATCAGGTGGATCACGCCGACGTCGGACAATCCGTTGAGCGCCAGTTGCACCCCAAGCGCAGCGAGCAGGAAACCGAACACCTTCTCGGTCACCAGCATCCGGCTCGCATCCAGCTTGCTGCCGACCTGTACGGCCCAGCGGAAAACCGCGACGTCGAGCGCCAGCACCACGACCAGCACGCCGACGGCGACTCCGACCACTGCGATCGAGACAGCCTCTGCCGACAGGGTGACCAGGACGACGATCCCGGCTGGGTTGAGCAAGTAGGGCACGGCCAGCGGAAAGACGGCGACCTGCATCGGGTCCCGGTCTTTGACCGGGTGACCGCCGGCGTCCCCGCTCTGCTGGCCGAGCACCATGGTGACCGCGATGATCAGCAGGATGATGCCGCTAGCGACGCCCAGCGCGCCCGGCGAGAAGTGCAGCAGCCTGGTGAGCAGGCCGCCGAGGACCAACAGGAGCGCGGCGACCGTGGCGGCGGTGGTCAGCATCTTGCGCACAACGCGCCGCTTGGTGGCTTCGGTCATATCGGTGGTCACGTCAAGGAATGGCACCAGCGCGATTTTGGGTCCGATGCCGATCAGGAGCAGCAGGAAGGTGTCGATGACGAAGGTAGCGTTTAGCGATTCGAGTTCCTTCATACTGGCTCCGTCCAGTGAGCCTGCAGATCCACGCTGACGCTGGTTGCGGCCGACCGCTGACGCCACTCAAACTTGGCGACTGGGGGCCCCTGCCCACGGTCATATGGGTGCGCCAAGAACTGTAGATCACGCGATCTCCCCACCGTCCGGGGGGAGGACGACGGGATCAACCCCGCGGCCCGCCCGTCAGCTCTTAGAAGCGCATCCGCGACCGGGCATCTCTTCTGCGGCATAGCATGTCGAACCGGTGGCATGCCGGCATTTGCGGCCGACGAAGCAGAACAGCCTGTTCTGTACGGCCAGCACGGAACTCGGTGCCGCACCTGCGCCCGCGCCGAACGGCGGCTCTGGCGCTCGCTGCGGGCGTGAATTGCGTGGGTCACCAGCCAAGATTCCGCGCCAGTATTGCGGGCCGGTGGATTAGCTCGCTGTCTCACTTGACGAACGAATCGCGAGACTGAGACATCGTCGGCCCGCCACGCCTAGAGTCGCCCAAGACTTGTCACACCGGGCAACAAATGATTCCGGCGTCTCTCGAGACACTGAAGCGTCCGGCCGTGCGCTGCCTGCGGACCTACTTCGAGCGGAGAACTGCACCTGGCGGTCTTGTCGGGCATCCGGCGGCACATTGCGTGGAAAGCCTTCTGCGCGCTGGCGTCGATCGCCTATGGCGTCAGGCGGCGCCTACGGCACACTTTCCCAACTGTGCGCACCACGTCCGTCGCGACCGCCGGGACGACTTGTGATGCCGATGTGAGTGAACTCCTTCTGCCTATAGGGACAGTCACCGACTCTTGACCCGGCCTTCCACTGCCGTGGATTCTGGCACCGCCGAGAGTGTAGGTCGCAGAGCAGGAGCCAGCATGGATCACGCGCAAAGTACCTGGCTCGCCTGCGGCATTGGCATGACACAGGCAGGCATTGCCGAGAAGAGGCAGCGCTGTGCTGTTCAACCTTGAGACCGTGCCGGCGCGGACGGTGGTGCTTGCAGAGATCCTCGGGCTGGTGCTGCTAGGCGTCCCCTCTGGTTCATCGCCAAGCCAGAGTCCAGGTGGCTGGTTCCGGCAACACTTGCGGTTGTGACGGTGCTGACCTTGGTGCAGACGAGGATCCAGGAGCGGGGCGGGCGTGTCGCGGCCTGGCTGATTGTCCTTGTCAGTCTCACCTTTGCTCTGTCAGCTCTGGGAAGGCGCGGCCGGCTGTACGCGGACTACTTGCGGATCGAGAAGAAGTACAGCAAGAAGAGCAAGGAGCTGAATTCTTATGCCATGAAAGTGGCGGCCCGTATTGTCATCATCATGATCATCCTGATGGTGCATTCAGCCGTCTTCATCAGAGGTGCCTACACGCAAGGGACCTAGCGTGCCCTCTGCATCCCGGTCGCACGGCCAGCACTACCATCCGGGCTGGCAGCCGCGCTGAGAACGCAGGCCTCAGCAAGGCGGATCGAAGGCGGAGGTGCACAGCCGTTTCTGACCCGTCATGACAAACAAGAGGCCGCATATCAGTCTTGCGAAGGAACGAATGAGCCATGACGCAGTCCCCTGCGACCAAGGAGAGCCAGGCGCTGTTCTCATGCCTGGCCGATCAGCGCAATCACGTGCTCGGCATCCTTGAGGGTCTTTCCGACGAGGACTTGCAGCGCCCTCTGCTGCCCTCGCACTGGACCTGCGCCGGGCTAGTACACCATCTGGCGATCGACGTCGAGCGGTTCTGGTTCCGTGCCGTCGTCGCTGGCGAGCCGCTGCCAGACGACGAGCCGGACAACGCTTGGCAGGTCCCTGCGGACTTGACGGCCACCGCGGTGCTGGACGGCTACCGGCGGGAGATAGAGCGTGCCGACGCCATTATCACCGCCACCTCCCTTGACAGCCCGCCGGCGTGGTGGCCTGAAGACCTGTTTGGCAGCTGGCGGCTCGACGACCTGCGCGAGATCCTCCTGCATGTGATTGCTGAGACAGCATGCCACGCCGGTCACCTCGACGCGGCACGTGAACTCATCGACGGCCGGCAATGGGTAGTCCTCACCGAATGAGCCTGGCGGCAAGCGCAAGGCTATACACGTGGTGTCTCATCTGAGACTCCGGGACTGCTGGCGTCTTTGAGACTGCCCACGAGGACCTCCAGCGACCGCGGATGCCAACGGCAGGAAGATCAGCAGCGCGAGGTCGGATCGCATAAGTATCCATGGAAGCCGCACTCGGCGAGATCCCCAGCACCGCACGGCTGGCGGCCTGGCAGGACAGCGGTTTCCGGCTGATTGTCCCTGGCGACGACGAATGGCCTACCCAGCTCGACGACCTTGGCGACGCCCGGCCGCTCGTCCTGTGGGTGCGCGGAACCGCGGACCTGAGACTGGCCTGCGTCAACTCCGTCGCGATCGTCGGCTCGCGGGCCGCCACCGGCTACGGCCAGCACGTCGCCATCGAACTGGCCGCGGTGCTCGCCGAAAGAGGCGTCGCAACAGTATCCGGCGGCGCCCAGGCTACGAAATCCCCACTGCGCGCACTAGTCATGCTAGGCCGGCCACTAGGTACCGAGGGCCGATGGCGATCACAAGAATGCCGACTGGGCGGCGTAGGATCGGGCCGCCGCCGATGCCGCGTCTGATATGCCCCACGCAAGTCTCCGGCGTCGACGCCTTACGACTGCTGCACGAGGATAGATCGCAGGTCCTCAAGGGTCTCCTTGGTTCCGGGGATGAACTGAGTGACCGTTCCGGCCAAGACGAACCCGGCGGGCTCCAGGTCGCTCAGAAGCGCTGCAGCACGTCGGGTCTGCTCGCGACCCGGACCCGCGCCGTGTCGGTCAGTCGACCCAACCACCGCGAGGTCAGGCGGGATGGCGGTGACCGCGGCGTGGTCGTTGCTCGGCAGCGCTGGAGTCTGGTCGTTGCGGCCAGGTTATCTGCCTTCGACGCTGCGACGGCTGGTCTTAAGCTCATCCGCTGACTGGTGCAGTCCACGAGCACAGGTGTCACGCATAGCGTGCTTACGCTCCACGGCGATGAGCCAGAAGTGGCGGCGACCTGGCTTGTTAGCGCGACGGGCCGGAGGCGGAATGGATGCACGCGGATGCCACCGGTGCCTACGCAGGCGACGGTATCCTCGGTGCAGAGACGAGGATGTGGACGCGGGCCGGCGACCTGCTCGCTGCGGCCCACTCCCATATGGCCTACCAGAACTTCTCGGAGCCCAAGGTCACGAAGGGCCTGCAGCAGTCGTGGTTCGAACCCCAAGAGGACTGACAACGTCAGCGGGGTCCTCGAAAGGGCTTCCCGCGAGTCACGAGCGAAGGAAACGGTCATGGGCGAGCCAGGCGGCACGAACCGGCATCCGGCGGCCGGGGAACCCAACGAGACCCAAGCGCATGTCACCACCTTCTGGAGCACGGTGGCACCTAACTACGAGGCGTACGACGGCAACGTGGCCGAGTACGGCTCGGAACGGTACGAGAGGTGGGTTGACGCCCTCGCTCCGGTCCTTCCCGACCCCCCATCCGACGTCCTCGATGTGGCGACTGGCACCGGTTACCTTGCTCTGGCCGCGGCATCACTCGGCCACCGTGTGACAGCCACCGATCTGGCGCCTGGCATGCTCGATGAGCTAGTCGCGAGAGCCACCGCACGTGGCCTCACGGTCGACGCCCGTCTCGGTGACGCAGTAGCGCCCGACTTCTCTCCAGCCAGTTTCGATGCCGTGACCAGCCGGCACCTTCTATGGACGCTCCGCGAGCCAGCCAGGGCGATGGCCAACTGGAGACAGCTGCTGCGGTCTGGTGGCCTGCTTGTGGCGGTGGACGGCTTCTGGTTCACCGACTGGGACGACGGCGACCTACCGCCTCTCTTTGTTGAGCACTACACAGCCGATACCAGGCGGGAACTCCCGTTCATGCACCTCGACGGGCCCGAGCCAATCCTCGGCGCGCTGGCCACGGCAGGTTTCACTCACCCGGCTGCCGAGCCACTGCCCGATCTCAACCTCGGCGTTGGTGTGCCGTACCTCATCACCGCCACCAGACCCTGACGCATCGCAACACTTGCGCCAGCCGGTGAGGGGCTCACCGGCACGGGGCCTGCCTGTTTGTTAGCTCTGCAAATTCGCCAGCATGCCCGGCCCGTCACACTGGACTGCTGAATTGATGGGGGGCGACGGGTTGGCCTGTGCCGCCGCACGGCCTGGCAAGCCGCTGTCACCTGACTAGCCTGCGGTCGTCACTGCGTCAGCTCTGCGCCGCTTCCTGCCCGTCTCGTCATGCGCCGTGGTGCCGGCGGCGGTACCCGAGCCCGACCTGGATAGCGGTCCACAGCACGACGATGACGACCGGTGTGACCCACAGCGACTGAACAGCCGATCCGGTTGCCCATAGGACCACCAGCAGCAATGCCACCGCCGCCGCAAGCTTGACGTGCGAGCTTCTGCTGGCCATGACCTTCTCGATCGGACTCACGACGTACTCCATCCGGTTCCGCGCAATGATGATTGCGTCTATCAACTAATGTATCATGGCCGGCGTGAAAGCGAGCCGGGACGACGTCCGCGCAATGGTGACCGCGCTGTTCGTGACGAACGCGGCGCTGGACCGGGCCAGGCGCCAGAGGAAGGGCGCGAGCACCCTGAGCCTCCTGCAGCTTGTGGCAGCGGTTCCGGGCATCCGCCCCTCGGAGATCGCCACCGCGCAAGCCGTCCATCCCTCGCAGGTCACCCGGCAGGTCCGGGAGCTTGACAGCCTGGGCCTCGTGCGCGTCACGGCCGACACTGCCGACAAGCGTTCCTGCCGGGTCACGCTCACCACCGCCGGGTCCGATGAGTTGCGTTCCCTCACCGAAGAAGGCCTGGACCGGTTCGCCTCATTCGTGGCGGACTGGGAGCCCGAGGAGATTCGGACGCTGACCTCGCTGCTACAGAAGCTAGAAGAGTCCAAGGCCGCGACCGCGGCCCGGCAGCGCCCTCCGCCAGGTCGCCACTGGGCCGGCCGGACCGCCTGACCCGGCATCTCCGGATCACCGCCATAACCCCGGTGACAGAGCGCGCTCTTCGGCTACTTGTCAGTGCATTCTGCGCCGCAGGTTGCCGCTCGCGGGCCCGACGCTGTTACGAGCGCCGAATGGGGTCGCTTGTGGCTTCGATGGCGGGTAGACAAAACTTGCCCAACAGCGCTCAGCTGCGATCGCCGGTCGCCAGCCGGGAGTCCTCGACCGGGGAGATGATCCAGGACGGGTTGAACCGGGAGTAGATATCGATCAGCACATACAGCTGGTAGAAGATTCCCCTGCCCGGCCCGCGCAGCTTCGTGATGTCCCACGTCCATACCTGCGACGGCCCGTCGGCCAGCAGCTCGGGCTTGACCTTGGCCGGGTGGGTGGCCTGGCGGCGGCGCTCGCGGGTCTGCCCCGAGGCCCGGGCGATCCGGTACATGGTAGAGGCCGAGCACAGGTAGCTGCCGGCGTCCAGCTCGCGGGCCCAGATCTGCCCGATCGACAGGTCAGCGTAGGCCTCGGAGTTGATCAGCGCCAGCACCGCCGCCCGCTCGGCCGGCGACAGTGCCTGGCCGTTGCCCGGCACTGCCCGCGGCAGCCGGGGGCCGTGCACCGGACCGCGTGCATGCCGGTAGTGGGTGGCCCGCGCCCGGCCGGTCAGCGCGCAGGCCCGCGTCACCGGCATCCCCGCGGTGCGCAGCTCAGCGAACGCGGCGTTCACCGCGTCGCCGGCGGCGGCGGCGTGCCCGTGCTCTCGGAGATGGTCTCCAAGAGCCCTTGCAGTTTTCCCATGATCTCCACCACCGCCTGCGACCTGGCCAGCTCGCGCCGCAGCCGCTGGTTCTCCGCCCGCAGCCGGCCAGGATCGTCGTCCTTCCGGCCGGAGGCAGCCCTGGCCCGGTGCGGCCGGCGGGGCGCAGGCGCCCCGCGGTCCAGCGCGTCACGAGCGGATGTCCATTCCCGGATCTGAGACTGGTACAGGCCCTCTCGCCGCAGCACCGCGGCCTTCTGCCCGTGCGGGGCCGCCTGGTACTCGGCGACCACCCGCGCCCGGTATTCCGCGGTGAACGACCGGCGGACCGGACGCGCCGCCGGATCGGGCACCCCATCCGGCCGGCCTGCCGCCGGATCTGGTGAACCTTGCAGGGCTGCAACGCCGCTACTCACGAGGCTGTTCTCCTGTCACGCCCTACACGGTGGACCCAGGGCACCCTGGTGTCTCACGACAGCCTGACAGGTAGGGCCGGGCGCCGGAAGCGTGTCGGAAGCGTGGCTAGCGGTGGCTCGCAGTCACAGAGCGTAGGCGATCGGTGATCGGGACTGCGCCACGGGCTGCGCCGAACGCCGAATAGGCGCGCGTTCGGCGCTCTTGCCTGTGGCCTCGGCTGCAACATAGAGAGCGCCTATGTATGCTCAGCGCGCCCAGCTCGAACCGGTGAAGTTCTTGTAATTGACCGCTCACGCCCGTCACCGTACGGGCGACCGGCGACAGTCCCTCTGCTTGATCGAGGATTCCTCGTCAGAGTTATCCACATCGAGGAGTTTTCTCGCTAGCTGTCCACAGTCGCCAGCTCGGATCAGCGGGCTGGCCGCACGCTCGGGCAGGGTCGTGACCGGAGGTGGTCACCATGAGTCCCGACGGCGAGCGGCGCGCGAGGGTTGCGCTGAGCTTCCTGGCCAAGCCGGGTGACCCGGTGCTGGGCGCGGCGTTACAAACCCGGACGGCGGCAGGGGTGCTGGCGCTAGTCACTGGCGCGGACGCTGACGGCGAGGCGCTGATGGCTGACCAGGAGGAGGATGTCGCGCTCGGCCGGGCGGTACAGCGCTGGCGGGACAGGCTCGGCGAGATTCCGAGCACCGCCCGGCTGGCCGCCTGGCAGGACAGCGGTATGCGGCTGGTCTTGCCCGGCGATGCGGAGTGGCCGACCCAGCTCGATGACCTCGGCGACACAAGACCGCTATTGCTGTGGCTGCGAGGAACCGCGGACCTGAGGCTGGCCTGTGCCAACTCGGTCGCCATCGTCGGATCCCGCGCCGCCACCGGATATGGCAACCACGTCGCCATCGAACTCGCCGCAGTCCTCGCCGAAAAGGGCGTTGGCGTCGTATCTGGCGGTGCCTACGGTATTGACTCAAGCGCGCACCGGGGAGCGCTGGCGACGGGCGGCGACACCGTAGCGGTGCTGGCTGGCGGACTGGCGTTCGGGTATCCGCAGGGCAATCGCGGCCTGTTCGACGCGGTGGCAGGACAGGGCGTGCTGGTGAGCGAGTGCCCGCCCGACGCGGCGCCGACGAGGCCCGGTTTCCTGATAAGGAACCGGATCATCGCCGCCCTGAGCCGGGGAACAGTCGTCGTGGAGGCTGCATTGCGGAGCGGCGCCCTGAACTCGGCCCGGCACGCCAGGGAGCTGTGCCGGCCCGTGATGGCAGTGCCGGGGCCAGTGACGTCGGAGTACTCCGCGGGCTGCCACGAGCTGATCCGGGACTACGGCGCCATGCTCGTCACCTGCGCCAGCGACGTGCTCGCCCACGTGGCGCTGCCAGGTGACGGGGCCGGTCAAGGCGGCCCGCGGTCCGGTTCGGCCACCGCGAGGGATCTGCTCGACCCGGTCGCTGTGGCAGTCCTGGAGGAAGTGCCGGTGCGCGGCGGACGGGGTCCAGCGAGCATCGCCGTCCGCGCTGGCGTCGATCTCGACACCGCGCTGCGCTGCCTCGGTGAGCTAGCTGCGAGCGGCTTCGTAGGGCGCTGCGACCAAGGCTGGCGATCGAGGAGACTCAGCTAGGCATGGCCGGCAGCCGGGCTGGCGACAGCGAGTCAGAGCACCGTCGGCGGCCAGAGGTTGTGGTGGGCAGCGATCGGGTCCCCCGGCCACTCCTGCATGGAATCGAGGTTGTCGCTTGCCGGGTACTTCGCGGCAGCCGGGCCGTTGGCGAACGCCTGCAGCACGTTCGATGTGACCTTCTCGGTGAATGCCCACGCCCGCTTGTTCAGCCCAAAGACGTATGTGTTGCCCATGGACTGAACCCAGCGCATGGTCCCGGTCGCGAACACCCCGGCGCCGCTGCTCGTGGTGTAGTAGGCCGAGTCGGAGTAGCTGTTGATGCCACGGCACGTCAGCGGCGAGTGCGACAGCACCTCGATCGGGCGCGGCACGGGGTAGACGGGGTTCACCCGGTCGTATTCGATGCCGACCAGCCCGGTGAAGCTAGTGCCCTTCTGCGCGCCGGTACCGGCATAAACCCAGGATTCCGGGGAGGCCACCACGTAGGGGGCGTCCACGGGGTTCGACTCGTACAGCACCCCGGTCATCGACGACTCCGGGTTCGGATCGGGCGGTTCCCGATAGTCGTTGGTGACGAGCGAGTTGTCCTTGCCGTACATCGGGTCGCGGGTGTAACTGGTCTTGTAGCAGAGGATGAGCCGGTTCGCGCCGAGCCTCGTGCTGTCCAGCCGGGTCCGCCGGAAGCAGGTGTTTGCGCCCATGAACGCGACGTTGACGCCGGCGTCCCTGGCCGCAGTGACGTAGGTCCGCTCTTCCGGAGTCCAGTACTCGTCGTGGCCGAGGCAGAACAGCGCGCTTGCGCCGTTCAGCAGCGTGGGGCTGGTCGCGATGTCCATGCTGGTCGTGTACGCCAGCGGCAGGCCGAGCTGCTCGGCGAGCGAGATGAGCTTCTGCTCGTGCCACAGGAAGTAATAGGCGCCGCTCTGGTCATACGGCCGGTCGAGGCTAACGGCCAGGGCGCGGTTGTTGTAATCGGAGCTGCCGCCCGGCCCGTTGTAGAGGTCGTATCCCCCCCAGGTGTTGTACGCCTGCCACGTCTCGGTGCTGTTCTTGATCACGACCTTTCCCGCCGTGCTGGCCGACCGGACCGTGATGGGAACGTAGCGCTGCGGCCCGGTCTCGGAGTCCATCCGGAGCAGATAAGACCCCTCAGGCCAGTCGTCGGTGGGGATCGTGAGAGACGGCTCCCAGTCGCACTCGACCGTATTCGTGCCGCTCACCAGCGCGCCCGCCGGCTGCACGTGGCCCGGTGTGCTTCGTGACGTATACAGCAGCCGGGCCTTGTCGCCGTTGTACCAGCCGATCCGGAAGGCCCTGACGACGAAGGACGGCGCGGTCGTCGACGCATACAGCGTGATGGGCTGGCCCGGCAGCACGCTGGCCTGGCCGGTGAAACCCATCATCGCGTTCCACGCGCCCTGGTTGGAGATCTCCCAGTTTGCGTCTCCCGGCAGTGAGTTCTCGGCCACCGGCGCCTTGGGCGAGGGCCGCTTGGCGGAGGCCTTCTTGGCAGCAGAGCTGGACCGGTCGGATGTGCACCCGGCAATCGGGATCGCGGCGGTCGCCGCGGCCAGCCCGAGGAAGCGCCGCCGCGAGGTACTCCGCCCGGAGCTCCCCGAGGGAGTGCCTTCGCGCGCTGGGTCATGCGTCATGGAGCCAGCCTGGCACGCGCTGTGATGGCAGCTGACCAGTACGTCACCCCTTGACGATTTGACCCGATATGTTTGACCGATAGATTACCTAGGCTTGCCTTGCAGCGGGCCATGCGGCCTGATCCTGCCCGATATCGGGCAGGATTCTTGCGAAGAGAGCACGAGGCGGTCATCATGAGGTCGTGGAGGTCGCCCCGGTACAACAGCATGGCGATCTTGTGGAGTACCTCGCCGGCTCCGGCCCACTCGGCTACGCCGAGGCCGCGCGCGTGGTCGCAGACGTGCTCGGGTACTTCTCGGAGGCGCCGGACGAGTTCGTCCGCCGTCGGCATCGGGAGCTGAAGACCGCCGGGCTCACCAATGACCAGGCGTTCCGGCAGATCGCCGCGGAACTCCCGCACCGGCGTTACGCCCCGCCTGAGCTCTCGCTCCGGCAGCTGCGCCGGATCGTATACGGGTAACCCCGGCCGCTAACCGACAGGAGATAGATACATTGTGTGGAATTGTCGCGTATATCGGCGGCCGGGACAGCGTTCCGATCCTGCTGGAGGGCCTCGCCAGGCTTGAGTACCGCGGCTATGACTCGGCTGGCCTTGCGGTGGTCGGCCGGAGCGGGGACCTGCGGGTTCGCAAGGCCAAGGGCCGGGTCGCCGAGCTCGCTGCCGACGTGCCGGCCCGGCTGAAGGGCAGCCCGGGCATCGGGCACACCCGGTGGGCGACCCACGGCGAGCCGAGCGACGAGAACGCCCATCCGCACGTCTGCGGGCCGATCGCCATCGTGCACAACGGCATCATCGAGAACGCCGAGGAGCTTCGCTCGGGTCTGGTCGCGCGCGGCGCGGACTTCACGTCCCAGACCGACAGCGAGATCTTCGCTCACCTGATCGCGGACGCGGTCACGGCAGAGGACGGCGGCAAGCCCCGCGACCTGGAGGAGGCCGTCCGCATCGCGCTGCAGCAGGTCGTCGGCACCTACGGCCTGGCGGTCGTGGACGCCCGCAGCCCGGACCGGCTCGTGGTGGCGCGCAACGGCAGTCCGGTGCTGCTCGGGATCGGCGACAAGGAGATGTTCGCCGCCTCCGACGTCTCCGCGCTGGTCCGCTACACCCGGCAGGTCGTCCACCTGGACGACGGGGAGATCGCGACACTGCGGGCCGACGGGTTCCGGACGACCACCCTGGACGCGCGCCGAACCACCAAGCAGCCGGCCGTCGTCGATACCGACGCCGCCAGCTACGACGCCGACGGTCACGCGCACTTCATGCACAAGGAGATCCACGAGCAGCCGGGCGTCATCGAGCGGGTACTGCGCGGCCGGCTGGACGACCGGTTCAGCACCGCGCACCTTGGCGGGCTCAACCTCGACCCGCGGGAGGCCCGCGGCATCAGGCGGATCAAGATCCTCGGCTGCGGTTCTGCCTACTACTCAGGCGTCCTCGGCGCTCAGCTCATCGAGGAGCTAGCCCGGATACCCGCCGACGCGGAGCCTGCGTCGGAGTTCCGCTATCGCAGCCCGGTGATCGAAGAAGGCACCCTGTACATCGGCGTCAGCCAGTCCGGTGAGACCTACGACACCCTTGCCGCGGTCCAGGAAGTCAAGCGGAAGGGCGGCAGGGTCCTCGGCGTCGTCAACACCGTCGGCAGCACCATCGCCCGGGAAGTCAATGGCGGCGTCTACCTGCACGCCGGCCCCGAAGTCAGCGTCACCTCCACGAAGACCTTCACCGCGACAGCGACGGTCTTTGCCCTGCTGGCCCTGCACCTTGGCCGCATCCACGACCTGTCGCCAGCCAACGGCCGGCGGATCGCCAACGGCCTGCGCCGGCTACCCGGGCAGATCGCCGACATCCTCGCGATGGAGGAGGAGATAGCCGGTCTCGCCAAGGACCTGGCCGGTTATCCGGGCATGTTCTTTCTCGGCCGGGTGCGCGGCTGGCCGGTCGCCCGGGAGGGCGCCCAGAAGCTCAAGGAGGTCTCGTACCTGCACGCCGAGGCCTACCCGGCGAGCGAACTCAAGCACGGGCCGCTGGCGCTCGTCGGACCCGGGCTTCCGACGGTCGCCATCGTCCCCGATGACGAGCTGGTCGAGAAGAATCTGTCCACGCTGGGCGAGATCAAGGCGCGGCAGGGCAGGGTGCTGCTCGTGGGTCACTCGGCGCCAGCCGCCGGCCAGCTCGCCGACGATGTGCTCGTCGTGCCGAAGAACGAGCCGGAACTCGACCCGATCCTGTTGTCCGTGCCGCTGCAGTTGCTTGCCTACCACGCGGCTGTCGAGCTGGGTAACGACGTCGACCGGCCCAGGAATCTCGCTAAGAGCGTCACTGTCGAGTAGCGCCGGCATGGCGCGGTTGCAAGGTGCCGGCGTCGGCGCACACTTGCCTGGTGACGGAACGGGCTAGCGCCGAGACGCTGCCGGAGCCCATGGCCGCGGCGCTGGCGGCTTTCCGGCGGCACCTGGCGGCCGAGCGCGGCCTGTCACCGCACAGCGTCCGGGCCTACCTCGGTGACATCTCGGCGCTGCTCCGGCATGCGGCTGAACAGCAGGGGTGCGCCGGCCTCGCCGACCTCGATATCGCGGTTCTGCGCGGCTGGCTCGGAAGCCAGCATCGGGCCGGCCAGGCCAGGACCACCCTCGCCAGGCGCGCCGCCGCGGCGAGGGCATTCACGGCCTTCGCCCACAAGCGTGGCTGGCTCGCCGTCGATCCTGGCGCTCAGCTCGGCACTCCAAAAGTCGCCCGGCACCTGCCGCAGGTGCTCGGGCGGGAGGAGGTGCTCGCGGTGCTTGGCGGCCCTCTCCCGAGCGGTGACGAGGTAGAGGTGGCGCTCGCGCTGCGCGATACGGCGATCATGGAACTGCTCTACGCGACCGGAATCCGCGTGAGCGAGCTCTCCGGCCTGGACGTCGGCGACCTTGACACCGGCCGAAGGACCGTCCGGGTCCTGGGCAAGCGGAGCAAGGAACGGGTCGTGCCGGTCGGCATTCCGGCGGTCCGGGCGGTCCTGACGTGGGCCACGCAGGGACGGCCGGCGCTCGCCGGCGCCGGGTCCGGGCCAGCGCTCTTCCTCGGCGCCCGGGGTGGGCGGATTGACCCGCGCACCGTCCGCAGAGTGGTGCATGCCCGGATCGCCGCGGCGGGGTCGGTGCCCGACACCGGACCTCACGGGCTGCGGCACACGGCCGCCACGCACTTGCTGGAAGGCGGGGCCGACCTGCGCAGCGTTCAGGAGATGCTCGGCCACGCATCGCTGGCGACGACGCAGCTATATACGCATGTCAGCATCGATCGGCTGATATCTGCCTATCGTCAGGCCCACCCCCGAGCCTGACACCGTACATACGGGCGCGGCCAGGACATGTAAACTTGCCTGTCAGTGCTTCCTGATGGCTTCCGGCGCTCGCGCCGATGCCATAAGGCGGCACAATTCGCGCGTCCGCTTTTGCCACGGCAGGTGCCGTGGGGCGCCCCTCACCGGTCCGCTGGAGTCTATTTAGCGGCGACGGGCGTACGGACGCCAGGAACTCAACCGGGAGGCGTGCTGCCTGCGGGCAGGACGCCCTGAAAAGGAAGGGGACACCGGCATGGCCCCGGTCGTCACCATGCGCCAGCTATTGGAGAGCGGCGTTCATTTCGGTCACCAGACCCGGCGCTGGAATCCGAAGATGAAGCGTTTCATCTTCACCGAGCGCAACGGCATCTACATCATTGACCTCCAGCAGTCGCTCGACTTCATCGACCGCGCCTACGACTTCATCAAGGAGACGGTCGCCCACGGCGGCTCTGTGCTGTATGTCGGCACGAAGAAGCAGGCCCAGGAGGCGATCGCCGAGCAGGCCCGCCGCGTCGGCATGCCGTTCGTCAACCAGCGCTGGCTGGGCGGCATGCTCACCAACTTCGGCACCGTCTACAAGCGGCTGCAGCGCCTGAAGGAACTCGAGGAGATCGACTTCGACGACGTTGCTGGCTCCAACCTGACCAAGAAGGAGCTGCTGCAGCTCCGCCGCGAGCGAGACAAGCTCGAGCGATCGCTCGGGGGAATCCGCGACATGTCCAAGGTGCCGAGCGCCGTCTGGATCGTGGACACCAAGAAGGAGCACATCGCGGTCAGCGAAGCGCGGAAGCTCGGGATCCCGGTCATCGCGATCCTGGACACCAACTGTGATCCCGACGAGGTGCAGTACCCGATCCCCGGCAACGACGACGCGATCCGTAGCGTCGCCTTGCTGACGAGGGTGATCGCCGACGCCGTCGCCGAGGGCCTGATCGCCAGGGCGGGCGCCGCGGCGACGGACGACAAGCCGTCCACCGACGGAGCCGAGGCGGTCGGCGCAGCCGAGCCGCTGGCTGAGTGGGAGCGCGAGCTGCTCGAGGGCAAGAACGACGAGGGCGAAGACTCGGGTGAGTCGCCCAGCCGTGCAGTCGCGGCCGATCCTGTCGAAACGGACCTGACGGCGGACGCCGAGCAGCCGACGGCCTGATTACGACAACGAAAGCTGGGGAAATGGCGAATTACACGGCCGCCGATGTGAAGCGGCTGCGTGAGCAGACCGGCGCCGGCATGATGGACTGCAAGAACGCGCTGGTCGACGCGAACGGGGACTTCGACGCTGCCGTCGAGGCGCTTCGCCTCAAGGGCGTCAAGGACGCCGGAAAGCGAGCGCAGCGCACGGCCGCTAATGGCCTGGTGACCGCCCGTCTCGACGGGACCAGCGCGGGCGTGCTGGTCGAGCTCAACTGCGAGACCGACTTCGTAGCCAAGACGGATCTGTTCCAGCAGGTCGCCGGTGACATTGCCGACGCGGCGCTGGCCGCAGGGCCGACCGCGGCAGCCGACCGGCTGGCCGTGCTCGGACTCGAGGTCAGGCCGGGACAGACGACCCAGGAGCTGATCGAGGAGGCCGGCGCGTCGCTCAAGGAGAAGCTGGAGCTGGGCCGGTACGCCCGGTTCGACGGTGGCTACGTGACGCGCTACCTGCACAAGTCCAGCCCGGACCTGCCGCCCACGCTTGGCGTGCTGGTTCAGCTGTCCAGCGGTGGTGAGGACATTGGCCAGGACATCGCCCACCAGGTCGCGGCCATGCGCCCGCAGTACGTCACCAGGGACGCCGTCCCCGAGGACGTGGTGGCCAACGAGCGGCGCATCGCCGAGCAGCTGACCAGGGAAGAGAGCAAGCCCGAGCAGGCGATCCCCAAGATCGTCGAAGGCCGTGTGGGTGCCTTCCTCAAGGAGATTGTCCTTGTCGAGCAGGCATCGGTCCGGGACCAGAAGAAGTCGGTGAAGCAGCTTCTCGCCGAGCGCGGGGCAGCCGTCACGGGATTCGCGAGGTTCCAGATCGGCCAGGCGGGTTGACGCTGGCGGAGGGCGGTACCGCAGTGGTAGCAAGCCCGCTCGAAGAGCGCGAGTCGCACGCCGTGCGTGCTGCCTCCGCTGTCGATCCCCGGCCCAGCTGGCGCCGCGTGGTGCTCAAGCTGTCCGGCGAGGCATTTGCCGGCAGCGAGCCGCTGGGCATCGCCCCCGACGTCGTTATCCATCTGGCCAAGGAGATCACCGCCGCGGCGCGGGAGGGCTTCCAGATCGCGGTTGTGGTCGGCGGCGGCAACATGTTCCGTGGCGCCGTCTTGTCGGAGCGCGGCATCGACCGGTCCCGGGCCGACTACATGGGCATGCTGGGCACGGTCATCAACTGCCTCGCGCTCCAGGATGTGCTGGAGAAACTCGGCGTCGAGACAAGGGTGCAGACCGCGATCACGATGGGTCAGGTCGCGGAGCCATACATACCGCGGCGCGCCATCCGGCACCTGGAGAAGGGCCGCGTGGTGATCTTCGGTGCCGGGCTCGGCGCGCCGTTCTTCTCCACCGACACATGTGCCGCTCAGCGCGCCCTTGAGATCGGTGCCCAGGCCGTGCTGAAGGGGACCCAGGTCGACGGCGTGTATGACGCGGATCCCCGCGAGCATGCCGATGCCGTGCTCTTCCGCCAGGTGGACTACACCGAGGTGTTGCGCCGCGAATTGCGAGTCATGGACGCGACGGCGGTCAGCCTGTGCATGGACAACGACTTGCCGATCGTCGTGTTCGACCTCATGGGAGAGGGCAATGTGGTCCACGCCGTCCGCGGCGAGCCAATCGGGACCCTCGTCAGCAGAGTCTCACGCTGATGGCTAGCCGCAGCTGGCTTCTCATGGCAGCATCCTGACATCCAGGGATCTAGGAGCCACAAGTGATTGACGACAGCCTCCTCGAAGCCGAGGAGAAGATGGAGAAGGCGGTCGCGGTAGCCAAAGAGGACTTCACTGGCATCCGGACCGGCCGGGTTCACCCCTCGATGTTCAACAAGATCACCGCCGAGTACTACGGCACGCTGACTCCGGTTAACCAGCTGGCGTCGTTCCACATGCCCGAGCCGCGGATGGTCATCGTCCAGCCCTATGACAAGGGCGCCATGACCGCGATCGAGAAGGCCATCAGGAGTTCGGATCTCGGCGTCAACCCGTCCAACGACGGGACGATCATCAGGGTGATCTTTCCTGACCTGTCGGAGGAGCGCCGCCGGGAGTACATCAAGGTCGCCCGGAGCAAGGCAGAGGACAGCAGGGTGTCGATCCGCAACATCCGCCGGCACGCCAAGGACTCGATCGACAAGCTCGTCAAGACCGGAGAGGCGGGCGAGGACGACGGCCGCCGGGCCGAGCGGGAGCTCGACGAGCTGACCCACACCTACACGGGCCAGGTCGACGAGCTGCTGAAGCACAAAGAAGCCGAGCTTCTCGAGGTATAGCTTGCGGCCAGAAGAACACGAGCGCCCGTCCGGCGGGGGAGGGCAGGTGGGCGTGCGCCAGGAGACCGGCGAGCACGACGCGGAGCCCGAGCGGCGGAAGATCCGGACCGGCCGGAACCTGCCGGCTGCGATCGCCGTTGGCCTCGTGCTGGGCGGAGTCGTTTTTCTCACGCTGTTCACGGTCAAGGCCACGTTCCTGCTCTACGTCGGAATCATTGTCGCGATCGGGCTGTGGGAGTTCAGCCAGGCGCTGCAGTCACGTCAGATCAACGTCCCTGTCGTGCCGATCGCTGCCGGTGGCATCGCGATAGTCACGCTCGCCTACTGGACGCAGACCCGCTGGGTCCTGGTCGCGCTCGCGCTCGCTGGCATCGGCGTGCTGGCGTGGCGGCTGTCCGGCGGCGCGGCCGGGTACGTCAGGGACGTCACCGCTGGCTTTTTCACGCTGCTGTACCTGCCGCTGATGGCAACCTTCGTCGCACTCATGCTCAATCAGCCAGACGGGTCCCGGCGGGCCATCATCTTCGTGGTGCTCACGGTGTGCAGTGACACCGGTGGTTACGCGGCCGGCATCCTGATGGGCAAGCATCCGCTGGCCCCGAGGATCAGCCCCAAGAAGACCTGGGAAGGCGCGACGGGCTCGCTGGTTTTCTGCCTGGCAGCGGGCGCCATCATGGTGCCTCAGGTGCTGCATGGGCGGCTATGGCAGGGCCTGCTCCTGGGCCTCGCGGCTGTCGTTGCCGCCACCCTGGGCGACCTTGCAGAATCAATGATCAAGCGCGACCTGGAACTGAAGGACATGGGCCACCTGCTGCCGGGTCACGGCGGCGTCATGGACCGGATCGATTCCTTCCTGGTCATGGCGCCGGTCATCTGGCTCTTGCTGGCCGTCTTCGTGCCGAACGGTCACGCCGGGGTGTAGACCCAGTTGCGGCGCTGTGCCGCCAGCTGGGTGAGCAGGCTTGCAGAGCCCCGCTGGATGGCGAACCTGCGCTCACGCTCATTGATCGGGATGAGCCACAGCCAGCGGACTGGCTCGTTGCTAGCCCGGAAGCCGTCCAGCCGGGGCAGCTCCGGACCGGGCAGCCGCGTCGGGTCGTCCACCAGCAGCACGCTGTCGTTGCCGCCGCCGAGGGGGAAGCTGGCCGGCTCGTGGTACCAGGGGATGCTGTGGCCCGAGCCCAGCCAGGTCACCTCACGCCAGGGGAACTGGGCCAGCCAGAGGAATATCCGGGCCGATTCGGTGCTCGGCAGCGTAGTGGCGAGCGCGAGCTCGATCCTGGCCCGGCTGGGCGCGCCTTCGCCCGTCTGCTCGACCACAGGCATCCGCTGGCAGCTCATCCCGACGGTCGACAGCACAGTAAAGCGCCGGCCGCTCACTGGCGGCCGTTCCGACACTCCGACTGCGGGCGTCTTGCCGCCGCTCACATCCCAGTAGCTGCCGCCAGGACCCAGCCGGGTGAGCAGGTGGCCGAGCAGGGCTTCCTGGAACAGATGCCACGATCCCGCGCTGGCCCGCCACCGCCAGAACTGGCCCGACTGCTTCACCCGGACGGCGAGTCCGTCCAGAGCGTCGTCGAGCGACCAGCCGAACGGCGTCTGACCGATCACGTCCCGGCAGTAGCCGGGCATGCCCTGGGCGAGGTCCGCCCAGCCAGGGATGACAGCCAGCAGCTGGCCCTCTTCGAGGATTGCCGCGCCGTCGCCTTCTTCGAGCCAGACGACGGACAGCGAGCTCGGCTCGAGCGGTGGCCGACCCTCCGGATGCTTGGTGTGCGCGGCGGGCATCTCGGGGGCGGCGCCGCTGCGAAGGCTGGCTACGTCTACTGCCTCGGGCGCCCGCACGTGGTTGGCGATCCAGCTGGCTGCGATCGGCCCGGCGCCGTCGTGCAAGTAGGCAGAGGTGGTCCGGCCGTCGTATTCCACGACGATTCGACGGCTGCCGTAGGGGCTGACATCGTTGAGTAGCACCACGGGTTCGGCGGGCGACGGCGCGGCCTGGCCGCTGCCACGGCTGCGGGACCGCAAGGACCCGACCGAGGCGGCTATCCTGGATCCCTGCTCGGGCGCTCTCCCAAACCTCGGCACAAACCGAGAATCTACCGAATTCCTGCAGGTAGGTGGGTCCGAGGGCCGAGATTGCCAACAGGACCTGGCAGGGGAGGTCACCGCAGAGGATCGGAGGAGTCGCCATGGCCGTGCCGGTGGCGCAGCCGGTCTTCCGTCCGCGGCGGCCGCCGCGGCACCTGGCGGATCTGGACCTGGCAGACCGTCGCGCGGCCGTGACGGAACTGGGCCTGCCCGCCTACCGCGCCGATCAGCTGTCGCGTCACTACTTTGCCCGGCTGACAGACGACCCGGCAGACATGACCGATCTCCCCGCCCCGGCCAGGAACCAGCTCGCCCGGGCCCTGCTGCCGCCGCTGCTGACGGCCGAGCGAGAGCTCGACTGCGACGGAGGCAAGACGCGCAAGACGGTGTGGCGCGCGCTCGACGGCGCGCTGGTCGAGTCGGTGCTGATGCGCTACCCGGACCGGGTCACGATGTGCGTGTCGTCACAGGCCGGATGCGGCATGGCCTGCCCGTTCTGTGCGACCGGCCAGGCCGGGCTGACCAGGAACCTGTCCGCCGCCGAGATCGTCGCCCAGGTGGTCTCCGGGGCGCGTGCGATGGCCTCCGGCGCCGTGCCGGGCGGAGCGGGCCGGGTATCGAACGTGGTGTTCATGGGCATGGGGGAGCCACTGGCTAACTATGGCAGCGTGCTGGCCGCCCTCCGGCGCATCACCGACCCCAGCCCAGCTGGGCTCGGCATCTCGCAGCGCTCGGTGACTGTGTCCACCGTCGGGCTGGTGCCCGCCATCGAAAAGCTGGCGGCCGAGGGCCTGTCAGCGCGCCTGGCTGTCTCGCTGCACGCGCCGGATGACGAGCTTCGGGACGAGCTGGTTCCGGTCAACCGCCGGTGGCGGGTAGCTGAGGTACTGGACGCCGCCTGGGGGTACGCGGCCGCGACCGGCCGGCGAGTGTCCATCGAGTACGCAATGATCCGCGACATCAACGACCACGCCTGGCGCGCCGAACTGCTCGCGGACCTGCTGGCCGGGCACCTTGCACACGTGAACCTCATCCCGCTCAACCCGACGCCGGGGTCGAAGTGGACGGCGTCCGACCCGGAGGTGGCGGACGACTTCCTGCACCGGCTGGCGGCCCGCGGCGTGCCGGTGTCCGTCCGTGATACCAGGGGCCGCGAGATCGACGGCGCGTGCGGCCAGCTCGCAGCGGCCACCCGCGCGCGCTGAAGCCTGCGCTCAGGTACCGTTACCGGCCATGGCCTGGAAGCAATCGCTGGGTAAGCGCCGCCGCGCGCTGCTCGCAGGTGTCGTACAGAATGCCTGGCGGCGCGTGCAGCAGGCCGGGATCATCACCGCGGAGTCGCCGGCCTGCCGGAGGTTCGCGGCGTTCGGTGCGCACTCGCTGATGGCGTTCCCGACGGGAGCCGTCTACGGCGAGCGGTGGATCGAGGTCGGCGACCAGTGCATGATCGCCGAGCTGGTCACTCTCTGCGCTGGCATGGCTCCCGACCTCGACCTCGGCCCGGATCCTGTGCTGCGACTCGGCGACCGCTGTGTGATCGGGCGGGGCAGCCACATCGTCGCCCACCACTCGATCGAGATCGGCGACGACGTCTTCACCGGGCCCTACGTCTACATCACCGACCAGAATCACAGCTACGCCGACGTCGACGTGCCCGTCGGCCGGCAGTGGCCGGTCAATAGCAGCGTCAGCATCGGGGCGGGCACCTGGCTCGGCACTGGCGCGGTGATACTGCCGGGCGCAAGGATCGGACGGAACGTGGTCGTCGCGGCCGGTGCCGTTGTCCGCGGCACGGTGCCGGACTACGCGGTGGTCGGCGGTGTGCCCGCAAAGGTGATCAGGGAATACGTAGCGGGCGTCGGATGGCTGGCCCCGGCGCCGGCCGCAGCGACCGACCCGGTTCTACCGCCCGAAGGCCTGCCCGCTAGCCAGGCAGGTTAGTGAGCTGCTCGCTGACCGTCCACAGACTCGCCCTGGCGTCGGCGTCATAGGCCTGCGCGTCCGCCGTTGCCTCGTGGGCGTGGTCGAAGAACCGGCCGGTCACGCCCGCGAGCGCCGGGTCGCTGACCAGTCGCTCAGTGGAGCCGACGCCCTCCTCCAGCGTGTCCACGCTGGTCCGCTCGGCCAGCACCATCTTGGTGGGCATGAAGGTTGCGGGGTGGAGGCTGTTCACGGTGACCTGGCCGTCTGGCAAGCGGCTGGCCAGCTCGAAGCCCGACATGATCTGGGCGAGCTTGCTCTGACAGTAGGCGCGAATGCCCGAGTAATCGCGTTCGAGCATGAGGTCGTCGAAGTCGAGCGGGGCCTGGCCGAGCGAGGCAACGTTGACGATGCGAGCTGACGCCGACTGCTGCAGCAGCGGCAGCAGCCGTGCGGTCAGCAGGAATCCGGCGAGGTAGTTCACGGCGAATCGCAGCTCGTATCCGTCTGCGCTGGCCCGGCGCTCGCGGCCGTCGGGCTGTCCGAAACCGATGCCGGCGTTGCTGACGAACACGTCCAGCCGGCCGGCTTCCGCCAGGACCTCGTCGGCGAGACGGCGTACCTCAGCAAGGCTGGCAAGGTCGGCGCGGAACGTGCGCGGCTTGCTGACGCCGTGCTGGCTGGCGATCTCGGCGGCGGTGTCGTCCAGCTTCTGCTGGTCCCTTCCGTGCAGCAGCACCGCATGGCCCGCCGCGGCGAGCCGATGTGCCAGCGCGCGCCCAAGGCCATCGGTTGCCCCGGTGATGAAGATCGTTTGCTGATCGGGCGTCTTCGGTTGGGCCACGACGACATCGTGCCAGGTTTGCGCCGAGTTAGCGTGCCGCTCCCGTGGGACTGGCAGGCGGCACCATCGCTTGTCGCCTCAGGTCAGGCGAAGGAGTTCAGGACGGGCAGCGTGACGTCTGGTCTGCTGTTGGCAGATATGGTCGCTGCCGATGCCCGCACCGGACAGAGTTGAGGCATGCGCGATTTCCGGTTCTCGTTCAACATCTTCGGAATCACGAGCCGCCAGGCTTTCGTGGCCGAGTGTCGCGAGGCAGAAGAGTATGGCTACGACACGGTGTTCGCCGCCGACCACCTCGGGATCCCGGCGCCGTTCCCGCTGCTCGTTGCCGCCGCCGAGGCGACGCGGCGGCTGCGGGTGGGCACCCTGGTGCTCAACGCGGCGTTCTGGAACGCGGCCCTGCTGGCCAGGGAAGTCGCCACCGCCGACATCCTGACCGACGGGCGGCTTGAGCTCGGGCTGGGCTCCGGCCACATGAAGTGGGAGTTTGACGAGGCGGGGATCGGCTGGCAGGGACCGACCGGCCGAGCGGCAGCCCTGGAACGGATGATCGGGGAGCTGGAGCGATACTTCAGCACCGAGCTGCCGAAGGCCCGCGCAGGCAGGTCCGCGCCGCAGCCGGTCCAGGGCGTCGGGTTCGGCGGGCACGGACCGCCGCTGCTGGTCGGCGGCACCGGCGACAGCGTGCTGCGGATCGCCGCGCGGCACGCCCAGATCGTCGGCCTGCCGGGCGCCTACCAGGTCAAGGGCCAGCCGCCCGGCACGCTCCGGCTGGCGACCGCTGCGGAGGCGGACGAGCGCTCGGCGTTTGCGAACGGCTGCGCCGGGGATCGGGCAGGCGACATCGAGTGGCACTTGCTGGTGCAGCAAGTTGTCGTCACCGACGACCGGCGCGGCGCCGCCGAGGAGCTCGTCGAGGAGCACCGTCGCCACTTCGAGGCGATGGGCGTGGCCGACGAGAACGCGGTGCCGACGGCCAGCGCGGCGCTGGAAACCCCGTTCCTGCTCATCGGCACACCAGACGAGATGGCCGCCCAGCTGCGCCGGGGTCGCGAGCGCTGGGGTTACTCCTACATCACCGTGCACGAGCCGTATATGCGGACGTTCGCGCCCGTCATCGAGCGGCTCCGCGGCAGTTAGCACGGCGCCCGATCAGGACGAATAGCCCGCCGCTCCGTCGCGGTGATCCCTGCCAGCGACTAGCGCTCACCGGTCGCGGCCGACGGCTGGTCGGGTGCGGCCCGATGTCCGTGCGCCAGCCAGCTGCGACACGAACATCTCGCCGCGCAGCGCGCGGCCAACGAGTTCGACCGCCTGCGCGGTGGCTACCAGTCGGCGCCCTTCAGCCTGATAAGCGGTGAGAACCGCGGCCAGGCTGCCCGGCGGCAGGTCCTTGCCCAGCTCGGCCCGTGCGCTCCGGTAACCGTCCCTGGCGCCTTCGACGCAGGCCGTCACGTGGTGCCGGGCCAGCGTCGCGAGAGCCACCGGATGCCGGACAAGCACGCCGTGCTGCCGGTAGTCAGGCGGGACGACATCGAGCAGCCAGCGGACCGCCGTCCGCTCGAAGCCGGGAGAGCCGGGCGGGTGCACCCCGTCTGGCCAGCCCGGCGGAACCTGATCAGCTGACACAGAACCAGGATAAGCAGCTTTCGAACACGTTTTCTACTAGACAGGGCTGCGGTGGCCCGGACGTCCGCTCGACTAGAATTGTGAGCGCGCCGGACGTCCGGCGTTCCCCTAAAAATCCGGAGCCTCTCCGCCATGCCAGTAGCCAACCTTGCCACTCGCGATGACCTGCGTAACGTGGCCATCGTGGCGCACGTCGACCACGGGAAGACCACGCTGGTCGACGGCATGCTCTGGCAGTCCGGTGCGTTCCGCGCCGGAGCGCACGTGGCCGAGCGGGTCCTGGACTCTGGTGACCTGGAGCGTGAGAAGGGCATCACGATCCTCGCGAAGAACACGGCGGTGCAGCACGGCGGGATGACGATCAACATCATCGACACGCCCGGGCACGCCGACTTCGGCGGCGAGGTCGAGCGCGGCCTGTCCATGGTGGACGGGGTGCTGCTCCTGGTGGACGCCAGCGAGGGACCGCTGCCGCAGACGCGGTTCGTGCTGCGCAAGACGCTGGCCGCCAACCTGCCGGTTGTCCTCGTGATCAACAAGGTGGACCGGCCGGACGCCCGGATCGGTGAGGTCATCGACGCGTGCTACGAGCTGTTCCTGGACCTGGACGCCACCGAGGAGCAGATCGAGTTCCCGATCGTGTACGCGTCGGCGCGGGCCGGCCGGGCTTCGCTGAACAGGCCGGAGGACGGCTCGCTGCCGGACTCGCCGGATCTGGAGCCGCTGTTCGACGTTCTCCGCAAGAGCGTGCCCGCCCCGACGTACGACCCGGCTGCGCCGCTGCGTGCGTGGGTGACCAACCTCGACGCGTCGTCCTACCTCGGACGGATCGCGCTGTGCCGGGTATTCAGCGGCGAGATCGCCAAAGGTCAGCAGGTCGCCTGGTGCCGCCGGGATGGCTCGGTCGAGCGGGTGAAGATCACCGAGCTGTTCCGCACCGAGGCGCTCGAGCGAGTGCCAGCACAGTCCGCCGGGCCGGGTGACATCATCGCGGTCGCCGGCATCAGCGACATCATGATCGGCGAGACGCTCGCTGACCCGGACGACCCGCGCCCGCTGCCGCTGATTACCGTCGACGAGCCGGCGATCTCGATGACCATTGGCGTCAATACCTCGCTGCTCGTTGGTCAGGTCAAGGGCTCGAAGGTGACTGCCCGGATGATCAAGGACCGGCTTGACCGTGAACTGGTCGGCAACGTCTCACTGACCGTGCAGCCGACCGAGCGCCCCGACACCTGGGAGGTGCAGGGCCGCGGTGAGCTGGCGCTGGCCGTGCTCGTGGAGACCATGCGCCGCGAGGGTTTCGAGTTGACCGTCGGAAGGCCCACGGTCGTCACCCGCGAGGTGGACGGGAAACTGTTCGAGCCGTTTGAGCGGCTGACCGTGGACTGCCCGGAGGACTACCTGGGCACGGTGACGTCCCTGCTGGCCGTGCGCAAGGGCCGGATGGACAACATGTCGAACCACGGCACCGGCTGGGTCCGGCTCGATTTCACGGTGCCGTCGCGCGGGCTGATCGGGTTCCGGACGCACTTCCTCACCGAGACTCGCGGAACAGGGATCGCGCATCACGTGTTCGAGGGCTTCGAGCCGTGGTCGGGCGACATGCGGGCCCGGCCGAGCGGATCGCTCGTGGCCGATCGGTCCGGATCGGCGACCGCTTACGCCATGTTCTCCTTGCAGGAGCGCGGCAGCCTGTTTGTCGAGCCGGGAACCGAGGTCTACGAAGGCATGATCGTTGGTGAGAACTCGCGCTCGGACGACATGGACGTCAACATCACCAAGGAGCGCAAGCTCACCAACGTGCGGCAGTCGACGGCCGAGGAACTGGAGCGGCTGATCCCGCCCCGGCTGCTGAGCCTCGAGCAGGCGCTGGAGTTCTGCGCGGACGACGAGTGCGTGGAGGTCACCCCGGCTGCTGTACGGATGCGCAAGGCGACCCTGGACGCGAAGGAACGGGCTCGCCAGCGCGCGCGGCGCGGGCGCTAGGGCCGCTCCGCCGCCCGATGCCTCGCGACGGCGTCGATGACCCCCTGAGAGGGTCGTGATTGTCACTCTCGCGCTCCTGCGGCTAGCGCAGGTCCGGGGGTAACGCGGCAGTCGTCTCGGTGTACCGGATCAGCCTGCAGACGGCGGCAACCCGCAAGGCCTGCCACTCGATCTGATAGCCCACGGCCGGGTTGGCAGGCCACCAGTCGTCCCGGACCGCTTCATCGACGAAGCCGCAGGCATAGTGCAGCAGTGTCCGGATGGCGAGCGGCGCGTCGTCGTGCCATGGGTTGTCGGCGAAGGGCACGTCGGGGCACGCGGCCGTGGCGGTCGCGACGCTGGCGGTCGCGGCAGCGGTGCTGGCCGTCTCACGGGCCACCCTGCTCCGGCGCGCGTGGTGCGGACGAGCTGGCTGCGGCCACCCGGCCCGGGCGGCGCCGTGACCCGCGAGCCGAGCACGTTGCGGCTGGCCGGGGCGGCAGTCCGCCAGCTCGCTTCGAACGGCTGCCACGTGCTGGTCGAGCTCGGCGGCGGCGGCCACGTCACCGGCAGCGATGCGGTCCAGGACTGCCTGCCCGACTTCATCGGTCAGCCGGAGGGCGACGGCCGACAACGGGACAGGAAGGTCTTAAGCTGACATACGTTCACAATACTGACATTAGCCAGATGAATCGGCACCCAGCACGGGCCACGAAGGTAACTTTGCTGCCCCTGTAGGGGCGCTCTTTGCTGCCCGATCTACTTGAGCTGCAGGTAGAGGATGCTGCCAAGGCCCACAACGACGCAGTAGATAGCGAACGGGGTCAGCGTCCGGGTCCGGAAGTACTTCACGAGGAACCGCACAGACAGGTAGGCGCCGATGCCGGACAGGATGCTGCCGGCCACGATCGGCCCGTAGTCACCCTTGCCGTAGGTGATGAGGTCCGGGGCCTTGAGCACGCCCGCGGCGAAGATGACGGGGGTCGCGAGGAGGAACGCGAACCGGGCCGCGTCCTCCCTGGACAGACCGCCGAACATGCCCGCGACCATCGTCACGCCGTCCCGGCTGATGCCCGCCAGCAGTGCCAGGATCTGGGCGGAGCCGATTAGCAGCGCGTCGAGGAAGGTGCGCTGGGTCAGCCGCCGGTCGGCCTCGACGCCCAGCTGCACTTCGTCCTGCCGGGCCGCAGCGGAACCCGACCTAGGCGCGGCATGCCTGGCGCCCGTTCCGGCCGGAACGGCGAGGGCCGCGGCGTCAGCGCCGACAGCTACCGGACTTGCCGCGGCCGCACTGCCCACGCGCGGCCGGTCGGTGGTAGCACCGGCCGTGCGCGCCGCTGCCGTCCGCTGCTGCTCGATCTCGGCGTCGGCCTGCCGGGACCGCCGGCTCCGGAACCGCTCGCCCGCGTACAGGATCAGCCCATTGATAACGAGGAAGATCGCGGCCCGGACGGGCTTGCCGAAGAACACCCGAAACTCGTGCTCGAGCAGCACGCCGGCGATCCCGACCGGGATGGTGGCGATGATAAGCATCCAGGCCAGTTTCTGGTCCACGGTCTTGATGTCCCGGTCGCGAATCGAGGTGAAGAATCCAGCGATGATCCGTAGCCAGTCACGCCAGAAGTAGCAGATCAGTCCGATGGCGGTGGCGACGTGCAGCCCGACGATGAAGGCGAGGTACGGCGACTCTGTTGCTGCGACGTTCAGGTCGGTCGCCCAGCTGCCCCCGACGAGCGCCGGGATGAGGACGTTGTGCCCGAGGCTGGAGACCGGGAACAGCTCGGTGACGCCTTGAACTAGCCCCACCACGATTGCTTCGAGGTAGGTCATATGCGACATGGGCAGCCTCTCGTCGCGGGCGTCGCGAACGCTGATTGGTCGGGATCTAGCCACGCCAGACTAGCCGCCGCGCGAAGCGCTCAGGCGGTCATGTCCGGGTAGCGGTGCTCGGCACGGCGGGCGACGGCCGGGGCTGCCTCGACATGGGGATCCATCCCCTTGCGGCCGCCTGGACGGGTACCACATCATTTCTTCGCATACCGGTGTATTGCCAGGAGTGCCGTAATTGCTGCGCAGTGCTGGACCAGCGGAGCGACGCGTCATCCAGCCGGTTCGCCGCGAGGGAGTCAGCTATGGCTGAAAGGTCTGCCTATTCGCGCGCAACGCGCCGGATCCTGCTCGGGGTGTCGGTCCTGCTGGTGCTCACGGGGTGCGCGAACGCGGTGCACTCACCCCCGCCGTCGTCTCCAGCGGCACAGGCGGTTTCCCCCAGCGCCTCAGCGTCGCCATCAGCGGGCGCGGCTGCCGCTGGGGTTGGCGCACAGAATCTCGTGGCAGACAGCACGCTCAAGGCGGCGCTCCTTGCCGCGTACGCCGCACACAAAGGGCTGCCCCTGGATGAGGTTACTGGGCCTCTGACGGGGACCCTGTACTACGGCATCGATAACACGAGCGGAACGTACTGGGCGGTTGCCCAATTCGGGCTGACGCCATCGGCACCTTTCGACGCACAGGTCGACATGCAGGACGGCGGCAGCATCGGCGTCTTCTCCCGCCAGGGCGACCAGCCGTGGACAGTCCGCCTCGGAGGGATTCCCTTCCCTTGCCCGGGGGATTTGCCCGCCAATCTCATGTCGGTGTGGGGCATGACGTCGGCTGGAATTTGTGACGCAGTGACTGCCAGTTCGCCGGCCAAAACGCTAGCAAACGCCGCTAACGTTCTGGACATGCCCGCAGGCACCTATTTCGGTGTCGTCCTCTACGTCCAAATCCAGCTCAACGGTTACGGCTTCATCCAATTCGAGCCGGAGACCTGGCAGGGTAACTCCAGTCCGGCCAGCCGCACCCACCTTTACTATTCGCTGGACGCGGATTCGTCGACAGTTGCCGGCTACTGGACAGGACCGAGCCGGTCTGCCAGCCACGAGATAGTCGGTAGCTTCGATACTGCTTTCGCGCAGCGCATCGAGAACGCGATGGTGCCATTCACGACTCAGCCGCTGTCGGGGTACGAGGTGACGGTCTCTATACCCGCGGGCTGCTCAGGCGCGTGCTCGAAGGCGGCCAAGATAGTCCAGTTGAACTCAATGGCGCCGCTGCCCGTGAATCCCGACTTCACCGAGCCATCGCCGTGACCGGGATGCAGCGCCGCGTCGGACTTGGTGTGGCCGCTGTCACAGCGGCAGCAGTGCTGTCGGCGTGCGCGCACATCGGGAACTCGGCCTCCAGCGCGCCGCCCTCGAACCCGCCCAGCGTATCCGCGGCCGCCTCGGCGAGCTCGGCAGCCGCGACGCCGCCGACAATCGTCGGCGTCACAACGGCTGGTGCCCTGGTCACCCTCAACCCGGCCACCGGCGTCGTAGAGGACACGCTCGTCGCCTCGGGCGCGGTCGGCGAGGTGTCGGTCGCTCGCAGCGGGCGGGTGTTTTTCGTGGTGCCCAATGGCTGCGGCAGCACGATCGAGGAGGTCTCGATCACGGGCGGGCAGGTGACCGTCATCGGGCCGGGCAGCGCGCCAGCAGTCAGCCCGGACGGCGCGAAGCTGGCATACGCCAGCCAGCCCCAGTACGGGAGCCCACCCGACTGCCAGGTGTCATCCCCCGACCTCGACGAGTGGTTCCAGCTGAAGATCCGCATGCTGGCCAGCGGGGCGACCGTCACCCTGCCTGCTCTGCCTGCCTTGCCGACCGCGCAGGGCAGCGGCCTGCCGCATCCGATCTCTCACCTGTCGTGGTCGGCCGACAACACCCACCTCGCCGTGTCGATCTCGCCGGCCGAGGACAACGACGGCTATCAGGTCAATCTCGTCGACACCGCTCAGGCCCGCCACTTCGTCGCAGGCACCGGCGTGGTTACCGTGCCGGTATCCGGAAGCCCTGACCCGCAAGGCACCGTTCTGGGCGAGGCTGACTACCTGCCCGACGGCGACCTGTTCGTGAGCAGATTTTGTTGCGAGGGCACGCCCGGTAGCAGCGGGTCCAGCCTGATATGGGAGGTCACTACGAGCGGCGCGTTTGTGCACCAGGTCGCCATCGGCGACCCGGATTACGGCCACTCCAGCCTCGACGCCACCCCCGACGGGCACTGGCTGCTCTACGTGGCTCACACAGTTGATGCTGCGACGCTTTATGTGTCGCAGGACGGCGCGACCCCGCGAGCGCTGACGACCGGAATATTTGCCGCCGCCTGGAGCTAGCCCTGCTTGCGGCGCATCTTCGGGGTAAGCCGAGCCGCCGAATCCCATGTGCCCCGTATGCGGAATGGAGATTCTCGTCATGGACAGAGGTCAGCAGGCGGCTACTGCGCTGTCGCGCTGCACTGCGCTGGCGCGCTGCACTGCGCTGGCGCTGCGGAGCGGGCGAATGAGCAAGCTGACCCGTACGGTCGCGGCCGTCGGCCTTGCCGCCTTGCCCCTAGTCGGGTGCGCGGCACACGCCACGTCGAGCGCTTCCGTGCGGCCCGGCTCCGATCAGCCGTCATCGTCCTCGCCGGTCGCTTCGGTTTTGACCTCACCGCCGCCAGCGAGCCAGTCACCCTGTCCGTCGGACACCGGCTGGACTGGCCAGAACCTGTCCATGGCCCCGCCCAAGCCGGGGCGGCGCGCAATCAGACAGACATGCGCAGCTTTCAGGCTCAGCGCGGCGTTCCCGCTGACGCAGTGACCACCGAGACCCTCAGCGGCGGGCACTACTCGGCGTGGACCGCGTCCTGGACGGGCCCGCCTACTGGCGAGATTGGCCATGGCCCGCAGACTGATGTGGATTACATGGCGCAGGTCGGCACCGCGGTGACGTTCGTCGGCTTCGACCTGCCTGGCCTGAACGACGCCATCCCTGATCATGCGGCGGCCCAGGCGATCCTCAGCGCGATCACCCAGCACCTCAGCGTTTACGCGAGCGGCTCCTGAGGCGTCAGGTCTGCTCACCGGGTACGGCGGGGGTGTCGGCTGACTTCGGCCGCCGGGAGATCTTGCTGCCCAGCCACACCACCGGGTCGTACTTACGGCCGACCACGCGCTCCTTCATCGGGATGAGGGCGTTGTCGGTGATCTTGATGTTCTCGGGGCAGACATCGGTGCAGCACTTGGTGATGTTGCAGTAGCCAAGACCGAAATCATCCTGAGCGATCTCACGACGGTCGGCGGTGTCGGCCGGGTGCATTTCCAGTTCCGCGACCCGCATGAGGAACCGGGGGCCGGCGAACGGCCGCTCGTTCTCCGGGTGGTCCCGGATCACGTGGCAGACGTTCTGGCACAGATAGCACTCGATGCACTTGCGGAACTCCTGCGACCGCTGCACGTCGACCTGCTGCATCCGGAACTCGCCGAGACCGACGGACGGGTCGGGGGTGAATGACGGGATCTCGCGCGCCTTCGCATAGTTGAAGGAGACGTCCGTGACCAGGTCCCTGATGACCGGGAAGGTGCGCAGCGGCGTGATCGTGAGCACCTCGTCCTCGGTGAACGTCGACATCCGGGTCATGCAGGCCAGCCGTGGCCGCCCGTTGATTTCCATCGAGCAGGACCCGCACTTGCCGGCCTTGCAGTTCCACCGGATGGCCAGGTCGTTCGCTTGGGATGCCTGCAGCCGGTGCAGCACGTCCAGGACGACTTCGCCCTCGTTCACCTCGACGGTGTAGGGCGCGAGATCGCCCTGGCCGCGGTCCCCGCGCCACACGCGCAGCGCTGCCTGGTATCCCATTAGTGCGTCTCCTCGGTCGCCGGGGCGGCACCAGAGGCCGCCGCGGCGGTAGCGGCAGGAGCCGGGGCCGGGATAGCGGCCAGCTCCTCCTGGGTCAGGTACTTCTTCAGCTCGTCCGGGTCGAACAAGGCGAGCAGGCCGTCCCGCATCGCCGGCGTCGGCTGCCGGGTGATCGTGATCGTGTCGCCTTCGAGCGCGCAGGCCAGGGTGACCTTGCGCCAGTCGGGGTTCATGCCGGGATGGTCGTTGCGGGTGTGGCCGCCTCGGCTCTCCTGCCGCTCGAGCGCGGCAGCCGCGACGCAGCGCGCCATCAGCATGATGTTCCGCATGTCCAGCGCCATGTGCCAGCCGGGGTTGTAGGCGCTCCCGCCGGCTGCCGACACGCTCGCCGCCCGCTCGCCCAGCTTGTCCAGCTCGGCCATCGCCTGCCGGATCTCGGCTTCGGTCCTGATGATGCCGACCAGGTTGCTCATGGTGTCCTGGACCTCGGAGTGCACCGTGTAGGGGTTCTCCCCGCCTGTCCGCTCCAGCGGCGCCAGGGCTTCCGCCTGCGCAGCCTCGACCTCGCCCTCGTCCGGCACCGGGAGCTTGGGGCCGAGCCGCTCCAGGTACTCGGCTGCGCCCATCCCGGCCCGGCGGCCGAATACCAGCAGGTCAGACAGCGAGTTGCCGCCGAGCCGGTTGGATCCGTGCATGCCTCCGGATACCTCGCCGGCCGCGAACAGGCCGGGCACCGACGACTCGCCGGTATCCGCGTCCACCTCGACGCCGCCCATCACGTAGTGCTGGGCCGGCCCGACCTCCATCGGCTCCTTGGTGATGTCGACGTCGGCCAGTTCCTTGAACTGGTGGTACATCGATGGCAGCCGCCGCAGGATCTCCTCGGCAGGCAGCCGGGAGGCGATGTCCAGGAACACGCCGCCGTGGGGCGATCCGCGGCCGGCCTTGACCTCGGCATTGTTGGCCCTGGCCACCTCGTCACGCGGCAGCAGCTCCGGCGGCCGGCGGTTGTGGTCAGGGTCGTCGTACCAGCGGTCGGCCTCTTCCTCGGTTTCCGCGTACTGCGCGCGGAACACATCCGGCACGTAGTCGAACATGTACCGGCGGCCCTCGGAGTTGCGCAGCACGCCGCCGTCGCCACGGACCGACTCGGTGACCAGCAGGCCACGCACCGACATCGGCCAGACCATGTGCGTCGGGTGGAACTGGACAAACTCCATGTTGATCAGCTTGGCGCCGGCCAGCAGCGCAAGCGCGTTCCCGTCGCCGGTGTACTCCCACGAGTTCGAGGTGACCTTGAACGTCTTGCCGATACCGCCGGTCGCAAGGATGACCGTTGGGGCCTGGAACAGCACGAACTCGCCGGTCTCCCGGATGTAGCCGAACGCTCCTGCGATCCGGCCCTCGGCGTCCTTGATCAGCCTCGTGATCGTGGTCTCGGCGAAGACCTTGATCATCGCCTCCGGGTCGCCCTGGGCGACAGCGTCTTCCTGCTGCAGCGCGACGACCTTCTGCTGGAGGGTGCGGATCATCTCCAGGCCGGTCCGGTCGCCGACGTGGGCGAGCCGCGGATACTCGTGCCCGCCGAAGTTCCGCTGGCTGATCTTGCCGTCCTTGGTGCGGTCGAACAGCGCGCCCCAGGCCTCGAGCTCATAAACCCGGTCCGGGGCCTCCTTCGCATGCAGCTCCGCCATGCGGGGATTGTTCAGGAACTTTCCGCCCCGCATGGTGTCTCGGAAGTGCACCATCCAGTTGTCGTTCGGATTCATGTTGCCCATGGCCGCGGCGCAGCCGCCCTCGGCCATGACGGTGTGCGCCTTGCCGAACAGCGACTTGGAGATGATGGCGGTCCGCTTGCCAGCCAGCCGGGCCTCGATGGCGGCCCGCAGTCCTGAGCCGCCGGCGCCGATGACCACGACGTCGTAGGGAAGGCGCTGCACGTCGCTGTGCCCGATGTCAGTCATGTCCGCTTCGCCTGCCTTACCGGTTCAGTTGAAGATCCGCGGGTCGTTGAACACGCCGGCCGCCAGCAGCCAGATGTACAGGTCGGTCAGCATCAGCGTGCCGAGCGTCGTCCATGCCAGCTGCATGTGCCGGGCGTTGAGCCACGAGACCTTCGTCCAGGTCCAGTATCGGACCGGATGCTTGGAGAAGTTGTTGAGCCGTCCCGAGGTGATGTGCCGGCACGAGTGGCAGCCCAGGGTGTAACCCCAGAGCAGGACGACGTTGGCCAGCATGATCAGCGTGCCGAGGCCGAGCCCGAAATTCCCGTTGGGTCCGCGGAAGGCCTGCGTCAGGTCGTAGGTGTTCAGCAGCGAGACCAGCACCACGAAGTAGAAGAAGTAGCGGTGCAGGTTCTGCCCGAGGAGCGGGAAGCGCGTCTCACCGGTGTACTTCGCGTGCGGCTCCCGCACCGCGCAGGCGGCCGGGGCCCGCCAGAACGCGCGGTAGTAAGCCCGCCGGTAGTAGTAGCAGCTGAGCCGGAAGCCGAGCACGAACGGTAGTGAGATGAAGGCGTACGGGATGATCGGCGGCAGGCTGCCGATCCAGGTGCCGAGGCTGGCCGAGCCGGGCGTGCACTCGCCGCTCACGCACGGCGAGTAGAACGGCGTCAGGTAGTGGTACCGCGGCACCCAGTAGTACTTTCCGATGAACACGTGCACGGTCGCGTACGTGACCCAGATGGTCAGCAGCACCGCGGTGATCGCCGGAGACCGCCACCACGGGTCGGTGCGCAGCGTCTTCTGGCTTATCTGCGCCCTGGTCTTAGCTGGCGCGTCGGTTACTTGCGTCATTCGTCGACGTCTCCGCCCTGGAGTGTCACTGAGATCGGCCGGGGCCCGGGCGCACTGCCGGCTCGCGTCGGGCTCGCGTCGCGTGGAAACCCTAGTCCACTAGATACCACTCTGAGACGGCCGGCAGGGGCCCATGGGCGTGTGAGACTCGCTACACGGAGCTACGGGAGGACCAGCGTGGGGCTCGGAACCTTGATCGTCCGCAGGTGGGCCGGGACGCCCGTGGCGGGGTCGACCTGCATCCGCGTTACCTCGTGCGAGCGCTCATTCGCCACATAGAGGGTCTCTCCGTCGAGCGCGATGTGCCGCGGCCAGTCCCCGGTGGGCACTTCGGTGAGGTAACGGGGTAGCTGGGACGCGAGGTCGAACACGGCCACGGTATTCGGCCCGCGATTGCCGACGTAGAGGTAGCGGCCGTCGCTGACGAGCTCGGACGGTTGGTTAGGGCCAGGGCTCGTGCTCGCCGGAACGGTGCCGAGGAGCCGCCAGTCGCGATCGTAGACGAGCACCTCGCTGCTGAGCTCGGCCGTGACGTAGTAGCGGTCGCCGACGGGCAGCACGTGCCGCGGACCGGAGCCGGGGGGCGTGTGGGCAATGCCGTCGGCAGTGAGCTTGCCCTCGCTCGTCAGCCGGTACCGGTAGATGGCGTCGCCGCCTAGGTCGGTGACGAGCAAGGCGTCTGCAGTCGCCCGCACCATATGGGGGTGCGCGGCGTCCTGACGCGGATGGCGGCCGCGCCGGTCGTGCCGGACAAGGTCGGTGCGCTCGCCGATGCTGCCGTCCGGGCCCAGCCGGTGGACGCTGATGCTGCCGCCGCTGTAGTTGGCGGTGATGAGGAACCGCCCGGATGGGTCGACGGTCAGGTGGGCGGGCTCCGCACCGCCCGTCTCGCCGGTGCCCAGCGGCTGCGCCGGCGCTCCGTCCTGGAGGCGCCAGGCGCGCACGCGCCCTTCGTCGGTCTCGGCCACGGCGTAAAGCACGGGCAGCGACGGGTGCCGGGTCAGCCAGGACGGCGAGTCGGCCGGGATGGTCGCGACGACGTGGTCGTCTTCGAGCACGGTGATTCCTCGGCTGGCGCCCTTGTCGCCCGAGTATCCGCCGATCAGCAGACGGGTCACGTCGGCGTGATACCCAGCGCGGTGCGCAGGAAGTCCACCTGCAGCCGGAGCAGGTTCTCGGCCACGTCCTCCCGCGTGGCGGACATGTGCGTCACCCCCGAAAGCGGCAGCACGCTGTGCGGCCGGCCAGCCGCCAGCAGGGCCGCGGACAGGCGGAGAGTATGGGCGGCCACCACGTTGTCGTCGGCCAGGCCGTGCACGAGAAGCAGTGGCCGCCTCAGCCGCGGCGCGTCGGCCAGCAGCGAACTGCGCTCGTAGCTGTCCGGGCTGGTGTCCGGGTGGCCGAGGTAGCGCTCGGTGTAACAGGTGTCGTACAGCCGCCAGTCGGTGGGCGGCGCGCCTGCGATGGCCGCGTGGAAGACATCTGGCCGCCGCAGCACCGCGAGCGCGGCCAGGTAGCCGCCGAACGACCAGCCTCGGATGGCCACCTTGGTCAGGTCCAGCTCGCCGCACTGCTCGGCGGCGGCGTGCAAGGCCTCGACCTGGTCGGCGAGGGCCGGGCCAGCCAGGTCGCCCGCAACAGCGCGGTCGGACTCCGGCCCGCGGCCGGCCATGCCGCGACCGTCGGCGATGACGACGGCGAAGCCCTGGTCGGCAAGCCACTGTGGTGCGAGGTAGGAAGAGGCCGCCGTCGTGACGCGCTGGCCGTGCGGGCCGCCGTAGGGATCACACAGCACGGGCAGCCGGCCGGACCCCGGTTCGTGCCAGGACGGCAGCAGGATCGCGGTGCGGACCCGGCTCGGCCCGGCCGACCAGGTCAACAGCGGCTCGGGCGTCGGCAGGTCCGGCGGTTCTGCCAGCGAGGTGATCCGGGCGACCTCCGCCAGTACGCCGTCGGCCGCTGGTCGCAGCACGCTGACTTCCGGGCCGACCGCCCGGAGCGTCCGGCTGGTGAGCACGAGCGTGCCGCCGGCCACGATTCCCCTATGCATCCCCTCGGCCGCGCTGACCCGCTGCACTCCGCCGGGTCCGGCGGTCCAGACCGAGACCGCCGCCGGATCGCCGGCCGTGGCGGTGAACAGCACAGTGTCGCCGTCCACGGCCAGCACCTCGACCAGGTTGAGGGTCTGCGGGGTGACTAGCGTCGCGAGGCCGGCGGCGTGCTCCGCTGCGGTGCCGATCACGAGGCGCTTCGCCCCGCCGCCGTCGGCCGTCCAGGCAAGCCTGCCGTCAGCGGTGCACCTCGGGACGCCCGCGACGATGTCGACCCAGTGCGGGTCGGTGTCGGCCCGGATGAGGCTGGTCGCACCGGAGGCCACATCCACCTCCAGAACGCGCATGTGCGTCTGGTCGCGGCTGAGCACGACGAGGAGCGGCTGCCCCGAACCAGCCCGTTCCCAGTTTGCGGTGACGACGTAAGGGAAAGCCTTTCGATCCCAGGTCACCTCGGTCAGCCTGCCGTCCAGGCCGGCGACGTAGAGGGTAACGACGGCGTTATCGGTGCCGGCCGCCGGGTACCTGACCGCGCGCGGCTGGGTGGCCGGGCTCATAGGGTCGGCGATGTACCAGACGTGAACTGGGCTTTCGTCGGTGCGCTGGACCAGGATCGCCGAGCCATCGGGCGCCCACCAGAAGCCGCGGGTCCGGCCCATCTCCTCGGCCGCGATGAACTCGGCGAGACCGAAGCTGATCCCGTCGGCGCCTCGCGGGTCCGCCAGGGCCCGGTCCTCGCCGGTCGCGAGGTCGTGCACCCGCAGCGCGCCGGCGCTGACGTAGGCCACGAGCCTCCCGGCCGGGTCCGGTCGCGGGTCGGCGGCCGGCCAGGAAGTGGGAACGGCCCGCACCCCCGTGCGCTCTGGGCGGATGTCCGCTGCGTACACCGAGCCGCTCAGCGTGAACGTGGCAACGGTGCAGTCGCGGTCGGTGACGAACGAGACGATGCCGCTGGCTTGCTCCCTGACTCGCTCCCTGCGTGCCTGCTCGATCGGGTCCTCGACGTCGCCCGTTCCGGTAAGGCGCGCTGGGTCGGCGATCAGCTGCTCCCGGCCCGTCGCGACGTCAAGCGCCCACAGGCAGTTGACGGGGTCGGTGCCGCCCCGCGACCGGAGGAACAGCACTGTCTGGCCGTCCGGCGAGACGTGGAAGGAGCGGGGCACTCCGAGGGTGAAGTTCTTGGTGCGGGCGGCCTGCCGGGGGAACGAGTCGGTCACCCTCCCGATCCTGCCGGTAGGCTCCGGTGGGTGACCAGCAGGGGCGCGAGAACCGTGCTGTTCGTCCACGCACACCCGGACGACGAATCGATCGAGACCGGCGCCACCATGGCAAAATACGCCGCGGAGGGCGCGCAGGTGACGCTCGTGACGTGCACACTGGGGGAGATGGGCGAGGTCATCCCGGCCGGGCTCGCGCACCTGGCATGGGACGCCGACGGCGGACTCGGCCAGTACCGGATCGGCGAGCTGGCGACCGCGTGCGCGGCTCTCGGCGTGACCGACCACCGGTTCCTTGGCGGGGCCGGGCGCTGGCGCGACTCCGGCATGATGGGGACGCCGGCCAACGACGAGCCGGGCTGCTTCTGGCGAGCCGACGTCGACGAAGCTGCGCGCGAACTGCTCGCGATCATCACCGAGGTGCGGCCGCAGGTGCTGGTCACCTACGACGAGCGCGGCTTCTACGGGCATCCGGACCACATCCAGGCGCACCGGGTGTCGTGGCGAGCCTTCGAACTGGCCGCCGGCCTGGTCAGCAAGTTCTACGCCACCGCCATCCCCAGGTCGGTGCTGGCCGAGGCGATGGCGCTGCTCGCCGGTGACGACCGCGGCGGCCAGGTCGGCGGGATCGACTTCAGCCGGGTCCAGTCGCTGGACGAGCTGCCGTTCGGCACCGACGACGACGCGGTCAGCACGCAGATCGACGCCATGGATTATCTCGACGCCAAGGTCGCCGCGATGCACGCGCACGCCACCCAGATCGCCGTGGACAGCCCCTTCTTCGCGCTGTCTGACCTGATCGGGCGTAAGGCACTCGGCGTCGAGTACTTCACGCTGCTGGCTGGTCCTGACCTGGCGGGGGGAGGCGGGGCCGGTGACGGAGCCAGCGGCCGGGAGACCGACCTGTTCGCCGGGATCGGCTAGCGTGACCGGCAGCGAGCCGCCGAGGCCGGACGTCCACCCGGCCGTCACCGCTGGCGGATACATCGCGCTGTGCCTGCTCGGCATGGTGCAGGGTCTCATCGGCACCTTCCAGTACAGCCGCGGTCCGGGCGTGCTGGTGGCCATCCTGTTCGATGCCGCCATCCTTGCTACCTGCATGCTCGGCGCGCGGGGCATGCGCACCGCCCTCGGGGGTTTGCTGCCAGCGGTCGGCTGGTTCGTGGTGACTCTCGTGCTCTCTGGCAACTCGGGCGGCGGCAGCGTGATCGTGACCGATACGGCGGCCGGGAAGTGGTTCCTGTTCGGCGGGTCGCTGTGCGCGGCCGCGGGCGCGGTGTATGCATTTGCGCGCTGGTCGAAAGGCAGCCGGGAGCACCGAGCGCGCGGTCGCGGCTGAGGCGCTACACCGGGGCTAAGGCGCCTTAGGTGCAGCTAAGGCGGCGCGAGCTGCACCTAAGGCGGTCAGCAGCAGGAAATAGGGATTGCTGCCGATTCGGAATCAGGGTCCTTACCGCGAACCTCGATAGTGCGGGCACCAGAGCGGGATCCGCACGCGAGGAGGATCACATGAACCCCTACGTCACCCCGTCGGTCGCACAGGCAATCATCGCTGACAGGCTCGCATCCGCGGAAGAGTACCGGCGGGCCAAGGCTGCGCGTCTCGGCCGCACGTCGCGGAAGGCGCGGCGGAGCTGGCCGGTACCGGGCCGTCACTACCGCCATGTCGAGCTGATGTGGCCCGACGGCGTGCGCAGCATTGTCAGCGCGCCGGAGCCGCCGACGTCCCCGGGCAACGAGGCTCGGGGCCTGGCGGGCACCAGGCGGTAGGGCTGTGCCGCCCAACTCAGTCACGGGGGCGTCGACGATGACGGGGCCGACCGGTTGTGCTGCCATGCTGGAAAGCGTGGTCGCCAATCGAGTCAGCCCCGTCCTCGTCGGCCGTGGCGAGCAGCTCACTGCCCTGGAGGAGGCGCTCGCCACCGTCAGTCGCGGTGAGCCGGCCGCCGTCCTGCTCGGCGGGGAAACCGGTGTCGGCAAGACCCGGCTCGTTACCGAGTTCGCAGCGCGGGTGGCTAGCCGGAGCAGGACGCTGATCGGCAATTGCCTGGAGCTCGGTGCGGCGGGCCTTCCGTTCGCGCCGTTTACCGCCGTGCTCCGGCAACTCGTCGGTGACCTCGGCGTCGACGGCGTGCGCGCGCTGCTGGCCGGGCGCTCGGGCACTGAGCTCGGCAGGCTGCTGCCCGAACTCGCCGACCCGGCCGGTCTGCCGGACGAGGCCTACCAGGGAGAAGCGCGCGCCCGGCTGTTCGAACAGCTGCTAGGCCTGCTCCGGGGGCTCGCCGAGGACGCGCCGCTGACGCTGATCATCGAGGACGCCCACTGGGCGGACGCTTCCAGCCGCGATCTGCTGACCTTCCTTATCGCCAACCTGCCGGCCGCCCGGCTCCTCATCATCGTCACTTTCCGGTCAGACGAGCTGACGCGCACCCATCCGCTGCGTCCGTTGCTGACCGAGCTCGGCCGGATCAGCTGGGTTGAGCGAACCGAGCTGCCACGGCTGACCCGGCCGGAAGCCGCGGCCCAGATGGCCGCCATACTGGGGCTGGAGCCATCGCCTGCGGAGATCGAGGCGGTCTTCGCGCGCACCGAAGGTAACCCGCTGTTCGTCGAGCACCTCCTCGGCTGCGACGCCCGGGTACCCGCCTCACTACGTGACATGGTGTTCGCCAGCGTGCACCGGCTGCCGGACGAGACGAGGGACTTGCTGCGGCTGGCCTCCGCCGGTGGAGTCCGGCAAGGCCACGCGCTGCTGGCCCAGGTGAGCGGGCTGGCCGAAGACGACCTGGTCCGGGCGCTGCGGCCAGCGGTCGCTGCCAACGTGCTGCTGCCTGACGGCGATGGCTACCAGTTCCGGCACGCCCTCATCCAGGAGGTCATGCACTCCGACCTGCTGCCTGGCGAGCACGGACGGCTGCACGCTCGGTACGCGGAGGCAATCGCCGCCGATGCCACGCTGGTTCCCGAGGGCCGGGCGGCGATCTCGCTCGCGCACCACTGGTATTCGGCGCATGACCTAACCGGGGCGCTGGTGAGCTCGTGGCAGGCGGCGGTCGAAGCGGGCCGGGCGCTCGCGCACGCGGAGCAACTCAGCATGCTGGCCAGGGTTCTGGAACTGTGGGAGCGGGTGCCGGACGCCGCCGAGCGAATCGGCGCCGACCACGTGCAGGTCCTGGAGAAAGCCGCAGCCGTCGCCGAACTCGCGGGGGAGTCCGAACGCGGGCTCGCGTTCGCCACCGCCGCCGTCCAGGAGGTGGACCCAGCAGCCGAACCGACTCGCGCGGCTGTGCTGCTCGATCGCCGCGCGCGGCTGGCCACCCAGGGCCATCTGGACACGTCCAGCGACGATCTGATCGAGGCACTGCGCCTGGTGAGCGACGGGCGACACGAAGGCGTCCGGGCGCGGGTGCTCGCGAGTCTCGCGAACGCGCTGCGCAAGCAGAACCTGCATGACCGGGCGAGAGCCACAGCCGAGGAGGCGCTGGCCATCGCGCGGGATGAGAAGGAGCCCGCGACGCAGGCGCGGGCGCTGTCGACGCTGGCGATGCTGGCGCCCCAGGGATCGGACGTGCTCGAGATACTGGCGCAGGCCCGGGCCGCCGCGGAGGAGGCCCGCGACTACAGCCTGATCGTGATGGCTGCGATCAACGAGTCGCACGTCCTCGAGGGCATGGGCGAGCACCTGTGGGCAGCAGAGGTGGCCAGGGACGGCCTGGCCCGGGCTGCCAGCTTTGGTATGTCGCGGACGTCAGGCGCTGTGCTCGCCGTCAACGTGGCCGAGCCACTCGTGGCGGCCGGCCGATGGAGCGAGGCCGAGGAGGTCATCACCGGGGCAATCGCCGCGCCGTCGACCGGACCGCATCGCAGTGAGGTTTGGCGGCTCGCCGGCACCGTGGCACTGGCCCGTGGTGATCTCGATGCCGCCGACTACGCGCTCGCTCGTGCCGGTGATCTGCTGGCCACGACGACCTACCGGCATGAGAGCCACCTGCCGCACGCCCAGCTGCAGATCGAGCTGGCAGCCGCGCGCGGCCGAGTCGCGGAGGCGCTGCTGACGGCCCAGGACTTGCTGGCGACACGTGATGACCTGCAGGAAAGTCCACGGTACGGGTGGCCGCCGCTGGTAGCTATCGCGCGGGTGGCCGCCGACGCCCTGGCACAACCGCGAGCGCTGGCTGCCGCGGGGGCGGAAGTGGCAGCGGACCTGCTGACGATTGCCGCAGAGCAGGCAGCCAAGCTGGACGTGGTCGGGCCGGTGCAGGCCGCGCAGAAAATCACGTTCCAGGCCGAGGTCGCGCGCGCCGAGGGCGCGACGAGCGACAGCCTCACGTTGTCGTGGGCCGCTGTAGCGGCGTGGGAGGAACTCCGCGAGCCGCTGCCGCTCGGCATGGCGATGTACCGGGTGGCCGAGTCCCTGCTGGCCAGCCCGGCGGACCGGGCTGGGGCCGAGGCGCCGCTGCTGCGCGCTGCGGAGATCGCGAGCGAACTCGGAGCTGGCCGGCTGCTGACGGATGTAAGGCAGCTAGCCCGCCGCGCCAGGATCGCGCTGCCTGGTGAGCCGGCCGAGGACTCCACCAGCGCCGCGGGCCTGACGCCGCGCGAGTCTGAGGTGCTGCGTCTGGTCGCGGCCGGGGCGAGCAACGCAGCGATCGCCGCCGAACTGTTTATCTCGGCCAAGACGGTGAGCGTGCACGTGTCGAGCATCCTGGCCAAGCTCGGCGCCGCGAACCGGAGCGAGGCCGCCGCGATTGCACACCGCCAGGGTTTGCTGGCGGCTAGCGACTAGACCCGGATGACAGCGATCTGCTCGGCCCGCGGTCGGCCCGGCTCGTCCGTTAGGCGTGCCATGTCGTCCGGGTCGCTGGTCATCAGGACGACGGGCCGGGGCTGACCGAGCGCGACGGCCGCGAGTAGCGCGTCGATCGTGCACCGGTGCCCGGCCAGTCCCGCCCGGCCGAGCAGTTCTCCGGCGGCTCGGCCGAGCGCCTTGTCGACCGGCACGACGATGACCTGGTTCAGGACTCGATGCATCTTCGCGTCCCGTGGACCGCCCCGCAGTACCTCGGCGATCGTTGACGCGGCGGTGATCACCCGGCCGCTGCGATCATGAGCATCGCGGACTAGTGAGAGCGCGAAATGATTGCCATCGGCCAGCTTGACTAACCCCTCGGCATCCAGGATCAGCGCGCCGCCTACGGCAATTGATCGGGCCAAAGCTGCCTCGTCTGCTGTCGAATCTCTTCAGGAACCTGGCCATGCTCGGCTTCGAGTTCGTCGAGCAGGTCGCCAAGCTGGTCGTGATGGAAACGCTCCTGGACGGCCTCGGCCACGTAGCGGCTGAAACCGCCAGCGCCGGTGCGGGCACGGATGGCCTCAGTAAGTTCCCTCGGCAGGGAGACGCTGACTTTTTCCACCTTGCCGTGCAAGCCCGGCTTCGGAGTGGTGTCCGGCTCGGGACGACCAGGCGGCAAGACTGCTACGACACGCTCGAGCACCTGCTCACTCGAGTGGGACTCAAGAGCGTGTCGCATCGCCTCCTCAAGCGCGCTGAGCGGGGGCGAGGGCTCGGCCAAGAAGTCGTCATTTGCGGCAGCAGCCATGCTGTCATGCTACCACCGGTAGCAATAGTGCCCGAGCGCGGCCCGCCGACCGGCGGCAGCCTCCGGACCTAGTCCCGGTCCTTTCTGATCACTGCCTCGAGCTGGTCGATCCCCCAGTCCAGGTCGTCCTCGCTGATGATCAGCGGCGGCGCGAGCCGGATCGTCGTGCCATGGGTGTCCTTGGCCAGCACCCGTCGCTGGGCTAGGGCCTCGCTGACCTTGCGCCCGGGCCGGCTGGTGAACTCAACGCCCGCCCAGAGCCCGCGGCCGCGGACCTGCCTGACTTCACGCCCCGGTAGCGAGGTCAGGCGGTTGTGCAGATGAGCGCCGAGCTTGGCCGACCGCTCCTGGTACTCGCCGGTGGTCAGCATGGCGATCACCTCCCGCGCGACAGCGCAGGCCAGCGGGTTGCCGCCGAAGGTGGATCCGTGCTGGCCCGGCTGGAAGACGCCGAGGATCTCAGCCGAGGACACCACGGCCGAGATGGGTACGATCCCGCCGCCGAGTGCCTTGCCCAGGATGTACATGTCCGGCACGACGTCCTCGTGCTCGCAGGCGAACGTCGTGCCGGTGCGACCGAGGCCGGACTGGATCTCGTCGGCGATGAACAAGATCCCGTGCGCCGTGCACAGCTCGCGCACGCCTGCCAGGAAGCCAGCCGGCGGGACCAGGACGCCAGCCTCGCCCTGGATCGGCTCGACCAGCACGGCCACCACGTTCTCGTCCAGCGCGGCGGCCAGAGCCGTCAGGTCGCCGTACGGCACGACGCGGAAGCCAGGGGTGTACGGCCCGAAGTCATCCTTGGCCTCAGGGTCAGTAGAGAAACTGACGATCGTCGTGGTCCGGCCGTGGAAGTTGCCGTCGAAGACGACGATGACGGCCTGCCCGTCGGGCACGCCCTTGACCTGGTAGCCCCATTTGCGGGCGGTCTTGATCGCGGTCTCGACTGCCTCAGCGCCGGTATTCATGGGCAGCACCATCTCCATGCCCGCCAGCTCGGCCAGCTCCGCGCTGAACGGCCCGAACTGGTCGTGGTCGAACGCCCGGCTGACCAGCGTGACGCGCTCCAGCTGCCGCTGTGCGGCGGCTACCAGCCTCGGGTGGCGATGGCCGAAGTTGATAGCCGAGTAGGCCGCGAGCATGTCCAGGTACCGGGTGCCATCGACATCGGTAACCCACGCGCCCTGAGCCTCGGTGATCACCACCGGCAGCGGGTGGTAGTTGTGCGCGCTATGCGCCGCCGCCTGGGCGCGTAGCTGCGCCGCTCTCGGACCGGCTGTGCCTGCCATGACCCTGCCTCCCGGCTTCCTGTCTCGTCCTCGCTACCTGCCCTGCCTGCCTAGCTGCCGCTGCCACCCGCCTGCCACCTGCCTACCTGAGTTCCAGCGTGCAGCACTTGGGGCCACCGCCCGCTTTCAGCAGCTCGGAGAGGTCTACCCCGATCGGGGTAAAGCCCGCGTCCGCGAGCTGCGCTGCCAGGCTCCTGGCCTGCACGGGCAGCACCACATTGCGACCGTCGCTGACGGTATTGAGCCCGAGGACCTCGGCGTCCTCGTCCTTGGCTTCGATCAGCTCGCCGAAATACCCGGCTAGCGCCGCCCGGCCCGCGTCGTCGAAGGCGGCCGGGTAGTACGCGGCGACATCGTCGGCCAGCACCGCGAGCGCGGTGTCGAGGTGGTAGAACCGCGGGTCCACCAGGCGCAGGCTGATGACAGGCAGGCCGAACAGGTCGGCCAGCTCGGCCGCGACCGTCTCGTCGGTGCGGAAGCCGTGACCGGCCAGGATGGCGCGCCCGGCGAACACGATGTCGCCCTCGCCTTCGTTGACGACCGTGGCCTCACGGATCTCCCCAGCCCCTGTCCAGTTGGCGCGCAGCCAGCTGAGGTATGCCTCGGCCTCCGCCTGCCGCTGCGGGTACCGGAACCGGGCGCCCAGCACCCGGCCGCCAATAACGGTCGCGCCGTTGGCGGCGAACACCATGTCCGGCAGCCCGGCGACCGGCGTGACCGTGCGGACGGTGTGGCCGAGGCTGGCGAACAGCGACCGCAGGTCCTGCCACTGCCGCATGGCGAGGGCGACATCGACCGGCTCATCCGGGTTCATCCACGGATTAATGGCGTACTCGACGGCGAAGTGCCGGGGCGGGCACATGAGGTAGGTCCTGCGCCGGGCTACTCGCGCGGCCGGTCGCGTGGTTTCGGTCATGACAGGCACTCCCGTTCGGCGGCTGGGCTTCGCGGAAAGATCCTGGGCGCGGCGATGCGGCCGAATGATCTAGTCGGGTCCAGCCTAGGAGTACCGGCCACCCGCAGCGCTGGTGCCATCCTGCGCATCAGCAGCGATCTGTTGCGCGCGTCGGGCCCATGACGGCGATCCGTTGCGCGTTCGCGCCGCGTGCTGGTCAGGCGGGCGCCGTCACCGTCCAGGTCTGGCCGTCGGCGGTGTCCGCAACGACGACGCCCATCGCGGCCAGCTCGGCACGGAGCCGGTCCGAGGAATCAAAATCCCGGCGATCCCGGGCGACAGCCCGCTCGGCGAGCTTCTCTTCGGCCCCGGCGGGCAGCACGGCCTTGGCGCGCGGCCTGCCCACGAGACTGACCAGATCCAGGCCGAGCACCCGGTCGGCAGCAGCGAATGTCTCGAATTTGGACCCGGCCGGGATCTGCGGATCCCGCGCCAGCTCGCGAAGCGTGCGCAGCGCGGCCGGGGTGTCGAGGTCGTCGTCCAGCGCACCGGTAAACGCCGACCAGTAGTCCGCGCACATCGGCCTGCTCGCCTCGTCAGCCCAGTCAGCCACCAGATCGCGCCAGCGCCCCAACGTGGCGTCCGCGGCCGTCAGCGTGTCCCAGGTGAGGTTCAGCTGCTGCCGGTACCGGTGTTCGAGGAACGCCAGCCGGGCCGCGAGCGGATCGAGACCACGGTCGGACAGGTCGGACAGCTGCACGACATTGCCGGTCGACTTGGCCATCTTCCGGCCTTCGAACAGCACGTGTTCAACGTGCACCCAGTGCCGTACGACGTCGCGCCCGGTCAGCGCGTTCGACTGCGCTCGCTCATCTTCGTGGTGCGGGAACCGGAGGTCGATGCCGCCCGTGTGGATGTCGATGACCTCGCCGAGGAACCGCAGGGACATCGCCGAGCACTCGGTATGCCAGCCGGGGAACCCGGTACCCCATGGCGTCGGCCAGGTCAGCTCCCGTTCGGGCGGCGCGTCCTTCCAGAGCGCCCAGTCGGCGTGGAAACGCTTGCGCTCGTCCACCTCGCCGGCGGACCGGTAGCCAGGACGCAGCGAGTCCAGCCGGTTGCCGGAGATAGCGCCGTAGTCGGCGAAGCTGCCTGCGTCGAAGTACACCGCCCCGGCGTCGGTGGCGTATGCGTGTCCGGCCGCGATGAGCCTGCGGATCATCTCGATCATCAGCTCGATCGACTCCGACGCGCGCGGCGAGTAGTCCGGCGGCAGCAAGTTGAGCGCGTCGCAGTCGGCGCGGAACGCATCCTCGTAGAACCGCGCAACCTGCAGCGCTGACTTGCCCTCGGCGCGCGCCTCGGCCAGGACCTTGTCCTCGCCGCGCGCGTCGCTCTCGGTGTCGTCAGCCAGGTGGCCGACGTCGGTGATGTTCTGGCACACGATGACGGACAGGCCGTGCCGCTCGGCATTGCGCCGGATCAGGTCGGGCAGCAGGAACGCCCGCAGGTTGCCGAGGTGGGCGAACCGGTAGACCGTGGGACCGCACGCGTACATGCGGAGCTGGCCGGAGCTGGCCGGCCGGATCTCGGTAACCGCGCGGAGCCGGGTGTCATACAGCCGGAACATGGCAGCAAGCCTACGGTTGCGGCCGGCGCGGCATTGCCTCGATCCGGGCGGCGTGCTCGAGCAGCAGTTCGCTGCCGCGCTGGATGTAGCGGATGATCAGCCATAGCTCGGCGTCGGAGTACGTCTCGTATTCCGACAGCGACTCGGCGAGCGGCCCGTAGATCTCCGCTGCGCCGCGCTGCGCTTGCTCGGTGAGCTCGACCAGGATCCGGCGCCGGTCGGCCGCGTCACGCAACCGGCGCACCCAGCCGCCCCGCTCAAGCCGGTCGAGCAGGGCGGTGACCGCGCCGCTGCTCAGCCCGGTCTGCCTGGCGATTTCGCCGGCGCTGAGGCGTCCCGCGCGCTCGAGGACGTCCATGCAGCGCATGGCCGTCCGGTTCACACCGAAGTACTCGGAGGCCGCGTCCTCGAACCGGTCGTAGGCGTTCTGCTGCAGCCTGGCCGCGAGGGCGGCCTGGTCGATCAGCTCCCGCCGGCCGGAAGGCGGCTCGCTGTTCACCCGGTCACGCTATCCGCTGCCGCGCGGGTTGACTCCCCCCAGACTCGCGACATATCTTGTTCATGTATCTTGATTTTGAAGAATCTTGATATTCGAAAGAATCCTAGCACCGGAACGGGGTGGCTTCGACGTGATCGAGCCAGCAATCCGCGCGGCGCGGCTAGGCAAGAGCTTCGGCGCCAAGCGCGTGCTTGACGAGCTAGACCTGGAGGTCCCGGCAGGGACCATCTACGGGCTGCTCGGGCCCAACGGCGCGGGCAAGACCACGCTGGTGCGGATCCTCGCGACGCTGCTCGCGCCCGATGCCGGGCGCGCCTTCGTGCTCGGCCGAGACGTCGTGGCCCAGCCACCGCGTGTGCGTGAGGTCATCGGCCTGACCGGCCAGTTCGCGGCCGTCGACGACCTCATCTCAGCCAGGGAGAACCTGTACCTGATCGGGCGGCTGCTTGGCCTGCGGCCTCAGGCGGCGAGGGCCCGCGGTAGCGAGCTGCTCGCCGCGTTCGACCTGTCCGACGCGGCGGGGACGAAGGCCAGGGATTTCTCTGGCGGCATGCGCCGGCGACTTGACCTCGCCGCCAGCCTGGTCGGCCGCCCGGCTGTGCTGTTCCTCGACGAGCCGACCACCGGCCTGGACCTGGCAAGCCGGAACCAGCTCTGGGCCATGATCCGGGAGCTGGCCGCCGACGGCACCACCGTGCTGCTCACCACTCAGTACCTGGAGGAGGCCGACCGCCTGGCCAGCCGGGTCATGGTGATCGACCATGGCCGCACCGTGGCCGAGGGGACGCCAGGTGAGCTGAAGGGCCTAGCCGGCGGTCTGGTGCTCGAGGTCCGGCCGCTGCGCCCAGCCGATCTCGGCCCCGCAGCCGCCGTGCTGGCCAATCTGGCCGGCGCTGTGCTGGCCGATCCGGCTGGCGCGGGCCGGCCTGCCTCGGATGACGATCTGCTCACCGTGCACGTGCGAGACGATGAGCTCGTGACGGCGGCCGCCCGTCGCCTGGATGAGGCCGGGATCCCGGTCCGCCACCTTGCGGTCCGGCTGCCAAGCCTGGACGAGGCGTTCCTCGCTATCACCGGGCAACGCGCCGAGCTCGACGGGGCACGCCGGTGATCGCCGCGCAGATCGGCGTGCTGGCCCGCCGCAACCTGCTGCACGTCCTGTCCGATCCTGAGCAGCTCATCGGGATCACCATCCAGCCGCTGATGTTCCTGCTGCTGTTCGTGTACGTCTTCGGTGGCGCGATTTCCGGCTCGACCAGTGGCTATCTGCAGTTCGTGCTGCCGGGACTGCTGGTGCAGGGCATCGGCTTCGGCACCACGCAGACCGCGATCGGGCTGAACGCGGACTTCCAGCGCGGGCTCATCGACCGGTTCCGGTCGCTGCCGATGGCGCGCTCGGCCGTGGTCGCTGGCCGGGTCACCGCCGACATCGCCAGGACCGCATGGATGTCGCTGATCACCGTCGGGGTGTCTGTCGGGCTGGGCTTCCGGTTCCACGGCGGGGTCCTCGGCGCAGTCGGCGGTTTCGGGCTGGTCCTCGCCCTCGGCGTGGCGATGTGCTGGGTCATGGCGTTCCTCGGGGTTTGTTTGCGCAGCCCTGAGGCGGTGCAGACCGCAGGCTTCCTGCTCATCCTGCCGCTGACGTTTGCCAGTTCGGTGCTGGTCCCGGCCGCCAGCATGCCCGGCTGGCTGCAGGCATTCGCCAGGATCAACCCGATCTCGGTCTTCGCCACGGCGATGCGCGGGCTGCTGCTGGGCGGTCCGGTCGCCACGCCGGTGCTGCAGTCGGCTGCGTGGATCGTCGGGCTGTGCCTGATTTTCGGGACGCTGACGGTCAGCCGGTACCGCCGCCGCGCCTAGCCCGGCGGCGCGACAATGGGCAGATGACGGAAGCCAGCGCGGCGGAGGTGCTCGGCGCCCTAGCGGACAACGTCCAGCTGCGCGGCTACCTGCGGAACGGGGCGATCGAGGCGATCCCGGCGAAGCGGGCGAAGCGGCTGCTGCTGCTGGCCGAGATAGCCCAGTCCTTTGAGCCGGGTGTGCGGTACTCCGAGCGACAGGTCAGCGACGTGCTCCGCGCGCTGCACCCCGACTACGCCGCGCTGCGCCGGTACCTGATCGACGAGCAGCTGATGGATCGGGCGGGAGGCGAGTACTGGCGAATCGGCGGGCCGGTCCGGCTGTAACGCCCCTGCGTTACTGCCCGTTCGTGGCCGCCGGCCCCAGGCCTCCGAAGGGAACCGCTGCCAGCACGCCGACGTGGCCCGCCTGGCCGGCGAGCAGCGTCGTCGTGGCGCCGGCCGACGGGTCGACCTGGATTAGCGACGAGGTGCCCGGGCAGCTGGTCTGCGCTAGCACGAGGAGCTTCCCGCCGGACACCGAGACGATCGAGGTGTGGTTGTTGGTGGTGTCCTTGACGGTAATCGGCTGCTGCAGCGACTCGCCGCTTACCGGCACCACGGAGAGTCCGCCGGGCCCGCTGGGAGCCCCTGAGCACTGCCGAGAGGTCATGACGGCGACATACGTGGTGTTCCCGGCCTGCCATGCGCCGATCAGATCCCCGTTTCCACTCGGAGATCCGGACGTCTGCGTCAGCTGGGTTGGTACGCTGCCGTTGGCCGGCAAGAGCCACAGCTGGCCGGCGGATGGCTGGCCGGTCACCCCGCAGTAGGCCAGGACTGTCGAGGCGCCCGACCAGCTCAGCGGCACGCACGATGCGGCTCCGGGAACGGTCAGCTTGGTGACTTTCCCGCCGGCGTTGCCCACCAGCTGCATCTCGTCGCCGCTGACACCCCACACGTCCGTCAGGCCGTCGGGCGAGCTGAGTGCGCCGCACGCCGTCCCGCATCCCGGCAGCCAGTCCGGCGAGCTGGGGCTGCGGGGCAGCGATCCGATAGTGGCCTGCCAGGTGCCCTGCAGGTCGTAGCGCTGCAGCTTGAACGCGTTCGGGTTCTGCAGGACAGCCACGATGGCCTGGCCGTCCGGCCTGGTGAAGCCCACCGCGGTGACATTTGGTGGCAGCTGCAGGCTCGTGATGTCGCCGGTTTTCAGCGAGAGCAGCTCATAGGTCGCGCTGCCTGGCGAATCGCCCGGCAGCGCGTACAGGGCGTCACCCCCGTCGCCGGACCAGGCCAGCAGTTGCGGCGTCGCGCCGGGTGGCGAGGTCTGGATCAGGTATCGACCGCCCTCGGGGTCCACCAGGTAGGTCGTGATCGTGCCCGGCTGACTCGTTCCGGCAGATCCGGTAGATACCTCGGCCAGGGTCCAGCCAGCCTTGACGAGCGGCCACGGGATGTCGCTGAGCGTGCCGGTCTTGCCGGCCCCGAGCATGACGGGTCGCTGGTTCCTGGCCGTGGTGCTGTGCTGGGTGGGCTGCGGGGTCGGGTGACCGCGCGTTGTCAGGTAGACCGCGCCGCCGGCCACGATCAAGGCGATCACTGCGGCCAGCACGATCAGGCGGCCGCGGCGACCCGGCGAGGTCGGTCGTCCGTGCTGCCGCGGGGAGCCAGGCGCAGCAGGCGGTGCCGCCCGGCCAGGTCGCGGCGGAGCTGGCACGGCGCTGGCCGGGGGACCCTGCACCAGGCCGATCCCGCCCGCGCTTGGCCGGCTAGCCAGGTCGGCAGCGGGCCCGGCAGTCACACCGACGGTGGGCGCGGCGGCCATCCCGATCAGCGGACTGCCGATAGTGGCAGCTGGATCGGCGGCCGCTGCGGCTGTCGCTCGCGGCCGGTACAGGCCGGGCCAGCTCAGCGAGTCGTGGCCGGTCGGGGCTTGCTCGGGAGGCTGGGAGGCCACCTCCGGCCGACGGCGCTCGTAGGCCTCCTTGGCGGCGGCGAGCACCCAGCCCGCGGTGTCCGGATAGTCGGCTATCTCATACCACTGCTGGTAGGCCCGGGCGTAGGCCTCGCGGATCGCGTGATCCGCAGCACTGTCCTCGCCGGCCAGCGCATGCATCTGGCTGGTGACGTTCCACGCCGTCCGGGCGTAGAAAGCATCAAAGGACTCCGACGCGGACATCCGACGCGGCACCTCCCAGCGTGTCAACCGGCAGGCTCGCTGCATCCGGCTAGGGCTTGCAGCCAGTATGCCCGCATCGGTCCCTAGCCGCCCACCTTTGATGTGAGAGCGTCAGCCGCTGGCAGCAAACCCTGCCAGCCGTCCGATAGCCGCGGCGATCCGCTCATCGGTGGCTGTCAGCGCGACCCGGATGTGCCGGACCCCGGCCGGGCCGTAGATGTCGCCAGGAGCCACCAGGATGCCCGCCTGCGCCAGCCGCTGGACCGAGGCGCGGCCGTCGTATTGAGGGTGAGTGGCCCACAGGTACAGGCCGGCCGTGGACTCCTCGACCGTCCAGCCTGCAGCAGCCAGGGCTGGCCAGAGCGCCTTCCGTCGCGCCCGGTACCTGTCCCGCTGCTCGTCGGCGTGCGTGTCATCGGCAAACGCCGCTGCCATGGCCGCCTGAACCGGGCCGGGCACCATCATCCCCGCGTGCTTGCGGACTTCTCGCAGGTGCGCGATGAGTTCGGGGTCGCCGGTGACAACGCCGGCCCGGTATCCCGCCATGTTGGATCGCTTCGACAGCGAGTGCACCGCCAGCAGTCCCTGGTAGGAGCCCTCGCACACGTCAGGGTGCAGGATCGAGAGAGGCTCGGTTTCCCACCCGAGCTCGATATAGCACTCGTCCGAGGCGACAACCGTGCCACGATCCCTGGCCCAGCTGATGACCTTCCGCAGGTGCTCGGGCGGCAGCACTTTGCCGGTCGGGTTCGATGGCGAGTTCAGCCACGCCAGCGCGACCCTGCGGGGTCCGAGCGCGACGAGCCCGTCGGCCGCGGCGGGGGTCGCACCCGCCAGCCGTGCCCCCACGTCGTAGGTCGGGTAGGCCAGCTCGGGATAGGCCACGACGTCGCCCTGGCCGCACCGGAGCAGCGTTGGCAGCCAGGCGATGAACTCCTTGGTGCCGATGACGGGCAGTACCGTCTCTGGATCGACGCTGACTCCATGGCGCCTCAGCAGCCAGCTCGCGGCAGCCTCCCGGAGCGCCGCGGTGCCTGCCGTCAAGGGATACCCGGGCGAGTTGCCTGCGCGGCACAGCGCGGCCTGCACGACGTCCGGCACAGGATCGACTGGGGTGCCGACGGACAGATCGACGATGCCGTCGGGGTACGCGCGGGCTAGTTCAGTCGCCGCCGCCAGCGAGTCCCACGGAAAGTCCGGAAGCCAGGCCACCGCTGCAGGGTCGGTTCTCAGTGCTCGGTCTCCTGCGGTGGCAGGGCAGCCACGAGCGGGTGATCCGAGTTGATCTTGCCGGTCTTTGACGCGCCGCCCGGTGAGCCGAGGTCGGCGAAGAACTCGACGTTCGCCTTGTAGTAGTCCTTCCACTGGTCAGGCACGTCGTCCTCGTAGAAGATCGCCTCGACCGGGCAGACGGGCTCACAGGCGCCGCAGTCCACGCACTCGTCGGGGTGGATGTAGAGCATCCGCTCGCCCTCGTAGATGCAGTCGACCGGGCATTCTTCAATGCACGCCTTGTCGATCACATCGACGCAAGGCTGCGTGATGATGTAGGTCACTTCCGCGTTCTCCTATTCCGTCCGCACTCCGGTGCGCTCAGCGGTGACCGCTGGCGCCGGTGCCGCGGTTAGCCACCAGTATCGCCCTCCCGGCCTGACCGTGGCGTGGACCTCTCGGGGACAGGGCCCAGCCGATCCCGGGAACCGCAGGTTATCAGCCGAACTCGACGCTGCTCGTGGCAGCCGGCGGCGCTGCCTGCCCGGCCTGCGGCGTCCAGCGGCCAGGTCCGGTGAACCCTAGCCACTCCAAGCCCTGGTACCGGACGCTCGTGATGCCATAGGTCGCGGCGTTTGACACCAGCCATGCTGCCACCGCCCAGCCTTGCTCGGCCGAGCCGGCCTGAACGGACATCGTTCCGTCGCCCCGAGCGGCCCCGGCGATCAGCCCGAACGCGCTGGTCATAGCTTGTCCCGCGGCGACGAGGCTCGGCTTGAGTGCGGGATCGGCGTAGCTGCACCAGACCGCGTGCGGGTCGGTCCCGGTGAACGCGGTAGCCAGGGCCGTGCCAACGGTCGCGTACTGGTCGTATGCCTGCCCGTCGGCACTGTGCTGCACGTCCTGGGCGGCGACGTAGATGGGCAGTCGCTGGTAATTCGGGACGGCCGTCAACGCATCGAAGAACCGCCCAGTGGCGTAAATGGGGTCCTCGAGCTGCCGGGCGCTGCCCCAGCCCTCCGACGGGCGCTGCTGGAAGACCCCGACCGAGTCGAGGTCGCCGTAGTGGAGATTGGCTAGTTTCGATTCCTGCAGCGCTGTCGCGTACGCGATCGCGACCGCCCTCGCTGGCAGGTCCCGCCGACTCGCCACCCCGGCGATGGTGGCCGCGATGGCCGCCTGCCCGGTCGTGAGCTGCAGGCCCCGGCCGGCCACGCAGGCGGTCACTCGTGGCGCAGGCCGCGGCCGGAGGATCAGGTAGCCGATGCCGGCCGCCAGAATGACGACGAGGGCCGCGGCCACCCCGGCCCGGCCCTTGGGCACGCGCGCACGGCCCCGCCGGACACTGGCGTTCCACGACACGCCATGACGTTACCCGGCTCGGACCCGGTCTGCGTCCTGGCGGCGGGATGCGACGGCTAGGCTCCGGGGCATGACAGACGCCGCTCTCTCGGCCGGCACCGTTGCCTCGCCGTTGCCGGCTGCGATCGATGAGCTGTGGGAGCAGCGGGCTGACCTGACGCCTCGGAGCGTCAAGGCGCAGGACCTGGTCGTGGCGGCCGTGGACATGATCGACGCCGGGCAATGCCGGGTCGCCTGGCCCGACCCGGACACCGGCGGTGTCGCGGTGGACGAGCGCGCCAAGCGGGCAATCCTGCTGGCTTTCCGCGTACTGCCGATGGTGCTGTCGCAGGTCGGGGACTTCCGTTATCACGACCGGGTGCCATTGACGGCCCGGCTGGACGGCGTCCGGGCGGTGGCCGGGCTCGATCGTGCGGTGGGGTGCCTACGTCGCGCCGGGAGCGGTCCTCATGCCGTCATTCGTGAACATCGGCGCCTACGTCGACTCCGGCACCATGGTGGACACCTGGGCCACGGTGGGCTCGTGCGCCCAGATCGGCAAGAACGTTCATCTGGCCGGCGGAGTCGGCATCGGCGGCGTGCTGGAGCCACCGAACGCGGTGCCGGTGGTGATCGAGGACGATGCCTTCATCGGCTCTCGCTGCATGGTCGTCGACGGGGCCAGAGTCCGCACCGGCGCGGTGCTCGGGGCGGGCACGATCTTGACCAAGACTTCCCACGTCATCGACGTGCAGACCGGTGCCGAGCTGCCCAGCGGTGAAGCGCCGGCCTGGTCGGTCTGCGTCGGCGGGACTCGGATGCGCCGGTTCGACGGTGGCGAGTTCGGCCTGCCGTGCGTTCTGGTTCTGCGGCGCCTGGACGAGGGCAGCGTGCACGACAAGACCGCGCTGAACGACATCCTCCGTGACCACGGTGTCTCGGCCTGACCAAGTGCCTGGTGGCGTTACGTTTGGGGCCATGAGCAGCGATCCCCGGCGTCGGATCCGCCGGCAGGGTCCCGCGATGCTGCGGGGCAGGCACGTGCCGAAGACCACTACCGACCAGCGACTGCTCGACTGGCGCGGCCCAACTGACTGGGTGCACACCGATCCGTGGCGCGTACTGCGGATCCAGGCCGAGTTCGTGGAGGGCTTCGGGCTGCTGGCTGAGCTGGGGACGGCTGTCTCGGTGTTCGGCTCGGCTCGCACCGCGGCGGGAAGCCCCGAGTACGAGCTGGCCGAGCAGATCGGCTTCGGTCTGGCGCAGGCCGGCTACGCCGTCATCACCGGCGGTGGTCCCGGCGTCATGGAGGCCGCTAACAAGGGCGCCGTGCGGGCCGGTGGTGTCTCCGTCGGGCTCGGCATCGAGCTGCCCATGGAACAAGGCGTCAACGAGTACGTCGAAATCGGCATCGAGTTCCGATATTTCTTCGTGCGCAAGACGGTGTTCGTGAAGTACTCCCAGGCATTCGTATTCCTGCCCGGCGGCTTCGGCACGCTGGACGAGCTGTTCGAGGCCGTGACCCTGGTGCAGACCGGAAAGATCACCCGCTTTCCCATCGTGCTGGTCGGCAGCGAATACTGGAAAGGCCTGCACGCCTGGATCGCCGATACCGTGCTGCCAGGCGGGAAGATCTCACCGGGCGACCACGACCTGGTCCGGATCTGTGACGACCCCGCTGAGGTTGTCCAGATCATTGCCGAGGCCCACAGCCTGGACGCCGTCGACCGCAACTACTCCGATATGACCTGACCGCGGCACCCGGCCGGGCATGGCACCATTGCGGTGTGCCTGCGCTGATCGTTATCACCGCCATCGTGATCCTGGCGGGAGTCGTCGTGGTCGCGATGGGCCGCGGCGGTGAGCTCGCGCGGGACCGGCCCCCCGAGCCTGCCGTTAGTGATTTCAGAACCTGGTACGACGTCGCGGCCTACCGGCCCCCTACGGCGCTGCTCGGTTACGACGCGGCTGCCACAGAGCAAGCACTGAGCGAGATCGCTCGGGCGATCGCCGACCGTGATGCTGAGATCGACGTATTGCGCCGTCGGCTGGCCGAAGCCGAGCTGCCCGCGGATTCGGAGTGGCAGGCCGTGCCGCACCAAGCCGACCAGGGGCCGCCCGTGCTGGACCCGGCTGACCAGGGGCCGGCCGAGTGACTTCCGGTCTGCCGACTGCCGGGCCCGACGGCCTGCTCCGCTGCCCGTGGAGCCTATCGACCCCGGAATACCTCCGGTATCACGACGAGGAGTGGGGCCGGCCAGTCTGTGACGACACCGGCATGTTCGAGAGGCTGTGCCTGGAGGGCTTCCAGTCGGGGCTGTCCTGGCTGACGATCTTGCGCAAGCGGGAGAACTTCCGGCGAGCTTTTCGCGGCTTCGACATCAGTGCGGTAGCAGCTTTCGGGCCGGACGACGTCGAGCGATTGCTCGGCGATTCCGGAATCGTGCGGAACAGGGCAAAGATCGAGGCGGCGGTGGCGAACGCCCGGGCGGCACTCACGCTGCCTGGCGGATTGGCAGCGCTGGTGTGGACATACGCGGCACCGGGCACCGCGCCGGTGAGCCTCGCCGACGTGCCGTCAGACACCAGCAGTTCCAGGGCCCTCGCCAAGGAGCTACGCAGCCACGGATTCCGGTTCACCGGGCCGGTGACGGCCTACGCGACGATGCAGGCGTGCGGCGTTGTCAACGACCACCTGGCAGCGTGTGTCTGCCGGTGATTGGTTGCAAGTTCACTGCCATTTCGCGTGTCATTACCGCGATCCGATTGCGAAACTTCGCACAAGCCCCATAATCTGAGCATCGACTGAGCCTTACCCGGGAGGGCGAAGAGCATGCGGCCGCCCACGCCTGCCGACCGCGGCGCGAGCGTGCCCGGCATCCCGGTGGTTACTGGCTCTCCCCGCCTCGAAAGCGCTCGCCCCGTCCCGCCCGCATCGACGGCAAGCCTGCTGGCTGTCCCCGTCGCTGCCGAGGCCCTGGCAAGGCTGCCCGACCGCGCGCCGCACCTGTCCGACGCCGGGCTCGGAGGCGGGGGCTGCTTCGCCCGCCCGCTGCCCATCGACACGACCTGTGCGGCGGCAGCGCGGCGCTATTTCCGCGAGGCGACCTCTGCCCTCTCATTGCCGTCCGGCCTTCTGCACGACGGCGTCACCATGGCAAGCGAGCTTGCGGCTAACACCCTGCACGCTCAGCGGAATGTCGCCACCGGCGCTGCCCGGCAGCGGGCGGCGCCGGGCATCCCGGAACTATGGCTCTACCTGCGCGGCACCGGCCGGACGAGGGAACTCGTCTGCAAGGTATTCGACACCGAGCGCGGCTGGAACGCCGGCATCGCACCGGGCATGACGGGCGCGCCTGTTGACTCGGTGAGCGGCCGGGGACTGCAGGTGGTCGCTGGGCTGTCAGCCGGTCAGTGGGGCTGTCATCTGAGCCGGTCGCGGCTCGGCAACTGGCGGGTGCCCGGTAAGGCTGTCTGGTTCGCCCTGCGAATACCGCCAGCAGCATTGCCCAGTCATGTCGGGCGTCCCCGGTATAGCCCCGAGTGGCTCACTGACGAGCTTGAGGCCATGCTCGCCGACCGCGGCCTGGCCGGCGGCATCGTCCGCGCCGACTCCGAAGACATCACGGTGCTCTCGCTGAGCCGGCACCTGACGGTGTGGCGGCACGGGGATCAGGTGTGCTGGCGGGCGCCATCGGGTCCGCAGCAGCACTACGATCTTGCGGATCTGGTGGAAGTCGTCGAGCAGATCGTGGGCGCGCACGAGGAAGCTGCGCTGGCTGACCCGAGCTAATGACCTTGGTAGGTCGGCTCCTGCCTGGCTACGAACGCGCGAGTGGCCGCCTGATGGTCGGTCGTGTCGCCGAGCCTGGTCTGCAGTTCTGCCTCCTTCTCCAGGGCGTCGCTGAGGCCACGGGCGGCGGCGAAGCGCAGGCCTTCCTTGATCGCGGCGTAGGCCAGGGTTGGCCCGGCTGCGAGCCGCGCAGCGAACGCGGCGGCGGTGGCCTGCAGTTCGTCGTCGGGCACGACCGACGTCAGCAGACCGAGCGCGAGCGCAGTCGGCGCCTCGACCGGCTCCGCGAGCATCAGCAGCTCTGCCGCCCTGGCGGGCCCGACGAGGCGCTGCAGGGTCCAGGAGGTGCCAGAGTCCGCGCCGAGCCCGACCCTGGCGAAGGCCAGCAGCAGGGTCGCGCGCTGCGCGGCGATCCGGAAGTCGCAGGCAAAGGCAAGCCCTGCGCCCGCTCCGGCGGCGACGCCTGGGAGCGCAGCCACCACGGGCTTCGGCATCCCGGCGATGGCCTCGATGATCGGGTTGTAGTGCGTACGCACCGTATCGAGCGCGACCGCAGCCCCGGCTTCGAGCAGGTCGGCGTGCTCGCGTAGGTCCTGGCCGGAGCAGAAGGCACCACCGGCACCGGTGAGGACGACGGCGCGGATCTGAGCATCGGCGCTAGCCGTCTGCAGCGCTGCTAGCAGAGCAACCTTGGCCTCAGCGGTGAGCGCGTTGCGGGCGGCCGGCCGGTTGATCGTCACCGTGGCGACTGCGCCGTCGACCTGGTACAGCACCGAATCGGTCACCTGGGGCTCCTTCCCTCCCCGGGGGCAAAGCCGCCCTGATCGTTACCATACGGAGGCCGATCACTGGATAATAGAGGGACTGATCGACATGCATGTGGCTGGCTGGAGGTTGGCCAGGCACTTCGCCGCCGGGCTCGGGTCCTGGCGGCTGCGGTTCATGCGGCCCTGGGACGGTGCTGGATTGCCGAGCAGGATTGACGAGTAGGGAAGGGGTACAGAATGGCGGCGATGAAGCCGCGGACGGGTGACGGTCCGCTGGAGGTCACCAAGGAGGGCCGTGGCATCGTGATGCGGGTGCCGCTCGAGGGCGGCGGGCGCCTCGTGGTCGAGTTGACCCCGGACGAGGCACGCTCGCTCGGCGAGGCACTCAAGTCTGCCGTCGGCTGAGCCGTCCTGGATCTGGCGGCCTTGCTGCCGGGCAAGTCGTCTGCCCAAGTTTTGCCTGCCTAGCTAACCTGCTTCGCGGCGGCCAGCAGGCCGTTGCCAACCGGCAGCAGAAGCGGAACGAGCCGCTCGTCCGAGCGAACCTGCTCACGGAGTTCAGCTGCGGCCTTGACTTCCGCTTCGGCTGGCATCCGCTCCATCGGACTGCCGCCCGGCAGGACCCCGTTGAAGATAATGATTCCGCCGGGCCGCAACAGGCGAAGCGCCGCCATCAGATAATCGCCGTATTCCTGCCGGTCGGCGTCGCAGAAGACGATGTCATAGGCACCATCGGCCAGCCTGGGCAGGACTTCCAGCGCGAGACCGCCGATCAGCCGGTACCTGCTGGCCGGGAACCCGGCTTCCAGGTAGGCGGCACGGGCGAGCCGCTGGTGCTCCGGCTCGACATCCACGGTGGTCAGTACGGAGCCAGGGCGCATACCGCGCAGTAGCCAGATACCCGACGTGCCGCACCCCGTGCCGATCTCGACGATGGCGCGGCCGCCGACGGCGGCAGCGACGAAGCGGATCGTGGCACCAGTAAGCGGGCTCACCGGGGCCGCACCGCCCACTTCGGCTGCATTTCGCCGGGCGCCGATCAGCGCCTCGTCCTCCGGCAGGAAGTCGTCGACGTAGCCGCGCGTGCCCGTGCTGATCGAAATGGCTGCCTCCCCCGAAGAGGTCCTACATCCCTTCCAGGGCCGCAGCCTAGCGGCCAGGGCCGTCATCGGGGAACCGGCCGGATAACTCGTCCGTTATAAGTGCGATAGTGGTGATGGCAGAATGGCCGGTTCGCGGAGACAGCGGGGCGTGGAACAAGGCTGATCTGCCAGAAGTTGACGGTGGTACGGGCGGCATGTTGGTGACGGCGTTGCAGGGGGACGCGGTGGACGATGCAGGACCGGCGGCGCTAGCTATGGACTCCACTGCCATCGAAGCGGCGCAGTGGGCTCCGCCGAGCTGGGAAGCAGTAGTTCGTGATCACTCTGCCCGCGTCTACCGGCTCGCCTACCGGCTTACCGGCAACAGCCATGACGCCGAGGACCTCACCCAGGAGGTATTCGTCCGGGTGTTCCGGTCGCTCGACAACTACGTCCCCGGCACGTTCGAGGGCTGGCTGCACCGCATCACCACGAACCTGTTCCTCGACATGGCACGCCGCCGCCAGCGGATTCGTTTCGAGGGCCTGGCGGACGAGACCGAGGCGCGCCTCGGCGGCTCCGAGCCCACGCCTGCCGAGGTGTTCGATGACCGCCACCTCGACAGTGACATCCACGCCGCGCTGATGGCGCTCGCGCCGGAATACCGCGCGGCGGTGATCCTCTGCGACATTGAGGGCCTTTCGTACGAAGAGATCGCTGACAGTCTGGGTGTCAAGCTCGGAACGGTACGCAGCCGGATCCACCGCGGCCGGGCCCAGCTACGGCAGGCGCTCGAGCATCGCCTGCCGCACCGGCTTCCCCGTCCGGTGCCACAGCCTCGGCTCAAGATCGACCTGGCAGTGCCGCAAGGAGGCAAGCCGTGACCCATCTCGGCCAGGGCCTGTCCGCGCTGATCGACGGGGAGCTCGACGGCAGCGAGCGCGAGAGAGTGCTCGTGCACTTGTCCGGCTGCGACTCGTGCCGTGACGAGGTCGCGGCCCTGCGCACGCTGAAGCGGCGGACCAGCGCGCTCGGAAAGGACGCCTCCGGGGTGGGCGCGGCGCTGACCGGACGGCTCATCGGGCTGTCTGCCCTGGTCAGCCTCCAGGAGCGGGAGGACGCGGATCAGTCTTCGACTGGCCCGGGTCCGGACCGGCCGACCGGCGGACTGCCGGGCCGTGGTCCAGGCAGTCCGGAGCAGCGTGCGGGACGGTACTTCGTGGCGGGCTCGCTGGCAATTTTCCTGGCAGGCCTCGGCACCGCCGCGGTCATCGCGGGCGGGGAATCGCAGCCGCAGGCTCCGACGCTACCGGTGACGCCTTCGGTCGATGTCATGGTCTTCTCCCCGCCGCGCGGTGGCAGTCCTGTTGCTGACCGGCCGGACGCGAGCCCGACGAGCCTGAGCACCCGGCCTGGGTCAGTTTCAGCGCATCCGGTTCATAGCGGGTCCTAGCGGGGCAGCTGCCGCATGTGCTGCCTGCGCGTAGCCGGGCCGGCATGGCTAGCCGTCCCCGGGGGTGGGCACGATGCTTCCGACGGCGGCCACAGCCTGGCTTGAGCCGTCTCGGGGGGCAGATGATTCCGGGCACTGGCTACACCGCGGTGGGGGTTAGCCCGACAGCGCGTCGTCCCAGGCGCCTGCGGCGCCACTGGCGCCTCGCGGCCGCGGCTTGCGGCCTCGCTGTCGGCTGCACCGCGCTGGGCGGTGTCGTGGGCGGCCTGGTCGCAGTGCACAGCATGCAACATCAGCTCGATCCCGGCTTCGACCTGGGCCCGCTGCCGCCTGCCGCGGCGAGCCGCACGCCCACTTCCGTCGCCGCCGTCGCCGCCAGGGATACCCCGAGTGTCGTCATGATCAAGGTGGATGACGGTGCGGCTACCGGCTCCGGCTTCGTCATCAGCGGCGGATACATCGTCACCAATAACCACGTCGTCACGCTCGACGGGGAGGCTACGGGCGCGTCGCTGCAGATCTACCTCGGCAACGGCAGCTCGGTCGCTGGCCAGTTGGTGGGGCGCGATCCGTACTCGGACATCGCCGTGATCAGGGCGGCCGGCGTAGCCGGCCTGCCGGCCCTGCCGCTCGGGAACTCCGACAATGTCGCGGTCGGCGACCCGGTGATCGCTATCGGTTCACCGCTCGGCCTGGCTGACACGGTCACGAGCGGCATCATCAGCGCGCTGGACCGCCCTATCCAGCCAGGAGCGGGCAACGGCACGGCGCCTGAGGTGTACTTCGACGCCATCCAGACCGATGCCCCGATCAATCCGGGCAGCTCAGGGGGACCGCTGGTCAACGCGCGGGGTCAGGTGATCGGCGTGGATGCGGCGCTCGACACCCTGGGAGGCGACCCGCTGACCGGCTCCCAGGGCGGCAGCATCGGCCTAGGCTTCGCCATTCCCGTGAACCAGGCTCGCCGGGTCATCGTGCAGCTCATCCGCACCGGTTCCGCCACCCACTCGGTGCTGGGCGCCAACCTGAACCAGGCCTATGCGGGTACAGGTGCTCAGATCGCGACGACCGGGCCGCGTGGCCAGCCGCCGGTCGACGCTCGCGGTCCGGCTGGCAAGGCCGGGCTAAGGCCAGGCGACGTCATCATCAGACTGGGTGATCAGCCTGTGACCAGCGCGTACTCGCTCGTGGACGCGATCAGATCATTGCCACCCGGTTCTCGGGTCAAGATCGCATTTGTCCGGCAGGGGACGGCTCTTCGCGCATCCCTCGTCCTGGGGTCGGCTCGGTCCTGACCCGCAGGCATCGCGCGACCATCGCGCGAGCATCCCGCGAGTGAAACAGCGCTGATCGTTGACCGCCCGAGATTCTGATCACGGCAGGTCACGGGCTACGCTGGCAGGGCACGGGCCAGTACGGCCGTCATTGACCTCGCGGAGTCTGTCGGTGTTCCTGGACCTGAACTTCACCAAGCTGCTGCTGCTGGCCGTGATCGCGCTGATCGTGTTCGGGCCCGACCGGCTGCCGGCTATGGCCGTGCAGGCCGGGCGCGCTCTTCGCGAGCTGCGCAAGGTGCTGGACGGGGCCAAGTCCGAGCTCCAGGAGAACCTTGGTCCCGAATTCAGCCAGCTGGACATTGCCGATCTGAACCCTAAGCGCTTCGTCCGCAAGCACCTGATCGAGGAGATTACGGGCGACGGGGTCATCCGCAACGCCATCGCTGACATTCGGGAGTCGGGCAACGGTGCGGCTGCCTCAGGCCGGGCAGTCCCGGCGGCCATGCTCGCCCCGGGCGACCGGCCGCCCTACGACACCGAAGCGACCTGACTGCTGCTGGCCTCGTCAGACCGGCGTAAGCCCGAGCTGCCGCCCGGCCAGGCTGCGGTTGCGGCCTGCCAGGTCCTCGGCGATCTTGCGGAGCTGCTGGGCCGCCGGCGCGTCTGGGTCGGACAGCACGAGCGGCAAGCCGGCATCCCCCGCCTCGCGCAGCCTGGTATCGATCGGCACCTCACCGAGGAGCGGCACCGGCGCGCCAGTCAGCCTGGTCAGCGTCTCCGCGACCGCAGCGCCGCCACCCGAGCCGAATACCTCGACCCGCTCGCCACAGTGCGGGCAGGGCAGATAGGACATGTTCTCGATCACGCCCACGACGCGCTGGCGGAGCTGCGCCGCGAGCGAGCCAGCGCGTTCGGCGACCTCAGAAGAGGCCAGCTGCGGGGTGGTGACCACGATGATCTCGCTACCCGGCACCAGATGCGCCGTGGAGATCGCGATGTCGCCGGTGCCCGGCGGCAGGTCGAGCAGCAGGACGTCCAGGTCCCCCCACCACACGTCGGCCAGGAACTGCTGCAGCAGCCGGTGCAGGATCGGCCCGCGCATGGGCAGCGGCTCGTTGCCCCGCTTCAGCATGCCGCTGGAGATAGCCCGCACCCCGTGCGCCGTCGGCGGCATGATCATGTCTTCGACCTTGGTCGGCGGATCGGTCACGCCGAGCATCCGCGGCACCGAGTGGCCGTAGATGTCGGCGTCGAGCAGACCCACCTTCTGCCCGAGCTCAGCGAGCGCGACCGCCAGGTTGACCGTTACCGACGACTTGCCGACGCCGCCCTTGCCGCTGGCGACCGCGTAGACCTTGGTCAGCGAGCCTGGCTTGGCAAACGGGATTTCCTTCTCGGGCTGTCCGCCGCGCAGCTTGGTCTGCAGGTCGCGCCGCTGCTCCTCGCTCATGACGTCCAACTCGACCCGGACCGCCGTGACGCCCGGCAGCTTGCTGACCGCCGCGGTCACGTCCCTGGTAATGGTGTCACGCAGGGGACAACCGGACACGGTGAGGAAAACACCGACCACGACCACGCCGCCGGGGGTGATCTCGATGCTCTTGACCATGCCCAGATCGGTAATGGGCCGGTGAATCTCCGGGTCGTTTACGGCCGAGAGCGCCGTAGCTACCTGCTCGGGAGTCGGCAGGGCGACGCTGGCGGCTGAATCGCTGGACATGCCACCATGCTACGGCCGGGTAATCGGTGCGAGCTCATGGTGTGCTCCAGGCTCCGACCGCAAATCGCCGGACGCTGCGTACCAGGCGTTGCCGTTCCCTTGCTGTCGGTATGCTCAGGCGGCGTGACGCGCGCATACCGGGCCAGAAGGACCACGCTCGCCGTACCCGGCAGCAACCCGCGCTTCATCGCCAAGGCGCGCGAGCAGGCGGTCGACGAGGTCTTCTTTGATCTCGAGGACGCGGTAGCGCCGGCCGAGAAGGAGCTGGCCCGTGGCCGGGTGTCCGCCGCGCTGCGCGACGGTGGCTGGGGCGCGCGAATCCGTGCGGTCCGCGTCAATGACGTGCGCACCCGGTGGGCTTACCGCGACGTCATCGAGGTGGTCGAGCAGGCCGGGCAATGCCTGGATTCGATCGTGCTGCCCAAGGTCACCGCGCCCGCGGATGTCATCTGGCTGGACCTGCTGCTGAGCCAGCTCGAGCAGGCGGCTGGGATCGAGCCGGAGCGGATCGCGATCGAGGCGCAGATCGAGGATGCGGCTGGCCTCGCCGGGGTCGAGGCGATCGCGGCCGCCTCGCCCCGGCTGGAGGCTCTGATCTTCGGTCCTGCCGACTTCATGGCCAGCCTGGGCATGCGCTCACTGACGGTGGGCGCTCCGCCGGCGGGTTACCCTGGCGACGCCTTCCACTACGTGCACCTGCGGATCCTGACCGCCGCCCGGGCGAGCGGGCTGCAGGCCATCGACGGCCCGTTCGCCGCCATTGCGGACCTCGACGGGCTACGCGCGAGCGCAGCCAGTGCCGCCGCGCTCGGCTTTGACGGCAAGTGGGTGCTGCATCCAGGACAGGTCGAGGTGGTCAACGCGGAGTTCTCCCCGTCACAGGCCGACTATGACCGGGCCGAGCTGATCATCGAGGCTCTCGAGCACGCCGCGACCGTGGAGCGGCGCGGCGCGGCGATGCTGGACGGGGAGATGATCGACGAGGCGTCGCGCAAGCTTGCCCTGGTCACCGCCGCGCGCGGCCGGGCGGCTGGACTCAGGCGGACGCGACGATTCGAGCCGCCAGCTGCCCAGTGACCGGAAACTGGGCGCCGGCGCCGTGGACGCAATCCCGTCAAACTGCCAAACTAGTGTGCGAACCGGGCGGGGAGGGCATGATGACGGATTCGGGCCGGTGGGTTGTGGTCGGGCTGGACGTCGGCGGCACCACGATCAACTCGACAGTGCTCGACTCGGCCGGCCGGTTCCTGATCGAGGAGATGGCCGAAAGCCCGAGTTTCGTCCGCGAGGGGCCCGAGAAGGCGATTGACGCGCTGGAGGGGGCGCTCGACGACATTCTCGAGCGCACCGGGCTCGGACGCAGCCAGGTCCGCTCCATCGGGCTCGACACGCCGGGACCGGTTACTGCCGATGGCGTGCTCTCCTCGAGGGGCGCCACGAACTTCGGCAATCTGGCGTGGCGCGGCTACGACGTCCGGACCGCCCTGCAGGTCCGGGTCGGGCTGCCCGTGGTGTTCAACAATGATGCCAACGCTGCCGCCCTGTACGCCCACCACGCGCACTTCGGCGCCGAGAGCGCTCGGCGTTCGTCAGTGTCAGTGATCGTGGGCACCGGCCTCGGCGGCGGCGTGGTCGAGTCGGGCGAGGTGATCTCCGGCGCCAGCGGCATGGCAGGGGAGCTCGGCCACCTCTGGGTTCCGATGGACGGGCTCCTCGGTCCCGGCCAGCCCCTGCCCCGCTGCAACTGCGGGCTGACCGGGGACGCGGAGAGCGTCGCCTCCCTGACGGGGATCGAGAAGAACCTGCTGCCGTACTGGCTGACCCAGTTCCCCGGTCACGCTCTCGCAGCGCAGCCCGTCTCGCTGGCCGCCAAGCTCGTCCGCGGCTACGGGGAGGCGGGCGATCCGCTGGCGCTGAAGATCTTCGAACAGCAGGCCATGGCGATCGGCAGGCTGCTGACGATCGCCGCCAACTTCACCGATCCGCACGCCTATCTGCTCGGCGGCGGCGTAGTAGAGGCAGCGCCGCACTTTCGGGACTGGTTCCTCGACCAGGTGCGCGAGCACACGGTGCTGCGGGACGAGCAGGCTCGTGAGTCTGCCATTGCGCTCGTGCCTGACCTGGACATGGCTGGGGCGCGGGGCTCCGCCGTAGCCGCCCGGGCTGCCTCGGTCGCGGCCACCGCGCTAGCCTGAACGGCCGGAGTCGGCCGGATCAGGACATCCAGCCACGCAGTGTCGTGAGGAGTCCGCTGGTCACCTCGCCGCGCTCGTCCATCGCGGCGGCCTCGGCATCGGTCACCCAGCGTACGGCCGCGGCGTCATCGCCAGCGGCCGCGGCTTCGCCTCTGGGCGAGTCAATAAACGCGCGATAGTCCCGGATGTCCACGATCGCCCCGTCTAGTCCGGGCAGCTCGGCGGTTCCGAGCAGCGGCCCGCACGACACGTCCAGGCCTGTCTCCTCCCTGACTTCGCGCACTACCGCCTGCTCGGGTGTCTCGCCCGGCTCGACCCGGCCGCCCGGGATGGACCACAGCCCCTTGCCGGGATCGTGACCGCGCAAGATCATGAGCAGCCGACCAGCGTCGTCCCTGATGACCGCGCCGACGCAAGGAATGCGGGTCCGGCCATCCGCCTCGGTCACGCCGTCATTATCGGTCGCCGGCACCGCGTACTTCATGATCACGGAAAGTTTGCGTCCTATGCGGACGCAAACTTTCCGTGATGAGTTATGCCGCCGTTACCCGGCAGTAGGCAATTGACGGACGCGATCCGGGGGATAACTCTGTGTGAGATGAGGCCTGCACTCAGCTGTCCGCGCTGCAGTTACACAGTCCGCGAACCGAGCGTATGGTCGAGCGCCTATCACTGCGACCAGCACGGCGAGGTGCTCCCGCTGCGGTCGGGCCTCAGTCCCTCTGCGGACGGGCTCGAGGCGGTGCTGCGCGGGACGCGCGTGCCGGTCTGGGTGCCATGGCCGTTGCCGCTGGGCTGGCTGGTCACGGGCTTCGCGACGGTCGGCGACGACCGCACAGGTGCCCGGGCGTGCGCGGTCGCGCTATCGGGGCCGAACCCGACCGGCGGACCCGCGGAGATGCTGCTCGTCTCGGAGGAACCGGGCGTTGGGCTCGGCGCCAGGTTCGCCGGTCTCGACGGGCCCGACCCCGGCGCCCAGTTCGCGACCGGTCCGCCCGCGGCGGTGGTGGAGTTTGCCCATCACGAGTTCCCGCTCTGGAACGTGGAAACGGACGGACGAGCGGCCTTCGCCGGTGAGGTGAGCGGCACCTGGCTCTGGCTGGTGCTCTGGCCGCAGACGGCGGGCCTGCTCACGATCGAGCCGCTGGAGCTGCGGGACGCGCGGGATCCGGGACAGCGCCTGGACCTGCCCTACGGTGCCAGGTCGCCACAGCTGCCCCGCTAGTCTTCGCATGTGCGTGCTGATCTGCACAACCACAGCAGTATCTCGGACGGAACCGAGCCGCCCGCTGTCGTCATCCGGCGCGGTGCCGAGGCGGGCCTGGATGTCATCGCGCTGACCGACCACGACACCATGGCGGGCCAGCGCGAGGCCGCCAGCGCCCTGCCACCGGGCATGATCCTGCTGCCCGGTGCCGAATTGTCGTGCCGCCTCGAAGGCCACAGCGTTCACCTGCTGGCGTACCTGTTCGATCCCGAGCACGACGAGCTGGCCGGCGAGATGGCAGAGATCCGGGAGAGCAGGCTGTTTCGCGCTCGCGCGATGGTCGACAAGCTGGCCGGAGTCGGCGTACCGGTCACCTGGGAGCAGGTCAGCGAGATAGCGGGCGGCGGCGTGGTAGGCCGGCCGCACATCGCCAGGGCGATGATCGACGCGGGTGTCGTGGCCAGCATCGACGAGGCTTTCACGCCCCGGTGGATCGGCCCCGGCGGGCCCGCGTACGTCTCCCGGTACGCGCTCGATCCGGCCCGCGCGATCCGGCTGGTGCGCGCGGCGGGCGGCGTCACGGTGCTGGCGCATCCCCGCGGAGCCGGCCGCGGATGGCAGATCCCGGCGGACGTCATCGCTGACCTGGCCCAGGCGGGCCTGACCGGGATCGAGATCAACCATCCGCAGCACGACGAGCAGGAACGGGCGCGGCTTGGCGAGCTCGCGCGCACGCTGCGGCTGATACCGTCGGGCGGCAGCGACGACCACGGCGCGCTGACCGGGCACCGGATCGGCTCAGAGACTGCGCCAGACGGCAGTTACGAGGCGCTGATCCGGCACGCTAGCGGCGCCAGGCCGGTGACCGGAACCGATGGAGGACAGCAGCCATGAGCGGTACGGACGCTCGGATAGAGGTAGTGGCCGGCCGGGCGAACACGTGGATCATCGGGGACGACGACGAGGTCATCGTTGTCGATCCGGCGGCGGATGCCGCGGCGGTGCAGGCCGCCGTGGGCGAGCGCGAGATCCTCGCCGTGATCTGCACCCACGGCCACGCCGCCCATACCGAGGCCGCGCTGGAAGTGGCGGAGAGCGACGAGGCTCCGGTCGCTGTGCATGCGCTCGACCGGGCAGCCTGGCGGGAAGTCCACAGCTCCGACCCCGACATCTACATGGAGGACGGCGGCCGGTTCGAGGTCGGCGGGGTCGCGCTCGAGGTCGTGCACGCCCCTGGCCACAGCCGTGGCTCCGTGCTGCTGTACTGCGAGGATCTGGCCGTTGCGTTCACCGGCGACGTGGTGACCGCGGCTGGACCGGTGCCGCATTCCGGTGGCTTTTCCGACTGGGGCCGTCAGCTCGACGCCATCGGCGCCCACGTGCTGACCTTGCCACTGGAGACCAGACTGCTCCCCGGGCACGGCGAGGAGCTCACCGTCGCGGATGCGGACAAGGCGTTCAATTCGTGGTATTCGGCTGGCCCGCAGCTGGCCGACTCGGGCGGGTAGTGGCCGCCGCCCGCGCGGCTGCCCGCGACTGTCGGTGTCGGGCGGCACGATAGGACTCATGGAACAGCTCGGCTTCGAGGGCATGCCGCGACGGCTCTACGCGTGCACCCCGACCCGGCTGACGACGTGGCTAAGCTGCCCGCGACAGTACCGGATAACGTACCTGGACCGGCCGGCCGCGCCGAAGGGACCGCCGTGGGCCCACAACAGCCTCGGCGCCAGCGTGCACAACGCGCTGGCGGGCTGGTGGCGGCTGCCCCGCAGGCACCGCACGGTGCCCGCAGCCGGCGACCTGCTCGACCAGGGCTGGCTTACCGACGGTTTCGCCGACGATGATCAGTCGTCGGCACACCGGCGGCGCTGCCGAACGCTGGTCGAGAATTACGTCGCGACCCTCGATCCGGCCGCCGAGCCTGCCGGCGTCGAACGAACCGTGGCGACGCGGACCGAGCAGATCGCGGTGTCGGGCCGGATCGACCGGCTCGACGACCGGCGGGCCCGCGACCTTGGGCCGAGCGGCGATGCTGCCGTGACGGAAACCAGGCAGCGGCAGAGCGGTCTTGTCGTCGTGGATTACAAGACCGGCCGTCACCAGCTCACCGTCGACGACGCGCGGAGCTCGCTAGCGCTTGCGCTGTACGCGCTGGCCGCGGGCCGCGTGCTACGCCGTCCCTGCACCCGGGTGGAACTGCACCATCTGCCCACCGGCACGGTGCTCGGCTGGGACCACACGCCCGAGTCCCTGAACCGGCAGCTAGGCCGAGCCGAGGCCATCGCGGCCGAGTGCGCAGACGCCGACCAGCGCTACCGGGACCAGCAGGCAGCCGGAGCTGGCCGTTCCACCGACGAGATCTTCCCGCCACGGCCGGGTCCTGGCTGCGGCTGGTGCGATTACCGGTCGCTGTGTCCGGAGGGCCGAGCGGCCGCTGTCCATCGCCGGCCCTGGGATGGCCTCGAGGAGCCGATCACGGCTGACGCCGCTCAGGCGTGATGAGGCGCTCAGCTGGCCTGGGCGATGGGCTTGCTGGCCTCGCCCCGGGCACGGCCGCAAGTATGGACGGTCGGCTGGCGGCGCTCGGCTGCGTTCCAGAACTCGGTCAGCGTAGTCGCGGTCGTGACCGGTGCCTCGATCGCCGGCGAGTGCGCTGCGCCGGGGATACACGTTCGCTCGGCACCGAGCCGGTCGGCCATCTGGCTTTGCTCGGACGGCGGCCAGGCGTCGTCGTTCTCGCCGTAGACAACGGCGGCGGGAAGCCCGGCCGCGACGACCTCGGAGAGCTCGGCGGTCCGGTCCGGGCAGTCGAGCAGGTATCTCGCCATGACGATCAGGCTGACGGGGGAGGTTCGCAGCGTGCGCTCGCGCAGGAACCCGATGATGTGCTCCTCGACGCCATCGGCCCGAGCGAGCGGCTCGTGCTGATCGTGCCAGGCGACCCGCACCAGTTCGGCGAGCCGGGGCACGTCGTCCGGCACGTCCTCCGCCACGGCACCGTCAGCACAGTCGAGGACGGCAAGCAGATCGCGCAGCTCCTCAGCCCGCTCACCGGCGATCGTGCCGGGACCGGATCCGAGCAGCGTGAGCGACAGGAAGGCCGACGGAGGCTGCAATCCGCGGCGGCGATCTTCCGAAACCGCGCGCTCTGCTAGCACGGCCTCGCGGGCTAGGAGTCCCCCCATCGAGTGCCCGACCAGGTGCACGCCGGGCGTATCGCCAGCGACGGTGGCGGCGATGGCCAGCACGTCTGCGGCCAGCGCCGTGGCTGAGTACCCGGACCTGTCCGGCGCGTGCGGACTCTGATACTGGCCACGCAGGTCGACAGCGATGACGACTCGACCCGCTGCGGCGAGCGGCTCGAGCACCGGCAGGAAGTTCTCCTTACTGCCGGTGTAGCCGTGTACCAGAAGGGCAGGCCGGCGGTACGCAACACCCCGGGTCGGCTGCGCCTCGAGCATGGCGAACCTTCCGCGGGGCGTCGTCAGCCAGCCGGACCGGACGCGCTCGGGCAATTGCAGGGACCTGAGGGTGCTCACGGGGTGGCAGCCTATCGAGATTTGGCTGAAAGATAACAGCCTAATAACAGAGGGTTCGCTGAGAATTGAGCCCGACGGCCTCGGCCTTGATAGCGGGGCGCTATTCGGCGGCCTGGCCGGCCGTCGACTGGCCTCGTGCCGGGCCCCGCCGCCGCGACCGCCGCCGACCCGCGCCCTGGCCTCCCGCGGCGGGAGTCGCCTGGTGGTCGCCTCCGCGGCCATCGGCAGTGCCCTGAGCCTGGTGACCTGGACCAGCGGTGGTGCCGACCGGCTTGCCGCTTCTGGTGCGGCTCCGGCTCCGGGTGCCAGCGCTGCGTGCCTTCTCCGGGTCACCAGCATCGCGCCGGGCGGCGGGGGAGGGACGGCGGGTCCGAGTCTTGCCTGTCTCGCCGATGTCCTCGAGCGACTCGGCCTCGAGGCCGAGCCGGGCTCGCTGGTCGCGCGGCAGCATGCCAGTCGCGCCGACCGGAATGTTCAGGGCGGAGTACAGGTGCTCCGACGTCGAGTACGTCTCGACCGGGTCCTCGAAGCCCAGCTGGAGCGCCTCGTTGATGGACTTCCAGCGGGTCAGGTCGCTCCAGTCCACGAACGTGACCGCGACGCCCTCGCGGCCGGCTCGACCGGTGCGGCCGATCCGGTGGAGGTACGCCTTCTCGTCCTCGGGGCACTCGTAGTTGATCACGTGGGTGACGTCATCCACGTCGAGGCCCCGTGCCGCCACATCGGTGGCGACGAGCACGTCGACCTTGCCGGACCGGAATGCCCGCATGGCGCGCTCGCGCTGGCTCTGGCCGAGGTCTCCGTGCACCGCCGCCGCGGCAAATCCCTTGGTGGACAGCGTGCTGGCGACCTGGTCTGCAGACCTCCTGGTCCGGCTGAACACGATCGTCAGGCCGCGGCCCTCGGCTTGCAGGATGCGGGCGAGGACCTCGATCTTGTCGAGCTGGTGTGCGCGGAACACATGCTGCTGCGTGGACGGCACGAGGGCGGGCTCGTCGTGCTGCTCGGCCCGGATGTGCAGGGGGCGGCTGAGGTGCCGCCGGGCCAGCGTCACGATCTCGCCCGGCATCGTCGCCGAGAACAGCATGGTCTGGCGGACGGGCGGGGTGAGCTGGAGGATCCGCTCCACATCCGGAAGGAAGCCGAGGTCAAGCATCTTGTCGGCCTCGTCCAGAACGAGCTGCCGGACCGAGCCGAGCTTCAGGTGGCCCTGCCGGGCCAGGTCGAGCAGCCGGCCGGGCGTGCCGACGACGACATCGACGCTCGCGAGCGCCTCGATCTGCGGCTCATAAGCGCGACCGCCGTACAGCGTGACGATCCGGGCGCCGATCCGCGTGCCGGCGGCTCGCAGGTCCTCGGCGACCTGAATGGCCAGCTCGCGCGTTGGCACCACGACCAGCGCCCCGGGCGCCTGGGGTTGCCGCGCTACCTCGAAGATGCGCTCCAGGATCGGGATCCCGAACGCGAGTGTCTTGCCGGTGCCAGTCCTGGCCTGGCCGATCAGGTCGTGGCCCTCAAGGGCGATCGGCAGGGTAAGCGCCTGGATCGGGAAAGTCGTGGTGATGCCGCGAGCTTCCAGTGCGGCGCAGATGGGTTCGGCAATGCCGAAATCGCGGAAAGTCTTGGCGCTCGCGAGGTCTTGACTGTCCGCGCTCGGTGCGTAGGTGCTCAGGGGTCACGCCTCCAGTAGTGGCCGACACCTGCTGGCCAGCTGAGAACCAGCGCCGTCGGCGGCAGGTACGTCTCCCGCGGGCCGACCCGCCATGCGCAGCTCACAGCCACGCTTGCGCGAGAGAAGAAAGGCTGCTCGTCACCGGATAGTGCCCGATGATCGTCACGCCATACGTTCGTCTTAACAACGGTCGGGGCATCCACATTCCAGCAGTGGATCGCCAACCAGTCTAGCAACCGCGCGCTGGTGCACCTCTGCACCGGGCCGCGGCGCTGTGGGCGAGTCGCGCTGGCACGGGTCCCTGCGAGGCCTGTTGTTACGCTTCGCGTGTGGCTGACGACGTGCACAGCGCCGATGCAGCGGGGGCGCCTGCTGAGCCCGACGGGGTACTCGATCTGCTTGGCCTGCTCGCGTATGCCTCGCTGACCGCGTTTTTCCGGCTGTCCGACGACGCTGCGCTGGCCGTCGCGCTGTCTGACAAGACGGCGCTGGCCGAAATGGCCGTGGCGGAGTTCGCGCACTTTCAGGTGCTCCGTGCCCGCATCGAGGAGACGTCGGCCGACCCCACACAAGCCATGGAGCCGTTCGTCGAGCCGGTGGATGAGTTCCATGCCAGGACGGCTCCGTCGGACTGGCTGGAGGGGCTGGTCAAGGCCTACGTCGGCGACGGGATCGCCGGCGACTTCTACCGCACCGTCGCTCAGGTGCTGGAGCCGAAGACCAGGGACCTGGTGCTGACGGTTCTCGCTGACACCGGGCACGCCGAATTCGTTATCGCGCGGGTCCGGGCCGCCGTCGAGGCCGACCCGCGGGTCGCCGGGCGGCTCGCACTCTGGGCTCGCCGGCTCGTCGGCGAGGCGCTCGGCCAGGCGCAGCGTGTAGCCGCCGACCGCGAGTCACTGGCCCGCCTGGTGGCCGGTGGCGATCCGAACCAGCTCGGCAACATCGGCCGGATGTTCGCCCGGCTGACCGACGCGCACGCCGCCCGGATGGCTGCCCTCGGCCTGGCCAGCTGAACGTTCCCGGCGGGCGCTAGAGGCTGCTGAAGCCGACTCGCCGCGGCTCGGTACCGCCAAACTCCAGGTACGCGATCTTGTCGGCGGGCACGAGCACCTTGCCCCCGTTGCCGTCGCTCAGCACCAGCACGCCCGCCTCCGCCGCGAGCGCCGTCTTCAGCGCGTTCTCGACTTCCTCCTGGGTCGATGAAGTCTCGACCCGCAACTCACGCGGCACAGACGGGATTCCGATCTTGACTTCCACGGCTCTCCTCGGAGCAGGACGATTCGGCGGGCTCAATCCCCGGACGGCTCCGCCGCCTTTGGCCAGTCGCTGATGCCGCGCCAGGCCAGCCGCGCGATGAGCTGCTCAGCGGCGTCCTTCGGGATCTCCCGGCCGGTGTTGAGCCAGTACCGCGCGCTCACCTGCGCCATCCCGACAAGGGCCATGCCGAGCAGGTGGGCCTCCTCGTTGTTGACCCCGGCGTCTTCGGCGATGAACCTGCTGACCATGTCGGCGCAGTCGGACATGGCCTTGTCCAGCCGAACCCGCACGGCAGGCTCGTTGCTGAGATCGGACTCGAAGACCAGCCGGAAGGTCTCTCCAGCGCTGGCCACGAAGTCGTAGAACGCCTTGAAGGTGGCCGGCACCCGCTGCCGGTTGTCGGTTGTGGACGACAGCGCGTCCACCACGGTCTCGAGGAGTTGCTCGGCACTGGAATCAAGCAGCGCCAGGTACAGCTCCAGCTTGCCGGGGAAATGCTGATACAGGACGGGCTTGCTGACGCCGGCCCGCTCAGCGATATCGTCCATCGCGGCGGCGTGATAGCCCTGCGCCACGAACACGTCACGGGCAGCCCCCAGCAACTGCAGGCGGCGTGCTGAGCGGGGCAGCCGCGCGCTACCGGGCTTGGCCTGTGGCGAAACTGTCACAGAGGCAATCCTACGACCGGCAGCGGGACGGGGCTGGTCAGCGGTATTCGTCGTCGTCCGCCTCCAGTTCCTGCTCCTGCTCCGCCGCGTCGGCCTCGTTTGCCTCGAGGGGTGGCTGGGTCACCGCGACCTTGGCATCATTCTCGACCCCGGGTACCGCATCCCGTTGCTGCTCGGCCGCATCGGCATCAGGTGCTTCAAGGCCCATATCGCTCATTACGGTGCCTCCCCACCCAAATCGTTACTCCCACCACTAGCCGAAGCTCAGAATGCGGTAAACACTGCTGGTACGGCGATGGATACCGGACCGACCCTGGTTGTATCAGTACCCGAGGAGAGCATGACATTCGCGCTCGGGGTAGGGAGAGTGACATGCGCAGCATGTGGAAAGGGGCAGTTTCCTTCGGCCTGGTCATGATCCCGGTCAAGCTCTACACCGCCACCGAGACCAAGGACATTGCGTTCCGGCAGGTGCACCGGGAGGACGGCGGCCGGATCAGGTTCCGTCGGTTCTGCACGATCGATGACCAGGAAGTGCCCTACGAGGAAGTTGCCAAGGGCTATGAGCTCGCCGACGGCGAGATCGTGATTCTCACCGAGGAGGACATGGCGGAGCTTCCGCTGCCGACCACGAAGAGCATCGAGGTCGTGCAGTTCTGCCCGGCCGAGCAGCTGGATCCGATCTTGTTCAACCGCAGTTACTTCCTGGAGCCAGAGGCGGCAGGCGCGCGCGCCTACAGTCTGCTGCGCGAGGCTCTCGAGCAGTCCGGCAAGATCGCCATAGCCCAGGTGGCACTGCGTCAGCGGGAATCTCTGGCGATCTTGCGATCCCGGGACGGCGTGCTCGTTCTGGAGACGCTGCTATGGCCCGACGAGGTTCGGGTGCCAGATTTCCCGTTCCTGGCGGACAACATCGAGGTGCGAGCTCAGGAACTGCGGATGGCGGAGTCGCTCATCGAGTCGATGACGCTCGACTTTGACCCGGACGAGTATCACGACAGCTACCGGGAAGCGCTGCAGGAGCTCGTGACGGCGAAGGTCGAGGGCCGTGAAGTCCTGCAGCCGGTCGAAGCCGGGCCGAGCGAGGACGAGCCGTCCAGCCTGGCTGACGCCCTGCGGGCCAGCCTCGAGGCGGCCAAGAGCGGGCGGCCCCGTGCCCTGCCCGACGCGGATGGGTATGCGGATGGCTCGGCGGAGGGCAGCGCCGCCACGAGCAAGCGGAGCCCAGCCAAGGCCAGCACCTCGAAAGCCAGCACCTCGAAAGCCAGCACCGCACAGGCCAGTACTGCGAAGACCGGCACGGGCAAGTCCGGCTCGGCGAAGAGCGCGCCGGACACCGAGGAGGCAGGGCAGGAGGACGCCAAGCCAGCGCGCCGCCGGAAGGCGAGCTGACGGAGGGGTCGCCAGAGTGTCAGTCACGCCCTAGTTGGGAGTGATGTGCACTCGTGTGCCCTGGTCTGGCGTGGCGCGACGCACGGGGTGAGCGGAGCGTAACCACCAGTGGGCTGGCTGGTTACCAACGGGCTTCCTGCAGTGGGCCGAAGGTCCTACTCGCGGGTATCGTGGGTGTTTATGACCGACCAGATCGTCGCCGGGCACGCTTTCGCCGCAGCGGGCGCCGAGCTGGCGGCGCTGGCCGGTACTGCCCCGAGCGGGCCCGCCAGCCGCGCACCGATTCTGCCGTGGCCCGGCGAGATCGTGCAGAGCAGCGTCGGGGACATCTTCGTCCGCAGCGCCCCGGATCGGGTCGGGTCGGAGCGCGCCGTGTTCGTCCACGGTCTTGGCGGCTCGGCGCTCAACTGGACCGACCTGATGGGTCTGCTCAGCGACGCGACTGCCGGACCAGCGCTGGCGGCGCAGGCACTCGACCTGCCCGGCTTCGGCTTCTCGCCGCCGCCGGCCGACGGCGACTACTCGCTGGACGCGAGGGTCGCCGCGGTCATCGCGCTGATCGACAGCCGAGGCTACGGGCCGGTGCACCTGATCGGGAATTCACTCGGCGGCGCCATCAGCACCAGGGTCGCTGCCCGTCGCCCTGACCTGGTCAAGACGCTGACGCTCATCTCGCCGGCGCTGCCCGACCTGCGGCCGAGGCCGCTGCCGCTGCGGCTGGCCGTTGTGGCCATGCCAGGCGTCGGACGGTGGCTGGTGAACAAGATGCGGGCCATTCCCCCGGAGCGACGCGCGCAGACCTCGATCGCAGAGCTGTACGTCGACCCGAGCGCGATCCTGCCGGAACGGCGGGCCGAGGCGATCGCCGAGATGATCCGCCGGGACGGTCTCGGTTACTCCGTCGACGCGCTGCTCGGCTCGGCCCGGTCACTGCTCACCGAGTACACCCGGCCAGGGCCCGGCTCGCTGTGGGCAGACGCGGCCCGGGTGACCGCGCCGACGCTGCTCATCCACGGCAGCCATGACCGGCTGGTCAACCCGGGCATGGCCGGGCGAGCGGCCCGCACGTTCCCGAACTGCCGCGTGATCGTCCTGCCCAGAATCGGGCATGTCGCCATGATGGAGCGGCCGGACGAGGTGGCGACCGAGATGCGCGACTTCCTGCGCCGGACCACGGCCGCGGCCGTAGTGGCGGAGGACCGGAGGGCACTGCCCGCGGCCGGTCGCTAAGCTGCCTGCTGCGATGATCATTGCGGCCGAGCAGGTCGTCACGGCCGCTAGCCCTGACGGCCCCGTTCCCTTTCAGGGTTTTGTTGAGCTGACCGACGGTGTGATCAGCAGCGTCTCCGCCGGGCGGCCGAGACGCCCTGCCGAGGTCACGCTGACCGACGGTTACCTGCTGCCCGGCCTGGTGGACTTGCAGGTCAACGGCTATTTCGGGGTGGAGTTCCAGACGGCGGACGCGGCCCGGTGGGCAGCGGTGGCGGATCTCCTCCCGTCCACCGGGACGACCTCGTTTGTCCCGACGATCATTACGGCGCCGCTCGACCAGCTGGCAGCGACGCTGCGGGCTGCGCGCGACTTCGTTCCTGACCTGCCTGCCGCCGGCGCACGCGTCCTCGGCGTGCATGTGGAGGGCCCGTTCATCGCGCCGGCGCGGCGTGGCGCGCACAACCCCGCGTGGATCACCGACCCGACTCCGGCCGCCGTTGCGCAGCTGATCGATGCGGGCCGCAGACTGCTGCGGCTGGTGACGCTCGCTCCCGAACGCCCCGGGGCGCTCGCCGCCATCGAGCAGCTCGCCGGGGCAGGCAAGCTGGTCAGCGTCGGGCACAGCGACGCGGTGGCCGACCAGGTCGCGGCTGCGGCCGACCGGGGCGCGCGGATGGTGACCCATCTGTTCAACGCGCAGCGGCCGCTCGGGCACCGGGAGCCTGGCGTCGTCGGGCAGGCCCTCACCGACTCGCGGCTGACGAGCGGGCTGATCGCCGACCTGTACCACGTCGCCGGGCCGGTCTGCGGCCTGGCATTCCGGGCTGCGCCCGGCCGGATTGCGCTGGTCACAGACGCAGCGGCACCGGCCGGCATGCCGCCGGGGGAGTACCTCCTCGGCGGTGAGCCGGTCACGCTGCCCGACGCGGACGGCGCGCCACCACTCCGCGCCGATGGCACCATCGCCGGCTCGGCGCTCCGGCTGGACGTCGCCGTCGGCAACGCGGTGGCGTGCGGCGTCCCGCTGCCGGCCGCGGTGGCCGCCGCTACGTCGGTACCGGCGGATCTGATCGGCCGGCCCGACCTCGGACGGCTCGCGGCGGGCGCCGTCGCCGACCTGGTATGGCTGGGCCCTGACCTGCGCACCCGCGCCACCTGGCTGGGCGGCCGGCTCGTGTTCACGGCAGACAAAGAACTAACAGGAAACTTTCCTATAAGATAATGCCCGTTGCCGGAGGGCTTCGTCTCCGCGCCGGCGCGCGTGACCGGAGGGAGCCGGCATTGGAAGGGAACGTGGTGCGCTTGTCGCTGATGCGGCACGAGATCGAGCAGCAACCGGCGGCGCTCAGAGCCACGATTGACGCGCTGCTACCGCGCCGGGCGGAAGTAGCCGCACTGGCGGCAGGGACGTCGACGGTGCTGTTCATCGCGCGCGGCACGTCGGACAACGCGGCGGTCTACGGCAGCTACCTGATCCAGGCGCATGCGGGACGGCTGACCGCGCTCGCGGCGCCGTCGATCGCCACCACCTACCGGTCGCGCGTCGACCTTCGCGGGGTCCTCGCGGTTGCGCTGTCGCAGTCCGGCCGGACCGAGGAGATCGTCGAGACGCTGGAGTGGGCACGAACCTGCGGCGCGCGCACGCTCGCGATCACGAACGGCGGGCCATTGTCGCCGCTGGCGGAGGCTGCGTCGGTCGCACTGTGCACCGAGGCCGGGGAGGAGCGGGCGGTACCCGCGACCAAGACATTCACGACGCAGCTCGCCGCCCTCGCGGTACTCGGGCTCGCGCTCGGCGCGCCGCTCGATGCGGGGGAGCTGCGAGCCGTGCCGGACGCGGTCTTTGAGCTGCTGGCCAGGCCCGTCGAGGTGGAGCCGATTGTCGCCGCCTTGTCGACGGTGTCCGGTGTCGTCGTCTCCGGCCGTGGCATGGCCTACTCGGCCGCGCTGGAGCTGGCGATCAAGCTGAAGGAAGCGTGCTATCTCAACGCGATGGGGCTGTCATACGCGGACCTGCTGCACGGGCCGATCGCGGTCGTGGACGGCGACACTCCCGCCATCGTGGTGGCCGCGGATTCCGGGCCGACCCTAGCGGGCACCGTCGACCTGGCCCGCCGGGTGACCGGCGCGGGTGCGCAGGCGTACGGCATCGGCGGCGGTCTGTCGCTGGCCTCGGCGTGCACGGCGTCGGTGGCCGGGCCCCCGCTGCCGGAGTGGCTCGCCCCGATCGGACTCATCGTGCCCGGGCAGCTCATCACCGAGGCGCTCGCCCGGCGCCTCGGCATCGACCCGGACACTCCTCGCGGCCTCAGCAAGGTGACGCAGACCGGCTGAGCGCGCAGCCTCCCGCTCCTGATCTAGAGCACTCGGTGCACCTTGTACTGCGCGGCCTGTGCACGCGGCCGGATCACCATCAGGTCCACGTTGAAGTGCGGTGGCCGGGTCACCGACCAGACCACCGCGTCGGCGACGTCGGCGTCGGTCAGCGGCTCGGCGACGCCCGAGTAGACGGCGGCGGCCTTGTCAGCGTCACCTCGGTACCTGTTCACCGCGAACTCGGCGGTCCTGACCATGCCGGGTGCGATCTCGATGACGCGAACGGGCTGGTCGAACAGCTCAAGCCGGAGGGTCTCGGCGATCGCATGCGTGCCGTGCTTGGCGACGACGTAACCGCCGCCGCCCTCGTAGCTGATCAGGCCGGCGGTGGAGCCCATCAGCACGATCGTGCCTGCGCCGCTCGCGATGAGCATCGGCAGCAGCGCCTGGGTCGCGTGCACAACGCCGAGGACGTTGACGTCGTACATGGCCTGCCAGTCGGCCGGAGAGCTGTCGGCCACGGTCTCGGCACCGATCGCGCCGCCGGCGTTCGCGAACAGCACGTCGCACCGCTCGAGCCTGGCGGCGAGAGCGTCGATGGCCGGCCGGTCGGTGACGTCCAGTTCGTGCACCTCGGCGCTGCCGCCGTCGGCGGTGATCTTGGTGGCGACCTGCTCCAGCCGATCCCGCCGGCGGGCCGTGAGCACCACGTGGTACCCCGCGGCCGCCAGGCCGACGGCCGAGGCGGCGCCGATCCCGCTGCTTGCGCCGGTAACAACGGCTACTCGGTGCGTTCCCACAGTGTCCATGCCGGTGATTCTGTCAGCAGCCCGGCTACCATCGGAGCCGTGGTTGCGCTGCGGGGAGTCATCACCGACTGGGGTGGCGTGATGACCAATCCCATCCTCGAGAGCGTCGACGCCTGGCTAGCCACTGAGGGCATCGAGCGGGCCAGCTACACCACGGTGATGCGGCGCTGGGTGCGCCAGGCCTACACCGATGGCGCGGACATCAACCCCATCCACGCACTCGAACGCGGCGAGTGCTCGAACGCGGAATTCGAGGAGGCGCTGGCCCGCGAGCTGGTACTCCAGGACGGAGGGCCAGTACCGAGCACCGGGCTGCTGGAGCGGATGTTCGCTGGCTCGCGGCTGGACGAGGCCATGGTGGAGCTGTTCCGTACGCTCCGCGCGCGGGGCGTGCCGACCGGGCTGCTGTCCAATTCCTGGGGTTTCGGCTATCCGCGGGAGCTGTTCGCCGACTTGTTCGAGGCGGTGGTGATCTCTGCTGAGGTTGGGATGCGCAAGCCGGAGCCGGGCATCTTCCGGCACGCCGCTCAGATTCTGAGTCTGGCGCCGGAGGCGTGCATCTTCATCGACGACATCCAGGCCAATGTCGCCGCCGCGGAGGAGCTCGGCTTCACCGGCGTGTTGCACACCGCGGCCGACGGCACCGCGGAACGGGTGGCCGACCTGCTCGGCGCCCGGCACCGCTAGCGCAGCCGGCTGCTACGACACTCGCAGGCCGCTAGCCTTGCAAGCTGTGGCCGAGTATCCGCTCCCGCTCAATCCAGGCCGGTCGGCCAACATGCGAGCCAACCGGCGCAGCGATACGAAGCCCGAGCTAGCACTCCGGCGCGCCCTGCACGGCCAGGGCTATCGCTATCGCAAGGATTACCGCCTCGATCTCACCGGAGCGCGGGTGCGGCCCGACATCGCGTTCACCGCGCGGCGGGTCGCGGTGTTCGTGGACGGCTGCTTCTGGCACTGCTGTCCCGAGCATGGCACCCGGCCCGCCAACAACACCTGGTACTGGGAGCCCAAGCTGGCACGCAATGTAGAGCGGGACCGGACGGCCGATGCAGCGCTCGTGGCGGCGGGCTGGCGCGTCGTCCGGATCTGGGAGCACGAGACGCTGGAGGCCGCTGTCGGTGCGGTGATTGCCGTGCTCGGGGCCCCCGCGAGGAGCAGCACGGCCGATCCGGTCACCTGAGGACGGCCGGCCTGGCACACTCGATGTCGATTCATGACCGGTTCGGGGCTGCACGTGCGCGTCTATCTGCCAGCTACCCTCCCGGCCGTGGCCGGACTGCTGCGCGACGGCGAGATCCGGCCGGAGCCGGTCCACGGCTATGCCGTCACGCCCGCACTCCGGGAGTGGTATGCGAGCGGAGACGTCGAGGAACTCGAATACGTAGCGATGACGCACGCGGCGCGTGAATCCCTCCGGCTTCTCGCTGCCGACCCAGCGGCGTCGCGGCGCCGCGTGGTACTGGCAGCGGAGGTGGCCGACGATCAGGTGACCGCCAGCGGGACCTTCGACGAGCCGGCCCTGGTCGTTATCAGCGGCCGGGTTCTGCTCCGTGATATCGCCTCCGGCCACGTCGACGACCCGTCTGCCAGTCCGGAAGTCGCGGCTGCCGTGGTGGCGCTCGATGCGGCCGACGCCGGCGACGAGGATGCACGGTTCGCCCTCGATGGCGCCGAAGGCTACGAGCTGGCCTGGTACGCCACGCAGGAACTAGCGGACCTGGCTGCCGGCGCGGACTGACCCGCGGCTACCCCCGTGGCACCATGGAGGTCGCGCCATCGTTGTCGCGGGAGAGGCAGGGCAAGCGGTGTTGGATGCAGTTACAAATGTCCCAATTCCTGCCAATGAGCCGGTTAAGGCCTATGCACCTGGCAGTCCCGAGCGGGCCGTGCTCGAACAGCAGATCAAGACGCTGGCGGGGCAGCGCGCCGAACTGACCATGACGATCGGCGGCCAGCAGCGCGTCGGCGCCGGCGAGGCCATCGAGGTCGTGCAGCCGCACAATCACCGGCACGTGCTCGGCGAGTTGCGCAGCGCCACGCCAGCCGATGTCAGCGCCGCGGTCGACGCTGCCCGCGCGGCAGCGCCCGGCTGGCGGGCCCTGTCCTTCGACGACCGGGCCGCCATCTTCCTCACGGCCGCTGACCTGCTCGCTGGCCCGTGGCGGCAGGTGATCAACGCGGCCACGATCCTCGGCCAGTCCAAGTCGGTCTTCCAGGCCGAGATCGACGCCGCGTGCGAGCTGGCCGACTTCTGGCGCTTCAACGTGCACTACGCCCGCCGGCTGCTGGCCGAGCAACCGGCCAGTGCGCCGGGTGTCTGGAACCGGATGGAGTACCGGCCGCTCGAGGGTTTCGTGCTGGCGATCACGCCGTTCAACTTCACGTCGATCGCCGGGAACCTGCCCACCGCGCCAGCACTGCTGGGCAACGTCGTGGTCTGGAAGCCGTCACACACGCAGCAGCTGTCGGCGCACTACCTGATGCGGCTGCTGGAGGCCGCCGGGCTGCCTCCGGGGGTGATCAACATGGTCACCGGCCACGGGACGGCGGTGTCGGAGGTCGCGCTGCCGCACCCGGAGCTGGCAGGCATCCACTTCACCGGCTCGACCGCGACGTTCCAGCACCTGTGGCGGACGGTGGGCCAGAACATTTCCCGTTATCACGGTTACCCGCGACTCGTCGGGGAGACCGGAGGCAAGGACTTCGTCATCGCCCATCCGTCGGCCGACCCGGACGTGCTCGTCACCGCGCTGGCCCGCGGCGCGTTCGAGTACCAGGGCCAGAAGTGCTCGGCGGCGTCGCGCGCGTACGTCGCCCGCAGCGTGTGGGACGCGATGAAGGACAAGCTCGCCGCGACCACCGAGTCGCTGACGATGGGGGACGTAGCAACAGACATGTCGCTGTTCATGGGTGCGGTGATCGACGCGCAGACCTTCGGTCTCCACACCGAGGTGCTCGCGAGGGCGCAGGAACGGCCAGCCGTCTCGGTGCTGACCGGCGGCCGCACCGATGGCACGGACGGCTACTTCGTGCAACCCACGGTGCTGACGTGCTCGGACCCGACGGACGAGCTCTTCAGCCGGGAATATTTCGGGCCGATCCTCGGCGTGCACGTGTACCCGGACAGCGAGTTCGACGCCGTCGTCGCCCAGGCTGCCGATGTCGCGCCCTACGCGCTCACCGGGGCGATCGTGGCCACCGATCGCGCGGCCATTGCCCGCGCCACGGACGCGCTGCGGTATTCGGCCGGGAACTTCTACATCAACGACAAGCCCACCGGAGCAGTTGTCGGGCAGCAGCCGTTCGGTGGCGCCCGTGCAAGCGGCACCAACGACAAGGCCGGGTCCATCTTCAACCTGATCCGGTGGGTCAACGCCCGCGCGATCAAGGAGACCTTCGTTCCGCCCGTCGACCATCGATACCCGCACATGGGCTGACACTTTCGCCGGTTCGCTATCGGCGATAGCTGGCACTTGCATGGTTGGCCGAACGTTGGGCACTTACGCGTCCCGGGGTCTCGCTGGGCCGCGCGGTGGCGGAGGAGACGAATGACCGACTACGTGACTGGCGCATGGCGGGCGGAGTCCGGCGACGGGGCGGATGAGGCTGCCGACGAGTGCGACAACCAGCCCGGCGAGTGCGGCGGCCGGCAGTCCGATGATCGGCCGGACTCGGATGTTGACCCGCGGCGTGCCGAGCTCATCGCGGCTGCGCAGTCGGGCTGGATTGACGCGCTGACTGACCTCGGCGGCCGTAACACGCTGCTCTACTACAAGGATCGCCGGGCTGGCACCCTTGACCTCGCGGCCGCCGACGCGACCGCGGTCGAGAGGTTCCTGCGCACCGGGTCAGGGCGGCTAACTCGGCTGTTCCACGACGTTGATGCCCGCGCGGACGCGATCCGCCGGGTGCAGGTCATCTACCGCAAGGCCCGGGAACTGCAGGAGGAGCGCGGCATCCGCGTCGGGTACCTGGCCACCGGGATGGCTTACTGGGACGAGCTGTTCCTCGAGCCGTGCGCACCGGTCCTGCTCCGCGGCCTGACCATCGCACCGACGAGGGCCAGGCATGACGACTTCGACCTCACCCTCGACGACGACAACGAAGTCAACCCGGTGCTGCTGCACAAGCTGGCCAGCGTGTTCGGCGCCGCGACGGCCGAGGCGGCGGCGGCTCCCGCTGACAAGGTGCGTGAACTACTCACGCGCATCGCACACGACGCCGAGGTGCCCGGGTTCGAGATCACCGACCGGCTCGTGATCGGCACATTCACCTACGCCAAGCTGCCCATGGTGCAGGATCTGCAGGCGGCCGAGGAGTTGCTCGCCGATAGCGACGTCGTCGCCGCGATCGCCGGCGACCCGGAGGCACAGGAACTTCTCGGTACCGACGACCAGAGCCCGAGTGGCCCCGACGCCCCCGAGGCCGACTATTCGGTGCTCGACGCCGACTCCTCACAACGGCACGCCATCGACACCGTTCTGTCGGGCCGCAGCCTGGTCATCCATGGTCCGCCGGGCACTGGCAAGAGCCAGACCATCGCCAACCTCATCGCCGCGCTCGTCGCTCGTGGCCGCAAGGTGCTGTTTGTCGCCGAAAAGCGGGCCGCCATCGATGCCGTGCTATCCCGGCTCAAGGGCGCGGGTCTCGGCGAGGTCGTACTCGACATCCACGAGGGCACCAAGGACCGGGTACGCATCGCCCGCGAGCTGGGCGACGCCCTGACGGAGGCGCAGCAGGTGCCCGAGCCGGACGTCGGTGACCTGCACCGGCGGCTCGGCGACCGGCACTGGCGGCTGACCCGTCATGCCTCCGCGCTGCACCAGCGACACCAGCCGTGGGGGCTCACGCCGTTCGGCGTGCAGTCCGCGCTGCTGGGGGTGCCGCACGAGGCGCGGGTCGGGGTCCGGCTCGAGAATCCGGAGCTGATCAGCAGCGAGCGTGCCGACCGCATCCGTGACGAGCTGCGAGAGTTTGCCTACCTCGGTGGGTTCTCACTCCGGCCGGACAGCACGCCCTGGTTCACCGCGGCGGTCCGCAGCCCCGAGGATGCCCGGAAAGCGTCCGAGCTTGCTGCCAGGCTGTCGAGCCGCAGCCTGCCGCTGCTGCTCGACCGGGCAGCACGGGCGAGTGCCGAGGTCGGGTTGCGACCCGCCCGGTCCTATCCGGACGTGGTCGTCATGATGCGGCTGTTCGCCGGGATCGAGTCGAGCTTCCGACGTCTGGGTCTCGGTGTTTACGCCGCTGACGTGGCCAAGCTCGCGGCGGCAACTGCCGATGGGAGCGGACTCGGAATGCGGGAACGGCGCGCGCTGCGCAAGCAGGCGCGAGCGCTCGCCGAGGCGGCGGGCTGGGGTCGCGAGGTGACCGAGGAAGAACTCACTGCTGCCCTGGCGGAGGCAGCCGCCGAGCTCAGCCGGTGGCGGGAGCTTCGCGCGGACGAAGGCCTGCCGCGGCTGCCGGCGCAGATCGGCGACCTGACCGCCCTGTGGGCTGACTGCGAGGCGCAGCTGGGCCGGCTTCGGGCAGTGATCACCATGCCGCCCGACCCGCAGCAGATGCTCGCCGACCTGGCTGCCGACACCGAAACTCCGTGGAAGCTGCCCCGGTTGCACGAGCTGGCCGGCCGTTTCGACGAGCTCAGTCTCGGCCCGCTGCTCGACGAGCTTGCCCTTCGCGAATCCAAGCCCGACCTGGCTGTGCACGCCTTCGACCACGCCTGGTACTCGGCCATTCTCGACCAGATGCGAGTGCTCGATCCCCGCTACGCGGCCGACTACGGGGAGGCGCTCGACTCCGTCGCGAATGACTTCCGTGTGCACGACGTGCAGCACCTGACGGCCAATCGCGCCCGGGTGCGCCGGGAATGGGCGCAGGCGCTGCTGGAAGCGTGCGACCGTCACCCGCTGCAGGCCAGGGTCATCCGCAAGCAGGCAGCGCTGCGGCGGGGACAGATGCCGCTGCGCCGGCTGCTCGACCAGGCGAGCGATGTGCTGTTTGCGATCAAGCCGTGCTGGGCGATGTCACCGCTCATGGTCAGTCAGGTACTGCCGGCCGCGCGGCTTTTCGACGTGGTGATCTTCGACGAGGCAAGCCAGATCGTGCCTGCCGACGCCATCCCGGCCATCATGCGCGGGCACCAGATCGTCGTGGCGGGTGACGACCGCCAGCTGCCGCCGACGAACTTCTTCCGTCAGGTCGGAGGCAGCGAGGAGGAATCGGCCGACGAGGACGAGAACCTCGTCTCGTTTGGCGCGGGGTTTGAATCCGTCCTGGACGCCCTCCGCCCGCTGCTCCCGACCGCAGCGCTCGCCTGGCACTATCGCAGCCGGGACGAACGGCTGGTCGCGTTCTCCAACAGCAAGATTTATGGCGGCGCGCTCACCACGTTCCCCGGTGTGGCGAGGGATGACTGCCTGCGGCACGTGGTCGTGGCGCAGGGTCCCGGCGTCGGCCAGGAGGCGTCGGTCGACGAAGAAGTCGACAAGGTGGTCGAGCTCATCCTCGGACACGCACGCGAGCATCCGAGCGAATCGCTCGGCGTGATCGCGCTCGGCATCAAGCACGCCGACCGCATCGACATCGCGCTGCGTGCGGCGCTCACCGGGCTGGGCGAGAACGGCGGAGAGGGCGTCGAGGCGTTCTTTGCCGAGGACGTGCCGGAGCCGTTCTTCGTCAAGAACCTTGAGCGAGTCCAGGGCGACGAGCGGGACGCCATCATCTTGTCGATCGGCTACGGCAAGCACCCCGACGGCCGGATGCGGTACCAGTGGGGGCCGCTGCTGCGCGACGGCGGCGAGCGCCGGCTGAACGTGGCGGCGACCCGGGCGAAGCACCGGCTGACACTGGTCAGCTCGTTCTCCGGCCATGACGTCGACCCGGACCGGGTTACCAAGGCCGGCGCCAGGATGCTGGCCGACTACCTGGACTACGCGAGTTCGGGCGGGTCGGCGCAGCCCGCCTCTGGCGCCGCCGAGCTCAATCCGTTCGAGGCCGACGTGCGCGAACGACTGGCCGCGGCCGGGATCATCGTGGTCCCGCAGTACGGGGTCGGCGGTTACCGTGTGGACTTCGCCGCCACCCACCCGAGTGACCCGACTCGGATGGTGCTCGCCATCGAGGCGGACGGCGCGTCCTACTGGCAGTCGGGCAGTGTCCGCGACCGGGACCGGCTGCGCGGCGAGCACCTGCAGCGGCTTGGCTGGCGGTATCACCGGCTCTGGTCGACGAACTGGTTCCGCAATCCGGACGACGAGGTAGCCAAGGTTCGGGATGCCTACCAGCGGGCCGTCTCGGCGGCCGAGCCAGGCGAGTCAGGGCCGCAGCGCGGGGCCCCGGGCACGGCGGACCCCGGGCCGTCCGCCGAGCGCGGGCAGCGAGCGCCCGGCCCGAGTCAGCCGAATGAGCCGCAGCCACGCCAGCCGCACGCAACGACGCCCAGCCGACCTCAGCCAGGTCACCCAGGTCAGCCAGGCCCGACGTCGGTGAGCGAGTCCGACCCGGTTCGCCCGCAGCTCGGTGGCGGGCCTCCGCCGGTCCGGGCCGAGCTGCCGGCCGGCACGGGAGCGCCGTCGGCGGGGATCGAGCCGGGTGGTTCGGCGCGGCCAGGTCTAGCTGCGGGTGGTTCGGCGCGGCCAGGTCTTACTGCTGGTGATTCAGCGCGGCCAGGTCTGGCGGCCGGAAACCCGCGGCGAGCGCTGGATTCCCCCCAGCCTCGCCAGGCCGGTAGCGAATCTTGAGGTAATTGCGCCAGTTGTCCGATCCGACGGGTAGGCTCCAATCACGAGGAGTGCTCGCCGGAGGTGCGACATCGACCGCCTGGTCTTGTGGAACATCGATCTCACCCTGATCGACGTCGGCAAGGTCGCCCGGGATGCCTTCGCCGACGCGTTCCGCCGGGTGACCGGCCGGCCTCTCGCTGCGCTGCCCCAATTGGCCGGCCGCAGCGATACTGAGATCTTCTTCGAGTCGCTGTACCTCAACGACGTCCCGCCACGCGTGGCAGAGGACGCCGAACTGCTCGCCAGGTACAGCCACGCGCTCGAGACGACGTTCGCCCTGCGCCGGGACGACCTGGCTCGGTACGGCAGGCTGCTGCCGGGTGCGGGCGCCGCGGTGCTGGCCGTCGGCAACCTACCGGGAGTCGTGCAAACGGTACTGACCGGGACGATCAAGCCGAATGCCGAGTGCAAGCTGCGGGCGTTTGGCCTGGATACCGCGCTCGACCTGGAGATCGGCGGTTACGGGTCGGACGCCTATCCGCGGGGCTCCATGCTGATGCGGGTCCGCCATCAGGCCAGCGAGAAGTACGGCACGCCGGCCGAGCACATGCCGGCCGTCTACGTCGCCGATACGGAGCGGGACATCGAGGCGGCCGCGCTCGGCGGCGCCCGGTGCATCGCGGTTGCGACGGGCCGCGCCACCGTCGCAGAGCTTCGCGACGCTGGCGCTGACCTAGTCCTTACCGACCTGGCTGACACCGGCCAGGTGCTGACGGCGATCGACCGGCTGACCCAGGTTCCCGTCCGGCGCTAGCCTGCCTGCGGAAGCGGGCTCTGACCGGCTGAAGCCGCCTGCGGGCCGGTTTCCACGCAGGTGATCGTCAGGGTCCCGATGTAGGGGCTGGCCGCGGCGCTCGCCGGCATCGCAAGCGTCAGGTCCGCGCTGAGCGTGCTCGTCCCGCGGCCCGATCCGATTGCCGCGGCGGCCAGCAGGGCGCCTGCGGTGGCCAGGCCGGGGTGGCCGGCTGCGACCGCCGGTCCCAGCCTCGCTGCGCCGGACACCGTGCCGCTCGGGACCCAGCCGAGCGCAGTGGCCGCGATGAGCCGCGGGTGGACGCCACCGATACCGATGAAGTCTGACACCTGGGCCAGCACGTACCAGCCCGGCGCCGCACTGCGGTCGTCCGTGACGGTGATCGGCTGGAGCATCCCGGTGGCAACGCCTGATGGGCCGGCGCCCTGGAGCGTCACCGTACCCGGCTGCACCGTGACGGTGAGGTTACTGCTCGGTGTCACGGTGCCGGTCGGTGTCACGGTGCCGGCCGGGGGCACGGTGCCGGCCGGTGTCACCGTACCGACCGGTGGCACGGCTCCGGTCGGCGGCACCGTCACGTTGATAGGAATGGACCCGCCAGTGCCGCCGGTTCCGCCAGCTGTCTGCGCGGCTGTCGTCGTGGCTACCGAGGCCAGGTACGCCTTTGTCGCCGGCGTGAATCCCGCCGTCACCGAGGTCGTCTCCGGCAGCGCTCCGAGGATTGCCGCAGTTGTGGTAGCGAGTCCCGACGGGCTGACGGCCACCGGATCGCCAATACCGGTGTCGCCCGCCTCGAACTGGATCCAGCCGGCCGGGTGGGCACCGTCCACGGTTTCTTCGCTGGCAGCGAGCGTGACGACAGAACCTCGCGCCCAGTGCTGCGACACCGTCAGTTTCGTGATCGTGGCGATCAGCCTGCCCGCCGCGGCGCCATGCCCGGCGGGTTCCGACGCCGCGAGCGAGGCCAAGCCCGCGGCGACAACAGTCAGTGTCACGACGGCCGCCACCCGGCTCAGGCTGCGGGCACCGAACCACCGGAGCAGCCGGTCGCGCACATCGTCATGAACGGCCTGGGTTACCGCCATGATGTGCCACCGTACGGGCAGCGCGCTAACGCTGCGGGTACCGACGGTGAGAGCTTGGCAAACGACGGGCTACGTGCCACTCAGCGGCTCGGTCGTCCAGGCTGCTGGGTCCGGGCCGAGCAGGCGCACGCCGTGGAACACCGTCAGCACGCCGCCGAACTCATCGGTCCCCTGGAGCGGCGCGTCGCTGCCCGGGGTGTTCAGGTCCAGGTCCACCTGCGCCGACACGCCGTCGACATTGTTCATGCAGAGGCTCTGCCAGAGCTTGTCCGGCTCGTTCAGGTTGCGGAGCAAGGCCGGCGCGCCGTTCACCGTGACCCGGCTCGTCTGGCCAGCCACGACCTTGCAGGCATACTCCGATGCGGGTGACACTGCCGGGCCGACCGAGACGCCGAGTGCGGTCGGATCAACGGGCGGCCCGGCCGAGATGCCGCCGGCTGCCAGCCGCCCGGCCTGCGGGACGAAGTAGTAGTCGTCGGCGATGCGCCACCCCGCTGGCAAGCCCGCCAGCCGGAAGCCGAATACGAGCGGCGTGGTGTCCCCGTAGCGGATTCCGGCCGCGATCTTCAGCAGCAGCCCCTGGCTGGCGGCCGACTGTGGTGACGCGGCCCGGGCCGGTCCGGTCTGCCCGCCACGAGCGCGGTCGGCTGGGGCCGGGATGTTGCGCCAGCCGGCCAGGTTGCCCGGCGCACAGTGCACGCACACCTGCGGGTTGGGCATTGGCATTACTTCGGCCCAGGCACCCTTGGCGTACTGCCACTCGAGCGCGCCTTGCGGAGTCCAGTACGCCGGGTGGCCATTCACGTCGGGGGCCGCGCTCGCTAGCTCGGCGAACCTAGATACCCCGGCCGGCGATGGGTCGGCGCAGGACAGCGACCGAGCCGGGGCGGCGGTCGCGCTGGTGATCGCGGCGGGAGTCGGCACGATCCGGCACGCGCCCGCGGCGTCGATGGTTACCTGCACCATCCGCCCGTCGCTGACCGGTGCCAGCGCCTGGAGCGTCAGGCTGGCCGGGGTCGACTGGTCGCTCGCGCCGGCCGCGGCGGTCGTGGCGAAGCCAGCTGGCAGCCACCCGAATGAGGCGTACGGCACGAGCGGATTGAAGGTGCGTGGCGCCACTATTGGCGCCGTGGCGGCTGGCCTGCCCGGCCTGACGCTCGCCCCCGACGGGCTGTCGCGCAGGGCGGCCGGCAGCGAGATGATGAGCGCGACCGCCACGCCGGCCGCCACCGGCGCCGCTCCGGGCAGGTAGACCCGGAGCAGCCGCAGCCGACGCCGGCCGCGGCTGCGCGCCAGCGGGACGTCAACTCGGCAAGGCGGTGCGACGTCATCCCTGGCGCCGACGGCAAGGATCGAGCGGACGGCGGTTTCATCCATGGTCGATCACCTCGAGAGAATCTGCCGGGTCGCGATAGCCCGGCCAGAAGGATGGCCCGAGCCGGGCGCGCAACGCGGCGATGCCCTTGGCGGTCTGGCTCTTCACCGTGCCGGCGGAGCAGCCGAGCAGCTCAGCGGCCTGCTCCACAGACAGGTCGCAGTAGAACCGGAGCACGAGCGTCGCGCGCTGCCGCGCTGGGAGAGCGGCGAGCGCGGTCCGTACGTCGAGCGCACTGTCGCGATCAGGTGTGAAAGCCGGACGGTCGGGCGTCGCTGCGTCCAAAGTGACGCGTCGGGCCCAGCCGGATCGCTGCTCTCGGAGAAACTCGCGCACCAGGATCGTCTTGGCATAGGCATCGGTGTGATCGACCGCGCTGGCTCGGCCCCACTGGACGTACAGCCTGGTGATCGCTGCCTGGACGAGGTCGTCGGCGCGGTGCCAGTCCTGGCAGAGCAGGTAGGCCAGCCGCCGGAAGCTGGCCAGGTGTGCCGAGACGTAGTGGGTGAACTCCTCGTCCCGGCGCGGGTTCACCGGCGGCCGTCCCGCATGAGTCGCATCGTCACACACCGTCAATGCGCGCGGCGGCCTATTCGGTTGCCCCGGTTCGGCTGGGACCCACGCGGCGGGTGTCGCATACTGGAATAAACAGTCCGGTCAACGACGACCGATCTGCAGAAGTTTGGGGGGCCCAGGCGTGGGCGACGGCGACGGCCAGACGCCGGCAGCTGGGCGCGACTACGGCGACATGCTCTGGACGCCGACCGCGCAGTCAGCCGAGAGCGCCGAGGTCACCAGGTACGCCCGCTGGCTGGCAGGTCACGGCGGCCCGGTCATCGGCGGCGCCGCCCCCGGCGAACTGGCTTCCTATCGCGACCTGTGGCAGTGGTCGGTGGACGCGCCCGCCGAGTTCTGGACCTCGATCTGGGACTTCTTCGGTGTGCTGGGCAGCCGTGGCGACGGCCCGGTGCTCGCCGGCGAGATGCCGAACGTGACCTGGTTCGACGGCAGCACTCTGAACTACGCGCGGAACGCTCTGCTCCGGGCCGCCGCCCCAGCCGAGCGCACCGCGGTGATCTACCGCGCCGAGACCGGCCGGGCAGGCACGCTCAGCTACGGCGAGCTGCGGGCCGAGGTCGGCCGGGTGCAAGCCGGGCTGCGGCAACTCGGGGTCGCGGTCGGGGATCGGGTCGCCGCGTACCTGCCGAACTCGCCCGAGGCGCTGATCGCGATGCTGGCCACCACGAGCCTGGGCGCGATCTGGACCTCGTGCTCGCCCGACTTCGGCGCGCACAGCGTCATCGACCGGTTCGCTCAGATCACTCCGAAGGTGCTGCTCGGCGTCGACGGCTACGTGTATAACGGCAAGAGCTTCGACAGGCGGCCCGACCTCGCCGCGATCGCGGCCGGCCTGGACGGTCTGCAGGCCGTGGTCATGGTGGATTATCTCGGCTCGGCGGCGGCCATGACCGGTCTGCCACCCGGCGTGAGCGTCCTGGACTGGGCCAGCTTCGGTCCAGCCGGCGGTGCCGAGCCCGAGTTCACCGAGCTGCCGTTCAGCCATCCGCTGTGGGTGCTGTACTCCTCGGGCACGACCGGCCTGCCCAAGCCGATCATGCACGGCCACGGCGGCGTTGTTCTCGAGCACCTCAAGGCGCTCGCCTTGCATCAGGACCTGACCGGTTCCGACACCTTCTTCTGGTACACCACCACCGGCTGGATGATGTGGAACTACGTCGTCGGCGGGCTGCTGGTCGGCGGCACCATCGTGCTGTATGACGGCAGCGCGACGCATCCAGCCGACGATCAGCTATGGGCGCTGGCAGCAGAGGAGGACGTCACCTACTTCGGTGTCGGCGCTCCGTACCTGCTTGCCTGCCGGAAGGCCGGCCTGCATCCGGCGCGTGAGCACGACCTGTCCCGGCTCAAGGGGATCGGCTCCACCGGCTCTCCGCTTCCGCCGGAAGGCTTCCGGTGGGTGTACGAGGAGCTCCGAACGGGGTCGCCGGGCCTGATTCTCGGCTCGTACTCCGGCGGCACCGATCTGTGCACCGGGTTCGTCGGGCCGTCGCCGCTGCTGCCGGTGCGTGCCGGAGTGATCTCCGGGCCGTGCCTGGGCGCGAAGGTCGAGGCGTTCGACCCGGCCGGCCGGCCGGTCATCGGCGAGGTCGGCGAACTCGTGCTGACGGCGCCGATGCCATCCATGCCGGTCGGGTTCTGGAATGACCCAGACGGCAAGCGGTACCACGACAGCTACTTCGGCCAGTATCCGGGCGTGTGGCGGCACGGCGACTGGATCATGATCAGGCCCGATGGCGGCAGCGTGATTTACGGTCGGTCCGACGCCACCCTCAACCGCGGCGGTGTCCGGATGGGCACCAGTGAGTTCTACCGGGTGGTGGAGGCGCTACCCGAAGTCGCCGACAGCCTGGTGCTCGACACCGGCCAGCTCGGTCAGGACGGGCGGCTGATCCTGTTCATCGTGCCGGCCGAGGGGCAGTCCCTCGACGACGCACTCGCCGGAAGGCTGCGCTCGGTGCTGCGCGCGGAACTGTCCCCGCGGCACGTGCCCGACGAGATCCACCAGGTGCCGGGCATCCCGAGGACGCTGTCCGGCAAGAAGCTCGAAGTTCCGGTTCGCCGGATCCTGCAGGGCACCCCGGTAGCCGCCGCGGCCGACCCGGATGCTCTCGCGAACCCTGAGGTGCTCCGGTACTTCGCGCCCGGCGACGGCGACGGCGACGGCGGCGGCGACGGCGGCGGCACATGAACGGGCCGACCGGGCGCAGCTTCGGCGAGGAAGGCGGCCTGCTGACGTACGGCCGCTACCTGCGGCTGGCGGAACTGCTCGGCCAGCAGGTGCTGACGTCGAACCCTCCGGTGCACGACGAGATGCTGTTCATTGTCGTGCACCAGACTTACGAACTGTGGTTCAAGGAGCTGCTGCACGAGCTGACCGGTATCCGGGATGCGCTGTCCGACCCAACGACCGGGCTGGCCCGGCAGCTGCTTCGGCGCGTACACGTCATCGACCGGCTGCTGATCAGTCAGGTCGACGTGCTGGAGACGATGACGCCGCAGGATTTCGGCGAGTTCCGGACGGCGCTGGCCCCGGCGAGCGGGTTCCAGTCGGTCCAGTTCCGAGAGCTGGAATTCCTGTCCGGCGCCAAGGATCCCGGCTTCGTTCGCCGGTTCCGGTCGCTGACCGACGACGAGCGAACCCGGCTGGCCGCACGGCTGGCCGAGCCGACCCTCTGGGACGCCTATGTCGACCTGCTGGCCTCGCGCGGCCTGGCGGTGGGCAGCGACAAAGAGATCCTGGCTGCACTCGTGACGGTGGCCAGAGACCGGCCGCACTTCGACGACGTGTGGGAGCTGGCCGAGGACCTGCTCACCCACGACGAGCTGGCAGCGCAGTGGCGAGCCAGGCACCTGCAGATGGTGGAGCGGCAGATCGGCACGAAATCAGGCACCGGCGGTTCGAGCGGCGCGCCCTACCTGCATGGCCGGGTGCCGTTGCGGTACTACCCGCTGCTGTGGGAACTACGAGACTGGCTCTAAGCGGCAGCGTCGCCGCGGCATGAGAGGAATGGGCCATGGTAGCCGAGGACACCAGGAACGAACTGCTCGCAGACGCCGCGTCCTGTTCGGGCCCGCTGCCCGGCGCGGGCGATCTGGCGGTATGCCTGCGCGCCTACTACCGGCACGTGGCCGAAGACGATCTGACGGCGGCCGGGGCGGAGCGGCTGGCCGCGGTGACCACGCGGCACATCCGGCTGGCAGCGCACCGGCCGCAGGGCCGGGCGCTCGTAGAGGTCCGGCCCGGCGGGACCGCCGTGCTCTCCGAGCCCGCCGACGTCATTGACATCGTCACTGATGACATGCCGTTCCTGGTCGACTCCGTCACCATGGAGCTGGCGAACCACGGCCTGTCCGCGCGGCTGATCGTCCACCCGCAGCTGCGCGTTCGGCGGGACGTGGCCGGGGAGCTGCGCGACATCGTCGGCCCGGTCTCTGAGGTTTCGGAGTCCGCACACGACGTGCTGGTGGAGTCGTGGATCCACGTCGAGATCCCCCCGCTGGCCGACGGCGAAGTCTCCGCGCTGGCCGCCGACCTCGAGCGGGTGCTCGGTGACGTCCGGGTCGCAGTCGAGGACTATCGGCGGATGCGCACCAGGGCGCTGTGGCTGGCCGACGAGGTGCTCGCCCTGGCACCAGAAACGCCGGAGACCGAGTCCCCGGCTGAGATCGCGAACCTGCTGCGCTGGCTGACCGCCGGCCACTTTACGTTCCTCGGCTACCGCGAGTACGACCTGGTCAACGACACTGACGGCGTGGCGTTGCGGGGGGTGCCGGGCACCGGCCTGGGCATCTTGCGACACGACCGCAAGGGTCGAGGCTCGTTCGCGAAGCTGCCCGACGAAGCCAAGGTCCGCGCGCTGGATCAGCACCGGCTGATACTGACCAAGGCGAACTCGCGGTCGACGGTGCACCGCGCGAGCTACCTGGACTACGTCGCGGTGAAAAGGCTGTCGCCGGCGGGTGCGGTGGACGGGGAATACCGCTTCCTCGGGCTGTATACGCACGCCGCGACCGCGGAACGGGTCAAGGACGTCCCGGTGCTGCGCCGCAAGCTCGCCGAGGTGCTGGCGATCTCCGCGCTGAGCCCGGACAGCCACGACGGCAAGGATGCCGCAGAGGTACTCGACTTCTATCCGCGCGAAGAGCTGTTCATGACTCCGGCGGCCGACCTCGCCGCTATCGCGGCCGGCGTGCACCTCGCGCGCGAGCGCCGGCAGACCCGGCTGTTCGTGCAGCGCGACGTCTACGGGCGCTACGTGTCCTGCCTGGTCTACCTGCCGAGAGACCGGTACACCACGCCGGCGCGGCTGGCAGTCCAGGAGATCCTGCGGCGGGCCTTCAGGGCATCTCAGGTCGACTACAGCGCGCAGGTGGGCGAGTCCGCTATTGCGAAGCTGCACGTGGTGCTGAGAGCCGAGCAGGGTCATCAGCTGTCCGACGATGCCGACCCGGCCAGCCTCGAGCGCGAGGTTGCCGCGGCGGTGCGGTCCTGGGATGACGACCTGGCCGTCGAGGCGGCCCGCACGCTGGGCGCGCAACGCGGGCGGGAGCTGGTGACCCAGCTCGGCGGCGCAGTCCCGGACACCTACAAGACCGACGTGCCTGCCTCAGCCGCGATCACGGACCTCGCCAGGATCCTGCGGCTGCGGGAGTCCGGCCAGGACGTCGATTTCGAGCTCTGGGAGTCAGAGAGCTACACCGGCGGCGTGCCGATCGAGGACGGCGAAGCGGACGGCCGCGGGCGGGTGTGGCGACTGACGATCTACTCCGCCGGCGGCCCGATCACGCTGACGGACGTGCTGCCCCGGCTGCAGCACATGGGCGTGGACGTGGTCGACGAGCACCCGTACGAGTTCCCCGCCGCCGAGCCGTTCTGGATCTATGACTTCGGGCTGCGCCGCACAGCCACGCGCGAGGCCGACACTGGTGGTCGAGACCTGATGGCCGACCAGCGGATCCGCGAGCAAGTTGAAAGGGCGCTCGCGGCGCTGTGGGGCGGCCGGATCTCGGACGACGATTTCAACGCACTGGTCCTGGACGCGCAGCTGACCTGGCAGCAGGTCGTGATGCTGCGCGCCTATGCCCGGTACCTGCGGCAGGCCAAGATCAGTTTCAGCCAGGAATACATCGCCCGCGCGCTGCGATCGAACGCGCCGATCGCCCGGTTGCTCGTCCGGCTGTTCGAGTCGCGCTTCGACCCGGCCAAGCAGGCTGGTGAGGCGGAGCGCAGCGAGGCGATCACGGAAGAGATCAACGGCGCTCTGGACGGCGTTGCGAGCCTGGACGAGGACCGCATTCTCCGCTCCTACCTGGGCCTGATCGCCGCGACGCTGCGCACAAACTACTACAGCACCGCCTTCGGCCCCGTTCCGTCCCTGGTCGTGAAGATGAACGCGCGGGAAGTTCCGGGCCTGCCGGCGCCCTGGCCGCAGTTCGAGATGTTCGTCTACTCACCCCGTTTCGAGGGCGTGCACCTGCGGTTTGCCCCGGTCGCTCGCGGCGGGCTGCGTTGGTCGGACCGGCCTGAGGACTTCCGCACCGAGATCCTCGACCTCGCCAAGGCACAGGAGGTCAAGAACGCGGTCATCGTCCCGTCTGGGGCCAAGGGCGGCTTCGTCTGCCAGCAACTGCCCGAGCCGACGGACCGGGAGGCGTACGCGGCTGAGGTGCTCGCCTGCTACCGGATGTTCATCACCGCGATGCTCGACGTGACCGACAACCTGGTCGAGGGCCAGGTGATCCCGCCGGCGCAGGTGATGCGGCACGACGGCGACGATCCGTACCTCGTTGTCGCGGCCGACAAGGGCACCGCGACGTTCTCCGACACAGCCAACGAGATCGCGCAAGCGCGCGGGTTCTGGCTCGGTGATGCTTTCGCGTCAGGCGGCTCCGAAGGCTACGACCACAAGAAGATGGGCATCACCGCGCGGGGCGCCTGGGAATCGGCCCGGTACCACTTCCGCACCCTCGGCGTGGACGTCGACGCCGACGACTTCACCGTCGCGGGCATCGGTGACATGTCTGGTGATGTCTTCGGCAACGGGATGCTGCTGTCGTCGCACATCGTCCTGGTGGCGGCGTTCGACCACCGGCACGTGTTCCTCGATCCCTCGCCTGATCCGGCGAGCAGCCTCGCGGAGCGGCGCCGCATCTTCGAGCTGCCGCGCTCGTCCTGGGCGGATTACGACGCAGGGCTGATCTCGGCCGGCGGCGGTGTGTGGCCGCGGTCGGCGAAGTCCATCCCGCTCTCGCCGCAGGCGAGGGCCGTGCTCGGGCTGAGCGACGCCGACGCCGCGCTGTCACCGGACGCGGTGATCTCGGCGATCCTGGCCGCGCCCGTCGACCTGCTGTGGAACGGCGGGATCGGCACCTACATCAAGGCCTCCTACCAGTCGAACGCCGACGTCGGCGACCGGGCCAACGACGGCGTGCGGATCGACGCCGCCGTGCTCCGGGCGCGTGTGGTCGTCGAGGGCGGCAACCTCGGCCTGACCCAGCAGGCCAGGGTGGAATTCGCGCTGGCCGGCGGTCTGGTCTGCACCGACTTCATCGACAACTCGGCCGGCGTGGACACTTCCGACCACGAGGTCAACATCAAGATCCTGCTGGATCGGGAGGTCCGGTCCGGCGGCCTGACCCCAGCTGGCCGGAACGAGCTGCTGCACGCCATGACCGACGAGGTCGCCAGCCACGTCCTGGAGCACAACTACCAGCAGGTCCGCGTGCTGGCCACGGCCGTCGCCCAGGCCCCGCAGATGCTCCACGTGCACGCCCGTTATATCCACAAACTGGAGCGGGATGGCCGGATCCGCCGGAAGCTGGACGTGCTGCCGACGGAGCGGGAGATCGCCGAGCGGCGCACCGCCCGCGGCGGGCTGGTGCTGCCGGAGTTTGCCGTGCTACTGGCCCAGACCAAGATCGCCACAGCAGAGGAGGTGCTGGCCTCGGGGCTGCCCGATCAGACCCACCTGCACCGCGTGCTGGCCGGCTACTTCCCCTCCGCGCTGCGGGCGAAGTACGCCGACGCTATGGCGGAGCACCCGCTGCGCCGGGAGATCATCACGACCGTCATCGCGAACGACATGGTGGACCGGTCGGGCATCACCTTCGCGTTCCGGCTGGCCGAGGAGAGCGGCGCGTCGGTTCCGGATATCACGGCCGCCTGGCTGGTGGCCCGGGCCGTGTTCGACATGCCGGGCTTCTGGGCGCAGGTGGAGGCGCTCGACGGCCTGGTCGACACCGATACCCAGGTGCTGGCGATGCTGGAGGGCCGGAAACTGACGGAGCGGGCGGCCCGCTGGCTGCTGGCCTTCCGTCGCCCGCCGTTCGACGTGCAGGACACCATCGATCATTTCGCGGCGGGCATGCTGACTATCGGCACCGGGCTGCCGAAGCTGCTGGCCGGCCGCGACCTGACCGGCTTCGACGAGCGCCGGGACGTCTATCTGGCCCGCGGCGTGCCGGCCGAGCTTGCGGACCGGATCGCGGCCATGGTGCCCGCCTACTCGGCCTTCGACATCGTCGATATCGCCCACGGGACCAGCAGGTCGGTCGAGGAGACCGCCGAGGTCTACTTCGACCTGACCGACCGGCTGCAGATCGCCCGGCTCCGGGACCTCATTACCGCGCTGCCGCGGGAGGACCGGTGGAACACCATGGCGAGGGCGGCCATCAGAGATGACCTGTACGCCGCGGAGGCGGCGCTGACGAGAGACGTGCTGGCCGTCACCGGGCCGGGCAGCCCGGAACAGCGGCTCGCCGAGTGGGTTGCCAGGAACGCCTCAGCGGTGCGCCGCGCGGACCAGACGCTCACCGAGATCTGGGAGAGCAACGATTTCACGGTCGCGACGCTCTCCGTTGCGGTCCGCGCGGTCCGGTCACTCGTGACCACCGCCACCCTGCCCGGCTGATGGCTGCGGGGGATTCGGGCCCACGGGGTGTGGGGTGTCCCCAGGGAGCGGCGTGTCCCCCGGGACAGCGCTGTCTGAGCACTCAGTCAGCGGGGCGAAACGGCCTGGTACCGCCGGTCGCGTACGCTCTATTCATGGCAACCGACCCCACGAGCGACCTGGCTGAGCTGGTTGCGACGCTCGCGAGCGTGGAGGCGGTACTGGACCCGGGCGCGATGCGCAACGAGGCCGAGAGCCTGCGCGAGCGGTCAGCCGATCCGGGCCTGTGGGACGACCAGGAGAAGGCGCAGGAGGTGACCAGGCGGCTGTCCTACCTGGACGCCGAGCTGGCCAGGCTGGAGGCGCTGCACCGCCGGCTCGACGACACGGCCGTGATGTTCGAGCTCGCCGAGAGCGAGCACGACGAGCCGACGAAGCAGGAAGCCGAGCGGGAACTAGCGGCGCTCCGCAAGGAGATCGACCAGCTGGAGATCAGGACGCTGCTGAGCGGTGAGTACGACGCCAGGGAAGCGCTGATCAGCATCAACGCTGGCGCCGGGGGTGCGGACGCGGCCGACTGGACCGAGGGACTGCGCCGGATTTACCTGCGCTGGGCGGAACGACACGGCTACCCGACGGAGGTCTACGACACCTCCTTCGCGGAAGAGGCCGGGATCAAGTCGACCACGTTCGCGATCAAGGCGCCGTATGCCTACGGGACGTTGCGGGGCGAGCACGGCACGCACCGGATGGTGCGGATCTCGAAGTACGACAACCAGGGCCGCCGGCAGACCTCGTTCGCGATGGTGGACGTGCTGCCCGTCGTGCAGCAGGTCGACCACATCGATATCCCCGAGGACGAGATGCGGATCGACGTGTTCCGGTCCAGCGGGCCCGGCGGGCAGGGCGTCAACACCACCGACTCCGCTGTCCGGATCACCCACCTGCCGACGGGGATCGTCGTCTCCTGCCAGAACGAGCGGAGCCAGATCCAGAACAAGGCGACGGCCATGGCGGTGCTGCAGTCCAAGCTGCTGGAGCGCAAGCGCGAGGAGCAGGCGGCCAAGATGAACGAGCTGCGCGGAGACGGCGGGCGCAGCTGGGGCACGCAGATCCGGAATTACGTGCTCCATCCGTACCAGAACGTCAAGGATCTGCGGACGAATTACGAGACGGGCAACACCGCCGCGATCATGGACGGCGAGATCGACGAGTTTATCGAGGCCGAGATTCGGTGGCTGCGCAGTAACGGCCTGTAGCCGAACGCCATCGCCCGACCGCAGGGTCGGCTAACGGCAGCGCCCAGAGCTAGTGCCCCAGGTGCATCGCCGCGACCGCCAGCAGGGCCAGGATGAGCAGGACAGCTGCGATGAGCTGCATGCTCACGGCGTGACCGTGGTGGTGGACGTGCGCCCTGGCCTCGCGGCAGGTCGGGCACCGGCCCTCCGAAACCGGCCCGGCACACTGGGCGCAAATCAGGTGCTCACAGCTCATCCGGCTCCTACAGGGTTGAAGTGGTCACGAGGCCACTTCGACGATGTTGGACGTTCCTGACTAGTTTCCCCCCTAGACTGGCCGATGGCCAAACCGGGAGCATGCCTAGCCCGGCCGGCCTGACAGCCCTCGTCTACACCTGCGATGGACAAGTGATCCACTTCGACAACGTCACCAAGACGTACGCGAATCAGGGCCGCCCGGCACTGGAGAGCGTGAACCTGGACGTCGAGAAGGGCGAGTTCGTCTTCCTGGTGGGGCCCTCCGGTTCCGGCAAGTCAACGTTTCTGCGACTCATCCTCAAAGAGGAGCGTCCGACCTCGGGTCGCATTCACGTGGCGGGCAAGGACCTGGCTCGGCTCACCAACTGGAAGGTTCCGCACCTGCGCCGCCGCATCGGCTGCGTCTTCCAGGACTTCCGGCTGCTGCCGAACAAGAACGTCTACCAGAACATCGCCTTCGCCCTCGAAGTGATCGGCAAGCCGCGCCGGTTCATCCGCAAGGTCGTCCCTGAGGTCATCGACCTTGTCGGGCTGGAGGGAAAGCGGGATCGGATGCCAGACGAGCTATCCGGCGGTGAGCAGCAGCGTGTAGCCATGGCCCGGGCGTTCGTGAACCGCCCGATGATCCTGCTGGCGGACGAGCCGACCGGAAACATCGATCCGGCGACGTCCATCGGCATCATGAAAGTGCTCGACCGGATCAATCGGACCGGAACGACGGTTGTGATGGCCACGCACGACGCGGCGATCGTTGACTCCATGCGCAAGCGGGTCATCGAGCTCGAGTACGGCAAGGTCGTCCGCGACCAGTCGCGTGGGGTCTACGGCCAGGCGTACTGACCGCCCTGCGACTGACAACCCTAAGGACACTCAGCGAGTATGCGTCTCCAGTTCGTGTTCAGCGAGGTGTGGATCGGTCTGCGCCGTAATCTGACGATGACCGTCGCCCTAGTCGTCGTCGTCGCGATCAGCCTGTCCCTGCTCGGTACTGGCCTGCTGTTCGTCAAGCAGGTCGACAACACCAGGGCCTTCTGGCAGAGCAAGGTCCAGCTCTCGGTCTACCTGTGCACGGCCTCCGACGTCGAGCCCAGCTGTCAGAAGAACGGCCCGGTGACGCCGGCCGAGCGCGCGTCGATCCAGAGTGCGCTCGAGGCGACGCACCTGACCACGAGCGTCACGTACGTCAACTCCGAGCAGGCGTACAAGCAGTTCAGGCAGGAATTCGCGAACAACGGGCCGATCGTCAAGTACACGCAGAAGGACCAGATTCCGCCGTCGTTCGAGATCAGGCTGAAGAACACGGAGGCGGACGCCGCTCAGGTGACCGAGGTCATGAACGGCGTACCGGGCGTGTCTCAGGTGGTCAACGACGCCTCAATCCTCGACCAGTTCTACAAGCTCCTGGATGGCGCCCGGAACGCAGTGGTCGTGATCGCGGCCTTCCTGCTGATCGCCGCAATCTTGCTGGTCGCCAACACGATCCGGCTCTCGGCCTTCAACCGGCGCCGGGAAACCTCCATCATGCGGCTCGTTGGCGCGTCGAACTTCTACGTGCAGCTGCCATTCCTGGTGGAGGGAATGATCGCCGGCCTGATCGGCTGGCTCGTCGCTACAGGCCTGCTTATCGGGGTGAAATCCGTCCTGCTGAGCAGTCTCCAGAGCATCTTCCCCTACGGGGTCACCCTGAGCACCACGGACCTGGTTGAAGTGATCATCGTCGCGATGATCACCGGCCTGCTGATCTGCGGCGCCACCTCGTTCCTGACGCTCAGGCGTTACCTCCGGGTGTGAAGCTAGAATCGTCTCCCGGTGGCAGCGGACCAAGGCAAGAAGATCATTGCCAGTAACCGGCGAGCCCGGCATGACTACGCCATCGAAGACACGGTGGAAGCCGGCCTCGTGCTAACCGGCACCGAGGTGAAGTCACTTCGGGCCGGGCGAGCCACGCTGACCGAGGGTTTCGGGCAGATCACCAACAACGAGGCGTGGCTGCACGGCGTCCACATCCCGGAGTACACGCAGGGCACCTGGACCAACCACGAGCCGCGGCGCATCCGCAAGCTGCTGCTACACCGCAGGGAGATCGACAAGCTCGCCAGTTCGATCCACGAGCGAGGGCTGACACTGGTCCCGCTGTCGCTGTACTTCTCGGGCGGAAAGGTCAAGATCGAGCTGGCCCTGGCGCGCGGCAAGCGCGCCTATGACAAGCGCCAGGCTCTTGCCAAGCGGGACGCCGCCAGGGAGATCGAGCGCGAACTCCGGCGACGGAGGTAGCGGTGTCTGGCGCTACCCGCTCCGATAGCCGCCCCAGACGGCCCGGGGCGCATCGTGCCCCCCGGACCACTAGGTCCGACCCGCGACGACTGACGCCTGGCGCTACGGGGAACGGGAACACCAGGGGGACGAATAAACAGGCCAGAGGCGGCAGGGCGGGAGCTTTCGGGGTGGCATTGCGCTCGCGTTCCACGCTTGCCCGCGTGTCTGCTCTGGCCATTGCTGCCGCACTGGCTGGCGTGGGGCTGGCCCGACCGGGCATTTCGTCGGCCGAGCCGACGGTGGGCCAGTTCCTGCTGGCCTGGCAGTCCCGGCACTACCTGGAGGCCGCGCGGCTCACCACCGGAGATCCGAAGGTTGTTGCGGCCGCGCTGGCGAGCGCCTATCAGCGGCTTGACGCCAGCAACGTCAGCATGTCGATTCGCAGCGTCAGCCAGCGCGGCCGGGCTGCGCGGGCCGGGTTCGAGGCCGATATCGACCTGTCCGGGAGCGGCTTGCTGTGGACATACACGGGCGGGTTCGAGCTGAGTGACGGCCGCGACGGCTGGCGGGTGCTGTGGAGTCCGTCGGTGATCGTGCCCGGCATGACCGACAACGAGCAGCTAGCCGTCGTCAACCAGTTCTACCCCCGATCCCAGATAACCGACTCCGCCGGACAGTCACTGATCGTGCCGTCGAAGGTCGTCCAGGTCGGCGTGTACCCGGGCAAGCTGGCCAGCCCGGCCAAGACCGCGGCAGCCCTGTCTGTGGTCACGCAGATCCCGGCCGATCAGATCGAGGGCCAGATCGAGGAGAACCCGCAATCGAACTTCCTCGAGCTGATCAGCTACACCCCGACCGAATACGCGAGCCTGCGCCAGACCCTGAGCGGCATTCCCGGCTTGCAGGTCAGGCAGGTCACCGAGCGGCTGTTCGAAACTATCGCGCCGGACATCGTCGGCTCTGTCGGCACCGAGTCGGCCAGTGTCCTGCGCACCGAGGGCGTGGAGTACCGGCCCGGTACCACCGTGGGCCTCACCGGGCTCGAGGCGGCGTTCCAGCGCCAGCTCATCGGCACCCCTCGCACCGACGTGGTCCTGCAGCGATCTGGCACCGCGGCCGTCGACCTGAAGACCTGGCGTGGCACCCCCGGCACGCCGGTCCGCACCACCCTGAATTCGGGCGTTCAGCTAGCCGCGGATCAGGCCCTGAGCGAGCTGCCGACGTCGGCGGCGATCGTGGCGGTCAAGGCATCCACGGGCCAGATCCTCGCCGTCGCGAGCCACGCCGCAGGCGGAATGCCCACGCTGGATCCGCTGGCAGGCCGGTACCAGCCGGGCCAGGCGTTCACGATCATCTCGTCGGCCGCATTGCTGTCCAGCGGACGGCTGACCCCGGGCGACCCCGTTCCGTGCCCTGCTAGCACTTCGGTAGACGGGACGGCTTTCACCAACGACCCGCCGGAGCCGAACCTCGGCAGCACGCCGTCGTTCCAGGAAGACTTCACCCACGCGTGCGCGACGGCCTTCGCCGGCGGACTGTCGCTGTCGCTCACCGCGAGCGACCTGGCGAAGGCGAGCAGCGCCTTCGGCGTCGGGGGCTGGGAGCTCGAGGTCAGCAGCTACTTCGCCGGCCAGACCGGTCAGCCCGCGGGGGAGGGGGCGCTGGCCGCCGACATGATCGGAACCGGCGGCGTCCGGGTCAGCCCGCTCGGCATGGCGCTCGCGGCCTCGGTGGTTGCCTCCGGCCGCTGGCACGCGCCGTCCCTGGTGTGGGGCATGACCGATCCGAGCTCCGCTCCCCGGGCCACGGAAAGCGATCAGGTTCTGGCCGCACTGCGTAGCCTGATGCAGGCTGCGACGCAGTTGCCGCGGAACAAGGCCGCGAACGTGGGTGGCAACGTCGCCGCTCAGACCGGCAGCGCACCTTTCGGGTCTGGGCAGCTGCGCAGCAACTGGTTCGTCGGCTACCAAGATGACATCGCTTTCGCGGTCGTGCAGCTCAGTAACCCAGCCGCGACGCCCGCCGCATCGGCCGTGCCGCTGGCGGCGGACTTCTTGCAGGATCTCCGGGCCGGGGCCTGACCCGCCGGGTACTGACCTCGCCGGGTCCTGGTCCCGGCGCTCGCCGACCCACCGAGTCATGACGCATTCATTAATGGAATTTGGATAACTCGGGGCAACCACATTGCTACACCCCGGCGTCTTTTCTAGTGACTGGGGTGCCGCTTGGGGGGTTGCGGCCCAGTCATCGTGATGAGTACCGGGCCTCATCTCGGGGGAGGCCCGGCCTTGGACCGGCCCCGACCCTGCCGGTCATGGCCCCCGTGGGCGCACTTCGGCCACCGCCAGCGCCTACGGGGGCACCTCGTCACCATCCGGTGGATGCCCGACGGGGGCCGCGCTCTGCGGTCCGCCCGTCGGGCGTTCTGCGCTCAGAATTCCGACAAAGCACGCAGTGCATCCGCAATGGGATCTCATTGGACTGTGCCGGAATGCATCAGCTACGCTGAACGCTGACAACCCACGAGGGGGTGACTGGCTTCGACTTCGGTGGTTGATCCAGGTGAAGCGGGTCGGGGACGGCGGACATAACCCCGTTAACACTGTGACCGCAAAAAAGATAACTGCCAACTCAACGGCAAAGGCGCCCCAGAGCGCTCTCGCTCTCGCGGCCTAACTAACCGCAGAGCCAGACGCTGGCGCTGTCAGCCCGGGAGAGCCTCCGGCCCGGTGCCTGGCATCAGCGAGGAGGATCACCTGCTGGCCCGGTCGCGGGGCTAGTCGGGACATCTAACAGCGACTGAGCCCGTCGGCAGCTCGCCTGCGTGACTGCCGGGGCTGAGAAAAGCACAGCAGGCTGCACCCGGAGAAGCCCTGGTGATGTACCGAAGGACGCGGGTTCGATTCCCGCCACCTCCACGCAACCTCTCACGCCCGGGGGCCGCACTATGATCAGTCAGTCCTCGGGCTCAATGGCTCCGCTCGACCCGGCCGGCGTCGCTGACGCGCTCCGGCCGTTCGGTCACAGCCGCATGCTTCCGTCGGCGGCGTATACCGATCCCGAGGTGTACGACTGGGAACAGCGGCAGTTCTTCGAGGCCGGCTGGACCTGCGTGGGTCTTGCTGCCGATCTGGCTCGGCCCGGTGACCAGCGCGCCGTTCCGCTCGGAGCTGCCAGTGTCCTGGTGAGCCGTGACGATGACGGCGATCTTCACGCATTCGCGAACTTCTGCCGGCACCGCGGTCACGAGCTGCTGTCGTGCGGCGAGTCGGCTCGCCGCCCGGGGATTGTCTGCCCGTATCACTCCTGGACGTTCGCCCTATCCGGGGAGCTGCGGAGCGCGAAAGGCTTCGGTGGCACGCCCGGTTTCGATCCGGGTAGCTGGGGCCTGGTCGAGTTGCCGGTCACCGACTGGCACGGCCTGCTGTTTGTCAACGGATCAGGCGCCGCCGGGCCGATGGAGCGCGCCCTGGCCGACCTCGACGAGCTCGTCGCACCGTACGCGCCGGAACGCCTCGTCGTAGCCGGCCGCCACTCCTACGACGCGGCGGCCAACTGGAAGGTGCTGACCGAGAACTATCACGAGTGCTACCACTGTCCGGTCATCCATCCTGAGCTCTGTCTAATCAGCCCGCCCGGCAGCGGTGAGAACTACCAGACGAGTGGGCCGTGGCTCGGCGGCTGGATGCGGCTGCGGGACGGCATGGAGACGATGTCTCTCGACGGCGTCAGCCTCGCCCTGCCGCTGCCCGGCCTCGACCCCGCGCTGCATCGCACCGTCAATTACCTGAGCATCTTCCCGAACGTGCTGCTCAGCCTCCATCCGGACTATGTAATGACGCATGTGCTAACCCCGGTCGCCGCCGATCGCACGCTCATCGACTGCAGCTGGGCGTTCGCCCCGGAAGCGCTGGGCCGGCCCGGCTTCGACCCTGGCTACGCGGTTGAGTTCTGGGACATCACCAACCGCCAGGACTGGGCTGCCTGTGAATCTGTGCAGCGCGGCCTGACCTCCCCGCACGCGCGGCCGGGCCCGCTGTCCCCGGACGAGGACGCTGTCTACATGTTCGTCAACCAGGTCGCGCGCGGTTACTCCGGGGATGCGGTCTGGCAAACCAAGATCAGGGCCGGAACTCCCCGGCTGGGGTGACGATCGGCGCGGATCCGTGGCGCCCGCCGAGGTAGCGCTGCCGCAGCTCATGCACGGTCTTGGTGAGCTCATCGTCTGCGCCTCGGGCCTGCTCGCTGTCACGCAGCGCGCGATCGAAATGCGCGCTCGCCCGCTTTAGCCGGCCCGTCGCGTGGTAGGCGTGGGCCAGATTTGCGCGCACCGTCAGGGTCTCGCGATGACCCTGGCCAAGAGCCTGCTCACACTCTTCCAGCAGAGCCTCGCCGAGATCGACGGCCTCGGTATAGCGCCTGGCGTAGTGGCACGCGGCGGCCACATTTCGCCGGGCCGCGAATGTATCAGGATGGGCGGGCCCGCAAATCCGGTTGCAGTCCGTCAGCACGCTCTCATAGAGCGGGATAGCTTGCTTCGCCCTGCCCGTGCGGCAGTAGATCGCCGCCAGGCTGGCCCTTGCCGCGAGCGTGTTCGCAGCGTCGGCCTCGGGCACGCGCCGCCATTCGGCGAGAGCGCGCTCGAAGGCGGCGGCGGCGTCGTCGGTGCGCCCGGCCCGGTAGTACGCGAGCGCCAGACCCTCTCGCGCCCGCACGATATCGGGGCGGCCAGCCCCCATGGCCTTCTGCACCTGCGTCAGCGCGTCCTGGTAGAGCCCGATCGCGTCATTACCTCGCCCGGCGCGGCGATACGCATCGGCCAGCTGCTCCCTGACGGATACCGTCTCGGGATGCATCATTCCGATCGTCTCCGCGGCCAGCACCAGGCAGCGCTTGAGCAAGTCGATCGCATCGCGATATTGCCCCGCGTCGCAGTAGGCGGCGCCGAGTTCGCGCAGGATCTTCCTTGTCTGCGTGTGGACGGGGCCGAACACTTTCTCGCTGTTGGCCGCGACGAGTGCGCCCAGCGAGATTGCCTCACTGAGGCGGCCTGCGGTCCGGAAAGAGCTAGCCAGGTTTGCCCGCGCGATGATCGCCTGCGGATGGGTCGGGCCCGCGACTTCGTCGATATCGGCGGCGAGTTCCTGGCGCAGCGCAATGGCCTCGTCGGCATGGCCGGCCGTGGTGGCGGCGCTGGCCACGCGTTCCTTTAGCTCAAAGCTGAGCTGAGACCTGGCGCCGTAATAGTCGGCGCAACGCCGCGCGAGGTCGCGCCAGTAGGTCAGGGCGGTCTCCGCCATGCCCGCGTCAACGAGGCTCTGACCGACCCGGATCAGCAGCGGATGGCAGTCCGGATGCCAGAGGGCCGCCTCGTCACATCGCCGCAGGCTCACCGCGCAGTCCCGGAGAGCTTGCTCCATCTGGGGTCGCAGACCGGAGTCGGGCCACGACTCGCAGATCGCGTCGGCCGCGACTTGCACCACGCGACGCACGCCTGCCGGGCCCAAGATCTGGCGGACCGAGGATTGCAGCGCGGCAGGCATGTGCACCGTGCGCACGTCGTCGTCAGGCTCGATGCTGACAAGTCCGACCTGCTGGAGGTTCCCGAACGCAGCGCGAAGGCTGGACCGCGCGCCTTCGGCCCCGACATGCTGCCCGGTTACATAGGCGCACGTGGCGGCGCTGGTGAGGATCGCACCGGGAACGGCGGCCGGGCCGAGCACTGCGGCGAGCGTGGCTGCCGGCCATGCCAGTTCGGTCGGTGCGAACTGTCTGGCCCGGTCGATGGCGAGCATCCACGCAGGCGCGAGCTCGTCGCCGAATATCCCGCTATTCCAGTCCCGTCGGTACTGCTCATAGGCGAGCCGGTACTGCCGGCACTCCTGACCGGTGTCAAGCAGATAGGCCACGGCGAGATCGAGCCCCACCGGCAGGCAGCCGAGCGTGGCGGCGAGATCCAGCGCGCCCGCCGAGTGATACGGATCGTCATTGAGCCGTTCGGTCAGATACTGGAGTGCCTCGCGCTGGCTGAACGCGGTCAGGCCGATCGACACCTGCTGCGGGCGCGCCGGCTTTCCGTTCCGCGCTACACTGCCAGGCTTGGCCGGCGCCGGGCCGAGTCCCGCCAGTGCTGTCGTGACCAGTGCCTGACCGCTGGGGCCGTGGGGCCACAGCCCGTCGATGTCGGCTGCTTCGGTAACGCCGTCGAGTACCACGAGCCAGCGCCTGCCGGTGTCGCCCAGCCAGGCCAGGAACCGGGAGGCGGCGGCTTCCGGCTTGCCCGGAGTGGCGGCGAGCCGGAGGTCGGCGAGCGCCCGCGCATAGCCCGCGACGATGCGGTCACGGCTGTAGGCGTCGAGCCACACCAGCAGGTCGACTTCGGTAGCGGCCCAGATCCTGCGGGCGCACGCGGCGGCGAGCTGGGTCTTGCCGGTTCCGCTGCGAGACCCGGTATCGGCAGAGCGATCAGTCCCGGGGCCCAGGATGACGGTGGCACCCGGCCGCAGCGCTTCAAACAATCCGTGCCCGGTCTCCGGTCGCCGGGAGAATCCGTCTGCCAGCCGCGGTACTGTCCCGGACAGCACGGGCCAGGTTCGTGGCGCCAGTAGCTCAGTCATCAAGCAGTTCCAGGTCCAGCAGCGTGTCGTCGGTCCGGGCACGCATTCCGATCATGGTCAGCGCGGCCGCCAGCAGCGCCGCGACACCGCTCAGCACGAAGCCGAGCGCATAAGAGTGACCCAGGGCATCGAAGGCGATGGGCTTCAGCGGATTGAACGGCACGACGCCACCACCAGGCTGAGTGATCGAGGCGGGCACGGCGTTCGCCCCGAGCGGCCCGGACTGAACCGCGTGCACCGCGGCTTCAACCGCTGATCGCTGAGCGGCCGGAACGTGGGCCGGCGAGGAAACGAACGTGGACAAGTCCCGCCGCAGCGTTGCGCTGCCAGCTAGCCGCTGCCGGATCTGGTCCGCCGCCTGACTCAGCGCGACGGCACCAATCACTGCGGGTCCCAGGGTAAAACCGAAGTCTCGGAGCATGTTGGTGGTACCGCTCGCCATGCCGGCCAGGTGAGTCGGTGGCGTGCTTACCACCACCATCGACAGCGCAGAGAGCGCCAGCCCGAAACCGATGCCGACGAGGAGGCACGCGGGGATGACCGGCGCCAGGGATAGATCCGAGGCCGGAACAGAGGCCATCCATAGCGCCCCCGCAGCCATCAGGACGAGCCCCGCGGTCAGCGGCCACCGAGCGGTAAAGCGTCTCAGCAGCCAGATGGTGAGGGGCAGCTGAATCAGGGCCATGCCGTTGAAGCACAAGAACGCGAGAGAGGTCTTGAGAGGACTGAAGCCCTGGATCGCCGACAGCCGAATGCTCGTCGAATAGGCGACGCCCAGGAAGGCGAACATCCCGATGACTGTGACGATCGAAGCTAGCGCGAAATTCCGGTTGTGGAAGAAATCCAGCCGCAGCAGCGGGGCCCCGGACCTTCGCTCCGCGATCACAAAGAGCATGAGGAAGACAGCGCCGACGATGAACCCGGCGATGACCGGCAAGCTTCGCCACCCGTCCGTCGGCCCCTGGATGACGGAATAGAGCAGGGCGAACAGTCCCACGGCAATCGTGATCTGGCCCAGCCAGTCCAGTGACCGGCCTTCCGGAGAGGACGAGTCCACGGCAGCCGTGGCCGACACGAGCGCGCTGATCAGCGCGACGGCCATCACGACGAGGCACGCCCACCGCCACCCGGCCAGCGGGTCTGAGCCGAATGGCAGCCTCGCCGCCAGACCACCCAGGATGGGGGAGGTGCAGTTGCCAACCGACAGCGCGGCCGCCCATATCGCGACAGCACGCGCCCGGTCGTGCGGGTTATGCGTTCCGGCGGCGAGCATGGCCAGAGTGGTCGGGAAGAGAGCCGCTGCGCCGATTCCGGCGATTGCCAGACCGGAATACAGAACCAGCAGCCGAGTGCCGGTCGGCAGCGATGCGCCGGGCGTTAGTACTGCTATGAATTCGCCGACCGCCAGCATCAGTGCGCCGATGAGGAGGAGCCGTTTGCGACCGAATAGGTCGCCCAGCACGCCGAAGCTCAACTCCAGCACGCAGACCGGGATGAGGAATACGTCTGAGATCCAGGTCAGCTGGGCCGAGCTAGTGCCCAGGTCCTGCTGGAACAGGCCGTTGAGCGAGGCCGGGATGGCCAGTGCCATCTGAGCCAGGACAATGGCGAGCACCGCCGCAATCAGGGTCCTGGCCTGCAGTACATAGGAGCCTGGCGGGATATATGAGCGGCTTTTGACCGTTTTAAGATCTGCCATGGAGCGTCTCTAGTAGTAGGAAACCGCGCGCCCCCGATGCAAATAGATGCTGGCACGGCTCACGCGCCGATGTGCGAGTATCGGCTGAATTACGCCCCGGAGCGCCAATGGTTAACAGTGGTGGACAATCGCCGGTTCGCGCGTTCGGAGGCCGATCAGTCCGCCCATGGCACGACGCCGTTGCGAGCCGCAGGCATATCCGGGGGTGCGGCAGCGTTACTGTCCGCGCAGCATTCTCCCGAGTGTGAGGAACCCCCTGTGACCCTGCGCGACATCCCTGTGAACACGCTGTCCGGTCAGCCGGCGTCGCTGTCTGACGATGACCTGGCCGGCAAGACTCTGCTCGTTGTCAACGTCGCCTCCAAGTGCGGCCTGACCCCGCAATACGCCGGGCTGGAAGCGCTGCAGGAGCGATTCGCCGATCGTGGCTTCTCGGTCGTCGGGTTCCCCTGCAATCAGTTCATGGGCCAGGAACCGGGCAGCCCGGAAGAGATCGCCGAGTTCTGCTCGACTACGTACGGCGTTACGTTCCCGCTGTTCGAGAAGATCGAGGTCAACGGCAACGGGCGGCACCCGATCTACGCCGAGCTCACGGCGACGACCGACGCCGACGGCGAGGCCGGCGATATCCAGTGGAACTTCGAGAAGTTCCTGGTCGGTCCGGACGGCACGGTGCTCGGAAGATTCCGGCCGCGAACCGAACCGGATGCACCAGCTCTCGTGGCCGCCATCGAGGCAAGCCTGGCCTCTAGCTGATCGCGGGCGATGTCAGACTGAGGTCATGACGGCCGACCTGACGGTGCTCGTCGCGCTCATGCCATTCGCCGCGGACCTCGGGATCGAGCTGGAAGAGGCCTCCGCGGACCGGGTCATCGCGGCGCTGCCGTGGGCGGCCCGGCTGTGCACCGGAGGCGGAATTCTGCACGGTGGCGTACTGATGACGCTGGCTGACTCGGCTGGTGACGGCCGGACTGCAGTCACGGTGCAGATCGCGCTGCGCGACTGTGCCGACAAGCTTGTTGCGCAGACGACGCAGATCCAGGCGATACGCGGCGAGTAGGCGTGCCCGGAAATCAGGCCTGCACGCGCGGCGCGTAGTTGTCCTGCGCAGGTGTTTGCCGAGGATCGGACGCGGGTACCCGTCGCACTGATCTATAGCGCTCGCGTTGCGCTGTAGCACCATCGGGGGAAGGTGAAAGCGCACATGCGGTTCATGAAGCCAGTCATCGCGATGGCGGCTGTCTGCGTAACCATGCTGACGATGCTGATGATGCGAGCCAGGCGGAAGGCCAACGGCAAGCGCCAGCGTCGCGGGCTACGGCGAAGTCGGTAACGATCAGGTAGCCCATCTCGCACAGAGAGCGTGAGGCGGCGGCCGCCTTTGGCGGCCGCCGCCTCACGCTGTCGAGCTCAGCTGGTGATGAGGACGAGACTGCCGAGCGGCACCTGGGCGAGAAGGTGGACCGCTCGCCAGTCAGAGACCGAGGCGCCGGGACAGGTCAGAGACCAGCAGAGCGTCGGGGTCAATGTCGGCGCGCAGCGCACGGAACTCGGCTAGCCGCGGGTACATCGCCTCGAACGATTCCGGGCTGACTCGCGAGTCCTTGGCCAGGTACACTCGGCCGCCGGCCGCGATGATGCCTTCGTCAAGCCGGTTGAGCAGGCCAGCCAGACCCGGCGTGCCCGCGGGAAAGTCCAGCGCGAGCGTCCAGCCCGGGGTCGGAAACGACAGGTAGCCGTCGTCGGCCGGGCCGAAGCGCTTGAGCACAGTGACGAACGACGGCGCACCCGCCCGGCTGATCAGCTCCAGGCTTCGGCGCAGTGTCTGCTCGGCGCCGAACGGGACGACGAACTGGTACTGCCGGAACCCCCGCGGGCCGTAGACGGTGTTCCAGTTCCGGATGCCGTCCAGCGGATGGAAGAACGCGCTGATGGTCTGGATCTCGCCGTCCCGGCGGTGCGGCGTCTTGCGATACCAGGCCTCGTTGAACAGCGCGATCGTGTACCTGTTCATCAGGCCGGGCGGGCAGGCACGCGGGGCCCGCAGCAGCGCAGCGGGCCGGAACCCGAGCGGGTCCCGCCGCTGCGCAGCCTGGAGATCGGCAAGCGAGGCGAAGTCGCCGTTGGTGATGACCGCCCGGCCGAGGTGCTTCCCGCGAGCGAGGCAGTCGAGCCAGGCGACGGTGTAGCCGTAACGGCCGTCCGCCTCGGTCAGGCACGACATGGCCTCGTCCAGGTCGGCCGCGCGAACCGTGTCGACCTTGACGCTGGCCGTCTCGACCCTGGTGAGCTGGATTGCGGCCCGCAGGATGACACCGGTCAGGCCCATCCCGCCAGCGGTCGCCCAGAAGAGCTTCGGAGTGTCGTCGGGGGAGACGTGGACCTGCTCGCCGCTCGGGAGCACCAGATCGAACCATCGCACGTGCCGGGCGAAACTTCCGGCCCGGTGATGGTTCTTACCGTGCACATCAGCGGCAATGGCACCGCCGATCGTGACCTGCCGGGTGCCGGGGGACACCGGCACGAACCAGCCATAGGGCAGCGTGGCGATCATCAGCTGCTCGAGGCTGACACCCGCCTCGCAGACGACCTCACCGCCGGCCGCGTCGATGCCGGCGACCCGGTTCAGCAGGGTCGTCTTGATGACGAGGCCGCCGTCGTTCTGCGCTGCGTTGTTGTAGCTGCGGCCGAGGCCGCGGGCTATGACGCCGCGCTCGGGCGCTCCCTTCAGCAGCGCCGCGACCTGGTCGGTATCGCCAGGCTCGGTGACCCGCGCCCAGGTCGGCGAGATGCGCCCCCAGCCCGTCAGCGCTTCCATCCGGTCGGTCATGCGTCAACCGTAGCGACCAGCGCTACGACGGCTGCGGCGGGCGGCGGCCCCGTTCTGGGGTGAAGCCGAGCTGTGCCGCGACATACCGCATGGTGAGCTCGAAGCCGCGCGTTCCGTCCACGACGGGGTCGGCGAGCGCGAGCTGGACAGTTAGCCCGTCGAGCAGCGCGCACAGGCAGATGGCGAAGCTGGCGGCGTCGACGTCGCTGAACTCGCCAGCTCCCTGGCCGTCCCGGACGAGTGAGGCGATCGCCTCGCGCCACCGCTCGTCCGAGTTCTGCCGGACGCTGGCGATGGCCTGGTTCCTGGCGGCCTGGGCCCAGAAGTCGAGCCACAGCTGCCGCGGGTCGTTCAGTTCCGGGCTGGCTTCGGCCAGGCACGTCATCGCGACGTATTCCTCTAGCCGCGCCGCCGCGGTCGGCAGGCTGGCGATCCGCTCCTGTGCCGCCGCGTACCACGCGTCCTCGTAGTGGCGGATGGCCTCGGTCAGCAGCTGGTCCTTGGTCTTGTAGTAGTAGATGACCAGCGCGGGGCTAACCCCGGCCCGCTCGGCAACGTCGGCAATCCGGGTCTCCGCGTATCCGCGCTCGGAGATGATGTCCAGCGCTGCGGTCAGCATCTGCGCCCGACGCTGATCCGCAGTACCGGCGCCCGGCGCGACGCCGCGACCGCTCGTATCCCGGACTGTCATCGTGCCGGTTCCTCTCCGCTTCGAGACTAGCGCCACGGAAGCAGCGTGGAATTTCGAGATATGGTCGGCCCCGTGATCGCGAATGTCGGCTGGACGGGCGGCCAGGTGGTCGTGCTGACGGGTCCGCCGGGCGCCGGCAAGACCACGGTCGCGCGGCTGCTTGCCGACCAGTTTGTGCCCAGTGTTCATCTGCTCGGCGACGACTTCTGGCACTACATCGGACGCGGCTTCATTCCGCCTTACGACCCCGCGTCGCAGCGGCAGAACGAGGTCGTCATGGGCGTCGTCGCAGCCGCCGCTTTCGGCTACGCCGCGGGCGGGTACCAGGTCATCTGCGACGGAATCGTCGGCCCGTGGTTCATCGGGCGCTTCCGCGCCGCGGCCGCGAGCAGCGGGCTGCCGCTCCATTACGTGGTGCTGCGGCCTGATGAGCCGACAGTGCTCAGCCGCTCTACCGGGCGGCGCGCCAGCGACGCCCTCACCGATCCCGGCCCGATCCGGTCACTGCACGCACAGTTCGCCGACCTCGGCGAGTTCCGGTCGCATTCCCTCGATTCGACCGGGCTGACCGCGGACGAAACAGCCGCCGCGGTTCTGGTCGGTCTAGCCGCGGGCCATTTCAGGCTGGCCGAGGCCGGCTGAAGTCAGGCGTCGTCGGCTGGCTTAGCGCGGAACTCGGCTGTGCTCGGGATCGCGGTCAACTCCGGCGTCACGTGCGAGTGCGGCACCGCTGGAAGCGGCAGGCTTCGCTCGCTGCCGTGAATGGAGTGCGAGCTGAGATGGTAGGCCTCCAACTCCGCGATAAAGCCGGGATCGGCGTACGGGCGGCCGTCGACGACGGGACCCTTCTCCCGGTTCATGATGGCCGTGATGTCCTGCCCGCTGATCGTCCGGTGCGTCTCCAGCGCGTGCCCGATCGCAAGCACGCTGATCCGGTTCTCGGTCAGCATGGCACTGGTCCGGTCCGCCAGCATGGCCAGCCGGGCCTCGGATCGCTTGCCAAGCGCCGTGTCCAGCACGTTCCGGTCGGTGCCGTCCAGGACCGGGTGGGCATTCTGGCCCGCCAGGGTCGCGGAGAACGAGCCGATCTGGCCACCCATGCCCCAGCGACCCTCCATATTCAGGGAGATCGAGGTAGCGGTGTGCAAGTCGCCAGATACGCCCGAACTGGAGTCGTCGCCAAAGAACATCTTCTCCCCGACGAGCGAGGCCAGGCTCACCATGATGTCCGCCTCGAATTCGCTGCGCCACCGGGTGAACTGCTCCTCGATGGGGATTTCCTGGACAAAGCCCAGGTGGTCCATGCCCTTCTGGATGGTCGCCGTCTCGATCTGCTGGCGCTGCTGCGCTAGGTAGCTGACGACCGCGTGGCAGGCCTCGTGCACCGCGACCGCGTGCCGCTCACGGTCGATGTAGTCGACGCCCTCGGCCGGGCCGACGCTCTTGCTGAGTTTCGCCTTGAGGACGTCTGGCCAGGTGATCGTATTCCTGCCGTCCCGCAGCGCGACGATGAGCGACTCGTTCACCAGGTCTTTCATGGTGGCACCGGTCGCGTACGGCGTCATGTTGGAGAGCTGGTCCAGCTGCTCGGGCGTCACCTCGTGGCTCACCTTGGCGAAGTAGCCCTCGTAGGTGCGCAGCCGGCCCTCTTTGGACGGGTAGCCGACGTGATAGATCCGGTCGATGCGGCCTGGCCGCAGGAGCGCCTGATCGAGCGCGTTCGGCATGTTCGTTGCCATCACGATCATGATCCGGTACTTGGGCGGCGGCTTGGGCCTCATGCCCAGCGTGCGGCGGACCACCCGGTTGACGAAGCCACGCGGCTTCTTGAGGCCGGACATCTCGGTGAGCAGCGCCTGAAGCGTGCCCATGCCTCCGCCGCCCATCATGCCGCCGGCCGGCATGATCTGCCGGAACCGGCCAGGCCGCCGCGGCGCGGGATCCGCCGTGGCACTCGCCGCGACGTCGGCGAGCAGCATGGACTGGGAGTCGCGGGACAGGTAAGTAAAGCCGTGGCAGCCCCCAAACGGGCTGGCCGGATTAGCCCCGTTACCGCCAGCCTGCGAGGCAGCCCGGAAGCCATGGCCCTGCACTCCGGGCTGGCCGCCGACGCTGCCGCCGCGGCTGCCGAGCGAGTCAGCCTCGTCGAAGAAGACGATCACGCCGCCGTACCGGACCGCCAGCTTGCGCAGCTTGCGGAACAGGCCCTTCACCTTCAGCACGCCGACGCCGAAGAACATGTTGATGAACGCGCCGGGGTCGACGAAGACGTACGGCTTGCCGGTCTCGCCGGCGATCGCCTCGGCCATGAGGGTCTTGCCGGTACCCGGCGGGCCCCACAGCAGGAGGCCGCCCGGCACGTAGCCGCCGTGTTCCTCGATCGACTCCGGGTCGTCGAGGAACATCATGTTCTCCTTGACCCGCTCGACCACGTGGTCCTGGCCCCACACGTCCGAGAACCTGGTCGTCATGTCGCCCGGGTTGTAGGTGTCCACGCCGCCGCGGGACAGGAACCAGAACAGCATCGCGAACTGGCCGACAGCCAGCAGCATGATGAAGACGACGTAGAGGAGGAGCGGCGCCTCGCGGTAGATCGTGCCCGGCACCTGGAACAGGCCCTGGATCGGCGACGTGTGGTAGATCAGGCCGAAGATGATCGCCACGATCGCGATAAAGATCAGCCGCTTGATGACGCGGCTCATCCGGAACCGGGTGTAGTCGTTCATCTGGTGGGTGAGCTTGTCGCCGCCGGCGAAGGCGGCGTTCGACGCCCGGTAGGCCGGCCTGGAAATCTCGGTCACCAGGTAGAACAGCTGGCGGAGGACCTCGATCGCGAGCAGGATGACGAGCCAGCGGCCTGCGCCAGAGCCAACCTGGAGTTGCTGCTTCGCGGCGTCCTTGAAGCTGAGCACCGGGTCGGTCGACATCTGGTACCAGACGACGATGAACCAGACCCCGATGATCAGGACGCTGAACTTGACTCGGTCCCAGAACACCAGGCGCTTACGAGTCAGCCGCTCGGTGTCGCGCACATTGTCCTGCTGGCGGCGGCGCCGGCGGCGCGACCGGCGGTCAGCGCTCGGTGGTGGCGGTGGCGGCGGCGGCGGCGGCGGTGGCCAGGACATCACGAACCTCGCACGGTGAAGGAGTTGACGACTGCCTTGATCTGCGCCGCGTGCGAGGCAAAGCAGTCCTGGTAGCACTGCACCAGGAGCAGGTACAGCTTGGTTGCGTCACTATTCGTCAGAACCGTCTGGTCGAAGGCATCCGGCAGTCCGCCGACGTCGAACTCATACAACTCGTTGATGCCGTGAATGCCGCCGGGCAACGAAATCACACTGCTCACGACCAGGCTGAATCCGGTGATGCTCTCGCCCGCGGCTGCAGCTGCCTGCCTGGCCTGAGTCGTGACCGGGAAGAGCAGGTCTCGCATCTCGTCGAAGGACAGCGCCGACCGTAGCGCGTCCTTGAGGCTCTGCACGCTCGCGTAGACGGCGGGCGTGCTCGAGCCGACGAGCAGGGTGCTCAGAGCAAGCTTCGACGCACCCGAGTAAGCACGAGACCAGATGAACGAGCCGCCCGCAGGCCCGGCAGCCGAGTTAATGAGGAGGGCACTCTGGACCGCGGCGACTTTGTCTGCGCTCACCTGCTGCCAGGTTTCAGGCACCTTGAAATAGGCATGATCGGCGCTGTCGGCCGCGTACTGATAGCTGGGCGCCCCGCATCCGGCGATCAGTGCCAGGGCAGTCCCTGCTGTCGCGAATGCGGCCGCAGTCCGGCGGAGCTGCCGCTTCAATCTGGCCCTCCCGTGGTAGCCGCGAGCCCCAGGCCGGCCGCAAGCCTTGCTATGAGTATGTGTTGCAACACGTGACAGCTTCAACCCCGGCATACTCGCCAGCGGCTCGTGATAATTCTGTGATAAGAGAGTAGCGCCCGCCAGCCAAGCAAGAACAGCGCGAGGAACGCGAACGTTACGCCAATAAATGCCGGCGCAGTGCCCTGCCCCGCAGCGACCCTAATAACCATCCCCAATCCCGCGGCCCCGAGCCAGGCGCCCAGGCCAGCCGGTCGGATCGCCGCAGGCCTTCGCCAGAACCGGACTGCGCACAGCCCGATCGCAAGACCCGCCAGGAACGGCCAGGCGGTGTGCCAGATGCCAGCCAGCGCGGCTCCGTTGTGGTGTGCGCGCCTGCCGATGATGACAAAGGCGAGCACGAAACAGACGTCGAGAAGCATTGCGATCAGGGCGGCCCGGCGCATCCCGGTACGTTATACGGTCGCCGTGCCTGCCGGTACGGCCAGCGAACCGTCGGCTCGTCTAGGCTCGCTGTGATGCCGACGCTGCTGATCATTCATCACACCCCGTCACCAGCCCTGCAGGCGATGTTCGAGGCGGTCGCCGACGGGGCCCGGACCGACGAGGTCGAGGGCGTCGACGTGCTAGTCCGCCCGGCGCTGACGGCCGCTGCGGCGGACGTGCTCACGGCCGACGGCTACCTGCTCGGCACTCCCGCCAACATCGGCTACATGTCGGGCGCCCTGAAGCACTTCTTCGATGGCATTTACTATCCGTGCCTCGAGGCAACCAGGCGCCGCCCGTATGGCCTGTACGTGCACGGCGCCAGCGACACCTCCGGGGCGGTCCGGGCGGTGGAGTCGATAGCAGGCGGCCTGGGCTGGGAGGCCGTCCGGCCTGCCGTGACTGTGGTTGGTCCGCCGGCTAAGGCCGCCATGCAGGAGTGCTGGGAGCTGGGGGCGCTGCTCGCCGCGAAGGTGGCGGGGGAGCTCGGCGGATGATCCTCAGCATCGCCCTCAACCCAGCGCTGCACGTGGACTATGTCGGCGACGAGCTGCAGCTCGGCGGCGATAACGCCGTCACGAGGGTGCGGAACCGCGCGGGTGGCCGCGGGCTGACCGTTGCACGACTGCTGCACACCTTCGGGCACGAGGTCACGGCTGCCGGCCTGGCCGGCGGCTCGGCGGGCGAGCTCATCAGGGCCGAACTTGCCCGGGCGGGGGTAGCGACCCGGTTCACCCGCATCGGCGCCGAGACCCGCCGGGTGGTGCGCGTGGCCGATACCGCCGCCCGTAGCACGACGACTTTCCGTGAGCCGGCCCCGTATATCACCACCGAGGAGCTCGGACGGCTGGCCGCCGACTACCGCGGGCTGCTGGACGGGGCGACCGCCGTCGTCCTGTCCGGAAGCCTGCCGGCCGGCCTGCCGCCCGACGTCTATGGCTCCCTGACGAGCTACGCCGCCAGCGCAGGGGTACCCGTCGTGCTGGATGCGGGAGGAACGGAGTTGCGGTACGGAGCCGCCCGTGGTCCTGCGCTGGTGATCCCCGGGCCAGGCGACGTGGCGGACCTGGAGACCGTCGGCGCCAGCGCGGTCGTCTGCGCAACGGGACTTGGCCTGCGCGCGCTGACGCCGCAGGGACGGTGGCAGGCTGACGTCCGGGAGCCCTCGGAAGCGGTGCGGCTGTCGAGAGACGGCCTGGTGGCAGGGTTCGTGCCGGGCACGGCGCTCGGCTGGTCCTGGCCAGACATGCTGCGGCACGCGCTGGCGCTGGCCTCGTCGGTGTCGCCAGACGGTGAGGTGGACCTGGACGCCTACGAGCTGGTGCTCTCCGGCGTGACGGTGACCCGGTCAGCTTGACTGACCTTGCGCAGCACCAGCAGCAGGTTCCACGTCACGACCTCGCGCAGGCCAGGGACAGCCAGCACGAACCGGGACCAGCGCGGGTAGTAGCGCGGCTGCGCCGCCAGCACGACGACATCACCGCGCGCCCGCACGCCGCGCAGCGTCGGGCCGACATGCACCGGAAACAACCCCGTTCCGGGCTTATTCTTGGGCGCCCTGCCGGTCTTGCGGGCATACCGGCGCTCGGCGTATCGCGCGCCCAGGTAGTGCCACGGCGCCATCTCGTGACCGCCCCACGGCGAGTACCAGTTCGTGAAGGCCAGGTAGATGAACCCGCCCGGCCTGGTGACGCGGATCATCTCGGTCAGCATCGCGGCCGGTTCGGCGACGTGCTCCAGCACGTTAGAGGAAAAGCAGACGTCGACGCGGCCGTCGGCGACCGGCAGAGCCATCCCGTCACCGCGGACCGCGCCTTCCGGTGACTCGCCGCCAGCCCGCAGCTCGGCCAGGTCGGGCTCGACGAGGAGGCAGCGGGCGCCACGAGCGCGGAACGCCGCGGTGAAGTGGCCAGGCCCGCCGCCCAGGTCGAGCACCATCCGGCCGCACAGGTCGGTGTACCGCGCCAGCTGGGTCACCGAGTCGGCGGCGAGCTCGCGGTAGAACAGCTCAGGCTTGGACTGCTCGGTCAGAAACAGCCGGAACAGCCGGACGGCCCGGCCCAATCGGCCTCCCCGGTCGTGATGTGCGCGACGCTACAGTATTGCGTGCGCAGAGGAGCCACCGCCGTCGCGGCACTGACCGGACTCGGACTCGGCGTGCTCGCGCTCGGCCCTGGCCTCGGCCCCGGCTACCTGCTGGCGTACGACATGGTGTTCGTCCCGGCGCCGCGATTTTCTGCCACGACGTTGGGCATGACCGGCATCCTGCCGCGGGCGGTGCCCAGTGACGCGGTGGTCACCGGTCTCGCCCAGGTGCTGCCCGCTGACCTGGTGCAGAAGTGCCTGCTCCTGGCGATCTTCGTGCTGGCCTGCTCGGGTGCCGCCCGGCTGCTGTCGGGCGAGCCGTGGCCGGCCCGGCTCGCGGCCGGAGTGTTCTACACGTGGAATCCCTATGTTGCCGAGCGGCTGCTGATCGGTCAGTGGGCGCTGCTGCTCGGATACGCCGGATTGCCGTGGGTGCTCGCCGCGGCTTGCCGGCCGGCCGCCGGCGACCGCTGGTGGCGCTGGTCCGGGCGACTCGGCCTCGCCCTGCTGCCTGCCGCGGCGGGCGGTTTTGCGGCCGTGGGGATCTCCGCGCTGGTGGCCGTCCCGGCAGCGGCGCTCCAGCGGGGCGAGTGGCGGCAGCGGACAACAGCTGTCGCGACCACGGTCGGCGTGCTCGTCCTGCTGAGCCTGCCGTGGCTGATTCCGTCGCTTGCACGTACGGTCCGGGCCAGCCCCTCTGGAGTGGCGCTGTTCGCGGCGCGGGCGGACACGCCGTTCGGCGCCGTCGGAAGTGTTCTCCTGCTGGGAGGCGAGTGGAACGCGCAGACGGTACCCGCCGGCTACGGCGGTGCGGTCACGGGCTTCTGGCTGTGCCTGGTCCTGGTCGCTCTCGCGGGATTCGTGCTGCTCGGCCGCGGTCGCTGGCCCGGTGCTGGCCCGGCCGCTGTGGCCGGGCTGCTCATCGCGCTGCTCGGGGTCTTCGGCCCTGGCCAGCACCTGCTCCAGGTCCTGATCGGCGGGTGGGGCGGATTCGCGGTGCTGCGCGATGGCCAGCAGTTTGTTGCGCCGCTGGCGCTGGCCGAGGCGGCCGGTCTCGGCCTAGCCGTCGCCTGGGTCCTGCGCGCGACGCGGCCCGCGGCGGTGCTGCGGGAGGGAACGGCGGTGGTGGCGGCTGCGCTCGTGGTCGCACCCGTCGCGTTCCTGCCCGGCCTCGCCTGGGGGGCCGCGGACCGGCTCCGGCCGGCCCGGTACCCGGCCAGCTGGCTAGCTGCCAGGCGGCTGGTGAACGCGGACCCGGTGCCGGGCAGCGTGCTGCTGCTGCCGTGGGCGGCGTACCGCAGGCCGAGCTGGAATCACGGCGAGGCGGTCCTCGATCCCTGGCCGAGGTTGCTGACTCGGACGGTCATCTGGAACGACGGCGTCCAGGTCGGCTCCGTGACGCTGCCCCCCGAGGATCCGAGCGCGACCGCGCTGGCCGCGTGGGTGTCCTCGGGCCGGCCACTGACCGCACGCCTTGCGGCGTTGGGCGTCCGGTACGTGATCGACGACGTGGGCGCCATGTCCCCGCCGGCGCAAACGAGGGTCCTGCCTGGCTGTGAAGTCGCCTACTCAGCACCGGGTCTCGTCGTCTACAGGCTGCCGTAGCGGCGGTTATGACCGGCCGCTATGCTGACCGCCTAGCCCGGCGCGAGCGATCGCCGGCCGACGGAAGGGAAGGGCGATGCGAGGGCTGCTGATAGCGGCGCTGATCGGCGCGGTCCTTGCAGTCGGCGCGGGATTCGGCACGGGCGCGGTCTTGTCGGGGGCTACGAACGGCAAGCCGGTCAACGCGACACTGTTCAACTACGGGCAGCGCTGAGCCGGGCGGGGATGTTCGCGCCGTGCCGGACCGGTGGCCCGGGCTAGGACGGTAGGCCCATGCGGCCATGGCTGGAGATCGTCATCCCGGCCCGCAACGAGGAGCGCAGGCTCCCTGCTGGGCTGGCTGAACTTTCCGCTGCCGTATCGGGGCTGCCGAGCGGCATCGCCATCGTCGTCGTCGACAACGCCAGCGATGACCGCACCGCCGACATCGTCAGATGCTGGCCGGCCGGCGAGGTACCAGTCCGGCTGCTTCGCTGCGACCGGCCGGGTAAAGGTGCCGCCGTCCGAGCAGGGCTGCTCGCCACGAGCGCGCCATACGTGGGGTTCTGCGACGCAGACATGGCCACCGATCCGGCCTCGGTCGTCGTGGCGGTGCGGCTGCTGCGGGCCGGCAACCCGGTTGTTATCGGCTCGCGGTCCCATCCCGCCTCCGATGTCGAGGACCGGCATACGGTCATCCGGCGGGCGGGTGCGGCCGTCTTCCGGGCGGCCACCAGGGTCATCGTCCCCGACGTCGCCGATACCCAGTGCGGCTTTAAGTTCTTCCACGGCGATCTCGCGCGAGCGGCTGCAGCCGGGCTGCAGGTCACGGGGTTCGCCTTCGACGTCGAGTTGATCGCCCGGTGCGGGCAACTGGGCGCAACGCCGGTGGAAATCCCCGTGCGGTGGCGGGACGTGAGTGGCTCCACCTTCTCGGTCTGGCGGCACTCGTGGTCGTCCTTCGCTGAGCTGGCGGTGGCCTGGCAGGTGCTGCGGTCGCAGCCCGCGGTGGCCGAACATGACACAGCTGGCTGGAGCGCCGATACGTCTGCGGCGTCGGTGTCACCGGGCAGCACGGAAGCGACGTGACCACGATGTCCCGGCCGGAGGACCTGACGAACCTGCGGGTAGCCGTCGTGAACTGGCGCGATCCGTGGCATCCGAGCGCCGGCGGAGCCGAGCAGTATGCCTGGCAGATGGCCGTCGGCCTGATCGCGCGCGGTGCCCGGGTGTGGTACCTGACAGCGCGTGCGCCCGGCCAGTCCCGGCGGGAATGCCGGGATGCAGTGGAGATCGTCCGTACCGGCTCGCGGCTGTCGGTCTACCCGCGTGCGCTTGGCTGGCTCGCCGCCCACCGCTGGTCGTTCGACGTGGTCATCGACTGCCAGAACGGCATCCCGTTCTTCACACCGTGGGTGCTGCCGGGGCGGGTTCCCGTCCTGTGCGTCATGCACCACGTACACGACGCGCAGTTCGGCGTCCACTTCTCGCCGGTCATGGCCACCATCGGCCGGTTCCTCGAGGGACCGATAGCCCGGCGAACCTACCGGCGGCATGCGTGCGTGGCGGTGTCGCAGTCGACGGTGACAGCGATGCGGGAGCGCCTGCGCTGGACGGGTCCTATTCAGGTAATCCCGAACGGCCTGACCGCCGACAGCTTCGAACGGCCAGGTACAGAGGAGCCTCAGCGCACCACTATCACCTGGGTAGGCAGGCTGGTTGCGCATAAGCGTGCTGAACGGGTCCTGGACATCGCCGATCACCTCGGTGACGGTGCCGTCATCGAAGTGATCGGGCGCGGCCCTTCGGCGGCCCCGCTGGCAGCGGAGATCGCCGCGCGTGGCCTGGCGGATCACGTCCGGTTGCGCGGCTTCCTGCCCGACGCGGACAAGCGGGCGGCGGTGGCCGGGTCGCTGCTGCATCTCAACACCTCGCAGGGCGAGGGCTGGGGCCTGTGCGTGCTGGAAGCCGCCGCGCTCGGCGTGCCGACGGTGGCCTATGACGTCGACGGGCTGCGGGACGCCGTTCGCGATGGTGAGACCGGGTGGCTGGTACGGGCGGATCAGCGCATCGAGGACGTCACCGAGCGCGCCGTCAAGGAACTGTCCGATCCAGGCCGGCGAGCCGAGATGGCCGCCGCGTGCCGTCGCTGGGCCGGCCAGTTCGACTGGGATCACAGCGTTGCCCGGCTGGCAGAGCTGATCGTCGCCGCGGTACCCGGCAGCGTCGCCGGGAGGCCCGCCTCCGATGCTTGAGGCGCAGCGGCAGGCGGCGGCGTCGACGCGGCCGCCCGGTCTGCTGATCCGGCGGGGCGCCCGTGCGCCGGTCACCGACCGTCGCTACTGGCTGATCGCGTGCTGCGTGGCGCTGGTCGCGCTCGCCTTCGTGTCGCATCCAGGTCAGATCCTCGCCGACACCAAGATCGACCTGGCCATCAACCCGGCCGGCTTTCCTCCAGCGGGCACTCCATCTCTGGGACCCGGCGCAGTTCGGCCAGCTGCAGAACCAGGCGGTCGGCTATTTCTTCCCGATCGGGCCGTTCTTCCTGCTCGGGAAGATCGCTGGCGTGCCCGGCTGGATCACTCAGCGGCTGTGGATCAGTTTCATCCTGCTGGCAGCGTTTCTGGGCGTGATCCGGTTGTGCCGCGTGCTCGGCATCGGATCGCGGGATTCGCAGCTTGTCGCGGCGATGGCGTACGCGCTGTCGCCGATGGCGCTGAGCCTGCTGGGCTACGACTCCGCCCAGGTCCTGCCGGGCGCGATGCTGCCCTGGATCCTCGCGCCGCTCGTGCTCGCCGTACAGGCCGGCAGGGCCGCGACAGCGGGCCAGCGGGCGCGGCTGGCGGCGCAGTCGGCCGTTGCGGTCGCCCTGTGCAGTGGGGTCAATGCGGCCGCGACCGGAGCCGTGCTCGTTCCGGCCCTTATCTATCTTTTTACCGCGGGGCGGTCCGCCTCGCGGTGGCGAATCATGGCCTGGTGGCTGCCGGCGGTGCTGCTCGCCACGGCGTGGTGGCTCTACCCGCTCGCGCTGCTCGCCAGGTACGGAGTGTCATTCCTCCCTTACACCGAGAGCGCCAGCGCCACGACATCCGTGACCGGTCTGTTTAACACGCTGCGGGGCACCGAGGACTGGCTCGCCCACCTGACGTCGGACCGGCAGCCGTGGCTGCCCGCGGGTTTTCATATCTCGAACGGGGCGCTGCCGGCGATCATCACCGGCATAATCGCGGGGCTCGGCCTGACCGGCCTGGTCAGCAAGAGAATGCCGCATCGCCGGTTCCTGCTCTGGGTGCTGCTCGCCGGCGTGATCATCATCGTGGCCGGCTCCGTCAGCGCGTTCGGCAATCCGCTCGTCAAAGGCCTCGACAGCGTCATCAACGGCCCGCTCGCGCCGTTGCGGAACCTCGACAAGTTCGACCCGCTGGTCCGGCTGCCGATCGCGCTCGGCCTGGCGAGCCTGCTCGCCGGGGCATTTGAGGTCCGGCGCCGTACCGTGCTGACAGCCACCGCGGCGGGCGCGGTCGGCCTGCTGGTGATCCCGGTCTACATCGGCGGGCTGTCGGTGCCGGGCTCCTTCACGAGCGTCCCGTCGTACTGGGTCAGCGCGGCCGGCTGGCTGAACCAGCACGCCGGCAACTCCGCCGTCCTCGAGGAACCCGGCGCCCGGTTCGGCCAGTATTCGTGGGGCAGCCCCCTCGACGACATTCTGCAGCCGCTGTTCGTCGGCGACTGGGCCAGCAGCCAGCTAGGCGTCATCGGCTCCGTTGGCAACACCAGGCTGCTGGAAGCCATCGATCAGGGCATGTCCGCCGGAGCGGGGTCGGCCGGGCTGACGCAACTGCTCGGCCGGATGGGCGTCCGCTACGTGGTGGTGCGCAACGACCTGCTCCGAGCCGAACTGCGGCAGGCCTGGCCGGCCCGGATACACGACGCGCTGGCGGCATCGCCTGGCATCGTGAAGGTCGCTCACTTTGGCTCCCCGGCAGCGGGGAAGCCGGCGGCCGGCAACGCGGTGACCGACGTCGACCCGCCGTACCCGCCCGTGGAGATCTACCAGGTCGGCGGCGCTCAGCCGGTCGCGGTCGTCCAGCCGACCGCCGGGACGCTGCGAGTGTTCGGAGCGCCGGACGCGCTGCTTCCGCTGGCCGGGCAGGGCGTGCTGGCGGGACGGCCCGTTCTGCTGAACAGCGACGCTCCGCAGGTGCGCGCGAGCGCAACCGTGGTGACGGACTCGCTCCGTAAGCGCGTCCGCAACTTCGGCGAGATCCGGGACGACTTTTCGCCGACTCTCACGGCCGGGCAGCCGCTGAAGACCTTCGAGGCAGTCGCCGACTTCACCGAGCCGGGCTGGCAGCAGTACGAGGCGGTGGCCAGCTACACCGGGATTCAGAGCGTGTGGGCGTCTTCGTCCGAAGCTGATATTGGCGCGCCCGTGAACCAGAGCGGAACGGGCCTGCTTCCGTTCTCGGCCATCGACGGGAACCTGAACACGATCTGGGAGTCGGGCAGCAAGACCAGTCCGGTCAAGCAGTGGATCAGGATCAAGTTCGAATCGGCGATCAATCCAGGGCAGATCCGGGTGGCGTTTGCCGACGACCCGGCAGTCGGGCCCCCGGTACGCAGCGTGGAGGTCAGGACCCAGGCCGGCCACATCACGGTGCCGGTTCGCGCGACGAGCCAGTATCAGGTGCTCCGCCTTCCGCGCGGGCAGACCACGTGGCTGCGGGTCCGGGTTGCCACGGTGCGGGGCTCTTGGACGTCAGGGCGCAGCCAGGTCGGTATCAGGGACATCTCAATCCCCGGCGTCGACCCGAGCCGCACGATCGTGGCGCCGGATGTGCGGCTGCCCGGCGGTGGCGATCCGGCGGCTGTTGTTCTCGCTAAGGCTGAGCCGCAGCCGTCTGGTTGCATGCTGACCCCCGCCCGCTGGGTGTGCTCGCCGCGCCTGGCGCCGCCGACGGAGGAGCAGTACGGCTTCGACGAGTCCTTCACGGTACCGAAGCCGAGCCCGGCGGGCTTGTCGGGGTCCGCGGTGCTGATCGATCCGGGCCTGATCCAGCAGTACGCCTTCGGCGGCCAGCCGGTCAGTGTCTCGGCTTCGTCCGCCTACACCCCAGATCCGCAGGATCAGCCGTACGCAGCCTTCGACGACAGCCAGCAGACGGCCTGGATTTCCGGTGCCACCGACTCGAAGCCGCAGCTGACGATCCGCTGGCGCGACCCCGTTATGCTGAGCGCGATCACGGTGCTGCGCCCGGCCGGGGCGGCTGATTTGCTGGCCACGCAGATCACGGGCTCCGCAGGGCAGGTGCGCAGCGTGATCCTAGGCGGCCAGGGCTCCGCAGGGCGTGAGGTCGTTCACTTTGCGCCGATGCTCACGATCAGCCTGACCATGGTCTTCTCCGCGTCAGACGGCGGCGGTCCGGTGCAGATCAGCAACATCGAGATCCCTGGCGTCGCGCAGCTTGCCGAGCAGTCACCGTCGGCGCCGGTGCGCCTCGGGTGCGGCGTCGGGCCCGCTCTTCAAGTCAACGGCCGGGCCGTCGCCACCCGGGCGTCCGGCACCGTCGCCGACATCATGAACGGCCGGCCGATGACGTTCACCGCGTGCACGGCCGTGCCGATGGCTGCTGGCCGCAACATTGTCACCGAGCCGGAAGCCGACGCTTTCAGCGTGCAGGCGGTGACCATGGCGAGGTCAGGTGCTCTGGCCGTGCCCGGCCCCGGAGCTGGCGCCCGGGCTGTCACGGCGGTGGCGTGGACTTCGTCCCGGCGGGTCCTGCGCGTGGCGGCGAGCCAGCCGTCGTATCTCATCGTCAACGAGAACTTCAACGCGGGCTGGCGGGCGGTGCTTCACGGACGGTCGCTGCAGCCGGTGCGGCTGGACGGCTGGAAGCAGGGCTGGCTGCTGCCAGCTGGATCGCAGGGACTCGTCACGCTGACCTATCAGGCTGATGCGCAGTACCGGGCGGCGCTGTTCGGCGGGCTGGGGGGGCTGGGCCTGATCCTCCTGATCGCCGCTGTGCCATTCCGCAGGCGCCAGGTAGTTGTGCCGGTCACCGACGACGAACCGGCTGCCGGGCCGGTCTCGATGCGGGCCCCCATGCGGGCCCCTCTGCGGGCCGGGGCGGTGTGCGTGGTGGTGCTGCTGACAGGGCTGCTCGGGCTGTGGACTGGGGGCTATGCCGGAGCCGCTCTGCTACCCGCGATGACCCTCGGTTTCTTGCTGGCGATCGCGCGCCGTCCGCGCTCCCGGCTAGCCCGGCTACTGGCCGAGCCCTGGCTTGTTGCCGGGTTGTTTGGTCTCGCAGCTGTCTGCGGTGGGGTCGGTGTGGAGCTGTTCACACACGGCATCTGGGGCCCGCCTCTGGTCGCGACGGGCGGCGTCGTGCCGGAGCTGGCGTGTCTGGCCATCCTCGGACGGGTCATCGCGGCGGTGCTGACGCCGGAGTCATGACAGCAGTTATGGCCATGTGTCCTGATTGCCGCTAACATGCAGATCCAACTGACCTTGTTGGATCTGCGACGGAGGGCCGATGCGCAGGGTGACGGGGCTCGTCGCGGTTGCCCTCGGGACGTTCCTCATCGTTCTCGCTGCTCTCGCGCGCTTTTACATCGCCGGGCAGGTTGTGAAGTTCCCACTGGACGAGAACAGCGTCACGACGCTGACCGCCAGTAACGTGAGCTACTTCAGTACCGGCCTGCTGCAGGAGCTGACCAAGGTCAGCATGACGGACACGAGCACCACTCAGGGTGACGTGGCGGCCGGCACCAAGCACACCGCGGTCTGGAACAACTTCACCTATCTCTACGACAACACCAATCAGCAGACCTATACCTACTCGCTGCGCCGGCTCGCGTTCGATCGGCGCTCGGGCGAGCTCGTCAACTGCTGCGGTACCGCCATCGACGGCAAGAAAGTGCACGTGGCTGGCCTCGGCTACGTCTGGCCGCTGAACGCGCAGAAGCAGACCTACGAGATCTTCGACAGCACCCTGATGAAGCCGGAGCCAGCCACTTTCGCGGGCAGGGACTCGGTCGACGGGCTCAGCACCTACAAGTACGTCGAGAACGTCACCCCGACCCAGTTCGCCACCCAGACGCTGCCCGGCTCGCTCGTCGGAATGCCAGCTCAGCAGACCGTGCAGCTCGGCGAGTACTACACGGGCACGACCACCGAGTGGGTCGACCCGATCACTGGCGCGCCTGTGCAAGTGGCCATGTCGGAGCACCTGTACCTGGCCGCAAACTCGGGCCGCTCGGTGCTCAACCTTCTGGACGGCGACTTCACCACCACCCCGGGCTCAGTGGCGGCCGCTGTCTCGACGGCCAAGTCCTACGATGCCAAGATCAGCGTGATCAGCATCGTCATTCCGGCGGCTGGCGGGCTGGCCGGGGTCATGGTCCTGTTCATCGGCATCATTCTCGGCCGGCGGCCCCGTGGCTATGAATACATCGACGAGGCCGAGCAGGACCTGGCCGGTGCGCCAGGCTAGATCTTCTCTTCGCTACTGCCCGTCCGGCTGACGACCGCGAGGGGTGCGCTCGCCGACGGCACGGTACCGGAGCTAGGGGGAGCGAACCGGGTGGGGCGGCGACGGCCGGCGACGCTTCCCATGGCGCCAAGCGCGATATCGGAGAGCGTTGAGATGCCCCGCGTGGTCAGCGCGACAGCGATGGCCGCACCGTGCAGCAGCACTGGGGCGAGCGCCAGAGCCAGGATGAGCTCGCGAGCACCGATCCCGCTGGGCACCACGACAAGCAGCATTCCGGCCGTGAACGCGAGCGCGTAGCCGCCGACCGCGACGAGAACTGAGGCTGCATGCGCGCCGCCGAGGCTGGCTACGAGAAGCCAGACCTGCGTCCCGAGCAGCAGCCAGCCGGCCAGGTTCCAGGCGAGCGCCCGCCGCAGCCCGCGCCAGGTCGGCCAGGCCGGGAGCGGTGGGCGTCGCGTCACCGCCAGCGCGCGGTCGAGCAGGCGGCCGAGCACCGGCGGGCACAGGGCCAAACCGACCAGTGGCACGATGGCGAGCACCCACCAGTAGTGCCGGGCGAGGCCAGGCGAAACGAACGGGAGCGTTGCGAGGGCGACCGCGAGCCCGCTGCCGAGAGTCACGATCAGGGACATCAGCACCGAGGCAAGGCTGCGGGTGCGGGGGATCCGGAAGTCGTGACCGAGCTCCACCTGGGCCGCGACGGCCCACACGCCGCCGGGAACGTACTTGCCGAGCTGGGCGACGAAACTGATCCGGCCCGCCGCCCGGACCGGTATCGGCGACCCAAGGTCAGCCAGGATCGTCCGCCAGGCCAGCATCTGGCAGCTCGTTCCCGCCATCGCGGCCGCCAGCGAGAGCGCTACGGCATACCAGCGGAGCTGCCGCAGCTCCGGTAGGACCTGCGGCCATTCGGCGTACAGACCGTAGGCGCAGCAGCCGAGGACGACGACCAGCAGGGCGAGACGCAGCGTCGGGTTGGCCAGTATGCGGGCCAGCCGCGGCAGCAATCCGGACACACTACCCGTCCCAAGGTCGGAAGTGATCTACTGCAGGCAGACGACAAGCGTAGCTAGGCCGAAATGGCCGGGAGGTGGCAGTGGTTGCTATGGGATTCTGGCGCCGGGCTCAGGCGGACCCGTCCTGGATTGCGGTCGTCGATCCCGACGGCACCGAGCACACCGCCGGTGACCTGCTCGGCCGGGCTAACCAGCTCACCCACGCGCTGCAAGCGCGCGGCCTGCAGCCCGGAGATGGGCTCGCGTCGCTGCTACCGAACGGTGCCGCCGCGGTCGAGCTGTATCTCGCTGCCCTGCAGGCGGGCTGGTACCTGACGCCCATCAACTGGCACTTCACAGCGCCGGAGGCAGCCTACATTGCGGCCGACTCCGGTGCTAAGGCGTTCTTCGTGGACGAGCGATACGCCCAGCTCGGCGTCGACACCGCCGACCAGGCGGGCATCCCTTCGGAGGCTCGATTCAGCTTCGGCGCCGTGCCGGGCTTCACCAGCATCACCGACCTGCGGGCCGGCTATCCGGACACGCTGCCGGCGGATCGTACCGCCGGCACCACGATGCACTACACCTCCGGTACGACCGGGCGCCCCAAGGGCGTACGCCGAGGCCTGACCGGACTCGACCCGGACGACGCGGCCGCGCTGCTTGGCGGCGGCTTGCTGGGCATCTTCGGAGTCGTCGAGGGCCAGCCCAACGCGCACCTGGTCAGCTCACCGAACTACCACACGGCAGTGACGACGTTCGGAGGTGCAGCCCTGCACCTCGGTCACACGCTGGTATTCATGGATAGCTTCGACGCCGAGACGGCGCTGGCGCTCACCGAGCGCTATCGGTGCACCGGCTCGCACATGGTCCCGACGCACTTCAAGCGCATGCTGTCCCTGCCCGACGCGACGAAGGCCAAGTACGATCTGTCGTCGATGCGCTGGCTGATCCACGCCGCCGCACCCTGCCCGATCGGCATCAAGCAGGAGATGCTCGACTGGTGGGGTCCGTGCGTCTGGGAGTACTACGCCGCGACCGAGGGCGGCGGCACGATCGCCTCACCGCAGGATTGGCTGGCCCATCCAGGCACTGTCGGCACGGCCTGGCCGACCAGTGAGCTGCTGATCGCTGACGAGGAGGGCAACGCCCAGCCCGTCGGCACGCCGGGCACGATCTATATGAAGATGGGCGTGCTGGAGTTCGAGTACTACGGCGACAAGGCCAAGACCGCCGCGAACCGGCTTCGCGGCTACTTCACCGTCGGCGACATCGGGTACCTGACCGAGGATGGCTTCCTCTTTCTATGCGACCGCAAGTCCGACATGATCATCTCGGGCGGAGCGAACATCTACCCGGCCGAGATCGAGGCCGAGATCATCATGAACCCGAAGGTCGCCGACGTCGCGGTGTTCGGCATCCCGGACGAGGACTGGGGCGAGCAGATCAAGGCGGTCGTGCAGCCCGCCGAGGGCGTTGAGCCCGGCGACGAGCTGGCGGCGGACATCCTGGCCGGGCTGGCCGGCCGGCTGGCGAAGATGAAGTGGCCGAAAACCATCGACTTCGTCACCGAACTGCCTCGTGACCCGAGCGGCAAGCTGCTCAAGCGACGCCTGCGGGACCCGTACTGGGCTGCGCAGGCCACGAAGATCTAACCGGGCATCACCGGGCTCGGGCTCGCGGGCGTTGCGCCGTCCGGCGTAGGCGCGCCCGGTGTGGCTGCGTGCAGTGTAACGGCGCCCGGTGTGGCAGTGTGCGGTGTGGCGGCGCCCGGTGTGGCCGCATCCGGCTCGGCTGCGACCTGCAGCAGTGAGGTGATGAGGCGCCCCATCGCTTTGGAGCCCGGCGTCTGGCCATAGGTCATCGCGAACACATGCCGTCGCGCCCCCGCCAGCGGCGCGGTCACCACGCCGGGGTGGCGAGCCGCCCGCAGACACAGGCCGGGCAGTGTCGTGACACCGAGTCCGGCGGCTACCAGTGCCTGAACTGCGAGGTAGTCGTCGGTGGTGAACGAGATTCGTGGGGTGAACCCGGCCGACTCGCACTGCCGCACTAGGTGGGCGCGACAGCGCTCGCACCCAGCGATCCACCGGCTGCCCGCGTAAGCCGCGAGATCTGCGATCGGCACCGCGTCCGCCGGCACCGGCTCCGCCGGCACCGGCTCCGCGTCTGCCGGCAGCGAGCCGCCCAGCACTGAATCGGCCGAGTACGAAGCCGGAGTGACCAGGTGCACCTGCTCGTCGAGCAACAGCACTCCGCTGGTGCCCTCGTCAGCGGGCTGGGGCGGCGGGTCGCCGGCGCCCTCCTGATAGTGCCGGAAGACAACCGCGACATCGACGTATCCGGCTCGCAGCATCCGCAGCGCCTCGGGCGGCTCAGCCTCCGTCAGCATGAACTCCAGGCCCGGCGTCTCGGCCGAGAGCCTGGCCGCGGCCGCCGGAACCAGCGTGGCGAGCGCCGACGGGAAGGCGGCAAGCCGCACACGGCCGCTCCGAAGTCCGACGTGGGCTGCCAGCTCGGCTTCGGCCGAGTCCAGCCTGCCGATAATCTCCTCGGCGCGCTCGGCCAGGAGCTGGCCCGCTTCCGTCAGCCGGACGCCGCGTCCGACCCGCTCCAGCAGCTGAGTCCCGGTTTCCGCCTCAAGTCTGGCGATGTGATGGCTGACGGACGGCTGCGCGTAGTTGAGCGCGCGGGCCGCGGCCGTGACCGAGCCGTGACGCGCGACCGCGACCAGCACCCTAAGCCTGGTCACATCCAGCATTGCTCAACTATAGGCAGGCTTGATTAGTCAGCCGCTAGTCCGCTAACCGGGGTATCGGTTCGGCTGTGCGGTGTAAGTGCGTCCAGCCGGGGTTATCCAGCTGATGGCGCCGCGCCGGGACTGTTCAAGCTTCCAGCCCGGCAGCTGCTTGATCTTGTGGTGCGTGCGGCAGCGTGCGCTCAGGTTGCAGGCACAGGTCGGTCCGCCGCGGTGCCAGGGGATCGTGTGGTCGAGGTCGCCTCGCCAGGCTGGCTGGCCGCAGGTCGGGAACGTGCAGGTGCCGTCCCGGGCCACAACGAACTCGCGCAGCCGTGGCGGCGGGCGATAGGCACCGGTGGCGCCCAGGTGCGCGCAGGCGTCCGCTGCCCGGTTCGGCCCATGGGTGGCCCGCGCTCGGGGAGCCGCTCGGGCAGCCGCTCGTTCGGCGGCGCGCAGGAGCGCCACCGAGAGCTTGCTGCTCGTGCGCGGGTCTGACGTGGTCAGGGCTGTCAGCGGAATGGTCACCGTGATGCGGCCGATGACTGGCGCGGTTGTAGTCGGCCCGGCGCGTGTCAGGCCCGGCGGTGAGCAGCTGGTGCGTCGCAGTCGTTCGACGGACTGGGCGTGGCCGTCTTCGTCGGTGAGAATGACGCGCCATTCGGTAGCCGGATGTCGGGTGGCCAGGTCGAGCAGCTGCTGGGCCTGGGCTGGGGTTACCGGGCCGATGCGGCCTAGCAGGCCCGGCTCGGCGTGCGGCCCGGCGGTGAGCGCCGACCACGGCAGCAGCACATCGAGCAGCCCCGGCGGTCGGCGGCCCGGTGCCGGACGCGGCGGCGATCGGCCCTCATGAGTGGGCAGTCCGGCTGCAGCGGGCAGTCCGGCAGCAGTCGGCAGTCCGGCAGCAGTCGGCAGTCCAGCAGCAGCGGGCAGTCCAGCGGGCAGCGGCGGCCAGCTGACCGGCGCGCCATGCAAGTCGATCGGCGTGTCGTCGTTGGCGTCGTCGTCGCGGGCTACGTCGTCGCGGGCTACCGGGGAGGTCGTCGCGGGCTACGTCGTCGCGGGCTGCGTCGTCGTCGGCCGTGTCGTTGTCAGCTGCGTCGTTGTCAGCCGTGTCGTTGTCAGCGGCGCCGTCGCCATGACGCTCGGAGCTCTCCGGCTCGGGCGGGATCCGCTCGTTCAGGTCGGGCCGCCCATCCAGCGGCGGTTCGTCGGCTGGGGACTCGTCGGGCGGCTGGGTATCAGGCGGCAGGGTGCCGAGCAGCAGGCCGAGCATCACGTAAGCGCGCAGGTAGTCCAGGCCGCCGGAGAAGCCAGCCCTCTTCATGGCTCGCGCGAGCGCGGTGATGCGGGCCATCGCGGCGGCCGCCGAAATGGCCGGCAGGCTCGTGCCCGCCAGTGTCGCGGTGCCGTCCTGATCGGCGTAGAGGCTGACTTTCGCGCACCGCTCAGCGTGCTGGCGGCGCCGCTCCGCTCCGTCAGGATCAGCGGCTATCACGGCCCGGCGCACCGCGGCACGCAGCTGCCCGGTGGTTTGCTCGCCGGCTGCGGCCAGCACGCGCTCTTCAACCGCGTGGGCAGTCTCGTCGGGCAGCGGAACGGTGGCCTCGGCGATGATCCGCGCTCTCGCCAGGTCGATCCGTCCGGCGGTCAGCGCGGCCCCGGTGGCGGGCAGCTGCCAGCGCAGCCGGGTGGCCAGGCCGGTCCAGTCCATGGCCGTGAGCTGGGACATGGTCAGCGCCAGCGCGACCTCGGCTCCCGCTTCGGGCAGCACCTGGTCTGGCCGGCCCCCATCACCGGCGCGGTCGCAGCGGATCGCCGTTCGCGAGGCGATCTCGGCAACGGCGGACAACTCCTGCGCCTGGGCCCACGCGGCAAGCCGCCGGTATCCGAGCGCCAGGTCTGGCAGCTCGACGTCAGAGCACTGCTCGATACTGGTGGCGGACTCCAGCCAGGCGGCCAGACCTGCTCCGGTCGGCAGCAGCACAGCGATGCGGCCCGGGACCTCAACCGGCGGCTCCGGACTCGCCGCCAGCGCTTCCTGCTCGGCAGCGAACACGGCCTCCTGGTCGTCGGCCGTGCCGCAATCGATGCCCAGTCCGGCGAGCAGTCCAGCCAGGTCGAAGTCGACGACAAAGGAGGTCGGGCTGGCCCCGAAAGGGATGGCGGACGGCGAGGAAGGGTTGCCGGGCATCGAATCACCTCCCCGACCCCTGGTTACGCGCCTTCGATTATGTTAGCGATTGCCTCTGACATTCCTATCGAATGGTCGATCGTGATATCGAGTCAGCAGCGCGCGCCGACGCCATGGTCGCCATATCACCGCATTCCGGTCGCCGATCCGGGCATGCTGTGATCGTGAGGACACAGAGGCTCGTGTGGCGCCCGGCGCCGGGCTGGCCGGAAGCGCCGCCTGGCTGGCAGCCGCCGATGGGTTGGAGCCCGCCGCCCGACTGGCCGGCCGCCCCGGCCGACTGGGAGTTCTGGACTCCGGTGGAGTCGCAGCCGACCGCACCGGTCCGGTACCGCGAACCCACCAGGCGCGATCTAGTGCTCGAGACCTGGCTGGTCATGGTGGCCTCGCTGACGCCTTGGCTGATCAGCGCGCTCGTCGTGCTGGGCACTCACCTGGCTACCGGGGCGAACCTGAATCAGCTGCCCACCTTTGACCGGCACGAGCCTGCTGTCAACATCGCCCTCGGCCTCATCAGCTACGTACCCACAGCCGTCATGGTGCCGCTGACACTGCTGCTCCTCGCCAGGACCGGCCAGCGGCCCGCAGACCTCGGCCTCACCCGAGCGAGATGGTCCGACATCGGCTCGGCTGTGGGGCTGGCCGCGGCGGCGCTTGCCGCCGAGTTCGCACTCGCGATCCTGCTGTCGCCGCTCGCCCATTCCAAGCTCGCCAACACCACCGGGCCGCTGCATGTCCCGACCTACTACATCGTGTTCGGGGTCAGCCAGTCGCTGTTGACCTCGATCGCCGAGGAAACGGCCGTCAACGGCTACCTGATCACCCGGCTCGACCAGCTCGGCTGGTCACCAGCCGCGGCCTTCTGGCTGAGCCTGGCGTTGCGGACCAGCTATCACGCCTACTACGGCATCGGCCTGATCTTCACGCTGCCGTTCGGCTACCTCGTCACCCGGTCGTTCCAGAAGCACCGCAAGCTCAGCAGACCGATCCTCGCGCACTTCCTGTACGACACGACGGTGTTCCTGCTCGCGATCCTCGTGCACTAGCGCCCGTCGAGCAGCGGCGCCGCCGGGTCCGGCCGAGCGCCGCCCGGATCGGGGTCGTGCCGACGGCGTCGCCAGGCGATGCCCGAGAGCGCCTCGAGCACGACGCGGTTGGCCAGAAACGCTGTGACCTCCGCGTGGTCGAACGGCGGCGCTACCTCGACCACGTCGATCCCAGTGACTGGCAGCTCCATGGCGATCCGGCGGACCGCGTCGAGCAGCTGTCGGCCCGTGAGCCCGCCTGGCTCAGGCGTGCCCGTGCCCGGCGCCATGCCGGGATCGACCACGTCGATGTCAACCGACAGGAACACGCCGTCGCAATCGTCGGTGGCGATCGCGAACGCCTCAGTCAGGCAGTCGTCCAGGCCGCGCGCCACCACTTCGGTCATCTCGAAGCTGCGCATCCGCTGCAGCGCCATCCAGTCCAGCGTCTCCGGCTCAGGCCAGTAGCCGCGCAGCCCGACCTGCAGAAACCGGTCGCCGCGGACCGCGCCCGATTCGATCAGGCGGCGCATCGGCGTGCCGTGCCCGTGCAGCGCGCCGAACTGAGTGTTGCCGGTGTCGGCGTGCGCATCGAAGTGGATCACCGACAATCGGCCCCAGCCCACATGCCTGGCCACCCCGGTGGCGTCGGGCAGCGCGATGGTGTGGTCGCCGCCCAGGATCACCGGGATGGCGCCACCCCGGCACGCCTGGTAGACAGCGTCTTCCAGCCGGCGCAGCGACGATTCCGTATCGCCGGACGGCATCTCCACGTCGCCCGCATCCGTGACAGTAAGCTCGGCCAGCGGGTCGACGCCAAGCGCCAGATGCGGCCGCGAGCCGTCGTGCGGCAGGTAGTCGGTAAACCGGATGGCCTGCGGGCCAAACCGCGCTCCCGGCCGGTGCGAGGTGCCGCCGTCGAACGGCGCTCCGATGATCATGACGTCGGCACCCGACCACGATGATGGATCGGCGAGGTCGGCCTTCGGGACGCCGAGGAACGTGGCGTCGGGGCCATACATGTTGCCGAGTCGGCTCATGGGTCCATTCCTACCCCACCCCGCGTTTACCGGTCAGACGGGATGCGGTCGCGAGCAGGACATATCGTCATGAGACCTTGGGCAGGAACGGGCAGCTAGCAGAGGCGGAAGCTTGACGCAGACGGTCGGATCGTTCAGCGGGACCAACAGCGTCGATCCGCGACGCCGGATAGCGCTGCCCGGCGTGCTGAACTTCCGGGACGTCGGGGGATACCCGGCCGCCGGTGGCGGCTCGGTGCGCTGGCGAACCTTGTTCCGTTCGGACGCCCTGCACCGGCTGGATGCAGCGGGCGCCGCGGCGCTCGCCGGCCTGGGCATCAAGACCATCGTCGATCTGCGGACCCAAGCCGAGACAGACCTCGCGCCCAGCCCGGTGCGCGGGCGGGTGATCCACCGTCCGCTGCTGCCAGACTTCCAGGCATTGCCCGTGGCAACCGTCCCGGAGTCACCGGACAGCGGGCTGGATCTCAGCACCATCTACCGGTACTTCGTCGACGAGTGCGGCGCTAACATCGCCGCGACTATCAGCGAGCTGACCAGCGACGACGCGTTCCCGGCGCTGGTGCATTGCAGCGCGGGCAAGGACCGGACCGGCGTCGTCATCGCGCTCATCCTGGCCGTGCTGGGTGTCCCGGACGAGGTCATCACGGCCGACTACGCGCTCAGCGCGATCTACCTCGATCCGGAGCTGACCCCGGCGATCGGCCAGCTGCAGGCCAGCACCGGCCTCGGCGAGGAGCTGACGAGCGCGGTGCTGGCTAGCCCGCCGGAGCTGATGCTGGCGGTGCTCGACCGGGTCGCCGCGGCGGCTGGATCTGCCGAAGGTTACCTGCGCGTGCACGGGCTGACCGGCGAGGCCCTCGTGAGGCTGCGCGCGGCGCTGATCGTCTAACGTCAATGGACATGACGCTCGACGCCCTCGACCGGCAGATCGTGGCCGCGCTGCTCGGTGACGCCAGGGCTACCTATGCCGAGGTCGGCGCCCAGGTAGGGCTGTCCGCGCCGGCGGTGAAGCGCCGCGTAGACCGGCTGCGTGCCTCGGGTGCCATCACCGGATTCTCGGCACGGGTCGATCCGGCGGCGCTGGGCTGGACCACCGAGGCCTACGTCGAGCTGTTCTGCCGGGGCCGTACCTCACCAAGCGATATCGCCGCCGCCGTGGCCAAGCATCCCGAGGTTGTCGATGCCTGTACGGTTACCGGCGAAGCGGATGCGCTGCTTCAGATCAGAGCCGCCGACGTCCGGCATTTCGAGCAGGTCGTTGAGCGGATCGGCGCTGAGCCCTTCGTCGTCCGGACACGAAGCGTGATCGTACTGTCGCGCCTCGTTCATCGTCCGGATGTCCTGCCTGGTCCCGCCAGCTGACCGGAAATTCTCGTCTCGGACGTTTCACCCCCCAGGTTCGGCTACAGTCGTGCCCCATGACCGAGCCTTTTAGCGAGCCCCCGCCTCGCGACCGGCGCTTGACCACTGGTGAGTTCCGCGCCACGCCAGACATCTCCGCGAGCACGGCCCAGTTCCAGGCCTTCGCGTCCGAGCGTGAGCAGACGGGCCAGTGGGCAGCGGCCGCTCCCGCGCGGAACCATACGCGCCTCGCGCTGCTGATCGTCGCCGTGGTTGCAGTGGTAGTGATCATCGCGGTTCTCGCCGTCACTCTCTGATAAGGACGGAACGGGCTCGGCACGGCCAGCCATCGCTTCCTAGCGGGCACATGCTTGGATTAGCTGGTGCCTGACAGCGCGGCGGTGCAGCAACCGGCGGCGGCCGCCGAAGAACGGCATAAACTCACCGCGCTCGAGGGCCTGGCGGCGCTGTCCCTGGACGCGCTTTCTTCGGTGGCCTATGGGCCGCAAGCCATCATCATCGTTCTCGCGACGGCCGGAGTCGCCGCGCTCCACCACTACACGCTGCCCGTCACGCTCGCGATCGTGCTGCTGCTCTCCGTCCTGGTGATCTCCTACCGGCAGGTCATCGAGGCCTTCCCCTCCGGAGGCGGGGCGTACGCAGTCGCCAAGGCGCACCTCGGTGTCCAGCCCAGCCTGATCGCCGCGGCTTCCCTGGTGGTCGACTACTTGCTGAACGCAGCCGTCGGAGTCTCGGCCGGTGTCGAGGCGCTGACGTCGGCGTTCCGCAGCCTGTACCCGGAGCGGGTGTTGATCTGCCTGGTTGTGCTGGCCTTCATCACCGGGGCGAACCTGTGGGGGGTAGCGGAGTCCGCACGGCTGTTCATCGCACCGACGCTGCTGTTCATCGCCGGCATCTTCGCCGTGATCATCGCGGGGCTCATCCGGACGCACCCGCTGCCGTTCCCGCAGGGGTCGGTGTCCTCCGCCCCCGCGACGGTGGGCATTCTCCTGCTGCTGCGGGCGTTCGCGTCCGGCTGCTCCGCGCTCACCGGCGTAGAGGCGATCGCCAACGCGGTACCCGAGTTCCGGGTACCGCGCGCCCGCCGGGCCCAGCACACCGAGGTAGGACTGGGCGTCATCCTCGGCATCATGCTGATCGGCATCGCCGCGGTGGCGCAGAAGTTCAGCACGCAGCCATCGAAGACGACGACGACGCTGGCGCAGCTGACCTACGCGTCGCTAGGTCACAACTTCGTGTTCTACGCCATCCAGCTGATCACCCTAGTGCTGCTCTCGCTCGCCGCCAACACCTCGTTTGGCGGCCTGCCGGTGCTGGCGTCGCTGCTGGCCACCGACAACTTCCTGCCGCACGTGTTCTTCCTGCGGGCGGCGCGCCAGGTCCATCGCTACGGGGTCATTGTGCTGGCCGTGGCTGCCGCGCTGCTGCTGATCGTCTCCCGTGGCGATACCCAGGCCCTCGTGCCGCTGTTCGCCATCGGCGTGTTCGTCGGGTTCACGCTGTCCCAGGCCGGCATGGTCCTGCACTGGCGCAAGCAGCGCAGCCCGGGATGGGAAGGCCGGGCGGTCATCAACGGCGTCGGCGCCGTCTTCACCATGGCCGCGCTGGTGATCGAGCTGGTCAGCAAGTTCACCGAGGGCGCCTGGCTGATCGTGATCGTGATCCCGGCGCTCGTTGCGCTGTTCAGCCGGATCCACACGATCTACGCCAGGATGGGTTCCGCGCTGCAGATCGGCCAGATACCGCCCCCGCCGCAGCGGCGCTCGGCGCTTGTCGTCGTTCCGGTCGGCGGCATGTCACGGCTGGTACGGGAGGGCATCTCGGCTGCGCTCTCGCTGGGGGACGAGGTGATCGCCGTCAATGTCTGTTACGACGACCCAGACGACGAGGGCGTCAGCGAGCGGCTGCACGAGCAGTGGGCGCAGTGGAATCCGGGCGCGCAGCTCATAACGCTGCACACCAAGCATCGCTCGCTTGGCCCGCCGGTGGTCGAGTACTTGAAGGAACTCGAGCGGACCAACCGCCAGGACGAGCTGGTGGTCCTGATCCCGGAGGTGCAGGCCGCCCGGCCGTGGCGGCGACTGCTGCACAACCAGCGCGGCTTCGTGCTCGAGCAGGCCATCCAGCGCGGCGCGCCGAACGTCGTCATCTGCCGGCTGCGCTACCGGCTCGACCTGATCTCCTCCGAGTCCGGCTGATACCGGTAACCCATGCCTGGCTCGGTGAGCAGCCAGCGCGGGCGGGCGGGATCGGGCTCAAGTTTGCGCCGCAGCTGCGCCATGTACAGCCGCAGGTTCCCGGTGGCATCGGCGTAGCCTGGTCCCCACACCGCCGACAGCAGCTGCTGGCGACTGAGCAGCTTGCCGGGGTTACGCAGTAGGACCTCGAGCAGATGCCACTCGGTCGGAGTCAGCCGGATGTCCTCGTCACCGCGGATCACACGTCGAGCGGCCAGGTCGACAACGAGATCACCCAGCATGACCTGGGGGGCGTCGCCGTCGGCGGTCACGCGGCGGCTGACCGCGCGCATCCGGGCGAGCAGCTCGTCCATGCCAAACGGCTTGGTGACGTAGTCGTCGGCGCCGGCGTCCAGCGCCTCGACCTTGTCGGTGCTGTCGGTCCGGCCGGACAGCACGATAATCGGCGCCTCGGTCCAGCCGCGGAGGCCGTGGATGACCTCGACGCCGTCCATGTCCGGCAGGCCCAGGTCGAGGATCACAAGATCAGGCGGATGCTTGGCGGCGAGCTCGAGCGCCTCACCGGCCGTTGCCGCCGCGTGCACCTCATACTGGCGGACGCGCAGGTTGATCCGGAGCGCGCGGACTATCTGCGGTTCGTCGTCGATGACCAGGACGGTCGTCACGGCGTGACAGCGTCCCGGTCCTGGTCGGTGCGGATGGTCGAACCAGGCACCGCTGGCAGCGAGAGCGTCATCGTCAGGCCGCCACCGGGGGTCTCGTCCGGCTCGAGCGTGCCGCCCATCGCCTCGGTGAGCCCGCGGGACAGGGCGAGACCTAGCCCGACTCCGGTGGTGTTGTCGGTATCGCCCATCCGCTGGAACGGGACGAACATCTCGGTCCGCTGGCTCTCCGGGACACCAGGACCCCAGTCGATGATCTTGAGCTCGACTCGGTCGTGGAGCACGCTGCCGGTCAGGGTGGGCGGCGTGCCAGGCGGTGAGTATCGCAGCGCGTTGGCGACCAGGTTGGAGATCACACGCTCCAGGATGGCAGGGTCGACCGCGACTTCCGGCAGGTCTTCCGGGATATTCACGGCCACGGCGCGGGCGGGCGGTCCGATGTCGTCCAGCGACCTGGCGACGATCTCGGCCAGGTCGGCCGGCCGCGGGAACACCGCGAGGGCGCCGGCCTGCAGCCTGCTCATGTCGAGCAAATTGTCCACCAGCCTGGCTAGCTTGTCGAGCGACTCGTCCGCGGTAGCCAGCAGTTCGTCGTGGTCCTGCTCGTCCCACTCGATGTCATGCGAGCGCAGGCTCGTGACCGCAGCCTTCGCCGACGCCAGCGGAGTTCGCAGGTCATGACTCACGGCGGCAAGCAGCGCCGTCCGGACCCGGTCGGCCTCGGCGATCGGCCTCGCGGCCTCTGCCTCCGCAACGAGTCGCCCCTGTTCCAGGGCCGCGGCGGCATAGACGGCGAACGCGCCGAGCACGCGCCGGTCTGAAGCCCGCAGCGCCCGGCCGCGGAGCGCCAGCACGAGGTGGTCGCTGATCGGCACCTCGGCGTCCGCATCCTCGGGCCGGGTGACAGGGAACTCACCGGACGTGCCGGCCGCGACCCAAGCGCCCTTGGGCTGGTCGGCTGGCTGCTCGAGCAGCGTCACCGAGTCCATTGCGAAAGCCTCGCGCACCCGGTCGAGCACGGCCGACAGAGCGCGCTGGCCGCTCAGCACGCTGCCGGCGGTGGTCGCGAGCAATTCTGACTCCGCTCCCGCCCTGGCGGCCTGCTTGGTGCGCTTCGCCGCGGTGTCCACGAGGAAGCTGACGGCGAGGCCGACGGCGACGAAGATGACCAGCGCCAGGGCGTTGTTGGCCTGGGCGATCGTCCACGTGTAGATCGGCGGAGTGAAGTAATAGTTGAGCAGCAGCGAGCCGACTACGGCGGCAAGCACCGCCGGGATAAACCCGCCGACGAGCGCGACCGCGACGACCCCCGCCAGGAAGACGAGCATGTCGCTGGTGAGATTGAGGTGCCCGCGCAGATTCGCCAGCACGACTGTGAGGAGCGGGGCGAGCGCGACGGTCAGGACGTAGCCAGCGATCTGGCGGCGGCGGGGCAGCCCACCGTGCGCCCGTGGCAGGCCGCGGCCGCGGCCCGCGTAAGAGTGGGTGACGATGTGCACGTCGATGTCGCCGGACTCGCGCACCGTCCGCATGCTGACGCCGGGCCCGGTCAGTAGCGAGGCGAGCCAGCCGCGGCGGCTCGCGCCGAGGACGAGCTGGGTCGCGTTCTCAGCCCTCGCGAACGTGAGCAGCGCGTCCGTGACGTCGTCGCCGACGACCTGATGGTAGGTCCCGCCGAGCGATTCGGTCAGCCGCCGCTGCCCCGCGAGCGCGGCCGGATCAGCCCCGGTCAGGCCGTCTGACCTCGTCACGTGCACGGCCAGCAGGTCGCCGCCGGCCGAGCGGGCCGCGATCCGGGCTGCCCGCCGGACCAGCGTCTCGCCCTCGGGGCCGCCGGTGAGCGCGACCACGACGCGCTCGCGCGCTTCCCAGGTACCGCGGATGTCGTGCGCCTGCCGGTAGCGCTGTAGCCCTTCGTCCACCTTGTCGGCGAGCCAGAGCAACGCCAGCTCGCGCAGCGCGGATAGGTTGCCGATCCGGAAGTAGTTGGTAAGGGCCGCGTCGATCTTCTCGGCCTTGTAGATGTTGCCGTGCGCCATCCGGCGCCGCAGCGCCTCGGCCGTCATGTCGATGAGCTCGACCTGGTCGGCGGCCCGGACGACAGAGTCAGGAACGGTCTCGCGCTGCGGTACGCCGGTGATCTTCTCGACGACGTCGTTGAGCGATTCCAGGTGCTGGATGTTGACGTTAGAGATGACGTCAATGCCGGCGTCGAGCAGCTCCTGCACGTCCTGCCAGCGCTTCTCATTGCGGGAGCCCGGCACGTTGGTGTGCGCGAACTCGTCGACGAGTGCCACCTCGGGGTGCCGGGCCAGCACCGCGTCCGCGTCCATCTCCTCGAAGAATGTGCCGCGATAGGGCACCCGCTTTCGGGGGATGACCTCCAGGTCTCCGATCTGCTCGGCGGTGTGCGGGCGGCCGTGGTCCTCCACGAACGCGACTGCCACGTCGGTGCCCCGGTCGCGGCGCCGGTGTCCCTCGTTGAGCATGGCAAACGTCTTGCCCACCCCGGCGGCCGAGCCGAGGTAGATCCTCAGCTGGCCGCGTGCGCCCGGCGTCCGGGCGACCGCCCGGACATCGCCGAGGCTCTCAGAGTTCATGGGCATCCCCTGGTCTGCCGCCGGGGGTACGGGGGTCGTCCCCCTGACGACACAGTCTATGGCTGGTACCTGTAGCCCATTCCGGGCTCGGTGAGCAGGTGCTTCGGCCTGGGCGGGTCATCCTCGAGCTTGCGCCGCAGACCGGCCATGTGGAAGCGCAGGTAGTGGGTGCTCGACTCGGTCCCCGGCCCCCACAGCTGGGAGAGCAGTCGGCTAGCGGGTACCAGCTGGCCGGGCGAGCGGAGCAGGATCTCGAGCATCCGCCACTCGGTCGGGGTCAGCCTGAGCTGCTCAGGGCTCTCGCTGGCTTGCCTGACGACCGTGTGAGCTACCAAGTCAATCGAGCAGTGCCCGATGGTGAAGACCTGGCGGCTGGACGGCTGGGCGTCGCGGCGCAGCAGCGCTCGCAGCCTGGCCAGCAGCTCCTCCATCGAGAATGGCTTGATCACGTAGTCGTCCGCGCCCGCGTCCAGAGCGGCGATCTTGTCGCCGGATCCGCCCCGGCCGGACAGGACCAGCACCGGGACGGCGGTCCAGGCGCGCAGGCGCTGGATGACCTCGGTGCCGTCCAGGTCCGGCAGTCCGAGGTCGAGCAGCACGGCATCTGGCGGATGCCGTGCTGCTTCGGTCAGCGCGGCACGCCCGTCGGGCGACGAGACCACCTGGTAGCCGCGGGCCCGGAGGGTGATCTCCAGCGCCCGCAGCAGCGCGGGCTCGTCCTCGACGACCAGGACGCGTTCGGCATCAGAATCGGTACTTCTCATCGAACTCGGCTCAGACCGGGTACTTCGTGTCCAGCGCGATGTTCAGGGTCAGCACGTTGACCCCGGGCTGGCCGAGGAAGCCGAGCGTGCGCCCGGTCGTGTTCTGACTCACGAGCGCTTGCACCTGAGCCGGGCTGATGTGCCGCGCTGCCGCGACTCTGTCCACCTGGATGGCGGCATAGGCCGGGGAGATGTCCGGGTCCAGGCCTGAGGCGGACGCCGTCACCGCGTCCGGCGGTATCTGGCTGACCGGAACGTGGTCGAACGCGGCGATCTGCTTCTGCCGCTGCTTGATCAGCGCGATCAGCTTGGGGTTGGTCGGGCCGAGGTTGGAAGCGGCCGAGAAGAGCGGGTTGCAGCCGTAGTCGCTACTCGCGCCGCTGGTAGCCGCCGACGGGCGTGGCTGGAAGTACTGCGGCAGCGGGTTGCCCTTGGCGTCGACGAACTCCTGGCACAGCAGGCTCGAGCCGACGGTCCGGCCCTTGTAGCTCACCAGCGAGCCGTTTGCCTGGTTGCGGAACAGGCCCTGCGCCAATCCCCACATGGCCACCGGGTAGATGATGCCGGTGATCACGGTGAAGACCAGCAGGCCGCGCAGCCCCGCGATGTGCTGCCGGACGAAGTTGGGAAGACGGTTCATTGTCAGATCACCGGAATCCAGGAATGTTCGTGATGATGAGGTCGATCAGCTTGATCCCGATAAACGGGATGATCAGGCCGCCGACGCCGTAGATCCACAGGTTCCTGCGGAGCATGGCGGCGGCCGACGACGGCTTGTACCGGACGCCCCGCAGTGCCAGCGGGATAAGCGCGATGATGATCAGCGCGTTGAAGATGATCGCCGACGTGATCGCCGACTTCGGGCTGTGCAGGCCGAGGATGTTCAGGTGGCCCAGGGCCGGGATCACACTGGCGAACATGGCCGGGATGATCGCGAAGTACTTCGCCACGTCGTTCGTGATGGAGAACGTCGTGAGCGCTCCCCGGGTGATCAGCAATTGCTTTCCGATCTCCACGATCTCGATGAGCTTCGTGGGATTGGAGTCCAGGTCCACCATGTTCCCGGCCTCCTTGGCGGCCGAGGTCCCGGTGTTCATCGCTACGCCGACGTCGGCCTGGGCCAGCGCCGGGGCGTCGTTGGTGCCGTCCCCGGTCATCGCGACCAGACGGCCGCCCTCCTGCTCTTTCTTGATCAGCGCCATCTTGTCCTCGGGCGTCGCCTCGGCGAGGAAATCGTCCACGCCGGACTCATCCGCGATCGCCTTGGCGGTCAGCGGGTTGTCGCCGGTGATCATGACGGTGCGGATGCCCATCCTGCGCATCTCGGCGAACCGCTCGGCGATGCCCTCCTTGACGATGTCCTTGAGGTAGATGACACCGAGCGCCTTGGCGCTGCCGTTGACGCGCTCGGCTACGACCAGCGGCGTGCCGCCGACCGCCGAGATGCCGTCGACCATGCCGCCGAGGTCGGCCGGCGGAGTGCCGCCGTTGTCGCGCACCCACTGCGCGACCGACGAGGCAGCGCCCTTGCGTACCTGCCGTCCGGCAGTGCCGTCCCTGGCTGGCAGGTTGATGCCGCTCATCCTGGTCTGGGCCGTGAACTCGACGAACTCGGCGCCCTGCAGCTCGCCCTCGTGCCGCTCGCGAAGTCCGTACTTCTCCTTGGCGAGCACCGCGATGGACCGGCCCTCGGGCGTGTAGTCCGCCATGCTCGAGAGCTGGGCGGCGTCCGCGAGTTCCTGCGCCGTCACGCCGTCGACCGGCATGAAATCGGTGGCCTGCCGGTTTCCGATGGTGATGGTGCCGGTTTTGTCCAGGAGCAGAGTGTTCACGTCCCCAGCGGCCTCCACCGCGCGGCCGGACATCGCGAGCACGTTGCGCTGCACTAGCCGGTCCATGCCGGCGATGCCGATGGCCGACAGCAGCGCCCCGATCGTGGTCGGGATCAGCGCAACCAGCAGCGCCACGAGGACGACCAGAGTCTGCGGTGCATTGGAGTAGAACGCCATCGGCTGGAGCGTGACCACGGCGAGCATGAAGATGATCGTCAGCGCCGCGAGCAGGATGTTCAGCGCGATCTCGTTCGGGGTCTTCTGACGCTTGGCACCCTCGACGAGAGCGATCATCCGGTCGATGAAGGTCTCGCCCGGCCTGGACGTGATTTTCACGACGATCCGGTCGGACAGCACCGTGGTGCCGCCGGTGACCGCGGAGCGGTCGCCGCCAGACTCGCGGATGACCGGTGCCGACTCGCCGGTGATCGCCGACTCGTCGACCGAGGCGACGCCCTCGACGACGTCACCGTCGCCGGGAATGACCTGGCCGGCCTCCACCACGACGTAGTCGCCCAGGGTGAGCTCAGTTCCCGGGATCTCCTGAATGTTCAGCTGCGTCTGGCCGGGCGACCACTTGACCAGCCGCCGGGCCACGGTCTCTCGCTTCGTCTTGCGCAGCGTCTCTGCTTGCGCCTTGCCGCGGCCTTCGGCGACTGCCTCGGCCAGGTTGGCGAACACCACCGTCAGCCACAGCCAGACCACGATGGTCCAGTTGAAGATGTTGAAGCCTGGTGTCCGGAAGAAGATCGCCGTCACCATGGTGAGCAGCGCGCCGACCTCGACGACGAACATGACCGGGTTCTTGAGCTGGACCCGCGGGTCCAGCTTCTTGAGAGCGTCCGGCAGCGAGTGCCAGAGGATCTGCGGGTCGAGCAAGCCGCCGGCAACCTGGCCCTGCGTAGCGCCCGCCTTCCTGGCGCGCCGCGCGCGAGCGTCTGGATTGGTTGTGAGTGTCATCTCAGTGCAGTCCTTCTGCGAACGGGCCCAGTGCGAGAGCGGGGAAGTAGGTCAGGCCGACGAGGATGAGGATGACGCCGACGAGCATGCCCACGAACAGTGGCTTATGGGTCTCCATCGTGCCGGCGCTCGCCGGCACGGGCTGTTGTCTCGCGAGCGATCCGGCTAGGCCCAGCGCGAAGATCTCGGGCGCGAACCGGCCGAGCAGCATCACGATCCCGCCTGCGGTGTTGTACCAGTACGTGTTCGTGGTCAGGCCGGCGAACGCCGAGCCGTTGTTGTTGGCCATCGATGTGAACGCGTAGAGGATTTCGGTCAGCCCGTGCGGGCCGGAATTGAGAATCGACGCCCGCGCCTGGGGGATCGCGATCGACAACCCGGTCGCGGTGAGGATGAGCACCGGCAGGGTGAGGAAGTACAAGGCCGCGTACTTCATCTCGGTCGGCCGGATTTTCTTTCCGATGTACTCGGGTGTCCGGCCGACCATCAGCCCGCCGACGAACACCGTGACCATGGCCAGCACGAGGATGCCGTACAGGCCGGCACCCACGCCGCCCGGCGCGATCTCGCCGAGCGCGATGTCGAACACGGCGATGCCGCCGCCAAACGGCGTCAGCGAGTCATGGAAGCAGTTGACCGAGCCGGTCGAGGTCACCGTCGTGGAGGCCGCGAACAGCGAGCAGCCAGTGGCGCCGAATCTGGTTTCTGTGCCCTCGGTCGCGCCGTGCGCGATCTGAGCAGCGGTGGCACCGCCGACGCCGTAGTGCGTCTCGAAGAAGCTGATGCCGCCGACCGCGGCCAGCCAGATGATCGCCATGACGGCCAGCAGCGCCCAGCCCTGGCGGTTGTCCTTGACCATCTTGCCGAACGTCCGCGGCAGGCAGAACGCGGTCAGCAGCAGCAGGAAGATCTCGAACCAGTTGGTGAACGACGTGGGGCTCTCGAACGGGTGCGAGGAGTTGGCGTTGAAGAATCCGCCCCCGTTGTTCCCGGCGTCCTTGATGACCTCCTGCGAGGCCACCGGACCACCGGGGATCGTCTGGTGCGCGCCCGACAGCGTCGTCACGGTGTGGTAGCTCGCGAAGTTGTCGATGACCCCGGCCGCCATCAAGACCAGACCGCCCACGATGGCCAGCGGAATCAGGTACCGGACGGTGATTCTGGTCGTGTCCACCCAGAAGTTGCCGAGCTTGTCGGTCTTGGACCGCAGGAAGCCACGGACCAGTGCGATGGCCACGACGATTCCGACGGCGGCGGACAGGAAGTTCTGTACGGCGAGGCCGGACATCTGGGTCAGGTAGCCCATGGTGGACTCGCCCGAGTAGTTCTGCCAGTTCGTATTCGTGACGAACGAGGAGGCGGTGTTCCAGGCCAGGGCAGGCGGCACGCCCTTCATGCCCTCAGACAGCAGCAGGTAGCCCTGCAGCCGCTCAAGGCCGTACAGAAACAGCACGCTGATCAGGGAGAAGGCCAGCATGCTCCGCAGGTAGGAGCTCCACTTCTGGTCGTTCTCCGGGTTGACGCCAACCAGCCGGTACAGCCAGCGCTCCATCCGCCAGTGCCTGTCGGTGGTGAAGATGTGCGCCATGTAGTTGCCGACCGGTATGTAGCACGCGGCCAGCGCGGCAACCAGCAGGCCGAGCTGCAGCCAGCCCGCAGCAGCGGAACTCATCAGAACCTCTCAGGCAGGACGAGAGCAGCGAATAGGTAGACGACCAGCAGGAAGCCGCCGATCAGTCCGATCCAGTTCTCAGCGCTCAAATCGCTCGACCCCCTTGAGAATGAGGTAGAGCACGGCGAAGACGGCGAGAGTGATCGCTATGTACAGCACGTCGAGCATCCCTGTCCTCCAGCGGACGCCTAGGAATGAAACAGACAGCCCATAGAACCGCGCTGAACAGGCAAAACGACCGGTCTAAGCAAGACCCATGCGGTCGCGCGACGGTTCCTAACAGAACCCATGCGCGGTCAGGTCTGGGCATACTGCAGCGCCGGTGCAGACAGCACCGGCGCAAGGCGCTTGTTCCCGCTGAGCGGTTCGGCTAAGCCGTGAGATCGGCCAGGATGTCGCGAAATCTGGTCAGCGAGGCCCCGATCCACGGCAGTGCCAGCGGATCGGTGGCTGCCAGCGCCTCCTCGCGTTCGGCGTCCGTGTCGCCGTAGAGCAGCCCAGTCGCGAGGCGAAGCCGCAAGCAGGACGGGCTCTCGCCGAACACGCTGCCCGGCAGCGCGCCCAGCCCGTACCGGTGCAGCAGCAGCCCCGCCAGGTCATCGCCGGTGCTGATGCCGAACCTCCCGTGGAGCCGGCCGCGCCACGGTGCGAAGTCAGGGTAGAGGTAGAACGCCGCTTGCGGGGGCGCGACCTCGAGCCCGGCCTGGAGGCACAGGCGTGCTGCCGCCTGGCACACGGCAGCGTGCAGCGCGCGGCTGCGGCTCACCCGGCCGGCGAGATCGGCCGGCTCGTCGAACGCGAGCGCGGCTGCATGCTGGACCGGGCCGGCTGGCGCGGACCAGATCTCGCTCGCGATGCCGAGCAGCCGCGACCGTAGCGTCTCACCGGCGGTGCCGTCCGGCATCCGCGCCACACCGATGCGCCAGCCGCCGACAGAGAGGTTCTTGCTCAGCGCGGTAGTGACGACGGTGCGGTGGGGTGCGACCTGCGCCGGGCTGAGGTAAGGAGCCTGCGGATCGTGGATCAGATCGCGGTAGATCTCGTCACTGATGACGAGCAGGTTGTGCCGCTCGGCGACGGCGCACAGCGCGCGAATCGTGTCCGGGGTGGCGAGGCGGCCCGTTGGGTTGTCCGGGAGGGTAACGAGCACGGCTCCGATTCGCCGTCCGGTCGCCCGGCTGGTCGCGATCGCCTTCTCCAGCGCGTCTGGGTCGCAGCTGCCGCCTTCGCCTGGTACCGCCGCCACGAAATGTGGCGTCACGCCCACCAGGGTCGCCTGCGCCGCGTAGCTCACCCAGCTTGGCCGGGGCACCGCGATGTCCGTGCCGAGGGCGAGCAGGATACCGAACAGCAGCGCCTTGCTGCCGGGTCCGGCGACGACAGCATCCGGGCTGGTCGGCAGCGCGCGACGGGTCCAGTAGCCAGCCGCGGCGGTGCGCAGCCGCTCGCTGCCGGCGACCGGGCCGTAGGCGCCCTGGCCGGCCCGGTCGGCCAGTGCGGCAGTGAGCCGCGGGTGCACCGGCAGCCCGGACTCGCCGAACGCGAGCGGGAGCACTGGCTCGCCGTGGCGACGTCTCGTCGCCATGACCTCGTTCGCAGCCAGCGTGGCGGAGACGGGTATGTGGCGGCGGCCGATGAGGAGCGGGGGATGGATCGGGACGGTCGGCTCGATCAGGCTCGTTGGGCCTGCCCAGGGCATGGCGGAACTCCTCGCTGCGGGGTGGGGGTTGCGGCGACGGTGCCAATTGCTGACTGCTACCTGCTGACCAGCCAAGATCCGGTACAAGCATTAGCCTGCCGGCGCATGTCTGAGGCTGAGAGTTAAGCAAGGCTTATGCTGAAGCTGATGCTCGATGTCTACCGGCTCCGCGTGCTGCTCGAGTTCGCCGAGCACGGCACTATCACCGCGACCGCGGCCGCGCTCGGCTACACGCCGTCTGCCGTGTCGCAGCAGCTCGCCGCCCTCGAGCGGGAGACCGGCGTGCCGCCTGCTTGACCGGACCGCGCGCACGGCAGAGCTGACCGAGGCTGGCCGGCGGCTGGCTGTGCACGCGGCCGACATCCTCGCCAGGATCGAAGCGGCGGAGGCCGACCTGGCCTCGCCTGAGCCGGTCGGTCGCGTCGCGATCTCAGCGTTCCCGACCGCAGCGGTGGCGTTCGCGCCGGCGCTGACCCGCACCGTGCGCGCCAATCCCGGCCTCGGTCTGGTGCTGCGGCAGACCGCGGGCGGCGAGGTGCTGCGACTGGTCAGGGTCGGACAGGCCGACGTCGCGATCGTGGACGACTGGTCCGGGTCCGGCAGGCTGGGCGCCGACCAGCCGGCGCTGCGGTTCTATCCGCTGCTCACCGACCCGCTCGTGCTCGTGCTTCCGCGCCGGCACTGGGCAGCCGACGATCAGGTGCCCGTTTCGCTGTACCGGCTGCGTGACGAGCCATGGCTCGCGACGCCTGCCGGGGAGGCCTCGCGCCGGGCCATGGACCAGGTGCTGGCGGCCATCGGGGGGCCGGCCGAGCCGCCCTCGCAGTTCGAGGGCCTGGCGACGATCCTGAGCCTGGTCGCGCGCGGGGTCGGCGTGGCCATCCTGCCGCGCCTGACCCTCGCGGCCGGGGATGCGAGGGTGGCCGTTCGCAAGCTGCCCGGCCGCAGGGTGGCCAGGGACTTGTACGCGGTAGCCCGGGCGTCCTCGGTGCGCCGGCCCGCGGTCGCGCTCATCATCGAGGCGCTGACGGCGGCCGCGCGCGGCCTGCCTGGCGGCGCCGACAGGGCAGCACCGGAGGACTAGGCTGCCGGCCGTGGAACTTGATCTGTCCGTTCCCGCGCCGGAGCTAACGGCGCACATCGTTGACATCCCCTCGGTCAGCGGGTCCGAGAAACAACTGGCGGACACCGTGGCGGCTGCGCTGGCCGAGCTGCCGCACCTCACGGTGCACCGCGACGGTAACGCGATCGTGGCGCGCACCGCGTTCGGGCTGTCAGAGCGCGTCGTGCTAGCCGGGCACCTGGATACCGTGCCCGTGCACGGAAACCTGCCGTCACGGCTGGACGGCGGCCTGCTCTACGGCTGCGGCAGCTGCGACATGAAGGCCGGCGTCGCGGTCCAGCTGCGGCTGGCGGCCCAGCTGACCAGCGCCGTGCGGGACGTGACCTACGTGTTCTACGACTGCGAGGAGGTCGAGGCGGAGCGGAACGGCCTGCTCCGGCTCAGTCGTTCCAGCCCGGAACTGCTGACCGGCGACTTCGCCGTGCTGCTCGAGCCGACCGGCGCGGTCGTCGAGGGTGGCTGCCAGGGCACGCTGCGGGCCGACGTCCTCGCCACCGGTGAACGGGCGCATAGCGCGCGATCGTGGCTCGGGAAGAATGCGATCCACGCGGCAGGTGGCATCCTCGACGTGCTGCGCGGCTATCAGCCGCGGCAGCCGGAGGTCGACGGGCTGGCCTATCACGAAGGGCTCAACGCGGTGGGCATCTCTGGTGGCGTCGCCGGGAACGTGATCCCCGACGAGTGCGTGGTGAGCGTCAACTACCGGTTCGCGCCCGACCGGTCGGCCGACGAGGCAGCCGACCACGTCCGAGAGGTGTTCGCCGGCTTCGACGTCCGGGTGACCGACGTCGCGGCGGGCGCCCGGCCGGGTCTGCGCGAGCCCGCGGCAGCCTCCTTCGTGGCGGCGGTCGGCGGGCAGCCGCGGGCCAAGCTCGGCTGGACCGATGTGGCTAGGTTCGACGCGCTCGGCGTCCCCGCGGTCAACTACGGACCGGGTGATCCGCAGCTCGCGCACACCAGGGACGAGCACGTCGCGCTGGCTCAGATCGATGCGTGCGAGCAGGTGATGCTCGGCTGGCTGCAGCCGGGCTGACAGTGCCGCAACAAGCGGAGGCGGGGACGCCCGGAATCCGTCCCCGCCTCGGTGTGTACCGGCCAACAGCGCCGGCAGGTTTTCTGGTTACTGCGGTGGCGCCGCCAGGACAGTGAGCGTCCTGCTGATGGTCTGATCGGACGGCGTTACCCACGTGACCTTGACGGACGACCCGCTGTGCACGCCATGCAGGATGCTCATCAGCGAGGACGGGGAGCTGACCTGCTGCCCGTCCGCGCTCGTGATCACGTCACCCGGCACCATCTCGGTCTGGGCGGCCGGAGTCCCGCAGATGACGCCCAGGACGAGCGTTCCGGACGGCACCGGCGCGATGCTCGCGGGTGTGCCAACCGCCTGATTGCCGTTCACGCAGCTGTTCGGAGCGCCGAAGCCGAACTGGCCCGGCTGCTCTGCGGCTTGCTGCTGCTGCAGCTGTGCTTGCGGGCTGGTCGCCGTGCTCTGCGCCCCGTTAGCGCCGCCCGCGACGATCACGCCCACGAAGCCCGTCGCGCCGATCTGGACGCCTGAGCCGGCTTTCCCGCTGATGATCTGACGGGCGATCGTCATGGCCTTGTTGATCGGGATCGCGAATCCCACGTTCTGCTGCTGCAACGTATTGAAGCTGCCCGAGCTGGCCGCCGTGTCCATCCCGATGACCTTGCCGGCGGTGCTGGCCAGCGGGCCGCCCGAGTCACCGGAAATGATATTGGCGTCGGTCTGCAGCATGTCGGTCAGCCGCTCGGGCGCTGCGCCCGTGCCCTGGTCGCTGGCCGTGATGGTCTGATGGATACCGGTGATCGTGCCGGTAGCGGGGGTGATCCTGCCAGTGCCTCCCGCGTTGCCCATGCCGATAACAGGGTCGCCGACCTTGACGGTCGAGGAGTTACCCAGCGGGGCGGTGCGCAGGCCCGACGCTCCTTCCAGCTGGATGACTGCGACATCGGAACCCTTGTCGTAGCCGAGCCACTTGGCCTGGTACCGCTGACCCGTCGAGACGATCGTCGCGGAAAGGCCAGTGGTCTGGTCGATCACATGGTTGTTCGTCAGGACCAGCCCGGTCTTACTGACGATGATGCCGGTCCCTGCGGCCCCCGAGCCGCTGTACTGCAGGTTGCTGTTGATGACGACGATGCCGGGCTCAACGGCGTTCTCGACCTTCTGCACCGTCGCGGAGCTGATGCTGGTGCTCGAGCCGCTGCCAGTTCCGCCGTTCCCGCCGGGGAAGCCGAAATTGCCGCCGTTGTTGCCGGAGCCGGACCCGGACGACGCTCCCGGCGGACTGCTGCTACCAGAGTCGGCGAACGAGACGACAAGACCGCCGGCGGTCGCCGCTAGCGCGGCAACCGCGATGTAGGTGATGGCAGTGGCAAGGCCGCGGCGCCGCCGGGGCGGCCCGCCGTAGCCGGGCGGCATCCCGTAACCAGGCGGCATGCCGCCTCCGGGTGGGTTGCCGCCTCCGGATGGCGGGCCGTAGCCGCCGTACTGGTAGCCGCCGCCGGGCGGTGGCCCGTAGCCACCGCCCGGCTGGGATCCGTAGGAGCTATAGCCGGGCGGCCCGTAGGAGAAACCGCTGCCGGGGAAGCCGATGGGCTGGGTAAGCGCAGCAGGCTGGCCCGTCGGCGCGGGCGGCACGGGCGGTTCAGGCTGCGGCGGGGCAGCCTGACCGGGATATTCCGCGTCGCCTGGGCCGGCTGGCTGACCCTCGGCTGACTCGCGAGCCTGCCCGGGGTCGGCCTGCTCCGGCTGCCCTGCCGGTGTCGTCCAGGCCGCCCGCAAGCCCGGCTGCTCGCCGCCGCCGTGCTGCTCGTCCATCTGCATCACCCTTTGCCAGTGCGTTGCCAGCCTATGTGCGGTACTGGAGACACATGTCCCCGCGGGGCAGCCGTTCATCCGCTGACGGCTCAAGTAAGCCTGATCGACCTGGGCGCTACCTGAACGAGCCCTGAGGATCACCTCGTCCAGACCCCGGCGAGCGCCGGGCGACCTCGAAGCGATATATCTTGTCAACCGGAGCCTAGAGATATATCTTGAATCCGTCACGGACATCGTACGCAGGAGCCAGCAATGTCTGCACCGCCTAGCACGTCTGAATCCGCACTCACCCGCCGGGAGGAGCTCGCCGTTTCCAGCGCGGCGCTGTCGGATGCGCCATGGAAGCTCGCCGGGGCCGCCGGCATCGTGGTTGCAGGCGCCGACCTGGCCCTGCACCTGGTGACCTTGCATCTCGCCTGGGCGGCCGCGCTGTCCATGGGCGCCGTCGCGTTCTTCGCCGTCGCTGGCGCAGGCGCGCTGATTCGGAGCCGTCGCAGCCGGGCGCTGCGGTGGGCCCGCAGCCGCCCGTGGCGCTTTGCGCTCATGCCAGGCGCGGCAACCGCGATCGTCGTCTTCGTGCTGACGGTGCTGCATGGCAGCGGCATCGCCGGCAGCGTCTACACCTCGCTGTGGCACGGCGCCATCGCCTTCGCGCTGACTGGCGTTGCCGGGACGGTCGTCCGGCCGCGGCGAACGCGTACTACCTGAGCCAACCTGGCCCGCCACGCCTGGCGCCCCGTCGGGGGCCCGGGCCCGGTCGATACGCTGGGCGCGGGCCCGCATCGTGCGGAGGCGCGCCCAGTAGCGGGGTGCCGGAGCCGCGCCCAGCGGCGCGGACAGCGAACGGGGCGGTGCGGGATACGTGGCCGACGTTGGTCGGAAAATGCGGCTGGCCGCAAGGCTGGCCGGAGCCTGCACGGCCGGGATCGCGATCGTCCAGGCAGGTCCCGGCCTCACCGGGCTTGGTCCTGTTCGCGCGGCGGCGTTCCCGTTCCTCGCGGGCTGGGGTGATCCGGCCCACGTGGCGCTCACCTTCGACGACGGGCCGGACCCGGCCGCTACGCCCGCCGTCCTGGACATGCTTGCCGCTCGCCGAATCCGGGCAACGTTCTTCATGCTCGGCAGCATGGTCGTCCGGGCGCCGGGCCTGGCCGCAGAGGTCGCGGCTGCCGGTCACGAGGTGGGCGTGCACGGCTTCGAGCACCGTTACCTTCCACTCCGCGGCCCGGCTGCCACCTGGTCGGACCTGACCAGGGCAACTGAGCTGGTCGCGGACGCCACCGGGACGTCGCCTGGCTTCTTCCGTCCGCCGTACGGGGTGCTCAGCGGGCCGGCCCTGCTGGTGCTACGCCAGCTCCGGCTGAGGCCGGTGTTGTGGGGTTCCTGGGGCAGGGAATGGGACCCCGGCTCGACCGGCTACTCGGTGCTGCAGAACCTGCTTGCTGGCCTGAAGGGCGGAGCCACTGTGCTGCTGCACGACTCGGACAGCGTCTCGCCGTCCGGGGCGGCGGCCGCGCTGGCTGCGCTGCCGTCGCTGCTCGACGAGTGCGCGGCGCGGGGGCTGCGGGTCGGCCCGGTCGGTGAGCACGGCCTGCCATCTCCGCCGCGAGCCGGGCTGGTGCGAACGTGACGGCCGCCAGGTCCGCGCTCCTGGTATCGGGCTCGATCGGGATGGGCCACGATGTCCTCGCCGGGGCCTGTGCCGGCGTGCTGGATTCGCAGGGCTGGTCCACGCACACCCTGGATGCGATGCGGATGCTGGGTCAGGGCCTCGGCGCGGTGGGAGAAGCGGCGTTCCGCGCCATGCTCGGCGTCCCCGGCCTCTTCGATGCCGTCCACTTCGGAGCGTTCCGCACCGGCAACCGCATGGCGCTCGGCGTATCGGCTCTCGCCCGGCACCGGCTGGTTCCGCAGCTCCGGGGTTACCTGGACCAGCACCCAGCCGATTTGGTCATCTCGGTCTTCTCCACCGGCGCCGCAGCGGCCAGCGCGCTCGCCAGCGAATTTCCGTCGATGGCCCACGTGGTCTTCTGCACCGATGCCACACCGCACCGGCTCTGGGTGCACCGCAACGTCGACATGTACCTGGTCACCTCCGAGGTCGCGGAGCTGGCGGTGCTGCGATTCCAGCCGGATGCGCGGGTCCAGGTAGTTCCGCCGCCCGTGCGGGCCGCCTTCTACCGAGCGCTGAGCCAGGAGGAAGCGAGGACACGGCTCAGCGTCCCGCTGGGTGAACGGTGCGTACTGCTGATGTCCGGTGCCTGGGGCGTCGGGCCGGTTGCTGCCGCTGCCGAAGCACTCGCCGATGCCGGCGTGCACGTGCTCGCGGTCGCTGGGCGGAACGAGCGGCTGGCTCGCAAGCTAGCCGCGCTCGCAACGGCGCAGCCACGGGTGCGCGCGTTCGGCTTCACGGATCGCATCGCTGACCTGATGTCTGCTGCCGACCTCGTTATCACCAGCTCCGGTGACACGTGCACGGAGGCGCGAACGATCGGCCGCCCGCTGCTGCTGCTCGATGTCGTGCAGGGGCACGGTCGGGACAACCTGCAGCATCAGCTAGAGCTCGGCGACGCTATGGTCACATCACCTGGCGCGGCGGACGTGACCCGCTGCGCGCTAGCCGCGCTCGACCGGACCAAGCCCGCCTCGCCGGGGTCCGCGCGGTCGGCGCAGGCGTGGCAGTCGGCGTTCGGCACCGCGCTCGCCAGCATCGGGCTGTAACCGGCCGAGACGGGCGCTGCGGCGGGCGTAACGACCGGGGAGTCGCGATGCGCGGCGGCTATCGCCATCGGCGCGGCACCGAGCAGCACCAGCATCACGACGGCCCAAACGGCCAGCACGGCGCTTGCACTCGCTGTGCCGAAGGCAAGGCCGAGCCGGCGAGCTGCCGGGCCGGGTTGCAGCACAGTGAGGCCGCCGCGTGCGGGCGATAGCGGAGCCGGCTGCGATTCCGGGACCGAGTCAGTAACGAGACCTGGGCGTGCGGTCATGGCCAGCAGCCCGGCGGCGAGGATAACTGCCTGCGGCACCATGCTGTTCGGGTCGGTGCCGAGCCCGCCGAACACGCCGAAGTCCTGGACCAGCACCCAGTCGGCCAGGCAGAAGCCGATCACGGCGCCGACGGCCGGCCTGATGATGTCGCGACGTCCGGTCAGCAAGCTGGCGCCGGCGACGGCCAGTGTCACGACCGCGACCAGGTTGACGGCGAAGCCGTGCGCGGCCACCAGGCCGGCGAACCAGCCGACCAGATCATGGAGCGGAGCTGGCTGGTTCATCTGGGCCATCGAGCCGATGGCGGAGGCCAGCGGACCAGGCACCCGAGCGTTCGCAGCGCCGGGCAACGTGCCCTGCCAGAACCCGCGACCGGGCCAGGCCTGAAGCACCGCGCCCGCTATGAGCAGCGCGCCGTCGGCCTGCAGGATGCGGCGCCCTAGCTCAGGGTTCCGCCAGTGCCGGACCGGCAGCGCCAGCAGCGCGCCCGCCGCGCAGTAGAACAAGGCAGCGCCCGGCGCGCCGGTCAGCCAGCTCGCATCGCCTCCGAGCAGGCCGCCGAACGCCTCGCCGAACACCCAGACAGCCAATCCCCAGCCGGCGCTGACGAGACCGGCGAGCCGGGACCAGCGCGGGCTGGAGACCGACACCAGCCAGATGCCGATGCCGAGCTGGATCCAGACCGCGCCCGCCGCGGCCTGCACCGGGTCGCCGGCCCAGATCTGGGTGCCCCAGTGCACCACGTGCTGCACCCAGCCCGGTGAGCCGTCCGCTGCGGGCGTGATGACCTGGGAGGGCAGCCATGCTGGCATGGCGGGCTGCGCCTGCAGCAGGCCGTCGATGATCCACAGCACGCCGATTCCGACCCGCAGCACGCGTCGCCAGGCGGGCTCGACCGGGCAGCGGGCCCGCTGAGCCGCCAGCCAGGCCCGCGCCCTCGCCAGCAGCATCTCGCGGCAGGCAACCCAGCCGATGGCCAGCAGGACAAATAGCAGGAACATGACCGTGCCCTCGGCGAGCAGCACATCCCGGAAGTCCGCCACCAGAGCAAGGCTGCCGGCGTTATTACTTCCGCTCATGCCTGGCACTCCCACACCGTAGCGCGCCGGCGTGCGAGCGAGGGCCGGGCTTTTCGCGCAGATCCGACCAGGTAACGTGTCTGCTGGCCCGGCTACTACATCGTGTCGGGCATCGGGCGGGCATCGGGCGAGCAGCGGGCCAGCAGCGGACAGGTCGGCGAAGGGACAGCGGTGAGTCAGGCAGCAAGTGCGCTTGAGCTGGCTACCCCGCAGCTGCCCGCCCCGCGCAGATCGGCCACGGTGATCGCACGCGGGCTGTTCCTGCTGACCAAGCCGCGGATCATCGAACTGCTGCTAGTGACGACGCTGCCGACGATGATGCTCGCCGACCGCGGCCTGCCTTCGCTGCGGCTCGTCGCGATCACGCTGGCGGGCGGGGCGCTCGCGGCCGCCAGCGCGAACACGCTGAACTGCTACATCGACCGGGATATTGATGCCGTCATGGCCCGGACGAGGCGACGTCCGCTGGTGGCCCCGGTCAGCGGCCACGGCGCCGGATCAGGCCCGACGGCCATCAGGCCGGCCGAGGCGCTCGCCTCTGGCATCGTGCTCGGCGCGGCGGCCACGCTGCTGCTCGGGCTCGCGGCTAACTGGCTCGCCGCGTCGCTTGCCGACGCGGCGATCTTGTTCTACGTGTTCGTCTACACCCTGGGGCTGAAGCGCCGGACCGCGTCCAACATTGTCATCGGCGGGGCGGCCGGCTGCTTCCCGGTGCTCGTCGGCTGGGCGGCTGTGACCGGCACGCTCAGCTGGTGGGCCGTAGTGCTGTTCGCGGTGATCTTCTTCTGGACGCCGCCGCACTTCTGGGCGCTGGCGATCAGGTTTCGGGACGACTACGCGGCGGCCAGCGTGCCGATGCTGCCGGTCGTGGCCACTCCGGCCACCGTGGCCACGAAGATCCTGCGTTACTCCTATGCGATGGTGGCGACGACGCTCGTGCTGACCCCGTACGCAGGCTGGATATACGGCTGCTGCGCCGTCGTCCTCGGCGGCTGGTTCCTGCACGAGGCGCACCAGCTGCGCGCCCGCATCGCCGCCGGGACGCGCGCGGATAGCAGCGCTGGGTCCGCCCCGATGCGGTTGTTTCATCTGTCGATCGTCTACCTCACCCTGCTGTTCGCCGCCGTGGCGGTGACCGCGCTGCTGCCCCGATGAGCCGCCCGGCCCGTGTCCGCCTAGCGGCTCAGGCGAATCACACTTGCGGATGACTTCGGCGACAGCGCCGGCGGTTAGGGTGACAGTAACGGGGGCACGGCACCACAACTCGCGGGGTGAGGAGAAGTGCGCAGACCTGGGATTCGACCCGGTTTTCGCGCCCGGTGGACGGTACCGGTGGGCGCGGTGGCCGTAGCCGGGATCGTGGTCGGAGTGTCCGCGGCGGCCAGCGCCGCGGTGCCGTCGCTGCCCGCGAAGACGCCGGCGCAGCTGCTCACCGAGCTAGCCCAGGCCGCGGGCCGCCCGGCTGGCCCGTTCACCGCGACCGTGCAGCAGACGGCCAATCTGGGCCTGCCTGAGCTGCCCGACATGTCGCGGGCGAGCAGCGCTAGCTCGTCGCTGCTGGACGGGACCCAGTCGATCGACATCTGGTACGGCGGGCCGAAGCAAGTGCGAATCGCCGTGCCCGTGCAGGCGGGCGAGTCCGACCTGCGCCGCGACGGCAGCACGGTGTGGCTGTGGAACTCCAAGACCCAGACCGCGACGCAGGTGACGCTGCCGGCGCACATTTCTCATAGCCGGGGGAACGGGGCCGCCGGGGCTGGCAGCACCTCGACGGGCCCGCAGCCGCCGGATACCCCGCAGGCGGCGGCGAGCCAGTTGCTCAAGAACATCGGGCCGTCGACGGTGGTCGGCGTGCAGTCCAACGTCTACGTCGCGGACCGGGCTGCCTATCAGCTGTCGCTCGCGCCCAAGAGCAGCCAGTCACTCGTGGGCCGGGTGCTCCTCGCGGTGGACGCGAGTAGCGGCATGCCGCTGCGGGTGGAGGTCTACGGGCGCGGCTCGGCGGGCCTGGCCTACAGCATCGGGTACACACGGCTCGCGTTCGGCAGCCCCGCCGCGGGGAACTTCTCGTTCACGCCACCGCCTGGCGCCACGGTAAAGAAGCAGACGGTGCCGAGCGACCCCGGCGCGCTGCTGCAGGGCCTCGGCCTGCCGTCCGCCTCGCCGCTGCTCGGCTCAACCCCGCCCGCGCAGGCGGGGAAGCCGACGGTGATCGGCTCTGACTGGCTGTCGGTCGTCGTGACGCCCGCCGACCCGGCCGTGGCTGCCGCGGTGCAGCAGCTGCTGACCAACCAGCCGGCTACACCGCAGAGCGGAAGCAACGACGGTGGCTTCTTCGGCTCGTCATCGTCGTCCGCGACGCCTGGCCGGTCCGCAAGCGCCGGAGTGCCGGTGGGACCGTATCTCGAGCCGCTGCGCGCGCTCCTGCTGGCCACCACGCCGGTGCACGGCAGCTGGGGGAGCGGCCGCCTGCTGCAGACCACGTTGTACTCCGTCCTGGTGACGAGCAAGGGGCAGATCCTGGCCGGGCCGGTCAACCCGGCGGTGCTCTATGCCGACACCGCCAGGTAAGCCGTCCATGCTTGCGCTTGCCAGTACCGGGCTGACGAAGCAGTTTCGCGGCGGTCAGCTCGCCGTCGACGGCATCGATCTGGCAGTGCCGGCCGGCTCGGTCTACGGCTTCCTCGGCCCCAACGGGTCAGGAAAGACGACCACGATCCGGATGCTGCTCGGCCTTATTCAGCCGACCGCGGGCAGCTACTCCGTGCTCGGCATGGACATGCCGGCCCGGCAGGCCGACGCGCTTGCGTTGGTCGGCTCTCTCGTCGAGGGCCCGGCGTTCTACCCGCACCTGTCCGGCCGGGACAACCTGGCCAGGCTTGACGCGGCCGACCGCTCCGCGCGCAGGGCGACCATGCGCGCGCGAGTCGACCAGGCGCTGGATCGTGTCGGCCTGCTCGCTGCGGCGGACAAGCGGTACAAGGCCTACTCGCTCGGCATGAAGCAGCGGCTCGGCATCGCGACCAGCCTGCTCCGGTCCCGGCGGCTGGTGATCCTGGACGAGCCGACCAACGGGCTCGACCCGCAGGGCACCAGGGAGGTTCGGTCACTGATCCGGCAGATCGCCGCGGACGGCATCACCGTATTCGTGTCCTCGCACCTGCTCGCCGAGGTCGAGCAGATCTGCACCCACGTCGGTGTCATGCGGACCGGCAAGCTGGTGTTCTCCGGGCCGCTGGCCGAACTGCACGGCCAGGCGAAGCGGGTGCTGGTCCGTACCCCCGACCCGGACCTGGCGGCCAGGGTGCTCACCGGGCTCGGCATGGCCGGCGTGACCACCAGCGGGCGCGAGGTGAGCGCCGACCTCGGTGCCCTGCTGCCCGAAGTCGTTAACGAGAATCTGGTGCGCGCGGGTGTGCCAGTCGCCGGGCTCGAGACGCCGCAGCGGAGCCTCGAGGATGAGTTCGTCGAACTGACCGGCGAGGGCTTCGATGTCGACTGAGACGAGGCCTGCGGGGGGATCCGGGCCATCGGGGTCCGGGGTGCCCCCGGGCATACGGTGTCCCCCCGAGGCAGCACGGCCACGGCGCGGCCCATCCCGGCGCAACCGGACGAACGGCCGCGGGAGCGAAGGAACCCCGTTCCCCCCTGGTTTCGCTTTTTCTTCTCGGAACTGCGGCTGGTGTTCTTCCGCCCGCGCAATCTTGCACTGCTCGGTGTGCTGGCGGTCGTTCCGGTCTTCTTCGGCATCGTCCTGCGGCTCACGCTGCATTCCGGTGGTCCTGGCGGTGGCGGTAACGGGCCGCAATTCCTCAACCAGCTCTCGGGCAACGGCGTGTTCCTCGCGCTGGTGGTGCTCTTCCTCACCGAGACGCTGCTGCTGTTGCCGCTCGCCATCGCGGTGGTCACCGGGGACGCGATCGCCGGTGAGGCGAGCCTTGGCACCCTGCGCGGGTTGCTGACCGTGCCCGCCGGACGGAGCAGGCTGCTCGCGGTCAAGTACGCGGCGGTCTGCGTGTTCAGCCTCGCGATATGCCTGCTGGTCACCGTGCTGGCGCTGATCATGGGCCTGCTGCTGTTCCATACCGGGCCGGTCACGCTGCTATCCGGCACGACAGTGTCACTCGGCTCCGGCGTGCTCCGGGTACTGGCGGTCGCTGTTTATACCGCGGTCGCGATGATGTCCCTCGGCGCCATCGGCATCGCCGCCTCGACGCTGACAACACACCCGGTCGGCGCGATCGCGGGGCTGATGGTGCTGGTCGTGGCCAGCGAGATCTGCGACCAGCTGCCGTCGCTATCGGCCATTCACCCCTACCTGCCGACGCACTGGTGGCTGTCCTGGGACGGGCTGTTCCGGGCGCCGGTGGACCTGTCCGGCACCGCATCCGGGCTCGTTTCGTTTGGCATCTACGGCGTGATCTTCGGGGCGATGGCGTGGGCGAGGCTGACCTCGGCCGACGTGACCAGCTGAGTATGTGCCGCAAGGCGTCGGTGTCCGGCGATAGCGTGCAGAGGTGTCCATCGGTCAGCTGAACGCGCCGCCCGGGTCTCCCCGAGAGGGTGACCTGCCCGGCATCGGCGCGCTGCTCACCGCCGCGGTGACAGCGATCGGCGGCGCCCAGCGGACCGGCCAGGTCGCGATGGCCGAGGCCGTGCACGACGCCATTCAGTCGCGGCGACACCTGGCCGTCCAGGCCGGCACCGGAACCGGCAAATCGCTCGCCTACCTGGTGCCCGCGCTACGGCACGCGCTGACCGACGACGGCGGCACGGTCGTCGTCTCCACCGCGACTATCGCGCTCCAGCGCCAGCTCATCGAGCGTGACCTGCCCCGGCTGAGCGAAGCCCTCCGTGACCTGCTGGGCCGGGAGCCGGTGTTCGCCATCCTCAAGGGCAGGCGGAACTACCTGTGCCTGCACAAGGTGCACGGCGCGGCTGCCGAGGATCCGGCGGACTCGCTGTTCGACACAAGGTCGGTCTCGGCGATCGGGCGGCAGGTGACCCGGCTCCACGAGTGGGCGGCGATCACCAGCACCGGCGACCGGGACGAGCTGGTACCCGGCGTGGATGACCGGGCCTGGCGCCAGGTGTCGGTGAACGCGCGGGAGTGCATCGGCGCCCAGAAATGCCCGTTCGGCTCCCGGTGCTTCGCCGAGCAGGCGCGGGAAGCGGCTGGCGAGGCGGACGTCGTGGTGACGAACCACGCCCTGCTTGCGATCGACGCCATGGAGGATTTCATCGTCCTGCCCGAGCACGATGTGGTGGTCATCGACGAGGCGCACGACCTGGTGGACCGGGTGACGAGCGTGGCATCCGGCGAGCTGTCGGCCACTGCCGTCGAGACCGCAGCGCGGCGCTGCGGACGGCTGGTCGATGAGGCGCTGACCACCCGGCTGCAACAGGCGGGGGACGGCCTCGGGCGGGCGCTCACCGACATCGAGCCCGGACGTCTCGACGCGCTGGCCGAGCCGGTCGAGGTCGCGCTCGCCGCGGTCAGGGACGCGGCCGCGGCCTGCGCGGCAGACCTGCGGGGCACGCCGGACGGCGAGGACGACGCAGAGCGGCTGATGCTCGCCAGGATTGCGGGCGTAGCGCTCGACGAGGTGGCCGAAGACGCCGGGCGGCTGGTTGCCGCGTTCGCCGAGCCGATCCCGGCCCGTGCCGAGGTGGTCTGGCTGGACCGGCCAGCCGGCGAGGACTCTGTCAGGCCGGACACCCTCCGGGTTGCGCCGCTGCAGGTCGGCGGGCTGCTGGCGGAGCGGCTGTTCAGGCCTCGCACCGTGATTCTGACGTCGGCCACGCTGACGCTCGGCGGGTCGTTCGAGCCGCTCGCCCGGCAGTGGGGCCTGCCCCCGCCGGCGAAGCCGGCCGAGTCAATACAGCCCGTCGATCCGAGCGCGGCGGAAGAGCAGACCTGGACCGGGCTGGATGCCGGCTCGCCGTTCGACCACCGGCGCAGCGGCATCCTCTACGTCGCTCGACACCTGCCGGCTCCCGGCCGCGACGGCCTGCCCGACGCCTACCTTGCCGAGCTGCGTGAGCTGATCGAGGCCGCCGGCGGCCGGACCCTCGGGCTGTTCTCTTCCATGCGAGCGGCGCGGCAGGCCGCCGACGAGCTACGCGGCGAGGTCGGTGTTCCGCTGCTCTGCCAGGGTGAGGATTCCACCGGCCTGCTGGTGAGCCGGTTTGCCGAGGACGAGGCGACTTGCCTGTTCGGCACGCTGTCCCTCTGGCAGGGGGTAGACGTGCCCGGCCGGTCGCTGCAGCTCGTCGTCATCGACCGCATCCCGTTTCCGCGTCCGGATGACCCGCTCGCCTCGGCCCGGCAGCGTGCCGTAGCGGCGAGCGGCGGCAACGGTTTCATGACGGTGGCCGCCGCGCAGGCGGCGCTGCTGCTGGCGCAGGGGACCGGCCGGCTGCTGCGGACCGTCGACGACCGCGGCGTTATCGCGATCCTCGATCCGCGCATGGCGACCGCGCGGTACAGCGGCTTCCTGCGAGCCTCGCTGCCGCCGTACTGGACCACCTATGACCCGCAGATCGTCCGCAGCGCGCTGCGCCGGCTCGCGGTCGATCAGCAGTCCGCGTAGGTGCGCGACGCCTTGACCAGGTCGTCGCAGAAGGCCGCGACGTCGTTGCCGACGAGTTCCAGGACTCCCTTGCCGGCCGCGACGCCCTCCTCGAAGAAATCGACGATCCCTGACAGTAGGCGCCCGGCAGGCAAATCGATCGGCGCGACCTTGAAGAGGTAGCGCTGAATCTGCTTGTAGACGATCTGGTAGTCCGGCGGGAGCGCCTTGACCCGCGCCATGTGCGACCGCCATTGCTTCTTGCCCTTGATGATGTCGCGGACGCCCACGTCAGCCTCCTAGCTGGCCCAATTTCCTTGCGACGTTCCTGTTCAGCTGGTCGCGCCACCGGTCGCGATAGCTCCGAGCCCCTTCTCCGCCGGCGATCGCGGCGCAGAAGCCCTCGATGTCGTCGCCCAGCACCTCGTGAATGCCCTGCCCGTCCGCCGCTGTTTCTTCGAGCAGTCCCAGGGCGCCGTCGAGAATCGGCATCAGGTTGCGACCCGTGAAGCCCGAGTAGCGAAAGAGGTGGACCTTGATCTGTTCCCACGCCGCCTGGTAGTCGGCCGGCAATGCCTCGGCCCGGGCTTCGAACGCCTTCCATTCCCTCGTGAGATCGCTGCCGGTAATGGTCTCCCAGAAGTTCATCTGCCGCCCTCCCTGAGCTTGTCAATTCGTGATGAGAGGTACTCCCATTTCGCCCAGAACGTCACGAGTTCTTCGCGCCCTGCGTCGTTGAGTACATAGAACTTGCGCGGCGGACCGATCTCGGATGGTCGTTTCGTCACCTGCACGAGCCCGGCTTTCTCCAGCCGCAGCAAGATCGTGTACACGGTCCCCTCGATGACGTCGGCGAATCCGAGGTCGTTCAGCCGGCGCGTGATGGCGTACCCGTAGGTCTCCTCGCTGCCGATGATTTCGAGCACGCAGCCCTCAAGCGTGCCCTTCAGCATCTCCGTCAGGTCGTCCATCGCGGATCCTCTTCGGTCCTGCCCGGTACTACGTACTACCGAGTACCGCTATACGGTATCACAGAGTAGCCAGGATGAACGTTGCCTGCGCAGCTCACATCAGCGGGCGGGCTTGGACGAAGGTCCACCGGTAGCCCGCCAGGTCGGCCGCCTCATAGCTGCGGTAGCCGTACTGGTGGATGTCCGACACGATGGTCGCGCCGTGCTGCCGGGCAATGTCCAGGTGCGCGTCGAGGTCGTCGACATACACCCAGGGCACGTGGGTGACGGCGGTGTCCGGCTCGCGCTCGGCCGCACGCCGGAACAGCATGATCGAGCAGTTGCCGACCTTGAACTCGATCCACTGGTGCTCGCCGTCATCGCCGGTGAAGTCGCCGGGTGGACCGAGGCCGAACGCCTCGGCCAGCCACCGAGCGGCCGAGGCGGGCCTGTCGTAGTAGACGGCGATTCCGAGACGGCCAGTTTCGGCGGGCACGCGCGGCGCTGTATCGCGACGCGCGCACCAGGGGCCCAGCCAGCGAGGCACGACGCGCACCCACGCGGTACCGCCCTGGTCGGCGCCGTCCGGCGGGATGGTCGCGGTCACGCTGACTCTGGTACCGCTGCTGACCGGCTCGAACCTGACCTCGATGGCGACGTCGTCGACCGAGCTGTCCCAGGCCAGCAGCTCGCCGGGCTGCCAGCGCGTGATCCGGCCGAGTTCGAGCGCGTCGGTGCCGTCCTCGCTGTACAACTCGAGGAGCCTGCCGCCGATACCGGGCTCGCAGCGCATGGCGATGGCCCTGGCGCCGTTCCAGAAGTTGATCGGTCCGCGGACCCACCACAGATCGATCTCATCGGTGAACACGGTGAAGGCGGTCTTCGGGTCGACGCTGACAGTCACCTCGGAAGCCACCGTCCGCGGGTGAGCCTGCGGTGTGGTCATGGTGTGCTCTCCGCTTTCTTCGCCACATGCCGCTGAAAGGACGCGAGCTGGGAGTTCCAGTGGGCCTGCAGCTGGTCCAGCCAGGCCTGCACGGCGACCATCGACTGCGGCCGGAGCCGGAAATAGCGCAGTCGCGCATCGTGCGATACCCGCTCGTCGGCCACGATGCCCGCTTCCAGCAGTACGCGCAGGTGCCGGCTCATGGCCGGGGCCGACATGCCGACAGCGGCGGCGAGTTCTCCCGCCCGACGGGGCTCGTCGCCGAGCAGCTGAACGATGCGCAGCCGGGCAGGGTCAGCCAGCGCGCCGAAGAGGACCGTCACGTCAGCCTGGATGCTGGTCAGATCATTTCCCACGGAGATAATAATTAACTGACTACGCAATAATTGTCAAGGGACGTGCCGCTGACCGCTGACCTAATGCCGGGTGGTCCGCGTTCTGGCGATGATCCAGCCGTACTCTTGGCGCGTGCTCCCTCTCGCGCGGTTTCGCCGGGGTGCGCGACCGCGCCAGAGAACGGGCGTGGTCGTAGCCCTGCTGGCGTTCATGGCCCTCGCGGTGCTCGCCGTCGGCGGTTACGGCGTGATCAGCAGCGTCAACCGGCCCATCCCGCCGAGCGCTGACCAGGTGATCCGGGACGTGGCGCACGCCGCGACGGCCATGACCTCGGACAGCGCTAACTTCACCACGCAGGTCAGTGGTATGACGGCCGTGTTCGGGACCATTGACGAGCGCGTGACGCCGTCCCGCCTGGCCACGCTGAGCATGACCTCCGTCGACGGCGCCGAGCGGTTCGCCGTGACCGAGGTGGTCAGCCGCTCCACCGTCTACCTGCGCATGCCCTCCCTGGCCGCGGCCTTTGGCAAGCCCTGGATCGGGGTCCCGATTCCCGAGCTCGGTGCCGACCCCGCCATGGCGCAGCTCTACCAGACCGCAGCTCTGCCGACCGCTGAGGCCGCCCTGATCGGCACCGCCAATACGGAGCGGATGACGGGGATCGCGACCGTCAGAGGGGTCAAGGTTTCTCGCTACGTTGGCAGCATCGATCCGGCTACCGCCCTCGCCGATCTCGGCCCCGGCCTCGGTCAGCTGCTGGCGCCAGAGCTGGCGTCCACCACCGGGACCATCAGGTTCACAGCCTGGATCGACGCGCAGGACAACCTGCGCAAGATCCAGACCACCGCGACTATCGGCGGCCAGCTGACCGTCACGACCGTCCAGGTCACCGCCGTCAACCAGGTGGTTCATATCGACCTGCCAACGTCCAGCCAGGTGGCTGCGCTGGCGCACCAGGCTCCGGCCGCGAGCTAGCCGGGCAACCGCGCGGTTTGGCGACGTGACACAGGCCTGATTGCCCGTTCCCTGCTGTTTTGGGGATTTACAGGACGTCGTGACCCGGATGCGGTTCCGCTGGCACCTGGGCGGGCGCCCGGACAGCCGGAATCGAGCCGAGCCGGCCCGCCTGGTAGTCCTCGAACGCCTGCACCAGCTCGGCCCTGGTGTTCATGACGAACGGGCCGTAGGCCGCCACCGGCTCGCGGATCGGCTGGCCGCCGAGCACGAGAATGTCGAGCTTGTCGCTCGGCCCGTCCATCCGCCGCTGCGCGCCGAGCGTCAGCACGTCTCCCTGGCCGAACACAGCGAGCTGACCGGTCCGGACGGGCCGCCGGTCGGAGCCGACTGTCCCGGAGCCGGCCAGGACGTAACCGAGCGCGTTGAACTCGGGCCGCCAGGGCAGCCGCAGTTCGGCGCCCGGCTCGACGGTGACGTGCAGCAGCGAGATCGGCGTGTGCGTGACGCCAGGCCCGGCGTGGCCGTCCACGTCGCCGGCGATGACCCGGATCAGCGCGCCGCCGTCGGCAGAGCTGAGCAGCGCGACCTGACCGGCCCTGATGTCCTGGTAGCGCGGCGGCGCCATTTTCATGCTGGCGGGCAGGTTCACCCAGAGCTGGAAGCCGTGGAACAGGCCCCCGCTCATGACGAGGTCCTCGGGCGGCTCCTCGATGTGCAGGATGCCGCCGCCGGCTGTCATCCACTGGGTGTCGCCGTTGGTGATCAGGCCGCCCCCGCCGTTGGAGTCCTGGTGCCGGAACGTTCCGTCGATGATGTAGGTGACGGTCTCGAAGCCGCGGTGCGGATGCCAGGACGTCCCCTTCGGCTCGCCCGGCGCGTAGTCCACCTCACCCATCTGGTCCATGTGGATGAACGGGTCCAGGGCCTTCAGGTCCACGCCGGCGAACGCCCGGCGGACCGGAAAGCCCTCGCCCTCGTAAGCGGACGGCGCGGTGGTTACCGACAGCACCTTCCGGTCGTGGCTTGCCGCTAGATCGGGCTCGGTGACGCGCGGCAGGACGAGGATGTCCTCGACGGTCACAGCTGGCATTGGTTCCTCCTCCGGGCTGCGATAGTGCTGGCGGCAACGTTGGTTGAACGCGCAACATTCCCGCCTCGGCTTTCTCGTGGCCGCGGGGTGCCTCTGCGGCGAGCCTAGACCGGGTCCCATCGGGCGGAACCGGACGCTAGTTACCCGTGAGTAGTGATGTGGGTCTCATTGTGAAACCTACACCGGGCGCCCTCGCGTCAGAGTCCCCGTAACGCGCCGCGACCGGCCGGATGGAGGCCGCCGGCGCGAGCCCACCGGGACTGCCGGACCGGGCGAGCCCCCGAGCCCCCTTGTTCGCCACGTCACCAGCTGGAGCTTCAGCATGCCCCGGGCCGGTGCCGTGACGACAGGAAGGATCCCCCATGCGAAGCCCTGTCCGACTTACTGGCGCCCTTCAGGGCCGGACAGCAGCACTCACCATCGCCGGAGTGGCCACGGCACTGGTCGGCATCGGCGGCGGCAGCGCGGCAGCGATCGCGAGCGCGGCCCCCGCGCACTCCGTAGCCAGCGCGCACACCGCGGCTGCCGCAAGGAACCGGACCGGCGGGTCGCAGCGGAAGGGGGCAGCCGGGCACGCGGCTGCCGCGCCGTCTGCGGCTGTGAAGGTGACGCCAGCGGCCGCACCCGCGGCGCCGCGGCCAGCGCCTACCTGGGACCAGATCCAGCAGGTGGTGGCCAGCCAGACCAGCCCCGCCGAGCCGCAGGCCGCGACCGTGCTGCAGCCTGTCGGTACGTCCGGTCCGCAGAACCGGATGCCGCTCTCGGGCGACCAGCAGGCGAATGCCGGCACGATCGTGCAGCAGGCCCTCGCCAAGAAGATGGGCGTCCGGTCCGCGGTGATCGCGGTCGCGACCGCCATGCAGGAGTCGCGGTTGCAGAACCTCAACTACGGCGACCAGGACTCGCTCGGCCTGTTCCAGCAGCGGCCGTCGATGGGCTGGGGCAGCGCGCAGCAGATCCTGACCCCGCAGTACTCCGCGGACGCGTTCCTGGCCGCGCTGCAGCAGTACCAGACCAGCAACCCCGGCTGGGCGACGCAGCCGCTGTGGGCCAGCGCGCAGGGAGTGCAGAAGTCCGGCGTTCCCACCGCCTACGCCCAGTGGGAAAGCCAGGCCGCGCAGCTCGTGCAGCAGGTCGTGACCCAGACCACGGCGAGTCAGGTGCACTGACCCACGACCCCGGCCGGTCAGCGAGCTAGTGCCGCTGGCCGGCCGGTCCCAATCTCTGGCCGCTCAGATCGGCATGCCGCGCTCGAGGTACTCGAGCGCGGCATCGATGCGCGCGAACAGGTCGCGGACGTCGGACATTCCCTCAGCGGTAAAGGTGTCGGAGGTCTCCGGGACTGTGACGGACATGATGACGCCGATGATCGCGCCCGCGACGGTGCGCACCTCGAAGTCCCCGGCGCCGCGGCCGGTCCGGAGCGCGACCGCCTCGGCTATCTGGTTGATCGTCCGGACAAACTCGTCAATGGCCCTGGCCCGGACTTCCGGAATCTGCATCGTGAGTTCCGTCGTCTCCCGGAACCGTGCCAGGTCCTGTTCGCTCAGGGAAGCCAGCGTGACGGCGGCGGCGGCCCGGAACGCGGCGATGGGCCCAAGTTCCGGCGGCTGCGTGCTCAGTGCCTCCAGCGAGATGACGTCGAAGTCGTCCTGCAGCACTACGTCTTCCTTCGTCGGGAAGTAGCGAAAGAACGTGGCCGGCGATACCTCAGCCGCAGCGGCGATCTGCTCGATCGTGGTCGCGTAGTAACCCTGCTCCCGGAACAGCCGGAGCGCGTGCTCCCGGATGGCAGCACGCGTCCTGGCCTTCTTGCGTTCGCGGAGGCCGACCGGTCTGGCAGGCGGCTCGCTCATGGCCGTCATTCTGCCCTGGCGGAGTCCGATACTGTCGCCGGCTCGCCATCCGCAACCTCGGCCGGCGCCCCGCCGTCCCCAGCCGGAACCCCGGTGGCCAGGCCAGGCACGAACAGGGCCGCGAGCACGGCGGCCGCGATCGCGATTCCGGCGCAAGCCCAGAGCATCACGTCGACACCGGTCGCGTAGGCCGCGTGCACGGCGCTCAGCACCTCCGGCGAGTGCAGCTGCCTCGCCACCGCAACGCCGGTCCCGACGCTTGACCGCGCGGCCGTCGCGGCCGGCGGCGGAACCCCCGGCAGGCTCAGCTTGCTCCGGTAGATCGTGCTGAGCACAGTGCCGAGGACGGCGACACCGATCGTCGCTCCGACCTGACGGGCTGCGGTCATCATCGCCGAGCCGGATCCGCTGCGCTGCGGGCTGAGCGCGCTCAGCGCCACGTTGAGCATGGTCGGCATGGCCAGGCCAAGGCCGAGACCGGTCGCGGCGAACCAGCCCGACACGAAGCCGGTGCCGCTCGCCGCGCTGGTCGCGGTGCCGATCGCCAGGGCTACCGCCATGATGGCGAATCCGGTCGCGCCGATGATCCGGGCGCTGACCGGCGGCGCGCCCAGCGTCACGCCGTCGCGTGACCTGCGCGGTGTCTGCAGCCGCTGGCCGGCGGCAAGGCCGGCGGCGAGGCCGCCGATCATCGGCAGCATCCGGATCCCGCTGCCCAGTGAGTCAAAGCCCTTGACGTCCAGGAAGAACTGCGGCATCGCGAACGTGAGGCCGAACAGCGCGAATGAGACCATCGTGGCGAGCGTCGTGCCCCAGGTGAACCCGCGCGAGCGGAACAATTCCAGGTCGACCAGAGGCAGCGTGCTCGTCCGCTTGACTACGCGCTCCCAGCCGACAAACGCTGCGAGCATGACAACCCCTGCCGTCATCGCCGCGATCGCCGCCGGGTCCGACCAGCCGGTGTCACTGGCCCTGATCAGGCCATACGTCAACGACACCAACCCGGCGCTCGAGATCAGCACGCCGACTCCGTCGATGCTGAACCTGCCATGCCCCCGCGACTCTGGCATCAGGAAGACCACGGCAGCGAGCGCGATCACGACGATCGGCACGTTGATGAGGAAGACCGAGCCCCACCAGAACTTGTCGAGCAGCCAGCCGCCCAGGATCGGGCCGAGGGGATAGCCGAGGAACGTGGCGCCGCCGACGATGCCGATCGCGCGCGGGCGCTCCTCCGGGGTGAACATGACCGGTATGACCGCGAGGGCCAGCGGCAAAATGACCGCTGCGGCGAGACCGAGCACCGCCCGCGCGCCGATCAGCTCGCCGGTCGATGTCGAGTATGCGCAGGCGGCCGACGCACTGCCGAACACGATCAGCGCACCGGTCAGCAGACGCTTACGGCCGATCTGGTCGCCGAGCAGGCCTGCCGGGAGCAGCGCTGCGGCCAGCACCAGGCTGTAGGAGTCCACGAACCACTGCAGGTCGCCGGTCGTCGCGTGCAGGTCGACCGACAGGGTTGGCAGCGCGAGTGACAGGACGAACAGGTCGAGGCCAACCACCAGGACGCTGAGGGCCAGCGCGCCCAGTGCCCACCAGCGCTTCTGGCTGGTCGTCGTCGGCACCTCGCGAGCGAACATGACCGCCTCCCCGTAGTGCAATCAGCTCTTATATGAGAGACACTATCAAACTAGATTGACCCTTGCAAATGCGGGAGTGCGCAGATTTCGGCGAACTCGGCGAGCTCGGGTCCGCATGAGTCCTGTTAGCACGTTGGCCTGCAGGCGGTTCCTGCTGTTGACTGGGACTTGACGGGTGCATTGATGGGGCCTGGAGGGAGCGCGTGAGGTGTCCGCGCGAAGATTTGTCGTAGGAGTGAGCGGCTCGGCGGGTAGCTTGCAGGCGCTGCGCTACGCCGCCCAGCTAGCCCGCAAGGAAACAGGGGCACTCACGCCTGTGCTTGCCTGGACGCCACCCGGTGGTGACCTCGCCGAGCGGCGGTGTCCGAACCCGGAGCTTCGGCGCCTGTGGCGGCAGGCCGCCTGGGACCGGCTGTACCAGTCGATCGACATGGCCATTGGCGGTCCCCCCGCCGACATCGAGTTCAGCCCGGTCGTCGTGCGGGGTGACGCCGGCCACGTCCTCACCGAGGTTGCGGCGGAGCCGAATGACGTCCTGGTCATCGGAGCCGGGAGCCACGGCGTCCTGCGGCGGCTGCTCGGCTGCCGGGTCAGCAGGTACTGCCTGGGCCACGCAACCTGCCCGCTCCTCGCGGTGCCGCCGTCGGGGCTGGCGCAGGACCTGCGCGGCCTGCGCGGCTGGCTGCTGAGGCGCCGCCTGCATCCGGAAAAGGTCGGCCTGCGCCCCGCGGGCGCCTAAGACCGGGAGAGACTGGGACCGAGCAGCCACGCAGCCGCTGCTGGCGAGCGAGCGAAGGAGTCTGTGATGCCAGAGCCAGAGGGTGAGGAGCTAGCCCGGGTACGCGCACGCCGGGAAGAACTGCGCAAGAAGTATCTCCGGCCGCTGGCACAGCGACCGGCGAGCACCGTGAGCGGCGTGCACCACCTGGCGCTCATCTGCAAGGACACCGAGGAGACCATCAGGTTCTACCAGGAGTTTCTCGGTTTCCCGCTGGTCGAGCTGGTAGAGAACCGGGACTACGCCGGGTCGAATCACTTCTTCTTCGACATCGGCAATCACAACCTGCTGGGGTTCTTCGACTTCCCTGGTTATGAGCACCCGGCATGGCAGGAGACGATCGGCGGCGTCCAGCACCTGGCGATCTCGGTGACGGCCGACCAGTTCGAATCGGCCAAGAAGAAGCTCGAGGCAGCCGGCGTGGACTACCTCGGCCCGGACCGGGGCGCTGACGACAGCATGTACTTCAGGGACCCGAACGGCGTCGGCCTGGAGCTGTACCGGGAGGACCTCGGTACTTTCGAAGGCGAGCTGCTGGTCGAATAGCCCGGACAGGCCGGCGATCAGCCGGAGCGCTCGCGCCGCGCCCCGAAGAACTGGCCAGCGATGGAATGGTCGCTGCCTTCCTCCGGGATCAGCAGCCAGCCGGCGAGGTAAAGCGGGATCCCGGCAAGGTACAGGGGGAGCCCGCCCAGATAGGCAGGTCCGGTGAAGCCGACGATCGTCAAGACGGCGAACGCGATCCGCACGATCGTGACGTCGACGTGAAAGTGCCGGGAGATGGCGGCTGCGACGCCCGCGAGCATCCGGCCCTGGACCGGACGCCGGAGCGGACGACTGCCTGGCTGCGGCTCTGCTGACTGCGGCTGATCGGTGGTGCTGCTCATGTCCTCCACTGTGCCGCCGCCCGCGCGGCCTGGGTATCGGGAACGACCCCCATCCGACCCTGAGGCGGGCTACCGGAGTTCGCGCCGGATCACCAGGCGAACCCGGTCCACGTGGCGTCGATCGCGCAGACCTTGTTGTCCACCAGCCCGGTCGGGAGCGCCACATCGCGGATGACATGGTCGGTCATGTCGGTCGGCTGCCCGGAAGCGCGCTTCGGAAAGGCGATCCACAGCCCGCAGGCCGGTGCCATCCGGGCACGAAGCCGGGGCAGCTCGGTCTCCAGCTCGGCGCGCTGGGTCACGAAAGCCACGATCACGTCGTAGCGGGCGTCATGCACCAGGTCGGTGTGCACGCTGTCGATGTCGGGCACCGCACGGAGGCTGTCTTCGAGCCATTCGGGCGCGCCGATCAGGGCAATCTCGTCACCCTCGCCGATGCCGAGCTTGCGCGGCAGCGGCGTGTCTGAGTAATCGGCTTTGGCTGCCACGTGGCGCCTCCATCAATCGGCTCGCCGCCGGGCTAGAAGGCGAAGCCCCCCGGCTTGCCGTTGCGGTCGGCGATCAGCCCGGCGATCGTCGAGATGGCGATCTCGGCCGGCGTGCGCGAGCCGATGTTGACGCCGATAGGCCGGTGCACCTTGCTAATCTCACTGACCGGGACGCCGAGTTCAGTCAGCGCCGCGACATGCGGGGGCTCGACTCGCGGATTGCCCATGATGCCAACCCAGCGCACGCCCGCCGCCAGTGCATCGCGCAGCTGAACGCCGAGCTCGTCGCGGTGATGGTCGGTCAGGACGACGTCCGTGGCAGTGGCGGCCGCGGTGTCGATCTGGTCGGTGTGCTCGAAGCTGTCGGCCCAGCCGTGCCTGCGCTCAGCATCGGGCTCGACAAGAACGGCGCGGTACCCAACGTCGGTGCCATAGCGCAGCAGGTAGCTCGCTACCGGCGACGCGAACACGACGGCCAGAACCTTGTCCTTGACGGGCGCGGGAGCGGCGCCGTGCGCGACCGCGCAACTCGCGTCGTGGACGTGGCCGGGATGCCCGTGCCCGGGGTGATCTGCCATGACCTGAGCTTGCCATCCGGCGTGCGCGGTCAGCAACTGACGGAGTAATCGCTGCATCCGCGGACACAATGGACCCATGCGACTCAGCGCTCGTAACAAGATCAATGCAACCGTCACCAAGATCACCAGAGGCGAGGCCATCGCGAACGTGGTCCTGGACGCTGGTGGCGTCCGGCTGGTGGCTTCCATCACGGGGGAAGCTGCCGCCGAGCTCGGCCTGGCCGAGGGCAGCGAGGTGATCGCCATCGTCAAGGCTTCGGACGTGATCGTGGCGGTCGCGGACTAGGACCAGGCCTCCGAACGGGTCCCGCGGGCACGCGGGACCCGGCCGTCCGGCCGTCACCCCGCCAGCATGTCGGCGACCGCCGCGCGCAGCTCTGCCATCCGGTCCTGCGCAGCCCGCCGCGCTTCGGTCAGGGACCGGCCCGCCACGAGCTCGGTGACCTCGAGGTAGGCCTTGATCCTGGGCTCGGTCCCGCTCGGCCTGACCACGACGCGCGCGCCAGCCAGCTCATAATCGAGCATGTCGGCCGACGGCAGTCCGTAGCCGCCGGTGTAGTCGGTGCAGGCGAGCACGGCTTGTGCGGCCAGTTCCGGCGGCGGCGCGGCCCGCAGCCGGGACATGATGTCGATGGCCGCCTCGGTGGTGACGCTGACCTGGGCGGTCACGTGCACGCCGTGCGTTTCCTCCAGGGCGTCGTAGGCCTCCTCGAGCGACCGGCCCGCAGACCACTCGGTGGCGGCGGCAGCCAGCAGCACGAGCGCCGCGCTGATCCCGTCCTTGTCGCGGACCACGTCAGTGACGGCGTAGCCGAGTGCTTCCTCGTAGCCGTAGGCGAACCGGACGTCGGAGCGCAGGTCGGCAGCGCGCACGATCCACTTGAACCCAGTCAGCGTCTGCGCGTACTGCGCGCCTGCAGCGGCGGCGATCTTCGACAGGAGGGAGCCGGATACGACGGTGCTGACCGCGAGTTGCTGCGACATCACCACGCCCGGGTCGGCCGCGAGCTTGTGCAGCAGGAACCAGCCGAGCAGAGCGCCTACCTGGTCGCCGGTGAGCTGCCGGTAGCCGCCCGGCGCTGCCGGGTCGGGAACCGCCACCGCGAGCCGGTCTCCGTCGGGGTCGTTGGCGATGACCAGGTCGGCCCCGGACCGCCGGGCCTGGGCCATCGCCAGGTCGAGCACGCCGGGCTCTTCGGGGTTGGGAGAGCGAACCGTCGGGAAGGCCGGGTCCGGATCGAACTGCGCCGCTACCACATCCGGCGGCGCATAGCCGGCCTCGGTGAACGCCCGCATAGCGAGCTGACCGGCAACGCCGTGCAGCGGCGTGTACACCACGCGGAGCCACGCGGCACCCGACGGCGCGGGACCCAGTTCGGTGCCCATGGCATCCAGGTAGGCTCGCGCGACCTCGTCGCCGGCATGCGAGATCAGCGGGCTGTCGCGGGCCGCGATGGAGACGTCCGACAGCGGGCCCAGGGCGGCGATGGCGGACTCGATGTCGCTGTCCGCAGGCGGAACGATCTGGGCGCCGTCCGCGAGGTACAGCTTGTAGCCGTTGTCGCCGGGCGGGTTGTGACTAGCGGTGATCATCACCCCTGCCGCAGCCCGGTAGTGCCGGACGGCGAAGGCCAGCAGGGGTGTCGGCTGCCGGTCAGGGAGCACATGCACGCGAATCCCGGCGCCGGCCAGGACCTGCGCCGCCTGTGCGGCGAAGTCGGTGCTGCGGTGCCGCGCGTCACAGCCGACGACGACGCCTGCCCCCGCGGCCGCCGGGTCCCGGGCGAGCAGCCATCCGGCCAGCGCCGCCGTAGCAGCGGTGACCGTCGCCCGGTTCATCCGGTTCGGGCCGGCTCCGACAGCGCCGCGCAGTCCGGCGGTGCCGAAGGCGAGCCGCCCGGCGAACCGGTCCGCGAGGTCAGATTCCGCCTCGTCGCTGGCGTCGCCGAGCAGGTCCGCCAGCTCAGCGCGGTCCGAGGCGTCGGGGTCATCGGCCAGCCACGCGGCCGCGCGGGCACGCAGATCGTCGGTCATCATCCTCAGCGGCCCCCCGCCAGTATCGCGGCGAGCAGCCCGCCGAGTCCGCCGGCCGCACGTGCACCGGTTGCGAGTACATCCTCGTGCCCGACGGGCTCAGGTCGAGAGGCCGGCCGCGATGTTGGTGACGAGCGAGAGGCCGAGGACGTCGGCGCCGAGATGCCGGGCGGCGATGGCCTCGAGCACCGTGGACATGCCCACCAGGCCGGCGCCGAGGCTTGCGAGCATGCGGACCTCGGCCGGCGTCTCGTAATGAGGGCCGCGCAGGCCGGCATACACCGCCTCGGGCACGTCGGGCGCGACGGTTCTTGCCGCCGCGCGCAGCCGGGCGGAGTACAGGTCCGTCAGGTCGGTGAACCGGGACGGGTATCCGCGGGTCGGCGGGGGTCCGGTCAGCGGCGACGCGCCGGTGAGGTTGAGGTGATCGCTGATCAGCACGGCCTGTCCTGGCCGGAGCCCGGCGGCGATCCCGCCGGCCGCATTGGTCAGGATGACTGACGAGCAGCCGGCCTCGATAGCCGTCCGGACAGTGTGGACGACGACAGCGGGGGAGTGGCCCTCGTACAGGTGCACGCGACCAAGGAAGACGAGCGCTCTGCGCCCGGCAACGTCCACCGAGCGGACGACCGGTTCGTGGCCGGGCACGGACGGCGCGGGCGCACCAAGGTCCGTCAGCGCCACCGTGGCATCCGCAACACCCAGGGCGTCGGCGGCCGCCGCCCAGCCTGAGCCGAGTACGACCGCGATGTCGTGCCGCGGCTGACCGGTCAGCTCGGCGAGCCGCCGGGCACCGGCCGCGGCGGCGGAATACGGATCGGAGTTCATGGCCCGAAGATCGTAGTCAGGGCGCGCGCCTGCCGCCAGGGCCTTGCGTGCCTGCTGGTAGCGTCACTGCTCATGCCTGATCCCGACAGCCTCGTAGCGGGCCGAGTCCGGAAATACGGCCGGCTTGCGGAGCGCCCGGCCAGCGTCAATCCGCTCGATGAGTTCACCGGGCTCGCGCGGCGGCTGCGTCGGCTGCGCCTCAAGGAGTGGATCGGCTTCACGCTGCTGCACCCCGACTGGTACAGCTCCCTCATCATCCAGGACGCGCACTACCTTTCCAGCTCGGAGATCTATGCCTATGACCGCCGGTCCGGCGCGCTGCACCAGCACGCCGCGGGCGGCAAGGGCGGTTCGCTCGCGATGCCAGCCCGGCTTGCGGGTGGCCACTGCTCGTTCCGCCGCCGCGGGTACCGGCTCGAGTACGACTTCGCGGCCGGGCCGGGCAAGCGCCACACACTTCAGTTCGACATCGCGGCGACGCAGACCGCGCCCGCCTTCGAGGGCGAGCTCGAGCTGGAGGCCGGACACTCTTCCGCGCCGCTGTCGGTCAGCTCGCGGCTGCCTGGCGGCCGGCTTTACACACACAAGGCGATCTTCCCTGCCGAGGGCACGCTGCGCGTCGGGGATCAGAAGATCGCCTTCGATGGCACGCGGGACCTCGCCATCATCGACGAGCACAAGTCGATGCTCCCGTACCGGACCACCTGGCTGTGGGGGACGTTCGCGCTGCGCGCCGCGGACGGGATCATCGGTGCCAACCTCGTCGACCGGCCGGAGGTGCCGGGTCAGGAAGAAGAGTCGTGCCTCTGGACGCCGGGCAGGTGCGAGCCACTTGCGAACATCGAGTTTCAGCAGCAGGCTGGCGGGGCCAGTGCGCGGTGGCACATCTTCTCCCGCGACGGCAGGCTCGACGTCACCTTCGAGCCGGAGGGTCGTAAGCAGGTGCGGCACCAGCTGGGCATCTTCGCCATCGACTATTACCAGCTGTTCGGGCAGTACCGAGGCACCCTGCGCGGCGCGGACCGCTCGTACCCGGTCAAGGGTGCGCACGGCGTGTGCGAGAGCATGCGCGCCCGCCTTTGATCGGCTGAGCGGAACGATGCGGTTCGGCCTCGTTATCCTCCCGGATCAGCGCTGGCAGCGGGCGGCCCGGCGGTGGCAGCTGGCCGAAGACTACGGCTTCGATCACGCCTGGACCTACGACCACCTGGGCTGGCGCTCGCTCGTCGACGGCCCGTGGTTCGACGCGGTGCCTACCCTGACGGCCGCGGCGACAGTCACCGCCAGGATCAGGCTCGGCACGCTGGTCGCGTCGCCGAACTTCCGCCACCCGGTCAGCTTCATGCGCCAGCTGACCGCGCTGGACGACGTCAGCAACGGCCGGATCATGCTCGGCCTCGGCGCGGGCGCGGGCGGCGCGAGTTTCGACAGCCACGTTCTCGGCGCGCCAGTCCTCTCCCCACGGCAGCGCGTGGACCGCTATGCCGAGTTCGCAGAACTACTCGACCTCCTGCTGCGGACCGACCACGTTACCTGGCGCGGCCGGTACTACGAGGCGGTGGACGCGCGCAACCTTCCCGGCTGCGTGCAGCGGCCGCGGATTCCGTTCGTCATGGCGGCCGACGGCAGCCGCTCGATCGCGCTGGCTGCGCGCCTCGGCGACGGCTGGGTCACGACCGGCAGTCAGGCAGCCGGGCCCGCGGGGTGGTGGCGCGTCGTTGGTGACAGCATGAGCCGGTTCCGGGACGCTCTCGCGGTGGCAGGCCGTAAGGTCAGCCAGGTGCCGACGTACCTGTCCCTGGACGCCTCCGGGGTGTATGCGCTGTCGAGTCCCGGCACTTTTGCGGACGCTATCGGCCGGGCCGGGGAGCTCGGTTTCTCCGACGTCATCACGCACTGGCCGCGCCCGGACGGGCCGTATGCCGGACAGGAGTCGGTGGTGGAAGCCGTGGCCGCTGACGTGCTGGCCCGGTGACCTACCAGGCGGTGGCCAATGGCACTAGCGGCCCGTCGTTCGGGAAGGGGATGGGCGTGAGATGACCTGCGGTCAGGACGGCCTCCCCTTGCAAGGTCGAGACGAGCAGCGTGCTGCCGGTGGTGCTTGACCAGTCCACTCCCGCAACCGCCGTGACGGGGCTGGGAAGGCCCGCATAGATCGCGGCATTGTTCACCCGCTGGAAACCGGCACGCTTGCCGGTGCGCACCGAGTAATACGTGACCACCGCGTACGGCGGGTTCCCCGTCACGCAGACGATCTTGGTACCGTCTGGGACGATCAGCGCGTCCTGGCTAAAGCCGTCAGCGGTCCACTTGACCGTCTCCCCGCTCGAATTCTGGCGGTCGCCAGGCGCGCCAGGACGGAGCAGCCGAAGCTGGGTGAACAAGCCCTGCCGGTACGAGAACTGGAACGCGAGCGTTTGCCCGTTCGCGGTCCACGACAGCGCGGAGCCGACATCGCCGGTCGTCGGCAACGACCACGTCCTGGCCGAGCCTGTCGCCAGCGTGAAGACGAAGATCTGGGACTTCTCCGGCGTGCTGAGGGATTTGCCCTGTCTGGCGACGGCGACGGCGAGCCGGCTGGCATCCGGCGAGAGTGCCATCCTGTACACAATGTCGCTGGCCGGCATTGGTGGCATGGGCAGGGCTTTCAGTCGCTCGGTCGGCTGGCCGGCCGCATTCAGGCACAGCAGGAAGAACCGGGTCGGCCCGCGGCCCTGGTACGTGGGCCAGGGCTGGGCGGCGAGGACGAACGTGCGGTCGTTGGCGGCCGCGGTCACCAACCCGAAGATCCCGTACGGCCGCGGCGCTGCGATCGTGGCGAGCTCGTCGCCGGTGGCAGTGGCCCTGACCACCGCGTAGGGCGGAATTCCCGGTCGCTGGGTGATGACGACAAAGAGCGGCGGGACGCCCGCCAGGGCGGCAGGGGCTGAGGCTTCCGGCGCCGGAGGCGCGGCGGTGGGCGTGGTGTCATGAGTAGCGCTGGCAGTCGCACAGGGGCCGGCGGTCCGGACGGCACTGCGGACTGGGCCAGATCCGGCCGGCCTGTCGGTTACGACCAGCGACACCGTCACCGCGGCCGCGACCGCCGCAGCGGCGGCCACCGCCGCGATGACTCGCAGGCCGCCGACCCGGCGCAACAATCGGGTCAGGCTGACGCGGCCGCCGCGCCAGGGCGGGAGGCGCTCTTCGGCCCCTTTCATCACGGGTCCTCCTCGAGAAGCCGCGCGAGCGCGCAGAGCCCGCGGGAGGTCGTGGACGTGACGGTGCCCGCACTTCGGTGGCGGCGCCCGAGTTGGGGAGTGTCGGCCTGCACGTATCAGAGACGCCGCAGCGCCGGGCTTGTTGCCTGGGCGCGGTGGATTTGTTCCAGTCAGGCCAGAGATCCCCGGACTTGACTGTCCAGGAAGGCCGGTCGCGGCGAGGATATGGCCATGAGCACAACGGACCTCGCGCCATCGGCGGCTGAACTCCTGGACCTGTATGGGCGCATGCTGCTGATCCGGCGAACGGAGGAGCGGCTCAGCACGGAGAGCATGGCGGGCAGCCTTCCCGGTGCAGTGCATCTCTACATCGGGGAGGAGGCGGTCGCGGTCGGGGTGTCAGCGCAGCTGGGCGATCGGGACTACGCGACCTCCACCCACCGCGGCCACGGTCACTTCCTCGCCAAGGGCGGCGATCTGAACGCCATGATGGCCGAGATCTGGGGCAAGCGGGAAGGCATCTGCCGCGGCATGGGCGGCTCGATGCACGTGGCCGACATCTCCAAGGGCATCCTCGGCGCCAATGGCATCGTCGGCGCTGGCCTCGCGATCGCGACCGGCGCGGCGTACGGCGCGAAGCTCGACGGCGACGGCAGGGTGGCCGTCTGCTTCTTCGGTGACGGTGCGTCGAACCAGGGTGTGCTGATGGAGACGCTGAACGTGTCGACGCTCTGGCAGCTGCCGGTGATCTTCGTATGCGAGAACAACCTGTTCTCGGAGTTCACGCCGTCCCGCGAGGTCACCGCCGGACGGATCGCCGACCGGGCCAGGGCGTTCGCGATGCCGTCGCACGAGATCGACGGCAACGATGTCGTGGCGGTCTGGCAAGCCGCGGCGCAGGCCGTCGGCCGGGCGCGGGCCGGTGGCGGGCCGTCCTTCATCGAGGCCCGCACGTATCGCATCCGGGGTCACTTCGAGGCGGAGAGCTTTGTCCTGGCCGGCGGTCGCTACCGGGAAGACGCCGAGATCGACGAATGGCGGACGCGCGACCCGATCGAACGGCTGGGGAGCCGGCTGGTCGGCTCCGGGATAGCGGACGCCGCCGCGATCGAAGATCTCGACGCCCGCGTCCGGCAGCGGGTGGACGCGGCGGTGGCGTTCGCGGAGGCGGGGAAGCCGGCCGATCCGGAGCTGGCGCTGACGCTGATGTTTGCCGGACAGGAGGCGTAGCACTATGGCGCGCATTCGCTTGCTCGAGGCAGTCCGCGAGGCCCTCGTCGAGGAGATGGAGCGCAACCCCCGTGTCGTTGTCTACGGCGAGGACGTCGAGCTGTCGATCGTGGGCGACATGCGCGGCCTGCACGACCGGTTCGGCCACGACCGGATCCGCAACACCCCGATCTGCGAGGCCACGCTGACCGGCATGGCGGTCGGCCTCGCTTCGGCGGGCTATCACCCGGTGCTGCACATGATGTTCTCGAACTTCTTCTACACCGGGATGGACGCCATCGCGAACCAGATGGCCAAGCTCCGGCTGATGACGGGCGGCCAGATGGAGCTGCCGATCACCGTCATCGCGGGCTACGGCGGCGGCTCGGCGAACGCGGCGCAGCACTCCGACTCGGGTTACCCGGTGCTCATGAACCTCGGCGGGATCAACGTGCTGACGCCCGCCACGCCGGCCGACGCCAAGGGCCTCCTCAAGACGGCGATCCGGAGCCGCAACCCGAGCTTTTTCCTCGAGCCGTCGGGCCGGGGCGGCGAGCAGGGTGAAGTCCCCGACGGCGAGCACCTGGTTCCGTTCGGTAGCGCCTCCGTGCTGCGGAACGGCGGCGACGTGACGGTCGTCGCGATCGGCCGCATGGTGAAGCCGGCTCTCGCGGCGGCGCGGTCGCTCGCGGAACAGGGCATCGAGACCGAGGTGGTCGATCCGCGCACGCTCGTGCCCTTCGACGAGACAACCGTGCTGGAGTCGGTGGCGAAGACCGGTCATCTGGTCGTCGTGGACGAGGCCAGGGAGTGCTGCGGGGCCGCGAGCCAGATCGCCGCGATGGTCGCCGAGAAGGGCTTCGGCCTGCTCAAGGGCCCGATCCGGCGGGTAACGACGCCGAACGTGGCCATGCCGTACGCGCCTAACGCTGAGGCCAGAGTTATCCCGGACGAGGCCAGGATCAGCGCCGCCGTGCTGGCGCTGACTGGTCAGGGAGTCCGCGCGTGAGCATCCGGGTGCGAGTCAGGCTGCCCAAGATCGGGATGACGATGGAGGAGGCCACCGTCGTCCGGTTCTGCCGTCAGCCAGGTGAGTCGTTCCGAGCCGGCGATCCGCTCTATGAGATCGAGACCGAGAAGGTCAGCCAGGAAGTCACGGCGACCGCAGACGGGGTGATGCTCGAGCACTGCGTCGCCGAGGGCGCCGACGTAGCGGTCGGCGCTTACGTCTGCGTGGTGGAGGTGACCGGCCAGTGACGGATCGGAGCCGTGTCACAGCGACGGGCCATACCGGTATCACCGTCTCGGACCTCGGCAACGCCGTCGGCTACTTCCGTGACGCGCTCGGGCTTGCCGTCACTGCGCCCATCCCGTGCAGCGGCGAGCTCTTCGAGCAGGTCACCGGCGTGCCTGGCTGCGTCATCGACATCTGCTACGTGACCGCGCCGGGCCACACGATCGAGCTGCTGTGTTACTCGAGCCCGCCGGACAAGGTGAGCTCGGCCCTGCGGCCCTGCGACAACGGTCACCTGCACCTGTGCTTCGAGGTCGACGACATCGACGCCGTGATCGCGGCCGGACGCCGGTACGGCTTCGAGCCCGTCAACCCGGTGCAGCTCGTGCGTGCGGGCGCCCGGGCGGGCACGCAGGTGATCTATACCAGGGGCCCGGACAACCTCATCGTCGAGCTGATGGAACGGCCCGCGTCCTAGGCGCTGACGTAGAGGCCCAGCGTGTCGGCGACGCACGCGGCCTTCTTCTGGCCCTCGACCTCGACCCGCACCCGGACGGAGGCTAGCCAGCCGAGCGGTGTCTCCTTCACGTCCGTCAGCGTCGCCTCCGCGCGGATCGAGGAACCGACGGGCACCGGTGAGGGGAACCTGACCCGGTCCAGTCCGTAGTTGATGCCCATGGCCAGGCCGTCGATCGCGAAGGTCTCCATCTGCAGCACGGGCAGCAGCGACAGCGTGAGGTAGCCATGGGCGATGGTGCCGCCGAACGGGCCGGCCGCAGCGCGCTCGGTGTCCACGTGGATCCACTGGTGGTCGCCGGTTGCGTCGGCGAACGCGTTCACCTGGTCCTGAGTGATCTTGTGCCAGTCGCTGAAGCCGAGGCTCTCGCCCTTGGCCGCGACGAACTCCGCCAGGCTGGCAAACCTGCGCATGCCGCTCTCCCTCCGTGCTGGGCGGGTCACCTGACCCAGACGATAGCCGTAAGACGGCGCGCTGGCCCGCGTCTCCCCGTCGCGGGCCAGCGCCGCTTGGTCGGCCCCGGCAGCCTGCCCGGCCGCTCGTCAGCTCAGCCTTGCGTGAAGGAAGTCAGCACCTGCGTGCCAGCGGTCACGCTGTGACCGTTCTCGTCGATCACGACCTGGGTTTTCACCGGCCCGACGCCCGGCGCCAGCCAGGTCGTCACGGTGTCGCTGACCGGGATGCCCTTGACGGTCTCGCTCATGGTCAGGTCCACGATGGTCGCGTGATAGGAACCGGCGGGCACGGTGACCGATTGCGTGCCACCGCCCTTGACTGTGATGTCAGCGGTCACGTTCTCAGTCTGCCCGTTGGTGCTGAACTGGATCTGCAGCGTGCTGCTCGAGGATTGCCCCGAGGCCAGCGCGGACGCGGAGGGCCATTCCAGCGTGCCGGACAGCAGCTTGACGCTGGACGTGGAGCTGCTGCTGTTGAACTGGCTGAAAGGCAGCGTGATGGAGCCGTCCGAGTGGAACACGTAGTAGGCGCTGCTGTTAGTCGAGGTGCCGAGGATGGTGTCGGTGCCGTCCATCGTTACCTGCTGGCCGCCGGATACCGGGGTCACAGCGACCATCTTGTCGACCACGGTGCCGGTCGTGTCGGCCGCGTCCGATGTTGAGTACATCCACGTGTCACCGACGCCGACCGGGAACGGGACGGAGTTAGATGACAGGGCGGACGTCGATCCGGCCGAGCCGGAGTGGGTGCTGGCAGGCTTGCTGGCCGTGCCGCCCGGCGGGCTCGACCCGCCTGAGCCAGAGCCACCGCAGCCCGCGAGGACGAGGCCTGCTGCGGCAGCGAGCGCTCCGGCCGCGACGGCCCGGCTGTGCCAGGGTCTGAGAGAGCGAATCATGGCGACGTCACCTCCGGAGGTTTCGCTGCCATTTCTACCGGGGCAACCGAGCCTGCCGAATCACGGCAACCATGTAATTCGGCGGAATGGCGAAATTATTAAAAGAAACCATTTTTCCGGTAACGTGCTGAGCTCGTCACGTGGCCGCCACCCGGTCGGCCAGGCCACGCGCTATAACACGTCAGCTCCGCCGTGTCCCGACTGCGGTGCAGCGTGCCGGGCTAGCCCGTTCTCCAGCGCGTACCTCGCCGCCTCCACTCGCCCGGTGAGACCGACGTTCCGGTAGATGGTGGCCAGATGCCGCTCAACGGTCGCGGTGCTCAGGAATAGCGCGGCAGCGATCTGCTTGTTGGTGAGCCCGGCTGCAAGCAGCCCCAGCACCTCGGCCTGGCGGTTGGTGAGGTTGCCCGGCAGGGCCGCAGGGGCAGCCGGATCCGGGCTCGCCGGCGACGACGGGTCAGTGAGACCGACCTCAGCGAGCGCAGCGTCGGCCGCGGTGAGGAGCTGCGGGCTGCCGATCTCGGCTGCGAGCGCCTGCGCAGCGCGCAGCTGCCTGACCCCTTCGTCGGGTTCGCCCGCCTGATGACAGACCCGGCCGAGGCCGATCATCGCGTCGACGACACCGTGCGGATAGCCGCCGTCCTGCGCAGCCGCGATTGCGGCGCGGAAATGCGCGGCAGCAGCGGCAAAGTCCTGCCGGTGCGCGGCTACCGTCCCCTGGTTGCACCGGACTGTCCCGACGAGCTGTGGATTGCCGACCGCCATGGTCGCTGCCTCAGCGAGTACCTGGTCTGCGGCGTGCCACTGCCCGGTCCGGATCAGGACGTCGGCCAGGTTGGCCAGGCCGATGCCGATGGACCGCCGTTCGCCGAGCTCACGCTTGATCGCGAGCGCCTGCTCGAACAGCTCCTGGGCGCGCCGCAAGCTGCCGTGGTCCAGCTCGACCAGCGCGATGTTGTTCATCGCGACGGACACCCCGCGCCGGTCGCCGAGAGCCGCACGCAGATCGAGCGCGGTCTCGAAGCCGTGGCGGGCCGCGTCGTAGTCACCGAGATAGCGCTGCGCGGATCCGAAGACCGTAGCGGCCAGCGCCATCCGCTCCGTCAGGCCCAGCGGGTCGAAGATTCTCATCGCCTGCTCGGCGTAGCCCACCGCCGCGGCGTAGTCCCCGTTCTCGGCCGCCAGTACCGCGGCCGAGCAGAGCGCGCGGCCGACGCGCTCGTCTTGCCGGGCCCCGGCGCGGCTAGTGAACAAGGCGAGCCAGCTACGCCCGGCCGCCAGGCGGCCGGTGGCGAGCCACCACTGCCAGAGCGAAGCGCTGGTGTCGAGCCCGGCCTCGACGTCGCCCTGCTCGTCCGCCCAGGTCAGCGTCGCGTGCATATCCTCCGCGGCGCGCTCGAGACGTCCGGTCCAGCCCGGTGCGTCAGCTCCGGTCAGTCCGTACTCGCTGGCCGCTGCGATCGCCGCGAAATGGCGGGCGTGCCGCTCCCTCGCCGCGGCCCGGTCGCCTGCCTCCGCTAGCCGCGCCGCGGCGAACGTCCTGATCGTGTCCAGCATGCTGAAGACGTTCTGCTCACTGTCGTGGCGCACCACAAGCCAGGAGGAGTCGACGAGTAGCCGCGCAGTCGCGGCAGCCATAGCCGCGTCCATCTCCAGCACTGCCTGAATGTCGCCGATGCCGAACGCCCCGGCGAACACGCTGAGCGTCGCGAGGCTGCGCTGTTGCTCCGCGCTGAGCAGGTCGTAGCTGACCCGCAGTACGTCTGCCAGCCGGCGGCCGCTAGGCTGGCCCGCCTCGTAATCCAGCAGGACGGCGCGCTGCTGCAGAATCTGCGTGATAGAGAGCGTGCCAACCCAGCTGGCGATCAGCTCGATCGCCAGCGGCAGGCCGTCGAGCCTGCGGCACAGCTCGGCGATCGCGTGCGGTGCCATGTCGCTCGCGCGGAAACCGGGCACGCGCTCGCTGGCCCTGGTGATGAATAGTCGCACTGCGTCGGCGGCGGCGATGTCCGCCGTGTCGGCCGTCACCGGCGGGCAGGCCAGCGGGGGTACCGTCCAGCACACTTCGCCAGGAAGGCCGAGCACGACGCGGCTAGTGACGACGATGCGCAGCCCTGGCACCGTCGCGAGCAGCGCGGACGATAGCTCCGCCACCTGCGCGGCGATTCGCTCGGCCCCGTCGAGCAGCAGCAGTGGCGGCGCCTGCGCGAGCGCCGACCGTAGCGACTCCAGGAGCGGCGTGCCCGGCTGGTCCGCGACGCGCAGCCGGAACGCCAGTGCCGTCGGCAGTGCCTGCGACCTGCTGAGCCGGTCCAGCGGGACGAAGACAACTCCGGCGTCGGCAAAGTTCCTGCGCAGTGCCTCGGCGGCTAACCGCGTCTTGCCCGCACCGCCCGGCCCGGTGAGCGTGACCAGGCGTGACTGCCGGATGAGGCGCGTCACCTCGGCGAGCTCGCGGTCCCGGCCGACGAAGCTAGATCCTGCGACCGGCAGCGCTGCCACGTCGAAGCGGAGCGCTGCGGCGTGCGCCTCGAGCTCGGTGACCGCGGCAACAGCCCTGGCCGACAGCCGGGTTCGGCCAGACTCCCATCGGTTGACGGTCGCGAAGGACACTCCGAGGCGCCGGGCTAGCTGTTCCTGGCTTAACCCGAGACTGCTGCGCAGCGCCCGGAGCCGCGCTGCAGCCGAGTCCGCGGCGCGCGGCTCGCTCATGCTCGCACTCTAACCTCAGATAACGCCGAACAGCCGGTCCCCGGCGTCGCCGAGGCCAGGCAGGATGTAGCCCAGATCGTTGAGCCGGTTGTCGACTCTCGCGGTCACGACGTGGACCGGGGCGGACCCGGCCGGGAACGCCTCCGCGAGCCGGGCTAGCCCCTCGGGTGCGGCGAGAATGCAGATGGCCGTCACGGCGGCGGCTCCGCGGTCCAGCAGCATCGTGATCGCCGTCTCCATGGAGCCGCCAGTGGCCAGCATCGGGTCGAGGACGAAGGCCATCCGGCCGGTCAGGTCGCCCGGCAGCCGGGTCGCATAGGTCGACGCGACGAGCGTCTCCTCGTCCCGGACCAGTCCGACGAAGCCGATGTCGGCCTCGGGCAACAGCCGGGCAAGCGCATCGAGCATTCCGATGCCGGCCCGGAGGATCGGCACGATCAGCGGCACTGGCCGGGCCAGCTGAACGCCGTCTGCGGTGCCGACCGGGGTCTGAACCTGCCAGGGCACGACCTCGATGTCGCGGGTGGCCTCGTACCCCAGCAGTGTGGTGAGGTCGTCCGCAAGCTGCCGGAATACCGGTGAGCTGGTCTGCATGTCGCGCAGCGCGGTCAGCTTGTGCGCGACGAGCGGGTGATCGACAACCGTCGTCAGCATGCCCATAGTGTGTCAGTCCCCATGATTCCTGGCATCCCGTCCTCCGCACTACGTGCCCATGACAGTAATTCGAATGTATGTTCTACTGACTAGGTGAGCGCCGTAATCCGGCCGGACTGGTGGAGCTATCCGACCCAGTGCGCGGCCGGACATCCGTGGGGGCCTGGCCGGGTGACCGTGGGCTGGATGCCCTGTGACTGCACGAACGCCCGGGCCAACCGGGTGCTCGGGCACCTGTGGGTCCGCTGTCGCGCCCAGGGCTGTTCCTCGATCTGGTACCGGCCGCGGCACGAGGGCGACCGGTTAGGCAGAGCTCCTAGACCGGCATCGCGACAAGGACTGTGCTGGCAAGCTCGGGCGGCGCGGCGCCGGTCAGGTCCAGGAATGCGGCTTCCGCCGGCTCAGACAGCGCCGGCGAGCTCGCGCTCGGCGCGGGCCGCGGCCGGCGTGGCGTCCCGCTCCCCCAGGTTCCGCCGCGGCCGCGGTAAATGAGCAGAGCACACCTCGAAGGCGACACCCAGGTGCAGGCGTGCCAGGTCCCGTCGACCGCGCCGTTGGTCAGCGCCGCCTCGATGAGCTCCGAATCATGGCAGGCACTAGCCAGCGGCAGACCGCACCGCGGTGACGAGCTGGTCCGGCGGCAGCCAGCCGTCGTGCTTCCACACGATCCCGCCAGACGCGGAGGTCAGCACGAACCACGGCTGATCCTGCACGCCGTAGCCGTCCGCCAGCTGGCCGGTCTCATCCAGCGCGACGGGGTAGCTCAACGACCCGTGCCAAGCCGGCCAGGTAGCGAGAAACAGCGCCGAGCGACGGTTCAGACGATTCCTCGTCGACAGCGACCAGGCCCGGCAGGTTATCCGCTTGTGCGGTCTGCACGTACTGATTAAGGCCCGTCAGCTCAGACGTCAGATCGGAGGTCTCGGTCAGCCAGGTGGCGAAGAACACCGTCAGGCGCGGCTTGCCGGGGCCGAGGGTCAGCGAGCCGGACGGCAGCGCCGGCAGCTTCACGGGGCTGGCCGGGCTGAGCCCGCCAATGTGGGCCAGCGACTGCGCTCGGGCCAGTGCCGGGTGCTCTGGCAGCAGGTCCGACACCTCCTGGGCCATCACTTCGCCGGCCTGAGTGATGCTGGCGTAGTTCATCTGCGTCAGGTAGATCTTCTGCTCCCGGCCGCGGGTGTCGATGATGTACACCGCAGGGGTGTGATCGATCTGGCCCTGCTCGATCTGCACGGCGATGTGGTAAGCCTCCCAGACCGTCTTGAGCTGCGACGGGCTGCCGGTGAGGAAGTCCCACTGGTTCACCATGCCGTGTGACTGCGAGTAGCTCATGACGTCGGAAACGGTGGTCGCGTCGGGGTTGGCATCGATGCCCAGCAACCGAACCTGGGTGCCAGCCTTACCCAGCAGATCCTTCGCCGCCAGCATGCTCTGCGTGGTCAGCGGGCATACAGTCGTGCACTCCGAGTCGGTGAAGGCCAGGATGACGACCTTGCCGCGGAACGAATGCAGCGAGACCGCCCGGCCGTACTGGTCGGTCAGCGTGAAGTCCGGGGCCGCGGCGCCGCCCGCCGACGAGCCGGGATCGAGTGCCGGATTGGCTGCCGCTCCGTGCTGGGCTGCTGCGTTGTCGCCGGCGCTCGCCGTCGAGCATCCGGTAGCAGCGGCGGCCGCGAGGGCCAGCAGCAGGGCGGCCAGCCGTCGGCGGCTGGCTATGACCGACGACACGGCGTAGTAGAGATCCTGCACGCTGCGATACTAGCTGCCATCGGGATATCCGCCCCTGTGCAGCACCATGGGGAAATGCGGCAGCGTCTGCGGCGGCCGCACGTCCGCGCGCCAGTTGCCGGGGGCCGGGCCGAGCCCGCTGAACAGGGGCGAGGCGGGTCCGCCGGGTCCGGCCAGCCGCTCCAGACCGGACCGCAGGCTCGTGACGGCATCGGCGCCGTAATGTTGCCGCCAGCGTTCCTCCAGCGATCCGGTCCGGTCGCCGTAGGCGTCCCTGACCGCCATCCCCTTGGGTGTGAGGCGGGCGACCTTCCAGCGTCCGCCGTTCGGGTCGGCGCCGATCACGGTGATGTCGCGGCTTGCGGTGAAGTTCGAGGCCATCGAGATCGCCTCCCTGGACACGCCGGTCAGCTCGGGCAGGTCGCGTACCCGCACGCCGCGCTCGTCGAGAACGCGCAGCACGTTGGCCGCGATCGCCAGGGATATCCGAGACTCACGCTCGTAGGCGATCGCGAAAACGAGCAGGACGCGGGCGAGAAGCCACGGCAGCGGCAGCGCGCCGGCGTCCTCGATCCGCGGTTGGCCGTTCTGCTCGTACTCCGCTTGCGCGCCGCGGTAGCGATCCTCGCCCGGACCCTTGCCACGCGAGTACAGGCCGAAGCCGAGTATCGGCAGGCAATCGGGCAGCCACGTGCCGAACTGGCCAGCCAGCTGCGCGAGCGTTGCGCGGAGCCGGCCGATGTCGTCCGCGCCGAACCGGTCGACCCAGCGCTGCTCGATGGCGCCGGTCAGCGGCTGCCAGATCTCGCGTGCCTGCATGCCCGGCTGGGTTGCGCGCAGCACGAGCTTGCCGTCTTGCGCCCGGTACCTCGGATCGCCGGGGCCCGGCTCGACGGTCAGGTAACCCCACCGGCGCATGCCGTCGAGGTTGGTATCCGTCCGGGCTCGCCTGCGCACCTCGCCGAGGGTGATCGGCTCGACCCCCACGCAGCGCATGCAGTTCAGCCACATGGCCATCGATGTGAGCCAGACGCCGCGGTCGGATGGACTGTGCCGCGAGGTCCGGTGCTGCATCTGCAGCTCGGCAGCGTTGTCGAACTCGATCGTGAACGCGACCAGCGCCTGCGATAGCAGCGCCGAGAGGGGGAGCGAGCCCTGGGTCATGGTGCCGACGCTAGCGCCGCCGGGATGAACGGACAGCCCTGTTGACGTCAGGCGAGTCATTATTTTAGATTAAGCAAATATCGCTTACTAGCCGGCCGGTAGGGACCAAGGGGAGCACGGTGCGCAACGGCGCGGTTGATGGCGCGGTTGATGGCGCGGTTGATGGCGCGGTTGATGGCGCGGCCGATACCGCGACCAGGGCGTGTGCCAGCGGGGGCGGACCGCGGCCTGGCGATCGGCCGCGGAACGCACTGGTCAGGGCAGCCGGTGCCGGGATCCTTGGCCTCGCCGGCCTCGCCGCCTACAACTGGTGGCTCCTCGTCCCGCTGAGGCCGGGCCTGATGACCTCACCGGACGAGCTGTTCAGCAACCTTGAGGTGACTGGGCAGCCGTACGCGGCAGCGATGCAGCATGCCGACCTGGCCGCGGGTCTGCTGATACTGGCCGCATTGGCGTTGACCGGCCCGGCCAGCTGGCGGCGAGGTCGCGGAGAGTGGCTGGCGATGCTCGGTTTCGCGGCTGCCGGAGTGCTCGGCGGGCTGTATCCGGAGGTGTGCGCGGACGGGATCAGCGCCGCGTGCCGGCGGCTCGAGTACCGCTTTCAGCTGCCGGCGGCGCAGTACATCCACATGGCCGCCGGCATCGCTGAATTCGCCGCGATCACCATCGCCGCATTCTGCGCCACAGCCAGGACCAGGAGGACTCACAGCCGTATAGGGCGCGTGTACCGGGTGCTGGCACGGGCAGCGCTCATCGCCTACCCACTGCTCGGCGCCGCCTACCTCACCGACCGGCTCGGCGGGATCATGGAAGCGGTGTTCTTCGTCGGGTTCACTGTCATGGCGGCCACTCAGCTCGTGGAGCGCACGCGCGCGCTGCGCTCGCCGCAAAAAACCCCGGATTCTGCCCCTGCTCTTTGCGCCTCCTAGACGTCACGTTCATGTTGTTGCCCCGCTGCATTGGCGGTGCGGCCACCCGGCAGGCGTACAACGAGTGCCGTCCGACCTGAAACGGCCACTTACCCTCTCATTAAGCGAGCGATCCGTCCGGCTGCGCGCCAGACGGTGAGCCGCGCCTTGCCTGACCACGATAGGAAGCAGGTTCTCGTGCACGATCTCGAATCGCCCGGTCGATCACCGCTCGCCGCGGCCGGCGACGCATGGTGGCGTAGCGCGGCCATCTACCAGCTGTACGTCCGGAGCTTCGCGGACGGCAACGGGGACGGGATCGGCGATCTTGCCGGAGTGCGGGCGCGGTTGAGTTACCTAGCGGGACTGGGTATCGACGCGATCTGGTTCAACCCGTGGTACCCCTCGCCGATGTCAGACGCCGGCTACGACATCTCCGACTACCGCAGCATCGACCCCGTCTTCGGCACGCTCGCGGACGCCGACGCGCTCATCGCGGAGGCGCACGCGGCAGGCATCAGGATCATCATCGACGTGGTCCCGAACCACTGCTCCGACCAGCATCCGTGGTTCCAGGCCGCGCTGTCGGCCCCGCCCGGATCGGCCGAGCGGGCCAGGTTCTGGTTTCGGCCAGGACGCGGCCCGGGCGGCGAGCTTCCTCCGAACGGCTGGCAGTCAATATTCGGCGGCCCTGCCTGGACCCGGATCACCGAGCCCGACGGGCGGCCGGGGGAGTGGTACCTGCACCTGTTCGCACCAGAGCAGCCCGACTTCAACTGGGCTAACCCGGACGTCCGGGCTGAGTTCGAGGATGTACTGCGGTTCTGGTTGGAGCGCGGCGCCGACGGCATCAGGATCGACTCGGCGGCCATGCTCACCAAGGACGCCTCCCTCCCGGAGGTCAGCATCGACGCGCCGCCAGGGCCGCACCATCCATACGCAGACCGCGACGACGTACACGAGGTCTACCGCCGGTGGCGAGCCGTCGCCGACCAGTATGCAGACAGGGTCCTGATCGGGGAGATCTGGATTCCCGACACGGTCCGGCTCGCCCGGTACGTCAGTCCGGGGGAGCTGCACACGGTCTTCAACTTCCCGTATCTGAGCTGCCCGTGGGATGCGTCTCAGCTGCGTGAGGTCATCGATAACACGCTGGCGCTGAACGCACCCGTCGGCGCGCCGGCAACCTGGGTGCTGTCCAACCACGACGTCGACCGCGTGGTATCGCGGCTGGGCCTGCCGGACACGGCGTTCAGCCTGCAGCACCGCGCCTACTTTCATGGCCTGCCGGTCGACCTTGCGCTGGGTACCCGGCGGGCCAGGGCAGCGGCGCTGATCATGCTGGCGTTGCCAGGATCGGTCTACGTGTACCAGGGCGAGGAGCTAGGTCTGTGGGAAGTGCAGGATATTCCCTTTGAACTGCGGCAGGACCCGATCTGGCACCGCAGTAACGGAGCGGATCCAGGCCGCGATGGCTGCCGGGTCCCGCTGCCCTGGGCCGGGGGCGAGCCGCCGTTTGCCTTCTCGCCTCCCGGCGCTGCGGCGCTGCCGTGGCTGCCGCAGCCGAAGGAGTGGCGCGATCTGACGGTCGACGCGGAGACCGGTGACGCGGGATCGATGCTCGAGCTGTATCGGGCGGCCTTGCGGATCCGCCGCGCCGAGCCTGCTCTCGGGGATGGCTCGATGAGCTGGCTGGATGCAGCTGACGGCGTGCTCGCCTTCGACCGCGGCGGGATCCAGTGCGTGGTCAACGTCTCGCAGCGCCCCGCCCGGCTGCCCGGCTCCGCCGAGCTGCTCCTGGCCAGCTCGCCGCTGGACGACGGCTTGCTGCCGCCCGACTGCGCGGTGTGGCTGCGAACCAGCTAGCGGCGAACCGTGCGGGCGAGGATGCCCAGCGTCGCCCGCAGCGCACCCTCGGAGATGATCGGGAAGATGTCGGCTGCACGCCAGTCCGGGTGGATATCGGACCAGTCGTAGTAGCTCGTGACGAGCGTGCCGCCATCGGCGGCCGGCTCGAGCCGGTAGCCGTAGACGTGCCCGATCTGCGGACGCAGCCGGCCAAGGACCTTCCAGGCGATCTCCCGGTCAGGCTCGAACACGGTGATGCTGACGGTCACGTCGTACTTGCCGAGCTCGGGGTAGTCGTTGAGCGACTCCCGGTCCATGTGCACGACGAAGCTGTCGCCGGCCTTAGTGACCGGCTCGCCCTCGGCCGACTGCAGCATGCCGGAACTGTCGATCGCCACGTGACCTTGCGGATCGCGGAGCACCGCGAAGATCGTAGCGGGATCGACCTCGATGGTTCGCTGGACCTCAATGCGCTCCGTCGCCATGGTCACATTCTGCCAGGCCGCCGGATTCCCGGCACGCCTTGACTTTGTCGTGCAAAGCTAGATAGCTTTGCAGTGCAAAGCCAAGCCACGTGGGGAGCCGGCGAACATGAACGAGAACGTGAGCCCGGAGGGCGCCGTCGGCGCGACCGCGGACGACTCTGAGCCGGAACTCGACCTGAGTCAGGCGGCTGCGATCATGCAGGAAACGCGCGAGCGTGCTCTCCATGAACTGCGCGCCAGGTATCCGGTGGTGTTCGTGACCTGGGGGCTGGTCCTGATGATCGGCTACGGCGCGATGTGGCTATCGGTGCTCGGCCAGCATCCCTATACCGGGCCTGCTCCGTGGTCGCTGGCCGTCCTCACCCTGCTGCTGGCGGCCGGCGCGGTGACCACGGTGATCATCGTCGGGCGGCCGCTCACGGGTATCGGGGGCACGCCGGCGGCGCAGCGCCGGGTGCACTACCTGGCCCTGACCGCCGGGGTGGTCGGGGTATTCGCGCTAGAAGGCGCGCTCGCGCACGCGGGCGCGAGCAACTCGCTGCTCGGCGTGTACGGGGCCACGGCACCCATGCTGATGACGGGCGTCGTGTACGCGGCCAGCCCTGCTGTCTGGCAGGACTGGTCGACGCGCGCGCTCGGCGCCTGGCTGGTGGTCGTGGCGGCGTCGAGCGCGTACGCCGGTCCGGTCGGTGTCTGGGGGATCGCCGGCTTGCTGGCTGGCCTCGGGTTCCTCGCGGTCGCGGTGGTCCGGCGCGGCCGGGATCGTGCATGAGTCGGCGAGGAGCTCGACCCGGTGATTCACGCGCCCGCGCGGCTGCGCATCGTGGTGACGCTCTCGACGCTGGCTCCCGATGAGGATCTGTCCTTCACCAGGCTCCAGGATCTCATCGGGCTCACGCCGGGAAACCTGATCACGCACCTGCGCAAGCTGGAAGAAGCCGGATACGTGGCGACTGAGCGGTCGGGAAGCGGCGTAACGGCGCGGACCGGGGTGTCGCTCACCCCGAGCGGCCGCACCGCTCTCGAGCGCTACAGCAGCGCGCTGCGGCAGCTACTCGACGGCGCCGCTGGCCCTTCGGGCGGGTGAAGGAAAGCCCCGTCGCCGGGGGGCTAGGCGATGCGTAGCGGCAGGGCCCGCGGACCGCGGATCTGGCCAGCGGACCACGTGACCGCCGCCGGGTCGGCGAGGCTGAACTGCGGGATCCGCTCCAGCCAGACCTCCAGGGCAACGCGGAGTTCCATCCGCGCGAGGTGCGAGCCCACGCATCGGTGAATGCCGAGGCCGAATGCGGCGTGCCGGTTTGCCTCCCGGTCGATGACGATCTCGTCGGCCCGGTCGAACTGGCCCGGATCCCGGTTGGCAGCTGGGAAGGACAGCAGGATCCAGTCGTCGGCCTTCATGTCGACGCCGCGCCACGTCATGTCGTGCCTCACCAGGCGCGCCATCGTCACCGGCGCGAACGCGCGCAGGAACTCCTCCAGCGCAGTCGGCAGCAGGCCGGGCTCGGCCGCCAGCTTGTCCCGGTCGGCCGGCGTCTGGGCCAGATGCCAGAGCGACGAGCCGATCGCGCTCCACGTCGTGTCGATACCGGCGATCAGCAGCAGGGCCATGGTGCCCGTGACGTGCTCCGCCTGGAGCTTGTGGCCGTAGAGCTCGGCGTTGATCAGGTACGTGGTGAGATCCTCGCGAGGATTGGCCAGGTGGTCGTCGACCTGGTCGAGCAGGTAGTCACCGAGCGCCTCCATCCTCTCGATGCGCTCCTCGGGAGGCAGGTTGATGCCCTCGAGTGTGTTCTCCACGAACTGGCGGAACTGCGGCCCGTCCTCGGGCGGGAAGCCGAGCATGTCGGCGATGACCCGCATCGGTATGTGCTGCGCATAGTCGTGGGCGGCGTCGACGACGTCCCGCCCCTCGAAGGAGTCGATCAGCGAGTGGCAGAACGCCCGCGTGGATGGCTCCAGCCTGCTGACATTCTTCTTGGTGAACGCCGGCAGCAGCAGCTTGCGTGCGTCGTGGTGAAACGGCGGGTCGGAGGAGATGGGCGGTGAGCCCCCGATCGGGGCGATGTCCACCGGCGGCCGGAAGTTGCCCATGATGATCGCGCGCGAGGAAAAGCTGTCGGTGTCATAGGCGATCGCGGCGACGTCGTCGTAGCGGACCGGCAGCCAGCCGCCGCCGAACCGGTCGGTGTGCGCGATCGGGCACCGCTGTCGCAGGTCGTCGTGGATGACGTAGGGATCGGCGGACCACTCCGGCTCGAAGTGTGAGAAGTCGGTGGCCCAGTCCGCTACCGGACCGGTAATGATCTCGCTGCGGGTGCCGAGCAGTTCCTCGTCCCGCTCGCGGTCCCGGGTAAAGCGGTCGTCGACGGCCATGTCAGCTCTCCTCGATGAGCTCGATCGCGTGCTCGGGGCAGTTGGCGACGGCCCGGCGGGCCTCGTGCTCCTTCTCCGGCGGCACGACCCCGTCACCGAGCACCTGGCCGTAGCCCTCGTCGTCATCGCCGAATAGCTCAGGAGCCAGGTCGTAGCACCTGCCATGCCCCTGGCAGACCTTGGAGTCGATGTGCAGCTTCATCGTGATGCTCCCGTCTGGGCCGGCCCAGGCCGGCCACGATACGGCCGAGCAGCTCGCTCCAGTCCGCGCTCTCCACGCTGTGCATGCCGGCGGTCACCAGTGCGCTGCCCGTCCCGAGCAGCAAGCAGAAATGCGCCAGCGCGTCCGGTGACAGCCGCTCGTCGATCTCGCCGGCAGCCTGCGCGACGCGGATCAGGTCGGCAATCCAGTCGGCCCGCTCGGTGACATAGTCGCGCAGGGACCCGGCAACGTCCTCGTCCCGGCGGGCTGCGACCAGGCCCTCGATCACCAGGTCACTGCACGAGTCGCGTCGTTCCGGCAGTGACCGGCCGATGACCAGCAGTAGCTCGGTTACCGACTGATCGGGGTCCGCGGCGAACAGATCGGCGAGCAACTGCCGTCCGTGCGTCCGGAGCGCCGCCACGAGCAGCTCGGCCTTGGAGCTGAAGTGCGCGTAGAGCGCGCCGTTGCTCACTCCTGCGGCCGCGGCGATGTCGGCGACCCGGGTGCCGTCGTACCCGCGCTGGCCGAACACGTCGGCAGCCGCCTTCAGCAGCCGCTCACGCGTCTGCTCAGCCGTCACGCCCGCGATCCGTCCCATGCACAGAATTAAAAGAACGTTCAACTGTTTCGTCAAGTGCACCGGGGAGGGAACGGGCCGGCCGGGCGCCACCCAGGCGGCCAACTTCCTGAAGATCGCTCGGGCTGGCTCGACGGTATTGCCGCTGGCAACGGCCAGGGGCGGCCTGCTCTGAAAGCGCAGTGTCCTCCGGGTCATGAAGAGGGACGAGGTCCTCAGCACGCCCGGCCCGGCAGCCGCGTTTGCTCGACCGTAGCGGAGGCGGAACGGGCGCGATTTGCTGATGGTAGGAGCGCCCCGGTGCTCGGTCGCAGCGGCACCGGGGCGCTCCGGTCTGAGGGCGGCCGCGAGTTTGCTCGGGCACGGTTAGCCAGGCCACTCTGCCGTGAACCGGCTGGCGTTGGCCTTGGTGAGGATGCCGTCGTTCGGCAGGCCCGCGACTGGGTCGATAGCCCCACTCAGCTTTCCGGTCTCGATCGCGGCGATCAGTGCCTGCATGGCAAGCTGGCCCTCCCTGGCCGGAGCCTGCGCGACGTCGGAGTACCACGCGCCGGAGGCCACGCCTGCGAGCGCGGCCGCGCTGGCGCCGTAGCCGACCAGGATGACTTTGCCGGTCAGGTGCGCGGTCGTGAGCGCCTGGGCGCCGCCCTCGATGCCCTGGTCAGATCCGACGATCAGGTTGAGGCTCGGATCGGCCTGGAGCATGCTCTGCACCGCGGTGAGGCCGGTGGTCGGGCTGAAGAAGCTCTGCCCCTCGGCGGTAACGGTGACGCCGGGGTCCGCGGCGATGGCCTTCTTGAACGCGCCGTTGATGGCGACGTCCAGGGCAGAGGCCTTGATATCCCAGAGATAACCGACGTTGCACGGGTTCAGGTTCCTGGCCTGGCAGGCCGCGACTACCTGCCTGCCGAGCTGGGTGCCGAGCCTGGTGGGCACGAACGTGACGTTCGCCGACAGCCCCTTGACCTGTGGCTGATCGGTGGACATGTTCGGCCCGAGGATCTGGTCCATATTGACGACCTTGATCCTCTTGGCGATCGCCTGCGAGACCAGGCTGATCAGGGCGGTGCCGACGATCGGCTGCAGGATGACGCCCTCGTACTGCCCAGAGTTGATCACGTTCTGCAGCTGCGAGTACTGCGTCTGCGGGCTGTTGTTGGCGTCGAACACCTTGAGGTTGGCGTGGTTCTCATCCGCGATCGCGGTCGCTGCTGCGAGCATCGGGGCGTCGTAGCTGTTCTGGACTGCGAACGACAGGTAGGCGATGTTCAGCGGCTTGCTGGAGCTGGATGAGTTCGGTGAGCCGCTGCTGCCGCAGGCAGCAAGGCCGATGACGGCGACCGCGGTGATAAGCGCCGTCGCGCCCTGCCGGATTCTGCCGCCGCTACTGAATCGTGATCGCACGGCCAAGACTCCTTTGTGCTTACCTGGCGGTTCCACCGGAACGGACAGTTGTCCGGATAACGATCACTTTGAGCCTGATCCGGAAGCGTGGACCGTGCCGGTACGCCCTGTCAAGGGCTCGTGACTTTCTGAGTCCGAGTTGTTAACGTGCGGCGTCCGCACAGCGGACAAGTTGCGTGCCGCGACGCTACTCTCTCAGGGCGAGTGTGATGCGGGGGCGGCCGGTAACGGAGCCAGCCGCGAGGGGAGGGCGTATGGCGCGAGAAGAATCCGGGCCCGACTTCATCGAGGCGCTCGCCAGAGGCCTCGATGTGATCAGGGCTTTCCGGCCGCGAGAGCCTGTCATGACGCTGGCTGCTGTTGCTGGTCAGACAGGCCTGGCCAGGCCCACTGCGCGCAGGATGCTGCTCACGCTCGCCGACCTCGGCTACGTGCGCGCTGTCGATGGCGGCTTCGAGCTGACCGCCCGGGTGCTCGACCTCGGCATGACGTACGTGCTGTCTCGGAACCTGTGGGAGATTGCCAGACCGCACCTGGAGAGCCTAGTGGCGCAGACGAACGAGTCGTCGTCGATTGGCCAGCTCGACGGCTCCGACATCATTTACGTGGCGCGGGTGGCGGTGCCGAAGATCGTCACGCTCGCAGTGACGATCGGGACTCGGTTCCCGGCCATGCAGACGTCGCTGGGCAAGGTGCTGCTCGCGGCGCTGCCGCCCGACGAGGCCGAGCGGGTTCTGGCTGAGCCCACCCGGTCGGGGATCACCCCGCGGTGGCAGCCAGCTCCCGGCCAGCGAGCCGCGGAGCTGCGGGACGTCCGGGCCCGCGGCTGGTCACTGACCGATGAGGAACTGGCACCGGGCATCCGATCGGTGGCCGCGCCACTTCGGGACGGCAGCGGCCGCGTCATCGCCGCGATGAACGTCAACGTGCACGCCGCCGAGACCTCTGTCGAGAAGCTCACCAACGAGTACCTGCCGCTGCTGCTGCACGCCGCCGGGGCGGTCAGCGCCGACTGGGCGCGCTATCAGGCTGCGCCGCAGGTGACGGTGCCGGCTCGCGCCGGCGTGGTAACCGCTGCCCAGCCGAAACCTTGACAGTCGCGCGGCCGCGGCCCGACACTGGCAAGTCTCCGGACTAGTGTCCGCTAGACGGACTCACGAGACGGACAGAAGGAAACCCGCCGCCATGACTCAGGCCGATACGACGGCGCGCACCGGCCCGCTGGCCGGGCTGGTGGTAGCCGACTTTTCCCGGGTGCTGGCCGGTCCGTACTGCACGATGCTGCTTGCCGATCTCGGCGCGGACGTCATCAAGGTCGAGAGCCCGGGCGGCGACGACACCCGTCGCTGGGTCCCGCCGGTCACCGAGGCCGGTGTGTCGACCTACTACCTGGCCATCAACCGGAACAAGCGCTCCATAGCGCTTGACCTCAGCAGCGCCGACGATCTGCGGGCCGCGCGCGAGCTGATTCGCCGGGCGGACGTGCTGGTGGAAAACTTCAAGCCGGGCGGGCTGGCCAAGTTCGGGCTGGACTACCAGTCGGTCGCCGTGTCCAACCCCGGCCTGGTGTACGCGTCGATCAGCGGGTTCGGCGCAGGCGGCGGCAAGGACCTGCCCGGATACGACCTGATGGTCCAGGCGATGTCCGGTCTCATGAGCCTGACCGGTGACCAGGACGGGCCGCCGTTCCGGGCCGGGATCTCGGTCTTCGACGTCATGACCGGGCTGCACACGGCCATCGGGATCCTGGCCGCGATCAACCACCGCACGAGGACCGGTCGCGGTCAGCATGTCGAGGCGAGCCTGATGGCATCTGCACTGTCCGGCATGGTCAACCAGACCAGCGCTCAGGTGGCCGGCAACGTGACGCCGTCCCGGATGGGAAACTCCCATCCGAGCCTGTTCCCGTACGAGCCGCTGCCGACCGGTGACGGAGACCTGATCGTGACCGCTGGAAACGACGCGCAATTCCGCAAGCTGTGCCAGGTGCTGGACGCGGAGTACCTCGCGGACGATCCGCGGTTCGCCCGCACCGGAGAGCGGACCGCTCACCGCGGGCAGCTACGCGAGCTGCTGGTCGAGCGGCTGGCGACCAGGCCGGCGGCGGAGTGGTTCCGCGACCTCACCAGCGCGGGCGTGCCGTGCGGGCCGATCAACAGCGTCGCCGAGGGCGTCGCTTTCGCGGCGAAGATCGGGCTGGATCCGGTGGTGCTGGCGGGCCAGGGCACCGCCGCGGTCCCCACCGTCCGGCACCCGCTGGAGTTCTCGGCGAGCCCACCGCGTTACGACCTGCCGCCGCCCGCTCTGGACGAGCACGGCGCCGAAATCCGGGAATGGCTAACCACATGACACACGACGAATACCTGCCGTCATTCCCGACCTCGATCGGCATCTCCGACGAAGACGCCATCACGGTGCTCGGTCACGACCTCGCAGCCGACCTGATGGGCAAGGTTGGTTTCGCCGAGCTGGCCATGTGGCTCGTCACCCAGGAGCGGCCGACGCCCGGCCAGGTCCGCGTGCTGGAGGCCGTCCTGGTTGCGCTAGCCGACCACGGCTTCACGCCCACGGCGATCGTGGCGCGGCTGACTTACCTGAGCGCACCCGACTCGGTCCAGGGGGCGCTCGCCGCCGGGTTGCTCGGCGGCGGGTCGCGGTTTCTCGGCGTGACCGAGGACACCGCTCTGTTCCTCGCCCGTGCGCTCACGGACAAGCCGGTGCCCGCCGACGACGCCGGCTACGACGCGCTCGCGCTGGACGCGGTGCGCCAGGCGCGCGCGGACCGCCGGTTCGTGCCGGGACTCGGACACCACCTGCACAAGGTCACCGATCCGCGCACGCCGAAGCTGCTGGCGATCGCCGATGCCGAGGGCCTGCGCGGGCCGCACCTGCGGTTGTTCGAGGCGATCGGCCGGGTCCATCCGCAGGTGCTCGGACGGACCCTGCCGTTGAACGGGGCCGGCACGTGCGGTGCCGCCCTGGCCGACCTCGGCCTGCCGCCGGAGTTGCTGCGCGGGTTCGCGCTGCTGGCCCGGACCGCGGGCCTCCTCGGCCACCTGGCCGAGGAACGGCGCCGGCCTATCGGCATGGACGTGTTCCAGACTGTCGAGCATCATGCCCGCTACGTCGACCCGGACGCTGAGGCTGCGGAATGACTAGCGGGCGCGGCCGCTGCGGACGTAGTCAGTGAGCTGCTCGCCGAAGGCCAGCGTCACGGTGAAGTCACCATGCCAGACGGCCAGCCCGTGCTTGTCCGCTGACGGGTAGACGTTCCAGCCGTGCAGGCTGACTCCGCGTGTCGCGAAGCGCTGGATGCGGCGGGCGCGCTCGGTCGGGGAGCGGTAGATGCTGTCGTCATCGTTGAGTTCCAGCGCGAGCGTGAACTCAAGGTCGGTGGCCTCCCGCGCGACGGCGAGATTTCGCTCGATCGAGATGAGGACGGGGGCGAGTTCGAGGTCGGCGACGCTGTGCGGGTACAGGTGTTCGGTCATCTCGGCCACCAGAGGGTGCGCAGGAACTGAGCTAAACCCAGCGTGCCGCGGCCGCGGTCCGGCGCATCAGGGACTATCGCCCGTCGCCGGCGGTCCCTAGGTCCCCTCTACGCAGGGCTCGGCGAGGCCAAGTTCTGCCAGTACCGCCGCGGTGTGCTCGCCGAGCGCGGGAACGGCGCCCATCGCGGGCGGGCGGCCGGGAACAGTGACCGGTGGCAGCAGCGCCCGGATGGGACCCTCGGGTGTGGCGACCTCCCGCCAGCGGTCCCTGGCTGATAGCTGGGGATGCGCCGCGAACTCGGCCGGGGTGCGCAGCCGCGCGCTGGCTATCCCGGCTCGATCTAGCATGTCCGTCACCTGGTCGGCTGACATGGCCGCCAGCGCGGCCTCGATGATGGACGTGAGCTGGTCGTCGTTGGCCACGCGGTCGGTGTTCGTGGCGAATCGCGGGTCGGCGGCCAGCTCGGGCTGCCGCAGGATCTCGCGGCACAGCACCACCCACTCACGCTCGTTCTGCACGCCAAGGAAGACCTGCCCGCCGCCGGCCTGATACGGGCCGTACGGGGAGATCGAGGCATGCCGGGCGCCGGTGCGCCGCGGCGGCTGCCCGCCGTACACCATGTAGAGGTAGGGCTGGCTCATCCACTCGCCGAGCGCCTCCAGCATGGCCACCTCGACCGTACTGCCGGTTCCGGTTCGCTCGCGCTCATACAGCGCTGTCAGCACACCGCTGTAGGCGTACATGCCTGCCGCTATGTCGGCGACCGAGATGCCTGCCTTCGCCGGGACATCCGGCGTGCCGGTCACCGACAGCAGCCCGGCCTCGCACTGCACGAGCAGGTCGTAGGCCTTCTTTCGGGCGTACGGGCCGTCCGGTCCGTAGCCGGAGACCGAGCAGCAGATCAGCCGGGGGCACCGGGCCCGGAGCGTGTCCGCCGACAGGCCGAGCCGGTCTGCCGCACCGGGCGCGAGATTCTGCACGAACACGTCCGCGCGCTCGAGCAGCGCGGTGAGCACGCGCTGCCCGCGGGAGCTCTTCACGTCCAGCTCCACGGATTCCTTGCCCCGGTTCAGCCAGACGAAGTAGCTCGCCTGGCCGAGCACGGCGCGGTCGTAGTCGCGCGCGAAGTCGCCCGCCTCCGGCCGCTCAATCTTGATGACACGCGCGCCGAGGTCGGCGAGCTGCCGGGTGGCGAACGGCGCTGCGACCGCCTGCTCCAGTGACACCACCGTGATGCCGGCAAGCGGGAGCGCGGAGCCTGTCATCGCGGGAGGAACTCGCGCAGCACCCCGGCCGCGCTCTGCCAGGTCCAGGCCGACCAGTCGGCGCCGAGGTCGGCCACGCAGTCAGTAAGCTTCGCCGACAGCTGCGCCGGTGACGGGGGATTCGCCGGTGACCCAGGCGGATAGTCAAGCGCCGCGTGGTGGACGGCCCCGTTCCCTGTATGGATCTTGACCTGCAGCTCCCCGTCGAGCAGCCAGTCACCGCCGGGATCGAGCTCGGTCTCGACGAGGCCGCCGAGGCGTCGCGCCGCGTCCCGGCGCACGGCCGTGTCGGTGAAGCTCGCAAAGCCCGGATGGTGGTCGAGCAGGGCCGCGGCGACCGCGTATTCCAGGCTGAACTTGCCCTGCAGGCCTGTATCGGGGCGGTGGTGGATGAGCGGCACGACCGTCGCTTCCATCGTGCGCAGTTCGATCCGCCCGATGTCACTAGGATCCAGGTCGGCCTGACCCGCCAGCTCAGCGACCGCGGCGATCGGCCGCTGCAGCGCATAGCAGCACGGGTACATCTTGATGGCCAGCCCGTCCGGCACGGCGGGCCCGGTGAGATCGAGCCCGCCCGGCTTGGCCCCGGCCAGGTGCAGCCACGCGTCGAGGGCTGTCTCGTCGGCGCTGGCGCCTGCCCTGGCCAGTTCCGCTGCCCGCAGGCCCGCGTCGACGGCGAAGCCAACCTGCAGCGACTTAGCGTCGGTGCCGAATGCCCGCTGCACGCCGCCCGCGGCCGGCACCGCCAGCGCGATCGCGGTCGCGATGCGCTGTTTGTCGAGTCCCATCGCCACCGCCGCGCCCGCGGCGCTGGCCGGTGCCCCGGCCGTGCACGTCGCGTGCCAGCCCGCCGAGTAGTGCGGCCAGCCGAGCGCGGTGCCGAGCCGGGCCATGACCCCGGCCGCGGCGAGGTAGGCGCGCGCGCCGCCGTCGGCCGCGAGCGCCGTCGGCACGCAGACCGCGCTGATGTGGGTGGTGGAGGGCATGTGCAGGTCATCGAAGTCGAGCACGTGCGCGGCGGCCGCCCAGTGGCCGCCCTCGCCGAGGCGGGCGGCGAGGGCGGTGACCGGGTGATCGCGCGCAGCCAGTGCCACGGCCACCGTGTCCAGCAGTGACCGGCTGGCCAGCGCGAGGTCCTCCTCGGCAGGCCGCAGGTCATGGGCCCACTGTGCAAGGGCGCCGGCTGTCGATGTCAACCTGTCCTCCGGACGAAGGCCCGTCCGTCAGGGCGGGATGGAATCGGGAGCTGTTGTCAGACCCTGGCGCCAAGATTGGCACATGTCTCGCTACCGGCTTGAGCCGACGCCCGCGCAGGAGGGGATCCTGCTGCGGCATTGCTCGGACGCCCGGTATGTGTGGAACCTCTGCGTTGAACAGCAGGCGCACTGGGGGCCGGGGCGCAGGTCCGCGCCGGGATTCGCGGAGCGGTGCCGGCAACTGACTGACGCCCGAGCGGACAACTGGTGGCTGGCTGCGGTCAGCGTGATCGTGCAGCAGCAGGCTATCCGCGATTTTGACCAGGCGATGCGGAACTTCTTCGGCGGGACGCACCGCAAGCCGACCTGGCGGAAAGCGCGGCGGGACAAGGGATTCCGCATCATCGCGGTGAAGCCGGAACACGTGCGCCAGCTCAGTCGCAGTGCGGCCATGGTGTTCGTGCCCAAATGCGGATGGCTGCGCTTCCGGCTGTCGCGTCCGGTGCCAGCCGGGGTGAAGTCGTACCGGGTGACCCGTGACCGCAGCGGCCGGTGGCATATCGCCTTCGTGGCTATCCCGCCGGCCATCGACGCGCCTGGTACCGGCGAGATCGTGGGCATCGACAGGGGTGTCGCGATCAGCGCTGCATTGTCGACAGGCGAACTGCTGACCACGCCTCGTCTTAGTCCCGGACGGCGGTTCCGGCTGCTGGTGTTGCAACGGAAGCTGGCCCGCGCCAAGAAGGGATCTCACCGGCGCCGTCAGGTCCGGGCCGCTGTCGCCCGGCTGAGGGCCCGTGAGGCTGATGCGCGCACGGACTGGTGTGAGAAGGTGTCCACCGACCTGGCCCGCCGCTACGACGTGATTCGTATCGAGGATCTGAACATCCGTAACATGACCCGCTCGGCCAGGGGTACCGTTGCCGAACCCGGCAGGAACGTCGCGGCTAAAGCCGCGCTTAACCGTGAGATCTCCCGGTCCGGGTGGGGTCTGCTGGTCCGGCGCCTGGAGGACAAAGCACCCGGCCGGGTGCAGAAGATTAATCCCGCGTACACGAGCCAGCGGTGCTCGGCGTGCGGGCACGTGGACCCGAAGTCGCGCGAGAGCCAAGCCCGCTTCCGGTGCACCGCCTGCGGCTTGGCGGGCAACGCTGACGTCAACGCGGCCAGGAACATCGCCGCAGGGCATGCGGTGAACGCGCGGGGAGGCGACCGGACTGCCGGGCCTTTGAACCGCGAACCTCAACTACCGCTCGTCGTGGAGTAGTTGGAATCCCTCGCCTGAAGGCCGGGGGAGGATGTCAAGATACGGTCTGCAGGCTGGCGAAGAACGTGCGGATGTCAGCGGCTAGCAGGCCGGGCGTCTCCAGAGCAGCGAAGTGGCCGCCAGCATCGATATCGCTCCAGTGCACGATGTTGTAGGTCTGCTCGGCGTACCGGCGGATCGCGATGTCCTCAGCGAACACCGCGACGCCGGTCGGCACCGCAGACGGCGTGGGCCAGTCCTGATCGTGCACCGCCTCGTAGTACAGGTTTGCCGACGAGCCGGCGCTCCGGGTGAACCAGTACAGGCTCACATTGGTCAGGATGTCGTCGCGGCCACCAGCATCCTCGGGAAGCTCGCGGGCCGCGCTGGTCCACTCCTTGAACTTCTCCACGATCCACGCGAGCTGCCTGGCCGGGGAATCGGTGAGCCCGAAGGACAGCGTCTGCGGCCGTGTCGCCTGGATCTGGAAGTAGGCGTTGCCTTCGGTCAGGAAGTTCGCCATTCGCTGTACGCGCGCCTGCTCGACCGGCGCGAGCGTTTCCAGGTCGGCCTCTGGGATGTCGCCTCGCGGGATGAAGCCCATGGTCGCGGCGTTGACGTGGACGCCGATGACGTGCTCAGGGTCGACCCGGCCGAGGTCGGGTGCAACAAACGCGCCGAAGTCCCCGCCGTGAGCGCCATAGCGGTCATAGCCGAGCCGCCGCATCAGTTCCGCCAACGCCTGAGCTATCCGCCGGGAGCCCCAGCCGGATTCGACGAGCGGAGTGGAGAACCCGAAGCCAGGCAAGGAAGGGATGACCAGGTGGAAGGCGGGAGTACCGGGTTTTGCTCCGTGCGCGGCCGGGTCCGTGAGCGGCCCGATGAGATGGCTGAACTCGACCACCGAGCCTGGCCAGCCATGCGCGAGCAGTAGCGGCGTCGCTTCGGGCAGCGGCGACTTGACGTGCAGGAAGTGGATCCGCTGGCGGTCGATCTGGGTCGTGAACTGGGGGAAGGCGTTCAGCCGGGATTCCGCCGCGCGCCAGTCGAAGCCATCTCGCCAGTAGTCGGCGAGGCCGCGCAGGTAGTCGACCGGGACGCCGCGGGCCCAGGCGTCGCCCGGCAGGCTGGCGGGCCACCGCGTCCTGGCTAGCCGGTCGGTGAGGTCGTCCAGGTCGGACTGCGGGATCTCGATACGGAACCGGGCGATGTCCGTGGTGGTCATGGCTGGGATTCCTCCCTGGTGGGGTCGCAGCCCCGTCGATTGATTTGAACGGAGCATTCTGTTCAGTTACAGAATAGTTGAACTGAATGATCCGTTCAAGTGATATCGTGGCGCCATGACAATCCCCGGTGCGCCGCTGCGGGGCAGGCAGGCGCAGGCGGCCCGCAATGACGAAGTGATCCTCGCCGCCGCAAGAGACGTGTTCCTTGCCGACCCGGACGCGCCGATCGCCGCGGTGGCGGAGCGGGCCGGCGTCGGCATCGGGGCGCTCTATCACCGGTACGCCGGCAAGGAGGATCTGCTGCGCACCCTGTGCCGGGATGGCCAGGAGATCTACCTGACGGAGGCCAGGCGGGCGCTCGAGGTGGACGCCGGGCCGTGGCGGGCCTACACCGAGTTCCTGCGCCGGATCGTCGCGGCCGATACGCACGGGCTCGTCACCCGGCTGGCTGGCCGGTTCACCCCGACGCCGGAGATGTTCGGGCTTGGCGAGCAGATGCAGGAACTAGGGACCAAACTGCTCAACCGGGCGCAGGCGGCCGGCGACGTGCGCGCCGACGTCGCTTTCCTGGACGTGGGCTACCTGCTCGAGATGCTCAGCATGCTCCGGGTCGGCGACGCCGAACGTACCGCGGCGGTGCGGCAGCGGCACCTTGCGCTCATCATCGACGGGCTGCGCGCCGGCGCAACGACGCCGCTGCCGGGCGAGCCGCCAACCTCGCAGGAGCAGGCTCAGCGCTGGATTCCCGCCGCCCCGGCGATCAGCCGCCGAGGATTGCCTGCGCGCGGCGTGCGAGCGGCAGAATCCGGTCGCCCTTGAGGCCCTGGCGCAGGTCGTGGCTGTTGCCCTGCACGTAGCGATGGTGCAACTGCGCCACCACGATCGCGGTCTTCCAGCAGCCGAAAGCCTCGTACCAGCGGACGGCCGCCACATCGGCGCCGGTCGCGCGCGCGTATCGCTCGGTCACCTCGACTCGCGTCGGCAGGCCCATGTGCTGCTGACCGTCGGGGTGCGGCGGCCGGCTGTCCGGCTCGTCGGCCGGGTCGGGCCAGTAATTGAGCATGGTGCCGAGGTCAACGAGCGGATCGCCGAGGGTGGCCATGTCCCAGTCAAAGACTGACTGCACACGGTCGGGGCTAGCCGGATCGAACTGACAGTTATCGATCTTGAAGTCGTTGTGCAGCACCGACGTCCGGAGCGTGGGCGGCTTTGTCGCGGCCAGCCGGGCTCCCACCTCGGCCACGAGCTCGGCGCCAGGGTCAGCCACCGCCGCCCAGCGTGCCCGCCAGCCGTCGAGCTGGCGGTCGAGGAAGCCCTGAGGCCGTCCTAGATCGGCGACGCCAGCGGCCTCCGGGTCCAGCTGGTGCAGGTCAGCGAGGGCGTCGACGACGGCCAGCCCGATACGCCGTCCCGCGCCCTGGTGCCCGGCCATACTCGGCGGCACCCTGCCCCACACCACCACGCCCGGCCGGTAGTCGATGACGAGAAAGTCAGCGCCGGCGATGGAGTGGTCCTCACAGAGCAGGTAAGCCCGCGGCGCCCGGTCATAGCTGCGCCACAGCCGCGACAAGGCCCGGTACTCGCGCTTCATGTCGTGCGCGCCGATCGCGATCTGACCGAATGGCGGCCGTCGGATGACGAGCCGGCGGTCGGCGAACTCCAGCATGTAGGTCAGGTTCGCCGCCCCGTTCGGGAACTGGTGGGCTGCGAGGAGTTGTCCGAGCCCGTCGAGGTGGTCCTGCAGGTAGCGGGCGAGCCGGTCCCAGTCGAGCTCGTCGCCACGGCGTACAGGCCCGTACTCGGCCGGGTAATCGGTCGCCACCGTAACCTCCGCTGGCCTAGTAGTGGATGACTCGCGGTGTGCCACCGCCGCACGCCACGGCGTCCCCGTTGATCGCGACGCTGCGCGGCGAGGCGAGGAACGCGATGACCGCCGCCACCTCGGCGGCCGTGATCATGCGGCCGATCGCGTTGCCGGCTGCCAGCCGGCGCTCGACCACCTCCGGTTCGATGCTCTCCCGGGCTGCTGTGGCGGCTACCACCCCCGTGGTCGCCTCTGTCCTGGTCAGTCCGGGGTGCACCACGGTCACGTTGATCCCGTGGCGACCAAGCTCGTCGGCCAGGTTCTTGGTCAACGCCGCTACCGACACGTTTCTGATGGAGCCTATGACCGAGCCGGTACTGCGGGCGGCGAGGCCGCTGACGTTAACGATCCGTCCCCAGCCAGCGGCGACCATGCCCGGGGCGAAAGCCTGGGCGCAGCGCAGATACCCGAGCACCTTGACGTCGACGTCGGCCCAGAAGGCCTCGCTGGTGATGGACTCGAACCCGCCGACCGGCCGCTGACCCGCGGGGACCGCGGCGCAGTTGACGAGAATCTCGACCGGGCCGCCCAGCAAACCGGTGGCCTGGCTGGCCAGGGCCTGCACCGATCCCTCATCGCTGGTGTCCACCACCGCCGGGTGCACAGCGCGGCCAGCGGCAGCACTGATGTCCGCGGCTGCCTGCCGCAGCCGGTCCGCCGAGCGGGAGGCGATGACGACATCTGCGCCCTCCTCGGCGAGCAGCGTGGCCGTCGCCTTTCCGATGCCACTGCCGCCCCCCGTGACCACGGCACGCTTGCCGGTGAGTTCGAGATCCACGCCGTCTCCCTGTTGCTTGCGGTCGCACCCACTCCGGCAGCGATCATGCGCCGTGCCGGGTGCTTCAGGCAATGTGCTCGCGCGAAGAGTTCGCGCCGTGCTCGGTGGCGGTCGGCCCTAGTCACTTTGGGTGGTTTGGCCGTAGCCCATGGCAGCGGTTGTTCTGGCCCGGTGGGTGCGAGATCGACGGCACTGTACGTGCTTTGATGCTCGCTAACCGTTTTGTTGGATCCATAGCCCGAATGATCTATATACGGCTGTTTACCTGATTTCGGTTCTCTCGCCGGCGACGATTTCCCAGGTCAGGCTCGGCGAGAGGCACACGCGATCAGGCCGCGTAGCCGGGCGAGGACTGTCGTAAGGCAGGTAGTGAGTTCGGCGACCTCCCATCGCAAGCACTGGAAGAGCAGGCGGACGGGCCGTCACGCCGCCCCGTCCCGAGTCCGGCGGAAGACGGTAGTCATATCCGCCGTTGTCCCGGCGGTGGCCCTCGCAGCAACTCTTGCCGCCACCCAGTTCCATCACCAGCAGCCCGATCCACTGGCGCGCAGCCTCGCCTCGTACCAGGTGCAGTCGCTGGTCGCCGGCACCGGTGCAGCTGATTCCGGTGCTGCGGACCGGCTGCCGCTGGCGACGCCCCCGACTGTCAGGCCGTCGGCATCGACCTCGCCGTCGCCGGCGCCGAGTGTGACCGCCAGCCCAGCCGCAGCGCCCGGGCCGGCGTGCGCCGGCAACGGCGTCGGCGGAACCGGGATGCTGCCGGCCAACTACGCCGCCATCGTCGACTTTCTGGTCGCGCACGGCTACACCAAGGTGGCCGCGGTCGGCATCGCCGGCAACATCTACCAGGAGTCCAGGGGAGACCCCGAATCGGTCGGTACCGGGGGTGGCGGCCTGATCGGCTGGACCCCGCTGCTGGCCGGCTTTGTGACCGGCAATCCGGCCGCTGACCTGCAGACGCAGCTCGCGGCGCTGCTCACCTACAACCAGGGATGGGCTCAGTACATCCCGATGCTGAACGCCGCGACCAGCGCGGCCGGCGCCGCGGACGTCTACATGACCTACTTTGAGCGGCCAGGCATCCCGGCTGCTTCTAACCGGGAAGGCGCTGCCATAGCAGTAGCTCAGGCCTGCGGGATCAGCTGATCCCGCAGGCCTGCGCGCGCCAGCCAGCCCGACGCGGCTGCCAGCCAGCCCGCACGGCGGGCTGGCTGCCGGTCAGGACACGCCAGCCAGCTCCCGCTCGGGCTCGGGCTGCGCGATCCTGCTAGGGGCGGGCACCAGCAGCAGCCGGGCGAGGCCGGACGGCAGCCACCAGTTGGCCCGGCCGAACAGCGCGACCATCGCGGGCACCAGCAGGCACCTGATCACGACGGCATCGACCAGGATGCCCGCACCGAGCCCGGTGGCCAGGATTTTCAGATCCGTCATCGGGCCGGTGGACATGGACAGGAACGACAGCATCAGGATGGCTGCCGCGCTGGTCACGAGCCGGCCGGTCCGGCCAAGACCCTCGGTGACCGCCTGGCGGGCGTCGCCGCCGTGATCGTAGGCCTCGCGGATGCGGGTCAGGATGAACACCTCGTAGTCCATCGACAGGCCGAACAGGAAGGCAAACACCATCAGCGGGACCCACATGGTGATGGCACCCGTGGCCGGGATTCCCCACAGCGCGTGTGAGCCGTGGCCGTCCTGCCACACCCAGGTCAGCACGCCGTAGGCCGCGGCCAGTGAGATCAGGTTGAAGACGACGGCCTTCGCGGCTAGCAGCACTGACCGGAACGCCCTGGTGAGCAGCAGGAAGGTGGCGATGCCGATCAGCGCCAGCATGAGCGGGAAGTCGCCGTACACCGCGTGGTCGAAGTCGATCAGCGACGGACCGTCGCCGCCGACGCCGACCACGCCAGGCTTGCCGATCAGTCCCGACTCCAGGGCCGCCATCTGGGTCTGGCCGGCTGGCAGGCTGCTCTCGGCGGTCGGCAGCACCGTCACGATGGCCGTACCGTCGCGGCGGTAGTCGGACGTCGCCGGAGCGACCGTGGTGTAGACGCCCGGGATGGCGCGGGCCTCGCTGGCCACGTGACGAGCGACGCCGGGAGCCCCGGTGGTGAGCACCTCAGCTGGGGTGAGCACGCCCGCCGGGATGCCGCCGTCCGTCAGGGTGACGAGCGCATCGTGCGCCGGGCCCGACGTGGCCTGTGCCGAGCTGCCGGGCTCGCCCAGGTGCAGCGACAGCGCCGGGGCCATCAGCGCGCCCAGCACCGCGAGCCCGCCGATCGCCGCCAGCCAGCGGTGCCGGTACACACCCCGGGCCCAGGCAGAGAACGCGCGGCTGGCGGTCCGCTCGGTGCGCAGCCGCGGCCAGTCGAGTCGAGGGCCGACGGTCGCGAGGATGACAGGCAGCAGGGTAATCGCCACCGCGACGGACACGAGCGGCACGAGCACGCCGCCGATGCCGACGCTGCGCAGCATGGGCACGGGCAGGACGATCATCGCGGCCAGCCCGATGGCGACGGTGAGCCCGGAGAACACCACGGCCCGGCCCGCGTGACCCATCGCGTGAAGCACTGCGGCCTGGTTGTCGCGGCCCGCTGCGCGCTCCTCCCGCCACCGGCTGACCACCAGCAGCGAGTAGTCGATCGCCACGCCGAGCCCGATGAGGGCGATGAGGAACTCGACGATCTGGCTGACGCCGGTGATCTCGGTCAGCCCGCCGACAAGGAGGAACGTGGACATGACCGAGACGCCGCCGATCAGCAGCGGGAGGACGGCCAGGAAGCTGGCGAACACGAAGGCGAGGATTGCCAGCGCGCCGAGCGAACCGATCATGGCTTCGACCATGATGCCGGTGCCCTTGGACTGGGTGGCGCCGGCCTGCAGTAGCTGCTCACCCGTGACGCCTGCGTGCCAGCCCGCCGGGATCGCAGCGGTCAGCGTGTGCTGGATGGCCGGTCCCTCGCTCGGCGCGGAGAAGCTGGTGTTATCCATCGTGTAGACAACAGCGAACGTGGACCGGCCGTCGCGGGAGATGAACGCCGGGTTATGGGTCGTGGCGTAATCGGCGATCCGCGTGTTCGGCAGCGCCGTGTGCAGTGCCGCGAAGGCCCTGCCGGTCGCTGCCGCGATGGCAGGGCTGGACACCTGCTGGCTGGCCTTGACGGTCAGCACCGGCACATAGGGCGTCTGGTCGCCGCCGTTGCCGTAGTGGCGGGCGATCTGGTTGTCCACCCGGAACGCCTGGCCGGGCATGGAGAAGGTGTTGGTCATCCGGTGCGTCGTGCCGCCTACGGTCAGCACGCCGGCCGCGGCGATCGCGAGCCAGAGCAACGTCACCATCAGCTTGTGGCGCAGAACGAACCCGGTCAGGGCTTGCATCGCGACCTCCGCGTCGTCGCCGGCGGTCGGCCCCGCCGGTCTGACCACCAGACAACCGGCTGGCGGGGGTAGGCGGCGTCTGCCGCGAGCATGCACTTCGGCGTACGCCTGCAGTTGCAGGCGGCGGCCGCGTACTCCCGGCGGAGTACGCGGCAGGACTGCCGCGGGAGGACGACCCGGCTGGATCCGCCGCCGTACGCTGAGCATGTGCAAGCCCGGCTCGGCGAACTCTGGCGTCGCTGGCGCGATTCACCCGCCCGCGACCCCGTTTACGCTGTCCTGATCGCCGCGGTGCTGGTCAGCGGGTCGTACGGGGAGGCGCATCCGCACCAGCAGGCTGACATCGTGCAGTTCAAGGGCCACGGGCTCCCGCACACCCCGACCATCGCGCTGCTGCTGGTCGCGGCGGCCTGCCTCGTCCTCGCGGTCAAGCGCAGGTACCCGGTGCCGGTGCTGCTGCTGTCGACAGCGTTTGCGGTGGCCTACAGCTTCCCGCGAAACGAGAATGGCGCGGTCGTGGTCGCCCCGATCATCGCGCTGTTCACCGTCGCTCAGGTCGTGCCGTTCCGGCGTGCGGCCCTGCTCGCGGCTGTCACGCTCGCGGCGCTGATGGGTGCGACGGCGGCCAGCAACCCCTTCAACCCGACAGGCGGCGGTTTCTACCTGATCCTGGCTATGATCGCTGCCGCGTTCTTCGGCGGCTACGCGATCAGCAACCGGCGCGCCTACGTCGCGTCCATCCAGGCCAGGGTCGACGAGGAGGCCCGACGGCGGATCGACGAGGAGCGGCTGCGGATCGCCAGGGAACTGCACGACGTGGTCGCTCACTCGATGGCGACTATCAGTGTGCAGGCCGGGGTGGCCGAGCACGTGCTCGCGGCCAACCCGGGGGTGGCCGCGGAGGCGCTCCGCGCGATCCGGCTGGCCAGCCGTGATGGGCTGCGAGACCTGCGGGCGATCTTGAACGTGCTGCGGCAGGCCGACGAGGCAGAGCCGGTCGAGCCGGCGCCGGGCCTGGCGCAGCTCGATGCGCTCGTAGACCGGACCAGCCAGGCAGGCCTGCCGACGACGGTCCTGCGGGACGGCGCTCCGCTGGCTCTGGCGCCGGCGGTCGACGTTGCCGCGTACCGGATCATTCAGGAGTCGCTCACCAACGCGATCAAGCACGCGGGGCCGGCCACCGCGACGATCTGGCTGCACAACGAGGAGGCCGCGCTGCGGATCGAGGTTACCGACACCGGGCGAGGCGTACCTGCGGGCACCGACACCCCCGGTGCTGGCCACGGGCTCATCGGCATGCGCGAGCGCGCGGCCTCGGTCGGCGGCACGTTGCACGCCGGGCCTGGCCTCGCAGGCGGATACCGGGTCGTGGCCGTCCTCCCGCTGCCGGCCGAACCCGCGGAGGGGGACGACCAGTCTGTGACCGCTGACGACGGTGCGGCCCGGCCCCCCAGTGCACCGGCGGCCCGCCGCGCCGCTCGTCAGCGCGCACGCAGGGAGCAAGCCGACCAAGGTGGTGCCGAGCCTGGCTCGCTGGAGTCGGGCTCTGTCGAGTCGGGTCGGCGGTCATGATCCGGGTGTTGCTGACGGATGACCAGGCGCTGATCCGGGCGGGCTTCCGGGTGCTGGTGGACAGCGCGGACGACATGCAGGTGGTCGCTGAGGCCACTGACGGCGCGCAGGCAGTCGAGCTGGCCCGGGCCGAGTGCGCGGATGTAGTCCTCATGGACATCCGGATGCCGGTCATGGACGGCCTGGAAGCCACCCGCCGGATCGCCGCCGACGACGACCTGGCCGGCGTCAAGGTCATCATCCTGACCACCTTCGAGACCGACGAGTACGTCTACCAGGCGATCCGAGCGGGTGCCAGCGGATTCCTGGTTAAGGACGCCGAGCCCGGCGACCTCATCCACGCCATTCGGGTGGTCGCGCGCGGCGACGCGCTGCTCGCACCCAGCGTCACCCGCCGGCTGATCACCGACCTCGCGACCCGCCCCGAGCTGCCGAAGGCGGACCCACGGCAGCTCGACGGGCTGACCGACCGGGAGCGTGAGGTGCTGCGGCTTGTGGCGGCGGGTCTGTCGAACGACGAGATCGCGGGCCGGCTGTTCGTCAGCCCGCTCACGTCCAAGACGCACGTGAGCCGCATCCTGACCAAGCTCGGCGCGCGAGACCGCGCTCAGCTGGTCGTGGTGGCCTACGAGACCGGGCTGGTAACGCCGGGCGCTTCGGGCCCGCCGTTACGAGCCCGCTGAGGCTGGGTTTGGTAGCGACCGGGCTAGCTCTGCTCCGCGCCGGTCTTCCCGTACTCGGTGTAGGTGTACGGGTTCTCAAACAGCTCCATCGCGGGGATCTCGGGGTGCATGCCCTCGGCCCAGGCGTCCGGGCCAAGCTGCCCCTGCAGGTAGCTCACGGTCTGCTCGATATGCCGCCGTGCGGTGCCGAGGCTGGCAGCGTCGGTGAGCCGGTTGTCGTGTTTCACGATCCGGCCGTTAACGACAACCGTGTGGACGTCGCCGCGCCCGGCCTGGAAGACGACGTGCCCGTAGGGGTTCAGCAAGGGGAACATGACTGGTGAGTGGTCGTTCTTGATGAGCACGATGTCGGCCTTCTTGCCCGGCTCGAGACTGCCGATCTTGCTGTCGAGGCCGAGGGCCCTGGCGCCGCCGCGAGTGGCGAAGTGGACGACGTCCTCGGCGCGCAGGTGGTGATGCGTGACGGTCTCGCCCCTGCTATGCGCCTCGAGATGTACCCGAGACCGGTCAGCGCTGAGCGTTGCCCGCATGGCGGCGAACAGGTCGGCCGACCACCAGACGCTGGTGTCCATCGACAGTGACACGGGGATGTTGTGCTCGCGCAGCTGCCAGGTCGGCGGGTAGCCCTGGCCGGCCGACTGTTCGGACTCGGTCGATACCGACGCGTACCCGCCGGTGGCGGCGATGCGGTTGTAGGAATCCCGGGTGAGCGTGGTGGCGTGCACATACACGGTCTGCGGCGTCATGAACCCGCCTTCGTGCATCAGCCGGATGCCGTCGTCGTTGGTGGCGCCCCACACGCCCGCGTGGGTGGTGACGGGGGCGCCGAGGTCGCGGGCGACCTCGAACGCCGCCTTTTCCGGGAACGCCGGGTCGCCGGTGACGTCGAAGGCCATCTGGAAGCCGAGCATGTCGTTGCCCGGGGTGATCCGACGAGACACGAACGCCCGGAACTCGGGGCTGGCCGACCACTCCCACGGCCCGGCCTGGATGTTGCCGTAAGCGAATACGAAGCGCCCTGGCACCGCGGTCAGGGCGTCGACGGCGGCGTCGGCGTGGTCAACCGTGTGGTTGTTGTGCGACCAGTCGACAGTCGTCGTCACCCCGGCGTCGATGGCCTCCAGCGCGGACAGCATGTTGCCGGCATAGATGTCCTCGGGCCGGAACAGCTTGCCGTACTGCAGGTAGTTCCAGACGAAGTACTGCGTCAGCGTCCAGTCCGCCCCGTACGCGCGCATCGCGGTCTGCCACATGTGCCGGTGGGTGTCCACCATGCCGGGCATCACGATCCCGCCGGACGCGTCGATCTCCAGCGTTCCCTCCGGCACGGAAAGGTTCTCGCCCACCGCTGCGATCTGCTCACCCTGCACCAGCACGTCCCCTGGCGCGAGCACACGATGCGCGTCGTCGAGCGTCAGAACGGTCGCGCCACGCAATACCACCGGCCGGCCCGGCGTCAGGTCGGCGTTGCTCAGGGTGGCGTCAGTCATGAGTTCCTCCACAGCTCTTGAGCACATTCCGCTCAGCGGACTACTGTCCGGACAGTGGCCGGATCGTCCGATGGGAAGCGTTCCGGTTTTCGCCGCGACTGTCAAGGCACTGAGCCAGGGGCGCGGCGGCTATGAGCTGACCCCGCGTGTGCTCGAGCCGGGCGCCAGTTACGTGCCGTCCCGCAGCTGAGCGACCATCTGATCGGCCTGCTCGACCGTGACCGTCATGAGGTTCGGCATGGGCAGCACCCGGCTCCCGCCGGCCAGGAAGATCACCTTGTCCGTCTCGCAGGCACACAGGTCGGGATGCCGCTGGGCAATCTCGATCTGGGTCTGCAGCATCGTCTGCTGCCGTGCGACCATCGGCGCGACTCGCTCGGTCATCGTCTGCTGCACCCGGCGGCTGATGGCGCGGGCGGCGAATCCCATGGCGACCGAGACGGCGGCGCCCGCGACGTCCTCGCCCAGTGCGTCCAGCGGATTGCTGCTGATCGCGCCCCTGTTGTAGTCCAACGCGTTGCGCACGCCGCCGCCGAATCCGCCGGGGCCCGGCAACGGGCCAGATCGAGGTTCAGCTTCCCAGCCGCGGACCGGTCCCGACTGCGGCATGGCAGCTTGGGCCTGATTGAGCTGGCTGCTGGCCATGGCGGCCAGTTCCTGAATGGAATGCACCTTGTCCGTGCGCCCGCACCGGGGGCACGCCGAGGCCATTTGCTGGTTGGTCACGCCGCCATTGTGCGGGAACGACGCCTCTGGCGGAAGTCCTGCATCGCGCGGCGAAACATGCGTTGCACGACTGATCCGCATATGTGACAGTCTTGGGTCATGACTGAGGGGGTGCACGCGTCGCCCGCGCTCGACCCTATGGTGCCTAACGTGGCCCGGATGTACGACTTCATGCTCGGTGGCAAGGACAACTACGGCAGCGACCGGGAAGCGGTGGCGCGGCTCATCGAGATCTCGCCCGAGGTGCAATTAGCAGCGCGGTGGAACCGGCAGTTCCTCGGCCGCGCTGTGCGGTTCGTCGCCGAGCAGGCCGTGACTCAGTTCCTCGACGTGGGCGCCGGCCTGCCGACGCAGCAGAACGTGCACCAGGTCGCGCAGGAGGTCGCGGCAGAGGCGGCGACGGTGTACGTCGACAATGATCCCGTCGTGCTGGTGCACGGGAATGCGCTGCTGGCCGGCGACGCGCGCACGGCGGTCGTGGCGGGGGACGCGCGGGACCCGGCCGGCATTCTGCGCGACGCCAGGGCGACCGGGCTACTGGACTTCGCCCGCCCCGTCTGCGTACTGCTGGTCGCGATCCTCCATTTCGTGCCCGACGCTGACGACCCGGCCGCGCTCGTGGCAGCGTTCCGGGACGCTCTGGCGCCGGGCAGCTATCTGATCCTGTCGCATGCCACCATGGACGGCTATCCGGCCGAGGCCGCGGCAGACAGCGCTGACCGCGCCGGGCGCGTCTACGACCGCGCGACCTCCCAGCTCTCCATGCGCGACCGGGCCGAGGTGTCGCGGCTGCTGGCCGGGTTCGACCTGGTCGAGCCCGGCCTCGTGCACGTCACGGACTGGCGGCCGACCAAGCCGCCGCGTGCCAGGTTCGATCCGTTCCTGGGCGCCGTCGGCGTCAGAAGCTGATCAGCGGTTTGACGACGTTCTCGAGCTTCCTGTCCATCACCTCGAAAGCCCGTGGCATCTCGTCGAAATCGAACCGGTGCGAGGTCATGGGTGTGGGATCGACGCGCTGGCCCTCGAGAATGCGCAGCAGCCGATCCATCCGCAGCCGGCCGCCCGGGCACAGGCCGGTGGCGATGGTCTTGTCGGCCATGCCGACACCCCACGCGACCCGCGGAATGTGCACGAACTCGCCCTCCCCGAAGTAACCGGTGATCGAGATCGTGCCGCCAGGCTTGGTGACCTTGACGCAGGTCTGGAACGTCACGTCGGCGCCGAGGGCCTCGATCGCTGTGTCCACGCCCTCGCCGTCGGTCAGCTCCATGATCCGCTCGACGACATCTTCCTTGCTGAAATCGACGATCTCGTCCGCGCCATAGCGGCGGGCTAGTTCCTGGCGGTGCGGAACCGACTCGACCCCGATGATGCGGCCGGCGCCGCGCAGCCTGGCCCCGGCGGTCGCCATCAGGCCGACCGGGCCCTCCGCGAGAACCGCCACGGTGCCGCCGATCGGGATGTTGCCGTGCTCGGCGCCCATGAAGCCAGTGGACAGCATGTCGCAGCAGTAGACAGCCATCTCGTCGGACACGCTGTCGGGGATCTTGGCCATGTTCGCGTCGGCGTCGTTGACGTCGAAGTACTCCGCAAAGACCCCGTCCTTGATGTTGGCGAACTTCCAGCCGCCGAGCGCCTCCCCGGATTGGGACGCGTAGCCGTTCTGCGCCGCCGGGTGACCCCAGTCGGGGGTGATCGCGCCGACCACGACGCGGTCGCCAGGGTGGAAGACCTCCACCTCGCTGCCGACCTCGTGGACCACGCCCACAGCCTCGTGACCGAGCGTCAGGTTGTGCCGTTCCCCGATGCCACCGTGGACCGTGTGCGAGTCGGACGTGCAGATGAGGGCCTTGGTTGTCTTCACGATGGCGTCGTTCGGGCCGGGTTTCGGCATCGGCTTATCCATGAAACCGGTCTGGCCGATCTTTTTCATGACGAATGCCTTCATCGGCAGTCCTCCCTCGCTGCTCGTTCCCACCGTGGGGTACCCCTGGCTACTCGCGCTACTCGGCAGGAGTTGCGGACCTCGCCGAGCTGTAGCGGCTACCGGAGCCGCAGTGCCTCGGCTGGGGCGAGCCTGGCCGCGCGCAGTGCCGGGTACAGGCCGGCCAGCCCGCCGATTATCACGCCCAGGCCCATCGCCGCTAGCAGCACAGGCCATGGCACGACCGTGGCCCAGTGCCGGGACGCTGCGTACACCGTTGTCGCGAAAGCGCCGGCGACCGCGCCCGCAGCGCCGCCAAGGCCGGCGAGCACGACCGCCTCCGCGACGAATTGCACGGCGATATGCAGCCGTCGTGCGCCGAGAGCCCGCCGCACCCCGATCTCGGACTGCCGCTCCAGCACACTGATCACCATGACATTGGCGATGCCGATGCCGCCGATGAGCAGCGCGATGCCGCCCAGGGCGAGGAACAGGCCCTGGAACGCTGCGGTCGCGTCTGCCCGGGCCATGAGCGCGTCCGCAGGGTCGGTGACCGAAACGTCCTGCGGGGCGGCCGGATCGGCGGCGTATGGCAGGACCGCCTGGACCGCGGTCATGCTGGCGGGATTGGCCCGCACATAGATCACCGCCGGGGCGTCGGTCGCGTGCAGGAGCTGCCTCGCGATGGGATGCCCGATGAGCGCCGTGCGATCGAGCTCGGGCGCGAGCGCGACCGGCCGGAGAATTCCCACCACACTGAACCAGTGATTGCCGAGCCAGACCTGCACTGAGCCGTCCGCGCGGTCGATCCCGAGTGCCGCGGCGGCGTCGGAGCCCAGAACGACGGCCGGGTACCGTGCGGTGGCGTTCGTGAGAAACCGGCCGTCGGCCAGCTGCGCCTGCACCGCGCGCGGCAGGTCTGTGTCGGCCGAGTAGACGATGATCGCCTCGGTGTTGACCGCCGGGACATCGTTGTTCCTGTAGACGTTTGCGGATACCTCGCCGATCGCGGCGGCGCTGATGACCGGCCCGATGCGGGCGATCATGCCGGGTGCGGCGTCAGGCAGGGTGACGGTCTCGCTGCTGAAAGACGTACCCGGCGCCACCGTGAGCAGGTTCGTGCCGAGCGCGTCGATCTCGGCTACTAGCTGGGCTCTGCTCGAGCTGGAGATACCGAGCACCGACACCAGCGTCGCGATGCCGATGGCGACACCGACCGCCGAGAGCAAGGCCCGAAGCGGTCTGCTTGCAACTCCGGCTACCGCGAGTGGCCAATTGTCGGCTGGCCGCATCCTGCTGCGCGGTCTGGTGGCCGTGCTCATGCCGCACCGCCGTCGGCAACGACCTGGCCGTCGCGCAGCTTGATGATCCGGCCAGCGCGGGCGGCTACCTGGGGGTCGTGAGTCACCACGATGACCGTCGTCCCACGGCTGTTCAGGTCGGCAAGAGCGGCAAGAATGCCCTGGCCGGCCGCCGTGTCAAGACTGCCGGTGGGCTCGTCGGCGAGGAGAGCGGCCGGCTGGCCCACCATGGCCCGGGCGATCGCCACGCGCTGGCACTCGCCGCCCGACAGCTCAGCGGGCCGATGGCCGACCCGGTGAGCCAGGCCAACGTCCGCCAGCGCGTCGGCGGCCGCCCGGCGGCGACGGCTGGCCGGCACGCCCCGGTACAGCAGCGCGGTAGCGACGTTGTCTGCCGCGGTGAGCCAGGGTATGAGGTGAAACTGCTGGAACACGAAGCCGATGACGGCCGCGCGGATGCCGCACAGCTCCCGGTCCGGCAGGCTGTCTGTCTGCTGGCCGGCCAGCAGGACGGTCCCGGCTGACGGTCGCTCGAGCGTGCCGGCGATTGAGAGCAGCGTCGACTTGCCTGACCCAGACGGCCCGGTTATCGCGACGAATTCCCCGGCGGCCACCGACACGGTGACCGAGTCCAGCGCGGTCACCGTGCTGGCCCGGGGGGACGGCCCCCCGGAACCCACCGAGGCGGGAGAACCGGCATGGGTCTTGCTGACGCTGGTCAGCTCGATCACGTTCACTGCGAGACCACCACCTTTTCTCCGGCGCTGATGCCGTGCCCGCTGACCTGCACGCGGCCACCGGCGAAGATTCCGGCGGTCACCGGAACGACGCGATGTGCGCCAGCCGGGGTCACGATTTCCAGGCCGTAGCGACCCGCCCGCATAACCAGCAGGGCCGTCACCGGAACCGCGAGGACCCCATGCACTGACTGGACCGACAGCGAGACCTGGACTTGCACGCCGGACCCGCTGCCTGTCGCCGCGGGCTGGCCGGGCTGGACGACCAGCTGCTCGGACGCGCCGTTGGCGCCGTCCGCGAGCGGCGTTATCGCGACTACCTTTCCCGGTGTCGTCGCGCTGGTCGGCAGCACAATCGACACGGGCTCGCCGACCTGTACTGGTGGCAGGTTGGGGCTGACCGGCACGGTCACCATCCGCTGGTCGGTCGTGACCTGGTAGGGCTGCGCGCCTGGCGCTGCGCCCTCGCCCATGGCCGTGGCGAGCGCGCCCACCCGGATCGCTGACGGCAGGAACACAACCTCGCCGCGCAGGATCTGACCAGTCACCGGATAGCCGTGGCGGGCTTGCCAGCGGGCCACGGCGTCGGCGGTGAGCTGATCGAAATGGCCAGTCGGGGCCGACAGCAGTCCCATCGCGTCGCCCTCATCGATCAGCCCCCGCTGTAGCTGGGACACATCGGGCCCGGGGGGCATGCCGAGCTCGAACGGACGCCAGGCAGGCAGGCCGCCAGCCATCAGGACGACCTGCTGGTTGTCGACCTCGTACAGCACCTGCCCTGGTGCGATCGAGGCACCGGCGGCCGGAAGCCAGGTGTACGTGCCGGCGAGCCCGTTGACCAGCGGGCTCGTCGGTGCGTACCCCAGCGTGCCGGCGGTCAGAGTCGTGGTCGAAAGGTCGGTCCTGACGATCTCCGTGGTGGAGAGCCGGACCGGGGAGGGTGGGGCGGCGGCAGCCACTCCGCCCCGGACCGCCACGGCCGTGACCGCGCCGGCCGCCGCGGTCGCGACGAGCACAGCCGGCACGGCGAGCTTCCGGCGCGTCACGGCCCGCTCCCGTCGTCCGTGACGCCGGCAGGCGAGCAGGTGCCGGCAGGCGGCGTCAGCGGTCCGGAACTGCGGTGAGTAACGGCCGACGCTGAGCATGCCAGGCAGGCGGCCCATGTCGACCTCACCTTGCTGATTCGGGTCGAGCAGCGGAATGTCATGGGCTCGCATGCACTCGGCGTATCGGGTCAGGGCAGCCAGGTGCGGCGCCGCCTGGGCGGCTGCTCCAGCGTTCTTCATCTGCACTACCGGCGCGATGAAGCGGTTGCACGCCGCATAGGCGGTCCTGGTTGCGGCGCCCTGCGGGGGCATGTCGATGCTCAGGCCCGCGTGACCGGGTCGGTGCACCGGATCCGACATCTGCACCCCGCGGCCGCGCATACAGCGGGCGAAGCTGACCATGTCCTGGTCGCTCTGGCTCTGGGTGAGCTGCTGCCCGACCTGGCCGCCCGAGGAAGACTGGCCCGACGAGCAGCCGCCGACCAGCAGGACCGCCGCGAGCAGCGTGGCGGCCAACGCCCCTGCGGCTGGCCACCGGGGGCCGCGGACCGCCGAGGGGGCACCGGCCCGTGTCACCGTCGTTCCTCCGTAGTTTCCGGTTTTCATGTGCGGCTGTGCCTCCTCACGGCCGGGCAGACGCCGGCCTGAGGTAAGCAATAGCGAGGACTGGGTCACACGGCCGTCACGCGAAGTCGCCTCCTGGCCGCACCCAGATCAGCGAAATGGCTGGTGACGGCCGAGCGCTGGATGGACCGCGCGGCCGTTTTTGTGACCTCGGTGTGATCGCAGCTGAGGCACCATGACTGCATGCGGGTGCTCGTTGTGGAAGATCAGGCCGAGCTGGCCGACGACATCGCGGACGGCCTACGGGACCAGGGGATCGCCGCGGACGTCGCCTACGACGGCTCGACCGGAATTGAGAAGGCCATCATGACCGCCTACGACGTCGTTGTGCTCGACCGGGATCTGCCACGCATCCACGGCGACGCCGTGTGCGCCACACTCGTCAGCTCGCCGTCGCCGGCGCGCATCCTCATGCTGACGGCTGCTGCATCGGTCGGCGACCGGGTCGACGGCCTCAATCTGGGCGCCGACGACTACCTGCCGAAGCCGTTCGCGTTTGCCGAATTGGTGGCACGGGTGCGGGCGCTGGCCCGCCGCCAGCCGGCCGCGGCGCCGCTGCTGACGCGCGGCGACCTGCTGCTCGACCGCGCTCGGCTGCGCGTCAGCATGGCGGGGAGGCCGGTCAGCCTGACCAGGAAGGAGCTCGGCATCCTCGAGGAGCTCATGGTTGCGGAGGGCGCGGTGATCAGCGCTGAGGACCTGCTCGAGCGGGTCTGGGACGAGAACGCTGACCCCTTCACCCGCACGGTGACCGTGACGATTGCGCGACTGCGGGCGAAGCTCGGCCAGCCCGACCTGATCGAGACCGTGGTCGGCTGCGGGTACCGGCTTCGATGAGCTGGACAGCGGGGCGGCGCGTGCTCGGCGCGGTCTGGCCGCGGAAGGTTCGGATCCGGCTCGCCTTGCTGTACGCCGGGCTGTTCCTGCTGGCGGGCGGGGCGCTGCTCGGGCTTACGTACGGGCTTCTGGCTGCGAGCCTGCCGAAAGACAGGTTGCCGCCGGCTGAGAGCGTCTTCAACAAGAACCAGCTGGCAAAGCTGAGCTATCAGTGCAAGCAGCCGCACCGGGATAGCGGCACCATCCAGCTATGCGAGCAGGCCCAGCGCTATGCGGCCGCGGTGGGCGCACGAGTCGGCGCGGAGAGCCAGCGTGACCAGGCGCTGCACAACTTGCTGTTGTATTCGCTGCTCGGCCTCGGCGCGATGACCGCCGCTTCCGCAGGCGTGGGCTGGTTCGTCTCCGGCCGCGTGCTACGGCCGGTCCGTGCCATCACCGAGACCGCCCGGCGGGCGTCGGAACAGCACCTCGGCGAGCGAATCGGGATGACCGGGCCGCGGGACGAACTACGTGAGCTGGCCGACACGTTCGACGACATGCTGGAGCGCCTGGACCGCGCGTTCGCCGCGCAGCGTGCCTTCGTCGCCAACGCTTCGCATGAGCTGCGCACACCGCTGACGGTCATGCGCACGGCGATCGACGTCACGCTGGCCAAGCCAGGCCGGACGCAAGCACAGCTGGAGGACATGGCCGAGCGCGTGCGCCGGCGTATCGAGACCGCCGAGCGCATGATCGACGGCCTGCTGACGCTCGCGGTCAGCGAGCAGGGTGCGGCGAGCCGTGACCCTGTCGACCTCGCGGTGCTGGCCGAGGACGCGCTGGAGACGGCCTCGCCCGCCATCGGGAAGCTTGGGGTGACGGTACTCGCCGAGCTCGGCCCGGCGCGCACGACCGGTGATCCGAAGCTGCTCGAGCGGATGGTCTGGAATCTCGTGGACAACGCGGTGCGGCACAACAAGGCGGGCGGCTCGATCCGGATTACGACTGGCGAACTGTCTGACGGCACGGTGTCGGCTGGCACGGTGCCCGAGCGGGTGTTCCTTCGCATCGTGAACAGCGGCGCGGTCGTGCCGGCCGAATCAGTGGCCACGATCTTCGAGCCATTCCGCCGCCTCGCCGACCGGACGGGCAGCCAGGACGGCGTAGGCCTGGGCCTGTCGATCGCGCGGTCGGTCAGCGCCGCCCACGACGCAGAACTGGATGCACGCCCGATGGAAGGCGGCGGGCTGGAGGTGTTCGTCGCCCTCCGTGCGGCGGAACTCCTCGGTTAGCTTCCCGCCTGCCGGAAGCTGACCTCGCGGGCCGCGGTCGGCCGCGAGTAGAAGGGGAGGTGAGCCAAGGAGGCAGAGATGACGGCATTCCACCATGCTGACGTGATCGGTTCGCTGCTTCGCCCGCACTACCTCGCTGAGGCGCGGGAGGCGCTGGTGGCCGGCACGCTGCCAGCGGATGAGTTCAAGCGCATCGAAGACCGGGCCGTCGACCAGGCCATTGCGATGCAGGAGGGCTGCGGTCTGGACGTCGTTACGGACGGTGAGCTGCGCCGGTTCTCGTTCTTCGACCAGCTGATGGGCGACGTCGAGGGGTTCATCGAGCGGCCAGGCGTGGCGATCGACTTCCACGGTCCTGACGGTGGCTGGACATGGCAGTCGCCGGTGTCCGTCACTGGCAAGCTTCGGTCCAGGCGGCAGATCACCATCGAGGAGTTCAGCTACGCCCGCGGCCGGGCCCGGGTGCCGGTCAAGGTGACGCTCATCAGCCCCCTGTTCGTGTACACGGGGTGGTCACCCGAGGTGTCGACCGCGGCCTACAGGGACGCGTACGCGCTCTTTGAGGACGCCGCTGCGATCGTCAAGGACGAGGTCCGCGCGCTTGCGGCGCTGGGCTGCACGTACGTCCAGATCGACGCGCCAGATCTCGGGACGCTGGTCGACCCGGAGAACCGCGGTGTGCGCGAGGCGGTCGGCATGCCCACCGAGCGGACTCTTACCGAGGGGATCGAGATCATTAACTCGGTCGCCGATGTTCCAGGCGTCCAATTCGGCCTGCACCTGTGCAGGGGCAACAACCAGAGCATGTGGATCGCCACCGGCGGCTACGACTTCATCGCCGAGGCGGTCTTCGGCGGCCTGACAAACTTCGACACCTTCCTGCTCGAGTACGACGACGAGCGCTCGGGCGGGTTCGAGCCGCTCGCCAAGGTGCCTGACGACAAGACCGTAGTGCTGGGCCTGATCACCAACAAGACAGGCGAACTCGAGTCGGTGCCGGACGTCGTCGCGCGGATCAGCGAAGCCGCGAAGTACATCGACCTGGAGCGGCTCGGGGTCTCCACGCAGTGCGGATTCGCGCCGGTATCAGTCGGACCGAATCACCTCAGCGAGGAGGACCAGCAGCGCAAGCTGGAGCTTGTCGGCGAGGTGGCTCACGAGGTCTGGTGACCGATTCGCGCGGATACGGGATAGGGTGACGCTGAGCTGACGAAGCGCGGTGACAACAACGTCCTCTGACCGTGAAGCCCCCGAGACCGGGCCCGGCGCGGTGGCCTTCGACACCTCGGTGCCGAGCCCCGCCCGGGTGTGGAACTACTGGATCGGCGGCAAAGACAACTACGCCGCGGACCGGGCAGCCGCCGAGGCCGTCATGGCGGTGAATCCGGTCCAGCCGACCGTCGCCCGGACGGCCAGGCGATTCCTGGTCGACGTCGTGCGACAGCTGGCCGGACAGCATGGCGTGCGGCAGTTCCTGGATATCGGCAGCGGACTCCCCACTGCCGACAACACCCACGAGGTCGCCCAGCGGGTGGCCCCGGACTCGCGGGTCGTGTACGTCGACAACGACCCCGTCGTGCTCGCCCACGCCAGGGCGCTGCTCGCGAGCGCCCCCGAAGGCAAGACCGACTTCATGCTGGCCGACCTGCGCGACCCCGAGACGATCCTGACGCAGGCGGCGCGGACGCTCGACCTGAGTCAGCCGGTGGCTATCGTGCTCATCGGCGTGCTGCACTTCATCGATGAGGACGCCGACCCGTACGGGATCGTGGCCCGGCTGATGGACGCTGTTGCCGCCGGCAGCTACCTCGTCATCGGGCACGCTGCCAGCGACGTCCGGTCAGCGGAGATGCAGGAGGGCTACCGGGCGTATAACGAGCGCTCGCCCGTCAAGATCACTCCGCGCAATCGCCCGCAGATCGACCGGCTGGTCGCTGGCCTGGAGCCGGTCGGCCCCGGCGTCGTGATGCTGGGCCAGTGGTTCGAGCCCGGACAGCTGGACGGCGACGGCGCTGACCTCGTCGGGTATACCGGCATCATGCGCAAGCCGCTTTAGCGACCGCGACCCCGCTACGGTCCTGGCCTGGCGAACTCCAGTCCCTCGAACGTTCCCGACGCACGCCAGCCTTCGATATAGGCGAAGTAGGCGCTCGCCCCGTAGGGATAACCGCGGGGCAGCCACAGGTCCGCTCCGAGCTCCTGACCCTCGTTGTTGTAGTAGCCGGGCGTGCAGTCAGGACCGCCGAGGGTGCCACCCGGCCCGCTGTGCAGGAGTTCGAGCCACGCTTGCTCGGCGTCCTTCGTCACCTCGACCGCACCGAAGCCGCCAGCCTGAGCATGCCCGATGATCGTGGCGATCGTCATGGCCGCGTCGACGAGGTTGTGCGGCACGTTGGAGATCAGGTTCGCTGCCTGGAATGGCTGCACGATGAAGGCATTCGGGAAGCCGTGCACGTGCATGCCGTGGAGCGTGCGCATGCCGCCCGCCCAGTAGTCAGACAGGGTCAGGCCGTCGCGCCCCGTCAGGTCATAACCCGACCGCTGGGTGAACGGTGTGCCCACCTCGAAACCGGACGCGTAGATGATGCAGTCCAGCTCATACTCGCGACCGGCCACGACCACGCCCGTCTCGGTGATCTTCTCCACGCCCTTGCCGTCGGTGTCAATCAGGTACGTGCCAGAGATATTGAAGGCCTGCAGGTACTCGTCGTGGAAGCACGGCCGCTTGCACAGCTGGCGGTACCAGGCCTTCAGCTTCTGAGCGGTTTCGGGGTCCTGGACGACGGCGTCGGCCCGGGCGCGGATCTCCTCCATCTTCTCGAAGTCGGATTCTTCGAGCACGGCCAGCATGGCGGCCGGATTCCGCTGGTCCGGCGGGAGCGTACGGATCTTTCCCCACATCCGCCGGGCGAGGTCGGTCCAGCCGTCCTGCACGAGGTCTTCCGAAGCGGGCTGGCCGGTCTGGTTGTGGGTGAAGTTCTCTAGCCAGCGCAGCTGCCAGCCGGGCGTCGCGATCTCAGCGAACCAGTCCGGGTCGATGGGGTGGTTGTCGCGCACATCGACAGAGGAGGGCGTGCGCTGGAAGACGTACAGCTCGTGGCAAGCGCGCGAGAGATGAGGCACGCACTGGACGGCCGTCGCGCCAGTGCCGATGACGCCGACCCGCTTGTCGGCGAGCTTGTCCATCGGCGCGCCGGCCGCGTCGCCGCCGGTGTACCCGTAGTCCCACCGGCTGGTATGGAAGGAATGGCCGCGGAACGTCTCGATGCCCGGAATGCCCGGCAGCTTGGGCACGTGCAGCGGCCCGATGCCCATCACCACGAACTGCGCTGTCAGCCGGTCGCCGCGGCTCGTCGCGACGATCCACCGGGCGTGCTCGGAGTCCCACTGCAGGCCGGTGACCTCGGTGTGGAACAGGGCGTTGTCGTACAGGCCGAACTGCCGGCCGATGCGCTGGCAGTGCGCCAGGATCTCCGGCCCGTGCGCGTACTTCTCGGTCGGCATGTGCCCGGTCTCTTCCAGCAGTGGCATGTACACCATCGCCGCCGTGTCGCACTGCGCGCCGGGGTAACGGTTCCAGTACCAGGCCCCGCCAAAGTCGCCGCCCTTCTCGATGATCCGGACGTCACCGATGCCCGCCTCCGCGAGGCGGGCGCCGACGGCCAGGCCAGCGAACCCGCCGCCGATGATGACGACAGTGCTGTGATCGGTCTTCGGCTCGCGCTCGACCCTGGGCGTGTAGGGGTCGTCGAGGTAGTGCGCCAGCGTTCCGGTCAGCTGCAGGTACTGGTTGTTGCCGTCGGGCCGCAGTCGCTTGTCGCGTTCCTCGCGGTATTTGCGGCGCAGCGCCTCTTTGTCGATCTTGGTGATCGTACCCGTGTCCACCATGAGTGTCATGGTGTCACTCATCAGTGACATCCGCAATGGCCCGGTGCTAGCATCGGCGGGTGACTCAGGGCGCGGTGATCGGGCCGTCGCTCGCCGGGCCATCGCTGGCCGACGAGCAGCGAGAACTCGTACGCGCGCGGATCCTGCGCGCGGCCGGATCGGTGCTCGCGGCCCGCGGTCTGGCCGCGACTGTCGACGACGTGGCCGAGGCGGCCGGCGTCAGCCGGCGGACGGTCTTCCGGCACTACGTAACCAGGGATGCGCTTTTCGTGGCGGTGATCCGGGCGGGCATCCGGCGTTACTCCGAGCAGATACCGCTGCCCGTCGACGATGATCTGCGCGGCTGGCTGCGCGAGATGCTCGCTGTCACGCACAAGCTCAATGCAGGGAACGGGCGGGTTTTCTGGGATCTCGTCGGCGTGCAGGAGGCCGACATGTCGCACGACCTCGCGATGGTCGCCGCCGAGTGCCGGGACAGCCGCAACGGGTTCGCGGTCAACGTGACCGACCTGCTGTGGCGGGCACGCGGGGGGCGCGGCCGCCCGCCGCAGTGGCTGGTGGACGCCGTTGCCGTCCAGCTGTCGGGATTCACCACCCAGTCTCTCGCCGGTGATCTCGGCCGCTCGCCGGACGCCGTCGCAGCGGTCGCGGCCGAGGTCATCGAGGCCGCCCTGGGCGCTGCGCTCGCTAAGCCCGCTTGATCTGAGGGGCTGAAAGCGCCAGCCGTTTGGTTTTGCGTCGCACGGGCATCCCGTCGTGAGGTGACAGCCGTGAGGTGACAGCACAGCGGGGAGCGAAGAATGCCAACGAAGAAGCCGGTGACGGCGAAGGCGCCAGTGTCCACCGCCCGAGCCCGGTCGACGGGCTCAGCCAGGACGGCGGGCTCAGCCCGGTCGACGAGGTCAGTCCGGTCGACGAGGTCAGCCAGGACGGCGGGCTCAGCCAGGATCGCGGGCTCAGCCAGGACCGCGGGCAGCAAATCAGCTGGTAACGGCAATGGCCGGGCTCGGCGCGCCGTCGGCAGCCAGCCCTGGCTGCACCAGCAGGGCACCGAGGTGCAGAAGTTCGGCACAGTCCGGCAGTTCCCGATCGGGCTGTCTTTCGATGCGCGCATGTACTCGTGCGAACGGCTCAACCGCGTGCTCTCCAACACGCAGATCCTTTATGCGCTCTACAAGAAGCATCACTGGCTGATGCGCGGCGCGACCTTCTACCAGCTGCACCTGCTGCTCGACAAGCACGCCGGCGAGCAACTGGAACTAGTCGACATGATCGCCGAGCGGGTCCAGACCCTGGGCGGGGTGGCTGTGGGTGACCCACGGCAGGTCGCGGAGATCACGACGATCCCGCGTCCTCCTAATGGAGCGGAGGAGGTGCCCGCGATGCTGTCCAGGCTGCTGGAGGCGCACGAGACGATTCTCATCGATGCCCACGACGCGGCCGCAAGGGCCGCCGAGATGGGTGACGACGGCAGCAACGACCTGCTGGTCTCCGACGTCATCCGGGCAGGCGAAATGCAGGCCTGGTTCCTCGCCGAGCACCTAGTGGACACGCCGCTGGTCCACGCCTGACAATCATCAGGCGAATGGTACGGCCAGGCTGCAGGTTGCGGCACTGGCCTTTGGTCCCGATGTTCCTGCCCGAATGGCCCTGGGTCCTGGCGGCGATTGCAGCGATGAATTAACACACGATCATTGCCGGGCATGTTGTGCATGCGGGAGAGGGCGAAAGATGATCATGTCTCTCAAACGGCATGCAATGCGCAGCAGCGACATCAGATGCCGCTTCAAGACGCCTGCTTTTGACTTCATGTTTCAGTGGGTGCTCGGCATGCAGACCAACGGAGGCTCCGAGGTTGGCGAGTCCTTCTACGCGGCCAGCCTCGTGAGGGAGAACGATCCGCAGAGTTGGGTGGCCGCCTGGACGACGGTGGCGCGGCAGGTGGAGGAGCGAGCCGAGCAGGCCTTCGCAGCGAGGCACCCGGTGAGCGCTCGGGAGGCATACCTGCGGGCGTACGTGTACTACCGGGCGGCGCTCATGTGCATCGATCCCCTTCAAGGTGCCGCCGAGCCGGCGTGGCACCACGCGGTTAGCTGCTTCCGGCGGGCGGCGGCTCTGATGGATCCGGTGGCGGAGCCGGTCTTGGTGCCGTGCGGCGGCGCTGAGCTCCCCGGCTACTTCGTCGCGCCGGCCGACACGGAGGCGAAACGTAAGACCCTTATCGTGATCGGTGGCGGTGACACCTACGTCGAGGATCTCTACCTCATCATCGGTCCCGCGGCCGTCAAGCGCGGTTACAACCTCCTCATCGTGGACCTTCCCGGCCAGGGCGGGCTGCCCTTCGACGGGCTTTATATGCGACCCGACTCCGAAAATCAGATCCCCGCGGTCGTCGACTACGCGCTCAAGCGGCCAGAGGTAGACGATGCGCGACTGGTCGCCTACGGAATCAGCTACGGCGGGTACATCCTGTCCCGAGCGCTGTCCGCCGAGCGACGGATCCGGGCCGCGGCGGTCTGCGGTGTTCTGTCTGACTTCCAGGCCTGGATGTCTCAGTCGCCGGTGAGCCGGCTCGCCAGGAATCCTCGCTCGCTGCTCGCGAAGGCGGTCGTCAGAGCGCTGAACCTCGCGCCGAGCCTGATCCTGATGGACGCCTATGCATGGCGCTGGGGGGCCAAGACGTTTGCCGACATGCTCGACATCGCGCGGGACTTCACGCTCGATCCCCGCGCGGTCGCCTGCCCGCTGCTGAGCATCGTCGGCGAGAAGGAGTACGCCGCCAGGACTGTCACCCGCCGATTCCAGGACGCCGCGATCATGGCCAACCGGAATCCGGAGTCGCGGCTGATCACCGTCACGGCGTCCGACGGTGGCGATGCGCACGCGATGGGCACAAATCTGAGCCTGATGGCGCAGCTGGTATTCGACTGGCTTGACGAGGTCTTGTCGGCCCAGCCGAGACAGCCTGCAGGTATCCCCGCCTAGCGGAGCTTCGGTGGGACGATACCGGCATGCAGATCGACTGGGACGTGCCGCTCTCGATGGACGACGGCGTCGTTCTCCGCGCCGACATCTTCCGGCCGGATGACGAGAACCAGTACCCGGCGACGCATCTGCTGCTGCCCGGTGCCAGCGCGGGCAGAGGCGGTGTCCCGCGATGTCATCGATGCAACAAGGGAGGGAGATAGGTCATGGCCAAAGGGACCAAGGACGATCCGTGGATCTTGAAGACCCCACCGGGGACTTCCGGGTACACGATGTACCGCGACCAGACGGATCCGCCGACGCTTGTGTGCCAGGTGGGCTCTACCAAGCTGACCTACCGGGCGGAAGCGATCGAGGATCTCGCCGCCTGGCTGCGCGATCAGGGCGACTGGGTTCCGCTCGGCTCGGCCGACGAAGGCAAGGACGCGGCGGCGGGCACTGTTGAGGACTTCGGCCGGTCCCCGTCAAATCCGGTTGGCGGGTGGTACGGGCTGCGCAAGGGGTACCGGGGACGGTTCGGCATGTACCTGCCGCCGCTTCTTGAAGAGCTGGGCCTGGCAGAGCTGACCCACGACGCCCGCAACAACCGGATGCGCGCCAAGCCGGGGGAATAGCTAGCGGGCGGTCACAAGTCCAGGACGACGTCCTCGGATGGCTGGGAACAGCAGATGAGCACGTTGCCATCGCCGGGGTCATCCACCGGGTCGGGGGCGTAGGTCACCGTTCCCGCCATCAGCCCGCTTTCGCAGGTGTGGCACACGCCGGTCCGGCACGACCAGCGCACCGGGACATCGCAGTCCTCAGCCAGCTCCAGCAAGCTGGCATACCGCTGATCCCACCGGACATCCAGGCCGCTGCGCGCGAATGAAATCTGCGCACCCGGGCCCGGCTCGCCGGCCGGCGGGTGCGGCGGCCGGTCCGCGGCTGCGGCGATCCCGGGTGTCAGCGACGGTGCGGCGCCGAAGATCTCGGTGTGGATGCGGGCGCCGTCCAGGCCAATTCCGACCAGGGCAGCCGACGCATCCGCCATGAAGGGGGCAGGGCCGCAGACGTAGGCGTCGGCGTCGCGGGGAAGGTCAATGTCAGTCAGCGCAGCCGCCGACAGCCTGCCGGCCCGGTAGTCGCCGCCGTGGACGTCGTCGGGTCCGGGCAGGCTGTAGCAGATGAGCCGGTGCCCGTGAGCCAGCCGGGCGATCAGGGACTCCGACTCCGACGCGAATGGCTCGTCGGATCTGCTGGGCGAGCCGTGCAGCCACCAGACTTCCCGCTTCGACTGGTCGGCGGCCAGTGCACGGAGCATCGACAGGACCGGTGTGGCCCCGACGCCGGCGCTGATCAGCAGCACGGGGGTATCACCCCGCCGCAAGATGAACGTGCCGCGCGGCGCGGCGACCTCGAGCTGGTCGCCGACGCGAACGTGCGAGTGGACGAAGCGGCTGCCGGTGCCGTGCGGCTCGAGCTTGACGCTGACCTGGTAGGAACTCGCGCCAGGGGCTCCCGAGAGCGAGTAGCTGCGCAGCAGGGGTCGCGTGTCCCGGCTGACTGGGAGCCGCAACGTCAGAAACTGACCTGGCTCGGCCGGCGGCACGGCGGTTCCGTCAGGATCGCTCAGGCCAATGGAGACGACCGACTGCGTCTCCGGCTTAACGGTTGTCACCACCAGCTTCCTGAATCCGGGCCATGCTGGCGGCGGGCTGACCGCTACCAGGCCCGCGTTGCCGGCGGCTGCTTCAGGAGCTCGTAGCTGACTGGCGATCTCCTCGAACGAGGCTCGCCAGCCCGCTGCGAGTGCGGGAATCCGCAGCGCCCGGAGCACCCCCTGACGAGGATGCCCCGGCAAGTAGAGCAGGGCGTCGATCTCGGCGACAGTCATGGCTTCTGGCCCGGCCGCGATCCGGGCGATGTCGTCGCCTGCCTGGACGGTGCCCTCCTGGATGACCCGGAAGTAGAAGCCCGGCCGACGATGAGAAACCAGCATGGCCGGCATGCGCGCGTCGTCCATACGAATGCCCACCCGGTAGCAGGTCACCCTGGGCTGCGTTACCTCGAAGACCGCCTCCCCGATCCGGTACCGGTCGCCGACGCAGACCCGATCATCCGCCAGGCCCTGAATTGTGAAGTTCTCCCCGAACTGGCCATATTCGAAGTCGTCCCGGCCCAGCTGTTCCTGCCAGTAGCGGTAAGACTCGATCTGATAGACGAACACCGCCCGGTGCTCGCCGCCGTGCCCGGCCAGGTCACCCTGCCCGTCGCCGTCGATATTCAGCCGCCGCACCTGCCGCGGCCCGCGGACCGGCCGCTTCCACACAGCCGTGTGCACGGTCCGGCCATGCCAGGTCACGTCCTGAGGCATTCCCACGTTGACCGAGAGCAGGCGGCCGGCTGGTTCGCGATCACTCGCCCTGCCTAGCACACGCGACTTCCGGCTCAGGCCTCCGGGGATGGGACAGGCCGGGCCTGACCGCCGCCGAGGAACGATGTCACGAACTCGGGGCTGCCAGCCAGCTCAGCCGGCGTTCCCTCCATACGGAGCTCCCCGCCCCCGAGCACGTACGTCCGGTCGGAAATGGCAAGGACCGCCCTGGCCCGCTGCTCCACGATCAGCACGGCAGCGCCAGCCTCCGCCAGCGCCCGGACGTGCTCGGTGAGCAGCGAGCGGGCGATGATCGGAGCGAGGCTCGCGGTCGGCTCATCCAGCAAGAACACGTCGGGGGAGAGCATCAGCACCCGGCCCATCGCGAGCATCTTGCGCTCGCCGCCGGAAAGCTTCCCGGCCGGCCGCCGCAGCATCGTGCCGAGCCGGGGGAACACTGCGAGCACGTGATCGATCCGATCCTGGATGTCCGAGCGGGCGAGCAGGTAGCCCCCCATCTCGAGGTTCTCCCGCACACTCAGCGGGGCGAAAACGTCGTCGACCTGCGGGACGTAGCCGACCCCGGTCCTGGCGATCTCCTCAGGCGGGCGGTTGGTGATGACCTGCTCGCCCAGAAGGACCCGGCCCGAGGACACGCGCACGAGCCCGACGAGGCTCTTCAGCAGCGTGCTCTTGCCTGATCCGTTCGGACCGACGATCGACACCACCTGGCCTGGCGCGACCCGCACCGAGACCGACCGGATCACCGCGTCGCCGCCGTAGCCGGCGGTCACGCTTTCGGCGGTTAGCGTGCGCTCACCCGACAAGGCCAGTTCAGCCGACAAGATAGGCCTCCACGACCTCAGCCCGCTCCCGCAGCTGCGCCATCGTGCCCTGGGCGAGGACGGAACCGTCGGCCATCACGATGACCGGATCGCAGAACTCGTCCATGATGGCCAGCTCGTGCTCGACCATGAGCACCGTCAGCCCGTCGTGGCTGAGCTGGGTCAGCATCTCGCCGATGCGGTGCGCCAGCTCCGGGTGCACACCCGCCATCGGCTCGTCGAGCAGCAGCATCGCCGGGTCGGTCATCAGCGCGCGCATGATCTCCACCAGCCGGCGCTGCCCGCCGCTCAGGTCGCCGGCGTAGGAGTTCGCCAGGTCGGTCAGGCCGAACTGGCCGAGGATGTCGGCTGCGCGGCTGATGGCTGCCTGCTCGTCATTCCGCCAGTAACGACGGCCGGTAAGGGCACCGCGCATGGTGTCGCCGCGGTTGCCGGGAGCGGCGGAGAGCAGGTTCTCCATCACGGTCAGCCGCTTGAACTCGCTCGCGAGCTGGAATGTCCGGACCAGCCCGAGCCGGGCCCGGCGGTAGGCAGCCAGCCCGGTGACGTCCTTGCCTTCGTAGCGCACGGTGCCCGAAGTAGACCGGTCGGTGCCCGCGAGCACGGCCAGGAGCGTGGACTTGCCCGCGCCGTTCGGCCCGATCAGCCCGGTGACGGTACCGCGCGCGATCGACATGCTGACCCCGCTCACCGCCCGGACCCCGCCGAAGTCGCGGCTGACGTCGATCGCCTGGAGGATGGTGTCGCCATCCGGGCCGTTGTCGGCCGGTGCCGTGCGGGGCCGGACGATGAGCGGGCCCGCAGCTGTGGCCGTTGCGGGTTCGGGTACCGAGATCACCCGCCAGGCGCTCGGGCAGTACGCCCTGCGGGCGGAGCCACAGGAACAACGCGATGAGCAGTCCGATTGCCACCCACTGCAGGGACGGCAGCAGGTTCGGCGGCAGGCTCGGGTTCGCGTTGGTGATGAGCCGCGTGGACTCCTCGAAGCCGACCGGCACGATGATCGCGCCGAGGATGGCGCCGAGGTGGTTGCCGCGGCCGCCGATGATGACGGCCGCGAACAGCACGATCGTCTCCGCGTAGGTCCAGGCCGCCGGGGACCAGACACTGATGAAGCTGACGAGCACGCCGCCGGACAGTCCGGCGATGGCGCCGCCGACCACGAGCATGCCGGTGCGCAGTTGCAGGAGGTTCTTGCCGAGCGAGTCGGCGACTTTGTCGTTGTCGCGCATGGCTCGCAGCGTGCGGCCATAGGGTGACTCGGTCAGCCGGCGCACCAGCCAGAACACCGCCGCGAGCAGCGCGATGACGCCGACCGTGAAGCCCCACTGGTAGCCCGTCGTCGTGGTGGTCATCACCTGGGACTGCAGCGGCGCGGGCACGATCGCGACGCCGGCGTCGCCGTTGAACAGCGGCACATAGTTCATGACGAGCAGGTTGAGCAGGACCGCCGTCACCAGCAGGCCCACGGCCGCGAAGTCGCCGCGCAGCCGGCGCCCGACCAGGAAGGTAAACGGCAGCGCCAGGATGGCGCCCGCGGCGGCGGCGCCGAGCCAGGGGAGCGGGAACGGCAGGTTCCAGCCGCCGATGTAGTGCTGGAAGGCGCCGTTGGCGCTCTGCGCGGGCAGCGCGAGGATCGCCGCCACGTAGGCACCGGCCGCCTGGAAGACGATGAAGCCGAAGTTTGTGACCCCGGCGACGCCGAACTGCAGGCTGAGCCCGAGGCAGGCGATGGCGTCGACGGTTCCGTACACCAGCAGCGTGATGAGGTAGGTCATCGGGCTCCTAGCTCCGGGCGCCCAGCAGGCCCGTCGGCCGCACGGCGAGCATCGCTAGCAGCACCGCGAACGCGATCACGTACTTGTACGAAGGCACGATATAGGCGGCGCTGACCTCGGTCGCGACGCCGATGAGCAGGGCGCCCAGCATGGCGCCGTAGGCATGGCCGGGGCCGCCGAGAAAGACGGCGGCGAGGATGAGGACGACGAACAGGTCCGTGCTGGTCGCCCCGAAGCTGCCGATGTCAATGGCGAAGACCGTGCCGGCGAGACCCGCCATGGCGCCGGTCATCGCCCACGTCATGGTGATCACGCGACCGGTCCTGATGCCGCAGTTGCGAGCGAGCTGGCGGTTGGCCGCGGTGGCACGCATCGACTTGCCGAGCTTGGTGTAACGCAGGGTCAGGTGAGCGGCCACCATGACGACGACACTGATCCCGATGATCACAAGCTGCACCGTGGTGAGAATGAGCCCGGCAGCGTGCCAGGTCCGGCCCTGGCTCATCGTGTAGGAGACGTTGATGCCACCCACAATCGCCTCGATGCCGAACCCGATGATGAGCGCCATCCCCAGCGACACGATCACGATCGTGATCGGCGGCAGGCCGCGACGCTGGAACGGTGCGTAGACAAGGACATTGAGCGCCACCGACAGCGCGGAGCAGACGACCATGGCCACGAGCAGGCCCACCCAGACCGACACGCCGAGCTTGTTGATGCCATAAGCGGTGAACGCGCCCGCGGTCATGACGGCCGCGAAGGCGAGGTTGAGCACATCGGTGACGGCGAACTGCAGCGTGAAGCCCACCGCGGCGATCGCGAGGACCGCCGCGGTGAGCAGGCCGAAGCCGACCGATGCCAGGAAGATGCTCACGCAGTACTCATAACGTGAGCTCAGCCTGAGACCGCGCGGAGCTGGGCGGCGGTGATGTTGCCCGACACGTTGACCACTCCGGCAGCGGTATAGGTGTCGACCTGGAAGATGCCAGGCGAGTCGTGGAAGGAGTCAAAGCTCGTCGGCCCGCCCGGACCGACGTACTTGATCTTCTTGCCGGCCTTCAGCTCCGCGACGCCCTGGGCGAACGAGTTCACCGTGACCGCGCCCGGCACGCCGTCGCCGATCGAGGTGAGGAACGGCTTCCACTTCGCGACATCGGTGCTGCCCGCCGCGATCATCGAGAGCGCGGCCAGGTTCATGCCGTCGTACAGGTGCACAGCGCCCGGCGCGGTGAAGTAGGTCGTGAAGTCGCCCGTCTGGGCGCCCGCGACCTTGCCTTTCACCGCGAGCAGCGCCTGGGTGAAGGCCTGGTAAGCGGGTCCGCTGGTCGCGGTGACCAGGTTGTCGGCGTGGAAGTTGCTCGCGAAGTCCGAGGCGCCGATGGCGGCCGCCGATGAAGTGAAGAAATCTGGTGAGATCGCCGCGGAAGTGCCGATGATCGGGATCACCTGACCGCCGTTCAGCTGCTTAATCTCGCTGAACAGCGTCGGGTCGGCCGACCCGAGCGCCTCGGTCATGATCGCATCAGGATGGGCCTGAACGATCTTCTCTGCCTCGGTGCGGAACGTCGTCGCGTTGAGATCCAGCGACTCGTTGGCCACCAGCGTCATACCCGCTTTCTTGATCGCGCTGATGGCCGGCTGGATGAACGTCTGCGAGCCGATGTCGTTGCCGAACGCCAGCGCGATCTTCTTGTAGCCGAGCTGCTGGGCGATCACGGTCATCGCGTACGACTCCGCCAGGTCCGGCGGGACGAGCCGGTAAAAGTAATCAAAGTGCTTGGAATCAAACTCGGACTGGCCGGTCATGCAGAACATGACGGTCTTGTGGCTGTTGAGGACCGGGACGACCGCCGCGGCCTCGTCGGACGTGCAGCCGATGACCAGTTCCAGGTTGTGCGCCCGGGCGAGCAGGCTCTGGACCGCCGGAATGGCATCAGCGGGGTCGCCGCGCGTGTCGGCGGATGTGCAGCTCACCTTGTGGCCGAGTACGCCGCCCGCTTTGTTGATGGCCGCCGTCGTGCCCTCGCAGGACACCAGGTACGTCGGCCCGAGGGCCGCGTCCGGGCCGCTGAAGGGAGCGACGTCGGCGAACACGATGGATTGCCCGGACGGCACGCCGCCGGAGGAAGACGAGCTGCCGCAGGCCGCGAGCGCTGCGGTCAGCGCGACCGCCCCGATCGTAGCCAGCCACCGGCCGCTACGCCTGAAGTTCGTGACGCTGTTCCCCGCCCATCCCTCTGCCAACATCCTTGTCGCCTCCACAGCAGGGTTCACTAAAGGCCGACGGCCGTCGATCCTGGCGGCCGCCACCTCCACTCGCTTAGGTCGGCCTCCTCGGCCACAACCCGGTTGCGGATAGTCCCGACTCCCTCGACGGAGACCTCGATCACGTCGCCCGGCTGCAGCCACACCGGGGGCTGCCGGGCGAAGCCGACTCCGCCCGGCGTTCCGGTGGCGATGACATCCCCGGGCCGCAGCAGGGTGAAAGAGGAGAAGAACTCGACCGCGCTCGCGATATCGACGATCATCTGCGAGGTCCGCGCCGACTGCATGACCTCGCCGTTCAGCTTTGTAGTCAGGGCGGCGTCGGAGACGTCTGCCTCGTCGGGCGTGACGACCTCTGGCCCGATCGGCATGGATCCCTCGAAGTTCTTGCCGCCAGTCCACTGGGTGGACGCCCGCTGCCAGTCCCGCGCCGTAGCGTCGTTGAGCACCACGTAACCCGCCAGCGCGTCAAGCGCCTTGCCTGCGGGAATGTAGCGGCCGCCCGCGCCGATCACGAGCCCGAGTTCGCCCTCGAAGTCGAACCTGCCGGTGAGCGCCGGCCTGACCAGGTCGGCATACGGCCCGATCGCGCTGCCCTCGCCGCGGACGAACGCCTCGGGCCAGGTGGGCACCTCGCGGCCGCCCTCGATGGCGTGCTCGCGGTAGTTCACGCCGAGGCAGAGCACGCGCCTCGGCTCCGGTACCGCGGGCCCGAAGTCGGCCGGGCCGAACTCGGCGCCATCGCGGTCGGCCAGGTCGCGGACCGCGTCCATGGCGCCACTAGCGAGTAAGCCGCGCAGCGAGGCGAGCGCCGGATCACCGGAGGCATCCGCGACATCCACGTACCCGGTGCGGCCTTGGACGTGCAACCGCGGTCCGCGCGGTGTGATCATGGTGGCGAGCCTCATCGGCATCCTCCGGGTTGCTGGTACTGCCGGTGGCCGACCGACCATATTGGTTAGACCTAACCAATTGGCTGAGCATAGGTCGGCGACAGAAACACGGTCAAGACGCAATGTGTCGCACATCGGTAACGGGTTGGACATCATCCTCGTCAATATTGGTAGGATTGGTTGCACAACTGGCGGGCGGGACATGGATGCAGCAGCGGTAACGACAGAGGCAGACGGCGCGCGCGGTGAGCGGCTGGCTGAGCTCATCCTGGAACAGTCACGGGGCACCGGCCTGGTCGTCGGCGCCAGGTTGCCGACGGAGCGACAGCTCAGTCTCAATCTCGGCGTGACCCGGTCCTCTGTCCGGCACGCGCTGGCCATCCTCGAGGCTGGGGGCCATGTCTCCAGGGAGGTGGGCCGCGGCACCTTCCTGCGCCAGGTTCCGCAGGCCGCCCGGCGAGACCGCCGCCCGGCCCGCGAATCAGGCGAGGCGGCGGTCGCTGACTTCGCCCCGGCCGACGTGATGACAATCAGGCGGCTGCTTGAGCCCCCGGCTATGGCGCTCGTGGTGGCGTGGGCGACTGCGGCCGACCTGGCGGAGATGCAGCGCTGCCTCGGCGGCGGTGACCGCGCCGAGACCTTCGAGGAGTTCGAGACCTGGGACCTTGCGCTGCACCGGTGCATCATGGCAGCCAGCCACAGCCCGCTGCTCGTCACCATGTACGGGCTGATCGAGGCCGCGCGCCACGGCCAGGTCTGGGGTGACCTGAAGCGCCGCAGCGCGTCACAGGAACGGCGCAGCCAGTACCAGACGGACCACCGGGCGATCGTGGAGGCGCTGCGCGCTCGCGACTCCGCCCGCGCCGTGGAGGCCATGCGGCTGCACCTGGCGCGGGTGCAGGAGCATCTCAACGTGACCGATCCGGCAGCCGGGCTGAGCTGGCGCTAGCTCTCTGCGCACACTAGCCGGGCGGGAAGGTCGTGCCGGAGAGTCGCCACGCGTGGCGCACCGGAGTTTCGCTCGCCGGGCCCGGGGAAGTTGCGGCCCGATGGTCAATCTGGAAGACGCGATAATCGAGCCGGATGCGCAGAGCCGCGTCAGAGGCCGCACGCCCCGTCCAGGCGATTTCGCTGTCGTTGACACCGGCAGGCGCACCTCGCGGAAGGTCCGGCTGGCGAAGGCGCTGTCTCGTGGCGGTTTCACCATGTTCGACCACGCGGTGATCTGCTCGCGGGTGCGCCGCGACGGGACCGTCTACATCGTGGAGGCGACGCCGAACGGCGCGATTGAGAACGTCTGGCACTACGACGACCACGATTACCTGTGGTCGACCGGCGTGGTGAAGACGTCAGCGAAGGCCGGGAAGGCCGCCATGGCCTACGTCAACGCGCGATACAGCTGGCTCGACTACGCCGCGCTGTCAGCGCACGCCTGGCACTTGTGGGTGCCGGGTCTGAAGCACTACGTGGCAAGCGGCAAGCACCTCATCTCCAGCCAGCTGGTCGACAGGGCCGAGCGCCATGCGGGCGTTCGCCTGTTCACCGATCGCCGCTGGCCCGGATACGTCCGTCCGTCTGACCTGGCAGAGCTGATCTTCAAGATAGAAGAGCTCAGCTGAATCTGCCGCTCGGGCGGTCAGGCGCTGATCGGCGGGCTCGCCGCGAGCGCCGCGCCCACCTGGTCGGCGAACGCAACCGCCACCAGCCGCTGCTCGAGCGTGGGCCGCGAGCTTGACTCAGCGGTCAGCAGGAACCTGCCTTGCAGGACGCCGTGATTCTCCACCAGCAGCTCCGTGGTAGCTGGCAGACCGTCGCGCTCGACTGGCAGGACGTCCGATCGGCCCGGTGCCTCCACCTGGCCATCGGACCGTAGCCGGGCGGGCCGGCCCAGCCCGGCTACGCCACGCTCGAACGTACAAGAGCGCAGGGACAGTAGTCGGACGAGCCGGCGGGAGACGTCATCGATCAGCACTGCCGCTGAGCTGCCGGTGGCCACAGCCTGGGCCGCGGTATTGATGCCGTCGAGGTAGCCCGCGCGCCTGGTCGCGGCCAACTGCTGGCGATGACCCCAGACCGACAGCTCGGTGACCGCTACGCCGATGAGCAGGATCAGCACCGTGGTCTCGATGTCGGTTGCCCGGGTGATCGAGAACCGCTCGTACGGACGGGTGAGGAAGAAGTCGAACCAGACGGCCGCCGACGCCGCCGCGAGAATCCCCGCGAGCCGCGAGCCGAGCGCCGCCACTGCGACGATGACGACGATCAGCGCTAGGGCAGCGTCGGTGTTGGGGAAGCTGGTCCTGAACGGCACCAGGATGGCGGTCAGTGCCAGCGGGGCTGCTACTCCCGCTGCGGCCGCCAGGTACTGCCGGGCGAGAAATCGGTGCTGTCGCACCCAACCGTGGTAGCACAGCCACCTGATGTTCCGCGACGCAGCCCGGGACTAGGCTAGTGGCCAGGGTGAGCCGGGAAGACTGGTCGGCACGAGATCGAAGTAGAGCCCGGGAGATGCCATGACCACTCAGCAGCCCATTCCTGCCAGCGCTTCTGCAGTCAGCGCGTCCGCGAGCGCGGCCGTCCCTAGCCGGTCCGTCCTCAGCAGCAAGCCCTGGCTGCGCGGCGCGTTCCTGCTGGCAGGCGCCGCCCAGATCGTCACCATATCGGCCTTGCTCAGCGCCGATCCGCTCCCCGCCACCTGGTCGGCGTTGCTGCTGGCGATCGCGCCGGCGCTGCTCACGGCGCTGGCGGCGTTCGCGCCGCGCTGGGCCGCGAGTACGGCCGCCATCGCGGCGGCCGTCGCCATGATCGTCGGCATTGTCGGCGGGATCGGGCGCGTGGGCTCGCTGTTTATCCCGGCGCTGATCGTGCTGGTCGTCGGCGCGGTGCGGCTCTGGCTGGCTTCATCGTGACCGCCAGGCCGGGGGGATGGGCGAGCAGGAACTCCTCGTCGATCTCGACGCCGAGGCCGGCGCCCTCGAGCGGCAGCACGGTTCCGTCCGCAGCCAGCTCATAAGACGCCGAGCACAGCTGCGTGCGCAGGGGATTGTCGGCAGAACCGTCACCCTCGAAGTAGCGCGCACAGTCGATGCTGGCCAGGAAGTGCACGCTCGCGGCCATGTTGAGCCCGGTGTGGCAGCCGTGCGTACACACCGGCAGCCCGGCGGCGGACGCCAGCGCCGCGATGCGCACCGCCTCGGTGATGCCGCCGCACCGCGAGAGATCCGGCTGCAGCACCGACACCGAGCCCTGCTCGATCAGCCGGCCGAAGTCGTACCCCGTGTAACAGTTCTCGCCCGCCGCCAGCGGCACCCGAGCGATCCGTGCCGCGGCGCGGTACTCCCGGTCCCGGTACGGCGGGAACGGCTCCTCCAGCCAGCCAACCTGCGCCTCGGCCAGCACGGGCGCCGACGCGCGCACGTCGTCGAGTGAGTACCGGCAGTTGGCGTCCGCGAGAATAGCGATCCCGTCCCCGACGGCGCTGCGCATGGCGACCGTACGCTCCAGATCCCGCTGCAGCGTGTCGCCGAGGCGCAGCTTGACCGCGCCGAAGCCTTCCTGTACACATCCGACCGCTTCGCCCGCCACCGCGGCAGGCTCGGCGTAGCCGAGCGAGAAACCGCCCGCGTAGGCGGGCACGGGCCGGGACGAGCCGCCCAGCAGCCGGTACAGCGGCTGGCCCGCCGCCTTCCCGCGGATGTCCCACAGCGCCATGTCGATGCCGCTCATGGCGCACACGCACGCGGCGCAGGTGCCGTGATTGGCGAGCACCCGGTTCTCGAAGAGCTGCCAGATCTCGCTCGTCGCGGTCGCGTCCATGCCGGTGAACAGGTCGGCCAGCGTGGTGTTGACCGTCTGCACCACGGCGAGCGGCGCCCGGCCGTTGTAGGACTCGCCGTAGCCAGTCAGGCCGTCCGCCGTCGTGACCCGGACGATCACGGTGTCCCGCTTCACCGCCTGGCCGAGTCCCTGCTGCACCGACTGACGGAGCGGGACCGAGCAGCCGATCGCCCCGACGCGCGCGATCGCGAGGTCAGCCATGGGCTTACCTTATGGGCGGGCTCGCCAGGTCGGCGATGAGGCGGGCAACCGCGGACGCGGCATCCGGCCGTCCGACGCTGGCTGCGGCCACCCGCATCTGGCCGAGCAGGACCGGGTCATCGCGCAGCTCGCGGACCGCGTCGAGTAGCTGAGGTAGCTGCGGCACCCAGCGTCCTGCGCCCGCCGACACCACGAACTCGGCGTTGCCCTTCTCCTGGCCGGACAGGTAGGACGTCAGCAGCAGTGGTGTTCCGCAGCACAGCGTTTCCGCTATCGTGCCGGGCCCGGCCTTGGTCACCACGGCGTCAGCGCAGCGCAGCCAGTCCGCCATGTTGGTGACGAAGCCGAGGGGAAGCATCCGGTCCCCGTACCGCCAGGAGTCAAGCGTCAGCCGCTGCCGCAGCTGCCCGTTCCGCCCGCATACGGTGACGACGGTGACGTCCGGGAGCGCGCGCACCAGCGCCATCGCCTTGGGATAGAGCCCGGCCTGCCCCGGCCGCTCCGCCGGTCAGCACGACCAGGAACCGGTCGGGCGCCGCGCCGAGCGAGGCGCGCAGCGAGAGGCGCTCGGCCGCGGTGGCGGGCGGAGCGGTAAACGCCGCGCTGACGGGGAGGCCGGTATCGGTGCACCGGCCGGCCGGGAAGCCGTCCGCCTGGCAGCTGCGCCCGACGGCCAGCGACGGGACTGCGATCTGGTCGACCCGGGTTTCCCGCCAGGCACGGTGCGCGGTAACCAGATCCGTGATCACCGTCAGCACCGGGACTGCGGGCAGCGCCCGCTGCCTGGCCATCACCGCGGGACGGGTGACCATGCCGTGGAACGCCACGACCGCGGCGGGCCGGCACGCGTCGATGGCTCGCATCACCGTGGTCCGCGCGGGCGCGAACGCCGTCTTGTACATCAGGGAGAGTCCCCAGCGCCGGTTCGAGAACCGCCAGCTCACGTGCCATAGCCACGGGGTCAGCCGGATCAGCGGCGCATACAGCGAGACGAACCAGCGCATGGCCGGCGGCGTGCCGGGGCCGGTCAGGGGATCCGTAATCACCGGCTCGAACTGGCCGGGGTACTGGCTCTCGAGTGCCTCGCCGACGGCCTGCGCGGCGCTGCGGTGGCCACCACCGGTGTCGCTGATGAGGAACAGCAGCGGAACGCGCTTATCGGCGATGGTCAATCTGTCAGCCTCCTCGTCTGCTGAGAACGGCGTACGTCTGCTCCCAGTCCGCGAGGCAGTGCCGCAGGTCGTGGGCGATCATGGACGGGCGCGCCGCTGCCGCGATCCGCTCGCGAAGCGGCCGGTCGGCCAGCAGAGCACTGAGGTAATTCGCCGCCTGGCTGGCCTGCCCGGGGACGAACAGGTAGCCGCTGGTTCCGTGGGTGACCAGCTCTGACAGCGCACCTGCGCGGGCCGCGACGACAGGCAGGCCGCTGGCCAGCGCGTGCATGGTGGTGATGCCCTGCAGTTCGGCTTCAGATGCGGTCGCGAACACGTGACTGAGCCGGTAAAGGCCGGCCAGGTCGGCTTCGGGGATGCAGCCGGGGAACAGCACCTGGCTGGTCACGCCCAGCTTCCTTGCCCTCGCGGCAAGCCGCGGGGCCTCCGGGCCGGTCCCGGCCGGAAGCTCGCTGTATCGATGCCATTCGAGATAACCCGGCCGGGCACCGCCAGGCCGCGGCTCTGCAGCAGACCGAGCGCCGTCGTCGTGGGGGCGGTCACCAGGGCGCAGCGATTGCCGAAGCCGACCAGGTAGGCGTAGAAGGCGCGGTCGAACGCGGCCGGGCGCCGCCGCATCGCCGGCAGCACGTTAGCGGGCAGGTAGTGATTGGTGTAGACAACCGGGATCGCCAGCTGCTGCGCCGCTGCGAGATCAGCACGGCCGAGCGTGAGCGGGGAGTGTGCGTGCACCACATCGGGTCCGAAGGCGGCGACTTGCCGGCGGACGGTGGCCGGAGACGCGGCCGCGATGCGTAGCCCCGGGTAGAGCGGCCACGGCACCGAGCTGGCGTAACTCACCTGCGCGGCGCCGGTGCTGCCGGTGCCGCCCCGCCAGCCGGCGGACGGCGCGAGCACGGCAACCTCATGTCCGCGTGCGGCCAGGCTGGCGGCCAGCCGGCTGACCACCGTGGGCACGCCGCCCACCATCGGCGGGTACTGATCAGACACCAGCATGATGCGCGGGCGCATGCCTGGAGGCGGGGTCTTCACGCGACCTGCCTCGCGCCCGGCGTAACGTGCCAGCCGTGCCGCCGTTGCTGCTCATCGATGTGCGGGTGAACACCGTGCCAGGCGCACACGGCCTGGCCCGGTCGGTCGTCCAGCTCGCAGCGCACGCCGCGGCCGCGGACGGCGACGGCGCACGGATGGCGGCGCTGGTCCGTACAGGCCGGCCTCAGCTGTTCTCGCTGGACAGCCTGGCCGCCTACGCGGACCTGATCGAGACCAGCATCGGCGTCGGCGCCGTCCATCGCTGCGGACAACTGTCGGCGCTGATCCGGCGCACCGGCGCGGCGGCGCTGTACGCGCCGTACCCGCTGTTCGCGCCGCTGCGCTGCCCGTGCCCGATGGTGGTGTCGATCCACGACGTCACCATGGAGAACGACGCCTCGCTTGCCGGCGGCTGGCACCGGCAGGCCGGCCTCCGAATCGTCACCGGCGCGGTGGTGCGCAAGGCCGCCGCCGTCACCGGACCGACGCAGGTCACGCTGGCCGGTATCCGATCGGTGTACCCGCGAGCGCGCGGGCTGACCCTGGTCCCGAATGGCGTGGACGCACGAGCGTACGCGTCGGCCGACGATGTCGCCGTGGTACGGGCCCGGCGTGCCTATGGCTTGCCGGGCCGGTTCGTCCTCGCGGTCGGCGCGCACCGGCCGCACAAGAACTTCCCGGTCCTCCTGCGCGCCCTCGCGGCCCTGCCCGAAGACCTGTCGCTGGTCATCGTCGGTCAACGCGACCCTCGCTTTCGCCGCCTGCCCGAGGCGCTGGCCGCGCTGGCTGCCGAGCTGGGCGTTGGCTCTCGGGTTGTGCTCGTGCCCGAGGTGGCGGACGGCCTGCTGCCCGCGGTGTACCGCGCCGCGACACTGGTTGCCTTTCCATCGGTCGCCGAGGGATACGGGCTGCCGGCCCTGGAGGCTCTGGCCGCGGGCGTGCCGCTGCTGGTCAGTGACATTCCAGTACTGGCCGAGGTCTGCGGCGAGGCAGCGGTCCGCGTGCCGCCAGACGATCCGGCGGCGTGGGCGGCGGCGATCACCGCGATCCTCGCCAGGCACTGCGCCGTCTGCTGCTGTCGGTGGCCACGTCGGCTGCCCACAACGCACGTCGTGCTCTTCCCTGATCCGGCTCAGCAGGACGCCTGGTCATCCGTTAGGCGGGTGCTGGTGTCCAGTGAACTCCGGGAAGGAAAACCCAGCGTTTTGCCGAGGTGACCATCCTGGAAAATCCTGGTCAGGCTCGCGGCTTCAGCATCGCTGGCCGACGGGATCTTTGTGGCGAACGCCTAACGCGCATCGACGCGCACGCACGCTCACGCCAGTTCTGCGAATCGGCGGCCGGTGAGACTATCGAGGCGCCGGGCCACCCGGCACGCGGCGTGCCCAGACGAAGGAGGCGCAGGATGCCGGACGCACCCGATCCCAAGGATGTGCTGCGGCGGTTTTTCGCGACGCTGAGTACCGGCGACTACGACGCGATCGGCGAGTTCTTCGGGGACGACTCGGTCTGGACCGTCAATCACATCGAGGCCGGGTTTCCGACCGGACGTGGCCGCGACGGCATCATCAACGACTTCCTCCGGCCGGTCAGGGACGGCTTGTTCGAGACGGGCGACCCGAAGGTCGAAGTTATCCGCATGATCTCCGAGGGCAACTGGGTGGCGGCCGAGACCATCGCCAGGGGCAGCCTGCGTAACGGGAACACGTATGAGAACTACTACGCCTGGATCGCGGAGATCGACGGCGAGCGGGTGAAGTTCCTGAAGGAGTACATGGACTCCGCGTACGCCTTCGAGATCTCCAAGCCCGCCGCCGGGCAGGCAGCCACGGACGAGCACACCGCCGAGCAGCTCCGCCGCATCGGCCACGAGACCTAGCGGATCACCAGGCGTAGTGCTCGGGTGCCGGGCGATAGCCGGGGAAGATCGTGTCGAGCTGCTTGAGCGCGTCGTCGTCCAGCGAGACGGCGAGCGCGCGCTGCGCGTCATCGAGCTGAGCGAGGGTTCGCGGTCCCACGATCGGCGCGGTCACGCCGTCCTGATGGAGCAGCCAGGACAGCGCCACGGCCCCCGGTTCTTCGCCGAGTTCCTCGCAGAGCGCCTCGTACGACTCGATCTGCTCGCGGTTCCGCTCGACGGCCTCCCGCGCCCGGCCGGACACGCGACGCCGACCCTCGCGGTCTTTCCTGAGCACGCCGCCGAGCAGCCCGCCTTCCAGCGGCGACCACGGGATGATGCCGACACCGTAGTCGATGGCAGCGGGCAGCACCTCCAGCTCGATCATCCTGCTCATCAAGTTGTAGATGCTCTGCTCGCTGACGAGCCCGAAGAATCCGCGGGCAGCTGCGGTGTCGTTGGCCTGCGCGATGTGCCAGGCGGCGAAGTTGGAGGAGCCGACGTAGAGGATCTTGCCCTGGGCGACGAGAACTTCCATGGCCTGCCAGATCTCGTCCCACGGAGTGTCCCGGTCCACGTGGTGCATCTGGTACAGGTCGATGTAGTCGGTACGCATCCGGCGCAGGGAGGCGTCGCACGCCCGGCGAATGCTGAGCGCGGACAGCTTCCCGTCGTTGGGCCAGTCACCCATTGCCCCATACAGCTTGGTCGCCAGCACCGTGCGCTCCCGGCGGCCGCCGCCGGCTGCGAACCAGTCGCCGATGATCTCCTCGGTCCAGCCAACGTGGGCCTGGTCGCTGCGCCCGACCTGGCCGGGCGGACTCTGGCCGCCGCCGTACCGGTTGGCCGTGTCGAAGAAGTTCATGCCCAGCTCGTGGGCGTGGGCCATGATCGTGTGTGCTTCGCCGGGCGGCGTCAGCGGGCCGAAGTTCATGGTGCCCAGGCATAGGCGGCTCACCGACAGCCCGGAGCGACCTAGGTTGGTGTATTCCATGACGCAAGCCTTTCACGCCGGCGAGAGTCGTCGCGAGCGGGCGACTTCATGTGCGGCGTCCGTCACGACGCAGAACCCGCCGGTGCGCTCGAACGCCGTCGTCATCAGGTGAGCGCTGACGAAGTGGCCCGACTGCCCGTTGCCGCTGTCGTTGATATAGAAGCCCTGCAGCGCGCCGTCAAGCGGGTCGCGAGCGATACCCGTCACGGTGATCGCGTGATTCGCCTGGCCGTGCCCCAGCACGCGCGGGTCGCTCCACAGCACGCCGGCGTTGACCATCGCGATGACGCCGTGCCCTTGCTGCACCGCCAGCGCAAGCTGCTCGATCGGCTGGTCGTGCTCGGCGCTGGCTGGCACGCCGTAGTCGCCGAGGATCGCGGCCTGTTCGGCCTGCAGGGTCCAGCCGGACTGATCCGGCCGGCCCGCTACGACGTGGAGCGCGCGACAGCTGGTCGCGTGCCGGACGACATCCTCCTCCCGCAGCCGCACGGCGAACTGATTGAGGACGTCGGCGCAGCAGGCGACACCGCAATCGCCTCGGTCGCCGTCGGCGTTGTCGCCCTGCAGGTGATTGAACGCGGCGTAGCGGCGCACGTCGCCAATAATCAGGCTCTGCTGCCCGTCCGGCAGCTGTCCCCACTGGACCGGGACGGCAATAACTGCGTCGCGCAGCCAGCCTGTTGCATCGATCTCCAAGGCGCCATCTGACCAGATGCACCTCTAGTACCGCAATCCCGTCGTCAGGGTGTCCCATGATGGCGGCGGGACTCGTCAGCCCGCCAGCAGGACGCCGAGGAACAGCGCGGCCAGCGCGCTGACGCCGGTCAGCGCACCGAACACGGCGCCAACTCAGATGGTGGCGGCGAGGACGTGCAGGAACAGCCTGATGGTGTCCCAGCTGACGGCCAGCACTACCTGCGTTTGGCCACGGACAGCAGGACCGCGGAGTCCGCGATGGCGACCAGGCTGTGCGGCGCATCAGGAACGACGAGCAGGTCGCCGTCGCGCCCTTCCCATGCATCGCCTCCGGCCGTGAGCCGGACCCGGCCGCGGAGCACGTACACACTGGCCTCGCCGGGACTGGCGTGCTCAGATAGCTCCGCGCCGGCGATCATCGCGATGACCGTCTGGCGCAACACGCGCTCATGGCCGCCCACGACTGTCTGGGCCGTCCGGCCGCCCGGAGAGCTGGCAGCCTGCGCCAGCAGCTCGCGAGCCTGGGCCTCGAGGGAGAGTTTCTGCATGTCTGGGTCTTTCCCTCAGGCAAGGGCCAGGAACAGCCGCTCCAGCTGCGCGCGCTCGGCTTGGCCCGTGCCCTCGCCGTCGAGCGCGCACTGCTGCAGGCCGGTGGAGATGATCTTGAACCCGGCGCGGTCCAGCGCCCGGGACGCCGCGGCGAGCTGCGTCACCACGTCCGCGCAGTCACGGCCCTCCTCGATCATCCTGATGACCCCGCCGATCTGCCCCTGCGCGCGCCGCAGCCGCTTGACCACGCTGCTCATCGTCTCGTCAGTCATGTCCATGCGCGCTCCCGGCAGGCCGTTATATGTGTTCACATAATACGCATGGGGGTATTAGCCGGATGGGTGATAGCTTCCGATGCCGAGGCAGCCTGGCGGCAGCGGGAACCAGCGCAGCGCCTCGAAATCGGGGGACAGGCCCGTAGGCCCGTCGTCGAGCTTTCCGGGTAGCCCGTCGAAGATGGCGCGGGCCTCGCTCAGGTAGCCGGGGAAGACTTCCTCGCCGACGCGGCCGTGCAGACGCGGGTACGTCAGGTCGCCGTCCCGTCCGTACGCCACGTCAGCGAGTGACAGCGGTGCGCGGGGCGGGACGGCGGCGTGCCGCCACAGCGCGGTGTGCGGGTCGAACCGGTACTGCGGGAGCAGCCGGTAGCCGTCGGCGGCGATCAGCTCCACCGCCGCCGCGATATAGTCGGCCTGCTCGGCAGAGATGAAGTAGTTGAGGTTGACCCTCGCCCAGCCCGGCTTGATTCCGTCGCAGCCCTGGCCGATCTCCTCGCGCAGCGCGTGCGAGTGGGCGTCGCCGATCGCCAGGAGCCGGTGCCCGTACGGGCCGGCGCACGAGCACCCTCCGCGTGCCTGGATGCCGAACAGGTCGTTCAGCACCGCGACGACGAAGTTGTGATGCAGGAACTGCGATCCGTGCCTGATCTGGAACGACACGATCGACAAGCGGGACGCGCGGGGGTTGCCCAGGACGACGATGCCGGGATTGGCGCCCCAGCGGCCCAGCACGTGCCGCCACAGCTGCTCCTCGCGGGCGGCGATGAGGTCAGTGCCGACGGCTTGCTTGAGCCCGAATACCAGCCCAGCGCGGATCGACTCGACGATCGCGGGGGTGCCCCCTTCCTCGCGAGCCACCGGGTCATCGAGGTAGCGGTGGCCGACCGGGTCGACGAACGCCACGGTGCCACCGCCGGGGATGGTAGGGACGGTATTGCGGACCAGGTCGCGCCGGACGACCAGCACGCCGGGGGTCTGCGGCCCGCCGGGGAACTTGTGCGGTGACAGGAACACAGCGTCCTTGTAGTCGCGGCCGCCGGGTACCGAGGCCCGCATGCGCACGGGGAGGTAGGGTCCCGCCGCGGCGTAGTCCCAGAATGACAGCGCCCCGCGGGAATGCAGTAGGCCCGCGATCGCATCAGTGTCGGTCAGGATGCCCGTGACGTTGGACGCGGCGGAGAAGCTGCCGATGAGCAGCGGCCGGCCGGCGTACCGGTCGAGCTGCTGTGCCAGATCGGTGACGTCGATGTGGCCGTCGGCGTCCTGGCCGATGACCACGACGTCCGCGATGGACTCGCGCCACGGCAGCTCGTTGGAGTGGTGCTCGTAGGGGCCGAGGAACACCACCGGACGCTGCCCGGCGGGGATCCCCGGAGTCAGCCGGTACCGCTTGTCGAGCCCGGCCGGGATGCGCAGTTCCAGCATCCCGATCAGCTTGTTCACTGCGGCCGTGGCACCTGAGCCGCAGAAGACGACAAGGTCCTCGTCCGTGCCGCCGACCGCACCGTGGATCAGCTGCCGGGCGCTCTCCCGCAGCCGCCCGGTCTGCAGGCCGGTGCCGGAGCTTTCGGTGTGCGTATTCGCATACAGCGGCAGAACCGCGTCGCGGATGAAGTCCTCGAGGAAATCGAGCGCCCGGCCAGAGGCCGTGTAGTCGGCATAAGTGACGCGGCGAGGTCCGAACGGGCCCTCCATCAGCTCACCCTCGCCGATGATCCCGCGCCGGATCCGCTCGATCAGCGAGGAAGTCGCGAGCTCATCCGCCGCTAGCTGCAGCGGAGCAGTCACCCCTGCCATGGCCGCCTCCCCCTCGACTGGCCTTATGCGCAATACCCATAGGGGTATGAAGCTGAGGCTACACCCGGGCGCGGCCGCTCATCCGGCGGGCTGCCGCTAATCCGGCAGGTCCGTCTAGGGTGGAGCCGGATAGAGAAGGAAGACTTCTCTATTCCCCTGAGCCGGACCCGACCGGGGGAGGTGGCATGGCCACGAGCGACGCTTCGGGAACCTCGGGCCTGGACCGGCGGAGCCTCGTCCTGGTGTTCACCGGGCTCATGCTAGGCATGCTGCTGGCGGCGCTCGACCAGACGATCGTGGCCACGGCGCTGCCGACGATTACCGGGGACCTGCACGGGCTCAACCACATCGGCTGGGTAGTCACTGCGTACCTTCTCGCGGTCGCGGTCGTCCTGCCCGCCTACGGCAAGGCCGGGGACGTGTTCGGCCGCAAGGCCGTGTTCCAGTTCGCGATCGTGGTGTTCCTCGCGGGGTCGGCGGCAGCCGGGCTATCGCAGACGATGGCCGAGCTGATCGCCTTCCGCGCGCTGCAGGGTGTCGGTGCTGGCGGGCTGATGATCGGCGCCCAGGCGATCATCGGCGACGTGGTCAGCCCGCGTGAGCGGGGTAAGTACCAGGGCCTCATCGGCGCCATGTTCGGGCTCGCGTCGATCATCGGCCCGCTGCTGGGCGGGTTCTTCGTGGACGACCTGAGCTGGCGGTGGATCTTCTACATCAACCTGCCCGTCGGCGTGGTGGCGCTCGCGGTGACCTCGGTCGGGCTGCGGCTGCCGCGGCCAGCCAGCCGCCCGCCCATCGACTACGCGGGCATCGCCCTGCTGGGCGCGGCAACCATTGGCCTGGTGCTGGTCACGAGCTGGGGTGGCACCACGTATGCGTGGGACTCATCGGTCATCATCGGGCTGTCGGTCGCCACTGTCGGGCTCACCGCCGGCTGGCTGATCTCCGCGCGGCGGGCGGCCGATCCGGTGATCCCGTTGCGGCTGTTCGGCGACGAGGCGTTCTGGATCGCGTGCGCGATCTCGCTGGTGCTGGGGGTGGCGATGTTCGGCGCGATCAGCTACCTGCCGACTTACCTCCAGATCGTCACGGGCGTCAGCCCGACGGAGTCCGGGCTGCTACTCCTGCCGCTCATCGCAGGCCTGCTGACCACCGTCATCTCATCGGGCCGCCGGATCGCCACGACCGGCCGGTACCGGCCGTACCCGATCGCGGGTGCCGCGCTGGCCACCGTCGGGGTGTTCCTGCTGTCCCGGCTGGGCCTGCACACGAGCCACCTGACGTCCAGCCTCTACATGATCGTGCTCGGCCTCGGCATCGGCCTGATCATGCAGGTCATGGTGCTCGTCGCGCAGAACAGCGCGTCCTACGCCGACCTCGGCGCGGCCACCGGGGCGGTGAACCTGGCCCGGCAGGTCGGCAGCAGCGTCGGCGTGGCGCTGATCGGCGCGCTGTTCATTCACCGGCTGCAGGAACGGCTCGCCCAGGCCCTGCCGCCAGCGGCAGCCTCGCACGCCGCTACGGCCATCACGTCGGTGACCCCGCAGGCCCTCGGCCGGCTGCCCGAGCCGTTCCAGCTCGCGATCAAGACCGCCTTCGCGGAGGCCCTGCCGCCGATCTACGTCTACCTGGTGCCGCTCGTCGCGGTCGCGTTCGTGCTCGCGCTGATCCTGCCGGAACGGACGCTGCGAACCCGTGCATTCACCGCGCTTGACGGCAGGTCAGGCGGGTCGCTCACCGCACGCGAAGTTCCATTTCCCGAAGACGCGTGATCCGCGCGCGGGACAGTGGCCTGCAGGCCGTCCCCGACCGCCAAATCTCTGAGCGATGTGGACGGCAGTAGCACAGGTCCGCGCGCGCTAGGCTTGCTGCTCGCCGCGGGGTCAATCGGGGCTGACTGTGTACTCCGGCATATCCAGTCATGCGTCTACAAGGTGCCGTAACAACAAGTGGGGACGCCATGATCGACTCTGGAGAGACCTCTGAGCCGCCCGAGGAGCGCGCTCCTTCCGCAACGCACGATGGGCACCCGCGCAGTCATCGGCGTAGCGTTCAATTCGCGCGATGGAGCGATCCGGAGCTCCGAGTGGTGGCCGCAGTGCTCGCCGTGGTGGCCGCCGTCGCGATTGCTGCGCCGTATCTCCCCGGCAAGGTCGGCCTGATCAAGGGGAGTGCTGGCTCTCATGCCGCGGCCGCGGCTGGGTCATCTGGCACCGCGGGCGCGAAACCAGGCCCCGTCACAACCACGCCGATTCCTCCGACTCCGGAGCAGCAGGCTGCGGCTATCCATGTGCCTGCGCCGCTTGCAGCCGCGCTTCGGTCATGGAACACCGGGTCGGCCGGGCGGGCGCTTTCTCAGATAACGACTGAGGTCGGCACTGCGCTGCAATCCAGCGGCAAGAAGAGCTACGTCACCATGAAGTCGGCGTGCGGCAACCTGGCAACCTCGATCGACGCTGCGGGTAACCTCGCGCCGATTCCGGACGCGTCGATGCAGAGTCAGTACACCTCCGCTCTCTCCGCGCTGGCTAAGGCGGCTTCGGATTGTCGTTCGGCTATTTCAGAGCAGCCGGATGGTGATGAGTATGTGCGCACCACGACGAACCCCACCGTGCTGCAACTCGCGCAGACCGAGCTGAGCAGCGGTATCAAGAGCCTGGCTGCCATCACAATCGTCATCGTCGCGGCAACTCCGCGCGCGTCCTGAGGCTGCCCGCCTGGCGCAGCTCCCGTTGGGCACCAGCCGGGACGAGCGCCCGCAAACGGGAGCTCAGCAAAAGTTTCCAAAAGGTTACTTGCTGACTGCCAACTGAACTGGCTCGCTGCGCGTCAAGCACTCAGGATAACCATCGGACGCTGAGTCGCGCCTCGACGCCGGCTGAGCTGACTCCACTCACCAACGCGGGGGAGAGGGTCGTGAGTAGTAGGTATTGCTCCAGCGCAGCCGGCAAGGTACTCGGCCGCATGGCAGCACGCGTGAGCGCGATGAGCACGACACGCACCGATGGCCGTCACCGTCGCGGGACTGGTTGGCGCCGCACTGGTCGTCACGCCGGTTGTTGCGTCGGCGGCGTCGGCCGCCGGGCAGCAGAAGGCAGTGTCGGCTAGCACGGCCGTGGCCGCGGACCCAACCCCGTCTGCGTCAGATTCTGGGTCGGCGTCCCCGTCGGCGTCTGCGTCGCCGGCGCCGTCCTCGTCACCGTCCGCGTCACCGTCGCCGTCCGGCTCCTCCTCCGGGTGCGCCAACGCCGATCGTGTGCGAGAACCAGCTCAAGGGAACTCCGCAGACAACGTGGGATGTCAGCGCCACCGGGGCTACCACCATTGCGGGTTTCGCTGACCCATTGAGCGCCAATGTTGGCCAGTCGATCAGCTTCAAGATAGAGGCGGCTGCTACTTACAAGATCGACGTCTATCGAATGGGGTACTACCAGGGCGACGGGGCTCGGCTCGTCACCAGCCTTACGCCGAACGTCTCGGTGTCCGAATCGCAGCCGTCGTGCAACACGAACGCGTCGATCGGCTTGGTGGACTGCGGAAACTGGGGAGTCTCAGCGACCTGGGCGATTCCCGCCACCGCGGTCTCAGGTGTCTACTTCCTGCGCATTTACAGCAGCAGCGACGCTGCTCTGGTCCCCTTTGTGGTCACCAATAACGCCAGCACCTCGGACATCATCTACTCGACGTCGGATGAGACCTGGCAGGCATACAACGACTGGGGAGGCTACAGCCTCTACGTAGGGACCTCGACGGGCAGTCCCTGGTGCTGCAGCGCGCTCGACCCTGGCAGGGCAACGCAGGTGAGTTACAACCGGCCGTTCGGGGATCGAGCTGACTCGCAAGAGGACTACGTGTTCTACGCCGAGTTCCCGATGATCGAGTGGATGGAGGAAAACGGCTACGACGTCACCTACGTGAGCCAGCACGACTATTCAGGTTCCGGCGGAGCTGCGCTCCTCGAGCAGCACAAGATCTTCATGACGGCCGGGCACACCGAGTACATCGATGCTGGAGATCGCGCCGCCATGACGGCCGCCAGGGACGCAGGAGTTGACCTCGCGTACTTCTCGGGGAACCTGATGTGGTGGAAGACGCGGTGGGCGAACAGCCAGTACGGGAACGAGGCGTATCGCACGCTCATTACGTACAAGGAGAGCCTCGACAGTAAGCAGACCGATCCAGCCGACCCGCCGACGTGGACAGGTAGCTGGCGTGATCCGCGGTTTGTGGCTTCTGGCGACGACAGTGATCAGCCGGAGAATGCGCTGACCGGTCAGCTGTGGACGGTGAACTGCTGTTCGTATGCCGATACGGCGTCTTCTCAGTTCTCCAAGGACCTGCTCTGGCGAAATACGGCAGTCGCAAGCCTCGCGTCCGGCAAGACCTACACGATGCCGACCGAGACACTCGGCTACGAATGGGACTCCGACGTCGATAACGGCCTCCGGCCGGCTGGCGAGATCGACATGACGAAGACCTGCGAGACCGGCGTGTCGCAGGCGCTGCTGACCCAGGACGAGCAGATCGGGGTCGCTAATGAATGCAACAGCCTGACTCTGTATCGAGCCAAGAGTGGCGCTCTCGTCTTCGACGCCGGGACCGTGCAGTGGTCGTGGGGATTGTTCGCGGGGGATCACGACGGTAATGACGCCGCTGCGGATAAGAACATGCAGCAGGCGACGGTGAACCTGCTCGCGATGATGAACGTCCAGCCGACGACGCTGCAGAGCAACTTGGTTGCCGGAGTGACTCCGAGCTACTCGCCGCCGACATCGACCATCACGTCACCGGCAGCAGGGGCGTCTATCGCGAACGGCGCCACCGTGACGGTCAGCGGCACGGCGACCGACTCCGGCGGCGGCGTGGTCGCCGGCGTCGAGGTGTCGACCGACGGCGGATCGACGTGGCACCCGGTCACCACCATGTCCGCGGACGCGACGAGCGTCACGTGGAGCTACACCTGGGCTGCTGGCGGGGATGGGCAGGTCACCATCCTGTCGCGGGCGACCGATGACGATGCCAACGCCGAGACCCCCGGGGCCAGGCGTCACGGTGACGGTCAGCTGCCCGTGCGGCTTGTTTGCCACGAACTACGTGCCGACAACGACCGCCACGACCGATCCGACGACGTATGAGCTCGGCGTGCGGTTCGAGTCGAGTGAGACCGGCTCTGTGACGGGAGTCCGCTTCTACAAGGGCACCGGCAACGGCGGCACGCACACCGGCTCGCTCTGGTCGGCCTCCGGCACGCTGCTGGCCAGCGGCACCTTCAAGAGCGAAACCGCGAGCGGCTGGCAGACCCTGAAATTCGCTTCCCCGGTGCCGATCGCGGCGAACACGGTCTACGTGGCGTCCTACTACGATCCGCAGGGCCACTACGCCGACGAGCTCGACAAGCTCGCCAGCCCGCTCAGCAAGCCTCCGCTGACTGCGCTGGGCGATAACCTGTGGACCCCTGGGCAGGGCAATGGCGTCTACTTTGTCGGCGGGGCTAGCTTCCCGACACAGACCTACGAGGCCAGTAACTACGCCGTCGACCCCATCTTTACCTCCGGTCAAGTGACCACGACCGTGCCCAAGTCGACGACGTCGCCGACGGCGGTGCTGTCCGCCTCCAATGGGGAACTCTCGCTGTACGCGGTTCGCGCCGACGGCAACGTGTATGGAGATGTGCAGCTAACCCCGGGCGGGGCGTTCAGTGGCTGGCTGCCGCTGTCCACGACCGGTAACTTCACCGGCACGCCGGGCGTCATCCAGACGAAGTCCGGGATTATCGGGATCTATGCCCGGACCACGGCCGGTGCGATCATGGGCGCGAGCGAGGGGTCGCCCGGCGGCGAGGATCTGTCGTGGATCAAGATCGGCACCGCCAGCAACCTGGCCAACGGCCCGACGGCAATGCTGACCAGCGCCGGGCTGATCGCCTTGTACGGCCCCACCACGGGTGGTGCCATCGAGGGGATCTCCCAGAATAGGGTCAACGGTGCGTTCGGGAGCTGGCAGTCGCTGTCGGGCAACCTCGGGTTCTCCGGGCGCCCGGCCGTGCTGCAGACGTCGGCGGGTCTCATCGCGATCTACGCTCGCACCAGCACTGGGGCGATCGATGGCACCAGCCAGTCGGTGGTCCAGGGCTCGTTCGGGGCCTGGAGCCAGATTGGCACGGCTACCATGGCCAGCGACCCGGCGGTGGTGCAGCAGAGTGCGACCGGAGGGATCGCGCTGTTCGCCGCCGACTCCAGCGGCGCGATCGAGGGGATCAGCCAGGCAACGAAGGGCGGCGCGTTCGGCACCTGGGCGGCCATCGGTGGCAGCCAGGGCTTCACCGGCCGGCCGTCCGTCGTGCAGAGCTCGTCGGGAATCGTCAGCCTGTTTGGCACCACATCGGCCGGCACGGTCCTTTCGGTCAGCCAGTCGACAGCGGCCGGCGCATTCGGCTCCTGGAGCCAGGTCGGCACGGCGAGCAACCTGATCAGCGAGCCGGCCGCGGTGTTCACCACCACAGGCCTGATCGCGGTCTTCGCCAGCGACTCCACCGGCGGGATCTCCTGGATCAGCCAGTCCAGTGTGGGCGGGCCGTTCGGGTCCTGGGCTGAAAGCTAACCGGTAGCCAGCCCCGGCCCGCAGGAGGCACCCCCTGCGGGCCGGGGTGGCCGGAGCGAAGAAGCGACGACCCGGAGCTAGGTGATCGGGCCGAGCACACCGGCCTCGGCGAGGCACCGACGGGCGTCGGCGACCCCGGCGGCGCGGACGGCCTGAAAACCTGCCGCCGCGGCACCGGCGACGTTCATCGCGTTGTCGTCGAGGAACAGCATCCGCTCGGCCTTTACCTCCAGCATGCCTGCGACCTGCGCGAAGGCTTCGGTATCGGGTTTGAGCAGGCCCAGCTCGAAGGACAGGAACCGGTGGTCAAACAGGCTCGCCAGCGGCCATGCGGCGATTTGGTCGTGCCAGTGCAGCGTATTGGTGTTGCTGAAGCAGCCCGTGGGAACGCTCGCCCGGGTCTGGGCAACCAGCTCGGCGGCCCCGGGTAGTGGCCCGGTCGCCCAGCCCGAAAAGGCGTCGAGGAACGCAGCCGGACTGAGCTGGAGTTGCCAGTCAGCAACCACCCCGGCGGCGAACTCCGTCTCCGAGCAGCCGCCGCTCTCGAAGCGCCGAACCCAGCGGCACGTCAGCCAGCGCCGCCACAGGTCCTCTTCGTTCTCGATTCCGGTGAGGTCCAGCATGGCGCGCACGCCGGATACCTCGATCAGCACGCCACCGAGATCGAACAGCACCAGATCAACGGGCTCAGCCACGCCTCAAATCTAGCGGTGACCCTGAGCGTCGGACACGGACGCGATCCGCAGTCGGCCCGCCGCCTCGTAGAACTCCTCGGAGACCGCGATGTGCTGGCGGGCGGCGAGCGCGTTGCGCAGGTGCCGCTGCATCGGACTGGACAGTGACAGCACCCGGCCGCCGCCGTATCGGAACAGGTCGCAGATGACGTCGGCGCAGGTTTCGACCGTGTACACCGAGGCAGTGGTCAGTGCGAGCTGCTGGGCGTCATCCGGCACGTTCCCCTCCTGAGCGGTCGCCCAGGCAACCTGCACGGCCTCGCGGTGCGCGAGCCTGGCCGCCCGGATCCTTACCTCGGCGCGGCCCAGCTCCTTGAGAAAGACGGCACGGTCGCTGAGCGCCGGGCCGCCGGACCAGCGTGCAGTCGTGCCGGCTAGCGCCGTGATGTCGTCGAGCGCCCTACGGGCCATGCCCACGCACAGCGGGGGCACCTCGTTCGACACGAACGCGGGCATCCCCAGCCGGAACAGGTCGCCGCCGCGCACGGCCGCGGCACCGAGGTCGTAGGTCATCTCGTCCGGGACAAACTGCTCGTCCACCCGGAAGTCCATGCTGCCCGTGCCGACCAGCCCGGCTACCCGCCAGTTGTCGATGACCTCAGCCTGGTCCTTGGGCAGAACGAAGACCACGATCCGCGCGCTGCCCCCGGCGGCGGTGTCGGCGCCGGGTTCCGGGTGGAAGGCACCGATCAGCCAGCTGGCGTGCATGATGCCGCTGGCGAAACTCCACCGCCCGCTGACCACGTAACCGCCCTCGACGGGCCGCCCGGTGCCCCGCGGCTGCAGCTGCCCGGCGACCACCGGCAGCGGGCTGCCGGGCGCGAATACCCGGCGCGCGCCCGCCTCAGGCAGCCAGCCGCCGGCCAGGCCGCCGCAGCCGGCCCCGATCATCGCCGCCCAGGCGGTCGAGGAGTCCGCGTAAGCCAGTTCCTCGATCACGTCGCAGAAGTCGACCGGGCCCAGCGGCGTCCCGCCCAGGTCGGCCGGGGTCTTGAGCCAGAAGGCGCCCATGGCGCGGAGCGTCTCGACGGCGTCGCCCGGCAGGGTCCGAAGCTCTTCTGCCTGGTCTCCGGCAGCCTCGAACTCCGCGCGGTGGCTGCGGATGGCGGCGAGCAGTCCGTTCCGGTCTGTCATGCGTCCGCCGCTACGCCAAGCGGGCGCAACACGGGCATCACGTCGGATGCGAACAATTCCGTGCTCCGGGTGGTCTGCTCGTGTGTGCTGGGACCGATCGCGAACAGGCCGATGAGCTGTCCGTAGCCACCGAGCTCGTCGTACATCTCGCGCAGCCGGGCCGCTACGGTGGCGGGGCTGCCGACGACCGCGTACCCGTCGGCCAGCAGATCGGAGTAGGTCAGCGCGGAGAACGGCTTCCGGTCGGTCATCAGCAGGCCGCGCAGCGAGCCCTCGGACGTGTACCCCGGCGGGTTGATAATCTCCATCGGCTGCTTGAGCCCCTTATAAAAGAGCCACTCCACGGCCGGCCGGGCTTCGGCGTGCGCCTGCTCGTCGGTCTCGGCGACGTAGATCGGGACCGACAGGGCGATCTTCTCCGGATCGGGCACGTAGCCGAGGTCGGCCGCCGCCTGGCGATAGCCGTCGAACCAGCGGCGGACGACACGCGTCGGCGCGTACACCGACATGTAGGTGTAGCGGTGTTCCGCGCAGAACCGCATCGTCTCGGTACTGCCTGCGCCCGGGATGTACACCGGCGGGTGGGGCTGCTGCAGCGGCCGCGGCCAGAGGTTCACGTACCGGTACTCGTAGTTGGGGCCAATCCACTGGAAGAGCTCGTCGGAGGTCCAGGCCTTGATGATCAGGTCGTGGGCCTCGTTGAAACGGGACCGGGACTTGGTGGGGCTGATGCTGTGGGCGAAGTACTCCCAGCCGATGCCCCGCACGAACCCGGAGTCCACCCGGCCGTTGCTGAGGTGATCGAGCATCGCGATCTCCTCCGCGACGCGCAGCGGGTTTCCGCGAATGCCGATGGCGTTCCCGAGCACCATGATCCGCGCGCGCTCAGTCCGCCGGGCGAGCGCCGCGGCCATGAGGTTGGGCGAGGGCATCAGGCCGTAGGCGCTCTGATGGTGCTCGTTGACCGCGAGGCCGTCGAAGCCGACCTGCTCGGCGTACTCGAGCTCGTCGAGGTAGCGGTGGTAGAGCTGGTTGCCGAGCTTGGGGTCGAAGTACTTGTTCGGGAACGTGAGCGACGACGACGGGTAGTCGTCGAAGTTGTCCGGAAGGTGGGGGTAGGGCATCAGGTGGAAGAAACTGAACCTCACCGGCTCACTCCGTTCAGGCTGTGCTCGCCCAGGAACGCGAGAGTGAGCTCTGCGAACTCCGCCGGACGCTCGAAGTACATCGCGTGCCCGCAGTCGTCGATCTCCCTCAGGCGGGCTGCCGGGATCCGCTCGGCGTATCGCCGGGCGTGGGCGACGGGGATGAGGCGGTCCTGCGAGGGCGCGACGACGAGCGTGGCCGCCGTGATCCGGTGCAGCCTGCGCTCCAGCTTGGGATCGCACAGGTATGGCGACCAGCAGAACCGCGCGAGCGCTGCCTGGTCTCGGTACGCCGCGAGGATGGCGTCGATGTCCGGGGTGAGGGGCTGCGCGGGCGCCGGCGGCGGGTGCTGGAACAGAGTGGCGACGAGCTGATCCGGCGGCATCAGGAAGATGTCCGGCACGGGGTGGTCGGGCAGCCTGAGCCCGGCCGGGCTCAGCAGGACGAGGGAGCCGATGCGGTGCGGCGCGGCCACGGCGAGCTCGGCCGCGATCCAGCCGCCAAACGACGCCCCGAGGACGTGCGGGCGGTCCAGGCCGAGCGCGTCCATGACGTCGAGATAGTGGAAGACGAGGTCGTCCATCGCTTCCACGTCGGGAAAGTCGTCGGACCCCCCGAAGCCCGGATGGTCGGGCGCGATCACCTCGAAGCTGGCTGCGAGCCGCTGGTGATAATCAAGCCATCCCCCGCCGCCGGCGGCGTGGAGGAAGAGCACGGGCTCGCCACGACCGGCCCGGAACAGGCGAACGCGGCCGTCGGCGAGGTCCAGGTACTCCTCGGCCGGAGCGTGAGTCGTCAACCCGCCACCTCTCTCGGCGCTGCACCGAGGCGCTCGACGGCGCGAGCACCGCTCACTGATTCTGGTGGATGGGTCCGACCCGAGCCAAGAGATCGTCCGTCCCGCGGAAGGTGGCCCTGGCCAGGCTCGGGCGCGGAACTATCAGGCCCTGTGTCCGCTGGCGTCCCAGTACACTTCGGTCGCGATAGACCCCCCATAGAAGGTTGCGCTGACGTGACCTGGCTGAGTGTCGTTCCCGATGTTCTTGTCGGCATCGGCCTGTTCGTTGCGCCTGGCTTGCTGGCGACGTATCTGGGCGGGCTGCGGGGGATTACCGCGTGGGCCAGCGCGCCGCTGGTCACGGTCGCGACGGTCGCGGCGGTGGCGGTGGCCGGGGGATGGTTCGGTTTCCGGTTCGGGGTGTGGCCGGTGGCGATCGGGACGGTCGTCATGGCCGGGCTGGCGGCTGGGCTGTCGATGTTGCTCGCGGGCGCGCGGGGTGGAGCGGCCGGCCCGCGATCCGCGGTCGTATTCGCTGGCAGTCGTGATCGGCGCCGGCGTGGCGGTACTGGTCGGTGTCGTGACCTTCATCGCCGGTATCAGGCATCCGGATGCGATCAATCAGACCTGGGACTCCGTCTTCCACTACAACGCGGTCCGGTACATCGAGCAGACGGGGAAGGCGTCGCCGCTCACGATCGGGACGCTAGGGCAGCCGGGCGGGAAGACGGCCTTCTACCCCGATGCCTGGCATGCGATGGCCGCGCTGCTGGCCGAGCTGACGGGGGCGTCGGTACCGGTCGCGGCCGTGGTGACCTGCCTGGTGATTGCGGTACTGGTGTGGCCGCTGAGCTGCCTGCTGCTCGCCCGGCACCTGTTCGGGGCCTCCGGCGGCCGGGCGGCTGCTGGCACCGTGATCACCGGCATGGCGAGCAGCCTGGTTGGCGCGTTCCCATGGATGCTGACCGGCGGCTACGGCATCCTGTGGCCCAACGCCCTGGGCCTGGCGCTGGCGCCCGCCGGTGTCGCGCTGGGGATGTCCATCATCCGGGTCTCTGACGGCGACTCCTTCGGTCCGGCACGGCGCTGGTTCTTCGGCGTGGCCGGAGCGTGGGCGATCGTGATCTCGCATCCCAACTCCGCCTTCAGCGTGGCGCTCATCTGCGTGTTCCCGCTGCTCATGAAGATCGGACGGTACCTGACCAGCCAGTACCATCGCCATCGCCTGGGCACCACCCTGGGTCTGCTGGCCATCCTGGGCGTCGTCGGCATCGGCGTATTCATCGCGTCAAAGCTGGCACTCATACGCGCCGTACAGGCGGTGGCCTGGCCAACTACTGAGACCCCGGCCCATGCAGTCGTGAGCGCCGTCAGCAACGCGACCAACGGCCAGGCGCCGGAGTTGCTGCTGGCAACTTTCTCGATCATCGGCGTGGTCGCCTGCTTTGCCTGGCGGCGGCGGCGCTGGCTCGTGTGCGCCGAGCTGGTGATCGTCTTGCTGTATGTCGGGTCGGCGGCCATTGGCACGCCAACCGCCAGGCTCTTCACCGGCCTGTGGTACGACGATTCGTACCGCATCGCGGCGACCTTGCCAATCGTGGTGATCCCGCTCGCGACGATGGGCGTGCTAGCTGTCGGGGAATGGCTAAGTCGCGTGCCGTTGCGCGCTAGCGTCGCCGCGCGGCCAGCCCTGGCGCTCGCGGTTCCCGTCGCGGTCGGAGCCATAGTCGCGGGAGCGACGGCGGTCCAGAGCGTCCCGCGCAACGTCCACACCGTCGCATCGCAGTTCAACAGCTCGGGCAACGAGATGCTGGTCAGCAGCTCAAAGCTGCAGTTCATGCAGGCCGTAACGCGCCTGGTCCCGGCCTCAGCGCTGGTCGCCGACAACCCCTTTGACGGCACCGCCTACCTGTTCGCGCTAAGCGGGACCCAGGTCATGTTTCCCCAGATGGGTCAGAGCCCCGACCCGGACGTGACCTACCTGGCGCACAACCTCGTCCGGATCGGCCGTGACGCGCGGGCGTGCTCGCTGGTCCGCCAGTACGACGTCAGATATCTGCTGGTGGCGCCCGACGACTACCTGAAGAAGTGGCAGGTGGTGAAGCGCAGCTACTACGCGGGCGTCGCCTATCCCGGCGCGAATTCCGGATTCCGGCTGATAGCGTCGGCCGACCGCGGACAACTTCGGCTGTACAAGATCACGATCTGCCAGCCGGGGGGTCCCCCGGCAGGGTCGGTGGAAGCGGCCGGCCGCTGATCGTATTGGCGTTCTGCGCTGTGGTGGTCAAAGTACACTTCGGTGCCGAACTCCTGTTAGAGAAGGTTGCGGCGACGTGAGCTGGGTTAGCGCCTTTCCCGATGTGCTGGTGTGCGCCGGGCTGTTTTTCGTGCCCGGCTTGCTGGTGACGTATCTGGGCGGGCTGCGGGGGATAACGGCGTGGGCGATGGCCCCGCTGATGACCGTTGCCGTGGTTGCGGCGGTGGCGGTGCTGGGCGGGCTGGCCGGTTTCCGGTTCGGGGTGTGGCCGGTGGCGGCCGGGGTCGTGGTGATGGCCGGGCTGGCGGCGGGGTTGTCGCTGCTGCTGCGGGCGCGCGGGGTGGAGCGGCCGGCGGCTGATCCGCGGCCGTATTCGCTGGCTGTGGTGGCCGGCGCGGTGGCGGCGGCCGTGATCGGGACCGTGACGTTCGTCACCGGGGTCAGGCACCCGGACGCGATCAGCGAGTCGTATGACGCGATCTTCCACTACAACGCGGTGCGGTATATCGAGCAGACCGGGAAGGCCTCCCCGCTGGGTATCGGGACACTGGGTCAGCCGGGCGGCGGCGGGACGTTCTACCCCGATGCCTGGCATGCGATGGCGGCGCTGCTGGGCGAGCTGACGGGGGCGTCGATCCCGGTTGCGTCGACGGTGACCTGCCTGGTGGTCGCCGTGCTGGTGTGGCCGCTGGCCTGCCTGCTGCTGGCCCGGCACCTGTTCGGTGCCTCCGGCGGCCGGGCGGCCGCCGCCGTCGTGGTCACCGGGATGCTGAGCAGCCTGTTCGGCGCGTTCCCGTGGGTGCTGATCGGCACATGGGGGGTGCTGTGGCCGAACGCCCTGGGCCTGGCGCTGGCGCCCGCCGGTGTCGCGGTAGGCCTGTCGATCACCCGGGTCTCTGACGGGGACACCTTCGGCCCGGTGCGGCGGTGGCTGTTCGGCGCCGCCGGGGCGTGGGCGATCGCGATCGCCCACCCGAATTCCGCGCTCAGCGTGGCCGTCATCTGCCTGTTCCCGCTCCTCGTGGGCATCGCACCGTACGTGGCCCGGCAGTGGAGCCGTCACACCCTGGCCGACCACGGTGACCCTGCTTGGCGGCCTGGTCCTGGTCGCCATTGGATTTGCCTATCGCTTCCACGCGTGGACCGCTGCATATGACGGACAACCAGCACTGGCCGCTCTGGCAAACCCCCCGGCAGGCGGTACTCAGCGCCTTCAACAACTCAACGGATGGCGTGGTCGCCGCCGAGTGGGTGCTGGCTGCATTCCTCGTCATCGGCGTGGTCGCCTGCTTTGTCTGGCGGCAGCGGCGCTGGCTTGTCTTCGCCGAACTGGTGATTGCCGCCCTCTACGTCGGCTCGGTCAGCTATCGGCTCGCCGATCACCCGGCCCTTCACCGGGCCCTGGTACAACGACTCGTACCGCTTCGCCGCGACCTTGCCGATCGTGGCGATCCCGCTCATCACCACGGGCGTGCTCGCCGCCGGGGCGTGGCTGTACACCGTGCGCAGCCCGGGCTTCGGACGCCGCGCGCCCTGCCCTGGCGGTTGCCCTTCCGGTCGCTGTCGGGGTCGTCGTAGCCGGAGCGACGGCCGTCCAGAGCGTTCCCAACAATGTCCATGCCGTCGGCAGGGAGTTCTCTAGCTCCGGCGCCGACACCTTCGTGAGCCCGGCGAAGCTCCAGTTCCTGAAGACAGCCGCCCGCCTCGTTCCGGCTACGGCCCTGGTGGCGGACGACCCGTTTGCCGGTAGCGCGTACCTGTACTCGCTCTCAGGGACTCGGGTGCTGTTTCCCTACGCAGGCGTGGCCGGCAACAACCGCAACGTCGCCTACCTGGCGCAGAATCTCGTGCACCTCAAGCAGGATCCGCGCGCGTGCGCGCTGGTCCGCCAGTACGGCGTCGGCTACATGATCGTCGTGCCGGACGCCTACCTGAACAAGCACCAGCTGCCCGGTTTCTACGGCACGGGCGTCACCTATCCGAAGCCGGACTCGGGCTTCCGGCTGATGGCGGCCGACGGACGGCTCAGGCTGTACCAGATCACGATCTGCCAGCCGGGCAGCTCGGGGCCGGTCGAGGCAGCGGCCGGCCGCTGATCGTATTGGCGTTCTGCGCTGTGGTGGTCAAAGTACACTTCGGTGCCGAACTCCTGTTAGAGAAGGTTGCGGCGACGTGAGCTGGGTTAGCGCCTTTCCCGACGTGCTGGTGTGCGCCGGGCTGTTCTTCGTGCCCGGCTTGCTGGTGACGTATCTGGGCGGGCTGCGGGGGATTACCGCGTGGGCGATGGCGCCGCTGATGACCGTTGCCGTGGTGGCGGCGGTGGCGGTGCTGGGCGGGTTCCTCGGTTTCCGGTTCGGGGTGTGGCCGGTGGCGGCCGGGACGGTCGTCGTGGCTGGTCTGGCGGCGGGGCTGTCGCTGCTGCTGCGGGCGCGCGGGGTGGAGCGGCCGGCGGCTGACCCGCGCTCGTACTCGCTGGCTGTGGTGGCCGGCGCGGTCGCGGCGGTGCGTGATCGGGGCGTGACCTTCGTCACCGGGGTCAGGCGCCCGGATGCGATCAGCGAGACCTGGGACGCGATCTTCCACTACAACGCGGTCCGGTATATCGAGCAGACGGGGAAGGCGTCCCCGCTGGGTATCGGGACGCTGGGCCAGCCGGGCGGCGGCGGGACGTTCTACCCGGATGCCTGGCATGCGATGGCGGCGCTGCTGGGCGAGCTGACGGGGGCGTCGATCCCGGTCGCGTCGACGGTTACCTGCCTGGTGGTCGCGGTGCTGGTGTGGCCGCTGGCCTGCCTGCTGCTGGCCCGGCACCTGTTCGGCGGCGCCGGCGGCCGGGCGGCCGCCGCCGTCGTGATCACCGGCATGCTGAGCAGCCTGTTCGGCGAGTTCCCGTGGATGCATCACCGGCTGGGGGGTGCTGTGGCCCAACGCCCTGGGCATGGCGCTGGCGCCCGCCGGTGTCGCGCTGGGCCTGTCCATCACCCGGGTCTCCGACGGGGACACGCTTCGGCCCGGTGCGGCGGTGGCTGTTCGGGGCTGCCGGCGGCGTGGGCGATCGCGATCGCCCACCCGAACTCCGCGCTCAGCGTGGCCCTGATCTGCCTGTTCCCGCTCCTCATGGCCGTCGGACCGTACGTCGCTCGGCCAGTGGAGACGCCACCCGCTGCCGACCTCGCTGGTCCTGCTCGCCATCGTGGCCGTCGCGGCCATCGGCTTGTCTGTTCCTTCGGGGCTTGGACCGCTGCACAGCGTTGAGACGCAGTTCTTTCCGCTCATTCAATCGCCCCGCCAGGCGGTCGTCGGCGCCATCAGCAACGGCACCGATCACATGGCTCCCGAGTGGCTGCTGGCCCTCTTCATGGTCATCGGAGCCATTGCCTGCTTTGTCTGGCGGCAGCGGCGCTGGCTGGTCTTCGCCGAACTGGTGATCGTCGCCCTCTACGTCGGCTCGGCAGCCATCGGCTCGCCTATCACCCGGCTGTTCACCGGCCCGTGGTACAACGACTCGCACCGCCTCGCGGCGATCTTGCCCATCGTGGCGATCCCGCTCGCCACCAGCGGCGTGCTCGCCGTCGCCGAAGTGGTGCGCCGGGTGTTGTTCCAACCGCCGACATATCCCAGCCCGCGGTTGCGGTCGCGCTCTCCCTCGTTGTCGGGGCGGCAGTCGCCGGGCTGACCGCTGTCCACGGCATCCAGGGCAACGCCGGAAACCTCGGCGGGGAGTTTTCCAGCTCCGGCTCTGCCATCTTCGTCAGCCCGGCGAAGCTGCAGTTCCTCAGGAAAGTCGCGGGAATCGTTCCTACGTCATCTCGTGGTCGCCGACAGCCCGTATTCCGGTACCGCGTACCTCTATGCCCTCAGCGGGATCCGCGTGCTGTTCCCCCAGATCAGCGAGGCCACCGACAACCGCGACATGGTCTACCTCGCGCTGAATCTCATGCACATCGGCCAGGACCAGAGAGCTTGTGACCTGGTCCGCCGGTACGACGTTGGCTACATGATCATCGCGCCGGACGACTACCTCAAAAACCAGAAGCTGAGTAACTATCCAGGCGTGGCCGATCCGGTCGCGGGCTCGGGATTCAGGCTGATCGCTGCTGACGGGCCGCAGAAGCTGTACAAGATCACCATCTGCCAGCCGCCGAGCAGCCCGGCAGGCTCGGTCCAGACGGCCAGCCGGGGCGGCAGCTAACGGCGGAGCGCTACGCTACGTGTCGCCGCAGCGCGGCGGCGACGGCAACCTGCTGTTCCTCGGTGATGCCGGGGAACATCGGCAGCGTCAGGATCTCCGCGGCGGCCCGCTCGGCCTGCGGGAACGAGCCGGGCCATAGCCGAGGTGCGCGAATGCGGCGGTGAGGTGGACCGGCACCGGGTAGTGGATCGCGGCTCCAATCCCGTCCGCCCGCAGCTTCTCCAGCACGGCGTCGCGGTTCGCGACCCGGACCACGTACAGGTGCCAGACGTGCTCCGCGCCCGCGACTTCCGGCGTCCTGACGCCTTCGGCGTCGGCGAGTAGCTCCTCATAGCGCGCGGCGGCCTGCTGGCGCATCCTGTTCCACTCATCGAGACGCTTGAGCTTTGCCGAGAGCACCACCGCCTGCAGCGTGTCGAGCCGGCTGTTGTAGCCGACGACCTCGTGCTGGTACCGGGTCCGCTCACCGTGCGCGCGCAGCAGCCGCACCTTCTCGGCCAGCTCGTCGGAGTCGGTGAGCACCGCCCCCGCGTCGCCGTAGGCGCCCAGGTTCTTGCCCGGGTAGAAGCTGGTAGCCGCGATGTCACCGAGCGTGCCGGCCTTCGAGCCGTCGAGGCTCGCGCCCTGCGACTGCGCGGCGTCCTCGAGCACGATGGCGCCATACGACTCAGCGGCTTTGCGGATGGCAGCGGTGTCCGTGAGCCTGCCGTACAGATGCACGGGGAGCACCGCAGCGGTTCGCTCGCCGATCGCCGCGACCGCGGCGTCGGAGTCGATCAGGAAAGTGCCAGGGTCGCAGTCCACCAGAACCGGTGTGGCGCCGGCCCGGTCCACCGCCTCGGCGGTGGCAATAAAGGTGTTCGCCGGGAGGATGCACTCATCGCCGGGTGCCAACACCCGCCGCGCGCAGCGCCAGCTCGAGAGCGTCGGTGCCATTGGCCACGCCCGCGCAGTGCCGTACGCCGCTGTAGGCCGCGAATTCGCGCTCGAACTGGGCCACCTGCGGGCCGCCGATGAAGGCCGTCTTCGCGATGACTTCCGCGAAGCCCCTGTCCACCTCCTCGGCGATCTGACCGTGCTGCCAGCCGAGGTCAACCAGGGGAACCGCGGGTCCGCTGCCACTCATCGCGTCTCAGCCTTCGTCTCGTCGCTGGTCAGGTTGTCCAGGTCCAGCGGCACGAAGACGCCGCCGGCCGCCATGCTCCGCTGTGCGGCTTCCAGGGTGGCCAGCACGCGCAGGCCGGAGTAGCCGTCTGTCAGAGGCCGGTCACCGGCGCGAATGGCGCGGGCGAACTCCTCCATCACCGAGCGGAGCGCCTCCTTCTCTTCGAGTGCTGGGTAGGTCACGTCGCCGGTTCGATACATCGTCTGGAGCTTCTCCGCATCCTGCACGTCAACGCCGCGGTCGAAGATGGCCAGCCGTTCCTGCGGGTTCAGATCGTTCCAGACGGCAGTCCGCTTCGCGCCGCCGACGATGACAGTGCGGATCTTCGTGGGCGACAGCCAGTTGACGTGAGCATGCGCGATGCCGCCATTAGCCAGGCGCAGGGTCAGGTAGGCCACGGACGCACGACCGATGCCCAGCAGGTCGGCGCCGTGCGCCGCGACCGCGACCGGGCGGGCATAGTCAGGGCAGATGATGTCGAGGATCGCGATGTCATGCGGGGCTAGGTCCCACAGGACGTCAACATCCGGCTGCACCAGGCCGAGGTTGATGCGAACCGAATCGACGTAGCGCAAGTCGCCGATACTGCCGCCGTTCACCACCTCGCGGAGCCGGGCGACCACCGGCGTGTAACAGAAGGTGTGATCCAGCATGAGGGTCAGGCCGCGGTCCTCAGCGAGCCGGACCAGCTTCAGCCCGTCCTCGAGGGTCGCGGCGAGCGGCTTTTCCACCAGCACGTGCTTGCCAGCGTCCAGTGCCGCCGTCACGACCGGCAGGTGGGTTCCGGCAGGTGTCGCGACGGCCACGGCATGCACGGCGGGATCGGCCAGGACCACCTCAAGCGAGGAGCAGGCCGGCACCGTGCTGTACGCACCGAGCACCTTGCTGGCCCTGGTGAGATCCAGGTCACACAGGTAGCGAACGTCGAAGTCGGCGTTGTGCTGCAGGTTGCGCAGGAGATTCGGGCCCCAGTAGCCCGCTCCGATCACTGCGACGCCTATACGGGAGTCAGGCAAGATTCACGCCACTTTCGCTATTGCGGATCCGGGTTCGCCATCCGGTCATGGGCTGGCCTGGACCTCCGTGAGAATACCGTCCGCCTCGGCATAGCACGCGCCTGTCTCAGGACAGGTGAATCGTCCGCCGCCGACGTCGGTCAACGGGAGGCCCGCGCGGCCGACCCACTTCAGCCGGCGAGCAGGCACGCCGGCCACCAGCGCGAAATCCGGGACATCCCTGGTAACCACGGCGCCCGCCGCGACCATGGCCCAGCGGCCGATCGTCACTGGCGCGACGCACACCGCCCGGGCGCCGACCGAGGCGCCCTCGCGGATGCGCACGCCGACCGCGTGCCAGTCATCGCCGCGCTTGAGTTTGCCCGTCACGTCAACGGAGCGAGGGAAGTAGTCGTTCGTCAGCACCGCAGCGGGTCCGAGGAAGGCCCCGTCCTCGAGCACGGCCGGCTCGTAGGCAAGCGCGTAATTCTGGAGCTTGACATTGTCGCCGAGCAGCACCCCCGGCCCAACGTATGCGCCGCGCCCGATGATGCAGTTGCGGCCGACCCTGGCATTCTCGCGAACCTGCGCCAGGTGCCAGACGGTGCAGCCGTCGCCGATCTCGGCGCGGTCGTCAACGTCCGCCGTGGGCTCGATGCGCGATCCCAAGGGGTCCTCCCAGGCCTGGTTCCGACTAATTTGCCCGCTGTCGGCGCTGCGTCATCGTAACCGACTGGAAACGGCGCTCGGAACGCCGGCCGCGGGCTGTCATCCTCAGTCCTTCAGCACCTCGGTCAGCGCGGCGACCACGTCGTCCTGCTCGTCGAGCGTCATCGCGTGGAACAGCGGAAGGATGACCGAGCGCTGAGTCATGTGCTCGGTGACCGGCAGGTCCGCCGCGACGCCGCGGTAGGCGGGCTCGAGGTGGGCCGCCATGATGCCGCGCCTGGCCGACACACCCCGCTCGGCAAGGGCGGTGAGCACGTCCACATTCGTGCCGGCGAACGTGTCCGGCAGCACGACCCAGAACGACTGGTAGTTGGTAGTGCCGTGCTCGGGGTCAGCCACCATGCGCAGTCCGTCGACCGGGGCTAGGGCCTCGTGGTAACGCGCAGCCAGCTCCCGTCGGCGGGCGATGACCTGATCAAGCTTGGCCAGCTGAACAAGCCCGATCGCCGCCTGCATATCGGTCATGCGGTAGTTGAAACCGACCTCGTCGTACTCCTCAAGTGCGACGGTCGCCGACTGGTGGCGGTCTGCGGCCGAGGCGGACATGCCGTGCTCGCGCAGCCGGCGCATGCGGGCGGCCTGGTCAGCGTCGCTGGTCGTCAGCATGCCGCCTTCGCCGGTGGTCAGCAGCTTCCGCGGGTGGAACGACCAGGCGGCCAGGCCGCCGCCCGCGCCCACCGGCTTGCCCCGGTACGTCGAGCCCGGCCGCGCAGGCAGCATCCTCCAGCAGCGCCGACGCCCAGCCGGTCGCACAGCTGCGCCACCGCCGCCACGTCGAACGGCACGCCGCCCTGGTGCACGCCCATGACCGCGCGGGTCCTGGGCGTGGCCACTGCCTCGACCGACTCCGGCGTGATGTTGCCGGTCAGCGCGTCGACGTCGGCGAAGACCGGCGTGGCGCCGGCGTAGCGGACCGCGTTGGCGGTGGCGATGAACGAGAACGACGGGACCACGACCTCGTCGCCGGGGCCAACGCCGAGCACGTACAGGCCCAGGTGCAGGGCCGTCGTGCAGGACGAGACAGCGACGCCGTGCCCGGCCTGGACGTGCCGGGCGAACTCGCGCTCGAACTCGGCGACCCGCGGCCCCTGGGCCACCCAGCCCGAGCGGACCACCGCGGCAGCTGCCTCAGCCTCCTCCTCGCCCAGCCAGGGGCGGATGACCGGGATCACCGCTGCCCCCGCCACCACGCGACGAGGTCGGTGAGGCCCTCGTGCAGGCTGATCGATGGCTTCCAGGCCAGGTCGCGCTCGGCGGCGGAGATGTCCGCCAGTCGCCTGGTACGACGTTGACGCCTTCCCGCTCCGGGCCAAACTCCAGCGGTTGAGTCGAGCCCATCACCAGCTGACAGCGCCTCGGCCAGCTCGAGAAGCGAGGTTTCCGTGCCAGTAGCGATGTTGTAGACGCGATCGGTAACGTCGGCCTCGGCCGCCAGGATGTTCGCCCGGGCGATGTCCGCGACGTGGACGAAGTCCATGGTCTGCAGCCCGTCACCGAAGATCAGCGGGGGCTGGCCCGCCTCGATCCGCTCCATCCACCGAATCAGGACCTCGGTGTACTTGCCGTGCGCGTCCATCCGGGGGCCGTACACGTTGAAGTAGCGCAGGGCCACGTAGTCCAGGCCGTTCATCGCGTGGAAGCTGCGCAGCATGCCCTCGTTGAACGTCTTGGCGGCGCCATAGAAGGTGTCGTTGTGGTAGGGGTGCTGCGTCTCCGGGGTCGGGAACTCATCGGCTAGCCCGTAGACGGACGCGGACGACGACGCCACGACCTTGGCCACGCCGGCCTCGATGGCCGCCTCGAACACATTGAAGCTCCCGTCGACCAGTACCTCTAGCGCGGTGCGCGGCTCGGCGGCGCACTGGGTGATGCGGAGAGCGGCCAGGTGGAACACCAGATCGGTGCCCGCGCTGAGCCGGCCCAGCAGGGCGCGGTCACGAATGTCGCCCTCGACGATCTCGAGGCGCTCTGGAGCCCTGTCCAGGGCTGCGGCCACGTTGGACCTCAGCCCGCGGCTGAAGTCGTCGATCACGACGACCCGGGCCGCGCCGGCCTCCAGTGCGAGGTCCACGACGTGCGACCCGATCGTGCCGCAGCCGCCGGTGACGAGGATCCGCCGATCGGCCAACTCCATGAACGGTTCCCTTCTGACAGGACGGTCCGCAGCCGAGGGGTTACCCCGCCCGGAAACGGCGTCAGCGATTTTCAAATGGCCGGATCCGGGCCCGGCCGTCGGCCACCACGACCGTCCGACACGCTTGGCCGGGTTGCCCGAGATGAAGCTATCGCTGTCCAACATCGCCGACATGCTACCCGACAGCCCCTGCGCAGTTTCCCGCATCGCGGTCCCGCGTGGCCCGCAGGGTGGCATCCTGCGGCTTACTGCCTCTGCGGCGTGCGTTAATCTCTGTTAGGTTCCGCCACCGCGACGTCGATTGCCCGCCGGATAGTCAACCCAGCGGCAGGTCGTGCCCTTGGTGGTCTGAAGCATGGAAGGCGGCATTGTTGAGCGTCCATTTCGTCGTGCCATACTACGTGGCGCCGCGCTACCTGTTCGAGCTCATCGATAGCGTCCGTGCGCAGACCTGGGACGACGCTGGCTACTGACGATCGTCGATGACCAGTACCCCGGCACCGAGGCCAGGGACTACATCTCGACGCTGGCCGATCCGCGGATCGAGTACGTGCGCAACGAGCGGAACCTGGGCACAACGGACAACGTATGGCGCTGCATGACCCTCGGGCGCCTCGAGTACATCACCGTGATGGGCGCCGACGACGCGCTGGAGCCATGCTACGTGCAGGTGGTGGTCGAAGCCTTCAAGCGGCACCCGGATGCGATCATGGTGCACCCCGGCGTGACGGTGGTGGATAGCGATGGCAAGCCCGCCGATTCGCTGACCGACCGGGTGAAGCGGATGGCAAGCCGGAACGCCTGGAGCCATCCGGAACTCAGCGGGCAGGCGGCGCTGGAGAGCCTGATGAAGGGCAACTGGCTATATGTCCCCGCGATGTGCTTCCGGAGGGACGTGGTGCCGCGGGCGCAGCAGCTGGACGGTTCCATCCATCGCCGACCTCGGCTGGGTCACCGACATGCTGCTGGGCGGCGGAACGCTGGCGCTCGACCCCACTCCGGCCTTCCGGTTCCGGCGGCACGCGGCGAGCCATTCGTCCATCCACGCAAAGAACGTGGCGCGCTTCGACGAGGAGGCGCGTACTACCTGGCGGCAGCCCGGCAGCTAGAGGAGAAGGGCTGGGCCAGGGCAGCGCGGGCGGCACGGATGCACCCGCTCAGCCGCCTGCACGCGATGCAGTCCGCGGCCGGGGCATTGTCGGCCACCGACCTGCGACTCGCCGGGGCGCTTACCCGCCGAGCGTTGGGCTCGGCTGGCTGAACTGACCCAGGTTGTGCCCGCGATCTTCGCTGCCCATCGCGGCCATCTGCTCGGGGCTGACGTAGGTCTCGCACAACCCGCGCAGTATCGTGCCCTCGGCATACGCGAAGTCCGGCTCGATGTCCTCGCCTAGCACGTGGTGCCGGATCAGCACGTCCGGCTCGTTATAGCCGATCATGGCCCGGAGTGAGGTCGTGCCTGAGAACCGGGGGTTGATCTCGAACACGTAGATCTCGCCGTTCACCAGGCGACACTGGATGTTAACCGCGCTCTGGACGCCGAGCGCAGCGGCGATTCGCTGGCTCGGCACCGTGACCTCTGGAAACCGGCCAATGTCGCCATGGGAGAAGCAGCTAGAGATCACCAGGGTTTGGCCGAGGTCGGCGCGCCGCTGACGTTCGGCACCCGGATACGCGTGGAGATCGCGCTGCCAAGGTGGCGGCGAATGGCGATTGAGTTGACATAGCGGCCGTCCATGGTGTGCAGCACACCGACTGTGTACTCACTCTGAGGTGTGCCGACATACTCCTGGACGATGAACTCGGGGTATAGGCCAAGCAGGTAGCGGCCGAAGGTGTCCAGCTCGGCAGCCGTCTGCGCCAGGAACAGGTTCATTGAGCCACCGCCGCCGACCGATGGCTTAAGAACCGCCGGCAGCATGTCGACCGACTCCAGGTCCGCTAGCGACCGCACAGCCCTCCACTGCGGCACCTTGAAACTCAGCTCAGCCAGCAACGCAGAGGTCCGCACCTTGTCCATGCACGCGTCTATGACCCGCGCCGGGTTGATGGGCAGAAAGACACCTAGCTCGGCGAGCGTCTCGCGGCTCCTGCTCAGCACCTTCAGTTCCGGTTCGGAGCCATAGAACAGCGCAACTGCGTTGTGCTTGCGGCAGATGGCGACGATCTGATCGAGGTAGGACGGGTCGTTCGCCGCGGGCACAAGGTAAGCAACGTCTACCTCGTACAGTCCTTTGCTGTAGGGCTGCATGTCTGTCCCGACGATGGTGTATCCCAGGCTGCTCTTGCGCAGCGCCTTGACGATCTGCTCGCCGTTGCCACCCCCGCCGACAGCTGTCACCACGACCGTCGGACCAGTCATGCCACCTCCCAGGTGCCCGGATGGCCGCCGGTCGGGATCAAGGCTCCGGTCGGCCAGACCGGACAGATTCTTACCGAACGGCGCCGCGGTCCACCGACTCAGGCACTCGGCTACAAGGTCCGACACTGGCTCCGCAAACTGGCCGGTAACCGCGGCGGCATCCATTGGCACCCTCAGCACTTGGCAGTCATGGAATTCCGCGTCATAGACCGCGCATGCGGCCAAGTCGCCCTGATCGCGAGGCAGGCCGCAGGAACCAACATTGACCACGAGCGAAGAGCCACGGCGGGCCACGAACGGGCGGTGGGTGTTGCCCATGAAGATACCGTCGTAACCGAGCGCGAAGATCCACTCAACGTCGCTGTCGGGATAGACATATTCGCTCAGGTGGTCTCGGGGCGAACCGTGCACCGATAGCAGCCGGGCCTGCGACCTTGATCTCCCGCACATCCGGCCGCCCGGCCAGGACCGCCCGGAGGTGGGATGGCATCCGTTCCCGGACTGCGGCCAGCATGTAGGAGCGATCGCGGTCGGCGTCGAGAGGTAGGTCGCCGAGCAGCATGCCTTCGTGATTGCCGCGCTGGCAGATCACACCTTCCGAGACCAGCACCTCGATCACCTCGGTTTCGCCCGGCAGGTAGCCAACGGCGTCGCCGAGGAAGTAGATCGTGCCAGCGCCCGCCACGCGAAGCGCTGCCAAGCTCGACCGCAGCCCCAGCGGGTTACCGTGAGCGTCTGACAGCAGCCCGATCACCATGGCCGAGCGGACCCGGCCCGCGGCAGGACGTGGATGCTCGCCAGCGCATGTCCCTCTTCTGTAGTGCGGAAGCCACCAGAAACCGTAAGCGCGTCGGCCATGGACAGCAACTCGAGCCGCCCGGCCCGACTATGCGGCGTGATCGTTCTGGTCGGTTCACCTGCACCCGTCCAAGCGGATCGAAGTTGTGCACGAAGATTACCGGTATCGCCCCCATCGCCGGCATTCTCATCAGGTGATCAAGGTATCTTTGGTTCCTCGAACGGCGGATGTTCAGAACTGTAGACGCGACCGTCGCCGTCTTCGCGGGAGTCACCATGCAGTACACGACCCTCGGCGCCGCGGGCCTGCACGTCTCCAAGGCCTGCCTGGGCGCCTTGATGTTCGGCCACTCCGCAGAGGCGCCGACCAACGAGCAAGAGAGCCGCCGGATCATTCACGCATTCCTCGATGCCGGTGGCAACTTCATCGACACGGCGAATGTCTACGTCAGCGGTGAGTCGGAAGAGGTCGTAGGGCGCGCGATCAAGGACCGGCGCGATGAGGTTGTGTTGGCTACCAAGGGGTTCGGGCCGGTTGGCGAGGGACCGAACATGAAAGGCCTGGGCCGCAAGTACCTCATCCGGGCGCTCGAGGCAAGCTTGCGTCGCCTCGATACCGATTACATCGACCTGTATCAATGCCATAGCGCTGATCCTGAGACTCCGATCGCTGAGACGATGGCCACCTTGCACGGATTCGTGGAGTCTGGGAAGGTCCGCTACATCGGCTGCTCCAACTGGTCCGGCTCGCGGATCGTCGAGGCGCAGTGGGCGGCCAAGGAAATAGGCGGGACACCCTTCATAAGCCTGCAGCCGCGCTACTCGTTGATCGACCGACGCATCGAGTACGACGTATTGCCGGCATGCCAGCGGCATGGCCTTGGCACGATGGTCTATAGTCCGCTCGGTGGCGGCGTGCTTACCGGCAAGTACAAGCGTGGCGAGCCCGCACCGCCCGGCAGCCGTGCCGCGCGCGGCGGCATATGGGCGGGGATGCTCGACGACCGAGGCGTCGGCCTCGCGGACGAGGTGGCCAAGATTGCCGGCGACATTGGCGCCACTCCGACGGCTGTCGCCCTAGCCTGGGTGCTGTCCCGACGCGGCGTTACGTCTGTGATCATTGGGCCGCGTACGTTCGAGCAGTACGAGCAGAACATGGAAGGTTTCACGCTAGAGCTCGATCCCGCCGTGATCACGCAGCTCAACGACGCGTCCCAGTGGTCGCTCTAGCCGCGTCTTGCGTGCGGGAGGCTGGCCGCCGCGTATAAATAAGGTGTTCTGTGCGTGGCATGCGTGGGTTTCGTGGAGAGACGCCTTGGCCCGACCCGGACGGGGCAGGCAGGCGTGCAGAGTGGCAACTTGTATAGCAAGGATGATTTGATGCATAATGTCAGGATGAGTACTCAGCCGTCCTCAATTCTATCGAATGGCCGCCAGCTGGATGAGGTCCTCCCGGAGCTCGCGACAACCCTGGGTGTTCCCGTCGGGACACTTGAGGATTACTACCAGGATTTGCGATCCAGCGCCGACTTCCTGGATGATCTAAATGCCGCAGTCGAGCCTGTTCCCGAATTCCCCGGCATGCATTTTTCCAGCGTTGATGATCTACGGCTGTACCGCTGCTTCCTTTACGTCCTGACCCGCGCCCTCCAGCCGCGCGTATTCGTCGAGACCGGAACGTTTAACGGTTTCAGCAGCGCATTCATACTTCTGGCGCTCCACCATAATGGCGGCGGCACGCTTCATTCAGTTGACATTCCGCCACTTGACCCTCGCATTCTCGCCCAGGGGAATTTTCACTTGCCCGCAGGCAAGAGCCCAGGTTGGCTCATTCCGGACGACCTCCGGGACAAGCACGTGCTGCATATCGGGATGGCAGAAGACTTGCTTCCCCAGCTATTCCAAGAGTTTGGTCCGGTGGACATCTTCCTCCATGACAGTGATCACTCCTACACCCACATGATGTTCGAATTGTCCCTGGCATGGATCAACGTTCGACCGGGCGGGTGGCTTGTGTGCGACAACGTCGAGGCAAATCAGTCGTTCCACGACTTTGCCCGGGGGAGCAGAGCCGAGAGCACAGTGCTGTCTTCCTTTGACAGCCCCGACCGGACTTGGCGGCATGGACTGATGCAGAAGCCGGCGGGTGCATAGCCCGGCTCCTTCCTGCTTGCCTGGAGTGACCAGTTGGCTTCTCGACGGTGGCGAGCGCAACCCGGCGCCGCAGCGTCGAGTGGCGAGTGGCTCGTGGTTCCGCACCGGTGACATCGCAAGGCCAGCCGACCTCAGCCTGCGTGCACTGTTAGACCGCCTACACCACCCAGCGACTGCTGGGCTGGCTCGGCCGCAAGACCGGCCAAGTCGGGGTCGGCTGCTGCTCTCAGGCCAGCAACTGTCAGCGCGGTAGTTACCCGCCGAGCGCTGCGCTCGACTCGCTAACGGACCGGTCGGCAAGCCTGCCGGACGCTGCCGGGCCAGCGGGCGGCGCAACCGGATCCCGAGCGCGCCGCCGAGGACCGCGACGGTCAGCGCAGGGCCCACCAGCTGGCCCACCCCCGCGGCCGGAATCGCGGCGAACGGCAGCAGAGCCACTGTGCCGGTGACCACGGACCCGGCCGCCCAGCCCGCCATGACCGCGCGCTCGCCGCCAACTGCGACCAGTGCAGGCTGCAGCGTGTAGGCGGCCATCAGCACGACCGTGCTCAGCGCCAGCATCAGCAGGACGCCGCGGGCGACGGGTTCCGTGGTGCCGAAGAAAGTCCGCAGCGCCCAGGAGCCGATCAGCACGAACGCCAGCGCGCCGACCACGCCGATCCCGGTGGTGACCGCGAGCACTTGCCTGGCCTTCGCGCGAACGGCGGCCAGGTCGCCCCGCGCGGCGGCAGCGCTGAGCCCCGGCAAGATCATCGCCTGGATGGGCAGGAATAGCAGCAGCGGGATCCGGGCCACCACCGCAGCCTGTGAGAAGGCCAGCGCGGCCGCGCTGGACACGGGCAGCCTCGAGTTCACCGCTAGCGGCGCGAGATTGGGAAGGAGCTGGCTGAACAGGCTGGCCAGCGCCAGAGCGGCCATGCCTCGCCCTAGATCACCGCCCGCTGTCGGCAGCCCGGCAGGCGCTGCGGCGGCGGGGGAGTGCCGTTCCGCGCGACGCGCGGCCAGCAGGCCAGCTCCGGCGGCCACCGCGGACGGGACAATGTAGGCGAGGCCGAACAGCCAGGCTGAGCCAGCGCCGGCCACGGCCGCGAGCAGGCACAAGACCACCCGGCCGCCGCCCTCGACCGCGAGCGTCGTGGCATAACCGCCGAACCGCTGCATGCCAGCCAGCCGGCCACGTGCCAGGTGCAGGTGCACCGAGATGACCGGCATCGTCAGCACCACGGCGTAAAGCGGCCAGTCGCCGTGCAGAGTTTTCGCGCCGACCAGCGGCGCCAGCGCTGCCATGCCCGCGATGACGACGGCCAGCAGTCGCAGTCCAGACCGGTAGGCGCGGCGAGCCACCGGACCTAGGTCGCCGCCGGTAGCCAGCGTGGCGGCAGTCGTCCGGCTCGCCACCTGCTCCAACGCGAAGAAGACGCCGGGGCCGATCACGTTCACCAGGAAGTAGAGCGAGGTGGCCAGCGTGGCCTGATCCTTCGGCAGCGCTCGGCCCGCTAGCACGACGAAGGCATATCCGGATCCGGCGAATACCATCATGCCCGCTGCCATCTGCGCGGCCGGGGTCCGCAGCGCGCGGAGCGGCGCGATGGTGGACATTCGGCGATGGTAGCGCACCTGGATGGCTAGACTGCCCCGGTGCTGCGGCCCGCCGGGCTGGACGAGAGATTACGGTGTAGGCATGGCGCGCGTCCTAGTCATCGGCGGTGGCATCGCGGGCCTCGCGGTCGCCCGGGAGCTCGCGGCCGAGCGCGGGCACGACGTCACTGTCGTCGAGAAAGAGCCGAGCTGGGCCAGCCATCAGACCGGCCGTAACAGCGGCGTCGTGCACGCCGGCCTCTATTACAAGCCCGGCAGCCTCAAGGCACGCATGTGCGTCGCCGGCAACGAGTCGATGATCTCCTTCGCCAAGGAGCGCGGGATCGCGGCTGACCGGTGCGGCAAGCTCGTCGTCGCGGTCGATGAGTCCGACCTGCCACAGCTGCGAATGCTGCTTGGCCGGGCCGAGGCGAACGGCGTGCCTGCCCGGCTGATCGGCCCGGACGAGGCTCGCGACTACGAGCCGGAGGTCGCCTGCGTCGCCGCGCTCCGTGTCGAGAGCACCGGGATCGTCGACTACCGAGGTGTCTGCCACGTCCTGCTAGAGGATCTCGCTGCGAAAGGCGCGGAGCTAAGGCTGGGCGCCGAGGTGACCAAGATCACCGGCTCCCGTGGCCCGGCTGGCCCTGAGGTGGTTGTTCAGGCGGGCGGCGCGGAATTGCGGGCGGATGGCCTGGTGAACTGCGCGGGCTTGCACAGCGATCGGGTGGCCCGGATGGCTGGCCTGCGGCCCGAGGCCCGGATCGTACCGTTCCGGGGCGAGTACTACGAGCTGCGGCCGGAGCGGTCGGGGCTGGTTCGCGGGCTGATCTACCCCGTACCTGACCCGCAATTCCCGTTCCTCGGCGTCCACCTGACCAGGATGGTGGACGGCTCCGTGCATGCGGGACCCAACGCGGTCCTCGCGCTGCGCCGTGAGGGCTATCGCTGGCGCGATATCTCGCCCCGCGACCTAGCCGAGACGCTCAGTTACCGGGGCTTCCGCCGCCTGGCCCGGCGGCACTACCGCGCAGGCGCAGCCGAGATGGCGCGCTCTTTCTCCCGGGCCAGGTTCGCGGCCAGCCTGGCTCGGCTGGTCCCGGCGCTGACCGCGGCGGACATTGTCCGCTCGGGTGCGGGGGTGCGGGCCCAGGCCCTGACCCCGAGCGGCGACCTAGTCGACGACTTCCTTGTTCAGGTCGCCCCGCGACAGGTCCATGTGCTCAACGCTCCATCCCCCGCGGCGACGGCTGCATTCGAGATTGCCCGTCGGGTAGCCGACGACGTCGGACTGGCACTGGCCTGAGCGGGCACCGCCGGGCCCGCAGGGCGAGTACTATATGGCCGACTATCGGCCGACCGTCAGCACGTCCTGGGACCCGGGGATATCGATGAGCCGCTTGAGCGATACATGGGTAGTCATGCCCGTGTACAACGAGGCTGCCGTCGTCGCCGGGGTGATCGAAGATACGCGGCGCACTTTTCCCAATATCGTCTGCGTGGATGACGGGAGTTCGGACGGCTCGGCTGCACAGATCGCAACCACTGGCGCGCACCTGGTCCGGCACTCCGTCAACCTAGGTCAGGGCGCAGCTCTGCAGACCGGGATCACTTACGCGCTGAGCCAGCCCGGCATCCGGTTTGTGGTGACCATGGATTCCGACGGGCAGCACCGGCCCGAGGACGCTGCTGCGATGGTAGCGATGGCCCGTAGCGGGGCCGCTGACGTCGTGCTGGGCTCACGTTTCCTCAGCGGCGGCGTTGGCGTTCCCGTGGCCAAACGCGCCGTCCTGCGTACCATCGCCGCGCTAAGCCCCACCTCCCGGAAGATGCGGCTGACCGACGCCCACAATGGCCTTCGAGTCCTCACGGCGGAGGCGGCACGGCAGCTCAGGATCAAGACCAGTGGCATGGAGCATGCCTCGGAGATCGTGGCCCTCCTGGCCGCCTCCAAGCTCCGCGTCGTCGAGGCCCCGGTCACCATTCTGTATTCCGACTACGCGAAGGCCAAAGGCCAGTCCCTCGTCAACGGCATCAACATCATCTTCGATCTCTCGATCAGGCAGCGGAGTTAGTCGCGTGCTCATAGTGCAGGTACTGCTGCTCTTGGCCATCCTTGCCGTCCTGCTGGTCTTGGTCCGGCGGGGGAACACCGTGCGGGGCCGCGCTTTCAAGCGGCTGGCCTTCGTGGGCTTCCTGGTGGCCACGGTCTATGCGATCCTGCGGCCCGGCGACGTCACCTGGGTGGCCAACAAGATCGGCGTCGGCCGGGGTACCGACCTTTTGCTGTACTGCCTGGCCATGGCATTCTTCGCCTGGGCAGTCAATACCTACGTGCGGTTCCGCAACCTTGAGACGCGGTTCGCCGAGCTGGTCAGGGCGGTCGCGCTGCAGAACGCTCAGCGTCCGTCTGAGGATGCCGTCATTCCTCCGCTCGAGGAGGCGCCCATCGTGAACGGCGTGGACGCGCCAGCACCGCAGCAGCCCGTGCTGGGCTCGCGGATCCCCTGAACAGGGCGGGCGACCGACTCTCACACCGCAGGCGCGCGAGCCTCGACCTAGGAGGCCAGGTATGACGCTGAGGCTGACGGAAGCGATGTCGCGCCTGGGCACCGAGTCCGCGTTCGACGTGCTGGCGAGGGCACGTGCGCTGGAAGCTACCGGTCGCACCGTGGTCCACCTGGAGATCGGGGAACCTGACTTCGACACACCGCCGCACATAGTCGAGGCGGCGGTGGATGCGCTGCGGTCAGGGCAGACGCACTATGTGCCGGCTCCGGGGATTCCGCAGTTGCGGGAGTCCGTCGTTGCGTTCCTGGAACGGACCGGGCGTCTGCGCACCACACCGGACCGCGTGGTTATCACGCCCGGCGCCAAGCCCGTCATGTTTTACGTGATGCTGGCCCTGTGCCAGCCAGGCGACGAAGTGATTTACCCGAATCCCGCGTTCCCTATGTATGAGTCCATTGCCGCCTTCACCGGCGCGGTTCCGGTAGCGCTGCCACTGCGCGAGCAGAATCAGTTCCGGATCGACCCCGACGAGCTCGAACGGCTCATAACCCCGCGCACGCGGCTGGTGATCCTGAACTCACCGCACAATCCGTGCGGCAGCGCGCTGACCAGGGCTGACTGCGAGGCCATCGCGGAGATCGCCATTAGGCACGACCTGACGGTGCTTAGCGATGAGGTGTACTGGGCGATCCGCTATGACGGCACGCATGCAAGCGTGCTGGACGTCGACGGCATGGCCGAGCGGACAATCCTGCTCGACGGCTGGTCCAAGACGTTCGCGATGACTGGCTGGCGGCTCGGCTTCGCGGTGCTGCCGGAACTGCTGGTCGAGCCCGTCACCCGGCTGGTCGTCAATTCCGTCTCCTGCACGGCTGCGTTCAGTCAACTGGCTGCGAAGGCAGCACTGGACGGGCCGTGGGACGCGGTCGAACGGATGGTTGCCGAGTTCCGCGCCCGGCGGGATCTCATCGTCGGGGATCTGAACCAGATCCCCGGTATCTCGTGCCAGCTGCCGTCCGGCGCGTTCTACGTGTTCCCGCGGATCACTGAGCTCGGACTCTCGGCCGGGGACCTGCAGGAGCGGCTGCTGCATCAGGCCGGAGTGGCCACTTTGCCCGGCACGTCGTTCGGCAGCTACGGCGAGGGCTACCTGCGGCTGTCGTATGCCAACTCGGCCGAGAACCTTCGCGCGGCTGCCGCGGCCATTGGCGACCTGGTCGCAGCGCTGTAGGGCGGCCAGCATCTACTGCCTGTCCCCCACGGGGAGGACGCGGCCGCCCGCAGGGGCCGCTTCGGGCTGCGCGGCCGACTCGTCCTCGGCACGGGCGGAGGCTTGTTTCACCGGCGGCGTGATGACGAGCGCGGTGAGCGCGGCCAGTAGCGCGAAGCCGGCGCAGGCGGCGATCGCGGGCTTGAAACCGTCCGTGATGCTTGCGGGCGTGCCGAGGCGTCCGTACGCGGCGAAAACGGCGCTGGCGACAGCGATGGCAACGGCGGGGCCCAGGCGCTGCATCATGTAATTGATTCCTGATGCTTTACCGAGTTCGCTCGGTGCGACGGCGTTGAGTACAGCGGTGGGCACGGTCGGGAGCGCCATCGAGACGCCGACGCCGGCGATCAGCAGGGCGATATCCAGCTCGGCCGGGCTGGCCGAGAGAGAGCCCCTCAGAGCGACCCAGGTAAACCCGGCAGTCTGCAGGAACAGGCCGGTGGCCATGACCGGTCGCCGCCCGATGCGGTCGGAGACGGCGCCGGCGATCGGCGAGATGAGCATCGGGGTAGCGAAGAAGGGCAGCAGGAGCACGCCGGCGGAGACGGGTGAGTAGCCACGGGCGAGCTGGAACTCCTGGGTGACGAGGAAGCCGGCGGCGAAGATCGAGCCGGTCATGAGGAAGGTCGTGGCGTTGCCGGCCGCGAACGCGCGGCTGCGGAACAGGCGCAGCGGCACCATCGGCTCACGCACGCGCTGCTCCCAGGCGGCGAATGCGACCAGCAGGACCGCGCCGCAGACCAGGCAAATGATGATCTCGGCGCTGGCCCAGCCCGACTGGCTCGCGCGGACTAGGGCCCAGATGATGGCAACGACGCCGCCGGTCACGAGCGTGGCGCCGAGCGGGTCGAGCCGCTCCGGGGTGCCGTGGCTGTCGGGCAGCAGCCGCATAGCTAGTGGCAGGGCGAGGGCGCCGATGGGCACGTTGATCCAGAAGATCCAGTGCCAGTCGAGGCCCTGGGTGACCGCGCCGCCGATGATCGGCCCGACCGCGACGGCCAGCCCGGCGAGCCCGCCGTAGATGCCGATGATCATCCCCCGTCGGCCGGCCGGGAAAGCCGTCGTCAGCATCGTCAGGCTGAGGGGGAGGACGATCGCGCCCCCCAGGCCCTGAAAGGTACGGGCGGCGATGAGCTCGGGGACGTTCGGGGCGACCGCGCAGAACGCGGAGGCGAGGGTGAACAGGGCCAGGCCGATGGTGAAGACCCGGCGATGGCCGAAGCGGTCACCGGCTGCGGCCGCGGTGATGATCCCGGCGGCGAAGGCGATGTTGTACGCGGTGAGCGTCCACTGGAGCGATGCGATACCGGCGTGAAGGTCGCTCTGCATGCGGGGCAGCGCCGTGATGACGACGACCGAGTCGAGAACGACCATGAAGTAAGCGGTCGAGGTCAGACCGAGAACCCAGCCAAGACGCGGCCTGGCGGTATTGGTGATCTCGGGGCGTCTGACAGCCATTTGTGTCCCTCCTCAATGGGTTGAGAGACGACATCGACCGGCGTCGCCGGTGCCCGGCCATCACGCGGAGACTGCTGGATTAGCGCTGCCCCGCTCAGCCGGTCTGTGCCGTCAGTGATGTAGACACCGGCGGGCAGACAGAGTTGGCGGCCCGCTGAAGGCCGACACCGCCCCCGGCCCCGAGGCCGGTATGAAACCACCGAAGCGATCTCGGTGGCCTTCGTCACCGCTCTGCAGCTGCTGCCGCCACGGCAGCGCGCGGTAATGATCTTGCGCGACGTCCTCGGATTCCGGGCCAGTGAGGCGGCGGGCATCCTGGACTGCACCGAAGAATCAGTGACCAGCGCCCTCAAGCGCGCCCGGGCAGCCCTCCAGTATCACCGCGCGCACGCCACCGGCACGAAACCGCCACCGCCGAATTCGGCACTGGAGCGGGTGCTGGTGCAACGGTTCACGCAGGCCTACGAGGCAGGTGACGTAGCTGAGATCGTCGCTCTGCTTACCGATGACGCCTGGCTCGTCATGCCACCCGTTCCGCTGCGGTACCAGGGCCGCGAAGTGGCCGCTCGGTTCCTGGCAGCCACCGCATTCCGGCCCGGCCGATCCGCCCGCCTCGTGCCCACCCGCGCCAACGGCCAGCCGGCGTTTGTCCTCTACGTTCGCGACCAGCACGCCCCGGTCGCGCACGCTCACGCCATTCTCGTGCTCACCCTCGCTGGCAGCCGGATGCGTCACATCGAGAAGCCTGCCGAACCCTTGTACGATCTTCGCGGAGGCCGGGATGAGCGAGGATCACGCCGAGGGCTCGAAGGAATTCGCCGAGCGGATGCTCGGCACGATGAACGAGGCCGCGGTCGCCCTGATGGTGAGCGTGGGGCATCGCACCCGGCTGTTCGACGTCATGGCGGCCATGCCCGCGGCGACCAGCGCCGAGATCGCCTCGCGCGCCTCGCTCGACGAGCGGTACGTCCGGGAATGGCTCGCAGCCATGACCACAGGCCGGATCGTCGAGCATGACGGCGCGATGGGAACTTATTCGCTGCCCGCCGATCACGCCGCCTGGCTCACCCGGGCGGCCGGCATGAGGAATCTCGCCATCGGGATGCAGTACATCGGGCTGATGGCGCTGGTCGAGGATCAGATCGTGGACTGTTTCCGGCACGGCGGCGGTGTCCCGTACTCGGCGTTCCCGAGGTTCCAGGAGGTCATGGCCGAAGACAGCGGTGCCGTGCACGACACCACCTTGATCGACGCGACGCTGCCGCTGGTACCCGGGCTGATCGACAGGCTCACGCAGGGCATCGACGTCGCCGACGTGGGGTGCGGGTCAGGTCATGCCGTCAACCTGATGGCCGAGGCTTTCCCCCGTTCTCAGTTCACCGGCTTCGACTTGTCCGACGCCGGGATCGCGGCGGCCCGCCTCGAGGGTGACCGTCGAGGTCTTGCGAACGCGCGCTTCGATCAGCGCGACGCGGCTCGCCTGGGCGAGGTCGGCCGGTTCGACTTCATCACTACCTTCGACGCGGTGCACGACCAGGCTCGGCCGGACCTAGTACTCGCCGGGATCGCCATGGCACTGCGTCCCGGCGGTGTGTACCTGTGCGTCGATACCTCGGCTTCCAGCGAGCTCGCAGAGAACCTGGACCACCCGCTCGGGCCATTCCTGTACACGGTGTCGTGCATGCACTGCATGACCGTTTCCTTGGCCGATGGCGGAATGGGCCTCGGCACCATGTGGGGAGAGCAGATCGCGCGGCAGATGCTGGCCGAGGCGGGCTTTACCACTATCGAGGCGGCCCACATCGACGGCGATATCGTCAATGCTTACGTCATCGCCAGTAAGGGCTGAACCCGCGCGAGCGAGTTGGCTGCGCTGTTGACGTGGCCCGGAGAGGGCTTTCAGGCTGGCCCGAGCGGGATTGTTGCCCGCATGGTGGTGCCCCTGCCGGGCGGGCTGGTGACATCCATCCTGCCGCCGACCGCCTCGACGCGATCGGCGAGGCCGATCAGACCGGATCCGCGCGACGTGTCCGCACCACCCACACCGTCATCTCGGACCAGCAATCGCAGGACGTCGTCGGTGACCTGTAGGTCAACCTCCACGACGGATGCGTGTGCGTGCTTGGCGGCGTTGGCCAGGGCTTCCGACACCACGTAGTAAGCAGCGACCTCTATCTGCGGTTGCAGCCGCCCTGGAACCCGTACGCTGAGCTCGACACGGTCGCCGGCTCGTCGGGCGAGCGCCCGCAGCGCCGGGCCGAGGCCACCTTCTTCCAGTATCGCGGGATGCAGGCCGCGGGAGATCTCTCGCAGTTCTTCGACCACGTCGGTCAGCCCCTGGACGGTGCGGGACAACTGGTCTGCCTGGCTTCGCTGGGCTGGCGATAGTTGAGATTCCGCCGCCCGGAGTTCGAGCGCCAGCGAGAGGAGCTGCTGCTGTGTCCCGTCGTGCAGGTCACGTTCGATGCGGCGACGGGTCTCGTCGGCCGCGGCGACAACCCGCGCCCGGGAGGCAGCGAGCTGAGCGCGGCTGTCGGTGTTGGCTATCGCCATGGCCACCAGTTCGGTGAAGCCGAGCAGGCGTTCTTCCGTGTCGTCCGGGTCTGGCGTGATCGTTCGAGAGAAGGCGATGATCACGCCCCAAAGCCGGCGGGCGACGACGATCGGGCTGCCGACGGAGGACTGGATGTCGTGCTCGCGGGCCCAGTCAGATGCGGCCCCCACCGCGTTCTCGTAGCTCGGCACCCGCGCAGGCTCGCCAGTACGCCGTACCCGGCCGGCGACGCTCTCCTCCTCGGCCGGCCAGCGCGATCCCAGGGCCAGCGCCAGGCTCTCGCTGCCGGCTTTCTCCCAGGAGCCGGCCACTGTCGCTGCGCCGTCCGGCTCGAACCGTACGACAGCGGTGGTCTCGGCGCCTAGCACGCCGCCAGTCTCGGCGGCCACCGCACCGAACAAGGCGGGTGGCGAGATCCCCTGGGCGACCAGCGTCGCGACCCGCCGGAGGGCAGCTTGTTCGTCGGCCACCTCTCGCAACTCGTCACGGTTGGTCTCCAGTGAGTCGGTCATGCGGTTGAAGGACCGTTCCAGGCCGCCGACTTCAGCAGGCCCGCTCTCCGGCATCCGCGCGCTGAGATCCCCGCCCGCAACGCGGCCTGCCATCTCCGATACCCGGCGGACGGGGCGGACGACCGATCGGGCGAGGTAGCCGCCCGAGAAGAGGATGAGGAGGATCGAGCCCCCGACGCTGACAGACGCGGCGACGATTGCGCGGTCTGCGGCGGCGTCAGCCCGATTGTGTCCCTCTGTGAAGATCTGCTGCTCGCGGGCCATGAAATGCTCGAATCTCATCCGCATCGCGTCGACCTGACGCTTCCCTTCCTCGGTCACGGCGACGGTGCGGGCAGAATTCGGATCGCGCTGCGCCATCGCGATCAGCGGGACCGCGTAGTCCGTGATGTATGACCGGCCGGCCGTCGCGATCTGGTCTGCCCGAAGGTGCTGATCCGGCTCTGAGGTGCGGGCGAGCTGTTCAAGAGCCGCCGCCTGGCGCATGTATCCGGCCTGGGCCTGGCTCCACGGCCTGAGGAACTCCGGATCATTGGTGATGACATACCCGCGCTGCGAGGTCTCGACGTCGAGGACGGTGCGCTCCAGGTGGTTCGCTGCGACCAGCATCTCGAGCGCGTTGTTCGCGCGGATCTCCGAGTCTCGCAGCGTATCGATTGCGAGAGCTACGACGAAGAATGCGGCGCCGATGACAGCCGAAAGGAACGCGCTGACGGCGATCGTGCGCTTGGCAAGACTGCCGCCTCCGCGCCGCCGCGGCGTGCCTGATGCCCCCATGCCCCCAATGGCAGTTTCGCTGATAGGCGAGTACTGGCCGGTAGTCTGCTAACAATACCTGGCGTTACGCCGCCAGTGACAACGGAATCAGTCGTCCACGTCGCGGAACGGTTCGGATCCCGGCTGCGTCCTACCCGAAACGCTACGCCGCCTGGGGGCCGGTTATTCAGGGCAACGACGTGGTGACGGGGGCATAATGGACGAAACACGCAATCGCATCGTCCTGGCCGACGACGACACGTTGCTGCGGGAGGGCATAGCAAGCCTGCTGCGGGGCGCGGGGTTCGACGTCGTCGGCCAGGCCCGCGATGCCGACGAACTGCTGACGCTGGTCCGTGAGCAGCAACCGGACCTGGCCATCATCGACATCCGGATGCCTCCTGGCTATCTGACCGAAGGCCTGGGGGCTGCGCGCCAGATCCGTGCAGAATTCCCAGAGGTCGCCACCCTGGTCCTGTCGGCACATGTCGAGGTAGAGCAGGCGATGGAGCTACTCGCAGCAGGCCGTGGCGTCGGTTACCTGCTCAAGAGCCGGGTGGTCGACGTAGCCGATTTCGTGGAAACCGTCGGCCGGATCGCGGCAGGTGGATCGGTGGTAGACCCGGCGCTGGTCCAGGAGCTTGTGGCGGCCCGCCGTCGCGACGACACATTCGAGCAGCTCACCGATCGAGAACGGGAAGTACTCGCGCTGATGGCCGAGGGACGCTCGAACGCTGGCATCGCACACCGGCTGTGGATCACTGAGGGAACGGTCGAGAAGCACGTGCGCAGCATTCTGGCCCGGCTGCACCTGCCGGAGACTGAGGACGACCATCGCCGCGTTCTGGCGGTGATCGCTTTTCTCGAGTCAGCTGAAGCTACTGGCTGACCGCGTCCTCTGGACTGGCGAGGATGCCGAGCACTGCCGTCGCCGACAAGGCCGATTTGGGCAGGAACGAGAGCGCCTGGGTGTCAGCGATCATCTCGCTGAAGTCGTCCATGGAATGGGCGGAGATAAGAATTACGCGTGGCTTGTCCGGGCCAGAATTGCCGGTTAGCTGGCGGGCCACCTCAAAGCCGGTCTCCTCGCCCAGCTGAATATCCAGCAGGACTACGTCCGGCCGCAGCTCCCGGCAGGCGTGGCGGGCCAGGGCTCCTGTTGAAGCAACGCCAACGACGGTGATCCCGTCACGCTCGAGCACGTTGCTGGCGGCGCGCAGGAAGTCCCGATTGTCGTCGACGATGAGGCAGCGCACTGGCATGGTTTCAGCGTGCCTCTCGCAGCCGGGTCTGGCATTGCGGCTAGCTGGAATGCCTGGTCGCCTGCCAGCCGGCAGACAGGTTGGGCGCTAGCAGCGCAGACGAGAGCGCGCGGGATAGCAAGTATGGATAGGAACAGGTGCGCTGCTGCCCGCGGCAAGCGGGCGACGCGTACAGGAGAGAACTGAGAGGCATTGGATATCCCCGGTGAGTTCCACTGAGTTTTTCCCCCCGGAAGTCGTGCACCTGCTCGGCACCGCACGGCAGGTGATCGACCAGCACCTGGACGATCACGGAACTTGCACTGATTGCGGCCTGCCCTGGCCGTGTCAGCGCGCTCAGCAAGCTGAGTTCGCCCTGGCCGCGCTGTGAAGAATTCCCGCGGGCACGGCTGACGCCGCCCAGGGACCCACCCCCCGGTCCCTCTGCCCCCTGTCGCCGTGCCCGTGGGGATTGCCTGGTGTGCAGGGCCCGCCTGTCCCATTCACCGTCTGGTCAGGAGAATGTGCATGAGTCAGCAAGTGACGGCGTCGGTCTCGGACCACGGCTCGGCCGCCGAGGCGGTCGTCCCGACGCGGAGTCATGGCAGTTCTCGGCGCGTGCGGCTGGCGGCCCTGCCGTCCGCCGTTCCATGGGCCCGCCGCATACTCCGGCACATGCTGCGCGAGTGGCAGCTAGAGGGGATGTCAGATCCGGTCCTGCTGCTGGTGTCGGAGCTGGTCACCAACGCCGTCCAGGCATCAGTAAGCCAGGCCGGCCGCGACGAGGACAGCTGGCCGATGATCGGGCTCACGCTGCAGCTCACCGATACCGTCCTGCAATTGGAGGTCTGGGATACCAGCTCCGCCCTCCCGGCCCTGCAGGAAGCCGACCTCACGGGCGAGCGGGGCCGTGGGCTCGTGCTCGTGGATTTCCTGGCCGACTCGTGGGGACACCGAACCGCTGGCGGCGGCAAAGTGGTCTGGTGCACGGTTGCGATCCCCGGCGAGCTAGCCGCGGCGTACTGAGCCAGCGAGCGACCCCTCCTGCGCCGACCGCTGGGAGCGGTATCTAGCACAGCTACCTGCCTGTTCGCCATCCGTAGAACGTCGGATGGCGCGGGCAGGCACGGCTGTCCAGAATGATCTTCGGTCGTTCACGGCTGGTCAGCCGATGACAGGAGTCCCCGATGCCACGTTTGATGGACTTCCACCGGGATCTGAAGGTTCCGGGAGAGGCGATCGCGCCAAAGTACCGTGCGCGTCAGTTCTTCGTGGCAGCGTCGGCTGCCGTTGCCGTGACGGCCGGCTTCCTGCTGGCGGCGCAGCCCGCGGCGGCAGCCGGCCCGCCGGGGTTAGGCGGCGGTGCGCCTCTGCGGCTGTCCGAGATCCAGCCGGCCGGCCATCCCGCGCTGCACATCGCGACCCCGGTCAACATCGTGTTCGTCGGCTACCAGCCGAAGGCAATCGACGTCCACCGCATCCTGAGCCAGCTCCCGGCCAAGGGCGACCCGATCGTTCGGACCGACCCGGCCTTTGGCCTGCCCGGAACAGCGCAGGACGTGGGCCTTCGCTATGACTACAGGTACAGGGTGCAGTTCGCGAGCAACGCTTTCGACGACGCCTTCTTCGGCTACTTGTCGTCGATCGCGATCGTCGGGCCGATCGACTACTACCAGCAGTTTTACAACGACCAGCTGCACAACGACCTCGACGTCGGTCCCACGACCGCCTACATCGACGCCAACGCCACCGAGGCCTGGCTGGAGCAGCAGTCCAGGCAGCGGCTGGGCATCGTCCCCGACGAGGACACCGTATTCCTGGTGAACTGGTACGGGCGGGCGGACTTCCAGTTCCACGACTACTACCACCTGGGGAACATCGACCCCGCGACCGGTTTCGACTACGGGACGCTCTCGGAATCCCTCACTCGGGCCTGGGGCGGCAACTCGGGTCCCACCTGGTTCTACGATCTGTCCGCGGGACCGGACTGGGATGACAACAGCTACGACGTTGATGATGCACAGTTCGATGACGAAGGCGTGACCGAGTACCGGATGCCGCCGATCTGGGAGTACGGCAATACCACCGCCTACCGGCCGTTCACTGACCTGTCCGGCGACCTGGCCAAGGTGATCCGCTACGACGCCATCGACATGCTGTTCACGCCGTCCCCGATCTTTGACCCGGCCGCCACTGTGCCCAGCCCGGGCGGCGCCAAGCGGATCGAAGTGGACGTCTTCGAAGGCGACCCCGCGAACAACGGGCTGAGCCACCTTGTTGCGGGCGTCATCCAGAACAGCGCACAGGATCTTGAGCCCTACTACGCCGTCACCGCCAGCGTCACCGACCAGCCGCTGTCAGATGGGGTACTCGACACCTACGACATCGCCACCGGGGTGAGCAACGCGCCCGGCTGCAGCGACTTCATGACGTTCGGACCGCTCGGCTTCCCGGAGGCGGAGCTAGGTTGTTACTTCCGCGACCACCGCGCGCAGTACTTCCCAACGGCACCCGGTGACGCCGTGATCCCGGTGGCTGACTTCACCGTCCCGCAATACGCGTTCGATTTTAGCGGATCCACTGACCCTGATTTCGAGACCGGTGTGCCGGACTTGATCACCGAATGGGACGTCGCGCCGCCGCCCGGATTCGTCAGTCTTGCTGGGATAACCTTGACCACTATTCACGAGTCCGGTCACTTCGTCGGCCTGTCCCATCCGCACGACGGGTACGACTCTACGAGCGGTATCGAGTTGGGTCCCTTTGGCGCCTTTAACTTCGCCTGGGACAGCGACGAGAGCGCGACTCCGATGAGTTACCTCCCCGACGGCGGGAGCCTCACCTTCGACCGGTTCGACCGCGACAACATGAGCCGATGGCAGGTGGCGCGGCTACTGGACCTTGCCGACACCGACGCTGCTGCGGTCCTCAGCCGCAAGCACAGTTCCCAGGTCGATGTCCAGCTCGCGGCGGCCGATGCCGAGTTCAGCCGCGCCGTGGCCGCGCTGCACTGGTCCGACTGGCTGGCGGCGGCCACCGCCGCGGTCGCCGGCTACAACGACATGCAGCGCGCCGACGCCGCCGTCGGCGTCACCCCGGCCAGCCAGTTGCTCGGGAAGGCCAGTGCGGCCGGACAGGCTGGCAACCACGGCCAGCGAACCCCGCAGGCGCGGACCCCGGAGGCGCGGCCCACCCCGACGACCCTTCATCTGTGGCTGCCCCCGACTGGGACGAGCCGGCTACCGGTGGCACCAGCCCCCACCGTGGTCAGCGGCCCGGCGACCTGACGCTCACCTGGGTGAGCGTGCCGGCGGGCCCGTTGTTGCGGGCGGCGCCGAAGCGTACCCTCGGCGGGTCGTAGCGTTGAGTAAGAGTCTGACGAGGGGAAGCGCTTGCCTGGGGGGAGGCTTCGGATGTTTGTACAGGAAATACGCGGCCAGGTTGCAGACCCGCAGCCAGTTCACGCCGCGTTGGACGCGTGGTCGCGGCAGCTAGCACCGGGTGCGCAAGGATGGCTCGGCTCGACTGCGGGGGTGACCGAAGACGGCAGGTTCATCGCGCTGGCACGGTTCGAGTCCGAGGACGCGGCCCGGCGGAACGAGCACCGGCCGGAGCAAGGCCAGTGGTGGCAGGAGACATCCAAGCTGTTCAGCGGCGACGTGGCGTTCCGCGACAGCAGCGACGTCATTGCTGACGTGCACGGCGACCCGAACAGCGCGGGCTTCCTGCAGGTGATGGAGGGTCGGGGAACTGATCCCGAGCGCGCCAGGGAACTAATGGTGGAAAACCCGGACCAGTGGGCTGAATTCCGGCCTGACGTCATCGCCAGCGTCGCGGTGGGGCACGAGGGCGGCGCGTACACGATGGCCATGTACTTCTCCTCGGAACAAGCGGCCCGCGAAGGCGAGCGCAAGGAGCCACCGCCAGAACTGAAGGCGCAGATGGAGGAGATGGACAAGCTGAGCGTGGGCGAGACCGAATTCCTCGACCTCAGGGAACCCTGGCTTTACTCGCCGTGATCGCCCACGGTGCGGGCCGAATGGCGCAAGCCTTAGGCGCGCCGGCCGAAGCGGGCCAGCAGCACAGTCTGGGCGTCAGCATCACCGGACACCGGCGGCCGCGCCGCGATCGCGCCAGCACTTCGGTAGGCGTCCTCTGCCGAATCGAACCAGGTCGCACAGGACGCGACGAGCGCGGTGTCGAGGCGCTCGTCAGCGCCCATCGCGCGGGCCAGGTCCCATGCGTGGATCAGATGGTCGGCAAACATCTGCATCGCGTACTCCCGGCCCGGGAAATCGCCGAACGACAGGTGGACGATCCGGTCCATCGCGCCGTCTGCTTCGACTGCTTTCACCGCCGCGGCAGACGCCAGCTTCCAGGCGGCCTTAGGCTCGGCGCCGAGCACATCTCCGTCAAAGCGGTCGCCTACCTCGGCGATCGTGGATCCGGTCAGCAGCGGCGGCGCCCACAGATCCTCGCCGACAACATGACTCACCAGATCTCGGATGTTCCATTCCTCATCCGGGGTGGTTGCCTGCCAGTCTTGGTCGCCGATCAGCTGGACGCGGGCGCCGAACTCCGCGACGGCCTGGCGGAACATCGCCGGGATGTCCATGCCCCTCCCTCCCTGTACCTAAGGTAAGTGGCGGCGCCGCGCGGCTTACAGCCGGCGAACCACCGGCGCACCGAGATGTGATTGCAGGACGCATTGTCCACGCTCGTCAATAACCATGGGCCAGGGCCACCCAGGAATGCCAATGAACCACGCTGGGCGAGCGCGCTGGAGCCCGGCTGCAACTAGTCCAAGGCCCGTAGCAACTGCGTGCATCGAGTCTGCCGTGCAGCGCCCGCGACCGGCTATTCAAGCTATAGTGGCGACTATTGCTAGCAAGCTAATTCTGGAATCAGGGAACATGGCAATGAGCTGGACGTTCCTGACCAACCACGCACGAGTTCTCTTGAGCATCTCACGCGACCCGGGAATAAGGCTGCGTGAGATCGCCGACACCGTTGGCGTCACAGAGCGCAGCGCCTACAGCATCGTGCAGGATCTGGCCGAGGCGGGATACATCATCAAGGAGAAAGACGGGCGCCGCAACCGGTACAGGATCGAGGCGGACCTGCCCTTGCCCGAACCCAGCAGCCAGGAGCGGACGGTAGGCGAGGTCCTGGCACTTCTTGCCGGCCGCGATCAGCTCCCGGCTGCCCGCTAGCCAGGCTCTGGCGCAATCGCGGCGTCGGCGGACTCGCGGTCGTGTAACTGCCGGGGCCGACGTGCAATGGTTGCGATTCGCTACCACGGAGGCGTTGAATCCGGAGTTGCATGACCGACGGCTCCGCCGAGCTTCCGGTGCTGCTCAAGTCTGGCAGCGACAGGCCAGCGGACATTCGTGGCCCAGCCTGCGCGCTCGAATACCCGGATGAGCTCGGCTGACAGGTCGAGCTGGCCGCGGTCGACGCCATGCCTCGCGCACGTCGGGTCCGAGTGGTGCATGTTATGCCAGCTCTCGCCGAGTGACAGCACTGCCAGCGGCCACAGATTGGTGGCGCGGTCGTGCCGGCGCGTAGTGAAGGGCCTGCTCCCGAGCACGTGGCACAGGGAGTTAGTGCTCCAGGTGACGTGGTGCAGCAAGAACACGCGGACGAGGCCCGCCCACAGCAGTGCCAACAGTGCGCCCCGCAGACCGCCGATCGCCCAGCCGATGCCGAATGGCGCCGCCAGAGAGACGACGCACAGCGCGGGAAATGCGGCAGAGATCACTCGCATCGCCGGGTCAGCCAGCATGTCGGGCGCGTAGGTCTCTCGTGACGTCGGGTCGTGGCGGAGCAGCCAGCCCACATGAGCGTGAAAGACACCCCGGAGCTGGCCCGCGGGCCCGGTGCCGTACCGGTACGGAGAGTGCGGGTCGCCTGGCCGGTCGGAGAAAGCGTGATGACGACGATGCACGGCTACCCAGCCAATCACGTCACCCTGGAAGCTGAGGGAGCCCGCGACCGCCAGCGCAGCGCGCAGTGCGGGGTGGGCTGTGAAACTGCGGTGAGTCAGGCACCGGTGGAATCCGGCCGTCACCCCGAACCCGGTCAGCAGGTAGAGGAACGCGGCTAGCCCGATGTAGGCGAAGCCCACGCCGTGACCCCACAGCAGCCACACTGCAGCGATCAGGCCCGCGAAGGGCACGGCGACGATGAGTCCCATTACGGTCAACTGGATGACCCGCTGCGCCGGAGCCGGCGGCGGCAGCTCAGCAGCCGGGAAAGAAGTAGTGCCGTCGTAGGGAACTGTCGTCAGGCCTGCTGCCATCATCGCCTCGCGATCTTCGGAATGCAGCAAGGCGAACCACAAGACGGGCGGGGTCTGGACCAGATCGGGAACGCGCACCGGCTGCCGGAGCGGACGCTGTTACGGTACCACGATCGGGTCCCACCCCCATCCCGTCGTGACCCCGCCCACCTGCTTGAGCACGCCGCTGAATTGTGCAAAGGTCGACGTCCGGCCAAGGTGCCTCGCAGCTCAGCGGCCCGAGAATCGGAGCAAGAGGCCCGAGAATCGGAGCAATAGGGATGTCTGACCCTTGCGAGCGGTAGGCCGGAACTGCCCGACATGACCGGCGACCGCGTATGCTCAGGGCTACCAAATCCGCTCAGGCAGCCTGAACGAGTTCCGGACCTGGTCTAGACCACACGCCCGTTTGGGGATCCGCCTCGCTGCATCTCCCAGATAGCGAGGCGACGGATGAGCACCAGCCTGGCCTCAGGCCGTTATAGCGGCACCCGCTCCTTCACAGTCGGTGGCGCGCCTGCCATGTGGGCATCGTGGTCGGCGGTTGGTACCGGCGCGATGCCGCGAGCAGGCGAAGGACAACCCGCCGGACGTTTGCTCCCGCGCCCATCATCATCGCGTGCGCGCGGGTGAACAGCCGAGAAACCGTGTCCATAGGCGGCCTGACGAGAGGCGCAGCACCCGGAGGGCCGTCAGCCCAGCTCAGCGACGACGGCAGCGGCATATCCCAGTGGAAGCAGCCACAGCCCGCCACGGGTCTGTTCCGGCGCGGGCGAAAGATCACCAGTGCCGCGGCGTCCGCCGTCCTGGTCGTCGCTATCTTCGGCTTCGCACTCCCGCATGTCGCGTCTTACCGCAGCGTATGGACGAGCGTCGAGTTGATGACGTGGCCGCACCTGCTGCTGGTTGTCATCGCGGCAGTTGCCAGCCTGGCTGCAGGCTGGCTGATGATCTGTGCCGTCCTGCCGTCGATCCGGCTGCGCGAAGCAGCGGCGGTCAATCTTGGCTCCACTGCAGTGGCAAACACACTTCCGGCTGGCGGGGCCCTCGCCATGGCGGTGAGCTGGAGGATGCTCTCCAGTTGGGGCGTCGGAACTGCCGAATACGTGCTTTACACACTGGTGTCGGGTCTCTGGAATGTGTTCGCGCGGTTGGGCCTGCCGGTCGTCGCCCTGCTCATCATCATGACGGTAAGCAGACCCCAGGCTGCTCTGCTAGCTGGCGCAGTTGCGGGCCTGGTCGTGCTAGGTCTCGTTGCCGCTGCCTTCGGCCTGCTGTTGCGCAGCGAGTCCTTCGCGCTTCGCGCGGACGCAGCGCTCCACCGCACGCTCAGGATCGCATGCAAGCTCGCGCGCAAGCAGACGCCGTCCACCGGGGCCCTGCAGGCATTCCGCGGGCGGGCCTCCGCGCTCCTCGCCGCGCGCGGCTGGCGGATCTCCGCCGCGACAGCCGTCAGTTCTGTCACGCTCTGGCTGGTGCTGCTGGCGAGTCTGCGCGGCGTTGGGCTGTCCCAGTCTCAGGTGCCATGGCAGGCCTCCCTTACTGCTTTCGCATTCGTCCGCCTGCTCACGGTGCTGCCGCTAACGCCTGGCGGTGCGGGCATCACTGAGCTGGGCCTCGTCGGCATCCTGGCTGCGGGCGCCGACCACAAAGTCGCGGGGCAGGTTACAGCGGCTGTCCTGCTGTACCGGGCCGTCACGTACCTGGCGCCCATTCCCAGCGGGGCGCTGGCTTGGGTCGGGTGGCGCTACTCACTCGCGCTCGGGCGCGGAAAGGGCAGATCGTCGAGGACCGCCCGACTGGCACACGAGGACGTCCATGGCGTGCGGCCGACTGCAGAGCCGTTGCCAGAGGCGAAAGCGGTATTGAGCCGCAGCTAGCGGCCAAATACCGCGCGGAGCACCCGCGCCGACACTGACGACTCCGCGCTTCGCTCTGAGGCTACAGCTGAACCAGAAACCGGCAATTCATTTCCAGAATTGCAGTACATTAGGCAAATGGCGAACTGGGGGTTCCTGACGAAGCATGCACGGGTGCTGCTACACATCGCGCACGACCCCGGCGCACGGCTGCGCGACATCGCGGCAACCCAGGGCATCACCGAACGCAGCGCCCATGCCATCGTCGCCGACCTCGCCCGGGCCGGCTACGTGGTCAAGCGGAAAGACGGCCGCCGCAACCGGTACCAGATCGAGGCCCACCTCCCACTGGCCGAACCCGGCACCAGGGAGCCCGCCGTCGGCGAGGTCCTCGAGCTGCTACTGGGGCACGTCGACAGCGGTGCTGGGCCGCCGGCGCTTGCCGTCGCGGAATAGCCGCCAACCGGCCCGGACGAGGCTCATCGAAGCCGGCAAGCTGACCCCGGCCGTCGACCGGAGCTACCCGCTGGACCAGCTAGCGCGCGGCCATCAGAGCCGGGTGTGGTCATGATCGGCGGCCAAGGGCCGCGGCAGCTCTGCATCGTTCACGACGGGCCTTGGCCTGTCGCTGTCTGCGCCGGATGAGTATCGTTCCTGGTGTTGCTCCGGACCCCGGTAGCTCGCATGTCCGCGTGTAGCGCGGCGCGCGGCAGGGTTCGGAGTTTCTTTGCGTACGGGCCGGCGTCGGCCAGCCGATCGGGGCGTGGATGACAGTGGCACGCGGCTTCGTGATCGTAAGGCGCCCGCCTGGCGGCGCCTTCTCGGCGTATCCGAGCGTGGAACAGGCCGTGTCCGGCGCGAGGCTGGCGCGATCACTGCCGGCTGCGGTGTCGTAGCGAAGCTCTGAGTTTCCGATGACAGGTAGCCGTCAGGTCAGGGTGTGGAGTCTTGTCGCAGCAGCGGCAGCGAGCCGGGGCAGACCCGTGTCTGCAGCCGATGCGTGCGCGGCGGTGGTGGCCGCAGTTGAGGTGTCCGGGGCGTGGCTGACCGTTGGCGTAGCCGGGGCTGCGGGTCATGTCATGGATGTCACTGACGGGACCGGCGAAGTGCTCGCCGAGCTTGGGCTGACTCTCGGCGAGGGGCCTTCGCGCGATGCGGTCGATTCCGGCGGGCCGGTGCTGGCCTCGGACCTGACCACCGCGGAGACGGCTCAGCGGTGGCCGGGGTTTGCTCCAGCGGCACTGTCGGCCGGGGTGGCGGCGGTTTTTGCATTCCCGCTGCGGATTGGCGCGATCCGGGTCGGCGTCATGGGACTGTACCGGGATCGCCCGGGCCCGCTGAGCACCTTCCAGCTGGGTGACGCGCTGGTATTCGCGGATACGGCGACGCTGCTTTTGGTGAAAGCCAACGATCAGGCCGCGAGCGATGGCGGGGCGGGGCCTGGCGGTCAGCCTGAGGATTTCGCTGCGTACCGGGCGGAGATCGATCAGGCGACCGGGATGCTGACTGAGCAGCTGGGGGTTGGCATCGCTGAGGCTTTCGTCCGGCTGCGCGCTTACGCGTATGCTCGTGATCTGCGGCTGGGCGACGTGGCCCAGGACATCGTCGCCAGGCGCCTGCGGCTGCGTCGTGACTCCGGCTCATCCGCGGGTGGTGAGGCGTGAAGTTCGTGGCGGCAGCCGTCGCCAGGCATTCCTGAGTCGGCCTGCCGCGTTTTCTGAGGGAGCGAGCTGCGGTGGACGGAGAGCTGCTGTCGGATACGTTCGTCGAGCTGACCGACACGATGGTTGCCGGATTTGATGTGATCGACTTCCTGCACGTGCTGACGGACCGCAGCGTGCTGTTGCTGGACGTCTCTGCCGCCGGCCTGCTGCTCGCCGATCCGCGCGGTGAGCTGCGCGTGGTAGCCGCATCCAGCGAGGCCGCCCGGCTGCTGGAGCTGTTCCAGCTGCAGAACGACCAGGGGCCGTGCCTGGACTGCTACCGGTCCGGCCAGCCCGTGCAGGCGGCGGACCTGGGCGCAGCAGCCGCGCGCTGGCCGCGGTTCGCTGCCGCGGCTTTGCAGGCCGGATTCGCTGCCGTGCAGGCCCTGCCGATGCGGCTGCGCGAGCAGGTCATCGGCGCGCTGAACTTGTTTCGCGAAGGTCCGGGAGAGTTCGACCTGGCTGATGTGCGCGTCGGCCAGGCTCTGGCCGACGTGGCCACTATCAGCCTGCTGCACGAGCGCAGCATGCGTCACACCGACGCCCTCAACGAGCAGCTGCAGACTGCGCTGAACAGCCGGGTGGTCATCGAGCAGGCCAAGGGCAAGCTCGCCGAGCGCCTGGGTGTGGACATGGACCGCGCATTCAGCCTGCTGCGGAACTTCGCGAGGGCCCGCAACATCCGATTGTCCGACCTGGCTGAGTCATTCGTCGACGGCTCAGAAACTCTCGTCGGCCCGACCGTGACGAGGCCGCCGGAGCGAGCGCGCGGCACCGGGCAGGCACGCCCCGACGCCGGGCCGGGCTTGTGGCCCAGACCCTAGACAGCCCCTAGACAGAACGCCCGCAATGCACAGGCATGCGGCCCTGCCTCGTTCCACGATGTCCATTTCGTCGCCGAGCTGCGGATAACGAGCGCCGACGGGCTGCCTTGGCTGGCATGTGGTGACTTTGGCGATGTATCCGGTGGTGTTTGCGCTGGCGAGCGCTGTGATATGTGCGGTTGGACCTGCCCCCGGGCCCGACGGCTAGCGCCGGCGGGTCCGACGCGGCGGCTACGCGAGATAATCATGGTGAGGCCACTGCCTGGCTGCACGTCGCTACCCGGCGACGATCTGTCGGTCCGGGTTGCTGCACGGGACGGGCCGTGGACCAGGCGACTACGCGCAGCAGAGCAACAACGGCCCTGAATATCCACACAGCTGACGGCCGATCTGTTCGGTAAGTCAGGGGGCGGCAGCGCCGACTGGCTCAGCACTTAACTCGCGGGGGCGTTCATGCATGTACCAATCACTCGCTACGCACGGTCGGGTGATCTCAGCATCGCGTATCAGGTGATCGGCGAGCAGCCGCGGGACCTGGTCCTCGTTCCCGGATTCGTCTCGCATCTGGAGTGGGCCTGGCAGGAGCCAGGACTTGCCCGCTTCCTGGAGCGACTGGCTTCGTTCCGGCGGCTCATCACCTTCGACAAGCGAGGCACGGGCATGTCAGACCCGGTGGGGGAGCCTCCTACATACGAGGAGCGGATGGATGACCTGCGCGCGGTGATGGATGCAAGCGGGTCGGCAATGGCCGATATTTTCGGTGTTTCCGAGGGTGGCGCGCTGGCGGCGCTGTTTGCCGCCGCTCACCCGGAAAGGGCAACCGCCCTGGTCCTATACGGCACGTGGGCGAGGCTGCCGCAGGCGCCGGACTATCCCGAGGGCTATCCGCTGTATCGGCTGGACCGCCACCTGAACTGGGTGGAACAGCACTGGGGTGAGCCCGGAAGCCTCCGGTCCTGGGCGCCTGACGGCGTCGGAGACACCCGCCTCGCCGAGTGGTTCGGCGCACTCCAACGCCTCGGTGCGAGCCCGTCCATGGCTCACAAGCTGCTGTCGTCGTACTTGGGGGTCGATGTCAGACGTGTCCTGCCGGCGATCACCGCGCCAACGCTGGTCCTGCACCGGCGGGGCGACACCCAGGTGCAGGTGTCGCTGGGGCAGTATCTCGCCCAGCACATCCAGGGCGCACGGCTGGTGGAACTCGATGGCCGCGACCATCTGTTCTTCGTCGGGGACGCCGACGCGATCCTGGACGAGACAGAGGAGTTCCTGACCGGCACCCGGCGGGCGTCCGACCCAGCCCGCAGGCTGGCCACCGTGATGTTCGCCGACGTGGTGGGCTCGACCGGACTCGCCGGGCAACTCGGTGACCGCCGCTGGACGGAGGTACTCGCCTCTTTCACGGAGCTTGCTACACGCGAGATCGCCCGGTTCGGGGGCCGTGTGGTCAAGACGATCGGGGACGGCGTGCTGGCCGAGTTCGACGGGCCGGGCCGGGCTATCAGTGCGACGACGGGGCTCCGAAATGCGGTCGCAGATCTTGGCATCGGCATCCGGGCCGGCCTGCATGCGGGCGAGGTGGAGGTGCTGGGCGACGACATCGGGGGCATCGCTGTGCATACGGCGGCCCGGATCGTCACAGCCGCTGATCCGGGAGAGGTGCTGGTGTCCAGCACCGTGCGGGAGCTCGTTGCGGGATCCGGCCTGCGGTTCCGGGATCGAGGCATGCACTCACTCAAGGGCCTCCCTGAGCCGTGGCAGTTGTTCGCGGTCGAGTGAGGAACCAGCCTTCGCGCCAGGGTTATGTGAACGTGCCATGAAAAACCTGTATAGGCCACTGGGCGCATCCCTGTAGTCGAAGCCCGGCACTGGTGCTCCGTCTGCCGCCGAGACCGCGTCAATCTGGATCCTCACGTCATCCACATACCGGCTTAACCGCATTCGCATCGGGCAGGGCTGTAGTGATGGTGGCGCAGACGGGGGAAGGGCGCGGCCCCGCACCAGGACCTCCACCACCGACGAGGTTGACCTGCCGCCCACCACAGGGCGGTAACAGGGGGCAGAGGAAACGGAGGACAGACATGTCCGGCAAACGGGATCACCTGGCCGGGCGACCCGTGATCATGGTCGTGGATGATGACCTGCGTGCCCTGGGACACATCAGGGACGAACTGGCGCATCGCTACGCGTGGGACTATCGCATTCGCTGCGAGTGCTCTGCATCCGATGCTCTCGCGGCGCTCCAACTCATGAAAACTGACCGGGACGATCTCGCGCTGATCCTTGCCGCGCAGTGGATGCCGGGTCTGACTGGCGAGGAGCTGCTGGCACAGGTCAGAGGGATGCATCCGCATGCCAAGCGCGGACTGCTGATCGAGTTTGGGGCGTGGGGGGACGAACCCACAGCCCACGCAATCTTCCGCGCCATGGCCCTCGGGCACATGGACTACTACGTGCTCAAGCCATGGCAGTCGCCAGACGAATTGTTTCACCGGACCATTTCTGAGTTCCTCCACGAGTGGTCCCGTCTCGATCCCAGCGCCATGCGCGAGATCTCGGTCGTTTCTGACCGGTCGTCGTCGCGTGGCCACGAAGTGCGGGCGCTGCTATCGCGCAACGGCGTTCCCCACGCCTTCTTCACCAGCGACTCACCCCAGGGAAAGGACCTCCTCGCCGGGGCGGGACTCCGCCAGAGTGATGGCCCAGTCGTGATCACCTATGACGGGCGGTTCCTGTGTAACCCGTCGAACGCCGACCTTGCGAAGGCGTACGGGGTGAGCACCGAACTGGACGGGGAACGGGATTTCGACGTGGTCGTCGTGGGGGCGGGTCCGGCCGGCCTCGCCGCCGGAGTGTCCGCGTCATCCGAGGGCCTATTGGCACTCGTGGTCGAGGACGAGGCCATCGGCGGTCAGGCCGGCTCGAGCTCGCTGATCCGCAACTATCTGGGGTTCTCCCACGGGGTGAGCGGCGCCGACCTGGCCCAGCGCGCTTACCAGCAAGCCTGGGTGTTCGGCACCCGTTTCCTGCTGATGCGCCGGGCGACCGCGCTGCGGCAGGAGAACGCGCGGTTCACCGTCGCGGTCGGTGCGGCGGGTGAGGTGAGAGCGCGGGCGGTGGTCCTGGCCACCGGTGTGTCCTACACCCGGATCGGCATTCCGTCCCTGGAAGCTCTGACTGGCGCTGGCGTGTTCTACGGGGCGCCGGCCGCGGAGGCGCAGGGGGTCATGGGTGAGCATGTCTTCCTCGTCGGCGGCGGGAATTCGGCCGGCCAGGCAGCGATACACCTTTCCAGGTACGCAGGCTTGGTGACTATTCTCGTCCGCGAGGACTCCCTGGCTGAGAATATGTCCGCCTACTTGCGGACGGAGATCGCGAACGCAGGCAACGTCGACGTCCGCTATCACACCGAGGTAACCGATGGCGGCGGCGAAGGCATGCTGACCTGGCTCAGTCTGCGGGACAACGCCGCCGGAACGATCACAAGGACCAGCGCAGCGGCCCTCTTCATACTCATCGGCGCACGTCCGCGCACCGCGTGGCTGCCGCCATCGGTTGAGCGCGACCAGCGGGGATTCATCAAGACTGGCCTTGACCTCACCACCGGCGCCGAACGTGTAGCCCACATGTTCGAGACCAGTCTCAGCGGCGTTTTCGCGGCTGGCGACGTGCGGCACGGTTCGGTGAAGCGGGTCGCATCCGCCGTCGGGGAAGGTTCTGTCGTCATTCAGGAGGTGCATCGCTACCTGACAGACACCCCGCTACCGGCCACGACACCGGCAGCAGCGGTTCGCTGACGACCGCCGCCTACTCCGGCATCGACGCCCGCCGCCGTGAAGTTCACCCGACCCGGGCGGCTGACGCCGACGGCCGGCCTTCTCGATCAAGCACGGATGCAGGTGACCGGCGATTGTGACCTTGTTGAAAACCTGCGGAAGCAGATCGACGTCGGGCAAGACAGCGCCGGCCAACTTGACATCACCCCGGTGGTGCGCATCGCGGCCGGGCTTGCGGACTGCTCGCGCTAGCGCTGTTACGGTGCCGCTATGGGTATCGCGCTCAGCGAACGAACGCTCCGGCTGATCGATGGGAGGAACTACGCGGTTCTCGCGACGGTGAATCCGGACGGCAGCCCGCAGACTTCTGTCGTGTGGGCCGGCCGCGAAGGCAACGATGTGTTGTTCACGACGGTGGAGGGGCGCATTAAGCACCGCAATATGCTGCGCGACCCGCGTGTCAGCCTCACGGTGATCGACTGGTCGGACCCGGAGAACTACGTGGAGTTGCGTGGCCGGGTGTCTATAGCACTAGATGTCGGGCGTCACATCGACACACAGCTGTCCTGGAAGTACGACGGCAAGGACCCTGTCCAGGACCGTCCAGGTGCAATCCGCGTTGTTGTCCGGATAGCGGTGGAGAGAGTCGCAGGGCGTGCGACCTAGCCCGAGGTGGCGCGCTGGCTACCGCTCGAGCGCCTTCTTGGTATGGCTAGCGGCTTTGCCCTCAGGGATCAGTACGGCTCACCACCGCGAGTGGACATACTGCCGGACGTCGCGGTCGTAGATGTTCCGCAGATCCTCCTGCAGAGTGTGGGTCAGTTCGGGCAGTGATGCGGTCTGGGCGTTGTCGATCGCCTGCTCCGTAGTACGCGCACCTGGAATGACCGTCGTCACTCCGGGCTGGTCGACGATCCACCTGAGCGCCAGTTGTGCCGCCGTCGCGCCCGAGAGTGAGGGTGCCAGCTTCCCGACGTCTAGGGCTGCGCGCAGCCCCACCTCGTACGGGACTCCGCTAAATGTCTCTCCTACATCGAACTCTTCGCCGTGCAAGTTGTAGTTTCGGTGGTCGGCAGGACTGAAGGTTGTGCTCTCGGTGTACTTACCTGAGAGCATTCCGCTGGCAAGCGGGACTCTCGCAATGATCGCCACCCCTGCAGCTGCGGCTGCGGGAATGACCTGCTCAAGCGGCTTTTGGCGGAAGACATTCAGGATCAGCTGAACGCTGGTTACCCGTGGATGTGCGATGGCCGCCAGCGCTTCGTCACATGTCTCGACGGAGACACCATAGGACTCGATGGATCCTTCGGAGACCAGCTGGTCTAGTTCGTCGTATACCCGGTCATCAGAGAAGACACTGGACGGTGGGCAGTGCAGCTGCATGAGGTCAATGACATCGACTCCGAGGTTGCGCCTGCTCCGATCGATCCACGAGCGGAAGTTATGAAGGTTATACGCTTCGGCAACGTGGGGCTCGGCACGCTGACCCATCTTGGTCGCTACCGTCAGCCCGTCCCGTCCCCGCTCGGCCAGGAGTCGGCCGATCCTCTTCTCGCTCACACCATCCCCGTAGACGTCTGCAGTGTCGAGGAAAGTCACGCCAGCATCAATGGCGCCGTTGAGCACTGCCAGCGCCTGAGCCTCGCTCATCTGCCCGGCACCCCAGTCAGAGCCCAGCTGCCAGCATCCGAGGCCAATGATCGAGACGTCGCGGCCGGTTCGCCCCAGTGGTCGGTGCTCCATTTGAATGCTCCTTTGGTAGCGGCCAGATCTCTGGCGCGAAATTGGCCGGGTGCCTCTTGGCTTGCTCTCTGTCCAGTGAAACTGCTCAGTGCCGGCCAGAGCAGACCGTCGTCTTCCTCCAAGAAGGGCGAATTCTGCTAGAGGGGCTACGTCTTCCTGACACTACGCCTGATATCGGAAGTGCCTCGCCAGCCACAACAAGACCGGCACAGCTTGTCCTGCAGGTCCCGCATCTTCATAACGACACAATCGGCTGCCAGCCCCTTGCCAACGCCCGCCCACAGGCTGATACTCCGAGGGAGCGGGCGGATGGCCAGCGCTTGAGCGAATGCTCTCAGCTCGCAGTCCGTGCGAGGTCAGCCCACAGTGTCGCTCGTCATGGCCGACGGCTAGAGAACTGGCCACATGCAGCCGGAGGCCATTGATCAGCGCCCGCGGCCGATAGCTGGTGATGAACGGAGAACCAGATGAAGTTCGGCATCAACCTCTACCTGTGGGCAGATGACATGCACGACGGGCTCATGCCCACACTCGAAAGAGTGAAGCAGATCGGTTTCGACGGCGTTGAGGTGCCGATCTTCGACCTCGACCAGGCCAAATGGGCACGCTGGGCGCAGCGCCTTGACGACCTCGGACTGCAACGAACAGCGAACACGGTGATCGCCGCCGAGCACAACCCGCTCAGCGATGACCCGGCAGTCCGCGAAGCCGCCTATGAGCACCTGAGGAAGGTGATCGATTGCTGTGCGGCTGTCGGTTCGAGCATTCTGTGCGGCCCGCATCAGGTGGCACTTGGCGTGTTCACGGGCAGGGGCGCCACCGATGAGGAGTGGAAGCGCAGCGTCGATCACTTGCGCAGAGGGGCTGAGTATGCAGCCCGCGCGGGCGTCGTGCTGACAGAGGAAGTCGTCAACCGTTTCGAGTTGTATCACCTGAACACACTGGACCAGGCGATCCGCTGCATCGACGAGGTCGACCATCCGAACTGCCGCATCCACCTGGATACGTTCCATGCGCACATCGAGGAGAAGGACCCCGCAGAGGCAATCCGCCGTGCGGGCGCAAGGATCGCGCACGTGCACATATCTGAGAACGATCGAGGCGTGCCAGGAACGGGCAGTGTTCAGTGGGACGCCACCTTCGCAGCGCTTCGGGACATCGGTTACGACGGCTGGCTCACGGTCGAGGCGTTCGGCAACTTCCTCCCAAACCTTGCCGCCGCCACAAAGATCTGGCGGAAGCTCTTCGACAGCGAGGACGCACTAGCCGCCGATGCTTACACCTTCTTGGTCAGCAATTGGGACCGCGGGACTGTCGTGGCTCCTGCACGTTGAGGCCCGCCCAGATTCGAGGAAGGCGCACATGCCCGAGGTCTCCGGAGGAGCTGAAGAAGTGGGCAGCGGCCGCACGAGTTTCAAGGATGACGCCCTTGCGGGCTTCGTAACTGCCTACGCCCGTCATGTTGAGCTGGTCCCGGGCGCGTCCGCTGTCATGAGATCCGGCGGACCGGTGCCGGGTCAGGTCTCAGTGATAGGCGGCGGAGGTTCAGGCCACTATCCCGCGTTTATGGGCCTCGTCGGGTCGGGATTGCTTGATGGCGCCGTGATCGGCGAGGTTTTTACTTCCCCGTCAGCCGAGCAGGCCTACCGCACCGGGCGGGCGCTCGAATCCGGTGCTGGTGTGCTGTTTAGCTACGGTAACTATGCCGGTGACCGGCTGAATTTCGACATGGCCCAGGAGCGCCTGCGCTCGGAGGGCATCGACTGCCGGACAGTCGTCATCACCGATGACATCGCCTCCGCTGGACCTGCCGAAGCCCATTTGCGTCGCGGCGTAGCGGGAGATCTGGCGGTCTACAAGATCGCAGGCGCCGCAGCGCAGACTGGCATGTCGCTGGCCGAGGTCGAGCGGCTGGCCCAGCTAGCGAATGAGCGGACGCGCACGATCGGTGTGGCGTGGGGAGGCTGCACTCTGCCGGGTGCGTCCGAGCCGCTCTTCTCCGTGGCGGACGGACTCATGGAAATGGGGCTCGGCATTCACGGCGAGCCAGGTGTGCGAGCCATGCCGAGTCCCAGCCCCGCTGAGCTGGCAACGCTCATGGTCGAGAGTCTTCTGGCTGAGCGGCCAGCAGGCTCCCAGCGAGCTGCCGTTCTTCTCAACGGCCTAGGTGGGGTGAAGTACGAGGAGCTCTTCGGCTTGTGGAGCCGAATTCAGCCCCTGCTGGTCGCCGTCGGCATTGAGCTTGTAGCTCCGGAAGTCGGTGAGCTCGTGACCAGCCTGGACATGCGGGGCTGCTCACTCACCGTGGCGTGGCTCGATCGAGAGATCGAGACGCTGTGGCTGGCCCCATGCGATACGCCAGCCTTCCGACGGCCGCCGCATCACAGGCTCGGGGACGGTCGCACCGCCATGCCGGCGTTCACCGCCGCCCCGCTCATGGCCGCTGCGACCACATCTGCTGCCGCAGCAGCACCCGTCAGTACTGCGCCCTCGGACATGCCAGTCTCGGCCCGGCGCCCGGAGGAGCTGGACGATGTCGTTCAGACCGCTCAGGTTGCGCTCGAAGCAATGCTGGTGAGGATCCGCGAGGCTGAAGCCGAGCTTGGCCGACTCGACGCAGTCGCTGGCGACGGTGACCACGGCTCCGGCATGGTCCGGGGCCTGACCGCCGCCCTGGCGGCCGCCCGGGATGCAGCCGGATCGGGCCAGGGGCTCGGCTCGGTGCTCCGGAATGCCGGTGCAGCCTGGGCCGACCGTGCAGGTGGCACGAGCGGCGTGCTGTGGGGCGTACTCCTCACCGACCTAGGCACACAGCTGAGCGACACCGTACGGCCGGACACGCCGTCAGTCGCGGCGGCGGTACAGCACGCCACAGCGGCCATTGCGGCCCGTGGTGGTGCCCGGCCAGGGGACAAGACGCTGCTCGACGCGCTCAGTCCCTTTGCCGATGTTCTGAGCAACGGTGCCAGCGGCGGGCTGTCTCTCGGTCAGGCTTGGAAGGCGGCCGCCTCGACAGCGGAGAAGGCTGCCCAGGAAACGGCCAGGCTCGAAGCACGGATCGGACGCGCGAGGGCACTCGGAGCCCGCGGCGTCGGTAGCCCCGATCCGGGTGCGATCTCCGTGAGCCTGTGCATCGATGCGGTCGGCGCTGTCCTGATCGCCCAGTGCGAGGGCGAAACGAGCGGCTCGGCAGAACTGGAGCACGCATGACGAGGCCTTGCGGGCTTGAGCGGCGCGGGTCGTTCTCGGAAGATGGCGGGGTTACCAGACATGCCTAGCGTAATGACGATCGGGTTCGGCGCCGATAATGCCGGTTACGAGCTGAAGAGCGTGCTCCTGGCTGAGACATGCGGTCTTCCCGGGGTTAGGGTCATTGATTTCGGGGTCTCGAATGCCGATGCCACCGAGGCCTACCCGCAGGTCGGCGTCCGGGTTGCGGAGGCAGTGGCCCGCGGCGAGATCGACCGCGCCATCCTCGTCTGCGGCACTGGCATCGGGATGGCTATCAGCGCGAACAAGGTGGCGGGCGTGCGCGCAGCAGTCGCTTACGACGCCTACTCGGTAGAACGCTCGATCCTGTCGAATAACTGCCAGGTGCTCGCACTCGGCGCGCGCGTGATCGGCGGGCACCTGGCCATGATGATTGTCAGGCAGTGGCTCGAGCTCAGATTCGACCAGGCTTCACCGTCCTCGGCGAAGCTCGCGATACTAGAGGCCTACGAGAACATAGGGCATCCGGTCGGCGGCCACCCGCTTGAGGATGCACCGGCATGATGAACGAGGTCACGCTCGGCGTCAGCCTGAAGGCCTATCTAGGGCTTGCTGACACCGAGCTGTGGCTGACAGGTGTCAGCAAGCTGACGGTGCCTGCGAACGTGCGGCTGTTCGTGCTGCCGTCCTATCTCGCTATCGGAGTGGCGCTTCGAATCCTCGCCGGCACCCGCGTGGAGGTGGGCGGGCAGGACGTGTCGTCCGAAGGGCCGGGGCCGTGGACTGGAGAGATCACCGCTGCCGCACTAGCCGAAGCGGGGGCCACTCATGCGGAGATGGGCCACAGTGAGCGCCGCCGGCTGCATGGCGAGACCGATGCCCAGGTCGCGGCAAAGGTAAGCAGGAGCCTGGCGGCGGGCCTGACCCCCGTCCTCTGCGTTGGTGAGGCAATACGCGGCAGCGTCAGCGACGCCGCCCGGACCGTGCGCGACCAACTGTCCTGTCGGCTAGCCCAGGCCCGGCCGGGATCGGAGCTACTGGTGGCCTACGAACCAGAGTGGGCAATCGGCGCCACTGCGTCGGCGTCGCCGCGCAGGATCGCCGTTGTTACCGGGGTGATCAGGACTTTCGCGAACCGGGCCGGGCTCGCAGCACGGGTACTTTACGGTGGATCGGCCGACATTGGCCTGTTCAGCGAGCTGAGACAGATGGCCGCTCCAGGTCAGTGTCCGGACGGGCTCTTCCTCGGCCGCGCCGGGCTGGACATCGCCAACCTGACTGCCATCGTCGGCGAACTCTCGCAGCCGCCGCACCCCGAGGCGGCATGAACTTTGGGTCGAGGTCCCCGCGCGATCAGTTGCCCTGCAGCGCTGGCTGCACGAACTCCTCGAATGCATACTCGGGCTTGGCGGAGTCGTGCACTACTGAGCGGACTGCGCGGATCATCGCGACCGGCTGGTCACTCTGGAAAATGTTGCGGCCCATGTCGACGCCAGCCGCGCCCGCTTCGATGGCGTTGTAGGCCATTGTTAGCGCGTCCAGTTCGGACAGCTTCTTGCCGCCTGCCATCACGACCGGTACGGGGCATCCGGCCGTGACGGTGTCGAAGTCTTCGGCGCAGTAGTACGTCTTGACCACGTGCGCGCCGAGTTCCGCGCAGATCCTGACGGCAAGCCTCAGGTAGCGCGCGTCCCGGGTCAGCTCTCGGCCCACGGCGGTGACCGCGAGCACCGGGATGCCGGCCTGCTGGCCCTGGTCGACGAGCCGGGTCATGTTATGCACGGACTGGGTCTCGTTCTCGCCCCCGATGAAGACCTGGACGGCGACGGCCGTGGCGTTCAGCCGGACTGCGTCCTCCATGGCGACAGCGATCTGCTCGTCGGACAGGTCCTTGAGGATGCTGGGCCCGCCGCTGGCGCGGAGCACGATCGGCACGCCAGAGGTCGCCGGGATCGTTGAGCGCACCATTCCCCGTGTGGTCATCAGCGCGTCGGCGAACCCGAGCAGCGGCACGATCGACAGGTCGACCCGCTCCAGTCCCGTGGTCGGCCCCTGAAAGTAGCCGTGGTCGATGGCAAGCATGACTGTGCGGCTGGTGCCGGGATCGAAGATCCTCGCCAACCGGCTCTGCATGCCCCAGTCGAGGGCTCCCGCGCCCTTGAGCTGGTTCACGTGCGGCTGCGCTGCTACCTGTGTCTGGAATCGCTCGCCGTCGGTGAGGTCGTCGTTGTCGGGCATCGTCAGTGCCTCCGGGGTTGTGCCAGGCTTGCTGGCGCGGGTTCTGCCTCAGCGCCGGCCGCCCGCCAGAGCGGGCTCAGCAGGCCGTCGTCACACAGGTCGAGCATTCGCCGGTAGACCTGCTGCCAGTTCGCATACGCCTCGTCGTAGACGGCGACAGCGGCGGCGCCCGGCTCGAATGTTGCTGACCGGATTCGCAGGTAGGTCTCCAGATCCCTGAGACCGCCGTAGATCCCTGCGCCTGCACCCGCGCAGATGGCTGCGCCCAGAGCGCTGCTTTCCGTCACGACGGGAACGTGGACCAGGGCGCCGGTCACGTCGGCGATGATCTGCGGCCAGAGCGAGCCCTTGGCCGCGCCGCCGGTGAAGACCAGCTCGGTGAATGAGATCCCCGTCAGCTCGCCGATGATCTCCCGGTGCCCGCGGGTCACGTAGGCCGCGGCTTCCTCGAGGGCCCGGACGCACGCGCCACGACCCGACCCGGCCGGATCAGACAGGTCGAATCCGAGGAACGACGGCGCCGCGTGCACCCAGCGGCGCGCGTTCATCAGATTCGACATGATCGCGAGCACGCCGCCGGATCCTGGCGGAACTAGGGCTGCGCTCTCCTCCATCACCGCGTACGGGTCGACGCCCCGTTCCCTGGCCAGGCTCGTCTCGGCCTGGCAGAACGCATCGCGGAACCAGCGCATGCTCATGCCGCAGTAAAAGCCGATGCCCTCAAGCATCCACTGGCCAGGGATGACATGGCAGAGCGTGCGCAACCGGGTCGCCGGGTCGATCAGCGGCCGGTCGAGCAGGATCGTGTTCTGCCAGAAGGTCCCGGCGACCACCGTGTACTCGTTCGGCCGGGCACCGGCGCCGAGCAGCCCGAGCTGGGTGTCGGCACCGCCGGCCACAACCGGGGTACCCTCGCGCAGCCCGGTTTCCTCGGCGGCACGACGGGTCACGGCGCCGATGACGGTGCCGGGGTCGACGACTGCGGGCAATACCTGCGGGTCGATGCCGCAGATCCGGGCGATCTCAGCCGACCAGGTCCGATCGGACAGCGAGAACATCCCCGAGCTCGAGCCGCAGGACGGCTCGGTAGCGAGCTCGCCGGATAGCCTCGTCGCGATCCAGTCGCTGAGCATGCCCACGCCGCGCGCCTTCGCGAGGATCTCCGGTCGGTGCCTGGCAAGCCAGCGGAGGCGGGCGGGCGTGGTGATCGACACCCAGTCGCCGCCGATCGCGTAGATGCGTGTGGCGGCGCCCTCAGCGATAAGCTCGGTCGCTTCGGCGGCGGACCTGCTGTCGACATTCGGGCACGCCCATATCTCCTGGCCCGTCGCGTCGTAGAGCACGATGCCCTCGCGCATGCTGGTCGCAGCGACGGCGGCCACGTCAGCGCCTGTCGCCCCGGCGGCGCGCAGGGCGTCCCGGACGCAGGCGGCGATCAACAGCCAGTTGCCGGCGACGTCAAAGTCCTGCCCGCCGGGCGCGTCCGGCGGCTCGCGGTGCGTCCACTCCCGCAGGCTCGCGGCGACCTGCTCGCCCTGCTCGGTAAACAGCAGCGCCCGGCAGCTTCCGGTGCCCGCGTCGATCGCCAGCAGGTAGCTCATCTGGCACCGCCTCGCGGGTCAGCGCCGACCCGGTCGAAGACCTGGGGGTTGACCACCGCATCCGGGCGCTGCCCGGCCAGGATGGACGCCACCGCGGCGGCTGCCTGGCGGGCGCCGCGGTCCAGGGTTTCCTGTGTCGCGCCGCCGATATGGGGGGTGATGAAGACCTGCGGCAGGTCGAGCAGCGGATGGCGTGTCCCGGCAGCGGGCCATTCCGCGACATCCAGCGCGGCCCCCGCCAACGCCCCCGAGCGGACTGCCTCGGACAGCGCGTCCTCGTCCACCAGCGACTCGCGCGCAGTATTGATGAAGCTTGCACCCGGCTTCATCCGGGCAAAAACGGGTGCCGAGAACATGTGGTAGTTAGCGACGTTGGCCCGGGCGTGCGCCGACACGATGTCCGATTCGGCGAGCAGGTGGTCCAGGCTGACCAGCCGGACGCCGTCGGCCACGACCGCCGGTGTCACCGGGTCGTGCGCTATCACGTGAAAGCCGAGAGCGAGCGCGCGCGTCGCGACGTTCCGGCCCACGTGGCCGAGACCGACGAGACCAAGTACCGCGCCCGCCGCCTCGCGTCCGAAGAACTCCCGGCCGTCGTAAACCGACTCGCCAAACGTGCCGCCGGCGGCGAGATACCGGCTGGCCCGCGGCACGCCGCGGATCAGCATCAGCGCGAACGCGATGGTCAGGTCCGCCACCGCCTCGGCGTTCTTGCCCGGAGTGTTGGCCACCGGGATGCCGCGCTCGCTGGCGGCAGCGACGTCGACATTGACCGGACCGCCCCGGGCACAACAGACAAGCCGCAGACCTGGCACCGCCAGCGCCTCAGCGCTGACCGGGGCACCGTGCACGACGAGCACGTCGTGCCCGGCCGCGGCTCGCGCGACTACGGCCGGATCGCCTGCGTACTCGCGCAGCCGGTGCTCCGACTCCGTTCGCGGTGGCTCGCCGTCGGTCCGGTCGATCTGCATCTGGGTGACGGTGACCGCCTCGCCGAGGCTCGCCAGGGCCTCGGCGAAGCAGCTCACCGGCATGTACGGATCACCGATGGCTAGGACTCGCACTGGTAGGTCCTGGCGTTACGGGTACACGTACGTTGGCTTGAGGTCAATCGCGTGCCCGCTGCCAGACTCCAGCACCCACTTGAGCGTCGGGCCGGTGTTCAGGTAGTAGAACTCGATCGAGTCACCGATCCGGCCACTCATCAGCACCTCGGCACCGCGCTCGGCCCAGTGCTCCTTCACCAGGTCGCTGTCGGTGACGGAGTGCTTCATGCAGGCGATGTGCTGGACACCCTCGCCGTAGGTGTCGAGGTACTCCTGGTAGATGCTCGGGCCGCTGACCGGCTGGATGAGCTCGAAGCCGAGATCGCCGACGTGCGTCTCGGCGCCGATCATCCGGTACTCGACCGGCTCGCCTCGCACGTAGGTGTCATGCAGCAGGGGCGGCTTGTAGTCGAAGACGCTCCACGGACCCCAGCCGAGGTTCTCGGTGTAGTCCTTGAGCGCCTTTTCCATGTCGCGGACAACGATGGCGATCTGGCTGATCGCAAACGGGGTGCGCGGCGGGACGATGCCTGCCGTGCTGTCAGTCATGCTGAACCTCCTGGGATGCGAGCGGTAACGGACTCGGTCTGTGTTGCTCGCGACGGACCCAGCGCGGCGAGCAGGACGGCGAGATTGCCGGGGGCATCCTTGCCGTCGAAGATTGCGCTCCCGCTGACGACGAGATCGGGGCCCCACCCGGCGACCTCAGCAGCGTTCGCCTGCGTGACGCCGCCGTCTACGCCGACCAGAACGGGATGATCGGCCGTACGGCAGATCTCGCGCGCCGCGACGATCCGGCGAGCGGTATTGGCGGCGGGTGCCTGACCGGACCAGCCAGGGTTGACGGCGAGCACGAGCACCAGGTCGATCAGGTCGAGCACCGGCTCGATCACCTGCACCGGGGTGCCGGGATTGATCGCGTAACCGCGAATCACCGGCCGCATGTCAGCGGACAGCCGGGTAAGCTCCTGCAGCGCCCGATGCGGGTGGCGGCCCGACTCCGCGTGCACGGTCACGATTCCGGCGCCCGCATCCACCACGTCCGGCAGTATCCGCAGCGGCTCCTCGACCATCAAGTGCGCGTCCACCGGCACTCCGGTCGACGCAACGGCTCTGATAAAGGACGGGCCGACGGTGAGCTGCGGGCAGAAGACCCCGTCCATGACGTCGACGTGCGCCCAGCGCGCGCGGCCGCGAATGACCTCCATCTCGGCACCGAGGCGGGTCAGGTCCGCAGTGATAACGCCCGCACTGAGTAGCGGACCGGCGTCCGCCGCCGCGAGCACCTGCCCGGTCATGCCGTAGCTCCGGATGCCGGCCCGCTCCGGAACAACTGCCGTCCGCACAGGTGAGTCATGAGGCGAGCCTCCGGGAAGCTGTCGGTGAGCGGGCGCTCATTGCAGGGTCATTTGCTCAGATTATGAAGATGCCAGGGCCGGCTGACAAGGGTTCAGAGCGCTGATTCGGCGTCGCGGAACCTCGGCTCAAGCACGATGGATCACCTGTCCTCCGTCCAGGGGGATAACCGCGCCCGTCATGAATGAAGAGAGCGGGCTGAGGAGGAACGTGATCCAACGGGCGACCTCGTCTGCGACGCCAATCCGGCCGAGCGGGACCTGCTCGGCCAGCCAACGATAGGCCGCCTCGAGGTCGTCGGCCCAGGTCTGGTGGATCGGCGTGTCGATGGGCCCCGGACCTATGCAGTTCACCCGGACGCCGGACGGCGCTAGTTCGCCGGCGAGGCTCATCGTGAGATAGTTCAGTGCCGCCTTGGTCATGCCGTAAACGGACTGCCCAGACAAGTGCATGGTGCCGGAGGACGAGCTGATGTTCACGACAGACCTGATCGGGGACGCAGTCAGGTCGGGCAGCGCCGCCTGGATCAGGAAGTAAGGGCCACGCACGTTGGTCGCGACATGCTGATCGAAGTCGTCCGCCTTCCAGTCCCGCAACGGCCTGTGCCGGACCACCGCGGCGTTGTTAACGACGCCGTCGATCCGGCCGAATCGCTCCCGGCAGGCTTGGGCAATCAGGGCGGGGCTGTCTGGCTCGGCCATGTCAGCTGGGATGCTCAGCGCGTGTCCGCCGGCCTGGACGACGACGTCGGCTTGTGCAGTGAGAGCCTCCTCGCGGCGCCCGACGAGCACCACGCTTGCTCCCGCAGCGCCGAGTTGAGCGGCGGTAGCGGCGCCGATCCCGCTACTCGCGCCTGTGACAATGATCGCCGCCCCGCGCAGGCCCAGGTCCCCAGCTGAGCCGGGGGCCGTCACCGCTGCTCCTGTCATCGGACCTCCAGCTCGACGGCCATCCATGGTGGCCTTTTAGGGACTATGCAGGATGTGTATGATCCTCCCGCAGAGATCTGGGCATATGTCAAGGGCATGAGCGAGTGCTCATTCTTGCGGCGGGGTGAAGCCGGGTTACGCTCAGCTTGAGCTATGGCGGCAGTGGGTCAGGGCACCGCCAGCATCCGAAGCGAGGCGATGGGTTGAGAGGCACCGGCGCCGACGAGGTCGGTCGGTGGAGCTCGGAAGAGCTTTTGCTGCGCGCCGCCTGGTTCTACTACAAAGACGAGCTCACTCAGGACGAGATCGCCAAGCGGCTAGCGCTGTCGCGTGCCTCGGTCGGCCGGCTGCTTGACCGGGCCCGTCGCGTTGGGCTGGTCTCCATCCAGCTGAATGCCGAGTATCTCGATGCGTTCGAGCTCAGCGCTGAGCTGCGCCGGGTTTTTCATCTGGCCGAGGCCTTGGTGGTGCCCGACCACGACAGGGAACCCAGCGACCACCGCGTGCTCAATAGCCGGGTCGGGCTCGGCGGGGCTCAGTTCCTCGGCACCCACCTGCGCCCGGGCGGAAGCCTGGGTGTCGGCTGGGGCGAGACGGTCTTGCGGGTCATTGCGGCGACCAACTTCGGCGCCGTCGGGCCGATGCGGATGGTCACCCTGACCGGCGGGGTCGATGGCTACCTGCAGACGATCCTGTCGTCTAAAGGGGACGCAGCCGACGGCGACCACGCCACCACGGCGGCGGTGATCCCGGCGCCGATCCACGCGTCATCGAAAGAGCTGGCTGCTGCCCTGCGTCAAGAACCGACCATCCAGCAGGTGCTGAGGCACGCATGCGAGGTCGACCTGGCAGTCGTCGGCGTCGGCACGCCGTCGCCGGACGCGACGATCGTCCAGCTGGGCTATCTGACCGAGGATGACCTCCGACTGCTGGCCCGGCACAACGCGGTCGGCGATATCCTCGGGCAATTCTTCGACGCCAGCGGTGTGGTGGTGGACATCCCGCTGCATGAGCGCCGCATCGGCATCGAGCTGGCCGACCTGAAGAAGATACCGAAGGTCGTCGGGGTCGCAGGCGGCGTACACAAGGCCGAAGCGATCCTGGGTGCGCTCCGTGGTGGCTTCCTCAATGTTCTTGTTACCAACGAGATCGCAGCTATCCGGCTGCTTGAACTTGAGGCGAGGTAGAGAGCCGATCGACCGCAGTCAGCCAGAGATCCCCGCGATCCGAGTTTCAAAGTCTGAGATCGCGGCCGCTCCAGCAAGCGCGCCCACTTCGAGGTCATAGCGACGTTCCTCGCCGGGCTCGAGCCACTGCAATCCACCACGTTCCCGCGCATCCCAGCGTCCGGCGTCCCGGTTCGTGCTCGGCTCCATCGCCAGGGCATAGGTCCCCTCGCCCATCATGCGCCAGACGGTGTGATGCGGGAGCTGGCTGATGCGGAACACCTGGTACGCCCCAAGGGACAGTCCTCGGTTCACGAGCGCTACAGGAACGGTCCCCCCCGGCTCGGCAATGAGATCGTGCTCAAAGCATGCCTCAGTGAAGTTCTTGATCGGTGCCGACATTGTCTGGTATCCCTCAACCGGCACGCCATAATCCGTAGTCGTCTCGCGGCTGGGCACGAGAAGCTCGGACGAATCGTCGACCACGGGAAAGCCAACGTTGCAATGGTAGAGAAACATATGTGACGTACGAGTGTGCCCGGCGTTCTCCACCCTGTCCTGAATGGTGAAGTGCGAGTCGCCCACCTTCGCCTCGATGCGGCGGCGCAGAACCAGGTACTCACCGAAGATTGCGCTCTGCTGCACCTCGCCTTCAGCCCAGAGAACGCACTCGTCGCCATCCCATTGCTCGCCATATCCGATCAGGCGCGCGGGCAGGCCGCCGATACGCCCGTGGAGCCCGTACTGGACGGTCTTCATGATGTGTGGCTGATTGAAGTGCTCGGCGGTGTCCTCGCCCGGCGCCAGGGTATGGTCGAGGCCGCAGGTGACGACCATGCCGCCGCCCCAGGAGCGGAACCAGCCCCATCCGTCGGGCTCGTAGTACCACGGCGCCACGATCCCGGTGCCCGATTGCCAGCTCAGCGGATGCCCGTTGAGTTCGCAGCGCCCGACGTCGAAGCTGCGGTCGACGAGCACGTCGAATGCGAACCCGGATCCGGTGCGAAATTCCAGCACGCGAACGCCCCTCGCCTGACCGTCGCCGAGCGTGACGAGCCGGACGCCTGCGACTTGTTCGAGCCGCCCGACGCGCCGAAGTAGCTCCGACTTCGCGTAACGGCGACCAAACAGCTCAGACATTGGCGATCCATCCTTCCCCTCGGTCGGCACGTCGCACCTGACTGCCACGGTCAGCGAGCGCAGTCGACGCGTTGAGAATGCGGCGGCCTTCCGCCAAGGCGGCGTGTCCGTCCGATCTCGTCAGTTCAGGACCTCGGGAGGCCGATGGGGCTTGTTGCCAAGGGCTGTGCGAACGGTCTCGGGGCCATGAGCCGACGCTCATACGGCGAGCATATGTCTTGACAACACCCTCCGTCCGGTCCAATCATCGGGTCATCAGACCACAGGAGGTTGTATGACAACACCTAGCACGCGCCCGGATGAGGCCGTCGAAGCCTCGGGTGTCTGGGTCGCGGAGACCAAACTCAGGGCGGGCTCCCTGCGCCTAAGCGGCGCGCTGATGCAGAACATCACGCACATCGCCCCGGCCATCGCGGCGTTCTTCTTCACACCATTTGTGGTAAGCCTGGCCGGCGCGCACTCAGTCCTGGCGTACGCCGTAGGTGTGGTGGTCGTCTTCGGCCTGGGCGTCTGCCTGACTCAGCTGGCTAAGAACTTCCCGTCGGCCGGGGGCTACTTCACCTATATCAGCCGCACAATCGGGCCACGCTTCGGATTTCTCAGCGCCTGGACCTTCATCTTCTATGCGCCGATCATCTCCGGCCCGGTCGCGGCGTTCTTCGGGTTCATCTTGCAGAATCAGCTGAAGTCAACCTATAACTTTGACTTCCCCTGGTGGGCAACCACCATAATTCTCGTACCGCTGGTCTCGCTGATGATGTACCTGGGCATCGTCGTCTCCGTGCGCCTGATCGTCGTGCTGGGAACGCTGGAGATCCTCATCGTCCTGGCGCTCGCTATCTCCGGTCTTGCTAACCCCGGAGTGGGCGGATCAGACCTTACGGTATTTCATCCTGCATTCAACCCCGGGCACATTGCGACAGCCAGTGGCGTCGCTCTGGCCGTCGTCTTCAGCGTCCAAGGGCTAACGGGCTGGGAAGGAGCCGTGCCTCTCGCGGAAGAGACGCAGAACCCGCGGAAGAACGTCACGCGGTCGATTCTTATCTCGATTGTGATCGTGGGCGTCGTTCTCGTCGTGGCCTACTGGGGCCAGGTTGTCGGATGGGGCGTCAACAATCTGAAGGGCCTGGTGAACTCGCCGACACTGCCCGCGCTCGTGCTCGGCACCAAGTACTGGGGACACTTCTGGCCGGTCGTTATGTTCGCCTTGTTCACGTCGGTCGTCGCCAACCTCATCGCCTGCCAGAATGTCGCCACGCGCATGTGGTGGAACATGGCGGACAAGGGCGCCCTGCCGAAGGCAGTCGCAACGCTGGACCCGAAGAGGAAGACGCCCGTCGTCGCGATCCTCATTCAGTTCATTATGGCCATGGGCCTCGGACTTGGCGTTGGCCTCGCCCTCGGCCCTGACGTTAGCTTCAACCTGCTGGTCGGGCTCACACTGGTTCTCGCCATCATCTTCATTTACATCGTCTCGAACATCGGGATGGGGCTGTACTACTGGCGTGAGCGTCGCTCGGAGTTCAACTGGTTCCTGCACTTCCTGCTCCCGCTGGTAACGAGCGCCGTGCTGGCCTATTCGGTCGTCAAGTCATTCACGCCATTCCCGGCCGCACCGTATGCGTATGCACCGGAAATCGTTGGTGGCTGGATGCTTGTTGGCATCGGCGTTCTCTACTGGCTGCACCGAACTGGCCGGGAAGAGTGGCTCACGAAGGCGGGCGATGTCGTCGCGGAGCGTCCGGAAACCCCGGAAGAACTCGCGGAAATCTCAACGGCCTGACGATAGAGCAGCCAGAAAGTGACCTCTCAGGACCCGTGCCCCCTCCTTGACGGAGGGGGCACGGGTCGACGGCTGCCTCGCTCACGTGACGCCCGCGGAATGCGGCCAGTGCGACGCCGTTCAACCTTCCCCGGCCTGGCGATAGTGCCCTGCCATCGCAGCGACATGGGCAGCCATTCTCCTGGCCGCGAGGTTCGCGTTCTGGTTCCGGATGGCGAGGTAAATGCCCGTGTGCTGACGGAGTTCCCACTCGCTGAAGCCCTCGAGGTCCTCATAGAGACTGGGACCTCGCTCGAACATCGGCCTCCGCAGTGTCCGCATCACGGCAACAAGAACCTCGTTGTGAGCGGCGTAACCCACGGCGAGGTGGAATCGCATGCCCTCCGCAGCTGGAGACTGACCCTTGTCCATGCACGACTCGTGCGCCTTGAGAATCGCCTCCAGCTCGTCAATCTCAGCGTCTGTGCGGCGCTGACCGGCAAGACGGGCAACCTCGACCTCGATGACCTTCCGCGCCTCAAGGAGATCGTGAGTCACACCCTGATTGATCGCGGCGGTCAGGGCTGCGATACCCCGGTCAGGCGACGGCCTGGCAACGAACACTCCCTGCCCGTGCCGGATTTCAATTTCGCCAAGCAATTCGAGCCCATGCAAAGCCTCGCGAAGAGTGGACCGTCCGACCCCCAGTTCGGAAGTCAACTCACGCTCAGAAGGAACGCGCGCGCCTTGCGGCAGGCCGCGAATGACATCGAGAAGCTGCTGGGCGACAACCTCGGTTAGCTTGGGGCGCACGGCTTTGACCAGACTGAATGTATTACTTGAATGGTCAGACATATCGGTACCAGATTAGCATCTCGACCACGGGCCACGCAAGAAAGGTGCTGCGATGACGAGGAGTATAGAAAACGGTCGTGTATTGGTTCTGGGCGGGACTGGGTTCATCGGCGGTTACGTGGCACGCGCCCTGGCGGCCGACGGCAGAAGCGTGATTGCATATGCTCGGCACGGACCGTCGGCGGAGATACAGTGTGTTCTGCGGGAGCAATCCGAGCGGATAACGACTGCTAGCGGATCCATCAGCAATCTGCCTGACCTGCTAGCCAAGGTACAGGCGATGAGACCCTCAGCGATCGTACATGTCGCCGCCAATGTCGATGTGCCGGCGTTACTCAGGGATCCGTACCTTGCGTTCACGGAGAACGTCGCAGGGACTATTAATGTTTTTGAGGCGGCCCGGCTGCTTGGCGTCCGCAAGGTCATTTTCTTCTCGTCGATCGGTGTTCTGCCGCCTCGGCGTTATGAACCTATCGACGTTAACCATCCGGTGATCGTCGCGCGTGGCGGCCCGGGTACTGGTTCGTATGGCGCTGCGAAGGCGTCCGGCGAGCTGTTCGCCTACGCTTACAATCAGGCTTACGATCTGGATATTCGCATCATCCGGCCGTCTGCCGTTTATGGCTTCGGTATGCCGTGGCATTCGGCCAACAACATCAAGGAGCTAGTGGAGCCCGCAGTGCGCGGCGAGCCTGCCGAGCTTGTCTCCGGAGGGACTCTGCCCAGAGACTATACGCACGTCCAGGACGTGGCAGATCTTACGGTGGCTGTCCTGAACGCTGGCGATGATACGGATAAGGTCTTCTATGCTGCGACCGGGCAGCCGCTCGCAGACGCCAATGATGTCGCGAAGATCATCGTGGACCTTATTCCTGGCGCTAGTATTAGCGTCTCGAATGTGTCGACGCCCCTCGATGATATGGAGGCGTCATTCCGCGGAATCCTGTCGATCGCGAACGCTCGTGAGCAGCTGGGCTGGGCTCCGAAGTTTGCAGTCCTGCGAGAGGGAATAGCGCAATACATATCCCGTTACCGCGATTACCTGACAGAAGGAGAGCAGATCAAGGCTCTGACCTGAGATACTTCGGTCGGCCATCGGTACGCTAGTAACCCTGGAGTCGCACATGTCTCGGTTCACCGGAAAGGGCGTTGTTGTAACCGGAGCAGCGCAAGGAATTGGGTTGGCGATGGTGCAGCGCTTCCTTGATGAAGGAGCAACTGTAATTGCCTTTGACAGGAACGCTGACCAGCTACAATCGGCTACGGGCGGTCTCGGAGAACGGTGCATCCCGTTTGTCGGCGACATATCTGTCCACGAGGACTGCAGCAGGGCAGTTGAACTGTGCGTGACCCAGGCCGGGCATATTGACGTGATGTGCGCACATGCCGGAATCGCCGATCCGCTCGGGCTTCTTGAGATGACCGACGAGCACTGGCGTCGTCATATGGCCATTAATGTCGACGGTACCATGTATTGCTTGGTTGAAGCGGCGCGCGCTATGGCGGGGTCTGGTGGCGGAGCCATTGTCTGTACCGCCTCCATTAACGCGTGGTTTGTGGAAGAGACCCACGCCGTGTACAACGTCACCAAGGCCGCAGTGTGGGCCCTGGTCCGATCCGCTGCGATCGACCTCGCCTCACACGGCATCCGGGTGAATGGGGTAGCTCCCGGGGTGGCGGATACGCCGCTGGCCGAGCTGGTTGTGCACAATGCTGAGCTCGCGCCGCAGTATCTGAAGTCGATACCGCTCGGACGGTTCGCTCAGCCGTCCGACATCGCCGACTGCGCTGCGTTCCTCGCATCCGATCAGGCGTCGTACATAACGGGCCAGACGATCGTCATCGACGGCGGGCAGACGCTCGGTATCCCCGGCAGCCTTGAGTAGTAAGGAGAGCAGGAGAGCCGGCATGACCGAGTTCGCTAAGCAACGAGGCGACGCGCCAGCCCAGGCTGCAGTGGAGGCAGCCCGCCACGACGTCTGCGCGCTGCACGCCGAGCTTGTGCGGTGGGGCCTGGTGGCGTGGACGTCGGGTAATGTCTCCGCGCGAGTACCGGGGACCGGGCTCATGGTGATCAAGCCGAGCGGCGTCGAGTACGGCGAGCTGACCGAGCAGTCCATCGTGGTTTGCGACATGCATGGCGTCCCTGTGGCCGACTGGCACGATGGCGGGGGCGGGCTTCGCCCGTCCAGCGATACGGCGTCGCACGCGTATATCTACCGGCATATGCCAGAGGTCGGCGGGGTTGTGCACACGCACTCGGCGTACGCGACGGCCTGGGCGGCGTGCGGGATGCCCATTCCGTGCGTCCTCACTGCGATGGCCGACGAATTCGGCGGCGATATACCGGTCGGGCCATTCGCGGTAATCGGTGGTGACGAGATCGGCAGAGCCGTCGTGCAGACCTTGTCACAGCACCGCTCCCCGGCCGTCCTGATGGCGAACCATGGGGTCTTCGCGATAGGCCCGACTGCTCGCGATGCTGTGAAGGCAGCGGTGATGTGCGAGGACGTGGCACGAACTGTCTACCTGGCTCGCCAGGTCGGCGAGCCTGCACGCCTGACCGGCGCTCAGATCGACGCGTTGCACAGTCGCTACATGCAGGACTACGGTCAGCGCCCACGCGAGGAGATCGTTGTCTCGGCGGCCGAAATTTCCGCACGCACGAAGCCCGGACCCCGGTAAGGCGAGGTGGACCGCCAGATCAGCAAAATTCCGTCAGCCTGATGACCGACGCCGCGTTGGCTTGGGGTCGGCCGTGGGCGGCTTGCCAAGACCTGCCGACAGGTTGATACTCCGATAGGGAGCGGATGGCCACCACTTGAGCGAATGCTCTTTGCTTCGGCTACGGATGGACGGACGCGTCGGCGTGCTTCAGCGTCGACGGGGAAGCGAGCGCAACGGTGACCACTCTGACTAAGCCCGCGCGGGTGACGCTTCGCGAGTTCGACGAGATATTCGAGGCCGTGAAGAACTGGGGTCGCTGGGGCGACGACGACGAGCGGGGCACCCTCAACTTCATCACGCCCGACATGGTGCGGGCGGCAGCCGGGCTCGTCCGGTCCGGGCGTCAGGTCACTATGGCGATCCCGATGAACAAGACAGCCGGACCGGATAACCCGAGCCCGGTTATCCATCACGTGGTGCAGGGCCATGACATCGACCTCAAGTCGAGCACGCTGACGTACGCGCTGGACTATCTCGGAATGGCGTTCCACGGCGACTGCCACACGCACATGGACGCCCTGTGCCACATCGCCTACCGGGGCCTGGTCTACAACGGCAGGCCGGCCCAGGAGGTTGTGACCTCCCGCGGCGCCACCGCGCTGGATGTCACCACCTGCAGCAACGGACTGGTCGGCAGGGGGGTGCTGCTGGACGTGCCGCGCTACCGGGGTGTCCGCTGGCTCGAGCCGGGCGAGGCTGTTACGCGCGCGGAGATAGAGGCGGTCGAGGCGGCTCAGGGTGTACGGCTCGGCGAAGGTGACATCTTTGTCTTCCGCACCGGCCACCACCGGCGTCGTCTTGAGCTCGGCGCCTGGGACAACGGCTACCCGCCGAAGGGCCAGGGCAAGCCCGGCCTGCACGTCGACACGATCCGCTGGATGCACGAGCGCAAGATCGCCGCGTTCCTTCCTGACGGCGACGGTGAAACGGTGCCGAGCAACGTCGAGGGCATGCTCTATCCCATCCACCCTCTTCAGGTCACTGCGATGGGGATGTTTGCTGCCGACTCTCTTCAGCTCGAAGACCTCTCACAGGCCTGTGCAGTGGAAGGGCGGTTCGAGTTCATGGTCGTTGGCCTGCCCCTGCGGCTGCCGGGTGGCACCGGGTCGCCGTGGAATCCCATTGCCATCTTCTGAGCATCGGAGGGAAAGCCTGATGGACGGACGTTTCGAAGGCAAAGTCGCGCTGGTGACCGGCGCGGCTACCGGCATGGGACAGGCGACGGCGGCGCGGCTCGCGGCGGACGGCGCGACTGTGGCAGTCAATCACCTGCCCGGCCAGGATCCATCCGAGACGCTCGCTCGCATCAGGAATGCGAACGGCGAGGGCTTTGCCTTCCCCACGGACATGCGCGACCCTGACCAGGTCACGGCCATGGTGCGCGGCGTGGCAGAACGGGCTGGCAGGCTCGATTATGTCGTCTCGAACGCCGGCATCAACCCGACCCTGACGTGGGACAACACGAGCATCGAGGATTTCAACCGGCTATTCGAGACGAACGTCCGCGGCACATGGGTTGTCGCCACGGAAGGTGCCAAGCAGATGATCCGCGAAGGGCACGGCGGCGCAATTTGCTGCGTCAGCTCGATCTCAGCGCACGTCGGCGCGCCGTACCAGACGGCGTACTGCGGAACGAAGGGCGCGATCAGCATGCTCGCGAAGGCCCTCGCGTGCAACCTCGGAGAGCACGGCATCCGGGTGAATGCCGTCGAGCCCGGATGGACGATAACCCCGATGAGCGCGCCGATCCTGGACGACCCGGCGGCCCTGAAGTTCTACGAGGAGCGGATCCCGCTGCACCGTGGCGCGCAGCCAGAGGAACTCGCGGCCGCGATCACCTTCCTGCTGTCCGGTGATGCCAGCTACGTGACCGCTGCGACGCTGCTCGTCGATGGCGGCTTCATCGTGAACGCTGAGATCTAGGAGGGCGGCGATGACCGGCAGACTCGACCAGTTGCGCGAGGCGATCAGGCGGCCGCTACCGCTCGCTTATCATCCGCTCTACCGCTTTTACGAGGGCGGCTCGCTGACCCGGCAGTTCCGCGGGCTGCCGGACCGGCCGGACGACTGGTGGTCAGAAGACTGGGTCGGCTCGTGCACGACCGCCAACAACTGCGATCCCGACGGCCGGGAACAGGGCGTTAGCTCTGTCGACCTGCCGGGGATCGGGACCGTCCCGTTGAATGAGATCGTCGAGGCGTTGCCCGAGCAGATGGTCGGTGCCGCGTTCGCGGACCGCTGGGGACCGATCACAGGCGTCCTGGTCAAGCTGCTCTCGCCGGCCGGCCCGGTGCCGCTGCACGCGCACCCGAGCCGGGAGTGGGCGCGCAGGCACCTCGGGTCGCCGTTTGGGAAGACCGAGGCCTGGATCCTGCTCGACACGCCCGGCGACGGCACTGAGCCAGCGCATGCCGGGATCGGCTTCGTCGGCGGAGTCGACCGTAACTGGTTCGCCGACGCGGTCCGCGCTCGCGACAGCAAGAACATCCGCGGATCCCTGCACCGGACCGACGTGCATCCTGGCGAGGTGTACGTGGCGCACGCGGGCGTTCCGCACTATCTGGGCCCGCGGATCTCGTTCATCGAGGTCCAGGAGCCCAGCGACCACATCGTTATCCCGGAGACCTCAGGCGAGGACGATGCCGGAGCGACGATGGGGCTGGGCTGGGAACTCGCTCTCGACATGATCGACTACAGCGGCGCGGATGCAGGTCAGACCTTTGGCCGTGCCCGCCAGCAGCCGCGAGAGCTTCGCGCGAGGGGCGGCTCCCGCGAAGTCCGGCTGTTCCAGGACGACGTGCGCCCGTTCTTCGACGCCACAGCCCTGGAGGTGGCTGACGAGATTGACACCGACGACGGGAGGTTCAGCATCGTGATTGTCGTGTCGGGCGACGGCACCGTTGAGGGTGACTTCGGCAGCCAGCCGGTCAGCCGAGGGGAGACGTACGCGCTCGCCGCGAGCGTGCCGTTCCGTATCAGGGCCGGACGCGAGCCGGTCCGCGTCGTCCGCTGCCTCGGTCCGACGACCGAACCCTAACGAGAGGAATCCCCGATGGTGGACGCACCGCTGCTGCTTGCCGACTCCCGTGATCGTGTGCATCGCCAGTACGGGCACGCCGTCGGGCAGCGGCGCGACGAACTGGTCACGCCCGCGCTCGTGCTCGACATCGACGCCGCGCAGCGGAACATCGACCGCATGGCCAGCGAGCTGCGACGAATTGGCCCGGCGACGATCCGGCCGCATTACAAGACGCACAAGAGCCCGGATCTCGCCCGTCGTCAGGTGCAGGCGGGCGCGGGCGGTCTTTCGATGGCGACAGTATGGGAAGCAGCGGTCCTCGCCGGCGACGGTTTTGATGACCTTTTCGTCGTCAACACCGTCGCCCACCCGGACAAGATCCGGGTGCTTGCTGAGCTCGCCAGGGACCGCCGGATCCTTGTCGCGGTGGACGAAGCGTCGAACGCAGCCGCGCATTCCGCCGCTGCGGTCCGGGCGGGATCAACGGTCGGCATCTTCGTGGAGGTCGACACGGGGATGAACCGATGCGGCGTTGACACGCCTGGGGAGGCGCTGGAACTGGCGCGGCAGGTTGGCGAGTTGCCCGGCCTGAGATTCGAGGGGATCACAGGCTATGAAGGCCACTGCACGCTCACACCTGAGGAAAACGAGCGGCGCGCGAAGCAGGAGGACGCGATGAACCTTTTCACTGGTGTCGCTGACTACCTCGAGGCGAACGGCATCCCGTGCGCGATCCGGTCAGCAGGCGGTATTGCGACGTGGCACTGGACGGCGGCCTACCCGGGAATCACCGAGATCCAGGCAGGCTCGTACGTTGTGATGGACAACTTCCACGGGAAGATGGTGCCGGGCTTCGAGCACTCGCTGACGATCCAGGGTTCAGTGATCAGCAGGCAAAGCAAGCAGGTCATTGTGGACGTCGGCAACAAGTCTGTCGCCGATCCTTACAACGTGACCATCGTCGGCCACGAGCTGAAGGTCCTCAGGTCTGACGAGGAGCACGGCATCTTCTCCGCTCCTGAGGGCTCGTCGCTCAAGGTAGGCGAATGCGTCACGCTAGTGCCTGGCTACTCTCCGAGCACGGTCAACTGCTACGACGCGTTCCACGTTGTGCAGGACGACATAGTCGTGGACATCTGGCCGGTCATCCCGCGTGGTCCTGGCCACCACGGCTTGGCGCCCACCACGGCGGCAGCGCAGGCAGCTGCCTAGCCGGTCGACGGCGATCGAATCAACACCGCGGAGGTTAAGGCGCAGGCACTTCCGATGTTCGGGACTTGATGACGGTGGAGACTCTCCGATGATCTCTACGATCGAAGCCGGGATCCAGATGGACAGCACTGATCGTCGGCGTGTAGCGAACGCGACGGCGGTCGTGGAGAACGGCCGACGTCTGAAGCTCCCTCGCGACAAGCGCGAGCTGGCGGACCACGCCAAGAAACGAGTTGCCTGACAAGACAGGATCGGAGCATTTACATGCGCGCCATCACCTTCCGTGCGGCGGGCGAACTCGCTCTCGAGGAACGCCCCGAGCCCACCCCGGGACACGGGGAGGTCCTCATCGAAACCGCTGCGGTCGGAATATGCGGCACCGACATTCACGTCTTCGACGGAGAGTTCGACGGCACCCGCTTCCCGCTCGTCCCAGGTCACGAAGCCACCGGCGTAGTCGTCGCTGTCGGACCTGGTGTGCGTGACAGCGGCCGCGAGCTGGCCGTCGGCGATCATGTCGCGGTCAACCCGAGCACGACGTGTGGCGCCTGCGAGTTCTGCTTGAACGGCCGCAGCAACCTGTGCCGCGCATGGAACGGGCTCGGTGTCGTGGCCTCTGATGGCGCGGCGCAGCAGATGTTCACCGCGCCCGGCACGAACGTATTCAAGCTCAAGCCCAGCACTGACCTCTATCACGCGGCGCTGATCGAACCGCTCGCATGCGCGATCCGAGGATGGGACCTGCTCCCTAGGCGGATCGGCGATCACGTGTTGGTGTACGGCTCCGGTACGATGGGCCTGCTCATGGCCCAGCTCGCTCCGCGTGCGGGGGCAGCATCGGTGACTATCCTCGACATCAACGCGGACCGGCTCGCAACAGCTACGGCCGTCGGCATCGCGGATCGGTACACCTCCGCCGACGAAGCGGAGCGGCGTGAGTGGGACGTTGTCATCGACTGCACCGGCAACATCCAGGCCATCGAGGACGGCCTGACTCGCGTAAAAGCCGGAGGTGTATTCCAGAATTTCGGCGTCGCACCCGTCGGCACAGCGGCGCATTACCAGCCCTTCAGGATCTACCGCAATGAGATCTCGGTCGTTGGCTCCATGGCGGTGCTGAACTCGTTCGGCCGGGCCGTGGAGATGTTCGAAGCCGGCGCCATCAAGTCAGAACCGATGATCAGCCACGCGTTCAGCCTCGACGATTACAGCACCGCGCTGCAGATGTTCCGTGACGGAGCGGGTCGCAAGCTGCAGATCCGTCCGAACGAGACGACTTCACAGGTTTTGGTCCGGTGACCGACATAGTTGTCGGCGCCGCGTTCTACGTGCGGCAGGAATCGGCCGAATGCGCCAGGACGCCGTCGACGTTGGCGGAGGTGCGCTTGCCGTCGGGGCCTGTAGCCGAGGCTGATGTTGTCGCACCTGGCTGCCAGCGCCGCGCCGAGGCTGATCTCCGTGAGCACCCGGCCCACCTCCTCGCCAGGCACAAGCCTGGCCAGGACAGGGCAGCGAGCTGTCGCACATCAGCCGAAGCCAGCGTCGCGCATCAACCGGAACCGCGTCGCACATCAGCCGGAGCCAGAATGTCGCACGTCAGCCGGAACATCACAACGAACGGGTGCGCCGCCAGGGACTTGAACCCCGAACCCGCGGATTAAGAGAAGCCCGGCTGGCAGCCCCGAGCCACCCACCTGCCCAGATGGTTCAGCCGAATGCCCGGAATGCGCAGGATGCGCAAGACTTTGGGCAGCGTTCGTTCCACGAGGCGTTCCACGACGCGGCGGAGAGATGGCTTACTCTCCAAGCCGGAGTACGTCATTGTCGCTGCGAGCTTGCGAACAGGCTTTGTCAGGCGGCCTTGCCATCACGTGCTTGGCGTGGGCAGCCGGGGAAGGTCGACGGCGCCGGCGGGGTCGTCAGCTGGATGCATAGCCCCGGCTCTTCGAGCCGCATGGCGTCGTCGTCTGCGCGTAGCGGCCGTGCTGGCTGGCCATGCGGACCTCGAATCGCGGCGGGCTCGCGAGCTTGTGCCAGTGGCGGCGCAGCAGCACACGACCGGGCGTCTGGGGTGATCGCGTCCATGCCGGGCGTCGTGGTTGTTGGTGGGCGGCCTGTCGTCGCGGCGCTGGACGGGACACACTCGCTGTATGGCCTCTGTGCTGTGCCCGGCACTTATCGGGCGAGACGCGGAGCTTGGCGTGCTCCGCGCGGCGATTAGCGCCACGGCCGGTGGCGCGGGCGGCTTGGTGTTCGTGACCGGCGAAGCGGGTATCGGCAAGTCCCGGCTGGTTCGCGAGTTGGACAGCCACGCCCGGACGCGGGAAGTGGCGGTGGTAGCCGGCCGGGCGGTCCCCGGTGGCGCGAGCACACCGTACCGGCCGCTGACCGAAGCGCTGCTCCAGGCGCTTCGTGATCGTGACGTCCCGGACGACAAAGATCTTGCGCCCTGGCTGCCTGCGCTCGGGGCCATCGTGCCGCAGCTCGGCGGCGAAGCGCACGGTGATGCGACCCCGATGGTGCGGGGCGAGGCCGTCCTGCGCTTGCTGCGGCGGCTGGCCCGGCCTGGCGCGCTGGTCGTTCTGCTCGAGGATCTGCACTGGGCCGATCCGGACACCCTTGCCGTCATCGAGTATGTCAGCGACAACATCTGGAATGAGCCCCTGTTGTGCGTGGCGACGTGCCGGAACGAGGAGCCGTCCGCTGCGCTGGACCTGGTGCGCCGCATGCATAGACGCCGCGGTGTCACTCACCTGCCGCTGGGCCGACTGGGCCATGACCAGGTGACCGAGATGGTGGTGGCGTGCATGCCCGATGCGGGCGCTGACGTCATAGCCCGGGTGCAGCAGGCGGCCGAGGGGGTGCCCTTCCTGGTGGAGGAAGTGCTGGCGTCACCAGGGGTGCCGGAGTCGTTCGCGGACACGATCCGGGTCCGCCTGGCCGACCTGGCCAGCGATGAACTTCGGGTGCTGCAGGCCGCTGCCATCATTGGCCGTCACTTTGACTGGCGCCTGCTGCCGGCGGCGACGGGCATCGCCGCGAGCGTCGTGACGGTCGCGCTCGGACGCGGCGTTAACTGTCAGCTGCTCACGGTCCAGGGTGAGGAGTTCCGGTTCCGCCATGCGCTGACCCGAGATGCCATCATGGGGGAGCTGCTGCCACCCGAGCGAGCCGCGCTCGCCGTCGGCGCCCTCGCGGCCGTCGAGACAGCTCACCCAGAGCTGGGCGGCTCGTGGCGCGACGTTGCCGCGGACCTGGCCGCTCAGTCCGGTGACCGCGGCCGAGCCGGGGACCTGCTGACCGCCTCTGGCAGCGCATCCCTCGGGCGAGGGGCGCTCGCAACCGCTGTCGACACGCTGCGCCGTGCCGTCGGGCTGCTCGACGACAGCGACCGCCGCGCGGCTGCCGAGGCGCTCCTGGTCGAGGCGCTGGCGCTGGCAGGACGGGTCGATGAAGCCATGGCCGTTGGTGACCGCCTCATAGCTCAGCTCGGCCAGGGCGGCGCGATGCCGGCTGCGCGCGCCGAGGTGCACCTGCAGCTGGCTCACGCCGCCGCCGCCGCGACGAGGTGGCTGGCGGTCAGCCTGCACCTTGACGCTGTCAGGGGCTTGCTGGCGGCAAGCCCCACCGGCCCTCGCTGCCCGCGCGGCGGTCCTTGATGCCGAGGTGGCGTTCGCCGGCAACGATGTCGATGCTGCCCGCCAACTGGCCGAAAGCGTGCTGACGTCGGGCGAGGCAGGGCCGGATGTCTGCTGTCATGCGCTTGAGCTGGTCGGCCGAAGTCAGCGCATCAATGATCTCGACGGGGCGCGGCGGACGTTCGAGCGGGCGTTGTCTACCGCGGATGCCGCCCATCTGGAGATATGGCGGCTGCGCGCGCTGCATGAGCTGGGGACGATCGAGATGTTCGACCACGCCGGGACCGGGCGCCTGGGCGAGGCCCGCCGGGCTGCAGACGACCTCGGTGCGCTGAGCACCGCCGCTGTTCTCGAGCTCCAGCTGTCCGCGACCTTCTTGTTCAGGTTTGCCCTCGATGAAGCCGCCGGGCACGCCCGGTCTGCCCTTGCCATCAGCGAACGACTTGGCATGGGTCAGATCCGGGCTGTCGCACTGGTGTTCCTCGGCGAGATCCATGGCATCCGGCACGAACCGGAGGAGATGGAGCGGCTCTTCGCGCTCGCCACTTCAGCAGCCCCCGGAGACCCCGAGATCGAGGGCAGCGCCTGGGGTGGCGGCCGGGCCATGATGGCACTGCTCGGAGGCGACACGGCCGGTGCCATCAACGCCCTCAGCCGGGCCGTCTCCCTCCTTAACACACTGCAGCAGCAGGGACCCTCCCATTACCGCGGCCTGTGGCCGCTGCTGCTGGCCGCCGTCGGCGACGAACGGGCCGCAACCGCGATCGAGGAGGCGCGCCGTCTCGGCGTCACCGTCAACCGGCTCAACCGCGGCCTGCTCGGCTACGCCGACGCCATTCTGGCCGGGAGGCGAGGTGAACGGGAACTGGCCGCGCATGCGGTCAGGGCAGCTGACGCCGATCTCGCTCACTACCGGGTCTGGGGCGACGTGGCGCGGCTGCAAGCGGCCGCACCCGCGCTAGCCGGCCACTGGGGGCAGCCGGGCACGTGGCTGAAGGCGGCCGAAGAATCGTTCGCTGCCCACGGCATTGCTGCACTGGCAGCGCGCTGCGCCGAGCTCCTCGGCGCCGCCCCGCTAGGCCGCTGGACCGCGCTCGGCGTCACCGCCCGTGAGGCCGACGTACTTGTGCTCGTCGCCGAGGGCCTGGCCAACAAGGACATCGCGGCCCGGCTGCATGTCTCACCACGCACCGTTGAGAAGCACGTGGAGAGCTTGCTGCGCAAAGTCGGCGCCCGGTCCCGCACCCAGCTCGTGGCCATCACCAGACCTCAGCATCCCGGCAGCAGTTAGCCTGCATCGCTACGAGGCGAGTACCTGCTCGTGAACTTCGGCTGGTACCCGGCCGATCGTTAGCCATGCTCGGCCATGAAGGCCTGCGCCTCCTCGTCACTCAGCGACGACCCGGCGACGGTCACGTCATGCTCGGCCAGCGCCCGGGACAGCTCCTCCAGACCGGGGCCGCCAGTGCGAGGGGGCAGTTGCCTGGCGCCGGCGGGCTGGCCCAGGTCTCGGATGAGCTCCAGGAAGCTGTTGTTGTCGTGCACCAGCAGCATGCGGGCAGGCTGGTTGCCCACCACCCGGAAGGCGTGCGGTACCCCGCGCGGCATGGACAACCAGTCGCCGGCCTGGGCCAGCAGCATCTGGTCCCCGCATCGCACCACCATCTGGCCGGCCAGCAGGAACGAGCTGTCGTCCAGGTCGTGGTGCAGGTGCAGAGGCGGAGCGGAGCCAGCGGGCAGCGTCATCTCCAGCACCACCGGCCCGGTGCCCGATGCCATCGGGTGTTCCACGACGAGGGTGTCCAGGAACCACCACGCTTGTCCTTCGCTGGCCTGCGGTGAATCGACGGCCGCTGCTGTCCTGCTCATCAAAAACTCCTCCGGATCTGAGAACGCGAGAACGCGGGAACGCCGCTGGCATTCATGTTCCGCTTCCCCTGGCGCCAGCGAATCGGTCAAATCACGTAGGTCACTCCAGCTGACGAGGTACGTGTTCTCCCCGATGCGGCCGGCGGAAGGCGGCGCGCACGATGCCGGTACCACTACCGATCCGAGGAGGCCGACCAATGGGTTCAGCAGATGTGCAGGGCAAGCTTTGGGGTCCCGGTGCACGCGACTGGGCGGAGCTCAACGAGCCGTGCTGCACTCCGTTCTATGAGGCAGTCTTCGACGCGATCAAGGTCGGCCCTGGCATGGTGATGCTTGACGCGGGGTGCGGCGGCGGGTTCGCCCTGCAGCTGGCATCCAAGAGGAGCGCCGTCGTGACCGGGTTCGACGCTTGCGGTCCGCTGCTCGACATCGCCCGTAAACGAGTCCCTGGCGCCGACCTCCGCCAGGGCGACCTTGAGTCGCTGCCGTTCGCCGGGAACACCTTCGACGCCATCACCGCGTTCAACTCGGTGCAGTACGCGGCCGACCCGGTCGCCGCCGCGCGCGAGCTGCGCCGGGTTGCCAAGCCCGGGGCGCCCGTGGTTATCCTCACCTGGGGTGCGCCCGAACGGTGCGCGAGCCGAGTGATTCTCGCCGCTATCGGCGGGCTGCTGCCACCGCAGCCGCCCGGTGCCGAGGGACCGTTCGCGCTGAGCGTGCCGGGCAAGCTGGAACAGCTGGCCGAGGCCGCGGGCCTGACCCCGGAACGGGTGGACGAGGTCCCGACCCCGCTGATCTACCCTGACCTCGACACCGCGGTGCGGACGCAAATGTCCTCAGGGCCGGCCAGGATGGCCATCGAGCACACCGGTGAGCCGTCCACCCGCAAGGCGCTGGCCACGGCGTTCGCCGGCAGCCGCCAGCCCGACGGCAGCTACCGCCAGAACAACACCTTCCGCTACCTGATCGCCAGGGCCTGACCATGTCCCTCATCACCGCCACCGGGTCGGCCCAGCGGACCGGCGCGTGGACCGGCGGGGAAAAATCTTTCAGCACCATCCACGAGCTGGCACGCCGATCGCGCGCCAACGTCGGTAACGCTGCGCCGTCCCGGATCGCGCTGGGCAGGGCTGAAGGAAGGTGGGGGCTATGACCGATATCGCGGAACTGCACGCCCAGGCGCTCGACGCGACTGGTCGTATTGTTGAAGGCGTCGCGGTAGATCGCTGGCACGCCGCCACACCCTGCGAAGACTGGGATGCGCGCGCCCTGGTCAACCATATGGTCTCGGGAAACTTGTGGGCTGCGGAGCTCGCTGCCGGCGGCACGATCGAGGGCGTCGGCAGCCGGTTCGACGGTGACCTGCTCGGCTCTGACCCAGCTGCGGCCTACGCAGACTCGGCCGCAGCGGCCGCTGCCGCGTTCCGCAGGCCTGGTGCACTAAATGCGCCGTGTGCAGTCTCTTATGGGCCGGTGCCTGGATCGGTTTACGCCGGGCACCGGTTCCTGGACGTACTGGTCCATGGCTGGGACCTCGCGGCGGCACTAGGGCAGAATTACACACTCGATACGGGGCTGATGCAGGCGTGCCGGGAAGTCATCGAGCCGCAGCTGGAGGCGTTCCGGAGCGCCGGCGCTCTCGCTCCTGAGGTCGCCGTGCCCGCGGATGCGAGCGCGCAGACCCGGTTCCTTGCGCTCCTGGGCCGCGTGGGCTGAGCGCTCCGAGAGCCACGCCCGTGGCTCGCCAGGGAACCAAGGTCACAGCTCCACCACGCGGGGGACCACCGACTAGCCGAGTTCGGTCGTGCGCTTCACGGCATAGCTGATCGCATCGGCGGATTTGGCCAGCGACATGGCGGCAACGCCCAGGCCCAGCAGGATGATGATCGTGCCAGCCAGCACGAGCCCGAGCGCTGCTTGTCCGGCGATCTCGTCGTGCAGGGCGACGGCGATGGCGATGACCACGATGCTGACTCCGAGCACGACGAGGGCAACGTAGATGGTGAGCACGGACAGGCGCGTCAGCTTGTGACGTCGCAGCAGCATGGGGAGCTGCATGCCTATTTCGGTCAGCCGCTCCTGGTCGATAGCCGGCACGCTGTCGGGATCAAGCACCTGGCCTGCTGGCCCTCGCCGGATTTCCAGCCGCTCGCGCGTCATGTCGCGCATGCGGTTATCAATGTTGCTGTAGATGGTGATCAGCCCGTTGGAGACCATGCCGCCGACGGTCAGCAGCACGACCGGGGCAACCATGTCGGCGATCGCATTGACTGCGGTGAGTGTCACGGGCTGATCTTGCCCAGATTCAGGATTGGCTAGCCGCTTGCGCAGCTCGCCTCGTCTTGCAACGCTTCCCAGGCCCACCGGGCACCGTGCCTCTGGGATGTTCAGCGACACGACTGGCCACTGCCCGGCTGGCCATCGCGCTCCGCGTCGCCAGCTGAGCTAGCGGCCCCTCATCACCTGAGCCACCTGGCACTTCCCGAGCACTACCGCTGGCGTTCCCCGAGTGACCTGAGCTACCGCTGAAGATTCCCCCCGGACCCGGCGATGGCTACCCGTGGTAGCCACCGCTCCAAGCGTGCCCGCCATCAGCTTCATGTCGCCGCGCCCCCGCTGACGACGGCGGCCCGTGCATCCCTGATGCGGTGGCGGCGGGATTGCGTGTAGATAAACCAGACGATTATGAGCACGATTGACCCGAAAATGATGCTGTAGAACGTTGTGGTGACCAGTAGCCAGAACAGCACGAGCAACGCCACGACGCCGGCCACCTTCCACCCCGAGCCGCCGTCAGCCATCGGCATAATCCTCTTGAGACTGCCCGTGTAGCTGACGGGCGTCTCAAGAGGCTTGGCCGCCGTGTGCTCGATATCGGCCGCGTTCTTGTACTGCTGCTCCTTCGGTGAAGACATACCATCCCCCCTTGCGTCGCCCCATATCCACCGTACGCGCCCCCTGACGCCAGGCCGGACCGGGAGAGGGGTCCACTGACTGACTCGTCAGCTGCCAAGGGAGAGCAGGACCGCACGCGAGGACTGTGCGCCTGGCCATTCAGGGCACTGCGGAACCCGGCCGGAAATCAGCGGGCGAGCTGGAGCGCTGGCCGCGCCCGAGGTCCTGACGACGGCACGCGTCTCGCTGAAACCCCTGTGCCAAACCGGCGAGCGGCCTTTCAACCGTCACAGGCTGGGGACCATTAGGGACGTGGGCTCAGCTCAGGTCAGATCACACCGCGGCAAGGGCGGCAAGGAGCGCGCAGGGAATGTGCCGGGCCGCAGCCCCTCGACGGCCGGAGACGGGGGCCGCAGCCAGCGAGGGCACTCTGGCCACGGGAAGGAACATTCGCAGGCGGGCGGGACTAGCGGAAACCCGGTGCAACCGGATAGTCCGGACGCGACGGTCCTGCCAGAAGCGGACGACGGGCGCGGCGAGGTAGGCAGTGGCCACCTGCCGCCCGGCCGTTACCTGGATCGCGAGGAGAGCTGGCTCAGGTTCAATCAGCGAGTGCTGGAGCTGGCGGAAGACGAGACCGTCCCGCTGCTCGAGCGGGCGCGGTTCGTGGCCATCTTCGCCAGCAACCTGGACGAGTTCTTCATGGTCCGGGTGGCCGGCCGGATCCGGCGGATGGCGGCCGGGCTGCCGGTGGAGAGTGCCACCGGGGTACCGCCGGAACAGGTGCTGGAGAACACCCTGAAGACGGCGGGCGAGCTCGCCCGCCGACATGCCGCGTGCTTCAGCGACTCGGTTCGGCCTGCCCTGGCAGCAGCGGACATCGAGATCCTGCGCTGGAAGCAGCTCGCGGCCGCCGAGCAGGAGGTGCTGCACCAGCTATTTCAGGAGCGGATCTATCCGGTTCTCACGCCGCTGGTCGTTGACCCCGCTCACCCGTTTCCCTACATCTCGGGCTTGTCGCTCAGCCTGGCTGTCATGATCGCTGATCCGCGGACCGAGAGGACGATGTTCGCCCGGGTCAAGGTGCCGCCGCTGCTGCCAAGGTTCTTGACGGTGGCGCCGTACCGGTTCGTGCCCATAGAAGACGTGATTGCCGCTCACCTGCCCGAGTTGTTCACGGGTCTGGACGTCATCGAGCACCACGTCTTCCGGGTCACGCGCGGCCGCGATCTGGAGATCGACGAGGACGTGACAGAGAACCTGCTGAAGTCGCTCGAGCGCGAGCTCACCCGGCGTCGTTTCGAGCCCGCCGTCCGGCTGGAGGCAGAGGAGTCGATGTCCAGCGACATGCTGGACAGCCTGGTGACCGAGCTTGGCGTCGATACCCGCGCCGTGTACAGGCTCCCGAGCCCGCTCGACCTGTCCGACCTGAGCGCGATCGCCGATCTCGACCTGCCGAAGCTCAAGTACCCGGCCTTCGTCCCGTCGGATACGGCGCTACCCCGCGACACCAGTATCTTCTCGGCCCTCGCCGAGCGCGACGTCCTCGTGCATCTGCCCTACGACTCGTTCGCCGCCACGGTGCAGCGGCTGGTCGTGTCCGCGGCCGCCGATCCGAGGGTGCTCGCCATCAAGCAAACCCTGTACCGGACGAGCGGCGACTCCGAGATCGTGGACGCGCTCATAGACGCGGCCGAGAGCGGTAAGCAGGTTGTGGTTGTCGTCGAGATCAAGGCGCGGTTCGACGAGCGCCCCAACATCGCCTGGGCGCGCAGGCTTGAGGAGGCGGGCTGCCATGTGGTGTACGGCAGCGTCGGGCTCAAGACTCACTGCAAGACGGTGCTGGTGGTGCGCGAGGAGCCGGACGGCTCGCTACGCCGGTTCTGCCATATCGGCACCGGCAACTACCACCCGACCACCGCACGGCAATATGAGGACTTCGGGCTGCTCACCGCCGATAGCACCGTGGGTGCCGAGATCACCGACCTGTTCAACCACCTCACCGCCTACAGTCAGGGAAATGGGTATCGTCGACTGCTTGTCGCCCCCGAGGGGCTGCGGCCTGGCCTGCTGGAGCGGATCAATCAACAGGCCGAGCGAGCGCGCGGCGGCCAGCCAGCCCAGATCCGGATGAAGTGTAATGCGATCACCGATGAAGCGATCATCGACTCGCTGTACCGTGCGTCGCAGGCGGGCGTGCCGATTGACCTGTGGATCCGTGGGATCTGCGCACTTCGGCCCGGGTTGCCTGGCGTGTCGGAGACAATCCGGGTCCGCAGCGTGCTCGGCCGGTTCCTGGAGCACTCGCGCGTATATGTGTTCGGCACCGGCGACGATGGGACGCCACCCGGCGAAGTGTGGCTGGGCAGCGCTGATCTCATGCACCGGAACCTGGACCGCCGGGTCGAGGCACTAATCCGCGTGGTCGACCCGGCCGAGCGAGCCCAGTTGACCGGCCTCGTCGACCTCGCAATGGACGACAAGACCGCATCGTGGTGGCTAGGGCCAGACGGGTTCTGGACCAGACACCACCTGGACGACTCCGGTGCCCCTCTTCGGGACATTCAGGAATACCTGATCCAGCTCCGGCAGCCGCGCACCGCCGATGCCCGACGCGCCCGCCGGCGGCGAGACATCGCGCGGCGCGGACAGGGCTAAGGATCGCCAGCCGGGGGATCACCAGCCGGGTCAGCAGCGCTGCTAGCCGCTACTCGGATCGCCCGCGAATCCGATAGCCCGGTCTGATTACGAACCGTCAGAGGTCCCAGTAGGTCGGCCCATGATGTACCGCATTTCAACGGTTTCCCCGGTACCCGGGTCGGAACCCGGGTCGGAATGAGTCATCGTCTCGGCCAGCACAAATCCCGCATTTACTGCCACTCGCTCGCTGGCCCTGTCGCCCTCGCCGATCCGCGCTTCGACTGTGCGCACGCTAGGCTGCCGGGCCGCCCACTCGGCGGCCAGTCGCGTGGCGCGGCTAGCCAGTCCTCGCCCGCGCCAGCCGGGCGCGGTCCCGTAGAACATCTCGATGGCTCCCTCGTCACGCTCGGGCACGCCGACAACGCCGACGAATCGCGGCTCGTCAGGGACCGTTACCACGAACGCCGGGCCGTTATGGCTATGGTGGCCAGCCCATCCCTCCAGCCAGTCAGCGACCACCCGCTGGGCGGACACCAGTGGAATGTCCGGCAGCCACCCGCCTTCGAGCTGCTCGTCCTCGACATACCGGTTAATGGTCTCGATGTCTCCTGCATCCGGCGACGGCAGCCGGAGTTCTACCACGCCGTCGGTCAGCGTGCCCGCTGGTGCTGTGAGGATTGTCATTTCCGCCTCCGATTATCGGGCAGGCAAGCAGAAGCCACGTCAATGGCATCATGCGCCTACTAGTCGCCGGGCTTGCTGCGCTATATGGCTGGCCGAGATCCCCGCGGCAGCCATAAGTTCAGCCGGAGTCCCTGAACCGGGCAGGTCATGCACCGCCAGAAGGACGACGTTGGCCGGATGCCCTGCGTCTTTGAGGGACTCAAGTACTGCCTCGCCGATGCCGCCCTCTGGGTAGTGGTCCTCGACCACGATGAGCCGGTCTCGGGTCGCGCTAGCAGCGGCAACCAGCGCGGCGCTGACGGTTCCCGCCAGGTAGATGTTGCCTTCACGCGCGCTCGCCTTAACGCCTGCCAGTACGCCGGAGTTCGCCGTCAACGCCACTCCTTCTCGAGCTCATGCCGCGTTCCTATAACGGACTGCGATTTCACCGTCAGCCGCGTCGACCTCGATTTCGGCGCCTTCCCTGGCATCGCCGCTAATCAGCGCTCGCCCAATGCGAGTCTCTACATCCCGGGCAATGAAGCGCCTGAGGGGACGCGCGCCATAAACCGGGTCGAACCCCCGCTCCGCGATGAGCAGCCTGGCATCCTCGGTCATCTCAAGCGTCATCGACTGGTCAGCAAGCCGCTGCCGCAGACCTTGAGTCATCAGTTCAACGATCTGCTCGACCTCGTGCAGCGTGAGCGGCTTGAACAGCACGATGTCATCGATGCGGTTGAGGAACTCGGGTGGGAAGTGGCTGCGCAAGGCGGTCATTACCTTGTCCCGCGCGGCTGGCTTGATCTCGCCGTCTGCTGTCACGCCGTCGATCAGGTATTCCGAGCCGATGTTGGAGGTCATGATGATCACTGTGTTCCTGAAGTCCACGGTGCGCCCTTGTGCATCGGTCAGCCGCCCGTCATCGAGCACCTGAAGCAGCGCATTGAAGACGTCCTGGTGTGCCTTCTCGACCTCATCGAATAGCACGACGGAGTACGGCTTGCGCCGTACCGCCTCCGTCAGCTGTCCGCCCTCCTCGTAGCCGACGTAGCCGGGCGGCGCACCAACTAGCCGGCTGACGGTGTGCCGTTCCTGGTACTCGCTCATGTCTATCCGCACCATGTTCTCCTCTGTGTCGAACAGAGCGGTCGCGAGTGACTTGGCGAGCTGCGTCTTGCCGACGCCGGTCGGGCCGAGGAACAAGAACGACCCGATCGGCTGCCGCGGATCCTTGATGCCCGAGCGGGCGCGGATGATCGCATCAGCGACTGCGTCGACCGCCTCGTCCTGCCCGATAACGTGCTCGTGCAGGACGTCGTCGAGTTGCAGCAGCTTCTGGCGCTCGCCCTCCTCCAGCCGGCTGACCGGGATCCCGGTCCAGCGGGAGACAATCTGCGCGATCTCCTCCTCTGTGACGACCTCCCGCAGCAGATGGTCACGCTTCTCGGCCAGCATCTCCTCCTGGGCGGCCAGCCGGCGCTCAAGCTCTGGAATCTTGCCGAGGCGAAGCTCCGCGGCAAGGTTCAGGTCATAGCTGCGTTCAGCTTGATCGGCTTCCTGGCGGACGCGCTCAAGCTCTGCTCGAAGGTCCTGCACGCGGCGCAGGGCGTGCCGTTCTGCCTCCCAGCTCGCGCGCATGGCGTCTGCCTGCGCCCGCTGGTCAGCCAGCTCCTTGCGAAGGTCGGCCAGGCGAGCCTGGCTCGCAGCGTCGTCTTCCTTGGCCAGCGCCGCTTCTTCGATCTCCAGGCGCATGACCCTACGAGTGAGCTCATCCAGTTCCGCGGGCATCGAGTCGATTTCAGTGCGAAGCATCGCGCAGGCCTCGTCCACGAGATCAATCGCCTTGTCCGGGAGGAAGCGTTCGGAGATATAGCGATGGCCCAGCACGACGGCGGCAACAAGCGAGGCGTCGGAGATCTTGACGCCGTGAAATACCTCAAGCCGCTCGCGCAGGCCACGCAGGATCGAAATGGCGTCATCAACGCTGGGCTCGTCGATGAACACCGGCTGGAACCGCCGTTCCAGCGCCGCGTCCTTCTCGATGTGCTTGCGGTACTCGTCGAGCGTGGTCGCGCCGATCATGTGCAGCTCGCCGCGAGCCAGCATCGGCTTGAGCATGTTCCCAGCGTCCATGGCACCCTCGGCAGCTCCGGCCCCTACCACGGTGTGGACTTCGTCCACGAACAGCAGGATTTGGCCATCCGACGCCTTGACCTCGTTCAGCACTGCCTTGAGCCGCTCTTCGAATTCACCGCGGTATTTGGCTCCAGCCAGGAGCGCTCCGAGATCCAGACTGAAGATGGTCTTATCGCGCAGTCCTTCCGGCACGTCGCCGCGGCTGATCCGCTGCGCCAGCCCTTCGACTACCGCAGTCTTGCCGACGCCCGGATCACCGGTAAGCACCGGATTGTTCTTGGTCTTGCGGGACAGGATCTGGATCACCCGCCGGACCTCCGCGTCCCGGCCGATGACGGGATCCATGCGCCCTGCTGCGGCTTCCGCCACCAGGTCGCGCCCGTACTTGTCCAAGGCTTCATACGCGGCTTCCGGCGTGGCCGACGTCACCCGCTGATTGCCACGGACGGTGGTCAGCGCGTGAAGGAAGGTGTCCTTGGTCAGCCCCGAGTCGTGCAGCAGGCGGCCGGCGCCGGAGCCCAGTCCCTCGTCAATCAAAGCGAGCAGCAGGTGCTCGACGGACACGTACTCGTCCTTGAGTCGGCCTGCTTCCCGGTCGGCTGCGTCAAGCAGCCGGGCCAGACGCTGGGTTATGGCGACCTGGCCTGGTGGCACACCCGGCCCGTTGACTTTGGGCAGGCGCGCCAGCACGGACTCCAGCTCGGCTCTTAGGTTGTCGGCGTCCACTCCGGACTGGGCCAGCAGGCGCGGCACAAGGCCTTCGGGTTGCTCGAGCAGAGCATCGAGCAAGTGTTCCCCGTCGACCTCCGTATGACCGAGGCGTACTGCCCTGGCCTGGGCCTCGTGCAGGGCTTCAGATGACTTGGTCGTCAGGCGGTTCGGGTCCATCGCTAGTCTCCCCTGCTGTCGGGATGCCCGGGATGTGGCTTCCAGCACCGCGATCCTGTCCAGCAGGTCGCACACCAGGCCCACGCTCGCATAGTTGATGGAGAGGCTGGCTCGCAGGCGCTTGATGCGGGCCAGCGAGGCCACTTGCGCGGGGGAGAACAATAGGCGTCCGGCCGAGTCGGTCTGCGCGTCGAGAGCGCCGAGGACGACGAGCTTGGCGATCAGATCTGGGTGAGTCTGGGTAGCGCGAGCAAACGACTCCAGATCCAGCAGGACCGGGGAACCCAGGGCGTAGCTCGCACGTGCCGGAGCGGTCATTGTTGTCTCCGCGGGTCGAAGTCGCTGGTGGCGGCCAGATCAGTAAAGAGCCGCCGCTCCTCGGGCGAGAGGTTGGCGGGCACCATGACCCGAGCTTCAGCGAACAAATGACCAGCGCTGCCTCGCGGGTTCGGCAAACCGCGGTTCCGCAACCGGAGGCGCCTGCCAGTGGACGTGCCAGCCGGAACTTTCACCTTCGCCTCCCCATCCGGGGTCTCTACTGCGACCGCGGTACCGAGCGCTGCCTCCCACGGGGCAAGTGGCAGGTCCACGTAGACGTCCCTGCCCTGGACGCGATACCGCGGGTGTGGGGCAATCCGCGCGATCAGGAACAGGTCGCCAGGCGGTGCGCCGTCCGTGCCCTGGCCGCCCTGGCCGGCGAGCCTGATCCGCTGCCCGTCCGTCACACCAGCCGGGATGGTCACCTGGAGCGACCTCGTCCCATCCGGGCCCTGGATAGTCACGGACCGGCGACCGCCCCGGTAAGCCTCGTCCACGGAGACCTCTAGCTCGGTCTCCTGGTCCGCACCCGGTATCGGGCCCCACGGTCCGGGCGAACCGCCACGGCCAGCTCTAGCGCCGCCGAACACGCTGCCGAGGAGGTCATCAAGGTCGAAGTCGGCACCGAAACCCTGGCCTGGCCCTGCGCCTGGGCCTCTGGCCGTGCGCGCCCTCGCCCGCCGGGCCCGGCGGAATGCCTCCGGGTCGACGTCCTCGCCTACCCTCCGGAAGTCAGGCCCGAAGGCGTCATACCGCTTCCTGGTCTGCGGGGTCGGACAGCACGTCGTAGGCTTCGGAGACCTGCTTGAAGTTCTCCTCCGAGTCGGGATCCTTGCTGACATCAGGGTGATGCTTACGGGCGAGCTTGCGGTATGCGCGCTGGATCTCGTCTTGACTGGCGGTGCGCGGCACGCCCAGGACTTCGTAGAAATCGCGGGCGGTGGCCATCAGTCGTCCGTCGCGACGATCACCAGCGCTGGCCTGAGCTGATGCTCGTCCTGGCCGTAGGCCGGCTGCAGGACCTCGACAACCGTGCCCGGGGAGGCATCAGCATCCGGCCGGGAACCAGCGGCGTCATGACGCGATGGGTCGAAGGGCTCTCCCAGGTCGCCCTGGCGCGGGAAGCCAAGCTGGCCGACTAGCCGGATCGCTTGTTCCGTCACGGCCCCCACGCCGTCGATGAGCGACTCTGGGTTTGCTCCGGCGTGCGCGACGGCCCGTTCTAGGTTATCCACGATGGGCAGCCACTCTCGCGTGACCCGCATTCGTTCCTGCTCGCGCGCCTGACCCAGATCCCTGTCGTATCGCTTGCGGGCGTTATCCAGCTCGGCGAGCGCGCGCAGGCGCTGATCCGCTAGCTCGGCAACGCGTGCCTCCAGCGCCGCCACGTCGGCATCTGCGACACCTGACGCATCTGCGTCCGGCGGTGTCGGCTGTGCTGGGCGCCCAGCTTCCGCTTCACTCATCGGTCGTGAACTCGGCATCGATGACGTCATCGGAGCCACCCGACCCCTGCGGCGGGTTAGCGTCCTGCGGTGACCCGGCGCCGGCCGCCCCAGCAGCGGCAGACGCCGCGGCGCCCACGGAGTGGTAGGCCTGCTGCAGCTCGCTGGTCAGCGGTCTGACCCGGTCCAGTGGCGCATGCTCGGTGACCGCCTTGCGCGCGTCGTCCAGCAGCATTCCGATGCGCGACCTCTCGTGCGACGGGACTGCGTCGCCGGCGTCCGTCAGCCCGCGCTCGACTTGGTAAGCGACCGCGTCCAGCTCGTTGCGCGCGTCGGTAACTTCACGAAGCTGCCGGTCCTCGGCCAGATGGGTCTCAGCCTCCGCGATCATCCGCTCCACCTCGGACTGGTCGAGGTTGGAGCTGCCGCTGACCGTAATGCGCTGTTCGGTGCCAGTGTCCTGGTCACGGGCCGATGCGTTGAGGATGCCGTTTGCGTCGATGTCGAAGGTGACCTCGATCTGCGGCACGCCACGAGGGGCAGGCCGGATGTTCTCCAGCCGGAACTGGCCGAGCGTGCGATTGTCACCCGCGCGCTCTCGCTCGCCCTGAAGTACCACGATGTCCACGGCTGACTGCGATTCCTCAGCCGTGCTGAATACCTCACTACGCCGGGCCGGGATCGTAGTGTTGCGCTCGATGACCTTCGTCATCACTCCGCCCATAGTCTCGACGCCCAGAGACAACGGAGTGACGTCGAGCAGTACCACGTCCTGAACTTCACCCTTGAGGACAGCCGCCTGTATGGCAGCGCCCAGCGCCACCACTTCGTCAGGGTTGACTGTCATGTTCGGGTCCTTGCCGCCGGTAAGGCGGCGCACTTGTGCCTGCACCGCTGGCATCCTGGTGGCACCACCCACCAGGATCACTTCGTCGATGTCATTCGCGGTGAGCTTGGCGTCGGCCATCGCCTCCTCGACAGGCTTCACAGTGCGCTGCACGAGGTCCGCCGTGAGCTGCTCGAACTTCGCCCGGGTGAGCGTCTCGTTGAGGTGCTTCGGCCCGGTCGCGTCGGCGGTGATAAACGGGAGGCTGATCGTCGTCTGTGTGACCGAAGACAGCTCGACCTTGGCTTTCTCCGCAGCCTCGAACAGGCGCTGCAACGCTTGCGGGTCGTCCCGCAGGTCAATGCCGTTGCTTGCCTTGAACTGGTCAGCGAGATAGTCCACGATGCGCCGGTCGAAATCATCCCCGCCTAGGTGGGTGTCGCCGGCCGTCGAGCGAACCTCGACCACGCCATCTCCGATGTCCAGGATGCTGACGTCGAACGTGCCGCCGCCGAGATCGAAGACGAGGACAGTTTCGGAGCCCTTCTTGTCCAGCCCGTAAGCGAGCGCCGCCGCCGTGGGTTCGTTGATAATCCGGAGTACCTCCAGGCCAGCGATGCGGCCAGCGTCTTTCGTGGCCTGCCGCTGCGCGTCATTGAAGTAGGCGGGAACAGTAATGACGGCCTCTGTCACCTTCTCGCCGATGAACTTCGCGGCGTCCTCGGTGAGCTTGCGCAGCACGAGGGCGGAAATCTCCTCCGGGGCGTAGAGCTTGCCACGCACGTCGAACCGAACCATTCCGTCCGGACCGGACACAACGTCGTACGAGACGGCGTTCATCTCGCTCGTGACCTCGTCGAACCTGCGACCCATAAACCGCTTAGCCGAGTAGATCGTCCCCTTTGGGTTCAAAATGGCCTGGCGTCGGGCGAGCTGGCCCACCAGGCGTTCGCCCTGTTCCGTGAAGGCGACGACCGACGGGGTCGTGCGGGCGCCCTCTGCGTTAGGCGTGACCGACGGCTTCCCGGCTTCGGTTACAGCGATCACCGAGTTTGTTGTACCGAGATCAATGCCGACCGCTACTGCCATGGCTCAGCCCCCCGCCAGCGCGATGATCGGACAACAGCACCACGAGCAACACGCCTCGTCGCGCAGTACAAGGGTCTGGGTACCCACGATCGCCTGGACCGAATCGCCCTTATCCGGTAGCCAGCATGCGTCAAATCCGGGCATAGCGCCGATGCCCGGGGCGGGGCATGGGGCGGCTGGCGCGGTCGGCAACGGGAGAGAACCTCAGCCGGTGACAGGGCCGCACAGGGCACGGACGCCAGGTCGCTGACCCCTGGAGTCACAGCCGGAGTTCCAGCCCGGATCGTCAGCGGGACCCCATCAGACAGCTGCTCGACCAGGACAAAACGCGGGTGTCCGAGCTTGTGCCGGTCCGCCACGGGCGGATGCTCGTGCCACCGTTCGCCTACTACCGGGGAGCTGCGCTGCCGATGGCTGCTGACCTGGCCACGATGCCGACATGCGGGCTGCTGGTGCGGGTATGCGGTGCTGCCCCCGGCCAACTTCGAGGCATTCGCCTCACCTGAGCGCAACCTGGTATTCGACGTCAACGACTTCGGCGAGACACTTCCTGGCCCGTTCGAGTGGGATATCAAGCGGCTCGCTGCGAGCCTGGCGGTAGCCGGCCGGGAAACCGGCTTCCGTCGCACGGCGCGGCGCAAAATTCTTAGCGGCGCCAAAGGCTTACCAGACCGCCATGAGGCAGTTCGCGAAGCTGTCATTCCTGGACGTGTGGTACGGGCACCTCGATGTTGAAAGCGCTCTCAGCGACTTCAAGTCGCAGCTCAAGCCGACTGGCGTCAAGTGCACACAGACAATGGTCAAACAGGCGCATACTCACGACAGCACGCAGGCGCCGAGCAAGCTCACCACCTTGATCGATGGACGGCGGCAGATCATCAGTGACCCGCCGACCATCGTGCCAATCGAAGAGCTCCACACTGACATCCAAGCCAGTGCGATGTACCAGCAGATTCAGAACGTCCTCGGCAAGTACAAGCGCACCATGGAGTCCGACCGGCGGCATCTGCTCGATCAGTTCCGGCTGGTCCAGGTGGCTCGCAAGGTGGTCGCGGTAGGTAGCGTCGGCACCGGTCCGTGGATTGCGCTGATGCAAGCCGAGGGGACCGAACCGCTGTTTCTGCAGGTCAAGAAGGCTCTGGAATCCGGGCTGGCTAACTTCTGCGGGGCGGAGTCAGTACGCAAACCGGGGCGAGCGGGTCGTGGAGAGGCAGCACCTGATGCAGGGCCGAGAGCGACATCGTTCTCGGCTGGACTCGCGCCACCGGCCCCGATGAGGTCGAGCGGGACTTCTAAGTACGCCAGCTCAAAAGATCAAAAGATATGTACGCCAGGTCAAAGACCGGAAGTTCTCCGCCCCGATCGACCAGATGAATCCCGCGGGAATGAGGTCGTACTCCTGTATGTGTGGCCGGACGTTGGCCGGGCACATGCGCGGTCCGTGACCGCATAGCCCAAGCGTCCTACCTAGGTCGGTCCGCGGCGTTCGACTACGCGATGGCCGACTTCGCAGAGCTCTACGCAGACCAAAACGAACAAGAATTCTCCGACTTCCAGGCAGCGGCCAAGAACGGCACCAGTGCCTACACGGCCGACATTGCTGCTTGGGCGGTTGTTGTTTCCTGACCAGCAACCACAAGCCGCTCAGTGCTCATTCGGCTGGTCATCGGTGTCAGCGATGCCTTCGGGGACGACCTTGCCTTGCTCGCTTTCCACGGGCATCTTCGCTTTGGCCGTGCGTGCCCTCTGATCCAGAGCACCTGATCCTGCTGCGCGGGATATGACGTCGCCGCCGCGGCCGCGCAGCACCATCGCGAAGCCGACGGCGATCAGCGCGCCGGCGATCGGCCCTGCGATATACACCCAGTAGCTCGTCCAGTCGCCGCTGACCAGCGCCGGGCCGAAGGAGCGGGCCGAGTTCATCGAGGCGCCGCTGACCGGCGCCGCCCACAAGCCGGCCAGCGCGATGTAGCCGCCGACGCCGAGCGCAGCGATCGCGCCGACGTTCTGCGCCGCCGACGCGGTGCCGAGGATCACGCTGATCAGCAGCGTGGTGAGCACGATTTCCATCAGCAGGGCCTGCCAGTTCTTGTACCCGGGGCCGGGCAGTGTCGCCCCGAGGTGCTGGACGTTCCCGAACACCCAGCGCAGGAACAGAGCGGCCAGGCTCGCGCCGGCGAGCTGGACGATGATGTAGCCGGGGACGCGCCTCCACGGGAAGTCCCCGCGCAGCGCGAAGGCCAGCGATACGCCAGGGTTCAGGTGCGCGCCGGAGACCGCGCCCATGAACAAGATGATCGCCATCACCATCAGGCCCGGCGCGACGACCGCAGCGGCCAGGCTGATCTGCCCCTTGCCGTGCAGGATTCCTCCGCCAGCGGCCACCAGGACCAGCGCGAAGGTGCCCAGCAGCTCCGAGAACAGCCGCCGCCATTCCTTGCGAGGATCGTCGAAGTCCGCGCGGTCCCCGAACTCCAGCCACAGCACGTGATGCGTCCGCGGGAACGCCGTCCCCAGCGCAGCAGGGCTGACATTCTCGCCCGAAACGCCGTCCCGTCCGGCGGTCCCAGGCTCCGTCGGGCCCTCCCTCTGATTCGAAGGCACGTTATCCCTGCTCATCCTGGGATCCTTTCCCTTGCAGGCACCGAAGACGCCTCACGATGCGAGAAATCAGCGACTGCCTTGCCGCCCTCGGGGCCCGGGCCGGGCCGCGGCGTGTCCGTGACCGCGCACTCACAGACGGACGCAATTCGGCGGCCCGCCTGGCGGCGCCCTGATGCGCTGCCAGCCAGCAAGCCCCCGGCCACTGTTAGACATCCACGACGCAAGGTCCGATCACCGGGCCAGCCGCACACGCGTCGGTCACCGCTGGCCAGCCGGTGCACAACGATCGCCGATCGGGCGTGCAGCATCACGTCGCTTCTGGGCAACCATTCCGACGCAGCTCGCGCCCGCCCGCCCTCCCGTCGCTGCCTGCCCCGCACGAGCCACTTCGGTGCCAGATCGCCCGGCTGGCGGATTCACCCAGCCAGGATGATGCGCGCCCGGCCGACAGCGGCCGACTATTCCAGAATGCTCACAGCGACAAACGACCCGGAATCCGTTGGCCTGGGCTCGGTGGGCAGGCGTGGTGCTGATGTCTGATACGGCCACCACTGGTGACTGAGGCAGTCCACAGTCTTGAGTTGCGCTGGATCTTCCCGGGCAAGCTGGCGACCGGAGCGGCCCGATGGTTCGGGAGGTTCCCGGCCCGGACCGAGTCACGCGAGGACACCTATCTGATGGATCCGCAGTTGCGCGGGCTTTCGGTGAAGCTCCGCGCAGCCGGAGCTCTGGAGGTCAAGGCATACAGCGGCAGCCCGGGGATCCTGGAGGTACCGGACCGAGCACGCGGGCGCCTGGAGTCTTGGCGGAAGTGGTCCTTCCCGTTTAGCCCGCCCAGCCCCGGCAGCGTTGACTCCCCCGGCTGGATTCCGGTACGCAAGACGCGGCACATCAGCCGGTTCTCGCTCGCCAGCCTGCAGGCCATGGCACCCAACGCAGGGCTGGGCCAGGAGTTGGCGTGCGAGGTGGAACTCGCCGAGGTCCACACGCGTGGCGAGGACTGGTGGACCCTGGGATTCGAGGCGACCGGCCTGGTCGATCTGCTCCGTCATGTTATCGAGGAAACCGCGACACTTGTGTTTGCCCAGGGCCCGCCGGGTGTGGAACCCAGCCTGGATGAATCCAGGTCCTATGCGGAGTGGCTGGCTCGTCGCACCCCCGCCCGTCCCTGGCAAGGCGGCGAGGTTGCGCAACATCCCTGGGATAAATGACCGGACGTCGCAAGCAGCTTGCGCACCGCTGCTGGCGATCGTGCTGGCGAGGGAGGTGCTGGCATCTGGTGCCAGCACCTCCCCGGTGTCTGGGCAGCGCGCGGGCGCTGCTATCTGCTGGTGGCGGCTGCGAGGGCGGGTTCGACTTTGCGTTCGCGCTTGTCGAGCTCGCGGTTGAGGGTGATGGCTGCGTTGATCAGTGCTAGGTGGGTGAAGGCTTGCGGGAAGTTGCCGAGCTGGCCGCCGGTGGAGTCGATCTCCTCGGAGAACAGGCCGAGGTGGCTGCCGTAGGTGAACATTTTCTCGAATGTCAGGACGGCGTCGTCGAGCGGCCGGCCCGGGCGAGCGCGTCGACGTACAGGAACGTGCACAGTGAGAACGTGCCCTCGCTGCCGTGCAGCCCGTCGGGTGAGGCGGCGGGGTTGTACCGGTAGACCAGGCTGTCGGAGACCAGCTGCTTGTCCATCGCCTGCAGGGTGGACAGCCACATCGGGTCGGTCGGGGCGATGAAGCCTTCCAGCGGCATGAACAGCAGGATGGAGTCGAGCACCTCGGTGTCGTAGTGCTGGGTGAACGCTTTGAGCTTGTCGTTCCAGCCGCGGTCCATGATCTGGTTGTAGATCTTGTCGCGCTCGACTGTCCAGGTCGCGACGTCGCCGGGCCAGCCGTGCTGGTCGGCCAGCTTGATGGCGCGGTCGAGGGCGACCCAGCACTGGAACCGCGCGTAGGTGAAGTTCTTGCGCCCGCCGCGGGTCTCCCAGACGCCCTCGTCGGGCTGGTCCCAGTTGGCGGCGACCCAGTCCATGATGCGGGTGAAGGCGAGCCAGCCCTGGTGCGCGATCGGCTGCCCGTATTCGTCACCGGTGAAGATCGCGTCTCCGGCCTCGCCGTAGATGTCGAGCTGCAGCTGATCGGCGGCGCCGTTGCCGATGCGCACCGGCCGTGAGCCGCGCCAGCCCTCGAAGTGGTCGAGGGTCTCCTCGGTCAGGTCCGACGAGCCGTCGACCCGGTACATGATCTTCAGCGGTCCGGTGCCGTTGGCGGCGGCGTCGGCGATGGCGCGGTCTCGTAGCCAGGCGCCGAACCGGCTGGACTCCTCCAGGTACCCGAGGTTCGCTAGCGCGTGCATGGACAGCGACCCGTCCCGGATCCAGGTGAACCGGTAATCCCAGTTCCGCTCCCCGCCGGCCTGCTCGGGCAGGCCGAAGGTGGCCGCGGCGACCGGCGCGCCGGTCGGCTGGTAGGTGAGCAGCTTGAGCGTCATCGCTGACCGGGTCACCATCTCCCGCCACCGGCCGGTATAGGTGGAGCGGCCCAGCCACGCCTTCCAGAACATGGCGGTGTCGTCGGCCAGCCGGTTGAGCTCGGCCGGCGGCAGCAGCTGCGGCTTGCCGCCCATTGACTCCAGCACGACCCCGAGGCCGCTCTCGCCCTCCCGCATGGTAATCGTGGCGCGCAGCCCGTCACCGACCTGCTCAATCCTGGCGCCGCCTTCCGCCGCGGTGCGCTCGGCGGCGGTGTGCAGCGTCAGCTCCATGCCGTCCGCCGAGCGGAACACCGCGCCGCCCACCGACAGTTCCACCGTGTGACCGGTGCGGCCGTAGTTAAACCGGGGCTGCAGCTCCACCACGAACTGCATCGTGCCGCGCGCCACCCGCAGGTAGCGAACCAGGCGGTGCCGGTCGGTCGCCTTGGCGTCCTGGATGACCGGCATGAAGTCCAGCACCTCGCCGACGCCGTCCGGCGTCATGAACCGCGTGATGAGCATCGCGGTGTCGGGGAGGTACAGCTGCTTGGAAACGTAGTTGCCGCCCGCGGGCGAGACCCGGAAGTACCCCCCGTTGTCGTGATCCAGCAGCGAGGCGAAGATGCTCGGCGAGTCAAACCGCGGGCAGCAGAAGAAGTCGATGGTGCCGTCGCTGGTCACCAGCGCCGCCGTCTGCAGGTCCCCGATCAGACCATGATCACTGATGTCCGGATAGCGCCCGTTCGTCCCCTGAGTTGTCATCCTTTCTCCCCCGTGCTCGTTCGTGTTCGTCCGATGGCCTGTTCCTAACCAAGCTAAATTCCCCGCCGGTCGGCGGCGACGCATCAAACCAGTCGGATGATGCTGACGCGCGCGGACGGTTCGGTCAGCTGACTGGGGAATGCGGTAATCATCTACTGCCTTTAATCCCGGGCGGGCCGGCACCGGCTGTGCCTGCGTCGTCCGGCTGCACGGCGGCTCTCAACTGCACCTACGATGATCTTGATCCCGAGCCCGAGGATCACGAGATCGGCGATGATCTGGCCGGTGACCACCAGGCGGGCGGTCTGGGACGTGGCGCTGATGCCGCCGAAGCCGACGGTGAGGAACACGGCGACGGTGAAGTACAGCGCGTCGGTACGGTTTAGCGGCCTGGCGAAGCTGCTGCTGGAATGCCTCGCCATTTCGTAATAGGTACCGGCGGTCAGCAGCAGGAAGAACGGGAGCTGGTGGCAAGGGCTTCGACGGCCCGCAGGCCGGGAACGGGGAGCGGGTGATCGAGCGGACCTCAAAGCCGACGAATGCGATAACCAGAGCGAGTCAGCGCCCGGCCAGGCCAGGATCCGCTGTAGCCCGAGCCGAAGCCAGGTCCGCTCCATCACGACCGGCATCCCGAGCTGCTCTTGTTCGGCGAGCCACAACGCGGCCGCAAGTGATCGGCGGCCGTAGCTGAGCTTGGCGTGGATCATCCGCGGACCAGGTTTCCAAATAATAAGAGCCTTCATCGCTGGGCTCGTGGCCTGGCCTGAGGTACACCACTCGTAGTGTCCGGTGGCGCATTCCTCTTGCCTGCCGGGCAGCAGGTGGGGCTCGCTCAGGTTGCCTGGCTGGCTGGCTGGCCACAATTGACGTATGGCATGGGGCAAGGATCCAGCCGGTCCGCCCCCGGTGACGCCGCTGCCGGCCGCTGAGCGAGGTGAGAGCTGGTGGCCGGTGGCGCTGGCGGTCGTCGTGGTCGTTGGCCTGCATGTGGTGCTGCCGAGCAAATACCGGGTGAACCCCGCATGGCTGCTCCCCGTGGTGCTGCTCGCGTTGCTGGCCGCTCTGATCATCGGGGACCCGGGCCGCATCGACCGCCAGAAACCCTGGCTGCGCGTCACTACCGGCGTCGTCATCGCTCTGCTGACCCTGGCAAACCTGTTCGCCGCCGGCCGCCTCGTCGGCGACATCATCACCGCCAACAAGCTGTTCGCAGCCAACGCGCCGGGGCTGCTGGCCACCGGCGGGGTAATCTGGGCCACGAACGTCATCGCGTTCGGCCTGTGGTACTGGGATCTAGACCGCGGCGGCGCCGCCGCCCGCGCTCACCATCCCGACGCGAACCCGGCGTTCGTGTTCGCGGAGATGCAGCACACCAGTTACACGCCAGCCGATTGGGTGCCGAAGTTCGCCGACTACCTGTCGCTGTCGTTCTGGACCGCGACCGCGTTCAGCCCCACCGACGTCTCCGCGATCAAGCCCTGGGCCAAGCTGCTGATGATGACCGAGGCGGCGGTGTCCCTCGTCATCGGCGTGCTGGTGGTCGCCCGCGCGGTCAACATCCTGAGGTAGAAGCTGGAATCCTGCGAAGGCGACACCCACTCACCGCTCGGCGTTGCGAGATAAGCCGCCCTTCGTCAGGCCGATCTCCAACACTCCATGTCGCCCAATCTGTCCAGGTTCTCCCGATGGTTGGATCGGCCCGCACTGGGAAGTCACCCGGGCCGAATCAGAACCCGGAGGATTGAATGTCCCGGTTGAAGAGAACTGCAAAAGACGGCGCCGCAGCCGCGAGGGCGTTAGATCGCGCCCGACAGGGCGCGGCTCAATTGAAGCCCTTCGCCAACAGCACCCGAGCGGCAGCCGGACCGCGGTGCACACACAGCGCGTATGGGCGGCACCGCAAGTCGACCGCACCGCGAAAGCTGTACAGGACAAGGTCGCATCTCAGGTCTCCGCAATCCTGTCCTCGGCCGCTCAGCGGATCGAGACCGCTAAGCCAGAACACCGGCGCTGGCGCACGAATGCCGGTATCTCCATCGTCACGGCCGCCGCCGGCGCGATAGCTGCCCTTGTGCGCAGCCGCCTGAAGCCAGATCAGTCCCCCCGGCGGAGACGGAATCCGAGGATCCCGCCCCGGCTGAGGCGACGCATGATGGCAACACCAGGACCAGGACCGGCACCGACGGCGAGGTGGACAGGCGGGTCCGTACATCCTGATCGCCGCGCGACGCCACCGCTTTCAGGACGAAGGTCGCGCAGTTCGTCGAACGTGCCCGTGAGGCCGGGCGGGGCCAGCGCCGCCGGCCAGTCCGCGTCTCATCCACTCGCGAGCGCAGCGCCGGTATCCGGGCATTGGCCAAGAACAACGGCATTCCGGCGAGGCGGATGCATCTGGACGGGGCTTCGGACTGGCCAGCTATGACGGCCCGGCCTGGCAGGTCAGCTCAGCAGCCGCAAGGTGCCGCTGATCACCATGTATGTGCCAGCGAACAGGGCGACGGCGGCCGCGATCTGGCGCTCGTGGCTGACGATCCAGTTCTTGAATCGCGTGATTGCTCTTTCGGTGCGCCGGGGGTGGATCCGCAGGAACACGAAGGGGAGGATCACCAGCGCGAAGTTGATAGTAGTGAATACCAGCACCGAGACAACGGCTATCGCGGCAGGCGTCTTGCTGGCGACTAGGTGGTGCAGGGCGAGAAGATAGGAGACACCCGGGACGCCGACCGCCAGGCCGATGATGAGGGCGAGCCCGTAGCGCGGCTCATGCAAAGCCCGTACGATCCAGTTTTCCAGCTTCGATGGCGGCTTCTTCGGCGGGGGATGACGCCGCCGGTGGATGTGCAGGTGGTTGGCGGCCAGCAGCGCGCCGACGACAAGCAGTGGTATCCCCAGGGCCAGGTCAAGCCCGCCGCCGGAATGATTCTGGGTCTTGATGGCATCGAGGTGCAGCACGAACACATCCAGGAGTCCGACGGCTATGGCCAGGCCCATCCCGCCAAGCAGGAAGCACGCGAACATGAGCCCGGGCCGCTTGTTGCTGGCCAGGATCAGGTCGATGACGAGCAGCTTCGGATTCAGCGCCGCGAGGCCGGCCAGCCCGAAGAACGCCGCGTTCATACCTGCCTGACCGGCACCGGCGCCATGCCCCCGGCGAATGCCGCTGGCCCTGGGCCGTCGCTCGCACCCGATCCGGGCTCACGGGTTCCGATGCTCCTGCCGTGGAACCTGGCAGGCTCGACGCTAGGGGTCCCTGCCATCCGTCTATCCCTTCCCGCCGCACATGCTGCCGTCGGGTCGGCGTGTTGCTTCCATCCCATCAGAGCGACAGCGCCTAAGGCTTCCTTCCCTCTGCCGAACGCCAGTGACACGGACCTTGGCACTGCCGGCCGGGCTACAGACAACGACCCTGCTTCATCCCGGCTAGTTAATGCGGTGCCAAGGGCGCCACCGGCCCAAGTGCTGCGCGGGCCCGGGGCGGCGCACCTCTGCAAGCCCGGCATCCTGCCCAACAGCGGCGGATCCTAGTGCCGGATGTGGGCGGCCTGTTCTGCGACCCATTCGTCGGAGTGGTTGGCAGGCTGGATCTGGAGATCACGGTCGTTCAGCTGACTGAGGACCCGTTGCCGCCCCGGGGCCCCGTGTCGACCAGACGCCCGGCCGTTGGCGAAGACACACCGGCGGGGTGAGCTGACGGCCAAGGTGGCAACTACCTCGGGCGACGGAGCCCCGGCCCGGCGGCCACTCGCATTGACAGACGCCCAGAGGAGGACGGAGAGGACCAGGTAACTCGGTTCAGGCCACAATCGGCCCGTTACTGAGCCGTTGGGCTTCCGCCCAGAAGGACGAGGGTGTCGCCCGGCTGGGGGTCTGGGGAGCCGGAGGTTGTTACCGGAACCAGGGTGCCTTCGGGGTTGATCAGGAACAGCAGGTCGTTAGCCGGGGGGATCCCACCGTCGGACGAGTGAGTGGTGATGCGGGCGCCGGCGGTGTAGCGGGCTGTCAGGGCCGGGCTGGTGAGGGTGGGGGAGAAGAGGGTTTCGCCTGTGGTGTGGGGGGCCGCGGCATCGTGGTTGGGGTCGGGGGGAGCTAGCCGGTAGACGGGGGTATCGGAGGCGCCCACGAGGGTGGTGGCGGCCAGGGCGTTGTAGTGGTCTTCGTCGGTGACCAGGAGGATGGCGGTGACGCCTTCGATTTCGGCGCCCTGGGCGACGGCCGAGGCGAGCTGCTCGCCGGGGGCTAGTTCGAGGCCTGCTTGTTTGATCTGGGTGCGCTGGCCGTCGGAGGGGGCCCACATGAGGACGTCCAGGCCAGTCGCGCGGAAGGCGCTGGCCAGGTCGATGACCCAGGGGTCACCGCCGACTAGCAGCGGGCGGGTGCGGGCGGGGCGGGTGACGCCAAGCCGCCGGGCCACCGGGACTGCGGTCAGGCCGTAGACGGTCACGGTGGCGACGATAACCAGAAAGGTGACGGGCAGGATCTTGGACGCGCCGCCGACGTGGTGGGCGGCCAGCGTCGCCCCGAAGGTCGAGGCGGTGGCCGCGGCGACGATGCCGCGCGGCGCCATCCAGCCGGCAAATGCACGTTCCCCCCTGGTCAGCTCGGTCCGGATGGTGGCGAAGAAGGCCACCAGCGGGCGAGTCACCAGCACCAGGACGGCCACCAGACCGAGGGTGGGCAACACGAGGTGCTTCAGCGACGCCGGTGTCACCGTGGCCGAGATGGACACGAACAGGACCCCGATGATGAGCTGCACCAGGGTCTCGAAGAACGGCCGTTTGGCCGGGATGTTGAAGGCGCGCAGGTTCGCGACCGCGAGCCCCATCAGGATCGCGGCGATGAGCCCGGCATCGTCACGGACGATGTCGCAGGCTGCTGCCACCCCCACAACGACCGCCAGCTGGCTCGTGGTGCTGAGCAGATCGCCCAGATCAAGCTTGCACAGGCACAACCACAGCACCGCCACGCCGACTACCGCACCGGCCGCGCCGACACCGGCGGACAGGAGAAACCGGCCCAGCGGGTGGGCGACCCCGCCGCTGGTGCTGGCGCAGCGTGGAACACCACCGCGCCCAGGATGCCGCCGACCGGGTCGATGAGCGAGCCCTCCCAGGACAGTATCCGCTGGAGGCGATCGGACGGCCGCACGAAAGCCAGCAGCGGGCCGACCACCGTCGGCCCGGACACCACCAAGATCGCGCCGGTCATTACCGCCGCCCCGGCCGACATGCCTAGCAGCGGGCCGGCGAGCACCGCAGCGAACGCCATCGTGACCGGCACCCCCCAGATCACCAGGCGGGGTACCACGCGGCGGGCACGCCCGGCCACCTTGCCCAACTCCAGGGCCAGGCCGGAGTCATAGAGGATCACCGCCACCGCTAGCGAAACCAGCGGCTGGAACGCCGGCCCCAGCAGGCGCCCGGGATTGACGTCGGTGGTAAGCGCTCCGGCGGTGAAGCCCGCCGGGAGCAGGATGATCAGTGCTGGGATGCGCAGCCGGCTCGCGAGCACCTGCGAGCCGACGGCGAGCACCAGGATCAGGCCCACCCCGAACAGAACCTGGTCGGTGCTCATCGCCTGCCGCTTCCCCCGCCAGCCCAAGAGTGCATCATCAGAAGAGCGCCCCCACTACGGCCCCTGTGGTCACATGCCCCGGCGGGGTTCCCCTGGAACCGTGAATATTTTGATTTGGGCTGATCTTGTTCTTTTGCCCGGTTCGATGTGCGCCTGTGAAGTGCGGGAGCGTCGGCGCTATCCGGGTGGAGGCCCCGCAGGGCCGTCAGGCCGATGAGGAACGACCTGGATGGGCCGAGCAACTCGTCGGGCAATCTGGTGGCGATGTCGGCCAGCCGCTACGCCCGCACAGGCCAAAGTGCACACAGCCAGTTGCCCCTTGAGCGAGAGTTAATGGCCGTACGTGGTCCTCCACGGGCAGGTGGGTACAGCCTGAACTCACGGATGCATCGCATGATCGATCATCTGATCCGCATGCTTGGGAGGACCGCCCAGCACTGGTTGTGCCCAGCCGCCGCGGTCTTGCTTCGCTTCCCCAGTGCCGGGAACGATGCCTGCATGACGTCCGAGACCCGCTCGGCCATGGATTCCCTGGCACGGTTGGTCGGATCCAAGGTCCTTCACTTCTCTATGCCGAAAGGCCCAGACGGCGAGTTCCGCGCCGCCGAAGTCCGCGGCGGGCACGTCCGATCGGATGAGCGCCGGGCTCACGAAGTCCTCGCCGGTGCTGGCCGGCATCCGCCCTGGTGCTGGTTCGCTGCAAAGACCAACAGGCGCGTCAGATGGTCACCCGGCCGCGGCTGACAATGCGAGATAGCTGGGATGGCTCGCTCACGGACTTTCTCGCCGCCCTTGGTCCCGGTAGCGGTCACGATTGGGTGCGCGCCGCTCTGGGTGACTGTTCCAGCGCGAGCGGCTGGATGGATCGGCCTGCCATCATGGTCTGCCCTCGTGCCCCCGGCCCGGCCGTGGCGCGTCCCACCACATGACGTACTAATAGCTGGATCCAGGAAGCTGACCGGCGGGTCGCGTGACTGATAGCAGCGGTAGGTACCGGTGACTGATAGCGCGGGCCCCGGGCCACACGCCCAGACTGCGGCAAGATCCTCGTCCCGCACGATCATGTGGGCTGTGCTGCGGATCGTGGGATCCACCACCGTGCTGGTGGCCATCTACTATCTGCTGCCCTCGCGCCGTACTCAGGCGGCAACGGTCGCATACCGCCTGCTCAACTACTTCCAGCAGTCCAGGTCGGAGAGCGTGACCCAAGCACAAACCACCCTAAACTGCAAGGCCTTGCGCCGCACTTCGGGCCAACATGGCTCCTACTAGCGACGATACGCCGCCGCGCGGATCGCCCGCCCAGAACCTGCGTCCGCTCCACTGCGTAGGTGATCGCGCCCGCCGACTGCGCCAGCGACATGGCCGCCAGCCAATGACCAGCAGCATGACGACTGTGTCGGCCAGGAGGTCAAGGTGTACAGCGGCAGCCTGGGGATCCTGGAGATGCCGGGCCGAGCCCGTGGGCGCCCGGAGTCTGGCAGAAGTGTCCTTTCCGCTTAGCCCGGTCGGCCCCGGCAGCGTTGACTCGCCCGGCTCGATTCCGGCGCGCAAGACCCGGCACATCAGCCGGTTCTCGCTGGCCAGCCTGCGGGCCACGGCGTGGGATTCGAGGCGACCGGCTTGGTCGATCTGCTCCGCAATGTTGTCGAGGAAACCGCCACGCTTGTGTTTGCCCAGGCCCCGCAAGGTGTGGAACCCAGTCCGGAGCAATCCAGGTCCTGTGCGGAGTGGCTGTCTCAGCCGATCAGGAGCCATCGGGCCGCGGTCAAGGCTCGTGAAACATGTACGCGCGGTTGCGCCAGGCATCCCCGCCAATGGCGGCCTCAGCGCGCTGCCGGTCGCGGCGGGTCGCGGCGCCGCGACGGTCGTGCGGTCCAGGACGATCACCCGGAGCTTCGCGGTCGGGCAATCACGGCGGACTGGATGGTGGCAGGCGTCAGGGGCGGCCAGGTGCCGGGGCGTAGCGTGCAATATATGAGCCCCCGCGGCCTGGCCCGAACCGCAATCCGCTGGAGGCGATATGGCAGAGCAGGACTTTGACCAGCCAGACGAGGAGTTCCACCGCGAGCGCCGTGAGCACGGCGGCGCGTCGGAGCACCTCGATGACGAGCGGCTTGCCCGCTTGACCGAGGAGGAGCGGGTAGAGGCCGGGATCGACGACTACGATCCGGACGAGGTTCCGCCGGCGACCGATGAACCGTCGCAGTGGGATGTCACGCAGAGCGAGGAGTACCAGGAGGAGCGGGCCGAGATCCGCCGTGAGGCCGACAAGGACGAACTAACGGTCGAGGGTCAGCGCGACTCGCTCCCTCCGACGCACTACGACGACCCCTGAGACCGTGCATCGCGGCTCAACCTCGCTGGGCCGACGTGTGTCTGGTGGTGCCAGTTGCGGTTCGCACCGCGGCTAGCAGCAGTTGCAGGCGCGGACATCCTGCCGTCGGCAAGATTGTCGACCGCACCAGGAACGCCAAATGAGTGCGTTGCCTCGCCGTTTACCCTCTCCCCGCCCTACGACGTCCCGGTATATCCCATGCCCGCTGCGTGTCAGATTCCGGTTGTCGCCTGGGCCCGGCCGTCTTTGACGGCGGTCTGGAATGCGGCGTAGTCGCGTTCGTTCTGGTCGGCGTAGGCCTCGGCGAAGTCGGCGATCGCCTGGTCGAACTTGTCGGAGCCGCCGAGGTAGGAGGCCAGCGCGATGCGGTCGCCGGAACGGGCGTGGGCCCGGGCCAGAGACCACCCGCACATTTGCGCGTAGACGGCCATGCCCGATGGGATCATCTGCTCGATCGGCGCGGAGAACTTCCAGTCCTTCAGCTGGCGCATGTAGTAGTCGCGGTCCACTCCATCGGGCCCGGTCAGGTGGGTCCAGCCGAGGAAGATGTCGCTTTCGGCCTGCATCAGGCGCTGCCCGGCGATGACGCGCTCGCCGTGGCTGGCGTAGCGGCTGCGTCCGCAGTAGGCCGCCAGGGCGGAGGCCTGGGCTTCCTTGGGCTGCAAGAACAATGGCTCGGTCCCGTCGCCGGCGTCCATCAGCGCGATCCAGCAGCGGGTGCCGACACTGCCCACCCCGACCACCTTGCGGGCCACCTGAACGAGCGTGAAGTGCTCCAGCAGGAGCTTGCGGTCGGACTGCAGGGTGCGCCGGTATTTGCCCACTACCCCTCGGATCAGCTCATAGATCGCACTGGCCTGTAGGTCGGGGAACAGCTCCTCGACCGGCTCGATCACCGGTGGATCGCTGATGATCCGACGCTGCCCGTCGACTTGGGTGGTGAGCTTGCGCAGCGCCTGCGTGCTGTCGTGGGTGTGGGCCTGGGCGACCATCTTCTGGGTGGCCTTGACCCTTTTCTTTTTCATCTGCGATTGGAACTGGGCGATGGTGTCCTCGACGTCCATGTGCGCGTACCAGACCGCCAGGAACGGCTGCTCCGCGAAGGCGCGCATCGCACTGCGGTACCTCTCGACCCCCGCCAGGATGACCTTACGGCGGGCCTTAGCGGAAAACCCGTTGTCCCGCCCGGCCACGGCCAGGCTCGCCGCGAGCCGCTTGACATCCCACTCAAACGGGCCAGGCAGCGTTTCGTCGAAATCGTTGATGTCAAAGACCAGCCGCCGCCCGGGGGAGGCGAACCCGCCGAAATTGGCCAGATGCGCATCGCCGCACAACTGCACCCGCAGACCTGACGTGGGGGTGGTGGCCAGGTCGGCCGCCATCGGCAGCGCCGCCCCCCGGAAGAAGGCGAAGGGCGAGACCAGCATCCGGCCATGCCGGATCGGCACCAGCTCCGGTACCCGGCTTTTTTCCTGTCCCAGCAGCAGCCCGATCGGATCGCGCGATCGATCCGGCCCGAATTCCGCCTGCGACTCGAGCGGAGCGGCTGCCTGGGCGTCCTTCCCCCTCGCCTCCCGGTCCGCGCGGCTCAGCTGCTCCCCAGGCCCGGCCGGCGCCGAGCCGCGAGCGGGTGCACGCGCCGAGCCGCGAGCGGGTGCACGCGCCGAGCCGCGAGCGGGTGCACGCGCAGAGCCTCGAGCGGGCGACCTTCGCCGCGCGGCATCCTCAGTCTTCACCGGCATGCCAACCCCTTCGTCTCCCATTTTTCCCTCTAGGGCCATCAGCTTCCCTCGAGGGCCATCAGCCTCATGCGCCACAGCTCTGCGAACCGTCTTATTCCACGCAAACCTACGCAGCGTTTCTCGGAAACCGAGCGCCTGGCCCGTTTACGTTGCGTTCACCATCACGTCGCCAATTCGACCGCGCGCCAAGGCGAGCTTCATCCCCCAGAGCGGGTGAATCCAGGCCGTCCACCTCTGGAGCAGCCATCGGCGCAACGGGAGGTGGAGGTCGTTATCCAGGATCGAGACGCGGTGGAAGCGGAGCGCTCCGCTGGCTCCCCGTCGGTCAGCATTGACACGGCCTCGATCAGCGCGAGGTGGGTGTGGGTCTGCGGAAGTTCCCCATGTGCTCCCGCGCTCGCTCCCGATGACTCATCCTTATGACGTTCTCGGCTCCTTATGACGTTCTCGGCGGTAAGGCTGAGGTGGGCAGCCAGGACCGGCCCTGTCGAACATGTGCTCGAGCAAACCAAATAGACAACCGTATCTCGCGCGCCGGCCGCCCCGGTCGCCGCGGCGGCCGTCAGCCGCTCGCGCAAGCCGGGCAGCCGGTCCGCCGCCCAGGGCGGCACGTCACGTCCAGCACCGAACGCCGAGCTCGGCTGGTCACCGCCGAACCACGTTCGCAGCAGTTCCGCCGTCCACGGCTGACCGTAACGCTCGGCGGTCTTCGCCAGGTCTTCACGTGGGCACGAGCGAGGCTGTCGACCCGGAACGGCCGGTAACCGCGCCCAGCCGACCACGTACCTCATGGTCGGTGCCACGCTGGCGTTTGCGCCGTACGCAGACTGAATCTAGGCCGCCTGTGCGAGCTGCCTCGGCGGCTGGTTCCTGATCGAGGCCCATCGACTCCGTTCCCGTGTCAGTGCCGGGAAAGCAGTCGATGCGGCTGTTCCAGCTGTCGATCGCCTACCTCACGCTACTGTTCGCCGCGGTCGCCGTCACCGCGCTGCTGCCCTGGGCTGACGGTGCGCTGGCGCCTACTGCTGCGACCGCGGCGGCTGTTCTGACTGCTGGTTCGGGGAGCGTCGGCGCGCGTTATCGCCTCAGAGGGGTGGGGTAGGACTGGCGTGGTACGCGTCAGTTGGGAAAGAACGCGATGGCGAGGGGGCGGACATGGCCACCGGAGCGGGCACGAAGACCGACCGGGTAGATGCGCTGGTCATCTTCGGGGCTACAGGAGACCTGGCCAAGCTGGAGACGTTCCCCGCACTGGTGGGCCTTGTCGAACGCGGCGTGCTGGACGTCCCGGTGATTGGAGTGGCGAAGAGCGGCTGGGGCCTTGATCAGTTCCGTGACTACGCCGTGGCCTCGCTCAAGCGCAACAAGATCGACCCCAAGAGTTCGGCCGCCACCAAGATGCTCGGTCTGCTGAAATACGTGGACGGTGACCTGGATGATGCCGGCACTTACAAGGCCATGTCGGACGCGATAGGGCAGGGCGCCAATGTTCTGTTCTACCTGGAAGTTCCGCCTCCGCTGTTCGGCCGGATCGCGCAGGGCATAGCAGACGCGGGCCGCACCAAGAACGCGCGCGTCATGGTGGAGAAGCCGTTCGGCTCCGACCTGAAGAGCTCACAGCAGCTCAACGAGACGATGCTTAAGTACTTCCCGGAGGAGGCGATCTACCGCGTCGACGACTGGCTGGGTTTCGACCCGGTGGAAAACGTGCTGTTCGCCCGGTTCGCCAACTCTGTCCTGGAGTCGCTGCTTGACCGGTCACACGTGCAGAGCATCCAGATCACGATGGCGGAAGCCTTCGACGTCTCGGACCGCGGCAGGTTCTACGACAGGACCGGCGCCATCAGGGACGTGCTGCAAAACCATATGCTGCAGATACTGGCGACCGTCATGGCGGACCCGCCGCATGGCCGTGGCCTGACTTCGTGGCGCGATTCAAAGCATCAGCTGATCGCTGCCTTGCAGCCGCTGACCCCTGAAGACACCGTCCGCGGCCAGTACGAGGGATATCTCGATGTCGACGGCGTGGCCCCGCATTCGACGACCGAGACCTATGTCGCGGTCCGTCTGGCCGTTGAAAACTGGCGCTGGGCGGACGTGCCGGTCGTCATCCGGGTCGGCAAGTGCATGCCAGTGACCGCCACTGAGGTCTCCATCCGGTTCCGCCGTCCGGCGCAGGACATTTTCGGCCTCGAGCCGACGGCTGTCGCCAACGCGCTGCGGTTCCGTGTCTATCCAGAGGGCAGGGTAAGCCTGAACCTGATCGGCAAGAAGCAGGGCGCCGGCTGGGCACCCCAGCAGGAGGACCTGACCTTCGCCGAGCAGCCGGCGGCCGACATGCGGACGTATGACCGGCTGATCGGCGCAGCGCTGGCGAGCCAGCGCTGGCTGTTCGCCCGCCAGGACTCGGTCGAGGACCAATGGCGGGTCGTCGACCCGGTGCTCGGCAACGTGGTTCCGCTGCACATCTACGCCAAGGGCAGCTGGGGACCCAAGGAGGCCGACAGCCTTCTGCCGGATGGCATTCCCTGGCACGACCCAGCGTAGGCAAGCCGCTATCGCTGACGGGGGCGCGACATGAGTGATCACGACACACCCGCAAGGGTGGTCATCGTCGGCGGCGGTTTCGGAGGGCTGTTCGCCGCGAAGGCGCTGCGGGACGGCCAGTTCCCGGTCACGCTGATCGACCGCACCGCGCAGCACGTGTTCCAGCCGCTGCTGTACCAGTGCGCGACGGGCATCCTGTCGGAGGGCCAGATCACCGCGCCGCTGCGGCGCGTGCTCAGGAAGCATCGCAACCTGGACTGCATCACGGCCGAGGCTATCGGCGTGGACGCCGACGCGAAGCGCGTCATCTGCCGGCTGCCGCTCGGAGAGCAGATCGACGTCCCCTACGACCACCTCATCGTCGGCACCGGGGTCCAGCAGTCATATTTCGGGCATGACGAATTCGCTCAGTGGGCGCCCGGTATGAAATCGATCTCCGATGCGCTCACGATCAGGCGGCGCGTCTTCGGCGCGTTCGAGATGGCCGAGACCGCGACCGATCCGGCCGAGCGCAGCCGCTGGCTGACGTTCGCTCTGGTCGGCGCCGGGCCGACCGGCGTCGAGCTCGCCGGGCAGATCCGGGAGCTCGCCACCATTACCCTTCGCTCCGAGTACCGGCATATCGAACCTGAGGATGCCAGGGTCCTGCTCTTCGACGGCGGCTCAGCGCCGCTCACCGTTTTCGGTCCCGAGCTGTCCCGCAAGGCCGCCGCAAGTCTGCGCTCCCTGGGCGTGGAGCTGTACATGGGCTCGATCGTGACTAGCGTCGACGGGCGGGGGCTGGTTGCCCGCGACCACGACGGCAGCGAAATGCGGCACGACGCCGGCACTGTGCTCTGGACGGCCGGAGTTGAGGCGCCGCCGATCGCCGATGCGCTGGCCAAGGCGACCGGCGCCCAGCGGGACCGGGCCGGGCGGATCGTCGTGCAGGACGATCTCACCATCAGCGGCCATCCCGAGATCTCGGTCGTCGGCGACATGATGAGCCTGCGCAAGCTCCCCGGCGTTGCCGAGGTGGCCATGCAGGCGGGCCTGTACGCCGGCCACCGGGTCCGGCGCGAAATCGAAGGCCGGGGCGACACGTCACGTCCGTTCCGCTACCGCGATCTCGGCTCAGCCGCCTACATATCCCGTGGCCGCGCTGTCGTGTCCGCCGGACCGGTCAAGATGAGCGGGCTTCCCGGCTGGGTTGCCTGGCTGTTCATCCACATCGCGTTCCTGACCGGTTTCCGCAACCGCGTCGGCGCGATCCTGACCTGGTGGCCTGCCTTCGCCCGCGACATCCGCCGCGAGCGCGCCTTCACCACACGCAGCGTTGGCGTACTGGATGACCTCTACCAGCCTGGTAGCGGCACTGCCCCGGCCGCCGGGCCGCAACCGCCGCTGCCGCGCAGCGCCCCCGAATCGCCCGCCGAGTCGCCGGCAGCCCCCCGGCCTCGGACCTGAAACCTTAGGACTGGAACGGCACCCGGGAGAGCTGAGCCGGTCCGCCTCGAGGCCGAGGGCTGGCTCGTGTGATGGGCCTCCGCCCCGCGACCCACCAGGTGAGATGAAGCGCGGCCGTCCTTCCATCAGATGTGGGTCTCGAGCTGTCCGCCCAGCATCTAGGTGTTCTGTCCTGACAGGTTGGTGACGCGGCTGGCGGGTGGGTGGCCGCCGAGTGCGGTGTGTCCGCGGTGATTGTTGTAGGTGTGGAGCCAGGCTGGCAAGGCGGCACGGCGTTCTGTTTCTGAGTGGTAGGGCCGGGCGTAGGCCCATTCGCTGGCCAGGGTGCGGTGGTATCTCTCGATGCTCCTATGTTTGTCAATCGGCCGGCTGATGGGCTGGTTGTGGCGGCGGCTGCTGTCGGGGCAGGCTGGCGTAGACCTCGCGGGCGATGTAGCGCTTGAGGCAGCGGATGATCTCGCGTTTGGTGAGGCCCTCGGCGGTGCGCCGCTGGGCGTAGTCGCGGGTGGGCTGGTGGTGGCGCATCCGGACGATGGCGACGATGTAGAGGGCGCTGTTGGCGGCGCGGTCGCCGCTGCGGCTGAGTCGGTGGCGGCCGGTGATCCGGCCGCTGGTGGCGGGTTGCGGGGCGACGCCGCAGAGTTTGGCGAAGGCGGCTTCGCTGCGGATCCGGTCGGCGTTGTCGCCGGCGGTGACCAGGAACTGGCCGGCGAGTTCGGTGCCGACGCCGTGGAGTTCCATCAGGCGGGGGGCGGCGGCCTGGACCAGTGCGTCGAGCTGCCGGCTGAGCGTCTTGATCTCCTCATCGAGGGTCTTCCAGCGGCGGGCCAGGTCGCGCAGCGCGGTCTTCACCCCGGCCATGAGCAGACGCGCCGGGTCGGTGCTGAGGTCCAGCAGCTGGTCAGTCTCGGGACGTAACCCCAGGCAGCGGTTGACCAGGGTCCGCTTGGTGAGGACGACCAGCTCGTCGCGCAGCGGCGACGGCGCGCCGATCATGACGCCCCGCAGGGTGTTGAACGCCTGGGTGCGCGCCTTCACCGCGCTGGCGCGGGTGACGCGCAGGGTGCGGATCACCTCGACCGTCCCGGACTTGGCCTTCGGGGTGGCGGTGGAAGTCTGGCCCAGGACCGCGCGGGCGATCTGCTCGGCGTCCAGCCGGTCGGACTTGCCGTCCATGCGGCGGGCCAGCCGGCTGGGCCTGTTCACCTCGATGACCCGCTCTCCGGCCGCCGTCAGCGCCCGGGTCAGGGTCGCGCCGAACGAGCCGGTGCTCTCCACGCCGATCGCGCGGACCTGGCCGTGCCCGCGCATCCAGGCCAGCAGCGCCTGGTAGCCCGGGTCGGTGGCCGGGAACTCCCGGTGGCCGAGCAGCCGGCCCTGGTCGTCGATGGCGGCTGCGTAGTGGGCGTGCTTGTGGGTATCCACGCCGCCGATGACAGTCGTCGCCTCGGTTGTCATGCTGGGATCCGCTCCTCCGTAAGGGCCTTGTCTGACGGATGGGCGAGCCGGCCGGGCGGAGCGACAGGTCTGTGACGGGGCTTCTGATCCAAGCTCCTATCAGGTCAGATCCGTCTGGCCGGCGCGCGCCGCGGCGCTGCACCCAAGCGGGCCGACAAATCGAACGAAGGACACCGTGGTCATACCTTTGCCGGGGTCAGGCCCGCCCGGTGCAGCACCAGGCAACAGTCTTCACAGACTTTGCCGTTGGTCTGGGGCCGGTAGGGCCGGGTCCGCTTGTGTGTGATGCCGAGCTCTTGAGCAGGCGGCGGCCCAGTCGCGGGAGCGGTAGCAAGGCCCGTTGTCGCTGAGGACGCGCTCGATGGTGATGCCGGGGGTGGCGTACCAGCCGTGGGCGCGGTGCAGGAAGGCGGCGGCGGTTTGCTTCTGCTCGTCGGCCAGGATCTCGGTGCAGGCCAGCCGGGAGTGGTCGTCTAGGGCGGTGTGCAGGTAGCCGTAGCCGAGCGCCGCGTGGCCGTCGCGGCTGCGCCCGGCACCAGGGGTGGCGGCCCGGTTGCGAATGCCCTGCAGGCGGCTGGTTACCCGCCAGCCGCCGCCGTCGGGGATGTTGCCGAGCTTCTTGACGTCGACGTGGACCAGCTCGCCCGGCCGGTCCCGCTCATACCGGCGGACTGGCACGGCGGTGGCCCGGTCCAGGTGCGCCAGCTTCGGGCAGCCGTAGCGGACTAGCACCTTGTGCACGGTGGAGGGGTGTAAGCCCAGCCGGAACGCGATCCGCGCGGGGCCGAGCCGCTGCGACACGCGCAGCCCGATGATCCGCCGCTCGGTCCGCTGCGGAAGCTGGTTCGGGCTGTGACGCGGGCGGCAGGACCGGTCAGCCATCCCCGCCGCCCCCTGCTCGCGGTAGCGGGCCGCCCACCGGGCCGCTGTCGTGGGTGAGACCTGGAACCGCTCCGCCGCCCGGCGGACCGGCCAGCCGTCTTCGACAACACACCGGGCCAGGCGCAGCCGCCCGGTCTCGGTCAGCGGGGCATTACGGTGGGACACGAGGGCCTCCCGGCGGTTCGGCGTAGATGTGGTGATCCACACCGAACCCGGAAGGCCCTCCCTACATCAAGATCATCGCTAGCGTGTCGCGTTACCAACGTCCGTGGTCAGTACATCTAGTCATCGCAACCTCGAGTGAACGCGCGTCAAAGGCGGCACAGGACCTGCTGGAGTGCGCGTGGCCGGGCATGCTGAAGTCGCTGATCTGGCGGGCGGCGCTGGCGGTCACGGTGGACCCGGCGGTGATCGTGGCGATGGGCGAGCAGCAATTGCTGGCCGTGCGGGATTCTCGGCCGAGGAGGCCCGGGAACGGGTTATGAGGATCTCTATGCTGAGCGCCAGGATCCACGCGGGGAACAGCAGCTCTGCCCAGGGCAATATCCCAGCGCTGACCAGCAATACCAGTGCGATCGCCAGCCCCGCGATGGTGAGCCACCGGGCCACGATCTTGGTGTGGCGCGCGATGGTCACCGTGGTGAGCGTAAACACCGCCGCCATCCGCATCGCGTAAACATTCAGCACCAGGGCGGTGACGCGGCGGCCGAAGGTCAAGATCATCCCGGCCGACGGCGCGAGCTGCGTGTGCCCTGCGATCAGGCCGCCGGCCACCGCGGCGCCGACGAACAGCATGGCGACGAATAGCAGGCCGCTGCCCAAGAACACCGTGGCGAAAAACCGGTCCTCGCGCACGCCGATCCGGTCCCGCAGCACCCCGACGAACCACAAGAAGGCGATCCCGGCGAACGGGATGAGAGACAGCGCGATGGTCACCGCGGTCCTGCGCCGCGAATCGGTCAGCCAGGCGCCGGGTACCTCGGAATGAGCTGGTACAGACACCCTCAGCAGCACCAGTGCGGATATCAGCAGCACCGAGAAGATGATTCCGGCGATCGCCGCCGTGCGCGGGGTTCTGAGCGGGCTCCCGGCCCGCAACGGACCCTGCCCCACCACTGCTCCGGTCACGGCCTCCCCCTTACACTGCTGGCTGGGCCACGAGCCTGGCCGATCGGACGGCGGCAGCCCGGTGATGACCTGGGCCGACGGCACGACAGGGGATAACTGCCCAGTCACCGCCTAGAGCACGCCCAGCACGCTGAGGCGGCGGGAGGCGTTCAGGTGGACGGTTCGGGCAGCCACAGCGGCTGCCAAGGTGGGTACCCAGACAGCAGCGCATCGGCCTGCGGCGGCCCCCAAGAATCGACCGGGTACGGGCGCACAGGTGGCGGGTACGCTACCAGCGGCTGAATGATCCGCCAGCTCTGCTCCACGGCGTCCTGCCGAACGAACAGCCTGTCGTCGCCTGTCAGCGCGTCGTACAACAACCGCTCGTACGGTGTCTCGGTTTGCCCAGGTCCCGGGAACTGCGCCTGCCGGGTACGGCGAAGCAGTACGCCCTTCGCGGCAGCCGGTGTTTCGCTGAAAGCCGATGACGCGAGCTGGGACGACCGGGAGCTGATCTGGTGCGGACCGCAGGGCCAGCCGATGGACCCGCACGACGACTGGGAAGAGTGGAGGGCTCTGCTCGCCGAGGCGGGCATTACCAAAGATGCCCGCCTGCACGACGCCCGGCACACCGCCGGGACGCTGCTGGGGGGAACAGCACGTCGACATGCACGTGATCCAGCGCATTCTCGGCCATGGTCAGGTCACCACGACGCGGATCTACACCGACCCGACGGATCCGCTAACCCGCGAGGCGGCCGGACTGATTGGCAAGGCGCTGTGGCCGGATGAAGGCAAACTGCAACCACAATTGCAGCCACAGGCGGGCGGATAAAGTAATGGAAAAGCGAAAAATACCAGTTCAGAGCTGGTGCGCCGCCAGGGACTTGGACCCCGAACCCGCGGATTGAGAGCTCCGGCTCCTCTGTTCACCTACGTTCACGGCAAGCCATCGGCGCCGGTAAGGAACGCAGGTAAGCGCCAGCGCACGACGCTGGACGAGGCTGGATGGCAACCGGAACCGCAGCCGGCCTGGGCCGCCTGCTCGTTGCCTCTGCGCCTGCCGCAACGCAGCTCAGCCCCGCCAGCATCACCGGCAACGGTCGCCGGCCCTCCGCGCTGCGAGCGGCGCGACGCGAGCTACGGACCGCAATTCCAGGTGCTGGTTCGCGATCTGCTCGCGACCCGGTCGGTAGCCGCCGCCGCTACCGCGGGAACTGGACGGTTTGCTGGACTATGGCGCGACCGCGCCGGACGCGGTCATTTCATGCCAGACGCCGCCGGACAGGTTGAGCCCGTTGCCCGTGGCCTGGCCAGGCGCAGTGTCGCCGACGTAGGTGTAGAGCGGATGCCCCCTGTACGTTGCTTGCGCGGAGCCGTCCGAGCGGGTGATTGTGCCGAGGCTGCCGGTGACGCCGGCGCTGGCCGTCACTGGCCCCGCCACCGGCGGCCAGAGCGAGGCGCACGACCCGTTGCAGTTTGACTTGGTAGGAGTGTCCGGCACGAACCAGTACAAGGTGAAGCCTTTTGCGTTGGTGAGCACCGCGGTGCTGCCAATCGTCGTGGTCTTCAGAGCTGCGCTGATGGCGGCGCTGGATGTGGACGGGACCGACGGGCTAGTGGAAGAGGTCGACGAGCTAGGGGAGGTTGCAGGTTTCGTCGGCGACGAACTCGCGCACCCGGCGGCAAGGAGTGCCGCGGCTACGAGGCCTGGGGCGGCCCACCGCACGCCGTGTGCCTGTTTTGGTGGCCGCCCGGTGACGCCGTTGCCGCAATGGTCAGTGGACATCGTTTTCCCCCGCCGACTTGGCACGTAAGGTAAGAGGTCCTGCTGGCCGGCTCGAGATGCCCGTATAGCAGCCAAGCCTGCTGCAGGCTGTGAGCATTGCTTGTTAGCCCGAGGCTCGGAAGCTCCCCGTCGGGGACGTTCGCCAAACATCACGTGGTTGCCGTCGATCAGCTAGTGACTGCCGTGCCTTCGTCGAGCCGATGCCGAGGCATCCTCAGCGATGTTGGTTAGTCAGCTCTTGTGGCCACTGGCTCGCATAAGGGCTGGATGACCTGAGTCCGTCCGTACAGCTCGATATTGGTCATGAGCGCCGGATGCGAAAGCCCGCCTATGGCGTATTTGAGGCCGAAACGGCTAGCGCCGAGCGGATGGTCAGCTTGGCGCTGATGTGGTGGAGTAGCGCGCCATCCTCGGGGTCCAGGTCCACGCAAGCGGCCTTGAACACGATGTCCTCGTCGGCAGCGAAGGCGGCGACAGCCGAAGCGGCAAGTGGCCAGATCGTAGTTGGGGGCGGCCACCGCGGCCGGCCTCCGTCACGCTCGCTTCTGCGTCCGCAGGTCAGCGATCTCGCCGGCCGCCTGCGCGGTCAGCGCCCGCAGCTCGTCGCCGAGGCGCCCGAGAGCATCGGCCTGGTCTTCCCCGCCTGAATCCGCGTCTCGACGAGCTTTGTGCCCAGGCCCGCCGCAGCGCCGAGGGGGAGCTGCAGAGCTAAAGCTGGTGCCAAATGGCGGACCGACCCGGGCCGCGCAGACCTGCAAGCTGCGGAGGGCAGCGCCCGGCAGGCCGGCTCGAGCATGGCTGGCTTTCGATGCTGTGGCGCACGTCGAGCTGACCGGAGATCTCGCGGCCGAGGCGCGGGCCAGTCCCTGCCCGGCGAGCCATCTTGGTGGTCTCTGCGCACTGGAGCAGCGCCCGCTCGCGCATGGCGCGTCAGCCACCCGGCATATAATTTGCTTGCCGCAGGTAAATGTGTCAGTTAGTTGCCTGCGGCAGGCAAATGGCCTGCTACGCTAGCGTCTATGCGGGAGAAGACGACGTCCGTTCGCGCCGCGGAGCCGGAGCAGGGCGACGCGGTCGGCGGCATCGAGTCGGCACTGCACTCGCTGGCTCGCTGTCTCAAGCAGTCCCGGTTGCACGAGTTCCTGCTGGCGCAGGCCCGGGTCGATGCCGATCAGGCCGGCCTGGCCATCCTGTACGTGCTGCATATCGAGGGCAGCGGGCTGCGGGTGACGGACCTGGCCGAGCAGCTGCGCATCGACGCCCCGGCGGTCACGCGGAAGGCGCAGCAGCTGGAGCGCTCGGGCCTGGTCAGCCGGAGCCGGGATACCGCAGACGCCCGGGCGACCCGGCTGCAGCTCACCGCAGCGGGGCGCCGGACGATCGGCAGGTTCCTGGCCGCCCGGCGCAAGTGGCTGACCTGCCTGCTGGCCGGCTGGCCTGAGCCGGAGCAGGCCGAATTCGCGCGGCTGCTCCGCCAGTTCACCGCCGACATTCAGCGTCAGATGGGGGAACTCGATGACTGACAGCCCGGGCTCCGTGACCGCCGCGCAGGCAGACGCGGTCAGTACGGCGGAGCACCGCAGGATTCTGGTGATCCTGGGGGCGCTGATGCTCGGGATGCTGCTGGCGGCGCTGGATCAGACGATCGTGGCCACCGCGCTGCCGACGATCGCTGGTGATCTGCATGGCCTGAACCATCTGTCTTATGTGGTGACCGCCTACATTCTCACCGCGACGATCTCGACGCCGCTGTGGGGCAAGCTCGGTGACCTGTACGGCCGGAAGAAGCTGTTCCAGGCGGCGATCGTCATCTTCCTCATCGGCTCGGCGTTGGCTGGGCTGTCGCAGGACCTGGGCCAGCTGATCGGGTTCCGGGCACTGCAGGGGATCGGCGCGGGCGGGCTGATGGTCGGCGCGCAGGCGATCATCGGCGATGTGGTCAGCCCGCGGCAGCGAGGCCGTTACATGGGCTACTTCGGCGCGGTGTTCGGCCTGTCCAGTGTCATCGGGCCGCTGGCGGGCGGGTTCATCACCCAGCATGCGAGCTGGCGCTGGGTGTTCTACATCAACCTGCCGATCGGAGCGGTCGCGCTTGCCGTCATCGCGCTCGTCCTGCACCTGCCGGTCAAGCGCACGGACCACGCGATCGACTACCTGGGAACCGCGCTGCTGGGCGGGGCCATCACTGCGGTGATCCTGCTGACCACCTGGGGCGGCGCGACCTACCCGTGGGGGTCGGCGACGATAATCGGCCTGGCGGCCGCTGCCGTGGTGCTGATCGCGCTGTTCGTGTGGGCCGAAGGGCGCGCCGCCGAGCCGGTCATCCCGCTGGGGTTGTTCCGGAACTCGGTGTTCGCGGTGTCGAATTCGGTCGGGTTCATCGTCGGCTTGGTGATGTTCGGCGCGATCATCTACATTCCGCTGTACCTGCAGACCGTGCACGGTGCCTCGCCGACCAGCTCCGGGCTGCAGCTGCTGCCGCTGGTCGGGGGGATGCTCATCACCTTCATCATCAGCGGGCGGCTGGTGACCAGGTGGGGACGGTACAAGGTCTTCCCGGTCGCCGGCACCGCCATCATGGCCGCCGGGCTGTACCTGTTCTCCCTGCTGACCCCGACGACGTCGCTGGCCGTGTCGTCGCTCTACATGGTCATCCTCGGCCTGGGCATCGGCTGCGTCATGCAGGTCCTGGTCGTCGCCGTGCAGAACGCGGTACCCCCGAGCCAGCTCGGTACCGCGACATCATCCTCGACATTCTTCCGCTCGATCGGCGGCTCGATCGGCGTCGCCGGTTTCGGCGCGATCTTCAACAACCGCCTCGCCGCCAACCTCCCCAGGTACCTGCCGCCCGCCGCGCTGAAAGCGGTCCACGGCAGTAACATCTCAGCCAGCCCCGCCCAGCTCGACGCGCTCGCGCCGGCCATCCACCACGGCTATGTCCTGGCTTTCAGCGACTCGCTGCACGTCGTCTTCCAGATCGGCGCCCCCGTCGCCCTGCTGGCCTTCGCCCTCACCTGGCTGCTCAAAGAGGTCCCGCTGCGCGATCGCGCCAACCTCGCCGGCGACGACGCCGCCGTTTCCGGAGCGCAATCACCGGCGACCGCACGAGATCCGGCCAGCCTGTGACACGCGCCAGCAAGCCAGACAACGGCAGGCAGGCGGCTGCCCGCGCCCGGCGAACGCGCTGACGGGCCCGGGTCGTCCTCTGCTGCACATCGCGATGCAGCCAAGCGCCAGGCTCGCGAGGCTGCGACGGTCCGGTCCTGCCGCTGCTGGCCGGCGAACTTACCCCGCGCGCGCAGCGGCGCCCCCGTGCATATGCCTGGAGCGGCGAGTAGCGGCAGCGCGTCGCGGGCTTCCATTGACGGGCATGGACGGCAGTGGCCCGGGCTTCGCCGCAGATTCACGCCGGGCCTGGCTGGTTTCATTCACTCACCCACGCTCCCCCGGCTCAGGTGGCCAGGGGGTCCTCCTGGCTTCTAGCGCGCCCGAGCGGCGCCTCAGCCTGAGACCCGGGTCGGCTCGTCCGGGCCTCCGCCGCGTCCGGTCGGCTGCTTATCGCGTCAAGCAGCTGTCCCAGCGCCTTCAGGTAGTGCTGCTGGTCGGTGAGGGACAGGCCGTCGAAAAGCTCGGCGATCGCGTCCAGTCCCGGTCCCAGGGCGGTCTCCGCGGCGCCGGTGCCGCCGGGCGTGAGCTCGATCAGGGTAGCCCTGCGGTCGCCAGGGTGCGGCCGGCGGATGACGAGATGAGCCTCCTCGAGCGCATCCACCAGGGCGGTCATGTTGCGCGCGGAGATCCCGAGCTGCCCGGCAAGATCGGTCATCTTGGCCGGGCCGCCCGAATGCAGTGCCTCGAGCAGCCGCAGCCGCGGGTAGGTCAGGCGCCCGCAGGCGCGCGAGTCCACCCACCGCAGGAACGCCCCGGCAAAACGAGCCGTCTGGGCCACCAGCACCCGGCGGCGCTGCGAGGCATCCATCCGGGCGAGATCCGGCAGCCCTGGGCCGGGGCAGCTAGTCGCATCCTGCCCAGGTGAACGGGCCTGGGGATTCATGCGGACAGCTTACCTGGCTCTGGTCGGCCGTGATTATCACGGCTGTTACTATGTTGTTCTACACAGTCACGGAAGCGATGATCACCAGGTGGGGGACTTTCGCGTGGTCCCCGATTGGACGATGGGAAAGGAATCTTCAGCGATGACCGATGCAGACAGCAGCGCGCCGGCCGGACTCCCCGGCGGCGCTGGCGCTGGCCACTGGGTACTCGACCCCCAGAAGTCAAGCGTCGGAGTCAGCCAGAAGCACATGTGGGGCCTCATAACCGTGCGCGTCAGATTCTCCGAACTGGCCGGCGAGGGCGAGGTCGGCGCCGATGGCTCGGTCACCGGCACGCTGCGGGTCGGGTCAGCGTCGGTAGACACTAAGAACTCCAAGCGAGACAAGCACCTGCGGTCGGCCGACTTCTTCCACGCCGACGCTCACCCGCACATCACCTTCACGGCGAAGGACGCCAGGCTGGACGACAACGGGGGCCTGGCGGTGAGCGGCGATCTTGAGGCCGCAGGCACCTCCCGCCCGCTGTCGCTGACCGCGAACGTCAGCGAGGCGTCGCCGGACTCGGCGACCCTGACCGCCACCGTGAACGTCGACCGGCTGGACTACGGGATGACCTGGAACAATATGGGGATGATGGTCAAGGTTCCCGCGACGGTCTCGGTAACCGCGCACTTCACCCGCCAGCCTGCGTAACGGGTCTGTGGCCGCAGTCGCCAACTCCGGGCAGGCGGTGCGGCGCGAGATGAGCCTCTGCGGCAACCGGAAGTCGGCCCCTCCGGATTGTGCGTGGACTGATGTCCGTCAGTATCTGCTGCGGCACCCCGTACCGGGCTAACGCCGCGCCCAGCGCGTCGCACACCGGCCGGGTCCGCTCCCGGGCCATCAGGGCCGCCGACACGCAGTACCGGGAATGATCGTCGACGCCGGTCAGCGCCTTGGCGTGGCTGCCATCGGTGAGCAGGAACCCGCCGACCTCATCCATCTGCCACAACTCGTTCGGCGACCCGCCGCCGCCGCCCGCCCGGCTCGATCAGCCCCGCCCGCACCAGAGCCCGGTACACCCCCGACTCCGACGGCACCGGCGCCACCCCCGCCTTGCCCAGCTCGAAGCAAATCCGCCGCGCCCCCCACGACCGGTGAATGCGCCGCATTTCCAGCACCCGCGCCTCGACCCCCGGCGCCATCTGATGCGGGCAGCTGTCCGGCCGGTGCGACCGGTCCGACAGCCCCTCCAGGCCGCCCTCCTCATACCGGGCCAGCTACGTATGGACGCTCTGCCGGGACACCCCCCACCGGCCCGCGACCTCAGTCACCGTGCCGCCCTCGCCGATCACCGCCAGGACAGCCTGATACCGCTGCTCAGCCACGCTTAACTCCCTCATGCCAAGGGAGTGTCAAGGATCAGCCCAAGCAACTGTCAAGCGTCAGCCGAAACACTGTCCGGCATCAGCCGAACGACCAGTGTCAAGCAGTTACGTCCGCCAGAGTGGTGTACGAACCGGCCCGCTGATGGGCGTGGCGTAGGGACGTAAGGCGACCACCGCGTGATCCTTTGGAAGACCTTCCACAGTGCTTCTGAAGGAGACATCACGATGACCGCCCCTAGCAGTATCGACCCTGCCCGGTTCCTGCACGACCAGCTGGCGTCCGCGTCGCCGGACCTGCTGCGCTCAGATGCTGACCACGTTCATCAGCACGCTGATGTCGGCCGAGGCCGATGCGATCTGCGGCGCGCCGTACGGGATGCCGGGCCCGGACCGGGTTAACGTGCGCAACGGGTACCGGCACCGGGACTTCGACACCCGGGCCGGGACCCTGGATGTCGCGATCCCGAAGCTGCGTCACGGTTCGTACTTCCCGGACTGGCTGCTGGAGCGGCGCCGCCGCGCCGAGGCGGCGCTGACGTCGGTGGTGGCGACCTGCTACCTGCTCGGGGTCTCCACCCGGCGGATGGAGAAACTGGTCGAGTCGCTCGGCATCACCCGGCTGAGCAAGTCTCAGGTCAGCGAGATGGCCCGCGATCTGGACGCTGCCGTGGAGGACTTCCGGACCCGCCCGCTGGACGCCGGCCCTTATACCTTCGTCGCTGCCGACGCGCTGGTGCTCAAGGTCCGCGAGGGCGGCCGGGTGGTGAACGTGCATGCCTTGCTGGCCACCGGCGTCAACGGCGACGGGCACCGGGAGATCCTGGGCCTTCAGGTCACCTCCGCCGAGGACGGCGCCGGGTGGCTGGGGTTCTTCCGCGACCTGACCGCCCGCGGCCTGTCCGGCGTCGCCCTGGTGACCTCCGACGCCCACCGCGGCCTGACCGACGCGATCGGCGCGACCCTGCCCGGCGCGTCCTGGCAAAGGTGCCGAACCCACTACGCAGCCAACCTGATGTCGGCCACCCCCAAAGCGTCCTGGCCGTGGGTCCGCACCCTGCTGCACTCGGTCTACGACCAGCCCGACGCCGCCTCCGTGCACGCCCAGTACGACCGGCTGGTGGATGCCGTCGCGCTCAAGCTCCCCGCCGTCGCTGAGCACCTGGAAGCGGCCCGCTCCGATGTTCTGGCCTTCACCGCGTTCCCGAAGGAGCTGTGGCGACAGGTCTGGTCCAATAATCCGCAGGAGCGGCTCAACCGGGAGATACGCAGGCGGACCGACGTCGTCGGCATCTTCCCCGACCGCAACTCCCTCATCCGCCTCGTCGGTGCGGTCCTGGCCGAACAGCACGACGAATGGACCGAAGGCCGCCGCTACCTCGGCCTCGACGTCCTCGCCCGCTCCCGCATCACCATCGCGCCGAGCACTCCGGAGGTGACCACCCACAACCAGATCCAGGCGCTCAGCGCATAACCGACAGCAAAAGGATCACGCGACCCGCGGAACACCACGCCTCAGGACTTGACCGGTCAAGCATCAGCCGACTTAATACAAAAGCACGAGTGCGCCGCCAGGGACTTGAACCCCGAACCCGCGGATTAAGAGCTCGGAATCCTTGATTCACTTGCGTCCACGGGCATCTATTGACGCAGTTCGAGGCATCCTTGGATGCCGGTAAGCACCAACGGCTGAGTGTGAATTGCAACCAGAACTGCAACCGACCCTTGCTCAGTTGCGCGCCCGCCCCGAGCGCCTCCAGCCCGGACTCCAGTCCGCAGATCGCAAGGCACGCTCGCCCCGGATCGCCTCCTTGGACCCATGGTCGGCCCAGGCGTGGCCAGGCGCATGGGACGAAGACAGGACCGGTCGCATGAATGGTCACGGGAGGCAGGGAGTGTCAGGGCTTGAAGAGGGCGACTCCTGCGGCCCAGTACATCGAACCGGAGAAGATAGCAGAGAAGGCCGTGGCTCCCTGCGTGGACAGAACCTGGAAGGCGGCGACAACGGAGCCGGTGCCCGTCCCCGTCGACGTTTGCTCGGGCTCGGCCGTGTAGCCGGTGACACTGGGCGTAATGGCCTGCGGATTGCCGTGCCCCGCCACGAAGCCGACCGCCAGCTCGTTCGATGCGCCCGAGGTCGCGCTGCCCGATGCCGCGGATAGCCCGGTATTGGATGCTCCCGTCGACGAGTCCAGCGGGCTCGTCGCGGCGACGCCCGTGAAGTCGAGGAGCTCGAAGCTGACTGTGGTCGCGGAGTTGACGCGGACGGTCACGGCCGTCGTCGGCGTCGCGTTCGCCGCGTACCAAAGCTCGCCGTCCGAGTAGTGCCCGGACGTGTCGTACGCGCCAACCCTTGTCCAGGTGTTACCGGCCGAGTCGGTGACCGACGTGATCTGGTCGGTCGCGCCTGTGTACACGCTGGCCGCCAGGACCAGCAGGTTGCCGGCCCCCGACGCGGTGGGGAACGAGCCGGACAACGAGGTCGCGGCCGCGGCCTCAGTGCCGCTGCCGACCTGCACGAGCGCAGGCCCGGCGGGTGCTGGGTTCACGATCAAGAAGAAGCTGGTCGAATGCGTGGCCGACGCCCCGGTTCCGGTCACGGTGATCAGGAACGTACCCGTGGGTGTCGACGAGGACGTCGTAACCATGACCGTGGAGCTCTGCCCGGCTGTCACGGACGCCGGGCTGAACGAGACGGTCGCCCCGGTCGGCGCGCCGCTGGCGTTCAGTCCCACGCTCTGGGCCGATCCGCTTGTGATGGCGGTGCTGACGATGGTGCTCGCGGGGGCGCCTGGCGTGACGGTGGCCGAGCCGGGGGAAGCCGAGATCGCGAAGTCGTTCGTGACCGGCAGGAGGACGTTGAGGGTGAAGGTCTGCTGTACTGGCCCGGCCGCGTTGGAGGCAGTCATGGTGAACGTCGAGGCGGACTGCGATGTCGCGGTCCCGGCCAGTGTGGCGGTGCCGTTGCCGTTGTCGGTGAAACTCACCCCGGTGGGCAGGACCCCGCTCTCTGACAACGACGGTGTTGGAGAGCCGGTCGTGGTGACGGTGAAGGAGCCGGCAACGTTCGTGGTGAAGGAGGTGCTGGCCGCCGAGGTGATGGCTGGGGGCGTCTGGACGATGAGCGAGAAGTCGACCGAGTGCTGGGCCGAGACGCTGGTCCCCGTCACGGTGATCGGATACGTCCCAGCTGGTGTCGTCGATGAGGTGGTGATGGTCATCTGAGATGCCGTACCGGCCGTCACTGACGGTGGATTGAAGGAGACCGTTGCTCCGGCCGGGAGGCCGGTGGCGCTGACGGCGACCTGCTCGGGGGTACCGACGGCAGTCGTCGAGATGCTCGACGTGGCCGGTGAGCCAGCCGTCACGGTCGCGCTTCCGGGTGCATCGGCGATGGTGAAGTCACCGGGCGGCGGGGCCGGTGATCCCGGCTTGAACAGGGCGACACCCGCGGCCCAGTTCATCGCCGCGCCGAACGAGCCAGCGAAGCTCGTCGCTCCGGGGGCGGCGATGTTCTGGTAGCCGGAGAGCACCGTCACCGTATTGGGACTGGTTGTCGTCTGCATGGGCAACGCGTTGTAACCAGGTGAGGTGACGGTGACGGTCTGACCGGTGGCGTGGCCGGCGATGAACCCGACCGCCAGGTCGCCTGACTCGGAGGCGGTCGCGGAACCTGAGGAGCCCGATGTGCTGTGGCCGGAGGTACCGATGGACCCGTCCAGGGCGTTCGAGCTGGCCACGCCGTTGAACTCGTCGAGCTGCAAGGCGATGGCCGTCGCGCCGGTGGTTACTGTCACGCTGGTCACCGAGCCGACTCCAGCCGTGTACCAGAGCTCGCCGTCGGAGTTCACTCCCGAAGTGAAGTAGTTGCCGGCCTCCGTCCAGGTGTCGCCGGCCGAGTCGGTGACGGCGGTGATGGGGCGGGTGGCGCCCGTGTAGACGCTGGCCGAGAGGACGAGCAGGTCACCCGGCGTGCTCGGTACGGCCAGGGTAACTGAGGACGTCGACGACTCGGCCGATTGCACGAAGGCCGGTCCCGCCTGTCCCGTCGGTGTCGTCACCGGGAAGGGGCTCGATGCTGGGGACACGTTGCCAGCTCCATCGCGGGCATCCACCGTGTACTGGAACGTGGTCCCGGGGGAGGCCATAGAGTCCATGTAGCTCGTGGTCGTCACGGGGGTCGGCGTCAGCAGCAATCCGTTTCGGTAGACGTCGTAGCCGGTGACGCCCACGTTGTCCGTGGAGCTCGTCCAGCCGAGGTTGACCTGGGTCGGGGACGCGGCCGTGCCCGTCGTGATCGCCGGGGTGCTGGGCGGTGTGGTGTCGACCGTCCACGAGGTTGTCGCTGGCGTGTAACCGGAAGCGGAAACTGTCACCTGATGCGGGCCCTGTGCCAGCCCGGTCAGCGTGAGTGGGCTCGAGCAGGTTGCGGGGCTGGCGCCGTCGAGGCTGCACGTGAAAGACGGCGACCCGCTGCTGGCGTGGAATGCGATAGAGGCACTCGTCGAGCTGGTCAGCGAGGGCGGCGGCGAGTCGATCACGACGGCCGGCGTCACCGAGAAGGCGTACGTCTGGACGTCGAAGGACTGCCCAGCAGCGTCGATCGGCGTCACCGTCATCGTGCCGCCGTTCACCGTGACCTCGAGAAAGTTGTAGACCTGGGCTGCCGACTGTGGGGTGGGTGCCCCGCAGGCTGTTCCCGTATTGCTCGTCGGGCTCCAGCCGATCGCGTAGACGGCACCTGACCCCTGGAGGCTCGTGCATGCGCTACCAGTCTGGACCGGCTCGAGGATAGCGCCGCCGCCACCAGTCACGTAGGTCGTGAGCGAGCCTGGGCTGTTGGGCGTGATCCGCGAGTAGCCGTGGGCATGGCCGTTGAACACCACTGTGACGCCGTTGGCTGCGAGCAGGGATTCCAGGCTCGACGACTGGTACGGATTGGACGAGCTGTTCTGGAGGTAGACGTCGCTGTCTTGCGATGACTGGTCGGATCGCAGCGGGTAATGCCAGACTGCCAGCTTGATCACGCCGGGATGGCTGGCGAGGTCGGCGGCTAGCCATTTGTACTCGGGCGAGCTCGGTGTCCAGTGCATGTCGTGATCGACCTGGTATCCCGGGCACGCGGACTCGCCCGCATTGGTGCAGGCCGATCCTGTCGCTGTCCCCGCGTTGGAGCCGTCGGCCCAGGCTACGTCGAGCACGTAGATGCGGACATTGGCGTCGGAGAAGGCGTACCACGCGTCCGGATAGGTCCCCGCGCTGGTTCCGTCGGCCGAGTTCGCGGGATATGAGTCGTAGGCGTAGGTGCCCCCCGAGGCCGCAGCGGTATTCGAGCTTGGCCAGGCCCTGAGGCCGATGGTGTTCTGCCCGTGGTTCCCTTCGCCGGGAAAGACAGGCAGGCCTCCGGTCTGTGGCCAGTAGGACGGGCCGAAGATGTCGCTGACCTCGGACCCGCTATTGGTCAAGTCGCCGTAGTTGGCCTGCGTCCCGCCCGAATAGCCGACGTCGCCCGCCGTGATGACGAACTTTGCCCCGGACGACCCAATGAGCGAGTCGATGGCCGCCTGGTCGGTGTTGAGGTCGTTAGGGAAGGGTGTCGACGACGAGTACAGGGACTCCCCAAAGTCGCCGACGACGTCGAAGGTGAGCGGCGCGGACGACCCGGCCGGGTCGAGCGTGGTGAACTGCTGCGAGGCGTTGGAGCCGAGTAGATCCACACCTCCTGCCCCCAAGGGTCGGTAACAGTACGTGGAGCTTGGCGACAGCCCCGTCAGCACTACCGTCGACTGGTACTCGGTAGTCCCGGACACGACGCTGAAAGCGGGCAGGGTGATGCTGGGCGGCGTACCGGTAGCCGGATAGGAGCTGGGGAGGCTGGCCGGGACTGACGCCTGGTTAGCGGCGCAATTGCCGAGCGGCCCCCAGTCGAGCGTGCCGAGCGCCGAACTCGTCGTCGCCCAACTGACGTCCGCCCCGGTCTGGGTCAGGTCCGTTACGTATGGCGCACGAGTCAGCAGCGCGTTGAAGCCGCTGAATGGCGTCACCGGGATCGGTAGCGGTCCGGCCGCCGAGGCCGGCGTGGTCGCGAGTAAGCCGGTTCCGCCAAACGCCAGCGCCGCTATGACAGCGACCGCCGTCAGCACACGAACGAACCGGTGCCGGCGAGATGATTGATCCGCCATAGCGTTGCCCCCCCAGGCCATTTAAGTGTCGTGCATATCCCTAATCCGCCAGCTCGCCGGGTCGCGTTCGCACGGCATTCACCTAATGATGGCCCAATTCGGAGCCCGCGTCTCGTTTCGGTCACAGTTGTCGGGTGTCGACGGCCGATGTGGCGCTGCTGGGCTAGAGGTGGCCCGCTCCGGGGGTCGCGAACCCAGCTCAGAACGGGTGCGCCTGTGGACCTTCGGGTGATGCTCGACAGTCGTCATCCGGGTGATCCTTGACACCCCGGTTTGCAGATTAGACCCGTCCACGACAGGCAAAGGGACGCGGAACGCTGCGCCAAATTGAATGCGCCTAGACCTGTCGGCGCTCGACCAAGACCGACTCGGCGGGCTCATCGCGCGCTGGTCGCGGATTCTCACTTCATCAGTGACCACGCCGTGATCGCGAGCGCAATCTGAGGCCCGGGCGCAAGCCCGGCGCCCAGGGAACGAGTGATTCAGCTCGGGAGACCTAGGGAATAAGCCCGCTGACCCGCGCCGCGCGCCACCGGGACCGCGAATCACTGGAGGCGCATGACACGCGCAGTCGGGCCGGCTTGGTTCAGCGTTCATCGAAGCCCGGAGCGAGTCGCCAGCGGCAGCCAGGCCGACCGGACAGGATCGCCCGTGCATATCCGTCGAGGGTTACAGGCGTAGCGAGGTACCGGGCTCTAAGACCGGTCGGCGGATCACGATGTCGCGGTGAGGAGCACTGAGATGAAGAAGCGTCACGGCGAATCGGGCGTGGAGACGGTCGGCGTGCATGTCCGCCTGGATGAGGTGGTGTTGGCCTTCACCCGCGATGCGGCCGGCGTCAATATCGCGCTGACTCTCGCTGACAGCCCGTCACGTCGCGGACCTGCTGCGCAGGGCGGCTGATACTGCTGAGGGCACACCGTCAAGCTGAGGTCCTGGAGCTGCCTGTCACCCGGCCAGCCGCCGGAAGGATGCTGTGGGCGTCAGGTCTCATCGCGGCAGCCGTAGAAGTCGTGGTCCTCGTCGCAGCCGCCTTGGCTGTCGCCGCACTCGCAGCCCTGCTGGCCAGCATGCTCGGCTTCCGAATCCGAACCGGAGCTCTGATGAGCTGTCACTGGCTGCTGTGGCGGGGTGCGGCCTCCGCTCCGGCGAGGTTCACTCGGTGAGCGCCACGCCCGGACCGGCCGCGGCACCGCCGGTCACCCAGAAGCGGGAGTTCTGGGTCCTGATGGCTTACGCCTTCGCCCTCGGCGTGTTCGGCGCGTTCGCCGGCCTTGCGTTCATCGGGGTGATCAAGTACGGGGGCAAGTGGTACACCGATTTCCATCCCGGCTGGTTCGGCGGTCATTGGTGGTGGGTGGCGGTTGCCGCGGCGGCCGGCGTCGTGGTCGGCCTGCTGCGCCGCCTGACCCGCCTGCCCTGGGAACTTCCTGGCCTGGTTGCCGACCTGAAAACCGAGCACGTCGAGACGCACTTGGTGGCGGGGATGGCGGCCGTCTCGGCGGTGTCGTTGATCGGTGGCGCCAGCCTCGGCCCGGAGAAGGCGCTGGGCGCTATGGGCGGCGGGGCAGGCGGCTGGATCGCCCGGCGCAGGGCGCTCGCTAAAGAGGACTCGCAGGTGAACACGCTGGCTGGCTTCGCCGGCGCCTACGGCGGGCTGTTCTCCAGCACGGTGATCGTCGTGCTGCTGATCCTGGAGGTCGCCCGCCCGGGCGGGCAGAAGCTCGCCAAGGCGCTCGCCGCGGAAATCGTGGCATCGAGCGTCTCGTTCGGCATCTACTTCGCCATCGCCGGCGCGGTGTTCCTGGACGACTACCAGGTGCCGACCTACAGGTTCGAGGACTGGCAGCTACTCGCCGGGGTCCCCCTGGGCCTGTTCGCGGCCCTGCTGGTGACGCTGCTGGCCGGGTTCATGATGGCGGCGGCGCGGCTGTCTGACCGGCTCAAGGTGCCCGCCATCGCGAAATCAACGCTCGGCGGCGTGGTATTCGGCATCGTCGGCGTGGCGCTGCCGCTGACGATGTTCTCCGGCAGCGCTCAGCTCAAGACCGTACTCAAAGACGGCGGGACCCTGGGCCTAGGCCTGCTCACCGCCATCTTGATCGCCAAGATGCTCACCTTCGCCGTCAGCCAGGGCAGCGGCTTCGTCGGCGGGCCCATCTTCCCGTCACTGTTCATCGGCGGAACCGCTGGGGTCCTTGTCCACCAGGTCATCCCCAGCGTGCCGCTGGGACTGGCGTTCACCTGCCTGCTCGCCGCCGTCCCTGGGGCGGTCCTGCCCGCGCCGTTCTCCATGGTGCTGATGGCCGCGTTCCTGACCCAGGTGGGAGCACTGCAGACTGCACCCATCCTGATCGCCGTTGTCACGGCCTTCCTCACCATGGAGGGCGTCAAGTACCGGCTGGCACAGCGCAAACAGGCACACGCAGCCCCGGCGAAACCAGCAGCCCCGGCCTGAGGGTGATCCAGATCCGAGCCACATGGCTGTCTCGATCGTCTCTGCCAGCGCCTCGATCTGCGCATGCCCTAGGACTGCTAGGCGTGCTAAAGCCCCAGGTCAGGACGGGTGCGCCGCCAGGGACTTGAACCCCGAACCCGCGGATTAAGAGGCCGGAATCCTCGATCTAACGGCGTCCACGGGCCTCCATCGGCGCACGTCAGCGCCGCCCCTGAACGTTGATGGACAGCCTTAGGCGAGCATGGATCGCAACCGCAATTGCAACCGGCCGCCGTGAGCAGCATCGGGATGGCCGAGAACTGCTGACAGCCCCACCAGGAACAGGCTCGCCAGTGGTTCTCTCGTGCGCTCGCAAGGCGGACATGCGAGTGCCCGCAGTACACGGCCTCCAGCGCAGGGTTCGCGCGACGATGCCTAGCCGGCGACAACGCGCCCGCCCATCCCTGCCCGCCTTGGCGGTGCGGCCTGCGCATCGGCAGGTGCTGGATGGGGACAGATGTCGACCTGAGTGGTAGCTCTTATTTGTGACCAAGCGGCGACCGAAGTCGGTTCTGTATGCCCCGTCGGGGAGCGCCATCGTCGGCAACATTGACGTGATGGCCCTGGGCGACGACCCGGTGGGCGACGTGGCCATTTTTGCTGGAGCGGGCGGTAAGGAGGCCTTGCGGCAGCGGCTCCGAGACGAGGTCGAGACTGAAGTCGCAGCCATGCTGGAGGCGATCCGAGAATGCGACGCATTCGACGTGATCGAGCTCATGCGGCTGAGGGAACTACCCATCGTCCCGGTAGTGGCGCTCATGGATAGTTACGACGGCAGTGCCGCCGCGATAGACCTCGTGTCACTCGTCTGCCTATCGCGCCCGACCAGGATGCCGGGCGACAACGACCGTGAGGCGACGAACCCGGAGCGCGTGATTGATGACCTCCACGCTCGGGCCACGCGCTTGCTACGGCTCGCGACCTTCACGCACAATCTGGCCGCGCTGACAGCCGAGGATCCGCTGGCGCGACTGGCATCGGAGTACCAGACGTATCTCGTGAACGTCCGCAAGTTTCAGTACGACTCTGTGCAAGAGGAACACGAGAACGCCCTCTTCGACCGGCCCGAGATCGACGCGATCCTACGGAAGCACCTCGGATTCACGTTCCGCGACTTTACAACCGTCCGCTCTGACATTCAGGAACGGTATAGCCACATCCTCAAAGGCCTGCGAGGCGAAACCGGCGGCCTGCTCATGCGCTGCCAGGCGGAGCGTCGAGACCCCTCGGAGCAAGAGATCCAGGCCTTCCGCCAGTCGATTTCTGACATCATGTTCCTGCCAGGCGAGCGGGCATCGTTCACCATGTCCGACATCGCCGCCGAGTCTGCGCTGGGACCCGCTCAGGTTCAGGCCGTGCTCGACGCTTACAGCATTGGCTTCGGAGACTCGGGGGATGCGGCTGCCGCAGTCGCCTTGTTGCTGCGAGGTGTCAATCCGCTAGCGACGAGGTGCCTTGTCCGGGACGCAGCAGGCAACTACCTCATGACTGGCAGCCAGATCGGAACAGACTCCTTCCGCGCGATGGCGGAGTCGGCCCTCAAGGCCGACCGCAATGCTTGGAAGCGCTACGACCGCACGCGTGCCGAGGTCAGCGAGACAACTGCCCTCGCCGCATCGGCCCGGGCCCTCAAGACCCCGCCCGCCTACTCGAATCTCAAGTACTACGCCCCGAAGAAAGACCAGGACGCCACCGCCCTGAATGCGGCATGTTCTTCTCCGCAGGTAGTCGGTGACCAGACTGAGTGCGACGGCCTGTTCATCATTGATGACGTCGCGATATCGGTCGAGGTGAAGGGGCGGACGATCGCAGGCGCGGCTCGGCGCGGGGACCGGGCACGCCTAGCGAGGGAAATTAAGGGGATCTTCGGCGAGGGAGCCCGCCAGGCCCGGCGTGTTGAGCAGCTCATCTCGCAGAACCACGGCCTATGGCTTGCTGACGGTTCTGGCTAGACCTTGCGGTGATCCGCGAAGTGCGGTCAATCGTCGTCGGCCTCGATGACTTCGGCCCCCTGTCCGTTGCGCTGGGCGACCTGAAGCGGTCCGGCATCCTTGGAGAAGGCAACCTGCCGTGGATCGCGTCAATGCATGACCTCGATGTCATCAGCAAGGTCATCGACCGGCCGGCCGAGTTTCTCCTCTACCTGCGGCGCAGGGCCGACTCCGATGTCGCGACGTATTACCGGGGAGCCGACGAACTCGACCTGTTCATGCTGTTCCTGAACGGCGGCCTGTACGTCGAGCAGGACCCAGAGGACGTCCGGTCCCGGCATCCTTCCGCCGGACCTCCGCTGTCGCGCGCCCGCAAGCATCATCAGCGGGACGCCCGCCGGACCCTCGTCGGCACCCACACTGATCCGCTAGACGCGTGGATGTACTGGACCGAAGGTACGAGCCCGTACCAGGCCGACAAACCAGCGCTCAACACTCATTCCGGCGCAAATCAGATCGTCGATTTCCTCGCAGAGGGGCGGAAGCCCGGCTGGTTCCGATTCGGTGCTGATCTGCTGGGGCTGGCCGGAACGGCGCAGAAGAAACTGGGCGACTCGCTGCGCGAGCTAGCAAAGATGACCAGAGCAGACGGCCAGTGGCACACCGTCGTCCATGGCTACGCAGGGATGTGGGGCTATCCAACAGTCTTCGCGGGCACTACGCCACGCGCCCATAATCGCAACGAGGCGCTGGACAAACTCCGCGTATACATGGCCGCTAAGAAGCACCAGATTCAATCCGACCGGAGCCTGGGGCTACTCCTGGACCAACGCAGAGAGATCGTCAGCGTTATTTACATGAACGACCTGCCCACCGACGATCCTGACCTCGACGCGCTTGGCACCACGATCGGCCTGAGGCCAGCCGAAGATTCACGTCGCCCAATCCGCCCGCACGCGCAGAGGGCGCCCCGCCGCCGCCGCGGCCAACGGAAGAAGAAGCGCCGACGTTGAGCTCAGGTGACACCTCGGGCCGACACTGGATTTTCACGAGCGTCCGGCGGTAGCCGGGAGACCTAGCGCCGACAGGATGGGTTCTAGACGCGCCCGTTGATCGGCACTTATGTCCGGTCTGTACCGGCAGCTGCCCCACAGAAACGGACCCTGAAGGTGACTGAAGCAGACCGCGATGGCAGCGAACGGGAGCTCTTCCCAGTCGATCGGCACATCGTCGAGCCAGGTGGCGAGGCCGTCATGGCCAAGGAGCAGGGCAAGGTGTGCGGTGGAGATGTCGACTAGCAGAGCCGTCTGAGCACGGTCCCAGCTGCCTCTCCTGCCCTGCGCGGCCTTATCTTCATTCACCTTTCGCGCCAGCCGGGCGGCCACACTCGCCAGGTAGCCCTCCGATGGCGTAATCCCTGGGTGGTGGACGAAGATCCGGCCTACGCCAGGGAGCTCCTCCCGCAGCTCGATGACCCCGGTCACGCCCACACCTAGCTCAGGCATGTGGACGACCTGATCCGATCCCGCCGCTATGGCCGCGTCGATTGCCTTGGAAATGCGGCTGTGCAGGAGGTTGCGGTCCGGGACCTCAAGCGGCCAATCGCCGAGGTGCACCGTGAGGATCGCGCCTTTGGCGGCGAGTTCTTTGTCCAGCGACTGCTGTAGGTCGTCAAACACGCTGAAGGCGCCGCGGTGGATCTCCAGCCACCCTTGCGCGCTCGTATTTGGGTTCCAGGTGAGGTCGGGTTCACCAGTACCGCCGAACGCAAACGGTATATGCCGGAAGGCGAGGTTGGCTGCGCACAGCAACTCCAGCCGGGCGCTGAGCACGTTCGCCGGATCGGGGTCGCGGAACCTGCTGCTGACGAACTGGTCCAGTTTCCTCGGGCGGGCGGAGCGGACCACTTGGACGAGGAGTTCCAGTGGGCCTAGCACCACGTCCGCGACTGTTGGCGGCGTCACTGTCGGATCCCGCTCAGTGTCGAGAAGTCGGACCCACCAGTGGCGAGAGTCAACGCCGTCCAACCACGCGGCCACATTCGGGTAGTCCGTCCGATGCGTCCGTGGCTGCTCCAGGCGACCCGCCTCGTCAGTAGTTGTCATGTTCAGCGACTTTACGATGACTGGGCCGACAGGGCGAAGCGTCGGGCTGGATGGCGGCAACCTCCATGCAGTCTAAATATTGACTGGTCTAATATTGGACTGCTAGGGTGGTCCAAAAGTTGACCAGCTAGGAGGACGGGATGCCGGAGCAGGTCGGCCAGGGCCGGCGAGCAGGCGCCAGCCCTAGGCCTTCACTGCTGGAGCCCGGGGCCATGCCCACGACCAACGGCGGGCTCCTGATGCTGGGCGCTGTCATCGCCGTCACGCTGCTGGCCAGCAGATCGGCAGCAACTGATCAGGCCGGCGCCGCGGGCAATCTCTCCTCCGCCGCCGAGACGTACCGGAAAGCGGAGGAGAAGCTCATCGCGGCCATCATCGAGGCCGACAAGAACGACGTCGGCCGCAACGAGATCGCCCGTCGCGTCGACGGGATCTACTCGCGGCAGACGGTCCTGACCCTGCTCGGCTCGGCTGACCTCGTGCAGCGCTCAGCGATCGTACTGGAAGAACACGGGCTCACGGGCGACGTGCGCATCTGGCAGGGCAAGAGGCAGCGCCTGCTGATGGAACTGGCCAACATGGACCGTTCCGATGATGCCCTGTTGCAGACCAGCGAGGCCGCCGTGCAATCTCTCGCCAAGGCCGGCATCGACGCGCACAGCGGAAGCAGCGCCAGCCCGGCCAAGCACCTGGCAGCGGGCAGGGTCGTCGAACTAAACCTGGGCACGGCCTGAGAGCCAGCAGACTAGGAGAAGAAATGCTGCTCACAACTACCGCCACGCAAGAGCACATCACACAGTTCCTGGACAGATATATCTCCGACTGGCCGCGGGACCCATACTGGCCATGGCCGGGGCATTACGGCGTCAGCCGACTCGCGGCCCCGGTCGCTCGCTCGATAACCGCGGGAGGACTAGCCCGGAGCCTCACGGCGAACGCAGAGTTCCGCGCTCTTCAACTCGGAACGTGGCTCAACCGTCCCGACGGCGAACTCATCGGCGCGGCCGTAGTCGCGATCACGCCACCGCCATATGGGGAAGACATCGAGCTTCTCACCGATGCGCTTAAGCTCGCTGCTCAAGCCCAGCGCAGCGAGGGAATAGGACGCGCCCTTCTGGCCACCGGTGCGGCAGCCGGTTTGACCGTTCTCGTCGCGGCCAGCAGGAATTAGGAGAGATGCCGGCAGCCGACCGGCGACTTCGGAGTCTGGCTAGCACCGGGTCTGTGGAGGGTAACGTTCAGGTCATCACCGCAATGACGCGCTGTACCAAGATCACGGCAGACGAGCAGATATCAAGTAGCTGTCGGCACCGCTGCCTGCCGATGGCGGAATGATCGAGATTCTGAGCTCCGCAGATGAGCGCCAAGAGGCTGCGCATGTCGCCAGCTGGATTCAGAATCTGGTGAACGTGGGTACACCCGAGTCTCAGATCGCGGTCTTGTTCAGCAAGCAGCCCGAGAAATATGGCAGCGTCCTATGCCTGGCGCTCGATCGTGCCGGCATCTGTTATCGCCGCGAGCAGAAACTGCAGGACCTCGCGGCTGAGCCTTTGGCGAGGCTACTGGTGGCCTACTTCGAGACGTTGGCAGGCGCTCACAGCGCCGCGGCCTACATACGGCTGAACCGAGGTCGGCTCTTCGGTTGCGACAGCGAACGTGGGCTATTCAGGCTTCGCAGCGCTTTGGAGGGACATATCGAGCAGGCACGGGCCTACCTGCAGTACAACGTCGAAAGCCTGCGTGACCGACGCCTGGCAGAGGAGGCGGCACAGGGCCTGCTGCGTTTCTTCGGCGCCCCGGCCATTGCAGCGCTGCAGCCCGACTACGAGGCACCGGAACGCGTAGCTGAGATCGCCGAGGAGACTATCGATCGCATAGAGGACCTGCTGGCAACTGAGGGCGAAGTCCTGGAGTCGCTTGCCCGGTTCGGTGGCGAGCAGGGCGGCGTGCGGATCATGTCGATCCATAAGAGCAAGGGCCTCGAATTCGAGGCCGTCGCTGTGATGGCAGTGGAACACGAGATGTTCTGGGGGCCTACGGGGAAGGACGCGCAGCGTTCTTTGTCGGGATATCCCGCGCCAAGCGGCACCTGCTGATGACCCACGCCGGCGGCAGGCGGCGACCGCCGGGCGTTCTGCGCTGGGATATCCGGCGAACGCCCTACCGGGAGTTCTTGCATTACGCGCAGGAGCTGGAGGCGTAGCTCCATCGGGTGACCTGACCACTTTGTTAGCCCTCCGGGCTTTCGACACCGACAGAAGTCGTCCGCGGTCAATGCAGCCGGGCCGTCGCACAACACCCGCCAGCGGCCCTTCGTCGACCGGTGAGGATCCCCTCAGGTGCCGCGAGGCGGACGAGCTGAACACTGGGGGTCGAAGGCCTGCTTGCGGTTCTTGAGCTTGCGTGGGATTCTCCATGCCTCTGGGAGGGACCCGAGTGTGACTGCGCCGTTCGCGACTGCGCTGCTGGGCTGGAAGCCGAGCGGCAAGAACAAGCTCAGCTGGCCGCTAGTGCCAAACTTCGCGGACGTCGACAACGCGGAGTCGATCCGGATCGCGGCTGGCGTACTGGATGCGCTGGCCGTCGACCGTGTGGTGGATCCCGTCGTGCCGGCAGCTCCGGGTGGGCCGCTGGAGCAGGCCGTGTGCGATCACCTGGCCGCGGAACTCGCCCGGCTCCACGCAGATCGGGAATGGCTCGTCGACCGGGGGATGGTGATCAGCGGTTTCGACCAGTACGCGCATCTCAGCCAGGTCGACGCCTTGGTACGCGCTAACCCGGAGCTGCGGATCACGGTGGGCATGGACTATCTGATCCGACCCGACGTCACGGTGGGGCTTGGCCATGTCGAGACCGCGTCGGGGCTGCCGCCGCTGCACGCTGCGATCTCCTGCAAATGGACCATCCGATCCGACCGGGTGCAGAACATCCGGCATGAGTGCCTGCAGATGATTCGGCACCGGCGTGGCAGGCAGCCACATTTGGTCACAGTCACCGCCGAGCCGCTGCCGAGCCGGCTGGCGTCGATTGCTCGCGGCACCGGCGAGGTCGACGCCGTGTATCACGTCGCCTATGACGCGATGGCAGCCAGCGTCGCAGCAAATGCGAATCCGGAACAGGCGGACGCGTGGCGGGAGGTAACTGGCCAACGGAGGGTGCTCAGCTACGAGCTGCTCACTGCGACGCTAGCCGCGTGGTAACCCGGCGTGGGAGACGACCGATGTCGGTGCCAGCGGGCAGAATCAGCCCATGAAGCGGGCTGCGGAGGCGACGTGGGCGAGCTGAGGTCGGTAGAGATCTGCGCCGGGGCCGGCGGGCAGGCTCTCGGCCTGGAACAGGCCGGATTCACCCACGAGGCCGTCATTGAGATCGACCCGGACGCCTGCGACACACTGCGGCTGAACCGGGGATCCGTCTGGAAGGTCGTCGAAGACGACGTGGCGAACGTCGACGGGCGGGCGTTCGGGCAGATTGACCTGTTCGCAGGCGGGGTGCCCTGCCCGCCGTTCTCGATCGCTGGCAAGCAGCTGGGCGAGGATGATGATCGGGACCTGTTCCCGCAGGCGCTGCGGCTGATAGAGGAGTCTCACCCGCGGGCAGTGCTGCTTGAGAACGTCCGCGGGCTGGGCACGCGACGGTTCGATGGATACCGTTCCCAGGTTTTGAACAGGCTGCATCGCCTGGGCTACGACACCTGGTGGGATCTGGTGCACGCCAACGAGCACGGGGTTCCGCAGCTGCGGCCGCGGTTCGTGCTGGTGGCGATCCGTCAGCCGTGGGCGTCGCGGTTCCAGTGGCCGCAGCCGAACCCGGCGCCCGCGCCAACCGTAGGCGTGACACTTGCGGATCTGATGGCGTCGCGAGGCTGGCCCGGGGCTGCCGACTGGGCGCGCCGGGCCGCTGCAATCGCGCCGACGATCGTCGGAGGTAGCAAGAAGCACGGCGGGCCGGACCTGGGGCCGACGAGGGCCCGCGCTGCCTGGCAGCAACTAGGCGTTGACGGTCTGGGCATCGCCAACGAGGTCCCCGGCCCGGACTTCCCGGCTACGGCAATGCCCAAGCTGACTACTCAGATGGTTGCTCGTCTCCAGGGCTTTCCAGATGCATGGCAATTCGCTGGTCGCAAGACCGCCGCTTATCGGCAGGTTGGCAACGCGTTCCCGCCACCCGTCGCAAAAGCCCTCGGCCAAGCCATCGCCAGAGCTCTCCTCGGTGCTGAGCAGGGACCAGCTGCCGAAGAGGGCCGCCATCACGCACTTGCAGGTGCCAGCTAGCCGAGCATCAGCGAGAAGGCTGTGAGCGGCCGGTTGGGCTGGCCGTCGGGGCGGACTGGACGCAGGCGGGATTGCTCTGTCCAGCAGGCGCAGGCCTCGCTGGCGGTCGCGAACTCGATTGCCTCGGCTAGGTCATCCGTCCATACGGCTTCACCCCAGCCGTCGTTACCGTCGGCGTTGTAGCTGACCAGGTACCACCCGACGGGGAGACCGTCAGTGCTCCCGTCGGCCCGGCTCTGCAGCTGAATCCGGACTGGTCCGGCCGCTGCATGGTTGCACATCGCGACCACCTGCTGTGATTCGGCTCGGTAAGGAGAGTATCGGCGGCACTTCCCGTAGTGCGCATTCGATTACTGGCCCGCTTCGATGTCGGCGAGACGCTCGGCGGTACGAACTAGTGGACGCGCAGGCTGGGCGAGTGCCTCGCGCTGACGCGCGGCCTGACGTCCCCAGGCCTCGGTCGGGGCGATCTGGTCGTCTTCCTCGGGCTGGCGGATCGTCACCAGCTCGTCGAGCCTTACCTGCGCTTGCCGCGCTGCTTCGGCGGTGCGCTGCGGGGGGCCTAACAGCTCAGCAGAGTCCGGTGTGAGTCCGAGAGCCTCCAGGATGTCCGCATCGGTCGGCTCGGGGTGTCCGTCGAATAGGTCGGATCCGGGCTCCATGGATGCGAGCGGCTCGTGTCGCGTCCAGGGGTCGCGGCGGCGTAGTTCGAGGTCGGCCGCCTGGGCTATCCGCAGGGTCGGCTCGGCGATGCGCTGCCATTCCTGCCGGGTTGCCATGGCTTCCTCATACAACCGCGCGGCTTCGGCAGACCTGTCGCGCAGTGCTCCCCACCGGTTGGCATTGCCGAGGTGTTTGTCCCTCGCGCCCGGATCTGCGGCGGCGGTGGCTTCCCGTTGAGCCCGGTCGGCGCGAACCGCGGCGTGATCGCGGGCTAGCAACGACAGACGCAGCTCACGGCTTGGGTGCAGGGGAGCGCGGGCGGCTTCCTGCGCGTACAGGGCGCGGCGCACGCGCAGCTGGTCGTCGGTCAGGTGCGACAGATCGATGCCGTCGACCCTGGCCAGCGCGACCAATGCGGTGTGCCAGGCAGCGCGGTGCTCTGGAGCGGTGACATCAGGCGCCGGCCCAATCGGATCACCAGTCGAACGCCAGCCCTTCATCTCGCGGAACGCCTCAATGGCCGCGGCCCGGCCGAGCCAGTCCTGCCGCTGCACCGGGTCATGTGGCACGGGCCCGAGGGCACGTTCTCCCCACAGCGGCATGGTGTTGGCGACATGCTCGCCGAGCCTGCTGATCCGGTCGTCCATCGCCTCGCTCAGTTGGGCCAGCAGCCTGTCGGCACGGTGATCAGCAAGCCGCGGTGCCCGCGCGGCCCAGCTGCCGCCGAGTGGCAGCGCGCCGGGGATGATTCTCCGGGCCCGGTAGTCGAGTACTGCGGCGATTGACTCTGCATCATGGAGATTGCCTTCGGCGATTGCGTCGGCGAGGACGCGGCTGCCGCTCATGCCTGCGAGCTCGGCGGCGCGCAGCGTCCGGCACAACCAGGTGAACCGGTGGTCGCCACATACCTCGGAGGCCAGGTCGGGCCCGAGGTGGTCACGCACAACGGCGTTGTACCTGCGGCGGTACTCGCCAATGGTCAGGTCGATCCAGATCCGCGACAGGGTTGCCAGGGAGTCGGCGTCGCTGAATGCCTGCTCCAGCGTTTCGGTTGCCGATAGCTCGGCGCTCGTGCGGTCAAGAACAACGGCCAAGACTATGGTGCCGTTGCCGGTTTCGCAGACGGTGGTGGTGTCGCCGGACTGTTCGACTGACATCGCGCGCGCCCTGGCCACCTCGGGCGCTGAGACCGGCGTGCCGGTGGGCAGAGCCGGTTCGTCGGTGACGGCGAACGCGACGTTCCCGGCCGCTCCGCGCGACATGGCCGTGTACAGGTACTCGCGGTCATCGGATGGCCGCACGAGCGCGTAGCCGTTGCCGGAGAAAGTGGCGCCCTGCACCGAGTGCGAGGTCACTCCGTAGGCAAGGTGGCACTGCTCGGCCAGGTAGCTGGCGGGCAGGTGCTTTGCAGCCTCGCTGCCCACCAGGCGGACTGTAGCGGAACCGTCCGCATGCACAACTCGGACTTGATAGACCTGCCGGTTGGCGATGGCCTTGCCGTGCACGTTGCGGCGGGCCATGATCAGGTCGCCCGCCGAGGCGACGGCACCCTCGCGGAGCTGGACATGCGGGCCGTTCTGGACTCGGCCGTACCGGATCAGGTCCGCGCGGACCCGCCGGGATTGCTCGAGCGCGTCGGCGTTGTCCGCAGCGATCATCACGCTGTCGATGCCCTGCAGATGGTCTGCGAGCCAGCGGCGGCAGCACTCTTCCAGCATCTGCTCGCGGGTCCCGCCGAAAACCCGGCCGCGTACGTCGTACTCGGCGAGCACGCCCTGGTCGCCGGACCGCAGCCGCAGGCTTGCTTGGCGCTCCCACGGGTCGTCGAACCGGAGCGGCTCGGCTAGCTGCAGGCTGCCTTGCCGGCGCTCCAACATGGCCATCCCGCCGCCGCCTTCGACCGCCCGATGCTGGGCTGGGTCGCCGACTAGAGGCATCTTCGCCCCGGCGCCGCGCGCGACCGCGGTCAGCTGATCCAGGTGCTGCATCGTTACCATCGACGCCTCATCTAGCAGGATCAGCGAGCCCTCCGGGATGCGCTGCAGGCGCCGGTCGGTCAGGAACATGGAGATGTTGTGCGCGTCGGCCACGCCCAGCTGGCGGAGCATGGTCGCGGCCTGCTGGGTTTCGGTCAGCGCGATCACCCGGCCACCAGGGTGCAGCTGAGGCCAGACCGCCGCGATCGCGGCGATGGTGCGTGACTTCCCGGTCCCTGCCGGGCCGACGAGCACGTCGATCCTCCGGTCGCTGGTGAGGATCGAGTAGGCCGCTGCCGCCTGGCTCAGCAGCAGTCCCGATCCGGTGACCGCGTGGACGTCGGCTGGCGTTCCCGGCTCAAGCTGCGCCTCCAGCGCCGCCCGGCTCGCGCCGAGCAGGCGCGCCACCCGGTCAGGGTCGGCGCGAGGGGCGCCACGCTCGGCCGCCGTCTCGATGATGCGGTTTTCCATGCGCAGCTGGGCGTCGGTGGTGTACCGGGCGGCGCGGTGCGGCTCGTACACACTTTCCCCATCGGCGCGGCGCAGGCTGTCGGGGATGTCGAGCCACTGCGGTGGCTGGAGGGAGGTCACCATGCCCGTGTCGACTGCTTCTCTGGCGAGGCCCGGTAGCAGGTCAGCGGCCTGCTGGGGGTCCATGATCGGCAGGCTGGCGGGCAAGGCATTCGCTAATTGCGCGGGTCAGGTCTGATTCGGTGAACGTGCTGCGCTTGGCCTGCAGCCCGGTCACCGCCCGGGCGAGGATGTCGCGCCGCGCCGGAGCGCTGAGCGGCTGCGGCGTGGCTTGCGCCTTCCCGCACACTTGGGCGGCCAGCGGCGCGAGCTCGGCGCCTGCGCGCTCGCGGGCCCGCTGCGCCCACTTGCGCACCAGTTGCGCCGGGTCGATGTCGCGCTTGGGCTCGCGCCGTTCGCGGCTCACGCACTGGCCCATCGCCCACAGTGCGTGCTCGTCCGGGTCGTGGCCGTACCGGTCCCGGTAGGCCTCGATCAGCGGCACCAGCCCCGGCTCGATGTCCTTGCGGGCCCGGGAGCTGAACTCGTCCATCAGCTTCTGGCTGACGCCCTTAATCTCCCGGCCATGCCCGTCGGCCCTTGTGATGAACTCGACGCCGAAGTCGGCGGTCAGCCGGTTCTCCATCACCAGGGTGCTGATGGCCGCGGCCGCGCCGCGCTCCCGGTACAGCGCCTGGCCGTCTAACGTGCGCCAGGCGCCGTCGCGGTCGGTGCGGACCTTGTTGAGGATCGTCTGATGAATATGCAGCTGCGGGTCACCGGCCCGGCTGGTGTGCTGCCGCCAGCTGGCCACCACCCACCGGTGCGCGTCCTCGTGGCGGACGCCTTGCGGGCCGGTCCGGGTGAATCCCGCGTGCTTTTGCAGGTGTGCCATTCCAGCTGTGGCTCCGGCGCTAATTGCGCGCCAGATTGTGTCTTCGAGTGCCTGCGCTCCGGCTGCGCTTTCGGCGTCGCCTGCTTCCTGTGCGGCGAGCTTCATCGCCCGCGCTGAGGCATGCAGCAGTGTTATCGACTTGCTGACCGAGAACGTCGCGTCAAAGAACGCAACCGGGCGTGACCGCTCGGCGATGGCCTGAGCCTGGGCGAACAATTCGGCGCGTCTTTCCGCGGTCGCGCCGTGCTCAACGTGCAGCAGGTCACCGTAGATCGCTTCGGCGTCCCGGTGGCGCATCGCCCGGCCGATCTTCAGCCCGTCACGGGGATCGATATGCGAGCCGAAGATCCGGGCGAACGCCTGGTGGTCTACCTCGGCGCCAATCTCGAGGCCCAGTTCAGGACAGCCGTACCCGGTCCAGATTCCCGCTGGCTCGCTGCATGGCATCTCCGGTCCTGCTCCGGCCGCGTAGTAGTCCGTGCCTCGGCTCGCCTGTCCGGTGTAGTACTCCGGCGAGGCGCCCTTGCCGATCGTCAACGACCCCGCCACGGCTATCACCTCCGACGCCTACAGAGACGCCCCGCCTTTTCCATGATCACTTAATTAGTGCATGGCTAGGCTGGCTATAAAACTGTTCAAGAGCATAACAGGAATGGTTGGTTATGCCGATAAGGATTCAAGCAAAATTAGCGATGAGCGGAAGTGGCATCGATTGTACAGGGTATTCACGTACATCTTGACGCTTAAATGCGAGTGGCGGCACTGATATTGATTGGCAAGCCAAATTTCTGCACGCGGTTAAGGCTCGTTGAGCGCGTGCTCGGCCAGGATCAGAAAGGTCGGCGGCCTCACTGGCGAGCCTGCCCAGCGTGAGCGCGCCGTGGCTGGCCCGGAACCGTGCTCAGCGGGCGGCTGTGGCTGTTCGCCCGGAGCGTGCAGGAGTCTGGGCTCGTCGCTGATGCGGCAGGCTGCCAGGCAGCTCGCGCCCGCATGACCCGGACCACTTGCCATATCGCTTGGCGGTCTCAGCGCTGGAAGGGCTGTCAGCTGGTCGCGCGGGCGGGAGCAGGCTGTGGTCTCGAAGGCAGGGCAGCCGTCCCGAGCGTGATCGGAGCGTGGCTGATGGAACTGACGGTGCTGGCGGTGCCTGGATGCCTGAACGCCCCCGTGCTGGAGGAGCGGCTGGAAGAGCTGGTCGCCGGACGGCCCGATGTGCGGATCAGTCGCCATGTCATCGAAAGCGGAGAGAACGCGGCCATGCTCGGGATGCACGGGTCGCCGACACTGCTCATCGACGGCAGCGACCCGTTCCCCGCCCCGGCGACTGGGCCCGCGCTGGCATTTCGGCTCTACCCATCCAACGGCGGCCCGCCCGCAGGCGCGCCGGCACTCTCCGCACTGCGCCAGGCGCTGGCGCGTGCTGGCCCGCTCCAAGCCGGGACCAGAGACGCGGTCATGGCGCCCGGCCGTTCTGGCTGACCGCACGCGGCAGTGCTGGTTAGTCTGCATTACTCGCCTTGCTGAGATGCGTCGCCATCGCCGCGCCGCAACAGAGTGCCGAACTCGTCGATGCCGATGCGGAGCGCGCCGTCCCGGCTTAGAACCGTGCCGGCCACCTCGGGGTGCCCGCGTGCTCAGACGCGTGCGGTCCGGCCGGTGGTGAAGAAGTTGATGTGCCCGCAGCTGCGATCCGCTGCCTGGCAGTTAGCTGCGCCGGTCGTGCCAGCGAAAACCACCGCGCGTGCGGGTGCCCACCGTGCCTTGTCGCCGTCGACCGCGACAGTGATGCGCCGGCCAGTGCCGGGCTCGGCCCCGGAGATATTGACCGGCCGGCCAAGCATGGCTGACATGCCGAGAGCGTCGATGGCGCACATCGCATACGCCGACGGGCCGCCGTCCCAGCTGACCCGGATCGCAGTCGGCGCGGGGGAGAACGGGTAGGCCGCGCGGACCTCGCCCTGCGGCGTGAAGGCGAGCAAGTCGGCGGCGGTCGGCTCGGAACGAACCTTGTCCGATTCGCAGCCGCCCTGGCGGGCAAGGCGGTCCAGCTCGCCTGCCGCAGGCGGCTGCCCTGCCGTGGCGAACGCGGTGAGCACGGCGTGGTGGACGTGCCGGGCCGGGTCGCTCACCCGGCGCGCTGCGCGGGCCAGGGGAGGCACCGGGTTGCTGGCTTGGGTCATCGGGCCGCTCCTGCTTGGTCGCGAGTGAGTGCGCCGTGCAGGTCCGGATAGGCGCGGATGTCGATGATCTGAGCGCCGTCGACGGTGAAGACCTAATAGAGCTGCTGAGCCGGGGCGGGTCGAGCCCCTTCGGCCTTGCGGCCGACGGTAAGCCCGAGGAGGACGGCGTCGCGGTCGATTTCGACGCTGAGAACATCCGCCACGGTGCTGTCGGCGATGAGTCCGCGGTACCAGTCGAGGACCTGCGCGCTGTTGGTGCAGAGACCGGTCCAGTGGACCTGCGGGTGCAGCAGCGATCCGAGCAGGTCGAGGTCCCGGTTTCGGTATGCGGTCTCGAGGTGACGGGCGATATCGCCCATGACGCCGGTGCCGGGCGCGCTGACCGGGCCCTCGGGCTGGTGCTTGGCTGGCTCGTCCGGGGCGATGCCGTAGCGCTGCAGCAGGTCTGCGATCTCCTCGCTGGGTGGTTTCCCTGCGACCCAGACGTCGCGGCGTGATGCCCCCGCGTCGATCAGCAGGCGCACGGTCTGTAGCCAGTTGCCCGGCTTGCCGGCCTGCTCGCCGCTGCCGACGGTGGCGAAGGCTAGCGGCGTGCCGTCGAACTGGGTGTCGCGGGCGTCGACGTCGGCGCCGGTCTCCAGGAGCAGCTGGACGACCGTCGCGTTCCCGGAGTACGCGGCGGTGTGCAACGGCTGCTCGCCGGAGTCGTCGCGGTCGTGGAGGGAGAAGCCGAGGTCGAGCATCAGGGCGATCGTGCCGGCCGGGCTGGACGCGGCGGCGTCGACGATGACGGCCTGGTCCTGGACGGTCAGCCGGCCTGGCAGGTCCGCGTGGCCGGCCAGGATGCCCTGGCCGCCACCCGTGAACTCGGCGTCCAGTGCCGGCGCCGGGACGCCCCCGTGCGAAGCTTCCCCAGACAGCTCCCGGCTGACCGGCCCGGCCGCCGGCGTCGCTAGGCCGGCGCCCAGGCGGCTGGCGCAGCCATCACTCGCGCGCGGCCGGTATGAGGCCGGCTGCAGCCGGCGCAGGGCGCCCAGCCCGCGGGAGACTGTCCCGTCTGGCAGGACCAGCATGGGCACCCCAGGCCTGCCCAGGCTCAGCCAGTCCTCGCGCCACTCGTCCATGACCGCGGTGGGCGGGTTCGCCGGGCAGCCGGCATCGGCCAGCACCGCTGGGTCGCTGATGTCCAGGCCGCGGGCCCAGAACGCGTCGAAGACCGCGCGGCGGATCTGGTCCGCTTCATCCGCCTGCGCCGCCGCGCATGCGGCCACGGCAGGCGTGGTGTCCGGCTGCCGTGCCGGGCGACGGGCCGGGTAGGCCTCCCCAGGCATCAGCAGGCCGCGGATCTGGGCGAGCTCGGAGTCGAACATCTGCGCCAGTTCCCCGGTGACCGGCAGCCCGGACGGGGGCACGGTGGGGTCGTGGACGACGGCACGCCACTCCACCTCGGCGGTCCCAGCCGCGGCCAGGCGGTCGGCTCGCAGGCTGGCCAGGTAGCTGTAAGGGCAGTTGAAAGACCCGTAAACGGTCAGCTTCACGGCAACCCCCCAGCCCGTGCCGCGCTGCGGCCGGGCGCTAAGAATTATTCTGATAGATGATGGGGAAACACGCTGGGCCCGGCGATCGGGCGGGGCCGGCACGGGAGGGCCTGCGGGCACGCCGCGGGACGCGCTCCGCCGGCTCGCGGCTGCTGACGGTCGGTCACGGTACCGCTTCCTGCGACGAGCTCACGAGACTGCTTCAGGCCGCGGGCGTGCAACTGGTCGTGGATGTGCGCAGCGTGCCGGGCAGCCGCCGGAATCCCCAGTTCGGCCGCGCGCAGATGCAGGCGTGGCTCCCCGATGCGGGCACCGGCTACCGCTGGGAGCCGCGGCTGGGCGGCTTCCGCCGTCCCGCGGAAGGCTCGCCGAACGTGGCGCTGCGCCATGCCGGCTTCCGCGGCTATGCCGACTACATGGCCACCGCATCGTTCCATGAGGCGCTGACTGGCCTGCTCGATGAGGCATCGCGGCAGGTCACTGCGATCATGTGCGCGGAGACGCTGTGGTGGCGCTGCCACCGGCGGCTGATCGCCGACGCTGCCGTGCTGCTGTGCCGGGCCAGCGTCTGGCATCTGGGCCATGACGGCAGGCTGACCGCGCATCAGCTCACCGATGGCGTCCGCCGCGATGCTTCCGGCTGCCTCGTCTACGACGGCGGCTAGGCGCCTGGGTGCGCTCTTAGCCGACAGCACCGTCCGCCTCCTCCGCATTGCCGTCGGTGGCGAGCGCATCGAGCAGCAGGTGGAACACCAGCCCGCGGTAGGGCCACCAGCGGCGCGAGAGCTCGGCGACCGCGTCGTACCCGGCGCCGGCAGGAAGGCTGAAGCGGTGGCGCAGGTTGCGTCGGGAGTCGATCCGCAAGGCCGCCGGAGCGAGCTGGCCAGGCATTCGACGAATTCAAGCCTGCAGGTTCTCGCTGGCGGCGCCATGCTCGGGAAGATAGAGCAGCTAATCGCGGCGGCGGTCGTGCACGTCGGGCTGGCCAGGATCAGCGGAATGTCCTTGCACGTGCCGGGCTCGGACTCGTCGGCGTTGACCACGAGGTAATGGGAATTGCCGTCGCCCCGCGGGATGAACCCCCACTTGGCGCCGGCAGGAAAGCGCGCGCCGCCGCGGCCGCGCGACCTCGACCGGTTCACCATAGCGATGATGTTGCCGGGTGGCATGGCCTGCGCGCGGGCCAGCGCCCGGTACCCGCCTGCCCGGCGGCAGGCGTCCAGGTGAACGAGTCGGTCTCGTTCCAGCGCTCGGTGAGCACCGGGGTCAGGCTGGCGGTCACCGCGGCGTTCCCTCTTCCGGGGTGCGCCGCGCCCCCGAGGCGGCCAGGCCGCGCAGCACGTAGGGCAGGATGCCGCCGTGCCGATAGTAGGCGGCCTCGGAGGGAGTGTCGATCCGCACGGTCGCGGCGAACTCCCGCGGGCCGCCGGGGCTGGCCGCGGTGACGGTGACCGTGCGCGGCACATCCTGGGCCTCGGCCAGGCCGCGGATCGTGTACGTTTCCTCCCCGGTCAGGCGGAGGGTCGTGGCGTCCTGGCCGCCGGCGAACTGCAGCGGGAGCACGCCCATGCCGATCAGGTTGGACCGGTGGATCCGCTCGAACGAGACGGCGAGCACCGCCCGGACGCCGAGCAGCGCGGTGCCCTTGGCGGCCCAGTCCCGTGATGACCCGGACCCGTACTCCTTGCCGGCGATGACCAGCAGCGGCACGCCGTCGGCGGCGTAACGCTGCGCGGCGTCGAAGATCGTCATCTGCTCGCCGCCCGGCAGGTGGCGGGTGAGGCCGCCCTCGGTGCCCGGGGCGAGCTGGTTGCGGAGCCGGATGTTGGCGAAGGTGCCGCGGATCATCACCTCGTGGTTGCCGCGCCGGGACCCGTAGGAGTTGAAGTCCGCTGGTTTCACGCCGTGCTCGCGCAGGTAGCGCCCGGCCGGGGAGTCCGCTTTGATCGTCCCGGCCGGGGAGATGTGGTCGGTGGTGACGGAGTCGCCGAGCAGCGCGAGCACCCGCGCGCCATCGATGTCATGCAGCGTGCCGGGCTCGGGGGCCAGGCCGTCGAAGTAGGGCGGCCTGCGCACGTAAGTGGAGGACGGATCCCAGGCGAAGCTGTCTCCGGGAGGGACCGGCAGCGCTCGCCACCGCTGGTCGCCGGTGAACACCTGCGCGTACTCGCGGGTGAACATATCCGGCTGCAGGAAGGACGCGATGACCTCGCCGATCTCGGCCGCCGGCGGCCAGATGTCGCGCAGGTAGACCGGCTGCCCGTCGCTGCCGGTGCCCAGGGGGTCGGTGGTCAGGTCGGTGTCCATGGTCCCGGCCAGGGCGTAGGCCACCACCAGCGGCGGCGAGGCCAGGTAGTTGAGCCTGGTCTCGGGGTGGATGCGGCCCTCGAAGTTCCGGTTTCCGGACAGCACCGAGCACACCGCGAGATCCCCCTGGGTGATGGCGGCCGAGACCGCGGGGATCAGCGGGCCGGAGTTGCCGATGCAGGTGGTACAGCCGAAGCCGACCAGGTTGAAGCCGAGCTGGTCCAGGTAGGGGGTCAGGCCCGCCTTGTCGTAGTAGTCCACCACCACCCGGGATCCGGGCGCGAGCGAGGTCTTCACCCACCGTCGGGGCGCGAGCCCCCGCCGCGCGGCGTTTCTGGCCAGCAGGGCAGCGCCGATCATCACTTCCGGGTTGGAGGTGTTCGTGCAGGACGTGATCGCGGCGATCACCACCGCGCCGTGGTCCAGCTCCACCTCGTGCCCGTCGTCCAAAATGACCCGGACCGGGTTACGCGGCCGGGCGGGCGGGCTGGCGGCAGTGTGGGTCGTTGCGGGCCGGTCGCTGTCGCGGTTGCTGGTGACCGCGATGGGGTCGGAGGCCGGGAACGACTCGGCGCCGGCCTCGTCCAGCCCGCCCGGTGCCGGATCTGCGGTGATGTAGCTGTGCAGCGCCGCGCGGAACGCGCGGGGCGCCTGAGCCAGCGGGATCCGGTCCTGCGGCCGTTTCGGCCCGGCGATGGACGGCACCACCGCGGATAGATCCAGGTCGAGGACGCGGGAGTAGCCAGGGTCGCGGCCCGGGTCGTGCCACAGGCCCTGCTCCTTCGCGTACGCCTCGACCAGCGCGACCTGCGCCTGGGGGCGCCCGGTGAGCCGGAGGTAGGACAGTGTCTGCTCGTCGATCGGGAAGATGGCGCTGGTGCAGCCGTACTCGGGGCTCATGTTGCCGATCGTGGCCCGGGTGGCCACCGGCACCGCGGCCACGCCCGGCCCGAAGAACTCCACGAACGTGCCGACCACGCCGACCGAGCGGAGCAGCTCGGCGATCGTGAGCACCAGGTCGGTGGCGGTGCTGCCGTCGGCCAGGACGCCAGCTAGCCGGACCCCGATCACCTGCGGGATCAGCATGCTCAGCGGCTGGCCGAGCATCGCGGCCTCGGCCTCGATGCCGCCGACCCCCCAGCCGAGCACGCCCAGGCCGTTGACCATCGGGGTGTGCGAGTCGGTGCCGACCATGGTGTCGCAGAACGCGGCGCCGTCCTCCGCGAACACGACCCTGGCCAGGTGCTCGAGGTTGGCCTGGTGGCAGATGCCGGTGCCGGGCGGTACCACCCGTAGCCCGGCCAGCGCCTGCTGGCCCCAGCGCAGGAACTGGTAGCGCTCAGCGTTGCGCCGATACTCCAGCTCGATGTTGCGTTCCAGGGCGTCCGGGCGGCCAAAGTAGTCGGCGATCACCGAGTGGTCGATGATCAGCTCGGCGGGGCGCAGCGGGCTGACCTTCGCCGGGTCGCCGCCGAGCGCGGCCATAGCCTCCCGCATGGCCGCCAGGTCGACGATGCAGGGCACGCCGGTGAAGTCCTGCATCAGCACCCGGGCCGGGGTGAATGCGATCTCGGCGGACGGCTCGGCTGCCGGGTCCCAGCCGACCAGGGCCTCTATCTGGGCGGCGGTGACCAGGCGGCCGTCCTCGTTGCGCAGCAGGTTCTCCAGCAGGACCTTGAGGCTGAACGGCAGCCGCGCCGCCCCCTCGATCGCGTCCAGCCGGACGATACGGTAGCTGGTGCCGCCGGCGTCCAGCGAGCCGGCCGCGCCGAAGCTGCCCGGGCCCGCGGGCCGACTCATCGCGCTGCCGCCCTTCCCGGTCCGGGCTCCTCCGCGGGCTCGCCAGGGAGGTCTAGGCCGTCCAGGCTGGTGACCTCGGCGCCGAGCCCGACGGCCAGCCGGCTCCAGCCGTCGATCGCGACGATCGCGAACGTCACTGCCGCGATCTCCGCCGCGGGAAACTCCGCCCCGACGGCCGCATAGGCCTCGTCCGGTGCTCCCGCGCGGGGCAGCTCGGTCAGGGCTTCGTACCAGGCCAGCGCGGCGAACGTGACCGCCGGGTAGGCCCACCACCGGTCGGTGCGCAGCGTCCGCGCCCCGACCGCCGCCCGGCCCGGAGACCGCACCCCGCCCAGCCCGGGTGCGGGAGCCTGCCGCGTCGCCATCGCCCCGGCGCCCTCCTCCGGTGAGTAGCGGCACGCCGCAGACCTCGCTGCCTTCTGCCGCCAGCACCATTCCCGCTCAGGCTGTCATTCCCGGCCAGCCCGCAGCCCCTTCGTTCCCGCCCGGCTCCTGCCTTATCCTCGCGCGCGGTCCTTGCGGGTTCCTTGCGGCCTGGCACGGCGGCTTCCGGCCACGCCGGTCGCGATTCTCCTCGGATACGCTTGTTGTTACGAAGATACCTGGCGAAAAATCCGGCGGGCGAGCGGGGTTCGCCGCACGAACCGGCCAAATTCGAGGGCTTCCGCCGGCGCTAGCGTGCGATCAATATGTCCGGTCGGCCAGCCGGCTGAGTCCGCGGACGGGCTTGCGGGCCTGGCTCGTCGCGGGCTGTCAGGTGTGCGATGCACAGGCTGGGCTCGGCGAACGGCTCCAGCTGGTCTGCGGTGACCGGTGCCCGCATCTGGGCCAGCGCGCCCTCCATCAGCCCCAGATGCAGCGAGCACACGACGTCCTGGTGACGTTGTGCCACCTCCCGGAACGGGCACTGGTGCAGGCACAGCCGGTGCTGCTTGCCGTCGGCCACGGCCTGCGGGGCGAAACCCAGCTCCTCCATGATGGCGGCGAGTTTCTCGATGGCCTCGCCGGCGCCCGGCCGCTGGTAGGGGAGTGGCTGCTCGGCGAGGTAGGCGCCCCATTCGCGGCCGGCCGCCACGGCGGCCTTACCCGGCTCGGGCATGGTGCCGGCGATGAGGCTGGTGAGCATCTCGGCGAGCAGCCGGTAACGCCGCCCTCCCGCCGGCCCGCCGCCTCCTGCCGCCTGGTAGGTCATGCTGGGCCGGCCCGGCGTCGGCCGCGGCTGCGGCTCCCGGGTGGCCAGGCCCAGCTCCACCAGCCCGTCCAGGTGGAACCGGGCGGTGTTGGGGTGCAGCCCCGTGCGGTCGGAGATCTCCTTCACCCGTAGCGGCGAGCCCGTAGCGCGCAGCAGTTGCAGCACCAGGGCCCGGCTCTGGCCCAGCGGGGAGCCGCTATCGGGGGCGAGGAGCGCCTGCGTATCCATGGCCCTATTTTACGCCAGGAATGATAGTTGAAACTAATTTCCGGCCGTGCAATCAGCCTACCGGACGCCTCGGGCGTCTGCCGTCCGGGCCGCTGCCGCGCTGGTTACCGGCAGGAGTGCCGCCGGACTCCGCCCGGAGCGCGGCACGGCGTGACGGATCGGAAGGCGCGTAGATGATCAACCTCATCATGCCCTCCTGCAGATATCCAATCCACCCGCACCGGGCCGCAGGCACCAGCGGCTCCCCGCGAGCCCGGCTCACCGTTGCGGGGGAAGCCCGGCGACGAACGGCGTGTCAGCGCCCACCACGCCCAGCTTCGCGGCACCGCCGGGTGAGCCGAGCGGCTCGCCGCGGCCGGGCAGTGGCTCGGTGAAGAACCGCGCGTTCTCCCCGGCGCAGCCCTGCCACTTGCCCGGGAGATCGTCTTCGTAGTAGATGGCCTCCACCGGGCAGACCGGCTCGCACGCGCCACAGTCCACGCACTCGTCCGGGTGGATGTAGAGCATGCGGTCGCCCTCGTAGATGCAGTCCACCGGGCACTCCTCCACGCACGCCCGGTCCAGCACGTCCACGCACGGTTCGCCGATCACGTAGGTCATCGGTCCCCTTCCCCAGGCGGAATGCTCTTCCGCACAATTTTAACGACTGAACCTGTTAAAAACAACCTGTGCGGTTCGCGGAGCAGCTGCGTTCAAAGCCTCGTGACAGGCGGTGCTGAGAGGGACGAGGCTGGTGGCGACTCCCGAGGCTCGCTCCGGCGCGGCTGCCCGCAGTGCTGCCCGATCCCGGCCGATGGTCCGCTGGTCACCTGCGCCAGGACCAGCTCGCTGGCTTCGTGCACCTTTCCGGCGTCGCCGACGGTAGCGCTGCCGCACGGGCGGGCAGCGCCGCGCGGCATCACGTATGGGCCGGCCGGGCTGAGGTGCCCGGCGGGCATGATGCCAACCGCCCGGAGACCGTTAGCGAGAAGATGACAATCATCGGCGAAAATAACGGCGGTCGCCCAGTGGGGCTGGCGGCGGCCGCACTGGCGCCCTTGGCCGCAGTCGCGCACGTTTGTCGAGACGAGACGAGGTGACGATGCTGCCGGTCGACTGGGACACCGTCAGGTTGTTCCTGCATGTGCTCGCGGCCACCATCTGGGTCGGCGGGCAGATCACCCTGGCGGCGCTGGTCCCGGCGCTGCGCCGCCTCGGCGCAGAGATCCCGCGTGCCGCGGCCCGCCGATTCAACCAGGTGGCCTGGCCTGCTTTTGGCGTCCTGGTGATCACTGGCGTGTGGAACATCGTCGTTGTGCGGTCGCGGATCAATGGTGGCTACGAGACCACACTGGTGGTGAAGCTGATCGTGGTCGTCATTTCCGGGGCCAGCGCCGCCGTGCACGCGCGCTCCCGCAGCACCCCGGGCCTGGCCATCTTCGGCGCCCTCACCGGCGTCAGTGCGCTCGCCGCCCTGTTCCTGGGGATCATGCTGGCAGGCTGACAGTTCCAGGCCGCCGGGCGGTTGGCTTCCTCAGCAGGGCGCCAGGAGCATGGGACCAGCCACCGCGACCTGGCACAGGCGCTGGGGGTGACGAAGGCAACCGCGTTTCCTGCGGAGGTGCGGCCCGGCATGCGATGTGGGCGCAGTTGGCGCGTGCACCTTCGACCCGGTGGGATCCCGCATAGCCGCCGCTGCACACCGGATTCGCCGACCACGGCAGGGCCAATGCTTACTCGCGGTGCGGGTTTTCGCCCCGTGTCAGGCACCGACCGGATGCCGCCCGGCGAAACTGGGGCTTCATGAGGATCGTCGCCGCACTGGGCGGATACGCGTTGCTGGACCGGGACGAGAGGCCTGATTTAGACAGCCGGCAGCCGCGTGTGCGGGAGGCTGTGGTGGCCCTGGCCTCGCTGGTGCTGTTCTGAATTCCTGACTCTGGTCACTCGTAGCTGTACAGCCGGGGCGGCAGCCGTTCGCCCGCCAGCTGCGTTTCATCTAGCCACACCAGCAAGACGTGAGTCCGGTCAGGGTCACGCGTATCGACAATATCGCCGCCCTCCTCCCGCCGCCGTTCGTGCGGCAGCCCGCGGCTCTCGAGCAGGTGGTCGGCCAGGTCAAGATCTGCCTGCCTGCCAACCAGCCACGCGACCCGGGCGAGGCCCGGCGTACCTGAATAGTGACCGCCGGCACGCTCGCCCACCTCAAGCAGGACCAGTGTCGGCGAGGCCGCGCCCTGACCCTGCAGCTGCGCGATCCAGCCCTCCCGGTGCACCAGGTGCAGCCCGAGAACGTCTCGGTAGAACGCGAGCGACCGGTCGAGGCTGCGGACTTGCACCGCCACCGAGCAGATTCCCGTGAGCCGGAACGCCTCGGCCATGCCGTCACCTTCCCCTCGGCAGGCAGCAGCCCCGCTCCCCGCATGCCCGCACTGCTTGCTGCGGTCAGAGCCCGCCTGAAGCGAAGGGGCCGGGCTGCTTATGTCGCTCCGGCAGCGAGGCCAGCGCCTCCGATGGTATCGGATCACAAGATCGGCAGTTGACCGGCTTGTTACGCGCGCCACCTGCGTGGACGGACGCCAGCGCGCCGACCCCTGCCGGATATGCGCCGTTCTGCTGACCGCCGTGAAGGCGCGGATGTCGGCGTCCGGGTGCGGCTTTCCGCACTTGATGTGCTCACCTGTCCGCGCAGCCCGCGGGTGTCCCGGATTCCCCGCCTAGCCCGCCTCTTCGCATCCGCCGGCCTGCCGCAGCCGACCGGCGCTGGTGGCATTCGGCGCGGCCCGCGGGCAGTTGGCGAGCCCGCGCCGCGACGTTGCGCCCCAGCGGAGCACCGGACCCGCCTGGCTGCCAGATATGAGGCCCGGACACGCGGTCCATCACTGGCGGCTCTTCGCGGACGCGATCCGGCCTGGGCTGGGGGCACGGTCCATGCTCGATGGCCGGGGGGCAATAGCGTGGCTCGGTGACCAGGGCCCGGCCCACTCTGCCGCCGTGCCGAGGCGCCAGGCGATGTCAGGCAGCCGACTGATCATCGCAGAACTGCCTGCAGACAGGCATTCGACCTCGCGCTGTCGAGACAAATGCCGCTGGCCCGCGGGCCGCCCGCCGGTACCGGCGCTGCGCCGTGCTTAATTAACATGCCCGGGCTGGCACTAGCTAGGAGCGACGGTGATGAAGACGACGGTCAGGGACGTGATGACCACCGATGTGGTCGCGCTGCCGGAGTCAGCGGACTACAAGCAGATCATCACGGTACTCCGGCAGCGGCGGGTCAGCGCCGTCCCCGTCGTGGATACGGCGAACCGGGTCGTCGGCGTGGTGTCCGAGGCCGACATGTTGTACAAGGAGGCCGCGCACGCACCGCCCAAGGGAACCATCAGGCTGGCCTGGCTGCTGCGAGAGCCGTCGAAGGCCGCCGCGACCACCGCCGCCGGGCTCATGACCAAGCCCGCGGTCACCATTGCCGCCGGGGCGACGGTAGCCGACGCCGCGCGGCTGATGCAGGCGAGCCACGTCAAGCGGCTGCCGGTTGTGGATGAGGACGGTCGGCTGGCTGGGATCGTTAGCAGGGCGGACGTGCTGAGCGTGTTCGACCGGCCTGACGCCGAGGTCCGCGATGACGTGGTCAAGGCGGTCATCGCTAGGGAATCCGGCCTGGATCCGGAGAAGCTCGGGGTGACTGTGCAGTCCGGCATCGTCACGGTGACCGGCCAGGTGGAAAATCGCGCTACCGCGCTCAGCCTGCTCGGCGCGGTCCGGCACCTGGAAGGCGTCGTCGGCGTACGCGACCGGCTCAGTTACCCGAGGCAGGACCAGCCACCCGTCGCTTGACTGGGCGCCTGGCGGCCGAGCATAGCGGCGGGGCATAGCAGCCACCCTCTGCGGCCCGTGATCCGCGACCTGACCGAGGCCCGCGGGCATGGCCGTAACGATGTTCACGGCATGACGCCCTCCGAGTTCCGCCGCCCGGAAAGCCAAGGGCCGGCGCCTGATGACTTGAGTCGGCCGTAATCGTCACCGGCAGGAGGATGCTGGCATCAAGAACCGCGGACATCGCGCGTGCCGATCCGGCGGTCCCGGTCCTCAGACGCGGGCAGGCCAACCGTGTTCCCGGTGACGGCGAGCTTCCGGTTCGGTGCTGGGCGCGATCGCGGCCTCGCCGGCCGGGGCGGCAATCCCGGCCGTGGCTGCCGGGATGGCAGTCGCCAGACTCGTCGCCCAGCGTCGCCAGGGGCCCGTTCCTGACGACCGCGAACGACTCGCAGGCGGGATCGCACACTCAGAGGTTGCCGGGGACTTGCTCGGCGTTCGTGAGTCGGGTTCCTGGCCGCGCGCCGCCATCGTCTCCACCTTTTACACAAGCAGAGCCGTGTAAACTCAGGGCGTGGCATCCCCGGCGTCCCTGGCCCGCGCTGACCCCGCCGTTAGCCCTCGCGCCAGACCGCCGATGGCGGTCGCACCGTTTCGCACGCCGGGGCGGCAACGGCGGTCGCTGGTCAGGCGGGACCGCGCCCCGATGGCCGGGGCTGGCCGCGCACCTGACTGTGTGGTGGAGCGCTGATCTCCTCCGGCGTCGCGGCTGAGCCTGGACGGAGGAGGTGACACCGAGGCTGGGCCCGGCGAATGGCTGCAGTCGGGCCGCAGTAGTCAGAAGGCGTTATGCAGGGGTGGCCTCGCGGTCCGCGCGGTAGTCACCGTCCGAGGCCTGCTCCGCTCAATCGCCCGTGCGTGCCCGGCCGGCGAGCCCGACGTCCAACATTTTAAATACTAGCTCCATGGTGTAAACTGCAGGAAGAGCGCGGCCGGATCGTCGCGGAGGCGGGGATGTTCCGGCGAGGCGTCAGCACAGCTCCGTGGGCCCCCCGCACGGAGGCGCGGCTGATGGCGCCGCGGCGGCTGGCCGCGTTCCTGGCGCGCCAGAGAACGCTGCTGCCCGGCCGCGCCACCTTCCCCGCGGCCGGGCCGCCCGGGCCTGCATGCGTTACTCCCTGGTCGGGGCGGCGATCATCGTAACGGCCGCGCGCGCCACTACGGCGTGCCCGCCGAGCTCAGGGGGCGCTGGCCTGCTTTCTCATCCGGGTGCTGGGCATCAAGTACAACCTGAATGCACCGGTCGCACGCGAGGCCAGGCGCCGGCGATCAGACGAGCCGCCGGGCCCGGCCGCCCCGCGCGGCGCCTTACCAGTGATCAGAGGCTGAAGACGACTTTCACGATGCGTTCGACCCGGCGGTCGAAGCGGTCGTACATGTCCGGGGCCTGATCAAGGGCCGCGTGGTGAGTGACGACCCGACTTGGCCGGGCGCGGCCGCTGAGGATCAGGTCACGCAGGCGCGTGGTGTACCGGCGATCGTGGGTGCGCCCGAATCCGACCGTCACGCCCTTGCTGAACAACGTTGCCCAGGGCACGTGCAGAGACCCGTCGGCATGGCCTCCGTGCGGGGCGGGCGCTGCGTCGGCGGACGTGAGCACCCCGGCGATGCCCAGCCGCCCGGTCGGATTGACCAGCCGGGCCAGGTCAGCGATGACCTGACGGGGATCCTCCCGGTCGGGATGAGCGCGGTCGCGGGCCTGGAAGCCGACAGCGTCGATTCCCGCCATCACCCCGCCCATCTCCGCCGCCTCCGGCAGGATCGCGCCGGGGCGGGCCCGGCGGAGCTCACGAATCTGCTCGACCGGGTCTCCCTTCCGGGCGTCGACAGGAACAAATCCCATCTCCCCGGCCTTGACGAGCTGCTCATCCACCAGGTCGACCGAATACACCTCGCTAGCTCCCCGGAGCTGCGCGCTGTAAGCAGCCAGCAAGCCGATAGCGCCCGCGCCGAACACCGCGACGGTGTCAGCTGGCCGGACACCCGCCAGCTCGGTGGCATGCCACCCGGTCACCCACGCGTCCGCGAGGAGGACGAAATCGTCCTCGAGGTCGTCACCGCTCTCGCCAGGCAAGACGACGCAGTTCGCGTCGGCGAATGGCACCCGCACCAGTTCCGCCTGCGACCCGCGGAACGGGCCCATTCCCGGCATGGCATACGCACCGCCCGCGTGCCCTGGATTGACTCGCAGGCAGGCGGCGCTGTCACCGCGGGAGCAGTTGAAGCAGTCCCCGCAGTAGATGTGCGCGGGCAGCACGACCCGGTCACCGCGCCGGACGCGCTGCACGGCCGTACCGGCAGCCTCGACAATGCCCAGCCCCTCATGACCCAGCACCATGCCGGGTGTCGCGCCGGTACGGCCCTCGTACATATGAAGATCGGTACCGCACAACGCGCTGGAGGTGACGCGCACCACCACATCGTCATCCCGCTCGATCCGGGCATCTTCGACATCCTGGACAACGACATCGCGTGTCCCCCGGAACACAACAGCCTTCACCGATACCCCTTGCCTGCCCGGGCTGCCCGGAGGCGCAAGCAGACGCCACACGGACCCGGCGCGGCGACGGCGCGCCCCCCAAGGGCAGGGAGCGGCGAGCCAGAGCACTCGCGCCAGGAGAACCCCCGCGACCCCCGCGCCATCCGCCTGCACAGCCCTGGCAATCAGCATCATCCCACTGCCGGTGCGCATTCTCAGGACAGGCCGGTCTGCCCGCCGGGCCCGCTGCCGACGCCGGCCAGCGGTAATGACCGCCCGGCAGGAGGCCGTCTTCCAGCAGATCACCGGCATCAGCGCGATCACCTCCCACGCGCCGACCCTGCCGGCCGATGCCGGCCGGCCTGGGCGTGGCGCGGCCGCTCCAGCGGCGCCCTGGCAAGGCCGCAAGCACCTCCGCCGCCGCCCCCGCAGCCATTGCCCGGGATCGGCATACGCGGCTGGCGGCGGAGAACCGGGAGAAGATGGCCGGCCGCGGCCAGGGGAGGAGCAAGGATGAGTCGGCCTGTGCCAGGTGAGGAACGTTGACTGATGCAAGGAAACCATGGCCTCGATCGTGATTTCGGAGCGGCAGGCGCCCGGGCTCCCGGCTGGCAAGCGAGCTCGCCTGCCGCGGCCACCGGGTGACAGCTGCTGCCCCTGGCACCGGCTCCCTTCCCAGCGGCGTCGGCACCTGTGGCCTGCTGCGGGGTGGCCGGTGCGGTGGCTGGCCCGGAATGAGGATCGCAGCTGCCCCAGCTCCACGGCCCGGCAGGAGCCCACCTCGGCGACCAGCCGGCCTCGCTCAACTGATCATGGCCAAGATCCGGCGTAAATCCCTGCGAGCCGCCATGTGGTGTGTCAAACCCGGCGACGCGGCGGTAGCCGACGTCGCCGGCCCGCTCAGCCCGCCCCGCCGCAGCCATTGAGCCCGGCCGCTACCGTCGCCGGCTGGCCCTAGCCGGGGAGTCCCGGCCACCAGGCGTAACGTGGGCTCGCGAAATCAGCGAGGGACAGGGCGGCCGCTGGAGCGTTGGCTAAGCACGCCGGTTCAGCGGCGGCCGGAGGAGCATGGACATGGCAGACGATGAGGTCACTCGCAACCTCAACAACATGGACGATCTTGATTTCACGGCATGGAACGGAGCCGACTGGCACGGCCTTTTCGCTCGCTACCACACCGACGACGTGCTCGTCGATGTTCACGGGCAGCCTCTTACCCACGGCATCGAGGAGCACATCGACGCTATGCAGGCCATGGTTAAGACCACCGGCGGGACGCCAGCACAGATCAAGTCCCATCCGATCAGGTTCGGATCCGGTGACTGGACATGCGTAGTAGGAGAATTCGAGAACGGCAGCCGGATGGTAACCGTGGCAAAGTGGCGCGACGGCGCCATCGCCGAGGAATACCTCTGGATGTGACGCCGCCGGGACGGGCAGCCACCGATCATGTGACAGCCGCGTGGCTCGGGTGGGGGTATGACGGTCCAGGGCAGGAGGACGGCGGGGGCCACCCGGTAACGGGTCACCTCGCAGGCGGTCATCGGGCCGGCGTTCCGGGGACGGTCGGCGCCCGGCGTGTCGCAGGGTGCCGGGGCGGCGGCCGCCAGGAAGAAGGACGGGTCGCCGATGGTCAGCGTGTCGATGATCGTCAGATAGCGGCGGGGGAACGGATACGGCAGCAGGACGGTGCTCACCGCGACCGCGAGGAGCCTCGCCCACACGGTCTTGGTGACGAATGGGCTGGCTCTCGGCTACATCGCTCGCCGACCGCCAGGATCACGACGAGCAGGACACCCAACATGAAGTTGAACCGGGTCACGAGGTTAGCCCGCAGGATCTCGGCAACCGAGCGGCTGGTGTGCTCGCCTGCGGCATTCCCGAACCCCGCTCCCGTCCGCTGTGCTAACTCCGTACTGGTCAGCCCGGCCGGCGGCGTTTCCCGAAGAGGTGCGCACGAGCCGACGTCCTTCCGGGAGAGTCACCGCCGCCAGGGAAGCTCATGGCTGAATACTCCTCCAGCCGGGCCTGCCCGCCTGCCGCCGCCCGCCGTGCTTGCGCAGGGCGAACATGCCCGCGCATCCGTCCAGCGGCCATCCTGTGACGACGCGCGAAAGCGCAAGGTGACTCCCCGGGCACTCCGCGGCCCCGGCGGACGGCCTCGGTAGATGTCGCCAGTCCCGACGCCCGGCCAGCAGCGAGAAGCTCACCGGCGGCGATGATCTGCTGCCTTCGCAGATCTCTCGCACGAACTGCGGCGCGCATGCCGAAGGCCGGCGCTATCCAAGCCCGACAGCCGGACAGCGATACGCGGCGGGACCGGCTAGCGGCATGTTCTGAAGATGACGCTTCTCCCTGGCAGAACGCGCGTGCGTGGGGGCCCGCAACCCGGCGGACCGGCGAAGCCCGACCGGTCACCACTACCGCGATCCTCTCCTCGATAAGGCCAGGAAGAGCCGGGCATCGGCCCGGCACAGAGTGCCAGCGCGCGGCATGGCTACTCGGTCAGCTGGGCCTGGTCAGGGGGTAACATCCGACAGGTTCAATCCGACCACTCCGGTCAGTATCAGGCCGATGGACACGAGCTTGAGCGCCGAGCCCGATTCACCAAGCTCGACAATGCCGACCAGGGCTGTCCCGGCAGCGCCGATCCCGGCCAACACCGCGGAAGCCGGGCCGACCTCCAGCGGGCCGAGCGCCAGGCTCAGCAGAAGCCAATCTGCGCACAGGACGCGAAACCCGCCGTCGGCCACAGCCGGGTGAAGGTATGACTCTGCTTGAGCAAGATCGCGAAGCCGGTCTCGAACAGTCGAGCGACGACAATCAGGAACCAGGGCATGTGGTTACATCCATGCGGGCGTCGGCAATATGCGTGAGCGTCGCATCCCCGCCGCCGCGAAGGCAGGAGCATATCTCGACCGCTTGAATGCCCGGCGTGGCGGCTGCCGCTGCAGCAGGGTCCGGCCGATCGTGGCGCTGAACGCCGGAGTTCAGGTCACTCACCCTGGCCGCCCGCAGGGCCTGCCGTCCCCTGTGGGCCCTCCGTCGATGACCACCGCGGGGGGATTTAGAGGTCCGTGCAGGCTGGGAACCTGGCAGCGCGAACCCGCCAGGCCGGTCGGCGGTGGCTCATCCCGGGATCGCTGAGCCGACTCCGGCCCGCCGTGACCAGCAGCCGCAGTCGGGCGTCGCGTCAGTCATCTGGCCGGGTCGCGGCGGCGGGCACACGGGTCCGGCCGGACTGGATGTGCGGGTAGTGCAGGTCGAACGCGGGGCGTTCGGAGCGGATCCGCGGGATGGAGGTGAAATTGTGCCGCGGCGCCGGGCACGAGGTGGCCCACTCGAGTGAGTTAGCGAAGCCCCACGGGTCGTCGGCGGTGACCGTCTCGCCGGTCTTCCAGGTCTTGTAGACGTTGTAGAGGAAGATAAACGTACCGGCGCCGAGGATGAACGAGCTGATCGAGGAGATGTCGTTCAGCGTCGTGGCCAGGTGCGGCAGGAACGGGTAGTTCGCGATCCGGCGCGGCATGCCCATCAAGCCCAGCCAGTGCTGCACCAGGAACGTGCCGTTGAAGCCGAGGAACACGCTCCAGAAATGCCAGACACCGAGCCGGTTGTCGAGCATCTTGCCGGTCCATTTGGGCCACCAGAAGTAGAACCCGCCGAACATGGTGAACACCACGGTGCCGAACAGCACGTAGTGGAAGTGGGCGACCAGGAAGTAGGAGTCGCTGACCGCGAAGTCCAGCGGTGGCGAGGCCAGGATGACGCCGGTCAGCCCGCCGAACAGGAATACCGCCAGGAACCCGAGGATGAACAGCATCGGCGTCTCGAATGTCAGCTGCCCGCGCCACATCGTGCCCGTCCAGTTGAAGAACTTCACCCCGGTCGGCACTGCGATCATGAACGTCATGAAGGAGAAGAACGGCAGCAGCACCGCCCCGGTGGTGAACATGTGGTGCGCCCACACCGTCATCGACAGGCCCGCGATCGCCACCGTGGCCGCGACCATGCCCTTGTAGCCGAACAGCGGCTTGCGCGAGAACACCGGCAGGATCTCGGTGGCGATGCCGAAGAACGGGATGGCCACGATGTAGACCTCGGGGTGGCCGAAGAACCAGAACAGGTGCTGCCACAGGATCGCGCCGCCGCTGCTGGCGGCGAACACCTGGGCGCCGAGCTTGCGGTCGATCTCCAGTACCAGCAGCGCGGCGGCCAGGACCGGGAACGCGATCAGCACCATGATGGAGGTGAGCAGGATGTTCCAGGTGAAGATCGGCATCCGGAACATCGTCATGCCCGGCGCGCGCATGCACACGATCGTGGTGACGAAGTTGACACCGCTCAGGATGGTGCCAAGACCGGACAGGACCAGGCCCATGATCCACATGTCGCCGCCCACGCCGGGCGAGTACTGCGCGCTGGTCAGCGGCGCGTACGCATACCAGCCGAACGCGGGAGCGCCGCCCGGGGTGAGGAAGGTGGCCAGCAGGATCAGGCCGCCGAGGGCGAACATGTAGTACGACAGCAGGTTCAGCCGCGGGAACGCCACGTCCGGGGCGCCGATCTGCAGCGGCATGATCTCGTTGGCGAGCCCGACGAACAGCGGCGTGGCGAACAGCAGCAGCATGATCGCGCCGTGCATCGTGAACAGCTCGTTGTACTGCTGATCGGACACGATCGAGTTGTTGGGCCCCATCAGCTGCGCCCGCATGATCATGGCCATGATCCCGGCGCACAGGAAGAAGAAGAACGACGTGATCAGGTACAGGTGCCCGATCACCTTATGGTCGGTGGTCGACAGCCAGTCCGCCAGGATCGACCCCTTCCGGTAAACGCCCGGCGCTGCCATCTGGCCCGGCTGTGCCGGCCGCTCATAGGTGGTCACCTGATGCCCCCCGCTCCCCGCTGCGCTTTGCCGCTTGGCCGCTTGGCCGCATCGCATCCCCGACGGCCATTGCCGGATGACTCACCGCCTGGGCCGGGAAACGGAATCGCGCATTCCCCGTCAGAGGTGCGAGTCGCCGACGACGACGGTCAGCCGGCGCCCCCGCGCCTGAGCCTGACCGGCACAAAGGTAACACCGGGCGGCGGTCGCTTTCCCGCTGGGCATTGCAGAACTGGTACCCGTCGCGGTGTTGCCCGGACCGCCCGCGGCGCGGCGGCCGCTGCGTGCGGTCGCCTGACAGGGCGCGGATACTGAGCGGGTGAGCGGTCAAGACGACTTTGAGCTCGGTACCGACGGTCCGAAGATGATCGTCGTCGGACTGGATGGCTCCCGCACATCGTGGCGCGCCGCCTCCTACGCCAACGGCCTGGCACGCCGCCAGCACTCCCGGGTGACAGTGGTCTATGTCGTGTCGCCCGGCGCCCTGGCCACGATGAGCGCGGATGCCATCGCGGCGATGGCGGCGGAGGACATGAGCGAGGAGATCGGCGCAGGCCTGCGCGAGCAGGTGGAGCGGCTCGCGGCGGAGCGCGGCATCGACACCGAATTCCTGGTAGTCCACGGAGATCCCTTCACCGAGCTGCGGAGAGTGGCGCAGGAAGTGCGGGCCGACGCACTCGTTGTCGGCGCCTCGGAGCGGGCCGGTCACCGGTTTGTGGGCTCGCTCGCGGGACGGCTGGTGAAGGCGGCCCGCTGGCCGGTGACCGTCGTGCCGTAGCAACGCCTGGCTGTGGCCGGCGGTCTGGCGATGCGGGTGTCTCGGGCGCGGCGCAGCCGTGCCCGGTGGCGGACAGCGAAGACCGGCTCGCGGTGCGGGCGGGCCGTGCCACCGCCGGGGATGCCCGCGGGCTGCCGGGATCTTGATGACCGGCCCGGGCGGGCCGGTGAGTCGCCACAGTGCCAGGCTCTGCCGATCGGGCTGGCGGGTCCGGGAAGGGCCGTGGCCGACTCGGCGGCACGGCCCGTCCATTGCCGCCAGCCGGATCGCCTACCAGCTTGTTGCAGGTCCGGCTCACGTCGAGGGCCGTGAGCACCCGGAGCGCGGGGCGGGACCTCCGCGGACGCACCGACAGGTCGTCCGGCCGGGCCGGGGCGCGGGCCTGGCTCGCCGCAGCCAGCGCTCCCGTCCTGGCATCCTGGCCTTATTTCTGCTCCGCGTGTCTGCGCTCATTCACGGCATGAGCAGGCGGCTCCATGGCCAGGCGGCACTCGCGAGCCCCGCATGGGTGCGGGGGAGTACCAGCGGCAGCCGTGCCGGACCTGGCGGGGCGGGCGGCGGCGGCATGAAATGCGGCCAGGTTCACCGGCGGTGAGTCAGCGGCCCCGGCATGGCGGCCGGGCCGCGTTCTGCCGGTGTCGGGAGACCGCCGGCGTCCAGTTTCAGCTGTGCAGCAGTTCGGCGAGCACGGCGGCTTCGCTGATCTCGGGTTGCCTGGTCGCGGTGAGCAACGTCAGCTGGCGGGCTTTTGCGAGGTCGCGCAGGTGTGCCAGTGCTTCGGCCCGCTGGGGGTCTTCCAGCTCCGCCTGGTAGCGGCGGCCGAAGTCGGCGAACCGGTCCGGGTCGTGGCTGTACCACTTGCGCAGCTCGCCGGACGGCGCGACGTCCTTGCACCATTCATCGAGGGCCGCCTTGGCCTTGGTCAGTCCTCGGGGCCAGATGTGGTCGACCAGCACCCGGGCGCCGTCACTGCGCTCCGGCTCCTCGTATACCCGCCGTACCCGGACCTTCCTGCCCGCCATTGCCTGCCTCCCCGCGCCGAAGGCTCCCATCATGGCCAGGGTAACCCTGGCCTCCGCGGGCGGCCGGCGGCCCGGCCGTCATCATGGTCTGTAGCTGCGGGCCAGCTTGAACGCGGCGGCGCGCCATCGGCCCGGCCGCGCCAGCCCCAGGCGCCGGGCCGGATCGGGCCCGGCGGCGAGCATGGCCGCTCAGGGAGGGCAGTGGCGTCAGCTGGCGTCACCAGGACGGCCGCGCCGCGGGCGAAAACACCCCGGAAAGCCTGCGGGCCGCTGGCCATGGCCCGGAGCACTACCAGGCCGCCTTACCGTTCGCTGACCGACGGGAACGCAACCGCCCCGCAGGGTGATGCTTGCCGGCCAGCCCCGTGCCCCTGAACGGTGCCGAGGACCGCGATGTCGTTGCCTGCCTCGAGACGATGCGCCGGTGCCCGCTCCAGACCGACGCAGCGTGGGCGCAGGAGCGGTGCGGGGACTGGCCGGCCGCGTACCACGGGAACAGCCCCAGCCGGCTCGCGCATGCCCCCGTGCGAGGCTCGTTATGCCGGCCCTGAGGAGCTGTTTCCGAGCGCCGAGACAGTTCGCCGGGCGCTCACCGGGGGTAAAGGTTCGTGGAGAGGTCCCGGAGGCGCCCGTCGAGCGGGCCTGAACGGGAAGGTGCAAGGTCCGGGTGACCGCATCGGGACGGTGCCGCCAGTTTGCCGGGCATGCCTGGCCTGACCGTGCTGCCGGCGACAGGCGGGGAAGGAGTCTGGCGTGACCGACCCACTGGCGGCGCTGACCCAGGCGGGCGTGTCGATCTGGCTGGACGACCTGAGCCGCGACCGGCTGACCTCGGGCAGCCTGGCTGACCTGGTGGCGCGCGACCACGTCGCCGGGGTAACGACGAACCCGACAATCTTCGCCAGGGCGATCGCTGAGCGCGGCGCGTACGAGGCGCAGCTGCGTGACCTGGCAGCCCGCGGCGTCGGCGTCGGGCGAGGCGCTTCGGGCGCTGACCACCTTCGACGTGCGCTGGGCGTGCGATGTCCTCCGCCCGGTCTACGACGCGACAGGAGGCGTGGACGGGCGGGTGTCGATCGAGGTCGACCCGCGGCTCGCGCACGACACCGGGGCCACCATCGCCGAGGCGCGGGCACTGTGGTGGGCGGTGGACCGGCCCAACCTGTTCATCAAGATCCCGGCGGCCCGGCAGGGCCTGCCGGCGATCGCCGCCTGCCTGGCCGAGGCGATCAGCATCAACGTCACGCTGATCTTCTCGCTGGCTCGCTACGACCGGGTCATGGATGCGTTCCTCGACGGGATGGAACAGGCCAGGAACGCAGGCCACGACCTGTCCGCGATCGCGTCCGTGGCCTCGTTCTTCGTATCCCGGGTGGACACTGAGGTCGACGCGAGGCTGGACAAGATCGGGACACCGGCAGCAGCGGCGCTGCGCGGCCAGGCCGCCATCGCGAACGCGCGGCTGGCCTACCAGCATTACGAGCAGGTGCTCTCCTCGCCGCGGTGGCAGGCCCTGCAGGCGGCCGGAGCCCGGCCGCAGCGGCCGCTGCTGGGCCTCCACGTCGGTCAAGGACCCGGCCTACCCCGACACCCGCTACGTGACCGACCTGGTCGCCCCCGGCGTGGTCAACACCATGCCCGAGGCGACCATGCGGCTGGTCGCCGACCACGGGCAGGTGCCTGCCGACTCGGTACACGGCCACTACGACCAGTCGCGGGAGGTGCTCGGCCAGCTGCGCGAGGCTCGGCATCGACTACGACGACGTCGTCCAGGCCCTCGAAGACGACGGCGTGGCCAAGTTCGACGCCAGCTGGGACCAGCTCGGCGAACGGCTGGCCTCGACCCTGCGAAGCCTGTCCGCCAGCCGGTAGCGAGGAGGCCGCGGTGAGCATGCTGCATGACCTGGTCAGGCGGGTGGAGCGGATCGAGGCGCTGGACCGGCTGGCCAGGCCACTGATCAGGGTGGTCAGCCCCGCGGTGCGACCGCGGGCCGTCCGCAACCTGCTCAGCGGCACCTACGTGGGGCATCCCCTGCACCCGATGCTGACCGACCTGCCGATCGGCGCGTGGGGAATGTCGGCGGTGCTGGACGCCGTCGGCGGGCCCGCCGCCGGGCCCGCCGCCGACTTGCTGGTGAAGGTCGGCGTGGCGGCCGCGGTGCCCACGGCGGCGTCGGGGCTGAACGACTGGTCCGACACCGAAGGCCGGGAAACCCGGGCCGGGCTGGTCCATGCCATGGCGATGACCACGGCGCTGAGCCTGTACGCGGCGTCCGCCGCGGCGCGGGCCCGGGGCAGCCGCCGCTCCGGCAGGGCACTGGGCCTGGCCGGGCTCGGAGTGCTGCTGGCCGGCGGCTATCTCGGCGGTCACCTGAGCTTCGTCCATGGCGTGAACGTCAACCGCACCGCCTGGCAGGACGGCCCGCAGGAGTGGACACCGGTGCTGCCCGACGCCGACCTGGCCGACGGGGAGCACCGCAAGGTCGATGCCGCCGGCATCCCGGTCCTGGTGTACCGCACGGCGGGACGGCTGTGCGCCCTGGCGAGCACCTGCAGCCACATGGGCGGCCCGCTGGAGGAGGGCACACTCGGCGACGGCTGCGTTACCTGCCCGTGGCACGGCAGCGTCTTCCGGTTCGCCGACGGCGGCATCGTGCGTGGTCCGGCTAGCACGCCTCAGCCTCGTTACGAGGCGCAGATCCGGGACGGGCAGATCGAGGTCCGTGTCTCGCGATGATGCCCGCCGCTGGGGCGGGCTCGGATGATGGATGACAGGGCCGTGACAGCCCGCCAGCTGGCCCGGCACTGATCGGTGCCGGAGCTACCCGAGGTCGAGACGCTCCGCCGGTACCTGGGCACGGCCATCACCGGCCGCGCCGTCGTCTCGGTCGATGTCCTGGACGGCAGGATCTTCGCCGCGCCGCAAGCGGTGATCGACCACGAGGTCGCGGGTCACCGGATCGACCGGGTTGCCCGCCGGGGCAAGGTCCTCATCCTGTTCCTGCAGGACTCCGGCAGCCTGCTGATACACCCGAGGATGACCGGGCAGCTGGTGGTAACCGTCGCCGGGGTGACCGTGCTGGCCGGCGGGCATCCAACCCCGAGCCTGCTGCAGCCAATGCCCGGGCCGACGACCCGCGTCATTCTGCGGCTCGACGACGCGGCCATCCTCTACTACAACGACTCGCGGCGGTTCGGCTGGATACGCGTGGCCAGTGCCCGGCCATGCGCGGACGACCCGTTTCTGCGCAGCCTCGGGCCAGAGCCGCTGACTGGCGCCTTCACGGTAGCTGTCCTGCGGGAGGGACTGACCCGCCACGCGCGGGCACCTGTTAAGGCCGTGCTGCTCAACCAGGCTGTTGTCGCCGGCATCGGCAACGTCTACGCCGACGAGTGCCTGCATCACGCGCGCATCCATCCCGCCCGGCGGGCAGGCGACCTGAGCCAGCGCGAGATGCGCCGCCTGCATGCCGCGATCCAGTCCATCCTGCGCGGGGCGATCGCGACTGGCGGCACCAGCTTCGCCGGCTATATCAACGACTTCCGCGGCTGGGCCGGTTATCTCGATCACGCGGAGGTATTCCGGCGGCAGGGCCAGCCCTGCCCGGTGTGCGGCACCATCATCATCCGCACGAAACTCGGGGGCCGCGGAACGAATTTCTGCCCGCACTGCCAGCAGCCGTGACCGAGCGACAGCGCGGCCGTTCCCCGGCTGGGCGCGGCGACCCTCCCGCGGCGGATCCCGTGTCAGCCGAGCCGGCTGAGCGCCGAGAGCCGCGCGTGAACGTCGGGTACGGGTAGATGACCTCCATCAGGAGGTCCACCTGGATCCGGGCCGGATGGCCGCGAGCATGCACTGGCGTCTGTCGGGACGAGCTGGTCGGAATGTCAGCCCGCGGCGCGGGCAGCGTCCCGGGATCTGTGCGCCGACCTCCGTGGAGCGTACGTTCGCCACTCCGCTGCCCGCAGTAGGTTGGCGCCGCGGTGTTGCGGGCGAACCGCGGGCTGCGCGTGGTCCCAGTGCTCCGCACCTTCGCCACCCGGCTGGTCAGCATCGCCCGGTCCGGCTCCATAGCGGATTCCCTCGGCTGTGCTGGCCGGCGCTCGCGGCCTGGACGCTGGAGGCGCGCCATGGCTTTTGGACGGTTGCATAACCCCGGCAGGGCAGTCTCCGCCGGCGAGACGCTGCGCGAGGGCGAGGACATCCAGCCCGTTCCCGGCCGCCTGGGGGCGACCTCCGCCCCGCCGGGTCGTGCCGGTCGAGTACGCTGCCTCACTTCGCGTTCCCCGAGATCCTCGGACAGGCGCGATGCTAGCAATTCGGGCTTTGGGCCGTTTGCGGTCGCGGCAGGCATCGCCTGGCCGCGGGCGGGCATAGATGACGGGCCGACACCGCGCGGTGACTGCGGCGTCGGCGCCGGCGCGGCTGGGTTCCGGGCACCGGCTTCCGCTTGGATGGTTCCATGGCCACCGCGCACGCTCCCGCCAGGGAGGTATCCCGGCGATGCGGTGGTTACGCGCCGCTGCGGTCCTACGCCGCTATCGGTGCTGGCCGGACGGTGGCGCTGGTCGCCGATGACGGGGCGATCGACTGGCTGGCGCTGCCGGACCTGGACTCGCCGAGCGTGTTCGGTGCCCTGCTCGACGCGGGGCGAGGCGGCTGTTTCGCGCTGGCGCCGGCCGTCCCGTTCCGGGTGGCCCGGCGGTATGTGCCGGCGACGAACGTGCTGGAGACGACCTTCTCTACCTCCGGCGGGGTGGTGCGGGTCCTGGACGCCATGACCGTGCAGGGCCATGCCCTCGGGCCGTTCCGCGAGCTGCAGCGCCGCGTGGAGGGCGTGGCTGGCCGGGTGCCGATGGCCTGGAGCGTGCAGCCGCAGTTCGGGTACGGGGCCGCGGCGACCCGGCTGGCCTGGCGTTCCGGTGTGCCGGTGGCCACCTCCGGCAGTGATGCGCTGGCTGTCTGCTCGTTTCAGGCGGGAACCCCCGAGGTGCAGGGTGACGCGATAGCCGGAAGCTTCGAGACGACGCCGGAATTGCGGGGGCTGCTGGCGCTGTGCGCGGCGCACCAGGAGCCGCTGGTGTTCCCGGCCCGCGGGGAATGTGACGAGCGGTTCGCCCAGACGGTCGCAACCTGGCAGGCGTGGGCCGGCGCGTCGCGCCTATGACGGGCCCTGGCAGGAGGCGGTGACCCGCAGCGCTCTTGCCCTCAAGCTGCTCGTGCACGCCCCGTCCGGCGCGGTGGCGGCCGCCGCGACGACATCACTGCCTGAGGAGATCGGCGGGGAGCGGAACTGGGACTACCGGCTCTGCTGGGTCCGCGACGCGGCCTTCACTCTCAGCGCCCTGTTCCGGCTTGGCTGCGCGCCGGAGGCGCGGGCGTATTTCTGGTGGCTGGTGCAGGCCTCGCAGCTCACCCATCCGCGGCTGCAGCCGCTGTACCGGCTCGACGGCGGAGCGCGCGCTGCCGAACACACCGTGCCGCTGGACGGCTACCGGAATTCCCGTCCGGTCCGGGTCGGCAACGGCGCCGCCGGCCAGTTGCAGCTGGACACCTACGGGGAGGTGCTGCAGTCGGCGTGGCTGTACGCTGAGGCGGGCGAGAGCGTGGACGCCGACATTGGCCGTCGGCTCGCGGAGATCGCTGACCTGGTCTGCCGGCTGTGGCACGAGCCGGATGCCGGCATCTGGGAGGTCCGCGGCAAGCTCGAGCACTTCGCCCACTCCAAGATGATGTGCTGGGTCGCGCTCGACCGGGCGGCCGCACTGGCCGAGCGTGGCCTGATTCCCGGTCGGCACCGCCCGCAGTGGCGCGCGGAGGCTGCGGCGATCCGGGACTTCGTCGAGCGGCGCTGTTTTTCCGCCAGGCAGCGGAGTTACGCGCGGTTCGCTGGATCTGACGAACTGGACGCGAGCGTTCTGCTGGGCCTGCTGTCCGGCTACGGCGACCGGCGCTCGCCGCGATGGCGCAGCACGGTCGATGCCGTCCGCCGTGACCTCGGGCACGGGCCGTTCCTCTACCGCTACACCGGCGAGGACGGACTCGCCGGCCGCGAGGGCGCCTTCGTGAGCTGCTCGTTCTGGCTTGCCGAGGCGCTGGCCCGCACCGGCCGGATCGAGGACGCCACCGCCCTTGTAAATGAACTCGCGGACCTTGCCAACGACGTTGGCCTCTACGCAGAGGAGATCGACCCGGCCACCGATGCCTTCCTCGGGAACTTCCCGCAGGGACTGAGCCACCTGTCCCTGATCAGCGCGGTCACCGCCATCGCCGAGGAGAGCCGCCGATGAGCATCTGGGCGGCGCTTGCCGGGGGCTTCGCAGGCACCCTGGTCCTCACCACGGTCCTGCGCACCGCGACCGAGCTCAACCTCACCCGGATGGACCTGCCGTTCCTCCTCGGCACCGCCGTTACCGCGGACCGGGCACGGGCGAAGGCGATCGGCTACGCGGCCCACTTCGGTTTCGGGCTGCTGTTCGCCCTGGGCTACTACGCGCTGTTCGCCGCGGTCGGCCGGCACGACTGGTGGCTAGGCGCGCTGTTCGGGATCGGCCAGAGCCTGTTCGTCGGCACCTTCCTGGTCAACGTCCTGCTGCCGGTGGTTCACCCGCGGATGGGAACACCGCTCAGCGATGCTGGGACAGTGGCACTGCTGGAGCCGCCCGGGTTCATGCTCCGCAACTACGGGGTGCAGACCCCCGTCGTCAGCCTTATCGCGCACGTCCTGTACGGCACGACCATCGCCCTGTTCCTCACCCTCGCCAGCTGACGTCCGTGTGCCTCCTGCAGCCGTGCCGCTGCCCGATTGCTGCGTCGCTCCGGCCGACGTCCCGGAGTGAGACCGCGCCAGTACCAGGTCCTGGTCACGCCGTTACCGACCGAAGATGGGCCTCGACGCGGAGCCGCCCCTGCATGTCCGGCACCTGGCCGTGCGAGCCCGGTCCCGCGCCACCGGCCAGAGCGGATCTTCATGCGATCATGACGGTCGCCCGCCGAATTGCCAGTTGTGCACCTCGATGCCGCCGTACTTGTCCGGGGTCAGTACAGTGCGTGCGGCGTGTGGATCCCGCGCCCGGACCAGCACTGCCGTACCCAGCCAGCTGGCGCCGTTGTCGGAGAGCAGCGGCCCGTACGCAATCAGCTCGTCCCGGCCGGGCGGCACGGCGAGGTCGGCGGCCGGCCCCGCGCCGAGGCCGAGCACCAGGTACCGGTTACCTCCGGTCCGGCCGCCGGGGCAGTCCCACATGGTGCGCCCTAGCAGGTTGCGCCACCGGCGCAGCAGCACGTCCCGGTACACGCCGGCCTGGTAGCCGGGTTCGTCGAAGGCGAACGCGCGGGCGGCGGCGGGATCGGGCAGGTCGACGATGTGCACGCTGCCGGTGGGCGTGTCACCGTCGCCGGCCAGGGTCGGGCCGCGGGCGATCATCTCGGCCGCGTACCGGTCCATGTAGGACCAGTGCTCCTCCAGCAACTCGTGGCGCAACGTCACAGAGCCCGGCCGGTCACGGTGGTAGCAGAAGAACTCCACGCCCGCAGTTTGTCACTACCGTGCCGGTGACCTACACCCCTGCCGCATCCGGACAGGCAGCCAGAGCACGACGAGACCAGCAATGACCTCGATGACTACCGGCACCATCACCGCGACCACCTCCGCAATCTCGGCGACCTTGCGCACCTGCGAGATGCATGACCGGTTCGCCTGACGTCCGTGCCAGTCCCCGGCAGGTCACTGCGCATCGGCGCATTCTCGGCCATGCCCAGGTCACCACGACGCGGATTTACACCGATCCGACGGACCCGCTCACCCGCGAAGCGGCCGGACTCATTGGCAAGGCGCTGTGGCCGGATGCGGGCGAACTGCAACCACAATTGCAACCAGAGGCGGGCAGCTAACGTAATGGGAAGGCAAAAGCACCAGGTCAGAACGGGTGCGCCGCCAGGGACTTGAACCCCGAACCCGCGGATTAAGAGTCCGCTGCTCTGCTATCAGATCGGTGCTCTCCATTCCGGTTAGTGCCGTGCTGTACGCGACTCCGCCGATTCCGGTGCCGCATGGTGTCAGATTGTGCCGGCCGGTACCGCGGCATACGAGCAAACAACGAGCAAACACGCCAGGCGACGATCTTGGCCCGTTCGTGCCTGAGCCACAGCCTGATGGCATCGGCGGAAGACCACCGGCGGCGGCCCGCGCCGCTGGCGTGGGCCGCCGCGCGGGCAGGCTGCCGGCCTGCTATGCACCGGCGGTGTACCTTGCATCGACCTGCGATGTACCCGCGCCGCCGATGACGCGCAGCGGCATGCGAGTGGCTGAACTGCCGAATCGGCCGGCCTGAAGAAGAGGTTATTCCTCTATGGCCCCGCCCACCGTGCGCAGATGCTCGCGAAAGCTCAGGGAGGGCATTTTCTCGCGCTTCGCAAGGTAGGCGCGGAACTGTACCTGGCTGCGCAGTGAGACACCTGCCCGGATCTGTTCGGCCTGCTGCCGCTCGGTATCGCTGATCGTCTCGGCCAGCGTGAAGATCTCCTCGGCCTGCGGGCTGGGTAGGAAGAGGACGCCGTCATCGTCGCCGAGGACCAGATCCTCGCGGCTCACTGCCCAGTCTCCGACGACGGCGGACTCCAGCGCGTCATGCGCGCGGGCGTCGAGCCGGAGAGGGCCAGTGGGGATAGCTCCCAGGCTGAAGACCGGCAGCCCGATCGCCCGTATGTCAGCGGTGTCGCGATGCAGTCCCCAGATCACCATGCCTTCCATACCGGCTGCCTGGGCCTCCAGAGCCACCAGGTCACCGACGCATGCTTCATCCAGGCGCCCGCCGTTGTCGACTACCAGCACGTCGCCCGGTGCTGCCGTTTCGAATGCCTCCAGGAAGGCATCGACGCTGCCGGCATGCCTGGCGGGACAGACACGACCGGCCAGGCGGCTGCCAGGCACCACGGCACGCAAGAGCGCAGAAGCGCAACGCACTGGGACTCGGGCGCGTATACAGGCGTCGGCCACGTGGGCTGTGGTGAGGGCTGCGAACCGGTGCTGCAACATTTGGTGGTCCATGATGATGTGTTCCCCTGAGGTGGCCGCGGGCCTGACGATGGATTGACCCCGGGCTGCGCGCCAGAAGCTTCAGCCGGGTGCTATTCCGTACTATTCATCTGGCTGTGGCAGGCGGAGTCCATATCGGCCGCGCTGACGGCTTGCGGCGGAGGGCATTGCGCCTGCAAGAGCGGGTCGGGTATCCGGTCGCCGAGTCGCAGCAAGCCGGCTCCGATCAGTGCTGCCGCCAAGGCGCCGCCCCACCAGACGGCGTCGGGTGACGTTGCGAGCAGCGCGCCGCCGACCGCGGGGCCGAGGGCCACGCCTGCCGTGAAGCTGAGGCCGTAGAGCGACATGTAGCGGCCGAGCAGATGCGGCGGTGCGAGGTCGGCGACGATTGGGCCGAGCACGATGAACTGCGCGCACTCACCGATCGCGATCACGATCGCGACCCCAGCCAAGACGGTGGTAGCGGTGAGCGTCGAGCTCGTTAGCGTTGCGAGCAGGACCGCGAGCAGGCCGATGTGCAAATAGCGCGCTGGTCGCGGCAAGAGCGTGTGTGCGGCGCATCCGCTTGACGACCCGTGTGGCTGGAATCTGCGCGACGACGATGAAGAAGGTGTTGATGAAGAAGACGACGCCGATCTCGCCCGGCCCGACAGGCGTGTGCGCCTTCGCAAACGGCGCGAGGATGTTGGAAAAGAGCGCGCCGCCGGTCATCACGAGCACGATGTTGGCGGCGATCAGGATGAGGAAGAGCCGATCGTGAGCAACTGCTCGGAAGCCTGTTCCCCTGTCGCTCGCCGACGCAGCATTCGCAAGGCGAGGATTCGGGATCCCCACGAGCACAACCAGCGCGAAGACAGCGAAGGTGACGCCGTCGAAGAGGTAGAGCGCCTGGAACGCGCGGAGGTCATTGGCGGAAGCGACGATGAAGCCCGCAACCGTCGCGCCGCTGCCGAGACCGAAGTTGCCTGCGACTCGGCGGAGCGCGATCGAGGAGGCGCGCTGCTCCGCTGAGACCAGGGTCAGGCTCAGAACCTGGTTCGCGGTGTTCGCGACTCCGAACCCGGCGCCGCCGACGGCCGAGCAGACGAAGGCTTGCCAGGGACGGTCGACGAATGCGAAGCCCGCGTAGCCCAGTGCGCTCGCGAGATTGCCGGTGATCAGGATCGGCTTCGCGCGGAAACGATCGAGCAGCGCACCCGAAAGGGGCGTTACGACCGCCGCCGTGCCCATGACCGCCGCCAGCACCAGCCCCGCAGTCGCCGTCGGGAAGCCGCGGGCCTGGTGCAGGTAGATGATCTCGAAGGGAAGGATCAGTCCAGTGCCGAAGTAGTTGACCGCGGTCCCAGCCTGAAGAACGATGACAGGCCCCGGCAGGCCCGTCCGCCAGCCGGCGAACACACGAGCGAGCGTCCTGCTCACTTGCTTCCTGCGGTTGGCTGCTTTCCCGTGCATGCCTGAGACTCGCACGTTCATCAGCGCCCGCGGCGGCGGCGATCGAGAACGGCGAACGCCACGCGCCCGGCCGATGCGGACGATTCCATCGTCAACCTCCAGGGTCGTTTCCAGCTGCTGCGGCACGATCCGGCGGGCGGATCGTCCGGGCGGTCGGTAGTGCATACACCGCGGCACCGGGAAACTGGGCGCCCGCGAGCCGCCCAGTTCGCGCCGCCGGGCGGTGTATATACCGGGCGGAGGTACGACGTGGTGCGGAAGGAAGGAGCGCAGGATGGTGACAGCCGATCTGCTCTCACGGGCGCGGGCCGGGGATGGCGAGGCGTTCCGGGAGCTGGCCGAGTCCCACCGGCGGGAGCTGCAGGTGCACTGCTACCGGATGCTCGGATCCTTCGCCGACGCCGAGGACGCCGTCCAGGAGACGATGCTGGCCGCCTGGCAAGGCATCGGCGGGTTCACTGAGGAACGCGCGTCGCTGCGCACCTGGCTGTACAAGATCGCCACCAACCGGTGCCTCAACGCGCGCCGCGCAGCGAGCCGGCGCCCGGCCAGGGAGTGGGACATGTCGCAGTTCGAAGCGCCCGTGCCGACGCCGCGCGACGAGCCCGTCTGGCTGCAGCCGTTTCCTGACGCCCTCCTCGAGGGCGCCGTCGACCGGCCGCCCGGGCCGGAGGCCCGCTACGAGCAGACCGAAGCCATCTCGCTGGCCTTCGTGACCGCCCTGCAGCTGCTTCCGCCGCGCCAGGTCGCCGTCCTCATCTTGCGCGACGTCCTCGGATTCCACGCCAGCGAGGTGGCCGGCATGCTGGAGGTGACCGTCGAATCGGTCAACAGCGCCCTCAAACGAGCCCGCGCTAGCCTGCAGCGCCGCAGCAGCCGGCCGCCGGCCACCAGCCGCCGCCCGCCGCAGGCTCGCCCGCCGAGGACGCGATCGTGGCCAAGTTCGCCCGCGCGTGGGAGTCGGCCGACCTCGACGCGCTGGTGGCCCTGCTGACCGACGACGTCTTCATCGCGATGCCTCCGGAGCCATTCGGATACGAGGGCCGTGACCTCGTGGCCCGCTACTGGGCCCGCCAGTTCGGCGCGGGCCGCAGGTTCGACCTCGTGCCGACCCGAGCCAACGGCCAGCCCGCGTTCGGGGCATACCTGCGCGTCCCGGCCGGAATCCGCCACGCGACCGGCTTCTACGTGCTCACCCTTGCCGGCGACCGGATCTGCGCCATGACCCGCTTCGACAACAGCGTGCTGCCGTGGTTCGGGCTACCGCGATCGCTCCCGAGCCGATAGCCAGCACCGGGCCATGGAGAGGCTGCACGCGCCGAACGAGTTCTTCCGCATCCGCAGGCTGCGCGAGGGGATGCGGGCCTGGGAGGAACTGCGGCGGCTGCTGGCCGACGGCCCGCACCGGCTCGCGAGCCGGGAGGGCGACGACGGCTGAGACGCCGTATACCGCCTAGTCCTACCTGGAGGGGTCATTTATGGCCGTGATCAACGCTTTCAGGCAGGATCCCGTCGATCGGGCCGAACCTCTTACCGTCGCTGCCGCCTATTCACAGTGTCGCGACGCGGCGCTGGCCGAGTCTGTGATCGGCGCGATCGGCCTGGAGATCGAGTCACATCTGGTCGACCTCGACCACGTCGCTGACCCCGTTCCCTGGAAACGCGTCGAGGCGATGAGTCGACTGGTCCCGTCGATTCTCGCTTCCTGCTCGCGGCCGGACCCACCAGCCCGGGCCAGCCGCCCGGCGCGCTCCAGCCGGGGCCTGCCGGGCGGCTCGCCGCCGCAGGAACGATCCCGCGCGCCTATGAACGTGAACGTGATTCTCTTAACTAGTCAGGGGCACCATCCTGCGAATCAGCTGTCTGCGATCCCGACACGCACATATGAGAGTGGCAAGAGTGGCAGTGGTCATGGCCACGACGCCGCCCCGGCCTGAGCCACCCCGACCCGCCGCGCCCGCCGCCCGGCCCCGTCTCCGGCACCGCGCCTAAGCCCTGGCCGCCGCCATAATCGCCGGCCGGCCACACCGCCTCAAGGGCGCCTTCGGTGTCGGCTCCGCGAGCGCTCCGCGCCCTTTAAGCCGGACCAGCCGGCTTTGCGCACCGCGCAGCTACCAGGGCTCAGCACACGCATGCCGCGGCCACCGGCCCAGATACAGGATCAGTAAAGCCAGAAAACATCACCAGCCATGTACAGGAGCTGCAAAGCCTTGACGAGGCCGCTTCATATCAGTCACAGCGGACGCCCGTCGCGAAAGGTCACGTTCCCATTTTGGTCAGCGGTGAAGGCCGGTGAGCCATGTCGCTGCCTGGCGTGGAGAGGTGAAGCAGACTCGATGAATGTGGGCAACCTCTGGCCGCGCAAGGAGCAAGGCAATCTCTGCGTGCCGCGCGGCGTGCGTCTTCGCAGCCCAGCGCACCGGGTGGGTAGGCGCCCACCACCTCCAGGGCGGCGTGGAGGAGGTGTGCGCCCCGTCGCCCCGACCAGTAAGCCAGAGTCGGAGAGAACGAGCTACAACGCGCCGCCATACGACCCGGCGCGGATAGTCCAAGGCAACGAGGGTGTCGGCGTGCGGATAGACCAGCGCCTCAGCGTTGTAGGGCGCGCCGTCGAACACCCAGCGCCGGCAGGCGTCCTCGACGGCGGCGGCGACCAGTGCAGCGAAGCCGGGAACCTCGTCATCGCCGAGTGCGTCGCGTTCGATGTGCCGGGCGGCCAGTCGGTCCGCAAGTTCGCGCGCCAGCGTCGTCTTTCCGCTGCCAGCGCAGCCGACCACCACGATCCGTTCCGGGATCGGCCTGGGGACGCGAAGCGCCGTCATGACTGTTAACGGTACGTCGCGATTGGCAGGCCCCAGAATCTGCCGGCAAGTCGGGATGCAGCAGCCCGACCTGGCGATCACAAACCGGCACGACGGCACCGGCGCCTGAGTGCTCCGCGCCACCGCCGTCTGTATCGCCGCCCTAGACCGGTTGCGCTTGACCGGGCCCGAGCTCGTCCCAGCACCGTGGCCCACCCGAAGCCCAGCATGTCATGGGCGCGGCGCAGGGCATCACGCCGCTGCCCATCCGCGAGGACGTGATCGGCAGGCCGAACGAGCGGCCGGCGGACATGGCCGGACACCGCAGGTTCAGCGGCGGCATCCGCCAGGTTTCCCGGACGACCCGGTCGCGTGGATGGTAATTGAAGCAGCCGCCTGAGGTTGGGCATCGGGGCGTCTGCGCTGGCGCTGCCGCCCGCATCGTGATCGAAGAGCATGATCCCGGACTTGACTGTCGCTGTTTGGCTCAGAGGCGGAGAATGGGCTGGTGGCTTCGCATTCCCCGACGCAAGTGACTCTCTCCGAGCTGGTGGCGACGTTGTCGCTTGTGGCCGACCTTGGGATGGGACGGCTGATGGAGCGGGTCCTTCGCCAGACCGTCATCGCCAACGGCTGGGGAGGGCGGCTGGACGGAGGAGGCGACCTGCGCGTCTGCGTCTCCGGACTCGCCGGGGCGGTTCAGGTCCGAGCGCTCCGGATTACTGAAAGACTCGCTTGCCGTGCTCATTGATGTGTCCCGTGCCGACGCCGAAAACGATGCCGCGGCGCAAATCTGGGGCGAAGCGACCGCGGCCCGAGACGGCGACGATGAGGTTGCGGGCCCGGCGGACTCACGGCCGATCATCGAAAGCGCGCCCGACCGGTCGCCGCGATCGCTGCCTCTTCTCACCCGGCCAGCCACCGGGGAGGGGGACTGGCCTCTGCGATCGGCATGCGCCGATTCGATCTGGCTGCCGCGTAAGAGCAAGCGCCTGCCGCGTGCTGGGTACTTGCCGCAAGAACTCGCAACGCGCTCCATCCGGGGACTCGGTGTAGCGCTCAGTCGGAGAACGGCGGGTCAGCTGGCGGGTCGATGAGGGGCGATCGGCTGGAGCTTGGTAGCGCTGCGGATCTTGTCTCGCAGAGCGGGCTCCAGCCCAGGGCCCGCAGGCAGTCGGCGCACCGTGCCGCGGGACGTGACCAGGTCAGCTCCGCTTCACGCCGCCTAAGGACCGCTC
>CAVQZV010000005.1:0-22713 GCA_963718765.1 uncultured Actinomycetota bacterium
CGACGGCAGCCGTCCATGGCACCCCCTATTGGCGCCGAGTAGGTAGCCGCACTCCGCGCCGAAGCCGCCGTCCTCGCGCGTGACCCCGCCGCGGCCCGCCACCTCGCGCAAGCCAAAGCGCACGCCGATCAACACTGCGGTCCGCCAACCGACGAACGCAAGGGCAAGCGGCCTGCGCGTCCGGCGCAACCCCCATGACTTTCTCCTGGCAAGGACTCACGCAGCGTCTGGCGCGGACGCAAGACGTGACGGTGCTTCGCGGAGCGGGTCGGGAATGCGGCCGCCAAGTCGAAGCAGGAGCGCTCCGGCCCGTACCGCGGCAAGCGCACCACCCCACCAGACGGCGTCTGGCGAGGTCTGCAGGAGCACGCCTCCAATCGCCGGGCCCAGGGCCAGGGAGATGCTGAAGGTCAGGCTGTAGAGCGACAAGTAGCGGCCGAGCAGATGGGCTGGTGCCATGTCCGCGACCAGCGGCCCGAGAACGACAATGTGTACGCATTCGCCGATTGCGAAGACGATGGCAACGCCGACGAGGAGAGTCGTCGCAGCGAGCTCCGAGTGGATCAGCGTCGCTGGCAACACGACGAGCAGGCTGACCGCAAAAAGCGCGCTTGCCGCCGCGAAAGCGTGTGTGCGTCGCATCCGTGCCACTACGCGCACCGCCGGGATCTGCGCGATGACGACGAAGGACGTGTTGACGAGAATGATGATCCCGATCGCGCCGGGGCCGACCGGTGTGTGGGTCCTGGCAAATGGCGGCAGGATGTTGGAGAAGAACACGTGGCCGACGACGATGAGCACGATGTTGGCTGCGATCACAATGAGGAAGAGCCGATCTCGAGCGACCGCGCGAAAGCCGTTTCCGTTGGTGTCTGTCGCTGTGACGATCCCGGCTCGCGGGATCGGCACGGCAGCGAGCACGATCAGCGCGAACCCGGCGAAGGTGACAGCGTCGAAGAAATAGAGAATTTGGAACGAGCTGAGCCGCTGTGCGGATGCGACGATGAAGCCGGCTACGGTGGCGCCGGAACCAATACCGAAGTTGCCCGCAACGCGGCCAAGCGCGACTGAGGCCGCTCGCTGCTCGGGCTTGACCAACGTGATGACCAATACCCGGTTGGCCGTTCCTGCCGCGCCGAGCCCGGCTCCGCTGGCAATCGAGCAGGCAAACGCCTGCCAGGGACGGTCTACGTAGGCGAAGCCGGCATAGCCAAAGGCGCTCGCCAAGCTTCCTGCGACCACGATCGCTTTGGCGGAGTACCGGTCGAGCAGCGCTCCCGTCGGCGGGGTGGCGATTGCGGACGTCCCCATCGTTGCCGCGAGAACCAGTCCGGCTGTCGACGTTGAAAAGCCACGTATCTGGTGCAGATAGATGATCTCAAAGGGAAGAATGAGTCCGTAACCGAAGTAGTTGAGGGCGTTTCCTGCCTGAAGGATGAGCACGGGGCGAGAGAGCCCGGTGCGCCAACCCGCGATGAGGTGTGAGACGCGGCGGTTCATCCGCCTAAAGGCCGCCATTAGCTGACTAGGCACGGACGGAATGCACCAGCTGCTACTGGGTTCCGCCACCGATTGCCGTGGTCCGCAGGCTCTCGGGAAAGGCCCTTAGAGGTCATCAACATCTCACTCCTCATCTCTCGAAGCATCGGAAGTCGGTCACGGCGAGAATGGCGGTCGCGGATCCGAGCATCCGGTAGCAGTGCACCTGCAGCTCCCGCCGGTGGGACCCGGCCAGCTCCCGGAACGCCTCCCCATCCCCGGCCCGTGCCCGTGAGAGCAGATCGCCTGTTACCATCCCGCGCTCCTTCCTCCCGCACCACCTCGTACCTCCGCCCGGTATATACACCGCCCGGGGCGCGAACTGGGCGGCTCGCGGGCGCCCAGTTTCCCGGCGCCGCGGTGTATGCATCACCGACCGCCCGGACGATGCGCCCACCGGATCGTGCCGCGGCAGCCGGGAACGACCCTGGAAGGTTGACGATGGAATCGTCCGCATCGGCCGGACGCGCGACGTCCGCGTTCTGGATCCGCGCCGCTGGCGGGCGTTCGCGCTCTTGTGCGGCGCGTTTTTCATGGTGCTCCTGGACGGAATGATCACGATCGTGGCGCTGCCCTCGATCGGGGCCGGGCTGCGCTTTTCTGAGCAGGGCTTGCGATGGGTGCTGACCGCATACGCGCTCACCTTCGGCGGCCTGCTGCTGCTCGGAGGGCGGGCAGCTGACCTGCTCGGGCGCCGACGCGTGCTCATGGCAGGTGTCGTGTTCTTCACGGCCGCGTCGCTGCTGTGCGGGCTGGCCTGGTCGCCGGCGGCACTGCTGGCGACCCGCGTGGTCCGGGGCGCGGCGCGGCGATCATGACCCCGACCGCCCTGTCGATCATCTCCGCGACCTTCACTGAGGGCTCAGAGCGGAAACAAGGCGCTGGGGATCTGGGGCGCACTTGGCGGTATCGGCGCCACCACGGCGTGGCTGATCGGCGGCCCGCTCGTCGACCGCCCCGGCTGGCGGTGGATCTTCTTCATCAACATCCCGTCCGGCCTCGCCGCGCTCGCGCTGTCGCCCGACCTGCTGACCGAGAGCCGGGCCGCGCTGACGCACCGCGCCGAACGAGCAGATCACCGTGCTGGAAGGGCAGGTGGACACGCGTTTCAGCCCGCACCCGGACGCTGAGATCATCTTGTCCCGGACCAGGACTGGGACGAGAACGCGACCGCCGTTGACATCCAGCGGCTCGCGGCCGACGACGGCTCGGACCCGCGGTCCGGCCGGCTGATCGCCGAGGACGAGGAAGAGGCCTAACGACGATCCGATCGCGTCGCGTACGGCTCGGGGATCGATGGCGGCGGAGCGTCCGCGAGGAGGCAGCCGTCCACGTCGTCGACGAGGAGCCTGGCGAAGAGTCCTGAACCGCGCTCAGCGCAAGTCGCCGAAGCGCGGGAGCACCCGCCGGATACGGCCGTCCTGCGGCCCGGCCAGCTCGGCGAGGGTGAGCCCGAAGTCGCCGTCGGGGTCGGTCCAGAACTTCAGTGTCCGGAAGCCGGCGTCGGCTAGCTCGGCTCTGATACCGGCCGGACGGAATTTCGCCGACACCTCGGTCCGCATCTCTTCGCCCGCGTCGAAGGACACCGTCAGGCCGAGGTCGCCGACGGTCACGACCTGCGCGCCGACCGAGCGCAGCCGCATCTCCATCCACTCGCGCTCGGCGTCCCAGATCGCGACGTGCTCGAACTCCTCGACATCGAAGTCGGCCCGCAGCTCCCGGTTGATGACCTTCAGGACGTTGCGGTTGAACTCCGCCGTGACCCCGGCCGAGTCGTTGTAGGCGCGCAGCAGCCGGCCGGTGTCTTTCACCAGGTCGGTGCCGAGCAGGAACATATCCCCGCCGGCCAGCACGCCGGCGACGTTCCGGTACAGGCTGGCGCGCGCGGGCGGCTCGAGATTTCCGATGGTCGAGCCCAGGAAGGCAATCATGCGGCGGCCCTTCGCCGCGGGAATCTCCCCCAGGTCGCGCTCGAAGTCTCCGACGAACGGTACGATTCGCAGCCCCGGGTACTGCGTTGTCAGCGCCTCGGTCGCGTCGGCTAGGACCGCGGGATCGACGTCGAACGGCATGAACTCGCGCAAGGTGCCACTTTCGCGGAGCGCCCGCAGCAGCAGGCCGGTCTTGGCCGAGGTGCCGCTGCCGAGCTCGACCAGCGACTCGCACCGCGAGAGCTCGGCGATCTCGCCCGCGCGCGCTCGCAGGATCGCGGTCTCGGCCCTGGTCGGGTAGTACTCGGGCAGCCTGGTGATCTCCTCGAACAGCTCGCTGCCGCGCTCGTCGTAGAAGTACTTCGGCGGCAGTGACTTCGGCTCCGCCGTGAGGCCCGCGCGGACGTCCGCACGCAACCCGGCCAGATAGGAGTCCGGATGAGCCTGGACGCGGTCATGTGCCGGCATTCGGTCATGCCTCCAGTTCGGTGACGGTCACCACGCCGTCGGCCACGTCGACGAGGTGCACGATCAGCCCGTGCTCGTGCTCAAGCAGGAGCTCGCTCAGCCGCCGGGGCGGGCCAAGCCAGGCAATGTGACGGCACACTCAGGCGTCCCAGGCCAGTCGCACGCCCGCGAAGATCTGCCGCCTGACCGGGTAATCCCAGTTCCGGAACGAGGGCCGGATCGTCGACGGGGCGACGGCCCAGGAGCCGCCGCGCAGCACCTTGTAGTCCCCGCCGAAGAACGGGACGCTGTAGTCGCGGTAGATCATCGGCGTAAAGCCAGGCCACGGCGCGAAATCCGACGACGTCCACTCCCAGACGTCTCCGATCATCTGCTCGGCCCCGTAGGCCGACGCGCTGGCCGGGTACGCCCCGACCGGCGCCGGCCGCAGGCCCGCGCCGCCCAGGTTGGCCAGGTCCTGTCCGGGCGGCAGCGATCCCCACGGCCAGGCCCGGCGGGCGCGCGCGGCCGGGTCCCACGCGCACGCCTTCTCCCACTCGGTCTCGGTGGGCAGCCGGCCCCCGGCCCACCGGGCGTAGGCCTCGGCCTCGAAGTAGCTGACGTGCTGCACGGGCTCAGCCGCCGGAATTTCCTCCTCGACCCCGAAGCGCCGCCTCGTGCCCTCGGCCGTCCAGAACAGCGGTCGCTCCAGGCCGGCCTCGGTCCGGTGCGCCCAGCCGCGGGCGGACCAGAGGTCCTGCCGCTGGTACCCGCCGTCGCCGATGAACTCGCGCCACTGCCGGTTACTGACCGGGACCCGGCCGATCCAGAAGGGCCCGACGTCCACGGTGTGCGCTGGCCGCTCGTTGTCGAGCGAGAACGGCTCACTGGCCGCGTCGACGCCAAGCGTGAACGGCCCTCCGCCCACGAAAACGCGATCCGGCTCCACATCGCGGCCGGGCGGCAGCGGCCGGCGCCCCAGCAGCACGGGCGGGCCCTGCCGCAGTTGCAGCGTGGCCAGCATCGTCTCGTCGTGCTGTTCCTCGTGCTGAACGACCATGCCCGCCGTGAACAGCTCGTCGGCCGGAGTGTGCTCGATCAGGTCAAGGACCCGCCCGCGAACCTCGTGGTCGTAGGCCCGCGCCTCGACCGGGGGCAGCAGCGGCAGCGACGGGCGCTCGGCTCGGGGGTGCTTGAACGCGTCGTAGAGCGCGTCCACCGCTGGCGGGAGCATTCCGGGCCGGGCCGGGTCGCCGGCCCGCAGCAGCCACAGCTCCTCCTGCTGGCCGACGTGCGCCAGGTCCCACACCAGCGGGCTCATCAGCGGGTCGTGCTGCGTGACCAGCGTCGGGTCGTCCAGGTCCGTCAGCCCCAGCGTCCGGTTCCTGGCCTGCTCAAGGTCGCGGACGACAAGATCATGCATATGCCATCTCTCCCAGTGCGGCGAGCGGCCCGATCTCGCCCGCGCGCTCGGCCAGCAAGTCGCCGGGACAGCGACCCGACTCAACAAGATCAGCGAGGTCGGCCACGGCCGGCCTGAGCTCGGCCGGAACACGGCCGGCGGCGATCGCCAGACAGCGGCGCGCGGACGTGGCCAGCGTGGCGTTGGCGAGCCCGTCCCTGGCCGCCTCGGTCCACAACTGCGCCGCCGGCTCGGTCGCCTCGGTCGCGAGGTCGGCCGCGACCGGGTCGTCCATCAGGGTGGCGGTGACCGCCGCGATCGCCGGCCACCACCGTGGCGCGGACATGTCCAGGTAGCGCACTTCCAGGTAGCCACGGAGCCGGACCGGCGGGAACAGCGTGCTCAGGTGCGTCTCGAGATCCGCGGCCGTGGGCGGCCGGTTGCCCAGCTTGACCGCACCGCTGGCCCACTGCGAGAACGGGACCGAGCAGCCCACCGCCAGGACATCGTCGCCGGCGCGCACGAACGTGACCGGGGCGCGCATCGCGAACCGGGCCCAGGCTGAGGCGGGATCGAGCGACTCGTCGCGGCCGTCCTTCGGAGCGCAGCCCGGCACCGGGCCGCACGTGCGCGCGTCGAGCCCGCTCCAGGCCCGCTGCCGGACGGACTTCCAGCCGGTATCGCGGCCGTGCAGCCAGGGCGAGCTCGCCGCGATCGCCACCAGGGTGGGCCCGAGCCGGTAGGCCCGCGCGACCCTGGCCGGCCACTCGCCCCTGGGGCCGGCCTGGAGATTGACCTGCAGGGCGGCGGTCGAGTTCATCATGACCTGCCCGGCCGGGGCCCGGCCGGTGGCGGCGAAGTGCTGTTCCATGGCGCGGTAACGCGGCCGCGGGTTGACCCGCCGGGACGGGCGCGCCGGATCAGCCCCGGCGTAAGCCAGCCCGAGACGGCGATCGGCCAGGGCCAGCCGGGCGCCGGTGCCCTCGTACCTGAGCCGGGCGACCGCCGGGGCGACTCCGGCTTCCGGCGGCCCGGATAGCTCGATCTGGCCGCCGGGCTCGACGGTCACCGCGGTGCCCGGCGCGACCTTCCCGACCACGGCCGCGATCGCTTCGACGCGTCTTCCAGGGAACGGGGTCAGCGACGTGGTCGAGGTCGACCAGATGTGACTCGATCTCCAGGCCGATCGCGCCGATCACAGACTCGGCCAGCGCCGCGTCGCGACACTGTGCATAGGCGGCAGCGACGGTAAGAGGTTCGGCCCGATCAACGGCATCCTGCGCGAAAGCTTTGATAACGGCCATAAAGGTCCCCTTCAGCTAGGAGTAGGCGGTATACGGCGTCTCAGCCATCGTCGCCCTCCCGGCTCGCGAGCCGGTGCGGGCCGTCGGCCAGCAGCCGCCACAGCTCCTCCCAGGCCCGCATCCCTACGCGCAGCCTGCGGATGCGGAAGAACTCGTTCGGCGCGTGCAGCCTCTCCATGGCCCGGTGCTGGCTACCGGCTCGGGAGCGATCGCGGTAGCCCGAACCACGGCAGCACGCTGGCCTCGAAGCGGGTCATGGCGCAGATCCGGTCGCCGGCAAGGGTGAGCACGTAGAAGGCGGTCGCGTGGCGGATTCCGGCCGGGCCGCGCAGGTATGCCCCGAACGCGGGCTGGCCGTTGGCTCGGGTCGGGACGAGGTCGAACCTGCGGCCCGCGCCGAACTGGCGGGCGCAGTAGCGGGCCACGAGGTCACGGCCCTCGTATCCGAAGGGCTCCGGAGGCATCGCGATGAAGACGTCGTCGGTCAGCAGGGCGACCAGCGCGTCGAGATCGGCCGACTCCCACGCGCGGGCGAACATGGCGACGATCGCGTCCTCGGCGGGCGAGCCTGCGGCGGGCGGCGGCTGGTGGCCGGCGGCCGACTGCTGGCGGCGCTGCAGGCTGGCGCGGGCTCGTTTGAGGGCGCTGTTGACCGATTCGATGGTCGCCTCCAGCATGCTGGCCACCTCGCTGGCGCGGAATCCGAGGACGTCGCGCAGGATGAGGACGGCGACCTGGCGCGGCGGCAGCAGCTGCAGGGCGGTTACGAAGGCCAGCGAGATGGCTTCGGCCTGCTCGTAGCGGGCCTCCGGCCCGGGCGGCCGGCCGGCGGCGCCCTCGAGGAGGGCGTCAGGAAACGGCTGCAGCCAGACGGGCTCGTCGCGCGGCGTCGGCACGGGCGGTTCGAACTGCGACATATCCCACTCCCTGGCCGGGCGCCGGCTCGCCGCGCGGCGCGCGTTGAGGCACCGGTTGGTGGCGATCTTGTACAGCCAGGTGCGCAGCGACGCGCGTTCCTCGGTGAACCCGCCGATGCGTTGCCAGGCGGCCAGCATCGTCTCCTGGACGGCGTCCTCGGCGTCGGCGAAGGATCCGAGCATCCGGTAGCAGTGCACCTGCAGCTCCCGCCGGTGGGACTCGGCCAGCTCCCGGAACGCCTCTCCATCCCCGGCCCGCGCCCGTGACAGAAGATCGGCTGTCACCATCCTGCGCTCCTTCCTTCCGCACCACGTCGTGCCTCCGCCCGGTATATACACCGCCCGGGACGCGAACTGGGCGGCTCGCCAGCGCCCACTTTCCCGGCGCCGCGGTGTATGCACTACCGACCGCCCGGACGATCCGCCCACCGGATCGTGCCCCGGCAGCTGGAAACGACCCTGGAAGGTTTGACGATGGAATCGTCCGCATCGGCCGGGCGCGTGGCGTCCGCCGTTCTCGACCCGCGCCGCTGGCAGGGGCTTGCGCTGCTGACCACGGCCTCCATGAACTCCGCGAGGGTTTCCTGGCGGCCTGGTCTAGATCACAAACCCGGACTGTAGTACCGGGCTAGCGGAGTCGGACCATGCCCAAGCAGAGCAATGACGAAATGAGTCCGCGACTCTCTGGCGAAACTCGGCTGTTCCTCGCCGGGAACACCCTATCGATGTTCGGCACTGGCTTGATTTTGCCGTTCATGATCATCTATCTTCACGAGGCGCGGGGGATCGCGCTACCCGTGGTCGGAGCAATGCTGGCGGCGGGGGCGGCGGCCGGCTTGATGGTCGTGCTGGTGTGCGGTGCGCTGATGGACCGGGTGGGCGCCCGGTTGATGCTTGGCATGATCCTGCTTGGTCAAGTCGTCGCCGAGGTCGCGCTCGCCTGGGCTCACAACACGCTGACAGCGTGGCCGGCCGTCCTGATCTACGGGGCGACGTGGGCACCGATGTTCGGCGCGATCTCGACGATGCTCAATGGTCTAACCCGTGAACCAGCGCTGAAGCAGCGCGCCTTCGCGGTGAACTTTGCGCTACAGAACATGGCACTTGGCATCGGCGCCGCGGTCGCCGCGGTCGTCGTCAGAGCCCATCATCCCGGGACCTTCCAGGTGCTCTTCCTCGCCAACGGCCTCTCTTGTCTTCTTTTCGCGGTCCTGCTGCCCGCGCTGCCGAACCTGCGGCCAACAAGGGTAGTCAATGAAACCCGGGTCGGGTACCGCTACGTCCTTAGCCACCGCGGGCTCCGTTTGATGATTCTCGCTTCGCTGTTGCTCGCCTTCACCGGCCTCGCTGCGTTCGATACCGGGGTACCGGCTTTCGCGTCGGTGGCGGCCCACGTCTCGGACCACGCGATCGCGCTGTCCGTCACTATCAACACCGCTGTCATCGTGGCCATCCAGATGCTCGTGTTGCGGCTCGTCCGCCGGCACCGGCGAAGCTCCGCCCTGGCCGCCATCGGCTTGATCTGGGCGGTGTCCTGGGCGCTTCTCGGATTCATCGAAGTCGTCGACGGCCCAGGCTGGCGGATCGTAATTTTGTTTGCCTTCGTCGGCATGTTCGGCGTGGGGGAGACCATCGTGGCTCCGACGGGGGGCCCGCTTATCAACAGTCTGGCCGATGACAGGATCCGCGGTCGAGCAAATTCGATCTCAGGATTCTCCACCTCATTGATGCTGATCGTCAGCCCAGCCATCGTCACCAGCCTGCTCGCGGCGCACCTCGGAGCAGTATGGATCGTGCTGATGTGTCTCGGCTGTCTCGGCACCGTCGCTATCGCCGCCCGGCTACGCGTTACCCTCACCGCCGAGCAGGATCTCGTCATGCAGCCGCCCGTGGCCGAGTCGCCGCTCGAGCGGTCGGCCAGCCCGAGATGACGAGACCGGGAGACGCCCGACGGTGGCGCCGTGGTGACCGGGGGTGGTGCTCCGGCGGTGCACGAGGTCCGCTACTGCCAGCGCGCGGCGCGGCCGGCCAGGACTGGCCCGAATCGCCGAGGCGTCGCACCGAGGTGGACCACTAACACAGCCCGTCACTACGAAAAGGAGCCCCGACCATGACGCGTACCCCCGTTACCAGCGACAAGCTTCCGCCTCTAGCCGGCCCGTTCTCGCCCGGCGTACAGTCCGGCAGCGGGCCATTGTTCATCAGCGGGCAAGTCGGCCAGGACCCGGCGACCGGGGCACTGGTCGACGGTGACGTCACCGTCCAGGCCCACCAGGCGCTCCGCAACCTGACCGCTGTCTTGGAGGCGGCGGGCAAGAGCCTGGACGACGTGGTGCGGATTGGTGTCTATCTCACCGACATGGGCGACTTCGCCGCGATGAACGAGGTGTATCGGGAGCATCTCAGCGCCCCTTACCCGGCCCGCACTGCGATCGCGGTCGCCGCACTCCCGCTCGGCGCTGTCGTCGAGTTCGACGCGATCGCGAGCTAGTCATGGAGGCAGAGTTCAGCCTGATCGACGTGTTCAGCGACCGGCCGTTCGGCGGCAACCAGCTTGCGGTGTTCCCCCGCGCCGAGGGCCTCAGCGACGAGGTCATGCAGCAACTGGCCAGGGAGTTCAACTTCGCCGAGAGCACGTTCGTGCTGCCCTCGTCAGACCCTGCGTGCACTCACCGGGTCCGGATCTTCACCCCGCGCACCGAGCTGCCGTTCGCCGGGCACTCGACTGTGGGCACTGCCGCCGTCCTGGCCAGCCGGAACCCCGGCAGTTCCCAGTTCCTGTTCGAGGAAGGCATCGGCCCGGTCACCGTCATTGCCGACGGACCCGCCTGGCGGCTGGTCCTGCCGTCACCAGAGTATGAGACCAGCCCGCAGCCGCCGTCCACGGTGGCGGTGGCCAGAGCGCTCTCGCTGCCCGAGACGGCCGTGGTTCGCTGCTGGTTCGCAGGTGTCGGGCTGCGGTTCTGCTTCGTCCAGCTCACCGGCCAGGACATGGTCGACCGGGCCACCCTGGACACGTCGGCCTGGAAGGTCAGCCTCGCCGAAGGCTGGTCCCCGCACCTGTATGTGTTCGCAGGTGACTTCCGCGACGGCCAGCGCCTGTACTCCCGGCTCTTCGCCCCCGCCATCGGGGTTGCCGAAGACCCGGCCACCGGCTCAGCATGCGTGACCCTCGTGGCCAGCCTCGCTGACAGCTCGCCACAAGCTGACGGCAGCTACCACTTGCAGATCGATCAGGGCGTCGCCATGGACCGCCCCAGCCTGCTCGACGCCACTGCCCGCAAGGAGCACGGCAAGGTCACCGAGGTCAGCGTCGGCGGCCGTGCCACGATCATCGGGCACGGCATCATCACCATCCCCGGCCAGGAACCGGCAGACTGAGCGCGCGGCGGACTGGTGGTCGGCGAGGGACCGCTGGACGTTTGCCGCAGGAGTGGCGCTGCAGGAGATCGCCAGGATGCCGTAGCAGGCCGAGGCCAGCGGCTAGTTCGTCCTGGTGACTCGGACGCGTTGTACCGCGGAACTCGCACTGCGAGTGCCGGACTCGGGACTGGCCCCAGGTCCGGCACCCTGCAATCCGGCGGATCACAGCGTTACGGCGCCCCCACAGGTGTGATTCCTGAAGGTCGCGTGGGCGCGGATCTTATCCGGACCGGGCCGGTTAGCGATGTCTTTCCGAACTGTGAACGAGCCGCTCGGCCCCGCAGTCGTGGCGTGCCGCGAGACGACAACCGCGCCGTTGTCCGTGATCCGCACCGCCCACACCTGGCCGTCGCGGTTCGAATCGACCTCGTATTCCAGCTCGATCTTGCCGTTGTCGTGCTTGGCCTGCAGCTTGAAGTGACCCCCACCGGTGCAGGCGCCACTGGAACTGACGCGGCCGCCGCCGCCCGAGGCGAATGCCGGCGTGGCCGCGACCAGGAGCGGAGCGGTCAGGCTGACGGTGATCGCTGCGGTCGTCATCAGAAGTCGGGTACGTAGGTGGTTTTGCATGGCTGCCTCCTGGCTGGTCGGGATTTGATGCCGCAAGCATCGCGACGCGTGGGTCGTAGCTGCAATTGGCCGATGGGTCTAGGCCCCGTTTCTGGCACTGCGAAGGCGACGTCCACCAGTGTGGGGCGGACCTCGCTTGGGGATGCACGCCGACTCGGTCCCCTTCCCTTCCTGCCAACAGGCGGCCCCGCGCAGCTTTTACTGTGCCGGAACGAGATGTTGTGCCACCGCATCAAGGGTTTGAGCAAGCCAGGACGTCGTGCCCGTCGCGGCCTTCGACGCCGCCCCTTACCGCAGCCGGCCTGAACCGGGACCCACCCGGGCGCGTGCTCTAGGTGTGGAAAGTGCCATCGCCTGCCGGGTACTAGGACAACTAGCCAATGGCGGACTTGGCCGTGGCCCGGGTTTAACTGTCTGCAACCGGTCCTGCGGAAGGATGAACCCTTGAAGAAACTGCTGATCGGCGCAGCCGTGGCCGCGATCGCAGCTGTGCCCAGCGTCACCGGCCTGGTAGGCAATGCGTCGTTCGCGCAGAGCGTCCCGGTCCAAGTCCCGGCGGGCGCCAGGACCATTGACGACCACGGTCGCCACGCCGGGCCGGGGGATGACCACGGCCGCCACGCCGAACCCTCGGATGACCGAGGCCAGCACGCCGAACCCGGGGATGACCGCGGCGGAGCCAACGGCCCGGGCGCGGCGACCGCCACCCGGGGCCCCGGCGACAGCCGGCCATCCGGCTCGGTGACTTCCGGCGGCGGGTCACGGCACGACGACGCATCAGCTGACCGTTGACCAAGGCAGACGGGCCAGGCGCCACCGGGGACCACTCGCACCCAGAGGTGCCCGCCAGCGTGCCATGGCTGCGGCTCAGCGGAACAGAGGCACGGACCCCGCCGGAGCGCCCGCTGCGGCCCCGAACGGTCGTGATCCAAGTCATCGCCGGGACCCTGGCGGTGGTGATCGGGGTCGCGGTGGCAGGCGCATTCGCGAGCCGCCGGGTCGCCGAGCGGGAAGCGGTCACCGACGCCGCCCACACCACCGACCTGATCGCGCGCCAGGTGGTCCAGCCAGCCATTACGAACGGCCTGATCTCGGGCAACCCTGCGGCGCTGGCCGCCATCGACCGGGTTGTCCGCCGCCAGGTCCTCAGCTCATCCTTGGTCCGGGTCAAGCTGTGGACCGCCACCGGGCGAATCGTCTACTCCGACGAGCGGCGGCTGATCGGCCAGACGTTCCCGCTGGGAAGCCAGGAGCGGGCAGAGCTCGCCCGGCCCGCCGTGCGCGCCGAAGTGTCCAATCTGCAGCGGCCGGAGAACAGGTTCGAGCGGGGCCGCGGCAAGCTGCTCGAGGTATACCGACCGGTCTGGACACCGGCCGGGCAGCCGCTGCTGTTCGAGACTTACTCGCCCTACCGGCAGGTGACCCAGCGCACCGGCGAGCTCTGGCGCGGGTTCGCCGGCATCACCATCTCCAGCCTGCTCATCCTGGTCGCGCTGTTGCTGCCCATCTTGTGGCGGCTGCTGAACCGGATCACCAGGGCTCAGAGACAGCGGGAAGTGCTGCTGCAACGCGCGGTCGACGCGTCAGAGGAGGAACGCCAGAGGATTGCGGGCACGCTCCACGACGGGCCGGTGCAAGAACTCGCCGCCACGTCGTTCACGGTGGCCGGAGCAGCCGAAAGGGCGGCCGACAGCGCGCAACCGGAACTGGCTGAGATGCTCACCATGGCAGCCGGCGCCGTCCGCGCGAGCATTCAGGGGCTCCGGTCGCTGCTGGTTGACATCTACCCGCCAAGCCTAACCAGCGCAGGATTGGTCCCCGCGCTCACTGACCTCACCGAGGTGCTCGCGACCCGGAACATCGCCACGCACCTCAACCTGGCCGAGGATGTGGCGGCGCTGCTGCCCCCGGCCCGGCAGCAACTGATGTTCCGAATCGCCCGCGAGTGTCTACGAAACGCCACCCGCCACGCCACCGCACGTAACGTCGAGGTGCACCTGTTCCGGCACGGGCCTTCCACCGTGCTGGAGATCAACGATGACGGGAGGGGCTTCGACCCCGCGTCCGTTCTCGGCAATCCCGAAGACGGCCACTTCGGCCTCCGGATTCTCACCGACCTGGCCGCGAATGCCGGGGCGGCCCTGCTACTAGCCACCGGGCCCGGGGCGGGCTGCCGGTGGCGGCTGGAGGTGCCGGACCCATGACGACCATCCTGCTAGTGGATGATCACCAATTGGTGCGGGCAGGACTGGCAGGCCTGCTCGATAGCGCCCACGACCTGCAGGTCGTGGGCCAGGCGGCCGACGGCCAGCAAGCGCTTGAGCTCGCAGCCGACCTGGCCCCCGACGTGGTGCTGATGGACCTGTCTATGCCAGTCCTGGACGGCGTCGAGGCCACCCGCCGACTGCTCGCAGCTAATCCCGCTGCCAAGGTCGTGGTGCTTACCTCCTTCTCCGATCAACCGCGCGTGGCTGACGCGCTGGCCGCGGGCGCGGTCGGCTACCTGCTCAAAGACTGCGAGCCACGTGACCTGATGGCCGCCGTCCGCGCCGCCGCGCAGGGGCACGCGCCACTTGACCCACGGGTCGCCCGGGCGCTGCTGCCCACCGGCCAACCCGCCCGCCCTGCCGACGAGCTCAGCACCCGCGAGCAGCAGGTGCTCAGGCTGGTCACGAAGGGGCTGGCCAACAAGCAGATCGCGCGATACCTGGGTATCAGCGAGTCCACCGTGAAAGCCCACATCAGCAACGTGTTCCGGCGCATCGGTGTGGCTGACCGCACCAGCGCCGCAATCTGGGCCCGCGACCACCTGTCAGACCGGCCGGCCGCGCACCGGCCAGCCAAGACCCCTAGCGTCCCGCGCCTGAAATTCATCGCCTATGTCAGCAGCCGCAAACTGCCGTGCGTGGGCCTCGCGGGCGATGGGTCAGCGGCGAGATCATGACCGTCCCTCATTCGCGCGAACCTCCGCGCGGGCTAGGTAGTCCGCGGTGCTGTTCTCGTGGGGGAAGGGCAGGTCGGGCACGGATACTCCCAGGGCGCGGCAGATCGGCTCCCAGCCGTCGCCGGGCTGCCACTCGATGAGTCGCGTCGGGGGAATCTCCGCGCGAACCTCCGCGAGGGACCGCTCGTAGCCGGCCATGACGTCCTCCGCGTCGTCGCTATCGCTGAAGAGGCCCTCGAACAGGACGCTGAACAAAGGCACCAGCGGATCCCTGTCGTCCCTCATCAGGATCTCGCGAGTGCGGGGTAGGACGGTCGCGGCCATGCTGCGATACCAGACCTCGGCGCTGCCGCGGTGGGACAACAACACAGGGGCATCCGGGTACGCCGCAGCCAGGTCGCGCCAGCAGTTCGAGAACGGTGCGTCGACGCCCGCGGCGTATCCGGCCAGGAAGGTGTCTTCCCATACAGGCGAGTTTCCGCCGATCGCGGCCACCCAGGTGGCGGCGTGCTCGGGGTGAGCGAAGGTTTCGCTCATGTGGTAGACGGGCGCGTCCAGCAGTCGGCGGAGGGCCTCGCGCAGCGAGGACGTGCCGGTTCGCGGCAGGCCGGCGCCGATCAGTCGGAGGGTCACGGCCGAAATCCTAGGCCGTGGCCGGAACGAGGCCTGTGGCTGAGGTGCGCGGCTACCAAACGATGCGGAGTGGCCTGGATTTGCGGGATGGGAGCGCCTCGCCGGCTACTCCTCATAGTGGTAGCGGCACTGGGCGATGCGGATCTCGTCGTTGATGACCTTGTAGATCAGCCTGTGCTCGTCTGTGATCCGCCGTGACCAATAACCCTGAAAGCCGTACTTCAGCGGCTCGGGCTTGCCGATGCCCTCGTTGGCGTTGCGCGCGATGTCCCTTATCAGGGTGTTGATCCGCTTGACGACCTTGCGGTCCTGGACTTGCCACCATGTGTAGTCGTCCCAGGCGGATTCGTCCCAGACGAGCTTCACTCCATGTCGAGGTCGTGCTGGACTCCCCCGCCGCTCTCCAGCCGGTCGATCGACGCCAGCAGCCTGCGCGCGTTCGCCGGGCTGCGCAGCAGGTACGCGGTCTCCCGCAGCGACTGGTAGTCGTCCAGCGCCACGATGACCACCGGGTCGTGCCCGGCGCGGGTCACGATGACTTCCTCGCGGTCCTCCACGACGGAGTTCAGCGTCTCGGCGTACCGCGCCCGCGACTCGCTATAAGTCATGGTCTTCACTTACACCTCCTCGAAACGTACAAAATATTGTACGTCCTAGTGAGCGAAAGGGCAACGCGTTTCCCGGTCACGACGGTGACCCGCAGGGATGCCCGGCCACGACCTGCCGACATGGCCTCTCGCCATGACTGCGCGCATCGAAGCCACGAGACACCAAACGGGCGTGACAGCTCGCATTTGGCGAATGCCACTTGCGACCGCTTGCATGGGCGGGAGCTGCCCGCGCAGCGCGACCGTATCGAGCGCCCGCCATTTGCCGTCGCTAATCGTCTGCACCATTCGCACGACCTGATCATCAATGTGGTCCTGCGGGTCGACGTCGCGCCTGGTGAACTCCAGCCAGGAAGCCACGGTACTCCGCGCTTGCTCTAACCTGCCGGTCTCCTCCCTGGCGACTCGGCTGACGTGGTTGCCGGTTGTCCCTCGGCAAAGTCCAGCGCAGCCACATCCGCGCGAACCACCGCTCGCAGCGGACCAAGATCAGTTACTTAACTGCAATGGTCTAAACGGCTATGAAACCAAGGCCATCATAAGCGATATCAGCAAGCGGGAAGGAGAATAGGAAATGACAGAATGATACCAGCGCGTAAAGGTCTCGATCAGCCTCCAGCGGGAGTTGGGGGGCTCGCTGCGATCGCGTGCGCCTGTTTGCGCTGTGCCAGCCGGTACTTGACGCCTTCCATGGTGAGGTAGGCGGTGACAACGGCAATTAGGATGGGTGCGGTCTGCAGCGCGCCGACCTGAGTCAGGAACGCGGCCATCAGCACCATGGAGAATGGTGCGGGCGCGAGCGCCCCGGGGACAGCGGCGAGCAGGCAGGTGAACGCTAGTCCCAACGGCACGCCCGGGATGACCTGGTGGACGAGGACTCCGGCGGTGCCACCGATGAACAGCGAGGGGAAGATGGGCCCGCCGACGAAGCCGCTGCCTTGGCTGACGGCGAAGGTGAGCATCTTGGCGATCAAGATGGCGGCGAGCAGGCCTATTCCCAGAGTCACGCCGTGTTTGAGTACGGTCTTGAGCTGATCGCTGCCGGAGAACATCGTCAGTGGTAGCGCCACGCCTACGATCCCGAATAGCACGCCGCCCAGCGTCGATTTCACCATGGTCGGCACGTTGATTCGGTCAAACAGCCGCGCCGCGGCCATCATGAACCCGGCCAGCAGGGTAACCAGGACGGCCGCGAACAGACCCAGCGGGATCCCGGCGAGTAGCTGCCAGTCCTCGAACTTGTAGGACGGCACCTGGTAGTCGTCAAGGAACACGGCGCCAGCGATGGCGAAGTAGATGCCGAACGAGACGCTCGATGCCACTATCTCCGCGGCGAGCGCCTTAGCGAGCCGCTGCCCGCCCGGGCGGGCGACTTCCAGGATCAGCAGCACTACGATCAACGTGCTGGAGAAAAGGCCGCCGTAGGCCCCGGCAAAGCCGGCCAGGGTGTTCACCTGGGAATCCTCTTTGCCGAGCTCTCTTCGCGCAGCGATCCAGCTGCCCACCCCGCCGCCCATGGTGCCCAGCGCCTTCTCCGGGCCGAGGCTGGCGCCACCGATCAACGACACCGCCGAGACGGCCGTCATCCCAAGCACCAAGTTCGTCTCGACGCGCCCGGTTTTCAGGTCGTCGAACAGGCCGGGAGTCTGCCAGGGCAGGCGGGTCAAGCGGCGCAGCAGCCCGACCACCACACCGGCCGCCGCGGCAACCGCCACCCACCACCAGTGCCCGCCGAACCAGCCAGGATGAGAATCGGTATACCACTTGCCCCCGACCTTGATTACCCCGATGAACGCAAGGCCGGCGAACGCGCCGAACACACCCAGGACGACCGCGCAACCCATCAGGACCCAGAACTCCCGCTTCTGGGTTACCGGCGCTGTCGCGGCCGCCCCCGGGGTCGCGCTCACCAGGCGAACCTGGCCGGAGCGGAACTCGCACGCCGCCCCAACAGGCAGTAATAGCTCGTCAAAGCTCCCCTGCCTCGTAGGTCTTGGGGCTGCTGCCACACGCCAGTGCGACGCGAGCCAGCTTCGCCGCGACAGAGGTGAAACCAGCCGCAACTCCCCATCAGTCGATGGTGGGGGCGTTCGCCATCAAAGGCATCACCTGTGCCGGGTGACCGCTCTGGCTTCGTCGAAGCGGCCAGAGCGGTCAGGTGATCATGGGAACAGTCAGTTCTTGCGAGTAAGTGGCGTAGCAGGCATCGCCGGAGCTGCTCGCGGGGCAGGTGCCCGCATGTCGGTGTCCGTGCCTACACCCAGCCGGTCGGCGATGTGCTCGCCGACCCGGATGGCATTGGCAATCGCGGTCAGCCCCGGATTAACCGCCCCGATGCTCGGCATGAAGCTGGTGTCGGCCACGTACAGGTTGTCTAGCTCGTGCGCCTTGCAGTTGACATCCAGCGCTGAGGTGGCCGGATCGGTCCCGAAGCGGCAGGTGCCGGCCTGGTGGGCGCAGCCGGCGAGCGGGATGTTCATGCTCATGTAGAAGCTCTTGTGCAGTACGTGATGCGTGGCCAGGCCGACGTGGTTGAGGATCTTCCGCATTTCCTTGTACAGGTCGGCCGCTTCGGATTCGTTGCTGTGGCCGTACTCGAGATGCACGTTCCCGTCGCCGTCCACCGTGACCCTGTTGTCCGGCTTGGGCAGGTCCTCAGTGGTCAGCCAGAAGTCGACGGCGTGCTTGGCCGCCTCGTCCAGCGTCCAGTGTGGTACCAGCTTGGTCAGATGCGGCTCTTCGCCTTTCATCGCGCCGGCATTGGACTTGCCGAGCATCTGGATGTTCCCCAGCGGCCATGGCCGGTCATCGCCGGGCAGGTAGAAGTCATTCACCCCGAGCGTCTTCTGGTAGACCGTGTCGTTCGGCTCCTCGCCGAACCCGGATACTGCCTTGCTGTTGTGGAACATGTAGTTCCGGCCGACCTGGTCCGATCCGTTGGCCAGGCCGGCCGGGTGAGCTTCCGAGGCGGACCGGAGCAAGATCTTGGCCGTGTTCGCGGCGCCGGCGGCCAGCACGACGATGTCGCCCCGGTAGACCTCCTCCTTGCCGTCCCCGCCGCGATCCACGACCACACCCGTGACTGTCCGGCCAGACGGATCGGTCTCCAGGCGGGTCACCTCGGCGTTGCGTAGCAGCGTGACGTTCGGCAGGTCCACGATCGGCCGGACGGCGATCACCTCGGCATCCGACTTGGCATGGACCATGCACGGGTAGCCGTCGCACCATGCGCACCTGATGCACGTGCTGGCGGGCCGCTCCGCCTCATCGAGCAGGATGCCGCAGGGTGCATGGAACGGTTGGTAGCCGCCCTTTTCGAGGGCATCGGAGATCTGCTGGATCCGCGGCTCATGCGAGACCGCCGGCCACGGATACTGCCGTGACCACGAACCCTCGGTGGGATCCTCGCCGTGCCTGCCGTGCACCTGGTAGAGCCACTCGGCCTTGGTGTACCACGGCTCGAAGTCGGCGTAGCTGAGCGGCCAGGCCGGGGAGATGCCGTCGACATGCTTGATCTCGCCGAAGTCCTCAGGCCGCAGCCGGTACAGGGCCGCGCCGTACATCTTCGTGGCGCCGCCCACGAAGTAGTGCACCTGGGGCTGGAACGGGGTGCCGTCGCCGTCGTACCACGTATCAGGAGATATGTACCGGCCGTCGACGAAGACCGGCTCTGGCCGCCAGTTGTCCAGCTCCTTGGTGAGGTAGTCACCGCGCTCCAGCAGCAGGATCCGCTTGCCGGACGGCGCGAGCGTGTGCGCCAGGGTGCCTCCGCCCGCACCGGTTCCGATAATGATGACGTCGAACTGGTCCGACACAGCGCCTCCCGTATGGCTCAGCTGCTGCTATCTAGGCTCACCACGCGCGCGTGCTCTGGCGTCATCCGCGCCGGGTGATCTGCCGCCCACGAGGCGGGTATGTGCAGCAGCAACAACGGCAATTCACCGGCAGTCGGCGGCCGTTCGGTTGTTGGAGTTAGCCCCGCGGACGGGAGGCGGCGGGTGACTCGGCGGCACCGCGCGGCTGTGGCGGTTGCCGTCCGGGGGCCAAGGCCATGCCGTCATCGGCTTGGTAGATGTCCTGCCGTAGCCCGACGCTCTTGGTGGTGAATGCGCGTTCGCGACGGCTGTCACGGGTGAAGGCGATCGACCAGGTCAAGATCGCGCCAACCCGGTTGCGGAAGCCAGTGAGAAACGCGATGTGGATGAACAGCCAGAGGACCCAGCCAGGGAAGCCGCCCACGCGCAGCGGCCCGGCCGAGACGACGGCCCGGCCGCGGGCGATGTAAGCGGCCGAGCCGAGGTCGCGGTACTTGAACGGCCCGGCCGGATCCCGGCCCTCCAGCTCGCGCCTGACCCGGCGGCCTGCATAGAGACCGGCTTGCATGGCCACCTCTGCAACGCCAGGGAGCTTGCGCAGGCTCATCATGTCGCCGATGACCGAGATCTCGGGATGCCCGCTGATTGTCAGGTCGTCTTGCACTTTGATCCGGCCTGCGTGGTCGCGCTCGGCGCCGGTTGCCCTGGCGAGGGCATCGGCTATCGGCGGTGCCTCGACGCCAGCGGTCCAGAGCACTGTCGCCGCATCGTGACGCGTTTCGTTGCCCTCGTGGTCACGGGCCACCAAGCCATGGCCGTCCACGCTGGTCACGATCGAGCCCATGTGCAACTGCACGCCAAGGGAGCGCAGTTCTCTGGCGGCTTTACCTGACAGCCGGTTGCCGAAGGCGACGAGCGGCGCCGAACCGCCGTCGAAGAGCAGAACCCTCGCGTCCTCGGGCTCGATCTGCCGGAATTCGGAGCGGAGGGTCTTGGTGGCGAGTTCGCGGATCTGCCCGGCGAGCTCGACGCCTGTCGGCCCGGCGCCGACGAGCGCGAAGGTCAGCAAGTGGCGGCGCTCGGCTGGATCCGTCGCGGTCTCGGCCATCTCGAACGCGCCGAAGACGCGCCGCCTGATCGTGAGCGCATCGGCGATCGTCTTCATGCCGGGCGCAAACGCCGCGAATTCGTCGTGGCCGAAATACGACTGCCGGACCCCGGCGGCAACGATGAGGTAGTCGTACGGCACATCGATCTGCTCGCCGAGCGGCCGCCGGCAGATGACCCGCCGCCCGGCTGCGTCCACGTCGATGGCTTCGGCTGCGATGCAGTCGAGGTTTCGATGCTTCCTGAGCACGAACCGCAGCGGCGCGGTGATCTGGCCCTCGGACAGGATGCCTGTCGCACACTGATACAGCAGCGGCTCGAAGAGGTGCTGAGCGGTGCGGTCGATCAGCGTGACCGAGAACGGACCGCCGCGCACGGCCCGGGCCGCGAACAGCCCGCCGAATCCGCCTCCGATGATGACTACCCGTGCGCTCGTGTGCTGCTCGTCCATCGTGAGCCCCCGTCGACGATGTTGTGCTGTTATGCCGGGTCGTGCCAGGGAATGCCGTCTGGCAGCAGGGTGTCTGCTTCCTTTGGTCCCCAACTGGCCTGGGCGTAGCTGCGCAACGGAACCACGTCGCCGAGTACTGGGTCGACGACACGCCAGGCGGCTTCGACTGTTTCCTGGCGCGCGAACAGCCAGTGTTCACCGGACAACGCAGCACCGATCAGCCGGTCGTAGGTCCGCATGTCGGAAGCCGGCTGCTCAGCGAAAATGAGTTCCTCCTCCCGCACCGCCCAGCCAGCGCCCTGCCTCTTGCCGATCAGGGTCAAGCTGACCTGAGCCTCCGGATAGACCCGGAACCGAAGAGCATTCGAGATCGACGACGGCTGGAGGCCGAACGGGTCATGCGGCGGACGGCGGAAGCGGATATAGACCTCGGTCGCGGTTACCGGCATGCACTTGCCTGCTCGGATGACGATCGGCACGTCGGCCCAGCGCCACGAATCGACGCCGAGGCGGACGGCCACGTAGCTCTCGGTAGTCGAGCCAGGCGCGACGCCGTCCACGTCCAGGTAGCCGTCGTACTGGCCCCGGATTGTGTCTTCCGGGGTCAGCGGCCGCATCGCGCCGATCAGCTGTGATTTTGAATCTCGCCAGGAGCCTAGGCCCTGGCCCTCCGGCGGGTCAGCCATGACGCTCGCAGCGATCTGGAGCATGTGGTTTTGCAGAACGTCCCTGGTGGCACCGGTTCTGTCGTAGAACCGGCCGCGGTCGGCGACGCCGAACTCCTCGGCCATGGTGATCTGGATGCCGTGTACATGGGTGCGGTTGAGCAGCGGCTCGAGGACGGAGTTGGCGAACCGTGCGAACAGCAAGTTCTCCACTGGGTCGAAGCCGAGCCAATCATCGACCCGGTAGATCGCGTCCTCGGGGTAGAACTTGTGCATTGTCTGGTTGAGTTCCTGCGAGCTCTTCAGGTCGCTGCCGAATGGCTTCTCGACCATGACGCGAGCGTTTTCGGCTCGACCCGCGTCCGATATGCCCTGCGCGATGCGTCCGAAGAGCGGCGGCGGCACCTCCATGTAGAACAGGACATTTGTGCCCTGCCCGATGGCGTCCGACATGGCCTTGTACGTGGCCGTATCGCCTAGGTCACCATCGACGTAACGCAGCAGGCTCAGCATCTTGACGGCGGCAGGGCTCTTCGGGTCCATCTTGTTCAGCTTGAGCGAGTTAACGGCGTAGTCACGGAACTGGTCCAGCCCCCAGCCGCTCTTGGCAACTCCGATCACGGGGACATCGAGCACGCCGCGATCGACGAGCCCGACGAGCGCCGGGAACGTCTCCAGCTTGGCCAAGTCGCCGGTCGCTCCGAAGATCACCAGCGCATCCATCTTGTCTGTCGTCATGTCCGCTCCCGGACGTTCGGCGCTTGTTCCGATCCGACGCGCTTTGAGGCGGCGGCGCGCCACCCGGCGCGCGTGGTAACGCTCGGGAACACGATCTGCCCGAGCCGTCAGCCAGCAGGCCACCACCCGTACCCGCCCGATGCCCGCGAGCGATCGGGCCCGAAAACGGCCCGGCACCGCCGCGCGGGCCGTAATGTCCGCGAGGAACCATACCCCCGG
>CAVQZV010000006.1:0-257928 GCA_963718765.1 uncultured Actinomycetota bacterium
TTGGTTCCCTCATTTCGGTGAGCTGGCCCCGCGTGCGTTCTTGGTCGGATGGGCGCGGGGCCGGGAACTTTCCTTGCTAGGTGCTGGCGGTCGCCTTCCCGTTGAGGCGCGTCAGGATCCGCTGCCCGGTCCGGGGTGACGCGCCGAGCAGCCGCCCGAGCTCGGCGCCGGACAGGTCTGGCTGGCGCGCCATCTCGGCCAGCGCGCGCGCTTCGGTGTCGGCGGCGCTGACGCGCCCGGCGGTTTTCCGGGTCGCGCGACTCTTCCGCGCCACGGGTGCGTCACCTGACGGGAGCGCCAGCGCGTCATGCCGGGCGACAGCGGCGGCGGGGTGACGCACTGATGACGTACGCCCGGACGCGGCCGCCCGGCGCGCGTCCCACTCGGCGATGGCCTGCCGCGGGTCGGTTAGTCCGGCCCAGGTCGCGTACCACATGACCCGCGCTGAACGGAGGGGACGCCACATCCACCGGGTTGCGCCCAGCCGGACCGCGCGGCCTTCGATCAGCCCTGCGGCGATCATCTGATCCCTGGACGCGCGGCGGGAGTGCACTCCCCACAGCCATGGCGACGACGCCGACATCAGGGCCACCGCGACGGCGGCGAACGTGGGACGCCAGCCCGGCCCCGAGTAGTGGGAGTAGTTCAGCCCGGCGATGACGAGCGCGAACCCGTAGGACGCCAGCTTCAAGCGCTGAGTCTTGCGCCAGGGCGGCCAGATGCGCCTGGAATGCCAGGTACACCGCGACCGACTCCAGTGCCGCCGCCATCATCAGCTGGCCGGACAGCGGCCAAGGCAGGTGCTCCCGCAGGAACGCGAGCTGCCCCGTGAACGCGACCCCATTGACAAGCACCACAGGCACCGCCGCAGCGATGGTTCGCGTCGTCCTGCCGTTCACCGGTAACCTCCCACGTGGCTGAGGTAGAGGCAGAGCCACCCTGAGACGGCGGAGACCGTCGCGAGGGCGAAAAGGCCGTCGGAGTGCGTCACCGCAATCGCGACCACCGCCAGAGCGGCAGAGGTCGGCGTCGTTACCCAGGCCATGCGGCGGACGGCGCGGTGCAGGGTCGCCATGGTGCGGGCCCGTTGCTTCCGGTGCGCGCTCACCGGGCAGAACCCTGGGCGCGCTCGGCCCGATACCTGCGCAGCAGCACCTCGAGGCAACCGCACTCTTCGTATGGCTCGTGATGAAAGCCGTCCTTGCACCGGTCGTCCGGGCAGCCGCACGCGTCGCCGAGCCACACCGGCCTGCCAATCTCAGTGGACAGGTCGCCCGGCTTGCCGTTCCACGGAAACCACTCGCGCGCCCACTCGGCCTGAGTGACGCCAGCGGCGCGGAGGGCTGCCTTCGCGGCAACGTTCAGTCCGGTCACCGGTCCGCTCCGTTCAGCACGTCGTCAACCTGCTCGAGCACGCCGAGCGCGTCATCGGCCTCAGGGTCGAACGACTCGATCAGAAGCCGGACCACGGCCAGCTGAGCGGCCGCCGGGTGCGGCTGCGGCCGCGTGAACGTCTCCTCGGCATCGTCGGCGTCAAGCTGGGCAAGCAGCGACAGCAGGTAATCCCGCAGCCGGAACGCCCACGTCGCCATGTCCGGCTTGATCCCGGCGCGGTGCCGGGTCCACGCGTTGATCTCGCGCTGGAAGTCGGCGACGACGGCCGCAGCTGCCGTGCGGCGGGCTTCGTGCTCAGCGGTCATGACGAACCGCCCTGCACAAGCCTCAGGCCACTGGCCGCGATCCGGCTCCGGCGTGCCTCGACCTTGCAACGACGCGCTTCGATCTCCGCATAGACCACGTCGTTCAACGTCTCCGTGCCGCTGTCGTGCCCGAACGCAGCTTCGACCGCCGCCTTCAGGCCGTTGGCCATCGCCTCCGCCCGGTGGGCAGCCACACCGACGGTGACCAGTGCCTCATCGAGCGTGTCCTGGCCGCGCTCGAGGATCTCGACGCGAGTCACTAATGCCGCCTGTGCGGCGAGTGGTTCACTCGGTACCTTCGTGGTCATGGTTCCTGTCTCCTTAGCTGAGATCGGTTCCTAGGGCTCCCGGTGGCGTTGGAGTCGCCTCGGGAGCCCGCCCTATCTACGCGGTGCTTATCTGGTTCCGGGCATGCCAGAGCGGCGCCCCGCCCGCATCGGCGTGCGTCACTGGTGCGTCAGAAGCGCTAATCGCCGTGCGATGCGCTGAGGGATGCTGAGAGCTAAATAGCCAGGTCAGACCAGATGTGCTGTCTGTGACCTGCGGTTCTGCCGTCGTTCGGGACGAAGAGGCCGCCGGTTCAAATCCGGCCACCCCGACCAGGTCAGAGGGCTGTTTCTCGTCATGACGAGCGGCCCTCCTTCGTCTCCGGCGTCAGCCGGGCGTCATTCCTGCGAGCCCTGACTCTATTACCTTGCCTGGGCGTCACTAACTACTGATCGGGTCGGCATATCGCTGACCGGTACCTTGGACGAGTTCGGCCGAGGAGAATTCGCTTGAGCTTCACGGCCAGGATCGGCTCGAGCATGAACGCGTTGAAAATGCCATTGCGGGATAGCGTTAGGCCGATGTCCCGACGAAGCGAGCACCGCCACGATCCGCGGTGGCCCCGGCGCTCCGCGCTCCGTGCTGGCAGCGTGGTGATCACGGTGGCGCCGTTTCTCGCCGCCTGCGCAACGCTGACACTGACCAGCGAGCCGGCGCCAACTCCGACCAGCCCGGGACCGCCAACCGCGACCAGCCCGCCAGCGCCAGCTCCGACCAGCCCGGGACCGCCAATCCCGACCAGCCCGCCAGCGCCAGCTCCGACCAGCCCGCGACCGCCAATCCCGACCAGCCAACCAGCCCAGGGCGCAGCGGCAGCCGCCGCGCTCGTCACCATCAACCGGGCACGGGACCAGGCGGGCTTGCCCGCGTACACGATCCTTTCCGGCCTGGAGACAAGTTCCGCTAGGCACAACCAGCTGATGGCCGCTGGCTGCGGCCTCGAGCATCAATGTCCAGGCGAGTCTCCGCTCGGCCAACGCGAGACAGCAGCCGGAGTGCGGTGGACTGCCGCTGGCGAAAACATCGGCCAGGGCGGACCGGTTGCCGATACCCCCGCGGCCATCAGCCAGATGGCGGTCGCGCTGACCAACGCGATGCTCGCCGAGAAGCCGCCCGACGACGGGCACCGGCTGAACATCCTCAGCTCGTCCTTTACCCATGTCGGGATCGCTGTCTACCGCGACAGCAATGGCACTGTGTGGCTGACGCAAGACTTTTCTAACCAGTAAATCCCTACCTCAGCCTGAGCGCGGCAGCCCCCATTGTCCCGTTGGGAGCGAAATGGGAACGAACAGCTACTGGCAGCTGCCGTCAGAGGCGGTCTCTCGCGCTGGTCAGAGAGTCATCTGAGCGCTGGTTTCCGCCATCTGGCCCCGATTGCGTCCGGATTGCAGTTCGCAACTCGGCACTTTTCGAAACCGGCTCCGCAAGCCGTGGGCAACAGCCACCCGCTGGTCCGCCACCGGTAATGCTGCTGGTGACCCGGCTGTCCTGGGCCCCAGGTTCGGCCGCTCCTCAAACCACGATTCGGCGAATTCGAATCGGTGCGACCTGCTCATCGACGCATCCGCCGGTCTTGGCTGACCTAGCTGTCTCTGCCGCAGCGGACCACTCAACCCGCACTCGGTCCGCCGAGCAGCTCAGCTGCCATGTCCTCATGTGAGATCGCGCCGGGGCGCCCCTTGGCTGCCCACGCGCGGTACTCAGTGAACGCCGCCTCCATCTCCGCTTCCTCGAGCATCTCCGGGGTCGCCTGGCGTTCCACCGCCTGCAGCCGGCGTAGCTCACCGAGCGGAACCATGGCGGCAGCCTCGCCGCCGAGGTGGATCACTTCATATGCAGTGCCAGGGGACGCTGGTGACGTCGGTTCAGCGCTCACACCGCCGATGCTAGACCCGCGCGAGGACACTCCACGCCGCGTAGCTGCTCGGATCCGGGATTGCGAAGGCGTGCGTGACTAATCCGAAAATCGGTGAGTTGATGGCGCGCGGCAGCGCCCGGCGGAGCGCAGCGGAGCCGGGCTGGGGTTAGGGGTTGTTCAGGCTGCGCGTTCGAGGATGACTGTGTAGCCGAGGGCCTCGAGCTGGCGGACATAGCCGCGCCGGCGACGGTCGGGATCGATGCGGGTGTCGTAGAAGTCTGAGCCGAGGTCGGCGTAGCGTGCGCCCGGGTCGGACAGCAGGTGCCAGATGATGACCAGGATCGACCGGCCGACGGCCACGATGGCTTTCTTCGAGCCGCGGCGGCGGGCGATCCGCCGGTACCTCTCGCCCAGGAACGTGTCGGTGCGGGCCGCGCCGACGGCAGCCTCGCCCAGGATCCGGGCCAGGTAGCGGTTGCCGTGGCCGGTGGTGCCCTTACCTTTCTTCTTGCCCGCTGATTCCTTCACGCCGGGCGCGAACTTCGCCCAGGAGACCAGGTGGCCGGCGGTGGGGAACCTGCTCATGTCGACACCGATCTCGGCGATGATGACCGCGGCTGCGACGCGGCCGACACCGGCGATCTCATCCAGCCGGTCAGCCGCATCAGCGAAAGGGGCGATCAGCTCCTCGATCCGCTGATCGAGCTCGGCGATGTCGGCGTCCAGGCCATCGACGCGGCCGACCATCTTGGCGAGCAGGAACCCGTGGTGATCGGTGAAGTGCCCGCTGAACGCTTCTTCCAGCGCGCTGATCTTGCGCCGCATCGAGGTGCGGGCCAGCTGCGCCAGCACTTTCGGATCGCGCTGGCCGCCGATCAGGGCGGCCAGCATGGCCCGTCCCGAGACGCCGAAGATGTCGCTGGCCACCACGCTCAGCTTGATGCCGGCGTCTTCCAGCAGCTTCTCGGCCCGCTGCTTCTCCGCGGTCCGGGCGGCCACCAGGTCAATCCGGTAGCGGGTGACATCCCGCAGCCGCCGGATCGGGGGCGGCGGCACGAAGCTGGGCCGGATCATCTGCCGCTCGGCGACCTTGCACAGCCACACCGCGTCCAGCTTGTCGGTCTTGGGCAGGCCCGGCAGGTGCTTCACGTCCCGCGCATTCACTAGCCAGGTGTCAAACCCCGCGGCTTCCAGCACCCAGAACACCGGCTTCCAGTAATCGCTGGTCGCCTCCATCACCACCCGGCTCACCCGCAGCTCGGCCAGCCGGGCCGCTAACGCCAGCAGCGACCGGGTCATCGTCGGCCAGGTCGTCACCTCATGCAGCCGGCGGCCCGGCCGGTCCTGATCCGGGACCCGCGCGCAGCACGTCAGCTCGGCCTTGCCGATATCCAGCGCCGCGACCCGCTCGATGATCTCCTCACGCTCCTGCGTCTCCCGCAGCATCCGCGACCTCCTCGCTCCGGACCGGCCACCAGGTGGCTGCCCGCAGGGGCCGCAAAGGGGAAGCAGAATCTAATCCGCGTGCTCAAGGCGACAAGGAAGGACCCAGTGCGCGGCCCCCGGCACCCAGCTAACTGACGGCCTCCAGCGACCATAGGCGCTCGGCGTCGGCGGGCAGCCACCCCCGATTTTCAGCCCGGAACGGGCATCCCACAAGGGACACCCGAGCTAACTGAGTGACAATCGCCACCAACGTTCCGGGTTCTCTTCTGTCCGCGGCTACGCGGGATTGGGTGCAAGCAGGCGCAAAACACCCTGCGGCGTCGTTGTCGAGCTTAAGCTTCTCGGAGTCTCGTGACCGGGCGCCGGCGAGCCGGCGCGGGATCCGTCGCGAGTGTTCTCAATCTTGGAGGCCGGTGTGAAGAGGGTCGTCGTGCTACTGGTTGCGGCGGTTGCTGCTGCGGCCTGCGGCGGTCACGGTGCCGCGCCTTCCCCGAGTACACCAGCGCCTAGCCCGACCGCAGCTGCATTGGCGGAGTGCCCTTCCTTGCCCCCGCCGGGTAGCAGCCCAGGCCAGGAGTTGGCTTACGCCACGGGCTGCACTTATGCGGTCCAGGGGTCAGTTGAGCCCGACTGGCAGACGTGGTGTCAATCGGTTGCAGCGAATGACCTGAATGGTGGAGATTCGGAGTCCGATACCGCGGCATGCCTGGACGGTGTCAGAGCAGGCGGCGGCCAGTGATGGGCTGGGGACAGCACGCCGGTATGGCTGATTGCGATCGACTTCACGGACGGGGCGGGGAACAGCCGGTGACGGATGCGCATTGAGGGACATTGGCGCTTGGCGATTTACCTCGGAGTGGGAGTCGGCATCAGCAGTTTCCTCCGTTAGCCCGTCAGCTCGGCCGCCCAGCCTCATGGTCGGGTCGACGCCTGGTCAAGAGGTGAAGCCGCAGGCGCTGGCAACCGCGATGGCCGAGTTCTCTCGGTTGCTGGCAGCCGGAAAGCCAGGTCGCTCGAAGTCGGTCATGTAGACATAGGCCGCATCAGCCGGCGTCTTCGCCGCATTCAGCGCCGGCAGGAACTCGCCGAGATGATTATTGAATGCCAGCAGGCCTGCCAACTGGGTCTGCAGGTCCCCGCTGGGGTTCCCTGTGCTGTAGCCACTCGGCAGCGGGGTCCAGCCGATCAGGCCGCCGGCGGCGGCATCGCCCGACTCTGGGTTGCCCCCGGACTCCTGATAGATGTTGCCGGCGATGCCTGCCGCAGCTATCGATGTATAGCCATGCCCGATCAGGAAGTTCACGATGGTCGCGTAGTTAAGAGGCAACATCGCAGTCCCGCCGGCAGCGGACGATACGCATCGCTGGAAGGTTGAGCTCATCCTGGGGGGACTCATCACACTGAATGCGTTGGTTGCCGCGGCATCCTGAAGCACCTGCTGGTGCTCCGACTCCAAGCTGGCGCCCACGCCCCCTGCCTGGACCTGGGCCATGGCCACCCCGAGCGGGTCGGTCGAGGAATCCGACATGCCGGTGATGACTACGAGCGCCGTGGCCACTATGGCCACCGTTGCCGCCGACGCAGCAACCAGGAAGGCACCCACTCTCCTGCGCCTGGGACGCCGGGCGGGTGGTCGCCTCCGCTGCTGAGACAACGCGGTCCTCCCCCGGCCGACCGTCACCGCCACGCAGCCCAGAGCGCTGACTGCTTATTGCGGGCAGCGAGTCGCTGACGGTCGAACCGAATGCCCTACTGAGTGCGTGGGGACGCCGAAGTCGGTTCCGGATCCGTCGGCGCACAACGCTGCCAGAACTCACAGCGGCAACGAGGCGCTTCCGCACAAAAACCCATCGGGAAACCCTTTAATCGGGTTCCACAGACCACGGTTTAGCAATGCGTGCCGTAGTAATTACGCGTTGTAACGGCATTCACGCTGCGGTCAACGTCCGTGGCAGCCACCCCTCAGTAGCTGTATCGCGTCGTGATGTTAGTTGGGCCCTGCTGCTCTGTGACGGTGTGGCCGCCGGGCGATGCCGTGACCCCTCGGCCTCCGCTCGGAGAGAGGCCAGACCAGGCACGTAGGCTGCGAAACCATGACCGGCTGGGCCTACATTGCCGACCTCGCAGCAGCAGTCGGTGGCGTGGCCTCGCTGGTCGCCGTCATGATCGGCGTCCGCGCGCTCAACGACACTCACGCCGCCAGACTCGGGGCAGCCCGCGACCGCGACCGCCAGCGACTCGAACTGATTGCACGACACCTCGACCGCATGCGGAACGCCGCGATCGCCGGCAAAGGGCAGGTCCCGGAACGCAACGACTGGCGGGACGGCGTCGGCCTGCTCAACCGCTACCTCGCAGCGTCCAGCCTGAGCCTGCCCAAATGCCGCGAGGTCGCCAGCAAGAACAGCGCCGGTGAGGTACTGCAGGCCATGGATGCCGCCGATGCTGAGATCACAGGCGTTCTAGGCCAGCTCGCCGAGGAAGGGGCAGCTGACCGCCAGCGCCGCGGCGGCGTGCGAAAGCTCAGCTAAAGGTGCGCGCGACTGTCACCAGCTGGGGCGGGGGCCGACCGAAGGCCCATCACTGTTACCCGCAGCTTGCCCACGAGCACCCCGCCTCCGTAGATCGAATCCGACAGCCTCCGCAAGCTCGCCGGGAAATCCATTCGTCGGGGCCAGCTTCCGCCGGTCCTTGACTCCGCCCCTGGGGCGGGCTGGATCGTCGTCATGTCATGGCAGCGGAAGGAGGAATACGAGAGATGGACGTTCTGGTGCGCGACGTACCTGAGCAAGTGGTGATTACCGAGCAGCGGATGGTGGACCAGGCCGCCCTCGAAAGCTGGCTGCCTGGGGCGATGTCGCGGGTACTCAAGGCTGCCGGCGATGCGGCGGCCGGGACGGCCGACCAGCCTTATCTGGAGCGCGGTCACCTGCCGCACGAGCCGGTGTTCATCGTGATCTACGAAGGAAACCCGAACGAGGGCGAGACCGCCGTCGAGTGCTGCACCCCGTTGCGGGCAGGAGTCCCAGCGCCTGCTGACGCAGCCAGCCGCGTCATTCCCGCGCACCGGGAGGCGTACAGCCCGGGTGACGAAGGGTGTGGTGGAGTCGGGTCGTATCGGCGACGTGTACGTGGCGATTGAGCAGTGGGTAGGCAGCAACGGCCTGGACATCGCGGCTGCTCCACGGGAGACGTACTGGACCGACTTCTATGCAGCAGGCGGGAACGACGTGGTCTTTGATGTGGCCTTCCCGGTGCGGTAGACAGTGTGGATGACAGGCCAGACCGGGCGGATGACGACAGGGCGAGTTCTCTCGCCGGTCGCAGCTGTCGATCAAGGCGCTGCGCCTGTACGACCGGCTGGGTTTGCTGCGGCCCGCAGCTGTCGATGGGCGCAACGGCTATCGCGGGTATGACGAGAGCCAGCTGTTCACCGCGCGTCTGATCGTCTTGCTGCGAAGCCTGGATATGCCTCTGCAGGAGGTCGCGCAGGTGGTGGCCGCGGCCGGACCCGAAGCCGCGGACCTGATCGAGTCATACTGGGCTTCGCAGGAACGGCGGTTTGCCGCTCAGCGGCAGATCGCCGCGACCTTGAGCGCCAGGCGTGACCGCCTCGGATCCGCCAAGCGGCCAGCTCCCGGTGCACGAGCGGTACGTGCCGGAACAGCTAGTGCTGACCGAGCAACGTCATGTCTATCTCGGTCAGCTGACCTGGACGCAGGAAGCCACCGGCCGACTCGTAGGCATGCGCAGATCGCTGCGGCGGTGTCGCGGGACAGCGTTTTGTCATCTTCCACGGCCTGGTCTCAGCTGACAGCGACGGACCGGTCGAGGTGTGCGTACCAGTCACTCACCTGCCCGATGACCCGCAGAGCTGGCCTGGCGGGTCGAACCCGCGCATCACGAAGCATTCATTCGAGGTCACGAAAGTCCATTTCGAGGTCCCAGCGATCTTGTCCGTCTACGACCAGCTGGCACGCTGGGTCTCAGCCGCGGGCCGCGAAGCAGATCGGGTCGCCGAGAGAGGTCTACACCCCCGGTGTCGAGCCCCTATTCGCCGCCGCAGACACGCATATCTGCGATGTTGCCATCCCCTTTGCGCCAACCTCATCGGCTCGCGACGCGTCTCCTACTAGTGACTAGCTGCGATCAGCAGGACATCGGGCGTCAGTTCGAGAAAGTGCAGACGCGCCTCATCGACGAGCCGCTGGTGGACTACATCAGCCCCTTCGGCGGCGGGTACTTTTTCGCGCTGCCGGGAGTTCGTGATAAGACCGATTACTTCGGCCGCGCGCTGCTGGCCTGACCAGAGCCGGGTGGCTCGCTGCGTGCCTATCCGCTAGGGCTGGTCTAGAGCTGGTTGACGAACGTAGAAAGCTCATCGCCGGCGCGGTGCAGGACCCCGAGGAAATTTTGCACGAGGCCAATTGCTGTGCCTGGGTGAGTGCCGATGAGCACTATGAGGAGCACTAGCAGCGTCCAGCCGACGGCCCTACCCATGGCTGGGATCCCCTCTTGCTTGGGCGAAGGCGGAGCCCGCGGCCGCGCGTTGCTCGTGGTAGGCGCGGCTCGCGCTAGGCAGCTGATCGATCCAGGCCACGTAAGCTCAGGGCTCCTTCCGCCTCGGTATTCCCGCACGGACCGCGAGCATGCGCATCCGGGCAGTCAGGGGATGGCAACGCGGCCTCCCAGAGGCGGTAAACCTCGTGGTCACCCGGCTCCTGGGCCTTCACGACCGCTACGAGTTACCAGCCAGACCGGCCAACTTGGGTCTAATGAACCGAATGCACCGGTATGGTGTCGCCGGGCACGTCTTCGGGTTCACGATCGGATCGGGGGTAGAGCCAGCCGCGGTCCCTCCAGCTCCCCGGTTGCGCTAGTGCCCCGGATGATGGTGGCCGAGAACCCGCGGCCAGTTATGCCCGAAGCGCTGATGCCGGGGTGCCCACCAGACCTCTGCGCAACCCGGCACGCTGCACGCCACCTTGAGGTGACCACCGCGTGCCGCCCGGCTAGCGGGGCAGTCGCATGGCTCCCAGGCGATCGTGACGCTGCCCGGCAGCCAGGGATGGTGGCTACGGCACTGCAGCGGGAAGCCGGGCCACGGAAAATCTCCGTCCTGCTCCACGCTATTATTCAAACACAAGATCGAGTTGGGTCGGCCAGCATTCTGCTGGCCAGCGTCTACGTATCCGTGATTTGATTCCTGGATGTCGCCGGCTCGCCTATCCACCGCCTGCACGCTGACCGATTGCAGCCGGGAATGACGGTCCGGCCACTTCGCTACCTGGGTGATCCAGTCCTGCGGACCCGCTGTGAGCCAGTGATGCGTTTCGACGACTCGCTAGCGCGCCTGGTCGAGGACATGCTCGAAACGGTCCGGGAGCCGGGCCGCGCAGGCCTCGCGGCGAACCAGATCGGCTCGACGCTGGCGGTCTTCAGCTACAACGTCGACGATCAGTCTGGCTACCTGATCAACCCCGAAGTGGTCGAAGTCAGCGGTGATACCGAAGACCTTGAGGCCTGCCTGTCCGTGCCCGGTGTCACCGCCGTCCGCAGGCGGGCCGCCTGTGCCGTCGCCAACGGGGTTGACCTTCGCCAGGATCCGGTCACGGTTGCGGGCGCAGGCGAACTCGCCCGGTGCCTACAGCACGAGACCGACCATCTGCGCGGTGAGCTGTTTATCGACAAGCTGGAGGCCGACGAGCGCCGGCGGGTCATGCGGCAGATTCGCGGTCAGTGGCCGGCCGTGGGTGGTCGCTAGCCCGCACCGCCCAAGGCTAGGCGGGATCCCCGGACGGGATGCGGCGCCGGCAGGCGAATCCATACGCCACCGGGTGATACCAGCCGAGCTCATGCTCGCCCTCCAGCCAGCACAGCAATACAGGCTCTCCGGCCAGTTCAGACGGAAAGTCCAGCAGCAGCGGCGCGATGCCCTTGACCTCCAGGCCGGTGGTGGCGAACCAGCCGACTATTTCGCTCAGCCGAGCCTGAAACCCCTTCGCCTCGGGCAGCCCGCCGAGCCGCGAGCTGACCCCGCTGGTCAGGGCTGCCTGAACCTCGATCAGGCTGGCCCGGACCTCAATCACCTCGTCAGCCCTGGCCTGAACTTCTGGCATCAGGTCGCGGGCTTCCGCAAGGGTGAACGTCCGGTCCATAGGCGCAAGCCTGCCCGAGTTGCACGAGCCGCGTCCACCAGCCGTGCGAGCGGGAGCGCTGTCCGCTATGGCTGCGTGCCGCCGCTGACCAGATGCGCGACACCCGGCACGTTGCCCGCGCTGTCCATCGCACTGGTCTCGTCTCCCGCGCCGGCCAGGTACTCGTCCAGGAACGCGATCGTCACCCGAGCCACAATCGGTTCTGGAGACTGATCGCCTACGTACGGCGCAAGGTGCTGGGCGCTATAGAGATCCAGGTAGTAGCGGAGCCCCGTGCTGTCTGCCTGGTAGAGCTGCATGCTGGCGGCCGGCGGATTGATCGTGTCGGCGGCGCCCTGGACAAACAGCATGGGCGGCGTCGGCGCGCCAAACCAGCGGCCGGTGAAGGCTGGCCACTCGGCTCCCGCAAGCACGATCGCCGCCCGCAGGCCCTCATACCTGCAGCAGCTCATGGCGGCCATCGCGGCGACGGTATCGCCGCCGTCGGAATGCCCCGCCACGGCGACCCTCGAGGCATCGATCAGGCCGGCCAGCGGACCCTGCGCATGCTGCGACAACCCCTCGAGCCGGGAGATGACCGAGGCGACATCCTGGGGCTGGTGGATCAGGTCAGACTCGTTCGGGCTCGCCGTCTGACAATTCGTCTGCGGGAAATTAACGACTGCCACGACGTATCCGGCACTGGCCCATTGCGTCAGCAGGTCGCTGTACACCACACCGCACTGCAGGTAACCCGGCGCAAATACCACGAGCGGAAATGCGCCCGCGCCGGGAGCGCCGGCCGCTGCTGCGGCCCCGCCGGACTGCCCGGTCTCCGGATAGCGCACCAGCACCGGCAGAATGCGGTTCCCGAGCGCGGCACCGGCAGCCTCTGTGAATGTGAACGCCTGCTCGGCCACCTGGTATTCACCATCGCGGCCTGGCGGCCTCGTCGACACGCTGGCCGAGGGCGTCGGTGATGCGCCGTGGTGCGCGGCCGGCGCAGTCGCCGCCGGGTGCTGGCGCGGTGTGGCCGTCAGTTGCCGTATCCAGAACCCGGCCCCCGCGAGCAGGAGCACGACGGCCGCGGCGACAAGTGTCAGCCGGACCGCTTTACCACGTGCCGGCCAGCCGCCACTGGCCGCTCTCCGCTGGCGATGGCGATGGCGAGCGACCCGGTCACCCCGGGGCTCGTCTGGCGAAATTCTCTGCAAAACCGCAGACCTTAATGAATTCTTCATTAAGAAGATCGAAGTTAACTGATTCTGAACGAGAATCTGGCTGAATCTGAATCTCCTGAGCCTGGCCTTTCGCTACTCCACTTATTAGCCTGCCAGAATGGCAGCCAACAGTAGACACAATAACTGGACATCTCCTGCCCGGCGCCTGCCGAGCGGGGGCGCTGCCCGCTGGCAACGCCACGTCTGGTCGAGGCGGGCCCGTCACTGGGACCAGCATGCCTCGCCTGCCCTCGGCAGCGTGACGTCGGCGGTTCTCGCTGCGGCCACGACGGAGCCGGGTGACGCAGTGCTGGACCTCGGCTGCGGCACCGGGCAGATCAGCCTCCCGCTTGCCGCCCGGGGCGCAGGCGTGGTCGGGATCGACGTCAGCCCCTCGATGGCCGACCGGTTGCAGGCCGAGGCCGAGCGACGGGGTCTGCGGTCTATCACGGCAGTAGCGATGCCGATTGAGAAGCTTGTGCTTGAGCCTGAGACGTTTGACCTGATAGTGACCAGTTACGCGCTGCATCACCTGCGCGACCCCGACAAGGCACGGCTTGTTCAGGCTTGCTACCAGTGGCTCCGGCCCGGCGGTCGGCTGGTAATCGCCGACATGATGCTCGGCCGCGGCGGCTCGGCCCGGGATCGGGCGATCATCCGGACAAAGATCGCGACGCTTGCCCGACGGGGACCCGGTGGCTGGTGGCGCATCGCCAAGAATGCCGTGCGCTATCTGATGCGAGTCCAGGAGCGCCCGATCTCCATGGCCGCGTGGACCAGGCTGTGTGAGACAGCCGGGTTCAGGCCCGTCGAGACGTTCGCGATCGTCGCGGAAGCGGGCCTCGTGACGGCCCGGCGGCCCGTTGCTCCTGCGCGGCAGTTCGCCGGGCGAGCGACGGCGCCGCGGGCTGCCTGGCGGTGAGCTTCCGGATCGGCCCGGTCGGTCCCCGCGGGCTAGCGGTGCTCGGCGTGACCGCCGTCCTCGGCGTGGTGCTGGCCATTCACGGCTGGTCGACCTACCACGGACCGGCAACCCCCGGCTCGCTGGCTGGCGGCGCGGCAGCGCACGTAACCACCCCGTCGGGACGGCCGACAGCCTCCGGGCCTAGTCATTCGGCTGCGCCGGCCAGCGGCCCGAGCGGCTCAGCCAGCTCAGCAGGCCCCCTGCTGTCATCGGAGCCGTATGCTCAGTGCGCCTTCCAGGTGTGGCCCGGCACGCCCAACGCGGCCGCCAAGGCCGCGCTCACCGGGTTGTCGGTCACGGTTCACAGCCAGGCTGGCGGCCTGTCGGTCACCGCTAGCGTCAACGGGCAGCCTGCAGGCGCACCGCACGTGTATGTCGGCGGCGCCCGCGTCTACATGGTGGAGGCCGCCATGGGCGACGACTCCGGCACCAGTGATTACAACCTGGGCGATGACGGCCTCGTCGTGACCGACGCCGGGGGCAGGATCGTCCAGTGACCGCGCAGCGAAAGCCTCCGGCGAACCGGCGACCGGCCTCGGCGCGCCCCAAATCCCGCAGGGATTCTGCCGACGATAAGAGTGCAGCCGTGGTCGGCCTCGGCAGCCGGCTCGCCGAGTTCGCCGCGGACTGGGGACCGACAGCCGGACGTGTCCTGCTCGGGCTGGTCCTTGCCTGGTTCGGCTACCACGAGCTGATCCAGCCGGCGCTGTGGACGGGGTACGTGCCCGGTGTCCATGCCGCCTCCGCCACAGCCATAGGGCTGGTCCTCGCGCACGGCTGGGTGCTATTGCTGCTTGCCATTGCCCTGATCGCCGGCATCGCGCCGCGCGCGGCAGCAGGACTGGCCGCCTTGCTACTCGCCCAGATCGTGATCTGGCTGTGGGCCTCCGCCGGGCTGTCGGACCTGACCTTGCGGGACGTCGGAGTGCTGGGGCTGGCGCTCTGCATTGCCGGCCGGACGGAGCAGCGACTCGCCCTGACAACTAGCTAAAGTCTTATGGTGAGCGCGATGTCGCTGCTGGACTGGCGCCGCCGGGTGGCGGCGATCTACGCCGACGTCCGGGAGAGTCCTGACGCCGCCACCGCGCACCAGGCCTGGCAGGCCGCCCGCAACGAACTACTCGCCACGCACCCGGAGTCACCGGTGCCCCTGGCTGATCGGCCGGCGTTCGCCGGTGTCCCTGTCGCCCCGTACGACCCGGCGGTGCGATTCCTTGCGGAAGTCGACACCAAAGTCGCTCCGGCGAGGATAGAGGTCAGCACCGGAACGGACGGCGTCGTGCCGTTCGAACGGGCCGGGGTCGTACAGCTGCCGGGGATCGGCGATCTCGATGTCTGGTGGCTGGCCAGCTATGGCGGCGGAATCTTCCTGCCGATCCGCGACACGAGAGCCGATGGCGCTACCTATCCCGGCGGCCGGTACGTTCTCGACACCGTCAAGGGTGCCGATCTCGGTGGCGACGGCGGCTACCTCGTCGTTGACCTGAACTTTGCTTACAACCCGTCCTGCGCATACGACCCGGCGTGGGCGTGCCCGCTAGCGCCGCCGGGCAATAGGGTGCCCGTTCCGGTCAACGCGGGCGAGCTGATGCCCCGGCAGGGCGGCGGAGGTCAGCCATCGTGACAGAAGGTCGTGATCCGCGCGATTACGCCCGGTGGGAGGTGGTCAGCTCCGGTGCCAGCAGCTCAGAAATCTGCGCTGCGTTGAGCGCCGCGCCCTTGCGTAGGTTGTCACCGCAGACGAACAGGTCGAGCGCGTTTGGCTCATCCACGCTCTGGCGCACGCGGCCGACAAGAGTGGGGTCGGTTCCGGCCACATCGGCCGGCGTCGGATAGACGCCGCGCTCCGGGTCGTCAATCAGCACCAGCCCCGGCGACCGGCGGAGCACATCCTGTGCCTGCTCGCGCGTCACCTCCTGCTCGAAGACTGCATGCAGCGCCAGCGAGTGGCCCACGGCCACCGGCACGCGGACGCATGTGGCGTTGATCTTCAGCTCCGGCCGGCCGAGTATCTTGCGGGTCTCGTTACGGAGCTTGACCTCCTCCGACGACCAGCCCTGGTCCCGCAGCGACCCCGCCCAGGGCACCACGTTCATCGCCAGCGGCGCGCCGAAGGGCCCGTCGTCACCGATGGCGGCGCGGACGTCGCCCGGCCGCTGACCGAGCGTCCTGTTCCCGGCCACCTTGGTCAGCTGGTCGTACAGGGCATCGAAGCCGGCCTGGCCAGCGCCGGAAGCTGCCTGGTACGAGGCCGCCACGAGCTCACGCAGCGTGAATTCCCTGTGCAGGGCGGCAAGTGCGACGATCATCGCCAGCGTGGTGCAGTTCGGGACCGACACGATGCCCTTGGGCCGGACCGCCGCCGCTTCTGGGTTCACCTCCGGTACCACGAGCGGTACCAACGGGTCCATCCGGAATGCGGTGGACTTGTCGATGACAACGACACCGCGTGCCGCCGCAACGGGCGCCCACTCCCTCGACACCTCGTCCGGCACGTCGAACATGGCGAGGTCGACGCCGTCGAACACCTCCGGCGTCAGGGCCTGCACGGCAACTTCCTCGCCGCGGACTTCGAGCCGCCGGCCCGCCGACCGCGCCGATGCGATCAGCCGGATCTCGCCCCAGATATCCGGCCGTTCGGACACTACGCTCCGCATGACAGTGCCGACCGCGCCTGTCGCGCCGACAATCGCCAGCACCGGCCGGCCAGCCCGGTCGCCGGTCATCGGCCCGTCCCGCCGTAGACGACGGCCCGCTCGGTCCCGTCACCAAGGTCGAACGCCTCGTGCGCGGCCTGAACTGCTGCCTCAACGTCGTTCTCATCCACCACGACCGAGATCCTGATCTCCGAGGTCGAGATCATCTCGATGTTGACGCCTGCTTCGGCCAGCGCGCCGAAGAAGGTGGCGCTCACCCCCGGATGGGACCGCATGCCCGCGCCGATGACGGAGACCTTGCCGATCCGGTCGTCATACAGCAATGAATCGAACCCAACCGCGTCCTGCATGTGCCCAAGCCGGGTCATCGCCGCGTGACCATCCTCCCTAGGCAGGGTGAAGGAGATGTCAGTCCGACCCGTCGCCGCAGCCGAAATGTTCTGCACGATCATGTCGATGTTGATGCCGACCTCAGCGATGGCGCGGAAGATCTGGGCGGCCTCGCCAACCTTGTCGGGCACGCCAACCACTGTGATCTTGGCCTCGCCGCGGTCCTGCGCGACGCCCGAGATGATCGCCTGCTCCACTGCCTCGCCTTCCTGCGACTGGCTCTCGTCGACGACCCAGGTGCCCTCCCGGTTGCTGAACGAGGAGCGCACGTGGATCGGCATCTTGTAACGGCGGGCGTACTCGACGCACCGCAGCATCAGCACCTTGGCGCCGCAAGCGGCCATCTCGAGCATCTCCTCATAAGAGATGCGCGGGATACGCTGCGCGCTCGGCACGATCCGCGGGTCGGCCGTGAACACGCCGTCCACGTCGGTGAAGATCTCGCAGTAATCAGCGCCCAGCGCCGCCGCCAGCGCCACCGCGGTCGTGTCAGAGGCGCCACGGCCCAGCGTGGTGATGTCCTTGGTGGTCTGCGAGACACCCTGGAACCCGGCAACGATCGGGATCGCGCCGTCGTCGAGCGCGGTCTGGATCCGGCCTGGCGTGATGTCGATGATCCGTGCCTTGCCGTGCGTCGAATCGGTGATCACGCCCGCCTGCGACCCGGTAAACGAGCGAGCCTCGAGGCCCAGGTTCGCGATCGCCATCGCCAGCAGCGCCATCGAGATCCGCTCGCCGGCGGTGAGGAGCATGTCCAGCTCACGGCCAGGCGGCGCGGGACTTACCTGGTTCGCCAGATCGCGCAGCTCGTCGGTCGTGTCACCCATCGCCGACACCACCACGACGACGCGGTTACCAGCCTTGCGGGCCGTGACAATGCGCTGGGCCACCCGCTTGATGCCGTCCGCGTCGGCGACCGACGATCCCCCGTACTTCTGCACTACCAGAGCCACGGCTCTCCCTGTACCTCCGCTCCTGGATCGCTCGTCGCGTCAGCATCGGGCCGGGCCGGATGGCCCGGCACTGGCCAGCCGAGACTTGAGTCTATCGGGAGCAGGCGGCCGATTACCGCGGCGCCGGCTCCTCCGCCACGTCAAGCCGAGCGTGCGCGACGACCGAGTGAAGCGCCCGCATGGCCGCACCGCCGTGGGTACCCCAGTGGTTAACGTAGGAGTACTGCCACCACCACAGCGCCTCGGCGATCCGTCCGGCCTCGTGATGCTTCAGGCCATGCACGAGGTCCGCAGCCACTGCCGCAAGATCATCCGATAGACGGAACGGGGTCGCTTGGGTGTCAGCGTAGGGATCGAAGATCTCGGCATAGTCATCGCAGGTCCGCAGCCGGGCGGCGAGCCCCGTCCGGAGCTCGTCCAGGGCGACATCCGGGTCGGCGCCGATGTCGGGCTCGGCGTTGCCCAGCAGGATGACGTCCTTACTAGCCCCGAGCTGCGCGCCCGCCAGCATCATCTGTGCGGTCTCCAGCAGCAGCAACGGCACCGTCTCCTCCGCGCTCTCGCCGCGGGCCACCGCTGCCAATCCGTCCAGGAAGTCCCTGGCGTTCCCAGCGACCCGGTCAGCTAGCGGCCGCCACTCCTCGGTCACCCCTGGCACGTGCAGTGACTCAGACATCCAGCAGCCTCCGTCCCTCGAAAGCCCGGCCGAGGGTGACCTCGTCGGCATACTCCAGCTCACCGCCGACCGGCAGGCCGCTGGCGGGCCTGGTGACCCGCACTCTCATGGGCTTGACCATCCGCGCCAGATACGTCGCGGTCGCCTCGCCCTCCAGGTTCGGATCGGTCGCCAGGATGAGCTCCGTGATGGCCCCGTCGGCAAGCCGTGCCATCAGCTCCCTGATCCGCAGGTCGTCCGGCCCCACCCCGTCGATCGGGCTGATCGCGCCACCGAGCACGTGGTAGCGCCCGCGGAACTCGCGGATCCTCTCGATCGCGGCGACGTCCTTCGGCTCCTCAACAACGCAGATCACCGACTCGTCCCGGCGGGGATCCTTGCAGATACGGCACTCGACGTCCTCGGCCACGTTGAAGCACACGCGGCAGAACCTGACCCGCTCGGTGACCTCAATGAGCACCGCCGCGAGGCGGCGCGTCACATCCGGGTCAGCGGACAGCAGGAAGAAGGCAATCCGCTGGGCGCCCTTCGGCCCGATCCCCGGCAGCTGGGCCAGCTCTTCGATGAGATCCTGGACGACTCCCTCATACACGCCAGGGTCGCCCTTAGCTCTCGCGGTCCGGGCTGTCCTCGGCGGGCGCTCCGGGCGGCGGCTGCTCGTCGCCCGTGCCGCCAGCGGGAGAAGGCGGACCGGGCTCTCCGGGCAGACCAGGAAACCCGCTCAGGTCGGGCATGCCAGGCAACCCGCCTGAGCCGAGTCCGGCTGCGAACGGCGCCATGGTTTCCTGCTGCAAGTCGTCAGCTTCCTGGCACGCATCCCGATAGGCCGCCAGGACCAGGTCGGCTAGCGTCTGGGCGGTCTCGGCGGGGTCGCCAGCGTCGATGGCCGCCGGGGCGATCGTCACGTCGACAAGCTCACCCTGCCCGTTGACAGTCACCCTGACCAGCCCGCCGCCGGCGCTGCCCTCGATCTCGGCGTCTGCAAGTTCCTGCTGGGCCGACATCAGCTGGCTCTGCATCGCCGCAGCCGCCTGGAGTAGCTGCTGCATGTTGAGCTGCCCGCCAGGATCCACGGAACCTCCCCGGTTCGGTGTCCGGCGACCGGCCGGACAACCCGAGCCTACGGCTTCCCTGTCCAGCTAGGCACGACGGGCGCGCTGGGTCGGAGACGAACCTGACGGCTACGGCTAGCCCAGTTCCTCGATGATCCGGCCGCCAAGCTCGCGCGCGATCAGGTCTGTGCCGGTCAGCCCGTCTGCGTCGAGGTGATCGCCGTGGCCGGGCTCCGAGCCGGCACCGGACCCGGCCGCCTGAGCCGGGCGCTGGGGCTGGCCGCCGCCGCCCGGCTGCCCGCCGGTCCGGCTTGCCGCCGGTCCGGCCTGGCGCCGCGTTCCGCCGGCCCCGCTCTTCGGCGCTGCTGGCCGCTCGTCACCCGGTGACGAAGGAGCGCCGCCGCGCACCCCGGCAGCGCCCAGCACGTCGCTGCTGGCGACGGAGGAGGAGATGCGCGCTCGGACGCCGAACATATCGGCAAGGACTCCGGCGAGGACCTTATCGTTCTCCGCAGCCAGGAATCCCTTGGCAATCCCGGGCTGGGCGAAGGCCAGGGTGAGCACACCGTCCTCGAACGACGCCACCGTGGCATTCGTCAGCTGCATGGACGCAACACGCTTGCGGCTCTGCACCGCTTCCAGCACATCCGGCCAGCGAGCCCGCAGCGACTCGGCGTCGGTGACCGTCGCATCGGATCGGGCCGACCCCAGCCCAGCCTGGTCCGGGCGCTGCTCGCGCTGGCGCTGCTGCACCCCCGGGGGCTGTTCCACCGGACCCCCGCGCTGCTGCACCTCAGGGGACCGATCCGCCGGATCTCCGCGCTGCTGCACCGGGGGCGGGCCGCCCCCCGAATCTCCCCGCGGCGGCGCTGCCGCCGGAGTCCTGGAAGGCTGCGATTGCGCTGTCCGGCTGGCCGGCGCGGCTTCTGGCCTACGCAGCTGCCCGGCGCCCGGCGGCGCGCTCAGCCTGCGCTCCAGCCGGTCGAGCCGATCCGCCAGGACCGTCGTGTCGGCACCGGCCGGCAGCAGCACCTGCGCGCACATCAGCTCGAGCAGCAGCCTCGGTGAGGTTGCGCCTCGCATCTCGACCAGTCCGGCGCTGATGATCTCGGCGGCCCTGGTCAGCTGGGGCAGGCCGGAGGCGGCCGCCTGCTTGCCCATCTGCTCCAGCCGGTCTGAGGGAGCATCGATCAGGCCGCTTACGGCCGCGTCAGGGACCGCCGATAGCACGACCAGGTCACGAAGCCGATCCAGCAAATCAGCAGCAAACCGACGGGGATCGTGGCCGGCCTCGACCACGTGGTCGATCGCGTGGAAGACGGCCGCGCCGTCGTCAGCGATGAAGGCCTTGATCACCTCATCCAGCAGCCGGTCGTCGGTGTAGCCGAGCAGCGCGATGGCGCGGTCGTAGCGCAGGCCGGAAGGATCAGAACCCGCGATGAGCTGATCCAGAACAGACAGGGCATCCCGGACTGAGCCGGCGCCGGCCCGGATGACAACCGGCAGCACCGCTGGCTCGTACGGCACCGCCTCGCTGGCGAGGATCTGCTCCAGGTGCTCCCGCAGCACCGCGGGCGGTACCAGCCGGAACGGGTAGTGGTGAGTCCTCGACCGGATGGTGGCGATCACCTTTTCCGGCTCGGTGGTGGCGAAGACGAACTTCAGGTGCGGTGGCGGCTCCTCGACGAGCTTCAGCAGCGCGTTGAAGCCCTCACGGGTGACCATGTGGGCCTCGTCGATGATGTAAATCTTGTAGCGCCCTGACACTGGCGCGTAGAACGCTCGCTCGCGCAGGTCCCTGGCGTCGTCCACGCCTCCGTGCGAGGCGGCGTCGATCTCGATCACGTCGATGCTGCCGGGTCCTGCGGCGCGAGCGCCACGCAGGAGGCACACTTCCCGCATGGCTCCGGGGTCGGACCAACCTCGCAGTTCAGAGAGCGGGCCAGGATCCTGGCGCTTGACGTCTTGCCGCAGCCGCGGGGGCCGCTGAACAGATAGGCGTGGTGGACCCGGCCGTTGCGCAGCGCCTGCCGCAGCGGCTCGGTGACGTGGTCCTGGCCCTTGACCTCGGCAAAGCTGCCCGGCCGGTATCGGCGGTACAGCGCCAGGGGCGACCCTGGGCTGCCTGGCTCGAGAATGGGGGCGTCGCCTGCCATGTCCCCCATCCTGCCAGGAAACTAAGGGACCCCCCGCACACCCGACAGAGCCCGCGTACCCTTGCTGCCTTCCGGCCCTGGGGGGGTTGGCGGGATGAACGCCGTGCGAGGGGTCTGGCTGTCAGTCTAGCCGCGCTCGGCAATGCGATAGCCGACGCCCGGCGTTGTTGAGATCACCGGAGGATCGCCCAGCTTGCGGCGCAGCCGGCCGATTGTCACGGCTACGGCGTTGGTGAACGGATCGGCGTTCTCATCCCACGCCTGCTCCAGCAGGTCCTCGGCACTCAGGAAGGCCGGACTCGCCCGTAGAAGCGCCTCGAGCACGCCAAACTCCTTCACCGACAGGTCGAGCTGCTGGCCGTCGCGGGTCACCGTCCGCCGCACCTGATCAAGCTCGATCCCGACGGCCCGCAGTATCCGGCCGCGGGCTGACGGCTGGCGCCGGGCCAGGGCCCGGATGCGGAGGACCAGCTCAGGGAAGTGAAACGGCTTAGCGAGGTAGTCATCCGCGCCCAGCCCGAGACCCGCGACCCGATCGCCCGGCGTTCCGGACGCGGTCAGCATGAGGACCATGGACCGGGCGTCGGGACCCCCCGCGGCATCAGTGATCATCTGGCACAGCGCGTCGCCGTGGATGCCGGGCAGGTCACGGTCGAGCACCACCACGTCGTAGCTGTTGAGGTCCAGCTTGGCGGCCGCCTCCAGGCCGTCGTGCGCTGCGTCCACGGCCATCCCCTGGTCCCGCAGGCCCTCGACGAGGACGTCTGCCAGCGATCGCGAGTCCTCGACGACTAGCACTCTCACGAACGCGCTCCTGTCAGTGTCGCCGTGACCGCCAGCGGCAGCGTGATGGCGACCTGCAGGCCGCCCTCCTGCCTGGCCAGCAGGTCCACTGAGCCGCCGTGGGCGGCGGCGATGGCCGTGACGATGGACAGGCCAAGGCCGGACCCCCGCTCGGACCTAACCCGGTCGGCCCCGAGCCGTCGGAAGGGCTGGGCCAGCTGCGAGACCTGGTCCTGATCGAGCACCGGACCGCCGTTCTCGACGACGATCCGGCACGTGTCCTGGCCGGCCCAGCTCGCCACTGCGATCCACCCCTGTGGATCGTTGTGGACAATCGCGTTGTCAACGACGTTGTCCACCATGCGGCGGATCATGACACCGCTGCCCGCAACCTGCAGCCTGGCCTCTCCCGTCAGCTGAATGCGCAGGCCCGCAGCGTCGATCTCGGCAGATCGCGCGCGCACCGCGTCGGCGACCATTTCATCGACCGCCACGATGTCACGTTTCGGCAGGACACCGTGCTGGGCGCGGGCCAGCACGAGCAGGCCCTCCAGGAGGTCCTCGGTGCGGTCGAGCTCCGCGTGGAGCCGCCGGTAGAGCACGACGGTCTGCGGCGGCAGCGGTCCGGGCTTGGCCATCGCGACGTCGAGTGACGCCCGCATGGTGGCGAGCGGCGTTCGCAGCTCGTGCGATGCGTTCGCGACGAACCCGCGCTGGGCCGCGAACGCCGCCTCCAGCCGCTCCAGCAAACCGTCGAACGTGTCGGCGAGGTCCTTCAGCTCGTCCTGCGGACCGGAGAATCCCAGCCGCTCATTCAGGTTGTCCTCAGAGATCCGCCGCGCGGTGGCGGTGATCAGCCGCAGCGGCCGGAGCGACCGCCCGGCGAAGATCCAGCCGACCAGTACCGAGACCGCCACCATAATGCCGAGCGCGACCAGCGAGGCCATCAGCAGCCGATGGGAGATTCCGGCGCGGGTAGACGACTCGTTCGCCAGCGCCGCCTGCAACTGGCGGATCTGCTGCTGAGCCTGGCTAAGCGCCAGCTGCGTGCCCTGATTGCCGCTGGCAGGGACTGCCTGGCGGGTTCCGGAAACGGCCGCAGTCGACGACGAGCCCACCACCAGGCCACTCGCGATCGCCAGCAGTGCGGCGCCAGACAGCACGAACAGCCCGCCGTACAAGACGGTCATCCGCAGCCGCACGGTGCCGCGCGGCCGGAACGGTCGCAGTATCCAGCCGGCCACGTGCATGCGCATCAGTCCTCTCGCCGGCCACCGATTCCAGCATGCCCGGGCCGGCCTAACGACGAGATAACAGCCTCGCTTCGGCCGCTGTTACGGCCGAAGCCATAGAACCAGCGCAGCGGAACTACTCCGGACGCGCAAGACACGGAAGGTCACGAACGTGGAAGCGACAATCGAGGTGACCGGGCTGCGCAAGCGGTTCGGCTCGGCCGTGGCCCTGGACGGGATGTCGTTCACCGTCCAGCCAGGGCAGGTCACCGGATTTGTCGGGCCGAACGGGGCCGGCAAGTCCACGACGATGCGGGTAATCCTGGGCCTGGACGCTCCCGATGAAGGCCATGCCCTCGTCGGTGGCCGGCCATATGTGAGCTTGCCGTACCCCCTGCGCTATCTCGGCTCGCTGCTCGACGCCGGCGCACTGCAGCCGAGCAGGTCGGCGCGCGGCCACCTGCTGTGGCTCGCCTACTCTCAGGGCCTAACCGCGCGGCGAGTCGACGAGGTGCTGGATCAGGCGGGGCTGACTGACGTCGCCCGGCGCCGGGCCGGCGGCTTCTCCCTCGGCATGCGGCAACGGCTTGGCGTCGCGGCGGCGCTGCTCGGAGACCCCCTGATCCTGATGCTGGACGAGCCGTTCAATGGCCTCGATCCCGAGGGCATCGTGTGGATGAAGGGATTCCTGCGGTCACTTGCCCGAAACGGGCGGGCTGTGCTCGTCTCCAGCCACCTCATGAGCGAACTCGAGGACACCGCAGACCACCTAGTGGTTGTCGGTCGGGGCAAGGTCGTCGCCGACACCAGCGTGGCGGCTTTGCTCGCGGCCGCGGCCGGCGGCCGGGTGACGCTGCGGACGACCGCGGCGGCGGAGGCGGTGACGGTGCTGGACCTCGCGGGTGCCACCATCGCCGCCAACGGCAACGGAACGCTCACTATCTCCGGCCTGCCCGCCGAGAGAGTCGTCATGCTGCTCAGCCAGGGCGGTGTCCCGTTCTCCGAGGTGTCCGCGCATCGGGTGACTCTCGAGCAGGCATACCTGGACCTCACCAGGGACGCGGTCGAGTTCCGAGCCGAGCCCGCCAAGGAGATAGCGCCATGAGCACCACGGCGATGGCGCCCCGCAGGCCAGACCTGCGGCCTCGCCGGGTCACCTTCACCTGCTCGCTGCGCGCGGAGTGGGTCAAGTTCCGGACCGTGCGCGGCTGGGTGATCGCGATGTTCGTCGCCGTGCTGTTCACGGTTCTCCTCGGCGTCTTCGCGGCCGGCAACGTGAATATCGCGTGCCAGAACGGGCCGAGCGGACCAGTGCTGACCGGCAAGGCGTGCGCGTCTAATTACCCGATCGGGCCCGGCGGCGAAGCGGTCACTGACAGCTATTACTTCGTCCGCCAGCCGCTCGGCGCAACCGGCAGCATCACCGTTCGGGTGACGTCGCTGACCGGCTTGCACGGCGGCGGCAGCAGGGCGGCGGCGGCTGGTCAGAGTCCGCTCGCTGGCATGAGCAAGGGCGTCGCGGCGTGGGCGAAGGCGGGCCTGATCGTCACCAGCAGCACCAAGCCGGGCTCGGCGTACGCAGCGCTGATGGTGACCGGGAATCACGGCGTGCGGATGGAGTACAACTACACCCACGACACCGCCGGCCTGCCCGGCTCAGTGACGGCGGCCTCGCCGCGCTGGCTGCGGCTGACGCGCAGCGGGGACGCCGTCACCGGCTACGACTCGGCAGACGGCCGGCACTGGAGCATGGTCGGCACCGCGCAACTCACTGAGCTGCCCACTACCGCGCAGGCCGGGATGTTCGCGACATCGCCCATCTACACGGTGAGCACATCGGGCGCCTTCGGCTCGAGCAATCAGAGTGGCCCGAGCCAGGCGACCGCGGTATTCCGCGACGTCAGCTTGCGTGGCTCATGGCCAGCCAGGGCCTGGACGGGCGACAACGTCGGCAGGGGCCCAGCGGCACCGGGTACCGGTTTCGGCTATTACCGGAAGTCAGGCACCACGGTCACTGTCAGCGGTTCCGGTGACATCGCGCCGCTGGTGGCCGGACCGGGTTCTCCGGGCCCAACGTCAACCTTCGAGCAGCCGCTTGCCGGCCTGTTCGTCGGACTTATCGCGGTGGTCGTGGTCGGGGCGATGTTGTTCACCACCGAGTACCGGCGGGGCCTGATCCGCACGACGCTGGCCGCCGATCCATCGCGCGGCCGGGTACTCGCTGCGAAGGCCGTCGTTGCCGGCGGCGTCGCCTTTGTCGCCGGACTCGCCGCCGCGATACTCGCGATATCGATCGGCTTGCCACGACAGCGCAACCAGGGCAGCTTCATCCTGCCCGTCTCCATGCTCACCGAGGTGCGCGTGATTGCCGGGACGGCAGCGCTGGTCGCGCTCATGGCGGCGCTGGCAGTAGCGATCGGCGCGATGCTCCGTCGCAGCGCTGCCGCGGTCACCGCGGCCATCGTCGTGATCGTGCTGCCGTTCCTGCTCGCGGTGACGGTGCTGCCTGCCAGTGCGGGCGCATGGCTGCTACGGATCACCCCCGCCGCGGGATTTGCCATTGAGCAGAGCATCCCCAATTACCCTCAGGCGACCACCGTGTTCTCGCCTGCCCAGGGCAACTACCCGCTTCCGCCGTGGGCCGGCTTCGCGGTGCTGTGCGCGTGGGTCGCCGTGGCTCTGGGCGCAGCGTACGTCCTGCTCCGTAGGAGGGACGCGTGAACCACGCACTCGCGCCGCGTTACCCCGTCTGGACAGGCAGCCGAGACTCGCTGCGCGCCGAGTGGACGAAGCTGTCGACGATCGCCGGACCGGCCTGGCTGCTGGCGGCAGTCGTCGCGCTGACGGTGGCGGTTAGCGCGGCCGCGGACGCGGCGAGCCGCTGTCCGGCGAGCATGACCTGCTCCGTCGACACGATCAAGCTCAGCCTCACGGGCATCCAGCTTGGCCAGGCGCTCGTCGCGATCCTGGCCGTGCTGCCGGTCTGCAATGAATACAGCACCGGGATGATCCGGGTCACGTTCGCAGCGATGCCGCGACGGCTCACCGTGCTGGCCGCCAAGGCGAGCGTCGCGACCGCCCTGGTGCTGGTTGCGGGAGCCTTCGCGGTGCTCGGGTCCCTCGTGGCCGGAGTGCTGATCCTGCCCGGACACGGGTTCACCGCGGCGCGCGGCTTCACGGAACTGTCGCTGGCCTACGGTCCCACGCTGCGCGCTGCCGTCGGCTCGGTGCTCTACCTCGGGCTCGTCGCCGTGCTCAGTATGGGCATCGCCGCGGTGGTGCGGGACTCCGCGGTCTCGATCGGGCTTGCGCTCGGCGTGCTGTACCTGTTCCCGGTCATCAACGCGTTTATCGGCAACCAGACCTGGCACAACCGGATCGCGCGATACACGCCCATGGCCGGACTCGACGTCCAGGCCACCACCGGCTTGCGCTCGCTGCCCATCGGCGCCTGGGGCGGCCTCGGCGTTCTCGCCATCTGGGCCCTGGCGGCGCTGCTCGCCGGCGGGCTCGTCCTGCGACTCCGGGACGCCTGATCAGCGACCAGCTTAGACAGGCGAACAACCCAGTGACACTGCTGAGCTGAGGTCAGGCACATAGTGCTTTCATGACCGCCGATCTAGCGTCGTCTTGCGATCGAGATCGCCCCCGGCGGGCAAATGGGAGGCTGACGTGGATCTCCAGCTCGACAGCAAGCGCGCGCTCGTCACGGGTGGCAGTCGGGGCATCGGCAAGGCAATCGCCCGGGTGCTGGCTAACGAGGGGGCTAGCGTGGCGATCGCGGCACGGGATGCCGGACGGCTCGCCGCTGCTGCGGACGACATCGGAGCGGGATCCGGCACGCAGGTCGCGACCGTGGTGTTCGAGGCAGGGAACGACGACTCGGTGCGGGCGATGGTCGGCACCGCCGCCGATGCGCTCGGAGGTATCGACATCCTCATCAACAACGCGGCGCAGCCGGGGGGCACGGCGCCGCCGAACCTGGCAGCGGTCACCACCACGGACTTCCTCACCGACATGAATGTGAAGGCCATGGGCTACCTGCGGTGCGCTCAGCACGCCGCACCGCTGATGGCTGCGAACGGCTGGGGCCGGATCATCAACATCGGCGGCCTCACGGCGTACGGCACGGCCAACATGCTCTCGTCGATGCGCGTAATCGCCGTTGCCTCGCTCACGAAGAATCTGGCAGACCAGCTCGGTCCGTCGGGCGTCACGGTGAACCTTGTGCATCCCGGCACAACCCGCACCGAGCGGACCTGCGGCGCGGACGAAACGCGAGCAGCCGGGAACGTCATTGGGCGCATGGTCGACGCCGAGGAGGTCGCCTGGCTCGTCGCGTTCCTATGCTCACCGAGGTGCAACTCGATCACCGGTGAGTCGATCGGCTGCGGCGGCGGCATTCCCGGAGTGATCCGGTACTAGCCACGAACGCGCCGGCCAAGAGGGGCAGCTGGCGGCGCCATCCGCGTACTCGGTGAGGATAAAGAGGGGTTTGTGCGCCGTTGACAGTGGGTGCGCTGCCTGGTAGCGAGACAGAAGTGCCAGGATTGCGTGACCGGCGCCAGGGGGTGTCAGGCGTAGATATCAGGGCAGGCCTGTGACGGTGGCTCCAGCAGGTCCCCGACTGATCGACCGGGGTGATCTTGTCGTCGCCCTGGATCGCGCGGCGGCGAGCAAGGTGACGGTTATCTCGGCTCCGGCTGGCAGCGGTAAGACATCGCTGCTGCGCGCCTGGGTCGGCCGGCCGGGGCAGCCCCGCCGGCTCGCCATGTTGCAGGTACAACGCGACCAGCAAGACGCCCACCAGTTCTGGCTTGCCCTGCTCGACGCGGTCCGTCATGCTTCGGCCACGACCGGAAGCGCGGAATGGCCAGCAGCGACGCCCGACTTCAACGCGCTGGCGATGGTCGACGCGGTGCTCACGGAGCTCACCGACACTGACGGCGGCATCACGCTGGTGATCGACGATCTCCACGAGCTGGCCTCGCCAGAAGCACTAGGTCAGCTCACCCGGCTGCTGACTAACCTTCCCCCGCACGCGCACGCGATCCTGACCACGCGCCACGATCTGCGGCTTCGGCTGCATCAGCTGCGCCTGGCCGGAGAGCTAGCCGAAATCCGCGCGGCTGACCTGCGCTTCAGCGAGGGCGAAACCCGCGAGTTGCTCGACGCCTCGGGCATCTCGCTATCCGACTCCGGGGCGGCGCTGCTGCACCAGCGGACCGAGGGGTGGGCCGCGGGCCTGCGGCTCGCGGTGATCTCCCTGGCCGGTCACCCCGACCCGGAGCGGTTCGTCACCGAGTTCTCCGGCAGCGACCGGACGGTCGCCGAATACCTGATCGCCGAGATGCTCGACCGCCAGCCGCCGGACGTCCAGGATCTGCTGCTGCGAACCTCCCTGCTCGATCGGGTCAACGGCGAGCTGGCAGACGTGCTGACCGGCCGCCCGGGCTCGGAACAGGTCCTGATGGACCTCGAGAACGCGAACGCGTTCGTCGAATCGCTCGACCCTGAACGCACCTGGTTCCGCTACCACCACCTGTTCGCCGATCTGCTGCGCCTGGAACTGCGCCGCAGGCTGCCTGCGGAAATACCCGCGCTGCACCGGCGCGCCGCCGGATGGTTCACCCAGCACGGCGAGGTCGTCAACGCCATCCGGCACACCCAGGCGGCCGGCAACTGGCCGGAGGCGGCCCGGCTGCTCGCCGACCATTCGTTCAGCCTGACGCTCGACGGGCAGGCGCAGACGATGGAGGCGCTGCTGCGGGCCTTCCCGCCGGGCGCGAACCACCTTGAGCTGACTCTGGTGCGCGCGATGGGTGACCTTGCTCAGGGGCGCCTTGACGAGGCGGCCGCGCATCTGGCGGTCGCCGAGACGTACGCCGAGACGACGCCGGCAGAACGCCGGCGCCGCCTCCGGGTCGCGATCGCGTCGCTACAGCTGTCGCTGGCCAGGCGGCGCGGTCACCTGGCCGGCGTCGTCGAACAGGCCCGATTCCTCGCCTCCCCGGTGACCGGGCCGTCCGACCAAGACATTGCCTTGGGCAGCGACCTGCGAGCGGTGGCGCTGATGAATCTGGGGACCGCCGAGGCGTGGTCCCTGGGGCTGCCAGACGCCGTACGCCACCTCCGGGAGGGCGCCGACCTGGCCCGGCAGATCGGCCGGCCGTACCTGGAAGTAGGCTGCCTCGCGCAGCTCGCTTTCGCGTATGTCTTCCATGGTGCCGACATGCCGAAGATCCATGCGTTCGCCACGACCCAGCGGCACTGCCGCGAGGCGATCGCCCTCGCCGAAAGATACGGCTGGGGCACAGAACCGGTGATCGCACCCGCGCTGATGACGCTCGCCGGCACGATGGTGCTGCTGGGCGAGTTCGACGAGGGCGAGCGGTGGTTGCGGCGCACCGAACGGGCTCTGCAAACGGACACCGGGCCTGACATCAGGCTGCTGCTGCACCAGACTGCCGGGATGCTGCACGCCGGCCGCGGCCGCCGCGACGAGGCGCTGGAGGAATTCGGCGCGGCCGAACACCTGGGATCGCAGCTGGAGGGATCGCAGGCGCTGGCGAGCCAGGTGACCGGTTGGCTGCTCGCGACGCAGGCCCGCCTCGGGATGACCGGAGAAGCCCACGCCTTGCTCGCGGCGCTCGATGACGAGCGGGCCAGCTCCGGTGAGATCCGTAATGCCCGCGCGGTGATCCGCCTTGCGGAGGGCGATCCGGCCGCGGCTCTAGCCACGGTGGCCGATGTGCTGGATGGCACGGCACCGGTTCTTGGTTACGCCACGGTCGTTGAGGCGAACCTGCTGGCCGGGCTCGCCCATCGTGAGCTTGGTGACCAGCGCGCGGCCAGCGAGGCTGCGGAACGGGCGCTGGCTCTGGCGGAGTCTGACCGGCTGGTCCTGCCGTTCGCGATGACCGGCTCAGCCGGGCTGCTGGAGGCGCTGCCCCGGCACCAGACAGCGCATGGCGCGCTGCTCGCCGACATCCTGGATATCCTGCACGGCTCATCCCCGGCGGCCAACGAGCAGTCCTCATTGCCGCCGGCCGAGGAGCTCAGCGCTGGCGAGCTCAGGGTGCTGCGGTATCTGCCGACGAACCTGTCCCGGCCCGAGATCGCCGGCGAACTGTCCGTCTCGCTGAACACCGTCAGCACGCACCTGCGCAGCATTTACGCCAAGCTCCAGGTTCGTGACCGCTCCTCGGCCGTACGGCGCGCGCGGGAGCTGCGGCTGCTTGCTGCGGGCCGCTCGCGCTAGCCCGGCGCGTAAGCACGTTCAGTAGGTCAGTGGCGGAGGATGCGAGATTCGAACTCGCGAGGGGTTGCCCCCAACACGCTTTCCAAGCGTGCGCCCTAGGCCACTAGGCGAATCCTCCGCCGGTCAGCTTATCCGGGCGGGGCAGCAGCTCAAGCCTGATCCCGCCACGGCAGCGTGCGACCAGCGGGACCAGCCCAGAGGCCGGCCCGTTCCGCTTCCAGGACGATTCCAGCAACCCGCAGGGCGCAGCGTCCTCACTTAGACTCGCTACGTGGTCTTTAAGCGGGTGGGGGACGGGCGTCCCTACCCTGACCATGCCAAGACAGGCCGGGAGTGGGCCGAGATCCCGCCTCGGCCAGTCCGGCTCGACCAGCTGGTCACCACGAAGAACGTGCTGGACCTGCACACGGTCCTGGCCACCGACTCGACCTTCTATGGCGACTTGTTCCCGCACGTCATCAGCTGGCGCGGCGAGCTGTACCTCGAGGACGGCCTGCACCGCGCCCTGCGGGCGGCACTCCAGCAGCGCTCGGTTCTGCACGTGCGGGTGCTGGAACTGGACTAGGGTCCGGCAAGCCACAGCCGCCATCGTCACGGACTTCGGCGGTGGAGGTGGTGTCCAGCCTCAAGACATTGAGGACAGGGTCTCTCAAGACATAGAGGACACCCGGGCCGGCGCGGCTGCCGGGCTGGCTGGCGGGCCGCGAACACGCTCCGGGGATGTCCAAAGCCCGGCTCGTCATCACCGCTGTCACTACTGAGAAGCGCCCGGTCGCGGAGGTTGCCCGGTCTTACGGGGTCGCCCGGTCCTGGATCTACACGCTGCTGGCCCGCTACCAGGCCGAGGGCGAGGCCGCGTTCGAGCCGCGGTCCCGGCGGCCGCAGAGGTCGCCACGGGCGATCAGCCCGGATGTCGCCGACCTGATCATCCGGCTGCGCAAGGAACTCAGCGAGCAGGGCCTGGATGCCGGGCCAGACACGATCTGCTGGCACCTGGCCCGGCACCACCAGGCCCGGGTATCGCCGGCGACCATCAGCCGGTACCTGGCCCGGGCCGGCCTGGTCACCCCCGAGCCGCGCAAACGCCCGAAGTCCTCCTACATCCGCTTCCAGGCCGACCAGCCAAACGAGTGCTGGCAGGCAGACTTCACCCACTACCCCCTCGCGGACGGAACCGGCACCGAGATCCTGACCTGGCTCGATGACCACTCCCGGCTCGCGCTGACCGTGACCGCCCACCACCGCGTCACCGGCCCGATCGTCTTGACTGCCTTCCGGGCCGCCGTGGCCGCCCACGGCGCGCCCGCCTCGACCCTGACCGACAACGGCATGGTCTTCACCACCAGACTGTCCGGCGGCAAGGGCGGCCGCAACGCCCTCGAGCACGAGCTGCGCCGCCTTGGCATACGACAGAAGAACGGCAAGCCGAACCACCCCCAGACCCAGGGCAAGGTCGAGAGATTCCAGCAGACACTCAAGAAATGGCTCACCGCCCAGCAGCCCCAGCCTGCCAGCCTCGCCCAGCTCCAGGCACTGCTCGATGAGTTCACCGCGTACTACAACACCCAGCGGCCGCACAAGTCACTGCCCGGCCGGGCCACCCCCGCCACCGCCTACGCCGACCGGCCCAGGGCCGGCCCCGGCGACCGCGCCGCCGACACCCACGACCGCGTCCGCACCGACAGGATCTGGTCCGTCGGCACCGTCACCCTGCGCCACGCCGGAAAGCTCCACCACATCGGCGTCGGCCGCAAGCACGCCGGAACCGAGGTCCTCATCCTCACCCAGGACCTGCACATCCGCATCATCGCCAAGGCAACCGGCGAGCTCCTCCGCGAGCTCACCCTCGACCCCAGCCGGGACTACCAGCCCACCGGAAACAAAACCCGCCGTCCCGTCCCAGACAAGAAGCAACACCCTGACCAGCGTGGGTTCAGGGTGTCCTCGATGTCTTGAGAGATCACACGGCGGTGGAGGTGGGATTTGAACCCACGGATGAGTTGCCCCATCACACGCTTTCGAGGCGTGCGCCCTCGGCCACTAGGCGACTCCACCGGAGCCGAGCCTACCGGAGCCGTGCCGGGAGCCGAGCCGCCTAGCGCCGCTGACCAAAGAAGTCCTGCAGCAGGGCCCCGCACGGGCCGGCCAGCACGCCGCTGATCACCTCGACTGGCGGCCCTAGCCGAGGATCGTGCAGCACGTCCCAGACCGACCCTGCAGCCCCGGCACGCGGGTCGGCCGCGCCGTACACCAGCCGCGCCACCCGGCCCGCGAGCAGGGCACCGGCACACATGGTGCACGGCTCGAGCGTCACCACAAGCGTGCAGTCATCGAGCCGCCAGTCGCCGCGCGACTTGCCCGCCATTCGAAGAGCGATGATCTCCGCATGCGCGACGGGGTCGGCGTCGGTCTCGCGCTGATTGCGGCCCCTGCCGACGACAGTTCCTGCGGCGTCCAGCACGACCGCTCCGACGGGAACTTCCCGCGCGAACGCAGCCGCCTCCGCTTCGGCCAGGGCTTCGCGCATTGCCGGCTCGAAGCTGGCCATGTACCCCGGCACCACCGGATCAGCTTACGAAGCGCCGATGGCAGCGGCCATAGCGCGCTCGAGCGCCTGACCAAAGCCGATTCGCCTGGCCAGGCTGGCCAGAACCTCGTCGGGAAACAGATCCAGGTCGCCGGACAGGGCCCCGATCTCCATTTCGTCCACGCCGAGGTCCGCAAAGATCGACATGTCGCCCACCGGCAGCACCTGATCGAGGTCCTCGTCTTCGGGAACGGGAATGTCGAGGTAATCCAGGACCTGCCTGGCCAGTGGCCAGTCCACCGAGGCCGTGACGTCGGACAAGAAGACCGAGACGTGATTGCCGAGGACTCGGAGCACCACGAAAAAGTCATCGCCAACGGCGGCCAGGCCAATTGCCCCGCCGATGCTGGGCTGCTGACGCAATGCCTGGATAAGCCCGTCGAGGTGCTCTGTCAGCGCGGTCGGCAGGACATCGGCCTCCCACGCGTCGTCTTCGCGGTAGACAACAACCGCGAAGTCGCTCGAACTCATCTCGGGCATCGTCACCCCACTGGCTGGGATCTTGCAGAGAAATGGTGTCAGAATCTGCGCCATCGTGCGCCCCGATCAGGCTGCTCCACCGTCGGCTCAGCAAATCGGACGGTCGAGCGGGAGGAACTGGCCCCGCCCGATCCCGCGTAGGCCCGGGCTCTGAATCCCCTGCGCGCTCGGTGTTGTGATCGCGGGCCGACGGTTCGGGCGGCTACGCCGCGCGTCTGACTAGGAATGCCGCGCTGAAGTCGTATGGTGGCCGAGGGTAGCTGGATATTGGTCGGCAAAAATGCGCTGAGCTATGCTGAACACACCGACGTAGAAGAACGAATTGCGCACCCGCCGCAGCAGGCCTCGCGCGACAGTTCCGGGGAGGTGATCGGTGTTGCGGAAGGTCATCACATGGGCAATCGTCATATTCGTCATCTACTATCTGGCGACTGACCCGACTGGCGCCGCACATGCTCTCCATAGCGCATTTGGTGGCCTGCGGTCCGCTGGTAACTCGCTGGCCCGCTTCGTGAATCAGCTCTAGCCATGAGACAGCCGACATCGGGCCCGAGATCACCGGTTGCCATCAGCAAGTACCTTCTCCCTCGCGAGGTCCAGGTCGCGACCGTGCGTCAGCACCCGGCTGTGCTGATCGGCCCCAGTGCGCTCACCCTGGGCGGCCTGCTAGTCGCGGGCGTCCTCAGTGCTACGTACGCGCACGGCCTGATTGACGAGATCATGTGGATCGCCTGGGGGGTGCTGTTCCTCTGGCTGGGCTGGAAGGCCGTGAACTGGTCAGTTGACTACTTTGTCGTCACAAGCGAGCGGTTGCTCTTGGCCACGGGATTCCTGACCAGGAAGGTCAACATGATGCCGCTGACCAAAGTCACCGATATGAGCTTCCAGCGCACCTTCCCCGGCCGGCTGCTCGGATACGGAGAGTTCATCATCGAGTCGGCGGGCCAGGACCAGGCCTTGCGGAACGTGAGATTTATTCCTTATCCCGAGCAGCTTTACCTGCTCATTTGTGGCATGCTCTTCCCATCGAGCGCGGATGACGAAGACGACGAGGGCGAGCCCCTAGACGACGACAGTCAGGCCGGGGCCTTCGCCGACGAGCTTTGATTTGAGCGCTCTTGCCCCTTCCCCGGGGTTCGTGCGGCCGGATGACATGCCGTGACGTCCGGCCGCACGAGCTTGTCCTGGCTCAGCGCGCCACCAATCCCGAGCACACAGGACCGCTGCTCGGGCCCCATCAGCGTTCCCGCAGGTACGACGCCGTCGCATGGATTGCGGGCGATCTTTCCGGTGCGCCGTGCGGCTTCCATGGCCGCATGCAGGGCAGCGTAGACGCGCTGGATACGGGCGGGCGAAAGGGGCTTCGCGCTCATCTGTGCCCGAGAGCCCGGCCGGTTCTGCGGGTCGCGCGCCGCCCAGTCCGTCAAGGCAGGCGGCCTCGCGCAATGCGAGTCGTGCGGTTACAGAGTCATTGCCGAAGGGTCTGAGTAATCCTTTCCCGCCTCCTAACCGTCAGAGACAATGCCCCCATACACGCGCAGGAGGGGTCCGATGAGCTCCACGCCTCCGCCATCCGGCTACGGCTACTACGCGCCGCCGCCGCATCCGGGCTGGCAGCCGCCGCCACCACGCCAGCATGGTGCCGCGAGCCTCGCTACCGCGATCATCTCCGGCATCCTGGCCGTGCCGGCCTTGCTGATCACACTCGTCACCGGACACAACGCCGCTGTGTGCAACTCCGGGATCGGGCAGCTGGGCCAAGCCTTCGACCAGACGGCCGCACGTGACTGCGCCGCCGTAAACGCGGTCCACATCCTGGCCATCCTCGCTCTGGTAGTGCTCGCCGCCGGTTGCCTGATAGCGACGCTCGTGTACCTGCTCGGACGCCGGCCTGTGGTATCCCTTGCGGCATGGTCGGGGCCAGTCCCGCCTTCACCGCAGTGGTCACCACCGCCGCCCCCGCGGACACCAGCGCCTCCGCCGCCGGGTTACTCGCCCCGCGGCCAGTCAGGTCCACCGCCAGCACCGCCGCCTTCCGGCTACCACGAGGGGCAGCATCCAGGACGATCACCTGGTCAACAAACACCCGCAGGGAAACAAGACTTTTTTGCTGGTGGAGCTTCACCTAGCCGATGGCGAACTCCCTCAGCACGGTGCATGACCATACCTCCCGGCCGGGTCGTTCGCCCGGCGTGCGGCTGGTCAGTTGCCGACGGTGCTAGCGGCATCCGGCAGGCTGACTGGCTGACGCGTAACCAGCAGGGCGAACCTCAGAACAGCGAGGTTCCCTCCTGGATTTCGGTCATGCCCTCCTGCAAGGAACGCGAAGGCAGGATGCGCACCTGATTCCACTGCTCGAGCCGGGAATCGACCAGGAAATCATCCAGGCCCTCGGCACGCTCGGCCTCCACGATCGTCACTACCAGGTGCTCGCGGTTCACGAACGGCCCTGCCAGGATGTTCACGCCGTGCTTCTGAGCGATCCCTGGAATCTGCGGGGCCAGCTCCAGCATCAGCGCCTTCGTCTTGGCGTTGCTTGTAGGGCATATATCGGGCGAGTGGCTTGCGAGAACGACGAAGTGCACTTGAATCCCCCTTTTTGATCCGCATCTGAGCCCGTCAGGCGAACCCATAGTGAGAACGGCCGCCAGTGCCCGGTGATGCCGAGCTGACCTGCGCGGTCATGCAGTCCGGGCACAGCCGGATGGCCGGATCGTGGGCGGGCCAGTCGTCGGCTATGGGCCGGGCGCATCCTTCACACCGGCCGTACGTGCCGTCATCGATCCGCGTGAGCGCATCCACGAGTGCGCCGAGCTCGTCGTGGGCGACGGCTGCCCGGGCGTGAAGCTGCCGGTACGGTGCAGTTGCCGTGCCCGCGGGCAGTTCCTCGCATGCCGCGGTGAGCGCTATGACCTCGTCTACTTTCCGGTCCCAGCGACGCTCCAGAACCGGCCGCCACCGCCGTCCTGCATCTTCGAGGCGTGGCGTCTGGTCCGGCTGCCCGGCCTGAGGCGACACCGGAGTGCGGGGCTTACGGCGCACCAGATTCCTGGTGTTCACGTAAGCAAGCAACGCCCGGGATCTGCACCGGTGGTGCGCGTGATGTGGAGACCGTGTGGAGGTACCGGCGATGGCAGTCCTGCGCGCAGTCCGCAAGGCGCCACCGCTTTAATCAGCGGCGGCGCACCCGTGATCTGCTCTAACGTCGGGGCCTGCCTTCCGATCCCTACGCCGACCTGACCGGCAGCCTGGGACGTTTCGCGAGCAACTTCCGCGACTTGCTGGACCGTGCCCCGGTCGGCAAGCCGAGCTCTGCGGCCGCCGAGGCCGGGGAGATTTACGCAGGCGACTGGGGCGCCCACCCGGGCCGTGACGTCGTAGCCAGCGTGCTTCTCACGTCGTGGTCGTGCGCCCACCACCTAGCCGCCGCGGCGGTGGTCATCCCGGAGCGGCGGTGCATAACCTGGTCAGAGCATGCAGATGGCCGTGCGAGACGCCGCTGAGCAGACGGTGGTAAGTCGCACCTACCCCCGCCGTCGCACCCGCAGCCTCATCGATCAGTGTCATGGCGGTCGGCGGCTGATCTCCGAAGTACCCGGCCCAGTAGGGGTTCGGCTTGGCGTACTGGAAGCCGTGGAGTGCGCCCGTGCGCGCGATCGCGTCTGTCCTGTTCTTGTGACGCGAAACCTGCTGCTGCGCGGCAGGGCCTCCGAACTGGCCGATCAGCCGGGTGTCCTCGTACGGCGCGGCCAGGTTCAGGTTCATGTTCCGGCGTACCCGCTCGAGCGGGTCGATGCCCTCGGCGGTCAGGTAGCACGCGACGGCTGCGGACTCCGCGGCGCCGCGCATCTCATGCCGCTGCCTGGCGCTGCAACGCCGGGCCCAGGTGAAGGCGATGGTCAACGTTGGCGCTCAGGCCCTTGCCCTTCAGCTACTCGCCGGACCGCTTTGCGCGACCACGCTGATCGAGCGGCTGCGCCGGTTCTTTGGCTGGGACACCAGCGAGGTCGACAACGCGGCACGCATGATGCTGGCCACGTGGGGCCGAATCGGCGAAGTCGAGTACCCCGGCGCTTTGAGTGGACAGGGGATCCGGTGAGCGACGAACCCGGACCGCTGCACGCCGGCACGTTCGCCCACCTAGCTGGCTGTGTACGTCGGCGTCGCTGACGAGCGCCGGGAAGCCCGATGCGGGGTGGCGGTTAGCCGAAGTCTTGCCAGGACCCGAACGGGCCGTAGGGATCGGACTGGCTGATCCCCCAGACCTCGTCGAGGTAGTTGGTGTAGAGCGCGATCACGTGCCTGGTGTTGGTGATCAGGGCGACCGGGGGGTTGGCAACGCGATTCGAGCCGATCTGACCCCAGGCGCCGAAGCGGCCGCCTGGCACGCTCTGGCTGGTGCCGAGGATCGCGTAATTGTCGCTGCCTGTGTTTGCTGCGGCGTAGATCGCGATGATCCCGATCGAGGTCTGGAGCACAGCCGGTGCGGAGAAGTAGTCGCCGGCGGGCGACAGGGTCTGCCACTTTCCGAATGCGCTGTAAGGAGCGAACTGGCTGATCCCCACGATCGCACCGCCCGCCTCGGCGGCGTAGATCGCGATGACGCCGCTGGCGGTCAGGAGCACAACGGGCGGAGTGTCCAGGTTGATGTCCGAGCCGATCTGACCCCAGGCGCCGAATGGTCCGCCCGGCACGCTCTGGCTTGCGGCCAGAATGGGGTTGGCTGACTCGACGCCCTGGTTCGCGTAGATCGCGATGACTCCGGACTTGGTCTGGATCGCTACCGGCACGCTGGCGGCGTTGAACGCCAGATCGGGGGACAGGGTCTGCCAGCTTCCGAACGCGCCGTCCGGGGCGACCTGGCTGATGCCCTCGATCGCGCCGCCTGAGTCAGCTGCGTAGATCGCGATGACGCCGCTGGCGGTCAGCAGAACACCCGGGTCGCTGAGCAGGTCAGTGGCCGAGCCGACCTGGCTCCACCCGCTCAGGGGAGCCGCGGGCCCGTTCTGGCTCGCGGCCATCAGGGTGCCGGAGACAGTGCGAATGAAGATCCAGATGAGCCCCGACTTCGTCTCGATCACCTTCGGCGTTCCGGCAATCCCGACCTGTGAAGACACCGGCTCCCAGCCGCTGTAAGACCCGCCGGGGACCGACTGGTACTCGCTCCAGATTCGGCCGTCATCCCGGAGCGTGTAGAGGGCGAGCGTGCCGTCCGAGTAGTTCAGCACGACCGGATTGCTCGGCGAGACGGACGGCAGGGACACGGTCAGCGTGAACGCCTGGGTCGCGGTGCCCGCGCTGTTGGTCGCGGAGAACTGGATCGGATACGTGCCGACGCTGCTCACAGCCACAGGCCCGGACAGCACACCGGTGCTGCTGTCGAAGGTCACCCCGGCCGGCAGCGCGCCGGACTCCGAAAGTACCGGCGCGGGATCGCCGGTCGCCGTCACCGTCCAGGAGTCCGGCTGCCCGATATAGAAAGTCGCCGTCGGGGTGGACGTGATCGCGGGCAGGCCGCTCGGGGCGGTCGCCGCCGCCGCGGGCCCGAGTGCGACACCCGTGACCAGGGCCACGGATCCTGCACATGCGATCATGAACCGCTTCACAGCGGCCTCCTCGTGCGAGAATCAGGTGCACCCTGCGAGTCCTGTGCTCAGACAGTGGCGCCAGCGCCCAGGCTGCATCACGCGCCGGGCGACAGAACACTCTCGCGGATTGCGGCAGCAATCAATAGATAGAACCCATGACTTTACGTATCAGCTTGATCCGGGCGAGCGACGCTGAACTAGGACGTAGTCCAGCCGTGCAGCCGCGGGCAGCATCCCAATGAGCAGAAGTTCTCACGCCCGGTTGCGCCGTTTCCGGATTCGCACACGCGTTCTACAATGCGCTGATGGTTCGGGGGCGTGACCGTTCTGGCGGGAGTGACCGGGACCGGGACCGCCTGATTCTGGCCGAGGTCAGCGGAGTGACCGGCCGCCACATGCCGCTGTCCGGTCCGTACCCATGGGGTGAGGACGTGGCGATCGCTGAAGTCCGGGCTGTCGCCCGCGGCCGAGCTGACCTGCTTGCAGAGCATGCCGGAACCTGCCTTGGCCTGTCCGTGGTCGAGCTGGTCGACGAGCTCGCCGCGCAGATGATCGGCCAGGCGTCACTCGCGGCCCGCGCAGGCGCGGACATGGACGCTGTCGGCCAGTGGATACCTGTAGGTGTCAAACGGGCCGAACATGTCCAGGCCAGCCGTTCGGTCCACCCGCCCTGACGGCTGGCTGGCCGCCTAACCGGAGCGGACGGCGAATTGCTGACGGCCCGGATTGCGCCGAGCGCACGGGACAACTCCATACGCAGAGTGTCTGGCGTCGACTTGGTGTGGAGGAGAAATAGCTCGCTAGTCATGGCCTGAATCCGTACGACGGTCACGATGGAAGTTCTGGTTGTCAGCGCGTTGAGCACGCCCGCGATGGCCATGCCTTCCAGGGCGCCGACGGCGCTGAAGCCACCGCCGACGTATCCGCCGCCGCGCTTGACTACACCGGGTCCGCCGATTTCGATGTCTTCGATGTCGGTGTATCGCACTTCCATCAGCGGTGTTCCGCCCCACCGCGGGAAGACGACGAACTTGCCGTCGCCGAACCACAGGTCGTAGTGATCACCGATCACGATGGTCCTCTCGGGGGCGTACCCGCCGAGCAAGGCGACATCCGACAGTTTCGCTATGGTACCGGGTTCCAGCTCTGCCTTAGCAGCGCCGGTCGCAACGCGCTCCTGGCTGGCCCTGACACGCTCTTCCAGCCTGGCGCGGCACCTGTCCGCCGACCCCCGGGCTCGCCGCCAGCGCTCGCCAGGCGGCAGTCCATCCATCCGGATTGAGTGGGAAGCGGTCTGTGACCTTCAGGATGCCAGTCCAGGCGCGGCTGAGTAGCACGAAGCTAGGTCCGCCTTTATCTGCCGGGAACTCCTGCCATCCGATCATGCACGGCAGGCCGTCGACGAGAACGAACGGCGACCATTGGTATCGCTCGGCCGGCTCGATTTCGGGCATGGCAGGTACGGATCCGCCGGGCGTTGCCGCTTCGCTCAAGTCAGTCTTCCCCCCGCTTCAAGTTGCCTGCGCAGATGGGCACGGCGGCTCGGACGAACGCTGGCCAGCGGGGCCGCCGCGCAAGCGTCGATGTATCTCGCCTTCACTGCAACTTCGCGGCAGCATCCCGGACGAGGGTCTGGACCGCGAGGATGTCCGGGGTGCCGAGGTCGCCGTAGACGATCAGTCCCACGCTGTCAGCCCTGCGGAAGAGGACAATGTCGAACCCGAGCGTCACCGATAGCCCGGAGATCGTGCCTGACAGGTTCATCTGCCAGGCGGCTGACTGGTCCGCGACTGCGGGGAACGACATGGCTCCGACGGTGCCGGTGAGCGTATCCCCGCCCGATGTCACGCTGATGTGACCGCATCCAGCCATCACCTGAGAAAAGGCCGCCATGGCCTTCGACGCCTGCCCGGGCGTGTAACCCAGCGCCTCGTCCACCAGGGGAAGGCCGTTCGACCCGCCCGCAAACTGCGCGTCGGCCTTGCTCGTGCCCTTGACAACGGTCTTGGCATTTTTCAGGCACTCGGCTTCCGTGGAGCCGCTGCTCGTGCTGGGGATTACCGACCAGCCGGCGGGAAGATCGCTGACCGAAAGTAGCTCCGCATTCAGATCGGGGGCCGTTGTCGCAGCCTGTGCTGAGGCATGCGCGGCCGGCGTCGTCGTGCTCTTTGGTGAGTTACTGCCGCATGCGGCTAGGAGCACGATCAGCGCTCCGGCGAGAACGCCCCTTGAACATCTCACGGCTGCTCCTTCTTGCAGTGCCCCGACTGATGTGACGCGCCAGATGGGGACATGGTGCACATTCGGGCGGCGGCAACAGCCGGGCAAGCCGGCGGTAACGTGCCAAAGCGGCGCCGCGCCGCTTCCAGCGTGCGCCTGCAAATGGAGAATCCGCGTCACTGTGCGCGCATAGTGCACACAGAGCGCAAGTGGATCAAGAAATCGCGGTTCCCCCGAACCGAGAGTCAGGGGGAAGCCGCTGGTCAGAGAGCGGAGGCTCGGGGATTTGAACCCCGGATGGGCGTGAACCCAAACCGCATTAGCAGTGCGGCGCCATAGACCGGACTAGGCGAAGCCTCCTGGTAGCCCTAACGGGCCGGCCCCTAGGGTACCGGTCCGGCCCAGGGGTCAGCAAAGGGCACCACACGAGTCGCCGGGTCCGGCTCAGCGAGCCTCGATGACCTGGTACTCGCCGCTAGCGTAGGCCTCCCGCATCCGCGTCTTGGCGAACTTGCCGACGCTCGTCTTCGGCACCTCGTCGATGAAGGACCAGCGCTCGGGCAGCTGCCAGCGCGGCACTCGCTCGGCCAGAAACGCCCGCAGGTCGTCCGCGCTGGCGGTGGCCCCGTCGGCCAGGACAACCGCTGCGAGCGGCCGCTCGCCCCACTTCTCATCCGTAACGCCGATCACGGCCGCCTCGGAAACCGCCGGATGAGCCATCAGGATGTTCTCGAGCTCCATCGAGGAGATCCACTCGCCGCCCGACTTGATGACGTCCTTGGCCCGGTCGGTGAGAGTCACGTAACCCAGCGGATCGATCTTGCCAACGTCCCCCGTCCGCAGCCAGCCGTCATGGAACTTCGCCGGGTCGTCGTCCTTGTAGTACGAGCCCGTCACCCAGGGCCCGCGCACCTCGACCTCGCCGACGGCCTCGCCATCGCACGGCAGCACGACACCGCCCTCACCGACTAGCCGGTGCTCGATCTGGCACAGGAGCGGCCGGCCGTATCCCTGTACTTCCAGGCCTGCTCCTCGGGCACTCCCGCCGGCGGGTGCGCAACGCTGCCGATGGGCGAAGTCTCCGTCATTCCCCAGGCCTGGAGGATGGTCACGCCGAGTTCCTTCTCGTAGGCCTCGATGAGCGAGTGCGGAACCGCCGAGCCGCCGCAGGGCACAACGCGAAGCGATGACAGGTCCCCCCCGTGCACCCGGACGTACTGGAGCAGCGCGTTCCAGATCGTCGGAACGGCCCCGGCGATCGTCGGCCGCTCCGCTTCGATGAGCCGGACCAGCGGCTCCGGCTGCAGGAACCGGTCCGGCATGATGAGCGACGCGCCGGAGAGCACCGCCGCGTAGGGCAAACCCCACGCGTTGGCGTGGAACATCGGCACGACAGGGAGGATGCGGTCGGTGTCCGACGCGCCGATGATGCCTTGCATGCAGACGGCCATCGAGTGCAGGTGCATGGACCGGTGGCTGTAGACGACCCCCTTGGGCTGGCCGGTCGTGCCGCTGGTGTAGCACATCGCCGCAGCCGAGCGCTCGTCGACCTCTGTCCACTCGAACGTGGCTGGCTGGTCCGCCAGCAATGCTTCATAGGAGTGCACCGGGCGCCCCAGCGCTACGAGCTCGGCCGGCGGCGCAAACTGTGTCTCGCCCTCAGCTGCGGTGACGATGATGTGCCTGATGCCGGGCGCGTGCGGCAGCACCTTGGCCAGCAGCGGCACGAGCGTCGCGTCAACGATGACAACCTCGTCGCCCGCGTGGTCGGCGATATAGCCGATGACCTGTGGATCCAGGCGGAGATTCAGGGTATGCAGCACCGCGCCCATCGAGGGGATCGCGAGGTAGGCCTCGAGATGCTCGGCGTTGTTCCACATCAGCGTCGCGACTCGTTGGTCGCCGTCGACACCGAGGGCACGCAGGGCATTGGCGAGCTTGGCCACTCGCGCCCCGGTCTCGCCATATGTCCGACGTCGCGTGCCTGTCGTCGTCAGCGTCACTACCTCGGAGTCGGCATAGGCCGTGGTGCCATGACGCATGATCGCCGTCACGGTGAGCGGGACGTCCATCATCGTGCTGCGCACGGCCCTACCCCCTACCTTCCGCCTGTCGGCACGGCGTCAGCGCCGCCCGGTTCTGGGCTGTCAGACCAGATGTGATGGGCGCGCGACTCGCGCCTGAATACCGCCCTGACTGCAATAACTGTCACGGTATCGGCAAACATCTGCCGTGTCAGCCGGCACCGTCCGCGGTCTCGGGGCCCCGCAACGTCTACCCCGGTGCACTCAGCCGGACTGGAGATCGGCGTCGATTCGCAGCTTCGCCACGGCTCGCGCCACTGTGCTCTTCACTGTTCCGAGGCTGATGCCGAGGATGTCAGCGACCTCCGCGTCGGTCATGTCGTCGTAGTACCGCAGCATGATCGCTGCCCGCATCCGGTTGGGCAGCCGGTCTACTGCACAGCGGAGCGTCGCCTGCAGGTCGCTGGTGACCGCATGATCGGCCACCGCCTCGTCGGGAAGCTCGTCGGTAGGCAACTCCACCACCCGGCGGCGGCGCCACGAGGAGATGTGCGTGTTCACGATGGCGCGACGAACGTAGCCGTCCAGGGCGCCGCGATCCTCGATCCGGCCGGCGGCCAGATAGGTCTTAGCGAGGGCGGACTGGACCAGATCCTCAGCGTCGGCCTCGTTCCGCGTCAGCAGGTAGGCGGCCCGCAGCAGAGCCCGCCTGCGCGTCCGCACGTAATCGCGAAACTCCGGTTCGCTGACTCCCGCGCTGGCGGCGCAGGGATCCTCGGATCCACTCAAGCGAGGCGGGGGAACGGCTGTTATCTCGTCGCGCGGCGTAATTCCCGGCCGCATTGATCCCTGCGACCACGCCGTCACGCCAGCGCGATCGCCCCCACCGCCCCCACCGCCCACACGCCAACCGTACCCAGCGCACCTTCAGTACAGACAGTTAGCCCACGTAACGGCGCGTCACATTTACCGGGGGCACCGTGTTTGCAGGCCGTGACGCGGGTCCCACAGCGGCATATCTGGCCCCCAGGACTAGAAAGCTCACCCAAACCGCTTGACGCAGGGCCAGGGTGATAAGCATCGTCGTGACGCTGGGGATTGACTTCGAGGCCGGGAGGTACAGGTGCCAGGCGCGCAAGCGACCTTCGCGTGCTGCGACCGCTGCGTGCACTTAGGCGCCGATCGGCCGTCACCCCTCGCTGGTAGCGGGCGTGCCACAACGGTAGCGCGCCGCCGGCTGCTGAAGGCTGCCGTGTCACGTCGGGTAGCCGACGGCCAGACTGCCGCGGCAGCCGCGGCAGCCGCCGACGACGACGACTCAGGATCTTCCGGTGCTGCCTTCATCGGCAAGCTCACGGCCAGCGCGCCGACGGCACCCGCTCCGGGGCGTGCAGGGAGCGAGCCCGCCGGTTTCGCCGACGTCGGGCAGCAGCCCCGGACGGTCTGGGGGACCGTCTATGACGTCAGCCCGCATGTGCTCGTGATCGGTGATGTTGGCAGGGAGCAGCGCTTCATCGTGACCCCCGACGCGGTCGCGTGGCGCGGCCACCAGATGGAGCCCGCGGCGCTCAGCCACGGCGACAACGTCGTCATCAGGCTGCACCCTGGTCATCGTGATGTCGCTGACCGGATCTGGGCCAACATCGGCCGCGTGACCGGGGTCATCACCGAGCGGTCAGGCCGCACACTGACAGTCGACGAGGGCGCCACGCGCGGGCCGCAGGTGATCACGCTGCACCCGAGCGCCGTGGGCCGGATCCAGGTCCGGTTCCCGACCCTCGAGCCGGGATACCTGGTCGACATCATCGGCCTGCGCGATGGCGAGGAGCTGATCGGCATGATCCCGGCTACCTCGCAGCCCGGCTACCCCGCCGACAGATTGCCTGCCGTGCCGCTGGTTAGCGGGCGGGTACCGGGGGCGATCAGCGGCTCCGCCACCTGGCACGAACCGCGTGGCGAGCCGCCTGGTGTTCTCGGCGTGGATTACCCGGCGCTTGACCCGGAGACTGGCTGCGCCGAGGAGGCTGCCTCCGGCGCGCGCGAGGGGTATGCACGGCTGCCATACCTGGCAATCGGCAGCGTTCTCAGTGTCAGGAACGAGTGCACCGGCCTCGACTGCCTGGTACCCGTTACCGGTTGCGCGTCGATGGCCCGGCTCTTTAACGACCGGTGCGTCACCTGCGGGACGTCGCCCCGCGGCCGGATTGCCGACCTCACCCTGGCGAGCTTCGTCTCGCTGGGCGGCGAGCTCGAGCGCGGCTGCTTCAACGTCACCGTCACGATCGGCGAATGACCGTGACGATACTGGACGCCATCAGCGAAGTTCAGATTCCGGTCGTTGCGGCCATGCTCCTCGGTGCGTGCGGAGCAAAGGTCGCTCAGGTCCTGAAGGCCGCCGACCCGAGCCCGGCGTTCGGCCCGACAGCGCTGTTCCCGGTGAACTTTCGCAAGCCGGTGGCGATCGGCGTCTGCGTCATCGAGTTCAGCCTCGGCCTTGGCCTCATATTGACAGCGAGCCAGCTCGGCGGCAGATCCCTTGCCATGGCCTTCCGGGCGGGTTCCTGCCTGTTCTTCATCGTCGCGACCTGCGCGCTTGTCGAACTGCGCGTCAGCCGGCCGGACGTCGGCTGCGGCTGCTTCGGCGACGTCAGCACCGCACCCGTCAGTCTCCGGACGATAGCCAGGTCTGCGCTGCTCGCGATTGGCGCCCTCGCCACCATCCAAATGGGACCCATTGCGCGACCAGCAGGCGCGGGATCTTATGCGGGGCTACTCGGCATCCTGGCTGCAGAACTGCTGGTTATCGGGGCGCTGTCGCCCGAGATCGGCGAAGGGCTGATCCGGCTCGGCTACTCCGAGCCGTGCGAGCTGCAGATAGTGCCGTCTGGGCGCACGCTCACTGCCCTGCACCGGAGCAGGCAGTGGCGCCGGCACTCAGGGCTGATCACCTCGGCCGGCCCGGCTGATATCTGGCGGGAACTCTGCTGGCGTTACGTGGTCTACCCGGCCAGCTGTGACAACCGGGCGGCAGACCTCGTTTTCGCCGTCTTCCTGAAGTACCACCGCCCGGCGATCCGTGCCGCCCTGGTCGACGCGACCAGTGGGCAGCCACTGCCGTGGCCCGAGACGACGACCCGAGGCCGGCTGCTGCGGCGATCCGCCGCAGCCCCGCCAACCCATCTGGCTTCAGGACTCGCGACGAGTCCGCCTGCGCCGGTGCGGGCCGATCTGCCGATATCTACCGATGTCTAGCGCTGACGCTAGACACGGGCAGACTCCGTCATACGACCAGCATCACGATCAGCTCACGCCGGCTGTTCCCGCAGGAACCGTCCGAAGTGCGGCACGGTGAAGGCGATCAGGCCGCGCTCGGAACTGTAGATCAGACCCTTCTTGATCAGGTTGTCCCTCGCCGGCGACACGCTCGAGGGCTTGCGCCCCAGTTCTTCGGCGACTTGCGCCGTCGGCACCGGCTCGTCACCGAGCATCGCCATGGCTCGCATGTACTCGCGCTCGGCTGGGGTTGCGCGCTCGTACCTGCTGCCGAAGAACCCGATGGCAAGCTCGCCGGCCGCGATTGGTCCTGCGACCTTGACGTCATGCGCCGTGACCGTGCTGGCGGCCGCGACATCCCAGGTGACTTTTCCGTAGGCCTGCACGAAATACGGGTAGCCGTCGGCGGCCACGTACAACTCGTCGAGCGCAGCCGGCTCGAAGTCGGCTCCTTCGCGCTGCGCCGGGACCAGCAGCGCGACGTCCGCCGATTCCCGGTCCAGCCGGTCGATTGCGACATACCGGAACAGCCGCTCTGAGTAGCTCTTGCTCGCGGACAGCACCGAGGGCAGGTGCGGCAGGCCCGCTCCGACCACGATGAGCGGACCGCTGCTCTGAGACAGCTCATGGCACGCCGCGCACAGGGCGGAGATGTCGGGCGCAGGCACGTCCTGCATCTCGTCGACAAACAGGGCGATACCGACGCCTAGGTCTCCCGCCACCGATGCCGCATCAGCGAACAGTTCTGTCAGGTCCACTTCCAGGTCGCCGGAATCGGCCCGGCCACGCGCGGCCGGAACGTCGATGCCGAGCTGGGTCCATGCCGATCCCTTGGCCACCCGGCTGTCCTTGGCCGCGAACGCCTTGAGCACCCCGAGGAACTGGTCGATCCGGTCGGGCGCCCGGTGCCGCGGCGCGAGCTCGCGCACGGCCATGTGCAGCGCGCTGGCAACGGGCCGCCGGATGGACTGGTCCGGCCGCGCCTCGAGCTTGCCGGTTCCCCACAAGCGCTGCATCGCCATGGAGCGGAACGAGTTGAGCAACACTGTCTTGCCCACGCCACGCAGCCCGGTCAGTACCATGCTGCGTTCCGGGCGGCCCCGTGCCACCCGCTCCAGCACGACCTCGAACTGCCTGATCTCGCGGTCCCGCCCTGCCAGCTCGGGCGGTCGCTGGCCCGCGCCCGGGGCATACGGATTCCGCACTGGGTCCATGCACAGGAGAGTATGGGCCCTTCTAGCAGAAACCCTAGATTGGCGTAGAAACCCGCCAGCCGGCGTGTCGCGGCGCCCCGCAGTGGTTAGCCCGCCGGGTCGGACAGCGGACGGGGCCATTAGTCCGCTATCCGCCCGGCAGGCGATACACCGCGCCAACTGGGTGCGGCCACGGCGCAGTGCTTGCCCTCCAGCACGAGCGGCCAGGGCGCGCGGTTCAGTGTCAGGCCAAATTCTTTGACCGGAACGGGGCCGCTATCGGCGCAGCCCGCCTTTCGTGCGCTCTCGAAGGGCCTGAGGGGACCCACGCTGCCCCTAGAACGGCAGCAAAGTTACCTTTGCAGCCCTTCGCTGCTAGTCCAATGCCGTCAGCGTGCCGGGTCGTGCTGGCGGTTAAGCCGGGCCAGGTACTCGTTGTAGGCGGCGAGGTGCGCGTCGTCGTCGATCGTCCGGCCATCAGCTAGCTGCTGAGCCCTGGCACCATCGGACGCCGGCTGGCTCGACGCCACCATGGTCGCCAGGTTTTCCCGGCGCGCCCGCTCGAAAAAGCTGCGGCCGCTCACCGATGCCCGCTCGTCCCGTGCCCACATCAGGAACACGATCATCATGAGGGCGAACATGATGCCGTCGCCGACGATCCACATCACCGCGCCGCCCGAGTGCAGGTCTGAAACCGGGCTGGGCGCCCAGGCCGGCCGCGGACCTACTGGTATGCCGGGCGAGTGCGCGCTGGCGTAGCCAAGGGCCACGCCGGTGAACGTATCGATCGGCATGAGCAGCAGAAGCAGGACGAACCGGATCGGGTACGACAGCCGCCACCTGATCGGCTCCGTGCCGAGGATCGGCAGGAAGAACAGGTAGCCGATGACAACGAAGAGGGCGTGCTCGGCGTTGTGCCAGGCCGGATTCTGCTCGGTGTAGCTGGCGATGGATGTCAGGTGGGCGGCCGTCACCGCCAGCCCGTACGCGACGGCGGTGAAGACTGGCCAGGTGAGGAAGCTCGCGGCACGCGACCGGATCACTCGCTTCGCCCACGTGTGCAGCGGATTCCTGCTCGCGTGCAGCAGCAGCGTCAGCGGCTGACCAGCGATCAGCAGCGGCGGCGCCACCATCAGCAGCATGACGTGCTGGATCATGTGATCGTAGAAGAGCAGGTCGTCGTAGGCGCCGATACCGCTCTGCGTCGCGAGCACGATGACGAGCAGGCCTGCGCCGAACAGGGCGGCGCGCCACAGCGGCCACGGCCGGGCCGGGTGGCGGCGGCCGACCCGCACGACTCCCCAGCCGTACAGCAAGGCCGATACGGCGACGGCGGACGTCACCACGGGCGCGAACTGCCACTGCGTGGCGACGGCCGACAGGCCGAAAGGCGGGAGCATGCTGGCCTCCTCTCACCGTGAGCCTACTCAGCCGATTGCCTGGCCCGCCCGCCACTCGGCGACCGCTAAGGTTGACCGCGGAGGGTTCGCCTAGTGGCCGAGGGCGACGGTCTTGAAAACCGTTAGGGCGCGCGAGTGTTCTCGTGGGTTCGAATCCCACACCCTCCGCGCTGTGATCTCTCAAGACATCGAGGACACCCTGAACCCACGCTGGTCAGGGTGTTGCTTCTTGTCTGGGACGGGACGGCGGGTTTTGTTTCCGGTGGGCTGGTAGTCCCGGCTGGGGTCGAGGGTGAGCTCGCGGAGGAGCTCGCCGGTTGCCTTGGCGATGATGCGGATGTGCAGGTCCTGGGTGAGGATGAGGACCTCGGTTCCGGCGTGCTTGCGGCCGACGCCGATGTGGTGGAGCTTTCCGGCGTGGCGCAGGGTGACGGTGCCGACGGACCAGATCCTGTCGGTGCGGACGCGGTCGTGGGTGTCGGCGGCGCGGTCGCCGGGGCCGGCCCTGGGCCGGTCGGCGTAGGCGGTGGCGGGGGTGGCCCGGCCGGGCAGTGACTTGTGCGGCCGCTGGGTGTTGTAGTACGCGGTGAACTCATCGAGCAGTGCCTGGAGCTGGGCGAGGCTGGCAGGCTGGGGCTGCTGGGCGGTGAGCCATTTCTTGAGTGTCTGCTGGAATCTCTCGACCTTGCCCTGGGTCTGGGGGTGGTTCGGCTTGCCGTTCTTCTGTCGTATGCCAAGGCGGCGCAGCTCGTGCTCGAGGGCGTTGCGGCCGCCCTTGCCGCCGGACAGTCTGGTGGTGAAGACCATGCCGTTGTCGGTCAGGGTCGAGGCGGGCGCGCCGTGGGCGGCCACGGCGGCCCGGAAGGCAGTCAAGACGATCGGGCCGGTGACGCGGTGGTGGGCGGTCACGGTCAGCGCGAGCCGGGAGTGGTCATCGAGCCAGGTCAGGATCTCGGTGCCGGTTCCGTCCGCGAGGGGGTAGTGGGTGAAGTCTGCCTGCCAGCACTCGTTTGGCTGGTCGGCCTGGAAGCGGATGTAGGAGGACTTCGGGCGTTTGCGCGGCTCGGGGGTGACCAGGCCGGCCCGGGCCAGGTACCGGCTGATGGTCGCCGGCGATACCCGGGCCTGGTGGTGCCGGGCCAGGTGCCAGCAGATCGTGTCTGGCCCGGCATCCAGGCCCTGCTCGCTGAGTTCCTTGCGCAGCCGGATGATCAGGTCGGCGACATCCGGGCTGATCGCCCGTGGCGACCTCTGCGGCCGCCGGGACCGCGGCTCGAACGCGGCCTCGCCCTCGGCCTGGTAGCGGGCCAGCAGCGTGTAGATCCAGGACCGGGCGACCCCGTAAGACCGGGCAACCTCCGCGACCGGGCGCTTCTCAGTAGTGACAGCGGTGATGACGAGCCGGGCTTTGGACATCCCCGGAGCGTGTTCGCGGCCCGCCAGCCAGCCCGGCAGCCGCGCCGGCCCGGGTGTCCTCTATGTCTTGAGAGACCCTGTCCTCAATGTCTTGAGGCTGGACACCACACCCTCCGCGCAATTGCGCCGGAAGGCCGGCCCCGTTTGTGCCAGCGCGGCGGCGCCGGCAGACTAGGCAACATGAGCGACCAGACCGACGAAGACGTTCACGACAACCCCCGGATCGTCGTCGTAGGCGCCGATGGCGTCGCGACCGAATCCGACATGGCGGCGGCGCGCGAGCGACCGGTCACCGAGATGATCGAGCAGCCCGCCAAGGTGATGCGCGTGGGCAACATGATCCGGCAATTGCTCGAGGAGGTCAGGGCAGCACCACTGGACGTGAAGAGCCGGGTCCGGCTTAGGGAGATCCATTCGAGCTCGATTAAGGAGCTCGAAGACGGCCTAGCGCCGGAACTGGTCGACGAGCTCGAGCGGCTATCCCTGCCGTTTGCCGATGACGAGGTGCCGAGCGAAGCCGAGCTTCGGATAGCCCAGGCCCAGCTCGTCGGCTGGCTCGAGGGGCTGTTCCACGGCATCCAGACCACGCTCTTCGCGCAGCAGATGGCGGCCAGGGCACAGCTCGAGCAGATGCGACGGGCGCTGCCAGCCGGCGTGATGGGTCAGCAGCCCGCCGAGGATGACCCGCAGCGCGTCCGGTCCGCCGGCCCGTACCTGTAGCCGGTCGCTAGCGCTGGCTGGAGCGGATCCGGGCCAGCCAGTCGGCCGCATCGATGAACTCGGCGTCCGATTTGTCGTGCTGGCCGGACGCAGCTGAGCTCTCGCCGCCCAGTTGCGCCTGCGGGTAACTGCCGAGGAACCGCACGGCGCTGCAGACCCGGCGTAGCCCCATGAGCGCCTCGCCGACTCTGGCCTGGGCAACGTGGCCCTCGCAGTCGATGAAGAAGCAGTACCGGCCGATGCCGTCGCCGGTGGGCCGCGACTCGATCCGGGTTAGGTTGATACCCCGGAATGCGAACTGGCCCAGAATGTCCATCAGAGCGCCCGGATGATCGTCGGCCAGGAAGGCCACGACGGACGTCTTGTCCGCACTCGTCCGGGCTGGTGGCGGACCCGGCAGCCGGACCGCGACGAACCTGGTGACCGCCTCATCGCGGTCGTGGACGCCGGTCGCTAGCACCTGCAGGCCGTATAGCTCGGCCGCAAAGACACCAGCCAGCGCTGCGTCGAGCCTGCCCTCGGCGACCTGCATCGCCGCGTCGGAGTTCGAAGCCGTCGGCCGGAAATCGGCGGTCGGCAGATTGGCGGCTAGCCACTGCCGGCACTGCGGCTGGGCCACCGGGTGGCCTCCGACGTCGTGCACGTCCGCAAAGCGGGTACCAGGCCGGACCAGCAGCGCGAACTCGACCGGAACGAGCACCTCGGCGCAGATCACCAGCTCCGTGCCGACAGCCAGTTCGTCAAGGGTGGCGGTAACGGCTCCTTCCACCGAGCTCTCGATCGGCACCACGCCGAGCTCAGCCTCACCCGACCGCACCGCGTCGAGGGTGGCCTGGATCGACGCGCATGACATTGCGTCCGGCACCGGGCCGCCGTCCAGCGCGCGAACGGCCGCTTCGGTGAAGGTCCCTTGGGGACCCAGGTAGGAATACCGGTAGGTCACCGCATCATGATCCCATCATGGGCGGGCATTACCGGCACCCGGCACGCGACCGCGGGCGGCACGCAGCCGCTGAACCGCCGGCTCCCGGACGGCCAGTGCCCTCGTGACATCCAGGAGCTGGTGCAGCCTGTGCAGCTGCGAGCGCCAGTCGTTGCCAGTGGCCCGGTGTGAAAGCGGCACCTCCACTTCGGTGATCCGCATTCCGTTGCGCGCCAGGTCGATCGTCATGCCCGTCTCTGCCCCCCACCCGGCTGCCAGCGGCAGCGCCGTGGTGAAGGCTGCCCTGGTCAGGCACCTGATGCCATTGAGCGGCTGAGCTGGGTGCCAGCCAATCGCGCGCGTCGTGCCAGCTGCCGAGGTTGCCACGACGACGCCGAAGCCACCCGTGCGGACCCGGCTGGCAAAGACAGCAATTGTCATGTCCGCCGTTCCGGCCCTAACCGGCTCGACCAGCGCACCGGCAGCCGCGGCGCTGGCAGCCAGATCGGCGTCGAGGAACAGCAAATGGCGCGGCTCGCGGCGGGCCGCAACCGGCTCGCCCGGCTCCGACTCGATCAGTCGAACCGCCTCGGCGCCGGTCTCCATGGCGGCAGCCTTGCCGCGTTTCCGTGTGTGCCGGATCACGCGGGCGCCAGCCACAGCCGCGAGGTCCGCAGTCTCATCGGCTGACCCGTCGTCGACGACGACGACCAGGTCAGCCCCGGTCAGCGTGCTCGCCGCGCGGACAGTGGCGCCAATTCGGCCGGCCTCGTTCCAGGCAGGGATGATGACGGCTACATCGCCGGGAGGCATGGTCACCGATCGTAGTGCGGCCGCCAGCCGCACGTGGCTACTGGCCGGTCACCTGGGCCGGATCGTCCAGCACCGTGAAGACGGACTCAAGGCCCGTCACCTGCAGGACCTTCCTGGTCGCCGAGCCCGGCCCGGCCAGCTGGAGTTCGCCGCCATGCTCACGGGCATGCCGATGAGCGGCAAGGAGCACATTGATGCCAGTCGAGTCACAGAAGTCCACGCCAGACATGTCCACGATCAGCCGCGCCGGGTTCGAGCCCAGCGCATTCATCAGCTCGGACTGCAGTCGGGGTGCGGTGTACAGATCGATCTCACCGAGCACAGAGACTACGGTGTGATCGCCTTGCGACCTAGTCGTGACCTTTAGCTCCACGTGCGGCACACTACCGGGTCGTCGATCGGCCCGGCTAGATGGCATCTCGGCAAGACCAGCTAGAACCCATTTAGCCGGAAACCAGGCCGCGGGCCAGGCGAGCGGTGGCGCGTGGCTGACCCCGTCTGCCGGGGCGTAGCTTAGAGTCATGCTGCGAATGCTGCTGGTGATCATCGCGGCGATCTTCATCATCTTCGTCGCCGCGTCGGTTGCGAGGACGCTTTTCTGGCTGGCACTGATCGTGCTGATCGCAGCTGCTGCCGGCGTGGCCTTCGGCGCTATCCGGTTCGGCCGCGGGTCAGGCCGTCGCTACCAGCGTCACCGCCGCTAGGCCGGTACTAGCGGCCGCGACGGCCTCGATGCCAGCGGCCGGGCGCCGACCACCCCGGTGCGGCCGGCTGGGCTGCTCGAGCGTAACTAGCCGGCTGCGTCGCTGCCGCCGACGCAGCCACAGCACCCATGGACGGGACACCCCCCGAGTACGTAGCCTCGCGCGAACTCGGCACGGCGATGCCGAGGTCGGCTGCGCCACGGTCCCGGATGGCTCCGTCGCCGTGCGGCGCATAGGGCCAGCCCGGCACGGCCGCCGCAGCATCCCGGCCGATGGCGCACGTCATGCACCGCGGCCCACCCCGGACGCTGCCGAGCTCACTACTGGGCACCCGGAGCACCTCGATACCGGCGGCTTCCAGCCGCGCGTTGGTCTCGGAGTTCCGCTCGTGACTCACGACGAGGCCCGGCGCTACCGCCAGCACGTTGCTGCCGTCGTCCCACCGCCCGGGCCGGCCCAGGCGGGCTCGGTGCCGGAGTCGATCACATGCAGCCGATCGATGCTCATGGCCTGCGCGGCGGCCTCCAGGAACGGCTGAGCCCGGGACACGCGCATGCCTTCCGGCTGCTGCGTGATGGTGTGCGCGGTGAGCGTGAATGCCGCAGCCGGGTGCATGAGGACCGCGTTATGGCTCACGACGGTGCACACCGTGTCAAGATGGCTGACGCTGCCGTTAGCTGCGTCGGCGAAAAGACGGAAGCCAGGCAGCTGGGCGATGGGTACGGCGAGGACCGTACGGGCGAGCCCGGCCTCGAACAAGCGCCCGGCCAGCCGCTCCGCCCCGGCAGCCGTCGTCTGCTGCCCGACGCCGACAGCGATGACGCCTGGCGCCATGAGCACCACATCACCACCGTTGACGTGCTCCAGATCAGGCTGGTAGAGCCAGCTGGCCCGGGCGAATCTCGGGTGATGGCGGTACACGACACCCGTCAGGTCTGCCTCGCGGCGACGGTCGGCGGCCAGGCTGGCCACCGCCACCCGGCTGCCGACCCAGAAGCTTGAATCCCTCGTGAAGACCAGGTTCGGCAGCGGATCCAGGACAAAGTCGTGCCGGTCGAGCAGCTCAAACACCACCCCGTGGCCGGGCCGCAGCTCTCCGGGAGTGAGCCCGGCAATCAGGGCCTGCGCCAGCCGCTCGGAGTCGAGATCAGCGAGGTAGGCGCGCACCTGCCCGCGCAACTCGTCGCCGAGGTTCACATCGGCGACTGCAAGCCGCACCGCCTCGTCCCTGGCCGGCTGGTACTCAAGGCAATCCTGGAGCAGCTCAGTGAAATAGAGCACTTCGGCCCCGTGCGCTCGCAGCTGCTCGCAGAGGACGTCGTGCTCCTGCCGCGCCTTGGTGACCCATGGCAGCGTGCCGAACAGCAGCCGGCCGGCATGCCGCGGGGTCATCCGCTGAAGCTCCGGGCCCGGTCTGTGCACCAGCACCGCTCTGAGCTGGCCTACCTCGTTATCTGTGCCATGGACCTCAGCCACCGAGTCCCCCCGCCGTCACCCACCGCCGCGCGCTTTGCCTGCTGCCCGCAGCGGTGCCTGACGCTGCGCGTCTCGCATTGCTTCAGCAGCGTCTGTGCCGCCCCCGACGGAGAAGGTATTGCCGGTCCCGCGTGGGTTACGCATCCCGACGGTCAGCGGTGATAGACGGATTGCGTTCCCGGCTGAGGCTGGTGCACGGAAGCGGGTGTAGACAGGACGGCCCAGACGGTTTGCCCTGAATCGTCAGACCTGATGCCCCACCGGCATGCGAGGTACTCCACGATGCCAAGGCCCCGGCCACCGAGTGCGGAGACGCTCGCATGTGCTCGAGCTGGGGCCGTCCCTGCGCCGCCGTCGCTGACCGCCACCTCAATCGCGTCGTCGCCGAGTGCCCACGCGACCTGGACGTTCGCACCGGGGAGCGGCCTGGCGTGCCTGATGGCGTTGCTGAGGAGCTCGCTCACGACGAGAACCGCGTCGCCGACGGCCGCCTCGAAGATCCCGGCAGCGCTCAGGTCGGCAGCGACCCGCTGGCGGGCGACAGCGACGCTCGCCGGTGCCCAGGGCAGCAGTACCGTCCCCGCCGCTCTCACCTCCCGCGCTCGGGTGACCCGAGCCCGCCGGGCTCTCACGGACCCGTTGCGGCGGAGATGCCCGGCCTCGCGCCAGCGAAACCGGCGGTCTGGTGACGCGCGGCACCGATGGCGGCTCAGGGCGAGCGGTCCGCCGACAGCCCGCGGATGAGGCCTCGCAGGCCCGCAGCCAGTCCGGCTCGCTCGTCCTCTGACAGCGAGGCCATAACCCGGGCCTGACGTGCCTGCCAGGCCTGCCACACCCTCGCCGCTGCCTCGCCACCCGCTGGCGTCAGGTAAAGCCGGACGTAGCGCTGGTTGGCCTCGTCGCGGCCGCGCCGTACCCAGCCCTTGCGCTCCAGGCTGGCCGCCAGCCTGGAGACCGTGCTCTTGTCGAGCCCGAGCAGGCCGGCGAGCTCGCCCTGGGCGATGCCGCGGGCGGAGACCAGTTCGATCAGCGCTCTGGCCTCCGAGCCGGAGACCGGCCCGCCGGTTCCGTCGGTGGGCGCTGGCCGCGGCTCGGCGAGACCGCCGTTCCCGGTCCGGTCAGGCGCCTGGATGGAGAGGTTGACCAGCACGTTGTCCTGGGTACTGAGGGCAGGCGATAGCATCCCCAGCAGCCGGGTAAGCAGATGCTCCAGCTCGGCATCATCGGGCGGGCTGTTGGTCATAGCAACAGTTGTACCGCACAACCATCGCGGTGGTACAGTCGCGGGCGTGCCGGTTTCCCCGCACAATTCACCCTTCGGCGGGAGGACAGCGTGACCGACCAGCAGGCGCCGCAGCGGGCCCTGCAGGCCGCGGGCCAGGACTCGGGGTCTGGCCGGCTGGCTGGTCCGGGCCAGTTGCAGTCCGGCGGCGCCGTCACGGCAGCGGCGGCCGCGGGCGGCGAGCCGCTGGCCGAGCTAGCCCGCCGGTACGGCCTCCGGCCGAGCGCGATGCGCCCCCGGGTGCCCGCCTATCTAGGCCAGCTGTGGCAGCGGCGGCATTTCATCCTGGCTTTCGCGACGGCGCGCAATGTCGCCCTGTACACCGAGGCCAGGCTCGGACAGCTCTGGCAGGTGCTGACGCCGCTGCTGAACGCCGGCGTCTACTGGCTGATTTTCGGCGAACTCCTGCGCATCAACCGCGGCATCCCGAATTACCTGGGCTTCGTCGTGATCGGCGTCTTCGTCTTCAACTTCACCCAGCGGACGTTCATCTCCGCCTCCACGGTGATGACGCAGAATCTGGATCTGATCCGCGCGCTGCAGTTTCCGCGCGCCGCGCTCCCGATCGGCTACGTCATCATCGAGCTGCAGCAAATGCTGCTCTCGATGGTGGTGCTCATCCCCATCATGCTGTTCACCGGCGAGCCGCTTACCTGGCAATGGCTGCTAGCGATCCCGGCGCTGTTGCTCCAGACGATCTTCAATATCGGCTGCGGTCTCGCGGTGGCACGGCTGGGCTCGCAGGTCAACGACGTCAGCCAGCTGCTGCCGTTCCTGACGCGCACCTGGCTCTATGCGTCCGGCGTGATCTTCAGCATCTCGACCCTCAATGTCAGTGGCTGGATTAAGTCGCTGCTGGAACTCAATCCGGCGGCCCTTTACATCACGTTGATCAGAAACGCGCTGATGCTCACGGAGCGACAAAGCGCCCCCGGCAGCAAGCCCTACAACAAGGCGCTCTGCACTGTCTGGCAGACGCTTGGTCAGAAGAAGGGCGAACCCAGCCGGTACCAGTACTACAGCGCGTACTGCCACAGCGCTATCAACCCGCTCCATCTGTGGTACTACGCGGCCGGGTGGGCTGTGCTCGCCCTGGTAGTCGGCTTCTTCTTCTTCTGGCAGGCGGAGACGAGGTACGGCCGTGGCTGACCCGATGGTGGTCGTGGATGACCTGCATGTGGTCTACAAGGTCTACGGCAGAGGTCACGACCGGGGCACCGCCGCCGCTTCCCTGCTGCGCATCCTCGGCCGCAGGCGCCGTGGGTCGATCCGTGAGGTGCACGCGCTCCGCGGGCTGTCCTTCGTCATCAATCGCGGCGACGCCGTCGGCGTCATCGGCCGGAACGGCTCCGGCAAGTCGACGCTGCTCCGCGCGATCGCGGGCCTGCTGCCAGCTGAGCAGGGCAACGTCTACACCACCGGCGAGGCGGCCCTGCTCGGGGTCAACGCCGCGCTTCTCGAGGACCTGACCGGCGAGCGGAATGTGATCCTCGGCTGCCTGGCGATGGGCATGTCCAAGCAGGAGACCCGAGACAAGTACGAGAGCATCGTCGACTTTTCCGGCGTGGGCGATTTCATTGACCTGTCCATGAAGACCTACTCCTCCGGCATGGGGTCGCGGCTCCGGTTCGCCATCGCGGCCGCGAAGAGTCACGAGGTTCTGCTCATCGACGAGGCGCTGGCCACCGGCGACGCGGAATTCCGGATCAAGAGCCACGCCCGCATCCAGGAGCTACGCGGCCAGGCCGGCACCGTGTTCCTGGTCGCCCACAATCTGGAGGAGATCGAGCTGACCTGTAATCGGGTCATCTGGCTCGAGCGCGGCCAGATCGTAGAGCAGGGCGAGGACGTCGTCAGCGTCGTCGACCGCTATATCGCAGCATCGGGCGGGCAGCCGGTCACGAGAGACCCGGTGACCAGGCGCCGGATCAAGGCCGAGGTCGGCCAGCCCACCGCCGCCACGTCCTGATCACGACGCGCTGGCGGCAGTGTCCAGGTCGGCGACCTCGGAAGCCTCGTCGCGCGCAGGATCGGCGGCTGCCTGGCCGACGGTCAGCGGCAGGCGGAGCCGCACGGTTGTTCCGCCGCCCTCGCGGCCCTCGGCCGTCACCTCGCCCCCTTGCGCCCTGGCTAGCTGCCGGACGATAAACAACCCGAGCCCGATGCCGCCGAACCGGCGCCGGTCCCCGGCGTCCCCCTGGACGAACCGCTCGAAGATCCGCTCGCGGTCCTCAGGCCGGATCCCGATGCCCTCGTCGGAGATCGTGACCTCGATCGCATCCCCGGCGGGCCGGGCCCGAACGATCACCGCGCCGCCATCCGGGGAGTACTTGAACGCGTTCTCGAGCAACTGGCCGACGACGACGTCGGTTGCCGTCGGGTCGCCGTGTGCGCCCGGCAGGTCGTCCGGCACGTCGAGCTGGAGCGTGTGCCGCTCGGACAGTGGCCGGAACGCAGCCACCGCCGCGCGCAGCAAGCTCGCCAGGTCAAACGGGCCGTTACTCACCCGGAGCTGATCGGCCCCGGCGCGCGACCCGAGCAGCAGCTGCTCCACCAGCCGCGCGAGCGCCCCGGCCCGCTCGGCGATCGTCTGAACGGCCGACCTGCGGTCGGCGTCGGCCAGGTTGTCCCAGCGGTTCGCTAGCGTGCTGGCGAACCCCTGCACGACGGTGATCGGCGTCCGCAGTTCGTGGCTCGTTGTCGCGAGGAACAGGTCCTTTGCTTCCTCCAGCTCCTTAGCCGCCGTGACATCGCGGAAGTTCAGCACCCGTTCTCCGCGGCCGGAAAGCCCGGTACAGAGCAGGTCGATCCAGCGGCCGTTCGGCAGCCGGTGCGCCAGCTTCCCGCCGGGCTCAGGCAGCGGGAACGGCGGCGGCCTGCCGGTCGCGACCTCGGCCGCCAAGCCCGTCAGCTGGTGCGCAGCGGGGTTCCACTGCCGCACCAGGCCATCAGCGTCCAGCACGGCGATTCCGTCCGCGCTCGCGTCGATCACCGCTCGCTCATGCGCGCGCTGGCGGACCACTTCCTCGAACGCTGTGACGTTCGACAGTGCCACGCTCGCGTGCCCGGCGAGCAGTTCGAGCAGCTCCAGCTCGACGTGGCCAACCCGCCGCCCGCTGTAGAGGGCGTAGAGCGCGCCGTATGGCCGTCCGGCCACGTGGGAGAGGCTGAGCGTGATCGTGTGCAGCCCGGGGAGCGCAGCCCAGATCAGGTCGTCGAAGCCGTGGGTATCACTGGTGGCCATCAGCACCGTCTTGCCCGACCGCATGAGCTGACCGACCATGCTGCTCTCCAGGTCGGCGGTCCGGCCGCGCAGTTCGGCCGGCAGGCCGTCCAGGCTGACCAGCCGTAGCCGGTCCTGCTCGACCACGACGAAGCCGCCCGCGTCCGCCCGGGTCAGCTCCCGGAGGCTCGCCGCGATTCGGTCGAGCACGGACTCGAGGTCGAGCTTGGCGTTCATGTCCGCCACCACATCGCCCAGACGGCGCACCAGCCTGGCACGCTCGGCCATGTAATGCCGGACGGCCTCGTCGTCCCTGGTCCGGTGGCACACGAAGACCCAGCCGGCGGGCTCGCCATCCGCATCTTTGAGCAGGCTCGCATCGATGCGCACGTCGGCCTGCGACCCGTCCTTGCAGGATCGTCTGGTGGCGAAGGAGACCTGGCCGCCGCTCGTTACCCGCTCGAGCACGGCGTTGTGCTCGGCGCGCAGTTCCTGCGGCACGAAGGCCGGCTCCAGGCCGATGACCTCGTGGGCACTCCAGCCGAACATCCGCTCCGCCGCCGGATTCCAGACCTCAACCCGGCGGTCCTTCCCGATCGCCAGGATGGCGTCCGCTGCTGAGGCGACGACCGCGCGGGCGATGCCGTCGGGGCCGTCGGTCCCGCCGGTGTCATCTGCGTTGTGTGCGGTACGGCCATGCTGCGACCGAGCCGCGCGCCTCCAGCCCACGGCCACATCGTCCCACCTGACCTGGACGCTAGGCGGTGAACTGCAGAAACGCCGGAGACCGCCGCTACTTGAGCAGCCGGGACAGCCGGCGGTCCGCGAGTGGCTTGCCGCCGGTCTGGCAGGTCGCGCAGTACTGCAGCGCCGAATCGGCGAACGAGACTTCGCGCACGGTGTCACCGCAGACAGGGCATTGCTCGCCGGCCCGGCCGTGCACGCGCAGGCCCGCCTTCTTCTCTTTCTTGAGGTCGCTGGCGGCGAGGCCGTCAGAGCGCCCGATCGCCTCGCGCAAGGTGGCGATCATCACCGAGTGCAGATCCGTGACCTCTTCCGGGGTGAGGCTCGATGCCAGCCGGAACGGCGACATCCGGGCCGCGTGCAGTACCTCGTCGGAGTAGGCGTTGCCGATGCCGGCGATCAGCTTCTGGTCCCGCAGCACGCCCTTGATCTGGGTTCGCCGCCCGGCCAGGATCGCGCCGAGCGCCTCCGCCGTGAACGACGGCTCGAGCGGCTCAGGCCCGAGGGTGACAATCCCGGGGATCTGTGACAGGTCCGCTACCAGGTAAACGGCCAGCCGCTTGCGGGTACCGGCCTCGGTCAGGTCGAACCCGGCCCCGTCGTCGAACCGCAGCCGGAACGCCAGCGGGCCCTTTCCCGGCCGCGGGGGTGCCTCGGGCAGCGATTCCCGCCAGCGCAGCCAGCCCGCCCGGGCCAGGTGCGTCACCAGGTGCAGCGCCGCGCCTCCGTCGGCCGGCTCCAGCACGAGGTCGAGGAATTTGCCCCGCCGGCTGGTTCCGACCAGCCGAGCGCCGTGCAGGGCCGACAGCGGCGGATCGTAGGTCTTGAGGACGGAGAACTCCGCCACGTCGGCCCGGTCGATCACCCGGCCCACGGCGCGCTCGCGCAGATCAGCAGCGAGCGCTTCCACTTCAGGAAGTTCCGGCACATGTTGATTCTGCCTGATCAGGCGGCCACCCGATCCCGGTGACAAGGACCGCTTCCGGCGCCTATGCTGCGGCCAGCTAACTGACGTCTGTGACAGCGAGATCGGGCTACCGGAGGAAGTGGGCGAGGAGGGATTTGAACCCTCACGTCCTTTCGGACACACGGACCTGAACCGTGCGCGTCTGCCGTTCCGCCACCCGCCCCGGGAGCAGCAGTCAGGTTAGCACGTCCGCAAGCTGTCCCACATCGCCGATACGATCGGATACGGGCAGGAGAGGAGGGCACCAGGGTGGGAGTCTTGCAGCGGTTTGAGCACAGGCTCGAAGGTATGGTTGAGGGTGCCTTTGCACGGGCGTTCAAGTCGGAGCTGCAGCCGGTCGAGGTAGCGAGCGCGATCCAGCGCGAGATGGACGACCGCGCGGCCATCGTGGCCCAGGGCCGCACCCTGGTACCGAACGACTTTGTCGTCGAGGTATCCGAGGACGACTACGCGCGCCTCGACATGTACGCCGACAGCCTGGGGATCGAGCTCGCCACACTGGCCCGCGAATACGCCAAGGAGCAGGGCTACTCGTTCGTGGGACCGGTCCGGATGCGGTTCGAGGGCGTCCGCGACCTCACCACGGGGACGTTCCGGATCCTGTCGGGCGTCATCCGCGGGACGACCGTCGAGGACGGCGAGATCAGGCGCCCGGCCAGCGACCTGCCCCAGCCGACCGGGGGGTTCCGCGGCAATCCGCGGCTGCTTGTCTCCGGCCCCGACGCCGGGCCGGACGGCGGTCACCAGCGCACCTACGAGATCAGCACGCCGCTGGTGATCCTCGGCCGCGGCACGGACTGCGACCTGCGGCTGGTAGACCCCGGAGTGTCGCGGCACCACGCCGAGATCCGGGTCGAGGACGGCGAGGTCGTGCTCGTCGACCTCGGGTCCACCAACGGCACATTTGTCAATGGCCAGCCGGTGCGCCGCGTCCCGCTCGCCGACGGCACGCGGGTGACCCTCGGCCGGACGACGCTGGTCTTCCGGCGGGACGGGGCGTACTGACGACACGACAGGCGCAGCAGTTACTGACCAGTCAGATAACCCACGAAAGGCAGGGAACGGGGTGGCATCGGGCCAGTGCCGCCCGCTCGGGCGCCGTGCTCGGCGCCCAGACCGAGGACACATGTCGCCATGAACGCGCTTGAGCTGACCCTCATCAGGATCGGGTTCCTTGCCGTCCTGTGGCTGTTCGTGATTGCCGCTGTCGGCGTCGTGCGGACCGACCTGTTCGGGCAGGTCACCCACCGTCGGCGGCGCACAACATCACCGCTGCGGCAGGCCGTCCTGCCAGCACAGAAAGAGCCCGCCAAGGCCCCGCGCGCAGCCAAGGCCGTGCCGCAGCGCCTGCTGGTAACAGCCGGCTCCCTGGCTGGCACGGCAATCGGCCTGACGGACCAGCAGATCACCATCGGCCGGTCTGATGACGCCACACTGGTCCTCACCGACGACTACGCTTCGACCCGACACGCCCGACTGTTCCCACAAGATGGGCAGTGGCTGGTGGAAGACCTGGGTTCGACAAACGGTACTTACCTGGACCGGCAGAAGGTGACCGAGCCCACTCCCGTCCCCATAGGAGTCCCGATCCACATCGGCAAGACGGTTCTGGAGCTGCGCAGATGACGTTCTCCCTGCATTTCGCGCTCCGCTCCGACGTCGGCCTGCTCCGGGAGGGCAACGAAGACTCGGCCTACGCGGGCCCGCGGCTGCTGGCCATCGCCGACGGGATGGGCGGGCACGCCGCAGGCGAGGTCGCGAGCGCGGTCGCGATCTCCGCTATCGCACCGCTCGACACGCAGGTCCTCGCCAGCAGCGAGGAAATGCTGGACGCGCTTGCCTCAGCCGTCGCCTCGGCCCGCGACACGCTGCACGAGATGAGCACGTCCGACCCCGCGGTCGAGGGCATGGGCACGACGCTCACGGCGCTGCTGTGGATGGACGATCAGGTCGCGGTCTGTCACATCGGCGACTCGCGCGCCTATCTGCTGCGTGACGGCGACCTGTACCAGATAACGCGCGACCACACGCTGATCCAGTCTCTGGTCGACGAGGGCCGGCTGAGTCCCGCCGCCGCGGCCAACCACCCGCAGCGGTCGCTGATCATTCGCGCGCTGCAGGGCAGTACGGAGGCGGATCCCGATCTGGCGATGCACACGGCCAAGCTTGGCGATCGTTACCTGCTCTGCTCCGACGGGCTGACGGACGTAGTCGGCGACGAGGACGTGCACGAGGTGCTCAGTTCGGTCCAGGACGCGGATGAGGCCGTCGGCCGGCTGATTGCCCTCGCCATCCGCAACGGAGGCCCGGACAACATCACCTGCCTCGTGGCCGACGTGGTGGACGAGTCCGGCCCTTTTCCGGCGACGCGGACGAAGCAGCTAGCCGGGGCGGCCGCAAACGGTGACGCCAGGACTCTGCTCCGCGCAGCCACCGGCCACACAGTCGTAGCGACGCCGGATGGCGCGTCTGGCCCGAGCCTGAACGGCAACGCGGGCCGGTCCGCCGCCGGCGACGGCGGCGAAGCCGAGGAGGAGTTCCCCCAGTCCCGCCGGCGCTGGCCGATCGTGACGTCGATCCTGGTCGTGCTCGTCCTGGTGATCGCCGCCGGGCTGTACTTCGGCTACCGCGCTACTCAGGGCCAGTACTACCTGGCTGAGGATCGCGGCCAGATCAGCATCTTCCGCGGCATCAACGAGAAGATCGCGTTCATCAGCCTGTCGAGCGTGTATGCGCGGACCGGTGTGCCCGTCTCGCACCTGCCGGGCGACCTCGCCCTGCCCACGACCCCCACGACCCTGGCCAAGTCGCAGGCGACCCTGTCGTCCATCAAGCGGTCGTATACGTGCAAGCAGGACCAGCAGGCATACGCCAGCTACCAGGCCGCGCTGAGCAACTGGCATGCCCAGTACGACAAGCTCGCCCCCAACAAGAGGCCGGCGGCTCCCACCGCCAAGCCGGCTCCGCCTGCCTACTGCCAGGCCCTGGGGGCAGGGTGACGGTCGCAGCCGCTACTGACCGGCCAGTCGCGATGCCGCGAGGCCGGCGGCGGACTGAGTTGATCATGCTCGGCTTCGCGGTCGTGGTGATGCTGCTCGCCGAATTCGCGGTCGGCCTGGGCCTGCGCGGGAAGATGCCGGGGCTGCCGGGCGCCGTCGTCGTGTTCGCGGTGCTCATGGTCTGCGCGCACCTGGCAATCCGCCGGTTTGCGCCTCACGCCGATCCGCTGCTGCTGCCCCTGGCCGCCCTGCTCAACGGTCTCGGCATCGTGATGATCTACCGGCTGCAGCTGTCTGGCCGCAACGGCAATCCTGGCCTGCGGGTCACGGACATGTCGAGCTCGGCGACCACGACGCAACTGCTCTACACCGGCGTCGGCATAGCCGCGCTGGTCGTCGTGGTCGCGGTTATCCGCGATGCGCGAGTCCTCCAGCGCTACACCTACACGCTCGGGGCCCTGGGCATTGTGCTCCTGGCGATCCCGGCGCTGCTACCGGCTAGTCACAGCGCCGTCAACGGGGCCAAGGTCTGGATCATCTTCGGCGGGTTCTCCCTCCAGCCAGGCGAGTTCGCCCGGCTCGCACTGGCAGTGTTCTTCGCCGGGTACCTGGTTGCGAAGCGAGACGCGCTGGCCCTCGCCGGGCGGCGGGTGCTCGGCATCACCTTCCCGCGGGCGCGCGACCTCGGACCGGTGCTGATTGCATGGGCCATCAGCCTGCTGATCCTCGTTTTCGAGACCGACATCGGCCAGGCCGCGCTGTTCTTCGGACTGTTCGTGGTGATGCTCTACATCGCGACCCAGCGGACGTCCTGGCTGCTTATCGGGCTGGTGCTATTCCTGGCCGGGGCAGGTCTGACCGCGACGCTGTTCAGCCACGTGATGGAGCGGTTCACGGTCTGGCTGCACCCGTTCCAGGGCGCCAACCCCACGGGCATCGCCTACCAGCCCGTTCAGGGCCTGGAGGGAATGGCCTTTGGCGGGCTGCTCGGCACCGGCCTCGGCCAGGGACAGCCGTATCACACGCCGCTGGTGCAGAGTGACTTTATCTTCACCGCCTTCGGCGAGGAGCTGGGCCTGGTCGGGGTCATGGCGCTGCTGCTGGTCTTCGGTCTGCTCGTGCAGCGCGGGCTGCGGGCCGCTCTCGCCGTCACCGAGCCATTCTCCAAGCTTCTGGCCGGCGGGCTGTCGTTCGTGCTGGCCCTGCAGGTGTTCGTGATCGTGGGCGGAGTCAGCGGCCTGATCCCGCTGACGGGGGTGACGACCCCGTTCCTCTCCGAAGGCGGATCGTCGCTGGTGGCCAGCTGGATCCTGGTCGCCGTGCTGATCAGGGTCAGTGACAAGGCCCGCGGGCCGGCCCCGCAGCCGATCCAGGACGAGGGCATGACCCAGGTGGTGCGGGCCGTATGAACCGCGCGCTCCTCCGCATCTCGCTGGCCTGCCTGGCCATGTTCGTGCTGCTGCTGGCAAACGTGAACTATCTGCAGGCGTTCCGGGCTCCCAGGCTCGCCAGCGCGACCGGCAACATCCGGGTCTTCAACGAGCAATTCAAATACCAGCGTGGCTCGATCATCGCCACCGGCGACGCCACCGACGCCACCGACGTCACCATCGCCGCTTCGCAGCTGATCAAGGGCACCAGCAGCTACCAGCGCTACTACCCGCAGGGAAACGTCTACGCCCCGGTCACCGGCTACGACACCATCTACAGCACGTCCGGCATCGAGCACACCGAGGACAGCCTGCTGGCAGGTACCGATCCGCGGCTCACGGTGCACAACTTCACCGCGCTGCTGACCGGCAAGCAGAAGCAGGGCGCCACCGTCGAGCTGACCATCAGCCCGGCCGCGCAGCAGGCCGCCTACAACGCGCTCGCCAGCGATGGTGGGCACCCTGCAGCCGTGGTGGCGATCATCCCGAGCACCGGCGCGATCCTGGCGCTGGCGTCCTACCCGAGCTTCGACCCGAACACGCTCGCGACGCTGGACGGCACCAAGCTGAACCAGGCCGACCAGGCGCTGCTGAACGACAAGAGCCAGCCACTGCTGAACCGGGCCATCTCGGAAACCTATCCGCCCGGCTCCTCGTTCAAGATCGTCACCAGCTCAGCCGCCTTCTCGACGGGCCTGGTGAAGAACACGAGTTCGCTGGTCCAGGCTCCGTCGCCGCTCCAGCTGCCGAACGGGCACACGCTGGTCAACGACGGCGGTGAGATCTGCGGCGACGGCAACCCGCCGATCGTCCAGGCGTTCTGGATGTCCTGCAACACGGCGTTCGGCAACCTGGGTATGCAGTTGGGCGCTCCAGCGCTGCGCCAGTACGCGAGCCTGTTCGCGATGAACAAGCAGCTGTCGATTCCGCTGCCCGTGGTGCCCAGCGTGGTGCCGCCGGTGCCGCTCAACGACAAGTCGCTGACCGCGTTTTCGGCCATCGGTCAGTACAACGACGCGGTGACCCCGCTGCAGGAGGCGATGTTCTCGGCGGCTATCGCCAACGGCGGCACGCTCATGTACCCGTTCATGGTGCAACGGGTGGTCGGACCGGGCCTGTCTGTAATCGCCTCCGCCAAGACCTCTGTGCTCAGTCATGCGGTCAGCCCGCAGGTCGCCAGCAACGTGCAGGACATGATGAACCAGGTCACCCAGAACCCTGGCGGCACCGCGTACCAGACGGCGGGCCCGCCGGCGACCAACATCATCATCGACGGCAAGACCGGTACAGCCCAGAACGGCATCGACAACGGCAACCTCAACGACGCCGTGTTCACGTGCTTCGTGCCTGGCACCAACGGCCAGCCGTCGCCGATCGCCGTCGGAGTGATCGTTCAGGGTGGCGGTTTCGGCGCGGATGCCGCTGCTCCGATCGCCGTCAAGGTCATCCAGGCCTACCTGAGGGCGCACCCGTCGTGAGCACGCGAACCCTCGGTAGGCAACCACACCACGGCGCGTCGCCGGGTAACGTGACAAGCCGGGCGTGCGACAGCAACCCAGCACTGTCATGCTGGTCACAGCCCTCACATAGCAGGACGGTAACCTAAGTGCGCGATATGACTCAGCCACGACTCCTCGGCGGCCGCTACGAACTGGATGGGATCGTCGGCCGCGGCGGCATGGCCGAGGTGTTCCGGGCCCGCGACATCAGGCTCGACCGCATTGTCGGGGTCAAGACCCTCCGCGACGACCTAGCCCGCGACCAGACATTTCAGGCCAGGTTCCGCCGCGAGGCCCAGTCGGCGGCGTCACTGAATCACCCGTCGATCGTCGCCGTCTATGACACCGGCGAGGACATGGTCGGCAGCCTGCCGGTGCCCTACATCGTCATGGAGTTCGTCGACGGCCGAACGCTGCGCGACCTGCTGAGGGACGACCGTCGGCTGCTGCCCGAGCGGGCCCTGGAGATCACCGACGGCGTGCTGCGGGCGCTGGACTACAGCCACCGCAACGGCATCGTGCACCGGGACATCAAGCCGGGCAACGTCATGCTGACCAGGAACGGCGAGGTCAAGGTCATGGACTTCGGCATCGCCCGCGCGGTCGCCGACTCGCAGATGACCATGACCCAGACCGCGCAGGTCATCGGTACCGCTCAGTACCTGTCGCCAGAGCAGGCTCGGGGCGAGCGGGTGGACGCCCGCAGCGACCTGTATTCCACCGGCTGCCTGCTGTACGAGCTGCTGACCGGCCGGCCGCCGTTCACCGGCGACTCGCCCGTGGCCATTGCCTACCAGCACGTCAAGGAAGAGCCGGTGCCGCCGTCGCAGGTCGACCCCGAGGTGCCGCCCTGGGCCGACGCGATCGTGCTGAAGGCCATGCGTAAGGATCCGGCGGACCGGTACCAGTCGGCTGGTGAGATGCGCAACGACATCCAGCGGGCGCTGTCCGGGGCTCCTATCGCAGCGGCCATGCCGCCGACCGCAGCCTATGGCGCGGGTACCCGCCGGATGGGAGGTGCGGCTACGCAGGTCGCCGGCCGTACCGCAGCGATCCCGCCGTACGAGTACGGGTCGCAAGGCTACGGCCCTGACGGCACCGGGCCGGAAGGCCCGCAGCGGAGGCACCGGGCCTGGCCGTGGATCGCGCTCGCCACCGTCGTCGCCGTGCTGATCGCGGTCATCGTGCTACTGAAGTTCGTCGGCAGCGGCAACAGCGGAGTCTCGATACCGAGCGTGCAGAACGACACCGTTTCGCAGGCAACGAGCGCGCTGACCGGTGCGGGCTTCCACGTCGGTAGCACAATCAGCCGTGAGTCGTCGGCGATCAATAAGGGCCTGGTCATCAATACCCTTCCTGGCTACGGCGCCAGCGAGCCCAGGGGGAGCACGATCAGGCTGATCGTCTCCACTGGAGCGCCCGCGGCGAAGACTGTCACCGTGCCGTACGTCATCGGGAAGACCAAGGAGCAGGCCCAGCAAGCACTCAGCGGTGCGGGTTTCCAGGTGGTGGTGCAGACCCAGGCGCAGGGCGGCACCCCGCCTAACACCGTTTTTAACGAGACACCTAACGGCAACTCCCAGGCCACAAAGGGCTCGGTCGTGACCATTCAGGTCACCCCTGCGGGTCAGACCGTGCCGGACGTCAGGGGAGACATGCAGCAGCAGGCCCAGAACATCCTGAGCGGGCCGCCGTACAACTTCAACGTGTCGGTGCAGCCAGTCTCCGGCCCCGGTCAGCCGGGCACCGTGCAGAGTACAAGCCCGGGGCCGGGCGCGCCGCTCGCGCCCGGGGGGCAGATCACGATCTTCGTGATCCAGCAAGCGAGCCCGCCCCCGAGCCCGTCACCATCGCCGAGCCCGTCAGCTTCCGGCGGACATTAGCCCGGCGGTTAGCCGAGACCGGACGGATCGACCGGCAGATGCAGCGACGCCCATGGGTAGACGACAAACCACAGCAGCACCCCTACGACCACCACGAGCAGCACTAGCTGGACGAAACGGGCACCCGGGCCACCCGGCAGCCGCCGCCAGAGCCAGCCGTACATCGCGGTCAGCTCCCCAGCGTCCGGGGCAGCGTGCGCACCAGCACGCCGGTGACGATGACGCGGCTGGTGCCGGTCCACGGCGGATCGCACGTGACGAGCGTGATCAGCCGCTGCCGGGCGGGCTCGCCGGGGTGCAAGGGCACCGCTGCGAGCGCGCCAAGGTCGCTGGCCGGTACCCAGGTCGGCTTGCTCGTGACCTCGTACTCGTAGGTGGCCGTGATCGTTTCCACGTCGATCATGCTGCCTTTGCGAAGGCTGGGCAGACTCCAGAACGGATTGCCAGCGGTCACCCGGTGAGCGGCCACGGCGAAGTTGCCCACCTGGCCGGGCAGCGCAGTGCCGGGCACGTGCCCAGGCGCGAGTAGCAGCTGAGGCACTCCGGTTCCCTGCACGACCGCGAGCTGCCAGGTGTGGCCGAACTGCGGGATGCGTAGCAGCGCAAACGGGGTGCCGGGCGAGATGCTGCGCAGGCTCGCCAGGGCAGCGAGCGGGTTCGCGGCCGACCATTGCCTGGTCAGCTGGCTGGTGTAACTCTGCTGAGCGTTGCTGGCCCGAAGGGCCGTGCCCCAGTACATGTAAGCCAGGAACCCGAAGACGATGACGCCGCCGGTGACGAGGAGCTCGCCCGCTATCCGCAAAAGCCGACCCACGTCTTACAACTCCGGAGATGCCACGGCGCGTATATGTGACCGAGAGTGCTCATAGACTAGCGATTGGTGACACACCCTGCAGCCGAATCCGCTCGCCGGGAGCAAGGGACCGTCTTGAGCGGCCCCGACAGTGCGCCGGACCAACTAGGCTAATGGCCGAAGGCGTCGCCGAATCAGCGCGCCGGGGCCCGCTGGACGCAGGCGGGCGGAGTGCCTATCCGGGAGATGACGGTGCCGAAGTCCCGCACGCGAAGCAAGGCGGTGTATACCCCGCCGGCCAGGGCCGCAAGGGCCAAGGTGAGCCCGCGCTGGCTGGCACCGACAATGGTGGGCACCTTGCTCGTGGGCCTGGTCTGGATCATCGTCTTCTATGTCAGCAGCCAGAGCTGGCCAGTCGCGGCCATCGGCGCCTGGAACCTCGTGGTCGGGTTCGCGTTCCTCGTCGGCGGGCTTGTGCTTGCCACAAAGTGGCGGTAAGAGGCACCACCTGCAAATAGCGATGGCTGCTGAAGCGCGCTGGCGCTAGCCCAGTACCGCGCCGGCCAGCTGGTGGTCACGGATGATCACGCCGAGCGCCAGCAGGGCCAGTACGGCCACCGTCGCCGCTAGCTGGATCACGCCGCGACGCTGACGGGGCGCGTAGACGTAAGCAGCTGTCAGCACCGCACCCGTCACGAGGCCGCCCACATGCGCCTGCCAGGCGATATACCGGGCTCCCACGAAGCCCAGCACGAGGTTGATAACGATCAGGAAGATGACCCCGCGAGCATCGAGTCCGAGCCGCCGTGCTATCACGAACCAGGCGCCAAACAGGCCGAAGATCGCGCCCGACGCGCCGAGCGCCTGCTCGCCCGGCGGTGCCAGGAAATAGAAGCTGACCGAGCCGCCGATGGCACTGGCGAAGTAAACGGCCAGATAGCGCAGCCCGCCGAGCTGGCGCTCCATGGCAGGGCCGACGATGATCAGCGCCCACAAGTTAAACGCGATGTCCAGCAGCCCGAGCCCGCCGGCGGGCGGCAGGAAGGCGCTCGTAATCAGTCGGTACCACTGGCCCGCGGCGACAGCGTTGCCGACCATCGACCAGTCGTATTGCAGGCTCGAATGTGCCAGCAGGACCAGGTACAGCGCGACATTGACGCCGACTAGGACTTGGGTGACGCGGGCCTGCGAGCTAGCTGCGCCGCCGAAACGACCGGCTGGACGCCGCGCCGTCCGGTTCCCGCCGCGGATACAGTCGAGGCACTGATGGCCGACTGCAGCCGGGCGGAGGCACTCCGGGCACGCTGGCCTGCCGCAGCGCACGCAGGATACGAGCGTCGGCCGGCCTGGGTGCCGGTAACACACCGGCGGTGCGGCCTGGGTCTGATCTGAGTCCGGGGGGGTCGACATAAGGGGTTCCGCTACTCGCTACTCCGTGTCGGGACGCCTGATCTCGACGGACTCCAGCACCACATCGGCGACCGGACGGTCGCCGCGGCTGGTTTGCACCCGGCTGATCTGCTCAACGATGTCCGCGCCTTCGACGACCTCGCCGAAGATGGTGTGCTTACGATTCAGCCAGGGCGTGGGAGCCGTGGTGATAAAGAACTGCGAGCCGTTCGTCCCCGGCCCCGCGTTGGCCATCGCCAGCAGGAAAGGCCGGTCGAAGACCAGGTCTGGGTGGATCTCATCGGCGAACTTGTAGCCGGGCCCGCCAGTTCCCGTACCCAGCGGGTCGCCGCCCTGGATCATGAAATCCGGGATCACCCGGTGAAAGATGGTGCCGTCATACAGCTTGTCCTCGCTGTGCTCGCGGGTGGCTGGGTTGGTCCATTCCCGCGCTCCCTCGGCTAGCTCGACAAAGTTGCGCACCGTCTTTGGCGCCTGATCGGGAAAGAGTCGGACGACTACGTCCCCGCGGTTTGTCCGCAGCGTCGCGGTCAGCGTATTGGTCATACCTCGCATCCTCCCACGTCCCGGTGGCGCACCGGCACAGGCCGGGGGGCGATCGGCCGCCGGCGATGTGTCCGCATCGCGATTGGCGCCGGCTGCGCAGGGAAGGTGGAGTGGGGGAGAACACCAGGGAGGTTACTTTGTCCCTCTCGACCAGGAAACAGCCTGTTTCGATGAACGATCTGCTGCGTTACCGTGCTGCGCAGGCTGGCGGCCAGGTAGGAGCACTGGCCAGCAAGGCCATGCCCTTCGCGCAGCAGGCAATGCCGCTTGCACAAACCGCAGGCGCAACCGTCCGCCAGGGTGCTGGCACCGCAATGTCCAGGACCACGCCCGTCGTTGAGGCCGCCCGGTCGTGGGCCGCTCCGCAGCTCGAGCAGTCCGCCCACGCCATCAGCGAGACCATCGCTCCGATGATCTCGAACGCGCTCATCACTGCCGCGCACAAGGTCGAGTTGCCGAAGCAGAAGCAGAAGTCCAACCGCGCCCTCGTGGCCGGCGCGATGGTGCTGACGGCAGCCGCCGGAGCGGCAGCCGCTGCCGCGATGCGCATGCGGCGGAGTTCTGCCGGGAACGGTGCCGTGAATGTCACCACAGAGCAGATGAAGGCGGAAACCGAGCCGCCCGATCCAGAGATGGACGGCGGGTCGCGCATCGTCTGACCCGGCGCTGGCCGACCGCTTGTGCCAGCAGGCTCATGCGAGCCTGCTGGCACAAGGTGACGGTGACATCCGTCACGGCTGGAGCGATACCGGCGGTACATGACGTGCTGCGCCCGGCTGCCTAGCCTGGGGGCATGATCCGCCCGCCCGCCGTAGCACCAGATGTCGCGGAGGACGAAGCGAGGCTGACCCGCTACCGGCGGGCTATCATCGCTGTCCTCATCCTCGTGGCGCTCGGGTCGCTCGCGATCGGGGCGCCGAGTGACCACACCGTCCCGGCAGAAAAGCGCTGGTTCCTGCTGGTCGGCAGCGTCATCTTCGCGGCGGTGGTCTACGCGTTCGGGCTGCGGGGCGCTCCCACGCTCCGGCCCGCCCCCTGGGCTGCCATCACCGCGATCCTCGGGCTGGCGATCTCGCTCTTCGTCGTCGGCGGGATGAACTGGCTGGCCGTCCTTGCGGTAGGCGCCGGGACCTGCGGCCGGTTCGGCCGGACGCCCTGGCCGGCCCTCGTCAGCTCGGCTGCGTGTGCGGTGGCCGGGTCCTACGTTGCCGTCGCTGGCCACGCAGGTTACGGGTCGACGTCCGCTGCCATCGCTATCGGGCCGCTGACGGCCTTTTTCGGCTATAGCTCCGGCCGGCGAGCGGATGCCGTCAGCGTGCTACGCCGGACCAGGGCCGATCTGGCCAGGGCGGCCGTCGCCGAAGAGCGGCTGCGGATTGCCCGGGATCTGCATGACCTGCTCGGTCATTCGCTGTCACTGATCACGCTCAAAGCGGAGCTGGCAGGCCGGGTGATCGGAACTGACCCGGGCCGGGCTGCCAGCGAGATCGCCGAGCTGGAGGCGGTCGCCAGGCAGTCGCTGAGTGACGTGCGCAGCGCCGTAGCGGGATACCGCCAGCCAGACCTGGCCGGCGAACTTGTGTCGGCCCGGCAGCTGCTGGACTCGGCGGGCATCGTCAGCCGCATCAGCGCGCCGGACACTGCCGGCCTGTCACAAGCTGTCGATGCCGCGCTGGCCTGGGCGGTGAGGGAAGGCACGACCAACGTGGTCCGCCACTCCCGGGCCACGCACGTCGACATCCGCGTCAGCACCGGCCCGGCTGGCGCCATCGCCGAGATCAACGACAACGGGCCGCCCGCCCGGGGCGATGCCGGGCCGCTCACCCGTCCGCCAGCAGGGTCGCTCCCCAGCCTGCACGGCAGCACTGACCGCGAGGGCGAAGCTCTTGTGACGCGGCCCAGGACCGGCGGGTCGGGACTCGCCGGGCTTGCCGAGCGCGTCCGCAGCCTCGGCGGCGAGCTAGTGGCCGGCAGTGTCGAGCCGCACGGATTCCGGCTGCGCGTCGTAATACCGCTCGGACTGCAGGGGTGATCGCGATGATGCCCGGATCGCGGGCGCTGGAGACGAGAATGGTCGGGTGACCGTGCGGATCATGATTGCCGAGGATCAGACGATGGTCAGGCAGGCCCTCGTCGCGCTGCTGGAACTCGAACCGGACCTCGACGTCGTGGCTCAGGCCGCGAGCGGCGATGAGGCACTCGCGATGGCGCGGAAACATCAGCCGGACGTCGCCGTACTGGACATCGAGATGCCAGGTCCCAGCGGGATCGAAGTAGCGAGCGAGCTCAGCGCGTCCGGCTTCGGAGGGGGGATCGTCATCGTCACTACCTTCGACCGGCCCGGCTACCTGCGCGCCGCGATGACAGCGGGCGCGCGCGGCTTCCTGCTCAAGGACGCGCCCGCCGCTGATCTGGCGGCGGCCATCCGCCGGGTAGCGGCCGGCGAGCGGGTGGTCGATCCGGGGCTCGCCGCCGCCGCGCTGGCCCAGGGCGACAGTCCGCTCACTGAGCGGGAGGGCGAGGTGCTGACCGCCGCCGCAAGCCACGACGCGATTACCGACATAGCGGCCCGGCTGCATCTGTCGCCGGGCACCGTGCGCAATCACCTGTCCGCTGCTATCCAGAAGCTCGGTGCGCGGAACCGCGGGGAAGCCGTCCAGATCGCTCAGCAGAAGGGCTGGTTGTAGCGGGCATGCTGCTCGATGCGGTGGTGCGCACATCAGCGGCAGTCGCCGAGTCACCGGGGCGGCTGGCCAAGATCTCGCTGATCGCCAGCCTTCTCAAGCAGGTGCCGGCCGAGGAGATCGCGGTGGCCGTTTCTTTCTTGTCGGGCGACCTGACCCAGCGCCAGATCGGCGTGGGATACGCAGCGCTGGCCGACCTGATGGGCGGTTACGGCGAATCCGCGGCCGCGCCTCCCTCGCTCCCCCCGCCAGCCGAGACGCCACAACTGACGCTGGCGGAGACTGACCAGTCCCTCGGCGAGATCGGCCTGCTGACCGGTCAGGGCTCGCAGGCCGAGCGCCGGCGGCTGCTGGCCGGCCTGCTGACCCGCGCCACCGAGGCCGAGCGGCGGTTCATGGTCCGGCTGCTGGCCGGCGACCTGCGACAGGGCGCGCTCGAGGGCGTCATGACCGAGGCCGTAGCGCGCGCCGCTGGCGTGCCTGCCGCGGACGTACGCCGCGCCTACCAGCTCAGCGGGTCACTGGCGGTCACGGCCGCGGCTGCTCTCGGCGCCGAGCTCACCGGCCAGGTGGCGACGGACGCGCTCCGCGCCCTGACCGTGCAGGTCGGCCGGCCGGTCCGGCCGATGCTGGCAGCCTCTGCCCCCAACCTCACCGAGGCCATGGACCGGATAGCTCCGGCCGCGGTCGAATGGAAGATCGACGGCATCCGGGTTCAGCTACACCGCCAGGGCACGAAGGTACGGGTGTTCACCAGAACCCTGGACGACATCACCGATCGTGTCCCGGAGCTTGCTGCCGCCGGCCTGACCCTGAGCGCGCCGACCGCAATCGTGGACGGCGAGGCCGTGGCGCTCCGGCCAGACGGGCGCCCGCAGCCGTTCCAGGTAACGTCCGCGCGAACCGCCAGCCAGCCCGGTGCCGGCGGCTCGGTGCGACTGACGCTCTTCCTCTTCGATCTGCTGTACGCCGACGGCGCCGACCTCATCGACGCCCCGGCCAGCCGGCGATTCGCCCGGCTCACTCAGATCGCGCCGGCCGGGCTTGTCGTCCCCAGGCTGGTCACCGCCAATGTGGCCGATGCCGGACGGTTCTTCGCCGATGCTGTCGAGCGTGGTCACGAGGGCGTCGTCGTCAAGTCGCTCGATGCGCCCTATGGCGCAGGCCGGCGCGGCAGTGACTGGATCAAGGTGAAGCCTCGGCACACCCTGGACCTGCTGGTCCTGGGTGCCGAGTGGGGACACGGCCGTCGCCAGGGCTGGCTGTCCAACCTGCATCTGGGCGCCAGGGATCCAGGCACTGGCGGCACCGTCATGCTCGGCAAGACCTTCAAGGGGCTGACCGACGCCGTGCTGGCCTGGCAGACCGAGCGGCTGCTGGCACTCGCGGAGTCGCCCCAGCATGCGCAGAGCGGAGCTCCGCGCGGCGTCGTCATGGTCCGGCCAGAACTGGTCGTTGAGATCGCTTTCGACGGTGTCCAGGCCAGCACCAGGTACCCGGGCGGGGTGACACTCCGATTCGCCAGGGTTTTGCGATACCGGCCGGACAAGAGCCCGGCCGAGGCCGACACCATCGACACCGTCCGGGCATTGTGGCAGGGGGACGACGTCACCGAGTCCGAGCCGGATAGCCCGTTCCAGGCAGAATGAACTGGGGCTGGCCGCTGCGGACTGGCCGGGGTCGGCGATGCGGGAAGGGAGCCCGGCTGTGCGGACGCTCTGGCTCGACTCCGAGGGCGGCTGGCGGACAACACTGCGAGGGCGGCAGGTTCTCACCGACCCGAGAATTAACAAGGGCACCGCCTTCACCGACGAAGAACGGGCCAGCCTGGGGCTGATCGGCCTGATCCCGCCCGGGCACCTGACGCTCGACCAGCAGGCCAGCCGCATCTACGCCCAGTTCCTGCGGCAGTCCACCAACCTGTCGCGCAATGTGCTGCTCAACGAGGTGCACGACCGAAACCGGGTGCTCTACTACCGGGTGCTCGTCGACCATCTCAGTGAGATGCTCCCGGTGATATACACCCCGACCGTCGGCGAGGCCATCGAGAACTACAGCCACGAGTACCGCCGGCCACGGGGCGTGTACCTGTCGGTCGACGATCCCGAGCTGGTGGAACAGTCGCTGCGCGCGCTCGGAATGAGTGCCGACGACGTGGACCTGATCGTCGCCACGGACGCCGGCGCGATTCTCGGTATCGGCGACTGGGGCGTCGGCGGGATGAGCATCGCCGTGGGGAAACTTGCCGTCTACACCGCCGCTGGCGGCATCGCGCCGGGTCGTACCGTGCCGGTCATGCTCGACGTCGGCACTGACCGGCAGAGCCTGCTCGATGACCCGCTCTACGTCGGCAACCGCCACCCTCGCGTGCCGGCAGAGCAGTATGACGAGTTCATCGCTACGTTCGTCAGGGCAGTGCAGAAGGTGTTCCCGCAGGCGCTGCTGCACTGGGAGGACATGTCCCCTGCACACGCACGGCGGCTGCTCGCCCGGTACCGCGACGAGCTGCCCAGCTTCAATGACGATGTGCAGGGCACCGGCGCTGTCAACCTGGCCGCCGTACTGGCAGCGGTCAAGGCGACCGGCCTGGCCCTGACCGCGCACCGCATCGTCATCTTCGGAGCCGGCTCGGCCGGTACGGGGATCGCCGATCAGCTGGTGGCAGCTATGCGGGCCGAGGGCTTGTCCGCAGAGCAGGCCCGGTCGGCGTTCTGGGCGGTGGACCGGTACGGCCTCATCGAGTCGGACGACCAGCGCCTGTCCGCCGACCAGCTCCGGTATGCACGCCGCACCGAGGACGTCGCTGGCTGGCGTCGTGACACCGCGCTCGGGGGCATCCCACTCGCCGAGGTCGTGCGCCTCGTCCACCCGACGGTCCTGATCGGCACGTCTGCTCGCGGCGGCGCGTTCACCGAGGACATCATCAAGGACATGGCCGCGCACACCGAACGGCCGGTTGTCATGCCGATGTCCAACCCCACCGAGCTGGCCGAGGCGCGCCCGGCTGACGTCATCGAATGGACTGGCGGCCGAGCGCTCGTCGCCACCGGCAGCCCATTCCCGCCATTCGACTACCGGGGCACCCAGTTCATCATCGGCCAGGCGAACAACGCGCTCGTCTTCCCTGGCCTCGGGCTCGGTGCGATCGCCACCAGGGCCCGGGCTATCACTGACAACATGCTCAGTGCGGCGGCGCACGCGGTGGCCGGTCTCGTTGACGCCGAGGCACCGGGAACCGCGCTGCTGCCTGAAGTCGCGGCATTGCGCGAGACGTCCCTTGCGGTAGCCGTCGCCGTCGCGAGAGCCGCGGTGCAGGACGGCGTCGCCCGCGCCACGCTGGACGGCGACGTGCTCGAGCAGGTGCGCTCGCACATGTGGCAGCCCGTCTACCGACCCGTCCGGCCGGCCTGAGCCGGAGACCGTCAACTGCCGCCGCGTTCGCTGCGCCAGGCCAGGCGGGCAGCCCAGCGGGGCGGCCGGCGCCTGGTGGCCGACCTGCGCAGCGGCCGGGCATTCCTCGCCGCCGAACTCAGCCGGCCCGGCTGGCTTGATTTCGGTGCCTTTCGATGGCGCGACCTTGCAGTAGGCCAGGCGGTACGCGCGGCGTTCGGCGTCGTGACCCCGCTCGCCGTCGGCGCTGCGACCGGCCGGGTCGAGTACGGCAGCTTTGCTGCGCTTGGCGCGCTTCCGGCGGGTTTCGTCGCCTTCCGTGGCGTCAGCCGGACGAAGGTTGTCGCCGTCCTGTGTGCCGCGGCTGGCATGGCCGTCTCGACATTCGCGGGCGCGACCGGCGCCCGGCACCCGTGGCTGCTCGTTCCGCTCGTGTGCGCCTGGGCCTATGGCGCCGGCCTGCTCGCTGCCCTCGGGCCCACTGTGCTGGCTGTGACGCTTCAATGGCCGGTCGCGCTGCTCGTCGGCAGCGCGCTCCCGCTCAGCCCGGCGGATGCGGCCGTCCGGGCCGGGCTCGTTCTGGCGGGCGGACTGTGGCAGTGCCTGCTCGTCATCTCGTCATGGGCGTTCAGCCGCGGCAGCGCCGAGCGCTCAGCCCTGGGGGCAACGTATGGCGCGCTGGCCGAGTATGCCAGCGCGCTGGGGTCCGGGCAGCTTGGGCCACCTGATCCCAGCCAGACGCCGGCCAGTCATGTACTCGCCGACCCCAACCCATTGCTGCGCACCGCGGCCCGGCTGCACATGCTCGACCTAGCCGACGAGGCGGTGCGGATCCGCACGACTCTGACTGCCCTGTCGGTCGCCGCGGGGGCCGACGGATCACCGGCTCTGGCCGTCCGTTCCCTGCTCGGCGTAGCGGCGAGCGCGCTGAGCGAGCTGGCGGCCGAGCTGGACGCGCGGTCGGGCAGGCGCGACGACCATCTGGCGACCGCCAGCCAGCATCTTGACGGGCTCGTCACCGATCCCGGCGCAGCCTGGCGGTGGGCAGCTGAGGCGCTGCTCGGCCAGCTCCGCAGCGCTTGCCGTATCGTCAGCAGGCTGAACGACGCCGAGCCGGCGCACGGCCGTGCCGCCCCGCCGCGCCCGGTGCGGCAGGCGTGGCGGCTCGACGTCGTCTTGACCCTGCGGGCCAGCGTCGGCACGTCGTCCGAGACCGGCCGGCATGCCCTGCGGCTGGCCGCCGCGACCACGACGGCGGAGACCATTTCCCTGGCGACCGGCATCAGTCACGGGTACTGGGCTGTGCTCACGGTCTTCATCGTGCTCCGCCCGGACTACAGCTCGACCCTGTACCGAGGGCTGCAGCGCGCAGCGGGCACTGTGGTAGGCGCCGGGCTCGGCGTGGCGACAGTCCAGCTGGCGAGGATCGGCCTGACAGCACTGCTGATCGGCATCGGCGTCTCGCTGCTGGCTGCCTACGCCGTCTTCACCGTGAACTACCTGCTCTACGGCGTCTTTCTGACCGACTTTGTGGTCGTGCTGCTCGCGCTTCTCGGCCTGCCGGCTGAGCCGACTGCGCTCGCCCGGCTGATCGGCACTGGTATCGGAACCGCGCTGGCGATCGTGGCCTATCTGGTGTGGCCCACGTGGGAGGGAACTTCGTCGGCGGAGAAGTTCGCCCGCCTCTTCCTCGCGCAGGGCAGCTACGCGAGCGCGCTGCTACGCGCCTATGCGCGGCCAGGCGGCGTGGAAGCGGTCATGGTTCGCCAGCTCCGGACCGAAGCCCGGCGCGCCCGGCTCAATGCCGAGGCTTCTGCAGACCGGCTTGCTGGCGAGCCCGATCACCCGCCGATGAGCGCACGGACGGCCAGAGCGCTCGAATCGGCCGGCCATCGAATCGCTCAGGCCTGCCTGACGCTGGGCGCCGTCGTCACCGCGCATCACGCAGCGCAGCCGGCTGATGCGAGGCTAGACGAGCATTTTCAGCCTGGGCTCGACCGGCTCGCCAGCGGCATATCCAGTGCGGTGAGCCAGATCGCTATGGCCTTGCGAGCCGCCGACCAGTACGGACCCCAGCCGGCCGAGGACCTGCCACGGCTACGCGAAATCCAGCAGGAGATCCGCACCGACCCGCCGGGCGATGAGGCCACAGAAAGCGAGGTATACGGCCTGCGCGCCGCGACTGACAGCCTGGTGGACGCCGTCAACACGACAGCACACGCGCTCGGTGCAGGCCGGACCCCCGACCCGGCGGCTAGCTGACGGTGCTCGCCGCGGCAAGCACCGCTGCCCGGGCAGCCGATACAGCCGGGCTTTCCGCCGGGTTGCGATCCGACAGCACGGCGACCAGCAATTCGTGCCCGTGGCGCTGGATCACGCCGATGCTGCCGATCACCCACCGCGGCCCGAGCAACCAGCCGTCCGCGACAGCGCGAGGCGTCCCGTTGGTCGCCGCCGCCAGCACGCCCCAGGGCTGCGCGACCGTAACACTGGTCATGAGGCCGAGCGCGTAGTCGCGCGAAGCCGAAGTGAGTGGCGAATGCGGCGCTGCGATGTCTGCCAGCAGCTGCAGCTGATCGGCAACGGTTGTCTTCGTCCACGTCCAGCCAGCTCCGGGCATCAGTGAGGTGTCACGCAGCTTGAGCGTCGCATTGGCGGCCGCCAGGCCAGGTGCCCCGCCGATAACGACCCAGAGCTGGTTCGCTGCTGCGGTGCTGTCGTTCTCGATCATGTCCGCGGCCAATTCCGCTTCGTGATCGGTCAGGCGCGTCCCGGCCTGCTGGTGCTGAAGCAGCAAGGCAGCCAGGATGTCGGTGGTCACGATGCCGCCGCCGCGAATCACCGCGCCAGCGTTGTACGTGGCGGCCGCGCCAGAGTTCAGGTCCACGACGCCCACCGCGAGCTGACCGGCATCGGTGCCGAGCACCGGTCGCAGCTGGACCGCCAGTGCAGCGCTCAGCTCCTGCGGCGATGGAGCCTTGCCGCCCGGCCGAGCACTTGTGTGGTGCGTCTGCATCGACCCGGAGCCCGAGCTAGCGGTCGGATTCTGCACGGCCGACCCGTTCAGGCCTGCCACCACTGGTATTTCTGCGACGGACGGCCCGGTCAGCAGCAGATGCCCGCGCGTGGTGGTGGCCATGAAGGCCACGAGGACGACGAAACTCGCCATGAGAGAGAAGACCAGCGTGAAGATGCATCGTTCTAACGGCCGGAGCCGCCCCGCGTGTGCAGGCACCTGTGTCACCTCGTTCCCCGGCGCGCCGCACATCTCCCGGCCACGCAAGCCCCCGCCGCCAGGCGGCGTGAGCCGCCCAGAAACCCGCCGTTAACTAATGGCCCTAGTAGTGTTGCCAGTCCGTCCGGAGTCGATTTTCCCCGTTATTTCAAGTCACCGCCTGGCCGACAGTATCACCAATCGCCAGATCGTCCCAGAGGGGTTTCACGGCAAAACCGAAAATGTTATTAACCTGCCACCGATCGGCTACGGGGAATTATCGCCCCGCTTTCGACGTGTCCACTACTAGTCACTCTCAACGCCACGTCTGGGCTGGTCCAGGCCACAGACGACTATTATGTGACGGTCCGGTGCCGGCTATCCGGGTGTCCCGGTATGAAATACCGGCCAGCCGACCTCTGTTATGTGCTGCGATTCATCGGCCGTTTCGAAATACGAGACAACATAGTATTCACGGATAGGACCATCCACCCCGATTTCCCGCGCCGTGACGTATTTGCCCAGCTCGGCATAGGTCTGATCCAGCTCGGCAAAAGGCCCTCGGTGAACGGCCACAGCGAGCTCTGCCGCGGGGATATCCCGCATCGCCACCCGACCGGAGCAGGCCACGGGTGAGCTCGTCGGCACGAAGGCGACCACCTCGCCCACCTCGGCCTCGAACAGCTCGGTCGGATACAGGGCGCCCGGCCGATCGTTCGGCTGCACGCCCGCCGCTGCCAGCGTGGCATACAGTTCGCCGAAGGCCCCGCTCCACCAGTCCACCAGCGACGACTCGGCGACGCGCTCGGCGATTGCCACCGCCAGCGCAGGACCGAGGGAACGGTGCTCGACTGCGGTCGGCTGGCGTGGTCGCTCGAGCAGTGAGCGCAGCGAGGCCACGGCCGCCTGGGTCAGCGACAGCTGCGATTCCATCCGCTGCAGATGCGCGATCACGACCTCGCTGCGGCCCTCGACATCTGGCGCCGTCAGCAGCGCGCGGATATCGTCGAGCGGCATGCCAAGGTCACGGAACCTGCGGATTACCTGCGCGGTCACGATCTGGCCGGGCTCGTAGTACCGGTAGCCGGAGGATGCGTCGATCTCAGCGGGGTCTAGCAATCCGACGTCGTGGTAGTGCCGCAGCGCCTTGACGCTCAGGTGGGTCATCTTGGCGAAATCGCCGATCGGGATCCGCGTGTGCATGAAGCCGATTGTCGGCCGTCCCGCCGTAGGCCAGTCAAGCATCTGACCGGCTCCCGGCAGCGGCCTCGGCCGCGGGCCCGCCGGACAGCACCGGCGGGCGGGAGCGTCCTGGCAGGACGAGGGCAAGGGCAGCGACGGCCAGCAGCAGGCCCGTGAGCTCCGCGAGGCTGACCTCAAATGCCCGGGCGTATCCGCTCGGCAGCAGCCCGAAGAAGATGACGCCGGTGATGGCGACGCCGACCGCGTTGCCTACCTGCTGCATCGTGGACAGGGCGCCGGTCACTGCGCCAGCGCGCTGGGGGTCGGCGTGGGCGAGCACAGTCGAGGTCAGCGGCGTCATGCACAAACCCATGCCAGCGCCCGCAAGTGCCAGGCCCGGCACCAGCCACGCGACCGAAGCGCCGCCCCGCTCGGCCACCGTCAGCAGGAGCGTGACCTCGCCGGCGGCGAGAACCAGCGCGCCGGCAGCGATGAGGCGGCGCCCGAACCGCAGCGTCATGGCGGGTGCGCGCAGCGAGGTCGCCAGGTAAAAGGCCGCGAGCACAGTGAACACGAGGCCAGCCTGCAGGGCGTCCAAGCCTCGGCCAAGCTGGAGGTACAGCGCTAGAACGAGGAACTGCGACGCCATCCCGCACCAGAAGGCGAGCTGGGTGACCAGCCCGGCCGCTAGCTCGGGCCGCCGGAAGAGGGACGGAGGCAGCAGCGGCGTACCGCCCCGGCGTTCGGCCCGGACCTGGTCAGCGACGAAGGCACCGATGATGATCGGCGCTGCCACGAGGCTGGCCCAGGTCCACGCTGGCCAGTGCAGCGCCGTGCCCTCAACCAGTGGGAGCACGAGCGCGGTAAGCCCCAGCGTCACCAGCACCACGCCGCGCGTGTCCACCCTGCCGGAGAGCGGGGCGCGGGACTCGGCGATCTGGCGCCGGGACCAGGCAAGCGCGCCCAGGCCAATCGGGATGTTAATGAGGAAGATCGCGCGCCAGCCGAGCCCGAGCGGGTTGGCGGCGATGATCAGTCCGCCGAGCAGCTGGCCGCCCGCAGCAGCTAGTCCCATGACCATGCCGTAGATGGTGATCGCCCGCACCCGAGCCGGGCCGGTGAAGCAGATCCCGATGATGGCCAGGACGTTGGGGCTGATCAAAGCGGCGCCCGCGCCCTGCACAATCCGCGCGGCCACCAGCATCGCCGGGCTGGTGGCGAGCCCGCACAGAGCCGACGCCAGCACGAATAGCGCCAGCCCGGTGCTGAACAGGCGCCGCCGTCCGAACCGGTCGCCGAGCCGGCCGCCCGTAATGATCAGCACGGCGAAGGCCAGCCCGTAGCCGGCCACGATCCACTCCGTCGCCGCGCTCCCGGTGTGCAGATCGGCCTGAATGTCGGGCAGTGCGACGTTGACCACGAAGAAATCAAGGACGACGGCAAAGACCGCCATCATCAGTACCGGCAGCGGCGACCGCAGCCGGGCTGGCTGCGGCCGCAGTGCCTCAGCCTCTGAGAGCTGTGTGTTCGTCATGTCTTCGACCCTCGGGCCTCCGGTAACAGGAGAGTCAAGTCACGACCGGGAGCGGCTGAGTATGGTCGAGCAGTGCTACGCACGCTGGCAGTCGAGAACTACCGGTCCCTGCGCGGTCTGGTGCTGCCACTGACGAGCCTCAACGTCGTGACCGGCGGGAATGGCACCGGCAAATCCAGCCTGTACCGGGCGCTGCGGCTACTGGCCGACGGCGCGCGGAACGGTATGGTCGCCGCCCTGGCCAGGGAAGGCGGCCTGCCGTCGGTGCTGTGGGCGGGGCCCGATCGCGTGGGTCGCGTCGTGCGCGAGGGCCTGTACCCCGTCCAGGGCACGGCGCGGACCGAGCCGGTGGCCCTGCGGCTCGGCTTCGGGGATGACGACTTCGGCTACGCCATTGACCTGGGCCTCCCCGTGCCGGGTGGAACGGCGTTCGGCCGGGACCCGGTGATCAAGCGCGAGTCCGTCTGGACCGGTCCGGTGCTGCGACCGTCGGCGGTCCTCTGCGACCGGCTCGGCGGCTTCGTGAAGGTGAGAGACGATGACGGCGGCTGGGCGGCCCCCGTCCCGATCCGCGAGTACGACAGCATGCTGAGCGAGTTCGCTGACCCGCAGCGCGCGCCGGAACTGCTGGGGCTGCGGGACCGGATCCGGTACTGGCGGTTCTACGACCAGTTCCGCACCGACGCGGACGCGCCGGCCAGGGGCAGCCAGATCGGTACACGGACGCCCGTGCTGAGCCACGACGGCGCCGACCTCGCCGCCGCGCTGCAGACCATCGCGGAGATCGGTGACGCGCCAGGGCTGGACGCGGCCGTGGCGGCCGCGTTCCCTGGTAGTTCGCTCGCGATCGCGCAAGCCGACGACGGGCGCATGTCGGTCCAGTTTCATCAGCACGGCCTGCTGCGGCCATTCGGGGCAGCGGAGGTGTCCGACGGCACGCTCCGCTATCTGCTATGGATAGCGGCGCTGCTGAGCCCGCGTCCGGCCGCGCTGCTGGTACTGAACGAGCCGGAGACCAGCCTGCACCCAGATCTTCTGCCCGCGCTCGGCCAGCTGATCGCAGCCGCGGCGGGCCGGACCCAGGTGATCGTCGTGTCTCACTCCGGGGCGCTCATCGACGGCATCGGCCGGGCGGCAGGCGTAGCAGAGGTCCAGCTCACTGCGATCGAGCTGATCAAGGAGTTCGGCCAGACCGCGGTGGCCGGTCGCGAGCCGCTGGACCAGCCGCCCTGGCGCTGGCCCAAGCGCTGACAGCCGCTCGCGGTCCGGCTGCCGCCCAACCCCAATTACTAAGCCCAACCTTATTAGCTTAGACTTAGTACATGGAGGCATCCGACGTTGTCGACGTCGCCGCGGCGCTCCGGGACAGCATCGGGCTGCTCCGGCGCCGACTTCGCCAGGTAAAGGCGGAGCGTGGCGACGGCGGAATCACCCTGCCAGAAAGCGCCGCACTGGTGCGGCTCGATCGCGGTGGGCCGGTCACGTCCAGCGCCCTGGCCAGGCAGGAGCAGATCAGCCCGCAATCCATGGGTGCGACGCTGGCGGGCCTCGAAGCGCGGGGACTGGTCGAACGGGAGCCCGACCCGCACGACGGCCGACGGGCCGTCATCTCCATCACCGAGGCCGGCCGGCAGGTCCTGCGAGACCGCCGGGGTAAGCACACCGAGCTGCTCGCGCAGGCCCTGGCGACCGGGTTCTCGCCGGCCGAGCTCGACACGCTCAGAACCGCCGCGCCGCTGCTTGAGCGGCTGGCCGAGCGAATCTGACCGAGACCGAAACCTTCCCGGAGATAGCTACGTGACAGGCAGCGCGGCGCGGACGGACGACCGGTACCGGTGGGTGGCGCTCGCGAACACCACCGCCGCCAACTTCATGTCCGCGCTCGACGGCTCCATCGTCATCATCGCGCTGCCGGCCATCTTCCGCGGAATTCATCTCGATCCGCTCGCGCCGGGCAACATCTTTTACCTGCTGTGGATGATCATGGGCTACCGCCTCGTCCAGGCGGTCCTCGTCGTGACGCTCGGCCGCCTCGGCGACATGTACGGCCGGGTCAAGATCTATAACGCGGGCTTCGCGGTGTTCACCGCGGCCTCGGTCCTGCTTTCTTTCGATCCGTTCGCCGGTAAGGCCGCCGCACTCTGGCTGATCGGCTGGCGGCTGCTGCAAGCCTTCGGCGGGTCGATGCTGATGGCCAACTCCGCGGCTATCCTCACCGACGCCTTCCCACCCGACCGGCGCGGGTTCGCGCTCGGCCTCAACCAGGTCGCCGCGATCGCTGGCCAGTTCGTTGGCCTAGTCGCGGGCGGCCTGCTCGCGGCTCTGGACTGGCGCGCCGTGTTCTGGGTCAACGTCCCTGTCGGTATCTACGGCACGCTGTGGGCCTACCTGCGGCTACGCGAGGCGGGCGAGCGGCACCGCGCCCGAATCGACTGGTGGGGAAACCTGACCTTCGCGCTCGGTCTTGGCGCTGTCCTGGTCGCCCTGACTGATGGCATCCAGCCCTACGGGCACAACTCCATGGGCTGGACGAACCCATTCGTGTACGGGCTGCTGGCCGGCGGGGTACTGCTGCTCGTCGCGTTCGTCGTGATCGAGAACCGGGTCCTCGAGCCGATGTTCCAGCTCAGCTTGTTCCGGATCCGTGCGTTCACGGCTGGCAACGTGGCCGGCCTCACAGTCGCGATCGCCCGCGGCGGCCTGCAGTTCATGCTGATCATCTGGCTGCAGGGCATCTGGCTGCCGCTGCACGGATACAGCTACTCGCAGACGCCACTGTGGGCGGGCATATTCCTGCTGCCGCTGACGGCAGGGATCCTGGTCGCGGGACCTGTGTCGGGGGCATTGTCCGACCGCTTCGGCGCGCGCGGGTTCGCGACCGCCGGGATGGCGGTGTTCGCCGCTAGCTTCGTCGGCCTCATGCTGCTGCCGGTCGACTTCCCGTACTGGACATTCGCCCTGCTCTCGCTCGCCAACGGCATCGGCGGCGGCATGTTCGCCGCGCCGAACTCGGCGTCGATCATGAATAGCGTCCCAGCCCGGTATCGCGGCGCTGCCTCCGGCATGCGTGCGACGTATCAGAACTCCGGCACCGCGCTGTCGATCGGAGTGTTCTTCAGCCTCATGATCGCCGGACTCGCGAGCACGCTGCCGCAGACGCTGACGCACGGTCTCATCAGCAACAACGTGCCGGGCAGGGTGGCGCACGAGATCGGCGCCCTGCCACCCGTTTCGTCCTTGTTCGCGGCGGTGCTGGGCGTGAACCCCTTGCAGCACCTGTTGTCGGCGAATGGCGTGCTCGCCACCTTGCCGGTCGCATCCCGGCAAGTCCTGACCGGTCGCGTGTTCTTTCCCGAGCTCATCTCCGGCCCGTTCCACCACGGGCTCGTCGTGGTGTTCTCAGTGTCCGCAGCCCTTGCGGTCATCGCGGGCGTGGCCTCGCTGCTGCGCGGCGGCCGGTACGTGCATCCGGAATCCGATCCTGCGCGGCAGCACGATAACGAGGCCGCCGATTCGCTGACCCCCAGCGAGCCGCTAGCCTTCACCCCCGTACAGGAGGAATCAGGTGACCACCCAGGCGCCGCCCGTGCTCGACCCGCACCGCACCGCGCTGCTCGTGATGGACTACCAGAACGGAGTCGTCGGCCGGATCGGTGACGCCGATGCGCTGCTGACTCTCGTCGCCGGTGCCATCGCGACCGTCCGCGCTCAGGATGGCCACGTTGGCTACGTCCGGGTGGCGTTCGAGGATGCGGACTACGCGTCGTTCCCGCCGACAAGCCGGATGGCGTCGCTCGTCGCCGCGGCGGGCAGGCAGTTTGACGCGAACTCACCAGCCACCGCCATAGACGACCGGCTGACGCCGCAGTCCGGCGACATCGTCGTGCGCAAGACCAGGGTCGGGGCGTTCTCTACCACCGACCTCGACAGGCAGCTGCGTGACGTCGGCATAGACACCCTGATTCTGGCCGGGATCAGTACGAGCGGTGTCGTGCTGTCAACGCTGCGCGACGCCAGTGACCGCGACTACCAGATCGTCGTTCTGGCCGATGGCTGTGCCGACTTTGACCCGGAGGTCCATGACGTGCTCATGCGGAAGGTGTTCCCGCGGCAGGCGCACGTCGCGACGGTGGCGGAACTTACGGGCCTATTCCGGGAGCATCGCTAGCTGCATACGGCGCAGTGTGTCCGGGTTTGCCGTGACGGTGATCTTGGTGATCTTCGACTCCTCGCTAACGGCAAAGGCCAGCACGATCTGCAGCCGGCCGGCGGGCGCGTACACGATGCCTACCTGCCCGTCGACGAGGGCAAGCTGAGAGTGTTCCGCCCGGATGGAGGAGGCCACCGCGCCTCGGGCGACCTTCTCAAGGCCCTGCAGCTCCATCGGCCGGCCCGACGGCGCGATGTACGCGTCGCCGGTCAGCACGACGTCGGCATCGAGCAATTCGACGAGCGCGGTGAAGTCACCGGTGCGCGTCGCCTGGAGGAACGCGGCCGCCACTTCTCGCTGCCGAGCGAAGTCAGCAGTGCGATCACGGCTCGGCGCCCCCTGGATCCGGCGCCTGGCCCGGCTCGCCAGCTGGCGCGTTGCCTCGGTTGAGCGGCCGAGGATCGCCGCCACCTCGGTAAACGGCATAGCGAACAGGTCGTGCAGGACAAACGCGATTCGCTCCGCCGGCGTCAGGGTGTCCAGGACGACCAGCAGCGCGACCCCGACCGAGTCCGCCAGGATCGCCTCGTCCTCGGGGTTCTCCGAGCCGGATGGGCCGACGGCGCCCGGTGCTGCGGCGGCTGCTTCCGCAGCGGCTGGCCACGAGTCGCCGATCAGCGTCTCGCGGCGCCGTGATCGCAGCATGTTGAGCGAGATCCGGGCGACCACCGTGGTCAGCCAGGCACCGAGATTCTCCACCTCGCTGGCGTCGGCCTTGCTCAGCCGGAGCCACGCGTCCTGAACGGCATCCTCGGCGTCGGTCAGCGAGCCCAGCAGCCGGTAGGCAACGGAGCGCAGGTGAGGGCGATATTCCTCGAATGCAGCCGCCAGCCAGTCGTTGTCGGCCATGTCACGTCCCTCGGTCAGCATCACCACCTTGACACTGCCGGGTCCGCGATTGTGACACGGGCCGGTCAGCAGCCGCCTGGCGAGCCGGTCGTGCCGGTCCCCAGCGAGGGATCGTCTACGATGCCAGCGGTGGTGTTACGGACCACGGCACCCAGGTGGACGACGTACCACTGCCCCCGCCAGGAGATCAGCGACGCGATCCCGATGGACTGCAGCTGACCATCCACCCGGTACACCAGTCGCGATCCCGGCACGTGCCAGTAGCCGACCTTGTTGTAGCAGTCGCCAGGGCCGATCCAGGCCGCGTACTGCGGCGACGGCACGATGACCTGGACGAGCTGCGCAGTCGCGGCGTTCGGCCCCAGGAAGGAGTGCGCCGCCTGGATGTCGAGGACGTAGTCGCCGACGAGCCGGCTGTTCCAGTCCGCCGTGGGGTCGGAGATGGCCTTGACCTGCTGGTATGCGCTGAGCGGGAAGAACGACTGGATCGCGACGGATGTGTTCCCCGTGACGATCGCCGTCCACAGGTCGGTCATCTCGTTGGCAAAGACCTGAGTGCTGGCACTCGGCAACGCTTGCGTCTGGGGCAGGCCCGCAGGCGGGGGCGGGATCGCGATGACGCTGGGGGACGGGCCTGGACTCGGACTCGGGGCAGCTGTCGACGAGGGCCGGGCGGCGACAGGAGAGGGCCGCGGCGGCGCGCCTGCCTGCGACTGGGTGGTAGCGCAACCAGCTGCCACCGCCGCCGTCAGGGCCAGCCCGATCGCTCGTCGGGCTAGCGCCAAGCTGCCGGCCATCGCTCTGATGCCGAGTACCCGCGCCAGCTCAGGTGGCACGACTGCATCGACCTCCGGATGGGTTCTGACGGACCGGCCGGCCCGTGCATCATCTGGTACATGTACCACGTGGCACAGGAAGGAGATCCTCCGGTGAGCCGACTACATGTGGACGCGGAACGGACCGCCCGAGCGACGCCCCAGGCCGTCTGGGCGCTCGTCTCCGACGCCAGCCGCTATCCGGAGTGGGGACCGTGGAGCGCAGCGGGTTACCAGCGCCCGGGCGACGATTCGCCACGCGGGCCAGGAGCGGTGCAGTGGCTGCGGTCCGCACACCGAGCCTACCTGCGCCGCCCGACATCGATCGAGAAGGTCCTCGAGGTCGAGGAAGACCGCAGGCTGGTCTACACCGTGATCGGGGGCATCCCGGTCCGGAACTACCGGGCCGAAGTGACCCTCACCCCAGTAGCCGACGGCACCCGCATTCGCTGGGCCGCGACCTGGGACACCACCCTGGCGGGCCGCCTCGTGCAGCGCGGGCTCCGCAAGTTTTACCCGCAGATGATGGCGGGCCTGGTGGCCGCGGCCGAGCGGCCGTCGGCGAGCTCGCCAACGTGATTACGAGCACCGTTCGAGCGTGAGGAGGGCCTCAGGAAGTAGCGGCGCGGGTGCACCGGGGTCTGCGGCAACGACCTGCTCCAGGCGGCGGAGGCCCGCGTCCTGCTCGTCGGGTGTGAGCTGAGCGAAGAACGAGAAAGTGCGCAGCCGCAGCCGCTCGAGCATGTCGCCGCGGGTGCCGTAAGACGGCTCGGTGACCCAGCCGAAGCTGGCAACGCGCCAGCCCGCCGACGTGAACATTGCGATCACCTCATGCAGCGGCTGAAACAACGAGATGTCCGTCTCGAGGCCGCGGGGGAAGTGCTCAAGCCACCACGGCCTCGGATGGTGATCGCTGAAGTTCGCGCGCAGTAGCAGCCGCCCGGCGGGCCTGAGCACCCTGGCCAGCTCGCGTGCTGCCCGGGGCTTGTCCTGGACGTGGTGCCAGGACAAGAACATCAGCGCGTAATCGGCGCTGCCGGACGGCACTGGTATGTCCTCGGCGGAGCCCGCCACATACTGCACGCCGGGATGCTGAGACTGCGCCAGTGCTATTTCGCGCATGCGGACCGACGGCTCGACGCCGGTGACTGGTCCGAACGCACGTGCAAGCGCGGGAGTGAATCTGCCGGTCCCTGATCCGACGTCCAGCCCTGCCAGCGGCCGCCGCTCCGGAAGCACTGCTTGGAACGAGGTCATCCATGCCTGCAGTTGCTGCTCGGTAAGCGCACGGCCGCGCGCGTAGTCCTGGTACTGCTCCGAGTTGTAGTCGATCCGCTGCACCGCAACTCCCGCGTTAGCCGGGCCACGGCGAGCCGCCGGCCCTGATGTATCGAGTTGATATATCGGTACGATAGGTGGCGTCGCGCCATGCCGCAAGACGATGACAACTTCGGTTGCTTTCAAGCTGCGTACCAGAATGTCCTTGAAAGAAGTCCGGGAGGCGGTGTCGGATCGGTGCGGAGGTGTTCGTGGCAGGGGTGAGTGCCGCCATGAGGGCGCGGCCGAACCACAGGAGATGATCCGACATGCAGTACCTGGTTTCCGTGATCGACGACACGGCAGGCTCCGCCACCCCGGCCGAGGAGGCTGCAATCGACGTGTTCAACGACCAGCTCGTGGCCGACGGCCACTGGGTCTTCGCCGGAGGACTCGGGTCGCCTAGCATGGCCACCGTCATCGACAACCGCGGCAGCGAGACGGTGTTCACCGACGGGCCCTTCCTGGAGTCGAAGGAGTACCTCGCCGGATTTTGGATCATCGAGGCACCCGACCTGGACGTGGCGCTCAAGCTCGCCGCGGCGGGGTCGAAGGCCTGCAATCGGAAGGTCGAGGTGCGGCCGGTCCTGGGCGAATGAGCGAGATCGACGTCCGGGCGGCGATCACCCAGACCCACCACGAACAATGGGCGCGCGTGGTCGCCGCCCTGGCCAGGCGTTTCGGCGACCTCGACATCGCCGAGGAGGCGGCTGCCGAGGCGTTCGCGACTGCCGTCGAGCGGTGGGCGGAAGACGGCATACCCCCTAACCCGGGAGCCTGGCTGACCACCACCGCCCGCCGCAAGGCCATCGACCGGATCCGGCGTGAGAGCAAGCGCGACGACAAGCAGAAGCAGGCTCAGATGTTGTACGACAACGACCCGCCTGAGCCCCCCGGAGCCATCGGCGACGAGCGGCTCCGGCTGATCTTCACCTGCTGTCACCCGGCGCTCGCGATCGAGACCCGCATAGCGCTGACGCTGCGAATGGTCGGCGGTCTGACCGTGCCCGAGATCGCGCATGCGTTCCTGGTGCAAGAGACCGCTATGGAGCGGCGGATCACCCGCGCGAAGGCGAAGATCAAGGCAACTCGCATCCCGTATCGGGTGCCGTCCGCGGAGGATCTCCCGGCCCGCCTCTCCGGCGTCCTCACCGTTCTGTTCCTTGTCTTCAACGAGGGCTACCTGGCGACCGGCGCCGGCACAGATCCCGTCCGTCAGGAGCTGACTGCCGAGGCGATCCGTCTCACCCGCCTGATTCGTGCCCTCTTGCCGGAGGACGGTGAGGTGGCCGGGCTGCTGGCGCTGATGCTCCTGACCGAGGCTCGCCGCAGGGCGCGGGTCTCGGCGAGCGGCGAACTGGTCCCCCTCGGCGAGCAGGACCGCGGGGCGTGGGACGCTGCGCTGATCGCCGAAGGTCATCAGCTGGTGCGCGAGCGCCTGGCCGCCAGGGTGGCTCCCGGTCGATACCAGATCCTCGCAGCGATCAACGCCGTGCATACCTCCGCCCGCGATGTGCACGACACCGACTGGTCGCAGGTCGTCGCCCTCTACGACCAGCTCGTCCGGCTCGACCCCTCGCCAATCATCGCCCTCAACCGGGCCATCGCGGTGGCCGAGCTTGACGGCGCGGAGGTGGCGCTGGCGCTTGTCGACCGTCTTGAGGACAAGTTGGCCGGCTATCACGCCTACCACGCGGCCCGCGCCGATCTGCTTCGTCGGCTCGGCTACAGCCAGCAGTCACGCGCGGCGTACGACAAAGCCATCGAGCTAGCGGGCAATACCGCCGAGACCGCCTACCTGGCACGCCGCCGCGACCAGCTGGGCTAGTGCCGCGGTTGGCGGTCATGTCGGCACGCAGCCGGAGACAGTCGTCGTCAGGCTTGACGATGCCCTTGGGGGAAGAGGAATCATCGGCGAGGTGACCACGGACCCAGCTCGCCATCGGCTGACCATCGGTGAGTTCTCCGACCAGACCCGGCTCACGGCCAAAGCGCTTCGGATCTACGACGAGATCGGGCTGCTGAGGCCCGCGGAAGTGGATCCGTCGAGCGGACGTCGGCGCTACGGCATCGGCCAAGTACACCGCGGCAGGCTCATCGGCATGCTCCGCGCGGCGGATATGAGCCTTGCGGAGATCAACTCGCTGCTTGTTGAGCTCGACCGGGACGGTGCACTGGCCGCCAGCCGCATTGACAAGTACCTGGTCGAACTTGAGGCACGTCATGCGAGTCGGCGTCTGCTCATCGGTCACATCCGCGCAATCCTCGGAGAGGAAAGGCATCCGATGTTTCCCATTCAGACCCGGCATGTGCCTGCTCAGCGTGTGATGTCGATGCAGCGGCGGGTGCGAGGCTCGGAGACCGACGCGTTCGTCGCTGACGCGAAGGCGGCTTTTGCGGCTCAGCTGGGCGGCGCCAAGCCCGTAGGGCCATTCACTTTGATCTTCCACAGCGTTGTCGACAACGACAACGACGGGCTACTCGAGGCGATACTAGGGTGCTCAGGCGATTTGCAAGCCACCGATCTGGTCGGCATCCGCACGGAGCCAGCACACGACGAGGCGTTTACCACGATTACCAAGGCCCAATGGGACTTTCCGGCAATCGTTGCCGCCTACGACGCGGTCGCCCGTTCGCCGGAGGCGAGCGCCAGACCCAGGAGTCGGCTGTCCTGCCGCGAGGTCTACGTTGCCGAGCCGGACCAGATTGGTGACGACGATCTGATCTGCGACATAGCTTTCCCGCTTGGCTGAATCGCGCGCGGAACCCGCGAGATTTCTCAGATCGGTCCTACCAAGCGGCACTGCGGCAGATTGTCACCTGGCAACCCTGGTCTACCCCGACTTGCGGCGCTTGCTGATCGCCCAGATGCCAACTCCGACGAGGAGGCTGACGATGATTATCCGGCCTATCCACGCGCCTAGCTCGAACACGCCTGGCCCCTCTCGCAGCTTGAAACCTTGGCGGCTTAGCGTAGACGCCCTGGTCGCTATTTGGCCATGTCCGATCATTTCGCTGATGACTGTGGTGGAGCTAAGGGGACTCGAACCCCTGACCCCCTGCTTGCAAAGCAGTCACGGTGGGTCTGGCGGCATCTGCTGCTGCCCGCCTACCTGCACGGATGCCAGCTGATGCGTCCACCCTTAGCCGATGCTGTCCAGCGGTATCTGCCACCACGAAGTGCCACCATCGAACCCTTAGCTGGGAAACTTTCCTCGAAACGTCGAACCAGAGGTTCGCGGTGGTCTAGCGCAAAGATTTTTCCAGGGTCCCATAGGGAGCAAACGATCTTGGTAAGCCCTTACGGCCCGGCATGTGGCCATGTCGGCATCGTGAAAGGTCGCTGGTGCCCGACTGTTCAATACCGCGTCGGGCCCATCTCGCCGTCTGGGGACCAGAATGCGACTAGGTTGTCGGTGAGGCCAACCCGCCCCTGCTTCTGCAACTCCAGTATCGCCAGACTGCCCGCCGGTCCCTGGGCAGCCCGAACTTTCTTGTCAAGCCGCCGAACGGTCCTCCCCGCTCGGCTAGCAGCGATCCGGCTGGACGAGGCGTCTGCGCGTTTCCTGCAGATCAGGCCGTTTACCCGCTGCACCGAGCCGTTGCGCCTCCAGACGTACGCGTGCCAGGCGCTGGGTGACCGGTCCGGCGGGCGGTGGATACGGTAGAGCAGCCCGACTCCGGCAACATCACTGATCGGGATGACGACCGTCCTGAACCCGGTCGGCGGGATTCGCAGGGCAGACCGAGTCAGAATGAGCGGCCGCATCACCCTCACAAAGAAGGCGGCAACGGCCAGCCCTCCGAGTGCGGGAATCGCGAAGACCGCTACGAGTGCGGGCTGGTTTACTTCTGATCCCTTCACCATGAGCAGCACGCACCCGGTGATGACTCCGAGCGGTACTGCGAGGAACAACACCGCCATCCAGGGCATGGTGCGGAATAGCGTCAGTCCCGGTGGCCGTCGTTGCAACAACGAAACTCCTGGCGCGTAGACCCAGACAACCCGGTCACATGCTGCCATCGGGCGCACTGAGCGCCAAGGAGAAGGGCGAAACTGCGTTGGCCTTCAATGTGTCCCTCTGCCTGGCCCCGCCGACCGAAGCCTTAGCAGCAGTTCTGTGAGCGGCGGCATGCGTACGCTGGCCTTGGCTCCGGCCCGTCTCTTAGGCCGTTCCGCCGCCAAGGTTGCCTGCGCTGTTGGAGGATCATGCCCGTGACCCATCGGGCAGCGGACAGAAGGTCGGCCGGGACCTACGGGTTCGTCGGCGCGCTCAGGCACCCCTCAGTCATGTTCAAGCCGCCCGCGCCCAGGCAGAGCCATGACGACCTAGAGGCCGTGCAGCACGGCGAAGCCCGCAAGGTGAGTTGCTTCCTTAGAGGCTCATTTACTCCATACTCGCGGCACCTGCGGCAAGGAACGCTCTATCTGTCCGGGCTGAGCGCGCACTGGAAGCCGTTTTGGAGCCTTCGCCGCACCTCGCAGGAGATTTCCGGACCGGTTTTGTCCGTGACGACCCGTCCGGCTGATGACAGGGAACCAAATGTCAAGAAGGCTGGCAATGCCGTCTTGAACGTGCCCTCGTTCACAGTGGTCACCTGCCACACCCCGGACGGTGCAGTTGATCTAGTCGTGCCTGCCGCAGACGCTCCGCTCGTTTACGCCCACTTCAATGCGCTGTAGCTCGGCCGCCGCTGCCGCCTGCCCGGTCAGGATGGCGGCCTAGGCCCTGATGCTTGGCTGCCAGTGCGGCCATCTCCCCCACGGACCGGCGTCCGCTCCCGCTGCTGCCCGCGCTATCTGATGTGGATGTTGCTGCTGCTCACTGATCGCTTCCCTGCTCTAGCTGTCGCTGTTTCCATGCCTCGCGCTCGGCCGCCCGCTGCTCCTGCCACGACTTGATGGCCGCTGCCGTGATGCCCCTGCGGTGTCGCCTGGCCCACAACGCAGCCTTGCATCGGCTGGAGCAGTACATCCGGTGCCGCCCGTAGAAGTTGGGCGTGAACCTGTTCCGGCAGGTTGGGTTGGCGCATGGCTGCTGTGGTGCTCCGCCGTAATACGTGGTCGGCATCTACGCTGCATCCCCTCTGATCCTCATGCACTCACCGCACCCGCTGTGGTGGCCGCCCCAGTCGATGAGCCACTGCAGCTCGCATCCCGTTGCTACGTGAGCCTGGAGTGCCTCGAAAACCCTCCACGACTCGCCATCCCTTCTGTACCTCGGCTGTGGCTGTTGGCACTGTGTCTCGTGCCCGTGTCCGAGACCGTGCTGCGCAGCCTGGCGGGTCACGCTGCGTCTTTCACAAAATACGGATCTTCCAGGTGACGATTGATCCACGACTTAACGGTGCCCACGGGGATGACCAGGTGCCGCGCGATCTCCGTTGCCTGCATCGGTGTGGAGCGGTAGAGCCGAACAGCTTCGCGCCTGTCGTTGATGGTGTAGACGCGCTTGGCTGGCGTCCGCCGTCGCCTCGTGGCCGACTGGAGGATTTCCGCGCCACCAGGGAGGCAGAGCGCAACCACGCGTAGGGCATCCTCGGGCGAACGCTCCACGATGCGCTGGAAAGACGTCTCGGTGCCATCCTCCATCAGGTGATCGGGGCAGTAGCTAGCCCTGGCAACCACGGACGGGCTCAGCTTCCGCACAGGCGAGCCGCAATCAGTGACCCTGCAGACTCCAAGATCGTCTAGTTGCACTTGCTGTATAAAGGAGCCATCGGCTCCTGGCTGCCATCTGAAGGGGTATGCCGCAATGTCGGCGGCGTAGTCAAAGACTCGGTTGGGGTTGTATTCATCTCCCGTACCTTCGGGCACGGACAGATCGTGGACGGCTTCCCGAACCAGGCGACGGAGCTTCGCCCGTCGGGCGCGATCCTCCCATGACAGAGCCGTCACTCCTGAACCTCCGCACGTTTGACGCCAAGGTCATACCGAGCCTCCGCAGGTGTCAGCAACTCGAGCCCATCTCGCTCCCTCACACCGCCTCCTCGGTAAACAGCGACTCGATGGCGCTCATGGCTATCAGGCCGCCTCGCGGCTCCCGAACCCCTCGTGGCCTGGCCACCGGAGCCGCAGGCCTTCCATCGTCGCGGGTATCGCCATCAGGTCGATGTGATCCTCAGTACGCCGGTCCTCGTGGCCGCGACGGAAGCGAATGTCCCCGTGGCCAATCGTGCTGCCGCTACCGGACATCGCGGCCTGGAGCATCACGTCGAGTACGTCCTCCTGGCTGGCCGTGGACAGTGACTCGTACCAGTCCATGAAGGCCACGAGCGCCTCCACCCGTGCTTGCTCCGCCCTCCACAAGTCCAGCTGCTGCCGCTGCCCGGTGTCGGTGGGCGCGGAGTGCCAGCGGTACCAGTAGTCGAACAGGGCCAGCGGGTCGCTGAGCATCAGTGTTACCTCGGATACCCGGTGGCCAAGCTCATGCAGCTTCGCGCCCTCCCGCAGGCGTCGAGCCTCAGCACGTCGAGCCCTGCGTACCTGGTTCTTCTGAGCCAGCTTCTCCCGGTCGTCCTTGTAGATACGCGGCCTGCCCATCAGGACCGCCTCCATCCACGGTCACGCCAGCAGACCAGGCAGCACCAGACATGCAGCACGGTCTGGAAGCTGCGGAAGCGGACTACCGCCCGCCTCACGCTGCCTCCTCTGCAAACAGGGCGTCGATGGCGCTCATGGCGATGAGCCGCCGCCCTCCAAGCTTGATACTGCGCAGCTGCCCGCTGTTCAGAAGTTCGTAGGTCTTGTTGACGCTGAGCCCCAGCATCGCGGCCGCCTCACGGGGCGACACCGCCACCCGTTGCGCCGTGTTACCTCTTGCCACTACCAATCCCGTCTGTTGCTGCCCTATGCCGTCCCGTACATCTCGCTCGATCACTACTGGGGCACCGCCTCCTTCAGGGATGCTGCCACGAGCCTGACCCTGCGTCCTGGCGAAACCTGCACCATCACTCAGCAGGAACCCGACGCCTTCGCGGATGTGGTCCCGATACATAGGAAGGCGAGCATCGGGCTGACGTGGTCCCGAAAGTCGGCCACCAACTCGCACCCTCGGTACAGATTGTCGGCGAGGGCACTCTGCTCCACTACTGACCTATCGCCGCCCTGCGACATGCGACCGCCCCGACTCGCTCAGGCCTGACGGCCGGGTGGGCGATGCTCAGCGTGAAAGCGCGCATCTACTGCTCTTCGCCCCGCCGCACCGGAAGGGCAGCTGCGCCAGAATGCGCCGTTGCCCACAGGTGCCGGATGGCGGCTATGTGTACCCGGAACTGGTGCGTCCGGCTAGCCCCGTTGCCGCAGGTGCCGCACAGATGCCGCCCCAGACGATTGCGGAGTCGGCGAGGTTGCAGTTGTTACCAGGCCACGAAGGGGTGCGAGGGCAACGAAAAGTCAACTTTCTAGACTATTAGCTCAGCTACATATTTTGACCGGGCGCGACAAAAGCCCCGCCTGATCGCTGCTGAGCTGCCGCTCCTCGCGGCGCAGCCGTGCCAGACGGGGGCCTGTCTGATCCCTCCGGGTTATCCGGCTGCCTCTAGCTCCGGTCGCCGCGCAGCGGCCAGGGTCACAGCCACCACCCCCGCGCCAACTGGCACCGGGCGCACAGCCTGCCGGTAGACCTGCTCTGTGGTGCGACTGGTGACGTGCCCCATCATCTGGGCGATCTGGTCAATGCTCGCCCCATTGGCGCTAGCCAGACTGGCAAACGTGTGGCGTAGCTCCCGGACGCTCCACGTCTGCCCGACACCGGCCCGCTTGGTGAGCCGCTTGAATCGCCGGTTCATGTCGTGGCTGTCTATCTCGCCACCCGCCTCCGTGGTGAACACGAGCCCGGTGTCCTGCCACAGTTCTGCCGCGTCCGCCCGCTGCTGCTCCTGCCGCTGCTGCTGCCTCCTGAGCACCGCTACAACCTCAGGAGGCACGACGATGGTCCGCCTGGACTTGGGCGTCTTCGTGTCCCCTCCTGCCCGTACCGACCGCCACAGCGACACGTGCCCTGTCTCCATGTCCACCAGCGCCCAGGTGAGCGCCCGTCCTTCTTCTGGCCTGCACCCGATGCTCACAGCGAAGAGCGTGTAGTCGGCGATCATGCTGTCTTCCCGCTGGCACCAGGTGACAAGCTGCTCCGCTACAGCTGGCGTCATGGCCCTGCTCGGGCGTCCGTTCTTCTTGCCCGCTGGCCGGTGCGCCACTGCTGCCACGTTCCTGCCGACTTGATCCCGCGCTATGGCCCTGTCGATGGCGCTGGTGAGCCTTGAGTGCGCTATCTCGATTGCCCTACTGGTGTGCTGCTGGGCCATCCTGCGGAGCGCCGCCTCGACGTCCGTCGTACTGAGCCTGTCCAGTGCCTTGGTCCCGATCATGGCCAGCACCGGGCGGAGCATGTCCGCATACAGCTGGACCGTCTTGTCAGCCTGCCGGTCGAGTGTGGCCAGCCAGTCCTCGACGCACATGCTGACCGTGTATCGGCCGTCGGGCCGGACGCCCTTCTCAAGCTCTGCCACCTTGGCCTTGAGCCGCCTCGCCGCCTCCGTCTTGGTGGCAGCGTCTACGACGTACCGCTTTCGCTTGCCGTCCACGGTCCGGTTGACGACACCGCGCCACCTGCCGGTGCAGCCACGGTGCTGCTTCTCATCCCTGCACGCGGTGCCCTGCTGGTGCTGGTACGAGACGTTCCCGTCGCCTCTGGTCATCTGCCTGTCCCCTGCCCCTCCGGTGCTGCTTAGCGGCTACCCAAGAGGCCCCATCGTAACAGAAGTGCCACCATAAAGTGCCACCATCAGAGGGCATGCGCGGCCATCGAGTTGGGATAAGGGAAGCTTGACCTGGTAGGTCGAGTGGAGCTAAGGGGACTCGAACCCCTGACCCCCTGCTTGCAAAGCAGGTGCTCTTCCAGCTGAGCTATAGCCCCGAGAGGTCGCGCGAAAGCGCGGCTTCATAGTAGCCGGACGTCACGCAGTGATCAGTGTCATGGACCGGCCGGCCTAGTTCCGCAGGCGCCGCTGCGCGCCGACCTGCGAAGGCACATCCGTGGCCACGGGCGCGCCCGCTGCCGCGCCGCGCCGCGCCGGGCCAGCCGAGGTAGCGCCATTCTCTGCGGCGGCCGCAACCCTGACGGGATCGCCGCCCAGTCCCTTCAGCAAGCCAGGCAGGTCCGCGATGCTGCTGATCACGTGCGTTGCCCCCGCCCCGCGCAGCCTTGCCGCCGAATGCGGGCCCGTGAGCACGCCCACCATGGCGCTCGCGGCAGACCTGCGGCCGCACTCCATTCCGGCACCGGTGCCGTGCACGACGGCTACGTTCTGTACGGACTCGGCTCCCGACTGCATCACCGCGGTCAGCGCCAGGTCAGGTGCGGGGAAGCCCCGTGGCGCGTCTTCGCCGCTGAGCGCGAGATCGATATGACGGCGCAAGTCCATGCCGCTGAGAACCAGGTCGACGACGCGGCGCGGCAGGCTCGAGACCACACAAATCTGGCGGCCGGAGGCACGGATGGCCGCAAGGGCCTCGATCGCGCCCGGAATCGGCTGCACTACGGTTCTGCTGAGTGCTTCTGGCAGTGCACGCTCGAAAGCCAGCATTGCTGCCTGGGCCCGCGCCTCGTTGTCCGGGAAGAGCACCCGCAATACATCGCCGGGTGCCAGGCCGCGTGCCTGGTGAACTTGCGACATTCGACGTGCGAACGCGCTGGTGCCGCTGACGACACCTTGTGTGGCGATGGCCTCGGCAAACGAGCGCTCAATCAGGCCGTCGTCGACCACGAGCGTGCCGATGAGGCCGCAGCACACAAGGGTGATACCAGCCGAATCTGTCAGTCGATCCATGGACAGGGCGAGCGGACTATTCGTCGTCCGTAGTCGCCGCGGTCCACAGGTCAAGCTCGGCCCGGTCCGCCTGTACCTTCCGCCACACGGCGAAAGCGCTGAGTGCGAGCACGGCGACTACGAGCAGCTTCTTTACCACGGTGTTTGAATCCCTCCGGCTTTCCCGGACAAGGCCATGTCCTGCCGATCCGGCCCTTTCAGACCCATGCACTCTAGCAAGCCCCGCGCTAGCGCGGCCTGCGCACGCGAGTCTCGTCCCACACCGGCGCAGGCGATTCGTATACCTCGCCATCGGCGCCGAATACGAGGAAACGGTCAAATGACGCTGCGAACCACCTGTCGTGCGTGACCGCCAGCACCGTACCGGCATATGACTCCAGGCCCTCCTGCAAGGCCTCGGCGCTGGCCAGGTCCAGGTTGTCGGTGGGCTCGTCGAGGAGCAGCAACGTCGACCCTGTTAGCTCCAGCAGCAGGATCTGAAGACGGGCCTGCTGCCCGCCCGACAGGGTTTCGAATGGCTGCCGCGCACAGCCGGACAGCTCATATCGCGACAGGCCTGCCATCGCCTCGTTGACCAGCAGCGCGTGCTCGGTCATGAGGACCTCAAGCGGAGTCCGGCCAGCGAGGTCGGGGCGAGCGTGCGTCTGGGCGAAAAGGCCTGGTGAGACCCTGGCCCCGAGGCGTGCGGCACCCTCGTGCGGCACCGGCTCCCCGGCAAGGAGGCGGAGGAAGTGAGATTTGCCCGACCCGTTCGAGCCGAGCACCGCCACGCGTTCGCCGTACCAGACCTCAAGGTCGAACGGCTCCATCAGGCCGGTGAGCTCAAGCTGCTCGCAGATCACCGCCCGCTTGCCGGTGCGGCCGCCGCGCAGCCGCATCCGCACGTTCTGCTCTCTCGGCGCCAGCTCGGGCGGGCCGGCCTCCTCGAATTTCCGCAGCCTGGTAACCGCCGCCTGGTACCGCGAGGCCATGTCGGAGTTGTAAGACGCCTTCTGCTTCAGCATGAGCATGAGCTGCCGCAGCTTCTCGTGCTCCTCGTCCCAGCGGCGGCGCAGCTCGTCGAGTCGCTCGTTGCGGTCCCTCCGCGCCTGCGCGTATGTGGCGAAGCCAGCACCGTGAATCCAGACGTGCCGGTCCTCCACGGTGATGATCCGCTCCGCGCACGCGGCGAGTAGGGCACGATCGTGGCTGACGAGCAGGACCGTCTTAGCCGAGGCCGCTAGCTGCTGCTCCAGCCACATCTTGCCGGGCACGTCGAGGTAGTTATCCGGCTCATCCAGCAGCAGGACCTCGTCCCTGCCGCGCAGCAGCGACTCCAGCACCAGCCGTTTCTGCTCTCCGCCCGAGAGCGTGGCGACCGCGCGCCACTGGCAACGGTCGTAGGCGACGCCCAGCGCCGCCACACAGCACGCATCGAAGTGCACCTCGGCCTCGTAGCCCCCGGCATCACCCCACTCCGCCAGCGCGCTGGCGTACCTCAGCTGCGTCGGCTCATCGTCCCGCTCCATCATCGCCAGCTCGGCGGCATCCAGGAGGGCCGCAGCGGCCCGCAGCCGCGGGTGGGAGATCGATAGCAGCAGATCGCGGACTGTCGTGTCGTCACGGATGCCGCCCACGAACTGAGGCATGACGCCTACGCCGCCGCTGGCGCTCACGGAGCCGGACTGCGCCACTATTTCCCCGGTCAGGAGCCGAATGATGGTGCTCTTGCCCGCACCGTTCGGGCCGATCAGGGCAGCGACGACGCCCTCACCGATGCGGAACGAGACGTCATCGAGCAGCACCCGGCCGTCGGGCAGCACATGGCTCACATGCGCTGCCTCTACGTGGCCCATCGGCCCTCCTCGCCTCGCCAACTGTGTTCCGTGTGCCGGGAGCTATGGCAGACAATAGCTACATGGACGCCCATGGCTTCAACGAGAATTCCGGCCTGCGGGCCTCCGACGCCGATCGGGACGCGGCGGCAGCGGTGGTCAATAACGCCATGGCCGAGGGCCGGCTGACCGCCGACGAGCACTCGGAGCGACTGGACTCCATCTACTCGGCCAAGACGCAGGCAGAACTGGCCCCGCTGCTTGCCGATCTACCTGGCCAGCGCGGTGCTATGCCGGCCCCGGCGACCGCCGGGCCGGTGGCGCAATCCCGCCACGGCAGCCGGATAGTCGCGATTTTCAGCGGCGCCAGCAGGAAGGGCGCCTGGCACCCCGAGCCCGTCATGGAGGTAGTCACCGTCTTCGGCGGAGCTGAGCTCGACTTCCGCGAGGCCGTGCTGCCTGGCAACGAGATCGTGCTCCGCACCATCACAGTCCTGGGGGGCGTCGAGATTACGGTGCCACCCGAGATGCGCGTCATCGATAACGGCATCGCGATCCTCGGCGGCCGCGAGATCAGCGGCGGTCAGGGTCCCGTCGGCACCGACGCCCCTGTCCTGCGCCTCGAGGGAATATGCGTGCTGGGCGGTGTCGAGGTCCGGCGGAAGGAGCGCAAGCGCGCCAAGTCCGCGAAGTCCCGGATCGGCTACCAGGGCGACCTGGTCCTGGAAAACGTTCTCGGCGACGCGCTGGAGCGGCGGCACGAGGTTCGCCATCAGATAAGGGAACGACGTCGTGAGTGGCGCGACCAGCTTAGGGACGAGCGGCGTGAATGGCGCGGCCGAGGCTGGCACGGCTCCGACGAGGAATAGCCGCGCCGGTCTCCGCGGTACGGCTCAGGTTGTCACGGCCGCCACCATGGCCCGCCGCCGTACCGGGTCGGCGAGCGCGGCAGCTAGATGACTGACTGCCTCGAGAGTGTGCCCCGATACCACCGCATCACAGTAGGGCCAGGCTGCTGCCATCCCTCCGGCGAGCGGCTCGTAACTTGCGCTCTTGGTGCGCGGGTTCATCCACACGATCCGGAACGCGACCAGAGAAAGCCGCCGCATCTCCCGGCGAACGATCTCGGGGTCTCCGGTATCCCAGCCGTCCGAGATGATGAGCACGACCGCGCCCCTGGCCATGCCGCGCCGGCCGTAGCGGTCATTGAATTCCTTCAGTGCCTCGCCGAGCCGGGTACCACCGTGCCAGTCGGGTGCGGTCTGGGCGGCCCTTGCGATGGCAACCGCCGGAGTCGTCCGGGCGAGCGCCGCGGTCAGCCTCGTCAGGCGGGTGGCAAAGCTGAACACCTCGGCGCTCGCGCCCCCGGCCGCGCAGTACAGCAGCTGAATCATGGCTCTCGCGTATGGCTCCATCGAGCCCGATATGTCGCAGAGGACGACGAGCCGTCGCGGGCGCTCGGCGGGTTCCTGGCCGATCAGCCGGAATGCGTGCCCGCCGGTTCGCCTTGCCTGCCGCAGCGTCGACCGGACGTCAATGCGGCGGCCACCACGCCTGGTGTCGCGCCGGCGGGACCTGCGGTTCGGCACGGCCAGCGTGATTCTGCGCATGGCGGCGGCGAGCTGGGCCAGCTCGGCATCGGACAGCTCGGCGAAGTCGGTGCCGGCCAGCCGTTCCAGAGTGCTGCCGAGGTAGGGCCGGAGAATCTGCTGGTCCTCGTCATCCGGATCCCTGGCGTCCGCGTTCTCGGCAGCCGAGCTGATGATGTCCAGGCGATTCCTCATCCCGCCAGCCGATTCTGCCTGCAGCGCCTGCAATTCCGGCGACCCGGACGGGCCGGTGCTCGGGCCAGGCAGGCCGGCGGGCAGCCCGTCCTGTTCCAGTGGGCCGAATACCTCGGTGAAAACCGCTCGCAGGATGTCCGCATGGTCCTTGCTGGATACCAGCGTTGCGAGCGCGCAGCTGAACAGGTCCCGCCGGTTCGGCGGCCTGACCAGCGCTACTGCCCGGGCAAACCGCTCACTGCGGCCCGGCCCGACCGGTAGCCCTGCTTGCCGCAGGGCAGCGCCGAACCGCGCCGCCAAGGCGGCGAGATCGTCAGCTATCTCCGGCGCGGCCACCGGCCACCTCGCCATCGCCGCCATCGGTGGCGGCCTCACCACTGGGGGCGCCGGTGACGACAGCGCGGCCTACGACGGAAGCGAAGTCCGCGCCGCGTGCGGCCCGCAGGTCCTCCGCGTACTTGAGCACTGCGCCCATCGTCTGTCGCGCCGAGTTGGCGTCCAGGTCGGTGGCACCAAGGACGCGCAGCGCCGTCGCCCAGCTGATCGCCTCGGCGACGCCGGGCGGCTTGGCCAGGTCAAGCGCGCGCAGCCGGTCCACGCCTCCTGCGACCTGGACCGAGAGCCGGGTACCCGCCTCCGGCACCCGGCGGCGGATGATCGCGGCCACCTGGCTGGCTGGCGGGTAGTCGATCCAGTGATACAAGCACCGGCGCTTGAGCGCGTCATGCAGGTCACGGGTGCGGTTGGAGGTAAGCACCACCACTGGCGGGTACGCGGCGCGGCGCGTGCCCAGTTCGGGAATCGTCACCGCGGCCTCGGCCAGCAACTCGAACAGGAAGGCCTCGAATTCGTCGTCTCCCCGGTCGACCTCGTCGATGAGCAGCACTGCCGGGCGCGGACCAGGGTGGTCGAGAGCAGCGAGCAACGGGCGCTCGAGCAGGTAGTCGTCACTGAAGAGGTCAGCCTCTCGGGGCGTCTCACGCCTGGCCTCGGCGAGCCTGATCGCCAGCAGCTGCCGGGGATAGTTCCACTCATACAGCGCCTCGGCCGACGTCAGTCCCTCGTAGCACTGCAGCCGGATCAGCGGGGTGTCGAGCACGGCCGCCAGCGCCTTGGCCGCCTCGGTCTTGCCGACACCCGGCTCGCCTTCGAGCAAGATCGGCTGGCTCATCCTGGCGGCGAGGAACAGGGCCGTGCCCAGGGCCTCGTCGGCCAGGTAGCCCACCTCGTCCAGCGCGGCCAGCAGGCTCGCCACGTCCGGCAACTGCTCGGCAAGATCGCTCATGTCTCCATCTTCCGATAACTGCGTACTCGCGTGAACCGGACCGCGTTCGGCCGCGTTATCCCACGACAACGCAAAACGAGCCGTCCCCATGCCGTCCCCAGCGTTCTGCCCTTGCTGCGCCGTCCGTGCGCGACACCTGGACCTGGGTACACCAGTGACAAGGCACCTTGTGCGCCCTCTGGAGTTCGTATGTATAACGGTCCTGTTCCTGACTGTCGGTTTACGTTACGATTCGGATCTGAAATCATCTCTTAGCTCGTCTTTATCCTGGTTCGCACATCCAAAACGGATGTGCAGTGCTTGCTGGCAGCCCCCGCATCTTGCGCTGAGGCGAGCCGCCGGGCAAGGATCAAATGAACGGCTGTTGATCACGCGGCATACGGTGGGCGCTGCGTCCCTTGTACGAGGAGAGTGCTCATGCGGATCGAATCTGACGGCAAGAGCAAGGGCAATCCCCGGCTCTATGAGCTGATCGAGCACGCGCCGAAGACCGGCAAGAGTCCCACGGTCTGGGCCTGGCCTGAGCTGATCGACTATCTCAAGGTCGCAGGTCAGCCCGTCTCCGGACCGTGGCCGCCGCATCAGGAGCCGCGGCCGGATCCGGACTACGAGTCTGGCCCGGTGGCAGTCGCAGACCCGCACTCGGCACCACCCGAGGGCGCGGCAGGCGCAAGCGCCATCGACTGACCGGATCGCTGCTCACGAGAGCCGGAGGCTAACCATGTATCCATCTCGGTTCCGCTACGAGGCACCGGGGTCAATCGACGAAGCAATCAGCCTGCTGCGCGACGGCGGGGATTATGTGAAGGTCCTGGCGGGCGGCCAGAGCCTTATCCCGCTGATGAAGCTGCGCTTTGCGGCGCCTGAGCTGATCGTCGACATCAATAATCTGCCGGGCCTTGACTATCACCGGACTGACCCGGACGGCACGCTCCGAATTGGCGCCCTGTGCCGGCACGCCGACCTCGAGCATTCCGCGCTGCTGGCCAGCAGCCAGCCCACGATGGCAGCGGCCGCACCGCTCATCGCTGACCCGATTGTCCGCAACCGCGGCACTCTGGTGGGCTCGCTCTGCCATGCCGATCCGCAGGGCGACTGGGCGTCGGTCGTGCTGTCACTCAAGGGCTCGGTGATCGCTCACGGCCCCGGCGGGCGCCGGACGATCCCCATGGCCGAGTTTGTCACCGGGCCTTTCGAGAACGCGCTTGCTCCTGACGAGATAGCAATCGAGGCAGTGATCCCGCCCTCGCGGGGCCAGCGTGCCGGCGGCTACCTCAAGCTCGAGCGGCGGGTCGGCGACTTCGCCACCGTCGGCGTGGCGGTGTCGGTGGAGCGTGCGGGCGACGTCGTCGCCCAGGCCGGCATCGCGCTGACCGGCGTCGGCGGATCGACGATAGCGGCCACCGACGCCGCTGCGGCACTCACCGGCCGACCGCTCACCGCCGAGTCGATCGGTGAAGCAGCCTCGCTGGCCGCCGCCGCCGCCCGGCCGAGGACCGATCATCGGGGCAGTGCGGAATACAAGCGACACATGGTGGCGACGTTCGTCGAGCGCATCCTCAGCCGCGTCGGCGGCGAGGCGGCGGAGAGGGCGGCCTGAGAGATGACCACGTTGTATTCCGAGCCGGCCCGCGACGCAGGCGACGTTCCGGTTCGCCGGATCTCGTTCACCATCAACGGCGAGAAGAAGACCGCCGAGGTCGAGCCGCGACTGCTGCTAGCCCACCTGATCCGGTACGGGCTGCGGCTGACCGGCACCCACACCGGCTGCGACACCACTAACTGCGGCGCGTGCACGATCCTGGTGGACGGGCGCGCCGTGAAGTCGTGCACGGTGCTCGCCGTTCAGGCGGACGGTCACGACCTGGAGACCGTGGAGGGGCTAGCGACGGCCAGCGAGCTGCACCCGCTACAAGAGGGCTTCAGCGAGGAGCACGGCCTGCAGTGCGGCTTCTGCACGCCGGGCATGATGATGGCCGCCAGGGCACTGCTCGAGCGCAATCCCGATCCCACCGAAGAGGATGTGCGGTGGGCGTTGTCCGGCAACCTGTGCCGATGCACCGGCTACCAGAACATCGTCAAGTCAGTGCTCTGGGCCGCTGAGAAGCTGCGGTCGCAGGCTGCGGAATAGGCAGGGGAGCGGACATGACGCAAGCACTAGACGAGATCAAGATCGGCGGCCTTGGAGCCAGCCGTAAGCGAGTCGAGGACAGTCGCTTTATCCGCGGCAAGGGCAATTACACCGATGACATCGTGCTGCCGGGCATGCTGCACATGGAAATCCTGCGCAGCCCGCTCGCGCACGCCCGGATCAAGTCGATCGACGCCAGCAAGGCGTGGGATATCCCTGGCGTTCACCTCGTCCTGACCGGCGAGATGATGGCCACTCGCAACCTCGCCTGGATGCCGACGCTGTCCTACGACACGCAGGCCGTGCTGGCCACCGACAAGGTGCGGTTCCAGGGTCAGGAGGTCGCGTGCGTCATCGCCGACGACCCCTACATCGCCAAGGACGCATGCGAGGCGATCGTCGTCGACTACGAGCCGCTGCCGGCGATCGTCAACCCCTTCGACGCGGTCGCGCCGGACGCTCCTGTCATCCGCGATGACAAGGAGAACCAGCCGGACAACGTCATCTACAACTGGGAGGTGGGCGACGCTGACGGGACCGAGCGCGCGTTCGCGCAGGCGGACGTGATCTCGAAGCTGCAGCTGCACTACCCACGGTCGCACCCGTCGCCGATCGAATGCTGCGGCTCCATAGCCGACTTCAACCGCGCGACCTCGAAGCTGACGGTCTACATGACCACGCAGGCTCCGCACATCATTCGGGCCGCGGTCGCGATGGTGGCCGAGCTGCCCGAGCACATGATCAGGATCATCTCACCGGACATCGGCGGGGGCTTCGGCAACAAGGTGCCCGTCTACCCCGGCTACGTCTGCTCGATCCTCGCCTCGATCCTGCTGGAACGCCCGGTGAAGTGGATCGAGGACAAGACGGGCAACCTCATCTCGACCGGCTTCGCGCGCGACATCTACCTGAACGGCGAGATGGCACTCCGCCAGGACGGCAAGATCCTCGGCGTTCGGATGCACTGCGACGCCGACCACGGAGCATTCTTCTCCGACGCCCAGCCGAGCAAGTTCAAGATCGGGCTGCTGCACTCTGCATTCGCGACCTACGACATCCCTGCCGCGCATCTCACCGCGCGCGGTACCTACAGCAACAAGGCGCCCGGCGGCGTGGCCTACCGGTGCTCGTTCCGGGTCACGGAGGCGATGTTCTTCCAGGAGCGCATGGTCCAGGCTGCCGCCGACGACCTCGGCATGGACCAGGCCGCGTTCCGGCGGATGAACTTCGTGCGTGACGATGACTTCCCGCACCGCACCGCCTTCGGCTTCCTCACCGACAGCGGTCAGTATGCGAAGTGCCTGGACGTCGGGCTGCAGGCCATCGGCTATGAAGACTTCCGGAGGGAACAGGCCGAGGCCAGGTCGCGCGGCCGCTTGCTCGGTCTCGGGATCTCCACGATGACCGAGCCGCTCGGGGCGGGCAACAGCCGGGAGTACGACATCCTCGGCATCAAGATGTTCGACTCGGCCGAGCTGAAGGTGCACATGACCGGCAAGGCCATCGTGCGCACCGGCGCGCGCGGCCAGGGGCAAGGGCACGAGACGACGTGGGCGCAGATCGTCGCCCACGAGCTCGGGATCCCAGCCGACGACATCGTCGTCGAAGAAGGAGACACCGACACCGCACCGTTCGGGATGGGAACGTACGCGTCCCGGAGCACCCCCGTAGCCGGGGCCGCGGTGGCCATGGTCGCCCGCAAGATCAGGGCCAAGGCACGCAAGCTCGCAGCGCACCTGCTCGAGGTCTCCGAAGAGGACGTCGAGTGGGAACTCGGCCGGTTCTACGTCCGCAGCGCACCCAGCCGCGGAGTAACCATCCAGGAGTGCGCGGTCGCCGCCTACGCCAACATGCCCGACGGCATGGAGCCCGGCCTCGAGAACACCGCCTACTACGACCCGCCGAACCTCACCTGGCCATTCGCGGTGTACATCGTGACGGTCGAGGTCGATCCGGTCACCGGGGTCTGGGACGTGCTCAAGATCGTGGCGGTCGATGACTGCGGCGTCCGGATCAACCCCATGATCGTCGAAGGACAGATCATGGGCGGACTGACCGAGGCGTACGCGATGTCGAGCATGCAGTTCATCACCTTCGACACCGAGGGCAACTGCGTCGGGTCGAACTACATGGACTACATGCTGCCCACCGCCTGGGAGACGCCGGGCTTCGAGCTGCACAGCGAGGTCGTCACGCCGTGCCCGCACCACCCCATCGGGGCAAAGGGCATCGGCGAGTGCGCCGCCGTGGGCGGCCCGGCTGCGTTCGTCAACGCGGTGATAGACGCGCTGTCCGGCACCGGCGTCCGGAACATCGACATGCCACTGCTGCCCGACCGGGTCTGGGAGGCGCTGACCCACCGCCGTGACGTGTCCGGGGCACCGCCGGTCCGGTCGGACGATTAGGAGGTGACGAGCGTGGACGGCTGGCAGATCCTCGAGCAGGCCGCGGACCTGGCGCGGCGCGGCGAGTCGTTCGCGCTCGCCACCGTGGTCTGGCGGCAGGGTCCTTCTTCCAGCCAGCCAAGCTCGCGCGCGATCATCACCGCGGGCGGCGAGCTGCACGGCTGGATTGGCGGCGCGTGCGCCGAACCCGCCGTCATCCGGGCCGCCCGAGACGTACTGACCACGGGCACCGCGCAGTTGCTGCTGCTTGGCAGCCCGGACCAGTTCGGCGGCGCTGTTCCGGAGGGCATGGCCGTGGTACCGGTTGCCTGCCAGAGCGACGGCGCCCTGGAGGTCTACATCGAGCCTGTGCTGCCCGTTCCCCACCTGGTCGTGGTCGGACGCTCGCCGATGGCACATACCCTGGCCGATCTCGCCCGTGCTCTCGGCTGGCGGGCCGACCTGATCGACGGTGCCGACTTTGCCAGCTCGGACGCCAGCGCTCGGTCCATGGTCGTGGTGGCCACCCAGGGCCATAACGACGAGGCGGTCGTCGAGCGCGCTGCAGCGGCCCGGCCCGCATACCTCGGTCTGGTCGGCTCCGCGAAGCGCGGCGCGGCGGTGCTCGGCTACCTCGCCGATCGTGGCGTGCCCCAGCACCAGCTGGACAAAGTCCGGGTGCCCGCCGGGCTCGATCTTGGCCGCACGACCCACCCCGAGATCGCCGTCGCGATCCTGGCCGAACTCGTCCAGCTCCGCGCCGACGGCGCGATCGACGTGACCGGCCAGAGAACCGCGGCCCGTACGACGGCGGGGCGCGAGGCGGCCCAGCCAACTGACCCGGTCTGCGGTATGACCGTTACTGACGGGCCAGATGCGTTGCGGCTGGAATACGAAGATCGCCCCTACTACTTCTGCAGCGTCGGCTGCCGGAAGGCGTTTACCGCGGATCCTGCCAAGTACGCGAAGAGAGAGACCACATGCTGATCAAGAACGGGTTCGAGGTCGCCGAGCCGGTTGAGAAGGTCTGGCAGTTCTTCGATGACATTCCGCAGGTCGCGACCTGCCTGCCCGGTACCGAGCTGACCGAGAGCCTCGGCAACGACAGGTACACGGGGAAAGTCGCGGTGCGGATGGGCCCGGTCCGGCTGCAGTTCGCCGGCACGGCGGACATCACCGAGCGCGACGAGGCGGCGCGGCGCCTTGTCGTGCACGCAACCGGCGCCGAGGAGAAGGGCCGCGGCCAGGCAAGCATGGTCGTCACTGCGACGCTCACCAGGGCGGGCCGCGGCACCCGGGTCGACGTGAGCCAGGACCTGCAACTGGCGGGCGCAGCGGCGCAGTACGGCCGCGGCATGATTGCCGACGTCACGTCCGTACTCATGCACGACTTCGCAGTCAACCTGCAGGATCGCATCGAGCGGATCGAGCGCGGCGAGTCTGCCGAGCAGATCGCTGCCACGGCCGCAACCCCTGCGGGCGGCTTCACCCTCGGACTCCGAGCCGCCCGGATGGCGCTGATGCGCGTGTTCCGCCGGTTCTTCCTTCCGTACCAGCCGGCAACCTGAGGAACAGAGGCGTCATGGTCTTGTGGTGGATCGGCAACATCATCTTGCTCGTCGTGGTGCTGCCCGTCGTTGTCTTCCTGCTGAACCGCGTCCTCGCCGCGCTGGAGCGCATCAGGCACGCGACAGACGACATCCTCAGCGGCGGTGTTGCGCTGGTCGGCGAGCTGACCCCGGTGCCGGACATGCTGGCGAGGACCGACACGGTTGTCGGCGAAATCTCGGTCGGCGCGGTTCGCTACGCGGGCTCGGTCGCGAAGCTCCTCGGCTAGGTAGCACAAGAAAGGAACCCCCCATGCCAGCAGCTGCCTGGTTCACCCTGATCATCTCGGCGATCATTGTCGCGATCACTGCCGTGGGCCTGCTCCGGGTGATCTTCCATCTGCGGGCCATCCGGTCGACCCTCGTCTCTACGACCGGGGGCGTCGCGGCCATCGACCAGCTGACAAGTACCGTGCCTGCGCGGCTAACTTCGGTTAACGCCAGCTTGAAACCCGTCAGAGACTTCTGCGAGACGGTGTGAGACGCGGCCGGGCAAGAAACGGAGATCTGAGATGAGCACAAACCTGGCCGCCGCCGCCGGCGCCAGTCACTTCGGCTGGACCCTCGGTTTCGTTATCGGCGGCGTGCTCGTGGTGGTCGTCGTAGCGCTGGTGGTCCCGATCCTGCTGCTCGCTCGGTCGATCGGCGATGAGGCACCGAAGATCAACGCCGGGCTGACCGGCGCCGTGCAGAACACGGCGCCACTGGGCGCGCTGCGCACAACGATCGAGTACGCCACGACCATCATCGGCGGCCTGCAGCGCGGCCGCGCCCGGCTGGGAGGCTGAGCATGCACACACTGGCCATGTCTCCGGGCGAGCACACCGCGTGGACGGTGGCGGTCATCCTCGGCTTCGTCGTCATCGTGGTCGTAGTCGCGGCCCTGAGCCTGCTGATCTACCTGGTCAGGCGCATCGACAGCCGGGTCGTCACTGTCCGCGACACGCTCAAGGCAGCAGAGGCCAACACCGCTGACGCTGCGCTGATCCCGCAGGTTGCTGGCGGCGTGGAGGCAGTGCTGGCCGAGGGCCTGCAGCACCATCTGTTCCTCGGCCGAGTGCTCGGAAAGGTCAAGTCATGACGGCCCTGGTGGTCCTGACCGTTATCGCCATCGTCCTGCTGATCGCCGGGCTGGCGTTCTACTTGATCTGGGTCGGCACGCTGCTGACCAGGATCGCCGGGAACCTCGAGGAGTCCGCGGACCTCGTCCGCGGTATCGGGACCAACGCCAAGCTGATCGGTCCGGGCGTGGAGCACATCAACGAGACCGGCAGCGTGGTCGCCGGGGCGCTTCCGTTGCTCTACGGGATGGCCGAGCAGATTGTCGCCGGGGTCACGCCGCGGCCCGAGCCGCCAGCGACTCCCGAGCCAGCCCGGCCGGCGTCGGGTACGCGCCGGTCGCGGCTGCTCGACGCGGTCGGCTTCCTGGCTCAGTAGCGGCTTCGGCTGCCACCGCCCTAGGTGTGGCCGGACTGGTCCGGGCCGCGGCGGGCCACCGGGCCAGTCGTCGGTGCCGAGTACTCGCCGATCCAGTGGTCCTTCCACGCGTTGTCGAATTGCTGCTCGTTGCAGCTCGGCCGGTAGATGGCGATAAGTTCGCGGCCGATCTGCTCGCGGTGGGCTGTTGTGCCACCTGGTACCTCATAGGTGGCTATGTAGACCTTCCATTTAGAGCCGGCCCGGCTTATCCAGCAGGCTGACCGGGGGTGCTGGAACGGGAATCGCTCAGCGGCGAGATCCTCCGAATGGCCCACGTAGCTGACGGCGTACCGCTCTGGCCCGGTTTCGGGATCCGGCTTGTAGAGGATCGCGTACACGGCCGCGACCTGCGGTGCCGTCCAGCCACCCAGAAGCCGTGGCCCCTCGAACGGGTAGCCCGCGAGCGAGCCCAGTCGGATCACCGGTAGCCGTCCTCCGAGTCCTCGTCTTCGGCCTCACTGATGGCCTCGGTGCGCACGACGGGAGCCGACGGCAGCCCGGCCGTGGCGGCGGCCGCGAGGAAGGTCTCCCTAGCCAGGGCAACAGCATCGTCCCGGCTGTCTGCCTCCACCATGAGCTGTGCGCCGTACCGGCTAGTCCCGATGCCGGTGGCGATTCCATTGCTGCTCGCGACGGCGTCAGCTAGCTCCACGATCTCCTCCCGGCTGAGGACCCGTTCACCTTCCGCCTCGATGCCGATGCTCCACCGCATGTGACGCCTCCGTCCGGGCCCAGTTCAAGCCAGCACTGCTCAGTTCAGCACCGGCAGCATCGCGGCAAGCTGCTCTAGGCTCGCCAGGTCATGACCGGACAGCAGCAGGTCGATGTGCGGCGCTGCCACCATCATGCCCACTGTGGTGGGCCGGAAGTTCGGGTTGTCTCCCTTGTGCGGGTTCAGCCAGACGATCCGATAGCAAAGCCGGGACAACCGCTCCATGGCCGCCGCCAGTTGCTCGGGGTCGCCGCGATCGAGGCCGTCTGAGCAGATGACGACCACTCCGCTCCGGCAGAGCCCGCTCCGCCCGAACCGGCGGATAAAGGTATCCAGCGACTGACCGATCCTGGTTCCGCCATCCCAGTCGACGACCGCCTTCGCCGCCTGTTCCAGCGCGCTGTCCGGCCGCCGGTGCTCGAGCATCTTGGTAATCCGGGTCAGCCTGGTACCGAAGCAGAACACCTCGACCTTCGTGGCCGCGTGCCTGGCTGTGTGCGCGAACTGGAGGAGGTGCCGCGAGTAATCGGCCATCGAACCGGAGACGTCGAGGATCAGGATCAAGGGCCGCAGCCTTGTCTTGCGCTGCCGGAAAAACAGCTGCGCGGGCTCGCCGTGCATCCGCATCGAGTCCCTGATCGTCTTCCGCAAATCAGGGGAACGGCCAGCTGGTGCTGACCGTGTCCGGCGGGTACGCCGCCGCGGCGGGGTGAGCCGCAAACGCGCCATGATCTTGCGAAGCGCAGCCAGCTCGGCCGGCGTGCAGGCGGCAAACGAGCGATGCTTCAGCGCGTCGACGTCCGAAGCCATCCACCCGAGGACAGCCGGATCTTCGTCGTTGTCAGCGCCTGGGGGCTCGATGTCGGGCAGCACGAACGCCGCCGCTTCGGCCTCTATCGCTGCGCTCGCCCGCAGGGTCAGCACCCCGGCGGCAGGACCGCCCTCGGCCAGGAAATACCGCCGGAAGGTCGCGTCGTAGCCGCGAATATCGTCGGGCTTGCTCACCAGGGTCGCGCGCCCGGCCCAGTACACATCGACCAGATCGGTGGGGTCGAGTGTTGCGGTCGCTGAGCAGTACGTTAGGACGTCGCCGGTGCCCACGGTGAGCCCGGCGCCACGCAGCTCCCGTGCGAAGCCAACCAGCACCTCGGTGAGCGGCGCCCGGTCAGGCACCGGAGGTGATTTCTTCCAGGTTGTCGCGGACCAGGTCGAGATCGTCGCGATCCTTGATGACTGCGCCCAGCGTGTCCCCCGCCGCCTCCGCCGTCAGGTCCGTCTCACCGAGGAACCCGAGGGTGCGGACCCAGTCGATCGTCTCCGCGACCCCAGGGGGCTTGGCCAGGTCGAGTTCCCGCAGCCGGTGCACGGCGCCCACGACCTTCCTGGTGAGCTGCTCGGCGGCAGCAGGCTCGCGGACGAGGACGATCTCCACCTCGCGCTCCTGGCTCGGGTAGCCGATCCAGTGGTAGAGGCAGCGACGCCGCAGCGCGTCGTGCAGCTCCCTGGTCCGGTTCGAGGTGAGGATGACGGTAGGTGCACTATCGGCCTTGATCGTGCCGATCTCCGGGATGCTGATCTGGAAGTCGGAGAGGACCTCCAGCAGGAAGGCCTCGAACTCGTCGTCCGCGCGGTCGATCTCGTCGATGAGCAGCACCGCTTCGTTACCGGCCCTGACGGCCTCCAGCAGGGGACGCTCCAGCAGGAACTTGGGGCCGAACAGCCGGTCGACGGCCTGGTCGTCGGCTACCTGGTGCTCGGACAGGGCGCGAATCTGCAGCATCTGCCGGGCGTAGTCCCACTCGTACAGGGCCTGGTTGGTGTCGATGCCCTCGTAGCACTGCAGCCGGATCAACCGGCGCCCAAAGACACTGGCCAGCACCTTCGCGACTTCCGTCTTGCCAACGCCGACCTCGCCCTCCAGCAGCACCGGACGATGGAGGGAAAGCGAGACAACCAGGGCCGTGGCCAGGCCGCGATCCGCCAGGTACCCGCCCTCGCGCAGGTACCGAGTCAGCTCGCTGACGGTCGTCGGGTACTCCACGGACGGACACTCCTCGCCGTCAGGTGCTCGGATATGCAAGCGCTAAGCCGCTGCGCTGCGCGGCTAGGGGGCCTCGTCCGGACCCAGCACGAGATCGCGGACGCTTCCCCCGGAGCGACTGAGCTTGCCCTCGCGGGCGAGCGTAGCGCGCCAGGCCGCCGTCTTGTCACCATCCGGGGCGAAACCGTCAAACCCGACGCCCGCGTCGTCCATCCTCTTGCAGCTCTTCTGGCCGCAGTCGTCGTCTAGCTCGGCAGCGGTTTGTCCCTGGCTGCGCCAGATCTCACGGAGCACGTCCAGTGCCTCTGCAGACTCTGTGCTCATATCGGACATCCCTTCGGCCCCGCCACTGTCTTCTGACTGTAACCCGCGCGCCATCCGGCCGCGAACTCCGATGAAGCGAGCTGCACAATCCTGCGCCGTGCCGGCGCTTTGTCGGCAGCTACCGGCATGATGGTCGCGGGCCAGATCTTCGGAAGGGGCGAATCGATGGGACCGACTTTGGCTGCGAGCACAATAGCGACCATGCCCGATATCGCGTTCCGCAGCGACATGACCGTCGAACTGGTCAAGCACGCCGCCTCGGACGCCGACGTGATCTGGGCCGCCCGAGTCTCGACCAAAGGCGAGCAGTCCCTCGCCGACGTCGACGCCAACCCGGAGCGCTCGGGCGGGCTCATCAACTACCTGATGCGAGATCGGCATGGCACCCCGTTCGAGCACTCCTCAATGACCTTCTATGTCAGCGCGCCGATCTTCGTCTTCCGCGAGTTCATGCGCCACCGGACGTTCAGCTACAACGAGGAAAGCGGCCGGTACCGCCGGCTCGACCCGGTGTTCTACGTACCCGGCCCGGACCGCAAGCTCGTCCAGACCGGCAAGCCGGGCGCCTACGAATTCAGCGCGGGTACCCCGGCACAGCACGCGCTCGTGACCGAGACCGTCCAGGCCTCGTGCAGCCAGGCTTACGTGGCTTACCTCGAGATGCTGGAGGCCGGTGTCGCACGCGAGGTCGCCCGCACCGTGCTGCCGGTCGGCCTGTACTCGTCGATGTACGCCACCTGCAACGCGCGCGCGCTCATGAACTTCCTCTCGCTGCGCGTGAAGCACCCTGACGCTGCGTTCCCGTCCTACCCTCAGCGCGAAATCGAGATGGTGGCCGAGCAGATGGAACAACTGTGGGCGGGCCTCATGCCGCTCACGCACGCCGCGTTCGAGCGCAACGGCCGAGTCGCGCCGTGAGGACCTGAAAAGGAGCAGGGCTCCTACGGCGCCAGAAGAAGCCGGCGGACGTCGGCTAGGAGTTCCCAGGATCTCGGGGAGGGCGCGGGGTCACAGACCACGACGATCAGGTCCGCACCGGCCTCGACATAGCGGACGAGCTGGGACGCCACCTGGGCGGGGGTTCCAGCGATCGCGACCTCGCGGGCGCGGTCGGTCGGGAAGCCGTACATGGAATGCATCATCCCGGCTGTCAGCTCGGCGAGGCCGCGATCGGAACCGGTACCGATCGCTGCGTGCAGGCCGATCCCGGTCAGCGGCCTAGAGCGCCCAGCCTCGTCGCAGAGCTCGACTAGTCGCTGGCGGCTGGACGCGAACTCGGGCGCAGTCTGCAGCCCGGAAAGCCACCCGTCGCCGAACTTCACTGCGCGCCGCAGCGCCGGGAGAGAAGTCCCGCCGACCCACAGCGGCGGCACTGGCATCGTCGGCAGCAGCCGGACCGGGCTGTCGCAGGTGGCGCCGTGCGGAAGCGGCTGGCCGGCGAGCAGGCCGGGCAGTTGGGCGAGGAACTCATCGGTTCGCCTGGCCCTTTCTGAACGGAGGAAACCGGCGGCCAGGTACTCCGCCTCGTCACCACCGCCGAGTCCCACGCCGAGCTGCAGACGCCCACCAGCGATGTGCTGCAAGGTGGCGACCTGCTTGGCTGCCCAGGCCAGCGGGCGCAGCGACGGCACGTAGATCGCATACCCGACCGCAATGCTGCTGGTGACCGCGGCCGCAGCCGCGAGGCTAAGGCCACTGTCCAGCACGGACAGCTCGCCCGTGGCCAGCCGGTCAGCCACCCACACGCCGTCAAGGGCGACCCGTTCCGCGACGCTGGCCAGGCTCGCGATGTCCGGCAGCGGCCTGCCAGGGAGGATCACTTCAGGCAACGAGACCCCGATGCTGATCGGCACGGCCCCCCAGCCCTTAAGTAGTCGGCCCGTCTATGGTGCACGGCACGTCTGACAGTTCAGCCGGGCTGCGAGTCGGCTGATCGGCCGCTAGCTGACAGCGGCGCCGCTATCTGCACGCCGGTATCAGTCAGTAGCCGCCCTGCGCGAAGCGGTGGATGGCGAAATCGATGGCGAGAAGCCCTGCAGCGAGGAAGACGCCGGCGAATATGCGCGCGGCGAGCGGGTTCATCGGGCGGCGGCCTCCGCGCAAAGGTAGCCGGTGGGCAAGTCCCCCGTAGTTGAAGATGACGGCCAAGCTCAAGGGAATCACGATGAGCGACCACACGAGCGTGAAGATCCCACCGCCATCGTGGAGCGACGCGCTCGCCACCGTGTGCCATGGACAGTCGCCCTCTCACTTGCTGTCAGAGCAAGAGTGCAAGGGAGCGTAACAGCTGAGATCGGGGCTGTACACGGGATGCTGCGCGCCTGATGCACGAGCCGGAAGCAGCCCGTCACCCTAGTGAGATAGGGGCCGCTGACCTGCGATTGCGGGTGGGCGTGGGAGGACTTGAACCTCCGACCTCTTCCTTATCAGGGAAGCGCTCTAACCGGCTGAGCTACACGCCCGCAGTCGCGGAAACCGCGACTAGATCCAGTACGCCGAGACAGGCTACCGCAAGCTGGACCTAGTTCGCTCAGTCGGTCTCCTTGAGCGTGACCTCGATGCCGCCGGTGAGGCTCGTGATGACGTTGTACAGCGCTGCGCCGACGGTTGCCAGGGCCGTGAAGAGCACCGCGTTGACGGTGCACACAAGCGCGGTGTACAGAAGCACCCGCTTGGCACTGAACCAGTTCGCCGCGTTGGCCCCCGGTTGATTCTTCGTAGAGGTGACCAAGCCGACAGTGTGCTCGATATTGGTAAAGACGCCGAGCTTGGACAGCACGAACCAGACTGCTCCGACGGCTACGAAAACCACGACCCAGGCGACCAGCGAGAGCAGGAAGCTGAACTTCATGACCGACAGCGGTTCGATCCGCTGGAGGCTCAGCAGCGCACTCCTCGGTGCCGGACCCACCTGTCCCGCCCAGGCGCCACCCGGCTGCGGACGACCGGCCTGCGTCCGTGGCGGCGCACCTGCGGCGGGTCCCGCGGAACGCGGCGGCGGAGGGCTGGTCACCAACTTGGCTTGATTAGGCCTGGGCTTGGTGATGCTGGAGAACGACGCCGTGATCTTCGAGGCCACGCCCCGGGCTCCGCTGGCCGCCGTAGCCATAGCGGCTACCGCAGCACCTTGGATCGAGGCTGCATCGTTGGAGCTAGGCGCAGCGGCCATCAGCGATGGCATCGGCTGCGTTCCCGACGGAGCGGCTGTAGCCGACGAAGCTGGAGAGGGCGAAGCAGCGGGCGAGGAAGCCGCCGCAGGCGACGGAACTGGAGAGGGAGGCGACGGAGCCCCCGACGGCTTGGTAGCGCCAGCAGCAGGCGACGAAGCGGCAGAGGGCGAGGCAGCGGCCGCAGGCGACGAACGACGAAGCTGGCAGAGGGCGGCGGGAGCGACGGAGCCGCCGAGGGCTTAGTGGTGCCACCAGAAGGCGACGAAGCCGCCGCAGCCGACGGAGCTGGCGACGGGGGAGACGGAGCCGCCGAGGGCTTAGTGGTGCCACCAGAAGGCGACGAAGCCGCCGCAGCCGACGGAGCTGGCGACGGGGGCGACGGAGCCGCCGCGGGCTTAGTGGTGTCAGCAGCAGGCGACGGAGCTGGCGAGGGCTTGGCGGTGTCAGCAGCTGGCGAGGGCTTAGTGGTGTCAGCAGCGGGCGAGGGCTTAGTGGTGCTAGTAGCGGGCGAGTCGCTTTCGCGTTGGGAGCCGTTCTGGCTGGGGGATGGCTGGTGCCCTAGGGACCCGTTGGGTGTGCCTGCCTCGGGCTCGTCTGATGCCGTCTTCTCGACGGCCGTCCCGTCAGCTGCGGCAGGGTCCTCCGCCGCACCTCGTTCTGCCGTTATACCCGGCGAGCCTTCGCCAGCCGCCCGCGACGACTCCACGCGGTTATCCACCCGTCCTCCTCAGCACGGTTCACTGACAAGAGGTTACCTCCCCAGTCAGCTCCTTCTGATTCGCCCGAATCAGAACGCATCGCCCGCCGGCTCGGCTAGTTATAAGACGCTTTAGCCGGCCGGGAGGTTGCAACGCGGCCACTGACCCGAACCAGGCAGCCTGCCAGACGAAGGTTCCGCGCCCCCCGACAACCCGTCAGTTTGCGTTACCTCCCGGCACCCTACACGCTCGTCCGTTAGCACCGCTACGGACCTTCAGCCTGCTGAAGGACTTCTGAAGATTGCGCCCGCCGTCTTCGGCTACTCGATGTCACCCGTGTCGTCCTCGGCTGAGCTGGCCTCCGTGCCGTCAGCCGGTTCACCGGACTGATCCTCGGCGTCCTCGTCAGCGGGCTCGTCGTCCAGTCCCTCGGCCGCGCCATTACCCGTTGCTTCCGCGTTCCGGGCGATCGCTACAAGGCTCTGACCCTCACCGAGGTTGACCAGCCGTACTCCCATCGTCTGCCGACTAGCGATCTTGATCTCCGAGGCTGCGGTCCTGATGACGCCGCCAGCCGAGGTGATGGCGAACACCTCATCGTCCGGGTGCACCATCAGCGCCCCGATCAGCTCCCCGCGGGCCTCGACGATGCGAGCTGTCACCACGCCCAGGCCCCCGCGGCCCTTGACTGGATACTGAATGGCTGGCGTCCGCTTGGCGTAGCCGCCGCGGGTCGCCACCAGCACGTCTGCGCCCTCATCGACGACGTACATGCCGAGCAGCCGGTCGCCTGCGGTGAACCGCATTCCGATCACGCCGGATGTCGCGCGGCCCATGGGCCGCAGGGCCTCGTCGCTTGCCCGGAACCTGATGGCCTGGGCGTGCCGGCTGACCAGCAGCAGGTCCTGATCTGGCGACACCAGCCGGGCCGCGATCACCTCGTCGTCATCCCGCAGGTTGATCGCGATGATCCCGCCCGTCCGCGGTGAATCGAACTCCGTCAACCGGGATTTCTTCACTAGGCCAGCGGTTGTCGCCAGCACCAGGTACGGCGCCACGTTGTAGTCGCGAAGGGCGAGGACCTCGGCGATGTGCTCATCCGGCTGGAATGCCAGCAGGTTCGCCACGTGCTGGCCGCGGGCGTCGCGCGCGGTGTCGGGCAGCTCGTAGGCCTTGGCTCGGTACACCCGGCCCTTGTTCGTGAAGAACAGGATCCAGTGGTGCGTCGAGGTGACGAAGAAGTGATCGACAATGTCGTCAGTTCGCAGGGTCGCTCCGCGCACGCCCTTGCCGCCGCGCCGCTGGGCCCGGTAGAGGTCGGCTCTGGTCCGCTTGGCATAGCCACCGCGGGTGATCGTGACGACGACGTCTTCCTCAGCGATCAGGTCCTCGACCGACATGTCCCCGTCGTAGGCGACGATCTCGGTCCGCCGGTCATCGCCATACTTGGCCGCGATCTCGCCCAGCTCCGTGCTGACAATTTCGCGCTGGCGGGTCGGAGACGCCAGGATGGCCTCGTATTCGGCGATCTTTCCCATCAGCTCTTCGAGCTCGTCGACGAGTTCCTGCCGCTCGAGGGCCGCCAGCTTGCGCAGCTGCATGTCAAGGATGGCGGTGGCCTGGACTTCGTCGATCTCCAGCAGGTCCATCAGGCCCTGCCGGGCCACCGCCGCCGAGTCGCTGCCGCGGATCAGCGCGATGACCTCGTCGATCCGGTCGATGGCCTTGACCAGCGCGCCCACAATGTGCGCTCGACGGCGCGCTTGGTCAAGCAGGTAACGCGTCCGCCGGACGATGACCTCGATCTGGTGCGCTACCCAGTACCGGATCATCTGGTCAAGCCGCAGCGTCCGCGGTACCCCGTCGACCAGCGCCACCATGTTCGCGCCGAAGGTGTTCTGCAGCTGGGTGTGCTTGTACAAGTTGTTGAGCACGACCTTGGCCACGGCGTCGCGCTTCAGCACGATGACGAGCCGCTGGCCCGTCCGGCCGCTGCTCTCGTCCCGGACCTCGGCGATGCCGCCCACCGTGCCGTCCTTGGCCAGGTCGGCGATCTTCTGCGCGAGGTTATCGGGGTTGACCTGGAACGGTAGCTGGGTCGCGACCAGGCAGATACGCCCTCGCCGGTCCTCTTCGACATCCACTACCGCGCGCATGGTGATGGCGCCGCGCCCCGTCCGGTACGCCTCCTGGATGCCGCGCCGCCCGACGATCTGCGCAGCGGTCGGGAAGTCCGGGCCAGGGATCCGCTCGAGCAGCGCGGCCAGCAGCTCGTCGTCGGTCGCGTCGAAGTGCTCGAGGTACCACTGCGCGCCGGCCGCGACCTCGCGGAGGTTGTGCGGCGGGATCTTGGTCGCCATGCCGACTGCGATGCCTTCGGAACCGTTGACGAGCAGGTTCGGGAACCGGGCTGGCAGCACGACGGGCTCGCGGGACCGGCCGTCGTAGTTCGGCCGGAAGTCGACGGTCTCCTTGTCGATATCCCGCAGCATCTCCATCGCGAGGGGCGCGAGTCGGCACTCGGTGTACCGGTTGGCGGCCGGCGGGTCGTTGCCGGGCGAGCCGAAGTTGCCCTGGCCGTCGACCAGCGGCATCCGCATCGCCCACGGCTGGGCGAGTCGCACGAGAGCGTCGTAAATCGCAGAGTCACCGTGCGGGTGGTAGTTGCCCATCACCTCGCCGATGACGCGGGCGCACTTGAAGTAGCCGCGTTCGGGCCGGTACCCGCCGTCGTACATCGCGTACAGGATGCGGGTGTGGACGGGCTTCAGGCCGTCCCGCACATCCGGCAGCGCCCGGCCGACGATGACCGACATCGCATAGTCGAGGTAGCTCCGCTGCATCTCAACCTGGATGTCGACCGGCTCGGTCCGGTCGTGGCCAGCGGAGTCTGCCTCCGGAGTAGTCACGTCAGGCACTGCGCAGTCCTTCCCTCATGCATGCCGCCTGCTTCGTGCAGCCGGGTGGGTCGGCGCCGCGAGCAAGCACGCGGCCGCTAGCCAGGCCGGCCCGTTCCGTTCCTAGATATCGAGGAACCGCACGTCCTTCGCGTTGCGCTGGATGAACGCGCGCCGGGCCTCCACGTCCTCGCCCATCAGCACGCTGAACAGCTCGTCTGCCTGAGCCGCGTCGTCGAGCGTGACCTGGCGTAGCACCCGGTGGGCAGGGTTCATCGTGGTTTCCCAGAGCTCGTTGGCGTTCATCTCGCCGAGGCCCTTGAACCGCTGCACGCCGTCGCGCGGGCCCGGGTCGCGCCTGCCCTCGGCGATGCCCGCCTGGATCAGCGCATCGCGCTCCCGGTCGGAGTAGGCGTAGCCCGGCTCGGCGCCGCGGCCCTCCCACTTGATCTTGTACAGCGGCGGCTGCGCCAGGTACACGTGGCCGGCCTCGATCAGCGGCTTCATGAACCGGAACAGCAGCGTCAGCAGCAGCGTGGTGATGTGCTGACCGTCGACGTCGGCGTCCGCCATCAGGATGATCTTGTAGTAACGGAGCTTGGACAGGTCGAACTCGTCGTGAATGCCGGTGCCCAGGGCGGTAATCAGCGACTGGACCTCATTGTTCTTGAGGATCCGGTCGATCCTGGACTTCTCCACGTTAAGGATCTTGCCGCGGATCGGCAGGATGGCCTGGAAGTGCGGGTCCCGGCCCTGCTTGGCCGAGCCGCCGGCCGAGTCCCCCTCAACAACGTAGACCTCAGAGATCGCCGGGTCGCCAGACTGGCAGTCCGCGAGCTTGCCGGGCAGCCCGGAGCCGCCCATGAGGCTCTTGCGGGTCAGGTCCCTGGCCTGCCGGGCCGCGATCCGCGCCCGGGCAGCCTGGGTTGCCTTGAGGACGATCGCCTTGGCCTCGCCCGGGTTGCGCTCGAACCAGTCCTTGAGCTGGTCGTTGCACACCCGCTGGACGAACGACTTGGCCTCGGTATTGCCGAGCTTCTGCTTGGTCTGGCCCTCGAACTGCGGATCGGACATCTTGACGTGGACGATCGCGGTCAGGCCCTCGCGCACGTCCTCACCGATCAGATTATCGTCGCGGTCCCTGATCAGCTTCTGATCGCGGGCGTAGCGGTTGACGATGGAGGTGAGAGCCGCCCGGAAGCCCTCCTCGTGGGTCCCGCCCTCTGCCGTGTTGATCGTATTGACGAAGGTATGCACCGACTCCGAATAAGAGCCGGTCCACTGCATCGCGACTTCCGCAGAGATACGAAGATCGGATGCCTCGTCGCCGAAGTCGATGACCGTATCGTGGACCGGCTCCTTGGTCCGGTTGAGGTACCGGACGTAGTCGGCGATACCGCCGTCGTAGTGGTAGGAGACCACCGTCGGCTCGTCACCCGCGGCCATGTCGTCCGTGGTGTCCGCCGTGGCGTGCTGGGGGCGCTCGTCTGTCAGCGAGATGGACAGGCCGCGGTTGAGGAACGCCATCTCCTGCAGCCGCCTCGACAGCGTCTCGAACGACCACTCGGTGGTCTCGAAGATCGACGGGTCCGGCCAGAACGTGACGACCGTCCCGGTCTCTGTCGTCGCCTCACCGCGCTGCAGGGGGCCGACCGCCCGCCCGGCAGGATTTCCCGGACCCTCATACGACTGTCGCCAGAGGTAGCCGTCCTTGCGGATCTCCACGTCCAGCCGACGCGACAGAGCGTTCACGACCGAGACGCCGACGCCGTGCAGGCCACCGGAAACCGCGTACGACTGGCTGTCGAACTTGCCGCCTGCGTGCAGTGTCGTTAGCACGACTTCGACGGCGGGACGCTTCTCCACCGGGTGCTCGTCAACCGGGATACCGCGGCCGTTGTCGAAGACGCGGACCCCGCCATCGGCCAGCAAGGTCACCTCGATCGTGTCCGCGAAGCCGGCTAGCGCCTCGTCCACGGCGTTGTCCACAACCTCGTAGACCAGGTGGTGCAGTCCGCGCTCCCCGGTGGAGCCGATGTACATACCGGGACGCTTGCGGACGGCTTCCAGGCCCTCGAGGACCGTGATGTTACGAGCGTCATAGGACAAGGCAAAAGCTCCTCTGAACAGGGCAACACCAGGGCCAGCGCGCCATAAGTCCCCCACCTGGCACGCACCCTCGTGCACTTGTTCATTTTACCTGGCCAGGCACCCAGCCTCAGCCGTACGTGTCACGTGGGCCGCGTCCGCCGCGGACCCGCCATTCCCCTGGCCGGCGCCCCGGCGCGGCCGGGCCATGGACCCGCACCCGCAGCACCGTTCCGTCACCGAGTTCCCGGTTGAGGCGGAGCACGAGCTGGGCCGCCAGCAGCCGGACCTGGGTCGCCCACGCAGTCGAGTCAGCGGCGATAGTCAGCTCGCCGTCCGACAGACCCTCTGGAGTGGTATGCATGGCCAGGTCGGAGCCGACGATCTCAGCCCACCGTCCGAACACCGATCCGGTAGCGACGGCGAGCGCCCAGCCCTCCGCGTCGAGCAGGCCGTCGATCGCCGCCGCCAGCGGCATCGGGTCGTCGCGCCGCCGCGAGGGGGCGAATCCGGGAGCAACGGATGGCTGTCCGCTCTGTCCCGGTATGGCATCCGCACGGGCTGGCGTGGTGACATCCCGAGCCGCGGCCCCGGCCGGGGAGTCGCCACCGCTCCGGGACGCACGCGCGCCGCGGCCCCTGGCGGCCGTCCTCGCCGCCGCGAGGGCCTGCCGGGCGAGCCCCAACTGCTCCACGCCAGGATCGTCAGGCACCGGTGATCACCCCGTTCGCGACGCCAAACCGTGCTCCGGCAAGGCTAGCGGGCACGTCCTCGGCGACCGCTGCAGTCACGAGGACCTGCTCGGCACTCGCGACGACCGCCGCGAGCCGGTCCCGGCGGCCGGCGTCCAGTTCGGCGAAAACATCATCCAGCATGAGCACCGGATCCTCACCCTCACCTCGCAGCAGCTGATAACCGGCCAGCCGGAGCGCGAGAGCGAGCGACCAGGACTCACCGTGGCTGGCGTAGCCGCGAGCCGGGAGTCCGCCGATTCGCAGTTCCAGATCGTCGCGGTGCGGACCGACGAGGCAGACGCCGCGCTCCAGCTCTGCCCTTCGCCGCGCCGCCAGCGCATCGCGCAGCGCGAGCGCGAGCTTCTCCGGATCGGGATCGGGATCGGCAGCCTCCTGCTGGGCAGGGCTGCCAGCCGGCCCGTCTGCGCTGCTGGCCGCTGACATCCGGTAACGCAGGTCAGTGTCTCGCTCCGTGCCGGACACCGCGCTGTAGCTTGCGGCGAGGAACGGCCTGATCGCGGCCACCAGGCGGAGCCGGCCGGCGGTCAGGGTCGCGCCCGCGCTCACCAGGTGGTCGTCCCAGACCTGCAGAGCCTCGGCCGGGACCGCGCCGCGGGCCTTTGCCGATTTCAGCAGCGCAGTCCGCTGGCGAAGCACCCGCTCATAGTCAGCACGCACGCCGGCGTACCGCGGCCGCATAGAAACGAGCAGATCGTCAAGGTAACGGCGCCGCTGATCCGGATCGCCCTTCACCATCGTGATGTCTTCCGGTGCGAACAATACGCAGCGCAGGATGCCCAGCGCGTCACGCGGCCTGGCCGGCGCCCGGTTGACCCGGACCCGGTTCGCCCGGCCCGGATTGATCTCAAGCTCAAGCAGACTGTCCCGCCCGGCCGAGGCGACAACGCCGCGCACGATCGCCTGCACCGCCCCCTGCCGGATCAGCGGGGCGTCGGTCGCCACCCGGTGGCTGCCGAACGTCGCCAGGTAAGCCGCCGCTTCCAGCAGGTTGGTCTTGCCCTGCCCGTTAGCGCCGAGGAACGTCGTGGCACCAGGCTCCAGTGCCACGTCGGCTGCGGCGTAGTTGCGGTAGTCGGTCAGCGACAACCTCGACAGGTGCACGGCACGACCCTAGTTCCATGATCGCGGGGAGTCCGCGTCTCCCACCGACGCCAAGTCTCCGCGATCACACGCAATGGCCGCTAGCCGAGACGGATCGGCATCAGCAGGTACCGGAACTCCGGTGTCCCGTCAGGACCCGGCTTGCCGGTCAGCAGCGCCGGCTTACCAGCCTCGGTGAAGGAGATCCGCACTGTGTCGGAGTCGATCGCCGTGAGGCCATCGAGCAGGTACTGCGGATTGAACGCGATGGACAGGTCGTCGCCGGTGAACTCGGCCTCGATGACCTCCTCAGCCTGCGCCTCGTCCCCGGTGCCCGCTTCCAGCACGAGCTGGCCAGCGCTGAACGACAGCCGCACCGGCGTGTTGCGCTCGGCCACGAGCGCGACTCGCCGGACCGACTCCGCCAGCAGGCTCACCGGCAGTTGCGCGGCAGCGTTCTCCGTCTTCGGCAGCAGTGCCTGGGTGCGCGGAAACTCGCCGGACAGCAGCCGGGTCGTGGTCCGCCGGCCAGCCCCTTCGAACCCGATCATGCCGTCACCCGTGTTGCCATCGGCGTCCGGCAGCGCGAGCGCGATCGACACCTGAGCGCTGTTGGTCAGCGACCGCGCGGTTTCCGTCAGCGCCCTGGCCGGGACCAGCACCGCGGCACGCAGATCAGGCCGGGCCGGCACCCACCGCAGCTCGCGAACTGCCAGCCGGTACCGGTCGGTCGACACCATGGTTAGCGTCTCACCGTCGATCTCGATCCGGACGCCGGTCAGTGCGGGCAGGGTGTCGTCGCGCCCGGCCGCCGCCGCCGACTGAGCCACCGCGGTAGCGAAAGCGTCGCTGCCGATGGTGCCCGCGGCCGGCGGCATCTCTGGCAGAGCCGGGTACTCCTCTTCCGGCATGGTCAGCAGCGTGAACGTTGAACTGCCGCAGGTGAGCACAGCGCGGCCCTCGCCGGCGACGATGCGCACCGGCTTGGCCGGGAGGCTGCGGCTGATCTCGGCGAGCAGCCGCCCGGATACCAGTGCGCTGCCCGGCTCCTCCGCCGTCACCGGGACCGTGGCCTGCGCCGAGACGTCGTAGTCGAAGCTCGACAGCACCAGGTCCGCGGCCGCCTCGAGGCGGATGCCCGCCAGTACCGGGACAGTGGGCCGGGCAGGCAGGGCGCGCGCGGTCCAGGCCACCGCGTCGGCCAGGACGTCGCGCTCTAGGACGATCTTCACCTGTCGCCCTCCTTTTAAGGGTTGAGATCCGTTACTAAGTAAGAGTGGTAGTCGTCGTAGGGCCGGTGGATCCCGGGGATAACCAGCGTTGCCGCAGGCAGGGAGCCCCGCGGGCGTCCACAGTGCATGTGGCCGACCCGGGGGCACCGGCCCGTGGGGCTGGGGGCGACTGATGGCCGCCGTTGTGTTACCACCCCGTTACCCTCCGGTTAACTGCGGTTTTCCTCTGCGTATCCCATGCTCATCCACAGAGTTGTCCACAGCCTGTGTGCGTACATTGCGTGCAGCGCGAAGTTTGCGTGCCAGATCACGTCCGGTCACCCGGAAAGGGCTTGCTGCTTGATCCGGTTGGTGAGCTCGGTCACCTGGTTATAGATGGCGCGCCGCTCGGCCATCAGGGACCGGATCTTGCGTTCGGCGTGCATGACGGTGGTGTGATCGCGGCCGCCGAACTGCTGGCCGATCTTCGGCAGGGACATGTCGGTGAGCTCGCGGCACAGGTACATGGCGATCTGTCGCGCCGTGACGAGCACCCGCGACCGGGAGCTGCCGCACAGGTCGTCGATCGACAGTCCGAAGTAGGACGCCGTCTGTCCCATGATCGTGGCGGCGTTGATCTCCGGCCCGTGCGTCTCCACGATCAGGTCCTTGAGCACGAACTCCGCGAGCTGCAGATCGACCGACTGGCGGTTGAGGCTGGCGAACGCGGTCACCCGGATGAGTGCTCCCTCGAGCTCGCGGATGTTGGTGGAGATCCGGGAGGCGATGTACTCGAGCGCCTCGGCGGGCGCGTTGAGCTTGTCCTGGTCAGCCTTCTTGCGCAGGATCGCGATGCGGGTCTCCAGCTCGGGCGGCTGGACGTCGGTCTGCAGGCCCCCTTCGAACCGGCTGCGCAACCGGTCCTCGAGCGTGACCAGCCGCCTGGGCGCCCGGTCCGACGAGATCACGATCTGCTTGCTCGCGTTGTGGAGCGTATTGAAGGTGTGGAAAAACTCCTCCTGGGTGCCTTCCTTGTTCTCCAGGAACTGAATGTCGTCCACGAGCAGCACGTCGACATCTCGGTACCGGCGGCGGAAGCCTTCCTGCTTGCCGTCCCTGATCATGTTGATGAAGTCATTGGTGAACTCTTCCGAGCTCACGTACCTGACCTTGAGCCCCTGGTAGAGGTTCTGTGCGTAGTGGCCGATCGCATGCAGCAGGTGCGTCTTGCCGAGGCCGGAGTCTCCGTAGATGAACAGCGGGTTATAGGCCTTCGCCGGGGCCTCCGCGACGGCGACCGCGGCGGCGTGCGCGAACCGGTTGCTGGATCCGATGACGAAGGTCTCGAAGGTGTACTTCGGATTGAGCCTCGTGAGGCCGGGCCGCGGCTGGCCGGCGGGCGCGCCGGCGTGGCGGACCGGGGGCATTCCGTTGACGGCCGGCGGCATGGCGCCATTGCCGGGCCGGGTGTGCGCCGACCCGTTGGCTGGCCCGGACGCGGGCCCGAGGGTGGCGGGATGCGCGCCAGCGAAACCGTCGGCCGACGGAGCCGTGCCAGCAGGGAACGGGCTGCGTTCGGGTCGCAGCCCCGGGCCCGCGAGGTCGGGCCGGGGGTCACCGGCCGCTGGCCCGGCGGCTGGCTGAGGGCCGGATGCCTGAGGTGGCCGCGGTCGTCGGCGAGTCCGTCGGCGCGAATCACCGGCATCGGGCCGGTGTCGTCGTCGTCGAGCTGGCCGGTCGCGGCGCGGTGGCGGCCGGGGTGGCCGAGTTCTGCTGTCGCGGCCGAGTCGACCGTGACGGCGAGCTGGATGCTGCGCGCTAGCTCCCTGGACAGGGCGTTGGTAATGAGCGCACGCAGGCGCGTCTCGAGCTGCTCCTTGACGAAGTCGTTGGGGGCGGCGATCAGCGCAGTGTTGCCGACCAGGCCGAGCGGCCTGGTGAGCTGAAGCCAGGCTCGCTGGTGCGGCTCGATGTGCATATCCGCAAGGTCGGCCAGCGAGCGGGCCCATACGTCCGCGAGGTCGTCGTCGCTCATTGGCCGGTCACCCCGAGCCCCCCACATTGTGATCAACAGCTTTTTCCACAGCGTGTGCAAGCTGTGCGTTACAGGCCGCAGGACCCAGGCCGCACTATCCACAGCCTAGGACTGGCGTTCGCGCTTCGTTCGGGAAACTGCGCACTCCGGCACTGGAGTAGACAGCTCTCCCTCCGGTTGACGACAGGTCCGCAGGTTAGGCGTCCGTAACCTGGTTTGACCGGCCGGAAGGCCTGCGCGTACCGTGGAATCATCCGGCTACCCCGGTGCAGTTGGACTACGGCCTGACGCAGGTGGGCCGGTCATGTGGACGATCCCCGTTCAGCGGATGAACTCCCGTGTCGGCTGTTGTTGGTAGTAACGGATGCCGACGACCGACTGGGCTGATCTTAGACCGGGTGGGCGCGGGCTGAGTAGTGATGTGATCCGTTGATTGCGACCGCGTTGACGACAGACTTGCCGCACCTGGAGACCCCGTGAGTAAGCGCACCTTCCAGCCGAACAACCGCCGCCGGGCCAAGACGCATGGCTTCCGGCTCCGTATGCGTACCCGGGCGGGCCGCGCCATTCTGGCGGCGCGACGCCGGAAGGGTCGCGAGCGCGTCAGCGTCTGACTAGCGGAGGCGGGTGTCGTCATGCTGCCGTCCGGAGCCCGGATGCGACGGGGTGCGGATTTCGCGGCCGCGATGCGCACCGGCAGCCGGGCGGGCCGGCCGCTGGTGTCGGGCAACCTGCTGGTCCGGCGGGACGATCCCCGGTCGCCAGTCGTTGGTTTCGTAGTGAGTAAAAAGGTCGGCTCGGCGGTAGCGCGGAACCAGGTGCGCCGTCGGCTGCGGCACCTGATGCGTGGGTATCTGGGGTCGCTGCCGGGGGGTAGCCTGCTGGTGTTGCGTGCTGCACCGAGTGCGGCCGGAGCAAGCCAGGCAGATCTCGCCGCCGATGTCGGCCTGGTCATCGGAGTATTGCTGAGGCGGCAAGGTGGGTGACGTGCCGGTGACCGTCAGGGCAGGCCAGCAGACCCGTCCGGGGTCAGCAGCTGCCTGGCTGCTGATTGTGCTGCTGACCGGTTACCGGCGGTTCGTCAGCCCGCTGCTGGGACCCAGGTGCAGGTTTTACCCGTCTTGCAGCGCGTACGCACTGGAGGCAGTGCAGGTGCACGGTGCGCTGCGGGGCTCCTGGCTGGCCGTGCGCCGGCTGAGCCGCTGTCATCCGTTCCATCCCGGCGGCCTGGATCCGGTTCCTGGCCGGGACCGGGAGCAGGAAGTCGCCACCGTGGCGGCGACCGACGTCAGCAGCGCGGGCGTCACGACCAGAGCACAAGGGAGCTAGCACGTGAATCCACTGAATTACCTCTATGAGGCAGTCGGCTGGGTATTCACGCATATCTATGACCTGATGAAGCCTGCCTTCGGGGCCACGAGCGGCTGGACCTGGTTCTTCTCGATCGTGATCCTGGTCGTGCTCATGCGGCTGATCATGGTTCCGTTGTTCATCAAGCAGATGCACACGACGCGGGCTATGTCTTCCCTGCAGCCGCAGATGTCAGCGCTACGCAAGAAGTACAAGGACGACCGGCAGACGCTCAATCAGGAAACGATGAAGCTCTACCAGGAGGCGGGGGTCAACCCGCTGATGGGGTGCCTGCCGTTCGTCTTGCAGTTGCCGTTGTTCTTCTCGCTGTTCAGTGTGCTGCGGGCGATCGCCGAGTACAGCGGCGGTACGCCGAAGTACGGGCTGCCCGTCGCGATGGTGCAGGCTGGCCAGCAGGCGAAGATCCTTGGCGCCTCGATCGCCGACAAGGTGCTGTTCACCGGAACCACCCACGTTCCGCTGCACGCCAAGCTCGTGATCCTGTTCTTCGTGATCATCAGCATGGCGACGACGTTCTTCACGATCCGGCAGAGCCAGAAGCGCGGCATGATGCCCGCGGCGACCCCGGACAACCCAATGGCGGCGTCGCAGAAGTACATGACGTACATCATGCCGTTCTTCGCTCTGACCGGTTTGTACTGGCAGTTCGGACTTGTCCTGTACTGGGTGACGACCAACGTGTGGACGATGGGCCAGCAGTACATCCTCGGCCTCCGCTACCCGTACACGCCGCCGGCTGCCGACGGTACTGCCGCTGCCACTGCCGCTCCGGCGTCAGCCAGGTCGCTGACCGGTGGCTCCGCAAAGACGACGGGTCGCGCTGGCGGCGCGAAGGCGACCGCGTCTGGCAAGGGAACGGGGCTGCGCGGAGGCGCGGCACAGGTGCGTCCGCAGCGGCCTGGAGCAAACGGCGCCGCATCAAACGGGGCCGGGGGGTCGGCTTCAGCATCCAGTGTGCTCCGGCGGCTCGGCCGCGGCCGGGCTGAACCGGAACCCGAGCCGCAGGATGAATTGCCCGACGTTAAGCTCGTGAGACGCCAGACGCAGCGGCAGTCGCGCAGCAAGCGCTCGGGCAAGCGCTGACCGCTCGGTAAAGCGCATCCGGTCGCCTGGGTGCGCGGTGGTGATCGGGGTCATCAGTCCGAGGAATGGTTCGAGGAGGATCCTGGCATGAGCCAGCAAGACGACGCGGCAACCCAGGGTGCAGGTGCAGACGACGACGGCAGCACCATGATCGCGTCGATGTCGGCAGAGGACGGCGGGCCGGAATTCGACGAAGAGCCCGGCGGCGATCTGACGGACGAGGGCGAAGCTGATGCCGCTGAGCCGGACGAGCGCGCCGACGCGCAGCCGCGGCTGAGCGTCGCCGACCTCGAGCTCGAAGGCGAGGTGGCCGCCGACTACATCGAGGGCCTGCTGGATGTCGCCGATCTCGATGGCGATATCGACATGGACGTGGAAGGCGACCGGGCGGTCGTCCAGGTCGTGGGGGCGACGCTCAGTGAGCTAATCGGCCGGCGCGGTGAGGTACTGGAGGCGCTGCAAGAGCTGACAAGGCTCGCAGTCCATCAGAAGACCGGGAACCGGACCAGGATGATGCTGGACGTCGGCGGCTACCGGCAGCGTCGTCGGGCGGAGCTGGCGGAGGCCGGGCAGGACGCCGCAGAGGAAGTCCGGCGAACCGGGCAGCCCAAGAAACTCTGGCCGATGAATCCGTTTGAGCGAAAGGTCGTGCACGACGCGGTGGCGGCGGCCGGCTTGCGCAGTGAGTCGGAGGGTGAGGAGCCGGAGCGCCGCGTCGTGGTGCTGCCGGTCGGCTGACGCCGGCGGTGCCTACCGAGTCTGAAGGTCGTCCCGCCGGGCGGGCGGCGACGCGACAGGCTGACGCTGGCGGGGAGCCGCCACCGCAGCCAGAGGCGCAGGCGGCCGCGATGTTCGGCACGGCACTGGCGCAGGCGCAGGCCTATGCGCGACTGCTGACAGAGGTTGGCACGGAGCGCGGCATCGTGGGGCCCGCGGAGGCCGCCCGGATCTGGGACCGGCACCTGCTGAACTGCGGGGTCACCAGCCGGCTGATCCCGGCGCGCTGCTCACTTGTGGACCTCGGCTCCGGTGCTGGACTGCCTGGGATCGTGCTCGCGATGCTGCTGCCGCACGCCCGCGTGACGCTTCTGGAACCCATGGCACGGCGGGTGGAATTCCTGGAGGAATGCGTGGCGGAGCTTGGCCTGCGGAACGCGGAGGTGCTGCGTGGTCGCGCCGAGGAACTGGCAGGGAAGCTGGCCGCGGACGTGGTGACGTCGCGCGCGGTGGCTCCGCTGGACAGACTCGCGGGCCTGAGCGCGGGACTGGCGCGCACTGGCGGGCGGGTCCTGGCGATGAAGGGCGCGTCGGCACCCGCGGAACTCGCCCGGGCGCGGCCATCGCTCGCGCGGCTCGGAGTCACCGACGCCCGCGTGGAAGTCGCCAGGAGCCCGGACGGCACAGTGTCGGCGACCCTGGTGACGTTCACGGTGCCAGCTCACCGGGGAAGGCGGCCGGACCGGCGGGCGAGTAGCCGCCGCGTCGGCGGGTAGACAGGACGCCGCCAGCGTCGACGGGGGCCGGAGCGGCCCGGTTGTGCTTGGATGGCACAGCGGCTGATACGGGATTGCCAGGCTGACCGGGATGCTGGGAATTGCTGAGCCGCCGGAAGGCGCGCCTCGTCAAGGAGAAGCTGCGCTATGACGAGTTCGACGCAAGGCCCTGGCTGGCCAGAGCGGGCGCTTCGGCGCCTGCGACCGCGCGCGGTGCCGGATCCTCAGGGCCGTCAGCCATCATCATTACCTAGCGGGCCGGAAGCGCGCGGCCTGCGCTGGCCAGCTGCGCACGAGATTACTGGTCCGGCCGCCGGGCGGACGCCTGGTGGCCTAGGCTCAGGGACCGCGGACGACGCCGTCGCTGACGGGGACGGAAAGGGCGGTGCGGCGCAGGAGCGCGTCCGGCAGGCCCTCTCGGGGGTTTCACGTGAAACCGGACCCGGAGACGTGATTGCGGCCGAGAGAGAGGTTCCGGTGAGCTATCCGGCTTCGGCCGACACTCCCATCGCGAGAGCAGCGCGTGCGGCGGTAGTGGCGCGGTCAGGCGGTGAGAACTGGCAGCGGCCGTCGTCCTGCCGGATCATCACGATCGCGAACCAGAAGGGCGGTGTCGGCAAGACCACCACCGCGGTGAACCTCGCCGCAGCTCTGGCCATGCACGGATCCCGAGTGCTTGTGGTGGACCTTGACCCGCAGGGAAACGCATCCACCGCCCTCGGCATCGAGCACCACTCGGGGATCACGTCCATCTACCATGCGCTCGTCGAGGAACAGCCCCTCGGCGCGGTCATCCGGCCGGTAGCCGGTTTCGCGCATCTGTATTGCGCTCCAGCGGCCATTGACCTGGCGGGCGCAGAAATTGAACTGGTACCGCTGGTGGCACGCGAGTCACGGCTCGCCCGCGCGCTCGCAGCCTTTGACGCTTCGAACCTGGACTACATCTTCATCGACTGTCCGCCGTCGCTCGGCCTGCTCACGGTCAATGCGCTGGTGGCTGCGCCCGAGGTCCTGATCCCGATCCAGTGCGAGTTTTACGCGCTGGAAGGGCTGCAGCAATTGCTGAACACAATTGAACTCGTGCGAAGCCACCTGAACCCGGCCTTGTCGGTGACCACGATCCTGCTGACGATGTACGACGGGCGGACGCGTCTTGCTGCCGACGTGGTCAACGACGTACGGGAGCATTTCGCCTCGGTCGTACTGGACTCGGTGATCCCGCGCAGCGTCCGGGTGTCAGAAGCGCCCAGTCAAGGGCTGACGGTCATGACGCATGACCCCGGGTCTTCCGGGGCGCAGGCTTACCTCGAAGCGGCCAGGGAGCTCGCGAGGCGCAGCGCCGGCCTTCCGGCGTAGCGAGGAGCCCGGGAGCGCGAGGCGGTCACCTTGGGTCGGCCATACCTTGCAGGCTCGGCGTTGGCGTGGGCGCCGAGTGCTGTTGCTGGCAGGATGAGCAGCGGACGACTAGCAGCCAGGAATCAAGCGCCCGGAGGCCCGATGCCTGGCTGCCCCGATGGCGAGAGGTATCACGATGCCGCAACCTAAGCGCGGGCTCGGCAAGGGCCTGGGCGCGCTGATCCCGACGGGCCCGATCTCGCCGCTGCCGGCCGGCGGGAATCAGGCAGCGGCCGCCGGGATGGCGGTGCCGATCTCGGGCGCCTACCTCGACGAGATCCCGGTCGACGCCATCGTGGCGAACCCCCGGCAGCCACGGCAGGTGTTCGATGAGGACTCAATGGCGGAGCTGGCGGCGTCCATCGAGATCGTCGGCCTCTTGCAGCCGGTGGTCGTGCGGCAGGCCAGACACGGGCGGTTCGAGCTCATCATGGGTGAGCGCCGGTGGCGAGCGTGCCAGCTCGCCGGGGTCGAGGTGATTCCGGCAATCGTCAGGGAGACGTCCGACGACGAGCTGCTCAGGAACGCGCTGATCGAGAACCTGCACCGAGAGCAGCTCAACCCGCTCGAGGAAGCAGCGGCCTACCAGCAGCTGCTGGACGATTTCTCGGTGACGCACGAGGAACTAGCTCGGCGTCTCGGCAGGTCGCGACCGCACATCTCCAACACGATCAGGCTTCTGAGCCTGCCGCCGACCGTGCAAAAACGCGTCGCGGCAGGCGTCCTGAGCGCAGGACACGCTCGTGCGCTGCTCTCGGTGGAGGATCCGGTCGCGCAGGACGAACTCGCCCGGCGGATCGTCGCGGAAGGGCTGTCCGTGCGCGCGGTGGAGGAGATCGTCGCGCTTGGCGCCAGGCCTGCTCAGAAGAGCCGCGAGCCAGGGGCGAAAGGGCCCGTCGCACCCGCACTGAAAGATCTGGCTGACCGGCTGTCAGATGCGCTGGAGACCAGGGTCAAGGTCGAGCTCGGGCAGCGCAAGGGCAAGATCGTGGTCGAATTCGCGACGCTCGATGACCTCGAGCGGATCGTGCGCGCGATGGCGCCGGGCTCCAGCCCGGCGCACCGAGCGGAACGGCCGTTGCCCTCCGCCAGCCAGTCGTGACAACAATGACGGGCCGGACATTCGGCAGCGATAACCATGCTGGTATTCACCCGGCGGTGCTGGCCGCCATCACGGCGGCGAACTCCGGGGATGCGGTCGCCTATGGCGACGATGCGCTGACCCGGGCCGCGGTAGGGCGGCTCTGTGCGGCAGCGGGAGCCCGCAGCGGCTACCTGGTCTTCAACGGGACAGGAGCTAACGTCCTCGCCCTGAGCCTGCTGCTGCGCCCTTACGAGGCCGTCATCTGTGCCGAGTCGTCTCATCTCAACGTCGACGAGTGCGGAGCACCAGAGCGCGTTCTGGGCAGCAAGCTGCTCGCCGTGCCTGCTTCCGACGGCAAGCTGACACCGGACCTGGTGGCCGGACGCCTGTCGGGAGGGGGCGACGAGCATCGCGCCCAGCCAAGGGTCCTGCAGATCGCGCAGGCGACTGAGCTTGGCACGTGCTACTCGCTGGCCGAGCTGCAACGGCTGCGTGACTTCGGCCGTGCCCACGGTCTTTTGATCTACCTGGACGGAGCGCGGGTCGCGAACGCGGCCGCGCACCTGGGCTGCTCGCTGGCTGACATCGCGGCGTGCGCCGACGTGCTGAGCTTCGGGGGTACCAAGAACGGCGCGCTGGGCGTGGAGGCCGTCCTGGTGATGACGGAGGGACTGGACGTTGGCGCGGCGTACCACCGCAAGCAGCTCTTGCAGCTTGCCTCGAAGATGCGATTCCTCGCGGCGCAGGTGGATGCTCTGCTGGAGGGAGATCGCTGGATCACGACCGCGCAGCACGCCAACGCCATGGCTGGCCGCCTCGGGACCGCCCTGGCCGGCGTAGCCGGAGTCCGGGTAGCCTACCCCGTTCAGTCCAACGGAGTGTTCACAGAGGTGAGCTGCGACGTCGCCGGCCGGCTGCTCCGGGAATGGAGCATCGAAGTGTGGTCGCAGTCGGCGGACGGCGAGCGGTGCGTGCTGCGCTGGATGACAGCATTCGACACGACCGCCGAGGAAGTCGCGAGGCTGGTAGCGGCCATCAAGCGCGCGGCCGCCGACGCCGGAGCCTAGAGAGGGAGCTCACCGCCTTGCCGGTCGGCGGGCTGTTTCACGTGAAACGTGTCGCACCGGGCCACGCGCCATCCCGGACGACTGAACCGACACCAGGAATGCCGCCGATGCGCCGTAAGGTGATCTGTGCGATTGTTGACGAAACAATGGCCAAGATCGGCCGATCGAAAAGGGTCGGCCCGCGCGGTCCCGGGTACGATGAGGCCCAGCGTCGGCAAGGCGGCAACTGGCCGTCAGTTCCGTCGCCTGGCGGCAGGCCCTCGGGCTGGCCGGGCCGCATTGGCTGTTGACCACAAGGAATCATCGTGTCGCGCCGACTCGCAAGCATCACGCTCGACAACCTGGACGACCTGCCGCCCCGGTGCAGGCGCTGCGTCTTCTGGGAGCTGGATCCGGTTAGTCAGGCCCGCGCCCTCGAAGTGGGCGACCCGGCACTGGAGAAGGAAGCGTGGATCTCCAGCGTGCTGCTGGAGTGGGGGAGCTGCGGGAAGATCGCATACGTCGACAGCATTCCGGCTGGCTTTCTCCTCTACGCACCGCCGAGTTACACCCCGCGGGCCGCGGCCTTCCCGACGAGTCCGGTTAGCGCTGACGCGGTACTGCTGATGACGGCCCACATCACCGCAGAATTCGCTGGCGGCGGCCTCGGCCGCATGCTGGTTCAGGGTCTGGCAAAGGATCTGACGCGCCGCGGAATCAAGGCGATCGAGGCATTCGGCGATGCGAAGTGGACTCAGACGGCCTGTGTCGTCCCGGTGGACTTCCTCCTGGCCGTCGGCTTCAAGACGATCCGGCCCCATGCCCGCTACCCGCGGCTCCGGCTCGAACTCAAGACCGCCCTGTCATGGCGCGAGGACGTGGAGGTTGCCCTCGAACGCCTGCTTGGCTCGATGCAGCCCGAGCGTCCGCTAAGGCTGGCGTAAGCGCCTGCTCCGTGGTGAGCCTGACGCGCGTCGGGCCGGGCCCAGCTCAAGGCAAGCCCGGCCCGACCGGTCCTGTAGACCGCCGGTCGCAATCCGGTTCAGATGAAGTCGGCCAACTCCCGGAGCAGGGCCGACTTCGGCTTGGCACCGACGATCTGCTTGACGACCTGGCCGTCCTTGAAGACGCTCATGGTCGGAATGTTGAGGATCCCGTACCGCTGGGTGACGACTGGGTTCTGGTCGACGTTGAGCTTGACGATATCGATCTTCTCCGCGTGCTCAGCCGCGATCTCCTCGAGCACCGGGGAGACCTGGCGGCACGGACCGCACCACTCAGCCCAGTAGTCCACCAGCACCGGCTTACCGGCCTTGAGCACCTCGGCCTCGAAGGTCGCGTCGGTTACTGCCTTGGTTGTGCCCACTTCTAGGACTTCCTTCCAACTCGCGGGTATGTTCCCCGGCCCTGCGCCGGGCCAGTCATGCTGCTACCCGCCGACGTGGGCGGGGTTGTTGTGCCTGCTGCGAAAATCCGGCCGCTGCTGACCTTCCCGGCAGCCGATCTGGTCACTCCGGTCACTGCTCGTGCTCCGCCAGCCACCGCTCGGCGTCGATCGCCGCGACACAGCCGGTTCCTGCTGCCGTTACTGCCTGCCGGTAGGTTCGGTCAACGACGTCACCACACGCGAACACACCCTCGATTTCCGTCCGTGACGACGGATGTTGCACCTGCAGGTAACCTTCGGAATCGGCGGTAAGCTGTTCGGTGAACAGCTCGCTGCGCGGATCATGACCGATCGCGACGAACACCCCGGTCACAGGCAGCGTGCTCTCTTCACCCGTCTTCACGTTGCGCAGCCGAAGCCCAGCGACCCGGTCCTCGCCCAGGATCCCGGCCACCTCGCTGTCCCAGGCGAAACGGATTTTCTCGTTCGCCAGCGCGCGGTCCTGCATGATCTTCGAGGCGCGCAGCGTGTCACGGCGGTGCACAATCGTGACGCTCCGGGCGAACCGGGTCAGGAAGGTCGCTTCCTCCATCGCGGAGTCACCGCCGCCGATGACCGCGATGTCCTGCTCACGGAAGAAGAAGCCGTCACAGGTCGCACACCAGGAAACGCCGTGGCCGGACAGCAGCTTCTCGCCCGGCACGCCCAGCTCACGGTAGCCGGAGCCAGTCGCGATGATGACCGTCCTGGCCAGATAGGTGTGCTCGTCAACCTTGACGACCTTCGGCGTCGCCTTCAGATCGACCTCAGTGACATCATCCGGAACGAGCTCGGCGCCGAACCGCTCGGCCTGCTTGCGGAGGTGGTCCATCAGGTCCGGGCCAATGATCCCGTCCGGGAAGCCGGGGAAGTTTTCCACGTCGGTGGTGTTCATGAGTGCCCCGCCGGCCGTCACTGACCCTTCAAAGACCAGCGGCTGGAGTCTTGCCCGCGCAGCGTAGAGCGCGGCGGTGTAACCGGCTGGCCCAGAGCCGATGATGATCACATCTCGTGGCTCGCTCACCACTGTTAGTCCCTCTCCAGGCCGGTGTGTAACGGGTGCACCCGCATAACCACACGGTCCGTCGTGAGATTCCCTGGCCGCAGCCAGGCTCTGCACGGCAGACGGGTCCGGCTGAGGCCGGTGCTAGATGTGGCTGAGTATGGCGTGGCCAAGGACGTCCTTACTGGACCCGGAACAGGCGGAGCCGACGACCCATGCCTCGGCTGGGCTAGGCGCGAGCGCAGCGATCACGATGATGGTGGCGGGCTTGTCGTTGTACCGGGCGAGATCGACCAGAAGGACCACACGTCCCGGAGCGATGAGGTCAATGCAGCTGGCGAGGCGGCTCGCGATGCTCGAGCTCGGTGTGGCCGAGCCGGCCGAGGTACTGCTCTGTGCCCGCGACACTCCCGGATTGCTCACGGTCGGCTGGCTGGTCGAGACTCGTCGCGCCTGAGCCGCGTGAACGGCGTCGGAGACCTGGGTAGTCAGCTTGGCAGGAAGGAAATTAGCGCTCGACTCAACCGCATGAATGGTATGCAGTGCGCCCGGGCGGCCATAGGTGACGTCCGGCCCGAGACTCATCTGCTGGACGTTAGCGGGCGCCGCGACCGATCCCTGGGACGGGACGGTGGAGACGCCGCTGTGCACATGATTGACGATTTCGTAGCTGCCTGCGGCCGCGATGACCAGCGCGCCGCCAGCGGCGACCAGCCGAGTCGCCGGAACTGACAATCCCGGCAGGTGCCAGCTAAGCCGAGGGGCGCGCCTGCTGTGGCGGGCTGGCAGGTCACCGCGGCCGCCTTCCGTGGCTGGCATCGCAGACAGCCGCTGCGTGGCCTCGACCCGGAGCGCTGCTTCTATCTGGATCGACACGCCGGCCGGCATCGGCGGGTACTGGGCACTCGTCAGGATGGCTGGCACCTTGTCCAGCTGGCGGACAACCTGCGTGCACCGGTCGCATCGCGTCACGTGGACGGAGATCCTCGCGGCCTTACGGGGCCGCAGGGCCCCGGTGGTAAGGCTGGCCAGCTGGTCGGTGGTGGCGTGCCTGTCGTGTCCGATCACGAGTCTTCACCCCCATCCCGTGCAGGTAGGACGCGCCCGCTGGCCGAATGGTTCCGGCGATCCTGCGGCGGGACCGCACCGGGGCTCAGGTGCGCCAGGCGGGGTAGCAGCTTAGCCCGGCCGCGTGCCGCGCGGCTCTTGACCGTTCCCTCGGAAACGCCGAGGACGCCCGCCGCGTCGGCCACGGAATAGCCGAGCATGTCGACAAGGACCAGCGCGGCCCGTTGATCAGGCACCAGGGTACGGAGCGCTGCCTGGACATCGAGCGAGGTATCCGTGGTGCCCGACGGGTCCGACAGCGGGCGGCCGCTCGTCGCAAGGGCGTCCAGAACCTCCTCGTCCTGCCCGGCGGTCGTCGGACGTGCTGACCGGCGTCGCATCCTGTCCAGGGCCGCATTGACCACGATCCGGTGCAGCCAGGTCGTGACGGCAGAGTCACCGCGGAAGCTGTCAGCCCGGCGGAAGGCGGCGATCATGGCGTCCTGCAGCGCATCGGCCGCCTCCTCCGGATCGCCGAGGGTCCGGATCGCCACCGCCCAGAGTCGATCTCGGTGCCGCTGGAACAGCTCACCGAACGCGTCGGGGTCGCCCGCCACGTGTCGCTGCAGGAGTTCGGCATCCGACGGACCCTCGTCAGAAGTGGCTGGCCCGCGCTGCTGAGGCAGGACCGAGCGATCGGGCTGCTGATCGTGCGAATCCGTCGCGTCCTCCCCCCGTCAGAGCTCTGCGCAGGAAATACCCGGCGAGCGATCCGCGGGCACCTTCCCTTACTGATCACCTCATGATCGCAAACGGGCGCAGGCCAGTCGTGACGACGGTCACATCCGGTCTACGACGCGGCCTTGACCTCGACCCTGTAGATCTGCGCTGCGTTCTTGGTGGGGTCCTTGGCGAGCGGCGGCAGCTTGGTGAACCAGATGACGAGGTAGCGCTCGGCAACGGGATCTCGCACCGTGAATGTGTAGGTCCCGGATATGCCGTTGGCGCTGGCGAGCGTCGTCATGGAGTTAACGTTCGCCTCGCTCAGGGTGTTGGAACTGCCCGCCTTGATTTGCACGTTGGCGCCTAGCTCGCTGCCGAACCTCACCGTCACCGACGAGACCCGGACCGGCCTGCCGAGGTCGAGGATGAGGCCGGTGCCGGCCTTGGTATTCCCGAACGTCGGCGAAAAGCCGCTGCTGTGTCCGATGTACTCCTGGGTGCTCCAGCCGGCCGGATTGCCATCGAGCACGTTCTCCGCGTCGGCGTCGTTCTCGTTGCCCGAATCCTGGCCGGGTTTAGCGAGCGCGTCGAATCCGTGGGCCGACAACGGCTTGATGACGGTCGCTCCGTGCCCGGGGCTTGATCTCGCGGCCGGGGAATTGCCGGTCGCGGCGGGAGTGGCCGGCTTGTGGAACAGGCGCAGGGCCCCGGCGCTCGCGCCGGCAACGGCGACCACGACGATGAGGCTGACAGCGAGTGTCCTGCCCGGCCTGCGAGGCCGACCCTGCCATTCGGGCATGGAACGGGCAGGCTGGGGCTGGCTGTAGTCGTTCCACGTGGGAGGCTGACGCCAACTCGTCTGGGTACGGTCGGTGTTGCGGTCCTCGCGCCGCATGGGCACGGCTGGCACCTGCAGTGGCGGAATGGCGGCCGACAGCGCGGTCGCGAGCTCGGCCGGCGATTGGTAGCCAGCCTGCGGATCCAGTCCCGGCGTGGCAAGCGCGCGCCAGGCGATCTCGTCGAGGGTGGCAGGCAGGCCCGCCCGGAGCTGGCCCGGCCGGGGGAGCACCCCGCCCGGCTGCGGGGCCGGCGGCAACTCCGGTGAGTCCGGTCCCGGCCAGAACCCGGTCAGCGCCGCGTACAGCAGCTGGCCGAGCCCTCGGGTGTCGGCAAGCTCCGGGTCGTCGGAAGCCACGCCAGCCAGCGCGGCGTCGATGCCGAGCCCGGTTACCTTCACCCCGCCGCCCGCCGTCCACCGGATGGCATCGGGCCGCAGGCACAGGTGGGCGAGGCCTGCGGCGTGCGCCCCGGATATGGCAGCTGCCGCTTCAGCTACGATCCGGGCTGCCGCGGTCGGATCGATCGAGCCCTCGGCCACGAGGTCGCCCAGGGTGTCACCGAACGGCCACTCGAGCACGATGTAGCCGTGATCCCAGCTGTCCTCGACGTCGAATACCTGCGTGAGTCGTGTGTCAGTCAGCCGACTCGCTGCCCTCGCCGCGGTGACTACCTGCTCGAGGCGCGGGAATCCCGCGGCGAAGGTAATGACACTCACCGGCCGGGCAAGGATCTCGTCGATCGCCTTCCAGGCTGACCAGCCGCCGGTTGCTGCGAGACGATCTTCCAGACGGTACCGGCCGCCGAGCCTGGTGCCTGGGTCAGAGGTGTAGGTGCTCATGGTTACGGGCAAAGGCGCGGGAGCCCTCGGACCTCCCCTCGCATGCCGTAGGTGGGCAGCAGTCTCAGGCACGACGATGCAGACGAGACAACGGTGCTGCCTCTATGCTAGGCCGCTCCGCCGCTCGGCGGTTGGCCTGTATCCATGTGGCTGCAAACCGTTACCGGCCTGAGCCATCGCGTTCACGTGGCGGCGAGGCGGCCGGCGGGTGCCAGACCTGGTCAGCGCCCCAGCCGTGCCCGCACCGTCTGGATGAGACCGGTCAGCTCGTCGACGCGCAAGGCTCTGGCAAACAGCAGGTACATGCCGCCCGCCAGGCCGCCACCGACGACGACAACCACGAAGGCATTGCCCGTCAGGATCCCCGCGACAACTGCCAGCAGCGCGGCCGGCACGGCGGCCGCGTGCATCCGCACGAGGGATCGGCTGATGAAGTAACCATCGAGACCATGCAGCCGGCGGCTGAGGATCCGCCAGGCAATCACCATGCCCACGAGGTTCGCGAGCCCGAATCCTACGCCGAGGGCCGCTACCACCGCGCCGTGAGAAAGCGTGTCGAGCGCGATGATGTTGGCCACGATGTTCACCACCATGGTGACGAGGCCGATGATCGCCGGAGTCTTGCTGTCGTGCAGCGCGTAGAACACCCGCAGCTGCAACTGGAAGATCATGTAGGGCACCAGCCCCAGGCAGAACACGGAGAACACGACGCCCGTGTAACGGGCATCGGCGGCCGACATGGCGCCGTGACCGAAGAACAGCTCGCCGAACTGCGGGCCGATAGCGGCCAGCACGAGCGAGCACGGCACGACGATGGCCGCCGACAGCCGGACACCGGACGAGAAGTCCTGGCGGACCAGACCGTAGCGGCGCCCGGCGGCATGCGCGCTCATCCGCGGCAGGAGCGCCGTGATGACCGAGATTCCGACGACCGCATACGGAAGCTGGAACAGCAGCCAGGCGTAGTTGTACTGGGTGAGGCCCTGCTTGGTGGCGTCCTGGGCCAGCTTGGTGGTGACGAGGAAGGCAATCTGGGTGGTAGCGATGTAGCCGAACATCCAGCCGGCCATCCGGCCGATCTCCCGCGCCTCGTAGCGGCGGAAATCGGCTCGCGGATGCCAGCGGAACCCGGCCCGGCGCAGCGCCGGGAGCAGGGCGATGGTCTGGGCGACGATGCCGAGTGTGGTACCGACGCCGAGCAGCGCGACGGCGCTGCCGGAGATGGTAGACGGGTTCTTGTGCAGGCCCGCGGTCGCGACGTAGAGGCCGAGCACGCCTATGACCACCACGTTGTTGACGATCGGGGTCCACATCGGGGCGGCAAAGCTTCCGCGCGAGTTGAGGATGGCCCCCATGAGCGAGCTGATGCCGTAGAAGAAGATCTGCGGGATGAAGAACAGCGCGAGGATAATGCTCAGGTGCAGCGTCGGCTGCGATTGCACAACAGTGGTGCCGGCGTACAGGTGGACGATGGGCACGGCGGCCAGCTCGGCGACGAGCGTAATGCCCGCCAGGGCGAGCGTCACGAGCGTGAACATCCGCTGGTCGTAGCCGCCGCGGCCGCCATCGCGCTTGGTGGCGTTCACGATGAGCGGCACGATGACGCTGGTGAGGATGCCGCCGAGGGCCAGGTTGTAGACGACATTGGGCAGCGTGTTGGACAGGTTGTACGCCTCGGCGATGCCGAGCGCGCCCAGTGCGTACGACTGAGCGACTGTGCGCAGGAATCCGGTTAGCCGGGACCCGAGGGTGCCAGCGGCCATGACTCCGCTGGACCTGACGATCGACGCCGACTCCCACACCGCTGCCGCCGCGGGCCGTCGGGCACCGGGGACGGCCGTGCCGGGCGCCACGGGACCGGGTGGCAGCGTGCCACGACCAGCAGGTCCTCGCCGGCCGGACACCGGGGGAATCGAACCGGGGCCGGTGGTGCCGGGCCGCCGCCGGCCAGGCTGCTCCCAGCCGGGGCGATCCCACTCAGGCTGAACCGTGCCGGGTACGCCTGAACCGGGTCGGCCTGTCTCAGGTGGCAGGGGCGGCAGCTGGGTGGGTCGCGGAGGCGCCCCGCCAGGCCGCAGCCGTGCGCTGCCAGGCCGGCCGGTGTCGGCTGCAGGAGGGCGCCTGAGGCCCGATGGCGGCTGGCCTCGCGGTCCGGATGGCGGCGGCTCGCCTGGCTGGACCGGGCGCGCATGACGACCACTGCCAGGGCGGGGGCGCCGCACCGTGGGCGCGTCCGGCTGGTACTCATAGCCGGCCCGGCCGGGCGGCGGCCCGGTGAAGCCCTGCGGGGGTGGCGCGTCGTAGCTGTCCCGTGGCGGCGGACCGCCGTATCCGTCGCGAGAAGGCGGTCCCTGCCGGGGCGGCGGCTCCTGGTATCCGCGCGGTGGGGCGCCGCCGCCGTTCCCGGTAGCGGGTCCGTGGTGCCGGAACCGGAGTGTGGTGCGGTGGCTACGGCCAGGGTCGCGCCGCCGAGGCTCGTCAGGCCCGTAGTCCGGCTCGGGCGGCTGGTCCCAGTCGACGCCGGACAGGTCGATATGCCAGCCCGTGTCATCGAAGCTGGGCCCGGCATAAGTGTTCGGGCCCGCGCTCCAGCCGGGAACGGCAGGCCGGACGACCCAATCGCGCCGGACGTCCTGGTCTGACCCGTCTGACCCGTCTGCGCCGCCGGAACGGGGATAACCGCCAGGCTCGGACGGGGGCGTGCTCATCAGTCTCCTCTATCGGGGCCTCGGCAACCCGGCGCTCTCAGCTCACCGTGCCTTGTGCATACCGCCGCTTCCGGCGGTCGACGGGGGCGCAGTCCCAGTAGACCCGGTTACGACGGTATCCGGTCCCGCTTCCTCGCTACTGTGCCCCGGCCGATCGTCCTCACGCGGCGGCGGCCGGTGCGCGCCGTCCGGAGGCTGCCGTGGTTTGCGCCGGTGGATGGCGCGAGCGGCAGAGGCAAGCAGGAAAACGCCGAGGGCAGCCCCAAAGATGATCATGCCAAGCAGCCCGACCTGCGTCGTCTGGATCGTCGTCCGCACCTGCGGGCTGGCCAGGGGCTGGCTGGCCTGGTTGAGCAGCGTCATCGTGATCGTCGTCGAGCCCGTCTGAGCTGCGGTGATTCGCAGCCGGACGGTCTCTGCAGTGCCGGCTGGAATCGTTCTGAGCCCGGGCGGCGACGCGCTGACCTGCATCCCGTCGGCCTGGCTGTAGCTGAGCTGCAGTGCGACTCGCACCGGGAAGGGGAGCGTGTTGTCGATGGATACCGGGACGCTGCCGTGTGTGCCACCGAGGGTGATGCGGTTCTCCGCGATGATGTGGACTTTTCGCTCTTGCTGAGCCATCGCGACGGCCAGCGTCTGGATCATGCCAAGCCCGGTTGCCTGGAACTCGCCGGAATACGCCGACGACTCGACCGTCGAGACCGCCAGAGACAGGGCCGGATTCGGATCTGCCCGCAAGGCCACCTGCCGCGCGACATCGGCGTCGAGCGCGCTGAGCTGTTGCTGTTCGAACGGGCTGAGTCCCGGGGCCTGGGTCGGCAGCTGCACCGTCGGAACGCGAGCAGCCGCGGTCAGTGACGACAGGGTGGCCGGGCTCAGCCAGGGCGCGGACGCGGTATCAGACAGCAGAGCCGAGGCGAGGGCGGCCGACGGCTGCCAGCGCTGAGGTGGTGCCACGATGATGGGGGCCGACGAGTCCTCGGCCAGCACAGCGGTCTCGGCGAGAAACTGCTGACCGATGGCGAACGCCGAGCCTGCCCCGGATCCGGCTGCTGAGCCGAGGAGGCTGCTGAGCGAGTTATTCGCCAGCAGCACGTTCACATAGCCGCCGATGCCGTTCAGTGCCCGGACCACGGAACCCTGGGCCCGCGGGAAGGCCGAGCTATCGGCGAGGAGGGTGCCAACCCCGTCCTTCCCGGCGAGCTCGGCGGCTGTGTAGCTAGTTGGCGCCCCGGTGGACCAGGCTACTGCCGCCGCATCCGCGGGGTTGCTGCTCGCGGGAGACGGGTCTAGGTCCCGGCCGAGGATCTGATTGGCTCGGTTCCGTCCGTAAGTGAACGCGTTCTGGACATCACTGGCGTGACCAGCACCGATGAGGGCGGTCACATTCGGGTCGCCGTACGGCGTTACGAGCGTTGGCTGGCCGGCGGTCGTTTCCTTGAGCCGGGTGAGCCAGGCAGATGCTGTCCGGGCCCACTGCGGCTCGCTGGCGCCGCACTGGGAAAGGGCGCTGACATTGGCCAGCAGCGCCGGGTCGAGTGCCCAGGTCACGGCGTCGTTCTGGGCCAGGCTCTGGCCGGGCTCGGTCAAGGTCGCCAGGCGCTGTGCAGCGCTACCAGAGCTTGCGTGCGCCGCCTGCGCCTGGACCGCGGCAGTGCCCGCGGTGGCACCGGCCACCTCGACGAGCTGGCCGAGCCGTCCGGCGCTAGTCAGGCTCTGGGCAAGCGCGGCAGCCTGCGCGCCCTTGCAGGCACTCTGCCATGGCTCCGCCAGCAGCGGCTGATCCATCAGCGGCCAGACCCACGAGATCTTTTGTGCGGCCGGTACCGATGAGCCGTAAGGACCGCCCTTGGCCGGTACGTACGGCACGTATGTCAGCGTGTTGTTGAGCGGGACGTGCTGGGTGTTGTAGACCTGTGCTGCCAGCGGATAGACGCCGAATTTCGTGAAACCCATGGCGCTGACCGGCACCTGGATCGACCAGCTCGCCGTGACGCCGGGCCTGAGCAGGCCGGATGACCAGGTCGCGTGCTGCAGCGGCAGTCCCGCCAGGCCGTACAAGGCCCCGGACGCACCCTGCTCGAGCTCGGTGACGCTGCTCACCGGCGTGGTGGAGTCCAGCAGCTGCACGATGAGTCGCTGACTGACCGGTGCCGTATTTTTCACGCTGCCGGTCACAGTGATCGTGGTACCGGGGCTGGCCGACCGGGGGGTCAGGCCGGTGAACGCGGCAATCGCGGGCGGCTGACTGGCGGCTGGGGCCGCCGCTGCTGGCGTTGTGCCCCCGGTGAGCAGGGCGACCGGCCCGGCCGCGGCGAAGGCAAGCAAGGCGGTCAGGGCGCTAGCCGCCCGTCGTGCCATAATCCACCAGCCTGTCGCGTCGCTGCCGAGGAGCCCCAGCCGTGCCGGGGCTGCGGCGGAGGCATGCCGAGAATGTTATTGCGGCCTGCCGAGTGCCCAGGGTCGCTCACGTCAGAATCCCGGCCCGGCAGGGAGGCGGTCCCCGGCTCCGCGCAGTATCCTGCGGGCAGCCCCAGGGTTGACGGGTTATCCGTTTCCCAAGGCTACGCGCAGGATCTACCCTCGATGCCCGTGCCTGATCCAGACTCGCCAAATAATCGCCAGCTGCAGGCCGCCGCCGCACTGCTGTCGAAATTGTCGCCGCGCATCACCGAGCTCGGCGCGCTATTTGGCGCGGCCGGCCACGAGATCGCGCTCGTCGGAGGCCCGGTCAGGGACGCTTTTCTGGACCGCAAATCCGGTGACTTCGACCTGACGACTGACGCGCCGCCGCAGCGCATTCTTGACCTCGCGGGCGGGTGGGCGGACGCGGTCTGGACGATCGGTATCGAGTTCGGCACGGTGGGGCTGCGCAAGGGCGGCACCACGTTCGAGGTGACCACCTACCGGAGCGAGAGCTACGACAGGATGTCCCGCAAGCCCGCGGTCAGCTATGGCCGGTCGCTGGCTGAGGACCTGTCCCGCCGTGATTTCACTGTCAACGCGATGGCTGCCCGGCTGCCGGGATACCAGCTCGTGGACCCCTTCGGCGGTCTGGCCGACCTACGGCGGCGGGTGCTGCGGACACCCGGACCGCCCGAGGTGTCCTTCACTGACGACCCGCTGCGGATCCTGCGGGCGGCCAGATTCACTGCGCAGCTTGGCTTCACGGTAGCGGCCGAGACCAGGGGCGCCATGACGGATCTGGCCGGGCTGCTCACGCCGCCGAAGGTCTCGGCCGAGCGGATTCAGGGCGAGCTGACCAAGCTGGTCACCTCGCCACTGCCGGGCGGCCCGGCAGCCGGCATCGCGCTGCTGACCGAGACAGGCGTGGCCGACCAGGTGCTTCCTGAGATCCCGGCGCTGCGGCTGGAAGCCGACGAGCACTTCCGGCACAAAGATGTGTACCAGCACAGCCTGACCGTGCTGTCTCAGGCGATCGACCTGGAGCCGAGATACGGCCTTGAGGGTGATCTGGTGCTGCGGCTCGCGGCGCTGCTGCATGACATCGGCAAGCCGCGGACGCGAAGTCGGCTGCCGGATGGCCGCGTCGCGTTCCACCATCACGAGGTGGTGGGCGCCAAGATGGCGCGCAAGCGACTCTCCCAGCTTCGCTACGGCAAGGAAGTCGTCTCGGACGTCAGTCGGCTCGTCGAGCTACACCTGCGGTTCCACGGTTACGGCGAGGGTGACTGGACCGACTCGGCCGTGCGCCGCTACGTGACCGACGCCGGGCAGCTCCTCACCCGGCTGCACGCGCTCACCAGGGCGGACTGCACCACGCGGAACAGGGCGAAGGCGCAGCGGCTGGCTGCCGCCTATGACGGCCTCGAAGCGCGGATCGCCGAGCTGGCCGCCCGGGAGGAGCTCAACCAGATCCGGCCCGACCTCGACGGTAACGAGATCATGGCGATCCTGGGCATCCCGCCGGGCATTATGGTCGGCCGGGCCTGGGCGTACCTCAAGGAGCTGCGGCTGGAGCGCGGCCCGCTCGACCACGACTCGGCGGTCGCCGAGCTGCTCGCGTGGGCAGCTGACCAGGGGCTGAAGCCGCCTGGAGATGGTCCTCAGCCAGGCTAGCTACTCGGCGCGGCGGACGAGCGGCTCAGCAGCAGGTACCCCCCTGCGGTGAGCGCGTAGCCGATGGCGATGGCCACCATCAGCGGCACGGATCTTCCGGTGGCGGGCATGACGGCGGCGCTGACACCTGCGCCGGCGACGAACAGCGCGTTGAAGAACATGTCGTAGAAGGAAAAGGCCCGGCCTCGGTACTCGTCGCTGACCTGCTCTTGCAGGATCGTGGTCGTGCAGATCGCGATGCCCTGGCCGGTCAGTCCCAGGAAGAAGCCCATCGCCAGGAACGCGGGCTGGGCAAATGGAGTGCCCAGCAGGCCGGCCACGAGCGCGGCGGTCACCAGCAGCGCGGTGATCCAGGCACGCTTGGTGAGCCTGCGGGTAGCGACGGGAGTGACGAACGCCGCCGTTCCGTAGCCGACTGCCACGATGAGCGTCAGCACCGCGTAGTGGCTCAGTGCCTTGTTGGCGCTCTCGCCCGAGTAGAAGTAATTGCGCCAGAGCAGGATCGACATGAGGAACAAGATCCCGTAAAAGATCCGGCTACCGCCGGTGGCCGCCAGCGCAGAGGCCGGGCCGCGCCGAGAGAAGATGTATCGCGCACCGGAGACGAGGCCAGCGGCGACCACCATCAGGTCCTGGCCGATCCCGCCGCGGCGTTCAGCGGTCTCCAGCAGGCCAGGGCCGAGCAGGCCGCGTGGCATGGTGGCGCTCACCAGCCCCGCCGCCACATAACAGCAGCCAGCCACCAGGAGGGTCACCGCGTACTCGCCGCGGCCACCGTGCAGTGCGACATGGACGCCGAGGCCGGCCAGTCCGCCAACAGCGGCCATGATCCCGCCTGCGGTCGGCGACACCGCATTCGCCATGACCAGCTTGTCTTCGGGCACGACGTGCGGGAGCGCAGCGGAGAGCGCGGAGAGAAAGAACCTGTTCACGCCGAGCGTGGCCAGCACCGCCACGTAGAGCGGAACGCCGAGCTGGCCGGTCGCCAAGATGCCGGCCGTCACTACCACGAAGATCGACCGCAACAGGGCGGACCAGACCAGGATCTGGCGCCGCGACCATCGGTCGATGAAGACGCCGGCGAATGGCCCGATCAGTGAGTAGGGCAGGTATAGCACCGCAAAGGCGGCCGCACCGGACGCCGGGTTCGGGAAGTTCGTGGAGTTGAAAAAGACGTAGCCGCCGAGGCCGGCGGTGAACAGGCCGTCACCTGCCTGCGAAATCAGCCGGGTCGAGAACAGCTTCCGGAAGTCGTGCTCGGCCCACACGACCCGCAGGTCGCCGAGAAACGAGCTGCGCCGAGACGATCCGGCCGGTCCTGCCGCCGGCGGCTGCTCAGGCGAGCGCGCCTCCGCTGGTGCCGGAGGGACGGGCTCATGCCTGGTCACGCGAATCAGCCTAGGGTCGGAAGAGTGACCGGGCTAGCCGGGGCGGTCAGCGCAGCGCGACGAGCTTGCCTGCGTGCACCGGCCCCGGACGAGCCCGTTCCCCTGATCTTGGGGTTTGCTGTTCTCAGCGCTCGACGTCGCCGCGGATGAACTTCTCCACCGCGTCGCGCGCGTCGTCGTCGCTGTACTGCTCCGGCGGCGACTTCATGAAGTACGACGACGGGGACAGCACCGGCCCGCCGATGCCGCGATCCTTGGCAATCTTCGCGGCGCGGACGGCGTCGACGATGATGCCGGCCGAGTTCGGCGAGTCCCACACCTCGAGCTTGTATTCCAGGTTGAGCGGCGTGTCGCCGAACGAGCGGCCCTCCAGCCGGACGTAGGCCCACTTACGGTCGTCCAGCCAAGGCACGTGGTCAGACGGACCGATGTGCACGTCGGCCCTGGCCATCTCGTGCGGGATCTGTGAGGTCACCGACTGGGTCTTGGAGATCTTCTTGGACTGCAGGCGCTTGCGCTCCAGCATGTTCATGAAGTCCATGTTCCCGCCGAAGTTGAGCTGGTAGGTGCGCAGCAACTCGACACCGCGGTCCTCAAACAGCTTGGCCATCACGCGGTGGGTGATGGTGGCGCCGACCTGGGACTTGATGTCGTCTCCGATGATCGGGACGCCCGCCGCGGCGAACTTGGCCGCCCACACCGGGTCAGAGGCGATGAACACCGGCAGCGCGTTCACGAACGCCACGCCGGCGTCAATGGCGCACTGCGCGTAGAAGCGGTCCGCCTGATCCGAGCCGACCGGGAGGTAGGACACAAGGACGTCGGCGCGCGCGTCGCGCAGCGCCTGCACCACGTCGGCGGGCTGGTCGTCCGACTCGGTAATGATTTCCCGGTAGTACTCGCCGAGACCGTCGAGCGTCGGCCCGCGCTGCACGGTGACACCGCTCGGCGGTACGTCACAGATCTTGATCGTGTTGTTCTCGCTGGCGACGATGGCCTCGGCGAGATCCCGGCCGACCTTCTTGGCGTCGACGTCGAACGCGGCGACGAACTCGATGTCGCGGACGTGGTACGGGCCGAATTGCACGTGCATGAGGCCCGGTACCCGGCTCGCCGGGTCGGCGTCCTTGTAGTACTCAACCCCCTGAACGAGGGAACTAGCGCAGTTCCCGACGCCCACGATGGCTACCCGTACCGAACCCATGAGGATTGCTCCTTTTCTAGTGCCGCGCAGTGCCGCTTGATCGCCAGCTCCGGTCGGCTGACTTAGCTGACGGCAGTCGCTCCGCCGTTTTGTGTGGTCTGTGTTGTCGCTGTGCCCTGACCCGGCTGGACTCCCGACTGGCGCTCTGAGGCGATCAGTTCGTTCAGCCAGCGGACGTCCCGCTCGACCGACTCGAGCCCGTGGCGCTGGAGCTCCAGCGTGTAGCTGTCAACCCGTTCCCGGGTGCGTGTGACAGCGGCCCGGAAGCCTTCTAGCCGCTCCTCGAGGCGGCTTCGGCGCCCCTCCAGGATGCGCATCCTGACCTCGGCCTGGGTCAGGCCGAAGAACGCGAAGTGCACGCCGAACCCGTCGTCTTCCCAGGTCGACGGTCCGGACTCACCGAGCAGGTCGCTCAGCCGCTCCTTGCCCTCGGCGGTGAGCCGGTAGACGATCTTCGACCGCCGCGGCCGGTCGAGCGGCCTGCCCGGCTCCGCACCTGAGTCCTCCGCGATCAGGCCATTGGTCAGCAGGTCCTTGAGCGCGGGGTACAACGACCCGTAGCCGAACGCCCGGAAGGCGCCCAGTACCGAGCTGAGCCGCTTACGCAGCTCGTAACCGTGCATGGGTGTCTCATGGAGAATGCCGAGGAGGGCGAGCTCGAGGATGCCAGACCGCTGGCTACTCATACCCGCTCGCACCTCGCATTCGACGCATAGCTAACATCGAGTGTGACGGTGTTGTCCCGGTTAGGAACCGTGGCTGTCGACTCGATGTATCGACGTGATACATCGCAACGATATGCGGCGCGCCACGGTGCCGCAAGTCCGCTGTTTTCGTAATCGGGTCAATGGGCGATGACCAGCCGGGTCTGTGGCGCCGGCCCGATCCCGCGTAACCTGTCGCACATGAGGCGATCGGTCGTCGATTACGGCCTGGCACGGCGAGCCACGCTGGCTTCCGTGCTCGCGGGCCGCACGACAGTGACCGATGTCTGCGACGCTCATCCGTACCTGATACGGGCCGCTAAGTTCCACGGTGAGCCAACGGACGTCACGTGCCCTATTTGCCGGAAGGTGAAGCTGACACACGTGACGTACGTCTACGGCGACGAGCTCGGCCGGTATGAAGGCAGGGTAAAACGCGCCCCAGAACTGGACGAAATGGCTATGGAATATGCCGAGTTCCGGGTCTACGTCGTCGAGGTCTGCCAGAGTTGTGCGTGGAACCACCTCGCGTCGTCCTACACGCTCGGCACTGGTGAACCGGCCCCCCGGCGCAGCCGGAGAGCCAGGGCCAGCGAATAAGCGGGCAGGTCACGGGTAGATTCGCCAACCGTGGCGGATCGGACGGCGTGGCAAGAGTGACGCAATACGTGCCGGGATAGTTGGTATCGCCAGGTAACGTAAGGATTCTGGCGGGCCGCCGCTCGCGAGCTACCGCTCGTTGACCCCCGACAAGCGAGGACGCGTGAGTAACCCAGACTTGCCCGGGTCTTATTGGCAGGACCAGGACGAAGCTGCGTACCGATCCGGACGCCGCGCCCGGCCGGCTGGCGCGGAAAGCGCTGATCGGTGGGCCGATCCGCGCGACTCGCGCAATGGCAGCGGCCGGGATAGCCGGCAGGTGCGGTACGAGAACGGATACGGCGAGAATGGTGGCCGCTCGGCGGGAAACGAGCATGCCGCCGAGAACGGCCGCGGGTCCGACAACGGCCGCGGGTCCGGGAACGGCCGCGGGTCCGGGAACGGCGGACGTGGCGAGGCACAGACCTGGTCTGGCATTCTTGCCGGGCGGTCGCGCGGATCACACGCGCAGCGCTCGCCACAGGATACGGGCGGCAATGACTGGACCGGCCGGCTGAGCCAGACTGCCGACGACCTGCGAAAGCGGCTCGGTCTGCGCGGGTCCGGATCGAGGCACGGTGGCCAGGCCTTGTTCGAGGAGACCGGTGCCCGTGACCAGAACGACTACGGCAGTGGTTCCCCCACAGCACTGCCACAGCGAGACGAGTACTGGCCTGGTGGTGAGCCCACGAGCCAGCCCACGGGCGCCCGGACTGCGCTGCGGTCCAGGTATGGGGCGGGCTCCGGCCGGGGCGGCGGCTCGGGCCCCGGTGGCGGCTGGGATGGTCGGCCCCCCGGGCGGGCCCGGCGACCGGTTCCGTGCGTGGTTGCGGTCTGGCTCCTGGTGGCGGCACTGGAGCGTCAAGAAGGTGCTCGGCCTCCTCGGGGCCGGCATAGCGAGCGTGATCTTGCTGGTGATCGGCGCCTTCTTCTACGAGTACGAATCGACGCCGATCCCGACGGCCTCCGACCTGACCGCGAACTGGCAGTCTTCGATCGTCTACTACGCCAACGGCACGCAGATGGGCCACTTCGACCCCAATGTGAACGGCGTGAGCGTCGACCGGATGCAGCTGAGCCCTAGCCAGGTTCCGACGGTCATGGACCAGGCGATGGCGGCCGCGGAGGACCGGCACTTCTACACCGAGGGCGGCGTCTCGCTCACCGGGCTCACGCGCGCGGCGTATCAGGACCTGTTCGGCAACGGCAATCTGCAGGGTGGCTCGACCATCACGATGCAGTACGCCAAGAACTATTTCCAGGGCGTGAACACCGGGCAGAACCTCGGCACCAAGCTCAAGGAAATCATCATCGCCATGAAGCTCGGCCACTCGAAGTCCAAGGCCTGGGTGATGACGAACTACCTGAACCTCGTGCCGTTCGGGCCGCCTCAGGACACTGGCCTCGGCGCGGCCGCGGAGAACTACTTCGGCGTCAACCTGAGCAACGGGGGGACGCTTAACCCCCAGCAGGCAGCAATGCTCGCGGCACTGCCGAACTCGCCTGGCTTCTTCAACCCCGACCCCAAGTCCGGGGCCGGCTACACGGCGCTGGTAGCGCGGTACAAGGCCGTGCTGCTGAATATGCAGCGGGATGGCAGCATCACGGCGGCGCAGGAGAAGTACGCGGTCGCGCACTTCCCGCCGCTCAACCCGCCGTCCGGGGGGAACGGCTGGACCGGCGACAGGGGCTACCTGATGAGCATGGTCGAGCAGCAATTGGAAGCGCCGACGTCCGTCGGCGGCTACGGCCTGACCAAGCATCAGATCGAGACCGGTGGCTACCGGATCCAGACGACGTTCAAGCCGCTCCTGGTCAGCCAGCTCAGGAGTGCGATCCAGCAGGAGCTGGACGCCATGAGCGCGGCCGGACATCCGTACCAGAACTATGATCGCATCGGCGCGGTGCTGGAGGACCCGACGACCGGCAACATCTGGGCCATCTACGGCGGGCCCGGATACGGCGAGCCGTCGCACTACTGCCAGCTCAGCAACTGCCAGTTCAATTACGCCGAGGCGGCCGAGCCGGTCGGATCGTCGTTCAAGCCGTACGTGCTGTCGGAAGCGGTCAATCAGGGCATGAACGTCTTCACCAGCCAGCTCGACGGCTTCTCGCCGATCTATATACCGGTGCGGAACTCGCCGCTGAATTACCAGACGCTCGAGACCACGCCCTCGAGCATGACCCCGCCCCAGGGCGCGCCCTAATAGCCCGAAGAACGCCTCCACCTACTACGACTCCGATACCAACATCGCCTACTTCACGTTCAACGAGCAGGGCGAGAACTCGGGCAAGCCGCTGCCGGTCAATGTCGCCGCGGCCATCTCCTCCGACCCGGCGTTCGAGGACCTAGCGCACCGGGACGGGATCCAGGGCGTCATCAACATGGCCCAGAAGTTCGGCGTGGGCCAGAACGCGTTCGTCCTGCCGTGCTCGGTGCCCGGCAGTGACTCCGGCAACCAGACGCAGATCATCGCGGACTGCAATGACCTGACGGGGTCGGTGAACGGCCTGCAGCCGAACTTTGGCACGAGTGAGGGCAACTCGATCCCGTCGAAGAAGGACACCGGCGGCTCGGTGACCATCGCGCTGGGCCAGAACCCGCTCACGCCGGTCGAGCAGGCCTCGACCTTCGCGACGCTCGCTGCCGACGGTATGTACCGCACGCCGAATGTGATCGCGCAGCTTCAGCAGAACGGCACCACGGTGCCGAGTCACCTGATCTCAAAGCGGATCATGAGCCCGGCAGCTGCAGCCGACATCGACTGGGCGCTGTCCTTCGACAACAACATGTCGGGCGCGACGGCCGAGGCGAACGTCCCGTACCGCCGGGGTCACATCATCGCCAAGACCGGAACGCTCGGCACCGGCGAGAACTCCTCGCAGGCATGGTTCATCGGCGCGACACCGAACCAGGCGTCGCTCTCGGTGGCGTTGTTCACCAACCTCTTCACGGAGAACCTGAACAACATGGCCTCCATCGGAGGCACGGCGGGGTCGCAGGGCGGCGGCTGGCCGGCCACGATCTGGAACGCGTTCATGACCCAAAACTTCAACACGCAGCCAAATCCCGATTTCCCGACCTCACAGGACCAGTTCGCGACGTGGCTCCAGGCGCAGCCGGGGCAGCAGAACTGCACCCTCCAGCAGGCGCAGCAGGGCCTCGCGCAGGGTCAGAACCCGCAGTGCACGTGCCCCAAGCGCGCCAAGTGGTGCACCAACCCGAACGGCGGGCAGGGCGGCCAGGGCAACCCGAACCCGACGCCGACACTCTGCTTGCCCTTCCAGCAGTGCAATAACTCGACGGGGCCATCACCCGGGCCCTCGCCGTCTACCGCAGCCTTTGTCTACGGCAGCACGCCGGGCTCTGGCAGCCTGCCGCCGCTCGGCTGGTCGGTGCTGCTAGCAGCTGAGGAAGCCGCCGTAACGCGGACAGCGTGGGTTACCTAGGCCGGGGGCCGGAGAGTTCAGCCGTGCCCTAGCCGAGGCGGGCGCGAAGCCAGCGCATGTCGGCAACGGCATCCGGCGTCTCGCAGATCGCGGTCGCGCCGGCGGATCGCACCAGGTCGACGAGAGTGCCCGGATCGATCTGGCCCGCATCGAGGCCAGCGTGGCGGTCGCGGCCGGAGCCGAACTCGTCCCGCGAGTTGTTGCAGTGGACGAGGTCGATCCGGCCGGTGATCGCCAGCACCCGGTCCACGATGCTCGATAGGTCCTCGCCCGAGGCGAACGCGTGGCAGGTGTCGAGACAGAATCCGATCTCGCCGCCACCGTTGCCGGCCCCGGCACCGATCGCATCCCACAGCCGCGCGAGCCCATCCAGACCACGTGCCATCGCGCCGTCGCCGCCCGCGGTGTTCTCGATCAGCATCGGCAGCGGCCGGTCGATGCGCTCGACGGCCTTGCGCCAGCTGTCGTAGCCCTCCTGCAGGTCCGCCCCGGCCGTGACGTGGCCGCCGTGCACGATGAGGCCAGCGGCGCCGACGGCGGCGGCGGCGGCAAGCTGCTGCTCGAGCAGCTTGCGGCTCGGAATCCGGATCCGGTTGTTGGGCGATGCGACGTTGATCGTGTAATACGCGTGCACGTACGCCGCGACGCCAGACTCGGCGAACGCCGCCTTCAGCTCACCGGGGTCGCGCGGGAACGCTGGTGCCTTCCAGCCCTGCGGGTCACCGACGAAGAACTGCACCGCGCTGGCACCAACCGCCTCAGCCTGATCCGCGGGGTCGCCCTCGTGCAGATGCACACCGATCCGAGTCACCCGCTGAGCGTACCGACCCGGCGAGCGGCCCGCGCGACGGCTTCGGCCGCGTCCGTCAGCCGGCCCGTTCCGTTCTGGCCGGCACGCCTCGGACTACGCGAGCGGTCCGCGCGAACGGCTAGCCGAGGCCACCGTGCGCGATGCCGAGACCGAGGCCGACGAAGGCGCCAACCATGCCGGTCACGATGAGGATCCGCTGCTCCCTGGTCGCCGATATGAGCTGGACGTACATGCCGATGCCGAACGCGACGGCACCGAGGATGGTCGCGGCTAGGTGCGCCCGGACGACGAATCCGATGGCAAAGGCGGCTATTCCGGCCAAGAAGGTGATCATCGCGGCGGCGTTCAGCCACGGATGCCGCTGGCCGTCGCTGTTCATGATCCGTTGTGCACGAGCGCGGGTTCGCTGGCTGGGCTCGCTGACCGCCTGGCGCATCGCTACTCTCCATCGAGGTCGTCAGGATCGCTGGCAAGATCTTCCAGCAACCAGTGTGTGCCCGTCGCGCCCGGAATGGAACCAGGAGCGCCCGGCTTTGCGGCCGGCCCGCGGACAGGCGGCAGAAACCGACCAGGCCAGCGTTGTCGGCCGGGGCTGGTAAGCTGGCGCAGCCGCAACTGAGCCGCCACTGGCGGATCGCGGCTCCTCCTGTCACGGAAACGCCGTGACCGCCAGAGTCCGAAGGAGGCAGGTTAGCCACATGCGCCAGTACGAGATGATGATCATCCTGGATCCGTCCCTCGAAGAGCGGACGGTGCAGCCGTCCCTCGATCAGTTCCTGACGGTCGTGACGTCGGCGGGCGGGACCGTGGATAAGGTCGACGTCTGGGGCCGCCGTCGGCTCGCCTACGAGATCGACCACAAATCCGAGGGCATTTACACCGTGCTGGAGCTGAACGCGGAGCCTGACACGGTCAAGGAGCTGGACCGCCAGCTGAACCTGAACGAGGCGGTTCTGCGGACTAAGGTCATCCGGCCCGCCGCGCACTGACGCCCCAGCCAGGCGGCCGCGCGGTTGCGGCCGGCACTACGAGGTCGAGTACAGAGCAAAACCGATCAAGCGGGAGCCCCCCGATGGCAGCAGGCGACACCACGATCACGATCATCGGCAACCTCGTCAATGATCCGGAGCTTCGCTACACCCCGACTGGCCAGGCCGTCGCCACGTTCCGGGTCGCGTCGACGCCCCGGTACATGGACCGGACTACCAACGAGTGGAAGGACGGGGAGTCCCTCTTCCTGTCCTGCAACGTCTGGCGTCAGGCAGCGGAGAACGTGGCCGAGAGCCTGCAGCGCGGCATGCGGGTGATCGTCTCCGGCCGGCTGCGTCAGCGTCAGTACGAGACGCGGGAGGGCGAGAAGCGGACGGTGTACGAGATCGAGGTCGATGATGTCGGCCCGTCCTTGAAGAACGCCTCGGCCAAGGTGAACCGGTCGAATCGGTCCAGTGCCGGGTTCGGCGGCGGCCAGTCCGGCGCAAGCGGCCAGTCCGGCGCGGGCGGCCAGTCCGGCGCGGGCGGCCAGTCCGGGTATGGTGGGGGCGCCGGAGGGCGCGCCAGCGACGATCCCTGGGCTTCGGAGCCGGGCGACAGCGGGTTCTCGGACGAGCCGCCCTTTTAGCCAGCACAACAGCAAACCGACCATCCCCGCCACAGGCGGGGCTCTGCCTACCATCCCGGCGCTAGCCGGGACTGCGAAGGAGCACCACGATGGCCAAGCCACCAATACGCAAGCCGAAGAAGAAGGTCTGCCTTTTCTGCCAGGAGAAGGTGACCAGGGTGGACTACAAGGACACCGGGCTGCTGCGGAAGTTCATTTCCGACCGCGGCAAGATCCGCGCGCGCCGGGTGTCCGGCAACTGCACGCAGCATCAGCGCGACGTCGCCACGGCGATCAAGAACGCGCGTGAGATGGCTCTGCTGCCCTACACGAGCACGGCTCGCTAGGCCGAAGGAAGGGACCGGAAGCCATGAGCGGCAAGCCGATGAAGCTCATCCTGACCCAGGAGGTCACTGGCCTAGGCGCGCCAGGCGACGTAGTCGAGGTCAAGGCCGGGTACGGCCGCAACTACCTCGTGCCACGCAGCCTGGCCATGCCGTGGACTCGCGGCTCGGAGCAGCAGATCGAGATGATCAAGCGTGGCCGAGCGGCCCGCGAGATCCGCAGCCTGGACGATGCCAGGGCAGCGGCAGGCCGGCTGTCCGGCCTGCAGGTGCGGCTGCAGACGAGGGCCGGCCAGGGCGGGCGGCTGTTCGGCTCGGTCTCGACGGCGGACATTGCTGCTGCCGTGCGGAACGCCGGCGGTCCGGAGCTGGACCGCCGCAAGATCGAGGTAGCCAACCCGATCAAGACCATCGGCTCCCACCGGATTTCGGTGCGGCTGCACCCGGAGGTCAGTGCCACGCTCGAGGTCGAGGTCACGGCCAGCTGACGCCGTCCGGCGCCCCGCGCTCTCGGTGCGGCAGCGGCGCACGGTTACTTCCTGCGGTGACGGACCAGGCGACTGACTGCCGTCACGACCCGGCGTAACGAGCCGCGCAGGCGGCAAGCTCGGGATCGGCATCCGTCAGCATCGCCCACATCGTTGCCAGGCGCCCGCAGAGGTCTGGCTCGGCTGCCCCGCCCGAGCTGCGGGCCGCCGCCGCGCACTCGTCGATCGCGCTGGCCAGCTGTGCGGCTACATCGACAGTCGCGGCCTCGCCATTACCGGGCGGGCTGGCATTCGAACTCATATACGAACTGTAGCGCCGCGCCGGTCGGCTCGCTGCCAAAAAGGCCACTCTGCAGGCTGCCGCGTGATGCGTTAGCAAAACTGCTCGGTGAACGTTTGACGTGAGATTTCTAGTGTGGATAACTCGATGCACGCGAGTACGTTCTTCTGGCTCGCTGAGAACTTTTAGTGCACAGCCTGGGTAGAGCATCTTCCCTGGTAGAAGGCATCACGCGCGATTATCCATAGCCATTTTCCACAATCGTGTCCGCAGGCTGCGCACAGCCGCTTCGGCGTGTCTGCACAGCCTGTCCACAAGGCTGTGCACAGCGGCATTGCCCAGTTGAGGCGACACGCTGAGGACTGTCAGAGCTGTTCGATAGAACAGGCATGCAACCGTGTCGGCCACTGTCGGGTCGCGCCGACCGTGGCGAGCGCGATCGGGGGAGGAGCGGCCGGTGAGCGTCGCGGAGATCATGCCTCGGGGCGAGGAGTTCGGGCGGACGCCACCGCACGATCTCGCGGCCGAGCAGTGCGTGCTGGGCGGCATGATGCTGTCGAAGGATGCGATCTCCGACGTGCTCGATGCCATCAAGTCCCGCGACTATTACCGGCCCGCACACCAGGTTGTGCATGAGGTCATCATGGACCTCTACGGTCGCGGCGAGCCCGCCGACGCGGTGACCGTGGCAGCTGAGTTGACACGGCGCGGCGATATCGGCCGGGTGGGTGGCGCGCCCTACCTGCACACCCTCATCGCGTCCGTGCCGACCGCCGCAAACGCCGGTTATTACGCGCGCATCGTGCGGGAGCGCGCGATTCTGCGGCGGCTGGTGGAGGTCGGCACCCGGATCGTGCAGCTGGGTTACGCGGGCGACGGTGATGCTGACGAGCTAGTCGACCGGGCTGAGGCGGAGATCTACGGCGTCACCGACAGGCGGATCAGCGAGGATTACCTGCCGCTCGCGGAGATTATGCCAGGGGCCCTGGACGAGATCGAGGCCATCGGCAGTCGCGGCGGCTCGCTGTCGGGAGTTCCGACCGGGTTCGCGGACCTGGACGCACTGACCAACGGACTGCACCCGGGCCAGATGGTCGTGATCGCCGCGCGTCCGGCCATGGGCAAGGCCCTGGCGCTCGACACGCCGCTGCCAACGCCTGACGGCTGGACGACCATGGGCGAGGTAGAGGCCGGGGATCAGCTGCTCGGCGCGAACGGTCGGCCCGTCAGGGTAACCGCTGCTACCGAGGTCATGACCGGGCGACCGTGCTATGAGGTGATCTTCGACGATCAGACCCGTATCGTCGCCGACGCTGAGCACCAGTGGGTCACCGTCATGACCGCCGCCGCCGATCGTCACGTGGCCCGCGCTCCCGCCGGCGTCCTCGCCGTCGGGCGGGCGATCAATTCCGGGCTGGCAACCATGAGCACGACACGCGAAATCGCCAGCACACTGACAGACGGCGTCGATCATGCCGTGCCGGCGGCCGGGGCCCTCGACCTGCCCCGTGCCGAGCTGCCGGTCCCGCCATACCTGCTGGGGCAGTGCCTTGGCCTGCGGGCCTGCAGTCGCGCCAGGGTGACCGGTGCAGAACTGCTCGGCCGCGACCACATCGCCGCCGAATATCTGCGCGCAGCACGTCACCAGCGGGTGGCGCTGCTCGCCGGCTTGCTCGACGCAGCTGGGACCATCACTGCGGGTGGCGCCGTCGAGTTCACTTGCGCGTCGGAAGGGCTGGCGGACGGGGTCCGTGAACTTGTGGTCAGTCTCGGCTACTGCTGCGGTGAGTGGCGCCGACGGGTGTCCGGCAGGCCTGAGGCGGCGTCGATCGCGTACACACTGACATTCACGACGACCGATGACGTTTTCAGGCTGACGGGCAAGCGGCTCCTGCATCGCAGGCGCCGGCCGGTCGCGACCTCATCGCACGCGGTGCGGCGGGTGATCGTTGCGGTGCGGGAGGTGGCGAGCGTTCCGGTCCGGTGCGTGCAGGTCGACGCGCCGGACAGCCTGTACCTGGCAGGCAAGTCGATGATCCCGACGCACAACTCGGCGCTCGCTCTCGACATTGCGAGGGCAGCGTCGGTCAAGGCCGGGCTGACGTCGGTGCTGTTCAGCCTGGAGATGAGCCGCAACGAGATCACGATGCGGCTGCTGTCCGCAGAGGCGCGGGTGCCGCTGCACGCGATGCGCACCGGCCAGCTCGGCGAAGACGACTGGACCAGGCTGGCGCGGCGGATGAGCGAAGTCGTGGACGCTCCGTTGTTCATCGACGACTCGCCGAACATGTCGATGATGGAGATCAGGTCCAAGTGCCGGCGGCTGAAGCAGCGCAACGACCTGCGGCTGGTGATCGTCGACTACCTGCAGCTGATGTCCTCGCCCCGGCGGGTGGAGAACCGTCAGCAGGAAGTCTCCGAGCTGTCGAGGTCGCTGAAACTACTGGCGAAGGAACTGAATGTCCCCGTCGTCGCGCTCGCCCAGCTCAACCGCGGCCCGGAACTGCGGACCGACAAACGCCCATTGCTGGCAGATCTACGCGAGTCGGGCAGTATCGAGCAAGACTCGGACGTGGTAATCCTTCTGCACCGCGAGGATGCCTACGAGCGGGAGTCCCCCCGAGCCGGCGAGGCAGACCTGATCGTGGCCAAGCACCGGAATGGTCCGACCGCTATCGTCACCGTGGCGTTCCAGGGCCATTACAGCCGCTTCACCGATATGGCTCGTATCTGATCGAGCGCACATCAGGCATGCTCTAATGAGACGGCTCGCCGATTCGCTGCTGACGGAGCAGATCGGATGAGAAACTCCAGAGCCGCTCAGCCACCGTAACCATCACAGTGGCGCGTGACGGCGCACAGCGGGCTGAGAACCGCTAATCCTGGGATTCAGTGCGGATGATGATGCGGCCATTCGAAAGTCGTTTGCGGGCCGCCGCAGCGCGCGGCACGAGCAACGCAACGAGCACGGCCACGAAGCCCCAGCCGAGTACAACCTGACAGCAGACAAGCAGCTCAGCCAGCGATGACTGCGCCACAAAGCGGCCGGTCCCCGTCGTGGTAAACGTGCCTAGGGTGAAGTAGATCGCATCGACGCGCGACAACGGCAGGTTGAAGGAGGCCGGTCTTAGGCTGTCGAGCACCCAGTAGACGTAGGCGAACATGGACAGTAGCGCGACCGTCCCGCACCCGGCTGCAGAGACAAGGCCGGTCACCCCGTATTTGATCACTACCCACTCGGCGTACAGGACGGTACTGATCAGCTCCAGGGCACCGATACAGCACGCGAGCATTGCGGAAGCGAACACGGCCCATGCCGCCACTGACCCCGAACCGCCGATTGGGGGCGAGGCGAACATGAGCACGAGCGGGAGCGCCACCAGCAGTGCAGGAATGCCAAGGGCCGGCCAGAATCTGCCAGTCGGCTCTGTCGGGGAGTAGGTGTCTATTGCCTCAGCGATCAGCGCTTCCTGGCTCATCCCGATGGTGGCAGCGGCCGCAGCTAGCCGGGCGGCGGCAGCATCGCTGAACTGAACCGTCACGCTCCGCTGGTCGGACACCTTCGGGTACTGCTCAATAGCCGCGGCTAGTAGGTCCTCCTCGCTGACCCCGCGCCACCGGGCCAATCCCTCTAGGCGCCGGTCCAACTTGCGGTCGATGTCGATTGTGATCGTTCGGCGTACGCTCGCGGCGCAGGCGGCAGACGCTCGCGCCGTCTCGGTCTCGCGGCCTTGCTGCGATCCGCTGGGCATTTCTGACATAGCGGTCATACTATCTTGATATCGCGCAGAGCTGCGACTTCCGGAGCCAGGTTGAATCGGGCCATCGCAGAGCTCGGCGACTGCCCACTCGTCGTGCGCGGTGGCCTTCCTGGCCCATTCCACTCAGCCAACCGGCTGTATGGGTGTCGTAGCCATCGTGGCCGCCGCTGCGAGCGATCGGCTCCCAACTGGCGCTGATTCACGGCATCAGCGCACTGGCAGCGCGGGCCCGCGAGACTCCCATGCTGAACCCTGAGTTCCGCAGTTGATCAGCCTTAGCTCGACGCGGTCCCCGCGACGTACTTCTGGAAGGCCGAGGTGCGTGCTGAGCGCGGCCTTGGGAGATCGCGCTCAGGAAATGATGTGAGTTTGAGACTGATCACGGTGACATCGCGGTGAGACAACTGAGAATGCCCAGGTCAAGATCTACATGTCATCGGATTTGAGACCCTACACGCACAGTTTAGGATGAGGCGTTGGACGTCATCAGAGGTTTTATTCGGCTGCCGGGGGAAGACACCCTGAAGTTTCAGCGGGACAAAACTGCTGAACTCGGGGCGTGAGAATGGCTGAAACCACCGGTACGTCATGGGCAACCTGAAAGCTGAGGGCGTGATGAATCAGCCAATGCCCCGAACTAGCCGAATTGCCGAGATCGTGATAACCGATCTGCTCGAACGTTAATCATAACGCTGTTTCGTAACGCTGGTATGATACGTTGCACTGGCGCAGCCGCAGGCCAGGTGCCTGCTCGCCGCCGGACCTGTCCAGGGACAGTTCCACGACGGTTTGCCTTAGACGGAGGTCAGTCATGGACACGCTGGTCACCTACCAGCTGCATGATGCGGTCGCGACCATCACAATGGACGACCGCAAGGTGAACGTGCTGTCCCTGGCGATGCTCACCGAGCTTGACGCCGCCCTGGATCTGGCTGCGGCTGACCGGGCGGTAGTCATCCTTACCGGCCGGGAAGGAGTCTTCTCGGCGGGCTTCGACCTCCCGGTTCTCCGAGCGGGCGGAACGGAGGCAGCTGACCTTCTGCGCGCCGGATTCGACCTGGCGGCGCGGTTGCTGGCCTTCCCGACGCCGGTCCTGGTCGCGTGCCCGGGCCACGCTGTGGCGATGGGGGCGTTCCTGCTGCTGTCCGGCGACTACCGCATCGGGGCCAGCGGCCCCTACAAGATCACAGCCAACGAAGTCGCCATCGGCATTACCATGCCGCACGCGGCGGTGGAGATCTGCCGCCAGCGCCTAACCCCGGCTGGTTTTAACCGGGCCGTCGTTATCGCCGACGTCTTTCCGCCCGAGGACGCGGTCACCGCAGGATTCCTGGACCGGGTGGTACCGGCCGCTGAGCTAGCCGCGGCCGCTGCGGCCGCCGCCGCCGAACTGGCCAGGCTCGACTCGGGCGCGCACGCCGCCACCAAGCTGCGCGCACGGCGGCTGGCGAAGACCGCACTCCGGGAAGCCATTGACGCCGACGACACGGCGTACCGGGCACAGCTTGCCGCGCAGCGCGCAGGCTGACCCTGGCGGGTTCCGCGCGACAGGCCGTGACCGGCATACCAATCCCGCCCGCGGGCGCGGACGAGACTCATGTGAAGAAATGAATTAGCTGGTACCCCACGTAGGATCCGGCTGTGCCCAGAGCCAAACAGCGGACCGGACAGCTCCGCGAGCACATCGTGCAAGCGGCAGTTGCGATGCTGGCCGCTGACGGGATTGGGGGATTCACCACCCGGAAGGTCGCCGAACGAGCTCAGACGTCGCCGCCAGCCGTCTACGAGCTGTTCGGTGACAAGGCCGGACTGGTCCGGGAGGTGTTCTTCGAAGGCTTCCGGCTCCTCGGGGACCGCCTCGGCAGGCTGCGGGAATCCGACGACCCCCTCGCCGACCTGCTCCGGACTGTCCAGGCGCTTCGGACCTTCGTCCGGGACAACCCGGTACTGGCACAGGTCATGTTCTCCCGTCCGTTCGCTGACTTCGATCCCGGCCCGGCCGAGCGTGAGGCCGGGACGACCACCCGAGAGTTCATTGTGCGCAAGGTCTGGCGCTGCATTGACGCCGGGATCATTGACGGCAACGAGGTGGACATCGCCCACGGGCTCCTCGCCCTCGCCCAGGGGCTGGCCGCACAGGAGGCCGCCGGGTGGCTCGGTTCCACCCGGGCGTCGGTGAACCGCCGGTGGGATCTGGCAGTCCACGCCCTCCTCGCCGGCCTCTCAGCCGAGCGATCGTCGTGATGGCTCCGGAACGGATAGCTTGACGGCAGCCTTGCTGTAACTAAAGCTGTTACAGCGAGGAGGGCAATGGCAGCGAACAGCCGCATGACGATCGCCATTCACGTGCTGGCGTGGATGGCTCTGGCCCAGCAGCGTGGGCACGCGGTGCTGACTTCGGACCAGGTCGCTGCCAGCGTGAACACCAACCCGGTGATCATCCGGAGATGCCTCGGCGACTTGCGCCGTGCGCGCCTGGTTGGCGTACGTCACGGGCCGGGAGCGGGATGGAGCCTGGCCCAGGCCCCCGAAGAGATGGTCTTGCTCGAGGTGTATGACGCTGTCGGGCAAGAGCTGCCGTTCGGCATGCACCATAGCGAGCCCAACCTTGAGTGCCCGGTGGGCAGAGGGATCCGTCCGGCGCTGAGCCGGGTCTACGGCGGGATCGAGGAGGCTTTGCGTCGTGAGCTGGCGTGCGTCTCAGTCGCTGACGTGCTACGGCAGACTCTGCAGGCCCCCTAGACATCCCAGGAGCTTGAAATGTCAAGCGGCGGTCTTGAGTTCCTGGCTGGCGTGCTGGGGCCAGGCAGTGTTCTCGTCGTAGAGCGTGCGGGCTTTGAGGCAGCCGTGCAGGATGCCGGTGAGCCGGTTGGCGAGGTGGCGCAGTGCGGCCCGGTGGCCGACCCCGCGGGCGCGCTGGGCGTCGTAGCAGGCCCTGGCGCCGGGCGAGGCGTTGAGGGCGGCGAACGCCTGGCCGTCGAGGGCGTCGCGGAGCCGGTCGTTGTGCACGTACCGGGCCATCACGGCTTTCCTCTTCCCGGACTGGCGGGTTATCGGGCTGGTGGCCGCATAATTCTTACGGGCCTTAGCGGAGGCGTAACGAGCAGGGTCGTCGCCGAACTCGGCCAGCACCCGGGCGCCGAGAACCGGTCCCAGGCCGGGCTGGGACCTGATGATCTCAGCGTCCGGGTGCTGACTGAAATGCGCGTCCACCTGCCCCTGCAGCACCTTGATCTGCTCGCTGAGGGTGGTGATCACCGCGATCAGCGACCGGACCACCGCGGCGCTCGCGGCGGTGACCTGCGGCGGCTGGGCGAGCTGGCGGCTGCGCAGCGCCGCCCGGATCGCAGCGGTCTTGTCCGCCCGGTCACGGCGGCGGGCGCGCCTGAGCGCGGCGTCGATCTGGGCGGTGGTCAGCTTCGCGGCCGAGGCCGGGTCCGGTGCCCTGGCCAGCAGCTCCAGCGCGTCGGCGGCATCAAGGTCCTCGAAGGCAGCCAGCGCGGCGGGGAAGAAGTCCCGCAGCTGGTGACGCAGCCGCTGGACGTGGCGGGTCCGTTCCCAGATCAGCGTCTTATGCGCGCGGGCCACGACCTTGACCGCCTGCGCGGCCGGGCTGTCCCCGGCCACCGGCCGCAGCTGATGCGCATCAGTGCGCACCATGTCCGCCAGTGCATGCGCGTCACCGGTGTCGCTTTTACCTCCCGACACCCCGTGCCGTTCCCGGTACCGGGACGTCTGCAGCGGGTTGATCCCGAACACCAGGTACCCCGACGCTGCGAGCGCCTGGACCCACAAGCCCCGGTCAGTCTCGATCCCGACCTGCACCTGCACGCCAGTGTCATCAGCGTCCTCGCCGAGCTGCTCGCCGATCATCGCGTGCAGCCGGGCCATCCCCGCCGCGCCCTCAGGCAGCCGCGCCCTGGCCAGCACCCGCCCCGAGGCATCCATCACCTCGACGTCGTGATGATCCTCGGCCCAGTCATCGCCCACGAACAGCACATGCACTCCCGTCCTCGACGCCACACCGTCCACGGCAGCCTGCGGGAGAACCATCAGCGACCTAATAAACCAGTGCTCACGCCACGGCGGCGGGCACGACATCCCAGCAGCGATCTACTCTCCCGGCCACCGGCAGGGGCACGATCTAGGGCTAGGGCTTCCCGAAGGAACCCGGGAGACACGAGTGCTCACCTGCCGGCGGCTACCAAGACCCGAGTCTGCCGGACAGGCCGACCCGTTAGCTCTTATTAGGAGTCCTCCTGCGAGATGCCTGCGTGGCTGATGCTGCAGCGGGAATCGTTCCATCAATAGGAGGCACGTTGCTGAGCGCTGCACGCTGCCCAGTGGTCGAGTTGAGGCAGTACTCGCTGATGCCTGGCCAGCGGGATGCGTTGATCGACCTGTTCGACCGGGAGTTCGTCGAGAGCCAGGAGTTGGCCGGCATGACGATCGTGGGCCAGTTCCGCGACATGGCCGACCCTGACCGGTTCGTCTGGATCCGAGGCTTCGACAGCATGCCTTCCCGAGCCCGGGCGCTAGCAACCTTCTACGGTGGGCCGGTCTGGAAGGCACACAGCGCCGAGGCCAACGCCACCATGATCGACAGCGACAACGTGTTGCTGCTGCGGCCGGCCAACGCGCATTCTGGCTTCGCGGGGCCGTCTGCTGCGCGGCCGCCCGTCGGTCACACCTCACCCGCGGCGTCGCGCATCATGGTCACGATCTACTACCGAGACCGGCCGTTCGACCAGGCCTTCGCGGACTTCTTCGACCGCCAGGCCCGCCCGGTACTCACCGGGACCGGAGCCATGCCGCTGGCGTGCCTGCAGACGGAGCACGCCGAGAACACCTTCCCCGCGCTGCCAGTTCGCGCCGGCGAGAACGTATTCGTGTGGCTCGCCCGCTTCCCCAGCACAGCCCAGCTGAGTAGCCACCTGTACCAAATCGAACGGTCCCGTGACTGGCAAGAACGCGTGCTCCCCACCCTGACCGCGATGATCACCGGTGAATCCCAGGAGTTGCAACTGACCCCGACTGCCAGATCCCTGCTGCGCTGATGCGCCGCGGCGGGCATCAGCCACCTGCATGCGCCTGTTCCACGCGGGCCCGCCGCGTGACGTCGGCGAGTGCAGCCGCGACGCAGCCCGGCTTCTCGTACCAGGGGAGGTGACCAGCCTCCGGGATGGCCCGGACCTCGGCGTTTGCGATGAGGGCCGCCGTCCGCTCGCCCTGACTGACCGGCATCGGGCTCTGCGCGCCCAGCACTGAGATCACCGGCGCGATGATTGATCGCAGCGACTCCGCGAATCCGTCTGCTAGGTGTTCTCTGACCGAAGCCATGGTGGCCACGTTGGTGTCGGCTGAGAATCTCAGCTCTGGCGGAGCCGGAGCGTTGCCAGGATCGGCAAAGTAGCCGGCCCAGAGCAGATCGAATTGCCTGCCAACGAACTCATCGGTCGGCGCGCTGTCGCCAAGCTCTGCGAGGAGGTCCTGCATCTTCTTGGCCGAGGCCTGCCGCAGCCGGGTTGTTAGCGCCGCGCCAAGCTCGGAGGCGCCGCCATCACCCCCGATCACACCCAGCCCGTCGACGATGACCAAGCCGGCGACACGGTCAGGCTGCGCCACAGCGAGGTGCAGTGCAAGGTGTGCGCCCCACGAATGGCCGAGTACCACCGCCTTGTCCACCCCACGGTCATCTAGCACGGCGATCGTGTCGGCTACGTGCTGCTCAACCGTGAACGGACCGCCGATAGTCGACGGCGTCACGCCCCGCTGCTGGAAGCTGATGAAGCGCCAGTCGGCCACTTCATCGCTGAGCAGTCGCCCATAATCGTTCATGCCTGGGCCGCCATGAAGGAACAGCAGCGCCGGGCCGCTTCCGATCTCCCAGCCAGCGATCGTGCCGCCGGCACTCGTTGCCCAGAAACTTGCCGCTGCCATTATTGGAACATATCGCTTTCACGAGAGCTCGTCATGACGAGACCTGTTCAGTGCTAACGGAAGCGGCAGCGGTACAGCAGAGGCCACGGCCGATCCAGGCCACCGTCGATAACGCGCGCGCGATGATGTCGGCTTCGCCGAGCCTGGTGGCGCTCGCGAAGTCCTGCCAGATGACCCGCAAGCATGCACCGCGATCCGCTGGCGAGCTGCCGAAATCGACGCCGCGCGCGGAGGCTCTGGCCAAGCAGTTGAAGTCACAGGGGTACGGCTTCCTGGGGCCCACCAGTGTGTACGCCTTCATGCAGAACGTCGGCGTAGTCAACGACCACGTCCATGGGTGCTTCCGCGCGACCGACTACGTGACCACTGGCCCGTGACGCCGCTACCGCGCGGCACCTGCCGGAGTGCCCGGCGGGACCGCCGTCTCGTGATGGACGTGGGCGCGCTGGCCGTCGCGGTCGAAGATCATGATCAGCTCGGCAGGGCCATCGATGGCCGCGAACGCGTGCGGTGTCATGGTGGTGAACTCGGCGGACTCGCCGGCCTGGACGATGACCTCGCGTTCGCCGAGCGACAAGCGCACTTGTCCCGTGATGACGAAGAACCAGTCGTGGCCAGGGTGGACTCGCAACTCCCCGGTCTGGCGAGTCGGCTCCATCCGCATCTTGACGGCGATCGTGCTGGCGGTTGGCCGGCTCAGCATCCACGTAGTGCGCTCCCCCGAGCTGTTAGGGATCGGGCGGATGACCACGTCGTCGTCGCTGTGAACGTCGAGGAGCGCGTCGAAGTCGACCTGGAGGGCCCGTGCCAACGGCAGCAGGATGTCGAGGCTGATTGTCCGTTTGCCGGTCTCGACCCGGCTGATGGTGGATGGACTGAGGTTGGTACGCGCCGCGAGTTCGTCGAGCGACAGGCCGAGTGCGTTCCGAAGGCTCCGCAGCCGCGTCCGGACCACCTGCTCGATCTCGGTTAGCTCGGTCATGAATCCTCCTGTCGTCTCTTGCAAATATAGCAAGGGCCCTTGCACTTTGAGCTGCCAACCCTAGGGTTGGCAGATATGAGCCACCACGCAACACAGACAGTCGAGCGACACTGCGATGTCTGCGTCATCGGCGGGTCAGCCGCCGGCCTCGCCGCCGCGCTTCAGCTTGGGCGCCAGCGCCGGTCCGTGATCGTCGTCGATGCCGGCGAGCCGCGCAACGGCCCTTCCGCGCATATGCATAGCTACCTGGCTCGTGAAGGTTTCCCCCCGTCGGAGCTGATCGCCGCTGGCCGTGAAGAGGTCCGTAGCTACGGCGGTGAGGTCATCGCCGGCCTCGCGAGTCGCGTGAGCCGGACTGAAGCCGGCGACTTCCGCGTGCAGCTCACCGGTGGCCACTCCGTCGTTGCTCGCCGGGTTCTCGCCGCCACCGGCCTGGTTGACGAGCTGCCGGACATTGAGGGCCTGACAGAGCACTGGGGGCGCGACGTCATCCACTGCCCGTTCTGCCACGGCTACGAGTGCCGCGACCAGCGCATCGTCCAGATCATCACCCACCCGCTGGGGCTTCACACTGCCGCATTGTTCCGCCAGCTGAGCGCCCGGCTCACCCTCGTGCTCCACGACGGTGCGGATCTAGACGACTCTGAGCTTGACTCCTTGCGAGCCGGCGGGGTCACGGTCGTAGCGGGACGCGTGAGCCGGATCGTCACCAATGCCAACGGCCACGTCGCCGCTGTCGAGCTGGCCGACCACCGGACCATTGACGCCGACGTGGTCGTGGTCGGTCCCCGGTTCAGGGTGCGCGCCGAACCGTTCGCGTCACTCGGCGTGCAGCCCGCGGTGCACCCGAGCGGGCTCGGAACCTTCCTCGAGACGGACGCCACCGGGGCGACAACGGTATCCGGCCTCTATGCGGCCGGCAATGCGACGGACCCGAGCCAGCAGGTACTACAGGCGGCCGCCGATGGCAGCCGGGTCGGTGCAGTGATCAGCTTCAGCCTTGCCAGTGATGACCTGGGGGCCGCAGCCCGGCAATCGGCCAACGAGTCGGACTGGGACCACCGCTACCAGGCCGATCAGATGTGGAGTGGCAATCCGAACGGCACGCTTGTCAACGAGATCAGCCGCCTCGCGCCCGGCCGCGCGCTCGACGTCGGGGCCGGCGAGGGAGGTGACGCGCTCTGGCTGGCCGAGCAGGGCTGGAGCGTCACCGCGAGCGACATCTCGCAACGCGCTCTGGATCGGGTCAGCGCTGAGGCTTGCCGTCGCGGCCTGAAGGTCGAGTGCCACCGCTCCGACGCGAACGCGTTCGGCGCGTTCGAGACGGCGGCCTTCGATCTCGTGTCGGCGCAGTACGCATCGATTCCCCGCACGCCCGACAGCCGTGGTGTTCGGAACCTCATGAATGCGGTCGCTCCGGGCGGGTCGCTGTTCATCGTGAGCCACGACCTTGAGCCGATGCGAGCGTCTGCCGGCACATCGGACGACAGCAGACCTTTCGACCCTGATGCCTACGTGCAGGTCGATGACTTCGCGACTGCGCTCGCTGGCTCACCAGGGTGGGATATCGAGCTTCACGAGAAGCGCCCTCGCCCGGCTGGAGCCGCCTCTGCTGGGCACCACGTCCACGACATCGTGTTGCGTGCACGGCGGCGCCCCACGTGATCTGAGTAAGGAGCGGCGGCTCAGGTACGGCTCAGGTAGCGTGCCGCCGTGACCAATGAGGCCGCGTCCCGAAGGGAGCAGATGATGCCGGTGCGCAGGACCGGAACTCGCGAGGAATGGCAGGCGGCCAGAGCGGAGCTAGCGCAACTCGAGGCTGACCAGGCGAAGCGCAACGACGAGGTCAGAAGGAAGCGGCTAGAGCTGCCGTGGGTCGCCGTCGACATGGACTACCAATTCGACACCGAGGACGGCAAGAAAAGCCTCGCGGACCTGTTCGACGGCCGCTCGCAGCTTCTCGCGTACAACATCATGTTCGGGCCCGCGTACTCACGCGGAGCGTGTCCCGGGTGTACCAGCCTCGGCGACGAGCTCGACGGGGCGCTCGTCCACCTCAACCACCGCGACGTGACCCTGATCTGCTTCTCACGCGCGCCGATCGGCCGGCTTCTGGCGTACAAGGAGCGGATGGACTGGCAGTTCCCGTACGTATCGACGTACGACACCGACTTCCCGTTCGACTTCGGGCTCGCGTTTACCGAGGAGCAGACACAGCAGATCCCGGAAATCAAGGCGATCATCGACGATCCGCCCGAAGAGCTTCAGGAGTGGTCCGAGCAGATCGGAGCCGAAGTCAGGGACGGTCTCCGCGAGACCCCCGCGTGGATCGCCTTCGCACGGGAGAACGGCACCGTCTACCACACGTACACGGTCACCGCGCCTGACCCCTTCGTCGCCCCCTACCACGCCTTCCTCCTCGAGCGGACGCCAGTGGAGGACCCGAGCCCGACTCGCATCTGGCGCAAGGACGAGTACCCAGACTGAGCTAGCGGGACCGTCAGAACAACGACCGATGTCTCACAGTTCAAGCGTGCCGGCGGGCGGCTCTATCCTGGTACTGACCACCTGAGACAGGCGATCTGGCCGGCCCGCCGGAGAGACCATGAGCCAGCATCCCGCTCCAGCCGAAGGCACGCTGCGCTTCACGCGGCTGCCCATGGCCGAGAACCGGACAGAGGCGTACCGGATCGTCCGAGAGGCTGGCCCGATCACCCAGAGTCCGCGCGGATACGTGCTCAGTTCGAGCGAGTATGTCGAGTACGCGCTGAAGCATCCCGAGCTGTTCTCATCGAAACGCGCGTTCGACATGGTGGGCAGCCCGCTGCCGATGGTGCCCATCGCCTTCGACCCGCCCGAGCACACCCGCTACCGGCACATCCTGCAGCCTTTCGTCGGCCCGCGTGAGGCGGCCGGGTGGCAGCCGAAGGTCCGGTCGCTCGTGGGCACGCTGATCGACTCGTTTGTCGAGCGCGGGCACTGCGACCTGGTTGCCGAGCTCGCCGTTCCGCTGCCCGCCGAGGTATTCCTCACGCTCTTCGGGCTGCCCACGGAAGACCGCGACCGCCTCATCGCGTGGAAGGAAGGCCTGCTTGCCAGCCCGATGGCGAGAGGCGGCCGGCCGACTGAGGAAATGATCCGCGCGGGCGGTGAGCTGTTCACCTACCTTGTCGGCCACATCGAGACACGGCGACGGCATCTCGACGGTGCCGAGGACCTGCTGGGCCGTCTGTTGGCCGACACCAGCGACGAGCGGCTGTCCGACGAAGAGCTGCTCGGCCTGTCGTTCCTGTTCGTGCTGGCTGGGCTGGACACAGTGACCTCGGCGCTGAGCACGGCGTTCGCGGCGCTGGCGGTGCAGCCACGGCTCCGGCAGCAGATAGCCGCGGACCCGTCGGTCATCCCGGCCGCGGTCGAGGAACTGCTGCGCATCGACGGCCCGGTCGTGTTCGTGCCGCGCGTCGCGAGTCAGGACATCGAGCTCGATGGCCATACCATCGCGGCGGGTTCGGAGATCCAGGTCGCCCTCGCGGTCGCGAACCGGGACCCGGCCGAACACGCCGAACCGGACGAGATCGACCTGCGCCGCCAGGAGCGGCACCACGCGTTTGGCGGGGGGCCGCACCGGTGTCTCGGCTCGCACCTGGCCAGGATGGAGATGCGCGAGGTGCTCGCCGAGTGGCATAGCCGGATTCCCGACTACGAGCTGGCACCGGGCTTCACGCCGCGGGTGGAGTGGCCAACGGGACTGGTGGGGCTCGACACCTTGCCGCTGGTCTTCCCGCCCGGCGGCGGGGCGGCCGCCTGAAGCCCGACAGTAGCGTCAGGCGCATCGCGCGCGTGTCAGCTGGCGGACTTCCCGCGCGCGACTGACCGATTTGCTGCCGCGGGGTCCGGCGCTGCCCCGGACGGTGCGGTCGCACTTGTGGACCGGGCCTTCGCTGAGTTGCTCTTCAGGCCGGCGAGTTCTGGCTCGAGGTTCTTCTCGGCTGCATCAACCACGCCAAGGTCAGCACGGATGTGCAGCTCGGCTGCGGTGATCAGGAGTTGAACGACAGCCGACGGTGCCTGCCGACGTGCCTCGGTCAGGCTGTGCAACTCTCTGAGCAGGTGAGCGCGCTGTCGCCGCAGAACGCCGTCCAGCGTTTCCGGATCACCCGCCTGAACGGCCGCCATGAGCTTGAGGAAGAAGTCGTCGCGATAACCGCGCAGCCGAGCGCTCGGCTCGCTGAGCCAGCGATCTAGCTCGGCCCGGCCTGCCGGTGTCAGATGATGGACAACCCGATCCGGCTTTACCGGCTGTGACTGACGCTCCGACTCGATGAGCTGGTCGCGGCTCAGCCGGTCGAGGATCTGATAGAGATGCCCGATGTTCAGCCCGCCCCACTGATCACCGACGGCCTGCTCGAAGCTGCTCTTCAGTTCGTATCCGTGCGCTGGCTTGTCGGCGAGCAGCGCGAGGACCGCGTGATGCAACGGCATTGTTCCGGTCGCTCTCCCGTCGAGACTGTGGCAATGAAGCCCTGTGCCCGTAAGGAACCTGTCCCCTCTTGCATTGCGACTAGCTAACCGGTATGACTGGTCTTGCATTGTTACTAGGTATGAAGCGAGAGTAGTCCGCGAAGCCAGCAAGTACCAGCGGATCGCGAAGGCGGGGAGCGAGAACGTGGAAAACGTCGGGGCGGCCCTCGAACTGCGCGAGATCTGCAAAAGCTACGGCATCGGTAAGGACCGGCTTGTGCAGGCTGCTGACGGCGTCAGCCTGACTATCGACGGAGGTGCCTTCGTTGCGCTCACCGGGGCGTCCGGGTCAGGCAAGTCGACCCTGCTGCACCTCGTGGGCGCGATCGAGCGGCCCGATTCCGGAACGATCAACAGCAACGGCCAGAACGTGACCACGCTGCACGGCGGCGCCCTAGCCGCCTACCGGCGCACCATTGGCTTCGTCTTTCAGAGCTACCACCTGCTCCCCGCGCTCACCGCACTGGATAACGTCATCGCGCCAGTGCTGCCGTATCGGACAACCTTTGATAAGCGGGAACGTGGCCGTGAGCTGCTCGCAGCCGTCGGCCTGGCTGGTCGCGAGCTCTCGCTGCCAGCCAAGATGTCCGGCGGTGAGCAGCAGCGGGTGGCCATCGCACGAGCACTCGTGAACACCCCGGCAACACTGCTGGCGGACGAGCCAACCGGCAACCTCGACTCGGCGAATGCGACCGAGATCTTGCAGTTGCTGACCAGCCTCCGCACCGACCGCGAGATGACGATCATTCTGGCCACGCACGACCCGCAAGTCGCCGCGTACGCCGAACGGCTGATCAGGCTCCGCGACGGCGCTGTTGTCGACGACATCGCGTTGACGCAGGGTTACCCCGTCGAGGACGTCATCCGGCACGTCGGCCAGCTCGGCTGAGGACCGCCCGCCAGGTACTCGCGGTTACTGAGGCCACCGTGCCCGCCACAGCTCACGCTTGGTGGCGCAGTACGCCACCCCGACCGCGAGGAGTCCGACGAGGGTGAGCATCGCGGCCTGAGCTGGCAGCAACTGGAGGAGCAGACCGGTCCCCGCCAGCCCCGCTGGCATGCCGAGGCTGACCAGCATCATCACGGCGGCCACGATCCGTCCCCGCTGCTCGTCGGGTGTCTGCCGGATGATCAGCACGTCGACCAGCACACGCAGGGCCGGCACGCCCAGCATGGCGACGAACAGCAGACCCGCTACCCACCACGGCCCGAACGGGAGCGCAAGACCGGCGAAGATCGGAATGAGGACCAGTCCCATCCCCAGCAGCAAGACGCCGGGCCTGAGTTGGTGCAGCACCTTCACCAGTGGCGCGCCGGCCAGCCCGCCGATCGCGCCTGCGCCGAGAACCAGGCCAATAGTGCCCGATGGATGGTGCTGCTGTCGGAGGATCACGATGACGGCCAGGTCCAGGCCAACGCCGATCATGTTCGCGATCATTATTAGTAGCATCGCGGCGCGTATGACGGGTGCCCCCCAGAGGGCGCGGATCCCGGCGAGTATGTCTGACTCACGCCCCGGCGCGCCTGGTGCCGGGGGCTGGCCGCCGGACGGATCGGTCTCGGTCGCCTGCCCGGTGATCTCGGTCGCCTGCACCGCTGCGGTCGAGCGTGGTACCCCGCCTGGCATCACCTTCATCGCCACGGCAGCCAGCATCGAGAAGGCGAATGCCGCGGCGGTGCAGAGCAGCGGAACCGCATGCGACAACGCCCTGAGTGCGTCGAGCCATCCGGCCAGCGGCGGTCCCGCCAGCGCTGCGCCGTTCTGCCGCACCTCGTCCTGTACCAGCGCGGGGGTGAGCTGACTGTCCGACACCACCGCTCGCACCAGCGGCATTCTGGCCGCACCGACTACGACCTGACCGATACCCAGCAGAGCGGCAGCAGCGAGCAGCAGCGGAAGCGACAGCCAGCCAAGAATGAGGCCGACCGCGACGACTGCGGTGACGGTTGCGCGGGCAGCCTCGGCCGCAATAACAACGGTCCGCCGGTCATGCCGGTCCGCCAGCTGGCCGGCAGGCAAAGCCCCGGCCAGCATCCCGATCGTCAGGACCGCCGCGAACATCCCAGCCTTCGCCGCCGAGCCGGTGAGAGCGAGTATCGCCAGCGGGTAGGCCACTTCGGCGACGTTCACGCCCAGGGACGAGGCTGCGCTTCCCAGCCAGAGCGTCTGGAACTGCATGTTGCGCCAGAGCGGAAGCGTGGTTGTCCGCTCCTGGCTGGTCGACTCGTCTGGCCGGGAGCCCAGCACGGTAGCCATTTGCCCGTCTCCCAATATTCTCGCCTCCGCCAGCGTTCACGTTTACGTAAATGCTGACACATCCGTGAGCGCGTGGCAAGATGGGATCCATGAGCGAGCAGGAGCGACCGTCCGCGCCGGAGGTACTGGCGATCCGTTCGGTAGCAAGTGTCGACATGCTCCGTGCCCTCGCCGACCCCACAAGGCTGGCAATCCTGCTCGTCCTGATGGAGCGGCATGACGAGCTTCCGGTGATGTCCGTCAAGGAGCTGGCCGCCCGGCTGGGAGAGCCACAGACGAAGCTGTACCGGCACGTGCGCCAGCTCGAGAGCGCAGGCCTGATCAGGGTGGCGTCGACCAGGCTGGTGTCGGGGATAGTCGAGCAGCGGTATCAGGCAAACCAGCGGGACCTGATGTTCGACGGCGGCTTCCTGCGCGAGCACGCGGACGAGTCCGAGGCCGCCATGCGGGCCGTCATGGACAGCTTCCGGGACGGATGGTTCGCGGCCTTCCGTGATAAGCGGCTGGCACCGGACGCGCTACCCGATTCGCAGGCGTATCTCAAGCCGAGCATATTCGTAACCGAGGCGCGCGTGAGCGCCCGGCGGGCCGCCGAGATGCGGGAGAAGCTGACGGAACTCCAGGAGTGGCTGGGCCGCGAGGAGGACCAGGATCCGGACGGCGTACTAGTTGACGTGCTCATTGGGTATTACGTGACGCCCGAGGCCGACCTGACCTGAGAAGTGCGCGCGCGGTCACGCAGCCGGAAGACCGATGCTCTGGCGACAAGCCGGGGAGCAAGCGAGCTTGCTCCCCGGCCCGAAGGTGATGGCAGTCGCCCCGCTACCCTGCAGCGAGTGCAGGCGCCAGGGTCGCCGCGTTGGGCGTGCCGAGACCAGTAATGGGGTCCCAGCCGGTTGTCGCCGGGTAGCCGGGGATGGTGGGATCGGCCTGGTTGTTACCAGTGGTCACGTCGTAGAAGTACGTGCCGTAGTTCGGCCCTGCCGCCAGGCTGTACAAGGTCGGGTTGATCTGGCCGAGGCCGTGGCCGGCGATCTGGTCGGCGATTGCCACGATTCCAGAGAACTCCGGCGACGAGCAGGATGTCCCTCCGACGATGAACCAGCCGCCGGCCCCGGGAGCCGTGTCGTACACCAGGGGCCCGGTGGTGGCACTGGCCTGGAATGCCACGTCGGGAACGCCGCGCATGCCGGTGTTCTGCGTCGATCCGGCTGGCAGCGTGTTCTGGTAGGCGGGGGTCGCGAAAATGTGGCTGAACCCGCCACCGGAGTCGATCCAGCCGACCTCCCTGACGCCTGGGTTAGCCTGGCACCGAGACGGCGGGTCGGTGGAGTCGATGGTCGTTCCGGTGGTCGGATCCGTGCACAGGTAGGTGCCGCCGACGGCGGTCACCAGCGGGTCAGAGGCTGGCCAGTTGACGGTGGGGAATGGCACCGTTGTCGGGTTCTTCGTCGGTGTCTTCCCCGCGTTGGCCGTCCCGCCGTCACCGGAGCTCGCGAGCACGGTTACCCCGTCAGCGGCGGCAGAGATGAACGCATGCCGCAGGTTCAGCAGTGACTGCGTGCTGTTGAAGCCTTCTTCGGTCGCACCGAAGCTCTGCGTGATGACGGTGGCCTGGTTGTTGTCAACGATGGACTGCTCAGCGTTCATCATCGGCGGGAGGCCCTGCACGCCCTGCGTCTCGGCAGGGTTGGTGGTGACGTTCAGTATGTTCGCCAACGGGGCGATAGCGTGCGCCCACTCGACATCCAGGCTGGTTTCGAGCGTCCACGCGTCGCGGGCCTGGGAGCCCGCGCCGTTGCTGTTCGGTGGCGGCGATTTCACCTGAGTCTTGCCGTTCCAGTACACGTGCGTGAACGTCGGGACTCCTGCACCGCAGGCCTGTCCTGGCTCGCCGCACATGTGCGGCAGGCCCATCTGGGTGTCGAAGTTAGCCAGGTCCGACGCCATATTCGGATTGCCGAACGAGTCGATGATCGCGATAGTGACGCCCTGGCCTTCGTTGCCGGCTGCATAGAGCGGAGCCAGGTTGTAGGAGTTCTCCATCGCGGCCGCCGTGAAGCAGCGCCTGCCGATGGCGAAACAGGCGGACTCGGTCGGCGGAGCAGTGCCGGTGGCAAGTAGCTGGTAGTCGGTCACGGCAGGCACCGGAGCAGGGAGGCTGCTGGTCGCCTGCAGCGCGGAAGCGGGCGCGGTGCCCGCCAGTGCCGCCATGCCGCAAAACGCAATGGTGGCACTTCGGCGTGCAAGACCGCCTAAGGGGAGTCGGAACATGCGGGACGCCTCCATCCGCATCGATGGATATGACGCTCCATCCTGACTAATACGGAGACTTTCCCGCAAGAGACGGGACAGTGCCGAAAATATTCGCGAGAGCCGGACACTGACGTCCGCGATCACGACCGTGCAGGGTGCGGCGACCGCGAGCCGGAACGACCCCGTTACCTTCATCACCTGCAGGGACGGAACGGGGTCGTTTCCGGCAACCACGCCAGCGTGGCGCGGTGCTATGGACTACTTCGGTGGGGTGTAGCCGACGCCGTCATGCAGACGGGACCGGCGGGTGACGGCCGGGCCGCCAGGCTCGGCCGCAGGAGCCTGCTTCGGCGACGCGACACCACGGACGATCTGCTCAGCCATCCCGTACAGCAGCGGCAGCGCGCCGGCCACGACTCCGCCGACGCGGTTGATGTGCGCGACGCCGGGGCGGATGACCTTGGCGTGATCGTCAACGTTGCGGACGAGGTCCGCCGACTCCTCCAGGTTCGCGGCGATGCGGTTCAGCAGCGTGCCAATCCAGAAGAGGTAGACCGCCAGCCCACCGGTGAGCACGCCGATGGCGGCTACGGTCAGGACCACGAGGCGCTTCATCGCGTCACCTTCCCGAGAGTCCGGCCAAGGAAGAGGTGATGCTCGAGCCCTTCCGCCAGTACCGCATCGACACCGTCGGCAACCTGCGGGATCAGTTCTGCCTCGGCGGTACTTGCCTCTGCGGCGCGCAGCGTGTCCCGCACCTCAACTACGCGCAGGTCGATGCTCCGCACCAGGTAGACGAGCAGGCTCAGCAGCCCTGCGACTGCTGCGTCGACGACGAAACCTGCCGCAATCGCCCGCTGCCAGGCTCGTCGCTGGTCGGCTGACATGGCTCGTTGCCGGTCGGCTGTCATGGTCAGCCGCCCAGCCGGGCGCGGCCACGCTGTAGCCCGCTCGTGATCGCGCTGGCATCCTCGATGGTCGTCTGCAGCGCGGCCAGCGGCGCCGTGTTGCGCTCGGCCTGCTTCAGCGCCGTGTTGATCTTCGGCGCCTCTTCGGCAATCGACCGCGCATAGGCAAGGATCGCGGAGACGAGTACCACGACCGCCGCCACGACGGTTGTGCCGATGGCGTAGCCGGTCACCCAGGCGGTCTTCCCGGTGCCCGGCAGGGACTTGCTGAGTCCGGGTGCGTCGCTGCATGGGATTCACATCTCTCCGACCGCTCAGACGGTGTCGCAGAAATCGCGGACCGGCTTGAGGCTTGCGTTGACGGACGTGAGGCGGTCTGGAACAGAGCTGGTCAGGTCCGCGACGGTCTCGACCGCGCCGGTCGTGGCCGCCAGGTTCGCCTGGATGGCGCGCAGGTGGAAGATCACGCGGACCAGGCCGACCGCGGTGATGCCAATGATGAGCGCTGATGCTGTCAGCGTCGTCCGGGCGGCCGCTCGCATGGACGGCTCCTCCTTCGGTTAGCCGAGCAGCTTGGCGACGGAGTCCGCGTAGCGGGTCGCCCCGGTCGAGACATCCCTGACCGTCTGGTCTGTGGTGGCGAGCGCCTCGGGCACACCGTCAAGGTCACCGACGAGTTCGGCGCCGTCCGCCAGGATTTCGTCAGTCGCGTGCCGGATCCGCTCCAGGGCTGTCAGCACCCTGTTGAGAAGGTAGATCACCAGCGGTAGCACCAGCAGCACGAGTATCGCGTTACCGAACCGCCACCAGCGCATGACCGTACCCCCCTGCTCGCCCCCGAGCGCCTGAGCTGCATTGCCTGGGGGTGTACCCGGGAATCGGTATGGCGCACGCATCGACGGTGCCGGAATGCGGCCGTGCGGTCAGGTGCGCCGCCTGGTGGGCGCAGACCCGGTGTGGTCTGACCCGGACCGGCTACGCGATGCGGGTAGTTACCGCGCAGCCTGCGCAGGGGCCTCGGTTCGCAGAAGGTGCGCCAGGTCGGCTAGCAGGGCGATGACTTTCTGGGCTCTCGCCTCATCCACATCACCGAGCGCGCTCCGTAGCACACCGTCGGCGTCTCGGGCGCTGTGCCTGGCGACCCGCTCGAGGTGCCTCGCCGTGAGCCTGACAAGCGTTCGGCGACGATCGGCGGGGTCAGCCGTAATCTCGGCGTAGCCCTTGACGCGCAGCTTGTTGACGGATTCTGAGACGTAGCTCTGCGGCAGTCCCGTCCTTGAGGTGATGTCCGTAATCGAGCTGCCTGGACGGGCGAGCACGTCCCGCATCACGATCAGAGCGCCGACCGGGAGGGTTGCTCCGAGCGCCGTGATCCCGTCGTCATTCGGATCGTCGTCACGCATGGCCCGTTCACCCAGCCGGGCGAGCTGCCTGCCGAGCACGATCAGATCAAGCGCCTCCATGTGCGGAATGTTACATCGTCTGCGATACATCTGTCTTTGATACACTTCGTAGTCCGGCTACGGCGACTCGCCGCTACCGCTCGCTGGTGCCGTACACTGTGCGGGGTTCAGACATGCGCCTGTAGCTCAGCGGATAGAGTACTTGGCTACGGACCAAGGGGTCGGGGGTTCGAGTCCCTCCAGGCGCGCCCGGGTCGGGGGCCTCTCCCGCTGGGGGCCAGATGAACGACGTGACGCGGCTACAGCCGACACTCATCTCTGCGCACGGTACGCCCCCCAAGCAGATCAGCGAGTTCGTCGGACTGGCGAGCACCGGCGAGGACGACTTGTCGTTAGCGCTGATGCGAAGCCCGGCGGGGTGGAGAGAGCCCGCGCAGGTCACGCAGTTCGCGGAGACCACGGTCGTGATTGAAGGCGCCGTCGTGCTCCACCTGGGTGGCGGCCAGACACTGACCGTCCCGGCCGGCGAGGCCGTGACGGTGCCGGCCGGCATCGAGGTCCGTTACGAGACACCGCAGCCCGCCGTGTATGTCTCGCTCTGCCGCCCCGCGTTCAGCCCGGCCCGGCTGGTCCGGGAGCCTGGCGTCTAGCCACAGGCTCCGGCCTGAGGGGGCCGTTGTCGTGGTGGTCGAGCAGGGCGGCTACAGCGATCAGGATTCGAGAAGCATCGGCTGATCGGCTGTCGGCATACTCCTGAGAAGACCAAGCTACGAACTCAAGGAGTGACAATGACTGGTTCTTCCACCCAGGGAATCAAGACCGTTTTGCATCCGGTGACGGACCTGGCGAGGGCCAAGCCGGTATACGCCGCCCTGCTCGGCGTGGAGCCGATGGCGGACTCGCCCTACTACGTGGGCTTCGAAGCCGAAGGCCAGCAGATCGGGCTGGTGCCGGGCGGCGGCGGCATGACCTCGCCGGTGGCCTACTGGCACGTGTCGGACATCGAGGCGAAACTGGCCGAGGTGACTGCGGCAGGCGCGGCGGTGAAGGATTCACCGCGCGACGTCGGAGGCGGCCGCCTGGTGGCCTCCTTCACCGACCCCGACGGCAACGTCCTCGGGGTAATTCAGGACCCGAGCTGATTCAGAACGCGATGAGTGCCGACCCCGCTCCCGCGGTCAGCGCCGCGATAGGACCGACCATCGGGCTTGATGCGCTGGCGCTCGTGCGGGGTCACCGGTCAATGGAGACGCGATAAGCATGGCAACGACGACGCGCACGGAGTCGTCCGGGCTGCAGGGTGGGGTCAGTCACGATCGGATCCGCGTCCACGGCGCGCGAGAGAACAACCTCAAGGACGTCAGCATCGAGATCCCCAAGCGCCGGCTGACGGTTTTTACCGGCGTGTCCGGCTCGGGCAAGAGTTCTCTGGTGTTCGACACGATCGCCGCGGAGTCGCAGCGGCTGATCAACGAGACCTACAGCGCCTTCGTGCAGGGCTTCATGCCGACGCTGGCGAGGCCCGACGTCGATGTGCTGGAAGGCCTGACGACCGCGATCATCGTTGACCAGCAGCGGATGGGTTCCGACCCGCGCTCCACGGTCGGCACCGCTACCGACGCGAACGCCATGCTGCGCATCCTCTTCAGCCGGCTCGGGCAGCCGCACATCGGCTCACCCAAGGCGTTCTCCTTCAACGTCGCCTCAATCAGCGGAGCGGGCGCGGTCGCCTACGAGCGCGGCGGCAAGACCGTGAAAGAGCGCCGCAGCTTCAGCATCACCGGCGGCATGTGCCCGCGCTGCGAAGGCCGGGGCAGGGTCTCCGACATCGACCTCGCCCAGCTCTTCGACGAATCCAAGTCACTCGCCGAGGGTGCGATCAATGTCCCTGGCTATACCAGGGGCGGCTGGAACTCACGGCTGTACATGGAGTCGGGCTTCGTCGACCCGAACAAGCCGATCCGCATGTACACCAAGAAGGAGCTGGACGACTTCCTGCGTCACGAGCCGGTCAGGAAGAAGATCGCCGGCATCAACATGACATACGAGGGGCTGATCCCTCGGATCCAGAGGTCGATGCTGTCCAAGGACAAGGAGGCCATGCAGCCGCACATCCGAGAGTTCGTGGACCGCGCAGTCACCTTCACCGCCTGCCCCGAGTGCGCCGGCACCCGGCTCACCGAGGCAGCCCGGTCGTCGCGGATCAAGGGCATCAACATCGCCGAGGCGTGCGCCATGCAGATCAGCGACCTGGCCGAGTGGGTAGACGCCCTCGACGAGCCTTCGGTGGCACCCCTGCTTGCCGCGCTGAGGCACAGCCTCGACTCATTCGTGGAGATCGGCCTGGGATACCTGAGCCTGGACCGCCCGTCCGGCACGCTCTCAGGCGGTGAGGCGCAGCGCACCAAGATGATCCGGCAGCTCGGTTCGTCGCTGACCGACGTCACTTACGTCTTCGACGAGCCGACCATCGGGCTTCACCCGCACGACGTCCAGCGGATGAACGACCTGCTGCTCCGGCTGCGGGACAAGGGCAACACCGTGCTGGTCGTGGAGCACGAGCCGGAGGTCATTGGGATCGCTGACCACGTCGTCGACCTCGGCCCGGGCGCCGGAACTGAGGGCGGCGAGGTGATGTTCGAGGGCACCGTCCAAGGGCTGCGGGCCAGCGGTACCCTCACCGGCCACCACCTCGACGACCGGGCCGCCCTCAAGGAGAGGGTGCGGACGCGTTCCGGCGCGCTGGAGATCCGCGGTGCAGCGGAGCACAACCTGCGCGACGTCGACGTCGACATCCCGCTGGGGGTGCTCGTCGTCATCACCGGCGTCGCGGGCTCAGGCAAGAGCTCGCTTGTCCTCGGTTCTATCTCCGGCCGCGATGGCGTGGTGTCCATCGACCAGGGCGCGATTCGCGGCTCGCGACGGAGCAATCCGGCGACGTACACCGGTCTGCTTGATCCGATCCGCGCTGCGTTCGCAAAGGCCAACGACGTGAAGCCGGCGTTGTTCAGCCCCAACTCCGGGGGCGCCTGCCCCAACTGCAATGGCGCGGGCGTGATCTATACCGATCTCGCGATGATGGCCGGCGTCGCGACCACCTGCGAGGAGTGCGAGGGTCGGCGGTTCGACGCGTCGGTGCTGGACTATCACCTCGGCGGCCGGGACATCAGCGAGGTGCTCGCGATGTCGGTCACCGAGGCCGGAGAGTATTTCCGCACGGGCGAGGCGCGCACACCCGCCGCACACAAGATCCTTGAGCGGCTGACCGACGTCGGACTCGGCTACCTCACCATTGGCCAGCCGCTCACGACTCTGTCCGGCGGGGAGCGGCAGCGGCTGAAGCTGGCCACCCACATGGCCGAGAAGGGCGGCGTCTACATTCTCGACGAGCCGACCACCGGCCTCCATCTCGCCGATGTCGAGAAGCTGCTTGGCCTCCTCGACCGGCTCGTCGACACAGGCAAGTCGGTCATCGTGATCGAGCACCACCAGGCAGTGATGGCTCATGCGGACTGGATCGTGGATCTCGGTCCGGGCGCTGGTCACGACGGCGGCCTGATCGTCTTTGAGGGCACGCCTGCCGACCTCGTCGCCGCCCGCTCCACCCTCACCGGCGAGCACCTCGCGGCCTTTATCGGCGCCTGATCCGGTTGCTCGCCGACGGCGCGGCGGTCGCGGTCGCTACATCGTGATCCGCATGTGTCCGAGCTGTGACCAAGCAGCCCGGCGGCCTTGATCGGCGCCTGATCCGGCCGCTCGCTGGCGGCGCGGCGCTGACGGTCGCCGCATCGTGATCCGCATGTGTCCGGGCTGTGACCAAGCGGCTCAACAGTAGCCACCGTGGCGGGTCCCGATTATCGGAAGGTAACCGCGAGTCAACGGGATCGCCATGTCGGATCGACCAGACATGCTGAGATCCGGCAAAACAGACCATTGATTTAGCGCTCACGGTGGGCGTACCGTCTAGTCGGCATGTCGTAACGCTGACGCAACATTCGGCAAGGAGGGCTGTATGACAGCTACTACCGCGGAGCCAGTCTCCCGGCAGCGGGGAGTGCTCTCTTCGCTGATACACCGGCAGCTGGATAGCTATCCGGACACTGGCCCGAGGGTCATGTACCTAGCTATCACTGTGCTGGCCACGATCACGCTGTACTACGAGCTGTATGTCGGTGGCTCGGTGGCGACGCTGATCCTGAGCAACCTGGGCATGACGTTCAAGTTCTACGTGGTGACCGTCGCCTTCGGTAACCTGATCGGCGCCTTCGGGTCGTTGTTCGCGGGCCTCACCGACAGGTACGGCCGCGCGAACCTGGTGGTGTTCGGACTGCTGTTCTCCGGCATCTTCGTGGAGTTCATCCTGCCCGCGGCCCCCAACAAGTGGGCGTTCACGATCGAGAGCTTCGTCGTCGGCGCGGTCGAGGGCGTCTGCCTCGTCGCCACGCCAGCCCTGATCCGGGACTTCTCCCCGCAGCTCGGCCGGGCTACCGCTATGGGCTTCTGGACCAGCGGCCCGGTGGTGGGGAGCCTGATCGTCGCGATCGTCGGCTCCATCACGATCCCGACAGTCGTCACCAATGAACGCCACACCTGGGCAACCGAGTTCCACATCGGCGGCTGGGTCGGACTAGCGGTCTTCCTGATCGCTCTGTTCGCTCTGCGGGAGCTATCACCGGGGCTTCGAGATCAGCTCATGGTGAGCATGCGTGACCGGGCCCTTATCGAGATGCGGGCCAAGGGCCTGGACATCGAGGCCGCCATGAAGAATCACTGGCGGCAGCTGCTGAAGGCCGACGTCGTCGTCTCCGCCTTCGCGGTCTCGATCATGCTGCTCATCTACTACGCACTCGTCGGCTTCCTGGTCATTTACGCGACCACGATTCTCGGGTTCACGCTCAAGCAGGCCAACAACCTCGGCTACTACTGCTGGGCCTTCAACACCATCGCAGTAATCCTGATCGGCATGACCTCGGACCGGTTCCGGGTGCGGAAGCCGTTCATGGTAGTCGGGGCCGTCGGCTCTGCTGTCATGCTCGTGCTGTTCTTGCTGCAGTCGAAGGCCGGGCATCACAGCTTCGGCCTGATCGCGGCGTACCTGGCGGTCATGCTGTTCTTCCTCGGCGTCGCCTACACGCCGTGGATGGCCAGCTTCACCGAGACGGTGGAGCACCACAACCCGGCAGCCGTAGCGACCGGCCTCGCGATCTGGGGCTGGATCATCCGGGTGGTCGTTTTTGGCTCCTCGCTGCTCCTGCTGCTCGTGATCAATACGGTTACCCCGCTGGTGAACTACGGTAGCCAGGTCGCGGGCTATGCCGCGCAGTACCCGTCGCTAGTCTGGGCCGGGTCGCACGGCAAGATCGTGGCTGACGCGACGCAGTACAGCACTCCGCTGGGCTTCGCGGCGGCACACCCCGACATCGTGGCCAATGCGCAGAAGTTCGGTCCTGAGCTGGCGATCATCAAGGCCCATGCGGCGGACTTCACGCAGGCGGCCGCATACACCAACCCGGCAACGATCCCGCCTGCGCTGCTAGGAGCGCTGGTTGCGGATGCTGGCGGCGGCGCCACGGGCGTGGCCGAACTCACCAAGATCAACGCGAACAAGGCCGCCATTGACGGCGTCATTGCCAATGCAGCGCCGCTGACGGCGCTGGCGGCGGTTCCGTCCTCGGTGATCTCCGAGGTCACGGCCCCCGGCGTCGGTGCTCAGCTGGCTGCTCTGCAGAAGGTGCCGCAGAGTGTCGACAAGTTCATGGCGGCGCACGCGTCGGACGTGACGTCGGCTGCGGCCAAGTCCCCCGGCCAGTGGAAGACATGGTGGTGGGTCTGCGTCGGCGGCCTCATCTTCTTCCTCCTGTCGGTCCCGCTGCTGCGCGGCCGGTGGTCGCCAGCCAAGGCGAAGCAGGACGAAGAAGAGCACGAGGCGATGGTGCAGGCGGAACTGGCCAAGCTCCAGGGGGCTGTCGCGGACTCGTAGTCGCACAGCACCACTAACCTGCAAGGTCGAGTCGGCGGGCCGCAGCAACGAAGCTGCGGCCCGCCGCTTGTTTGATGATCAGTACCGCTGGTGCATCAGCTCCCGTACGGCGCGCAGCGAATCGTCGGCGATCGCATTAGCCCGCTCGTTCCCTTCAGCCAGCACGGTCCGCAGGTGGCCGGGGTCCGCAGCGAGTTCACGACGACGGGCCCTGACCGGCGCGAACCGCTCGTTGACCGCCTCGGTTGCCGCGGCCTTGAGCGCGGCGGCGCCACGGTCGCCGATCTCGTCGGCGATCCGCTGCGGTGTCGAGTCGCGGCAGAGCGCCGAAAGCGTCAGCAAGTTAGCGACCTCGGGCCGGTGCGACGGGTCGTATCTGATGAACCGGTCGGCGTCGGTCTTGGCCCTGGCGAGCAGCCGTGCCGTCTCATCGGGTGTGGCTCGCAGCGGTATGGAGTTGTTCCGGCTCTTGCTCATCTTCTGGCCGTCGGTGCCGAGCAGCAGGGGAGCAGCGCTGAGCAACGCCTCGGGTTCTGCGAAGTACGGCTCTTCTGGGGTGTAGCGGTTGTTGAACCGGCGCGCGATGGTCCGGGTGATTTCGAGATGCGGCAGCTGGTCGAGGCCAACGGGCACCAGGTTCGCGTGACAGAACAGGATGTCGGCCGCCTGGTGCACCGGGTAGGTGAACATCAGCCCAGTCATCGTCGCGAGGCCTGCCGCTGCTGTCTCCTCTTTCACGGTGGGGTTGCGGCCGATCTCGGCAACGCTGACCAGGCTCAGGAACGGCAGGACGAGCTGATTCAGCGACGCCACCTGGCTGTGGGCAAAGATGGTGGCCCGGCCCGGGTCTATCCCGACGGCGAGATAGTCCGCCACGAGTCCGATGACGACGTCGGGCAGATCGGGCGGGACAAGCCGGTCGGTCATCGCCTGGTAGTCGGCGATGACCACCAGCATGTCGACGCCGGCATCCTGCAGCCGGACCCGGTTCTGCAGCGAGCCGAAGTAGTGGCCAACGTGCAACGCGCCGGTCGGGCGGTCGCCGGTGAGGATCCGGAATGCGGCCGGATCCTCCCGGACTTCGGTATCGAGCACTCCGGCGCGTCGCTGGATAGCGAGCTGCGACTCGGTCAAGGTGGCGGGGGACATGGCGGAATCCTCCTGTGATGAGAGCCCGCCAGCGCAGCGCCCGTTTCACGCGAAACGGCGCGCCCCAGCGGGCGCGCCGTCGACTGAATGCAGGGACTAGCGGCCGCTTAGCGCGGCAGCCACCAGCCCTGCGATGCGTGCATGTCTGCAGCATACGCCGCTGCCGAGCGGGCCGCCTGAGCTCAGCAGCGGAGCAGGTCGCCGGTGCTGAGCTGGCAGCCCTCGAGGATGAGGTCTCCCGGGTCCGGCCGGCTGCCCGTCAGAATCCACTGACTGAGACCTGCCAGCTGATAGCTGATCAGCGGCGGCACCGCGTCGCCAACGTGCCGGTACATGTTCGCCAGCGAGCCGGTGAACTGGTAGTCGCGCGGAAACCCCTGCAGGATGGCCATCTCCCGGACGGTGCACAGCCGGTCCTGCTCCGGATGGGCATAGCGGCCGTTGCCGATGTGACTGCACTCTCGCTTGATGGTGACGGCAGGCCGGTCCCACCACAGTCGGCCGTAAATGTCGGGATGACTACCGAAGTCGCCGAGTGCAACGCGGCGCGCCATCGCGGGCGTGAGCAGGGTAGCGCCGGACCGGTGACGCAGCAGATCGACCCAGCTGCCGCCGTCGTGCGGCACTGCGGCTAGCCTGCGCCTGCTCACCTGGGCTCGCAACGACGGGCTAACGTGCAGCGGGTCAGCATCGCTCGGCTGGCCGGCAGGCACCGGCGGCAGATCCCAGATCGCCCGCCGGACATGAGTCGCCTTCGCATCCACCCGCCAGCCGTGCCAGAGATCGGCCAGGCTGCGCGCACGCAGTGGCCGGAGAGCGGCCACAATCAGAGCCCGCTCCCGACGCTGCGGGAGGCCGAAGTCGGTGAGGAAATGCGTGGCCGCGACGACCGTGTAGCCCAGGTCGTCGAGTCGGCCGACCAGCCCGCGCAGGTGACCGCTGAACCGGCCGGTGACGAGCTCGCGCGCGTTCTCGATCAGCACCATGTCAGGCCGCAGTAGCGCGGCATAGTCCGCGATCCGTCCTACCAGGCCGTTACGCCGGTCGTCGCGCAGATGATTGCTGGCCACCGTCCGCGAGAACCCGGTGCAGGGCGGTCCTGCCGCGAGGACGGTCGGCCGTCGGCCGCGCAGGTTCATCGCCGCGCACACATCCGCCGGGTCGGCCGCCGCCAAGTCAGCCTCGACCGGCGTCAGCCCGACGTTCGCACGGTAGGTCGCGTTGCAACCGAGCGACCCCGCCCCCGCGCTCGGTTTGCCGATCTGCGCATCGGCCGCGCCGATGACCTCAAATGCTGGGTGCCGGCTGAAGCCGCAGCTCATGCCGCCGGCACCGGAGAACAGGTCGACCATGAGCCACGGGCGCGCCAACCAGCCACCTCCAGCACCGAAGACTAGGCGCTCCGGCCAGTCCAATCCCGGACGCCGGGCCGATGGGTGCTAGTGAGCAGCGACCTTGGCCGTCTTGCGGCTGGTATCCAGGACCAGGCCCAGCAGCCAGCTGACGACCCCGACGATGATCGCCCCCCAGAATGCTGGCCAGAAGCCGGTGATGTGGAAGGGAAGCGACAGCTTGCCGGCCACCCAGCTGCACAGCCAGAGGAGCAGTCCGTTGACGACCAGGCCGATGAGGCCGAACGTCAGCAGGTACAGGGCGCAGCCGACCGTCTTGACGATCGGCTTGAGAACGGCATTCACGATGCCGAAGATGAGAGCGACGACGATGAGGGTGCCGGCCTTGGACCAGCCGCTGCCGCCTTGCAGTTCGATCCCCGATATCGCGAGGTGCGCGACGCCGAGAGCGCCTGCGACGACCAGGATGTGCAGCACGAGCTTCATGCCGTCATCCTGCCATGCCGGCTGAAAAGGACCTAATCCCGCACAGAAGCTGTGTTGAGTTCGTTATTTCACGCTGCCTTAGTCCATAGCTCGCATATTCGGATCATCTGTCCTGCCTGCGAAGACTGCGGCGTGGGGAGTAGACGGCGCAGTGCGCCGATGCCACGATCGCCTGCGGGGGAAACGCCAGGTGCCGGGGCCCGTCAGGTCGCGGCGGACAACGGGGACGGCAGCTAGTGGGGTTTGCGTGGATGCCCGAGGACGGCAGCCGCTGGCAGCGAACAGTCTCGCGTCAGCGCGCCCGGATGCTGTGGCGCGGATACGCCCGATGGACGCAGCCGGTCGGGCGACACGCTGCTCCCCGACATCCACGTCAGCCGCGCGATGACAGCAGCCTGCTTCGGGTCCCGCTGGACGACCTGCTGGGATCGGACCAGGACGACGAAACAAGGCGGTAGCGGCCGAAGGCACCCGGCGCAGTCCCGGTCACCCGCCGCCTCACCACCGGAAATGGACGAAAACCCGGCCGAAGTTCTTGGAATCCTTCTCGACGCGGTGGTAGAGCGCCTTGATCTCCTTCTGCTCAAGGAACCGGAGCACGTGCTTCTTGAGCTGGCCAGAGCCTTTCCCGGGGATGATCTCGACCAGCGGCGCCTTCTTGCGGACCGCCTCGTCGATGATGCCGCGCAGGGCATGGTCGATGTCCTGGCCGCGGTTGTAGATGTCGTGCAAGTCGAGCTTGAGCTTCACGGACGCCTCTCCGCTACCACGGTACGCGGCCCCGGTCGGGCCGGGGCTCGCGTGAGACGTCGCGTGCCGGGCTAAGTGTCGGGAATGACCACTCTGTTGACGACGTAGAGGGTCGCGTTCGAGGTCTGCACGTTGCCGCAGGTTACTGCCGCGTTGTTGACGCCAAGGCTCTTACCGAAGCGGCCCAGGTAGAGTTTCGTTCCGCCGACGGTCGTAAAGACGTGCCGCTTCGTGAGCTCAGCGGGTGCCACACGGCCAGCCACCAGGTGGAACTCCAGCATTCTGACCAGGTCGGGCCTGGTTGCCAGCAGCGCCTGCAGGTTGCCCGCGCCGAGCGCATCGAAGGCAGCGTCGTCGGGCGCGAAGAACGTCAGCGCCCTGGCCGTGTTGAGCATCCTGGTCAGGCCCGCTCGCTGAATGGCGTGTGCCAGTTCTGACAGCGCCGGCGCCTGACTGAGCGCGGCGGCGACCGGCGCGGTTGCGAGCGAGGCCTTGCTGCCCGGCCCGTGCTTGTGCAGGATCCCGCACCCCGGGCCGAACGTCCGCTTTCCACTAAATTCCGCTGCCGCGGCCTTCCGCCGCCCCGCTGCGCTGCCTGGCGGCGCGGGCCTTTCGGCGTGCGCCGGCGAAAGCGCCGCGCGGATGTCACCTGCCGCTGACGTATGTGGGCTAGGCGCAGCCGAGGTGCAGGCCGCGACGGCCATGCCGACGCCGACCACGGCGGCTACGACCGCGATGATCTTGGATTTCATGAAGCTGTCGTCTCCCGCCCCTGCGTACCCAGAGTGTTCCTCAGATCGCGGCGGGTAATCGCAGGCGTCGCCGGGGTACGAAGGCGGATATGCCCGAGCCGGTCAGTGCGGGCGCCGGCATGCGGGGTGGATCGGGGGAGAGTGGATGAGCAGTATGTCTGGGCAGGACGCGCCACGGCCATGGGCTGGCGGCACCCGGCAGGACGCGGGGGAGGGGACGGGTACCCACGGCCAGCAGCGCACGCCGGGGCCCGAATTCGGCAGCGTGCCATCGGGAGGCACGCCGCAGGGCGGTTACCCGGGCGACGCCTACGGCTCACACTGGGCCGGCGGGTCGAGCTCGGAGAGCCCGGTCGACAGGCAGGAGACGAAGGTAATCGGCCGGCGCGTGGTCCAGTACGTCATCGACTATGTCCTGGCGGGCATCATCCCCGGCCTCGCGTACTGGCTGCTCGATCGCGGCCACGGCTTCTTGCACGGGTTCGGGTGGGCGCTCGCTACCCTTATCGCCCTCGTCGTGTACCTCTGGTACTGGGTTATCCGGCCCAATAGCCACCACGGTCAGACGTTCGGGATGCAGCTGCTCGGGCTCCGCATCATCAGCAAGGACGGTGGCCCCGCGAACATGCTCCAGTTCTTCGTCCGGGCCGTCTTGCTGTTGATCGACACCTTGTTCTTCGGCCTCGTCGGCCTGATCACGATGATGGCGTCGCGGTATCACCAGCGGGTCGGCGACCACGCGGCTAGGACGCTTGTGATCGCGGCCAGCCACTCCGGCAGTGGAGCCGACCGATCTCAGTTCGACCGGTCCGGCGGCTACCGGGACGAGGACGAGCGGCTGGCCCGCCCGGACATGTACTCCGGCGAGGCCTACGGCCAGCATCCGGGCACTCCGGGAAGCGGCGGGACAGACCAGGGCAATCCCGGCTAGGGCTGCGAGGTCTCGGCTGCCAGCTGGGCGCGCAGCCGTTTGCGGTCCGTCTTCAGCACGCTTGTCAGCGGGATGGCGTCAACGATCCGCACCTCACGCGGGTACTTGACGGCCGAGAGATGCTGCCGCGCGAACGCAACGAGCTGCTCGGACGTCGCCTCGCTACCAGCGACGAGCTGGACGAATGCGACGACCTCCTCGCCGTACTTTGCATCCGGCCTGCCGACGACCGCGGCGCTCACCACATCGGGATGCTGGACCAGCACGTCCTCGACATCCCGCGGGTAGACGTTGTAGCCGCCACGGATGATCAGGTCCTTGATCCGGTCCACGATGTAGAGGTAGCCGTCGGCGTCGAGCCGGCCGACGTCACCTGTGTGCAGGTAGCCGCCGCGGAGCGCCTTGGCGGTCTCCTCCGGCGCATTCCAGTATCCGGACATCACCACCGGCCCGGCGACGCAGACTTCACCGTCCTCGCCTGTCGGGGCCTCCGTCCCGTCCTCCAGCTCGATCCGCACTCGTACGCCGGGCGCGGGCTTGCCGACGCTGCCGGGCCTGGCCTGTCCGAGCGGTGACGTCGCGATGATGGCAGCGGACTCCGTGCAGCCGTAGCCCTCGGCGATCTCGACTGCCGGCAACCGACGCCGGAAGTCCTCGATGACCTGACGTGGCAGCGGCGCAGCGCCGCTGTTGAGCCGGGTCAGGGCGGAAAGATCATAATCTTCCAGCGGCTGCTGGAGCAGCATCTGCAGCATCGAGGGGACCAGCGGGCTGGCGTTGACCCGGTGGTGCTGAGCGAGTTGGAGCCAGCCTGCCGGATCGAACCATCGCATCAGCACTATCACGCCAGGCTCGGGTAGGTGCACGCTCATCACGCTGACCATGAGGCCGTAGACATGCGACAACGGGAGCGTCAGGAGCGCAGTGCGCTGCGCTGGGTCGAACGAGGTGGCGGTGGCGGCCCAGGCGGACGCTGACAACGCGTTGTGGCTGATCATCACGCCCTTGGACCGGCCCGTCGTGCCGCCGGTATAGAGCAGGGCGGCCAGCGAGTCCGGGTCGCGATCGACTAGGCCGGCGGGCTCGGCGGACTCCAGGGCCGCGAAATCCAGCAACGGGACAGGACTGTCCGCCGAGTTATCGAGCTCACCCGCCACGACAACGCCGCGGATGCCTGGCGCGGACGAGGCGGCAGCTACGACCTTGGCCAGGAACTCAGTCGTGGTGACCACGAGCATGGCGCCGCTGTCAGTCAGCACATGCCTCAGCTCGTCCTCGCTCAGCAGGAACAGCACGGGCGTTGCGACCGCGCCAGCCCGCCAGATGGCGTGATAAGTGACGCTAACTTCCGGGCAGTTCGCCATGCACACGACGACTCGGTCGCCGGGAGCGACCCCCGCCGCGCGAAGCCCGCCCGACAGTCGGCGAACCCGATCGGCGGTCTGGTCGCTGGTCCAGCGCACGCCCTCGTAGTACAGCTCCGACCGCCCCGCGTCGCGTTCCCACGCCAAGTCGGCCAGTACCTGCAGACTCAGTCCGGTGGGCTTGGTGGGCAGGGCCGCCGGGACGTCCGCGGCGAGCTTGTTACTCATGCGGTGACCTCCTCGTCACGAGCCAGCTCGGGGTCTGGCCGGATCGACCGGTAGCGGCGGACACCGTCCTCTCCGGTGTTGCTCATGGCGCGCCCCTGGGCTACCAGCAGGTCCAGGTGGTAGACCGTCTCGCAGATGGCAAGCATCTGGTTGAACATGTCGAGCTCGTCGAGCTTGCGCTGCCGCCTCGTCCACCCGATCGCACGCGCCACGTCGTAGCCCGTGCACTCACTGCCGGCCAGCACGTCTGCCATCAGGGCGAGCCGCTCATCGTGGTGATCAACCAGCTCGTCGATCCGCGCGTGCGTGCTCGATGAAACGGGACCATGCGCCGGCAACAGCCGCATGTCCGGCAGCCGCCGCACGACGTTCAGCGACTCGAGGTACTCCCGGAGGGGCTCCTGCGACGGGGCTTCCTGGAAGCCGATCGACGGCGTGATATGGGGCAGGACGTGGTCTCCGGCGAACAGGAGCCCGGCGTCGATATCGGCGAACACCATATGGCCGCGGGTATGGCCAGGCGTGGCCACCGCGGTCAGCGTCCTGGTGCCAAGGTCGAATTGCTGATCGGGCGATATCCAGGTGTCGGGTGCCTCGTAGCTGAGCGCGGCGGCGACAGTGGCGCCGGGTCGCAGCGCCGGATGACCAGCTGGCATGAGGGCTTGCGCGGCACCGTTCGCGCTCTGCGCCCTGCGGGCGCTGAAGCCGCCACTGGTCGCTTCCGCCAGGCGGTCCGCCACGGGGTCAGCGCCGGCCAGCCGCAGCACAGCGAGCTGCGCCCGCATCGGCCGGAACTCGCCGGACAGCAGTCCGTCTATCGACGGCTGCTCGCCCGCGCCGAGCGCGATCGTCGTGCCGAGCAGCCGCCTGATTTCCACGGCCTGGGTGTAATGGTCGCGGTGCATGTGCGTGACCAGGAACCGCCGGACGTCTGGCAGCCCGGCACCGATGACGGCGAGCGATCGCTCGAGTTGTTCTAGCGCGTTGGCGAGAGCCCAGCCCGAGTCGATGAGCACCAGACCGGCCTCGGCTTCGATCGCGTAGACGTTGACGGCGCGGAGCCCGTCCGACGGCAGCGGCAGCGGTATCCGGTGGACCCCGGGTACGACGGGATGGGCGCCCTCCTCGATCCACGCCTGCCGGTCTGCCAAGTTCACTCCTCTGTTCACGGGGATGCTTCTGCTGGAACCCAGCAACCTCAAGGCCCCGGTGCTTGACATAGTTTACTAACCGACTGGCCAGTGCAGTCAGGCCCCGCTGACGACCCACAACACGGCGGTGCGCTCGGCGGTCAGCGGCCAGGCCAGGCCATCTGCCAGAAGGCTGTCACCCGTCCGCTCGGTCGCGATCTCGTCCTCGCCCGTCAGGGTTAGCTGCCGGACCCGGTACATAACATCCCGTTCTGCCCACGGGGCTGGGCACGGGTCCGCGACCGGACCGCCATTGGAGGCGCTCAGCTGATAGCCGAACACGACCGCCCGGCGCGCCGTCCGCCCGCAGAGCGCGAGCGCGACCCGGCCCGCGCTGCCGGGCGCGTCTGGTGGGATGAGCCGGAACAGCTCACCGCGCTGAACCACGTCACGCACCTCGCGGTAGATGGCCGCAGCCCGCCGGCAGATACTTCGTTCTGCCGGGCTGAGTGCCGCCGGGTCGAGGTCGAAGCCGAACCGCGCGCTCATCGCCACCGCACAGGCGAACGCCAGATCCTGGCCGCCCCACCGGGTCACGTGCGCGGCGATGACTTGCGGCGGCAGGAAGTATGACGCGTACCACTGCATCCGCAGCCTGGCCGCAGCGCTGGTGTTGTCCGAGAGCCACACCTCGTGGAACCAGCGCAGCGTGCCGAGGTCGGCGCGACCGCCGCCGGATGCGCAGAGCATGAGCTCGACGTCGGGCCACCGCTCCGCCACCTCGGCCATCAGCTGCCACCGGGCCCGGACTGTGTCGGCCCACAGGTTCGCCTGCCGATCACCAGACAGGGCGCCGGAGCCCGGCTCGGAAATCTCCCTGTTGGCGTCCCACTTCAGGTAGCCGATGCCGGGCGCGTCAGCGAGTATCTGGTCTATCGTGCCGGCCACGACTTCCCGCACCTGCGGACGGCATAGGTCGAGGACAAGCTGGTTCCGCTCTTCACGGCGAGGCCGGTCCGGCTCGCTCACTACCCACTCGGGATGTGACCGATACAGCTGCGAGGCGGGATTCACCATCTCCGGCTCCACCCACAAGCCGAACCGCAGCCCGTGCCGATCCGCGGCCGAGGTCAGAACGGGGAGCCCGGCGGGCAGCTTGACCGGGTCAGCCTGCCAGTCGCCCAGGCCGGCCCGATCGTCCGCACGCGGAAACTCGGTTCCGAACCAGCCGTCGTCCAGCAGGAACAGCTCGGCACCGAGGTCTGCCGCGCCCGCCATCATCCGCTCGAGCTTCGCCTGGTCGAAATCGAAGAACGTGGCCTCCCAGGTGTTGAAGACAATCGGACGGATCCGCTGGCCGTCGCGTACCGCGTGGCTTCGGGCCCACTGGTGCAGCCGGTGCGTAAGCGAGCGGGTCCCGTCAGCTGACCACGCCCAGGCCATCCGCGGTGTCGAGAAAACCGTCCCCGGATCGAGCACGTAGTCGGCCGGATGCTGCCCGCACCGCACTCGCATTTGTTCGGCTTGCGCGACCCGGCGCTCGAACGACAGCAGTATCCCGCCACCCCATGCCAGGCTGCCAGCCAGCACCGTGCCAGCGTCCTCAGCAGCTGGACCGTCCGTGGCCAGCAGGAAGAACGGGCTCGCCCGCAGGCACGGCCGGACCGCACCGAGTGACTGGATGGTCGTCGTGCCGACCGGCACGGGCGCGGTCGATGCGGTCCACTCGGCGGCCCAGTCGGCGTCGAACCTGGTCAGCCACGGAGTCGGCGCGTGCAGCACCGGGGCGGACGCGGCCGCCTGCAGGGTAACCGGCCCTGGCTGGTTGTGCCGGATCTCGGCCCACTGCTCGAGCACCGCCTCGGCCGGGTGCACGCGCAGGCACAGATCGACGGCCACAGAGAGCCGGTCGTCGGCCAGCCGGATCCGGTGCTCGTCGCCGCTGCGCTCGTAGCCGGTCAGCACCGGATAGCAGGTTCGCAGCCCGTCGTGGCTGGTCAGGCGGAACGCGGGCGGCTGGCTGACGTCCTGGCCCCAAGCGGGGTAGGCGAGCGGGAAGGCCTCAGGAGGGAACGGGCCGCGATCAATCCGCGGTTCACCCAAATCGAGCGGCCGGAAGCCGAGCTGTCGGAGCGCGCCATCCCGGTCGGCCTCGAAGCTGATAGCGGCCTCACCGACGGCGATTTCGATGGCAGTCACCGGGCCAGCATCTCGCAAGCCCGCCGCCGGCCGACGGGCTAGCGGCTTGCGGTCCAGATACCGACGCCGTCAATGTCCGATTCGGCCGCACGGCCGCGCGCCTGGAGGTACCGCAGATGCGACAGCACCTCGCCGATCGCGGCCTGCCGCTGGAACGACACGAGGTCGGCCCATGGCCGGGACCAGGTCACGCCCATCGCGGCCTGCCACGCAGTCGTACCGGTCGGGCCTGCGGCAACCAGGCCGCGCTCGGCTTCGGCCAGCCGGTCCCGGTGATGCTCGGTCAGGTAATCCAGCCGGGAGTCCAGGTCGGTAAACCGGTACTCGTGCGCTGGCAGTACCTCGGCCGGCTGGATGCCGCGGAGCTTGTCCACCGACGCAAGGTAGTCGTCGAGAGGGTTGGACGTCATGTCGTAGGCAGACACGTTGGGCGTGATGCGAGGGAGGATGTGATCGCCGGTCAGCAGCAGGTCACGGGTCTCGTCGTAGAAGCACAGGTGGCCCGGCGTGTGGCCCGGTGTCCAGACCGCGCGCAGCCGCAGTCCCGGCGCGTCAATGAAGTCGCCGTGCTCGATCAGCCGGTCAGCCCTCGCCATCGCCTCAACCTGCGCGGTGTGGGAGCGGCTTGCTAGCAGTTGTTGGAGGTGGCTGTCCGGCGCGCCGCACCAGCGCAGGTAGTGCTCCATGCCGGTCCGCATGGTCTCGTCGGCGTGTCGGGAGAGGAAACCGTCCTCGGCCGGGTGCATGCCGACCCAGGCGCCAGAAAGCTCGCGGACCCTGGCGGACAGGCCGTGATGGTCCGGGTGCACGTGCGTCACCACGATGGCGGTGACCGCGTCGAGCGGAACACCGCACTCCGATAGCCCGCTCGTCAGCGCCCGCCAGCTGTCCTGGTGGTTCCAGCCCGGGTCGACCATCACGAACCCGGCGTCGTGCTCGATCAGATAGGTCAGTACGTACCGGAGCGGGTTGCCGATGATGGGAACCGGCACCGACCAGACGCCGCCAGCGACCTTCTCGACGGGCGGAAACTCGGCGCGCTGCCAGGCGGCCTGCTGCCGAGTGCCGGTTATCTGCATCGCCCGGTTCGTCCTTTCGCCGCTACCCGGCCAGCAGCAGCGTGCCGTGCGGCCCGTTCCCTTCCGAAGGAGAATGGACGGATACGCACGCCTGGTTGACAGGGGATCTGGCGCCGTGCTTCGCTCGGAGCCACAGAAAGCATAACCGATTTCAGTTTTTCGCCCGGCGGATGCCTGCCGGGCCGGCCGAGGGAGGGGTGTTCCGATGAGTGACGACTTTCGGACCCGGGCGCGAGCGTGGCTTGAGGCCAACGCGCCGCGCCGCCGCGCTGCCGACGAGGACGACGAGGCCAGCCCGGTCACCCTTGCCGATCAGAAAGCCTTCCAGGCCAAGCTGTATGACGCGGGTTTTGCCGGGATCACCTGGCCCAGGGAGTACGGCGGCCAGGGCCTGACGGGCCTCGAGCAGATCGTGTGGAGCCACGAGGCGCGAGACTTCGACCTGCCGAACGGGGCGTTCTTCATCGGCATCAGCATGCCAGGCAACACGCTCCTCGAGGTCGGCTCGGAGGCGCAGAGGAAGCGCTACCTGCCGCCGATGCTGCGGGGCGAGGAGATCTGGTGCCAGCTGTTCTCCGAGCCGGGCGCCGGGTCGGACGTGGCCAGCCTGCAGACCAGCGCCGTCCGAGACGGCGACGAGTGGGTGCTGAACGGTCAGAAGGTGTGGACGTCCGGGGCCCAGTTCAGCGACTACGGCGCCATCCTGGCGCGCACCGACCCGACCAAGCCCAAGCACAACGGCATCAGCATGTTCATCGTGAACATGCACGCTCCTGGCGTTACAGTGCGGCCGCTCAAAGTGGCGACCGGGCACTCGCCGTTTAACGAGGTGTTCTTCGATAACGTCCGGCTCCCGGCCGACGCGCTGATCGGCGGGGAGAACAAGGGCTGGGATGCCGCCGTCGTCATGCTGCGGCACGAGCGGATCGCGATCGGCACGATGAGCGGGGGCCGGACGAACCCGCTCGGCTACGACTCGCTGCGCGACCTGGCGGCCGGGCTCGGCCGGACGGGCGAGGCGGGCGTTCGGCGCAGCCTGGCCGAGTTGTACGCGCGGAGCCGCGCCGTCGGGCTGTTCGCGACGCTGCTGCGGGAGGAAGCGCAGGCTGGCAGGATGCCGGGCGCGCGCGGATCGGTCGCCAAGCTGGCCGGTTCGGATCTCGGCCGGTTTGCCGGGAACGTGGCCGAGGACGTGCTCGGCGATCAGCTCGCGGCCTACGACTCGGACGAATTGGCTGCGGTCGCGACGATGATCATTGCTGCTCCCGGCAGCGCGATCGCGGGCGGCACCAGCGAGATCCAGCGCAACATCATCGGCGAGCGAGTGCTGGGTCTGGCTAAGGATCCTGGCGTCGACCGGTCCACTCCGTTCAATCAGCTGCGGGTGGGCACGCAGCGCCAGAACTGACCAGCGACGGCAGTAGGGAGACTTCGATGGCACTCGTCCTGACCTCCGAAGAGCAGGCGCTGGCCGACTCGGTGCGCAAGTTCGTAGCCGACCGCAGCCCGCTGACGTCGCTGCGGCAGCTCATCACCTCCGGCGAGCCGTACGACGCGGACGTGTGGAAGCAGATGACGGCCCAGCTCGGGCTCGCCGGCCTGACCATCCCCGAGTCCTACGGCGGGGTCGGCGCGGGCTACTCCGCCCTGTCGGTCGCGCTGACCGAGCTCGGAGCCGGGCTGGTGGCCTCGCCGCTGCTGGCCGGCCTGCTGGCAGCCGAGACGCTGCTGCGACTCGATGACCACGAGGCCCGTCAGGACCTGCTCCCGAAGATCGCAGGCGGCGAGCTGATCGCCACGCTGGCTGTCGCGGGCCAGGCCGGCGGGCGGGTGACCGCTTCGGGCTCGCCCATCGGGCCGACGCTGACGGGCACCGTGTCACCTGTCCTGAACGGTGCCGAGGCGAGTGTGCTGATCGTGGCGGCTGAGGCCGACGGCGTCATCGGGCTCTACCTGGTCGATGCCGGTGCCGACGGGCTGACCGCGACCAGGCTGACGGCCGTCGATCACAGCAGGTCGCTGGCCAGGATCACACTGGACGGAACTCCGGCCAGGGAACTCGCAGGCGACGCTGTTGCCGCGCTCGCGGCGGCCCAGGACCTCGCGAATCTTGCGCTCGCGTCTGAGTCCGCGGGGGCGATGAAGGCCTGCCTGGACATGACAGCCAGCTACGCCAAGATGCGGGTGGCCTTCGGCCAGCCGATCGGCGCGTTCCAGGCAGTCAAGCACCGGCTGGCCGACATGGAGAAGTCCTGGGAGCTCGGCTACGCGGCAGTGCGGGACGCGGCTCGGGCTGGTGACGCGGAGTCTGGCCGGTTCCCGGCGGCGGCCACGGTAGCGCGGGTGCTGCTCGGCCCGGCCTACGCCGACGCGGCCGTGGACACCGTTCAGCTGCACGGCGGCATCGGCTTCACCTGGGAGCACGACGCGCACCTGTACTACAAGAACGGGTTGTCGAACAAGGTGCTGCTCGGCGGTCCGGGCGACCAGCTCGACCGCCTGGCGGATCAGCTCGGTATCTAGCTCCCGCCCGTAGCCGACGACCCAGAAAAGCAGAACGGATTCCAGAAAGCGGGTCAGCAGCGGTGCGACAGGCTGAGCCGGCCATCCCGTCGACGGCCGCGCAGCACGGCAGGCATGACAGGATCCTGGCTGCCGCCACGGTCATGCTGGCGGTCGGCGGCGAGGACGCGTTGCAGATGAAGGACCTGTCGCAGCGGGCCGGCGTGTCGGTGGCGACGCTCTACAGGTATTTCCCCGCAAAGGACCATGTGCTGCTCGGCATCCTGCTCAGGAACTACAGCGCCGCGCTGACACGGATCTCGGCGGAGGTGGCCACGGGCGCGACCCCGCGGGACCGGGTCACCGGCCACCTGCTGCGGGAGTTCCGCGCGCAGCAGCGCGAGCCGCGACTCACCGCGTCGCTCAGTCGCGTCATCAGTGAGACGAGGCGGAGCTACAGCGAGGTCATCGAGCAGGTCGAGCACCTGCATCTGCAGACGCTCGAGCATGTCGCCGGCGCTGGCCAGCCGCTGAGCGCCGAGCAGCGGCAGCTGCTGCCGGTCGTGCAGGCGATCTTCGCGGCGGCGACGCGGCGCTGGCTAGCCGGGGTCTACTCGCCCGCCCAGGCGCGTTTTGAGATCCGGGCTGGCTGCCGGCTTCTCGACCTTCCGGACACTGCCGTGGACGAGGATCTCGCGCTCGCCGTCCCGGCTGGCTGACCGCAGGTAGCGGGTGGCGGCGACGGACACCGCGCAGATGCCGAGCGCGATTACCCGGACAGTGCCCTCGCTGGGCCAGGGCCAGAGGTGAGTTAGTTCCACCCTCAAGGTGGAGTAGTGCGTCACGGCATTGACCGACAGGTACGCAAAGGCCGCGGTAGCGAGGAGCGCGGCCGTTTCTGCGACCGCCTGCCACGCGAGGACCGCCGCGGATCGGCTGGCGGGAGGTCGCGGGTCAGCCGAGGCATCGCTCCGGCGGAGGTACAGGTACCTGCTGACCACGAAACTGACGGCCGCGAGCGGGAAGGCCACCACCCCCGTGACATCTGTTCGCAGCCACGGCAGGTCGGGCCAGTAGGGATTACTCAGCCCGCCACTCGCGAAGCTGGCCACCAGGGCGACGCTGACCCAGCACAGACCGCTGGCATAACCAACGCCGAACGCGGCCGCCTCGACCGCCAGACTCCGATTGCTCCGCTTTCTCGGGCCCATCTGGGCCACTGTAGGCGGAGTGGCTCGGTGGGTATCGCGCGGGTAACAACGACGAAATATCGGTCAGCTAGCCTCTGCGGCCATGGAGCTGGTCATCGCCGTAGAGAACCCGCAGGCCGCCGACGTCGGCGCGGTACTGGCACGGCACCTTGCGGTCATGCATGAGGACACTCCGCCAGCGCATGTGCACGCGCTGCCGGCTGAGCGACTGGGGGATCCGGCAGTCACGCTGTTCGGCGCGCGGCGGGCGGGGGAGCTTCTCGGGGTTGGCGCCATCCGTCGGCTGGATGCGGCGCACGCCGAGCTCAAGTCCATGCACACGCTCGCGGAGGCGAGGGGTCAGGGGGTCGGACGGGCCATGCTCAACCACCTGCTGCAGGTCGCCGCGGCCAGCGGCTACGAGCAGGTCAGCCTGGAAACCGGCACGATGGCGACATTCGAGCCGGCCCGGACGATGTTTGAGTCGGCGGGTTTCCGGCCGTGCCAGCCGTTCGGCGAGTACACGGTGAACCCGTACAGCGTCTGCATGACTCTCGACCTCGTCGGCACTGTCGACGAGCTGGAGCCGCCGAGCCTGGCTAGCGGGTCCGGTATGAGGTCGCGCTGGAGCGGCTAGCCGGCCTGCTCGAGGATGACGACCGGGATCTGCCTCGTCGTCTTTTCCTCATAATCCTGGAACCCAGGGAACTCGGCCTTCTGCGCGATCCAGATCGGCTCGCGCTCGGCGTCGTCGGCCACCCTGGCACGCAGGCGCAGCGTCTTAGCACCGATCTCCGCCTCGACATCCGGTTGCGCTTTCAGGTTGTGATACCAGGCCGGATTCCGCGGCTGGCCGGCGAAGGACGCGAACACCGCGTAGCCGCCATCGACCTTCCGGTACATGACCGGCGTGACGTGCTCGCGCCCGGTCTTCGCGCCGGTTGTGTGCAGCAGGAGCAGCGGACCGCCGAAGTTGGCCACCACGCCAGCGTTGGCGCGGAACTCCTCGATGACCTTGGTATTCCAGTCACTGGGCATGATGTCTCCCTCAGGACGCGGCTCGCTGCCCGCGCACCTCGAGATGGTCGAGCAGGTCCTGGGTGGCGGCGGCGATAGTGGCGACGGCGTGCTCGAAAGCGGCCGTGTTGTGGCTGGCGGGGGCGCGGAAGCCGCTCACCTTGCGGACGTACTGGAGCGCGGCGGCTCGTACATCGGCGTCGGAGACTTGCTCGGTGTACGGCTCGCGGAGGGTCTTGATGCTGCGACACATGAGACCGACCTTACGCGAGACAGCAGCGGGGACGGCGCGGCGGCGTTAGGAAGCTAGCCAGCGGCCGAATTGGCCGTAATGCTAAGGGTGTCCGCCGCGCCCGCCCGGCATGGAAGTGCCTTAGCCGTCGTTATGACAGCAGTAAGGCCACTCCCACGAAGGCCTGCATCACTACCCAAGGCCTGAAGTTGCCGGATTGCGCACGCGGACGCTGTGTGGCGGACAACTAGATAGCCGAGGAGCCTGGCTGATGATCGCGTGGGAGTACGGATACATCTACGTCGTGCACACCGTCGGACCCGCTCCCGCTGTTTGCGTCGTCATCGACAAGTCGGCCAAGCCCCGGTTGCTGGACGGCTGCCACGGCCTGCTACGGGCATCCAACATGCTCGGGGTTAGCGGGTGGCAGGTCGAAGGTCAGGGTGAGAAACTCGCGTGCACCCCGGTGATCAACGAGCTCGTCCGCACGGTGCCCGGTGCAGTCCAGGGCGACACGATGATGGCCTACTTCATGCGCCGCGAAGCCGGGACCTGCTAGGACGTGGCCTGAGCGGCCAGCGAGGGCACATCGGGGGCACATTCCGCTAGCGCGGCGTCCATCGCCGACCGCACCGCATCGGCCGCTGACGGCATGAGGTGCGCGTAAACCCGGAGCGTGAAACCGGCGTCAGCGTGGCCGAGGTATTCCGCCACAGCCTTGATGTTGACCCCGCCTGCCAGCCACGAACTACGCGGCGTAGTGCCGCAGCGCGTGCATCGACACCTTGTCGTCCGGGCCGGTCGTCTCCATGCCGGCCGCCTCGAGCGCGGCTTCCAGATCCTGTTGACGTACCAGTGCCGGGCCGGACGGCCGCGGTAGGTGAACAGCAGCCGCGCGGTCACCGGCTTCCCGTCGATCTTGCCGAAACGGCAGCGTGACCTCGGCGGGCGTGTGCTGCCGTATGTGCTCGGCGAGGATGACCGCGGCGCGGCCGGACAGGGGAACGTCACGGACTTTGCCCCCAGCCCGTCCCTTCGGCAGTTGGAACTGCGCTCCGCCGCGCGCCACCTGCACCTGCCGCCGGACGTGCACGACGCGCCGCAGGAAGTCGACGTCCTCGACAGCCAGGCCGAGGATCTCGCACCCAGCTGGAGGCATGGAGGTCGGTGGCGTCATAGCGATCGTGACCGGGCTCGGGGAACGGTATCGCCTGCAGAGGCGCCAGGATGCTCACGTCGCGGCAGCGTGGGCCGCGCGCAGGAGCAGGCCGCCTGCCCAATGACACTGGGGCGCCAGGCCTTCGCCAGGTCGGCGCGCGCTAGCCGGTCCCGGCCCGACTAGCCCAGGCCGTTACGAGCAGGTCGGTCGTCTCCTGACTTGATACCAGGGTCGGCACCGCGTCGCTTCTGGAGCCGCCGCTGGCGCACGGCGAAAGTGACGACGCACCACGCAAGCAGGCCCATCGACACGGCGAATATGACTGAAGCCTCGGCATTTGAGGCGTCGCCCTGAGTAGTGATTTTCAGAAGCGCGGCGGCACCGATCGCCAGAACGCCGCTTGCCGGCCACCAGTCCCGCCGGCGACTGAAGTTGCACATTCTGCCGAAGCTGGGGACTGGCGTCTGGGCCAAGTGGCCCGGTCCGGCGCAAGCCCAGACCGCGATTTTTTAGCCACCCAGGGGCCAGCGACCCGCGTCCTCCCCGAAGTCCTGGCCAGGCACCACTGCTTTTCGCTTTAACTGGTGACGGTCGGTGGTTCGCTGGTGCCGCGCGAAGTCGGCCTGAACAACAGTGCCGCTGCCGGTTGCTCATGCCCTCGCCACGAGATAACCAGCGGCTGCCCAGAGCGCGAGCAGTATCAGAGCTACGACGACGATCCCGGCCGGACTGCTCCGGCGCCGGGCGCGGTCATTTCGCACGGCCGCAACTCCGCCCCATGTCGCTGCCAGTGCGGCGCAAACGGCCAGAACGGCTTCAGTCGTATGGCTTAGAGAGCTTTCATACACGTAGACCGCTTCTGACGCTATCGGTCTCCATGTCATGAAAAGACCGTAACACGCCGCTGCCTGTCCCTTCTGAGAGGCAGCCGCGAGCAAGGTTGCATGTCAATCCCTGGGAAAAATCGGCCCGGAAATCGCGGATTTCAGGCGGTAATCGCTGTGAGCGGCCTTCTGCGGCCGGATTCGCGGTCGCGGCGGCACTGGCGGCATCGTCGCCGCCCGTCTGAGCCTTTGAGCAGGTTGTCACCGGTCAGTGGGTGGCCGTGCAGGCAGGTGGCGTCGTCGTTGCTGGCGCGCGGTGGCGCGGTGATGCTCGTGGTGAGCGCGATCGCGAGGGTGCGGCGCAGTGTCTTGTCGGTGATGGCCGCGCAGGCGTAGTACGCGAGCCGGGCGTTGGCGCGGTCGTACCGGCCTCCGTCTGCCCACGGCACGGCGAAGGTCAGGGCGGGCGCTGTGTCGAGTTCTGCGGCTGTCCATGAGCCGCGTATCGTCTGCCCGCAGACGTGGCAGGTCCAGTGGTCACGCTTCGCCACGTCGTCTGTAAGGAGGATCGAGCCGCGGACGTCCTGGCACGCCTGGCGGCGTGCCAGTAGGCGACGTGTACGCGCAGGGTGCGGGACCGGTGCCCGGTAGCGCGGTCGGAGAGCGTGAAGGTGTCCAATGGCTACACCTCGCCCGTTCCGCCCCGCGCCGCATCGTCAGAAATGCCGGGTCCCACCCAGCCAAGCAGTGGGAGGCCGTCGCCGATCAGCTCCCGGCGCAGCAGAATGATGACGTTGTTGCCTGCAACATCGGCGGCCGCGGTCTCGACAGTCGCCAACGTCATCGCGGCCTCTGATGGCTCCTCCCGCGCAGCCCTTACGGCCCTCGAGGCGACTATGCTGGCGGCGTTGTATTCCTGAACCGCTGCGTACGCCTCCGCGGTGCCGAAAGCCTGCAGCCGGGCATCAAGCCTGTCCCAGTCGCGCTCCCCGAATGAGTCCATGAGTTCGCGAGAACTCGGACTCGGCAGCTCGCCCCTCAGCTCCCGCAGAACCGCCTTCCGGATCTCCAAGCTCTGGGCGAGAACGGTGAGGCACTCGACGTAGACCTCCGCGCGTTTGTCGTACACCTTGTCGCTGCGGGTGGCCGCAAGGGTGTCGATGGTCGCCCGCCGGGTGTTGCGGAAGCCAACGACCGCCACAGCGACGGTGCTGCCGACGCCGACGAATGTCGCGCCGGCTGCTAACCGTCTGAGGCGTTCACGCCGCCAGCCGTAGCGGCGACGCAGCGATGCCCGAGTGAATGCCTAGATCTCATGATGCCTGAGTTGCAATAGTGCCTATCTTGGCGTCGCAGCTACCTATCTTGGCACCGGGCTCGGTCTTTCCGCGGCCTCCGCGCTTATCGTCCTGATCGCGGGGCCCGCCGAACGTATCATCGGCGGGCCGCCTTTGCGAGTCGACGGGCTTGACCCTCTGACTGACGTCGTTCATAATAACTGACGATGTCAGCTAAAGTGGTGAGGGACCGTAGAGCAGAGCGCTACGCGGCTACCCGCGCGGAGATTCTCGACGCGGCGTGGGAGCTAGTGCGCGCTGAGGGCCTGGGGTCGCTGGCGATGCGTGAACTCGGGGCGCGGGTGGGCATGCGGGCCCAGTCGTTGTACGCGTACTTCCCGTCCAAGCACGCGATCTTCGACGCCATGTTCGCCGCGTCAAACCGCGAGTTGGCCGGCATGGTAGCCGACCTGGCTGCTATGCCCGATCCGGTCGAGCGGCTGCGCCGCCTCGCTCGGGTCTTCCTGGACTTCTGCGTGGAGGACCCGGTGCGCTATCAGTTGCTGTTTCAGCGGACGATCGCGGGCTTCGTACCGAGCCCGCAAGCCTACGCACCCGCGGTCAAGGGCCTTGAAGAAGTTCACAGGGCGCTGCGCGCATGTGGCATCAGCGACCCCCGGGCCTTCGACGCGTGGACCGCCGTCATAAGCGGTCTGGCCGCGCAGCAGAACGCAAACGAGCCGGGCGGTGATCGCTGGGTCCGTCTTGCAGACGAGATCACCGACATGTTTCTGGCGCACTACCGGCCAGCCAGCCACGGACAGGGGAATCGATGATCACCAGGACTACCGCAGTGGAAGAGATTCCGGCGATCGAGCACGACGAGGCCATGCGCCTAGCCGCGGACGAGTCCGATCGCGTGCTCGCGCTCGTCGATGCGCTGAATGAGGATGACTGGTCGCGGCAGACCGACTGCGGCGACTGGGACGTCAAGGCCATGCTCGGGCACATGCTCGGCCACCTCGAACTGCAAGCCGACGCCGACGAACGGATGCGGCTGGTCAGCACCGCCGCCGAGCTCGCCAAACAATCCGGACGTCTGCGACTGGACGAAATGACCGCGTTGCAGGTGCGTGAGCACGCGCACCTGACACCGCGCGAGCTGAGGCAGGCGCTGCACGAGGAGACGCCGCGTGGACTGGCCGCCCGCAACGCCATGACCGCTGAGCAGCGCGCCGTGGCACACAACACCGAACTGCCTGGTGAAGGACCATGGACGCTCGGTTACCTCTTCGACATCATTCACACCCGCGACCCTTGGATGCATCGCATCGACATTAGCCGCGCGGTCGGGCGCGATGTCGTCCTGTCCGCCGACCACGACGGGCGGATCGTCGCCGACGTCGTAGCGGACTGGGCCCGCCGACACGGCCAACCGTTCACGCTCACCCTCACCGGGCCCGCCGGAGGCTGCTACACAGCAGGCGATAGCGGACCCGACCTCGAACTCGACGCCGTCGAGTTCTGCCGCATCCTGTGCGGACGCGGGCAGGGCACCGGACTGCTCGCCAAAGGAGCACCCTTCAAGCATCCCTCACCCCCGGCCGCCGGCCCGAACGCTGGTTCACGGCTCGGCGACCGGGTTGGCGCGGGCGCCTGCCAGGAGCATGGGATCTCACCCCTGAGTGCCGGTCAGCTCCGGTTTCCGGCGGAGGCGATCGGCATACGGCGGAAGATAGGGCCCAGGCCCTGCGGCAGCGGGCAGCCTCGTCGGCCCGACCCGCGCCGGGGTGTTGGACAACATACGCCCGCTGCCAGCCAGCATGAAGCCCCTGCTACCGCCGAGTGGCAGGGGCTTTATGGTCCGGGAATCTGGCAGGAGTCAGGCGCTATTGGCAGGCTGAGCACAGGCCGAGCACGTCGAGGCGGTGGCTATGCGCCTGGAAGCCCGCTGCACTTGCGATGTCGCTGATGGCACCGGCCACCTGGTGCTCGAAGCCTGCTGGCGGCGTGACGTCGGTGACCTTGCCGCAGCTGACGCACAGCAGGTGGTGATGGTGCTCGGTCAGATCCTCAGCGAGCTCGAACCGGGTGAACTCGTCGCTTGCTGCCACCCGCCGGATGAGCCCGGCGGCCTGCAGGTCGGTCAGATGCCGGTAGGCGGAGCTGCGCGGCAGTTCCGGCAGGCGCTCCGCGATGTCGCTGATGCTGACCGGATGCCCAGCGCTGAGAAGCAGCTCGACGATTGCTCGCCGGCCGCTCGTGTAGCGCTGGTCGATCCGCCGCAGGCGTCGCTCGGCGACGCCGTGCAGATCGTCCGTTAGTTCGTCAGCCGACATCACTGTTCCTCTTAGTCCCTGGTTGCGCCTGGCACGGCGCCCTTAGTGCTCGTCGTAGTGGTCGCCGTCGGGTGCGTGCCGGTGCCCGTCGTGAACGTAGTCCACGTGCTGCTCGTGCGGCACCGGCTCGTGGCCGCAACCGGGTCCGTGCTCGTGCTGATGACCCGGGTGAGCCAGGTGCGGCAGCGGGTGCTCGTCATAGTGACCCTCGTGCGGCGTGTGCGCGTGCCCTTCGTGCACGTAGTCGACGTGCCCTTCTCGCTGCACACTCGCATGACCGCAGCCGGGGCCGTGCTCGTGACTGTCGTGCGCGTGCCTGTCATGATCGGCGGCTGTCATGGTTCCTCCCAACTGTGCTGAACGGCATCGGCGACGATGTGAGCGACATGCTGATCGGTTAGCGAGTACACCGCGCCGCGCCCCTGCCGTTCTACCCCGACGAGCCGGGCGCCTCGCAGCACGCGCAGGTGCTGCGACACCAGCGGCTGGCTCATCCCGAGTCGCTCGACGAGCTCATGGACGAATCGGGGCTGCTCGGCCAGCTCCATGACGATGGCCAGCCGGGCCGGCGCGGCCAGCACCCTGAGCAGCTCGCCCGCCGCGTCGAAGGCCCTCGTCTGCGCTGACACTGACACCGTTTCAGATAAACACATGCTGATCTGTTTATGCAATCGTACTTCTGGAAGTGTTTGCATTGAGACTCAGTCTCAGACTATGTTCGATTGTGTGATTCGCAACCGCATGGCATGGGCTGCGGCGGCCGCCGCAGCCGCCGCTTTCGTCCTGGCCATCACAGGCTGCGGCACCAGCGGCAACGCTCATGTCGCGAACGTGCGCGGCGTCATTGACGCCGTTGGCGCCGAGAACGAATACGCGAACGTGCTGAGCCAGATCGGCGGCAAGTACGTGCACGTTTCCGCCATCCTGGACAACCCCAACACCGACCCGCACACGTTCGAGGCGAGTGCCCAGGTGGCCCAGGAGATCAGCTCGGCACAGGTCATCGTGCAGAACGGGCTCGGCTACGACAGCTGGATCGACCGGATCGAGTCGGCGGCACCCAGCTCCAGCCGCAAGGTGATCGTGGCACAGAAGCTCCTCGCCCTGCCGGACAGCGCCCCGAACCCGCATCTGTGGTACGACCCGCAGACGATGCCTGCTATCGCCAGGGCGATGGCCGCGGACCTGTCCGCCATCCAGCCCGCGCACAAGGCCTACTTCCAGGCGAATCTCACGAAGTTTGACAATTCACTCAACCCGTGGCTCAACGCGATCGCACAGTTTAAGGCGGCGAACCCCCACGTCACGGCGGCCACCACCGAGCCTGTTGCCGACTATCTGCTGACCGCCATGGGGATCGATAATCTCACGCCGTTCCGGTTCCAGGCCGACATCATGAACGGCGTCGACCCGAGCCCCGAGGACATCGCACTGGAGAACAGCTTCGTTAGTCAGCACAAGGTCGCGGTGTTCGCCTACAACCAGCAGGTCACCAGTGCGCTGACTGCTTCCGTCCGAGAGAACGCACTCAAGAATGGCGTGCCCGTCGTCGGCGTGTACGAGACCATGCCAACGCCCGGATACACCTACCAGACCTGGATGCTCGCCGAGGTCGAAGCAATCGACAAAGCTGTGCACAGCCAGGTATCGACCGAGCACCTATGACGACAGACGAGCTCACCATGTCAGCGACGACGTCGATCCTCGATGTAGATCAGGTCAGCGTCGCACTGGGCGGACGGCAGATCCTGGATGAGGTTAGCTTCCGGATCGAGGCCGGCGAGTTCACCGGGCTGATCGGACCGAACGGCGCCGGGAAGACCACGCTGCTGCGCGTGATCCTCGGCCTGCAGCGGCCAGGTAGCGGCCGGATCACCGTGCTCGGACGGCATGGGTCACTGCGGCGCCAGCCTGTCGGTTACGTTCCGCAGAAGGTGCTGCTCGATCCGGACATGCCGATCCGCGCCAGGGACCTCGTCGCCCTCGGCGCCGACGGTGACCGGTACGGGCTGCGGCTGCCATCCAGGCAGCGAAATGATGCGGTCCGCGAGATGCTGCACGCCGTCGACGCAGACCGGTTTGGCGAAGCCCGGGTCGGGACCCTGTCGGGTGGCGAGCAGCAGCGCGTGCTCATTGCGCAGGCCCTGATCAGCCGGCCCCGCCTGCTCCTGCTGGACGAGCCGCTGGCCAACCTGGACCTGCGAGCGAGCCAGGAGATCGTCACTCTGCTGGCACGGATCGCCCGCGAGCAGCAGATCGCGGTGCTGCTGTCCGCACATGAGATGAACCCGCTGCTGCCCGTACTGGACCGCGTCGTGTACCTGGCTGCTGGCCGGGCCGCCACCGGCCCGGTGGACCAGGTCATCACCACCGAGACCCTGAGCGCGCTGTACGGGCACCCCGTCGAGGTGCTGCGCGTGCACGGACGGGTCCTCGTCGTCGCCGGCGACCCGGCGACGACTGCTGGCACGGACTGACCGGTGATGCACGCGGTCTACAGCGCGATCTTCGAGCCGGGCTTCTTCGCCAGCCCGCAGGTCCACGTGGCGGTGGCGATCGGTGGCCTGGTGGCGATCGTGTCGGCAGTCACCGGTGTGTTTACGGTTATGCGCGGTCAGTCGTTCGGCGGTCACGCCCTCGGCGACGTGTCCGCGGCGGGCGGCGCCGGCGCGCTGCTGGTCGGCCTGAGCCCGGTCGCGGGCTTCGTCGGCCTCGGCATTGTCGGAGCCGGCGTGATGGACATGATCGGAGTCCGGCGACTGCGCGGTCGCGATCTTGCCACCGGCATCGTGCTCGGCACCGCCATCGGCGTGTCGGCCTTGTTCCTCCACCTCACGACGACGACCGGCTCGACGACCGGCGCGACCCAGCACGTGCTGTTCGGGTCGATCTTCGTCACGCCGCCTGGCACCGTGCCGGTGGTCGCTGCCCTGGGCGCCGTCGCGCTCGGTGCCATCGCTGTCGTCTATCGTCCGCTGCTGCTCGCTACCGTCAGTCCGGACGTCGCGGCTGCCCGTGGCCTCCCAGTCCGGCTGATCGGCCTTGCCTACATGCTGGCTCTGGCGGTCTCAGTGGGCCTGTCGGCGCTGGCCATCGGGGCCATCCTCTCCACTGCACTGCTGATCGGCCCGGCCGCCGTGGCGCTGCGGCTGACCAGGAGAACAGGCAGGGCGATCGGGCTGGCGGTCCTGATCGGCGTGCTGACGACGTGGCTGGGCATCCTGCTGGCCTACGACTCCTTCTACTGGGGAACGAGCCGCCAGGCGCTGCCGGTCAGTTTCTTCATCGTGGCTCTCGTTTTCGCGGCCTACCTCACCTCTGGCGTTCCCGCCATCCGCCGGATGGTGCGGTGATGTTCGCCACCAGCTTCATGATGAACGCCTGGATCACGGCGACCATCGTTGCCGTCGTGGCGGGCGTGGTCGGGTACTTCGTCGTGCTGCGCGGCGAGGCGTTTCCCGCACACGCGATCCCGAAGGGAGCATTCGCCGGCGCGGCCGGCGCCGCCCTCATCGGCGTCAGTACCCTGCTCGGCCTCGCGGTCTTCGCGCTGCTCGGGGCGCTTAGCATCGGGACGCTGGGCCGCCGGGGCCGAAACGACGTGGCGACCGCGCTGACGCTGGTCATGATGCTGGCTCTGGGAGCCGCGTTCCTGTCCAGGACAACGCAATACGAGCCGGAGATCTACTCGCTGCTCTTCGGCGAGGTGCTCGGAGTGAGCAGCAGCCAGATCCTGCCGGTTGCGCTGCTCGGCGCCGTCTGTATCGGCGCCATCGCGGTTGTGTACCGGCCGCTCCTGCTGTCGTCGGTCGTGCCGGAGGTCGCGGAGGCCAGGGGCATCCGTGCGCATCGGATCGAGTTGCTCTTCCTGGTTATCGTGGCGCTCGCGACGGCCATGACGGTCCCGGTCGTCGGCGCCCTGCTCATCTTCAGCCTTATGATCGGCCCGCCCGCGGCCGCGCGCTCTCTGACGGGCAGGCCTCTGCTCGCCATGCTCCTGTCCGTCGGAATCGCCCTCGCCACCGTGTGGGTCGCGATCGCCGTGGCGTACCTGTACAACTGGCCGGTCGGCTTCTGCGTTGGTGCACTCGGCGCGATGAGCTACGGTCTCGGCCGCGGCTGGGCAGCATGGCGCCGCGGTCGTGCGGCCGCGAACCAAGGGTCCGTCGTTCCCCCTCGTCAACAGGTCGGTGAGCTGACCGTTCGCTAAAGCTCGAACCTCGTGCCGACGGTGTTCTGAATGTAGGCAGCGGGGAACCGGTCGGCGAGCGCGCGCTGGGCCGCCCAGCCGGTGCAGTGCGCGGGCACGATCACAGCCGGGGACAGGATCTGAAGCTCGTCGCAGACCCGCGGGATGAGCGGCTCGAACAGCGGGCCGCCGAGGTGGAATCCGCCCAGGACTGCGTAGACCTCGTCGATACCGGTCAGGCGGCGCGCGTAGCGGGTGATGTTGACGATGCCGGCGTGACCGCAGCCGGTGAGAACCACCAGGCCTTTGCCGGCCACGTGCAGGACGAGCGCCTGGTCGTCGAGTACCAGCGGATCAGGTTCCCAGCGGCCGTCCCGGAACGCCTGCTGCGGCGGGAAGCCGGGCTCGAACCCGGAGGTGCGGTCAACCTCGCCGGTGATGAGCACGCTGTGGTCGAGCAGGAAGCTGGGCTGGCGTTCCTCGATGATTTCCAGGCCGGCGCCTTCCAGCGCCCGGCGGCTCGTGGTCGGCAACTCGACCGGCTCACGACCAGGAATCACAATCCGGCGCCGGTTCCAGGCCTCTGGGTGGATGAGAACCGGAAGGCTCGGCCGGCCCACTGCCCGGATGAACCCGTCGAGACCGGTGGTGTGGTCGGAGTGGCCGTGGCTGAGCACGATGATCTCGACATCGCGCGGGTCGAGCCGCAGCCGCCGCATGTTGGTCACCAGGGTGTCCGGATTCAGCCCCGCGTCAAACAAGATCCGGTGAGTCCGCCCGGCCCGCTGCACGGTGATCAACGCCGAGAAGCCGTGCTCGGCGATGGGCGCTTCCGGTCTCCAGCCCTCGTCGAACAACGGTGATGGGACGCGCAGGGCATCGCCAGAGAAGGGTCGCTTCGCGGGGCCCTTGTCCACCGCGAGCATGTCCGACACGTTGTCGACCAGCGTGGTAATGGTGACAGATTCGACTGGTTCGAGGTGAATAGAGAGGAACGTGGTCGCTTTCTCCGCGGCCGCTGCCACCGGAACTGCCGCGGTCCCGGTCGTCGTGTCACACATATGAACCCCCTGTAATCCTCCGGCCGGTCACGAGTCCATGGTCGCGCGCAGGAGCCCGGCGGCGGGCGCGGATGATTGCTGCGATGGCCATGTACAAGCTGTTGTTCTCCGCGGTGTTCCGGCGTATGCCCGCCGAGCTTGCCCACCGCGTGGGGTTCGCCCTGATTCGTGGTGCCGCGGCGGTGCCGGGTGTCTCATGGGTACTCCGGTGGTGGCTCGCGCCGCGTGACCCGGTGCTGCGGGTCCGCGCGCTGGGATATGACCTGCCGGGCCCGCTGGGGCTAGCGGCCGGTTTCGACAAGGACGCGCTGGGTCCGGGCGCGCTGGGCGCGCTGGGTTTTGCGTTCGTGGAGGTTGGCACCGTCACGGCGCAGCCGCAGCCGGGCAATCCGGTACCGCGGCTGTTCCGGCTGCCGGCCGACCGGGCCCTGGTCAACCGGATGGGATTCAACAATCACGGCGCCGCCGCGGCGGCGGACCGGCTCATGTCGCGGCCCGCCCCGGTGCCTGGTGCCCGGCCAGCCGCACGCGTGCTGGTCGGAGCGAACATCGGCAAGACGAAGTCCGTGCCGGAATCCGGGGCCGCCGCCGACTATGCCGAGAGCGCGCGGCTGCTGGCGCCGGCCGCCGACTACGTGGTCATCAACGTCAGCTCACCTAACACGCCGGGGCTGCGCGCCCTGCAGGCCGCGGGCGAACTGCGGCCGCTGATCACGGCCGTGCAGCAGGCGCTGAAGGCGGCCGCCCGTCCGCAGCTGCCGCTGCTGGTCAAGGTCGCTCCCGACCTCGCGGACGAGGATGTCGACGCCATCGCCGACCTCGCGCTCGAACTCGGCCTCGCCGGAATCATCGCGACCAACACGACGGTCAGCCGGCCGCAGTTGGTGAGCGCGGACACCCAGGTGGCCGCTGCGGGAGCCGGCGGCCTTTCCGGAGCGCCGCTCAGGCCGCTCGCGCTGCACGTGCTGCGGCGACTGCGCGCTCGGGTCGGCGACCGGCTCGTGCTTGTTGCCTCCGGCGGGATTGAGACGGCTGACGACGCCTGGCTGCGCATCGAAGCGGGCGCCACACTGCTCCAGGGGTACACGGGTTTCATCTACGGCGGGCCGCTGTGGCCGCGCCGTATTCATCGCGGCCTCGCCCGCCGCGTGCGTGCCCAGGGCTTCTCCTCGATCGGGCATGCCGTCGGCACAGGATGAACTCCGGCTTCCGAGCTCAGTAGTGGCACACGGTCAGATCTGGGTCCAGCTCCCGAACGGACCGTAGGCGACGGACTGGCTGATGCCGGACACCCCGCCAGAGGTGTCGGTAGCGTAGATCGCAATCACCTTGGCGGTGGTGATCAGCGCGGCCGGGTCGCTGTTCAGGTTGGCGGCCGTGCCGAGCTGGCCCCAGGAGCCGAACGCGCCGCCCACCGCGTGCTGGCTGGTGCCCAGCAGGGTGTCGGCCGACGTGCGGGCGTAGATCGCGATGATCCCGGTCGGGGTCTGGAGCACGGCCGGGCGGCCGGAGAAGCCGAGGTTCCCCGACAAGGCCCCCCACTTCCCGAACGGTCCGTAGGCGACCGCCTGGCTGACCCCCTCGATCGCGCCGCCGGTGGTGGCGGCGTACAGGGCGATGACGCCGCTGCTCGTCAGCAGCACGGTCGGGTCGCTGGCCAGGTTGGTGACCGTGCCCAGCTGGCCCCAGGAGCCGAACGCGCCGCCCACGACGTGCTGGCTGGTGCCCAGGAGCTTTCCGGCCGACGTGCGCGCGTAGATCGCGATGATCCCGGACGGGGTCTGGAGCACTGCGGGTCGGCCGGAGAAGCCGAGGTTCCCCGACAGGGCCTGCCAGGACCCGAATGCCCCGCCCGGCGCAGACTGGCTGACGCCGTCGAGGACCCCGCCGGGGCCGGCGGCGTACAGGGCGATCACGCCAGCCTTGGTCAGCAGCACGGTCGGGTCGCTCACCAGGCCGGAGGCCGTGCCGATCTGGCTCCACGCGCTCGCGGCGCCGCCCGGTGCCGGCTGGCTCGAGCCCTTGATGGCCCCGGATGTTGTACGGGCATACACCCCGATAACGCCTGACGACGACTCGACCACTGCCGGGGTGCCCGCATATCCGCCCCCCGAGGTCAGCGGCTGCCAGCCGCTGAACGCTCCGCCCGGGGACGACTGGCTATCGCTCCAGACGTTGCCGTCGCTGCGGACTGAGTACAGCGCGAGCGTGCCGTCGGAGTAGTTCAGCACCGCGGGCGCCGAACTCGTTGCCCCCGGCACGTTCACGACGAGGGTGAATGCCTGGGTTACGCTCCCGGCCGAGTTCGTCGCGGTGATCTGGATGGGATAGCTGCCGACAGTGCCGATGGCAGGCGTCCCCGACAGCACGCCGTCCGAGCCCAGCGTCACGCCCGCAGGCAGCGCTCCGGTCTCGGAGAACGTCGGCGCGGGAAGGCCGGTCGCGGCCACCGTGAAGATAGTCGCTACGCCGGGATGGAAGGCCGCCGTGCTAGCGGAGGTGATCGCCGGGGCCTGGGCCTGGGCCTGGACATCCCAGGTGAAGGACACAGTCGCCGGTAGCACGGCGCTGGAACTGGATGGAGTCACTGTCACCTGATACGAGCCGGCTGTCGTCGGTGTACCGCTGATGAGGCCCGTGGCGCTCATCGTCAGCCCGGGCGGCAGGCCAGTAGCCGTGTAGGTCACCTGCTGGCCGACGAGGGAGTTCAGCGTCTGGATCTGAACAGATGCTGGCGCGTTGAGAGTGGTCTGCTCGGTTTGCGGTCCACCGCTGAAGTAGTCGAGATCGACCGAGCCGCTGATGCCGGCCACGGTACCGCTGCTGGTGTACTGCCACATCGTCCAGGTGTTCCACCCGGCAGGCGGGGCGCCGGGAGTGCCGGCCGAGTAGGCAGGCACCCAGAGCACGTCATTGCCGAATGCTGTGCTGCTTCCGGTGCAGAGCTCCCACCAGTTGCGCGGGGTGTAGATGATCGGTGCAGCCCCCGTGAGAGTCGTGGCTTCGGTCACGAAGTCAGAGATCCAGCTGACCATCTGTGCGGGCGAGAGCCCGTAGCACCAGTCTGTCGAGTACGGGTCGTATTCGAGATCCAGACCTAGCGGCAGGTACTGGCCGCCGACCTTGTAGTTCCCGGCGTTCTGCACGGCGTAGTCCGCCTGTGCTGCGCCGGTGGAATCCGCCGGATTGGCGAAGTGGTAGGCCGCCACGTACATCCTCGCAGCCGTGGCTGCCGCAGCGTCATTGGCGTAGTACGGGTTGACGTAGTAGTTGCCCTCGGTGGCCTTGATGGCGGCGAACTGGTAACCGGCCGCGGCGACACTCGCCCAGTTGATGGCGGCATTGCTCGGGTGCTGGAACGACGAGACGTCGACGCCGTTCAGCGCCGTGCTCGCTGCCGCGGCGGTCGCCTGCTGCACGTTCGTCGACATCGCAGAGCCCGGTCGAGCCATTCCAGTCCCGGAGAGCGGTCCAGAAAGCGAGTGCTGCAGGAGCGGCGAGTGCCCTTCTCCCCCGGAACCCGACCGAGAGAGACCTTACCGGCAACCATGGATGTGTCGTCATCAGTTCGGCAAGTGTCGCCAATAGGCGTTAACGGCACGCCACTAATGCGAGCACATGGTACAGCGAGGCATCAACCGGACGATCACTGGCCCCGCGCATGACGTAACGGGATCGGTAGCGATCTCGATCTCAGGTTGACAAATGAGAGCGCGACAGACGCGATGCCCGGCGACCCTTTGGGGAGACTGAATGACCCGGAACATGGGTGACGCCATACACGACAATGTGGCCGCCCTAGCGCGGGTCCCAGGACTCCAGCTGGTCGGCGGGTATGTGACAGGCAGCGCGGACGTTCGGTGGACCGCAGCGGACTGGGCGATGTTCCCCGGACAGCTCCACATCACGATCGACCAGGGATACACCGGCAGCCCCGTACCTACCGCGATAGTCCGGGACGTCGAGCCGGGTGCGTGGTCTCCGGCCGCGGCTGTCAACCGGAACGGGTGGACCGCCGCCCGGCCGACGATCTACTGCGACCGGAACGACCTCTCCAGGGCGGGCGGGGTGCTCGCGTCGGGGTGGCGGGGTGACCTGTGGCTGGCATTCCCCGGCTGGCAGCCCGGACAGGCACTCCCCGCCGCACCCGGCTGCAACTACGTCGCCGTTCAGAACCAGCTGAACGCCGCCAATGCCTATGACCTTTCCCTTGTTCTGGACGACACGTGGCCTATTGGAGGAACTGTGCTCACAGCGTGGCAGCGCGGAAGCGTGCAAGTGCTCTACTCACCGGCCGGGCAGCTCCAGATCTCCGGGGTCGGGCAGGATAACTGCCTGTACCTCGCGAACTTCACCCGGACTTCACCGCGTCGGCGCCGCAGCAGGTGTCGGCTCCGCTCACATTCACGTCTTGAAACCCGGCAGACGGGTACCCCGCTTGTCGCGACGTGGGTAGAGCGGGCCAGCTTCGGCTGGCCCGCTCTGCCGTTGTGCTAGGAACTGCAGATCGCCCAGGCCTTGATATCCATCGTGCCTGCGTTGTGGGTTGTGTTCGCCACTTGCCATGCACCTGGATTACTCGCGCTGACGTTTTGTGACTCTGGTCCGTCATTCATAAACGGTAGGCTCTGCGCGGGGAGCTGCTCGAAGGTCGAGGAGTCCTCAACATAGCCGCCGCCGCCTAGCAGGTATGGCTCGGCGGCCGGGCAGGTGGCGATCGCATCATTTGCGGTGGTGGACTCCGCCCGCACCACGACTGTGTTCAGCCCTCTGTCGCCCGCAGTTGGTGCGCCCGTGGCACCGGCAGGCCCCTGCGGTCCCTGGATCCCTTGCGGTCCCTGGATCCCCTGCAGCCCTGTAGCTCCCGCCTGGCCAGCCGGACCGGCCGGCCCTTGCGGTCCCTGGATTCCCTGCTGTCCTTGCGGGCCCTGGGGCCCGGTCTGGTTCCAGTCGAGCGAGCTGTAGCCCTTCGGGCAGTTTGTGGTCACCGACGGGTTGATGACCTTCAGGTTGCCGCCGGGGTCATAGCAGCCGTGGATCGTCCCCGACGAGTCCGCTATGGACGACGACGCAGCGGCCCACGCCGTCCCTCCAGCCATCACCGCGACGGCCGCGACCCCCGCAGCCACCAGCCCCATACGCTTTCGCAATGTCCTCATTGACCCGCCCCTTCGCTCGCCAAAAGTCCTCCGCCGCGACAGATTGCAGGGCGGTTTGCTGGAAGCGATCCGGATGGTAACGGCAGCGCTTATGGGAAGGCCAGACACAGGCGCCAATGTAAGTACATGCGTCACCGAAAATTCATGATGTCCCGTCTTGCTGCGCGGGCGGACTCTCGAAATGGTGCTCACCATCTCTGCAGAATTGGCGCTGGTCCCGGCCGCCGCGTCTTGCGTCATTGTCGCGACCGGCCTTTACTGCAGGTTCCGGGGTTCTCACGGTAAGGCTGACAGGGCAAAACCGTCAGACCGCTTTGGTCCGCCGGCTGGCCTGAATATCCTCGGCCCCGATTGACGCCCACGGGCATCCACCGAGCAAACGGTGGCATGTCTGCGCCCGCCCGTGCCGCCTGACCCCGCGCCAAAGCCGCCCATAGAGCCGGCACTGCCGCCTGCCCCGCCGGCGTTCTGAGCCATCCGCAAATGGCGAGAGCCCTGCTAGTAGCGCTGCCCGCAGGGCTCCCGACCCACTGCCGGAGCCTCTGCCGCCACCGCGTCAATAGGCCAGAACAGAGGCTTCACAGCTCGCCTGGGGGCTGCCGCCCCGGCCAAGGCTGCGGCAGAAACACGGGGACGATAGCCCAGCCGCAACGACAGCCCTCCAGGCCACGCTAACCCCGGCCGGCCTGCCCCGCCCCCGCTGGCTAGCACTAAGCCCGGCGTAGCTGCCACGAAAAACGTCCGCTAAAGGTAAAAAACGAACCCCCGGAGGCCTATCGGCGGTAATCTCGCGCCATTCACGACTGATACCGGAAGCCCGCGGTCGGCACAGCGGCCGCAGCGACTTCACCGGCAGCCACGCAACTCCGCACAAACGCAAGCGCCCTCACCCCGCAGAATGGAGGCCCGGCCCTGATCGACAACGCACCCGGCGCCTGCGAGTGGGTCGAATGTCACTGCTGCGCACGGTCATTCCCGGCTGGAAACGTCGTCCGGTTCCACAACCACCCCGGCAACGCGCTCTGCGTAACATGCGCGGCCTGGCTCTACAACAGCAGCCGGCCCATCGCCCGCCGCCTCAACCCTATCTGGCAGCTCCCGCCAGGTATCCGCAGCTGGCTCCAGCGGACCCAGTAGCAGCACAGCATACGTCAGCCATGCGGCAGCAGCGGGCACCCGGCACGTTCCACAACCCCGCGCATGCGCAACACCCGCCATCAAAACACCCCTGACACAGCGACACGACCGAGCTGAACGCGTACTACGCCATCCCGAACTGCAGCACGCAACAGCCTGGGTGCGTTCGACAGATCAGGCCTGCTGGCCGTAACGGTCTCGTATCGCTCGTTTCGTAGGCTGGCCGAGGCCGGATGATCCGCGCATCCTCAAGGGGAACTTGATGGCTGCCAACTTTCAGGCCCGAAGCCTGTCCGATCTCGGCCCGCTACGACGCCGAAGCGACGTGGCAGCATTCGCAGCACGGCCGAAACTGTGTGTCCGAGGGGGGACTTGAACCTACCGGACCCGGCCTGCATGAGCCTGCACAGGCCTACCCAGAAAGGCGCTCTGAGCAGCCAGAACACTGGCCGGCCACATGGTCGGCCTGCACCGTCCTGCACCTGCCTGCACAGGCACCAGTAGGGCGCGAAGTAGGACGGCGGTGGTCGTCATGACCGGCGCCGACAAGGCCATCCGCTGGTCAACGATCGCCATGGTGGTGGTCGTCGCAGGCGGTGGCCGCCAGCTTCAGCTACCAGCACGCCCTCGATGTCATCGGGCACTACAGCAGGCCCAGCCGCCTGAACGCGGTCTTCCCGCTGACGGGGGACGGCTCATCTACTGCGGCTCGATGGTCCTGCTGAACGACGCGAGGCGCGGCCTCGACGCGCACAGGCTGGCCTACTGGATGCTCGGCATCGGCATCGCGCAACGCCTGACCGGATAGGCGGCGGGCAGCCGGGCGCGCCGACGTTGGGTCAGCGCATGGCGGCGCCGCTCGGCCGCCCCGTCACCTCCGCGCCCTCACGGTGCCGCGGCCTGTACTACGCCGGCGACGTGCAACCCGCCGTCTGGCACGACATGCGCAGGGGTCTCATGCCGCCAGCGCAGTCGCAGGGAAGCCAGGACACGTTGGGGTGCAGGTTTGCGCTGGCCGTTGTCCGTCCGTTCTGGGCGACTCGATGCCGAGCCCGGTCCGGCGACGACGACGGCATTCCTCAATGCGCGGGCCGACTGCCGTGCGGGTGCGACGTTACGGGTCGATGACGAGATCGCATTCTCTCGAGAATGACGTCTGGCTGTCCGAGACGACAATAAACAACTGGACCCTGCCCGGCTCCGGAGGGTTCGACGCAGGGACGTCTGAAATGGTCGGCGTGCCGCTGATGGTGACCGTCCCGCCGTTCACAGTGGACGTCAGCCCTCCTCCGATTTCGTAACCCGACCAGGTAAAAGGGGTGCCGTCGCCTCCGGTTGCTGTAATGGTGCCCGTGTACGGCTGGCCGACCGTCGCAGCCGGGAGGTTGCAGCTGATCGTTATCTTCGCCCAGCTGACAGTAAGGTCTATCCACCACGTCCCCGGTTGCGGGGTGAAGTAGCTGTCGATGGCCTGCCCGTACACCAGTGAGTAGCCCGTAAAGATCGGCGTGCCGCTGAGCGTGAGCGTCGCGCCGCTGACGGTGGCTGTGATCCCGTCCGGGAGTCCGGTAACTGCAGTCCAGGTGTAAGGGGGAACCCCTCCGGTCGCGGTGACCGTGCCGAAGTAAGGCTGGCCAACTGTCGCGGTCGACGGGGCGCTGACGTTAACCGTCACTCCTGTCAGCCCTGGCGTAAAGACGATGCCCCCCGATCCGGCCCCAGCCGCTGGCGCCGCCGAAACCGGCCCAGCTGCCGGCCCCTGGGTCGCCGCGGGAGTCGCCGACGCCCCCGGAACCACCGAAACACCCGGACCGGGCGAAGAACTCACCCCCCCGGTCACGCCAGCCGGCGGCGAACTACCCTGCACGCCACCCGGCCGGGCAGCCGCACCCGGCCGCGCCGGAGAAGACCCGCCCGCCAGCACAACCCCCGTGACAGCAAGCGCAACAGCCACGACAACAGCCGCAGCAGCCCACACCGGACCAATCCGCCGCAACCTGATCGCGCGCCAGCCCGCCATCCCCACCAGCCCTCATTCATTCCTGGCCCCTGTCAGGCCAGGCCTCCAGCCGGCCAAGGCTATCGACAGCCACAAGCGCTAACAAGTCCCCATTTCGTCATCACTACACGCATATGCGCAATAGCGGCCAGTCGCGCTGAAAAACCGAGAAAGTCCTAGCCAAAACGGACACCCCGCGCGGAACCAAAAGACAGCACCCACACAGACGAGCGGTAGTCGGCCGAGGCGAAGCCCGGACACCACACGGGCGATCAGCACTACGTGAAACGCACCAGCTATCCCGACAGCGGGGCGTGTCCTACCAACTGTGTAAGTGACGTGGCCTGACGATGAGCCGCATGAAAGGCGGCTCGCGGAAGGACACGTGATGACAGACACTGCGATGGTGCCACGCAAGAACGACGGCCGGCCGGATCGCCCGTCACCGCTGATCGACGAGCAGCTGGCCGACCAGCTGCTGGGCAGGGCGCAAGCCGAGGGGGTCGAGCTACCGGCCCGGACGGGTTACTGTCCCGGGTCACCAAGGCCGTGCTGGAACGGGCGCTGGCCGAAGAGATGACCGGGCACCTGGGCTATGAGAAGCACGACCCGGCCGGCCGCGGCAGCGGCAACAGCCGCAACGGCGCTACGCCCAAGACGCTGCTGACCGATGTGGGCGCGGTGGACCTGACCGTGCCCCGCGATCGCAACGGCAGCTTCGACCCCAAGATCGTCCGCAAAGGGCAGACCCGGCTGGAAGGCTTCAACGACCGCATCATCGCCCTGTATGCGCGCGGCATGACTACCCGAGATATCCGCGCGCACCTGCGGGAGATGTACCAGGTCGAGGTCTCAGCTGACCTGATCTCAAGGGTCACCGACGCGGTGGTCGACGAGCTCGCCGACTGGCAGGCCCGGCCGCTGGATCAGGTGTTCCCGGTGGTGTTCATTGATGCTCTGATGGTGAAGATCCGCGACGGGGTGGTCACCAACCGTGCTGTCTACCTGGCCATCGGCATCGACTGCGAAGGGAACAAGCAGGTCCTGGGCCTGTGGGTCGGGCCGACGACCGGCGAGTCAGCCAAGTTCTGGCTCAGCGTGCTGAGCGAGGTGAAAAGCAGGGGCGTGGCCGATGTGTGCATCGTGTGCTGCGACGGCCTCACCGGCCTGCCGGATGCCATCGGCGTGGTCTGGCCACAAGCCATCGTGCAGCTATGCGTGGTGCACCTGATCCGCGCGTCGCTGCGGTATGCCTCCCGCAAGTTCTGGGTGCCGCTGAGCAGGGACCTGCGGCCGATCTACACCGCCGCCGACGAGCAGGCGGCGGCCGCGGCGCTGGAGGAGTTCGCCGCCGCGTGGGGCGAGCGGTATCCGGCAATCGTCAAGGTCTGGCGGGCGCACTGGGCCGAGTTCACCCCGTTCCTGGCCTTCCCGCCGGAGGTGAGGCGGGTGATCTATACGACGAACCTGATCGAGTCGATGAACGCCCGGCTGCGAAAGGTCACCCGCAACCGAGGCCAGTTCCCGTCCGGGCAGGCCGCCCTCAAGGTCTTGTATCTCGCGGTGCGAAACCTCGAGGATTACCGCAGTCCGAACACCGGGATCCGCAGCTCCGGGTGGAAACAGGCGCTGCAGGCATTCACTATCTACTTCGACGGACGAATCCCGACCCCATGACCGCCACGATCACTTACACAGACAGTCGGACGCTCCCCGACAGCGCGGTGACAATCACGTCGTCCAGCAGGCTAGCCCTGATCGCCAGCCGACTAGCATGACGGCTCGACTGGAATCGACCCAGCTCAGGTGAGGCTGCTTGCTCGCGGACAGCGGCCAGGCGCCGGCCACCTGCGAGCCCGCAGGAGGCTCGCAGGGTGGGAGCAAATGGCGCGTACGGACGCGGCGGCCTCTGGAGATGGTCGGCAACCAGATCGTCAGCTGCAGAACGACTGAGGGAGTCCTCGAATTCGCGGTCAAGCAGACCGATGCGCCCCTTTTGCTGCACTACTTCGCTGAGATGGCCCGCAGACATGATGGTCATTGACCGAGTATCGGGGAGTTCCTGGGCAAGGCTGCGCGGTCTGATGCCGAAGTCGGTCGTCGGGGAGGTGGCGAGCGGTGCGAAGTAGCAATCCATTAGGACGAGGCCCTGTCGATCTTGCTCCCAGGCCTGTGAACTGGACGAACTCTGTGTCCGAGGGGGGACTTGAACCCCCATGCCCTATTCGGGCACTAGCACCTCAAGCTAGCGCGTCTGCCTATTCCGCCACCCGGACGTTGGCTCAGCTCGTTGCTGGGCCGGCCTCACGATAGCAAATCCGGACACCTCACCGGCGACGCCCGGCGGGCCGGGACGCCGTCAGCTCGCTACTCGAGCACGCCGGGCCAGCCTACGCCGAGCCGCGGATGATGCGACCATGGCGAAATGACCGAGACCACCGCCGCGCCCGCCCCGCGCGGTACCGCGGGCCAGAAGGAGGTCGCCGCGCTGGCGAGCGACCTGATCAGGATCGATAGCTCCAACCCGGGCGACCACTCGGGTCCGGGAGAGCGCAAGGTCGCCGAGCATGTGGCCGGGCTGCTGGCCGAGGTAGGCCTGGAGCCGCGTATCTATGAGTCCCACAAGAAGCGGGCCAGCGTCGTCGCCAGAATCGAAGGCGCCGACCGCAGCCGCCCAGCCCTGCTGATACACGGTCACCTTGACGTCGTCCCCGCCACGGCCGCTGACTGGCGGGTGCACCCTTTCTCCGGGGAGATCGCGGAGGACTGCGTCTGGGGTCGCGGCGCGGTGGACATGAAGAACATGGACGCGATGATCCTGGCAGTGCTGCGTCAGCGCCTGGCTGAGGGCCGAAGGCCACCCCGGGACATCGTGGTCGCTTTCCTGGCCGATGAAGAGGCAGGCGGAACGTGGGGCGCCCGCTGGCTGGTCGACAACCATCCCGGTGAGTTCGAAGGCGTAACCGAGGCGATCGGCGAGGTCGGCGGGTTCAGTGTCACCATCGGGGGCAGCCGCCTTTATCTCCTTCAGACCGCCGAGAAGGGCATGGCCTGGATGCGTCTCGTCGCACAGGGCACTGCCGGTCACGGGTCGATGGTCAACAAGGACAACGCGGTCACCGACGTCGCCGAGGCAGTCGCCCGCATCGGCCGGTACGAGTGGCCGATCAGGGAGACCGAGGCAGCGTTCGCCTTCGCACGGGAGGCAAGCCGGGCGCTCGGCGTCGACTTCGATCCGGCCGACCCTGCCGCGGTCCTCGGCAAGATCGGCCCGATCGCCAAGATGGTCGGCGCCACGCTCACCAATACCGCCAACCCGACGATGCTCACTGCCGGCTACAAGGTGAACGTCATCCCGCAGGCGGCGGCGGCACAGGTGGACGGCCGGTTCCTGCCGGGCTTTGAGGAGGAGTTCTTCAGCGAGATCGATGCGCTGATCGGGCCGGCGGTCCGCCGCGAGCCCGTGCATCACGATATTGCGGTGGAAACGAGCTTTGACGGGGACCTCGTCGCTGCCATGGGCGCTGCGCTGCTCGCAGAAGATCCGGAGGGCACGATGGTGCCCTACTGCCTGTCTGGTGGCACGGATGCCAAATCGTTCGCGCGGCTGGGTATCCGGTGCTTCGGTTTCACACCGCTCAGGCTGCCGCCCGAACTCGACTTTGCCGGGATGTTCCATGGAGTGGACGAGCGAGTCCCGGTCGCGGCGCTTCAGTTCGGCGTTCGCGTTCTCGACAACTTCTTTGACCTTTGTTAACCATTCGCCCGTAGGCAGCGTAGATCGTCCTCAGTGTCTGCAGCGCGGTAATGAACCCTGGACGTGAGCTAGCGTTCCGTTTATCTGCGCATGCACGCTTCGTAGTGCTACCGTGACTCTCTGTGCGGGACTAGCTCTGGGGCTGCGACCCCCTTCCTAACTGCTCCCCGGCGGGCTAACTCGCACCCTGGCGGGTGATCGGGATGGCTTCCCTTGCCTTCGCCAGCTGGTCAAGGAGGAGGACCACGCCCGTGTGCCGGAACAGGGCTAGGAGCCTGCGGATGCCGGACTGCCGGCGCGCAACCTCGCGGGGCCACGGCGCCGCGACGAGCAGCGCGCGGACCGGTGCCCTGGCTGCACAATCCTCCTGGTCAGCTGCGGGCGCGCGCCCGCTCTGGTGGCCACGGCTTTCGGTGTCGCCCGCGTGGCGTGCCTGGCCGTGGCCACCGCACTCCGGTAGCTACAGGCCGTTCCTCCCCGGCCCGGCCCACTGGATGCCGAGCTGCGTTTTCCCCTGACGGATGATCAGACGGCGCAGCGTCGCCTTGCGGCTGCCGTCGGGATAGAGGCGAAGCCTCGACAGTTCCCAGTTGCCATACTCGGCATGATCAGTCAGAATGCGACGCGCCGCGTCCCGCGAGGTGCCCCGCGGCAGATAGAGCGACAGATACGAGTACTCCGCCATCAACTCATTGTGCGCGCCAGCCGGGATGGTTCAATCACCTTGTCGGAATCCGTCCCGCGGACGGCCCGGGAACAGGCGGGCACAGGATGCTGGTTAGGGTCCTGGGAGGGAACGGGGACGTTGGTGGGCAGCGAGCGCGTCACCAGGCAGCGCCGTCGCTGGATGTGGACGCCCGGGGGAAGGCGGTCGGTCTGGGCTAAGCGGCGCTGGTGTGTGCCTGCGCTAGCCTCCAGGCCTTCCGGAAGTTAAAGGTGGGAGCAGTGGCAGCAAGGACCGGGGAATCGACGGGCGGCCGGAAGGCCGGCGCGAACGGTGGCAGCAAGCTGGTCATCGTCGAGTCGCCAGCCAAGGCGCGCACGATTGCTGGCTTCCTCGGGAAGGGCTATGTCGTCGAGTCCAGCATCGGCCACATCCGCGACATGCCGGACAAGGCCGCCGAGATTCCCGCCAAGTATCGCAAGGAAGCCTGGGCTCGCCTGGGCGTCGATGTTGACCACGACTTCCAGCCGCTGTACGTCGTCAACTCCGACAAGAAGCAGCAGGTTGCCAAGCTTAAGCAGCTGCTGAAGAACGCCGACGAGCTCTACCTCGCTACTGACGAAGACCGTGAGGGCGAGGCGATCGCCTGGCATCTCAAGGAGGAGCTCCGCCCGAGGGTGCCGACCCGCCGGATGGTCTTCCACGAGATCACGCCGGAGGCGATATCGAGGGCAATCGCGTCCCCTCGCGATGTCGACGAAGGGCTGGTCGAGGCCTATCAGACGCGGCGAGTGCTCGACCGGCTCTACGGGTACGAGGTCTCGCCCGTGCTGTGGAAGAAGGTCATGCCGCAATTGTCGGCTGGCCGTGTCCAGTCGGTGGCGGTCCGGCTCGTAGTAGACCGGGAGCGGGATCGGATCGCTTTCCGTCCCGCGCAGTACTGGGACCTGGAAGCCGAGTTCGCCAAGATAACGGACGGCCTCGAGGTCGGCGACGTCACGACGTTCATGGCGACGCTCGTGACCGTCGACGGGCGGCGGGTGGCGCAGGGTCGCGACTTCGGCTCCACTGGTGAGCTACGGGAAGCCGACGGGCTCCTGCACCTCGACGGCGGCACCGCCGTTGCGCTGCGAGACCGGCTGGCAGAGGCCGCGTTCAAGGTGAGGTCGGTCGAGCGCAAGCCGTACCGCCGGTCGCCGTACGCTCCGTTCCGGACCACGACGCTGCAGCAGGAAGCTTCGAGGAAGCAGGGCTTCTCGGCGCGCTACACCATGCAGCTAGCCCAGCGCCTGTACGAGAACGGCCACATCACCTATATGCGGACCGACTCGGTGACACTGTCGCAGACCGCGCTCAACGCGGCGCGCGCTCAGGCCAGAGAGCTGTACGGCGCCGAGTACGTACCGGACGCCCCGCGCATCTACGACAGCAAGGTGAAAAGCGCGCAGGAGGCGCACGAGGCCATCCGTCCGGCCGGCGACCAGTTCAAGACGCCCGCCGAGGCCGGGCTGTCCGGCGACGAGCTGCGTTGTACGAGCTGATCTGGAAGCGCACGGTCGCGTCTCAGATGAAAGACGCCACCGGGGAATCGGTCTCGGTTCGCGTGCTCGGCCAGACTGACGCGCGCGAGCCGATCTTGGTCGGCGTCCCCGCCGCGGGCGATGCGGAAAGCGCGGCCAGCATCCCTGGCCGGGAGGCCGAGTTCACGGCCTCCGGCAAGGTCATCCACTTCTACGGGTTCCTCAGGGCCTACGTGGAGGATGCCGACGATGACGCCGAGCGAGATGACAACCAGCGCAGGCTGCCGCCGCTGACCGACAACGAGCCGCTGCGAGCGGTCAGCCTCGAGGCCGCAGACCACGCCACCCGGCCGCCTGCCCGCTACACCGAGGCGACGCTGATCAAGGAACTTGAGGACCGGGCCATCGGCCGCCCGTCGACGTACGCGTCGATCATCAGCACGATCCTGGACCGCGGCTATGTGTTCAAGAAGGGGACGGCGCTGGTCCCCTCGTTCGTGGCGTTCGCCGTGGTGACTCTGCTGGAGCGACACTTCCCGCACCTGGTCGACTACGAGTTCACTGCCCAGATGGAGGACGCACTCGACGACATCGCCAACGGCGAGGCCCAGCGGGTGCCCTGGCTGCGCCGCTTCTACTTCGGTGCAGATGGCGAGGAAGGCCTCAAGGAAATGGTGAGCGACCTGAGCGACATCGACGCTCGGGATGTCAGCTCGTTCCCGCTGGCCGGCACCGACATCGTCGTGCGGGTTGGGCGCTACGGCCCGTACCTCGAGCGCGACGGCCAGCGGGTCAACGTGCCCGACGATACGGCGCCAGACGAACTGACGCCGGAATATGCCGCCGAGCTGCTGAGCCGACCCTCCGGTGACAAGGTGCTTGGCTCCGACCCGGAGACCGGCAAGACGATCGTGGCAAAGGCCGGCCGGTTCGGCCCGTACGTGACCGAGGTGCTTGAGGAGGATGCGCCGTCCTCCGCCAAGCCGCGGACGGCGTCACTGCTGAAGTCGATGGACCTCGACAGCGTCAGCCTCGACGACGCAATACAGCTGCTGACCCTGCCGCGTACGCTCGGCGAGATCGACGGCGAGCCGGTCACGGTCCAGAACGGCCGCTACGGGCCTTACGTGAAGAGGGGCACGGAAAGCCGGTCGCTCGAGTCCGAAGAGCGAATGTTCACCGTCACGCTGGACGAGGCGACGGCGCTGCTGGCGCAGCCCAAGCCGCGAGGCCGGGCAGCGCGGGCCGCCGCCGCGCCGCCGCTGCGGGAGCTCGGCCCGGATTCGGCCAGCGGCAAGCCGATCGTGCTGCGTGAGGGCCGGTTCGGGCCCTACGTGACCGATGGTGAGACGAATGCCTCGCTGCGCAAGGGCGACACGGTCGAGTCGATCACACCGCAGCGGGCCGTTGAACTGCTCGCCGAGCGGCGGGCGTCTGGGTCGGCCCCGAAGCGGCGAACCGCAACGCGCTCGGCCGGTAGCGCGGCCAGGACCGGGAAGGCGGCGGGCAGGTCGGCGCCCGCCCGCAGGACAAAAAAGGCGCCGGCTGAGGACAGCTGAGCTGCTTCATCGGGTTTGCTGGGTAACTCCGGCCCGCGCGGCCTGGCGGTGGGTGAGTTCCCCGCTTGCGCTGATGGAGGACATCCGGTCGCCGTGGACTGAGGGCGGTTGACCGGGGCCGCCTAAGCCCTCCGTAGCTCTCTCAGTGGCGCGACCAGGCGGGGGCTGACCTGCGCACTCAAGCGGTCCGGAGCATCTCAAGTTGCGCGACTCGGCGAACGGCTGCACGCTAGAAGTAGCCCGTTCCGTTCCGAATTTTCCTGTCGCTGACGGCGGAGGTTTACGCTGTCAGCCGCCGGCCACTGGGAGGGCCGATACCCTAACGCCGTGAACTTTAGATCCCCTTTGAACTCCCACAGCCGGGGCGTGCTATCCATCACGCCTTTCCGGCGGCTGTGGGTGGCGCTCACGCTGTCGAGCCTGGGGGACTGGCTCAGCCTGCTCGCGCTGTCTTTCCTGGCGTCCAAGCTCGGAGGGGCGAGCGGCGGTGCGTACGCGGTCAGCGGCGTCTGGCTGACGTCGCTGCTGCCAGCGCTGCTGCTCGGGCCGCTGGCCGGCGCGGTGGCGGACAAGTTCGACCGACGCATGAACATGATCATCGGCGACGTCATCAGGGCGGCGCTCTACATCACGATCCCCATCAACCTGTCGGTGGGGTTTGCCAACCAGCTGACCTGGATGTACGTGGTGCAGTTCTTGGCCTCGTGCGCGTCGCTGTTCTGGACGCCCGCTAAGGACGCCTCGGTGCCGAACCTGGTGCCGACGGACAAGCTGGAGGCGGCGAATCAGCTGAGCCTGTTCGCGACCTACGGCACGGCGCCGCTCGCCGGGCTGTTCTTCTGGCTGCTGGCGCTGCTGAGTAACGGCCTTGGGCACCTCTCGCACTACTTCACCACCAACCAGGTCAGCCTGGCTCTGTACTTCAACGTGGCCACCTACATCGTGTCCGCCATAACCATCTACATGCTGCGCGAACTGCGACGGCGGCAGACCAGCAAGATCTCGTCGCCGGCGGTTCTCAAGTCGATCTGGGATGGCTGGCGGTACGTGGGCCATAGTCAGGTGGTTCGCGGCATCCTCATCGGCATGACGGGCGCCTTCGCAGCCGCTGGCGCCGTGGTTGGCCTGGGCCCGTCCTACATCAGGGGCGTCCTGCAGGGCGGTAGCGCTGGCTGGGGAGCCGCGTGGGCGGCCATCTTCTTCGGGCTGGCGATCGGCATGTTCCTGGGCCTGCGCATCCTGCGCGGCTTCTCCCGGCGGCGTCTGTTCGGGGTGTCCATCATGTTCGCGGGGCTGCCGCTGGCGGCTGCTGCCCTGGTACCAAGCCTGGTCCTCGTCATCATCCTGGTCATCGTGATCGGCGCGTGCGCTGGCGTCGCGTACGTGACCGGCTACACAGTGATCGGTCTGGAGGTCGACGACGACACCAGGGGGCGCACATTCGCGTTCCTGCAGTCGATGATCCGGGTGATCCTGTTCGCGGTGATCGCGATCGCGCCGTCACTGGCCGGCGGCTTTAACGAACTGGCCCGGGCCATCGGCGGCGGTGCCGACCTGCACGTGGCCGGCGCCGTCTATCGCAATGTCGGATACAACCTGGTGCTGCTGCTAGCAGCCGCCGTCGCGGTGCTCCTCGGCCGGATGTCCTACCGGCAGATGGATGATCGGCGCGGCGTGCCATTGCTGGCGGACCTGGGCTCGGCGTTCCGGCACAACGCCCGACATTCCGCGAACGGGTCGGGCCCGAGCAGACAGAATGCGGCGGCGACCCTGGAGTCTGCCTCCGCGTCGACCGTTCCGGTGTCGGCAGAACCCCGGCGCACCGGCGTGCTGCTGGCGCTCGAGGGTGGCGAGGGCGTCGGTAAATCGACCCAGGCGCGGCTGCTGGCCATCTGGCTGCGTGACCAGGGCTACGACGTCGTGACGACACACGAGCCGGGCGCAACGAAGATCGGCATGCGGCTCCGGGCGCTCCTGCTGGACACGGCCCATACCGGGCTGGCGCCGCGGGCTGAGGCGCTTATGTATGCGGCTGACCGGGCCGAGCACGTGCAGGCCGTGATCATCCCGGCGCTCGAGCGCGGCGCGATCGTCGTCACTGACCGCTACGTCGACTCCTCGCTCGCCTACCAGGGTGCTGGACGGCAGCTTCCCGTGACGGAGATCGCCGCGCTGAACAAGTGGGCCACTGGCGGCCTCGTACCTGAGCTGACGATTCTCCTGGACTTGCCGCCTTATGTAGGTCTCAGCCGACGAACCAGCTCGGCGGACCGGCTCGAGTCCGAGCCGGTCGAGTTTCATGAGCGGGTGAGGCAGGGCTTTCTCCGCCTGGCTGCCGCAGAGCCTGACCGCTACCTGGTGCTCGACGCCGGTCGGCCCGAGACTGACGTGAGTCGTGACATCCAGTTCCGGGTGCGCGATGCGCTACCTGACCCGGTGCCGTTCGCGACCGAGGAGAACACCGGGTCCTTCCCCGCGGTACGCGAGTGAGTGCTGCCGCAATGCCGCCCGTCTTTGGCGACCTGACTGGCCAGGAGGTCGTGGTCGATCAGCTGAGGCGGGCGCTCGCCGCGGGCGCGGCGATGACGCACGCCTGGCTGTTCACCGGGCCCCCGGGCTCAGGGCGGTCACTGGCCGCCCGCGCGTTTGCCGCGGCGCTGTTGTGCGACCGGGGCGGCTGCGGTGAGTGCAAGTCTTGCCATCAGGTCACCGCAGGCACCCATGCTGACCTGCTGCTGGTCCGGCCGGATGGGCTGTCCTACGGCGTGCGCCAGACCAGGGACCTGGTGCTCAAGGCGGCTGCTGCGCCGATATACGGCCGGTGGCGGATCGTGGTGTTCGAGGACGCGGACAGGGCCACGGAGCAGGCTGCGAACGCGCTGCTGAAGGCGATCGAGGAGCCCGCACCGCGGACCGTCTGGCTGCTCTGCGCTCCGTACGCGGACGATCTGCCGACCACCATCAGGTCTCGCTGCCGGCTGGTCACGCTCGTGACGCCGAGGACCGCGGCCGTGGTGGGGGTACTGGAGCGCGAGGGCGTGGCTCCAGAGCGGGCCAGGGCGGCCGCGCTCGCCGCTCAGGGTCACATAGGTCGCGCCCGGCGGCTGGCAACCGATGCGGAGGCTGCGCGTCGGCGCGGTGAGGTCCTCCGGGTACCAGGCCAGCTGGACAGCATCGGCGATGCGCTCCGCGCCGCGGCCGGGCTCGTCAGGGCCGCCGATGCGGAGGCTAGCGCGGTGTCCCAGGAGCTGGACGAGCCCGAGCGGGAGGGGCTACGCCGCGCTTTCGGCGAGGGCTCGACAGGCAAGGGCGTGGCGACGGCGCTACGCGGTGCCGCCGGAGCCCTGCGGGAGCTCGAGGACCGGCAGAAGTCGCGGGCCACGAGGCTGAAGCGTGACTCGCTGGACCGGGCACTGCTTGACCTCGCGGCGTATTACCGGGACGTGCTCGCGGTGCAGGTAGGCGCGGCAGTCGAGCTGGCCAACGAGCCGCGGACGGAGGAGATCCGGAAGCTCGCTGTGGCGACGGGACCCGCCACGACCGTGCGGCGGCTGGAAGCAATCATGCGTTGCCGCCAGCGGCTGGAGCTCAACGCGGCTCCCCTGCTGGCGGTCGAGGAGCTGACGCTCGCCCTGACGTGAGCTCCTCGACCGTGAGTCAGCTCCCGTGGGAGTGGCTCTGCTGTCGCTATGACAGCAGCAAACCGTCTCCCACCGTGCGCGCTGCCGGCCCTTCCCTCCGTGGCTGGCTGTTTGCTACCCCTATAGGGGTAGCAAGTCACCATCCATGACGCGGCGTCGTCCAGGCTAGTGCGGCGGTTTGCCGGGATTGCGGCATTAGGGGAGACAACCCCGTTACCAGGTCTTAATGTTTGCCCATGGGCCTGATGATGGCAGTGAGCTTCCAGCGGAGCGGGCGCCTCTACTATCTCGATCCCGGTCCTTACCAGCCGGCTGTCGGCACCAAGGTGCTTGTGCCGACCGACGCAGGCCCTGAGGTGGCCGAGTGCGTCTGGGCGCCGCAGTGGGTTGACGATGAGATCACCGGGCTGCCGGTGTGCGCGGGACTGGCCGGCGAGCAGGAACTGAGCCGGGACGAGGCGAACCGCCGTCGCCGGGCCGAGGCGCGGGTCACGACCCGGCGCCTGGTGCGGGATCATGAACTGCCCATGAAGATCATCGGGGTTGATTATCTCGACCAGCCGAACGTGTTCACGATCTACTTCAGCGCCCCTGGCCGGGTGGATTTCCGGGCGCTGGTCAAGGATCTGGCCGGCCGGCTGCGCGCCAGGGTGGACCTGCGGCAGATCGGCCCGCGGGATGAGGCGAGACTGCAGGGCGGCATCGGTCCCTGCGGCCGCGACCTGTGCTGCGCCACCTTCCTCAAGGACTTCGAGCCGGTCTCTGTGCGGATGGCCAAGGATCAGGACCTGCCGGTCAACCCGCTGCGGATCGCGGGGGCCTGCGGGCGCCTGATGTGCTGCCTGAAGTATGAGCACCCGCTGTACCAGGACTTCCATGCCACCGCGCCCCGGTATGGCGAGGCGGTCGAGACGGCAGAAGGGCCCGGCACCGTCGTCGGCCACAACGTCCCGGCCGACCAGGTGATCGTCAAACTGGCCGAGGACGGCAGGCGCACCACCTGCCCGAAGGCTTCGGTGTGCGGGTCCCGCAAGGCCTACGAGGCGATGCACGGCGATGCGCGAGAACCAGCGGCGGACCGGTAGAATCCTGTGGCTCGCAGGGTTCGGCCCGGCGTGCGCCGCCTTAGCTCAGTCGGCAGAGCGATTCACTCGTAATGAATAGGTCATCGGTTCGATTCCGATAGGCGGCTCTCTCTGACCAGGCAAAACGCCAGGTCACCCGGTAGTGAATAGGTCGCAGGTGGCCGATGGGAGCCCGAAGGGAGCCCGTCAGTTTTGGACGGGCCTGCCAGACGGTCACTCGTCGCCGACCGCGCAGACCGGCCGACGACCCAGCTCGACACGTCTAGGCGTGATCGGATGTGACAACCGTCTAGCCGCAGCCGTCAGCATGCATTACGGTGTCGGGTGCGGCGGGGGCGCCCAGCTGCTAGCCCGCGAAGCTGTGCAGGCCGGGCGCTCCTCGCTTCCGAACTGGTTAGTGCGACTTGATGATCAGGTCGATCATCCCGATGAGTGCGATCAGCACCGGGCCGATCCACTACACCGAGTCACCCCAGCGCAGGAACGAGACCTACCGGACGTGGTACTTCCCCATAGTGCAAGTGGGCGGAGTGCAAACGGGCGGCACCCCGGTGCATCCCGGTCTCTCGGCGACGCCAGGTGCAGCAAGCAGCACGGCACCTGCTGGCCCGGCACCCAGCAGCACGGCAGCGACCACCGCCTACGTCCGTCATGGCGAGCGCTGGGTGCTCGCCGCCTGATCAGCACCTACGATGAGAGCTTGGCCCGCGCGCGGGCCAGGCTCGCCTCCTGGAGCGCCAAATGCTGCACGAAATCTTGGGTCCCGTGCTCACCGTCGGCTGGCTGTACTGCGGAAGCATCCTGATCCGCAAGCGCCGCTACAGCGCCCGTCAGGTCATCACGGCACCGTCCGCCGTGCTTGTGCGGCTTTACCTGGTGATGGCGGTCGGCGGCCTGGGGATTGCAACTAGTTGGTGGCCCTTCCTGGCCGTGGTGTTCGCGATGATCGCCTGGGAACTCGTAGTGCAGGCGAAGGCCCGGGTCAGGCGGCCGGCGTCTAGGGCCGACTAGGTTTAGCTCACCAGATCACCAGTCGGTGGCCCTGCTCGAGTGCAGCCCGGTGGATCGCCGACTCGCGGACATCCCAGTCGACCCGGATCTGCCAGCTGGCGAGGTCGGCCGGGCCTTCCAGCACCACCGACACCTTGGTCCCGTCCGGCAGGGTGGCGATGTGGGTCGTCAGATGCTCGAGCGGGGGGTCGCCGATCTTGACGGTCCACCCGGGCGTCGACGTCATCCGCGGGGTCGATCCGGGGTCGGCGGGGGAGCAGCCTCATGGCCTCATCATGCCGCAGCTGCGGCGCCGGTTCGGGGGGACCGTAGGGAGCCCGGCAGTTACAGACGGGCCCGGTTTTTGCCGTCGAGGCGCTACGCTTTCCGGAGGCGGTTTTGTCGCGCGACCTGCGAAGACGTCAGAATGTCCGGCGTGCCCGACTCAACGCCGCTCATATCAGGAAGACGAATCACTGTCTCGTAATGAATAGGTCATCGGTTCGATTCCGATAGGCGGCTCCACCTCAGACATCCCGCGTCATCGTCCTCTTCCGCGCGGTGGTCCTCGTCACCGCGTGCGACGGCGGCGTTGTAGCGTCGATTCACTAACGGTCATAGCCATTAGATGTGAGGGCATTGACTCCGCTGGTCCCGGAGGCAGAGGCTGTCCTCGGAGAGCTTGTCACCAGAACGGAGTTCGGCGGTGATTCTGGCTGTACTCGGTGTCATGGTGATAGCCCTGGCCCTGGCCTGGTGGTACGACCTCGCCACGCGGCGCAAGGGCGGCCAGTCGTACATCAGCAGCGACGTCGATACGTATCACCTCTCGCACCTTGGCGGCTGCCAGCAACAAGTCTGGACGCAGCCGAACAGCGGCCGGGACCCTCGTCCCTGAGGACTGGCACCTGGACCGCGAGGTCATGATTTTCCTGCCGGCTGTCGGAGCCGGGCTGGACAAGATGAATACAGCTGAGGGACAACCGAGGCAGCAAACCCTGCACAGCCGCCCGGTCTGCGGACGGATGACAAACTGAGTGACAACCGCAGCGGCAGTTCCCGGACGATGACGAACTTTGACGGACCGCCCGCGCAGGTTAGCGTCCCCGACGAGCACGTAACGGACGGGTCGATTTACCCTCGTAATGAATAGGTCATCGGTTCGATTCCGATAGGCGGATCGACAGTCTCCGCAGGTCAGAGGCCCGCACTCCGTTGGAGCTGCGGGCCTCAGTCGTGCAGCTCAGTCTCAACGCCGTGCGGGACGGCGCCGGGCTGTCCGTGGTGCGCGCCATCGTCGGGTCGTGCGCGCCGTCCCTCGGCAAGCACTCACCTAGGTGCGATTTCCCCGCAGGGTCCGTCTGCTCCAACTGGTACAAGCCGTAGGGGGGAAGCATGGAACTGCTGACCGGAATTCGCTACCTGCCGTGCGGGCACGGCGAGTGGTTCGACGGCCACTGTGCCGTGCTCGGCTGCCCGGCGTACATCAACCTGTGCGACCTTCATTGCCGCGACGACGAGCAGGCGGCGTGCAGTCTCGGCGCGGCGTCATGAGCCCGGAACTGGCCGCGGCCATCACTGCGGCGTCGGCGGCGCTCGCCGACTACCGACGCGAGGATGCCGATTTCATCTCGGCACGTAGCGGATGCCCGACTACGTGCTGTGGTCGGTGCGGCTGGCCAGCGAACTGGACATGCTGCTCCACTCGCTCGGCGGCGAGCAGTGAAGGCCCGCTCACTCCCGACGCGCTCGATGAGATCGCCAGGCGCGCGCCCGTTGCTATGAACCGATGGAATGACAGTCGTTAAAGATCTTCATTGCGGCAGGCGAGTCGCCGGTGATGGGGCCACGCTGGCTGGCGCTCAGAAACGTGTTGACGTCCTGGACCAGCACGGGGTCAACCTTGTGCGCGGTGTTGCTGACCCATGCGTTGAGCTCGTTCTGCTGGGCCGCAGCGAAGCCGGAGTCGAAGTCCGACACGAATTCATCGCACGTGACCTGGTCTGAGGGCGTGTTCTCGATCAGGGGGGTGACGGACGGCGGCTGGACAAAGGTTGCAGCAGGCGAGGCCGTGGCGGCGGCACGCGGCGTCTGGTGGCCGCACGCGCTGACCGCGACGACCATGGCCGCCACGGCCAGCAACGGGACGATGCGATTCATGGTGATTCCTCTCCGATTGCTGGAGAAGAATCTCACGGCCGCTCCGTCTTTGGTCCGATCTTGCAGAAGATGTTCTGTATCCGAGGATTAGCCGTGGATGGTCACCTCACGCTGGCCTAGATGCATCAAGCAGAGGCGAGGCCCGTTCGCGGGGCGGGCCTCCGCTTTGCCCGGCCGACGGGTCGTTGCGGCGCGGAGCGCGTTCCGGTGTACGAGGAACTTCTCAGTCGGCCGGAGCAGCCGCAGGATGGTGTCCGCCCACGTCTCCAGCAGATCCTTCTGCCGCAGATAGCGGTGCTTGTAGGAGATCCCGAGCGTGTTAAGAGACGCCAGCGCGTTGTTCGCCTGGTCGTAATCCTCGTCGGACAGGTCTTCAACGGCCCGCCCCGACTCGGACATCTCGTTAGGCGGTGATGGCGGCTGTGAGCGCCACGGTGCTGAGACGATCGGACATAGCCGGACCTCGTTTCCGGTCAGGGTCCGGTTCGGCGCTGAAGTCGCCAGCCGAACCCGCTGTGTCTGACGCCCGGAGTTGCAACCCCAGGTTGCTCACACGCCATAGTCAGGCTCCGGCACCTAGCCAGTCTTCGCACTCGAGCAGTCACCCCGCACGATCTGCACCTCAGTCGCTGTCAGCTGCGCGACCACAGGGTCGGGGCGGGCGTAGCCGGCGTTGACGTTCAGGTCGTTCAGGTCGGTGTACAACTGCCCGGGCGGCGCCTCGGCGGCAGCACTGGCAAGCTCCGCCGGGTCGGCGCCGAAGCCGCCATGCTGGGCTGCTATCCACGTCGAGAAATCCTTGCACGCGGTCGCGACTGAGGGGCCGGAGGAGCATCCGGCGATGGTGATCACGACTGCTGCCGCTGCAGGCAGCGCATGATATCGGAGCTTCATTGATGGTGCCTGTCCGCTGAGCGTGTATGTGACGCTACGCGACATGGGACGGGTTTCGGTGACCGACGCGGAATCCCTGGACCCTACGTCAGACGTCCAGTCTCGGCCGGTTCTGACAGATGCGGTAACGTCGCCGTTGGCGATCGGGGAGGACGGATGTCCCTGCAGGTAACGCGACTGCACCTGGCAACAATGGGCGAGGAAATGCCGGTACACGGATTTCTCGTGACCTACCCCGGTGGCGCTGTCCTGGTCGATACCGGCGTCGGCGGTCCCCAGCAGGTGCTGGCCGACCACCGCGCTGTCAACCGGTCGGTCGCCGATGCGCTCGACGAACACGACATGACGCCCGGTGACATCGGCCTGGTCATCAACACCCACCTGCATTTCGACCACTGCGGGCAGAACACCGTGTTCAAGCACGCCCCTTTCTATATCCAGTCAGTCGAGCTGGCGCGGGCCCGCCGGGAAACGCCTCAGCTGGCCGGCTGGTTCGACTTCATGGATGCGCGATTCGAGTTGCTGGACGGCGACGCCGAGATCCTGCCCGGCCTGTCGGTCGTCTCAACGCCGGGTCATACGGTCGGGCATCAGAGCGTCACGGTGAGCACCGACAATGGTGCGGAGGTGCTAATCGGCGACGCCGCGTGGAAGCGCGGCCTGTATCTGGAACCCGATGACGGTGACCTGCCGCCGGGTCAGGCAACCGATCCGGCCGCGTGGCGCGAGTCGCTCGGCCGGGTGCACGCGCTGCGGCCCGACCGGGTGCACTTCTGCCACGACACCGAAGTCGTCCATTCCTAGCGCACTGCGGGAGGCCCAGCGCAGACGAGTCGAGGCCAGTCCCCGTGGCCCTGAATTGGCCGCGGTACAGGATCTCGTGATCCCGGACGGCGTTCGGGTGCTGACACCAGCGCGACAAAACTTTCATAACGGCTGCGCAGGCTGTAGAGTCCGGCCTTCCGTCTCATGCTGGAGGCGTCGGTCGTGCGGTGCAATCCATGGCTCTGGCTTGTGCTCACTGCGGCCTTGCTGGTTGCTGCCGGATGGCTCGGCGTCCTCGGGATTCAGCAGGCTACGGAGATCTCGGCGTACCATCACGCCCGCGCGTGCTTGGCAACCGCGCCAGCCAATGCCAGCTGCCTGGGAACTGTCGACGGCTCTGTCGCTGGGGTCACCGAAAACTCCACGAGAGCCGCGTACTACGCGCTCGACGTCCAGACGGCGTTGGGGACACTGCGTCTCACGTTCAGCTCAGACGGCACGATGCTCCGGTCAGCAGTAGATGGTGATCCAGCCGTCGTGACCACGTGGCGCGGCGTCCCCGTATCCGTCAAGACCAACGGGCGTTCTGAGGTCACCGCGTCCGCGCCCGAGACAGCGTTCGCCCGCGATCTGGGCTACGCAGAGATGGCCGGCGGCCTGGCCATGGTGTTCGCCTCCATAGCCCTCTGGATCCGACGGAGAGAGGGGGCGGACCGCCCGCAGCCCAGCTCGGCGTACGTCGCTGCATCGCTGACGCTCCTGTTTGGCGGGATGGTCGTGATGGCCGGCGGCATCGCGTTGCGCGCCAAGCCATCCGCACCCGGCATAGACCTGGTAGCCACCGGTTCGGCGCTGGTTGTGGTTCTGGGCTTCGTCGCCTGGCTTGCGCTCGGCGTCCAGAGGAGACGTCCAAAAGGCTATGACGCCGATCTCGCCCGTGCCCTGGAGGGGGCTGCCAAAAGACACCGCCCGCACCACGGTCTGCGCTTGCCGTTCGGACTCGCGAGGCACACGCGGATCCTGACCACTGCTAGGCAGTCGCGAACGGCCAGCCCGGCCACACCGCCGCAGACGCGCCTCTCACAGGCCAGGTGGGCTCGCGTGCTCAGCGCGAGCGGTCACGATATGGTCCCCGTGCTGCTCCTTACGGCGGTCCTGTTCGGCGTCTTCTTCACGAGCAAGGACGGCCCGCCATCTCGGGCTTTCCGTCATGCGCCCGCATGCGCTGGCGAGACGAATCTGGCCACCTGCGTGGGGGACTTCACCGCGGTCGTCAATGGGGTGCGCTCCACCGCGGACGACGCCAACGGCGCGTCAGTCTCGTACGTCACGCAGGACGGCGTCATCAGCGGCTGGGCAGAATTCGGCGGAAACTCCGTTGCGGCGACGAGCGCGGCACTCACCGACCAGAGAGCCGGCACCGAGCGCAGCATCAGAGTCTGGCACCGGTCGATCGTTGCCGCGCAACTCGGCGGCAGCTTGCGCTGGACCATCGACAATCCGCCAGGCAACACGGTCCCGGCTATCTTTCTGGCCGTTAGTTTCGCGCTGCTGCTCATCGTCGTGCGCTTGGGCATTCACAGCGGGGTCGATTCCAGGACGGGCAGTTCGCGAGTGCTGATCGATGATGTCGGCCAGGTTGTAGCTGCGGCCTTCTCGATTGCGTTGCTCGCCAAGGGATTTCTGCCTGGCGCAATCCTTGCCCTGGCAGTCCTGCTGTGGCTCGGCCTCTCGGTGTGGCAAGGCACGCGCCGGAAGGGCGCAGCTCTAGCCGTCGCGGAACAACCCGCGGCTGACAGGCCCGCAAGCTAGGCGTCGCCGCGGTCGGCACGTGATCTTTTGCGAGCGCCCGGAAATAAATTTGTGTGTAACCCATGTTGTGCGTACCGTTAATGGTGAAGCACGCAGCAGCAGTAGTGAGGGAGAACAGCCCGGTGAAGTCCTGGTCGCCAGTCAGAGATCGCGGGATGCAGCACGCATTTCCGTGCCAAGCGACGCTGAGCGCGACCGTGGGAACGGTGCCCGCTATGTAGCCGGATTAGGCCGCAGCAGCAGGCGCCGCCCCCAGGTGAATTACCTGGCGGGCGGTTTCTTTTTGGCATGCCTAAAAACCTAATGGGACGTAGCTCAATGGAAGAGCGGCGGTCTCCAGAACCGCGGATGGGGGTTCGAGCCCTCCCGGCCCAGCGCAGCGGCACCCTTCGGGGGGAATCCGCTTGTACCTTGCCAACTCAACAGTGGGAAACGCCAAGCGCGGCCGGCTGGCCGCGCGAAATCCGGTCCTGGCCGCGCGCGCTCTGCGGCGGCCGGGACCGGGATCCTGGGCTGCTAGCTCAGCTGGAAGAGCGCCGGTCCTGCAAACCGGAGGTACGGGGTTCGAGTCCCCGGTAGTCCACGCACGCACGCGACGGGATGTGGTGTAAGGGTGAGCGCGCCTCGTTCGGGACGAGGTGGACGGGGTTCGAGTCCCTGCTTCCTGACGGTTGCCTCTTTGGTGAAATCGGAATCACGAGCGGTTGAAGCCCGCTAGGTCCCTGGTCGGTTCGGGGGAGAGGCACAATGCCGTACTGGTCTAACGGCAAGACGTCTGCCTTCCAAGCAGATCATCGGGGTTCAACTCCCCGGTACGGCTCCAGCGGAATGCCATGTTGGCGGCATTCTGACAACGCGCCGCGAGCATGTCTGGCTATGCACCGGACCCTTACTCCGGGGAACGCGGGTTCGAATCCCTGGCGGCGCACGCGATCGATGCCGGGTCGTCTAATGGGAGGACAACGGTCCCTGAAACCGTGAGTTGGAGTTCGAGTCTCTGCCCGGCAGCCAAGCCTCTGTAGCTCATCAGGCCAGAGCGTCGCTCTCGTATGGCGAAGGCAGACGGTTCGAGGCCGTCCAGAGGCTCGCCCGTGCTCGTACTCCAACTGGCAGAGAGACCAGCCCGAGATGCTGGCAGTTGCGGGTTCGAATCCCGCCGAGCGCACCCGGCGCGTGACGAGACGCATGCTGGCGTCGCTTTACTGTCTGCCTCCTTGGCGCAACTGGACAAGCGCAGCTCGCCTGTACCGAGAAGGTTGCCGGTTCGAGCCCGGCAGGAGGCTCAGACCCCGTCCGTGCGTCGTGCCTTCGTAGCTCCAGCGGTAGAGCGCGCCCGTGGTAGGGGCGAGGGTGACGGTTCGAGTCCGTCCGAAGGCTCCGCGTGAGCGTGGCGCAGCAGGTGGCGCGCGACGTTGCCAACGTCGAGGTCGCGGGTTCGAGCCCCGTCGCTCACTCCAAGCGCTGGTGGCGGAACGTAGACGCGCAGGTCTCAGAAACCTGTGTCCCGTAAGGGGCGTGGGGGTGCAAATCCCTCCCGGCGTACGACAACTTCGAGGAGAGTGAACCGGTCAGGGACCGGGCCTCGGTGCTAACGAGTGCGCGCTGCAAGGCGTGGGGACCGTGCCCTCCGCTCTCCGCTTCGGATGGCTGACCGAGTTGGCAAGGTGCCCGGCCGGAAACCGGAGGTCGCGGCTCAAGCCGCGGGCAGGTTCGAGTCCTGTGCCATCCGCTTTGGGAAGGTGAAGTCGCTCGGGCGGCCCCCGATTCGAAATCGGGTGGGCGGGCAACCGCTGGGGATCAGAGCCTCCGCCTTCCGCTTCGATGGCCACGATGTCGGCGGTCAGGTTATTGAGCAGGGGTGTTGCTCACGTAATTGACCAGGGCCTGGTCTGTTCCTGTTCTACTGGCTGGCCTCCCTTGCTGTCGTGGTGCCACGCTGGCCGGGTCTTTTGTTCGGCCGGTAGCTGGGCCCGTTCATGAAGAGCTGGTGGCTGTTGTTGATGAGCCGGTCGAGCAGGGACTCGGCGACGACGGGGTTGGGGAACAGCGGGTACCAGTCCTGCGGTGCCCTGTTGCTGGTCAGTACCAGCGAGCGGCCGGCTCGTTCGGTGATGAGCTCGTAGAGGTCGTCGGCCTGGGCGGGGGTGAGCTCGCGCATGGCGAAGTCGTCGAGGATCAGCAGGTGCGGGCGGGCGAGTTCGCCGAGTCGTTTGTGCCAGGTGTTGTCGGCGTGGCCGCCGGCCAGGTGAGCCAGCGCGCGGCTGGTCTTGAGGAACCGGACGGTGGCGCCGTGCCGGATGGCGAGGTGGCCGAGGGCCTGGGCGATGTGGCTTTTCCCGACGCCGACGGGGCCGTAGAGGATCACGGACTCGCCGGCCTGCAGCCATCGCAGGGCTGCCAGGTCGCGGATCTGGGCGGCGGGCAGCTTGGGGGACGCGGTGAAGTCGAAGCCCTCGAGGGTGGCTTGCTCTTCGAACCGGGCGCTGCGCAGCCGCCGGTGGATGGACATGGCCTGGCGGCGGGAAATCTCGTCCTCGCAGAGGACCTGGAGGAACTCGATGTGGCCGAGTTCCCCGGCGCGGGCCTGGGCCAGCCGGGCGTCGATGGTGTCGAGCATGCCGGACAGCTTGAGCGCCCGCAGGGTCTTGCCCAGAGCGCCGGTCTCGATCGTGGTGGTCATGGCCGTGACGGCGGGCACACTCGTGGTGAGGGCGGTCATGACGCCCTGTCCTCAGCAGCTGGCCGCAGCGACACTACGGTGCCGTCGGCGAACAGGGCGTCGGGGCCGTGCAGGAATGCGGCGGCCCCGCCATCGCCGGCTGGCGCGGTCACAGGCGTGTCCTCGGTGCCGGCGGCCAGGATGCCCTTGACGGTCCGGTAAGACGGATCACCCGCCGCGGCGGCCCTGGCGCAGGCGGCCTCGAGCCGGCCGGGCTGGTGCTTGTCGGCCAGATGCAGCACGCCCTGCGCGGCGCGCAGGCGATACAAGGCATTGTCTTCCAGCAGCCCGCCGATCAGCGCCTGGCAGGCCGGGCCGATCTCAGCGGCTTGCTTGCGGCACCACGCCGGGGTGCGCATATGGAATGCGATCTTCTCCGGCGGGTAATCCGCCAGGTCGGTCTGCTTGCCCTGCGCCTTGCGGACGTGCGTCTTCACCAGATCCCCGCTGGCGAACAGCTGCACCATGGTGGCGGTCGACCGGGCGTCCAGGGTCTTGCCGATCAGCTTCCACGGCACCGAGTACAAGGTCCGGCCGACCCTGACGTGGATGTCGGGGCCGACTTTGCACCGCGACCACTGCGCGAGCACGAACGGGGATGCTGGCAGCGCCGCGAGCCGGTCTTTCTCGGCCGCGGCGAAGACCGCGGCCGGGGCGGCGCCGTCCAGCGGCCTGCAGGCCCGCCGTCCGGCCACTTCGGTGCACCACCGCTCGGCCTCGGCTTGCATCTGCTGCAGGCTGGTGAACTCCCGGCCGCGCCAGAACGAGTCGCGGATATACGGCATCGGCCGCTCGACCTGCGCCTTGTCACGGGGTTTCCGGGACCTGGCCGGGTCCACCAGGCAGCCGTAATGCCCGGCCAGCTCCGCATACGAGCGGTTGATCTTCGGGTCATACAGGTCCGGCCGGTCGACGCCGGTGCGCAGGTTGTCGGGGACCAGCCTGGCGGGCACCCCGCCGAAGAACCCGAACGCCGCCACATGGCACTCGGTCCAGGCATGCTGGTCCATCGTGATGACCGGGCGGACGAACATGTGCCGTGAGCAGCACAGCACCATCGCGAACGCGTTCACCACATGCCGGCGCCCGGTCGCCGGATCCAGCCACCGGCCGAGCTGCCCGTAGTCGATCTGCGCTTCCTGCCCCGGCTCGGCCGGCACCAGCCGCAGCACCGTGACCTGCGACCGGCGAGCCTCCTCGGGCAGGTTCGCCGCAACATACCGGCGCAGCGAGGCCACCGACACCGCCAGCCCCCGCTCATCACGCAGCCTCTGGTGAATCGTGGCCATCGTCACCCCGGCCGCCAGCTGCTCCACGATGTAATCCCGGTGCTCCCCGATCGCAGGCCAGGTCACCTGCCGCAGCCGGGTATCAGCTAGTTCCGGGAACCACACCCGCGCCAGCCGGGCCCATTCGTCCTGCGACACCGCCGGGCCGCCCGGCACCATGCCCGCGGCCTCCGCCGCGGCCAGGTACTTGCGCACCGTGTTCCGCGACAACCCCAGACTGCCGGCGATCTCGTTCTTCGACCGGCCCGCATGCCAGTGCGTGAAGATCTCGCAGATATCGATCACGTCGAACGTCCTCCTTGCCATCGGCCCCCTCCGTCACAAGGACGAGGGGAATCATCCTGACTTCCCGATGACCAGGTCCACCCCGACACGCACGCGCTGACCATGGTCAATAACGTGATCGGGGTGGTCAATTACGTGATCGCAGCACGCCCCTCACTGCTCAATTTCGTGATCGCTGACAGCCACGACCCAGCTGGTCGACGGGGCCGCTCTGATAAAGCGGTACGGCGCGGTTCGATTCCGCGGTGGCCAACCATCCCTCCGTGGCGCAGTGGTCAACTCTCTGGATTTTTACTCCAAGGACCGTCCGTTCGAATCGGACCGGAGGGACGAGCGCCGCTAGCTCAGCGGACAAGAGCAGCCGGCTTCTACCCGGCATGTCGGGGTTCGAGTCCTTCGCGGCGCACCACGCTCCGTGGAGGAAGCGGTTGAACTCACCTGGCCCTCGCTGCCGGAATCGGGTGGCCGCACTTACCAGCTTATTCGCTGAACCGAACATGAACGTTCTTTGCTGGCTCGATTGGACAGAGCTGTCGTTAATGGCGGCTGATGGGTTCGATTTTCTTGCGGCGCACGGCCTCATGGTCTAACGGCAGGATAGCTGGTTCTCAACCAGCAGGACGGGGTTCAACTCCCCGTGAGGCTACGACTTTTTTGGTAATACAGAGTAGAATGGGCATATGAATAGCAGCGACATCGGTACGCGGACAGAAATCGTTATACTGTCGGCCCTGGCAAAAGCCGGGTACACCGTTCTCGTGCCATTTGGGCCCCTCCGGATCTCTTCTGCCAAGATCCGGCAGCCAACGATCCGCTGGGCAAGGGATTATCAGGTGGCCTAGCAGCTTGGTCATAAGCAGACGGCCGGTTCGAGCCCGGCACGGAGCACACACGGCGCAGTGGACGAATGGGGAGAGTCGGCGGCCTTTCAAGCCGCGTCATCTGCGGGTTCGAGGCCCGTCTGCGCTACTGCGGGGTGGCCAAGCTGGGAAGGCGCCGGCCTCATAAGCCGGAGATCGCGGGTTCGACTCCCGTCCTCGCTACGACAGCGGTCGAACTAACCGGCCGCTCGTTCCCTGGTAGCTCAATGGGTAGAGCAACCGGCTGTTAACCGGAACATCGGGGTTCGAGTCCCTGCCGGGGAGCGCATATCGCTTGGGGCTGTAGCTCAGCTGGTCAGAGCGCCGGGCCGTCAACTCGGAGGTCGGGGGTTCAAGTCCCCTCAGTCTCGCGCAGGGGCGCTTAGCTCAGCTGGCCAGAGCACCGTCTCGACACGGCGGTGGCCGGTGGTTCGAATCCACCAGTGCCCACGATGGCGGCGGAATGAGTGACCCGGCCGCCATCACCTAGCACCCATCGTCTAACGGATAGGGCACTGGCCTACGAAGCCAGCAGCGGAGGTTCGAGTCCTCCTGGGTGCGCGCATGCGCGATTAGCTCAGCCGGGAGAGCAACGGCTCCACACGCCGTAGGTCCGGGGTTCGAATCCCTGATTGCGCACTGAGGACGAGCCGATTGGCGAGGAGGCTGGTGGTGAGCTAGCCCGCAGCGGGTTCGATTCCCGTCGTCCTCCCCGGCGGAAGTGAGCGACGGACCGCTCAGCTGTCTGTAAAACAGTCGCCTCGGCCTCCCTGGTTCGACCCCAGGTTCCGCCACGCATGTCCTCGTAGCGCAGTGGAAAAGCGCCACCCTCCGAAGGTGGAGACCGCTGGTTCGAGTCCAGCCGGGGACACTGAGGTCCCGTGACCGAGTGGCTAGGTGCCAGCCTGCAAAGCTGCGTTCACGCCAGTTCGAATCTGGCCGAGGCGCTCCGAATGGCTCGTAGCTCAGCGGACAGAGCAACCGCCCCCTAAGCGGCACTGCGCCGGTTCGAGTCCGGCCGAGCCAGCATTGGCGTTTCCCACTGTGAGCCGTGCACAGCGGTGCGGGTCGACGGGCGCCGGTTATCGGTGACTAACAGGTTCGATTCCTGAACCGGCCCGGAAGGGCCGGAATCCCGGTTCCCACCCCACATCCGCACCTGCCGTGCGCACCTCGAGTGGGGTGCGGGTCGACGCCGACCGGTTATCGCCTTGAAAGCGGGAGGTCGCGGGTTCGAGTCCCGCCACCGGGTTAGCGCCCGGCGTAGCTCAGCTGGCAGAGCGCCTGAACATCGGCCAGCAACTCCACATCCGCACCCCGCTCTCGAGCAGCAGAACCGACCCACATCCGCCCAGCACGAGGCGGGTCGATACCGGAGGAGTCCCCACGATGAGGAACCCCCTCGCACGCGTCAGCACTGTCGCGAGTCCGCAGTCGCGTCCGATCCCGGGCCGCGACCAGGTCCGCAACGCTGCGGGCGGCTACGTGTTCGCCAAGGACATCTGGACTCAGGTCGAGGACTTCCTGATCCTCGGCACCACCGGCGGCACCTATTACGTGAGCGACGACAAGCTCACCGACACCAATGTCGACCTGCTGTTCCAGGCGATTGCCGAAGACGGCTCGCGGCTCGTCGGCCTCATCACCGCAATCTCGACCGCCCGCCCGCCGCGTGCTCCGAAGCCAAGCCCGGCGCTGTTTGCGCTCGCTGCGGCGGCCGCGAAGGGTGACCCGGCGACCGTCCAGGCGGTGAAGGCCGCCTTCCCGCAGGTGGTGCGCACGACCGACCACCTGGCCATGTTCTTCGGCTACTGGAAGAGCCTGTCGGGCAAGGCAGGAACTGACGGCCGGGGGCCGTCGCCGGTGATCGGGCGGGCGATGCGGACCACGCTCGGCTCGTACTTCACCACCGGTGATATCCACCAGGTGGCGTTCCGCGCGATCAAGGCGCGCCAGCGGGCAACCCCGGCTGGCGAGGCGATGACCCTGCGGGACGTCATCCGGATCGCGCACCCGACTGGTTCGACTCCGGCACACCGGACGCTGATCGGCTGGCTGGCGGGCAACGTGTCCGATGACGAAGCCCGCGCGGCACTGTCCGACGTCGACGACTTCCTAACTGCTCAGGCAGCCACCACGCCAGCCGAGGCGATCGCGGTCATTCGCGATCGCCGGGTGCCGTGGGAGTTCCTGCCCTCGGACGTGCTCGCCGACAAGGACGTGTGGGCCGAGCTCACCGAGACGGTCGGCCTCACGGCTCTGATCCGCAACCTGGCGCGGATGACGCGGATCGGCACGCTCGCACCGTTCGCCGAGGTGAACCGCGCGGTCGTGGACAGGCTCACCAACGGCGCTGCGCTCGCGCGCGCACGGGTCCACCCGATGGACCTGTACCTCGCGCTCAAGGCGTACTCGTCGGGCCTCAGCCAGCCTGCCCGGGTAAGCCGGCGCAGACCTGGCAGCCGGTCGGTGTCATCACGGACGCGCTCGCGCATGCGTATGAGATGTCGTTCGGAGCGGTTGAGCCCTCGGGCCGGCGACTGCTCGTGGCCGTGGACTCGTCCGCGTCGATGAGCCGGTGGTCCCAGGTGGTGTCCGGCGGCTCGCCGCTCGGCACGGCGTACGAAGTCGCGAACGCGATGGCCGTCATGCTCGCCCGGATCGAAGGACCGGAGGCGCACGTGATCGACGTCGACACGGCCGTTCATCAGTCTAGGGTCACGCCACGGACGAGCCTGCACGAAGTCGCGAAGTGGCAGGGCTCGGGTGGTGGCACGGACATGTCCCTGCCGTTCTCCTGGGCGCTAGACCGGCGCCTGGAGGTCGACGGCGTGGTGGTGCTAACGGACAACGAGACCTGGGCTCGCCGGCAGCATCCGGTTCAGGCGCTGGAGGCATACCGGCGGTCGGTTAACCCTCGGGTCCGTGTCGTGGTCGTCTCCATGACCGCCACGGGCATGATGATCGCGGACCCGGCCGACGAGGGCGTGCTCAACGTAGCTGGCCTGGACAGCTCGCTGCCGAGGCTCATCACCGGCTTCGTTCGCTAACGCGCGGAGGCCCCAGCCCAGAGGCTGGGGCCTCCGCGCGTTTAGTTCGCCAACTGCCGCCCGCGGAATACGAGCGGCAGAACAAGCTGGCCGCAGTACCGCAGCAGCCGTGGTCCAATCGGCATGCCGGCTGGCTCCGGGCAGTAGTGCAGAAACGCGAATCCGAGTCGCCGGGCGAGAACACCGTCGGTGAGCACCTGATCTCCGATCACCACTCCCGGTGCTGGCATCGTCTGATACGGCGCGATCTGCAGTGGCTTTCCGGCGGATGCCAGGTACACCACCTGAGCGCGCGCGCCGACCGGGACGTGTGAGGGACGGCGCGCGGAGTTGGTGGCAAAGCACAGGATGCTCACCCCGCCGAGCTCGCCGAGCTCACCGACCATGCTGGCGACGCCGGAATCGAGCGGCTCCTGCCCGGTGTCCCACCACGCGACCAGCGGCTCCACGTCCACGATCACGGTCTTGGGGGTCAGTTCCCTGGCCCGCTGCAGCAGCTCGCTGGCACTGGCGAAGCGCTCATAGTCGGCTGTCACCGCGCGACCTCGTGCGGCGGCCGGTCCCGAGTGACTCGCCCGCGCCCTAGCCGCGGCGCCGCCAGGCGGCGCAGCTGGGCCCAGTTCAGTGGCGGTTTCGGTGGGCGCACGCCGGGCCGGTGACGCGGCACGCGCACGCGGAGCGCACCGGGGCGGATCGTGCAGACGACCGGAGGCGGCATCCAGACGGCCTCTCCGTCGATGCCGACCGGGATCCGCGGCGCGTTCGCTTCCACAGTGACGTGCTTAGTGTTCCTTATTGTCAGGCCGGTCGCGCTCCTGCCGCGGAACAGCCCCGCAGCCTGACGAGCGTTGTCGATCGTGACGGCCACGACGCTCAGGATGCCGCGATCGAGCCGCGCCCGGCGGCCGAAGCCGGCCAGATCGCCCGTTCCGTACGGGTTGTTCGCCACCAGCAGTGCCTGCGGCCCCTCGATGTCCCCGCCCTCGGCGTGCGCGGTCAGCCGGGCGCCGCGATGACCCTGAAGAAGATCGGGGAGCAGATCGAGAGTGGTGGCGAGCTTGTCGTCCCGGTAGGCGGGAGTTTCGACGACCTCGGCGTAGGCGCCAAACGAGGCGTTATTGACGAACGTCCGGCCACCGACCTCGCCGAGGTCGACGAGCAGGTCAACCCCGTCCGTGAGGGCAGCCAGACAGGTCGCGGGATCGTCGCGATCCAGACCCAGGTCGAGCGCGAAATGATTGCGGGTGCCCGCGGTGATGACCACGAACGGAATACCGTGCTCGGCGGCAATCCCGGCCACGAGGGCCTGGGTGCCATCACCCCCGGCGACGCCGAGCAGGTCAGCGCCGCCAGCGATCGCAGACTCTGCGATTGCAGCAACGTCGACGTCCCCGCCGCTCATCAGGAACACGCTGGCACCAAGCGTGTCGGCCTTTCGTTCGAGATCGAACTTTCCGACCTTCCCCCCGCCCGATCGCGGGTTCATGATCAGAAACGGATGCGCAGCAGGCGGAGCCGCCGTGTGTTCGGGCATGTGCCAGTCCGGCTGACCGACGGCCAGCGCCGATCGTGCCGTGGTGGCTGCCAGCAGCCACAGCGCAGCCGAGACGAGCGCGACCCACAGCAAAGCCGCGAAGGCGTAGACGATGATGACCGCGACCGGGGCGAGAGCACACAGCACAAGCCCGAGCCAGCGCCACAGGCCCCGGTGCGACAGAGCCAGGTACGCGGCCGACAGGCTCACCGTCGCGGCGCCGAGCCCGACGCCGAGCATCGCGATACTCCGCAGCCCAGCGAACACCAGGAGCACCACCATCGCGAGCCCGGCGAGCGTGAAGCTCAGCCGCGCGAGCCAGCGCTGCCCTCGGTCCTGGCTTACGCCGCCATTCTCCCGGCCGGTCACGGCGCTTCCCGGCGGCTCATCGTCGCCCTGCTGCCAGCCGGGCGCACTAACGCCCGTTTCCATAGCAAGGAGGGTGCGCGTCGCGACTCGGCCTGACGTCATCCGGGACGGGTGATTTGCGGCGAGCCACCAGGGCCGCGTTGGGCACTTTGCTGCCTGTCTATGGGCAGCAGGGGTCCCCTCATGTCCTATGGCTGCCAGGCCATGGCGGTCCCGGCGTAGCGTGAGAGTGCGCGAGAGCGGACCGCATGATCCTGGCGATAGTAGTCCTGACCACGACATACTGGTGACCGCTCGGCAGCCCGTGACCCGCACGCCATCCGGAAGGCGTAGATGAACCAGCAAGAACGGCGGCAGTTCGTCTACGACCACCGCACGTGCGTCTTCGGCTACCCGCGCAAGGAGCACGGGCCTGCGATGACCATCGTCTACTACGTGATGAACGGCGACGACGAACTGCTGATCTCAACGATGGCGGCGCGCGGCAAGGCCAGGGCGGTAGCACGCAACGGCCGTATCAGTCTCTGCATCCTGGACGAGAAGTGGCCGCCCACCTATCTCCAGGTCTACGGCGACAGCGCGGTTGACCGCGATCCGGACCTCGCAGCGGACGTGCTCGGCAGAGTGGTCGGCCTGATGGCAGGTGAGGAAGTGCCGGACAGCCGCAGCGAGCAGATCGCGGAGATGGCCCGTGCGGAGGACCGGGTCGTCATCCGCGTGCGGCCGTACGCGACGTTCGAGACACCGCCCAGGCACGTCTACAAGATGTCCGACCTCGACGCGCTGACCCACTTCACCAGCACGTCGCTGCCCTGGTGACGGTTACCCCGGCGAGGCCCGGCGACCGTGCGGCGATTGTGTCGAGGCTGCGAGCGGCCGGCTGCGTGTTCGCCGAGGACGAGGCACGACTGCTCGCTGACACCGCGCGGTCGGCGGCAGACCTCGCCGCCATGGTCGAGCGCCGGGTCAGCGGTCTTCCACTCGAGCACGTCCTCGGCTGGGCTGAGTTCTGCGGGCTCCGGATCGCCATCAACGACGGCGTCTTCGTGCCGCGCCGTCGCAGCGAGTTCCTCGTGCGCCAGGCCGTCGCCGTGGCCCAGCATGGACCGCAGCGCCGGCGGCCGGTCATTGTCGACCTCTGCTGCGGGTCTGGCGCCATTGGCGTCGCGGTCGTATCGGCGCTCGGCGGCGCCGAACTGCACGCGGCCGACATCGACACCGCCGCCGTCGCGTGCGCACGGCAGAACGTCGCCCCGATCGGCGGACAGGTCTACCTGGGAGATCTCTACGACCCGCTGCCCGCGAGGCTCCGCGGACGGGTCGACGTCCTCGTGGTGAACGCGCCCTACGTCCCCACGGGCGAGATGGCGCTCATGCCACCGGAAGCGCGACTGCACGAGCCTCCCATCGCCCTGGATGGCGGCAGCGACGGCGTTGACGTGCACCGCCGGGTAGCCGCAGCAGCTCCCGGCTGGCTTGCAACTGGCGGCAAGCTGCTCATCGAGACGAGCGACCGCCAGGCTGCCACGACGGCCGCGGCAATAACCGCGAGCGGTCTCGACCCGGTTATCACCCGTGATGACGACATTGATGCCACCGTCGTCATCGGCTCGCGCGGTGCAGGTCCCGGAACGCCCCCACGAGCCGGGGCAGCTGCCATGACGCGTTCAGGCCGCTCGGGTTCGGCAGCACCCACAGCTGCGCCCCGCCGAGGCGCAGCGACTGCCGACCGACCACGGCGTCGCGCACACCAAACGCGGCCCGGTACGCCGTAACACCCAGGACAGCGAGGAACGGCACGTCCAGCCGCTCCGCCAGCTGCGCCAGCGACTCGCCGCCAGCGCGCAGCTCTGCCGCCGTCAGCTCGTCCGCCCGCGCCGTAGCCCGCGCAACCAGATTCGTGATGCCAAGCCCATAGGAGAGCAGCGACCACTGCTCCGACGGCCTCAGCTGAGACTCTGTGAAGCCCGAATCGTGCAGCGCCGGCCAGAACCGGTTGCCCGGCCGAGCGAAGTGGCAGCCGGTCGCCGCCGAGTACAGACCCGGGTTGATCCCCGAGAACAGCACCCGCAGACCGGGCCCGACCACGTCGGGAATGGTGCGGTCGCGCGCCGCCGCCAGGTCGGCAGCGGTCGGTCGCATCAGCGCGCCAGGAGCTGTCACGCGAGCTAGCGTACGGCCGCCAGGCAAGGCGCCGGCCGGGCCAGAAAGCAGGATGCTGCCGGACAATGGGCGGGTGATCACCGTCGATCCGGCCGCCTTCGAGCAGATGGTTGCCCTGGCGCTCGATTCGCTGCCCCGCCAGTTCGCCACCCTGATCGAGAACGTGGCCGTCCTGGTCGAGTCCGGCCCGGGTCCGAGCGGCTTGCTCGGCCTCTATGAAGGGATCCCGCTGACCAGCCGGACTACCAGCTACGCCGGCGTGCTGCCGGACCGGATCACGATTTACCAGCGGGCCATCTGCGCGATCTGCGATACCGAGGAAGACGTCATCGAGCAGGTCCGCCGGACGGTGATCCACGAAGTCGGGCATTACTTCGGCATCGGTGACGACCGTCTCCGCGAGCTGGGCTGGTAACGCGAGCTGGGCTGGTAACGCGAGCTGGGCTGGTAACGCGAGCTGGGCTGGTAACGCGAGCTGTGCTGGTAACGCCTGCGGGGCTAGACCAGCAGCAGCGCGCCGTACACCAGGGCAGTCACGGTGCCGAGCAGCCAGAACCTGTACCAGAAGCTCCGGGGGATTCTCGTGATGTCGCGCAGGATCCCGGCGTCAACGGCCTGGGAGCCGCGGACCACCACGATCCGCACCCCCGACACCAGCAGGAACCAGGTGAGCGCGTAGGCCGTCAGCACCTCCACGCTGACGGTCCCGGCGCCTGCCAGGAGCAGCAGGAACAGGAACGCGACGATGACGGTGAGGACGCCAAAGCTCCGCCGCAGTACGAACATGACCGCAAGCAGCAAGATCACCGCGGCCCACAGCACGGCGACGATGTGCCCGGTGCGGATCAGCTCCGCAGCCCCGACGCCGAACGCGCTCGGTCCGAGGTAACCGACGGCCGCGATCACGGCAGACCCCGTCCGTCCCCCGCCACTGACCGCCGTCGTACCGTCGGCGTTCCGCCGGAGGCTGATGCTCTGTACTGAGCGGCCGAGCGCCGACCCCATCGTTGCGTGTGCGCCCTCGTGCGCGATGACGGTGATATGCCGCGTGACCAGCCACACGCCAGGAAGCATCGCCGCGATCGCGACGATGGCCAGGAGTATGGCGGTCGTCCCGGGCAGCCGCGGCTGGACCTGGCCGATCCGGGCCAGGGCCACACCCGTGATGCTGCCGTCATCCCTCGCTCCGCTCCAGCCATCCGGACGTCCGAGGACTCACGACTAGCATGCCGGACAACGTGCCCGTTACGGAATAAAAGCATAACCAGTAGGGAACGCGGTCATTCGGAATGCCGCCGTCTGCCGGGCCGCTGCCGCGCGACACGCCGG
>CAVQZV010000007.1:0-11271 GCA_963718765.1 uncultured Actinomycetota bacterium
TGATACCGCCGTGTAGCCGCGGTGAAGCCGCAGCCGCTTACCGTTCCGGCTATGACAGCTACAACAGCCGTTGACGCCGCCGGCCTGGTCAAGACCTTCGGCCGGCTCCGTGCAGTCGACGGAATCGACCTTCATGTACGCCAGGGCGAGATCTTCGGCGTCCTCGGCCCCAACGGCGCGGGGAAGACGACGGCCCTGCGGATGCTCGCCACCCTGCTGCCGATCGATGCCGGGCAGGCCCGCGTCTTCGGCGTGGACGTTACCCGCGAACCACACCGCGTCCGCCAGCTGATCGGCATCACCGGCCAGTACGCATCGGTGGACGAGGACCTGACGGCCACCGAGAACCTGTGGATGTTCGGCCGGCTGCAGGGCCTGCGGTCGGCCGACGCGCGCGCCGCCGCTAAGCGGCTGCTGGCGCAGTTCGACCTGGAGGAAGCGGCGGACAAGCCGATCGCACAGTTCTCCGGCGGGATGCGCCGCCGCCTGGACCTCGCGGCGAGCCTGATCACCCGGCCGCCGCTGATCTTCCTGGACGAGCCGACCACGGGACTTGACCCGCGCACCCGCGGGCAGATGTGGAACACGATCCGCGGCCTGGTCACCGAGGGCTGCACGGTACTGCTCACCACCCAGTACCTCGACGAGGCGGATCAGCTCGCCGGGCGGATCGCGGTGATCGACCGGGGCCGCAAGGTCGCCGAGGGCACACCCGATGAGCTGAAAGCCTCGGTGGGAAACTCGACGTTGCAAGTGCAGCTGGCTGAGGGGTCCGATCAGGAACTCGCCGGGCAGATCGTCCGGAAGATCGCGGGCGCGGAGCCCGTCCTGACGCCCGAGTCGGGGCGGATGAACGTGCCGCTCGACACCGCCGACCGGGCCGCCGACGTGCTGATCGGGTTCCGCCAGTCGGGGGTGGCGATCACCTCGGTGAGCGTGGACAAGCCGACCCTCGACGAGGTCTTCTTCGCGATCACCGGCCACGGCGCCGATGCGGACGGCGATCTGGCCCTGGTTGAACCGGGCCAGCCCGGCGCGTCCGCTCGCACCGACGAAACGGTTCTGGAGGTCCAGTGAGTACCATGACTGCGGGTCCGGCGTCCGCCAACACTGTCCCGCTGCGCGCCGTCAACCCGGCTGCCGCGGTGGCCCGCACTCGCCCGCGCACCACGATCACCGAGACGGTCAGCCAGACGCTGACCATGGCCTGGCGAGCACTGAAGAAGATGCGGCGCAACCCGGAGCAGTTCTTCGACGTCACCATCCAGCCGCTGCTGTTCACAGCGATGTTCGCCTACATCTTCGGCGGCGCGATCTCCGGCAACGTGCACAGCTACCTGCCGCTGCTGATTCCCGGCATCGTCGCCCAGACCGTCCTGACCACCTGCATGTCCACCGGCGTGCAGCTGCGCGAGGACATGGAGAAGGGGGTCTTCGACCGGTTCAAGGCGATGCCCATGGCCCGGATCGCCCCGCTGGCCGGCCCGATGGTGGCGGACCTGGTGCGCTACCTGATCGCCGCCGGGCTAACGTTCGTGACGGGCGTGATCATCGGCTACCGCCCCGGCGGTGGCGTGCTCGGCGTGCTCGGCGCGATCGTGCTAGCGATCTTCACCGGCTGGGCGCTGGCCTGGGTCTTCACCTTCATCGGCACCATCGCTAAGAGCGCCCGGGCGGTGCAGGGGATGTCGATGCTGATCCTGTTCCCGCTGACCTTCCTGTCCAACGCCTTCGTGCCGGTGACCTCGCTGCCGGGCTGGCTGGCGGCCTTCGTGAAGGTCAACCCGGTTTCGCTCCTGGTGTCCGCCATGCGTGACCTGGCCAACCAAGGCGTCATCACCAGCCAGGTGGGCTGGACGCTGCTCGCGGACCTGGTGGTGATCGCGGTCTTCGCGCCGCTCTCGGTGCGGAGCTACCGACGGCACATTTGACGCGCTCCGCGGCCTGCCAGCCGGGGATTCAGCCCGTGCCGCGTCACGCGGCACCTCTGAGGCTTCCTGTTTCACCGGCCGGTGCCAGCACGGATGCTGGTCTTACCTGGCCTCCGCAGGCGTTTAGGCTCTCCCTGCGCCCCAGGGCGAGCACGTTCCGGGCCGCGTTCACATCCCGGTCATGGACGGTCCCGCACCCAGCACAGGTCCACTTGCGGACGGCGAGCGGCTTGGGGCCGTCCTTGACCCCGCATACCGAACACACCTGGCTAGTTGGCTCGAACCGGCCGATCCGGGCAAACGTCCGGCCGTGCTTGCGCGCCTTGTACTCCAGCATGGCCGTGAACGCCGACCATCCGGCGTCGTATACCGACTTGGCCAGCCGGGTCCGGGCCAGCCCCGGAGCTGCATAGCTATAGAATACTTGTTTGAATGGCCGATGCGAGGACATCCGTACCAGTACTCACTGCGTGTCCATCTCTATTCCCACCCAGCTCCGCGAACAGAACCGGCACTAGGTGTTCGGTAGCGCCCGGATTCCGGTCAGGCCGCCGATCCCCCGCCATCAGCCAAGAAGCCGCTCCACCGCCAGCCGGGCCTGCGTCAGCAGGCCTGGCTGCGGGCAGTCCCGGTACTCGGCCTGCAGCCGGGCCAGCAGGCCAGGCGCGGCTTCCTCGGCCGCGGGCGTGATCCGCTCCCATCGCATCGTGGGGACCATGCGGTTATAGGCGAACCGGTCGGCCATGGCGAGCAGCCGCAGCGCATCCACGGCCGGCGCGGCCTGGCGCAGCAGGCTCCACGCCCCCAGGGCGAACAGCACCAGCCCCGATGCCGGGTAGTCGAGGTGCGGGTTATCGGAGGTCAATACCCGCAGCGCGCCGGTACGGCAGGCGCGGAACAGCGCCTCCCCGCGCGCGACGTCGTCACCGGCCGCGTAGCGGGCATGCGCACTCAGCGCCATCGCCTCACCGAACAGCACCCACGGTTCTATCCCGGTACGGGTGAGTCCTGGCAGCCGAACCTCGCGCATCCGGACCGCGGACTCCCGGTACAGCTCCAGCCCGGCACCGAGGTCGCCGGAGGCGAGCGCCAGTTCGGCGCGGCCTATCTGCCCGAAGGCGGCCCCGCCGAACGCCGTCACGTTCGGAACGATCTGGTCCGCCCGGCCGAGCTCGTCCGCCGCGTCCGCGAGCCGCCCCTCGCCGATCGCGCAGAACACCAGCAGGGTGCGCAGCTGCAGCTCGTCATCGCTGGCACCGATCCGCTGCATCACCGGCAGGGCGGTCAGGGCATGCTCGACCGCGGCCGCGTGGTCGCCGATGTGCATGGTCAGCTCGGCCAGCAGGCTGTGCGCCACCGCGCGAGACCACGGGCCGTCCTCGTCGCGGACCAGGGCCAGTACGCGCTGGGCGGCCTCGATCGCGCCGACCGGATCGCCGGCGTTCTCGCGCTCGTGACCGAGCCACTGGCTGGCGGCGGCCGCTGTGTGCCGGTCGGGGTCGGCGGCGAGCACCGCTAGCCGCTCAGGAAACCCGGGGGTGCCGGCCCAGTCGGCGGCGTCGGCCGCCAGCTGGTGCGGAAAGCTGCCGATGTCGACCGAGTCGTACGCGAGCAGCACCCGGACCAGGCCCGAGAGGTACACGTTGCCGCACGGATCGGGGCCAAGCTGGCGCAGCAGGGCCATCATCGGGCCGTCAGCCTCGCCGCCGATCATCATCGAGTTGTTCAAGGTGATCGCGACCGCAGCCCGGGCGGCGTTCGCCAGGTCCGGCCGGGGAAGCCAGCCGCGGATCGCCTCGGCGACGGCCCGGACCAGGACGATCAGCCGAAGGTGCTCGCCCCGCATCGTCCAGAGCAGCCCGAGTGCGGCGAGCAGCTGCACGAGAGAGTCGCGGTCCCCGTCGGCGATCGCGCCGCGCAGTTCGTCGGCCAGGTTGGTCTCCTCGGCGCTGAGCGCGTCGATCGCCGCGAACTGGCCGGCGCCCGTTAGGCCCGCCTGATGGGCGGACGCGTAGCCGACGGCCCAGCTGCGCTGGGCGGCACGGGCACTGGCGCCCTCGCCGGCGCCCGCAAGCTGCATCCGGCCGAACTCGCGTACTGTCTCCAGCATCCGGTAACGGATTCCGGCCCCAGCCTCGGTGACACTCAGCAGCGACTGGTCGACCAGGCCGCGGACCGCGTCGAAGGCACTGGTGCCGAGCACAGTCTCGGCCGCTTCGAGCGTGAAACCGTCATGAAACAGCGCCAGCCGCCGCAGCGCCCGCTGCTCGCTGGCGTCCAGCAGGTTCCAGGACCATTCGATGACCGCAAGCAGGGTCTGGTGCCGGTCGGGAGCACTGCGATCGCCGCCGCGCAGCAGCGCGAACCGGTCCTCGAGCCGTCGGTCGATCTCCTCGACCGACATAGCGCGCACCCGGGCCGCGGCGAGCTCGATCGCCAGCGGCAGGCCGTCAAGCCGGCTGACGATACTGGCCACGGTCTGCTCGGTGAGACGAACGCTCGGCCGCGCGGCGACCGCCCGCTCGCGGAACAACTGCGCCGCGTCGCCCTTCTCCAGCTCCCCGAGGGGGTAGACGCGCTCGGCGGCGATCGCGAGCGGAGCGCGGCTGGTGGTGAGCACGCGCAGGTCGGGCGCCGCCGAGATCAGGAAGGCGGTGAGCTCCGCGGCCGCCTCGATCAGGTGCTCGCAGTTGTCCAGGACCAGCAGGCTCGGGGACTGCGCGAGCCGCTGTGCGATCCGCGCCCTGATGTCGGCCCGCTGCTCGGCGGTCAGGGTCCGGCGGCCGCTGACCGAGTCGCGGACGCCGAGGACGGACCCGACTTCGACCGCGACATCCTCGGCCGCGGTGACGCCGGCCAGCTCGACGAAGTGGACAACCGGCTGCGTCGCGTCCCGGGCGAGCGCGTGCGCCAGCCGCGTCTTGCCCAGCCCGCCCGCGCCGACGATGGACACCACCCGCGCACCGGCCATCAGGGCCCGCAGCCGCGCCAGGTCAACGTCGCGGCCGATCAGCTCGGTCGCGTCGTAGCGCACCCCCCGGCGAACCGGGCGGTCAAGAGCGAGCAGGCTGCGTTGCGTGCGCTGCAGCAGCTCACCCGGATCCGCGCCGAGCCGCTCGCGCAGGTCCCGGCGGTAGCGCTCGAAACGCTCGAGCGCTGTCGCCGGGCCGCTTACGGCGGCCTCGCTGCGCAGCAGGTCCGCGAGCAGCGACTCGTCCTGCGGCGACTGCGCATGCGCCGCCTCGAGGACCGGCAGCGCAGCCGCGTGCGCGCCCGCCCGGCTGGATGCCCGCGCCAGGATCACCCGCGCAGTGGCCGCATCCGCGGCGGCGGCCCGCCGGACCTCCGCGAGCGGACCGTCGTCCCCGTCGTCAGCCCCGGACAGGCCGACCGTCAGCGCCAGCGCCTCCCGCGCCAGCCCCTCAGCGGCGGCCGCATCCCGGTCGAGCACGGCCGCGGCGGCGCGCACGAGCTCCGCGAGCCTGGCGCTGTCGACCTCGCCCGGCGCCGCCCCCAGCCGGTAGCCGGCGCCGTCGCGGACGATCGCGTCCGCACCGCACGCGTTCCTGGCCCGCGACACCAGCACCTGCAGGCTCTTCGGGCCGTTGCTCGGCGCGTCTTCTCCCCAGACGAGCTCGATCAGCTCTTCGGGCCGGACCGGACGGCAATCGCGGGCCGCGAGAGCAGCGAGCAACGCCTGCGGGCGATCGCCCGCGACCGGTCTCCCCCGCCAGCGCACATCGGCAAGCAGGGTCAGGGCGATGCTCACGTGACCAGTCTAGAAGCGTGCCCCGATTGTCCAGAATCCTTCGGCGCCATCGTCGTTGCTACCAGCCCGTACGCCGGGCAGGCAACAAGTCGATCTACCATTTTCCGGCCCTAAATCCAGATAACGCGCAGACGGCTGCCGTCAATGAATTACTTGAATATGTGGCGTAGCAAATTTTCTTATTGCATAGATTTCCCCGATCCGGGAAATTTCCACGCTGTTCCGGGTCGGACACGCTAATTCTCCATAGCCGGCCGTTTCCGGCAGCGGGGATCTTCACCCGGGCCTGGCCTTCGGCTACGGCGGGTGCGTGAGCTGGTTCTCTTCCTCCTCTCCGGTCGCGCTGATGGTCAGCGGGCCTTTCCCTACGGCGCTGGCCGCGGTGCCGGTGCGGATGGTCCGGGTGCCCGGGTTGCACTCAGGATGGCGCGCGGCGCGCAACTGCGGTGCTCCCGGTAGATTCAAGTAATGAAGAAAGTTCTTGAGCTCCTGGTCTGCCTGCTCCACCCCGTCGCCGTGATCCTCATCTGGATTGACCTGGCAACCCGCCGTGAGATCGGGGGCGTTGCGAAGCTGGCATGGGCTCTGTTCAGCCTGATCCCGATCGTGCCGTTCCTCTACGTGCTAACCGGTGGCGACCTATGGTGAGGCCGCCGCGCAGCGGTGGCGATGCGCCACCAGGCGGGCACGAGAACTGATCCTGGCGCGCTGACACAGTAACTCCCTGTACCTGGCCGTTCCGCATCGAGGGGGTTCGCGATCTGCCCGGTGTTCATTTGCCGGATACAGGCAGAGATCCGTAACGGTCCCGGAACGCTCCGCGCGTAGGGTGAGCTCAGTCCGCTCCTCTCGGCTGGGGGCAGCATGGTGCGCACGATCTTGAGATCCCGGCAGGCGGCACCTGTCGTGGCAGTCGTGCTCGGCGTGCTCACGCTCGGGTTCTGCCTGGCCGCTGTGCCGCTCGACGGCGTTGTCCATCAAAGTGGCCCCGGCGGGGCGGTAGCCGACTGGCTGAGCACTGCGACGGTCGTGGTGCCCGTGGCAGTTGTCGGCGTCCTGCTAGCCGCCCGCCGCCCCCGCAACCCGATCGGATGGATCCTGCTCGCGATCCTTGTTCTCGGTTTCAACCCCTTGGGCGAGTACGCCGTCCTGGACACCAGATGCATCATGGGACCCTGCCTTTCGGCTGGGTAGCGGTGGTATTCGGAAGTGACTGGCCGATGTTTCTGGTCCTCATCGCGATCCTGCTGTGGGTGTTCCCCGATGGGCGGCTGCCGCGGGGCCGCTGGCGGCGGGTATCTGCGGCCCTCGTCACCGCCGGGCTGCTAGTCGGCCTCGTGGGCTTGGTTCCCGGTATCGTGGCCGTCGCCGGACACGACGTGCACGTCGAGGCCAGTGGCAACCTCGGCGCGCCGTCCAGGGCGTGGGCGATTGCCGGGTATACGACGATCATCGCGGTTCTCGCGAGCTGGCTTGCCTGGCTGGTCGTGCAGGTGCCTGGCTACCGCCGCTCCAGCGGTGAGCGCCGCCAGCAGCTCAAGTGGCTCTACAGCGGCGCCACCGCGTTCGTGGCCTTGCTGTGCATTTCCCTGTTCGCCGTCCCTCTGGCCTTTGGGGATTCCCCTGGATCAGGGCCGCCAGTGGCCGGCGATCTGTTCAACCTCGGGGTCGCGGTCCTGCCCGTCTGTATCGGCGTCGCGGTGCTGAAGTACCGGTTGTACGCGATCGACCGGATCATCAGCCGGGTGATCTCCTACGCCATCATCACGGCCGTGCTCGCCGGCGTATTCGCCGGGCTGGTGCTCCTGGCCACCGACGTGCTCCCGGTCAAGACACCGGTGGCGGTGGCAGCCGCCACGCTGGCCGCCGCGGCGCTGTTCAACCCGCTGCGCCGCCGGGTGCAGCGAGCGGTCGACCGCCAGTTCAACCGGACCCGCTACAACGCCGAGGCGGTCGTGGCGGCATTCACCGCCCGGCTGCGTCAGACCGTGGACCTCGAGACCGTGCAGGGCGATCTCGTCGGCGCGGTCCACCAAGCGTTCGCGCCCGCTCACGTCTCGGTGTGGGTGGCGGCGACTGGCCATCGCGACGTGCCTTCACCGCGTGCACTTCCCCGGCACGTTTCCAGTTGACGGGTGCACCGCGGCGCCCGCGCCTTCGACCAGCTCGGCCGGGTCGGCGCTATCCGGTCCCCACTGGACCCTGACCGCGCTGATGAGCCGGTCGAGCGTGTCACGTTCGCCGCGTCGGCCCGTCAGACCCGCGGGCCTGCCGGGCCGGCTGGATTCAGCGGTCAAGTGCGCTGTCGGGCTTGCTCGGTGTGCCGTCGTCGCCTTGCCGCCAGTTCCGGGCGAGGGCGACGAGGCCGCGAACCACGTCGGGAGGCAGCCCCGGAGTGCTCGCGAGGTGCCACAGCGTCGGGTCCTCATACTCGGCCTGTCCGAGGTTCGGCGACCCCATCTTGGGTTCCCCGCCTGCGAGGATCCGCCGGCACGAACCCGGGGTCCAGCCGAGCCGGTTCTCGACCATGCCGAGGGTGCTGGGGGAAACGTGCTGGCCGTTCTCGAGCTTTCCCAGCGTCCGCTCGGTCACCCCGGTCACCTCGGCAAAAGCTCGCCTGTCCCGCATGCCTAGCTCGACCCGGCGTGCGACGACGTAATCGGCAAGCCGCTGCCAATCCTCACCGGCCATCTGACCGTCCTTCCCCGTGACTCGATGCTAGTCCCGCCACCGCCCACATGACCAGCCTTATCTGAAGAAGCTAGAAAATTCTAGCTCTCCTGTCGACACTTAACGGCATGGAACTGCAGCTTTCTTCTCAATTCATCTTGTCTATGCTCTTTACTTCCGACCTATGCTCGTCTACGGTGCCTAATGTAGGAGAAAGTTTCCTGTTTCTTCCTAGATGTACCGGGATCGGCGTACTGCAGGGCCGGCGGCGTCCTCGCGCTTATGAGGAGGGGGGCGCAAGGGCGCTCCGGCCACGCAGCCAGACGCTGCCCGGCTCTGCCGGATCTGCGCCACCTACGGCGAGTGCTGGCGACCCGGCCGCGAGTCGTAGTGTCGCTGGTCAGTCAGCCCGGCGGCGCCGACCCTCGGTCCGCTGTCCTGGCCCGGCCATCAGCCACTACCAGGCCCGGGCCTCAGCTAGCTGATCGGGCTCGGCGCGCCAAACCCGATCCTCAGCACGGTTTGGCCAGTATTCAGCGTGACCTGTCCCACGGATGGGTGGTATTGGGCTCGCTGTGCGTCAATGAACGTTTGCATCCAGCCGAGGTACGCGGAACGGGTCATGTGCGCCGCACTGTCCACCGTGGCCAGGTCCACTGACCGCAGCAGGCTGGCAGGTCCGCCACCGGGCGACTGGCTGACGAAGTCCACGATGTACACGGGGTGCCTTCCGGCCATGATGGCGAGGAGTTGCGGCAGCCGCGGATCGACATCGCCGCTGAGAAGCTGCGCCCTGGCCGTGGCTGAGGCCTTGATATTGCTGTTCGCCAGCAGTTCGCCGCCGGCCGTCTTCCTGTCGGACAGCGCCGTCCGCTCATCGGCGTCGTACGTGGCGGCGCCGCCGGGATAGACCAGCCGGATGTCGATCCTGGCGCTCCTGGAGCCGAAGCTGGCGATTACGGCCGGGGCGTAGACGGAGGCCAGCCGGCTCCCGAAATGGGCTCGGATAGGCCCGGTGGCGACCACCAGAGCAGAGCCGAGCGGATCATTCGACCCGGGCCCGAGCGCCAGCACGTTCCCGGACGGGAAGCCTGCGCTGACCAGGTCCCCGCAGAACTGGGGGTCGCATGACACGACTGCGGCCCGGCTGACCTGCTGCAGGATCCAGGTGATGGCCCGCTTCCTAGCCACAGCCTCAGCGGTGACTGGAGTCTGGCGGCCCGCTAGCCGCTGAGGCGCTGCGCCGTGCCGAGGGAGATTGAAGACGAGCACGCCGACCGCGGCGACCAGCAGACCCGCAGCCAGCAGGATAGGCGCCCGCCGACGCCACCGGCTGCGATGACTCCCGTGCCGCGCCGACCGGGGCCCGGACGCCGGCCGGGCCGCGATCAGACCCTCGCCGCTGCCGTGCCGCGGCTTCGGCGGTACGGCAGACGCACGCTGCGAGCTGGATGCCTTCTCATCCTCGGCCAGCGCGGAGAGCATGGGCGGCATCGGTCCCACGGGCCGCGCTCCGGCGGCCACCAGCTCGCCGAGCACGTCGCGGGCCGACGGCCTGCCGGCTGGGTCCTTGTTGAGGCAGCGATGGACCAGCCAGCCCAGTGGTTCGGGAAGGCTGCCCACATGCGGCTCGTAATGGAGGATGGCGTACGCCATAGCGGTCAACGACTCGCCCTTGAAGGGCAGCTCGCCGGCACCCGCGAATGCCATCGTCACGGCCCACGACCACATATCGGCCGCCGCGGTCACTCGGGTCCCGGCTAGCTGCTCAGGGGCCATGAACGCCGGAGTCCCGATAGCGACCTCGCCAGAAAAGACCGTGGTCATCCCGGGAACGGCCGCCAGCCCGAAGTCGATCACCACTGGCCCGTCGGGCCCGAGCAGGACATTGGCAGGCTTGAAGTCGCGATGCACCATGCCGGCGGCATGCACTGCGCCCAGCGCGGTCAGCGTGGCGACGGCGATGCGCTCGAGGGCAGCGCCGCTGCGAGGCCCGAACTGCTCCACGACCTCGACCAGCGATGGTCCGCTGACGTATTCACTGACAATGAACGGCCGCCGTTCGAAGATCCCCGCGTCCAGAACTTGCGCGGTACAGAACCGGGCGACCCGCTGCGCTGCGGCGACCTCCTTCAGAAAGCGGCTCCGGACCTGCGGGTCTGTGGTTGGCGGCAGAAGCTTGACCGCCGCCGGGCTTCCGGTAGGACTCTCAGCCAGGAACACAACGCCCTGCCCGCCCTCCCCGAGGCGGCCGAGCAGCCTGTATACACCCACCTCGCGCGGATCCGTGTCGCGCAGGGCGAGCATCTCAGGCATTGCGGACCAAGCCGATGTCACCCGGCCATTTTGCCCCTGGCGGCTCAGCGCACGCCAGCATTCCGCTTCATCAATTGCCTATTGCAGCTTCCCCGACGGCCGCCGGGCCATCCGGGAACTGCCGTGGCGTGCCCTTACCGCTTGGCCTGGCCAGATGATGCTCTCGGCCGAGAACGCAGGAAATCGCCCCTTGAAACGCAGGTCTCCCTGGCGGGCGCCAGGCCAGGAGTTGCTCAGGACTGGATGAACGTCAGGCAGTGGGGCGACGTCATCCGGATGGTGATCGACGTCGCGCCGCACGACGACGAGTCCGCCGCGGTGCTCGCCACCGCGCGGAGGCGGCACAACCGCAATCTCACGGAGATCTGCCGCCACCTCGAGGACATCGGAGCCCTGCGCGACGACGTCGACGCCCGGCTGGCCAGCCGGATCATCACCTACTACTACGGCATCGACGGCCTGCTCCGGACCCGGGACGTGTTCGGCTGGTCGCTGGAGCGCTCGAACGAGTGGCTGCTGGCTCATGCCTCCGCCGCGGTCCTGCGGTCACCAGCCGAGTCTCTGAGCGCGAACTGACCAGCAGCA
>CAVQZV010000008.1:0-464048 GCA_963718765.1 uncultured Actinomycetota bacterium
GCAGGTCTCAAGGGAGAGGCACGTTGGACCAGGAACAGGGCGAGGTCGTCATCTACTGGCGGCCGGACTGCGTGTTCTGCCTCGACCTGCTGCTGCGCCTGAAGTTCACGCCGCTGCGCTACCGGAAGGTCGATATCCGGAAAGATCCCGACGCGAAGGCGTTCGTCCGCTCGGTCGCGGACGGGAATGAGACCGTGCCGACCGTGGTAGTGGCGGGCCGGGCGCTGGTGAACCCTTCGAAGCGGCAACTGATCGAGGCAGTACAGGCGCACGCGCCGGACGCGCTGGCCCCGGCGGGCTGAAGGCCAACGATCATGGACATCACCCAGCGCCGTGAGCTTGCCGCCGGCTGCTGGAGGGCTATGTGCACGGTCCGGCGGCTGCAACCCAGGCCACGGCGCGGGCGCTGGCGAAGGCGGCCACCGCGGAGGCAGTCGTTCTCGTTGAGGGCGTCAGCGACCAGATCGCGGTGGAGACGCTTGCCACGCGGCGCGGCCGCGACCTTGGCGCGGAGCGCGTGGTGGTCCTGCCGACCGGCGGCGCGCACGCGTTCGCGCGCTACCTGAGGCAGTTTGGTCCCGCCGGGGCTGGCCTAAGACTGACGGGCCTGTGCGATGCAGGCGAAGAGAATGTCGTCCGGCGCGGCCTGGCCAGCGCTGGATCGGCTCGCCCGAAACACGGGCCGACATGGAGCAACTGGGCTTCTGCGTCTGCGTGGAGGATCTCGAGGATGAGCTGATCCGCGCGATCGGCGCCGCCGAGATGGAGGCGCTCATCGACTCGCAGGGAGATCTCGGCTCGTTCCGTAGCCTCCAGCGGCAGCCCGAGTGGCGCAGCCAGCCCGCTGAGGCGCAACTCCGGCGGTTCCTAGGCAGCGGCGCCACGCGCAAGCTCCGGTACGCGCGCGTGCTTCCGGGGCAGTGGATCTGGACCGGCTGCCGCATCCGCTAGATGCGGTGCTCACCCGTGCGTAGCGCCTGCCCAGCGGCGGCGTCGTGGGAGAGTCGTAGCTGTGGTGAGCATTCAGCCGGAGTTGTGGGTCGAGCATGCTGGCAGGGCGCTGGAGTTCTACCGGGATGCGTTCGGTGCGAGCGTGGTGCACCGCGTGGGCGAGGCGACGACATCGTCGCCCAGCTTGCCGTTGGCGAAGCGATGTTCTGGGTTGCTGCGGCCGGGCCAGACATGGGGCGGTTCAGCCCGAAGGCGCTCGGCGGAGGCACCAGCAGGACGCTGCTGGTCGTCGATGATCCCGATTCCGTCGTGAGGTCCGCTGTCGATGCTGGCGCGGTTGCGACATCAGCGGTCGGCGACGAGCACGGCTGGCGGATCGGGAGAGTGGTTGATCCATTCGGCCACGAGTGGGAGGTTGGCAAGCCGATCGGACCGTGGCCGCCGAAGCTGACGTGGTCGCGACGGGCTGGTGCGCACCCTTCGAGGAGTCATGGGCGACGACAGAGTCTCTTTTGTATTAGCTTGCCCTCATGACTAAGGCACTGGTGCTCAGCGGGGGCGGGTCCGTCGGGATTGCCTGGGAGATCGGCGTGGCGGCCGGGCTGGCGAGGGGCGGCGTCGACGTGCGGGATGCCGACTTCATCGTGGGAACGTCGGCCGGTTCAGCGGTCGGCGCGCAGCTTGCGCTCCGCCGGGATCTTGAGGAACTCGTCAGCCGGCAGCGCCAGATCGGCGCTACTGCACAACAAACGGCGAGCTCAGTAAGCAGCAGCGCCGCAGGGCCAAGCGGCGAGCATATGGCGAAGCTCTTCGCCGTGATGGCGGAGGCGATGGCCGCGGAGGGGCCACCTGAGGCTCGCAGAGCCGCGATTGGCCAGTTCGCGCTTGCCGCTGACGCGCTGCCCGAGGAGCAGTTTGTCGCGTCGTTCCGATACCTCAAGGGCGAGTCGTGGCCTGCCGGGTTCGCCTGCACAGCCGTAGATGCGGGCAGCGGTGAGTTCGCGGTTTGGGACGCCCAGGCGGCTGTCGAACTTGATCGGGCGATCTCGTCGAGCTGCGCTGTACCGGGGCTGTTCGAGCCGATCACCATGAAGGGCCGCCGCTACATGGACGGGGGGATGCGATCTGGCACGAACGCCGATCTCGCAACCGGACACGACCATGTGCTGATCATTTCCGTGCTCGGGGCGGTCGGGGCCAGGGGTACCCAGCTCGCCCGGCTCGCACGCGTCAACCAATTCGATGGCGAGATCGCCGCGCTCACCGAGGGCGGGTCGATCGTAACGATGATCGAGGCGGACGAGGCAGGTGCGCAGGCGATGGGTCTCAATCTCATGGATCGGTCAGCCATACCCGCGGCTGTCACGGAGGGCCTCCGGCAAGGCGAATCAGAGGCCAGCCGCCTGCGCGGGTTCTGGTCCGGCAGCTGACCTTTCGCGGATTCCAGTTCATCGCGTCGGCATCCCTGCCCGCCATAGGGCCTGGTGGTTCCACGCGGGCAGCACCACCACGGCGGCGCATTGCACCGTTGCCTCTCCGCAGCGCAGCCGTCGGTCCGGCAGGACACGCACAGGTGACCAAGCACGTCAGCGCAGCCGCAGGGCAGCCAGGACAAAGTCCCCCGCCCAGGCGCCCAGGCATGCCCGTTCCGGCGCTCAAGCGGACACAGTACCAGTCAGGTCGCTGCACGTCCACCGACTGATTAGAATATGTGATCGATCTACAACCGAGACTGTTGTTGTCTTGGTCTGCTAATTGACAGAAGCTTCTGTCATGAGGGATAGCCAGTTATATCCTGGCATCGTGATGGCTATTTACTGTATGTGATACAGTTATTATATGTTGAACAGACAGCTTGATAGGGAGTTTCAATCATGTTGTTCGTAGCGCCGCAACTTGACAATCGTGAGGTTACGGTCATGGCTGACATAGAGGCGATGAAGCTGAGGCTGAAGTATCAGCTGTATGAACCACGCCGCTGGTACGGCTCGCTTCGCCGGCTGTCGATAGCTCGTGCCATCCAGGGTTCTAACAGCATCGAGGGCTACGACGCCAATCCTCGAGGACGCCGCGGCTGATAGCCGTAGGTGAAGATCCGCTCGATGCCAACCAGGAGAACGCACCTGGCACTCAAGGGTTATCGCGACGCCATGACGTATGTGCTTCAGCTCGCGAGCCGACGTTGAGTTCGTCTACAGCCTCCAACTCCTGAAGAGCCTGCACTTCATGATGACGAGCTATGACCTGCAGAACAGGCCCGGCCGCTGGCGCCTGGGAGACATCTACGTCCGCAAGGACGAAACCGGCGAGATCGTGTACCAGGGACCAGACGCCGACAAGGTGCCGTCCCTGGTCAGCGAGCTGATGACCTGCCTCAACGACCCGGTGCCGGAGGACCAGCGCTCTGATACAGGCCGGGATGGCTCACCTCAATCTGGTGATGATCCACCCGTTCCGGGACGGTAACGGCCGCATGGCGCGCTGCTTCCAGAGCCTGGTCCTCGCCCGCGGCGGCATTCTCAACCCCGTCTTCATCAGCATCGAGGAGTACCTGGGGCGAAACACCCAGCGGTACTACGACATCCTGGCCGAAGTCGGCCGCGGCTCCTGGCAGCCCGGCAACGACGCCCGGCCGTGGGTGCGGTTCATCATCACCGCGCATCTCCGCCAAGCCCGGACGACCCTCACCCGCATCAGGGAGATCGGAGCGCCTGTGGATTGACCTGGAGGCGCTGGCCCGGCGTCACGGCTTTCCTGACCGGGTGCTGCCGTTCTGTTCGACGCGGCCACGGGCATTCGGGTCCGCAACGCAACCTATCGAGCCGGCCTCGTCGAAACAGGCGAGGAACCGATCTCCGAGCCAACCGCCTCGAGGGACCTCCAGCGCTTGGTGGAGGCAGGCTTCCTGGCACCGCGTGGCCAGGAGCGTGGTAGGGCTGTATGCCGGAACGCCAGAGATAATGAGAATCCGGCAACGGATCATCAATGCTCGAGATCCAAGAAACAACTCAGACCCATTTGCCGAGACTACTGCCTAGACCGCGCCCGTTGCCGAAGAGTCAGCCTCCGTCAGGTCGCCCTAGCGGGTAATGCCTGAGAAGCGCGCCAGGTAACAGCGAAGTCGATCACCAGGACGGTCATCACTAGGCTCGAGAACCGGCGGCGTGACTCAGTCAGCACGGCCGAGTTGCATGTACCGGCAGCAGCGCCGGAGCTTGCCGCCGCCGAGGCTCTTCCCCCTCGGGCAGGTCCGAGACGGCCGAGGTGCTTCCCGGCCAGTGCAGCGAACCCTGGAAGCGATCTTCTGGTACTCGGGGCGCACGAGTTCCCGGAACCCGACGAGAACGGCTTATGCATGGCGAGCTGATCCCTGTATTCGGGTCAGGCGCGGGCGAGCTGACCGAGCTCAGCGACATGTCGTTGTTCCGCGTCCACGACCTGATGGCCGCCGGCGGATCAGGGCGAGGCGTGACGCCGTGACCTGCGCGCATTCCGCTGAGAGTCAGTTGATATCGAACTCGTTGCCTTCGGGGTCCTTCATCCCGACCGCGTAATGGTTGCCTTCCTCGGACAGTGGGCCAGTGATCGTGGCGCCCAGGGCGGCCAGCCGGCTTGCCTCCGCGTCGACTCGCTTCCTGCGACTCTCGATCGGGTCCGTCCACTCGCCGACTGGCGCGGATGTCGAAATGCAGCCGGTTCTTGACCGCCTTGGCGTCCGGGACGACATGGAACCAGATGCTCGGCCCGTGTCCTGCCGGGTCGCTGATCCGGTCCGCCCCGTCGACCAGATCCTCTTCGGGCACGCCCATCTCGCGGTAGAAGTCGTTCCACGTCGCGAATCCAGCCGGGGCGGGCGCGAGCTCATAGCCCAGCGCGGCGGCCCAGAACCGAGCCAGCCGGTCAGGGTCGGCGCAGTCGATGACCAGCTGATAGCGGACAGGCACCGGTTACCTCCCGAGGGCGCTCGGGTAGCTGCCGACATCCTGGCAGGAGCTTCCGACACTGGGCCGCCGAAGCCGTCCCGGCCGGACGCGTAGGTTCCAGTGGGATGGACCGGCTGGGCGCTATCCGCGCTCGGCGACGTCGAGCGCGAGATGCCAGGGGAACTCGTCGATGTCGGAGCTATCCAGGCCGAAAGGCTGCGCAGCCGCGTCGTCCTCCCGGAGCAGGATACGGACGCCCTCGTCGCGCAGCTGAGCCAGCGACCGACGGAACGGCGCCCGCGCGGCCAGCGGCGCATTGACCCACGGCACCACGACGACCGGGACCTCCCGGCCGATGGCCTCGGCGATGACGCCCAGCGCGTGGGTGTCGGTGATGCCCAGCGCCGCCTTGTTCACGGTGTTGAAGGTGGCCGGCGCGACGATCACCGCATCTGGCCGCGGCGGCCGCACGTCGGCTGGAGAGCGGTAGCCGACCTCGACGGTGTTCCCTGTCATCGACTCAAGCGCCGCGGCGTCCATGAAGGAGAGCGCGTCTGGCGTCGGGATGGCCCGGACGGTCCACAAGCGCTCCTGCGCCAGCCGGACCAGCACACCCACATCGGCGGTCGGCGCAGCTCCGCAGACGACGACGCTCAGCTGTCTGGCTACCTGATTCACCTTTGCTCGTCCTCCAGTCGCGCGTCGACCATTCGCAGACTAGTAACCCGGTTACTCGGACTCATGCGGGAGTGTGAGTGCGAGTTGGAGGGTAGTCATGCGTGCAACAGCCCGGGATTGGGCAGCCAATCATCAAAAGAGGAACGGCATGAGCGTTTACAGGGTGACGGAGATCATCGGGACGAGCAGCACCTCATGGGAAGACGCGGCCGCGGAGGCGATCAGGACTGCGTCCGAGACACTCCGCGATCTCCGGGTGGCTGAGGTCGTCCAGCAGGACATTCACCTGGAGGACGGCGGGGCGATTACCTACCGGACTAAGCTCCAGCTCTCGTTCAAGTACGAAAACTCGCACTGATCCCTGGGCCTCCTGCCAGCTTGCCCGGGCATGAGCGCGGAGGATCGCCGGTGCACTGTGCGGTTCTGGCAGCTGCCAGGGACACCTGATCACCGGCGCGATCAGGACGTGACGCATGTCCGACTGGATCTTCCAGGGCAACGGCAAGCAGCTTGATCTCGATGCCGCGATCGCCGCATCGCGGCTGCGCTCGTGGCGGACGCCGCGTTACCGGGACCGAACCGCTGCCGGGGATCGCGTCTGGCTCCAGGTCGTGGGACGAGACGAGCCTGGCATTTACTACGTGGCGACGATCACCGCTCCCACCTATGAAGACCCCGAATGGCGCGATGGTCACTCGGCGTCGGCGCGGTGGCGGACTGACGTCCGGTTTGACTACCGCATCGACCCGCCGCTGCTCAGAGCAGAGTTGCTGGCAAGTGCCGGGCTCGCCTCGTTCCGGCCGTTCCGCGGATTTCAGGGCTCGACTGCGCCGGTGCCCGCTGACATCGCAACGGCACTGTGGGAACGCGCGGCCCCCGGCTGGAGGCGCTCCGGCCAGGCCGCAAGCAGCAGTAGCCATATCCCGGCGGCGTGGCTGCGGCAGGGCCATCGCACATGAACTGGCTCAGGCGTGTTCCGCGCCGTGACTGGTCAGCGGGGCAGCGGCAGGCGGACGCGGCTGGCGTCCAGGTTGGAGAGGATGAACTCGACAGTCTGCTCTGCGCTCTGCCCAGTCGTGTTGAGCCACAGGCCGATCTGGTCGGTCTCCTGCCGTAGCAGGGCCTGCAGATCGCCGAGCGACCACCGGCCCGGCCCGTACGCGAGGCGCCTCCGCTCCCGTTCCCGCCGCTCGATGGCCGCCGCGTCCGGGTCCAGGAACACCAGGTGGAACTCGGGCACCGGGACCAGGCTGAGGAACTCCCGCAGGATGGGGCCGACGATCACGTCCTCGACCACCACGTCGAACCCAGCCGTTGAGGAAGACATGCGCCACCGACAGCGCCCCCGCGTACCGCAGCGCCAGCTGACGCAGCGCCTCCTCCCCGGAGTTAGGCCGCATGTCAACGCGCCCGCTGACGATCATCGCCCGGATGGTGTCGCCCGACACGCAGACGCCGCGGTCGAACCGCTCTGCCAGCAGCCGCGCGACCGTCGACTTTCCCGACGCGGACACGCCCGAGATCACGACCAGCGCCACGCCGCCGATCATGTCATCACGTCGCGCTCTTCGGCCATCGCAAACGGCGAACCAGCAGTTCAGCACCCTGCAGAATCGATCAAGGCCAAATCGTGGCCCAAGTCGGGTTACTGTCTGAGTCGATGAAGTTCAACCACATCGGTATCCCGACACAGCACCAGTTCGATGGTGAAATTCCGCTGCCGCACCTGCAGATGACCGTCAGCGATCATCAGAACAATCCGTTCGGCATTCAGTGGCAGCGGTACTGGGATGATGCGCCGTACCCGGAGCTGGTCAAGACCGTGGCGCATGTCGCGTTCGAGGTGGACGATCTGCAGGCGGCGCTGGACGGGCACCGCGTCATCATCGAGCCGAACAGTCCCAGCCGCGGCGTGTCAGTCGCCTTTATCGAGGTCAACGGCGCTCCGATTGAGCTCATGCAGATCGATCACGAGGCCCGACCCGACCTGTAACGCACCGCCGCCGCGGCAGGAACGCGCGCGCCGCGGCGGCTCCATGAGGGAGCGAGGCCAGCGACCTCGCTCACTGGTTGTCGTACTCGTCGTGGCGGCGCCACCAGAAGCCGGCCTCCGACTCGTTGCGGCCGAGCGGCGCGCGGTCGAGCCACTGGTACATGCCCCACAGGCCGTCAACTGAGCGCGAGTACCCCGAGTAGGTGTGGTAGACCGTGCCGTCCTGCAGCGCGAAGGCGCTCACGCCGGGCCCCTCGGTCCGGTAGGTCTGCCAGTCCGTGCCGACGATCGACTGGCTGAAGGCATCCATGGACCCCTCCTGGCCGGCCGCGGGCCGCAGGTCTTCCTCGCCGAAGTTGTATGCGGCCGCTCCCGCTTCCCACTCCTCCTTGGTGTGCGCCACCCCGAAGTCGAAGTTGAAGTCGCTGCCGTAGGAGGACGCCCACGGGAAGCTCCAGCCCATCCGCTGCCTGAACGCCGCCAGCTGCGCAAAGGGAGCCCGCGACACCGCGGACAGCGTGACGTCGTGGTTGGCGAGGTGGACCGCCGAGCCGTTGAAGCCGTCGGCGATCGCCGAGCAGGACGGGCATCCGGCCTTGTAGTCCGGCCCGAACATGAAGTGATACACGAGCAGCTGCGAGCGTCCGCGGAACAGGTCCCGAAGCGACCCCGTTCCGCTATCGGTTTCGAATTGGTAGTCCTTGTCGACCCGCACCCAGGGCAGCTCCTGCCGCCGCCGCGCTAGCTCGTCGCTGCGCCGGGTCAGCTTCCTTCTCCGCGTCGAGCAGCTCCAGCCGCGCGGCAAGCCACTCCTCGCGTGTCCCCGTCTTGTGACTGGTCATTGCCTTGTCTCCTTCTCTCTTGCCTGGTGTCGTTACATCGGTGCTGGCATGAGGCCCGGAAGCAGCGAGGGCTCGATGACGATCACGAGTCCGAGCCCGATCAGCGCCAGCGCGATCGGGATGTCGATAGCGGTCTTCGCGGGGAGCAGCTTCTGGGCGCAGGCGACGACGGCGACGACCGCCATCCAGAACAGGCTCATGACGTCCAGCGCAACCAGCATGGCCATCAGCCCGATGCTCGAGCCGACGCAGCACAGCCCGAACCCCAGCCCGGAGCCGGAAGCCTCGCGGCAGCGCTGGCGGTAGTGCCGCTTGACCGGCGTCAGCTCGTACGCGCCGGCGGCGATCACGACAACGCCTGCGGCCAGCGACCCGTGCGGCCTGTCCAGCCCGTACGCCACGAGGCCCGCGAGCGCCCAGATCGCCAGGTAAGCGCCGGTGAACAGAGCCGCGGCGCGAATCGTGCCGGTCATGCGCGCCTGCCTGGCAACCGCCGGGGCCGCACCCGGCAGCATCATCGCCGCCATCATCGTCACCCAGGCAGCGGCGAAGAACCCGAACGAGCCGGGCCGGGTCGCGACTCCCATATCCATGCCCCGCATGAGCCAGACCGCGGCTGCCCAGCACGCGGCTGCGAGGCCAAGCGTCGCCGCCAGCGCGACCGTTGGCGCGGCCGCGCGCGGGGATTCGGCGCTAACCATCAGTCCTCCCTTCTCGTCGTGCTCAGCCGTCGATCATGTGCTCAGCCGGCGATCTCCGTCACGGCGATCTCCGTCACCCTGATCCGCGAGCGCGCCGGTCGAGGTGAACTTTCAGCGCGTCGAGCTGGCTGTCCCAGTCGCGCGCGAGCGCGGCCAGGAACTGCTGCGCCACTTGCATCGGCGCCGATCGCAGGCGGTACCGCACCCGGCGCCGCTCACCAGGCTCGGCTGTCACCAGGCCCGCCTCGGCCAGCAGCGCCAGGTGCTTGGCGATCGCCTGACGAGTGATCGGCAGCGCGCCGGCCAGGTCCGTGGCGGTGGCCGGGCCCCCCGAGGCCAGCGCGGCCAGGATGGCCCGGCGGCTCGGGTCGGCCAGTGCGACGAAGACCTGTTCGGCGATCGCCTCGAAGTCAGGCTGCGGCATCGAGGTAGTCGACCAGCTCGGCCAGCTCGCTCACCCACCCCTGGGCGTTGCCGTCGTACGCCGTGCGGTAGGCGTCCTCAGGAAGCTGCGCGAAGCCGGTCTCGACCACGGTTAGCCGCGTGCCCACGCCCGTCGGCTCGAGGGTGAATTCGACGTACGTCCGGCGCGGGTCATCCTCGGGCAGCCCGTAGACGTGCCAGGTGTAGCCGAACACCGTCGGCTCCTCGACCCGTTCCACCCGCATCTCGGCGGTGTGACCGCTCCCGAATTTCATCGAGGCTGGGCCGCCCGGGCGCAGGTCGATCGTGGCGTTCTGGCCGAACCAGGCACTCAGCCCCTCGGCCGTGGTGAGCGCCGCCCATACCGTGGCCGGCGGGTGAGCGATCTCGACGGTTCGCTCGATGCGATCAGGGAAAGCCATCACCGCTCCCATCATGTAGCAACTGACTGGTTGCGATAGTATGGCAACCAGTCAGTTGCGTCAAGTCGGTCGCGGCGGCGACGCCTCAGCTCGGCCCGGAGCTCTCGCTTACCGGCGAGCCGGCAGCGGGCGATGCGGGGAGCATCCGGCCGAGCCAGCGCGGCAGATACCAGCTCCGCTCGCCGAGTAGCGCCATGGCCGCGGGCATCAGCACACCCCGCACGATGGTGGCGTCGATCAGGACGGCCGATGCCATGCCGATGCCGAACATCTTGAATTCGATCACCGACAACGTCGCGAATATCGAGAACACGGCGACCATGATCACGGCCGCGCTGGTCACGACGCCTGCGCTGGCGCTGATCCCTCGGGTTACCGCCTGCCGGGTCGGCATTCCGCGCGAGTGCAGCTCACCGACCCGGCTGAGGATGAACACGTGGTAGTCCATGCTGAGCCCGAACAAGAGCACGAACATGAACAGCGGCATCCACGGCACGATCGCGCCGTACGGGCTGAAGCCGAGCAGCTGGTGCAGATGGCCATCCTGCAGGATCAGCGTGAGCACCCCGTACGCGGCGCCGACTGACAGCAGGTTCAGCAGGATGGACATCAGCGGGATCGTCACCGAACGGAACATGATCATCAGCAGCAGGAACGCAAGCCCGAGCACGAAGGCGAAGACAAGCGGTGCGCGGCTGTCAAGCCGGGCAGAGAAATCGTGATTGCCGGCGGTGATGCCGGTCACCGCGTAGTCAATGCCGTGAACCCGGCCCAGCGTGTCGGGCAGCACCTGCTGACGCAGCGCGCTGAGCGCGTGCTCCGAGGTCGCGTCCGTGCCGCCGCCCGCAAGTGGCACCGAGATGACCAGCACATGGGCATGGTCGAACACGGTGCCGGTCACCGGCTGGCGCAGCACCGGGCTCGTCGCCGCGCGCCCCTGTAGCGCGGCGACAGCCTGGCGTACCGCCGGGCCGGACAGGTCCTTGCCAGTGACGACTACCTCGGCTGGAGCCGGGCCGCCGGGGAACGCCCGCTGCGTGGCCAGCAGGTTCTGCACGACCGGCAGGTTCGACGGCAGGTCACGAAAGCCGGGGTCGGCAAGCTGCATGCCCAGGGCTGGCGCGGCCAGGGCAGCCAGCAGCACCGCCGCGGCGCCGCCCCACAGCACGGGCCTGCGAACGACCCGCTGCGCGAGTGCCTCCCACAGGCGCGAGGGGCGCGCGGCGGTTCGCTGTCGGCCCAGGAACGGGATCCTGCCCCGGTCGACCCAACTGGCCGAGTAGCGACAGCATCGCGGGCAGCGCTGTCAGCGAGCCGAGCACCGCGACGCCCACCACGAGGATCGTGCCGATCGCGAGCCCGGAGAAGACATCGATTCCGGTGAGGAAGAGTCCGGCCAGCGAGATCATGACGGTCAGGCCGGATACGACGATCGCCCGCCCTGAGGTTCGTGCTGCGATCCGGATCGCCTCGTCTTTATCTCGCCCGGCAGCACGCTCCTCACGCTCCCGCCGGAGGTAGAAGAGCGAGTAATCGATTCCGACGGCCATGCCGATCAGCAGGACGACCGATGATGTCGTGGTGTCGACGGGCAGCCAGCGGCTCGGGATCGCCAGCAGGGAAATGGCGGTCGCGACCGCGGTCCCGGCGAGCGCCAGCGGAATGCCGGCCGCGATCAGCGCTCCGAACACAAGGAGCAGCAACACGAGCGTGATCGGAATCGACGTCACCTCCGCGCGCCGGAAGTCCGCGCTGACGATGTTGTTCGTGGCCTGGCCGACGCTGGCCTGTCCGGACTCTGCTATCAGCAGGTCCGGGTGCCTGGCCTGCACGGTAGCGACGGCGCGCTCCGCCGCCGCGACCGTCGTGTCAGTGTTGTCAGGCTGGCCGGCCACCGTAAACGTGACGAGTGCTGACCGCCCGTCGCGGGAGATGAGCCCGCTGCCAGGGCTGGCTCCGCCGGCCAGCGCCAGCTGGCCCGGCGCGAGCGGAGACCGTACATCGAGCGCGACCTTGGGCATGCCACGCAGTACTGCAGTGACTTGCGCGATCGCCTGCCGCACCTCGGGATCAGCGGCTACGGAGTGTCCGCTGGCCCGAGCCTGGATCAGGACAGTCTCGGCCGGCCGCTGGACCACGCCGGGCCTGTCCAGCACGCGCTCCGCGCGCCCTGCCTCGCCGGGGTCGTAGCTGTTCAGGCTCGTGGTTCCGAGCATGTTGCCGATCAGAATCGCAACTGCGACCAGCAGGAGCCAGCCGAGCACCGCGGTCTTGCGGTGCCGGGCGCTCCAGCCGGTGATGCGTTCCACGACCGGACGGTGCGCGCCTGCATGACGCGGCGGTGTGTCACTTTGCCTCGCTGGCAGAAGATCGCGTTGAGTTTGCACGAGTCCCTCGCTGAGTTCGTGTCCCACGAGTCGGTCGGCTCTCAGCCTCAGCCACGTACGGTGTCCGGGGGCATCCTGCTGGCCGCCGAATCCCGGGTAGGGCTAGCCTCCGGCTGTATCCGGAGGACAGCGGGATAGGCGTGATGCCGCACCAGCTCGTACGTTCGACCTAGCAGACTCGCTCACAACGACGGCCCGGCGAGGTCCTCCGGTCATGACGGTGGCGAGTACCCGACAGCTCAGCGGCCTGGCGGCCGGCGCAAGGAGGAGTCCGTGACAGACCGCGGATCCGGGACGACGGCAGGACTCGGCGTCAGTGGCGCTGCGCCAGTCCGGCCGTCGGTCCTGTCCGCGGTGTTGCGGCCGGTCGTCTCGGCGGAGACGTGGCTTGCGGTCGTGCATCTGCTGGCTGGCCTGGTCATCGGCGTGGTGTCCTTCACCGTCGCGGTGACGGGTTCAGCGATCGGCGTCGCCCTGCTGCCCTTCTTCCTGGTGGGCATCCCCGTGCTGATTGCCATGCTCTGGGTCGGTGACCTGATAGCCCGTGTCGAGCGGGCCAGGTTCTGGCTGCTGCTCGGGGCGGCCATTGCTCCTCCGGCCCGGTCGGAGAGCGAGCCGGCAGGCTGGCGCAAGCTGACCCGGCTCCTCCTGACGCCATCGAGCTGGCTCCATTTCGTTTACGCGGTGGTGCGGCTGCCGCTGAGTCTTGTCGAGACGACTCTGGTCAGCGCCGTCTGGTCGACGGCCGTGGTACTGCTCGCGCTGCCCGCCTACAACGCGGCGCTGCCGGGTGGCGCCGCGCACCTCGGCCACGTGGCCGTGCGTAATCCGCTGGCGCTCGCCGGCCTGTCAATCGCGGGGCTCCTGCTCCTGCTGGCCGCGCCGTGGCTGACCAGGGGCCTGGCGGCAGCAGACGAGGGCGTGGCCCACGCGCTGCTCGGATCCGGGCGGCGGGCTGACCTGACCGCCCGGATCGGCGAACTGGAGACCAGCAGGGCCGCCGTCGTCGACGCGGGCGAGGCGGAGCGCCGCCGGATCGAACGGGATCTGCACGACGGCGCTCAGCAGCGCCTGGTGTCGCTGGCCATAGAGCTGGGCCGCGCCAGGGCAAAGTTCGGCTCCGACCCTGACGCTGCGCAGGCCATCGTCGACCAGGCACACGAGCAGGCCAAGGCGGCGCTCACCGAGCTGCGGAACCTGGTCAGAGGCGTGCACCCGCCCGTGCTCTCCGACCGTGGCCTCGACGCTGCGCTATCGGGTCTGGCTGCGCTCAGCCCGGTGCCCGTTTCCGTATCGGTCCCGGAGGGGACCGTCAGGCCTCCTGCGCACGTCGAAGCCATCGCCTACTTCGTGGTCGCGGAAGCGCTGACCAATGTCGCCAAGCACGCCAGGGCGAGCCATGCGTCGGTAACGGTGCGCCGGTCCGGTGACTTGCTGATGGTGACGATCAGCGACGACGGGATCGGCGGCGCTAACCCGGCCGGGCAGGGCCTGTCCGGACTCGCAGCAAGAGTTGCGGCCGTGGACGGCAGGCTGTCGGTCAGCAGCCCGGCGGGCGGACCTACTGTGATCGAGGTGGCACTGCCATGCGGCTCGTGATCGCCGAGGACTCCGTGCTCCTGCGCGAGGGGCTGTCCAGGGTCCTCGCCGAGGCAGGACACCAGGTCGTGGCCTCGGTCGGAGATGCCGAGCAGTTCCTGCGCGCGGTCGAAGCTCATCAGCCAGACGCGGTTGTGGTCGATGTCCGGATGCCGCCGACCTTTACCGACGAGGGGCTGCGCGCTGCGCTCGTGGTGCGCAGCACCTGGCCGGAGGTGGCCGTGCTCGTGCTGTCGCAGTATGTGGAGGAACGGTACGCGACCGAGCTGCTGTCCGGCCGCCCGCACGGAGTCGGCTACCTGCTCAAGGACAGGGTTGCCGACCTGGCCGAGTTCCTGGACGCGCTGGACCGGGTTGCCGCGAACGGGAGCGCCCTCGACCCCGAGGTCGTCGCGCAGCTGCTGGCCCGAAGCCGCCACCCGCTCGGCAGCCTCACCAGCCGGGAACTGGATGTGCTCGCGCTCATGGCCGAGGGCAGATCGAACGCTGCCATCGCGGCGCAGCTGGTCGTCAGTGACGGCGCTGTCGAGAAGCACATCAACAGCATCTTCGCCAAGCTCGGTCTCGCGCCGGCCGACCGTGACCACCGCAGGGTTCTTGCGGTGCTGCGCTACCTGGGGGTCGACGGGTCATGACAAGGTCGCTGCGCATGAACACCAGCCGTCGCGTCGCTCTAGTGACTGGCGTTCCGCTGGCGCTCGTTCTCATCGGCTGGCTGGCGATCTCCGAGATTGCCTGGGCCGGGCAGGGGAGTTATCCGGTCCGGCTGAGCATTCCGATGGACGGCAACGCTGCCAGCATCGCCATCGACTCAGGCGAGGTGCACGTGGGGCCAGGCCACGGTCACACGATGCGCCTGACCGGGACCGCGCACTATTCTCTCGTCCGCTCCACGGTCACCTGGACGTCCGACGCCTCAGGCGTATCCGTCAGGTCGCGATGCCTGTTCCCGGCCGGATCGTGCGGCTTCGATGCGCAGGTCGCAGTACCGGCCGTGGCGCGAGCCACTGTCCGCAACGGTTCTGGCAACGTGACCGTGCAGGGAGTGACGGGCCTGGTCAGCATCGAGGTCGACTCGGGCGACATCGACGCGACTCAGCTTTCCGGCGGGGTCAGCCTCAGTGACCACTCCGGCGATATCACCGGCTCGGCCCTGGACGGTCCGAGGGTGGTAATCGATGACAACTCGGGCGGCATCGACATCGTGGGACTGGCCAGCCTGAACGTTTCTGCCTCCAACGATTCCGGTGACATCACCCTGACCTTCACGAAGGTTCCTGACGCAGTCCGCGTTGTTGACCACTCCGGAGACATTACCGTCGTGCTACCGCCCGGCAGCACCGCATACAACGTCACTGCGACGACGTCTTCCGGACAGCGGACGGTGAGCGTGCCGACGAACTCGTCGTCGCGGCACATGATCACGGTGGTCAATGACTCTGGCGACGTGACGGTCAGGAACTGAACGGCTGACAACATCGCGCTGAGCTGTTGCCAGTGCCCGCGCTTGAGCTGGCTAGGCTGCCGTCATGTGCACTCTTCGGTATCCGTGCGCTGAGCCCAGGACCGACAGCGGGGCGCATGGCGGGGGAGTCAGGTGAGCGTCGAGCGGGTGAACCCGCCGGAGCTAGGCCCGCCGAGCGGCTTCTCGCACGCCGTCATCGCCAGCGGGACCATCGTCTTCCTGGCCGGGCAGACCGCGATCGACGCCAGCGGCCAGATCACCGCCTCCGGGGTCGTGGCGCAATTCGAGCAGGCGCTCGGCAGGCTGCTCACCGCCCTGCGGGCCTGCGGCGGGGTGCCCGACCAGCTGGCCAGCCTGACGGTGTACGTGACCGACCTGGAGGACTACCGCTCGCACGCCCAGGAGATCGGCGCGGTGTGGCGTCAGATGGCCGGGCGGGATTACCCGGCGATGGCCGCAATCGGCGTGTCCAGGCTGTGGGACGCGGCGGCCCTGGTCGAGGTGCAGGGCTTCGCTGCCATCTGACAGCTAGTTCGTTCTGGCGCCGGGCGCCACGCTCGTCCCGCGCTACGACGAGGGCGCCCGGCTCGGGCTCTGCTCGACGGGCTGAGCTCCCCGGACCGGCTGGGTAATGCCGGACCCGCAGAAGAACGTCGCGTACGGGGGCGGGCGGCGGTTCGGGGGCGGGGGCTCCCGTTCGCAGTGCGCTTCGAGCCACCGCACCCGCGGGTCGGGGCCGGGCGGTGACACCGGCAGTATGAACGCTCGCACGTAGCCGCGGCTGATGTCGGCCTGCAGCGTGGCCAGGGTCGGGACCGGCACGTTGCCGAGGTAGCCTCCGATCGGCAGCACCTCCCGGCCGCTGTACAGGATGTAGTTCTGCGCGAGCCCGGATGTGTCGGTGCCGAACAGGGCATCGCCGGGTGGCCTCGTCTGCTCCAGCTCCTCCGCCGCCGAGGCGATGGCAGGCGCCGCGGCCGCCAGGAGGTGGCTATTGTGCACGATCTTGGACGGCTCGAACGGGATGTCAAACGGGCCCAGCCCGCGCAGGACGGAACTGACGGACGCCGCGGCCGGCAGCAGGAGCAGAGCGGCGCCGGCTACTGCGGCCGCAGTCAGCTGCCCGGCCTTCCCTGATGCTGGCAGCAGCACCTGCCCGACGGCGACCACCGCCACGCCCAGCGCCACGACGGTGAGCACGACCGAGCCGGTTGCCGTTCCGGACATCAGGTAGGCGCCGTAACCAGCGCAGGCCAGCACTGTCGCAGCCACGATCAGCCGCACCCTGGCCGGCCAGGGGCCGGGCCCGCACGCGGCGACGCCGGTGCCGCACAGCGCGGCGACCGCGGGGATGAGCGCCGCGACGTAGTACGCGTTGATGTAGGTGCCGGCGCTGAAGAAGACGGCGAGGATCAGCCACCAGCCGCCCCACAGCACGACGGCGGCGCGCAGCGGATCGCGCCTGCCCTGGCGGCGCCGGAGGATAAGTACGGCCAGCGCGGCGACGACAGCCGCCGGCAGCAGCCAGCCGCTGTCGGCCGCGAACGGGCCGGCCAGCAGCCGATGCCAGCTCGCCTTGATGCCAAAGGTTTCGGCAGTCAGCAGGTTCTCGCTCTTCACTGCCGCTGTCAGAAGCGGCGACGGCGGCCCGGCGACGCGCGACCAGTGCCCGGTGAGCCTGCCGACGCCGTTGTAGTCGAAGACCTGCGTGTACAGCGAGTCGTTCGCAGTGCCGTCCACGTAGGGGCGGGCCCCCGACGGGACCAGCGACACGGCGGTCATCCAGGACAGGGAGACCACGGCGGTGACCAGGCCCGCCAGCGCGACGTGCGCGCACCGGGTGCGCAGTCTGGCCGCGGGCGCGGCGAGGAGGTAAGCGGCGGCCAGTGCGGGCAGGGCGAGCCAGGCCTGGATCATCTTCGCCTGGAACGCCAGGCCGACCCAGACGCCCGCGAGCAGCAGCTGCCGGAGCGACCCGGTGAGCAGCGCGGCGGTCGTGGCGTCGGCGGCGAGCACGAGCAGCAGGATCAGCAGCGAGTCAGAGACGTTGCCGCGGCTCAGCAGCACGGTGACGGGCGTGACCGCGAGAACGGCCGCGGCGGTCAGGCCGGCCGCGGGCCCGGCGAGCCGGCGGACCGCCCGGTACAGCACGAGGATGGTGAGCACGCCCTCGACCACTTGGGGCAGGATCAGGGCCCAGATGTGAAAGCCGAAGATGCGCAGCGACAGGGCCTGCAGCCAGAGGGCACCGGGCAGCTTGTCGACCGTGACGGTTCCGGCTGGATCGAACGCCCCGAAGATGAAGTCATGCCAGCTTTGCGACATGCTGCGAGCCGCCGCGCCATAGAACGACTCGACGCTGGCGCCCCCCATTCCCCACGCGTACGCGACGGCCGCGACGACCGCGATGGTCAGCAGCGCCGGCCGGGCCCAGGCGGGCTGATCCGCAGGCGAACGCCACGGCGTCAGGAAGCGGCGCCAGCGATCCTCTCCCAGCGCAGGCGCTTGTGCTGTTTCTGGGATTATTGCCATATGCGAACCACCGGCCCAGTATGACCGGGGACCCCGTGGATATGGCGCTCCCGCTGCTCTGCGCGCGGGGCTGATTACGACTATTTGACTCGAAGCCTCATCCGGGGATGGCGAAGTCAGTGAGCTTTCTTCATCCCTGCCACGCGACGAGCAGGCTCAGGGCCGGCTGGGGCCGTCGCTTGCCAGGAGGGACGGCCGACGGGCCGCGACTTTCAACCGGGTGGTTGACAGACTGAGGCCTCCGAACCTAGAGTCAGTTTCAACCAAGAGGTTGAAACGGGGAGCCGATGGCCACGGAAACACTGACCCGAGTCTTCTCCGCGCTCGCCGATCCGACGCGCCGCGACATCGTGGTCAGGCTCGCTGAGGGCGACGCGACGGTGGGCCAGCTGGCCGAGCCGTACCGGATGACACTGCAGGCTGTCTACAAGCACCTGCGGGTCCTGGAGGACGCCGGGCTGGTCGAGCCGGCCGCATGGGCCCCAGCCCCGGCCAGTACGACTGGAGACGGAAGTCCTCACCCAGATGGAGACCTGGATCGAGCGATACCGGCGGCGCGCCGAGCAGCGATACCGCCGCCTGGACGCCCTCCTGGCGACCATGAGCCACACCGACGACAAGGACGGCGCCGACGATGTCAACGCCCGCAGAGACGGCTATCGAGGCTGACCCGAAGCTGCCGATCATCCGGATCACCCGCGAGTTCGCGGCCACGGCCGGGCAGCTGTTCCGCGCCCACACCGACCCGGCGCTGTTCGCTCAGTGGGTCGGCCCGAACGCCGCAGACACCCGGATCGAGCACTGGGACGCCCGCACCGGCGGCAGCTGGCGGTACACCGCCAGGCTCGGCGGCGCAGAGTACGCGTTCCGCGGCTGCTTCCACGAAGTGCGCCCGGACCGCATCGTGCAGACCTTCACCTATGAGGGCGAGCCCGACGGCGTCGCCCTGGAGACCTTGTGGTTCGAAGACCTCGGCGACGGTCGCTCCCGGCTGCGCTCGCAGTCCCTTGTGGACAGCTTTGAGCGCCGGGACGGCTGGCTGGCCAGCGGCATGGAGACCGGCGTCAATGACGGTTACGCGAAACTGCAGAGGATGGTCGACGATGGCGCTGTATGAGCACCCCGCAGAGGGGCACCGGCAGATCGGCGGGCTGTTCACCGACCGGGTCCTCGGGACCCGCGACTGGGACGCCCCGTCCCCGGTCGACGGCTGGGCCGCGCGCGACGTGGTGCGGCACCTGACGGAGTGGTTCCCCCCGTTCCTCTCCGCCGGCACCGGCATCCAGCTGCCCGGCGGGCCATCGGTGGACGAGGACCCGGTATCGGCCTGGCGAGTGCACTGCGATGCGGTGCAGGCCCTGCTGGACGACCCGGCCACCCAGGACCGGGTGCTAGCCAACCCCCACATCGGCGAGCTTCCGCTGGACCGCGCGGTCGACCAGTTCTACACCGCGGACGTCTTCATGCACACCTGGGACCTGGCCAGGGCCACCGGTCAGGACGACCGGCTGGACGCCGGCTTCTGCAGCCAGCTGCTGGCCGGCATGGAGCAGTTCGAGGAGGCCATGCGCTCCTCCGGCCAGTACGGGGCAAGGGTCGAGGTGCCCGAGGACGCCGGACCCCAGACCAGGCTGCTGGGCTTCATCGGCCGCGACCCCTTCTGGTCGCCCCCTCGCGCTGTCTAACTGCCGTTCATCGGCGGGACGCTACGAACTCCGCCGCGGGCCCGGCGAGCCGCTCGCGCAGCGAGAAGAAGGTGTCGGCGGCGCGGATGCCGTTCCAGCCGTCCGGCAGCACCGCCTCAGGGAGGCCCGGATCGAGGAACGGCAGCCGCCGCCACTGCGTCAGCGCGCCGACGTAGTCCGTGAATGCCTGACCCGGGTCGATCCGCCGGCGGCGGCGATAGCCGGCCAGCACGGGCTCCTGCCGGGCCAGGAACGCCCGGTACTGCTCGTCCAGGCGGTCCAGATCCCAGCACCTTGCGACCAGGCCGACGGGATCTGAGGACGCCAGCTGGCTGGCGTCGAACAGCTCGACATAGTGATCGAGTCCATGGCGGGTCAGCACCGCGCGCGCCTCCTCGAGCACGTGCGCAGGGGCGATCCACACTCCGGCCGCGACTGTCCCGAATCCCAGTCGGGTCAGCTGGGACCGCAGCTGGTGGCGGTGATGCCGGTGCGACTCGGGCACGCTGAACACCGCCAGCAGCCAGCCGTCAGCCATCGTGGCCCGCCGGCGCTCGAAGATGCGCCGGTCGCCCTCGTCCAGGATGACGCGCATCTCGTCCGACAGCCCGTACCCGGCGACGCCGCCGTGCCTTGCCGCCAGCAGCAGGCCGCTTCCCTTCAGCCGGAAGATGGCCGAGCGAACCGACGGCTCGTCCACACCGCACCGGGCGAGCAGCCCGACGAGCGATGCGACGCTCATCCAGCCGCCACTCTGGCGTGCATACAGCCCGTACACCGTGACGATCAGGGCGCGCGGCGGCGCTGCTGGCGCGGCGCGGTCAGCGCTGCCGCTGGCCGGCGCGGTCACCTCCACTGCCGCCACCTCTGCCTCCCCGCCGCCGGGACATCCACCAAAGCCGCGAACTTGCGTTCCATTGACTACCGTCACTGAAGCGTAATACTGGAAGCATGACGGAGGCTCCTCCGCTCGGCGTGTCAGGACATGTCGACACGTTCTGCCGGGACAACCTCCCGCCCGCGAGCTTGTGGCCGGAGTTCCTCATCGACCTGCCCGAACTCCGGTACCCGGACCGGCTGAACTGCGCGACGGAACTCCTCGATGCCGTCATCGACCGGTATGGCCCTGACCGCCGCTGCCTGCTCACACCGGACGGCCAGATCTGGACCTACCGCCAGCTGCGCGGCACGGTGGACCGCATCGCCCGCATCCTGGTGACGGAGTTCGGCGTCGTTCCCGGCAACCGGGTCCTGCTGCGCGGGCCGAACAACCCATGGCTGGCCGCCTGCTGGCTAGCCGTCATCAAGGCCGGCGCGGTGACGGTGACGACGATGCCGCTGCTGCGCAGCGGCGAGCTGACCAAGATCGCGCAGGTCAGCCGCCCCAGTCTCGCGCTGTGTGACGCGCGGTTCCTGCCCGACCTGGAGGCGGCGGACCTGGGCGGCGCGCCGGTCGTCCCCTACGGCGGCACCAGCGCTGATGACCTCACCACCCGCGTGCAAGCCCGAAGCGGCGACCGCTTCGACGCGGCCGACACCGCCGCCGACGACGTCGCGATGCTGGCCTTCACCTCTGGCACGACAGGCCGGCCGAAGGCCACGATGCACTTCCACCGGGACGTGCTGGCGATCTGCGACACCTTCTCTGAGCGCGTGATCAAGCCCCGGCCGGACGACATCTTCACCGGCAGCCCGCCGCTGGCGTTCACCTTCGGGCTCGGCGGCCTCCTGCTCTTCCCGCTCCGGGCCGGGGCGGCGGCGCTATTGCTGGAGCGCGCGAGCCCCCCGGAGCTGGCCGATGCCATCGACGAAGGCAAAGCCACGATCTGCTCCACGGCGCCGACGGCCTACCGCGCGATGCTGCGGTCGGGCCGAACGGCCAGCCTCGGAAAGCTTCGCCGCGCCGTCTCGGCCGGCGAGCACCTGCCCGAGTCGACCTGGCGCGCGGTGTATGAGGCGACGGGGGTGCGGCTGATCGACGGGATCGGCTCCACCGAGATGCTGCACGTCTTCGTCTCAGCTGCCGACGACGACATCAAGCCCGGCGCGACCGGGAAGGCGGTGCCGGGCTACGAGGCCGCGGTGCTCGATGATCACGGTGCGCCGGTCCCTCCCGGCACCCCGGGCCGGCTGGCGGTCAAGGGGCCGACGGGTTGTCGCTACCTCGCCGATGACCGCCAGGTCAGCTACGTTCAGGGCGGCTGGAACATCACCGGCGACACGTTCCTGCAAGACGACGACGGCTACTTCCACTACCTGGCCCGCACCGACGACATGATCGTCTCGTCGGGCTACAACATCGCCGGGCCGGAGGTGGAGGAGGCCCTGCTCGGGCACGACGCGGTAGCGGAGTGCGCCGTCGTCGGCGTGCCGGATCCCGACCGCGGCGAGCTCGTCACCGCCTTCGTCGTCGTCCGCGACGCGACGGCTCCCGGCGAGGCGCTGGCCTCGGAGCTGCAGGACTTCGTCAAGCAGAAGATCGCGCCCTACAAGTACCCGCGCGCCATCGAGTTCGTGCCGAGCCTCCCGCGCAGCGCAACCGGCAAGGTCCAGCACTTCGCCCTGCGCGAGCAAGCGGCGAAGAGCGCGGCGGAACGGCAGGCCTGATGCGCATCGCCGTCGTCGGCGGCGGGCCGGGGGGCCTCTACTTCGCGGCGCTCGCGCGCCAGCTCCGTCCCGCCGACGAGATCACCGTCTGGGAGCGGAACGCCGCCGACGACACCTTCGGCTTCGGGGTGGTGTTCTCGGACGAGACGCTCGGCGGGATCGAGCACGCCGACGAGTGGATCTACGCCCAGATGGAGCGGGACTTCGCCCGCTGGGACGACATCGACGTGCACTACCAGGGCCAGGTGCTGACCAGCGGCGGCCACGGCTTCGCGGCCATGAGCCGCAAGCGGCTGCTGCAGATCCTGCAGCAGCGGTGCGCAGACCTGGGCGTCGCCGTGCTCTTCCAGACGCCGGCCCCGGACACCGACCTCCTCGCGGCCGACTACGACCTGGTCGTCGCCGCTGACGGGCTGAACTCCGGCGTGCGCACTCGTTACGCGCAGACTTTCGGCCCCGCCACGGACGAGCGGCGCTGCCGGTACATGTGGCTCGGCACGGACAAGGTCTTCGACGCCTTCAAGTTCTACATCGCCGAGACGCCCTTCGGCGTCATGCAGGTCCACGGCTACCCGTACGACCGCCACGGCAGCACCTTCATCGTCGAAATGCGAGAAGACATATGGGAACGCGCTGGCTTTGGCCTGTATGCCGATCGCCCGTTCGCGGCCGGCGAGTCGGACGAGAAGTCCGTGGCGCGGGTGCGCGAGCTGTTCGCAGACGTCCTGGGTGATCACGAGCTGCTGGTCAACAACTCCCGGTGGATCACGTTCACCACGGTCCGCAACGAGCGGTGGCAAGCCGGGAACGTCGTGCTGCTCGGCGACGCGGCGCACACGGCGCACTTCTCCATCGGCTCGGGCACCAAGCTCGCGATGGAAGACGCCCTCGCCCTGGCCGCGTGCCTGCGGGAGCAGCCGGGCGTCGAGCAGGCGCTGGCCGCCTACGAGCAGGAGCGCCTGGCCGGTCGTGGCCTCGACCCAGCGCGCCGCGCAGGCCAGCCTGGAGTGGTTCGAGAACCTCAGCCAGTACACCGGCCAGGAACCGGCGCAGTTCGCCTTCAACATCATGACGCGCAGCCGCCGGATCACCCGCGACAACCTGCGGGTGCGTGACCCGGAGTTCGCGGGCCGCGTCGACCAGTGGTTCGCGGCTGACCAGAAGGCGCGCGGCCACGGCGACGGCGCCGTCCGGCCGCCCATGTTCTACCCACTAAGGCTGCGCGGCCTGGAGCTGCCCAACCGCATCGTCGTCTCCGCGATGGACATGTACTCCGCCACCGACGGCACGCCGGGAGACTTCCATCTCGCGCACCTGGGCGGCAAGGCCCTCGGCGGGGCTGGCCTGGTGATGACCGAGATGGTGTGCGTCTCCGACACCGGCCGGATCACCCCCGGCTGCACCGGCCTGTACACCGACGAGCACGCCCGTCAGTGGCGCCGGATCACCGACTTCGTGCATCGCCAGTCCGCCGCGAAGATCGGCATCCAGCTCGGGCACTCTGGTCGGAAAGGCTCGACGAAGCTGATGTGGGAGGGCATGGACGAGCCGCTGGCGGAGGGGAACTGGCCGCTTGTGGCGCCGTCGCCGCTGCCCTATATGCCAGGCGTCAGCCAGGTGCCGCGCGAGCTGACGACAGCCGACCTGGCCGAGATCCGGCAGCAGTTCGCTGCTGCCACCCGGCGCGCGGTGGAGGCCGGCTTCGACCTCCTCGAGCTGCACTGTGCGCACGGCTACCTGCTGTCGTCGTTCATCTCACCGCTGACCAACGTGCGCACGGACGGCTACGGCGGCTCGCTCGCGGGGCGGCTGCGTTTCCCGCTCGAGCTGTTCGGCGAGATGCGCGAGATCTGGCCCGCCGGCCTGCCGATGAGCGTGCGAATCTCTGCGTGCGACTGGTGCGACGGCGGCATCACCGGCGACGACGCCGTCGAGATCGCCCGCGCGTTCGCCGCCGCCGGCGCCGATCTCATCGACGTGTCGACCGGCCAGGTCGACCCAGACGAGCGGCCAGCGTTCGGCCGTTCGTACCAGACGCCGTTCTCCGACCAGATCCGCAATCTGGTCGGCATCGCCACCATGGCGGTGGGCGCGATCTCCTCCTACGACGACGTCAACTCGATCCTGCAGGCCGGCCGTGCTGACCTGTGCGCGATCGGCCGGGCTCACCTGTATGACCCGAACTGGACCCTGCACGCGGCCGCGGACCAGGGCTACGCGGGGCCCGGCGTTGCGTGGCCGCAGCCGTGGCAGGCGGGGTCCCGGCCGCCGCAGGCCGGCCGGCAGGACGAGCCAAAGCCGAGGCTCGAGCTCATCCGGTCCGGGCAGCCAGCAACGGCGCACCGGCGGTGGCGGCCTGCCGGTTCCGCGGGAGCGCACGTGTCACCGGGCTGAGCCTGGCCGCCGGAGCCGCGGCGATCTCGTTGCCTGGCCCGGAAATATGCCGGGCACTTGCCGAACGCGGACCCCGCTTCAGAGTCAGACGGTAACCGACGGTTACCGTCTGAATACGAAGTCATGCTCGCCGCCAGGAGGTCCCGATGCCTCGCGCTGTCATGCTCAGCGTGTCCGCGCTGACCGTTGGCCCGCATCATGCGACACCGCCGGTGCCGTGGACCATGTTCGCGCTGATATTCGGAAATCTGGGCATTCTTATCACCATTTCGATCGTCGGCATCTGGGGATTTCGCCTCGGCTCAAGGCATCAGGGCGGCAATGGACCGGATGGTGGCGGCCCCAGAAAGCCTCACCCGCAGCCTCCGCCACCGTCGGGGGGCAGAAACCTGGTGAGCGAGGGACCTCCTAATCTGAATCTCCGCGATTTCAGCGCCTGGGAGTCGGAGATGGCGTCTGCGGCGTCGCGGCAGCGGGACGAACATGAGAAGGTGCCCGCCGGCACGAGGTTAGGCATGCCGCCGAGCTGGAGATTCTGGTCACCCGTCACACTGAGGGGCTTATCCCATCCGGGTTATCGCCGTGACCGGCGTTCCGCCTTGCGCTCTTTCTGCGCATGGTTCGTAGAGGGTTCGTACTGATAACTCCCTAGCCCTCGCTTACGGGCTTTAAGCAGTCATATCTGGCGATATCGCCTGCTACCTGGGCAGCGTCAAGTCGGTACTCGAAACCAGCAGCCTGGTGCGCCCGCCGCCTGCGCGCTAGTGCCAGCCGCGGGCGTTGTCGCGGCCTAACCTGTCACACGTCAGGCCGGTAACAGAAGTCCTGATGCATTCGGCAGTCCTCAGGAGGCGGATGATGCGCGCGGCGGTGCTCGGTCCCGATGGTTCGGTGACGGTGCAGGACGCAGAGCCTCCGCCGCTGGCGGCGGATCAGGTGCTCGTCCGTGTCCGCGCCGCCGGGCTCAACCGTGCCGACCTGTCCGCCCGAGCCAGTTCCGCGCAGGCGGGAGTGGCGATCGCCGGCCTGGAGCTGGCCGGCGAGGTCGATGAGATCGGCGCGCAAGTCAGCCGCTGGCGGCCAGGCGACAAGGTGATGGGCCGGGGCAGCGGCTTCGCTGATATGGCGGTCCTGGGCGAGGCGGACGCTATGCGGGTGCCAGACGGCCTCAGCTGGGAGGAAGCCGGCGCCATGCCGGTGACCCTGCTGACCGCCCACGACGCCCTGGTGACCAACGGACGGCTGCGGCCTGGCCAGCTTGTCGTCGTCAACGCGGGGTCTTCCGGGGTCGGGGTCTGCGCTGCGCGGATGGCTGGCATCCTTGGCGCCGGCGCCGTCGTCTCCGCGACCACTTCCGGGTCGAAGGCGGCGGCGATCCGAGATGCGGTCGGGCCGCTGCCCTGCCCGTTTGTCGTGGTCGATGTCACTGGCGATGACTTCGTGGCAGCCGTGCGCGGCCAGTCTGACGACGGCCAGGGCGCTCATCTCATCATCGACAACGTCGGAGCCAGCGTGCTCGGCGACAACATCGCCGCCGCCCGGATCACCGGCCGGATCGTCCAGGTCGGCCGCCTGGGCGGGCGGCACGCCGAGATCGACCTGGACGAGCTGGCCCGCAAGCGGCTCACCCTTGTGGGGGTCACGTTCCGGACGCGCAGCCGGGCTGAGGGCGCCGAGGTAGTCCGGCGCTGTCTCGAGGACCTAGGCGATCAGCTCGCGCGCTTCCGGCCGAGGATTGACCGCGTGTTCGGGCTTGAGCAGATCCTCGATGCACGCGCTGCCATGCAACGCAACGAGCACGTGGGCAAGATCGTCGTCGTACCCTAGCTGGCGGCGCCGCCGCGGCCAGCCGTCTCTAGCTGGTTTCGCCGTTTACGTACCAGGCCAAGCAGCGGTAGCCTCAACGGGCCATGCCCACCAGCTCAGCTACGGCATGGGAGAAGGCCAGGCTCAGCGCGGTCAGCCCTGCGCCGTGAGCCGCGCAGGAGGTCGTGGTGGCGCAGTCGGCGGAGCCGTATCACGTTACGCCGCGCCCACGTTTTCCTGCCCTGGACCCTGAACCGCCACGTCGGCCAAGGCGAGCAGCGGCGGTAGCGCTGATCGTGACGCTCGCGCTGGCTGGCGGCGTGATCTACGCGACCCTCCTCTCACCGGGCGGGTCACACAGGCACGTGGCCGCGCCGGCAGTCAGCCGCACCAGTGACTTCAACGGCATCGTGCTAGCCCAAACCAGCAGCGGCGAGCTCTCGCTGACCGACTTGCGCACCGGCAAAGTAGACGTGCTCAAGGGTGCTGGTGAGTTTGCGGGGAGTCTGGCGGTCTCCCCGGATGACAAGTTCCTCGTCGATCCGGGCACCAGCAAGGTGCTCTCGCTGACCTCCGAGTTCACTCTGGCCACAGTTCCGAACCAGCTCAGCTTTTCCCCCAACATTACGGCCAGCTACCCGTGGAGTGATCACGACAGCTATGTGCTCCTGCTGCCCCCCGCGGAGTCCTTCGGGTACTCGGGGAACGGGGACGCGACGCTGCAGTCGGTGCAGACGGGCGCCACGATAGATCTCGGTGTCGGCGACGACGCTGCGGGCGATCCTCAGCAGGCCGGCGCGTTCCTCTCGGTGCCCGCGTCAGGCATCCCGCCGGCTACCTCGGATCTGCAGGGGCCGGATAGCAAGCTCGTGCTGGCGGATGCGGGAGTTTCAACCCAGACTCTCGCGAGTTCGGCCGCGCTTACCGCTGCGCTCGGCTTCGCGCCGGGAATAGCGGTCACGCTGCAGCCAGAGGTGAACCCGCAGGGGACGATGGTCGCGGTGGAGGTCGCCGCTGAAAACAAGGCGCAAAGCCCATCTGGCATCGTGGTGCTCGGCCGATCGGGCCAGGTTCTGGGCGCAGCGCCGATCACGGGCGGCGGATCCACGCCGATGAGCTGGTCACCCGCCGGTACCTCGCTCGCGTTCGTCAGCGCTAGCGCGTCTGGCCTTGACCTCGTGCAGTGGAAGATCGGTACGAAGGCGATGACGAGGACCCCGTTCCCGAAGAAGTATTTTCCCGACCAGTGCCTCTGGGCGCCCGACAATTCGGCTGTGCTGTGCGGTGCGTTCCAGTTCCTGTCCCGCCACCAATCTCTCGTTACCCCGACTGAATCGTGGGTGGCATTCGCGTCCGGTCGAGCGCATGTTCTCAGCGAACGCGGGCCGGTGCTGGCCTGGCTGAGCGGGCACCTAAAACGATGAGCAGCGGCGTGATAGCGGTGACTGAGGCCGTGAAGACGAACAGCGAGCCCGGCTTGATCGTGCGCTGCGATAACCTCATCCAGATCTACGGCGTCGAGGGCCAGCAGGTCACAGCGCTACGCGGGGTCGACCTGACAGTTGCAGAAGGCGAGACTGTCGCCCTGCTTGGACCGTCGGGCGCGGGCAAATCGACCCTGCTGTGGCTGCTGGCCGGTCTTCTTCGCCCGACGGCAGGCACGGTAGAGGTCTGTGGCAGGAAGGTCGCTGACCTCACGCCTGCCGACGCCACGAATCTCCGGCTGCGCGAAGTCGGCATGGTGATGCAGAACCCGGGCCGCAACCTGCTGCCCTACGAGAACGCGCTGGGAAACGTGCTGTTCGCTCAGGCTTCGACGCGGCGGACCAGGGCCATGAAGCGCCGCAGGGCGATCGGTCTGCTCGAGGCCGTTGGGCTTGCTCAGCTCGCCGCCCGCCCGGCAGGCCGTCTATCCGGCGGTGAGCAGCAGCGACTCGCAGTCGCGGTGGCGCTGGCGAACGGCCCTCGGCTATTGCTCGCCGACGAGCCGACGAGCCAGCTAGACCGCCATTCTGCCTCGCTCGTGACCGGACTGCTCCTGGCAGCTAACGAGGACCTTGGCACCACCGTGATCGTGGTGACCCACGATCAGACGGTCGGCGAGGTATTCGGCCGCACGGTCACGATCCGCGACGGCAAGGTCGGTGCGGAAGGTCATGCAGGAGAGGATTACCTCGTGGTGGGCCGCGACGGCTCAGTACAGCTTCCACCCGACCTGATTGACGCGCTCCCGCCCGGCACCCTGGCCAGGGCGGTGCGGACTGAGCGCGGCGTCGAACTGCGCCGGGCTGATCCAGAGCGGGGCTGACCCAAGCGTTCCGCCAGCCCCTCAAGCTCGAAGAGCTAGTTATCCACAGCAGAATCCACGAGTCAGCGGTCTGTAGCTATGACTTGTACGTTCGACGACCGTGGTCGATGACGGTGGGTGGCATATCGAGTTCTATGCGGACGATCACGGGCGCGAGCCTTGTCGGGAATGGGCTGACAGGCTATCGCCGCAGAAGCGAGCAGCCTTCGTCGCCGGAGTCCGGCTTGTGCTCGCCCGCCGGGGTCTGGACGTCATGGAAAGCGAGTACGGCAAGGCGCTCGGTGAGGGGCTCTATGAGTTCCGGGTCCGCTGGACCGCGTCTGATATTAGGCACAAGCTAGAGGGTCTGCCGCCCGAGGACGTTGGCCGGGCGCCCGAGGCGATCATGCTACGGGTTTTCTTCTGTACTGCCGGGCGCCGCATCCTTCTGTTGCTGAGCGGATACGACAAAGCACGCGATGTCAGTGAGCGGCGGCAGCAGCGGGAGATCGCGAGGGCACGCAAGCTGCTCCGCGCGTGGCGAGAGTCGCAGCGGCGGGCGGGAGCGTAGTGACAACCAGCTACGGATTCCTCGGTCGACAGTGATACGGTAAAGCGTATAGAGTCATCAGCGACGTACTACAGCACACGGCAAGGCTTTCGTTGAAGGGGCTGGCAGTGGGGACACGATTTGACGACTGGCTGGCCGAGCGTGAAGAGACTGAAACGGTCGGCGAGGCTGAGCTGCGCAGCCGGTTCGAAGCGGCGATAGAACTTGGCCTGCAGTTCCGCGATGCGCGTGTCGCCCTTGGTCTGTCTCAGCGTGAGCTGTCGGAACGGTCGGGGGTTCGCCAGGCAGATATCAGCCGGATCGAGCACGGTGCCGGCAACCCGACCGAGATGACGCTGCAGCGCCTGGCGACTGCGCTGGAGAAGCGTCTGCAGCTCAGATGAAAGAGCCACCGACGAACGTCTAGGTCTCGGCATTGGGTTGGCCTACGAGCAGGATTGACCAGACCACTATGGCGATTCAGAGGCCGGCGAGTTTCTGGATGAGGTAGCCGCCGAGCGTGACTCGCACAGCCAGCTGGATGACCTCACCGCTGATGCCGCGCGCCTGAGCGTGCCCGACCCGCGCGTTGGTGAACCAGTCAACCCTGCGGCCGCTCATCGCGGCCGTGCATGGGCACTTTGATGGGCGTTTCCGCTCTCTTGCCGCCAACGTGCACCGGGTGGTCGCCGACCATCGCACAGGAGGCCAGGCGATCTGCCGCCATCCGGAAGTAGTGGCCGGTGACGCACTGCACCACGATGAGCTCAACTGGGCCGTCCGTGCTCGGCAGGCGGAAGCGTTCGATGATCTCGGCCGGGGCATCGCAGTCGGGACACGGAATGAGTAACGGCATGTTTCCCCCTCGGCGGCAGATACAGAGTCATTCGCGAGGTCACGACGGGAGCGCCGCGACGGGCGCGCGCTTGGGCGGCCAGATCTCGGTGGCGGAACCGATACCACCGCGCCGCGTGCGCACCGTCGGCACCAGCGGCTGCCACCGCTGCCACCGCCGCGTCAACCTCGTCCAGGGTGTTGTAGAGGTAGAAGCTCAGCCGGCAGCTCGCCGGCGGGTTCAGCCCGAGTGCGTGATGCGCGAGCGTGGCGCAGTGGCAACCGGCGCGAGCTTCGACGTGGACCCGGTTCAGGGCCTCGGCGACCGCGACAGGATCGCGGCCGGTGAGGTTGAACGCGACCAGCGAGGTACGCCGTGCCGCATCGCGCGGACCGTAGATGGTCAGCCCCGGAGTGCCGGCCAGCCCGTCCAGTGCTCTCTTCGCAAGCTGCGTATTCCAGTCGGAGACGCGGGCCATGGCGGCCTGGACGACGGCGCGGCTGAATGGCTTCGAGGTACCGAAGTAGACCGGCCGGGTGGGACTGAGGGCCAGGTCCAGCAGCATGCGCAGCGCCTGCGCGGACACGATCGCGCCGAGGATGTTGGGCGTTCCGGCAGCGTATTTCCAGGGCAGCGCGTTGTACTCGACCGAGTCCGGGAACACTCGTCCCTCGGCGATCATGTCACCGCCGTACAGGAACGGCAGCGACGAAGCGAGCAAGTGCTCTTTGGCGTACAGCACGCCCACCCCGAACGGCGCGAGCAGCTTGTGAAAGGAAAACGCCAGGTAGTCAGCGTCCATGGCCTGCACGTCCACGAACGACCCCGGCACGAGCTGAGCGGCATCGATCAGCAGGTAGGAGCGCCGCTCACCGCTGGGCTGCGAGTAGCCGCTCGCGTCGGCCAGCGCTCGCACCGCTGCCAGCGGCGGCCGCGTGCCCAGGAAGTTCGACGCGCCGGTGCAGCAGACCAGCTTGGTACGCGCGTCGATCAGCGACGACAGGTGCTCAAGGTCCAGCTCGCCGGTGTCGGGATCGAACCGCGCCAGCCGGCATTCCACTCGCCGGCCGAGCCGCGGCAGGATCTCGCGGCACATCGCGTGCCACGGGACGTAGTTGGAGTTGTGCTCCATGAGCGTCGTGACCACGTTGTCGCCGTCCCGGAACTCGGTGAGCAGCGAGTACATGACGGCGTTGATGGCCTCGGTCGTGTTCCGGTACAGCGCGATGCTGGCGCGGCCCGGAGCGCCGATGAACTGCGCGATCGTGTCGTACGACTGCTCGAACAGACCGGTCATCCGCACCGAGGCCGAGGACTGGCCGCGGTGGACGTTCTCGTAGCCGAGAGTGAGGGCCCGGTAGAGGGCCACCAGTTCCCGCGGCGGCTGCGTGCTCGCCGCGTTGTTCGTGACGATCCTGCAGAGCTGGGGGAATGCGAAGTGGCTGCGAATCGCCTGCACGTCCAGCGGACCGGGACTCACGGGCATCGCCGTCCCCTTGCCTGCGCCGGCCGCGGGTGCAGCATCACCGCAGTCATGCCAGCTCCTTGCGCTTCCAGGCGCCGATCATCAGCGGCCAGAGAAACGGCCGGTCGGGGAAACGGGTGGCGTCGCGTTCGATCGCGGCTAGCAGCGCGGCGGCTCGGTCCTCGGTGGTGACGCCGTACTTCAGGGCCGTCGGCAGAACGCCGCGGAAGGCTGCCTCGAGATAATGGCGTCCCTTTGCGAGCGGCTCGATGTGGCCGGCCACGTCGGTGCCGTCGGGAGTGCCGATGCCAGCTTGCTCGAACAACAGAGGCAGCCGGGCGCCCGTCGACGCATCCGCGCCCGCTACGCCGAACGCGTCGACAAAGTAGTCCAGCACGTCGTCTGCCCAGTCCGCCTTGGGCGTCGTCTTGACCGCATACAGGTCGTAGTCCTGCACGAGCAAGTGGCCGCCGGGGGCGACCGCATCCCACAGCCGTGCCAGCGCGTCGACGCGACCGGGCAGGTGGAACAGCACCAGCCGCGCGTACACAGGTCGAACGGGCCGCCGGGGATTGGCTCGTCAGAGCTCAGGTCATGTGTTTCGAAGGCGCACTGCCGGTGCCCCGCGTCGTGCAGCATCTTCTGCGTCATCGCCCCGAGCGCGGGGTCGGCGTCGATGCCCAGCACGCGGCCGGCGGGCCCGACCCGGTCTGCCATCGCGCGCATCGTCTCGCCCGGCCCGCACCCGGCGTCCAGGCAGCTATCGCCCGGTCCGAGGCCGATCTCGTCCAGCAGCCGTCCGGTTGCGACCTCCCAGCCGCGGGCCTGCAGCCGCAGCCGCTCGTACTCTTCTGGCGTGTGCCCCAGCGCGTAAGGTGCCTGGGGCCGCGTGGTCTCGGTGGTAGGCACCGCCGAATCCCCCCTTGTTGTCATGCGTCAGTTCGCCGTACCCGGCAAGCATTGACGGAACGGGACGCGTTGTCGTTGGGCTAGCGCGCAGGAACCTTCACACTGCGCGCAGAATGCGGTACTCCGCAGGAGGCAATCCGTGCACGGCACGGAAGGCCCGGCTGAAATCGCCGGCGCTCGAGAAGCCCCACCTGGCCGCGATGGCCGCGACCGGGCGGGCGGCCAGCGCCGGATCGGAAAGATCCTGGCGGCAGGACTCCAGCCGGCGCTGCCGGATCCAGCCCGCGACGGTCAGTCCCTCGTCGTGAAAGAGCTGATGCAGGGAGCGCAGCGAGATGTGATGGGCAGCGGCGATGACGACTCGGCGTCAGGCCTGGATCACCGAGATGCTGCTGGATGAAGGCCTGAACCGTGGTGAGCAGGGCATGCCTGCGTGCCTCTTGGCGTGCCCCACGTCACGGACATCCTGTTCGCGCGCCAGCCGGGTAGCCAGCACCTCCAGCGCGGCGGTGGAGAGCCGCGCCGCCTCGGCCGGGCTGTAGTGATCGACGTTGCGGGCCAGCTGAAGGAGGAACTGGGAGGTCAGGTCGCCGAGGCCAGCGCTGGCCCGGAATCGCATGGCGGCCAGCTGCCGAGCGCGCTGCGGGGCAGCGGTAACAGAGATGGCGGGAACATGAAGGTCATCATCTGCACCGACGGGTCGCCGTCGGCGCCGCACGCGCACCTCGTACGGGCGCCGGGTGTCGTAGATGGCAAATTCGCCCGCCGAGAGCTGTGGCCTGCCGGCCGTCCTGGCGACCACGCAGGTGTTGCCGCCGCACACCAGGGCCAGCTTGAGCAGTCGGGGTCGGCCTGCGAGATCAGCTGCGGGGTGCGGCAGACGGTGATGGGCATGATGTCCATGACGACCACCTGCATCGCGCCCAGACCGCTGGCGCGGAACACCCCCCGGTAGTCCCCGAGGAAGGGACCGCACTCCATCGGCACCCACGTCGTGGCCGTCATCTGCCGGAAGAAGTCGACGAGGTCGGCTGCAGGCACTTCGTCGGTGCGAATGAGTGTGCTCATCGTTCTCACACCACGCGAGGACGGCAGTTGCGCCGTACATTCCTGTTAGGTAATGGCCAGCCTACCGGAAGGCAAAGCCATGGTAAAGCACTTTTCTAGAGCGTTGCTCTAGACTGTTAGTCAGGCGATACCCGGCCTTCGCCGCACCGAACCAGTACGGAGCACGCTGCGCATGCCCACGAGAGACGACGCACCACGCATTACTGCGCCAGCAGAGCGTCGCCGCGGGCCAGCGAGCACTGAGGACGGGCAGCGCAGCCGCGACCGCATCCTGCAGGCCGCCCTGGAGTTGATCACCGACGTCGGCATCGACCAGGTACGGGTTGCGGAGATAGCCAGGCGTGCCAGCATGAGTTCCGGTCAGGTGATGTATTACTTCACCAGCAAAGAGCACATCCTGCTAGAAACCCTGGCCTGGCAGGACAATCTGGACCTCATTCAGGCCCGCGCCGCTGTGGCCAAGATAAGGGGAGCGTGGCGCCAGCTAGAGCGGTTCATCGGCGTCTACCTGCCCGCGAGCCCGGCCGATCCTAGCTGGATCCTCTGGTTTGAGGCGTGGGCCCGCGCACCGCACAACCGGCAGGTGAGCCAGTTCCTGGAAGATCTGTTTGCCCCCTGGCGCGAAACTCTCGCCGCCATCGTTGCCGGCGGAGTCGAGGAGGGGGTGTTCGCACCCGCTACCGCCATCGACGACTTCACCATCCGCTTCACGGCCATGCTGGACGGGTTCGCGATCCTGAGGCTCCGGCATATGCACAAGCCATCCCGCACGCACCTCATCGAGCTGGCCATGACCAGTGCCCGCACCGAGCTGGCGCGGAGCGCCGATGAGTAGTTCTTGACCCGCGAGACTACTCCCGCGAGGCCATCGCCCCAGCAGCCGTCGGATCCAGGTCGGTCAGTGCGAGGACCTCTTCCGTCGTGAAGCCGGGCGCAACCTGCTCCACCACCAGCGTTCCGTTTCTGCGGCGGAACAGGGCCACGTCGGTCACCAGGATGTCGACGCAGGCTTTCCCGGTGAGCGCGTAGCTGCAGCGCTGCACGACTTTCGGCCGGTCCTTGCTGTCGCGGTGCTCCATCATCACCACGACGGTGCGGCCCGAAGCGACCAGGTCCATCGCGCCGCCGATCCCGCCGCCGACCATGCCATCGGTCTGCCAGTTGGCGAAGCTGCCCTCGGCGTCGACCTGGTAGGCGCCGAGAACGACGGCGTCGACGCGGCCGCCCCGCACCATCTCGAAGGCGGTGACGCTGTCGAAGTAGGAGATGCCGGGACTAGGGGTGACCGGATACCCGCTCGCGTTGAAGACGTCCGGGTACGTCTGGTCGTCGGGCACGATCTCGCCGTATCCGAGGATGCCGTTCTCCCCGTGCAGGATGAGGTTCCGGTCACGGGCGTACGAGGACACGTAACTCGGTATGCCGAGTCCGAGGTTGACGTAGGAGCCTTCGGGCAGGAGCGACGCGGCCAGCTCGGCCATTTGCGGGCGCGTCCAGGCCGGCTTGCCGTTGTAGGTGCGGGGCACGTCGTGGTCGCGGCGCGCCGGACCGTGCTTGGGCAGGTTGCTGGTCACGGTCTTCTCGACGACTCGGGAGACGAAAATGCCGGGCAGGCCGATCCGTTCCGGGGGGATCTCTCCGGGTTCGACGATCTCGTCGACTTCCACGACGGCGACGCGTGCCGCCTTGGCGAAGCTAGGCGCGAAGTGCTCGTTCGCGCCGCGGAACTCGACGTTGCCGAGGCGGTCGGCGCGGTGGCCCGCGATGAACGCGTAGTCGACGTGGATCGCCGTCTCCAGCAGGTAGGGCTTGCCGTCGAAGTAGCGCACTTCCTTGCCGTCGGCGATCGGCGTGTCCAGGCCCGTCGGCGTGTAGATGGCGGCGAGGCCGGCGCCTGCGGCCCGCAGGCGCTCCACCAGCGTGCCTTGCGGGACCAGTTCGAAGGTCATCTCGCCTCGTCGCATCCGCTCTTCCGCTGGCGACGACCCGCCCGCTCTCGCCGTGAAGGAGACGATCAGGTGCCGCACTCGTCCGGTCTCGACCAGAGTCTGGGCACCAGGCGGGATCGTGTTGCCGACGAAGCAGAGATCGTTCGTGCCGCGTTCGTCCAGCGCGGCGAGCAGGCTGAAAGGCGCACCGGCGCTCGGCCCGAAGCCCGAGACCGCGATAGACGCGCCGTCGGGAAGGTCGCTGATCGCGTCAGCAGGCGAGACTCTCACCTTGTCCATATCTCTAGCCTGCCGCGCACCACGACCCCACATCCATAGGCCTTCAGCGCCACGGGAGGGTGAGCTTGATCTGAGCGCTTCCCGCCACAGACATCGAGCGCTCGCTGCGTCAGCTCGCGGGTCATACCCGCGTGCGGACCGCGGCCTTGTACTTCTTCCAGGGCCGGTCAATGAGTAGCGGGTAGAGCATCACCCGTCCACCGGCCGACTCTAGAGGCGGCGAATTCCGAGGCGCACTGGTCGCGACGGAGGGAACAACGGGGATAGCCCCGACGCTGAAAGGCAAGCCGCCACGGTGATGCAGCCCGGGCCGGGCGCTCTGCAGACAGGGGCCCTGAGCAAGAAGGAAGAGGTGACCGGCAGCAGCGGCCCCGTTCCCTTGGTATAACGCGATATAGCTTGACTGAGACTCGCGATATTACTTATTGTTATGCCGAGACCAGCCCGCGCGGACATCCAGGTAACTGGTTTGACCTCGGCCGTGGCGCTACCGGTAGGTTCATGAGGCGGAGTCTTCGGGAGGGTACGGGGTGACGGAGTTCAGTTCAGACGCGGCCATCTGGGTAGAGGGCCTGACGAAATCGTTTGGTGAGGTGCAAGCGCTGCGGGGCATCGATCTCGCGGTGCCACGGGGGACAGTGCTCGGCGTGCTCGGCCCGAACGGGGCCGGCAAGACGACGGCCGTCCGGATCCTTACCACACTGCTGCAGCCGGACCGCGGCCGTGCACTGGTCGAGGGCCGTGACGTCGTCAGGGACGCCGCCGCGGTGCGCAGGCTGATCGGGCTGTCGGGGCAGTCGGCGGCGATCCAGGAGGAGCTCACCGGCCGGGAAAACCTGGAGATCATCGGCCGGCTCCACCACCTGAGCAAGGCGCGGGCACGTTCCCGCGCGGAGGAACTGCTGGAGCGGTTCGAGCTCGTGGACGCTGCGGGCCGGACGGCCAAGACCTATTCCGGTGGCATGCAGCGCCGCCTCGACCTCGCGGCGAGCCTGGTGGGTGAGCCGAAGGTGCTGTTCCTCGACGAGCCGACCACCGGCTTGGACCCGCGGTCCCGGCTCGGGATGTGGGACATCATCCGTTCGCTGGTAGAAGGCGGAACGACGCTGCTGCTGACGACGCAGTACCTGGACGAGGCTGACGAGCTGGCCGACGAGATCGTGGTGATCGACCACGGCCTCGTCATCGCAGCCGGGACCGCCGAGGAGCTGAAGAGCCGGGTCGGCGGGGACGTGCTCGAGTTCACCGTGCCGGACCGGTCGCAGATCAGTGAGGCGGCTGCTGCGGTTGCTCGCGTGGGCGAGGGCGAGCCGCACGTAGACAAGGAGACCGGGGTGGTCAACGTGGGAGTCGGCGGGCGCGGCTCCGACGCGCTCATCGACGCGGTACGCGGCCTGGATGCGGTCGGGGTGCGCACGCACGGACTGGCGCTGCGTCGGCCGTCCCTGGACGACGTGTTCCTGGCGCTGACCGGCCACGCGGCCGAGGAAGAAGGCCAAGGCGCGGGCGCTTCGAAGCGACGCGGCCGCGGGCGCGGCCGGGGCGGGCGTGGCGGGAGTCCCGATGGGGACAGCCCGGGTGGCCGGAATGGGCCTGGCGGCGACGGCTCGCGCGGCGACCGGACCGAGTCGGACGCTGTTGTTTCAAGGAGGGCGTCATGACCGCCGCTACGGCAACCACGGTAGCTCCGCTGGGCGACCCGGGCCTCTCCGTCCGGACTCGCTGGGCGGTTAGTGACACGCTGCAGCTCACCAAGCGGAACCTGCTGGTCTGGTTCCGTGTCCCGGCTTATCTCGTCTTCACGGTGATCCAGCCGGTGATGTTCGTGCTGATGTTCCGCTATGTGTTCGGCGGCGCAATCCATGTGAACGTGCCAGGCGGCTACAAGAACTTCCTGATGCCGGGGATCATCGGGCAGTCGGCGGCCTTTGCCTGCTTCGGCACCGCGATCGCTCTCGCCCAGGAGCTGCAGAAGGGCGTGATCGACCGGCTGCGATCGATGCCCATGGCGCGCTCGGCTGTACTGACCGGGCGGCTGACCGCCGACACCCTGCGGCTGGCGATCACGATCCTGATCCTGGTCGGCGTCGGGTACGCGGTCGGCTTCCGGTTCGAGAACGGCGCCGTGCCCGCGATCCTCATGGTGCTGCTCGCGGTCGTCTTCGGACTGGCGTTCTGCGTCATCTCGGCCTTCACTGGGCTCGCAATCAAGGACGAGGAGTCGGTGCAGGCGTTCGGGCTGATCTGGCTGTTCCCGCTGACGTTCCTGAGCTCGGCGTTCGTGCCAATCCAGTCGATGCCGGGCTGGCTGCAGGCGTTCGCGAACAACCAGCCGGTGACTTTTGTCATCGACACGATGCGAGCGCTGGCTCTGGGCGGACCCATAGAGGCCAACCTGTGGAAGAGCATCGCCTGGCTGGCTGGCATCTTCATCGTGTTCCTGCCGCTTGCGGTGCGCGCCTACAAGCGCGCCAGCTGACGCCTCTCGGAGTCAGCCGCTCAGCGACCCTCTTATCGCGGAGACTCCGCGCTAATGCGAAGACTTTGATACGCCCTGGTGCGCAAAAGTCTTCGCGGACACTTAGCCGTCGCGGCGCAGCCTGGCGGCGTCCAGTCTGCAGGCTAGGACTAGGCGGCATGCGGGGCGAGCTCGACGATGAGGTCGGCGTCTAGTGCGGCCGAGATGCGGTCGAGGAGGGGGATGGTCGGGATGACGCCTCCGGCTTCGAGGCGGGATAGGGCAGGCTGCGTCATGCCAGCCCGAGCGGCGACTTCGACCTGGGACAGGCCGAGCGATAGGCGCCGCTCCCGGACGGCCCGGCCTAGCAGATGGGCACGCTCAGCCTCGGCTCTGCCGTGGCGGTATTCGTCGCTGCCGCGACGTTGGTCGGCGAGTTCCTCATAGGAGGTGTGTCCGCTCTTCATGGCAGGATGCCTCCCGGTCGAAGGTGTCGTGTGCGGGCCCGTGCTCGGCTTGGCAGGTCCTCTGCGCTCGTAAGGCACGGGCGATCCGCCCGCGGTCCGTCGCCCTGGAGCCAGCCAGTACGTGATGCGGGGCTGGTGGGCCAGGAGGTGGAATCGCAATTCGCGGACTTCTCCGCCCAGGTGCCGGGTGTACGGCTCACCGAGGGTCTCGGCTTTCTCGGCGAGCAGGCCGACGAGGAAGTCGGTACGGCCGAAGTCTCTGTCGCTGAGGCCCTCCAGCCAGGACCGAACCTCAGGCTCGACCTCGACCGCATACAGCCGCGACATGCATCTGATGGTATATGCATTAGATGCTATAATCAAGTCGCGCGGTCAGGGGTGCGGCAGGTTCAGCAGCCACAGCATCCACACCATGAAGGCGACCATGCACAGCATGACGAAGGCGGTGAGCCCGGTGGACGTCGCGGCTCCGCCGGAGACGGGCTGGGACTTGTCCGGGCGTGACGGCAGGTAGATGACGGAGAACTGGTCACCGGTGGCGAAGCCCTTGCCGCTCAGCGGCACATTGGCGGACGAGGAGTAGTAGTCACCGCCCACCGCGAACTGGTAGCTCACGGTCTGGTGCTGGATGCCTTCGTCGCTCCAGGCCCGCAGGGAAGTCACCCTGGCCTGCGCGATTGCCCCGATGACCGGGATCACACGACGAATCGTGCGTCAGTCAATACCGCCGCGGTCGTGCAGCGCCGAACACGCGCCTGCGTTAGCGTCGGCTCATGGCATCGCTGCCGGAAAGCGCCAGAGCCGTGCTGGAGTCCGCCGCCCTGGCTCACCTCGTGACCCTGAACCCGGATGGCAGTCCCCAGGTGACAGTGATCTGGGTCGGCCTCGACGGCGACGAGATCGTCGCGGCACATCTGCCTGATCATCGCAAGCTGCGCAACATCCGCCGTGACAGCCGCGTCGCCCTGTCGCTCGAAGCCGGCACCATCAGCAACGCCGGGCTCGCCGAGTATCTCGTCATCTACGGCACCGCCCGCGTGACCGAAGGCGGCGCGCCCGAACTGCTCCAGCGGCTCGCGCACACCTACCTCGGGCCGGACGTGCGGTTCCCGCCGATGGACAATCCCCCGCCCGGTTACGTCACCCGCATCACGGTGGACCGCGTTGGGGGCGTCGGGCCGTGGGCAGGCGCACAGTGAGATCGCTTGCTCTCCAGAATTAAGGGAACGGGGCCGTTTGCCGTTGATGCGCGCGGGTACCTCGCGGCCGCGGATGGATCGCCCGGAACTGGCTGCGAGGTGGGAGCGGTGGCAGATCTGGTACCGGTGAAGCGTGCCTCGGCCCCTGCGCGTCGGGACGAGCCGCGTCCGGAGCGGTCGAAGACCCATCGCATAAAGATCAACTAAATGCCGATGCCGTGCGCCATTGGCCGGCGTACGGCGTCCACCGCGTGCGGCGTCACGGCCGTTCCCCCTTTCGCCGGCCGTGGCGCCGTACTTACTAAGCGCCTACCATCCGGGCAACTTCAGCCCGGCGGTCTAGCAGGAGATCCACCACACCTTGTGGATCAAGGCCACTGGGATCAAGCCAAAGTCCAACATGCGGCAGGCGATCGAGGCCCCGCTCGATGATCTCCTCAAACTCGTTGACCGCCCGGCCGTCGGCCCGGCCTTCTGTTGCAGGCGCCTTGCGCAGGCGTTTCCTCGCGACTGCTACGCCCACCAGGTACGAGAGAGGGACGACCGAGCGTGCTCACCATCCCTTAGCGTGCGATGCCGTGCGCCCCTTGGACCTGAGGACCAATGCCGACGCCAGCACGCTCGACAGCACACCCGAGTTAGCGGACCGGCTGGCACGCCTGCCCGACGGCCATCCGTCCAGGCCCGGACGCCCGTCTGACGGGCCGCGCGAAGCCAGGCGGTTGACCGACAAGGAACACGCGGCGCATGTCGCCGACGTCAGGACCCGGCTGCGGACGCCGCCGCCACCGGCATCGACACCAGGGTCCTGTACACCGTCGACCGCAAGCACGAGATCTGGTCAGACGAGCGCGATGCCCGGCACGACGCGCTGATTGACCGCCTCTACGCGAAGTCGGCCTCAGTGCCGGGGGAGCACCGCGCGGTTCTGGCTGGCGGTCTGCCGGGCGCGGGCAAGACCACGGTCCTGACCGAGCACGCGGGCCTCGACCTGTCCGGCTACCTGGTGATCAACCCGGACCTCATCAAGGAGGAGATGGCGCGTGGCAGGCTGCTGCCGCAGGTCCGCGGCCTTAGCCCGATGGAGTCGTCGATGCTCGCGCACGAGGAGGCATCTCACATCGCCAAGCGCCTCGCCCATCGCGCGCAGGCCGAGGGCAAGAACATCGTCTGGGACATGACCATGTCCAGGAACGGAACGTGCACCGATCGCATCGCTGCGCTTCGCGCCCACGGCTACACGCAGATCGACGCGGTTTTCGTCGACATTCCGATCGCGGTCAGTCTCGGCCGGGCGGATGCCCGGCATCGCCAGGGGCACGACGATTTCCAGGCGGGCACCGGGCTAGGCGGCCGGTTTGTGTTCAGGGAAATGATCCTCGCTCACGCTGACAAGAACTGGGGCAGTGTTAACCGGGCAAACTTCGAGCGGGTCAAGGATCTCTGCAACGCCTGGAGCCGCTTCGACAACTCGGCCGATGGCAGCCCGGCCAGGCTCGTGGCAGCTGGCAGCCGGGGTCCTGCCGCGATACGGAGAGCAGCCGGATGAGTACCAGTGACGTTGCTGAGCTTATTGCCGCTCTTCAGGCGGGCCGCCTGACCGTCGACGAGGTGGCCGAGCGATTCCGCCGCCGGCCCTGGGTTGCCGCGCGACGTCCCGTGCCGCGCACCTACGCCGAGATGGCGGCGCAGCAGGATGTCGACGCCGACGTGCCCGGCTCGTTCGACGAGGTCGTCGAGGCGTACGACCGAGGTGAGCTGACCCGCGAGCAGTACCGGACCCTGGCGCACGCCGTCGCGGACACCATCGAATCGGCGCCGCGGCAGGACGGCTAGACGGCAGACACGGCGCCGCGACCGTTCCCGCGTGGATGGATGTCTGCTACCCCTCCAGGGGTAGCAGACGGCCAGCCACGCATCAGGGACGTGTGCCGTAGACGCTGCCGGACGGAATCGGCCGCCGACACGGCGACGGAGGTCGGTTGCGAGCTGTCACGAGAAGGCCGCTGCCAGGAGCAGACATGCGCCGGCGCGGCTCCCCCTCCGCCGCGCCGGCTCCCCCTATTCAGAGAGAACGCCAGCTCCCCACCCGGATGGCGGTCTCCGCAGCGGCCGTCCCGGGAGGATACGCTCCGCGAGTCAGCCCGCCGAGTCCGATCTTCCTCCACAGCTGCCCGCTGCGCATCACGGTCAATACCACAGTTTTTTGCGCGCTACCGGCAAGCAGCACCGCGCGCCGAGGCCGCGGAGTTCCTGCGGCGGGCTATCGCCCTCGACGACCAGCCTCAACAGCAGGTCGGAGCGCGGTAGCGCTGACCGGAGGCCATGCGGCGGTCGCTGGCTAAGGGGATCTCACCCGGACATCCGCAGCAGGCTCTGACTGCCCTGCGTCAGCGGGACGCCCTCCTCACGGATCGCGGCGATCAGCTGGCTCCCGCCCCGGATCGCCAGCGCGAAGGACCCGCGGGAGTGCTCGACGAGTTGAACCCGGTTTCCTGTCCAGTCCTGCACCTGACGCACCAGGCGGTTCGTCGCGTCTTGCCACGCGGGCGTCTCGGTGGTCGTCGACGCCACCAGCAGCAGGTCGACAACCGATCCGCGATCCCCGCCGCCGCGGGCCACCGGTCCGAACAGCCACGCGCCGGCGAGTCCTGGCCACGCGGACAACTCGCTGCGCAGCAACTCGATCAGTCGTTCCCGGGAACGGGTCAGCGCGACGAGCGGCGGCACCAGTGTGTGCGACCGGTTCAGAGACACCAGCTGCGCCTGCCCGGCGCGCTGGGACGACACGAGTCCGATAGCGGCAAGCTCGTTGACCACTGTCAGCGCCGTCTGCGGCGCGACTCCGGCGTGCCGGGCGAGTGCGCGGACCGTGACCGGCGCCTCGAGCTGAACGAGCGTGGCCAGCAGCTGTCCGCGCGCGCCGGGGATGACGTCAGCAAGCGGGCTGCCCATGTCCACGCTGTCTAATTTATCAGACGGTCGTCCAACTTCTCAGACATGTGTCTAGCAGCGCAGACATAGTTCCAGTGAATTTCACATTCCGGACGAAATTCTTGACAGCCTTCGTAAAGCGGTGCGATCAATGGCTCAGGAATACGCCGATTAGGCAGGGGGACATTCCCCTGGGACCCGACGGCAACGATGCTGCCGGGCCACAGCTGGAGTAGCCATGATGGCAATGCCCACAACGACGTGGATGAAGCTCGCCCGTCGGCTAGGCCGGGGCCCCAACCCGCTGCGCCGCCGCTCGGACGTCCTCGAGGCATGGCTCGTGCCGGCCGCCTTCGTCGTATTCCTGGCCCTGAGCCCGCTCGTAGCGGGGCTCGCCGCCATGGGGGTGCGGGCAGACAACGCTGCCGCACAGCACGTGCAGCAGTCGTGGCACCCGGTGTCGGCGGTCCTGCTGCGGGCGGCACCGGGACCGGAGTTCTCCGACAACGGCGGGAACACGTGGACCGTGCGGGCGCCGGCCCGCTGGACCGTCGGGGGACGCAACTACACCGGGAACATCCCGGTGCCCGCGGACTCCCGCGCTGGCAGCACCCAGACGGTGTGGCTCGACCGGGCCGGGCACGTGCGTGCCCCGGCGATGACCGCGTCCGAGCTCAGCGGCGCCATCGGCACCGGAATCCTGCTCGCGATCGCCGCGCTAGCGGTGGTGATCGCCATCGCGGCGGGGCTCGCCAAGTGGCTGCTGGAGCGGCGGCGCATCGCGAGCTGGGAGACCGCGTGGCTGTCGGTCGGCCCGCGCTGGAGCCACCAGGTCTAGCAAGCTCCGCAGCCGTCGTGACTCGCCGCAGAGACGATCCGTAGCTGTCGTCCCGCGCAGTCGACGCCTGCCAGCCCGTCACCCCGTAGGCGCTGCCGCCGGAGCAGCTAGCCGACCTCGACCCCTCCCCAGCCGATACGTCGACACGACCGTGAATCCCGGCGCGGCCCGCTTGCGGCCAACACCACAGACGGGTTCGGCACCCCCATCACGGGTATGTGACAAGCCTCGTTCGCAGAGGTCGAGGTGGCAATGCAGTCGCAATCCAGCCGGTATCTCCGTGGGACCAGGCCGGGGGAGCAGCCAGTGACTATTCATGCCGCTGTGCTGCACGGGCAGGACGATTACAGCGCGCTCTGCGATAACCGCGCCGTCGAGCCGCTCGCGGGCACTTTCGACCCGGCCGACCCGGCAGCATGCCCGCTGTGCCGGCCGCTCGCAACCTGACCCGGGCCGGCCACCTGACGACCGCGTATCCGCGGGCCGGCGCTGGCTGATAACGACCCCGTTCCCTTTTCCAAACAGGACACGAAAGGGAACGGGGTGTTTTGTGCACGCCCTTAGCCATTCTCCTCCGGTAATTTCAGCCAAAAGGCTGACTGGGGAGGATCAATGCTCGGTGGGCGCGGCGGGGGCGCACGGGGCGGGCGGCGCGTCACGCTGGCGGGCCGCGGACTGCGGCCGCGGCGCGGTGACCGCAGCGGCGTGGACGAGTCGGCGCCGTGGCGGTCGCGGCGGCCAGTGCGCGTCCTGACCGTGGTGACCGGTCTTGTCGTGCTCATCTTCGTCGGCTGGCTGGCGTGGGTTGGCTACCTGTTCGCCGTGCGCGGCGGGGCGTCGGGCGTCGCGCTGGACCCCGACCGCAGGTGCACCTCGCTCGGATTCTCCTGCGGCGTGGTGACGAACCTGCTCGCGTCCGGCGTGCTCGTCGCGCTGGCGTCGGTGTTCGTGCTGTGGCGGCTCTACGGCTTGCAGAGCAGGTACCGAGTCAGGGCCATGCAGGACTCTCGCGAGCTGGTGCCGACCGCCGGCGCGATTATCGACCAGGTCGTCGGCCGCGACGAGCTGTGCATGGCGGTAATGACCGACCTGCACGACCGCAGGCCCCGCCCGCACGTGATCGTCGGCGGCGTCGGCACGGGCAAGACCGCCGTGCTGGTGCGGCTCACCGAGATGCTCGCCGAGAAGCACGCGATCCCGGTGCCGATCCGGCTGCGTGATGCGGCCACTGACCTGGACTTCGAGGCGCTGGCGCGGGACCGGTTCAAATCCGAGGTGAACGCGGGCCTGATCTCCGCAGCCGAGGGCGAGACGATCTGGCGGCGGCTGCGGGGGGACGGGAAGATCATCGTGCTCGCTGACGGCCTGGAAGAGGCGCTGATCGGCACCAGCGCCGAGGCCGACCGCGACAACATCATCCGCGAGGCCATCAGGCGCGCGCACCTGCAGCGCCTGCCGCTCGTGATCGCGTCGCGGCCGCACCACCCGCTCCGTGGCACCGACGCGGCGATCATCGATCTGGAGCCGCTCAGCTACGAGGCGGCGCTCGCCTACATCGGCAGCGACGGGACGAGCGAGGACGAGCGTCGGCTCGCCTGGATCGTGGAGACCGCTGACGTCATCGAGGCGCCGATCTACCTGCAGATGACCCGGGAGCTGCACGTCAACGGCCTGCTCGAGCCAACGTCGGCCGGGCAGCTTGGCGTGGTCGACACCCGCGGTGTCGACCGGGCTAGCCTCCGGCTGAACCTGCTGGAGACCTGGGAACGGGCGCTGACCAGCGGCCACCTTCGCCCGGAGGTGCCGCTGAATCGCGCGGAGCGACAGGCTGCTGTCGAGCAGATGTCCCTGCTCGCCTGTGCGGGCCTGCGGGCCGACCTGCTCGAGGTTTCGTTCAAGGCCGACCCGGGCCCGCTGGTGCTGGCGGAGGTTCAGCGGCGGCTGGACCAGATCGACGCCGATACCGGGCAGGCGCCCGGCGTGCGGAACGTCGACCTGCGGCTGGCGGCCGCGTGGGCCGCGCAACTCAACCTCGTCGAGGTGCGCGGGGAGAAGGTCCGCTTCCCGCACAGCCTCATGCAGGCCTACCTCGGCTCGCGGCTGTTCGGCCCGGCGCTCGCCGACACCGCATACAGCCGCGACGCGCTCGCCTATCCGCGGCCCAGCCGCGAGTTCCTGATCGCGCTGGTACTGCACTCCAGGGCGCGCGGAGCGGCGGGGCCGCCGGACTCGCCGGGCGGAGCCGGCGTGGCAAGCTGGCTGGCTGATCGTGGGTCCACGGGAGACCGCCGGCCGCGGCGAACGGCGAACCGGGGGCGAGGGGAGGCCGGCTCCGCGCCCGGAGGTGAGCTGCTGGCGTCGCTGCGCGCGGCCGCCGCCGAGCGCGACGACAACAAGGTCCTCGACATGTACGCGGCGGCGATCGAGATCGACTGCGCGAGCGGCTCGCCCGCGCACGCAGACGTGGCCGCCGAGATCGGCGAGCGGTGGTCCCGGATTCACGCACAGGATTCGCGCACGCTCGAGGAGAGCAAGCTCGCGCTGGTGCACCGCCTCGGTGAGGCGGCCCGGATGATCGATGGGCGGGTGCGAAGCGGTGAGGTCACGGCGGCACGCCCGGCCTACGCGGAGCTGTACGACATCGGCTGCAGCGACCGGTCCTACCCGGTGCAGCTCGCAGCGGCCCAGGAGATCGGCGCGGGCGGCGGGACCGCCTACGAGGCACTCCTGCCGGAGCTGCTCGCGCCGTGCGCCACGTGCGCCGACGAGCGCGTCGGGCGAGCAGGGCTCAGCCGCGCGCCGGGCGTTCCCGGCTCGGCGGCTGCGGACGGTGCCAGGCCTGCCAGCCAGCGCGCTGCGTTGGTGAGCGCGTGGCTAGCCCCCATGCTGGTCGGAACGATCGGCGGTCAGGGCAGCTCGCCCGCCGACCGGCAGGTGGCCGAGAGCGCGCAGGCCGATCTCTGTCAGTGGCTGCGGCACGTGGCGCGTGACGGCCGCCTGCCGGGCGAGCAGGACCTGACGATCGCGCACGAGATCGCGCTCGCCCAGGGGTTCAAGTACGCCGCCAACCGGCGGCCGCTTCAGCCGGACGTGCTCGGCGAGGCGCGCATGTTCCTCGCCGAGCAGGCGCTGGAACTGCTGCGGAGCGCGCGGTACTGGTTCAGTCAGCTCACCCTGATCCACGCCCTGTGCCTGCTGAGCCTGTCCGACGGACAGAAGCAGCCGTGGGACAAGTACGGCTCCAAGCCAGAGGCGATCGTGCAGCACTGGCTGGACGTGGCGGGCCAGGACCGGGCCGACAGCGCGAGGTCGGATGGCGGACGGGCGGCGACTGGTCCGCACCCGTTCGTCCAGGAGGCTGCCCGGCTGTCCGTGCTGGCGCTCAAGACGGGGCTGCCGCAGCGCTACCTCTGGATTGACGAAGCCGGAGTGGTGGGGCACGTAGGCTCGCGGAACCTGAGCTCGACCACCATCCTGCGCAGGCACCGGCTGTGGATCCCGCCGTCGGCAGGGTGGACGGCCCTCAATAGCAGCGCTCAGCAGCTCGTGGCCGACGTGCTCCTGCTGCTCAATCTCGCCGACCGCGGCGAGCTGCCGAACGACCAGGAGCGGAGGCTGCGGCGCTCGAATCGCCGTGACCTGCCGCCGTGCATGACGAACTACCGCGAGGCGCTCGAGGCCGGCCTGACTGTCGGCACTGCCGTGCCGATCGTGGCGGGCAGCAGCTGCGTCGACGGCTGCGCGTTCGAACTCTGCCCGTACCCGCCCAAGGGGACGCAGCCGCGGGTGGAGATGAGTGAGGCCTTCACCCGGCGGCAGCAGAGGCTGCTGACCCGGACGCTGCGGCATCCGCTTCGCCAGCAGGCGCCGTGGCAGCAGATGACCGCATCGCAGCTCAGCCGGTTCTGGGGGGAAATGGCCGACCGGGCCAGGGGCACCCGGCCGAAGCCAGCCGGTCAGCGACGCAGCCGACCGTAACGGACCGCCTCGTCGGCGATCAGCACCGACGGTCCGCACGCCTCTGTGCTACTGGCCAGCGACTTACGGCCGTGCTTCCGCAGGTCTGGTGCGACACCCTGAAGTTTTCAGTGCGACAAAACCGCTGAACTCAGGCGCGTAAATAGCTGAAAACACCGGTACGTCGGACGCAGCCGCACGACTTACGCGCGGGCAGGTCGGCGACTGGCGCTGCGGGGCGCCGGTCAGCTCGCGGCTGTCTATAGTCGGGGTTTATGGCGCGGATCGGCGCGGAGACGCGCGCGTGAACGGGGCAGGGGCGGTCGTCCGGACGCTTGCCGACTGCGGCGTCACCACCTGCTTCGCCAATCCCGGCACCTCGGAGATGCAGTTCGTCGCCGCGCTGGACACCGTGCCGGATGTGCGCGGCGTGCTGTGCCTGTTCGAGGGCGTTGCCACCGGAGCCGCCGACGGCTACGGCCGGATGACTGGCCGGCCCGCGGCAGCGCTGCTGCATCTCGGACCCGGCCTGGCAAACGGGCTGGCGAACCTGCACAACGCGCGGCGGGCCCGCACGCCACTGCTGGCGATCGTGGGCGACCACGCCACGTACCACAAGCGGTATGACGCTCCCCTGGAGTCCGATATCGACGCCCTGGCCGGGTCGGTGTCCGGCTGGTTCCGGCGTACGGCTCGCAGCGCCAACGCCGGCGCCGACGCAGCGGACGCGGTCTCGGCTGCGCTGTCGCCACCTGGCCAGGTCGCGACGCTCGTCCTGCCCGCCGATGTCGGCTGGTCCGACGGCGCCGAGCCTGGCTCCCCGGTGCGAGCGCGGCCGCCTGCCCCGGTCGCGGACGAGACGATGCGCCAGGCGGAGGGTGCGCTGCGCAGCGGCGAGCCGGCGGTGATCCTGCTCGGGGGGACCGGGCTGACCAGGCCCGCGCTCGATGCCGCCAGCCGGGTCGCGGCCGCCACGGGAGCCCGGCTGATGGCCGAGACCTTCCCGGCGCGGCATGAGCGCGGGGCCGGCGTTACCGCCGTGGACAAGGTGGCCTACTTTGTCGAGCTCGCCGCTGGCCAGCTGGCCGGCACCCGGCACCTGATCCTGGCTGGCGCGAGCGCGCCGGCGTCGTTCTTCGCTTACCCCGGCAAGCCCAGCACGCCGCTGCCCGCTGGGTGTTCGGTGGACGTGCTGGCGGCGCCGGGCGATGACGTGCCGGGCGCGCTCGACGGAACTTGCCGACCGTGTCGCGGCAGGCGCCGCGCCGGTGCCGCAGCAACCGGGACGACCGGACCTGCCGGACGGCGAGCTGACGGGTGAGTCCGCAGCCGCCGTCATCGGCGCGCTGCTGCCAGAGGGGGCGATCGTCTGCGACGAGGCCAATACCTCGGGTCTGTGGCTGCCCGGCGCGACCGCTGGCGCGCCGCCGCACGACTGGCTCAGCCTCACCGGCGGCGCGATCGGTCAGGGGCTGCCGGTGGCGACCGGCGCGGCGATCGCCTGCCCAGACCGCCCGGTCCTTGCGCTCGAGGCAGACGGCAGCGCCATGTACACCGTGCAGGCGCTGTGGACCCACGCGCGGGAGCAGCTCGACGTCACGACCGTCATCTTCAGCAACCGGGCGTATGCGATCCTCACCATCGAACTCGAGCGGACCGGAGCGCCTGCCGGTCCCACAGCCAGGGACCTGCTGGATCTGTCCAGGCCCGACATCGACTTCACGGCGCTCGCTCAGGGGATGGGCGTCCCGGCCAGCCGGGCCGTCACGGCGGCAGAATTCGCCGTGCAGCTCAAGACCGCGCTGGCCGAGCCGGGTCCGCACCTGATCGAGGCGGCGCTGTCGCCGGCGTGGTAGCGAGCTCATGGAGCGCGAATTCCTCGTCAGGGTCGCACCTGAACTCGCGCTGTTCCTGCGGCCGGATCAGCGCAGCGGACCAGTTCAGGTAACTCCCGATGGGGTGTCGACCCTCGGCCACGTCGTCGAGTCGCTGGGCATCCCGCTGACGGAGGTCGGCGCGCTCCTTGTGGACGGGAAGCCAGTCGCTCATGGCTACCGGCCGCGGGATGGCGACGTCGCCCAGGTGCCGCCCATACCGCGACCTCAGCGAGTCGATGCGCCGATGTTCCTGCTCGACGTGCACCTCGGAACGGTGGCCCGGCGGCTGCGACTGATCGGCGTCGACGCGGCGTACGACCGCGACGCCGACGACGACCACCTGATCGAGCAGGCCAACGCGTCGCGGCGGGTGCTGCTGACCCAGGACCGCGGCCTGCTGCGCCGGCACAGCCTGTGGCTGGGCGCCTACGTTCGCGGGACCGGGCCAGACGACCAGTTCGCTGACGTGCTGCGCCGGTTTGCGCCGCCGCTGGCACCATGGACGCGGTGCACGGCCTGCAACGGCCTGCTCGTCCCGGCCTCCAAGGCCGACGTCGCGCCCCAGCTAGAACCCGGCACGCGCCGGACGTTCGAGTCGTTCTCCCGCTGCGATTCCTGCGGCCGGGTCTACTGGCGCGGAGCCCACAGCCGACGGCTGCAGGCCACCGTCGATGCCGCCACCCGCATCGTCAGCGGACCGTGAGGTGACCATCCGGCCGTACTCCGAACGCGGTAGATCGATGGTAAAGATGTGGTGAAATACCTTCCGTGGCTTCTGACTGGGTTACGGGCCTTTTCGCGGTCCTCGGTGCGGGGATCGGCTCCGCCGGGACGATGGCCGCGAGCTGGATGGCCCTCCGGTCGCGGCGTGAGGCGGCGTTAGACGGACCGGACAGCGCGATGGCGGCGATCCGGCGACAGACCTATGCCGAGTACCTGAGCGCCGTCGACGGATTCGCCGATCGCGCTCGCTCAGTCGTCGCAGCGGTCGAAAACGGTGCGCCACTGACCGAGTGTGAGGCGGCGTTCCGTGGCTATGCGGCGAACTGGGAGCAATTGCAGCGCACCTGCTCGCCGGTGGTGATAGCCGGGCCGACGAACGTAGCCGAGCGGGCCGCCGAACTGAGAGGCCAGCTCGGATTCATGGCAGACGAGTGCGACCGGCTGTACAAGGCGTATATGCAAAGCCCCACCCGCATGCAGGCCGGCAGGTTCCTGCACGCGCAGCAGTCGGCCCGTGACGCGCGATCGGCATTCATCGCCGCCGCCCAGGCACATGCTTACGGGCGGGCCGGCCCCATGCCTGGCGCGTCCTCATCGTCAGTCAGCCGGCGCTTGCCGGCCTGGTGGCGCACCGTGCTGCGGCGGGCGGGCTAGCGGCGCCAGGGGTCCCGGTTGCCGTCGTGCGCGGAGTGGCGGATCCGGCGACGGAACCGGGATGCGGCGAAGATCCCCGCGACGCACATCACGAGCCAGGCCAGCAGGGCGACCTTGAAGAACACGAGGAACGCCCACCCTGGACCGGACAGGAGCAGCGCCGCGAACAGGATGAGCAGTGCCACCGGCAAGAATCGCGGTCCGCGGCGGTAATGCACCGGCCTGGCGGTCCAGCCTGACGGTACCGGCGCGGGCTGCGGTCCGAGCGGACCCGGCTCGGGCAGGTCTGCCAGGATGCCGCGCAGGTCGCCGAAGGTCTTGGCGTTGAGCGTGGCGGAGATCCGCTCGTCGAGTTCCTCTGAGGTGAGGCGGCCCTCGGCGAAGTGCTCGCGCAGCCGGGAGGTGACTTGCTCCCGGTCGGCGTCTGAGATCCGGATGTTGTCGTACATGACCTGCCCCCGTGTCGGCTAGATTTCCTGCTCGTCCGCGTCGTCGTCTTCCTCATCCGCGTCGTCCTCGGCGAGGATCCGGTAGAGCTCGCGCCTGGTCCGCTCGAGCAGCCGCTCGGCCGCAATGACCTGAGCGGGCGTACCCGCGTGCGCCAGCTGCACGATCCCGCTGCCGAGTCGCGCGGCCGAGGCGAACAGGCCAGGAAGCTGCCAGGCCTCCTGCTGCTGGTCTGACTCCCATGCACCGCGAGCCCTTTCCGGATTCTCGGTCACGTACTCGCGTCCCGCATCGGTCAGGCTGAACGTGCGCTTGCCGCCAGACTCCTCGGCGATGACCAGCCCCTCGTCGGCGAGCGCCGACAGTGCCGGGTAGACCGCGCCCGGACTTGGCCGCCACGCCCCGCCGCTGCGCTCCTCGATGTCGGACATGATCTGGTAGCCGTTGCGCGGTCCCTCGCGCAGCAGCGCCAGGATCGCCGCCCGGACGTCACCGCGAGCGGCTTTCGGTCCGCGGCCCGGCGGCGGCGGCGGCGGACCCGGCCACCAGCCGGTCTTCGCGCCGAAGAAGCCGCCACCCCAGTGCCCGGGTCCCTTCGGCCCGCCGAACGGCCGGTCCCACGGACCGCTGTGCCGCTGCTCGCCGGCCTTCGCCCCGATGCCCCCGCGGATCTGGGCGAACAGCTCGGAAGCGAACTTGGACACGTCGAACAGGCCGGTGCCGAAATCGCAGGCCCCCGCTGCTCCGCCTGGCATAGCCATCGCCACCTCTCGCGATACGATCACGATATATCGGCAGCCTACGCCACTGAGCAGCCGAACACAAGTCATAACTCGACAGGGCCGAAGAGCGTTCCCGGCGGTGTTCCTGCACGGCATGAGTTCGTGCGCGGCTCGCCTTCTCGCGCGGGCCTGGCGGCCGGGTGGGCCATTGACCTCGGCCGGGTTGCTCGGGCGGCACGACACTCGACCGGTGCTTATCGGGTGCCGCTCGGGCAACAGCGGACCGGCATCGATGAATCGGACCGACGTGGTCGTCCGAACGTATATCACTGTCAGTGGTCTGACTGTTACTCTCAGTGCCTGCACTGGCTAGACGGGTCAGGGTCGCACCGGGGGAGTCGCGGTGACGGGGTGGCTGGTTACCAACCAGATAGGCACGGACGACCTCTCGCTCGGAGCGGCGCGACGACTGTCGGACGTCGCCGCCTACCGCGACGCCGTGGCGGATGTGCTGGCCGAATTAACCGCACAGGACCGCAGGTCCACCGTGGCTGCGGCCGAGCGGATTCTCGCCCGGAGGCTCGCCGAACCGGAGTTCGCCACCGTGTTGTCCGTGACGCCTTCCGGAGCTGAAGCCGCACGGCAGCGGATCCTGCGCGACGTTCGCAGCTTCCGCCAGCTGTCGGTGAACTCCGCCGAAGACGTTGTCGCCATGGTTCGGATCACCCTGCTGACGCAGATCGACGTCCTGTGGTGGGGTCACGTGCCTGCCTACAAGTCCGACGCAGACGTGCTGGCATCCGTGGACCTGCTCAACCTGGACGGGCTGCGGCGCGGTGGCATGGTGACGTTCAACTACCGCCACCAGGCGACGAACGTGATCGCGCGGGCAGTCCGGGTCGCCGAGCGTGCGGCCGCGCCGAGCCGGGCACCCGCAGCCGCCGGGCTCCGGCTCGCCTGTGCCAGGGCCGAACTGATCGTTATGCTCAACCTCATCGCGGCCGACTTCGCCCGGCTCGCGCCGCCGGGCACGCCGCGGCTGTGGGTCACGAGCGTCACCCGCAGCGTGGCTTACCAGCGAGAGCTGCGCGCGCTCGGGTACACGGCCCTGCTGCCGAGCGCTCACTGCGCGGGATACGCGGCCGACGTGGCGATGACGTGGTACCGCAACTTCGCTGCCGATCACATCCTGCAGGCGGTGCTGCTCGGCCACCAGCGGGACGGCAACATCAACGTCATCGACGAGGGCCAGGCGTGGCATGTGTGCGTGCGCCCGGGAGCCGGCCGCGCGATGCGCCTCATTCCCCGGCAGCAGTGATGGCCGCGATCAGGCTGAGCCCAGCCGGAAGTCGGCGAAGTCGAAACCTGGCGCGACGACACAGCTGACGAGCGCCGGGGCGTGGCCGGCCGGGACGGCGCACTGCCAGGTTCCGCCGGGAATGATCGCTTGGGGCCGCTGACCGCAAGCGACATCGCCGCCGAGCGTGATGGTCGCCGTCTGGGCCGGTTCAGCTTCCGAGCCGCCAAGCCGGAGCGTCAGCGGACCGCCGGTGTGCCAGAGCCACATCTCATCCGAGCGCACGACGTGCCAGGCAGACTCCTCGCCCGGGCACAGCAGGAAGTAGATGGCCGTCGCGGCGCAGCGTTCTCCGTCGTAGCCGTCCGGCCGGAACGTCACGGCCGACCGCCACGTCTCCCGGAACCAGCCGCCCTCCGGATGCGGCCGCAGGTCCAGTTGCTCGGCGAGCTGCGGGCGGTCTGTCATCGGGTCCTCCGCACCTGTTCTGGTGTACCCGGCGGTCAGGGACGGCAAGGGCTTCTGGCGAACCCGAACGACCCCGTTACTCCTCAGGACTGGCGGGGAACGGCGCGGCTAGCAGCTGATGGCTTCCGAAGCCGTCGCCGTCGCACCCCCACTGGTAACCCTCACACTGACGGGCTGCCCGCAGGCGCCGGAGCCGCTGAGGGTGATGAACAGCATGCCCTGGGCCCGTTGGCCCGCCGAGAGAGCCGTGTGGGTGCAGGTGGCACCGCCACTGGTCTGCTCGCAGCTCCAGCCACCCATCAATGACAGGGCCGTTCCGTCCGCCGAGCCGCTGCCTTGCCCGTCTCCCCCGAAGCCGCCGCCCATCATCGAGCTGCCGGCCGGCAGCGCGATCACGACGGTCAGCGGCCCGGATGCCACCGAGTCCGTGTTAGTGACCTGGTACACGACGGCCTCGAACCCGCCACGCCCGGCGACGCTGAGGCTCGCCGTCAGCCGGACCGGCGCGGCGGCGGGGGCGGGGGCGGCGGCGGCGGGCAGCGACGAGATGGCCGGGCTCGGTGACGGACTGGACGGGGACGGGGACGGGGACGGGGACGGGGACGGGGACGGGGACAGCGACGGCGAGGGCTGCGTAGACGCAGCGTGCTGTGACGGGGCGGAAGGCAGCTGGCCAGCGCTGGCCGGAGCGTGCCCGTTTCCGGTGAGCGTCATCGCAAGGGCGACCGAAGCGGTGGCTGCTAGCACCACACCGGCAGCGGCCGCAGCTGCTATCCGCCGGGAGGGCGGGATTCGGCCCAGCGAAGCCCGCACTGATCGCCGGTGCGTGCCCGGCGGGCGAATCTCGTCCGGACCGAGCAGCAGAGCCGTCTGAAGGGTCGGCAGCGGAAGCATGTGCCCGCGGGGCGGGACGCCCGCCGGAAGGAGACCGCCACTGGCCCCGCGGGCGCCTGCCCGCGTACGTGTCGCGCCGCGGGCCACGACGGGACCGTGATGGCCGGCGTCGGCCAGGTAGGCGTCAGCGGCGGGTCCGAGGACCAGCGGGGCGACGACGCTGCGCAGGGCCGCAGTGATGTCGGCGAGCTCGCGGTGGACGACCTGGCAGCCTTCGCAGCGAGCCAGGTGTTCCGACACGAGGGCGGCGTCCCGCGCGGTGAGGCTGCGGCGGTCGAATGCGGCGAGCCGTTCCGCTACCGGCCGGCAGGCCGGCTGGGTGATGAGAGAGATATGCATCTGCAGGTAGGCCTGGCGGAGGTCGTCCATGGCCCGGCGCCGCACCGCTATGACCCCGTTGCGGGTCACTCCCAGCAAGGGCGCCAGGTCGGCGGGGGCGTCCTGCTCGATCTCGGTGTGCCACAGCACCGCTCGTGATCGCTCGGGGAGCGACTGGTAAGCGCGCGCGACGAGCGCGGTGTCCAGACCGGTGAAGGCCGGGTCGACGCGCAGCTGATCCGGATCCGGCAGCGTCGCGCCGTCCGCCGGCGGCTGACCCGGCGCGCCGTGGAGGCGCTCGTAGCACACCCGTCGCACGGCCGTCAGCATGTAGAGACGGACGGCGCTCGAGGGACCGCCGCCGCGGGCAATCACATCCTGCATCCGTCGGAAGGCTTCTGCCACCACGTCGTCAGCGAGCCGTGGCGTGGCTGCCAGCTGGTAGGCCAGCTGCCGGGCGGCCGCCACGTGCCGCTCATACAGGACGCCGAGCGCCTCGGACTCACCGGTCCGGGCCAGCGCGAGCAGTTCCGAATCAGCTGCTTCGAGCAGGTCGGTCCTGGCTACCACGGGTGCGGTCCCCCTGATGCGCCGCGGCAGCCGCCTGCCGTCAGTCGGAAATGCACCAGCATCATCGCCGTTCTCGCGCTGCCACGCGCGAGGTTTGGCGGTTACCGGGGCCCTCGATTTGGAAATGCCACCGCACCACACCGTGCAACTAGCGCGACAGGGGACGAATTGACCATCCGCGTCGCGCACGGCTGCTCCGCGCCCTCGCCGCGGCCGGCGCTCTTCTCAACGGCTCTTCTCGCCGCGGCACTGGTGGTCGTAGCGGCACTGGTGGTCGTAGCGGCACGGCCGCCGCGACGTAAGGACTTCGTCTTGGTCTTCATGAAGTAGCCAGCCCCGGCGAGCAGCAGGATGGCCGCGACGAGCGACACGGTCAGCCGGATTCCATGGTGTCCGTGGTGCACGCTGCCCGACAGGAAGTGCATCGAGTTGGCTGCTCCGGTGATGAAGAGGATCGCAACGATAAGCGCGAGGATTCCCAGGATCGCAAGGACGGCGACGATCGCCCACTGGGCGGCGGACCGGCGCGGGGCGGCCGCTGTGGCAGCCGCGGTGGTGTGGCTCATCTGCTCCTCCGGGTGTTCTCTGTTCTGGTCGTCGCGCGCAAGAGCCATGAGCGTACGGTACATGGCTGCGCACGCTCGGTTACATCGCGGTAAGCCCAGGCCCCGGCCTACTAGCAATCGCCCGATGTGTCCGGCTAACCTGACGGCAGCATGCGGTTGCGCCTAGGGTTCCGCGTCATCCCCGTCTCGATCGCACCGACAACCAGGGGAATGGCGGACCGGACCGAGCGGCGCCAGGAGCCGCCCGCTGCAGGGCGGCGAACACCTGATGGGACAAAAGCCCCGAGGGCTCATCTCAGCATGCCCGGACACGGGCAACGCGGAAGGAGCCCTGATGGACCCGCATCTCACCCCCGTCATCATCGCCGTGGTCATCGGTGCTGGCGCGCTGCACGCCTGCTGGAACGCCATCGCCAAGCAGGTCTCCGATCGCCTGATGGGGTTCGCGTGGATCTCGATCGCCGCGATGGCCGTTGGCGGCGCCGTGCTCGTGGTGACCGGCCTGCCCGCCCGGCAGGCCATTCCCTACGTGATCACCTCGGCGATCATTCATATCGGCTATGACCTCGGTCTGATGAGTTCCTACCGGCTCGGCGCCTTCAACCAGACCTATCCCATCGCCCGCGGCACCTCGCCGCTGGTCGTGGCCGTCGGCGCGTACTTCCTGGCAGGCGAGCACCTAGGCCTTGCGGCGTGGATCGGCATTGCCACGCTGGCAGTCGGCCTCATGACCCTGGCGCTGTCGGCCGGACGGCTCAGCCGCCGGGACTTGCCCGCGGTCGGAGCCGCCGTGCTGACCGGCCTCACGATCGCTGCCTACTCGATCACCGACGGCATCGGCGTGCGGCACGCGCACGATCCGTTCGCGTATACCGCGCTTCTTTTCGTGTTGATGGGGCCGCCGATACTGGTCGCCGCAGCCGTCCGTCGCCCGCTCGGGGCCTGGCGGGACGGCGCTTCGATCCGCCGCGGCACCGTGGCCGGCCTGCTGAGCGCTGCCGCGTACGGCATCGTGCTGTGGGCCCAGACTCGTGCCCCGCTCGCCGAGGTCGCGGCAATCAGGGAGACCAGCGTCGTCTTTGCCGCGCTGATCGGGGTCGCGGCGCTCGGGGAGGACTTCGGACGGCGGCGTGTCGTTGCGGCCTTTGTCATCGCCACCGGCATCGTGCTCATCGGTATCTAAGCCCCATGCCCGGCTCGCCTGGGTTCCGGTCGTTCTCGGCGGGTGTGCAGGCAGCTGTGTGACAACCGAAAGGAGCCCCGGCCCGTCCTATTCAGGCCAGTGCGCGCGGTCCTAATCCGATCACCGCGGATCACCGGGGAGGGAAACAAGATGGGTCTTTACCTGGGCCCGTTCCGGTTCTCCAAGCGCGGTGTCCGCGTCCGCATCGGCCCGCGCGCCGCACGCCTGCACATCGGTGCAGGCAGTGCCGGCATCAGCACCGGAGCAGGCCCGTTCACCTGGTATCACGGCCTGAGCGGCGGCAAGCGCCGTCGCCGTGCCACTGCCCGCAGGCCCGCGCCGCCGCGCAACTACGCACAGCCGCCCCGGCCGCCGCAGTCCGAGACCACCGCACCGCACCCATCCGGCTACGGCCGGACCACCCAGCCGCCTCGCTCATCCGTCTATGATCCGAGGTCAGGAAACCAGCCGCCCGGCCGGCCAAGGCGGAACGGCTGGGAATGGTGGACCCGCCGCCGCGTCATCGTGGCCGGGTCACTGTTCGCGGTGCTGGTCCTGATTGGCGTGATCATCAACGCTGGCAGCCCGCCGACTCCGACGCCGGCCAGCCAGCACAAGCCCGCTGCCGCCGCCAGCCCCTCGCCCAGCGCGAGCGTGACCAGCAGTCCCGCTGTGATCGACAGCTCGGCCGCTACCGCTACCACGCCCGCCACCACGCAGCCCGCCCAGCAGGCCACCACCACGCAGCCCGCCCAGCAGCCCACCACACAGGCACCCGTCGGGTGCCGCCCGCTGACCAATGCTGGCAAGTGCTACGAGCCCGGCGAGTTCTGCCGCACCAGCGACCATGGAGCCACGGGCGTAGCCGGTGATGGCAAGACCATCATCTGCGAGAACAACGACGGGTGGAGGTGGGAGCCCACGGGCTGAGCCACGCCTCGCCAGGCGGGCGCCGGGAGCGGCTGGCCACCGATGTGCGCGGTCAGGTGGCGTAGCGGCGGTCTACCAGTGGCCGCGGTGCACGACCTCGTCGAACGGACGGCGGCTGGGATGGCGAACCGGCGAGAGGGGCCGGTCAGCGGGGTAGCCGAGCGACAGCAGGATGACCCAGTCCCGGTCCTCGGGCAGACCGAGCACCCGGCGGGCGAGTGCCATGTCGGCGACGCCGGCGTGGCTGCTGCCGATGCCCAGATCCGCGGCCGCGAGCTCCATGCTCATCGCGGCCTGCCCGAGGTCGAACTGGGCGCGGTGGTAGGGGTTGTCAGCGACCGGGCCGACAATCGCGATCGCAGCCGCCGCCTGCGCAACGTGGTAAGCGCCCTGAAAGACCTGCGACAGCTCGCGCAGTTGACTCGGCTCGATGACCAGGACGAAGTCCCACGGCTGCCAGTTCTGCGACGACGGCGAGCGGCGGCCGGCCTCGAGGATCCGGTCGAGGTCCGCGGGCGGAATAGGCCGGTCAGCGAAAGCCCGGACGTTCCGGCGGGCGGTAATGGCATCCCATGTCTGCATGTGGCGGACGTTACCGGCCCGGCCACCTCAGCCAGCGGCGCGCCACCGGAAGATCGAGCAGGAACGCCACGCCGATCACCACGCCGGTGCCGACCGCTGCTCCGGCGATCGTGTCGGTGAAGTAGTGGAATTGCAGGGCGACCATGGCGAAGCCCACCGCGCTGGCGATGAGGGCGGCGGCAGCGACAACCGCGACGCGCACCGCTCGGCCGGGTCGCGCGCCGCGCGGCGCGAGCAGGACTACCGCGATCACGGTGGTCAGAGCGAACAATCCGGTGGTGTGACCGCTCGGGTAGCTGAGAAAACCGGTGATGGTGCGATGCACGAGCGTCTTGAGCACGTGCTCGGTCAGGGTCGATGCCAGTACCACGCCGACCACCGCGAGCACGGCCCCGCCCACCCGGCGTGCAGCCAGGCAGGCCACCGCTAGCGCCGCGGTGAGCAGCGTGACGGCGGTTACTCCGCCGATGCGGCTGACTTGCAGGAGGATGTTCTGCGGGATACCCAGGCCGATCACCCAGGAGTCGACCGCCCGGTCGACCGCGTTACCTTGACCCTGGTGCGACGAGATGATCCCGAGCACTACAACCAGGACGAGGCAGAAGACGCCCAGGATTGCGGCCGGCCTTCGGGCGCCAGCCGGAAGCAGGGGCGCGGGATACTGGCGCTGCGACGGACGCCGCAGCGCCGGGGGAAGCAGACGCTGGCGGTCGATCACGCCGCGAGCCTCCAGTCCTTTGCCGGTAGCTGATGTCACAGGCTAGCTCACTCTCCGCATCCACTCGCGCGACTCCCCGGCGCTCCTGGCTGGGACAGTGCTCCTGCGGCTGCGGATTGAACCCGCGAGTAGGCGGGTAACACCAAGCACGCCCGCATATCGAGCTGGGGGCAAGCTCGGGCGGGCACAGGCCTGGGCCGGCGCCGGCCGGGCCTGGCGGCGGGTACGTCATCGGGGGAAGTGACCAAGAGGTGGACCTGGTAATCGTCTTCTTCGTGATCTGCATCATTGCCTGGCTGGCCAAGCGCTAGCTGCGCCTGATCCGGGCGAGCCAGGCCTCTGCCAGCGTCACGTCGAAGACCGGGTTGATATCGAACCTGTCCGCAGCGATGGACTCCACAGTCCAGCCGTCGCTGAATGCGGCGCGCAGCTCGTCCGCCCGGACCCGGCGCGGACCCCAGTCGCCCGGCTGCCGGTCACTGAAGCACATGAGATAACAGACGCCACCGGAGCGCAGCGCCATCGCGAGGCTGGCGACATACCTGGCGCGGTCCTCGTCGCCGAAGACGTGGAACACGCCGCTGTCGATGACGGTGTCGAAAGTGCTGCCCAGGTGCTCGAGGTCGAGCGAGTCTGCTACCTCGAATCGTGCGTGGAGGGCGCGCTCGGCCGCCTTTTCCCTGGCGCGCGCGATCGCGGTCGGCGCGACATCGATGCCCGTGACGTCGGCCCCGCGGCTCGCGGCGAGCAGTGCGTGCTCACCGGTACCGCAACCGGAGTCGAGGAGGCGGCCGGAGAGCCTGCCTTCGTCCGCCAGCCTGACGTAGGCCGCCTGCGGCCGGCCGATGTCCCAGGGCGGGGGGGCCGCACCCGTATAGCTGTCATCCCATGAGCTGGTCATGGTGACATCCTCTCCCGCGTCCCGGCTTGCAGTGACCTGGGCGTACGTGAGACGTTTCCATGTCTGCCATGGAAACGAAGCTGACCCTCGTGGTGCGCGCCGACCTCGGCATGGGCCGAGGCAAGATCGCGGCGCAGGCGGCGCACGCGGCGGTGAGCGCGGCGCTGGCGAACCTGCGGACCATGGATTTCCGGGCGTGGCTGCAAGACGGCCAGCCGAAGGTGGTGCTGAGAGTTAACAGCCAGGAACAGCTGCACGCCATCGCAGAGCAGGCCGCCGCGAGCGGGCTGCCCGTGCAGATAATCCACGATGCCGGCCGGACTCAGGTGGCGGAGGGCACGCCGACGTGCTGTGCGATCGGGCCTGCAGCAGCCAGCCGGATCGATGCCGTCACGAGCGACCTCTCGCTGCTGTGACCGCTCAGGAATCGCGAATGACAACGAGTTACGACATCGTGCTGCGGGGCGGGCGTGTCATCGACCCGGAGACGGGCCTGGACGCCGTCACCGACGTGGCGGTTTCCGCCGGGCGCATCGCTTTTATCGGGAACGGGGCCGCTTCGGCCGCGGTCGATCTCGATGTCGCGGGGCAGGTGGTGACTGCCGGGTTTGTTGACCTGCACAGCCACACCACCGGCATTGCGGGGAACCGCCTTCGCGCTCTGGACGGCGTGACGACGGCACTGGAACTCGAGGCGGGCTTCACGCCAGTGTCCATGGCCTACGAGTACTCCGCCGCCCAAGGACTGCCGGTCAACTACGGCTTCGCGGCATCGTGGGCGCATGCCCGGATGGATGCCGTCGGCGACATCGGTCTCCACAGCAGGCTGGAGAACTTCTGGGCGAATATCGCCGCTCCGGCCTTCCAGCGACCGGCCTCGCGACCACAGCTCACCGCGATCACGAGCATGCTCGCCGCGGAGCTGGCGGACGGCGCGCTCGGCATCGGCGTGCTGATGGGCTACGCGCCCAGCACCGATCCGCAGGAATACCTGCAGGTCGCCGCTCTCGCGGCCGAAGCAGGTGTGCCGACCTTCACGCACGCCCGTGACCTGGCCGACTTCGTTCCGGCCACACTGATCGACGGAGCCGAGGAGATTGTCCGCGCCGCGGGGGAGACCGGCGCGCACATGCACTACTGCCACATCAACTCGACCTCGCTGCGGCACATCGACCGGGTGCAGGAACTGGTCAGCCGGGCGCAGGCGGCGGGCTCTCGGGTGTCAACCGAGGCCTATCCTTACGGGTCCGGGATGACCGGCATCGGTGCCGCGTTCCTGGCGCCGGAGCGCCTGCACGAGCGCGGGCTCGTCCCGTCCGACCTGACCTACGCGCCGACCGGTGAGCAGGTCGCGAGCGCCGGGAGGCTGCGGGAGCTGCGGGCCACCGATCCGGGCGGGCTGGCGATCATCAGGCACCTCGACGAGACCAATTCGGACGATCGTGCCGTGCTCCTGCGAGCGCTGACCTTCCCGGACGCCGTCGTGGCGAGCGACGCTATGCCGCTGACCTGGCCCGCGGGGTCGCCAGCCGAGCCAGGCTGGCCGCTGCCGCCTGGCGGGATAACCCATCCGCGGACGGCCGGGACGTTCGCCCGGTCACTACGCGTGCTCGCATCCGAGGGGGACGGCGAAGTCGGTGCCGCAGGGCCTCTCGGTTTGACCGAGACGCTCCGCCGGTGCAGCCTGCTCCCGGCCCAGCTGCTCGGCGACCAGGTGCCTGCAATGCGGCGTAAGGGCCGCGTCCAGCCGGGCTGCGACGCGGACATCGTCGTCTTCGATCCCGCGGCCGTCCGCGACCAGGCAACCTACGCGGAGAGCACTCGGCCATCAGCCGGCATCAGGCACGTGCTGGTCAACGGCACCCTCGTCGTTCGTGACGCAGCGATCGTGCCGGACGCGCTGCCGGGCCGGCCGATCCGCGCGACTCCGCGGTAGCGCCGCACTGTCAGCGGTCGCGGCTACCGTCATGTCGCCATGACCGATCTACCAGCGGCGACCACGTTCCCGGATTGTCACGACTGCGTGCGATTCCGCGTCGGGCCAGCCGACGTGTGCCTGGCTTGTGCCACCCGCCAGCTCAGCCGGCCAGGGCCCGGCGCATGCCCGGCGTGCTCGCAGTTGATGACGGAGCTCGGCCGCTGCCCGAATGAGCTGTGCCGCAGCCCGCTGCGCAGGATCGGCAGTATCCATGCGATCGGTTACCAGAAGGGTGCGCTGCGCCGCGTCATCCGCAGCTACAAGTACGGCGGCACGCGCAGCTGGTCGGTGGTGCTCGGCCGGTTACTGCTCGCCTGGCTGGAGGAGAACATGGCCGCCGACCCGCCCGGCCTCATCGTCGCCAACCCGACGTTCACCGGCTCCGGTAGCCATTCGGCCGTGGGCTCGCCGCCGTTCCCGCACACCGAGGCCGTGCTGCGGGCGGCCGCCGCAGCCGACGAAGCCGGCCGCTGGTCATTCGACACCGGGACGCCGGCCGCGATCGTCAAGACCCGGCAGACGCTGCGGTCGGCTGACGGCCAGGCCTGGTCCAAGCGCGCCAGCGGGACAGAGCTGCGGGCCGCCGTGTGCGTGCCCGACCGCGCCCGCACCGCGGGCAGGTCCGTGCTGATCTACGACGACATCTGCACCACGGGCACGCAACTGGACGCTATTGCCGCGTGCCTGCTCGACGAGGGTGGCGCGGCTCGTGTCGAGGGTGTCGTCCTCGCGCGCGCACCCTGGCGCGGTCCTTAGCGTCCACGACCGCGGATTCCCGGAAGCAGATCGTCCGGGATCACCGTTATCGTGCGTGGCATGACCGCAGCCAACGATCCTGCCGACTCGGCACCCTCCCCCTCCGAGGAACCGACGTGGGCCCAGTTCGGACCGCATCGGTTCTACGCCGGCGAGGGCGGCGGCAGCGAGCAGTTCCGGGGCGCCCGGTTCGAGACCGCGGACCTACGCGGCGCCCGGTTTACCGACTGTGACCTGACCGGCGTCACGATCAGGGATGGCTGGCTGGTGAACGTGAGCATCTCCGGCTACCTCAGCAATGTCACGGTCAACGGTGTCGACGTGACCGATTTCGTCAGCGCAGAGCTGAACCGGCGGCACCCCGAGCGAGTGCAGCTCAGCCAGGTCCAGACGGCCGACGACGTCCGCGCGATGTGGGACACCATCGAACGGCTGTGGAGGCAGGCAACCGTGCGAGCCGGGCGGCTGTCAGCGGCGGCGCTGGATCAGCAGGTCAGCGAAGAGTGGTCATTCGGGCAGACACTGCGCCATCTGGTTTTCATCACCGACGCGTGGGCCAGGCGGACGGTGCTGGACGAGGAAATGCCCTATCACCGGCTCGGGCTGCCACAGAGCTGGTATCCGCCGGCCGCCGTGGCCGCCCTTGGCATCGACCTGACTGCGCAGCCCGGCTACGACGACATAGTGGCCGTCCGCGCGGACCGGATGGCCGTGATGCGGCGCATCGTGGCCGGCCTGACCGACGACAGCCTGGGACGGCTATGCCAGCGCTCGCCGGCTCCCGGTTACCCGGATGAGGAGCGCACCGTGATCGACTGCATCGCAGTGGTGATGGACGAGGAGATCGAGCATTACCGGTTCGCGGTACGAGACCTGGCCGTGCTGGAAGCCACCTAGACGATCAACCAGCGAGCTGGCAGCCCTAGCTTGAGCGCCAGTCAGCTGCCGGGAAGCCTGTCGATGCTCGTCACTGTCCGGTCATCCGTGCGATCATGCGCGTTATGACGCGGTGGCAGGACTTCGAAGAAGCTGCGCCTGAATTCGCAGGGCGCGTGCGGGCGCTGTTCGACGCCCACAGACACAAGACGATTGCCACGTTGCGGGCCGACGGGTCGCCGCGGATCTCCGGCATCGAGACCGTCTTTGAGGGCGGCGAACTCGTTTTTGGCTCCATGCCAGACGCGCGCAAGGGCGCGGATCTCCGTAGGGATCCGCGATTCGCCCTGCACAGCGCTACCGTCGACCCGATCGAGGGTGCCGAGGCGCAGTGGCCGGGCGAGGCGAAGATCTCCGGCCGGGCGATTGCTACCGGACCGATCACCGACGGACCAGACGGCGAGAGCTTCCACGCCGACATCGCCGAGGTTGTCCACACCCACCTCAACGAGGAGGCCACCATGCTCGTCATCGACTGGTGGACGCCCACGCGAGGGCTGAAGACGATCGAGCGCGAGTAGCCAGAGCGCCGAAGACTACGTCGAAGTCCTCTAGCTCGCGGCAACGGACTGTCAGTGGGCAGGTTTATAGATGGAGTGGCTGGCGTGCCGGCCGCCCTGCCGGTTCTGCGCCGCAGGTATCCAGGTATCCCGAGGGGCATCGACATGACAACCCGACTCATCCTGCCGGTTGACGGGCCGTTCTCGCTCGCGGCCGCGGCGTCGTTCGGATTCGGGCCCAACACCGGTCGCCCAGCTCCGGATGCCAACCTGATGCGCCTGGCCTTCGTCGCTGACGACCTCCGCCATCACGTCGGCGTAGTGGCGGCGCAGATGCCCGACGGAAGCCTGACCGCCGACGTCAGCGGGGACGCACCAATCGATGCAACGGAAGCGCAGGTGCGCCGCATCCTGTCCATCGACACCGGCGTGACCGGCTGGCTCGAAGCCGGGCAGGCGGACGCGGTGCTCGGTCGCGTCCAGGCCGCCTATCCCGGCCTGCGCCCGGTGCTATTTCACTCGCCCTACGAGGCTGCAGCCTGGTCGGTGTTGTCGCAGCGGCGGCACCGCGTGCAGGCGACGGCGTTGCGCCGTCGGCTCAGCGAATCCGCTGGCGTGACCTTCGATCTGGCCGGCCAATCCGAAGCTGCGTTTCCGCTGCCGACGCGGTTGCTCGAGGTCACCGATTTCCCCGGGATCGAGTCGACCAGGATGGCCCGCCTGCACGGCGTCGCTCAAGCTGCCCTCGACGGGCAGCTGGACGCCGCAGCGTTGAGAGCCGCATCGCATGAGGCAGCGCTGGCGGACCTGCAGCGGATCAACGGCCTCGGGCCGGTCTACGCGACGTTGGTGTACCTGAGGTCCACCGGTGTCAAGGACGCACTCACCCTCGGTGAGCCGCGGCTGGCCGACTACCTGCGGCACTACTACGGTCTGACGAAGGCACCCGGCGCCGCCGCCGTCGAGAGGATCGCCGAGGCGTGGCGGCCGTTCCGCACCTGGGCCTCCGTGTTGTTCCGCGTGGCCGGCGACAGGGACGGGCTTCCGTTCGAGCAGTCGCGGGATCGCCGCCCGGTCCGCGGCACTTCAGCGAACGCTGAGGCAGGTTAGTGCCGACTTGACGACGCCAGAGAAAGCGAAGAGGGACGCCGCCGCCTGGCGCCGCCCCTCTTCACTGTCAATGTCACAGAAAGCGAAGAGGGACGCCGCCGCCTGGCGCCGCCCCTCTTCACTGTCAATGTCACAGAAAGCGAAGAGGGACGCCGCCGCCTGGCGCCGTCCCTCTTCGCTGTGCGCCTAGCGCAGTACGAGCTCGCGAGCGTCGGATGGCATGTCCGGGTGGTCTGTCGGGATCGCGACGCGTGCTGCCCGCGTCTTGCCGCGTCCGTTGAGTGCGGCCGCCGCGAACATCGCGAGCGAGAACGCGACCGCTATTCCGATGGTGGTGACGAGCGCGGTGATCACGTCGATGGTCATGGATGGTGCCCCCTGCCGTTGTTTACATCGTTTACTCCACTCAGTATGGAACGCGACGGTAAACGATGTCAACTCAATTAAGCACTGTTCGCGACCAACGGTCTGGCGGTCGAATTCGCGCTGATGGAGACACGCACCGCACGGCGGAGCTGAGTGGCAGGTGTCTGGATAAGGTCGGCTAGTGACCGATCGTGACGTGCGCGTGGTGTACACCAAATACGACGGCAGCTTGCACTGGCATCACACGATGCGCTACCTCGGCACCGACGCCCACGGGGTGTGGCTGGGTGCGCCCGGCGGCACGCCAAGCCAGCGGGGCAGCGAGCCGCCGATCATCCTCAAGCAGCCCTGGGTCCAGCTCATTCCCGCTGGAGACCAGTGGTGGTCAGGTGCGTTCAATGGCGAGCCGGCGGCAACCGAGATCTACTGCGATATCGGCACGCCTGCCCGCTGGGTGAACTCAGCCGAGGTCACCATGGCCGACCTCGACCTGGACGTGGTGCGGATGCGCGCAGACGGCCAGGTGCTGCTGCTGGACGAGGACGAGTTCGCCGCCCACCAGGTCCGGTACGGGTACCCGGCCGAGGTGATCCGCCAGGCCGAGCAAGCGGCAGCCTGGCTCCTCGCGGCGATCAGCGCGGACGCGGAGCCGTTCAGCACGGATTACCGCGGGTGGCTGGAAATGATCGCGCTCACCGGCACGGCCGGAGCGGGCGCCGGGCCAGCGGGCGACCCATCATCGGGATGATGAAGGGCCGCCCGCATCGCCGGCCCGGCAGACGGCCCAAGCGTTACGGCCGCACCTCGTAGACGATGTTGAAGGGCCACTCCGCAGCGCGGCGGAACCTCGTGAATCCGGCGTCGGTCGCGATCTGCCGGATGGCCGCCTCTCCGGCCTGGGCGCCGAGAGCGAACCCGCCCGACTGGGACAGCGCGCTCGGCACGCACAGCAGGGTGGAGAAGCTGTAGTACGCCCGGCCGACCGGGTTGAGGTTGCCGGCCACCTCGTCCGCCGCGGCCGGCTCGACGACGAGCCAGGTTCCGTCCGGCTTCAGCGCCTGGCGGATGTGCCGGGCCGCCGACAGCGGGTCACCCATGTCGTGGAGGCAGTCGCACGTCGCGGCGAGGTCGTAGCCGGTGCCGGAGAACGACGAGGCAGTCGCTACCTCGAAATTCACCCGGTCGGCGACGCCAGCGTCACCAGCCCGCTTCCTGGCCAGTTCGATCGACCCGTCGTGGTAGTCCGAGCCGGTGAACCGGGATTCCGGGTACTCCGCTGCCATCAGGATGGTCGACGCGCCGAGGCCACAGCCGATGTCGGCGACCTTGGCGCCCGCCCGCAGCTTGTCAGCCACACCGTCCAGCGCGGGTATCCACTCAGAGACCAGGTGGCCGATGTAGGTATTCCGGAAGAACTGCTCGCATCCGACGAACACGTTTTTGTCGTGCTCGTGCCAGCCCATCCCAGCGCCCGTCCGGAAGGCCTCCGTGATCTGGGGCTCGGCCTTGAGAGCCCCGAGGGCGAGCACGAAGGCACCAGGCGCGTAGAGCGGACCGTCCGGGTCGGTCAGCACGAAGGCCTGTTCCTCGGTCATGGAGTAGCTGTCGGTGGCGGCGTCGTACTGGACGTAGCCGCCCGCCGCCTGCCCGCGCAGCCATTCCGCGACATACCGCGGGCTGGTGCTAGTCCGTCTGGCGAGCTCGTCGGCCGTGGCGGGCTTGCCTGCCAGCGCCTTGTACAGGCCGAGGTTGTGCCCGATGACCACGCTGGCGGCGGCGACCGTAGCGCCGAGATCGCCCACGAAGCGGCCGAGAAACTCATTCAGCTTGTCGTTGTCGAGAGCCATGGTGAACCTCCGAAGATCGTGTCCTTGGTCTGCTCGCCATGCTCGCCACGCGTGTTGCGCCGCCATTGCAATCGCGCTGCAACGCCCCGCTGCTTACTGAAAGAGGCGTACGCCGGGCCGGTCCGCTGCTCGAGGGGGTCAGCGGGCCTGGACCCGGCCGGTCGCCACAGGAGTGTCAGTCTGTCTCTGCCGCCGCCATGTCGGCCTCGCGCAGTACGTATGGCATGCCGTGCGCGCGGGCGATCCCGCGCGCACGGGCCAGCTGCGACTCGGCCTGCTCGCGCTGCCCGAGCCGGATCAGCGCCCGGCCCTGCACGGCCAGCGCCTCGGCAAGCACGGGTAGCCAGGGCCCCCGCTCGGCGACCGCGAGCAGCGGCGCCAGCACCGCGCTCGCCCGGTCAGGCTGGTCATGGCCCAGCCAGGCCCGGGCCAGCGAGAGGTAGGCGTCGTAGCCGACCAGCCAGGCGTGATCGGGAGGAATCTCAGCATGGTCGAGCAGGCTGGCTGCCTCGGTCAGCAGCGGCAGCGAGCCGGTCGCGTGCGCAAGTCCTGCGGTGCAGCGGAACAGGTACGCTTCCACGCCCCCGTCACGCGCCGCTGCGAGGCCGCGTTCGAGGTGCCCTATCGCGGCGGTCCGGTCACCAGCAACCAGAAGCGTGTCGCCCAGCATCGTGGCAGCGGTGGCATCGGTCCAGGTGTGCGGGTATTCGCGGCTGACCTCGACGGCCCGCTGGCCGACCACGACGGCCTGAACGACATTGCCGCGGAGCCGCTCGAGCCACCCCAGGTGCCCCGTGTAGTAGGCAGTGAAGTGCGGATAGCCGACCCGGCGGTTGATGTCGATGGCATTGTGCATCGCCGCGGCCGCAGCGTCCCAGTTCGCGCCTGCAAGCGAGAGGTATGCTGCCTCGAACTCAGCCCACGGCTGCAAGAACGGGTCGCCGTTCCGGCTCAGCAGTGGCCGGAGTTCGGCCAGCACCCAGGCCAAGCCAGCCAGGTCCCCGGCGTGCCAGTACGCCGCCTTGATCCCGTCGAGGCCTGCCGCCATCGCCTGCTCGTCTCCCGCTGCGCGGCCCGCTGCCGCGGCGCGCTGGCCGTAGTCGAGCGCCGCGCTGAGCCGCAGGCGGTTGGCGGCGACAACCGCCAGCCGGGACAGCAGGTCCGCCTGGCTAGCCCGGTCGCCCAGCGATTCGGCGATCCGGAGCCCCCGCTCCAGGTTGTCCGACGAGTACGAGATCGGCAGGCGGCGCGAGACCGGGACATCGCCACCGAGCTGGCGTAGCGCCAGCATCTCCAGGCGGCGGTCACCCGTTTCACGCGAGCGGCGGGCTCCATCGGTCAGGTCAGCAAAGGCCTCGGCACTTGCGCCCGCTGCCTCGTGTGCGCGACCGCGGAACACCAGGGCGCGCGCCTGCAGCTCACCATCACCTGCCAGGCTAGCGGCGTCGAACGCCTCAGTCGCGAGCGCGATGGCGTCGCTGATCGCGTACTGGCGCATCGCGACCTCGGCGGCGAGCAGCCAGGCCCTGGCGGCCCGCGGCTGCTCGCCCGCGGCTGCGGCGTGCCGGGCGAGCGACTCCGGCTGAGCGGTCAGCAGGTCGGCCGCTCGCCGGTGGTAGGCCAGCCGGGACGGTTCGGGAGTACTGGCATAGAGGACATCGCGGATCAGGTCGTTCGCGAACTCGTAGTCCCGGCCGGTCACGACGAGCAGCCTGCTGCGCAGCGCCTGCTCGCACAGGTCCACGGCGATGGCGGGGGGAAGATCCAGCAGCGCGCCAACGGTGAGCGGATCGACGGAGGTGCCGAGCACGGACGCCGCCCGCAGCAGACTCGCAACCTGCGGGCCAGCTCGCTCGACGCGGGCTTGCACCACCGCGCGGAGAGACTCGGGCAGGCCGGCGTCGCCGCCCCGGAGGGCGCGCAGCACCTCGACCACGAACAGCGTGTGCCCGCGGGTGCGGGCGAGGATGTCGGCCGCCTGCGAGCCCAGGCCGGCCTCGCTGGCGAGCTGCTCGACTGCGCCGCCGGCCAGTGGCCCAAGATTCAGCCGTGTTGCCACGGGGTCGAGCGCGGCTCCGATCTCTGCGACGTGTTCTGCCCGTACAGTGGTGATGATGAGCGTCTGCGAGCCTGCCAGCTGGCGGCCAAGGAAGTGCAGCAGCTCGACGGTGGACTGGCCAGCGCAATGCAGGTCATCGACAAACAGCAGCACCGGACTGCGGGCGGCGAGGCCGCGCAGCAGCGCCGCCACCGCCTCGAACGCGCGCCGCCGCGCCATCTGCGCGCTACCGCGGCCGTGCGGTGCCGGGCCCAGCGTGGCTGCGGCGGCGGGCACCAGGTCAGCTGCGGCCGTCGCATAACCGCCGAGCATCTCGCGCAGGGTGACGCCGGTCATCCGGCTGACCACCGGGGTAACCGCCTCGACGATCGGCTGCAGGAACAGCGACCGCTCCGTCTCATAACATCGCGCGCTGAGCACCGTCGCGTCGTAACCCGTGACCTCGGCGGCGAGAACCTCAGCCAGCGTGGTCTTGCCGATCCCGGCCTCGCCGACGATCAACACCAGGCTCGGCTCGCGGTCGGCTGCCCGCCGCCAGGCCGCGCGGAGCGTCGCCATCTCGCTGTCTCGGCCGACGATCACCGGTCCGGCGGACGGGTGCTGGCCGGTCTCCGCACGCGTTGCGATCCTCGGACCGCTTGCGACCGCCGCGCCCCTGCCTGTCAGTCCTGGCACGGTGCTCTCTTCGCGCAGGATTGCCAGGTGCAGCTCGCGCGTCTGTGGCGTGGGATCGGTGCCAAGCTGGTCGGCTAGGTGCTGGCGCAGGTCGGCATAGGCTCGCAGCGCCATGGCCCGCTCGCCGGCTCCGGCTGTCGCGGCCATGTACCAGCGGTACGCGGCCTCATCGAGGCTGTCGGCGGTCATGGCTGCCTCGGCGTACCGGGCCGCCAGGGCTGGCTCGGCCGCGGCTAGTGCGGCCTCGGCAGCGGCGAGCCGGGCCCGTCGCTGCAACTGCCTTACCTCATCGCGGACTGGATCGGCCCAGGCCAGGTACGGCTCGTCGGCGAGGCCCGGGCCGTCAGCGAGCATGCCGATCGCACGTTCGGCCGCAGCGAGCGCCGCTGCCGGCGCACGGGCCAGGCCGCGCTCCGCCTGGTCACACAGCCGCGCGGCCACGTCCAGATCGACGCTCACGTCTCCCGCGTCGCCGAGCCGGTAACCCGACCGGCCACCGCGGATGATGCCGGCGCCAAGAACCGCTCGCAGCCGGCTGACCAGTGAGGCGATGTTACGGTCTGCACCGGCCGGGACGTCGCCATCCCACAGCAGCTCGGCGAGCTGCTCACCGGCAGTCAGCCTCGGCCGGCTGGCCGCCATCACCTTCAGGAGCGTGCGGGATTTACGGCTGCCGATTTCGCGATCGGACAGCTCGGTGCCGTCGACAACCACGGCGAACGCACCCGCCAGCCGCAGTTCAACCCGCGGCGACCCGTTCCCGGCCGCGGGCGATTCCCGCCCCACGGTCGTTTCATACATGGCCCGGCCGGTTTAGCGCAATGCCAGGCAAGCCCGGCGTGCCGCCCCGCAGCCGCAGGCACCCCCGACGGGTACATCCGCGAAGTGACAACGCAGTTCCGGGGGCTGGCGTCTGGCGATCCGCGGCGGCCCGTTCCTGTCTGGGTTGACAGCAGCAGCACAGCGCCGTACGTTTAACCAGTACGTTAATTAACAAGGTGGTTAAATGAAGGCTGACGACCGGCTGAGCGTCATCTTCGCGGCGCTCGCGGACCCGACCCGGAGGGCGATCCTCGCCCGCCTCGCGGACGGCGACGCGACTGTCACGGAACTGGCCGAGCCGTTCTCGATCAGCCTGCCGGCCATCTCGCGGCATCTGAAGGTGCTGGAGCGCGCCGGGCTGATCTCACGCAGCCGGTCCGGCCAGTGGCGGTCGAGCACGCTCGAGACCGCCGCGCTCAAGGAGGCGACCGACTGGATGGAGCGCTACCGGGTGTTCTGGGACGTCAGCTTCGAGCGCCTCGACGTGCATCTGCGCCGGATCCAGGAAGACCGCGGCGACAAGGGCCAAGGCGGCCCGCCGTGAAAGACGAGGGCCACGGGCGGCCCGCCAAGAAAGGAGCCCAGCAATGACCGCAGAACCCAGGTACGAGCTTGAGATCTCCCGCGTCTTCGACGCTCCGCGAGAGCTCGTCTACCAGGCATTCACTGACCCCGACCAGCTGGCGCAGTGGTTCGGCCCGATCGGCTGGGTCGTGCCGCGGGACACGGTGGAGATGGACGCGCGACCGGGCGGCTACCAGCGGCTCGTCATGGTGAATGCCGACGATCCCAGCCAGCGCAGTCCCGTCAACGCGACCTTCACCGAGGTCGTCGCCAACGAATTGCTCGTCGGGGAGCAGAACGTCGAGGGCATTCCCGGCTTCGAGGGCGTGGCGACGATGACACTCCGGCTGGAGTTCCACGAGGAGCCCGGCGGCAAGACCCGGCTGGAGCTTCGCCAGGGCCCGTTCTCTCATCAGCTGGAAGAGGGCTCGCGGGAGGGCTGGAATAGCTCGTTCGGCAAGCTCGACGATCTGCTGGCGGCGCGAGCGTGACTGGCAAGATCGTCGTCAACCGCGCAATGTCCCTCGACGGATTCGTGGCCGGCCCCGACGACTCGATGGACTGGGTGTTCGAGTACGCGACGCCCGACCAGGTTCCGGACGTCATGGCCGCGACCGGCGCGATGCTGTGCGGCCGGCGCACGTACGACGTCGGGCAGCGCGACGCAGGAAAGCTGAGCGGGGACGCCTACGGCGGTCTGTGGAGCGGGCCGGTCTTCGTGCTCACCCACCGGCCGCCGCCGGCACCGCCAGCTGACCAGCACACCTTCCTGTCCGGCAACATCGGCGCGGCTGTCGCGACTGCCTTGGCTGCGGCTGGCGGAAAAGACGTCGAGGTCCTCGGCTCAGACATCACCGGACAGTGCCTGCAGGCCGGGCTGATCGACGAAATCTACGTGCTGATCCTGCCGGTGGTGCTCGGCCGCGGCACGCCGCTGGTCAGCGGCGCCGATCTCGACCGGGTCAGCCTCGAGCCCGTCACCTCGACGAGGGCGGGTCCTGTCACCGCGATGCGCTTCCGGGTGCGACGAGCGGCCACTGACCAAAGGAGAGAACCATGGGAAAGCTAGTTGTCAGCGAATTCATTTCCGTCGATGGCGTCATCGAGGATCCCGGCGGAGCCGAGGGAACGGCACAGGGCGGGTGGAGCTTCCGTCACCCGGCGCCCGGATCTGAGGCGTACAAGCTCGACGAGCTGAAGGCCGGCGACGTGCTGCTGCTTGGCCGGGTCACCTATGAAGCGTTCGCTGCCGCATGGCCGGCGATGGAAGAGACCTCGGGCGACTTCGGCCCGCGCATGAACTCCATCCCGAAGGTCGTCGTGTCGACAACGCTGACCGAGGCGACGTGGCGGAACTCGACGATCATCTCGGGCGAGATCCCCGCTGAGGTGTCCAGGCTCAAGGAGCACTACGACGGCGACATCCTCGTCTACGGCAGCGCAACGCTGGTCGACACGCTGCGGCAGAACGGACTGGTCGATGAATACCGGCTCATGATCCACCCAGTGCTCGTCGGCTCGGGCAAGCGGCTGTTCTCCGACGGCTCGATTCCCGGAGACCTGGAGCTCGTGGAGTCGCGTAGCGTCGGCCCCGACGTGACCGTGCTGGCTTACCGGTCGGCTGAGCCGGCGGCCGCCGCCAGCTAGCCCCGATTCGGGCCGGTTGTTGTCACGGGGTGATGACCACCGGCCCGAGCGGGGCAGCCAGGTCGGCGAGCTCGGATATCTGAGCGGGCGGGAAGTTGGTCCAGGCCTCCCGCGGATCGCGGTCGTGGTGCACGTAGGTGTCGAGGAAGCGCTGCCAGCGGCGCAGCCCGTCGATCGCGACGTCGACCGGCAGGTAGCCCGCCTCGATGGCGTCCGCGAACTCGTCGAGGTCGAGCATGCGCTGGTGCCGCCCGTCCATCGGCACCATGAGGTCGATGTACAGGTCACGGACGATGACGTCACTGCGGTTGTCGGTCACGTGCAGCAGATCGACGTACCAGGTGGCTTGCTGCGGGCGGTCGGCATCGATGCCGGGGGTCAGCTCGCCATCGTCGGACACCATGAACTGCCAGGGCGGGAACGACAGGCCGACCCCGACGTCGGTCAGGATGTATGCCCGCTCCAGCAACGTCTGGCCTGGCCACGGGCGGAACCGGTTGGACAGCGCGAACTCGTACGCCACCACGTTGCCCGCCCGCACTCCGGGCAGCGGACCGAATGGCGGCTCGGGATCGCCGAATGCGCCGCGCCATACCTCGACGGATTCCACCGGGACAGTCTGCCGTATCCCGGCCATCCGTTCGCCGGCGAGTGAGGGATGGCTGCGCCGTCTTCGACGTCCAACCGTGCTCAACGTAGCTAGCAAATTGCACTGAGTAGCCACGATCGAGGCGGGCGGTGCCGTACCATTTGTCGCGTAGCGACGCAATGACTCTTATGCAGAAGCAGTGCGTGTTTGGGGAGGCGCTATGCAACAACCTGGCAGGCCCGGCACCTGGGAACGGGTCCTGCCGGAGTGTGATGAACGCGACACGCCTCCAGCCCTCTCCGGCTCCGAGATGGCGCACCTGTTCGACTACTGCCGCGCGCTGCTAGGGCAGGACGCCGATGCTGCCCGGACCGCGCGATCCGTCCTCGACTCACCGCACGAGCGGCTATCCGACGGGGACGGGCTCCACGCCTGGCTCTTCGGACTTGCCCGCAGTCTCAGTCTCGCCTTGCGCGCGCCCGGCAGTCACGAACCTTCCTACATGCCTTCGGCGCTAATCGCGGCATCGAGTCAGCAGACCGACAACGATGTCCTGCGAGCGTTCGGCGCACTCACCGACCGCGACCGGGAGATTCTCGACCTCGTCTACCGGCACGGCATCGGGCCAGCCGACCTGCCCGCAGTACTCCTTGTGCCTTCGGAGGAGGCATACCGCTGTCTGGCTGTTGCCGAGGAAGAGTTCATCAGCCTGGCGTTCGCGCCGGAAGCCGGTCCCGGCGCCGGCCTGGAGGGCATCGGCACCCTGCCGCTCGCAGCCCTGCCGGCAGCGGAAAGTAGTGAGCGACGACCCGATGACCGGCCTGATGGCCCGCCTGAGGACCCGCCTGATGACCGGCCCACGCGCCAGCTTGACGGCGTAACCCGGGGGCGGCGGGTAGTCCGGCCTGCGCTGCAATTCGTCGTGGCGGCAATGATCCCCGTCGCGTTGGTTCTCGCGGGGGCCCACTATTTCAACGCGCGGGATCATCCCGCCGCTGCCCGCGGCGCTGACGTCGTGCCGGGCAGCGGCGCGAGCCAAGTGAATCAGCAGGCGGGTACGCACGGCGGGTCCGCCCAGCCTGGGCTCAACGCTGCGCCAGGCCAGTCGGCTCACCCAGGTCCGGTCGGTTCACCCATCACGATGGCCGAACCGACTTCAAGCGCGTCTATCCCCGTCAATGCAGGGCCCGCGCCTGCCGCCAAACCCGCGCCGTGCCCGCCGGGCACCAAAGCGAACTTCCGCTGGCACTACGCCGCCAACGGCAGCCCCGGCGGGTGGAGCGGCACCGCTACCCAAGCCTGCCCCGGCAGCCTCACTATGGGACCGCAGGCAATCGGGGGTCAGTTGCAACTCACCCCCGGCACCACGCTGCAGGCCGGTTATGACTTCACCCTGCCCGGTAACAACAAGTCGCTGACCATGACGGTCAAGGCCGCCCAGGTCAGCTTCGCGGTCATCTGCGTGTCGACGGCGGTGGTCCCGTCGGTCTCCACCCTGACAGTGCCGCTGCGGGCCCGGACGTACCAGATAACGGGCAGCCAGTGGTATCCAAGCGGCGGCCAGTCCAGCTCGCTGGTGTACCAGGGATCGATCTCCGTCCCGGCCCTGTGCGGCCCTTCCGGCGCGATCAGCCTGGCCACGGGCGGGAGATTCACCGCCGTCCTCCGCTGACCTCTGAGCAGCTCTGCTGCAGGCGGATAGTCAGACTCGTCGTGCTGACCGTCATCGGAGCTGGCTGAAGCTCAGAGCGACTGCCCGCCTGCCTACGGGGAGCCCGCTATTGCAGAGGAGATATCGGGGTACAGGCGCAGCATCTGATCTGCTCCCATCAGCTCCATCGCGCGCCGCACAGCAGGCGAGCAGATCACGACTCGAAGCTCGGCGCCCGTGCACGCTGCCTGATTGTTCGCGATGATCAGAACGCGGATCGCCGAAAAGTCGCAGAACTCTGCAGCGCTCATGTCAACAATGACCAGCGAAACACCGGGCCGGAACGCGGACACCAGACCCTCGCTGAGAGCGCTGTTGCTCGTAACATCCGCTTCCGCGGGGAACAGAACGATTTCCGGGCTAGCCAGTGACCTCTCCGTTGTGCCCTGGCTTCTGTCAGACCGCACCACCAAACCCCCGTAACCCGTCGCGACGCCAGCAGGCAACGCGGGTCACTCGAGGCTGTTGCGTCAACCCCGCTCCGCAAATAGTGTCCTCGCACTCTGTTCCAGCGTCTACCAGAGGCCGGAGAATCGGCGGTGACTCCGGGGCGGTGCACGAGTGCCATTCGCTCGTGCCGCACGGTGCCCGAGATGCCCGACTTCGTGGAGCGTCGCAGGCATGCGATAACGTCGTCGAAGTGCCGAAGCTGTCGCCACGGGTCCGCGTGCTGCTGCTGTTTGTCTGCGGGCTGGTGCTGGTCGACACGATCTTCTTCACGGCGCTGACCCCGCTGCTGCCGCACTACGCCCGGGTCGCGCACCTGTCCAAGGCCGGGGCCGGCCTTCTCGTCGCGGCCTATCCGATGGGCACGCTGATCGGCGCGCTGCCTGGCGGCGTCCTGGTGTCCCGGCTCGGCGACCGGGCGGTTGCCCTGCTCGGCCTGGCGCTCATGAGCGTGTCCACGCTGGTCTTCGGCTGGTCATCCGCCGCGGCGATCCTCGATGCTGCCAGGTTCGTCCAGGGCCTGGGCGGAGCCTGCACATGGGCGGCAGGCCTGGCCTGGCTGGCGAACGCCGCTCCCGCCGAGCGCCGCGGCGAGCTCCTCGGCAGCGCCATGGGCGCCGCGGTCGGCGGGGCACTGCTCGGCCCGGTCGTCGGCGCGGTGGCCAGCCGGGTCGGTACGGGCCCGGCGTTCTCGGGGGCGGCGGTCGCCGGCGGCGTGCTGATGGTCACGTCGTTCTTCGTGCTGAGCCCGCGTCAGGTCGAGCCGCAGCGGCTGCGGGCCGCACTGCCCGCGCTGCGCGATGCGCAGGTCGTCGCCGGGCTGTGGCTCACCGCGCTGGCGGGCATCTCGTTCGGCGTCCTGGACGTGCTCGCCCCGCTGCGACTCAGCCACCTGGGGGTCAGCGCGACGCTCATCGGGGTGACCTTTCTGGGGTCGGCGGCGATCGAGGCCAGCCTCGCCCCGGTAACCGGTCGGCTCTCCGACCGCCGCGGGCCGGTCGTGCCGCTGCGGATCTCGCTCACGGCAGCCGTGGCCGTCAGCCTGCTCGCGCCGGTCGTGGCCCCGGCCGCAGCGCTCATCGCGCTGCTCATCATCGGCATGCCGGCCTACGGCACGCTGTTCACCCCGGCCATGACGCTGGTCAGCACCGGCGCGGACCGGATGCAGCTGAACCAGGGCCTGTTGTTCGGCATCGACAACCTCGCCTGGGCGGCCGGTCAGGGCATCGCGGCTGCGGCCGGGGGAGCGATCGCACAGGCCACGACCGACCTGGTCCCCTACGGCCTGCTCGCAGCCGCCTGCCTGGCCTCGCTCCTGGCCCTCGGAGGACCTGGCCGGCGGCTCGTGACCAGGGTGCTCCACGTTGAGCCGCCCGCCCGGCCGGTCGCCCCTGAGCTCGCCGGCAAGGACCGCTCTGGGACGTGACGGGCTGTTACGCTCGGGCGAGCAAGCGCTTGGTTGATGGACTGCCGAGAGGTGACGATGGGCCGGCTGGACGGGAAGGTGGCGCTCATCACCGGCGGCGCCAGGGGCATGGGCAAGTCGCACGCGCGGCACTTCGTCGCCGAGGGCGCGAGGGTCGTCATCGGCGACCTCCTCGACGACAAGGGCAAGGAACTGGCCGCCGAACTGGGCGAGGACAGCTGCCGGTTCGTTCACCACGACGTCACCAGCGAGTCCGGCTGGGCCGCCGCCGTCACGCTCGCCACCGACACGTTCGGCACGCTCAACGTCCTGGTCAATAACGCCGGCATCCTGCGGAACAAGAAGATCAAGGACATGACGCTCGCCGAGTTCCGCGAGGTCATCGACGTCAACCTGGTCGGGGAGTGGCTCGGCGTCAAGTCCGTGATCGCGCCCATGAAGGCAGCCGGCGGCGGTTCGATCATCAACATCAGCTCCGTTGAGGGCTTCACCGGCGCGGCCGGGCTGTCCGCTTACAGCGCCAGCAAGTTCGGCGTCCGCGGCATCACCCGGTCGGCGGCGCAGGAACTCGGCAAGCTCGGCATCCGGGTCAACTCGGTGCACCCGGGCGGCATCATGACCACGATGACCGCGACCGCGTTCGAGTCATTCGGCGACCTTTCCGCGGAGGTCGGCGAAGGCTTCCTGCGCTCGCTGCCGATCCCGCGGTTCGCGAAGTCGGCCGAGGTATCGCCCCTCGTGGTCTACCTGGCATCGGACGAGTCGTCCTACTGCACGGGCAGCGAGTTCGTCGTCGACGGCGGCATGCTGTCCGGACCCGGCTACTGACGGAGGAAGAGCTCATGGCTGCCGACACCACCCTGGCTGGCCGCACCGCAATCGTGACTGGCGCCGGGCACGGGCTGGGCCGGGCCGAGGCCCTCGCGCTCGCGGCCGCCGGGGCGAATGTCGTGATCAACGACCTAGAAGGGAACGGGCTCGATTCAGTCGCGGCCGAGATCACGGCCGCGGACGGGCGGGTAGCCATCGCCGCCGGGGACATCGGAGCGGAGTCGACAGCGAAGGCGCTCCTGGACACGGCGCTGACCGAGTTCGGCCAGCTGGACATCCTCGTCAACAACGCGGGGGTGCTCCGCGACCGGATGATCTTCTCGATGTCGGCGGAAGAGTGGGACCTGGTGCTGCGCACTCACCTGCGCGGTCACTTCCTGGCAAGCCGGGCGGCGACTGCGTACTGGCGGGAGCAGAGCAAGCAGGCGGGCGGTGAGGTGTACGCGCGGGTCGTCAATACCTCGTCGGAGGCGTTTCTGCTCGGCTCGCCCGGCCAGCCGAACTACTCGGCGGCCAAGGCGGGCATCGCCGCGCTGACCGTCGTGACGGCGCGCAGCTGCGCCCGGTACGGCGTGCGCGCTAACGCGATCTGCCCCCGCGGCCGGACGGCGATGACCGCCGACCTGATGGGCCCGGCCCCGGAATCAGGGCCGGACCCGATGGACCCGCAGTACGTTGCGCCGCTGGTGACCTACCTTTCGAGCCCGGCGGCCGCGGCCATCAACGGCGAAGTGTTCGTCGTGCACGGCGGGGTCGCTGCCGTCATGGCACCGCCATCGATCAGGGCCACGTTCCGGGCTGATGAGCACGGGTCGCCGGACGGGATGTGGACGTCCGACGCGATCGCGAACGCGCTGGCGGGCTTCGAGACCGGTCCGTCCGGCGCCGGCTTTGCCGCCGAGGACACCATGACGCTGGCGACGGAGACCATCGGGTTCCGCCGCTGATGCCCAACCAGCGCGACCGGGTGAAGATGACCCCGGATGACGTCCAGCAACTGCTGGCGAGTTCCCGGAAGGTACAGCTCGCGACGATCAGCCCCGACGGCTGGCCGCACCTGGTGACGATGTACTACACGCTGGTCGCCGGCCAGATCACGTTCTGGACGTACCGGACCTCACAGAAAGCCCTGAACCTGTCCCGTGACCCGCGGATCAGCTGCCTGGTGGAGACGGGCGAGGCGTACTTCGATCTGCGCGGCGTGCTGATCCAGGGCGTTGTCGAGACGATCACCGACCCTGATGGGGTGTACAAGATCGGCCTGGCCGTCGGCGACGTCGTGGGCGGGGGCCGGGCCGGCTCGGAGACCTCGGTGCCCGGCGACGCGGTGAACGAGTATGTGGCAAGCGCGGCCCGCAAGCGCTACGCCTACATCGTCGAGCCGCGCCGGGTCATCTCGTGGGACCACACAAAACTTGCCGGCTCCGTCGGCTAGGGCCTAACCTCTGCCTCTCTGCTCAGCGGGGCGATCAGGTGATCCGCCGCTGCTACCAGTGTTGCTGATAGGTATTCGCGCCTGTCAGACATCTCTTTGCTCGGCTTCGGCTTGGCTTCAGCTTTGTCGGATACGGCGACCCCTCAGGATCAGTAGAGCCCGCCCGCGGGCAAGGAGACGCATCCAATGACGTCTGGACCTGACGACGCCCACGTGAATTACGGCCCGCATCACACCGAGATCCTCGATGCGGGCTACGGTCCCCCGCGCCGCGGGCCCCGTCTGTCGGGCCTGCTGGCGGTCGCCGTGATAGCGCTGACTGGCGGGGGCGGGATTGCCTATGTCGCCATGCATTCGGGAGACAACGCCAACACCCTCGCCTCGCGTGGTGCACAATCGCCCGCACCTAGCCCGTCCGCGTCGGCGCCATCGGGCCACCGCCGCGGCCCTGGCGGATTCGGCGCGTTCGGCGGTCCGGGCGGTCTCGGCTTCGGTGGCCTCGGTGGCTCGATCCACGGCCAGGTCACCGTGCCCAAGTCCGGTGGCGGCTACCAGACCGTCGACGTGCAGCGCGGTACGGTCAGCGCCGTGAGCAACTCGTCGATCACGGTCATGAGTGCCGACGGATACTCGGCGACCTATGTCGTCAGCAGTTCCACCGAGGTGAATGCGCAGGCTGCGGGGATCGGCACCGTCAAGGTCGGCGACAACGTGACGGTCACGGCGACTCTGTCCGGCAAGACGGCGACTGCTGCCAGCATTACTGACCTCACTTCGATCCGGTCGAGCCGCGGTTCGTTCGGCTTCCCGGCTGGTCCGCCGCGCGGCAACCAGAGCTGATCGAGCACGCCAGGGAGAAGAGCCCCTCCGGAAGGTGCTGATCAGAGCTTGTAGCCGAGCACGCGGAGCAGCTGCCTGCGGCTGGCCTCGTCCTCAGCAGTCTCCGGCCCAACGGGCGGCTGGCCGTCGATAACGCCGACGACGCCCCGGCCGTGTCCGGTGACGGCGATGAGGATCTCGACCGGATTAGCCGTCGCGCAGAAGATCGTGCAGACCTCCGGAACCGCCTTGACCTGATTCAGCACGTTGACCGGGAACCCATCACGCAGCATGATCACGAACGCGTGCCCGGCGGCGATCGCCGTGGCCGCGGCCACGGCCAGGCTGGTCAGCTCGGGGTCATTGCCGGACCGGCGGACCAGCCTGGCCTGCGACGCCTCGCAGAATGCAACGCCGAACTTCAGATAAGGGCTTGCACCGGCCAGCACCTCGTGCAGATCCTCCACGGTCTTGATGAAGTGCGACTGGCCGACGATGACGTTCACGTCCTCGGGCTTATCGATAGGGGCGGCTTCGAGCGAGATGGCCATGAGATCTCCTTCGGCGGCCTGATCTGATGGCAGGCGACGCCTGCAGAGGCTCTACCCCGTCATGGGAGGCTGGTGCGATGGATCGACGAGGCGCGCGCCGAGCTGACGGGGGGTGGCGTCGAGGCGAGCGAGGTCTTCCACTTCGAGCAGGGTGGGCAGGCAGCCGGGCCCGACCCCGTGCGGCAGAGTTACAACTCGTTTCTGTCGTTCGCCGATCCGGACGGCAACGGCTGGCTGGTCCAGGAGGTCCGGCCGGGAGAGGCTGCTCGCTGACGTTGTCAGCGGGAGTCGACAGGCCAGTAGTCGCCTTCGAGCTGGCCGCCCTTCATGTCGAGAATCGTCGCGCCGACGGCGCAAAGGGCCGCCTTCGAGGCGCGATAGTGATGTCCGCACAACAGCAGGTCGGTCTCGGCCTGCCTCTCGCCGCCCGGCGGCATGACCGCCACCACCACCGGCTGAGCAGCGCAGCAGCAGGCATGGTCGGCGTAACGCCGTGTCATGGTCCAGACGGCTGTCGGCTCTGACGTAACCGGCTGGTCTGCAGCGGCCTTCGCAGCCCGGCTCAGCCGGCCATGGTAGCTGGGGTGCTCGCTCATCGACACATAGTCAGTATCGGCGCAGCAGAGCATGCCATTACAGAGCCGGATCTCTCATGGGCAGCGCTGATGGTCGCATCGCCGGCGGGACACGCGACCTTCGTCACTAGGACAATCCGCGCCGATCGGTCATGCTTGTGTCAGGGCAAATTGGTGCCCATGTTGCTGCGGAGGCCTGGGATGCGGGGACGGTCATCGGCCGTGGCGGCACTGGTGCTGGCTGCAGCGCTCGCAGCGGCAGGCTGCGGCTCGGCTGTCGTGTCTGGGCAGCACAGTTCGGGTAGTTCGGCTACGGCCAGCCCGTCCGCGGACCCGACTGCGTCTTTCAGCGCGGCGCCGTCGTCAACGCCCGCAACCTTTCCGTCAGTCACCGCATCGCCGTCAGCCTCGGTGTCACCGTCCACCGCCACGCCGCTGCCCGCGGCGCCCGCAGTGCTGGCTTCCGGAATGAGCGGTCCGGCTGTCCTGCAGCTCCAGCAGCGGCTGGCGGCGCTCACGTACTATCCGGGTCCCGCGGACGGTAAGTTCGGCACCGACACGCTCGAGGCCGTCTGGGCGTTCCAGGAGACTCAGGGGCTGTCGACGACCGGCACGGTCGGGCCGGCAACCCAGGCGGCGCTCGCTAACCCGCGGAGCCCCGCGGTGCTGGTGCCGAACGGCGGCGCCACCCGGGTTGAGGTCAATCTCTCGGACGAGGTACTCGTGCTGTACCGGGCGGGGCAGGTTGCGCTGGTCAGTCACGTGTCGAGCGGGGGCGGCTACTATTTCTGCACGAAGGGCGCCTGCGGGTACGCGGTCACTCCGACCGGGGATTTCCACACGCTCTCGTTCATGCCGGGCTGGATCAAGGTGCCGCTCGGTGAGATGTACAACTCGGTGTTCTTTATCGGGTCCGCGTATGCCATCCACGGCGACACCTACGTTCCGCTGCAGCCGGCGTCGCACGGCTGCGTCCGCATCCCGATGGATATCGCCGCGTTTTTCCACACGCTGGTTCCTACGCCCGGCACCCCCGTCTACCTCCGCCGGTAAACGGGCGGAGGTTACCGGTAAACGGCTAGAGGTCAGCGGAACCGGTCCCGGACGGACACGTCGCTGGTTACGACGTGAGCACGACCCAGACGGGCCGGCCGCGAATGGCATCGGCTGCCCCGTCGCGGTCGTGAAGGTGGTTCCGCCGTCGGGCGACGGTCGCGACCAGTGCGCCTGATACGCCAGCCCGTCGCGCAGCACGAGCGCGCTGCCGGATCCGGTGCTCTCGGCGTAGGGCGGGAGCAGGCCCCACTCGATGTACGGTGACGTGCGCACGATCGTGTGCTGGATCACCACAGTGGCCGCTGACAGCTGGCCGCTATCGGTGGTGAGCGCGGGCCGACCGTCCATCGACACCAGCCAGCGCCCTGCGGCCGCCGAATAGGTAAAGGTGAAGCTCGCGGCTGCGTAGGACACGGATTCGGTGGTCGCCTCCTGCCCGCCCGCCGGGGCAGGCCCAAACCGGAAGCCGATGTCGTGGGCAACGCTCGCGCCGTCGGCCTCTGCCTGCAGCGCGGGCCCGCGGGCATAGAGGTTGTACGGCGCGATCCGACGGTTGTCCCGGTAGTAGCCGCCGACGATGCCGCTGTAGAGGTCGACGGTCCTGGCGTGCTCGACGACCGGCAGCAGCTGCGGCTGGGCGCCGGAGTAGGCGAACGCCGGCGTGCCGAACTGCCGTAGCAGCTCGAGGTCATCTTCGCGGGCGCTGCGAACCGGCCCGATGACCGGCGGCACCTGCGACGAGTAGATCGCCATGAACCGGCTCAGGCCGCCCTCCACCGGGATGACGTAGACGATGTCGGCGGCCCCGAGACCCGTCTGCGGCCGGGCGTACACGATGTTGTCGATCTTGACGGCCATGACCTTGCTGAGGGACGTCACGGCCTCGCCCGTAAACGGCGATACCAGCTGGATAGCGGTCTGGGGAGACGGCGGCGCTGACGGCGGCGGCCGGTGCACAGTGCGCGGAGCTGCGCCGAGAGTCAGGCCGGCGGTGATTCCGCCAGCGGCGACCAGAGCCGCTGTCAGCGAGACGGCGGTCACGCGCTTTGGTGTCCATCGAAGCTTCATGTCGCTCAGCCCACAAACATGGTTGCACAGCAGGCGTGGCTGCGGCCACGCCCATAGGTCATTAGCGGACCGGCAGAGGTCCTGCCTGGTGCGCGGCGGTGACCGCAGGCTCGGCGCTACGGAGTCCGGTTAGCGTCGATCTGATCGAGGTCCCCGTATCCGTTGTACGTCCCCCCGCCTCCGGACCACTGCCACATGAGCGCGTAGGGCGAGCTGCTGGTCTGCCCGCCGAAGAACTGGGCGCACGTGCCGGTGCCTGACAGGCACCAGCCGGATGGATGGTGGGCCAGGCTGCTGGTGAGATCGTTGTAGGTCCACTCATAGGTGTTCGAGATGTCCGCGGTCGCCGGGTTGGTGCCGAAGATCGAGCTCCAGATGGATGGCGCGGAGTACACGCCAGCCTTGTAGGACGAGTGGCTGGTCAGGTACGTGGCGAACCCGTTGAGGTCGGCGCGGTTCACGGTCGCGGACATGCCGGACTGCTTCACCTGTCCGCTGCACGCCGACGTGTATACCGACTTCCACCCGTTGTCAGACGCGGGGGTATAGCCCGGTGCATTGCCCGGCAGCTCGATGTCCATGAAGACGACCGGGTAGTTCACCGTCGTCGGTTCGCGCGGGAGCTCGTACAGCGCCATGGCGGCCTGCGCTTCGCCCCACGCATAAGCCTCCGCCGTCGTGCCGTCGTAGTGCGGGTCGACGCCAGGGCCAGCCATGAACCAGTAACCGCCCACACCGATGCCGACGTGGTAGCTCACGTAATTGGTGCGGGCGCTGCTGCTGTCAGTGGCCGACCAGACGATCTTGTCGCCGCACCCCTGCCAGGCAGCCCAGTTCCCGATCATCCCGATGTAGCCGCCATAAGCACCACCGATAGCCGGCTCGTGGTACGGGGCCGGACCCGGCGTGGCGGCATAGCTGCTGTCCGTGCCATACCAGAACCCGGCTGGCTGGTCGCCGGACGAGAGGGCCGGGGTAGTAGCAGCGGGAGCGGTGCTAGCAGGCGCAGTGCTGGCGGGTGCGGTGGTGGCAGGCACGGTGATGGCGGGTGCGGTCGTAGCGGGCGCGGTGGCAGTCGGCCCGGCAGCAGTCGGCTGGCCGGCCGACCCGCACCCGATGACCAGGACAAGTGTCGCCACAGCTGCTGCCCCGCCGGCCAGGGTGGCCTTGCCTCGAGCTGCGAGCGTCATCGGTCACTTCCTGTTCCTGGACCGCGGCAGCTGACGGTCGGTCGGCCTCCGGTCTGGCGATTCACGTGCCCGCCGGTTACGACGATGTTCATGATGTGTGGTTGCACCAGGCCTGATTTCCGCATCGCAAATCAGGATAAATCATGCATCGGAGAGCTCTGCCAAGATCGCTTCCAGAAAATTTGGCAGGCATGTCGATCTGGCGTCGGCCAGTTCGACGCTCGGGTGAAAGCGGCCCCGCAAGCGCAGGGCCGGGAGAGTCCCGAAAGGAGATTCAGATGAGGTTCCTCGGTTACACCCTCGGAGACCCGAACGCGCCCATCGGAGAGCCCAAGCCAGAGCTGTATCAGCAGATGGGCGAATTCGTCGAAGAGGCCACGAAGGCGGGCGTCCTGCTGGCGACTGGCGGGGTAGGGCCGCTAAATGAGGCGGTCAAGATTCAGTACCACAACGGCCAGTACACCGTCCTGGACGGCCCGTTCACCGAGGCCAAGGAACTTGTCGGCGGCTGGGCAGTGATGGAGTGCCGGGACAAGGACGAGGCCATCGAGTGGACCAAGCGGTTTCTGGCCATCGTGGGAGAAGGCGAGAGCACGATCAGGCCCGTCATCTGAGCAGCAGCGCAGCGGGACCGGCGGGGGCCGGTCCCGCTGCGTCTGTCCGGCAGTGAGTTGCCCTGCCGGAGCCACAGTGGTCTGATCGATCGTTGTGACGGACGCCCGGACTCAGGCTGCGATCGAGACCGTGATCCGGCTGGAATCGGCCCGGCTCATTGCGGGGCTGGCCCACTACACGCGCGACGTCGGGCTCGCCGAGGACCTGGCCCAGGACGCCGTGGTCGCCGCGCTCGAGCAGTGGCCCGCCGACGGGGTGCCGCGCAATCCCGGCGCGTGGCTGATGACGGTAGCCAAGCGGCGGGCGATCGACGAGTTCCGCCGCAGCGCTGAACTCCAGAAGAAATACGCGCAGATCGGCCGCGCCCTGGAGGCCGAGGGCGACTCGGTGACGCCCGACTTCGACAAGGCGTTCGCTGACGACATCGACGACGACATGCTGCGGCTGATCTTCACGGCCTGCCATCCGGTGCTCTCGGTCCAGGCCAGGGTGGCGCTGACCCTCCGGCTGCTCGGTGGTCTGACGACGACCGAGATCGCCCGCGCGTACCTCGTGCCGGAGCCGACCATCGCGCAGCGCATCGTCCGGGCCAAGAGAACGCTCGGAGAAGCGAACGTACCGTTCGAGGTGCCCGGTGCGGCCGACCGGCCAGCCCGTCTCGCGTCGGTGCTCGAGGTGATCTACCTCATCTTCAACGAGGGCTACTCGGCCACGGCAGGCGACGACTGGATACGGCCCGCGCTGTGCGCCGAGGCTGTCCGCCTCGGCCGGGTGCTCGCTCAGCTGGCGCCCGCCGAGCCGGAGGCGCACGGGCTGGTGGCGCTGCTGGAGATCCAGGCATCCCGAATCCCCGCCCGCACCGACGCAGCCGGCGCCCCGGTGCTGCTGCTCGACCAGGACCGGACGCGCTGGGACCGGCTGCTGATCAACAGAGGGCTGGCCGCCCTGGACAAGGCGACGAGCCTCGGCGGGGAACGGGGCCCCTACGCGCTCCAGGCAGCGATCGCCGCGTGCCACGCTCGGGCGTTCCGGCCGGAGGAGACAGACTGGCCGCGCATCGTCGCGCTCTACGGCGTCCTGGCTGAGGTGATGCCGTCGCCGGTGGTGGAGCTGAACCGGGCGGTGGCGGTCGGGATGGCGTACGGACCGGAGGCCGGGCTCGCCGTCGTGGACCAGCTTGCCGCCGAGCCCAGCCTGCAGGGCTATCACCTGCTGCCGAGCGTCCGTGGCGACCTGCTGCGCAAGCTGGGCCGCAACGCCGAGGCACAGGCGGAGTTCGAGCGTGCCGCGACCCAGACGCGCAACGAGCGCGAGCGCGAGCTGTCGGCGCGACGAGCCAGGGACGCCGCTGCCGATGCCGGCGACATGGCACGATGACGTCATGGCCGACCCGGGCACCGCGCAGACCGGCAGCCTGACCGAGTCGTTTGCGCGGCGGTTCGCGGCAGCGCGCGCCGCGCAGGGCCCGCTGGTATTTGGCTTCGACCCGTCAGCGGACCTGCTGGAATCGTGGGGCCTCGGCGACGGCGCCGACGGACTCGACCGGTTCGCCGACATCGTCCTCGCCGCCGCCGACGGCCCGGTCGGCCTGGTCAAGCCGCAATCTGCGTTCTACGAGCGGCACGGCTGGCGTGGCATCCAGACGCTGCAGCGACTGATCGCGAGCGCCCGTGCCGCGGGTTTGCTCGTCATCCTCGACGTCAAGCGCGGCGACGTCGGCTCGACCAATGATGCCTATGCCGAGGCCTACCTGGGCAAGGGCGCTCCGCTGGCTGCCGACGCCATCACCGTGCATCCCTATCTGGGCCTGGCTGCCATGGGCGCGTTCGTGTCCAGAGCGGCCGAGTCCGGCGGCTGCCTCCTGGTGGTGACTCGGTCGTCGAATCGGGAGGGCCGCGCGATTCAGGCAGGCGCCGAACAGCAGGTGCTGGCCGGCATCGGGGCGCTCAACGCGCGACTGGCGCCCGGTGCGGTCGGGCCGGTCGGCGCGGTGGTAGCACCGGTCCGCCTGGAGCCAGAGCTCGACCTGGCAGCCGCCAACTGCCTGTTCCTGGCGCCGGGCGTCGGCGCGCAGGGTGCTAGCCCGGCCGATGTGGCGCAGGTGTTCGCCGCCTGCCCGGACCGGGTGATGCCGAGCGCGTCGCGAACGCTGCTGTCGGCTGGCCCGCAAGTCGGGCGGCTGCGCGACGCCGTGTCGGCGCTGGCCGCGGAGTTCCGTGACGTGCTGGGCTGCTGACTGGCGCCTTGCTCGTGCGGCCTGACCCCGTTCCCTCTCAGACGCTGTAGCCGGGTATCCCGGTGCCGCGAATCACCGGGCTGACTCGCAGGTAATGGCGTTGTTACTGGCGCGCTGTGAAGGTGAACAGCGGGCCGGCGGGAATCGCGGCCGTCGGCGAGCGCGGCCGGGCAGTGCGCCGATGCACGCCGACGCCGATCAGTGTCGAGCGCGTATCCGGCGCTTCGAACGCCACCTCGGCGAACCCGGCCGCGGCGAACCACTCCCGCACCAGCACAGTGAGGTCTGGCGGACGGCGGTGCCGGGTCCAGATAACCGTGCCGCCGGGTGCGCACAGCGCTGGTGCCGCGGCAACCGTGCGGCGGATGTCGTCGTTGCTGACGTTCCCGAATATCCCGCAGAGCAGCAGCACGTCGGCGGGGAGTGCGTCTGCGTAGCTGGCGGTAACGCCCGCGTCGGCTTGCCGGACTTCGACTCCTGCCAGGCCTTCCCGTGCGGCACGGGCTGAGGCCAGCCGCGCGTTGCGCGGGTCCATCTCGACCAGCACAGCAGAGACGTCGTCGCGACGGGGATGGCCAGGCAGCACGCCCAGCGCATCGTGCCCCTGGCCGGCGCAGAGGCTGACAAGGCTTATCGGCCCCGGCGGCGCCGCGGTGATGGCGTCGGTCAGGTATGCCCGGACAATCTGGAGCCGGGTGCTGAGCGACGAGGACGGATCGTTGTAGTCGTCGTGCCAGCGCGCCCAGTTGTGGCTCACCCGCCCGGTCGTGCCGGCAGCCGCAGGGCACGGGCCAGGTCGGCGAACTTCGGCACCGGGTCGGTGTCGCCGCGCGTGAGCAACTGAACGCACACGTGGTCTGCGCCTGCGTCGAGGTGCGCGGTGAGCCGGGCCGCAACCTGCTCCGCCGTTCCGTGCGCGACGACCGCGTCGATCAGCTTGTCGCTCCCGCCACCGGACAAGTCCGCATCGGCGTAGCCGAGCCGGCGCAGGTTCGAGGTGTAGTTGACGAGGCCGAGGTAGGGCGTGCGCACGCGGCGCGAGCCGAGCTCACGCGCCGTCAGCGGATCGGGATCGAGCACCACCTTGTGCTCGGGCGCGAGCAGCTTGTCCGGCCCGAGGATTTCCCGCGCCCGCCGGGTGTGATCGGGCGGCACGAGGTAGGGGATCGCTCCGGCGGTGCGGTCGGCCGCGAGCCTGAGCACCCGCGGGCCGAGCGCTGCGAGGACAACCCTTTCCAGGGGAACGCCGGCGGCTTCGAGCTGGTCGACGTAGCGAGCGAGGGTGTCGTAGGGGCTGGCATAATCTGGCGTCGCCTCGCGGTGGCCGGCGCCGACGCCGAGAACGAAGCGACCGGGGAAGCCGGTCTCGATGCGCGTGCAGGAGCGCGCGACGATCACCGGGTCGCTCTGCCACATGTTCACGATGCTGGTGCCGATTGTCAGCGTGGTCGTCGCGGCGAGCAACTCGTCGACGATCTCCAGGTCAGCGGACGGTGATCCGCCGAGCCAGAGGGTGCCGTAGCCGAACTGCTCGAGTTGGGCCGCGAGCTCCGCTGACACCTGCGGTGTTGCGCGCCAGACTCCGAACGTGCCAAGCTCGCCAGCCAGCTTCGATGTCATGCACTCTCCTTACCGATAGGCGCGGTCGCCGTTCCTAGATTCCCATCAGGTCAGCCATGAGTTCCATCTGCTGGTCGAAGAACTCCGCCCTGGCCTCGATGACGTTGTTCAGCTGACCGAACAGCTCGAAGCTGACCGTGCCGAACAGGTTCAGCCAGCCGGTCATGCCGAGTAGCAGCAGTTCCTCGGGCAGTGACGGTGCGAACTGCCGGGTGACTGCCGCCAGGTCGGCACGGACGGCGCAGAACAGCTGCGTGCGGCCGGTGTTGCCGGTCGTCAGCACTCCGGTGGCATGGCCGTCGGCCAGAATCCTGATGAGCACCAGCGACGTCCTCGCGGCGGCCGCGATGGTGTCCTGCGGCGCTGCGTAGCCGGGCACCGGGCTGCCGAAAAGCAGGGCATACTCGGCTGGCTTAGCCAGCGCCCAGCCGCGGACAGCGCGCGCGGCCGCCAGCCACCGGCCGCGCAGGTTGGCACGGTCGGTCACTGCCGCGTCGGCTGCCTCCACGGTCGCGCCGAGGTCGTTGTAGGCGTCCAGGATCAGCGCGGTGAGCAGCTCGTCGCGGCTGGCGAAGTACCGGTAGAGGGCAGAGGACACCATGCCCATGTCGCGGGCCACGGCGCGCAATGACAGGTTGGAGCCGTCGGTCTCGAGATGGCGGCGGGCGACAGCCTTGATCTCGCCGATCATCTCGGCCCGGACCCTGGCTCGGATGGATGCTGCGGGCATGTCCGAGATTATTGCACACATTCGAGAGCACTGCTCTTGTATCTGGGCGCCAGTCGTGTCAGACTGGTGCTCGTAAACGAGAGCAGTGCTCTCTAAACGAAGGATCGGCACCTCGATCTGGTGCCGGATATGAGACAGGAGCAGAGAAATGGCCAAGCACGTGATCGTCGGGGCCGGCGCGGTCGGGTCGGCTACGGCGCTGCTGCTCGCCGAGCGCGGCGAGCAGGTGCGGATCGTCACCCGGCACGGCAGCGGACCGGACCACCCCGCTATCGAGAAGGTGGCAGCCGACGCGACCGACGCTGCACGGCTGTCCGAGATCACCGCCGGCTCAGCAGCCCTTTACAACTGCGCGAGCCCGCAGTATCACCAGTGGTTCACCGACTGGCCGCCGCTGGCCGCGGCATTCCTCACCACGGCCGAGCGCACCGGCGCCGTGTACGCGTCGATGAGCAACCTTTACGGCTACGGACCCGTCGACGGGCCGGTCACGCCGCAGCTGCCGGTTGCCGCGACGCATCCGAAGCTGCGGCTTCGGGCCGAGATGTGGAACGACATGCTGGCTGCGCAGCACGCCGGCCGGATCAGGACCGTCGAGGTGCGGGCGAGCGACTACGTCGAGGCCAACTCGATCCTGTCCACTGTCATCGGCAAGTCAGTGCTGGCCGGCAAGCGGGCCTACGCGCCCGGACCGCTGGACGTCACGCACAGCTGGACGTCGATCCACGACTGCGCGCGCACTCTCGTCACGGTGGCCGGCGAGGAGCGGGCCTACGGTCAGGTTTGGTTCGCGCCGACCAACGCGCCGCTGACCATCCGGCAGCTGGCGGCCAGGTTCGCTCAGGTCAACGGTGCGCCGCAAGCGCGGGTGACGTCGATCCCGTACCCGGTCATGTGGACTGCCGGGCTGTTCACCCCGCTGGTCAGGGAACTGCGGACCACGCGCTACCAGTTCACCCGGCCGTTCGTCATCGACACCAGCGCCACGACGGAAGCGTTCGGGCTGACGCCGACCCCGATGGACGAGGCGCTGCGCGATGCCGCGGCCCGGCTGCGTGGCTGAGCTGTCTCGCCGGGGTCTGGCCGGCCGGGTCCGCGGGGGCGGCCCGGCCGGATTCGGCCCCGTTCCGTCATAATGGTGGCGTGGACTCCGGAGCGGACCCGGTCCGGGAGCGATACCTCGAACTCGTCGACGACCTGATGGGCATCGACGGAGTGACGCCGCCGCCGGGCGGCAGCGGCTTCGGCCGCGGCTCGCTCAAATATCAGGGCAAGATCTTCGCGATGCTGGTCCGCGGCCAGCTGGTAGTCAAACTGCCGGAAACGCGGGTGGCCGACCTGATCACGGCGGGCGAGGGCGCAGCGTTCGACGCGAACAAGGGCACTCCCATGCGCGAGTGGCTGAGCGTCGACCCCGGCTCGCGGCTTGACTGGCTGGCTCTCGCGAGCGAGGCGCTGAAGTTCGCCCGCACCCGGGGCTAAAGCGGCTACGGGGCCAGTGTCACCGGGATCAGCTGCACGTTGACGGGAGATCCGTCCTTTGCTGACGTCTCGAAAACCTCGATCGTGCCGGGCTCGCTCTGCGCAACCGAGTAGGAGATCGTCGCCGCGAAGCTGCCACGGCAGCCGGTGCCGCAGGTCGCGTTGGTGAATGTCCTGGCGAGTTCGTGGCCCGCCGAGTCAAGAACGCGCAGGCTGACCACTGCCTCGAAGACGTCCGCGGTGCCGGACACGGTAACCGGGCTGGTCACCTGCCCGCCGATCACCGGGTCTAGCACGGTGATCGCTGGCAGGTAGCTGCTGTACATCGCGCGGGTCTGGGGAGTCTGCACTGGCACTCCGCCCACCGACGTGACGCCCTGGCCGGCCAGTTCGAACCGAACGCCAGTGACCTGCGGGAACTGCGTCAGCGTGTAGACCACCTGCGCGATCCGGATGGCCATCACCGAGGAGGTGGCGAACGACGCGAAGGAGGGGCTGAGGTTCACGGTCGCGGTGCCAGCCGAGATGCTCAAGCCAAGAAGGCTCGTGCCAGCCGGGATCTGCGAGCTCAGGCCGGCCGCGATTTCCGTGGCAGACGGACCAGCCAGCATCCGGTCAAGCGCAGCCTGGCCGACACCTGGCGTGGCAGCGATGGTTCGTTCGGTCGAGAACAGCTTGCCGCCGCGAGCGAACCACACCTGCAGGCTAATCTGGCGGGCAGACTGCGCCGGCTGGCTGCTGGCTGACGGTCTGGGGCTCGGGGACGAGGGAGGCGCGGAAGATCGCACCGCGCCAGCTGGGGCGGGACCGAGCGAACCCGCTGGGGCAGTGCCGCACGCAGCGGCCAGCAAGGCGACACCGATAAGAACAATGGGCAGGCGCTTCATGACCGTCTCCTCCGACTCGTCCTGACGCCACCCACAGTGCTGCAGCAACGGCACCGGCGGTTCACCGCGACCTCACCGTTTCCTCACATCGCGAGCCGGTTCCGTGGGAAGGGTGAGCCGGAACACCGAACCGCGCTTCACATCGCTGCGGACGCTGATGTTCCCGCCGAGGAGCCTGGCGTTCTCAAGCGCGATCGCCAGCCCGAGACCGCTGCCGGCGCCTGCCCGGGCGGAGTCGGCCTTGTAGAAGCGCTCGAAGACGTGCGGCACATGCTCAGCCGGGATGCCGGGGCCCGCGTCGGTCACGTCGAAGCAGGCTCCAGTGCCGTCGCTCGCGACCTGCACCATGACGTCGCCGCCGGTGTGCTCGACGGCGTTGCCGATCAGGTTCGTCAGGATCCGCTCGACCCTGCGCGGATCCGACGTCAGCATCAGTGGTTCGCCAGCCACCGTCACCCGGCTCTGCCAGCCGCTGGCACTGATAAGAGCCGTGAGGATGGACCGGGCGTCGAACAGCCTGAGCTGAACCGGTTCTGACCCAGCGTCGAGTCTGGAGATCTCCATCAGCTCGCCGACCAGCGCTTTCAGCCTGCCCACGTCAGCGACGAGCAGCTCGACCGGGCGGCGGGCTGAATCGGGCAGCTGGCTGACCTGATCCTTGAGCAGCGAGGCCTCAGCCACCAGGGCGGTCAGCGGCGTGCGCAGCTCATGCGCGACGTTGGCGGTGAAACGAAGCTCCCGTGCCTGCGCTGCCGACAGCGCGACGATCTTAGCCTCGAGCGCGTCGGCCATCTCGTTGAAGGCTGCAGCCCAGGCGCCGAACTCGTCGGCCGCGCTGGCCGTCAGCCTCGTGTCGAGTCGGCCGCCAGCTATGAGACGGGCGGCCGCGCTGGCCCGGGCGACCGGTTCCAGCGTCCGTCTGGCCAGGGCCCGCCCAATCAGCGCCGCGAGGAGCAGCACGCCGAGCCAGGCTACGGCCAGGGAATCGCGAAGCTGTGCCAGGTTGTGCTCGATGCTCTGCTCGGAGAAGAACAAGTACAGCTGGGCTGCCGAATTCGGCACCCGGCCGGCCACGACCAGATACGGCTGCCGGGCGACCCTCATCCGCTGATAGCCGAGCTGTCCCCGGCGAACGAGGCTCTGGAGTGTCGCTGGTATCGGGGGATTCACCTGCGGGTCTGACGACACCCGGCCGCCCTGCGGGAAGATCAGCAAGGCGTGCGTGCCCCGCCGCTCGTATGCCTGGATGAAACCGCCGGCGTCGCTTTCGGCGATCGCGGCAGCGAGATTCAGGTCTTGCCTTGCCTCGACCGCGCTCGTCGCCAGCGAGCCGTCTAGCCGGGCCTGGCGCACCAGCAGATACGACGCGACCGCGAGAGAGCCGGCCGAAATCGCTGCCACGAGCACGAACGCAAGGATCAGACGGCGCCGCAGCCCGGCCGCGCGCAACCGGCCGCGCAACCGGCCGGGCCAGCTTCGCCGCACGGTCATGACTTAGGACCGTTCCAGCCGGTAGCCGGCTCCCCGGACTGTCTTGATCAGTGCCGGACGGGCTGGATCGTCCTCCACCTTGGCGCGCAGCCGCTGAATCGCCACGTCTACCAGGTGGGAGTCGCCGAGATACTCGTAGTCCCACACCCGCTGCAACAGCAGCTCCCTGGTGAACACCTGGCCTGGCCGGCTGGCCAGCTCGGCTAGCAGCCGGAATTCAGTTGCCGTCAGGGCTAGCTCTGCGCCGCCCTTCCGGACGGTAAAGGCTGCCGGATCGATCTCGAGATCGCCAGCCAGGATGCCAGTCGCCTCCGCCGGTGCCGCCGCCCGCCGGAGCACGGCGCGCAGCCGGGCAATCAGCTCGGGCAGCTCGAACGGCTTTTTGACGTAGTCATCGGCGCCGGACTCCAGCCCGACGACCACGTCGACGAGGTCGGTCCGCGCCGTCAGCATCACGATCGGCACCCGGCTGAATTTCCTGATCTCGCGGCACACCTCGAACCCGTCCAGCGAGGGCAGCATCACGTCCAGGATCACGGCGTCGAACCCGTCGGCCCGGACCCTCGCCAGCCCCTCGCGGCCGTCGATCGCTGTGGCCACGCGAAAACCTGCCGCTTTCAGTCCGAGCGACGCGATCTCCCGGATGGACGCATCGTCCTCCACCAGCAGCAGGCGCTCATCCACTGTCTCCACCCATTCCGGCAGCTGCTCACCGGAGCGCACTGCCAGGTCTGACCGGAATGTTACTTGTCGTCTCGTCCGTTTGATGCCGTCTGCGGCCGCGACTCTGGGCCGTACACCTAGCCACGGGGGATACGGTGTGCCCGTGGTCGGCGCGAACCTTTTCCCGGTGTCGGTGAAAGGAGTCGTGGTCCAGCGCGGCCGCGTCCTGCTGCTGCACAACGAGCGTGCCGAGTGGGAACTGCCCGGCGGCAAGCTCGAGGTGGGGGAAGATCCGCCAGCCTGCGTGGCGCGGGAGATCGCCGAGGAGACGGGGTGGCGTGTAGCCGTCGGTCCCATCCTGGATTGCTGGCAGTACCACATCGGCAACGGCCGGGATGTCGTCATCGTGACCTACGGCTGTCACGTCGCCAGCGACGATCCGCCGGTCGTCAGCTCCGAGCACAGCCGAGCGGCGCTATTCGGCCCGGCTGAGGTGCCGTTGCTCACCATGCCCGACGGCTACAAGCGCTCCGTCATGACCTGGCTCGGGCTGATCGCTGACGGCGAGTGAAGGCCCCGATCGCGGGTAGCTCACCAGGCTGCCGGCAAGGATCAGGCCTTGGCCGGCTGAGGTGCCCCGAAGGAGCCCCCCATGTTCGCTCTCATCGCCGCGGTCCTGTTCGCCATCGCGTTCATCATCACGGCAGCAGGCGTCGCGACGGACGCGGTGTTCTCGCCCCTGGCGCTGGCCTTCGTCGGCTTCGCCTTGCTGGCCTTCCACTTCACCGGCCGCGGGCCGGCGATCCCCGCCAGAAGCCGTCGCGGACTCCGCCGCTAACCGCACCGAGCGTGATCAGGATCTGCCTGCTGGCTAGTCCTTGACGCCGATCCCGCAGAAGTGCCACGCCGCCCCGCTGCCGTGATCTGGCAGCTGGGGGAAAAGTGGCTGGATCACGGGTCCGTCGTCGCTATCGTCGGAGCCCTGCGCGCGGAGCGCATCATCGAGCTCCGGCCGCCACTCGCCGGGCGTCACGAGACCGGGTTCCACAAGCGTGAACCCGTCGAAGAACCGGCCGATGTCGGCGCGGCTGCGCGAGATGAGCGGGGTGTTCCAGTGCAGTTCCTGCGTCATCCGGAACAGCCCGTCGGCCGCTTCCGGGTGGGCCTCGTTGGTCATGTGCGTCACCGCAAGATAGCTGCCCGGCACGACCGCGTCCCGGAACTGCCGTACGACCCCCCAAGGATCCTCTGAGTCCCACATGCAGTGCAGAACGCACATGAACATCAGCCCGACTGGCTGCTCGAAATCGAGCAGGTCGCGTATCTGCGCGTCACCGAGCACCTCCGCCGGCTCGCGCACATCCGCCGCCAGCGTGATGACGCCAGGTCCGGCGGTCAACGCCGCCGCATGGCCTGACACCATCGGATCGACGTCCACGTAGGCCACGCGCGCCTCGGGTGCCACCCGATGGGCGATCTGGTGGGTACTGGCCATGTTCGGCAGGCCGGAGCCGAGGTCGAGGAACTGGCGGACGCCCTGGCTGACCATGTAGTCGACCATCCGCTGCAGAAGGTGACGGCTTTCCAGGGCGGTCACGGCGCCGGCTGGCACGCCGAGGTCACGGACCATCGCGTTAGCAGCGTCAGACGCCTGCCGGTCGATGGCGAAGTTGTCCTTGCCGCCGAGTTGGTAGTTCCAGATCCGGGCGGTGCTGGGGTAGCGGACGCCGGCCGGGTTGTCGTTGCTCGCCTCGGAGGGTGCCGACTGGTGGGCGGACATCGGTTCCTCCTCGGTGAGAGATGCAGTTCCGACAATAGAAGAATTCGGGGATAACGGTGCGCGTCTGCTGGTTGCGCAGGGCGCGTGGTAAGAGTCAGCCGGATCCCGCAACCTGACAGCCGGCCAGGAACGACGCTTCCAGATCCGCTGGCCGGCAACGCCGCCGTGCTTCGGCGAACTCGACCCACTCGAACCGGTCGTGTTCCTCGCCGTCCACTACGACTTCCGTGCCCCACGGCACCTCGAGAGCGAACACCGCCCAGTCGACATCACCGGTCAGCACGGGCCGCGGGGAGGCCTCGCAGCCGACCTCTTCCTGCAGTTCGCGAGTCACGCACGCGAACAGATCCTCGGCTGGCTTGCGTGACCCGCTCGGCGGAGTCCACTCCCAGTCACCCTCGCGGTCAGGTCCGCCGTCATGCGCGCGATGCAACAGCAGATACCGCCAACCCTGTGGTGCACGGCTGGCGACCACGACCGTCGCCCCGTGCGGTCGCTCGCGGCTGACCGGCTCACCATCCCAGGTGGTGAACTCCTGCGCTCCGCCGAAATCAGTCACGCCCATCCTCACGGCCGGCCCGGACCAGTCTTCTTGTCCAGCAGCCGCTAGTGCAGCCGCACCCGCGGGTCGAGGACCGCATAGAAGATGTCGACGAGCAGGTTGGCGACGATGACCGCAGCCGAGGCCACGATCACGACACCGATGACCACCGGCAGATCCTGCTGGTTGATGGCGCGGACCGCCGTATAACCGATACCCGGCAGGCCGAAGACGGATTCGGTGATTACCGCGCTGCCGATCAGCACCCCGACGTCCAGGCCGAACTGCGTCACGACCGGAGTCAGCGCCGAGCGCAGGTTGTGCCGCATGATCAGCCTCCGTTCGCTCATGCCTTTGGACCTGGCGGTGCGGATGTAGTCCTCGCCGAAGACCTCCAGCATGGAGCCGCGGGTGAGCCGGGTGTAGGTGGCCGCCGACACCAGCGCCAGCGTGAGCCAGGGCAGGATCAGGCCCTGCGCCCACTTGAGCGGGTTGTGCGTGATCGGGACCCAGGTGCCCGGAGCCGGGAAGATGTCGATGTGGTGGATGGTGAACTCGTAGTACAGGCCCAGGATCAGCAGCAGGCCGAGCACGAACGTCGGCATCGAGTAAAAGGTCAGCGCCAGCGTCGTGAAGGACCGGTCCCACAGCGAACGGGTCTTGACGGCCGAGACGATGCCGCTGGCCAGGCCCATGGCGAGCCACAGGATCGACGCACCGAGCACCAGCGAGAGCGTGATCGGCAAAGCGGAGGCGAGCACCGTGTTCACCGACTCGCTGTGGTAGTAGTCGTAGCCCAGGTTGCCGTGCAGCAGCAGCCAGATGAAGTGGCCGTACTGCACGTAGACGGGCCGGTCGAGCAGCAGCCGGTGTGCCACGGCTGCGACCTGCGCCGCGGTCGCGTTCCGGCCGGCCAGCACCCGCGCCACGGAGCCGGGGCCTGGCCCGATGAAGAAGATCAGGAACACCGTGACGGTCATCAGCCACATCACGAACAGGCCCTGCAGGATGCGGCGGATCAGGAACCGTGTCACGTGAAGCTCCGGAGGCCGGCAGCGAGGCTATTGCTCAGCCTGGCCGACCGCTCCTGAGCAGCATCTAACGTGCGAACTGGCACCACGGCAGGATTATCACCGCTTCCGCGCGGCATCGACAAGGCTGATGCGGTCAAGTTGCCCTCGTTTGGCGACATCCATCTGGGGCCGATAGAGCCGCCGGGCCGGTCGGCCACTACCGTCGAGCCATCTGAGCGCTCTGGCGGACTGGAGGCACACCATGGAGATCAACCTGGCCGGGCGGACCGCAGTCGTCACCGGGGGAAGTAGGGGCATCGGCCTGGCAGTGGTCCGGGGCCTTGCGGCAACCGGTGCCCGGGTCATCGCCGGAGCCAGGAGCTCGTCGGACGAGATCGAGGCACTCTCCCGGAACGAGCAGGTGACCTTCGCCGAGGTCGACCTGGCCGACCCGGCTGGCCCCGGCAGGCTCATCGAGCTGGCCGGAGACTCGGTGGACATCCTGGTCAACAACGTCGGGAGCGCCCGTGCTCGGCCTGGCGGCTTCCTCAGCATCACCGACGAGGACTGGGCCACCAGCCTGACACTGAACCTGCTCGCAGCGGTCCGCGCTACCAGGGCAGCGCTGCCCGGCATGCTGGCCGCCGGGTCCGGCTCCATCGTCATGACCTGCTCGGTCAATGCCCGGCTGCCCGATCCGGCCGTGCTCGACTACAGCGCTGGCAAGGCCGGCCTGGCGGGCTTTGCCAAGGCGCTATCGAAGGAAGTTGGCCCGCGGGGCATCCGGGTCAACACTGTCAGCCCTGGCCCGGTGGCGACCGACCTGTGGCTCGGCCGCGACGGCGTCGCCGCCACGATCAGTCACGCCACAGGAGCCAGAGCGGCTGATGTGGAGAGCCAGGCCGCCGGCGCGAGCGCCACTGGCCGGTTCAGCCGTCCCGAGGAGGTCGCCGACCTGATTCTCTACCTGGCCAGCGACCTGTCAGCAAATATCACAGGCGCCGACTTCACTATCGATGGTGGCCTGGTGCCGACCTGGTAGACCGCCATACCTAGCGACCTGGCCAGCGCTGCAGGCCGTTGATCCGAAGGGCCAGGCCGAGTTCTAGGGGACGATGACGAGCGGGACAGGCGAGTGGCGCGCCAGGCCCACGGTCACCGAACCGACTACTCGGTGGGTGACGAGGGACGAACTCCCCACCACGATCACCACGGTGGCATCGGGATGGGCAGCACGCATGTCCCTCGCTGCCGCGAGCAGTTCCTCCGCGATCAGACCCTGGCGCCGCTCGAAGCCCCAGCGGTCCTCCCGGCCCCGCAGCTGCTCACCAGCCATGCTGCGGAGCTCCTGCTCGATGTCATCGAAGCCGGCCTCCAGTTCGGCAACGGCACCCGGCGACAGCGATGCCATGCCGGGCATATGGGCCACGTAGACGACTTCGATGCGCCCCGGCCGCCCGCGCAGCAAGTTGACAGCCCCGTCGAGCGCTCTGCCGGCCGGAGGCGATCCGTCGTAGCCGACTAGGAGGCGCAAGTCCGTGGGAGGCGGTGTGCCGGTGCTCATCGCTGGAGCATAACTGCGAGTCGAACCACCCTCTCTGCCCGGCCGGGCGGGTGACCGGTATGGCCGTGGTCGCTAGGTGCGGGCCGCTCCTGCAGGTTGCTCGCGTCGGCTCAATACCGGCGAGCAGCTGCAGAGGGCGACGGGAATCGCCTCGAATCCATGCTGCAGCTCGGCCGGGACCTGCGCTGCCGAGGCCGGTGCCTGGGCTGTGGCTGCCACGGCTGTGGCAGGAGCTGGCGTGGCTGCTGCGGCAGGTGCGGCCGCGACCGGCGCGGCAGACCTCAGCTGGTCGAGGTGGCGCTTTGATGGCAGCAGCACAAGTGCGATGACGAAGCCGGCTCCGAGCAGTGCCGCCGAGATGGCGAAAGCCTGTGTGTATCCGTAGGTGGCGGCGATTGCCGGGGCCAGCGGGCCGGTGTGGTGGGCGACCAGGTAGCTGGCCGCCGCGGTCAGCGCCACGGTGCTGAGCGCGGACGTCCCGATCGAGCCGCCGACCTGCTGCATCGTGTTGACCAGCGCGGAGGCCACGCCGGAGTCTTCGCGGGCGACTCCGAAGGTGGCCATGTTGATGGCCGGAGCGAAGATCATGCCGAAGCCCAGCCCGAGGATGACCAGCGCAGGCAGCACGGCGGCGGCGTAGCTCGACGTCGCGGTCACTTGGGTCAGGAGCGCCAACCCGGCCGCGCCGAGCAGCATTCCAGCCGCGATCAGGTCGCGGGGCCCGACCCTAGGCAAGCCGACGATACTGGAGAGATTCGAGGTGACCAGGATGCCGGCGATCATCGGGAGGAACAGCAGCCCGGTGGTCACCGGGGTGTAGCCCCTGACCTGCTGCAGGTAGTAGGTGAGGAACAAAAAGGTGCCGAAGAGCGCGATTCCCGATATGCCGAGAGTGGCATAGCAGCCGCCTCGCGTCCGGTCGAGGATGATTCGCAGCGGCAGCAGCGGATGACTCGACCGCAGCTCGACGAACACGAACCCGGTGAGCAGCACCGGGCCGAGGACCAGCGAGCCGATGGTCAGGGCGGACGACCAGCCCGCCGTCGCAGCATGGGAAAAGCCGAACACAATCAAGAACAAGCCCGCGCAGGCCAGCACGGTGCCGGGCCAGTCCATGCGCGGGGGCTGGGCCGGGCGGGCACCGCGGATCCAGGCCAGCACGCCGGCCACGGCGATCCCCGCGAACAGCAGGTTGACATACAGGCACCAGCGCCACGACAGGTACTCGGTGAGGAGCCCGCCCAGGATCAGGCCCACCGCTGCACCACCAGAGGCGACCGAGCCGAATACCCCGAACGCCCTCCCCCGCTCGCGCGGATCCCGGAACGTACTGATCAAGATGCCCAGGGCGGACGGGGCGAGGATGGCGCCGAAGGCGCCCTGCAACGCCCTCGCTACCACCAGAACGGCGAACGAGCCGGCCGCCCCGCCGATGGCCGAGGCGACGGCGAATCCGACCAGGCCGGTGATGAAGACGAACTTGCGGTTGAACATGTCGCCGATCCGGCCGCCCACCGGGAGCAGGCTGCCAAACGCCAGCGCATAGGCCGTCACTACCCATTGCCGGTCGCTGTTCGGGAACGCCAGCGCACGCTGGGCAGACGGCAGCGCGATGTTCACAATCGTGGCATCCAGGACCACCATCAGCTGGGCCACGGAAACGACGGCCAGAATCAGCCAGCGCCGGTCACCAGGCGCCGTCTGGCGCTGCTGCGCGGCAGAAGACGTCACGGACGACATTCAGCCCATCCCCTCACACGTCCGGTCACGAGCCCAATTCCCTGTCTGGGAGATCACCACTTCCAGGCTGGTGGTCCTGCAGGTGTGAGCGCCTCACCAGATCAAGGTGATCCACGCGCCGACTGTCGCGGCAGGGGATAATGGGCAGTTTTTTGGCTGCTGGGGTCTTATTAATCACGGCATACCAGCAAAATGCGCATGAAGCGACACCACTGAAATAGTTTCCTGCCACAGAGAACGCAGAGGGATTATTCAGCACCACGATCAACGTTGACTATTAGTTGTCTGAGGAGACTGCTCAGCGGGGGGGACATTGTGACTAAGCCGACGGGTCGAACGGCATCGGTGCAGCAGCCAGCGGATACCGGGATAGTGACTGTCGGACCGGCCGCGCCTGAGCCGACCGACGGGGTTTCCTCGCGTGCATCGCGGCAGCTCGCTAACGGTTTCCATGTCGGCCTGGCGGATGGGGTTCAGTACCTGGACCGCCGCGGACAGGACCTGCCGCCGATCGGCTTCTCAGTGCTCGAAGAGGGTCTGGAAGATGCGCTCACAGTGCTGCATGCCGACCGCGGGAACGTCCAGATCGTTGATCCGGCCACCGGCTCGCTGGTACTGGTGCTGCAGACAGGCTTTAGCGACGAGTTTCTCGAGTATTTCGCCGTCGTCGACGACGACGGGTCGGCTTGCGGGCGGGCAGCGTCGCAGCATGCGCAGACCGTGATCGGCGATGTGAACACCGACCCCGGCTTCGCACCGCACCGAGAGATAGCTGCTGCGTCGAGGTTCCGGGCGGTCCATTCGACTCCGCTGGTCGACCAGAGCGGACAGCTGGTCGGTGTGCTATCGACGCACTATCCGCGCCCATACCTGCCGCCCGCTCGGGATCTGGGCCTCATGCAGCGCCTCGGGGAGCTAATCGGGCAGGCCTTCGAGACGAGTCTGGACGCCGATGGCGCGACAGGGCCCATTTCTAGTCATTAGGTCTGGGCGTACCTTTGCGGCCGACTTCACGAATGTCATGACGCCGCTGCCGCTGCGAGATGCTCTCGCCGCCGCCGACCAGGGATACCTGGCTCCGTTACTATCGACTAGAACACGTTCTAGTCGATCAGCGAGGCACGGCGGATGCAGATCAGCTACACGCCCGAGCAGGAACGGCTCCGCCAGCGGCTGCGCGAGTACTTCGCCGGCCTGATGACCCCTGAGCGGCGCGAGAGCCTGGCCCGCGACGGCGGTGGCGACTACGGGGACGGTGCCGCTTACAAGGAGGTCGTCCGCCAGCTGGGCCGTGACGGCTGGCTGGCGCTCGGCTGGCCGGCCCAGTACGGCGGGCAGGACGGGTCGATGCTCGACCAGCTCATTTTCATGGATGAGGCGTCGATCGCAGGCGTGCCCGTTCCGTTCCTGACCATCAACACGGTCGGCCCGACGATCATGCGCTTCGGAACGCCGGAGCAGCGGGCGCGGTACCTGCCCGCTATCGCAGCCGGAGAGGTGCACTTCTCCATCGGTTACTCGGAGCCGGGTGCTGGTACCGACCTGGCGTCGCTGCGGACGCGCGCGGTGCGTGATGGTGACACCTACGTGATCAGCGGTCAGAAGATGTGGACCAGCCTTATCCAGTACGCCGATTACGTCTGGCTGGCCTGCCGCACCGATCCGGACGCGGTACGGCACAAGGGCCTGTCGATCATCATCGTGCCGACGGATGCGGCCGGGTTCTCGTGGACACCCGTGCGAACCGTCACCGGACTGACCACGAGCGCGACCTATTACGCCGACGTGCGGGTGCCGGCCGGGAACCTCGTGGGGGAGGAGCACAACGGCTGGCCGCTCATCACTAACCAGCTCAACCACGAGCGGGTTGCGCTGACCTCGGCCGCGCCGCTGCTGTCAGCGCTCGCCGAAGTGACGAACTGGGCCCGGTCGGTCAAGCTGGCCGACGGACGGCGTGTCATCGACGCGGAGTGGGTGCAGCTGAACCTGGCCCGGGTGCACGCGAAGGCCGAGGTCCTCAAGCTGATGAACTGGCAGGTCGCTGCCGCTGCCGGTTCGCCTGGCCCGGCTGCGGCTTCCGCCACCAAGGTCTACGGCACCGAGCTCAGCATCGAGGCTTGCCGGCTACTGCTGGAGATTCTCGGCGCGGACGCGCAGGTGCGCACCGGATCGCCGGGCGCCCTGCTGGCCGGGCGCATCGAGCGGATGCAGCGATCAGCTCTGATCCTCACGTTTGGCGGCGGCACCAACGAGGTGCAGCGCGACATCATCGGCGCTGTTGCGCTCGGGCTCCCGTTCCGGCGCCGGTAAGGAGGCTGCGGTGGACTTCACGCTCACGCCTGCCCAGGAGGAGCTCGGCGCGCTCGCTCGGCAGATTCTGACGGAACGGGTGACGCCGGACATGCTGCGCGTCCTGGACGGCAGCGCCACCCGGTTCGACCCGGAACTGTGGGCCGAGCTAGCCAAGGCCGGCATCCTGGCGGCGGCGCTGCCGGAAGAGGCGGGCGGGGACGGTCTCGGCCTGCTCGAGCAGTGCAGCGTGCTGATCGAGATCGGCCGGACGGTCGCGCCGGCGCCGTACCTGGCCACGATCACAGTCGGCGCGTCCGCGGTTGCCGTGTTCGGCTCCGCCGAGCAGCGGGAGCGCTGGGCGGCGCCGGCCGGGCGGGGCGAGATCGTCATCGCGCCAGCGCTCGCCGAGGAGGAGGCCGACGACCCGGCGGCACCACTGACCACGGCACGAGAGACCGAAGGCGGCTGGCTGCTGACCGGCACCAAGACGGCCGTGCTCGCCGGTGCGGAGGCTGACGTCCTGCTCGTGCCTGCCAGTGCGGCGTCCGGTGTCGGGGTATTCGTCGTCGCTCCCGATGACGCAGGCGTCAGCGTGGAGCCGCAGCAGGTTACCGGCGGCGACGGGACCGCTCAGATCACGCTCGTCAGCACGTTCGTCCCGGCCGACCGGCTGCTCGGTGGCATCTGGCTGGGCGTGGCCGGCTGGCTGGCCGCGCGCGCCACCATCGGGCTGTGCGCACTGCAGCTCGGGGTCGCCGAGCGGGCGCTGGAGCTGACCGCAGCCTATGCCCGCAGCCGGGAGCAGTTCGGCAAGCCGATCGGGAGCTTCCAGGCGGTGTCTCAACGGCTCGCCGACGGCTACATCGACGTCGAGGGCATGCGACTCACGCTCTGGCAGGCCGCCTGGCGGCTGGCCGAGGGGCTACCCGCCGAGACGGAGCTGGCGACGGCCAAGTTCTGGGCAGCCGACGGCGGGCACCGCATCGCTCACACCGCCGTCCATGTGCACGGCGGCGTTGGCGTCGACACCGACGGCGAAGTGCACCGGTACTACCTGGCGGCCACGCACAACGAGTTCGCGCTCGGCGGCGCGACCGCGCAGCTGCGCCGCATCGGCGCGGCCCTCGCCGCCGGCTAGCACATCCGTCGCGCCGAGACGCGGCCACGAGCCGGCCACGAGCGTCGTGTCAGGCCGTCGTGTCCGGCCAGCGGTTCCACAGGGACGGCGCGTCGTCCAGGAGGACGGCCGTGTGGTCAGCGATCAGCGGCAGGACAACTCCCGCGAGGTCGTCCGTCCACTCTGCGCTGCCATAGAAGCCCTTGGTCATGGTCTCCCGGCTATCTGCATCGGGAAAGGCCCGGAGCCAGACGAGCGTGTCAGAGTCCTCGGCGGACGGGAAAATGCCGAGCACCCGGATTCCCACGTCGCGGTGGAGCTTGAACACGCGGGTCTGCAGCACGTCAGTGAGCTCGTCGCGCCGTCCTGGCTGGGCGCGATACGTACGGATCTCGATAACACCCGCCACGACGTCCTCCTCTGAGCGGTGAGCGACGCCGACAAACCTAATCGGCGTGTTGCGCCGCAGACAAGGATGTCGCCATCTGGTGGGAAGCCTAGGCTGAGCACGCCGGGACCGACTCTGCGCCAGCTCGAGTTGGGTGCTAGCGGCGGATCGTGGACAGGCCGCCGTCGACCGGGATGACCGCGCCCGTCAGGTACCGGCCGGCCCGGGACGCCAGGAAGATGGCCGTGCCAGCCATGTCGTCGGGCTCGCCGATCCGGCCGAGCGGCACGTTCCCTGCGATGGCCGCGCGGGTCTGCGGATCGTCCAGAGCGAACGCCATCATCTTGCTGTCGAACGGACCTGGTGCGATCGCGTTGACGGTGATCGACTCGCCCGCCAGCCTGCTCGCCAGGTGCCGGGTCAGCATGTGCACGCCGGCCTTGGTCGTGCTGTAGGCGTAGCTCTCCATGGCCGGGACGCCCAGCCCGTCGATCGAGCCGATGTTGATCACCCGGGCCGGGTCGTCTGCGGTGGCCGCAGCACGCAGCAGCGGCAGGCTGGCGACGGTCAGCTCGAACAGCGCCTTGACATTGACGTTCCAGAGCTTGTCGAACGCATCGAGCGGATATTCCTCCAGCGGCGCGCCCCAGCTGGCGCCCGCGTTGTTGACCAGGATGTGCAGCCGGTCCTCGCGCTCGCTGATCGAGCGCACGAGCTCGTCGACCCCGCCCGGCGCCGCGAGGTTAAGCGGCAGCGAAATGCACTCCCCGAAGGCGGACAGCTCGGCCGCCTTAGCGTCGCAGGCGTCCTTCTTCCGCGCGGTGATGTAGACGCGGCAGCCAGCCCGGACCAGCCCCCCGGCGATCATCGCGCCGATGCCACGGGACCCGCCCGTGACGACCGCGACCTTGCCGGCCACTGAGAAGAGTTCGCCCGACGGCTGCCCGCCTGCGTAGCCAGAGTTAGCTGAAGCCACCACGTTCCCCTTTGAATTGGTATGTCCTGCGGCCGCATCATGCCAGGCGGCGCGCCTGCCAGGCCAGGCGCCGCCCAGGACGCGCGCTAGATCTGCCCGGCTGCGGCCGCGAGGGCTGCCCGTGCCTCGGCCATGAGCTGGTCGATGAGCTCGGCAGCGGGCAGTGCGGCAGTCAGCTCGTGGGTCTGGCCGGCCCACAGGTTGACGAGCTCCGGGTTGCCCGCGCTGCGGCCGGCCGCGCGCAGCGGCGCGGTGAGATAGTGCACGTCGGGATAGGCGGCGGGGGCGGCCTGACTGTGATCGTCGAGGAACCGGTTGCGAATTCCGCGGGCGAGCCGTCCGGTGAACGCGCGGGTCATCGCGGTCTGCGCCCGGTGCGGCGACGGCGTCCCGGTGCACCGGCGCGGTGCCAGCCTCCGGGCAGCGCAGGAACGCCGTGCCAAGCTGAGCAGCCCGCGCGCCGCCAGCCAGCACGGCTGCCACCGCTGCACCGGTGCTGATCCCGCCCGCGGCGACAACCGGCAGGTTCGTTCGTGCCCGGACAAGCTGGAGCAGCGACAGCAGGCCGAAGCCGCCGGAAGCGTCGGCGCCGGGTCGTCGGTAAAGCTGCCGCGATGCGCGCCGGCTTCGCTGCCCTGCGCGACGAGCACGTCCGCACCAGCGGACGCCGCGTGCTCGGCCTCGGCAGGCGCCGTCACCGTAACCCAGACCTCGCTGCCCGCCGCCTTGAGGCGGCTGATGACGCTCGGGTCCGGGCAGCCGAAGGTGAACGAGATGACCGGCGGCGGGTCACTCGTGAGGAGGGCTAGCTTGGCCTCCCACGCGTCGTCGTCATATCGAGGCTGCCCGAGCTCGACACCCGCCTCAGCCGCCACGCCGGCAAGCCGCCGGCGTAGTCCGCGGCCGCACCGGAGGTCGACGGGGCGCCCGGGACGAACAGGTTCACCCCGAGCGGCGCCGCCGTCAGCTTCCGTGCGGCCGCGATCTGGTCGGCCAGCGCGTCCGCGCTGAGATAGCCCGCCGCGAGGAAACCGAGGCCGCCCGCATTACTGACGGCGGCCGCGAGCTGCGGCGTCGACGGCCCGCCTGCCATGGGCGCGAGCACGATCGGGACGTCGAGGCGGTCGAGTATCACAGCGTGGCTCCTTCCCGAGCCAACCCTAGTCACCAGCACCTGGCAGCCCCGGCTGCGGGATGATGGGGCGATGACGATGGCTCGCAGCTTGGCCGTGGTGATATGCCGGACGTCCCGCTCGGCGCCAGCGGTCTGCAGGTCAGCCGGATGGCGCTCGGCTCATGGCGCACATTCGAGCGGATATCGAGGGACCAGGGTCTCGCCGTCATGCGGGCCGCCCGCGAGGCCGGTATCACGTTCCTCGATGACGCCCGGTACAACGACGAGACCGGCACAGCGCCGATCCCGTCCGGGTACTCCGAGGTCGTGTTCGGCGAGCTGTTCCGCGCGGCTGGCTGGCGGCGCGACGAGGTCGTCGTCTCGAACAAGCTCTGGTGGGAGTTCTGGCCCGACCAGCCGCCGGCCGAGGAGCTGGCCGGGTCGCTGCGGCGGATGGGCCTCGATCACATCGACCTCATCTACTCCGATGCGCTGCCGGCTGGCATCCCCGTGGCCGATGCGGTCGACGATGATCACCCGGCTGATCGGCGCCGGTCACGCGCGTGCCTGGGGGACGTTCAACTGGTCGCCTGCCGAGCTGGAGCAGGCCTGGCGGATCGCGGAACTGCGCGGCGTTGCCCGGCCCGTGCCGCGACCCAGCCGCCGTACAGCCTGGTGCAGCGTGACGTCGTGGAGGATCCGGAGCTGGAGCAGGTTGCCCGCGAGCGCGGCATCGCGATCGTCGCGTCGTACGCGCTGGCCGGCGGCGTGCTGACCGGCAAGTACGCGCGCCGACCCGCAGGCTGGCCGGGCGGCCGGGCAGCTGGACCAGCCGCGGTACGCGGCCGGGGCGGCGGCCGGCCGCGAGCTCGCCGCGCTCGCCGCCGAGCTCGGCCGGGATCCGGCCCAGCTCGCGCTGGCGTTCGTGCTGCTGAACCCGTCCGTGACGACGGTGCTCTTCGGCGCGACCTCGTCCCGAGCAGGTCGCCGCCAACATCGGGGCGCTGGCGGTGGCGGCCGAGCTGACCGCAGACGGGCGTTGCGCGGCTGCGGGCGATCGGCCGACCGGTCGTGGCCGGCGAGGGCGGCGTTGGGTCCGCCTTACTGGCGGCGAGCTCCGCGGCCCACTCGGCAAGGCGCGCGACGACGCCGCTCGTCAGTCCTTCGGCCGGGTCGATGTCGATGATCAGCGTCGGCACGCCACGGTTCGCCGCCCAGGTGTGGTGATCCGGGCGGTGCTCGTCGTCGATCCACGCGCACGGCCGGTCGCCGACGGCCTCGATGACGGCGGGCAGCTTGCGGAAGAACAGGTCCGCGCCCGCTCAGCGGGAACTCGATCACGGGCAGTTCGGGCAGCGCGATGACCGGGCAGATCAGCCGGTTCGCCCGGTGCTCCCAGGCCGTCGCCCACACCAGCTCATAAGCCTGCGCGAGCGATAGCAGCAGCTCGCCGTGGCCGGGCGACAGCAGCACGCGCTCGCCCGGGAAGAAGTCGTACACGCCGAAGCCCGCCGGGCAGTCCTCGGCGAGCCAGGGATTCAGCACGCCGTCCACGTCGACGAGCAGGACCGGCCGCGGATCGGCGCTGGCGAGGATCACCGGGCCGCCGCCCTGGCTTTCAGCCCGGCAGGCGCGGTCGAGGCGGGCGCGGTCCCGGCTGCCACGGTCGCGGCTGCCACGGTCTGGGCGGGCTCGGTGCGGCGGACGCGCAGGCCGTCGAAGGCGACCGTGCAGACCGCATCGGCGAGTTCCGCCGCGTCGGCCATGCGCGCAGCGTCGTGCCGGCCCGGCCGGTACCACTCGACTAGCGAGTTGACCAGGCCGAACAGCAGTCGCGCCGTGATCGCCGGGTCGACATCGGGCCGGATGTCGCCGTCCTGCTCGGCCTGCCCGACGAGATCGGCCACGATCCGGTCGAACTCCCGGCGGCGGGCGAGGGCGCGCTGTTCGGTGCTCGTGTTACCGCGGGCGCGCAGCAGCAGCGTGACGTACGGAAGCTGCTCGGCCAGCACCCGCACGCTGCCACGCACCAGCAGCTCCAGCCGCTCGATCGCGGGGAGCCCGGCGGCCGCGAGCACCTCGTCCGCGACCGAGAACAGGCCGTCGAGCGCCCGGTCGAGCGCGAGCGCGAGCAGTTGCTCCTTGCTGTCGACGTGGTAGTAGATGGACGACTTCGAGATGCCGAGACGGCGAGACAGATCCTCCATGCTCGTTCCGTCGTAGCCGCGCTCGTTGAAGACGGTGACTGCCACAGCCAGCAGGGACTCGAGGTCGTAGCCGGGCCGCCCGCGGCGCCCCGGCTGTCTCGCGGTGCTGGCGGTGTCAGGCGTGACGGCAACCGGCCGACTCCGGCTGCCCTGACCGCTCGCCATATGAGCCACTTTAAGGTACCGAACGGACGGTCAGGAATTGCCGCCCCGTCAGCCGCCGCGCGCGGCTTGCGGGGTGATCGCGGCTGGCCGAGTTAGAGGGGCCTCCTAGGCCCGCCCGGCCTCCGTGCTGCCTTCCGGCGGGCGTCGGCCAGCAGGTGACGAGCGGCCACGGTGAACTGCGCATCAGACAGCGCGTACGGGTCCTCGTCGCTACCGACGAGCAGAACGCTGGCCCGCACGCCCGCGAGCTTGATGGTGACCGACCAGCCCGCGTTCCCGCCCGCCCGCCTCTCAACGGCCACGCCGACGCCGCCCTCGGGCGCGAGTCGTCGTATCTCATCGACCACCAGGCGCGTCACTCGTGCTCTGCGATCGTCGGCCATTGAGCCTCCCGTTACGACGGCCCCTCATCAGATCCTCATACCAATTGGCCATCCGGGCGTAATAACTGCCTGGCCTTGACGCGGCATCTCGGTGTCACGTTGCGCCGGCCGACCTTCGGGCACTGGCCAGGGAGTATCCTGCAGATATACTGACCGAACGATCGGTTAATGTGCGACGCCGGAGCTGCCCATGACCGGAGCGACCGCGGGCCCAGCTGACCACGCGGCGGGAACTGACGCGGAGACCGTGGCTGTGGATACACCAGCCGTCGACTCGCTGGAGCGTTACTTCGAAGACACCATCGCCAGCGAGCGGCGGATCGAGCCGCGGGACTGGATGCCGGATGCCTATCGCAAGACGATGATCCGGCAGATCGCCCAGCACGCGCACTCGGAGATCATCGGAATGCAGCCCGAGGGCAACTGGGTGACCAGAGCCCCGTCGCTACGGCGCAAGGCGATCCTGCTGGCCAAGGTTCAGGACGAGGCAGGCCACGGTCTGTATCTCTACAGCGCCGCGGAGACGCTCGGGGCTGACCGCGAAGACCTCACGACCAGGCTCATCACGGGCCAGCAGAAGTACTCCTCGATCTTCAACTACCCGACGCTGACGTTCGCGGATGTCGGCGTTATCGGCTGGCTCGTCGACGGGGCGGCGATCTGCAACCAGGTTCCGCTGTGCCGGTCGTCCTACGGCCCGTACGCGCGCGCGATGATCCGCATCTGCAAGGAGGAGTCGTTCCACCAGCGGCAGGGTTACGAGCTGCTGCTGACGATGATGCGCGGCACGAGTGCCCAGCGTGAGATGGTCCAGGACGCCACGAACCGGTGGTGGTGGCCGTCGCTGATGATGTTCGGCCCGCCGGACGCCGAGTCGCCGAACACCGAGCAGTCCATGCGGTGGCGGATCAAGCGGCACACCAACGACGAGCTGCGGCAGCGTTTCGTCGACATGACCGCGCCGCAGGCCGAGGTGCTCGGCGTCACCCTGCCCGACCCGCAGCTGGAGTGGAACGAGGCGCGCGGGCATTACGACTTCGGCGAGGTCGACTGGGCCGAGTTCAAGCGCGTCATCGCCGGCAACGGCCCGTGCAACGCTCAGCGCATCGAGAATCGCCGCGCCGCGCACGAGGGCGGCGCCTGGGTCCGGGAGGCGGCCGCAGCGCACGTAGCCAAGCGCAAGGAGGCCGCGGCATGACAAACCAGCAATCAGCGGGGAACGTGGTCGCTCCGGCTCCGCAGCCGCGATCAGGCTGGCCGCTGTTTGAGGTTTTCCTGCGCAGCAAGCGCGGCCTCAACCACGTGCATGTCGGCTCGCTGCACGCCGCGGATCCGCAGATGGCGCTGCGGCACGCGCGTGACTTGTACACACGGCGGAACGAGGGCGTCAGTATCTGGGTGGTCAGGGCTGCCGATATCACGGCATCCAGCCCGGACGAGAAGGACCCGTTCTTCGCGCCGAGCGGCGACAAGGTGTACCGGCACCCGACGTTCTACGAGATCCCCGACTCAGTCCCGCACATGTGAGCTGACCATGGGATTCGACAGTGCCAACCAGGTGATAGGGGCCTACGAGGCGATCACCGAGGAGAATGACACCGAGCGCTGGGCCTACGGAACCGGGTTCACCGACCCGCTGGCCGGCGTCGACACCAGCGTCCCGGCGGGCATCGACGGTGCCGACCTGGCTGCCTACTGCCTCATGCTCGGCGACGACGCGCTGATCATGTCGCACCGGCTGCAGCAGTGGCTGGCCAGGGCGCCGGAACTGGAAGAGGAGACGGCCCTCGCCAACATCGCCCTCGACCTGCTGGGCCAGGCGAGGCTGATGCTCACCAGGGCTGGCGCCGCGGACGGCACGGGCCGCAGCGAGGACGACTACGCGTACGGCCGTGACGAGCGCGAGTTCCGCAACGTGCGGCTCGCCGAGGTCACCGACGCCGACTTTGCCGGGCTGATCGCGCGACTGCTGGTCTTCAGCACGTGGCGGCTGGCGGTGCTGACCCGGCTGGCCCGGTCGGCTGACCCGGTACTTGCCGCCGTCGCCGCGCAAGGCGTGAAAGAGCTGACCTACCACCGCGACTATTCAGCGCAATGGCTGATCATGCTGGGCGACGGGACCGAATTCTCGCGGCAGCGGGCCGTGGCTGCGCTGGCCGCGGTAGCGCCGCTCGTGCCCGAGCTGTTCGATCCGACCGCGGTCGAGAGCCGGCTCGCGGCCGCCGGAGTGGCGGTGGACCCGGCGGGGCTCCGGGACGAGTTCACCGGCGTGCTCGCGCAGGTGCTGGGCGAAGCGAGGTTGGACTGGCCGGCGGCAGCGGGCCTCGCCGGTGCCGTGGGGTCCGGGGGGTTGTCCCCCGGGGCTGGCGCTGTGCGCCAGGCCGGGCGCGACGGCGTCCACACCGAGGACATGGGCTATCTGCTCGCTGAGCTTCAGAGCGTGGCTCGCGCGACTCCGGGGGCGACATGGTGACCGGGCTGGCCGTCACGGACCTGCTGAGCAGGGCCTGGGAGATCGCCGCCGCAGTCCCCGACCCCGAGCTGCCCGCGGTGACGGTGGCCGATCTCGGCATTTTGCGAGAGATCACCCTCGAGGAGAACCGCCTGATCGTGTCTCTGACTCCGACCTACTCGGGCTGCCCGGCGCTGCACGACATGCGGCGCGAGGTTGCGGCGCGGCTCGCGGCCGCCGGGTTCTCGGCCGACGTACGAACGGTGCTGAGCCCGCCCTGGTCGACCGACTTGATCACCGCCGAAGGCCGCCGCAAGCTAGCCGAGGCTGGCATCGCACCACCCCGTTCCGTTCCGAAGACGGGTGGCCCGGTGCCGCTGACGCTGTTTGCAGGCGGCCCGCCGGTCGCCTGCCCGCGGTGCGGGTCGGCTGACACCGAGCGGACGGCGGCATTCGGGAGCACGGCGTGCAAGGACCTGCGCCGGTGTCGCGCGTGCGGTGAGCCGTTCGAGCACGTCAAGGAGATCTGATGACCGCGCTGGCGGCCGGGGAGGCGCGCGCCGGGCGGAGGCAGTTCCGTGAGCTGGCCGTGGCGGGAGTGGACCGGCTCTGCGCGGATGCCGTCGCGGTGACCTTCGACGTGCCTGCCGAGCTGGCGGAGGAATTCCGGTTCGCGCCCGGCCAGTCGCTGACGCTCCGGCGGTTCGTCGAGGGCCGTGACGAGCGGCGGTCCTACTCGATCTGCGCCCGGCCGGCCGGCCGCTGCGGATCGGCGTCCGCGAGGTGCCCGGCGGCGCGCTGTCCGGCTGGCTGGTGAACGAGGTCCGTGTTGGGGATCTGATCGAGGTGCAGCCGCCTATGGGGGCGTTCACTCCGGATCTGAGCGTGCCCGGCCGGCACGTGCTGATCGCCGCGGGGTCTGGCATCACGCCGGTGCTGTCGATCACGGCGTCGGCGCTGGCCGACTCGCGATCCGATGCAACGCTGCTGTACGGGAACCGGCGGGCAGCCACGGTGATGTTCGCCGACGAGATTGCCGACCTGAAAGACGCCTATCCGCAGCGGCTGCAGCTAGCCCACGTGCTGTCCCGCGAGCCGCAGGAGGTGGAGCTGTTCAGCGGCCGGCTGGACGCGGACCGGCTGCGGCTGCTGCTGCCCGCCCTGTGCGACGTGGCCAGTATCGACCACTGGTGGCTGTGCGGGCCGTACGGAATGGTGACCGATGCCACGGCTGTTTTGGCCGAACTGGGCGTTGCCTCTGGGCGGGTGCACCGGGAGCTGTTCTACGTCGAGGACACACCGCCCGAGCCGGAGCAGCACCCGGAGGCGCCGGCGACCGGCGGGTGCCAGGCGACGATCATTCTCGATGGGCGGCGGACCACGGCGCGGATCCCCGCGGGCACGCCGGTGCTGGACGGGGCGCAGCGGGCCCGCCCCGACCTGCCGTTCGCGTGCAAGGGCGGGGTGTGCGGGACGTGCCGGGCGCGGCTGGTGTCCGGGGAGGTCCGGATGCGCCGGAACTTCGCGCTCGAGCAAGCCGAGCTCGACGCCGGGTTCGTGCTCACCTGTCAGTCGCTGCCGGTCACCGACGAGCTGACCGTCGACTACGACGCCTGAGGCGAACCGGTAACGTGCTGGCCGGAGTCCGGCCGCAGACGCTCCATTACAGTCCTGAACTGTTCGGTGACGAGCGCTACCGCCAGCCAATCGGCTACGTAGCAGAGGGGTTTACGAGGTGACAGACCGGTTGCCGGTGGATTTGTCGTTGCTGCCCATGACCGCACAGGTCCGGAACGAGACCACTTCAGTAGGCGGAGTAGACCTGGTCGAGGCCGCACGGGACTTCGGGACTCCGCTTTTTGTCTACGACCGGGAGCAGATTTCGGCTAACTTTGCGGCCGCGGTCGAGGTCTTCGGCGCAGGCGTCGCCTATGCGACCAAGGCGTTCATCAACAAATCGGTCGCGCGCCTGGCATATGCCGCAGGCATGTCGCTCGATGTATCGACGGCCGGGGAGTACTACGTGGCCCGGGCGGCCGGAGTGCCGGCGAGCAAGCTGGTCGTGCATGGCAACAACAAGACTCGTGAGGAGGTTGAGCGCGCCGTCTCGGAGGGAGTTCAGTGGATTGTTCTGGACAGCTTCGACGACATCGGCAAGGTCGCCGATGCCACGGCGCGCTTGCGGAGGAGAACTCCGGTTCTGATCAGGGTCAACCCCGGTGTCGAGATTCACACGCATCGCTTCACGGCCACCGGCAACAGGAAGTCAAAGTTCGGGTTCCCGCTGTGGACCGGAGACGCATCGGCTGCTGTCGAGCTGGTACGGGGGAACCCCCAGCTGGAGTTCAAGGGCCTGCATATCCACGTCGGCAGCCTGGTTTTTGCGATCGACAACTTCATCACGGCGCTTGATTCAGTGCTGGATTTTGTCCGGTCGGTCGATCCGGAAGTGTTCGTGGTGGGCGGCGGGCTCGGAGTCAGGTACCTGCGTGACGACGACGCGCCGGGCTTCCGGGAGTGGGCGGACGCGATACTGCAGCACTGCAAGGGCGCTGGTATCGGGGCGCAGGTCCTGGCCGAGCCAGGCCGGTCAATGGTCGCGTCGGCTGCAGTGACGCTGTACTCGGTAGGGAGCATCGCCACGAAGGGCGCGCGGACCTACCTGGCGGTAGACGGAGGAATGAGCGATAACCCTCGCCCGCTGCTGTACGGCAGCGGCTACGAGGTCTTCCTGCCGCGTGCTCCTCTCGCGCCGAGGGACAGAGTCGTCACGGTGGTCGGCAGGCACTGCGAGTCCGGGGACACGCTGGTCGAGGACGCGACGCTACCGTCGTCCGTCGCCATCGGCGACATCATCAGCACCCCGGTCACGGGTGCCTATGGCTATTGCATGGCGTCGAACTACAACCTGCTCACCCGACCAGCCATCGTGTGGGTGGCACACGGAGAGGCCACCGTCATAGTGCGCAGGGAGACCTACGACGACCTACTGCGCTGCGACGTTGGGTAGCTCCGTTCGCGCGAGCAGGTACACCGAACGAGCCGTTGCCCCGCAGTCGCTGAGCAGGCCGTTAGCATGCTCCTATGCCAGCCGAGCTGGAGATCACCAGCCCGGCGAACCCTCGGGTCAAGCAGCTGGTCGCGCTGCGCCGTCGCCGGGCGCGGGACGAGGCTGGCGTGACGCTCGTCGAGGGGCACGCGGAGATCGAGCTCGCGCTCGCAGCCGGGGTCAGACCGAGATCGCTCTATTACTGTCCTGAACTGTCGAGCCCGAAAGACCACGATCTCAGGGAACGGGCACGCGATCTCGGCGCGGACGTCATCCAGGTCAGCAGGCCTGTGTTTGAGAAGGCCAGTTATCGAGAGGGCCCGGACGGCTGGCTGGCCGTCGTGCCCGCGGTCGGCACCAGCCTGGCCAGTCTCGATCCCGGCCCGCGGCCGCTGGTCCTTGCCTGCGCTGGGCTGGAGAAGCCCGGCAATCTCGGCGCGATCCTGCGCACCGCGGATGCCGCCGGCGTCGGTGCCGTTATCGCGGCCGACCCGGTGACCGACTGGGGCAATCCGAACGTGGTGCGCGCCAGCAAGGGAACGCTCTTCTCCGTGCCGGTCGCGTCGGCGCCGAGCGCCGAGGTGCTGGCGTGGATCGCCGCCCTGGGCCTGCAGGTCGTCGCGGCGACGCCGGAGGCCAGCAGGCTGGTCACCGATGCCGACCTGACCCGGCCGACGGTCATCGCTGTCGGCGCCGAGCAGGCTGGCCTGCCCGCGGACTGGCTCGAGCGTGCCGACGTCTGCGTCCGGATCCCCATGTTCGGCCATGCCGACTCACTCAACGTGGCCACGTCCGCGGCGATCATCACCTACGAGGCGGTCCGGCAGCGCCTGCAAGCTGGCGATTTGGGGTTTGACCTGGGCGTCGGGTAAGCAGTGGGGCTATGCCCGATCTGTCATTGCTGCCGGCCACGGCTGTCATCGACGGACCTGACCTGCTGATCGGCGGCTGCTCGATGGCCGAGATCGCGGCCGAGTTCGGCACGCCTGCGTTCGTGATCGACGAGGCTGCCCTGCGCCAGCGGGCCCGAGCCTATGCGGACGGCCTGTCCTCCCGGCACGCTCGCAGCCGCGTGTGCTTCGCCGCGAAGTCCTTCCCGTCGGCGTCGATGGTGGCGGTGATGGCCAGCGAGGGCCTCGGCTTCGACGTCGTCGGCGCCGGCGAGCTGCGGATCGCCCTGGCCGCCGGGGCCGACCCGGCCAGCATCGTCATGCACGGCAACGCCAAATCTGACGAGGACATCCAGGCGGCGATCGACGCGGAGATCGGCTACATCGTGGTCGACGGCTTCGACGACATCGACCGGATCGCTGCGTTCGCGCGCCGGCCAGTGCCGGTGCTGCTCCGGGTCAGCCCTGGTGTCGAGTCGACGACGCACTGGGCGATGGCGACCGGCGGTAAGACCTCCAAGTTCGGCGTGCCGCCGGAACAGGTGCCCGAGGCGCTGGCCCGGATGCACGGCTCGCCAGCCATCGACATGCGCGGGCTCCACGCCCACATCGGGTCGCAGATCGTGAACCTGGAACAGTTCGAGGCCGAGGTGGTCGCGCTGGCGGCACTCGGCACCTTCGACGTCTACGACCTCGGCGGCGGCCTCGGCGTCCGGTACGAGCCCGGCGACGTGGCGCCCGGAATCGATGACTACCTCGCCCGGCTCGTGGCCGCGGCGCACCGGCACCTCAGCACGGATGCCGAGCTGATCGTCGAGCCCGGACGCTCACTCGTCGCCCCGGCAGGAGTGACGCTGTACCGGGTGCTGACCACTAAGCGGGCCGGGAAGCTGCACATCGCGATCGATGGCGGGATGGGTGACAACCTCGAGTTCTCGCTGTACGGGCAGCGGTTCACCCCGCTGGTCGTCGGCCGGTGGGAGGAGCCCGAGGTGACGGCTGACCTGGTCGGCCGGCACTGCGAGAGCGGCGACATCGTGACGCCCGACGTCTTGCTGCGCAACCCGCATATCGGTGACCTCGTGGTGGTGCCGGTCACCGGCGCGTACTGCTTCACGATGCTGAACAACTACAACGGCGCGCTGCGGCCGCCGGTGATCTACTGCTCCGGCGGCGCTGCCCGGCTCGGCGTACGGCGGGAGAGGCCGGAGGAGTTGCTCGCCCGCGAGGTGGGCCTCCCCGCCCTGGCAGCCCGGCTCGGCTGACCAGCTCGGGGCTGACCGGCTCGGCTGACCCGGCTGGGCGCTAGCTGCCGCCGACGCCGAACGCGACCAGCAGCGCCACCGCGAGGGTGGCGACGGCGAACGCTCCGTGCGCGACCACGACGGGCAGCGGAAAGTTTCGCTCCGGCGGTCCGGCGACCGGACGGGCGAGCATGTCGAACTGGGCGGAAGCAGCTGCGCCGCCGGGCCCGCTGGCCTGATAACGGGCGACACCCGGCGGCGAATGCGCTCGCCGCTCCCCGCCAGCTCGCCGGATGGCCCGAGCCTCCCGGTACACACCGATCCAGCGAATCGCCATGAAGCCGCCGAGCGTTGCGGCCAGCAAGAGCGCCAGCACAGCAAGCCAGGCCAGGTCATGGGCGTGGAGGATCAGCCAGGCCACCCAGACGACCAGGCCGCCGGCGGCCACCGTGACATGGCTGGCCAGTACCAGCGGAGGCAGCCGCGTGCGGGAGGCCGTCTGGAACTCTTTGTCGTACTCGATGAGCCAGATCGAGACCAGGAACAGCCCGCACGCGGCGGCCAGAATCCAGGTAATGAGCGCGATGATGCTCATAGGGCCCCCTGTCATGGTGCAACGACAGTGGCAAACATCATCGTCGGTCGTGGCGGAGAGAACGGGCTTTTCTGCCCTATGGGTCAAGAAACCGGGGCGCTGCAGCGCAACTGGGCGGCTGCCCGGGGCGACGCGATGCGGCTGACCCTGCTAGCTGCCGCCGACGCCGAGTGCGACGAGAAGCACCAGCGCGATCGTCGTGAACGCGAATACGCCGTGCCCGATCACGACCGGCAGCGGGAAGTTGCGCTCCGGCGGTCCGGCTCCGATCGAGCGGCCGTCGACGGTGGCCTGCAGCCTTAGCTCCTTGGTCTCGCGGTACACGCCGATCCAGCGGATTGCCATGAAGCTGCCGAGCGTCGCGGCCAGCAACAGCGCCAGGACCGCCACCCAGATCAGGTTGTCGTTGTCGAAAAGCAGGTAACCAGCCCAGATGATCAAGCCGCCGCCAGCGAACGTGACATGCGAGACCAGCACCACCGGCGGCAGCCGGGTGGCCGCGGCCGACTGGAACTCCTTGTCGTACTCGATCAGCCAGATCGAGACCAGGTACAGCCCACCGGCAGCGGCTGTGATCCAGGTTGCCAGCGCGACAATGCTCATGCGGTCCCCGCCGATTGCGATAACGGTGCGAATCCCCATCGCCGGGCCGCATCGAACGAGAACCGGCTTTTCTCCTACACGGATTAGCAGCCCGGTGGGTTCACCGGCCCTCGCTGCCGAGAACGAGCACACCCGCCGTGGCGAACATCCCGCCGTTCCCGAGCACCACGCTGATGTCCGCATCGGGCACCTGAGCAGGCGCCTCGCCCCGGATCTGCCGCACGCCCTCCTGGATCGCGAACATGCCGTACATGCCGGTGTGGGTGTAGGACAGGCCGCCGCCGTTGGTGTTGAGCGGCAGCCGGCCACCCGGCTCGGTGTTGCCCTCGGCGATGAACGGACCCGCCTCGCCCTTGGCGGTGAAGCCGAGCGCCTCCAGTCCGTAGATCGGCACGTGCGCGAACGCGTCGTAGATCATGAGGTGCCGCACGTCAGCTGTCGTGATGCCCGCCTCGGCGAAGGCAGCCTGCCCGGCCAGCCGGAACGCCTGCGACTCGGTAAAGTCGATCATCTGCGAGATCATGGGCGTTTCGGAGGCCTCGCCAGTCCCGAGTACGTGCACGGCCGGCTTCGGGAAGTCGCTGGCGCGCTCTGCCGAGGTCACCACGAGCGCCCCGCCGCCGTCGGTGACCAGGCAGCACTCCAGCAAGTGGAACGGCCAGGCAACCAGCCGGGAGGCGAGCACGTCGTCGACCGTGATGAGGTCGCGGAACATCGCGCGCGGATTGCGGGCGGCCCACTTGCGCTGCGCCACCGCGACGTAGGCGAGCTGCTCGTGGGTGAGCCCGTACTCCTTCATGTACCGCAGCACCGGAATCGTGAAGGCAGTCGTCGGGCCGGCGGTTCCGTACGGCGCCTCGAACTGGCCCATGATGGACGACCCGCCGCCCCGGGGGAACGCGGACGCTCCGACGCGGGACCGGCCCGATTCACCGTGCGTGATGAGCACGGTCCGGGCGTAGCCGGCCCGGATCGCCGCCGCGGCGTGCCGGACGTGCAGCAGGAACGAGGTGCCGCCGACGCCGGTCCCGTCCATGTAGGTCGGGGTGATGCCGAGCGCGTGGGCCACCTGCACCGGGCCAGGCGCGCTGACGGTCGCGATGCCGTCGATGTCGCGCATGCTCAGCCCGGCGTCGGCGACTGCGTTCACCGCCGCCTCGATGTGCAGCTGGAGAGTGGACTTGTCCGGCAGCTTGCCGATCTCGTCGGTCTCGGCCGCGCCAGCGATGATCACGCCGCGCTCGGTCATGACGCCCCGGCCTTCCCGGCTGGCGCGAATACCGGCAGGCTGATGTCGCCCCGCTGCTCGAAGGTCACCTGCAGCTCCATGTCCAGGATCAGCTCTTCTGGCGTGTTCGGCACGCCGACGAGGTTGGTCATCATCCGGGGCCCCTCGGCCAGCTCGACCACCGCGATGGCGTACGGGGCGTCGGCTTCAAAGCCGGGAGCGGGGCGGTGGTTGATCACGTACGAGTAGAGCGTGGCCCGGCCGCTGGCGGTGAACCACTCGACGTCCGTCGACCCGCACGCCGGGCAGACCGGGCGCGGGTAGAAGTACGGCTGGTCGCAGTCCCGGCAGCGCTGCAGCATCAGCTCGCCGCGGGCGCAGCCGTCCCAGAAGGGCTGTGTGTCAGGCGTTGGCTCGGGGGTCGCCTTGCCGCTCATAGGCCTGGCCTGGCGCCGGGCCGGAACGAGCGCTCGACCTCGGCTGCCAGGTCGTCGAGTTCCCATGGTTGCTCGGCGATCAGCCGCACCACGGGGGCCATGTTGCTGTACAGGGACACCTCATAGCCCGAGGAGTGCACGATCCGGCCGGTCAGCCAGCCGGACCGTTCGCTGGCGAGGTAGGCGACTACCTTCGCGACGTTGTCCGGCGACCGGCGATGGTCCTCGTCAGCGGGCCGGTCCGTTCGCCGCCGGTCGGTCGGGATCGAGTCCGTCATCCGGGTCGCTGCGGCGGGGGAGACTGCGTTGACGGTCACGCCGTACTTGGCCAGCGCGTTGGCGGAGGACCAGGTGAGGCCCACGATGCCCATCTTCGCGGCCGCGTAGTTCGGCTGGCCCGGCGAGCCGTGCAGCCCCGACACCGACGTGAAGTTGATGATCCGGTTCTGCGCGCTCTCCTCGCGCAGCGACCGCCAGTGCGCCGCCGCGAACTTAGAGGTATTGAACGTCCCCTTCAGATGCACCCGGATGACGTCGTCCCACTCCTGCTCGGACATGTTGAAGATCATCCGGTCGCGGAGGATGCCGGCGACGTTGACCAGCACGTCCAGCCGGCCGAACTCGCCGATCGCGGTCTTGATCAGCTCCTCCGCCGCCGCGTGATCGGATATGTCGGCGCTGCTGGCGACTGCCTTGCCGCCCGCGATGGTGATCTCATCGACGACCAGCTGGGCGGGGCCCCTGTCCCTGCCGGTTCCGTCCATCGCGCCACCCAGGTCGTTCACCACGACGCTGGCGCCTTCGCTGGCCAGCAGCAGCGCGGAAGACCTGCCGATGCCGCGGCCCGCGCCGGTGACAATCGCGACTCGTCCGTCTAGGGTCCCCATGCTCACCTCACACTCGTGATCATCAGATGCCGGAATACTAGAACGCTCTTCTGGAATTGTCACCGAGACCAGGCTCACAGCCCGGGCGGCCCGCGCCAGCGCGAACCGAGAGTATGCCGGAGATGTCCGCCGGTAATCGTAACTCCCACTGAAAACGTCTCTTTATTGTGGTGAACTGGCCGGAAGGGCGCTGCGCGGATGGAATCTGCGCGGTCTGGGGGGTGGTCGCCCTGACTGGCAGCTACCAGGTACCGCCGCCCCCGCCGTGGCCGAAGGTCATCGCCACGACGGCTCGGCTCTGGTTGCAGCGCAGGGTGCTGCGCGTCGCCGATGGCCCTGACGCCGGCCGGTTAGCTCGGGGCCGAGCGCTGCTCGCCGGACTGTCAGTGCTGGTCGTCGCAGCTGCCGGCCTGGTGCTCGCCGAGCAGCCCTGGGCACATAACAACACCGTCAGCCGGCCTCGGCTCAGCGTGCGGGTACTGGCGGCGGCTGCCACCAACCGCACGCACGCGGCCGCATGGATCGCGGCCGAGGTCAGCCACGGCGTGATCGTCGCGTGCGACCCGCTGATGTGCGCCGCAATGCAGCACGCTGGCTTCCCGGCCAGTGATCTGCTTCCGCTCGCCGTCGGCGCAGCCGATCCGCTCGGCTCCGGGCTCGTTGTGTCGACAGTCTCGCTGCGCAGCGAGCTCGGCCCGCGCCTCGCGACCGTGTACGCGCCGGTCGTGCTGGCGAGCTTTGGCAGCGGGCAGAGCGCTGTCGATGTGCGCGTCATGGCGCCCGACGGGGCGGCGGCCTACCTGGCAGCCGCGCACGCGGATCTGCTTGCCCGGCAGCAGGACGGCCAGCAGCTGCTGCACAACCCGAACGTCTACCTCCCGGCGGACTGCCAGACAGAGCTCGCGGATGGTCACGTCGACTCCCGGTTGCTCATCACCCTGGCGGCCCTCGCGCACAGCGTCCCCGTCCACGTTCGCCAGTTCGGCGACGCCGGCCCCGGCGCTCCCAAAGGCGCAGCCCTGCGCTCGATGACCATCAGCGGGGCCGTGCTGCTCCCGCACCATGCCAGCTACCTCAACGTCGTCCTGGCGTTCCTGCATGCGCAGCGAGCGCCGTTCCTGGCCACGGCAACGGTCTCCGGCACGGGTGCCGCGACCGTGCTGACGATCTCATTTACCGCGCCGAGCCCGCTAGGACTGCTGTCGGCGCAGCTACCGAACTGATCACCAACAACGGCTAGTGCCTGCCGACAGGCCAATGGCAGGCACAGCGGGAGGGAAATACGATGAGTCTCATCACGAGGCCGGGGCGGCTGACCCGGCTGCTGGGAGCGGGCCTGATCGGAACGCTCGCTCTGCTCGCGCTCGTTGTGCCGGCGGCCTCGGCGCAGAGCACCAGCAGCAACGGCTACGTCCGCCTGACGCACCTGTCACCGAACACGCCGGCTGTGGACGTGTACCTCTACTCGTTCGGCGACTCGAACGCGCAGCTCGTCCTGCAGCACGTCGCCTACGGCACGGTGTCACCGTTCGAGCAGCTCGCGGCCGGCGAGTACACCGTCGCCATGCGCCTGGCCGGAGCTGCCGCCAGCACCCCGCCGGTGCTGTCGACGACCGTCACCGTCGCAGCCGGTGACGCCTACACAGTCGCAGGGATGGGTCCGGCCTCGGGTTTGCGGCTTGAGGTCTTCAACGATCCGCTGACGACGCCTCCTGGCTCTGCGCTGGTGCAGGTTATCCAGGCGTCCCTCCAGCAGAACTCGGTGTCGGTGACCGCCGGAAGCACGAAACTCGCCTCGGCGCTGCCGTTTGGCCAGGCGACAGGGTTCGTCCCGGCACCGGCAGGCACGTGGACCGTCAAGGTCACTGGCCCGAGTGAGACGGCCAGCGAGCAGGTGAACCTCGCCGCCGGCACGGTCCAGACTCTCGTCGTTCTCGACGGCCAGCACGGGCTCACCATCGACCCCCTGCTGGACGCTGCCGGCAGTGCAGTCGCGCCGGCGCCCGGCGTGCAGACCGGACTCGGCGGCACCGCGGCTCGGCCTGGCAGGCCGGTGCTGCCCTGGGTTGCCGCCGGGATCGGCGGATTGCTGCTGGCCGCGTGCGGGGCCACTCTGCTCGGTCGCCGGCGCCGCCCGGCACTGCATGCGCGGTAACCGGGGCCGGCACGTCTCGGCGGGGCGGAGGTGGCGGCGGCCGTGGGCCGTCGCCACCCTCGCGGCCGGCCTCGTGCTGATCTGCGGCGCTGCCGGAGGGCTGGCCTGGGCCAGCCAGACCGGGAAGTCGGCGGCGCCCGCCGGGCGAACGCCGTTCGTGCCCGTGCCGCCCGGGCACTGGGCCGCCGCGCCACAAGCGAGCGCTCAACCGGTCGCGGTGCCGGTCAGCCTGGCGATACCGGCAATCGGCGTCAAGACCCCGCTGATCCGGCTCGGGCTGACTCCGGCCGGGGCGCTTCAGGTCCCGAGCAGCACGAGCGTTGCGGGCTGGTATACAGCCAGCCCGCGGCCGGGCCAGACCGGCCCGGCCGTGATCGCTGGGCACGTGGACTCGCGGACCGGCGCGGCCGTGTTCTTCCGGCTTCGGCTGCTGCGTCCTGGCGAGCTGGTCTACGTGCGCCGAGGCGACGGCAGTCTCGCCGTGTTTCGGGTTACGGCCGTGCGAACGTACGCGAAGGTACAGTTCCCGACCGCCGCGGTTTATGGTCCGGTGCCCGACGCGGAACTGCGGCTGATCACCTGCGGCGGGGCATTCGACCATGCGACGGGGCATTACCTCAGCAACGTGATCGTGTCTGCGACCCTCGATCCCGGCGGGGAGGCCTGACTGCCAGGCGGCCATGCGTGGGCCGGCGGAGCGGGCGAAGTCGTGCGACGATGCTTGCGTGACCGGACGGGAACGGGACGGTGACTAGCAGATGGCCGAGCCGCAGGCGCGCAGTTCCTGGCAGTGGGGACGCACCGCGCAGACCCAGCGGGCGCTGCTCGAAGCCGCACGCGAGGTGTTCACCCGTCAGGGCTTCGCCGAGGCCAGCATCGCGGACGTGGTCGAGCGCGCCGGCTCAAGCGTGGGAAGTCTTTACCACCACTTCGGCGGCAAGAGCGAGCTGTTCGTGGCGCTCTGGCAGGAACACCAGGCCGCGTACGAGACGGCGGCCAGCAACGCGGTCGCCGCGGCCAGGCGGGCCGGGGTCAGCGACCCGGCAGAGCTCTTCGCGACCGGGGCTCATGCGTACCTGGACAGCAGCTGGCAGCGGCGGGACCTGGCGATGCTGTTTTCTACCGGCGACGGCCCGCCCGGGTTCGAGCTGATGAAGCGGCACCGCGGGCACGAGTGGATCCGGCAGAATGACGCGCTGCTCAGGCTGGCAGACACGTCACTGGACCGGCTGTATGCGGCGGTGCTGACCTCGATCATCGGCGAGGGCGCCCGCGAGGTGGCCGCTTCCCGGACGCGGGCGCAGGCCGACGAGGTCATCGACGCGGTCATCGAGTACGCGCGCCGGCTGATGACCGCCGGCCCGGCCCGAGCCTGAGCAAGCGCTAGCCGGTGGCCGAGTTGTTGGCCGGAGAGGTCTGCAGCGGCGCGGCCGCGGTCGATGCGGGCAGCGTGGCGGCGTCGACGAAAGTGCTCCCGTTCGGCCCGGCCTGCACGGCCTGGCCGAGTGCGCTGCCCTTGAGCAGGTCCGGCCAGCTCAGGAACCAGTACGTCCAGCCGTTATCCCACGTGCCGGCCCGCGGGCTGCCGCTAATAGTGATCGGATCGCCCGGAACGGCCAGGTTGTAGTAGGCCTCAGCGTTAGCCGGGGCCAGGTTGACACAGCCGTGGCTGACGTTCTCGAAGCCCTGCTGGCCCACCGACCAGTACGCGTCGTGGTAGTAGTCACCGCTGAACGTGAACCGGACCGACCACGGGACTGAGATGTCGTAGCCGGGGCCTTTCATCTCGACCGGGTTGCCCTTCTCAATGGTGAGGTAGCTGCCGTCTGGCGTGTCGTCGCCTGGCTTGCCGGAGCTGATCGGCCAGTCGTAGCGGAGCTGGCCGTTGTAGTAGATCTGCGTCCGGTGCACAGTCGTGTTCGCGACGGCTATCACGGACGGCCCGATGGTGAATGTCTGGGTCAGCGTGTGCGTGCCATACAGACCCGGCCCGCCCGCCACGCCGTCGAGATGCCCGGTGAAGCTGACCGTGGTGCCTGCCGGCCAGTAGTCGCGGGGCCGGAACGCCAGGGTCTGGTTACCGTCCCAGTACCACGCGCCGACCACTGGATTCGAGGTGGTCAGCTGCAGCGACCGCTCGACGGCTGCCTTGTTGGTGATCGGCTGGCTGAACGTCAGAATGACTGGCATGCCGACGCCGTAGGCCTGGTTGTAACCCTCGAAGATCTTCGTCTGGAATGTCTGATTCGGTGTCAGAGTCCGGAATGCACTGGTCGTCGTGACGGGCTTGCCGCCCTGCTCAGAAGCGGTGGCCTGCACCGAGTAGCTCTGACTGACCTCGAGTGTCCACTGGCTGTGCCAAGTCTTGCCGTCCGAGCTGAGCGTGCCGGGCACGGCGGCCCCGCCGGGCCCGCCGGTGTTGACGGTGACGTTCGTGAGCTTCCCGGCGGAGGCCGTGACGGTAATGCCGGCGGACGGGTCGGCCGATGCGGCCCCGCTGGCTGGCGTGATCGTGATCTTCGGCTGGTTTTCGGCCGCCGCCCCGGCGCCGTGGTTACCGGTCATGAGGGCGCCCTGGCCACTGCCAGAGCACGCGGTTGCCAGCAGCGAAAGCAGCGCGAGCGCAAAGCCGCCCGTCGTGAGCGCCGCGGCCCGCCGGGGCTGCCTGCCGCCGGCGGCGTCCTTTCGCGGGATCATCAGCATCGTCCGTGTCGCCCCACAGTCAGCCCCGTCTGCATTTCTTCCATTCTGCCCACGCTCGCGCACCTGATTCGCCGCCCTGGGGAACCTTCCCCGGGTGCCCGGGCCGTACGCAGCCTCGCCGCTGGCCCTGATCCGTTGACAGGCTTTCCCAACATATGTAAGTTCGAGCTGACAGGTGGAAGGCGCACAACGATCACACGGAGGAGAGCGACACATGACCGGCACGATGCTGGCGGGTGCCGGCGCTGACGGGACTATGGCGCGGAGCCGCGCTGCGGCCAGTGACACCCGCCTGCGCCTGTACCGCAACCCGTTGCGGCTCTTGTTCTCGGCCAGTACCTGGCTCGCCGCCGGCTACCTGGCCGGCTATGTGTTCATCACGGGATGGGTGCTGTTCAGCGTGGCCCTCACCGCGGCGGTGACAGCCGCCTGCCTCGCGATCACGCTGGCAGGCATCCCGCTGCTGGTCGCGGCGTCCGGAGTTCTCCGTGGCTGCGCCAACGTCGAGCGTGCCCGGCTGGGCCGGATGCTCCCCGGGCCGGTTCACGGCAGCTACCGGCAGCCCGGTCGGCCGGGCCTCATGGCGCAGGTCAGGAACCGCTGGCATGACCGGGCTACCTGGCGGGATGTCGCCTACGTCATCGGGCTCTGGGTGCCTTTGTTCATCCTCGACACCATCGTGTTTGCCGTGTGGCTGACGCTGCTAGCCGGGATCACGCTGCCCATCTGGTACTGGGCACCCCGGGGCGCCGCCGGCGTGGGTTATGTCAACGGAACAAGGGTGCACGGAGTGGCGCTCGGCTACTTCCCGCACGGCCCGAACGGGCCAGGCCACGTGGGCTTGTACGTCGACACGCTGCCGAAGGCGCTACTGGCCGCCGCGATCTTCCTGGTGCTGTTCCTGCTCTTCAACTACGTACTCGTCATCACCGGACGTGCGCACGCGCGCATCGCGCGATCCTTGCTCCGCGCGCCCGCCGACCCGCTCGCGCAGGCCAAGGAGGTGCTCACCCACGCCGGCCCGCTGGGGTCCCTGACCAAGGAGCCGGTCAACCGCAGGTAACAGACCTGTGCCCCCGCCGGCGAGGGATCAGCTCATGGGCGAGGGGCTAGGAACACGACCGCGGCTGCCTGGTCAGTGGGCCGGACTTCCCAGGCGGGCCGCCGGGGCTCGTCGTTTTGCACGACGATGTCGGCGTGATCGGCCGGGTGGGCCGTGGCGAAGTAGCGCTTCTGGGCGGGGATGTAGCGGGTGCGGAAGCGCCGTTCGACTTCGGCGGCGGACCCGAGTCGTGCCAGATCCCGGATCCGGGCGCGGTCCAGTATCTGCCCGAACGCGGCGGACACGAAGATGCTCAGGTCCCATCGGTCGATGAGCTCCGGGCGCAGGAGGAACACCCCGTCAAGGAGCAGCACCGCGTCCGCGCGTGCCGTCGTCACCGGCGCGGACACAGCGGTGTCCGTGTCGACGTCGTAGACCGCGTGCTGGTACCGACGGTCGCCGTCCGGGCCTAGCGGATCGAGCAGGACCCGGCGAAGCGTGTCGTAGTCGAAGGAATCGTGGTAGTTGGCTTCGGGTGAGAATTCACCGCGCCGGTAGCGCTGCGCCCGGGGCAGGTGGAGCCTTCGATCGAGGCGCGGATGACCTCTCGGCCCCGGATGCGAAGGAGCAGTGCGAGCTCGTCGGCCAGCGTGGTCTTGCCAGCGGCGGGAGGCCCGTCGACGGCGACCCGGAGCGGGTGCGAGGCCGTGACGGACTCGATCGCCCCGGTTAGCCGGTCAAGCAGCTCGCCCCTGGTGCCCTTGTCCATGGCCTGTGACCTTAGCGTGTCCGCTATACGGCTTTCGTCGCTCAGGGGCCAACTTCGTAGCAAAAGGTCCGGCGCAGATAGCGGACCAAGGAATGCTGCAGCTGCGGATGCAGATGTGCTTCCGGCTCCTCGGTGATCACCGTCGCGTGGAACGGGGCCGAGGGGAAGAAAGAGTCCTCTTCACTGTCGCGCTCGGCGCGGGCCTGCCTGATCAGGTTGGCGGGCTCGGAAAGCTCGCCCTCTGCACCGGCGCCTTCGCCTGGGGCGGCGTGGTCCCCGTCGGCGGGCGCGGTCGCCGCCAGGACGATTGGGGCGGTCGGCGAGCCGACGCCGTCGTTGTCCGGGATGGCCGCGAGGGTGACCGCGATGTGCATGAGGTTTACGTACCCGAGACCGGAAACCTCCAGCGGCCTGGCGTGCTCGCGCCCCTCCAGGACAGCGAGCATCAGCTCCAGTACTCGTGCCAGGTACGTGTCGTCGATGACCTGGCCACGGACATAGGGTCACGTCCGCGTCGGCGGCGCGGTCGTTGGAACCCCGATCTGTTCGAAAGGGCCGTTGCCGTAGGCGAGATTCCCGAAGGTGTAGATGATGCCGTGCCTTGGCTGACGCTCACGATCGCAGGAATCGCGAAACCGCCGAACCCCAGTCCGTTGACGATGCCGTTTGCGCCGGCGATCCCCAGGTACCAGGCCGTGAGGCGCGTCATGAGGTGAGGTCCAGTCGAATGGTGATGCCGGTGCCGGGCAGCCACCGGGTCAGGGACCGGCCGCTGACCGACACGGCGACGGCGGCCACGCACACGACGAGGACGATCCACCACACGGTGTTCGACGACAGCCCGCCGCCACCGGTTGTCGGGAACGTGCTGACCCGACTGGCCACCGGCGGCAGGAGAGTGGGCGCCATCAGGATCAGCACGACGGCAGCGGAGGCTGCCGCGCCCGGCTCCCCGGCATGCCTGCGGGCTACAGACGCCACGGCGAATCCCAGCACCACGTTGCCGGCGAGCGTGAGCCCGGTCGCCGTCCACGGCAGAGCTAGCCCGCGCTGCGCACCGGCCAGCATCAGCACCGCGCCGGCGGCGAGCGGGACCAGCAGCGCCAGGGCGCGGATCCCGGTACGCCGAGACGGGCCCGGTGGGTGTCACGTCGACGACCATGCTGGCCGGCTCGTCGAGGACGAACGCGGCCGCTGCGGCGAGCAGCGCGAAAGCGATCGGGAACAGCGCGGTGGTGGTCGCGGGCAACGCGATCCCGCAGCCGCCCACCGTGACCGCCGCGCCGCTGGCCCCCGTGACCGCCGGCCAAGCTCCCGCCCGCAAAATCGTGCGGACCATCATGCGTGGACGGCGTGGGTGAACCCACCGATGCTCGCCAGCACGAGCATGATCGTGGCTAGCACCAGGGCGATCTGAAGGGTCCGGGTGACCCGGAAGCGCACCCGGCCGTCGGCCCCGTGCAGCAGGGCCACCAGTACCGCGGTCGCGCACAGCGCGAGCTGCCAGCCGAGGAAGAACCACGGCGAGCCGCGCCAGGTGGTCAACTCCGCGCCGTTCGTGTTGATCGTGAAGAACGCGAACGGCGAGAACAGCCGCAATGCCGTGAAGGCCGCCGAGTCCGGATGCCACAGGGTCGGGGCCGTCGCTGCGTTCACCCAGCCGAAGATGACCAGGAACAGCACGAGCGCGGCGCCCGGGAAGCGGACCCAGCGGCCCAGCGCGACACCGAGCAGCGGGCCGCCGAGCGACGGGACGACGATCTGCCCGACGAGGACGGCGATCTGCGCCGGCGGGCTGAACGCCCCGTACACTCGGGTACCGACCGGGTGCAAATGCAGGAAGGCGAACAGGGTCAGCACGCCGCAGACCAGCGGCACGACCGCAACCGTACAAAGGGCGGCGGTACGCGCCGGCAGCGTCGTCGGGGTGACGCCGACGACCGGCTCGCTGTCGCGCATGGAGCGGGTCAGCCAGAACGCGGCCATCATGCCGAAACCGCCCAGGAAGATCGCCGGGTACCAGTTCCCCGTGCCGAGCCCGGTGGCCGGCGCGCTCCGGTTAATCCACGTCGACCACGCGGTCATCACGACGGCGAACAGGAAGACCGGGTTGACGACGAACCGGCGCAGCTCGCGGGCGGCGAGCGCGACGAACGTGGTCCGGCTGGCGACCGACTCGGAGCGGGTAGGTGCGAGCGCCGCGGTCACGACGCTACCTCCTCGGCCGCCTGGCGGTCCGGCAGCCCGCCGCGCAGCAGCAGGTAGGCGTCTTCGAGAGACGGTTCGACATGCTCGACGCCGTCCCGCGTCTGCGCGGCGACGTTGCGGTACCGCCCGGTGCCGGTCCGCCAGTAGACGGCGGCCGCCGGGTCCGGCTCGTCGGCGAGCCACACCCGGCCCGCGGCCCGGCGGACGAGTTCGGTGACCTGGCCGTCGTACCGGACCCGGCCCCGATCCAGCACGATGACGCGCTCGCACAGGGCCGCGACGTCGTCGGTCTGGTGGGTGGACAGGACCACGACCGACGTACGCGCGATCTCCGCGAACACCGTCCGCAACGTGACCCGCTGTTCCGGGTCGACGCCGCTGGTTGGCTCGTCCAGGATCAGCACCGGCGGCGACCCGAGCAGTGCCTGCGCCAGCGCGACCCGTCGTCGCTGGCCGCCGGACATGGCCCGGATCCGCTTCGCCGCGACATCGGACAGCCCGACCTGATCGAGCACCCGGCGCACTTCCGTATGCCGGGCGTCCGGCTGGCTCCACTCCTTGAGCAGTGCGATGTAGTCGACGAACGCGAACGCGGTGAAGCCGCGCGGGAACCCGACCTCCTGCGGCAGGTAGCCCAGCCGGCGGCGGATGCCGGTGCGTTCGGCCGGCACCTCCGGGTCCCGGCCCAGCACGCGCACCTGACCCTGGCTGGGCGGCAGCGGGGTGGCCAGCAGCCGCAGCAGGGTGGTCTTGCCCGCGCCGTTCGGGCCGAGCAACCCGATCACGCCGGGTTCCAGGTCCAGGTCGACGTCAGCCAGGGCCGGGGTGGCACCGAACGTGCGCCCGACGCCACGCAAACTGATCGAAGTGGTCATCGCCGCTACCTCCAGGGTCGAAGCTGGCGCAGCCGACGCCGGCGTACCAGAAAAACTCCGAACGATGCCGCGGCCAGCGCCAGGAAGGCCACCTGGGTCCGGGCCTGGAGCACGGGGCCGGCGAAGCCAACCGCGTGGCCAGCAGCCAGACCGTCATGAGCCAGGCGGCGCTGACGGCCATGGCCGCGTTCAGCGGGCTGACCCAGGTCGACGCGGCCAGCACCACCGCGACGAAGCCGACCGCCGGCAGCAGCCAGGCGACCGGCGCCTCACCCGGCACGACCAGCCCGAACAGCAACACGGCCGGAAGCGCGAGCGCCAGGACTGCGATCGGCGTGAGCGGCGCCACGGCCAGGAAGAACCAGAGCCCGCTGTCGTGCCCGATCACCGCCGCGAGAGCGGCGAACGCGAGCACCGCGGCCACGCCGACCAGCCACACACCGCGGAACGCGCTGGCCACCGCGACCAGCCGGGCCTCGTGGGCCGGGAGCCCGGCGGCGCGCAGCAGCCGCTCGAACACCGACGGGCGTGGTACCTCAACGGCGTCGCGCGTGCGGTCCCACACCGCGGCGAGGTCGACCACGGCGAAGTTGACCGCGGTGGAAGCGGTGTTGACCCGGGCCCGGCACCGCGCGCAGGTCAGCAGGTGCTGCTCGACCGAAGCGCCCTCGGCCGCCCAGTCGGTGCGCTCGACGTAAGGCTGCAGTGCTTCGTCGTCGACATGCCAGCCGGTCATGACAGTTCCTCCGCTAGTGTCGCCCGCAAGTGTGCCTTGGCCCGGTACAGGCGCGTCTTGACGCTGCTCACCGGCACGTGCAGCAGCTGCGCGGCTTCCCTGGCGGACAGGCCGTCCAGCACGACGGCCTGGATGACGGCGCGCATTTCCGGCGACAGCCGGGCCAGGGCCGCGCCGATGTCGCCGTACTCGACCGACAACAGGACCTGGTCCTCCGCCGCCGGTGTGGTGCCGGTGCTCTCGAACACGGCCGCGACGTCCGTCCGCTGCCGGAGACGGCTGACCAGCCGGCGGATCGCTATGCCCCACAGCCACGCCGCGATGTCGCCGTCACCGCGGAAGCCCCGCGGTTTCTGCCAGACCGCGACAAAGGTGTCCTGGACCGCCTCGGCCACGAGGTCACGGTCGTTGCACCGGCGGGCGACACGCAGCGCGAGCCAGCCGGCATGGCGCTCGTAGAGCGCGCGGAAGGCACCGATGTCGCGTTCGGCGACGCCGACCAGCAGCGTCTCGTCGCTTGGGGGGACCCTCCATACCTCAACTGTCGCGTCCCGCGGCCGGAAAGATTCACCCCGCCCCGGGAACTTTTCCGGCCGGGTGACGGGTGGTGCGCGGATGGGGTTCACGAGCACGCGCCTGGCATCCCGACGACCGGTGATTCTCACCCGATGACGATCGAGATCTCGTCGAGGAGGACGAGAGTAAAATAGAACCCGGCGCTGACGGAGGTCATATTCGACAATGCCCGGCAGCGCCAACGGCGACGCCGGTGGCAGTGCTGTGACCAGCACGACGCTGAACGCGGCGACGAGGGTCACCCCGGCGACTCCACCGCCAGCACGGTGGGCGGTGGAGTCATCGATCAGTCCGTACTGCGGAATCGACGGCCAGGAGGCAATCGGTCACCCATGTGAGCGGCCGGCGTTTTGGCGGAGCAGGAATAGAGCCGTAGTGCTTGCCGCCATGACGAAGCCCTCGACAACCATGACCCAGGCCTGCGCTGGGGGCCATCACGAACTGTCCGCTGGCGGCACCTCGGTGACTGAATGTGACAGCAAAATGGCGAAGCTCTGGCCCCACGGGCGGCGGGCACAGGTGGCATGGCGTGGCACGGTGAACCGGCGCGGCGACCTGCTCGATGCCGGGGTCTGCGTGGCAGGTGAGGAATTCGATCGGCCCGTTGAACCAGTGCCCGGACGGGCAGCGGATCCGCACGCTTTCGATGGGCCCGCCGGTTGAGCGAACGGTGAACCGGTCGCAAACCTCGGCGGGAAGGCCGCACCGTTCAGCGCCGTCCTCGTCCAGATATGCCGGGCAGTCGAGGAACATCATCTGGCCCTCCTGGGGTCAGGACCCGTGGGTGCGGAGGAAGTCGCTGGCGTGGGCGGCGACGGCGGGCTGGTGTTCGGGGCTGAAAGGCCCGAAGTGGTCCATGGGGTACCGCCGGACCTCGGCCCGGGGGGTGCGCGGGATGGCCTTGTCGACCGCGCCCGCGGGGAGCATGCCGTCGTGCTGGCCGATCTGGTACAGCACTGGCGCGGTGATCCTGGGGACGGCTGTCACGGGACGGTAGGCCGCCAGGGGGAACAGCCAGGAGGTAGAGATCTCGTTGCGCCAGGGCCTGCCCGCGGTGACGTGCTCGAATCCGGGCAGCGCCTCGGGGGCGGTGGTCCCGGCGCAGTCTCCGGGCTTGCCCGCGACCGGGATGGTCACCGGCCGCCGGGTGATCGTCTCCCGCACGGCGCGGGCGAGCATGCGCAGCACCGTCCCGGGCGGGGCTGGCTCAAGCCACATCGCCAGCCCGTCGGTCAGCGGGCAGACCGCGATCACCGCCGTGATCCGCGGGTCGGCGGCGGCGGTCGTCAGCGCCATCGCCCCGCCCATCGAAAATCCCCACAATGCCACCCGGTCGGGGTCGGTGCCGTCGAGCTGGCGGGCGAACGCCACCGCGGCCCGCCAGTCGGACTGCTGCCGGCTGAGGGAGAGCCAGCCGCGGGGGTGCCCGTCGCTGTCGCCCCAGTGCCGGTAGTCGAACGCCACGACGCTGTGTCCGGCGGCGGCGAAGTGCCGGGCGAAGGCCGGGATGCCGTCTCGGCGGGTCAGGGTCACCCCGTGCGCCATGACGACCACCGGCATGGGCCCGGTGGCCCCGCCGGGACGGTATATGGTGGCCGCGCACCGTACTCCCTGCGAGGTGAATGATTCCTCGGTTTGCGTGACCGCAAGGCCGGTCGTGCTGGCCCCGGACATGGCAGCTCCTCCGCCGGATGACTAGTTACCTGGAACGGTGCCGGGTCCGCTCCTGGAGATATCGGCGTGCCGAGGCTGCCCGGACCACCTCGGGCACCGATCCGCCCCAGGTGGGCAGCAGGGGCGGCTGACGCGTACAGGCAGGCGGCGCGGTGACGCATGTCACGTCACCTCAATCGAGACGGGCGGCGGCTGGGTCGGGGCTGGTGCGGTCGTGTCGTGATGCTCGGGGCGGCGCATCGGGATGGAGCAGGCCAGGGCGAGGGTCACGCCTAGGGACGCCGCCAGGGTGTCGAACCAGGCCCCGTGCGGCGTGGTGTAGCTGAGGTCCGGGAAGGGCTTGGGTGCCAGGAAGGTGACGACGATGCCGGCCAGGTTGACGATGCCGGCCACGATCCGCGTCCAGAGTGGGCCGCGGCCGGATACGGCGTAGCCGCCGACCATGGCGAGCAGGGCGAGGCCGATGGGGCCGGGGTCGGGTCGCGGTAGCGAGGTTCGGGATGATGCCGATCAGCAGCGGGGCCAGGATGAGCACGGGTGTTGGGTGCCGGTGCGGCGTTGGTGTTCGGCCCAGCCCAGCAGCGCGCCGACGATGATGCCGGTCGGGATGATGATCCCGAAAGTGCCGCTGAAGGTGAAGGTCGAGTCCGGGCCTGCCAGCTGTTGCATGAAGCCGCGCAGGCTGGCCGCCCAGGTGAGTCCGATGACGGCGCCGACCAGTATGAAGCGGATGCGAACCATGGTCAGGATCCCTGGCGGAGGGGGCGCACGCCCAGGACGCGGTGGTGCATGTCAGGCCACCTCAATCGAGACCGACGTCGGCCGGGTCGGGGCTTGTGCGGTCGTGTCGCGATATCCGACCAGTGCCATATACATCCAGGTGCCGCCCCATAGCAGGCCGAGCAGGATGAAGTGCACGACCTTGTCGAACGAGTAGAACGGGGCGGCGATCAGGCCTCCTGACAGCACGATCAGTGGCGCCCACGCGGACGGACCGGTCAGTACGTGCGCCCGGACGGTGGCGATGCCGAGCAGGGCCAGGCCGATGAACATCAGCATGATGGTTGTCATTATCGCGTCAAGCTGGGAACCGCTGTAATCGTTGTGCAGTGCATGGCGCGGTGCGAACGCGGCGCCGGCTGAGGCATCCAGATGGTCGAGCCTGAATGCGCCCAGGCCGGCCAGGAAGTTCTGGACAGTGCCGAGCAGCAGGAAGGCCAGCAGCTGCCAGCGGTAACCGGTCAGGGCAGCGCGCCGCAGGCCGGTGACGGCAGGCGACGGGCTCGGCGTCTTGACGGAAGTGGCCATCAGATTCCCCTCAGGAAATTGCTGGCAGGTGCCGGAGGGTGGAATATGGCTGGCTGGAGCCCGGCCGCCCCGCAGCAGGAGATCGCCCTGGTGATGCGTTCGAACGGAAGCTCCGCCCGCCGGCATGCTTGCTCGACGCAGGCCAGGGACCCGGCTGCGAACAGGCAGAACGCGACTTCGTCATCGGGCATGAAGAGCGTCAGGAGGAGGTCGACGGCAGTGCCATCCTTGGACAGCTCGGCCGCCGAACGATCGATGTGGCGCGCGGTTCGTTTCAGCAGCGCCTCGGTCAAGGCAGGCTGGTACCACTCGACGAGGTAGCGGGAGGGGCTGGGCGACGAGCCTTCTGGCATGGGCCGACGGTAGTTCCGCGGATCCGCCCGGCGAATCGGGTGTTTCCCTATGTGCCCGGCTCGGCCATCCGCTGGCCTAGTTCGGCCCGGGAGTGGATGCCCAGCTTGTGATAGACGCGGGCCAGGTTAGCTTCGACGGTCTTCGGGCTGATGAACAGGGCTCCGGCTACCTCACGGTTGGTCATGCCGGTGGCGGCCAGCTGGGCGACGCGCCGTTCGGAAGGTGTCAGCCGGGTGCTGACTGCCGGGCGGGCGCTGGCCCGTTCCAGTTCGGCCCGCGCCCGGTCGGCCCACAGCGACGCGCCCAGTTCGCCGAAGACCCGGGCCGCCTCCTGCAGCGCGACCGCAGAAGCTCGTCTCTGGCGCCGACGGCGCTGGATCTGCCCGAGGACGAGCTGGGTTCGGGCCCGTTCGAACGGCATGGGCAGCCGCCGGTGTTCGTCGAGGGCCCGCCCGGCCGCCTCGGCTGCCGAGTCGAGGTCGCCGGCGGCGGCCAGGAGGAGGCTTCGGCACCGCGCGCCGAGCGCCAGCGCCCACGCGCGATCCAGCCGCCGGCCGTTGCTCTCCAGCTGATCCACCAGGGCGCCCGCCTCGTCCAGCCGACCCACTGCGATCAGTGCTTCCGCCGCGTCCGGGGCGAACGGCGCGGCCGTCGGCTCGCCGTATCCCATTGCAGCTGCTGCCGCGGCGAGCGGACCTAGCGTCGCGGCGGCAGCCTGGTAGTCACCGAGCGACACCTCCAGAAATCCCAGCGTCACGGCCGGCCAGACCGTGACCGCGAGGCAACTTCCCCTCTCGAAGATCGCCAGCGCCTCGCAGGCGGCGCGGCGTGCCTCGTCCGCCTGGCCAGCGTAGGCCGCCACGTTCGCCTGGGCGGCCAGTGCAATCGCCAACGGGAACTCCGTTCCCAATTGCAGCGCCCGCTCCGTCGTGTCCTCGGCGATCAAGCGCGCGTCCGCGAGGTTCCCGCGCCAGCACTCGATGATCACGGTGTGGAAGGCGGCGAACATCAGGTCGCTTTCCTCGCCCCGTTCTAGACAGCGCCTTCGGATGGAGAGCAGCCCGTCCCGCGCCTGGTCGAGGTGCCCCGTCCACGCCAGCAGCAGGCTGCTGATTAAGCTCGGGCGCAACATGACCGGCACCGGTGCGTCCGGGTCCTCTAGGTCGAGGGCGCGCTTCATTGTGGGCTCGTCCAGCCCATGCCCGCTGAGGAAACCGATGATGACCGAGCGGCCAGCGCGCTTGCCAGCAGACCGGGATCGGCGAGCCGCTCGGCATCAGCCACAGCACGGTCGGTAAGTCGCAGGCCATCGGGGATGCTGCCCAGGTTGACCAGGACGAACATCAGTTGGTTCAGGATCTGCACCACCAGCCGCAGCTCCTCACCCGCCTCGCCGAGCGCCTGCTCGAGGTAGCCTGCAGCCTCCCGGTAACTGTCGTCATGCAGCCGCACCATGGCCAGCAGCAAGAGCGCTTCGGCCCGGGTACGCCCCGGAGCCAGCTCGACGACGGACTCCTCCAGCAGCGAGCGGGCACGCGCGGGGTCACCGGCGTCGAAGTGGTACTGCGCCAGCGTGATACGGCGCTCGACCGTGTCCCCGCCGAGCCTGATCGCCTGCTCGAGGAGTTCCGCGGCGGCGGCCGGCGCACCTCGAGATCGAGCTCGGAGAGCGCCTTCATCCAGCGCAGCGGCAGACTCGGTATCGAGGCGGATGGCGGCCTGCCCGATGTGGCGCGCCCGCTCCTCGGGATCGGCGGCGATCTCGGCGAGCCTGCGGTGCATGCCACGCCTGTCGGCAGGCGAGGCAGCTGAATACACGCTGGCGGCCAGCAGCGGATGAGTGAACCGGACGCGATGGCCGTCGATCGCGATCACCCCGGCTTCTTCGGCGTCCTCGAGCAGCCGCCCGGCCGCCGCTGGCTCGGCGGCCAGCGCGAGTTGGACGAGCCCGACCGTGGGCTCCGCATGCGCCGCGGCCGCCAGCAGTGCCCGCCGCACATCCGGGCGAATCCCCTCAATCCGGGCCCTCATCATCTGAGCCAGCGAGGGCGGCAGCGCCCACATCAGATCCGGCTTACTTTCCCGCGGAATATCCCGCGCGAGTTCGAGTGCGTAGAACGGGTTGCCGCCTGACACCTGCCCGATCCGCGCCAGCATGGGCCGGGGGAACGACCGCCCGATACGTTCGCGGAGCATCTGATGCAAGGCACCGAGGCTCAGCGGCCCCACCCGCACCCGACTGACACGGCCCGGGTCGGGGAACGGGAGCGACAGCCCTCGGTCGCCGCGCCTCCGCACTCCGCAGCGCACCAAGGACGCCCGCCCGCGAGGGCAACCGCCTGAGCGCGAACTCGACCACCCGGGCACTTGAGCCATCCAGCCACTGCAGATCGTCGATGGCGAGCAGCACCGGCATTTCGTCCGCGAGCCGCTCGACCACCGACAGCAGCGCGGCGCCAGTCGCGCGGTAATCCGCGACCGCAGGCTCGGCCTCGGCCCGGAGCAAGACGACGTCGATCGCCCGCCGCTGGGGTTGCGGCAAGGACTCCAGCACAAGATCGCCGACGTCCGCCAGCAGATCGGCCAGCGACGCATAAGACAGCTGCGCCTCGGCCGCCGACGGGCGGCACGACAGAACACGAAAACCGCGCTGGCGCGCCTGTTCGATGGCGGCAAGCCACAACGTCGTCTTCCCGATCCCCGGCTCACCCTCCAGCACCAGAGCCTGCGGCTGCCCGGCCAGCGAATCAAGAAATCGCGCGGTCGCCCGAAGCTCCGCATCCCGTCCGACTACATCGGCGCACATGCCGACAGGCTCCCACCCCGATCGATCGAGCGTAAAGCTCCAAGCCTGCCGGCGACTCGGGCGCCCGACCTTGCCAGAGGCGCCGCGGGTAATGCGGCGCGGTCGGAAGACAGCGCAGAAACGGCCCGGAACTAGGCGTTCCGCGCTCTTCGGCCACTGCAAAGCCACCACCGACACGAGTGCGCAATCGGCAGGGAGTGAAAGGGTCGGTCTCGACGCGGCCGAGAAAGGCCGCCGCCAGGTCCATCTCGACGCCGCGACCCACCACCCGCCCCTTACCGGGCTAATGTCGCACGGCCGTTGGTCGGCAAACGCGGGCAACGTAGGGAAACACCCGATGCGTCGGGGTTGCACGCGCCGTCACCGTGGTGGCAGCGAAGGGTTTGCGCACCCACACACGGCGCATCGGAAAAGAGGAGCCATGATAGCCAGGCTGGCACGACGGCCGGTGCTCATCGCGGTGGCGGCGGCCGCGCTGGCCGTGACCGGGGCGGGGGTGGCTTACGCGTCGATCCCGGACTCGGGCCAGACCTTCACTGGTTGCATGCTCAACAACGTCGGGACGCTGAGACTGATCGACCCGTCCCTCGGCGGTAGCAACCCCATGGGCCACTGTTTCGGCCGGGAGACCCAGGTCACCTGGAACCAGAAGGGCCAGCCGGGCGCCCCGGGTCCAACCGGCCCGGCCGGGCCGACCGGGACAACAGGACCGATCGGGCCCGCCGGGCCTGACCGGGGCAGCGGGACCCTCAGGGCCTGCCGGCCCACCGGGACCGTCCGGGCCCAAGGGTGACCCGGGAGCGCCAGGGATCTCCACGACGACCTTCTCGATCGGCGGCTTCGAGACGTTGCCCGAAAACGGAGTCCCCACCGGCGTGATTTTCAAGGTGCTCCCGCGCGGCAGCTATGCCATTGTCGCCACTGTCAACACCGAGAGCTTCGGCGACTTCGACGGCGACCACATCCGAACCGTCAACTGCAACCTGTTCAACGGCCAGAACGTCATCGGCGGCACCACCGATCGCCGGGTCGTGCCGGAGGGGGCCGATGATGTCATCCGGTCCCTCAGCATGAACGGCGGGGCCGAGATCTCAAACGACTTCGGGATCATCTCGATCGAGTGCTCCGGCCAAGGCGCGGAGGACGTCGAGCAAAGCCAGATGATGATCATGCAGACGGGCGGCTTCTCCTGATCATCTGACCGCCCGATGAGGAGAAGAACAAGGGCGCTGCACGACGGTGACGGCACCAACTCCACGCGGGATCACATCAACGCCGCGCGGCGTCCATCCGGTAGAAGCGATCGCACAGCCAAAGATCAAAGGAGGAGTCCATGAAACGCCGGCTCGGGGACGGCCGTCTGACCGGCAACGTGGCCCTGACCGGCGCCATCCTGGAGGTGGTCTACGGCTTCCTGGCTTGCGTCTGGACATACCCGCGGATCACCGGCCAGCCGTTCGAAGCGGTCTGGGGCCTGGCCACGCTCGGGATGATCGCCAACGTCCTCACCTGGCTGGCCATCGGCGTCGCCCGGCCGCGCCGGCTCGCCGCGGCCGGCGGGGTGCTGGCCATCGCGGGCTTCGCAGCCCGCTTCGTCATCTCCGTCGTCATCGTGGCCGACCCGCGCATCAACACCGGCACGGCCAGCGTCGCCGTCGCCATCCCGGTGACGATCGTGCTGATGTTCAGCGGCCTCGCCCTGCTGGGTATCGCGACCCGGCGGGCCCGCCGCCTCGACGGCGCGGCTGCGTGGGCGCCGCTGCTGGTTCTGGCGGGCGGCCTGGTCGCCGCGCCCTTCTACTCCTTCGACCGGCGCGTGCACTTCATCCTGCTCGGCCTGCTGTGGGGCAGCGCCTGGCTGCACATGGCACTGATCGGCTACCAGCATGCCCCCGCCGATGTGATCGGCAGCGCGGCCGAACCAGCGGAGGTGGCCTGAATGCGCTGTCGCGCCATGGGCATCCTGTTCATCTCCTCCGGCGTGTTCTTCCTCGCCGGCGTCCTCGACCCGCCGATCCTGCCGACCTGGGGCGGTTCGGCCACCGACGTCATGGCCACGGCGGCGGCGCACCGGGCGGCGTGGTTCGCCTCCACCTGGCTGATCACCCTGTCGATCGTGGCCGGACTGGCCGCGGTCGAACTGCTCGCCCGCGCCCTCGACACCGACCTGGCCCGGGTGGGCCGGTCGCTGTACCTGGCCGGCAGCGCGCTCGGCCTCGCCTCGGTAACCTACGACCTGGCCGTGACCAGCACCCTGCTCGGCGACCCACGCGTGCCCGGCTGGTACTTCGGCATCCAGCACTGGGCCGACGGCCTCGGCACCGCCTACTTCGCCCTGCTCGCACCAGCCGCGATGGGCTGCCTCGCCGCAGCGATCCTGCGCACCGGCGTGCTGCCCAGATGGACGGGATACGCCTTCCTGGCCGCGACGGTCCTGCTGCTGGGCCAGTACGCCGCATTCCGCGGCGCGCTGCCGTTCCCGCAATTCCTCGCGTTCATCGCCATCGGCATCGCGGCCTTGGCCCACCGGGCGCCGGCAGCGCTGCCACCGCAGGCCACCATAGGCATACCGGATCCGCACAGGCTCTCCGCGCCTCACTACACCGGAGGCACAGATGACCAGCCATCCCAACTTTGACTGGACCCAGGCCGCGCTCGATGCGGCCGGGCAAGGTCACTATGCACCCGCTTTCGACGCCTTCACCGACGATGTCCTGATGGAAAACGGCCCCCACCTCACTCAGCAAGGAGGCAAGATGACCAACCATCCCAACTTTGACCGTGCTCAGGCCATGCTCGACGCGTCCCGTGGCGGTGACTACGGACCGGCTTTCGACAACTTCGCCGACGACATCGTGATGGAAAATGGCCCCGGTGCCGGGCCCTGGCACCGGGCCTGCGGCAAGGACGATCTGGCCCTAATGCTCCTGGAGCTCGCGGGATCCCTCGGTGACACCTTCCACCAGGACGGCCGGTGCGTGTATGCCGACGACCGCGTATCCATCTCGCTAATCCACGAAACCGGGACGGCGCCTAGCGGTGACGGGTTCGATAACCTCGCCGTGTATGTCGGCCGTCTGCGCCCGGACGGGACCGAACGGCTGTGGACCGTTGACCTCGACGCCGAGCACTGCGAAGCCTTCTGGCAGAAAAACCCAGCAACACCCTCCAAGGCCTTTTCTTAGCAGCACTGGCCGGTACCCGGCAGAGTCCCAGCTACGCCAGAACTGGGACATCTGCCCGAATAGAAGTGTCGCGCGGCCCCAGCTGTCGAAGCGCAAAATATTCGGCGCTCGGGTACCGCGAGCCGACTGTTGCCGTATCCAGGGAGCGGTGACCTGGCGTTACTGAGGGCGGTCGGCTTACGGTGAAGCCCTCATCGCGTCGCTGGGGCCTCGGCTGGCCCAGCTTGCGGGGTCTTTGCTCGAGTCCCTGGAGGTGCCCGATGGCCACCACAATCTCGTCCGCTGCGCTCGTCCCAGTCGCTCCGGAGTTCACCAATGCCGAACGGCTGGCATTAGCTGGATTCCCTCGCCGGATACACCGGCCTCACCCGGCAGGCATATGAGCTAGACCTGCCGGGTGTTCGCCCTGGTGCCAGCAGCACCAGCTACGCCTGTTCGCCGCGCGCCGCGCCGACATCGAGTGCTTCGTCCGCGACCTGGAAGCCCGCGGACGCGCCAGGGCCACTATCACTCACCGGCCCGCCGTCATATCAGAGCTTCGTAATCGAGGCCGGCTGGCCGCCGCGCGACTGGGTGCGCTGGGTCACCGCCACACTACGGCACGACCTATTCGGCGATTAACCGGATCCGGCTGCTAGTCGATGCGCCGGGCTCGCTGCAACCGCCCAGGCATGAAGAAGTCAAGATTTCTTCTGCATTAACCTGGACAGTCCCGGGTCAGCCAGATTGGGCAGATCTGGGTGGTCGGCGCGGTGATCGAGCACCGAGCCAACAGCCGCGCAGATCGGCGGCCAGCATCACAAAGCCGTGCACAGGACATCCGATGCGCGGGAGACGAGCCGCAGCTTGCCTGGGTCGGCAGTTGCCCGCAGCATGGCGCTACAACGCGCGCCTGGACCGTCGTAGCTAATTCCGGCGGATCCGAGATCACGGCATCAGCCGCTACCGTCCCAGCATCAGCCAGCACAAACCGGACGGCGGGGCAGGAGCAACTTCCGCTGGCGTCTTGAGGCTGGACTTAGCCCGATCACAGTGTCCGCTATACGGCTTTCATTTCCTCTGGGGCCAACTTCGCAGCAAAAGGCCAACTATCGTCTAACTTCACAAAACTCACACGGGCCTTGACAGCGCAGCAGGCCAACGCTTTCATCTGTCTAGAACCTGATTCTAAGATTGGCCGTCGGCCGCCCGGCCGTCGGCTGCGCGGGTTGCCAGCCGCGCGGGACCACGTCATGGGGCGGGACAGTGCCGCCCATGCCGCAAGACCGGCATGGTTGTCACCGCAGCACCCCATCAGTCAGGGAGACGACCATGGAACTTGACCTCGGGCCGGAGATCGCGCACTTCCGCGCGGAAATCCGGAACTGGATCGCCGGGCATGCGCCCGCCGGGCTGGCCGAGCTTTCCGACTGGAACAACGTGATCACGACCGGCGGCTACGGCAGCGAGCGACGGGCCGAGGCGATGGCGCACCCCATCTACTCCGAGTGGGAGGGCGAACTGGCCGCCGCCCGGCTGATCTGCCCGCAGTGGCCGGAGGAGTTCGGCGGCAAGGGCATGGACCCGGTTCAGGGCTCCGTCCTCAACGAGGAGCTGTACCGGGCTGCCGTGCCGCGGGTGGTTCGCGGCATGGGCGAGAACCTGGTCGGCCCTTCCGTCATCGTGCACGGCACGCCCGAGCAGCAGGCGCACTTCCTGCCGCGGATCATCACCGGCGAGGACGTCTACTGTCAGGGCTTCTCCGAGCCCGGCACCGGCTCGGACCTGGCTGGCCTGCAGACCAAGGGCGAAATCGACGGCGACGAGGTCGTCATTACCGGACAGAAGCTTTGGACCTCGGGTGCCGCCCGGGCGAGCAACATGTTCGTGCTCTGCCGGACCGACCCAGACGCGGAGAAGCACGCCGGCATCTCCTTCGTGCTCATCGATTTCAAGGATCCCAAGGTCAGCTACCGGCCGGTCCGGCAGATGACCGGCGCTGCGGAGTTCTGCGAGGACTTCCTCGACGGGGTGCGGGCACCGCTGTTCAACGTCATCGGCGGCCTCAACAACGGCTGGCGGGTGGCGATGACGACGCTCGGCTACGAGCGCGGCGGCAGCGCGTCGGTCCAGCACCTCGCATACGAGCGGGAGTTCTGGGAGCTGACCGAGACCGCCCGCAAGCGCGGCGTCTCGGCCAGCCCGCTGACCAGGCAGCAGCTTGCCTGGGCCTACACGCAGGTCCAGCTCATGAAGTTCGCCGGGTTGCGGGCACTGGCCGGGCTCGCGCAGGGCCGGCGGCCAGGTCCGGAGGCGTCGATCAACAAGCTGTTCTGGAGCGAGTACCACAAGCGGCTCGGCGAGATCGCGGTCAACATCGAGGGCACCGACGCACTGGTGCGCCCCGAGGGTGACGGGTACGCCACGACCGGCTGGCAGAACGTGTTCCTCGCCAGCCGCTCCGGGACCATCTACTCGGGCACGAACGAGATCCAGCGGAACATCATCGCCGAGCGGGCCCTGGGCCTGCCCAAGGAGCCGCGGGTGCGTTCGTGACAGTGATGTTTCCGTCGGCGGGCGCGACCGTCGGAGAGGGAACGGGGTCGTCCGCCGCCGCGGAACCGTCTTCGCGCGCGGCCTCCCGGGCGCTGATCACCCCGGAGCGGCTGGCGGAGTTCTTCGCCCCGCGCAGCATCGCGATGGTGGGTGCGTCCGAGTCCTCTGGCTGGTCCCGGTTCATCGTGGCGGCCAGTGCCGCCGTCGGGTACCCCGGACCGCTGCTGCCCGTGCACCCGCGGCATGAGACAGTCTTCGGCCGGCCAGCCGTTCGCAGCCTGCGTGACCTGGACGAGCCGTCCGATCTGGCATTCATCCTCGTCCCGACACAGGCCGTGGCGGAGGTCATCGAGGATGCCGGCGCTGCCGGGGTGCGGAACGCGGTCGTCCTCGCCTCCGGTTACCGCGAGGCAGGCAGCGATGGCCGGGCGCTGGAAGACGATCTGGTCGCGGCCGCTAGCCGGCACGGCATCATGCTGCTCGGGCCGAACACGCTGGGCTTCCTCAACACCGCGGCGAAGGCCGCGCCCTTCGGCCTGACCGTGCCGCTGCCGCTGGCAGCCGGCCCGGTCGGCATCGCGTTGCAGAGCGGCGCGCTGTCCAGTGCCCTGCTGGCGTTCGCCCGGTCGCAGGCGATCGGCGTGAGCACGCTGGCCAGCCTCGGCAACGAGGCGATGATCACGACCGCCGACGTTCTCGACTACCTCGTCGCAGACGAGCAGACCAGGGTCATCTGCCTGTTCCTGGAGGGGATCGGCGATCCCAAGGCCTTCAGCGCGGCGGCGCAACGCGCAGACGAGGCCGGGAAGCCGATCGTGGCGCTCAAGGTTGGCGCGAGCCAGGCGGGCCAGCAGGCGGCCCTCGCGCACACCGGCGCGGTGGCGGGCGACGACGCGGTCGTCGACGCCGTGCTGCGGCAGCTCAACATCATCCGGGTCGACAGCATCGAGAGCCTGCTGACCACGGCGGCTCTGCTCGGCTACCAGCGCTGGCCGCGCGGCCGGCGAATGGGCGTACTCACCTCGTCCGGCGGCGCGTGCGACATCATCGCCGACCGGGCAAGCGCCGAGGGTATCGAGATCCCGCCGTTCGCCGAGTCCACGACTGCGGCGATCTCCGCGCACCTGCCGGCCTTTGCCGCCGTCCGCAACCCGCTGGACTGCACCGGGTACGTGCTGGCGAACGCCCGCACATCGGCGCTCACCGCGATCGACCACGCGCTCGAGGCTGCGGTCTTCGATCCCGGCCTCGACTTCGTGCTGTCCGCCGGGTTCAGCATCCCGGACACGCGGCCCCCCGACCCGGCCGCGAAGCTGCTCGAAGACCGGGTGGCGTGGGTCGCCGAGCGGATGCGGACTGCGTCGATCCCCGTTATGCCGCTGAACCTGACCTGCACCGACGTGGGCGGCTACGCGCGGGAGGTGCTCGGTTCCCACGGCATCCACCCGCTGCCGGGCATGGAGCTCGGCATCCGGGCGCTCGGCAACGCGCTGCGGTGGCTTGACCGCCGCGGCACCGTACGCCCACTGACCGGCCTAGCTGCCGCCCCCGACGCCGCCGCTGAGGCATGGAGCGAGGCACAGGGCCGCGATCTGCTCGCTGCGGCGGGCCTGCCGGCCGTCCCCGGCCGGCTGGTGCACTCAGCGGCGGAGGCCGCCGCGGCCGCGCGCGAGCTCGGCACGCCAGTAGCGCTCAAGATCAATTCGGCGCGCATCACGCACAAGTCTGATGTCGGCGGGGTGGTGCTGAACCTGTCCGGGGACGAGGCCGTCCGCGCCGGTTATGAGCAGGTCGTCGCTGCCAGTGCCGCGCACGGGGGCGGGCCGGGCGTGCTCGTCACATCGATGCGCGACGGTGGTGTCGAGGTGCTGGCCGGTGTCACGATGGACCCGAGCTTCGGGCCGGTGCTCGCGGTCGGGCTCGGGGGCGTGTTTGTCGAGGTGCTGCGGGACACCAGCCTGCGGGTCCTGCCTGTCTATCCCGCCGAGGTCCGGCGGATGCTGGGCGAGCTGAAGGCGCTGCCGCTGCTGGAGGGCGCCCGCGGCGGCGTCGCAGCGGACCTTGACGCGCTGGCCGCCGTGATCGCCGGGCTCGCCGAGCTGGCCACCTCGGTCCCGGGGCTGCAGGCCCTGGAGGTTAATCCGCTGTGGGTTCGTGGCAGCCAGATCGAGGCGCTGGATGTCCTGGTCGTGGCCGCCAAGGCTGACCATGAAGACAACGAAGCTGGGTTCGCGAGATAAAGGAGTACGGACAGATGATCCTGGGTGTGACTGCGGAGCAGGAGGAGCTGCGGGCGTCGGTGCGACGGTTTCTGGCGGACCGGGCGCCGATCAGCGCGGTGCGGGAGCTGATGGAGACCACCGACGGGGCTGACCCCGCGGTGTGGCGGCAGGCTGGCGAGCAGCTTGGCCTGCAGGGCATCGCGGTTCCGGAGGAGTACGGGGGCGCGGGGTTCAGCTTCGCCGAGCAGGCGATCGTGCTGGAGGAGCTGGGCGCGGCGCTGTATGGCGGGCCTTATCTGGCCAGCGCGGTGCTCGCCACCACCGCGCTGCTGGCGAGCAGTGACGAGGGCGCGAAGAAGGCTTATCTCCCGGGCATCGCGTCCGGGGAACTGATCGCAACGCTGGCATTCACCGAGGAGGACGGGTCCTGGGACGTCGACGCGATCCGGCTTGCGGCGACCCATGAGGGCGACGGCTGGCGGCTCGACGGGCGGAAGAGCTTTGTGCTGGACGGGCACACCGCCGGGCTGATCCTGGTGGTGGGGCGGACCGGGGACGAGCTCAGCCTGTTCGCCGTGCCTGCCGATGCGGAGGGTCTGACCCGGACCGCGCTGCCGACGCTGGACCAGACCCGCAAGCTCGCGAGGCTGGACTTCGCCGCGGTGCCGGCGCAGCTCGTCGGCGCGGCTGGTGACGGGGCCGCGGTGCTGGCCCGGACACTGGATGTCGCCGCGATCGCGCAGGCCGCCGAGCAGCTCGGTGGCGCGCAGCGCGCCCTGGACATGGCGGTGGACTACCTGAAGGTGCGGCACCAGTTCGGCCGGCCCATCGGCAGCTTCCAGGCCCTCAAGCACCGCTGCGCCGACCTGCTGCTCGAGGTCGAGTCGCTGCGCAGCGCCGTGCAGTACGCGGCCGCCGCGGTCGCGGAGAACTCCGACGAAGTACCGGTGGTCGCCTCGCTGGTCAAGGCATACGCGTCCGACGTGTACTTCCACGTTGCGGCGGAGAACATCCAACTGCACGGCGGCATCGGCTTCACCTGGGAGCACGACGCTCACCTGTACTTCAAGCGGGCCAAGGCCAGCGAGCTGTTCCTGGGTGACGCCAGCTACCACCGCGAGCATCTGGCGACGCGTATCGGTCTGTAGCGCCCGCGGTCACATGACCGAGGTCCATGCCTGCGGTGCGGGCTTGAGTTCTGGCGTGCCGGGCTGCGACCGGTCTGGCAGGAACATGCTGAGCGCAGTCAGGAACGCCAGGATCTTCGACGCCACGTTCAGGGCGAACGGGCCGGGGGAGGACGGGTAGCCGAAACAGATCAGACTCCACCCGGCGAACACGGCCAGCATGGCCGCGAAGCACCAGAGCGTTGCCCGTGATACCCGCACGACCGGAGACAGCGTCAGCAGCGCTACCGTCGTCACCTCGACCAGGAGCAGCGGTACGAAGAACAGGGCCCGGTACAAGGCAGGATCCGGTGGCATCGGGGGATAGATCCTCGTCATCACGATGAGGTCGAACGGGAACTCGAAGATCATGGGCGCGGCGAGGGCGCCGATGGCAGCGCTTCCGAGCGCGACCCGCCAGCCCCGTGCATTGTTTACGAGCGCGATGGCGAACCAGGCAATGCCGAAGCAGATGACGGTGACGGGCGTGATGGGATCGGCCGGCGGCGCCTGACCGAGGTGCTCACCGTGGGCGTGCAGTACGTAGAGCGACAAGCACGCGAGGAGCGCCACGATCGACAGAAGCCAGCCCGCGAGCAGGAAGACCCTGGCGGCCCGGGCCGGGCGCGGTAGCGATGCGGGCAGGGGCAGCCTGAAGCCGGCATACGCGACGCCCGTCGCCGCGCCTGCGAGGACGATGGCGAGGGCGATGCCTGCGGTGCCGCTGTAGCTCACCCACGTGCCGTACTGAGTCATGGCGACCTCCGATTGCCGGACCCATTAAGCTTTGTACTGCAAAGCTAGTTCGCTTTGCAGTACAAAGTCAAGGCGCAGTCGGCAGGGCCCGAACTGCCGTCACGGCGGGATCACTGGTTGGCCGGCGTCAGATCGCCGTCACGAGCATGGTTGCGCTGCGGTTAGGCCGACCGCGACGCGAGGTCGCTGCGGTCGTCACTGGGTCCGGTCAGCCGGTCACGCAGGTCTGACGCGAGGCGCGCCAGACCGGGCCCGAGCGCGGTGAGCTCCTCCAGGACCTGCGCGGACGGCAGATAGCGATCGCGCCTCCGCTCCCCGTCGCCGCCGAGGTCATCGGCGCCACGCGTGCGCGTGTAAGGCAACGACGGATTTGTCATGGCGGCAACATTAATCACTCGAGCACCGCCGTCACCGGTATGACGCGCGCAGAAGATCTTGATTTCGAGACTTTCGGAATGGCCGGGAAGAATGTACAGTCCGGGCGGCAGCTCATGTAGGGGGCGTCGGCAGTGGGATTACGCGGCTGGTTCTGCCTGACGGTCGGGGGGATCTTACTCGTCATCGGCGTTGTGCTTGGCATCCTCGCGATCCAGCAGGCGACAGAGATATCCGCTTACCACCACGCCAGGGCGTGCCCAGCCAGCGCCCGTTCTAATGCCGACTGCCTGCGAACCGTCGACGGCTCGGTAGCCGGGGTGACCGAGGTTTCCGGAGACAACGAGCTGGACGTGCAGACCGCATCGACGACCCTGCACCTGAAGTTCAACTCCGACAGCCCGATGCTCGGTTACGCGGTGGACGGAAACCTAGCCGAAGTGACCTCCTGGCGCGGCATCCCGGTATCTGTCATGACCGACGGGCGCTCTGACGTCACCACGTCGGTGCCGGAGACAGCGCTCGCCGGCGATCTCACCGGTACCGGGACCGTCGGCGGCATGGGATTGGTATTCGTCGTCCTTGGCCTGCTCAATCGCCAGATCCGGAGGACTGGGTATACGTACCTGCGAACGCGCCCAGTGGCGGCGGCCGTGGTGTCGATGCTCGTGCTGGGCGGCATTGTCGTGGCGATCGGTGGCGGCGTCCTCGGCGGCCAGCCGTCGAGACTCGGGCCTGACCTCACCGCCACCGGCGCGGCGCTGGTCGTCGTCCTCGGACTCTCGGTGTGGTTCGGCGCCATCACCAGGCGACGCGCAGGCCAGTCAGCGGCCGGGTTGCTGCGCGCGCAAGGCCTGGCGGACGGTGTGCACGACCTGCCTGTGCCGATCCTGCCCACGGGACCGCGCATGCCAACGGCCAGGACTCGGATGCGCATGCATCCGGCGACCGCGGCCCGCGTGCTGGGCGCCCGCGCCGCCGCTTACGTACCGATGCTGCTGGCCGCCGCGGTCGTGTTCGGTGTCTTCCTGACTTCTCATGACGGGCCGCCGGCTCGTGCCTTCCGGGACGCCCCTGCGTGTACTGGCGAGACGAACCTGACTACCTGCATCGGTGATTTCACAGCCGTCATCAACGGGGTGCGCGCCCCGGCGAACAGCGCCTATGGGGCCGACGTCTCCTACGTCACCCCGGATGCCGCGATCAATACCTGGGCGAGCTTCGGCGGGAACACGGCCACGATCGTGCGCCTGGCCAGTGCGGACGAAGAGGCCAGCACTCCGCTGAGGATCAGAGTCTGGCGCGGCGCCATCGTCGACGCCGAATATGGCGGGCAATGGCACTCGGTCTGGAACGGTCCGCCCGGAAACACGGTCCCAACCATTTTCCTGGCCGTCAGTCTCGCGTTGCTGCTGCTCGTGGTGCGGCTGCGCATCCCCCGCCGGCCAGCCTCAGGTACGGCCAGGCGGCGTCTGCTGATCGAAGATGTGGGTCAGGTGGCGGGCGCGGCCGGCTCGGTCGTCCTGCTCGCGTACGGGTTCTGGCCCGGCACCATCCTGGCTGTGGCGGTGCTGCTGTGGCTAGGCCTGTCGGTACGGCAAACCATGCTGCGCAGGCGCATGACGATCGCGGCCCTGCACTCTTCCTGACGGGCTTTCCCGCTGCTTGTCTTACTGCGCCTCGCGTAGTAGAACGAACCAGTGGGAAGACAGGTGACGGCCGCGATTTCTGTGGTCGCGATGGTGGCGGTCATCGTCGGGGTGGACGTCCTGTTCTTGAGGCACCATGTCCTGGCGCGGCTGATAACCAACGTCGCGATCGTCCTGATATTCGCCGGGGTCTATGTGCTGTTGCTCAAGCGTCCACGCTCAGCCGGGCCTGGACGCGACGAGTAGGAACCTGGGCCCTCTGGTCACGACCGGCCAGGCGCTGGGGTCCCCGTACAGGGCGCGAAGGCGATCCCGGTGCTTCTCGAGGCTGTATCCAGGGATTGACCAGCTGATGGCCTTCAGGTAGTACACGATGCCAGCGACGTCGTCGAAGTGGATGCGCAGGTCGGCCCGAACAGCTTCCTCGATCACTAGTCCCGCTTCGGTGAGCTGCCGCTCGGCCAGCCCGATCCAGCTGTCCGGCTCATCCGGGGTCTCGATTCCAAGTACCTGGGCGAGGTCGTCGTTCTCGTGGTAATCGACCTGCTGGGTCACGAAGGTGCCGCCCGGCGCGAGAACGCGACTGACCTCGGCAGCGAGGAATGACTCGTGCCGATTGGATATCAGGTTCAGTGACCCGTCGCGGAACGGCAGGTGGCCACCGTCGTCACCCCCGCCCTGGTCCATGTTGTCGCGTGCGCCCTCGTTCTGGATCACGGGGATGCCGAGCGGCAGCAGGTGCCTCCCGGCCACCGGGACGTTCGGCGGCCACGCCTCGGTTGCGACTGTCCTCTCTGCCCTGGCAGATAGCCGGGACAGTGCCTCGCCACCGCCGGTGCCCATGTCGAGCATGGTCCGGGCAGTGCTGGCTAGGGCCGCGACCCGGGCGGCATAGTCCCATGGCAGCGGCTCGGTCCGGGAGCGGCGATCCAGCCAGGAGAAGTCCCAGCCAGAGAACGGCTCGGCCATCGCTTCGGTCACGAGTTCGTCGAAGTCCGTCACGTGATTGAGCCTGCCAGGACGGCGGGCCACGGCGCCACCGGTGACCTAGTGTCGTGACATGCAGTTAGGGTCTCGTGTGCTGCCGCTTGGGGGGTGTCCATCTGGGCCGGCGGCGATCGTCGTCGGGACGAGGGAGTCAGCCGAGGGCGCTGGCTCCGCAGCAGACGGGATTGACGATGCCCCACGACGAGTACCAGCCTGTTGTCGTCTCGCGGCGGACCTGTGCTGCTGCGAACGACATCTTTCGCGTTCTGGCCGACCCGGTGAGGCATCTGGAGCTGGACGGCTCGGGAAGTCTTCGAGGCGCCGTCTCTGCCGGGATGATCTCCGGCGTCGGGGACGTGTTCGTGATGCGGATGTACTTCGCCCACCTGGGCGATTACGAGATGAACAATCACGTCGTCGAGTACGAGCAGGACCGAAGGCTCGGATGGGAACCCGCAGCCGGGCGCGGGCATCCGGCCGCCGCCACGGGGAGTGCGAAGGAGCTCCGCTGGGGGCATCGGTGGAGCTACCAGCTGACCCCCGACGGCCCCGATGCAACCGTCGTGAGCGAGATCTACGATTGCTCACGGGTGCCGGAAGAAGAGCGCGCTGTGATGGACAACGGCAACGTCTGGGCCGAGAGCATTGCCAGGACACTGGAGCGGCTAGAGGCGCTCTGCGCCCGGTCAGCAAAGCAGTCCTGTCGGCCGTAGGGCCCGGCCCCGCGGGGTCGCCGAGCCCTTGGAGCGTCGCCGGTGTCAGGCGCTTCCCTCCTCGCACCGCACGGATGCCAGGATTGGCTGTCATGGTCACCTGGGGGCGGGCCTGGCTGCCAGTGCTGGTCGCAGGAGTTTTGGCGGGGTGCTCGAGTTCTCCGCCGCTTCAGGACCTGTTCGAGCAGACGGTCCACGACGTGCTGCATGACTCGATCGTGCAGATCAACACCGACATATCGACCGGAAGCGGGGTGGTTTACGACGGCCAGGGGGACATCGTGACCAACGCGCACGTAGTCGCGGGTGCGCTGACCGTCCAGGTCCTCCGCAATGCGGGCGCGAGTCTGCTTCCCGCAAGGGTCATCGGCATCTCAGCGAAGAACGACCTGGCCGTGATCAGAGTGCAGACCGGGGCTGACAAACTTCGCCCGGCGCGCCTAGGCAACTCAGATGATGTGAAGATCGGCGAGTTCGTGCTCGCCATGGGAGACCCGCTCGGGCTCACCGACAGCGTCACGCAGGGGATCGTCTCCTCGGCCAACCGGAAGGTCACCGAGGAGCCCTCCGGAGCGGTGCTAACCGTTATTCAGACCAGTGCGGAGATCAACCCGGGCAATTCCGGCGGTGGGCTCGTTGACGTAAGCGGCAACGTGATCGGCATGCCAACCCTAGCCGTGTCCGACCCGCAAGAAGGGGGCAAGGCGGCGGGCATCGGCTTCGCGATCCCAAGCAACACCATCAGGCAGGTGGCCAGCCAGCTAATCATGCACGCACGACCGGCATAGGTCGTTGGACCATAGATCCCTCTGACCATCGCGAACTGCGCGACGTTCGAGACTGGAGGGCTGTACTCGGCCCGAGGCCGAGGACTTAGGACCGGCGACGTGCGTACCTGATGGCGTGAGGGCGGTACTCGCCCGTTATCGTCGCCTGGCGCAGTGCGGTGAGGAACTGCGCCGGGCCGTCGAAGTCGGGCATCTCCAGATACGCAGCGCCGACTCCCTCCGGGTCGTGCGCGTCCGAGCCGGCGCCGCCAGGCAGGTCGTAGCGCGCCGCCAGCAGCGCGGCCTGCCGGTTTTGCTGCTGATCTTCGATCTTGGCGTTGAACACCTCCACGACGTCGGCGATGCCCTCCGCGCACAGTCGCTCCGAGATGGCGGGTTTGAGTGTCGACCGACCCGGGTCGAAGGGATGCGGCAGGTAGACCAAGCCACCCCGTTCCCTTATCTTCGCGATCGCCTCGCCGAGCGGCAGCACATACGGGATGCGGTCGGTGAGGAACAGCCCGATCACGTCGCCGTCCTGGGTGCGGATTTCCTCCCCGACGATGACCCGGGCGCCGATGCCCCGCTCGGCAGCCTCGACCGCCGCCGCCGTCACGTTGTGGTCGGTGATGAAGACAACGTCCAGCCGCTCCTGCTCGACTCGCTCCGCCAGCTCGTCGATCGTGGTAACCGCGTCGCCCGACAGTGCCGTGTGCAGGTGGCAGTCGACCCGGATGAGCTTCATCGCGCCTGCGGGACCGGCACGCCCAGCTCTGCCAGCAGCTCCTGGGAGTAGGCGATTTTCCCGGTAAGGCTGCGCGGGTCGCGGTGGCAGAGCATGAGCGCCGCCTCGGCCATCACCGACGGCGGCTCGTTGTTCGGGTCGTCCTCGGTAGTCAGGTGGTGGAAAAGAGTACCGGGCGTCGGCACGACCAGGGTGGGCGACAACGCATTCACCGCGATGTTGTCGGGATACAGCTCGGCCGCGAGCCCAGTCGAGAACCGCTCGATCGCCGCCTTGCACATCCCGTACACAGTTCCGCCACGGCCGGCGAACGGCCCCGGCGGGATGATCGGATGCCGGGCAGCTATCGACGAGATGTTGAGGATCCAGCCGCCGCCGCGCTCACGCATGCCGGGCAGCACGAGCTGGGCAAGCTGGAACGCAGCCTCGACCTGCACCGAGAACATCAGCGCGTACCGCTTCGGAGTGAAGTCCTCGACCCGGGTGAAGTACGTGACGGCCGCGTTGTTGACGAGGATGTCGGGCTGGCCGAGCGGCTGGCGGTCTCAGCCACCAGGCGCTCGCGGTCCTCCGGCCTCGCCAGGTCCGCGGTGATCGCGATTGCAGAGCCGCCGGCCGCCTGGATCTGCTCGGCTGTCTCGGAGATAGTGCCCTCGAGCCGCGAGACACCCGGCTCCGCTGTCCGGGCCGCGACCGCCACGGCGGCACCCTCCGCGCCGAACCGCCTGGCTATCTCGGCACCGATGCCGCGGCTTGCGCCGGTGACGATGGCGACGTGGCCGTCTAGCAGACCCATGCAGGAACCTCCGGCTGGAGCTCACGGTGGAGAGAAATACTAGAAGCGTGTTCTACTAGGCCATTGGATCGAGCCTTGACCGGCTGTGTCAATGCGGCCGGACGGCGCCGTGCGCGGGAGGTCATGATGCCGCTCAACCACAGTCTCGTCGGTGTCCAGGGAGAGCCGGCGGAGCGCTCCTGGACGTCGAAGGACGCCCTGCTGTACGCGATCGGGGTCGGCGCGGGTCTCGGGAACCCGGCGGAGGAGCTGCAGTTCACGACCGAGAACAGCGCGGGTGTCCGGCAGCAGGTGCTGCCTACCTATGGCGTGCTGCTCGCGCAGGCGCGGGCGTCCGGGGACCTCGGCGACTTCGACCGCGCCATGCTGGTCCACGCCGAGCAGTCGATCGAACTGCACCAGCCGCTTCCGGTCGAGGGCACGCTGCGAACCTCGTCGACGGTGACTGGCATCTACGACAAGAGCTCCGCGGCGGTTGTCGAGAGCGAGAACCGCGCCGTGGACGCCGCTACCGGCGCGCCAGTGGTGACGACTCGCAGCAGCGTGTTCATCCGCGGCGAGGGCGGGTTCGGCGGCGACCGCGGGACGTCGGAGCCGTGGCAGCTGCCGGACCGGGCACCCGATCACAAGGTGACGCAGCAGACCAGGCCCGAGCAAGCCCTGCTGTACCGGCTGTCCGGCGACCGCAACCCGTTGCACTCCGATCCGTCGTTCGCGGCCAGGGGCGGATTCAGCCGGCCGATCCTGCACGGCCTGTGCACCTACGGCATCACGGGGCGGGTGCTGCTGCACGAGGTCTGCGGCTCCGACCCGGCCCGCTTCGTCTCCATGTCGGGCCGGTTCTCACGGCCGGTGCTGCCTGGCGAGTCGCTGATTGTCTCCATCTGGGCGAGCGCGGACGGCACCGCGCAGTTCCAGACGGCCAAGGAGGACGGCACGGTCGTCATCGACCGCGGCACGCTTCGGTTCCGCTAGCCGGTCCGCATGCCGGAGGCCCACCCGTGATCGCGTGCCGTCTGCCACGCTGAAGCATGTGGACGCTGATCAGCTGCCGGTGATCCCAGATCCGGCGCTGGTCGTGCTCGTCGGCGCCGCGGGCGCTGGCAAGTCAACCTGGGCGGCGCAGCACTACCGTTCGGCTGAGATCGTCTCGTCCGACCAGCTCCGGGCTGTAGTCGGCAGTGGCGAGCACGACCTGGACGCCTCCGACGAGGCGTTCTCGCTGCTTGATCAGATTGTCGCCGCGAGGGCGGCGCGGCGGCTTACGACCGTCGTGGACACTCTCGGCCTCAGCCCCGACCGCCGGCTCGGCTACCTGGCCCACGCCCGGCGTGGTCGGCTGCCGGCCGTCGCGGTGCTCTTCGACACCGCCGGCGCCATCTGCCGGCAGCGCAACCGGTCCCGCGACCGCCCGGTGCCAGCCGCGGTGCTAGACGCGCAGCTCGGCCGCGTCCGGGAGACCGCCGTCCAGCTCGAGACCGAGGGCTGGGACCTGGTGGTACGGCTGTCAGTGGGAGCTCCTGCCCAGGCGGTTGAGCCCGCGCACACACCGGGCAGCAGCCGAGCCGCGCACCAGCAGCGTCGCCGGCCCGCCAGGCTGCAGTTCGTCTTGCAGATCTCCAGGTTCGGCTGGGACGAAGATCCGGCCGGCTGGCTCAGGTCGGTCGCGCTGGCCGCGGATGAGGCGGGGTTTGCCGGGCTCGCGCTGATGGACCACCTCATCCAGATCCCGCAGGTCGGCCGGAGCTGGGACCCGATCCCCGAGCCGTGGGTGACGCTCGGCCTGCTCGCCGGGCTGGATACCGACCTGCGACTCGGCACCCTGGTCAGCCCGGTGACCTTCCGGCCTGCCGGCGTGCTGGCGAAGACCGCCGCCACGCTCGACGCGCTGAGTGGCGGCCGCGCGTTCTGCGGCATCGGCGCCGGCTGGTGGGACCGCGAGCACGCGGCGTTCGGAGTGCCGTTTCCCTCGCCAGCGACCAGGCTGCGCATGCTGGAAGCCGAGATCGAGACCTTGCGGGCGCTCTGGCAGCCGGGCACGAGAGCCTACCGCGGCACGCACATCGAACTGCCCGAGACGACGTGCTATCCGCGGCCAGCCGGTCACATCCCGGTCATCGTCGGCGGCAGCGGCGACCGGACGCTCGACATAGCCGCCCGGCTCGCCGACGGGTGCAACCTGCCGTCCGACGCCGGCGTGCTCGACGACAGGATCGCGCTGCTGCGCGCGCAGTGCGTGCGGGCGGGTCGCGATCCGGCCGAGGTCGCCGTCACGGTCCTGGACGTTCCCGTCGTGGGCCGCGACCGCGAGCAGGTCGCGGCGCTCGTCGAGTCACTGCGCGGCCGGGTCAGCGCGGCCGCGTTCGCCCGGCGCCATCACGCGGGCGTAGCAGCCGACCACGTCGGGCGCTACCGGCTGCTGGCCGAGCGCGGTGTTAGCACGGTCTTCGTGTCGCTGCCCAGCCTGGCCGGACGTGACGACCTGGCCCGGTTCGCCCCGATTATCGCGTCATTCTCGTAGGTGACGAGCCCGGCTCGCCTGAGCCGGGCTGTCCTAAGCCGGGCCGACGGCGCTGACGGGGTAGCCGTCCTCGAGATAGACGGTGCCGCGGCGGCGCGCCCTTCCGTCGGACCTGACGGCCGCCCTAACCCGCCGCCGGATCGGCTTGCGCAACAGCGGCAGGGCGTCAGCGACGGGAACAAGCTGGTGTTCGGCGATCTCCGTGTCCTGCAGCGTTATGCCGCGCAGCAGTCTGGAGTCCAGCTGGCCGCAGTCGAACAGGAACCGGATGCCGCCGGAGCGGCCCGGTCGCGGCGGACGGAAGTCCACGCATGCGAGGCGAGCGCTGGTCACCTCGAGACCGCACTCCTCGCGCACTTCACGCTGGCAGGCCTGCCAGGGTGTCTCGCCATCGTTCTCCATCACGCCGCCGGGAATTGTCCAGCCCGGCTTGTACGTCGGCCGGAGGATCAGCAGCCGCCCATGGCCGTCGAAGATCAGCGCGCCGGCCGACGCGGGCACGGCAGGCAGGTCATCGTCATCGCCCGCAAGCGGCTCGTGGACGACATCGGCCATTCCTCACCTTAGCCCGCGCCGTTAGATTGTCCGGATGACGACCTTCATCACCCGGCTCCCGTCCGCTTCTGGCGCCACCGGTCCGCGGCTGGCGGTCAAGGACCTCATCGATGTCGAGGGCGTGGTGACGACGGCTGGCAGCCGTGCGGTCGCCGAGACCGCCAAGCCGGCCGCGCGGGACGCTGCGTGCGTGGCTGGCGCGCGCGCCGCCGGTGCCGTCTTCGTCGGCAAGGCCAACCTGCACGAGCTGGCCTACGGCGGTGCTGGCATCAACGAGTGGTTCGGCACGCCGGTGAACCCGCTCGATCCCGCGTTGCTGCCGGGCGGGTCGTCAAGCGGTTCGGCGGTCGCGGTGGCCGACGGCGACGCCGAGGTCGCCTACGGCTCCGATACAGGCGGCTCCGTGCGCATACCTTCGGCTTTCTGCGGGATCACCGGGCTCAAGACGACGCACGGCCGGATCTCGCTCGACGGCGTCTGGCCGCTCGCCCCTAGCCTGGACACAGTCGGGCCGATGGCGCGCGATGTCGCTGGCGTGACGACCGGGATGGCGCTGCTGGAGCCCGGCTTCCGGGTGGGCGCGCACCGCGAGCCGCGGATCGGCCGGATCAGGCCGGATGGGTTCGACGTCGATCCGGTGATCGACGCGGCGATCGATGCCGCGCTCGAGGCGAGCGACCTGGAGGTGGCCGAGGTCCGCCTGCCCGGCTGGCTGGCGGCTCGGGAGACCTGCGGCGTGCTGCTCGACTTCGAGGCAGCGCAGTCGAACCGCGCGCTGCTGGCCGATCCCGCCGTGCGCGCGCTGATCGGCCCGAACGTGCTGGCGCGCCTGACGGCGGCGGAGACCGTGACGGTGGATGACGCGCGGGGCGCGCGGGGCACGCAGCCGGCTTGGCGGGCGGCGATGGTGGTCGCGCTGCGTGCCGCCGGCGGCCTGCTCGCGCTGCCGACGGTGCCGTTCTTTCCGCCGCCGCTGCGAGCGGCGGCCGGTATGCACTTCACCGCGTTCACGAATCCGGTCAATCTGGCGGGCTTCCCCGCGCTGGCACTGCCCGTCCCGAGCTCGGCCGGCTGCCCGCAAGCCTGCAGCTGATCGGGCCACCCGACAGCGAGGACCTGCTCCTTGCGACCGGCGCGGTCATCGAGGCGGCGGCCAGGCTGGCGAGGACGGCGCTGAGCTGCTAGGGCAGCTTCCAGTCCAGCGGCTGCCCGCCCTGCTCCTGCAGCAGCCGGTCGGCCCGGCTGAACGGTCGGGAGCCGAAGAAACCATTTCTCGCCGACAGCGGGCTCGGATGCGCTGACTGGATGCTCGGCGTTCCGCCGAGCAGCGGCGCGAGGTTACGCGCGTCGTTACCCCACAAAATCGCGACGAGCGGACCGCCCCGGTCGGCGAGGGCACCGATCGCCTGCTCGGTCACCTGCTCCCAGCCCTTGCCTCGGTGCGAGGCGGGCTTCCCTGGCTGGACCGTCAGGACCCTGTTGAGCAGCATGACGCCCCGCTCGGCCCACGGTGACAGGTCGCCCGTCGACGGCGCGGGATATCCCAGGTCGGCGGAGTACTCGGTGAAGATGTTGACCAGGCTGCCGGGCAGCCGGCGAACCGACGGCGCGACCGAGAAGCTCAGGCCGACCGGGTGGCCCGGCGTCGGATAGGGGTCCTGGCCGACTATGAGGACCCGCACGTCAGTCATCGGCTGGCGGAACGCGCGCAGGATGTTGTCACCGGCCGGCAGGTAACTGCGCCCCGCTGCCACCTCAGCGCGCAGGAACGTGCCGAGCTCGGTGATCTTTTCCTCGACCCCGCACAGCGCCTCGGCCCAGTCAGGCGCTACCAGATCGGACAGGGGGCGTGCCGCCATGCCACCAAAGGTAGAGCACAACCGTCGGCCATACGTGCCGCTGCGCTGCTGCCAGCAGAGTTCGCACGCTGTCCGTATCCTGCTGTCTGCCCTAGCCGGGCTCGGCCGCAAACCGGCCTGGCGCCTCACCCTGCGCCAGGGCCGCCTTCCAGGTGTCGCTCCTGGCCGCGATGTAGTGCTCGTAGTCGGCGGGCGTGTGCTGGCTGACCAGCAGCGGCGCATCTTGCAGCTGGCTGAGCGGGACCTGGAGATCGGAGACCCGCTGCGCTTGCAGCCGCAGCAGGTGGGAGACCTCGCCGGCCGCAGGGTTCTGGCCGCTCGACGTCGGGGCCGAGATGCCCGCCATCGGATCGTCGGTTCGCGGAGTGGTCAGTGTCAGCACACCAGCAAGGCTGGGCGCAGCGGCGTCTCGTGCGGTCAGGGACGGCAGGCCCCAGCGCTGCTCGATCGTTTTCAGCACCGACGTGTGGTCGATCGGCACGCTGCCTTCCGGGACGCGGAAGATCGTGCCGGCTGCGATCAGCGGTGACACCAGCACGGCAGGGACCCGGAGGCCAAACCGGGTGAAGTCGAAGCCGTACTCGCCCACTGTGCTGTCCGGAGGCGTTGCGCCAGTGGGCGGGGGAACGTGGTCGTAGCAGCCGCCGTGCTCGTCGTAGGTGATGATGAGGAGCGTGCTGGCCCAGCCCGGTCCGCTGCGGACCGCCTGGTACGCCTGCAGGATGAACGCCTCGCCCAGCGCGACGTCATAGTTGGGGTGCTCGCTGTTCCCCGTCGAGCTCCAGCTCGGCTCCAGGAACGAGTAAGCAGGAAGCTGGCCCGCTGCGGCGTCCGCCTGGAAGTCGGCGAACTTGCCGAAGTTGGCCTCTGGCGCGTCGACGGTGTCCGTGAAGTTGCCCCGCGTTAGCGGCTCCGCGTCGTAGCCGTAGATCTTCCAGCTCCTGTTGTGCGCGGTCAGGAGCCCGAAGATGCTCGGCACCGTGAACGAGGAAGTCGCGTCGTTCATGTGCCCCTGGCTGGTGGCGGCGCACGCGAAGGCGCGATTCGGCATCGTCTCGGTCGGCACCGAGCTGTACCAGTGATCGCAAACGGCGAATCCGCGGGCGAGACCGGACAGCACGGGCAAGGCCGCTGGCGGGAAGATTCCCATGATGCTGGCCGGAGTCGTGCCCGGCTCGACGCTCTGGTTCGATCGCTGGTCGTACGTAATCGCCGAGGCGAAGCTGGTGACGAATCCGGTCATGGTTGCCACCGGCGGGCTGGGCGGTGCGCCGGTGCGGAAGAGCTGGACGTTCGTGTTGGCATAGCCCTCGGCGGGATCGGCGCCGGGCATGAAATAAGCACGAGGGCTGGCGGCATCGATCTGGAAAACGGTGACGGGCTTGCCGCTGCTGTCGGTGTTCGACTCGGTGCCCACCAGGCCCTCGAAGGGCTGGCCGCCAGGCCCGGCCTTGCCGGGGTACAAGAACCCGAGCATGTGATCGAAGGACCGGTTTTCCAGCATTAACTGCACGATGTGCTGGACAGAGGACAACGGCGAATTCTGGGCAGGCTCAGCGAGCTGCGGGGAAGTCGGCATGCGCACATGATCACTGACGTTGCTGCCTGCTCTCAAGGAGTTTGGGAGCAAGCGGCAGACGAGCGTGCGCACAGCCTCCGCCATTGCGCCGGGCTGCTTGTTAGCGCCAGAACCGGTTATCCTGCGGGGTTACGCTACGTCGGCTCGCTGAGGTCGCAGAAGGCCGTGGCCACTTCGCCGGCCAGCGCCGCGTTGTCGGCGATGAGCTGGCGGTTCACCTCGACGCTGCGCCCGTCGCTGAGCTCCTCGATGGTGGCGAGCACGGCAGGTGTCACCGCCTGACCGGTGACGCCCGCGCTCCTAACCTGCTCGACGGCCTGCGTCACCAGCGCGTCGATGTCGAGCCCGTCAGCAGGCGGGCGGGCCAGCAGGAGGCCGGAGGCCCCGGTGAGCTGCCAGTGCGTCGCGGCCACCTGCGCGGCCTCACTGGCTGCCACCACGGTGGCGGACACCCGCGGGCCACCGGTAGCGGTGTAGAACCTCGGCAGCGTGGCCGTCTGCCAGCCGAGCACCGGGACGCCCAGCGTCTCCAGCAATTCAGCGGTCGCGCCGATGTCGAGGATCGACTTGGCCCCCGAGCACACGACCATGGCCTTGGTCCGGGCAAGCTCGGGCAGGTCGGCGGAAATGTCGGGATGGTCGGCGAACCCGCGATGCACCCCTCCGATGCCGCCGGTGCCGAGGAACATGATTCCGGCCTCGCGGCAGATCGCCAGCGTCCCGCCGACCGTGGTCGCGCCGAGGGCGCGCTGGACGACGCACGCGGCAAGGTCGCGCGCGCCGGCCTTGCGTGCGCTCGTCCCGGCCTCGGCGAAGCGCTCCAGCTCGGCGGCGCTCAGCCCGACCCGGATGACGCCATCCACCACGCCGATCGTGGCCGGGGTCGCGCCCGCTGCGCGCACGGCTCGCTCGGCGTCCAGCGCCGCGTGCAGGCCGCGGCCTGCCGAGAACCCGTGTGATACCAGTGTTGTCTCGAGAGCGACGACGGGCCGGCCGTGCCGCAGGGCATGACCGACCTCCTCCGTGACACGCAAGGCCGGGGTCACGGCATTCCTCCCATCGTTGCCACGGCCCGCGCCGCGGCAGTCAGCCCGAGGTCCACGCCACCGATGAGATAGCCGGCGGCAAACGCGTCACCGGCGCCGGTTGCATCCACGGCCACAGTGGCCCGCGCCGGATAGCGTCGTCCCGCGACGCGCACCCCGGCCTCCCCGAGCTTAATGACGAGTCGATCGGTCAGGTCGGCGCCCAGCAGCTCGGCTTCCGCCTGGGTGGCGAAGATCACATCGGGTGCCACGGAGCCGAGCAGCTGCCGAAAGCGGCTGGCCCCGTAGTCCTCGATCAGCGTCGTCGAGGAGACGTCGATGCTGAGCCGGACTGAGCAGGCGGCCGCCATGCGCATGGCAGCGACAGCCGCGCCATGGCCGGCTCGGTGGCCAGGCTATAGCCGGCGACATGCAGCCAGCCGCACCCGTCAAGCCACTCGCGGGCCAGGTCGGCAGGCGCGATCTCGCCGCCGACGCCACGGTCGGTCAGCATCGATCGGTGCCTGCCGCCGTCCGACAAGGCGACCACCACGCCGGTGCGGCCCGGTATCACCGGGCCGACGAGATCCACCCCGCGCTTTGTCAGCTCCTCGGTGATGAGCCGGGCGGCGACGTCAGTGCCACGGGGGGCGACCAGGCGGCTCTGGGCACCCAGGGCGGCCGCCCAGGCAGCGACGTTGGCGCCCTGTCCGCCAACACCGACATGTGTGATCGCCGGCGTGTCCGTGTCCTCCGCCAGCGGCCCCGTCACCCGCACGACAACGTCGAGGTGCGCATCGCCCAGAACGCAAATCTGCACGTCAATGGCTGCCTGGGATCAGATCAGGGAGGGAAGAGCTGACATTTCCTGGCCATCGTCTGGTTCTGGGAGGATCTTTGTCAACGCTGTGCCGACCGGGCTGGCTGGTCCCGCGCGGCCCGGTGCGGGTGCGCTAGCAGCGTGGAACTATACGACCTGGCTGGACGTTGCTGAGATGCTTGATCACGGGTCTCGTGCCGGCCTGGCGGGCGGGCAGCCATGCCGCATCCAGCCGGCACTCCGGTCAGACCAGATACCTCCCGCCCTCGGTAGGATCGTTTATATTGTCGCGGTTCGGGGCTGGAGCTGCCGGTCGGCTGCTTCGCCTGGGCAGGCCCCGGGGCGGGGAAGTCGGATTGCCGGAGCCGCCGGCGGACTGTTGGACAGGGATGGGAATGGCAGTTGGGGAGCAGGCGCTGACGGTGCCGTTGGTCGAGCTGCCGGAGCCGTGGCGTTCAGCGGCGGTGACGGTGGTGCTGCCGACCTACAACGAGGCGGCGAACCTCCCGGTCATCGTGGAAGAGCTAATCGGCCTGCCGCTGACCGGGCTGAACATCCTGGTTGCGGACGACAACTCGCCGGACGGCACGGGCGACGTGGCCGACCAGCTGGCGGAGAAGTACGGCACCGACAGGGTCACGGTCGTGCACCGGCCAGGTAAGCAAGGGCTTGGCCGTGCCTATGTCGACGGGATGACCCGCGCGATGGCCGCAGGCGCCGACTTTGTCGTCCAGATGGACAGTGACCTGTCGCACTCGCCTCTGTACCTGCCCCAGATGCTCGGCACCCTGCTGTCCACCCAGTCCGACGTCGTAATCGGCTCGCGCTACGTGTGCGGGGCCAGCCTGGCCAGGGAGTGGTCCTGGCAGCGCAAGGCGCTGTCGGCGTTCGCCAACACGTACGTGCGCGCGCTGCTGCGGCTCGGCGTCCGGGACGTGACCGCCGGCTTTAAGTTGTGGCGTTCGTCGGCGCTGACCGCCATCGACGTCGCCAGCGTGCAGAGCAACGGATATAGCTTCCAGGTCGAGATGAATTACCGCAGCGTGCAGCACGGCCTGAAGATCGTCGAACTGCCGATCCATTTCGCCGACCGGCGCGAGGGTGAGAGCAAAATGAGCCTCAAGGTGCAGCTCGAGTCCGCGGCCATGCCGTTCGTGCTGCGCCGCCGCGCCCGGTAGGAGTCCTACCAGGCAGCGGCAGCGCAGCCGGGTGTTTGTTGTTAGGCCGCGATCACGGAGTGCGTGCTGGCGGGCTCGAGAGCCAGGCTGAGCACCTCCCGGACGTCGCTGACCGGGTGGATGTCCAGGGCCGCGCGGACCTTCTCCGGCACGTCCTCCAGATCGGGCTCGTTCCGCTTCGGGATCAGCACCGTCGTGATGCCAGCGCGGTGAGCGGCCAGCAGCTTCTGCTTGACCCCGCCGATCGGCAGCACCCGGCCGGTAAGCGAGACCTCCCCGGTCATCGCGACGTCCGGCCGGACCAGCCGGCCCGACAGCAGCGACGCCAGCGCCGTGGTCATCGTGACGCCCGCGCTCGGGCCATCCTTCGGCACCGCGCCGGCCGGGACGTGCACGTGCACGCCGCGGTCCTTCAGGTCCGCGACCGGCAATTCCAGTTCCGCGCCATGCGAGCGCAGGTAGGACAGCGCGATCTGGGCCGACTCCTTCATCACGTCACCGAGCTGACCGGTGAGGGTCACCCCAGTGGAGCCGGTCTCCGGGTCGGCCAGCGACGCTTCGATGAACAACACGTCGCCGCCGGTACCGGTGACAGCGAGGCCGGTGGCCACACCGGGGACCGCGGTGCGCTCGGCAGACTCCGGTGTGTGACGCGGGTGGCCGAGGTAGCCGTGCAGATCCGGCTCGTCCACGATGGCCGGCAGCGTGGCCGCGCCGGACGCCACCTGCGCCGTGACCTTGCGCAGCACCCGGGCGATGACCCGCTCGAGGTTACGGACACCGGCCTCGCGGGTGTACTCGGCCGCCATCTGGTGCAGCGCAGCGTCGGTCAGGCTCACGTCGGCGGCGTCGAGCCCGGCCCGGTCCAGCTGCCTCGGCAGCAGGTGGCCACGGGCGATCGTGACCTTCTCGTCCTCGGTGTAGCCGTCGAGCGTGATCAGCTCCATCCGGTCCAGCAGCGGCGCGGGGATCGCGTCCGCCACGTTCGCGGTGGCGATGAACAGCACGTCGGACAGGTCGAGCTCGACCTCGAGGTAGTGGTCGCGGAACGTGTGGTTCTGCGCCGGGTCCAGCACCTCAAGCAGGGCCGCAGTCGGGTCACCCCGGTAGTCCGCGCCCAGCTTGTCGACCTCATCGAGCAGGACTACCGGGTTCATGGAACCCGCCTCGGTGATGGCCCGCACGATCCGGCCGGGAAGGGCGCCGACGTAGGTACGCCGGTGACCGCGGATCTCCGCCTCATCCCGCACGCCGCCGAGCGCCACCCGGGCGAACTTGCGGCCCATGGCCCTCGCCACTGACTCGCCGAGGCTGGTCTTACCGACGCCGGGCGGGCCCGCCAGGGCCAGCACCGCGCCGCTGCGGCGACCGCCGACGAGCTGCAGGCCGCGATCGGATCGGCGCTTGCGGACCGCGAGGTACTCGATGATCCGGTCCTTCACATCCTCAAGCCCGGAATGGTCGGCGTCGAGGACTGTCCGCGCGTCGGTGATGTCGTAGGCATCCTCAGTACGGCTGTTCCACGGCACCTCGAGGAGGGTGTCCAGCCAGGTACGGATCCAGCCAGCCTCCGGGGACTGGTCCGAGCCGCGCTCGAGCTTAGCGGCCTCCTTGAGGGCCGCCTCGCGGACCTTTTCCGGCAGGTCGGCCGCCTCGATCCGGGCCCGGTAGTCCTCCTCCTCGGAGGCAGGCTTTCCGTCCAGCTCGGCCAGCTCCTTGCGGATGGCGGCGAGCTGCTGGCGCAGCAGGAACTCACGCTGCTGCTTCTCCATGCCTTCCTTGACGTCGTTGCTGATCGTCTCGGCGACGTCCAGCTCCGCCAGGTGATCCCTGGCCCAGCCCACGAGCGCGGTCAGGCGCTGTTCCGGATCGGGCGTCTCGAGCAGCTGCTGCTTCTGCCCGGTGGTGAGGTAGCCGGCGTAACCGGCGCTGTCAGCCAGGGCGGACGGGTCCGTCAGCCGCTGCAGGACGTCCACAAACTGCCAGGCGCCGCGCTTTTGCAGGATGGTCGCAGCCAGGCCGCGGTACTCGCGGGCCAGCTCGGCGGCCTGCGGCGTCGGCGCGGGCTCGTCGATCACGGTGCCCTCCACCCAGAGCGCCTGGCCTGGACCGATGGTGCCGGACCCGATCCGGACCCGGGCAGTGCCGCGGACCACCGCGGCGCGCTCGCCGCTAGGCAGCCTGCCGACCTGCTCGATCGTTGCCAGGGTGCCGATAGGGGAGTACTTGCCGTCCGGCCGTGGCACCAGCAGGACCTGGGCCTCGGCGTCGCCGTCCGTCGCAGCGGCGGCCATCCGGGCGGCCTCGATCGCGGCCCGCGGCTCAGCGGCAGACAGGTCGAGCGGCACGACCATGGTCGGCAGCACGACGTTGTCGTCCAGCGGCAGGACCGGCAGGGAGAGGGTCTCTGACATAACAGAGGTCACTTCCTCGGAGAGCTTCAGCCGATATTGCTTACGTGATTACGACGCTACAAGCAGAGTTGGAAGTTGTTTGTTCCCCTGATCCCAGATGTTCGCGGTGAGCGGATTCCGGCGGCGGCACGCTCACACTTCACGCGCTGTGGCTCGGCATATCAGCTGAAATTGGCCGGCCCTACAGCCACGGGGGGTGAAATGTCCCGGCGGGCCCTCCGGCGCGGGACCCCGGCCGTCGCCTGCCGGGTCTGGCTAAGCTTGGACGGACGCAAAGCCCTGGCAGTCAGCGAGGTCAGCTCACCGCTGACGGCTTCCCTCGCCGGGGCAGGTGAGGGGAGCGCCAGTCGTGCGGAGCACAGTGGGGCCGGATGCCGCTGCACCGGAGGACGCCGGGCTGGCAGCGGCCGGCGGGAACGAGCCGGGCAGGAAGCAGCCATGCGATTCACCGAGGAACGTGCGCCGCTCAAGGTGGCGCTTCTGGGCTGCGGAAACGTCGGGTCGCAGGTCTACCGGCTGCTGGCAGAGCAGTCGGCCGATCTGAAGGCACGAGCGGGCGCGCTCCTCGAGATCGCCGGAGTGGCGGTGCGCGACCCGGCCAAGCCAAGAGGCGTAGCCGTCAATCCGGACCTGCTGACGACCGATGGCCTGGCGCTGGTCACGCGGCCCGATGTGGACATCGTGATCGAACTCATCGGCGGCGGCACCGAGCCGGCCAGAACGCTGATCCTGGCCGCGCTCAACGCCGGAAAGTCGGTTGTGACCGCTAACAAGGCGCTCATCAGCGTCGACCGGGCGATGCTGCACAAGACGGCGAGTCAGGCCGGAGTTGACCTCTACTACGAGGCAGCGGTTGCGGGCGCGATCCCGCTGCTGCGCCCGCTGCGCGAGTCCCTGGCCGGCGACGCGGTCAAGCGGGTACTCGGCATCGTCAACGGCACCACGAACTTCATCCTGGACCGGATGGACACTTCCGGGGAGGACTTCAGCGCCGCCCTCGCCGAGGCGCAGTCGCTGGGCTACGCCGAGGCAGACCCGACCGCTGACGTAGCCGGCTTTGACGCCGCCGCCAAGGCGGCCATCCTGGCGAGCATCGCGTTCCACACCGAGGTCACCGCCGACGATGTGTACCGCGAGGGCATTCTGTCAGTGACGGCGGCCGATATCGCCAGCGCCAGGTCGCTGGGCTGCGTGGTCAAGCTGCTCGCGATCTGCGAGCGGGTCAACGGCGGCATCTCGGCCCGGGTACACCCGGCGATGATCCCGCGCACCCATCCGCTGGCCGCGGTGCGCGGGGCCTACAACGCGGTGTTCATCGAGGCCGAGTCGGCAGGACGGCTGATGTTCTACGGGCCGGCGCGGGCGGGCAGCCGACCGCGAGCGCAGTTCTCGGCGACACGGTCGCGATCGCGAGGAACCTGCTTGCCGGGCTGCACGGACCCGACTCCTCCAGCTACGCCCAGCTGCCGCTCATTCCGATCGGCGACGCCCGCACCAGCTACTACGTGCAGCTCGACGTCCTCGACCGGCCTGGCGTGCTGGCCCCGGTCGCCGACGCATTCGCGCAGCAGGGCGTGTCCATCAAGGCGGTCCGGCAGGAGGGTCGCGGCGAGGACGCGAACCTCATCATCATGACGCACGCTGCCAGGGAGGCGGCCCTGGCCAAGACGGTGGCCGCTCTCGGCGCCATGGAGGCCGTGCGCAACGTCGATAGCGTCATGCGGGTCGAGGGACTGGAGGGCGAGTGAGGCGCAGGCGAGCGACTGGGTTTCTGGAGGCCGTGTGACAGTCCCGGCAACCAGGCCATCACCGTGGCGCGGCGTCATCGCCGAGTACCGGCCGCGGCTGCCGGTGCCTCCGGATGCACCGGTGGTCACGCTTGGCGAGGGAGGCACGCCGCTACTGCCCGCCCCGGTGCTGTCGGAGCTGACCGGATGCTCGGTCTATCTGAAGGTCGAAGGCGGCAACCCGACGGGCTCCTTTAAGGACCGGGGGATGACGGTCGCGGTGACACTCGCTGCGGCCCGTGGCGCAACCACGGTGATCTGCGCGTCGACCGGCAACACCTCGGCCAGCGCGGCGGCGTATGCGGCGCGGGCGGGCCTGCGTTGCACCGTGCTGCTACCGAAAGGCAACGTCGCGCTCGGCAAGCTGGCTCAGGCGCTCGCGCACGGCGCGCAGTTGCTTCAGGTGGACGGGAACTTCGACGACTGCCTCGAGCTTGTGCGCAAGCTGGCTGCCGAATATCCGGTCGCGCTGGTGAACTCGGTCAACACCGAGCGGCTGGAAGGCCAGAAGACAGCGTCATTCGAGATCGTCGACTCGCTCGGCGACGCGCCGGACGTGCACTGCCTGCCGGTGGGGAACGCAGGCAACATCGCCGCCTACTGGCTTGGCTACACCGAGTACTACGCCGCGGGCGCTGCCACCAAGACTCCGCGCATGCTGGGCTTCCAGGCGGCCGGTGCGGCGCCGATCGTGCTCGGCCGGCCGGTTCTACGGCCCGCCACGGTGGCGACGGCGATCCGGGTCGGTGACCCGGCGTCCTGGCACCTCGCCGAGCAGGCCCGGCAGGAGTCCGGCGGGTTGATCGACTCGGTCACCGACGAGCAGATCCTTGCCGCCTACCGAATGCTGGCTGAGCGGGAAGGTGTGTTCGGGGAACCTGCCTCGGCTGCCGGGGTCGCTGGTCTGTTGCAGGCCTGCGCGGCCGGTCAGGTTGGGCGCGGCTCGGTCGCCGTCTGCACGATCACCGGCCACGGCCTCAAAGACCCGGACACCGCGGTGAGTGGCGCGAAGCCGGCGGTGACGATCGGTGTCGACCTCTCGGCCGCCGCCCAGGCCCTGGGCCTGCGATGACGGGCGGCCGGGCGTGACCTGGCCGGACCAGCCCGTCACTGTCGTCGTCCCCGCCACGAGCGCCAACCTGGGGCCGGGCTTTGACTCACTCGGCCTGGCCCTTACCCTGCACGACACCGTCGAGGCGCAGGTGACCGATGCGGGACTGGAGGTACACGTAACCGGCGTGGGCGCCGATCACGCCTGGCGGCCTGCGGAAAAGCACCTGGTGATCCAGGCGATGCAAGCGGGCTTCGCTGCGGTCGGCGACGAGCCGCCGGGCATCGCGATTTCGTGCCGGAACGAGGTTCCGCAGGGCTTCGGCCTTGGCTCGTCCGCGGCGGCCATCGTGGCCGGACTGCTGGCGGCCCGGGCACTCGCGGCTGGCCGCCGGACCGCGGCCCGCCCGGCAGACGTGCTGCCGGACGCCGAGGTGCTGCGCCTCGCGTGCGAGATGGAAGGACACGCCGACAACGTGGCGGCGTGCCTGGCCGGCGGGCTGACCATCACCTGGGCTGGGCCCGCCGGACCGCAGGTCGTGCGCCTGACGCCCGTGCCCGAGCTCGCTCCGGTGCTGTGCGTGCCAGCGATCCCGGTCGCGACGAAGACCGCCAGGAACGCGCTCCCCGAGCAGGTGCCGCACGCGGACGCGGCGGCCAATTCAGCCAGGGCGGCGCTCCTGACCACCGCGCTGACCGGCAGGCCGGACCTGCTGCTCGCGGCAACCGAGGATTTTCTGCATCAGCGCTACCGCGCACCGGTCATGCCCGCCACGGCGGCGCTGCTCGCCGCGCTCCGTGGCGCAGGGATCCCGGCGGTGATCTCGGGAGCCGGGCCGTCGGTGCTCTCGCTGACCGTGGACGGCCAGCACTGCGACGCCGGCGACGTGGCGCGGATCGCGGCACAGCAGCGTGAACCCTGGCGGGTGCTGCCGCTGCGGGTCGACAATCACGGCGCCCGGCTCGTTAGCGGGTGACCATTTCCCCGCCGGATCAGCCATTTCGTGTCGCCGGACGGCCAGGGCCGGCGCCATCCGGGCACTGTGCTGCGCCTGATCGCTAGCCTGTTAACAGCGGGCTGGCGGGACCTGAAGGAGCGCGATGCAAGGACCCGGGGAACCGCAGGTTGACGCGTCGCCGTCCGTGCCGCTAGCCCTGATCGCCAGGGAGTGGGGCCGCATCGGCATCACCGGCTTCGGCGGCCCGCCCGCGCATATCGCGCTGCTTCGCCGGCTGTGCGTGCAGCGGAACTCCTGGCTGACCGAGGCCGAGTTCGAGGACGGCATCGCCGCGACATCCCTGCTGCCGGGCCCGGCCTCGACGCAGCTGGCGATCTTCTGCGGCTGGCGGCTCGCTGGTCCGCTCGGCGCGATCGTGGCCGGTACCTGCTTCATCGTTCCTGGCCTGGTCATCATCCTTGGCCTGTCGGTGCTCTTCCTCGAGCACTCGCCGCCCGTCTGGGTGACCGGTGCAGCGGCTGGGGCTGGCGGATCGGTGCCGGCGATCGCGGTCGCGGCCGCAGCGGGGTTGATGCCGGCGAGCTGGCGCAGGGCTGGGGCGGCGACCTTCGCGCGGGCGCGCTGGGTCTGTTACCTGGCGGCCGGCGCAGTCGCCGCCAACCTGGTTGGCGAGTACCTCGTTGTCGTCCTGCTGGCGTGCGGGCTGGCGGAGTTGCTGGTCACAAAGCGGGCAGCCGACGGCGAGTCCGGAGGGACGCGCGGGACGGACGGCGTTCAGCGGCCTCGTGGCCTGCTCATCCCCCTGGCGGCGAAAGCGCTCACGGCGGGCGTCTTCGGGTCGCTCGCGTGGGTGGCCATCAAGGTGGGCGCGCTGTCATTCGGCGGCGGCTTCGTCATCATCCCGCTCATGCAGCATGACGCCGTCCACACGTACCACTGGATGACAAGCGCGCAATTCCTTGGCGCGGTGGCACTGGGCCAGGTGACACCCGGTCCGGTTGTCCTGACCGTCGGAGTGGTCGGCTACGCGGCGGCGGGCGTGGCCGGCTGCCTGCTCGGTGTGCTGATTGCATTCGCGCCGTCCTTCATTTTCGTGCTGATAGGAGGGCGGCACTTCGAAGCCTTCCGGCGCAGCGCCGCGGCGCAGGCGTTCCTGGGGGGCGCTGGCCCCGCCGCCATCGGCGCCATCGGGGGCGCTGCGATCACGCTCGGACTCGGCCTCACCCAGCTCTGGCAGGTCGGCGTGCTGGTGGCCGCCGGCCTGTGGCTGCTGGTCCTGCGACGTGGTGTGGTTGTCGCGATCCTGGCAGCAGCCGCCATCGGCATCGTCGTCGCGCTGGCCGGCGGGCCGATCTAACCGGCGAACAGCGATCAGGCGGCCACGCCGATCCGGCGCAGCACGTCGGCGCGCAGCGCGGGGAGATCCGCACCGGCCTTGGCGAGCACGGTCAGCGCACCGCTTTCTTTCTGATCAAGGATGCCGAGCAGCAGATGTCCGGAGGTGATCTGGCGGTGGCTGAGGTGCTGGGCCTGACGGACAGCCCCAGCCAGTGTCTGCCTGGCGTCCGGGGCGAACGGCAGTCTGCTCCGTCCTGGCAGCCGGACCCGGTCCAGCGCCCCCTGGCCGAACGCGGCGTCGGTGGCCCGGCGCACCGCGTCCAGGTTGATGCCGAGTGTGGCCAGTGCGTCAGCGTCCAGTCCAGCCGGCAGATCGCGATCGCCGCGTGGCAGCCGCGGGCGCAGTGACTCCGCGTCCAGCCCCGCAGCCGTCAGGGCGTCGGCTCCAGGTCCGGGCTCGCGCAGCAGGCTCAGCAGGAGGTGCTCGCTGCAGATCTTGTCCTGTCCCGCCAGTTCAGCTTCCAGCCGCGCGTCCAGAACCGCCTGGCGCGCCGTCTGCGCGAATCGCTCATACATCGTCGCCTCCTGTGCGTCCCCGGCCCCGGCGCCGTGCGGCGGGACCCGGCATGGCGGGTAGCGTGCTGTACTTCTTGTGCACGGCCTGCTTGCTCACGCCGAGGAAGAGCGCGATCTCCTGCCAGGACCAGCCGCGCCGGCGCGCGTTCTGTACCTGCAGCGCTTCTAGTCGCTCGGCCAGCTCGCGCAGCGCCCGTGCCGCCCGCAGTCCGTCGGCCGGGTCCTGCCCGCTGGCCGCCTCGGCCAGCGCCGCCTCATTGCCCATGACGTCAATATAAGTTGACGTATGCACGAAGTCAACAGTAGTTGACGATGGTCAGACGGCGGGGAACAAGCTCACCGTTCTCGTAGCCCGGTTAGGGGTTCCGGAGGCTATGCCGTTGGTCGACTAGCGCCGCCACGTGCTGGCGTAACTGGCTCGTCGTGGTTAGCCCCTGCATCATCGTCCGGTGAAACGTGGCTCGCGCCGCTCAACGAATGCCTTCGCTGCCTCGCGGTGATCCTGCGTCAGGCCGGTATGGATGTGGTGGGTCGCCTCGATGTCCATGCAATCGCCGAGCTCACCAGTCACCGCCCGGTTGAGGTTCTCTTTCATGGAGCGGTACGCGAGTCGCGGCCCCTCAGCCAGGCGCCGGGCGCGCTGCCGTACCTGGGCTTCGAAGTCGGCGGCAGGGAACACCGCGTTGACGATTCCCAGGCGCTCGGCGTCTGTTGCTGATAGCCGGTCAGAGAAGTAGTACAGCTCCTTCGCTTTTGCGCTACCAGCCAGCCGGGTGAGAAACCACGTCCCGCCGTAGTCACCGGAGAATGCAACCCCGGCGAAGGCGGTGGTGAGTACGGCGCCTTCGACGGCATACCGCAAGTCGCAGGCGAGCGCCATCGACAAGCCCGCGCCCGCGGCGGGCCCGCTGATCGCTGCGATGGTGGGCTTAGGCATGTGCCACAATCGGCCGCTGGTCGCGCGCTGCCGAAGGCGCTGCCGGTGGATGGCGACATCCAGGGTCTGTCCCCGCTCTCCGGCTGACCCCTCCGCCATGGCCTTCACATCGCCACCGGCACAAAAGGCGCCGCCGGCTCCGGTCAGCACCACGCAGCCGACCCGGTCGTCGGTTTCGACCTCGCTGAGTACCCGCTCCATCGCTGACATCATGGCCTCGGACATGGCGTTGCGCCGGTCCGGCCGGTTCATGGTGAGGACTGCGACACCGTCGTCGACCTCAGCGACCAAGTCCTCGGTTCCCGTGTCAAGCCGGGTCACGCCGATGCACCTCCAGATGGTCGAGCCGTCGGGATGACGCGGACGCCGCCGATCTGGAGGGAAACCGACGGAGGCGCGGCCCGGCGAGCATGCCCGAACAGTACCGCTCCCCGGATGTTAACCATGACGTCCACCGGCCCCGCGAATTCGCCCATGCAAGTACAGATAGCTCAGCGAGTCGCTAAACGCACAAATCGTGCACGGCAAAGGGTTAACGAATCGTTAACTAGCACTGAATCACGAGGGGCTTACAAATGACGGTCGGTTTGCTACCGTTCCAACGGTCGGTAAAGGATCGGCATGTATCGCATGCGGTTACCACCGCAAAACGTGCACGGCGACCGGCGCATGCCGCTCGCACGGCAGCGAATACCGAGATCTAGCTACTGGGAGGTGACTGGCTAGGCACGGCCAGGCCCTGGTCGCGTGTGAGGCGCCTTTCCGCAGCGGGCCGCCAGAACGGCGGCTCATGGCGGTCAGGCATCTCAACCGGTCACTCGGTGCTTTCCCCCGCTCCGTCATTCGCTGATGCGCGCTGAGTGTCGTCAGGGCTTTACGGCTGCCCAGAGATCGTTGTAGGCGCATCGTGCGATCGTATTATACCACTTTGTGCCAGCTCGATAGTTATAGGGGGATTTTCTCGATGTCGTTCAGCCCTGCCCTGCCTGGGCCATTTACCGAGCCAGACAGCGGCGAGTCGATCGCGTCCGACATAACTCTGACGATGAAGCCAGTGCTGCCGGACATGCTCACCGACCTGAACCTCGCGGGCGATGCTACTCCCGCGCTCACGGTGATCGTGCCGACGCGGAACGAAGCGCTCAACATTGAGCCGTTGCTGGAACGACTGGGTTCTGCGTTCGCGCCGCTCGATACCGAGATCATCATCGCCGACGACAGCGATGACCAGACTCCGGAGGAGGTGACCGACCGCGCCGCGAGCTGCCCCGTTCGCGTCCGCCTGCTGCACCGCGGGTCTGGTTCGCGGAGGGGCGGGCTGAGCAGCGCCGTTGTCGAAGCCGCTCGGCATGCGCGGGGAGACTGGGTTCTCGTCATGGATGGCGACCTTCAGCATCCCCCGGAAGCGGCGGCGCTGCTGGCGAGGACGGCGATGCGGCACGACTGCGACATCGTGGTGGGCACCAGATATGCGGGCGGCGGTGTGAAGGGAGAGGGCCTCGGGAGCACCAGGCGGGTGCTCGTCTCCTCGTATGCCACGCAGCTGGTGAAGAACTTGTTCCCGCGCCGACTCGCGATGGTGAGCGATCCGCTGAGCGGCCTGTTTGCGTTCCGTCGCACGAGCGTCGACCTCGGTCGGCTCCGGCCGACGGGGTTCAAGATCCTGCTGGAGATCCTGGTCCGCAATCCTGTCGCACGAGTCGCCGAGGTCGCCTACTGCTTCGAGCCACGCGTAGCCGGTGCGTCCAATGCCTCGCTACGCCAGGGCTTCGCGTTCTTGCGCCATGTGGTGAGGCTGCGCGGCGCACGTCTGGCCCGGCAGTTGCGCGACCGGCCAGCCGGCAGATCCGAGCGAATTCACCAGGCTGTGCGATTCGCGATGTTCGGCCTGATCGGCGCCACCGGCCTGGTCGTCAACAGCGCAGCCCTGTGGTTCTTCTACCACGTCATCGGGTGGAACCATCTGGTGGGCGCGTCGCTGGCAACCCAGATTTCCACGACGTGGAACTTCATCCTGGTTGACGCTGGCCTGTACCGCAAACGCTCCAACGGGACGCACCTCAGCCGGGCCATCAGGTTCTTCCTCATGAACAATGTGCTGCTGCTGGCGCGCCTGCCGGTCCTCGAGTTGCTGGTCACTCGCGCCGGCCTGAGCGTGCTCGTAGCAAACGGGATCACGCTGGTAGCGCTGTTCGTAGTCCGGTTCGTGCTCAGTGACCGCGCCATCTTCGCCGGGGGTGCTTCCGATACACGCCGCGACCCCGTCCGCGTGCTCGTGGACCTTCGCGAGCCGCTCGCGAACGGCGCAGCCGCCGCCAGGAAGAGGTCCCGGTACCTCACGTACCGGTATGACGTGGCCGGGGTGGTGCGGATCGGGTCCCAGATCATGCTGCCGGAACTCGAGTTCTTCCGGGCTCAGCGCGTGGCGGATAGTGACGTGGACATCGCGATCCGGATCGGCGATGTGGGTCACATGCGGCCGCGCCGGCGCGCCTCGATGATCGAGTCAGTTAATCCGACAGTGATCCGCTACGAGGAGCATCTCGGTCGGCTCGGTGCCAACTTTCGCGCTCGCATCGACGGGGAGCACATCACCATCGAGGTCGGCCCGCTGCTGGCGAAGTCACACCATGTCGTGTATACGAACGTCCTCGAGCCGCTGCTGAGGTTCGTGATGGTCTCCCGCGGCCGGATGCTGCTCCACTCGGCATGCGTGGAACTCGACGGGGTGGGGGTGATGCTGTCCGCGCTGACGGACACCGGCAAGACGGGAACCGTGCTGCGGCTGCTGCGCGAGCATGGCGGCAAGTTCCTGTCGGATGACATGACGATCGTCGACCGCGACGGCAACGCTAGCTGGTTCCCCAAGCCTCTGACGATCAGCTCGCACACGCTGCGAGCCGTCAATGCCGACGACCTCACCCGGTCCGAGTGGCGGCGTCTGCAGATTCAGAGCCGGCTGCACTCGAAGAGCGGTCGCTCGTTCGCGATGACGCTGAGCAAGTTCAACCTGCCGATCATGGGCATCAACGCGATCACTCAGATCCTCGTCCCGCCGCCCAAGTACACGGCGGACCGGCTGGTGCCCTGTCAGTTCGCCACCGGTACGAAGGTGCGCGAACTGTTCATCATCGAGCGCGGCACGCCACGCCTGGCTCGTGTCAATAAGCAGGACGCGCTGGCTCAGCTCCTCACGAACACCGATGACGCCTACGGCTTCCCGCCGTTCCGCTACCTCGCGCCAGCGATCAACATCGGCTCCCGCGACTACCACCAGCTGCGGGAGCTCGAGCGGGATATCCTGTCGGACTTCCTCGACAACATCCGGGTGCGCGCCCTCGGATCAGACAGCTTCAGCTGGGCCGACGAGATCCCGCGCCTGCTCGGTCCGGACGAGGCCTATGTGCCGGAATACGCGACTCCCGAGGCAACTGCGCCGACCGCTGGGCAGGCTGCCGTGAGCGGGGGCGCACCTGCAAGCGTGGCGCTGAACGGCGAGGGAGCGGCGCCGAACTGGGCCGCGCTGCTCGGCGACGGCAGCCCTGCCGCCCACAGCAGCGGGAACGGCAGCGGCGAATTTGTCGCTGCGCTGGCGCACGCCATGCAAGGAAGCAGCCAAGCAGGCAACGGTCAGGGTGTTGCGTCAGAGCCCACGGTGACCCCGTCCCAGCCAGCGCCGCCGCGGCGCGCTCGGCACCTGCTGCTGCGTCTGGGTCTGCCGCTCACCGCTATCACCGTGCTCTCCGTTGTGCTGCGGTTCTGGCAGCTCGGTGCCGTCGGCTTCAACACCGACGAGGCGGTGTACACCGGCTCGGCGGCCTCGCTAGCCGGGAACAGCACCCTGGCGGCGATGTTCCCGGTTTTCCGTGCGCATCCGCTGTTGTTTCAGACACTTCTGTCGGTTGCGCTGCGCATTCACGACACCGACTGGACCGCGCGGGCCTTCGCTGCCGTCATCGGCGTCGCGACGGTCGGCGTGACTTTCGCCCTCGGGCGCAAGCTGTATGGCGAGGTAGCCGGCCTGGTCGCAGCGCTGCTGCTCGCCGTCATGCCGTACGAGGTCATCGTGAGCAGGCAGGTCTTGCTGGACGGGCTGATGACCTTGTGCGCGACAGCAGCCCTCTACTGCGTGGTGCGCTACGCGGAGACCGGCAGGCTGAGCTGGCTGCTGTCGTGCGCCAGCGCCATGAGCGCGGCGATCCTGACGAAGGAGACCAGCGCCGTACTGCTCGGGGCGCTGTACGTGTTCTTCGCGCTGACCCCCGCCGCGCGGGGCAGGCTCAGGCAGATCCTGCTGGCATCGGCGCTGATCGTGGCGGTGGTCGCGATCTGGCCGATCAGCCTGAAGCTGGCGGGGCACACGAGCACGGGCCAGAGTTACCTGCTCTGGCAGCTGTTCCGGAGAGCCAATCACGGGCCGTGGTTCTACTTCACGGTGCTGCCGTCCTGGATCGGCATTGCTGTCATCGCTGCTGCCCTTGCGGGGCTCGTCTGGCTGCGCCGGGAGAATACCTGGCGAGAGCGCTTGCTGGGCGCCTGGATTATCGTGCCGGTCCTCTTCTTCACTTTGTGGCCGGTCAAGGGATTCCAGTACCTGTTGCCGATCAGTCCGGTCCTTGCGATCCTGGCCGGTCGTGCGATGAGCCGGCCGCTTCCCCTGCCGGGCTGGCGCGGCGTCTCGCGTGGCTGGGCTGACGGTGAGAACACACGGGCCGAGCCGACTCGTCGTCAGCTTCGCGACTTGCTCCAGCCGGGCCGTCTTGCCATGGGCGTGCTGGTGGCGTGCACGGTCGTCAGCCTGGCGATTCCCGCCTGGTCCAGAAGCCAGCCATCCACGAGTGGCAACTTCCTGGCTGGGACCGGGGGCATGACGGGCGGCCGCGAGGCAGGAAAATGGATCCTGCAGAACGTGCCGCAGGGCAGCCGACTGCTGGCCGTCGGGCCGTCTGTGGCCAACGTGCTCGAGTTCTATGGCCACCGGCCGGTGTCGGCCCTGTCGGTCAGCACGAACCCGCGCGACCGGAACCCTTCCTACACACCGGTGATCAACCCTGACCTAGCCCTACGCGATGGCGACTTTCAGTACCTCGTCTGGGACGCCTACACCGCGGGGCACAGCAGCTTCTTCTCCGCGGAGGTACTCCGTCTGATCAACCGCTTTAACGGCGTGGTCGTGTACCGGACGGTGAGCAAGGTGGACGACCCGTTGCATCCGGGGGCGCTGGTGGCTGCCGTCACGATCTATCAGGTACGCCCATGACACGCAGTTTGCTTGCGCTGGGCCGTCGTGTCGCGGTCATCGTGGCCGCTCTGCTAGCGCTGGCCCTGACGATGGTCCCCGCTGCTGCGTCGACCGCACCGCACCAGGCCCAGACGCCCATCAAGCATTTCATCTACCTGATGCAGGGTGGCCGGTCGTTCGATAACTACTTCGGCACCTATCCTGGCGCAACCGGGTACGCGGCCAGCACGTGCCAGTTGCGAGTCCTGGGGAAGCCGTCGGCCGGCTGCGTGCGGCCTTTCGTACTGGACGGTACGCGCCCGGCCAGGCTCGGCGCGACGAACACCGTCCTCGCGCACCAGATCGATGGCGGCAAGTTGGATGGCTTCGTGGCGGCCTTTGAGCAGGAAGGACGCGACGGAGCGACGACGATGGGTTACTACGACGGCAAGGCCGTGCCGTTCTACTGGAGCGCCGCACGCAGCTACGTGCTGTTCGATCAGTTCTTCTCATCGACCGGCTCCGGCATTCGTGACAACCGGTCTTACTGGGTGTCGGCACGGCCGGCGCCGGGCGGGCAACTCGGCATCCCTGCGGGCGGTTACGGGCCGCAGCCGACCATCTTTGATGAGCTGCAGTCGGCGGGCGTGAGCTGGAAGTTCTACGTCGAGGGCTACAACCCGACGCAGACATACCAGACGGTTTCGTCGTCCAACCCCGAGACGCAGACGACGAGAGTGCCCCTGGTTGATTACTGGCGGTTCACTCACGAGCCCGCGCTGGCGAGCCACATCGTCGGGCTGGACCAGTACTACCGCGATCTGCGCGATGGCACGCTGCCGGCGGTTGCCTACGTCGCCACTTCTGCGGGCGACGACGAGCGCTCCGCGCAGTCGATCCCGGCCGGCCAGCGCACGGTGAGCACGCTCGTGACCACGCTGATGCAGAGCAGCTACTGGGACAGTTCCGCGCTGCTGATGTCCTACGACGGATCCGGCGGCTGGTACGACGGCGTTCCCCCGCCCAAGGTTGCCGGGAGCGCCCTGGGCTTGCGAGTGCCTGCCCTGCTCATCAGCGCATATGCGCCAAAGGGCCAGGTCAACCACACAGTTCTGGACGACACGAGCGCGCTGAAGTTCATCGAGCAGAACTGGCAGCTCCCTCCGCTGACTGAGCGTGATGCCGCGGCAACCAGTATCAGCAGCGCTTTCAACTTCGAGAGTGCTCCGCGCCCTCCGGTCCTGCTGTCGACCGGCCTGGATCCGCGGCTCGACGCGCTCCCACGCGTGCAGCAGCCGAGCGGAGCTCACATCCTGCAGATCTATGTGATGTATGGGATGGCCGGAGCACTCGCCATCCTGCTGCCGATCTTCGCTGCAGCGTGGCCGAGGCTGGCTGCGCGGCGGCGCACCCCGGTCGTTGGCCAGGGAGCTGCGGTCGGGGGGGACAGCGGATGAGGCACACGGTGACGCTGTGTCTCAGCGCTGCGGCGGTCGGGCTGGTCGCGGCGCTGGGCTCGGCCCGCCTCGGGTTCGCGGCATCTGCTGACACGGCGGTGGCGGCACAGAGCAGTCACGCGAGTATGAGGCAAACGTGGCCAGTCACGATCACCGTCCGTACTGTCCCGCCGCTGGCGGGAGTGCGTTTTCAGTTTGACGGCCGGCCGGTCATTACGAATGCGAGTGGCGTCGCGGCCGTCACCGAACAGCACAACTTCGGCTTGCACACCCTGACCCTGGTACAGACTCAGCTCGCGACCGCTAACCGGCAGTATCACTTCGCGCGGTGGGCGGGCCAGCGTGATCCGAATCAGGCATTCATCGACACGGTACGGGGCCTTCCGATGCGAGCGAACTACACCGTGACTGCCGGGTTCACGGTCAGCTGCCCGGTTAGCCCACGCCTCGTCGAGCAGACTGGCAGCATCTTGGCCCCGGCCCGAGTCAGCGAGGTTTCGGTTCTCAGCGACCTTGGCCAGACGGCCACACTTCGCGCATCTGGCGTGTCCTGGCTGCCATGTGCCGCACCGGCCTACCGGGACAGCCAGCTGTCGCTTCGTAACCTGCAGTACTCCGTGCAGACCATGCTGGTCAGCGGAATCAACGTGGTGCACTCGGGCCTGGAGCGGTTTAGCCCAATCAGTACGCCGGATCCGAAGATCACGGGATACTTCTACTCGCTGCGGATGACAGCACACGACGCGTTGTTCGGTGGCGGAGTAGGGAGCTATGCGTTGCTGACCATGCCGAATCACACGGTGCGCAAGGTGGTATTCGGCCCGACTCATGTCGTAACGCTGAGGAACCTTCCATCGGGCACCTACCAGGTGACGGTTAAGGCCGGTGGCGCCAGCATTGCCGGCCAGGACGTGCGGCTGTCGCGCGACCAGACGGCGGATCTGACCGCGGTGAGTACTTACGATGTCGCTGTCCTCGTTGCGGGGCTGCTGCTCGTCGTGGTCGGCCTGCCGCTGCTGTCTGGTAGCCAGCGCCGCCGGGTGGTGTCCCTGGCCCGACGTGGCGCACAGGTCCTCCGGCGGGCGGCGGGGTGACAAATATGCGCCGGGGGCCACGTGCATTCGCCACCACGCTCGCCTGCTTGCTGGCAGCGGCCGCGTTGAGCGCGGCTTGCAACTCGCCCCCTGCATACGCCAGCAGCGCCAGTCCGATGAGCCGCACGCGTGCGGCAGCGCTAGCGCCGTCTCCTGTGGTGTTCGCGTACTACTACCAATGGTTCAGCCGCAGTTCCTGGCAGCGGGCGAAGATCGACCTCCCGCTTGCCGGCGGCTATGACAGCAGTGACACGTCCGTCATGCGCGAGCAAATCGTGCAAGCCAAATCGGCTGGCATCAGCGGTTTCATCGTGAGCTGGAAAGACACTGCGCTCGACGACTCGCGGCTCGAACTGCTGATGAAGGTGGCTGCGCAGGAGCAGTTCAAGCTGGCCATGATCTACGAGGGACTCGACTTCAATCGCAACCCGCTGCCTGTTTCCAGGGTGGCTGACGACTTCGTCGCCTTCCTGAATAAGTATGCGAGCAACCCGGTCTTCTACCGGGTTGACGGCAAACCGCTGACGATCTGGAGCGGCACCTGGGCGTTTAGTTACTCTCAGGTTTCCCAGGTGACCAGGGCGGTGCGACCGCACATGCTTGTGCTGTCCACCGAGAAGGACCTGGCTGGCTTCGAGCGACTGGCCGCGGTCACCGATGGCGACGCGTACTACTGGTCGTCTGTTAACCCTGCGAGCGACGCTGGATATCAGGTCAAGCTCGACCAGATGAGCCAGGCTATCCACGCGAAGGGGGAGTACTGGATCGCGCCGTTCGCGCCGGGATTCGATGCCCGCCTAGTCGGTGGTCAGCGCAACGTGCCCAGGGACAATGGCCAGACGCTGACGACTGAATATGACACGGCGGTCAAGTCCGGCCCGAATATGCTGGGCCTGATCAGCTGGAATGAATTCAGCGAGAACACCTACGTGGAACCCTCGCATAACTACGGTTCGCAGGCACTCGACGTGCTGCGCCAGCTCCGCAGCAGCGCCACCGGTCTAGCATCCGGCGCCCCGGATCCTCAAGCTTCCGCTCCCGCCGCTCCAGCCCGCACCTATGTGAGTCCCTGGCCAAACGTGATTCTGCTTTCCGGATTCGCACTAGCCCTCGTTAGCGTTGTCGCCGTCGTCGGCTACGCGCGTCGTCGTCGGGTCCGGCGTCGTTGGTCAACAGACAACGAGGCTTTAACGCGACTGCATAATTAAAATCTCCAGTTTGGGGGGAAAATGATCCATCGGATTCGGCGAGTTGCGCTGTTTCTGGCTACACCAGTGGTGCTCATCGCTGCCAGTCTCGCGGTGACGAGCACTTCGGCATCAGCAGCACTTTCTGGTGCGAGTTCCGTGCTCACCAGGGCTCCCTACCTGACCGATCTCACACAGACATCGGTGCAGGTGAGCTGGGCGACGAGCGCCCAGTACACCGGGGTTGTCGAATACGGACCGCCTGGCAACTGCACCGCAAGCTCCGCCATCGCGACCAGTTCCGGCGCGCCGATCACCATCGGGACGGTGAAGGAGTACCAGAACTCTGTCGCCGTGACCGGATTGACGGTCGGCACCAGCTACTGCTACCGGGTCACCAACACCGGTTCGGTCCCCATTGATCTGCTCGGATCGAACCCGTCGCCGCAGTTCAGCACGCTGCCCTTGGCCGGCTCGCACGACGCCGCTGACTTTTGCCGTTCTCGGCGACTGGGGCGACACCACTAACAGCGGCAGCAACACGGGCGCGGTCAACCAGAACCAGGCGAATATTGACGCGCTCATCGCCGGGAGCGGTGCCCAGTTCGTGGTCTCGACAGGTGATGTCGCTTATCCGGGTGGCACGCAGACTACCTACGGAGACCTGAACCAGACCGGGGTCAACGTGAGCGCGGTCTTCGGCCCGTCGTACTGGGCAGTGCCGGGGCAGACCATCCCCTACTTCGCCGTAAGCGGCAACCACGGGCTTAACTCGACGTTCCTGACGGACTGGCCTGAGTCGGCGACCGCGGCCGCCGCCGGGGGTGAGTACGGCATGTACCCGTACCCGTCGATCGACGGCACGACGGCCGCGAGCTATCCGACGTCGTACTACGCGGTCTCCGCCGGCAACGTCCGGCTCTACATGCTCGACGCCGCATGGGGCGACAGCAACACTGGCACGGCGACCGGCGGTACCTGCGGCTCTGCATGTGCCGCCTACCAGGTCGACCATGATGCGCACTGGACTGCGACCTCGCCGGAGTACACCTGGCTGCAGCAGGACCTGGCCGCGCACCCTGGCGGCGTCAAGATCGCCTTTTTCCACTACCCGCTGTACACGAACAACAGCACCCAGGTGAGTGACCCGTACCTGGATAATCTGCCGGGCAGTACCGGCAGTCTGGAACAGCTGCTGCAGCAGAACGGCGTGAGCCTGGTCTTCAACGGTCATGCCCACATCTACGAGCGGAACATCGCGACACCCGGCGGCGTCACCAGCTATGTGATCGGCACCGGCGGTGCCAACGCCGAGCCGGTGAGCAAGTGCACCAGCAACGACGCGTACGCGGTCGGCTGGTCCTACAGCAGCAATAAAGGCTCAGCGTGCGGTACCGCGAGCGCGCCGGGCAGCGACTCGCAGGTCTACAACTTTGCCACGGTATCGGTCAACGGGACGGCGGTCACGGTGACCCCGGTCAACGCCGCCGGCGCGACGTTCGACCAGCAGACGTACAACTTCGCTCCCGACACGGTGGCACCCGCGGCGCCGGGCAATCTCACCGCGACATCGAAGTCCACTCAGAACACGCTGAATTGGACTTCCGCGACCGACGATGTCGGCGTCACCGCCTACGACATCTACCGCACCGGGACCTACCTGACGACCGTCGGACCCAGCGTGACCACCTACACCGACAAGACCGCCGTCGCGGGGATGGGATACGCCTACCAGGTGGTGGCCAGGGATCTGGCCGGCAATACCACGGCCGCGAGCGTGAACGTGAACGGCGGCCCGACCGATACCAGCCCGCCCACGGCACCGACCGGACTCACCGCGACCGCGACCGGGCCGACGGGCATCGGCCTGGCCTGGCAGGCGTCGACGGACAATGTGGGCGTCACCAGCTACACCGTCAGCCGCGGCAGCACGGCGATCGCGACCGTCTCTGGCAGCACTCTGTCGTATTCCGACAGCGGGCTGACCCCCGGCACGGTCTATACCTACACCGTGACCGCGTCGGATGCGTCAGCGAACGTGTCACCGCCGAGCACGCCGGCGTCGGCGACCACGCTGCCCGATACCTCGCCGCCGACCACCCCGGGGACGCCGACCGCCACGAGCGTGACGTCCTCCCAGGTCGGACTCGCGTGGACCGCGTCGACCGACAACGTCGGGGTGGTCGGCTATCAGGTCCTTCGAAACGGCGTGCTGATCGCATCCGTGGCGGGGACGAGCTACACCGACACGACGGTGTCTCCCAGCACGGCGTACACCTATCAGGTGGTCGCCTACGACGCGGCCGGGAATACCGCCACCAGCGGTTTGCTGTCGGTCACGACGCCGGCGGCCGGCGCGCTGTTCTCCGACGGCTTCGAGACCGGTGACCTGTCGCAGTGGACGACGAACTCAGGCCTAACCATCGAAACCAGCCAGGCCCACAGCGGAAGCTACGGCGCTGAGGAGTCCAGCACGGGCGCGACTACCTACGCGCTCAAGACCTTGCCCGGCAGCTACACCGAGCTCTGGGCAAGCACCTGGGTCTATGTGGTGAGCAGGTCGACCTCTGCGACCCTGATCGGCTTCCGGGCCAGCAACGGTGGCTCCATCATCAACCTCTACCTCAGCCAGACCGGGAAGCTAGCGCTGCGCAACAACGCCGGTAACGTCACGACGACCAGCACGACTGGCATGCCGGCAGGTAGCTGGCACCAGGTCGTCTTGCACGTCAATACCAATGGCACAGTCGACGTCTCCCTGGACGGCACGGCAGTAGCGGGCTTGAGTCTCACCGGGCAGAACTTCGGCACCAATCCCATCAGCGGCCTGCAACTGGGCGACAACAGCGGCAGCCGGACCTACGACATCGACTTCGACGACGTGCTGGTGACCCAGATCAGCCAGTAGCGGAGGCAAGAGTCCTCCTCCAGAACCCGGTGCCGATTGGGTTGCCGCGGAGTCGCACTTCGGTGATCTGGCAATTTGCCTAGCGACAGCTCACGGCTTACTCGGTAGGTTGCGGCCATGGCCGCGAAGCACGTGATCTTCGTGTCAGATACTCATCTCTCGCCGGATGCCCCAGAAGCGCAGGAGAACTGGGCTGCTGTCGTCCGCCACGTCACCGCGGCAGCTCCTGACCTCGTGATTCACCTGGGCGATCTGAGCCTCGACGGCGCGCGCAACCCTGCCGACCTCGAGCACGCTCGGGCTCAACTGGAACTGCTGCCGGTCTCGTGGGCCGCCGTTCCCGGCAATCACGACGTCGGCGATAACCCGATGCCCGGCGCGCCCGAGGGCATCGCAGTGACCGAGGACCGTCGTCAGCGCTGGCTCGATGTGGTCGGCGCGGACTACTGGTCTCTGGTCATCGCCGACTGGACCCTGATCGCCATGAACGCGCAACTCGCCGATTCCGGGCTGGCGGCCGAGGCCAGTCAGTGGTCATGGCTCGAGGATCAGCTGCGCCGAGCCGACCCGGGCCAGCGCATCGCGCTGCTCGCGCATAAACCAATCACTGCGGCCGCGGACGAGCTTGCCGCTGCCCCGCCGTACAGGTTCTGGCCGCCCGCTTCCCGGCACCGGCTCAGTGACCTCTTCGCCTGCGGCCACCAGAGCTGATCGTCAGCGGTCACGTGCACCAGTCTCGGCAACTTCGCCTCGATGGGAGCTGTCACGTCTGGGTGCCCACGACCTGGGCGGTGCTCCCTGACCACGCGCAGTCAGTTTTCGGCGCCAAGCGCTGCGGCGTAGTGTCACTGACCTTCGGACCAGGTCCGGCGGCGGAGCCTCAGTTTCACGAACCCGACGGCATCAGGCACCTGATTCAGACCGCGGACATTCCCGATCCGTATCAGGGCCGTTGATGACCGGGCAGTAATCGCCGGGTACGCCGGTGGCTAGTACCGCAGCTGCTCCTCCCAGTTGGCTCCGCGCCCTTCCGGGGTGAGGTCGTAGAGGTTCCACAGCGGCTCGAGGGTGCCGACGTGACGGGGGTCCTGGCCGGGATCCTCCGGTGCGTAGAAAAGCTCCGAGCTCCAGAAATGGCGGATCGACTGCCCGTCACGGTGGAAGACGGTCAGCATCGGCTGCTGGTCGCCAGAATCAGTCTCAGCCAGGTAGTCGCGGTTATAGGTGTTACCAGCGGATGACACGAGGCGCATCCGTCGCCAGCCGCGTTCCCTCGCGAAGTCGAGAATGCGCTCGATCGGGGACTTGGCAGCGACCACGAGATTGATGTGCTGCGAGGCGTGCTCTGCCGCGCTGTCCAGCTGATCGATGAACGCCGTGCACGATGCGCATGGCCAGTCGGCAGCGGGCAGCAGCGAGGACGAGCCTCCCGGCGGTTCGGGCCGGTCGTCGTCATGAGCCCGGGGAAACATCATGCTGTAAATCACCAACGAATCCTTGCCCGGTGCGAACAGCTCGGACAGCCGCACGTCCACCGGCTGTCCATCACTCCCCAGTGCCTGAAAGATGTAGTCCTCGGGCACGATGCCACCCGGCGGCAGCCGCCGTCGAGCCGCTGCGACGGCCTCCATGGCGCGACGCAGCTCGATTTCCTGCTCAAGGAGTTGCTCTCGTGCGGTCCGGTACTCGGCCGACTCTCCAGGAAAAGCAACAGCCACGGGTGCCTCCTTACTCGTGCGGCGTTGTCTGCCCGGCCTCAACCACTGGCAGCAACAATCCGGGTTGCTTCGCCGGTACCCGCTGGCGGGTCTTGTTCACGCAGGGCACCCTGCTGACCAAGGGGACAACACCAGCCCGCAGCCACGTGCTGACGTTACGACGCCCGGCCCGCCCTCGGCGCGAGACCGATCACCTATGCTGGTGGCCCCTCCAGCGGTGACAGTCGAGGAGCGCCCGTGACTGAGTCCGCGCCGGTCCGGATCGGCAACTCGTCCGGCTTCTACGGCGACCGGTTCAGCGCGATGCGGGAGATGCTCGAGGGCGGCGAGCTCGACGTGCTGACCGGGGACTACCTGGCCGAACTCACCATGCTCATCCTGGGCCGGGACCGGCTGCGGGACCCGCAGCGCGGCTACGCCAGCACTTTCCTCCGCCAGCTCGAGGACTGCCTCGGGCTCGCGCTGGACAGGGGCGTCGCCATCGTCGCGAACGCCGGTGGGCTGAACCCGGCGGGTCTCGCAGCCGCGGTCGGTCAGCTCGCGGAGCGCCTCGGCTTGGAGCCGCGAATCGGCTACGTGGCAGGCGACGACCTGCTGCCCCGCGCCGCTGAACTGGGCTACGGCGAGCCAGTTGCGGCCAACGCCTACCTCGGTGGCTGGGGCATCGCGGCCTGCCTGCAGGCTGGTGCCAACGTGGTCATCGCCGGCCGCGTCACCGATGCCTCGCTCGTCGTCGGCCCGGCGGCTGCGCACTTCGGCTGGGACCTGGACGACTTCGACGCGATCGCCGGCGCGATGGCTGCGGGCCACGTGATCGAGTGCGGCGCGCAGGCGACAGGCGGCAACTACGCGTTCTTCACCGAAATCGGCGACCTGCGCCATCCCGGCTTCCCGATCGCCGAGGTGTACCGCGACGGGTCCAGCGTCATCACTAAGCATGCGGACACCGGGGGAGCCGTGAGCGTCGGGACGGTGACCGCACAGCTGCTGTATGAGGTCGCCGGGGCACGGTACCCCGGCCCCGACGCAACGCTGCGGCTGGACACGGTTCGGCTTCGCCAGGACGGCCCGGACCGCGTTGCCATCAGCGGGGTCCGCGGTGAGCCGCCGCCGCCGACGCTGAAGGTCTCGCTGAACCATCTCGGCGGCTATCGCAATCAGGTGGAGTTCGTGCTGACCGGACTCGACATCGACGCCAAGGCCGCGCTCGTCCGGCAGCAGCTCGCTGATCTGCTGCCGCCCGGCGCCGACTGGACGCTGGCCCGTACCGATCACGCCGACGCCAGCACGGAGGAAACAGCCAGCGCCACGCTTCGTTGCGTGGTCCGTGGCAGCGATGCCACGGCGATCGGGCGCGCGTTCTCGGGCGCAGCGGTCGAATTGGCCCTGGCGAGTTACCCGGGCTTCCACATGACGTCGCCGCCTGGTGTCGCGCAGCCGTACGGCGTGTTCACGGCGGCGTACATCGACCGGGCCCAAGTGGCGCAGCTCGCCAGTTTTCCCGACGGGTCGTGGACGTGCCGCGTCATCGATCCGCCGGTAACCCGGGTGCTCGAGCCGGCGGAGCCGGCTGCCGTGCCGCCGTGGACCGGGACCGGGCCGGTGCGCACCGCCCCGCTCGGCAGGGTCGCCGGCGCTCGTAGCGGCGACAAGGGCGGCGACGCCAACGTCGGCGTCTGGGTTCGTTCCGAGCATGCCTATTCCTGGCTGGTCGGCACGCTCACCGTGGACACGCTGCGCGCGCTGCTGCCGGAGGCCGCGAGCCTGCCGGTCAGCCGCCACCTGCTGCCGAACCTGTACGCGGTCAATTTCGTGATCGAGGGCATCCTAGGCGAGGGCGTCGCGGCCGGCGCCCGGTTTGACCCGCAGGCAAAGGCGCTTGGCGAATGGCTGCGGGCCCGTTCCCTCGATGTGCCGGTAGTCCTGCTATGACGGCGCTGCGCTCCGCGCTTGATGCACACTCGGCCGGGTTCCTGGCGAACCGGGAGGCCATGCTCGCGAAGCTTGCTGAGATCGAAGCCGAGCAGGAGAAGGCGATCGGCGGCGGCGGGCCGAAGTACACCGAGCGGCACCGGGCCCGCGGCAAGCTGCTGGTGCGAGAGCGTATCGAGCTGCTGCTGGACCCCGACACCCCGTTCCTCGAACTATCCCCGCTGGCAGCCTGGGGGACAGAATTTGCAGTCGGCGGCAGCGTCGTGACCGGCATCGGGGTCGTCGAGGGCACGGAGTGCCTCATCTCGGCCAATGACCCGACCGTGCGCGGCGGAACCAGCAACCCGTGGACGGTGCGCAAGTCGTTCCGGGCGCATGACATCGCGCTGGCCAACCGGCTGCCGGTGATCTCGCTGGTCGAGTCCGGCGGCGCCGACCTGCCGACGCAGAAGGAGATCTTCATCCCCGGCGGGCGCACGTTCCGTGACCTGACCCGGCTGTCGGCGGCTGGCATCCCCACGATCGCGCTCGTGTTCGGCAACTCCACGGCCGGGGGCGCGTACCTGCCCGGCATGTCCGATCACGTCGTGATGATCCGGGAGCGGTCCAAGGTGTTCCTCGGCGGGCCGCCGCTGGTCAAGATGGCGACCGGCGAGGAGTCAGACGACGAGTCGCTCGGCGGCGCGGACATGCACGCGCGGGTGTCCGGCCTCGCCGACTACCTCGCGGCGGATGAGGAGGACGCGATCCGGATCGGGCGGCGGATCGTCGCGCGACTGAACTGGCGCAAACTCGGCCCGCCGCCCGCCGTGCCGCCCGGCTTGGTCGAGCCGCCGCTGTTCGACGAAGCGGAGCTGATCGGGATCGTGCCGCCCGACCTGCGGGTTCCATTCGACCCGCGGGAGGTCATCGGCCGGGTCGTCGACGGATCGGACTTCGACGAGTTCAAGCCGGAGTACGGGCGGTCGCTCGTGACCGGCTGGGCGCGCGTGCACGGCTACCCCGTCGGCATCCTCGCGAATGCGCAGGGCATCCTGTTCAGCGCCGAGTCACAGAAGGCCGCCCAGTTCATCCAGCTCGCCAACCAGGTGGACACGCCGCTGATCTTCCTGCACAACACGACCGGGTACATGGTGGGCGCCCAGTATGAGCAGGCCGGCATCATCAAGCACGGCGCGCTGATGATCAACGCGGTGTCGAACTCGGCGGTGCCGCACATCTCGCTGCTCATCGGAGCCTCCTACGGGGCCGGGCACTACGGCATGTGCGGGCGGGCGTACGACCCGAGGTTCCTGTTCGCCTGGCCGAGTGCCAAGTCGGCGGTCATGGGCCCGGCGCAGCTCGCTGGCGTGCTGTCGATCGTGTCGCGTGCCGCGGCTCAGGCTCGGCCGGCCGTTCGACGAGGACGCGGACGCTGCGATGCGCTCAGCCGTGGAGGCGCAGATCGAGGCGGAGTCGCTGCCGATGTTCCTGTCCGGGCGCATCTACGACGATGGGATCATCGACCCGCGCGACACCCGCACGGTCCTGGGCCTGTGCCTGTCGGTGATCCACGGCGCGCCCGTGCAGGGCGCGACTGGCTACGGCGTGTTCCGGATGTGAGCGGGATGCCGGGTTCGCACCTATCGCGGGCGGCTGACTCTCACGGCCGGGGTGACTCGCGCCGTGCGAGCTGCTCTCGTCGTGGGAGTCGGTTTACTGCTGCTATCGCGACAGTGAATCCACTCCCATGCGGAGCGGCCGGCCTGCTGCTGAGTTCCGGATTGGTAGTGCTATAGGCCCACTAGGCCGGCACCCGTGCCGCCGGGTGAGGAAGTCGCTATCGTGCTGAACCGGGTCCTTGTCGCCAACCGGGGCGAAATCGCGAGGCGCGTTTTCCGAAGCTGCCGCGACCTCGGCCTGTCCACAGTCGCTGTGTACTCCGACGCTGACGCGCGCTCCCCGCACGTCGCCGAGGCCGACGCAGCAGTCCGGTTGCCGGGCGCGAGCGCGGCCGACACCTACCTGCGCGCGGACCTGCTGGTCGCCGCGGCGCTGCGGGCCGGCGCCGACGCCGTCCATCCCGGCTACGGCTTCCTGTCAGAGAACGCCGCGTTCGCCCGCGCCGTTCAGCACGCCGGCCTGACCTGGATCGGGCCGCCGCCGGCCGCGATCGAGGAGATGGGCAGCAAGATTCGTGCCAAGCAGCTCATGGCCGCGGCCGGCATGCCGGTGCTGGCCGAGCTCGACCCCGCAGCGCTGGCCGATTCGGATCTTCCGGTCCTCATCAAGGCGTCGGCTGGCGGCGGTGGCCGCGGCATGCGCATCGTCCGGTCGCTCGCCGCACTGCCCGCCGAGCTGGCTGCGGCCAGGTCGGAGGCGGCGTCGGCGTTCGGCGACCCCACTGTGTTCTGCGAGCCCTACCTGGAGGCTGGCCGCCACGTCGAGGTCCAGATCCTCGCCGACGACGCGGGCACGATCTGGACGGCCGGTGAACGCGAGTGCTCCATCCAGCGCCGGCACCAGAAGGTCATCGAGGAAGCGCCGTCGCCCCTGGTCGACAGCGTGCCGGGGATGCGGGAGCGGCTGCTGGCTGCCGCCCGGGCCGCCGCGGTTACAGTCGGCTACCGGAACGCCGGCACCGTGGAGTTCCTCGCCGACGAGACGGGACGGTTCTTCTTCCTCGAGATGAACACGAGGCTCCAGGTTGAGCACCCGGTCACGGAGTGCACCACCGGCCTGGACCTGGTTGCGCTGCAGCTGCAGATCGCCGCGGGGCTGCCGCTGCCGGGCGCTCAGCCGCCGGCGGTCGCTGGCCACGCCATCGAGGCGCGGCTGTACGCAGAGGATCCGGCTGCGGGCTGGCAGCCGCAGAGCGGCACCCTGCACCGGCTGGAGCTGGCCGGCCCGGCCCCGGCTGCTGAGTTCACGGTGCCCGCTCCGGCGTCGCCCGCGCCAGGGCCAGGGCGGCCGGGGCGACCGGGGCTCCGGCTGGACGCGGGCGTGGTCAGCGGGGACGAGGTCACCGTGCACTACGACCCGATGCTGGCCAAGGTGATCTGCTGGGCCCCTGATCGCGAGCAGGCCGCGACCGTGCTGGCCGCCGCGCTGGAAAGGGCGAGGATCCACGGGCTGGTGACGAACCGGGACCTGCTCGTGCGGGTGCTGCGGCACCCGGCGTTCCTGGCCGGGCAGACCGATACGGCCTTCTTCGAGACCCACGGCCTGACTGGCCTCGCTGCGCCGCTGGCCGCTGAGGAAGCGGTGCAGCTCTCGGTGCTGGCAGCGGCACTGTCCGGCGCCGCGACCCGGCAGCAGACCGCGCGGGTCCTTGGGGGGCTGCCGAGCGGCTGGCGCAACGTCCCCTCTGCGCTCCGGCGCGCGAGATTCGACCGGCTTCCGGGCGGAACGGGGCCGTCGCGATTCGCGGCCGGCTACCGCCTCGACCGGACCGGGCTGGCGGTCGAGGGCAGGGACGACGTCAGGCTAGTGTCCATGACGCCGGATGAGGTGCGGCTTGAGGTTGCCGGGGTGACGCTGCGCTTCGATGTCGCCGCTTACGCCGGGCTGGTTTGCGTTGATTCCGGCCTCGGGCCGGTAACACTGCGGCCCGTGCCCCGGTTCGCCGACCCGGTCAGCCACGTCGCCGTCGGCTCCCTGCTCGCGCCGATGCCGGGAATGGTCACCAGGCTCGGCGTGGCTATGGGCGAGCAGGTGGAGGCCGGGCAGCCGCTGCTGTGGCTCGAGGCCATGAAGATGGAGCACGTGATCTCGGCGCCGGCTGCCGGGATCGTCATGGAGCTTCCGGTGACGGCCGGCCAGCAAGTAGAGGTGGGCAGCGTGCTCGCCGTCGTCAAAACTGACGAGCCGGGGGAGGAGCCCGCGTGAACTTCACCGAGACTGACGAGCAGCAGGCGCTTCGGTCGGCGGTGGCCGAACTCGGCCGCAGGTTCGGCTACGCCTACTACACCAAGCAGGCACGCGAGGGCGGCCGCCTGACGGAGCTGTGGCAGGAGGCGGGCAAGCTCGGTTTCCTTGGCGTGAACCTGCCGGAGGAATTCGGCGGGGGCGGTGCCGGAATGTACGAGCTGGCGATCGTGCTCGAAGAGCTGTCCGCGGCTGGCTGCGGGCCGCTCATGATGGTGGTCTCGCCGGCCATCTGCGGCACGATCATCGCCCGCTACGGCACGCCAGAACAGCAGCGGTACTGGCTGCCGCGCCTTGCCAGCGGCTCGGCGATCATGGCCTTCGGCATCACCGAGCCGGACGCCGGGTCAAACTCCCACCGGCTCAGCACGATTGCCACCCGCGACGGGGACACCTGGGTGCTAACCGGCCGCAAGGTCTTCATCTCCGGTGTCGACGAGGCCGAGGCGGTGCTGATCGTGGGCCGGACCGCCGACGCCAGGACCGGCAAGCTGCAGCCCGCGCTGTTCGCAGTGCCAACCGACACGCCCGGCTTCAGCTACCAGCCGCTCGAGATGGACATTGTCATGCCCGAGAAGCAGTACCTGCTGTTCCTCGACGACGTGCGGCTGCCGGCCACTTCGCTGATCGGCGAGGAATCGGCCGCACTCCAGCAGTTGTTCGCCGGGCTCAATCCCGAGCGGATCATGGCCGCCGCCATGGCCGTCGGATCGGCCCGGTACGCGCTGGAGCGGGCTGTCAGCTACGCGAAGGAGCGGGTCGTGTGGAGCGCGCCGATCGGCGCGCACCAGGGTCTCGCGCATCCGCTGGCGCAGGTCAAGATCGAGCTAGAACTCGCGAGGCTCATGCTGCAGAAGGCGGCCGCGCTGTATGACGCCGGTGACAATATGGCTGCGGGCGAGGCGGCGAACATGGCCAAGTACGCCGCGGCCGAAGCCGGGGTGCGGACCGTCGACCAGGCTATTCAGACCCTGGGCGGCAGCTCGATGACGCGGGAGTTCGGCCTCGCGGCGATGCTGGCGAACGTGCGGACCACCCGCATCGCGCCGGTCAGCCGGGAGATGATTCTGAACTTCGTCGCGCAGTACTCACTCGGCCTGCCGAAGAGCTATTAGTCCTGAGGCAGCGGTGGCAACACCACCTCTGTCGCTTCCAGCCATCCGCGCACCGGCATCACCGCGGCTCAGTCAGGCGCGCCCTTTCCTCCGATGGTTTGACTCGCATTTGATTCAGGCCGCGCGGCGGCGGACCAGCCAGACGGTTACGGCGATGAGCAGCACCGAAAGCCCTAGTAGCCAGCCGGCTTCAATCCATTGCAATGGCCAGAACCGGCTGGCCGGCTGGTAGCTAGCCCAGTAGGTGTATCCGTGCTGGGTGAGGTAGTGGAAGACGTGCAACTCCGTCGGCCCCTTCTGCGCGGCGACGGCGCCTTCCTTGGAACTGTGCACTACGGGCATCATCTGATCGAACATCGAGTTGGTGAGTCGGCTCATCATGGACTGGCCGAGCGGTACGCCGTCCTTGGTCCACCACTGGCGGACGACGAAATCAGATCGCGGCGGGCTGAGGTAGAAGCTGGCTAGGTTCCTGGTGACCAGCGGCGGTAGATAGTGCTCGCGCAGGTACAGCGCCGCCGCGACGGCGAGCCCACCGTAGGCCGCCAGGGTGGCGGCCATTGCGGGGACGACTCGGCGGATGAGCATGCCGGCCAGGGCACCGATCGCGAATGCGGTCAGCGTCCAGGCGGCGAACGCTACCCCGCGCAGACCGAAGAGGCCGGCCGCGAGCGGCGACAATTGGGCTGGGAACAGGGCCGGGTTGTGCGCGGCGAACAAAGGCTGGTAGTACCAGTCGAGCAGCACGCTGAGAGCTCCGGCTGCGGCGGCCAGTACGACCGCGAGCGGCACCAGCTTGGCGATAGTCCAGCGCGACCGGCCGACGCCCTGCGTCCAGGCGTACCGGAAGGTGCCGGTCTCCAGCTCGCGGGCCAGCACTGGCGGCCCGGCGAAAGCCCCGATCAGCGCGGGCACAGCCTGGAGTGGGATGCCATTCCCCAGGAAGCTGGCGAACTTGAAGCTGACCAAGTTACTGCACGCTAGTGAGCGTGCGGCTTGGCAGGCAGTCATGGTCGCGTAGGCGTGGTGCAGCTGAAGGCCGCTTAGCCACACGTACACGGTCAGCGCGCCGAGGAACAAGGCCGCGCCGGTCAGCGCGATCCGCTGCTGCCGCCAGATGACCCAGGCCATCCGGCGCCACGGCACCGGCCGCAGGCTGGCGTCCTCCTCCGGTCGGGCAGGTATCGTCAACGCGGTCATTTCCTCACCTCCGACAGCCGTACACCACCGCTGCGGCCCGGGCTGGCGAGCGCCGCGGCGGCGGGTTCGCGCAGATAGGCCAGAACGAGTTCTTCCAGGCCGATCGGGTGCGCTTCCCAGCCCGGCGGGACCGGATCGTCCGCGTCGGCCCGGATGAGCAGGTGGGCCTGCGCCTCACCGCGGCGCAAGTGCACGACTGGCCGGCCGTCATACTTGCCTGCCTCGTCGGCCGGACCGGTCAGGACGCGATGGGAAGCGAGCAAGTCCTCGACCTCGCCGGCCACCTGCACCCGACCCCGCGACACAAGGATGAGGTAGTCGGCAATTCGCTCGAGCTCGGCGAGCACGTGCGAAGACAGCACGACGGACACGCCGTCGTCCGCCATCGCCGTCAGCACCGTGGCCATGAAGTCGTGCCGGGCAATCGGGTCGAGCATCGCCACCGGCTCGTCGAGCACCAGCAGCCGCGGGTGGCGAGCCAGTGCCAGAGTCAGGGCGAGCTGCGCCTGCTGGCCGCCAGACAGCCTGCCGGCCTTTCGCTTCACCGGGATGCCCAGGTCGTCGAGCCGGGTCACCGCGTAGTGCCGGTCAAACCGGCGGTTCAGATTCCGGGTCAGGTGCAGCATGTCTGCAGCGGACAGGTTCTTATACAGCGGCGTGTCCTGGGCGACGAACGCGACGCCGTCCAGCGCGGCCGGAGACCCGGCGGGCCATCCGCCGAGCACAGTGACCTCGCCCGCACTCGGGGCCGCCAGGCCAACCGCCAGGTTCAGCAGCGTGGTCTTGCCGGCGCCGTTCGGGCCGACAAGTGCGGCCACGCGCCCGGCGGGGATCGACAGGGTGCACTCGCGCAGCGCCCACGTGCTGCCGTAGCGCTTGCCCAGGCCGCTGGCTTCGATGACATTCATGCGACGCCTTCCGTCTCGCCGCTCACCGCGCCGCCGCGCGTGCTCGACCCGCTGCGGCGCTCATAGAAATCCCGCAGCGCGCTGGTGAACAGGGCCACGATTCCGTCCTCGTCCAGCCCAGCCCCGTCCGCGGCCGTCAGCCAGCCCGACAAGGACCGGTGAAGCGCGGTTAGCTCCGGAAGGGCGACCTGGGTCAGAGTGGCCTGGACGAACGTGCCCTGGCCGGGCCGGCCAGCGGCTAGCCCTTTGATCTCGAGGTCGCGGTAGGCCTTGAGCACCGTGTTCGGGTTGATCGCCAAGGCGGCGACCACGTCCCTGACCTTGGGTAGCTGGTCACCAGGCTTGAGGTAGCCGAGCCGCAGGGCGTGCTCGACCTGCTGGACAAGTTGCAGGTAGGTGGGCACTCCTGAGCCTGAGTCGAGCCGGAACTCGATCGGAGACGCTTCCCGGACCCGCCCGGGTGCAGGCGCTCCGGTCTTCCCAGGGCTGACCTCTTTATCTATATCCATAAGACAATGATACAGCGAGCGGTGGGACTGTCAACCGTATCTGCGTATGCGGTTACTCGCAGCCGGGCACAGAGCAGGGCATTAACGCACCGGGCGGCAGACATGATCCGTGTCACAGGCCAGACTTGAACTTCGGGCGAGGGGCAGAGCCTCTCAGAAAGCTTCCCGCTCGGCCTGCCGAAGTCCCGTTAGAAAGGGCCCGCCGATGCCCGAGACGCTCGTCCAGTACTCCGTCGAGCGCGCGATCGCGAGGATCGCGCTGGACTCGCCGCGCAATCGCAACGCGCTGTCCGCTGCGCTGGTGGGTGAGCTCAGCGATGCGCTGGCTGAGGCGGCAGCCGACGATGCCGTCCGCGCGGTGGAACTCACCCATACCGGAACGACGTTCTGCGCTGGCGCGGACCTGAGCGAGGCGCGTCAGGGTGGCATGGCAGCCGGGACCCAGCGGGTGATCGCGGTCATGCGCTCGATGATCGAACTGCCCAAGCCGGTCGTCGGCAGCATCGACGGGCACGTGCGGGCCGGCGGCCTCGGTCTGATCGGTGCGTGCGACATCGTGCTGGCCGGGCCGAAATCGACCTTCGCGTTCACCGAAGCACGACTCGGTCTCGCGCCGGCGATGATCTCGCTGACCACGCTGCCGCGCATGGACCCGCGGGCGGCGAGCCGGTACTTCCTGACCGGGGAAACCTTCGACGCCGCCACTGCCGCGCGCGTCGGCCTGGTCACCGAAGCCGTCGCCGACATCGATGAGGGCACTCTGGCGGTCCTCGACGCGCTGCGCTCAGCGTCGCCGCAGGGGCTGCGGGAAACCAAGCCGCTGCTGACAACGGGCCTGCTGGCCGGCTTCGACGCCCGCGCACAGGAGCTCGCCGAGTTGTCGGCCCGGCTGTTCGGCACGGACGAGGCCGCCGAGGGGATGGCGGCGTTCCTCGCGAAGCGACCCCCAGCCTGGGCGGATGGCTGAGAAACGTCAGGCGCAGTCGTCCTCATCTCGCGCGGCGCGCGCGGGAGCTACGCCCAGACGATCACCGCATTCCTGGCCGAGGCCGGATGTGATGACCTCCCGCAGAACGGGCCGTTCGTCCTCGGCGGGATGGCCGGGCACCACGCCTCAGCCGTGGAAATGATCAAGGGCCTTGGGGTCTCCCGGCAGGCTGCGAGCCAGCTCATCGGCACCCTGGTCGTACGCGGCTACCTCAGCCGCGAGATCAATCCCGCGGACCGCCGGCGGCTGAACATCGAGCTGACCGACCGGGGGCGGGCGGCCGCGGAGGCGATCGGGGCGGCGATCGGGCAGGTTGACCAGGAGCTCGCAACGATGATCACCCCTGCCGAGATGGCCGGGCTGCGGGCCGGGCTGATCGCGCTCGCCACGATTAAGGAACGGACGAGCGACGATGGCCAGCCGAAGGTCCTTTGACGTCCCGCTCGGGCGCCTCTGCCGCGTCGCACCGGGCCTGCCGACGGCAGACATGGCGCGCCCTGGCTGAGGCCCTGGGAAATCCTGACCGCGGACACCAGCGGCTGGGTACCGGCGGCACCATGCAGGAGGCGCGGCGCGCGGCGCGGCGCGGCGTGGCGCCGGGGCGGCGTGACCGTTTTGGCCGATAATTGCAGCCGGATCCGACGGGCGGCGGAAGAGGTGGCAGTGCGGAGCAGACGATACGACCAGGACGTACTCACTCGGCCGTCGCGGAGGCCAGTCCCGCCACTTCAGGTCGCTGCGGAGCCAGGCCTGGTCGTCGAGGACAGCGCGGCAGAGTTCTGCGGCGCCATCGTCCGTTGTGAAAACGATGCCGTCGAGCTAGAGGACCGGCACGGAAAGCGCCGGATGTTCCCGCTATCGGAAACCTTCCTGCTGGAAGGCAGGCGGGTGAGCCTGGTGCGCCCGGCGGCCGCGACGGCCGGTCCCGCGCGGACCGCCTCCGGCTCGATCGTGCCGCCGGCGAGCCGCGCCAGGGTAGCGAAGGCGAGCCGTATCTACGTCGAGGGAAAACACGACGCCGAGCTGGTCGAGAAGGTGTGGGGCGACGACCTGCGCGAGGTCGGGGTCGTGGTGGAACCGCTGAACGGCGTGGACGATCTCCCGGCCATCGCGGCAGAGTTCGGCGCGGACTCCGGCCGGCGGCTGGGCGTGCTCGTCGACCACCTGGTCGATGGCTCCAAGGAGAGCCGGATTGCGGCCCAGGTGACCTCAGACCACGTCCTGATCGTCGGCCACCCGTTCGTGGACGTATGGGCGGCGGTCAAGCCGTCGCGCCTGGGGATCCGCCGCTGGCCCGAGGTGCCCCGGAACGTGCCCTGGAAGGACGGCGCGCTCTCGGCCCTTGGCTGGCCGCCTGACACCGCGGCTGCGTGGCGCAAGATTCTCGGCCGGGTTCGCTCCTACGCCGACCTCGAGCCGGCTTTCCTGGGCCGGGTCGAGGAGCTGATCGACTTCGTGACGGCGCCTGGCAGTCGGTAACGCGAGCCTCACCCGGATCGCACGGCTGCTTCCTGCGCGGCGATGAGCGACGACCGCTTGCTCGTGGCTAGCACGGACACGACGACGACCAGCGGCCAGATCGACTGGTCTGCGGTCACTGTCCGCTCGGCGAGCCCGAGCTGCGCGCCGTTGAACAGCTCGATCGTGAACCACAGCAGGACGACCAGCGTGACGGCAGTCGTCGCGTAAGCCGCGGGCGGCCGCAGCCCGAACGGGGCGCCCGGATCTCGCCGAATCGCGGCGAGTGGCCAGAGTGTCATGACAACGACGCCAATCAGGGAAAACGCCTCGTGCGGCAGCGAGCCGCTGTGCGCGCCCTGCGGATTCAGCCCGATGAGCATGCTGGAGATCCCGCCGATCATCAGCAAGATCCGCCCTGGTTCAGCAGCCGGGCGCAGGGCGAGGCCGGTGATGACGTTGCAGATACCGACCCCGAGCAGCGCGAGGGCGATGACCCATCGGTACGGCATCCCATCGGCGCCGAGGGCGCTGATCGACCGCCGCACCTCGTCAAACGGGTGCGGCTGCAGGTCGGCGGCGATGGCCCAGCCGCTGATGAGAATGAGGGGGGCGACCAGCGAGGAGACGACCCCCCACCACGGCACAGCCTTTACCAGGGCTGGCCGGGGAACCAGTTCCGGTGTGCTCTGCACCATCCCACGCTAAGTGCTGGGCCGGCGGGGAGTCGAAGCCACCCTCCGGCTAGGACCCTTCACCGGCGTACCGGTCGTGGTGCCGCAGCTCCACGCTCTCGTCCTGGCGGCCGAGCGGGGTGAGGTCCAGATACTGGTCGGTGGCGCAGAGCAGCCCGGCCACGGTGTAGCCGGTGTAGGTGCGCAGGATGCTGTCGCCATCGCGGTAGAAGACGCTGACGCCGCCCTGCTCGCCGGGCCGGGTGGCCCACGCCTGTCCATTGTCGATCAGTTCCTGCTTGGTCCTGAAGTTCCACTCGATGGGACCGACATTCTCGTCGTGCGTGACATGGAAGTCGTAGTTGAAGTCGCTGCCCAGCGACGAGTACCACGGGAACGACCAGCCCATCCGCTGCCGGAACAACTCGATCGTGCGGATCGGCGCCCGCGACACTGCTGCGAACGTGGTGTTGCGGGCGTGCAAGTGCTCGAGGTTGCCGACGTTGTCGGCCTGGTAGGAGCAGACCGGGCAGCCCTCATCCCAGGCCGGGTCGAACATGAAGTGCTGGACGATGAGCTGGAGCCGGCCCTCGAACATGTCCAGTAGGCTCGCTGTCCCCGCTGGCCCGTCGAACAGGTATTCCTTCTCCACTCTGACCGCCGGCAGTTCCCGTCGTCGATCGCGGACGTTAGCCAGTGCCGTGAATGCCTGCTCCTCTGCCGCCAGCACTTCCTTACGCTCGGCGATCCACTCATCGGCCGATACGATCCGCGGACCGCTCATCGTGCGCCTCCTCGCTTGGACGTCCTCGCCCAGACGACGAACGGGCCAGGCAGTACTGGACACGGCCGGGCATGCGGACAGCCGTAGGGTGATTGTGTGCCGACCGCCGGGCCACGTCTCCCGCACATCGTGCGCATCGTGCATCTGCCTGCGCCGGCGCTGCGTGCCCTAGCCAGGGGTGATCTGGCAGCAGCGAACGTGACGAGCCCGGTACCTCTCACCGCCTACTTCACCGGACCCGAGTGGACGCGGACGTGGCAGATGCGCAGCGAGCAGGTCGTGCGCGCCCCCGAGAGCGCGACATGGGTAACCGGCGTCATCTGGGATGAACAGAACCAGATGGCTGTCGGCAGGGCCGGCTACCACGGGCCTCCGGATACATCGGGGATGGTCGAGATCGGCTACGCGGTCGACCCTGCCTATAGACGGCGCGGTTATGCCAGGGCCGCGCTGGAGCTTCTGCTCCAGCGCGCGGCGCGCGAGCCGGGAGTACACACAGTCCGGGTGACGATCAGCCCTGGCAACACCGCCTCTTACGATCTGGCATCGCAGTATGGCTTCGCCAAGGTCGGTGAGCAGTGGGATGAGGACGACGGGCTGGAGATCATCTACGAGGTGGACGCCAGTCGCGGCGCAATGGGGCGCCCCCTGAGGCCAGCCTCGGCGCACTCCCAGTGGCGGCGGGATGGCAAGGTGATTAGGTGACGGTTATCAAGATCAACGCGATTACGGTGCCGGCCGACGGCGGAGACGAGCTGGCCCGGAGGTTCGCCGCTCGGGCCGGCGCGGTGGACAGCCAGGAGGGCTTCGAGGGCTTTGAGCTGCTGCGTCCAACCGACGAGCGGCTGACCTGGCTGGTCGTGACGCGGTGGCGAGATGAGGCTTCGTTCGAGGCCTGGCGGACCTCGTCCGCATTCGGCGCCGGTCACGGCCATGGTGGCGGCTCAGGTCACGGTCACGGTCACGGCCACGGGGTCGCGGGCGAGCAGCGGCCGGTGGCCGTGAGCAGCGAGTTGTGGTCGTACGAGATCGCGGGGGGATCCGCGGGCTCTCGCCCGCAGTAACCGGCGACGCGTCAGCCGCGCCTGGTGGCCAGGAATACCGGGATGGTGCGCTGCGTCTTTTGCTGATACTGGGCGTACGGCGGGAACGCGGCGACGGCCCGTTCCCACCACTGGGCCCGTTCGTCGCCGTCGAGCTCGCGGACCTCGACAGGGAACGGCTCCGGGCCGTCCTGCAGCAGTACCGAGGCCGGGTCCGCCGTGAGGTTGTAGTACCAGACCGGGTGGCTCGGGGCGCCGCCCATCGAGGCGACCAGCGCGTACTCGCCGTCGTGCTCGACGCGCATGAGCGCCATCTTGCGGATCTTCCCGCTCTTGTTACCGCGCGACGTCACGATGACCACCGGCAGACCGGTGTCGCGCAGCGTATTCGCGCGCTGCCCTCCCGACGCTTCATACTCCGCTACCTGGTCGCGCACCCACTGGGCCGGGCTCGGCTCGTACTCGCCGTCAAGTGTCGTCATAGAGCAGACCCTAGCCTGGCGGGCTGCTGGCTCGCCGCCGGGCGTCAGCGCCCGTCGCGCCCGCGCATCCGGTGGCGCTCAGGTGCGCTCGAACACGGCAAGCAGCGCAGCCCCCAGCGACGGCACCATGCCGTGCCGGCGGCGGATGACGTCGGCGATCAGGCCGGTCCAGCCGGTCTGATGAGATGCGCCGAGGCCCGCTCCGGTGTCGCCATGGAAGTACTCGCTGAACACCAGGTTGTCGCGCCATGCCGGATCGTCGCGCAGCAGCGGGGCGGCGCCCAGGCACGCCCGGCGCCCATCGGCGCCGACCGTGAACAGGGAGATCAGCCGGTCCTGAAGGTCGGCGGCCACCTCGCCCAGCGACTGCTGCCGACCCGATCCAGTCGGGTACTCCACGGTGAACTCGTCCCCGAAGAACTGGTGATAGCGCTGCAGTGCGCTGATGACGAGGTAGTTCACCGGGAACCAGACGGGCCCGCGCCAGTTGGAGTTGCCGCCGAACAGCGGTGTCGTGGACTCGGCCGGCTCGTAGTCGATGGTCGCCTGGTAGCCCTCGACGTCGATCGTGTACGAATGCTCGCGGTGCCAGGCCGACAGAGCCCGCAGGCCGTGCGGCGACAGGAACTCGGTCTCGTCGAACAGCACCCGCAGGAGCCGCCGCAGCCGGTCCGGCCCGGTCAGCGTGAGCAGCAGCATCCGGTCGGCTTGCACGCCGCGGAGCAGTCCGGCTCCGTCGTCCCGGCCGGCTCCGGCCAGCAGGGTGGCGAAGCGCTTGCCGACGACCTGCGCAAGGTCAACAGTCTCCTGGCCGACAACGCTGAGGGCGAGCGCGGGCAGAATCGCCACTATCGACCGCACTCTCACCTCGACGCGGTCACCGCCCGGCGTGATCAGCCGGTCGTAGTAGAGCCCGTCTGTCTCGTCCCATAGCCCGCGGTTATCCAGCGCCTGCTTGATCGCGGCGAAGTGCTCGACGAACTTGAGCGTCAGGTCCGTCCCCGGCCGTTGTCCCGTGTGGTGCAGTATCTGCGCGATCGTGGCCATCGACAGCGCGTAGAACGCCATCCACCCCGTGGCGTCGGCCTGCTCAAGGATCCCGCCGACTGGCAGATGTGACCGGTCGATCGGGCCGATGTTGTCCAGGCCGAGGAAGCCACCCTCGAACAGGTTGTTGCCCTCGGTGTCTTCCCGGTTGACCCACCAGGTGAAGTTGACGAGCAGCTTGTCGAACACCCGGCTGAGGAAGTGGACGTCCCGGCCGCCGTCGACGGCGAACACCTCGAGCGCCGCCCACGCCTGTACCGGCGGGTTGACGTCGGAGAAGTCCCACTCATACGCGGGCAGCGCGCCGCCGGGATGCTGGAACCACTCCCGGCACAGCAGGACCAGCTGGTACTTGGCGAACGCCGGATCGACGTGCGCCAGTGCCACGCAGTGAAACGCCAGGTCCCATGCCGCGAACCAGGGGTACTCCCACTTGTCGGGCATCGACATGATGTCGAACGCGTCGAAGCTGCGCCACCGGGAGTTGCGGCCCGTGAGGCGGCCCGCGGGCGGGGCTGGCTGCCCCGGGTCGCCGTCGAGCCAGCGGCCGACGTCGTAGTAGTACAGCTGCTTGCTCCACAGCAGGCCGCCGAACGCCTGACGCATCACCACGGCCTCGTCGGCGCTGGCTATCGACGGCGTCAGCTCCGCGTAAAACTCGTCGGCCTCGGCCCGCCGCTGCTCGATCAGCGCGGCGTACTCCGGCCCGAGCGCGTCGCGCTGCGGGCCCTCCTGCACCGGCCGCAGCCGGATCCGCAGGTGCGCGGAGCCGTGACCGGGCACTGCGAGCCGGTACCAGAAGGCGCATTTCGTCCCGCGTCCGTCCGGGCTGACCGTTGCCGCGCCGCTGACGATGTGATCATTGATCCCGTCCTTGGGGAACGGGGTCGTCGCGGGTGAGCCGTAGAGCCGCGCGACGTTGGTTTCGTTCTCGCAGAACAGCGCTGCCGGCACCCGGCCGTCCGGACCGGGCCCGGCTAGCAGTTCCATGGTGCCGGCCAGCGGATGGTCGAGTGTCGCGCGGCCAGACCCGGCCGCCACGATTGCCGGCCGGGCCGGGTCGGTTTCCCATGACCAGGTGTTACGGAACCAGGCGGTCGGCAGCACGTGCAACTCCGCGTCGTCTGGCCCGGCGTTGGTGATCTCGATGGACATGAGGATGTCGTCGGGCGCCGCTTTGGCGTACTGGACTTCGGTGATCCAGTACCGGCCGTCGTCAAACGCCCCGGTGTCAGCCAGTTCGTACTCCGGTTGCTGCCGGTCGCGGCTGGCGTTCCGCTCGATCAGGTCCTCGTACGGAAAGGCCCGCTGCGGGTAGTGGTAGCGCCAGCGGTTCCAGATGTGACTGGGTACGGCGTCGAGGTACCACCAGTACTCCTTGACGTCCTCGCCGTGGTTGCCCTGAGAGCCGGTGAGGCCGAACAACCGCTCTTTGAGGATCGGATCCGCGCCGTTCCACAGCGCCAGGCCCAGGCAGAGTCGCTGCTCGATGTCGCAGAATCCGGCCAGGCCGTCCTCACCCCAGCGGTAGGCGCGAGAGCGGGCATGATCGTGCGGCAGGTAATCCCACGCCTCGCCGTCGGCGCTGTAGTCTTCGCGAACTGTGCCCCACTGCCGCTCGCTGACATACGGCCCCCACCGGTACCAGTCGCCGGCCCGGCGCAGCCCGTCTTCGAGCCGCCCGAAGCCCGCCACCCGGTCGCTCTCCGCGCCCATCCGCCGCCCCTCGCGCTCAGGTCGCCGCCGTGCGGTCACTATAGGCGCCGGCCGTTGTCCGGCTCGCGTTCACCCGGCGTCGCGCGCAGGCGGCACACCCCGGACGGTGTCGCCAGGCACACCATGCGGAGGGAAGCGCCACGATCGCACGCGGCCCGGTGCAAGGTGGCCGCCCAGTCCCGGTCGGCGTCGTCGGCGGCGCTGGCCCCGGGCCGGGTCAGCACGACGACCGCGTAGCCGCCAGGGACGTTCTCGCGCAGCGCCTCCGCGACCACCCAGCACAAGCTTCTGGCCGTTGTCAGGTCGGGGTATTCGGGCACGCCATCGATCGGGACCACAACCGGAAGCTGCACGCCGCTCGCGGACACAAACAGCAGCCAGATGCTGCGCAGCTGGCGTGCGTCCTGATCAATGAGCAGGTCGATGCGGCGGAGCACGTCCCCGTCGGTGCGCAAGGGGACGGCGATGTCGGAAGCGGGCAAGGGGCCCTGCGTCGTTGTCGTCATGGTCCGACTCAACTCGCCAGGTGTGACCTTTGCGTGACACCCGCGAGTAGGCTCGCATCGCGATGACCGAGTTGATCAGCAGCGCCGCGAACCCGCTGGTCAAGCGCGTGCGAGCACTGGCTGACCGCAAGTACCGGCGGCGGGAGTCGGCCTTCGTGGTGCACGGCATCCAGCCGGTGTGGCAGGCCATTGAGGCTGGCGCCGACATCGAGGTGGTGCTCGTCGCGCCGGATTTGCTGCATCACCGCGGCGCGCTCGACATGGTGGACGCCCAGGAGGCGGGCGGTGTGCGGGTGGCCCGGCTGACCGGTGAACTGTTCGGCAGGATCTGCGACCGCGACGGCCCGGCCGGGCTGGCTGCGATCGTCCGCGCCGCGCCGGCGCGGGTTGGCGATCTCGCCGTGCCTGAGGGAGGCTTGTTCGCCGCGCTGCACGAGCCTGGCAACCCGGGCAACGTGGGCACGATCATCCGCACCGCGAGTGCCGCGGGCGCTTCGGCTGTCATTCTCATCGGGCCGTCAGCCGATCCGTACGATCCGGTGGCCGTCAAAGCGAGCATGGGCGCACTGTTCTCTGTGCCGGTTGCGGTGGCGGAGTCAGGCGCCGAATTCCTGGCCTGGGCTGCTGCTGCCGGGGTGACGGTGGCGGCAACGTCGGGGCAGGCGGCGCTGTCGTGCTGGGACGCGGCTTGGCCAATGCCGCTCGCGCTGCTGTTCGGCAGCGAGGGCACCGGCCTGCCGGCCGACCTCCTCGCCGGCGCTGGCCTGCAGCTGTCGATCCCGATGACCGGCACGGCCGAGTCGCTCAATCTCGCAGTAGCCGCCGGCGTCCTGCTCTATGAGGTGCGGCGCCGCACCTGGAGCGCGGCGTCACCGTCGCCGTCCAGTTAGGCCAGGCAGCGCCCAGATCAGGGTCGCTTCGGGATGACGCCGCGACAGACAATTGCCATGGTCATGTGCTGGGTGGTTGCCCCGGCCGTCGTCGCGGCTGTCATCGCGATCCCGGTCGCCATGGTGGTGCGGACGGCGACTGCCGACGCGATGGCGAGAGCGGCGTACACGGGCCTACCGGCCAGCTTCCAGGACGTCTACCGGCCGGCCGAGATCGTGCTGCTCGGGATGTCGGCGCTGGTCATCGGCGCGGCCGGGCGTTGCTCCCGGCCAGCTGGGCGGCGCGGTCGCGTACTGCCGCGGCGCTGCGAGCCGAGTGATTTCCGGCTGAGCCGCGCGGCGTCACGTGGCCGCCCGGCTCAGCCGGAATTCGTGCTGCAGCGAGTACCAGGCCTCGCCGGCCGGGACGCCGTCGGGAGCGGCCTTCGCGCCGGGCTCGTGCCGCTCGAACGTGCGGACCAGGCTGGCCTTGACCGCGAACACCGCGTCGCTGGTCAGGTACTTGCTGCCCGCGTCGAAGATGTGCGTCGCCACGCTCTGGTAACCGGGCGCGCCGACAATCACGTGGATGTGCGCCGGCCGCCATGGGTGCCGCCCGGTCCGGGAGAGCAGCTGCCCGACCGGGCCGTCCGCCGGGATCGGATAGTCGGTCGGCCGGACCCCCAGGAACGCGAAACTTCCGTCGGAGCGCGTGCGGAAAACACCGCGCAGGTTGTCCGGCGGCGCGTCCGGGTTCTGCACGGCATACAGCATGTCGTCGGCGTTCTGCCAGACGTCCAGCGTGGCACCCTCGATCGGCTTGCCGTCGGTATCGGTGACACGGCCGGTATACCAGGCCAGCTCGCCCGATGGCCGCTCGACGATGGACGCGCCGTACGCCCGCTCCGGGCTGCCCGCCGCGTAGAACGGGCCGAGCACGGTCGACTCGGTGGCGAACCCCGCCGCGCCGGCGCTGGCCGGCTCGGCCAGCAGGTCGACCAGCATGGAGACGCCGAGGGTGTCGGACAACAGGATGAACTCCTGCCGGCGGTCGTCGGAGATCTGGCCGGTCGCGGTGAGGAACCGGATGGCAGCCAGCCACTCGTCCAGGGTCAGCCGGACGTCGCTGACAAACCCGTGCAGGTGCCGGATCAGCGCCGTCATGACCTCGCGGAGCCGCGGGTCGGGAGTGGCGTCCAGCCGCTGGATGACAGCGAGGGTGAGCTCGTCCGCGGACATCGGCTCGCTGCCCGCCGCGTCCTCGGTGGGATGCGACGGTGTCAGCGAGCCCCTGAGTGCGTCGTGGGTGTCACTTTCGCGTCGCATCGAGGTGGCCGGGACGGCGCGGACGCCGTGCGAGCCGGCCGGAGCGGGCCGCTCGCCGAGCCAGGCCGCGGTGACCAGTGCCAGCGCGTCCTGCGGCGATACCGGTCGCGGGCTCGGCGGGTTGCGGTCGGCAAGCGCCGCGGCCACCGTGGGCAGGTCGGCCTCGGCGAGCCCAAGCGCACGGAGTCCGACGGGCGTGCCTACCGCTGCGCCGAGGTCCCAGATCGCGCCCGGCACGTCGTGCGGTTCGGCGTCGAGGGCGTCGGCCAGCACGCCGAGGGGAAACGACACCGGCGCAGGGCTCCCGCGGACTGTGCCGAGCGCGGGGGCGAGGAACTGCACCACGTGCGGCAGCACGACGGCATGCGTTTCTGCGTGCGGCAGGCCGGCGAACCCGCCGAGCAGGTGACACAGCGCGTGGTGCAGCGACCCGCCGGACGTGCCGTAGGCGCGGCCGGCCAGGCAGGCCGCCCACAGCAGCGCGCGCGTCGCCTCGGCGTCGGCGTGCTGACTCGGAGGGACGCCCTCCCGGCTCCTCCCGCTGCCGGCGTAGGCGGCCGTCAGCCAGGTGGCGATCAGCCGCGCGCCCTCCGCCGCAGACAGACTTGTCAGCGGGTCGGCGGCCGGGGCATACAGCGCCTCGACGCAGTGCGCGAGCGCGTTCATGCCGCTCGGGCCGGTCAGCGACGCGGGCGCGGCAGCGAGCAATGACGGGTCATAGAGAACAGCGCGGGGCAGCACCCGCGGGTCGCGCCCGGTGCGCTTGATCGCGCCGTCGGTCCGGCCCCAGACGGGCGTCATCTCCGACCCGGCGTACGTTGTCGGCACCGCGAGCACGGGCAGCCCCAGCTCCAGCGCGCAGACCTTTGCCATGCCGGTGGCGCTGCCGCCGCCGACGCTGACGATCGTGTCTGCGCCGACTCCCCGAGCCTGGGCGACGGCCGCGTCCGCCAGTTCGGCCGGCACGTGCTGGCGCAGCTCAGTCAGCCGGGCCGCGACCCGGCCGCCGAGCAGGGCGGCAGCGCGGTCGCCGAGGCCGCCGTGGCGTCCCGCGATCAGCAGCGCGCGCTCGGCGCCGAGCCGGCCGGCCTCATCCGGCAGCCGGCTCAGCGCGCCGTCGGCGAACACGACCCGCTGGCCGAGCCAGTCTGCGGCGAAGTCGGCCGGGACGAGGGCTGGAGCGCTGGTCATCGTCGCCTCCTGGATGGGCTCTCGGCGTCTGCTGGAGAATGTAGCCGCACCCGCGGCCGCGAGTCCTGACTGCGGCCGCGCTGCCGAACCGGCCCGTTCCCGTCTCGGTATGGACCCGGGACCGGAACCGTTGGCAGGATGCTTGCAGAGCGTCAACTATCAGGAGGCCAGACGGATGGGCGGACTGCAGGCCGAAGTGGATCCGGCCGAGGTCGGTTTCGACAAGACCCGGCTCGAGTGGATCGACCGGCATTTCGCCCGGTACGTGGACGAGCAGAAACTGGCGGGCTGGCAGCTCACCGTCTCGCGCCACGGCAAGGTGGCGCACGTGGCTGCGTACGGGCAGCGCGATCTCGAGGCCGGCCTGCCTGTCGAGCCGGACACGCTATGGCGGATCTACTCCATGACGAAGCCCATCACCTCAGTCGCGGCGATGATGCTGTACGAGGAGGGCGGCTTTGAGCTGACCGACCCGGTCCACTGGTACATCCCCGCCTTCCGTGACATGCAGGTGTTCGTCCGGGGAAGCGACATCCGCTATGACACCGTGGCCGCCACCGAGCCGATCCGGATCTGGCATCTGCTCAGCCACACCTCCGGCCTGACCTACGGTTTCGTGCGCAACCACCCGGTCGACGCGATCTACCGGGCGCGGGGGTTTGAGTGGGGCTCGCCGCGCGGCGCCGACCTGGCTACCGTGTGCGATCTGTTCGCCGATATGCCGCTGCTGTTCCAGCCGGGCAGTGAGTGGAGCTACTCGGTCGCGACGGACGTGCTCGGCCGCGTCGTCGAGGTCGTGTCGGGGCAACGGCTGGATGAGTTCTTCGCGACCCGGATCCTGCAGCCGCTCGGCATGACGGACACCGCGTTCTGGGCCGGCCCGCAGGACGCGCCGCGGCTGGCCGCCCTCTACAACCGGAACCCGGACGACGGCCCGCCGGTCCGACTCGACGCCATGGGCAACGCCGCGCTGCGCGAGCCCGCCTACCTCAGCGGCGGCGGCGGCCTGGTGTCGACGGCAGCGGACTACAACCGGTTCACCCAGATGCTGCTGCACCGGCCGGACAGCCCGGCCGGCGAACTGGACGGGGTCCGCCTGCTCAGCCCCCGGACGGTCGCCTACATGGCGAGCAACCACCTGCCCGGTGGTGCCGACCTGGAGACGTTCGGCCGGCCGCTGTACTCGGAGTCGTCGTACGCCGGGGTTGGCTTCGGCCTGGGCTTCGCGGTTGTCATCGACGCGGTGGCCACCAAGACAGTCCGCTCGGCGAGCGAGTTCTACTGGGGCGGCGCGGCCTCCACCGCCTTCTGGGTAGACCCGGTCGAGCAGGTCACCGCGACCTTCTTCACTCAGCTGATGCCGTCTAGCACGTATCCGATCCGGTCCCAGCTGCGCCAGCTCGTGTACCAGGCGCTGATCGGCTGAGCCCTCAGCTGCACCCAGCGTCCCGGCTGGCGCAAGGCTGGCTCAGCCGTCGCGGGTGGTCAGCCACGCTGCGGTGTCGGCGGGCAGGAGCGGGCCGTCGAGCGGCCCGCTAGCGAGGACGAGCTCGTCGTGCGGCGGCAGCGGCACGGGCTCGGCGGTGAGGTTGACGACGCACACGAAGCCGCGGGCCCGGCGGAAGGCCAGCACGCCGTCGGGGAAGTCGAGCCAGATGAGGCTGTCGTTGGCGAGGCCGGGCCGACCTGCGCGGGCGCGCAGCGCAGACCGGTAGAGCGCCAGCATCGAGTCCGGGTCGGAGGCCTGCGCGTCTGCCGCGAGCCGCCGCCACCCCGCTGGCTGTGGCAGCCACGGGTGCGCGCCGCCCGGCGGGCCGAAGCCGAAGCCCGGCGCCAGCGCGTGCCATGGTAGCGGGACGCGGCAGCCGTCGCGGCCGCGGACAAGGTGACCGGTGCGCTCGTAGATCGGGTCCGCGATGAGGTGGTCGGGAATGTCCTCGACCTCCCACAGACCGAGTTCCTCGCCCTGGTACAGGTACGAGCTGCCGGGCAGCGCGAGCGACAGCAGCAGCGCGGCTCTTGCCCGGCGGGTTCCGAGCGCCAGGTTGGTGGTGACCTGCTCGGTCGCCATCCACACCCGGGCGGTTTCGGCCCGCCCGTACCTCGTCACGTGGCGGGTCACGTCGTGGTTGGACAGCACCCAGGGCGCGGCCGCGCCGATACTGCCGAGAGTGGTGTCGACGACGCCGCGGAGTGCGCCGGGCTCCCACGGCGCGGTGAGGAAGCCGAAGTTGAACGCCGTATGCAGCTGATCGCCGAGCAGATAGGGCCGCAGCCGGTCCAGCGGGCTGATCCAGAGTTCGCCGATGAACACGCGGTCGCCGGGATAGGAGTCGATCAGCCGCCGCCAGCTCCGGTACAGATCGTGCAGGCCGTCCTGGTCTTCCCACGGCCGGCGGGCACCAGGAGGCAGCCCGGCCGCGTCGGGCAGTTCCGGGTCCTTGACGAGAAAGTCGGCCACGTCGATCCGGAATCCGTCGACGCCGCGGTCGAGCCAGAACCGCAGGATGTCCTCGAACTCGGCGCGGACCTCCGGGTTGTCCCAGTTCAGGTCGGGCTGCTCGGCCGCATACAGATGCAGGTACCACTCGCCTGGCCTGCCGTCTGGCCCGGTGACCCGGGTCCACGCCGGTCCCCCGAACATGGACTGCCAGTCATTGGGCGGTAGCTCGCCAGCGGCACCGCGACCGGGCCGGAACCAGAACCGGGCCCGCTCGGCCGAGCCGGGCCTGGCCGCGAGCGCGGCCGCAAACCAGGGGTGCTGGCTGGAGCAGTGATTGGGCACGATGTCGACAATGAGCCGCAGATCGTGCTCGTGGGCCTCGGCGATGAGCGCCTCGGCGTCAGCCAGGGTGCCGAACAGCGGATCGATATCACGGTAGTCAGCGACGTCGTAGCCGCCATCGGCCATCGGCGACCGATACCAGGGTGTCAGCCAGATCGCGTCTACGCCGAGGTCGCGCAGGTAGGGCAGCCGAGCGCGGACCCCGGCGATGTCGCCGACGCCGTCGCCGTTGCCGTCGGCGAAGCTGCGCAGGTAGACCTCGTAAACGACGGCGGTGTGATGCCAGGCCGGCTCGCCGGCCGCAGCCTGTGCCGGCTGCCCGTCGGCTGGTGGGCTGGCTTAGCCACGCCGGCGATGGCTGGGCGCGCGGTGCCGGGCCTGCGGGCCGGACGGCGTGCCGTGGTGCGGTGCCTGGCCAGCCGGCCGTGGCCGGGCTGCGCATCGTCGGGCGACTCTTCCGGCCCCTGGCCTCCCGGAGTGGCGGTCGCGTCAGCCTGCCGCTCGTGCCGGATCTGCAGCCACTTGTGCACGATGAGGCCGACCAGCAGCAGCACGACGATCGCGGACAGAACGTCGGTGGCTTTGTTAAGCTCTTGGCGGCCCGGTCCCACTCGCTGCCTAGCGAGTAGCCGATTAGCGAGAGCGCGGTGGCCCAGACGACAGTTCCGGCCAGGTTGAAGGCCTCGAACGCGAGTACCGGCACCTCCAGGAAGCCAGCCACCAGGCCGGCGAAGGCCCGCACGAGCGGGATGACCCGGGCGACAGCCACGGCCCAGGCGCCTCGCCGGTCGAAGAACCGCTCGACCCGCTCGACGTCCTTCCTGGTCATCAGGAGGTACCGGCGATACCGCTCGACGGTGTGGCGGCCGCCCAGCCGGCCGAGGCCGTACGCAGCCGACGACCCGGCGAGCTCGGCCAGCGTGCCGATAACGATCACGAGCACGAGGCTGAGATGGCCCTCATAGGCCAGCACGCCAGCGAACCCGAAGGTGATCTCGGACGAGATCGGGATGCAGCACGCCTGGACGAACGCGAAGACGATGAGCGCCCAGTAGCCGGCGTCGGTGAGGAACGGCGTCATGGTCACTGTTTCTACCCCATGCGAGGTCATGACCGGGACCAGACTCGGTCACGGCCCGATGCGCGCTGCCCTGGTCGGCAGACGACGGCGCCCCGCCCCCGGGGGAAGGGCGGGGCGCCGGAGCCGGCCGGCCAGACCAATCGGGGGGTGAGAGCCTGGCGGCCTGGCGGTCCGGCCGGCCTGTCCAAGAGGAGAGGAGAGAAGACAGTGCCGGGCCGGAGGCTGTGCTGCGCGGGTGGCTACATAAGGCCAGTCGCGATCTCCTTCACCATGCCGGCGGCCTGGGCTTCCCACCGGGCGTACGCGGACGGGAAGCCGGAGGCCTGGACCGCCTGAGAGGTGGCCCACAGCGGCTGGGTAGCCCAGCCGGGATCAGCCTGCTGGTGCCGCTGCAGCGCGGTCAGGAAAGCATTGGCCGCGTAGCCGGGGTCCATGAGCTGCTCCGCCGTCCCCCGGCCCGCCGACGGTCGCTGCTGGAACAGCCCGAGCGAGTCGGCGTCGCCATAGCCGAGGTTCAGCAGGCGCGATTCCTGCATCGCCGTTGCGATGGCGATCACTGCCGAGCGGACGCCCATCTTCCGTGCCAGGACCTGCTGGACGATCGTGGTGGCGTTGGCGTACTGCGCCCCGGAGATGGGCATCCAGCCCTGCGGGCCGCTCGATGCCCGCCGGCGTGAGCTGAGCAGCCTCCGCCGGAATGCCCTGCCCGCTGAAGGCCGCGCTGACCTGGTCCCACGAGTTGACGCTGGCCACCTGCACAGCGGGCTTGCTCGACGGCGTCGACGCGTGGTGCGGTGCCGCCCGTCGATGCAGGTCAGCCGTGAACACCACGTGCCCGCCGACAAGGCGAGGCCTCGGGGCCCCGGTCACCTTGGCGAGCCGCGCCGTTGCGGTGCCGACGGCCAGCGGTGCGCTGCCGGTGGACGTCGCGGCGCTAGCGGAACCCACGCCGAGCAGCGCGAGGCTGGTGCCGGCGAGCAGCAGGGTTTTCTGGCGGCGGGCCACCGGCCCGACGATCCAGGCGCGGGCTACCGCCGCCAGGGCCGTGCCTGTCGGCCGCACGCGATCGGCCCGGCGAGCAAGGCGAAGCATCGGGGTTCCCTTTCGGCTTGTCCGCGCCACCCGTCCGGGCACAGGCCAGGTCCAGGCTCGAGCTCGCGGGCAGGTGCCTGCGGGCTCGCGCACGCGCGAACCGCGTGCGCCGCGGGGGCAGGGCGGGCCATGCCCGGCTCAGTCGTACTCGCCGGCGCGAGGCCAGGGGGCGGGAGCCGGTCCGGCTTAGCTGGCTCCCCGGTGACGATCAGTGGGTTTAACGCCTGATCTTCGAGCCCTCCATCCAGATATGACCCTTGTCACTATCTACGGGTGATTGGAATAGAACCGTGAGCAACCGGAACCGGGATGAGAGCGGGTCGCGGCCTACCGGAAAGGGCCTGGCGGTGCCAATGCTGCCCCTCTACGGGCAGCATTGGCACCTTTGTCGCCCCGCCGGGCCTACGGCGGCCGGCTCGTCAGCGGCTGTCGCGGAGCAGCTCGCCCTGCTGGTCGGCTGCAGTTCGCCTGCCCCGGCGGCGCTCCGACGCGCGCCGCGCGAGACCGGCCAGGGCCGCCAGTGCTGCGATCCCGACCGCCGTCCACGGCACGTAGTCGCCCAGCCGGTCGTAGAGCGTCCTGGCCGAGGCCGGAGGCAGGGCCAGCCGGACGATGACCACGCCGCGGAAGCTCGTACCCGCCCAGGCCAGGGTGCGGCCACGGGCATCGAATGCCGCGGAGTCCCCGGTCAGGGCTGCCTGGACGACAGGCCGACCGGTCTCGGCCGCCCGAGTCGCGCTCAGCGCGGCGTGCTGCTCGGGCGCCCAGCTCGCCTGGAACGTGGTGTCCGACGTCTGGTAGATGATCACCTGGGCGCCGTGGTCAGTGTCCACCCTGGACATGTCGGGGAACGCCGACTCGAAGCAGATCAGCGCGCCGAACGTGAGCGGCCGGCCATCCGGCAAGGTGGCGCGCAGCACGTGCGCCCCGGTTCCCGGCTTGACGTTCGTGGGCGCCGCCCGGCTGACCTTGGTGAGCCAGCCGAGCGCGGTCCGGAACGGGATGTACTCGCCGAACGGCACCAGCCTGGTCTTGATGTAGCTCGCGCCCAGGCCGGTCGCGCTGACGAGCGTCGCCTGCTTGGACGTCGCGCCCGCCGGGTCGCGCGCGTCCTGATCGACGAGGATCTCGGCGCCAGAGCTCCTCGCCAGCTGCTCGAGGGCTGCCCGGTAGCCGGCGTGGCTGGCGAGGTCGTAGCCGACGCTGCTCTCGCCCCACACGAACAAGCCGGCCCGTCCCGCGGCGCCGGCGGTCAGCCGTTCGCTGGCGTGCAGCCGGGCGGCAGGGCTATTTGTCGGGCCTGGCTGGACAAGCGCGACGGTCACGGTCCTGGTTGCCGGGGCGGGCGCGGTCAGGGCGAACGCGACCGGACCGGCAGCGAGCGCGACGAGCGCCCCGGCGACGCCTGTGAGCCGGGCGAGGGTCCCGGACGCCACGAGCGCCGCGGTCAGCCCGGTACCGGCCGCCACCATGGCGAACGTGACCAGCCAGACGCCGCCGACCGCGGCGAGCGCGAGCATGGCGGGATGCTGCCACTGGCTGGCGCCGAGCACCGCCCAGGGCCCGCCGATCGCCTGCCATGACCGGATCCATTCGGTCACGAGCCAGCAACTCGGCACGACGACAAGGGCCGTGAGCGTGCGGAGGGGCGTGACAGGCGGCCGGAGCAGCGACCAGACGGCGAGGCCGACGGCGCTCCAGAGGAAGCCGAAGACGACCGCCACCAGCAGCAGGGCCGGGCCGATGTTCGGCGTGAGCCAGTACATCGCCGCGAGCAGGTAGCCGATACCGAACCACCAGCCGCGGATCCAGCCTTCGCGCTTCGTCGGGGCGCTGCGCATGAGCGCCAGGCCGGGCACCAGCCCGGCCCAGGCCAGGAACTCCAGGTTCGGGGCGGGGAAGGCCAGGACCGGGACGGCCCCGGCGGCGAGCACCGCGTACCGAGCCGGCTGCCGGAAACCGCGCCAGAACGACACGACGCTATGGGACCTTTCAGCCCCGGTCAGAGCTTCGGGGCGACCCTCCATGAAGCCTCAGCGTATCTGGGGTCTGCCAGGGCGCTCCTACGGGCGCGCAGCGTCAGATGCTGACCGTAAGGGTCGGGGATCAGCCCGGCGGCGGTCAATGCGCAAATTGCCACAGCCCGGCGTAGATCAAGACCGCGCCGACGAGCATAACCCCGGCTAGCACACCACGCATCGCGGTCTTGGTCCTGCCAGGGGTTTTCGGGCCGAATCGCCTATGCGCCTGGTCTTCCCACTGCCGGGCGTGGAACGAGGCGGACGACCAGAGCTTGATGCAGGTCAAAACCATGACCAAGCCCACGATAGTGACCAGAATCGACTTCGCCATATTCGTCTCCGCGACTCCCGCGAACTCTACACATCGGCGGTCGGTTCAGCGCCGTACGAAAGTAATGCAGGAACGCAGCACGAGCAGTGGGCGGGTGGCCAGCACGAGCTACTGCGCGTCGCCTACTGCCTCCATGACAAGTCGCCGCTCTACGGGTTCAAGCGCAAGACTCAGACCGACCGCTATTACTGCCGCAAGCGGTAGCGGAATTGAAAATGGTCTCTACGTGCAGGCCGCAAGTACCTGCTGTGACACGGACCTATTCTGCTGCCTGGCTGCCAGTACCGGCACGGCTGGCAGGGTCGGCCGGGCTCGCGCGGACCCGGCGGCGCTGCCCGAGGGCCTGGCCAGCCGCCAGGATCAGGGCTAGGGCCGTCGCGACGGTGAAGAAGATCTCCGGCCAGCCGCCGAGCCGCAGCGCCAGCGTGGCGCTGCTGACCAGCGGGACCGGGGCTTCGATCTCGGCCTGCTGCCAGATGCCCGTGTGCGCGATCAGGGAGCCATCCGGTCCGATGATCGCGCTGACACCTGTCGTCGATGCCACCACGACCGAGCGGTCGTACTCGATCGCTCGCATCCGCGCCATCGCCAGCTGCTGAGCCGTCTCCCCGGTCTGACCGTCGAGCTCGAAGTCGGCGTCGTTGGTCTGCATCGTCATCAGGTTGGCTCCGGCCGCGACCTCGGACGAGACCTGGTCGTCGAATCCGATCTCGTAGCAGATGACGTCGCCGAGCCGGATCTTGCCGATGTGGAAGACCACCGGCCGGTGACCGGGCGTGAAGTTGACCGGCACCAGCGACGGCAGCGACGTGACCTTGTCGATCAGGCCGCGCAACGGGATGTACTCACCGAACGGGACAAGCTGGCGCTTGACGTAGTAGGCAACCGGTCCCCGGCCGGGCAGCCAGAGCGCACCGGTGTTGCGTTCCGGGTCCTGGAGCACGGCGCCGACCAGGACCGGCCGCTTGATCGTGGTCACCGCGCCGGAGATCACGTTGAAGATGTACGAATCGAACCGCGGGTCCTCGTCGGTCGAGTTCTCCGGCCAGATGACCACGTCCGGCGCGGGTGCCGCGCCCTGCCGGACCTTGGCCGCGAGCCGGCCGGTGGCGGCCGCGTGGTTCTCGGTCACGGTCGTCGCACGCAGCAGGTCAGGCAGGTTCTTGGTATGCGGCACGTTGCCCTGGATCGCGGCCACGATCGCGGAGTGCTGGCGGCCCGCCGGGACACCCTGGCTGGCCGGCACGAGCGCGCCGCTGACCGTGACGCCCGCGCTCGCGACCAGTGCCATCAGCGGCGCGATCAGGCCGGGCACAGCGGGCCGGGCGCCCCCCTCCGCGCGGCCGGCCTGCGACGGAGGCTCAGGATGAACCAGGCCAGGCACGCGCCGGTCAGGGCAAGGAGGAAGGTGAGCAGGACCGGCCCGCCGAACGCCACCCACTTCGCTGTCGGCGCCGTGGACTGGCTCATCGCCAGGCGCCCCCAGGGAAAGGCGTAGGGCCACCGGCTCCGCACGGCCTCCGCGGTCACCCACCACGCCGCGACCGCCAGCGGCCAGGCGCGCAGCCGTAGCAGCAGCCACTGGCCGAGGCACAGGACTGCGAAGACCACCGACTCGGCCACCGCGAGAGCGGTCCAGGCGTACCACGCGACGTTGACCAGCCAGATCAGCAGCGGGAAGAAGAATGCCAGGCCGAACACGAGGCCGGCGCCAAGCGCAGTCCTGGCTCGCTGCTGCCGCAGGGCGATGGCCAGCAGGGCCGGGCCAAGCGCGGCCAGTGGCCAGATGCCGACCGGCGGGAACGCCGCGGCCAGCGCCAGTCCGCCAGCGAGCCCGGCCAGCAGGGCATACCGCGGCCGCAGCCAGCCGTCAGGCGCCGCGCCCGTGGCGGCGACCGCCGCCGGCGTGGCATAACCAGGGCTGACAAGCCGCACAGGTTCCTCCGCCGCTGAGCCCGCTGGCGGGTTGGCCAGCATGCACATTTGTTGCTGCGAGCGTAGCCTGGGCCGCCTGTCCAGGGACAACGCTGCTGGCCGCGGCAAAGCGCAGGCGGGCGCCCGTCGACCCACCTGCAATAGGCAAAATGCAAACTGCCATTTCGGTGAGATTGCAGCTATCCACCGTGATAACGTCGTCACCGTCTGTGGGATGGGCGTCGGGAGCGGCCTGGCGCTGGGGGACGTGAGGATCGGCTGATGGTCAAGATCCGATATGCGGAACTGCCCGCCGGCTTACACGTGGCCACCGAGGCTGGCGACCGCTGCACGATCGTTTACCTCAAGCCGGGACTGACGAGGGAGCAGCGGAAAGACGCCCTGATAGTGGCCCGTCGCACCGCCCTCTTCGGTCACGGGCCAAGCCTGCCGACGCTGGACATGGCCTTCGCCCTCGCAGCCGACCGGACCCGGACATCGGCCCGCATTGTCACCTGGGCCATGCGCAAGCACCCGTTGCTGCTGCTGCCGGTCGTCGCGCTCGTCGCGGGGATCATCGCCGCTGGTGTCTTAGCGTCCGCGGAGATGGTGAGTGCCCCGCCACCCCACATCGGCTCGGCGCCATCGAATGACCTGTCTCAGCTCAACATCGGCCAGCTCGTGAATCCCCGGTTCAGTATCATTCCGGATCCGAGCTTCAGCGCCCCCGGTTCCGCCAGCAGGGGCGGTGTGAAGAGCGGGCCCGCCCAGTCCACCTCGCACGGCGGTGGCTCCCGGCACGGCAGAGGGCACAGCAACCATCACCCCGCAGGCGTGACACAGTCCGCTTCGGCGCGGCAGTCGCGGGATATGTTCAGAGCGGGCCAGCACGGCTAGCGCGCAAGAGCGTTCAAGACTTTCGCCGGCCGGTGCCTCACCCTGGAACACGATGCGATCCCGGCTGGTTGGCGTTCTGGGATTGTGTGGTCGTCCGCAAAGGAGCACTGGTGAGCCGCCGCGGCTGGTGGTTGTTCGCTTCAATGAGCCTGATCTGGGGCATCCCGTATCTGCTGATCAAGGTCGCAGACGGCGGGGTGGCACCCCCGGTCCTCGTGCTGGCACGAGTAGCGATCGGCGCGGCACTGCTGCTCCCGATCGCGATCCGGCGGCGCGAGCTGACGCCGTTGCTGCCCTACTGGCGCTGGCTTGCCCTGTTCGCGCTGGTGGAGATGATCACGCCCTGGCTGCTGCTGTCGGAGGCTGAAACCAGGCTGTCGAGCTCACTCAGCGGGCTGCTGATCGCGTCGGTGCCGATCCTGGTCGCGGTGATCGGCGGGCTCACCGGCGGGCAGGACCGGCTGACCCCGGTCCGATGGGCCGGGCTGCTCGTCGGCCTTGGCGGCGTCGCGCTCCTGGTCGCCGGCAACGGCACCCGAGGCGACGTGAGCTCGATTGCCGAGGTGCTGGGCGTCGCGCTCTGCTACTCGATCGGGCCGCTGATCGCCGCGCGCAAGCTCGGTGAGCTGCCCCCGCTTGGCATGACCGCCGCCTGCCTGGCGTTCGCCGCGGTCGTCTACGCCCCCGTCGCGGCTGTCACCTGGCCGCATACGAGGCCGTCTGGCACCGTGCTCGCCTCGCTCGCCGGGCTCGCGGTGATCTGCACGGCGCTCGCCTTTGTGCTTTTCTTCGCGCTGATTAGCGAGGTCGGCCCCGCCAGGGCGTCCGTCATCACCTACGTGAACCCGGCAGTCGCCGTGGTCCTCGGTGTCCTTGCCCTCGGCGAGCGGCTGACCGCGACCATGGCCGTGGCGTTCATGCTCATCCTCGGCGGCTCGGTCCTGGCGACCAGGACCGCGCGCTCAGCCACGGTGCCGTCCGACAGCGCTGGCGCAGCCGCCACCAGCGACGGTGATCGGGACGACGCTGACCGGCTCGTGACACCCCGTTACCAAAGCACGCCGGGAGGCCCGCGCGACTAGACTCGCGCAGGTGATCGACCTCAAAGCTGCCCGGCAGGATCCTGACGGCTACCGCGCCGCCCTGGCGCGGCGCGGCGCAGCCGCTGACTTCGACGCCCTGCTCGCGGCGGACATCAGCTGGCGCTCGCTGACCGAGCGCACCGAGGCACTGCGCGCAGCACAGAAGAGCGCTTCGAAGGGCAAGCCCTCGCCCGAGGACCTCGAGAAGCTGCGCCAGCTGCGCGACGAGCTCGCACAAGCCCAGGAAGAACTCTCGGGCGCCACGAGCCAGCGCGATGAGCTGCTCGCGAGGATCCCGAACCTGCCAGACCCGACGGCCGCGGACGGCATGGACGAGGAAGACGCCGTCGAGATCAGGACGTGGGGCGAGCAGCCGAAATTCGCCTTCGACCCGCGCGACACCACCGAGATAGCGTCCGTGCGTGGCTGGATCGACATGGCCAGGGGCGCCCGGCTGTCCGGATCGAGGTTTGCCTACCGGATCGGCGACGTCGCGATGACGGAGATGGCGCTGTACCGGTTCGTTATCGACAAGCTGACCCGGCGCGGCTTCTTGCTCGTGCTGCCGCCGATCCTGGTCGGCGAGCGCGCCATGTACGGGACGGGTTTCCTGCCCACCGAGGAATCGAACCTTTACCACCTGGAGTACGACGACCTCTACCTCACCGGCACCTCCGAGGTTGCGCTCGCCGGCATTCACGCCGATGAGCGGCTCGAGGAGAGCGAGCTGCCAGCCCGGTACACCGCGTTCACCACGAACTTCCGGCGCGAGGCCGGTGCGGCCGGCAAGGACACCAGGGGAATGTTCCGCGTGCACCAGTTCGACAAGGTGGAGATGTACGTCTACTGCCTGCCTGAGCAGTCGCGCGAGATCCACGACGTGCTGCTGTCGTACGAGGAGGAAATCGCCCAGGAGCTCGGCCTGCCGCACCGGGTCATGAACATACCCGTCGGTGATCTCGGCGCGTCCGCGGCGAAGAAGTACGACATCGAGGCCTGGTTCCCGGTCCAGCAGCGGTATCGCGAGATCACCTCGTGCTCGAACACGACTGACTACCAGGCGCGCCGGCTGAACATCCGGTTCCGCCGCGACAGCAAGCTCGAGTTCGTGCACACCCTCAACGGCACCGGCGCTACCGCGCGGGCGCTGCTGTCGATCATGGAGAACTTCCAGGATGAGCGCGGGACGGTGGCGGTGCCCGACGTGCTGCAGCGCTTCGGTGCTCCGGCGACGATCGGCACGCCACCGGAGGGCTGAGGTTCAATCAGAGGGGAACGGGCTCGTCCGGGGCCGGTCGAGGCGCCATAGGCCGCGGTGTCGACAACAACGCAGATAGCAGTGCAGAGCCGATGGGCACGCCCAGGCCGGTGCACGCGTCCCAGCCGGGTCCTGCGCTGTAGGCGCCGTTGCTTCCGGCGGTGATATCCCGTAGTTCGGTGACCGGCTGACCAGGCCGGACACCCGAATACAGGGAGGTCTGCAGCAGGCCAAGGTGCTCGCCGACGGCCTGCGCGAGCCGGGCGGCGAGCGCGGCCATCAGCGGAGCGACGGCGCTGGTCCCGCCGATGACCGTCTGCTGCCCGTCGACCAGAACCCGATATCCGGTGACCGGGTCAGCGTTGCCGGCGACGTCGGGTACGCCCCGGCCTGCAGTCCCTGCTGGGCTGGCGGGCACGCCAGCGGTCGCCTGCCACGCGGGCAGGGGGAACGTGCGACTGACTCCGCCGCCAGTGGCGCCGCCGCCGGAGCCGTCGTTCCACACCGTCTCTGCGGTGATGACGCCGGTGGACGGATCGGCGTGCAGGCTCGTGCCGCCGCACGCCAGCGCGTGCGGGCTGGAGGCAGGGAAGTCGGTGTGCGGCTGGCCGCCGGTCACGCCGTCGCTGCTCCCGTTGTCGCCTGCTGCGACCGTGACGGTGACGCCGAGGGCCACGCCGTCGGCGAAGGCCTGGTCGAGCGCGTTCATGGACTGCGCCGTCCAGGAACTTTCCGGCCCGCCCCAGCTGATGCTGACGGCAGCTGGCGTGGGTTGCGCGTGCACGGCGGTCGTGACCGCGTCGACGAATCCCTGGTCGGTGTTGGGCGCGAAGTAGACAACCTGCCGGGCCCCGGGTGCTACGGCGCCGGCCACCTCGATGTCCAGCAGCACCTCACCGTCGGCACCCTGCGGATCCTGGCCCGCGATGTTGCTGGCGCCGTCGACCCCCACCGCGGTCACCGACGGAGCCGGGATGCCGAGGGAGGCGAAATAGGCATTCAGGTCGGCAGCGGCGTACCCGCCGCCGAGCTCGATAATCGCGACGGTCTGGCCGGTGCCGTCGGTTCCTGGCGGGAAGTGGTAGAGGCTGGCCACCTGGGTCGGCGTGTAGGTGACGACGGTCGCGGCGGTGTCGGCGAACCTCAGCTGCGCCCGCGCCTGGGGCCGGCTGTCGAGCCCGAGGACGGCCTCGACGATGCCGTCGAGCTCGGCCGGGATGCGGAGACTGCCGCTGCGGTACCGGTGAGCGACCTGCCTGCCATCCGGTCCAGGGCTGCTGACCACGGTCAGCTCGGTGCCGAAGGCGTGGGCTAATGCGCTCGCCGGTCCGGCGAGTGTCATGCGCCGGGTGCCGGGGTCTCGGCCAGTCACCCTGATCGCCGGGTCCAGCTCGGCAAGAACCCGGGCCACAAGGTCATGATCGGCCGGATCCGACCCGTAGCGCCGCTGCAGCTCGTTCCGCGACTGCCGAATCGGCACGTCAGCCTCGTCCCGCGGCAGGCTGGCGGCGCGCCTGGTGATCAGCGTTACCTCGATCTGTTCTGTCGGATCAACCGGGCCAGCTGGCTCTGCATGCGGGAGCGGCAGGCGTTCGCTGCCCGCAAGGAGGACAGACGGCGGAGCGGCCATAGCCCGGCCCTACCTTTCTCCAGGCGCCGGCTACACCGAAGGCGCCATGATGCATGGTCCGCGCCCGCAGCGGCGCGCGTCAATTGTCGCGCAGGACCTGTTCGGCCCAGATGGTCTTGCCGTGCGCAGTCTGGCGCGTGCCCCAGCGATCGGTTAGCTGGGCGACAAGGAGCAGCCCGCGCCCGCCCTCATCGAGGGCGCGGGCCCTGCGCATGTGCGGGGCGGTGCTGCAGCCATCGGATACCTCGCAGATCAGCGTGCCGTTCCGGATAAGCCGAAGCTGGATCGGGCTCTGGGCGTGCCGGATCGCGTTCGTAACGAGTTCGCTGACAACGAGCTCGGTGACGAACGCGAGATCATCGAGGCCCCAGCCTGAGAGCTTCGCTGCCACCTGCCGACGGGCTTCGGCGACGATCGCGGGCTCGGCCGGCAGGTCCCACGTAGCGATCTGGCCGCTCTCCATGGCTTGAGTGCGGGCGACTAGCAGGGCGACGTCGTCCATCGGGCGCCCGTCGAGGACGACCCTCAGGATGTTGTCGCAGGTGCCCTCCAGCGACGGTTCCGGACGAGTCAGTGCGGACCGCAGCCGTTCAAGCCCGAGGTCGATATCGTGATCGCGGGACTCGATGAGGCCGTCGGTATAGAGCGCGAGGGTGCTTCCTGCGGGCAGTTCGATCTCCGTGCTCTCGAAGGGCAGACCACCGAGACCAAGCGGGGGACCGGCAGGCATGTCGATGAAACTGACTGCACCGTCCGGCGTGACGAGGACCGGCAGCGGATGGCCGGCGCGGGCGAGGCTGCACCGGCACGACACCGGGTCGTAAACCGCGTACAAGCAGGTGGCCCCCAGATCGTTCTCCGCAGCGTCGCTGCTGCCGGCATCCCCTCTGGCTGAGATCCGGGCGACGAGATCGTCGAGCCGGATGAGGAGTTCGTCGGGCGGCAGGTCGACGTCGGCGAGTGTGCGCACCGCGGTACGCAGGATGCCCATGGCGGCGGATGCGTGGATGCCGTGCCCGACGACATCGCCGACGACCAGCGCGACCCGGGCTCCGGACAGCGGTATGACATCGAACCAGTCTCCGCCGACGCCGGCGTTCGCGCTGGCCGGCAGGTACCGGCTGGCAACCTCCACGGCCGACTGCTCGGGGAGCCGCTGCGGCAGCAGGCTGCGCTGCAATGCCAGCGCGGTCGTCCGCTCGCGGGTATAGCGGCAGGCGTTGTCAAGTGACAGGGCTGCCCTGGCGGTCAGCTCCTCGGCAAAGAGCACGTCGTCCTGCCCGAACGGTTCTGGCCGCTCGCCACGAACGAAAGCAGTGACGCCGAGGGTCACCCCTCGGGCGCGTATCGGCACATAGAGGACCGAGTGGAGCCCGAACTTTCGGATCGCGGCAGCACGCGCCGGATTGTGACTCGTCGACTGGATGAACGTGGGGTCGCCAACGCCGGTCAGTACCGGTTTGCTGGTGGCCAGGCAGCGTGCTGCCGGGGAAGCCGGCACGTGAACGTCGACGTCCCCAGGTTGAACCGCGGCCTCAGGGACACCCGGAAGGATGGACTGATGGGCCGCGCGGCGGAGCGCGACAGTTCCGGTCAGCGGTCTGCCGGTCGTGTCGTCACCGCGCAGCACGGCGTCTAGCAGGTCGACGACCGCCAGGTCGGCAAAATGCGGTACTGCCGTGTCGGCGATCTCCTGTGCGGTCCTGGTGATATCCAGGGTGGTGCCGATCTGGGTGCCTGCCTGGTTCAGCAGCGTCAGTCGCTGGCGGGCGGCGTATTGCTCGCTGATATCGAGGACTCCGATCCACACCGCTTGCGTGCGACCGGCACCGTCCGTCAAGGGCGAGACATAGACCGACCATGCGCGCTCGCGGGTCTCAACAGGTACCCGGCGATAGGTCTCCCGGTGCGTCGGCACGCCCGTGTCCAGCACCCGGCGCATGGTGCGCTCCATGGCCTCGTACTGGGGACCCTGCAGAATATCCGTGAGGCGCCGTCCGCGCAGCACTTCTTCCGTGAGGCCGAACATCTGGCACATAAGGTCGTTGACACGCAGACAGACAAGGTTGCTGTCATGGATTGCCTGAGCGAATCGAGACTGGGTGAACGCCCAGTCCATATATGGTGCGCTGGGGGAGGATTCCACCAAAAACCCTCCGCGGTATCCCGCGCTTGACGTGTCTCGGGCTTCTCCACCAGAGCGGTGGTATGCGTCGCTCACAGCCATCTGAACCTCAGCCAGCTCCTCCACTCGACCGATGACGTCAGAACGGCGCGCCAGGAAGCTCAGGTCAGTTCGCAAGGACTCGGTTGAGGAGAGCTACCAGCAGCGGCGCCGCGGGTGGGCGGCACTAAGGCCTCTTCGCGGTAGCGGAGGGGCAATCCTCCCGATACCCCCCTATCGCCGGGAACTGATGAACAGCCGACCATGGACCGGCACCAGCTCGTAACACTCCGTACACAGTAGTTCATGCTCTGTGCAAGTCGGCAGCCGTAGCGCGGTCACCCGCGGCTGCTTCCAGCCCCTGGCCCGTTTCTCGGTGGCACCTCCCGGACCGCCACGGAATGATGGTCCTTCGTGCCAGGAGATCGAGAGCGGCTCAGGACCACCTTTAACTCAGTGGCGAGCCTCTATCACCAGGCACGCCCCGACTACCCCGCCGACCTCTACGACGAACTGGTGCGGCTGGCGCAGCTCCGTCCCGGCGACCGGGTGCTGGAGGTCGGCTGCGCCACGGGCAAGGCCACCGTGCCTCTCGCGCAGCGAGGCTTCCTGATGACATGCATTGAGCTTGGAACCGACCTAGCCGCCGAGGCGCGACGCAACCTTTCTCAGCTGCCAGCCGCGGAGGTCATCAACGACGCGTTCGAGACCTGGCAGCCGCCGCCGCGAACCAGCTACGACCTGGTATTCGCCGCGACAGCCTGGCACTGGATCGATCCGGCGGTGCGGTACGGGAAAGCCTGGGAACTCCTGCGACCTGGCGGGCATCTCGCCTTCTGGGAAGCTACTCATGTCTTCCCCGCTGGTGGCGATCCGTTCTTCCGGGAGATCCAGGATGTGTATGACGAGATAGGCGAGAGCATGCCTGTCGATCTCCCGGAAGCGGCCAGGTTTCCTCAGCCCGATGCCCTTCCCGACCAGCGAGCCGAGATAGCGCAGACCGGCCTGTTCACAGACACCGTGGTGCGCCGGTTCGACTGGGAGATCCGCTACACCGCTGATGAATACACCCGCCTGCTCGACACGTTCTCGGGCCACATTGCGATGGCACCGTGGCAGCGCGACCGGCTCTACAGCGAGATCCGGCACCGGCTGGCCCGGCGGCCTGATGGACGACTACGGAGGCACTGGGGCGCCGTCCTGCACGTTGCACGCCGGGCGTGATCGTTGCCGCGAGAGCGGTTACCAGCGGCCGTAGTGCACGACGTCGGCGAGCGGTCGGCGCCGGGCCCGAAGGTCCCGCCTCTCGGTCTCGGCGTCGTGACCGATGGCGATGGCACCGATCGGCTCGTGGTCGTCCGGCACCCCGAAGGCGGCCCGGAACTTGCCGACGGCCTCCGGCACGATGCCGAAGTACACCGCGCCAAGGCCCTCGTCCACGACCGTGAGCAGGATGAGCAGCGCTGCCATCCCCGTGTCGATATGCCAGAACGGCACCGGCCACCTGGCCTCGTCGCGGTCCACCCAGCCCTTGTCAGGCAGCGCGTACCGGTCGAGGTAAGCCCGCTTGCAGGACAAGGGCACGATGATCAGCGGCGCGGTCTGCGCCGTCTCGCTGACCGCCTCGCCGGTGACCCGCCAGAAGTCCGCCAGATCGGCGCCGGTCAGCACGAGGAAGGCCTGGCCCTGCGAAAACCCAGCCGACGGTCCGCGGACCGCGTTGGCGAGGATCCGGTCGAGGCTGGCCTGCGCGACCGGCTCGGCGGTGAAACGGCGAACCATGCGGCGGTGCCTGATGACGTCCTGAAGTTCCATTCGATGCTCCTACCCGGCGGCCGTGCGCTCCGCCCGCCGCTCAGCCCAGCTCGCCCGCCCGCTCGGGTGCGGGCCCGCGGTGCAATCGGGCAGTCCATCGTTCCTCGATGTGCCCGTAGCGCCAGATCGCCACGGCGGCGGCCCAGGTCAGGAGGAACAGTGCGACGATGACGAAGCCAGCCACGTTGATGTTGAAGTGGCGCATGAATCCCCAGAAGCCGGCGTCCCCGCCCAGTCCCCTGACCTCGGTCGAGATGAGCCCCAGTGCCTCGATGCCGCCGACCAGGAAGCAGATGGATACCGAGAGGCCGGTGATGGCGAGGTTGTAGTAGACCTTCCGGACCGGGTTGAAGAACGCCCAGCCGTAGGCGATGTTCATGAAGATGCCGTCAGTGGTGTCCAGGACCGCCATCCCGGCGGTGAACAGTATCGGCAGGCAGCAGATCGCGTACCACGGGATGTGCTGGAGGGCGAGGAACGCGGTCGTGCCGAGGAGCAGCACCTCGGTCGTGGTGTCAAAGCCGAGCCCGAACAAGACCCCGACGGGGTAGAGCTGCCACTCCTTGCTGATCGAGCTGGCCCACCGGCCGAAGAACCGGTTGAGCAGGCCGCGGTTGTCGAGCTGCCGCTCCAGCTCGGCCTCGTCGTACTCGCCACGCCGCATGGATCGGAAGACTCTGGCAATGCCGCCGAGTATGAACAGGTTGAGCGAGCCAATGAGGAACAGGAAACCCGCCGAGATCAGCGTGCCGAAGAATGTTCCGAACCGCTCGAGCGCCGAGTTGCTGTTGGCGATCTGGCCCATGACGAGCTTCTCGGCGACCACGATGGCGACGCCCATCGCGACCACGACGGTGGAGTGGCCGAGGGAGAAGAAGTAGCCGAAGCAGAACGGCCGGGGCTTTCCGGTGCCCTGCCGCGCGGAGATTTCCTTGCGCGTGGTGTTGTCGATCACGGCGATGTGGTCGGCGTCGAAGGCATGCCGTAGCCCCAGGGTGTAGGCGAGCACGCTGACGCCGATGCCGAGGCCCTTGTAGTGGGCGGGGATCACGAACACGACGAAGATGGTGAAGCCGACGACGTGCAGGCCGAGAATCGACCCGTACATCCCGCGCATCCGGCGCCGCTCGGCGGGCGTCATGCCGGCGTAAGACTGCCGGACCAGGGCACCAAGCCGGGGCCGGGTCGCGGTCGTCATGATTGCACGCTAGCCATAAATGCGCATTAGTTGCAAGTACAGTAAGGTCGCACTGGAGGTAGCCATGACCGGGTCGCAGCCGGCGGAGGTTGTCATCGTCGGAGCCGGCCCGCTGACAGCCGCGGATGTCGTCGCGGTGGCGCGGCAGGGCGCTCAGGTTGCCCTGGCGAGCCAGGGCCTTGCGGAGGTCCGCCGTAGTCGGGGGATTGTCGAGGCGCTGGCGGACGACGCCGAGCCGCACTATGGCATCTCGACCGGCTTCGGCGCGCTGGCGACCCGGCACATCCCGGCGGACATGCGGGCGCAGCTTCAGGCCAGCCTGGTGCGCAGCCACGCGGCTGGCTCCGGGCCGGAGGTTGAGGATGAGGTGGTCCGCGCGCTCATGCTGCTGCGGCTGGCCACGCTCGCGACCGGCCGGACCGGAGCACGCGAAGAGACGGTTCAGGCCTACGCAGGACTGCTCAACTCGGGCTTCACGCCGGTGGTGCACGAGTACGGCAGCCTCGGCTGTAGCGGTGACCTCGCGCCGCTCGCGCACTGCGCTCTGGCGATCACGGGCGAGGGTGTAGTGCGGGACGCGTCCGGCCGGACGCTATCTGCAGCGGAGGCGCTCGCCTCGGCTGGGATCGAGCCCGTTCGCCTCCGGGAGAAGGAGGGCCTGGCGCTCATCAACGGCACCGACGGGATGCTCGGCATGCTGGTGCTTGCCATCGCGGACACCCGAGAGCTGCTGAAAGTGGCCGACATCACGGCTGCGATGAGCGTCGAGGCGCTGCTCGGCACCGACGCCGCGTTCGCCGCCGACCTGCAGGCGCTTCGCCCGCATCCGGGTCAGGCAGCATCGGCCGCCAACCTGCGCACCTTGCTGACCGGCAGCGCGATCATGGCCAGCCATCGTGGTCCGGAATGCACCAGGGTGCAAGATGCGTATTCGCTGCGGTGCGCGCCGCAGGTCGCGGGCGCGGTGCGCGACACGGTCGATCACGCTGCCCAGGTCGCGGGCCGGGAACTGGCGTCGGCGATCGACAATCCGGTGATCACGCCGGACGGCCGGGTCGAATCCAACGGCAACTTCCATGGCGCTCCGCTCGGTTACGTGCTCGACTTCCTGGCCATTGCCGTCGCCGATCTGGCGAGCATGTCCGAGCGCCGGACCGACCGGTTCCTCGACGTGGCGCGGAACCAGGGGCTGCCTGCTTTCCTCGCGGACGATCCCGGCGTCGATTCGGGGCACATGATCGCCCAGTACACCCAGGCAGCGATCGTGTCCGAGCTGAAGCGGCTGGCGGTTCCGGCCAGCGTCGACTCGATCCCCAGCTCGGCCATGCAGGAAGACCACGTCTCGATGGGCTGGTCGGCGGCGCGCAAGTTGCGCCGGGCCCTGGACGGGCTCACCCGGGTGCTGGCCATCGAGCTGCTGACGGCGGCGCGCGGCATCGAGCTGCGTGCGCCGCTCGCGCCGTCCGCGGCGACCGGCGCCGTCCTTACGGGCCTGCGGGCCGACACGGCCGGGCCAGGGCCGGACCGGTTCCTCGCGCCCGAGATCGAGGCAGCGGTCCGCTACGTGGCGGACGGCGGCGCGCTGCATGCCGCCGAGGCCGTGACCGGTCCGCTGAACTGACCGACGACCATAGTCACGCGGTCAGCGGCGTTCAGGAGGATCAGCCGTCAGCTGCGGGCGACTCATCCGGTGGGGTCGGCGGTACGACGTCAGCCGCCGCTGCCCGGCTGCGGATGTCCTCGAGGCTGTCGTGCACGGCCTGCCAGACCAGGCTCAGGCTGGCACCGAGAGGATCGTCGCCGCGAATGACTCCTTCGAGATAAGCCTCACCGGGGCCAGCGGACTGCTCCCGCGCGCCGGCCGGCCACGCGCCGAGGGCATCGATTGTCGCGCGACCGAGCGCCACGATCGCCGGGTCGGACGCATCGACAGTAAGGCGATCGCCCTTCACCGTGACAAACATCTGCCGGCGGCCCGCCTCCTCGGGCAGCTCGTCGGTGCTGCCCGTCACGTCGGCGGAGCGCAGAGCATCCCGCACTTGATCGAGGTCGACACCGAGTCCGGCCAGCGCCCTGGCAGCCGCGCTGTCAGCGTCGGCGAGGGACGCGAGCAGGATGTGGTGCGACCCGACCGGGCTCTGGCCTGCCAGGCGCGCGGCCTCCGCAAGGCTCGTATCGGCGGCCGGAGTGGTGCGCAGTTCGCGCGCCTGTCCTGGCTGGAGACTGATCGCAGCCGTTCGCTGGCCGGCCAGCCGGCGCAGCCATCGCCGGCTCTGCGTGGTGGCTGTCGGCGGGAGCAGGTCGATCACTGTCGACCTGACGTCGGCAAGGCTGGGCGCATGCCCCTCCAGGATCTTGGCGGCCACGCCGTCGCCCTCGCGGATGATGCCGAGCAGGATGTGCTCGGAGCCGATGTAGTCGTGGTTGAGGTGCAGTGCCTCTCGGAGGGCTAGCTCCAGGCACTTCTTCGCGCGTGGCGTGAAGGGGATGTGGCCGACCCTTACCTCCTGCTTGCCAGGGCCGATGATGTCGAGCACATCCTGCCTGCCGACGGCCAGAGTTAGCCCGAACCGCTCGGCGGCCCGGGCCGCCACCCCGCCTTGTTCCGGGTCGAGTAGCCCGAGCAGGATGTGCTCGGTGCCGATGTAGTTGTGCTGGAGGCGCCGGGCCTCTTCCTGGGCAAGCACGATGGAGTGACGGGCCCTGTCGGTAAACCGCTCGAACATGCCCACCACAGTGAAACGGTGCATGCACCATGTCAATACACTGCTATTAATAGGGATGCGGTGGAAGGGGCGCACGGTGGAGTGGGAGGACCGACTCGACGCGTGGGAGCTCGAGCTGGAGCTGAATGCCCAGCTCAACGGGTCGGACTGGGTCACCCTCGCTCGCGCTGCTGCACAGACCGGCGCTTCCCGGGCGGCGCTGCGCAGCTGGTACCGGAGCGGGCAGATCCCGTCCCGGCTCGTCGACGGCCCGCATGGTCCGCAGCGGCTTGTCCCGGTGGCACTCGTCGCGGCCCGGGCCGAGGCATCGCCGCGGCTGCGGCGCACGGCAGAACGGCAGCTCGCCGATCAGGCCCAGCTGGAGATCCTCCGGCACCGGGTCGACCAGCTCGAGCTTCGCGTGGCGGAGCTGGATAACGGGCAATGCCACGGGCGGGCTTAGCATGCACGATGATCTCGCCGATAACGCCGACCGGCGTCGCTGGAACGAGCGCTACGCGAGCGGCGCATACGCGGCGTCCTTCGAGGCGCGGCCGCTCGCCGGGCAGGCGCTCGCGCTGCCCTTGCCGGACGGGCCGGTCCTCGACCTCGCATCCGGACCGTCGGGCAGCGCGCTGCTCTTTGCTGATCGCGGGCGGCCCGTCACCGCCGTCGACGTATCGGATGTCGCCCTGGGTCTGCTGGCTACGGAGGCACGGCGGCGGGGGGTCGCGGATCTCCTGACGCTCGTGCACGCGGACCTTCCGTCGTGGCGGCCGCCCTCCGGCGAGGTATACGCGCTGGTTCTCTGCACCGGGTACTTCGACCGCGCGGTATTCGCGGTGGGCGCGGGCGCGGTGGCAGCTGGCGGCCTGCTCGGCTGGGAAGCGTTCACACTGGCAGCCCTGAGCGAGCGGCCGCGGCTCCCGGCTGAATGGTGCCTTGGCACCGGCGAGCCCGCGGCCCTCCTGCCAGCCGGCTTCGAGGTGGTCAGCCAGGAGGACGTCGGGCCCGAGCCCGCGTCGAGGCGCCGGCTGCTCGCCCGGCGCAGGCGGTTGCCGTAACGATGCGGTAATGGGTCGCCTCTACTATCACCGACACAAGTGCGTCGGCAGTTGCGTCGGAGGAGGAAATATGCAATCCGCGGCGTTCTGGCGCGCGTGGTCGCTCTGGGCCGTCTCCCTGGTGGTGACTTTCACCGCGCTTGGTTACACCGCGGTACATCCCCTGCCCGCTAGCGCGGCCGCTAACTTCGGCGGGACCGGCAACGGCCTGCTCGGGGTCGTGTTTGTCCTCACCTTCGCATCCGTCGGCTCGTTCCTCGCGTGGAGGCGGCCGCAGAACCCCATCGGATGGCTGCTGTCCGCGACCTGCCTGGCGTATGCCACGGCAGGGTTTGGCACCCTGCTGGCGAGCTTTCCTCGCGCGCTTTCGGTAGCCAACTGGCTGGGCTTTTTGTACCTACTAGGCATCGGGCTCTGCGTGTTCGTCATCCTGCTGTTCCCGACCGGACACCTGCCCTCCCGCCGCTGGCGGCCAGTGGCCTGGCTGGCCGGGGCAGGCCTGGCCGGCTGGGCCCTCGGCAACGCGCTCGCGCCCACGATCATCAGCGCGAACTCGCAGATGCGAAACCCGTTCGGCGTGACCGGGCCCGGCGGGGCCATCTTCGCCCCCATGGCGGCAGGTGGCGCGATCCTGATAGCGGTCGCGGGACTGGCCGCCGTGCTGTCCCTGACGCTTCGATTCCGGCACGCCCACGCGGCCGAACGCGCGCAGCTGAAGTGGCTGGTTTACGCGGGCGCCCTGCTGGTGGCGGTGGTGCTGATTTCCCTAGGGCCGGTCGCGTGGCTCATGGGGCCGGGGAGTGCCACCACCGATGTGCAGAATGCGATGTCCAGCGGGGCGGTCGCGCTTGTACCGGTGGCCATCGGCATCGCTGTGATGCGCTACCGGCTGTATGACATCGACCGGGTTGTCTCCCGGACCGTGGCGTACGCGATCGTCACCGGCCTGCTGGTCGGCGTCTACGCGGGACTGGTGCTGCTGGCTACTGGTGTTCTGCGCTTTCATGCCTCGGTGGCCGTGGCGGTCGCGACTCTCGTCGCCGCAGCACTGTTCAGCCCGGTGCGGCGGCAGGTGCAGCACAAAGTGGACCGGAGGTTCAACCGGGCCCGGTATGACGCAGACGAGACGGTGACTGGATTTGCGGCCCGGCTCAAGGATGCGGTCGACTTCGACTCCGTCCGCATTGAACTGGCTGTCGTGGTGCAAACAGCGCTGGAACCCACCCACCTGTGGGTCTGGATCAGTGAGCCCGACTGAGGGCTGAGGTCCTCCCCGGGCTCTGGCCGTCAGTCGAGCGCTGCGGCGATTCCCATGCCGAGCGCGCGGGCGACCGGGGGCGGGAAGGCGTTGCCGACCTGCCGGTACGCCGCGGTCTTGCGGCCAGCGAACTGCCAGCTGTCCGGGAAGCCCTGCAGCCTGGCCACCATGCGGACCGTCAGCTTCGGCGCCAGTTCCCGCGGGTGATCCGGTCCGGGCGGCTGATCGGCGATGCCCAGCCCGTCGACCCCGAGCTCGAGCCACGCTGCCCGGGCGCGAGTCGGGCCGAGATCCGGGCCGCCGTGTTTCTTGCTGCCGCCGACGATGGTGGGCGCGATCCTGTCGGCCCGCCCGGCCCAGGCTGACGCGCCTGGCCAGCCGCGCGAGGCCATCAGGTCGGCCAGTGTCTCGCCGACCGTCGCCGGCCGGAGGTTCAGCGGGTCCGGCCAGCGAAACCCTGCGGCCCACCGGTGCGCGACCGCCACCAGGACGAAGCGCGGCCGCAGTTGCGGCACGCCGTGATCGCTGGCGCTGACCACGTCCCACCATGCCTGATATCCGAGCTCGTCCAGCTGGCCAAGAATCTGAGCCCGGTACGCGTCGAAACGGCGGGCGCCCAGGCCCATCACGTTCTCCAGCAGGACAGCCCGCGGGCGAGCCTCCGCAACCAGGCGCAGCGCATGCGGGAACAAATCCCGATCGTCGTCGCGGCCGAGCTGCTTGCCCGCGATCGAGAACGGCGGGCACGGCACTCCGCCAGCCAGCAGGTCGACGCCCGCGTAGGCATGGCCGTCGAGATTGGCGACGTCGTCCTCGACGATCTTCCACTCATCACCGCGATTGCGGCGCAGTGTCTCGCACGCGTCGGTGTCGAGCTCGACTGCGGCGGCGTGCCGAAAGCCGGCCTGCTCCAGGCCGAGTGCCTGACCGCCCGCACCCGCGCAGATCTCCACGGCCGTCAGCTGGGCCACTGTGTCCTCCCAGAGCATTCTGCCGGGCGGCCCCTACCCTCGCCGTCTTCCCACGCCGCTTGCGCGCTCTCCACATCAGCCATGAGCAACAGCGATAATCCGGTAGCGAGGCTTTGGGGGCGGTAGGTCGAAGGACGGAGAATGCCCAGGTGACCGATATCCACGCACTCGCCGCCATCTTGCAGGGAGCGCAGGCGAACCGCACGCCGGTGCCGCCGCTGACCGAGACCTATGACGGTCTCACGCTGGATGACGCGTACGCGATTCAGCAGATCCAGATCCGCGGACGGCTCGCGGCCGGGGCAGTGATCGCCGGGTACAAGGTCGGGCTCACCTCGGAAGCGATGCGGCAGCAGTTCGGAGTCGGCGAGCCTGACTTCGGCCATCTGCTGTCTGACATGGAGTACGTGGCCGACGCGTCGGTGCCGGCGGCCGCGTTCGTGCAGCCGCGCGCTGAGCCGGAGATCGCCCTGGTCCTAGGTAGGCCGCTGACGGGCCCGCGGGTCACGGTGAGTGAGGTGGTGAGCGCTACCGCCTACGCGGTACCCGCTATCGAGATCATCGACAGCCGCATCGCCGACTGGCGGATCAGCCTGCTCGACACCGTGGCAGACAATGCCTCGAGCGGCGCGTTCGTCATCGGTCAGTCACCGGTCCCCCTCGACCGCATCGACCTGTCGCTGACCGGGTGCGTGCTGCGCCGCAACGGCCGGATCGTCGCGACCGGAGCGGGGGCAGCGGTGCTGGGCTCTCCGCTGCACGCCGCAGCCTGGCTGGCCAACGAGCTGATCGGCCGAGGGGCGCAGCTCGACGCCGGGCACGTCATCCTTACCGGCTCGATCACCGCGTCGATTCCGGTGCAGGCCGGTGACGCGGTCACGGCGAGCTTCGACCATCTGGGCGCGGTGACTGCGGTGTTCGACTAAGCCCGGTGAGACTAGCCAGGAGGATTGCGTAGTGCGGGAGATCAATGCCGCGATCGTCGGATCCGGGAATATCGGCACCGACCTGATGGTGAAGCTGCTTCGCCAGCACGGGCTGGTCCGGCTGCGGTACATGGCGGGTATCGACCCGGATTCCGACGGCCTGGCAAGAGCCAGACAGCACGGGCTGGCGGCGAGCGCCGGCGGCGTGGACTGGCTGCTGCGCCAGGACCCGGTGCCGGACATCGTGTTCGAGGCGACGAGCGCGAAGGCGCACGCAGCGAACGCGCCGCGGTATGCCGAGGCAGGCGTGCGGGCGATCGACCTGACGCCGGCTGCGCTCGGCCCGTACGTCTGCCCCCCGGTCAACCTGGACGTCAACCTGGGCGCGCCGAACCTGAACATGATCTCCTGCGGGGGGCAGGCGACCATCCCGGTCGTGGCGGCGGTCAGAGCGATCGTCGAGGTCCCGTACGCCGAGATCGTCGCCTCGGTGGCGTCACGGTCGGCCGGGCCTGGCACCCGGGCCAACATCGACGAATTCACGGCGACTACCGCAGCCGGGCTGCGGGAGGTGGGCGGCGCGGCCCACGGCAAGGCCATCATCCTTCTCAATCCGGTCGAGCCGCCGATGATCATGCGCAACACGGTGTTCTGCGCGATCCCGGCAGAGGCCGCCGAGCCGGGCCCGGTCCAGGACGCGGTCACCGCCAGCATCCAGGCGATGGCCGAGACGGTCCGCGGCTACGTTCCCGGTTACACGTTGCGGGCCGAACCGCAATACGACCCGCCGGATGCTCGCTGGCGCGGCATGGCCCGGGTCGGGGTGTTCCTGGAAGTCCGCGGCCGCGGTGACTACCTGCCGGAGTATGCCGGAAACCTGGACATCATGACCGCGGCGGCCGCACGGGTCGGGGAACTGCTCGCGGCGCACCTCGCGGATACACGGCCGCAGGTGACGGCGTGACCGGACAGCGCGCGGCGGTGCCGACTGCGGCACCTTCTCCTGGCGGGCAGGTCCGGCTCACCGACTCCACGCTGCGGGACGGGTCGCACGCGCTGGCGCACCAGTTCACCGAGGAGCAGGTGCGGGCCGTGGTGCACGCCCTGGATGCCGCCGGGGTCGAGGTCATCGAGGTGTCGCACGGCGACGGGCTGGGCGGGTCCTCGTTCAACTACGGGTTCTCGCTGCGGGATGAGTTCGAGCTGATCGCGGCCGCCGTCGCCGAGGCGCGGCGGGCGAGGATTGCAGTGCTGCTGCTGCCCGGCGTGGGCACCATCGATGATCTGGCCCGCGCCCGTGACACGGGCGCGTCGGTCGCCCGGATCGCGACGCACTGCACTGAGGCGGACGTGTCGGTGCAGCACTTCGGCGCGGCGCGTGCCATGGGCATGGAAACCGTCGGCTTCCTTATGCTGGCGCATCGGATCGGCCCGGCCGAGCTGGCCCGCCAGGCGCGCATCATGGTCGACGCCGGCGCCCAGTGTGTCTATGTTGTCGATTCGGCGGGCGCGCTCATCCTCGCCGAGGCCCAGGCCAGGGTGGCTGCGCTGGTGGCCGGGATCGGCGCCGATGCCGAGGTCGGCTTCCACGGTCACCAGAACCTGTCGCTCGGCGTCGCGAACAGCGTCCTCGCCGTGCAAGGCGGCGCCCGGCAGGTCGACGGCGCGCTGTGCGCGCTCGGCGCCGGGGCGGGTAATGCGCCCACCGAGGTGCTGGTCGCGACTTTCGAGCGGCTCGGCATCAAGACAGGCGTCGATGTCAATGCAGCGCTGTCGGCGGCGCAGGACGTGCTGCGGCCCACTCTCGGCCGGCTGCCGAACGCCGACCGGTCGGCCATCGTGCAGGGCTACGCTGGCGTGTACGGCAGCTTTCTGCTGCATGCCGAGCGGGCAGCGCAGCGGTACGGCGTTCCGGCTCATGAGATCTTGCAGAAAGTGGGGGAGGCCGGATACGTCGGCGGTCAGGAAGACATGATCATCGACATCGCGATCCAGCTGGCCGAGAGCCGTAGTCCGTGACCCAGCAACACACCGCCATCGTGACGGGTGCGAATCAGGGCATCGGCGCGGCGATCCGTTGCACCGGCAACGTGATTACGCTGCGGTAAAGCGGCCGGGTCAGTTCGGTTCAGATGGCAGCGCTCCGGCGCTCGATGAACACGACGTCGCGCCAGCGGCCGTGATGCCTACCGATGCGTTCGCGGATGCCGACGACCCGGAATCCTGCCCGCTCGTGCAGCGCCAGGCTGGCGGCGTTCTCCGGGAAGACTCCCGACTGGATGGTCCAGATGCCCGCCGCCTCGGTCGAGTCGATCAGCGCGTCGAGCAGGGCGCGGCCGACTCCGAGGCTTCTGGCGTGACGGGCGACGTAGACCGAGTGCTCGACAACGCCAGCGTAGGCCGGCCGGGCCGATACCGGTGACGCAGCGACCCAGCCGAGAATTCCGCCTTCCCCGGCAGCGACGTAGCTGTGCCCGGTCAGTTTCGCGGCGGCGAACTGCGGCCAGGCCGGCACGCTCGTCTCGAACGTGGCGTTCCCCTCGTCGATGCCCGCCTGGTAGATGGCGATTACCTGGTCTGCGTGCTGGTCGGTCATCGGCTCGATGCGGACGCGTCCAGCACCGCCAGAGAACGTCATCCGGCTACGTTTTCAGACGTCCCATTTATCAGGCAACTGAGATTCGGCAGGGCGCCCGATCCGGCGTCAGTCCTCCTCGTGGCCGAATGCCTCGCGCAGCCTTTCCTCCTGCTCGGCGGACAGGTTGGTGGTGATGAGCTGGGGCTTGCTGTCCTTGAACTCGGTCTTGACGCGGTCCATAACGGCGTCCGAGCTGAGCAGGAACAGGGCCGAGGTGCCGGGAGTCACCTGCTGGCGCACCCGGTCGATGAACTCGTCGCTGATTCCCACGTCCGCGAGGGATCCGAAGAGCGCTCCGGTTGCCGCGCCGATGGCCAGCCCAAGGATCGGAACGAAGAAGATGAGGCCGAACAGGAGCCCCCAGAATCCGCCGCCGAGGGCGCCCATCTTCTTCATCGAGTGCAGCTCGCGGGTCTTCGGCTTCTTCCGGCCCATCTCCCAGCTGACCACGGCAGCGTCCTGCACCTGAATCAACTGCTCGCTCTGCATCTTCTCCAGCGTGGCCAGAGCGTCGTCGGCGCCGTACGGCGATCCGAACTTCCAGGCCGTCAGTGTTGCCATCTACTTCCCCATCCAGTAGTGATCCGGTCGGATTACAACGATCTGGCCTGTGTCACGGGGACGTCATCACCCGCGCTGGGTGATGAAGTCCCCGCTGGCGGCACGGCCGGCTGGCGCGGCAAGAAGACCGCGATGACCAAGCCGATCAGCGTGATCACGACGAGCACCGTGAGGGCGGCGGCGTACGGACCGCCGCTGGGCAGCTTCGCCGCCACCAGGACCGAGCCGACCAGGGCTGTGCCGAACGACGAGCCGAGGTTCGAGACGCTGCGGGACAGGCCGGAGATGTCGCCCTGGTCGCTGTCGGGAAAAGCTGACTGGACGACGTTCACGGACGCGGTCAGCATCACCCCGACTCCGGCCCCGAACACCAGCAGGCCGGGAATCCAGCTGAAGATCCCCGTGTCCTCCCGCACCAGGGCAAGCAGCAGGCCCATTCCGATAACGGTGGCGGCAAAGCCCGAGATGATGAGCCACCGCTGGGAGTGGCGCCTGGCCAGCCGGTCGGCGGCCGCCGACGTGACGAGAATGCCGACCGTTGCTGGGGTCAGCATCAGCCCGGTCTTGATGGCGCTGTAGTGGCCCACCTCCTGCAGGTAGACCGACACCACGAAGAACGAGCCCTGCAAGATCAGCCACTGGATGAGCTGGGTGGAAAGGCCCAGGTTGGCGGCCCGGCTCCGGAACAGCCGGAGCGCCAGCAGCACGTCCCGGCCGCGGCGCTCGGCGTATCGGACGTGCAGGAAGAACCAGAGGAGGAACAGTGCGCCGATCGCCACCAGGATCCAGACCGGCGAGATGCTGCCTTTCGGAATCAGCACGGTGCCGCCGATGGAGAAGTCCTTCCTGGCGACCAGGAAGCCATAGGTCCGGGACTGGAGGAGGCCAAGCACGATGAAGACCAACCCGAGCGCCGACAGGATTGCCCCCGTGATGTCGAACCGGGGGCGCGGGCCTGGCCGGGCCGGGTCGGCGATCCGGCGGGCCATCAGGATGATCCAGCCGACGATGAGGACCTGCAGCCCGAAGGACGCGCGCCAGCTGATCGCGCTCGTGAGCGTGCCGCCGATTAGCGGCCCGGCGGCGGCGCCGAGACCGCCGGCGCCGCTGACGATGCCGAAGTACCTCGCCCTCGACGTGATATCGGGAAACCACACCGTGACGAGGATGTAGATCGGCGGGATCATGAGCGCCGAGCCCACGCCCTCGAGCAAGGAGTAACCGATGATCAGGAGCGTGATGCCCTGCGAGGCGAGTGCCAGCAGCGCCCCGATGCCGTAGACGGCCAGCCCGATAACGAAGCAGCGCTTCCGGCCCCAGATGTCGGTCAGCTTGCTGCCGGGGATCATGAGCGCGGCCATCGTGAGCGTGAACAGCGTGATCGCCGTCTGCACGCCGAGGACGTTCGTGTTGAGGTCCGAGGCAATCGCGCTGATCGCCACGTTCATGTTGGTGGCCGCGTAGCTGGCCACGAACTGGGCCAGCGCGAGCGGCAGCACCGCGTGGCCAGCCTGGCCAGCACGGGATTCCATTGCCTGAGACTGCCCGGCTGCAGGTGACCGGGCATCACTCCGGTCGGGTGATGCGGGTGGCTGACCGGCGCTGCGAGGGTGAGGGCGGCGATGCGTGCACGGGGAGGCGAGAGGAATGAACCGTTATCCGGACATCAGCGAGCATGGACTTATCGGTGATCTGCAGACGGCGGCGCTGGTGACGACCGACGGGACGATCGATTTCTTCTGCTGCCCGCGGTTCGACTCGCCGAGCGTGTTCTGCTCGCTGCTGGATGCGGAGCAGGGCGGGTACTTCCGGATCGCCCCGGCTGCCGACAGCTACGTGTCGAAGCAGCTGTACTTCCCGAACACGGCGATGCTGATCACCCGGTTCATGACGCCGGACGGGGTCGGCGAGGTCCTCGACTTCATGCCGGTGATCGAGGGACCGCCGACCGACCGGCACCGGCTTGTCCGGCACCTGCGCGTGGCGCGCGGCACCATGCAGTTCGTGGTGGAGTTGCAGCCCCGGTTCAACTACGGCCGGTCCGGGCACAGGATCGAGCCCACCGACGTCGGGGCGGTGTTCCGCGGCGAGGACGGGATGCACCTGACCATGCACACGGCGGGTCGGCGCGGGGCCGGCGATAGCGCGGCGGCGATCGAGCGGGCTGGTGACGGGTTGCGCGCGACCATCACGATGCGGGAGGGCGAATCGGGCAGGGGCGTCATCCTGGAGTCCATGGGTGGCGAGCCGCAGAACTTCGAGCCTGCCGAACTGGATCGGCTGGCCAGGGACACCGAGCGGTACTGGAAGGGCTGGCTGGGCCGATCGACGTACACCGGTCGCTGGCGGGAGATGGTCACCCGGTCGGCGATGACGCTGAAGCTGCTCACCTACCAGCCGACCGGCGCCCCGGTCGCGGCGGCTACGCTCGGCTTGCCGGAGCAGGCTGGCGGTGAGCGGAACTGGGACTACCGGTTCACCTGGATTCGCGATGCGTCACTGTCGATGCACGCGCTGGCGAATCTCGGCTACCTGGAAGAGGCTGGCCGGTTCGGCATGTGGATGCGCGACCGGGCGATCGCCGACGCCGAGGCTAATGGCACGGGGCCACTGAAGATCATGTACCGGGTCGACGGTTCATCGGACCTGACCGAGGAGACCCTCGACCACTTCGAGGGCTGGCGCGGGTCGCGGCCGGTGCGGATCGGTAACGGCGCGGCGAACCAGCTACAGCTCGACATCTACGGCGAGGCAGCGGACGCGATCCTCGCCGGTGACACCTACGGGCTCCCGATAGCGCACCAGGGCTGGCTCGCGCTGACCCGGATCATCGACTGGGTCGCCGACAACTGGGATCAGCCCGACGAGGGAGTCTGGGAGACTCGCGGCGGTCGGCGTGACTTTACCTACGGCCGGTTCCAGTGCTGGGTCGCGCTGGACCGGGCCATCCGACTCGCCCAGCGGCATGGCTGGCCCGCACATGTCGAAACCTGGATGACCGAGCGAGACAAGATCTACAACCAGGTCATGGAGCGGGGCTGGAACGACAAGGTCAAGGCCTTCACCCAGCACTATGCCACCGAGGTGCTCGACTCGTCGCTGCTGCTCATGCCCATCGAGGGCTTCATCTCGCCGATCGACCCCATGTGGATATCCACGCTTGACGCAATGGATCGCGAGCTGGTCTCCGACAGCCTGGTGTACCGGTACAACCCAGCCGCCTCACCCGACGGCCTGCACGGCGACGAGGGCACCTTCTCCCTGTGCACCTTCCTCTACGTCGACGCTCTCGCCAGAGCCGGCCGGCTCGACGACGCCGTGCTGATCTTCGAGAAGATGCAGACCTACGGCAACCACCTCGGCCTGTTCTCCGAGGAAATCGACTCCACCGGCGGGCAGCTCGGCAATTTCCCGCAGGCGTTCACGCACCTGTCGCTCATCAACTCTGCGATCACGCTCAACCGCGAGCTCGACAAGCGAGCCAGCTTGTTCCAGCCCGCGCCCGAGCTGGTGGGCCGCTAGCCGACAAGTTGATTAGGTCAGGCCGGTTATGCCATCGGCCACCAGCGCGAGTCCGGCGATGGCGGCAGCTACGACGAGAACCTTTTGCCCATGCGAGTGGAGCCAGCTGTCGAGTGCTTTCAGCCGTCGAGTGGTCAGCTCCGGAGCGGCCAGGAACAACACCAGCGGTAGCCAGGCGAACATTGCATCGATCGCCGCCACGAGCGCTAGCCCGAGCACGACCATCCCGGTGCCTGCGTTCGAGGTCGCGACGACCTGGACGGCCGCGACGTAGGTGATGGACGGGGTGAAGAGCAGAACCCCGACCGCGAACGCGGCCCGTGGCCCTGGCCTGGCGGCCATCCTCATCACGAGGTTGGGCTTCTTATCCGGGTCGGGCGGCCGCGGCTTGCGGCGCGCCAGGAAAAGGCTGAGACCGAGAAGCAGCACGCCGAGTCCGAGGCGCAGGTCATACCGAGGCTCGCGCTCGCTCGGACGGCTCAGGCCGCCCGCCCGCAGCACAAGGAACAGAATGACGGCCATCAGGACGGTGGTCACCACCGCCCCGAGCAGGAAGAACAGTGCCGTGCGGCGGGGATTGGCCGACGCCAGGAAGACGGCCGAAACCACCAGCGCGGTCGGGGAGATGGCGCCGAGCAGGGCATACCCGATGGCTTGTATGAGCATGGCCCGGCCGTCAGTTGTGCGCCCCGCTGGCCGCGGACGCGCCAGCGCTCAGGTCAGTGATCAGCCCCGGCTGGCCGCCAGCCACGAGGGCACCGCCGTCACAAGCCACCCCGTTCCCCTTCTGGTTTTTGCTGACGCGTGCCTCATCCTTCCGCCCTGGCAGAACGCTCACGTCACCCGCTGCGGGTGATCGCGCCCCGCGCTAGTGCGGGAACGCATGTCGGCAGGGACGCACGAGGCGTCGAGGAAGGACGAAATGAGAAACAACCAGAAGTCTGCTAGCGCGATCGCGATCGACTACCACAAGCCGGCGATGATCGCCGGGGCCACGATGATCGGTGCAGCCTGCCTGATCGGGCTGTGCGGCGTGATCACCGGCGGCACCGCCGTGTTCGCCGCGACGCGGCACTGGCTGCGGGAGGCGGAGATGACCCCCGGCGAGATGATCAGGCACCGGCTGGACCAGGGTAAGGCTGCGGCTGCCGCCTCGGCGACCGCCTGGCAGCAGCAGAACGGCGCGCCGGTGCGGCGCCCGGTCCGCACCTGACTCAGCGGCTCGCATCGCGCGGGCCTTCGGCTGGGGTGGCGGCGGTGGCCGTACCGGGCAGCGACCAGGATGCGGGTGCTATCCGCAGGCTGGCCAGGTACGCGACGACGACCGCGACGATCACCAGCGGCATCACCGCCACCCCGTCCGAGAACAACAGCAAGGTCGCGAGCAGCACGGCGGTTAGCGGGAGCCTGAGCATGACCGCCGACATCGCCCCCATGCCCATCGCGGCGCCCGCGATGAGGGGGAGGCCTGGCAGGTGCGACATCGCGATGCCGCCTGCTGCGCCGAGGAACAGCGACGGGAATACCGGCCCGCCGCGGAACGCGCTCATCGACAGGCTGTAGCCGAGGCCTTTGCACGCCAGCAGCAGCAGCAGTGCCGGGACGCTGTAGGCCGCCGCGTTCGTAATCAGCGGTCCGAGTGCGGTCTGCCCGGAGAACAAAACCTCAGAGCTCGCCTTACCGGTACCTTCCGCGTAGGCGATGGCCAGGCCGGCGACGATGAGACCGACGACGGGCGTCGCCAGGACCAGGCGGGACTCGACATGCGGTCGGACCGCAACGGCGAGCCGGCGCACCGCCACGCCGGCGACCGCGGCAGCGAGGCCGATGACGATCGCCCAGCCGAACTCAGCCACGTCCGGGCGGGCGAAGTGGGGCACGTGACGGACCACCAGCGAGAACGTGCCCAGCCCGGACCAGGTGCCGAGGCCGACGAAGATCAGCGCTCCGATGCCGGCCGCCAGCAGGCCGGGCAGCAGCACGAGTTCCATCGACGCACCGCCGACTCCGGCTAGCTCCATGAGCAGAAACGCGCTGACGATCGGGGATCCGAGCAGCGTGCTGATGGCGGCGAAGCTGCCGGCGGTGGCGACCACGGTCGTCGCGCTGGCAGGCATCGGGCGACGGGCCAGCCGGACGAGGGCCGCAGCCAGCCCGCCGCCGAGGGCGATCAGCGGTGCCTCCGGTCCGATGACGGCACCGAGGGGCGAGCGAAGCCAGTGCGGCCAGGAACACGCCCGGCAGCTCCGCCGGTGTCGGCGAGCCCGCCTGCAATCCGTCCGCTGGCGAGTGCCCGCCCGTTCCCGGCAGATACCTGATCGTGAGCCCGACGAGGAGCCCTGCCAGGCCGAGCAGCGGCAGCGGCCACCAGAGCGGCTCGCCATGAAAGCCGAGGCCCGAGGGCAGGCTGGTGAATAGCCAGCCTTGCAGCTTGCTGACGAGGGCGAGAAAACCCCACGCGACCGCAGAGACCAGCACGCCGATGATCGCCGCCAGGGCCATCAGTCCCAGGTAGCGCCGGCTGCGCAGGACGGTGACCGGTTCAGCGGCCGGCGGCATCAGGCCCTCCCGTCAGTCCCGTTGCGCCCGCGGCAGCCGGCGCAACGGCATGCCGCGAAGGCTGTCGTCAAGCTGGCTGACGCCGGCCGTCGGACAGCAGGGCCCAGACGATGTAAACGTCGATGGCGATGACGACGATCGACCAGAGCGGGTAAAACGGGATGAACATGAAGCTCGCGATCGCGCTGAAGCCAGCGAGGACGGCGCCGAAGATGCGAGCCCAGAGCATGCCCAGCAGGACGCTGACGCCAGCGGCGAAGAGTACGCAGCCGAGAATCAGCTGCAGCCAGCCCCACCCGGTGGTTGACCAGTGGAAGAGGTAGCTGCTGTGGTAGGTGAAGAACCCGCCTTTGATGATGGCGGCGAGTCCCACCAGGAATCCGTAGACGCCGTTGAGGATCAGCAGGAATCCGGCGAGACCTCGGCCTATCCCTACTCCGACGCTCGTCGGGGCCTTTTCGTAACCGTCGCCCCGCGCCGGGTAGTAGGTCTCGGCAGACCCGCGCATCCCTTGTCCGGTAACAGCCGATCCGTCGGTTGAACTGCTCATGTATGACTGCCCCCCGCCCCCAGAGAAGTAAATCCTGAAACGCTTGGTACCCATTGACGAGGCAATTTCATCCGGGCCAGGCGCACTCCGAGGATCGTGGTCGTTCTGGCCGGGCTCACGCCGGCCCGGTGCGTCGGACCCGGGAGCGCCACAGCAGTCGCTGTCCCCGCAGCGCTAGCGCGCCGACCACGACGAGCAGGCCGACGTTCAGCAGCAACTGGACTGCGGAGCCCGCCGCTTCGTGCCAGCTGCCGTAGGCAATCGAGACGCCGATATCGGCGGCCGCGGGGATGGTCGTGACCGAAATGAAGACGCCGATGAGCGCGCCCGCCCGGGCCAGCGTCAGGGACACGACGCCGACGAGGCCGGCGATGACGGCGACCACGACGGAGAACACGTTCGGGGAGTTGATCAGGTCGGACACCGGGCGCACGCCGTGCAGGTAGAGCGCCGGCGTGCGTCCGATCGCCTTGATACAGAGGCCGAACAGCAGCGTGACGACAATTGCGAGGACAAACCCGGCGGCCAGCGCGAGCAGACCCCTGCCAACCGGCTGCCACTCGCGCCGGTCAAGGCCGAGCGCGACTGAGATGATCGCGCTGTACTCCGGGCCGACGACCATCGCTCCGACGATGAGGATCTGCGAGTTGGTGAGGATGCCGCACGCCCCGATCAGCCCCGCGAATGCCAGCAAGCCGAAGAAACTCGGCGAGTAGCTCGCGTCCTCGCGAATCCGGGCGTGCACCAGTTCCCACACCGGGGCGTGCTCGCCGTGGTAGGAAAGCCGCCGCCAGTGGGTGTGCGCGGCCGGGTCGGCGATGGCTGCCGTGATCGTCTCGACCATGACGGAGCTATCGCGGTCGAGCCCGAGATCACGCAGGTGCTGCAGCACGCTGTTGGCCGAACTGGACAGCAGATCGAACTGGACGGCGTCGCCATGGGGGCGTTCCGCGGCGCCGGGCAGGACGACGAGGTTCACCACGCCGGCGTCGGCGGCTAGCCAGTCGGTCAGGCGTTTCGTCATCCTGGCCGGGCTGACCACCCGAACGTGGAGCATGCCACTCCGGTACCCGCCTCGCTCTGAGGTCATCCGCTCGGCTCAATGGCTCCACCAAGGAGGGCAGCTGACTCGGCACGGTGCTTCCGTCGCGTGTGGAGCGGCCGCCTGTATATGCATGCGCCGATGGCCTGGGGGCAGAGGACTGGAATGGGCGAGATCGACGGCCGAGCCGTTGTCGCCGTCTCGAACCGGTTGCCGGTCAGCCGGACGGACAACGGCTGGGAGGTATCACCGGGCGGACTTGTCTCGGCGTTGCTCCCTGTCATGACGGCCAGGTCCGGTGCCTGGATCGGCTGGGACGGAGGCAGCAAGGGCATGTCCGGCGGGCTGCCCGACGTGGGAGCGCGACTGGTGCCTGTTCGGCTGTCGCCGGGCGAGGTCCGGCAGTACTACCACGGGTTCGCGAACGCCACATTGTGGCCGCTCCTGCACAATGCGATTGAGAAGCCGCGCTTCGAGCGTGCCTGGTGGCAGAGCTACCGGGGTGTGAACGGCGCGTTCGCCAGTTCGGCCGCCGACACCCTCGCCGACCATTCCGGTTCGCTGTGCTGGGTCCACGACTACCAGCTCATGCTGGTGCCGCGCCTCTTGCGCGAACGTCTGGCGGATCAGCGCATGGGCTTCTTCCTGCATGTCCCCTGGCCCTCGCCCGATATCTACGCGCGCCTGCCGTGGCGTCGGGAGATAATCGCGGGACTGCTGGGAGCCGATGTGGTGGCATTTCACACTGAGCGGTACCGGCAGAACTTCCTGCAGTCGTGCGCGCACCTCATGGTCGACGATGACCTGCGAATGGGCGACACGACAGTCCGCATGCCAGATGGCAGGGTCATCGCGACCATGGTGTCGCCGATCTCGATTGATGTCGCCGAGTTCAGCACGCTAGCCACTGATCAGGAGACCGAGCAGAGCGTCACCGAATACCGGCGTCAGTTCGCTGGCCGCCGGCTGCTCCTCGGGGTGGACAGGCTTGATTACACCAAGGGCATCATCGAGCGGTTGCAGGCCTTCGAACTGCTGCTGGACCGGCGCGAGGATCTGCGGAGCAGCGTGGCACTCCTGCAGGTGGCGGTGCCCAGCAGAGATGATGTGCGCGAGTACCAGCAACTCCGGGCCACCCTCGAACGGCACATCGGCCGGATCAATGGCCAGTACACCGAGCCCGGCGGGGCGGTGCCTGTGCACTACCTGCATCGCGGCCTTGCTGCACCTCAGCTCGTAGCGGCCTACGCGACAGCGGCGGCACTGCTCGTTACTCCGCTCATCGACGGAATGAATCTCGTGGCCAAGGAATTCGTCACGGTCCAGCAAGCACGCCGAGGAAATGCAGCCCTGGTGCTCAGCGAGTTCACCGGGGCTGCCGCAGAGCTCCACGAGGCAGTTTCGTGTAACCCCTTTGACGTCGAGGGGCTGTCAGAGCGGATGGAATACGCGCTCGAGCTGCCAGAGGGTCGCCGCCGCGCCGATCTGGCGGCGATGGCTGGTCGCGTTCAGCGGTACGACGTGCATCAGTGGGTGAGCGGCCAGCTTGCCGCTATCGCAGCGCGCGGGAAGCCGCCGGACATGGCCGAGCATGTGGCCTGACCGCCGCACCTCAGCCGTTCCCTGCGGGCGCTGATCGCGCGGTCCGCCCCCGGCCCGATTCCTTCTTGTACGCTTCGCTGAACGGGAGCCCAGGATCGCTCTCTGCGGCGAGGATGTCGAGCAGGGGGCCGACGCGGTGCCCTCCCTGCGCGGGGTGACGGAACAGGCTCTCGGTGTGGACGGTGTACCGGTTGCGGCGTCCCTCCCGCTCACGGGTGAGATAGCCGGCCGCTTCGAGGTCGCTGATGATGGCCTGCACGGCGCGCTCGGTGATCCCGGCAACGGCGGCTATGTCGCGCAGCCTGTTGACTCGCATGCTGCACGAGGGACATCCTGGGCGCAGAGTCAGCCGTGCTTGATCCGCTCCGGGCCGGTGAAGTCCTGCGATGAACATTGCAGCTGACATTCGCTGAGGGACGTGCGTGGGCATGTCAGACGTGGCACGAGAACGGTCGTCGGGTAGGCCGGGTGGCAGCGGCAGCATAGTCATCGTTGATGACGACCCGGGCGACGCGCTACTAGCCCAGGAGGCCCTGGAAGGTCTGGGAGTCCCGCGCCACGTCATGTACGTCTTCGCGGACGGCGAGGAGGCACTCGCTTTCGCCCGTGGCGCCGTGAAGCCGGCAGACACGCTGCGCGTCCAGTTGATCCTGCTCGACCTGAACCTGGCGGGGAACGGGCGGCACGGGCTGGAGATTCTGAAGGATTTCAAGACTGACCCGGAACTCATGACCATTCCGGTCGTCGTCATGTCCTCGTCTCGGCATCCGGCAGATATCGCGGGCAGTTACGCCTTGCACGCTAATGCCTACGTGGTCAAGCCAGCGGACCTGGACGGCTGGAGCGCCACCATCGCCAGCGTGCACGCCATGTTCCTGCGGTGCGCCGAGCCTGCCCCGGATGCTGAGACTTTTCACTCGGCAGACCATCCGGTTCTGGGTGCCCACGCCGTGCCAGCGCTCCCGGCCGGCGCATAGCCTGGGCGACGTTCCGGCGGCCGCGCTCGTTGCTGCACGGCCTGCTCGTGCCGCTCAGCAACCGGCCCACTCGCTGGGTGAGGAATTGGACCTTCCGGGTGACCCACCCCAACTTTAAGGTCTGCCGTGTGACCGAATCGAGCTTCCAAGGAGGCACACGACGTGAGCACGATTGAACTACACGACCCACGCCAGCCCGACGCGCCCGACAGTCCAGGCGACATCCCTGCCGAACGGCCTGCGTCGCTCGACCGCCTGGACGTGCTTATCGGCGGCTGGGAGATGGAAGCCTCGTTTGGGGCCGGGTACTTCGGCCCCGGCACCCCGCCCATCACCGGCCGCGGCGGGCGCACCACGTTCGAATGGCTGGAAGGCAGGTTCTTCCTGACCCAGCGGTTCGTCAACGAGCATCCCGCCGCGCCGAGCGGCATCGCGATCATCGGCACTGGCACCGACCCGACGACCTTCGAGCAGCACTACTACGACTCGCGTGGAGTCGCCCGGGCGTACCAGATGAGTCTTGACGGCGGAGTCTGGAAGGTGTGGCGTGAAGCGCCGAGGTTCTGGCAGCGCTACACCGGCGAAATCTCCGAGGACGGCACCACGATCAAGGGCGCCTGGGACGGATCGGTGGACGGCCGAGAGTGGAAGCATGACTTCGGCCTGACCTATATCAAGGTGGATTAGGCAGGCTGGCGCTGCTTCGTGGCTTGCGGGTAGCCCCATTTCTGGCCGTCCGTCACCTCGCCCGCCTGGGCGTGATCCGCGCTGCCTCGCGAATCACGCCTAGGCGGCGCGCGACCCATTCCGCGAGCCCGGCTCAGCCCGAGGCGGTCGGGGCGGTCAGGTGCCCGCCGAACACCCCGATAACGGTGAGGACTGCGAGGAGCACGCCGACCAGACCCACGATGATCGCGCCGCCCGCGGCAGCCTTGGCCCACCCCGGGGTGGGGCCGCTGCGCTGGATCCTCGGCACGAGCAGCGCACCGGTCCCGAACAGCACCGCCGCGGCGGCGAACACGAGCGCCCACCAGCCCTGGGTATGCCAGCCGTTTCCCAGCATGTTCAGCTGCTGCTGAGCCGTCAGACCAGAACTCGGGGCGTTCATTTCATCGCTGTACTGGCCGTGACTGACCACGACGCTGCTGGTCCAGTTCGTCGTCAGGGAGACGACCGCCAGGGCCAGGCCGGCGAACCCGAAGCCGCCGCTCACCGCGCCAGTGCTCAGAACGCGATCCTCGCCCGGGTCGTCGTCGTCGATCTCGGTGAGGTCTTCCGAAAGATCGTCGATCTCGGTGAGGTCTTCCGGAATGTCGACTTCTGCGTCCGATGAGTCGACGGCGATGAGCGCGGACCCAGAACCTGCGTCCGCCTTGCCCTTGTTCGTAGTGTTATCGGTCATAAACGCCCACCTTAGGGACTAAGGCTGAGAGCAAACTGAAAGAATGCTCAAGACCGGCCGTCCGCAGGACGCGGGACGGCCGGGTATGCCCTCAATGGTAGCCACCAGAAGTCCCTGCGGCAGATCAGTGAGGTTGGACTAAACGTGGCCGGAGTGGGCTGCCGGGACAAGGAGGCGTGCGATGACGCGGTATCTGATCTCGTTCGATGCGCATGCGATGGAACACATCCCCGACGCGGACATGCCCGCCGTGGCCAAGGCCGCGCACGCAGTGATTCAGGAGGCCATGAACGCCGGCGTGTACCTCCTGGCAGGTGGACTGGAAGATCAGAAGGCGAGCATCGTGGCCACCGACGGGACGGTCACCGACGGCCCGTACCTGGAGGCCGTAGCTGGGCTCACCGTCGTCGAAGGGCCCTCACGGGAGGCGGCGCTGGAATGGGCCGCAAAGATCGCTGTCGCCTGCCGCTGTGCGCAAGAAGTCCGGGAGTTCATGCCCGACCCCGAACTCACCGCCATGCTCCGCCAGGCAGATAGCCGACGGACTCCCGGCGACGTCTGATCGAAGCGGCAGTGACCCCGGGATCGAGCGTGATCACGCCCAGTTCGTCAACGCGATGTGGACGGCTTCTCCGTGGCCGCGGGTGACCGAGAGCCGGGCCACATCGCCGGTCGCGAGATCACGGCCGGGGTCGGGCTGCCCGGTCAGCTCCGGCAATGCAGCGCGGATGCTCGCGCCATGCGCGATGACAACAGCGTCCACGCCGCCCGCCCGTGTCGCGATGTCCTCGAGGGCGCGCCTGGTCCGGGCTGACAGCTCATCCCCGGACTCGCCGCCGGGAAACCGCTGGCTGAGCTGCCCGGACCGCCAGGCGGCCAGCGTCGCCTCGTACACGTGCCACGCGCTGTCGTCTGCTCGCCCGTCCAGCTCGCCCACGTTGACCTCACGCAGGTCGTCGAGTTCCGCCGCAACAGGCAGTCCCAGCCGGGCGGAGACGATCTGCGCCGTCTGCCGTGCCCGGCGCAGCGGCGAGGACACCAGCAGCGCATAACGCGCTGGCGCCGCGTCCAGCTTCTCAGATAGGCGCTGGGCCTGCGCGATGCCGCGGTCGGTGAGATTGCCGTCGAAGACCCGATAGGAGAAGGTTCTCGACAAGTTAGCGACGTTCTCACCATGACGAGCCCAGTGCACGACAGTCATGGCCACCGCCGTCGCCCGGTGCAGGTGCCAGCCCGGGGATGTCAGGTCAGCGAATTTCGGTGTACTCGCTGCGGTCCAGTTGCACGACGTCGGAGTAGTCGCTGCCGTTCGGCTCTGCAGTGTCGTCGGTGTACTGGTTGTGGTCCAGTTGCACGACGTTGAGGCTGGCCCGGGAGACCAGCTTGCGCAGTTGGTGCATCCCGGTCATGCCGGCGATCGCAACAGCGGTGGCGGCCACGAGTACCGAGCCGCCGAACAGCGCGAGCCCGCCGACCACGTGTCCCAGTATCATCATGATCACTGCAGCCAGCACGGCTGCCGGCAAGGCTGCCAGCAGCAGCAGGGCGAGCAGCGTCACGCCGAGCACGGCCTTGGCCGACCTGTCCGTCGTCCTGTCCGCGCGCCAACCGGTCATTACGCTCACCTCGCTAGTCCGGAGTACGTCAAAGGCTCCGGCATACCCGACAGCAACACGATATGTCGTGTCCTCTGTTTGTCAACGCGCCTCTCGATCAGGATGTTCCGGAACTCTCCGGCCCGCCACGGTTGGGCATGCCCTCGACTACGACTCTTGAGCATGCGCCCCTGTCGTGGTCCTCAGGATGTGTAGTGCGCCGTGCGCGGAGGTCAGCGCGTCCGCCGCGGGGGCTTGGCTGTCGTGGGCCTGGTTGAAGTTCTTGACCGCAGCCTGGGGATGGCTGCGCTGGCCCGGTGGGCTCCGATGCCGTTGCTCATCGACTGCAGCTTGATGGCCAGCGGGGCGAGTGCGTCGAGGCCCGGTTGCTTGCCGAGCGTCGCGCAGGCCTCCTCCAGCGCATCGAGCCGTTCCTTGATGATCTTCCAGGCCGCATCCTGGTGCGGCAGAAGGAGATTGGCAGGGCGGGCGATGTCGAAGGTGGGACCGGCGGTTTGGCGTGGGTGGGACGGACCCACCGGCAAGGAGGTCAGCACGTGTCCAACCTCGCGCATCACCCAGTTCATGAGGTGTTTGGCGGTGCGCGCCAGTCAGGGTTCCGGACTCGACTTCGGGGGGCAGCCGGACATAGGCGGGCTCCACTGGCCGGGCCGGGTTGAAATCGGGGTCAGCGGCTTGCCCGGCAAGTAGGTCCTCGAGGATTCCCACGAAGATGCCGAAGTGTGACTTGATCCAGTCGCCACGTGCTCCCTCGCCCTGCTCGACGATCGTTCCCACCGCACGCCGCGCCGATGCAAGGTCGGTAACCGCGGTCAGCTCGGGCCACTCGAAGATGTCGGTGACCGCTTGTGCCCGCGCAGGCCCGATGAAGATGGCATCTTCGCCGTACCGGGCGCAGAGGGTCGCGAGGCCCGTCTCGATCTCGCGGTACAGATGGCCCACCGTCTGCCACGGCTGGGGCACCCCGACCAGCCCGGCAGCGCCGGCGGCCAGCGGCTGGGCGTGTCGGTCGGCGGCGAACCCGGCGGCGTCATCCAGTGCCATCCCCTCAGGTCGTTCGAGGTAGATGAAGTGGCGCAGCGCCTGCTCACCAAACGGCACCAGCGCGATCTGGACGCCGGGTGGGTACCAACGGGACAAGATCGGGAAGTTGGGCCGCCCGAAATGCGGTGCCGCGCCGAGCGCCGGCAAGATGTTGGTAGCAAGGGCCAGGTGCAGCATCTCTTGCTTGATCACGCCGATCAGTGCCGCTTCCCAGGCCTGCACCCGGCGGAGCTGATCCGGAGTCAGGCCCTCGTCCGGGCCGCGCTTGAGTGAGAACTGCGCGTACAGGTACTCACACATCACGCCGTGCTCGATCTCGCAAGCCTGGCCCAGCAGATACACCAGTTCCTCGCGGGAGTCCACCTTTAGAGCAGGCTCAGCCGGCGCATAGCTCGGGACATTGCCGGACATGATCACCGCCTCGTTGCCGTCGCTCCCAGCGTCGCGCTGGACTGGGTGAGTCGCCATCATGCAAACCGGGTGAGGTCGATCAGGCTGCGCCCGCACGCCACCGGCAGTCTCGATGATCGCGCCAGGCTGCGGGAGACGGGTGGCGCCGCGGAATCACCCCGATCGGGTGGCGGCAGATGAACTGATCCAGGACATACAAAGCAGGCGAGGAAGCATCCTGCGCGCCCGCCGCAGCCCCATTCAGGGAAAGCGATTCGGACGTGCGGTCAGGGGAAACGGTGAGCGCGCAGCTGAACCCCGAAGAGGTCGTGCGCAAGTTCTTCGATTGCTACACCAACGGCCGTCCAGAGCAGTTCGACCAGGTCGTCGCGCCCGACTACACCGACTACGGGCACTCGCCACCTGGGCGGGGACCCGACGGAGCGCGCGACGATTACCAGAACGCGGTCAACCAGGCCGGCGCGGTAATCCAGTACGCGATCGACGCACTGGTCGCGGACGGCGACATGGTCGCCGTCGCGTGGACAGGCACCCTGCCCGGCGGCCCCGAAATAGGCAAAGGGCTGAGCCTTTACCGGACATCCGGCGGGCTGCTTCGCTCGACCCGGCACGACCTCATCGCGGACGCGCGCTCGTAAGTTCAGGCCAGTGCCGCCATCCGCACCGCGTCTAGTTCCGCCGGTGTCAGCACGCCTGCGTCGGCCAGGGCGAGGAACTCTCGGGAGAGGCTAGTGCCGAATAGCAGCGGGTCATCGGTTCCGACGGTTACCCGGACTCCGGCGTCAAAGAGCTGACGGACGGGATGATCCTCGATTCGAGCGACCCGCCCCAGCATGACGTTCGAGGTCGGGCAGACGTTCAGCTGTACCCCCGCCCCTGCCAGGAACCGCATGGCCGCCCGCGAAGAAGCGGCGGCGATCCCGTGTTGCACTTCATCAAGTTCGAGCAACTCGACCGCCTGCCAGACGTCATCCGCCGTGCCCCACTCGCCGACGTGCGCCTTCAGTCGAAGCCCTGCCGCCTTGGCCTGCCGATAGAGGGGCACGAATGTCTCGATGGGTTGCGCGAGCTCATCTCCCGACAGGTCGAGCGTCTGGAACGTGCCCAGCTCCAGGAGCGGGGCCAGCCACCGCTCAAGCGCCGGCAACGGGCAGTGACGGGAAAGCCCGAGCTGGGGGATCCACTCGATTTCCGGCGCGCCGCGAGCATGCGCGGTTTCCAGCATCGCCCAGACCGCCGGCGCCGATCCGCCGTGAAGGGTGATCCCCCACACGTCCTCGCCGGCCTCCAGCCGTGTCACCCCGTCGCGCCGGGCTTGAACGAAGGTCGCCTCTATGCCGAGCAACCGCCCTGGCATCCGGTCGAAACGGCCTGCTGCCTGACTCTGTACCCAGGCGTGCATGTCATCCATAGAGGCCAGGGTGTGTTGGAGCGGCGCGAGATCGAGTCCGGTCACGGCCTTGAGGAACTCCTGGTCGCCGCTGGTGAACCCCGCATGCACATGCAGATCAGCCTTCGCGCAGGATCGCAGGCCGTTGAGGTCGCGGTCCTCAAGCGCTGCCTGGAACTGCGAACTCACATCGGGAGTCTTCCCGGTGCTCTGGAGTCTCGCAACCGGTTAGCGAGGCGCCGGGGGCCAAAACCCCCCGGAGCGCGCTCAAGCGGCTTGGCGGCAGCTTGATGGCTAGGGGTTGCTGTACATCGGTCCTGCACAGGCCAGCCGAGAGGCCAGTTACAAGATCGCAACTGGCCTCTGGTCCTTGGTGGAGCTGAGCGGATTTGAACCCTTGACCCCCTCGATGCGAACTCTATTCGCAACAGTCGCTGGTGGTCGTTGGCGCTGCTCGGCGTTCAGACTACGGCGACGCTGGCCTTGACTAATGCTGCGGTTGCTGCACGGGTTGCTGCACTCGGCTGCGTACGAGCGCCCGATTTCCAGGAGGATTGGCGCATTCACGCGAGTTCAGACCAAGCCACCTGACTGTCCATTGGACACGTTGGGCTCGCACCGGCGTCCAGGATCCACCACGCGTTTCCGGGTCTGTTGTTAGCAAGGTGTTAGCCAGATCGACGGAGTGCGAGGACACAGGCCCTTGTAGCGGGTTGCTGCTGTCGGCCCGGCCGGCTCGAACCTTGATGACTCAACAGAGTGCATTGGGGTTGCCGGCTGTCTGCCAAATTCGCCTTCGCGCAACCCTCACGAGCACCTTCCGGCCGTGTGGTAGCTGTCCCTCGATGCCCGCCGACCTGTATGGTCGTCGCTCAGGTGGGGTTGGGCTGCCGCATCAGGCAGAAGGGGTGGGGGATCATGGGTGTCAAGAGGCTAGTTCAGGCTGTCATGTGTGGCGCTGGTGGGCTTCTGGTTGTGGGCGTGCTGCCTGCGGGTCTGGCGGCGGCGGGCACCAGCGTGAGCGTGCCGTGCACGGGACAGGCTGCGCTCGTGGCGGCTATCAACGCCGCTAATAGCACCGGAGGCGGAACGATCAACCTAGCTGCTGGGTGTGACTACGCCCTGACGACGGCGGACAACGGCGAGAACGGGCTGCCAGCGGTGACGACCGGGATCGGCGTGAACGGCAACGGTGCCACGATCGACGGGACAGGCGCAGTCCGGGTCTTCGAGGTCGACGGGCCGGGCGGGAAGCTCTCGTTGCAGAACGTCGCCATCACCGGCGGGTCGGCCGACATCGGCGGCGGCATCGAAAACGTCGGCGGCGCTGTGACCCTGAATCACAGCCAGGTCAGCGGCAACACCGCTGCGGTAGCCGGAGGCGGCGTCGCCAGCGCTACCTTCGACCCCTCAAGCGTGGCACGGCTCACCTTGAACAACAGCACGGTGATCGACAACAGCCAAAGCGCTGGCCCCGCGGACGGCGGTCTTGGCGGGGGCGGCATCGTGAACGTCCTGGGCACGGCCACGCTCAATAGCAGCCAGGTGAATGGCAACTCCGCGCAAGGTTTTGTCGGCGGCGGGATCGCCAACGGCGACTACTTCAACTTCTCCGGCACCAGCAGCGTCCTGACCCTCAACGGCAGCCAAGTGGACGGCAACACGGCACCCAACGCCGGCGGTGGCGGAATCCAGAACCTGCTTGGTTCAGTCACCCTCAACAGCAGTCAAGTCAACGGCAACACATCGCTCAACGGAGGCGGCATCTCCAGCGGGAATGGCAACGGCGGCGCCGCGCAGCCAGGAACCAGCCAGCTGCTGCTCAACAAGAGTCAGGTCGACGGCAACACCGCCACCGCGCCCCCAGGGCCAGGCGCCCCGCCGATCGCCGCGGGCGGCATAGCTAACGGAGGCAACGCGGTCCTGAACAGTACCCAGGTCGATAACAACACGGCCAGCGTCACCAGCGGTGCAGGGATCGTGAACCACGGCACGATGACGCTCAACAAGTCCGAGGTGAATGGCAACACTGCAGCGGGTAGCGGCGTCATCGCGTCGGGGGGCGGAATCGTCAGCGCTCAGGGCCAGCCAGGATCGTTGCCCACCAGCCTGACCCTCAACAACAGCACAGTCAGCAACAACCGCGCTGGCGGTTTCGGTGGCGGCATCGCCAACGGCCTACCCATAGGCCTGATCGGGGGAGCCTTGACGCTGAATCACAGCCAGGTGACGGGCAACTCGGCTGCCCATGCCGGAGGCATATTCAACAACGGTGGACCGGTCGTGCTATCGGCCACGTCAGTCACCGGCAACACGCCAGATAACTGCGAGCCGCTCGGCAGCATCTCGGGCTGCACCGGCTAGTCGGGCTGTTCTTACAATCAGCGGGCCGTCACGGCGATGGCGGCCCGCTGGCGGCCCCTGAATGTTTCGAACTATGGACCCCATGCTCTAGACCTTCGTCTGACGGCCGCTCTTGAGCACGCACAGCTGCCAGCCGTCAAGCCACGGCTTGGTCAGCGATGCGGCGAACAACAAATCGTGCCGATTGCCCCTGGCAATAAGCCGGACATCGCTCCTCTGAGCGGAGGTGAAGCAGCTATCGTACCGGCGTGCTGGGTGCCGGCTGGAGTGAGATTGTGGCGCTCGCCGCGGCGTTCGTGATCTCAGCGGTATCGGCTCCTGGGGGTGTCTCCGGGGCGGTCCTTCTGTTGCCGTTCCAGGTGAGCGTGCTAGGAACCCCGAGTCCCTCGGTCACGCCGACGAACCTGCTCTACAACGTGGTTGCCACGCCTGGGGCCTTGTACAGGTACTGGCGGCAAGGGCAGGCCGGCGGGAGCCTCGCCGCAATTCTGATCGCCGGAACGCTGCCTGGAGTGGTGGCGGGGTCCTTCATCCGGGTCAAGTTGCTCCCCGGGCCGCGTCTGTTCGACCTGGTCGTGGGAGCCGTTCTGCTGCCGCTCGGCTGCTGGCTGGCACTGACGCATCCGACGCGCGATGCGGGGGACGGCCGTCACGTTCGGCTGTCGTGGCCGGTCTTGATGATGCTTGCCATGGTCGTGGGATGCGTCGGTGGCATCTACGGGATCGGCGGTGGCTCGATCATCGCGCCCATCCTGATCGGTGCTGGACGACCGGCGGCTGAAGTAGCTCCCGCGGCGCTGGCATCGACGCTCGTGACGTCGGTGGCAGGCGTTGTAACCTTCACGGTGTTGTCGGCGCAAACGCATGGCTCGGTAGCGCCGAACTGGCCAACGGGCATCGCTCTGGGTGTCGGCGGCCTGCTCGGCTCGTACATCGGCGCGCGGCTCCAGTCGCGCCTGCCCGAGCAACTGATCCGACGGCTGCTTGGCGTGCTGGAGGCAGCCATAGGGATCCGCTTCGTGCTGGCGGGGATTCTCTGACCCCTGCATGCTCACATCCAGCTGCTCAGTCGAGTACCTCTACCTGGCCGGTTCTGGTGATGTCGTAACCGCCAAGTGCCGCAACCGAGGACTGGACCTGCGGATCACGTAGTGCGGCAATCAGTGGCTCGGCGGCGTGAAGCATAGTGCCGCTAAGAATCAGGTCGAAGTCCTCCCAGGCTGCAGGAACGAAGTCGAGATCGAGGGCAGCCGCGGCTGCCCGCACACCAAGCCCGGTGTCGGCCTGGCCTGTCGCGACGGCCATGGCGACCTCAAGATGCGACCCAGCCTCCGGACCGTCGACCTCGTCTGGCCGGATGCCGGCCTGTGTCAGGAGCCGATCCAGCAGCACGCGCGTTCCGGTGCCGTACCGACGCCGTGCTATCCGCAGCCGGTGTATGTCTGCTGGCCCGGAGATCCGGTCGGGGTTGCCAGGAGGCGTGAGCATGCCTTGTTCGCGCCGCCACAGGTGGATGATGACGGGCTGCCTGTCCCGCAGGACGGTCGTGGCGAAGGGCTTGTTAGCGACTCCGGAGCGATGGGGGAGGTGGATGGCCGCCGCGTCAGCAGTCCCATTCCATAGCCGGGTAAGGCCCTGGAAGCTTCCTCGCTCGCCGACCGTCATGACTGACTTGCCGGTGGCCCGCACTGCTATGTCGAGTGCGGGGTCGTCACTGCCTGCCAGCCGGAGCGTAACCTGACCGTCGAGCAGCCGGGCGGCCGCGATCGGACCCGCGGGTGCCACGGTGCTCCTGGCGCGGTCATGGACGTCAATCACGCCGGCATCAGCCAGCTCGCGATAGGCCCGGCTGACAGTTGCGGTTGTGGTGTCGTACGTGCGGGCCGCGTCTCTAATGCTTGGCAGGCAGGCTCCCGGCGCCAGGCGGCCGGACTCGACCTGGGCGGCGATCTGTTCACTCACCTGGCGGTAGAGCGCCATGGCAAGGCACTCTAGCGGCTGGCCACCACGTTCCCTATCGCCACGCGGATGTTGTTCTTCCTGCCCTTTCCCAGTACCGGTAGGCTCGCCCCGATCTGTGCTAGGACAGAAGGAGGCAGATAGTGCATCGCAGTTTGCGGATGACAAGCCTTGCCATCGCCGCGGCGTGCATGGCCGCAGCAGGCTGCGGAAGCAGCCCCAGCAAGAGCAGCAGCACCTCGCACAGCTTGCACGGAACCCTGACGGTGTTCGGCGCGGGAACGCTCAATTCTCCGTTCACTGCAGAGATCCAGGCGTTTCGGAAGGAGAATCCCGGCGTCATTGTGCACTCGCAGTTCGGCGCGAGCGGCGACATGGTTAAGGCCATCACGGAGCTGCACCAGCCCGCGGACGTACTGGGTGTCGCGGATTACTCCCTGATCCCGAGGAAGATGTTCGGAGGAGCAACGCCGTACGCCACCTGGTACGTGGGCTTCGTGTCGAACCAGATCACCTTCGCCTACACCAGTCACAGCAAAGGCGCCAGCCAGCTGACTGCGTCGAACTGGTACCAGGTGCTATCGCAGCCGGGTGTCCATATCGGTCGGTCCAACCCGGCTGCCGATCCCTCCGGCTACCAGATGCTCCAGATGCTCCAGCTCGCCAACACCTACTACAACGACCCTGGCCTGTCCGCCGCCGTCCTGCAGAATTCGCCGGACACCAGCGTCGCTGAGACCGAGACCTCGCTTGTGTCGGCGCTCCAGTCGGGGCAGATCGATTATCTGGCGATCTACAAGTCGACCGCGCTCGAAGATCACCTGCAGTACCTCAAGCTGCCAGCGCAGATTAACCTGTCCGACCCGTCAATGGCGGCTGACTACGGCAATATAACCGTGGATGCGGGCTCACTGGGCCAGCTGACCGGCAAACCCATCATCTACGGGCTGACAATCCCTAGCACCGCGCCTGACGCGGCGCTTGGCCGGGCTTTCGTGAGCTTCGTGCTCAGTGCAAAAGGTCAGGCCATCATGGCCAGCCAGGGGTTTGTCAGTATTACGCCGGCGCTGGCGAGCAGCCAGAGCAAGATCCCGGCGTCGGTCCAGCCGCTTACCACGCAATGGGCTGCTTCGGGCTGATGATGCGGGCGCCTCAGCTCCTGGCCCGGCTGCGAATGCCGGGCCAGGAGGCTGCTCGTGATAAGGGCCGCCGGTGGCCGTCAAGCTCGTTCAAGGCGATCACCTGGCTGCTCGGCGGACTCCTGCTCGCGTTTATCGTGCTGCCGCTCATCCGCCTCGGGGCAACATCGTCGATCAGCAATTTGCACCAGGCGGCCGCGTCCGCGCAGGTTCGCGACGCTACTTTGCTGAGCCTGCAAGCCGCAGCCATCACTGCCGGCATCGCCACGTTGTTCGGCGTCCCGCTGGCGTACCTGCTCGCCCGGAGTAACTTCCGAGGCCGCGGCGCCATCCAGGCACTGGTTGACCTGCCCCTGGTAGTGCCGCACACCGTCGCAGGTATCGCGCTGCTATTCCTGCTTGGCCGGACGGGCTGGATCGGCGGACCAGCCGGCCATCTCGGTGTGTCGTTCTACGGATCGCAGTGGGGCATCGTCGCGGCGATGCTCTTTGTCAGCTGCCCCTTCGCGGTCAACAGCGCCCGTGTCGCCTTCGAGGCGATTGACCCCCGACTTGAGCAAGCTGCCCGAAGCCTAGGTGCGACGCCCTGGCACGCGTTCCGGCGCATCACCGTGCCGCTGGGCCTGCGCGGCATCCTGACCGGAGCCGTGCTGGTCTATGCACGGTCAATCAGCGAGTTCGGAGCTGTCGTCATCATCGCCTATTACCCGGCGACCGCCCCCGTGGAGATCTACAACCTCTTCCTGCAGTCCGGGCTCACCCAGTCGGCCTCTGCTGCGGTCGTCTTGCTGATTGTCGCTCTCGCTACGTTCCTGGTATTGCGAACGCTGGCGACTGGACGGCTGCTGGCCCGGATCGACCGTGCCTACTCCTGATTCGAGCCTGGGCGTCCGCGAGCTCACCGCTTGCGCAGGTTCATTCATGCTTGGCCCGCTCACCCTCGAAGTCCCCGCTGACCGCATGCTCGTCATCCTCGGACCCTCCGGCTCGGGCAAGACCACCCTGCTGAATGTCATTGCAGGACTGCACTCCAGCTCTTCCGGCCGCGTGCACCTCGCCGGTCAGGACATCACCAACTTGCCGCCGGAGAGCCGGCGCATCGGCATGGTGTTCCAGGACGGCGCCCTGTTCCCCCACCTCACCGTTCGCGAGAACATCCTGTTCGGTCCCAGAGCGGCCAGGCGGTCAGACATCACTACCGCAGAGGGCCTGCTTGGCCAGCTAGGGATAACCCGCCTCGCGGACCGCTCGCCAAGAACGCTCAGCGGCGGAGAACGACAGCGAGTCGCCCTTGCACGGGCTCTGGCGATCAAGCCGCGGCTACTACTGCTCGACGAGCCGCTATCGGCCCTTGATCAGCCAACACGCGAAGAAATGCGAGGCCAGCTCCGGCAGCTGCTTGCCGAGCAGGCCGTACCGGCCATCCACGTGACCCACGACAGGGACGAGGCGCTCACCCTCGCGGACGATCTGGCGATCATTGCCGACGGCACCATCCGCCAGGCCGGAAATGCGCGCGGCGTCGCAGCCCACCCCGTCGACTCGGTCGCGGCGAAGTTGCTGGGCTGGACCGAGCTGGGAAGCGGAGTCCAGGAGCACGGCCGCGTCCGTGTCGGCGACCTGACGCTGACCGTGCCGGAAACCTCAATCGGCTCAGGATCAGTACAGATCTACTACCGGCCCGAGGACGTAATCCTCCGCCGCTCTAAGGGGCCAGGCAGCTCGCTAGGCGGCCTCAGGACCCGCGTTGAGCAGATTGATCTGACCGTCCCACTGGCACGCATCAGGCTCGCGAGCACTCCAGCGATCAGCGCCCTGACCCTGCACCGCGACATCCGCCAGCACAACCTCGAGCCCGGAAGCGATGTGACGGTGACGATGCCGCCGCACAGCGTCCGGATCTTCCCCGCCGGGTCATCCATGGCCCAGACCACAGCCGCCAGCACGTAACCGTCCCGGCCACCACTTCCCAGGCCCGCGCCCTCTGAGGCCACGAGGGAAGCTCTCCGCCGCCTGGGCCCGAGCCTCGATGGCCAGCTACTGCTGCACTCGTTGCTGCACGAAGATCAACAGAGGCCAGTTACAAGATCGCAACTGGCCTCTGGTCCTTGGTGGAGCTGAGGGGATTTGAACCCCTGACCCCCTCGATGCGAACGAGGTGCGCTACCGGACTGCGCTACAGCCCCAGAACGCCAGTCAGCGTAGCAAATATCGGTTGCCCGCCGCGCCGGACGATCTCCAACCAGGTCGGGAAGTGGCCGGGCCCCGCGGCTAGCTGGCCAGTAGCGAGTCCCGGCTCAGCTCGGCTAGGTGCGCCCGAACGGCTGGCCAGTCAGCGGCTGTAATCGCGAAACGGGCCGAATCGCGCGGCCGCCCCTCTGCCGCCAGTCGGTGCGAGCGCAGCGTGCCCTCGTATCGCGCGCCGATCCGGGCCAGCGCCCGCCGGGAACGCTCGTTCCGGGCGTCGGTGTGGAAGCAGACGCTCTGCACGTCCCAGGAATCGAACGCCAGCGTGAGCATCAGCCGCTTCATCTCCGTATTGGACCCGGTGCGGATCGCTGAGACAGCCAGCCAGGTATGGCCGATCTCGCAGGTGTCCGGGCCATCGTGAGCACGCCGCGGATGTCCCTCCGGCCAGGCCCACCGCGCGAGGTCGAACAGCCGCGTCGACCCGATGACGGTCTCGTCGGCGAGCCGGACCACCGCGAACGGCGCTGCCGTCCCGGCCTCCCTCGCTGCGTCGGCGGCAGCCACGTACTGCCGCGCGGCCTCCTCACTGAACGGCACCTTCGTCAGCCCGTAAAGCTCGGGGTCCGCGGTCGCGGCGGCCACCAGCCCTGGCCCATGCCGCAGCTGCAGCGGCTCAAGCCGCACGTGCCGGCCGGTGAGTTCGGGGTCCAGTACCGTCACGACGCCACCCGTCCTTCCGCCGTCGGCGCCCCCGCGGATGCTGACGGCGAGCGGCCATTATGTTACAGTACATAATTGAGATTATGACTACACAATACGTGCCTGGCGGTCGGAGCGCGAGCGAGATTGCCGCAGACGTCGAGGCGGCGGTCCGCGACGGGCGGCTGCGGCCTGGCCAGGCGCTGCCGCCCGTCCGCTCGCTGGCAGCCGAACTCGGGGTCAGCCCGGCGACGGTCGCGTCGGCCTACCGCGACCTGCGCGTCAAGGGCGTTGCCCGCGGGCACAAGCGCGCGGGTACCCGCATCACCGGTGCGCCGCCGACCGCGCCCAGGCCGCCGCTGGCAGTCCCGGCGGGAGCGCGGAATCTCCTCAGCGGGTCGCCCGACCCCGCGTATCTTCCTGCGCTGCCCAGCGCCCGCCGTACCGCCGGCGCTGGCGCCGCTCTGTCGTCGCCGAGGCTGTACAGCGATCCCGCCATCTCGCCACGCCTTGCCGGGCTGGCCAGCAAGAGGTTCCGCGACGATGGCATCGACCCGGCCCATCTGGCTGTCGTCAGCGGCGCCCTCGACGGGGTCGAGCGCGTGCTGGCCGCGTGGCTGCGGCCCGGTGACCGCGTCGCAGTCGAGGACCCCGGCTATGCCCCGCTGCTCGACCTTCTCACCGCGCTGGACCTCACGATTGTCCCGGTGAGCCTAGACGAGCTGGGCGCGCGGCCTGAGTCACTCACCCGCGCCCTCGCCTCACACTGCACGGCCGTCGTAGTCGTCCCGCGCGCCCAGAGTCCGACCGGGGCGGCCTGGGACGCGGGCCGGGCAGGCGATCTTGCCCGTGTGCTGGACTCGGCGCCGGACGTCCTGGTCATCGAAGACGATCACGCCGCGGAAGTGGCGGGTGCGCCGGCGCGGACCGTCACATCGGGCCGCTCCAGGTGGGCCGCGATCCGGTCAGTGTCGAAGACGCTCGGGCCTGATCTGCGCGTGGCTCTGCTGGCCGGCGACGCCGTGACTGTCGCCCGCGTCGAGGGCCGTCAGGCGCTCGGTCCCGGCTGGGTGAGCTACCTGCTGCAGGAGACCGTCGCCGAGCTCTGGCAGGATGCGGCCACCGGCCGCCTGCTCGAGCAGGCCAGCGCCGCTTACGCGCAGCGCCGTGCGCGGCTGATCGCTGACCTAGCGTCGGCGGGCATCCCCGCGACTGGACGGTCCGGCATGGCGGTCTGGGTGCCCGTCACCGACGAGGTGGGCACGACATCCGCGCTCATCGAGCGCGGCTGGGCCGTCGCGCCAGGAGAGCGGTTCCGAACAGCGTCGCCTCCGGCGATCCGGATCGGGATCGCGACGCTGACCGCCGATGAATCCGCTCGGCTCGCCAGCGACCTTGCGAGCATTCTGAGCCGGCGACCACAGCGCACCGACTAGCGCCAACCAACGACGGAACGGGGTTGCGAGGGGTCAGTCACCCACGGCGCGGACTGCCGCGTCAGCGTACTGGTCGTAGAGCTGGTCGCCGACGCGGGCAGAGATATCGATGATCTCGGCGGACGGCTGCGCGGCCTCGGCCAGTGCCTCCTCGTGCGCGCGCCGGCGGGCGACCTCCCGCAGCCGGGCCTCCCGCGCCTGGACGGCGGCGTACCGCTGCGTCCGCTCGGTGTCGGCACGGGAGGCCTCGCGCAGCAGCAGCATGTATACGCACAGCACCGTGGCGGGCGGGATACACACCCAGAACGGCGCGACCTTGATTCCGCCACACGCGCCCGCAGCCGCGGTCAGCATCACGAGTACCGTCAGCAGCCGCCGCCTGGCCTGCATCATGTGAGAACGGGCGAGTGGCGGCGGACTGGGGCTGCGTGCTACCCGGCGGTCCGGCTGCTGATAGTCCACGGCCGCGGGCTCGGGCCCAGCCTCGGCATACTGCTCCATCGCGCCAGGAGTGCTCTGCGCCTCAGCGGACTCGTCCGTATCCGACTGGGGCTGAGCATGATGATGACGAAGCCAGCGGGGGACCAGTACAAATGCCCAGATGGCCACGATGGCGACGTACAGGAAGACGCTGCTCACGGCGGTGCTCCTGCCACGGCGAGCCAGCCTGCCGACGCTCCGCAGTGATGTGCGCGAGTTAGCGAAACGGCGGCAGCCACGTCACGCACCGTAAACGCCATCGATCGTGATGACGAGCATTAGGCCCGGTGTGTCGCGAGATCTGCGATCTTCTGGTGCTGCCGCCACTCGGGAACGCGCCGCAAGCCAGTCCGACGGGCGCTGCCACCGGGGTGGCCGTGGCATCCGTCGGGCGCCGCGACGGCAGCCAGATCAGGTAGCCTGCCGCGAAGCTCAGCACCGTCCAAATCGTCAGATCCTCGGCGGCGGCTCCCTTACTGATGACGGGCGAGGAGACGTTGCCCTCCGGCGCCGCGCCGCAATTCCTCGCTGCCGAGGAACAGCAACCAATGGCGCAGCAGGTGCGCTCGTGCTCGCTGGCACTTCAGATATATCGTGTCTGTCATGAGCACGTCATCGCTCGAGCCGGACGAGGTCCGGGCCGCCGCCGAACTGCATCGCGAACTTGAGCCCGAGTACCGCGATGCCGTGGTCGAGTCATTTGTGGACCGGGTCGGCAAGGAGATCGACGCCAGGGTAGATAAGCGCCTTGCCGCGCAGCCGCGCCCGCAGGCACGGACGACCGCGCTGGCGATTGTCTCGGTCATCCTCGGCATCCCGCTGACGGCGATCGTTACGTCGCTGAGTAAGTCCGGCGATCAACTCGCTGAGCTGGCCATCATCTGGCTTGCGATCGCCGTGATTAACGTGGCGTACGCGCTGGGGCACCGGCTCCCGCCGCCACGGCGCTGACTCGTTTCCGGCCTTGAGCGCGCGCTAGCGCCGGCCCGCTGCCTCGGCTGGCCCGCGGCGGCTCGCCGCCACCATGCTCCGCCAGCGGGGCATCAGGCCGTTCGGCACGTCCTCGGCCGTCAGCGCGTAGCAGATGTGGTCGCGCCAGGCTCCGTCGATGTGCAGGCAGCGGCGGCGCACGCCCTCCTCGCGAAAGCCGAGCTTCTCCACCACGCGGCGGCTCGCCGCGTTCTCAGGCCTGATCGTCGCCTCGATTCGATGCAGCCCGATGGTGAAGAAGCACTGGTCGAGCGCGAGCGCCAGTGCTGTCGGGGTCACTCCGCGGCCGGCGAACGCCTCGTCGATCCAGTAGCCGACCTGGGCTGAGCGAGCCGATCCCCAGATGATGCTGCCGACCGTCAGCTGCCCGGCAAACTGCCCGTCGTACGTCACCACCCAGGGGAGCGTGAGCCCCTGGCGCGCCTCTTTGCGCATGGTCCTGGCCATCGCCACGTAGGGCCCGAGGCTGGACCGGTACAGCGGCGTCTCCGGATTGGTCGGCTCCCACGGACGCAGCCAGTCTGCGTTCCGCACCCGGATCTCCCGCCAGGTGGCGGCGTCCTTGACCCTGATCGGGCGGAGACTCACCGGGGCGTCGAGGAGTGCGGACTCGGTGAGCGTCGCCCAGCCGCGCGCTCGTGCCATAACTCCATCATCGCGTGCAGCCAACGTAATCCGCCATCGAGTAGCGACTATCTGTGCACCTATTGTGGGGGATTGGCACGCGGGTGGTCGCCACCGCGAGCCTGGTCCACGGCGTGCTCGAGCAGCCGCCCCAGCACCGCCATTCCATCGCGCACCCCACCCGTCGAGCCAGGCAGGTTCACGATGAGGGTCCGGTTCGTCTGCCCGGAGATTCCGCGCGAGAGCGCCGCCGACGGCACGCCAGCCGCGACGCCCGCGGTCCTGATCGCCTCCGCGATACCGGGAACTTCCCGGTCGAGTACAAGCCGGGTCATCTCCGGGGTCAGGTCGTTGGGGTTAAGCCCCGTTCCGCCCGTCGTCACGACAACGTCGTACCCCGCCGAGACCGCGTCTCGCAGCGCCATTTCCACCTCGGCACCGTCGGGGACAACGACCGGCCCGTCCACTTCACAGCCTGCCTCGCGGAGCAGGGCGGCCAGTACCGGCCCTGACCTGTCCTCGTACACGCCTGTCGCGGCCCGGGTCGAGATCGTGACGGCGAGTGCCCGGATCATGACCGCCTCCACAGCCCGCTCTTGCCGCCGGACTTCTCCTCGAGGCGGACATCGGTGATGACAGCGGCAGGGTCGACAGCCTTGACCATGTCGATGAGTGCCAGCGCCGCGACCGACACTGAGGTGAGCGCTTCCATCTCCACGCCGGTCCGGTCCGCCGTCCGGGCGGTCGCGCGGATCAGCACGCCGTGATCGGCGACTTCCAGGTCGACCGCGACGGCATGCAGTCCGATCGGGTGGCACAGCGGGATCAGGTCGGGCGTCCGCTTGGCTCCCTGGATCCCGGCGATCCTCGCCACCGCGAGCGCATCGCCCTTCGGCACGGTGCCCGACCGCAGTGCAGCGACCGCGGCCGGCGACAGCAGCACGGTGCCGGACGCTGTCGCCGACCGCGCGGACACGTCCTTGCCGGACACGTCCACCATGTGGGCCTGGCCGGCGGCGTCGAGGTGCGTGAGCGGCTGCTCGGCTGTCATGCGGGAGCCCCGGCGGCCGCGGCCTGCGAGCAGCTGCGGACGATCACGGCAGGTCCAGTACGTCGACGCTGGTGCCGGCTTCGAGCGCAGTCGCGTCCTCGGGCACGATGATCAGCGCATTGGCCCTGGCGAGGTTGGCAAGCTGGTGCGAAGCCTGGCCGGGCACAGGCGTTACATGGCCGGTGCCTGCGTCGAGGATGCCGCGCAGGTAAGAGCGCCTTTTCGGCGGTGAGTGGACCGGCGCGGTCAGCGTGGCCCTGCCGGACCGAGCCCGTTCCCCGAAAAGCCCCTGCAGTGCGTCGAGCGCCGGCCGCACGAAAAGCCAGAACGACACGTACGCGCTGACCGGGTTACCCGGCAGGGTAAAGATCGGGGTAGCCGCCGCACCTACCGTGCCGAACCCCTGGGGCATGCCAGGCTGCATCGCGACCCGGCGGAAGGTCACGGTGCCGAGCGTCGAGAGCGCCGCCTTGACGACATCGTGCTCGCCGCCCATGCTCACGCCACCACTGGTGATCAGCAGGTCAGCGGTCTCGAGCGCGTCCTGGACTGCAGTGAGCACCGCGTCGGTGTCGTCGCGGACGATCGGGTAGCGGATGGCCGGGCAGCCAGCCTGGCGAGCCGCCGCCGACAGCATGAGGGCGTTGGACTCGAAGATCTGGCCGGGCACGAGCTCGCCGCCCGGCTCGACCAGCTCGTTGCCGGTGGCGATGACGGTGACCCGCGGTCGAGGTCGCGCCACCACGGCGCCGTGGCCGGCCGCGGCCAGCAAGGCGACATGGACCGCCCCGAGCCGCGTTCCCGCGCTCAGCAGCAGGTCTCCCGGCTGCGCGTCGCCGCCGGTCGGCCGGATTGCATTGCCGGCCTTGACTGGTTCCCTGATAGCCACGAGGTCGCTGCCGTCGTCGGTGAGCTCGACCGGGACGACGGCATCCGCGCCGGCTGGCATCGGTGCGCCTGTCATGATCCTGAGGACCGATCCGGGAACGAGGTCGTGCCGGCGAGTGTCGCCCGCCGCGATCTCACCCTTGACCGGGAGCAGGACCGGGTTATCGCTGCTGGCCGCGGCCACGTCGCTCGCACGAACGGCGTAACCGTCCATGCTGGAGTTGTCGAAGGACGGCATCGGACGCAGCGCAGTCACGTCGTCGGCGAGGACGGCGCCGAGGGCGTCGGCCACCGGCAGCTCGCGAGCCGGCATCGGCCTGATTGCCGTGGAGATATCGGCGAGGTAGGCCTCCACAGAGTCCATCAGGTCGGTGCCCCGCCGTCCCGGCCGAGCTCCTCCAGGTAGCTGCGCAGCCAGGGCACGAACTGATCCTTCACGTCCGGCCGTTCGCACGCGAACTTGATCTGGGTCTGCAGGTAGTTCAGCTTGTTTCCGGTGTCGTAGCGCCGGCCGCGGAACAGCACGCCGTGCACGCCGCCACCATCGGTGTCCCGGCCGCGCTCGGCGAGCGTGCGCAGCGCGTCCGTCAGCTGGATCTCGCCGCCCCGGCCGGGCGGGGTCTTGCGGAGCACATCGAATACCGCCGGGTCGCAGACGTAGCGGCCAACGACGATCCAGTTGGAAGGGGCTTCGTCGATGGCGGGCTTTTCCACCAGGTCGGTGACCGCGACCACGTCGGCCTCGCCCGTCGGCTTAATCGTCGCCACCCCGTACGACGACACGTGCTCCGGACGAACCTCCATCAGCGCGATAACGCTCCCGCCGTACTTATGGCGAACCTCGATCATGCGCTGCAGCAGCTTGTCTCGCTCGTCGATGATGTCGTCGCCGAGCAGGACGGCGAACGGCTTGTCGCCCACGTGGTCGGCCGCGCACAGCACGGCGTGGCCAAGCCCGAGCGGCTGGCTCTGCCGGATGTAGTGCATCGACGCGAACTCTGCCGACGCTCTCACGCGCTGCAGGCCCGCCCGGTCACCTTTAGCTTCGAGGACTTCCTCTAGCTCGATATTCCGATCGAAATGGTCCTCAATATTGGTCTTGCCGTGCGCCGTGACCATCAGCACATCTGTCAGGCCGGCCGCCACAGCCTCCTCGACCACGTACTGGATGGCGGGGGTGTCGATGACCGGCAGCATTTCCTTCGGCATTGCCTTGGTCGCCGGGACGAACCTGGTGCCGAGGCCGGCAGCGGGAATGACGGCTTTGGTGACCGACGGTGAATGAGCCATGGTGAGAACCTTAGCTAGAGGAAAGCTGGAGGACTCTTGCACGGTACAGATCACGACGGTGGCAGGACCCACACATTGTCCGAGGTGCCACCCGAGTTCGAGTCCCCTCCGGCCGGCGCGTCCGCTCCGGCAGGGCTGACACTGCCCAATTCCTCCCGGACAAACCACACTGAGTCGGCCGAACCGTGGGCCGATGACGCTTGAATGCCCGACGCTGATTTCGTGGGTGACACGGTAGGCGAGGCGAAGGCGGCGCTGAGGGCGCGCATCCTCGCCGTCCGGCGCGCCATGCCGGCGGATCAGCGCGTGGCTGCCGGGCGGCAGCTCAGGGATGCCGTACTCGGGCTGCCAGAACTGCAGATGGCGGGCACGGTCGCGGCTTACGTGGCAATCGGGACCGAGCCGTCCACCCAGGGGCTGATCTTCGCGCTCTGGAAGCGCGGCACGTACGTCCTGCTACCGGTTCTGCTGCCCGGTGGTGACCTCGACTGGGCTACCTACGAGGGGCCTGACTCGCTGGTGCCGGGCCCGCGCGGGCTGCTCCAGCCGGGCGGTGACCAGCGTGGGGTAGCGGCGATCTGCTCTGCCGACGTCGTCGTGGTGCCCGCCCTCGCCGTTGACCGGGCCGGGCGGCGGCTCGGCAGGGGCGGCGGCAGTTATGACCGCAGCCCTGGCGCGGGTGCGGGCCGGCCATCCTGACCGTCGCACTCCTGTACGACGGCGAGCTGCTGGACCAGGTCCCGGTCGGCGGGCACGACCAGCTCGTCCGCGCCGTGGCCCTGCCCGGCCAAGGAATCAGCAGGCTCCGCTAGCCGTTGCTACCATTTAGCAGTTCACCGCGGCGAGTGCTAACGCCGCAGAGGGAGGAAACGTGCCGACGTACCAGTACGCCTGCACCGATTGCGGAGATAAGTCCGAGGTCGTGCAGCGGTTCACCGACGACCCGCTCACGGTCTGCGCCGTCTGTGGTGGCAAGCTCCGCAAGGTCTTCTCGGCCGTCGGCATCGTCTTCAAGGGCTCGGGTTTCTACCGCACCGATAGCCGCAACGGCGCTAGCACCGCCGCAAGCGGGAAGGACACCGCCGCCAACGGGAAGGACACCTCGTCAAGCGGGTCAAGCGGATCAAACGGGTCGGCTTCGGACAGTTCGTCCTCGTCCTCGTCCTCGTCCTCGTCCTCGTCCTCGTCAGAGTCGTCCGGCAGCGGATCCGCTAGCTCAGCCACCAGTGAGAAGAAGCCGTCGGTCCCGGCCTCGTCATCGACTAGCTAGTCAGACCTTTAGGAATACCGCGCGCCCGGTACATTAACGCCGTGACTGGCCTGGCGGAGATCGGCGTCATCGGCGGTTCTGGATTCTATGAGTTCTTCGACTCCGCTGACGAAGTAGCTGTCGAAACCCCTTATGGCCCGCCCAGCGACCCCGTCGTCGTGGGCGAGATGGCCGGCCGGCGAGTGGCTTTCCTGCCCAGACACGGTCGCGATCACCGGTTCGCCCCGCACCGCATTCCTTATCGCGCCAACCTGTGGGCGCTGCGCTCCCTCGGCGTCCGGCAGGTGCTGGCGCCGACCGCGGTCGGGTCGCTGACCGCCGCGTACGGTCCTGGCACGCTGGCCGTGCCCGATCAGCTCGTCGACCGCACGACCGGCCGCGTGCAGACCTTCTACGATTCCGGGACCGCCGTACACGTCCAGTTCGCTGACCCGTACTGCCCGGACCTGCGGGCCAGCGCGCTGCGGGCAGCGCAGGCGGGCGGCTGGCAGCCGGCACCGTCGGGCACGCTCGTTGTCATCGAGGGCCCGCGGTTCTCGACCAGGGCCGAGTCTCGCTGGTATGCGGCGCAGGGCTGGACGCTGATAGGGATGACCGCGCACCCGGAAGCGATCCTGGCCCGCGAGCTGGCGCTCTGCTACGTGAACATCGCGCTGGTCACTGACACCGACGCCGGCGTGGAAGAGGGCGAGGGCGTCACGCACGCCGAGGTGTTCCGGGTATTCGCCGCCAACGTCGCCCGGCTCCGTGAACTGGTCGCACAGGCAATCGCCGAGGCGCCGGGGGAGCGGAACTGCCTGTGCGTGCACGCACTCGACGGCCTGGCGCTGCCCTTCGACCTGCCCTAGTCCAGGTCGCCGTGCTCGATTCTGGCGAGCCTGCGCTCGCGCACCAGTTGGTCGAACTCGTGCTCCACCCGGACCTCACCGCCCGCCATCGCGGCGAACACGCCGGTGACGTCTCGCATGCTGACGACGCCGAGCAGCTTTCCGGCCTCGACCACCGGCAGGTGCCGGATCCAGCGCGCAGCCATCTCCCTGGCGGCTTGCTGCAGCGGCATGTCCGGGCCCACGGTGAAGACTTCCGCGGTCATGACATCATCGACGGTTGCCTTATCCGGGTCGGCACCGAGAGCGACAGCCCGGAGGACATCCCGCTCGGTAATGATGCCGAGCAGCTGGGTGTTCCCCACCACGATGAGCGAGCCGGTCTGCTGGCGCCACATTCTGGAGGCCGCAGACCTCAGGCTGTCCTGGGGCGAGTCGGTCACCGCAGCCTGGGTCATGACGTCTCTGACTTCCACCGTGCCGATCCCCCGAGATTGAGCTGGGTTCCCTTGATGACACCCTACGGTCGAGGTCAGGGCGCGGTCGGTCGGCCCGTGCCCTGCGGGCGCTCTACCGGTTAGGCTTAGTCGGGTTCTGGGTCCGGTCGCGCACTGCCGTCGGCCCTGGTAGGTGTTGGCCCCGATAGCTCAGGCGGATAGAGCGACTGCCTCCTAAGCAGTAGGCCGCAGGTTCGAGTCCTGCTCGGGGCGCAGACGAGCATGTAAATGAGGTTTTCCGTCATTAGGTCGGTCATCTGCGAGCCGTGCCCGGCCTCCAGTACAAGCGGGCCCTTCCAGAAACTGGATGAGGCCGTTCCGCGCGGCCGCCGTCACGCGCGGTCTCGACTACGGATAGGCTGACGTCGTCGCACTCTCGGTGCGCCTCGGCTACATCCCCAGTTGTACGCAACGGGTCCTAGCCCCCTCGTGATCGGCGCCAGTCAGTTAGGCGTGTCGCAGCGGTTGGTCGGGCACACACGCTGCCCGCGAGCCGGAGCATTTTGTCGCGTGAGGCTTCGTTCTCGATTCTGTCGGGGCCGTCCTATCGGAAGGCACCTGAGCTGTGAGCATACGATTCGGCTTTGTCAGCACGTTCCCGCCAACCCAGTGCGGGCTGGCTACCTTCACCGCCGCCCTGCGCGCCGCCCTGCTGCATTCCACTACTGACGAGGGGTGGGTCGTCCGGCTGATCGACGTGCCCGCAGAGCCACATGGCGACGAGGTGGTCGCGCAGCTCATTGCTGGTGACTCCACTTCGCTCCGCCGGGCGGCCGCGCGGCTGAACTTGTGCGACGTCGTCATCGCGCAACACGAGTACGGCGTCTATGGCGGAGCCGACGGCAGCGAGGTCCTGCACCTGCTGGACCAGCTTCGGGTGCCGTGCGTCGTTGTCCTGCACACTGTGCTGACTGACCCGACCCCTCACCAGCGTCAGGTGCTCGAGTCGGTGATAGCGAAGGCCGACGCCGTGGTCACGATGACGATGACCGCGCGCGAACGGCTCGCGGCCGGGTACGCCGCTGACATGAGGAAGATCTGCATCATCCCGCACGGCGCGCCCGCCCCGCAGACAACGATGGCAGAGCCGGCGTTCCGCACGGGGCAGTTCACTGTCCTGACATGGGGCCTGCTCGGCCCGGGCAAGGGCATCGAGTGGGGCATCGAGGCAATGGCGCTGCTGCGCGATCTCGAGCCCATGCCGCGCTACATGGTCGCTGGCCAGACCCACCCCAAGGTGCTGCTCCGCGAAGGCGAGGCCTACCGTGATCGCCTCCGCGAGCAGGTCCGTCAGGCCGAGCTGGCGTCCTGGATCAACTTCGACGGTCACTACCGGAACACCGGAGCCCTGGCCAGCCTCGTCCGCTCCGCCGATGTGGTTCTGCTGCCCTACGACTCGACCGAGCAGGTCACGTCGGGGGTGCTCATCGAGGCCGTGGCTGCCGGAAAGCCGGTGGTGGCAACGCCGTTCCCGCATGCCAGAGAACTGCTCGCAGGAGGAGCAGGCCTGCTCGTGCCGCACCGCGATCCCGCCGCGATCGCGGCGGCGCTGCGCTCGGTGATCACGCGCAGGGACATGATGACGAGGATGGCCGCCACCGCCACCGCGACCGCACCGCAGCTGCTCTGGCCGACCATCGCGGACCATTATCGCGCGCTCGCAGGTCGGCTGATCGCGGCGAGCGTAGCCGCATGACCGCTGGCAGCATGACTCCCCCAAGCCACGTTCACCAGCCGGTATTCGGTCACCTCGAACGGCTTACCGACGACCGGGGCCTGTTTGAGCATGCGCTGGGCGCTATCCCCCGGCGCGAGCATGGCTATTGCGTCGATGACGTCGCCCGCGGGCTGGTCGTAACGTGCCGTGAGCCAGAGCCTGGCCTGAGCGTGCGCCGTCTGGCCCGCGGCTACCTCCTCTTCGTCCTCGCCGCGCTCGAACCCGCCGGGACCTGCCACAACAGGATGGACGTCGACGGAAATTGGCGCGACGAGGCCGCTGTGGGTGACTGGTGGGGGCGAGCACTTTGGGGCCTTGGTGTCGCGGCCGCGACAGCGCAGACGCCGGGCATGCGGGCCCGCGCGCTCGGCGGGTTCCGCATGGCAGCCCAGTGTCGTTCCCCGCACCTCCGGTCGATGGCGTTCGCCGCGCTGGGAGCCGCTGAGCTGCTCAGGGAACGACCGGCCGAGATGGCTGCCAGGCTGCTGATCGCGGATGCGCTGGCCGCGATCGGCGAGCCGCTGGACGGCGATCGCAGGTGGCCCTGGCCAGAGAAGCGCCTGAGCTACGCAAACGCCTCGATTGCCGAGGCGCTCATCGTCGCAGGTGACGCCCTTGCCGATGCGCCAGCCCTCAACCGCGGGCTGAGCCTGCTGGAGTTCCTGCTGCGCACCCAGACTCGCGATGGGCACCTGTCGGTGACCCCGGTCGGCGGCCGCGGCCGCGACGACGTCGGCCCAAGCTATGATCAGCAGCCTATCGAGGTGTCCGCGCTCGCTGATGCCTGCGCGAGCGCGTTCCGGATCACCCATCAGCCGTCCTGGCTGACCGGCGTCAGCCTCGCGTGGGCCTGGTTCCTCGGTGACAACGACAGCGCTACACCGATGTTCGACCGTCGTACCGGCGGCGGTTACGACGGCCTGGAACGCCACGGCCGCAATGAGAACCAGGGCGCCGAGTCAACGCTGGCGATGCTCGCGACCGCGCAGCACGCATACCGGATCAGCGAGCTGGAGTGATCACGCACCGTATGCAGGCCGGGCTGCGCGCCGATCCGGCCCGGGTCGTCGCGCGGCTCTTCCTGCCAGGCGAGGAGCTGCAGCGCGCCCACTCGCGGGCCCGCCAGGTCATCGACCGCGTCATGAACCTTGCCGAAGACGAAGTCGAGTGGCTTGCAGCCGGCCTGCTCCGCGACTTCAGCGGTCGCCACCACAATTACGAGGCGCTCCTGCGGCGGCATGCGTCCATCGTCGCCGCGCATATCGAGAAGCCACGTGAGCTGACCGCAGCACGCACATTGCTGCTGGGAGCGGCATTCACTGCGGAATACGCGACGGAGGGCGCGGCCCTGTGCAATCCCAGCGCGGTGCTGGGTCCCGACCAGAGCGGCCTGCGCGCCGGCCAGGCCCGGGTGGCGCTCAGCCTGCGCGGTATCGGTGAAGGGCACATCTCCTCGATCGGCTTCTGCTCCGCCGTCGTCGGCCCGGGCGCCCAATGGGCTTTCGAGCCGCGCATTCGGCCAGTCTCCACGGCGGACACGAGATCGGCGAGCTGGCACCGGGCGCACCTGTCTGCCGTCCTGGCCGACCAGGGACATCTCGATGAACTCGCTGGGGCCGTCCTGCACGCCCTGCCCGCCGAGTTCGACGGCTTGGATCTCGAGCGGGCGCTCGCGGAGGCGCACCGCGACCTGCTGACCCGGCCAGGATCCGCCGCTACCGTCGACCTGCTGCGCAAGGTGGTCTCGTCGGCCTATCACGCCTCGTTCGCCCCCGACACCGACCTCGGGCAGCGGATCCTGACTCCCTCCGCTGATGAGGAGAGCAACGGGATGGAAGACGCGCGCTTCACTCGGTTCACCGGCGATAGCGGGACCGCCGAGTACCGCGCCACCTACACCGCCTACGACGGGCGACAGATCGCCCCGCGGCTGCTCATCAGCCCGGACCTGCGCGTGTTCAGCGCTCATCGCCTGACCGGACCAGCGGCCCGGAACAAAGGCATGGCCCTGTTCCCCCGGAAAGTACACGGGAAGCATCTCGCGCTGTGTCGCTCCGACGGCGAGCGCACGAGCCTGGCCAGCTCGGCAGACGGTTACGTCTGGGACCGGCCGGTAGTCTTGCAGGAACCATCCGCGTCGTGGGAACTACTGCAAGTCGGCAACTGCGGCCCGCCTATCGAGACCGGCCAGGGCTGGCTCGTGCTCACCCACGGCGTCGGCCCGATGCGGGTCTACGTCATCGGCACGATGCTGCTCGACCTCGACGACCCGACCCGTGTCCTAGGCCATTCGAGGACTCCGCTGCTGTCCCCGGGCACCGACGAGCGCGACGGCTACGTTCCCAACGTGGTGTACTCGTGCGGGGCCCTCCTGCACGACGGCCTGCTGTGGATTCCCTACGGCATCGACGACAGCCGTATCGGGGTGGCTTACGCGCCGCTCGGCGAGGTGCTGGCCGACTTGAGCAGCGCGCTGTAGGTGCGGAGATAGTCCTCGACCATCCGGTCGGCGCCGAACCGGGCGACAGCGCGGGCATGGACATCCGCGCGGTCCAGCCGAACCGCCGCCCGTACCGCGTCGACCGATGACTCGATGTCATGAGCCAGGTACCCGGTCACGCCCTCGTCAACGATCTCGGCCATCGAGCCGCGCTGATAGGCGACGACCGGGGTGCCGCACGCCATCGCCTCCACGACGGACAACCCGAACGGCTCATCGAAATGGATCGGATGCAGCAGCGCAGCTGCATCACCCAGGACGTCAGCCCGGCGCTGCGGGCCGACCGAGCCTAGAAATATGACCTGGTCTCCGTCGACGTGCGGCTCCACGGCGTCAGCGAAATACCGCTCGTCCTGGACAATGCCGCAGATCACCAGTCGTCGTCCGGCGCGGCGGGCGATCTCGATAGCGTCGGCAGTTCCCTTGTCAGGGTGGATGCGACCAAACGAGACAAGCTGCTCGCCGGACCGGGCGCGGAACGGGAGTACCTGGAGGTCGATGCCGTGATGAATGGTCGCGACATAGTCAAGCCTGGCGTCGCGGTTGGAGTCGGAGATCGCGACGAACGCTGAGCGTGACCGACGGTAAGCAGGAAGGATGCCCGCCCCGGAGAAGCCGTGGATGGTCGTCACCATCGGCGGCCGCACGTGCTCGTCGAACGCGAGCGGCAGCCAGTCGAGATGATTGTGCACAAGCTCGAACTCGCCAGACCGGGCCAGCGCATGGGAGACGTGCAATGCCTCCCAGACCCGGCCGTCCAGCTGAGGATCCTCTGCATAGCCATGCGGGCAGACACCGTCGAGGGCCGCTGCCGTCACCGAGTCGAGCGTCGCGAACAGAGTCACATCTACTCCCCGCGCCACGAGCCCCTCAGTGAGCAGGCTGGCAATCGACTCCCATGGCCCGTAGTGCTCGGGCGGCGTCCGCCATGCGATCGGCGCGACCATCGCGACCTTCATCGCGCACCGGGACCGGGTTCTGGGGGGCTTATCACGCAGATCACATTGTCACCTGCAGCTAAACCGTCCATCAGCACCCCGGCAAGCTGGGCGCAACTCCCACTCTGACCCGTTTCCCTGTGCTCCTCGTGTCGTCAGCCGCCCCACCTAGACCGCGGACGTTGGCTGGCCCGTGACGGCAGTGCTACCGCTGTGGGTAGCGGCAGCAGCCACGTCATTGTCGAGAGTCGGCAGGTTCGGGCGAACTCATTGAGGAGCGCGGTGACGTCGTGCACGTTATTTCGCGGTGCCCGTGCTCACTGGAAAGATCTAGTCCTCATCCCGACCGACTATCGGCGCGCGTCCGCGATCAGGCCAGCCTGCTGCGCCGGTGCCGGGACACGGCCGCCGGGAGACCCGTCCAGAGAAAGCTGGCAGGGACACCCGGGCTAGCCTTTCGCCGACCCCTTCTTGCCCTTTTTACGCGGATGCTCGATGATCGCGTCCGGGCCGGGGAACACCAGCGCGGTGTGACCGTCGTCGAACCGCACCAGGTAGGGCGGCTCACCGCCCGCTCCCCGGACCTCGACGATCTCGCCGGTCCGCCCCGGATGGCCCACGACGTTGGCGTGCACGTGGAGCCGGTCCCCGACGGCTGCCTGCATGTGGGCCACCTCCTCGTCCGTATTCGCTCACGGCCTGTCCGCGTTCCCCGCGCTGCCCGAGCCGGAGGACACGCTCACGATGTATCCAGAATGGCACGGGCCAGTATCCACGTCGACCGGCCGAAGTTCGTCGTCTAACTGTGGTCGCTTATCGAGGAGCTTCGGCACGTCCGCGCTGCTGGCTGGAACCACCCGCCGTGCGTGGCGGTTGCGTTCGGTTCTTGCGCAGTTCCGCATCTCGTAACTCGACGAACGGAACTCAGCGCGCAACGCTCGTCCCTGGACCGGGCGGGCGCCCAAGAGATTCCCGACACAAGCTAATGCTCGCGGGCTTCGCGATGGACCATTCCCGACTGGCACGCAAGCCCAGCTGTCCTTGCCCGACAGACGTGCCGGATAGCGCGGGCTCGAACACGGTTGCGGGACGCAGAGTTAGCGGGACCTCCGCGGTGGGCGCATCGGTGAGCTGCGAACGCGGCCCGTCCCGGCCATAGACTGCTGGTCTGTCTCACGGGTGAACAGTGGGTGAACTAAGCATGGCGAGCGCATGATGGTCGTCAGCAGACCGAGCGCGGGAGGAGGTGCCAGGACATGACGGTGGGCGACCATTTCGAACGGGTAGCCGCGGTCTATGAGTCGCTGCGCACCACCGACGAGGCGCCGGTCCGCAGGATTGCCCAGCTCCTGCCTGACCGCGCCGTCACCGGCCTCGATGTTGGCTGCGGGACGGGACGGTACTCGCGGCTGTTGGGCGGGCTGCTGCCGGACGGGTCGCGGCTGGTCGGCAGCGACGTCTCGGCGGCCATGCTGGCACAGTTCAAGGCCGACAGCGGCGGCCGCGCCCTTGGGGTGGTGCCGCTGGTGTCAGCCGCCGAACAGCTGCCGTTGCGGACCGCCAGCCTCGACCTGGTCACGGCGTTCAACTGCGTCCACCACTTCGACCTCGGCCGCTTCCTGACCGCCGTCGCCCGGGTGCTGCAGCCCGACGGCCTGCTCTTCATCTACACCCGCACCCCGCAGCAAAACGCGCGGACGATCTGGGGCCGCTACTTCCCGGGCTTCACCGAGCACGAGCAGCGCCTGCGCAGCCAGGCCGCATTCCAGGACGCCGTCCGGCGCACCGGCGGGCTCACGGTCGTCGCGATGCAGACCTTCAGGCATCCGCGCTCGAGCACGGCCGAGCGGCTCAGGGCCCAGGCCGAGGGCCACCACTACTCGACGTTCTCCCTCTACCCGCCCGAGGAGCTGCGCGCGTCCATCGCGGCGTTCCTGGGCCGCCTGCCCGGCCCCGAGGTCTCGTGGGTTGACGAGCACCTCCTGATCGTCCTCGGTAGCCGCCGCAGCCGGGCCCGACTTGAGCGTTCGGGCAGCCGGGCGAGCCGGGCGGCCAAGGATCAGGCCTCCGGATCAGCGCCGGGCACCCCGGTCACGGCTCCCGGCGGGCGTCTGATCGTTGTGAACTGAGGACGACCGGCCGTTCTGCCCGGCGGGCTCCACGGCGTGGAGGCAGTTATGAGGCCGCTGGCCGAGTGCCAGGAAGCCGACGGGATCGATGAGCGCGGAGTCCAGGGTGCCCTGATCATCCAGGCTCCGCAGCGTCCCTCCGCCGGTCTGGCTTTGGACCAGCGTGGTCTTGCCTGCCTGCCGCGGGCCGGTTACAACGGTTACCAGCCGGGTGGCGACCACGTCCTGTGCATGCGGCGATGGGCGTCTTCCTGTGCATGCAGCGATGGGCGTCAGATACCCGCAGGGTGACAAGGCGAATAGGGAGCCAATCTGGGAGCCAGCACCAGGAGCGGCCAGGCGGCGCTCAGCGTCGTCAGGCGACTGCCGCCCCAGGTCAGAGCCATATGGGGCGACGGTGAGCCTCGTCTGGCCTGGTTCGGGTTTGCCTCCTAAGCAGTAGGCCGCAGGTTCGAGTCCTGCTCGGGGCGCCAAGATCAATTGAGGTCCCGTCGCACGTCAGCGCCTATATCGCGGCTCGGGCGCGTGATCACGGCTTCGCCTTCCCAGTGGCAGATCGGCGCCCGCGTGCCCGCCGCGTGCCCGATGGATTCCGGGTGGCGGCCTTGGTGTCTTTGGCGGCACGGCTTAGTTCATCCTCCGCTAGCTTGCTGCGCTCCGCCGCACGGCGCGCTCCGCGCCGCGCTCTTGCTTGAGGCCCCGCGCGCACCGGCGCGCCAGCTGAGAGCTACAGGCAGCTATCGAGAGAAGCGGGGCAGGCGAGCGCCCATGGTGGTTCCGCGCAACTTCGTATCCCGTAAACCAGTTTCAATGCCGCGGCTCCCGGTTCTATCCTGCTCGCCGCCGAGAGCAGCGACGGTGAGGAGCAACGGATGAGGATGCATACCGATGAGGTCGACATCAGCGCCGACCTTGTTCGCAGGCTCGTCGCGGACCAGTTCCCGCTCCTGAATGACCACCCGGTAACCGAGTTCGAATCGACCGGCACCGTCAATGCCATTTACCGATTGGGTAACGAGCTATACGTCCGGCTACCTCGTGTTGAGCGTCGGTGGGCGCGGGGCCTGCAGAAGGAACTGAAATGGCTGCCCGTGCTAGCTCCAGGATTCACGCTCCAGGTGCCTGAGCCCGTAGGTGTCGGCAGGCCGACCGCAGAGTATCCGTTCACATGGGCCATCTTCCGGTGGATCGAGGGCCAAACCTATGAGCCCGGACGGGTAGACGATGAGCGCCAGATGGCCGCCGACCTGGCCGGTTTCATAGCTGAGCTGCGGAACAAAGAACTGCCTGCCATTGATGACGAGACGCCTTTCGGCGGACGGCCTCCACTCGCCGAGCAAGATGCGGCAACCAGGGCCTGGATTGCGCAGGCAGGAGACCTTATCGATGGTCCGGCGGTGATCGCGGTATGGGAAGACGCGCTAAACGGGCCGGCATGGGACGGCACCTACAGCTGGATCCACAGCGATCTCGCGCCACCGAATCTTCTGGTTCGCGAGGGTCGTCTCCGGGCGGTGCTCGACTTCGGCGCGACCGGCCTCGGTGACCCCGCGACAGACCTCAATCCGGCGTGGAGCATCTTCAGCGAGGACTCTCGTCACGTCTTCCGTGACTTGGTTGGTGCCGACGACGACACCTGGCGCCGCAGCCGCGGCATCGCGATCAGTCAGGCAGTCGGGCTGGTTCCGTACTATGCCGTCACAAACCCAGCGCTGAGCGCGCTGGGCAAGCGCATGCTGCGCGAAATTCTCACCGACGCCCGACGCAACGGCTAGACGAATACATGCTGCTAGCACGACCCCTGCTCAACGCGAACCCCGCACCTAGCGCACCATCGCATGCGGGCCAAGCGTAGATGCTCGGCACGTGCCCGTTGCGTGCCCGATGGGCGTGTCCTACCAACTGTGTAAGTGACGTGGCCTGACGATGAGCCGCATGAATGCGGCTCGCGGAAGGACACGTGATGACAGACACTGCGATGGTGCCACGCAAGAACGACGGCCGGCCGGATCGCCCGTCACCGCTGATCGACGAGCAGCTGGCCGACCAGCTGCTGGGCAGGGCGCAAGCCGAGGGGGTCGAGCTACTCGGCCCGGACGGGTTACTGTCCCGGGTCACCAAGGCCGTGCTGGAACGGGCGCTGGCCGAAGAGATGACCGGGCACCTGGGCTATGAGAAGCACGACCCGGCCGGCCGCGGCAGCGGCAACAGCCGCAACGGCGCTACGCCCAAGACGCTGCTGACCGATGTGGGCGCGGTGGACCTGGCCGTGCCCCGCGATCGCAACGGCAGCTTCGACCCCAAGATCGTCCGCAAAGGGCAGACCCGGCTGGAAGGCTTCAACGACCGCATCATCGCCCTGTATGCGCGCGGCATGACTACCCGAGATATCCGCGCGCACCTGCGGGAGATGTACCAGGTCGAGGTCTCAGCTGACCTGATCTCAAGGGTCACCGACGCGGTGGTCGACGAGCTCGCCGACTGGCAGGCCCGGCCGCTGGATCAGGTGTTCCCGGTGGTGTTCATTGATGCTCTGATGGTGAAGATCCGCGACGGGGTGGTCACCAACCGTGCTGTCTGCCTGGCCATCGGCATCGACTGCGAAGGGAACAAGCAGGTCCTGGGCCTGTGGGTCGGGCCGACGACCGGCGAGTCAGCCAAGTTCTGGCTCAGCGTGCTGAGCGAGGTGAAAAGCAGGGGCGTGGCCGATGTGTGCATCGTGTGCTGCGATGGCCTCACCGGCCTGCCGGATGCCATCGGCGTGGTCTGGCCACAAGCCATCGTGCAGCTATGCGTGGTGCACCTGATCCGCGCGTCGCTGCGGTATGCCTCCCGCAAGTTCTGGGTGCCGCTGAGCAGGGACCTGCGGCCGATCTACACCGCCGCCGACGAGCAGGCGGCGGCCGCGGCGCTGGAGGAGTTCGCCGCCGCGTGGGGCGAGCGGTATCCGGCAATCGTCAAGGTCTGGCGGGCGCACTGGGCCGAGTTCACCCCGTTCCTGGCCTTCCCGCCGGAGGTGAGGCGGGTGATCTATACGACGAACCTGATCGAGTCGATGAACGCCCGGCTGCGAAAGGTCACCCGCAACCGAGGCCAGTTCCCGTCCGGGCAGGCCGCCCTCAAGGTCTTGTATCTCGCGGTGCGAAACCTCGAGGATTACCGCAGTCCGAACACCGGGATCCGCAGCTCCGGGTGGAAACAGGCGCTGCAGGCATTCACTATCTACTTCGACGGACGAATCCCGACCCCATGACCGCCACGATCACTTACACAGACAGTCGGACGCTCCCTGCCCGATGGCACGTGGAACGGCGGTCAGCCGCGGTAGTAGGCGGCCAACCTCGCCCGGCCTGGACCTGCAAGGGCGCCGGTCCGCACTCGTCTTGGTGATCTCCTAAGCAGTAGGCCGCAGGTGCGAGTCCTGCTCGGGGCGCAGATGTGATGTCTCAAGTCATCGAGGACACCCCGAACCCACGCCAGGGTCGGGGTGTCTGGGTGTGCGGGGTTGTTGCTCGTGTGGGTCCGGGCGGGCGCCGGGTCGGCTGGCAGTTGCGGCCCGGGTCGAGGCGAGGGTGAGGCCGCGCAGGAGCTCGCCGGTGGCGGCGTCGATGATGCGGACGTCTAGGTCCTGGATGAGCATGAGGATGTGGGTTCCGGAGTGGGTCCGGCCGATGCTGATGTGGTAGGGGAGGCACGGGTGAGCCGGTATCGGCCGGCATTTTCCTTGGTGACAGATTCGGTGGGCCCGGCCACTGCAGGAGCCTCGTGCCTCATGGTGCTCGTTGCGGGCCTCCGGTGCTGGCTATGGCGGAGCAGGGCACCCGGGCCCCGGATGGCCTGGTTGCCCTGCTTGGCCAATGGTAGAGGTATGAGCCGGTGGGAGTGCTCGCTATGGGCGGCAGATCGTGAGGGTGGGGTGCAGCTGGCAGTAGGTAGGCGGGGGCAGCGAGGGCGATGGGGACGGCGACACCGGCGGGTCGGTGATGGGTAGTGCCACCGGCGCGCGCTGCACGTTGGCGCAGACGCTGGGGTCTTGCTGGCAGATCGATGTCACGCCGCCCCCGCTGCCGCCGGAGCCGGTTCCGCCGGTACCGTTCGTACCTCCGCCGGTACCGTTAGTCCCGGTTCCGCCAGTCCCAGTCCCGCCGTTCCCGGACCCCGAGCCGCCGTCGGAGCTACCGGACGTGCCGGCCGGGTTCGCGTCGGTACCGGGGCGGGCTTGCTGGCCGCTGACGGTGGTGGTGGCGGGGTGACTGCCCGGCTGCTGCGCGGGTGCGGCGCCGCCATGCGCCGCGAGCGTCACGGCGAGCGCTGCGCCCGCTGCGGTGAGCGTGCCGGCCGCGATGGCCAGTGGCCTGGTGAATGTGATCATTGCCGTCTCCTTGGCGGTTTCCGTCACCACCGGGCGGTGGCGAGGACTTGGTCGTGACAGTGGTAGGAGACGCGGCGGCCGCCGGCGCCAACATCTTTTGCGGGATTTTCCGGCCGGGCTTCGAGCCGCAGAACTCAGGACCGGCTGTCCTCGATGTCTTGAGACACACCCCGACCCGCGTCAGGGTCCACGGGCAGCGCAGTCCTAGCCGCGATGGCGGTAAGTGACGCCGTGTCTGCGGGCTGCTGAGCGAACTGTCGCAAGCACAGCAGGCTTGCCTAGTTGACAGGTCCACTGACAACTTAATACACTGGCACCATGTCAGAGAGACTGACAACTTCACAGCCGCTTCTCCGGGAAGACGCGAACCTCGGCTACCTGTTCCGGCTAGCGCACCAGCGCTTCCGGGCGCTGCTGGACAGCGAACTGGAGGATCTCGGGCTGTCCGCGCAGGAGTACGGGATCCTGAGCGTGTTCGAGACGAGGCTCGAGCTCTCCACCTCCGAGCTCGCCCGCATCTCGCAGGTCACGAGGCAGACCATGCACATTTCAATCCTCAGCCTCGAAGCGGCGCGGCTGGTTGAGCGCAGCGCGAGGAATCAAAGGGTCGTGCTCGTGCGCCCGACGACACGAGGCCGAAGGTGCCTGGAGACGGCAACCCACCGCGTGCGCGCAGTGGAGCGCGCCGCGCTCGCAGATCTTAGCCGCGAGGACGAGCGCACCATTCGTGCGTGGCTCGCCAACGTGGCGGCCATGACCACAAGCACCAAGAAGGCCGAGGTCAAGCGAGCCGACGTCAAGGGAGAGGAGAAGTCATGAACCATCAGGCCCGGGCAGCCGGCAATCTCGAGCGACGCATCCACCAGGCGGAGAGGGACCTCTTTGCTGCCGTCGGCGCGGATGTCGACGAGTTCTACCTCGAACTCGCGCAGACAGGCCTGCGTGTACGAGTGCTCTCGCATGGACGCGGTCCGGTGGTTGTCCTGCTCCACGGTGTGTCGGAGAGCGCCGCCATTTGGGCGCCCTTGTTTACGAAGCTCCCTCATTTCCGGCTGCTCGCCGTGGACCTTCCCGGTCATGGCCTGTCCGACCCCATCACGTTCCGGCGCGGGCATGTGCGCGAACACGCCCGGCAGCTGATCGAGGACATCCTGGACGCACTCGGGCTCGACGAGGTGCCAGTGATCGGCCACTCGCTTGGCGGCATGTTCGCCCTGTGGTACGCAGCCTCAGGTTCCGGCCGGATCTCTGGGGTGGTCGCGATCGGAGAGCCGGGCCCGGCGCTTCCAGGCGTACGCGTGCGCATGCCGCTGTCGCTTTTGACCGTCCGTGGACTGGGCGCCGCTATCTTGCGCTCACCCAGCCCGCATGGTGTCTATCGCACCCTGCTTGCGCACGGGCTTGGCTCCGCCGAAGTAGCGGCCGCGCCCGACTCGCTGATCGAGGCGCTACGTCTGTCCGCACGTCGGCCGGAGAACGCGAGAACCGTGGCTTCGCTCATGCACGCAATCGATCAGTTCCGCCGCCCACGCCCCGAGAGTGTCCTCACACGCGCCGAGCTCGCCGCGATCATGACACCCACGATCTTCATCATCGGTTCCGACGACCCGTACCTCTCCATCGAGCGCGCACGGTGGTCGATCGACCAGATTCACGGCGCCAAGCTCTATGAGGTGCCCGCTGGACACGGCCCCTGGCTCGTGGACGCCCAACACTCGGCCGAACTGATCGCAACTCACCCAAACCTCTCCTCGAGCCAGCACCCGGCACCGTAGTTATTCGCTCGCTGCTACAAGCCTCGCCACTTTCTGAGCCCACCCACGCCGCACACTGCCCGTTCGGGTGTGCTGCGGTCCTTCACATCGGGAAGTTCCGGCCGAACCTGGCTGTGAGGCTGCCGTTATCCCTTGGCGGCGGTCTGGATCGCTCAGGCATCATTGCGGACATGGATCAGCGATCGCGCCTGCTGGCAAGGCTTTTCGCCGCGTGCGGAGTACTACTCCTGCCGTGGATCGGGGTGCTGATCGTTCAGCTGCATGGGCAGGCTGGCAAGCGCAGCTTCGCCTCCTCCTGGGTGTGGCTCGACGTCCTCGAGGCGGTCAGCCTACTCGTCGTCTCGCGTCTGCTCTCCCGAAGACATCGGGTGACGAGTCCGGTCTCGGCGGCGACGGCCGCGGTCCTGTGCATGGACGCTTGGTTCGACACGATGTCGGCCGGCCCCAAGTTGCCCTATGCCGAGTCGCTCGGGATGGCCTGCTTCGCCGAGCTGCCCCTCGCCGCGCTGCTCGCATGGACCGCCTGGCGCACCCTGGAGTGGGCCGCCCCGCACACCGCCGCCCCGTCGTCTTCCTAGGCGCAGTCAAGTCCTGAGCTTGGCCGCGGTAACGACCACTCAGGCGACCACCAAGTAGAGCGCGTTCACCTCTCGCCGAGGCTCAAAGCTCGTCCCCCTCACCACTGGCCGTATCGGCCACTAGCACTTCGGTGGGGTCCTCGTGCAGGTCCAATCTCGCCGAACCCGGCTCCTCTGGCGTCCGCTTGGCGAGGGCTGGGTGCAGACAGGCTCGCATGCGCTCGCCATCGCCAGCGAACCATGACTGGAAGTACTCGGTGGCGACAGCGGCTACCGACTCGGCGTCCGCTTGATTCACGGCGGGCCTCCTAACGGCGGTTCGGAAATACCTCTGAGAGTGGAGCGGGTTGAAGGCGGTCTGCGGCAATCATGCTGCGCTAATCGCGTACCGGCGCCCCGCGCTGTGTACACGGTCCGGCGATCCGAGAAGTTGATCTAAGCCTGCCAGCCACGCAGCAAGCGCTCCACGTGGCCGCGGCCGCGGCCGGGAACCAGGCGCACCTGGCGAATCGACCGCCAGGTCTTTCCGGTGAGCAGGAATTCCCCTGGGGCGGTCGTCGCCGCGATGCCGTTCATGATCGCCTGCGGGTCACCCCAGTGCCGCTCGGCCGCCGCTCCGGCGTCCACGATGTCGGTTACCTCGCCGGACGCGAGGTCGATCCCGGCCAGGCAGTTGGTCCCGGCGACGTTGGCCCAGACTAGGCCTTCGGCCCAGGTGAGATCATTGAGCCACTGGACCCGTGCCCCCTGACAACGGACGTGCACGATCCCACGCTGCTCGAGTGTTTCCGGATCCCTGCGCACCAGCTCGCCGGTCCCGTTGCTTGTCACAACCTCGGGGGTGGTCAGTTCACCGGATGGTACCGGGGCGACGACCGCGCACATGCCCCATCCTTCGCGATTGAAGCGAACCTTGTCCCGCAGCGTCATGGAGACGGCGTCCCACCGGAACGCGACTAGCTCCTTCCAGGTGAGCTGCCAGATGCTGTCCCCTACTCGGCAAATGCCCTCCGCGAAGTACTCGGGTGCCAGCTTCACCCGCCCGTCCAGCGTTCCGCCTGCGTCACCCGGCGTACCGGATCGGCCGCCGGACTTGTCGCGAGCGAGTGCATACCTCCGCAACTCGGACTGCCTGTAGTTCCCCACGGACTCCCAGACGGTTCCGCCTTCGCTGAGCAGCCCCTGGGTAAACCCCCGCCCAGGGTGAGGCACCTGCCGTATCACCCGCACCCCGTAAGTCCGGACCATGCCCTGATTATCGTGCGAAGTCGGGGTCAGTTGGCGCTGCTAGTTGCTGGCCGTGACGCGACAGCGGCCGCAGCGGTCTGATTTGAGTCCCGTAACGTCGCTTCTCGTGACGGAGCGGAGGGACAGGCTGCGGCCTACCAGGGTTCTGTCCGCTGCCGCGCATGCCGGGCGCCGCGACTGGTGGCAGATTCTCGCCGTCGCCATCCCAGTTTCGGTGATCAGCGCCGGCCTCGAGATCGTGTTGGAGCACTACCTGGATCCTTCTGATGCCCCGCTGTCGATCTCGGCGACACTTGCTGCCACGGGCGTGAGCATCCTCGGGACGGTGTTGCTGTCAGGATTCGTCTGCGGCCTCGTCGGTGCCACGCAGCACGGCAGAGAGCGGCGCACGTTCGCCGGTACCCTGCGGTCACTGCCGTGGAAGCGGCTCGTCATGGCCGACATTCTGGTCACCCTCACGGTGATCATCGGATTGGTACTTTTCGTTTTGCCCGGCCTGGCGGCCCTCACCTACCTGGCTGTCGTCGGTCCGGTCATTGAGATCGAGCACCGGCAGGTGCTGAGTGCCTTTCGCAGGTCGGTCCGTCTGGTTCGCCAGCACGTCTGGCTGGTGATCCTTCTCGGTACGGTGCCGCTGAGCCTGGCAGGTGAGCTGGAAGCCGTGGCGCCTGAGCCAGACAGGGCCGGTGAAGTCGCAGAGTTCCTGCTCATCCGCGGCGTGGCCATGGGACTCGTTGAGGCCTGCCTCGCCCTGCTCCTGGTCGAGGTCTGCTTCCAGCTGATGGACTCAGACCGGCGTAACGGAACGGCCAGATCGCCCGAGCCAGACGCGCAGTTAGCTGCTTGCCGCTACCGCAGGATGTTGACTGCCCGGGCAATAACTAGTCCCAGAATGGCCAGCGAACCTGCCGCCTGTATCGCCATCGCCGCTTTGGCCCAGCGGGCGAGCGGCATCACATCGGTCGGACTGAATGCGGTGGCATTGGTAAAGCCGAGGTAGAGGTAGTCGAAGAACTGCGGGCGCCAGCCCGGCGGCGCAACAACCGGGTTGAGCTGCTCCGGGAACGCAAGCTGAGGGTACTCAGGCGGAGCCCACAATCGCGCATCAGGACCGCCTCCGTCTACAACCCAGTACAGGAACGCAAAAGCCAGGATGGTGTACAGCCAGACGCCGAAACCGATGCTGATGAGATCGGACGCGCTGTTCGTTTCCGGGCCGCCCTCCAGGAGATCCGCGATCAGCCGCCCGGTGACCCCGGCGGCTTCCGCGACAAGAACCACGACGAGCGCGAGAGACAAAGCCCGGACGGCAGCGAGTCGGCGGTCGCTGCGTCTCCGGTCGGCGGCGACGATCGACATCAGCAGCAGTGCTAGCAGCACCGGGACAATCCAGGTCGGACCCAGGATGAACCGAGGCGGCAGGAGCAGTGGCACGGCGATCGCCACGGCCAGCGCGGCCAGCAGCGGCCAGGGCTTCTCAGCTCCTATTCCGGTTACCGCGACACCGGTCCTGAATGTGGCCTTACGAGGTGCGCTTCCTCGCCTGCGGGCCCACCACTCACGAACAATGCCCTCCACCGGCGGCGTGGCGGGCGCTCGATCGGCAGCATCTGTTTCGGCGAGTAGGGCGCGGGCGGCGTCCATCGTCGCGGTTACTTCCCTGTAGTTGCCGCTGGCCGGCACATTGACGACAATCCAGGTCCGATCAGGGTCTGCTTGAACCTGAACTGGCACCCCCGAGGCTTGCGCTAGCCGGTCGTAGCGCCGAAGCCACTCGCTACTCATCAGCCCGGCGAGTGGTACCCGTACGATGACGTGCCCGTTGGCGGCGTGCAGGTCTATGTCGGCCTTCGGGTCGATATCAGTCATGCCTGCGCCGACCTCCGCCTGATCGGGCCGGGTCTGCTGTTTCTACGACAGTACGGCGCGCTTGGCGATGGCAGCCGGCCGCGGTCGTCGTGACGCTCGCTGGGCGCGGAACTCCAGGTACTCGGCATGCGGTAGGACGCAGATGAAGCCGGCCACAGGTACAGCGACGCGAAGCGGCGTGCAGGCCGTCTTCCTCGGCAAGCTAGCGCCAGCCGAACGGACGGTTAGCGGCGAACGACTTTATGCCATAAAGTTCTTGGTCGCATACCCTTGACTCTACGCCATAAAGTAGCGTCTACTTTATGGCGTAGAGTCGAATCGAGGGAGACACGATGAACCCGGCACCCGACACCACCACCGCCGACAACGGCGGCAACTTCGACCCCCAGCAGGCAGCTGCCCTGCTGGACCAGACCACCGTCCGCGCGCGGCGTCAACTGGAGCCTTACCCCCCGTGGCTCCTGGTGATCAGGGGGCTCGGTGCCCTGATCGTTTACGGTGGGATCTGGCTGTCGGTGCTCGGACAGCATCCCTACGCACACCCGACCGTCGCGGCCGCCCCAGCCGCGATTGTGTTTGGGGTAGTCAACACGATTGCGACATTCGCCGTCGCCAAGCGCGCCACGACCGGGGTCGTCGGCAAAACCCGGCTGCACGCGAGCGAGATCGTCATCTCGGTCGCGCTATGGATCGGCGTGTTCGCGGTCATGGGCGCGCTCATCGGCACTGGAGTGCGCGACTCGGTCACTTACGGGCTGTACCCGGCCTGCGTTCCGCTGATAGCGGCCGGCCTGCCCTTCGCAGCCTTCATGGCGGCACGGGCAGACTGGCGCCGTTGCGGCGAGGCGCTCGCCGTCGCCATCGTCGGGATCGTCGGCCTGTTCGCCGGACCGGCCGGCGCGTGGCTCGTCGCTGGCGCGGGCATCTGCGCGGTGCTCCTCGGCACAGCTGCCGTCGTTGCCCGGCGGCAGCGCGCATGACGGTGTGCCATGACTGACGACGGGCTCGACCCCCTGATCCACGTGCCTACCCGACTGAAGATCGTCGCCACGCTGGCGGCGCTCCCCGACGGTGACGCCCTGTCCTTCACCCGCCTGCAGGACATGCTCGGGCTGACACCCGGCAACCTGATCATCCAGCTACGCAAGCTAGAAGAAGCCGACTACATCAGCAGCGAGAAGACCAGGAACGGGTCCGTATCCCTGACCACGGTCGCTCTCACCGGCCGCGGCCGCACAGCACTGGACGCCTACACCAAGGCGCTGCGCGACCTGCTCGGGGGCTTGTGACACCCGAGTCCCCTAGCCTGACAGCCCCTCCAGGAGGGGCTGTCAGTCGTTGCCGATCGGCATCAGCCGCACCACCAGGGTCCTAGCTGCCTCGGCGGAAACCACCACCCTGCGTGGGCACTGAGAACGACAGCGACTTCGAGAGCCGACCCGCTTGTGCTGCGAAGCTAGCTCGAGTGCCGTAACGATCTCGGAACGCGGCGCCCGTAGCGTTGGCTCAATTTCCGGTGTGGGTGCAGGGTGAGCGGGTGCTCAAGTTGGGCCAAGGCTTCAGGCGAGGACGAGGAGTGGCTCCGATCCTCGCGGTCACACTCGGCCTGCTCGCGATGGGAGCAAGCCTGGCCAATGTGCCGCTGGCGATGGCCCTCCACCAGACCGGGCCCGGCGGACCGGTGGCCTACACGCTGATCCTGCTGGCGGTTCTCCTGCCAGGAACAGCCGTGGGGGTGCTGCTGGCAGCGAGGCGGCCGGGAAACCCTATCGGCTGGCTCATTCTGGCGCTGCTCCTCCTTGCCGCGCAGCCCGCCGGCGGATACGCGATCCTGGACTACCGGATGCGTCACGGCACGATGCCGCTCGGCTGGGTGGCGGTCGCGCTGCTGGGAAGCTTTCCCCTCGTCCCGGTGCTCGTGGCGATCTTGCTGTGGCTGTTCCCCGATGGGCGCCTGCCGGCTGGGCGCTGGCGACGGCCGGCGCAGATCGTCATCGCCGGCGCGGTGCTGGTGTTGGTCGTAACGAGCGTGGCTCCGGGCCTGACGGATGTGGCGCGCCACGACGTCCATATCGACGCCAGTGGCAGCCTCCACCCGGTGAGCCCAGCGTGGATGATCGTCGGGAACGTCACCGCGGTGGCCGCTGTCGCGAGCTTGCTCGCCTGGCTGGCCATGCAGGTACCCAGATACCGGCACTCGGGCGATGAGCGGCGCCAGCAGCTCAAGTGGCTCTACAGCGGCGCCACGTTGTACATATTCGCGATTGTCGGCGCGCTGGTCGGCCCGTCCGCCGCCGGGGAAGCATTCGAGTCAAACGGGCAGGTCGCCAACGACGTCATCGAGCTCGCAGGATCGGTTCTGGCGGTCTGCATCGGGATCGCCGTGCTGAAGTACCGGCTGTATGAGATCGACCGCATCATCAGCCGGGTAATCTCCTACGCCATCATCACGGCCGTGCTCGCCGGGGTGTTCGCTGGGCTTGTCGTCCTGGCAACCGTGGTGCTCCCGGTCAGGACCCCGGTGGCTGTCGCTGCCGCCACGCTAGCTGCCGCGGCGCTGTTCAACCCGCTGCGCACGCGGATCCAGCATTCCGTCGACCGCGGGTTCAACCGGGCGCGCTACAACACCGAGGCGATCGTCGGCGCCTTCACTGAGCGGCTGCGCCTGACCGTCGATCTCGACACGGTGCGGCGGGATCTGGTCGGCGCGGTCCAGGAGGCATTCGAGCCCGCTCAGGTGTCGGTCTGGCTCGCCGGAGCCCACCAGCAGCCATCATTCCCGCTGGGCGTGAAGCGCCCGGACTGATGCCAGCATGACAATCGAAGCGGATACTGACCCCGCGCCGTCGGCCGCGGGCCGCGATGACCGAAGACCCCTGCCTACAGAGGGCGGCGTCCGGCGGCCCAGTCGACGCCGCGGCGGATGAGCTGCTGATACAAGGGCATCGACCACGGGCCGCGCCGATCAGGAGCATCAGGCATGCCCGGCCGCGGGAGGTCGAAGGGCCGGTTGCAGTGGCCGAGCGCCAGATACAGCACGCCGCCGTCTCCGACGCGGCTGCGGTACATCAGCGGCCGCACGGCGTCGGGAAATGACTGAGAGAAGGCGTCGCCACCCCAGCGAGTCTCGAGCAGCACCTCAAAGTCTGAATGCTGCTCGATGATGTAGAGCTCGTCATCGACCTCGAACGTCGGGTCAAGCCCGGCCATCAGCGGATCGTCCGGGACCGAGACGGTCACCGAGTAGCGCATGTACGGCGGGTGAGCGATGAAGCGGCTCCCGAGGATCGCGGGTAGGTGCGGGTTGTCTCGGACTGAATTGCTGCCGTGAATGGCGAACCAGCGTCCGCCGCGCTCGAGATAGCGGCTGAGCGCCTGGCACTGCGGGTCCGCGACCGGCACCTGTGAGGTGTAGCTCACGAGCAGGTCGCCCGCCTCGAGTGCTTCCCCGGAGTCATAGTTGTTGTAGACGTCGGTCCGGATATCACCAGCCGCATACAACGCATCGAGCAGAGCGCGGCGAGCAAAGTCATAGTCGTGGTTGCGGGCCGGACTTCCGCAGACCAGGTTGGCCAGTAGCGGCATGCTCATGGTTACGAATCACTCGCATTGCGGCTGGCGATCTTCACGCCGTGCTGGGCAACGATCTGCCAGCCCGCAGACCGGCGAACCCAGACCTGCAGTACGTCCAGGATCGCGCCATAGTGCGAGTCGCCGCGGAACGGCTCGGCATACCGGTAGACCGAGCTTCCCGACAGGAGCGCGACATCGCCGAAGCTGCGAACCGACAGGCCTTCATGCTCGACGGCCCGCCGGCGAGTCTTGATCCCTGCGATCCAGGAATGCTTGTCCTCGGTCGTCCCGACTGAGTGCGTGTACACGAAGTCGTCAGCGACTATCTCGTCGACTGCATCCCAGTCCTCGGCGGCGATAGCCGCGCAGCGACGCTCCTCTGCGGCAAGCACCTCCCGAGTCACGTCGTCGGACACTTCAGTCTCCTCAAGGCCGAAGAATGAGCTGGCGTCGCCAGCGACCGCAGGAATCAGCAGCTACTGGGCGGAATCCTGGGTCTGGCCCGCGGGCGGTTCGCCCTGGCCGGAGGGCTGGCCATATCCGGACGGCTGGCCGTATCCGGTGGGCCCGTCATACGAAGGCGGCTGCCCGTACCCCGAGGGCGAAGGCGGCTGCCCATAGCCGGACGGCTGCTCGTACCCCGAGGGCGAAGGGGGCTGGCCGTAGCCGGACGGCTGGCCGTACCCGGACGGCTGCCCATAGCCGGAGGGCTGGCCGTACCCAGGAGGCGAAACCTGGAAGGCGCCTGCCTGCTGTCGCGCTTGAGCTGCGGACCGGCCCCGGAAGAACTGGACGATCATGAGAATCGGCAGGATGAACGCGTAGAAAAAGAGGATGTAATGTCCGCCGTGGAAGAAGGCCAGAAGGTAGAGCCCGTACAGGGTGAAGCCCGCCCCCAGAATGCCGTTCCACACTCGTCGCGTTTTGCTCTGCCAGCTTCTGATGCCCGCGATGATGAGCATCGCTATGCCGCTGAGAACCAGGAACACAGCGTAGGTATAGAACAGGGCATTGTTATTCATAGCAATACGTCCCAATCCTGGAGGCCTCGGGCGCCTCGAAGCGCAAGGCATTCAACCATAGGCGGCCAGACGTCGTCTATCGGTTGCGTCCCGCGCAGCGCGGGCCCCCACTCACGCCTCGAGCGGGAAGGAAGCCACAGTCGCCCATTGCCCGCCGCGCGAAGACTCGGCTATCAGCGTCACCGCCGTCACTCGATCAGCCACCGGCAGGCGCCCGGCGATCTGCTCCTCGGCGCGGCGCATTTCCTCGAGAGGCCCGTTTTCGCCGATCGTCAGGTGCGGCACGACGTCCTCGAACCGGCCCCCGTACGGCGGGTAGTCGGGAAAGGCGGCGAAGACGCGCGCGGTCAGATTCCGGAACGGCCCAGGGTCCTGCGGCCCGACCCAGAGCACGCTCGTGCCGAACCACTGGGTGTGATCCAGCCGGACCTCGAAGGCCGGAACGGCCGCGAACATCCCGCCGAGCTTGTCGAGCTCAGCCGTGCCCAGCCTGCTGACCGGCACGAACGGAAAGAGCACCGTGACGTGCGCCGGGACACCGAGCGCCGCGCTCGGGTCAAGGCTCGCCCGATGCCGGCCGACCACCGGCTCGGCAGCCGGGATTGCTACGAGGAGCGCCGTCTGCAGGTCGCGATCGGGATGCATCAGGGCGAGGACCTAGATCGCGCCGGCGCTCGAGCAGCACCTTGACGGCACCGGTGTGCCGGGCGTCCTTCAGTGTGAGCACTGCCTCGCGCCAGCGCTGCAGAGGGAACCGGTGCGTTATGACTGGCGTCAGGTCCAGCCCAGCCCCCACGAAGTCGAAGTAGTGCTCCATGGCGTGCTTCGCGACGCCGCCGACCTGCTCGATGCCGAAGCCGTTAGAGCCGATGACGCGCACCTCCTTGAAGTACAGCGGGGTCCACTCGAACCGTCTCGGCGGCTCGACGCCGGAGATGACCACCGTGCCGCCCGTCGCGACCAGCCGAAGCGACGTCTCGACTGTCTGCACCGAGCCGATGGTGTCGTATACGACGACAGGGCCGTCCTGCAGCCAGTCGCGGTTGCTCCAAGGCCGCAGCGGCACTCCGCCGACCCGGCGGGCTACCTCGGAGACGAGCAAGTCCGGCGACGAGGGCAGCACGGCGTGGGCGCCGAGCCGGGACGCGAGAGCCGACCGCGCACCGGACCGGGTGGCAGCCCACACCTGGGTGCCGGGATACAGGTGCCGGAGCAGAGCGATCACCGCGAAAGCCAGTGTGCCGGAGCCATAGACCAGAACCGGATCGTCGCCTGGCGGCGGCGCGAGGAGGATCGACCGCAGCGAGACCGAGACCGGGTCGGCCAGCACGGCCGCCTCGTCCGGGACTCCGTCCGGGATGGCAAACAGCTGGGAACTGTGGGCGGCGAACCGCTCCGCGTGTGCGCCGCCCGCCGCCGCGCAGTTGCCGAGGTGGATGGAGACCGGCAGGTGACCGTGCTGGAATCCGCGGCACCAGGGGTACCGCCCGGCCGCGCAGGCGTCGCAAGGCGGCTCGATGCCTCGAGGTCCGCACGACAGCCACGGGTTCAGCACCACCCGCGCGCCGTTGTCCGTGCGCCGCCCGACGGCCTCGTGCCCGAGCACATGCGGAAATGACACCAGTGCTGTGAGCGGGTTATCGCGGGCGCCGTTGAGCAGGATCTGCTTCACATCTGAGCCGCACAGCCCGGACATCATTGTTTGCACCCGGATCCAGTCGGAAGCCGGGAGCGGCAGCTCAGCGACATCCTCCAGCCGCGTCGGCGCGAGCCGCGAGACGTAGGCGCGCCGGCTCAGCCGTCCGCCGATCGTTGCAGCAGCCTCGCGGGCGAGGCTGTGCCGGAATACCAGCGCCTTCACTCCGACCTCCCTCGCCAGCGAATCCTCAGTGATCAGCCGGGCAGCCACGATACGTAGAAAATGCCCAGGCCAAGTGCGATGCACAGGGCGCAGATCAGCCAGAACCGGATCACGATCGTGGTCTCGGCCCAGCCCAGCAACTCGAAGTGATGTTGTAGCGGCGCCATCCGGAACACCCGTCGGCCGGTCATCTTGAAGTAGCCGACCTGGATGATCACCGACGCCGTAATGATCACGAAAAGCCCGCCCAGCACGAAGAGCAGCAGCTGGGTCTTGGTGGTGACGGCCAGCCCGGCCAGCACGCCGCCAAGCGCAAGCGACCCGGTGTCGCCCATGAAGATCTTGGCGGGGGGCGCGTTCCACCACAGGAACCCGAGGCACGCGCCGAGCGCAGCGGCCGCGACGACGGCGAGGTCGAGCGGGCTGGCGATCGGGTAGCAGTGCGACGTGATGGGACCGCTCGTGCAGTCATTGCGCAGCTGCCAGTTGGCGATCAGCACGTAAGCCGCCAGCACCAGGATCGCCGAGCCAGTGGCGAGGCCGTCCAGCCCGTCGGTCAGGTTCACGCTGTTCGACGACGCAGCGATCAGGATCACGATCCACACGATGAACGGCAGCGTGCCGAGGGTCGGCCCGATGTCCCGCAGGAGGGACAGCGACGGGTCGGCGGGCGTCAGGTCGAACTTGTCCGGGAATCGCAGCACCAGCACCGCGAACACCACGCTCACCGCGGTCTGGCCAGCGAGTTTCGCGCCGCTCCGCAGCCCCAGGCTGCGTTGCTTGTAGATCTTGATGAAGTCGTCGATAAATCCGACGAGGCCGAGCCCGGTCATCAGCAGCAGCACCAGGAGGCCAGCGGCCGACGGCGCGTCGCCGGTCAGAATGTGACCCGCGAAATAGCCGACGAGCGATGCCACCACGATCACAGTTCCGCCCATGGTGGGCGTGCCCTGCTTCGTCTGGTGCCCTTGCGGCCCGTCGTCGCGAATCGCCTGGCCGTAACCCCGGCGTCGGAACACGCGGATGGCCACCGGGGTACCGCCCAGGGAGATCAGCAGCGCGACAAAAGATGCGACCAGGATCGTCTTCACGTCGCCAGCCGTCCCCGGTTGGCGTCGGGGTTCACCTGGTCGGACAGCGCGTGCACCCGTACATCATGCCGCCTGGCATGCGCTGGTCGGGCCAGGAGCGCCACTGCGTCCGATGGCCTGGCTAGGCGCAGGCCGGTCGCCGTGCATGCTGAGCACATGAGCGCTGCCGAGACGCCCGCTCCGAGCCTGCCGGTCCGCCGGGCGGCGCGGGTCATCCTGCTCGACCCTGCCGACCGGGTGCTGCTGATGCGCTACGACCAGCGGCCGCCCAACGGACGGCACTGGGCGACGCCAGGCGGTGGAGCCGGAGACGGCGAGGATTACCCAGCGGCCGCAATCCGCGAACTGGCGGAGGAAACCGGTTGGACCGACATCCTGCTGCTCCGGGAGGTGCTCCGCAGGAGTTATGACATGGACTACGCCGGGCGCATGGTCCGTCAGGACGAGCGGCTCTACCTGGCCCGCACCGACGAGGCTGGCCGCGAGATCGGCGACGTCGCTGCCATGCACGAGGCCGACGGCATCGCCTCCTGGCGATGGTGGACCCTGGCCGAGCTGGATTGCACTAACGAGCAGGTCTGGCCACCCGGGCTGGCCGGGCTCATCCGGGCGAACTTGTGATGCGCCACGCTTGCTCCCTGCGGCTTCCGGCAGGCATCGAGCGAGGCTCAGCGGCGGCGCTAGCGTTAGGCGGGTGAGCGGATCGGGCACCGGCCTGGCAGAACCCAGCGCGCTGGCGGCCGCCATCGAGACCGGCCTGGCTGGCGTCAGTGTGCCGGCGCTCACGGCTGGGATGCAGCGGCTCATGGCTGCTTACCGCTTCGGTGAGAGTCCGGCGAGGCCGGTGCTCGCGACGAGGACTGACGTCGCGGCGTACGCCGCTTACCGGATGCCCGCCACGGCAGCCGCGGCTGCGCTGGCCCTGCAGCAGGCTCGACTGTCGCTGCCACGGTGGACGCCGGCGACGCTACTGGATTTCGGAGCGGGAACGGGCAGCATGGCATGGGCGGCCGCAGTCCAGCTGCCCAGCATCTTGGCTATGACTCTGCTGGAACAGTCGGCCGAGGCGATGCGGCTCGGCCGTTCGATACTCGCCGCAACCGAGCTGCCAGCGCTGCGGACGGCCAGGTGGCGGGCCTGGCAGCTGGCCAGCGGCGACGCGCCCCCGGATCGCAGCGCTGGGCTCGCGGCGGACCTGGCAACTGCCAGTTACGTGCTCGGCGAGCTGACCCAGCCCCAGCAGGCGGTGCTGGTGGGACTGGCCATGCGGGCCGCCCCTGCGGTGCTGCTCATCGAGCCGGGGACGCCGGCTGGCCACCGGAGGATCCTCGCTGCTCGCGCGCAGCTGCTCGCGGCGGGCTACCTGCCCGCAGCCCCGTGCCCGCACGAGTTCCGCTGCCCGTTGCAGGCGGCAGATGACTGGTGCCACTTTGGGGCCCGGCTGCCCCGCTCCGGGCTGCACCGGCAGGTCAAGGGAGCGGAGCTCGGATATGAAGACGAGAAGTTCAGCTACATCGCGGCAGTGCGGCCGGACCTGCTCGGCCACCCGGACCGGCCGCCCGGCCGGATCGTGCGGCGGCCGCAGCAGCGCAAGGGGCTCGTCACGCTGGAGCTGTGCCGGAGCGATGGTTCGGCCAGCCGCGACCAGATCAGCAAGAGCGCGGGGGAGACGTACCGCAGGGCTAGGAAGTCGTCTTGGGGGGACGGGTGGGACGCATAGCCAGCTGCTCTGGGGGTCGCGGCGACCGGGCAGCCTCAGCCGACCACACGTAAACGGTCGGCTTCGGGCGCAGTCGTCGCCACCTCGCGGCCGTCCATGACGATCGAGAGCAAGCACAGCCGCGTTAGCGGCTGGTCCTCCTGGAAGGTCGCGGCGAGTTGCGGTTTGGGAGGCGCAGGGCGAGTTCGCCTTCGGGCAGTGACGCCTCGGCGAAGGGCTCTAGCTGGTCTTTGCTCCAGGTCAGGGCGCCGCTGCGCAGGTCAGCGACTACGCCGTCGATCCAGGTCAGTTCGGCGGCCATCATCGCGCGCGCGTATTCGTCGTCCATCGCCACGGCCCGCGGCAGGCTGGCGACGCTCTGGAGGGTGGCGTCCAGAGCGTCGAGCTGGCTGCGCAGGGCCTCGGCTCGCTGTGTCAGCACGGCCACGGCTTCCAATGGGGGCAGCAGCATCATGAACGACAGTGCGGCCGGGAACTGCGGGAACTCGTTGCGAGGTAGCGCCAGCATTTCGGTCAGCCACTCCGCGGTGACCTGGCTGCCTGTCTCGGTGAGCTCGTAGACCGTCCGCTCCGGGTACTGCTGGTCGCGCTCGGTCTGGCGGACCGCGATCAGCCCGGCCTCGAGCAGCCGACGGATGGTCTTGTAGAGATTCGCTCGCTGACCAACGTTGACGACGGCGTCCTTGCCCCACTCTTTGAGCAGGCGCTGCATCGCGTACGGATGCAGCGGCGCTGCATGCAGCAGGCTCAGCACGGCAAGTGCGAGCGGTGATGGTCGAACCTCGGTTTCCACGCTATCCAGTCTACTAGTTCCATACGCACTAGTAACCAGGTGCCACGACAATGTTTATAGTAGCTAGGGGACTAGCATCTCGATAACGAGTTGCATGACGACTAGTTATCTGGTTACTATCGATCGCGATATAACTCGTTGTGCTACGACGAGCGGACTCGATAGACGGGGAGACCACCATGACCACCGGTAGCACTGCGCCGCTGATCGAAGCGCACGGCATCACCGTGCGATTCGGCAAGGTAACCGCCCTGGACGCGCTGGAGCTGACCGCCCAGCCCGGCCAGGTGCTAGCCGTGCTCGGACCGAACGGAGCGGGCAAGACGACGTTCATCCGCTGCCTCGCCACCCTCACCCGGCCCGACAGCGGAGAACTGCGCGTTCGTGGCCAGGATGTTGTCCGCGGCGCTGCGAACGTCCGGAAGGAGATCGGCCTGGCTGGCCAGTTTGCGGCTGTGGAGACGACGATGACCGGCCGGGAGAACCTCGAGATGACGGCGCGCCTATTCGGCCACCGCCGAGCTGCGGCGCGGCGCTCAGCCGCGGCCGTCATCGAGCAGCTTGGCCTCGGCGACGTCGCGGACCGGCGCAGCGGCACCTACTCCGGAGGGCAGCGTCGCCGACTGGATCTCGGAGCCAGCCTGGTCGGCAGCCCGCGGCTACTGCTACTCGACGAGCCGACTACAGGCCTGGACCCGGTCAGCCGGAGTGAGGTCTGGGCAGCGGTGCGCGGGCTGGCCACGACTGGTACCGACATCCTGCTCACCACTCACTACCTAGACGAGGCGGACCAGCTCGCCGACCAAGTCGCGGTGATCGACCACGGTCGCGTGATCGCGTCTGGCACGCTCAGCGAGCTCAAGGCCAGCATCGGCCAGGACGTCATCGAAGTCGTGGTCAGCGATCCGGCCCAGCTGGCGGCCGCCGCGCGGATTGTTTCGGACGTGACGTCGGGGTCTGCCAGGCCCGAGCCGACCGGGCAGCGCCTGACCGCGCCGGCGCCGGCCGGAGCGGGTCAGCTCGGCGAGGTCATCACTCACCTGGCGGCCGCCTCGATTGAGGTCGACGAGATCGGCTTGCGCCGGCCCACGCTCGACGAGGCTTTCCTGGCGCTGACCGGCGCCAGTGATGGCACTGACAACACGCCGGCGTCGGCTGGCCAGACCAGCATCGGGAGCAGGTCATGACGGCAATTGAGGTAGTGAACCGGCCGCCGCGCACGCCCGGCGTGGCCGGGGCGTCCGGGCAGGTCGCGCTCCGGGCGCTGCGCAAGTACATCCGGACACCCGGTCTATCGGTCATGGGAGTCGTGCAGTCGGTGCTGTTCCTGTTCAGCTTCCGTTATGTCTTCGGCGGCGCCATTCACGCGGGGTCCACGAGTTACGTCGACTTCCTGGTGCCCGCCTACGTCGCCAGCATCGTACTGTTCACCGGCGGCGGCATAGCGGTGGCCGTCGCCGAGGACAAGGTGCAGGGTTTTACCGACCGGCTCCTGTCCCTGCCGGTGCCGAGGTACGCGCTGGTGCTCGGCCGCACCATCGCAGACTCGATGACCAACGTCTGGTCGATCCTCAGCACGGCCGCCTTTGGTTTCCTGTTCGGGTTCCGGCTGTCAGGCAGCTGGCAGGACGGGCTTGCCGCGCTCGGACTGTGCGTGGCGTATGCGGTCGTCTTCACGATCGTCTTCATCGTTATGGGCCTGTTCGCTGCGAATGCCCAGGCCGCGCAGGGTATGTCCATGATCGCCTTCGTATTCGCCTTCATCTCCAGCGCCTACGTGCCCGCGACGTCGATGCCCGGCTGGCTGCAGCCGTTCGCGAAGTACCAGCCGATTACGCCGATGGTCGACGCCGTGCGCTCGCTGCTCACCGGCTCGAGCAGCGACGTAGGCCTCGCCCTGGCCTGGTGCGCGCTGCTAGTCGTCGTCTTTACGCCGGTAGCGGTGATCCGGTATCGGCGGCCATGAGCGCGACCGGAGGGTCCGTCAGCGCCACGGATACGATGAGAGCACACAGACGCGAGCACGAAGGGGAGCCTCATGTCCAAGATTGCGGTCGTCGGTTTCGGCCGGATCGGCAGGTCGACGGTGAAGGCAGGGCTGAGCAGCAAGCTCTTCACGCCGTCGTTCATCGTCGACATCGTCGGCGCCGACGCCATGGCTCCGCTGTTCGAGTTCGACTCCAATTACGGGCGCTGGCGGGATCCGGTGCACGCCGAGGCGGACGAGCTGATCATCGGTGACGCGGCAATCACCTGGATCGACGCTCGCGGCGGGGCGCCGGACTGGAAGAAACTGGGCGTGGATCTCGTCCTGGATTGCACCGGCCGCGCCACCACCCGGGCAGGCGCACAGGCTCACCTGGACGCTGGCGCCCGCCGGGTGCTGGTCAGCGCTCCGAGCAAGACGCTGGAGGACTGTGACGCGGTCCTGCTTCCCGGCATCAACATGGACGCCTACGACCCGGCGAAGCATCACATCGTCAGCATGGCGAGTTGCACCACCAACGGCCTCGCGCCGGTCATCAAGGTGCTGCGCGACACCGTAGGAATCCGGGACGGCTTCTTCACGACCGTGCACGCGTATACCAACACCCAGTCGCTGACCGACCAGCCGACGAAGGACCGCCGCGACTCGTGGGCGGCTAGCGAGAACATCATCCCGTCATCCTCGGGTGCGGCCAAGGCACTGAAGTTCATCTGGCCGGATCTCCGGGTGACGGGCAAGGCGTACCGGGTGCCGGTCCGGACCGGCAGCATCGTGGAACTGACCGCGAGGGTCAACGCCGAGACGTCAGCCGCGGAGGTGAATGACGCGTTCGTGGCTGCATCGAAGGACGGCTCGCTGGCGGGCATTCTCGGCGTCCTGCACGACGAGTGGGCATCAGCCCGCATCGTCGGCGACACGCATTCGTCGATCGTCGACCTCCCGCTGACCTCGGTGAGCGAGGGTGACCTGGTCACTGTGGCGGCCTGGTACGACAACGAGTTCGGGTACGCAACGCGGCTGGCAGAGACAACCGCCAAGCTCGCCGCGAGCTAGCCGGACCGGGGGGCCGTCAGCTGACGGCCCCCGGTCAGCCAAACCGGATCGCGAGCCGCCGGAAGGTACGCGGCGCGGCGCCGTGCAGCCAGACCGGGAAGCGCAGCCAGGCGGGCACATAGACCACGTCGAGGTCGCGTGACACGGTGCGCTCGATGGCGCGGGCAACGCGTTCAGGCGGGATCGGTACCGGCCTGCGGCGATCGTACGGGCGGCCCCGGCGGCCGAAGAATGGCGTGTCGACGACGCCGGGCAGCACGAGCGACACGCCAACCCCAGTGTCCGCCAGTTCGTAGGCCAGGCTCTCGGCCAGATAGTTCAACCCGGCCTTGGTAGCGGCGTAGACGGCCTCGTATCGCACGCCGGTGGCGCCAGCGATGGACGACACGAACACGAGTCGCCCCGAGCCGCGCTCGGCCATACCCGGAGCGAGCAACCTGGCCAGCTGGACCGGGGCTAGCAGGTTCAGGCTCACCAGCTCGCTAGCCTTGGTGCCCGACAATTCCCCGATTGGACCGGCCCATCCGGCGCCCGCGTTACAGACCAGCACGTCGACCCGGCCCTCGGCGGCCAGCACCTTCTCGACGAGCAGTTCCGGCCCGCCTGGCTCCGCCAGGTCCGCGGTGAGCGGCATCGCGCGCGTCTGGGCCGCGATCTCGTGCAGCCGCTCCTCGTTCCGGCCGGTGACGACCAGCCGGGCACCTGAGGCTGCCAGCCGGACCGCGGTAGCAGCGCCAATGCCAGAAGAAGCGCCCGTCACAACGACCACAGCGTCAACTAACCGCATCCGCGCTCACCTCATTCTGTGCGTAGCCTCATCCTGCCGAGGCGAGGCGAGCCCGCGGCGGCCAACGTCACCAGCTACGCGCAGTTGCTATGCCCCAACGGGCATCCCTGCATTCGTCCAGCAGCGGACAATGTCGCGCATGGACAGCAGGCCGGCCACCTCGTGTCCGTCGATGACCACAAGGTGCCGGAAGTTCCCAGTCGACATGGCCGCCGCCGCTTTCTCGAGCGTCCAGTCGGGCGAGGCAAAGACGACGTCTGCGGTCCGGTGGTTGGCCACGATTTCGGCGTCAGGATCCTGGCCGGCGCCCACCGAGTCGAGGATGTCCCGCTCGGTCAGGATGCCGATGCCCGGATGGCTGGGGTCAACGACGACTGCGGCGCCCACGCGCTGACCGGACATCAGCCGTGCCGCCTCACGCAGCGTATGAGTTGGCCCGACGCTGAGGACCACCGTGGTCATCCCGTCTTTTACCTTCATGAGGCTGGGCTCCTCTCACGGCATCGACGCGCGGCCCAAGCGGGGCGTGCTTGTGCGCTTGTGATTTGCAGAACTTCCAGCATCCGCCCAGAGGGCCGAAAGGGCAAGCCCTATCCGGCGAAGGCCTGCCCGTCTAGCGAAGGCCCGCCCGTCTAGTTCAGCAGGTTGAGCACCTCGGAATGCAGCAGGCCGTTCGTGCACACTACGCTGCCGCCATCGGGCCTGGGTACGCCCGCCAGGTCGGTGAACGCCCCGCCCGCCTCCTCGACGATGATCTGCAGCGCGGCGAGATCCCAGAGGTTGACGCCCATCTCGGCCGAGACGTCCACCGCGCCCTCCGCAACGAGAGCATGTGACCAGAAATCACCATAGGCCCTGGTACGCCAGACCTTCCGGGCGAGACTGACAAACTCGTTGAGCCTGCCACCTTCCTCCCAGGTGGAAAGACCCGAGTAGGACAGCGACGCATCGGAGAGGCTCGAGACCGACGACACCCGGCAGGCGGATGCCTTGGTGAGACTGCGCCCGGTCCAGGCCCCGCCATCCCGCGCCGCCCACCAGCGGCGGCCTAGAGCGGGAGCGGTGACCACGCCGACCACTACCTCGTCCTCGTCCATCAGGCCGATAAGGGTCGCCCACACCGGCACGCCCCGCACAAAGTTCTTGGTGCCGTCGATCGGGTCGATGACCCAGCAGCGCTGGCTCGAACCGGTATGACCAGATTCCTCACCAAGCATCGCGTCACGCGGCCTGGCGCGGCTGAGCACGTTGCGGAGCGACTCCTCGACGGCGAGATCGGCGTCGCTGACCGGCGTCAGGTCTGGCTTTGCCTCCACATGCAGGTCCCGGGCACGGAACCTGCGCATGGTGATGTCGTCCGCCGCGTCCGCCAGCACATGCGCGAACCCGAGGTCGCCAGCAGAACCAGCCATGGCTCTCTCTCCTAACCTGATGGGAACGCTAGCGCCCAGTGACCCCGGGAGGCCATCGCCGGGCAATATTCGGCGCGGCGGCAGCACCACGAACCGGCTGAATCGGGCGGGTCTGGCGCAGCCTGCCGAGTCCTGCGCCCCGGTGCCGCGGTCCGCTGGGCTTCCTGGCGCTCCGGCCGGCCACGGGACGAGCTAGCCGCCCTCGCGGCTGCGCAGCAGCCGGCGCAGCGAGTCGAGCCGCTCGACGGCGGCCGGGCCCCCGTGCTCAGCAACCCAGTCGTCCAGTGCGCAGCCCGGCGCGAGATGAGTGCAGCCCGGCGGGCACTCCGCGATCGCGTCGGCGAACTCGCTGAACGCCGACACCACCCGGTTGGCCGCTACATAACCGAGGCCGAAACTGCGCAGGCCGGGCGTATCGATGATCCAGCCGCTGCTGTTGGTCCGGGTGGACGACCCCCCGATTCCCCCCGCCATGTTGATCCGGGGGGACGACCCCCCGCTTCCCCCCGCTGTGTCGATCCGGGGGGACACCGCTTCTCCCGGAGGGACCGGGGACGCCGATGGCCCGGATCCCCCCGCTGATTCTGCCGGGCCGGCTGGCCAGGCAGGCAGTGGCAGGGCGACCGCTGACGACGACGTATGACGGCCTCGCCCGGTGACCGGACTGACCGCCCCGACGGCCCGGTCGGCGTCCGGCAGCAGCGCGTTCACCAGCGTCGACTTGCCGACCCCGGAGTGACCGACGAGCACGCTGATACGACCGGCGAGCAGCGCCCGCAGCGAGTCGAGCTCGCCGTGGAATGGCCTGCTCAGCACGATCGCGCGGATTCCGAGCGGCTCGTACGCCGCAATCAGCTCATCCGGAGCCGCAAGGTCGGCCTTTGTCAGGCACAGCAGCGGCTCCAGGCCGGCGTCGAAAGCCGCGACCAGAAACCGGTCGATGAGCCTTGGCCGTGGCGGGGGATTCGCGAGCGCGGTGACGATGACAAGCTGGTCCGCATTGGCGACGATGACGCGCTCGGCCGGGTCGTCATCCTCGGCGGACCGCCGCAGCACTGATGTTCGTGGCGCCACCCGCACGATCCTGGCGAGAGTGCCGGGCAGGCCAGAGATGTCGCCCGCGAGCGCGACCCGGTCGCCGACGACGATCCCGCCGCGGCCCAGTTCGCGCGCTTTCATCGCGGTGATGGTCCGGTCGCCGATGTAGCAGCGATACCGGCCGCGGTCGACGCCCGCCACGAACCCCTCAACCGCGTCCTCGTGCGCCGGGCGCCGCCTCGTGCGGGGCCGCGACCCGCGGCCCGGCCTGACCCGAATGTCATCCTCGTCCAGCCGCGCACGGCTGCGGGCGTTGCTCAGGGCGCCTGTCCCAGCATTTCCAGCCACCGGCTGCGGAATTCTGGGAAGGTCTTGCCGACGGTCGCCGCGTTCTTCACCCGCAGCCCGGGCACGGCCAGCCCCAGCACGGCGGCGCACATCACCATCCGGTGATCTTCGTAGCTGTCGAATGGCTGCGACGTCGCGTGGAGTGTTCGCGGCCGGATCGCTAGCCCGTCAGGCAGTTCGATGACGTCACCGCCGAGGGCGCCAACCTCGGTGGCCAGCGCGGCCAGTCGGTCGGTCTCGTGAAAGCGCATGTGCGCGATGCCGGTGAACTCCGACGGCGAGTCCGCGAGCGCGGCGAGCGCGGTGAGAACCGGCGTCAGTTCGTTGACGTCCCGCAGGTCGGCAGTGATGCCGTGGACTGATCCCGTGCCTTCGACGTGCAGCCCGGCCGCGTCGTGCCAGCACCGAGCGCCCATCCGGCTGAGCACGTCGAGGATCTGGCTGGCTGGCTGCAGGCTCACAGCCGGCCAGCGAGGTATCGTGACCCGGCCCGCCGTCACCAGGGCGGCAGCAAGGAACGGGGCCGCATTGGACAGGTCCGGCTCGACCTGGACGGTGCCGGGGGCGAGCCGCCCCGGCTTCACCCGCCAGCGGTCGGGCGGCGTCCCAGATCCGGCTACATCGCCGCCGCTCAGCGTTCCCGCCTCTACCTGAGCTCCCGCCGCGGTCAGCATCGCCGCGGTCATGGCGATGTGGTGCGCGGACGGGACGCGGCCACCCTGATGGACGATCTCGAGGCCGTGCTCGTACCGGGGCGCAGCGAGCATGAGCCCGGATATCAGCTGAGACGACTCCGAGGCGTCCAGCGTGACGACCCCGCCGCGAACGCGTCCGTGGCCATGGACGGTGAACGGGACGGCGCCGCGACCGTCGTCGCTGATCATCACGCCGGCCTGCCGCAGCGCGGCGAGCAACTGGCCTACCGGCCGCTCCGAAGCCCGCGGATCTCCGCTGACCTCGACATCGGCCCTCGCGAGGGCCGCAGCGGGCGGCACGAATCGAAGCAGGGTCCCGGCGTTGCCGATGTCGACGCGCGTTCGGCCGGTGCGCCAGCCCGGCGTCACGGTCCAGGCCGACTCGGTGTCGCCTGCCGGCGCGCTTGCTTCGACGCTCGCGCCGAGCGCGGTGACTGCCGCCCTCATCAAAGCGGTGTCGCGAGCCTCGAGCGGCCCGGTGATCCTCGTAGGCTCGTCCGCGAGCACGGCCAGGATCAGCGCTCTGTTGGTGATGGACTTGGAACCGGGCAGCCGGACGCAGGCTTTGACGGCGGCCCCGGCGGTCGGCGTCAGCCAGTCGGCCTCGACGTCTGCTGGCATCCGCATGTCACGCAAGGTTACTGGCTCAGTGACGTCTGGACGTGGCAGGGCAGCCGGAGCGACAATCAGACACCGCAGCACTGCGAGACGGGAATGATTCCGGATATCCCGGCAAGGTTTGGCATAGCCGAATCTTGGCTATGAACTGGCACATTCTCTGTTCTCCAGCTGCTAAGGCCATGGCCAGGTGAGGGTATGTGCGGTCGGTACGCGTCGACACGCAAGCGCGTCGAGCTCTTGGAAGAGTTCAACGTGCAGCGTGACGCCGCGACCGAGGAACTCCGGCCGGACTACAACGTCGCGCCGACCAAGTCTGTCTATGCCGTGCTCGAGCGGTCCGGCGGCCGGGAGCCGGAAGCCCGGCCACCACTAGCAGCCGACGGCGCTGGCGACGGGACGGCCGATGGCTCGGCCGACCGGGAGCTGCGGGTGGTCCGCTGGGGGCTAGTGCCGTTCTGGGCAAAGGACCCGAAGATCGGCAGCCGGATGATCAACGCCAGGGCGGAGACGGTCGACGAGAAGCCGGCCTTCCGGCGAGCGTTCGCGCGACGGCGCTGCCTGCTGCCCGCCGACGGCTACTACGAATGGCAGGCGCAGGCCGGCGCCGCCAAGCAGCCCGTCTACATCAGCCGCACCGACGGCAGCTCGCTGGCATTCGCCGGGTTGTACGAGCTGTGGCGGGATCCTGCCGTGGCCAAGGAGGACCCGGACTCCTGGCTCTGGACGACGACCATCATCACCACGAGTGCGCCGGATGAGATCGGCGTCATTCACGACCGGATGCCGATGATCATCGACCGGGACCGCTGGGGCGACTGGCTGGACCCGGCCGTCAGCGACGTTGCGGACGTGCGCGCCCTGCTGGTCCCGGCTGCCGTGAGCGGCCTGCGCACGTACCCGGTGTCCGCGCAGGTGAACTCCGTCCGGAACAACGGACCGCAGCTCATCGAGCGGCTGACTGGCTCGTTAACTGGCCGCGAGCAAGCAGACCACGGCACCAAAGCGCTGTTCTAGCGCCCTGGTAGCGGCGGGCAGCGCAGTGAACCCCCCTCATGCTGCTGCCGGCGAGTTTTGGGAAGGAGGCGGGGACTGGATGGATGTCCTGTCAGTGCGTCAGCGGCTAGAGGCCATCTGCGTCGAACTGGACCGCTCGATCAGCGTTCTCAACGGGACTGGCGAGCACAAGCAGTGGGCGGGCGAGTATCCGCAGGATCCCGCCGACGCTGGCGCCAATTTGTCGGAGAACGAGCGGTCACAGGCCGTTCTCGCCGCCGCCCGGCGTCAGCGGACCGACGTCCTCGCCGCGCTGCACCGGATTGACCTCGGGACCTACGGGACGTGCGCTGACTGTGGCGGGCCGGTGCCTGAGGGTCGGCTGGAGGCCAAGCCCGAGGCGGCCAGATGCGTCGCCTGCCAGGCGAAGCTTGACCGCCGGAGGCGATAGCGCGGTACCTTCCGGTGGGCCGGAATGCCAGCCTGGGACGTGGTGTTTCGCTTGATGTGTCACTCGCCAGCTGTGAGATCCGGCCGAGCCAGGTCAGGGCCGGCCCACCGGGCATGGCCGCCCACGATGTCATGACGCTTGGCGTTGTATCCTCCCGGCGAGGAGGCTGGCCGTCTGGCAGCCTGCATTCCTCGTCCGGAGAAGGGGTGGGTCCAGTCCCCGAGACACTCGAGCAGCGCAGCAGCCGGTTCGAAGCCGACGTGCTGCCCTACCTTGATCAGCTGTATGCGGCTGCGATGCGGATGACTCGCAACCCGGCCGACGCTGAGGACCTGGTTCAGGAGACGTTCGCGAAGGCCTACGCCTCCTTCCACCAGTTCCAGGAAGGCACGAACCTCAAGGCGTGGCTGTTCAGAATCCTCACCAACACCTTTATCAACAGCTACCGGAAGCGGCAGCGCGAGCCTCAGCGGTCCGGGACCGAGGAGATCGAGGACTGGCAGCTCGCCAGGGCCGCATCACACAGCTCCGGCGGACTGAAGTCAGCCGAGACCGAGGCACTCGAGCGGCTGCCGGATTCCGACATCAAGTCAGCACTGCAGGCGCTTCCGGAGGACTTCCGGCTAGCTGTCTACCTCGCTGACGTCGAGGGGTTTGCCTACAAGGAGATCGCCGACATCATGGGTACTCCGATCGGGACGGTCATGTCGCGGCTGCATCGCGGTCGCCGGCAGCTCCGCGAACTGCTGCAGGATTACGCGGCTGAGCAGGGCCTGTACTCGGCAACCTCGGCCGGCAACGGAGCCGCGCCAGCCGATGGCGACGCCACCCGGAAGGACGCGCCATGAGCTGCGGAAAGCCGCACGAGGTGCCGTGTACCGAGGTGCTCGCCCTGGTGTACTCCTACATCGACGGCGAGATGGAGGACTCGAGCAGCGTGCAGATCCGCCAGCACCTGCACGAGTGCGGGCCGTGCCTGCGGGAGTACGGCCTGGAAGAGCTTGTGAAGAAGCTCGTGCACAACTGCTGCGGGCACGAGGAGACGCCGGGTGAGCTCCGTACCAAGGTCCTGACTCGGATCGCAACGGTGCGCGCCGAGATCGAAAGCAGCCAGCTGTCGACCGAGTAGTGCGGGAGCCGGACGAGAATCACGCCGCCGCGTTACGCTAAGTCGCGACTCGTGTCGGATGCGCCGGCCGGGCGCGCACAGGCGGGTGACGGATGACCTCAGGCCAGCTGGGCAGCGGCCGACCGCGGGCTGGCGCTGAGAGCGAGGCCCGCGTCAGCCTGGCCGCCCGGATCTATATCGGCGTCGTGGTGGTGGCCGCTGTCGCGGGCAGTGGTGCCGAGCGCTGCTGGTTCACGCCCGATGTTCGCCACGACGGATGTGCCCAAGCCCTGGGTCGCCCTGGGCGTCCTGATGGCGCTGTTCCTCATCTGCGATACCGCCAGGGCGCCGCTGACATCCCGGCAGACCAAGTGGTCGCCGAGCTCGTCGGCGACGCTCGCCGCGGCAGTGCTGCTTGGTCCTGGTGCTGCCGGGCTGGTGGGCGCCATGTCGCTGGTGAGCCTGCGACCGGCGGCTCCAGGCGGAGGAACGGCTCTTCAACGCCGCGATGCACGCCCTGGCCGGCGTTGCCGCAGGCAGCGCCTACCTGGCGATCACACGGCTCCGTCGGCCTGCCGACGGTACGTCCACGTCAACTGAGATCCTGCCGGCGTTCGCCGCCGCGGCCGCGGTGCACGTGCTGGCGAATCACGGCCTGCTGTGGGGGATCTACCGGCTCAACCGGCGCAATCCGGGGCTCCGCGCCGAGCCGTCCGAGTCCAGCCTGGTCCTGCTGCTCGCCTCCGACCTCGGCTACGCGAGCCTTGGCCTGGTCATCGCCTCGTTGTGGCAACCCATGGAGGGCTTCGCGGCCGTGATCGTGCTCGTACCGCTGTTTGTGGCCCGGTGGGCGATGGCGCAGTTCGCGGGGGAGCAGCGGGCGTACGCGGCGACCATGAACGCGCTGTGCCAGGCCGTCGAGACCAAGGACTACTACACCCGCGGCCACGGCGACCGGGTGTCCCGCGGGGCCGTCATGATCGCCCGCCAGATCGGCATGAGCTCCGCCCGGACCGATGCGATCAGGTTCGCCGGGATGCTGCACGACGTGGGCAAGCTGGGCGTACCGACCCAGGTGCTGCAGAAGACCGGCCCGCTCACCGAGGACGAATTCGCCGCCATCCAGCTGCACCCGATGCGCGGCCTGGAGATCGTCCGGGAGATCGGCTTCCTGTACGAGGCGCTGAACGGCATCATGCACCATCACGAGCGAATCGACGGTCGCGGCTATCCGATGGGCCTGGCCGGCCACGAGATCCCGGAGTTCGCCCGGGTCATCGCCGTCGCGGACGCGTTCGACTCGATGACCACCACCCGGTCCTACCGGGAGGCCAAGAGCATCGCTCAGGCCATCGTCGAGCTGCGCAGAGGCGCGAGTACCCAGTTCGATCCGCTCATCGTCCAGGCCTTCATCGCGGCGCTCGAGCGAGACGGCTGGGAGCTGGCCGGACCGGCCGGTGCGCCCATCGACCTGGCCACCGTTACCGTCCAGGATCACGACGATCCGACAGCACCATTGCAGGTGGTGATCCCGTGACGAGCGCCGTCACCCGCCGCCCGGAGCCCGACCGGCTGGCGTACTGGCAGGCGATGGACTCCGGTCGGCTGCTGCTCATGGGCGCCGCTGCCATGCTGGTCACCGCCTCGTTCGCGGTTAGCGCGGTCGTCATTCGCGGCAGCCCGACGCATCATGTCGACTGGAATGCAGCCCTCGCATTCGGCGGGTTCGTCGCGTTCGGCGAGCTGCTCCGGCTTGCTCTTCCTGGCGGGCCGGGAAGCGGCGCCTATCGCGATGGTCGGCGCGATGTCCTATGCGCTGCTGCTGACCGTGCCCGGCGGGCCCAAGGAACATGGTGCTTCCCCCAGTGCTCGTCGTCGCCGTCTGCGCGGTCGGAATGACCGTCGGCGCGCTGCCGCACGTCGCCGCCGGCCGCCCGGCCGGCATGACCGGCATGTGTACCAGGCTGGTGGCGGTGGCGGGCGTGGCTTTCATCTTCCGGTACGCCCGTCGCCCGGATTTCTGCTGAGTACCAGCGAGCCGTGGGGGCTCGAGCTCGCCGTCATGGCACTGCTGATCTTCTTCGGCTGGCTGATCGACACGGTGGTCGGGGCGCTGATCCGCGCCGACGACGTGGGCGCGTTGTTCTCCGTCGCGCTGGTGGACGAGATGCGGCTGCAGTGGCGGCTGGGCCTGGCGGTCGGCGCCTCGGTCGTCATCACGGTGTTCAGCGTTCAGGCGCTTGGCCTCGGAGCGCTCATCGCGTTCATCGGGCCTCTGCTCGTGACGCAGGTGGCGTTCCGCCGTTACGCCGGCATCCGGGCGACCTATCTGCAGACGGTGCGGTCGCTGGCGAGGGTCACCGAGGTGGCCGGGTACGTGGAAGCAGGTCATTCCCGCCGGGTGAGCAGGCTGGCCGTCGCGGTGGGCCGCGGCCTCGGGATGGCCGAGCCCGAACTGCTCGACCTCGAGTACGCCGCGCTGATGCACGACATCGGCCAGTTGTCGCTGCGCGACCCGATCCCGGGCGGCGCGACCGTGCTGGTCTCGCCCGCCGACCAGGACCGGATCGCCGAGTTTGGCTCAGACGTCATCGGCCGGGCAGGCGTCCTGGATGAGGTGGCCGAACTGGTCCGCTGCCAGGCGTGGCCCGCACGCGGGCATAACCCTGCGCCGCCGCTTGGCAGCAGGATCATCAAGGCCGCGAATGCATTTGACGACATCGTCGGCAGCTCCACCGATCGCGACAGATCGGCTGCTGCGATCGACAGGATGCGCCTTGATCCGGTCGGCTACGACGCGCGCGTGGTGGAAACGCTCCGAGACGTCGCGGGTCGCCGGGTGCCGTCTCGGCTGTAGGCTGCCGGGCGTGCTCGAATCGGTGCTCGTCGCTAATCGCGGTGAGATTGCCCGGCGGGTGATTGCGACAGCGCGCAAGCTCGGCGTCCGATCGGTGGCGGTCTACTCGGAGGCCGATGCCGACCTGCCATTCGTCCACGATGCGGACGAGGCGGTACTGATCGGGCCGGCCCAGCCGGCCGCGAGCTACCTGAACGCCGCCGCGATCCTGGCAGCCGCCCGGCAGACGGGCGCTCAGGCCGTCCATCCCGGCTACGGCTTCCTGGCGGAGAACGCGTCGTTCGCTGCCAGCGTGATCGACGCCGGCCTGCTCTGGATCGGCCCGTCGCCCGATGCGATCGCCCAGATGGGCGACAAGATCAATGCCCGGAACCTGGTAGCAAGGGCCGGGGTGCCGGTGTCGGCTGGCACCACGGAGCCCGTGGCCGAGGGACCGGCCGCGCTCGCGGCGGCCGCCGAGATCGGGTACCCGGTAATGATCAAAGCCGCCCTGGGGGGCGGTGGCATCGGCATGACCGTGGCGCGGAATGCCGATGAGCTCCAGGCGGGGATGCAGACCGCCCGGTCGAGAGCCGAGCGCTTTTTCGGCAGCCCTGACATCCTGCTCGAGCGTTTCGTGTCCTGCGCCCGGCACGTGGAAGTGCAGATACTCGGGCTCGCCGACGGCAGGGTGCTGACGCTCGGCGAGCGGGACTGCTCGGTACAGCGTCGTCATCAGAAGGTCGCCGAGGAGACACCGTCACCCGGTGTCGGCCCCGAACTGCGGGCCAGCATGCTGAGCGCGGCGGCCAGGGCTGGCGAGGCGGTCGGTTACCGCGGGGCTGGCACGGTGGAGTTCCTGGTCGACGTGGCGACGGGCGGTTTCGTGTTCCTGGAGATGAATACCCGGCTGCAGGTCGAGCACCCCGTCACCGAGCTGGTGACCGGCATCGACCTGGTTGAGCAGCAGTTCAGGATCGCTGAGGGGAATACCGTCAGTTTCGCGGCGGATGCCGTGGCTCCGGCCGGGCACGCGCTGGAACTGCGGATCTATGCCGAGGACAGCAAGCGGTTCCTGCCCAGTCCCGGCACGATCAGCGAGTGGTCGCCGCCGGCCGGAGCGGGCGTGCGGGTTGACGCCGGTTACGCGGCTGGCAACACCGTCACGCCCTACTATGACCCACTACTGGCTAAGCTGTGCGTCCACGGAGGCGACCGGGAGCAGGCACTCGAGCGAGCTCGGGCGGCGGTCGCGGACTTCCGGATCGGCGGGCTGAAGACCAACCTGGAGTTTCACGCGGACCTGCTCGAGTCCGAAGAATTTGCCAGCGGCGACTACGACACGTCGCTGGTCAGTCGGCTGCGGCCGTGACGGCAGTCCGGCTAGCAGCCGGCTGGCGGCCGGCTGAGAGCGCGCGAGAGTGAAGGAGTACGCGTGAGCGAAGTCCGTGCGGAAATGGTGGCCAACGTATGGAAGGTTGTGGCCGCCGAGGGCGACACCGTGGCCGACGGGGACACCCTGGTCATTCTCGAGTCGATGAAGATGGAGATCCCGGTGCTGGCTGAGAGCCCGGGCACGCTGACGAGTCTCGCTGTTGCTGAGGGCGATGTTGTGCAGGAAGGCGATCTGATCGCCGTGATCGACTGAGCCTCAGACGCCGGTAGTGGAGCGAGGGTAGGCGTCCTTAGGGTCGGTCACCACATTGACCATGTATGGCTGGCCTGAGTCGAACGCACGCTGCAGCGCGGGGCCAATGCCGTCCGGGTCGGTGACCAGTTCCCCGCCGCCGCCGAGCGCGGTCACCACCTGGTCGTACCGGCAGCCCGGCTGGAGGTCAGCCGCGACGTCGTAGCCGTACAGGGCCTGCATGGGGTGCTTCTCCAGCCCCCAGATCCCGTTGTTGCCGCAGATCATCACGACTGGCAGGCCATGCCGGACGAGGGTGTCGGCATCCATGAGGGAAAAGCCGGCTGCCCCGTCACCGAGGAGGAGCACGATCTGGCTGGCCGGGCGAGCCACCCTGGCCGCGATCGCATAGCCGAGTCCGGTGCCGAGGCAGCCGTACGGGCCAGGGTCAAGCCAGCCGCCCGGCTGCCACGGCTCGACGTACTTGCCCGCGTAGCTGACGAAGTCTCCGCCATCGCCGATCACGACGGCGTCCGGCTGCAGCAGGCTCGCCAGCTCACCGTAGATGCGCAGCGGATGAATCGGGCTGGCGTCGCTGTGCAGCAGCGCCGCGTCGTCGGCGATCTGCTGCGCGCAGACCGCCTGCAGTCGCGGCAGCCACTCCTGCCTCCAGCCGCCGGCCGCTGCGTCAGCCGCGATTCCGTCAAAGATCGCCGCCAGGTCGCCAGCCGCAGATCCGGCCAGTTCGCAGTGCGTGGCGATCTGATCGGTGGCGTCGGCTAGGTGCACGACGCGCGCCGGGGGAGCGCCGTTACGGCCGCCGAAGCTGCCGTAGCCGAGCCGGAAGTCAAGCGGCGTGCCGGCGACGATCACGAGGTCGGCCTCCCCGAACGCCACTGACCGGGCCCTCGTCACCAGCTGCGGATGGCCGGCCGGCAGGATGCCGCGGCCCTGGCCGTTCGCGACAACGGGTAGCTGCAACCGCTCGGCCGCGGCCCTGGCGGCGTGTTCGGCGCCGTCGATCCAGACGTCCGAGCCGAGTACCAGCACCGGCCGGCTCGCCGCGGCCAGCAGCCGGGCGACGGCCGTGACCGCGTCCGGGTCCGGCCTGTCCGGTCCAGCAGCCTCCGGTGGCCTGGCTCCTGGCGCGCCAGACGCGGGGGGCCTCGGGCCAGCGGGGTCTGGGGTGGCCCCAGGGTCCACCGTGCCGCCCTGGCTAGTAGCAGTCGGCCCGCGCGGTGACCCGAAGAGGGCCTCGAGGCTCGCGTCCAGGAAAACAGGGCCGCGGTGCCGGGCGCTGGCCAGGGTGAACGCCTCGTCAGCGGCCGCGCCGACCTCGCCTGCGTCGTGTACGGTCCAGGCCCGCTTGGTGACCGGGGCTAGCAAGGGCGGATGGTCCAGCTCCTGGAGGCTGCCCGCGCCCCACCGGCCATCGGGGGCGCGGCCCGCCAGCACGACGAGGGGAGTGCCGTTGAAATGCGCAGTGGTCACGGCGCTGACGCCGTTGGTGACTCCGGGACCGGCCGTCAGCACGGCGAGACCTGGGCTGCGAGTCAGCCGCGCTGTGGCTTCGGCAGCGAAAACCGCGGTCTGCTCGTGCCGGACGTCGATGATGGGCATCGGCGGGTCGGCGCTAACCGCCCCGTCGTAGAGCGGGAACACGTGCCCGCCCGAGAGGGTGAACATCGTTGCGACGCCGTGCCTGCGGGCCACCTCGACCGCCTGAGCGCCACCGTGCGCACGCCGTTCCTCCGCACCCATGGCGGCGACGTTACCAGTTAGTAAGCGCGATCTGTCGGTCCGGAGCAGGCCGCAGCGGTCTGGTCACTGCCATCTGACTGCGATGATGACGTCGTGCCAACACTGACCGATCTCGCCCGCCAGGCCGGGATCCGCGGTGCCGACCTCGACTGGCTGCACGCGCTGATCTCTGACTGGCAGCTGCTCGCGGACCTGTCCTTTGCTGACCTTGTGCTCTGGGCGCCGCTGTCAGCCGACTCTGGCGGCCGGAACGGGACAGCTGCCTGGCCGGAGGACTCGACCTGGATAGCGCTGGCACAGATGCGCCCGACGACAGCGCCGACCGCGCTGCCCGATGACATCGTCGGCGCGGTGCGCCCCGGCGCCGACCAGCCATATCTCGCGGCCGCATTCCGCGAAGGACGAGTCTGCCGGGAGGGCGACCCGGAGTGGACGCGGGGTGTCCCGATCCGGCACGAGACCATTCCGGTGAACCGCGGCGAGGGCGTGATTGCCGTTATCGAGCGGTCGACCAACCTGAGCTTCGCGCGCACCCCCAGCCGGCTGGACCTGGCCTACCTGAGGGCCGCGGACGACCTGACGCAGATGGTCGCGGCGGGCATGTTCCCCGCGGCCGGCGAGGAGCCCGCGCTGGTCAGATCGCCACGCGTGGGGGACGGTCTGATCCGGCTGAACAAGTCAGGCCGGGTCACCTACGCCAGCCCGAACGGCCTGTCCGCCTATCGCCGGCTTGGTCTCACCGCTGACATCGTCGGCAAGCAGCTCGGCCCGCTGACCGCCAGGCTCGGAGCGGGCCGGGAGCCTCGTGATGAGTCGCTGATGCTGACGGCGAGCGGCCGTTCGCACGCGGAAACCGAGGTCGATGCCAACGGGGCGGTCGTCCAGCTGCGGACCATCCCGCTGATCGTCGACGGTGTCAGGGCGGGCGCGCTCATCCTGGTCAGGGACGTGACCGAACTCCGGCGGCGCGAGCGGGAACTGCTCACCAAGGACGCCACGATCCGGGAGATCCATCACCGGGTCAAGAACAACCTGCAGACCGTGGCGGCGCTCCTGCGCCTGCAAGCCCGCCGGCTGCACGCACCGGAGGCAAAAGCGGCGCTGGAGGAGGCTGTGCGCCGGGTCGGCTCCATCGCGATGGTGCACGAAACGCTGTCCCGGGTGCCCGACGAGATCGTCGATTTCGACGACATCGCGAGCCGGGTCGCGATGATGGCCGGCGAGCTTTCCGCGCCGGAGAGCCGGGTGTCGCCGACGCTTACCGGGACATTCGGTCAGCTGCCGGCGCTCATCGCGACCCCGCTCGCGCTCGTGCTGACCGAACTGACGCAAAATGCCCTGCAGCACGGCTTGTCCGAGCCCGGCCGGGCAGCCTCCGGCTGCCTGCAGGTGTCGGCTGAGCGCGAGCCTGGCCGGCTCGTCGTCACCGTTTCCGATAATGGGGTGGGTCTGCCCCCGGACTTTGACCTGGACGCATCCTCGACCCTGGGCCTGCAGATCGTCCGGACTCTTGTCCTGACTGAGCTAGGCGGTACGCTCCAGGTGGCACCGCGCCCAGGTGGCGGCACCCACGTGGTGGTCATCCTGCCGCTGGACGAGGCCCTGGGCTCGGACACACCCAACAGCACAGCGGCCGGCCCAGCACCGGCGGCTCCGCTAACGACTGCGGCCGAGCTACCGACTGGTGCCGAGTAAGCCAGCTGGCCTGGCTCGGCTCGGCCCGGCGCCCGTTACGCTCCCGTGCGGGCTGCCACCCTGGTGCGGCGCTTGACGGTGCGCCGCTCGTCCTCGCTCAGTCCTCCCCAGACACCGGCGTCCTGGCCGCTCTCGAGTGCCCATGCAAGGCAGGGCTCGATCACCTTGCAGTGCTGACACACTCGCTTAGCCTCGTCGATCTGGAGTAGCGCGGGCCCGGTGTTCCCGATCGGGAAGAACAGCTCAGGGTCCACGTCACGGCAGGCGGCATGGTGACGCCAGTCCATGAGTCCACTCCTCCTTCGCTCAGGCGGCCTCAGTGCGACCTGAGCTGCTCGGTCTAGCTTGTGAACGATTTCACGAGCTAGGCTCTATGCGAGCTACGTACGATTCTGATCTAGCAATGCTCTGAATCGGTGCTGCTGTGCGTACCCGTCGTCCCGGTACTTATCCGGGGCCGCAGGGATTTTGCTGGCGTGGCGTCAAAGGGCCGTGTCGCTAGCCGATTGCCACCGCACCTGGGCTCATCGCTCCGCAGACCCGGACAGCGGTCTCAGCGCAGTCCAGTCGAGAACGGCGTGCGCCCCCGCTCGCCGTTCACTAGGAGCGATTACAACCCTCTCAAGATCGGCTAGCAATCGCAAGAGTCTTAGGCAAAGGTTCGTAAGGATTTCGGTGTCAGATCAGTCACATAGCTGGCATGCGTGCGGTGCCCGGCGTAGGGCTCCACGGGCGTTATGACCTCACGAGCGGCGCGGGACCGCAGCAGCGGCTCTCGGCGGCTGCCCGCCCAGCCGATGTCACCGCGAAAACCGATTTAACGCGGCAGGCCGTTTCGGCAAAGGCGGCGAAATGGGTAAGCCCACAACCCGGAGCGCCAGTGGCATCGACCGGAAGCACACTTTCTCGGCTTCTCCCATGTACTCGCCATCGATCTGGAATGCCAGGGGGCGGCTGGCGGCCAGCGCGAGCATCGGCAGATCGTGTGCGGCGATGAGGCTGTGGCCGTGCGGCGGCTTCGGCTGGCTAGCCAGCATCTGACGAAGCGCCCGCAGCGTAGCCACCGTGCCGAGGCTGGCGAACCCGAGCAGATCGAGGCCGGTATCGAAGCTGGCATCAGGGCTCGTATTCACAGGCCGGCGGCCGAGATAGGTCCACGGCGCTGAGTTCGACACAATGCACAGGAACAGCAGGTCGGGGCAGAGGCTGGCGGGTGCGCTGACGGTTATCGCCGGCTGCCGCCGGTCGGTGACCCGGTAATACTGCCGGAGCGCGGTGCGGGCGAATAGCGTCGGGGACAGCGAGCTGCCGTGCGCGCGCATGCCGTCAACCGCTCGCACGACCTCCGCGTCCAGGCCGAGCCCCGCGTTGAAGGTGAAGTACCGTCCGTTGGCGCGGCCCAGCCCTATCCGCCGCTCCTTCCCGGCTGCCAGGTCCGCGATCAGCCGGGCCGCCGCTTCGACCGGGTCGTCGGGGAGGTTCAGGGACCGGACGAAGACGTTGGCGCTTCCGCCGGGCAGCGCCGCCAGCGCGGGCAGGTCGGCCGCGTCGGCCGGCGGAGCCACCTCGTCGTTATCGCACTGACTGGCGCCGCCGAGCAGCCCGTTCACTGCCTCGTTGACTGTGCCGTCGCCGCCCAGGGTGATGACCAGCCCGAACTTGTCCGCCGCCGCGGTCGCGGCCAGGCCGGTTGCCTCGCCCCGGTAACGTGTCTGCACGACCTCAAGGTCGACAGCCGACTTTAGTGCCCGGACGATGACATCGCGGCGGCCGCTGGTTGTGGAGGTGGCGTGTGGGTTCACGATCAAGAGCGCGCGCACGCGCCCAGGCTAGCCAGAAGTCATCCGGCCCGTCACCGGCGGTATCACTCGCGACTCAGCCTGCCCGGTCTCCGGCGACACCGGCGACACCGGCGACGTCGGCGACGTCGGCGACGTCACCGCAATCGGATGAAACTGCCCCGCACGGTGCTCGTTGCGGCCTATATGGAGTTGGCCGAGGCGGTCCTTGTTTTTGTCGCGGCTCTCTGGGCGGGGATTGCCACCGCGACTGGCAACTCCTACCAGACCTCGAGCGGCGTGGCCATCACGATCATCGGCGTCGGTACGGCGTGCGTGCTCGCGCTGGTCGCGCGCGGACTGCGACGCGCGCGCCGCTGGTCTCGTACCCCGGCCATGCTGACCCAGCTGTTCACCGGCATCGTGGCCGTCTACCTGCTGCAATCGGGGCGGTTCGAATGGGGCGTTCCCACGATCGTCCTGGCGGTGGCCGGACTCGCCGCCCTGCTGGCACCCGCCAGCCTTAACGTGCTCACACCCGGCCGGACCCAGAAGGGCTAGCAGAGAACGGGCCGCTGGCGGCTAGTCCTCGCTTGTCAGTCCGTCCCGCAGCTGGGCCAGTGTCCGCGCCAGCAGCCGGGAGACGTGCATCTGGGAGATGCCCAGCTCCGTGGCGATCTGCGACTGCGTCATGTTGCCGAAGAACCGAAGCAGCAGGATGCGCTTTTCCCGTGGCGGAAGCTGCTCGAGCAGCGGCTTGAGCGACTCGCGGTACTCCACGCCTTCCAGCGCGTCGTCCACCATGCCGAGCGATTCGGCAACCGCGGGTGCGTCCTCGTCGCCGGAATCCGGGGCATCAAGCGAGACGGTCGAGTAGGCATTGGCGGACTCCAGGCCCTCCAGCACCTCTTCCTCGCTCATCTGGAGGTGCACCGCCAGCTCGGCGACCGTCGGTGCACGCCCGAGGTTCTGAGCGAGCTCGCTGATGGCCTTGGCGAGCGCCAGTTTCAGCTCCTGGAGCCGCCTCGGCACCCGGACGGCCCAGCCCTTGTCGCGGAAGTGGCGCTTGATTTCGCCCACGATTGTCGGCGTGGCGTAGGTCGAGAACTCGACCCCCCGCTCGAGGTCGAACCGGTCGATGGACTTGATCAGGCCGATCGTGGCGACCTGGGTGAGGTCGTCGAGCCATTCACCGCGGTTGCGGAACCGCCGGGCCAGGTACTCCACGAGCGGCAGGTGCAGTTCAACCAGCTCGCTGCGAATTCGCAGCCGATCGTCGTCGCCTTCCGGCAACTGTGACAGGCGCAGGAATAGCTCCCGGGCCCGGTTCCGCTCCCGCGGTCCGTGCTGGACCCGCGCCGGCGGCTCAGTGAGCTCCTCGGCGGCGAGCTCGGTCACGACGGCCAGTTCGTCCTCCTCAGCGATGGCGACGGGCTCGGCGATGTCGGTCGTTTCCTGCAGGTCCAGGACCGCGGGCAGCGGGTTCTCCGCGTCATCAGTGCCAGGTCGCCCCCTGGCCGGTGCCGCTGACACAGACTTCGGTTCCTTGGTCAAGCTGGCCTCGGATTCGGCCGGGTCTTGCGCATGACGACCGCAAGCCGGTCATCAGGGCCGACCTGGGCTTCCACCGAGCCAGCCAGGGCCGACAGCACGGTCCAGGCGAACGTGTCTGCCGACGGGGGCCTTGGGCTGAGGCTCAGGACAGAGACCGTGATGGTCATGTCGTCGGGGCTCAGCGCAAAGCTGCACTCCAGGCTGCTGCCGGGCACCGCCTGGCCGAGCAGCATCGCGCAGGCCTCGTCGACGGCAATCCGCAGGTCCTCGATGTCGTCGAGAGTGAAATCCAGCCGGGCGGCCAGCCCCGCCGTAGCCGTCCGCAGCACCGACAGGTATGCCCCGTCTGCGGGCATACGCACCGTCACCGTGTCAGCCGCCGTACCGGCTTCTGGCAGGGGCGCGATGGCGGATGTCGTCGTGTCCTCCGTCACTACCATGTCCTTCCGAGGGTAGGCGCCAGCCTCCCTAGCAACTTACAGTGACCGTCCGAGTGCGTTTGCGTTGGCTAGCCCGCGATCGCAGCGGCTCAAAGTGAGACCGGCGGGCCGTGTTCGGCCCGCCGGTTCTTGAGGTCGCTTGCTGGCTGTTACGCCTGCTTCGTCTCCCAGAAGATCTTGCTGATGTCCTCGATCTTCGCTAGCAGCTGGTTGGCGACGCCGACGTCGGTGCTGCCCTTGGTGCCGCCCGCGCCCGCCAGTTTCGTGGCCTCGTTGAACAGCTGGTGCAGCTGCGGGTACTTCTCGAAGTGCGGTGGCTTGAAGTAGTCGGTCCACAGCACCCACAAGTGGTGCTTCACGAGGTCGGACCGCTCTTCCTTGATGTCCAGGGCCCGAGCGCGGAAGGCTGGGTCCTCGTTGGCCTGGTACTTCTCACAGATAGCCTTCACGGACTCTGCCTCGATGCGCGCCTGCGCGGGGTCGTAGATGCCGCACGGCAGGTCACAGTGCGCATGCACGGTAACCTTCGGCGCGAGGAGACGTGCGAGCAGCCTCATGGGTCGCCTCTCTCGTTCGGTCGTTGGCTTGATCAGACAGTACATTGCCCGCGCCTTCTGCCCGCGGGGGAGGGACGCATGCACTGGCCGCTCTGGCGTGTCGCCGTCACCGAGCGCTCCATGGAGCCCGCGCTGCAGCCGGGTGACTGGCTGCTCGCCTGGCGCGGGCTGCGTGCGAGCCGGCCGCCGCGGGTCAGGCCCGGACAACTCGTGATCGCCGGGCTGCCGTCCGACCCAGATTTCCTGCTCGTCAAGCGCGCGACTCGGCGGCTTCCCGATGGCTGGTGGCTCGAGTCCGACAACCCCGATGCGGGGGCCGTGGACAGCCAGTCGTTCGGCCCCGTTCCCCCCGGTCTTATCCACGCCCGCGTGCTGCTGCGGTACGGTCGCGGATCTGCGCGCTAGGCGAGGTTCGTATCCAGTTCGACGGACGCCTCGGTTTCCACCTCCTCGACCGCCGCCCGCACCTTGACCGGCGACATGCCGCTGAACGTGGCCCAGTAGAAGACGGCCAGGGCCAGGGCTGCCACAGCCAGGATGTCCCACCACTGGTGCAGCCGGTGCGTTGCCAGCAGCGTGAGGCCGAAGACGGTCGGCGGGCTGCCGTCGTAGTTGCCCAGCCAGGCGATCAGCAGCAGGACCAGAAGCCACGGCACGATCCAGTAGGCGGACCGCCACTCGATGATGGTCCGTCGGCGCTTCGGGATCGAGAACTGATAGATCGCGAAGATGATGACGCCGATCAGGATGAACATGTACAGCCAGAACACGGTGCTGTATCCGGAGAAGTACACGAACATGTTGGCCGCGATGAACGCGATCGGGCAGAGCAACCAGGCTGCCGGCAGCCGGTAGGCACGCGGCCGGTCTGGGTCCTGCCTGCGCAGTGCGGAGAGTGTGACCGGCGCGAACGAGTACATGATGACCGTCGCGGACGTCACCAGGCCGACGAGTCCAGACCAGCTGGGGAACGGCAGGAATACCAGCATGCCGAGGACAAAGCAGATGCCGATGGAGACGATCGGCACGCCGCGGCGATCGATCTTGCTGATGATCGACGGGAAGTAGCCGTTCCGGCCGAGGCCATAGGACAGCCGTGACGACGTGCCCAGGTACACCAGTCCGGTCCCGGCGGGTGAGACCACGGCGTCGATGATCAGCAGGGTCGACAGCCAGCCCAGGCCGACGGCCGTCGCGAGGCTGGCGTACGGGCCGAACGAACCCACGCCGGGAATGGGGTTGGCCCAGCCGTGCACGAGGTTCTTGGGATTGAGCGCGCCGATGAACGCGACCTCGAGCAGCAGGTAGATGACGATCCCGATGACCATCGAGAAGATGACGGCGCGCGGAATGTTCTTCTGCGGATTCACCGCCTCGCCGCCGATCTGGATGGCCTGTTCGAAGCCTTCCGCCGCGAAGATGACGCCCAGGGATGTCGATGCCGAATGGGATCCGGTTGGTGTTGTTCCACCCGAATTGTCCCTGCCCGAGCGAGCCGACATTCTTGCTAGTAAGGCGAGAAGTCCGGCGAGTGCTGCCCGACGGCTGGTGGCTGTCGTCGGATAACCCCGGCGCCGGAGCGGTCGACAGCCGGTCGTTCGGCGCCGTCCCACCCGACCTGATCGAAAGCCGAGTGGGGTGCGCTAGTGCCGCACATAAAGCTGCCCCGGCCCGGGTGACGGGGCCGGGGCAGCTCAGTAATCCAGTAGCTGCGCGGCTAGGCTGCTGCTGCTGCTACCTCCTCGGCGCCAGCCCCATGCTCGGCCGACTGCTCCTCCATCAGCTCCTCCATCTCGTCCTTGGACAGCGTGCTGGACTGCGACCAGTAGTAGATCACCAGGCTCCAGAAGGCGACCACGACGAAGTCCCAGCCGAACGGGAGCCGGGAGGTGTTCCCCGGGCCGTATTGCCCGACCCAGGAGATGATGCCCATGCCCACCAAGTAGCCGAACACCCACGAGGACCGCTTCCAGTCCAGCTTCGGCGCTGTTGGGTTGTCCGAGAAATGCATGAGGATCATTATGTAGCCGATGATGATCGCGACTCCGAGCTTCCACACCACCTCGAAGCCCGACCAGTAGATGATGAAGTTGGCGACGATGAACGCGATCGGTGCCATGGCCACCGCGGCCGGCATCTTGTACGGCCGGTCCGCGTCTGGCAGTACCTTGCGGAACGCGCCCATGGCCAGCGGCGCCCCGGCGTACATGAGCACGCTCGCCCCGGTGACCAGGCCCACCAGTGAGTGCCAGCTCGGGAACGGCAGCAGGAAGACCAGGCCGAACACGAACCCCATGATCAGGCTGAACCACGGGACCCCGTTCTTGTCCACCTTGGCGAACATCGACGGGTAGTACCGGTTTCTGGCTAGCCCGTACCCGACCCTGGAGGTCGAGGTCAGGTAGACAAGACCGGTGCCGAACGGCGAGATGAACGCGTCGATCAGGAGGACTTTGGCCAGCCACCCGAGCCCGACGGCCGCCGCGAGGCCCGCGAAGGGACGGGCTGCGATCGGGTTTGCCGAGGCAATGCCCGACCAACCGTGAGCCAGAACGCTCGCCGGCGTCGCGCCGATGAATACGACCTGCAGCAGCACGTAGATGGCCGTGCCGATCAGGATTGCGAGGATGATCGCCAGTGGCAGCGTTCGCTGTGGCTTCTTGACCTCGCCGGCCAACTGGTCGGCCTGCTCGAAGCCCAGGTAGGCGAAGATGATGCTGGCGGCCGGGATCGTAAAGAAGAACGCGTGCCAGCCGGTATAGCCCAGGTTGGCGCTATTGCCGGCGATGTTGCCGGGGTTCATGCCGCCCTGGACGCTGAAGTTCCCGCCGTGGAACTTGAAGAGCAGGATGATGATCGCCAGCACCGGGACCGCGACCTTCCACCAGGCGATGCCGCTGTTCACCCGGTTGAACGTGCGCATCGCCAGGAAGTTGATCGCCGTGAACATTGCCATGAGGACGATGGTGACGACGAATCCCCAGTGCGTGACGTTGCCGGTCGTGGGGTTGTAGAGGTTGATCTTCGCCGAGTCCAGCCAGTACTGGCCATATTTCTCGACGGCGTAGGTCTCGATCGGCGCGACGGTAACCGCCTGGAGCCAGGAGAAGAAGCCGAACGAGGTGCCTGCGATCCCGCCGAACGCCAGGTGCGGGAACCGCGCCGTGCCGCCTGCGACCGGGTACATGCCGCCGAGTTCGGCGTGTACGAGCGCGAGGATAATGATCGCGACGCCGGCGATGAGCCATGCCCAGACCGCCGACGGCCCAATTGCCTGCGCGGCGAAGAATGAGCCGAACAGCCAGCCGGATCCGATGATGGACGTCTCGGACGCCCAGGTAGCGCCGATCAGCCCCATCTCCCGCTTGAGGCCGACGTCGCCGGGACTCGTCGTGGTGATAGTTGCCATGGTCCTTCCTTGGGTCCGCATACGGGGGCCATACGGCCGTGGAGTAGGGCTCATGGTAATGATCGACTTAGGTGCTGACTAGCACTGATCCTGCGTCATTTCGGTAACGCGAGTCACTGTGATGTCGCGGACTAGATGGCTCGTTCGTGGTGATCTGCGTGTAAGGCCACGTCCAGAGCACTGTTATCCGAGTTGTCATGATCTAGAAGTCGGCGAGACAGCACGGCCGGGTAATGCGAAATTAGCCGGCTAGCCCTCGGCAGCATGGGATTTGACCTGGGCTTTCTGCCTTTGATGCCGACTCGGCATGGCCGTATCAACCGTCGGCTGACGCCGCCCAGGGTGCGCGCGGCGGCGTGGCTAACTGGCCGCCGGGGTCGCCCGGCCGGGCGCGTTTTTGTCGGCGTCTGGTCCTGACGACGGCGTCAGGTTTGCCGGCTGCCGGCGCAGGGTGCTGACATTGCCGCGGGCAGCCGCATGCTCGGCGCAGTACCGGCGCGACTTGGCCCGGCTGGCGTCGATGAACACCTGGCCGCACGACGCGATCGCGCAGATGCCGAGCCTGCTCACCCCGACGACGGACACCGTCAGTGCCACGCTGATGATCGCTGCAGCCGCGAATCGGTCACCGATCGAGCCCTGCGAGGCGAGGTGGACGTGCCACCGCTGGTCGTCGTCGTGCCGGGCCATCTCCGGCTGGATGGGGAACTGAATGAGCAGCGCGTTGAGCCGTGCCATGGCACGGCGGTCTTCCCCGGTCGCGGCCGCGGTGAAGATGGCCTGGAACTCGGCCCTGACGTGCCTGAGCACGTCAATATCACGCCGCGTGACTGGCCCTTCCAGGCAGTCACCGAGCGCACTCATGCACGCGGCCGGCGAACTCAGCGGATCCTGCGCCCCGGTGTCCTGCACAGCCGTGTTAGCAAGACGAACGGCAAGGTCCGCGTACGACGACAAATTCACAACGGTCCTAACCCTGTGTGGGACAACAAGGAGGCCGCTTCCCCGCAACGAGTATGGCACAGTCGCGACTAGTGCGGCGGCGTCCTTTTTCACCGGACCGATGCGGATAACGTCAGCTGCCGTGGCCAGTATTCTGCCGCTATTCTGCCGCGCGGCCGGGCACCTGGGGGCGGACATCGCAAGTGCCGGACGCTAGGGTCCAGTCATGTTCGCTGCGACCGCTGCGCGTCTGGATGCCGACAATCCGCTCGCTGGCCTCGAGCTCGGTGAGCACCCCGAGCCGGTGGTCCCGGACGGCTGGACCACCGTTACAGTCCGGGCCACCGCCCTGAATCACCACGATGTCTGGTCGTTGCGCGGAGTCGGGCTGTCCGCCGACAAGCTGCCGATGATCCTGGGCTGCGACGCCGCGGGCACTGACGCCGAAGGTAACGACGTGGTCGTGCACGCGGTCGTCGGCGATCCGAGTGCGGCTGGCGGCGACGAGACCCTCGACCCCGGCCGGTCGCTGCTGTCCGAGCGGCACGACGGGACCTTTGCGGAGCAGGTCGCGGTGCCGCGGCGCAACCTGGTGCCCAAGCCGGCCGCGTTGTCGTTCGAAGAAGCGGCCTGCCTGCCGACGGCGTACCTGACCGCGTTCCGGATGCTGTTCGACCGCGCTCCGATCGGTCCCGGTGCCACCGTGCTCGTGCAGGGCGCTGGTGGCGGGGTGGCGACGGCGCTCATCCTGCTCGGCCGCGCGGCCGGCTACCGGATCTGGGTCACCAGCCGGAGCGAGGAGAAGCGGTCGCGTGCGCTGTCGCTCGGTGCCGACATGGCGTTCGAGTCCGGCGTGCGGCTGCCCGAGCGCGTCGATGCAGTCATGGAGACCGTAGGCCAGGCGACCTGGTCCCACTCCCTGCGCGCGCTCAAGCCCGGCGGGGTCATTGTCGTCTCCGGCGCCACCAGCGGGGCTGTCCCGCCGGCTGATCTGAACCGGGTCTTCTTCCTGCAGCTATCGGTGATCGGCTCCACCATGGGCACCCGCGGCGAGCTGTCCAGGCTGCTGACATTCTGCGAGCAGACCGGGGTGCGGCCGCTGATCGACCGGACTATGCCGCTCAGTGAGGCCAAGGCCGGGTTCGAGGCGATGATCGCCGGTGACCTGTTCGGCAAGGTGGTCTTCACCCTGTGAAAAGGGGCCACGTTGGTAACTTCACTGCCCCTCTATGGGCAGCATTGGCCCCCTCACGCCCGAGAGTTGCGCCGCCGGTGTCACAGAGATGTCCCAGGGCCCATGTCACCCTCGCGGCATGCCGCGAATCGCGAAGTTTGACGCAGACTCGATCGCCCGCACATTAGCTGGCCAGCAAGCGATTATCGGCCGCGGCCAGGCCATGGCCTGCGGCATGACTGCCAAGGCAGTTCGGCATCGGATCCGGCCGGGTGGACCGTGGCAGGTCGTCCTTCCCGGCGTCTATCTCGCGGGCCGCGGCACGTTAACCGACCGGCAGCGAGCGATGGCGGCGTGGGAGCACGCTGGCCGTGCCATTGCCATCACGGGTCCGGCAGCGGTCGCCTGGTATCGGATTCCTGTCGATAAGAGCGAGGTCGTCGACGTGCTCGTCCCCCATGACTGCCGTCGTGGTGACGTCGGTTTTGTACGCATTCACCGGACGAGAGTCCTGCCACGGGCGTTCTACTGGGACGGCAAGGTCGGCTACGCCGATCCGGCCCGGGCAGTCGCCGACACCGTGCGGGCCATGACAGAGCTATCCGACGTGCGGGCTGTTGTCGCTGCGGGTGTGCAACGCGGCAAGGTGCAGTTGTGGCACCTCGAGCAGGAGTTGAGAATCGGCCCGGTACGCGGGTCGGCGTTGCTGCGGCGAGCACTGGCCGAGGTTTCTGCAGGGGCGCGGTCTGCGGCTGAAGCTGATCTGCTGACACTGATCCGGCAGTCGACGCTGCCGGAGCCGCTGTATAACCCGCGTCTGTTCGTAGGCAAGGACTTCCTCGCGTCGCCGGATGCCTGGTGGCCAGAATTCGGGGTGGCAGTTGAGGTGGACTCGCGAGCCTGGCATCTGTCGCCCGGCGACTGGGAGCGCACGCTCGCCCGCCATGCCCGGATGACGGCCGAGGGCATCCTGGTGCTGCATTTCCCGCCGGCTCGAGTGCGGAAAGACAGGCGCGCTGTCGTTAACGAGATGAGGTCTGTCCTGGACCGGTCGAGAGGCCCGCTGCCGCATATCCGGACGATGCCAAACGCATTTGTCGGCTAGTCGCGGTCGGCATCGCTGGGCTCGCCGGGCGACGGCTGCCCCTTCTGGCTGTCCGACTTGACCTCCGGGTCGGTGAATACCTCGGACCGGACCTTCGCAAGCGTGTCGGTCAGGATGTCGCGAAGCTCATTAAGGGAGCGATCACCGAGGTTGCCGGTCTGGCGCGCCGCCGCTCGCAGTTCGGTGGCGAACTGCATCGCCATTCGCTCCAGGTCGCCGAACGGGCCCTGCCCGCCGTGCCCCGGGCCGGCCGCCTTTGCGCGGCCGCGGACTCCGGGCCCGCTGGCGGATCCGGTTTCGCCGTCGGTGTCTGCCCATTCCGACCACGCCGACCATGCAGGCCAGTCTGCGGCCCGCCGCCCCTGACGGAAGCTTGCGCGCATCTGCTCACGGCTGCGGCGGGCTTCCTCCCTGATCCGGCGGGGCTCGGCGCGGTCGTCCTCGCTGGCGCCGTCAGGTTCGGCGGCGTCCGGTTCGGTCTGCCTGGCGTCGTCTCGGCCGTCGCCGTTCCGGAAGCCCTTCGCCGCCGAGGCGAGTTCCTCCCTGATCGTGCGGACGGTCTCGCGGACATCGACTGAGATCTCCCTGGCCACGTCGCGCAGCGACTCGGTGAGCTCATCTTCCAGGTCGGCGAGGTCGCCGAGCCTCGACCGGATCTCCTCCCGGCCCTTCTCGGTGATGCTGTAGATCTTCTTGCCGTCGACTTCCTCGTGCGTGACCAGGCCGTCTTCCTCGAGCCGGGCAAGTCTCGGGTAGATCGTGCCGGGTGAGGGGGCGTAGATGCCCATGAACCGGTCCTGCAGGAGGCGGATGACCTCGTAGCCGTGCCGCGGAGCCTCGTCGAGGAGCTTGAGCAGGTACAGCCTGAGCTTGCCGTGCCGGAAAACTGGGCTCACGAGCCTCACCGCCCTGCCTGGACCTCCGCAGACACCTCTGCTCTGGAGATCGTACTCTTGATGGATACGATATGTCTCGACCAGTATAAGTCAAGATGTATCGTGACTGCCCCGGCGCTCGGTGGGCGCCAGAGTGCCAGCCACCCGCATAGAGGGCTGTCGCCGACGCGGTCGCGGCCCATCGCCAGGGGGCGCTGGGCGACTGAAGGGCTAGCCGTTATTCCTCTGGCTCGTCGTCAAGTCGGGCCAGCCAGGTTGCGAGCTGGTCGATGACGGACTCGGCGTCAGGATGCTCGTCGACGAAGTCGCGCAGTCGCTCCGCCAGCCAGCGGAGTGCGACCTGATCCCCGCCACGTCGCTCGTCTAGCTCCTCGATGCCACGATCGGTGAAGTACACCGCTCAGCCGTTCCCGGCGAAGGCTGCCTCGACCACCGCGGCTTGCTCGGCGGCGTGCGCCTTAGCCGAGCCAGAGGCGGGAGCCGAGTTCGCCTGCCGGGACACCTGGCTGATCGGCCTGCCGACGACCGGCGGCAGGTGCAGCGCCATAAACGGCCACGCGCCCATGTTGGCCGGCTCCTCCTGCACCCACACCACCTCGGCCTCGGCCGGGTACCGCCCAAGCTCGGCGGCGATTTCAGCGGCTGGCAGGGGATACAGCCGCTCGACCCGGATGAGAGCGGTGTCTGTCGCGCCGATCTCGCTGCGACGCTTCGCGAGGTCGTAGTAGATCTTGCCGGAGCACAGCACAACGCGCCGGATTGCCCCTGTGTCACCCGGCGTGCCATCGCTCGAGTGCGGGTCCGGAATCACCGGCGCGAAGGACCCGGAGGTGAACTCAGCAGTCTTGGACACCGCGGCCTTCAGCCGCAGGAGCGACTTGGGCGTGAACACGATGAGCGGCTTCGCCCGGTCCGAGAGCGCCTGCCAGCGCAGCAGGTGGAAGTAGCTGGCGGGCGAGCTCGGCAGGGCCACCGTCATGTTGTCGTGGGCGCACAGCGACAGGAATCGCTCGATCCTCGCCGAGGAATGGTCAGGACCCTGTCCCTCGTAGCCGTGCGGCAGCAGCAGGACGACGCCGGAGCGCTGGCCCCACTTCTGCTCGCCTGAGCTGATGAACTCGTCAACGATGGTCTGTGCGCCGTTGACGAAGTCGCCGAACTGCGCTTCCCAGCACACCAGCGCCTCTGGCCGGGCGACCGAGTAGCCGTACTCAAAGCCGACCGCGGCGTACTCCGACAGCAGCGAGTCGTAGACGTAGAACCGGACGGACTCAGTATTGAAGGCACGAAGCGGCACGAGTTCGTAGCCGGTGTGCCGGTCCACGAGCACGGCGTGGCGCTGGCCGAAGGTGCCACGGCGTGTGTCCTGGCCGATGAGGCGCACCGCGTGGCCGTCGATCAGGATCGAGCCGAAGGCCAGCAGTTCGCCTGTTCCCCAGTCGATCTCGTCCTGCTCGATCATGGCGGCACGTCGCTGTAGCTGCGGTGCCAGGCGCGGGTGCACAGTGAATCCCTCGGGCAGTGACACCTGCGTGTCGATGATCCGCTTCACCGCCTCGGTGCTGATCCTCGTTGCGACGGCGGCATGGTCGACCGGCTCCTCGGCAAGGCGCCGGACGGCGACGGCGGGGGGCGCGCTCAACGCATCCTTGGTCTCGGTGAACGCCCGCTCCAGCTCTCGCTGGAAGTTGCGCAGCGCGGCCTCCGCCTCGTCCATCGTGATGTCCCCGCGGCCGATGAGGGCCTCGGTGTATAGCTTTCTGGTGGACCGGCGGGCGTCGATCAGGTCGTACATGATCGGCTGCGTGAACGACGGGTTGTCAGTCTCGTTGTGGCCCCGCCTGCGGTAGCAGATCATGTCGATGACCACGTCCTTGTGGAAGGCCTGGCGGTACTCGAACGCGAGCCTGCCGACCCGGACGACCGCTTCGGGATCGTCGCCGTTGACGTGGAAGATCGGAGCCTGGATCATGCGAGCGACATCGGTGCTGTAGACGCTCGATCGAGCTGAGGCCGGCGCGGTCGTGAAGCCCACCTGGTTGTTCACCACGATGTGCACGGTGCCGCCGGTGCGGTAGCCGCGCAGCTGGGAGAGCTCGAGCGTCTCGGCCACCACGCCCTGGCCGGCGAAGGCCGCATCTCCGTGGATGAGGACGGGCAGGACCGTAAAACCGGGCTCGCCCATGTCGATGATGTCCTGCTTGGCGCGTACCACGCCCTCAGCGACCGGGTCCACAGCCTCGAGGTGGCTGGGATTGGCGACCATCGAGGTGGGGATCTGGGAGCCGTCCGCTGCGTGGTACACGCCCTCGGCGCCGAGGTGATACTTCACATCCCCTGACCCGTGCGTCGTCGCAGGGTCGAGGTTGCCCTCGAACTCGGCGAAGATCTGGCCATAGGACTTGCCGACGATGTTGGCGAGCACGTTGAGGCGTCCACGGTGCGCCATGCCGATAACGGCCTCGTGCAGGTTTGCCTGCGCTGCTTCGGTCAGTACCGTGTCGAGCAGCGGGATCAGTGACTCGGCGCCTTCGAGCGAGAACCGACGCTGGCCGATGAACTTGGTCTGCAGGAACATCTCGAATGCCTCGGCAACATTCAGCCGGGACAGGATGTGCAGCTGCTCGTCGTGGTCCGCCCGCGGATGGGGCCGCTCCACGCGCGCCTGAATCCACTTCCGTTCCTCGGGATTCTGGATGTGCATGTACTCCACGCCGACGGTGCGGCAATAGGAGTCACGCAGTACGCCGAGGATCTCCCGCAGTTGCATCCGTGGCTTGCCGCCGAAGCCGCCGGTGGCGAACTCGCGCTCGAGATCCCACAGCGTGAGCCCGTGCTGGTTGATATCCAGGTCCGGGTGCTTGCGCTGGCGGTACTCGAGCGGGTCGGTGTCAGCCATCAGGTGGCCGCGGACGCGGTAGGCGTGGATCAGCTCGTAGACCCGGGCGGCCTTGGTGATGTCATCCTCATGGCCTGCCGGGATATCCCGGACCCAGCGCACGGGTTCATAGGGGATCCGTAGCGAGGCGAATACGTCGTCGTAGAAGCCGTCGGCGCCGAGCAGCAGCTGATGCACGATGCGCAGGAAATCGCCGGACTGCGCGCCCTGGATGATCCGGTGGTCGTAGGTAGAGGTCATCGTCACGGTCTTGCTGATCGCAAGCCGGGCCATCGTCTCCTCAGCTGCACCCTGATACGCGGCGGGCCATTCCATGGCGCCGACCCCGATGATGGATCCCTGGCTGGCCATCAGCCGCGGCACGGAGTGCTCGGTCCCGATGGTGCCGGGATTGGTGAGGCTGATCGTGGTGCCGGCGAAATCATCAACCGTCAGCTTGCTGGTCCTGGCCTTGCGGATGAGGTCCTCGTAGCCCATCCAGAACTGCCGGAACTCCATTGTCTCAGCGGCCTTGATGCTAGGCACTAGCAGCTGCCGCGAACCGTCGTCCTTGCGCACGTCGATCGCGAGGCCGAAGTTGACGTGCTCGGGCTCAACCATCACCGGCTTTCCGTCGGCTTCGGCGTAGGAGAAGTTCATCTCCGGCGCCGTGGCCAGCGCCCGCACAATGGCGTAGCCGATCAGGTGGGTAAAGGAAACCTTGCCGCCTCGCCCTCGGGCGAGATGGTTATTGATCACGATCCGGTTGTCGATGAGCAGCTTGGCCGGGATCGTGCGGACGCTGGTAGCGGTCGGGACTGTGAGGCTTGCCGTCATGTTGGTGACGGTTCGCGCGGCAGCGCCGCGCAGTCGCACGACGTTCGGCGGAACCGAGCCGTTGGGGGTCGCGGGCGCGGTAGTGCCCGCCTGCGCCGCTGCGGCCGTCGATCTGGCCGGGGTCGCGGCGGCCGGGAGGCTTGCCGGGGCCGCCGGAGGGGCGGTGCCAGCCGGGTCCGCGGCGACCGATGGGCTGGCCGGGGCCGCAGGAGGGGTGGTCCGAGCCGCAGGAGCGGTGGTCCGAGCCGCAGGAGGCGTGGTCCGAGCCGGAGCTGCGGCGGGGGCTTTGCCGGCCGGGGCCTCTGCGGCGGCCGTGCCGTTCGGGCCGACCGGCCCGGCGGCGGGCACTGATGCCGGACCGGTCGCTGCGGCCGGTCCCGCCGTCGTCGTGCGGGCAGCGGGGCTGTCCGGCCCGCCGCCGGTCAGCCCGCTTGTCTCTGGGTGCGCCTGATAGTCGGCGAAAAAGCTCCACCAGGCCTGGTCGACAGAGCCCGGATCGGTGAGGTAACGCTGGTAAAGCTCATCGACGAGCCATTGGTTAGGACCGAAGTCCGCCCGTCGCGGTGCGCTGTCGGCAGGCTGCTCGCCGGTCGCCTGAGTGGGGGAGCTGTCCAGATCCGCGGACCCGCGCGGAGGCTCAGCAGACACGACGTCGATCGCCCTCTTCCGGAGCTGGCTAGCCAACCAAGGCACGACAGTAAATGGCAGATACCAGGCTACCTGGCAGGCAACCTGCAGAGAGCGGGCAGCTAGCCGGGCATCCGGTCGCGGCCGTGCGGCTCCAGCCAGTTCACGTACGGGCCCTTAGGAACGATCCCGGCGGGGTTGATCCAGCCAGCCTGGTAGTAGTGCCGCTTGATCTGGAAGAAGTCGGTCGTATCGCCAAACCCCGGCCGCTGGTAGAGGTCGCGCGCGTAGCCCCACAGGTGCCGGTAACCGGCGAGCGGGTGGAGATTGCACTTGTAGAGCGCGTAGTACACGGCGTCAAATCTGGCGAGGGTCGGGAACAGCCGGACATCAGCCTCGGAGAGCTGGCTGCCCAGCAGGAACCGGCGCCGCGCTAGCCTCTCCTCGAGTGCGTCCAGGGTGGCGAAAAGCGAGTCGAACGCTTCCTCGTAGGCGGCCTGGGACGTGGCGAACCCGCACTTGTAAACGCCGTTATTGACTGCGTGGTAGATGAGTGCGCTGAGCCCGTCTATGTCCCGCCGTTGGTCGGCCGGGTACAGATCGGGCGCGCCAGGCCGATGGTAGTCCGCGAACTCGGTCTCCAGCTGAACGGTGAGCTGGCTGAAGTCGTTGGTCACGATCCGCTGCATCCGGCTGTCCCACAGCAGAGGCACCGAGACCCGGCCGGTGTAGCCCGGGTTGGAGGCCAGGTAAAGCTCGGACAGATAGTGCGCGCCGGTGAGCGGGTCCCGCCCGCCGCTCTGATCAGGGAACCGCCAGCCCTGTTCGGTGAGCACGGGGTCGGTCAGGCTGAGCCCGATGACCCGCTCGAGGCCGAGAACTCGGCGGACGATCAGCGCGCGCTGAGACCACGGGCAGGCCAGCGAGGCGTAAATGTGGTAACGGCCTGGCTCGACGGGAAACCCGGATGACCCGTCCCGGCTGATGCGCCCGGTGATCTCCCCGGTGCTGCGCCCGGTGGTGGCGCGGCCGCGGTAGCCGCTCGCCTCGGCTGCAGGACGGTCCAGGTACGGCTGGAAGGTCCGCATTCCCGGTCCCCTTTCCTGAGGCTTCGCCCACTACGCAACTTTTTTCCTACTAGATCATGCCCTCTATCCGCAATACCTCCCGGCCGGGTGAACTCGCAGGTCAAGCCTGGCCCGGAATCCCCGGCGGAGTAGGTTCCTTCTACCCGGTGCCGAATTCCTTCGCCCCTGCCTGCGCGCGGTCGCGGCGGGCAGGCCGCCCGGACGCCTGGCCGTGCTTGGCTGGAGCGCCGGAGGTGATGCAGGATGCGCGAATTTGGCCAGCTGGAGAGCGCGGTCATGGACGTCGTCTGGGCGCAGGACCAGCCGTGCCTGGTACGGGAAGTGCGCGACCAGTTGAGCTACGGGCGGCCGCTGGCCTATACGACGGTCATGACGGTGATGGCGATCCTGCACAGCAAGGGCGTCCTGCGCCGGGAGAAATACGGCCGGGCCTGGCGTTACTGGCCTGCCGAGCGGCGCGAGGAGCACGCGGCGCGGCTGATGACTGAGGTGCTCCGATCGGGGGGCGACCGCGGCGTGACGCTCCGCAGTTTCCTTGATCGGATTTCTGACGACGACCTGACGGTGATCAGGAACGTGGTCGCCCCGCACCCCGCCGCGCCAAGGGCCGCGCTCGCGCACGCAGGCTGGGTGGACCACTAGCCAGGAACGGCCGAAACCCGGCCGCTCACGATGTCGTCGCGGCGGCCTGCCAGGGACGGCAGTACCGCTCGGACTTGCTCGGTGTAGGCGAGATCCACGTCGCCTACGCCGATCCCCCGGGCAGGACCCAGGCCGATCCTCACCACGCCCATCGGGTCCACGAGCATGCTGCGGCCGACCCCGGTCGGGGCCTTCGTTGCTGGCTCCGCCGTGTCTGGCACTTGCCCGGCGGCTGCGACCCAGATCGTGTTCTCGATAGCCCTGGCCCGGACGAGCGTGACCCAGTGGTCTTCCTTTGCCGGGCCGGCCGCCCACGCGGCCGGCAGCACCAGCAGCTGCGCACCGCCAGCTGCGAGCGCCCGGGCGAGTTCGGGGAAGCGGACGTCGTAGCACGTCATGAATCCGATCGCGAGCCCGGCGAGAGTGGCGATGACCACATCGTCCCCCGGTGCAACGCTGTCGGACTCACGATGTCCGAGCGCATCGAAGAGGTGGACCTTGCGGTAGACGGCGGCGAGTGAGCCGTCGGCCTCGTAGCCCACCGTGGTGTTGAAAACCCGCCCGTCCGGGGCCGGGTCGAAGAGCCCGCCACGGACGGCCAGGTGGCCCGCTAGCTGGGCTCTTGGTGTTCAAAGCTGCGCGCTACCGGAGCGCCCTACCGGACAAGCTGCGTATAAGCGTGTGGCAGCACTTCGCTCAGGAGTACCGCGAAGTCTCTGTCGCTGATGATGGTCTTCTCACGGCAGGAGCGGCACTTGAGATAATAGTGGCCAGGGTCGCTCATCGATTCATACGTGCGGTACGGAACACACGCCCGATTACCGCATTTAGGGCACCGTACAAGGATTCCTGTCAGCTTCTTGACTTGAAGCAGGCTCGGCCCGAAAGAAGAGTTCCCAGGTACGATCCTCGTGCGCCAGCGCACGTTCTTGCCGTTAGCCGACATTTCGCGGTCGCATGGCGGTTTGCGGTGTTGAAAGGTCGGCGCTACCGTCGGGGGCCGGCTCGAACAGGCCGGCGACGATGGCAATTCCGGCCGAGCGTGCCGCCCCTGCGACGCCCCGCGAGAACTCGCCGTCCAGTGGCTCGGCGACGGCTCGCAGATCGACCGAGAATCGCGCCTGGGTTCCTTCCGGGAAGACGATGAGCTTGGCATTCTGCGCGGCCGCCGATGCCGCTGCAGCGCTGACGCGGTCGATGTTCACCTGTGGATCTGAGCTGATCGGGAGCTGTCCGAGGGCCACCCTCATAGGGGGCAGCCTAGTCCGGTGCCTGCCGGCGAATCGAGAGCACGGTCGCGAGCCGGGCTAGCTCCGCGGCGTCGCGAGCGCGTCGGGAGCGCGAGCCGCTGCGTCGTCATCGGCAGGCCACCGAGGCGCCGGGATCTGAGCGGCCCGGCTGCTGCGCTGTGGCTGCCAGCGAGGCCGTCCTCCCGTCGCCGGACCGGTGACCCCACGCAGGCTCTGCAGCTGACCTGAGCCGCCCACGCTCGCCTGCAGCAGCCGGCGCACGGCGCGGGCGAGCAGGCCGGGCGGAATCCCGGCGAGGGACTTGGCCGCGTCCTCGCGGACGCTCGCGACACTGACCAGCACCGACGCGATCAGCGGCGCCCCTGCCAGTAGGGCAGCCGCGGCCAAGAGGAAGATCATCGCTCGCTCCTTACCGGAGTGCCATGGCGCTGCGGCGCGTCAGATACCGCGAGCCCGGCCAGTCCCGTTACTCTTGCCTATTGTTTGACCTATCTGACTCATACCAATGAGTTGGCTGATTGAAACGACCTGGATGGGTAACTCTCTAGGTCGTGATGGTGGCGGCGAGACAAACTGCGAGGACACAGGTGGCTCAGCCGAAGTACCAGGAGATCGCCGACCGGCTCCGTGAGCAGATCGGGTCCGGCGCACTTGAGCCCGGCCAGCGGTTGCCGAGCGAGCCGGACCTCGCGGCGGAGTACGACGCGTCCCGCAATACCGTGCGGCTGGCAATCGCGCTGCTGATCAACCAGGGGCTCGTGGTGAGCCGCCAGGGCCTTGGCACGTTCGTGGTCGAGCCGACCCGGCCCTTCACCGCGCTGCTTTCGCGGATCCCGGCACCGCCCGCGGAACGGCACGCCTCGCAGGGAATGCCGGTGGTGAGCCCGGCCGCGGCGGAGTCGGAGATGTCCCGGCTGATTGTGGAGACGGGGGCGGCGACTCCGAGCGTGGCGGAGAAGCTGGCGCTGGCGACGGGCGACCCGGTCGTGATCCGCCGTTCTGAGCACTTCATCGGGGAGGTGCCCTGGCAGCTAATCAATTCCTACTACCCGAGCGACATCGCCAGCGGCACCGCTCTCGAGCAGGCCGGGGAGATCAGGTCGGGCAGCGTTGCCATGCTGGCCGACTTCGGCTACCCGCAGCAGGGCTATGTAGACGAGATCGGGGCGCGGATGCCGAATGCACGCGAGTTCGGCTTCTTCAGACTGGCCAGCGGCACGCCCGTCATGGTCGTGAATCGCACCGCCTACGACGTCTCCCGGCCGATCCGGCTAACCCGGTATATCTACCGGGCCGACCGGGTCCGACTGCTGCACGTCGAAGGAGCGATTCCGGCAGGTCACCGGCAGGGCTGAGGTTCCGAGTCGGAGCCAGGACGGCCGAGCAGATTTACCGGGCGAGACCCGCGAGCTCGGGCACGAAACTGGCGGCGTTGATCGTGCCGATGCCGCTGGCAAGGTCATAGCCCGGCCCCGCAGCAAAGCCCGGAACCGTGAACTGCTTCCCTTCTTGCGCGAAGCTCTGCGAGTTGTTGCCGGCCACGACGTCGACGACGCCCGGATCGTGCCGGGCTGCGATTTGGTACAGAGCCGGGTTGATCAGGCCGAGGCCATGCGCCTTGCCGTGCCCGGCGTACTGATCTGCGAGGGCTACGATCCCCGCGAACAGGGGTGCCGCGAGGCTGGTGCCGCATTCGGGATGCCACTGCCCGCCCGAGGCGTAGTAGCTGCCATAGACGGCCACCGCGCTGCGGCACGAGGCGTCCATCGATACGTCGGGGACACCGCGGCTGCTCCCGGTGACCGACCTGACTCCGTCCTGGTAAGCCGGCCGGGCGAAGGCGATCGATTCGCCGCCGCCGCTGCCGCTCCAGGCCTGGTCCGGCGCTAGCCGGCCCCCGTCGTGGCTCAGGCTCAGCTCCGTGCCGCCGACCGCGGTCACCAGCGGGTCGGTGGCGGGCCAGGACACCGCGCGGCTGGTGTACAGGTCCTGCATGTTGTACTGGTCGCTGGTCGCGCCGGTGTCGCCGGTCGCAGCGACCACGGTGACGTGGTCACGGGCGGCGAGCCGATAGGGCTCGCGGAACGACATGATCACCGATACCGAGGGAAACGTTTGCTCAGTCGCGGCGAAGCTCTGCGAGATGACCTGGCCGAGCTTGTGCTGCAGCACGTAGTTCTCTGCGGTGACGATCTCGGGGAAGCCGGTCGTGCCCTCGTTCTCTGCGGTGGGCGTCTCGACGAGGACGATGCTCGCGCCCGGCGCCATGACGTGTGCCCACTCGACATCCAGCGTGGTCTCGCCAGCCCAGCCGAGCCGGGTGGTGTCGTGGACCGCAAATGCAGGCACAGGGCCGGCCGGCTGGATAACCCGCAGGGAGGGCGGCGGCGGCAGGCCGAAGTAGCTGTCGAAGAAAGCGAGATCGGCCGCGATAGTCGGTGAGCCGAACGAGTCGACGATGACGATGGTCTGCCCGGACCCGACGATGCCGCTGTCCGCCAGCGGACCTAGCTGGTAGGCAGCCCTGATCTGTCTCGGGGTCAGCGCCTTTGTTGGCGCGGGCACGTCCGGCAGGGACAGGGCTGGCGGCCGCTGTCTGGGCGCGCTGCCGTCAGAGCTGAATGCGCCGGTGCTGGCCAGCAGGCCCGCCGTCAGCGCAGCCACCGCTACGCACGCCGTCGTCAGGATGACCGACCGACGCCGCCAGAGAGGGCGCAATGGTGTCGACGACCCCTCAAGTGGGGTGTGAGCGTCATTCTCGCCCCCCATCGCGCGCTACTCGGCCAGCCGTAGCGCTGCCTTGGGGCAGGACCGGACGGCGTGCCGCACCCCGTCCAGCAGGTTCTCCGGGATCTCGTTGACGAGGATGTTGAGGTTGTCATCGTCGTCGACTTCGAAGACTTCCGGAACGAGGCCGGCGCAGACCGCGTTGGCCTCGCACGCATCGTAGTCGGGCACGACTTTCATGCCGGGCTCCTTTCCCTCCTCGCACGCCGTCGCGCAGACTGTACGGCATGCCCATGCCGGACAAGTTCAGGCTAGCGGCCGAGGCGGCCAGGGGATTCATGCCCGCGGACGAGGGACTCGCCCTGTACGAGACTGCCGCAACGTACGCCGGAGTCGGACCCATAGCCGAGGTCGGCACCTACTGCGGCAAGTCCACGATCTATCTCGCGGCGGCCGCCCGCGAGGCCGGCCAGCTGGTCGTGACCGTGGATCACCACCGTGGCTCGGAGGAGATCCAGCCAGGCTGGGAACATCACGATGCCGAGCTCGTGGACCGGGCGACCGGGCGGATGGACTCGCTGCCCTTTTTCCGCGCCACGCTGGCGGCAGCCGGCCTGGAAGAGCACGTCGTGGCTGTGATCGGCACGTCCTCCGACGTGTCGAGGCTCTGGCGCGCGCCGCTCGGCATGCTGTTCATCGATGGCGGGCACAGCGAGGCGAGCGTGGTCACCGACTACGAGGGCTGGGCACCCTGGGTGACACGAGGCGGCGCGCTGGCGTTCCACGACGTCTTTCCTGACCCGGCCGACGGCGGGCAGGCACCGTACCGCGTCTACCGGCGGGCAGTGGCCTCAGGCGCGTTCACCGAGGTCAGTGTCACCGGCTCGCTGCGGGTCCTGGAGCGGACTGGCGACGGCGTCGGCTAGGGCGCCAGGGGCGTGATGGGACCCCTGCGGCCGGCGCCCCTAGATGGGCAGCATAGGTACCAATGAGGCCCGAGGTCCGACGCATGAGACCCGAGGTCCGAGGCCCGAGGTCTAGCAGCTGCTGATCGGCGAAGCACAGCCGCAGGCCGAGGGATCGGGCGGCATCGCGACGTCCGGGCCGGCCGCCGCGTCCCGGAAGATCCCGGCAGCCGGGCTCGTCCCCCGCCCGCCGATCACGTCGGCAGCCAGCACCACGGCGGCGGCGGTATAGCTGCTCTGCTCGTTCGGGTAGTGCCGTTCGTTCTCGAACTGCCAGCCAGTCCAGTAGCCGCCCTCCGCCGCGCGCAGGAACTGAATCTGGGCAAACAGCTCGACGGCCTGGTCCCGCTGCCCGACCGCGTCCAGGGCTATGGCCAGCTCGCACGTCTCGGCGGCGGTCACCCACGGCTCATCGCTGACGCAGCGGACGCCGAGGCCCGGCACTACGAAGGTGTCCCAGCCTGCCTTGACCGTGCGCTCGGCTGCGGCACCCCTGACCGCACCGCCCAGGACCGGGTAGTACCAGTCCATAGAGAACCGGCTCTTGTCGGCAAACGCGTCGCTGTGACCGGCGACCGCATGCCCGACGAGTGCGGCCGCCAGCTCCCAGTCCGGCTGAGGTTCACCGACGTGCTCGGCCAGCGCGATGGCGCAGCGCAGGCTTTGGTACATGCTGGCGCAGCCGGTCAGCAGGGCATAGCTGTCTGGTGAGCCGTCAGCGTGCCGTCGCCAGATGATCTCGCCTCGCGCTGTCTGCAGCCCGGTGGCGAACTCGATCGCGGCACGGACCACCGGCCACATCTGCGCGGCAAAGTCCTCATCGCCGGTGACGAGCAGTTCGTGCCAGACGCCCAGGGCACAGTACGCGGCGTGGTTGCTCTCGGCTGCCCACTCCTCGACGCCGCCGTCTTCCGGCCTGACCGGCCACGAGCCGTCTGGCTGCTGCGCGCTGGCCAGCCACGCGTAGGCGTGCCGCGCCTCGCGGCGCAGCCCGCATACGCTGAGCGCCATCGCGCACTCCACATGATTCCACGCGTCGACGTGGCCGTCCGGCCAGCCGATCGAGCCATCGCGGTTCTGGACCGCGGCGATGGCGCGGCCCGTCGTCACGATCTGCGATGCGGTCAGGATGCCCGGCATGTCCGGCACATCGCGGTCCGTGCCCATCCGGTCGGCAAGCCCCGTCAGTCCGCCTACTCCGGTCAGGCGCTCAGGCTGCGGCATGCACTTTTTCCGCGGCCGCACCGGCCGCACCGGACCCAGCGGACGTCGGCCGCCGCACGCGACTGACGCCCGCGGGCTTCGTCGCATACACGACGAGGCTCTTGCCGATGAGCGGGTTCAGCGCCCGGTCGGCGACCCGGGTGACGGCGGGCCGTCGCATGATGTCCCAGACGAGCAGCCGGTGGTAGGCACTCGCCAGCGGGTGGTCGTCATCGTGCACGCCGACCGCGCACTTGAGCCACCAGTACGGCGAGTGCAGCGCGTGCGCGTGATGACGCGGCCCTATGACAAGCCCGGCCCCGCGCAGCTTGGTCTCGAGTTCGAGCCGCGTGAAGATGCGCAGGTGACCGCCTGGCACGTTGTGGTAGTCGTCCGACAGCAGCCAGCAGATCCGCTCGGGCAGCCAGGCTGGCACCGTGATTGCGGCCACGCCGCCAGGCCGCAGCACCCGGGCGATCTCGTGCATGGCGTCCTGGTCGGCGGGGATGTGCTCGAGCACCTCCGCGGCGATGACAACGTCGAACGAGCCGTCGGCGAACGGCATAGCCGTCGCGTCTCCGGACGCCAGGGCCACCGACGCCCCGTCTGGGAGCTCGCCGGCCTCGGTCATGGCCGCGGCGACCGCAGCGACTCGGGCCAGCTCTGCCTCGTCGGTATCGAGCGCGACCACCGATGCGCCGCGCCGGCCGGCCTCGAACGCGTGCCGCCCGGCTCCGCAGCCCAGGTCAAGTACCCTCAACCCGGCCTTCATGGGCAGCAAGCCGAAGTCCACCGTCAGCATGGCGGGACCGCCTCGGCCAGGGCACCCGAGCGGGCCCGGCCGCTCGCCGCGATGGCGCGCCGGTACTCCGCGACCGTTGCCCGCGCGACGGCCGTCCAGGCGAACCGCTCCGCCACCCGCTCCAGGGCCGCGCGCGAGAGGCGCTCGCGCTCGGCGGGCGAGTCGTGCAGGGTGCGGAGCGCCGCGCACAGGTCCTCGGGGTCGCCGGGAGTCACCAGCATGGCCGCGTTACCAACAACCTCGGGCAGCGCTCCCGTGCGACTGGCCACGAGCGGCGTGCCGGAGGCCATGTGCTCGACGGCGGGCAGCGAGAAGCCCTCGTACAGCGACGGCACGACGGCGATCTCCGCGCTCGCGACGAGCTCGGCCAGTTCGGTGTCGCTGATGCCGCTGACGAACTGCACCCGGTCGGCCAGCGATAGCTCGCCGAGCAGCCGCGCCGTCGGCCCGTCGGCAAAGAGCTTGCTGACGACGGTGAGTGACACGTCTCTTTCTGCGGCGAGCTTGGCAAACGCACGCAGCAGCGTGGCAACGCCCTTGACGGGCGAGTCCGCGCTGGCGACGGCGACGATCCGGCCAGGGACCCGGGGCGCGGAACGCGGGTGAAACAGCCGGGTATCCACGCCGAGCGGAATGACCTTCACATTGGCGGGCGTCACCTTGAAGTCGCGCAGGATGTCCGCCCGCGACGACTCCGAGCCGGTCATGATCGGCCCGATCCGCCTCGCCACCCTCGCCTGCATGCCAACGAAGGAGTACCAGCGCCACTTGGGGATCTTCCGCAGGCCGCGGGCGGCCGCCAGCTCGATCCGCCGGTCCACGCTGATCGGGTGATGGATGCTGGTGACGACCGGCAGCCCGAGCCTAGCGATGGCGAGGTTGCCGTAGGCGAGCACCTGGTTGTCGTGCACGACGTCGAAGTCGCCGACGCGCGGCCGGAGCGCGCGGAGCGCCCGCAGGCTGAAGGTCAGCGGCTCCGGGAAGTACGCCGTCCACATGCCGAGGACCTCGAGCACGTCGATCCAGTCGCGGAACTCCCTGGGGCGCGGCGTCCGGAACGGGTCATCGTCCCGGTACAGGTCCAGGCTCGGCAGCTCCCGCAGCAGCGGACCAGGCTCGAGGTCCGGATACGGCTGCCCCGAATACACCTCGACGCGGTGGCCGAGCGCGGTCAGCTCGCGCGACAGGTGGCGCATGAAGATGCCCTGGCCGCCGCAGTGTGGCTTGCTCCGGTAGGAGAGCATGCAGATCCGCAGTGGACCGTCGCTATCGCCGTCTGGCTCCGGTGCGGTGCCCACGCAGTTCACGCCTCCTCGTTCGCCGCTGGCAGCCCGAAGCCCACGACGGGCGACCTGCGTGAACCAATGCAGCGAACCATACCAAGCGGGTAACTTGCGTGCCCGTCAGCCCCACAGGTGAGCCGCGGTGCCGTGGTCAGCGCTGTTTCTGTAAGCTGCCGCGACGAAGGCCTACCAAGCAGGCAGGCACGGCCAGACCACGGTATGCCATCAAAACGGAGGTTCCGCTGACTCGACGAGCGCTGATCACCGGCATCACGGGGCAAGACGGTTCCTATCTTGCCGAGCACCTGGTCGACCTGGGCTACGAGGTGTGGGGCCTGGTGCGCGGCCAGGCGAACCCGCCGGTGCGGCACCTGCGCCAGCTGCGCGGCGACGTCCGGCTGATCCGCGGTGACCTGCTGGACCAGGGCAGCCTCATCTCTGCGGTCGAGCGCGTCCAGCCGGATGAGGTCTACAACCTGGCCGCGATCTCTTACGTGCCGATGTCCTGGCAGCAGGCCGAGCTGACCGGCGAGGTCACCGGGCTCGGCGTGCTGCGCGTGCTCGAAGCGATAAGGGTGTGCAGCGGTATTAGCGCGTCCCGGACGCCGGGCCGTGGCCAGATCCGGTTCTACCAGGCGTCAACCTCGGAGATGTTCGGTATGGCCCGGGAGACACCGCAGACCGAGCAGACGCCGTTCCACCCGCGCAGCCCCTACGGCGTGGCGAAGGTGTACGGCCACTTCCTGACCCAGAACTACCGCGAGTCCTACGGCATGTTCGCGGTGTCCGGGATCATGTTCAATCACGAGTCGCCGCGGCGCGGGTCCGAGTTCGTGACCCGCAAGGTCTCGCTCGGCGTCTCGAAGATCAAGCTGGGTTACGAGCGCCAGCTGCGGCTCGGCAACCTGACCGCCAGCCGGGACTGGGGTTTCGCAGGCGACTATGTGCGCGCGATGCAGCTCATGCTGACCCAGGACGAGCCCGCCGATTACGTCATCGGCACCAGCGTCACCCACACTGTGGAGACGCTGGTGGACACCGCGTTCCGCGCCGCGGGGCTGAACTGGCGCGACCACGTGGTCACCGACGCGGCCTTCATCCGGCCGGCCGAGGTCGACAAGCTCTGCGCGGACCCGAGCAAGGCGCGCGACAAGCTCGGCTGGGAGCCGAAGATCGGTTTCGACGAGCTGATCGCCATGATGGTCGACGCGGATCTGCATCTGCTGGCCGGCGGGCAGGCAGGCGAGGAGTTCTCCGAGGACGCCTGGTAACCACAGCCCGACGTGACCGCTTAGACGTGACCGCTGTTAGACGTGACCGCCGATGAGGCGGCCGATGCCGTAAGTGAGGCCCGCGGCAAAAGCGGCGAGCACGAGCTGGCGCACCGCGCCGCGCCAGAACGGCCGGGCGGTGATCCTGGCCACCAGGCCGCCGCCCACGAACGCGATCACCGCGGCCAGAATGAGCGCGGCGAGTAGTGAGTCAAAGCCCAGGAGGAAGGGCAGCAGCGGCATCAACGCGCCGACCGCGAACGTCACGAGAGAGGCACCGGCCGCAATCACCGGAGACGGCAGCTCGTGCGGGTCGACGCCGAGCTCCTCGCGGACGTGCACCTGCAGCGCCGAGTCCGGCCGCCGGGACAGCTGCACGGCGATCTTCTCGGCGAGATCGGAGTCGACGCCCCGCGCCTTGTACATCGCCGCCAGCTCCGCCGCCTCGCCATGGGGGTTGTGCTCCAGCTCGTACCTCTCCTTGGCGACCTCGGAGCCGACCAGCTCGTTCTGCGACGAGACGGACACGAACTCGCCGGTCGCCATCGAGAACGCGCCCGCCGCCAGCCCGGCCAGGCCGGTCAGCAGGATCGTGTGCCGCGAAACGCCGCCGCCGCCGACGCCGGCGATGAGCGAGACATTGGTGACCAGACCATCCATCGCGCCGAACACCGCAGGCCGGAGCCAGCCACCGGAGACGTCGCGGTGCTGGTGGCCGATGGCCGCGTGCAGCTCCGCAGCCGCCATGCCGGTACCGGTGGTCCTCTCGCTCGCCCGCACCTCTGCAGCGCCCTTGCCGGTACCGGCGGTCTGCCCGCCTGCCCGCTGCTCCGCGCTACTACCTGACATGTGCGTGCCGTGTCCTGCCCAGCGCATCCGCTGACGAGAGCCGAAGGCGCACCATAAAGGGAACGGGCCGCCCTAGGTCACGGCCGTCCGTCCCGCGCTGTCGCTACGACCGGGATGGACCCGGCATATGTCATTATCGCAGCCGCAGGCCGGGCGGCGGACGGGGCCAGCAGCCTCGCTGCCAGCCACGCGTCGAAGGTCACAGGCCTGTTTCAGATCGGGCAAGGACTTCCGGCCGCGGTTTAGGCTGTGACAGATGAGGCATTGTGTGACCCTTCGGGCCCGGATTGCGGTCCGAGCGGGTTAACTGCGCGTAACGTATCGCGGGCGGTGCGGGCCTGATTCGCGTCCCCCCACATCGAGAGGGCCAGGCGCTGTGATCACCTTCGAGACCGTGACGAAGCGCTATCCCGATGGGACGGTCGCGGTCGACTCGCTGGACCTTGATATTCCGGACGGCAAGATCATGGTGCTCGTCGGGCCCAGCGGGTGCGGCAAGACCACGACGCTCCGCATGATCAACCGGCTAGTGGAGCCCACGTCGGGCCGGATCCTGCTAGACGGCGCGAACGTCGCCGACACCGATCCGTCCCAGCTGCGGCGCGGCATCGGGTACGTCATCCAGCAGACCGGGCTGTTCCCGCACCGCACCATCGAGGACAACATCGCGACCGTGCCCCTGCTGACCGGCTGGAAGCGTGACCGCGCCAGGAGCCGGGCGCGCGAGCTGATGGACCTGGTCGGCCTGGACCCGGCGACGATGGCACGCCGGTACCCGCACCAGCTGTCCGGCGGTCAGCAGCAGCGCGTCGGCGTCGCGCGGGCGCTCGCCGCCGACCCGCCGGTGCTGCTGATGGACGAGCCGTTCAGCGCGGTCGATCCGATTGTCAGAGCCTCCCTGCAGGATGAGCTCATCCGGCTTCAGGCCGAGCTGCACAAGACGGTCGTCCTGGTCACCCACGACGTGGAGGAAGCCATCAAGGTCGGCGATCTGGTCGCAGTGTTTCGGCCCGGCGGCCACCTGGCCCAGGTGGACACCCCCGAGCGGCTGCTCGGCGCGCCGGTCGACGACTACGTCCGCGACTTCGTCGGCTTCGACCGCGGCATCCGGCGCCTGTCGTTCTTCCCGGCGGCCGGGCTCGACCTGGCTACCGACACCGTGCTGCCCGCCGGGACGACGCATGCTGATGCGATCGCAGCCGCCAAGCTGGCCGGAGAGCCGTGGCTGCTCGTCGTCGACGCCCAGGGCCAGCCGCTCGGCTGGGCAGCCGTGGCCGAACTGGAGCCGGGCGCGGCCGGCGCCGTGCTGGCCGATGCGGGTCTCGCCCCGGTCGGGCACACGTTCCGGCCGGACACCGACTCGCTGCGCGCTGCGCTGGACGCGACGATCCTGTCCCGGACCGAGCGGGCGGCGGGGGTAGACGCAGCCGGGCGGGTCATCGGGACGACCAGCTACGAGCGCCTGCGCGACGCCATCAGAGCGGCCGAGGACGCCGCCGACTCCGCTGCCGGCCCGGTCCGGCAGACTGCTGGCGAGGCCACCTGACATGCAGTGGTCATGGATTTCGCAAAACTGGACGATCATCTGGCAGTACACGCTCGACAACGCGCTGCTCGGCCTCGTGCCGCCGCTGCTCGGGCTGGTCATCTCGGTACCGCTCGGCATCGCCTGCGTCGCCAGGCGCTGGCTGTATCCGCCGCTCCTGTCGCTGACCAGCGCGCTCTACGCGCTGCCGTCGCTCGCGCTGTTCGTCGTGCTGATCAACTACACGGGCCTGGGAAACCTGACGGTGATCATCCCGCTCACCCTGTTCTCGCTCTGCGTGCTGCTCCCCAATGTGGTCGACGGCCTGCGGAGCGTGCCCGAGCCGGTACGCCAGGCGGCGACGGCGATGGGCTTCACCCAGGTCCGCAGGCTGGTCGAAGTGGAGCTTCCGCTCTCGGTCCCGGTGGTGATCGCCGGGCTGCGCATCGCCGTGGTATCCAGCATCAGCCTTGCCAGTCTGGGCCAGCTGATCGGGGTCAGCAGCTTCGGCTACTTCTTCATCGACGGCCTGCAGCGCGACTTTCCGACCGAGATCTACGTCGGCCTGGCGCTGACACTCCTGCTGGCGCTGGTGTGCGACCTGATCCTGGTGGGTGCCCGGCGGCTGCTCACTCCCTGGGCTCGTGGCCGCCGGATCCTCCCGAGCCCGCGCACGCCGCTGGTTGCGCACCGATGATAGGTACGCTGCGATGAGCTTCCTGACCTTCGCCTGGGACTGGCTTAAGTCGCCGCTGCAGTGGCAGGGCAAGGGCGCCATCCCGGCCCGGATCGTGGAGCACCTCGGCTACGCCGGGCTCTCGCTGCTGGTTGCCGTCCTCATCGCAGTGCCGCTCGGGCTGCTCATCGGCCACTACGGCCGCGGCGGGATCACGGTCGTCAACGCGCTGAACGTCGCCAGGGCGATCCCGACGCTCGGCTTGCTTATCCTGGTGGTGGTGCTGGCGGGAATCTCGCTCTGGGCCTGGCTTATCCCGCTGGTTGTGCTGGCGATCCCGGCGATCCTGCTCAACACCTACGAAGGCGTTGCAGGCGTCGAGTCAGACCTTAAGGACGCCGCCCGCGGCATGGGCATGACGGAGTGGCAGCTGCTCTGGCGGGTCGAAATCCCGGTGGCACTCCCGCTGATCATGCTGGGCCTGCGCACTGCCGCGATCTTCGTGGTGGCCACCGCGACGATCGCGGCAGAGATAGGCGTGGGCGGGCTCGGTCGCTACATCATCGACGGTCTGGCGGCGAACAACTACGGCGAGGTCGCCGGGGGTGCCGTCGTCATCGTCGTCCTCGCACTGCTCGTTCAGGCCGTGTTCACCGGACTACGGCGGCTGGTGGTACCCAAGGGCCTGCGCCTGCAGGCCCGCAGCTCCCGATAGGAATGCTGTTCCGCCCGGATGGAAGGAATATCCCCATGTTGAGAACCCCCCTGACGCTGCGAGGCGGCGCGCTTATCGCCGTCGCCGCGACTGCGTCCCTCGTGCTGGCCGCCTGCGGCAGCTCGAAGCCATCGAATCCGCTGTCCGGCAGCTCGAGCACGGGCACCGTCGTCATCGGCTCCGCGAACTTCCCGGAGAACGAGCTCCTCGCCGAGATCTACTCGCTCGCGCTCAAAGCGAAGGGCGTCAAGGTGACCGACAAGTTCAACATCGGCTCGCGTGAGGTCTACTACCCGGAGATTAAAAAGGGCGCCGTGTCGATCATCCCCGAGTACAACGGCACCCTGCTGACCGTCATCGTCAACAAGAACAGCACGGCGGTCTCCACCACCGACGTGAACGCCGCGCTGACCGCGGGGCTGCCCTCAACCCTGGAGATCCTCAATTCCTCCTCGGCCCAGGACAGCGACTCGGTGACGGTCTCGCAGGCGTTCGCTACCGCCCACCACCTGACCAGCTCGTCCTCGATCGGTGACCTCGCGCCGTACGCGAGCTCGATGGTTTTCGGCGGCCCGTCGGAGTTCCCGACTAGATCCGACGGCATCCCCGGACTGACGAAGAACTACGGCCTGACCTTCAAGAGCTTCAGCCCGCTGGACGAGTCAGGACCCATCACGATCAAGGCGTTGCAGGACGGCACGGTGCAGGCGGCGGATCTGTTCACCACCACGCCGCAGATTGCCACCGACCACTTCGTCACGCTCTCCGATCCGAAGTTCAACTTCGCTGCGCAGAACGTGACGCCGCTGGTGTACAAGCCGGCCATGACGTCGACGATCACCGACACGCTGAACGCGATCTCGGCCAAGCTGACCACGGCTGGACTGCTCCAGCTGGACACCGCGGTCATCGTCAACCATGACAGCTACCAGGCGGCGGCGCAGGGCTGGCTGAAGGCCAATGGGCTGCCCGGCGGCGCCTGAGGCTAGCTGACAGTCCGCGAGGGCGGTCGGTTCGCCAGGTGGCTAGCCGGCCGTCCTCCGTTCTGCCGGGAGGTGAGCTCGTGACTGCCGACTACCGGGTGCTGTTCGTCTGTACCGGGAACACATGCAGGTCGGTCATGGCAACGCAGGTGCTGCGCCGCGAGCTTGCCGACGCTGGCCTGTCAGCGGAGGTGGCCAGCGCAGGATTGCGCGTCAGGGAAGCTGGGCAGCCGGCCGATCCGCGGGCGCAGGAGGTGCTGGGCCGGCACGGATACCGGGTTGAACACCAAACCCGGCAGTTCGAGACCGCCATGCTCTCCAGCCATGACCTGGTGATCGGGCTGGACAGCATGCACGTATCGGTGCTGCGGCACCTCGCGCCGGACCGCGATGCGGCCGCCAGGATCAGGCTGCTCGGGAGCTTCGACCCGGCTGCCGGCGCTGGCTGGGACGTGCCCGACCCGGTGACGGGCACCGTTGACGACTATGAGCGCACGCTGGGCCTCATCCGATCGGCCATGCCGGGTGTCGTGGCCGCCGTCCGGGCTGGCGCGACTTTAAGCGTCAGGTCTCAGTAACCAGCCTGACCGGCTGACTGGTCACCGCCGCGATTGTCTGGAAATCGTGATCGTCGCACAGCACAATCAGACGCTCCCGCTCGGCGGTCGCGGCAACGAGCAGATCAACAGGGCCGGCTGAGCGATGTGCGCCGGTCTCGGTGAGAAGTTGCTGGACTTCGGTCGCGCGGTCGAAGCACCGGTCACTCATGGGAACCCAGCCGAACAGGTCATGCATGAGGCGCTGCTTTTCCAGGCGGTCTGCCAGTGACCTCGCGGAGTACAGAAACTCCAGCTCGACAACCGGGCAGACGGCGATCACGCCAGCGATGAGCTGCTCTGACCAGGCCTGCCGAAGCTTGTCTTGCAGGACGCGAAACAGTCCGGACGTGTCGATGAGGTAGAGGGCGGGCGTCACCTGCGGTAAGCCGCCTTGTTGCTCAGGAACTCATCGAATTCTCCGCCGTCGGCCATCTCGCCGAACCTGGCCAGGGCGCGCAGTCGCACGAGACGCTGTCCTACCTCCCGCAGCGCCGCGTTCACGGTGTCCTTCTTGGTGGTGGTGCCTAGTACCTCGGCAGCGACAGCCAGGGCGTCCTGGTCGATCTCGATCGGCGTCTTCACCATCGCCATGTGCACTCCTCCCTCTGGCTGACGGCCCCCATGGGCTATGATATCGCAGATATCTTCATCGGATATCCAGGGTCAGAGGTTGCAGCAGGCGGGCTGCCCGGACCCGTCGTGGCTCTGCGGCCCGACGCAGTAGATGATGAAGGCCATGACAATGCAGTCAGAGATAGCCGGCGCCCGGCCGGTCCGGGCGCCCCGCGGCACGACGCTCAGCTGTCAGGGCTGGCCGCAGGAGGCGGCGCTGCGGATGCTCATGAACAACCTGGACCCCGAGGTTGCCGAGCATCCGGATCAGCTCATCGTGTACGGGGGATCGGGCCGGGCGGCCCGTAGCTGGGAGGCGTTCGACGCCATCGTCGCGTCGCTGCGGGAACTGGCCGGTGACGAGACGCTGCTGGTCCAGTCGGGCAAGCCAGTCGGCGTCGTGCGCACGCACGAGTGGGCCCCGCGCGTGCTGATCGCAAATTCCAACCTCGTGCCGCAGTGGGCGACCTGGGAGGAGTTCCGTCGGCTCGAAGCCGCCGGGCTCACGATGTTCGGCCAGATGACGGCCGGGTCGTGGATCTACATCGGCACCCAGGGCATCCTGCAGGGCACGTATGAGACGTTCGCAGCGGTCGCGGCGAAGCGGTTCGGCGGCTCGCTGGCCGGCACCATCACGCTGACGGCCGGCCTCGGCGGCATGGGCGGCGCGCAGCCGCTCGCGGTCACCATGAACGGCGGCGTGGTCATCTGCATTGACTGCGACCCGTCGAGGATCAGCCGCCGGATCGAGCACGGATATCTCGACGAGCAGGCGAGCGATGTCGACGACGCGGTGCGGCGAGCGGTCGTGGCCGCGGAGGCGGGCAGGCCGTTGTCCATCGGACTGCTCGGCAACGCCGCCGACCTGGTGCCCCAGCTGCTGCGGATGGACGCGCCGATCAGCGTGGTGACCGATCAGACTTCGGCTCACGATCCGCTGACCTACCTGCCCAGAGGCGCGCGCTTTGATGACATGGCCGCGCTACGGGCCGAGGACCCCGCCGGTTTCACGGTCAGGGCACGCGAGTCGATGGCCGAGCACGTCGCGGCGATGGTCGGTTTCCAGGACGCGGGCGCCGAGGTTTTCGACTACGGCAATTCGATCCGCGGCGAGGCTCAGCTAGCGGGGTATGAGCGCGCTTTTGCGTTTCCGGGGTTTGTGCCCGCCTACATCAGGCCGCTGTTCTGCGAGGGGAAAGGCCCGTTCCGGTGGGCCGCGCTGTCAGGCGATCCCAGCGACATCGCTGCGACCGATCAGGCAATCTTGGATCTGTTTCCTGGCAACGAGTCGCTGGCCCGCTGGATGCGGCTGGCCGGGCAGAAGGTCCACTTCCAGGGCCTGCCCGCGCGCATTTGCTGGCTGGGTTACGGCGAGCGGCACCTGGCGGGGCTGAGGTTCAACGAGATGGTGCGACGCGGCGAGGTCGCGGCACCGATCGTGCTCGGCCGTGACCACCTGGACTGCGGCTCGGTGGCGTCGCCGTACCGGGAGACCGAGGCAATGGCAGACGGCAGCGACGCGATCGCCGACTGGCCCCTGCTGAATGCCCTGGTCAATGCGTCGTCCGGGGCGTCGTGGGTGAGCATCCACCATGGCGGCGGCGTCGGGATCGGCCGGTCAATCCACGCCGGGCAGGTGTGCGTCGCTGACGGTACCGAGCTGGCCGACCAGAAGCTGGAGCGGGTGCTGACGAACGATCCCGGTATGGGTGTCATGCGGCACGCGGACGCCGGCTACCCGCGTGCGAGTGAGGTCGCGGCCCAGCGGGGTGTCCGCGTGCCCATGCAGAAGTAGCTGCTGCGCGCCTCCGACGGCGGCAGACTCAGTACTGGGTCATCGCAGTCAGCGGGCTGCGGGTCTCGATCGGCCGGCCGGGAGAGGGGAGTGGGGGCGGGAATCGCGACGATGTTCGCCGAGTTGTGGGCGGAACTGCTACCGGTGGGCCGGGACAGCCGGACCGGCGGGTACCGGCGCTATTCGTGGACCGAGTCCGATGCTGCGTGCCGGGGCTGGTTCGCCCGCACGGCGACGGCGCTGGGCCTGCGGACCGACTGTGATGGCAACGGGAACCTGTGGGCCTGGTGGGGACGGCCAGGCGACCGCCCGGCGGTCGTCACCGGGAGCCATCTCGATTCGGTTCCGGATGGCGGCGGCTACGACGGGCCGCTGGGGGTGGTGTCGGCGTTCGCGGCGATCAGCCGGCTTCGCGCAGAAGGGTTCCGGCCAGCCCGCCCGATCGCCGTCGCCGCCTTCACCGAGGAGGAAGGCGCCCGGTTCGGCGTCGCCTGCCTGGGCAGCCGGCTGCTGACCGGCGCCATCGACGCGCCCGCAGCCCGGCAGCTGCGTGATCGCGACGGAGTCAGCCTGGCCGACGCGATGCTCGCGGCAGGACGGAATCCGGACCAGCTCGGACCGGACGACAAGCTGCTGGCCGGGGTCGGTGCCTATGTCGAGCTGCACATCGAGCAGGGCAGTGCGCTCGCCGACCTGGGCGCCGCCGTTGGCGTCGCGGACGGCATCTGGCCGCACGGCCGCTGGCGGCTGGACTTCAGCGGGCGCGCCGACCACGCCGGCACCACCAGGCTGGCTGACCGGCGCGATCCGATGATGCCGCTCGCCACGAGCGTGCTGGCAGCCCGCGACGCTGCCGAGCGGTGGGGCGCGCTCGCCACATTCGGGAAGGTCATCGCCGAGCCGGGCGCTGCCAACGCCATCAGCGCGGAAGTCCGCGCCTGGCTCGATGCACGCGCGCCGGACGACGCCACGCTCGACCAAGTGGTCGCCGACGTGTGGGCGGCCGCCGAGCACTCGGCGGGCCAGCACGGTGTCCAGGTCAGCAGGCGCCTCGAGTCGGTCAGCCCGGCGGTGAGCTTCGATGCCGGACTGCGTGATCGGATCGTCGGAGTGCTCGGCGCGGTCGGTACGCCGGCGCCGGTACTCGCTACCGGTGCCGGGCATGATGCAGGCGTGCTGGCCAGCCGGATCCCCGCCGCGATGCTGTTTGTCCGCAACCCGACCGGGGTGTCGCACTCGCCTGCTGAGCATGCCGAGCCGGCCGACTGCGAGGCTGGTGTCACGGCACTGGCGGCGGTGCTCGCCGATCTGGCGGGGTCATGACGGGCCAGTTGCCCCGATCGAAACGCTGGCTTGCCGAGCTGGCCTGGTCGCCGGCCCTTGGCCTGCGCAGCGACGTGCTCATCGAAGCGTCCGGCGATCGCATCACGAGAGTGTCGCCGGATGTATCCGGTCAGGCCTCGTCGGGCGCGACGCGGCTTGCCGGGCTGACCATGCCGGGCTTGGCCAACGCGCACTCGCACGCGTTTCACCGGGCGCTGCGGGGAGTCACCGAGACGGGGCGCGGCACCTTCTGGAGCTGGCGCGAGCGGATGTACGAGGTGGCCGACCGGCTCGATCCCGACAGTTACCTCGAACTGGCCACCGCCGTCTACGCCGAGATGGCACTGGCCGGCATCAGCTGCGTGGGCGAGTTCCACTATCTGCACCACGGACCGGGTGGCGCGCCGTACGCCGACCCGAATGCGATGGGCCGGGCGGTCATTGAAGGCGCTCGCCGGGCGGGTCTGCGGATCACCCTGCTGGACACCTGCTACCTGTCCGGTGGCTTGTCCGCCGACGGCCAGCAACAGCCGCTCGAGGGCACGCAGCTGAAGTTTGGCGACGCCGGGGGCGCCGGGTGGGCAGCCAGGGTGGACGCGCTCGGACCGGACGCGGTCGGCAGGATCGCTGAGCACGCGCGACTGGGCGCCGCGATTCACTCGGTCCGGGCGGTCCCGCCCAGCCAGATGCCCGATGTCGCGATCTGGTCGCACCGGTACGGTGCACCGCTGCACGCGCACGTATCCGAGCAGCTGGCCGAGAACCGGGCCTGCCTGGCCGCCCACCGGGCCACTCCAGCCGAGGTACTGGCCGACGCCGGGGCGCTCGGGCCGCGCAGCACAGCTGTGCATGCGACGCACGTCATCGCGAGCGACATCGAATTGCTCGGCGGCAGCCGCTGTCACGTCTGCATGTGCCCGACGACTGAGGCAGATCTCGCCGACGGCATCGGCCGGGCCAGGGCGGTGGCCGACGAGGGCAGCCCGCTGACGCTGGGCAGTGACAGCCACGCCGTGATCGACCTGCTCGAGGAGGCTCGGCGGGTCGAGTACGGCGAGCGGTTGACGACCGGCGAACGGGGCCATTTCACGGCGGCCGAGCTGGCCTCAGCAGCCTCGACGGTCGGGCACGCGAGCCTGGGCTGGCCGGAGGCTGGCGAGCTGGCGGCCGGCGGGCTGGCCGACTTCGCCACCATCTCGCTGGACTCGCCGCGGACCGCGGGAGCGCCAAAAGCAGCCGCGCTGGAGTCGGTCATCTTCGGCGCGTCGGCGGCCGACGTCCGGTCTCTGGTCGTGGGCGGCCGCGACGTTGTGGCCGACGGGCAGCACCTGCTCATCCCGGAGGTGCCCCGCAGCCTCTCGGCCGCGATCGCTGCGGTGCTCGGCTGACGAGGAGATCCGGGTCGCGGCGGAGCGGTGGTTAGCTGGGGCTGTAGGCAGGCGGCAGTCCGGAGCAGATGTTCGCGCCGGCGTTCCGTGACTGCACCGCGCCGGCTCCGGAGCTCGGGCCCGGATTTGCCGCCGTCACTGTGCTCCCGCTGCTGGTGCCCTTGGACGGAGGCGCACTGGGGGCTGGCTGCGTGACCTGCGGCGCGTGCACTCCGGTGAAGTTCGCCCCGAGGACCAACGTCACCGTACCGGCGCTGCCGACCTGGTCTGTCGCGTCCTCCGGCAGCGTGTTCTGCCCGGCGGGGAATGAGCTGAGCGCCGTCATCACCGTGTAAGCGGAGTCCGCCTGGGCCGTCCCCGCGTACTGCACGGTCGTCGTCGAGCTGTACGGTGCGCCGCCCGTTACCGGCTCCGCGTTGAAGCCGAGTTGTCGCAGCTGCTGCGCGGTGCGCGTGGCGAGGCCTGACCGGCCGGTCGCGTTCACGACGTTGACCTGGACGCTGCTGTAGGCCTGCACAGGCAGGGCACCGGTCCAGGGCTGCCCGGTCCTGATCATCTGGAATAGCACGTCGTCCTGCGGCTGCACCGGCATCAGGTGCTGAGTGAGGCCGGGATAGGTGTCCGCGGTGGTCGGCATCGTGATGAGACTCACGTTGCCCGGCTTGAGGTGAGCCAGTGACTGACCCAGGTGCAGGAGTGAGCTGACCGAGGCGATTCCGGTGTCGACCGTCAGCGCGCTGCTCGCCGTATCCGCGATGCCGAGCAGCTTCGGCAGGTCCGACAGCAGGCCCCGCTGGTTTACCTGCTGGACGACGGAGGAGATGAAGGCCTGCTGCAGCTCGATTCTCGGCAGGTCGCCTCCGGCGTCTGGTCCGCCCAGTGAATGGCGGGCTCGCACGTACGCCAGCGCCTCGCCGTAATTGACCCAGTGCAAGCCAGGGGCGAGGTCCAGGTTTGCCTGCTGGTCGTGATAACCCGGCCCGGGCGGTACGCACACCTGGACGCCGCCGAGTTCGCCCACCATTCTGCGGAACGAGTTGAAGTTGAACTCCACGAAGTGGTCAAGCTGGATGCCGGTGAGCGCCTCGACGGTCTGCACCGCGCACGTCGCGCCGCCGATATTCAGCGCGCCGTCGATGATCGCGCCTGGCGGGTAGGACTGAGCCGGCCAGACAGCGTTGCCGATGTAGGGGCGTTCCTGGCAGGCCGGCTGGTACACGAACGTGTCCCGCGGGATCGACAGGATGACAGCATGGGTGTGCGTCGCGTCCAGGTGGACCAGGAGCAGGTTGTCGGAATTGCTGACACCGGGGGTCGCGTCGTAGCCAAAATTGCCTCGCTGGCCGAGCCGGATCTGTGATCCGAGAACCAGGATGTTGAGGGGCCCGTAGATTGTCTGACCGGACAGATGGCCGACAGTCACCTTGGTGATGTTCCCGGTGATCTGGTGGTAGAAGGAGTAAACGCTGATGCCCACAACGACAGCGACGACGGCGCTGAGCGTGGCCACGATATAGCCGATCTTGGCCACCAGTGACTTCCGGCGCCATCGGCCATAGGCTGACGGCCGGCCGCGACCAGGGGTGCGACCCGGTGGCCGGCCTGCCGGAGACGAGCGCTGCGGGGCCCTGCCCGGGGCCCTGCCTGAGTCCCTGCCCGAGGCGCGGTCGCGAGGCGAGGGGTACAGCGGGGCCCGGCCACCCGGTGAACCACCGCCCCGCATCTGGCCTCCGTCCACTCTTCACCGCCGCCCGGCTTGCATGCTAGCGGTAACGCGACGGTGGTTCGGCGGGCTTTGCGACGGGCATACGGTCCGCTGGCGGCTATGTCGCCCGGCGACCCGCCGCGAGCGGAGTGACTAGCGACCGCACAGCGTCAGTCGCCCTCGCCTCATCGTCGGTGCTCAGCAGGTCGAGGAGGGCGCCGCGCAGCACGGCCAGCACGAGCGTACGCTCGGCAAGCCCGCCGGGGGTGTCACGCATCTCCGCCGCCTGCATGTCCGCCAGCAGGGTCAGCCAGTCGTTGACGCTGTCGCGGGCGAATCCTGCCCACGGCCCCGCCGGCTGGCTGAGGCTGCGGGCATACCCGTCCAGCCAGAGCCGCATCAGTGGGCGGCGCGCCTCGTCGGCCAGGTAGGACCAGATCCGCAGCGTCGCCTCACCCAGCGTGTCCCGAGTGGATGACCCGCTGTCACGGAGTTCCGCCAGCAGGGCGATTTCCTCGGCTCGCGACCGGCCGAGCAGCGCCCTGATCAGGCCTTCTTTGCTGCCGAAGAGGTAAATGAGCACCCGCGGGCTCGATCCGATGGCAGCGGCGATCGGCCGGAGGGTGATGTCGGTCCGGCCGCGCTGGACCGCGTACTGGTAGGCAAGGTCGAGCAGTTCGGCCCGGCGGGCCGATGACGGCAGTTCCGGTGCAGAGACCGGGTTGCTAGCCACCTCTGTATTATGCCAGACTGAAACGGTCGTTTCAGTCCATCGTCAGGGGAGGCGCATTGCCCAGCCCAGATGCCCACCGCGTGGTCATCCGGACGGCTGACCAGCCCGGCGACCTCGGCTGGATGATCCAGACGCACGGCGAGGTGTATGCCGCCGAGTACGGCTGGGACTCGAGCTTCGAGGCGCTGGTCGCGCGGATCGTCGCGGACTTCGCCTCCGAGCACGACCCTGCCCGGGAGGCTGGCTGGATCGCGGAGGTTGATGATCAGCGTGCAGGGTGCGTCCTGTGCGTGGCGGCCGATAACCAGACCGCGGAGCTGCATACCCTCCTGACACTGCCCGCTGCGCGCGGCCTCGGCGTCGGCAGCGGACTGGTCACGACCTGCATGGAGTTCGCCCGCGCGGCCGGATACTGCCGGATGGTGCTGTGGACCAACAGCGTGCTCGTGGCGGCGATCCGCATCTACCAGGCCTGCGGATTCCGGCTGACCGGGGAGGAGAAGCACCGCAGTTTCGGTTCCGACCTGGTCGGCCAGACTTATGAGGCGGACCTCGCCACAGAACTCGCGGTCCAGCCGAGAAGTTAGCTGCCGAGTTCAGGCCTCGCGCATACCTAGACGGTCGCCCGACGGGCCCGGACCTCGGACAGGCGCTCCGCGAAGTGCCAACGGTGCCCCTCGATGTCGAGGGCCTCATAGCGCCGGTCGCCCCAGAACATATCCTCCAGCGGCATGACGATCTGCGCGCCTTCCGATTCGGCCCTGCCGTAGTGGGCGTCGATATCGTGCACGTACACGTTCACCATGGCCGTGGGGGCGCCGGCCGCCAGCGGACTGAGCAGGCCGTGATGCCCCTCACCGGACCGGCCGATCATGACCACGCCGTCTCCGATCTCCAGCCAGGCCAGCATTCCGTCCGGCTGCTCCATCCGTGACTCGCGGCGTTCAACAAGGCCGAAGGCTCTGGTCAGGAACTCAAGGGCGGCCATTTCATCGCGGTAAGCAAGGCGCGGATAGATAGAGGGGCTGCGACGATGCTCGGCCACCTCGGCAGCTCCGGTGATGGCTGTCATGAGACGGGCTTTCTCCCGAACCAGGACCTCCGGGTCGGGAGGATCGTCGGGGAGCAGGCGGTCAGGCCGAGACCGGCGGAGGGACTCCAGGTCGTCGGTCATCTCTCACCTCCAGCGCCGCACGGAGTGAGGGGCACATCGGTGGTTGCTTCCAGCCCTTTGGTCAGCTCGGCCAACCGGGTCCGACCCCGGCTGAGGCGGGAGCGCACAGTCCCGACCGGTATGCCGAGGGTCAAGGCTATCTCGTCGTAGCTCAGTTCTTCCCAGGCGAAGAGCAGGAGGACCTGCCGTTCAGCCTCGGCCAGTGCCCCGATGGCGTCCATGACGCGTGTCCAGCGCACGCTGGCGTCAGCCGCCGCCACTGCCCGTTCAGCCGGATCGTCATCAAGCGCCCGCTCGGCAGACAACCGGGCAAGGGCGCGGTGCCGGCGCGCCTCGCTGCGGTAGTGCTTGGCTACCAGGTTGGCGGCAATGCCGTAGAGCCAGGGCCGCGCCGAGTTCCGATCCTGCTCGAAGGTCGACCGCCGCTCGAAGGCTATCCGGAACACTTCTCCCAGCAGGTCCTCCGCGTCGCTCGGGTCGACGCGGCGGGCCAGGAAACGGAGCAGCGTCGATCCGTGCCGGTCGAAGATGACACCGAATGTCCCTGGCGCCTGCAGCGAGTCGGCGATCACGGCGCCGTCGGACACCTCCATGCTCAACTGTTTCCCGTTTCCGCGGTTCTGGTTCGCCGCCTGGCCGGAACCCGGGCGCTCACCGCGGGGAATAGCACGTAGTGAACCGAACGCCAGTGGAGGCAGCGATGGGCACAACCACAGTGATACCGGTCGGTGAGCCGTTCGAGTTGTCGGGCCGGATCGTGGGGCTGGAGCGGGAGACGGGTCGCGCCGTGCTCGTGGCGAGAAGCACCTGGACCAAACCGTGGCGCATCGACGGCTACACGATCGAGTCGTCTGCGCTTGGCGGACCACCTGTCAACATCAAAGAGATGCACCCGGACGCCGACGAATTCCTCTACCTGGTTTCCGGCCGCATCCGGGTCAGGCTGGAACTGGCGGACGGGGACCAGGAGGCGGAGGTGGGACCGGGCCAGTGTCTGGTGGTCCCGCGGGGCACGTGGCACCGGATCATCGTCGATGAGCCAGGACAGCTGATCAATGTCACGCCTGGCCCTGGCGGGCAGAGTCAGCCACTTACTGATCCGGAAGCGCGGGTCGCACGCGGCTAGTGGAAACGGCGGTGCCGTGCTAGCGCTGCCCAGGTCGGTGGCTTGCGCGCCGGTGTGCCGTCTGCCGGGCGATGCACGGCCCGCGGTCGGCCCCGACCCGATCTGTGACACCATGCCCGGGGTGAGCCTGCTCATCACGAACATCGGCGAGCTGGTCACGAACGCACCGCGGGACGCGGTGAGCGTGGCCTCGCCAGGTCCGTACGAGGCGCTAGCAGACGCCGCGCTGGTGCTCGACGAGGGCCTCATTGCCTGGACCGGCCCGGCGTCGCAGGCTCCGGCGGCCGACGAGGTGTTCGACGCCGCAGGCCGGGCCGTGCTGCCGGGGTTCGTCGACTCACACGCCCACCTGGTCTTCGCGGGAGAGCGCAGCGCCGAGTTCGCGGCCCGGATGGCGGGGCAGCCGTATACCGCGGGCGGCATCGCGAGCACCGTAGCCGCCACCCGCGCGGCTAGCGACGACGTACTGCGGGCGAACCTCGCCAGACTCGCGGGCGAACTGCTCAGGCAGGGCACGACCACGTTCGAGTGCAAGTCCGGCTACGGACTCACGGTGACCGACGAGGCGCGCTCGGTCGCGTTGGCGGCCGAGGTCACGCCCGAGGTGACGTACCTGGGCGGGCACATCGTGCCGCCGGAGTTCGATGGCGACGCGGCCGGCTGACGTGAGCTTGGTCTGCGGCGAGATGCTGACCGCGTGCGCCAAGGCCGCGCGCTGGGTGGACGTGTTCTGCGAGCGCGGCGCGTTCGGCGCGGACGAGGCCCGAGCCATTCTGTCGGCCGGCGAAGCGGCCGGGCTGCAGGCTCGCGTGCACGCGAACCAGCTCGGCCCGGGGCCAGGCGTCCAGGTAGCCGTGGAGGAAGCGGCGGCATCCGCCGACCACTGCACGTTCCTCTCTGACGCGGATGTGGACGCGCTCGCGTCATCAGGCGGGACGGTCGCGACGTTGCTGCCGGGGGTGGAGTTCTCCGCCAGGTCGCCGTATCCGGACGTGCGGCGGCTGCTGGCCGCCGGAGTGACAGTGGCGCTCGCGACCGACTGCAATCCCGGCTCCTGCTTCACCTCGAGCATGGCGCTCTGTGTCGCGCTGGCGGTCCGGGAAATGGAGATGACGACCACGGAAGCCGTGTGGGCGGCAACCGCGGGCGGCGCGCACGCGCTGCGCCGCACCGACATCGGCCACCTCGGCGTCGGCGCCCGCGCCGACCTGGTCATGCTCGACGCGCCGTCGCACGTCTACCTCGCCTACCGGCCCGGCGTACCACTGATCGCCGGGGTCTGGCGCGCCGGAGAGCGGCTGGCGTAGCGCCACGCCCACCCGGAAAGTAGGCCCAGGCCTATCGCAGCGGCGACCGCGGCGCGGCAGGCTGATGGTGCCTGGGGTGCGTCGTGCGAAGGCGAGGATCGGCCATGGGACAAGCGTTCCAGCTGCTGCTGCTAGCGGCGCTGGCTGTTGGGGTGGTGGTGGTGGCCTGGATCCGGAGTCGTGGTGACCAGGACGAGACGGCTCAGCGGGGACGCCTTCGCCAGTTTGGCTGGCCACTGGCGCTGGTACTGCTGACCGTCAGCGTCCTCGCCGGTCTGTCGGGCACATTCCACCCGTATGGCATCCGTTCCTGGATGGTGGTGGTCGCGCTGGCGGTGGCGGTCGTGCTCGCGCTCCGGCCGGGATTGGCCGAGTGGGCAGTCCCGGTGGGTCTCCTCGTCCTCGGTCTGCTGGGCTTGCTGGTGGCTCGCAGCTCTCTGGCTCCGGACGTTCCGCCGCCCGCCCTGATGGCGGCGCCGGGCGTCGCCGGCAGCAGCGTGACGGTCGCTCCTCCCATTGTGACGGGCACTCTAGAGAGTTCGCTGCTGCTTCCGCTTGCCTACGGGTCACTGCTGCTCGGCGGCTGGCTGACGTGGCGATCGCCTCATCCGATGCTTGCTTCATGGCGGCGATCTGCCAGCCGGCTGGCGAGCTTGCCGCGGCGGGCTCAGCTGCGGGCGCTGCTGCTAATCCCGGTGGCCCTGATGGCAGTCGAGCTCCCCGGCGGCGTGCCCAGCGTCGGCGTGGCAGCGCTCTTGCTCGGGCTGTCGCTGGTCGCAGCAGTCGTCGTGCTCCAGAGGTGGCCCGGCGCGGGGCAGCGACTGGCAGTAGCCGGCCTGGTTCTACTTGGCTTGGTCGGCCTGGTGATGGCTACACAATTCCAATACGGCTCGACAGATCACGACTACGGACTGGTCGACCTGATGAGCCGGAGCTCGCCAGCGCTGGTCGTGGCCGAGGCCCTGGTCCTGCTGGCGTTCGGTGCCTGGCTGGCGCCCCAGACATTCCCGACGGCCAGGCGGCTGCTGGGGCTGCCGCCAGACCCTGAGTTGACCAGGCAGGTGCAGCAGCTCGCCGAGAGCCGCGCCGTCGTGGCGGACACGGCCGCCAGCGACTTCCGGCGGCTGGAGCGCGACCTGCACGACGGGGCGCAGGCCCGGCTCGTCGCGCTCGGCATGAGCCTGCGCGCAGCCGAGCGGATGATCCCGGTGAACCAGGACGCGGCGCTCGCGCTCGTCGCCGAGGCGCGGGAGACGTCGGCTCAGGCGCTGACCGAGCTGCGGGAGCTGGTCCGGGGCGTGCACCCGCCGGTGCTGGCCGACCGGGGCCTGGCGGACGCGGTGCGCGCGCTGGCGCTCGACAGCCCGCTGACGGTCCAGACGCAGATCGAGCTGCCCGGCCGGGTGGCCGCACCCGTCGAGACGGCGTGCTATTTCGCCGTTGCCGAGCTGCTCACGAACGCTGCCAAGCACTCGGGGGCGCGGGACGCGCGGATCGACGTCCGGCACGACGACGGAAGGCTGCGGATCGAGGTGACCGACTTCGGGCTCGGCGGGGCCGACCCGGCGGCGGGCAGCGGGCTTGCCGGCGTGGAGAAGCGGCTGGCCGCGTTCGACGGCATCATGGCGATCAGCAGCCCGGCTGGCGGGCCGACCATCGTGGTGCTGGAGGTGCCGTGCGCGCTGTCGTCGCCGAAGACCTCTACCTGCTGAGGGACGGGCTGGTCCGTCTGCTAGAGGCGCACGGGCTGGAGATCGCCGCCGCCGTCGGTGATGCACCGGGCCTGCTCACCGCCCTGCTCGCCGAACGGCCCGACGTGGCAATCGTCGATGTCCGGCTGCCGCCGACGTTCACCGACGACGGGCTGCGCGCCGCCATCCAGGCACGGCGGGCCGTGCCTGGCCTGCCGGTGCTCGTGCTGTCGCAGTACGTCGAGCAGCTCTATGCCCGCGAACTGCTCGCCGATAAGGGCGGCGGCGTCGGGTACTTGCTGAAGGACCGGGTGTTCAACGACGACCAGTTCATCGACGCCATCCAGGCGGTCGCCGCTGGCGGCACCGTGATGGATCCGGAGGTGGTGACGAAGCTGCTCGGCCGCCAGGCGAGGCAGGAGACGCTGGCCCGGCTGTCTGGCCGGGAGCGTGAGGTCCTTGAGCTGATGGCGGAGGGCCGGTCCAATAGCGCCATCGCGCAGCGGCTGTTCGTCTCGGAGAAGGCCGTGAGCAAGCACAGCACCAGCATCTTCGCCAAGCTCGACCTGGCGCCCTCCGATGACGACAACCGCCGCGTGCTCGCCGTTCTCACCTATCTCAACGGCTGACCTGCCATCCGCTCGCAGTTCAGGCGAGCTTCACGCGCCACTGCCTGGTCGCAGTGTCTTGCGTGCACGGCAGCGGAGACGCGGCCCAGCCATAGACACCCGAGGTCAGGCTGGTCCAGGACGTGCTGAAGGAGGCTGGCCCGGCAGGCATCATCACCCGGTCGGTCAGCGGCACGCAGGAGGTGGCGACGCAGATCGTCCCGCTGACCTCCACCAGCGCCTCGCCGTCGCGTGACACCGCGTCGATAACGGTCACGCGCCCAGTGATGGGACGGGATCCGAACGAGGGACAGGGTGTTGTCACGTACGCGCAAGCCCGCGTCGGGGTGCCGCTGAGCAGGCCCAGGTAGAACCCGTCGACCGCGTCTTCCGGGCTGTTGTAGCCAGCGTGGACGTGTGCGCTCGGCAGCGCGGCCGCCCCGGTGACTGTCACCACAGAAGGCACGACTGCGCCCGCGCTGGCCAGGGTGCGACCGCTGGTGCCCGGTGCGGGCTGGCCGCTGGCACGACTACGGGGGGAGGCCTGGACCGCCCGGGCCGCATCCGGGCTCGCCGGACCGCTCGGGCCTGCTCGCGTGACGCCGATCGTGCCTGCGCCGCCCGACCGGCCGGGACTCGCTACGAAGAAGCGCAAGCCTGCTGCGACACCGGCCAGCAGCAGCGCCGCGACCAGCAGAGCAGCGCCAGCGCGCCGGCGAGGAACCCGCATGACTCCCCTTCGCTGGCAGTCAGTCGACGACGCCAGCCCCGGCTGGGGAATCTACCGGGACTTCCGTCGCGGCCAGTTTGCTGCAAGACCAACAGCTGGCGGCTTTTCAGCGAACATAGCGGCCGCGCAACCGGATGAGTGGCTCGCCAGACTCGGCCGCGTACGGCACCGCGACCACGCGCGCGACCAGCAGCAGGTGATCACCCGCAGTGATCCGGTCGGTGATCTCGCACTCGAATGCCGCGAGGCCGCCGTCCGGGATCAGCGCGCCGGACCGGGCGCCACGATGGTGCGGCACGCCGGCAAGCAGCACCCTGGCACTGGGCCGGCCGGCGGAGGCGAACCGCCCGGCGAGTACCCGCTGATCGGCGGCCAGGAGCGTCAGCGCGAAGGAACCGGCCCGGCTGAGGACCTCGGCCGGATAGGCGGAGGCGATCAGCGATACCAGCACGAGCGGCGGGTCGACAGAAGCCGGGCAGCAGGCGCTGACCGTCACGCCGATGTCGTCCCGGCCGTCCGCGATGGTGACCAGCGTGACCTCGGCGGGCCACGCTGCGAGCGCGTCCTCGAAGCCCGGCGGCAACGCTACTCGAAGATCCAGCTGCCGGGCAGCGTCAGCGGGCCGTAGGGCGACAGTCCGGCGCGCGCGGCCAGCTGCCACGCCGGACCCCACGCGTCCGCGAACAGGCCGGCCGCCGAGGCTGCCGGGCTCTCGCTGGAGGCAGCGGGCCGCAGCCGGTCGAGCGGGTGCACGCGCGGAAACACGCGCAGCGGCGCGTCTTCTCCGAGCCCCGCCCGACGGCGGGCGATGGCGACCGCCTTGTCCAGGCCGCCGAGTTCGTCGACGAGGCCGTTGGCGAGCGCGTCCGCGCCGCTCCACACCCGGCCCCTCGCTACCTCGTCTACCTGTTCGGCGGTCATGCCGCGTCCCGCGGCCACCTTGGCGGTGAAGTCGGCGTAGATGTGATCGAGCCAGTCGTTGACCAGCGTCCACTCGTCGGCCGAGAACGGCCGCAGCTGGGAGTACATCGCTGCGTGCGCGCCGTGGATGATCCGGTCGCTGCTGACGCCAGCCCGGCCGATCGCCTCGCCGAGTACAGGCTTACCGGTAATCACGCCGATGGAGCCGGTGATCGTGCCCGGCTGGGCCACGATCACGTCCGCTGCCATCGAGATGTAGTAGCCGCCCGAGCCCGCGACGTCGCCCATCGAGATGACCACGGGCGTACCGGTGGTCCTGGCCCGGACGACCTCTCGCCAGATTGTGTCCGACGCAACAGCCGAGCCGCCCGGGCTGTTGACCCGCAGCACGATGGCGCGAATGGCGGGGTCCTTCGCAGCGGCCCGGATCGCGCCGCCGGTCGTGTCCGAACCCATCGCGTTACCGGACAGGGGACCGCGGCCGCTGCGGCCCCGCCGGATCGGCCCGGTCGCGTAGATGATCGCGACGCCCGGCTCGGGGCTGCTCGGCATCTTCGTGACGGCGTCTCGTGCTCGCTCGGCTAGGACTTTCCCGCGCTGGTAGCGACCGAGGTAGAGCAAGACAGCGTCGGGACCGGCGTGCTTACGCGCGTGCGCGTACACCTCGTCGCGGTAGCCGAGGTGGTCGACAAGGCCCTCGGCTTCTGCCTGCGCGGCGAGAAACGGCCCGGTGTCGATCAGCGAGCTGACCTTCTCCCTCGGCAGTCCACGCCGGTCGGCGATGGCCTGCACGAGCTGCTCGGTGACCGACGCGGTCAGCCGCTCCATCGCCCGCCTGGACGGCTCGGAGAAGCCCGTCTCGGTGAGCTGCTCGGCCGCGCTCTTGAACTCGTGCCGCTTCGCCACCTGGAATTCGGCGCCGACCCGGTCGAGCATGCCGCGCAGGAAGAGCCGCTCCACCGCGATGCCGGTCAGGCCGAGGTCGCCCGACGGCTGCAGCCAGATCTGCTCGAACGCGGTCGCCAGGTAATACTGGACGTTGCCCGCGGAGAACTCGCCGAACGACTCGGCCCACGCGATCGTCGTCTTGCCGGCGGCGGCAAATTCGGCGACGGCGCTGCGCAGTTCTTGCACCACCGCAAGGCCGACTGGCCGTCCGCCGAGGCGCACGACCAGGGTCGTGACCCTCGCGTCGTCCCGGGCCCGGCGCAGGCCGTCCAGTACGTCGGGCAGCACCGGCCGGTTCCGGGCGGCGATCGCCGCGATGGGGTCAGCGGGCCTGGTCTCGGCGAGGCCCTCGGTGAGATCGAGTTCCAGGATCAGCGGCGCAGTGCGCTGCTGACGCAGCTTGGCGAGCCGGGCGGCGAGAGGCGAGGAAGGCATGGCACCAGCCTAGGCGTGTCGTCTTGAACCGGCGGGTCGCAGTACCAGGTAGATATGGAGGAACCTCCGGTAAAGTGCCAGGGTTACCCAGACGGAGGCACAGTGACCAGCGTGGCAAGGCGGTTGCGCGCGGACGCGCGGCGCAATCGCGAGCAGCTGCTCGCCGCGGCGGTGGCCGCATTCTCGGCGGATGGTCCTGAAATCACCCTGGAGTCCATTGCGAGGAGCGCCGGCGTCGGGATCGGCACGTTGTACCGGCACTTTCCCAGCCGGGAGGCACTGGTCGACGCCGCATACCGCAGCGAGCTTGCCCGGCTCTGCGCGAGTGTTCCCGGCCTGCTCCAGACACGACCAGCCGATCAGGCACTGCGGGCATGGCTGGAGCTCTTCGGTGAGTACATGACCACTAAGCGCGGGATGGCAGACGCGCTGCGCATGGTCGTCGCGTCTGGCGGGGATCCGTTCGCTGAGAGCCGTGGCCGGCTGGTCGCGGCGTTCGACGCGCTGCTGACAGCGGGAGCAGCTGACGGCACGCTCCGCGCGGACATGAGTGCCCCCGACGTGCTGGCGAGCGCGAGCGGCATCTGGCTTGCCGCAGGCGAGTCAGCCCAGCGCGCTCAGGCCAGCCGTCTGGTCGAACTGCTCATGGACGGGCTGCGCTACGGAGCGAACGGAGGGCACGATGGCTAGCCGGGACGGGAACGGCTGGGTGCGCTGCGAGCTCGGGCATCGCCACTGGGGCCGGTTCGGAGCCGCCGGGCTGCTCGCCTATGTGGCCAGCGGGCCGGTCCTTCTCCAGCAGCGGACCTGGTGGAGTCACCACGGCGGAACCTGGGGCCTGCCCGGCGGAGCCCGGGACAGTCACGAGTCCGCGCTCGGAGCGGCACTGCGCGAGGCGCACGAGGAGTGCGGCGTACCGCCCGGCGCGGTCCAGCAGCGCGCCGTATTCACCGACGATCACGGCGGCTGGTCGTACACGACGGTGCTGGCCGAAGCGACCGAGCCGTTCGCCGTGCGCTCAGACAACGACGAGTCCGACGAGGTTGCGTGGGTGCCGTCCGGGTCGGTAAGCGCCCTCGCACTGCACCCCGGTCTCGCTGCGCACTGGGCGGAGCTGGCCGCCGAGCTGTCCCCGGTGACGATCATCGTTGACAGCGCGAACGTGGTCGGCTCCCGGCCGGACGGGTGGTGGCGCGACCGGGTCGGTGCCACGGTGCGGCTTGCCGACCAGCTGGTTTCCCTGGTAACGGGCGGGCTGACGGAGCTTCCCGACGGGATGGCCCCACCAGGGTCTGGGATAACCCCAGCGGATCCAGCGCCGGGGGCCGGTTACCTCCCGCTCGATGGTCGCCGCCGTCGTGAGCTCGCGCGGATGGGAGACGGCCGGACCACGCTGCGGTGGCTGCCGGACGTCACGCTCGTCGTCGAGGGCGAGGCCAGGCCTGCCGCGGACGCCGCGTCCGGCCCGGTCCGCGTGCTGGCCGCCCCGGCGTCGGGTGACGACACGATCGCGGTGCTGGCGGCGCACACACCCGGCCGCCGGGTCGTCGTGACCGCCGACCGGGAGCTCCGGCAGCGCTGCGTGGCAACAGGCGCAGCCGTCGCGGGGCCGTCATGGCTGCTCGGCCTGCTGTGACCCGAAGGTCGCCGCTGTGCGTCCTGGCTGATGACCGAACGGGCACAAATGCGGAACGGAACGGACATCATGGATGCTGACGCACCCACGCGGGGAGAGGATCGCGTAGTGCCGCAGCCGGCCTTAGTCGAGCCACTGCGCCGGTGGGATCCGGAGCAGGTGGGCGGCTACACGCTGCTCGGCAGGCTGGGCGCGGGTGCCATGGGGCAGGTCTACCTCGGCCGGTCGGCCGCCGGACGGCTGGTGGCGGTCAAGACGATCAAGGCCGAGCTGGCCGACGAACCCGACTTCCGGACCCGGTTCGGCCAGGAGGTCGCGGCGGCCCGCCGGGTCAGCGGTGCATTCACCGCGGCCGTAGTTGCCGCTGACTCCGAGGCGGATATCCCGTGGCTCGCCACGGTCTACGTTCCGGCGCCCTCGCTAGCCCAGCTCGTGCGCTCGTGCGGTGCGCTCCCGGTACCTGCCGTTCGCTGGCTCGCGGCCGGCTGCGCCGAGGCACTCGACTCCATCCACGGCGCGGGCCTGGTGCACCGTGACCTCAAGCCCTCCAACGTGCTGGTCTCGCCGGACGGGCCGCGGGTAATCGATTTCGGCGTCGCCAGGGCAGCGGAGCGGATTGCGCTCACCGTGACTCGCGGCGGTGTCGGCACGCCCGCTTATATGGCACCCGAGCAGGCCAGGGATACCCGTCAGGCGACCTCTGCCAGCGACATCTTCGCGCTGGGCGCCACGATGCTGTTCGCCGCCACCGGCCACCCTCCCTACCAAGGCGAGACGGTCATGGATGTGCTCGTGCGCCTGGCCACCGGTCCGCCCGACCTGAGCGGCCTGCCGGCCGAACTGACTGACGTGGTTGCCGCATGCCTGGAACGCGACCCGCGAAACAGGCCATCGTCAGCGTCACTGCTCGCCCGGCTCGCGCCGGCGCTGGCCGTCGGCGGGCATGACCGTGCCCCGCTGCCGGCGCGGGCACTGGCCGTCATCGAGGAGTACCGCACGCTCGCGCACGCGCCGCTCACGCCTGGACCCGCCCCGTCGTCGCCCGGGGCTGAGGCAGCCGACGCAACCATCGGGTCACAGCCAGGCCTGGCAAGCGCGCCGCTGCCGGACGGGAGCGACGCCAGCCGCGGCAGGCGGCCGGGCGGGCAGCCGCGCGATCGCGCCCGGCGGTGGCCGGCCCGTTCCGCACGGCCCGCCGCGCTGGCGCTCGCGGCAGTCGCTCTGGTCGGCGCCAGCTGGCTAGTCGGCCGCGTTACCGCCGGCGCAAGCTCACCCCACGGACGCCCCACCGCATCGAGCAGCACCGGAAACACGGGATCGCCGCGCACTGGGCAGTCGGCGCCGCTCGGCCCCATCATCGCGCCGCCTCCGAACGGATCCGGTGGCGGCGGCCAGAACCCGCCGGGGGCAGCACCCTTCCAGTCGCTCACGAACGCCACCCCCGGCATCCCGGCGATAGGCGTCAGCCAGCCAGCCGGGGACGGCGACACCGTGTTCGTCATCCGCGGCCAGTGGTGGCCCGTGGGAAAGCCCGTGATGGTCACGCTGGTGGGCGTCGGCGTGTCTTCGGTGCACCCGATCGCCGACCGCGACGGCAGTTTCAACTACGCGGTCAACCAGGATCACGAGTTCTTCGCCGGCGCGCTGCCGGCTGGCATCTACACGCTCCGGGTATCCGGCGCCGCTGGCGCGACCGCAGAGGCCAGATTCGAGGTGACGTGACGGCCGCAGGTCAGCGGACTTGCGTCCACCACAAATCCTCCTGCCGCGAGCACCAGGCGGGATCGTGGATCCGGTCTAGGTCGGCCGGGGTGATGATCCCGGTCTCGATGAGCGCGGCGACCGCGACCTCGTCGGACAGCCGTACCCCCGGCCGGACCATGCCGCGATCCAGCAGTTTGCGGCGCAGGACCTTGACATGCTCGCCGACGCGGGCGGAGAGCCGGTCCCGGAAGACCGGATCGGTGTCGAAGCACGTCAGTTCGTGATGCGCGTCAGTGACCTCGAGGGCAGCCCTCGCGATCTCGGGCGTCCGTGGCAGCGGTGAGCCGCGAGCCGGGTCCACCAGCCATGGCCTGCACCACAGCAGCGCGACAAGGAAGAGCTTGGTGTTGGGATCGAGGTAGAAGGGCAGCAGCGTCGCTTCGCCGTCCAGGCGGCCCGGCGCGCCAGCAATCGCGCTGAGTGACGCAGCAGCGACCACGAGCCGAAGCGGCTTGCCCTCGTCGAGCATCGAGCGCGAGCCCACCAGCGCGGCACCTGCCCGCAGGAACCAGCCCTTAGATGGCTCGGTGCCTTCGTCCAGCCGCGGCAGCCGGACCCGGTAACCATCGCCTTCGGCGTAGAGCGCGTGCGTGTGACTGATGTTGGCAACCCAGGCACCGCCAGCCATCGCGCTGATCACGCCAGCCCGCCGGGACAATCCGAGCCCGCCCGGAATGACCAGGTCGGCATCTGGGCCGCGGCCGAACACCAGCCGGGTACCGTCCGGGATCGGGGTTACGCTCCCGTCGGGGCTGGTGACATGCGCGGAGTCATGCGTCACGCTTCATCCTGCTGGCTGCGCTGGTGTGCTCGCGGGCAGTTTAGGGTTCGCGCCGGGCGTGCGCATCCACGAGTTCGGGGATGGTGCCGCGGGACCGCGTGCAGTGGACTTCCAGACAGTCAGGGCGAGGCGTTTGCTGCGCCTGGCCCGTGCTGTCGGTGGCCGCACGCCGGCACGGTTCGAGCCAGTGAGCAGGGGACTGGGGGGGGTCGGCGACCCCGCGTGGCACGCCTCGTCCTGGCCGGGGTATCACCCAGAAACTACCCGGGCCACCATGGACAGATGCGGGTCATCGCCCTCGCCGACACCCACGCGCCCCGGCGGTGGAAGTCCTGCCCGCCCGCGGTCGCCGCGTGGCTGCGGGAGACGGACGCGATCCTGCACGCCGGTGACGTCTGCGTCGCCGCTGTGCTCGACGAGCTGGCCGGGTACGCGCCCGTGTACGCGGTGGTCGGCAACAACGACGCAGCCGACGTGGCCGCATGGGGCGCCCGGCCAACCCTTCAAGTTGAGCTAGCCGGGCTGGCGGTCGCGATGATCCACGACGCTGGCGCGGCTGACGGGCGGCTGCGACGCATGCGTACCGCGTTCCCCGATGCAGACGTTGTCGTCTACGGTCACTCCCACATCCCGCTCGACGCGCGGGACGAGGGATTTCGGATCTTTAACCCCGGCTCACCCACCGACCGGCGGCGCCAGCCACACGGAACTATCGGCGTGCTGGAGATCGACGGCGGCCGCCTGATCGAGGCGCGGCTAGTCGAGGTTGGCTGACGGGGAGTCGCCCGTATCGGGCCGCGCCAGGGTCAGCCAGAGCACGCCGAGTGGCGGGATGCTTAGCTCGGCCGATGCCGGCCGGCCATGCCAGGGTTCGGTGGTTGCCTCGACCGTTCCGTAGTTGCCAACGCCGGCGCCGCCGTAGACCTCGGCGTCGGTGTTGAGGATCTCGGCCCACGGGCCGGCAGACGGGAGCCCGATCCGGTAGCCGTGGTGCGGCATCGCGGCGAAGTTGGCCACGCACGCGAGCACGCTGCCATCGGCGCCGAACCGCAGGAACGACAGGACGTTGCCGGCGGAGTCGCTCGCGTCGATCCACTGGAAGCCCGCCGGCGAGCTGTCTTGCTGCCAGAGGGCCGGCTGCGCGGCATAGACGGCGTTGAGGTCCTTGACGAGCTGCTGGACACCGGCGTGCCGCGGGTATTCCAGCACGTGCCACTGCAGCCCGGCCTGCTCCGACCACTCGTCGCCCTGGCCGAACTCCGAGCCCATGAACAGCAGCTGCTTGCCGGGGTGAGCCCACTGGAACGCCAGCAGCGAGCGAAGTCCCGCGAACTGGCGCCACTCGTCGCCCGAGAACTTCCGGAGCAGGGACCGCTTGCCGTGCACGACCTCGTCGTGGGAAAGCGGCAGGATGTAGTGCTCGCTGTAGGCATAGATCATCGAGAAGGTGATCTCGTCGTGGTGGTAGGTGCGGTGCACCGGGTCGCGGCTGAGGTAGCTCAGCGTGTCGTGCATCCAGCCCATGTTCCACTTGAAGCCGAAGCCCAGCCCGCCGAGGTGGACCGGCCTCGTCACGCCCGGCCAGGCGGTGGATTCCTCGGCGATCATCGCGATGCCCGGCACCCGCCGGTAGCAGGTGGCATTGACCTCGCGAAGGAACGACACCGCGTCCAGGTTCTCGCGGCCGCCGAGCGCGTTCGGTGACCACTCTCCGGCCTTGCGGGAGTAATCCAGGTAGAGCATGGAGGCGACGGCGTCGACCCGCAGCCCGTCGGCGTGGAACTCCTCGAGCCAGAAGAGGGCGTTCGCGACCAGGAAGTTGCGCACCTCGGGCCGGCCGTAGTCGAAGATCAGCGTGCCCCAGTCGGGGTGCTCGCCGCGGTGCGGGTCGGGGTGCTCGTACAGCGGAGTGCCGTCAAACCGCGCCAGCGCCCAGACGTCACGCGGGAAGTGTGCTGGCACCCAGTCGAGCAGGACCCCGATGCCCGCCTGGTGGAGGCAGTCGATGAGGTACCGGAAGTCATCCGGAGTACCGAACCGCGCGCTGGGCGCGTAGTAGGACGTGACCTGGTATCCCCAGGAGCCGCCGAACGGGTGCTCGGAGACCGGCAGGAACTCCACGTGGGTGAAGCCAAGCTCCGATACGTAGCTGGTGAGCTGACTGGCTAGCTCCCGGTAGTCGAGGCCCGGCCGCCACGATCCGAGGTGCACCTCGTAGATGCTCATGGGGCTGGCGACCATATCCCGCTCAGCCCGCTGGGCCTGCCACTGCGCGTCGCCCCAGGAGTACCCGGACTCAAACACCCGGGACGCGGTGGCCGGCGGGCGCTCGGCCCAGCTGGCCAGCGGGTCCGCCTTGCGATGCCAGGTGTCGTCCGGGCCGCAGATGTCGTACTTGTACGTGGCGCCGCTGCCGACACCCGGGATGAGCAGCTCCCAGATGCCGGAGCCGCCGAGGGAGCGCATCGGGTGGGCCCGGCCGTCCCAGTGGTTGAAGTCACCGATGACCCTGACGCCGCGGGCGTTTGGTGCCCACACCGCGAACGAGGTCGCGCCGACATCCGGCCGTGCCCGCGCGCCGAGGACTGCCCACAACTGCTCGTGCCGGCCCTCGGCGATCAAGTGCAAGTCGACCTCGCCGAGCGTGGGCAGGTGCCGGTATGGGTCGTCGCCGACGGTCTCCGCGGTGCCGGGATAGGTGACCGCGACCCGGTAGTCGGGCACCGTTTCCCCTGGCACGGTCACCGAGAAGACGCCCTGGTACACGTGCCGCATGGGGACGCGGCTGCCGCCGGGCAGGATCAGGGTGACGGTCTCCGCGAGCGGCCGCAGCGCCCTGATGGTCACGCCGTCGGGACCGGGATGCCCGCCGAGGATCGCGTGCGGGTCGTGGTGGTGCCCGGCCAGCAGCCGGTCGATCTCGGCCAGGCTGACGTGGTCGGCGTGGTGCGTGCCGGCGGTCATGCCGCCGCCACGAAGTCGAGCGGGATGGGCAGCCAGGACGGCCGGTGCCGGTACTCGTAAACCACTTCGTAGACCGCCTTTTCCAGGGTGAGCGCGCGCAACAGGGTCCCGTGGTCGGCCGGGTCCGCGCCACCGCCTGCCGCATACCCGGCGCAGAAAGCATCCTGGCACTGCCGGGCCCAGGCGCTCGCCGCGGTGGCGCCGGCGTCGGCGTCTGTCCCGGCCTCCATGGCGTGGGCGGCGGCTGTGGTGGGCTCACCCACCAGTTCGTGCCGCGCCGCGTAATCGAACGAGCGGAGCATCCCCGCGACGTCGCGCAGCGCGGGCGCGGGCGCGCGACGCACGGCGAGCGGCATTGCCGGCTCGCCTTCGAAGTCCAGCGCGACCCAGCCGTGGTCGGCGCGCAGCACCTGGCCCAGGTGATAATCACCATGGATTCGCTGAACCTCCACTGGCGTGCCGAGCTGCGCGACAGCGTCGTAGGCAGCCCTGATCCTGGCCTCGTGGCGGCGCAGGTCACCGACCTGCTCGACGGCGTCGGACAGCTTGCGGTGCATGTCGCCGACGAGGCTCGCCAGCTCAGCTTCCGTCATCGCCCGGCTGCCGAACGCCCTGGCCAGGTCCCGGTGCAGCTCAGCCGTCGCGCGACCGAGCAGCCTGGCCTCGTCCGCGTACTGGCGGTCCGCGTCGGATGGCCGGCGACCGTGCGCCTGGAGCCGGCGCAGGCTCTCCAGCGCGAGGGTCCAGCCGTCGCTCGCTGCGGCCAGGAACTGCGACAGTACGGCGAGCAGCACTGGCTCGGAGTCCAGGCGGGTCTCGATCCAGCCGAACGGGGCCGCGACGTGTCGGGAGCCCAGCCGGGCCAGCGCGTCTGCGACCTCGAGATCGGGATTGGCACCGGGAAACAGCCGGCGTAGCACCTTGAGGATGGCCTGGTCGCCAAAGACGAGGCTGGTGTTGCTCTGCTCCGCCCCGAGCAGTCGCCCGTCGCGGCGGTCTCCGGCCAGCGAGGGCCCGCCCGCCTCTTCGCGCACGAACCGGAGCGGTCCGGCCAGCCGCTGCTCGCTGATGCCCTGCAGCAGAACGTCACCGAGTTCGGGGTCGTGCAGCGCGTCGTAACAGGCGACGCCGTCCTGGTGGCCGATCAGCGCGTCGTGCAGCGACGGCGGTAGCCCGGCCACCGGCCGATAGCCGACAGGGACCTGGAAGCGAGCCGGGCCACCGGGCAGTTGTGCCTCGACGATCAGGTGCCTGAGTGCCGGGTAGCCGTCGTGCAGGGGAACGTCTGACACCAGGGCAAGCTCCGCGAGCCGCGCGATGCGACCGGGGAACCAGCGCTGCCGTGGCAGCCACGAGGCAAGCAGGTCCAGCAAGGCTGCCGTTGCGTCCGGCCCCGCGAGCGCGGTGAGGCCCGGTCCTGTCGGGTTGCGCCCGGTGTGATGGGACACAGGGTGGTCAGACACGGTCACGTACTGCCCGGACCTGCACCCGTTCACTCTAAATCGGGCCGAGTTCGCCGTCGGTGAAGGGCCACAATGGGCAGATTGCTGCCCATCTATGGGCCACATTGGCGCCATCACGCCCTTTGCGCCGACTGACTCAGGGGCCGTAGGCGGACGGCGGCTTCAGCATCAGCCAGTAAAAGCCATATCCGGGCAGGGTCAGCAGGTAGCTGAGCTCCCCGATGGGGGGAAATGCGACGCCGCCCATCGTCTCGACCGGGACCGACCCGGCGAACCGGCTGAGGTCCAGCTCGACCGGCTGGGGATACCGGGACAGGTTGTTCACGCACAGCATCCGGTCCGCCTCGCCCTCGGGATCCGATGCCCGGTACTCGCGCACGAACGCCAGCACGCTCGGGTTGGACGAGTTCAGCTCGTGGTACTCGCCGAGCGCGAAGACCGGGTGCCGCTTGCGGATGTCGATCATCCGGCGGGTCCAGCTGAGCAGCGACCCCGGGCTGCGCTCCTGGGCTTCGACGTTGAGCGCCTGGTAGCCGTAGATCGGGTCCATGATCAGCGGCAGGTACAGCCGCGCCGGGTCGCACCGGGAGAACCCGGCGTTGCGGTCCGGCGTCCACTGCATCGGCGTGCGGACGCCGTCCCGGTCGCCGAGCCAGATGTTGTCGCCCATGCCGATCTCGTCGCCGTAGTAGAGCACTGGCGAGCCCGGCAGCGACAGCAGCAGCGCGGTGTACAGCTCGAGCTGGTCGCGGTCGTTGTCCAGCAGCGGCGCGAGCCGGCGGCGGATGCCGATGTTCGCCTTCATCCGCGGGTCCCTGGCGTACTCGGCGTACATGTAGTCACGCTCGTCGTCGGTAACCATCTCGAGCGTCAGCTCGTCATGGTTGCGCAGGAAGATGCCCCACTGGCAGCCGGAGGGGATCTGCGGTGTCTGGGCGAGGATTTCAGAGATCGGGTACCGCTGCTCCCGCCGGACTGCCATGAAGATGCGCGGCATCAGCGGGAAGTGGAACGCCATGTGGCACTCGTCGCCGCCAACGCTGGCGTCGCCGAAGTACTCGACCACATCGGCCGGCCACTGGTTGGCCTCGGCTAGCAGCACCCGGTCCGGGTACTGCCGGTCGATCTCTGCACGGACTCGCCTCAGGTACTCGTGCGTCTCCTTGAGGTTCTCGCAGTTGGTGCCCTCCCGCTCGTACAGGTAGGGCACGGCGTCCAGCCGGAAGCCGTCGATGCCGAGGTCGAGCCAGAACCGCAGCACCTCCAGCATGGCGTCCTGCACACGCGGGTTCTCGTAGTTAAGATCCGGCTGGTGGGCGAAGAACCGGTGCCAGTAGTACTGACCGCGAACCGGGTCGTAGGTCCAGTTGGACTGCTCGGTGTCGACAAAGATGACCCGGGCCTCCGGGTACCTGTCGTCGGTGTCGGACCAGACATAGAACTCCCCGAACGGCCCGTCCGGGTCCGACCGGGAGGCCTGGAACCACGGGTGCTGCTCGCTGGTGTGGTTCATGACCAGGTCAGCGATCACCCGCATGCCGCGCTCGTGCGCCTGCTCCACGAGCTCGACGAAGTCGCCGATGGTGCCGAACTCCGGCAGGATCGCGGTGAAGTCAGCGATGTCATAGCCGCCGTCGCGCATCGGAGAGGCGTAGATCGGCAGCAGCCAGATGCAGTCGATGCCCAGCCAGTGCAGGTAGTCGAGCCGCTCGATGAGGCCGCGAAGGTCACCGATGCCATCGCCGTTGGAGTCGCTGAAGCCCCGGATCAGCACCTCGTAGAACACCGCGCGCTTGTACCACTGCGGATCCCGCGGAGTCTCGAACGAGAATGAATCGGGTACTGGCTCCGTCGCTACGGCCTGGAAGTCCCGCATCGAGACAGCCTGGCCCTCCGCCCTGCTCGCCTCGCCCGCGTGCCCGGACTGGTGCTCCACTCCCGCTCCCTCGCGCGGTCTAACTGCGCCTCCCGGCCGGACGCAAACTCCGCCGCACCCGGCCGGGCCTGCCGGCGATGCGGCCGAGTCTCCGGCGGCCACGTTCCCTTGTTCTACTGAACAACACCAGATAGGGCGCTCAGTCCGCCAGCCCCTGGCCGGGCTACGGCGCCGACGGCGGCGCCGCAGCCACCGGCGTCACGCCGTCACGCTGAGAATGTGCGCGGGACCGACGGCCGGATCGAGGCGGACGTAATTGCCCTGACCCCACCGGAAGCTCCGCCCGGTCAGTTCGTCGGTGACGCCGAAGCCCGCTTCGGCGTCCAGCCCGAGCGACTCGGTATCGATCCAGACAGTAGCCTCATGGGGGTTGTCTGCGTCCAGATTAACCACCACAAGAACGATGTCCGATCCGGCGGGACCGCGGCCGTCTCGCCAGGACGCAGTGCGCGCCGGCGACATCACGGACTGCGCTGGCCCGGACCCGGCGCTCACGTCCGGGCGCGTGTGCTTGGAATAGCACAGGATGTCGCTCTGGTCGCTGTAGTGGAACCGCAGGTTCCGCAGGTAGTGGAGCGCGGGGTGCGCCTGCCTGATGGCGTTGAGCCTGGTCAGCAGCGGGGCGATGGTGAGGCCGAGTCGCGCCGCCCGGTCCCAGTCGCGCGGCCGGTAAGCGTATTTCTCCGAGTCCAGGTATTCCTCGCTGCCAGGTACGAGGGGAATGTTCTCGCCGAGCTCAAAGCCTGAGTAGACGCCCCAGGACGGCGACATCGTGGCGGCTAGCACGGCCCTGACCGCGAAGGCGGGCAGGCCGGCGTGCTGCAGGTAGCCGTTCAGGATGTCGGGCGTATTGACGAAGAAATTGGGCCGCATGGCGGCCGCGGCGGGTCCGGCCAGCTCGGTGCCGTACTCGGCCAGTTCTGCGGCCGTATTCCGCCAGGTGAAGTACGTGTACGACTGATGGAATCCGATCGCCGCGAGCGCGGCCATCATGGCCGGCCGGGTGAAAGCCTCGGCCAGGAAGATCACGTCCGGATCGGTCCGCGCCACGTCGGCGAGCAGCCGCTGCCAAAACGGCAGCGGCTTGGTGTGCGGGTTATCCACCCGGAAGATCCGCACGCCGTGGTTCATCCAGTGCTGCACGAGCCCCCGCACTTCCGCGTAGATGCCCTCCGGGTCGTTGTCGAAGTTGAGCGGGTAGATGTCCTGGTACTTCTTCGGCGGGTTCTCGGCGTAGGCGATGCTCCCGTCGGCTCTGGTGGTGAACCACTCGGGGTGCTTGGCGACCCACGGGTGGTCGGGCGAGGCCTGCAGCGCCAGGTCGAGAGCGACTTCGAGCCCGAGCTGGCGGGCCCGCGCCACGAACGCGTCGAAGTCCTCGAAGGTGCCGAGGTCGGGATGGATGGTGTCGTGGCCGCCCTCCGGCGAGCCGATCGCCCACGGCGAGCCGGGGTCACCGGGACCGGCCGTGAGCGTGTTGTTCCGGCCCTTGCGGGCCGTCGCGCCGATCGGGTGAACGGGCGGCAGGTACACGACGTCGAAGCCCATGCCGGCGATGGCATCGAGCCGCTTCGCCGCCGTGCGCAGGGTGCCGGACTTCGGCTTGCTACGGTGCGTCGGATCGAGCACCGCCCCCTCCGACCGTGGGAAGAACTCATACCAGGCGCCAAACAGGGCGCGCTCCCGGTGCACGATCACCGGAAAGCTTTCCGTTCGCGTCAGCAGATCTCTCAGGGGGAACGCGCTGAGCGCCGCGCTGATCTCGGCGCCCGTGGCCGCGGCCAGACGGGTGTAAGGCGGCAAGTCGGGGTCGGTCGTCCGGCGGGCCGCTGTCGTCAGAACGGTCCTGGCGGCGCGGGCCGCGCGAGCGGCCTCCGGCGGCATGGTCTTGCTGGTCTTGATCTGGCCGGCCGCCCGCTGCAGCAGCAGCGCGCCCTCGGCCAGCATCAGCTCGGTGTCCTGGCCGAGCGGAATCTTGATCTCCGCGTCATGGCGCCAGTGGGCGAACGGGTCGCCCCAGGCCTCGACGACGAAGTGCCACAGACCCTCGCTGGTGGCCGCGACCTCGGCGCCGTAGCGGTCGCTACCGTCAGCCAGCTCGCGCATGGGTATAAGGCGCTGTGGCTCGCCGGCCGGGTCGACGAGCACGACGCCGGCGCCGAGCATCTCGTGCCCTTCGCGGAAGATGGTGGCGGTGACCTGGAAGAACTCGTGCGGGACGGCCTTGGCTGGGCCGGCCGGGCCTAGCTCGGTGGGCACCCGGACCGTGGGCTGCACGTCAAGAATCGGTATTCTGCCGATCACGCTGGCAAACTACCTGGCGTCGGGCCCTCGCTACCTCGGCAGGGTCCCTGCATCGGGGCCGGGAGTGCCCGAGGCACGTCCCCTGGTGGGTTAGGGTCCCTGCGTGAAAGCTATCCGCCGGTTCACGATCCACCCTGCCCTCCCGGAGCCGCTCGCCCCGCTGCAATCGCTGATGCTGAATCTGCGCTGGTCCTGGCATTCCGGCACGCGCGAGCTATTCGGCCTCATCGACCCGGCGCACCGGGAGCTAGCCGAGCAGGATCCGGTTGCCCTGCTGGCCACGGTTCCGCCGGGGCGGCTCGCCGAGCTAGCTGCCGACGCCGACTTCCTGGCCCGGCTCGGGGCGGCGGGTGACGATCTCAGCCAGTACCTGACCGAACCGCGCTGGTATCAGCGTGAGCCAGCCAACACCGCGAGGGCGATCGCCTACTTCTCGCCCGAGTTCGGGATCACGGCTGCGCTGCCCCAGTACTCCGGCGGCCTCGGCATCCTGGCTGGCGACCACCTCAAGGCGGCTAGCGACCTTGGTGTGCCGCTCATCGGCGTCGGCCTGCTGTACCGGCACGGCTACTTCACTCAGTCGCTGACGCGCGAGGGGTGGCAGACGGAGCGGTATCCGGCATCCGATCCGAACGGCCTGCCGCTGACCCTGCTGCGCGACGAGTCGGGCGAGGCCGTTCGGGTGTCGGTGGCTCTGGAGGGTGGCCAGGCGAGGCTGGATGCCCAGGTGTGGGTGGCGCAGGTCGGCCGGGTACCGCTGCTGCTGCTCGACTCCTATGTCGAGGAGAACGGGCCGGACCTGCGCGAGGTGACCGACCGGCTGTACGGCGGTGGCAGCGACCACCGGCTGCACCAGGAACTGCTGCTCGGCATCGGCGGCGTCCGTGCGGTGCGGGCCTACTGCGAGATCACCGGCCACGATGAGCCCGAGGTCTTCCACACCAACGAGGGGCATGCGGGCTTTCTCGGGATCGAGCGGATCCGCGAGTACCTGGCGCGGGGGGTGGACTTCGACGAGGCGCTTGAGCTGTGCCGGGCGGGCACCGTCTTCACGACGCACACTCCGGTGCCGGCGGGGATCGACCGGTTCCCGCGCGATCTGGTGGCGCGCCAGTTTGCCGGAGCGGAGGAGCCCGGGCTGCCGGTCGAGGGCATCCTCGCGCTCGGCGCGGAGACGTTCGATGGCGGCGACAGCCGCGTGTTCAACATGGCGGTCATGGGCATGCGGCTGGCGCAGCGGGTCAACGGCGTGAGCCGTCTGCACGGCTCGGTCTCGCGCGCCATGTTCACCGGGCTGTGGCCGGGGTTCGACGTCGATGACGTGCCGATCACCTCGGTGACGAACGGCGTGCACGCCCCCACGTGGGTAGCCAAGGAGGTCGTGGCGCTCGCGGCGGACGCGGTCGGCGGCGACCCGGCCGACGACCCGTCGTTCTGGGAGCGGGTGGCCGAGGACCCGGCCCGCATCTGGGAATTGCGGAGAGTGCTGCGCGCCCGGCTGGTGGCCGAGGCCCGGCGGCGGCTGCGCGCGTCCTGGGCTCAGCGCGGCGCCTCTGACGCGGAGCTGATCTGGATCGACGGTGTCCTCGACGACGATGTGCTGACGATCGGGTTTGCCCGTCGGGTGCCCTCCTACAAACGGCTCACGATGATGCTGCACGACCCGGCCCGGCTCACCGCGCTGCTGCTCGATGACGAAAGGCCGGTCCAGATCGTCGTGGCCGGCAAGGCCCACCCGGCCGATGACGGTGGCAAGCACCTGATCCAGCAGCTCGTCCGGTTTGCCGATCAGGCCGATGTGCGGCACCGGCTCGTGTTCTTGCCGGACTACGACATGGCCCTGGCCCGGGCTCTGGTGCAGGGCTGCGACGTCTGGCTGAACAACCCGCTGCGCCCGCTCGAGGCGTGCGGCACCTCAGGGATGAAGGCGGCCCTGAACGGTGCCCTCAACCTGTCGATTCTCGACGGCTGGTGGGACGAGTGGTTCGACGGCCAGAACGGCTGGGCTATCCCGTCGGCCGACGGCGTGGCTGACCCGGCCCGGCGGGACGAGCTTGAGGCCGCAGCGCTGTACGACCTGATCGGCAAGTCGGTAGCACCGCAGTTCTATGACACCAGCGGGCCGGGCGGCCTGCCGGTGCGGTGGCTCGACATGGTGGTGCACTCGCTGCGGGGCCTCGGCCCGAAGGCGCTAGCCTCCCGGATGGTCAGGGAGTACGTCACTGAGCTCTACGCGCCGGCCGCGAAGGCGTCAAGAGCGCTGGCCCAGTCCGCATCGGCAAGCACGGAGTTCGGCGCGGCCCGCGAGCTGGCTGCCTGGAAGGCGCGGGTGGCGCGCGGCTGGCCGGGCGTGCGGATCGAGCACGTCCAGGCGGCCGACGACGGTGACCTGAGCCCAGGCGGTCAGCTGACCGTGCGGGCCAGCGTGGCACTGGGCGAGCTTGCGCCGGAGGACGTGCGCGTCGAATTGGTATACGGCCGAGCGGGTGAGGCTGACGAGATCGAGGAACCCACCTGCGCGGCGCTCCGGCTGGACGGCGGTCCGGGACCTGACCGCGTGGCCAGATACGTCGGATCGGCACAGCTCGGTCAGCCCGGGCCGTTTGGCTACACGATCCGGGTGCTGCCGGAGCATAGGCTGCTGGCCGGGCCCGCCGATCTCGGCCTTGTCACCTTCCCCGACGGCCCCGCCGGAATGGTCAACGGGGACCTGCGGTGACGCTGCCCCGAGGGTAACCGCCGTTTTCGGGTATAACGCGGCTGACCCTGCAGTCCGGCCGAGTCGTGTTGTGGTCGCCGTTCCGGGGGGACATGACCGCTCAGTCGCGGAATTTCGGCACGGGCCAGTGAGAACGCCAGCAAACTTAAAGGCAATGTGACATCCTGTGATAGGCCGACGTCGATCTGTAACGGTCACAGATCGTCACGTTCTGCTAACAGGTAATTACCACCGAGTGCGAGAGGACTCCTTCGTGCGAACTCAGATCAAGCCGGACAACCGCCTGCTCACTCCTGCCGAGGTCGCGGCGATGCTGCGGGTGGACCCCAAGACGGTCACCCGGTGGGCGCGCGGCGGGAAGCTGTCGTCGATCCGCACGCCGGGCGGGCACCGCCGGTACAGCGAGCGTGAGGTGCGTGGCTTCCTCAACAGCTGGCAGGGTGTTTCGCTGCCGCGCTCGTCAGCCGACTGACTTCTTTGGGGGTAAGGGGGCGTCCCCCGCGCCAGCACCGTCGGCGCAGCGCCGCGGGGGGCCTTGGATCCCGGTCAGCGCGCTAGTCAGTTCGCCAGCCCGAGCCGGGCGGGCGAACTGACTGCGTTACCGGCCGGTTGCGCTCGCTTCCGCTCTCGTAAGATCAGCCTGCGGGGGGCTCAGCCCCCCGGGCCGTCGCTGCGAGCGGGAGGTGGGCCATGGGCGACCTGGTCGCCGTCGACATCGACGAGGCAGTCGCGACGCTGCGGCTGAACCGGCCGCCGATGAACGCGCTCAACAGTGCGATCCAGGCCGAACTCGCCAGCGCGGCTGCCGATGTCGATGCCGATCCGCAGGTGCGCGCGGTCGTGCTGTATGGCGGTGAGAAGCTGTTCGCGGCCGGGGCCGATATCAAGGAAATGGCTGACGTTAGTTACGCGCGAATGGCTGCCGACTCGCGCCGCCTGCAGCGCGCGTTTAATGCCGTCGCCTCGATCAGCAAGCCGGTAGTCGCGGCCATTACCGGCTACGCCCTCGGCGGCGGGCTGGAGCTCGCGCTGTGCGCGGATTTCCGTGTGCTCGGCGAGAGCGCCCAGGTCGGTCAGCCGGAGATCCTGCTCGGGCTCATTCCCGGCGCAGGCGGCACGCAGCGATTGCCGCGGCTCATCGGCCCCGCGCGGGCTAAGGACCTCATCTTCTCCGGCCGCTTTGTCCGCGCGGCCGAGGCCCTGGCGATCGGCCTCGCCGACCAGGTGGTCCCGGATGATCAGGTCTATCAGGCGGCGTCCGCGCTGGCAGCCCGGTACGCGGCCGGGCCGCCGATCGCGCTGGCAGCGGCCAAGCACGCCATCGACGCGGGTCTCGGCACCGACATGCAGACTGGCCTGGAGATCGAGCGGCTTGGTTTTGCCGGGCTGTTCGCGACCGAGGATGCGCGCAGCGGGATGCGCAGCTTCGTGGAGAATGGTCCGGGGAAGGCCAGCTTCAGCGGGAACTAGCCGGCGCCGTGGTGCCGGACGATGCGGACGAGGTGGACCGTGGCGACCTGGATGCGCCAGTGACGATGGAGCCAGCTGACGGCCCGTCGCTGGACATGGTGACGGCCGCGCTGCGCGCAGACAGCAGCGACATCGCGATCTATGCCAAGGTGCTGACCGAGTCGCTCGGTGAGTCGCTGCCGCCAGATCGCGTCCAGGTCGACCGCGACCGGTCGGTATCCGACCGGATGAAGGGCCGTCCGGGCCAGGTGACCAAGATCACGATCCGGCTCAGCGATCAGGTGCTGACCCTGCGGCTGACCGGCGGCGCCCCGGTCGCGGAGGTCTGCCGCGAGGTCCGCGGCGTCGTGCTGTCACGGCAGACCGTCCCGGTCGGGCAGTGGGCTGCTGAGCTGGCGAAAGCGCTGGTCAGTCACGCCGAGCAGAACGCTGACACCGCGGAGGCGCTCAGGCGGCTGGTGGCGGGCGGTCAGTAGTCCGCAAGCACGGAGGAGCCAGCTGCCCGCTCTCGCCGTACGCTTGTAGCCATGAGCGCCCGCTCGGGGGAGATGCTGGGCCCTTACCTGCTGCGCGAGCTGCTGGGTGAGGGCGGCATGGGCATGGTGTACCTGGCCAGTGGCGCCGACGACCGGCCAGTCGCCGTCAAGGTGCTGCGGCAGGGGGCGCCGGGAGAGGAGACGGCCCGCCGGCGCCTCGCGCGAGAGGTCGACACCATGCGGCGGGTGCACAGCCCGTTCGTCGCGGAGGTACTCGACGCTGATGTTGACAGCGATCCGCCCTACATCGTCACGCAGTACGCGGCTGGCCGTACTCTCGAGGACCTGGTAGCGGCCGACGGCCCGCTGGCCGGGCCGCCGCTGGCGTCGCTGGCGTGCGGCCTGGCTGCTGCGCTGGTTGCCATCCACGCCGCCGGAGTCGTGCACCGGGACCTGAAGCCCGCGAACGTAATGCTCGGCGACGGCGAGCCCGTGGTGATCGACTTCGGCATCGCGCAGGCGCCGGATTCGACCCGGCTCACGATGACGGGCATGTTCATGGGTACACCCGGCTACCTGGCACCCGAGGTCATCGAGGGCGGCGACAGTACCGCAGCCGCCGACGTGCACTCCCTCGCGGCCACCCTGGCCTACGCGGCTACCGGGCGGCCACCGTTCGGGACCGGTCAGTTCCAGGCGATCTTCTACCGCATCGTGCACGGCAAGCACGATCTGGCCACCCTGCCCGAGCCACTGCGGCCGATCATTCTCGCCGGGCTGGCCAGGGATCCAGCCAGCCGGCCCAGCGCGGCCGACCTGGCCACACGGCTCACGGCACTCAGCCCGGAGACCCTCGTGCCGGCGCCCCGCCGCGCCCGTGCCGGTCGGATCCGCGCTCGCGGGTGCGCCATCGGCGTACCAGCCGCCCTGGCAGCTGGCGCAGACATCACTCGACCTCCCGCCAGTGCCCGACGGCACCAACCTGACGCTGCCGCCTGCTCCTGCTGTGCCAGCGGCAGTCGTGCCCGCCATGGGGCCGGGTCTCGCGGGCACCAGGCCGCTCGCGGTACGCGGCAGGAACAGCTACGCCGACCTCCTGCCGCCCGTGAGCTATCAGCCCGCCGGACCGGCGCCGCGGGCGGGTTCACCCGCGCGCTCGGCAGACAGGGCGGCTGGCGCACGAGCCCTTCGGCCCAGGCCACTCCTGGTGCTCGCGACGATGCTGGGCATGATCTGCGTCGGAGTGCTCTTCCCCGTCGCTGGGGTGGCCGCCGTGCTGGGCGCGCTCATCCTGCTCCGCGCGGCGGACCTCACCGCTGGCCGATTGACCCGGCGCCGGGCAGACCCGAGGCGGCCGGGCACTGGCTGGGGCGACGCGGTGTCGGCCACTGTGTTCTATCCCTGGGCCATCCTGCGCTCGATACTGAGATTCGTCCTGCTGTCTCCCCTGGCGCTGCTGTGCGCTGCGGTCGCGGCCGTGCTCGCGGTGCTCGCCACCGGAACCTCGGAGCTGCCCCGAGATATGAGCTACGCAGCCGGCGCCCTGCTGGCGTGCTACTGCCTCGGACCCGGCTCGGCGGCGTGCCGCCGCCCGCTCAGCAAGTTCTTCGGCCGCGTCACCCGCTCGGCCCCCGCCGCGTTGCTCGGCACGGTCGGGATTGCCGCCGTCGCCGTCGCGCTGGTCGGCGCCGTGCTCACGCTTGCGCCCGGCTACTGGCCGGACGCGCAGCTCGGCAACCAGCTGCATGGCGCGGCGACCGGGCACCCGGCGTTCGTGAACGTCGCGGACGTCGGCAGGCACGTCTGGCACTGGCTGGGCAGCCAGTTCCCCTGACACGCGGCTGCACCGCAGGGAACCTCGCGGCTGCATCCGGGGGACGACCCCAAGAACCCCAGCCTGTAGGTCAGCCGGCCAGCGGCACGCCATCCGCCGCGACGTCACGCGCCACCGTGGGCGGGCTGCCGAGCCGCCGCGGCGGCCGGATCGCGACCGGCAGCGGCCGGACCAGCCCGCGCGCAATCACTTCGTTAGCGAGCCTGACCCGGCGGTTCGGACCCTCAGCGATCCGCAGCTTCTGGTACAGCCGGAGCAGGTGCTGCTTCACGGCCGCCTCTGTCACGACGAGGTCGGCAGCGATGTCGCGCGCGGTCGCGGGTGTCACGAACGCGTCCTCGCTGAGCGCTGGCTTGCACAGCGCCGCGACCACGTCCAGTTCCCGGCGGGTCAGCTCCGGGGTCGCCGACCGGCTCGGGTCAGACTCGGGCAGGGCGTCCTCGGCCGGCAGCCCGCCGACGCGGCAGCGCTGCACGCCAAAGGAGATGACGTCGGCGTTCTCCAGCAGCCGCTGCGCCACCACCTTGCCGTTGACGCGGGTGCCGTGCCGTGATAATCCCAGGTCGCTCACGTAGGCGTAAGTACCGCGACGAATGATCTCCGCGTGCAGCTTGGAGACACTCGGGTCGTCGAGGCAGATGTCCACGGACTGCCCCCGCCCGACGGTCGTGACCTCGGGCCGGAGCCAGACGATAGCGCCGGTGCTCTCGATCTGCAGGTGGGGGGTATCCATGGTGCTCCTGGCTCGATGACCGGTCAGTTAGCTGAGTATTACCTCTGGGTTACCCAGCCCTGGCTCTGCTCATGTCGGCAGAGCCGGTGCTCATGCCGGCAGAGCCGGTGCTCATGCCGGCAGAGCCGGTGCTCGTTCCGGCACAGCCGGTGCTCGTTCCGCAGAGCCGATGCTCGTTCCGGCAGAGCCGGTGCTCGTACCGGCAGAGTCGAGTCCGATCGGCCGGACCGCGCAGCTAGACTTCCGAGCGGGCGGTGTTGGCACGGGATAACTCGTGAGCACCTCGCCCTGGCGTCGTTGGCCGCGGGGATGACCCCGGAAACCCCGCGCTCAGCTAGGAGGGACGATGGCGCGCGTGCCGGCCAGGGGCCTGGCCGATGTCGTTGCCGCGTCTACCGCGCTCAGCGATATCGACGGCCAGGCGGGCCGGCTGTCGTATCGCGGTTACGACATCAACGACCTCGCGGGCGTCGCCAGCTTCGAGGAAATCGCGTACCTGCTGCAGCGCGGCGGGCCGCCAACTGCGGCAGAGCTGGCTAGCTTCCGCGCTGAGCTGGCCACCGGCCGTCGCATCGGAACGCTGGCGGCTGGCATCCTCGGTGGTGTTGCGCGCCATCAGCGCCCCATGGAGGCGCTGCGCAGCCTGGTTTCGCTCGGCAGTGCCGACGATCCGGACACCGGGTCGAACGAGCCAGCGGCCAACCAGCGGAAAGCGGCCAGACTCACCGCGCAGCAGCCGGTGCTCATCGCCGCTTACCACGCTGCGCGGGAGGATCGGGCGCCGCCCGATGCAGACCCCGGCCTCGGCACCGCCGCAAATTTCCTCCTGCAACTGTCCGGCAGCGCCCCGACGGCGCGGGCCGCTGAGATCCTCGACACATGCCTGGTGCTGCACGCCGACCACACCATGAACGCCTCCACATTCGCCGCGCGGGTGTGCGCGGCAACGCTGGCCGACATGCACTCGGCGGTTGTCGCCGCGCTCGGCACCCTGTCCGGGCCGCTGCACGGCGGTGCCAACGAGCAGGTCATGCTCGGTCTCATCGCGATCAGGCAGGCCGGCGGTGACCCGCGGGCTGCGGTCACCCGCTCGGTGACCGAACGGCTCGCGCAGGGCGAGAAGATCATGGGCTTCGGTCACCGGGTGTACAAGACCGAGGACCCCCGGGCCACCCACCTGCGCCGAATGTCAGCGGAACTCGCCGCCGCATCCGGCGACGACACGTACTACCAGATGTCACGGCGGATGGAGGAGGTCGTGCTGGCCCAGAAGGGCCTGTACCCGAACGTGGACTTCTTCGCCGCCACCGTCTATCACTACCTCGGCATCCCGACCGACCTGTTCACTCCGGTGTTCTCGGCCAGCCGGATGGCCGGGTGGACCGCGCACGTCATCGAGCAGCACGCCGACAACCGGCTCATCCGACCGGACAGCGAGTACATCGGGGAGCGCAGCCAGCACTGGGTGCCGCTCGGTGCCCGGTGAAGCACTCCGCGAAGGCGATGACCCGGCAGGACCGGGCGCGTGACAGCAGCACTCAGCAACGCGCGGCCGGATTCGGAGGGTCATCCCCCGGAGTTAAGCGGCTGGCGGCGCAGCTACCGTACGGGATCGTGCTCGCTGGGGTCGTGGTGGGTCTGGCCACCATCCGCACCGGTGGCCTGGCCGTCCGGGGCGGTACGTTGGTTATGGCCGGCGCGCTGCTGGCGGGCGCGCTGGCCAGGCTGGTGCTGCCCGACGGCAAGGTGGGGATGCTCTCCTCGCGGCGGCGCCTCGTTGACGCCGCAGTGCTCGCGACGCTCGGCGCGGGTTTGTTGATTGCCGGCCTGATCGCGAAGGTGCCTGGCTCATGAGAGCCGGCAGGCCGGGCTGATGAAGGGAAGCGCAAACGGCATGTCCAAGATCAAGGTAGTGAACCCCGTCGTGGAGCTCGACGGTGACGAGATGACGAGGATTATCTGGCAGTTCATTAAGGACCAGCTGATCTTGCCCTATCTCGATATCAATCTTGAGTATTACGACCTGTCGATCCAGAACAGGGATGCGACGGACGACCAGGTGACCATCGACGCGGCCGAGGCGATCAAGCGGCATGGGGTCGGTGTCAAGTGCGCCACGATCACCCCGGACGAAGACCGGGTCACCGAGTTTGGCCTCAAGAAGATGTGGAAATCGCCGAACGGGACGATCCGCAACATCCTGGGCGGAGTAATCTTCCGCGAGCCCATTGTCATCGCGAGCATTCCGCGATTTGTGCCCGGCTGGACGCAGCCCATCGTGATCGGACGGCATGCCCACGGTGACCAGTACCGGGCGACCGACTTCGTGGTGTCCGAGCCCGGCACGGTGCACATCTCGTTTGCTCCGGCCTCGGGTGGCGAGCGCAACGAATACGAGGTGGCCGTTTTCCCCGGCAGCGGAGTCGCGATGGCGATGTACAACTTCGACGACTCCATCCGCGACTTCGCCCGGGCGAGCATGCGGTATGCGCTCTCTCGCGGCTACCCGCTGTACCTGTCGACCAAGAACACGATCCTCAAGGCCTACGACGGCCGGTTCAAGGACATCTTCGCCGAGGTCTTCGAGAGCGAGTTCAAGGCCGAGTTCGAGGCGTGCGGGATCTTCTACCAGCACCGGCTCATCGACGACATGGTGGCCCAGGTAATCAAGGGCAACGGCGGCGTCGTCTGGGCGTGCAAGAACTACGACGGCGACGTGGAATCCGACATTGTCGCGCAGGGCTACGGCTCGCTCGGGCTGATGACCAGCGTGCTGATGACCCCGGACGGCCGGACCGTCGAGGCTGAAGCGGCGCATGGCACCGTGACCCGGCACTACCGTCAGCATCAGCAGGGCAAGCCCACGTCGACGAACCCCATCGCGTCGATCTTCGCCTGGACGCGAGGGCTTGCGCACCGCGGCAAGCTGGACGGCACGCCCGAGGTGACCGCGTTCGCCGACTTGCTGGAGCGCGTGTGCATCGAGACCGTGGAGAGCGGGAAGATGACCAAGGACCTGGCGCTGCTCGTGGGCGGCGCGACCCCGTACCTCACGACAGAGGAGTTCCTGGCGGCGCTGGACTCCAACCTGCGCGCTGCCATGGCCGCGTCCTGACCTCAGCCCGAAGGAGACTACACAGATGGCCCGCACTGGGAAGGTAACGGTTGTCGGCGCCGGGTTCTACGGGTCGACGACCGCGCAGCGCCTGGCCGAGTACGACATCTTCGACGAGGTCGTACTGACGGACATCGTCGAGGGCAAGCCGGAAGGCCTCGCGCTCGACATGAACCAGTCGCGCCCGGTCGAGGGATTCGAGACAAGGGTCACCGGTCAGACGACTGGCGGGGCCGGCGAGGGCTACGAGGTGATCGCCGGCTCGAACATCGTGGTGATCACTGCCGGCCTGCCGCGCAAGCCCGGCATGAGCCGGATGGATCTCATCGGCGTCAACGCCAAGATCGTCAGGAGCGTGACTGAGCAGGTCGTGAAGCACGCGCCAGAAGCTGTGCTGATCGTGGTATCCAATCCGCTGGACGAGATGACGGCGCTCGCTGCGAAGGTGTCCGGCTTCCCGGCCAGCCGGGTCATTGGCCAGGCAGGCATGCTGGACACGGCCAGGTTCAGCTACTTCGTAGCCGAGCGCCTCGGCGTCCCGGTGGGCTCGGTCACCACGCTCACGCTGGGCTCGCACGGCGACACGATGGTGCCGGTGCCATCTGCCTGCTCAGTGGACGGCAAGCCGCTGGCCGACCTGCTGCCAGCCGCGGACATTGACAAGCTGGTGGAGCGGACCCGCAACGGCGGCGGCGAGATCGTCGCGCTGCTGAAGACCGGATCCGCTTACTACGCTCCGTCTGCGGCTGCCGCGCGAATGGCGAGGGCGGTGGCCGAGGATGCCGGCGTGGCCATGCCGGTCTGCACCTGGGTAGACGGCGAGTACGGCATCTCCGGTGTCTACCTGGGCGTCGAGGCGGAGATCGGCGCTGCGGGCGTGAACCGCGTAGTCGAGCGCGACCTGACAAGCGCCGAGCTGACCGCCCTGAGGGCGGCCGCCGAGGCGGTCCGTACGAAGCAGGCGGACGTCGCCAGCCTCTGAGCTCTGAGAGTCATGAGCTGAGCCGTCGCAACGCGAGGCCGGCGTACAGCGCCGCCCCGTCCGCCAGCACCGCGTCGTCGAAGACGGCTTCACTGGAGTGGTTGAACGGAGCGGTCGCGGCGTCGGCATCCGGCGGCGTGGCTCCGAGCATGAGGAACGCGCCCGGCACCTGCTCGAGCACGTAAGAGAAGTCCTCCGAGCCGGGGATCGCGTTCGGCAGTGTGATGAACCGGCCGGCGCCGAGCACCTTCTCGATTGCCTGCTCGGCGTTCGTCAGCTCGGCGGCGTCGTTGACGGTCACCGGGTAGCCGTCCTGGTAGTCGGCGGTGGCGGTGAGTCCGTGCGCGGTCGCGATGTCCCTGGCCAGTCTCGGCGCGGCTTGCTGGATGGCAGCCCTGGCGGCCGGGGAGAACGAGCGCACCGTCGCGGTGAACCTGGCTTCGTCGGGGATCACGTTGTCGGCTGTGCCGGCGTGGAACATGCCCACCGTCGCGACCACGGGGTCGAAGATGTCAAACTGCCTGGTCACCATGGCCTGCAGGGCCAGCACGATCTCGCAGGCGGCCGGCACCGGGTCGGCCGCGCGATGAGGCTGCGAGCCGTGCCCCCCGCGGCCGTGCACGGTGACGTCCAGGGTGTCCGCCGCGGCCATCAGCGTCCCGGCCCGGCTGGCGACAAGGCCCAGCGGCAGCAGCGACGAGGCGACGTGCAGCGCATACGCAGCAACAGGGCGCGAGCCGGACGCATCGAGGACGCCTTCGGAGATCATGCTCCGGGCCCCGCCGGCGGACTCCTCGCCCGGCTGGAACATGAGCACGACGCTGCCTGCCAGCTCCTCCTGGTGCCGCGATAGCAGTCGGGCAGCGCCTGCCAGCATCGCGGTATGCAGGTCGTGGCCGCAGGCGTGCATGGCGCCTGAGATTCGGGATGCGTACGCCACGCCGGACCGCTCCGTGAGCGGCAGCGCGTCCATGTCCGCTCGCAGCAGCACCGCCGGACCCGGCAGCCGGCCGCGCAGCACGGCCGTCACCGAGCTGAGCTCTCGGCCTAGGGTGACCTCGACCGGCAGCCCGTGCAGAGCTTCGACAACCTTGCGCTGGGTGGCGGGCAGATCGAGCCCGACCTCCGGCTCGGCGTGAATGGAGCGGCGGAGGTCGGTCAGCTCGCCGGCGATCGCAGCGGCCTCGTCCCGTAGTCCGGCCCCAGTCATGTGTCCTCCACGTGGTCACCGAATACGGCTATAAGGGTTGTATCCGGGCCCAGTGCCCGGCCGGGCGCGGCGAGTACGGTCCGCCCGAGCGGGCAGACTGCATAGACTATTCCAAATACCGCGCGGCCAGGCTCCCGCGGGGCGCCGGGGGTCGTCCCCGGGCAGCTCTGCGGTCTGCTGTTAGCCGGGGGTGGCAGCGCCGCGCGAGCCAAGTTGACGAGGGTCGGGATCCGGACGTGAATGGCGTCGGCTGGGATATTCTCCTCGTCCTTGCCGTGATCTTGATCGGTGGGTTCTTCGCGGCTGCCGAAATGGCGCTGGTGTCGCTGCGCGAGGGTCAGGTGCGCTCGCTCAGCCGGCGCGGCAGGCGCGGTCAGCGGACCGCGCGGCTCGCCCAGGACCCGAACCGGTTCCTGTCGTCGGTTCAAATCGGGGTCACGGTAGCAACCCTGCTGTCGGGCGCTTTCGGCGCCGCGCTGCTGTCAAACCGGCTCGGAGACGAGCTGAGCAAGATCGTGCCGCGCGCCGTCGCCGACCCGCTGGCGGTGCTCGCCGTCACGCTCATCATCGCGTTCTTCACGCTGGTCTTCGGTGAGCTCGCGCCCAAACGGATCGCGCTGCAGCGGGCCGAGCGCGTGTCAATGATCGCCGGGCCGGCAGTCGACCGGCTTGCCACGCTGGCCAGGCCGCTCGTCTGGGTGCTGTCCAGGTGCACGAACCTGGTCGTGAGCCTGGTCGGCGGCGACCCGGCCACGACCCGCGGCGTCATGACCGAGGAAGAGCTGCGCGACCTGGTTGCTGGCCACCAGGCCCTCAGCCCGGACGAGCGGCACATCGTCAGCGAGGTCTTCGACGCGGGCAAGCGCCAGATCCGCGAGGTCCTCGTGCCCCGGACGGAGGTGGAGTTCCTGCCAGCGGCCATGCCGCTGAAAGGGGCCGCCGACATCGCCGAGCACGCCCGCTACTCGAGGTTTCCCGTCTACCAGGAGTCCTACGACGACGTCATCGGCTTTGTGCATGCGCGCGACCTGCTCGACAGCCGCGCTGATGCCGAGCAGCGCCACGTCGGCGAAGTATGCCGGCCCGTCAAGTTCCTGCCGATCAGCAAGATGGTTCTGTCAGCGCTGTCGGAGATGCGCCGGGACCGCGCGCACCTGGCGATCGTGGTCGACGAGTACGGCGGCACGGCCGGCATCGTGACCCTGGAGGACCTGGTCGAGGAGCTGATCGGCGACATCCAGGACGAGTACGACCCCGACGGCGGCGGGGCGCGTCAATTGCGGGGCGGCGAGCTGGAGGTCGACGGCCTGCTCAACCTGGACGAGTTCGCCGAGCAGACCGGGCTGGTACTCCCTGAGGGGCCGTACGAGACGGTGGCCGGCTACCTGCTCGCTGCCCTCGGCCACCTGCCGGAGGGCGGCGAGTCGGCCGAGGTGGCCGGCCGGAAGCTCACGGTGACACAGCTGGACGGCCGTCGGATTTCCCGGGTGCTGGTCAGCCCCGTCACGCCAGCCGAGGAGCCGGCGACTCCGGCTGGCTAGGCAAGGGCAGGCTGACCAGGCAGGGGCAGCGACTGCGCCCCGCACAGCCGCTACCCCCTTTTGGTGCTTGGTGCAGGCTCAGGCCCCAGTGCCGTGATCGCCACCCGAGCCTGCATCTCCATCGTCGCGCCCGATCCTGTGGATTTCCGGATGGTCGTCGCAGCGTTTGCTGAGCCGTCTTGCCCTGCCCGCCGCAGCAGGAGTGGGAGTAGGAAACCAAGAAGATGCAGCCCCGCGCCTAGACTTCAGGCATGAACCTGCCGGAGCACGCAGGCGACGCCAGCCTGGAGTCGGGACCGGTGCTGGTGGTGGACTTCGGCGCCCAGTACGCGCAGCTCATCGCGCGACGGGTGCGGGAGTGTCGGGTCTACTCCCAGATTGTGCCCAGCACGATGACGGCAGCGGAGATGCTGGCCCGGCGGCCCTCAGCGATCATCCTGTCGGGCGGCCCGGCGTCGGTGTACGCGTCCGGCGCGCCGCCCGCGCCCGCCGGCCTGCTGACCTCCGGTGTGCCCGTCCTGGGCATTTGTTACGGCTTCCAGCTCATGGTCCGCGACCTCGGCGGTGACGTCCGTCATACCGGAACGGGCGAGTACGGGGCGACCGACCTGCGCACGGCCGATGCCGCGGGGATTCTCCTGGCCGGCCTGCCGCGCCAGCAGCGGGTCTGGATGTCGCACGGCGACACCTGTGCCGCGGCGCCGCCGGGGTTCGCCGTCACCGCGACCACAGTGGGCACGCCGGTCGCCGCGGCCGAGGCGCCCGGCCGTCAGCTGTACGGTATGCAGTTCCACCCCGAGGTGCTGCACACAGAGCACGGCATGGCCATGCTGCGGGCTTTCCTGACCGCCGCCGGGTGCCAGCCGACGTGGACTATGCGCAGCGTGGTCGAGGAGCAGACCGAGCGGATCGCCGCCCAGGTCGGTGCTGGCACGGCGATCTGCGGCCTGTCGGGCGGGGTCGACTCTGCGGTGGCGGCTGCGCTGGTCCAGCGGGCGATTGGATCGCGGCTGACCTGCGTCTTCGTGGATCACGGACTGCTGCGCTCGGGCGAGTCAGAGCAGGTGGAAAAGGACTTCGTTGCCGCCACCGGCGTCGACCTCACTGTCGTCGACGCGGCCGCGGGCTTCCTGTCGGCCCTCGCCGGGGTTGCCGACCCGGAGGAGAAGCGCAAGATCATCGGCCGGGAGTTCATCCGGGCGTTCGAGCGGGCCGCGCGGGAGATCGCGGGTGCCAGCGATGCGGCCACGTTCCTCGTGCAGGGCACGCTCTACCCCGATGTGGTCGAATCGGGCGGCGGGACCGGGACGGCCAACATCAAGTCGCACCACAACGTGGGCGGGCTGCCCGAAGATCTTGCGTTCAAGCTGGTCGAGCCACTGCGCGATCTGTTCAAGGACGAGGTACGCGAGGTCGGCCGCCAGCTGGGGCTGCCGGACGAGATCGTGTGGCGGCAGCCGTTCCCAGGACCGGGCCTGGCCATTCGGATCGTCGGCGAGGTCACCGCGGAGCGGCTGCGCATCGTGGCCGCCGCTGACGCGATCGCCCGCGCCGAGCTGTCAGCCGCAGGGTTGGACCGGCAGATCTGGCAGTGCCCGGTAGTGCTGCTGGCTGACGTGCGGTCTGTCGGCGTGCAAGGCGATGGTCGCAGCTACGGCTACCCGGTCGTGATCCGGCCGGTGACCAGCGAGGATGCGATGACGGCCGACTGGGCGCGGCTGCCCGACCACGTGCTGAGCGCCATCTCCACGCGGATCACTAACGAAGTGCCGGAGATCAACCGGGTCGTTCTGGACATCACCTCGAAGCCTCCCGCGACCATCGAATGGGAGTGAATCGGCCCCGCAGGCTCTCACCTCATGAGTCGATGCTGCTGAACATGCCCTCGGGTACCCCGGCGATCTCGATCTGGCGCCAGATCGAGCGCCACTGCGGGAGTTCGTGGTAGCGGCGCAGCGCGGCGATGCCGCCCAGCCAGCCGGCCCAGCCGGGGTACGGCGGGTTGGCGGGGTCGAACCCGCTCTGCACCAAGGTGAGCCGGGTCTTGCCGTTCGAGCCTTCCAGCTCCCAGCTGTCGGTCATACCGTCGGCGAACCGCAGGGTCGCCTTGCGGCCCGGTTCGAACTCGACGAACTTTGCCCCGCCGGGGTCCAGATCGAACCCTCCCATCGCGAAGCGGCCGCCCACATAAGGCTCAATGTCCACGTTGGCGCCGAACCAGCGTCGGAACTGCTCCGGCTGGATCATCGAGTCGAACACCTGCTCCGGTGACGCGTCGATCACGACTGATGCGTGCATCTCGGCCGACGTGAAATCGCACTTCGGGGTCAGCTCACGACCGGACAGGTAGTCCGCAAGGTTCGCGATCGCCAGCGACCAGAACGTCTGCAGCGCTCCGCGGGCACCGGCCTTATCGGCCAGGACGTCCTGGAAGCTCGGCAGGTCGCTCTGGCTCAGCGTGACCAGCGTGCCGCCCTCGTCCTCGGCCAGCTCAAACTGCACCGTGGTCTCGACTCCGTCGACGGTCCAGGCGAGCCGGATGGTCCGCTCGTCCACGTGCAGCACCCGCTGGTGCGGCCCGGCGCCGTCCGGCGTGTAGCGGCCCCAGAACTCGTACTTGCCGGGCAACTCGACGTCGGTGTGCTCGGCCAGCCAGACACGCAGCGCGGCCGGGTTGGTCAAGGCCTCGTACACGGTGTCGGGCGGGGCCGGAACGACCGCGCGCAGGCGCAGGTCAGGCTCGGTCATCGGGTTCTCCCTTCGGATAGCAGGCGACGGCCAGACGGAACGCGTCGCCCTCGGAACCGCCGTAGCGGGTGAACAGGTCCTGCAGCGTCCGCTGCAGTTCGTCGAGGAAAGCCGCGCGCTGCTCTGGGCGCACCCGGATGTCCCCGGACACGCCGATCGAGGGCAGGTCCGGCCGGGTGAGGTCGAGCGCGGCGAGGTCCGCCTGCACGTCCTCCATCAGGTCCAGCAGGTAGCCCAGGCTGAGCCGGTCGCGGGTCTGGCGCAGCCCGATCCGTCCGACCAGGCCCGGGGACAGCCAGTAGGACCGGCCGGCCGCCTGGTAGATCCCCTCGTGGATCCCGCGCACCCGGCGCTCGGCCACCTGGCGGACCAGGTCGGCCTCCAGCAGGCGCTTCACGTGGTAGTAGACCCGCTGCGGGGTCTGGTCGAGATCGACTGCCACCTCGGTGCACGACCGGGGCTCGGCTAGCCGCCGCAGCACCTCGATCCGCTGCGGCTTGAGCAGGGCCTCAGCCTGCTCGATCTCGTCGAGGTAGACGACGTCTCTCATGACGAAAATCAGTCTTTACGTAAAAGAAATTTTTGTCAATGGGCATGACACGGAGGCTCATGATGCCGCAGAAAGCCGACCAAGATCAAAAACGTCTCAGCCAAGCTCTAGATGGTGAAGCGGAGGTTGCGGGCTGTCCGGTCGCCTAGCTGACTGTCTCCTGTCCAGCGCACTCTTCCGTTATCGATCTGCTGTTGCGGGTCGATACGGCCGGCGGCCAGCTGGATGAAGGTTGTCGAGTCGGTCGTCAGCTCCACGGTCGGATGCGCGACGCTATCTACCTTCCTGGCGCGGCCGTCGACTGCTACCGAGATGTCGCGGGGGGTGGGGCCGGTCAGGTGGAACACGATGCTGGTGCCGTCGGGGAGGCCCACCTTCTTGCCGACGATGTAGCCGATGGAGCTCTCGACCTGGCCGAGTGCGATCTCGGCGCGCGGACCGGCGTCGTCAGTGGGCCAGCTGAGCGGGGTGGTGATGTCGCGCTCGTGCACCCAGAAGTCGAAGATCCGGATCTCGAGGAACCCCCCATAGGTCCGCGTCCCGATCGGAGTCCACGACGGCAGGACCAGATCGGCGTCGGTCAGCTTCGCCAGATCGCCGCGGCGCCCGGTGAATATCGCGGTGATGCGGTCGGCGAACGCCTTGTCGTCGAGCACGGCTACGTCGGCCCGGTACGGCGCGATCCGGTCCAGCGGCGCCGCTTCGTCGGCGCTGCCGGGCAGCCACCCGGTCATGACGCGCTCCATCATGCCGAGGTGACTCACGACGTCTCGTGCTGTCCAGTCCGGGCACAGCGACTGGGTCTGCCACTGCGCGCTGTCCAGGCGCGTGCAGACGGACTCGATGGCGTCGTAGCACTGCTCGAGCGAATCGCGCACAGTGACGAGGTCGGTCACGGCACCCCCTTCAGATCCAGCGCTCGATGACCGGGTCCACGAGCACGGCCAGGTAGCCGAATCTAGCTGGGTCTAGTGGCAGCGCCGTACCCGGATCGATCGCCGTGTACCGGGCCCCGGTCCACTGCCGGCCATCACCGAGGAAGGTGCCCTCGACCTCGAACTCCACTGCCGTTCCCGCAGCAATCGGCCCGGGGGCAGGCCCGTGCCAGACCTCGAGGAGGCCCCGCTGGGAGTGCTCGACGGGCAGACTGCTGGTCGGGACCAGGCCGAGCATGATCATGCGTTCCGCCCGCTCCTCCTTCCGCGCATTCCATTCCTTTGTGTCGCTGCGGTCGCCTAGCTCGAGGAACGCGCGCCGCGTCGGGTACCGGATGACCCCAATCCGGTTCCAGCCGCCCGCACCCGCGACGACGTCCGCGACGAAGCACAAGCTGGCCTCGACGGCGGAGAGCAGCGGAATCGGGATGTACTGGCTGTCTGGATCCTGGCCGGCGCTTCGGCCAAAGAGCTGGCCGCAGCCGGGCCGAAATCTGGTGAGGCTGAGCATGTAAATGGGACCGTCGGAATGGTCGGCGACTGTCCGCAGGTGTGTTGAGTAGTCCGCATCGACAAGTCCGTAAGTAAGCACTCATGACACGCTAAGGACATTCGCATACGCCGTCCATACGCTGGTGACCAGTTTGGCCAGCTCAGCCGGATGGGCTGACCGGAATGTCGGCATACGACTTGCTCGCCGCGATCTCGCGGAGCCGGTCCATGCCATCCCATACCTGGGTGAACGACGTATACAGGGGAGCGGGCGCCAGCCGAATGCGATCGGGCGTCCGGTAATCAGCGATGACCCCGGTGCGGAGCAGCGCCTGGGTGAGCTGCCATGCATCGTCGTGCCGGAGACTGACGTGCCCGCCGCGGCGGTCGGGGTTGCGAGACGAGGCGACCCCGAAGTCAAGGTCGGCGAGCCACACGTCGGCCAGCGCGATCACATACTCGGTCAGCGCTACGCTCTTCGCCCGCAGCTGCGGCAGGCCCGCCTCTGCAAGGAGCCGGGCACCCTCCTCAACAGCGATCGCGCCGATGATGTCGGGCGTCCCGGTCAGGAACGAGGTGATGCCCGGCGCAGGGTCGTAACGCGGACCCATCTCGAACTGATCGCGCTGGCTGAACCAGCCCCAGATCGGCTGCCGCAGCTGATGCTGCAGTTCGTCGCGCACGTACAAGAAGGCCGGCGAGCCCGGGCCGCCGTTGAGGTACTTGTAGGTGCAGCCGACGGCCAGATCCGCTCCGTCCGCGTCGAGCTGGACTGGCACGGCGCCGACCGAATGGCACAAGTCCCAGAGGGTGAGGGCACCCGCGTCGTGCGCCACTGCTGTCAGCCCGGCCATGTCGGCAAGCGCCCCGCTGCGGTATGCAACATGCGACAGCTCGACGAGGGCGACGTGGTCATCCAGCACCTCGGCCAGCGCCTTCTCGCTCACGCCCTCGTCGATGTCGGAGTGGATCAGTCGTAGTTCGCAGCCGCGCTGCGCGGCGACGCCCGCGAGCACGTACCGGTCAGTAGGAAAGTTGTCGTCGTCGGTGACGATGACGGTGCGGCCCGGCCGGGCGTCGAGTGCGGCCCACGCGAGCTTGTACAGGTTGACGGTGACCGAGTCGCACACGATCACCTGCCCTGGTTCGGCTCCGAGCAGGTGCTCGGCGACCATGTCCCCGGCCTGCCGGGGCAGCTGAATCCAGTGATCCCAGGAGCGGACCAGCCCGATGCCCCACTCCTGGTCGATGACCTCGGCAATCCTTGCCTGCGTTCGGATCGGCAGCGGCCCGAGTGAGTTGCCGTTGAGGTAGGTGACGTCGTCCCAGTTCGGCCGCACGAACCGGTCCCGGAAGTGCGAGAGCTGGTCGGCAGCGTCCAGCGCCTCGGCATATGCCCGATCTGCGGAGAAACTGGCCACCAGTCAACCTTAACCCTCGGGTTACCGCCGTACGATCGACAGATGCCCTCTGAGGAACGCTCCGACCCGCCGGCCCGCATCCTGATCATCGCGGCCCACCCGGACGACGTCGATTTTGGCTCCGCCGGCACGATTGCCGGCTGGACCGATGCCGGGGCGTCGGTCAGCTACTGCATCGTGACCAGCGGTGAGGCTGGGGGCAGCGATCGGTCGGTCTCCCGGCCCGAGATGGTAACCATCCGGCAGGCCGAGCAGACAGCTGCGGCCAAGCAGGTAGGCGTGCACGATCTGCGCTTCCTCGGCTATCAGGACGGACAGGTCGAGCCGACGCTGTCGCTGCGGCGCGACCTCGCCCGGGTCATCCGGCAGGTGCGCCCGGAGCGGGTCGTATGCCCCTCGCCCGAGCGCAACTACGCACGGCTGGGCGTCAGTCATCCCGACCACCGTGCCGTCGGCTCGGCAGCACTCGACGCCGTCTACCCGGATTCGCGCAACCCGTTCGCGTTTCCCGAACTGCTGGCGGAGGAGAGCCTCGAGCCCTGGACGGTGCGCGAGGTGTGGATTTCCGGCGGCCTGACGCCGAACCACTATGTCGACGTCACCGTTACCTTTGCCAGGAAGATCGCGGCACTGCGCAGTCACGCGAGCCAGATCAGCGACCCCGATGAGCTGGAGCGCAGGCTTCGCGGGTGGCTGGCCAGCACCGCGGCGGCGGCTGGCCTGCCGGATGGCAGCCTGGCCGAGGCTTTCCAGGTGCTGGAAACCGGCTGACCGCTACCAGCAGGGGGACGCCCACCGAACCCCCGCGGCGACGCGGCGTGGCCAGCGTGGTGACTGGGTCTGGTGCGGCGGGGCGTGTCGGCTTAGGTTTGGCAGAGGCGCATCTGGTCACGCCGCATCTGGCTACAAGCGCGTCCGGCCAGGCCGCCGAATCGCATTTCAGGCTGGTTCACGGAGGTGTCACTGCATGACGCGCATTAACGTCACAGTCGACGGCGTCAATTACTCCGATGACGTCGAACCCCGCATGCTGCTTGTCCACTACCTCAGGGAAGTCCTTGGCAAGACCGGCACTCCGGTCGGCTGCGATACCTCAAACTGCGGTGCTTGCACCGTGCTGATGGACGGTCGTTCGGTGAAAAGCTGCGCCGTCCTTTCCGTTCAGGCGGACGGGGCCGACATCACGACGATCGAGGGCCTGGCTGATGGTGAGCTGCATCCCGTTCAGCGCGCGTTCCACACCGAGCACGCGCTGCAGTGCGGCTACTGCACGCCGGGCATGATCTTGGCGGCCACGGACCTGCTCAGAGACAATCCGCACCCGACCGACCAGGAGATCAGGGAAGGGCTCGAGGGCAATCTCTGCCGCTGCACCGGATACGAGAACATCGTGCGCGCCGTGCGGCGCGCCGCAGAGGCGGGGGTGGGAGCATGACCGCCGTTCAGGACGCGCCCGCAACGGAGATCGGCAGAGCCCGGCTGCGCAAGGAGGACGCGAGGCTCATCACCGGCCAGACCAACTGGACCGACAACATCAGGCTGCCCGGCATGCTGCACATGGCGTTCGTGCGCAGCCCGTTCGCGCACGCGAAGATCACCGGGGTGGACCTGAGCGGCGCACGCGGCGTACCCGGCGTCGTGGCGGCGTTCTCGGGCGCTGACTTCGCTGCCGAGCAGGGCAGCCTGCCGTGCGCGTGGCCGGTCACCGAGGACATCGTGATACCGCCGCACCCGCCGATGGCTGTCGACGAGGTGCGGTACGTCGGCGAGGCGGTCGCCGTCGTGGTAGCGCGGGACCGGTATGTAGCAGCAGACGCGGTCGCCGCCGTCGACGTCGACTACGAGCCGCTGCCGCCCGTGCTGGACATGCGCGAGGCGCTGAAGGAGGGCTCGCCGAAGGTGCACGAGGCGGGCAACAAGAGCTACGAGTGGACGTTCGGCAACGGCGACATCGACGCCGCCTTCCGTGATGCTCCGGTGGTAGTCGAGCGCACCTACCGCCAGCAGCGGCTCATTCCGTGCGCGATGGAACCTCGTTCCGTTGTCTGTCAGTGGATCGGGGACGAGGTGACGCTCTGGTCGGCAACGCAAATCCCGCACGTCCTCAGGTTTGCGCTCTCGGCGTTCTTCGCGATCCCCGAGCAGAACGTCCGGGTGATCGCCCCCGACGTCGGCGGTGGATTCGGGTCCAAGCTGCAGGTCACCGCCGAGGAAGTGCTGGCGGTCCTCGTCAGCAGGCGGATCGGCAAGTCGGTGAAGTGGACCGAGTCACGTACCGAAGGCAACCTCACCGTGCACCACGGCCGGGATCAGTGGCAGTACATCAAGATCGCCGCTGACCGCGACGGCCGGATCCGCGGCCTGTCGGTGGACCTGCTGGCGGACATGGGCGCCTACCTCATGCTGGTCACGCCGGGCGTGCCGCTGCTCGGCGCGTTCATGTTCAACGCGATCTACAAGATGGACGCGTACTCGTTCAAGTGCACCGGGGTGTTCACCACGAAGATGCCGACCGACGCTTACCGTGGCGCCGGACGGCCGGAAGCTACGTTCGCGATCGAGCGGATCGTGGATGAGCTCGCTCATGAGCTCGGCATGGAGCCACTGGAACTGCGCGAGCGGAACTGGATCAAGCACGAGGAGTTCCCGTACACGACGATCGCCGGACTGACGTACGACTCGGGCAATTACGAGGCGGCGACCGCGAAGGCCAAGGAGTTGTTCGGCTATGACGCGCTGCGCGCCGAGCAGGCCGAGCGCAACGCCCGGGGCGACAAGGTCCGGCTCGGCATCGGCATCTCGACCTTCACCGAGATGTGCGGGCTCGCACCATCGCGGGTGCTCGGCTCGCTGTCCTACGGAGCGGGCGGCTGGGAGCACGCGTCGATCCGGATGCTGCCGACCGGGAAGGTCGAGGTCGTCACCGGGTCCAGCGCGCACGGCCAGGGGCACGAGACGGCGTGGAGCCAGATCGTGGCCGACCAGCTGGGCGTGCCGTTCGAGGACATCCGCGTGCTGCACGGCGACACGCAGGTCTCGCCCAAGGGCATGGACACCTACGGCTCGCGTTCGCTGGCGGTCGGCGGCCTGGCCCTGGTCGGCGCGTGCGACAAAGTGGTCGCCAAGGCCAAGGTGATCGCTGCCGCCATGCTGGAGGCCTCGGCCGACGACCTGGAGTTTGCCGCTGGCAAGTTCTCGGTGCGCGGTGACCCGGAGGCGAGCAAGACGATCCAGGAGGTCGCGCTGGCCACGTTCGCGGCCCACGGCCTGCCAGACGGGGTCGAGCCGTCGCTCGATTCCGACCACACCCACGACCCGGACAACTTCTCGTTCCCGCACGGCACCCATCTGTGCGCGACCGAGGTCGACACCGAGACCGGGTTCGTGAAGATCCGCTCCTACGTCGCAGTGGACGACGTCGGGGTGGTGGTGAACCCGCTCATCGTTGAGGGCCAGGTCCACGGTGGCATCGCCCAGGGCATCGCCCAGGCCCTGTATGAGGAAGGCGTCTATGACGAGTCAGGCAACCTGATCACCACGACGCTGGCCGACTATCTCGTGCCGTCGGCGGCAGACCTGCCGTCGTACCAGACGGCGCGCACATCGTCCCCTGCTGACAACAGGCTCGGTGTCAAGGGAGTCGGCGAGGCCGGCACGATCGCGTCAACGCCGGCGGTGGTGAACGCCATCATCGACGCGCTCCGGCCGTTCGGTGTGTCGGACGTCGAGATGCCCTGCACGCCCGAGCGGGTGTGGCGGGCCGTCTCGTCAGGAAGCGGCAGTGCTGGAGGTGCGGCGTGATCCCGGCAAAATTCGACTACGTCCGGCCCTCATCAGTCGGCGATGCGGTGACGGCGCTGGCGGGTGGCGGAGACGACGCCAAAGTCATCGCTGGCGGCCAGAGCCTGCTACCACTGCTGCGGCTGCGGCTCGCCTACCCCTCGCTGCTCGTGGACGTCGGCGGGCTCGACGACCTCGTCGGTGTCAGCGACGCGGGCTCGCATCTGATGATCGGCGCACGCACCACGCACTACCAGCTCGTGCACGATCCGCTGATCGCGCAGCACTGCGGTCTGCTAGCCGAGGCGGCGGGCACGGTCGCCGACCCGGCGGTGCGGCATCGCGGCACCCTGGGTGGCTCCCTCGCGCACGCCGACCCGGCCGGTGACCTGCCTGCGGTCGTGCTCGCGCTGAACGCGACACTGGTCGCCCGCGGTCCGGCGGGGGAGCGGGAGATACCCGCTGGCGACTTCTTTGTCGACTACCTGACCACGGCGCTCGGGCCGGGTGAGATCCTCACCGGTGTCCGGGTGCCAAAGCTCGGGAGCGACTGGGGCTATCGTTATGAGAAGTTCCACCGGACCGCGCAGGCGTGGGCCATTGTCGGCGTCGCGGCTCTGGTGCGGCGCTCCGACGGCCACGTGGCCGAGGCCAGGGTCGGGTTGACCAACATGGGCTCGGTCCCGGTCAGGGCCGCGGCCGTGGAGGCGGCTGTGTCCGGGGCGCAGGCCAGTTCCGAGGCACTGCAGGCAGCCGCGGCGGGTGCGGCCGAGGGAACTCAGCCGCCTGCGGACCTGCACGGGCAGCCGGACTACCGGCGCCACCTCGCGCGGGTGCTGACCGGGCGAGCTCTGGAGGCAGCGGCAGGAGTCTGATAGATGGAGCTGGAACACTCGTTCTCGGTCCCGGTAACGGCGGAGCGAGCGTGGGATGTGCTCCTGGATGTCGAGCGGGTGGCGCCCTGCATGCCGGGCGCCACCCTCGACTCCGTTGACGGTGACGAGATCAAGGGCCGGATCAAGGTCAAGGTCGGCCCGATCCAGATGACCTACGCGGGCACCGCGCGCTTTATCGAGCAGGACAAGGCCGCAGGTGTCGCCGTGCTGGAAGCCTCGGGCAAGGAGACCCGCGGCGCTGGCACGGCGTCGGCCAAGGTGCGCTCGGAGATGACGCCCGACGGTGACTCGACGAAGGTGACGGTCCGTACCACGCTCAACGTGACCGGCAAGCCCGCCCAGTTCGGCCGCGGCGTGATGAACGAAGTAGGGGGCAAGCTGATCGGCATCTTTGCCGACAACCTGGCGTCCATGCTGGCCGCGGGCACCGCCGAGGCTGCCCAGCCGGCGGCGAACAGCACGGCCGATGCATCGGCCGAGCCCACCGGGTCCACTGGGTCCTCCGAAGCCGACTCGGCTTCAGAGGAGGCGCTGCCCATTGACGTGCTGAACCTCAACATGCGGGCGTGGAGCAGCCTGCGCCGTGACGGTCTCCAGACCCTGGGCGACCTGACCAGGCGAAGCGGGCAGCAGCTGCTCGCTATCGACGGCGTCGGCCCGGCCTCCGTTGCTGATATCCGCAGCAGGCTGGCCGAGCGCGGGCTGGCACTCGCCGATGCAGCAGCCCTGGTGAAGACGAAGGCAGACTCGGCGACGGGTGGCCAGGGCGAGGGACTCGCGGACGTCATGCCGCTGCGGCCGTCCCGGACCGAGGAACCGGATGAGGCCGAGGCACCGCCTCGCGAGCGGGTGACCGAGGTTCCGTCCTGGCATCCGCCCGACAACGAGGCACTCGACCTGCTGGACGTGGCGGGGCTGCCGGTACTCAAGCGAGCGGTCCCGGCCGCGGCAGCGCTGATCGCGGTCCTGTTCGTGCTGTTCGGCCTGCGCCGTCGTCGCGCCCGCCGCCGCTAGCCAGCCGGGATCAGCTCGCCGATCGGGATCGGTCCGAGCGGTTCGGGGGATGCCGTCGACATCCTGGAGTTTTCAGCGAGCCAAACCGGTGTAACTCGGGCGCGATAATCGCTGAAGATACGCCGTTGTCAAGCGGTTGTTGCAACGAGGTAGTCGTTGAGGGCTTCGGCGGGCGTGGCGTAGCCGAGGGTGCGGCGGGGCCGGGTGTTGAGCTTGCAGGCGATGGCGTCGAGCTGGTCCTGGGTGCAGCCGGACAGGTCGGTTCCCCTGGGCAGGTAGTAGCGGATCAGGCCGTTGGTGTTCTCGTTGGTGCCGCGCTGCCAGGGGGAGTGCGGGTCGGCGAAGTAGACCTGGACGCCGGTGGCGATGGTGAACGCGGCGTGGCGGGACATCTCCCGGCCCTGGTCCCAGGTCAGGGACTTGCGCAGTCCGGCGGGCAGGGTGGTGATCGTGGCGGCGAGGGCGCCGGCGACCGCGTCGGCGCCGTGCCGGCCGCCGGGCAGGGCGACGATCATGCAGAACCGGGTGGTCCGCTCGGCCAGGGTGGCGACCGCCGACTGGGCGCCGGCGCCGATGATCAGGTCGCCTTCCCAGTGGCCGGGCACGGCCCGGTCGGCGGCCTCGGCCGGCCGCTCGCTGATGCTGACCATCCCGTGGATCCGCGAGTTGCCGGCCCGCCGCGGCGCGTTCCGGGGCCGCCGGCGGGCCCGGCCGCACCGCAGCGCAGCGTCCACCTCGGCGCGCAGGCTGCCCTTGCCCTGCACGAACAGCGCCTGGTAGATCGTCTCGTGGCTCACCTGCAGCTCCGGGCGGCCGGGAAGTCACGCCTCAGCCTGCCAGCGATCTGCCCCGGCGAGTAGTCCTGGCGCAGCAGGCCGCACACCACCGCCCGCAGCGGCGTGCCCGGCCGCCAGCTTGCGCGGCTTACCGCGGCGCGCCCGCCCGCACGCCCGGATATGCGCCGGGAACGGCCGGTACCGGCGCGGCGACGGCGATCCGTTGCGGGCCAGCTCCCGCGACACCGTCGACGGCGACCGGCCGACTCGCAGCGCGATCTGCCGCACCGAATGCCCGACCGCCAGCCAGTGCGCGATCTCCTCGCGCTCCTCAATGGTTAACCTCGCACCAGGCACCAGACCTCCAGAACCCGCGCCACCCGGAACAAGATCATCCCAGGACTGTTGCAACAGATTCTGGAAACCAGCTACCGGTACGTCATGAGAGGCCGGGTCAGTCCAGCGACGACATCACGTGCTTGACCCGCGTGTAGTCCTCGAACCCGTACATCGACAGGTCCTTGCCGTACCCGGAGTGCTTGAACCCGCCATGCGGCATCTCGGCCACCAGCGGGATGTGGGTGTTGATCCACACGCAGCCGAAGTCGAGTGACCGCGCCATCCGCATCGCCCGGCCGTGATCCGACGTCCACACCGACGACGCGAGGCCGTACTCGGTCCCGTTGGCCCAGCGCAGCGCCTCGTCTTCGTCGCTGAACTGCTGGACGGTGATGACCGGGCCGAACACCTCGTTCTGGATGATCTCGTCGTCCTGGTGGAGCCCGTCGACCACGCTGGCGGCGTAGAAGTAGCCCTTCTCACCGACCCGGCTGCCGCCAGCCAGCATCCGGGCATGGTCAGGCAGCCGGGAGACGAAGCCGGACACCCGCTCGAGCTGATTGGCGTTGTTGAGCGGGCCGTAAGCGGCGTCGGGGTTGTCTGGTCCGGCTGTCACCTGGGCATTCGCCTGCTCAGCCAGGGCGGCGGCAAAGTCCGCGTGGATGCGCGGGCCAGCCAGCACCCTGGTGGCAGCAGTGCAGTCCTGTCCGGCGTTGAAGTACCCGGCGATCGCGATGGCCTCGGCGGCCTTCGCCGGGTCAGCGTCGTCGAACACGATGACGGGCGCCTTGCCGCCGAGTTCCAGGTGCACCCGCTTGAGGTTCTCTGCGGCCGCCGCGGCCACTTCCTTGCCGGCCCGGACGCTGCCGGTGATCGACACCATCTGGGGCACCTTGTGCGACACCAGATGACGGCCAGTGTCTCGGTCGCCGCAGACCACGTTGAGCACTCCCGGCGGTACGAACTCGCTGATCAGCTCCGCCATCAGGAGCGTTGTCACCGGTGTCGTGTCAGACGGCTTCAGCACCATGGTGTTGCCGGCCGCCAGGGCGGGCGCCCATTTCCAGACCGCCATCATCATCGGGTAGTTCCACGGCGTCACCGCGGCGCAGACCCCGATCGGCTCGCGCCGGATGAACGAGGTGAACCCGGACATGTACTCGCCGGCGGAGCGGCCCTCGAGCATCCTCGCGGCGCCCGCGAAGAACCGGATCTGGTCCACCATCGGCGGGATCTCCTCCGAGGCGGTCAGCGCGATCGGCTTGCCGGTGTTCTGCGACTCGGCCTTGACGAACTCGTCGGCCCGGGCTTCCAGTGCGTCGGCGATCCGCAGCAGTGCGAGGCTGCGCTCGGCCGGAGTCGCGTCCCGCCAGCCGGGGAAGGCCTCGGCGGCGGATGCGACCGCGGCGTTCACCTCGTCCGCGCCCGACACCGGCGCGGTGGCGAAGACTTCACCGATGCTCGGGTCGATCAGGTCGGCTCGCTTGTCATACGCCAGGTCGGTCCACTGGCCGCCGACGAAGTTCTGAAGATCATTAGCCACGAGGGACTCCGTTCCGGTCGGGCGGGTTATGCGGTTAGGAATGAGCTGGCTGGCGTTCCTCGCACACCCACGGTGCGCCGTAGTCTTCGAGCAGTTCGAGGAACGGCCGTGCGGGCAGGGCTTCCGGGCCGAGCACACCGGCCCCGGACCAGGCTCCCGAGTCGATGAGCTCGAGCGCGACAACCGGGTTGACGGCGGTCTGCCAGACCACTGCCTGCGACCCGTACTCGGCCATGGTCTGCGCGTTGTCGGCCACGTTGTAGAGATACACCTCACGGGGCCTGCCGTCCTTGCCGGTTCCGGTGACCCAGGTCCCCGCGCAGGTGAGGCCTGACATTCTGTCGCCCAGGGTGGCCGGGTCGGGCAGGCAGGCAGCCACCAGGTCGCGCGGCGACACGCTCTGCCCGTACACGCGAACGGGCTCGGTCTTGTCCAGGCCGAGCTTGTGCAGGGTCTGCAGCACCCCGATGAACTCGTCGCCGAGGCCGTACTTGAACGTAACCCGGCCAGCCTCGACCCAGCGCGGCACCAGGAGGACCTCCTCGTGCTCAACGTTGACGCACTCAACCGCGCCGATTCCCTCGGGGAAGGTGAAGGTCTCTGGCTCGCTGAACGGCTCGGTCGTGAACCAGCCCCGGCCCGACTCCCAGATCACCGGCGGATTCAGGCATTCCTCGATCGTGGTCCAGATAGAGAACGTCGGCGCGAAGTCGTAACCTGCGACGGCCAGGTTGGCGCCGTCCCGGATGCCGACCTCGGTGATATCGCTGAACAGCTCGTCGGTGGCGTACCGGGCGAAGACGTCGGACAGGCCGGGCTCGACGCCCATCCCGGCGAGCGCCAGCTTGCCGGACTGCTCCCACCGCCCGGCCATGGCGAACTGCTCGTCGCCGAGCATGACGCCCGTTTTGGCGTACGGCTCGAGCGGATGCGGCTGCGACAGCGACATGGCCATGTCCAGGTAGTGCACCCCGGCAGCGAGGGCCGCCCGGAACAGGGGCATGACAAACCGCGGGTCGGTGGCGTTCATCAGCACGTCGCACCGTTGCTCGGCGAGCAGCGCTGCGGTTGCCGCCTCGTCCCTGGCGTCAAGCTGCACGGCAGTGTAGGAATCCTTCGCCGCCGCCGCCTGCTGGGCTCGGCCGAGGTTGTAGTCAGCGATGATCAGCTCGGCGAACGGGCGGCGGGCTGCGATCCTGGCGAATGCCGTGCCGACGCCGCCAGCGCCTACCAACAAGATGCGCACACAGAGATACTAGACATCGGGGGCCGACGAGCAACCGACGGGTCTAGTCGCGATTTGGGCGCGATACTACTGAAATCGTTGCCTTAGCTGTCAATTCGTGCTAGAACCGTTGGCCTCAGCCGTCTGAACCAGACGCTGTACCTTATCCTCATCGGACTCGCGCCGGCGCGGCGCCTTAACAACACGTGACGCCAGTTGGCCACGAGGCAGGGGAGGGATCGCGATGGCTACCGCTCAGCCGACCGTGCACACGGAGGAGCAGGTCAACAAGGGCCTGAAGTCCGGTGCAATTGGCCTGATTTCCAGCACGGTCATCGCGACCGCCTCGGTCGCGCCTGCCTACAGCCTGGCCGCGACCCTGGGCTTCATCGTGCTTGCCGTCGGCCTGAAATCGCCGCTGGTCGCGATCGCGGCCTTCGTGCCGATGATCCTGACGTCGATCGGCTACAGCGAGCTGAACAAGGCCGACCCGGACTGCGGCACCACCTTCACGTGGGGGGCGCGGGCGTTCGGACCCAAGACCGGCTGGGCCTGCGGCTGGGCCATCGTCGTCGCCGACGTCCTGGTCATGGCGAGCCTCGCCCAGGTGGCCGGGCAGTACATCTTCCTGCTGTTCGGCGCCAACGGCATCGGTACGAACCCGGCGAGCGGCTGGGTGCTGCTGACCGGCGTCGGCTGGATCGTCTTCATGACCTATATCTGTTATCGCGGCATCGAGGTATCCGCGAACTTCCAGAAGGCACTGCTATCCATCGAGATCACGATGCTGATGGTCCTGTCGGTGGTGGCGCTCGTCCGGGTCGGTACCGGCAACCACCCGGCGGAGTCGATCCACCCGACCTGGTCCTGGCTCAGCCCGGCGGGCCTGCCCTTCGGAGCTTTCGCGTCCGGCCTGATACTCATGGTGTTCATCTACTGGGGCTGGGATACCGCGCTCTCGATCAACGAGGAGACCAAGAACCCGAACAAGACCCCTGGCCGGGCGGCCATCCTGTCGACGATCATTCTCGTTGTCACCTACGCCATCGCGATCTTCGGAGCGCAGTCGTTTGCCGGCATCGGCACCAAGGGCATTGGCCTGGCCAACCCGAACAACTCCGGCGACGTACTTTCAGTGCTCGGCCACGCCGTGTTCGGCTCGGGGACGCTGGGGAACGTGTTCTTCCGGCTGTTGCTGATCATGGTGCTGTCCTCGGCCGCCGCGTCGACCCAGACGACGATCCTGCCAACCGCGAGGACCACGTTGTCGATGGCGACCTACAGGGCGCTGCCGCGCTCGTTCGCCCGGATCCACCCGAAGTACCTGACGCCGACCGTCTCCACCTTGGTCATGGGCGGCATCTCCGCCATCCTGTACGCGCTGTTCAACTACGCGTCTAAGGGCCAGGTCATCGGTGACGCCGTGACGAGCTGTGGCGTGTTCATCGCCACGTACTACGGGCTGACCGGCTTCACCTGTGCCTGGTATTACCGCAGGAACCTGACCAGCAGCGCCCGCAACCTGTGGATGCAGGGCATCCTGCCTTTCCTCGGCGGCGCCATCTTGTGGTTCCTGGGGGGCTGGAGTCTGTATCAGGACTACGACGTCAACAGCGCGTACTCGGCGTCCTACACCAGCTGGACGGTGCCCGGCCTGCACTGGCAGATCGGCGGCGTGTTCGTGATCGTGTTCTTCTCATGGGTGGCTGGCCTGGCGCTTTTCATCTACATGCGAGTCGTGCATCCGGCGTTCTTCCGCAAGGAGACGCTCACCCGGTCCACCCCGACGCTCGTCCCGGACAAGTAAGCCGGATCTTGAGATTGCCCGCGCCGGCTCCGTGCCAGCGCAGGCGAGCTGTCGGCGCCAGCGCCTAGGCTTGGGCTCGTGACCGCGCTGGTTGTCGACTCGCTCCTGGACGGGCTGAATCCGCAGCAGCGGGCTGCCGTGATGCACACGGGCAGCCCGCTGCTGATCATTGCCGGGGCCGGCTCGGGCAAGACCCGGGTGCTCACGCACCGGATCGCCTACCTGCTGGCGGAGCGGGACGTCACCCCCAGCCAGATTCTCGCCATCACCTTCACGAACAAGGCAGCCGGGGAAATGGCGGGCAGGGCAGCGATGCTGACGGGCGCGCGCGGGCGGTCCATGTGGGTACTGACCTTCCACTCCGCGTGCGTGCGGATTCTGCGCCGCGAGGCCCGCCGGTTCGGCTACCCCTCCAGCTTCTCGATCTATGACCAGGCTGACTCGCAGCGGCTGATGGCCATGGTCTGCCGCGAGCTGGAACTGGACACCAGGCTGCACCCGCCGAGAGCCATGGCCGATCAGGTCTCTGGCCTCAAGAACGAGCTGATCGACTACGAGACCGTGCTGGCCAGGGCGACGGGCTACCGGCAGAAGACGCTGGGCGAGGCGTACGCGGAGTACCAGCGGCGGCTGGTTGCATCCGGCGCGATGGACTTCGACGACCTGATCATGGTGACGGTCAACCTGCTGCAGGCTTTTCCGGACCTGGCTGCTGAGTACCACGAGCGATTCCGGCACGTGCTGGTGGACGAGTACCAGGACACCAACCACGCCCAGTACGTCCTGGTCCGCGAGCTCGCGGGGGCCGGCGGGGAGCACCCGGCCGAGCTTGTCGTCGTCGGCGACGCCGACCAGTCGATCTATGCCTTCCGCGGCGCGACCATCAGGAACATCGAGGAGTTCGAGCGCGACTTCGCCGGTGCCCGGGTGATTCTGCTCGAGCAGAACTACCGCTCCACCCAGAACATCCTCGCCGCGGCCAACGCGGTCGTGTCCCGCAATCCCGGCCGGATCCCGAAGAACCTGTGGTCAGACGCCGGTGACGGCGCGAAGATCACCGGCTACGTCGCCGACAGCGAGCACGACGAGGCGGCCTTCGTCGCCGAGGAGGTCGACCGGCTGTCCGACGCGGGCGAGGCCGCGCCGGGCCAGGTGGCCGTCTTCTACCGGACCAACGCGCAGTCCCGGGTATTCGAGGAAGTGTTCATCCGGTCCGGGCTTCCCTACAAGGTGGTCGGCGGCGTCCGGTTTTACGAGCGGCGTGAGGTCCGCGACCTGCTTGCCTACCTGCGGCTGGTCGCCAATCCCGACGACGAGGTCTCACTGCGGCGCGTCCTCAACACGCCGCGGCGCGGTATCGGCGACCGTGCCGAGGAGTACGTCGCCGCGCTGGCGAACCGCGACAAGATCACCTTTGCGCGGGCGCTGCTGCGTCCCGACGACGTACCCGGACTGGCCGCGCGGTCCGCGCGGGCCATCGCGGGGTTCAACGAGCTGATCGGTGACCTCCGGTCGATGTCGGAGGCGGGCACCCCGGTCGGTGACCTGACCGAGGCGGTGCTGGACCGGACCGGCTACGTGGCCGAGCTGCAGGCTTCATCAGACCTGCAGGATGCGAGCCGGATCGAGAACCTCACCGAGCTGGTGTCGGTGGCCAGGGAGTTCGACTCCCGCTTCCCTGGCGGAACGCTGGCCGAGTTCCTCGAGCAGGTATCGCTGGTCGCTGACGCCGACGAGATCCCGGAGGGCGAGCAGCACGGCGGCATGGTCACGCTGATGACGCTGCATACGGCGAAAGGCCTGGAATTCCCGGTCGTCTTCCTGACCGGGCTGGAGGAGAACGTCTTCCCGCACGAGCGGTCCATGGGCGACGAGCGCGAGCTCGCCGAGGAGCGGCGGCTCGCCTATGTCGGCATCACCAGGGCGATGAAGCTCCTGTACATGACCAGGGCAGCGGCGCGTACCTGGTTCGGCCGGCCCAGCTGGCACAAGCAGTCGAGGTTCTTGAGCGACATCCCGGCGAGCCTGATCGAGTGGCGACGGGACGAGTCGGCCATCGCTCAGCCGGCCTCGGAGCGACTGGCCAGCCGGCCGGGAGTGCGCGTGATCGGCAATCGGCCGGTCCCGTCGCTGCAGCCGGGTGACCGGGTGAACCACGACTCCTACGGCCTCGGCACCGTGCTCTCGGTGGAAGGTCGCGGCGACGACCCGGAGGCGAAGATCGACTTCGGCGGCGACTACGGGGTGAAGCACCTGGTGCTGAGGTACGCGCCAATCGAGAAAATCTAGAAGAACGGAACGGGGCCGCCGGGGCCGGTGCGCTCACGCGGTTTGATCGTCGCGGCGGGAACGGTAGCGCCGGGATGGCCGGAGAGCTAGAGCGGGCTCATGCCGTGGCGGCGCATGAGATCCAGCTCGACCTCCCGCGCGGGCGGCTCGGCGCGGGACCACAGTTCGGCCAGGTCCCGGAAGTACTCGTCCAGCGCCGGTGCGTGCAGCACCAGCACGCGTGCCGCGGTGGTGGCAGTCGCGCCGAAGGTGTGTGCTACCCCGCCCGGCACCAGGACGAAGCTGCCGGCCGCCGCCCGCCTGAGGTCGCCGTCGAGCTCGAACTCGGCCTCGCCGTCCAGCACCCAGAATGCCTCCGCCCGGTCCGGGTGGATGTGTGCTGGCGGCCTGCGCCCGCCCGCCGGGATGTGCCGCTCGTGCAGCGAGAAGGCGCCGTTAGTCGTCGCCGCGACCGCCTTGAACTCAAGTGTGCTGCCGCGGACCGTGAGCCGCTCCCCGGCACCAGGCGGCATGATCAGGTAATCGGCCATGTCGCCAGCATGGCACCAGCGTGGTGAGCTCACCGGAGAAGGAGAGGCCATGAGTGACGGACCGTCGCGGGCCCGCGAGGAACCGGGCGACTGGGTTCTGATCGGCGTACCGACGAGTGCGGGCGCGCATCACGCGGGTCAGGATCGCGCCCCCGCCGCGCTGCGGGCGGCCGGGCTTCTCGAACGGCTGCGAGCGGCCGGCGTGGGCATCACGGACGCGGGCGACCTGCCCGGCGCCCCATTCGCGGTCGATCACGTGCACCCACGCGCCAGAAACCTGGCCTCGGTCGTGCGCGTCGCCCGTGAGGTTGCACAGGCCGTGGAGTCCGTCGCGCGGTCTGGTCATCGAGCCCTGGTGGTGGGCGGCGATTGCACGATTACCCTCGGCGTCGTCGCCGGACTGCACCGTGTCCTCCCTGCTGTAGGCCTCGCGTACGTGGACGCCGATGCCGACCTCGGCGACTTGTCTGGCGACGCCTCGGGAATCCTGGACGCCGCCGGCATCTGGCATCTGCTCGGCCACGGGGAGCCGGAGCTGGCGGGTCTGGCCGGTGCAACGCCGCTGCTCGATCCCGCCCGCCTGGTACTGCTGGGCCTCGACCCGCGGGAGATCACCGACGTCGGCCGCGAGTTCCTCTCCGGCGCGGGCGTCCGCTACATCGAGGGTCCGCGGTTCATGATGGACCCGAGTGCCGCGGCGTCCGAGGCGCTGGCGGTGCTCCGCAGCGCGAGCCAGTCCATCGTGGTCCACTTCGACGTGGACGTGGTCGACTCCGGCGACCTGCCGCTCGGCAACTTCCCTCACTACAACTCCGGCGTCACGCTGACCGCGGTGACGTCGTGCCTGCGCGCGCTGCTCGCCGACCACCCCTCGCGCGCCGCGCTCGTGCTGACCGAGGTGAATCCCAGTTACGACGCTGACGGAAGCCAGCTTGACCGGTACATCGAAGCGCTGGTCAGCGCTATCGGCGGCGCGTGATATTGCCCACCGGGGCTGCCAGGATCCGCTGCGACCCGGTTACCCTGACCGTGGGAGGTTCCCATGAGCAGCATCCGGGTAGTCATCGCCAAGCCCGGCCTGGACGGCCATGACCGCGGCGCGAAGGTCGTTGCGCGCGCGCTTCGAGACGCTGGTGTCGAGGTCATCTATACCGGGCTCCATCAGACCCCGGAACAGATTGTCTCGGCCGCGCTGCAGGAGGACGCCGACGCGATTGGCCTGTCGATCCTGTCCGGAGCCCACATGACCCAGTTCAGCCGGGTGCTAGAGCTGCTGCGTGAGCGCGGTGCCGACGACATCGTGGTGTTCGGTGGCGGCATCATCCCGGACGCTGACATCGCCGAGCTCAAGCGGATGGGCGTGGCCAGGATCTTCACGCCAGGTGCGCCAATGAACGAGATCGTGGCCTGGGTATCTGCGACGCTCGGAGATGGCGAGCCGGCTGAGTCAGCGAGCCAGCAGGCTGGCTGAGGCCGCGGCGGTCGCCGCTGACCCAGCACGCAGCCGGCACCCGGCCAGCACTAGGCTTCCTGGCGCGGACGTCGGCGCGCCGGGGCGCCGCGACGAATCTCGAGCGCGAAGGACGGACCCGAGTGGACCTGTTCGAGTACCAGGCGAAGGAGCTGTTCGCCGAATACGGCGTCCCGATACCGCGGGGCAAGGTGGCCACCACCGCGGCGGAGGCCGAGTCGATCGCGGCGGAGTTCGCGGCCGGCGGTAATCAGCAGGTCGTGATCAAGGCGCAGGTGAAGACCGGCGGCCGGGGCAAGGCTGGCGGTGTCAAGCTGGCGGGCAGCCCGGAGGAGGCGCAGCAGAAGGCCGGCGCCATCCTCGGGATGGACATCAAGGGCCACACCGTGCACTCCGTGCTGGTCGCTGTGGACACCGATATCGCCGAGGAGTACTACCTCTCCTTCCTCATCGACCGCGCCGATCGCACGTTCCTGTCCATGTGCTCGGTCGAGGGCGGCATGGAGATCGAGGAAGTAGCCCGGACAAAACCCGAGGCGCTGGCCAAGATCCAGATCGACCCCCTCACCGGCGTCGACCGGACCAGGGCCTTGGAAATCGTCCGGGCGGGCGGCCTGCCGGAGTACGCGCAGGCTGGTGCCGCCGAGCTGGCCGAGCGGTTGTGGGCCGTCTTCACCGATGAGGACGCCACGCTTGTCGAGGTCAATCCGCTTGTCTACACAGGAGGCGGCCAGGTGCTCGCCCTGGACGCCAAGGTGACCCTGGACGACAACGCGTCCTTCCGGCAGGACTGGGACGAGTTCGCGGACTCCACGGCCGTCGACCCGCTCGAGGCGCGGGCCAAGGCCAGGCATCTCAACTACGTCAAGCTGGACGGCTCGGTCGGGATCATCGGGAACGGGGCTGGCCTGGTGATGTCGACCCTTGACGTGGTGGCCTACGCCGGAGAGGAGTTCGGCGGCATCCGGCCGGCGAACTTTCTCGACATCGGCGGCGGCGCGTCTGCTGAGGTGATGGCGAACGGCCTGGACATCGTGCTGGCCGATCCGAGCGTCCGCAGCGTGCTGGTCAACGTTTTCGGCGGCATCACCGCGTGCGACGCGGTCGCCAATGGCATCGTCACCGCCATGGGCCTGCTCGCCGAGCGCGGCGAGCAGGTGAACCACCCGATCGTCGTGCGGCTGGACGGCAACAAGGCAGCCGAGGGCAGGGCGATCCTGACGCAGGCAGCGCTGCCGGTCGTCGAGCAGGTTGCGACCATGGACGACGCGGCGCGGCGTGCCGCCGAGCTGGCCGCCGCGGCAGTGAACGGAGCATGACATGGCCATCTTCCTGACCGCCGATAGCCGGATTATCGTGCAGGGCATCACCGGCGCGGAGGGACGCAAGCACGGCGCGCGCATGATCAGCGCAGGGACTAACGTCGTCGGCGGGACTAACCCGCGCAAGGCCGGGCAGAGCGTCGAGCTGGCGGGCCAGGAGCGGCCGGTCTTCGCGTCCGTCGGCGACGCCATGGCGGCGACCGGTGCCGACGTCTCGGTCGTGTTCGTGCCCGAGAGCGGGACGAAAGCCGCCGTGATGGAGGCGATCGACGCGGCCATTCCGCTGGTGATCGTCATCACCGAGGGCGTTCCCGTGCACGACACCGCCGAGTTCTGGGCATACGCCACCACGACCGGAAACCGCACCCGGATCGTGGGTCCCAACTGTCCGGGTGTCGCCTCTCCGGGCAAGTCGAACGCCGGCATCATCCCTGCAGACATCACCTCGGAGGGCCGGATCGGGCTCGTCTCCAAGTCCGGCACGCTGACCTACCAGATGATGTACGAGCTGCGCGACATCGGCTTCTCGACCGCCGTCGGCATCGGCGGCGACCCGATCATCGGCACCACGCACATCGACTGCCTGCAGGCATTCCAGAACGACCCGGAGACCGACGCCATCGTGATGATCGGCGAGATCGGCGGCGACGCCGAGGAGCGCGCAGCTGCTTACATCGAGCGCAGCGTCACCAAACCGGTGGTCGCCTACGTGGCCGGCTTCACTGCGCCCGAGGGCAAGACGATGGGACACGCAGGCGCGATCATCTCCGGGTCGGCCGGCACAGCGCAGGCGAAGAAGGAAGCCCTGGAAAAGGTCGGTGTCCGGGTCGGGCGGACGCCCAGCGAGACCGCACGCCTCGTGCGGGAGGCCATGCCGGGGTAACCGGCACCGATCCGGCGCGGTCCGGCGCGCCTCCGCGGCCACGGCAGTCGCGGTTGTCAGGCTGGGTGTGTGACAACCCACGGCACTGCCGCGCGTACCGGGCGCCGCGAGGCCGCCGATGGGCTCGGCCGGGACGGCAGAGCGACGGCCGCACAGCGATCGCTGCTGACAACCGGCACTATCGCGGCACTCGTCGTGACGGTCACCGGGGTGGCGGCTCTCACTCTGCTGGTGCTGATCGGGTTTATCGCGGCCCCGCACGCAGGCTTCGGCCTTCCGGCTGTGCTGCGGACCGCGGCGGTGCTCTGGCTCGTCGGTCACCACGTCGGCTTTGCCTTCCGCGGCGCCGGCCGGATCGGCATGCTGCCGCTCGGCCTGGTGCTGCTACCCGGTCTCCTGCTATGGCGGGCCGGCCGGTGGCTGGTCAGGGCTGCGGGAATCCGCAGGCTGCGCCACGTCGGGCACGCTGCGCTGGCGCTCGCCGTCCCGTACGCGCTGCTCGCCGGCGTACTCGCCTTCGTCAGCAGGTCGTCGCTGGAGTCATCGTCGGTGCCGCAGGCGGTTGCCTGGGGCTTCCTGCTCGCGCTGGCGGCCGGGGGCATGGGTGGCGCCAGGGCGCTGGCGCCGTGGCGGCAGCTGATCGGCCTGCTGCCGCTCCGGGCGCGGTCGGTCGTCGTCGGGGTCGCGGGCTGTCTGGCCTCGCTCGCCGTGGCTGGCTCGCTTATCGCGGGCATCAGCCTGGCCGTGCATCTGCACGAGGTCGTCACCCTCACCGACGCTCTCGCGCCCGGCACGGTCGGCACCCTGCTCCTGCTGCTGCTCCAGCTCGGGTACCTGCCGAACGCGATCGTCTGGGCGATCGCGTTCACGCTCGGCCCCGGCTTCGCATTCGGCTCGGCCACCGTGGTCGCGCCGACCGGCTCGGCGCTGGCGCAGCTGCCCGCGTTCCCGCTGCTGGCGGCGCTGCCGCCGGGCCTGCACGCCGCTCTGCCCGGCTGGCTGGAGCCGGTCGTGCTGGCCATGCCGTACCTGGCGGGCGGGATCGGCGGCGTGCTGATAGTCCGCAATGCCGGGCGCCTCGCCCTGGATGCCGCGCCGCTCCGCGGGCTGGCCTGTGGCGCGGTGTCGGGAGTGCTGCTGGGTCTGCTCGCGGTGGTGTCGGGGGGGCCGCTTGGTGATGGCAGGCTGGCGGCGGTCGGGCCGTCGCCGTGGCAGGTCTGCCTGGTTTCGGCGCTGGAACTCGGCATCGCGGCCGCCATCACAGCGGGCCTGGTCAACTACGTGGCGCTGCGGCGCGACGGAGCGCTCACGGCTCTCTTTCATCCCGCCCCTTCCGCCCATGCCGCGCATCTCGCGGCCCCTCCCGCCAGGACCGCCCCGGCCGCCCCGGCCGAATCGGAGGACGGTGCTCACGTCATCTACCTGAACCGGTGGGCCGGGGAGGAGTCATCGGGTCAAAACCCGAGCCCGCCCGGACCGTCGGCGGTCCCTTAGTGGCGCGACCGGGCCCCTGAGTACGCTGAGTTCTGCCGGTGATGCGTGCGCGCTAAGGAGCCGACCGTCAGTCAGTCGCGATTGCTCGTGCTCGTGTCGGGCACGGGCAGCATCCTGCAGGCCCTTGTGGACGCATGCGCCGACCCAGGCTACGGCGCCCGGATCGTCGCGGTGGGCGCCGACCGCGAGGGTACCGGCGGGGTAGCGAGGGCCGAGGCCGCGGGCATACCGACTTTCGTGCGCCGGCTGAAGGACTCGTCCGACCGGTTTGCCTGGGATCAGGCGCTCACGGCCGACTGCGCGGCGTTCGAGCCCGATCTCGTGATTGCCGCCGGGTTTCTCAAGCTCGTCGGCGCCGATTTCCTGGCTCGGTTCGCCGGCCGCCTCGTCAACACCCACCCAGCCCTGCTGCCCGCGTTCCCCGGTCTGCACAGTGTGCGGGACGCGCTCGCGCACGGGGTGAAGGTGACCGGATGCAGCGTCATCCTGGTCGACGCCGGCGTCGACAGCGGGCCGATCCTGGCCCAGGCGGCGGTGCCCGTGCTCGACGACGATGACGAGGCCACGCTGCACGAGCGGATCAAGGTCGCCGAGCGCACGCTGGTGGTGGACACGGTAGGCCGGATGATCCGGAAAGGTTGGTCCGCGGACGGTCGCCGGGTCCGGATCGGCCGGCCGGTGCCGGCGGGCAATGCGAACGGGTGAGGTGACTATTCGGGTGACCACGATGCCAATCAGCCGGGCGCTCGTGAGCGTCTACGACAAGACCGGGCTGACCGAACTGGCTCTGGCGTTGCATCTGGCCGGGGCCCGGATCGTGTCGACGGGCAAAACGGCGGCGGCCATCACTGAGGCCGGCGTTCCGGTCACCGCGGTCGAAGAACTAACCGGGTTCCCCGAGTGCCTGGACGGGCGCGTCAAGACGCTGCATCCGGCTGTGCACGCGGGCCTGCTGGCCGATCTGTCCAAGGCCAGCCATCGCGAGCAGCTGGACGGGCTCGGCGTCGAGCCGTTCGACCTGCTGATCTCGAATCTCTACCCGTTCGAGCAGACGGTCGCGAGCGGCGCGAGCCCGGACGAGTGTGTAGAGCAGATCGACATCGGCGGCCCGGCGATGATCCGGTCTGCCGCGAAGAACCACGCCACCGTCGCGGTGGTAACCAGCCCGGCGGCCTACCCTGAGGTGATGGCCGCGCTCAAGGCGGGCGGGTTCACCCTCGAGCAGCGCCGGCGCCTCGCGGCGCAGGCCTACGCGCACACCGCGGCCTACGACGCCGCCGTGTCGTCCTGGTTCGCCGGGCAGTACGCGCCCGACGAGGTGGCCGCGAAGACCGGCTGGCCGGACGTTGCCGCGACGGTCTGGCAGCGGCAGGACGTGCTGCGCTACGGCGAGAACCCGCACCAGCGCGCCGCGCTCTACATCCCCGAGAGAGACACCCGCCCGGGCGGCACCGCCGCGGACCGGGGCATCGCCGCGGCCGAGGTGCTGCACGGCAAGGCGATGTCCTACAACAACTACATGGATGCCGACGCGGCTCGGCGGGCCGCGTACAACTTCGCCGAGCCGTGCGTAGCGATCATGAAACACGCCAATCCGTGCGGCATCGCCGTCGGCGCGGACCTGGCCGAGGCGCACCGCAAGGCACACGCGTGCGACCCGGTGTCGGCGTTCGGCGGTGTGATCGCGGCTAACGGCGTCGTGACGACCGCTATGGCCAGCCAGATCGCCGACATTTTCACCGAGGTGATCGTCGCGCCTGGCTTCGAGCCGGCCGCGCTGGACATCCTCGTCAAGCAGAAGAACCTGCGCCTGCTGCGCTGCCCGCCGCCGCCCGCCGAGCCCGGCGCCGGGCAGGTGAACTGGCGCCAGGTCAGTGGCGGCCTGCTCATGCAGACGCCGGACACCGGCAGCCAGCCAGGCGACTCCGCCGCCGACTGGAAGCTGGTGGCGGGCAGCGTGCCCGGCGCTGATGTCATCGGCGACCTGGAGTTCGCCTGGCGCGCGTGCCGCTCGGTGAAGTCGAACGCAATCTTGCTGGCCTCCGGGCGAGCGAGCGTAGGCATCGGCATGGGCCAGGTCAACCGCGTCGACGCCAGCCGCCTGGCCGTGAGCAGGGCGGGGGAGCGGGCGGCCGGGTCGGTGGCCGCCAGCGACGCGTACTTCCCGTTCCCGGACGCGCTGGAGGTGCTGCTCGAGGCCGGGGTGCGGGCCGTGGCCGAGCCCGGTGGCTCGATCCGCGACGAGCTTTCGATCGTCGCCGCACAGGATGCGGGCGCCGCGCTCTACTTCACCGGGGCCCGGCACTTCTATCACTAACGGCCAGACCATAAGGGAACCCAGACCATAAGGCAGCACCGTCGCTTGGGGCTGGCCGACAAAGACGCCTCCGCGGCGCCGGGAGACAATATCGGCGATGACTGCGACAATCCTGGACGGCAAGGCGGTCGCCGCGGCGATCCGGGCCGACCTCACTCAGCGGGTGGCCAAGCTCACTGCTGCGGGCCTGACCCCGGGGCTCGGTACCGTGCTGGTCGGTGACGACCCTGGCAGCCGCGCCTACGTGGCCGGAAAGCACCGGGACTGCGCCCAGGTAGGGATCACGAGCATCCGCAGGGACCTGCCGGACGACGCTACCCAGGCGCAGGTCGAGGACGTCATCGCGGAGCTGAACGCCGACCCCGCGTGCACCGGCTACATCGTGCAGCTACCGTTGCCGGCCGGGCTGGACGCTCAGCGGGTGCTCGGCATGATCGACCCGGACAAGGACGCCGACGGCCTGCAGCCGGTCAACCTCGGCAAGCTGGTCCTGGGCGAGCCCGGCCCGCTTCCGTGCACGCCGAAGGGCATCGTCGAGCTGCTGCGCCGGTATGACGTGCCGATCGCGAGCGCCGAGGTCACCATCATCGGACGCGGCATCACCGTAGGCCGCGCGCTCGGCCTGCTGCTCACCCGCAAGAGCGAGAACGCCACCGTGACGCAGTGTCACACCGGGACCAGGGACCTGGCCGCGCACACTCGCACCGCCGACATCGTGGTGGTAGCGGCCGGCCAGCCCTGCTCAAGCCGGACATGGTCAAGCCGGGCGCCGCCGTCGTGGACGTGGGCATCACCAGGACTGACACGGGCCTGGTGGGCGACGTTGACCCCGCGGTGGCCGAGGTCGCCGGCTTCCTGGCCCCGATGCCTGGCGGAGTAGGCCCGATGACGCGGGCAATGCTGCTGGTCAACGTCGTCGAGGCGGCTGAGCGCCAGCTGGGTTAGCGTCGGAGCGGCAGCCCGGCCCGACGGCAGCTGCCTACTGGCTAGTAACATACCTTCGCAACGTGCATCGCGGTCACCCGAGGCGCGCGCGGATGGCCGCCCGTTCGCAGGCTGTACAGTGCCAGTGCCCGTGGCCGGCAGAGCAGCGCTCCGGCGGGGGCCTTGCACAGAAAGGTCAGCGAGCTCATGAACATCGTCGTGTTGGTCAAGCAGGTTCCGGACACCTATTCGGAGCGGAAACTGCGGGCTGAGGACAGCACGCTGGACCGGGACGCAGCAGACGCAGTCATCAACGAGCTTGACGACTACGCGATCGAGGAGGGCCTGCAGCTTGCCGAGAAGCACGGCGGCGAGGTGACGATCGTGTCGATGGGCCCGGAGAAGGCGGCCGAGGCGATCCGCAAGGCGCTGTCGATGGGCGCGGACAAGGCGGTACACCTCAGCGACGAGGCGCTGCGAGGCTCGGACGGCCTGGTGACCTCGGCGGTGCTGGCCAAGGTTCTGGAGCGCACCGGCTTCGACCTGGTGATTCTTGGCTCGGAGTCGACGGACGCCCGGATGGGCACGCTGGCGTCGATGCTGGCCGAGCGCCTGGGCGTGCCCCAGCTGTCGTTCGCTAGCAAGGTCGAAACCGACGGTGCGGCGATCAGCATTCACCGGCAGGCCGACTATGGCTACGACACCGTGGAGGCCAGTCTGCCGGCCGTGGTGAGCGTTGTGGAGAAGATCAACGAGCCGCGGTACCCCTCGTTCAAGGGCATCATGGCCGCCAAGAAGAAGCCGGTCGAGACCCTCGGGCTTGCCGACCTCGGGCTCGACGCGAGCCAGGCCGGGCTGGCGGCGAGCGCGACCGAGGTGGTCAGCTTCGCGGCCCGCCCGCCGCGAGCGGCCGGGGTCGTCGTGACCGACGAGGGAGACGGTGGCACGAAGGCCGCCGAGTTCCTCGCCGCACGCAAGTTCATCTGACCAACCCCTGAGCGCACGCGGAAGGCTTGCACGATCATGGCTGAGATCCTGGTACTGGCCGAGCACGACGGCGAGACCGTCAAGAAGGTCACCATCGAGCTGCTGACCCTGGCCCGCGGGCATGGCGAGCCGTCGGTGGTGTGGACCGGCGAGGGCGCGGAGGGCGCCCGCGCCAGGCTGGCAGAGTTCGGCGCCGCGAAGGTCTACGTCGCCGACAGCACCGACTACGCCGACTACGTCGTCGCGCCGAAGGCCGAACTGCTCGCGCACCTGGTAGCCGAGAAGGCACCGGCCGCTGTGCTGGTCGCGGCCAGCTCGGAAGGCCGTGAGGTCGCCGGGCGGCTAGCGGTCAAAACCGGATCCGGCGTGCTGACCGACGTCACCGGGCTGGCCGACGGAGTGGTCGGCGAGCAGCCCATCTTCGGCGGCGCCATCACCGTGCAGAGCAAGGTCAGGACGGGAACCCCGATCATCGCCGTCCGGCCGAACGCGGTGACGCCGGAGGCCGCCGCCGGCCCAGCCGAGCTGGAGCCGGTCGCCTTCACCGTGTCCGACGCGGCCAAGACCGCGCGGGTCACCGGCACGGTCGTCGCCGAGCGTGGCGAGCGGCCTGAGCTGACCGAGGCTTCCATCGTCGTGTCCGGTGGCCGCGGGGTGGGCTCCGCCGAGCACTTCGCCCTGATCGAGCAGCTCGCCGACTCCCTCGGCGCCGCCGTCGGTGCCTCCCGCGCCGCGACCGACGCTGGCTGGTACCCCCACCAGTTCCAGGTCGGGCAGACTGGCAAGACCGTCTCCCCGCAGCTCTACATGGCCATTGGCATCTCGGGCGCGATCCAGCACCGGGCCGGCATGCAGACGTCCAAGACGATCATGGTGGTCAACAAGGACGCCGAGGCGCCGATCTTCGAGCTCGCTGACTTCGGCGTCGTCGGTGACCTGTTCAAGGTCGTGCCGCAGCTCATCGAGGAGATCGGCAAGCGGGCGGGCAGCTGACCCCGGGCGGGCAGCTGACCCCGGGCGGGCGCCAGGCCGGCTGCCGAAGGCAGGGCTTGCCGAAAGGCCACTAGGCTGGGCGCATCATGTCTGAGCGGGCCGTAGCAGACCACACCGTCGCCGGGAGTGACGGCGCTGCGGCTTACCTCGATCACGCGGCCACAACCCCGATGCTGCCTGCCGCCGTGGCGGCCATGACGGCTGAGCTTGCCCAGGCCGGCAACGCCTCGTCCCTGCACAGCGCGGGCCGGCGGGCGCGCCGCGTCGTGGAGGAGTCGCGCGAGCTAATCGCCGAGACCTATGGCGCCAAGCCCAGTGAGGTGGTGTTCACCAGTGGCGGCACCGAGGCGGACAACCTGGCAATCAAGGGGCTGTTCTGGGCGCGGACGGCGGCAGCGCCAGGCCGGCGTCGGGTGCTCGCGACGGCTATTGAGCACCACGCCGTGCTCGACAGCGTGCGCTGGCTCGCCGAGCACGAGCACGCAGACGCCGACTGGCTCCCGGTGGAGCACAACGGGGCGCTAAGCCTGGCGAGCCTGGCGGAGGCGATCGAGCGCGACCCGGCGGGAGTGGCCCTGGTGAGCGTCATGTGGGTCAACAACGAAGTTGGGACCGTGCAGCCGATCGCCGAACTGGCTGCCCTCGCTGCGGAGTATGAGATCCCGTTCCACAGCGATGCCGTCCAGGCCGCCGGACAGCTGCCCGTCAGCCTGGCTGCCACCGGCGCCACCGCGCTGACCATCACCGCGCACAAGATCGGCGGCCCGGTCGGCGTGGGAGCGCTGCTACTCGCTAAGGGCGCCGAGCCGGTGCCAGTGCTGCACGGCGGCGGGCAGGAGCGTGACGTGCGGTCGGGGACGCTCGACGTCCCAGCCATCCGGGCTTTCGCCGCAGCGGTCGAGGTCGCCGCCGCGCGGCGGGAAGACGAGGCCAAGCGGCTCGCCGCGCTGCGCGACGACCTGATCGGCCAGGTCCTGGCCGCGGTGCCGGACGCGATCCTGAACGGAAACCCGCCCGGCCCGGGCCGGCTGCCGGGTAACGCGCATTTCTCGTTCCCTGGGTGCGAGGGTGACGCGCTGCTGATGCTGCTAGACGCCCGCGAGATTGCTTGCTCGACCGGCTCCGCCTGCACGGCGGGGGTGGCGCAGCCGAGCCACGTGCTGCTGGCCATGGGCGCCGACGAGGCGCGGGCGCGCGGCTCGCTGCGGTTCTCCCTGGGGCACTCCTCGGAGCAGCCCGACGTGGATGCCCTCGGGGCGGTGATCGGCGAAGTGGTCGAGCGGGCGCGCCGGGCCGCCCGCTGAGCGCTTTATCCTGGCGGTATGGCCAGACTCCGTGTGCTCGCCGCGATGTCCGGCGGCGTCGACTCGGCCGTGGCGGCCGCGAGGGCCGCCGAGGCCGGCCATGACGTAACGGGCGTCCATCTGGCGCTGTCCCGGAATCCCAGCTCGTACCGGACCGGCGCGCGGGGCTGCTGCACGCTCGAGGATGCCAGGGACGCGCGCCGGGCGGCCGATGTGATCGGCATCCCGTTCTATGTGTGGGATCTGGCTGAGCGATTCCACGCCGACGTGGTGCAGGACTTCGTCGACTCCTACGCCCGCGGAAACACGCCCAACCCGTGCCTGCGCTGCAACGAGAAGATCAAGTTCACCGCCGTCCTCGACCGGGCGGTCGCCCTCGGCTTTGACGCGGTGTGCACCGGCCACCATGCTCGGCTCGAGGAGCTGCCGGGGGCAACCGGGCGGCGGCTCGTCCGCAGTGTCGACGCGGCAAAAGACCAGTCGTACGTGCTCGGCGTGCTCACCAGTGAGCAGCTGAGCAGAGCCATGTTCCCGCTCGGCGACACCACCAAGGACGAGGTGCGCAGCGAAGCGGCCCGCCGTGGTCTCGCCGTCGCAGACAAGCCGGACAGCCACGACGTGTGCTTCATCGCTGACGGCGACACGCGGGGATTCCTGCAGCACCAGCTTGGCAGCGCCCCCGGCCCGATCGTGGAGCGCGACGGGGCCGTGGTGGGCAGCCACGATGGCAGCTACGGCTTTACCATCGGCCAGCGCAAGGGGCTCCGGATCGACCGCCCGGCTCCGGACGGCAGGCCCCGCTACGTGCTGAGCATCGAGCCGACGTCCCGCACCGTCACCGTCGGTCCGGCGGAGGCGCTGGAAGTACGGGAGATCGACGCGACGCGGCCGGTGTGGTCGGGCTGCCTGCCGCCGACCACCCCGGTTGAATGCCTGGTCCAGCTGCGGGCACACGGTGAGTGCTACCCGGCGGTCTGCCAGCCCGCTGGCGAGGACGTCAGGATCAGCCTTGGCCAGGCCGTGCGCGGCGTCGCCGCCGGGCAGGCTGCCGTCTTGTACGACGGCGACGCGGTGCTCGGCAGTGCGACGATCACCAGGACTCGGCCGGCACCTGACCAGTGCTGAACAGCAGCTCGTTGCGGTCAGCCGGGCAGGAGGTTACGGTCAGGCGCACGGGCGCGCCGGATGCCTGGAACGCAGTGCGGCGGATCTCCATGATGGCCACCCGGCCGTCGTCGGCGAGCTGGAAGAAAGCCGCCTCTGCCGGGTCTGGCATCCGGACGATAACCCGGTCCCGCCAGCCGGTTTCCTCGATCCCGAGCGCGTCGGCCAGGTAGCTCACCGCACCGGGCTCGATGTTGTCGGGCCCGAGCAGCCGGGTCGCGCCGCGAGTCACCAGATCCATGGGGTAGAAGGTTGTCTGCAGCGACCACGCCCTGCCGTCCAGATAACGCTCCTGATGACGGCTGACGACGGTCGCGCCTGTGCCAAGCCGGAGCTCGGGTGCGACGCCGGCCTCCCGCACCTCGACGCGCGGCAGGCTGCTGCGAGCATCGCGAAGTTCTGATCGCACCTCCGATAGGTACTGCGCGGTCTCGCCGCCGACGCTCGGACCACGGCTGAGCGTGATGACCAGAGGGTTGATCTCCTCGGTTACAAATGTGCCGCGACCGGCCTGCGGCTGCACAAGGCCAAGGTTCACGCACAACCGGACGGCGTCCCTGATGGTGTTCCGGGACGCGTCGTAGTACTCCATCAGCTCCTTCTCGGTCGGGAGCCTGCCGCCGCGCGGGTATTCGCCGCGCTCGATCCTCGACCGCAGATCGTCGGCGATCTGCTGGTACCGGGCGTCACGCACCGTGCCCTCCCCTGGACGTCAGCCTGCGCCTGTGCCACCGCCAATCGATCCCAAATATTGGGATTACTCGGATGACTGGCCCCAGGAGTCACCGTAGCAGTCGGGCCCGGCCGACGGCTGGCTGGCGCGCTGGACTTCCGAAGATCATTAAGTCGAGCCCTGGTTTTGCCGCAAGATCCTCTGTAGCGAGGTGGTTCTTCGCAAGATCATCCGGAGTCCAGCACGCATTGCTCTTGCCGAGAGGCCGTCCCACAGAACAGAATGGCAATACATCCCAAAGATTGGGATGACTGGGATCAATGGCCGACCCAGGCTGGAGCCGCAGGTCATGAAGAAGACCGGATCAGGAAGGGGGCGGCCGTGTTCGTCATCGCAGTAGTCACCGTCATTGCTGCTGCTGGGCTCGCTGTGATGCTGGCCGTCGTCCTGCTCGTGACCATCGGCGTCCACCAGGAGGAGAAGCGGCTGACGTTCGCCCGGCAGCGTGGCCCCACCGCCACCGCGCGCGTCGCCCGGCTCATCGTGGGCCGCTATGTCCGGTCAGCCGCGCCAGAGCCGCGCGTCGGCCGCGGGAGCGCGACAGAGCCCGCGGCGGCGTTAGAGCCAGGCGTTGCGAGCACCGAATCCGGGCGTAGGGCTGCGTAGCAGTCGCGGGCCTTGTGTCGGCCGCCCGCATTAGGCTCTGAGCGTGGGCGAGCAGGATCAGGGGTTCGGATGGCCCGCTGGGGCCGCGACGGGCATCGGCTCCATGCCGGGAACCGATGTGGTCGAGGCCTGCCGGGTCGTGTTCGGCGAGCTGCCAGAGTTTCCGTTCCTGCCGGAGCTGCCGGGCCGGGGTCCGGGCGCTGACCTGGCCGGACGGACCGCGGCCTTGCTCGTCGACCTGCCTGTCCAGGTGACCTCGCGCGGCTGGAAGCTCACCGACCGGCCGGGCCGGGACGCCTCCAGGGCGGCCGGCTACTGGTCGCAGGACCTCGACGCGCTCGAGGAGATCGCCGACGGATTCACCGGGTCGCTGAAGATTCAGGTGTGCGGGCCGTGGACACTCGCGGCTTCGCTGGAGCTGAGCCGCTCGGTCAACCCGGTGCTGGCCGACCCCGGCGCGGTCGCCGACTTGTCCGCCTCGCTGGCCGAGGGCCTGGCCGCGCATGCGGCCGATGTGCGCAAGCGGGTGCCGGCCGCCACTCTGGTCATCCAGGTCGACGAGCCGTCCCTTCCCGCCGTCCTGGCCGGTCGGGTACCGACCGCGAGCGGTCTCGGGGCAATCGCCGCCGTCGACCGCGCCGTGGCAACAGAGCGACTGGCGACAGTCCTGTCCGCCCAGTCCGCGGTTGCTCGCCGGGGGGGCGACCCCCCGAATCCCCCCGCGGTTGCTCGCCGGGGGGGCGACCCCCCGAATCCCCCCGCGGTTGCTCGCCGGCGGGGCGACCCCCCGAATCCCCCCGTTACGACCGTCGTGCACTGCTGCGGACGGGTGGCGAGCACGTTCGGTGAGATCCTCGCCGCAGGCGCCTCGGCCGTCAGCTTCGATCTCGACCAGATCCCGGTGCGGGAAACTGACCGGATCGCCGAGCTGGCCGAGGCCGGCCTTGGGCTGCTCGTGGGGGCGCTGCCCGCCGCCAGCGCCATCCGGCTGCCCGGCGGGCCGCCTAAAGACCCGCGGGAGACCGCGGCGGCCGTCGTGGCGATGTGGCGGCGAACCGGACTGCCGGGCGTGCACCTTGCAGCGCAGGTCGTGGTCACGCCCGCGTGCGGACTCGCCGGGGTGTCGCCGACGGCGGCGAGGGCCGCGCTGGCGCACTGCCGCGAGGCGGCCAGGGTAGCGGCGGAGATGATCGAGGAGAGCGGCTGATGACGCAGCAAGATCCCAGGGAACGGCACGCCGAGCTGGCCGCCGAACTGCTGGAGGCCCAGTACCGCTATCACGTGCTCGACTCTCCGCTGATCTCCGACTTCGACTATGACACCAAGCTGCGCGAGCTTGAGACCATCGAGGGGCAGATCCCCGAGTTGCGGACGCCCGACTCGCCGAGCCAGCAGGTGGGCGGGATGATCTCCACCGAGTTCTCGGCGGTCCAGCACCTGCGGCCGCTGGAAAGCCTCGACAACGTGTTCTCGCCTGAGGGCCTGGACGGCTGGGTGACCCGGGCAGAGCGGCTGGGCGGCTCGGGTCCCTACCTCTGCGAGCTGAAAATCGACGGACTCGCAGTCGCGCTCGTCTATCGCAAGGGCCGGCTGGCCAGGGCCGCGACCCGGGGGGACGGCGTCACCGGCGAGGACGTGACGCCCAACGTGAAGACCATAGCCGCGGTGCCGACCCGGCTGAAGGGAACCGGCTGGCCGGACGTGGTCGAGGTACGCGGCGAGGTGTTCCTCCCGGTGGCCGCGTTCGAGGAGCTGAACGAGAAGCTGACCGCCGCGGGCAAGCCGCCGTTCGCCAACCCGCGCAACTCCGCCGCGGGATCGCTGCGGCAGAAAGACCCGCGGATCACGGCGTCGAGGGCGCTCAACATGATCCTGCACGGGGTCGGGCTGGCCGAGGGCCTAGACGATCAGCCGGTCAGCCAGTCCGCCTGGTACGACCGCCTGGCGTCGTGGGGCCTGCCGGTCAGCGACCGCTACCAGGTCGTGCCCGACGTCGACGGGGTGCGCGCGTACATCGATCACTACGCCGGCGAGCATCGCCACGATCCGCCCTACGAGATCGACGGTGTCGTAGTCAAGATCGACACGCTCGCCGTGCAGCGGCGGCTGGGCTCGACCAGCCGGGCGCCGCGCTGGGCCATCGCGTACAAGTACCCGCCGGAGGAGGTCAACACCCGGCTGCTTCGCATCGAGGTGAATGTGGGCCGGACGGGCCGGGTCACTCCGTTTGCGGTGATGGAGCCGGTCAAGGTCAGCGGGTCGACGGTGGCCAACGCCACGCTGCACAACGCCGACGAGATCAAGCGCAAGGGCGTGCTGATCGGCGACATGGTCGTGCTGCGCAAGGCTGGTGACGTCATTCCCGAGGTCGTCGGGCCGGTGGCCGAGCTGCGGACGGGTGAGGAACGAGAGTTTGAGTTCCCGACCCGCTGCCCGGCGTGCGGCACCGAGCTCGCGCGCGAGGACGGCGGGGTGGACTGGCGCTGCCCGAACGCGCGGTCGTGCCCCGCCCAGCTCCGGGAGCGGCTGTTCCACCTGGCGGGCCGCGGTGCATTCGATATCGAGGTGCTGGGTTACGAGGCGGCCAGCGCGCTGCTGGACTCGGGGCTGGTGACCGACGAGGGTGACCTGTTCGGGCTGACCGCGGAGAGGCTGGCGACAGTACCGTTCTTCAGGACTAAGGCGGGCGTGCTGACGGCGAACGCGACCCGGCTGCTGACGAACCTGGAGGAAGCGCGGCACCGGCCGCTGTGGCGGATCCTCGTCGCGCTGTCGATCCGGCACGTGGGCCCGACTGCGGCCAGGGCTCTTTCGGCCGCGTTCGGTTCCGTCGACGCCATCGCCACGGCGCCGGAGGCCGACCTGGTCTCCGTCGACGACGTCGGCCCCACGATTGCCCGGTCGATCCGCGAGTGGTTCGAGGTGGACTGGCACGCCGCGATCGTGGCCAAGTGGCGCGCGGCTGGCGTCGACCTCGCCACCGAGGGCTTCGTGCCGCGCGCTCGCGGGGGTGAGGCAGCCGGGCCACTGGCCGGGGTCACCTTCGTGCTGACCGGAACCCTGGAGGGTTCGACCCGGGAGGAGGCGGCGGCGGCCCTCGAGGCCCGGGGCGGCAAGGTAGCGGGCTCGGTGTCGAAGAAGACGAGCTTCGTGGTCGCGGGGCTCAGTCCCGGCTCCAAGCTGACCAGGGCCGAGGACCTGGGCGTGCCGGTGCTCGACGAACAGGGACTCGCCCGTCTGCTCGAGCACGGCCCCGGCGCTGTGGGGTAGCTGACCGCGGTGGCCAGCGCGTGTCGGACCGTGATCGCAGGTTGTAACGGATAGTATGCAATTGGCTGCGGCACGTACGTTTTCCGCCGTAGCATCGACGCAACGCACCGACCGCCGCTCAGTGGGCGACAGCTGGCCGATGGGGAGTTATGAAGGAGCCGACCGATACCAGGGACATCGGTCCGCGCGTCGGGTCGCCGCTGTGGATCTACCTCACCTCGGTCATCGTCGTCGGCGTCGGGGCCGTCGTCCTTGCGGAGTCCCACCTCATGCTCCGGGAACGGTCGGACCTGTTCCACAAGCCGCTGTTCTGGGTGCTGGCGGCGATGGTGCTGCTCGGCGAGCTATGGCCGATCATCACCCCTGGCCGCACTGACCTGCGGGCGCCGTCCGCCGCCGTAACGTTCAGTTTCGCGGCGCTGCTCGCGTGGGGCCTGCCGGTGGCGGTGCTGCTGCGCGCTACCTCGACCTTGCTGGCCTACATCATGCGCCGCCGTCCGCTCTACCTTGGGGCCTTCCATGCGGCCGTCGCGACGCTCGGTCTGACGGCGGCGGGGGCCGTGCTGTACGGGCTGGGCGTGCGCATGGATCCCCAAGTGTCGTGGGTTCCCAAGCATCCGGCCGATCTCGGCAAAGTCGCGCTCGCCGCTGTTGCCTGCTTTGCCGCTGGTTATCTCCTGGTCACGGTTGCTGCCGCGCTGCACGCCAGGGAGCCCCTGCCGCGGGCAGTGCGCCGCTCACTAGCGTACGAGGCGCTGGTCGGCCTCGTGCTGCTGGCGGCCGCTCCTCTGGTTGACGTGGTCATCAAGACCAACTCCGCGCTGCTCGTACTGCTGTTCGTGTTCCCGCTCGGGGCGATCTACGTCAACGCCGCGATCGCCGTGCAGCGCGAGCACCAGGCTCACCACGACGAGCTGACCGGACTGGCCAACCGGGCGATGCTGATGCGAAGGCTTGCCGTCACCCTCGCGGAGGCGGCGGCATCCGGCTCGTGTGCGGGCTTCCTGCTGCTGGACCTGGACCGCGGCCTGAAGGAGGTCAACGACACGCTCGGTCACGCCGTCGGCGACCGGCTGCTGCGGCTGGTTGCGCACCGGCTCACGCACAGCGTCCGGCCCGGCGACCTGGTCGCCCGGATGGGCGGGGACGAGTTCGCCGTGCTGCTGCCGACGGTGAAGGATGCGGCAGCCGCCCGCGAGGTCGCGGCCCGGCTGCGGGCTGCAGTCGCGGAGCCGATCCGCCTCGAGGGAATGTCTTTCGTCATCGAGGTGAGCATCGGGATCGCCATGTTCCCCGACGACGCGACGGCCGACGAGACCCTGGTGCAGCGCGCCGACGTCGCGATGTACCTGGCGAAGCAGCGGCGCAGCGGAGTCGAGCGCTACGTTGCCGACCTCGACCGGAATTCGCCCGCCCGGCTCGCGCTCTTCGGTGAGCTGCGGCGCGGCCTGGACCGCGGCGAGCTCGAACTGCACTACCAGCCGAAGGTCTACCTGGCGGACGGCCGTCCGGCGGGCGTCGAGGCACTCGTCCGGTGGCGGCATCCCGCTCGCGGGATGCTGAGGCCGCCCGACTTCATTCCGGTGGTGCAGCAGTCCTACCTGATGCGCGAGGTCACGGCGTTCGTCATCGAGACGGGCGTAGCCCAGGCAGCGCGGTGGCGGCAGGCCGGTCTCGACATCCCGGTGTCGATCAACCTGTGTGGTCGCGATCTGCTCGACACCGGCCTCGCCGAGTCGGTGAAGCGGTGCCTGAGCGAGCACCAGCTGCCGCCGCAGAAGCTCCTGCTGGAGATCGACGAGCGCGTCCTGACTAGTGAGCCCGCGTACGCGGTCGCGACGGCCGAAGCTCTCGCGGACATCGGCGTCGGCCTCAGCCTCGATGACTTCGGCACCGGCTACTCCTCGTTGCTCAGACTCAAGCGGCTGCCGTTCTGCGAGATCAAGGTGGATGCGTCGTTCATCGGCCGCATGCTGGAGTCTCCGGATGACGAGGTCGTCGTCAAGTCGATCCTCGACCTTGCCGCCGCGCTGGGCATGACGTCAGTGGCCGAGGGAGTCGAGTCGGCCGAGGTGGCAGCCGCCCTCCACGAGATGGGCTGCGTCGCCGGCCAGGGCTGGCACTTTGCCAGGCCGATGACCGCGGCCTCGGCGACCGCGTGGCTGCTCAGGCACTGCGAGCTAGCGGCCCAGCCGGAGCGGGTCGGCCGGTAGACCGGGTGGCTCCGGGCCTTCGGGGTCTGGGGTGCCCCCCGGCAATGGAGTGTCAAGGCCCGGGCAGCCGCTGTGCCGTAATGCCTTCGGCCTCGCCTGCGGTGGCCCCCTAGGATGGCGTGCATGTCCATTACCAGGGACGAAGTGGCTCACCTGGCCCGCCTGTCCAGGCTCGCCCTCACCGATGCCGAGCTCGAGCACTTCGCCGGCCAGCTCGACCAGATCATCGCGGACGTGGCGAGGGTGCAGGAGGTCGCTGCCGATCAGATCCCGCCCATGACGCACGCCGTGCCCGTAGTCAACGTGTACCGGGACGACGTCGCGGCTCCCCAGCTCACCCCGGAACAGGCGCTCGCCTGTGCGCCTGCCTCGGAGCAGTCGCGGTTCCGGGTGCCGCGCATCCTGGCGGAGGACTGAGATGACCGCCGAATCGCCCGAGCTAACCCGTCTGACTGCGGCGGAGATCGCGGCTGCTGTCGCCTCCGGTGAGGTGTCCGCGGTCGAGGTGACGCAGGCGCACCTGGACCGGATCGTGGCCGTGGAGCCGGCCCTGCACGCGTTCCTGCATGTCGCGGGTATCGGCGCCCTGGCCGCCGCGGAAGACGTCGACGGCAAGCGGGCCGCGGGGGAGCCGCTCGGGCCGCTCGCGGGCGTGCCGCTGGCGCTGAAAGACGTGCTGACCACGGCGGACATGCCGACCACCTGCGGATCGAAGATCCTCGAGCGCTGGCGGCCCCCGTACGACGCCACGGTGACCAGGCGGCTGCGCGACGCGGGCGTGATCATTCTCGGCAAGACCAACATGGACGAGTTCGCCATGGGCTCGTCCACTGAGAACTCGGCATTCGGCGTCACCGCCAACCCGTGGGATCTCACCCGGGTGCCAGGCGGTTCGTCGGGCGGGTCGTCGGCGGCAGTGGCCGCCTACGAGGCGCCGCTGGCCATCGGTACCGACACCGGCGGGTCCATCCGCCAGCCCGCCGCCGTCTGCGGCATCGTGGGAATGAAGCCCACCTACGGCGGGTCCTCCCGGTACGGCCTGGTCGCGTTCGCCTCCTCGCTCGATACCCCTGGTCCGCTGGCCCGGACGGTGCTCGACGCCGCGCTGCTGCACGAGGCGATGTCCGGCCACGATCCGCGCGACGCCACCTCGGTGGACGCGCCGGTGCCGCCAGTGGTCGCGGCCGCCCGGCAGGCCGACGTCGCCGGGCTGCACATCGGTGTGGTGAGCGAGTTCACCGGGGAGGGCTATCAGGCCGGGGTGCAGGCAAGGTTCACCGAGGCAGTCGAGCTACTCGAGTCGCTCGGTGCCAAGGTCACCGAGGTGTCCTGCCCGCATTTCCGGTACGCGTTGCCGGCGTACTACCTGATTGCCCCGAGCGAAGCGTCGTCCAACCTGGCCAGGTTCGACGCCATGCGGTACGGCCTGCGCGTGGGCGACGACGGTACCCGCAGCGCCGACGAGGTCATGTCGCTCACCAGGGCCGCGGGGTTCGGTGCTGAGGTCAAGCGGCGGATCATGCTCGGCACCTACGCACTGTCCAGCGGGTACTACGACGCCTACTACGGCAAGGCCCAGCAGGTGCGGACGCTTATCGTCCGGGATTTCGACGCCGCCTTCGAGCAGGTCGACGTCCTGGTGTCGCCGACGACGCCGACGACCGCCTTCCCCATCGGGGAGCGGGCCGATGACCCCATGGCGATGTATCTGGCTGATCTCTGCACGATCCCGTCCGATCTGGCCGGCAACGCTGCCATCTCGGTGCCGTGCGGGCTCGCGCCGGAGGACGGGCTCCCGGTCGGCCTGCAGATCATGGCGCCGGCGCTGGCCGACGATCGCTGCTACCGGGTCGCCGCGGCGGTCGAGGCGGCGCTGCTGCAGCGCTGGGGCGGCCCACTGCTATCGCAGGCGAAGCCGCTAGCTGAGGCGAAGGGGTGACCCGCGCGATGATCACGGAGCAGCTGGTGTCCTACGACGAGGCGGTGTCGCGGTACGACCCGCTCATCGGGCTGGAAACGCACGTCGAACTCGGGACCGTCACCAAGATGTTCTGCGGGTGCCCGACCACGTTCGGACTGCCGCCGAACTCTGCGGTGTGCCCGGTATGCCTCGGGCTGCCAGGCTCGCTGCCGGTCGCCAACCGGGCGGCGATCGAGTACACGATCCGGATCGGGCTGGCGCTGCACTGCACGATCGCTCCCTGGTGCCGGTTCGCGCGCAAGAACTACTTCTACCCGGACATGCCGAAGAACTTCCAGATCTCGCAGTACGACGAGCCGTTGTGCACCGACGGCTGGATGGAGGTCAACGTCGGCGGCCAGACCTTCCGGGTCGGCATCGAGCGCGTCCACCTGGAGGAGGACACCGGTAAGTCGCTGCACGTCGGCGGCGCGACCGGACGGATCCACGGCGCCGACTACTCGCTCGTCGACTACAACCGGGCCGGCATCCCGCTGGTCGAGATCGTCACCAAGCCGGTGCCGGGCACCGGGCGGCTCGCCCCGGTGGTCGCCCGCGCCTATGTGACCGAGCTGCGGGACCTGCTGCGCGCGCTGGAAGTCTCCGACGTGCGGATGGAGGAAGGCTCGCTGCGCTGTGACGTGAACACGTCCCTCGCACCGCGTGGTGCGGCCGAGTGGGGCACCCGTACGGAGACCAAGAACGTCAACTCCCTCCGCTCGGTGGAGCGCGCTGTCCGGTTCGAGATCGAACGGCAGGCCGCCGTGCTAGAGGCAGGACAAAGAGTGGTTCAGGAGACGCGGCACTTCCACGAGGACGCCGGTACGACCACCTCGGGCCGCAGCAAGGAAGAGGCGCAGGACTACCGCTACTTCCCCGAGCCTGACCTCGTCCCCATCGCGCCGCCCGCGGCGTGGGTGGAGGAGATCCGGGCCGGCCTGCCGGAGCTGCCCGCCGCGCGACGGGCTCGGCTGCAGTCCGAGTGGGGCTTGTCCGACGGCGACATGACGTCCTTGGGCAACGCCGGCGCGCTCGATCTCGTCGAGGCGACCGTGACGGCCGGGGCGACGGCTCCTGAGGCGAGCAAGTGGTGGCTCGGCGACCTGGCTCGGCATGCGAACGAGCGCGGCAGCGAGCTTGCCGAGCTGCCTATCACCCCCGATCAGGTCGCCAGGGTCAGCGCCCTCGTGCGAAGCGGCACGCTCAACGACAAACTTGCCAGGCAGGTGCTCGAGGGCGTGCTGGCGGGTGAGGGCGACCCTGACTCCGTCGTTGCGGCGCGCGGCCTGGCGGTGGTGAGCGACGACGCTGTGCTGTCCGAGGCCATCGACGCAGCGATCGCGGCCAAGCCCGATGTGGCCGCCAAGATCCGGGCCGGCAAGGCCAACGCGGTCGGCGCGCTGATCGGCGACGTCATGCGCGCCACCAACGGCCGCGCGGATGCTGGCCGCGCCCGTGAGCTGATCCTGCAGCGGCTTGGCTAGCGGAGGATCGCGATGGCTGTCCTCTACAGGACCACGCTCGTGCCCAGCAAGCTCGAGCTGCTGACTGACTGGCTGCCGCGGCAAGACTGGTATGCGGGCGAGCCGACAGGCCCGTCGCTGGCCAGGGTCGGCGGGTTCCGGCTCGACGACCCGGCCGGTGACGTCGGGATCGAGTTCATGGTGGTGCGCGACGACGCCGCCCGCCCGGCCGCCGCCTACCACGTGCCGATGACCTATCGCGGCAGTCCGCTTCCCGGCGCCGACGCTGCGCTGATCGGAACGTCACAGCACGGCGTGCTTGGCGAGCGCTGGATCTACGACGGCACCGGGGACTCGGTCCTCCTCGAGCAGCTGGCGGAGCTGATCCAGGGCCGGGTTGGGGCGCAGGCCCAGAGCCAGAGCAACACCCCCGACAGGACCGTCCACGCCACGCCGGTCGCCGCAGGGCCCGGCCAACGGCTCGGCATCTCCTTCGCGCGGCGGCTCAGCCCCATGGCAGAGGAGGCAGCCCTGCCGGGCGCGGGCGAGGTCACCGGCCTGTGGACCGCATCCGACGGGGCGCTGGTCCGTAGCCCCTTCGCCACCGCTCGACCACTGATCGACTAATCGGCGCTGCGCGCTGAATGTAGCCGGGTGTCATCGAAGACCAGCGTCATGGCAACGGCGATATCACCCTGGCACGGGGTCGGGTAAAGGCGCGGCGAACGCGCTCGACTTTCAGTGACATTGGTGCGGCTCAGCCTGAGCGTGACGGACGCATTGACCGGGTGTTCCGGTCGAGTGCCGGATGCCAGCGCCAGGTCGAGGTTTGCGGGTCCCTGTTGAGACCGCCATTGGGTATCGGCGGGCCAATCTGCACGCCTTCGTGTCGCATTGACCGAAGTGCTTGCTGAGTGAGAAGCTTCGCGTGCCCCACCTGGTCAACCATTCGCTTGTCACAAGGGAGTGAAGCGTGCGCAAAATCAGCAGATCTCGAGCGGGCCTAGCCGCGATGGGCGGAGCCCTGCTCACCACCGCGGGCTTGGTCGTCGGCCTCATGGGTACCGCTCCGGCGTCGGCCGCATCGGCGCCAACGGCCCACCGGATCACCGTCCACCCGGAGATCTCCCAGGCAGGCGCCCCGGGACCGAACGTCACCTTCGGCTGCCAGACCCGTCCGATGGACGGCACCCTGGGGCCGCGCTGCTACCAGCCGGCTCAGATCCAGAACGCGTACAACATCACCCCGCTGCTCAACCGTGGCATCAACGGCACGGGCCGCACGATCGTCATCGTTGACGCCTTCGGCAGCCCGACAATCGCCACCGACCTGCAGACCTTCGACGCCACCATGGGGCTTCCCAACCCGTCATTCACGCAGATCGAACCGGTCGGAGCGCCGCCCGTGTTCGACCCCAACAATCCCGACCCCAACCAGTTCGGCTGGGCTGTCGAGACGACACTCGACGTCGAGTGGGCGCACGTGACCGCGCCCGGCGCGAAGATCGTCCTGGCAATCGCGCCGAGCAATAACGACTCCGACATCCTCGCCACGACCAAGTACGTGATCGACCACAACGTCGGTGACGTCATCTCGCAGAGCTTCGGCGAGGCCGAGGCGTGCATGGACCCGACTCTGCTCAGCGAGCAGCATGTGCTGTTCGCGCAGGCAGTCAGCAAGGGAATCACGCTGTTCGCCTCCTCGGGTGACAGCGGCGCCTCGCAGCCCAGCTGCGACCCGAACAGCACGGCCGCGCTGTTCGCGGCGAGCACTCCGGCGTCGGACCCGAACGTGACCGGCGTCGGCGGCACGACGCTGATGGCCGACACCACCACGGGCGCTTACCAGAGCGAAACCGCGTGGACCGAGCCGTTCGGCTGCAACCCGCCGGCGGTGGCGCTGACCGACGTGAACTGCAGCGGCGGTGGGTTCAGCACCATCTACCCGCGGCCGTTCTACCAGGCAGCGGCTCAGAAGAACCATGCGGCCCGGGGCGTCCCGGACGTCTCCTACAACGCGGGTCTCAGCGGCGGCGTGCTGATCTACAGCGCGACGATCAACGTGGTCGAATTGCTGCCGGCGAACGCGGCGGTGTTCTTCATCGTCGGTGGTACGAGCGCAGGCTCACCGCAGTGGGCCGGCCTGGCCGCGGACGCCGACCAGCTCGGACATCACCGGATGGGCAACATCAACCCGGCGCTGTACACGATCTCGCTGGGCAAGAAGCTCTACGGCGCGGCCCTGCACGACATCACCATCGGCGACAACGACGTCGCTGAGATCGGCGGCCAGGGCTTCAACGCCGGGACCGGCTGGGATCCGGTGACCGGACTCGGCACACCGAACGCGGCAGTGCTCGTGCCGCTGCTCGCGGTCCTTTCGTTCTAGCCACGCGGGGTTGTCCGCGCTCGCTGGAGTTGCACTCCGGGGAGCGCGGACAACCCCGCTGAGTTGCCGGGCCGACGCCTGTCGCGACCAGTGCGGCTGCTGATAAACTGACTTTCATGCAGTACGCAGCGCATCAGGAGATGATGCCCCGCTAGCCGGGGCCATCTGACGCTGCCAGGACTCACGTCCGCACGAGGTCCCGAAGGGGGCCTCGATTCATGTGCGGGTCGGTGCCCCCGAATCCACGAGGAGGCTCCGATGGCCCGCTTGTATCTCAGCACCACCATTCCCTACGTCAATGCGCGCCCGCACGTCGGCCACGCGCTCGAGCTTGTCCAGGCCGACGTGCTCGCCCGCCACCACCGCCGCATCGGCGACGAGGTCAGGCTCCAGAGCGGCACCGACGACAACTCGCTCAAGAACGTGCTGGCGGCGCAGCACGAGGGCATCAGCACGAAGGATCTGGTCAGCCGCAACGCCAGCGCGTTCGCCAGCCTGCGCGAGCAGCTGTCGCTCAGCTTCGACGACTTCATCAGGACGAGCACCGATCCGCGTCACCGGCCCGGTGTCGAGCGGCTCTGGCGGGCCTGTGCAGCCAGTGGCGACCTCTACCGCAGGGACTACCACGGGCTGTACTGCGTCGGCTGCGAGCAGTTCTACGCAAAGGACGAGCTCACCGACGGCACGTGCCCCGAGCACAAGACGAGACCCGAGCAGGTCACCGAGGAGAACTGGTTTTTCCGGCTGTCCCGGTACGCCAGCCGGCTGCGCGAGGAGATCAGCTCGGGACGGCTGCGGATCGAGCCGGCGAGCCGGCGCAACGAGGTCCTCGGGTTCATCGACGGCGGCCTGGCGGACTTCAGCGTGTCGCGGTCAGTTCAGCGCGCGGGTGGCTGGGGGATCGGCGTGCCCGGCGACGCAAGCCAGGTGATCTACGTGTGGTGGGACGCGCTCGCCAACTACGTGACCGCCCTCGGCTACGACGGCAGCGGGAGCGACTACCAGCGGTGGTGGGTCGATGCCGACCGCCGTGTCCACCTCGTCGGCAAAGGCGTGCTGAGGTTCCACGCGGTGTACTGGCCTGCGATCCTGCTGTCCGCCGGCGCCCCGCTGCCGACCGAGATCTTCGTGCACGATTACCTCACCGCGGGCGGCAGCAAGATCAGCAAGTCGGCCGCGTGCCAGGAGCCGACCGATCCGGCGGCACTGGCGGACGCCTACGGTGTCGACGCGCTTCGCTGGTGGCTGCTGCGCGACGTGCCGAGGGCAGGAGACACCGACTTCACCGTCGACCGGCTGATCGGCCGGGCCAACGCCGACCTCGCCAACGGCCTGGGCAACCTCGTCAGCCGGGTGGGCTCGATCGCACATCAGTACCGGGACGGGGTCGTGCGGCCCTGCAGTCGTCCCGACGGAACCAGCCGATGGCTCGCTGCTGCGTCCGATGGGCGGGTCCCCGGTAGCGATGCCGGGGCGGTGGCGTGGCCCGCCGACGCGGCCGATTTGCTGGCCGCCGTCGAGCGGACCCCGGACGCGGTGCGGGCGGCGCTGGCCAGGTTCGACTTCCGTGCTGCTTCCGCGGCCGTGTACGAGATCGTCGTGCAGGCCAACCGCTACGTCGAGGCCGCCGAGCCGTGGCACCTCGGACGGGCCGAGCGCGCCGCTAGTGTGTCATCAGAAAAGGTGGCCGCGAGTCAGCGGCTGGACCAGGTGCTCGGTGCGCTCGTGGCGGCCTGCCAGGTGCTAGCGGGGGAGATCTGGCCGTTCCTGCCGGACCTGGCCGTCAGGGTCGCAGCTGCCGTCGACGACTTCGGCGGGAGACTGCCCAAGCCGCAACGGGTGTTTCCCCGGATCGAGGGCAGGCAGTCCGGTTATGCTCCCGTCGCGGCGCAGGAAGGCGTGCGGAGCGAGGTCGCATAGTGCTGATGTGGGTGCCCGACCAGCCGGTGGCGGACATGCTGACCGGGCTGGCCGGCGTGACCGTGAAGGTGGTAGCACCGGAGGATTCTGACCTGCCGGCGTCTGCTGCCGACGTGGAGTTCTACGTGCCGCCGTTCTTTCCGGAGCCGCCGGCGCTAGTCGCGATGGCAGCGATGCCGAGGCTGCGCGTCGTTCAGACGCTGACCGCCGGCTTTGACCGGGTCCGGCCGCACGTGCCACCCGGTGCGGTGCTGTGCAACGCGCGCGGCGCGCACGACGCGAGCACGGCTGAATGGGTGGTCGGAGCGGCCATCGCGGCACTCCGCCAGTTCCCCTACTTCGCCACCGAGCAGGCGGCGGGCCGGTGGAGCTACCGGTTCACCGGCACCCTGGCGGGCACGACCGTGCTCATCGTTGGCTACGGCTCGATCGGGCACGCGGTCGAGCGCCGGCTGACGGGCTTCGACGTGCAGGTCACGCGGGTTGCCCGGACGGCCAGGGTCGGCGTCAGCAGCACCGGTGAACTACCGGGCCTGCTGCCCGATGCTGACGTGGTGATCCTGCTGGCTCCTACGACGGCGGAGACGCGCGGCATGGTTGACGCGGCGTTTCTGGCCCGGATGAAGGACGGGGCGCTGCTCATCAATGCAGCTCGCGGCGGCCTTGTGGTGACCGACGACCTCGTCGCCGAGGTCAGCTCCGGGCGGCTGACAGCCGCGATGGATGTGACGGACCCAGAGCCCCTGCCACCCGGCCATCCTCTCTGGACGCTCCCGAACGTCTTCATCACGCCGCACGTCGGAGCGTCAACCCCGTACTCGATGCGGGAGGCGAACCGGCTGGTCCGGGCCCAGGCCGAGCGCTACCTCGCGGGCCAGCCGCTGGCAAACCTCATTACGGGAGAGTATTAACCCGATCTAGAAGACTTTCAGCGTCCGGGCCGTGGCCAGCGCCACGGCGTCGCCGGTCGCCTGGACCCCGAGCTCAGCCCAGCTGCCGCGCTGGGTCACCCACCGGACGAAGGACGGCGCGTCGGACCGGACGGTAGCTGTCGGCTGGCCAGTCCCGAACGAGATCGACCGCGCCCCCGCGCCGGTCACCTCGAGTGCGAGCGAGCACGCTTGCCAAGCGGCCTGGTTCTGCTGGGGAAGAGCCGCCTCGATCCAGTCCAGCACCGGCGCGAGTCGCTGCGGGTCCGACGCCGGCGGCTTGCCATGGAGGGGCCCGCGCGGCCCGAACAGATCGGCCCTGATGTGGGTGTAGTGGTCGAAGCTGTATGCCGTCGGCAGCAGTGCGGCCGGGTAGGTGCCGAGATCGCCGAGCGGCACGGTCATGTCGATCGTCTCGAGTTGGGCCAGGTGCTCCAGCGCTGGACCGGCAGCCTCCTTGTAGTCAGCGAGCGCCTCGGCCCCGGACATCCCCTTCCTGACCTGGACCGACGCTTCCTGGGCCTGTTCGGTCGGGATCCCGTCAAAGGGGGGCAGCTTTGTCGGATCGACGAGGATCCAGAACAGGTTGGCCAGATGCGTCACCACGTCCTGCACGCGCCAGCCCTGACACCCGGACGGCGCCTGCCACTGCTCGTCGCTAAGCCCGGCGCCGATGTCGAGCAGCACGGCGCCATCGGCGCGCACAGTCTCCACGGCAGATTGCATAGCGACGCTCCTTTCCATAGGATTACTCTTGAACATAACATCACTATGTCAGAGCGTGCCGATGTGCGCAAGGACCGACGATGAGCTAGACAGTGGACATGCCCGATGAACACCCGTCGCTAAGGTCCGAGCAGGTGGCACAGACGAGGGCTGCCCTGGTGACGGCTGGTCGCCGGCTCTTCGGGACGAGCGGATTCGCGGCGACCTCGGTCGAGGACATTGCGCGCGAGGCACGGGTCACGACCGGCGCTCTCTACCACCACTTCCCGACCAAGGCTGCAGTGTTCGAGGCCGTGTTCGAGCAACTGCACGCGGACCTGCTGGCCGCATCCCTGTCGGCGGGCGATGGCGGCGGTGACATCGTCGACCTGCTCATCGCCGGATTCGGCGTTTTCCTCGACAAGGTGCAAGAACCCGAGGTGCAGCGGATCTTGCTCACGGACGCGCCGGCCGTCCTCGGGCTGCCGCGCTTCATCGAGCTCGACGAGCGCTATGCGTTCCCGGCCACCGTCGCAGCGCTCACCGCGGCCAACGAGGCCGGGACGCTCCGGGTCGACGATCCGCCGACGCTAGCCAGGCTGCTGCTCGGTGCCCTCACCCGCGCGGGCCTGCTCGTTGCCGGCTCCGCCGAGCCGGTCGCGACCAGGGACGCCGTGGCTGTCACGCTGCGCGCGCTCATTACCGGCTTCGCGCCCCGGCAGGGCGGCCTGTCAAGTTCCGGCTAAGCGACGTGCGTGATCTGCTGCGCCTGCCGAAGGCGAACTTGCATGTGCACCTGGAAGGCACGATCCGGCCGCAGACGCTGGTGAGATAGCGGCGTCCCATGGCCTGCCGCCTCCGCGGGACACGCGCGGACAAGGCGGCCCAGGGGACCTGTTACGCGGAGGTGTCGTTCACCGCGGCCGCCCACGGCGAACGGCTGGGCGATAGGGAGATGCCGCTGCGGGCGGTGCTGGAAGGGCTGGCGCACGGGCGCGCGGATTACGGCCTGCGGACCGGACTGGTGCTGGATCATTCGCGGCGGCGCCCGGTCGAGCGGGCCTGGGCGACGCTGCGGCTGGCGGAGTCCTACGCGAGCGCGGGCGTGCTCGCAGTCGGCCTGGCCGGAGGGGTACGCGCGTCCTTCGCGCCAGCGGACGTCAGGGCGCAGCTGCTGGCCCGGATCGACGCCTGGCTCAGCTAGCGACCCGCCCAGGAAATCGACGGCAGGTTGTCGCCGTGTGTAGGCCGTTGCTCAATCGAAGCGTGACCTGCGCGCCGTAAAGTCGTAGCCGCTTCGCTCAAAGTGCGAGACCACAGGACGTCTCCGGTCAGCGCCGGTACGACTGCCGGTGCGCCTGGCATCCATCGCCCAGGCATCACCCCTGCTCTGCTCGTTGCGGTCGGTACCTGTCCGGCTCGCGCTCCGCACGGTTTGGTGTGGTCATTCGGGACGCGGCCGACGGGAGGTACGGTGCCTGCACGCCTGGTGCTGCCGCTCGCACCTGCCTGGCCGCTATGAGCGGGTCGGCGATTGCCTGGGCGGCAGCCGGAGTGGCACTGGCGGCGGCCGCCGTCCTGCTGCTGATCCGGCGGTCCCGGCAGGGTGACGTGACCTGTCGCTGGCTGGCCGCCGCGGCTGTGGCCTGGGGCGCTGCCTTCGCTCTCCAGGGGGCGGGCGCGGGTGACATCACACCGGCCATGATCCAGCTCACCCTCACCGACCTGCTGGCGCTTTGCGGCCTGCCGCTTCTGGTCGTCGCCCTGCTCCGGATGGCGCCGGCCGGCACCCGAGATGCCGGCTGGATTGCCGACGTCTTGCTGCTGGCGCTCGGCGTGTTCGCGGTCGGCTGGATCGCCCTGCTGCGCGATGCCTACGCCGCGACCGGCGTCGGGCCGGGCTTCTTTGCGGTCGACCTGATACACCCCCTCGCCGACCTGGTCGTGCTCGCCGCTGCCATCCGGCCGGCTGCCCGGGCCGGTCGCCCCGGACTCTTGCTCTACGGTGCGCTGCTTTCGGCCACGCTCGGGGACTTCCTTGCCGTGCAGGCCAGGGCGAGTGGCACGCATCCCGGCACCTGGCCGCAGCTTGCCTGGCTGACTGCAATCTGCCTGCTGGGCATCCTCGGGCTGGCCGGGACTAGCCCCACGCGGTCCCGGCTGCCCCTGGCGACCGCGCTCTCGCTGACGGCCGCCGGTGCGGGCGGCCTCGTTACCCTCGTCTTTGCCTTGGTGAGCTGGGGACACACGGGTCCGCTCCCGCTCCTCATTGGCGCGGCGCTGACCCTGGCCCTGGCCGCCCGCGTCGCCGGTTTGCTGCGGCAGGCGGCCGCGGCATCGTCCAGGGTCGAGAAGGCTGCCAGTCACTTTCATCAGCTCGCCGACCGGACGAGCGACGTCGTGCTGCTCTGCGACCAGGCTGGCGTGATCCGGTATGCCAGCACGGCCGTGGCGCACTACGGCTACACGCCGGCACTCCTCGCCGGCACCCGGCTGCTGGACCTCGTGCACCCCGACGACGTCGCAGCCGTGCAGCAGGCGACTGCGGGTGGCCGCCTGGCATGCCGGGTCAGGGCGGCCGACGGGACCTGGCGGCACGTGGAGGGGAGCGTGTCGCCGTACGTGGAAGACGGCGGCCCGGACCTGCTGCTGGTCACCGGCCGGGACATGAGCGATCAGGTGGCACTGCGCCAGCAGGTCACCCAGCTCACCTTCCACGACGGCCTGACCGGCCTGCCCAACCGGTCCTATGTCGAGGAACGGGTCAAGGACCAGTTCCCGGCGGCGGCCATCTTTGTGGATCTCGACGGGTTCACCGCCATCAACGACTCGGTCGGGCACGGGGCTGGTGACCTGGTGCTAGCTCAGGCCGGGCGCAGGATTCGCGGTCTCGTGCCCGCGCAGGACACCGTAGGCCGGTGGGGTGGCGACGAGTTCGCGGTGCTGATCGGGACCGCGGCGAGCCCGCAGGAGATCGTCGACACCGCCGAACGGGTGGCGGCTGCCATAGCTGCGGAGCCGTTCGAGGCAGCCGGCCGTCAGATCTCCATCACTGCGAGCGTCGGCTTGGCGTTCGCCGACCCCGATCTGGCGGGGCACCTGCTGCGCAATGCCGACCTCGCCATGTCCAGGGCCAAGGACGCCGGTGGCGGCCGCGTCGAGCTCTTCGCCGCGCACATGCACGCCGATGTGATCCGCCGCATCGAGCTGACGTCAGCGCTGCGGGCGGCGATCGAGGACGAGAACCTGAGCCTTGAGTACCAGCCGGTGGTGGAGCTGTCCACCTCCAGGGTCGCCAGCGTCGAGGCGCTGGTCCGCTGGTCGCGGGGCGATGAGCACGTCGAGCCGGCCGACTTCCTCGATATCGCCGAGGACTCGGGACTGATCGTCCCGCTCGGCGCCTGGGTGCTCGCCCAGGCCTGCCACCAGGTAGTGGCCTGGCGCGAGGCCGGCTGGCTCGTCGGGCTGTCCGTCAACTTCTCGCTTCGCCAGGTCAGCGCTCCGGACTTCGCCGAGATGGTGCTGACCGCCCTGGACGATAGCGGCCTGCCCCGGTCGGCGCTGACGCTGGAAGTGACCGAGCGCGTGCTGATCGAGGCCGATGCGAATGTCATGGAGGGACTGGGCCGGCTACGTGGTCTGGGCGTGCGGCTCGCAATCGACGACTTCGGCACCGGCTACGCGTCCCTGGCGTACCTGCGCGAGCTGCCGGTCGACATCATCAAGATCGACCCGTCGTTCGTGGCCGGCCTCGGCACCGACGGGACGCTGGCGATGCTCACCCGCACCATCGTTCAGATCGGCCACGACCTCGGCATCGAGATCGTTGCCGAGGGCATCGAGCGACCCGAGCAGCTCGAGTTGCTGCGCGCGATGGGCTGCGGCCTCGGCCAGGGTTTCCTCGTTGCGCGGCCGATGACGGCGCAGCGGATCGAGGCGCTGGCAGTGGCCGGCGGCCGCGGGGTCGGCGCCTCGCTGCGCCCGGCGGCACCCGCGCCGTCGCCCTCGTCGCCCTCGTCGCCCTCGTCGCCGGCGTCATCACCCGCGCAGGCGACAGGCTTGTGAAGGGCTTCACAAGGCCGACCGGTAAACTCGAAAGCGGTCCCTGACGCCTGTGCACCCGGAGGAATCGTGCCCGCACCCGTCGTCCTCGTTGCCGAGGAGCTGTCGCCGGCCGGGATAGCGTTGCTGGAGTCTTCGTTCGAAGTCCGCTACACCGATGGCGCGGACCGCGCTCAGCTGCTTCCGGCGCTGGCAGACGTCGACGCTGTGATCGTCCGCAGCGCGACCCAGATCGACGCGGAGGCCATCGCCGCCGGCCGCTGGCTGCGCGTCGTCGCGCGGGCCGGGGTTGGCCTGGACAACGTCGACGTGGATGCCGCGACCAAAGCCGGCGTCATGGTCGTGAACGCACCCGCCTCCAACGTCGTCAGCGCCGCCGAGCACGCGGTCGCGCTGCTGCTCGCCCTGGCTCGCAACGTGCCGCAGGCCAACTCGTCGCTCAAGGGCGGCCAGTGGAAGCGGTCGGCCTACACCGGGGTGGAGCTGCAGGACAAGGTCGCTGGCATCCTCGGCCTCGGCCGGATCGGCGCCCTCGTCGCGCAGCGCCTGCTGGCCTTCGGGATGACCGTGATCGCGTGTGATCCGTACGCCCCGGCGGCCACCTCCACGCAGCTCGGCGTGCGGATGGTGGCGCTGGAGGAGTTGCTCGCGCAGTCCGACTTCATCAGCGTGCACCTGCCGAAGAACGCCGAGACGGCCGGCCTCATCGGCGATCGGGAGCTGCACCTGGTCAAGCCCAGCGTCCGGATCATCAACGCGGCCAGGGGCGGGATCGTCGATGAGGCCGCGCTGGCCGCGGCCCTGCGTGACAGACGGGTGGCCGGCGCGGGTATCGACGTGTACGCCAAGGAACCGTGCACGGAGAGCCCGCTGTTCTCGTTCGACAACGTCGTGGCGACGCCGCACCTCGGTGCGAGCACTGCCGAGGCCCAGGAGAAGGCCGGCACCCAGGTCGCCAGGTCGGTCCGGCTGGCGCTGGACGGCGAGTTCGTCCCCGACGCCGTGAACGTGCAGGGCGGCGCCGTGGCCGAGGACCTGCGGCCGTGGCTGCCGCTCGGCGAGAAGCTCGGCCGCATCTTCGCGGCCCTGGCGGGTGGAGCGACGGCATCGGTCGCCGTCGAGGCCAGGGGCGAGATCGCCGCGCTCGACGTCAGTGTGCTGGAACTGGCGGCCATGAAGGGCCTGTTCGGCGACGTGACCGAGGAGGCTGTCACGTACGTGAACGCCCCGCTGGTAGCGAAGGAGCGGGGCGTCGAGGTCACCATCACCGCCGAGGGAGTCAGCAAGGACTGGCGTAACCTGCTCACCATCCGCGGCACCGCGCCAGACGGCCAGCTGGTCTCGGTGGGCGGAACGCTGACCGGGCTGCGGCTCGCCGAGCGTCTCGTCGAGGTGAACGGCCTTGACGCGGAAGTGGCGCCAGCCGAGCACATGATTTTCCTGGGCTACGTCGACCGGCCCGGCGTGGTGGGTGCGGTCGGCCAGATCCTCGGCAGCCACCAGATCAACATCGGCGGCATGCAGGTGTGCCGGCGAGCTCAGGGCGGGGACGCCATGCTCGTGCTGTCCGCGGACTCGGCCGTCTCGCTCGAGCTGCTCGGTGAGATCGCCGAGGCCACCGAAGCGCGCCTGGCCAGGGTCGTCGACCTGGACGAAGACTGACGTTCGGTGTCGTCGAAGGCTGCCCAGTATCGTGGCGGGGTGGCTGACCGAAGCATCAGGCTCGCCGTCATCGGCGGCGACGGCATCGGCCCAGAAGTCGTCGGCGAGGCGATCAAGGTCCTACGCGCCCTGGGCAGCGTCGCCATCGAGCCGACCCACTATGACCTCGGCGCGGAGCGCTGGAAGCGGACCGGCGAGGTGCTGCCGGCCACGGCGCTCACCGAGATCAGCCAGCACGACGCGATCCTGCTCGGCGCCGTCGGTGACCCGAGCGTGCCGAGCGGTCTGCTGGAGCGGGGCCTGCTGCTGCGGCTGCGGTTTGAGCTCGACCAGTACGTCACCCTGCGCCCGGTTCGCCTCTATCCCGGCGTCGCCTCGCCGCTGGCCGGAGCGCGACCCGAGCAGGTGGACATGCTCATCGTCCGGGAGGGCACCGAGGGCCCGTACATCGAGGCCGGCGGGATCATGCGCAAGGGCACGCCAGCCGAGGTGGCTACCCAGGACAGCGTCAATACGGCCTTCGGGGTCGGGCGGGCGGCCAGGTACGCGCTGCAGCGGGCGGTCGAGCGGTCGCGACGCAGGCTGACCCTCGTACACAAGAGCAACGTGCTGACCTACGCCGGCGATCTGTGGCGGCGCGTTGTGACGGAGGTCGCCGCCGACTACCCGGACGTGACCACCGAGTACTGCCACATGGACGCCGCTGCGGTGTATTTCGTCACCCAGCCCGAGCGGTTCGACGTCATCCTCACCGACAACATGTTTGGTGACATCCTGACCTCGCTGGGCGCGGCCGTCGCCGGCGGAGTCGGCCTGGCCGCGAGTGCGAGCATCAATCCGGCCCGTACGGTGCCGAGCATGTTCGAGCCGGTGCACGGCAGCGCGCCGGATCTGGCCGGCAAGCAGGAGGCCGACCCGACCGCGACGATCCTGTCCGCCGCGCTGCTGTGCGAGCACCTCGGCCTGTCGGCGGAGGCCGCCCGGATCGACCAGGCTGTGTCAGACGACCTGCTGGAACGCCAGGGCGCCTGGTCACCGCGATCGACGCCGGAGATCGGAGACGACATCGCCGAGCGGGTGGCGGGTTAGCGCTGACCGGTAACCTAGGCCAGCGTCCGCGCGCCCGCATCGCAGTCTTGGTCTACTTTGCCCTGCTCGGGCTCGCCAACGGCGTCTGGCTGGCGAGGATCCCGGCGATCAAGCAGAGCCTGCAGCTGACCGACGGCGTTCTGGGCCTGGCGCTGCTGTCGAGTCCGGCCGGCCTGGTGGTCATCGTGCTGGTCGCGAGCCGGATTGTGCACCGGATAGGTAGCCGGCGATCCACGATGATCGCCGGGATCTGGGTGGCACTGCTGCCGATTGCGCTCGGCCTGGCGCCGAGCCTGCCCGCGCTGATGGTGGCCCTGTTCGCCTTCGGCCTGGCCGCCGGGATGCTCGACGTCAGCATGAACTCTCAGGCCGTTCTCGTCGAGCGTGCCGCCGGCCGGCCGCTGATGACTTCCTTCCACGCCTGCTACAGCTTCGGCGGCCTGGCTGGCGCGCTGCTCGGCAGCCTGTTCGCAGCGGCCGGGATCAGCCCCGCGGTCAACTTCACCACCGTTGGCGTCCCGCTGGCGTGCGCTGCGGCCCTGGCAGGCGGGTGGCTGGTTGCCGATCCGGATCGGAACGGGGCCGCCCCGGTCCCGGCCGTCTCTTCGCCCGGCAGCAGCCGGGTTCGCCAGTTCCTTCGCTCCTGGACACCCGCGCTCCTGCTCATGGCGGTCCTGGCGGCCTGCTCGCTCCTGGGAGAGGGCTCCGCCGAAGGGTGGAGCGCGGTCTACCTGCACGACAATCTCGGTACGTCGGCCGGGCTCGCGGCGCTCGGGTACGCGGCCTTCAGCGTCGCCATGGCACTTGGCAGGCTCTCCGGAGACAGGCTGAACGTCCGCCTCGGGGCGGCGATGCTCATGCGCGGGTGCGGCCTCCTCGCCGCGGCGGGCCTGTGCCTGAGCCTGCTGAGTCGCCAGCCGGCCGCCGTCATCCTGGGCTTCGCCCTGTTCGGAGCCGGGCTGTCCTGCACTTTCCCGCTGCTGGTGTCCGCGGCCGGGGGTGCCGAACCGGACCGACCGGCTAACGGGATCGCGCGGGTGGCGGGGTCGGGATACGTCGGCCTGCTGGCCGGGCCGCCGCTCATCGGCGGCCTTGCCGAAGTGATCGGCCTGCGATGGGCACTGGTGCTGCCGCTGGCCCTGGCGCTGGCGATCGCGGCGGGTGCCGGCGTCGCGGCTACGGGTGTCCAGGAGGCTGCTAGCCACCGGAGCGAACGGCCAGCAGCGCGTCCATTCCGAGCACGAGCAGCTCGAGGCCAAGCTCAAAGTCCGCCTCCGGGTCGGTCAGGGCAAGCTCCGCCGCAAGACCCGTGATCTGCGGGAACTCGGCCGGTCGCAATCGCGGTCGGCGTTCGTCGTCGCTGCCGACCTCGCGAACGAGCGTGCCCGTCAGGTACGCCGCGAGCGCCCGGACGATGCGCACAGCGTCCTGGCCGCCGAATCCCGCCGTCCGCAAGGTAGCCAGGGCGAACTCGGTCGGCCGGTGCATGGGCGCGGTGGCCGGCTCGCGGCCGGCTACCGCGACGCTGCACCTTGGGTAGGCCCGTGCAGCCCGCCGGAATGCCCGGGCCTGCGCCCTCAGCTGGTCCGCCCAGCCGGCCCCGGCCGACGGGCTCGCGTCCGCGCCGGACATGATCGTGGCGGCGATGCCGTCGAGCAGGGCTGATGTGGACGGAACATGGCTGTACAGCGGTACCAGGCCGCAGCCGAGCTCGGTGGCGAGCCGCGTCATGGACACGGCCTGCGGTCCCTCGGCCTCGATGAGCTCCATCGCGGCGGCGATGATGCGGTGATGGCTTAACGGCACCCCGTGACGCTAGACCGCGTCCTGTGACACCGCTGTGACGGTGCTGGCCCGCGGGTAGCCCGGAAGGTCAGATGATGCCGTCCTGGATCGCCTGCCGGATCCACGGGATGACCTCGTCGAGCATGGCCGATAGCGAGGTGGTGGCCTCAAAGCCGAGCATGCGCTTGGCCTTCTCCGTGCTGGGCACCCGGCGCTGCACGTCGTACTCGAACGGCTCGTCGTGTACCAGCCGCAGCGGCGTGTCCGCACCCTTGATCTTCTGCCAGATCGCCGTGGCGAGCTCGAGCACCGTCGTCGACTGCGCGGTGGAGACGTTGAAGTCCTCGTTCAGCGCGTCTGGATGCTCGATCGCGTCCACGATGCCTCGAGCGAGGTCGGCACCGTAGGTGTAATGCCGGACCTGCTCACCGTCGCCGAGGATGTGCAGCGGATCCTGCCCCTTCAGCACCTTCTGCACGAGATCCGGCACAACGTGGCTCATGGCGAGCTTGACGTTGCCAGACATGATCTCCTCGTCGCCGAGTGCGCGGCTTTCGCCGATGCCGACGCAGTTGAACGGGCGGACGATCGTGAACGGCAACTTGTACTGGTCGTACGCGGCGCGGGCGAAGTACTCCACCGCAAGCTTCTGGAAGCCGTAGGACGACAGCGGCGGCGGGCACTCCCGCTCCTGGCCCTCGTACGACGGCCACGCCTCCGCGGACTCGAACACCATCGACGACGACAGGTAGGTGACCTTCTTCAGCCGCCCGGCCCGGTGCGCCGCGATGGCGGCATCGCAGCTGGCCGCGATGATCCGCTCGTTGGTGGCGAGCAGGTCGTAGGCATAGGTGTGGAAGTAGGAGATGCCGCCGATCATCGCGGCCCCGGCGACGAAGTGATCGCAGTCGGACAGCAGGCTGGTCATCAGGTCAGTGTCGCGGGCGTCGCCTTCGACGAGTCGGTAGTTCGGGTCGTCGTCGTAGGACTTGCGGACCTGTCCGTATTTGGAGAAGTTGTCCACGCCAACTACGCCGTAGCCGCGGCTCAGCAGCTCCTCGACCAGGTACCCGCCGATGAATCCGGCGGAACCGGTGACCAGTATCTTCTGCATCGTTACCTTGTCTTCTCGGTTGTGCGCTTGCGCAGTCCCTCCAGGGTGAGCCGGTGACCGAAAGCGAGCCGGTACCAGCGGAGGTACTTAGGGATCCAGGACGCCACCTGGAAGTTCGACACGCCATGCTGGCGTTCGAGCCAGATGGTCGGGATCTCGGCGATCGGCAGCCGGAGCCGGCGCGCCTTGGCGGTCAGCTCGAGGCCGATCTCGAATCCGTCGCGGCTCTGGATCCCGACCGCCTGCACGAACGCGGCCGAGTAGGCCTTAAAGGAGTTGGTGGCGTCCCTGGTGCCGACCCTGGCGATCAGGTGGAGGCTGCGCCCGGCCAGCGACGACAGCATGCCCTTGAGCATCGGCCCGCCAACCTGCTGGCCGCCTGCCATGTAGCGAGAGGCCGCCGCTACCACCACGCCGCGCTCAATCAGCCGGACCAGGTCGTCGATCTGCCGCGCGTCGTCGCAGCCGTCGGCCATGGTCACCACGACGACCGGCGTCGATGCGTGGTCGATGCCGTACCTGATGGCATTGGCCGGGCCGCGACCGTAGGTGCTGACCAGGCAGCGGAGCCGAGGCTCGGTCTCGGCCAGCCGGAGGACCGCCGGCCGGGTGGTGTCTTCCTCGAAGTCGACGACCACGAGCGCCTCGCAGGGCAGCAGGACGGATTCGAAGATCCGCTCCAGCGCCGGGACGATGGCCTCGCCCTCGTTGTACGCGGGTATCACGACCGAGACCCGCAGCGCGCCGGGCGGAGCGGCCGCCGTCAGCCGGGTTATGTCGGCAACAGCGCTGTCCTGGCTTGCCGCGCGGCTCTTGGGCATCAGATCTGCACACCTCCGTCGCGGATGCCCCAGATGTCGATGACCGGCTTGGTCGTGGCCAGCTCGGCGTACTCCGGGTGCGGCGCGGCGATGATCAGCAGGTCGCACGACGCGACCACCTCGTCGAGCGGGACCAGCGAGTGGTCGACGGTGACGTAGGGGTCAGTGCAGCGAACCCCGGCGGCGGTGGACGCCAGCACCCGCTTGAGCTTGTAGGCGAGGCTGGACCGGATGTCGTCGGAGCCGCCCTTGAACGCCATTCCCAGGATGCCCACCGTCATCGACTCAAGGTCATACCGCCGCTGGAGCCGGTCGAGCAGGTACAGCGGCATGCCCTCGTTGATGGTCATCGCGGTGTGCCCGAGCATGAAGTTGTTGTTGTTGAACGCCGCGAGCTGCATTGTGTCCTTGAGCAGGCAGGGCCCCGCCGCGAAGCCCGGCGCTGGCATGTCGGCAGCGCGTGGATAGTCGAGCATCAGGCCCTGCCGGATTCGCTCGAAATCAAGCCCCCGGTCGTTGGCGATCATGTAGAGCTGGTTGGCGGTAGCGAACTTGATGTACCGCCAGACGTTGGTGAACAGCTTGGCCAGTTCGGCTTCTTCTGGCGTCATCCGCACCTGGTGCTCCGTCAGCAGTCCGAAGAGGGCCGCCGCCCGGTCGTAGGCCTCGTCCCGCCGCGCTGACACGATCTGCGGCAGGTCGAATAGCTCGGTCATCGCCTTACCCTCGGCGATCCGCTCCGGGCAGAAGGCCACGTCGATCGCGTGACCAAGTCGGGCGACGAGCTTCTCCACCAGCGCCGTCACGCCCGGGTACACCGTGCTGCGCAGGATCAGCAGCTGACCGTCTCGCAGGTACTCGGCGCACCCGGCCAGCGCTCGCGGGACCGCCTGCTGGTCAGGGTTGAGGTGCTCGTCTACCGGCGTGCCGACCACCACGATCACATTCGCGGCGGTGCTCACGATCGCCGGGTCAGCAGAGGCCACGAGCCGGCCGTTCGCGACGGCCTCCTCGAGCATCGGCGCGGCCCCGCGTTCCTGGAACGGCATATGACCGCTGCTGACCAGGTCAACCGCGGCCGGGTCGATGTCGTAGACCGCGACCTGGGCACCCCGGTCGGCGAATGCGATCGCCAGCGGCAGGCCCACATGACCGCACCCGCCGACGACCACCACGTCGCGCCCGAACGACTCACTGCGCTGAATCGTCACCGCTACCTCATCCTGCATTGTCGTCTATGTCCGAATACCCTATCGGGACCGCAGCACCTGCGGGTGCAGGCCTTCGTCATTCTCAGCTCAGGTTGGCAACTGCCGTGTGACCAGCGCATCCGGAAGGCGCGCCACGAGGACCTGGCCGGGCGGGACCTGACTGCGCTGCGGGTTGTAGAACCAGAACGTAACCCCAGTCTGGACCTGTGCTGGCGTGCAGACCGACTGGGCCCGGAAGAGGATTCCCCATTTGGCTTGTCCCGTGACGCAGGCCCGGCGCCCGGTCCGGTCGCTATATGCGACGACGCCTACGGCGTCAAACCAGGCTCCCTGAGGAATTCGCACCACGATCGACCGACCGTGGGATTCGGTTGCCATCGTCTGCACCAGTTGCGGCAGTTGCGGTACGCCCAGGTATTTCGCCGGCGGGTCAAATCGGTCGTCCTGGTACTGCGGCACGACCGCAGCCACCGCCGCCGCCGCGACGAGCGCGCCGACCAGGGTTACTACTGTCGTGCGCTGGTCACGCAGGTGGACAACTGCCCCCGCGGCGACCACGAGAACCACGATAAGGGGTGCTGCCCAGGTGAAGTAGCCGAGGTAGGACTGATGCTTGATGTCGCCGTCGGAGATGGCCGTCTGGGCGAAGTACACGAAGACCACGGTCATGACGCCTGCCATCGCGACGGACCAGAGGAGGAACCGGCGGAGGCCGGGCACCGGGCAGCGACGGGCGAGCAGAACGGCGGCCCCGACCAGGACCAGGGCGATGACTGCGCCGGGGAAGCCGCCGTATGCAGTCGACGGCTTGCCTGGCCACCAGAACCGCATCGTGTAGCTGATCGAGGTGATCAGCGTGTGGTGGATCCCATTGCTTGCGACATTGCGGCGGTAGGCCAGGTACTGGCCGAACTCCCCTGGCCAGTGCTGGGCGGTGTAGATCGCGATGGGGAGCGCAAAGAGCACGGAAACGATCGCGGCGCCGATCCAGTGCCACGCCGCGCCAAAGAATCGTTCCTGATTTTTCCGTCGTGTCCAGAAATGCCCGACTAGCGCGACGATCACAATGACGGGCGCGAACAGCAGGAACTCGGCCTGGCCGTGAATGCACAGCCACGCCGCGAGGGCGAGTAGGGGCAGGGCGAAGGTCTCGCCAGTCGCGACGGATGCAGCCGCCACGAGCATCAGGAAGGCCGGGGCGAAGTAGAGGTAGGGGAACCACTCTGAGCTGACCGTCAGCGGGTGCACGGCGATCAAAAGGAGTACCAGCACCGCGCAGACGAGAGCGACCCGGGTCGAGCCCGCGTGGCGCGCGATCACGGCGACCGCGATACCCAGGAGCGCGGCGTTCAGCAGCAGGATGGCCAGGAGCTGGCCGTTCCACGGGGTGGGCACCAGGTGAAGAGCGTCGTGGAACAGCGACTCGCCGGCCGCCATCACATAGAGGAACGCCGGCCCCGGGTGATAGAAGAGCTCCTTGGAGTAGTTGCCCAGCAGTAGCTGGAAGTGCTTGGCCTGCAAGACCGCGATCGTGTTGGCGGCGTAGTCCTGATTTTCGTAGATCTTCGTCGAGAAGAGGTAGGCGTTGCGGATCAGCAGCACCGCCGCGAACGCGAGAAAGGACCAGAGGCCCGCCGCGACGTGCGGCTGTGGCTGCCACCAGCGCCGTGCGGCACGCGCCGTCCCGGCGTCTGCGGGACCTGGCCGGTCAGGCGCGGTCACGCGCTCGGAGGGGGAGGCCTCCACGCTGCTCTCCTTCGGTGTAACACGCCACGTGGCCTGCGGTCGGGCAGATGGTACCAGCCACGATGCACGACATGCGCCGCTTCGACGGCGGGCTCAAGCCGGCCGGAGGATGTCCGTTGCGCGCCGTGAAACCGGCGCCGGAATGATGCAATGAGGATCGTGACCCAGCGGGATGGCGCCGTCGCGGACACGGTGCCTGCCGACACGCCGGCCGGGCAGGTAACCGCGGGCCGCTGGGTCAGCGCGCAGCGGCAGTGGCGGGTAGCGCTCGCCTGGTCGCTCTGCGTCATCGCAGCTTTCCTGTGTTATCTGCGGCTGGGCGGCACGCGCGCAGTCGACTCCGACGGCGCCGCACAGGCGCTGCAGGCGTGGGACATGCTGCACGGCAACGTGCTGCTGCACGGATGGACCTTGTCGGATGTGTCGTTCTTTACCACCGAGCTGCCGCAGTACATGGTGGTGGAGCTGGTGCGCGGGCTCGGCGCGGACGTTGTGAATGTGGCTGCGGCAATGACGTTCACGCTGGTGCTTCTGCTCGCGGCGCTGCTCGCCAAGGGCACAGCGACCGGCGCGTCCGCCATCGCGCGAGTACTCATCGCGACCGGGATCATGGTCGCGCCCCAGGTATCGGCAGGCGTGAAGATCTTCGTCTCCTCACCCGATCATCTGGGGACGACCGTGCCTGTGCTCCTCGTCTGGCTCATTCTGGACCGGGCGCCGCGGCGCTGGTTCGTGCCAGTGATCGCGGCCGCGCTGCTGGGCTGGGCTGCGATCGCCGACTCACTGGTGTTGTTGATCGGGGTGCTGCCCGTCGTTCTGGTTTGTGCGGCTCGCGTCGGCCGCACTGTCGCCAGGCGCAAACCGCTCCGCTCGCAGTGGTATGAGATCACTCTCGGCATCGGCGCACTAGCCGCGGTGGCGTTGGCGAAGGCCGCGCTGCGCACGATCCGGGCTGCCGGGGGCTTCGTCGTGAAGGCTCCCATCGCCCACCTGCACGGCGTTTCCGCCCTGCCGCATGCCTTCATGGTGACCGGGAGGGGCCTGTTGCTGCTGGCCGGGGCCGACTTTTTCGGCCCCGGCCCGGCGGGTGCGGGATCAGCCTTTCCCTGGCTTCACCTGGCGGGAGCCGCGGCAGCCTGCCTCGGCGTCGGACTGGCGATGCGCCGGTACCTGCGGGACCGCGGACTCGTCGACCAGGTCCTCGTGGCAGCAATCGCGATCAACCTGGCGGCCTATGTCGTCAGTACCCAGTCCTCCTCTATCCTCCTGAGCCGGGAAATCGTCGCTGTGCTGCCGTTCAGCGCCGTGCTGGCCGGGCGGATGCTGGCCGACCGGGTGCTGGTTAGCAGAGCGGCACCGATCGTCCTGCTCGTGCTGCTGGGCGGATATCTCGGCGGCCTTGGCTACGCCCTCGCGCAGCCGCCAGCGCAGCCGGCCAACCAGCAGCTGACGTCCTGGCTGGCGGCCCACCATCTGCGCTCGGGACTTGCCGGTTACTGGCAGTCGAACATTGTCACGCTGGCCAGCGGGGACCATATCCGGCTCCGTCAGGTCACGGCAGCCGGAGCGCGCGTCGTTCCGTACCACTGGGAGTCCAGCTCCGGCTGGTACGACCCGCGCCAGGCATCGGCGAATTTCGTGGTGCTGGCGACCGGAACCCCCGAATACCCGGGATTCAATGACGAAGCCGCGGTGCTGACGACGTTCGGCAGCCCCGAGCAGACGTACCATGTCGGCGCCTACGAGGTGCTGGTCTGGCATCAGAACCTGCTCCGTAATCTCGGCGGTGAGCCACGGTCGGGCCAGTCCGGTAATCTCTGCCGCGTGACGGCATGCAGCGGGTCCCTTACTGGCGCCGCTGACGAGGCCAGGTAGCTAGGACACGAGGCGTGACCGCGAGCAGCGAATTCGCAGCGAGGACCGGCCAGGACGCGGCACCTGCCGAGACTGGCCAGTCCGGCAATGGGGCGCCCCGGCGCTGGTGGCTCGCTGCCGCATGGTGGGTGGCCGGTGCCGCTGTGCTGTTTGGCTGCTATCTGCGACTCGCAGGCTCGCGGGCGGTCAACTCTGACGGCGCGTCGCAGGCGCTGCAGGCCCGGGACATGCTGCACGGGAACCCGCTGCTGCATGGCTGGGGACTCACGGACGTGTCGTTCTACACGACCGAGCTGCCGCAGTACATGGTCGTGGAGCTGATCCGGGGGTTTAACGCAGACGTCGTCCACGTGGCCGCCGCGATGACCTACACGCTGGTGGTAGTGCTGGCCGCCCTGCTGGCCAAGGGAACGGCGACCGGCCGCGCGGGCGTAGCGCGGGTGCTGGTGACTGCGGGAATCATGCTGGCGCCGCAGCTCGGCGGTGGGACCGACGTGCTGCTGTCCTCCCCGGACCACATCGGCACGACCGTGCCGGTGCTCGTGGTCTGGCTGGTCCTGGACCGGGCCCGACCCCGCTGGTACATCCCGGTCGTGGCCGGCCTGGTCCTGGGCTGGGCCACCGTGGCGGACGCCCTCGTCCTCTACATCGGGGTGCTGCCGCTCGCCCTCGTCTGCGCAGCGCGGGTGATCCGGGCGGTCGTTGCCGAGAAGCAGCCGGTGAAGTCGCAGTGGTATCCGCTCAGCCTTGGCGCGGCCGCGGCAGCTGGCGGCATCGCCGGACAGCTTGCCGTGCGTCTGATCGAGTCTCACGGCGGCTTCCAGACCTGGGCTCCCATCGCGAAACTTGCGCCGCCGGGTGCCTTGCCGCATCATCTGCGCGTCGCTGCGGAGGGCCTGCTGCTGCTGGGTGGTGCCGATACCCTGGGCCGCCCGGCGACAGCTAGCACAGCGTTCCTCGTGCTGCATCTGGTCGGCGTCGTCCTGGCCGGATGCGCCGTGCTCTTCGGAGCCTGGCGGTTCCTGCGCGGCAGCAGCCTGGTCGACCAGGTGCTCGTCGCCGCTGTGGTCGTCAACCTCGCTGCCTACGTGATCAGTACCCAGGCGAGTGACGTTATCTTCACGCGCGAGATCGGCGCCGTGCTGCCGTTCAGCGCGGTCCTGGCCGGACGGCTGCTCGCGGAACGCCTCATCGCGGCCCGGCTCGGACCGGTCCTGCTGCTGGTACTGGCTGGCTACCTGGGCGGACTGGTCTACGAGGTCGCGCAGCCGCCCGTACCGGCGCAGAATCAGCAGCTGGCCTCCTGGCTCGCGGCCCACCACCTGCGCACCGGTCTGTCCGGCTACTGGGAGGCGAACGTCGTCACCCTGGCCAGCAGCGACGCGGTGCAGATCCGCCAGGTGACCGTGTCTGGCGGCCGGGTAGTTCCCTACCACACCGAGTACAACGCCGCATGGTTCGATCCGCATCGGTCGTCGGCGAACTTCGTCGTCCTGGCCCCCGTCACCGCCACCGGATATCCGGGCTTTACCAATGAGCCCGCCGTGGTCGCGACCTTCGGGCCACCCGCGCACGTCTACCACACCGGCAAATACGAGGTGCTCGTGTGGAACAAGAACCTGCTCACTCAGCTCCGCTGAGTGGTGCGGGATATCCCGGCGCCCCGCTCACCGCTTCGGAGCGTGCCGATGCGAAGATGAGCAGCGGCCGAAGCCCAGGGAGGATGCTCGATGGACGACAAGGAAATCTTCCGCACCATCGGCGATCTCATTAATACAGAGCACGACCTGCGCGGCCGGCTGGCCGCAGGCGAGCTGACGAGCGACCAGGAGCACGAGCAGCTCCGTGCCGTTGAGGAGCAACTGGACCAGTGCTGGGACCTGCTGCGGCAGCGCCGTGCCCGCCGCGAGTTCGGCGAGGACCCGAGCGGCCTGGCCGCCCGGCCGGTCGGTGAGGTCGAGGGCTACCAGCAGTAACACGGCTGAGCGCTGGACCGGGAGCAGAGGATGCGCGTAGCGAGATTCGCCGTTGGCGACGAGGTCCGGTATGGCGTTGTTGACGGCGACCCGGCCCAGGCCAGCGAGCAGCTCAACGGCGCCACCACGGCGGCCCTGACGGTGGCGGAGGTATCTGGTCATCCGTTCGGGCCAGGCGCCGAGGTAGTGCTCACTGGCACCCGGTATCCGGCACCCGATGTTCGGTTCCTCGCCCCGGTGCTGCCGAGCAAGATCGTGGCGATCGGCCGTAACTATCTCGAGCACATCAGGGAGATGGGCAACGAGCCGCCATCCGAGCCGCTGATCTTCCTGAAGCCGTCGACCGCGGTGATCGGTCCGGCGGATGCGATCGTCCGGCCGGACCGGCTGTCCCAGCGGGTCGACTTCGAGGGCGAGCTGGCGATCGTCTTCGGCCGGCTGTGCCGCGACGTGCCCGCTGAGCGGGTGTCAGAGGTGATCTTCGGCTACACCTGCGCCAATGACGTCACCGCCCGGGACCTGCAGGCCAGTGACGGGCAGTGGAGCCGGGCGAAGGGCTTCGACACGTTCTGCCCGCTGGGGCCGTGGATCGAGACTGACCTGGACGCAGCTGACCTCCAGCTCACGACGCGGGTGAACGACGAGATCAAGCAGGATTCCCGCACGTCGATGCTGATCCACGACATCCCGGCGCTCGTCACCTATGTCACCGCGGTGATGACGATGCTGCCCGGTGACGTGCTGCTGACCGGGACGCCGGCCGGGGTCGGTCCGCTCGTCGCGGGCGACACGGTCTCGGTCTCGATCGAGGGCATCGGCACGCTGACCAACCGGGTCACAGACAGCGACTGAACCCGGTATCCGCTCGTTGGCCGCCGCGTCTGGGTTCGGCTACACTGCTCAGGCTGGACCGCACCACCGATGGCATTCGCCGTGGCTGGCGCGATCCGATGGGGTATGGGGTAATTGGCAGCCCGACGGGTTCTGGCCCCGTTAGTCTAGGTTCGAGTCCTGGTACCCCAGCGTTGTGATCTATCCGGACATCTGAATGGCCCCGAACCCACGTGCGGGCTCGGGGCTTTGTCATGGGCGGGTCGCTCCGGGCGGCGCCGGTCCCCGGGCACCTCAGAAGCGGCGCCGGCTACGGCCGCGCTCGGCGCCGGTGACTCGCAGGAGCAGCAGGACCACGACGGCGCCGATCACCGAGCCGATGATGCCCACGGCCCGGAAGTGAGTTGTCTCGATCTGGTGGTACTCGATGAGTTCCCACAGGAAGCCGCCGACGAACGAGCCGACGATGCCGAGCAGCGTCGTGCCGATGAAGCCGATGTTGTCCCGGCCAGGCACGAGCAGTCGCGCGACCGCGCCGACGATGAAGCCGATGACGATCAGGATGATGATGAAAGCAACCATGCCCCGCAAGTACCAGGAGACGGGCGAACTATGCACCCGGTGACACGGCCGGTTTGGCGTGGGCCGAGGCCGTGCGCTAGCCTGATGGCCGCTTAGCAGCCTGGCCCCGTCGTCTAGCGGCCCAGGACGCCGCCCTCTCAAGGCGGTAGCGCCGGTTCAAATCCGGTCGGGGCTACACAGAATTACCGCAGGTCAGCGGGGGCCGATTCAAGAGTCGTGGGGAAGCCGCCTCTTGCCCGCTGCCGTCGCTGTCGAACAGTATGTGCAGCGTGCAACGCAAACGACGCATACCACGCAGACTGGTCTGCCTTGTGATCACGCACGACTGGTCTGACTGGCGACCACAAGAGCTAGACGTACCCGGCACGCTGGTCCGGGTCTGCGACCGCTGCGGGCGCGTCCAGACCAACGCCGAGTCGGCTCCGAGTGACCAGTGGTGGCAAGGCCCGGTCCCCTGAGGTGACGCTCCGTTATGGAAGCCTGACCCCGCGCTCATTAGCTAGCTGGCGAAGCATCTTGTCGTGTTCGCGTGCCGTGATCGACTTGGCTCCCTTGGACACCGCGAGGTCGCGTTCTCCCTCGTCCAGGTCGTAATGCCCGACGAGCGGTAGCACCTGTGATCCCGTTCTGACGGGCCGGTAGAAGTGGCGATACAAGCCGATCTCTTCGGCGAAGGGATGCAATTCTTCTTCGGAGTCCGCAGTGAGGCCAAACCACGGATGCGGCCACGCGTCAGTCATCGCCTTGGGGCCCTGACCGCCATACTTGTACACGTAAACAGTCATATGGCCTCCTTGATGAACAGGGTAGCCATCGGGTAGCGGCTGCGGGTGACCGCGACCCCGTTCCCTACTGAGGTGGCCGAAGCCTGGCGGCGTTGAGCGGCGGCGCCGGCAGCGGGTCACCCTGGTAGCCGCCGACTGGGCCGAACTCGCCCGCCTGCCACGCGGCAGTCGCCCCGGCGATCTCCGCTGGCGTGCGCGCCACGAAGTTCCACCACATGAGCAGACGCTCGCCGAGCGGCTCGCCGCCGAGCAGCATGAGCGTGCTGCCGGCCGGTGCAGCGAGCATCGCCTCAGGGCGGCCAGTCGGCATATACAGCAGCTGGCCGACTACCAGGTCGACGCCGTCCACGCTGGCCTGCCCGGCGGCGACGAACACGACGTGCTCGAAATCGGGCCGCAGCGGCAGCAGGCAGCTTGCCGTGCGCCCGGCGGCCGTCAGTTCGGCGCCGACGATGGGGGAGAAGGCGGTCGCGGCCGACGCCGCGCCAGCCAGCTCACCCATGAGCACTGTGATCGCGAAGCCGCCGAGGCCGGCTTCCGGCAGGCTGGCGTGGTGCTCGAATGCGGGCGGGGCGTGGCGGCTGGCGTCCTTGAGTGCAACCCACAACTGGACGCCGTGCAGCGTCGGATCGTGGCGAGCCGGTGACTCCTCGGCGTGCGCGATCCCTCGCCCGGCGGTCATGAGGTTGAGCTGGCCCGGCCGGATCAGCTGCTCGCTGCCAAGGCTGTCCCGGTGCAGCACGTCGCCGGTGAGCAGCCAGGTCACCGTCTGCAGGCCTATGTGCGGGTGCGGCGGGACGTTCATGCCGGTGAGTCCGTCGACGTCCGTCGGCCCGTAGTGGTCGACGAAGCACCAGGGCCCGACGCTGCGGCGCAGTCGCAGCGGCAGCAAGCGGCGGACCGTCATGGCACCGACGCGGGCGTCTCGCGCCGCGGTCAGTTCAAGGTCATTGACTTCGGGAACGGGGATGCTTGCGACCTCGGTGTTTGCTTCGACGGTGCTCATGGGGTTACTCCTTCGCCGCCTTGGCTCGTGCAACCTGAGTCTGCCAGCGGGGAGCCACCGGGGCGGGCCGAGCCCCTGCGTCGGCCCGCCCCGGTGCGGTGGCGTGCTACGACGGCTGCTCGCCGTCGCCGTTGAATGCGATCGCCGACACGACTCCCGTGCTGTCCGGCAGCGCGGTGAGCACGCGTTGCGCGCTGCTCGTGGCCGCGTTCAGCCAGAACAGCGAGCTGTCCGGAACGCACTCGGAGTACTGCTGGACGAGCATGCGGTCGCCCGATGTGGCGATCACCACGCTTGCGGGGCTGACGGCCTGCACAGCGCTGCCGGACAGCTCCCTGGCAATGAACGGCGGGCCGCAGCCGGCC
>CAVQZV010000009.1:0-7430 GCA_963718765.1 uncultured Actinomycetota bacterium
GGCCCCGCAGTCCGACCAGCGCGGTAGTCGCGTACCACACGGCCCAGCCTCGCCAGCTCCTGCGTCCGTGCGCGACCGTGGCGGAGTGCCCGTACACCACGAGCCTTCCGCCGGGCCGCAGCGCGCGGAAGGAGCGCAGCGACATCGTGCCGCCGAGGCCGTCGAGCACGACGTCCACGCCCTTGCCCGGCAGCGCGCGCACCCGCGCCACGAAGTCTTCGTTGCAGTAGTCGATCGCCACGGCGCCGAGCCGCTCCACCGCGGCACGATCGCGGGCCGAGCAGGTGCCGTACAGGCGAAGCCCGGCAACGCGTCCCAGCTCGAGCACGGCGGTGCCCACCCTCCCGGCCGCGCCGTGCACGAGCACCGCCTCGCCCGGCTTCACCTTCGCCGTGCGGTGGAGCAGCTGGTACGCCGTCATGTAGATAAACACCAGGCTCAGGACCTCCGCCGGATCGAGGTCCTCCGGCACCTCGACGGCGCCGGCCTCTGGCACGCACACGCGCTCCGCGTCGGCACCCCACACCGTCAGCGCGCCGACCCGGTCTCCGACCCGCAGCCTTGTGCAGCCCGGGCCCAGCTCCTCAACGACACCGACGAGCTCGTAGCCGGGCGTGAACGGCGGATTCGGCACGCCGAGATAGGACCCGGCGCGCAGCATGGCATCGGTATAGGACACGCCCGCGGCCAGCACCTTGACCCGGACCTCGCCCGGACCCGGCCGGGGGTCCTCCTCCTCAACCACCCGCAAGACCTCGGGCCCGCCAAAATGATCGACCACGACACGCTTCATCATCCTCATCTCCTTGCTGCCGTTCTCGGACGGCTTTTCCTGTGGCTGTGGACCGCGGTTCATGGGATCTGAACCTCGCTGACGCGGGTGATGGTGGTGCGCTCGGCCACGTAGTACGGCAGCAGCCGGAGCGCGTCTTCTTCGCTGTCGGCGTCGACCGTCCACCAGATCGCGTGCCCGCCGGTGCGGCACGAGGCCAGGGTCGTTTGGTGGCGAAGCGGGCTGTGGTGTCCTTTGAACGAGGTGAACACCACGCCGCACTCGTCCGGCTCGTGGCGGTGGTGGAGCAGGTAGCGGGCCATGAGTCCAACGTGCCGCCGCGCCGCCGTCCTGACATCGGGGGATCACCCTGAGCCGGACCCTGATCTTTCGTCGCCCGGCGACTCTGACCTCGGCGAGCCCCCGCCCGCAGGGACCTTCGGCCCTACGTTCGCAGGCCATTCGGCCCTGGCCACCCGGGCTTGAAGAGCGAGTCTCGGCGAAGGAGGTGAGGGGGATGCCGGCGACTCCGGGTGGCCGCAAGGCTCCGGTGCCACCTGAGCGTGCGAAACAGGCGGGCGTGACCCTGCTTACCGGCCATTTCGTGGGGAGGGCCGACGAGCTCAGTTCGCTGGAGCGGATCCTCGACGAGCTGGACCGCGGCTGTCCCGGCGCGATCGAGCTGGCGGGCGAACCGGGGATCGGCAAGACCCGGCTGCTGACCGAGCTCGCCGCTCGCGCCGGGGCGCGCGGGCACCTGGTTCTGTCCGGCGCGGCGTCGGAGTTCGAGCATGACCTGCCGTTCTCGGTGTTCGTCGACGCGCTGGATGAGTACGTCGCGGGCCTGGACCCGGACCGGCTCGCTGCGCTCGACGGCGCCGTACAGGCGGAGCTCGCGCACGTCTTCCCGTCGCTGTCGGCGCTGGCTGGCGGCCAGCCGGTATCGCCCCAGCACGAGCGCTACCGCAGCCACCGTGCGGTGCGGGCGTTGCTCGAGCATCTCGCGCAGACCCGGCCTCTCGTGCTCGTCCTGGACGACTTCCACTGGGCAGACTCGGCATCGGTCGAGCTGCTCGGCGCGCTGTTGCGACGGCAGCCCGCGGCGGCCGTGCTCACCGCGGTGGCGCTGCGCCCCCGGCAAACCCCGGAACGTCTTGCCATCACGCTGGAGCGAGCGCACCGTTCTGCGGCGGTGACCCGGGTCGACCTCGGCGCTCTTACGCTGGATGAGGCCCGGCAGCTTCTCGGCGAGCGGTTCGACGTGGCCCGCGCCGCTCTCCTTTACCAGGAGAGCGGGGGAAACCCCTTCTACCTCGAGCAGCTGGCCCGGTCGCCCGCGCGCGCGCCTCAATGCACTTCTGCTGCTGAGATCTCGCTGACCGGCCTCGACGTCCCGGCCGCAGTCGCCGCCTCGCTGGCCGAAGAGCTCACACTGCTGTCCGGCACCGGACGCCTCGTGCTCGAAGGAGCTGCGGTGGCGGGCGATCCATTCGAGCCGGAACTGGCGGCCGCGGCCGCCGCCACATCTGAGGCTGCGGCGATGCAGGCAGTCGACGAGCTCCTGGGGCTTGACCTCGATCCGTACCACCGACGTACCCCGGCGCTTCCGTTTCCGCCACCCGCTCATCCGGCGCGCCGTCTACGAGGCGACCGCTGGCGGCTGGCGGCTCGGGGCGCACGAGCGGTGCGCGGAGGCACTCGCGGCGCGGGGGGCATCTGCCGCGGCGCGCGCTCACCACGTCGAGCGGTCGGCGCGCCAGGGCGACCTCGCCGCCGTTGCCGTCTTGCGCGAGGCCGGCGAGGCAACAGCACGCCTCGCGCCCGAAAGCGCGGCACGGTGGTTCGGCGGGGCGCTGCGGCTCCTCCCCCAGATCGCGCCGGCAGAGGACCGCGTCGAGCTTCTTCTCGCCCGTTCCCGGTCGTTGGCGGCAGCGGGCCATTTCACCGGCAGTCATCAGGCGGCGCTGGAGGCAGTGGCACTCGTCCCGGCACAGCCGAGTGCGCTCAACACGACCGTCGCGACGGCGTGCGCCAGCATTGAACGCTTCCTCGGGCGATACGAGCACGCCCACGCCCGCCTGGTGAGGGCGCTTCGCCTCCTCCCGGAGCCGGCCTCGGTCGAGCGCGCCGAGTTGCTGATCGAGCTGACGCTGAACGAGTTCTACCGCTCCAGATACGAGGCGATGCACGATTGGGCCGCGCTCGCGGTGAGCGCAGCGAAGGAACTAGGAGATGCCGCCCTCATCGCCGCGGCGGCCGTCATGCCCGCGTTCGCCGACGCCATGACCGGCCCGACCGAGACCGCCCGATCCCGGCGCGCCCAAGCCGCAGCGCTGGTGGATGAGCTGTCCGGACGACGAGCTCTCGCTCCGTCCCGACGCGGCGGGCTGGCTCGCTATCGCCGAGGTCTACCTGGACCTCTACGCCGAGGCCGACGCGCACGCCAGTCGTGCCCTCGGGCTCGCCCGCGCGAGCGGGCGAGGGGATCCCTTGCACCGCCTCTATCCCGTCCTGCCCAGGGTCTGGTACGTGCGCGGCAAGCTGGCCGAGGCTACCGAGCTCCTGGACGGTGCCATCGAGGCCGGGCGTCTGCTCGGGTCGCCGCCGGCGCTCGCCGGGAACCTCTTCAACCGGTCCGTCGTCGCAGTCGCCGCCGGCGATCTGGACATCGCGCTCGCCACCGCAGAGGAGAGCGTCGAACTCACGCGCGACCTCGACGAAGGGTTCGTCACAGCCTGGGCCGCGGCCAGGCTCGCCGGCGTCCTGTTCGAGACCGGGCAACCAGACCGAGCCATCGAGCTGCTCCTCGGCCGCGCCGGCGGTGAGGAGCTGACGCTCATTCCCGGCGGCTGGAGGGCGTACTGCCTCGAGCTGCTCACCCGGTGCTGGCTGGCCCTCGATCGCCCCGGCGAGGCCGGGCGCGCGGCGGCTCTTGCCGAGGCGATGGCCGCGGCCGTGCAGCTCCCCCTCGCTGCCACCTGGGCCGGCCGAGCCGCCGCCGCCGTCGCGCTCGATGCCGGTGACGCTGGCCTCGCTGCGGAACGGGCGCTGGCCTCGGCCGATGCGGCCGACGCTGCCGGGGCCCCCATCGAGGCCGCGCTGTCGCGCACGATTGCGGGCCGGGCGCTCGCCGAAACCGGCGAAAAGGATCGTGCCGTGGCCGAACTTCAGCGCGCGGCGGCAGCGCTCGACGCTTGCGGCGCGCTGGCGCTACCGCCAAAGCGCGGAGCGAGAGCTGGGAAAGCTCGGCCATCGTCCCCACCGGCGCACCCGGCCGGGCAAGGCCAACGGGGCAGGCATCGAGTCGCTGACCGGACGCGAACTCCAGGTGGCGTGGCTCGTCGTCGACCGCAAGACCAACCCGCAGATCGCCGCGGAACTGTTCCTGAGCCAGAAGACCGTCGAGACCCACCTGCGCAACATCTTCCACAAGATCGGCGTCACCACACGCGCCGCCCTCGCGCGCGCCGTCGAACGCACCGACCCAACAGCGAGCCCGCGACCGAGATAGGCCCGCCCGGCCTCCCGGTCCTCCTGGTCCGACGGCGTCGCGGATGCCAGGAACCGAAGGCCGTGATGTACCGCGCGGGGGTGGCACACCCGAATGGTTGATCTGCGCGCTGCCGGCGATTGCCGCATTCGGTGAGCCAGCAGCGCCGATTCGGCGATCAGGTCACTTGTGTTCGTCGGGGACGGACACGTTCCGTTGTGAAACCTGGACTGCGGCTACCGCACGCGTAGCGCCGTTCTGCACCGCAGCCCAGTCGGCGGTATGGAGGGTTCTCCCGGCGCCCGAACGGCCGCTCTGTTGTGGTGACGGGTCCGCGGGTACTCGCGATCGCTGACTTGGGTTCCATGTGTCCGGCGCCCGCCCGTTTTGTGGCAGCTGGTTTCGCCGGGGTGGCCGAGTTGCTGTCCGTGGCCAGGGGTAACGTGATCGAGGGCGGACGAGACCAGTTCCCGCCCACGCGCTAGGACCGTTGAGACAGCAGTCGGCACCTCCTGGGCCTCGGCCCCCCGAGTGCTCGCCTGGGGGTGTGTCCAGCTCAGCTGGGGTGCCCGCCACATGGGCTGTCATTATTGCGCGGAGGGAGACTCAGATGGCTGCTACGGATAGCCGTGGCGAGAATGTGCGGGTAGCGGTGCTGGGGACCGGCATCATGGGCTCGGCGATGGCCCGCAATCTGGTCTCTGCCGGGCTGCGCACCACGGTCTGGGATCGCTCGCCCACGGCGACGGCGCCGCTGTCCGAGGCCGGAGCGCTGGTGGCAGCGTCGGCGGCGGAGGCGGTCCGGGATGCGCACGTCGTGATCACGATGCTGCCGACCGCCGACGTGGCTAACTCGGTGATCTTCGCTGGCGGCGTCGCACAGGCGCTGGCTGACGGCGCGGTGTGGGCGCAGATGGGCACGATCGGCGTTGCGGCAACGACCGAGATCGGCGGTCGGCTCGGTCAGCTGCGCCCGGATGTCATGTTCGTGGATGCGCCGGTATCGGGCAGCAAGGGCCCCGCCGAGACCGGCCAGCTGCTCGTCCTGGCGTCCGGCCCGCCCGCGGCGGCCGCGGCCGTGCGCCCGGTGTTCTCAGCGATCGGCCGCAAGGTCGTGTGGCTGGGCAAGGCCGGCCAGGGCAGCCGGATGAAGCTGGTCGTCAACGCCTACATGTCCATCTTGATCGAGGGCGTGGCGGAGGCCCTGGGACTGGCTGGCCGGCTGGGCATCGATGCCGTCAAGCTGGCCGAGGCCATCGAGGGCGGCCCTCTGGACGCACCGATCGCGGACGCCAAGCTGCACAAGATGGACCGGGGAGATTTCGCGCCGGAGTTCCCGCTGGAGTGGGCGCTGAAGGACGTGGACCTGGCGATCGCGGCCGCGGGCGATGATGAGCTGCCGCTGCTGGCCGCGCTATCCCGCCAGTGGCAGGCAGCCGTTGACGCTGGCCACGGCCGGGAAGACGTCAGCGCCGCCCGCCTGGCGCTCGGCGGCCGCTAGCCGTCAGCTCCCGGCCCGCAGCCCGGCCGGCGCGCGCAACCTGGCGGCCCTGGTCGCCGGCCGCGGCCAATCCAGTCGCGTGGTCACTAGCTCCGACCCAGCGATCCGGCGTCGGGGCGGACATCAGCCAGGGGTACTTTCCGTGATCAGAACGGTTACAACTCACAATCCGCATCCGCCGATCTGTCGCCGTCTAGGTCGGCCGGTGTTTCACTCTTACGGCGCACCGTACAGGATGTTCTGTCGCGGCGACGAGTCTGCGCGAGCGATCAAGATCCTGACCCGATGCGTGCGGTTGGTCCTTCGCTATGGCCTTGCGAGACCGGCGGCCGGCCAGCTCGGTCAGCAGGCCGCCCGGCTGGTAGCTGTGCCAGACCGAGACGGTGAGTGTCGGGCTCGCGGTGCCTACTGCCGTCCTGACCACGCCAACATGCACGCCGGCCAGGAACTCCTCGCGCTCGGCAGCGCTCGCTAGTACCCAGCAGACGGCTTCCCGCCGGAGCGGTACCCGGTCTCGTTGCTTGCCCGCTGCTGCCTGAGGGCCCCGAAGTGCCGGCTCAGGTATGTACTACTAGTAGGGCGATCAGGATCCGGGCTCACGGCACCGGGGGACGCCGCCGCTCAAGGTGATCTGGCTATTCCCCCCAGCGGTCCAGGCTCCCCCGCCTATGCTTAGGAAACAGGCTGGCTCTCAGCAAGTTGGAGGGATGCCATGCCAGGCGACAACGCCCATGCGGCTGACGACACGCGCAAGCTCCGGGCCAGGTTCCCCCGGTGGGGCATTCTGTTTGATCCGCTGGAAAGCGTGTGGGTTGCGGTCCGCGGCAAGCGGACGCTTATCGCGGCCAGCAGCCCTGAGAAGCTGACCGAGCAGGTGGAGGCGGCCGCCCGGGGCGAGGCCGGGCCGGATGAGGGCGACAAGACCCGGACGTGGCGTGCCCTCCGCAAGCATGAGCGGGGCTAGCGGCTGCGGCACAGAGGATTATGCCACTCGCCACCACCTAGCCGAAGAGCGTGCCCCCGCAGCGGCACCCAGGGCCGTGCCGAGCAGTTCTCCGCGCTTGTCCTGCGGGGCCGTCGTGGCCAGCCAAGCAGGGTTCGCGGCCCAGGTACACGCCCCTGGGCCGCGCCCTGGACGAGGCGAGCCGCGTCGAGAATCCCTTCGACGGACACCCGGCCGAAGACGAACGTGAAAATGCTCATCAGGGCCAGCCCTGGTGCCACCACCGTCCGGCAGCCAGGCGGGCTGCGAGCAATCCTCCGGGAAGCGCGCCGCCCAGAGTGCTGCGGGGGTACCCGGCGACGAAGATGCCTGCCCCCGACTTGGCGAGGTGAGCCGCGTGCGAGTGGTGCGGCAGCAGCGATGTCAGCGCGGTGAAGAAAACCGTGTCGATGAGTACCAGCGCGGACACAAACAGGAGCAGCATTTTCACCGGGCGCGTCAGCCGTGACCTGGTTTCTTCGTCACCGGGCGATACCCAACGTGGTCGGCAGTTCCGCCTCGGCGCTGCGCCGTTCATTCCGGTACGGCATTAGAGCAGTCTGGCATCGCTTGTCGGCCGGTCTTTTGGAAATACTGCCCGCAAGTGAGACAGAGGCTGGCTAGGCTGGACGACGAAAGAGGAAGCCAAGAAGCGGGACCGGCCTCAGGCGCATGTTCGCTGGCG
>CAVQZV010000010.1:0-1244738 GCA_963718765.1 uncultured Actinomycetota bacterium
CATCGCGGGCTGCATCGTCGGCGGGATCGGCGGGATTGTGATGTCGCTGCACTCGCGGTCGGGTGTCTGGTCGGGCTCGGCGTTCTTCGTCCTCGCGGTCTTGCTGCTAATCAGCGTCAGCGAGGCGTACATCAAAATCCGGGGGCGCCACATTCAGGAGCACCGCGAGTGGATGACACGCAGCTTCGCGATGCTCTTTGCGGGAGTCACTCTGCGTCTCTACTTTCCGGTGCTTCGAACCTACATCAGCGATTACGACGCCTTCGCGATCACCGCCTGGCTTAGCTGGACGCTCAATCTGGTGGTCGCCGAATGGCTAATCAGGCGTCAGCGCGAAGGCGGCCTCGAGCTTGCTCGAATGCCGGCCGGGGCCATCGACACCGCTAGCCAACACCTAACCGGGGGGGCGTGGCCCAGCCTCGCTGCTCGGCTAGAATGAGCCAACATACTTCGACCTAGCCGCGGGAGGATATTCATGCGCGTCGTCCAGGCCATCGCCAAGATCATGAAGCCCGAGGGCGTCGAGATCCTCTTCGCCTATCCCCTCAACCCGCTGATCGAGGCGGCGGCCGCCGCCGACATCCGGCCGATCATCGTGCGCCAGGAGCGCATCGGCATTCACATGGCCGATGCCATCAGCCGCCTGACCTCCGGCGAAAAAGTCGGCGTGTTCTGCCAGCAGGCCGGCCCGGGCGTTGAGAACTCCTTCGGCGCCGTGGCGCAGGCCTGGTCGGAGGCCGTGCCGCTGGTGGTGATCCCGGCGGCTCCTCGCGCGCCAGCGCCTGGGTGAAGCCCGGATTCAATGCCGACGCTGAACTACCAGCACATCACCAAGTCGGCCGAGATGATCACGACGCCCGGACAGCTGGTGCCGGCGCTGCGCCGCGCCTTCACCCAGGCGCGCAACGGCCGCGCCCGGCCCCGTGCTGATCGAAATCCCCGGCGACATGTGGAAGCGAGGAAATGCGGACGACTTCGACTACGTGCCCGTCAAGCGCTATCGCTCGGGCCGGACCCGGACATGGTCGACAAGGCCGCCGCGGTGCTGATCGACGCGAAGCGGCCGCTGCTGTACGTCGGCCAGGGCGTGCACTACGCCAAGGCGTGGGACGAGCTGAAGGGTGGCCGAACTGCTGGAGGCGCCGGTGACCACCAGCCTCGAAGGCAAGAGCGCCTTCCCGGAGACTCATCCGCTGTCGCTGGGCTCCGGCGGCGTCGCCATGCCGCGGCGGTGTACCAGCACGTGCAGGACGCCGATGTGGTGTTCGGCATCGGCGCCAGCTTCACGGCGACCGGCTTCGGCATCCGCTTCCCGACCGGGGCAAGATGTTCATCCACAACACCCTCGACCCGATGGACATCAACAAGAACATCCCCACCGACCACGCGCTGCTGGGCGACTCGAAGCTGATGCTGGCCATGCTGCACGCGGCATTGCACGAGCGCCTGAGGGGCAAGCCGCGCGGCCTGCCGCGAAGCGGTCGCCGCCGCGGATCCGGCGCAGAATGATCCGTGGATGGCGAAGTGGCGGCCGTAGCTCGACCAGCGAGGACACGCCGCTCTCCCCCTACCGCGTGATCTGGGACCTGATGTCCACCGCCGACGTGCCGAACACCGTCATCACCCACGATGCCGGCAGCCCGCGCGATGAGCTGTCGCCGTTCTGGAAGCCGACGACGCCCCACAGCTACATCGGCTGGGGCAAGACCACGCAGCTGGGCTACGGCCTGGGCCTGGCGATGGGCGCGAAGCTCGCCAACCCGGACAAGCTGTGCATCAACATGTGGGGCGATGCGGCCATCGGCATGACCGGCATGGACTTCGAGACGGCGGTGCGCGACCGCATCCCGATCCTGTCGATCCTGTTCAACAACTACTCGATGGCGATGGAGATGCGGCGATGGCGGTTTCCACCGAGAAGTACCACTCGACGGACATCTCCGGCAACTACGCCGACTTGGCCAAGGCGCTCGGCGGCTACAGCGAGCGCGTGACCGAGCCGTCCGAGATCGCGCAGGCGCTGAAGCGCGCGATCGCGGCGACCCAGGAAGGCCGCCCCGCCCTGCTGGAGTTCATCACCACCAAGGAGATCTACTCGACGCCTGCCTTCCTGGAGCGCCCGTATTGATTTTGGGTTCAAGGCCGCCAGATCGAATCGAATCCACGTAGATTGGCGGCGTCGTGACCCCCTTGGGTATCGCGTCTCGGCCTACCTGCCGGGCCGTAACCGGATGAACGCCCGCCGACGCTTGCTTTCCTGGTCGCGGATCGTGCCGCGCAGCATCGGGTACCGAACCTCGAGCGCATCGAGCAGCGAGCCCTGCGTGACCGCGCCGGTGATCTCCAGCTTGACCTCGCCCTCGATGCTGGCAAGCCGGCGCAGGTGCGAGGGCAGCACCACACGGATCATGCCCAGCTCCCCGGTCACGCTAGCGTCTGTACCTCGACCGACAGCACGGCAGGCAGGTCGCGGACGATCGGCGCCCATGTGTCACCGGCGTCGGCGGAGCCGTAGACCTGGCCACCGGTGGTGCCGAAGTAAATTCCGCAGTCGTCCAGCGCGTCGACGGCCATCGCGTCCCGGTACACATTCACGTAGCAGTCCCGCTGCGGCAGGCCCTCGGTCAGCGGCTCCCACTCGTCTCCGCCGGTCCGGCTCCGGTAGACCCGCAGCCTGCCGTCCGGCGGATAGTGCAGCGAGTCGCTCGTGATCGGTACAACGTAGATCGTGTCGGGCTCGTGGGTGTGAACGTCGATCGGGAACCCGAAGTCGGACGGCAGGTTGCCGCTGACCTCCCGCCACGAGTCCCCGGCGTCGTCGCTGCGCATGACGTCCCAGTGCTTCTGCATGTAGAGCACCGACGGGCGGGCGGGGTGCATCGCGACGTGGTGCACGCAGTGCCCGACCTCGGCGTCCTCATCCGGGATGCCCTCGGAGTGCAGGCCACGGTTGATCGGCCGCCAGGTCTGGCCGGCGTCATCGGAGCGGAACGCGCCAGCGGCCGAGATCGCGGTGAAGATCCTCGATGGATTGGCAGGGTCCTGGATGATCGTGTGCAGGCACATCCCGCCAGCCCCCGGCTGCCAGGAGGGGCCCGAGTCATGGCTGCGCAGGCCGGGCAGCTCCAGCCAGGTCTGCCCGCCGTCGGCCGACTTGAACAGGCCCGCGTCCTCGACACCCGCGTAGACGGTGTCCGGGTCGTGCAGCGACGGCTCTAGGTGCCACACGCGCTCGAACTCCCACGGATGCGGGGTGCCGTCATACCACTGGTGCGTGCCCGGAGTGCCGTCGTAGCTGAACTTGTTGCCGACGGGCTCCCACGTCTTGCCGCCGTCATCCGAGCGCTGGACGACCTGTCCCGACCAGCCGCTGGTCTGCGAGGCGTACAGCCGGTTGGTGTCGGCCGGCGAGCCTTTTACGTGATAGATCTCCCAGCCGCCGAAGAGTGGTCCGTTGACCTCCCAATCCCGGCGCGTGCCGTCCGAGCTGAGGATGAAAGCGCCCTTGCGGGTGCCCACGAGTATCCGTACCCCGGTCATCGGTGAGTCCTTCCAGATCGAACTTGTGCTCCGCGGCCATAGACCATCGTCCCGCTGGTGCCGGGCCCCCGCCACCGCACCAGCCGAACTGCCTCGTCACCAGCCCTTCTCTGTATCCGACGAACGAGACCGCCAGAAATAGACACCCAAGGCGAGCGAATGTTGCGCCGACCCTAGCGAGGCAGGGTCCTGGGCAGGCCGAAGTGCGGCAGCAGGCTGTTGTCGCCGAACCGTGTGATCGCGCAGATCTTCTCGCCGGCGAGAGTGAGCACCACGAGACCGTTCGCGCGCATGATCGGGGCCTGGGCATCCGGCAGGTAATAGCCGAAAGCCGGCTGGCAGTTCGCGCGGGTCGGGACGAGCCGGATCGGCTGGCTGCCCCACCAGGCGCGGCTGCGGAAAAACTCGGCGATCGCGGCGTGACCGGAATACTCCAGCGGCTCGGGCGGCATCGTCAGCGACGCGTCGTCGGTGAGTACCGCCACCAGACGCTCGACATCGGCGGCCTCGAAGGCTTCGGCGAAACGGCCAGTCAGGTCCCGCTCTCGTGCCGAGCGCGGCGCGGGAGCGGCATCGCGGCGGACCGGAAGCCTGGCACTGAAGGCTGCCCGAGCCCGTTGCAGCGCGCTGTTCACTGCTACCTCGGTGACGCCGAGGATGATGGCGGTCTCGGCGGCCGGGTAGCCGAGGACATCCCGCAGTACCAGTACCGCGCGTTGCCGCGGCGGCAGGTGCTGCAGCCCGGTTACGAACGCCAGTGCGACCGCTTCCCTGCTCTCGTAGCGTGACTCGGGGCCGGGCGCAGGATCGGGAAGCTCATTGAGCAGCGCGTCCGGGTAGGGCTGCAGCCAGAGCGGCTCCACGCGCCGGGTTGGCTCGGGCTCTGCCGGGCTGGTCACCGGCCTGCCCTCAGGACGGCGGCCGGTGTCGCGCAGTACGTTGAGGCACCGGTTCGTCGCGATCGTGTAGAGCCACGAGCGGAGGGAGGCCCGCTCCTCGAACCTCCCGAGTCCGCGCCAGGCGGCGAGCAGTGTCTCCTGAAGAACATCCTCCGCGTCCTGGACCGAGCCGAGAATCCGGTAGCAGTGCACCTGCAGCTCGCGCCGGTACGGGTCGGTGAGCTCGCGGAACGCTTCGCCATCCCCCGCCCGGGCGCGGGTCAGCGCCGTAGCGATCACCATGGCATCCTCGCATCGCCTCTCTTCCCTCAGAAGACACGGCTCCTCCCGATGACTAAGCGTTGTTGCCGCAGTCCCGTGGATAAGGACACCGGCCGGCATGCAAAGTCATCGCACGGGCGCGACGGACACACATGGCAGCACCGTGGGAGATTCGTCGCGCCACGCGCCGATATACGAGCTATCGACCAATGGCAGGTGCACAATTTAACCTGCATCTGCACAGAAGCCTCCGGCCGCCATCGATCCCCCGATTGCGCGCGGCTGCAGCCGTAGGGATCGAGAAGGAGCCCGCCATGCCGGTGAAGAAGATCGTCGGCTGGCTGCTCGTCGTGTTCGCGGTGTGGTACCTGCTCACTAATCCCGATGGTGCAGCCGCCTTCGGCAGGGCCGTGCTGCACGGCCTGGAATCGGTCGGCCAGTCACTAGCGAAGTTCGTCAGCAGCCTGTAGCACAGCCGCCCGCGTTACACGACCCGCCCGGCTACCCGACCGCTGTACAGGCTGGGGCCGAGCATCGTGCCTTCCAGCGCTGCCTGCCCGTTGATGTGACCGCCGGCCATCCCCGACACCTCGCCCGCTGCGAACAGGCCGGGCACCGAGTCGCCCGAGGCGCGGAGCACCTGGCAGTTCTCGTCGGTCCGCACGCCGCCGAGGTTCTTGCGCGCGGCGGCGAAGAACTGGATCGCGTAATACGGCGGCTCATCGATGGGCTTCAGACCGGCGAGGGCGCGCCCGAAGTCCGGATCGACGGCACGGCCCAGCTTGCGAGCCCGATTGTGCTCCCGCATCGTCTCGTCAACCTGCGCGGGATTCACGCCGATGCGCGAGCCGAGCGTGATCCAGTCCGCTGCCAAGGTGATGTACGGCGAGTCGGTCAGCAGTCTGTCGATCTTCTGCCGGCTGGCGTCGATGTCCGTGCGATAGCTCCCGTCCCATACGGTCAGAGACGACGCTATCCGTGCATCGATGACCGACCAGCAGGTCGCTCCCTGCTGCGCGAGCAGTGCGGGAGCGCCGCTCGCTCCGCCGCGGAGCGCTTCATCGTGGAAGCGCTGACCGTCTGAGTTGATCCACACATCGTCGTCGATACCGCGCAGGACGAGTCCCCTGGTTTCGCCGTCCGACTGGTCATCGACCGTCGCATACGGGTACATCCAGATCGCGCCCATGTTCACCAGATGGGCGCCGGCGTCATGAGCGAGCCGGTGGCCATGCCCGAGCGCGCCAGAACCTCCCGCCAGCAGGATTCGCTTCCCGGTGCGGGCAGACGGCGAGTACTCGCTGGTGAGCTCGGCGTCGCTGAGGAAGCCCCCGGTGGCCAGCAGGACTGAGCGAGTTCGATACTCAACCTCGGCGCCCGGACCGCAGGCGATCAGCCCGGTCACCGCTCCCCCGGTGACGATCAGCTCCGTCGCACGCGTGCTCAGTCGCCAGGAGATGCGCTCGCACCGCAGTGCATCCGCGGTAAGAAGGTCCATCACCGCCCGGCCAGCGCCGACCACCGCGTGCCAGCGCGGCACCCGGTTTCCTTCCTGCGGGCGGACACCTAGCCAGTGAACCCCGGCCGCGGTCAGGTAGTCGAAGACCTCGGGGACGCTGGCCTCCAGGTATCGCTGCGCCCAGGCGGCGTCCGCCGACGACCCTCCAATGGCCAGCCAGTCTTCCAGCGCTTGCTCGGGCGAGTCGGTGACGCCCTGCGCGGCCTGAGCAGGCGAGCCGGCAATACACATGCCGCCGCCAGAGATCCTGGAAGTGCCGCCTATCTGCTCCGCAGCGTCGATGACTGTCACCTGGGCGCCGCGCGCACTGGCCTCGAGGGCGGCAGCGACGCCGGCAATGCCCGCGCCGACCACGACGACGTCAGCCGCGACGACAGCCATCAGATCACCGTCCGGTCATCCGCCGTAATCCGGCAAGGCCGCTGAGCGAAGCGCCACTCTGCACCTGACGAGCCTGCCCGTGCGCGGTGAGATCTGCAACGACGTGCCGGCCGCTGCTGCATTCGGCGCGCTGACCGTCCGCGCGTTGACAGCCCCACGCAGTGAGTCTAAAGTCTTAACGCCATAGTACTTTACGCGAATCCACGGGAGGGCACGGGGTGATCAGCTTCCGACTCGATGGCCGTTCGGTCGTGCCCCCGTACCTGCAGATCGTCCAGCAGGTTCGTCAGGCGCTCCGGATGGGTGTGCTCGACGTCGGCGACAAGCTGCCCACGGTGCGAGAGGTCGTCGCTGCCACGGCGATCAACCCCAACACCGTCCTCAAGGCCTACCGCGACCTCGAGCGCGAGGGCCTCGTTGAGCCCAGGGCCGGGCTCGGCACATTCGTTGTGGGCCGCCCGTCGGGTCCGCCTCCCGGCACGCATTCACGGTTGGGCCGCAGCCTGGCGCAATGGGTCCGCAGTGCCCGCGAGGCCGGACTGGATGACGAGTCGATTGAATCGCTGCTGCGCATCACCCTGCGAGCGGCATCCGAAGAGGAGACCGCATGATTGCCAGCAGTGACCCTGCCGCGATCCAGACACGCGGGCTGTCAAAGCGTTACCGCCACCTCACCGCTCTGAGCGATGCCACCATCACCGTTCCCGAGGGCCGGATATCGGCGCTCATCGGGCCGAACGGCGCCGGAAAGACAACGCTCCTGCGGTTGCTTGCCGGGCTGGCGAGGCCGACCGGCGGCGAGGTCGCCGTGCTGGGCAGCCGGCCCGGCCAGGATCCGGCGTTCCTTGCCGACATCGGCTTCCTTGCCCAGGAGATCCCGCTGTACCGGCGCTTCACCGCCGAGGATCACATCGGCCTCGGGGCGCACCTCAACTCCCGCTGGGACGAGGCGTCGGTGCGGCGGCGGCTGGACAGCCTGGGCATTCCGCTTGACCAGAAGGTGGGCACGCTGTCCGGGGGCCAGCGTGCCCAGCTCGCACTGGCACTCACACTGGCCAAGCAACCCAGGCTGCTGCTGCTCGACGAGCCAGTGGCCGCCCTCGATCCGCTAGCCAGGCGGCAGTTCCTGGCACACCTGGCCGAGGCGGTGGCGGACGGCGGCCTGACCGTCATGCTGTCCTCGCATCTGGTGGCCGACCTGGAACGAACGTGCGACCATCTCATCCTGCTAGCAGCCTCCCGTGTCCAGCTGTGCGGCGACATCGACACACTGCTCGCCGAGCATCAGGTCCTGGTCGGACCGGCACAGGACACGACGGCCATCGAGCGCGATCACACCCTCGTACAGGCCGTGCGCACCGCCCGGCAGGCCACTCTGCTCATCCGCCAGAACGGGCCTGTCATCGACCCGACGTTCCAGGCCGCCGACGTCGGCCTGGAAGAGCTGGTGCTCGGCTACATGGGTCGCCAGGCCGGCAGCCAGGCGCAGGCCCACCTCACCATGATCGGAGAAGATCAATGACCTGGGTCATCTGGCGCCAGCACCGCAACCAGGCGTATCTCGCCGCTGCCGCCCTCGCCGCGTTCGCGATCCTGTTGCTGATCACGGGCCGGCAGATGGCCTCGCAGTACCAGTCCGCCCTCACCAGTTGCTCAGCCAGCCACAGCTGCAGCAACCTTGCAAACACGCTGATCCTCGGCTCCCCCGTGGTGTCCCTCCTGATCACGGCCACCGTCGTGGTGCCGTGCCTGCTAGGAGTGTTCTGGGGCGGGCCGCTGGTGGCCAGGGAATTCGAAACCGGCACCAGCCAGCTCGCCTGGATGCAGAGCGTTACCCGCGGCCGCTGGCTCACCACCAAGGTTGGCTGGGTCCTGCTCGCCGCGGCCGCCTGGGCCGGCGCCGTCTCGGCCCTCGTTACGTGGTGGTCCGGCCCGCTGAACGCCCTCAACCACCAGAACTTCCAGCCCTCACAGTTCGACATCCAGGGCATCGTCCCCATCGGCTACGCCGTGTTCGCGGTCGCCCTTGGTATCGCCGTCGGCACGCTGCTCCGCCGCACCCTTGCTGCGATGGCTATCACCGTCGGCGTCTTCACCTTCCTGCGCCTGTTCATCGGCCAGGATTTCCGCTCGCACTACATGACCGCGGTCACCAAGTCCTTCAGCTTCCTACACCCTCCGGTACTGCCAACAGGGTCCGCCTGGATAGTCACGGGCGGGCTTATCGGTCCAGGCGGCGGTGTGGTGCCGAACATTCATGGCGGCAGCGGGCCACAGGTGTCGTACGCCGGCGTGCCCATCCCCATTGGCAGCATGCCGTCCACCTGCCAGGCCCTCTTCTTCCAGCGATCCCCGCAGAAGTTCGGTCCCTGCCTGGCTGCGCACGGATACCACGCGTTCATCACCTATCAGCCCGCGTACAGGTACTGGGCATTCCAGGGCGTCGAGACCGGAATCTTCGTGCTCCTTGCCGCTGCGCTCATCGCGGTGACGGCGATCCTGGTCCTCCGCCGCGACGCCTAGCAAGGCGGTTGCTAGTCCGGCGTGAGCGGGTAAGCCCTAAGGCTGCATCGACCACCAAGGCAACTCACGCGGGAGGTCCTATATGTCTGGCATGACCGAAGCCACCGCGATTCGGCCGTTCACGGTCCCGATGATCTCCGACGCGGAACTCGAGGATCTCCGTGCGCGCATCACGGGCACTCGCTGGCCTGACCAAGAGGTAGTGCAAGACCATTCGCAGGGTCCGAAGCTGGCGACGATGCAGGCACTCGCGCGCTACTGGGCGACCGAGTACGACTGGCGCAGGTGCGAGGCGAGACTGAGGGACCTGCCGCACTTCATCACCGAGATCGACGGGCCCGACATTCACTTCATCCACGTCCGCTCGGAGCACCAGAACGCGCTGCCGGTGATCATCACGCATGGGTGGCCAGGCTCGATCATCGAACTGCTGAAGATCATCGACCCGCTCACCAATCCCACCGCCCACGGCGGGAGTGCGTCGGACGCTTTCGACGTGGTGATCCCGTCGATGCCGGGCTATGGGTATTCCGGCAAGCCGCGGGAGGTCGGCTGGGGCCCCGATCGGATGGCACGTGCTTGGGTGGAGCTGATGAAGCGCCTTGGCTACCAGCGATACGTGGCGCAAGGCGGAGACTGGGGCGCGATCGTCACGGACGTGATGGCGGCGCAGGCACCTCCGGAACTGATCGGCATGCACACCAACATGCCCGGCGCTCTTCCACCCGATGTCTCGACCGCGCTCGCGCGTAACGTACTGGGCGCTGGCGATCCGCCGCCATCCGGTCTGTCGGCTGAGGAGCAACGCGCATGGGAGCAGCTGAACTTCGAATATACGAAGGGCCTCGGCTACGGGATAGAACTGGGGACGCAGCCGCAAACGCTGTATGCGGTGGCGGATTCCCCGGTCGGCCTGGCCGCCTGGATGATCAATCACGACGCGGCCAGTTACCAGGACATCGCGGCCGCCTTCACGGAACACCCCGTCGGGGACCTGACCCGCGACGAAGTCCTGGACAACGTCACGTTCTACTGGCTGACGAACACAGGGGTTTCCTCCGGTCGGCTGTACTGGGAGAACACCTACGGCTTCTGGGACTTCAAGAACGTATCCATCCCGGCCGCCGTAACCGTCTTCCCGCATGAGATTTGGCAAGCCCCGCGCAGCTGGGCGGAGCGGGCCTACTCCAACCTCATCTACTTCAACGAAGTTGACAGGGGGAACCACTTCGCTGCCTGGCAGGAGCCGACGCTGTTCACCGATGAGGTTCGCGCCGCATTCCGGACATTGCGCTAGCGAGGCACTGACATGCGAGCACATTGGCGCGTGGCCCATGGGCTGCACGTGGCCTCGGCCCAGCTGCCCGATGAGGGCGAGCTGCCGCCGCTGGACGGCGCGACGGGATGGCTCAACTCGGAGCCGCTGACACCGGCCGGGCTGCGCGGGAAAGTGGCAGTGGTGGACTTCTGGACCTATACATGCGTCAACTGGCTGCGCCAGCTCCCCTACCTACGTGCGTGGGCCGCTCAGTACTCCGCGCAGGGGCTCGTGGTAATCGGGGTGCATACGCCGGAGTTCTCGTTCGAGCACAACCCCGATAACGTCCGCCAGGCTTTGCAGGAGATGGGGATCACTTATCCGGTCGCGACCGACAACGACTATGCACTATGGCTGGCCTTCGCGAATCACTATTGGCCCGCCCTCTACTTCGCCGACGCGCACGGGCGCGTCCGGCATCACCACTTCGGGGAGGGAGAGTACGGGCAGTCGGAAATGGTGATCCAGCAGTTGCTGGCCGACGCCGGACATGGCGGCGGAACAGAAACCGTCTCCGTTGAGGCCCGCGGCCTGGAAGCGCCGGCCGACTGGGCCAGCCTGCGATCTGCGGAAAATTACACCGGCTATGAGCGCACCCAGAACTTCGCCTCCCCCGGCGGCCCGGTTCAGGGCAAGCCGCACGCCTATGCCGTCCCGGCGCGGCTGGAGCTCAACGAGTGGGCGCTGTCAGGGGACTGGACAATGGAGGACGAGGCGACGACGCTCAACGCAGTGAACGGGCAAATCTCCTGCCGCTTTCACGCCCGCGACCTCAACCTGGTCATGGGACCAGCAGCACCAGCACGACCGGTGCGGTTCTCGGTCTCACTCGACGGTCGGCCACCAGGCGAAGCCAGCGGGGCCGACGTCGACGCCGACGGGAACGGCGCTCTCGCGCAGCAGCGGGTCTACCAGCTCATCCGCCAGCCCGGCTCGGTCACCGACCGAACTTTCCAGATCACCTTCCCCGACGCAGGCGCACAGGCCTACTGCTTCACCTTCGGCTAGACCGGATCGGCTCGGCTAGCGCCGCACGCGAGGCGGGCGCCCTCGGGGCGTCGGTCTGCTGCTTGTGGGTACAACGCCGTTGTTGTGACCAGTTGCAATAGACCAATGCCGTCGGGCCTTTTGAGGCTGTGAGGGGCACTATCCGATGCGTTCTGACATCAGACCTGGCGGAATCTTCCCTGATTACGCCCTGCCGGACCACGCTGGCACGGTGCGCAGGCTGAGCGAGCTTCAGGGCAGGGATCCGCTCATCCTCACCCTGGCCCGCGGTCATTACTGTCCCAAAGAGCACCAGCAGCACCTGGAGCTCGCGGCCAGCTACCCGAAGATCGCGGTGGCCTACACCCAGGTCGCCACTATCGCCACCGACGATCACCACACCCTGCAGGAATTCCGCGCGTCGGTTGGCGCCCAGTGGACCTTCCTTTCCGATCCCGGTCGGACCGTCCAGCAGGACCTCGACATCCAGGAGTACACCGACCCTGAGCACAACCCGATGATCCCGCACACCCTGGTGCTCAAGCCGGGGATGGTCATTCACAGTGTCTACAACGGCTACTGGTTCTGGGGGCGCCCGTCGTTTGCCGACCTGTGGCATGACCTGCGTGCCGCGACCAGGGAGATCCGTCCGGACTGGGATCTGAGCACCGCCGGGCTCCGGGAAGCCTGGGACGCGGGCGACTACTCGAAGTTTCATGGCTGGGATCGGCGGTCACCGGAGTCGACGCCCACATCGTATGAGTGACAGATCACCGACGTTGCCTGCGCTAGGCGGCCACGGTGACTCGGGGTCTTATGCGGCTTGGCTAGGCCGCGGCGAGATATGCCAGGCACGTCACCTGGTGACCAGCAAAGATCACGGAGGAGACGAGGCCCGTGCGCACGCCAGTATGCGAGCTACTCGGGATTGGACAACCGATCGTCCAGGCACCCATGGCTGCCGTGCCCCGGCTGGCTGCGGCGGTATCGAATGCCGGCGCGCTCGGAATGGTAACGCTCACCTGGTCCGATGACGCCGGGGCCGTGGTGCGTGAGACAGCTGCGCTGACGGCGCGGCCGTTCGGCGGCAACTTTATTCTCACCGAAGATCATCATCCCCGCCTTAATCAGGCTCTTGACGCCGGCTTGCGGATCGTCTCCTTTATGTGGGGAGATCCGAGCGGATATGTCGAGCCTGTACACGCCGCCGGAGGCGTCGTTATGCACACAGTCGGCAGTGCCGAAGAGGCACGGCGGGCAGTCGAGTCCGGCGTGGACGTGGTTGTTGCGCAGGGCTGGGAGGCCGGCGGGCATGTCTGGAGCAAGGTCGCGACGCTGCCGTTGGTACCCGCTGTGGTGGATGCGGTCACGCCAGTGCCGGTGATTGCGGCCGGCGGGATCGGGGATGCCCGCGGAGTTGCGGCGGTGCTCGCCCTTGGCGCACAGGCCGCGTGGCTGGGCACGCAGTTCCTGCTGGCCCGGGAGATGCCGATCCATGAGGACTACCGGCGCCGGCTGATAGGCGCGGATGAGACCGCTCCGGAGTGGTACGCCAACCTGTACGAGGTGGGGTGGCCGGACTCTCCCCACCGCGCGCTCCGGAACTCCACGGCCAAGGCGTGGGAACACGCGGGCTGCCCCCCACCCGGCCAGCGGCCAGGAGAGGGCGACGTGATCGCGCACTTCGCCTCAGGAGAGGAAATCGTTCGCTATGAGCCAGCGCCGCCGATGGCCGGGACGATCGGCGAGATCGAAGAGCTCTCGATGTGGGCCGGTCAGAGCGTTGCCCTCGCCAGGCAGCCACGGTCAGCGGCGGACATCGTGGCCGAGCTAACCTCCCGCCTGTAACCCGGTCACCGGATGTCTGCGAGGGCCGCATCGAGGGAAGAGTTGCCTACCAGCGGGCTCGCCCGAAGATCCATCGTCTCATCCCCGGAGTGAAGCCACCATGACAGAATCGGCGCCGCACATCGACTTCGCCCAGCTTCCGGCCCCCGAAGAAGGCATCGTGATGACGCTGTTCATCGCTGTCCGGAGTGTTGCGCGGTCTCGGGATTTCTACTCGCGTGTCCTGGGCGGAACAGTCGTCCTGGATGAGAATCCGTGCATCGTCAGGCTGTCCAACTCCTGGATACTCATGAACCCAGGCGGCCCGCCTACGCCCGACAAGCCAGGCATCTCGGTAGTCGACTACCAGCCTGGTGACACGACCTCGATCTTCCTGAACTTGCGGGTCGCTGATGTCCGGGCCTGTTACGAGGCTTGGAAAGCGAAGGGGGCCGAGTTCGTCACGCCACCCATCGACCGCGAGGCCGAGATTCGCTGCTACATGCGGGACCCGGACGGATATCTCATCGAAGTAGGCCAGGCCACCGGCCTGATGCACGGCAAGCTCGCCGCGAAGCGCCCTGAGGACCTCCCTGGCTGAAGGCGCGAAGCAGCCGCCTTGGCCGAGCCAGCTGCAGCGGATTGCGGTTCGCCAGCGCAGCTCCTGTCGAGTTGTAACGCCGTCCTGACGATGATCGCTGCGTCACCCCGTGTCTCGACTAATATCTTGGTTTCCAATATATTGCTGTCGTGGCAGCCAAGCCCATGACAGTCCAGGCGTTCTTCGTGCTCAGCGCTCTGGCCGACGGCCCGCGGCACGGGTACGGCATTGTGGGTGAGGTTGCCGAGCTGTCGCGCGGCCGGATCCGGCTGAAGATCGGCAGCCTGTACGGGGTGCTGGACCGGCTCGCCGCCGAGGAGCTGATCGAGCCCGACCGCGAGGAAGCACACGACGGCCGGCTGCGCCGCTATTACCGGCTGACCAGGCTCGGACGGCAGGCGCTGGCGGAAGAGGCCCAGCTTCGTGCCTCCACGGCTCGTGTGGTGAGGGCGAGACTGGGCCTGACCGGCGCAGAGGCGTCCGGATGAGCGGCGACCTGGACCTGGAGCAGCGTTACCGGCGGGTGCTACGGCTGCTGCCCGGCTACTACCGGGACAGGTGGGAAGAGGACATGGTCGCCGCCTTCCTGGACAGCTGGCTGACCGGCGATCCGTATACAGACGAGTGCGTCATGGAGTTCTGCCGGCCAACCTGGCCGGAGGTCGCCAGCGTGGCCCGGCTGGCCACCCGGCTATACCTGAGCGGCGCGGGCGCTCCGCGCCGGCACGTCGCCCGGGAAAAAGCCATCCGGTGGGCGGTGCTCGCCGTGATTCTGATCCACGCCGTACGCGGCCTCGACACACTCGTGCTGTCAGCCTGGAGTCGCCATCTGTTCAGCTGGCTTCCCGCGCCGCCCCCCGGTATGACCGTCGCGACTCCTGGCGGCGCTTTGCCGCCTGCGGTGTGGTACCTGGTCGCCTACGCCTGGATCGTGACTTTCCTGGTGCTGGTCCTCGGGTACCGCCGGACCGCCCAGGCCATCGCCGCGCTGGCCATCATCCCGGACCTGGTGGTGCTGCTGCAGGGCCAGTTCACCGGCCGCCTGCCGGCGCCGTACGTCGGGCCGTGGGCTTTCTGGGTCCTGCTCAATCTTGCTCCGGTCCTGGCCATGACGGCTTTCCACCGGAACGCCCCGGTGGCTCCGCGCTGGCCCTGGCTGCTGGCGCTGCCAGCTAACTACCTCGTAGTGGTCGTGCCGCTGCTGGCACTCCAGTTGACCGGCAACTCCGCCTGGGTGCCGGACTTCTCCGGGCTGTACTGCATCCTGGTCGCCCTCGCCTGCCTCGCCCACACACCCTGGGTGCGATCCCGCCGTGCCGCCAGCTCGGGCGTGTGGTCGCTGACCCTAGCGTTGCTGGCAGCCGACGCCGGGGCGTACCGGATCTTTTCCATCGCCGACTACGTGCACGACCCGCACCTGATCAACGTGAGCCTCGCGGAATTGCTCATCCTGGTGGTCGCTGTCGCGCTGGTCGTCCCCGACGCCGCCCTCGCACGCGCAGCCGCGTCCGCACCACCGCCACATCCGCAGCCGGGATGAGGAAGCGATGGCCTACCTAAAGAGGAGCCAGGACATGTCGTTCCAGCGCCCGCCGCGTTTGTGGTCCGTCCTGGCCAGCGTGCTGGCCGCTTCAGGCGTCGTGCTCGCCCTTGCCAGCTGCAGCAGCATCGCTCCCCTGGGGCCGACACCGGAGCCGGCACATGCGGCCGTTCAGTCGACACCTGTCGGCACGATGACGTTTTACCGGCTGGGGTCACCGATCATCCTGCAAGTCATGCACAGCCAGACGGTGACCGAGGGCTACCTTTCCCGCAGCGGCGCGAACGTCATCTGGGGTAGCCAGGTGCCGCTCGACCGGCCGTTCAGAGTCCGTGACCCGCTCTGGACCTGGGACACCGGGCGGATTCTCACCAACGGCAACGGTTCGGCCATCTCCACGATCGTCGCCGGCCTGTTTTTCGACGGAATAGCACTCCTGCTGCTGTACATCCTCGTCGTGCTCATGCGCGACACATCGCCCCGGCGAATCCAGCGGAGGTCCATGCCCGCCGGCGCCGATCCGGGCGGAATCCGTCGAACGCATCATCCCGATCGGGCTCACCATTCAGACGGCACTCGTCGCCGAGCACGCCGTGTCCACCGTCAACGCAGTACGCGGTCACGCTGACCCCTCTGAGCACGGAGGGGGCTCCTTATTCCCGCCGGGCTATCCCGGCCACTACCCAGGCGCGACTAAGAGCGCTGCCATACAAAGCCACAATGACGAGGACCAAAGCACGTTGCAGCGCGGCGCTCTGGGTGTTCGCCAGGAGCGTTAACGCCAGGCCAAACTGCACCGTGTAGGCCACAGTCGAAATGGACGCGAAGGCGATATTCAGCCTTCTGGCTCGAAAGCTGCGGGAGAAATTACCAGCCCGCTTTGCCCTCGGTATCAGCCGTCTGGTAGCCACCAGGCCGACGGCTGCCATTGCGAGGCTCGATAGCCCGAAGACGACTGAGCCGCCTGTCAGGGCCACGATCGAAACGAAGAAGATGTCTATCAGGGCAACAAACGCGCTCCCGGCCAATACGATGCGCAACTCCCGAGTTGTCGGGTTCTCGTCATCAGCGTTGACGACCGTTACGGCGACGAACAGCAATCCCAAAATGGCAGCGGACGCGCCCGCGCTTGTAATGAAGAAGCTCTCATAGTGGCCCACCACAACACCACCCTATAGGGCATCGGCGGCTATCTTGCTCGGCGTTCCCGGCCGTCGACCCGTGAACAACTCGTGCATCGAGGCAGGGTCAGGCGCGGGTGCGGGTCGGCCTCCGTGTTACCTCGCGGGACCCCGCGAGAAACTCGATGGCATCGCGCAACCGGCGGTCCTAGCGTGTGAAAGGTGACGGACGCAGCAGATCTGGTCGCCCTCGATGAAGACTCTTACTACCAGGACCCGATGGGGCTCTTCGCGCGGCTGCGCGAGTCCCGCCCGGTCGCCCCGGGCCGGATGCCGGACGTCGGGCGGGTATGGATAATTACGCGCTACGCGGACGTGCGGGCGGCTCTGACGGACCCCCGGGTGGCGAACAAGCCCCACCTCGGGCTGGATGACGGCCGGCCCGTTCCGAGCGGGATGGCGGGCGTCCACGCGCTGCTCAACACCGACCCGCCGGAGCACACCCGGCTGCGCCACCTGGTGCAGAAAGCGTTCACGCCGCGCCGGGCCGCGGAGCTGCGGCCGCGCACTGCCGAGATCGCCGCGAGCCTGCTGGATCAGCTGGCAGCGGGCGGTGACGTCGTTGACCTGGTCGGCGGGTACGCCCGACCCCTCCCGATCACGGTGATCAGCGAACTGCTCGGCATCCCGGAGACGGACCGAAGGTGGATCTGGGTCACCGTGACCGACTACGGCAGAGGCGGCGGGGAACTCCAGCGCGTGCCGCAGGAGCTGGGAGCCTACTTCACCACGCTGATCACCGCCAAGCGCGCCGACCCCGGCAACGACCTGCTGTCGGCGCTCGTCCTCGCCCACGACAAGGCGGGTGAGGACGGCGCCGCGGACGCGCTGACCACCACCCAGCTGCTGTCCGCGGCCTACCACCTGGTCATGGCGGGCTTCGACACCACCGTCAACCTGATCGCCTCCGGCACCCTGGCGCTGCTAACGCATCCCGAGGAGATGGCCCGGCTGCGCCTGGACCCGTCGCTGCTGCCGGCGGCCGTCGAGGAACTACTCCGGTTCACGAACCCGGTGAACCATGTAACCGCTCGGTTCGCCACTGAGGACATTCCCATGGGGGACGTCGTGATCCCGGCGGGCGATCCGGTTCTCATTGCAACCAGTTCCGCTGACAGGGATCCCGCCCAGTTCCCCGACCCGGACCGTCTCGACATCAGACGCGACGCCGGCAGCCACGTCGCTTTCGGTCACGGCATCCACTACTGCCTAGGCGCTCCGCTGGCCCGAATGGAGGCTGAGGTCGCCCTGGGCGCCCTGCTCACACGCTTCCCAGCGATATCGCTCGCGGTCCCCCCGGAGGAACTCCGCTGGCGTCCCGTCAGCCTCATGAATGGCCTGGAGTCCCTCCCTGTCCGGCTAGCCAGTGCGGACAGCCGGCAGTCCAGGCGATACTTCCGATAGGCGCGGAACGAGCCGCGACAGCCTGCCACTGCGGCTCCAATGCCAAGGGAGCCGACACCGATTTCGGCACGCATGGGCATGATCAACGTGCTGCGACGCTGAAGCAGCATCACCCGTGCGGCCGGTGGTATATCTCCGAGCGGTGATCGACGTCAAGAACGTGAATTGTGCGACTGCTCTCGTCAACCCTATAAACGATGCGATACGTGCCGCGGCGGGCACCGTGACACCCTGTCAGCGGCCCAAACAACGGCTTGCCGACCCGGTGAGGATTGACCGCAAGTGCAGCCTCGCAGAACTCCAGCACGGCGGCGGCGACGCTCTCCGGAAGCCGCTCGCTGCTGGCTCGCCGTGCAGCGGCCTGGAACCGGATCTCGTAACGCTGCCCAGGTCCTGTCGTCACCTGCCAGTCGCTCGGCGGCGCGCCAGATCCTGGCGGATAGTGGCGATGTCATCCCCCGGCTCGCCACGCTCAAGAGCGGTTAGGCTCTCGGAGATGCGCGCCACAGCGTCTGCGTCGCCGAGGATTTCCAGGCTCATCTCGAGGCCCTCAAGGTCATCGACCGAGAGCAGGACGGCCTCCGGCTCACCGTTGCGGGTCAGGGTGATCCGCTCATGCTGCTGCCGTACCCGTCTGGCCAGCTCAGACAGACGGGCCTTGGCTTCGGACAGCGGTACTGGCGTCGCGGCAATGCTCATAGTTCGAAGTATAGTCTAGGCTAGTCAAATTTTCGACTAGTCTGTGTCGAGGCAATGGCGAGGCCGCCTGGACGAGCGACCACTAACCGGTCAGGGCCCTAGTGTGGTCGGGTGCAAGTGCCCCCGAGACCGATATCGACACGATCCGCAGGTACTGCCGAGCGCGCGTCCCAGCCCAGTTTGACGATCAGATCCGCCGACACCCGCCGCTCGAGCTTGTACTGGGCTGATCGCAACGGGCGGTGGCACCGATATGGGAACCTCGAGCCCGGCCGAGTTGCCAGGTTGCTCAACGAGATCGAAGCCGACCCTACCTGCATTTTCTGGGGCTAAGGCGTCCGATTTCCCGGAGGCTTTGCTGGTCCAGGTGGATCCACCGCTGGACGCTGAGCAGGTCTGTCTGGAGGTGGGCAGCCTGACACATCCCGATGCGCTCGAGCTAAATGACGCCGGCGCCGATGGCAATGCCCACGCCGATGAGGACCAGGCCGCCGATGAGTTCACCGCGTCGCCCGGCGCGCATGCCGATTCTTGCGCCCAGTTCCAGGCCGACCAGCGACATCGCGACGCTCACCGCGCCTATGACGGCGGCGGCAACCTGGAGGCTGACGTGGTAGGTGCCAAGCGCGAAGCCGACCGCGAGATTGTCGATGCTCAACGCGGTCCCAGTGACCAGCAGCCGACCAAGTTGCATCTGGTCCGCAGGCGGGCCAGATGCCCCGGCGGCAGCGGCCCGCATAGCCTGGACCAGCGCGTACGCGCCGGTGGCGACCAGTAGGCCAGCACCCACCCAGTGCGCGGCGTGCCCGAGGGTGCTGGCAAGGCTGTGGCCGAGCGCCAGGCCCAGGATCGGCATGCCGGCCTCGAAGATCCCGAACACCACGCCGACACGCGCTCGGGTGCGCACGTCGACACCGGTGACGCCGATACCGATCGCAGCAGCGAAGTTCGACAGGCCGAGCGAGAGGGCGACCAGCACGAGCGCGAGCACCGGGCCACGGTACTCATCCAGCCTGGTCTTTGTCGCTCCCCACGGCGCGAGCGAGCTTGAACGCTTCGTCACTGCCCCAGCTGGCCGTTACCCACGGCCGCGTACAGCCGCACAGGGGCACGACGGAGCAAGTATCCCTGGATCCCGAATAACCGCAGGTCACAGCCCAGAATCAGGGCTTTCGAACAGTGGGGCGAGTGGGGCTCGAACCCACGACCGGCGGATTATGAGGCGCATCCTCTATGTCCACCGAGTGCGTTCCCGTCCATCAGTGCAGCTCAGGTACGGTGCGCAGTCTTTCCAGTGCTCTCCAGTCCAATCAGTGCGCCTGATTTCATTCGCAAGTCAGTAGCGGAAGATCATGGTCGGGCTGGTGGGAAGTGCGTCATCATCCTGTCTGATGCGCCGTTGGCTCAGATGGGGGCAACGGCGCGAACTCGATCTGCCATGGCTCGTCGGGCCACCTCGGCGTCGGGGACGAAGCGCTCGAAGCCGTGTGGGGCGCCGGGGTGGACGTGGAGTTCGATGGGCACGCCCGGCCTTGGCTAGCCCGAGGGCGTAGGCGATGCTCTCGTCTCTGAAGATGTCGAGGTCGCCGACTTCGATGTAGGCGGGTGCGAGTCCGGCGAAGTTGGTCAGCCGGGCTGGCGACGCGACGGGCGAGACGTCGTCTCCGCCGAGCGCATCGCCGAGCAGGGTGACCCAGCCGGTGTAGTTGTTGTCGTAGCTCCAGGTGAGCAGGTCTGCCGGGACAGGGCCTGGCGTCGTGTTGCGGTCATCGAGCATGGGGTAGATCGAGGATCTGCTTCGCCACTGGCATGTCGCGGTCACGGGCCAGGATCGCGGCACCGGCAGTTGGACCGCCGCCGCCGCTGTCGCCCATGACGGCGATGCGGGACGGGTCAACTCCGAGGTCGGTGGCGTGGTCTGCGAGCCAGGCGAGCCCGCTGAAGACGTCCTCGGCGAGGCTGGTCGGGCTGCTCGCTTCGGGGGCGAGCCGCAGCTCGACGGAGAGAAACGGCACACCAGTCTCGGCGACGTACCAGGAAACGACTTCGTTGTAGAGGTCGACGCTGCCGGCGAGCATCCCGCCGCCGTGCGTGTAGACCACTGCCGGGCCCGGCGCCGCGTTGGCCGTGGTGTACCAGCGCAGCTCGATCTCAGCCTCGCCGTCGCCGGCTGAAGTGGCTGAATGAGGTCGTCGTCACCCCTGACGAGAGCTGGAGTGATGCTAGCCATGTAGGCGAGACCGGCGGAAGCGGCTGCCCGTACCCCTTGCCAGTCGCCGCGCGCGGGTCGCGGCGCTCCGGCCGCTTGCGCGGCCAGGGCGGCCATGGCCGGTGCGAGCTCAGGGTCGAGCTTGTAGCTCATGTTTATCTCCGGTGATTCGTTGAGCCGCTGGCTGAAACCGCCATTTCGGGTCTGTATGGGAATGAGCTGGCTGCCGCCCACGACGAGGCTGGGTGACGTTGCCGTCGCGGGCGCTGCCGCTTTCGGGGGATTCGCTCAGCCCGGAGGCTGGCCGCGTCGCAGGTTCGGCCTCTACGCCGTCGTGATCTTGCCGTCCCACTCTCCGCCCGCCGGGACGGACGCGTGCTGGTGGATCAGTTCCCAGCCGTTGTCTCGCCGTTCGAAGCAGTCGGTTTGCCGCGCCATGACGTGCTTGGTGGCGCCGCTCTTGAGCACGATGTTGGTGCTCTGCACCGTGCAGACGATGCCCATGTCCCCGTTGACCGTTGCGTCCAGTTCGAGGATGTCGACCTTGCAGGACTCGAAGTTGGCGAAGGTGTCGTCGAACAGCTTCCGCGCCGGCGCAACACCCCGCGACGCGAACGGGGGAATGTCGAACCACAGCACGTCTGCCGCCCAGTGCCGGGTGCTTTGCGCGCCGGTCATCGACTCCGCCATCTCGCGAACGATGGAAATGATGGCTTCCTTGTCTTGCTCTGTCGTCGTCATGGTCGTGCTCCTCTCATCGCCGCGGCCCTGACTGGCCGCCTTTACGGAAAGCCTGGGGCATGCCGTCAGAGGGAGGTGCAAGACCCAGGCGCGGCGCTGGTATCTCCCCTGAGGGGAGGTCTCATACTGGAGCAATGCCGTCAGTCGCTGGCCATCGGCGACTTCTCCCGGGCGACCCACCTGAACATCAAGGCGCTGCGCCACTACCACCGCATCGGCCTGCTCGAACCGGCTGAGGTCGACCCATTCACCGGGCACCGCCGCTACACCACCGACCAGATCCCGACCGCCCAGGTCATCCGGCGGTTCCGTGCCCTGGACATGCCCCTCGAAGAGATCCACGCGGTCATCACGACGCCGGATCCGGCCGCTCGCAACGAGCTGATCGCTGCCCACCTTCAGCCGCCTCGAGATCGACCCTGGCCCGCACCCAGCAGGCGGCGGCATCGCTCCGCGACCTGCTCCATCCGCCCGCCGACGCTGTCGCCGGTCGCTGATCGAGCACCGCCGGATGCTGGCGACGCTCGCGGCCGCGGTCAGCGAGGTCATCGACGTCAAGGACGCGAGCGCCTGGTACCAAGGCGCACTCGGCGAACTGCACGCCCTGCTCGCCGCGCAAAAGATCACTCCCAGCGGACCGGGCGGCGCCATCTACGCCAACGACCTGTTCTCCCACGAGCGCGGCCAGGCCACCGTCTTCGTGCCGTGCGACGGGCCGGTCCGAGCCACCGGACGAGTCAGCGCACTCGTCGTCCCCGAGGTCGAACTCGCCCTCACCGTGCACCTCGGGCTACACAGCGGCGAGATTGACCGGGCCTACGGATCGCTCGCCACCTACGTCACCGAGCATGCCCTCGCCGTCGAAGGGCCCCATCCGCGAGTACTACGCTGATCGGACCCACACGAGACCCATGATCAAAGCAAGTGGCGCACCGAGATCGGATGGCCCATCTTCCACACCGGCCGACCTGAGACCCCAGAAGCGGGCAAGCACGACTTCAGGTAGACGCGGGTCCCGTGCAGCTCACAAAGGCACTAGCATTCAGTACCGACGCCGAGCACAGTCGGCCGCTCCATAACGTCTGACCTGGCCTTATGCAGTGGGGCGGGTGGGGCTCGAACCCACGACCGGCGGATTATGAGTCCGCTGCTCTGACCGGCTGAGCTACCGCCCCGATGAGCCAAGGTACCGCAGTGGCGTGGCTCGTCCCTCACCCTCCGGCTTAGCGCCGCCGGCCGTTACCTGGAGCTGAGCTGCATCTCCATGGCGTGCTCCACCAGCTTGATCAGCGTCGTCTTCGTGGAGCCGCGACCGCGCGCGTCGCACTGCATGATCGGCACGCGCGGGCTGATCGAGAGCGCCTCCTGCACGTCAGACAGTGCGTGCGGGAAATAGCCGTTGAACCCATTGACCGCGACGATGAATGGCAGCCCGGCCGACTCGAAGTAGTCGACCGCCGGGAACGAATCCGCCAGTCGACGCGTGTCCACCAGGACCACCGCACCGATCGCGCCCTGGATCAGGTCGTCCCACATGAACCAGAACCGGTGCTGGCCAGGCGTCCCGAACAGGTACAGGATGAGGCCCGCATCGAGAGTAACGCGGCCGAAATCCATCGCCACCGTTGTCGTGGTCTTGTCCGGGGTGTGGCTCAGGTCGTCCAGGCCATCGCTCACGGTCGTCATGACGGCCTCGGTCGTGAGGGGAGTGATCTCTGAGACCGAGCCCACGAACGTGGTCTTGCCGACGCCAAAGCCGCCCGCGACGACAATCTTTACCGATGTCATCGCGCTCTCGGCGGTGGTCGGCGCGGCGACCCTAGAGCTTCCGAAGTCCACTGAGCACCCTTTCGAGCAGGTTAATGTCCGGGCGTCCCTGCGCATGATCGATCTGATGAACCCGGACCAGTCCTTCCATAGCCATGTCTGCGATCAGAACCCTCGCGACGCCCAGCGGCATGCGCAACACCGCTGAGATCTCCGCAACCGATCGCCAGTCGCGGCAGAAGCCGAGGATCGCCTGGCATTCAGGGCTGAGCACCGACAGGTCTCGAGCCTCATAGTGCGAGGCCGCGACCATGGCTTCGATCTGCAGCTGATAGCGAGGCTTGGTGCGCCCGCCAGTAACCGCATACGGCCGCACCAGCGAGCTGGCCTCTTCTGCGAGCCCGTTGGGGCTCGAGTCATGTAGCCATGGATCGCTCGGTGGCGGCACGTGGCCGACGCCCGGGCCGCCAAAGCCGTCACGATCCGCCGGGTACAGGCGCCCGCCTGCATCCCAGTCATCGCGACCGCGGCCAAACACGGCGGCCTCCTGTCACTATCGGCCGCCTTCAGCCCAGCCAGGCTGGCCGGTTCGGGCCTCGGGCGTGAGCGCGCTTCCGACCCGCTCTACCAGCAGCGCCATCTCGTAAGCAACGAGGCCCATGTCGCAGTCGGCCGCCGCCAGTACCGCGAGACTGGAGCCGTCGCTGATCGCCATGATGACCAGCAGGCCCCGCTGCATCTCGACGACGGTCTGCGTGACTGCCCCGCCCTCGAAGACCCGCGCGGCCCCCTGCGTGAGACTCGTCAGCCCGGACGTCACCGCCGCGAGCTGATCGACTCGGTCCGCCGGGAAGCCGTGCGAGAACGCCATGGGCAGGCCGTCTGCTGAGACCACGATGGCGTGCGCCACCGATGGCACGCGCTCAACGAAATTCGTGATCAGCCAGTTTAGGTCCTGAGCCGGTCGCACAAGCGGACTCACAGGAGCACCTTCCTCTCGCGTCCCGCGTCCAGTCCGGTACGACGCGGTCTCGCCATGACCATAAGCGGAGCTGCCAGCTGGCACGTCCGCGCACTCAGACTAAGCATGACCGGCTATTCAAGATCGTGTCACCCTCATCGAGAACCGTCCCCCTCATCGGAGTTTTCCTCGTCCTGCGTTGCGGCCGCACGGCCTTCCCGGAATCCGCGCTGGAAGCTTGCGAACCGGTCCCTCGTCGTGGTGGCTGACCTGGCCGGAAGGGGCGCGGATGGCTCGGGCGGCGCGGCACCAGGGACCAGGTTCGCCTGCGGCACCCGCTTGGGCAAACCCGCCTGGGTGGTTCCGCCTGTAGTCGGCGAGCTCGCGGCCGCCGCCGCTTCCCAGCCTTCGTCGGCCGCCGACGATCGCCATTCGACGTCGCTCACCGGCGCTGCCGCGGGCGCGGCCCAGCTTCCCGACGTAGCGGTGGCCCCGCTCGCGCTGGGACTGTAGCTAGCAGGCGACGCACCCGTGCGGCCTCGCCGGAACCAGTCCGACTCCACCGCCTCGAAGATTGGCAGGCGATTTTCCGTGGCAGGCTCCGCCTGCGGCACGACGACACCGCTCAGCGAGTCGCCGCCGACTGGCGGGGCAGGGTTGATCACGCCGAAGGAACCGGTAGGGCTTTGCCGGCCTACCACGCTCGGCTGGCCGAGCGTCATGGGCCGGACCGGGGGCGTCATCTCCGGAGCCTGGTCAGTCTCTGCCGCCGCTCGCGCGGCAGCCTGAGCGGCGAGCTCTGCCTCGGCCTCCTCGGAGCCGACCGCGGGCAGCGGGTTGGTCGACGTGACGCCCCTGCCAGCAGAGCCCGGGTGCAGGCCCGCGCCGGGCACCCGGCGCGGACCGAGCCCGGCGACATCGCCCAACTCGGGCTCGAATGTCTCAGGCTGGGATAGCTCTGCCGGTACCGACCCGAACCTCGGCATGCGCGCGGCGTTGATCTCTTGCTCGTTGGCTGACAGGACCGCTTCATCGGCGCCGTTGCGGCCGTATGCCATCACGGCCGCAAGGCCGGACGTGGTCGTCGGTGTCGTGCCGGGTAGTTCGAATCTGCCCGGGCTGACCGGTCCGGTCTCCCCTTGGTGGCTGACGACCTCGTCCGGAAGCCAGACGAGTGCCGTCAGACCCCCGGCTGGGGCTGGCCGCAGCCGCACCCTGATCCCGTGCCTGGCTGCCAGCCGCGCGACCACGAACAGGCCCATGCGACGGGACACGGCCACATCGACGACCGGCGGGTTGTCGAGCCGCCAGTTGGCGTGCGCCATCTCCTCGGCACCCATGCCAACGCCCTGATCGGTGATATCCAGGAGCACTCCGCCACTCGACAGCAGGTGCCCGGCGACGACCACGGGGGTGTCAGCCGACGAGAACGACGTGGCGTTCTCGGCAAGCTCCGCCAGCAGGTGCACAACGTCGTTGACGGCGTGGCCGCGGACCGCGATGCCGGGCTGGACGTTCAGCCGGACGCGCTCATACTGCTCGATCTCCGACACCGCGGCGCGCAGGACGTCAACCAGGGCGACCGGCTGGTTCCATCGCCTGGTGGCCTCATGCCCGGCAAGGACCAGCAGGTTCTCGGAGTTGCGGCGCATCCGGGTGGCCAGGTGGTCCATCTGGAACAAGCTCGCGAGCCGGTCAGCGTCCTGCTCGCCTTGCTCGAGGTCATCGATCAGCCTGATCTGCCGCTCGACCAGCGACTGGCTGCGCCGGGACAGGTTCACGAACATCGCGTTGACGTTCCCGCGCAATGCCGCCTCGTTCGCGGCCAGCCGTAGCGCCTCGCGGTGGACCTGGTCGAAGGCGCGGGCGACCTCGCCGATCTCGTCGAACGAATCGACGTCGATGGGCTCGACATCCAGCGGCCCTGAGCTGTCGGACTCATTCATCCGACGCACCGTCTCGGGCAGCCGCACGCCGGCCACTTCGAGCGCGCCCGACCGCAGCCGTCGCAGCGGCCGGACCATCGAACGGCCGACGACCGTGGTCAGGAGCAGGGCCAGCAGCAGCACGATGAGCACCGCCGCACCGATGAAGGACGCGGTCAGGATCGCGCTCCGCCGCAGCGCGGTCGCCCTGGCGATTGTCCCGGCCACGAGGCTTTGCTCGACGCCCCGGATGCCGGCAATCGTGCCGGTCGACATGGCGCCATACCACTGGTTCGCTGTGGTCGGCAGCACATTCAGCTTCTGGTCGGCTACGCCAATCTGGATCGCCTGAAGCTCGTAGCTGCTGGCGAAGTCCACGAGGCTGCCCTGCACCTTGTTCTGGTACAGGTCCACCTGCTGGGCCGTCGCAACGCGGCCGAACTCGGCGAAGTTCGCGGACTGCTCTTCCTGCGCGGTTTGCAGGTCAGCGAACACGTTGGGGTCGAACTTCTGGTCTTGTGCGAACGAGTACGCCAGCAGACCTCGCTGCTCGGACGCTTGCTCGTCGATCAGCGAGACCAGGTTGAGAGACCGGACATTGTTGTTCAGCGTGGGGTCGCCGCTGCCGAGCGCGATGTCGTCGTCGATCGACAGCAGGCTGTCGATCATCTTGGTGTAGCCCTCCATCACGTTGACCGCGGGCAGCTGGGTCGTGGTCGCAGCGATACGCAGCGGCTCAATCAGGCTGAGCCTCGTGGACGACGTTCTGGGCGCTCTGCTGGACCTGGGACGGGTAGCCGGCGCCGACGCCCGCGCTGTCTGTTCTGACCTTCTGCACCCACGGCGCGGTCAGGCTCTGCTCCTGACGTACCAGGCTCAGGTTCTGCTGCGCGCTGCTGCCTGCCTTGGCACCGGCCATCGTGCCTGTCCGGCCGTTGGCCCCCTGGCCGATGTATTCCATCGTCTGGTCTCGCTCGTCCTCGAGATGAGCGGCCAGGCCGGTTACGTCGTAGCTCAGGTTGGACAGCGTCTCGACCCGCTGATAGACGAGCGCGTTCTGCACGGAGGTGGCGATGTAGGTACCGCCCAGCACGACCGACGTCAGCGTCGGAATGGTGATGAGGAGCAGCAGCCTGGATCGCACTCGCCAGTTCCGGAGTGCCCGGCGTGATACCGCGAGCCCCGCGAGCGAGCGGCCCGCAGGCTGACTGCTGGCCGGCTTTCCGCCGCCCGGCTGCGCGGGACCAGCCGGCGGGACGGTGCTGGCCGGCGGTGCCTTGCCGGCCCGTGCGGCAGATTTCGCTGCCGGGGCGGTCGTCCCCGCGGGGCGGCCGGTGGACTGGCGTGATGCGGCTGGGGGTGTGCCCGCCGGGCGAGCCCCAGTGCGGCCTGGGGCTGTGCTGCGGACCTGCTTAACTCGGGACGGCACTGTCTCTGAACCCCTCACCTGATAGCCGCGATATCGGGGGAAGCCACTGCGCCACCCGGCGCTACCGACATGGCTAACCTCCCAGATAACGACCCTTCTTTGGGTGCAGTCGGTCACACAGCCAGGGCAACTCTAGTCGGTAACCGGGCAACGTGCGTCAATACACGTACGAATCGGAAAAACCGATGTAACGTTACGTTTGACGGGCCTCCTGGCAGTAATAGGGTACTGTCTGCCGCATCAGCCGTCCTCGGGTTCGCCGATAGATCTGCGGGACGATGAGCTGCCATAACCCCCGAACGGCGCAAGGAGTGTCATGAGGCATGATCCGGTCGGCGCCCCTGAGCCGGCCCGGAGCGGCCGGTGCCTCCGTGCTCGCCTTCTCCTTGGCGCCGCCGGGCTCGCGGTCGTGTCGGCCGCTGGCTGCAGCAGCGCCGCGTCGGCGGGCGGCCCGGTGAGCGGGACGATCACCATCGCCGCCATCCCCGGTATGGACACTGCGTCGCTCTATCTGGCGCAGAAGGACGGCTACTTTGCCGCCGAGGGCATGAGTCACGTCGTCATCAAGACCTACACGAGCGAGTCGGCCGCGCTGACCGCGCTGCAGAACGGGCAGGCCAGCATCGCGGCGAGCGACTACGGCGACATCTTCTTCGCCCAGTCGCAGACCCCGAATCTGAAGGTGCTCGCCGACAGCTATGACGCGGCGCCCGGCGTGCTCGAGATCCTCACCCTGCCGGGGTCCCGCATTACCTCGCCCGCGGACCTGGCCGGGCAGACCATCGGCGTGCCGAACGACCAGCAGCTGCCGAACGACCAGCAGTTGCCCGTCTCGGGCTCCGACCATCCGGTCAGCCTGGAAACGGCCGCTGCCACCCAGGTACTGACCAACTACCTCGGCAACGCGGCCCTCTCGGGTGGGCTGAACTGGGAGCCGATGTCGCAGCAGCAAGAACTCGTGGCGCTTGAGCATCACTCGCTGCCGGCCGTCCTGGTCAGCCAGCCCTACATCTACGAGGCAGAGAGCCTGTTCGGCGCTGTCGAGGTGCTGGATGCATACAGCGGATCGACCGCGGGCCTGCCGTTGACCGGTTACGTGGCGACGAATGGCTGGGTCGCGCACAACCCGGCCGCGGTGGCCGACTTCCAGGCGGCTATCGGGAAGGCGCAGACGCAGGCGACCATGACCGGGCAGGTGCAGCAACTGCTCCCCCAGGCGACCGGGATGTCCGCGCTGCAGGCCGATCTGTCGACGATCGGCACCTATCCGACGTCGACCAGCGTGACCGGGCTCGAGCGGGTCGTCCGGCTCCTGACGGGCGATAACCTCGTCCCGCTCAGCAACGCGCCCGCCGTCCCGCCCATGATCGTCAAGCCAGGCAGCTAGCGGGCGCTGAGGCCGAGCTGACGGGCGATGACCATCCGCTGCACCTCTGAGGTGCCCTCGCCGATCTCGAGGACCTTGGCGTCGCGGTAAAACCTGGCGACCGGGAACTCGTTCATGAACCCGTAGCCGCCGAAGATCTGCGTCGCGTCCCTGGCGTTGTCCATCGCCGCGTTAGCGCACGTCAGCTTCGCGATCGCGGCCTGCGACTTGAACGGCTCACCGGCCACCAGCCGGGCGGCGGCGTCGTACCAGGCCAGTCGGGCGATGTGAGCTCTCGCGGCCATGTCCGCGACCTTGAACTGGGTGGCCTGGTAGTGGCCGAGCACGTGGCCGAAGGCGGTTCGCTCGCGAACATAGCGAAGGCACTCGTCGACGCAGCCCTCAGCGAGCCCGGCCGAGAGCGCGGCTATCGCGACCCGGCCTTCGTCCAGCGTCTGCAGGAACTGTGCATATCCGCGGCCAGCGGCCCCGAGCAGGTTCACCCGCGGTACCCGGCAGCCGGCAAAGGCCAGCTCCCTGGTGTCCGAGGCGCGCCAGCCAACCTTGGAGTATTCCTGGCCCACGGTGAACCCTGGCGTGCCGGACGGCACCATGATCGCCGAGATTTCTCGGCGGCCTGCGTGCTCGCTGACCGGCGGCCCGGTGAAGGCGAGCACCGTCACGACCGAGGTTATCGCGGTCCCTGCATTGGTGATGAACGCCTTGGACCCGTCGATCACCCACTCGTCGCCGTCCAGCCGGGCAGTGGTGCGCATCCCGCCAGGAATGTCGGAGCCGCCGCCCGGCTCGGTCAGCCCGAAGGCCGCCAGCCGCTCACCCTTGCACAGCTCGGGCAGCCAGTGCTGCTGCTGCGCCGCACTGCCGTACCGGTAAATGGGCATGGCGCCGAGGCCGACGGCGGCTTCTAGCGTGATCGCCACCGAGGAATCGATTCTGGCCAGTTCGTGCAGGGCCAGGCAGAACGCGAAGTAGTCGCCGCCCATGCCCCCGTGCTCCACCGGAAACGGCAGGCCGAACAGGCCAAGCTTGCCCATCCGCGCCACGATGTCGTAGGGGAACTCACCTCGCTCGTAGAAGTCCCCGATGACCGGCGCGACGACCTGGCGGGCGAAATCCGCCACCGTGGCCCGGAGAGCCTCTTGCTCATCGTCGAGCGTGAAGCCGACCATGCCTTGGATCGTACGGCAACTGTCCTGGTCAGCCGCCCTGCTATGCGGCGCCCTCCGAGCTTTCCGGGTCAGCCCTGGCGGGGTCTGGCACATCGCCAGAGGCCGGCACGTTAATCTCTCGTCCGGGCATTCCGGTTGGGTGCGGACGGTGAGCCGCAAATTGTGGAGTACTGGAGGACGTGATGGCGACGCTGACCTGTCCGAGTTGCGCGGCCGAGATCAGGCCCGGAGACCTGATCTGCTTCACCTGCGGCGCCAACCTGCCCCGGTCCGCCAGGGATGACGACACGCCCGCGGCGAACACGGTGATGCAGGAATTCCTGCGTCCTGACCAGCGGAAGGGGTCGATCTCGGCGGTCGTGCTCCGGCTTTCCTTTCCGACCGGGAACGTGGAGGTTCCGGCTGGCACTACCCTGCTGCTCGGCCGCGACCCGGCTGAGTCCCTGGTAGCAGCGGCCTTTGCGGACTACGTGAACGTGTCGCGGCGGCACGCGACCGTGACGATGGACGATGGCGGCCACGCCAGCATCAGGGACGAGAACTCAACGAACGGCACCTTCGTCAACGGCGACCGCGTGCTGCCCGGGATCTCCGTGCGGCTGGCAGACGGCGATATCGTCCGGCTGGCCGCCGACGTGTCGGCCGAGGTAGTGCTGCCGAGGCAGCAGCCGGATCCCGCCTGGCTCACCCGCCCCGACCAGCGCTGAGCGCCCCATCACTCATCCGATGCAGAAATCCGCAGCCACCCGTACGTCAGGTACATGTCATGAGGTCGTACCTGACCTCGTGACGTGCAGGGCCAGGCAGCCCGGGTGATTAACCTCGCCCTGGACTGGCAGCAGGCATCCGGGGCGGCCGCCGGGCTCGCGACCGTCTCCCTCACTCTTCGCGCCACCCGACGGCCGCTGCTCACCAAGATCTCTACAGCGACGCTCGAGTCCGGCCTCGTCCTGGGCCTGTTCGCGCTCTGGCAGGTCGTCGGCTCGCTGTCGGTAGTCGGGCCGGATGGCGCGGTCAGCCGGGCGCGCTGGATCTGGCGGTTCGAGCGGGACGTCCGCCTGCCGAGCGAGGCCTGGCTACAGCGGCTGTTCCTGCCGCATCCGCTGCTCGTGCAGTTCTTTAACCTGTATTACGACGTCCTGCATTTCCCGGTGCTGATCGGGTGCATGATCTGGCTGTTTGTCTGGCACCGGGGTAGCTACGGCCGGTGGCGCACGACACTGGTCGCCTTCACCGGCATCTGCCTGATCGTCCAGCTCATACCGGTGGCACCGCCCCGCATGCTGGCGAGCACCGGAATGGTCGATACCGCCGTCGTCTACCACCAGTCGGTCTACGCCAACGTCGCCGGCTTCGACGCAGACCAGCTGTCGGCGATGCCGTCGGTGCACGTCGGCTGGGCCATCCTCGTGGCGATCGCGATCATCGGCACACTCAGAAGCAGGTGGCGGTGGCTTGCGGTGGCCTATCCCGTCATGACGTCCCTTGCCGTGGTCGTCACCGCCAACCATTTCTGGCTCGACGGCATCGTCGCGGCCGCCATCCTGGCCGGCGTGCTTGCTGCGCAGACCCTGCTCAGGCGGCTCTGGCAGCGACGATCGCGGACCGCGCTACGACTAGTCGCGGACGACGATGCCGAGGGCCTCCGCCAGCACTGGCGCCGCGATCGCGAGCTGGGCAGAACTGATGATCGCGCCATTCAGCGAGTCTTTGTCGATCACCAGGCCGAGCGAGGCACCCCGCAAGTCCGTGCGCTCCATGGTGACCTTGCTCAGGTCGACGCTGGTGAGCTCGGCGCCGGGAAACCGGCACTCCGACAGCGTCGCGCCGGCGAAATCGACATCGCGCAGCACACAGTGGTCGAAGGTGACGTGGGTCAGCAGTGACGCCCGGAAGTTCACCGAATCGAGCTTGCACCCGCTGAACACGACTCGCCGCAGCTCGGCTCCGAATACCTGGACCCCAGCCAGGCTCGAGCCGATCACGGTGACGTCCTGCCACCGGCTCTCGGCCATATTCGTGCCGGTCACGCGGACATCCCGGAGCCAGACATCCTGCAGGCTCGACCTCGGCAGCCTGCCGTCGCTGATCGTTACCGTGCGGAACGCGCACTCTAGGAACCGCGCATTGGGCAGCCGCGGATCCTGGAAGTCGGCGCGCTCGAACAGCACGGTGTCGTAGTCGCGATCGGAGTCGAGCTCGCCCTCATGCGGGGTCAGCAGGTGCGCAAATGGCAGGTCAGTCAGCTCGGGCGCGGTCACCTCAGTCGTCCTCCACAGCTGCGATCGATTCGTCGACGTGCTCGGTCTCGAGGAACCGCCGCACGTCGCTGGCCTCGGCGGTGAGCGCGGACACCACATCGGCCGCCAGTGGGTCGAACGGGTTGAGTTCAACCTGGCCGCGCCGGTACGCCCAGATTCCCGCCGCTCGCCCGCCCACCAGGGCGAAGGGCCGGAACAGCCCGTTGACCGTGACAATCTCCTGATGATCACCGAGAACCGGAGCACGGGAACTCCAGCCGAGTAGCACCGGGTCGAACGCCCCGAGCAGCCGCGGCGGCGGGCCCGGCGGGCCCGCTGCTGAGCAGGCCAGCTCGGCCAGGCCATCGGCGCGGTCGGCCAGCTCGGCCGCGATCGCGGTCAGGCCCTGCCGAGCCCAGGTCACCGGCAGCCCGGCCCACTTGGCGAGGTCGCGGTCCGAGGCCGGGCCATGCCCGGCCAGGTACCGCCGGGCAAGCCAGGCCAGAGCGACATCCGGGTCCGGCTCCGGCGGCGGGCCGCCGAGCCAGTCGCGCACGTGCACGTACGCGTGCTGCCCGCCGACCATGGGTCCGCGCACGGCTATCCCGCGCAGGTTGGCCAGTATGACGACGTGCAGCGCCACCCCGCCGGCCGGCTGGCAGTCCGCTCGACACCAGCCGCTCGGCCAGCTGCGTGCGGGTGAGCGGACCGTCGGCGGCGAGAGCCTGCTCGACGACGCCGACGGCACGATCTGCCGCGTCGCCTGACACGCCCAGGTGGGCCAGTCTCCGACCAGCGCTCACCTGGAATTGCGGCTTGGCCGTGAGCCGGTGCAGCGGCCAGTAGTCCTCGCTGCGGATGAGGTGCAGCGTGCCGCGGTTCAGCCAGGTAATGAGCAGCGACTGGTCCTGCGTCAGCGCGCGGTCCACGTCGGCGGCGGTGAGCCCGGTCGTCCTCGCGCGGATGGCCAGCCGGGCGCCGCGCGGATCCTGGCCCTGGACCGCGAGCAGCCGCTCGGCAACCTCAACGGGGCCGCGGGCCGGCGTACCGCAGAGCAGCTGAGCCGCGAGCCGCCGGCTGGCGACGTCGCCCGCCTTCACAGCACTCACCTGGCCAAGCATGCACGCCTCCGTCCGCCGGCTCGCCAGTTCATCATCGTCGGCACCGCCGGCATTCGGCACAGTCATGAGGCACCGGCGAGTTCCTGCTCCAGCCAGGTCCGGCCGCGGGTACGCGGGGCGAGCCGGGCATCGCCGAGCAAGGCGGCCTGCCGCTGCGCCGCCGCATCGACCGTTGCGGCCCCCTCCGATCCGATGTCCTCGAGCAGCCGCCAGATGATCTCGCCATCCCGGTGCTGCGCCCAGCCGCCCACGATCCTGCCGTCCCACCACACCGTGGGGCCGATATTTCCGGTTCGGTCGAACAGCATGCCGCCGTGCCCGCCGAGGAACCAGTCCCGCCGTTGCCAGCCCATCGGCGTGGAATCGAGACCGGGCAGCAAGGCCGCCCACGGCGCCACCTCCGGATCTGGCGTCGGTGTCGTCGGCCGCCACGATGCCAGGTGTCCCGTCCAGGTCAACATCGGCCGGCCGCAGCTCGGCGAGGACCCTGCGGACCTGGCTGGCGGACCAGCCCGCCCACCACCGGAGATCGTCAGCCGTCGCCGGACCGTAGGCATGCAGCCACCTGCGGGCCAGCTCCACCTCAGCCTCGTGTGTTGTCCAGCCATCGAGCCCGGCCGGGTACCAGTCCGCCATCGGTACCCATCGGTGCTGATGCGAGGTCCATGACCCGCGGGGACGCCCGCGCGCGACCTTGCCCTCGGCCGCGAGCAGGAAAAGGACGCGGCTGGCGACATTGAACTGGCCATCCGGACTGATGCCGCGGCCCGGGCTCAGCCGGACGGCGAGCCGCCCATCGTCGCCAGCAAGGTCGGCGGCAGTGGCCTCGCCGCGCTCGGTCAGCGCGGCCAGGGCCGCCTGCTCGGCGCCGGCCAGCCAGCCAGTCACGTCGCCGGCCACGTCCGCGGCGGTGAGCCAGCGGAGCAGCTTGCGGCGCTCGGTCGCGGCAACCGCGCGCGAGCATCCCGCCTGGATCAGCGGCGCGATCTCGGTGCAGGCAACGAAGACCGTGCGGCGCATGCCGAGCAGCCGCAGCAGCGTCCTGTCCTCGTACAGGGCACGCTCCACGTCGGCGATGCCGCCGCTGGACATCCGGGTGAGCATGCCAAGGTAGACCGACGAGGGATCGGTGCCGTGCACGGCGACCAGTGACCGAGCCACCTCGACGGGGTCACGGGCGCGCGAGTCGGCTGCCAGCCGGTGCCGGCCCGCCAGCCTGGCACGCCGTTCCGCCGCGCTAAACCGCCGCATAAACGCTCCCCGAACCGGCGCCGTCGGGTGGCTCGACCGCGATCACGAGCGACCCCGTTCCGTTATCGTCAACGTTTCTCACTGTCCAGTGCGCCGGCTCACCTGGCAGGTCAGATCGGGCTGTTGCGGTACCGGCGAGGCGAGGTCTGGCGATTCCGCAACCGTCTGGCCCGGGTCGAACCGCGTGCTGGACGAGAACTTCTCCCCCGACCCGTGTCCGTTAGCGATAGCGCCGCCATACCCCGTGCCGTTCGCGTTGTTAAAGGTCTGGGGGCTGCCCACATGGTTCCCGCCCTGGTCAGTGAAGGACACGACCAGGCCCGTCGGCAGCGGGGCCGGGCCACCCGAGTCGTTGACGAGCGTGATCACGACTGCCAGGCCGCCCGCACCGCTGACGGTGTTGTCCGTGCGGTGCTGCCGGAAGTTGGCGTCGGTGTCCGGCACGTAGTAGTCCACCGTGCTCGTGTCGTCGATGTACGTCACGTCGACCTGGCAGGAGGCAATAGTCCAGGTGCCCGTAACGCCGCTACCACCTGATGGCTGCGCGCCCGGGCTGTGTGCACCGTGATGCGTCCCGCTCGTGCTGCAAGCTGCTGCGCCCACCGCGATCCCGACCGCAGCTATCGCGATGACTGTGCGCCTCATCGTGGCCTCAACAGTACGCGCTTCGCCGCCTGCCGCTGACCGTCGCGGCCAGCCTGCCTGTGCTTATAAGGTCGCCTACCAGAGACGGCAGCCGCGGGAGACGGCAGGCCGAGCAGGGACGCTAAAGATCCTGAGGAGTGGGCCAGGATGACCCCGCGCGATGACACCTGCTGGAACTGCCTCGAGCATAAGGACACCCGGTACATGGGTCACGACTGGTTCATCTGCGAGGTCTGCAGCGTGCGGTGGAGGCGGCAGCCGGGTCCGGCGAAGACGGCGGGCTAGGCGGCGCTCTTCAGCGTCACGGTCGCTCGCTGTCGAGACCAGCCATCTGGGCCGGCTCGTAACGCTCGCCCGCGACCTGCGAGCTCGGAACCGCGGCCTCGATGACCGCAAGATCATCCGGGCTGAGCGTCAGATCAAGGGCGCCAAGGGCCTCCGCGAGCCGATCCCGGCGCTTCGTGCCGATCAGCGGGACGATGTCGGTGCCGCGGGACAGCACCCACGCGATCGCAAGCTGGGCCGTCGTCACGCCGCGACCGGCCGCAACGTCCTCAGCGCGGTCACGAGCCCCATGTTGCGCTGCAGGTTCTCGCCCTGGAACCGGGGGAAGCGGCTGCTCCTTGGGTCGCCCGGCCCGATTGCCCGGGCGCTGGCGGCGGACAGCAGGCCGCGGGACATGACCCCGTACGCCGTGACGCCGACGCCGAGCTCACGCACCGTCGGCAGAATCGTGTCCTCGATCCCGCGGCTCATGAGCGAGTACTCGATCTGGAGGGCGGTAACGGGGTGGACGGCGGCCGCGCGCCTGATGGTGCTGGCGCCCATCTCGGACAAGCCCAGATACCGGACGTAGCCGGCTTCGATCATCTCGGTAATCGCGCCTACCGTTTCTTCGATCGGAACGCGGCCGTCGAGCCTGGCGGGCTGATACAGGTCGATGTAGTCAGTGCCGAGCCGGGTCAGCGTGTAGGCGAGTGAGCTTTTCACCATCGCAGGGCTGGCGTCGTGACCGACGAACGTGCCCCGCGGGTCGCGCTGGCCGCCAAACTTGACCTGGATGAACACGCTGGAGCGGTCAACGCCGCGGAGCGCGTCGCGCAGCAGCAACTCGTTGTGGCCCATGCCATAGAAGTCGCCGGTATCGAGAAGCGTGATGCCAGCATCCAGCGCGGCGCGGATGGCGCCTTGCTCTCGGTCTCGTCGGCAGGCCCGTAGACGCCCGACATTCCCATCAGTCCCAGGCCTACCCTCGACACCTGCGGGCCGCCGCGGCCGAGTTCAGTCATTGCTCGTGGCATCTCGTGCCTCTCTCGTTATCGAGAAGTCGATAAATAGACTTGTCTACCGCGCACGTACGTAGCGGTAATCCCGGTGCTGGCGATCTCCGCAGCCGGATGCGCGAACGGATCCCGGTCCAGCACCACGAGGTCTGCTAGTTTCCCGCGCTCGATCGTGCCGGTTTCGTCGTCCAGATGGTTCACGTAAGCGGAACCCGCCGTATAGGCAGCCAGAGCCACCGCCAGCTCCAGTCCCTGATCAGGCAGGAACGGCTCCGCCTGCGCCCCGGTCGAGCCCGGAAGTGACCGGTTGACCGCGACGTGGATCGCCCGCAGCGGGTTGGCGCTGCTGACAGCCCAGTCGCTGCCCGCCGCGATGCGCGCACCAGACCGCAGCAGATCGCCAAACAGGTACTGGCGCTGCGACCGCTGCGGTCCCAGGAACGGGATCGTCAGCTCGTCCAGCTGCGGCTCGTGCGCGGCCCAGAGACCCTGCATGTTGGCCGTGACGCCGAGCACCGCGAATCTCGGCACGTCATCGGGATGCACGACCTGCACGTGCGCGATGTGGTGCCGGTGGTCACTGACCCCGTTGGCTGCGCGTGCCGCGTCGATCGCGTCCAGGGCCTCGCGCACCGCCCGGTCGCCGATGGCGTGGAAGTGCACCTGAAAGCCGGCGGCATCCAGCTGCGTGACGTAGCCGGGCAGCGCCGCCGGGTCTACGTAGGACAGGCCGCTGCCATGCTGCCTGCACCCGCCCGGATCGAGGTACGGGTCGATCATCCCGGCGGTGAAGTTCTCGGCAACGCCGTCCTGCATGATCTTCACGGTCTCGGCCCGGAACCGCCGGTTCGGCATGCTGGAGCCGCGAACCAGATCCCGCCGGGCCAGGATGTCCGGCAGCTGCTCGGCGCCCCTGGCGCGATCCCACCACAGGGCGCCCTGAACCCTGGCAGTCAGCTGGCCGCTTGCAGCCGCGGCGAGGTACACCGGTAGCGGATCGGCGCTGCCCAGGTACTCCCCCACGATCGCGTCCTGCCAGGCGGTGACGCCACGCGCGTGCAGGTGCTGCTGCGCGAGCAGCAGGCCGCTCAGCCGTTCCGGGACGGTCAGCGCCGGAACGAGCCGCCGACCAGTTCGGCGGCCCCTTCGTGCAGCGTGCCCTGCGGGGTGCCGTCACCCTGGCGCTCGATCCGGCCGTCCGCCGGGTCAGGAGTGCGGGCGTCGACGCCGGCCAGCTCGAGAGCGCGGGTGCTGGCCCAGGCGCCGTGTCCGTCCCGGTTCGACAGATAGGCTGGCCGGCCCTGCGTCACCTGGTCGAGCGTGTGCCGGTCAGGGGTGCCGCCGGGAAACCATTCCATCCGCCACCCCGAGCCGGCAATCCACGCCCGGTCCCGGTGCTGGCGCGCGTAGCGCGCGATCCGGGCCAGCGCCTCGTCGAGCGTCGCTGCGCCGATCAGGTTGCAGCCAAGCATGGTGACGCCCGCGAACGCGGGATGCACATGCGCGTCCTGGAAGCCGGGCAGGAGCGCCCCGCCGCGCAGGTCCACGACGTCGGTAGCCGGGCCGGTCAGGTCCCTGATGTCCCGGTCGCCGGCGGCGCCGATCGCGGCGATCCGGCCGTCGGCGATCGCGACCGTGGTGGCCGGGCTGCCGTCGTCACACGTCGCCGCGACCATTCGCCGGCGACTGGAGTCCGCGGTATAAACAGGCCCGCCCGTGAAGACCAGCTCGGCACGCAGCGCCATACGGCCAGCCTTTCATTCACGCTCCAGCAGCGCCTCGCCAGGCCGCCCGGCAGCTTCAGGCTGGTTCCGCCAGCGCACCGCCCAGATCGGCGGCAGGCAGCAGGCAACGACGCCGCTGACGAGGCCCCAGGTCGCTGCGAAGGCCAGCACCTGCGGGGCGCCGACTGCCGCTGCCACCGGGCCGACAAGAGCGAGACCGAAGGATCCCGGCGCGAATGACACAGTCGCGCTCACCCCCGTGATCCTCGATAGCATCGCCGCCGGAACGCGCTGCTGAATCGCAGTAGTCCAGAATGTGCCGGACACCGTGATGCCGGCGCCGGCGGCGCACGCGGCGGCGCCGACCGCGACCGCCGGGGCATGCAGCGCCAGCAGCAGGCACGGCAGCGGAACCGCCACCGTGCCGAGCCGTGAGATCACCAGCGGGCGGGACGGCCGTCGTCCGACGAGCAGCAGCCCCGTGAGCACCGCCCCGGCGGCCTGCGCCCCGATCACGATCCCCCAGACTCGCGCACCGCCAAGGTAGGCCTGCGCCATCACTGGTCCGAGTAGAAGGTAAGGCGCGTAGGTCAGCAGGTTCAGCAACGACCACTGGGCGGTTGTCAGCCAGAGCCACGTGTGCGCGCGGAACTCGCTCCATCCCTCGGCCAGGTCGCGCCACGGCGTCCGGACCGGGCGCGGCGCGGGCGGGACGTGCAAGACAACTAGTGCGATCACGCTGACGACGTACGTCGCTGCGTCGACGGCGACCACAGCCGCCGAGCTGATCGCCACGATCAGGACCCCGGCGAGAGCTGGACCAACCACCATGGCGGCCGACTCGACGACCTGCAGCAACGCGTTGGCGTCAGGCAGCCGGTCCGGTGCGGATATTTCCGCGCGCAGCCCGCCGAGGGCCGGCGAGAACAATGCGTCGCCGGTGCCGCGCAGCGCTGCGAGCACAGCAAACACCCCGACGCCCGGCGTCGCCGTGAACAGGAGCACGGCGACGGTAGCCATGACCGCCGTCCGGCCGATATCGGCGGCGAGCATGACCGGACGACGGCCGAGCCGGTCGGCGAGCACACCTGCGCCGATCATGAACAGCACCTGCGGCACCACGCCGGCCGCCAGCACGACGCCGAGGCCGCTCGCCGTCACGCCACGATCGAGCAGCGCGAAATTAATCGCGATCGGCGACATGGCTGAGCCGAGCAGCGACGTCGCGTACCCCAGGTAGAAGACCCGGAAGTTCCGGTCAGCCAGCGGGCCGCCAGGCCCGCCCGATGGGCATCGACAATGCCCGCACCGCGCACGGAATGCGGCCCGTTACCCGAATATCGAATTGATTTACTGCGAAAAGGAAACGAACCGAATATGCGACCTGGCATATAATTCAGGCTGCCAGAATTAGCTCAGAAAACGCAATGCCCGTGCGGTCCGAGGTTACAAATCACCAGTTCAGCTGCACGTTGCCGCAGTAAATCAGGCCGGTTTGACATTTTTCGCGACAGGCTAGAATGGGATGCGCCGCGGATAAGAAGGAGTAGCCCGATGACATCGCCAGCCGCGGGCATTGTGCCGGTCGAGTATGCGGTCGCCGTGGATCGGTACCTGGCCGATGCCGACCTGCGCCCGGGGACGCGGCGGGTCTACCGGATCTCCCTGGCCAGCTGGGCCTGGCCGCTAGTAGGCAAGCTGCCGCCGGCTGGCCGCGGCAGGCGTCAGGCCAGTCCCCCGGTAGTGCCGCTAGCGATCCTGGACCGCGCGGGCACCGAGCTGCTGCTCGCCGATGCGGTGACTTACCGGATGCGGCAGGCGGAGGCCCGGACCGTGAACCGCGAGCTGTCGACCCTGCGCAGCGCCGTCGGCTGGTGGCGGCGGCACCAGTGGATCACCACCGACCCGACGGTAGACCTGCGGCAGCTCGCCATCGAGCGTGCCCGTGCAGCGCCGCTCACTCAGGCTCAGCGAGCGGCTCTGTTCGAGCTGCCCGCCGGGCTGCGCGAGCAGGCTTTCTGGCACCTGCTGGCAGACGGCGGTGTCGCGGCCGAGGCGGCGCTGGCCCTCGACGCGGGCGGTATCGACGCGGAGCACCGGCGAGTCCGGCCGCGAGACGCGCACGGCGTGATCTCCTTCAGCGCAGAAACGGGCCAGTTGCTCGGCTGGCTGCTGGCCGGACGCCGGCACGGGCCGTTGTTCCTTACTGACAGGCGCGCGCCGGCCGGGACTCACCTGGCCGATGTCTGCCGCCTGACCGGTCGCGGCCGGATGTCCTACCGGCGCGCGGCGGAGATCTTCACGGAGCACACGCGGCCGCTCGACCCGGCCGGACGTGGCTGGACCCTGCACCAGCTTCGCCATCCGGGGGGCGGAGGTCAGATCCCCGAGCCCGCAGCGATCTCGAACGCGGTGTAGGGCCGTCCGGGCCCCACCTCCTCGGTGCTCACGATGGCACCGGCGGGCGCCTGCTGCCTGATGGCAGCGGCGAACTCCTCAGCCTGATCGGCATTGTTCGCGCCTACGACGAGGAACCGCCAGCGGCGCACGACCGAGTAGTCCGCATCCCGGAGCCGATCGGCCAGGGCAACGGCATCACGGTGCGACGGCAGCTGTACTCGCACCTCGAACATCGCGATTCCGCTCGCCATCGACTCGCTGGTCTCCTCGGCGTCCAGCCGCTGCCGCTCGGCCGCCAGCTCTGCGGCAGTGGCGGGCAGCGCGATGTCAGCCTGCTCCCACTCCTCCGCGACCGGATGCCAGCGGTCGAGGCTGTAGCCGGCCTCCATGCCGTGACCGGCCAGCAGCGCGCTGACCGATTGCCGGGCCGTCGCGGCCGCATCCCGGCTGTGGGTGTACAGGAACAGCTCGTCTCCGCCACCGGTCCCGACCACGACCCGGCCGCCGAGGCGTCGCTGCACCTCGCCCTCGGCCTCGTGGGCGCTCAGGTGCTCTGCCGCCCGGTCGGCCTGACTGCCGTCCCGCAGCCGCACCGTCAGCCGCCAGTCGTTGGCGTCCGTCGTTGTCCCCTCGCCGGTCACGGCGCTCTCATCTGCCACGGCCGTGAGCCTACTCGGCCTGGCCGGCCAGGATTGCGCGCGGCACGGCAGACAAGATCGGCGGATCCGAGGGGCACTATTGTCGCCGTCGCTGCCTCTGTGACACAGTGCCCGCATGACGACGGTTACCACCCAGTACGGCGCGGTTAGCGGTGCGCTCACCAGCGGCGGCATAACTAGGTTCCTCGGCATTCCGTACGCGGCGAGCCCGACCGGACCGCTGCGGTTCGCCGCGCCGCAGCCGCCGGCCGCCTGGGCGGGCGTGCGGGAGTGCACGGCGTTCAGCGCGACGCCGCCCAAGCCCGACTACGCAGCGCCGTTCGACGTGCTGCTGCCGGAGCAGAACATCCCCGGCGACGACTGGCTCAACCTGAACATCTGGACGCCGGATGTCGCAGGCCGGGCCCCGGTCATGGTGTGGATCCACGGTGGCGCGTTCGCCAACGGCAACTCGGCCGTCGGAATGTACGACGGTCACGCGTTTGCCCGCGACGGCGTCGTCCTCGTCACCATCAACTACCGGCTCGGCATCGACGGCTTCGCCCTGCTGCCCGACGCAGTCCCGAACCGGGGCCTGCTCGACCAGGTCGCGGCGCTCGAGTGGGTGCGTGACAACATCGGCGCGTTCGGCGGCGACCCGGCAAACGTCACTATCTTCGGTGAGTCGGCCGGCGCCATGAGCGTCACGACGCTCCTCGGAATGCCGCGGGCCAAGGGCCTGTTCGCCAGGGTCATCGCCCAGAGCGGCTCCGCTCAGGCAGGCGCCGAACCTGCCGATGCGCGACTGGTGACCGGTGAGCTCAGCACCGTGGTGGGTTTCGACGCGACGGCGGCAAGCCTGGCTGGCCTCCCGCTGGACAAGCTCGTCGCCGCCCAGGCCACGGTGCGGGATGCGATGGCGGCGGCTCCGGACCCGGCGCGTTGGGGGGTTAGCATCGCGAGTTCCTCCATGGCATTCATCCCGGTCGTCGACGGCGACATCCTGCCGATCCACCCGCTGGCCGCGCTCGCTACCGGTCGGGGAGGCGACGCAGCACTCATGACCGGGACCAACGCCGAGGAGTTCCGGCTGTTCTTCTTGCCAACGGGGCTGGCGGCCACGGTGACGGACGAGTCGCTGCCGTTCTTCCTGAGCGCGCTCGGCATCAGCCCGGAGACCGCGGCGGTCTACCAGGCCAACCGGGCCGCCGCCAGTCCCGGTGACGTCGTCTGCGCGCTGGTGACGGACAGGTTCTTCCGCAACCCGATGTTCGCCGCTGCGGAGACGCGACTCGCCGCAGGCGGACCGGCCCCCACCTACGTCTACGAGTTTGGCTGGCGTAGCCAGATCCAGGATCTGGGCGCAGCGCACGCGGTAGAGATCCCGTTCGTCTTTGACAATCTCGCCGCTCCGGACGCCCAGCTGGCGGTCGGCCTCGACCCGCCGGCCGATCTGGCTGCCGAGATGCACGCCGCCTGGATCAGGTTCGCGACCACCGGCGACCCGGGCTGGGAGCCGTTCGGTGCCAGATACCCCGTCATGACGTTTGGTGCTGTCCCCGGCCCGGCCGAAGTGGTGTACGACCCCCGCGGAGACGAGCGGCGCAGCTGGCCACTGTCGTGAGGCCGCCCGGATGACCGCCGGCAGCCCGGCTGATCGGTGGAATAGACCGGCAAACCCCGCTCATCGGTAAGGGATATGCCGGCAAACCGTCGCTCGTCGGTGCGCATTACGACCGGCAAACCCCCGCTCGTCGGTGAGAATAAGACTGTGGATCCCATCCAGCGTGAGTACGTAGCCCTGCCGGGCGGCGTCCTCCGCCGGGTTTACAGCATTAGTCAGGGCGACGGCACGGTCGCCCTGGGCGATTACCAGGCCTGGATTGACAGCAGAGCTGCCCGCTGCTCCTGCGGCAAGGTCTGCCGCGGCTCCGGCCGGACGTGTGGCGCCCCCGAGTGCATCGCCCGCCTGTAGGGCGGGTGTTCCGATGTCACCCCCCCGAGCTGAGCAGGCTCCACTGCCAGCCGGAGGCCCCGTCCGGCTGGCATCAGCGCCGTGGAATTCACGCGGCGCACTCCCGGCACACCAGCTGGCCACCCCGGCTATCGGCAAGCTGACTCCGGTGATGGACAAGGAAGCAACTCGAGCAGGTGAACTCATCCGCTTGCCGCGGTATCACCCGGAACGAGAGCTCCTCGTTTGATAGGTCAGCTCCTGGAAGCTCAAGCGACTCGGCAATGTCATCGGGGTCGATGTCAATGGCCGTCGAGGACTTGTCCATCCGCCGTGCCTGCAGCTCCTGCAGGCTGTCCTCGGTGACGTCGTCATCCGTCTTCCGCGGGCTGTCATAGTCAGTAGCCATCTCGGCCCTTACCCCTCCATCTTTACTAACTCGTTCCGCGCGGTTGTAACGCTCAGGACCGCTCTGTTGTGCCCGAATCCGGCGGGGAATTCTGCCACGCCGGGCCGGGCGCCACAGCGATCGGGTCAGGTTCTCGCCGGCGTGTCGCGACTGGCAGTCACAGAACGCTCGCGTAGCGGGGCAATCTTCCCCGTTAGTGTGGGCGGGGAAGCGCGTGACCAGCTATTTACTTCGCAGTAACTTCGCGGATTTCTCTCACCGCCATGCGCAACAGTGCGTATGGTACGAACCGGATCACAGGTCACAGGCGGCAGGTCCAAGCGGAGCCGGGTCAATTGCCTCACCAAGTACCGCTACAGGCGGGCGACCCGAGGCGGGTCGGACGCTACCGGCTCACGGGCCGACTGGACGGCCTCCCCTCCGATGACCCGATCTTCACCGGCATGGGCCCGGATGGCGCCGAGATCTGCGTCACTGTCCTGCGAGGCAACTGGGACGCAGCCGCACTGGACCGGTTCGCAGCCGAGGCGGCCGTCGCCAAGCGGGTGCCGCCGTTCTGTGCCGCCCGCGTGCTGGACGCCGGCCTCGACGGAAACGACGCCTATCTGGTCAGTGAGTACGTATCGGGCAGATCGCTGCTCGAGGTCGTTGCCGAGTACGGCGTCGCAGCAGGCCCGCAGATCGAGGCCCTGGCTATCGGGATGGCGACCGGGCTGGCCTCCGTCCACCAGGCCGGGCTCGTCCACGGCAGCTTCGGGCCCCAGTACGTCATCCTGGCGGGGCACAGGCCGCCGCACGTCGTGGAGTTCGGCATCACGCCCCCCTACGGGTCCGCTACCCCATCCGCTGACATGCTTGCCTGGGGTCAGACCGTCGTCTTCGCGGCGACGGGCCGGCCGCCCGGAGTAGCGGTTGACCTGGACATACTGCCCGAGATCCTCCGCGATCCTGTTCAGCAATGCCTCGAGCTAGACCCACCGGAGCGGCCCGCCGCGCGTGCAGTCGTCCAGTTCCTGCTTGGTGACCGCGCCCTGCCCGCCGGTGTGCTGGCCGAGGGCTCCCGGCGTGCTGCCCGCGGGTCCGGTTGGGCCAGCCTGCAGGCTGGCGGGACTGCTCATCCCAGGGCGACCGGCGCCAGCCAGCACAGCGGCAGGCATCCGGCTGCCTCGGTCTCCCGCCCCCGGCCGAACGCCGGCGGCCGGTCCACTGGCCCGGTATCGACTCCCTACAGGACCTCGCACGTCGCGGCCAGTGCCCGGCACACCGGTGGCGGTGCCGCAGCAGGCTCGCATGGCCCGGCTCAGCGCCGGCCGGGCGGGCCACACAGGTCTGGCCGGCGCCGGGCCCTGCCCTGGCTGATCGCCGGCGCCGGCATCGTCATCGTCGTCGTCCTGATCGTCATCCTGGTCCTGCACCTCTCACAGGGCGGAAACTCGGCGACCAACGCGTCGGCAAACACCGGTCACCCGGGTGCGAGCAGCTCCGGATCGTCCGGTGCGCCGGCGGCGAGCCAGGGATCGGTCATTCCCGCGGCCTTCAACGGAACCTGGTCAGGCCTGGTCACACAGCCCCCCTCGGACACTTATAACGTCACCGTCACGCTTTCAGCCGGCCAGTCGTCCGGCCTGATCAGCTACGCCGGCGCGGGCGCAACCTGCTCGGGGGTTCTCACCCCCACCTCCGTCTCAGCGAGCAAGATGATCATGAAACTGGGCACTGCGCAGAAGGGCTGCGCCAACAGCACCGTGACAATCTCGCTCGGCAGGCCGAACACGCTGACGTTCGACGAGGGGAACCCGGCAGCCTCGGGCACCCTCAGCCGGGCATAGCCGCCCGTTCACACCGGCGCTGTCAGGTCGCGCTGGCGCGGTCGCCGTCCAGGCTCGCCAGCAGGTCATGCAGCTCGGCGAACAAGCCGGGATTGGCGGCGATCGTCATAGCCGTGCCTGCCGCCTGGCCCCGCAAGCCGCCTGTCAGCGCGCCGGCCTCGCGCGCGATCAGGCCGCCCGCCGCCACATCCCAGTAGTTCAGGCCCCGCTCGTAATAAGCATCGACCTGGCCAGCCGCGACCGAGCACAGGTCCGATGCCGCCGATCCTGAACGCCGGATGTCGCGCACCCTTGGCAATACCGCTGCCACAACGCGGCCCTGACCAGACCGTTGAGCCGCCCCGTACGCAAAGCCAGTGGCGACCAGGGCCGCGGACAGCGGGACTCCGGAATTACAGCTGAGCCGCTGACGACCAGGCTGCCAGGACGACTCCAGCCACGCGCCGCCCCCGCTGGCACCGGTGAACAGAAGCCGCCGTAGGGGCAGGCAGACGGCTCCGGCGACGACCTCTCCATCGACCTCAGCTGCGATGCTGACTCCCCAGTCCGGCAGCCCGTAGAGGTAATTGACGGTGCCGTCGATCGGATCGACGACCCACCGGACGTTGCCGGAGCCGGTCTGGCCGCCCTCCTCGCCAAGGACGGCGTCGCCGGGCCGGGCGGCCAGGAGCCGGTCCCGGATGAGGTCTTCAGCCGCCCGGTCCATCTCTGTCACTACGTCGCTCGGGCTGGACTTCGTCCCCACGACCCCGACCCGGTCACGACGAGACATCAGCAGCTCAGCCGCTTCCTGGGCGACACTGCTGGCCAGGGCCGCCAGCTCAGCTGGCAGAGCCGCCTGCGGCGCCGGCGATGATGCTGAGGTCACGCGCGTCACCGCCGGCCGGGGCGCAGCAGCCGGCCGGGCATGAACCCGGCCACGCGCCCAGCGCACCGAGCGCGACCGGCGCCGTCTCGTCCAGCCGCTCCGTCACCAGGTCGGCGATCATCGACACCAGCATCGGATCGGTGCCGGGCGTCGCCGCCCTCGCATAGGCCAGCCCGAGCTGCCGCGCCGTGCCGGCCGCCTCGATGTCGAGATCGAACTTGACCTCCATGTGGTCGCTGATGAACCCGATCGGCACGATGACGACCGCGCGCGATCCGGCCACGGCACGCTCGGCCAGCAGGTCGTTGATGTCCGGTTCCAGCCAGGGCTGCGACGGCGGCCCGCTGCGGCTCGAATACGCCAGCCACCACGGCGTCTCGAAGCCCGCCTGCTTCGCGACCAGCCGCGCCGTCTCGGCCAGTTGCGCCTGGTAGGCACCGCCAGCGGGCCCGGCGGCCGCGGCCATGCTCAGCGGGATGCTGTGCGCCGTGAAGATCAGGTCGAACTGGCCCGCCACCTCGTCCGGCAGCGCGGCGGCGGCCGCTTTTGCCGCAGCCGCAAACGAGCCGACGAAGCCGGGGTGGTTGAAATAAGGCCGGATCTTGTCGACCTGCGGTGCGCTAGTCCCGACCTGGCTGCGTGCCGCCTCGATATCCCCGAGGTACTGGCGGCAGCTCGAGTAGGAGCTATATGCCGAGGTAACGAACGCGAGCGCGCGCTCGACACCCGCAGCAGCCATCGCCGCCAGGGTGTCGCGCAGGTACGGGTGCCAGTTCCGGTTCCCCCAGTAAACCGGCAGTGGCACAGCCCGCGCCGCGAACTCCTTCTCGATGGCGCCGAGCAGGTCACGGCACTGCTGATTGATCGGGCTGACCCCGCCGAACTGGTAGTAATGCGCGGCGACGCGCTCGAGCCGCTCGGCCGGGATCGCCCGCCCCGCCGTGACGTTCTGCAGGAACGGCATCACGTCGGCCGGTCCTTCTGGCCCGCCAAAGGATACGAGGAGGAACGCGTCGTAGCTTGCCACGCACCAGACGCTACCGTGGCCTGGCACCCTGCTGGTCAGGGGTATTCGGCCGCGTACTGAGCAGCCAGGGCCAGCACCTCGTTCACGTACCAGTCCGCGTGGTTGTAATCGAATATGGCGTTATACAGCGCCGTGCCGCCCCTGGCGGCACCGTCTGCGCAGAGCATCCTGGCCGCCGACGGTACCGCGTCATACGGGTTCATGATGTCCGGCGGGCCGGTCTGGCCGAAGGCGTCGATGCCCCACGCCTGCCAGGTGGACGGCAGGAACTGCATGGGGCCGAGGGCGCCTGCGCTGGACGGTCCCATGTTCCGGCCGTCGCCGCTCTCGATCTGGCCGATGGCGGCGAGTACGGTCCAGGACAGGCCCGGACAGTACTCCGCCGCTGACTCCTTGAACAGCTCGAGGTAGGTCGTCGGCCGCGTGCCCGCCGGAGCGCTGGGGCTCGCGGCAGGCGCCGGCGTCGCGCGCAGCACCTCCGTCTGGCCGCTCTTCCCGAGGATCTGGCCGACTCGGGCCTGGAGCGTCGCAATGCTCACGCCCGGAGCGCTGATCAGGCCGGCCACCTGGTGGACCAGGCCAAGCTTCTGCGATAGCGCCTGGTTCACGAGGAGGTCGACGCCTGTCATCCCGAGCGGTGCCGACGTGCCGAACGTGATCACCTGCGCCGAAGCACCGGTCAGCTGGTAGGACCCCCCCGGAATCAGGCCGAGCGAATCTGCCGACGTGTCCTGCGCGACGAACTTCCCCTGGGCCAGATCTGTCCAGAAGGGCTGGTCAGAAGCGGTCTGGAGCGGTACCCAAGATCGGAACGTCGCCGGATTGACACCGATCACACTGACTTGTCGCCCGCCAGCCGTGAGCTGTGCTCCGTCGAAGGTGATCATGTTGCGGACACCGGCCAGAGCGCGCAGCTGGGCGATCTGCCCGTCCGCCAGCCCGCCCGGCGCCACGATGAGCAGGTCCGGCAGGATGATCTGCCGGATCGAACTGGCTGTGGCTGGCCGGCCGCTCGTCCCGACGCTCGCCGCCTCGGTTGGCCGCGCGCTCGCCGACACAGGAACTGAGTGCGCCGTCTGGCGGGGCACCGAACCGCCAGTCGCCCTGGCTGGGTCGTGGCTCGCGGTGAGCGCGAAGAGGTCGATAGCTACCGCCCCGAGAGCCACGGCTGCACCGAGCGCTGCCAGCACAGCCCGGCCCCGGACGGCCGGGCTGCCAGGCTCGCCGCCGCGGCGCAGGAGGCGTCCCATTACTGCATTACCCTAACCGCGCCTCCCGGCCGCCATGAAGACCGGCCGCCGAACGCCCGGCTAACAATCCGCACACGGAGGCTGACCGGGTGATACGTGATCGATCCGGGTCATGGCGGCAGCGGTAATACCCACCGGGGTTCCCTGGCCGACGGGTGTGGCTGGTGAGATTGGCTGTCTCTGTGTTGCGGGACCTGCACAATGGGTCAATGCGAACGAGCGCCGAGCGGACAGGTGGTGCGTGGCACAACTGGGCCGGGAACGTGACGGCGCGGCCCAGGCGGACTGCCTCGCCCGGCTCGGCTGACGAGGTAGCTGACGAAATCAGCAGAGCCGGTACGGACGGACTCACGGTCCGGATGGCAGGCACAGGTCACTCCTTCACTCCGGCGGCTGTCACGGACGGCGTGCTGCTCCGGCCCGACCGGATGACATCGATCAGGTCTGTCGACAGCGCCGCCCGCACGGTCACTGTCGAGGCTGGCTGCCCGCTGCACGAGCTGAACAGCCGCTTGCTCGGCCGCGGCCTGTCGCTGGCCAACATGGGCGACATCCAGGTGCAGACCGTGGCTGGTGCCACCCAGACCGGTACCCACGGCACCGGCCGGGACGTCGGCGGCATGTCTGCGCAGATCGCCGGGCTGGAGATAGCGCTCGCCGACGGCCGGATCGTGCACTGCACCACGGAATCGCCCGGCGGCGGCCTCACCGCGCCGGACGGCAGTCCCGTCAACCTGTTCGACGCCGCCCGGGTCGGCCTCGGCGCTCTCGGCATCGTGACGGCGCTCACCTTCAGGGTCGTTCCGGCCTTCCTGCTGGAAGCCCGGGAAGAGCCCATGAGCTGGTCCCGGGTCATCAGCCAGCTCGACGAGCTGACCGCCGGTAACGAGCACTTCGAGTTCTACTGGTTCCCGCACAGCGAGGGCTGCCTGACCAAGCGCAACAACAAGACTGAGGGGCCCGCGCGGCCGCTTCCTCGGTGGCGCTACCTGCTGGACGACGAGTTCCTGTCCAACTCCCTGTTCGGCGCCACGTGCCGGCTCGGCAGCGCGTTCCCGGCATTGATCCCTTCGGTGAACTCGGTGGCGGCACGGGCTCTCGGCGGCCGGACCTATTCCGACGCCGCCTACCGGGTTTTTACCAGCCCGCGCCGAGTCCGGTTCAAGGAGCAGGAGTACGCGATACCGCGCGAGGCGCTCACCGACACCCTCGCCGAGGTTCGCTCGCTGTTTCAGCGCCGCGACTGGAGGATCAGCTTCCCGATCGAGGTGCGGGTCACGCCCCGCGATGACGTCTGGCTATCGACCGCATACGACCGGGAGAGCGCCTACATCGCCATCCACGTCTTTCACACGACGCCGCACGAGCAGTACTTCACTGAGGTTGAGGCTGTCATGACATCGGCTGGCGGGCGGCCGCACTGGGGCAAGATGCACACGCGGGATGCCCACTACCTCATGGCCGCCTATCCGCGGATGCGGGACTACCTGGCAGTGCGTGACCTCGTCGACCCTGACCGGCGGTTCGGCAATGACTATCTGCGCCAGGTACTGGGCGACTAGACACTGGCTAACCGACGCCAGCCCGATTTTGACCGCTGAGGGACAATCAGAAGCGTGCGATTTCTTAGCGAGCCAGCACACGACCTGGCCTATAACGACGTCTTCCTCGTGCCGAGCCGGTCTGACGTCACGTCCCGCCTGGACGTGGACCTGACCGCGCAGGACGGCAGCGGCGCGACGATCCCGGTGGTCGTCGCCAATATGACCGCGGTGGCCGGCCGCCGGATGGCCGAGACGGTCGCACGGCGCGGTGGTATCGCGGTCTTGCCGCAGGACATACCAGTCGATGTCGTCGCCGAGGTGATTTCCTGGGTTAAGTCGCGCGACCTGGTTTACGACACGCCGCTCACACTCGGACCCACGGCGACAACCGGGCACGCGCTGAGCCTGCTGCCGAAGCGTGCGCACGGTGCTGTCATCGTGCTCGATGACCGTGAAAGGCCGGTCGGCATCGTGACCGAAGCCGACTGCACCGGCGTCGACCGCTTCACCCAGCTTGATCTGGTGATGTCGAAGGAACTCATGACCCTGCCGGCGGGCACCGACCCTGAGCGCGCCTTCGGGCTGCTGCACGACGGCCGCCACCGGGTCGCTCCGGTGGTGGACACCGCCGGCAGGTGCGTCGGCATTCTCACGCGCACCGGGGCCCTGCGCGCCACGCTCTATCAGCCCGCTACCGACAGCCGCGGCCGGCTGCGGGTGGCTGCCGCGCTTGGCATCAATGGCGACGTGGCGGGCAAGGCGAAGCTGCTGCTGGACGCCGGCGCCGACCTGCTCGTGGTCGACACCGCGCACGGCCACCAGGACAAGATGGTGCAGGCCCTCCGTGCGGTGCGCGACGTGACGCCGTCGGTGCCCGTGGTGGCGGGCAACGTGGTGACCGCGGCTGGGGTAGCGGACCTGGTCGAGGCGGGGGCCGACATCGTCAAGGTCGGCGTGGGTCCCGGCGCGATGTGCACCACGCGCATGATGACCGCCGTGGGACGGCCGCAGTTCAGCGCCGTGCTCGAATGCGCCGCGGAGGCGCGGCGGCTCGGCCGGCACGTCTGGGCCGACGGCGGCGTCCGCTACCCGCGAGACGTCGCGCTAGCGCTGGCCGCCGGAGCCGCCAGCGTCATGATCGGCTCCTGGTTCGTCGGCACGTGCGAGTCACCGGGAGACGTGTTCCGCGACGCCGACGGGCGGCTGTACAAGGAGAGCTTCGGCATGGCCTCGGCGCGGGCGGTCCGCCTGCGCGCCGCCGCCGACTCGCCGTTCGACCGAGCCAGGAAGGAGTTGTTCGAGGAGGGCATCTCATCCTCCCGGATGTACCTCGATCAGGTGCGACCAGGAGTCGAGGACCTGCTGGACAGCATCACCGCAGGGTTGCGGAGCGCGTGCACCTATGCGGGCGCCGACGGCCTGGAAAGCCTTCACGAGCGCGCCATCGTGGGCATCCAGGGTGCGGCCGGCTACACCGAAGGGATGCCGCTGCCCACCAGCTGGTGATCGCCGTGCAGGCAGTGCGCCTTCGACTGAACCGCGCGACGCGTGACCACGTGGTTAGTACCGGGTGGTCCTGCATGGACCAAACATCCAGCCAATATGGAGGATCATCGTGCTTCCCCAGATGCGGCGGGCGAAGCACCCGATCTCGCGGCTGCTGGCTGGGCCATACGGGCACCCCCATCATCCGGCGCTGGTGTCGGTTCCGATCGGAGCCTGGGTCGCCAGCCTGATCTTCGATGTCGCCTCGCACTTCACCGCGAAGCCGGCGTTCCTGGCTGCAGGATCCGAATGGCTGATCGCCGTCGGGATTGCCGGTGCGATCATTGCCAGCCTGGCGGGTTTCACTGACCTCTTGTTGCTTGCCGAGGGAACGCGCGCCTACCGGACCGCCGCCGCTCACATGGTCCTGAACCTGCTCCTGATCGTCGTCTACGCCGCCGACTTCTTGTGGCGCCAGCGCACCTACGGCAGCAACGCGCCGGTCGGCATGGGCATGCTGACGTTGTCGGCGGCCTGCATCGTGCTGCTGACCGTGTCCGGGTTCCTCGGCGGCAGGCTAGCGTTCCGGTACGGAGTTCGCGTCGCAGACGAGGCCACGCAAGAAGGCGGGTATCTCGCGCGCGACCAGCGCACTGCTCGCCGCCGCGGGGAGGCCCATGAGCTGCCCCGCCACTGAAGCGTCGCAGCGCTCGCCGCGCTAGGCCACCGCGTTCGGGCGCGCGGTGACCGTCGTCGCCACGAGCGCCCACTTCGCAATCCGGTCGAGCAGTTCCTCGCTGACAGCGGACTCGGCGTGCCCGAGCCCGTTCTCGATCCAGAGTTCCTTGGGCTCGCGAGCCGCCTCAAACAGCTGGTCCGCATGGTCCGACGGAAAGTACAGGTCCCGGTCACCGTGCACGATGAGCAGCGGGGTCGGGGAGATCAGAGCCGCCGCCCCGGCTGGCGGCAGCGGTATCGGATCCCACCGGCCCGCCCTTATCCGGGTCTTCAGCAATAGCCTCGCCACGAGCCGGCCGGTCTTGTGCTCGACTGCCCAGTGGACCCGGCGCATCGCCGGCGTGCCCTTGTAATACCAGCGGCCCGGGCCGCTGACCGAGATCACCGCGTCGACGCCGCCCACCAGGCCCGCGTGCCGCAGCACGATGGAGGCGCCCATGGAGAAGCCCACGGTCACGATCTGCTGGTAGCCAAGCTCACGCAGGTAACGCACGACGACGTCCAGGTCCTTGATCTCCAGATCGCCGAGCGTGCTGTGGCCACCGGACCGGCCGTGCCCGCGAAAGTCGAAGACCGCGACGCCGCCGTGCTGGTTCAGCCAGCTGGCCACTCGCCAGACGTGCGGCCAGCGCCAGTGCAGCGTGAACCCGTGTGCGACCACGAAGGCGAGGCTGCGGTCGCCCTCCAGGTGGACGGCCTCGATCGGAACTCCGTCGTCGGTCACCAGGATCTGAGCCTTCGCCGCTGGCTTGGTCATGCCCACTATTCTGCGGGACGAGGTGACCGCACTGACCAAGAACCCTTCCTGGCCGGCCCGGCCTGCGGCAGGCTGGTGGAGTCCGCCGGCCACCAGGAGAGAACATGTCCGTGCTCGACCAGTTCGTTTCCGCCATCCGGTCCTCGGCCATTGAGGTCATCGACCTGACCGCGCGACTGGAGGCCGCCACCCCGGTGATCCAGCTTCCGGAACCGTTCTCCAACACCGTGCCCTTCTCGCTGCGCGAGGTCAGCCGCTACGACGATCGGGGCCCTGCCTGGTACTGGAATGACATCACCACCGGGGAGCACACCGGCACTCACTTCGACGCGCCGGTGCACTGGATCACGGGCCGGGACCGTGAGGACGTGTCGCAGGTCCCCGTCACCAGCCTCATCGCGCCCGCCGCGGTGCTCGACTTCAGCAAGCAGGCCGCGGCCGACCCTGACTTCCTGCTCGAGCCGGATCACATCAAGCAGTGGGAGTCGCAGCACGGACCGCTGCCAGCGGGCGGCTGGCTGCTGTACCGGACCGGCTGGGACGCGCGCTCAAACAGCCAGCAGGCCTTCCTGAACGCCAACGAGACTGGCCCGCACACGCCCGGCGTATCCGTCGACTGCGCCCGATGGCTTGCCGAGGAAGCTCTCGTCATCGGCATCGGCGTCGAGACCGTCGGCACCGACGCCGGCACCGCGCACTCGTTCGACCCGCCGTTCCCGTGCCACTCCGCGCTCCTCGGCGCCGGCAAGTACGGCCTGACCCAGCTGCAGAACCTGGCCGCGCTGCCGCCGACCGGGGCGGTCGTGCTCGCCGGCCCGCTGCCCATCGTCGGCGGATCTGGCAGCCCCGCCCGGGTTCTGGCCCTCGTCGAGAAATCGTGATGCTCGTCACGGAGGCCATAGCGACCGCCCTGGTCGGACTCGGAGCCGACACCGTCTTCGGCGTTGTCGGCAGCGGCAATTTCCACGTGACCAACGCACTGATCGCCCATGGCGCCCGGTACGTCGCTGCCCGCCACGAGTGCGGGGCGGCCGGCATGGCGGACGCCTGGGCCCGGCTGGCAGGCCGGCCAGGACTGGTCAGCTTGCACCAGGGGCCGGGCATCACCAACGCGCTGACCGGCATCACCGAGGCGGCCAAGAGCCGCACGCCGCTGCTCGTGCTCGCCGCGGACGTCAGCGCGGGCGCAGTGACGTCCAATTTCAGGATCGACGTGGCGGCCATCGCGGCTGCGACGGGAGCCACACCTGCGAGGCTGCACTCGGCGGGGTTTGCCGTTGACGACGCCGTCCGCGCTTACCGCCTTGCGCGCGACGAGCGGCGTACCGTCGTGCTGGCGCTGCCACTGGACGTGCAGGCGGGCGAGTGCACCTGGCCCGGCATTCCGGACGAGCGTCCGGCCGCGCCGCTCGAACCGGCGGCCGGCCCGGCCGGTCAGCTGGCGGCCCTGCTCGCGGGCGCGGCGCGGCCGGTCTTCCTGGCGGGCCGCGGCGCTCGTAACGCCTCCGCGCGAGCAGCGCTCGAGCGGCTGGCCGACAGCTGCGGTGCCCTGCTGGCGACGTCGGCCGCCGCGAAGGGCCTGTTCCGGGGCAGCCCATGGGATCTGGATGTGAGCGGCGGTTTCGCGTCCCCGCTCGCGGCTGAGCTCATCGCGGCAGCCGACGTGCTCGTGGGCTGGGGCTGCTCGCTCAACATGTGGACAACCCGCCATGGCCATCTCGTGGGCCCGGACACCACTGTGGTCCAGGTCGACTGCGAGGCTGACGCCATCGGCCGGCACCGGCCAGTGCGCCTCGGCGTCGTTGGTGACGTGGCGCTGACCGCCGAGGTCGTCGCTACCCTGCTGGAGAGTGAACCGCGCGAGCCGCTGGCCGGGCAGGTCGATCCGGGCGATCTTCCCGGCACCGGCTACCGCTCGGCCGCGCTGCGTGACCGGCTCGCAACGGGGATCCGGTGGCGCGACGTCCCGTTTGACGACACGAGCGACCGCGACCGGATCGATCCCCGTTCCCTGACTATTGCGCTCGACGACGTGCTTCCGGCTGAGCGGATCGTCGCAGTGGACTCGGGCAATTTCATGGGCTACCCGAGCATGTTCCTGTCCGTGCCCGACGAGAACGGCTTCTGCTTCACGCAGGCCTACCAGTCCATCGGCCTTGGCCTGGCGTCAGCCATCGGCTCCGCCATCGCCCGGCCCGACCGGCTGACCGTCGCAACGCTCGGCGACGGCGGCGCGCTCATGGGGATCAGCGAGCTGGAGACCGCGGTCCGGCTGGCGCTTCCGATGGTCATAGTCGTGTACGACGATCAGGCGTACGGGGCGGAGGTCCACCATTTCGGCCCCGATGGGCACCCGCTTGACACGGTCCGGTTCCCGCCCGCCGACCTGGCCGCCATCGCGCGCGGCTTCGGGTGCGACGCGGTGACGGTGCGGTCACTCGCCGATCTGCAGCCGCTCCGGGCCTGGCTCCAGGACCGGCCGCCACGGCCGATCCTCGTCGACGCGCAGGTCACTGCCGACCGTGGCGCCTGGTGGCTGGAAGAGGCGTTCCGCGGGCACTGACACCAGATGCGAGTGGGCCGGCGGCGCTGACGCGCTGCCGGCCCACTGATCCCCTCCGGGCTTCAGACCTTTTCCTTCTCCGCTGCTCCCGTCCCGCTCGTGGTCGCCGTGGCGCCGTGGTGACGGTGCTCGGCTGGCACCGGTTCGCCTGGAACGGCTGCGTACTCCACGGGCGCGTCGGGCTCCTCCATCGGGTAGGCAACCTCGCCGTGCGCGCTCGCGTCGCCGACTTCCAGCACCGCATCCGGGTACCGGAGCGGGGTGAAGAACTTGATCCCCCGCAGGATCAGGAAGGTCATGAGGGCGTCCCAGATGATGACGGTCAGCGCCGCGCCCGCCTGAATCAGCAGCTGCTTGGGGTGCCCGTAGAAGACGCCGGCCGTCGTAACGTTGGGGGTCTTGCCGAGACCCAGGTAGACGATCATGTCGGGATCGGCCAGGAAGCCGACTAGCAGACCGCCGATGAGGCCGGCGAAGCCGTGCGTGTAGACGACACCCAGCGCGTCATCGACCTTGTTGAACGGCCAGACCCGGCGCGGCAGGTAGCCGAACAGCACCCAGACCACGGCCGAGGTAAAGACGCCGATCACGATGGCACCGAAGCCGTTCACGTAGCCGGCCGCGGGCGTGATGCCAACCAGGCCGCAGATCATGCCGTTGACGCCGCCGAGGAAGGTCGGCTTCTTTTCCTTCGACAGGCCCATATCCATGAAGACCCAGGTCATCATCGCGCAGGCGGTGGCCAGGTTGGTGTTGACGACCGCAGCCGTCGCGTCGGCGCCGGCGAAATACGGGTCACCGCCGTTGAAACCGTTCCAGCCGAGCCACAGAATTCCGGCGCCAACCGCGATGAACAGCAGATTGTTCGGGACGCCCTTGGCTCTGTCTTTCGCCAGCCGCGGCCCGACCATGGCAGCTGCCACGAATCCGGAGACGCCGGCACCGAGGTGGATGACGTAGCCACCGGAGAAGTCCAACGCGCCCTTGGCGGCCCAGAAGCCACCGCCCCAGAGCAGGAAGGCGTTCACCGCGTAAGCGAAGGTGATCCACAGCGGCACGAAGATGCACCAGACCGAGAACTTGATCCGGCCGACGACACTGCCGATGAACAGGATCGGGGTGATGGCGGCGAAGACGAACTGGAAGTAGACCAGTGAGCCCTGCGGGAATCTGAAGGCCGGGCCGCTGACCAGCGGGATATGGGCCTGCGCCTGCTCCCCTGTTGCACCGATGACCTGGCCGGGCACGCCCACGAAGGTCTGGATCCATGGCGTGCCGAAGCCCATCTTGAATGCCCAGAGCACCCAGACAATGAGGGTCAGGCCGAACGCCGCGAAGACCATCATCATGGTGTTGACGGCCCACTTGCGTTGCACGATACCGCCGTAGAGAACGGCAAGGGCTGGGATGCTCATCAGCCCGACGAGCGTCGCCGCTGTCAGCTGCCAGGCGTTGTCGCCCGAAGACAGCCAGCCTGCGTAGGGACTAAACACTCTCTCCGCCTCCAGAGGCTGAAGCGAAGGGCTGCCGGGTAGCCAGGCATCGGCGACCAGCACGGTCCCAGCCGACCGCTTCGGTTGTCAGTACGGTTCATGTGTCCCATGCGCTCGTTTCGCGCAGGTTTCCTGGCCGTTACGCCGGCCGCACAAAGGTCCAGTACGCCCGCCTGCCTGTTAGACCTTTGTTTCCCGGCGCCCCGTGACTGTTTCTCAGCCGCCGCTCGCGGGCATCTGCCCCCGTCGACAGTCAGCCCGGCGGGCACCTGGGCGGCCGGGGCACTACCCGGCACCAGGTCAGCCGGCCTTCCCGCGTCGTGGTGGTTCCCCAGGTGTCCGCAAGGGCAGCAACCAGTAGCAGGCCGTAGCCGTGCTCCGCTTCCTCAGCCCCGGTCGGCGGAGTCGCGACTACACGCGGCTCGGTCAGGCCGCCGTCGTCGCGCACCTGTATCAGCACCCCGGCAGAACCCGTGCTCACCGCGACGGTGACGGTGCCGCCCGGCAGCCCGGACCGGCTGTGTGTCACAGAGTTCGTGACCAGCTCGCTGATCAGAAGCATCGCGGTATCTAGTGCGGGGTTGCCAGGACCGAGCAGGTCGCGCGTCAGCTGCCGGGCCGCAGCGGCCGAGTCCGGCGTGCCGGGCAGCACTCGTAGCATTACAGGCTGGCCCGGCGGCCGCTGCGGAAGTTCCGACGGGCAGAGGGGCAGGATTGGTAAGGCGTCAGCCGGGCCCGTCGTCATCGGGGGCCTTCGGCCGGGCTGCCAGCTGACGCTAGCGAATGAGGGGTCATGTCCGGTGCTCCGATTGCACGCAGGCCTGATCTGACGAAAGCGCACACTGGCGATGTGCGCTGCCGAACATAACCAGACGGCCATTACCTCGCCGTTGCCCAGGTGTGACATGCGGGCACTAACGCCGCAGGTCGAGGAGGCGGCAAAGTGCAGCAGCGCCAATCCTTGACAGGCATTCCGCGGATCCTGTAGATAACTCGCGACTTCCGAGATATTGGCCGTAATTGCTTCCATTGCCCGAGAGGTGCGCATCGATGGAGTTCCGCATCCTCGGGCCGCTCTACGCAGACGCTGGTACCGGCCGCGGCCCGGCAGTCATCGGGCAGCCGCTGCTTCAGTCGGCACTGGCGCTGTTACTGCTCCGGGCCAACCGGCCGTGCCCGCGCGGGATGCTCATCGAGGCACTCTGGGGAAGCGAGCCGCCGGCGTCACCCGAGGCCGCCTTGCGTGTCTGCATCAGTCGTCTCCGGCGATCCCTGGGTGAGTGCGCACCGCGGCTGGAGAGCATCGGCCCGCCTGGCGGGCGGGCACCCGGTCATCGCCAGCAACGCGGCTACATGATCACGGTGCGGCCGGGCGAGCTCGACCTCGAGGAGTTCACCGACCTGGCCGCCCAGGGACAGGCTGAGCTCGACAGCGGCAATGCCGCTGCGGCCGCGACATCGCTGGTGCACGCGCTCGCCCTCTGGGGTGATCCGCCACTGCCCGACCTGCCAGAGACCGACGTGATCGCGGCCGACATCGAGCGGCTGACGAATCTGCGCCAGGCGGCAATCGACGCGCTGATCGAGGCCCGGCTCGCCACGGGCGAGACCGAGCAGGTGATCGGTCAGCTGCGGGCCACGGTGGCCGCAAACCCTGGCGCAGAGCGCACTTACGAGCAGCTCATGCGCGCCTATCACGCACTCGGCCTGCGCCGGGAGGCGCTCGATGTCTATCGCACAGCTCGTCGCGCGCTGCGCGAGCAGCAAGGGGCTGAGCCTGGCCAGGCGCTAGCCATCCTCCAGCGCCGCATCCTCGCCGAAGAGATGGCCACCGACAGCGCGGCGCATCTCAGCGCCATGTCCCTCGCCACCCCGATGGTGCTCGGCTGGCAGGCACCCGCCCCGCCGAGCGACTTCACCGGCAGGGGGGCCGAGCTTGCGGCCATCATCGACGGCCTGGCCGGGCCGTCGGTTCCGGTTACGGTGGTGTCCGGTAGGCCAGGCGCAGGGAAAACGTCGACGGCAGCGGCCGCGGCGCTGTCGTTGCGCGAGCGATTCAGCGACGGTCAGCTATACGCCGAGCTCGGCGGGGTCGAGCATCCCAGGGACCCGCAAGAAGTCCTCGGCGAGATGCTCCGGGCGATGGGCATTCCGGCCAGAAGCGTCCCGCCACCGGGACCTGCACGGGCCGCGATGTACCGGTCTCTGCTGGCTGGGCGGAAGGTCCTTGTCGTCGCAGACGACGCGGCCACCGCCGGCCAGGTACGCCTGCTCGTCCCGGCCGCGGGCGGCGCAGCTGTCCTCGTGACAAGTCGCGGTCAGCTGCCGGGCCTTGCTGGTGCCAGGTCGGTGCACCTTGGCGGACTGCCGGAGGACGACGCGCTCGCGCTGCTCGAGATCACGGCGGGATCTGACAGGATCGCGGCCGAACCGGCTGCGGCGCGAGCGATCGTGGCCGCGTGCAATGGCTTGCCGCTCGCCCTGCGGCTCGCGGCGGCGGCGCTGACGGCCTGGCCCGGCCTCCGGCTATCCCGGATGGCTGCTGAGCTCGCCGGTCCGCGCCGATTCGACATCCTCACCGCTGAGGACACCTCGGTAGCCGGGGCGATCGGAGCGAGCTACCGAGCTGTGCCCGGTGCCGCTCGTGCCGCGCTGGGCATCGCTGCTGCAACCATGCCCGGTGACATTCCCGACTGGGCGCTGGCAGAGATCTCGGACGGCGACCGCCTGATCGCGGCGCAGCTGACGGCCGTCGGGCTCGCCGAGCCAGTAGAGAGGGGCACTGCCAGCGTCTACTACCGTGTGCATTCGCTGACACGTGCCTTCGTTCACGACCGGGCTTCCCCAGTTCCCGACGCCGCGGCGCTGTCCCGACTTCGCTCCGGCTGGCTGCGACGGAGCGAACGCGCCGCTGCGGGCATGCCTGCGGTCCCCTTTGTAGCCGCTGCGCCGCCAGCCAGACGGGATTCCTGGCCCGACCCTGAGGACGGACTCAGCGTCGAGTGGCTGGGCCGCGAACAAGCCAATCTCCTGGCCGCCGCTGAGCAGGCCAGTTCGGCCGGTGCCCGTGAGGACGCTGTCGCGCTAGCCGAGCGGATGACGGCGAAACTCTGCCTCAGCGGCGACTACGGCCAGGCGATCCGCGTGTGGCGAGCGCTTGCCAGCGACGCGGCATTAGCCGGCGACGAGGTTGCCGCTGCCAGGGCGAGATTCCACCTGGCCGTCGTCCTCGCGGGTAGCCACGACGCCACAGATGAAGTTTCAGAACTGCTGGAGGGCTGCCAGCCTGTCCTCGAATCAGCCGGTGATCTGGACAATGCTGCATTTGCCTGTTGCTTGCAGGGCCGCCAGGCGAGCGCCGATCAACGGCACGCCGCTGCCATCCGGCTGGCGCGTTACGCCATGAGCCTCGTGACCGGCACACCTCGCGCTGGGCTGGTTCAGTGCGCAGCTTTGTCGGTGCTTGGCCTGACCCTCGCCCGTCTCGGTGCTTGCGCCACCGCCATGACGCATTGCCGACGAGCCCGGTCGGCTGCCCGCAGCATGAATGAACCGGTCTACGAGGCGCATGCAACCATGGCGCTTGCGCAGGTGCTCATCATGAGTGGTGATGGTGACCGGGCCACAGACATGTGCGTGGAGGGCATGAGCCTTGCCCGCGAGTACGGCAGCGCGGTCGATGCCGCCCGGTTCGGCCTTGCTCTTGGCCGCGCCCGACAGTGCAGCGCCGACTACGACGCGGCTGTTCGCGCCCTGGCGCCTGCTGCGGAGGTCTTTCAAACGGCCGGACTCGTCCTCGACGAATTGACTGCCCGCGGCATGCTGGCCGCGTGCGGCTGGTCGGCCGGGGACAAGGCAACGGCAGCCGCGCAATCCGAGCTGGTCGGCCAGCTACTGGCCCGGCATGGAAACAGCGACACCCATCCGCGCACCGCGGTCGCCGACTATGTCTGCGCGCTGGCTGGGTCTGGGCCGCTAGCTGGCCGACCCCATCGGCTCATCGCAAGTTGAGGAGCCCGGCTAGGACGCGCTGCAGGATCTCCGGGTCGTCCAAGCGCCGGATCTTGTGTATGACCTGACGATCGCGGGCCGGTCGCGTCGGCAACTCCTCGTTGCCGACCGCCTCACCGTCGTCGCCCACCTCAATTCCTGACACGTCAGCGGCGCCACTCGGTGCATGCTCGGCCGTAGAACTGTCCACCCGCCGGACGCTAGCTGGAGACCAGTTACGTCGGCATTGCCCAGGCGTTACAGCCGATCTAACGGGCTAATCGTCCTCATCGCCTTCGTCCCACCGCCAGTAGAAACCCACAATCGTCTTCTCGAGGGAACGCAGGTAGCGATGTACAGAGTTCTGGCTATCGAGTGAGACAGGCTCACGATCAAGCACGCTGCCGTCACCGCCATCCCAATGAGCCCACCAGACTCGGCGAGGAAGCTTGTCCGGATGGAACTCAATCCGCATGTCCAGGTTGTCGACCTGCCGCAGTCCGCCGCGCCGGTACTCGCGCTCACCGGGGTCGCACGGGTCGCCGGGATACCGGTACGAGACTCGGTACTCGAATGTGAGAGTCTCCCCCACGTCGAGGGTGCGAGCCAGCAAGATCTGCGTGGCGAAGACCTCAGCGCCTATCTTGATCACCTCGCCGGTCAGTTCCATACAACCCTGGCCGACCTCCAGGGTCAGCACGTTCGTGTCACAGATGAACGGGATCCGGTCCACGCCCTGCGCATTCGCCTCGATGACCTGCAAGTGTCGACCCCGGTCGATTCGGCCATCCGAACCCACCCAGACATGGTCATGCACGGACAACGTCTGGTGCCGCCGTGGCCCGATGGCCGCATCCAGGTCTAGCGCAGCACAAGCTGGCACAGCCTGTGTGCCTGACATCAGGCTGATCCGCGACGACCCTGCCAGCAGGCGCCGGAGCCGATCAGACTCCTCCTCAGAGAACCCGAACGCGGCGATAAACGATTGCAGCGACTCGGCGGTAAGCTTCCCGCCGAAGAGTGCGCCTGACACGACATCCCGAACCTGGTACGGCTGAATTTGCCTCTCGCCTGGATGACTGCGGGCGGCGTGCAGCCCGGCAACGACCTCGGCCACGGCTAACTGGTTGATGACGCCGTCGCGAGGGCTGGCGACGTGGTACTGCCAGGCGTCCCGATACGGACCGGGCTTTAACAGCAGCTGGCGCAGGTACTCTCCCGCTGCACGTTGTCCGGTCAGCCGCGTCCCGTCGTGCATGGCGACTCTTTCTAGGAATATGCCGACTTCGCACTGTAATGCTAAAGCGGCCGCTACCGCCTCTGCGATCTATCGCGGCAAAGAATGGCCGACAGACTGCAACCGGACTGGCGGTTACGCTCTCTAGGCCAGCGAATCGGTGTCCCACTCCCAGTAGAAACCTACGACCGTCTTCTCAAGGGAACGCAGGTAACGATGCACTGAATGCTGGCTATCGAGCGAGACCGCCTCGCGCTCCAGCACGGTGCCGTCGCCGCCCTCCCAGTGCGCCCACCAGACTCCGCTTGGCAGCCTGTCCGGGTGGAACTCAATCCGCATGTCCAGGTTGTCGACCTGCCGCAGTCCGCCGCGCCGGTATTCGCGCTCACCGGGGTCGCTCAGGTCGCCGGGATACCGGTACGAGAGCCGGTACTCGAATGTCAGAGTCTCCCCCACGTCGAGGGTGCGAGCTAGCAAGATCTGCGTGGCGAAGACGTCGGGGCCGATCCTGACCACCTCGCCGGTCAGTTCCTTGCAACCCTGGCCGACCTCCAGGGTCAGCACGTTCGTGTCGCAGACGAACGGGATCCGGTCCACGCCCTGCGCACTCGCCTCGATGACCTGCAGGTGGCGGGCCCGGTCGATCCGGCCGTCCGAACCCACCCAGACATGGTCGTGCATCGACAACGTCTGGTGCCGCCGAGGCCCGAAGGCCGCGTCCAAGTCCTGTTCCGAGCAGGCCGGCACCGCATGTGTGCCAGACATCACGCTGATCGTGGCCGATCCGTTCCACAGCCGCCAAAGTCGGCCTGACTCATGCTCGGACATCCCGAACGCGTCGATGAAAAGCGCGAGCGCCGACTTGCTGAGCAGCCGACCGGTCAGCGCGCGCGACACGGTGTCCTTGAGCTGCTGCGGGGTAAGGTCAGCATCGGCCGCTGTCCGCGGTGCAGACCGCAGGTGGCTGGCCAGGACCTCGGCGACCGCTAGCTGGTTGATCGTGCCAGGCCGCTCACGCGCAGCGTACTGTTCCCAGGCCAGTCGGTAGCCACCAGGCTTTAGCAGCAACTGCTGCAGATAGTCAGAGGCCGCACGCCGACCTCCCGCCCGCGCGGCAGTGCTTCGTGGCATCCATCCGTCCCAGCTCGGCTGAGGTTGCGAGGCTCAGCTTACCGAGGAGCGGAACTAGAACGACATGACAAGTTTGCACAGGTTAGACAACACCTCAGATTGAAGAGAGGTAATTCAGCTCACGCCGATCGAAGCAAGGTGTCCCGGAAACGCGGCGGTCACCAGCCACGACGCTCCGTCAGGTGTCGTAGATCGTTGCGTTCGGGCTGGCAACGCCGGAGGTCGTCCCATCGGCGACGACCACCGTGGCGGAGCTCGCCGAGCTAGCCGCGACCGCGGCCACGCTCAGGCCGCTTGCCAGCACTGCTGAACCCGCCAGCGCGACGATGAGCCGAGTGCGAATAGTCTTCATGACTCGCAACCTCCCGCGCATCCGCGCAATGAGCGAGTTATCGCGCTCTGAACGTGGATGCTGACATTGCGATTTTATCGGGCATATATAGCCCGGTCAACGCCACATGGTGACATCGCCGCAGGTAGAAGCCCCGCGGCAACGCGCAGGCAAGGCTAATCCGCTACGAGCTCGACTTCGTAGCCATCTGAATTCTCCAGATATGCCGCGTAATGCTGAGGGCCTCCGGCGAACGGATGCTGGTCGGCGAACATCAGCCTCCACCCGTGCAGCAGCGCCTCCGCAGCCAGCTGATCCACCATGTCCCTGCTCGAGACGTGAAAAGCCAGGTGATTCAGGCCAGGACGACACCGGTCATGCCTGCTGGCCGTCCGGGCCGGGGACTGCTCCACGACGATGTAAGCGTGGCCGGACTGCCAGCTCCGTCCTCCTGGCCAGTCCTGGAACATCCGGTAACCCAGTGTGGTCAGCAGCCAGCCCCAGCTGACGATGGCCTTGTCCAGGTTAGGGACCCACAGCTCGATGTGGTGGATGGCTCCAGTGGGCGGCGGATCCGCAGGTACCGGCCAGGCTGCCGGCTGATAGGAGCCGTCGGGCTCCGGGTCGTCAGGCTCCGGACCCTGAGGCCCCGGGCCGGCCGTTTCCTTAAGCTGGCCAACCGTGGCGTCATTCTCTGCTTGTGTCTCAGCCATACCACATCCCTGCGGTCGCCCCTGGTCCCTGGTGACCGCGGCACGCTCAAGCCGCGGCGCCGGGTAACGACCTCGGTGCCCATCTAATCAGGAAGAAGGCCTACTGGCTGCACGAAAAGTGGCATTTTCGGCCAAGGCTGACCCATGAGGTCCGGGCGGCGCGGCGTCGGTGACTTAAGGCGGTGCCGGCAGATCGGCTAGCCGCGCCAGTGAAGCCCGGTGCGAATCGGCGGTGCCGAAGCCGATCGAGTCCGCCTTCGCTCGCTTGAGGAACAGGTGCGCCGGGTGCTCCCAGGTGAAACCGATCCCGCCGTGTAGCTGGATCGTCTCCTGGGCAGCCTTGAGCGCGGTATCCGAGCAGGCCGCCTTCGCCAGCGCGACGAGGAGCTCGGCTTCGGTGCCCGGACGGGCAACGAGCCCGTCTGCGGCGGCTCTGGCGGCAGCCCGCGCCTGGGTCACCAGCACCCAGAGGTCGGCCAGCCGGTGCTTGAGCGCCTGGAAGCCGCCGACCGGCCTGGCGAACTGCTTGCGCTCCTTGACGTAGGCGAGCGTCATCTCCAGGCACCGCTCGGCGATGCCGAGCTGTTCGGAGGCGAGCAGGCCGGCGCCCGCGAGCAGCGCCGCCGCGACGGCCCGCCCGGCCGCCTCGTCGGCAGCAACCTTCCGTGCGGGTGCCTGGCTCAGGCTGAGGTCGCATAGCTGGCGGGTCTGGTCCAGCGAAACGACCGCCTCCTTGACGACGTTACCGGCCCGGACCTCATAGAGCCCGTAGGGCACCCCGTCCGCAGGAACTAGCAAAACGTCGGCGGGCAGCGCGTCCGCGACTCCGGAAACCATGCCGGTCAGCCGGTAGGTGCCGGGTTCGTCGCCCGGCTGCTGCGCGTCCAGGCGGACCGTCAGCGCAGGACGCGAGCCCGGCCCGGCCGCAAACGGCACCGCGAGGACCGCCGTCGCCGCGCCGCTCGCGAGCTGCGACAACAGCTCGGCGTCCCCGACAGACAGCAGCGCCGTGGTGGCGACAACCGCGCTACCGAGAAACGGCACCGGCGCAACATTCCGGCCGATCTCCTCGGCCACGACCGCGGCTTCCCGGTAGCTGGCCCCGGCGCCGCCGAGTGCCTCCGGGATCAGCAGCCCCGCGACGCCGACCTCGGCCGCGAGGGTGTGCCACAACGCGTTGTCATATGTCTGCGCCGTCTCGGTCCGGGCGAGCACGTCCCGCCACGCTGCGCGGTCACCGAGAACCGACCGAACCGCGCTGCGCAGCTCGGTCTCGGTCTCGGAGTAGAGCAGGTCCAGCGGCCGGGCCTGGGCGGGCGACGTAGCGGTTGCCTCGGTCACCTGGGCAGGTCCTTCCACGGTCCGGTATCCACCCTGGCCTCCTTCGGCAGGCCGAGCACCCGCTCGGCGATGACATTCCGCAGGATCTCCGATGTGCCGCCCTCGATGGAGTTCCCCTTCGCCCGCAGGAACCGGAACACCGGGTTGCGGCCGAAGAAATCGGCACCCGAGGGCCTGCGCATGGTCCAGTCGTCGTAGCGGAGCCCGTCCGCGCCCGCCAGCTCCACCTCGAACTCCGAGATCTCCTGGTTCAGCCTGGCAAACACCAGTTTGGCCGCCGATCCCTCCGGACCGGGCACGCCCGCGGCCAGCTGCTGGCGCAGCCTGCTCCCGGCCAGTCTTGCCACCTCAGCGTCCGCCCACAGCCGCAGCAGCCGGTCGTGCATCCCCGGGGTTCGCAGCTCCGCGCGCTGACGCCATCTCCGCGCCGCCGCCGCGATCATGCCGCCCTCGCGCGGCATGGCGCCGCCGCCGATGGATACCCGCTCGTTCATGAGCGTCGCCATCGACACGGTCCAGCCCTGGCCGACGTCACCGATCCGGTCGGCGTCCGGTACCTGCGCGTCGGTGAGGAACACCTCGTTGAACTCGGCGTCGCCGGTGATCTGCCGCAGCGGCCGGACCTCGACGCCGGGCTGCTTCATGTCCAGCGCGAAGTAGGTCAGTCCCTCGTGTTTGGGCACGTCCGGATTGGTCCGCGCGACCAGCAGCGCCCGCCGGGCCATGTGGGCAGACGAGGTCCACACCTTCTGCCCGTTCACCTTCCAGACGTCGCCGTCGCGTACCGCCCGCGTCGCGAGCCCGGCGAGGTCCGACCCGGCGCCCGGCTCGCTGAACAGCTGGCACCAGATCTCCTCGCCGGTCCACAGCGGTCGCAGCCAGCGGTGCTTCTGCTCCGGCGTGCCGTGCGCGAGGATCGTCGGCGCGGCCATGCCGAGGCCGATTCCGTTGCGCTCCGGGTGATTGGTCGGGCTTCCGGCCTGAGCGAACGCGCGATCAACGACACTTTGCAGGGAACGTGGCCCGCTCCGTCCGCCGAGTCCCGCCGGGTAATGCACCCATGCCAGACCGGCGTCGAACCGGGCCCGCAGAAACTCCAGAGGCTCGGCTGACCGGGGGTCATGCTGGGCCAGGAACTCCGAGACCTGCGAGCGCAGCGCCGCCGTGTCCGGGACGGCCCCGTTCCCCTCCATGGTCACTGTTCTCCTCCGGACAGCGGTCGGACCGACCTCAGCAAAGGGGCCCGCCGGCTACGTAGATAACCTGGCCGGACACGAAGCCAGCGCCCTCGCTGACGAGGAACGAGATGACGTTGGCGACGTCTTCGGGCTGGCCCACCCGGCGGACCGGGATGCCCGCGGCGCCGGCCTTCTGGAATTCCTCGAAGTCGATGCCGATCCGCGCGGCAGTGGAGGCCGTCATGTCGGTGACGATGAATCCCGGGGCGACGGCGTTGGCAGTGATGCCAAACTGCCCCAGCTCGATCGCCAGCGTCTTGGTGAAGCCCTGCAGGCCGGCCTTGGCGGAGGAGTAGTTCACCTGACCCCGGTTGCCGAGGGCGGAGCTGGACGAGAGGTTGACGATCCGGCCCCAGCGGCCGTCGACCATGTACTTCTGGCACGCCTTCGCCATGAGGAACGAGCCGCGCAGGTGGATGCCGATCACGGTGTCCCAGTCGTCGATCGACATCTTGAACAGCATGTTGTCGCGGATGACGCCGGCGTTGTTGACCAGGACGGATGGCCCGCCGAGGTCAGTCGCGATCTTGTCAACCGCAGCCTGCACCTGGTCCGCGTCGCTCACGTCCGCGCCAACAGCCAGGGCCTTGCCGCCGGCAGCGGTGATCGCGTCGACGGTTCCGCCGCCGTCGCTCTCCTTGAGGTCGAGCACCGCGACGGCAAACCCGTCGGCGGCCAGTCTCTGAGCAGTAGCTGCGCCGATGCCTCTGGCGGCACCGGTGACGACCGCTACTCGCTGGGACGCCTCTGACATCTGATCTCCTCTACCTTGGGGCCACAAGGGTCAGTTTGCTGCCCATCTAGGGGCACCAAAGTTACCTTTGTGGCCCTGAGTATTTCCTGAGCTCGCGGCGGGCGAGTGACCGCTTGTGCACTTCGTCCGGGCCGTCTGCGAGTCGCAGCGTCCGGGCGTGGGCCCAGAGCGCGGCGAGCGGAAAGTCCTGGCTCACTCCCCCGGCACCGTGGGCCTGGATCGCCTTGTCCAGGATCCATTCGGTCATCTTCGGCACCAGAATCTTGATCGACTGGATCTCGGTGTGCGCGCCCTTGTTTCCGGCCGTGTCCATCAGCCAGGCAGTCTTGAGTACGAGTAGCCGGGCGGCCTCGATCTGCACCCTCGCCTCGGCGATCCAGTCCTGGATGACGCCCTGCTCAGCCAGCGGCTTGCCCCACGCGACCCGCGATGTCACCCGGCGGCACATCAGCTCCAGCGCCCGCTCGGCCGCACCGATCTGCCGCATGCAGTGGTGGATCCTGCCAGGCCCGAGACGGGCCTGCGCGATCGCGAACCCTTCCCCCTCGCCGGAGATAACGTTGGCGACGGGAACGCGCACGTCGCTGAACACGACCTCCGCGTGGCCGCCGTGGGTTCCGTCGGTGTAGCCGAACACATTCATTCCGCGCTCGATGTGGACGCCCGGGGTGTCCTTCGGCACGAGGATCTGCGACTGCTGCCGGTGCCGGTCGGCGTCCGGGTTGGTCTTACCCATCACGATGAGGATCCGGCAGCGCGGGTCCATCGCGCCCGACGACCACCACTTGCGGCCGTTGATCACGTAGACATCGCCGTCACGGACGATGCTGGTGGAGATGTTGGTAGCGTCCGACGAGGCCACGTCCGGCTCGGTCATGCAGAACGCGGACCGGATCTCGCCGTCCAGCAGCGGCCGCAGCCAGCGCTCCTTCTGCTCATCGGTGCCGAACTCGGCGAGCACCTCCATGTTGCCGGTGTCAGGTGCGGCGCAGTTCAGTGCCTCAGGCGCCAGAAACGAGCGGCCGGTCAGCTCAGCTAGCGGGGCGTACTGGAGGTTCGACAATCCCGCGCCCTCGGGGTGGCCAGCCAGGAACAGGTTCCAGAGACCGCGCTTGCGCGCCTTGGCTTTCAGGTCGTCCATGATCGGCGGCCGTTCCCAGCCGCGACCCTCGCCTGCCAGCTTGACTGCTTGTTCCTCGAAAACTGGCTCGGCCGGCATGAGCTGCTCGTCCAGGAAGGCCTGGAGCTGGCCGCGGAACTCCTCGGTGCGCGCATCGAAAGCGAATTCCATCTGCAACCTCCTGCGGCCCTGCCGGTGTCCGTCGGCCCAGCGCAGACTCTACCTACCGGCTGGTATGGCTCCACGCTACGGTGCTTTCATGACGCAGGTCGAGACGGCCCGGGGTCCAGTGGATGCCGATTCCCTGGGCGTGACGCTCATGCACGAGCACATCTTCATCCTCAATGAGGAAGTCAGGGAGAACTACCCGTCCGACTACCCCGACGGCTGGAACGAGGACGACCAGGTCGACAGCGCGATCACCAAGCTGACCGAGCTCGCGGGCCGCGGCTGCCGCACGATCGTCGATCCCACCGTCGTGGGGCTCGGCCGCGATATTCACCGGATCAGGCGGGTCGCTGACGGAACCGAGCTCAACATCATCGTCGCGACGGGTCTGTACACCTACAACGACGTGCCGTTCTACTTCACCTACCGGCAACCCGGACTGCCGGGAACGGGCCGCGCCGACCCCATGACGACGCTCTTCGTCCGGGACATCCAGACCGGCATCGCGGACACCGGGATCAAGGCCGCGTTCCTCAAGTGCGCGGTCGACGAGCCCGGCCTGACACCAGGGGTCGAGCGGGTGCTCCGGGCGGTCTGCCGGGCGCACGCCGAGACCGGCGCGCCGATCACCGTGCACACGCACCCGCACTCGGGAACCGGGCGCGAGGTGCTGCGCGTGCTGCAGGAGGAAGGTGCGGACCTGACGAAGGTCGTTCTCGGGCATAGCGGCGACACCACCGACCTGGACTACCTGACCGAACTGGCCGACGCGGGATGCCTGCTCGGCATGGACCGGTTCGGCCTGGACCTGATCACGCCGTTCGAGGACCGGGTGGGCACGGTCGCGGCGCTGTGCGAGCGCGGGTACGCCGAGCGCATGGTGCTCTCGCACGATGCCTCGTGCTACATCGACTGGTTCCCGCCTGCGGTGGTTCCGCAGTTCGCGCCGTCCTGGCACTTCGAGCATGTGTTCAACGACGTGCTGCCGGCCCTGCGTGAGCGCGGTGTCACCGAGACGCAGATTGACACGATGCTCGTCGCCAATCCGCGTCGCTACTTCGGCGGCTAGGCGCGCAGCCGCGCCGCTGATGGGGCGCGGGAGCTGAGGGCGCAGAAGTGTCATCCTGAAAGTGCGGCGTGAATGTCACTCTCGTGCGCATCAGAGCGGCTGCAGGCGGCCGTCAGCGTGAGAGCTGCAGGGCTTCAGCCGCGCTTGTGAGGGCTTCGAGGTGGCCGTCCACACCGCCGAGGCTGGCCCCCATGGTGTTGACGGAGACGTGTGAGGCACCGGCCGCACGCCACCGGCCGACGTGGTCGACCAGCTTCTCTGCGCCGCCCCAGCTCACCCGCCCCTCCATGCCGATGAGTGCCGGGTCCCGGCCGGCTGCCTCGGCCTCCTGCGCGATCACCTGTCTGGCCTCCGCCAGGCGGGAGTCCGGCGGCATCTGCGGGAACCAGCCGTCTGCCAGCCGACCCACTCGCCGGTACGCGGGCTGCGACGAGGCACCGATCCAGACCGGGATCGGACGCTGCACCGGCAGCGGCGCCAGCCCGGCTGCAGTCACGGTCTCGTACTCTCCCGCGAACGTCACGCTCCGCTCTGTCCACAGCTGGCGCATCAGCCCGACCTGCTCGGCCATGCGGCGGCCGCGGTCGCGGAAGTTCTTGCCGAGGGCCTCGTATTCGACCGCGTTCCAGCCGAGACCGACACCGAGCCGGAACCGCCCGCCTGTCAGCAGGTCGACCTCGGCGGCCTGCTTGGCCACCAGAGCGGTCTGCCGCTGCGGCAGGATGATGATGCCGGTGACGAGCTCCAGCGACGTGACAGCGGCCAGGTAGCCGTACAGGACGAACGGCTCGTGGAACGTGGTGTCCACGTCGTACGGCCCGGTCCACGGGGCATGGACCGCCGGGTCCGCGCCGAGCACGTGATCGTAGGCGAGGAGATGGGCGAAGCCCAGCTCTTCGACCCCCTGAGCGTAAGAACGGATGGCGCCGGGGTCGGCGCCAATCTCGGTCTGCGGGAACACGACACCTATCTGCATGACAGCTGTCTATCAAAGACCGCGCCGCGCGCAGTCGACTGCGGTGCGCAGATCAACAGCACTGCCAAGATGGCTAACTGGCAACAGCACACGCCCTGATACGAAGGAAGGCATGACAAGCGACGCGGGCATGGCTCAGGATCTGCGGGTTGAGGCGGAGGGGTACCTGCGCGCGCTCGCCGGTCCCGATGCACATCTGCGCGAGGACCAGTGGGTGGCTATCAATGCCCTGGTCACGCACCGGCGGCGGGCTTTGGTTGTGCAGCGAACCGGATGGGGCAAGTCGGCGGTCTACTTCACGGCAACCGCGCTGCTGCGGGCCAGGGGCGCGGGCCCGTCGGTGATCATCTCGCCGCTGCTCGCCCTGATGCGCAACCAGATCGAGGCGGCGGACCGGGCTGGCATCCACGCGGTGACGGTGAACTCGGCGAACACGGATGAGTGGGACGAGGTCTACGCGCGGGTTGCGGCCGGCGCGGCCGACGTCCTGCTGGTGAGCCCGGAGCGGCTGAACAATCCCGGCTTCCGCGACAACGTGCTGCCCAAGCTGATCGCTGCGACCGGGATGCTGGTGGTCGACGAGGCGCATTGCATCTCCGACTGGGGACATGACTTCAGGCCCGATTACCGGAGGTTGCGCACGCTGCTCGCCGAACTGCCGTCGGGCGTGCCAGTGCTGGCGACGACGGCCACAGCGAACGCCCGAGTGAGTCGCGATGTCGCCGAGCAATTGAGCGTTGGCCATGTTGCAGCGGAGAGCGAGACGCTGGTCCTGCGCGGGCCGCTTGATCGTCAGAGCCTGCACCTGGCGGTGGTCAGGCTGCCCGGCCCACACCAGCGGCTCGCCTGGCTGGCCGAGCACCTGGCGGACCTGGCGGGGTCTGGCATCATCTACACGCTCACCGTCAGCGCTGCGCACGAGACGGCCGGCTTCCTGCGCGAGCATGGTTTCGACGTCGCGGCCTACACCGGGAAAGACGACCACGCGGAGCGCAAAACCGCCGAGGACTCCCTCCTCGCCAACGAGCTCAAGGCGCTGGTCGCGACCAGCGCCCTCGGCATGGGCTTCGATAAGCCTGATCTGGGTTTTGTGGTCCATCTCGGCGTACCGCAATCGCCGGTCGCCTACTACCAGCAGATCGGCCGGGCCGGCCGGGGCGTGGCCCGGGCCGACGTGATCGCACTGCCCGGCCCCGAGGACGCCGACATCTGGGCTTACTTCGGTTCGCTTGCGTTCCCGCACGAGCGTGTCGTCCGGGTGACTCTCGCGGCCCTGGCCAACGCCGGCCGACCGCTTTCACTGGCCGCGCTCGAGACCCGGGTGGACCTGTCCCGAAGCCGGCTGGAGATGATGCTCAAGGTTCTCGACGTGGATGGCGCGGTCCGTCGGGTAAGCGGCGGCTGGGAGGCGACTGGCCAGCCCTGGGTATACGAGGCCGACCGCTATGCGCAGGTAGCGGCCGAACGGCGGCGCGAGCAGCAGGCCATGCTCGGTTACCTGACGGTCGAGTCCTGCCGTATGGAGTACCTGCGGCGCGAACTCGACGACCCGGATGCCGCGCCGTGCGGCCGGTGTGACAACTGCACGGGGCAGCACTGGCCAGTCAGCGTCTCGCCTTCAGGCGCCGACGCGGCGCAGAAGCGGCTGACCCGCCCCGGCGTGCAGGTGGAACCGCGGAAGATGTGGCCTACCGGGATGTCGGATCTGGGAATCGCCGCCTCGGGGAAGATTGGCGCGAACCTGCTGGCCGAGACAGGCCGCGCCGTCGGACGCCTTACCGATCTGGGCTGGGGGGCCCGGCTGCGCTCCTTGCTGGCCGTTGACCCGGAGGCCGGTCCTGTCGACGGGCCCGTCCCGGACGATCTGCTGGCTGCCGTCGTGACCGTTCTGGCCGCTTGGGACTGGGCGGCTCGCCCGGCCGCCGTTGTCTGCGTCCCGTCCAGAAGCTGCCCCCGACTCGTATCCGGCCTCGGCGAGCGGATCGCCGCGATCGGCAGGATTCCCTGCCTGGGCAGCCTGGCTTACGCGAGCGAAACCTCGGCGCCGCGGCAGTTCAACAGCGCCCAGCGACTGCGGACGCTGTGGCGGGACCTGGTACTGCCGGAGTCATTGGCGGCGTCAGTAGCCCGGCTCACCGGTCCTGTCATGCTGGTCGATGACCGGATCGAAACCGGCTGGACCATGACCGTCGCCGCGAAGCTGCTCCGCGAGGCAGGCGCCCCCGCCGTCCTCCCATTCGCGCTGGCGGTCTCTGCTTAACCGGGGCACCGGTCATGGCCGGCTCCCCGTCCGGACACGGCGCTAGCGCAGCAGCAGCCGGCCGATCCGGCGGCCGGCGATGGCAAGGCCGACGGTGCCCATGACGGCCAGGTAGAGCACATGCCAGAGCAGGCTCGGCCCCACGTACCCCAGGGTGAGCCCGCGGAGCAGGGCAATGCCCTGATAGAGCGGCGTGCAGTCGACCACGATCTGGAGGGCCCTCGGGTAGACGCTGATCGGATAGAACGTCGCCGAGAACAGGAACATCGGCAAGGTCGTCAGGGTGACGTACTCGAAGTCCTGCCAGCTGCGCACGAACGTAGTGGCGGCCATCCCGGCACCGGCGAACGCGAAGCCGATCAGGAGCGCGACGGGGATCGAGAACACCGCCCAGATCGAGTGCACCAGGCCCATGGCCAGCATGATCACGATGAAGGCGCACGCGTACAGGCCGCCGCGGATGAGCGCCCAGCCGATCTCCCCCATGGCCACGTCGGCTGCTCGCATGGGAGTCGCCAGGATCGCGTCATAGACCCTGGCGTACTTGAGCTTGAAGAAGATGTTGAACGTCGAGTCGAAGATCGCACCGTTCATGGCCGAGGTGGCGAGCAGGGCCGGCGCCACGAAGCTGGTGAACGAGACGGCGTGCCCATTCACCGTGATGCTGCCTACCAGGTGGCCGATGCCAATCCCGATCGACAGGAGATAAAAGAGCGGCTCGAAGAATCCTGTTGCCAGCACCAGCCAGGTGTGCCGGTAAGCCCGCGCGTTCCGCTCCACGAGGTGCGCGCTCCCCCGGCCGCCGAGCTGCCGGGCAGCCAGAATCGGCGCTGGCAGGATACGCAAGGGCGCCCGGTGCACCGCGGATGCGAGCGGCTCAGACATACAGCCTCCGGCGGTAGGTGACGGGGCCAGCCGCCAGGCCCAGCGCTATCACTGCGACGAGATAACCGATGTGTCCGAGCGCGCCGAGAAGGTCCGGAGCACCAGAATTGAGGGCCCGGCACAGCGATACGCCGTGCCAGAGCGGCGTCGCGTAGGCGATCGGCCGGATCCATGCCGGCAGCTGCGTGATCGGGAAGAAGGTGCCAGAAAACAGGAACAGCGGGATCATCCCGAACCGGAAGACCACGTTGAACGGCTGATCGTTCTTCGGGGTCACGGCGAACGCATCGAGCGGCGCGGCGAAAGCCAGCCCGGTCAGCACGGCCACCGGTACGCCGGCCAGCATCCAGAGCGAGCGGACCACGCCGAATGCCGCCATGATGCCGAGGAAGATCAGCATGTTCATGGTCAGCCGCAGCGCGGTGAACATCAGGTGGCCGCGGTAGAGGTCACCAGGCCGCAAGGGCGTCGCGGCTGCGGCCTGGTAGGTGTGCGTCCACTTGACGGCCGTGAAAACCGGATACATCGACTCACCCACAGCGGTCTGCATGGCAGCCGCCGCCATCAGGCCGGGGGCCAGGAAGGCCAGGTAGCTGATCCCGCCCAGGCTGGCCGTGCCGTGCTGATCGACCAGCCTGCCCAGGCCGAGGCCCATGGCGCCCAGGTACATGACCGGAGTGAGCACGACGGTGTAGATGGACCCGCTCCAGGTTCGCCGGTACTTGGCCAGCCACCACCGCAGCGCACGGACGGCCATCCCCCATGTCCCGGTCGCTGAGGGGCGGGCGCCTGCAGCCGGAGCCATCGCGGCCATCAGTCCTCCAGCCGCCTGCCAGTTAGCCGCAGGAACACATCCTCGAGCGTGCTCCGGCGGACAAGCGAGACCAGCGGCTCGAGCCCGAGACGACGGACCTGGTCCAGCGCCGCGTCGCCGTCCTGGACATACAGCAGGATCCGGTCCGCCAGCACCTCGGTCCGGTCGGCCTTCGTCCCGGCCGCCAGCTCGGCCGCCTTCTCATGCTCAGCTGGCGGAAACCGCAGCTCGAGCACCTCGCGGGTCGAGTAGGTGTCGATCAGCTCCCGGGGCGATCCCTCCGCCACAATCCGGCCGCCGTCCATGACGACCAGCCGGTCGCAGAGCTGCTCGGCCTCATCCATGTAGTGCGTGGTCAGGATCAGGGTCACGCCTTGCTGCTTGAGCCGGAACAACCGGTCCCAGACCACGTGCCTGGCCTGCGGGTCGAGACCGGTGGTCGGCTCGTCGAGGATCAGGATGTCCGGCTCATTGATCAGGGACCTGGCGATGGTGAGCCGCCGCTTCAGCCCGCCCGACAGCGGTTCGACCTGGTCTTCTGCCCGCTCAGCGAGCTGGGCGAAATCCAGCAGCCTGGCTGCCCGGTCAGCGATGACCGCCCGGGGCAGGCCGAAATACCGGCCATAGATCAGCAGGTTCTCCCGGACCGTCAGCTCCAGGTCGAGGCTGTCTTCCTGCGGCACGACGCCGAGCCGGGCCCGGATGGCCGGACCGTCCGTGACCGGGTTCATACCGAGAATGACCAGCTCACCGCCGCTTGGCGGGGAGACGCAGCCGATCATGCGCATCGTGGAGGACTTGCCAGCACCGTTCGGGCCGAGAAAGCCGAACGCCTCCCCGCGCCGGAGCTCGAAGTCGATGCCATCTACCGCGGTGAACTCCCCGAACCGCTTGGTCAGGCCGGTCGCGCGGATGAGTACATCGGGATTGGGCACGCCGGTGACCCTACCTAACAGGTCCGTCAGTTCCGAACCAATAACTGGCCAGGCGAGGGTAACCGCCGCCTTCGCCGGGCACCTCTCTACAAGCGGGCCGGTACTCTCAGGGTCAGGATCTGGCGGACGGGGCAGGAGGCAGATCCAACAGGTGAGCATGATCCGCAAGCTGTACTCGCGTTTCCGCCAGCTGATCCACGAGGGCTTCAAGTTCCTGGTCATCGGCGGTATCGGGTTCATCGTCACGTTCGGCGTCGCCAACGCGCTGCACCCGATCGGCAAGTACAAGGCCATCACCATCGCCACCATCCTGGCCACGGCGATCACCTACCTGGGCAACCGGTACTGGACCTTCCGGCACCGCGAGGGCAAGGGCACGACCCGCGATTCGACCATGTTCTTCGTGCTGAACGGGGTCGGGCTCCTCATCTACTACGGCTGCATCGGGCTGATTGACCTGGCTGACCTTGGCCACAGCGTGGCCTGGTACAACGTCGCGCTCGTGGTCGGCACCGGCCTCGGCACGCTGTTCCGGTTCTGGTCTTACCGCAAGTGGATCTGGCACGAGAGGCCGGTGCTGGCGCACGGCGAGCCAGCCGGGGAGGAGGCTGAGGACCTCGCGGCCGTGGTCGGCGCGGTCCCAGTCAGCCATCAGTCCGCGACCGGCTGGGATGCCTTCGCCAGGCCCACAGCCAACGGCGCCGCTGCTGACGGCGCCGCGGCCAACGGGTCCGCCGCTGGCGGCGCCTCAGCCGCAAACGGAACCACCGCCAACGGAGCCTCCACCAACGGAGCGTCCGGGGAGCACGCTGGCGCGAGGGATGCCGGCGGCGACGCCCAGCACAATCATGCCCGGCCCGGCCGCCCGTCGTTCCGCCCGCCCGCTGACCGGCAGCGCGAGCCTGGCGGTCACACCCCGGCCTCGCATCGCCGCACTTCCTAGCCAGCGCCGGCAGGCCGGCCGCGTCACCACCCGCGGCTGCCCACTTGCGGGACTCAGTAGTGACAGCCGCCCGCGTGCACGAGCAGCTCCTGGAGCGGCACCTTGAGGTAGGCATCCGCGCTGGCCTGGCTGATGGCGCCCACCGAGACGAGCCTGCCCAGGACGTGCTGCTCCCGGCTCAGGCCGTTCGCCGGATAGCTGAGCGGATCGTCGACGCTGGGCGCCTGGACGAGCCCGGCAAGCAGGGCCGCCTGCGGCCACGACATCTGGGCTGGCTGCACCCCGAAATAACCGCAGCTCGCATTCACCAGGCCGTAGAAACCGTGCCCGAAGTACGCCACATCGCCGTAGAGGCGGAGGATCTCCGCACCGCTGTAGCTGTACTTGAGCTTGACCGCAAGTGCAACCTGGTCGACCTTGGCCGTCAGGCCCGTCTGCTCGGGCGTGTAGAGCATCTTCGCCAGCTGCTGGTACAGGGTCGAGCCGCCCTGGTCGCCATGGCCGCGCAGGAAGCTATAGAAAAACCGGCCGGCCCCGAAGAGGTCGATGCCGGGCTCGGTGGCGAAGCGGTGGTCCTCGGTCGCCTCCAGCGCAGCGCTGAACCGGGCCGGAGCCGCAACGCCGGGATAGGGAGCGCCGTGCGAGCGGTCGAATGCCTGGGCAAGCTGCCTGGCGTTAGCCACCGAGGGAGTGACGAGCAGTAGCAACACGAAGCAAAGGGCGCCAGCGAGCGCGAGCGCGATCAGCGCCAGCAGTGCTTTCCTGACGGCGACGCCCAGCCCCCGGCGCCGGCCGATCTCGGGCGACGACCAGCCAGCCGGCGGGTCCAGCGGCATGGAACGCTGCATCCGTGATCGTCCGCCCCGTCGATGCGCCCTGTGTCCAGGCCAACGGTACTATCGCGCGGTGACTGCCCGATAACGGCGCGCCTACATGATCTGGCCCGCGCGACCGCGTCGTGACGAGCCGCGGCCAGCCGCGCGCCAGCGCGTTCCCGTTCTCTATCTGGTCGCAAGCCCGCCGATGAGCAGCTCGGTGAACAACTCGGCCACCTGCCCCGGCGACAACGGCCCTTCTGGCTTGTACCAGGAGCCGAGCTGGTTGACGACGCTCAGGAAGTAGTGCACGACGATGTCGGAGGAGATGTCGGCGCGGAATGTGCCCGGCCGCCACCCCCTCGTCGACGAGCGCCTTGAACCTGTCGTGATACCGCCGCCGCTCGGCCCGGACCTGGGCCTGCTTGTCGTCGGGAAGCATGTGCAGAGAGCGGAAGTACACGATCAGGTCGTCGAGGTTGTCCAGGCTGGTCTGGACAACGTCAGCGGCGGCCGCCCGCAGCCGCTCCTCGGCCGTGCCAGGGCCTGCGGCGATCTCCTCCAGATGCGAGATCTGCATCGAGAGCACCTGATGGTAGACCTCGTACAGCAGGTCGTCCTTCGACCCGTAGTAGTGGTACATCGCGCCCTTGGTCACGCCTGCCGCGTCGACGATGTCCTGGACCGACGTGCCCTCGAAGCCATGGCGGGCGAACAGGCGCGTCGCGACACGTCAGCAGCCGCTCTTTGACCGGCGTTCTGTTGCCGGACCGGCCAGCGGATTCCCTGGATCTCACCGCCATGTGCCACGCTCCGCTCGTCTCCGGCCCTGAATCATACCGGCCGGTCGGTCTAAAGTTAGGCAAGCTAACGCTGCTCGGGTCAACTGGGACTTCCGCCCGTCTGGGGACGCCCAGACTGCCGCCGGAACCCTATCCACCAGCTCAGCGGCTAAGGCTGGCCGTCCGCGGCGGCGAGTTCGGCGAGGTGCACGCCGACATCTCCGATTCGGTAGCCGGGCCGGTGGCGGCGCCGCCCGCTGCCGCCCTGCTGCCACGGCCGGGGCCCCGCAAGCGGCCGGTACTCCAGTCCCGCCGCATCCAGCCTCAGCACGTGCGCGGCGATCCGGTCCTGCAGCGCTCGCCGCTGCGGACGGGCGCTGTCCGCACCTGTCAGCGGTGACCCGCCGCCCGACCACGCCACCTCGGCGAGCGCGAGCGCTCGCGGGAACATCATGTACTCCAGCGCTCGGCCGTCCGCGATGTACTCGGTCCAGACCTGGAACTGCGTGCCCAGCACCCGGTCGCGCGCCGGCGCGGCCAAGTCCGCAGGCACCGGCGCGAAGCCGGCCACGTCGGGTAGCCGCACGGGACCGCCGATCGCGACCGGCTCGGCGTCGGAACTGTCCTGCGCGTAGTCGAAATAGGTCGGCAGCACCGGAACGACGACCACGTCGTGACCGGATTGCGCTACGGCCCGCGCCACTTCCATGCCCCGCCACGCCATCACGATCGTGTCAGGACGCAGCATCGCCCCGCGGCGGCCCGCAAAACCCTCGTCCCAGACGACTGCCCGCGCTGCAAAGTCTGCAGCCAGCATGTCAGCAACATCACGGAGGAACGCGGCGTGCAGGTCCTCGGCCGTCGCCAGGCCGCGGTCGCGCTGGATGGCCCGGATCCTGGCGTCGGCGCGCCAGCTGTCGAGCACGCACTCGTCGCCGCCGATATGAACGTGCCGCGCGCCGGTGGCGGTGATCAGCTCGCCGAATACGTCGCGGAGCACGTTCATGGTGGCCGGCAGCGGAGCGACCAGGTTCGTGAGGATGCCCCAGTCCGGGCTGACGTGGTAGCCGTCAGCCGGAGGCGGTCCGGCCCCGAGCTCGGGCAGCGCGGCCAGCAGCGCGGTGCTGTGGCCGGGCAGGTCGATCTCGGGGACCAGGGCCATTCCGCGCCGGGCAGCGTACCCGGCGATCTCGGCCAGGTCGGCGAGGGAGTAAAAGCCGCCGTGCGGGGTGTCGTCGTAGATCCTTGGCCGTTCGCTGTTCAGGCTGACCTGGCTGCGCGGCCGGTGCGAGCCGACCTCGTGCAACGCCGGGTGGAGCTGGCTTTCGATGCGCCAGCCCTGGTCGTCGGTGAGATGCAGGTGCAGCCTGTTCAGCTTCAGGGCCGCCAGCGCGTCGACCAGTGCCAGCAGCTCTCGCTTGGGAACGAAGTGCCGGGCCACGTCGATATGCGCGCCTCGCCAGGCCAGCGCCGGCCGGTCCAGGATCTGCGCGCACGGGACGGTCCACGGCTCAGCGCGCGGCAGCGGGGCGGCACGCCAGGCTTCGTCGGGCAGTAGCTGGCGGATCGTCTGCACGGCGTAGAGCGCGCCTGCCTGGTCGCCGGCCCTGACCGTGATTCCGTCTGGCTTGATCAGCAGCTGGTAGCCTTCCGAGCCGGGACCGTCATCGATGGAGACGGTGCAGCGCGTGCCGTCCTGGCCCGATTGCTTCGGCCACGGCAGGCCTGCCAGCAGGGACCGCACGGCGGCCGCTGCCCCCTGATCCGCCGTGCCGGCGGGCCGCACGTCCGGACAGGCATCGAGGGCAAGCTGCCCGGGCAGCGGCTCGACCGACACGGGCTGCGGTAGGAGACAACTCAGACGGTCGTCCATAACAGTGCTTGCTCCGTTCTTGCCTGCGCGACGCCCGCCGGAACGCTAGCAGCGGCTGTCAGCGAGGCAGGCGCCACCCCGGACCTCAAACGCTCATAACGTCACCGGCCGTGCCGTGCGGTAAGCTGCGTCACGCGTCCGGCAGCGCCGGACCAAGATCGGGACGTGGCCCAGCTTGGTAGGGCACTTGACTGGGGGTCAAGGGGTCGCGGGTTCAAATCCCGCCGTCCCGACGCAGGTCAGAGGCATGATCAACGATCTTCGATCAGCTTGGGGACCACACGGTCAAGTGCGGCAGCCCGGAAAGGGCCGGGCTGGAAGAACTCATGGCTACGCGGGTCCATCAAGACAGCGCCCGCGGTGCCACGACGACCGATGATCAGAAGTGGCGCCAGCCTCAGCAGCGTCTTGACAGTAGCGGACACACGTGTGACTTACTAGGTGAGCGGCAGCACGGCGCCTGACCACGTGGGACGTCGACTCCGGCTACGCGGTGAGTGAGCGGCAGCACGGCGCCTGACCACGCGGGACGTCGACTCCGGCTACGCGGTGAGTGAGCTGGCACGCCACCCGGAACTGGTGGACGGGATTGACAAGGACAGTAGGCACTCGTGAGTGACCCGGCCACGACGGTCGCGAGCCGCGCGGGCGAGGGCTTCACGCACCGGCAGATCCTGGTGATCATGTCCGGGCTGATGATGGGGATGTTCCTGGCCGCGCTCGACCAGACGATCGTGTCGACGGCGCTGCCGACCATCGTCGGAGACTTTCGCCACAGCAACCTGCTGTCGTGGGTCATCACCGCCTACCTGCTGGCGAGCACAGCGTCGACGCCGATCTGGGGCAAGGCGGGCGACTTGTACGGGCGCAAGCGCCTCTTCCAGCTGGCCATCGTGTTGTTCCTGGTAGCCAGTGCACTCTGCGGGCTCTCGAGGAATATTTTCGAGCTGATCGCATTCCGTGGCTTGCAGGGAATTGGCGGCGGTGGCTTGCTGTCACTCGCCTTCGCGATCATCGGCGATGTAATCCCGCCACGAGAGCGCGGGCGTTATCAGGGATATTTCGGCGCCGTATTCGGCGTCTCAAGCGTCGTCGGCCCGCTGGCGGGCGGGTTCGCCGTCGACCACCTCACTTGGCGTTACATCTTCTACGTGAACCTGCCGCTGGGCGTCGCCGCGTTGGTCGTCACCAATCGGGTGCTGCGGCTGCCCGTGCGGAAGCGGGAAGTGATGATCGACTGGTGGGGTGCGATCCTGCTGGTCGCCGGGGTGTCGTGCATCTTGCTCGGGACGCAGCTTGGCGGTAATACCTACCGGTGGGCATCGGGGCAGATCATCGGGCTTTTCGTGCTCGGGGTGGTGGTCTTGGCCGGTTTCGCACTCCGGGAGGCAGCGGCGCCCGAGCCGATCCTGCCGCTTGGGCTGTTCCGCCTGCGGATCTTCACGGTGTCGAACATCATCTCCTTCGTCAGTGGCGTAGCGATGTTCGGCGCGCTGGCGTTCCTGCCGCAGTACCTGCAGCTCGTGCACGGGGTGTCGGCCACCGAGTCGGGCCTGCTGCTGCTGCCGCTGCTGGTCGGCCTGCTTGCCATGAGCATCAGCTCGGGCATTTTTATATCGCGCACGGGGCAGTACCGGTGGTTCCCGCTGGCCGGGACGATCATCGTCACTATTGGGGTGGCGCTGCTATCACGTCTGGGCGCGCACACCTCGCTGGGGATAGTGAGCCTGGACATCCTGGTCTTCGGCATCGGGCTCGGCTTGTTCATGCAGGTGCTGACGCTTGTCGTGCAGAATGCCGTGCCGATGAAGGAGCTAGGTGTCGCGACCTCATCGGTCACCTTCTTTCGGTCCATGGGCGGTGCCATCGGGGCTTCTGCTCTGGGTGCAGTCCTGACCGCAGGGATCAGTGCCGAGCTCCCGCGCTACCTGCCGCCGGCCGCGGTGGCCGTACGAGGGAACAAGGTGGGAGCACTCATCGGGAGCCCCGCCCAGCTGGACGCCCTGAAGCGGACCCATCCGGCAATCCACGAAGGCATCATCCAGGCGTACTCGCATGCAATTGACCGGCTGTTTCTTGTCGCTGTGCCGGTGTCGGCCCTCAGCGTGATAGCCGCCCTGTTCATCAACCAGGTGCGGCTGCGCACGAGCAACACCCAGACGCGTCTCACCGTTGAGCCGTCCGCCCCGGCCGGCGAAGATGCGGTTACAGCCGCGACTGAAGGGACGCATTAGATGCCTGGCGTGACCATCTCGGCGGGTTACGGCGCAGGCGGCAGCATCGTCGCTCCCGAAGTCGCCCGCCAGCTCGGCTTCCCTCTGCTGGACCGGGCGATCAGCTCCCACGTCGCTGAGCAGCTGCAGGTGTCTGTCCAGGAAGCCGAAGGCGCGATGATCCGCCGCCCACTCGTGGACCGCTTCTTTAGCGTGCTGTCCCCGCTGGCTGGCGGGGTCCTCGGCGCCGGCACTGATGGGACGCCACACGACTTCACTCCGCCGCCGGATGAAGCGGCCTTCTTCCGCGAGCAGGCCGAGGCGATCATGCGCGAGGCCTTGGCGTCGGGCGTCGGTGATCCTTGGACGAGGCGGCGGGGCCGCTTTCAGCAAGGAGCCGGGCGTGCTGCGGGTGCGGCTGTTCGGTCCGCCAGAGGCGCGCATCGCGCAGGCCGCCCGGATCGAGAGCGTGGACCTGCTCACCGCCCGTCAGCGCCTGCCCCACGTCGATCGCGCCCGCGCGCAGTACGTCCGCCGCCTGTACTGCGTCAGCATCGATGACCCGGCCCTGTACCAGATGCAGATCGATAGCACCGCGATGCCGCTTCACGCCTGCGCCGACCTCATCACCGCCGCCTATCGCAGTTACGTCCAAGACCAGCAGGACGATGCCTCACGATAGGTAGCCGCCGCGCCCGGCAGAAGCGCGATGCAACGAGCCGTCGACGGACGAGGCACCGGCCAAACTTGACGCAAACCAACTGACGCCGATGTGAGCATAGTTCTACCCCAGGCGCGGATCGCCGCGGTCCTCGGGCGATCATCCAAGCCGCTTCGTGATTGCGGCGACAATGGTGTGATCTTCATGGCGCCCTCTTCGGTGTCCGGGTGGCTGTGGTAGCCGATTGGATCTGCCGGCGCTGCTCGTTTGTGCTGCCCATTTCCCCCGAGTCCTGGCCCGTTTCGAGCGCTCAGCTCAGCTCCCCGAGGTTAACGCCCGCAACCGCGTTCCAGAGCGGCGAAGGTAGCGGATGGATCGGGTCACTCGTGGGAGAGGGATCGCCTACAAATGCAGCGGCATAACGCACCGCAGCTGCAAGGAAATACGCCCAGCTGGCCGTTCCAAGGCACGACCTCGAACGACGCCGCCGCGCGCGAGCGGAGATTAACCACCAAGCGATGAAGGCATGACGGCGTCGTCAGCCAGGACACGATCGTCAGCCGAAGCGCGGCAGCGCCCCGGCGCTAACGGTCACTTGCGGGTTCAACGTGCGGCGTCCCGTGGCAATGGTTTTTGATCGCTGCCGGGCTTGCCCTATCTCCGGGCGCGGCCGCAGCGTACTGTCGAGGTGTTGCTCCGGACCCCGGCAGCGACAGCCGCGACAACTCGCGGCTGTAGCACGGGCCCGGAGTTTTTGCCTTACCGCGTGCACGCGCGGGCCAATGTTTTCGGGCGGAACCCAATGACAGACGTCGCCTACTTGCGCCGTAACTGCGGCGTGCATGAGGTGGAATCGATCCGGCAGAATCTCATGCTGGTCCTGGTCAAGAGTACGCCCGTAGCTGATCGCCACTTCCCTTGCTGGCAACCGACTAGCGGCACTGATGCGGGCGCAGCACCCGGGCACCGCGCCCGAAGAGCGCCCCCCCGTCTGGCCAGACTCTTGCTCACGCTTCTGGTCATCCGCGGCCCGCTGCGCAGCGCCACCCGGATCCAGCACGGCTCCGCCCTCCGGTGCCACTGATGATCTACCTGATCAGCTGCCTCATCAGGATGCTGCGGCGCCCCACGGACCCGGTCGAGCCGTCGGCTGCATATCCGGTCGAAGCGCCTGCGGCAGTGCCTGGGCTGGACGAGACTGCAGCCCGCACCGTGGACCACTTCGTGAGCGGAGAGATAGGCGCGCCACCGCACCCAAAACAGGGCGCCCCAGCGCTGTCCGTCCATAACCTGGGCAAGCGCTTCGGCGACCGGATCGCGTTCCAGGACGTCTCGTTGGAGGTCGGCTACGGGGAGGTCTTCGGTTTCCTCGGGCCCAATGGCGCCGGCAAGACGACGACCGTGCGGACGCTCGGCACCCTCATCGCGCCGACCTCGGGATCGGCAACGGTCGCCGGAATCCCGCTCGTGCCGGAAAACGGTGTGGAGATCCGCCGCCAGATCTCGATCATGCCCGAGTCGCCCGGCCTGTATCTGCGGCTGAGCGTGGCCGAGAACCTGGCCTGCTTCGCTGATCTGTACGAGGTTCCCGAGCCGGCCCGTCGCATAGACCGTGCGCTGCAGGCCGTCAGCCTGGCCGACCGCGCCAACGATGCCTGCGGCACCTTGTCCAAGGGCCTGCGCCAGCGGGTCGCGCTCGCCAGGGCGCTGCTGAGCGACCCTCAGGTGCTGTTCCTGGATGAGCCGACATCCGGTCTGGACCCAGTCGCCGCCCGCGATGTTCACGACCTCATCGATGACCTGCGCCGGGGAGGCGTGACGATATTCCTGACAACGCACCGCCTTGAGGAGGCCGAGCGTCTCTGCGACCGCGTCGCGATCCTGAACACGACCCTGCGTAGCATCGGCCGGCCGTCCGAGCTGCGCGATCAGCTGTTTGCTAAGACCCTCACGGTCAGGACTCTGGTCCCGCTCGGCGACCCGGCCGGAGTGTTCGCCGGGCTGCCGGCTGTGAATGGCTGGCAATCCGATGGCGAGGTGGGCTACGTCCTCGGCGTGTCCGACCCGGCAGTCGCCGCGCCGGCTGCTACCCGTGCTCTGGTAGCAGCCGGCGCCGACGTGCTGTCGATTGGCGAGTCGCGCCATTCGCTCGAGGACGTCTACCTCGAGCTGGTCAACCAGGACCAGCAGGCGAGCCTCAGATGAGCGTGAGCAAGAGGCGCGTCGGGGCCATCTTCCGCAAGGAGCTCGCGGAATATCGGCACAACGGAAACATCATCGTTGCCATGGTCATCTTCCCGCTGATCTTCCTAATCCAGCCGCTGCTCACGGTCCTGACCGAGCCCGCATCTGCATCGAATGGACTCGCGCACGAGCACGTTCTTGTGTACATGCTGGCCATCCCGGTGCTCGTGCCCGCAGCGCTCGCGTCCTACTCCGTGGTCGGTGAGCGCCAGCAGGGCACCCTCGAACCCGTGCTCTCGACGCCGATCCGCCGCGAGGAGTTCCTGCTGGGCAAGGCGCTGGCGGCTTTCGCCCCCTCGCTCCTGATCTCGTATGCGGTCCTCGCCTTCTTCCTCGCGTGCGTGGAGCTCTTCGCACATCCTGGCATTGCGCCGGCACTCTTGCGGGTCCCGGATTTGCTCGCCCAGCTGCTCTTCACGCCGCTCCTCGCCGCATGGTCGATCTGGGTCGGCATCGCGATCTCGGCCAGATCGAGCGACGTACGCGTGGCTGGACAGCTCAGCTTGCTCGCGAGTCTCCCGTCGGTTGCGGTGATAACGCTCATCGCCCTCAACGTGATCCCAGCAACGCTCGGCCTTGCCCTCGGCGGAGCCACGCTACTCCTGGTCCTGGACGGCCTTGGCTGGCGGATCACCTCGGCGGCGTTCGACCGCGAACGTCTCATCACCGGCACCCGCTGACAAGGAGCGATGACGTCCGCGCCGCACAGGCCGGCCGTCAGGTGAAAACCTGCTGGAACTAGCAGTAACAGGCACCCAGCGAATGCACAGCCACCGGCCGTCTGACCACCATCGTGCTCTGCGGCTCAGCTACCAGGGAAAGTCAATCTCGTGATTCGCTGGTAGTGCGGCTCCCAGAGCCGCGTAATGAGAATTCTTCGCCGCCGTGGTTGTCGTCCCAACACTGCTGCCCGGGAGGGTGGCGGGAGCCTTCGAGAAGCCAGAGCAGGAACCACCGGGCGCCGCTCCTGGAGTTCGCGCTGCGCGCCGGCTCCACTAATGCGTCCCATTCCGCGGTGGTTGAGGTGGTCGCCGATTAGCGGGAGGGCGTCCTCTTCCTCGTGTGCCAGATGACGGCCTAGAACGTCGCGAATGTCCTCAGCACCCTGGGCCAGCTCGGCGCTTCCCAGCGCCGGCGTACCCGGACGGCGGCTGAAGGTCTCGAACGCTGGGCGGACACGGCCTAGCAGCGGATCGAGTTCTGCGTGCTCGGCTTCCATGGAGTCGAGGAGCTGCGGGGAAGTCAGTGGCTGATTTGCAAACGGCCTGTGAGACAGGCGGCGCGGCGATGCGCTCAGTAAGCACCAAACACCACTCGCGAGATCGTCGCACACAGTGCTGCCTTCAGCCGCTATTGTCGACGTGCATCAGCGGCCGTCGCCTTACAGAACCGGGGCCCCGCTCTCCCCAGTTCTGTTCGGCGACGGCCGCTGACGTCATGTTCGACGCCTAACACGAGTCAGCGGTTCACACGCCGACCGAAACGCCTTGACCGGCGACGGCGCCGGGGATGGACAGCCGTGCGATGCGCGGCCACGGTGCTGCCCGCATCGTCGTGCCCTGCTAGCCGAGCCCGGCTGGCGCGGCCAGGCCATTTCTCGGCGACGGCGGCACAAGAAGGTAGCTCGCTGCTCCCGGCCCGATGCGCGACGAGCAGCGGTTGGGCCGCGGCCAGCGGCCGCTGGCCAAAGAACACGCCGCGCCGTGGGAAGCCGCGGCGCGCGAGCGCGCGGCGTCGGAGCCGGTTTCGAGGCATGGAGTGCGGCTGCGGCAGACGGGGGAAGGCGCTCGACTGGATGTAACTGCGCTTCCGCTACGGCATGTCGCAGCTGGGATGCCGACGGCAGTGCGGATTCTAGTTAACGTCGCAACACAGATGGACGCTGGGAGGCTAACAGCTCGGCGAAGAGTTCGGCTGGGCCCCAGTCCTCCCCGGAGGTGCGTGGCTAGCAGTTCGCGGCGGCCTGGGCCTGGTTGGTGAGTTGCTGGGCCTGGCCGTTGATGGTGTTTCCGCTGGAGGTGGCCCAGGCAATAGCGGAGGTCAGGTCCGTCAGCGCCTGGTTGCCGGCTGCGGTCGCCGCCGACGGGTCAGGCTCGGGCGTGGCGCCGAGGTTGGTGACTGTGTTCGTGTCGGATTGCACGCGCAACTTTTCGGGGAGCCAAACGGGGAGGGCGGATTCCAGCCATCGTCGCAACAGATGACTGATGTCTGTGGATGGTAGCGGTGTTCAGCGCACCGCGGCGCGTGCTAGGTCGCTGACCGGCGTGCCGGTTTGCGCGGCCCAGGCCTGGATGGTGGCGGCCAGAGTGAGGGCACTGCCGTAGAGAACGTGCTTGCCGCCTTGCCTGGCGATGAGGGTGCCGAGCGAGGCGAACGCTCGTCCTTTGCGGGCCAGAACCAGGATGTCGGTGGCGGCCCGCTCACCGGTCCAGTGCCCGGCGGGCAGCCGGACATGCTGGCCGAGGCCGCCTGGTGCCTCACGGCTGCCGCCGGTTAGCCAGTCATCGAGCAGGCCGAGGGCGACGCCGATGCAGGCAGCGACGGTGGGAGCGGTGTCGCCGGGTGATTCGGGCTCTGCCTGGTCCAGGATCGCCGCGGCCAGGGCGGTGTCGCCGTCGGCGAGTCCCTCGGCAGCCAGCCGCAGCGTGGTGACGGCCAGGTCGCGGGCGTGGCCGACCGGGGTGAACATGGTCATGTTGCGGCGCTCAACCGCGCGGTTCATCGCGGCCTGGAGGGTTTGCAGGTCGGGGACGTCGATGTTGTCGACGTCGATGCCCTCCTCGGCCAGCAGCGGTGCCAGCTCGCGCAGCGTGTCCTGCGCCAGGCCGGGCTTGATCTCGATCTCCGGCAGCCCGGGCGGTGGCTCGGGACTGCGGCGGCGCATGTCGGCCATGCGCCCATCCTCCCAGCACCGGCGCCTGGCTGCCGCCCGTCGCGGCTAGCTGCCGCTGTCGTTGGTCAGCGCGGTCGCCAGCAGGGCAGCCGGGGTGCCCCAGCCCAGGGTCTTGCGCGGCCGGTCGTTCAGCTCAGCCGCCACGGCGGCCAGCACCTCCGGGCCATGCACCCGCAGGTCGCTGCCCTTGGGAAAGTACTGGCGCAGCAGGCCGTTGGTGTTCTCGTTGGTGGGCCGCTGCCAGGGTGAGTGCGGGTCGCAGAAGAACACCGGCATGCCGAGCGCCGCGGCGATCTGCTCGTGCAGCGCCATCTCCTTGCCCTGGATGCTCCTATGGGTGTCAAGCGGCGCGGCAGAGTGGTTCGGTGTTAAGCCATGCCTGGTAGCGGCTAGCTAGCTCAGCGCTGTGCAAGACGCCGCGCTCCAGGCGTGATAGCCGCATCGGCGTTACCATCAGCCGGCTAGCCGCGCTGGCCAGAGTGATCCCGGCACCGGACCGCTGACGTCGCAGGTCTGCCGGGTCGGGCACGGTCGCGGGATTGGTGAGCAGCCGGAACATTTCCCGGGCGATGTATCGCTTGATGCAGCGCAAGATCTCCTTGTCGCTCTTACCCTCTGCCCGGCGGCGTGCCGCATACGCTCTGGTGGCCTGATCGCTGGCCAGCCGCGACATTGCGACGCGCCATAGGGCGTTGTTCGCCTCGCGGTTGCCTCCCCGGTTCAGCCGGTGCCGAGTGATCTTGCCCGAGGACGCCTCGACCGGGCTCACGCCGCACAGGGCCGCGAAAGAGCCCTCGGTCTGCATCCGCTCCGGGTTATCCCCGGCGGCAACTAGCAGCGCTGAGGCGACGTCGGGGCCAACACCCCGAGCCGAGAGCAAAGCCCGGTTCGCATCCGCGCAGGCCGCGGCGATCGCCGCATCGAGCTCATCGATCTCCGCGCTCAGCATCTGATGCCGGCGTGCCAGCAGCCGCAGCGACCGCTTGGTCGCCGCGACCGGATCAAGGGTGGCTCCGGGGCGCAGCGCCGTGCAAGCCGCGACCCGTCGCCCGGCACCAAGGCCGGTCAGCTTGTCCCGTAACTCCTGCGGAGCGGTCACGATCAGGTCGCCAATCTGGTTGCCCGCCTGGGTCCGCGCCTTGACAGCCGATCGGCGTGCCACGCGCAGGGCGCGCAGCGCCTCCGCGCCGCCGTCCGCAGACTTCGGCGTGCCGGATGCCTCGCCACTCAGCACAGCCCGCGCCGCCGCTTCGGCGTCCGCGGTGTCAGACTTTCCCCGCCGCCGCCGGGCCTGGCGGTTCGGCCGGTTCACCTCCACCACACGCGCCCCTTCTGCTGCCAGCAGGCGGGCCAGCCCGGCCCCGTAAGCACCCGTCCCCTCGACGCCGACCATAGCCAGCTCGCCGAATGATCTGAGCCAGCCCAGCAGCTGGCGATAGCCCTTCGCCGTAGCGGCGAAACTGGCCGTGGCCAGGATCTGGCCCCGCGCATCGATCACCGCAGCGACATGCACGTCCTTGTGAGTGTCCACACCGCCGATGACAACCCTGTCCTGACTTGACATGCTGGAACCTGCCTCCTGCTCGCACTAGTGGGACGGCACCACCGGCCGGGACGGGCGGACAGGACTCTCACGGTGCGGCCAAGGCTCCTATCAGGTCACATCCGTCCGGCCGGCTGGCGCGCATCCCCGGGCGAGAGCCAGGCCGACTAATCCACGGCAAGGCACGAAGCCGGTCCCAGGTCGGGTCAGGCCCGGATACCAGCCCGGGGACTGGACCATCATGAGAGTCCCAGGTCAGCGACCGGCGCAGCTGGGCCGGCAAACCCGCCATGGCCGCCACCAGCGCGTCCCGGACTGTCTCGGCGTCATGCCGCAGGCCGGGCAGGTGCACCAGGATGGTGAACCGGCTGGCCCGCTCGACCAGCGTGCCTATCGCCGAGCGGTTGAGCGCGCCGGTGATCAGATCACCCTCCCAGTGCCCGGCCTCGCTGCGCCCGGCGGCCGCAGCGGGCCGCTGGCTGATCATCGTCATCCCGGTCAGCGCCCCGGCCCGGCGGGCGTCGCCGCGGCGGCGCGGCTTACGCCTCCGCCGGCCGGTCCGCAGCACTCCAGGCAGATCCCGTCGCAGCCCGCCCAGCTCCGGCCGGTAAACCGCCTGGTAGATCGTCTCGTGCACCAGATGCCGGCCGGGGTCGCCAGGGAACTCGGCGCGCAGCGCCCGGCTGATCTGCTCCGGGCTCCACCGCTTCTCCAGCCGGCCGGCCACGAACTCGCGCAGCACCGGATCACCGTTCAGCTTGCCGCGACCGGGCCGGGCCAGCCGCCCGGCAGCCAGCCGCTGCGCCGCGAACGGACGGTACTGCCCGCTGCCCGGCTCGCAGTTGCGGCGCAGTTCCCTGCTGACCGTCGACGGGCTGCGTCCTAACTGCCCGGCGATGGCCCGCACGCCCAGCCCAGCCCGGCGCAGATCCGCGATCCGCACCCGCTCGTCCTCCGACAAGAACCGCGGCGAGACCTCCGCCTTCCGCGCACCGATCACGGGTGGATAGTGCAGCCTCCGGCCGCCGCTGCTGGTGATTGTGCGCCCGAGCCGCCAGCGTTTCCCCGTCTTCGGGTGCACCCCGACGATCCGGCAGGCCTCCGCGTTACCGACCCCCCGGGCGATCAGCCGCGCAAACCGATCCCGCTTACCGCTATCCGGCGCGCGTCCCGGCCTTCCGCGACCTGCCATCGCAACTCCCGAACCACTCGAGTGTTGCGACGGTCACTGGAATCCGCCGAGCCAACATTGGCAGGCGTCGAGCGATCGCGGGCTATGCCGGGCGAAGGCATGTGCAGGTCAGCTCTGTATCAGGCTTCAGCTGGCGACGCCGCGCAATGGCCAGATGCTGACTGGGGGTCAAGGGGTCGCGGGTTCAAATCCCGCCGTCCCGACGCAAGGTCAGCTGGCTGATTCGAAATCCACACCAGTCTCCTGGCACGTTTAGGGACCAAGATCGCGGATACTGACCTTGGCTGGCTTCTTGACCGCCAGTCCGCCAGCGCCGATCCACGCCGAGCTGAAACACGTCATAACTGCACGCGACCGCAATGGGGCCAGCGCGGACCCGTACCCGGTCGCGGCGGTCTGGATCTCATGAAGCCCACCATCCAACGGGATGCGTGCAGTTTCGCCGGGTTGGGCCGGATGGCGCGGCCGTGTGCGCGAATCTTGTCCGGGCCGGTTTCGCGGTCACGGCCCGGTACTGCACGATGTCATGCTCACACCCGCACCGCGAGGCCCAGCTACTCCGGCGTTGTGATTAGCGAGCCGCGCTGCGGGTAGCGCCGCGAGGATAACGGGCCGTGCCTGGCCGTGCCCGGCTGTGCGCCAGCCTGGCTTGCGTCACCGCCACTGATGCACAGCTCAGTGCGATCAGAAGTTCCCCCACATCGGTGCCGGACAGCGGGACCCGGCCGCTAAGCGGGGAACAAAGGAGAGGGACGGTGGAGCAATGTGGGTGTTTCTTTCTGCCCGGCTGAGGACGTGGCTGCTGCTGGCCATCGCAGTGCCGCTGGCCCGGCTAGTCGTCCATCGCCTCGCTGTCGCCGCTGAGCGTCATGACCCATCCGCCCGCAGCGCGAAACTGCTCCGCCGGGCCGACTCGGCAGTGACCGCGGTGTCCGGGCGGTCCGCGCGCCGGGCCAGACGCTGAGGCTGGCGAGGAACCTCCAGATGGCCGAATCGTCCCGCTCCGCGCCGCGCTGGCCCAGACCATCACGGTTGCGTTGCCTTGTCACCGGGGCCTCTGGCTACATCGGCGGGCGGCTAGTGCCCGAATTGCTCGCCGCGGGTCACCCGGTCCGGTGCATGGCACGCGACCCGGGCAAGCTCAGGGACCGGCCCTGGTCCGGCCAGATTGAGATCGCGGCCGCCGACGCACTGGACGGGACTGCGGTGCAGCACGTTCTCGAGGGTGTCGATGTGGCCTATTACCTGATCCATTCCCTGGGCACAGGCGCGTCCTTCGAACAGCGGGATCGCGACGCCGCGGCCAACTTCGCAGATGCCGCCGTGTCCGCCGGGGTCACCCGCATCGTGTATCTGGGCGGCATCACGTCCGGTACTGACAGCGGCCTGTCACCGCACCTGCGGTCGCGCGCGGAGGTCGCGGACATCCTGCTGGGCACAGGCGTGCCGACGGCCGCGCTGCAGGCTGCCGTGATTATCGGCAGCGGATCAGCGTCGTTCGAGATGCTGCGGTACCTCACCGAACGGCTGCCGGTAATGGTCACCCCGAAATGGGTGGAAACCCGCATCCAGCCAATCGCCGTCCATGACGTGCTGCGTTATCTTGTCGGCTGCGCGGCGCTGCCTCCCGGCATCAACCGCCGCTTCGACATCGGCGGCCCGGACGTTTTGACATATGCGCAGATGATGTGCCGCTACTCCGAGGTGGCTGGCCTGCGGCCGCGCGTGCTCATTCCGGTGCCGCTGCTCACACCCGGGCTGTCGTCGCTGTGGGTCGGGCTGGTGACGCCGGTGCCCGCCGGCCTGGCCAGGCCCCTGGTCGAGTCGCTCAGGAACGAGGTCGTGTGCTCCGAGCACGACATCGCCGCATATGTCCCGGACCCGCCCGAAGGCCTGCTGCCCGTTGGCCGTGCCATCGCATTGGCCCTGCGGCACACCCGCGACGGCGCCGCCTGTACTCACTGGTCATCTGCTGCTATGCCCGGCGCTCCCAGCGACCCGCTGCCCAGCGACCCATCGTGGGCCGGCGGCTCACTCTACGTAGACGCACGGATCGGTGCCGTCCGCGCGCCGCCCGCGGTACTGTGGCGCGTCATCGAAGGCATCGGCGGTGAGACCGGGTGGTATTCCTTCCCCGCCGCGTGGGCCGTCCGCGGGCTGCTCGACCGGCTCGCCGGCGGCGTCGGGCTGCGCCGCGGACGACGTGACCCGAGGCACCTGCTCGCCGGCGACGCGCTGGATTTCTGGCGGGTAGAGGCCATCACCCCAGGATCGCTGCTGCGGCTGCGCGCGGAGATGAAACTACCAGGCCTGGCCTGGCTCGAAATGACGGTCGGCCGAGACCATAACGGCACGACCACCTACCGCCAGCGGGCTATCTTCCAGCCGCGAGGGCTCGCCGGACACGCCTACTGGCGATCCATATCGCCATTCCACGGCATCGTCTTCGGCGGAATGCTCCGCAACATCACCGCAGCCGCCGAGCGAGCCAGCCGCACGGCAGACAAGCCGGCGCCAACCGGGCACTGAGCAGCTCGGCAAACCATGCCGTTCTCAGGGCACGGTGCCGGCCAGTGCTCGGCAACATCGACCCGGCGAATCCGCGGCCGATCGGATCCGCACTCCTTTGACAAACCTCCTCTTCAGCCCCGCAGCCGCAGTGGCGATCAGCTACGTGGACGAGTCGCCGCGCCGGCGTCCTCGGCGTCGCGCCTAGTGTGACGGCCCCACCACCTGCGAGCCAGGCCGGCCAGACGTTGCCGCATGACCGAAAGGCAGACGCGAGACCGGGCCCGCAGCATTCACCGCCCGACTGACCACACCGCACGACCGCCTCTTCGCTTTACCGGCGCGCCAAGCGGCGTCCGCTCTGCGTGCCGGGCGGCGCGTAGTTCAGCTCGAAGTGATGATAGAGAGCGGACTCGTCGTCCTGAGAAAGTTCGTCACCGTGCATCTCGATATTGGGCGCCGACTTGACCTGATCCTTGGTTACAGATACTTGCAGGTCGTCAGGACCGATCTGGATGCCGCTGAGCGGCACGAAGGTCAGGTGGCGTCCGACGAGGCCTTCCTTGACGGTCGCGAACTGTGGCTGATCGGTCTCCACGTCGACATACACGTCCTCCAGCTTCCCGATCTTCTCCCCGTTGAAGTCCAGAAGCATCTTGCCGTGCCAGTGCGCGACGTTCCACTGGTCGTGTCCCCGCTCGTTTGTCATCTCACGATCCCCCTGTGTCGCGATACCCCGCTCAGCGGCACATCGGGCAGTTGCTCGTCTAGGGCACCTGCCGGATCTCGCCGGTCGCCGCCGGCGCGTAGTCCATCATCAGAAGCGTGCTCAACCGTTAGCAGGGCGTTATCGTCACGGATAACGACCCGTTCGCCCGCCTTGATCGCCGGGTGCTGCGCCTGTATGCAGCCACAGACCAACTGGCGATGCCGCCCGCTTAGCTGGCAACCTCCAACCAGCGCCGGCCCGTGGTCGTCTCTGCCGCAGGTGCCGCCTGGGAGTCGGCGGCCGTCCAGGCAGGGTCATTTCTTGGCCGCGTCCTTGACCTTCTCGCCGGCTTGCTTCAGGTCCCCCTTCGCCTCTTCCGCTCTGCCCTTGCCTTCCATGACGGGGTCGTCCAGGACCCTGCCTGTGCCCTTCTTGACCTTGCCCTTGGCTGCCTGAGCCTTGTCCTTCGCCTTCTTCGAAGCGCTCACCGCCAGGTCCTTTCTATCGGGAGCATCGGCTGTTACGTGTTCACTGCCCAGCCGGGAACGCTCAAACATCTGCGTGATCATCGCCCAGGCTGCCGCGGCTCGGCCCTTCGCAGCCGGCGGTGCCTCGGTGGCGTCGGCAAGGCTGCCGGACCCTCCGTGACGACCGCAGGGCTGCCTGGATCTGGCTGAACAAAGGCCTATTTCAGAGGATGTCGGCATTGGGTTATTGGTGCCGTCTCGCGGTCGGTACCGAGGCCGCCATTTAAGACCGCGCACGTCGTACACCCCCAAGCGTCGAAGATTTGCTGAGTCGCAGTGAAGCAAGACCTCGCAGCTCGTACCCGGCGAGCACGGCGATGAGGCGCAGAGCGTGCAATTCGCCGATGGCCAGACCTTCCCGTTGGCGGAGGGCACGCCCTGGTACAAAGGAAGCCGGGATCTACCTCGCGATCCCGCTATGCAACGTGGGAACGGGCCTGGCCGTGCTGCGCGGTACCGCCTCCAGGGCGAAGCAGCAAGCGATGTCGCGCAAGACCCCCGCGGCGTGGCGCAGCACCGCAGAGGTGACCCTTCACCCCTGCCGCGGACCTTCTCGCCGCAGCAGCGGGACCTGCTGATCAGCGCGAGCCGGGCCGGCTTCTGGCAGACCTCCGGGACCCATCGACCCCCTTGTACAAGGAGATAGCACTGGCAGTCGAAACCGGGGGGCGCATGACGGTCGACGTGCTGTACGGAGACCACGAGAGCGGCCAGCCGTCGGTCACCAGGTTGTCATGCTGTCGGAGGCAGGCTCCTGGCGCTGCGACGCCACCCGCTACTTGAGCATGCAGACCAGCAGCGAGCTGCGCGACTTCGGCTTCACCTGACGTGACCGCGGCGGCTGCCCGGTCATACAAAGAAGCATCACGTGACCCGCTCGGCGACTGGGCCGACGTGGACACTCAGCCCGAGTTCCTCTCGACAGACCGGGCGCGGACGTTCGCGCTGGGCGTCCATCTCACGAACTGTGTTGGCGACTGTGTCAGTAGGTATCGACAGCAGGAAACCGGTCGCCGAGGCGATGCAGCGGCTGCCGCTGATTGACGCGCTGGTGCCGGTGCAGGGACCAGCGAGGCGGGCCCGGCGGCGACCCTCGCACCGAGTGGTCAGGGCTGGCCTGGCAGGCCCTCGGGCGGCCGCTGGGCTGGCGGCTCGGTGGTGCGGACGTCGGCGCGGCCGTGGCGGCGGGCGGTTATCCGCAGCTGGATGATCCGGCCCGTGCCGGGGATCACCACTAGCAGCACCCCGAGGACCGCACCCAGCAGCAGCGCGACCCCCAGCGGCAGGTGCCCACTGGCGCCGAGAAAGGTAATGGTGATCTTCTTGCCGTTCTCTAGGATGAAGATCAGCAGCAGGAGCAGGACGACCGCGAACAACGCGGCGGCCACCCACAGCCCGCCCATCCGGGTCCGCCGGATCCGGTGCAGCGGCGGGGGGCTGCCGCCGTTGAAATGAGCTTGTGCCGCGGCCTGCTCCGGTATGTCCGGCGGGCCGTCGACGGCGGGCTGTGCTGCCATCGCCAGGCACCTCCCCTCGGTGGTGAATGAGTTGCGTCGCGTCAGCTGCCCAGCCCGTGGGCGGATAACCGCGGCCCGGGCTGCGGTCCAGCCAGTTGCGATTAGACAGTCACGGCCGCGGCAATCCAGTGCACCTGCCCTGTTCCGAAACCGGCCTGATGACCGTCCCGGTGGCGGTGCGGTCGTCCTGCGCGGCCCAGGAGGTCCAGGAGGTCTTCACCAACGAACCGGCCATCAAACTTTACGCCGCTGGCCAGATCCCCCATGCCGCTGACGGCCAAGGTCGGCTCTAGGAGGTCGATGTGTTCGACTGCCCAAGTTCGGCTATCGCCGCCTGTTCCTCGATCCAGGAATCGATGCGGCTCCAGACGTCGTTGAGCCACGCCGCGCAGTCCTCCTCGCTGGCGACCCGGGGATGTGGCTCGTTCCACCAGACCATGTGCAGTTCGCGTTGCAAGGGCAGGGCCTTCCAGACAGATGCTGCGTCCAGCAGATGATCATGGCCTGTGTGCATGAACACTGCCAGCTCGGCTCCCGGCGCAGCCTGAAGCGCCGCGAAGGTGCCGGCGGGCCGGGGCGGCAGGACGTTCTGCATCGCGGCCGCGGCTGTCGCCTGCGCCCGTAGTCCCTTGCCCCGCAGCTTGCGGACGGCCAGGCGGTGCCGGGCAGGCGTCCAGTCGCTGCCTTCGGGGAAAATCAGCATCGCGTCGGATGGGCGCAGGTCGGCGGCCAATCCGGCGATTGCGGCAGTGGGGGCAGGTCGGGTGCCGCGGCGGCCGATAAACGCGCAGCCGATGCGAGTCAGTAGCAAGTCGAGGGCGGGATCTAGCCTCAGCTGGGCCTTCAAGACGATCCTTGGCACCCGCTGACGTTCGCGCAGCAGCACGTGGATCAGGACGAAGGACGCTCCCGGTCCTGCGTGCCTGCCCAGCACGATCAGCGGCCGACCGCAGCCGATGGTGTTGCCGCGCGGGTTCTGCAGCTTCAGCCGGAAGCCGAATATCGGCTGGGCCGCGCGCAGTAGAGTTCCGAGGAAGCCACCCAGCACCCGGACATGTCGCTCGCGCCAGCGGGCATCGTTGCGCCAGCGCGGCACGGGGCTGGCCGCCCACAGCACCAAGCAGGCCAGCACGCTCGTACATTCGCTCAAGCCGTACACGGCAGCGAATACGAGCAGCCGCAGGGCCCGCCAGCGTGGCCGACGACCGCGCAGCAGACGCAGCGCGCTGACGATCACCTGGCCCAGCGCCACAACTGGCAGCAACGCGATGATTAGGGCCGTAAGTACCACCATCAACGGGATGATCAGGGCGCGCCTCAGGGCATACCGCATCACCGATCTCGCCACCGTCGGCTGACTGAGAGGCGGGCTCCGCACCGAGCGACGCCATCGAGGCACGCACCCGGTATGCGGGCGATAGCGCGGGCAGCGGTCGTGGCCAACTCTATGTCGCCTCGGCTCACGCAGGCAGCACCGGACCGGCAATGTCAGGTCCGGACCAGAGCCGCCCGGAGGTGACATCGGTCTCGTCGTGCAGCGATTCGCGTTCGCTACGTGGGTGGCCGCGAACAGCCGGGCCGCCGACGCCTGGCTGCCGGCTCCCCTGCGAGAACTCGGGACAGGTCGGCGCCCTTCTCAACATCGAATGCAAGCCCCTGCTGCCTCGCAGTCTTTCCGCACGGGATCACGGGCATCGGCTGGGGAGTCCGATCGTAAGTAGACTCCGCGTCGTTCTGGTGCCGTTACGCGATGGTCGACCATTTCGAAAGCCGGTGAGTTACCCGATGCCGCCGCGGTCAGCCACCTTCACCTGGGCTCTAACGGCGGTGCCCGGCTACGCCGCCCGTCCGCCACCGACAGTGTCGCTGGTGCCACGCCTCCTGGCCACTGTGGCCACGTCGCGAGCTTATCGCCGCGGAGAAGGCATCGCAGACGCCGCAGACCGGACCTCCTACTCCGCGCACGCCGGTTTACACCGCGACTGATTGCCTCTGCAGGCATTTCTGCCAGGCCCAAGTATGGTCAGCATCCTCAGAACGCTCCCACGCGAGTTGACCAGTACAACGTCACTGCCCGACTCCTGGGCCACAACCCGCGCCTGCATGAGCAAATCCACCGCACTGCAATCGAGGAAGTCCAGCTCGGCCAGATCCACGACGACGGGTTGACCGCGAATCGCGGCCGCCGCCACGACCGCAAGAGCGGCCGAAGCGCTGACAACGTCCAGTTCTCCCCGAAGCGAAACGACAACCTCATCGCCGCGGCCGCTTGCAGCCCGCCCCAACATCGCCATCAGGTGTGCCTTTCTGCCCAGGAGCAGCCAGGCGAGGTCTTGACCTAACGGCTAAAGAAACGTCAGCGTGCACAAATAATAGCCGCAGGGCGACGATTCCTACAGCCCGCAAACGCGACCTGAGCTAGCGGGTAAGAGCACTCTCCAACTGGGTTTTGGTCATATTCGAGCGGCCGTTGATGTTGCGCTTGCGCGCCTCGGCGTAGAGCTGGTCCTTCGTCCGGCCCGCTGCGCCGGAATGCGATCGCAGTCCGCCGCGCCGGCTGGAGGAGATGTCTTGGGTCGACGTTTTGCTAGCGGTACCCGACTCGCCCGCTCGCGCGCGCTCCTTGTTCACGGTCCTGGCGGCAATCTCGGTGGCTCGCTTCGTGCTCTCACCCCGCTGCTCGGCGCTGTCCTTGATGTGCTCGTACTGGCGTTCTCGCTTCGGGCTTGCTCCGCGTGGCATCGATAGTCCTCTCTTACATGTGACGGCAGTCGGCTATCGCTACATGCCATCGCTACCCGGATGCCTGATCGCAAACCTGCGCCTGTGCATGACTTAAGCCAATCAAGGAAGGAGCCTTGTCCTCGACTGGGTGCAGTCGCATCCCGGCGCAGGACCTCAGCAGGCTCTGCTACGCGCTGGCCAACTTTTCACGGGCGGCCCGCCGGGCACCTTGGTTGACTGACGGTGGGATCGTTGGAGCAGCGGCACGTGCGCCTTTGCCGCGCCGGCGCTGAACACCTTGATGATCGCGTTGGTCTCGCCCTGGCTGACCGCGGTGGCGACGATCAGGTGCTGGACCGCCGGGCCTGGCACGAGCGCGGCGTCAATGCTGCGGCCAGCTATCGCGGATCGAGCTGCCGCCGCGGTGGGATAGATCGTGACGGTAAATGCTCCCGGCACCTGGTGCGCGAGCGCGGTGCCAGCGCGCGACGCCGCCGCTGGCGAACCGACGAGCCCGATAGGCACTGAGCGCGGCCCCGGATCATGCAAGCCGCCGATGAAGCAGACGACGAACACCGCGCTGACGACCGTCACGCCCAGGGCTCCGAGCAGGGCACCCGCCAGAGTCCGACTACGCTCATGCGTGCCGCGTGACGTCACCACGGCCGTCGCGGTCGCGCCGTGCGTTGCACCTCGGCCTGGCCCCCTGGCGTCAGGCTCACCACCTACGTCCGGCGACTTGCTGCCAGCTTGCGGGAATTGGTCAGCCATAATCCCCCCAGATACTGAGTCCGCCGGTATATCGCGCTTGGCCTATAGATCAACCAAAAACCTGGGCTTAGCTAACCGAAACGAACCACCGCGGCTACCGATGCCGAAATACCCAACCGAGCCACCTCACATGCCCTGCTGTCGAGGAGACGGCCGACGCGGCGCAGAGAACACGTCAGTAGTTCGGCTTACTCGTCTCGGCTTGGGGACCAGTTGGTGACCACAAGTTTTCGAAGGATCGCGGGGCCTGTGCTCGCCACCCGCGACGGCGGTGAGCTCGACGTCGCTGACTTCCGCCGCGCGTTTCTGGTCGGCCGTTACTGCGCAGAACCACCCGGCGGTGGGGCGCTCCTGGGCCTGTCTCAGCGGAGCCGCCCGCCAGCAGAGCGGAACAAACGCTCGAGCAGTTCGTTACCGAACTTGCCTGCCGGATCGAAGTCGAGCATCAGCTGCGTGAAGTCGTGGAGCTTCGGATAACGGCGGGCCAGTACATCTGAATCGATCCGGAAGAGTTTGCCCCAGTGCGGTCTGGCGTGCAGCGGCGTCAGGCATCGCTCGACGTCGGCCAGCACGGGCGCGACGGCCGCCCAGTCTCTGACCCAGGTGAAGTGAATCGCGACCGAGTCCTCCTCGTAGGCCGGGCTCAGCCAGAGGTCGTCCATAGCGACCGTGCGGATCTCCGAGATCTGCACGACTGGAGCGAGCCGGTGAGCCATCGGCTGTAGGGCTGCCAACGCGTCAAGCGCATACGTTCTCGGCAGCAGGTACTCTGACTGCAGCTCGTCTCCAGTGCTGGGTGTGAACTCCAGCCGGAAGTGGGGCAGCCGTTCGTGCCATGGGCCGGGCATTCCAAGCTGCTGCGTGCAACTCTCTGCCGACAAGCCGGTCACCATATGGCGTGGGCTGTCAGCGAGCCGCCCGCCCATCCACTCTGGGTCAGCTTCCCAGGGCTCATCCGCGCGGTGCTTGAGCCAGGCCTGCCGGATCTGAGGGCCGCGCCAGTCGGTGAAAAGGCTCACGCTATACGCGCTGCCGGTGACGTCCCCGAAGTGCTCGACTATCTGCGCGATCGGCAGGTTCTCATACACGTACTGCCTCATATCGAACGAGGGCACCGTGTCCAGAGTCAGCCGGGTAATGACACCGAGAGCACCCAGCGCCACCACCATGCCGGGAAACCGGTCCGGGTCACTATCGCGGGACGCCGTCACGATATCGCCATCGGCGGTAATCATCTCCAGAGCCGACACGGCAGCGGACAGGCAACGGTTCGCGTCACCAGATCCGTGCGTGCCGGTAGCACATGAGCCGGCCACTGATATGTGCGTGAGCGACGCAAGGTTCCGCAGGGCACGCCCAGCGTTATGCAGTACCCGAGCCAGCTCGCCGTACCGCAACCCGGCGCTGACCGTGACACTCGCCCGCGCAGTGTCGATGTCGACTAGCCGCGGCATGCCGGCCAGGCTCACGAGGTCGCCAGGAGTATCCGCCAGGCGATTGAACGAATGACCGCTGCCCAGCGCCCGCAGCCGGCCGCTGCTGGCGACTAGTCGCTGTAGCTCTGACAGGGACAACGGCCGGTGGAAGCGTTCCGCGCCGAAAGTGACGTTACCGGCCCAGTTCCTCATCTTCTCGGCCATCGGACCATGGTTCCATGACCCGCCGGCAGTCACAGAGTCCGGAGGACGTTGCCGATCTCATGGCGGATTACTAACTCCGCCCGACGCAGGGTTATCGCCAATAACTAGACGCTTATCCGATCGACCCAGCGGGTGAGCTCGACGAGGCAAACCGCTCGACGAAATCGAGCGCCGTCTGGGCGACCTCGCGCCAGCCGTGGTCGATCGAGAGCGAGTGCCCCCGGTTCGGCATCTTTACGATCTCCGTCACGGCAGGGTTGCGCCTTTGCCGCTTATAAGCGGCGTTCGCGATGGGCCACGGCACCGTGTGGTCCTTCTCTCCGTCGATGATCAGCAAGGGACCCCGGCCGGGGTTCTTCGTGTTCACCTTCGCTTCCGTCCACGGGTTGAGGTTCGCGTTGCCCATCTGCACGAGCGAGATCCCGGAGCCGGCGACGCGGAACGTGTCGTAGAGCTCCTTTGCCTCCTTCTCGCCCAGCGCGTTGGCCCAGCCGTACGTGAACTGGCCGTACGTGAGCGTGATCGCGCGGCCGCGCGTGAGCGGGTTGACCAGGAACGCGCCGACTCCCCTGAGCACCGAGGCCGGAAGAGGCAGAACGCCGCGGAAGACCCCAGGGTCGATCGCCACCGTGACCACCGACAGTCCTCGGCCCGCGAGCATCTGCGCCAGCAACCCCCCGGTCGAGTGCCCCACTACTACTGGTTTGTTATCCAAGGCATCGATGATCTCGGTGGTGTGATCGGCGACCTGCTCCAAGGTCTTCTTCGCGAGGACGCCCGGGTTCGCCCGGGCCCGTTCAACTGTTTCCGGATCGTCTGGCCAGTCCGGCGCCAGCGCTGCGTAACCGGCCTGCTTGAAGAAGTCCACCCAATTCCCCCAGCTGCTCGGCAGCAGCCAGAGGCCGTGGATGAAGACGACCGGAAGGTTGCCAGAGGAGTTGGCCGCCTCGATCTCCCGGTTCTCCCGCCCGGAAAGTGATGCCATGCCGAAAAGTCCCCTCGGGTCGGGTGAAGCTCAGCCGGTTCGCTCACAAGTCAAGTCGCGACGGCAGCAGACCACATAGTGAAGCCGTGGAGATCCGGTGAAGATCAGGCCCTCCGGGAGAAGCCCTCGCGTGACTTCGGCTGACTTGGCCGACGTTTCGGCGGAAACGCAACGGATCATCCGAGCAGGATCGCTGCGGTGGCGACCATCGCGGCAGCAGTGGGCGCATGCACGCCGTAGGCCGTTGACTTCCGACCGCCGCGACGCAGCACGATGACCGCGTCGCCGACCGGGATTACCGTGGCAGCCAGCAGGAAGCCGGCCAGAACGCGCGGCTCTCGCGCGGACATCAGCACGAACGTCATCAGCCCGGACGCCACGTCGCGGACGCCCTTCACTGACAGGTAAGGGTCCGCGCTGCTAACGTCCCGCCCGACGGAGATCCCATACTCGGCTGCGGCCTTGGCCGGCGAGACCAGGAAATGCATCCCTACCGCGGTGATTCCGATGCCGATCAGGCCGGAGAGCGCGTAGCCGATTTCAGTGCGACGCATGTCCTCACGCATTTCTTTCTCAGTGCGCTGCTGCGCTGAGAAGGATGTGGTCGACGACGGCCGTAGCCATGATCAGCGCAGACGTGACGATCGAGCCCCTTCCCCACGTCTCGCGCGCGTGACATCTGTACCCAGCTGGCGACGGCGTGACACAGCTGCTACCTATCCATAACACGCGCAAGCGCGCGTGCCGCGGTGGACCTTGCCGTAGCTTGCCCTGCCCGGCGATCGGACGCGCGCGAGTCGTGGCTAGTTCAGGCTGAAACCAACGACCGCATGTTCGGCCCCTGGGGTCGCGGGCGTGTCCTACCAACTGTGTAAGTGACGTGGCCTGACGATGAGCCGCATGAATGCGGCTCGCGGAAGGACACGTGATGACAGACACTGCGATGGTGCCACGCAAGAACAACGGCCGGCCGGATCGCCCGTCACCGCTGATCGACGAGCAGCTGGCCGACCAGCTGCTGGGCAGGGCGCAAGCCGAGGGGGTCGAGCTACTCGGCCCGGACGGGTTACTGTCCCGGGTCACCAAGGCCGTGCTGGAACGGGCGCTGGCCGAAGAGATGACCGGGCACCTGGGCTATGAGAAGCACGACCCGGCCGGCCGCGGCAGCGGCAACAGCCGCAACGGCGCTACGCCCAAGACGCTGCTGACCGATGTGGGCGCGGTGGACCTGACCGTGCCCCGCGATCGCAACGGCAGCTTCGACCCCAAGATCGTCCGCAAAGGGCAGACCCGGCTGGAAGGCTTCAACGACCGCATCATCGCCCTGTATGCGCGCGGCATGACTACCCGAGATATCCGCGCGCACCTGCGGGAGATGTACCAGGTCGAGGTCTCAGCTGACCTGATCTCAAGGGTCACCGACGCGGTGGTCGACGAGCTCGCCGACTGGCAGGCCCGGCCGCTGGATCAGGTGTTCCCGGTGGTGTTCATTGATGCTCTGATGGTGAAGATCCGCGACGGGGTGGTCACCAACCGTGCTGTCTGCCTGGCCATCGGCATCGACTGCGAAGGGAACAAGCAGGTCCTGGGCCTGTGGGTCGGGCCGACGACCGGCGAGTCAGCCAAGTTCTGGCTCAGCGTGCTGAGCGAGGTGAAAAGCAGGGGCGTGGCCGATGTGTGCATCGTGTGCTGCGATGGCCTCACCGGCCTGCCGGATGCCATCGGCGTGGTCTGGCCACAAGCCATCGTGCAGCTATGCGTGGTGCACCTGATCCGCGCGTCGCTGCGGTATGCCTCCCGCAAGTTCTGGGTGCCGCTGAGCAGGGACCTGCGGCCGATCTACACCGCCGCCGACGAGCAGGCGGCGGCCGCGGCGCTGGAGGAGTTCGCCGCCGCGTGGGGCGAGCGGTATCCGGCAATCGTCAAGGTCTGGCGGGCGCACTGGGCCGAGTTCACCCCGTTCCTGGCCTTCCCGCCGGAGGTGAGGCGGGTGATCTATACGACGAACCTGATCGAGTCGATGAACGCCCGGCTGCGAAAGGTCACCCGCAACCGAGGCCAGTTCCCGTCCGGGCAGGCCGCCCTCAAGGTCTTGTATCTCGCGGTGCGAAACCTCGAGGATTACCGCAGTCCGAACACCGGGATCCGCAGCTCCGGGTGGAAACAGGCGCTGCAGGCATTCACTATCTACTTCGACGGACGAATCCCGACCCCATGACCGCCACGATCACTTACACAGACAGTCGGACGCTCCCTGGGTCCGCCCCGGCACTATGCAGGGTGCTGCTAGATGCCAAGAAGCTGACGTCCATTTGTCGAGTGGATGTCACGGGTCGTGTGCGCAGAATGCGGCGTTATGCATGGCATCTGCCGGGTAGCTTCCTGTTAAGCGGCCACCGCCATCGCTGGCTGACGGATCCTGCCCTGGGCTTTGTTGGCCGGGGTGGATGGTTGCAAACTTGCGTGGTGGGCGAGCTCAGGGGCTATCGGTGAGCGACGGTCCGCAGGATGAGGCAGTTATCCGGACCCCAGACCGGCGCCTGCGGGTGTTCGTGAGTTCCACGCTGGGTGAGCTGGCTGACGAGCGACGTGCTGTCTCGCGCGCCATTTCGGCGCTGAGGCTCACCCCGGTGATGTTCGAGCTCGGCGCCCGGCCGTACCCCCCAGGCGAGCTGTACCGGGCGTACCTCGCGCAGAGCGATGTGTTCATCGGCCTGTACTGGCAACGGTACGGACAGCTGGTCCCAGGCATGAAGGTCTCGGGCCTGCAGGAGGAGTTCGAGCTGTCCGGCGAACTGCCCCGGCTGCTGTACGTCAAGACGCCGGCGCCTGATCGCGAGCCCAGCCTGGCTGATCTGCTCGTCCGAATCAAGGACGAGGCCTTGGCGTCCTATCGTTCTTTCCGGACTCCCGCTGAGCTGGGCCGGCTGGTGCGTGATGACCTGGCGGTGCTGCTGAGCGAGCGGTTCGCCGCTGCTAGCAGACAGGGCGCAGCGCCGGCGCCGGCGGGCGGCCGCGGCCTGCCTTCGCTGCCGGTGAGCACGACGTCGCTGCTTGGCCGGGAGCGGGCCATCGATGAAGTCGCCGGACTGGCTGAGCGTCCTGAGGCGCGGCTTATTACGCTGACCGGCCCGGGCGGGGTCGGCAAAACCCGGCTCGCGGTCGCGGCGGGCGAGCGGCTGCGCGATCGGTTCAGTGCCGGCGTGGTCTTCGTACCGCTGGATTCCGTCACCGATCCCGACCTGGTGCTGGCTGCCATCGGGCGGGCGACGGGCGCCGATCTGGCCGGGACCAGATCGCCGGTGCAGGCGCTGGCGGAGACGTTCGGCGACGGCGCCTGGCTGCTGATCCTGGACAACCTGGAGCAGGTGGTCCAGGTTGCCTCCGACCTGGGCGAGCTGCTCGCCCGCTGCCCGCGGCTGGCGATGCTGGCCACCAGCCGGACGGCGCTGGGGCTGCGCGCCGAGCGAGAGTACCCGGTATCGCCGCTGCCGCTGCCGGCCGGTTCCAGCACCGCCTCGGCCGCGCAGGTGGCGGCCTCGCCCGCAGTGGCGCTGTTCGTGGACCGGGCCCGCGCGGTGCGGCCAGGATTTGCCCTCACCGAGGGCAACGCGGCGTCGGTAGCCGAGATCTGCCGCCGACTGGAGGGCTTGCCGCTGGCCATCGAGCTGGCCGCCGCCCGCACCCGGCTGCTGGACCCGCCCGCGCTGCTGGACCGGCTGGCGGCCTCCCTGGATGCGCTCGGCACCGGCGCCGTCGACATGCCCGCGCGGCAGCGCACCCTGCGAGCCACGGTGGAATGGAGCGTAGGCCTGCTGACCGACGCCGAGCGGTCCTTTCTGGAGGTGGCGGCGGTATTCAGTGACGGCTGGACATTCCAGGCCGCGGCCCAGGTGGCGGGCCTGGATGAGGACAGTGTGCTGGACCTGTGTGAGGCGCTGGCCCGGCACAGTCTGGTCTACGTCGACCGCACCGGGCCCGGGTCCCGGGCGCGGATGCTGGAGACCGTCCGCGAGTTCGTGGCCGAGCGGCTGGCGGCCCGCCCTGACGCCGCCGAGGTCGGCCGCCGACACGCCGGCTTTTACCGGGCGCTGGCCGAGCAGGCGGACCGGCCGCTGCGCAGCCCGGGCGAGAGCGAGTGGCTGGGCCGGCTGCGCGCCGAGGCAGGCAACCTGGCCGCCACGGTGCGCTGGTACCTGGCCCAAGATCCCGGGCCGCTGCCACACCTGTTCCGGGTTCTGTGGCTGTTCTGGACGCAGGAGGACCTGGAGCGCGAGGCCTGGTCCTGGGTGGAGCAGCTCCTGCCCGCGGTCGGCACGCTGGACCCGCCGGCACGGGCCGAGCTGGCCTGGGTGGCGGCGGTGCTCGCCGTCGACGCCGGGGACGACGCGGCGGCGCTGGCGGCCCGCCAGCGCCTCGCGCCGCTGATGGCCGGGATCTCCGACCCGCTCCTGCACGCGGTGGCCCAGCTGGCGATGGCGTGGACCCTTCCGATCGCAGGTGACTTTGACGGGGCGCTGCGGGAGGCGGTGGTCTCGCTGGAGGAGCTCCGCGGCCAGGATGAGCCCGTATTCGGCGGGATGGCCGCATTCACCGCCGGCTCCCTGAACACGGCGCTGGGCCGCTACCACGAAGCGCTGCCAGACCTGCTCGAGGCGCGTGACCTGGCTGATCGAACCGGCGGTCCCTGGCTCATCGCAGGCCCCCGGGTGCAGCTGGGCATCCTGGCGGTCCTGCGGGGCAAGCTGGATGAGGCCCGCACGCTGCTGGATGAGGCGCTTGACCTGAGCCTGGCGGCCCGCAGCGCCCCGTTCGTGACCCTGTGCCTGGCCGGGTATGCCTGGCTGGCGTTCTCAGACGGCGACCCGGACCGGGCGGCGCGGCTCGAAGGCGCGGCCGAGGGCCTGCGCCGCAGGGTCGGACTGGCGGCCTGGCCGCACCTGCGGAAGGTGGAAACCGATCTGGTGGCCCAGGTCCGCCGGGGGCTGGGTGCGGCCCGGTTCGATCAGGCATTCACCGCCGGTTCCGGGCTTACCCAGCAACAGGCGGTAGCCATGGTCCGAGACCCGCGCGGCGCGCAGACGCAGACGTCCTGAGCCGCCATCAGGCAGGTTGATCTCCGATGTATATGTCTCGGCACGCTGGGCAGCATCTCTGATCGTGAACGGGCCGACAGGCCAAGTGGCGGTAGCTCCCGGCGTGTCTGACCGGTGTGCACTAGCCGGGTCGACGTGCAGGTAGAAGCGTTTGCGGAGGGTTACCGAGGTGTGGGGCGCTGGCCTTAAGGGCGGCCCAGCAGCCGAGTCCAGAAACAGCACTGCGTGGCGAGGGCAGGGCCGATGCCCCTCTCGCACTTAAGGGGGTATGTGATGACGACGGCGCGAGACATCATGCACGTCGGCGTGACGTGCATCGGCGAACACGAGACACTGCAGCACGCGGCCGAGCAGATGCGCGACCTCGATGTCGGATCGCTCCCGGTCTGCGGGGACGACGACCGCCTGCGTGGCATCATCACCGACCGTGACATCGTCACTGAGTGCATCGCCCGCGGCTTTGACCCGGCGAATGTCACCGCAGGCGAGCTGGCGCATGGCATGCCGGTCACCATCGAGTCACAGGCGGACGTGGCAGAGGTCATCCGCGCTATGCAGCAAAACCAGATCCATCGGCTACCGGTCATCGAGAGCCAGCAGCCGGTTGGCATGATCAGCCAGGCCGACCTGGCGCGTCACCTGCCTGAAACCTTGGTCGGGGAATTCATCGAAGCCGTCTGCGCGTCCTGACTACTCTCCGGTTCGATGGTCAGCGGGGCCGCGTTCCTGCACGTCCGTCACGGTGCACAACGCATTTGACGTGCAGGAGCCCCTAACTTACTGTCCTGGGGGTCAAGGGGTCGCTGGGGTGCCGGGTGAACGGCGTGGTCTGCACGGTCATCCAGGCATTCAGCGGGAGCGACTTCAGGATCGCCTGCATCACAGCAGCCTCATGGGCTTGCCAGACACCATGTAGATCGGGCTCGGCCCGCAAAACTACCGATCGCGTCTCCGCCAACGGCGCTCCCGCGGCGGATCCGCCGGACCAGCAGACGGCGAGGACCCCGGTGGACTCGTCGAGATCACGATCGTCGCGCCACCCGGGAGCCGCGCAACCGTCTGGAACGATCCATCGGGCAGTTGGGTGGTCGTCGTTCCGTCAGCGTTGGTTACGGAGTATTTCTCTGCGCCGTCAGCGGTGGTCCCGGTGGTCGCTCCCGGGCCTCCAGTCGGATCGGTGCCGACGGTCGGCGCAGGCGCGGTGGGCGGCTGGGCTTGCTCGAGCGGCACGGCCCAGGCGGCGGGCTCGGCCGGCGCAACCAGGCTTGGCGGCTGGACTGGCTCGACCGGTGCAGCCGGCACAGTCGGGACGCCCGGCTCCGTCGAAGTGGCGGGCGCGGTCCAGGCCTCGGGTTCCGCCGCCGCGGGCGTGGTATGCGACGCGGTCTCGTCCGACCCTGCAGTAGGCGCCGTCTCCCACTCGGTGGAGGGGCCGAAGAAAAAACCTACGGGGTTGTCATCCGGCTCGCTCATGTCGCGGATCATAATGCTCTGAACTCGCCAATTGCAGTGACAGCGGACGAAACGTTAGCTGATCGCCTGGATTGCGGGCGGGGACCAGGAACCGTCGAGTACCTGTGTCGTGGGGGCGTACACGCGAATCACCACGCTGAAAGCACCGGCGGGTGCCGGCAGCCAGTTCACGTGTGTGTCGTTAGGACGGGTGGCCGACACGACGATGGTGAGTGAGCCGTCTGCAGCTCGTATGAGGCCAGGTGTTTCGTCTCCTATGGAGTAGCGGCTGATCGGGTTCGCCACAAGGAAGCCTGCGGCGTCATAGAGCGTGATCGACCAGAAGCCGTCGGATCCGTAGGGCGGCAGGTCCTTGGCTGGGAACCGGATCTCGTAACTGCTGGTTCCGGCAAGCGGTGTGGTGGTTGTCCCTGACCGGGCGCGGCTGGCAGCGAAGTAGACGGCCTGGGTCGGGACTTGCGTGCCCAGCAGCCCCTGCGCTGCGAGGCGGCCGCGGTCCAGGTAGTCGGTTCCATACGATCCCACCACGGCACCGCGGGTGTATCCCGTCCAGATCGTGGCAGAGTTTGGAGCGGCCGGTCCGGCCAGCAAGCCAGCCCCGAGCTGAAGAGCCTGGAGATATTCGGCAGCGTTGACCGAGCCGGTTGCTATGGGCGGTTGTCTTGGACCGATGCCGGCAGCGGCCATGGCCTGGACGACCGGGCCGTCGGCTGCAAGGGGTGGATCGGCGGCCATGTCCTTTTCGAGGTTGTCGAGGAAGGCTAGCGACGTCGATGACGGGACGGCCGGTGCTGGGCAGGCGAGACTGCTTGACCCGCCGCTCGTCCCCGAGCCATGGCCGTGCAGCGCAGTGAGCGAATACTGCGCTTCTAGCTCCACTGCCGGAAGGAGGTCGGCTTTCCCCTTCACCTGGGTCCGTCCGAGCAGCCACACATCTGGCGTGGGGGCATTGACTCGGACGACACCTTTCTGAATGGTGCCGTGCCAGCCGGGACCGACGATGGCATAGGTGCCACCAGGGCCGCCGCCGGTGAGGACGCCTACGTCAGCGATCGTGTTGGTGTACATGTCGAGCAGCTGGAAGTCGACGTAGCGTCCGCGTATCGCCGGAATGCTGAGAAGCTGAGGTCCGGCGCGCAGGTCGAGGAAGGCATACGAGTAGAGCGTGTCGTCGTTCGGGTCGGCGACCGTGGTCGTGTTCGGACCGGCCAGCTCCACCGCGTTGTAGAGGGCGTTCACTCTGAATTGGCACGCCAGAAGATCCCGCAGCTGGCTCATGCTCACCAGTGGCAGGCCCCAGACCTCGGAGTCGACGGTACCGGCGCACAACGCCATGTCAGAAGCGCCCGCGCTTCGGCATGCAGCGGTCGCTTCGCCTGGCAGCGCAGGCTGTGAACTGATCGGACCCGGCGGCTGGATCAGCTTCGCGGCCGGAACCGACGTCACACTCGCCGATGTTGGTGACTTCCCCGATTCCGAGGTCGAACTCCCGCGGCTTCCCGTACTGGACGGTCCCGCAGTACATCCGACCAAGATGAGAGATACGACGGTGAGGATGGCGCCGATGCCGAACGAGCACGAGGCCCGTGGTCTGCCATCGCCGATATGATCCGCTGGCATCGGGTTGCCTGGTGGTGCGGGCATCTAACGCTCGGCTGTGTCCAGCTGGCGGTGGGGGCGGTGGGGCAGCGGGTCCTTGCTGGGATAGAAGATGACGGCCATGGCCCCGACGTGAACGAAAAGCAGGACCGCGGCAGCGAGCACGCCGCCGATGCCGTACACGTCGAAGCTCGCGAGCCCCACGGCGCCAATGCCGACCTTGATGATCCCCCAGACCACCCAGGAGGCGACCCTGCCCGCGTGATTCCCCCGGGCGTTCGCGCACGCCATCCATGCCCACAGTGCCAGCAGCACCAGCCCGCCGACCGCCACGACGGGCAGGTGACCGAGCAGCCCTGCTTGCCACCGCGCCGCGCTGAAGTCGGGATAAAGGCGGATGCTGGTCGAGGCCAGGCTTGCGGCGGTCACCAGCAGGACGATCAGCACGCCAAGCTCAGCCGCCGCCCCGAGGTAGGACAGCCGGACGGCGGTCAGCAGCGCGCGCGGCAGCCGCGGGCCCCGGTGCATCCGCACCGCGCCCGTGATTAAGTCCGCGGACTCGGCCACTCTCACCCGCCGCTGACCGGGGTGGGCGGTCGCCAGCAACACGCCGACGATCTCCTCCTCGCTCTCCCGCCGGAAGGCGCGCGGGTAGAGCGCCACGAACCGCCGGTAGTCCCGCTCCAGGCGCTGTGATTCTGTCATGCGACACCTCCGGCGAGATTCAGCCGTGTCAGCGCGGCGGCGGCATTCGCGTGCAGCCGGGCAGCCTCAGCTGCCAGCACCTTGCGGCCGGCGGGCGTGAGCCGGTAATACCGGCGCAGGCGGCCGTCCACGATCTCCTCGCGGTCCACGTCGATCAGCTTGTCCGCGCGCAGCCGCTCCAGCGCCGCGTACAACGTGCCGGCCCGCAGCCCGACCCGGCCGCCGGAGATCTCGCTGACCTGCCCGATGATCGCGTAACCATGCTGGCTACCGTCTGCCAGCGCGGTCAGGATGAGGAACGTTGCCTCCTGCATGGCACGCATGCTCATACCGACAGCATATACCGTTGAACTAGCGATAGCGACCGGTCGCCGGCAGGCGGATCATCGTGGGGCCGCACGCTATGCCTGTTACCGAACGGGCGCCTCGTCCTGCGCCGCCGGCGCCTCCTTCTCTGCGGGCGATTCCTGCCTTGCCCTCCTGACCTCGTACTGCGCGATAACTGGCGTCAGATTTCGCACGCTCAGCTCATAGACCTCTACCTGGCCGTCAAGGCCCCGGACTGGCTGCACCACCGACGACCAGTAGTGCCTGAGGAATGTTCCCGGGCAAGCCTTGTCCTCCACGTCGTACCGGCCCAGAGTGACCTGCGCCCTGCGTCCGGTGTCGAACGCCTCCTCCAGCACCATCCGCTCCGTGTCGCCCAGATCTGCGGGCATTTTCGGGAATATCTCGAAAAAGTTGTGGCCAATCAGTTCCTCCAGCGGCCGGCGGCTGGTCCAGAAACTGATCGTTCACGTCGACGAAGCAGAGGTCCGCGGACAGCACGGCCATCGCTGTCGGGCTGATCCGGAAGATCTCATGGAAATCGATGTCCTGTGCCAGCATGGTGCGTCCCCCCGGCTATCCACAGCCGCCGGTTAGACGCCGGTACAGCCAGCAAGCCGCTGCGTCGTCACCCCGCGGCCTGAACGTCCTGCCCCACTCCCCACGCTGCCACCACCGGCCGGACAAATCCAGGCGACATCGCGCTCGGCTCATCTGGCCGCGACACGCCACCATGCCGACCGTGTTGCCTGGCGTCCAGGTCGTGCCTGACGGGTACCACTGTCAGGTGCCAGAAACCCGCTTGGACGAGCTAAAGGAACACTGGGACCTCAGGCTCAACCACCACAGCCCGGTCCCACTATGGACACAGGTAGCCCGCGAACTGCGGCGCCGCATCGTGGAATGGAACCTCCCGGTAGGGCACCTGCTGCCCGGCGAGCAGTTTCTGTCTGACCAGTACAGCCTGCCTCCTGACACCGCACAGCAGGCTTACCGCGCCTTGCAGGAGGCGGGCCAGGTCGGCTACGCCCAGGGGACCGGCTACTTCGTAGCAGCAGCAGTGCCGATGCAGGTTGTCCAGGTGCCCCCCGGAAGCAGGGTCACTGCTCCTGCCGCTGAGCCAGACAACCCGGACATGCCGTCGTGGTTGGTGATCGCCATCAAGATCGAGCCTCCCGGCCAGGATCCGGTCTGGTACGACGCCACCAGGACGACCCTCATCGTGTCCTAGCCTCGGTAGCTGGAAAACTTTCAGGCGGGTTCCATCGACTTGCGCGCGTCAGTGACGTTGTCATAAAAGGGCAGGTTTACCAGTTCGGCGGCCGGGCGCATCACGCTGTCTCGAGAGATGACCACTACGACCTGGATCTCGTCGAGCAAGCGGTCGATCATCGCGAAACCCGCGCTGTCGAAGTAGCCGACGAGGCTGAGGTCAATGATCAGAGCCGGGGTGGCCAGCTCGCGCAGAGCGTTGCCGAGGTCAGTGGCGTTGGCCGCGTCGATGTCGCCGTGGACCTGGATGGCGGGCACCGTGCCACCCGAGCCTGCGGGCGGGCCGACTGGCCGCAGCTCGAAGTTCATCGGGCGTGTTACCCCTTCCTCATCCAGCTGTCGGGCCGAGGCCGTAGGTCATTGTGACTTCGGTGCCGAGAATGGTGCGTGCGGTCCGGGAATGCTTCGCGAGGCCGTGAATCAGCTTGAGACCGTGCCCGCGCTGGCTAGCGCGGCTAGCCGCGGAGTCTTTCAGCCAGCGGCCTGCGTCGGTGACTGTCACTGACATCTGGTCGGTCGATGCGAAGGCTTCGATGCTGACGGTGCGGTGGGGATCTAGGTCGCTTCCGTGCTCGATGGCGTTGGATAGTGCCTCCCCCGTGCCGAGCAGGACATCGTGGGTGGTCTCACGGCTGGTGCCCAGATGTGCAAGCCAGCGCCGCATCCGGTCTCTGGCCGGACGAAGCTCGCTGAAGCTGGCTGGCATCGCGTCAACGTGGCTCGCGTCCGTGGTCCCCGCAGGGCGCACCGCGATGATGGCGACGTCATCGGCGTAGCCCTCGCCCGGGGTCATCCGGCTGATGAGGTCCCTGCACGCCTGGCCAGCTGGCAGCCTCGCGCAGCCTGCCGCTGCAGCAGTCAGTCTGGCGAATCCGTCATCGAGCGGCTCGGACCGGCGCTCGATGAGGCCGTCGGTGTAGAGCACCAGGAGCGAGCCTGGCGGCAGGGCGGCGGCGCCGGTCGGCGCGTCTCGCCGGGGTGCGAAGGACCTGACGGCCAGCGGCGGCCGCCTGCCGTCTTTTAGCCACGTCACGGTTCCCTCCGGGCCGACGACCAGCGGGTAGGGGTGCCCGGCGCATGCATAACTGACAGTGCCGGCTGCGGTGTCGATGACCGCGTAGGCGACCGTGGCGAATGAGGCGTCGTCCAGCGTCTGGGCGTAGCGGTCGAGCAGGTCGATAACGGCGGCTGGATCGTCTGCTGCCAGAGCGGCAGCTCCGAGCGCGCTGCGCAGCTGGCTCATGACTGTGGCCGCAGCCAGGCCATGGCCGACTACGTCTCCGGCCGAGATGCCGATGCGCGCCGGGCCGAGCGGGGTCGCTGTGTACCAGTCACCACCCACCCGCATGACCTCGCCGGCCGGCTGATAGGCAGCCGACACGGCCGCGGCCGGGGACGTCACCCCGAGGCCTAGCAGGCGCTCCTGCAGCGACATCGCGATCTGATGCTCTCGCTCGGCCACCGAAATTCGCGCGACGGCGCGGGCGAGGATCGCGGCGACCCGCCTCGTCATGTCGGTGTCGGCGGGGCTTATCTCGCGCGGACGGGGCCAGCCCAGGCCCATTGCGCCGAGCACCGAGCCATCATCGGCATGCAGCGGCTCGAGGATGCAGGCACGAATGGCCCGCGCCTTGTCAGCGGTTTCTGCGAGGAACCGCGCTTCTACCGCGGCGGTATCGGCAACCACCATGCGCTGATCCGTGCGCGCGGTCTCCGCGAGCATGACCGGGGAGCTGATGCTTACCAGGTGATACCGGTCGGTGATATCGGGCGGCAGGTCGCCAACGTAGGTGAGGCGGAGATGACTGCCCGTCTCGTCCAGCAGACCGATAGCGGCAGCGGTGGCTCGCAGCGAGCAGTCCGGCGTCCTCAGCAGCGCGTCGAGCGCCTGGCTGACGGACTTAGCCGCTTCCATATCCGCGGCCAGGCTCGCCACCGCTTGTTCCCGCTCTGCGGCCTCTTCGCGGGGCGGACGGGAACGGTCCCGCGCCGCAGCCTCGAGCCGGGCTGCGACATGACTGATCAGGTCCGCCGAGGTGAACGGCTTCACCAGGTAGTGGTCGGCCCCGGCGGCCAGGCCGCCGCCGACAGCCTCCTGCCCGGCGCGAGCCGACAACATGATCACTGGCAGGGAAGCCAGGCCAGCATCAGCGCGGATGGCCGCGATCAGCCCGAAACCGTCCAGCTCCGGCATCATCACATCGGTGATCAGCAGATCCGGCCGATTACGCCGCACCAGTTCCAGCGCCTGCAGGCCGTCGCTGGCCTCGACTATGTCCCACCGGCTGCTGAGCACCGTCGCCAGGTGACGGCGCATGTCCGCATTGTCGTCAGCCACCAGGACGAGCTGCCGCGACGACAGCACGCGCTCAGCATGTGAACCGACACCGAGCCACCCCAGGGCCTCGTCGGCATATTCGTTTCCCAGGCCCGCGCGCGCGATGCCGTCAGCGGGGCTAGCGGAAGGTGCGGCATGCGCGGCCGGCATGCTGACCCCTACGGTGGTGCCCTGGCCGGGCGCGCTATCGACGTCGATAGTGCCTTGCTGCATCTCCACCAGGCTGCGCACCAGCGCCAGCCCGATCCCGCTACCCTCAGCTGTGCGGCCGCCTGTGTCCGCCGGGCGGTAGAACCGATCGAACAACCGGGGTAGATGCTCGGCGGCTATACCCGTTCCGGTGTCAGACACCGTAATCCTTGCCCCGCCATCACGGCCCGACGCGGCCGTCACGGTGATCGACCCGGTCAGGGTGTACTTGAACGCGTTAGAGACGAGATTGAGCACGATCGTTTCCCACATCGCCGGATCCGCCTCGGCCCAGGCGGCCCCGCAGTCGAGGAGCAGCTCGATATCAGCGAGCCTGCATACTTCAGCAAAGGACGACGCGATCCCGGCTGTCAGCGCGCCGAGATCCACGACAGCCGGCTGCGGCTTGCTCTGGCCTGCCTCAATGCGCGAGAAATCCAGCAGCGCGTTGACCAGCCGCAGCAGACGCCGGCCATTGCGCTGCACAATCCGCAGCCGGTCTGCCAGCGCGTCGTCGGCGCTCAGCGACGCGAGGGCATCATCGAGGGGGCCGAGCATGAGTGTCAGCGGGGTGCGGAACTCGTGGCTGACGTTAGCGAGGAAGGTCGTCTTGGCCTGGTCAAGCTGTGCCAGGGCCTCCGCCCGACGGCGTTCGCCTTGGTATGCCGTGACATTTGCCATCGTGGCCGACACTTGATCCGCGACCAGCCCGCAGAATCCGCGGTACTGGTCATCCAGGGGCCTGTAGCGGCTCAAGCCAAGCACCAGCGCAGCCGTTGACGAACCGTCGGTCGCGGCATCGGCCGTGCCGCTGAGCGTGACCACCAGGGCCTGCTCCGGGCAGTCGTCGCCCAGGCGGGTGGCGAGCGAGGGGAGGAGGCTCGGCAGCTCAGGCACCAGCCGCAGGCCATCTTCCTCAACGGAGCCGCCGTCTGTGAAAGGCGCGAGCAGCTGCGGCAAGCCGGCGTCCGCGCCCGGAGTGGCACTGCGCAGGCGGATGCGGCGGTCCGATTCGTCGCTGGCGTAGACCGCCGCGAACGGAAGATCGGCAGGGTGATGGGCGCACACATCGACCACGGTGTCCAGCGCCGTGTCCACCGACTGGGCGTCCATCAGCGCAGCTGCCAGGGTGCTCAGCGTGCGGAGCCGCCGCTCGCTCAGCACGCGCTCTGTCGTCTCCGCAACCGCACAGAACACACCTTCGGTCGCGCCGCCTGCCCCGATAAGCGGGCTGTAGCTGAACGTGAAGTAGCGCTCCCGGCGACGGCCATCGTTCACCAGCATCAGCTTCAGGTCATCAGACCACGTGGCCTTGCCCGTGGCCACGACACCATCCAAAAGCGGTCCGACGACATCCCAGATATCCCACCACACGTCCGCGCCGGCAGAGCCAAGGGCCGCGGGGTGCTTATCGCCGAGCATCGGGATATAACCGTCGTTGTAGATCAGCCTGAGGCGGTCGCCCAGCCACACGACGGTGGGGAAACGGCACGCTAGCGCGGTGGCGACCGTCGTCCGCACAGCCGCGGACCACTCCGCCGGATCACCCAGCGGGTGGGCTGGCCAGTCGTAGGACAGGATCCGGCTGCCCATCTCCCCACCCAGCGAGGCTGCCATCCGCAACTCAGCGGGTACGCTGCCCATCTCACGAGACTAATCAGGCCGGTTTGCCCGCCAGCCACGGCATGGCGATGACCGGCTGGCAGAAGGGTCGCAGTTCAGATCAAGCTGTCCCGACTGGTGGACATCGTCATTTGGCTAGGTGGACGGAAAGCCGTTTCGTGAGCGAGTCACGGGGTCACGATCGTGGCGCCGGCGGCATGCCGCCCGGCTCGCCTGCCGAAGAATGACCCCTCGCCGAGCTGGGTGCCGCTGCTGTACCCCTTGCTGTCCTGGGCGATGTTCGACGCGCAGGCGCCGGCCGCATACAGGCCTGTGATCACCGACCCGTCGGCGCGCTGGACCTGGCCGTCGATGGTGCACCTCAGCCCGCCGAGCGTGAAGCCCGCGTACACGGCCTTGCCGAGCGTCAAGTCGAACGCTCCCCACGGTCCGATGTCCTGCGGCTCGAGCCAGTCTGGGTGCTTGCGGAATTCCGGGTCCTCGCCCCGCGCGGCCGCCGCGTTGTAGGCCTCAAGCGTCGTTGCGAGGTTGCCCGCCGGGATCCCGAGGCCCCGTTCCATCTCGGCCACAGTCTCCCAGCCGTCGATGAATGGCACGAGCGGCATCTCCGGGTAGGCGACGTGCACGCTGTCGACGATGAGGAACGCCGCGCTTCCGGGCTGCTCGAGCACGAATCCCGAAGTGCGCGAGTGGTAGCTGTCCTCAGCCACAAACCGCCTGCCGTCCCGGTTGACGATGATGCCGGTCAGCAGCTGGCCCGGCGGGTAGAAGGGCGCCGTGATGAAGGCCTGGTCCATGTGCAGCGCCTGGCCGCCAGCGGACATACCCAGCCTGATGCCGAGGCCGTCGTCATACGGCGTGCCGAGAATGAACGGCTTCTCCGCCAGCGCCGGCGTGTGCTCAGCGACCATCTCCTGGTTCATGACGAACCCCCCGGCGGCCAGGATGGTGCAGCGTGCCCTGACTACGCCCTCCCGGTGATGGGACCGCCAGCGCACCCCGCAGACCCGGTCGCCCTCGGCGACCAGCGACGTCGCGCCTGTCTCATACCAGACGTCGGTGCCGAGCTGCCGTGCGCGCCGGACTAGCAGGTCGATAACCAGCTTCGCACCGCCGGTGTCACCCGGCACGGGGACCTTGTGCCCGCGTGGCGCGGACCGGGCCAGCTCCCGGAACGGCCACACCTTCTCGTTGCCGGTATACATAAGGCCCTGGGTCTGGGGCTGGATGACCGCCTTCTCCGGGTAGTAGCTGCGCTCGAATTGGAACCCGAGACTCTCCAGCCAGTCGCAATGCTCGGCGCTGCCGTCTGCATAGGCACGGATCTTGTCCGCCTCTGGCTCCGGTGTCACCGCCATCAGGTAGGCGAACATGTCATCCGGGCTGTCGTCGAATCCGGTCGCGCGCTGCACGACCGTCCCACCCCCGAGGTAGAAGTGCCCGCCGGCCGTCGCGCTGGTGCCGCCCGCGACGGCTGCCCGCTCGAGCACGAGTACCGAGGCTCCCGCTGCCGCCGCTTCGACAGCCGCGCACCCGCCCGCGATCCCGAAGCCGACGACGAGCACATCGACGTCCGGCGCGCTCCCCTCCGCATCCCAGGTCATCGGCATCTGCCTTCGTGTCCATGCGTCGGACTACCAATCGCTGCAGCCGTTGCGCGCAACCTCATACTGTGCCCGGAACCCGGCGGCGACTATCAGTCTGGTCCCGCCGGGAAAGACGGCGGGTCCGAGTCCAGGTCGGCCTCGGCGAGGAGGCGGCTGCCGGCAGCGGGATCGCGCAGCAGCGCATCGAGCAGATGGCGAGCCGGCCACCGGCCCGCGGTCCAGGCCAGCCCGCACGCGAGCCCGCCGGTTCCAGCCGCGTGCACGGCGCCCGCCGTGTAGCGCCACGGCACTGCGATGCCGTCCACGACGAGGCGGTCATGGGCGTAATAGGCCGTGGGCGCGTTCGGCAGCACCGCCCGCACGATTGCGGGTACCGCAGCGCGCTGCGGTGTCGACTCGACCTGGCCCGTCACTTCCTCCGAGGCCAGCGGAAGGTCGAGCATGTCGGCAAGCTGGGGCGCCAGGTAATACGGTGCCAGCACCAGGGGGCGATCAGCCACGAGCGGCCACAGGTCAGGTGCGTCGAGGACCAGGACGTCGGCAGCGTCAGCGATGACAACCTCGTTCCGGCGCACCGCGCGCACCCGATCCGGAGGCTCTACGTCGGCGACCGTAGACAGCGCGATCCACAGCGCCCGCAGCTGTGCGCGCGAGACTGACCGCGCAGCGTCAGCCAGCCGTGTGAGCACCTCGTTCGCGCCGCCAGGCTCAGCAAGCAGTTCTGCGAGCGTGGTGCGAACCCCCAGCGCCCGGGCGAACTCCGCGTCCAGGGGCGGTTCTGTCTCGTCAAACAGGCCTGCGAGCAGCGGATCGGCCTGGACGGCACGCATCTCGCCAGGCCTGCGCCCGCCGAGGACCGGATGACGGCGCAGCCACCAGCTGGTATACGACGGCACATCCGCGTAGTGGCCATCGGCGAGCAGCACCCTGGTTGGCTCGACTAGCGCCGCGCGCAATGAGGGCGCTGCCAGCAGCTTCAGTGCCTGCGGCCAGCGTTCCGGGTCGACGAGCTCAAGGTCGCGGACTGCCTGGAGCTCGGGCGCTACCAGCGGCGCGGCGCCAGGTGCCAGCCGGGCTCGTACTTCGGCGGCCCACTCCGCAGAGCCGTCAAGGTCGATGTCGGGGGCGTCCATGTCGACGTCCTCGGCAACCATCAAGCCGAATGCCGACAGCACTCCGACTGCCTCAAGCGTGTCGGCACCATAGCGCTCCAGTATCGCTGGGCTGACAGTACCGAATGGGGTGTCTGAACCGAAGACTTCCGCAAGCGGGCTGCCAGGCAGCAAAAGCTCATCTGCCGGGTACCACCCACCATCGGCTCCGGGTAGCGCCAGGTCAGCGAGCCAGGGGTAGTCGCCAGGCCGCGGTTGTGCTGCCGCCACGAGAGTGAGTACAGCATCCGCGATCGGCCCCGGATCCTCTTCGTCGTACGACGCCTCGACTGCTGCGCGCACTGTTGGGTCGGCAAGGACACCGTGTGGTGTGGCCTCGACTGCGCCCAGCCGTGCCAGCAACGGGTGCACCGCCCCGGACTCAACGACCCGGAAGCCGAGAGCCGTCAGCGATTGAGCGTGCCGCAGCCCGGGGCCGGGGAGCAACAGCCCGCGAGGACCCCGTACCAGCCGGCCGTCTGCCAGCGGAACGGGCAGTGCCCCGAGCTCATCGAGCTCGGCAGGTTCTGCGCCGGCCAGCACCTCATACAGGTCCCGCCACCACGCGGGATCGCGATCGAGGGCGGCCAGCACGTCAGCGAGCTCGGCCAGCCGCAGGCGCCGGACCCCCAGTACCGCGAAGGCCGGATGCCGGGCGGGACCGGCGATCAGGTAGGGCAGTACCGGCGCGATGCTGCCGGTCAGCCGCGGCATGCTGGCGTCCAAGACCACCGCATCGCACGGTCGGACCCGCGGGCCAGTCGGCTCGGCTGCCGGGAGGAACGCGCTGCCTGGTAGCAGCCGCAAAATCCTGTCGCGCAGCTGCGCGTCCAGCTCGCCCTGCGCGACCGGAGACGGGACCAGGTCGAGCAGCCCGGCTCCGGGGGCCAGGCTGGGCATCAGCCCGGCGTAGAGCTCGGCGGCCTGGTCGAGCAGGAAATCGGTGAGCGGGCCTGGCGCAACGTGGCGGCGGTCGGGACTGAGCGGGAACGAGGCGAGCAGCAGCGCCGGGAGCCCGAGCCGTTCCTCGGTCGGCGTCGGGGCGTGAACGACGGCGCTGACCCCGGCAGGCAAACTGCCAGCGGGTAGATCGCGGCCATCACTGTCGGCCACAACAGGCACGGCCCAGCGCACCGACCAGGACGGACGCGCCCGCTCCTCGGCCGGGCGGTCGGCCAGCAGCCGCTGATCGGTTCGGCCTCCAGCACTCGAGGTAACCCATCTGCCGACGACACCGTCAACGGTGATGGTGACGCCCTCGCCGTCATGCGTGGCGGTGAGCAGCCGGGTGGTGCGATCGATCTCGATCTCGATGCCGGCGAGAGCAGGCAGGGCGAGCATGATCGCGGGTCCGGTCTCCGCGAGCAGCCGTCCAACAAGCTGGACGGCGGCCTCGTCGCGCAGCGGCAGCGTCACCGCTGTCGCGAAGCCCTCGGGAGGCGCGCCCGTGGCGGCGAACGGCAGACGCAGCACGGGGAGCTGACCTGACCGACGGGAGAGCTCAGCGGCCACACCGGGTATCTCCCGGACGAGGTCAGCGGCAGCGACGCGCGACCACGCAACGGCGCCAGTCAGCGATGCGATGTGCGGCTCGTCACTCACCGCGGCGGCGGCAGCGAAACCTACGCCGAACCTGCCGACAACGGCCGCGCGCGGGACTCGACTTCGGCCGACGGCAGGCTCCCGCTTACCGGACGCGCGCAGGGTGGACAGCGCCGCCACGCCTTCCGCGTCGAGCGGTGCGCCCGTATTTGCCGCCACGAGCGTCCCGTCGCGCAGCGTCAGCCGGAGCCGGCCAGGAACGCCCGTGCGGACTGCGGCGTCCGCTGCGTTCTGGGCAAGTTCCACGATGACGCGGTCCCGGTAGCCGCCCAGCGCGTAGTCCTCTTCAGCGTTGGCATCCTCCCGGAACCGAGCAGGCGAGGCTGTCCAGGCCGCCAGCACCGTGCCGCGCAGCTCTGTGGTACCGAAAGGGTCAGCCTGGCTGTACTCCACCCGCCCCGTCCGCCTCTCGTTCTCCGGACCGCGCAGAGCCGGGTATTAGCGCGGCAACGCCGGAGCATAGCCTTGCGCGAGCAGCGATAGCTGACGAGGGAGACGTGAACATGAGCATCGAGAAGCCCGAAGTCGACTTCCCGGGAGGCGAGCCGCCAGCAGAGCTGCAGATCTCCGACATCTGGCAGGGCGACGGGGTCGTGGCAAAGGCTGGCGATACCGTGCAGGTGCACTACGTCGGCGTGGCTTTTTCGACCGGCGAGGAGTTCGACGCGAGCTGGAGCCGCGGTGCCCCGCTGGAGTTCAGGCTCGGCGTTGGGCAGGTCATCGCCGGCTGGGACCAGGGCGTGCAGGGCATGCGAGTCGGGGGCAGGCGTCAGCTGATAATTCCGCCTGGGCTGGCCTACGGCGACCGCGGGGCGGGACGGGCCATCGGACCGGGCGAGACTCTGATCTTCGTCTGCGACCTGGTCTCAGCCTGAGGAACGGCCCATGTCCGACCCCATGTTCGATCTCACCGGAAAGGTCGCGCTGGTCACCGGCGGCAGCCGGGGCCTCGGACGAGCGATGGCAGACGCCTTCGCCGCACGCGGCGCCGACGTGATCGTCGCCAGCCGCAAGGCAGACGCGTGTGAGTCAGCTGCTCGCGAGATCACCGCACGTTTCGGAGCTACAGCACTGCCGGTGGCGTGCAACGTGAGCAGCTGGGACGACTGCGACGCCCTGGTTGACCGCGCCTACGCGAAGTTCGGGCGAGTCGACGTGCTGGTCAATAACGCCGGCATGTCACCGCTGTACCCGTCGCTCGACCAGGTAAGCGAGGCGTTGTGGGACAAGGTGATCGCGGTGAACCTCAAGGGTCCGTTCCGGCTCACCGCTGTCATCGGCTCGCTGATGGCTGCAGGGGCGGGCGGCTCGATCATCAACGTGACCTCGATCGCGGCGGAACAACCTAGCCCGCGCGAGCTCCCGTACGCCGCCGCGAAGGCGGGGCTCAACACGCTCACCCAGGGCTTCGCCCGTGCGTTCGGCCCCACCGTCCGGGTGAACGCCATCCAGGCGGGACCGTTCCTCACTGATATCTCGAAGGCCTGGGACCTCGACGCATTCGCCGAGCGGGCTCGCACCTCCATCGCGCTCGGCCGGGCCGGCGAGCCGCATGAGGTGATTGGCGCTGCCGTCTACTTCGCGTCGGCTGCGTCGTCGTTTTGTACGGGCGCCGTCTTGCGGCTGGACGGCGGCGTGTTCTGAGGGCCATCAGGCACCGAGATGGACAGACATGCAACTCCGGACAGAAAGGCGCTTGAAGATGAGCTATTCGTCGACCAGCAAGGCGGACAGGGTGACGGTCACCCTGTCCGATGGAGTGGCCGACGTCCGGCTGAATCGGCCCGAGAAGCGCAACGCCCTCGATCTGGCCATGTTCGAAGCACTCATCGCCGCCGGCGAGCGTCTCAAGACCGAGCCTGGTCTGCGGGTGGTCGTGGTGTCTGGCAACGGGTGCGATTTCTGCGCAGGTCTGGATTTTGCCTCGTTCGAGGCAATGCGCGCCGGCGAACGGCTATCGGCAGCCGCTCAGCTCACGCCGTCTGACGGGCCGGCAAAGGCCACCGGTCAGCGCACGGCCTGGGTGTGGACCGAGCTTGAAGTCCCAGTGATCGCTGCCGTACACGGCAATGCTCTTGGCGGCGGCCTGCAGATCACGCTCGGGGCCGATGTCCGGATCGTCGCGCCCGATGCGAAGCTGTCGGTATTCGAGGTGGCCTGGGGCCTCATCCCCGACATGACTGGCACTCAGCTGCTGCCCGAACTGGTCGGTCGGGACGTCGCTAAGGAGCTAACGTTCACCGCGCGCATCGTCAGCGGAGAGGAGGCCGTACGGATCGGGCTGGCGCGCGTCGAACCTGATCCGCTCACCGCCGCCCTCGCGATGGCGAGGGACATCGCAGGGCACAGCCCCCACGCGATCCAGGCGGCGAAGCGGCTGCTGAACCTCGCCGGGCGGGTCGAGCTCGCGTCCGGCTTCGCGGCGGAACAGAAGGAGATCCGCGCGTTGATTGGCAGCCCCAATCAGGTGGAGGCCGTCAGCGCACGGTTCGAGAAACGCGACCCGACCTTCACCGAGGTGTGATTCCTTAGGCAGCGGCCTCGTCGGCCGGGCCCTCGGTGCTACGCACAGGAAGAGTTACGACAGTGCCCTCCGGGGAACCGCCGAGCTCCTCCCAGGTCTTGTTGAGCTCGTACTGGTAGTACAGCGTGTGCAGGCCAACGACGAAGCTGGCGATCAAGCCGATGATGCCACTGCAACTGCGCGGCAGGCCCGCAGCCTCCTGCATCTGGCCGATGCGCTCGCCGGTTTTGAAGATGGACACGAACGGCGGAACGATGATCAACGCTCCCAGGGAGATCGCCACGACCGCGAGCCCGGGGCTGACCTCGATCTGACTGTCCAGGTCGCGCGCCTCCCGGTTGATCTTGTACCACCAGACCAGGTGATAGATGCCGAGAGTGAGGAACGGCCACACCAGCCAGACCAGGAAAATATTCCTTGTTTTTCCTATTCGTCCGGTCATAGGCGCTTTTCCTCCTCACTGATCGTTACAACAGGTAAGACGCTACACGCAGTACGTAGTTGGCATCCGGCCTGGCGCTGCTGCCTGACTAGATCACCGGCTCCGACCGCATACTCTCCGCCTCGGCGGCCTGTCCGTGCCCACCCCTCTTCTTGTCGAGTTCTTACAACCTGCGACTCGCTGAATGCGTTCTGTCCGGTATTGGTCTTAGGGAAGGTGACCCAGGAGGATTAATGCGCGTGAAAGCACGCTCGGACCGCGGGCATCACACCTAGCGTCGGGTTAACAGGTCGGATCAACAGAAAGACTCTGCCGTTGTTCAGTCGCGTCGCCATCGTCAATCGGGGTGAAGCCGCCATGCGGCTGATCCACGCCGTCCGCGACCTGGTCGCGGAGACGGGTACCCGGATCGAGACGGTCGCCCTGTACACCGATGCCGACGCCGCCGCCATGTTCGTCCGGGAGGCCGACATGGCCTACGCCCTCGGCCCAGCGTCCGCTCGCCCTTATCTCGATCTGGCTGTGCTGGAGCGCGCCCTCACCGAGACTGGGGCCGACGCTGCCTGGGTCGGCTGGGGCTTTGTCGCCGAGGACCCGGCGTTCGCCGAGCTGTGCGCGAAGATCGGCGTCACCTTCATCGGCCCAGATCCGGAGGCGATGCGCCAGCTGGGTGACAAGATCGACGCCAAGCTGATCGCCGAGGAGGTCGGCGTTCCGGTCGCGCCGTGGAGCGGCGGCGAGGTCGCGACCCTGGACGACGCGCTGGCCGCGGCCGAGCGCATCGGCTACCCGCTGATGCTCAAGGCCGCAGCAGGCGGCGGCGGGCGAGGCATCCGCGTCCTCACCTCAGCTGGCGACCTCACGAGCGCGTTCGAGCGCACCGGCCAGGAGGCGCTGCGCGCGTTCGGAAGCGGCACCCTGTTCCTGGAACAGCTTGTTACCGGTGCCCGGCACGTCGAAGTCCAGCTCATCGCTGACGGCCAGGGCACGGCGTGGGCGCTCGGTGTTCGCGACTGCTCGTTGCAGCGGCGCCATCAGAAGATCATCGAGGAATCCGCCTCGCCCGTGCTCGCGCCAGAGCAGACCGCGGAGCTGAAGGCGTCAGCCGAGCGGCTCGCCCTGGCGGTCGGCTACCGCGGTGCGGCGACCGTCGAGTTCCTCTACCACCCTGGCTCGAGGCGGTTCGCCTTTCTCGAGGTCAACACCCGGCTCCAGGTCGAGCATCCGGTGACCGAGCTGACCACCGGCATGGACCTGGTCAAGCTCCAGCTCCATGTCGCGGGTGGCGGGAAGCTCTCCGGGCCGAGGCCAGCCGAGTCCGGGCACGCCGTGGAGGCGCGGCTGAACGCAGAGGATCCGGACCGCGACTTCGCGCCCGCGCCGGGCCGAATTGCCCGGCTGGCGCTGCCCGCAGGCCCCGGGATCCGCGTCGACACCGGAGTCAGCGAGGGTGACATCATCCCGGCCGACTTCGACTCAATGATCGCCAAGATCATCGCCTACGGCCGCGACCGGCGTGAAGCCCTGGGGCTGGCTAAGCCGCGCGCTGGCCGAGACCACGGTGATCATCGAGGGCGGTACCACCAACAAGAGCTTCGTGCTCGACCTGCTCGGCGAGCCCGAGGTGATTGACGCCACTGCGGACACCGGCTGGATAGACCGGGTCAGAGAAGAAGGCCGCCTCGCCGCTCATCAGCACTCCGCCATCGCGCTGGCCGCCGCCGCGATCGAGGCCTACCAGGACGAGGAGGAGCTCAGCACGCAGCGCCTGCTCAGCACCGCGCACGGCGGGCGTCCCCAGGCGCAACACGATCCGGGCCGACCGCTGGAACTGAAACTCCGTGGCGCCGCCTACCGCGTGAGCGTGGCCCGCATGGGCCCGCGGCGATTCCAGGTCGGTATCTCCGCCGGCGCCGACGCTCACCAGGCCGACGTCGAGCTCGAGCGGTTTGACGCGCACAGCGGCCGGATCGTCGTCAACGGCAGGCGGTTCCGCCTGATCATGGCCACGCACGGACCGATCCATCTGGTCGAAGTCGACGGCGTCGCGCACCGGATCAGCCTCGACGAGGGCGGAGTGGTCCGCTCGCCCGCGCCCGCCCTCGTAGTCGCCACGCCAGTAAGGGCCGGGGATGAAATAGAGGGGAATGCTCCCGTCCTCGTGCTCGAGAGCATGAAGATGGAGACGGTTCTTCGGGCGCCGTTCAGGGCCAGGATCAAGGAGTGCCTGGTATCGGTTGGCAACCAGGTTGACGCCGGGGCGCCGCTGCTCCGGCTCGAGCCCGTCGCCGCCGAGGACGCTGCGCAGGACAGCCCAGTGAGCGCGCCGGCAGCCGAGATCGATCTGCCCGCCTCGCCTGCAGACATCCCCACAGCCCGGCAGGCCAGGCTCTTCCTGGAAGATCTGCGCGGACTGCTGCTCGGCTTCGACGGCGATGCCGCCGATCGTGACCGGCTGCTCGCCGGCTGGCTGTCCGCACGCGCCGAGCTCGGCGGCCAGCCACTACCCGGCGAGCCAGAGCTGCTGACCGTCTTCGCCGACCTGTCCGAACTGAGCCGCAACAGGACCGGGAACGACCTGGAGGCCGAGCCCGGCGAGCTGGTGCACAGCCCGCGCGAGTACTTCCACAGCTACCTCCAGAGCCTTGATGTCGAGCGAGCGGGCGTGACAACAGGCTTTCAGGCGCGGCTGAAGCGGATGCTCGGCCATTACGGGGTCGTCGGCTTCGACCGCACGCCTGAGCTCGAGACAGCGGTATTCCGCATCTTCCTGGCCCAGCAGCGGATGACCGGCACGGCCGGCATTGTTGTTGAGTTGCTACGACAATGGCTGACGAGCGCCCCGCCTCCCGAGCCCCTGGTCGAACCAGCAGGGCTGACGCTTGAGCACCTGATCGAGGCAACGCAGGTGCGTTTCCCGGCAATCTCCGACCTCGCCCGCGGGGTCGTCTTCCGCTGGTTCGCTCAGCCACTGCTGCGCCGCAACCGGGCACGGGTCTACGCGGCGGTACGCAAGAACCTGAGCTACCTGGACCGGACCCCGGCAGCGCCGGACCGTGCCGAGCGGATCCAGGCGATGGTGGCAACCGCCGAACCGCTGGTGCGGCTGATCGGCCAGCGAATTGGCCTGCGCGTCGATCACGCGCCGCTGCTCGAAGTGCTGACCCGCCGTTATTACGTCAACCGCAGGCTCACTGATGTCATCGCGCGCGACGTCGGGGGCTGCCGCGTCGTTACCGCCAATTATCCAGACACCAGCGGAGTGACGCTGGTTGCCGCCACTGCCGCCGAGCCCGCGAGCCTGCCGGAAGCGATCGCCGCTGTCGCCGAGCTGGCGGCGCACGCACCCGACGGCGGTCTCGTTGCCGACCTGTATGTCACCTGGCCGGAGCAGCCAGACGCCGACGCGCTCGCAGATCGGATCGGTGAGCTGCTGGCGGCGTCTTCCGTTCCGGAAGCGATCGAGCGGGTCACACGGATCACGTTCGCGGTCGCCGGAGCAGGCGGCACGGCTCTGCAGCATCACTTCACGTTCCGCCCGTATGGCCCGGGCTTCGCCGAGGACCGGCTGATCCGCGGCCTGCACCCGCAGATAGCGGAGCGGCTGCAGCTGGACCGGCTGCGTGAGTTTGACCTGACCCGCCTCCCCTCGGCGGACGAGGAGATCTACCTGTTCAAGGCCGTGGCGAAGAGCAACGCGGCGGACGAGCGCCTGATAGCAATGGGCCAGATCCGTGATCTGACGCCGCTGCGCGAGGCGGACGGCAGGCTGGTAGCGCTGCCTGAGCTTGAGAACGTGCTGGCTGGGTGTCTCGATGCGATCCGCATTGCCCAGGCGCAACGCCCGCAGCAAAGACGCTTTGCCAGCAACCGGGTCATGATGTATGTCTGGCCCGCGAGCGAGTTCACTGTCGAGGAACTGGCGCCGCTCGCGCATCGAATCCGGCCCACCGTGTCGGGCTCGGGGATTGAGGAAGTCCAGTTCGTGGCGCGGCTGCGTGGAGCGAACGGAGAGCCGATCGAGATGGCCGTGCGCGTCAGCGACGACGCACGCGGGCGCGTTCAGCTGGATGTCGGGCCGCCGCCAACCGCGCCGCTGCTGCCTCTCGATGACTACCAGCAGAAGGTGCTGCGGGCGAGCCGTCGCGGCGAGGTGTACCCGTACCAGCTGACCGGCCTGCTGGCGGGGCCGGACGGATGGTTCACCGAGCACGACCTTGACGACGGCGGGTCGCTCATCCCGGTAGACCGCCCGAAGGGATCGAACTCCGCGGCCATCGTCGCTGGTGTCGTCAGCACGCCGACGAACAAGCACCCGGATGGCGTGATCAGGGTAGTGCTGCTGGGTGATCCGACCAAGTCGCTGGGTGCGCTGTCGGAACCAGAGTGCGAGCGAGTCATCGCCGCCATTGACCTGGCCGAACGAATGGAGATCCCGCTCGAGTGGTTTGCGCTGTCCTCTGGCGCACGGATCTCGATGGAATCTGGCACCGAAAACATGGACTGGGTGGCCGCGGCACTCAAGCGAATAGTCGAGTTCACCCAGAAGGGCGGCGAAATCAACATCGTGGTTGCCGGGATCAACGTCGGCGCCCAGCCGTACTGGAATGCTGAGGCCACGATGCTCATGCATACGAGGGGGATCCTCGTGATGACGCCGGACTCGGCGATGGTGCTGACCGGCAAACAGGCCCTGGACTTTTCCGGCGGGGTCTCGGCCGAGGACAACTTCGGGATCGGCGGCTACGCCCGCGTGATGGGACCGAACGGCCAGGCGCAGTACTGGGCGCCAAACCTGGCAGCCGCGTGCGACGTGCTAATGGCGCATTACGACCACACCTACATTGCTGCGGGCGCGGCGGCGCCGCGGCGCGCGGCCACTAGTGACCCGAGGGACCGCGACGTCTCTGGGTTCCCGCACGCCGTGCCTGGCAGCGACTTCGCCACGATCGGGGACGTCTTCTCGGCCGAGCACAACCCGGACCGGAAGAAGCCGTTCGATATCCGGACCGTGATGCGCGCACTGACCGATCAGGACCAACCCGTGCTTGAGCGCTGGGCGGGGATGGCAGACGCGGACACCTCGGTGGTGCAGGACGCTCATATCGGCGGCTGGCCGGTATGCCTGATCGGGATCGAGTCGCATTCGGTGCCGCGACGAGGTTTCCCGCCTTCCGACGGCCCGGACTCCTACGCAGCCGGCACGCTATTTCCCCGGTCGTCGAAGAAGGTCGCGCGAGCGATCAACGCCGCATCCGCCAACCGGCCGCTGGTCGTGCTCGCGAACCTGTCCGGATTCGACGGCTCGCCGGAATCGATGCGTAAGCTGCAGCTGGAGTACGGCGCCGAGATCGGCCGGGCGGTCGTCAATTTTGAGGGTCCGATCGTGTTCTGCGTGATCTCCCGCTACCACGGCGGCGCGTTCGTCGTGTTCTCCAAGGCACTCAACCCGAATATGACGGTGCTGGCTCTCGAAGGCTCGTTCGCGTCGGTGCTGGGCGGCGCGCCAGCCGCGGCCGTGGTGTTCTCCGCGGAGGTGCTCAACCGCACGGCAGCCGACCCTAGGGTGGCCGGGCTGCAAGCCCGGGCGGCCGAGAGCAGTGCCGCCGAACGCGCCACCCTGAGCGCAGCACTGAGCGAGACCCAGGCCTCCGTGCGACCGGAGAAACTGGCCGAGGTGGCGGCGGAATTCGACCGGATTCACTCGATCCAGCGCGCGGTCGATGTCGGCTCGGTCGACGCCATCATCAGCGTGACCCAGTTGCGACCCCGCATCATTGACGCCATCGAGGACGGCCTGCGCCGCTGACCCGTGGCTGGGTGGTTGCCCGGCATCGCCCTGCGGCGGCCCGCCCCAGGGCTGCCGAGAGCCCGACCCCTGCTTATCGAACGATAAATCGGGTTTCACTAGGCGAGATCGGAGTACGGCGGTTAAAGTCGACGTCACCGGCCCGCGCTGGCGTGTCCCAGAACCAGACACGGTCTGGCGGGACCGCAGCACCACCGGCAATGGGGGGGATGGCGATCCATGGCCATCTTTAGCACTGGCCTGCGGCCTGTGGACGAGTCCAGGAGCAAGGGACTCAAGACAGGCGCTCTGGGCCTGGCGTCCAGCGTGGTCATGGGCGTGGCCTCGACCGCACCGGCCTACAGCCTGGCCGCGACCCTGTTCTATGTCGTAGCCGCGGTCGCGCTGAAATCCCCGCTGGTCGCCGTCCTGGCGTTCGTGCCGATGCTGCTCTGCTCGATCGGCTTCAGCGAGCTGAACAAGGCCGACCCGGACTGCGGGACCACGTTTATCTGGGCATCCCGGGCGTTCGGGCCCAAAATCGGCTGGGCCGGCGGCTGGGGGGTCGTGGCGGCCGACGTCCTCGTCATGGCCAGCCTGGCCCAGGTGGCCGGGCAGTACCTCTTCTTGGTCATCCAGGGACCCAACAGCTCCCTCGGTGCCAAAACCTCCGGCGGCTGGGTACTGCTGGTCGGGATCTTGTGGATCGCGGCGATGACGTTCATCTGCTACCGCGGAATCGAGGTCTCGGCCAGGTTCCAGAAGGTGCTGCTGTCCGTCGAGATTGTCATGCTGCTGGTCATGTCGGTCACGGCGCTGGTCCGGGTGTTCGGCAGCCATCCGCCGTCGACGTCGCTGCAGCCGAGCTTGAGCTGGCTGTCACCGTCGGGTCTGACCCTCTCGGCCTTCGTGTCCGGGATCATCTTGATGCTGTTCATCTACTGGGGCTGGGATACCAGCCTGTCGGTGAATGAGGAGACCGCGGACAAGTCCCGGACGCCGGGCCGCGCGGGGATCATCTCGACGGTCACTCTGCTCGTCACCTACGTGATCGTGATCATCTCCATGCAGTCGTTCGCCGGCATCGGCGCAAAAGGCGTCGGGCTGGGGAATCCGGACCACCAGTTCGACGTGTTCTCGGCCGCCGGGAGCGCGATCTTCGGCACTTCCACGCTCGGCACGGTCTTGTCCCGGCTGCTGTTCCTCATGGTGCTCAGCTCGGCCGCCGCCTCGACCCAGACCACGATCCTGCCCACCGCACGCACGACGCTGTCGATGGCCGCCTACGGGGCGGTGCCCGAGTCGTTCGCCAAGGTCCACCCCAAGTACCTGACCCCGACGGTGTCGACCCTCGTCATGGGCGCGATGTCGATCGCCCTGTACATCCCGCTGAACTACATCTCCGCCGGCAACCCGATCTCTGACGCGGTCACCGCGATCGGCCTGTACATCGCCTTCTACTACGGGCTGACCGCGTTCTCCTGCGTCTGGTACTACCGGCGAACGCTCACCAGCAGCGCCTGGAATCTGTGGATGCGCGGCATCCTGCCCGGGCTGGGCGGCCTGATCTTGTACGCGGCCGGCCTCTACAGCCTGCAGAGCGACTGGGTCGCGAGCAACAGCTACACCATGTGGACAGTACCGGGGCTGCACTGGCAGGTCGGCGGCATCTTCATCATCGCCGCGCTGGCCGCGCTGGCCGGAGTGATCGGCTTCGTGTTCATGCGCGTGACCGGCCCCGCCTTCTTCCGCAAGGAAACGCTCACCAGGGCTAATCCCCTGCTCGCCTTTAGCGAGGACCTGTGAGCACGGCCGGCGCCTGGCCGGGCGCCGCCGGACACCGAGCCAACGGCCACCATGCCCGCGCGCGGCAGCCCGTGGCCACCGCCATGAACGGTGCAGCACCGCCTGCGGTCCCGTCAGACGCGCCAAGAGGCCGACCGTCCTGGCCCATCCGGTCGGGAACGGTGCCCGCGCTGGCCGCTGATTACAGGACGAGACTCGAGACTGGCCCGAGCCTCGTGGCGGCGCTGCCAGCCGGGGCAGCCGTCGCGCTCATCCCCGCACGGGCGGCAGCGCCGGCTGACGCCACCGGTCATGTCACTGCTCCCGATGTGGATGACTGGCTGAGGGCTTCGGGTAAGACGCAACTCGCCGCGGCCTTCGCCGAGTCGCTGTGGCGATCCGCCGCTGTAGACCTGCTGGTCTGGATCGACGCCACGAGCCGGGAATCGGTGCTGTCGGGCTACGCCGCCGCTACCGCAGTCGCGACCGGCCGGAACCAGGCGAGCAGCAGTGAGTCCCTTGCCGCCCAGTTCATCAGCTGGCTGGGCGAGACTAGGCGTCCGTGGCTAGTGGTACTCGATGACCTGGCCGCTGCAGCGAACATGGATGGCTTGTGGCCGCCGGCCCCGCGGGCCGGGTGCTGGTCACCTCGGCCGATGCCTCGGCCATCCCGAGCAGGGTGCGGGTCGTGCCGGTTGGCCAGTTCAGCCTCCGAGAGGCCACCAGCTATCTGAGCGAACGTCTGTCAGACGACCCGGACAAGCGGCATGGAGCGATCGAACTGGCTCAGGACCTCGGCTTGGAGCCGGCCGCGCTGGCCCAGGCTGGAGCCGTGATCGCGAGCTCCCCCCTGTCGTGTCGCGAGTACCGGGTCCAGTTTGCGCAGTGGCGGGATCAGCAGCTGGCAGACTCGCGCGGCGCACTGCCACCGGCAGCCGCCGTGACGTGGATGCTGTCGTTCGCGCGGGCAGGCCAGCTGGCGCCAGGCGGATCGGCCCAGCTGCTGCTGGCCCTGGCCGCGCTGCTGGATGGGCACGGCATCCCCCAGAACGTCCTCGCCGCTCCGGCGGCAGGTGACTTCCTCGGCGGCGGCGCGGGTCCAGACGGAAGCCAGCGCGCCGGCGCGGCGCTGGCGGCGCTCGAACAGGTCGGCCTGCTGAGCGTTGAGCAGGTGACGGCACCGCCGACGATCCGGATCAGCCCGGTGCTGCAGGCGGCGGTGCGGGCCGCGATGCCCGAGGGCATGCAAGATCAGGCGGCCCGCTCGGTCGCAGACGCGCTGTACCAGGCGTGGCCGGAACGAGATCTGCCCGGATGGCCTGCTTCCGGCCTGCGATCCTGCGTAGCGAACCTCCGGCAGATCGCCGGAGACCTGCTGTGGGACGGCGGCTGCCATCCCGTTCTGGCGCAGACCGGGGACAGCCTGGACCGCGCTCGCCTCACCGAACAGGCGGTCGACCACTGGCACGACCTGGCTACGACGGGCGGTCGCCTGCTCGGCGGCGGGCACCCTGACACGGTGCTGGCCTGCCAGCGGCTTGCCGATGCCTATCTTGCGGCCGGGCGCGCGGACGAGGCCGTTCCGTGGTTCCAGTGGGTACTCGACAGCCAGACCGACAAGCACGGGCCGGATCACCGTGAGGTGATTGAAGCGCGGCGCCGCCTCGGTCACGCGCTCGTGGCGGCACTGCAGTTCCCGGCCGCGATCGCCGTGCTCGAACGCGCGGTTCCGCAGTTCGAGCAGACTTGCGGGACTACGCATGTCGACACCCTCGGCGCGCGAGACGAGCTCGCCGCGGCGTACCTGGCTGCGGGCCGGCATTCCGACGCCATGAGCCTGTATCAGCGGACGCTGGCCGACCGGGAGCGCGCCCAGGGAGACCGGCATCCGGAGACGATGACGACGCGTCGCGGCCTGGCAGATTCCTACCTGGCCAGCGGCCGGGCTAAAGAGGCGGTCGCGGCCTACAAACGGGTGGTCTCTGACCGCGAGCGCGTGCTCGGGTCCGATCACCTGGACACGCTAACCGCGCGGAACAATCTCGGCGCCGCCTACCAGAAGACTGGCAAGACGGCGGCGGCGGAGCTTGCCTGCGAGCAGGCCTGGGCCGGGTTCGAGCGCGTGCTCGGCCCCCGGCACCCCGATACGCTGCGGAGCCGAGCGGAGCTAGCCCAGATATACAGCCGGCTGGGCCGTTATGGCGACGCCCGCACGGTGCTGCGCGACACGGTCTACCGCCTGGAGCGCATCTTGCCCGATGGCGATTCGCTGATTACCGAACTGCGTCAGAGCCTGGCCGACATCGGCGAGGAGTAATTCGGACCATCTCGACGACGTTACGATTCGCTTGATGCTCGACTTTGGCGCATACCTTCGCCGGATCGGCCTGAACCCGGCAGACAAGCCGACCTGGCAGGCGGTCCACCGGGCACACGCGACGACGATCCCGTTCGAGAATCTCGACTCCCACCGCGGCGTCCCCGTCTCGCTGGAGCAGGCGGATCTCGAGCGAAAGCTCGTGGCGGGTCGGCGGGGCGGGTATTGCTTCGAGCACAACCTGCTTCTGGCCTCGGCTCTCGAGCATATGGGCCTCGCGGTGGAGCCAATGCTGGCGCGCGTCCGCGTGGGAGGCGCTCCCCGTGAGACGCGGCCAGCGAGTCACCTGGTGCTGCGCGCGACGGACGGCGACGGACGCCAGTGGCATGCCGATGTCGGGTTCGGACTCGGCACGCTGCTTGACCCGATCCCGTTCGGCCCGGCCGGCGTCCACGAGCAGTCCGGCTGGAGCTTCCAGGTCATGGCGGACGGTGACGAACTGGCGCTCCAGACGCTGGGACAGGACGGATGGACTGACGTCTACTCCTTCCCTCCTCGCCCCGCTTTTCAGATCGACATTGACGTCAGCAACTGGTGGACATGCACCAATCCGGCGTCGCGCTTCGTCTCCGGGTTGATCGTGTCGGTCAGTCATGACGACGGACGACGGGACGCCCTCTACGACTCTGCGGGCCTGCTGCTCAGCGTGGCCAGCTCTCCCGCCGGCACAACGACGACAGAAGTGCAGCGCGAGGCAATCCCCTCGCTGCTGGCTCAGCGATTTGGCCTGCCCGGGTTCGGGCTCGGGCCGGACGGCAGAGTGGTCAGGGGATAGCAGGGCTGTGTTTCGGGTAGTGCCAACCCGCATGGCGCTCACCTGCAACGGCTGAGCAAGATCACTAATTGCGGTAATTAGCTCGATTGGACGGGGCATGACCTACAACGTCCTAGAAGAACTCCTCGTGTCCTCTGAGGTACAGACAGCGCGCGACCGCATGGAGGACTATCAGGCTGCTGAGACCGCCGCGGAAGCCAACCCACGCGGCGAGCAAGAGCTAGAGGATCTGCGCCAGGCGCTCGTGGACATGCCAGGCGCGGTCCGGATGCTCCTCGAGGCCATCGACCGGGCCGGGATCAGCGCGGGAGAGCCTCAGTACGATCCCGGCGACAGAGCAGACTTCCCCAGAACCCGAGACAGCCGGTAGCTGCACCCGGCCAGGTGCAAGATGCAAGATGAAGGCATGGTAGCTACGCCGACGACGGTCCAGGTCGGCCGCCGCGAATCATTCAATGCCGCGCATCAGCTCTACGACCCCAGCCTCGACGAGGATGAGAACCGGCGACTGTTCGGGAAGTGCGTCAATCTGCACGGGCACAACTACGTGCTGGAGGTCGCGGTAGCCGGCGGAATCGACCCAGCCACCGGTTACGTCGTGGATCTGAAGCAGCTCTCGGACGTCATGTGCAAGCGGGTCATCCGCGACGTGGACCACCGCAACCTCAACACCGACGTGCCGTGGCTCGCCGGCCTCATTCCGACGGCTGAGAACCTTGCACTGACCTTCTGGGAACGACTCCTGACAGACCTGCCGCCGGGGCTGCTGCGGTCAGTCCGCGTCTGGGAAACCGACAAGAACTGGGCTCAAGTCGGTGATCAGGCCTGACCGCCAGGCTGGCCGTCAGCTCTGCGACCGCTACACCACCGCTGACCTTCGCGTGTTCACCCCGGAGGAGGCGAGTCGGTTCGTCCGCCGCGCCGACTGCGATCCCCATTCCAACGCCACCCTGGCCTGGGAACTGCTCTACCGGATCGAACCGCAGCTCTATGACCGGCTGGCAACCGCCGAGCACCTTCATCCAGGCATCCTTGCCTGGCTGCCGCACACGGCCAACACAATTGTCGAGGTTGCCGCCGGCACGGGACGGCTCACACTCGACCTGCTGGACCGTGGGCGGGAGGTCGTGGCCGTGGAGCCCGCGCTGCCACTGCGCCAGATTCTGCACCGTAAGCTCGCCAACGCCGACAACGGCAGCCGCGCCCGGATCGCCCACGGGTTCTTTGACCACCTGCCGCTGCCCGCCGAATTCGCCGACCTGGTCGTCGCGTGCTCAGCCCTTACCCCATCGGCCGAGCACGGGGGCGACGCCGGCCTGTCCGAGATGGAACGGATCTGCAGGCCGGGCGGATGCGTCGTCATCATCTGGCCGAACAACATCGAATGGCTCGCCGGACGCGGCTACGACTACGTCAGCTTCGGCGGGCAGATGTGGGTGCAGTTTGGCAGCCACTCCGAAGCGGTGGAGCTGGCCGAGATCTTCTACCCTGGCGCGGTGGAGGCAATCCGGCAGCACGGCTTGCGACGGGTGCCGTTTGAGCTCCTCGGCATCAATCCCCCGCGAGACCTCGCCTTCAAGACGCTGACCTCATGAAGATCGCACTCATGGCGCCGCTGGTGTCGGCCATCCGCGAACCACAGCGCGGCGGGTCCCAGGCCTTCGTCGCCGATCTCGCCGGCGGTCTGGCCGGCCGGGGGCACGAGGTACACGTTTACGCCGCCTCCGGGTCGACGATCCCCGGCGTCCATGTGATCGACACCGGCGTTGATCCGGAGAAACTTGCCGGCACTCTCTATCGTGCCTTCGACCCCGCCGGCCCGCGGACGGAACCGGCCGCCGCGGCCGCTGAGGTGGCATTCGGCACTGCGTATGCACAGCTGCAGCAGGACCGGTATGACGTGATCCACAACCACGCCTTCGATGCTCCTGCAATCCGGCTCGCCACAGCGCTGTCCGCTCCCGTGCTCCACACGCTGCACCTGCCCCCCGACAACGCAGTCGCAGCGGCGCTGCGCCATGCTGCCCGCTCCGCCCGGCCGCCCGCGATCGCGACGGTGTCCGAATTCCAGGCGAAGGCCTGGCGCGAGATGGTCCCCGTGGACGCGGTTCTGCTCCCCACGGTGCCAACTGGCGCGATCGGCTGGTCGCCCGCGACCGGGAATGGCGCCGTCTTCGCGGGACGCCTGAGTCCGGAAAAAGGTGTGGCTGAAGCTATCGAAATCGCCGGTGCTGCCGGGATTCCCATCGACATCTACGGTGATGCCTACGACGCCAGTTACGCCCGGCAGGCGATAATCCCGCGTGCGGCTCGGCCCGGCGTCACCGTTCATCCGGCGGTATCCAGGGCTACGCTGTGGGAGGTGATGGCCCGTGCTGCCGTCGTGCTCTACCCCGTCCTGTGGGACGAGCCCTTCGGGATGGCCGCCGCCGAGGCACAGGCGTGCGGCACGCCCGTCGTCGCATTCCGGCGCGGCGGGCTTTGCGAGGTGATCGCGGACGGCCTTACCGGCTTCCTGGTGCCGCCCGGGGACATCGGGGCCGCGGCTGCCGCGGTCAGGCACTCCGCCGCGATCTCCCGGACGGCGTGCCGCCACCACGCCGAGACCACGCTTGATCTCAACCAGAGCCTCGACGCCCACGAGCGCCTGTACCGGCGCATCCTGTCTGCTGGTCTGAGGGTGGCCGCCGATGCGTGATCCGGTCCACTGGCTTGCCGGGCGTGTTGCGCTGGTCACGGGCGCCAGCCGCGGGATCGGGGCTGCCACCGCCGAGGCGATCGCAGCGGCCGGCGCCCGCGTAGTCCTTGCCGCCCGCGACTCAGAAGCGCTCGACGCCGTCGCGGCGGGCATCCGAAGCGCCGGTGGTGAGGCCATGGCGGTGCCGACCGATGTGAGCAAATCAGCGGAGGTCGAGCGCCTCGTTGCCGCAGCCGGACGGGCAGGCCCGCTCGCCGCCCTCGTCTGCGCCGCCGGCGAGCTGACCCGGGCGAGCTTCCTGGAAACGACACCGGAGATCTGGGATCAGACGCTCGCGGTCAACCTGACAGGAGCGTTTCTCTGCTGCCGGGCCGCGTTCGCGGCGATGCGGCAGGCCGAGGAGGGCCGCATTGTCACAATCTCGTCGCTGTCTGGCGTCTACGCCACCGAGAAGTTCCCCGGGCTCGCCGCGTACAACGTCTCGAAGTACGGGGTTATCGGCCTCACCGAGGCGATCGCCGTGGAAGGCAAGGAGCACGGTATCAGCGCCATCTGCATCAGCCCGGGCGCCGTCGACACGGAGATGCTGCGGCGGGCAAACCCTGCGCTGCGGCCCGGCCTGACGCCAGGCGATGTCGCGGACCTGATCGTCGCGCTTCTTGACAGCCCGCTCACCCCGGCAAGCGGCGCAAACATCCCGCTGTTCTCCAACGCCTGACCGCAGCAGTCACGCCTCGCGGGCGAGGGACCACAGGTCCACGCGCTGGTCGTCAAGAACGCCGCGAGCTGGCCGGGCGCGCCGGGCCACGAGCCGGGCGGAGGCGGCCATCTCGCTGTCGGCGTCCAGCTCCGGGTCACCACCCCGGTCCACGCCGACTGCCGCCTGCACGACACCATCTACCAGGTAGAACCCGATTAGCGGCCGTCCTCGATGCTGCCGCGGACGACGAACTCGTCCCACTTCGCCGCGTGACCGACGTACTCGATCTTGTGCTCGTACTGATCGGACCAGAACGTGTGCACGTAGTCATAGGGAGCATCCGAGCCGAGCATCGACCTGCCTGCCGCTGCTCCCTGCTTTTCGGCGTTGTTGTAGTGCTCGACCCTGACCCGCCCGAACAGGGGGTGCAGCTGGTTCGCTACGTCGCCTGCCGCGTACACCTCGGCCGCGCTGGTCCGGCAGCACTCGTCAGCGAGAACCCCGCTCGACACCGCGACCGGCGCGCCGGTCATGGGCGGAATCTCGACGGCTATCCCGACGCCGACGACGACGAAGTCACAGGCGGCCCGCTTGCCCGAGGCTGTCACGACCGCCGTCACGCGATCGGCACCCTCGAACCCGACAACCTGCTCTCCGGCCAGCACCTCGACGCCGTTCGCGCGGTGAAATCCGGCGACGAGCGTGCCGACCTCACTGCCCAGCACCTTCTCCAGCGGCACCCGGCCGGGCAGCGCGGTCGTCACCTGCACCCCTAGCTGGGTCAGTGACGCTGCGACCTCGCACCCGATGAAGCCCATGCCCACCACCACCGCACGCCGGCTCGGCGCGACCTCCGCCTTGATCGCGTCGCACTCGGCGACTGTCCGCAGGTAGTGGATCCCGGCCAGCTGTGCGCCCGGAATCTCCAGACGGCGGTTCCGTCCTCCCGTTGCGAGCAAGAGCTTCTGATACCGCAGCTCCCGGCCAGGCTCGAGGGCGACGGTGCGGGCCGTAGTGTCCACGGCTGATACCTGGGTCCTCGTCAGAAGCTCGACGTCGTGATCGGGATACCAGCTGGCAGGCCGGACGTACCAGTCCTCGAGACGCTCCTCAGACCGCAGGTACGTTTTCGACAACGGAGGACGCCCGAACGGGACGCCGGGTTCCTTGGTGATGATCACGACCCGGCCGCGGAACCCCTCCTCCCGGAGGGCTACGGCGGCGTTGCCGCCTGCCATACCACCGCCGATGATGACTATCGGTGCGCCGTCAGCTTCGCTCTGCACGCCACCATTGTGCGCCGCCGCTCGGACCGCGCCGCAGGGCCGTCCGGCTCTAGGGGCCTGTCAGCGTCGAGTTCGGCGGATGACACCGGCGCTTTCAACACCTACGGCGTAGAAGGTGCAGGGCTGCCGCCTGTACCCGGCCTGTACGCCGCGGACGGCTTCTTCGACGTGGTTAACCCCTCGACCGGGTCGGTGGGCCCCCGGATCCTAAACCACCTGGACGATTCCACGCGGCGGCAATGGCAGTGGAATTGACTTCGCTCGGACAGCTGGCCGCTGTCCCGCGACAGTATGATCGCCATTGTCCTGATGCGGAGCATGGCCGTGATGACAATGGCAGACGAGACGAGCACGAATGACCGCAGAGCACGCAGCCTTCGACACGTCGGTAGCTCACCAGGCGCGCATTGCCGATTACCTGCTCGGAGGCCAGGACAACTTCGCCGCCGACCGCAAGGCCGCCGAGGCGATGATCGAGGCATATCCGGCAATGGTCGAGCTCATGCGAGCTAACCGGGCCTTCTTGCGCCGCGCGGTGCGATTCCTGGCCGGCGAGGCGGGCATTCGGCAGTTCCTCGACATCGGCACCGGCATCCCGACGGCGGGTAACACGCACGAGGTGGCGCAGGAGATTGCGCCGGACAGCCGGGTTGTCTACGTCGACTACGATCCGGTCGTCCTGGCCCACGCCCGTGCCCTGCTTACCAGTGGCTCGGAGGGTGCCACCGACTACGTGGACTCGGATCTTCGGGACGTGACCAAGGTTCTGACCGGTGCCGCCGAGACGCTGGACTTCGGCCAGCCGGTAGCTGTCACCGTGCATATGACCCTGCACGCCATTCCCGAGTCCGACGACCCGCACGCGATCGTGACCCGGTTCTTGAACGCCGTGCCCCCTGGCAGCTACCTGTCCATTTCGCACCCGGCGTCCGACATCGAGCCGGAGAAGGCGGCCGACATCGTCGATCGGCTCAAGCCCCTGAGCTACCAGCAGTACACCCCGCGCACCCGCGCCCAGGTGCTGCGGTTCTTCGACGGGCTGGAGCTGACCGAACCCGGGCTCGTCCAGATCCAGCAATGGCGCCCGGCGGCCGAGACCCACGAGACGTTCTCGGTCTGGGCCGGGGTGGCGCGCAAGTAGCGCCCGCCCCCGCGCAACTGGTGAGCCCCGACGTCATGCGGCCGGGGCTCGGGCTCAGCATAACTCGCCAGCGGCGGCACCGCACCGGGTCAAAATCAGCGCGCCAGCGGCTTGGCTAGGACCGCGAAAACGAGGTCCGGCCGCCGCGGAACGCCATAACGCTCGTTCCCGTACGGGAAGGGCTCGGTCTCGCCGGTCCGGCGGTATCCGCGCCGCTGATACCACGCGATCAGCTCGGCGCGCTGCGCGATCACGGTCATGATCATCGCCGTCGCGGCCCAGTCATCGCGCGCCATGCGCTCCGCCTCGGCCAGCAGCTGGTGGCCAACGCCTTCGCCCTGCCGCAGTGGCTGAACCGAGAACATGCCGAAGTAGGCCTCCCCGCCCGCCCGCCGCTCGAGCCGACAGCAGCCGACCAGCTGCCCGGCATCCTCGGCCAGCAGCACCGTGCTGACCGGATCGCGAAGCATCTCGGCTACCGCCTCGGCGTCCGTGCGCTGGCCGTCGAGAAGGTCCGCCTCTGTCGTCCAGCCTGTCTTGCTGGCTTCACCGCGGTAGGCCGACTCAACCAGCTGCACGATCGCTGCCACATCCGCGGTAGTGGCCTGCCGGAACGACGCCATCACGAGCGCGGGTGGGCCGGCTGGGCAGCGCCGGGTCGGCCCTGCTGCCGCATGGTCTCAGCCAGGTTCTCCAGGGCTGGCATCGCCTCGGTAAGCACGGCCACCTGGTCAGGGGGTAGCAGCTCCACGCACTGAGACAAGCCTGCCGCGCGGCGTGCCTTGATCTTCTTGTCGACGCGGCCACCCGCCGCCGTGCTCACCACCGACACGCTGCGCAGGTCGGACGGGTCCGGCGTCCGGGTGATTAGTTTCATCTCGACGAGGCGGCCGATCACCCGTGACAGCATCGTGGGATTGATCCCCTCCAGCTCACCCAGCTCGGTCAGGCCGAGCGGCCCGCGCGCCACGATGAGGCCGAGGACCGACGCCTGCGACGGCGTCAGTCCCTCGCCGGTGGAGGAGGCGTTGAGCTGACGCGCCAGCTTGGAGATGACCCCGCGGAGCCTGATCGCGCCCTCATCGTCCATGCCGAGATCCTACCGTCCGGAACTAGTTGCCTGCCGGCAAGCAGTGCGTAATCCGCAAAATCGCTCAGCAATGCCATTTCCGGTAAGAAGACCTGGCATTTAGACTCCCCTGGTGAACGCCGCGCCCTCCGGCCCCCCGCCGGGAAGCGCGCGCGGCCACGGCACGGTCACCCGGCCTCGTGTCATGCGACTGCTGTCCCCCGCCAGCAGCCGGCGAGCGACACTCGTGGTGGCCGGCGCTGGCTACGGCAAAACCAGCGCCCTGGCCGAGTTCGACGCCGCTGGTACGGCCCGCTGGGTCCGGCTCAGGCCCGCCGATGCTCAGGCGGAGTCGCTGTCGGCCCGCATCGCCGCCGCCCTCGGTGATGCGCCCGTCCCTGCGCGCTCGGCGATCGCCGCGGCAACCGGTTCCGACGATCGGATCGTCCTGGCGGAACGATGCGCCGCGCAGTTGTGTGAGCTCGCCGAGGCGCTCCCGGCCGACCTGCTCCTCATTCTCGACGGGACGGAGCACGCCGCCACTGACGAGGCCGCGAGTCACCTGCTGCGGGTGCTGGCGCTCGAGGCGCCGCCGTGCCTGCACCTCGTGCTTTCCGGCCGTACCCTGCCACAGCTCGGCCTGAGCGGCGCGCAGGGCCGGGGTGAACTCCTCGAAGTCGCCGCGCCGGACCTGAGTTTCACGATGGCCGAGACTGCCGAGCTCGTCGAGATGAGGCTCGGCGAGGGCGCCGTGCCCCTCGCGCGCGACTGCTGGTCGCTGACGGCGGGCTGGCCGGCCGCGCTGCAACTGCTGATGGACCGCCTGGACCGCCTCGATCCTGGCGATCAGGCCGGTGCCCTCGACCGGCTGCGCCGCGGCCAGGGCCATCTGTGGCGCTCGTTCGCGACCGATCTCATCGCCGACGAGCAGCCTCCCGCGCAGCAAGTCTTGCTGGTCGCGTCGCTCGCCCCGCGGACCGACGCCGGCCTGCTCGGCGGTGCCGGGGTACCGGGCACCTCCGACGACCTCGTCAGCCTGCGGGAGCGCGGGCTGCTCGTCGAGGCGGGCGATCCTGGCTTATACCGGCTCTCGCCGGTGCTGACCGACGCGGTTGCCACGCTTGGCGGACCGGCGGAGTCAGCGAGGCTCCGCGAGCAGATTGCCAGCTGGCTAGAGGAAAACGCCCGGCTGGAGGAGGCTCTCGAATGCCACGCCGCGGGCGGAACGGATGCCGCGCGGTCGTTCCTGAGCCGCCTTGGGCCGGCGCTCGTCAGGCACGGCGCGGCGGCTCGCGTCATAGACGTGCTGCGCGCCCACGGCACCGGCGGCGACCCCGGCCTCGATGTGGTGCTGGCGGAAGCGCTGCAGGCGACCGGGCAATGGGATGCCGCGATCGATCTCTTCTCCCGGGTCGAGCGAGCCCGTGGACCTGAACCACTGCCTGCCGGTGTCGCGTGGCGTTACGGCGTGCTCCTCTACCTGCGCGGGGACTCGGCCGCGGCCGCTACCACGCTGCAGGCTGCTCACGACCCGTCCCGGCACGGTGCTGACGACGCGATGGTGTCGGCCTGGCTGAGCACGACGTTCTGGAGCCAGGGACTTGTTGAGACCGCCGACGACCTCGCGCGGAACGCGCTGCATCAGGCGACCAGCAGCGGCGATGCATGCGCCGTAGCAGCCGCCCATGTCGCGCTCGCGCTGGCCGCAGCCAGTCGCGGCGAGCGGGAGCGCAACGAGCGGGAGTATCGCCTGGCGCTCGTGGCGGCACGCGACGGCCGCGACGAGGTTCAGCTCGCCCGGATCCACGCCAACCTGAGCTCGCGGGCGCTCGAGAACGGCGACTACCCGCGCGCGATCGCCGAAGCCGAACTCGCGCTGCAGACGGGGGCGGGTCACCGGTTCTTCGCCGCGCTGGCACTGACCAACAAGGCCGAGGCGCACCTGCGGCTCGGCCAGCTCGGCGAAGCGGGCGCCGCGATCGCGGACGCGGACGCGATCTGCGCGGCGCTCGGGACACTGCTCGCCGCCATCCCCCAGGTGCTGTCCGGGGAGCTGTACCGGCAGCGCGGCGATCTGGTCCGGGCCCGCAGCTCATTCGAGCGCGCGCTGGCCCTGGCGGAAGCGGGAGACGACGCCCACACGCTGGTCTCCGCGCTCTGCGGGCTCGCCAGGGTTCTCGCCGAGGAAGATCTGGCGGCGGCGCGCAAGGCCGTGGCCGACGCGCTCGCGAGGGCTACCGGCCTGGAGCGCGCCGCTGCTCTCTGCGCTGCCGCAGAAGTGGAACTACGCGGCCGGGACAGCCTGGCCGCGGACGTGCTCGCCCGGCAGGCTGAGGCACAGGCCCGGGCCACCGGCGACCGGGCTGCACTGGCCGAGTCGCTCGAGCTTCAGGGCGGCGCCGCAGGAGAGGCTGGCGAGGGGCGGCTCCGCTCGGCGATCGCCCTGTGGGACGACGTGGGCAACCCGATCGCCTCCGCCCGCGCTCGTCTCGCGCTCGCGATCCTCACCGACGATCAGCACACGGCGGATGCTATCCGGCAGAACATCGGCGCGATGGGAGTCGCGTCCGACCTGGGCGTTCCCGGCCTGCTGGCAGCGGCGTCCGGCGGCGCGCACGAGATAGCCGTGCTGGCCCTCGGGCGGTTCGCTGTCATTCATGCGGGCGAGCCGGTGCCGCTGGCCGCATGGCAGTCCCGCAAGGCACGAGATCTGCTGAAGGTGCTCGTTGCCCGGAGGGGCCGGCCGCTCACGCGCGAGGCCGCCGCCGAGGCGATGTGGCCGGATGAAGCGCCCGAAGCGGTGGGCAACCGGCTGTCGGTAGCGCTCAGCACCATCCGCAAGGTCCTTGATCCGCAGCGGCGGCATCCTGCCGATTACTACGTGGTGTCCGACGCGCGGACCATCGCGCTGCGGACTGACCGCGTCTCCATCGACCTCATCGAGTTCCTCCGCATCAGCGACCGGGCCAGCGAGCTCATGGCTCAGGGTGAGCGTGACGCGGCGGAAGGACCGCTTCGGCGCGCCCGGCAGCTGTACGCCGGCGACTTCCTCGAGGAGGACCTGTACGAGGACTGGGCGGTCGAGGTCCGCGAGGAAGCACGATCCAGGCTGCTTGCGGTCCTGCGCCAGCTGGCGCGGCTTGCGGCAGACCGCGACGATGACGAGGCCACCGGACAGTACCTCGCTCAGCTGCTGGAACGCGAGCCCTACGACGAGGACGCATGGCTGGCGCTCGTCGCCAGTCAGCTCACGCTCCGGCGCCACGGGGAGGCTCGCCGGTACTACGCCGCGTACGCCCGGCGCATGAAGGAGCTCGGCGTCGTGCCGGTCGCCCTGACGGACGCGGCCGACCGTCGGCCTTAAGCCGGCTTTCAGGCGAGCCAAAACCCGGCCTGGATAGTCGGGGCATGCGGACCTTACTCCGGGAAGGGTTAATGATGTCGCGTACCAAGATCTCCCTATTAGTTGGGCCGGGCGCGCTGCTCCTGCTCGCCGCGTGCAGTACGGCCGGCCCCGCTAGGACGACTACATTCAACGACGCACGCCGCGACGGGCCCACAACAGCCGGCCATCGCGACAACGACCGATCCCTGCCAGCTCGTGACGCCGCCGGAGGCTTCGGCGCTCACCGGGGCGTCGTACGGCCCCGGCACCGAACGGGCTATCGGGCCCGGCAAGACCTGCGTCTACGGCTCGGCCACCAAGAACGTGTTCATGGTGGACGTGTTAGAGGCCGCCAGGGGACGTCGGCCATCTACCTGGTCGACGAGGTGACGGGCGGCCAGGCGCCCACGACGGCTGCCCTCACCGCCAGTGCCCGCACTGCGGTGAGCCGCCTGCCATAACTGCTCCGGGCGGGCCGGCCACCTTAAGCCGGCCTTCAGGCAAGCGAAAGCCCGGTCCGGATAGTCGGGAGCGTTCGGACCATTTCTGGGGAGGACTAGCAATGTCGCGTACCAAGATCGCCCTCATTGTCGCGCCGGGCGCGGTGCTCCTGATCGCCGCGTGCAGCACGGCCAGCCCCGCCAAGACGACAACATCAACGACGCACCCCGCCGCTCCCGCCGCGACAACGAGCACGTCACAGCCGGCCGCGGCGGCGACAACGGCAGGCACTGCACTGTCGGGCACCTGGAACGGCCAGTACAGCGGCTCCTTCACCGGCACCTTCAAGCTGACCTGGCAGCAGTCGAACTCGACACTAAGCGGCACCATCGATGTGTCGAGCCTGGGAGGCTCTGTACCGATTAACGGCACTGTGAACGGCAGCTCGATCCAGTTCGGCACCGTCGGATCAACCAAGATCACCTACTCCGGGTCGGTATCCGGCAGCTCCATGTCCGGTAGCTGGCAGATCGCAAACGGGGGCGGCAACGGCTCCTGGAGCGCAGCCAAGGCCTGACCGCCGGTGGGGGGCGGGGCCGTTCCGCGGGCACCGGAGCCTGCGGAACGGCCGCGGCTTGCTTCCCGTCGTGCCTGCGCGCAGCGGGAGGCCGTGTCATCCCTAACTAGTTGCCTGCCGGCAAGCAGTGTAGTGTTACCGCACAGTGGCTGGACAAGTTGCGCATGCCGACGCCGCTCGCGATCACGCTGCCGGTACGCCGGCTCGCGGGCGACTCATCTTGTTCGCGACCGTGTCCATCGCGCTGTTCATGGCGTCGGTCGACCAGACCATCGTGGCGACCGCGCTGCCGTCGATCCAGCGCGATCTGCACGCTCAGGTCAACTGGAGCAGCTGGACCATCACGGTCTACGCCCTCGGCCAGGTTCTGGTCATGCCGGTCGCCGGGAAGTTCGGCGACCAGTACGGCCGGAAAAAGATCTTCCTCGGCGCTGTCGTCTTGTTCACGACAGCCTCGCTGTGCTGCGGGCTGGCCAACAACATCTACCTGCTCATCGTGCTCCGGGCGATCCAGGCGCTCGGCGGCGGCGCGTTCATGCCGTCCGCGACCGGTATCATCGCGGAGCGGTTCGGCACGGGCCGGGACCGGGCGCTCGGACTGTTCTCCAGCATCTTCCCCATGGGCGGCATCGTCGGGCCTGTGCTCGGCGGGGTCGTCGTCACGTACTGGTCCTGGCGCGTTATCTTCCTGGTCAACATCCCCATCGGCCTTGTCCTGCTCGCGCTCGGCGCGGTCGTCATCCCTCACATTCCGCAGCGCCGCGATCCGCACCTGGACATTCGCGGCCTCGTGCTGCTCGGCATCACGCTGCTGTCGGCGATGCTCGCCGTCGGCTATCTCGGCGGATCCCGCAGCGACCCGCTGAGCTGGTATTTCCTGCTACCGGTCAGCGTCGCGGCGGCGGCAGCGGTGTCGTTCGTCCGGCACTCGGCCCGGGCAGCGTCGCCGTTCGTCTCGCTGCGCTTCCTGACCGGTCGCGGCTTCGGCGTCATGAACCTGCTGAACTTCCTGTTCGGAAGTGCCGTCATCGGGTTCGGGCCACTGGTGCCCCTGTACGCCGAGACCCGGTTCCACCTCGCCGCATTGCCGGCCGGCACGCTGCTGACCGCACGCGCGACCGGCATGATCGGAGTAGCGGCGATGTCGGTCTGGATGCTGCGCCGCACCGGCTACCGGTGGCCCATTGCAGCGGGGTTCGTGCTCTGCGCCGCCGGGATGGCCGCCACGGCATCGAGCCCGCACTGGCTGACCACCTATGCGTGGCTCGCAGTCGGTACCGCTATCTGCGGCATCGGAATGGGCTTGTGCACGCCTGCGGCCAACAACGCGACGCTCCAGCTCGCGCCCGAGCAGGCGGCTGCGGTCGCCGGGCTGCGGGGCATGTTCCGTCAGGCCGGGGCCATCAGCGCGGTGTCCATCACTGCGGCCATCGTTGCCCGCAGTTCGGACCCGGGACTAGCGCAGGCACGTATCTTCCTGGTCTTTGCCGGCATCCTCATCGTCGCGCTGCCGCTCGTCCTGGCGGTGCCGGAGCACCGCGGCCGCTGGTAGCGCTGCACTGCGGTCGTGCTGGCGGGCTGGCCGAACGGTCTGATATGCCGGACCTAGGCCGTCACACCTCCGGAGGTGCCCGCCATGGAATCACTGGCTGAGCAGGTCGAAGCCCGCCGCGCCGCGCTCGAGGCACGGCACCGGCCGTGGCGGTCGCGCCCGGTAGGGGCGATGCTCGACTCGGTGGCGGCGCAGTATCCCGACCGGCCGTTCGTGATCACCGAGCACTGCACGCTCACCTACGCCGAACTGGCCGACTGGTCGACTCGCCTGGCCCGCGGCCTGGTGGCTGGCGGCGTGCGGCCCGGCGACCGGATCGGGCTGTTTCTGCCCAACGGCGCGGAGATGATCGCGGCCAGGTTCGCAGCGGCCAGAGCGGGAGCGGTGGCGGTCCCGATCAGCTTCCGGCTGCACGCTCGTGAGCTTGCCCAGCTGCTGACGCTGTCGGGGGCCAGCGCGCTCATCACTATGGAAGCGTTCCGGGAAGTCGACGCCTTGGCGGGGCTGGATGAGATCGCGCCGGGCTGGGATCGGCCCGGCGGTCAGCAGGCGTTCCCCGACCTGCGGCTGATCGTGACGGTGCCCGAGCCGGGAAGCGACTCACAGCGGCCTGCGGCGATCACGTTCCGGCAGATCGAGCGAGAACCGGATGCGGCTCTCGACGCCGAGCTCGGGAGCCGGGCTGCAGCAGCCCGCCCCGGTGACCTGTCCACCATCTTCTACACCTCTGGTACCACCGGCGTGCCCAAGGGCGTCCAGTACACGCACGACATGGAGCTGCGCAGCGCCTACGGCTCGGCGTACGCGCGGGCGTTCGAGGACGGCCGACGCATCCTGTTCGCGCTTCCGCTCAACCACTGCTTCGCTTACATCGAGGGACTGATAGCCGCGATGTTCGTGGCCGGCACCACCGTCGTGCAGGCGGCCTTCGACCCGGTGGCGACCCTGACGGCGATCGAGCAGCACGAGGTCGGCGAGGCGCTGTTCGTGCCGACCATGAGCCTGGCCGTGGTCGGCGCGGCACGCACCTCACGCGCCGACCTGTCCAGCCTGCACTCGGTGATGTCGGCCGCGTCTGCGGCGCCAGCCAGCCTGTGGGCCGAGCTAGCAAAGCTGCTCGGGGCGGAGCAGCTCGTCACCGCCTACGGGATGACCGAGACGTCAGCGGCGAGCACCTTCACGCTGCCGGGCGGGCCGGTGGACGACCTCGAGCAGACTGTCGGGTATCCCAAACCGGGCGGCATCGCCGGCGACCCCAGCATGGACTGGCGGGTCGTCGAGTACAAGACTGTCGACCCCATCACTGGCGAAGATCTCCCGCTGGGCGCCGAGGGTGAACTGGCCGCCCGCGGGGCCATCGTCACGCCTGGCTACTTCCAGCAGCCGGAGGCCACCGCGGCGGCCCTCCTGCCGGGTGGCTGGCTGCTTTCCGGTGACCTTGGCTACGTGCGGCCCGACGGCGCCCTGGTGCTGACCGGGCGGGCCAAGGACATCTACAAATGCGGTGGCGAGCTCGTGATGCCCGCCGAGATCGAGGCGTTCCTGAGCCAGCAGCCGGATATCGTGCAGGCGTTCGTTGTCGGCGTCCCCGACGCCCGCATGGGCGAGGTGGGCTGCGCCTGGGTGGTGCCAGCGGGCGGTGCTGACCCGAACCCGGAGGAGATCCTCGCACAGTGCCGCGCCGAGCTGGCGCGGTTCAAGGTGCCCGCATACGTGCTGAGCGTCAGGCCCGAAGACCTGCCGCTGACCGCATCAGGGAAGGTGCAGAAGTTCCGGCTCGCCGAGCGCGCGCTCCGCCAGCTCGGCCTGTGACCGTGTGCTGAACAGAATGACGGTGCCTGCTGATAAACCAGGAGTCATGGTCAGTGATACACCCTCGCGAGCGCGCAAGACGACCCCAGGCGAGGCAGCACGGCAGCTAGCCGAGCGTGATCCGGTCATCGCCAGGCTGCTGGCCGACGCGGGCCCGCCCTCGATCCCGGCCTCGCACGAGACTCACCTGGGCACGCTCGTCAGGGCCATCACCTACCAGCAGCTTGCGGGTCCGGCGGCACGGTCCATTCACGGTCGCCTCCTCGCCGCTCTCGACGGGGAGGTCACGCCGGAGCGGCTGCTGGCACTCCCGGACGAGGCACTGCGCGGCGCCGGGCTGTCAGGAGCCAAGGCCGCGTCGCTGCGCGACCTGTCCGCCAAGGTGCTCGAGGGCACCGTAGCGCTCGAACCACGCCGGATCGCCCGGCTGAGCGATGACGAAATCGTGACGCAGCTCTCCAGCGTGCGCGGCATCGGGCGGTGGACAGCGGAGATGTTCCTGATGTTCCAGCTGCGCCGGCTCGACGTGTGGCCGACGGGTGACCTCGGCGTCCGCCGCGGCTACGGCCTGGCGTGGGATATCCCGACTCCCTCGCCGAAGCAGCTCGAGACGCTCGGCGAGCCCTACCACCCCTACCGCAGCATCGTGGCCTGGTACTGCTGGCGGGCATCCGAGCTGTACGGGAAGCGGGCCGTCGCGGTGCCGGTGGCCTGACGGCGCGAGCAGGACTGGCAGACTTGCCGCGATGACCGGCATGAGCGCGGACCCGGCTGCCTGGCTCGCCAAGGCGCACATCGACGATGCCGTCGTCGCACTCCGTCCGGACTACGCCGCGCTCCTGATCGTCGGAAACGGACTGACGCCCGGCCCGACCGACGAGGCCACCGACAAGCTGCTGCACACGGCTGAGGAAGCGGCCGTCGGCGCCCTCGGCGGGTGCGCACCAGCGGATCTGGCTCCGGTCGCCGACTGGCGGGCGGCTTACCAGTCCTTCGGGGCGCGGCCAAGCCGCACCCGCCCGAGCGTCGAGGCGCTGCTGCGCCGGGTAGCCGGCGGGCTGCCGCGGATCGACCGCATCACCGACGTCTACAACGCGGTTTCGGTGCGGAGGCTGATTCCGGTAGGCGGCGAGGACCTCGCCCGGTACCAGGGCCCGGCCCGGCTGGTCCGCGCCGTCGGCGACGAGTCATTCGACACCGTGCGGGACGGCGAGCCGGTGCTGGAGCAGCCGGAGCGCGGCGAAGTGATCTGGCGCGACGACGGAGGCGTGACCTGCCGATGCTGGAACTGGCGTCAGTGCGTCCGCACGAGGATCACCCACGCGACGGTGACAGCTCTGTTCGTCCTGGACGGCCTCGCCGCGCTCGGCCCGGCCGGACTCACGGCAGCAGGCCAGGACCTGACCGAGACGCTCGCGGCCGCGCACCCGGGCGCCCGGTTCACCTCGCGGCTGCTGAGCAGCTAACGGGCCGCGCCGGCAGCAGGGGGCTTCGGGGGGTCGTCCCCCTGAGCTAGCACCGCGGCCCGGCGAGCAGCTCCGCGAGGTGGTAAGCGCGGCGCGCCGTCAGCTGGCCTATCTGCGTCCGGCAGGAAAAACCGTCGGCCAGGACGACCCCGTTCCCCTCCGGAACGCCGGCGAGCGCCGGGAGGAGAGCCGTGCGCGCGACGGCCACGCTCACCTCGTAGTGCCCGCGCTCCATGCCGAAGTTGCCCGCCAGTCCGCAGCAGCCGCCGACCCGGTCCACCACGGCGCCCGCCCCGGCCAGCAGCGCCGCGTCGGTGTCCCAGCCGAGGACCGCGTGGTGGTGGCAGTGCGGCTGCGCGACCGCCCGCGTTCCGTTCAGGTGAGCTGGCGGCTGCCAGCCTGGCGTCGCCGTCAGCAGCTCAGCCAGGGTGCGTACTGACGCACCCGCGGCGGCCACGGAAGTCTCCGCCAGCCCGGCCGCGTCGCCTCGGAACGCGGCGACGCAGGACGGCTCGAGGCCGACGACCGGCGTACCGTTCGCCACGTGCGGCGCCAGGCCGGCCAGCGCCCGGGTCATGACCGCCCGGGCGGTACCGAGCTGGCCGGTCGAGATCCAGGTCAGGCCGCAGCAGTCGCCGGCTCGCGACAGTGTTACCGAGTATCCGGCCGCCTCGAGCACCGCGACGGCGGCCATCCCCACGTGCGGCGTGAAGTAGTTCGTGAACGTGTCAGCCCAGAGGACGACCGGGTGACCGCCGCGCTGCGCATGGCCGTGACGCCCGGCGAACCACTCGCGAAACGTCGTCGGCGCGAGTCGGGGCAGGGCGCGGGCGCGGCGCGGGTCTACGCCAGCGAGCCGCGCGCCGAGCGGCGCCAGCCTGGCCGCACCGAGCAGCGCGTTAGCCAGGCGCGGCGCGCGGGCGGCGATGGCAGCCCAGCGTGGCAGCCAGCCGAGGGCGTAATGAGCGGGCGGGCGCAACCTGCCGCGGTAGCGCTGATGGAGCGCCTCGGCCTTGTAGGTCGCCATGTCCGTGCCGGTCGGGCAGTCGGCCGAGCAGGCCTTGCAGGCCAGGCACAGGTCCAGCGACTGCGCGACCTCGGCCGCGCGCCAGCGGCCCGGAATCGCGCCGCTCACCAGTTCCTGCAGCACCCTGGCGCGGGCCCGGGTGGAATCCTTCTCGTCCCTCGTGGCCAGGTACGACGGGCACATGACGCCGCCTGCAGCGGTGAGGTCGGCGCGGCACTTGCCGACCCCGGTGCACCGGCTGACGGCACGGCCGAGGTCGCCCTCGTCGTCTTCATACCGGAACGCCAGGCCCGCCCGGTAGGCATGCGGGCGCACCGGCCGCAGGTCCGCGTCAACCGGCAGGGGTGCGACGATAACGCCGGGATTGAGCACGTTGCCCGGATCGAGCACGGTCTTGACCGCGCCGAAGGCCGCCAGTGCCTGCGCCGAGTACATCCGTGGCAGCAGCTCCGACCGCGCCCGTCCGTCACCGTGCTCCCCCGACATCGAGCCGCCGTGCGCGGCCACCAGGTCCGCGGCGTCCAGCAGGAACCGGCGGAAGGCCTGCCGTCCGCCCGGCTTCTCGAACCGGAAATCGAGGCGGACATGAACGCAGCCGTCACCGAAATGCCCGTATGGCAGGCCGTGCAGGCCGTACTCGGCGGTCAGGGCTGCAAAACCGCGCAGATAGCTGCCCAGCCGTTCCGGCGGCACGGCAGCGTCCTCCCAGCCCGCGTGATGCGCGTGTCCGCCCGCCGGGCGGGCCACGAGGCCAGCGCCGTCTTCCCTGACCCGCCAGATTGCCGCGGCGTGGCGCAGGTCTGCGGCGATCAGTGCGGCACGTGCGCCGGCCGCCGCCACGACCTGGCGCGCCGCGACGGCGGCGTCGGCTTCGCTCACCCCGCCGACCTCGATCAGGAGCAGGCCGCCGCCGTCCGGCAAGTCCGGCAGCTGGGACCGGCCTGGCCGAGATGGTGCGCCGAGCATGCCGGCTGCGGCGGGCTCGGCCCGCACCAGATCGATGATCCGCGCGTCGAGCCCCTCGATCGCCGCGGGCTGCAGCGGCAGCAGCGCTGGCGCCGCGTCCGCCGCATCGGCGAGGGTGTCGTATCCCAGCACAACCAGGGCGGTGCGGGCGGGCGCCGGGACCAGCCGGAGCGTCGCCCTCGCCGTGATCGCGCAGGTCCCTTCCGTGCCGACGAGGGCCTTCGCCACGTCGAAGCCGCGCTCGGGCAGCAGGTGCTCCAGGGAGTAACCGGACACCTGCCGGGGAAACCGGCCCAGCTCGGTCCGCAGCACGCTCAGGTTGCCGGTGGCGACCTCCCGGAGCCCGGCCAGCGCCGGGGAGCCGACGGCGGCCGCACCTGCCCGGACGGGCGTCCCGGTGGTGTCGAGCCACTCGCCGCCGCCGGTCAGCACCGTCAGCGCGAGAACGTTGTCGGCCGTCCGGCCGTAGCCGAGCGCCCGCGAGCCGCAGGCGTTGTTGCCGATCATCCCCCCGAGAGTGCACCGGCTGTGCGTGGACGGATCGGGCCCGAACCGCAGGCCGTGCCGCGCCGCGACGCGCTGCAGGTCATCAAGGACGACGCCCGGTTCCACGACCGCGGTCCGCGCGTCCGGATCGACGGCGATGATGCGGGTGAGATACCGGGACACATCGAGCACGACACCGGGCCCGACCGCGTTGCCCGCGATCGACGTGCCGGCGCCGCGCATCGTCAGGGGAACCCGGTGATCGCGGCAGGTCCCGAGGATCACCGCGATCTCCTCGGGCGAGCGCGGGAACGCTACCGCCGCTGGCAGCACCCGGTACAGGGAGGCGTCGCTGGAATACTCGGCTAGCCGTCGCGGGGCGGTGTCGACCTCGCTGATGCCGCGGGACCTCAGGTCGCGCACGACCTCGGCTTCGGCCACGGTCACAGTGTTGCACGGGGCCGGCAGCCAGCCGGGGCGCAGCCGGGGCGCAGCCGTGGCGCAGCCGTGGCGCAGCCGGTCCGGATAGCGGCCTTTGAGAGCGTAACGGGGGTTCGTCCGCCCCGCTGCCTGACGCCGGGACGCCGCGGTGGGGCGAGCCTCCCACCCGGGTCCTTACGATGGCCACATGGAGCGCGCAGCCGCACAGCCCAGGTCGGCGATCCTGACCGTCGATGATGACCCGGATGTCTCCCGTGCCGTGGCGCGGGACCTGCGCCGCAAGTACGGCGAGCAGCACCGGATCGTGCGAGCGGAGTCGGCCGCGGCCGCGCTGGACGCGCTGCGGCAGATGAAGCTGCGCGGCGACCTGGTCGCCGTGATCCTGGCCGACTACCGCATGCCCGAGCTGAACGGGATCGAGTTCCTCGAGCAGGCGATGGACATCTACCCGACCGCCCGGCGTGCGCTGCTCACCGCGTACGCCGACACCGGCGCCGCCATCGACGCCATCAACGTGGTGGACCTCGACTACTACCTGCTCAAACCGTGGGACCCGCCGGAAGAGAAGCTCTATCCGGTGGTCGATGATCTGCTCACGGCGTGGCTGTCGGCAGACCACCGTCCGGTGCCGGAGCCCAAGGTGATCGGTCACCGGTGGTCGGCCCGCTCGTCGGAGGTACGCGAGTTCCTCGCCCGCAACCAGGTCCCCTACCGGTGGTACAGCACTGACGACGTCGAAGGCCAGCGGCTGCTCACCGCCGCGGGAACCGACGACCAGCGACTTCCGGTCGTCATTACCGCGGATGGCACGACGCTGATCGAGCCATCCGATGCGGAACTGGCCGGCAACGTCGGACTTGCCACCACCCCGGCCGAGCGGTTCTACGATCTCATCGTCGTCGGGGGCGGCCCGGCCGGACTGGGCGCTGCGCTCTACGGAGCGTCCGAGGGCCTGCGGACCGTGCTGGTGGAGCGCACGGCAACCGGCGGCCAGGCCGGGCAGAGCTCTCGGATCGAGAATTACCTCGGCTTCCCCGACGGGGTGTCCGGGTCCCAGCTGACCGACCGGGCCAGGCGGCAGGCCGCGAAGTTCCGAGCCGAGATCCTTACCACCCGTGAGGTCACCGGGCTCCAGGTCAGCGGCTCAGCCCGGACTGTCCGGTTCGCCGACGGGACCAGCGTGGACGGCCACACGGTCATCCTGTCCACCGGTGTCGCCTACCGGCAGCTCAACGCTCCGGGCCTGGCAGAGCTGACGGGCCGCGGCGTCTACTACGGGTCGGCCCTGACCGAGGCAACGAGCTGCGCCGAGCAGAACGTCTTCATCGTGGGCGGGGCCAACTCCGCCGGCCAGGCCGCGGTGTACCTGGCCCGGCACGGCGCCAAGGTGACGCTGCTGGTACGCGGAAAGTCGCTGGAGAAGTCCATGTCGCACTACCTCATCGAGCAGGTGGAGCGCATCCCGCAGATCACCGTGCGCGCCTGCACGGAGGTCGTCGAGGCCCACGGCACTGATCATCTGGAGCGCCTCACGCTGCGAGACGCCGATACGGGTGCGACGGAGACGGTCGACGCTCAGTACCTGTTCGTGTTCATCGGCGCCGCTCCGCTCACCGACTGGCTGGACGGAGTGCTGGTCCGCGACGACCACGGCTTCGTACTGGCCGGCCCGGACCTGCTCGTCAACGGGAAACTGCCATCGACCTGGCCGCTCGACCGGGCGCCCTATCACCTGGAATCCAGCGTGCCCGGCGTGTTCGTGGCCGGCGACGTGCGGGCGCAGTCGGCCAAGCGGGTCGCGTCCGCCGTCGGCGAGGGCGCGATGGCGGTCATGCTCGTCCACCGGTACCTGGAGGTGTTGTGAGCACGACGGCGGCGGCGTGCAGCGCTGACGAGCTGCGCAGTCTTTTCCTGTTCGAGAAGCTCTCCGACGACCAGCTCGGCTGGCTGTGTGAGCACGGCCGGGTCGAAGTGGTCGAACAGGGACGCGTCTATGGCGAGGGCGAGCCCGCCGAGAAGTTCTACGTGCTGCTGTCCGGCGCGGTGGTACTGACGCGGCGGATCGGCGACGACGAGATCGAGGTGAGCCGGACGTCGGCGCCCGGCGTGTATGGCGGCGCGTTCCAGGCATACCTAGGCAAGCGGGTTGCCCCCGTGTACCTCAACTCCATGCGCGCCACCGGCCCGTCGCGCTTCTTCGTGCTCGACGCCGACCGGTTCGCCGAGCTGATGAACGACTGGTTCCCGATGGCGGTGCACCTGCTCGAGGGCTTGTTCTTCGGCATCAGGAACACCCAGGAAGCCGTCGGCCAGCGCGAGCGGCTGCTGGCTCTCGGCTCGTTGACGGCCGGGCTGACCCATGAACTCAACAACCCCGCAGCCGCTGCTGTCCGCGCCACGGCGACACTGCGGGAGCGCATCGTTAAGCTGCGGCACAAGCTCCCGGCGATCGCCGCCGGAAAGCAGGACGATGAGGTCCTGCAGCTACTGGTGAAGCTGCTCGATGAAGCCAATCTTGAGGCCGGGCAGCGGGCAGCGCCGGGTCCGCTGGAGGCTGCCGATCTCGAGGACGCCCTGACGGACTGGCTCGACGACCACAACGTCGCAAATGGCTGGCAGCTGGCGCCCGCGTTCGTCCAGGCCGGCATCGGCACCGGTCAGCTCGATGACCTGGCCGCCGCTGCCGCCCGCGCGGCCGACAATGGCGCAGTCGACGCCACCACACTCGAACGCAGCGTGCACTGGCTGGCCGACAGCATCGAGACCGAGCTGCTGCTGACCGAGATCACCGACTCGGTCGCCCGCGTCTCAGCGCTCGTGGGTGCAGCCAAGCAGTACTCGCAGATGGACCGGGCGCCGTATCAGGTCGTCAACATCCACGAGCTGCTGGACAGCACGCTCGCCATGCTGGGCGGCAAGCTCGGCGATGAGATCGCCGTCGTCCGCGACTACGGCCGTGACCTGCCGCCGATTCCGTGCTTCCCCGGCGAGCTCAACCAGGTCTGGACCAATCTGATCGACAACGCACTCGCTGCCATGGCCGGGCACGGCACGCTGACCATCAGGACCGCAGTCGACCGCGACCAGTTTCTGGTCGACGTCGGTGATACCGGACCCGGCGTGCCAGCCGACATCCAGCAGCGGATCTTCGAGCCGTTCTTCACCACCAAGCCGGTAGGCCAGGGCACCGGGCTCGGGCTGGACATCTGCTGGCGCATAGTCGTCGGCCGCCATCACGGCGACCTGCGCGTGCAGTCAGTCCCTGGTGACACGCACTTCCTGGTGAGCCTCCCGCTATCCGGCCCGGACTGAGGCTCACACCAGCCCGCTAGCGGTCGCCATCGGTGACTGGCGGTCGCCTTCGCCCGCCAGCCGTCACGATCGGCTGACGCAGGCCGGTGAACAGCACCCGCCGCGACCGGCCAGGGACCGAGAGCTCGCGCATCCGGGCTTTGAATCCGGCAGCCGTCAGCAGCGCCAGCCAGGTGGCCTGCCGGAACGAGCTGAGCCGGTGCGCCTCCGGCAGGATCCTCACGCTGCCGTCCGCGTCGCGCAGCGTGAATTCGTACTCGGCCAGGATCCAGTCGTCGCCGGGATCGGGATCGGTCGTCCGCTCAGTGAAGCTGGCCTGACGGCCGCCGCCGTCGTGGCCGCCGCCCGCCCCCGTGCCGGGCCGGAATGTCTCAGCGGTGTGGTCGGGAGCGAACACGGCGATCCCTCCTGGCCTGCAGTGCCCGAACGCGGTACCGATGACCAGCGCCAGGTCGTCCTGGCTGATCACGTAGTCCACTGCGTCATGGACCAGGACCGCGTCGAATTCCCGGCCAAGCCGGATCGTGCGCATGTCCCCCTGCACGTGCTCGCAGCCGGGGTTGAGCTGCCGGGACACGGCGAGCATGTCGGCTGACAGGTCCGCGAGCGTAACGGACCGGTTCCGCCGGAGGTGCATGGCGACGTGACCGCCGCCGCTGCCGAGGTCGAGCAGCGTGCGCACGGGCACTCCAGCGGTGACGAATTCGTGCTCGACGGCCGCGGCATCGCCGGCGTACTCGGCCGGTGGCGAGATCACCGGCCACCAGCCGGCCAGCTCCCGGTACAGCCGGTAGTCCGCACCCGGCTCGGTCGACATGGCCGCATGCTACTGGTGGCCCGCGCGCGTCATAGCCTGGCACCATGGCACAGACACCCGAGATCGGCCAGGCTGCCCCCGACTTTACGCTTCCTGGCATCCAGCTAACCGGCTCCGAAGTGAGCCAGTCCGAGTTCACGCTGTCGCAGCACCAAGGTCAGCCGCTTGTGCTCGCGTTCTATCCCGGCGACAACACCGCCGTCTGCACCCGGCAGCTCTGCTCCTACACCTCGGGTCTGGAGTCCTTTACCGGGTTCGGCGCGGCCGTGTGGGCGATCAGCCCGCAGGGCCTAGCCAGCCACGAGGGGTTCGCCCGAAAGTTCGGCCTCGCGTTCCCGCTGCTCGCGGACGAGGACCTAGGTGTCGCCAAGCGGTACGGCATCACGCTGGCTGGCGTCGGGCTGCGCCGGTCGGTGTTCGTCGTCGACGCGAGCGGAGTGCTGCGCTGGAAGCACGTGACGCTGGTCGGCCTTACCTACCCGGCAGCCAGCACTATCTCTGGGCAGCTCGCCGCGCTCGCCACGGCCAGCTGATGCGCATTCTCATCATCGGCGGAACTGCGTTCGTAGGCCGCCATATCGCCCAGGCGGCGATCGATGCCGGGCACGACGTGAGCCTGTTCCACCGCGGTCAGACCGGTACCAGCCTGTTCCCGCAGGCCACGCACCTGCACGGAGACCGGGACGAGGACATGTCCGCGCTCGCGCAGTCCCGCTGGGACGCGACGATTGACGTCTGCGCGTACTTCCCCCGGCAGGTGCGCGCGCTGGCCGCCACGCTGGACGGCCGTGGCGGCCGGTACGTCTTCATCTCCAGCGTGTCCGCCTACAGCCCAGCAGTGCCGTGGAACTATCCCGAGAGTGCCCCGCTGGCGGAGGTCAGCGATCCCGACGCGACAGCGGTCACGAATGAGAACTACGGCGGCCTCAAGGTCGCCTGCGAGCTAGCCAGTACGCAGCTGTTCGGTCCCGGCACGTGCATCATCCGGCCCACGTATGTCATCGGCCCGTATGACCGCAGCTACCGCTTCACCTGGTGGGTAGACCGGCTCGCCCGGGGCGGCCGGGTGCTCGCGCCGGGCCATCCCGACGACCCGATTCAGCTGATCGACGCCAGGGATCAGGGCAGCTGGATCGTGTCACTGCTGGAGCGGTCCATCACCGGGACATTCCATGCTGTCAATCCGGCGCCACCGTTCGGATTCGGCCAGATGCTGGCAGAGATCGCAGCTGAGGTAGCCCCTTCGGGCACTGACCTGGTGTGGCTTGATAGTGAGTTCCTGGTCGATCAGGGCGTGGACGGCATGGCGCTGCCGCTCTGGGCCGAGGGTGACAGCGAGGGCCTGAACCTGAGTGCAGCAAGCCCGGCAGCGGCGTTCGCCGCCGGCCTCGCGCCACGTCCGCTGCGGCAGACGGTGGCCGATATCCGTGCCTCGGCGCCGGCGCCCGCTCGCCCCGGCGTTGGCCTCGCTCCCGACCGCGAGGCCGGGCTGCTCGAGCGGTGGGCCACGGCGCGCCACTAAGCGGGCGCGCTCCCTCGCAGGGATGCGCGCCCGCTGCCCTAGCAGCTCGGTGACACCGAGGGGTCAGGCCCTGACAGCCTCGATCTCGAGGTGCAGCTGGATCTTGTCGCTTACCACGACGCCGCCGTTGGCCATCGGAGCGTTGAAGCTGACGTTGAAGTCACTCCTGTTGAGCTCGCCGGTCGCCGTGAAGCCGGCCCGGTAGCCGCCGTACGGGTCCGGGCCGAAGCCCTGGAGCTCGAGCTTGAGCGGCACGGTCCTGGTAACGCCCTTGAGGGTCAGGTCACCCTCGAGCACATACTCGCCGTCCTCGACCTTGATGCCGGTCGACCGGTAGGTCATGGTCGGGTACGTCTCGACCTCGAAGAAGTCGGCGGACTTGATGTGCTCGTCACGCTGCTCCTGGCCGGTGTTGATCGAGCTGAGATCGATCTCGGCGGTCACCGAGGACTGCGCCGGGTCCCCGGCTGTGACGATCTCGCCGCTGAAGCGCGTGAACCGGCCCCTGACCTTGCTGACCATCATGTGCCGGACCGAGAAGCCCACCTCCGAGTGGACCGGGTCGATGGTCCAGGTTGCTGCCTCGTAGCCCGGAACGTCGGTCTCCGTCGTCGTAGCCGTCACCGTCATCACTCCCGAGTGAGTTGAATATACAACTGTTGAACGCTCAAGGATTATCACGGCGTGTCAGGGTTGTCAAGCGCTCAACTATCTCGGCTATACTTGCTGGCGTGGCAGTGGATTCGGCGACCCGGTGGCTGACGGCCGAGGAGCAGGGCACCTGGCGGACGTTCCTGGCCGGCGTGCAGACCCTGCTGTCAACCGTCGAGGGCCAGCTGCAGAGGGACTCGGCAATCCCGCACGGCTACTACGAGATCCTGGTGCGGCTGTCGGAAGCAGAAGGCCGCTCGCTCCGGATGAGTCAGCTCGCCGAGGCGTCGACGTCCAGTAAGAGCCGGCTCTCGCACGCCGTGGCCCGGCTCGAGGAGCGCGGCTGGGTGGAGCGCCAGGACTGCGAGACCGACCGGCGAGGCCAGTTCGCCCGGCTCACAGACGCCGGTTTCGCCGCGCTGGCGGCGGCGGCGCCCGGGCACGCCGAGCAGGTTCGGCGGTCACTGTTCGACCTGATCACACCCGAGCAGGCAGCCCAGCTCGGCACGATCATGGCGGCGGTCGGCGCAGCCCGCGCGCCCGGCACCGAGGGCGCAGCCGCATGCCTGCTCGAATGCGACGCAGAGGCTGAGGCCGACGATCCAGAGCGCTAGCCGCCGATCGCCGCGCTCGCGGGACTGACAGTGGCAGGCGTCCGGGCAGGCCCCGCCGCAACGCGCCGCGCGGAGCGGTCCGGAGCCTCGGGCAGCGTGAGACCAAGCCGGCCGAGCACCTGGCGGAGCTGACCGCCGATGCCGCGAATCTCGGCCACGACGCCGTGCGAGCTCAGGCATCGGAACGCTGCCGCGAGGGTCCGCACCCCAGCATCGTCCGCGGCCGCGACACCGGCCACGTCAAAAGAGGCGGCCTCGGCCGAACTGCGGCAGATCCGGTCTGCGCAGGCGGCCAGCTCCTCGACACCATCGAGGTCGAGACTGCCGGTCAGCGTCACGACCACCCGATTACCGATGCGCTGCTGCCGGACATCAAGATCGCTGCCTGGATGCCGGGAAGGCTCATGACCCATAATTGGCCCCTAAATCGGCGCACACCAACCCGCGCAGCCGTAATCGGGGAAGGGGTGCCGACATCACTTTTCCCCGAAGGCGCCGTCGTCACACCTGCCGGGTCGAACTAGCACGGACGGATGAGCGCTCGCTACTCACGGTCACCGCCCGAGCGCTGCGGCCATCAGGTCGGCGATGGCCGCCGGCCCGTGACCGGGTTCCGCGCGCAGCCCGGCAACCACGCCCGCCTGGTCCGGCTCACTCCGGTTCTGGCTGAGCTTGCGCTTTGCCTCGACCGACCGGACGGTCAGTTCCACCCCGACGATGGCGCGGAGCTGGCCGTCGACGTACTCCGGCGGGGCGTCGGACACCGCCCAGGGGTGCTCCCTGCCCGCCTCGTGCCGCTGGGTCAGCCGGGTGACCAGGCCGCGCAGCCACTCCGGATCCAGGTGGAACGCGACCGGTCCCGTCAGGTGCACGGCTTCGTAGTTCCAGGTCGGGACGACCCGGCCGTGCCTGGCCTTGCTCTCGTACCACGACGGCGAGACGTATGCCTGCGGCCCGGCCACGATCGCCAGGGCTTCCGCACCAGGCGCCGCGGTCTGCCACTGGTCGTTGGCGGCCGCGATGTGCCCGAGCAGCCGACCGCAGGAAGCCGCCGCGTCGGTGGCGCCCGGCAGTTCAGCCGGGCGGTCCCAGATGACGGGCAAAAGGGTCGCGACCGGCTTGGTGCCGTCGAATGTCACCAGCGTGGCAGTTGCGGCGGCATCGACGAATGGCCCGATCCAGGCCATATCAGTGACAGTGAAGTGGCGAGGCAAGTACACGCGCCCAGGCTAACCCGTTGCGCACCCGGTTCTGCCAGCCGTTATCCTGAGCCGCAACGCGCTGACGGAGACAAGTAGCGACGGAGCACGCGAGCACCAGAGAGCCGCCGGGAGCTGGGAAGGCGACCTCGCGCCGGACGCGAAGACCCTCCCGAGCGCGGGGAGGAACGGCAGCCGCCGCCAGCGGCAGGCCTCATGTCCCGCCGGCCAGCCCCCGTCACCGGGCCCCATAAGGCTGCTCTCGAGCGGAGCGGCGAAAGTGCGGTGGCACGGCGAGCTCCCTTATCGCCCGCACTCCCAAGGGATCGCACCAACCCTGTGGGAGCCCGGATGACCGCGCGAGTCCTGTCCGCCGAACTGCCGGCGCACGTCGGCGAGCGGGTCACGATCGCCGGCTGGCTGCACCGCCGCCGGGAACTGAAGTCAGTGACCTTTCTCATCATCCGCGACCGGGCCGGACTGGCGCAGGTAGTGCTTCCGGCCGCCGCCGCGGTCGCGCTCGGCGAGGAGACCGTCCTTCAGGTCGAGGGCCTCGTCGTAGCCAGCCAGCAGGCGCCCGGCGGCGCCGAGCTCACCGAGCCGGTACTGACGCTGCTGTCCGGCCAGGCCGAGCCGCCGCCGTTCGACTTGTACCGGCCGGCCGTCACCGCGACGCTTCCGACAATCCTGGACCACGCCCCGACGACGCTCCGGCACCCGGTGCTGCGGGCCGGGTTTGAGGTCGCCGCGGCGAGCGCAGCCGGCTTCCGGGCCGCGCTGACCGGACTCGGCTTCACGGAGATCTTCACCCCGAAGATCGTCGAGTCGGCCACCGAGGGCGGCGCGAACGTCTTCCGGCTCGACTACTTCGGCCGGCCGGGCTATCTCGCCCAGTCACCGCAGTTCTACAAGCAGGCCATGGTCGGCGTGTTCGAGCGGGTCTTCGAGGTCGGGCCGGTCTTCCGCGCCGAGCCGCACGACACCGGCCGTCACCTCGCGCAGTACACGAGCCTGGACGCCGAGCTTGGCTTCGTCGCTGACCACTTTGACGTGATGCCGTTCTGCCGGGACGCCGTCGCGGGGATGGTCGAGTCAGTACGGGAACGGGCTGGTTCCGCCATGCAGACGCTTGACGCGACGCTGCCGGAGGTGCCGGCCGAAATCCCGCACATCCACTTCGCTGAGGCCATGGCGCTGATCTCCGCCGCCACCGGCGAGGACGTAACCGGCGAGCCCGACCTCGCCCCCGCGCACGAGCGCTGGCTGTGCGACTGGGCAGCCGGCGAGCACGGCAGCGATCTGCTGTTCGTCACCGGTTATCCGCTGGCGAGCAAGCCGTTTTATACCCACGGCGATCCGCGGCGGCCTCGTTACTCCAATGGTTTTGACTTGCTCTTCCGCGGGACCGAGATCGTGACAGGCGGCCAGCGACTGCACCGGCACGAGGACTACCTCGCGGCGCTTGCGGAGCGCGCCCTGGACCCGGCGCCGTTCGCGGGCTATCTGCAAGTGTTCCGGCACGGCATGCCGCCGCACGGCGGGTTCGCCATCGGGCTCGAGCGGTGGACAGCCCTGCTGACCGGCGCAGCGAACGTACGACAGGTCACGCTCTTCCCGCGCGACCTGCACCGGCTCAGCCCGTGACGGCCTGCTCAGCTGCATGCCCGGTCGCCAGCCGGGTAGCTGATGCGCTGCGCAGGCTGTGGTCCGTGTGCGGATCTCAGCGAGGAGCGGGCATGAACGAGGAACTGGAGGAGCGGGAAGTGATCCAGCAGATCTGGACCGCCTACCAGCAGGACGAGGTCGTGACCGCGCTCGTCAGCGTCGAGGAGATCGGCGATGCCGTCGCCGCTATGAGGTGGGCAAGTAAGCTCGCCGGGCTCCGTCACGGCACTGACATCATCGGCTTCGACCGCGCGGATGTGTCCATCTGGGAACCGCCGTACCCGCAGCACATGTCGCACTTCGGTGATGACCCCGCCAAGCGCGTTCTGACGTTCCACCCAAGAACAGCTGGGTGAACACTGAGGCACCGCCCATCAGGCCTCCCGCGCCAGCACGTCAGTCACCGGACGCCGGGCCCCGGCCCAGGCTGGGATCGCGGTCAGCGCGGTGACCCCGATGAGGGTGGCCAGCACTGCGGGGATGAGCCAGCCAGCGGACGGGATGGCCGTGCCGTTCGCGCCGGCACCGCTGGCAGCGACGAACAGGCCGAAACCCAGCGGCACGCCGAGAATCGCCCCCGGCACAGCCGGCAGCAGCTGAGCTGCGGCAATCGCGCCGGTGAGCTGCCGCTTCGTGGCGCCGAGCGCGCGGGCCAGAGCCGACGAGCCAGTCGCATCGACCACTGTCGCCCAGGCGGTCGTGATCGCATTCAGCACTGCCAGTGCCAGCAGCGCGACGGTGATGACCAGCAGCATCTGCTCATCCCTGATGACCACCGGATCGGGCAGGCCAGATGATGCTCCGCTGAGCCGCTCATCCGCTGTGGCGTGGAAGGTGAGGACCGCGACGATCCCGGTCATCGTCACGGCGACGCTAGCGGCGCTCAGCAGGGCCCGGCGTGGCCTTCGTGCGACCAGCCGCACGCCGAGCAGCAGCGGCACCGGCAGCCGCCGGGAGATCGCGATGAGCCTGCGGCGACGACGCGGCGGCCGGGACGTGTCAGCGAGCGCGCTGGTGGTACTAATCCGGGCACCGCGGATTGCTGGCACGAGCGTGGCAGCGAGCGCCACCACCAAGGCGACGCCGATAACTTCAGCAGCGGTGACCGGGGTCACCGACGGCGCACCGGGAGCCCCGACCAGACCGGCGCCAGGGCCGGTGATGAGCGGCGCGGCTAGCCAGCCCGCGACGAGTCCGCTGCACGCGGCTAGCAGCGCGAGAGCCAGATTCTCGGCCATGAGCACGACCGCGACCAGACCGGGCGTCCCGCCGACAGCCTTGAGCAGCCCGACCCGCCGCCCGTGGTCCGCCATCCGACCGCCCGCGAGCACGGCCACGCTGGCTATGGCGAGTAGACCGGCGAGCCAGGCGCCTGGGGTCAGCACCTGCTGCTCATCCTGGACGAGGAGGCCATCGTCGTACGCGATGCTCTGCCAGGGCACGAGGTTGCTCTCGCCCTGTCCTATGAGTTGCGTGTTGTTTTTGGCGGCGGCGAACGCCTGAGCTGCGGCCGGGTCCCTGAGCCTTAGGTCAAGGACATAGGCCAGCGGTGCAGCCTTGGAGGCGAGCGCCCGGGCGTCCGGCTCGGTGACCCACGCCAGCCCGGTGTTGAGAGTCGAGAGCACCGCGCTGGACCCGAACGCCGTACAGCGAGTGCCAGCCCCGGAGCAGTTGATCGGCAGGCCTCCGACGCACGTGCCGCCGGGCGGGAAGCACAGGTTCGGGTACGGCGGGCTGGCTGCGGTGACGGCGATGCCGGCCACCGTGTAAGGGCGCCCGTTCAGCCTGACCCGGTCGCCGAGGCGCGCGCCGAGTGCCTCGGCGAACGTTCGCTCGAGCACGATTCCGTCTGGCCGCACCCAGCTGCCGGCTGTCAGCTTCGGCTGGTCAACCGAGGCTGCGTCCTGATCGCGCCCCTCGGCCTGTACGGGAGCTGCTGTCGCACCGACCTGCAGCACCGCAGATGCAACGGGGTAGGGCCCGCCATGGCCGGTCACCCCCGGCTCGCTGATGAGCGCGCTGAACTCGGCGTGAACGCTCGGCGTCGCGGGTCCTCCCTGTGGCCCGGCTTGCGTCGTTAGTGGCCCGCCGAGCAGAGCGACCACGTCCGGGCCCCGGGTGGCTGCCCTGGTCTGCTGAAAGGGATGCTGCGTGACGCCGTACAGCGCGAGCGCCAGCGATAGCACGGTCGTGGCGGCGGTAATCGCCAGCAGCAACAGCACCGCCTGAGCGGGCCGGAATCGCAGGTCCCGGCCGACCAGCCGACCGATCAGCAGTAACTTGCCCATGTCTCAGCCCTCCTGGGCCAGCACGTCGACAACAGGGCGGCGCGCGCCAGCTTGCGCCGGTATTGCCGCGAGCGCGACCGTCGCCACGATGACACTGGCAACCAGCGCGAGCAGCCACCAGCCTCGCGGGCTCGCCTGGGCGCCGCCGTTCTGGACAGCGCCGTAGAGCGCCTCCCCCGCTGGTATGCCGAGGAGCGTCCCGGCTAGCGCGGGCAGAACCTGGGCAGCGGACAGGCCCGCCACGGTCTGACGGGCCGTCGCCCCGAGCGAGCGGGCGATCGCCCAGAACCGCCGCCCGTCCAGCACCGTGGCCCATGTCGTGAAGACTGCGTTGGCCCCGGCGAGAATGACGAGGACGATCGTCACCACGAGCAGCACCGCGGCGACACGCACGTGACCGGGGTCCGTGGGTCCTGGCTGGTGGTAGAAGCCGGGCCCCGTGGTGGTCGTGACGCTCGCGTGGAACACCAGGACGGCGACGATCGCGCTGCCAGTCACCGCGAAGCCCGCCGCGCTGAGGAACGTGCGCCGCGGTCGGCGCGCTATCAGGCGCAAGCCAAGCAGGAGCGGCGTCGGCAGCCATGCAGACAGGTGCACCAGCGCGGCGAGCCGACGCGGCGGCCGAACCGCATCCGCCAGGGCGATGACCGTGCTAACCCTGGCGGCCCGGATGGCCGGCCCGAGCGTGGCCGCTGCTGCGACGGCGATCGCCGCAGCCACGACGATCAGCACAGCCGGCCAGGTAACCGGCGCCGTGCCAGGGCTGCCGACCAGCGACGCACCGGGGCTGGTGAGCAGCGGCGCCGCGAGCCAGCCGGCCGCCAGCCCCGCGCCAGCGGCCGCGAGCGCCAGGACCACGTGCTCGGCCAGCAGCACGGCAGCCGCTAGCGTCGGCGTTGCACCGGCCGCCTTGAGCAGGCCGACCCGTCGCTCCTGCTCGGCCATCCGGGCGCCAGCGACCACCGCGACCGTCGCCGCCGCGAGCAGTGTGAGCAGCCAGCTGGCCGGCACCAAGACCTGCCGCTCCTGGTCGACCAGCGTCGCCGCGGCGCCGCGCAGGCTCTGCCACGCCGTCAGTGCTGCCGGGCCCGTACTCGGCGGCGGCTGGTGAGCAGCCACAAACGCAGGCGCGGCCGCGGGATGGGCGAGCCGGAGGTTGAGGTAATACGTCAGCGCGTTGCCCGCGGTCGCGAGGCTGCGCGCGGCCGCCTGCGTGACCCACACCAGGCCCGTGTCGAATGCGCGCGGACGGCCGCCGGGCCCGCTGCAGCCGCCGTAGAAGCACACCTGGGAATACACCGGCACCGCCGCGGTGACTCCGATCCCGACGACGCGGAACTGGTGGCCGTCTAGGGTGACCCGGTCACCCACGTCGATCCGAAGGGCGTCGGCGAGCGCGCGCTCCACGACGACGCCGCCAGGGCGGACCCAGCTGCCGGCGACGACCAGAGGCTGGTCCACCCTTGCAGCAGCCTCGTTCCGGCCCTCCGCCATCACGAAGGCGTTCTGACTGCGCGCCTGCAGCTGCGGCCAGGCCACCGGAAACGGCCCGCTGTGGGCGGACACACCGGGCGCGCGCGTCAGCGCAGTGAGCTGGGCGAGCGAGTCTGGCCCGGTGAAGCCGACGCTGCTCGCCACCACATCCGGCCCGGCCGTCGCGGCCCTCGTCTGCTCGTACGGCTTCGCGGTCACACCATGCAGGATCAGTCCGAGGGTGAGAGTGGCCATAGCGGCGGTCATCATCGCGATGAGCAGCGCCGCCTGGGCCGGCCGACGGCGCAGGTCGCGCGCCGCCAGCCGGGTTACGAGCAGCACCCGGCCCATGTCAGCTGTCCAGGTCCAGGAGCGCGCCGAGCCGGCCACTGGTGCCGCCGGTCAGTCTCGTCTCGTCGATAAACGCGCCATCCCGCATGGAGATCAGCCGGTCGGCGGTAGCCGCGATACGCGAGTCGTGGGTGACGATGACAAGCGTCTGGCCGGCCTCGTGCAGGCTCTCGAACAGCCGCAGCACGTCGAGGGTGGCATCGCTGTCCAGGTTGCCGGTTGGCTCGTCGGCGAGCACGACGAGCGGCCGGTTCGCTAGCGCGCGGGCGATGGCGACGCGCTGCCGCTGGCCGCCAGACAGCTGGGACGGCAGGTGCCGCCCGCGGTCGGCCAGGCCGACTCGTTCGAGCAGCTCGGCCGCCCGGCGGCGCGCGGCCCGTGGCGACCGGCCGGCCAGCAGCACGGGCAACTCCACGTTCTCGGCAGCGGTCAGCTCGTCCATGAGGTGGAAGGCCTGGAACACGAAACCGACTACGTCCCGCCGCAGTGCTGCCATGCCGCGCTCGCTCATCTTGTCGATGCGCCGGCCAGCGAGCCATAGCTCCCCCGCTGACGGGCGGTCCAGCCCGCCGAGCAGATGCAGCAGCGTCGACTTGCCGCAGCCGCTCGGTCCCATCACGGCGAGCGTCTCCCCCTGCGCCACGTCAAGGTCGACACCGTCGACCGCGCGCACCAGAGTCGCCTGGCTGCCGTATTCCTTGCGCAGCCCCTGGGCGCGCACCATTGACTGCGGTTCGGCCGTCATCTCCTCGCCTTCCTGCCACTCCAGATCCGCTCGCATGCCTCGAGCCAGCGCAGGTCGGCCTGCAGCCGGAGCACGACGCCTTCCAGCAGCAGCGCCGGCTCCGACCCGTCCAGTTCCGCCATCGCGGCCCGCTGCGCGTCACGCAGCCGGCGGAGCAGCTCGCGGCGCTGCGCGTCGATGATCGCGATGGGATCCGCCAGCCTGGCCGCCGCTGCCGCCAGCAGCTTGAGGTGGAACTCCGCCAGATCCGGCTTCGGCCAGCTGACCTCCGCGAGCCAGTCCGCAACCCGCTGCTGACCGTGCGCGGTCAGTGCATACGTCTTCCGATCGGGCCGTTCGGGCAGGCCGGCCCCTCGCTCGCTGACGACCTCGCCCGCCTTCTCGAGCCGCGCGAGCGTGACGTAGACCTGGCCGTCGTTCATGGCGTCGCCGAGCGGGCCGAGCGCCTGACGGAGCCGCGCACGCAGCTGGTAGCCGTGCGACGGCTCCTTAGCCAGCAGTGCGAGCACAACCTCCTGCTGCACGACGCCACCTCTCCCCTAACGGTTAGCTAGAGGATAACGGTTATCTGAGTGACGTCAAGCCAATTCGCCGATTTAGCTGAAGGCAGCGGCGGCCTTTCTTCCTTCGGCCGCCAAATCCATCCAGGCGGAGGACCCCTCGAGCAGCTGGCGGCCGGCTCGGACTAGGGCTCCGAGTGCCACGTTATGGAACGCGCTGCCCACGGAGATGCGGGCGACGCCTACATCAACTAGCTCGGCCACGCTCGGGCCGCCCGGCACCAGGAGGAAGTTGACCGGCAGATCGACTGCGGAGACGACAGCTCTTACCTGGGAAAGGTCAGTCAGTCCGGGCGCATACAGCACGTCTGCACCGGCCTCCTGGAAAGCCACGAGTCGCCGGATGGTGTCGGCCAGATCAGGCTGGCCCCGCAGATAATTCTCAGCTCGCGCAGTGAGGACCAACCCGGCATCGCGCCCCTCGTGGGCGGCCTCGGCCGCGGCGGCCACCCGCCCTGCCGCCTGGCTGATCGGGTAGAGAGGGGCATCGGCCCTCGTGGTGAAGTCCTCGATCGAGCATCCTGCCAGGCCGGTCTCGACGGCTCGCTGCACCGTCGTCGCCACCTCGTCGGGCTGGTCGGCGAAGCCGTTCTCGAGGTCGGCCGACACGGGCACGTCGACCGAAGAGGCAATGGCGGCGGCGTGCGCAATGGCTTCCTCCCGTGACACCCGGTAGTCAGAACGCCCGAGCGTGGCGGCGAAGCCGCCGCTGGTAGTAGCCAGCGCTGAGAAGCCCAGGCTGGCGAGGAGCCGGGCCGAGCCCTGATCGGCGGGGTTCGGCATGATCAGTGGCGACCCCTTGATATGCAGTTCCCGGAACCTGGTTCGCTGGGCGTCAGTACTCATACCGTGCAACCTAAGCCCGGCCGCATCGCCTTCGGTCTGGCGGGTTCCGGACGTCAGCGTCGTGCGCAGTATCAGACTCGCCCGGCTGGCACTCTGTCCCGTTCCGGGCGTGTATACGGCTCCCCGGTGTCAGGGGATCTCGAGGACCACCTTGCCGACCGCGCCTGCCTGCACGGCGTCGTGCGCGGCGGCCACCGCGTCCAGGCCAAACCGGGTGACCGGCATCTCGGTCAGTGCGCCGGCCCGCAGCGCCCTGCTGATGTCAGCAATGGCCTGGTCGGCGGCTTCCGCCGGGATCCCGTACAGCAGGATGAAGCGCAGCGTGACGTTGGCGTTCATGCAGCGGCGCACCGGCAGCACCGGGTCGGTCGCCTCGGCGGCGTAGACGACGATGTGCGTCCGCGGGCCGGACACGGCGAGGTCGAGTTCGAGGTTGGCGCCGAGCGCCAGTTCGACGATCCGGTCCATCTGCGGCGCGAACGCGCGAAGCTGGTCGGCTGCGTCTGCATCGCGGTAGTTCACCACCAGATCAGCGCCGGCCTTGGCGGCCAGTTCCGCCTTCGCCGGACCGCTGACCGTCGTCGCAACCCGGGCGCCGTAGAACTTCGCCAGCTCGATGGCGTAGTGCCCGACCGCCCCGGCCCCGCCCGCAACGAGAACACTCGCGCCGTCGACCGGGCCGTCGGCGAACAGGGAGCGGTGCGCCGTCATGGCCGGAACACCGAGGCTCGCACCAAGCTCCGCGGACGCACCATCAGGAAGCTGCACGGCCTGGCGCGCCGGCAGCACCGACCACTGGGCCGCAGTCCCCCACTGGTTGCCGACGGCGGCCATCCAGACCCAGACCCGCTCCCCCACGCGGCTCGCATCGACACCCTGGCCCACCGCGTCGATAATGCCGGAGCCGTCATGATGCGGCACCTGGAAATCCTCGATCGGCCGCGGAGTCGCGCCGCTGCGCGACTTCCAGTCGGTGGGATTCACCCCGGACAGCTGCATTCTGACCCTGACCTGGCCCGGGCCCGGCTCGGGGCGGTCGAGCTCCTCGATCCGGAGCGTGTCGGCTGCCGATCCGTACCCCCGGTGGAGCGCTGCCTTCATCAGCCTGCCTCTCTGTCAGCCGGTATGTCAGGCGGTCTGTCAGCCGGCCGGGGTGGTGAGCTTGTCTATCTCCGCCAGCTCGCTGGCCTCCGGTACCCACTCGCCGGCCTTGACATTCGCGCGCACCTGGTCAGCCGACGTCGCTCCGGCGATCACTGACGAGCAGCCGGGCTGCGCGGCCAGCCCGCCGATCGCGACCTCCAGCATCGTCCTGCCGTGCTGCCGCGACCACTCCGCAACGGCCTCGACGATGTCGAGCTTCGTGTCGGTGATGTAGCCATCCCGCCCTGCCAGCCTGGTGCCCTCGGCTGGCGGCACGCCGCGCCTGATCTTGCCGGCGAGCAGGCCGTTGGCGAGCGGGAAATACGGCAGCACCCCGAGACCGAGCTGCTGGGCGGTCGGCACCACAGAGCGCTCCGCTGCACGTTCGAGCAGTGACCAGTGATTCTGAGCCGAGACGAACGGCACGCCAGCCCGCTCGCGCGCGGCTGCCGCCGCCGTCGCGATCTGCACGGCCGAGAAGTTCGAGTGCCCGATGTAGCGGACCAGCCCCGCCTGCACTAGTTCCGTCAGCGCCGCGATCGTCTCCTCGATCGGCGTCACCGGATCGGGCCGGTGCAGCTGGTACAGATCGATGTACTCGGTGCGCAGTCGGCGCAGCGAGTGCTCGACGGCGCGCCTGACGTAGGACCGCCCGGCTCTGGCTCCCGCCGCCGGGCCATAGCCCATGTCTCCGCCGCCGCCGAACTTGGTCGCGACCACAACCTGGTCGCGACGGCCGGCCAGCACCTCGCCCAGGATCTCCTCGGACCGGCCGGCGCCGTAGTTCTCCGCAGTATCGAGCAGCGTGACGCCAGCTTCGATGGCGGCGTCGACAACGGCACGGCTCTGCGACACATCCAGCCGGCCGCCGAAGTTGTTACAGCCGAGTCCGACGACAGAGACGAGGAGTCCGGAGTTCCCGAGTGGTCTGTACCGCATGCGCGCTGCTTTCCTGTGAGGCGACTGGACGTACCCCTGGCGATCGTATCGAGCAGCAACGCGGCAGACACGGGTCCGCCCTCGTGCGACGCCGACTGCGAAAGCCGTTCGGCCGCTGCCCGGTGCGATAACATCTGGCCAGCGTCAGCCGAACGGCCGGTCAGCAGCGCGAACGGCGCCAACGTACCGATACGGGCGAGGGGTGCCAGCTGGCCTTGGTGCGCAGGACGACGACGCAGCAGCTGATCCATCCCGCCATAGGAGGAGGGAGCCCTGCGGATGTCCGCCGCGACCAGCGCTGAGCGCGTTCGGCCTGAGGCACCGAGCGCGCCCACGGTGCTTCGCATCCTGCTCGGCACGCAGTTACGGCGGCTACGCGAGTCGCGCGGCATATCCGCGACGGAGGCCGCCCGGGCGATACGCGGCTCGGAATCGAAGATCAGCCGGATAGAACTCGGGCGGAATGCTGTTCGTGAGGTCGACGTAGCCGACCTGCTGGACCTGTACGGGATCACAGACAGCGCAGAGCGCGAGCAACTCCTGAACATCGCCAGTCAGGCCAACCAGCATGGCTGGTGGCACCACTACATCGACGTCCTGCCGGGCTGGTTCCAGGCCTACCTCGGGCTGGAGGAATCGGCCAAGCTAATCCGCAGCTTCGACGTGCAGTTCGTGCCAGGGCTGCTGCAGACCGAGGAGTATTCGCAAGCCGTCCTCGGGCTTGGCTCCTATTCGGCCGAGAGCACCGAGCGGATGGTACACGTGCGCCAGGAGCGGCAGCGGCGCTTCGCTGCCGGCGGGCTCGGGTTGTCGGCGGTGATCGACGAAGGCGCGCTGCGGCGTCCGGTGGGCTCCGCCAGCGTCATGCGCGCTCAGCTCCGGCACCTGCTGGACGTCGCAGACCGGCCCGGCCTGACCATACAGATAACACCGCTCCGCACCGGAGCGTCCTATGCGGCGCCGGGTAGCTTCAGCATCCTCAGCTTCGCCGCCGAGGACCTGCCTGACATCGTCTACGTCGAGCAGCTCACGAGCGCCCTCTACCTCGACAAGCCCTCAGATGTCGATAGGTACCGGCAGGCCCTCGACCTCATCAGCGCGACCAGCACCGCGCCTGAGGAGACCAATCAATTCATCTGGTCCTTGCTCGCAGAACAGGAGGCACACGGTGGGCGGCTCGGATAATCGGCTAGCTGGCGGCGGCGATACCAGACGGTGGATCAAGAGCAGCTTCAGCGGGCCGACCGGCGGCAACTGCGTCGAGGTTGCGTTCCTGCCCGACGGTCAGGTTGCGGTGCGCAACTCGCGCGACGGTGACGGCCTCGTGCTCGTCTTCACCGGCGCCGAGTGGGATGCATTCCTCCGCGGTGCGCGCGGCAGGGAGTTTGACCAGGAGGCTGCGGCCTGCTGATTCCCGAACTCTGGCGGCCGGCCAGGGCCGGCCGCCAGAGTTCACGGAATCAATCGGCTTCCCAGCCGCCATCTCTCGAATGACGGCTACTGGGGAAGGTCGAAGTCGCCGGCCTTGACGCCGTCGATAAACGCCGCCCACTCCGTGCGGTCGAATACGTGGGCCGGCCTGGCGGTGTCCTTGGAGTCCCGGATTGCGACCATGCCGCCGGGCAGGTGGGCGACCTGGACGCACGCCGAGTTGTTGCAGAAGCGGCTGGTGATCCACTCTGCGTTGGATAGGCGGTTTTCCGTCATGGAGGAGTTCCTTTCAGGCGGATCTTTCCGAAATTGATCGGACAAGCAATGCCGATTCAGCTGGCGGAAGTGCGCTTGCTCGCAGCAAGTCAAACGACTCCGTCTGAGCGCGGACCTCCCGGTCCCGCTCCTCGATATATGCCTGCCCGGTGACACCCTCTGTATAAACCACGTCGGGATCGAGGCGCTCCGGAAACTCAATAATCGCGAAAGACCCGCCGAGAGCCGGGTGCAGCCCGCTGCTAAACCGAAGAATCTGCAGTGTGACGTTGGGCCACTGGCTCGCCTCGTAGAGGTGCTCCAGCTGCTGGCTCATGAGCTGCGACGGTCCCGCCATCCGCCACAGCACCGCCTCGTCGAGAATCAGCCACAGTTCGAGCGGATCAGGCCGGTCCAGCACGGTCTGCCGCTGCATGCGCAGCTCGACCAGCCGCTCGATCTCCTCCGGAGTCTGCCGCCTGCGGACCGCGGTCATGACGGCCCTGGCGTAGTCCGCGGTCTGCAGCAGCCCGTGCACCACCTGCGCCTCGTACACGCGCAGTGAGGCGGCCTCGGCCTCAAGGCCGACGTAGATGCCGAATCCCGTCGGCAGCACACCATCCCAGACGGCCCACCAGCCCTTGCGGTGCCCCGCCCGAGCCATATCCAGTAGCGCCTGCCGCTGGCTCGCGTCGGCGACGCCATACAGGTCGAGCAGCGCATTCAGGTAGGCAGTCCGGGTGGGCGCCTTCCCGGTCTCGATCCGCGACAGGGTGGACGGAGCAAGGCCAAGCCGCTCGGCCACGACCTCGAGCTTGATCGACTGAGATTCGCGCAGTCTGCGTAACTCGCTGCCGAGCCGCCGACGACGAACCGTGGGCCCCACGGGCATTGCCTCTCCCCGGCCGGATGGCACCGTTACGGTACTGCAAAGCCACCAATAATAGTCGCGTTTTGTTGCGTCCGGGTGCTCACGATACCGGACACTCAGGGATACCACATGCGATTCCATCTCAGCAAAGTGCGTCACGCACTTGCATGGTGTGCATCGCCATTCCATGATGGACAGCAATGGCCGACCCGCCACGGTGCTCGCGGGTGGTGCCATTTTCCGGCGAGCCGATGCGGCGGCTGCCGGAAACTGGCGGGAGGGAGCGACCTCGGATGGCAGCGTCCGCTGATTCCAGTGCCGGCGGTCAGCGGGAGGGCAGCCATTCCGGAGCGGCGGTCCGCTGCCGGGTGACGCTGCCCGGCCGGCCTGACCACGTCAGGGAAGCTCGCGGTCTCGTCGCGAAGGCGTTCGGCGACTTACACTCCAGACGCGACGACGCCATCCTGATGACATCAGAACTGGTCACCAACGCCGTCCTGCACTCCAGTTCCTGTCGGCCAGGCGGAACGGTCATGATCACGGTTCTGGAGTCGGGCGGCGGCGTCCGCGTCGAGGTCGCGGACTCCGGTTCGGATATGACCGCACCTGTCGTCCGCGCCGACGTGTTCACCGCAGACGGCCACGGGCTGTTCCTGGTGCAGAGCCTGGCTGACCAGTGGGGTTACCTGAGAAGCGAGTACGGCACCACCGTCTGGTTCTGGCTAGCTGGCACCTAACCAGGACCGGCCCCGCGCCGCGGCGCCTCGCTGACCGGTCAGCGCGCCCGCCGGCCCGGCGGCCGACGGGGGCTGTCGCCGCGCAGTCGCATGGACACGTGCACCGGCGTTCCTGCGAAACCGAATTCCTCGCGCAGCTTGCGCTCGATGAAACGCCGATAGCCGGCCTGCAGGAAACCGCTCGTGAAGAGTACGAAATGCGGCGGTCGCGTACTGGCCTGAGTGGCGAACATGATCTTCGGCTGCTTACCGCCGCGCACGGGTGGCGGCGTCGCCGCCACCAGCGCCGTCAGCCACGCGTTCAGCCTGCCGGTCTGCACGCGTGCCTCCCAGCTGTGCAGCGCCAGCTCGAGCGCTGGCACGAGCCGGTCGGTGTGCCAGCCGGTCCGCGCAGAGATATTGATCCGCGGCGCCCACCGTGCGTTGTGAAGCTGCCGGTCGATCTCCCGGTCCAGCGATTCACGCCGGTAGTCGTCGACCAGGTCCCATTTGTTGTACGCGATCACGAGCGCACGGCCTGCGTCGATCACCATCGAGATAATCCGCAGATCCTGCTCGGCCAGCGGCTCGCTTGCGTCCACGATCACGACGGCGACCTCAGCCCGCTCCAGCGCGCGCTCCGTGCGCCGCGCCGCGAAGAAGTCGGCCCCCTGCGTCTGATGAACGCGCCGCCGGATGCCCGCCGTATCGACGAACCGCCAGATCCTCCCGCCTAGGTCGATGAGCTCATCGACCGGGTCCCGGGTGGTGCCGGCCTCCGCATCGACGAGCACACGCTCAGCGCCCGCCAGCTTGTTGAGAAGGCTCGATTTGCCGACGTTCGGCCGGCCGATCAGCGCGACCCGGCGCGGGCCGCCTGCCGCCTCATCCCGCTCGGGCGGCGCCTCAGGCAGCGCGGCCAGCACCGCGTCGAGCAGATCACCGCTGCCGCGGCCGTGCAGTGCGCTGACCGCCATGGGCTCACCAAGGCCGAGTGACCATAGCGAATGGACCTCGGGCTCGCCGGGCGCATCGTCGACCTTGTTGGCTGCGAGCACAACCGGCTTGCCGGACCGGCGGAGCACCGCGGCGACCGCAGCGTCGGCGTCGGTGACGCCTACCACCGCGTCGACGACGAACAGCACGGCGTCGGCAGCGTCGACCGCGATCCGGGCCTGGGCGGCTACCCTGGCCGCCAGCGACGGCGTGCCTTCCACCGCTGGCTCCCAGCCACCGGTGTCCACAATGGTGAACGCGCGGCCACGCCAGGTCGCGTCGTAGCTGACCCGGTCCCTCGTGACACCCGGCGTGTCCTCGACGACCGCCTGACGGCTGCCGAGAATCCGGTTCACGAGCGTGGACTTCCCTACGTTCGGGCGGCCGACCACGGCGAGCACCGGTGCAGCCGCGGCCTGACTGTCAGCCTCGGCCGGCTCAGCCATGCGGTACCGCCTGCCGCGACCGCGCCAGATCCACGACCTGCTCAACGACCTCATCCAAGGTGAGCCGCTCGTATCGATCTCGACGGCGTCCGCGGCCACAGCCATCTGGGCCGCGTCGCGCTGGTCCCGCCTGGCCTGCTCGTACTGAACGGCCGCGATGCTAGCCGCCGGGTCTTCGTCCGCCAGGTCCGCGCTGCGCCGCTGCGCGCGCACTTCCTCATTGGCGGTGAGGTACACCTTCACGATCGCGTCGGGAGCGACGACCGTACCGATGTCACGACCCTCGGCGACGATCCCGGAGACGGCAGCCGCGATGATGGCGCGCTGCCTGCCGATGAGCAGCGCGCGCACCTGCGGGATCGCCGCAACCGTGCTGACCGAGTTCGACACTTGCCGGGTCCTGATGGCGCCGGCCACATCGCGGCCGTCGACGGTGATCCGCGGTCGGTCCGGATCGGTGCCCACCTCGATCCGGGGCTCGGCGATTCTCGCCACGACGGCCGCGATATCGGTGAGCTCCACCTGCTGGTCCCGCAGCCACCAGGTCAGCGCCCGGTACATGGCGCCGGTGTCGAGATAGCGCAGGCCCATCGTGACAGCCACCCGGCGGGCTGCCGTCGACTTGCCTGAGCCCGGCCCGTCCACGGCAACGACCAGGCGGGGCATTGCGGCATAACCCTTCATTTGCTCCACGCGCGTCGATACCGTCCCAGCTGATTCGGTCACGAGGCGATGCTACCGGCGGCGGGCCCGGCGACCGGCCACCCGGCGGCTGCTAGCGCCGATGCGAGCGGACGGGCAGCCTCTGGCCGCACCCACAGCTCCGCCACGCCGACCGGCAAGCCAGGCGAGTGCTCGATGCTGATGTCCTCGACGTTGACACCCGCCTCGCCAGCTGCCGCAAACAGCCGCGCGAGCTCACCCGGCTGGTCCGGGATGACCACCTGCACCGGCGCAAACTCGCTGGTCGGACCGCCATGCTTGCCGGGAATGCGGCTGACTCCGGCGCTCCCCCGCGCCAGCAGATCAGCCACCTGCTTGGCCGCCCCCTCGTCGCCAGCCGCCAGGCTGTCCATGGCGTCGGCGGCCAGGACGAGGTCGGCGGCGACCAGGCGGAGCACCGCACTCGCCGGTCCGGCGTTGGCTGCGAGGATCTGCACCCACATGCTGGTGCCTGACGCTGCGATCCTCGTCACATCGCGCAGGCCCTGGCCTGCAAGTGCCAGCGCGCCAGCGGGCGCGTCCTCGAGCCGGGCGGCCATCGCCGCCGCCACCGCGTGCGGGGCGTGCGACACTAGCGCAACCCACCGGTCGTGCTCGGCCGCAGGCACCGAGAACGGCACGGCCCCGCAGGCCGCGGCCAAGCCCGTTACCAGCCGGATGTCATCCTCCGCATTGGCCGGCTGCGGGCACAGCACCCACGGGCGACCGGTGAACAGGTCAGCGCGCGCCGCCGCGGGACCCGATCGCTCGCGTCCGGACAGCGGATGACCGGGCACGTAGCTGGCCATGTCACAGCCGAGCTCACGCGCGGCGGCGAGCGGCAGCTCCTTCACGCTTGCGACGTCGGTGTAACAGCGCGCCAGACCCCGTTGCTGAGCGGCGCGCAGCTGGGCCGCGACCGCCTTGGGCGGGACGGCCAGCACGGCCACCTCGGCCAGGCCGCCGGGTACGCCACCGGGCGGCAGGCTCTGGCCGGCGCCGAGGCTGACCGCGAGGCGCAGCGCGTCGTCGTCCTGGTCGGCCAGCCAGACGGCACCGCCGCGAGCGCGCAGCGCCAGCGCCACCGACGTTCCGATCAGGCCGGTGCCGATCACCACCGTGCTGACCGGAACTCCGCTAGCTGACGCCGGGCCCGGTTCCGTCATTGCGCGATGTCCAGCCGCAGTGCCGCGGCCCCGCGCAGGTACACATGCTGCAGCGCGGACCTCGGCTTGCTCGTCTCGATGTGCATCATGAGCCGCACGACGCGCGGCATCGCCGCCGGCACGTCGATCTCTGCCGCGCACAGCAGCGGGACCTCCTGGAACCCGAGCTTTCGCGCGGCGAGGGCCGGGAACTCCGCTGTCAGGTCCGGCGTGGCGGTGAACAGCACGCTGATCACGTCGTCGGTGCTGAGCTCGTTGCGGCTCATCACCTCTGTGACCAGCTCGGTGGTACCGGCCAGGATTTCGTCCCGGTCGTTGCCGCTGATCTGAACCGCGCCGCGGACTGCACGGACTGCCACGTTTCCTCCCAGTGGGCCTGCTACGGGTAACCTGCGCCGCCGATCGGTGCGAGCAGGTGCGACGGCAGGTTACAGGCCTACGGCTGCATAGAGTTCGCCGACTTCCTTGGTCGACAGCTTCCTGGTCGCGCCCGGCCGCAGCGAGCCAAGCGCGACGGGGCCGACCTGGGTGCGGACGAGCCTGCTGACCGGATGGCCGGCCGCTGCCAGCATCCTGCGGACGATGTGCTTGCGGCCTTCGTGGAGGGTGATCTCAACGAGCGCACGGTCGCCTACCTGCTCGATCACCCGGAACTTATCCGCACTGGCCGTGCCGTCGTCTAGCTCGACGCCGGTCAGGAGCTGCCGGCCGAGTCCGCGCGGCACTGGCCCGGCTACCTCGGCCAGGTAGGTCTTGGGCACGCCGAACCGCGGATGCGTGAGACGGTGCGCCAGCTCCCCGTCGTTGGTCACCAGCATGAGACCCTCGGTGTCGTAGTCGAGCCGGCCGACGTGGAACAGCCGCTCCGTTACGTCCGGCAGCAGGTCGGCCATGGTCTTGCGACCGCGGCTGTCGGACATCGAGGTGAGCACTCCGGCCGGCTTGTTGACCGCCAGGTAGAGCAGGTCCTCGCTGGCCGGGATCCGGCGGCCGTCTACCCGGATGACCTGATGCTGCGGATCGACGCGCGCGCCGAACCTGCGCACGATCTCACCGTCGACTTCGACCCGGCCCGCGCCGATCAGCTCCTCGCAGTGCCGCCGGCTGCCGACGCCGGCAGCCGCCAGCACCTTCTGCAGCCGGACGCCGCCCGGCACGTCCGTGAGCGAATCGTGGTCAGCAGGCTCTCCGAGCGCGTCCCATTCTTCGGAGTCGTCCGCGAGCTCCTCATGCAGGCGTTCCGCGGCTGCCCTGGCCCTCGCCAGCTCCGCCGGGCTCAGCCGGGGCGGCCTGCCGGGTACAGGCCCGGAGCCCGTCTCGGCGCGCGCGCCTGACCCGCTAGGTCGCCGTGTCATGAGCACGATCCAGTTCCTCGTCGAAGGGATCAGGCAGGAACTGCACCAGGTCGGGCAGGTCCGACAACCGCGCCAGGCCCAGCCGCTCCAGGAAGTATCCGGTCGTCCGGAACAGCGTCGCGCCCGTCTCGCCCTCGGTACCCGCCTCCTCGACGAGCCCGCGCAGCAGCAGTGTGCGCATGACGCCGTCACAGTTGACGCCGCGTACCGCCGACACCCTCGCTCGACTCACTGGCTGCCGGTAGGCAACCACGGAGAGCGTCTCCAGCGCCGCCTGAGTGAGCCGGATCTCCTGACTGTCGCCGACGAACCGCTCGACGACTTCGGCGCACTCGTCCCTGGTGTACAGCCGCCAGCCGCCGGCCACCTCCCGCAAGTCGAAGCCGCGCCGCTCGGCCGAGTACGCGGCCGCCAGCTCGCGCAGGGCTGCCGAGACCTCCTCGGCGGGGTGCCGGGTGGCGTCAGCTAGCACGCTCGCCGGCACGGGCTCGTCGGCCACCAGGAGCACCGCCTCCAGGCTCATGCGCAGGCCGGGATCTGGCAGCAGGGCGCTCTGCCCGTTATCCATCGTATTCCTCGACATCAAGATGACTCGTTTCGCCGCCGCGGTCGGCCCAGGTGACGATGAGATCGCCCAGCGGGGCCGCCTGATCCAGGCTGATCTGCCCGTCCCGGTATAGCTCCAGCACGGCGAGGAACCGGGCCACGATCTCGTAGGTTCCGGCACAGTCCGCAATCAGCTGCCGGAAGGTGGCCCGGCGGAGCGACCGGAGCCGTGCCAGCAGTATCTCAGCCTGCTCCCGGACTGAGGTGCGCGGGACATGCAGATGTGCTGTTGAGACGCGCGGCGGCTCACGCGGTGCGAGCACTCGAGCAGCAATGGCGGCAAACTCCGTGGCACCGATCCCGATCAGCACTTCGGGCAGCACCTCCGCGAACCGCGGTTCCAGCGGCACCCGCCGCGGATACCGGCGGCCTTCGGCGGCGATCTGGCCGGCGAACAGGCTGGCCACTTTCTTATAGGCGCGGTACTGCAGCAGCCGCGCGAACAACAGGTCCCTGGCCTCCAGCAGCGCCAGGTCCTCCTCGTCATCGACCTCGCCAGCCGGGAGCAGCCGGGCCGCCTTGAGGTCGACGAGGGTCGCAGCGACGACGAGGAAATAGCTGGCCTGATCGAGGTCCCAGCCGCCGGCCAGATCACGGATGTAGCCGATGAACTCGTCCGTCACCTGGGACAGCGCGACCTCGGTGATATCCAGCTTGTGCTTGGCGATCAGCGCGAGCAGCAGGTCGAACGGACCCTCGAAGACGTCCAGGTGTACCTGGAAGCCACCTCGCTCTTCGGTGTTTGCGGTGTTCATGACGATCACGGCGAGAATACCGGGCTACCGGGCTTGCTCACTTGTTCTCGCGCAGCCGCTGGGCCGCGAGGCTATTCTCGCGTGCCGAGTCCAGATCGGCGAGGAGCACGGCCAGCGCCTCGCGCACGATCCGGCCACGGTCAACCGAGATGCCGTAGGAGCGCAACGCCAGCCGAGCTCGTTCCAGGTCAATCAGCTCGGCCCCAGACAAGTAGACAGTGATCTTCTGCGGATGACTCTCCCGGCCGCTCGCCTGCCGCTCCGGCTCGACCGCCGGGCGGCGGGTTGACGGTCGCAGCAGCTCTGCGACGCCCGGCAGGCTTACCCGGCGCGGACGGGACCCACCGGAACGCGCTGGCGCCACCTGTCCAGTACCTCCTTGGCCAGCTGTCGGTAGGCTTTGGCGCCGCCGCACGCAGGGTCGAACCTGGTGATCGGCTCGCCCGCCACCGTCGCGTCCGGGAAGCGCACCGTCCGGCTGATGACGGTGTGGTAGACGCGATCGCCAAAGCCCTCGACGACTCCGGCGAGGACTTCCCTGGTGTGCAGGGTACGGGAGTCATACATGGTGGCGAGCACCCCGTCGATGGCGAGCTTCGGGCTGAGCCGGCTGGACACCTTGTCGATGGTCTCCATCAGCAACGCAACGCCGCGCAGCGCAAAGTACTCGCACTCGAGCGGCACGATGACGCCGTCGGCACAGGCGAGCGCGTTGACAGTGAGCAGGCCGAGAGATGGCTGGCAGTCGATCAGGATGACGTCGTAGTCACTGATGACGGGCTGCAGCGTCCGGCCGAGCACGAACTCGCGGCCGACCTCGTGCACGAGCTGGACTTCGGCACCGGATAGGTCGATGTTGCTCGGCAGCAGATCCATGTTGTCAACGCGGGTCTTGATGATGACATCGTGCGCGGTCAGGCTGCGCTCCATCAGCAGGTTGTAGACGGTCGCATCCAGCTCATGCGGCTGAATGCCGAGACCGACCGACAGAGCGCCCTGCGGATCGAAGTCGACCAGCAGCACCCGGCGCCCGCGCTCGGCGAGCGCCGCACCCAGGTTGATGGTCGTGGTGGTCTTGCCGACGCCGCCCTTCTGGTTGCACACGGCCGCTATCCGGGCCGGCCCGTGTACCAGGAGCGGCTGGGGATCGGGAAAGACCGGCAGTGGCCGCCCCGTAGGTCCCCGCTGCCCGGGCCTCACCTCGAGGATTTGGGATGCTGCCACAGCTACCGCACCTCCCGGCGGCTAGCGCAGAATGCGCCCACTGGCACGCGACTCTAGGCCCCGGCACTGGGCGCCGGCAAGCCGACGCTCCGAGGAGTGCCCAAATAGAACCGGATGCGAAGACTGACCGTTAGACGTCAGCTGATGCCCCTGAATCGGAACGGGGCTGCTCGCGTTGGTCAGGCCGGCGGGGACGCGGCGACGGCGGTTCAGCCGACCGCTCGCGGGTGCGCCGACGCATACACCTCGCGCAGCTTGTCGACCGTGACGAGCGTGTACACCTGGGTTGTCGTCACCGATGCGTGCCCGAGCAGCTCCTGCACCACCCGGACATCGGCACCGCCGTCGAGCAGATGGGTCGCGAACGAGTGCCGCAGCACGTGCGGCGACACCTCGTCCAGGCCTGCCCGGCCGGCAGCGGCGCGCAGCGCCATCCACGCGCCCTGCCGGGTCAGGCGTCCGCCCCTGGCGTTCAGGAACAGCGCGGGGCTCGGCTGCCCCCGTCCGGATGCCACGGCCAGTGCGGGGCGTGCCCGCACCAGGTACGCATCGATCGCCTCCCGCGCGAACCTGCCGACGGGAACCATGCGCTCCTTGCCGCCCTTGCCTCTGAGCCGGATGGTGGGCTGTGCGGCAGCCTGACCGGCCCGATGGTCGGCGGACAGCTCCACGTCGTCGACGTCGAGCCCGACGGCCTCGGAGATGCGCGCGCCGGTCCCGTAGAGCAGCTCGAGCAGCGCCCGGTCGCGCAGCGCCGCCGGGCCCGTGCCCGCCGCGTCGAGCAGCCGCTCGACATCGAGGATCGAGATCGCCTTCGGCAGCCGCCGCGGCGCGGCCGGCGGCCGGACCGTAGCCGCGGGGTCTGCCACCGTCAGGCCCTCGGTCAGCGCGAAGGCGTGCAGCCCGCGGACGGCAACCACGGCGCGGCCAGCAGAGCTGGCCTGAAGCGGCGGGTGCTCGGCATCGCCTTCCCGCAGCCCGGCGAGGAAGTCCGCCACGTCGGCCGTCGTCACGTGCGCTATCTCGCTGCGTCCGGCCGCTGCCAGGCTCTCCGCGTAGCGCCGCAAGTCCCGGCGGTATGCCTGCAGCGTGTGCTCGGCGAGCCCGCGCTCGACCGCCAGATGGTCGAGATAGCGCCCGATCGCGCGGGCCGGAGTGGTCAGCTGAGCACCTCTGCCACCCGGGCGACGGGCAGGCCGTGTGCCTCGGCAACGGGCGCGCAGGTCACCATGCCCGCGTGCGTGTTCAGCCCGGACGCCAGGGTTGCGTCGCCGGACAGTGCCTGCCGCCAGCCCAGGTTGGCGATCTCGATCGCGTACGGCAGCGTGACGTTGGTCAGCGCATAAGTCGAGGTGTGCGGCACCGCGCCGGGCATGTTTGCCACGCAGTAGAAAAGCGACTCGTGCACGAGGTAGGTGGGGTTCGCATGCGTGGTCGGCCGGCTGCTCTCGAAACAGCCGCCCTGGTCAATGGAGATGTCGACCAGCACCGAGCCGGGCTTCATGCGGGCGACCAGTCCATCACTGACGAGCCTAGGTGCTTTCGCGCCCGGCACCAGCACCGCGCCGATCACCAGATCGGCATCGACGCAGGCCCGCTCGATCTCGTAGGCGTTCGACGCGACGGTCTGGCAGTGACCCTGGTAGATGGCGTCGGCCTGGCGGAGCTTGCCGACGTTCTTGTCGACCAGCAGCACCTCGGCCTGCATGCCGAGAGCGATCGCAGCGGCGTTCATCCCGGACACCCCCGCGCCGAGCACGACCACCTTGGCCGCATACACACCAGAGACACCGCCCATCAGCACGCCCCGCCCGCCGCCGTCGCGCTGCAGATGGTGCGCACCGACCTGAGGTGCCATCCGGCCAGCGACCTCCGACATCGGCGCGAGCAGCGGCAGCGACCCGTCTGGAAGCTGGACCGTCTCATAGGCGATTGCGGTGATGCCAGACTGCAGCAGCGCGTCCGTGCACTCGCGGCTGGCCGCCAGGTGCAGGTAGGTGAACAGCACTTGCTCTGCGCGCATGCGGTGGTATTCCTCGGCGACCGGCTCCTTGACCTTGAGGATCATGTCGCCGGCCTGCCAGACGTCGTCGGCCGACGGCAGGATCTTCGCTCCCGCCGCGACGTAATCGGCGTCCGTGATAGCCGATCCGACGCCAGCGTCTTGCTCGACGTACACCTCGTGACCAGCCCGCGTCAACTCGTGCGCGCCAGACGGGGTCATCGCGACCCGGTATTCCTGGTTCTTGACTTCCCTCGGTACGCCTATCCGCATCGGAGCCTCGTCCTTCCTCGCCCGTGCTGCCACCACACGTGATCAGAGGTCCTCAGGCTCACTAGCCTGGCGAAGCGTGCGGAAGTCATCCGCCCGCGCCGCGTACGCGGACAAGACACCCACCATAGCCACGCCGTTGTGCAGGTCGCCTGCCAGAATCCCCCGGACAATCTCGTCCAGGGGAACCCAAGCCACCGTCAGGTAGGCCTCCTCATGCTGCCGAACATACTCGCGTTCCATCGCCGGGACCACGGTCAGGTCCCTAGCGAGGAAGACGCGCAGTCGCTCGGTGCTGATGCCGGGCGAGGTCAGGAAGTCGGCCAGTACCCGCCAGTCAGCCGCCTGATACCCGGTCTCCTCGGCGAGTTCCCGGCGGGCCGTCTCCACCAGCGGCTCGCCGTCGACGTCGCGCAGCCCCGCCGGGACCTCCCACAGGGTCGCCGCCACCGGGTGCCGGTACTGGCGGATCATCAGCACCCGGTCCAGCTCGTCGAGTGCCACGACGGCGACCGCGCCGGGATGCTCGACCAGCTCGCGGCTCACGACCTCACCGTCGGGCAGGGCGACCATGTCCTGGCGTACTGTCACGATCCGGCCCCGTGCCAGCACCGAGGAGTCGGTAACGGGCCAGCTGCCGGCCTGGTCCCGGATGTCGGGCTGCTGCCAGCCGGGGGGTCGACCCCCCGAAGCCCCCAGCGTGGACTGTCTCGGCGTCCCGGCCCGCTCAGGCACTGGCGACGGGGCGGCCGGCGCCGGCGACAGCGACCTCCTGGGCGGCTCGCCCGGCTCGGCTCCGCTCCAGCGCGGCCGCCACCAGGCCGCTGAAGAGCGGGTGCGGAGAGGTCGGCCGGGACAGTAGCTCTGGATGTGCCTGGGTGGCGACGAAGTAGGGGTGCACGCTGCGCGGCAACTCGACGAACTCCACAAGGCGGCCGTCGGGCGACAGGCCGGAACAGGCCAGGCCAGCGCCCTCCAGCTGGCCTCGGAAAGCATTGTTGACCTCGTAGCGGTGCCGGTGCCGCTCTTGAACCACGGGCTCGCCGTACAACTCCCTGACCAAGCTGCCATCGGCGAGGGTCGCCGGGTACAGGCCCAGCCGCATCGTGCCGCCCATATCTCGCTGTCCGGCGATCACGTCCTGCTGGTCGGCCATCGTCGCGATGACCGGGTACGGCGTCTCCGGATCGAACTCGGTGCTGTTGGCACCGGCCAGGCCGGCGACATTCCGGGCGACCTCGATCGCCATGCACTGCAGGCCGAGGCACAGTCCCAGGACAGGAATGCCCTGCTCGCGCGCATGGCGCACCGCGCCGATCTTGCCTTCGATGCCGCGCACGCCGAAGCCACCGGGGATGAGGACGCCGTCGACGTCGGCGAGGTGCCGCGCCGCGCCTTCCGGCGTCTGGCAGTCGTCGCTGGTCACCCACCGGATGTTGACCCGTACGTCATGGGCGAAGCCGCCTGCCCGCAGCGCTTCTGCCGGGGACAGGTAAGCGTCGGGCAGGTCGACATACTTGCCGACCAGCGCGACGGTGACGGTCCGGGCAGGCCGGTGAACCCGACGCAGCAGCTCATCCCAGTCACTCCAGTCGACGTCACGGAATGGCAGCCCGAGCCGGCGGACCACGTAGGCGTCCAGGCCCTCCGCGTGCAGCACCTTGGGGATGTCGTAGATCGAGGGCGCGTCGGGTGCCGATACGACGGCCTCCTCGTCCACATCGCACATGAGACTGATCTTGCGCTTGAGCCCGTCGCTGATGGGCCGGTCCGACCGGCAGACGATCGCATCCGGCTGGATGCCGATGCTGCGCAGCGCGGCCACCGAGTGCTGCGTTGGCTTGGTCTTCAGCTCACCGGATGGACCGATGTAGGGCAGCAGCGAGACGTGCAGGAAGAACAGCGATCCCGGCCGATCTCGTGCCTGATCTGCCGGATCGCTTCCAGGAACGGCTGTGACTCGATGTCGCCGACGGTACCCCCGACCTCGGTGATGACCACGTCCGTCTCGGGCCCTGCCATGGCCCTGATCCTGGCCTTGATCTCGTTGGTGATGTGCGGGATCACCTGAACGGTGTCCCCGAGGTAGTCGCCGCGGCGCTCCTTGGCGATCACGCTGGAATAGATCTGTCCGGTGGTGACGTTCGCCGACCCTGGCAGCCGGATGTCGAGGAAGCGCTCGTAGTGCCCGACGTCCAGGTCCGTCTCGGTACCGTCGTCGGTGACAAAGACCTCGCCGTGCTGGAACGGATTCATGGTGCCGGGATCCACATTGAGGTACGGATCGAGCTTCTGCATGCTCACCCGCAGGCCGCGAAGCTTCAGCAACCTGCCGATGCTGGATGCAGTGAGTCCCTTGCCGAGGCTGGAGGCAACACCTCCGGTTACGAAGAGGTGCCTGGTCGTAGCTGGCCGCGACCCATACGCTGACATCGCCAATGCGACTCCCGTGGTCAGATTCGGCGGCAGTCCCGCTCGCCCACGGGGTATCAGGATATCAAGACCTGGCCGTGCTGGCTCGGCAGACACGGTGGCCCAGGCGCCCGACCTGCTCAATTTGCGCAGCTAATCCCTGAAACACGCAGATAGCGGGGTCCGCGCGCTTGTCTCTCAGGCAGCCCGTCGACCGGCGGTCGCGCCGACTGCTGCGGAGCCCGCGCGCGCCGCCGAGTCGCGCTCGCTCCCCTCACCGAATCTCGCCAGGGCCAGCGCGCACACCACCGCCAGGGCAAAACCGAGGATAGCCACCGCGGTAAGGCCAGGCCTGGTCTTATCGCCGAGGAACTCGACGCCCACGAGTGCCGGGGGCGCGGTCTCGGCGAGGATGACCGCCGCGGTCGCCGTCGTGACGCTGCCGCCCTCCAGAGCCGTCGCGTACAGCAGGAAGGAGACGATGCCGGCCGCCGCCACGGTGTAGGCGGCTGGGCTCTTGATCAGCTGGAGCGGACCGAATCCCGGCAGGATCCGCGCCGCGACGGCCAGTGCCCCGTATCCGAGGCCGGCGATCGCCCCGAGAGCGGGCGTACGGACCGGATTGGGCAGCCGTGCGACCGCGAAGCCGGTCACGCCGACGGCCGCCACGGCGACGATCAGCCCGAGCTCGAACCCCCGGCCGACCCTGGCCGCGCCCTCCGACCCTGCCGACAGTCCGAGCAGGCTCACCCCGGCGACAACGCCGACGACCGCGAGCCACTCGCGGATGGCGAGCCTGGCCCTCATGAGCCAGGCCGCGCACACCGCGGTTACCGCGAGATTCGACGCCATGATCGCCTGCACGGCAAAGAGCGGCAGCCGGCGCAGAGCGATGAGCTGCGCGATAAAGCCCACGATGTCGATCGCGATGCTCGCGAGAAAGAGTCCCTGGCGCGCCATCCGGACCAGCAGCCCGGCATCGACACCCTCGCCTGCCTGGGCTACCTGCGCCACGCTGCGGCGGCTGGCTGCGCGAACGGCGATGGCCTGCATGACAGACGCGACGCCGTAGCACAGCGCCGACAGCAGCGCAGCCAGCAGGCTGACCACCATAATGTCAGCCTACGCCGCCGCAAACCTGGACGTTCGCTTGACGCTAGCTTGACGTCGCGGCGGCCAGAAGCACGGCCACCGGCCGCCTGACGTGCGCCAGCCCCTCAGACTCCGGCCGCCTGCATGCCGCGCAGTTCGTGCTTGAGGTCGCGGATCTCGTCCCGGATCCGGGCGGCAACCTCGAACTGCAGCTCGGTGGCTGCTGCGTGCATCTGCTCGGTGAGCTCCGAGATCAGCGCGGCCAGGTCTGCCCTGGCCGGGCCGCCGCCCTTCGCGGCGGCGGCCTCCGCCGCGGCCGCCCGGGCGCGGGAGGCGACGCCAGGGACAGGCGCCTTGCCCCTGCTCTGCTGCCGACCCGAGCCGCCGAGCAGCTGAGCGGTGTCGGCGTCCTCCCTCGCCAGCTGGTCGAGGATGTCGGCGATGCGCTTGCGCAGCGGCTGCGGGTCGACGCCGTGCTCACGGTTGTAGGCGATCTGCCGGTCCCGGCGGCGGTTCGTCTCGTCGATCGCGCGCTGCATCGACGGCGTCACCTTGTCGGCGTACATGTGCACCTGGCCGGACACGTTCCTCGCGGCCCGGCCAATCGTCTGGATCAGCGAGGTTCCCGACCGCAGGAAGCCCTCCTTGTCGGCGTCCAGGATCGCGACCAGCGAGACCTCGGGCAGGTCGAGGCCCTCGCGCAGCAGGTTGATGCCGACCAGCACGTCGTACTCGCCGAGCCGGAGCTCGCGCAGCAGCTCGACCCGGCGCAGCGTGTCCACCTCACTGTGCAGGTACCGCGCCCGGATGCCCAGCTCCAGCAGATAGTCGGTCAGGTCCTCGGCCATTTTCTTGGTCAGCGTGGTCACGAGGACGCGCTCGGACTTCTGCGCCCGGTCCCGGATCTCCCCGATCAAGTCGTCGATCTGACCCTTCGTGGGCTTGATGATCACCTGCGGATCCACCAGGCCGGTCGGCCTGATGACCTGCTCCACGACCTCCCCGCCGGTCCGGCGCAGCTCATACGGCCCGGGCGTCGCGGACAGGTACAGCGTCTGGCCGATCCGGTCGCCGAACTCGTCCCAGGTCAGCGGTCTGTTATCGATCGCGCTCGGCAGCCGGAAACCGTGCTCGACAAGCACCCGCTTCCGGGACACGTCGCCCTCGTACATGGCGCCGATCTGCGGCACCGTGTTGTGCGACTCATCGACAACGAGCAGGAAGTCCTCGGGAAAGTAGTCAAGCAGCGTGTTTGGCGCGCTGCCGGCCTCGCGGCCGTCGATATGGCGGGAGTAGTTCTCAATGCCGGCGCAGGTGCCGACCTGGCGCATCATCTCGATGTCGTAGGTAGTGCGCATGCGCAGCCGCTGCGCTTCGAGCAGCTTGCCGAGCCGATCCAGCTCGGCAAGCCGCTCCTCCAGCTCGGCCTCGATGCCGGCGATGGCCCGCTCCATCCGCTCGGGACCGGCGACGTAGTGCGAGGCCGGGAAGATGTACAGCTCGTTGTCCTCGCTCATCACTTCCCCGGTCAGCGGGTGCAGCGTCATGAGCCGCTCGATCTCGTCGCCGAACATCTCGATCCGCACGGCGAGCTCCTCGTACTGCGGGATCACCTCGATGGTGTCGCCGCGCACGCGGAACGTGCCGCGGGTGAAAGACAGGTCGTTCCTGGCGTAGTTCATGCCCACCAGCTGACGCAGCAGCTGGTCGCGATCCATGGTGCCGCCGACCTTGACCGTCAGCATCTTGTCGACGTACTCCTGCGGGGTACCGAGGCCGTAGATGCACGACACCGACGCGACGACAATCGTGTCGCGCCTGGTCAGCAGTGCGTTGGTAGCCGAGTGCCGAAGCCGGTCAACCTCATCGTTGATGGAGGAGTCCTTCTCGATGTAGGTGTCGGTCTGCGGAACATACGCCTCAGGCTGGTAGTAGTCGTAATACGAGACGAAATACTCGACGGCGTTCCTCGGCAGCATCTCCCGCAGCTCGTTGGCGAACTGGGCGGCCAGGGTCTTGTTCGGCAGCATGACAAGCGTCGGCCGCTGCAACCGCTCGGCGAGCCAGGCGACGGTCGCGGTCTTGCCGGTGCCGGTCGCGCCGAGCAGCACCGTGTCCTTCTCGCCGGCCCTGATCCGCCGCTCCATCTCGGCAATGGCCGCCGGCTGGTCGCCGGCCGGCACCATGTCCGTGACGACCTCGAACGGGGCGACCCTGCGCTGCAGATCGGTCACCGGGCGCATGACTTCTCCTCTGCTCGCTGCTGGCTCCCACTGTAGGGCGGCGGTCTGACAACACCGGCCAGCCAGCGCGCATTCCGGACCGGGCGGCTCGTCAGTCTGCTCCGGCTGGCTGGGTTCGGGCGCGGCGACGCAGTTCGGCCCACAGCTCGCCCGCCTGGCGGTCGAGCTCGGCCAGCGAGCCGGAGTTGTCCACGACAATTGTCGCGATGGCGAGGCGCTCCTCCCGGCTTGCCTGAGCGGCCAGCCGAGCCTCGGCCTGCTCCCGGCTCATCCCCCGCTGCCGGACCAGCCGGTCCAGCTGTACGCGCGGCTGCACGTCGACGACGACTACCAGGTCGTAAGCACCCGCAAGGCCGTTCTCCGCGATCAGCGGCACGTCATGAACGACTACTGCGCCGGGCCTGGCGCTGTCTTCCAGCTCGCGCATCCGCATGCCGACCCGGGGATGCACGATGGCATTCAGCTGCGCCAGCTTGTCCGGGTCGGCGAACACGATATCCCCGAGTCGGACCCGGTCGAGTGCACCGTCAGGCGTGAGGATGCCGGGGCCGAACGCCGCCACGATCTCCGCCAGGCCGTCGGTACCGGGCGCTACAACCTCACGAGCGATGAGATCCGCGTCGATCACGACGGCGCCCTGGGCAGCCAGTCGCTTCGACACTTCGCTCTTACCGGCACCGATCCCGCCGGTCAGCCCGACCCGGAGCACGTCAGATCGCTCGCGGGTACCGGCGGCACCCTGGATATGCGGTGGAGGGGTGATGACACAGCGGCACCCCGCCCGCCAACGTCAGGCGGGCGTAGTGCCGCATGGTCAGCTCTGACCGCCGGACAGCTTGTCCCGGAGCGCCGCGAGTGCCTCGTCCGAGGCCAGCGTGCCGGCGTGCTCGCTTTCGGCGGTCGCGCTGCGGTGCTCTCGCGGCCCGGGCTCTTCGCCAGCCTCCGCGTCCTTGGTGCGCGCCTCTGCCACCTGCTGCTGATGCGCCTCGTACCGGGCGCGGGCCTCGGCGTACTGCCGCTCCCACTCCTCGCGCTGACTCTCGAAGCCCTCGAGCCACTCCTGCGTCTCGGGGTCGAAGCCCTCGGGGTAGAGGTAGTTGCCCTGCTCGTCGTACGCCGCAGGCATCCCGTACAGCGTCGGGTCGAAGTCCTCGCCGCCTACCTCGCCAGTCTGGCCCTCATTGGCCTGCTTGAGCGACAGGCTGATGCGCCGGCGGTCCAGGTCGATGTCGATGATCTTGACGAAGATCTCGTCGCCAACCTGGACGACCTGCTCGGGGATCTCCACGTGGCGGTCGGCCAGCTCCGAGATGTGCACGAGGCCCTCGATGCCCTCCTCGACCCGGACGAACGCCCCGAACGGCACGAGCTTGGTGACCCGGCCGGGGACGACCTGGCCGATCTGGTGCGTCCGGGCGAACTGCTGCCACGGGTCTTCCTGGGTCGACTTCAGCGACAGCGAGACGCGCTCACGGTCCATGTCGACGTCCAGAACCTCGACGGTGACCTCCTGGCCCACCTCGACAACCTCGCCGGGGTGGTCAATGTGCTTCCAGGACAGCTCGGACACGTGCACGAGCCCGTCGACGCCGCCGAGGTCCACGAATGCGCCGAAGTTGACGATCGAGGACACAACGCCCTTGCGGATCTGGCCCTTCTGCAGGGTGTTGAGGAAGTTCTGCCGGACCTCCGACTGGGTCTGCTCCAGCCAGGCGCGGCGGGACAGCACCACGTTGTTACGGTTGCGGTCCAGCTCGATGATCTTTGCCTCGATCTCCTTGCCGACGTAGGGCTGGAGGTCGCGCACGCGCCGCATCTCAACCAGCGAGGCAGGCAGGAAGCCGCGCAGGCCGATGTCGAGGATCAGGCCGCCCTTGACGACCTCGATGACGGTGCCGGTGACGACTCCGTCCTCTTCCTTGACCTTCTCGATCGTGCCCCAGGCGCGCTCGTACTGGGCGCGCTTCTTGGACAGGATCAGCCGGCCTTCCTTGTCCTCCTTCTGAAGGACAAGCGCCTCGATGTGCTCTCCGGTCTTGACAACGTCGTGCGGGTCGACATCGTGCTTGATGGACAGTTCCCGGGACGGGATCACGCCCTCGGTCTTGTAACCGATGTCGAGCAGAACCTCGTCCCGGTCGACCTTGACGACGGTGCCTTCGACTATGTCGCCGTCATTGAAGTACTTGATGGTCTCGTCGATCGCGGCGAGGAAGGCCTCCTCGGAACCGATGTCGTTGACCGCTACCTTGGGGGTCGAGGTGGCCTCAGTGCTACTCGTCATGTGTTGGTGGACTCCGGATACGGACATTGATGGGTTGCTGGACGGTACCGTGCGCGGTGGGTCCGACAAAGGAAAGCCATGCTTGAGGTGACATGCCGGGCCAGCATGACCGACTGGACTTGCAAGGCTGTCCCGCGGGCTGCCTGACCAATGGCGGACTGCACCTGAACACAGTGCAGCGTTAAGCATATGAGAGCCCGGGCGGGCGGTCAATCGGACCCGGATTCAAGCGCCCCCAGGCTCGCCGCAAGCCGGGCCCGCAGCTGGTGGGTGGCGATCTGCCACGTCGTATGCACGGCGGACGTGCGGAAGCCGAGCTCGGTGTTGATCCCGAGCATCGCGTCATTGCTGCCGGCGTTCCAGGTGATCACCCAGCGCACCCCCGGCAGCTCATCCAGGATCCGCTGGGTCATCGTTGCCTTGAGCCATTTCCCCAGGGCGCGACCCCGGTGCTCCGGGTCGACCCCGGTGTCGCCGACTCGTACCCGGTCGGGCGTTCCCGGCCGGTACTCGATGGTCGTCAGGCCGACGAACTGCCCGGAGGACTCCTTGACGGCGTAGCACGCCCATAGCTGCTCGCCCGCAGCAAGGGCGGCTTCCTCGTTGTCACGCACGAGATCGGCAGTCATCGGAATGTCGCCGATATCGAGATCTTCCCGTGGTGCGCTGTTCATCACGTTGAGCACGTCTGCTACCCGGTCGATCAGCTCGGGCGGCGTCCGGCCGGTCACGAGGTCCAGCCGATAGCCGGGCGCGCGGACCGGACCGTCGGCGATCCAGCGCGCAACCAGCTCCCTGTCAACGGAGTGGAGATCGAGCCGGTTCTCCCGCATGACGAACGCCGGCTCGGCGCCGAGCCGGGTGCAAAATGCGGCCCCAGACGGGACGTTGGCCCTGGTGCGGCCCATGATCAGGCGCAGCCCGCGCTGCGCGGCGACGCCGGTCGCGCGGTCGAGCAGGAGCCGGCCGAGCCCCCGGCGCCGCCAGCCCGGCAGCACCGCGATCTCGGTCATGAGCGTGTGGTCCACGCCAGGCACCTGCTCCCAGCCGCAGTCAAGGAAGCCGGCGATCGCTCCCGCGGCATCCCTGGCGACCAGGACAACCCCGTCTTCGGCAGGCGGCTGGTTGCGCACAGCAGCCATCTCCTCGGCCAGCGGCCGCCGCGGGTCATCGGGTGTCGCCTCGGCGTGCAGCGGCGCGCACGCCGCGTATAGCTCAGCCATGAAGGCGTCAGGCTGCTCCCGCTGCGGCCATTCCTCGAACGTCCATTCCGGCACGAGCCCGACCGTATAGGGCGGTCCGGTGGCCTGGTCAACTGGGTTTCCGGCCGCGGCGGCCGCTAGCCAGGCAGCAGGTCGTAGCGTTCCGCGGCCACCGCCTCGACCGCCCGCCGAGAGTACGGCGCAGGCAGCAGCCGGCCGGTGCGCCACGCCTCCTGCTGGTCGAAGGCGTGGCGGCTACCCGGCTCGCCGGCTGCGCCGAGCGGGATCACCCAGCCAGAGGCATCCCAGTTGGCAACGTCGAAGGCGTACCGGGCGACCGAGCCCGTCGCGGTGCGCAGCCCTTGCACCGGCAGGTAGGCACTCGCCTGCACCGTCTCCATGTCTCCGCCGTACGGCACCGACGGCGGATCCAGGCTCGCCCGGCCGAGCGGGTGGCGCTGCCCGGTGGCGTGCATCTCGCCCCAGGGTTCGCCAGCCCATGCCAGCTCGGCGCGCCGGATCGCCTCCGTCAGCGCCCGGCGCCACGACCAGCCGCCGAGCAGGGACTCGTCGCCCGCCGACAGGTGCTCCCCGGCGACCCGCCAGACGATCGACTCGGCCCGGACACCCGGCAGCAGCCGGTTCCACGGATGCTCGATGAACGCGGCCAGGCCAGTGCGCTCGAGCACGAGCAGCGCGAGTTCCCTGCGCAGCACCGAGTAGGCCGCCGCGGCAGGTGAGTCCGCCGTCAGCCGGCCGTCCCAGCCCGCTAGCGGAGCCCAGTCCCCGAGCAACGGCGCAATCCGGCGGGCCGGGAGGGAGATCACGTCGCGGTGCAGCGCGGCCATATCCTCCACGGTCGCACCCGAGAGCCCGGACAGCGTGTCGACGATCCGGCTGGCCCGCCAGGGCGGCGCCACGTCCAGGCCCAGGTACGGCCCGTTGGCCGCGGCGATGATCCGGTTGTTGGCGCTGAACAGGAACCCGCCTTCCGGGTCGTGCACCTGCGGCATGTCAGCGAAGTCCACGAAGCCGCGCCAGCCGTAGGCTGGGTCGGCGCCCGGCACCGGCCCCCAGGCCGCCTCGGGCCTGCTGCGGACAGGTATCCGGCCCCTGGTCAGGTACCCGATGCTGCCGTCAGCGTCGGCGGCGAGCAGGTTGTTTGCCGGTTCCACCCAGGGGCGCATGGTCTCGAACAGCTGGCTGACCGAGCGGACGCGCAGCATGCGCGGCAGCGCGTCGAACCCAGTGTTCGCCCCGGCGATGGCCGTCCATGCGAGCGCCAGATCGTCAGCGATCAGCGGCCCGCGGTCCGACTCGCGGACCTCGACCCGGACCGGGTCGCTGCCGTGCACGTCAATGAGCTGGCTTTGCCCGCCGAAGCAGCCCCCGTCGGTCCGGTACAGGTCCTGGTCATCGGCCATCGCGTGGGTGATGCACCACGCCACCCTGTCGTTATGGCCGAAGTGCGGGAAGCCCGGCACACCGGGCATGCCGAGGCCGAGGACATCCCACTCCGGGCAGGCGACGTGCCCCTGAACGTAGACGTTCGGCATCTCCAGCGGCCGGTGCGGGTCGCCAGCCAGCAGAGGCAGGCCGGACGCCGTCCGGCCGCCCGCGAGCGCCCAGTTGTTGCTGCCGCCGTCGTCGAGCCCGGCCCAGGACGGAACCGTGGCATCGCTGCGCTCGCCGGGTGGCACGCAGGCCAGCTGCCAGCCGGTTCTCGCCATCTTCCTGGCCGCGGCCGGGCCGAGAGCCTCGGCGACAACGGCGCGCCACAGCTTCGGGGCCGCTGACCCCATGGTCATGTGCCTGACCCGGTACACCAGCAGGCTGTGCCAGGGCTCCCACGGCTCCAGTGGCTGCCCGGTCAGCCCGAACTCGGCCGGGACCTGCCAGCCTGGCATGACGTTCCCGGCGCGGAACATCTCCAGCAGCGCGTTGACGCCGGCCGCGTAGGCGACCAGCATGTCCCGCGCGGCCGCCGACAGGGCCGACAGGTCGCGCTGCACCGCGGCCGCGAGGCCCAGCCGCCGGTACAGCGCATCCGCCGTCACACCGGCGGGCCCGGTCACCTCGGCCGACCGGCCCAGGCCGCGGCGGCGGTCGTAGTCCATCTGCCAGAGCCGGTCCGCGGCGTGCATGAAGCCCTGGGCGAAAAAGGCGTCGTGCTCACTCACCGCCCGGCAATGCGGCACGCCGTACCGGTCCCTGATCACCTCGGCAGGCCCGTCCAGCCCGCGCAGCCGCAGTTCCATGAGGCAAGCATTCCAGACTGGATTTGCGACGATTAGCACCAGGTTCGCGTTGATGAGCGCCGTATGTGCGGCGATGCGCAGCAGTGCAGGCAGGCCTGAGCGCCCGGCATGGCTCCGTTATCGCTCAGTGCGCCGCGTCGGCCCAGCTCCGGCCCCAGCCCATCGAGACCTCGAGCGGCACCGTCAGGTCGGCGGCGCCGCCCATCGCGACCCGGACCAGCGACTGCACGGCATCGAGCTCACCGGGCGCCACCTCGAATAGCAGCTCATCGTGCACCTGCAGCAGCATCCGGGAGCGCAGCCCGGCCGCCGCCAGCTCGGCATGGGCGGTCAGCATCGCCACCTTGATGATGTCGGCGGCCGAGCCCTGGATCGGCGCGTTGAGCGCCATCCGCTCGGCCATCTCCCGGCGCTGCCGGTTGTCCGAGGTGAGGTCCGGCAGGTACCGGCGCCGGCCGAGCATCGTCTCGGTGTAGCCATCCATCCGGGCCCTCGCCACCACGTCCCGCAGATAGTCGCGCACGCCGCCGAACTGCTCGAAGTACTCGTCCATATAGCCGCGGGCCTCCTCCGGCGTGACCCGCAGCTGCTGGGACAGGCCGTAGGCCGAGAGCCCGTAGGCCAGGCCGTAATTCATGGCCTTGACCTTGCTCCGCAGTTCCGGCGTCACGTGCTCCGCCGGTACCGCGAAGACCCGGCCCGCGGTCGCGGCGTGGAAGTCGTGCCCCGAGGAGAACGCCTCCGCCAGCGCCTGGTCACCGGACAGGTGGGCCATGATCCGCAGCTCGATCTGGCTGTAGTCCGCGGTCAGCAGGTACTCATAACCCGCGCCGACGACGAAGCCCTCGCGGATCCGCCGGCCCTCTTCGGACCGGATCGGGATGTTCTGCAGGTTCGGGTCGGTCGACGACAGCCGGCCGGTCGCCGCGATCATCTGGTTGTAGGTCGTGTGGATCCTGCCGTCCACGTTGGCCATGGGGATGAGGGAGTCGACGATGCTCTTGAGCTTGGCGACGTCGCGGTGCCGGAGCAGGTGCGCCAGCACCGGGTGCTCGGTCTGCGCCAGCAGGCTGGTCAGCGCCTCGGAGTCGGTGGTGTAGCCGGTCTTGATCCGCTTGGTTTTCGGCAGTCGCAGCTCGGTGAACAGCACCTCCTGCAGCTGCTTCGGCGAGCCGAGGTTGAACTCGTGCCCGACGGCCGCGAACGCCGCCTGCTCGGCCGCCTTTACCTCTCCGCCCAGGCTGGCTGACATGGCGGCGAAATGTTCCGAGTCGGCGGCGATGCCGGCCCGCTCCATCTCGGCCAGGACGTGCACCAGCGGCAGCTCGACGTCGGCGAGCAGCCGCGTTGCGCCCCGCTCGGCGAGGTCGCGGTCCAGCGCATCAGCCAGCTCCGCGGTTGCCTGCGCCCGCTGGGCGAGCGCGGTCGCGGCCTCGGCCGAGTCGGTGTCGAGCGTCAGCTGCCCGGCGGCCGGCTCGGCGTCACGCAGCTCCCGGTTCAGGTAGCGCAGCGACAGGTCGGCGAGGTCGAACGAGCGCTGGCCCGGCAGCGCGAGGTAGGCAGCCAGGGCCGTGTCGCTCGTCAGGCCAGCCAGCTCGAAGCCGTGGGCGGCCAGGGCGTGCATCGGCCCCTTCGCGTCGTGCAGCGCCTTCGGCCGGTCGGGGTCGGCGAGCCAGGCACCCAGTGACTTCTGATCCGCCTCGGTCAGCGCCGTTGGGTCGATGAAAGCCGCATCGCCGCCCGGCGCGGCGATGCCGATACCGGTGAGATGGCCGGTGCCCCGCCCCCAGCTGCCGGTCACGGCGATACCCGACCGGCCTGGGACGGCCACGTTCCCCTCAATCCAGTCGGTTACCTCGTCCGGGCCGAGGATGACGCCGGCCACGTCGAACGCGGTCGTCTCCCTCACGGTGGCGGCCGTGGTAACGCCGATTCCATTCGGGAGCGTCGCGTACAGCCGGTCCCGCAGCACCCGGAACTGGAGGGTGTCGAACAGCTGGTGAATTTCCTCCCGCTGCCAGGGCACCGGGCGTAGATCCGCCGGGCCGACCTCCAGCTGCACGTCGCGGACCAGCCTGGTCAGGTCGCTGTTCCGCAGCACGCCGGCCAGGTGCTCCCGGAGCGCGTCCCCGGCCTTGCCCTTGACCTCGTCGACGCGATCGACCAGCGCGGCCAGCGAGCCGAACTCGGCGATCCACCGGGTTGCCGTCTTTTCCCCGACACCGGGGATGCCAGGCAGGTTGTCGCTCGGGTCGCCGCGCAGCGCCGCGAAATCCGGGTACTGCGCCGGAGTGAGGCCGTACTTCGCCTCGACCGCCGCCGGGGTGAAGCGCGCCATCTCGCTGATGCCGCGCATCGTGTACAGCACGGTGACGTGATCGGTGACGAGCTGGAGGACGTCCCGGTCACCGGTGACGATCAGGACGTCCATGTCGTCGCCGTCCTGAGCCTGGGTCGCGAGCGTCGCGATCAGGTCGTCGGCCTCGAAGCCGGGCACCGACAGCCGCTGGATCCCGAGCACGTCGAGCACCTCGAAGATCAGGCTGAGCTGGCTGCGGAAGTCGGCCGGGGTCTCCTTCCTGGTGGCCTTGTACTCGACGTACTGCTCGTGCCGGAACGTCGGCTCGCCGCGGTCGAACGCCACCGCGACATGGGTCGGCTGCTCGTCCCTGAGCACGTTGATGAGCATGGAGGTAAAGCCGTAGACGGCGTTGGTCGGCTGTCCGGTCGTCGTCGCGAAATTCTCCGCCGGCAAGGCGAAGAATGCGCGGTAGGCGAGCGAATGCCCGTCCAGGAGCAGCAGCCGCTGGCGATGCCCCTGCCCGTGCCCGCCGCCCGGTCGACCCTGGTCCTGGCCTGGTGCGCCGTCCGTCGTTGCCACACCCGGAGTTTAGTGCGCTGGTCCGACAGCGGGGCAGGCGTTCGCGGCCACCAGGCGCGCGGCTCATACGCTGTCTGGCAGTCAACCGCAAAGAGCTTTAAGGCAGGGAACGTGGATATATCGGCGTCGCTCTCATCCGATCGCGAGCAGCAGATCATCGAGATGTTCAATGACCTCGGCAACAAGTCACTGCCGGGCCGGATGGGCATCAGGATCGTGGCGGCATCGCCTGAGCGCGTTGTCGGGACCATGCCGGTCGAGGGCAACACCCAGCCGTACGGTCTGCTGCACGGCGGCGCGTCCTGCGTCCTGGCCGAGACGCTCGGCTCGCTCGGCTCGGCGCTGCAGGCTGGCCCGGACCGGATCACGGTCGGCATCGAGATCAACGCGACGCATCACCGGGCCGTCAGGTCCGGCCTCGTTACCGGAATTGCCACGCTGGCACACAGCGGCCGGACCATGTCCACGTTCGACGTCGTGATCACCGACGAGAACGACCGGCGGGTGTGCACGGCTCGCCTGAGCTGCCTGCACCGCGACGCGGTGCCGGGCGGCCCGGCGCCGGCCTGAGGTTCGTCCGGGGAGGCGTCGACGGAGCGAAATGGTCCGTACCGGGCAATGCGGATCGGCGCGGAATGTGGCCGCGCGGTGATGTTTCCGTCATTCCTGCCGCGGATTCGCAGTGTCTTTGCGCGGCGCGGCCCGCCGTCGCTAACGTTGGTGCGCAGAGCGAGGGGACCGAGTAGAGAACGTGCCGGCCCGGGGAAGGCCGACATGGCACCAAAGGTTCACTGGCTCGGCTAACCGTCGACCGCTTCCGGCCTTCGGCGGGTGCAAGCGACGGGCGCCGGCCACAACGGGGGTCTGGTGGCCGGCCCCCGTCGGCTTGCTTATGAACGGCGCGATCCACGGTGACCCGCCCTAAGCCGTCCGACGACCACTCTTAGCCCGGCGGCAGAGTTGTGCAGCCTGTGCACGGTCCGGAATTGGCGAAGTACGCCGGGATGCTGGGCGAGTCGGTGCGGGGATTTGTCGGCAGGAGCAGCGGCGGGCTCGGAGGCTGGTCGAAGTTGAAGTCGGCAGCCAGATTGCCGAGGACGGGCTCGTCTCTCCCGGACGTCGGGGCGGCCATCGGGCCGGCCATCGGTGGCCGGGTTGAGCCTGGCACCGCCAAGGAAATCATCCTCGATGAACTTGAGGTAGGCGTCGGTGGTCAGCGTCTGATGGTCGATGAAGCCCTTGCGGGCGTAGGGGGAAATGACGATCCCGGGTAGGCGCAGGCCGTAGCCGTTGCCGTCAACCGCCGGCGGCGCAACGTGGTCGTAAAAGCCACCCCAGTCATCCCAGCTCAGGAAGATGGCCGTGGAATTCCACGTCGGGCTCTCCATCGCGGCGTTGATCAGCGCGGTCACGTAGCCCTGACCCTGATGCACGCTCCACGGCGGGTGCTCGCTATCTCGCTCCGATGGCACGACCCAGCTGACGGCGGGCAGCGTGCCGGCCTTGGCAGCCGCCAGGTAGTCGCCGATCGGCTGAACGTTGCCGAGCTGGTTGTCCTGCCGGACATCGCCGAACAGAGGTAGCGGATTCCATATCCCCGGCGTGGAGAAGCCCTGAGCGACCGGCGGGCAAGTCTCCGCCGAGTCGTTCCGGCAGTCGGGCTCGGTACCCGGCTGCACGTAATAGGCCCAGCTCACGTGGTGGGCGTAGAGCAGCCAGGTGACGTCGGTCCAGGCCAGGTCGACCGATACCTGCCCGGTCTCGAGCTCCTTCCACACCAGGTCGTCGAACCCTAGCCCGTACGGCCCGGAGACGTTGTTGACGCAGCTCATCGGGTCTGATCCGCGGCACGCCGCCGACCACGCCGACACCATGTACAGGTGCGCGCCCAGCGACCACGACTTGACCGGCTCGAACATGTGATCCTGGAGCACGTAGTTGCCGGCATAGGCCCAGTAGTTCGGGATCTCCGCGGCGGTGTGGTAACCCATCACGTCCGCCTTCCCGTAACCATTGCACGCCGGGTCGTTCGGGAGCGCACAGCTGCCGTGCGCCAGGTCACGCTGCCGGATGAAACCGTCCATCCGGCCGCCATCCATGTCGGCGATGGCATCAGGCGTGCCGTGCGGTCCGCCGCCATTGGCGTCGGCATTGTCGTGGTAAGGCGCGGTACAGCCCCCTGCCGACGTCGGGACGCACACCGTCGCTCTTCCCCCTCGCATCGGGATCCCATCAGCACCGGGGAACGTCCCGAAATAGCTATCGAAGGACCTGTTCTCCTGCATGATCACGATCACGTGCTTGATCTTGTGGATCCCCGGCGGTACCACGTAGGTGCCTGTCGCGCCGCCCATGACAACCTCGCGGGACGCCGACGGGTGCGTCACCTGTGCCACCGCCACCCGCTTGGGCTGGGAACGGCTCGGCGTCCCGCACGCTGCGAGTACAACAGCGCCAGCCAGGGCAACGGCGATCAAGCCCACTGGCCTCGTGCGCGACACCAGACGGCACCTCCCGTTGATCGGCCTGCCGGACCAGTCATGGTCAGGCGGCTGCGCTGCCGTCGCCCACCGAGGGCGAGATGAACGATAGCGGTTGCCTGCGGCACGAAGGAGGCGAACGGATCCAGCGGGCCGGCGCTCCGTACATCGAGCCGGCGCTCTGGCCGGCTTTGGGTTCATCACGGGGGGTGAAAGTGGACGACCCACGCCATCGGCCAGGGGCCCGGCCGTGCGCGCACCATGGGACCGATGCAGGCCGCTGCGGTTAGTCAGGCTGATGGGCGGTGGATCGCATCGATGGCCTGCCGACCTAGCCGGTCAGTCGCCGGGTTTGTGCACCGGCGAGTCAGTCGCCGGCCTCTGGCTGCGCCGGCGTTTCCGATGCAGGCTTAGCCGCATCGGCCAGCACTTCTTCGGCCACCGCGCGCATGGTCTGGCGCCGGTCCATCGAGGTCTTCTGGATCCACCGGAACGCCTGCGCCTCGGTCATGCCGCCGCGGTCCTGCAGCGCCCCCTTGGCGCGGTCGAGCAGCTTGCGCACCTCCAGGCGCTCGCGCAGGTTCGCGGCCTCGCTGTTGAGCGCGGCGATCTCGGCGAACCGGCTCGCCGCCACCTCGATCGCGGGCACCAGATCAGCCTTGGTGAACGGCTTGATCAGGTAGGCCATCGCCCCCGCCTCGCTGGCCCGCTGCACGAGGTCGCGCTGGGAGAACGCGGTCAGGATGATGACTGGTGCAATCTGCTTGCCGGTGATGCTCTCGGCGGCGGAGATGCCGTCCAGACCTGGCATCTTGACGTCCATGATGACGAGATCGGGACGGAGCTCTTCGGCCAGCTTGATGGCCGCCTCGCCATCGGCAGCCTCGCCGGCTACGACGTAGCCTTCCTCCTCGAGCATCTCGCGCAGATCGAGCCTGATCAGCGCCTCGTCCTCGGCTATCACCACGTTGAAGGGCGTCTTAGTCACGAGCGAAGCGTACCGAAAGCCCGGTACATTGACGTTCAGCGCCCGCCAGCGAGGCGCGCGCGCCCCGGTACCCCAACTGGCAGCAGGGAGCGGCCTCAAACACCGCACAGTGTGGGTTCGAATCCCACCCGGGGCACTTTTTGATCTTGAAGCGCCACCGCAGCCGACAGACGACCTTCATGAATGTCCCTTAGCTACCCCTATAGGGGTACCAGATCGCCAGCCATGACGGCGGCAGGGCCAAACGGCCGGCGGGAGGATTGAATGGACGACGGGTCGTTTGATCAGGTGCTGGCCGCGGTGCGGCAGTTTGTCCGCGACCGGGTCATCCCGCGCGAAGACGAGATCGAGGAGTCCGACGCGATCCCCGACGACCTGCGCGCGGCGACGGCTGAGCTGGGGCTATTCGGCTACGCGCTGCCTGAGGAGCACGGCGGCTCGGGCGTCACCATGTCCCAGGACGTGCGGCTGGCGTTCGAGTTCGGCTACACCACCCCTGCATGGCGGTCCCTCTTCGGCACCAACAACGGGATCGCCGGGCAGGTGATCGCCAAGTTCGGCGCGGTGGATCAGAAGCAGGAGTTCCTGCCGCGCCTGGCGTCGGGCGAGCTGATCGCCTCGTTCGCACTGACCGAGTCGGAGGCAGGCTCGAGCCCGGCCGGGCTGAAGACCTCCGCCCGGCGGGACGGCGCCGACTGGGTACTGACCGGCAGCAAGCGGTTCATCACCAACGCGCCGCTGGCTGGCCTGTTCGTCGTGTTCGCCAGGACCGACCCAGAGGCGGAGGCCGGACGGGGCATCTCTGTGTTCGCCGTCGACGCCGCCAGCCCTGGCCTCACGGTTGGCCCCCGCGACCACAAGATGGGTCAGCGAGGCGCGTGGACGGCCGAGGTGCACTTCGACGATGTGCGCGTCCCGGCCGGCCGCTGATCGGCGAGGAAGGCCGCGGGTACCGGAGCGCCATGACGGTGCTGGCCCGCGGGCGGCTCCACATCGCAGGCATGTGCGTAGGCACCGCGCAGCGCGTCCTGGACGAGTCGGTGCAGCATGCCGCGGTCAGCAAGCAAGGCGGGCGATCCATCGGCGATTACCAGCTCGTGCAGGCCATGCTGGCCGACTCCTATGCCGAACTGGCCGCGGGCCGCAGCCTCGTGCAGACGGCGGCGCAGCGCTACGACGACGGCACGGACATCGCGGCCGGGCCGTCGTCAGCCAAGCTCTACTGCAGCGAGATGGTTTCCCGGGTCGCCGATCGCGGCGTGCAGATTCATGGCGGGCTCGGCTACATGAGCTCGACCGTCGTGGAGCGGATGTACCGCGACTGCCGCCTTTACCGGCTGTATGAAGGCACGAGCGAGATCCAGAAGCTCATCATCGCCAGAGAACTTCTTACCGGTCAGCGGTCCTAGCCAGCGGTGGAACTAGTTCACCGGTTCGCTCATCCGGTCCTGGTAACGCCGTACTGGGCGCAGGCGGAGACAATCTGGTTGGAGGCGGCCTGCATCTGCGACGCCGATCCGCCGAGGCCGCCGAGGTAGGAGTTCACGTCGAACGCGAAGGCCTGGAGCCTCTGCGACAAGGCCCGCGCCAGACCGGGCGTCTTGCCCTTGGCCAGGACAAAGCTGGCGTATTTCCGGAGTCCCGCCAGCGAGTTGGGCGTCTGGTAGCTCTCGACCTCCCTGCAGATGGTGACGTTCACACCCGCTGCCGCGCTCGTCGACGAAGTCGATGACGAAGTCGGTGACGCAGCCGCGCTCGCTAACGACGTCGGTGACGGTGCCACGCTCGGCAGTGCGAAAGCCGGATTCGACGACGATCCGCTCGCAGCCGAGACAGTAGAACTACCGCAGCCAGCCACGGCGACAACAGCGCAGGCAACCAGGACGTGGCATAACCGCATGGCCGTACCGTACATGGACGGGGGCCTGGCTGTGAACGAGGACATCTCTGCGCGAAGCTGCCCGCTAGCGAGGTGTCAGCCGGCCGTCGTCAAGCCCGAGCACCTCGTCGGCGAGGTCGAGCAGAGCGGGATCGTGCGTGGCCACCAGTGCGGTAATGCCCTCCCCCGCGACGACGGTCCGCAGCAGCCGCATAATCTGCCGCCCCGTCTCGGAGTCGAGCTGCCCGGTGGGCTCGTCAGCGATGAGGAGCTCCGGCTGGACGGCCAGCGCCCTGGCGATGGCCACGCGCTGCTGCTGGCCGCCGGACAGCTCGCCCGGGCGCTGGTTCACGTGCTGGTCGAGACCGACGACGCTGAGCAGCATCCGTACCCGGTCCTCGCGCGCCGCCCGCGGCGCGTGGGCGATGCGCAGCGGGATGCCTACGTTCTCGGCCGCCGTCAGCATCGGGATCAGGCCGAAGGACTGGAAGATGAACGACACCGTGTTCCGCCGCAGCAGCGTGCGGTCCCGCGCTCCCATCGCCGATACATTGCGGCCACCCACGAAGACCGCGCCGCTGGTCGGCGCGTCCAGGCCGCCCACGATGTTGAGCAGCGTGGTCTTCCCCGAGCCGGAGCGCCCGGCCAGCACGACGAGCTGCCCTCGCCTGACGGTGAAGGACACGCCACGCACGGCGTGCACCGCGGTGTCGCCGTGCCCGAACGTGCGCGTCACCTCGCGCACGTCGACCATGAGGGACTGGCCGTCCGCCGTCGCGACAGCGGACACCTCGGCCGCGCGGCCGGCTCGGTGCTCGGCCTGCCGGCTCATGGGCGCTGCCCTTTCGCCCGATCCGGGGCGCCCGGGCGATCCGGTACGTCCGGGCGATCCGGTACGTCCGGGCGATCCGGCCACACCGCGATATGGTCGGCCTCTGATTCCAGCAGGACCCGGTCGCGCATCTGGTGCTGCTCGACCATCTCGCGCGGCAGCTGCACCCGTCCGGCCCGGTCCAGCACCGCGTACTCGACGGCGTGCCGGATGGCATTGCCCAGCTCGTCGGCCGCTTCGTGGCGCAGGGTCTCGCTCGAGGTCCGGCCGTCCCTGATCGCGACCGTGCGCCGAACCTGACCTGATACCGCCGGGTCGTGCGTCACCACCAGAACGGTGGCGCCGAGTTCGGTGTTGGCGGTCTGCAGCGCCGCGAACACCTCTTGCGCCGTCTGGCTGTCCAGCTCTCCTGTCGGTTCGTCGGCGAGGAGCAGTCGCGGATTGTTGGCGAGCGCGGTGGCGATGGCCGTCCGCTGCTGCTCACCGCCGGACATCCGAGTGGGCGTGCGGTCCGCGCAGTGCGCCACGCCGAGCACCTCGAGCAGCTCCATCGACCGCCTGACGCGCTCGCGCCGCCCCACCCGGCCGAGCCGCATCGGCGTGAGGACGTTCTGCAGCGCGGTCAGGTACGGCAGCAGGTTGCGCGCCGACTGCTGCCAGACAAATCCCACCTGCGACCGGCGATACTCGAGGCGCTCCCGTGCGGACAGCGCTCCCAGGTCCTGGCCGGCCACCCGGATTCGCCCCGCTGTCGGCGTATCGAGACCGGCCAGGATATTCATGAGCGTGGACTTGCCGCTGCCCGACGCGCCGACCATGGCGACCAGCTCGCCGTCGGCGATCAGCAGGTCCAGACCCTGCAGCGCCTGCACCTCGATCCCGGCCCCCGAGTAGATGCGCACGACCTGGTCGCAGACGACCAGCGCACCCTCGCCGTAGCTGGCGCGGGCGCGATGCGCTTCGGCGCCGAGCTCGGCGATCCCGGCGGCCGCCGGGATCGCGGCATCCGCACGTTCCGTCATGCGCATCTCCTCACGTCCGCCTCACCCCTCCATCCGAACGGAACGGGCTGCCTGGTGGCTAGTCACCGCCGTCTGGCTGGTCAGCGTCCCGATCGCAAGGACCAGCAGGCAGCCGGCAGAAAGAGTCAGCCAGACCGGCTCAATCCGCACCGGGACACTGCTCGTGGACCCGGTGAATACCGACAGGCTGAGCGCCGGGCCAAGCAGCGGGCCAAGCGCGGCTGCGGTCGCCGCTCCGCCGACCAGCACTGCCAGCAGTTGCGGCACCGCCTCCAGCACAGTTATGAGCCTGGCCTGCCCGGCCGACAGGCCCATCGTGCTCATCCGGGCGAGCGTCAGCTGCCGCGACGGCGCGGACAGCAGGAGGCTGAGCAGCAGGACGAGCAGGCCGCAGAGGACTGCAGCGGCGCCGCCAAGCGCGAGCGCCAGATACGCCCCGTGCTGCAGCGGCGAGTCTTGGAGAGCGGCCAGTCGCCGCGCCCGGAAGACAACTTTCGCCCGGGGAGCATCGCGCGCCACCGCGGCAGTCAGGGCGCGCTGGCTGATCCCGGAGCCGACGACCAGGAGCATGTCCGGCGCCGGGCTGGCGCTCCCCAGCATCTGCCGTGGCAGCACGACGTAACCGCCGGCCAGGCCGATGACGGCGGACATGCTGGGCGCCTGGCCGATGACCTGGAGCTCGACGTGTGCGTCGACGATCGCAACACCGAACCGCCCGCCGGGAAGCTGGGCCGCCAGGTCCTGGGTGGCCAGCCCCGGCGCGGTACCCGCCCGGATCGTGCCTGTGAAGGCGGCCGGCGGGTGCGGCAGGGGTGTAGCCCTGACCAGCGCGGCGTACTCGGCCGCATTGACAGCAAGCACGTTGAATTTTTGACCCTCAGGCGTGGTGGCGATGCCGAGGCCGGCGGCCGCGACGTGCTCGACTCCCGGCACCGACGTCACCGCTCGCGTCAGTGCCGGGCCGACCGGACCGGGATCGGTGATCACCGCGTCAGCTCCGGCCTGCTGCCAGGACGAGCTGACCTGACCGGTGAGCACGGCACCGCGCACCATGCCAGCAAACGAGACCAGGGCCAGCGCCAGTACGAGCGCAAAGGCGGGCAGTGCGGCGCCACCCGACGTCCGCGCTGCCCTGGCCAGCCCGAGGAACGTGGCGGCGCTCGCGCGCTGTCCCGCCAGGGCGAGCACGCCGCGCACCAGGACCGGATAGAGGCGGACGACGACGACGGCCACGCCGACCGCGAGCAGCACCGGCGCAGCGGTGGGATACAGATCCCCGCCCGAGCTGAGGCCCTGGTAGCGCAGCACGACAAGACCGCCGACCGAGCCGAGCACCAGAGTGGCCTCGATGACCAGGCGGCGCGCCGCAAGGACCCTGCCGGGCGGCTGGTCCGGCCGCGTGCTCGCGGCGTAGCCACGATGGATCCTGATCGTCATGACCACTGGCGCGCCGAGCGCGGCGAGCACTTCAAGCGCCGCCAGGTACCAGCTCAGTGTCACGGGCGCGGTGGGCGTGAGCGCCACTGCGAGGGCAGCCCCGACCGCGGCGCCGGGCAGGACGGTGACTGCACTCCCGCCCAGGATGACGAGCGCTAGCTGCCGCCGCGAGGCACCACGGGCTCGCAGCAGCGCGAACTCCTGCCGTCGCTGCTCGGTCAGCAGCCACCCGGCTAGCAACACAACCACGGCGGCCAGCACGGCAAGGCTGACAGCGAGCAGGTCGAGGACGCCCGCGACGGCTGTGGCCTGGGCCGCAAATTCGGCGATGAGCGGCCCGGTTCCGGAGGCGAGCTCGATCAGTACCGGTATCGGCGACCCCTGCGCGTCGCTGACGTCGACATGGCCGGCGGTCGCGAGCGAGCCCGCTAGCGTCGGCGGCAGCTGCGCTGCCTGCTCCGCCGTGAACGTGCCGAGAGCAAGCGGGAACATCCAGCTCACCTGCGCCGAGCCGGTGTTGATCCGGCTCTGCAGGGCGATGACGGCGCTCGCCGGGATGAAGACGGCGCCAGCCCAGTAGCCGGAATCCCTCGTGACGCTCACATACTCGGGAACCGCGACCAGCGAGTCGACTGTCCAGAATGCCGCGGCGGGGTCCCGGGGCTTCACGATCGCCGTGACGTCCAGGACGATTCCGGTGCCGGGCAGACTCAGGTGGGAGCCGATAGCGAGACCGAATCGGCGAGCGGTCGATAGCGTGACGGCACCCTGCACGAGGACGGTCGAAGCACCGGTCACCGTGCCGCCGGGCAGTCTGCCAGCGACGACCCGCACGTTCTGCGGGAAGTTGTCGCGGTAGGTGAGCTCGAGCCTCGGCGACAGCGGAGCTTGCAGGGACGCGGCATTGTCGGTCACGACCATGAGCTGCGTCGTCAGGTTGCTCCAGTCAGCCGCTGCCGGAGCCAGGGGTAGCGCCCCCAGGCTCGCCCTGATCTCGTTCTTGGCCCGTTCCATCTCGCCTGCCGTCAGCCCCTGCGACTGGCCGAGGCCCAGGGTGCTGTCGGCGACGCTGCCCGTCACCGCCTTCTCCGTCGCTGGCGCAGCAGCGATGAAATTCCGGAACGCGGCGGTCCGCATCTCCGCTCCGGCGCGCGGGCCGACGACCGCGAGCAGCGTGCACAGGCACGCAAGTAGTCCGAGGGCGACAGCAGCGGCTGACGCCGAGCCGGTCAGTGCACGCCAGCGCGCCGCGACCGGGACGCCGCCCCGCCTCATGCCACTGCCTCCGCCGCGCGAAGCTCCGCCGCCGGGTCGGGCTGCCGCGCCGTGGCCAGAGCCGCCGCCAGTACGGGAACCGCGGCCAGGCAGCCGGCTACTCCGAGGACCCAGCCGAGTGGCACGATCACCAGCACGGGCGGCACGGGCGTTGCGCCAGTGGCGGTCAGCGTGAGAGCCGGCACGATCACATGCGCGAGCACGACACCAACCACGAGGCCGACGGCCGCTGCAGGGACGCTGATGAGCGCTTCTTCCATGCAGAACAGGCCAGCCTGCATCGCGGGGGGCACCCCGAGAGCGCTCAGCAGCGCCCGCTGCAGGCGCCGTTCCCTGGCGCTGGCAGCCACGCTCACGCAGAAACCGAAAGCGGCGATGAGCGCAACGGCGACCGAAATCGCCGCGGCCGCGCGTACCGGGGCCGCTGACAGCGGGTCGCTCGCGAGCCTGCCCGCCAGCGCGGCCGCGTCGCTCATCGTCCAGCCGCCCCGAAGGCCCGCGGGAGCCGCGCCATTGACCGTTGCCAGCCACCATCCGGTCACTGGCAGTGTGCCGCCGGAGCCCAGCGTGGCCAGTGCGTCCTGAACCGCGGCCTGATCCGCCACCAGCGCAGCACCCGTCGGGAAGGCCGACACGGTAGCCACCAGTTCGCAGGAGATCTGCTGGCCGGCGATCGGGACACCGAACACGGCTCCGGCGTGGAGACCATTTCTCGCCGCAAACCCGGCCGTGGCGATGACGGGGACGGGTCGGCGCGCAGCTTGTATATCGACGTCTATCTCGGCCGCGCCGGGCTGTGGGGCGGCGTTCGTACCTGGAACCGGGCCTGCGAGCACCGGTCCGTGGCCGGGCGCGAAGGTGATCTGCTCGGCCCCGCCCGCGGGGGCCTTTGATCTGATCCCTGGCTGGACGGCGCCGTCGGTCGCGCCGCCGAGCCCGGACAGCACGAGAGCCAGCCCGGGGGCGGCCGTCTGGGCTCGCCACGCCGAGACCGCGCGTCCGGTTGCGAACGGTCTGGGGAACGGCCCGGTCATGCCCTGGCTGACCGATATCCCGGCAAGCCGCAGCACGGCTGACTCGTCAGCGCGCTCGGCCTGCGGAGCCAGCGGAAAAGCAGGCATGACGTAGTCCACCGCGACGCCGATGAGCCGTAGCGGATACCTGGCACCCGGGTCGAGCCGAGCGATAAGCGTGTGCGGCCCGCCATCCGCTGGCATCGCAGTGGTCTGAACCGAGGTGGTGACACCCTGTGCGTCCTGAACCGCCAGCGTCGCTGACGCCGGACCGAGGCCGCTGGTCAGGCTAGCGGTCATCGCTAGCCGGGCCGGATGGCCAGGCAGGAGCAGGCCGCTGCGAGCCCGGGTGGTAATGGTCTCGAACAGCTCCTGGACCGTGCGGCCCGACAGGTCGGGGCGCAGCGTCACGGTGCGCGCTGCTAGCGCCGCGTCGATGACCAGGAGCGGCCCTGATGATTCCAGCGGCACGGCGCTCACCGGCATCGCGGCGGTCACGCCCTGCTGCGCGCCGATCCGGTACGCCTGCGCCGTGGGCCCGAATTGCGGCGGCTGCACGCTGACGTCCGCGCCGGTGGCAAACGCAGCCTGATCTTTCAGCGATTGCCGCCAGCTCTCGTATTGCGCCAGGGCAAGCGTGCTGGCGCCGACCGCCAGGATGACGAGCAGGGCCGGTCCGCTCTGCCGCAGCGGCCGCCGACTGATCTCCCAGTTGGCCATGGCAGACCCGAACCGGCTGCCGCGTGCGGTGAGCCGCTCGAGGCCGCGGGCGACGAGGGGCAGCAATCGCAGCGGCACGATGGCGAGACCAGCCAGCGCAAGCGCGGGCGCGACCGCGACGACAGGATCGATCCCCGAGCCGCTAGCAATCTGCGCGGCTGCCGAGTAGCTGCGCAGCTCGCGGACCGCCAGGACGGCCAGCACGATGAGGGCCACGTCGGCCCCGGCAGCGATCGCCACCGCAACTGGCGCCGCCCGGCCCCGCCGGATACGCGCGTCACCCGGCCGCGGCGGGCGGATGGTCGGCCACATAACGAAACCCAGGGCTAGCACGGCCAGTGCGGCGGCCGGGACCCAGACGATCGCGCCGTGGACCAGCGCCGGTTGCGCCAGCCCGGTCAGGTGAGCCTGCAGCACAGCCGACAGATAGCCGCCGACGATGACGCCTGCGGCGGCGCTGATTGCGGTTCCGAGCGCGGCCTCGGCCAGGCTCAGCCTGATCAGCTGGCCGCGCGCTGCGCCGCGGGCCGCCAGGATTGCGGTTTCCTCCTCGCGGTAGCTGGCGAGCAGGCGGCTGGCAAGGGCGAGGGCTGCCCCGGCCAGCAGCAGCAACTGCAGCCCGCCGATGAGAATCAGCGACCTGGCGGTGGCCAGCCCTGCCGAGGCATTCGTGAGCAGCTGCGGCATCTCGGTATTGACGGTGAACTGCCCGGAGTTGTCGATCTGCCCCGCTGCCCTGCTGACGCTGCCGGCCAGCGCGGTGAGCTCGGTCGGCCGGATGCTGGCTACTCGTGGCAGCGCCACGATGGACAGCTGGCTAGCGGTCAGCAGGCCGCTGCTCGGCCCGCCGAAGGCCGCTGCGGTGACGACAGCAGGCCCGTAGGAGATAAAGCCACTCGTAACCGCGACCCCCGACGAACCGATGACGTCGAGCCGCCAGTACGGCGCGGACCCCTGGCGCGGTCGGTACAGGCCGCTGATCTGGAGGCGAACCTGACGGCCCGTGGTCAGATCGCGAAGAATCAGCACGGACCCCACGCGGACCCCGAGGTCCCTGGCTGCAATCGCCGGCAGCGCCGCTTCGATCGGTGCGCCTGCGTGCGGGGCGGCTGGCCACCTGCCGCCGACGAGTTCGGCGTTGGCCGAGATGGCGCCGACGACGGCCGCCTGGATGGCCAGTACCGGACCAGACTGGTGCGACCTGGGCAGCGCCAGGTAGTCCGACCAGGTGGCTTCGTAGATCCGGAATGGGACCGCGCCGAGCGCGTGTGACAGCCTGACGGTCAGCCCCGGTGCCGCCGGGCGGACACCGACGCCTGCATCTCCGTCGACCTCGATCGACATGCCGCCTGCCCTCGCGAGCTCGCTGGTGACCGCGGCAGGCAGCGCGCTGACATAGAAACTCACCAGAGCTGAGATGAGGGCAGAGGTGACCAGCACCGTCGCAGCGACGCAACCGACCAGCAGCCAGGCCGAGCGCATCCGGCGCACGGTGAATGATCCCAGCACGCCGACCCGGCTCCTCTCGCAATACGGCTAGCCCTTATGCACCGTATGCGCCACGCCGTTGCTCAGATAGCCTCCGCCGCACATGGTTATCGGACCGTTGGTTGGGCCGCGCGCCAATCCCGGCGTGCAGATGTCAGTGCTGGACCTGCGGCGACGGCTCGGCAGGCTGCGTGGCCGGGCGCTGGCGGCGCCGTCGCCGTACCGCGGCCAGGTAGACGCACGCCACCGCGAAGACGACCAGCATCGCCAGCATGTTGGTGCGCAGCCCGAGCATCCGGGGCGAGTAGTCGACCCGCAGGCCCTGCATGACGGCACCCGCAGCCGTCCACAACACCGCGTACAGAGCGAAGGCCTGGTCCCCGGACAGGGCGTACCGCCGGATGGCGGCGATAAGGCAGGCCGCCACCAGCAGGTCGAGGAGCGAGGAGTACAGGAACAGCGGCTCGAACGTCGCTGCGGACTGCAGCCCGGCCGCGCGGTGCTGGGGCGCGATGGCAACTGCCCATGGCAGCCCGGACGGCGAGCCGTAGAACTCCTGGCTGAACCAGTTACCCCAGACCGAAATCGCCTGAGCGACGGCGAGCGCGGGCGCCGCCGCCAGCGCGATCGGGCCTGCTTCGACCCCCGTTCGGCGGCAGTATGCCCAGGCGGCCACTGCGCCGGCGGCGACCGCGCCGGCCACTCCCATGTCGCCGTCCCAGACGCGCAGCACGTCAGTCCAGTCCCGGCCGGGCCCGACGTACCGGCCGAGGTCGGTCGCCACGCTGTAGGCCCTGGCGCCGAACAGCCCGACGGGTACGGCCACGGTGGCTAGGTCGAGGATCACGCCCGGCCGCCCTCCGGCCCGCAGGTACCGGCGGTCCGTTAGCCACAGGCCCGTTACCACCGCGGCGAGCACGCACAGGGCGTACGCGCGCACCGGGATCATCCCCAGGTGCCAGACCGCGGTGGCCGGGCTTGGCAGGTAGGCGACCGCCATGCTTGGACGTTACCCGCCAGCCCGGCCTGCTGGACCACGCCCGCCGGGCTAATTACGGAGGGCGGGGCCAGGCAGCGTCTAGCGCAGCGGTGCGGTCCGCGGGCTGATGGCCGCGGGCAGCGACGTCTCACCGCACAGGTACTCGTCGACGGCGGCGGCGGCCGACCGGCCCTCGGCGATGGCCCACACGATCAGCGACTGACCGCGGCCTGCGTCGCCAGCGACGAACACGCCCGGCACGGACGTCGTGAAGGCGCCGTCCCGCGCGACGTTGCCCCGGCTGTCGAACTCGACGCCGAGGTCGGTGAGCAGCGGCCCGCGCTCCGCGCCGGTGAACCCCATCGCGAGCAGGACCAGGTCACACGCGATCTCCCGCTCGGTGCCCGGCACCGGCTGGAATCCGCCAGCCGCGGACTCCACCTCGACGAGGGCCAGGCCGCGGACCCGGCCCGCCTCGTCGGCCAGGAACCGCTGGGTGGCGACCGCGTAGACGCGCTCACCGCCTTCCTCGTGCGCGCTGGACACCCGGAAGATCGCCGGGTAGGTGGGCCACGGCTGGGTGGCTGACCGGTGCTCCGGAGGCCTCGGCAGGATCTCCAGCTGGGTCACCGACGCCGCCCCCTGCCTGATGGCCGTGCCGAGGCAGTCCGCCCCGGTGTCGCCGCCGCCGATGATCACGACGTGCCGCCCCCTCGCGGAGATGGCCGGCTCGGAAACCGGCTGGTCGGCTTCTAGCCGCCGCTGGCTGCCACGACGGCCGCGACCCTGCCCGTAGTCTGCGGGCCGGCCGCCGACAGCCGCGGCCACCGCCCGGTTGGCGAGTGGCAGGTAGTCCATGGCCTGGTGGACGCCGTCCAGGTCGGCGCCCGGCACCGGCAGCCCTCGCGGCACGGTCGCGCCGCAGGCCAGCACGACGGCCGAATACTCGGCCTGCAGCCAGGCTGCCGTGACGTCAACGCCGGCCTCGACCCCGCAGCGGAACTCGGTGCCCTCGGCCAGCATCTGGATCAGCCGCCTGTCGAGATGGCGCTTCTCCATCTTGAACTCGGGTATCCCGTATCGCAGCAGCCCGCCAGGCGCGTCGGCGCGCTCGAAGACGGTGACCGCGTGCCCCGCCCTCGTTAGCTGCTGAGCGGCGGCGAGTCCGGCCGGCCCAGAGCCGATCACCGCGAGCTTCTTTCCCGCCGCCTGCGCGGCAGGCGCTGGCCGCCGCGGCGGCACCCATCCCTCGGCCCATGCCCGGTTGATGATCTCGACCTCGACCTGCTTGATCGTGACGGGATCCTGGCTGATGCCGAGCACGCAGGCCGACTCGCACGGCGCCGGGCACAGCCGGCCGGTGAACTCAGGGAAGTTGTTGGTGGCGTGCAGCCGCTCGGCCGCCGCCCGCCAGTCGCCCGAGTGAACCAGGTCGTTCCACTCGGGAATCAGGTTGCCGAGCGGACAGCCCGAGTGACAAAAGGGGATGCCGCAGTCCATGCACCGGCCGGCCTGCCGCTCGAGCTTGTCGGCACCGAACTCGGTATACACCTCACGCCAGTCGGTGATGCGCACGTCCACCGGCCGCCGGCCCGGCGTCTGCCGGGCCGTGGTCAGGAACCCGCGTGGGTCAGCCATCTGAAGCCCCCTCAGCCAGTCGCCGCGGCCATGACGGCCTCGCTCACGTCGGCACCATCCAGTTCCGCCTGCCGCGCCGCCACGAGCACGCGCTTGTAGTCGCGCGGCATCACGCGGGCGAACCGGGACACCGCAGCATCCCAGTCGGCCAGCAGCCCGGCTGCCACCGTTGACCCGGTCTCGGCCTGGTGCCGGGCGATCAGCTCGTGCAGGTACTCCGCGTCGGCGGCGGTGAGCGGCTCCAGATCGGCCATCTCCGTGTTGACCTTGCGCGGGTCGGGGTCCAGCAGGTAGGCGATGCCACCGGACATGCCGGCCGCGAAGTTGCGGCCGACCGGGCCGAGCACCGCCACCCGGCCGCCCGTCATGTACTCGCAGCCGTGGTCGCCGGTGCCCTCGGCCACCGCCGTCGCACCAGAGTTCCGCACGCAGAACCGCTCGCCCACGACCCCGCGCAGGAGCATCTCCCCGCTGGTCGCGCCGTAGCCGATGACGTTGCCCGCGATGATGTTGTGCTCGGCAGCGAACGAGGCCGACGACGGCGGCGCCGCGATGATCCGCCCGCCGGATAGTCCCTTGCCGAGATAGTCGTTCGCGTCGCCGTGCAGCCGCAAGGTGATGCCGCGCGGCAGGAACGCGCCGAGGGACTGGCCGGCCGAGCCGGTCAGCGCCACCTCGACGGTGTCGTCGGGCAGCCCGTCGCCGCCCCACCTCCTGGTTAGCTCGCTGCCGAGCATGGTGCCGACGGTGCGGTTCACGTTGCGGACCGGCAGCTCCAGCCGGACGGGCGTGCCTTCGGTCAGCGCTCCCTCGGCCAGCAGGATCAGGGTGTTGTCCAGGGCCTTGTCCAGGCCGTGATCCTGGTCGGCGACCTGGTGCCGCACTGCGCCAGACGGCAACTCAGGGACGTGCAGCACCGGGCTCAGGTCGATGCCAGACGCCTTCCAGTGGCTCACGGCGACCGAGGTGTCCAGCAGCTCGGCGCGCCCGACGGCCTCCTCGAGAGTGCGGAATCCCAGCGCTGCGAGGTACTCGCGCACCTCCTGCGCCACGAACTCGAAGAAATTCACGATGAACTCGGGCTTGCCGGTGAACCGGCGGCGCAGCTCGGGGTTCTGCGTAGCGACCCCGACCGGGCAGGTGTCCAGGTGACACACCCGCATCAGCACGCACCCGGCCACCACGAGCGGCGCGGTCGCGAAGCCAAACTCCTCGGCGCCGAGGAGCGCCGCGACGATCACGTCCCGGCCCGTCTTCAGCTGACCGTCGACCTGCACGACGATCCGGTCCCGCAGGCCGTTGCGCAGCAGCGTCTGCTGGGTGTCAGCCAGGCCGATCTCCCACGGGGCGCCCGCGTGCTTGATGCTCGTCAGCGGGGACGCGCCGGTGCCGCCGTCGTGCCCCGAGATCAGCACGACGTCCGCGTGCGCCTTGGACACCCCGGCGGCGACTGTGCCGACGCCCATCTCGGCCACCAGCTTCACGTGCACCCGGGCGAGCGGGTTCGCATTCTTCAGGTCGTGAATGAGCTGGGCCAGATCCTCGATCGAGTAGATGTCGTGGTGCGGGGGCGGCGAGATCAGCCCGACACCGGGCGTCGAGTGCCTCGTCCTGGCGATCCACGGATACACCTTGTGGCCCGGCAGCTGGCCGCCCTCACCCGGTTTGGCGCCCTGCGCCATCTTGATCTGCAGGTCGTCGGCGTTCACCAGGTACTCGCTGGTGACACCGAACCGGCCGCTCGCGACCTGCTTGACCGCTGAGCGACGGAGATCCCCATTCTCGTCAGGCACGTACCGCCGCGCGTCCTCGCCGCCCTCGCCGGTGTTGGACCGGCCGCCGATGCGGTTCATCGCGATGGCGAGCGTCTCGTGCGCCTCGGCAGAGATCGACCCGTACGACATGGCGCCGGTCGCGAATCGCGTCACGATGCTGGCGACCGACTCGACCTCGTCAATCGGCACAGGTGCCCGGTCAGAGGCCGCTTCCACCCCACGGATGCGCAGCAGGCCGCGCAGGGTCATGAGCGTCGCCGACTGGTCGTCCACCAGCTTCGTGTACTCCCGGAATACCGTGTCCTGACCGGTCCGGGTCGCGTGCTGCAGCTTAAACACGGCCTCCGGGCTGAACAGGTGCGGCTCGCCCTCGCGGCGCCACTGGTAGTCGCCGCCGATCTCCAGCCGCCGGTGCGGCAGGCCGCCGCGGACCGGGTAGGCGATCGCGTGCCGGCGCCCGACCTCGGCGGCCAGCTCGGCGAACCCGACACCGCCGAGCGGCGAGGAGGTACCGACAAAACAGGAGTCGATCACCTCCGGGCCCAGCCCGACCGCCTCGAACAGCTGGGCGCCGGTGTAGGACGCGACGGTGGACACCCCCATCTTGGACATGATCTTGAGGACGCCCTTGCCCAGCGCCTTGATGAGGTTGGCCGCGGCCTTGCGCTCGGACACCTCTCGCAGGGTGCCGCGCCGCACCATCTCCTCGACAGACTCGATCGCCAGGTACGGGCACACGGCGGCGGCGCCGTAGCCGATCAGGAGCGCGATGTGGTGGCACTCACGCGCGTCACCGGTCTCGACGATCAGCCCGACGCTGGTCCTGGTTTGCTCGGCTATGAGGTGGTGGTGCACCGCACCGGTCAGCAGCAGCGACGGGATGGGCGCAAGCAGTTCGTCCGCCAGGCCGTTGGACTGCGGATGACCGGCTGGCTGCCCGCCCCCGGCCAGGGCGCCCCGGTCGGATAGCACGATCAGCCGGGCGCCCGCCGCGATCGCCGCCGACGCCTCGGTCCTGATCGCCGCCAACCGGGCCGCCAGCGCGGCGCCACCGCCGGCCACCTCGTACCGCCCGTCGATCACATGCGAGGCGAAGCCGGGCAGGTCCCCGTCATCGTTGATGTGCACGATCTTGGCCAGGTCGTTGTCGCTGATCACCGGGTAGGGCAGCACAATCTGGCGGCAGGACGCCGGGCCCGGGTCGAGCAGGTTGTGCTCTGGCCCCACCGAGCTGCCAAGCGCCGTCACCAGCTCTTCCCGGATCGCGTCCAGCGGTGGATTGGTGACCTGGGCGAATAGCTGGCTGAAGTAGTCGAAGAGCAGCCGCGGACGCTCCGACAGCACGGCGAGCGGCGTGTCGGTGCCCATAGAGCCGAGCGGCTCCGCGCCGGTGCGCGCCATCGGCGATAGCAGCACCCGCTGGTCTTCCTCGGTGTACCCGAACTGCTGCTGCTGGACGAGCAGCACCCGGCTGTCAGGCAGTTCCCTGCTGCGCTCTGGCAGGTCACGCAGGTGGATCATGCCGGCGTGCAGCCACTCCGCGTACGGGTGCTCGGCTGCCAGGGCCGCCTTGACCTCCTCGTCCTCGATAATCCGGCCGGCCTTGGTATCGGCCAGAAAGATCCGGCCCGGCTGCAGCCGGCCCTTGCGGATCACCCGCTCGGCCTCGATGTCGAGGACGCCTACCTCGCTGGCCAGTACGACCAGCCCGTCGTCGGTCACCCAGTACCGGCCAGGGCGCAGCCCGTTGCGATCCAGCACCGCGCCGATCACCGAGCCGTCGGTGAACGCGATGAGCGCCGGGCCGTCCCACGGTTCCATCAGCGAGGCGTGGAACCGGTAGAACTCACGCCGCGCCGGGTCCATGTCCGGGTTGTTCTCCCAGGGCTCCGGAATCATCATGAGCACGGCGTGCGGCAGCGACCGGCCGCCCAGGTGCAGCAGCTCCAGGCAGTCGTCGAAGCTCGCCGAGTCGCTGACATTGTCATCGGTAAGCGGGAGCAGCCGGTCGATCCCGCGCCCGGCGGTATCGGTGCCGAAGGCGTCGCTGTCCAGCTGAGCCTCACGGGCGCGCATCCAGTTCCTGTTGCCGCGCACCGTGTTGATCTCGCCGTTGTGCGCGATCAGCCGATACGGGTGCGCCAGCGGCCAGGACGGGAACGTGTTGGTCGAGAACCGGCTGTGCACCAGGGCGATGGCCGACGCGTACAGCGGGTCGGAAAGATCGGTGAAAAAGGGCTCTAGCTGCAGCGCCGTCAGCATGCCCTTGTACACGATCGTCGCGGTGGACAAGCTGGCCAGGTAGAGACCCGCCTCGTGTTCTGCGCGCTTGCGCAGGCAGTAAGCCATGCGGTCCAGGGCGAGGCCCGACTCGGAAAAAAGGCCCGAGACGACCAGCTGCACGAGTCGGGGCATCACCTGCCGGGCGCCCGCACCGCAATGCGCCGGGTCGTGCGGCACGTCCCGCCAGCCAACGACCGCCAGGCCCTCGTCGGCGGCAATCCGCGCCACCGCCGAGCGCATGGCGGCGTCGTCGCCGGGTCCGGCAGGCAGGAAAGCGAGCCCGGCCGCGTAGGCGCCAGCCGGGGGGAGATCAAATTTACAACGGGAACGAAGCAGCATGTCCGGCATCTGGGTGAGAATGCCGGCCCCGTCACCCGACTCCGGATCGGCGCCCTTTGCGCCGCGGTGATCGAGGTTACGCAGGACGGTCAGCGCGCGCGCGATCGTCTGGTGCTTGCGTTCGCCGGTGAGATCGGCCACAAAGCCCACACCGCATGCGTCGTGCTCGTTCCGCGGGTCGTAAAGACCCTGCCCCCTGGCGGCCCCGGCCGTGCCTGACTGTCGGGCGGCAGATGCCATCCATGCGCTCCTGTCGTCTCGTCCGCTATCGGCTCTACAGCGGTAGTGCGGTCGGGACGACTCTGGCCCTGAACACGATCACGCGGGACGACACTGGCCCTGACGTACGCTGATGCGCCGGCACAGTGCGTACGTGTTTCAAAATTATAAACCACGACGTCGGGCTGGGGTCGGATCCCGCCGGTGCATCGTGCCCAGTATGAACAAGATCACCCCTCAGCGGGCAGACCGGACCCCCTCGGCCAGCTCCGCGGCCAGCTCGCGGATGCGCGCAAGCCCGTCAGCCGGGCTGCTCGCCGTGATCAGCCGCTGCACAAACGCCGAGCCGACGATGACGCCATCGGCGAAGGAAGCCACCTCAGCGGCCTGGACGCCGTTGCTGACCCCGAGGCCGACCGCCACCGGCAGCTTGGTGTGATCGCGTACCCGGCTCACCAGACCAGCCGCCTGGCTGCTGACCGAGGCCCGCGCACCGGTGATCCCCATCAGGGACGCGGCATAGACGAACCCCCCACAGACCGAGCTGATGAGCTCGATGCGCTCGTCAGAAGAACTCGGCGCAACCAGGAAGACCGGGTCTAGATGGTGCTCGGCCGCTGCGGCCAGCCACGGGCCGGCTTCCTCGGGGGTCAGGTCGGGTGTGATGAGACCGCTGCCGCCTGCCTGGGCCAGGTCGGCGGCGAACCGCGCGACGCCGTGCTGCTCGACCGGATTCCAGTAGGTCATGATCAGCGTCGGGACCCCGGTCGCTGCGACCGCCGCGACAGTCCGCAGCACGTCAGCGACCAGCGTTCCGCCGGTCAGCGCCCGGTGGACCGCCTCCTGGATGACCGGCCCGTCCATGAGCGGGTCCGAGTACGGCAGGCCGATCTCGATGACGTCGGCGCCCGCCTCGGCCATCGCTATCGCGGCCTCGATCGCCCCGTCTACCGAGGGAAAGCCAGCTGGCAGATACCCGACCAGGGCGGCGCGGCCTTCGGCCGCTGCCCGCTCGAACACGGTGCTGAGCCGGGAGGACACAGCACTGCCCGGGGACACCCCAGACCCCGCTGGCGAGGAACCCCCCGCGGGGCTGACGCCGCTCACAGGCCGAACCACTTCGCGGCGATGTCCACGTCCTTGTCGCCCCGGCCGGACAGGTTCACCAGCAGCACCGCCTGCGGCCCGAGCTGCCGGCCGACCTGGAGCGCCCCGGCCAGGGCGTGCGACGACTCGATCGCCGGGATGATCCCCTCAGTCCGGCACAGCAGCAGGAACGCCTCCATCGCCTCCGAGTCGGTGATCGAGCGGTAGGCGGCCCGTCCCGTCTCCTGCAGCCAGGCGTGCTCCGGGCCAACCCCCGGATAGTCCAGGCCGGCCGAGATCGAATGTGTGGCTAGCGTCTGCCCGTCCGCGTCCTGCAGCACGTACGTACGCATGCCGTGGAGCACGCCCGGCGAGCCGAAGGACAGCGTGGCGGCGTTCCGCCCGGTTTCCTGGCCGTCGCCCCCTGCCTCGCATCCGATCAGCGAGACGCTTGTGTCGGGAATGAAGGCATGGAACACGCCGATCGCATTCGAGCCGCCGCCGACGCAGGCCAGCACCGCGTCGGGCAGCCGTCCGGCAGCCTGCTGGAGCTGCTCGCGCGCCTCGATCCCGATAACGCGCTGGAAGTCGCGGACCATCATCGGGAACGGGTGCGGGCCGCCCACCGAGCCGATGCAGTAGTGCGTGTAGTCCACCGTCGAGACCCAGTTCCGGAATGCCTCATTCATCGCGTCCTTGAGCGTCCGGCTCCCGATGGTCACCGGGACTACCTCGGCACCGAGCATGCGCATGCGAGATACGTTCAGCGCTTGTCGCTGCGTGTCCTCCTCCCCCATGAACACGGTGCAGTCCAGGCCGAGGAGAGCCGCAGCCGTGGCGGTGGCGACCCCGTGCTGGCCGGCCCCGGTTTCGGCGATGATTCGCGTCTTGCCCAGCCGCCTCGTCAGCAGCGCCTGCCCGAGCACATTGTTGATCTTGTGGGAGCCGGTGTGGCACAGGTCTTCGCGCTTGAGGAAGACCCGGCACCCCCCGGCGTGCGCCGCGAACCTTGGCGCCTCGGTCAGCAGCGTCGGGCGGCCGGCATAGCCCTGCAGAAGCCGTGTCAGCTCGGCCTGGAACTGCGGGTCGTCCTTGGCCTGCAGGTAGGCAGCCGTCAGCTCGTCGAGAGCTGACATCAGGGCCTCGGGAGCAAGCCGGCCGCCGAAATGGCCAAAATAGCCAGCTACATCAGGTACCGCACCGGTGGTGAGATCCTGGCCGGTCACGCCCGGCCTCCGGTCCCCGGCTCCTTGCCGCGCCCCGATCGCAGCGCGGGGTGCAGCCCGGCGGTCACGAGATCCGCCACAGCGCTCTTCGGATCGCGCCCCGTCACGAGGCTCTCACCGACCAGGACCGCATCCGCGCCGGCCGCAGCATAGGCGAGCAAGTCGTGCGTGCCCCTGACACCCGATTCGGCGATCTTGACGACGCCGGCCGGCACCAGGGGCGCGAGGCTTGCGAACACCCGGCGGTCTACCTCCAGCGTTGCCAGGTTCCGGGCATTGATGCCGAGCACCGTAGCCCCGGCGTCCACGGCCCGGTCCAGCTCCGTCCTGGTGTGCACCTCTACCAGCGGCACCAGGCCAATGGAGACTGCCCGCTCCACCAGCGACACCAGCGCATTCTGCTCCAGCGCCGCCACGATCAGCAGAGCCATATCAGCGCCGTAAGCCCTGGCCTCCCACAGCTGGTACGAGCTGAGGATGAAGTCCTTGCGCAGCACCGGGACAGACACTGCCTCCCGGACAGCGGCGAGATCCTCCAGGCTGCCGCCGAACTTGCGCCGCTCGGTCAGGACGCTGATGACCGCGGCGCCGCCTGCCTCATAGTCGGAGGCGAGCGCGGCCGGATCGGCGATCGCAGCGAGTGCGCCTTTGGACGGACTGGCGCGCTTGACCTCCGCGATGACCGATACTTCCGGACCCGCGAAGGCAGCCATCACATCTCGCGGCGACCGGGCCTTGGCGGCCTGTTCCTTGAGCCGATCGAGTGGCATCGCGCGCTGACGGTCAGCAAGGTCGGCACGCACTCCGTCGAGAATCTCGTCGAGCACGCTCACGCGAATCTGCCGTCCCCTCGGGTGGGATGCCCTGACTGAAAATCGTAGCGACGGTACCGCCCGCCGGGCGGCCGCCCCCTTGTCTGCCCTGGCCGGCTACCCCGGCTGCCACCGCTCACGGACCGGCCGGGCTGCCCTGGAGCTCGGCTGCGCTGTCCACCAAGCCGGGCTGGCCCAGCGCGAGCTCGCCGCTGGCAGGTTCAGCACTGAAAGCCCTCGACACTGCTGGGCGCAGCAGCGTACCGAGGGTGATGATGGCCAGCAGCGTGCCGCCCAGGTAACGGGCATAGGCGAACCGGAACAGACCGACAGCTACCAGCCCGGATTCGACCGTGATCGCCGCGAGCCAGGCCGTGTGAGCGCCCGACCTGACCAGCACGGCCAGACCGCACAACGCCACCGCGACCGCCACGGTCAGCAGCAGCGACGGCAGGTGGCGCCGGTTATAGCCGACGCCGATCGCGGCGCACGCGCCGGCCTCGGCGACGACGAGCCTGCTCACGAGGCTGACCAGGGTGTGCGGCCGCGGCCCCGGTCTCGGCACCAGCCGGCGGCGCTGTCGGGCCGACGGCCATCCGGCCCTTGTCCGGTGCGCTGGCATGCAGACCTCCTGTCGGGCTCGCGGTCGGGGCACGGTCGGCTGGCGATGGGCACGCCAGGTGGGCCGGCTTTGGGCCCGCTACGCGATATTACCGAGTTATCCCCTGCGCGCCATTAGGGCGGTCTGGACGTTGGCTCAGAAGCCAGTCGAGGTGGAGCCCGCCGTCGGGTCGTGCCCGCGGCTGAGTGCCTCCCAGATCGACGCCGCGTCGGCCGCGGACTCGCGGTCGCCGCGGACGCCGCCATCCTCACTAGTAGCAGCCGCCGCGTGCCGGGTGGTGCCAGCGGGCGCGTCGTAGCGGCTGGACATGACGGCAAGCCGCCGAGCCCGCCACACCACCAGCGCTCCAGCGAACATCATGGCGAGGGCACCGGCGACCACCATCGCCTGCCATCCGCCGGCGGAGAAGGACACCTCAGGGGTGGTCCCGGCGACGTTGGGCACGGCAGCTGCCGCCGGACTACTGCCGTCCATAACCGAGCCAGCCGATGCAGCCGCCGGACCAAGGCCAGCGGCGGCGGCCGAGATAGCGCTCGCCGTGCTGACGGTGAATGCAGTTGCCGCCAGCGCTGCACCGATCGCCGCCAGCAGGACCCCACAGGCCCGGCGGAGCGCTCCGCGGGTTGCCAGTACGGCACCGAGCGTCGCGAGGCCGGCCAGTACGAGCGCGCCGGCGAAGGGCACCAGCTGAGCGCCGGTGACGGCGACGTCGCTCGCTGGCAGCGGACGCGGCGGGATGGTCCGGACGTGCGCCCAGGAGGCACGGCTCGCCAGGAAGACGAGCCCGGCACCGAGCGCGCCGAGCAGCAGAGTCGCGGCGAGCGCGCGCCCCGGCGAACCCCCCACCAGGCGCGTCAGCCTGGCTCGCGACGCGGCGCTGGTCATGTGCCCTGCCTAGGAGGAGTGGCCGGTAATGCGGACACCATGCAGGCTAGCCCCACCGCGCTGACGGTCCCGTCCGCCGGGTCGGACGATTTCCGGCACTTCCGTTTCCTCCAGGTCCGCTACGATCGGTTCAGCCCGGTCGGGAGAGGAGCCCCGGTGACGCACGCGAGCGATGAGCGCGCTGCCGTTTGCGACCTGCTCGCCAAGCTCGGACCCGGTCAGCCGACGCTGTGCGCAGGCTGGCAGACCGGCGACCTGGCCGCGCACCTGGTGCTGCGCGAGCGGCGACCGGACGCCGGCGCAGGCGTGCTAGGCGGCCCGCTCGCCGGCTACACGCGCCGGGTTCAAGGCCGGCTGCTTGCCCGGACACCGTTTGCGCGGCTGGTGGACATGATCAGGACGGGGCCGCCTCGACTGTCGATGTTTGCTGTGCCCGGCGTGGACGAGCGGGCCAACCTGGTCGAGTTGTTCGTTCACCACGAGGACATCCGGCGTGCCCAGCCGGCCTGGGAGCCGCGCGACATCGACGCCGAGCTGGCGGACGAGCTGTGGCGCCGGCTTCGGATGGCCAGGCTGATCCTGCGCAGGGCGCCGGTCGGCGTCGAGCTGGTTCGCGCCGACGCCGGAAAGCGGCCAGGCCGGGTCCGGATCACCGCCCGAGCGAAGACCCCCGTGGTAACCGTCACCGGCGAACCGGCCGAGCTGACCCTCTGGACTATGGGCCGGACCAGCGCCGCCGACGTGCGTCTGGACGGCAGCGACGCTGACGTCGCCCTGCTGCGCTCCTGGCCGCACTAGCCGCCTGCCGCGCCCGGGCCGGCTGGCGTCACTGTGCAAACCCGTCCGTTGCCGCCCCGCGTTAGCTGTCGCTCAGGAGCTGATGCAGAAAGCAGTCCTGCCAGCGGCCGGCGATCTTCAGGTAGCGCGGCGCCAGGCCGATGCGAACGAACCCGTTGCGTTCGAGGACGCGCTGGGAGGCCCCGTTGTGCACGAGGGTGTCGGCCTGGATCCGGTGCAATCCAAGTTCGCCGAACGCGACCCGGACGATATCGCGCACCGCAGCGGTCGCGATGCCCCGGCCGCCGGCGGGCTGCGCCAGCCAGTAGCCGAGGCTGGCCGACTGAGAAGCGCCCCGGACGATGTTGTTGAGGTTGACCCGGCCGACGACGGTGCCGTCGCCGTCGACGATGACGCAGGGCAGACCTCGGCCGCGCTCGTGCTCGGCGAGCGACGCGCCGATGGACACACGCTGACCCGCCTCGGTGAAGTACTCCTCGCCCCTGACGGGCTCCCACGGCGCGAGGAACTCACGGTTGGCCCTGACCAGCCCGGCCAGAACCGGCGCATCATCCGGCGTGATCACCCGGCAGGTAGGCACCGGCCTATTGTTGCGGCCCCCGCAGCGCGCCGGCGTTGCGGGGCGGCATCACCGAGCGGCTAGTTCGCCCAGACGCCCAGCTTGTCGGGCTCCGCCGTCTTGGCCACGTCGGCGAGGAAAACCCTGGCCCTGCTGAACGCTTCGCCGACGGCGTGGTGGGCCAGGCGCTCCTGGTAGGCGCGATACCGGTCCATCTCCCACTCCTGGGCGCTTGGTGAAAGCGTGCTGAGGCAGGGATGCGGCAGCGGGCGCCAGGCCCAGTTCGCGATCCGGTCCGCGGCCCGGCCCGGCTGCCGCGGCGCGCCCTTGACGAAGTCGACGTGATCGATGTGGTGGCCCATGTGGTTACGCACATAACGAGAGGCCGGCCAGGGATTCCTCAATCGTTAGCCGATCCGTAGCTGATGCGCCCGCCAGGATTTTGTCGTAGGTGTCCGGGTGATAGCGGACCATGGTCGCGTCCACGATGGTGACCCACCAGACTGCCTCACCGATCACCGCCATGGCGCGGGCGCCGTCCCACGCCTTGACGCGCGGAAGCCGGTCAATAGTTTCCACCATGGCGGAAATGGACCAGTCGAGTGCGCTCGCTTCTCCTGGCGGGTAATGCATCGTGCCGCGATTCCACGCCACCCGGCATCGGGTCGAGCAGAACCGGCCGTGCTCACGCCGCGGCACGAACGGTTCGCCGCAGTTCTCGCAGGCCCGTGTATCCCCCACGGAATCAGGTTACGCGTAACCGGCCGCAGCCCTGAAACGCCTGTCACCCTCGCTGGCACGGATCGAGCGCCCACGGGCGGAGCAGTGAGTTGGCTGACTGGCCTATTTACCTGGCGTTCATCTGTTAGTCGGTTCCGCCTTCCCTGTTGCACCTAATCTGTATGTCGCTGTCAGGACATATCGCCGCGATCAGTGACATATTGCTATTCACCCCCCGACCCTGCGGCATCCTGGCACAGCACGCTGACCAGCCCGTACGCGAGCTCGAAAGGAACGCCGTGACCGGAGACGGCTCTGCTGACCTGATCGAGTCACTGGACGAGGCACCCTTGGGGCGAGCTCATCGTCGCCCGGTACTGGTGTCCGGTATGGGGTTTTTCACCGACGCATACGACCTGTTCGTGATCGGCGTGGCCTCAACGCTGGTGAAGCAGGACTGGCACCTCAGCTCCGCACGGCTGGCCATGCTCAACGCCACGATGCTTGCGGCCGCGTTCTTGGGGGCCCTGATCTTCGGGCGGCTGGCAGACGCACTCGGCCGCAAGCGGGTGTACTGGCTGGTTGCCGCGATCATGGCGGTGGCCGCCCTGGGATCCGCGCTAGCCCCCTCGTTCTGGTTCCTGATCGGCTTCCGGTTCTTCCTCGGCCTGGGTGTTGGCGGCGACTATCCGGTCAGCGCCGTGCTGATGACCGAGTACGCCAACCGGAAGGACCGCGGCCGGCTCGTCGGCCTGGTGTTCTCAACCCAGGCGCTGGGCCTCATCGTCGGGCCGCTCATCGCGCTGGCGTGCCTGGGCGCAGGCACCGGCCCGGACATCACCTGGCGAATCCTGCTCGCGCTCGGCGCGGTCCCGTCGGCCGCTGTTGTCCACCTACGCAGGAAACTGCCGGAGTCGCCCCGGTACCGGGCGCACGAAGTGATCAAGAATAGCCCGCAGGCGAAGGCGCGGACCGACGTACAGGGCGGCGTGCGCGCGTTCCTGGCGAGCCGGAAACTACTCGTCACTCTTGCCGGCACGGCGGGGTGCTGGTTCCTGCTTGACTACGCGTACTACGGCAACACGATCTCCACGCCGCAGATCATCGGCCTGATCTCGCCGCACTCGTCCACCATGACCACGATCGCCATCCAGCTCGCGATCTTCGTGGTGGCCGCGCTGCCCGGTTACGCGCTGGCGATCGCCCGCATCGACCGAGTCGGCCACCGCAGGCTTCAGTTGCTTGGATTCCTGGCGATGGCCCTCTGCTTCGGCATCATCGGGCTCGTGCCCGGCATGACCACGGCGGTCGCGCCGTTCCTGATCGCGTACGGGATCAGCTACTTCTTCACTGAGTTCGGGCCGAACGTCACGACCTTCATCCTGCCGGGCGAGGTGTTCCCGGTGTCGGTCCGGGCAACCGGGCACGGCATCTCGGCCGGCATCGGCAAGCTCGGCGCCTTCATCGGTGTCTTCCTGTTCCCGATCCTGCAGACGGCCCTTGGGCTGCGCGGCACACTGCTGCTCACCGCGGGTGTGGCAGTGCTCGGCGGCCTGCTCACGCTGGTGCTGCCCGAGCCGGCCAGGCGCAGCCTGCACGATGTCGCGGCCGACTATGCCGTTCCATCCGCCGCCGCGCTGCTGCATGCGGAAGCAGACCGCGACCCGGCGGCCGTCGCGAGCTAGCCGCTGCGCTGCCGTCCAACCCCGAGCTGCTCTGGCCGCGACACTGCCGGCCTGTTTCGCGAGCGGTGACATCAGTCGGCCCGGCAGGCTAGGGCAGCCCGTGCGCTCCGGCGGCAATCCCGACGAGCTGCACCAGCTCGGTGATCGAATCCAGGATGTGCGGGGCACCCGCGGCGGCCAGCACCTCGCGGCTCGCCGATCCGGTGGTGACCCCCGCCACCAGCCCGGCGCCGGCCCGAAGGCCGGATTCCACGTCGGCGGCCGTGTCCCCGGCGACAGCAAGCTCACTGACCGCGCCGCCGCGCAGCCGCAGCAGCGCGGTCAGCGGCATGTCCGGCCACGGCCGGCCACGGCCCGCGTCGGCCGGTGAGAGAGCGAGGTCGATCAGCGGCCGCCAGCCCAGCGCGTCCAGCACCGCGTCCCTGGTCACCGGCGCGAAACCTGTCGACAGGCAGACCTGGATCCCCGCCGCCCGCAGCGCTGTGATCGTCTCGAGCGCTCCCGGCAGCGGCGTCACCAGCCCCGCCTGCACCGATTCGGCATAGCTCGCCTCGAAGAGCCGGTTGGCCCGCTGCGCCTGATCCTCGGCACCGAGCAGCCTTCGGAACACCTCGATCTTGGACTGACCCATGGTGTCCTGCACTACGGTGATCGCCTCGTCGTATCCGGCCGCACCCGGCACCAGGCCGAATTCGGCGACAGCAGCCTGGAAAGCAGCGAGCACGCTGCCGTCGTCCGCCACCGTTGTTCCCGCCATGTCCAGGCAGGCGACTGTGATCTGCCGCATGACTCCCTCTCCTCGCAGCGTCCTCAGGTGCCCATCGCGAACGCTTCCTCGGCGATCGCGCGCGAGCAGGTCATCCATGCGGCGGCGGACGCTCCCTTCCGCGGCCGCCAGTCAATCGTGCTGACGTGACCAGCTTGTGAACGGAACGTCGAATGCCGCGCCGTTAGGTTATGTAAGTTCCTTTAGCCGGGAGAGTAACGACGAGTCCGCGCTGCCGCAGTTCCTCAACCGCCCGCCGCGCAGTCCCGACCGCTACCTCATAATCAGCCGCGAGATCGCGCTCGGCGGGCAGCCGCGACCCGGATGGCAGCTCACCAGCCTCGATCCGTGCCGCGATGTGGTCGGCGACGCCGATGTAGACATACACAGGTCCGAGAGAATTAGCGTCGAACTTCGGAATCCTGGTCACGAAGATCACCCTAGAACGCCGCTGAACTGCGCAAAGATCCAGACCGCGTCCTGCTGCTTCATACTGCTTCCTAGTGCGCTATCATGCCGACTATGACCGACAGAGACGCAGCGTCAAGTCACGCCGAGCTCAGTCACGCACAGCACAGCGAGCCAGTCGTCAGACCGATGGAAAGCACCCGCATCGCCCTCAGCGACGCGGCTGCGCTCGCCGACCTGCAGATGCACTGGGGCAGCGCCTACGTGATCGGCCTCGACGGCGACATCTGGTCTGCCACGTTTCGCGGTACCGCGGACGAGCTCCGTGCGCACACGCCCCTGGAGCTGCGCACGCTGATCCGCGCGGACTACGCATACCGGCAGAGAGCCGGTCAGCGGCCCACCGGGGGCGAGCGGATGTCGATGTAGGCTCGTCCGGCCAAGCTGGCCGTACGCTTGTCGAAGGCCCAGTGAACCGGAGGCAGGCAGTGGCGCACGTCCTAGGCATCGACATCGGCGGCACAGGCATCAAGGCCGCCCCCGTGGACACCGAAACGGGCCAACTCATCGCCGCGCGCCAGAAGATCCAGACGCCTCACCCAGCCACACCCGACGCGGTGATGGAGGTCGCGGCCCGCCTCGTGCAGGACTTCAGCTGGAAGGGTGCGGTCGGCCTCACTTTTCCCGGCGTCGTCGTCGACGGTGTCGTTCACACCGCTGCCAACGTGGACCACGGCTGGATCGGCGTCGATGCCGCGAAGGCGTTCGAGGCGGCCACGAAGCTCAGCGCCATCGTGCTCAACGATGCCGACGCGGCGGGGGCAGCCGAGATGCGATTCGGAGCCGGCAAGGGCGTCCGCGGCACCGTCTTGCTGCTCACCTTCGGCACCGGCATCGGCAGCGCCCTGTTTACCGACGGCGTGCTGGTGCCCAATACCGAGTTCGGGCACATCGAGATCCGGGGGAAGGACGCCGAGAAGCGGGCCTCCGAGCTGGTACGCGAGGAGCGCGACCTGAGCTGGGAGGCGTGGGCCGAGCGGGTGGACGAGTACCTGGCACACATGGAGGCGCTGCTGTCGCCCGGCCTGATCATCATCGGCGGCGGCATCAGCCGGAAGTCAGAAAAGTTCGTTCCGCGCCTGAGCGGGCTGCGGGCCAGCCTGGTCCCGGCCACCCTGCTCAACGACGCTGGCATCGTCGGGGCGGCGCTGGCGGCTGATGCGGAGAGCGCAACCCTGCATCTCTAGCGCGCGGGGCGGCCCTGCACCCTCACAGCGCTGCACGGCCGGGGTCGCCGCCGCGAGCGTCCGGTCCGCCAGAATGCCCTCGCGGCTCGTCGGCTGCCTGGCCAGGCCGGGCATCGAAGTCTAGCCTGCGCTCATCCGACGGACCGCCCGGCTGGGCGGGCAGTTCCGGATTCGCAGGATCCGGCCGCGGACCAGCCTCGCCCTTAGCGGGCCGCTGGCCGAAGGTATCCGCGCCCGGCATCGGGACTGCCTCGAAACCGGCTTGATGCCGGGCCCGCAGCGCGCCGACCAGCTCGATGCCGCCCGCCACGGCTGCTGCCGCCAGCGGCCAGAACGCCAGCGCACCGTGCGAGCCAAGCGAGATCGGCGCGTGCAGCAGCGTGCCAGGCTTGCTGGTCGCGAGCACGTGGTTAAATCCGGGACCGCCGGACTGGCGGTGGCCTGTCCACTCGCAGACGAACGCCGCCGCGGTCGCTCCGAGCACGATTCCGGCCATAGGCACTGGTCCGTACCGCCGGACCCCGAAAAGGTAGCCGAGCAGCCCGATCAGCGCGCCTCCTACGACGGCGATCAGGCAGTACCAGCCGTCGGCGGCGATGAAAGCGCTGGTCTCCGGGTCCGTGGCGTACGCGGTCGGCGGGTTCAGCGTGACCACCTGGTAGAGAACGCGGGGCGCGACCGCAGCCCAGACCAGCCCGCCCGCACCCCCGATCACGACACTGGCCGCGATGATCAGGCCAGCCGCGATCGCGGCCCGGCCCCGCGCCGGGCTGTCAGAGTGGTCGAGGCTGAAAGTCATGGCTGCGCAGCAGGGTACGGGAGCCGGCCCGGAGGCCAGACGTCGGCGGGACCTGAGTCATCATTCCTACTCCTACCCGCTTGACCGCCATCGCGCCAATTTCCGGTAACGCGTCGTCTGGGGTCTGACCTGGCTCTGGTACCCTCGCGACGCGACAGAACTCAAGCGGCCAGCACGCGGGATGAGAGAGGCCGATGATCGAGGTCAGGGATCTCACCAAGCGGTTCGGCAACAAGGTGGCCGTCGATCACCTGTCGTTCAGCGTCGAGCCCGGCCGGGTGACCGGGTTCCTCGGGCCGAACGGAGCCGGGAAATCCACCACGATGCGGGTCATCCTCGGGCTGGACCATCCCACGAGCGGCTCGGCGACCATCTTCGGCAAGTCCTATGCCAAGCTCGTGAACCCGCTGCGCACCGTTGGTGCCCTGCTCGAGGCCAAATCGGTGCACGGCGGCCGCAGCTCGCGCAACCACCTGCTGTTCCTGGCGCAGTCCCAGGGCCTGCCGAAGAGCCGGGTTGACGAGATGCTCGACCTGGTCGGCCTGAGTGACGTCGCTGGCAAGCGCGCGCGCAGCTACTCCCTGGGCATGAGCCAGCGGCTCGGCGTGGCGGCGGCCCTCCTCGGCGACCCGCAGGTGCTACTGCTGGATGAGCCGGTGAACGGGCTCGACCCCGAGGGCGTGCTGTGGATCAGAAACCTCATGAAACACCTCGCCAGCCAGGGCAAGACGGTGCTGGTTTCCAGCCACCTGATGAACGAGATGGCCGTCACCGCCGATCACCTCGTTGTCATCGGCCGCGGCCGGCTGCTCGCCGCCGCCCCGACCGCCGAGGTCGTCGCCCGCGGGTCCGGCCAGTCGGTTCGCGTCCGCACGCCCGACGCTGACCGGCTCACCGCGCTGGTCACCGACGCCGGCGGCAGCGTCATCCCTGGTAGCAACAGCGGTCCGGATAGCGATCCGGACGACACGAGCCCCGTGCTCACCGTGACCGGACTGCCTGCAGCGCGTATCGGCCAGCTCGCAGCGTCCGCGGCGATCGTGCTGCACGAGCTGACGCCGCAGCTCGCCACCCTCGAGGACGCCTTCCTCGAGCTCACCTCCGACAGCCTCGAGTTCGGCCACCGGAACACCGAGGTGCCGGCGCAGGTCATCGATGGGAGCGTCCGATGAGCGCCACCGAAGCCACCGCTGAGGCCTCCCCGGCCGTGGCCCTGCAAGGCCGCCCGGCTGGATTCGGCCATCTGCTGCTGTCCGAGTGGACCAAGATCCGCTCGGTGCGGTCCACGGTCTGGTCACTGATCATTTATGTGATCCTCACCCTCGGAATCAGCGCGCTGATCTCCTGGCTCACGGTCCATGCAGTGGACACAGGCAGGGCCGAGCGCCGCGGAAATGCGCTGCTGACCGACCCGGCGAGTTTCATCCTGGGCACCGGGCTGGGGTTCGGCCAGCTGGCCATCGCCGTGCTCGGCGTGCTGATCATGACGACCGAGTACTCGACCGGCGTGATCCGGGCCTCCCTGCTGGCGGTTCCCACGCGGCTGCCCGTCCTCGTCGCCAAGGGCGTCGTATTCGCGGTCCTGATCTTCGTGGTGTCCGAGGTCGTCTCGTTCTGCTCGTTCTTCATCGGCGCGGCCATCGTCCGCCATGAGATTGTCGTGTCGCTGAGCCAGCCGAATGTGACGAGGGCGGTGATCGGCACCGGGCTCTACCTGACCGTTCTCGGCCTGTTCGCACTCGCGATCGGAGCCCTGGTCCGGCACACCGCCGGTGCGATCGCCATCGTGATCGGCCTGGTCCTCGTGGTCGGGCCGCTCCTCGGCCTGCTCGACTCCTACGACTGGGGGAAGCATGTCCACGACTGGTTTCCCACTCAGGCTGGCGCTTACATCGTGGAGGTCCACCAGACTACCGGCCAGGTGCTGTCGCCATGGCAGGGCTTCGCCGTATTCTGCGGCTGGACAGCCCTGCTGCTGATCATTGCCGGGTATGTACTGAGAAGGCGGGACGCCTGAGATTCAGTCCGCGCGGGCGGCCGTGACAACGAGTGCGTAAGCGCGGCTGATGTCCGCGCGATCGGCCGGCTCGCCGACAGTGGCGGCGCTGAGGCGCTCGATCATGTCCGCCTGGTCAAGCAGCACCTGACGCTCGCGCCCGGCCGGCGTCCGCTCGACGACCTTCGCGAGCGCACCCAGCTGCCTGATCATCACAGCGGGCATGCCGGCAGATGCCTGGCGTACCTTGTCGCATCCTCGCTGGACCAGCCGCTCCCAGGTGGCCTCGGTCGTGATGACCCGGACCGCCCCGGCAGTGTCCCGGTACACCCGGGTCGGCTGCCACCGGCCCGCCACCTGACAGAGGCTGTCCCCGACCCAGTCGATGCAGGTCAGGGCCGTGAAGGTGTCGTTGACCGCGGCGGACAGTGCCCGGATGCAGATTTCCACAAGCTGGTCGACGCCGAACGAGACGTCCTGCGACAGCGTCCGGTACGGGCCCGTGACATGCGCAGCCGCTAGCTCGCGGGCAACGATGCCTGCCGCCTCGGCGGGCCAGACCGACGCGTACTGCTGGCCGGCCACGATGAAATGACCGGGCCGGAACAGCACGTGGATCACCGCGTCCGCCTCGGTCGCGATGTCGACGAGCGTCCGGTGCTCGATGTACTGCAAATAGCCGCTGCGGGGCGCGCTGACGACGCCGCCGCCTCCGCCGAGGCCCGCGATCAGCCCCGAGGCCTCCGCGGCGTCGGCGCGGCCCTCCGCGCTGTCCCCGGCCTGCAGCTCGATCGCCTGCTGCAGATCCCGGGCGATGCTGGCGATCACCTCCGGCAGCTGGATCTGGCGGGCGATGTGGTTCAGGAAGTAGATGAGCACCGCGAGGTCGGCCAGCATCAGCGCCAGCGTCACCGTCACGCTGATGTGCGGCACGAAGGCACCGTGCGATCCCTGCCCGACCGAGCCGAGAGCGAGCACGGCGTACACGACCGTCGCCACGAACGTGCCCAGGGTCAGCTGGGTGCCCCGGTCCCGGATGAAGTTGCGCAGCATGCGGGGCCCGAACTGAGTCGACGTGAGCGTCAGCGCCACGATCACGATCGAGAACACGACGCCGACCACGGTGATGACCGCCGCGGCGATGGCGGTGAGCACGGTCCGGGCTACGTCTGGCCCGCCGCTGATAGCCCAGCCCGGCACCGGGAAGACGCCGTCATAGGCGGCCCGGTCCAGCGCGTAGGTGCAGACAAACAAGATCGCGGCTGTGCAGACTTCGATCGCCGGCACCAGCCACAGGTTGGTCCGCAGCACCTCCCGGCGCCACTCGGAACCCCGCAGCAGGCGCCGAAGCTCATTCCGTCTGCGGCGCAAGAGCTGCACAGACGGTCAGGCTACACAGCCCGGGCCGAGCAGTTGCTTCAGGTCGGCCAGCAGCGACGGCGACGGCTTGACGCGGAGCTTGTCATCGAGCCGCAGCACCTTAACCCGCCCCCCGGAGATCAGCCGGAGATTCACCTCGGTCGGGCCCGGGTGCGTGCGCAGCGCCTCCTTCAGCCGCTCGATGACTGGTGGAATGCACCGCGCCTCCGGCATCGACACCACGAAAGGGCCGGTATCGCCGGCCGTAATGTCCGGCGTGCTCACCTCCATGGCGACCAGCTTCGGTACCTCCTCCCGGCGGTCCAGCCGACCCCGGACGATGACGATGGCGTCGTCCACGACCTGGCTCATGCACTGGGCGTACGTGGCCGGGAAGAACAGCACCTCAATCGCGCCTTCCAGGTCCTCCAGCGTCGCGGTGGCCCAGGTGCTGCCCTGCCTGGTCACCTTGCGCTGGACGGCCGACAGGATGCCGCCGACGGTTACCACCTGGGCTTCGCGGTCCGGGCGGGGGCCGCGGTCGAGTTCGTCCTCGGCCGAGCCGACCAGCTGGGCCACCGAGCAATCGGTAGCGGCGGCCAGGATGTGCTCGACCCCGAGCAGCGGATGGTCCGAGACGTACAGCCCGAGCATCTCCCGCTCGAATCCCAGCAGTGTGGTCTTGTCCCACTCCCCCGCCGGGATCGGCACGTCGAAGCTCACATCCTCGGCCGGGTCGTCGCCGAACAGCGAGTCCTGCCCGATGGCCTCGTTCCGCTTCACGTCGATGATCGCGTCGACCGCCTGCTCGTGGACGAGCATCAGGCCGCGGCGCGGATGCCCGAATGAGTCGAACGCCCCGGCCTTGACGAGAGACTCGATCACCCGTTTGTTGCAGACATTGACCGGCACCTTGCGGAGAAAGTCGGAGAAACTGCTGAAAGCACCCTTGGCGATTCGGGCCGCGACAATCGACTCCACCACCGCGGTACCGACGTTGCGGACAGCGGCAAGGCCGAACCTGATATCGGGGCCCACCGGGGTGAAGATGGCATTCGAGGCGTTCACGTCCGGCGGCAGCACCCTGATGCCCATCCGGCGGCACTCGTTCAGGTACAGCGCCGACTTGTCCTTGTCACCGGCCACCGAGGTCAGCAGGCCGGCCATGTACTCGGCGGGGTAGTTCGCCTTCAGGTACGCGGTCCAGTACGCGACGAGCGCGTACCCGGCGGCGTGCGCCTTGTTGAACGCGTAGCCGGAGAACGGGACCATGACGTCCCAGATCGTCTTGATCGCGCCGTCGGAATACCCATTGGCCTTCATGCCGGCCGCGAACGGCTCGTACTCGGCGTCCAGGATCTCCTTCTTCTTCTTGCCCATGGCTCGGCGCAGCAGGTCGGCCTTGCCAGGCGAGTACCCCGCCAGCCGCTGCGCGGCGAGCATCACGTCTTCCTGGTAGACCAGCAGGCCATAACTCTCGCCGAGAACGTCCTCCAGCGCGTCCGCCAGCTCCGGGTGAATCGGTGTGACCGGAGCTCGACCGGTCTTCCGGTCGGCGTAGACCGGAGCACTCGCCATCGGGCCGGGCCGGTACAGCGCATTAACCGCGGAGATATCGCCGAACTTGTCAGCCCGCATGGCGCGCAGCAGCCCGCGCATCGGGCCGCCCTCCATCTGGAACACGCCCAGCGTGTCGCCGCGGGCGAGCAGCTCGTAGGTCGGCTTGTCATCCAGCGGGAGGGTGTCCAGATCCACCTCAACGCCGCGGTTGGCCCTGATCCCGGTCACCGCGTCCTCGAGGATCGTGAGGTTGCGCAGCCCGAGAAAGTCCATCTTGAGCAGACCGATGTCCTCGCAGGCCGGATAGTCGAACTGGGTGATGATGGCCCCGTCGGCCTCCCGCCGCCAGACCGGGATGTGGTCGAGCAGCGGCTCGCTGCTCATGATAACGCCGGCCGCGTGCACGCCGGGCTGCCGGATGAGTCCTTCGAGGCCGCGCGCCGTGTCGATGACCTGGCGCACCTCGGCCTCGGCCTCGTACATGGTCCGCAGCTCAGCCGCCTCGCCGTACCGCGAGTTGTCAGCGTCGAAGATGCCTGCCAGCGGTATGTCCTTGCCCAGCACTGCGGGCGGGAAGGCCTTGGTGATCCGGTCGCCGAGCGCGTAAGGGAAGCCAAGCACGCGGGCCGCGTCCTTCACCGCGGCCTTGGCCTTGATGGTGCCGTAGGTGATGATCTGGGCCACCCGGTCGTCGCCGTACTTCTCGGTGACGTACCGGATGACGTCGCCGCGCCGGCGCTCGTCGAAGTCGATGTCGATGTCCGGCATGGACACGCGCTCGGGGTTGAGGAACCGCTCGAAAACCAGCCCGTGCACGATGGGATCGAGGTCGGTGATGCCGAGTGCGTACGACACGATCGAGCCGCCCGCAGAACCGCGGCACGGTCCGACCCGGATGCCGTTGCGCTTGGCCCACATGATGAAGTCGGCGACCACCAGGAAATACGAGCAGAATCCCATCGTCTCGATGACGCCGAGCTCGTACTCGGCTTGCTCGCGGCGCCGCTCGTCGTAACCGCCGGGATAGCGCCGGTCCAGCCCGCGCCAGACTTCGCTGCGCAGCCAGCTCTGCTCCGTCTCACCGTCCGGGAGCGGGAACCTCGGCATCAGGTTGGACTTGGTGAAACGCGCGTCGCAGCGCTCGGCGACCAGCAGCGTGTTGTCGCACCCGGACTGCCAGTCCTCGTCGCCGCGCAGCGCGCGCATCTGCTGCGCGCTCTTGATGTAGTACTGCGGCCCGCCGTCTAGCCGGAACCGATTCGGATCGGCCAGGCTCGTCGCGGTCTGCACGCACAGCAGCGCCTCGTGCGCCTCCGCATCCGACTCGCGGCTATAGTGCGAGTCGTTGGTGGCCAGGTACGGCAGCGCGAGCTCGGCCGCGATCCGGCGCAGCCCGTCGACTGACCGCTGCTCCACGGCCAGGTCGTGATGCATCAGCTCGACGAAGAAGTTATCCGGCCCGAAGATGTCGCGAAACTCCGCAGCAGCGGCCAGCGCCTGCTTGTACTGGCCGAGCCGCAGCCTGGTCTGTACCTCGCCGCCCGGGCAGCCGGTGGTGGCGATGATGCCGGTGGCGTACCGGGACAGCAGCTCCCGGTCCATCCGCGGCTTGCGGAAGTATCCCTCCAGCGATGCCAGCGAGGACAGCCGGAACAGGTTGTGCATGCCCTCGGTCGTCTCGGCCAGCAGTGTCATATGCGTGTAGGCGCCGGAGCCAGACACGTCGTCGTCCCGCTGAGCCGGGGTGCCCCACAGCACGGGCTGCTTGTGACGGCGATGCTCGGGCGCAACATAGGCCTCGATCCCGATGATCGGCTTGACCCCGGCTGCTTCTGCCTTCGACCAGAAGTCGTAGGCGCCGTAGACGTTGCCGTGGTCGGTCATCGCGATCGCCGGCATGCCCATGCGCGTGCACTCAGCGAACAGGTCCGTGAGCCGGGCCGCCCCGTCCAGCATGGAGTACTCGGTATGGACGTGCAGGTGCACGAAGGAGTCCGTGCCCTCGTCAGCACTGCCCCGAGTAACGCCACCGCGGGTGGTCCGGCTCGATGGCATGGGGCACCGCCTCCTTCAGGCATGCTGCCACACGCCTGGCCGGCGCACCTGCGGCTCGGGCCGCCCGGCGGCGCTCCTGACTGCGGGCACGTGGGATGGGTGTCACCGACTCTATCGCCGGCCTGTGACAGCCGCGGGAGATGACACGCCCGGCTCAGCGGCGCCTGCCGCCAATGGCCGAGAGCACCTGCACGTCACTTCCAATTAACCTAAATGCAGCCAACTGTTATCTAAATTGCTTCCGCGCCATCACGAGTTCCTTTCCTGCCCGTCCTAGCATCGGCCAGGCAGCCTGCCCGGAGCCTGGCCACCGGACACCAGGCCGTTCGCAGGCTGATCGGCTACCGAAAGGACGCGCGGATGCGACGACCAGCCAGGACGCTGACGCTGACCGCTGCCGCCGGGATCTTCGCGGCAATGGCGTTCGGTGTCACCGGCGCCATTGCCAGCGGAGCGGCCCCGGCCGCTAATCAGAACGCGGGCGGCGGCACCACGACGCCCATCAAGCACCTCGTGGTGATCTTCGACGAGAACATCTCGTTCGATCACTACTTCGGCACCTACCCGTACGCGGCGAACCCGGCGGGCGAGCCGTCGTTTACCGCCAAGCGGGGCACGCCGACGGTGAATGGCCTGTACAACGACGTCACCGCATCCGGCCAGCCCACTGGCCCGCTGCTGACTACTAACCCGAACGAGTCCAACCCGCAGCGGCTCGACAACAGCGATCCGATGACGTGCGACCAGGACCACAACTACAAGGACGAGCAGAGCGCCGACGATATGGGCGCGATGGACCTGTTCGTGCAGCACACCGGGACCGAGAGCGGCGGGGTTCCGGAGACGCTCGCGCAATGCCTGGCAGGGCTGAGCGCGAACGGCTCACCCGAGCCGGTACCGGCCGACGCCAGCTCCAACTTCGCCGTGATGGACTACTACGACGGCAACACCGTGACGGGGCTGTGGAACCTCGCGCAGAACTTCTCGATGAGCGACAACGCCTACACCACGAACTACGGGCCGTCGACCCCGGGCGCTCTCAACGTGACGAGCGCGCAGACCTACGGCGCCATCTGCGGCCCGTCGTCGGCGACGATCAACGACTCGACGTGCGCCGCGCCGACCGGCCTGAACACAACCGACGTCACTAGCTCGGATATCACCGTTCCGGCGTCGCAGGATCCGGGCTCCGGCACGACGTTCTCCGACGCCGACCCGACCTATGACATCTGCTCATACGCGCCGGGCGCCGACGGCGGCGACGGCCGGGCGGCAAGCGCGACGCTGACCATGGGCGGCGCGAACATCGGCACCTCGCTGGACGCGGCCGATCTCACGTGGGGCTGGTTCCAGGGCGGATTCGACAACGGCTTCGTGCCCGGCAACGGCACGCCGCCCACCACCGCGCAGATCTGCGGCGAGAAGCACACCAATGTGGGCGGCAACAGCATCAACGACTACAGCCCGCACCACGAGCCGTTCGAGTACTACGCCTCGACCGCCAACCCGATGCATCTGCCGCCCACCTCCGTGGCCTCGATCGGACACCAGGACCAGGCGAACCACCAGTACGACCTGGCCGACTTCTGGGCCGCTGCGAACTCCAGCAACCTGCCGCAGGTCTCGTTCCTCAAGGCCGCCGAGTACCAGGACGGTCACGCCGGCTACTCAGACCCGCGGGACGAGCAGACATTCATCACCAGCACGATCGACCACCTGGAAAGCCTGCCAAGCTGGAAGTCCACCGCCGTGGTGGTCACCTATGACGACTCGGACGGCTGGTACGACCACGTGCTCGGGCCCATCACCACGGCGTCGCAGACGTCACTGGACACCCTGACCGGCGCCGGCACGTGCGGCTCGCAGCTCAGCCAGGTACCGGTTAACACCGCGGATCAGCCGGAGCAGGGTCGCTGCGGCGTCGGCGTCCGGATCCCGTTCCTGGTCGTGTCGCCATGGGCGAAGTCCAACAACGTCGACAACACTTTCATCGACCAGAGCTCGGTGGTGAAGTTCATCGAGCAGAACTGGAGCCTGTCGGCGCTCGGCAACGGCGCCGCCGACACCGCGGCCGGCTCGCTGCAGTCGATGTTCGACTTCAGCCACGGGCCGCCGAACGGCAAGCTCTTCCTCAGCCCGACGACCGGCGAGCCCATCTCTGAGGGCTTCTGGGAAAGCCACTTCGCGAAGTCGTCGTAGCTAGCACTCCGGCACTGCGGGCCGAGGCCTAGGCCTCGGCCCGCAGTCACGGTTTTGGAGCACATCGGCGCTGAGAGCCGGGGCTAGGCCTCGGCTCTCAGCTCACGGCTTTGGAGCACATCGGCGCTGAGAGCCGGGGCTATGCCTCGGCTCTCAGCTCACGGTTTTTGGAGCACATCGGCGCTGAGAGCCGGGGCTATGCCTCGGCTCTCAGCTCACGGTTTTGGAGCACATCGGCGCTGAGAGCCGGGGCTATGCCTCGGCTCTCAGCGCTGTCAGCGCCGCGGCCAGGTCGGCCGGGTACGGGCTCACAAACTCGACCCGCCGGCCGTCCGCCGGGTGCGCAAAGCTCAAGGCGACCGCGTGCAGCCATTGCCGGGTCAGGCCGAGCCGCCTGGCCAGCACCGGATCGGCCCCGTACAGGCGGTCACCGGCGCAGGGATGCCGGACGGCAGCCATGTGCACCCGGATCTGGTGCGTCCGGCCGGTTTCCAGCCTGACCTCCAGGAGGCTCGCGGCCCGGAATGCCTCGAGCGTGTCATAGTGCGTGACCGATGGCCGCCCGCCCGCCACGATGGCGAACCTGCCATCGCCCGCCGGATGCCGGCCGATGGGCGCATCGATGGTGCCGCGCAGCGGATCAGGGTGTCCCTGGACCAGCGCGTGGTAGCGCTTGTCTACTGCCCGCGCGCGGAACGCCTGCTTGAGCTCGCGGTAGGCGTCCTCGCTCTTGGCCACCACCATCACCCCGGTCGTGCCGGCGTCCAGCCGGTGCACGATGCCCTGCCGCTCAGCCGCACCGCTGCTCGCGACGGTGTGGCCTGTCGCGAGCAGGCCCTGCAGCACGGTTGGTCCGGTCCAGCCAGGTGTCGGGTGCGCCGCTACGCCGATGGGCTTGTCCACGACAACGATGTCGGCGTCCTCGTAGATCACCCGGAGGCCGGGAACGGGCTCGGGGCCGGCGGTCACCGCCACTGGCGGCGGGGGCAGTGTCACATCCAGCACCTCCCCGGCCGGCACCCGGTCCGATTTCCCTGCCGGACGGCCGCCCACCAAAACGGCCCCGTTCCCTATCAGATCCGCAGCCTGAGCACGGGATAGGCCGAACATTCGTGCGAGCGCGGCGTCGAGGCGCTCTCCGTCCAGCCCTTCGGGCACGGGCACGCGGCGAGCGCCCGGCCCGGTCATCGGTGCTCGCGCTGTCCGTCCAGCCGGAGGCCGCGCGCGGACAGCAGCACCGCCAGGATGCCTCCGCAGACGATCGCGGAGTCGGCGAGGTTGAACACGGGCCAGTGCGGGATCTGGATCCAGTCCACGACCCAGCCGTGGAACAGCCCGGGCGCCCGGAAGATCCGGTCGACCAGGTTTCCGGTCGCACCACCGAGCAGCAGTCCGAGCGTGAGCGCCCAGGACACGCTCCGGATCCGCCGCGCGGTGCGCAAGATCACGACGATCACCGAGATGGCGATGACCGAGTACAGCACGGTCAGCCCGGTACCGAAGCTGAACGCCGCGCCCGGATTACGGTCCACCCGCAGGTGCAGGAACCCGCCGAGCAACCGGATCGGTGGCCGGTCCGATAGGTTCGCCACAACTGTGATCTTGGTCACGATGTCGAGGACGAGCACGAACAGCGCGACGCCGACCAGCACGCCGACGCGGCGCCGCGGCTGACCGACGGCGGGAACGGCCGGCGCGTCAGACTGGCCCTGCTGGCTGGCTGCCACCGGCCCGGTCAGCGTCGCTCCTCGCGCTGCTTGCACGGTACGCACAAGGTTGCACGGGGAAATGCCTGGAGCCTGGCCTTGCCGATGGCGTTGCCGCACGACTCACAGACGCCGTACGTGCCGGACTCGATCCGTGCGATGGCCCGCTCGGTCTGGGCGAGTAGCTCGCGGGCATTGTGGGTGAGCGCGAGCTCGTGCTCCCGCTCGAACGTCTTGGCGCCGACGTCAGCCTGGTCCTCGCCGGCGTCGCCGACGGCGTCGCCCAGCCGGATCGCGATTTCGGTCTCGGCCCGGTCAATCTCGGCCCTCAGGGCCGCCGCCTCCGCCGCCAGCTGGTCGCGGATCTCGGCTACCTCGGCCTCGGTCCAGCGCTTTTCACCCTGCCGCACCGGAAGGGCAGCCGCGCCAGAATGCGCCGTTGCTGTCATGTAGCGCCTCCCTCGGTGCCGTGAGCTGTAGATCATCAACGCAGCAGTCACCGGAGGATAAGTGGAGACCGGCGCAATCCGCAAACGTACCCGCCGCCTTGGTGCCGCCAACGCGGGCGGCCGGGCTTGCTGAACTGCCCGCTGCGGGCCGGCGACCAGGCCCGGCCGATACCAGCAGGCTCGCCTGCGGCCCGCTCCGCTATCCTGCGGAAGCATGCCGAGCCGCCGCCACGCGCTTCCTACCAGCGCTGATCTGCCCGCACTCGAGCACGAGGTGCTTCGCCGGTGGAAAGACAGCAAGATCTTCGAGCGCTCACTGGACCAGACGGCGGGCGGACCGTACTGGGTCTGCTACGAGGGTCCGCCTACAGCGAACGGCATGCCAGGGGCTCATCACATCGAGGCCCGGGTCTTCAAGGATCTGTTCCCGCGCTTCAAGACCATGCAGGGTTTCCACGTTCCCAGGCGGGCCGGCTGGGACTGCCACGGGCTTCCCGTCGAGGTCGCGGTGGAGAAAGAGCTCGGTCTCACCTCAAAACGCGATATTGAGGCTTATGGGATCGCGGCTTTCAACGCCCGCTGCCGAGAATCTGTCCTGCGGCACGTAGCCGCATTTGCCGAATTTACTCAGCGCATGGGCTACTGGGTGGATCTGTCGCAGGCGTACCGGACCATGGACGCCCGCTACATCGAGTCCGTCTGGTGGGCGCTGCAGCAGATCTACGATCGCGGCCTGCTCATCCGAGACTTCCGGATCAGCCCGTACTGCCCGCGGTGCGGCACGCCGCTGTCAGACCACGAGATGGGCCAGGACGACGTGTACCGCGTGGTGTCCGACCCGTCGGTCATCGTCAGGTTTCCGCTCCGGACGCTGCCGGCCGGCGCGCCGGATCAGCTGGCCGGCGCCAGCCTGCTGGTGTGGACGACGACTCCGTGGACGCTGGTCTCCAACACCGCCGTGGCGGTCCACCCGGACGAGGTCTACGCGATAGCCCGCCGGTCCGGCGTCGGTGACCTGGTCGTCGTCGCCGACGCCCTGGTCGGCCGCGTCCTCGGCGAGGGCTGGCATGTCACCGGACGGCTCACCGGCACGCAGCTGGCGGGCGCGACCTACGAGCCGCCGTTCCGGCTGGTCGACATCCCCGACGCCCACCGTGTCGTCACAGCGCCGTTCGTAACGACCGAGGACGGTACCGGGCTGGTGCACCTGGCGCCTGCGTTCGGCGCGGATGACATGGCCGCCGGCCGGACGCACGGGCTGCCAGTCGTCAACCCGGTGCTGCCAGACGGCCGGTTTGGGGCGGACGTCCCGCTTGTCGGCGGGATGTTCTTCAAGGCGGCTGACGAACGGCTGATCGCGGATCTGTCCGACCGCGGGCTCGTGTTCAGCTCGCGCCTGCATGAGCACAGTTACCCGCACTGCTACCGCTGCGGCACTCCGCTGCTGTACTACGCGGTGCCGTCCTGGTTCATCAAGACCACGGAGATCAAGGCGGAGATGCTCGCCCAGAACGCCGCGACGACCTGGCAGCCGCCGACCATTAAGGACGGCAGGTTCGGCGACTGGCTGCGTAACAACGTGGACTGGGCGCTGTCCCGTACCCGCTACTGGGGCACGCCGCTGCCCATCTGGGTATGCGCCACCGACCACGCCACCTGCGTGGGCTCGCTGGCCGAGCTGTCCAGCCTGGCCGGCAGTGACGTTACCGGCATGGATCCGCACCGGCCCTTCGTCGACGACGTCGTCATCACGTGTCCGGCCTGCGGATCCCGGGCGCACCGGGTGCCGGAGGTTATCGACGTCTGGTTCGACTCGGGAGCGATGCCGTTCGCCCAGTTTGGGGCTCCGCTGCGAAACGAGGCTGAGTTCGACCGGTCGTTCCCCGCACAGTTCATCTGCGAGGCCATCGACCAGACGCGCGGCTGGTTCTACTCGCTGCTGGCGGTCAGCACTCTGGTGTTCGGGCGATCCTCCTACGAGAACGTGGTGTGCGTGGGCTTGCTGGTGGACGAGCGCGGCCGGAAGATGAGCAAGCATCTCGGCAACGTGCTCGAGCCGGTCCAGCTCATGGAGGCGCACGGCGCCGACGCGGTGCGCTGGTTCTTCGCGGTGTCCGGGTCGCCGTGGGCAACCAGGCGCATCGGCGAAGCCATCCTCGGCGAGATCGTCCGCAAGGTGCTGCTCACCTACTGGAACACGGCGTCGTTTCTCGTTCTGTATGCGGGTGCTGCGCCCGGCGACGTCGTACCCGCGCCGCCGCCGGCCGAAAGGACCGCGCTCGACCGCTGGCTGCTGAGCGAGCTGAACGCGACGGTACGGGACGTCACGGCCGCGCTGGAGGCCTTCGACTCGGCGGCTGCCGGGCGGCGGCTCGCCGCGTTCATCGACGATCTGTCGAACTGGTACGTTCGGCGGTCACGGCCGCGTTTCTGGGCGGGTCCCGCGACGAGTGACGGCGCGGCCGCGTTCGCCACGCTCGCTGCCACGCTGAACACGCTGACCAGGCTGATGGCGCCCATCACGCCGTTCCTCACCGACTACGTGTGGGACGTGCTGCGTGACGAGGACGAGCCGGAATCGGTGCACCTAGCGTCGTGGCCCGAGGCCGACGACTCACTGATCAACGCCGGCCTCGCGGATCAGATGAACCTGGTCCGCCGGCTTGTCGAACTCGGCCGGTCGGCCAGGGCCGGGGCGGTGGTCAAAACCCGTCAGCCGCTCCAGCGGGCGCTGATCGCCTCCGCCGGCTTCGCCTCGCTGCCCGCCGAGCTGACCGCGCAGATCGCCGACGAGCTGAACGTGAAAGAGCTAGCGCCACTGGACGGTGACGACAGTGAGCTCGTGCAGTACTCGGTGAAGCCGAACTTCCGTACCCTCGGCGGGCGATTCGGGCGCGACACCCAGTCAGTGGCGGCGGCGATCGCCGCTACTGACCCGGCGGAGCTTGCCGGGCGGCTGCAGACCGCAGGCACGGCCGAGGTCATGGCCGACGGCCGCGCAGTCAGCATCGGGCCCGACGATGTCATCGTGACCCAGACTCCGGCGGCGGGCTGGGCCGTGGCCACCGCCGGCGGCGAGACCGTGGCGCTGGAAGTGAGCATCACCGCCGAGCTGCGCCGGGAAGGACTCGCGCGCGACTTTGTCCGCCTGGTTCAGGACGCGCGCAAAGGCGATGGCCTGCAGGTCACGGACCGCATCGCGGTGCTGTGGCTGGCCGCCGACCCGGAGCTGGCCGCGGCCCTGACCGAGTACGGGGGCATGATCGGCCGCGAGGTGCTGGCCGTCGAGTTCCGGCCTCTGCCAGCTGACCAGCCTGGTGCGAGTCCGGCCGGCAACGGTGACGAAGACCCAGCCCAGTGGGTCCGGCACGACAGCCGGGAACTCGGCACGACATTCTGGATCGCCCTCAGATAACTCGATCAGGGGCGGCAGGCACGGCAGGCAGCACAGCCGGCGGCCACGGCCTCCTCGCGTGACATTCGCTGCAAGTCGTCTTCGCCGAGGAACCTGATCAGGATGCAGTCCGTCTGATGGAATCGGGCAATGCCCGGCACGACCAGGACCTGGACAACGGCCTGCGTGCTGTCGTGAACGCCCTCGCTCGCTGCGCCGCCCGCCGCGGCAGCCTGCGGGCCAGGGGCGCCGTCCGACGGGATCGCCGACTCGGCGGCGCCCGACTCGGTGGCGCCCGACTCGGTGGCGCCCGCGGCCGCTGCCGAGCCAGTCCCGGAACTCGCGGGCGGGCCGCCGGTCACCGCCGGGACGGGCTGGTCGGCCCCGGTAACGGCTCTGCCGCTGGTCTCGCCGTCGGCTGGACCGGCCACGGACCCGTCAGTCGTCGCGGCGCTCGCCGAAGCGGAGGGTGACCCGGCCGGAGCCGGCTCCGGTGCGGCCGGCCGGGCAGAGCTTTCCGGCCGGGCGGGCGCTATCGGTCCGCTCGCAGCGGGCACGGCCTCCGATTCGGCGGCCCTCGCGCCTGGTTTCCGGGCCCGGCTGGGCGGCGGGCCGGCCGGGCGCGGGCTGGCAAGCGGATCGGCGGAGGGTCGGCGTTCGCTAGCTGATTCGGGTGCCAGATTCGGGCGCATCCGGCTGGCACCAGCCGCCTCGGGTGGCCGCCGTGGCGACGATTCGGCCTCCGGGCTTGCTTCGCGGCCTATGCCGAGCCGGTGCGCGAGCCGGGTGGGGTCGTCCGCGGGCTCCGGCTGTTCGGCCGGCGGGTACGGCTCGCTCGCTGGCCTGCCGCCGGGCGATTCCGCTGCCCCGGCACGCTCGACCTGGGGCGGTTCGGCGCCCTGCTGCCGGCGGGGCGTACGCCCGGCCGCACGCCCGGACCGGTCCTCAGGTTCGGCTGTCAGACCCGGCCAGCCCGCCGGAGAAGGCTCAGATCCAGCCCAGTCCGCCGAAACCGTATCGCGCTCGCGACCCGGTCCACCGGCTGTGGCGGGCCGCTGCACGCCGGTTGCTGGCTGACGGCCGTCCCGTCCCCGGTCAGGTCTTGCTCGGACGGCCGGAAGATCATGCTCGGCACGCGCGCTCGGCTGCGGGGCGACGGGCTCGCGCGCCGGGCGCGCCGGCCAGCCGGACGCTGCTGCAGTACGCGCCCTGGAGTCTTCGGCAGGGGCCGGCGGCCCGCGTGGACCGGGCCCGCATGGACCGGGCCCGCCTGAGACAGACCCGCACGCGCGGAGGCGGCCGGAGCCAGGCTCGGGCTCGGGTGCCCACGGCCGTGCTGATCGACCGCCAGCTGCCGGCCCTCGGTCGGCGTGGTCCCGGCGAACACCCGGTCCCGCCACACCGCCACGCCGATGACGAGCATGACCAGGGCCAGGGCAGCCAGCCCGATCGATACGTAGACCAGCCCGAGATCGCCTGACAGCGCGCCGACAATCAGGAGCGCCACTGCGGCCGAGACGACGGATGCGATTACACCGAACCGGATCACGTCACAACACCGATCGTCGCGCCACTGACAGCTGCGTTCGCCATTACGCTCAAGGCTGCTGCGCTAGCGGGTAGCAGAATCCTGCGGACACCGGGGCGCGATCAGCAGCTCGTGGTCTACCGGCGGTCAGGCTGGCCAGCGTCGGACGGGTGATAGCCGCCGTTCTGCGCCACCGAATCGGTGATCGCGTAGCCGCCGGACGGGCCGCCGTTACGCATGTCCATGCGTCCCATGCCCACACCGACCGGCGACTGCTGCGGTCCCGTGCCTACGGCCGGGAAGACGCCGCTGTCCGCGGCACCGGCCTCCAGGTCGCGGAGCTGACCCTCGAGGTAGGCCTTCAGACGGCTGCGGTACTCGCGCTCAAACGCGCGCAGGTCGTCGACCCGGCGCTCCAGCTCCTCGCGGGACTGGACAAGCGAGCCCATCGCCTGGCGGTGCCGTTCCTGGGCGTCCCGCTCGAGACTCTCGGCCCTGGCCCGGGCGTCGCTCGTCACCTGCTCGGCCTGGCGGCGCGCCTTGGTGACAAGATCGTCAGCCTCACGGCGGGCGCGGCCCAGCGTCTCATCGGCCTCGCGGCGGGCGTCGGCGATCGCCTGGTCGGCGGTCTGCTGCGCCAGTGCGAGCACCCGAGCGGCCGTGTCCATGTTGTCCTCAGCGGGCCGTGGCCTGCTGATCATGACGGGCTCGGGCTGGCGCTCGGGCTCGTGCCGGATGGGCTCAGGCATGATCTCGTGGACCTCGGGCTGCGGGGTCAGTGAGACCGGCTGGCGACCACGCATCGCATCCGCCAGCTTGGCGCGCAGCTCCTCGTTCTCCTGGATGAGCTCGTCGAGCGCTGCTTCTACTTCATCGAGGAAGGCATCGACTTCCTCTTCGTCGTAGCCCGGCCTGAGCCTGGTCGTGCTGAACTGCTTGTTCCGCACATCCGCGGGCGTCAGTGGCATCTCTCTTCTCCCTGAGCTTTGTCCCCTATGGACGCTACCTGATGAACCTACCGTTACTGCGCTACTTGCCAGAGCACGTAGACCACCAGAAACAGCAGGATGAAGCTGAGGTCCAGGGCCACATTACCGAGACGGACCGAGGGAATGTAGCGCCTTAGAAATCTCAGCGGCGGATCTGTGGCGGAGTAAACACCCTCAGCTATCACAAGCAGGACGCCTCTGGGACTCCAGGACCGCGCATAGACCTGGATCCAGCTCAGGATCATCCGGCCGATCAAGAGCACCAGATAGACCGAAAGCGCATAGAAGGCCACGTCTCGGAAAATGTTCACGTGCCTGCTTACGGTCCCCTCTGGATGCTGATTCTGCGCTGACCGCCGGCCAGCGGCCGACGGTTTCAGCTCTGGTTAAAGAAGCCCCGCTCCGCGATCCGCGCCTTGTCCTCGGCGGCGACCTCGACGTTGGCCGGCGACAGCAGGAACACCTTGTTAGTCACCCGCTCGATGCTCCCGCGCAGCCCGAAGATCAGGCCAGCGGAAAAATCGACGAGTCGCTTGGCGTCGCTGTCCACCATCTCCGTGAGGTTCATGATCACCGGGGTGCCCTCGCGGAAGTGCTCTCCAATTGTCCGAGCCTCATTGTACGTGCGCGGATGCAAGGTCGTGATCCTCGCCAGGTCGGTGGTCTGCACCTGTCCCACGGGCCGGCGGTCGCCGGCCCGAATCTCAGGGGCGCGCGGGTCGGACCGGTCATCCTCAGCAACCAATTCGGCGCCGTACTCGTCGTATTCGTCGCCGTAATCGTCCTGATACTGGTCCTCGTACTGGTGGTCATCTTCAACCAGGCCGAGATACACCGCCATTTTGCGCATCGCGCTGGCCATGTCTGTCCTCCGTCGTGCACGCCAGGGCGGCCCAGGTCAGGCCTGGTGCCATGCGTCGGACATTACCGGAGGAAGGGCGGCCGGCCGCCGAGCAACGCCGTACCGATTCGCACATGTGTCGCGCCTTCCGCGATGGCCTCACCCATGTCAGCACTCATGCCTGCCGATATCACCTGCGCGCCCGGATAAGCGGCTCGCACCGTTTCCGCGATCTGCCTGAGCCGCGCGTAGGCGGGCCTGGCCGGCTGGCCCAGGGGTGCGATCCCCATCACGCCAGCCAGCCGGAGGCTGTCGTCCGCCGCGATCATCGCTGCCAGGTCACCGATCTCCGCAGGCACGGCGCCCCCGCGTCCCGGGTGCTGGGCGGGATCGTCCAGGCTCACCTGGATAAGGCAGCTGATGACTCGCCCCGCGGCACGAGACCGGCGGCCCAGCGCCACGGCGAGCTTGGCCCGGTCAACCGAGTGCACCGTGTCCGCATATCCGGCGACGCTGGCGGCCTTGTTGACCTGCAGCTGTCCCACGAAGTGCCAGCGCACCGCCAGCCCAGCGGCAGCGCAAGCGGCGGCCTTGGGGCCGGCTTCGGAGTCCCTGTTCTCGCCGATGTCGGTGACGCCGAGCTGGTCGAGCAGCATGATGTCGGATACCGGGAAGGTCTTGGTGACCGCGACCAGCGTGATCTCGGACGGGTCACGGTCAGCAGCCGCGCACGCCTCGGCGATCTCCGCCCGGACCGCCGCCAGGCTGGTCCGCAGCTCTGCCAGCCGGTCTGTCATGACGCCAGCCAAATCAGGCCGGCCAGCCGGCCGGTCCGGCCGTCCCGCCGGTAGGAGTACAGGCCAGGCGACTCCCGCGTGCATCGGCCGTCGGCACCAGCCTGACTCACGCCAGCCTGCTCGAGCTGAGCCCGCACCCCGGCGGCGATATCGAGCCCGGAGGTGCCCGCGGCGGTGGCACAGGCCGCCGCCGGGACGACGGCGCCCACCCTCGCCTGCAGCTCGGCCGGAACCTCGTAGCAGCGGCCGCAGATCGCCGGGCCGGTTACCGCCCGCATCCGGGCTGGCCTGGCCCCGGCCGCGGTCATCGCCGAGATCAGTGCCGGCACCACGCCCACGGCTAGTCCCTCACGCCCGGCGTGGGCGACGCCGACGATGCGCGCCTGCGGATCGGCCAGCAGGACCGGCGCGCAGTCGGCCACCAGCACGCAAAGGGCCCGTCCCGGCACGTCGGTGAACATCGCGTCCACAGGGCCGGGTGGCCCGTCGGCCCCGGCAGCCGCATACCAGACCTCGCTGCTGTGTACCTGCCGCATCCACGTCAGGTCGGGGAGCTCCAGCCCGCACGCGGCCGCGAGCGCGCTCCGGTTGGCCGTCACGGAATCCGGGTCGTCCCCGACGCCGAGACCCAGGTTCAGCGCGTCATAAGGAGGCTGACTGAATCCGCCGTGCCGACCGGAAAACCCCGCCCGGACGTCATCACCGAGGTTGCGGGAGAAAGTGACCAGGCTCACTTGAGGAAGTCAGGGACGTCGAGCTCGTCATCCTCCTCGAAGACCACCGACTTGCGCCTCGTGCTCCCGGAGTCGGGCCGCCCGTTACCGTTGCCCGGCCGCGGTGCCGGGACGCCGTCGATCTTGGTCCGGTCGCTGGCTCCTGCCTCATCAGGGCCGCCGGTCAAGCCAACCCACTCCTCCGCGGCGCGCTCGCGCTCGTCAGGCCGGTCCGTCGCCGCGCCGCCCTCTGGCCCGGCGGACGGTGCTCGGTCGAGCTCGAAGGGCCGCCAGGACCCCGGGCCAGGCGAGCCCGCGAGCTCACTGCCTCTTCCGCTCGCCGCGGCGCCCTGACTGCCCGGCCTGGCCGCGGGCTCCGCCGTCGGGGCTGCGTCCGGCCGGGAGGCAGCGGGAAGCGAGGATGCCGCCGAGCCGACGCTGGCGGCGGGGCGGTGGGCTCCGTAGGCGACTGTACGCGGCCGGGCCCGGCCGGCCTGCGGTTCGTCAAACCCAGCCGCGATGACCGTCACCCGGACCTCGTCACCCAGCGCGTCGTCGATCACGGCCCCGAAGATGATGTTGGCATCCGGGGCCGCAGAGTTGGCGACAAGCTGCGCTGCCTCGTTGATCTCGAACAAGCCGAGATCCGAGCCGCCCTGGATCGATAGCAGCACTCCGTGCGCGCCGTCGATGCTGGCCTCGAGCAGCGGGCTCGAGATGGCCATCTCGGCCGCGGCGACCGCCCGGTCGTCACCCCGCGCGGTGCCGATGCCCATCAGGGCCGAGCCTGCCCCGGACATGACCGACTTCACGTCCGCGAAGTCAAGGTTGATCAGGCCGGGAGTCGTGATCAGGTCGGTGATGCCCTGGACACCGGACAGCAGGACCTGATCGGCGGCCTTGAACGCGTCCAGCACGCTGACATGGCGGTCGGAGATGGACAGCAGGCGGTCGTTCGGGATCACGATGAGCGTGTCGACCTCGCTGCGCAGGCGCTCGATCCCGGTATCAGCCTGCGCCGCCCGCCGCTTCCCCTCGAAGCCGAACGGCCTGGTCACGACGCCGATCGTGAGTGCGCCCAGAGACCGGGCCACCTCGGCCACGATGGGCGCGCCTCCGGTGCCGGTGCCGCCGCCCTCACCGGCGGTCACGAAAACCATGTCCGCGCCCTTGATGACTTCCTCGATCTCCTCACGGTGATCCTGCGCGGCTTTCGCGCCGATCTCCGGGTTGGCACCCGCGCCCAGGCCCCTGGTCAGCTCGCGCCCGACGTCCAGCTTGACGTCGGCGTCGCTCATCAGCAGCGCTTGCGCGTCGGTGTTGATCGCGATGAACTCGACCCCCCGGAGTCCTTCTTCGATCATGCGGTTCACGGCGTTGACGCCGCCTCCGCCGATTCCGACGACCTTGATGACCGCCAGATAGTTCTGCGGTGCTGCCACGAGGAGCTAACCTTTCCGCTCGTCACATCCGGGAAGACCCGGACCATTTCCGCGGACCCTACCGCCAGGCCCGTTCCCCCGGAACGGGGTCGCCCCGGCCCCCTGCCATGCTGCCAGCCCGGTCGCTGCGTACACACCGGTCGTGCTCGCCCGCACGCCCAGCCCAGCTAGCACAGCCCCCGGAGCTAGCCGGCCCCCGCCATGCCAAACTCTCACCCTCAACTTGAGATTTAGAGTTATGTCAAGCTGCCGACTGCTAGGACAGTAGGGTTGCCCGCATCCCCAGGTCAACCACTGGTCATCATCACCGTCCGGCGTGTCGCGGCCCTCGGCGGGACACCCCGGGAGTACCCAGACGAAAAGCGACTATCCGCGGTGCGTGCCGCCGCCGTCAGGGACTTTTCACGCGCTGTGGTCGTTCCGCCGTTCTATTTACGGACTATTTGCAGCCACAGCGCGTCAGGAGTCTCCGGACGGGACCTGAGTGTCGGTATTGCGGCGCGGGAGCCAGCCGGCCTGCCTCTCAGCGGTGCGTGACCGCAGTGGCGGGGTCGCTGACGTCGAAGTAGCGCGCTCGCGTGTTCAGCAGCAGGTCAAGCTCGGCCGCCTTCTGTGCCCCCTGAGCTGGCCCGCCCCACCTGACGGTGATCCCGCCGGACAGCAGCAGCGTCACGCTGGAGGCGCTCGCGGTCACCGACCTGACCCGCTCGCGCAGCTGAGCCGGCAGGCCCTGGACGACCTCGGCCGCGGCGCGAACGGCCGGGCTGCCACGCAGCACCGGCGGTGGCGTGGTCAGCAGCGGCATGCCGCTCGGCGCGCTGCCCACGACCGTGACCGTGACGCCGGCTGCGTCTACCAGGGCGTACCCGGACGCGACTGCGACCGCGAGAGCCGGCGTCCGCTGCCGCACCGCGATCACCACGGTGTCCGGGAACGACCGGCTCACGCGCGCCGACAACACCGGCGCGAGACGTTCGACCCGGCTCGCCGCCGCGCCGCCGTCGACCCGGACGAGCGGTATGCCGACGGGTATCTTGGCCGCGCTGCGCACCGCGGCGGCCGACACGAGCCCGGTCGCGCCGGTTACCCGCACGTGCCGCACGACCAGCAGGCTCGAGCCCAGCAGCGCCCATGCCGCGACGGCCACGATGGTCAGGGCGAGCGCGACCGCGAATGCCCGCCGGCCCCGGCTCCGACGCCGCGGGGTGGCAGCGCCCGGATCAGGGCCGACGGCCCCGTTACCATCCGTCGAGGCCGGGGACGCGAGCCGGTCGCGTGCCATCCTCACCGGTCGCCTGCCCGGTCATGCAGCGCCGTCACGATCAGCGGGCCCAGCGTCGTGACGTCGCCAGCGCCCATGGTGAGCACCAGGTCACCCGGCTTTGCCAGGCCCGCGATCGCTGCCGGCACGCTGGCCTTGTCGGGCAGGAAGAGCGCACCGCCGGGCACGGCGTCAGCTACGAGCCGTCCGGTGACGCCCGGCTCGGGATCCTCGCGCGCGGCGTAGACGTCGAGCACGATGGCCTCGTCGGCCAGACCGAGAGCGGCGCCGAACTCGGCCGCGAAGATCCTGGTCCGGCTGAACAGGTGCGGCTGGAACACGGCTATGACCCGGCCGCCTCCTCCGTCGGCACTGCCGGCGATGTCGTGCGCCGCGGTCAGGTCGGCGGCCAGCTCGGTCGGGTGGTGGGCGTAGCTGTCGATCACCTGCACGCCGTCCGCCTCGCCCTTGAGCTCGAGCCGCCGGCGGGCACCGCGGTAGGTGGCGAGGCCGGCCACCGCGTCAGCCACGGACACGCCGAGCTCTACCGACAGCCCGAACGCAGCCGCCGCGTTCAGCGCATTGTGCCGGCCGGGCACCGCGATCTGCAGCTGCACCGGCCCGGCATCGGCCAGCACCGTGCCTGGCCCGCCGGTAACGGTCAGGGCGGTCCGCATGCCCTCCGGCCGGACGCCGGCAAGGCGGTAGGACGCGCCGTCGGCCGTGCCGTAGCTGAGCCTCGTTACGCCGGACCCGGTCGCGTCCAGCAGCGCCAGCGCGCCAGGGTCGTCGGCGCACGCCAGCAGCAGCCCGCCGGACGATATCCGGCCAGCGAACGCGGCAAATGCCTCCCGCACCGCCGCGAGCGTGCCGTAGTTGTCGAGGTGATCCGCTTCCACCGACGTCACGACGGCGGCGTCGGGAGCCAGCATGAGGAACGAGCCGTCGCTCTCATCGGCTTCCGCCACGAAGAACCGCCCGTAGCCCTGCTCCGCGCCAAGCCCAGTCTCAGCGAGAATGCCGCCGATGACGTAGGAGGGCTGCGCGCCGCAGTGGAGCAGCACGGTCGTGATCATCGACGTGGTGGTCGTCTTGCCGTGCGTGCCCGCGACCGCGACGCCCTGATAGCCGAGCATGAGGCTGGCCAATGCCGCCGCGCGGTGCAGGACCCGCAGGCCGCGCCGCTGCGCTTCGGCGAGCTCGGGATTGTCCGGCCGGATAGCCGTGGACACCACCAGGGTGTCGGCGTCACCGAGATGCTCGGCAGCGTGCCCGACGTGCACCCGCGCCCCGGCCACGGCCAGCTCATCCAGCAGGCCCGACGCGGCCGAGTCGGTGCCGGACACCGTGATGCCGCGGGCAAGCATGATCCGCGCGATGCCCGACATGCCCGCGCCGCCGATGCCAGTGAAGTGAACCCTGCCGAGCTGGCGTACGGGCACCGGATCGACCGGCGTAACCAGGCCCATGCTGTTACCTCCCGGGCGGGCGACGGGCCCGTGCCCTGGACCGCGAGCCGCGCCCTGACTGCGGAACGGGCCAGATGCGCCGCGCCGTCCGCGCCCGCCGCGGACTGCGGGCAGCCCTGAGCACCAGCGCGGCCAGGTCGCGGTCTGCGTCACGGTTACCGCTGGCCGCCGCGGCCTGGCTCATGGCGGCCACCAGTTCGCCGTCGAGCAGGATGGGCACCAGGGTGTCGCCGATCCATTCGGGCGACAGGTCGGCGTCGTCGATGATCAGGCCGCCGCCCGCTTCCTCGATCGGCTCGGCATTGAGCCGCTGCTCGCCGTTGCCGTGCGGGAGGGGGACATACGCGGCGGGCAGGCCGACGGCCGTCAGTTCTGCGCAGGTCATCGCGCCCGCGCGACAGAGCGCGAAATCGGCGGCCGCATATCCGAGGTCCATCCGGTCGAGATAGGGCAGGACGACGTACGGTACCGGGCCCGGCGGCAACTCCGCTCCGGCGTTCTTTGGCCCGATGACGTGCAGTACCTGGACTCCCGCGGCGCGCAGGGTGGCCGCCGCGCTCAGCGCAGCGGCGTTCAGCGAGGCTGCGCCCTGGGAGCCGCCGGTGATCAGCAGCACCGGCAGGTCCGGTTGGAGGCCAAAGTGCGCGAGGGCCTTATCGGCGAGGGCCAGCCGGTCCAGTCCCGCAATCTGCCGCCGGATCGGGATGCCGACGTACCGCCCGTGCGGCAGCCTGGTGCCCGGCTGGCCGGTGTAGACGTTCCGGGTGAGCAGGGAGCCGATGCGGTTCGCGAGGCCAGCCCGGGCGTTGGCCTCGTGGACGACGATCGGCGTCCCGGAGCGCCAGGCCGCCAGGTACCCGGGCGTGGCCACATACCCGCCGAGGCCGACCAGGACGTCCGCTCGCACCCGGTCCAGGATCTCCGCCGTCGCCCGGACCGCGTCCCGCAGCCGGCCGGGTACCGAGGCAAGCTCCGGAGTCAGCCGGCGCGGCAGCGGTACTGGCGGGATCAGCGCGAGGTCATAGCCCCGCATGGGGACGAGCCTGGTCTCCAGCCCGCGCTCGGTGCCCAGGCACGTGATGACGGTGTCCGGCTCAGCCAGGCGCAGCGCGTCCGCGAGCGCCAGCGCGGGTTCGATATGCCCGCCCGTGCCGCCGCCCGCGATGACGACGCTCACCGCCATCGGCACTCTCCCCTTTCCTGTCCCGACCTGTACCGACCTGTACAGACATGCATCAGGCCTGCATCAGAACCTGTATCAGACCTGTACTGACCGGGCCCACCCTACTTCGGCCACGGGCGGCCGCGCCTGCGACTGCTTCCGTCAATCGGGGCGAGCACCGCGCCGGCTTGCCTCGCGCCCGAGTCCGATGCACCGCAGCAGCCGCCGCGGCGTGACGGGACCGGTCGCGGTGAGCGCCTGGGCAGCACCAGGCTCGGTACGGGCAAACGCCATCAGCATCCCGAGTGCGGCGAGGCTCGCCAGCAATGAGGACACCCCGGCCGAGATGAGCGGCAGCGGCACCCCGCTGATTGGCAGCAGGCCGAGCACGGCGCCCATATTGATCAGCGCCTGGCCAACCAGCCACACGGTAATCGCGCCCGCGGCGAGCCGGGCGAACGTATCCGGGGCCCGCCGGGCGATGCGCAGGCCGGCGAACGCGATCCCGCCGTACAGCGCGACCACGCAGATCGTGCCCACCAAGCCAAGCTCCTCGCCGAGGATCGCGAAGATGAAGTCGGTTGGGCTGTTGGGAACCCAGCCCCATTTGGCCCGGCTCGCCCCGCTGCCCACCCCGAACAGGCCGCCGGAGCCGAGCGCATCCTTGCCCTGGATGAGCTGGTAGCAGCTGAGGCTGCGGCAGCTCGGCGAGTGGGAGGAGAAGAACGAGGTGATCCTGGCGAGCTCATACGGGTGTACCGCGACGACGATGAGCAGCACGAATGCCATCAGGCCGACCATGCCGGCGAGCAGCTTGCCAGGCGTGCCGATGATCCACAGCAGCGCCAGGAAGATCGCCAGGAGCAGGGACGTGGTGCCGAGGTCCTTGCCCAGCATGACGAGGAGACTCAGCAGGGCAGCGCCCGGCAGCAGCGGAATGAGCAGATGCCGCCAGTCGGTCAGCTGACCGAGCCGCTCCTTCCTGGCGAGCAGGTCCGCGCCCCAGATCACGAGCGCGAGCTTGGCCAGCTCGGACGGCTGCACCTGGAAGCCAGCCACGACCAGCCACCGCTTCGCGCCGTCGACCTCGACGCCAAACAGCAGCACCATGGCCACGCCCGCCATCGCGGCCAGCATCAGCGGGTAGGCGAAGGCCCGGAACAGCCGGGGCGGGGATTTGGCGGCCAGCCACATCAGCGCCAGGCCGCCGGCCGCGCCGAGCACCTGCTTGATGAACATCGAGTACGCCGGGTACCCCTGATCCAGGTCATAGGCGGTGCCTGCCGACAGCACCATCATCAGGCCGACGATCAGCAGGAGCAGCGTGCAGCCGAGCACGAGGTAATACGAGGCGAGCGGCCGGTTGAGGAGCGCAGTCAGCCGCGTCGCGGCGTCCCTGAGCCGCTGCGCGCGGTCGCGCACAGCGGCGCGCGCCTCGGCCGGGCCCGGCAGCAGGCTGGGCGGCCGGTCGGTGCTCGGCCGGGAGACGACCCCCGGACCCCCCGCAGTGCTCGGCGGCAGACCAGAGTCAGCGCTCACCGGGCTTCCGCCAGCCGCCGCACTGCTGCGGCGAACGCCTCCCCGCGCGCGGAGTAGTCGCGGAACATGTCCCACGACTGCGCGGCCGGCGCCAGCAGCACCGTGTCGCCTGGCCGGGCGGCCGCCGCCGCCTCGACCACTACCTGTTCCATCACACCAGTGTCGGTGCCAGCCAGCTCTGTTACCGGGACATCTGGCGCGTGTCGCGCCAGCGCCCCCGAGAACCTGGCCGCGTCCGTGCCCAGCAGCACGGCGGCGCGCAGCCGCGGTGCTGCGGCCGTCACGATGGCATCCAGGTCCGCGTCACTGCCCCGGAATAGCCCGCCGGCAATCCATACGATCGAGGGGAAGGACGCAAGCGATGCGGCCGCGGCCGCCGGATTGCTCGCCTTGGAATCGTCCACGAATTCCACGCCATCCAGCTCGGCCACCAGGCTGATGCGGTGCGGCTCGGGCACGAACGCAGCCAGCCCGGCGGCGACCGAGCCTGCGTCCTCTCCGTATGCGCGGGCGAGCGCCGCAGCGGCGAGAGCGTCGGCGATGTTGTGCGGCGCCGCCGGGCGGACAGCCACCGCCTGCACCAGGCGAGTGCCGCCCGGCTCCGCGCCGAACGCCCGGTCTGTCAGCCAGCCATCGGCGACGCCCAGCTCGCCTGGCCCGGGCGGCCCGAGCCGGAACGCGACCTTCCGGCTCGCTCCGCCGGCTGACACCGCCGCCGACAGCGCCGCGTCGGCCATCGCGACCGTCAGCGGATCTTCGGCGTTGCAGACGGCGATCGTGCCTGGTGCGAAGATCCTCGCCTTGGCCGCCGCGTAAGCCTGGATGTTGTCATGCCAGTCCAGGTGGTGCGCCGCCACGTTGAGCACCACGGCAGCAAGCGGCACGATGGTTGTGCTCCAGTAGAGCTGGAAGCTGGACAGCTCGACCGCGACCACCGGGTAGGGCTCCGGATCAGTGACCACGTCGAGGATCGGGACGCCGACGTTTCCGGCCGCGACGCTGCGGTGGCCGCCCGCCGCGAGCATGGCGGCCAGCATCCGCACCGTGGTGGTCTTGCCGTTGGTGCCGGTGACCGCGAGCCACTGCTGACGTCTCCCGCCGGATACCTCGGGCCGCAGCCGCCAGGCGAGCTCCACATCGCCGATCACCTCGACGCCGCCCGCGACAGCGCGCGCCAGCAGGGGCGTGTCCGGGCGCAGCCCGGGGGAGGTCACGACGAGCCCGGTACCCGCCGGCACGCTTGCCTCTGCGCCCAGCTCGCCCGGGCCGAGGCGGACCTGCACGCCGTCCTTGGCCAGCCGGCCGGCAAGCTCCTGTCGCTCGGCATCGTCGCGCGAGTCGACGGCGGTGACGCTCGCGCCGCGGCCAGCCAGGAGGGAAATAGCTGACTGCCCGGTGATGCCGAGGCCGACGACCACGACCTGCTGGCCATCGAAGCTGACCACCCCGTCGGCGTCGCGGGCGCTGCTCGTCGGCTCAGCGGTCATCGGCTCAGATTGTCAGCCACTCGGCGTAGAAGATGCCGAGGCCCATGGCGATGCACAGTCCGCAGACTAGCCAGAACCTGATGACGATGGTGGTCTCCGCCCAGCCGATCATCTCGAAGTGATGATGCAACGGGCTCATCTTGAAGACCCGTATCCCTCGTCCTGTTCTGAATTTGGTCACCTTGAAAACGCTGACCTGGATGAACACCGACAGGGTGATGATCGTGAAGAGCCCGCCAAGGATGATGAGCAGCAACTGGGTCTTGGTGCAGACGGCGAGGCCGGCCAGCACACCACCGAGGGCCAGCGACCCGGTATCCCCCATGATGATCTTGGCGGGCGGCGCGTTCCACCAGATGAAGCCGAAGCAAGCGCCGAGCACCGCCGCAGCGACCACGGCCAGGTCGAGCGGATCCCTGATCTGGTAGCACTGCCGGGACAAGAACGTGGTGCAGTCGTTGCGCTCCTGCCAGATGCCGATGATCACGTAAGCCGCGAGCACGAGGACAGTCGCACCGGTGGCCAGGCCGTCGAGTCCGTCGCTGAGGTTCACGGCATTGGAGAACCCGGCGATCATGATGACGACCCAGATCACGAATGGCAGCGTGCCGAGCGCCGGGCCGAAGTCCCGGAGGAAGGACAGGTGCGCGTCCGCTGGCGTGAGGTCGTACCCGTCCGGATGCTGCAGCACCTCGAGGGCAAACACGGCGCCGACCACGACCTGCCCGGCCAGTTTCGCCCCGCTGCGGAGCCCGACGCTCGTCTGCCGGTAGATCTTGATGCAGTCGTCAATAAAGCCGACCAGGCCGAGGCCGACCATCAGGAACAGGATGAGCAGGCCGGATGCACTCATCGCATCGTGCGTCGTGACATGCCCGACGACGTAGCCGACGACCGCCGCCAGCACCATGGCGGCGCCGCCCATGGTCGGCGTGCCGCGCTTGGTCTCGTGCGACTTCGGTCCCTCGACCCGGATCGGCTGGCCGTACCCCTGACGGCGCAGCACGCTGATCACCAGCGGTGTGCCGAACAGCGAGAGCAGGAGCGACACGGCCCCCGTGACGAGGATGGTCTTCACCGGCGCGACCCCGTGTCGCCGTCGAGCGGCTGCTCGCCCGTGAGCGCGAGCGCGACGCGCTCCAGGTGGATCGAGTGCGACGCCTTGACCAGGACCACGTCGCCGTCGCGGAGCCGACTCTTCAGCGCGCCGACCGCTGCCGCCGCATCCGGCACGTGCTGCAGCTCACCGCGCCAGCCGGGCACTGTCTTCGCGCCGGCCAGCATGGGTGCCGCCGCATCCCCGACCACGATCAGGCCGGCCAAGCCCGCAGCCGCAGCATCGGCGCCGACCTCGGCGTGCAGCCGGTCGGCGTCGTCGCCGAGCTCCGTCATGTGCCCGAGTACCGCAAAGCCCCGGCGACCGCGGGACATGGCCTTCAGGGCCGCGATCGCCGCCCGGACCGAGTCGGGATTGGCGTTATAGGCGTCATTGACCACGGTGACGCCGTCCGAGAGCCGCGTCACCTCCATCCGCCAGCGGCTCCGGGCCACCGCGGATGTCAGCCCGGCCGCGATGGCAGCGACCGGCATGCCCAGCTGTTCGGCCAGCGCAGCCGCCGCGAGCGCGTTGGTGACGTGGTGCTCGCCGTGCAGTTGTAGCTGGACCGGAGCGGACCCGGCAGCCGTGATGAGCGTGAAGCCTGGCCTGCCCGCCTCGTCCGCCCGCACGTTCTCGGCCCGCACGTCGGCGCTGTTCGCCGTGCCGAACCTCACCACCCGCGCGCGGGTCCTGGCGGCCATCGCAGCCACCCGGTGATCGTCGGCATTGAGCACCGCGATGCCGTCGGCCGGCAGCGCGGCCACGAGCTCGCCCTTCGCCTGTGCGATGGCCTCAACGCCGCCGAACTCGCCCGCGTGCGCAAGGCCGACGCCGAGCACCGCTCCGAGCCGGGGCGGCGCGATCTGGCACAACTGCGTGATATGCCCGGGGCCCCGTGCCGCCAGCTCCGACACCAGAAAGCGAGTCTGGCCCGTGATCCGCAGGACCGTCAGCGGGTGGCCGATCTCGTTGTTGAACGACTCGCGCGGTGCGATGGTGGGGCCAAGGGTCTCAAGAAGCTGGGCGGTGAGGTCCTTTGTCGTGGTCTTGCCTGCCGATCCGGTGATGCCGATGACCGTCAGGTCGCCCGCCCGGTCGACAATCGCCCTGGCGAGCTGACCCAGGGCCGCCTGCACATCGGGCACGACAATGGCGGGGCAGCCGACTGGCCGGGTGGCCAGGACAGCAACCGCTCCGGACTGCACGGCGGCTACGGCAAACTCGTGTCCGTCGGTGCGCGTGCCGGGAAGCGCGGCAAACATGCTGCCCGGGCCGGCCTCCCGCGAGTCGATCACCACCGGACCGGTCAGGAGTGCGGCGGGATCAGGAACGTCGGCGAGCTGCCCTCCGGTGACCCGCGCCACTTCCGCGAGCGACAACGGGATCACGCGTCCGCCAGCATCTCGTCCGCGGGACCGGTCCCGGTCGGCGGCGCCAGTCGGGCCGGAGTGCCGGCCGCAAGGCGCTCGCGCAGCGCGGCGGCAGCGACCTCCCGGTCGTCGAACGGAATCACCGAGCCGGCCACATACTGACCGTGCTCATGGCCTTTGCCCGCGATGAGCACGACGTCGCCCTTCTCGGCGGCGGCGACGGCTGCCCCGATAGCTGAGGCCCGATCTGGCTGGACCACTACCTGGCCGCGCTGCGACTGCGACACCCCAATCGCACCGGAGAGCATCTCGGCCAGAATGGCGAGGGGATCCTCCGATCGCGGGTTATCGCTGGTCAGGATCGCTACGTCGGCGAGCCGGGCGGCCGCGGCGCCCATCAGGCTGCGCTTGCCGCGGTCCCGGTCCCCGCCGCATCCGACGACGATCAGCAGCCGCCCCTGAGTTACCTCGCGCATGGCAGACAGCAGAGCCTCCACCGCGCCGGGCTTGTGAGCGTAATCGACGAGCACGGAGAAGTCCTGGCCGGCCTCCACCCGCTCGAGCCGGCCCGGCGGGCCAGGGCAGGCCGCCACCCCGGCCACCGCGTCGCTCAGGCCGACCCCCGCCTCGACCAGCGCCACGATCGCCGACAGCGCGTTGGCGACGTTGAAGTCGCCCGGCAGCGCGAGGGTCGCATCCGCCGCCACGCCGCCAGGACCGATCACCCGGAACGCCGAGCCGTCGGCACCCGGCCGCACGTCGGTGGCCACCCAGTCAGCGGTGTGGCGCCCGCTGGCTGAGTACGTGGTGACCGGGATGTCCGCTCGCGCGGCTAGCTCGCGGCCCCGCGAGTCGTCGACGTTCACCACGCCGGCCCTCGCGTACGCGGGTGTGAACAGCTCCGCCTTCGCTGCGAAGTAGTCGTCCATGCTGGCGTGAAAATCCAGGTGATCCTGGGACAGGTTGGTAAAGACGGCGACGTCGTAGTGCGTGCCCGCGACCCGGCTGAGAGCGAGCGCATGGCTCGATACCTCCATGGCGGCGGCGCCCACCCGCCGTTGCACCATCGCCGCCAGCATCGCCTGCAGGTCGGTCGCCTCCGGAGTCGTGAGCGAGCTGTCCAGTGTGACGTCGCCGATGCGCGTCTCCACCCCGCCGATCAGCCCAGTCCGGTAGCCGGCCGCCCGCAGCCCTGACTCGATCAGATAAGTCGTCGTGCTCTTGCCCGCCGTGCCGGTGACGCCGATCAGCAGCAGCTTGCTGGACGGCTCGCCGTAGATCCAGGCTGCTACCTGCCCAAGCCGCGCTCGCGGATCGGCGACCACGAAAACCGGCAGCCCGGTCGCGATCGCCAGCGAGCGCCCTGCCGGGTCGGTCAGCACGGCGACGGCACCCGCCGCCGCCGCGTCGGCGCAGAACCGGGCACCGTGGACAGTACCGCCGGGCAGTGCCGCGTACAGGTCCCCCGGCCGGACCGACCGCGAGTCGTGCGTGACGCCGGTTACTCTCGGCTCTGAACCAGCGCGCTGTGGGCCTGCCGCGCGCAGCCCGAGCAGCGCCGCGAGCCCGGACAACGGCCGGGCGGCGACGTGCTGCGGGCGGACGGCCTCAGACACGGGCCGAGGGTACCTCCCATCACGAAGCGGTGAGCCTGATATACGGCGTCTTGGCATAGTCGGGGGGGATCTTCATGGTTTGCAGCGCGAACTTCATCACGTCGTAGAAAGCCGGCCCCGCGACCTGGTCACCGTAGTACTTGCCCTGCGGGTCCTGAATGTTCACCGCGACGACTAGCTGCGGATTGTCGGCCGGAGCGATGCCTATGTAGCTGGCACCATACTGGCAGAGGCAGTTGCTCTGGCCGGGGCCGGAGACCTGGGCGGTCCCCGTCTTGGCGGCCACGGTGTAGCCGGAAATCAGGCCGGCGTTCTGCCCGGCCCGCGCGTCGACCGTCGGAACCTGCTGCAGGATCGTCATCAGCTCACTTGCCGTGGCGGCCGAGATGACCCGGCTCCTGGCCGGCTGCGCGGCGGGATTGAACTGCCCGGCCGCGTTCGTCGTCCCCGCCACCAGGGTGGGCTGTACCCGGACGCCGCCGTTGGCGATGGTCGCATAGGCGCTGGCCATCTGGATGGCGGTGACCCCGAGGCCCTGGCCGAAGGAGTACTCGAACGGGTTATCGCCCCAGTAGGTGGCGCTGCCCGGTGCGGTGACCAAGCCGGCGCTCTCCCCTGGCAGGCCCAGGCCGCTCGCCGCCCCGAGCCCGAAGGCGCGCAGGTAGTCGTACTGCTGCTGCGGGGTGATGTGCTGGACGACCTGCACCATCCCGACGTTGCTCGAATTCGCGAGGATTCCGGCGACCGTGAGGCGCTCTGTCGGGTGAGCCTCAGCATCGTGGAAGGTGAACTTGCCGTCGATGGTGATCTGAGGCGGGATCGTGTAGGCGCTCATAGTCGTCTGGCCGCCCTTCTCCAGAGCGGCAGCGACGGTGACGGGCTTGAGCGTGCTGCCCGGGGCGAACACGTTGGCGACGCTGATGTTGGTCGTGCCGGCCAGGCTCGACACGGTAGCCGGGTTGTAGGTCGGCCACTGCGCCATGGCCAGGATCGCGCCGGTCTTCGGCTGCATCACGACGATAGAGCAGTCGGTGGCGTGCGTCTGCTCGACCCGCTGGCGGCACACCTGATCGGCCTCGTACTGGATGGCAGACTGGATGGTCAGCCGCAGGCTGCGAGCCGGTACGGCCGGCGTCACGTCCACCTCGGTGTTCGGGATCGGCTGCCCGTCCACGCCCTGCTCCGCGTACTCACGGCCTGGCCGCCCCGCAAGCAGTGAGTTGTACTCCTGCTCCAGCCCCTGCACGCCGAACAGGGTGCCGTCCTTCAGGTCAGTGTTGGTGAAGCCGGTCACCGGTGCCGAGAGCTCAGCATTGGGGTAGCTGGTCGTATACGTCGAGTGCATGTCGATGCCAGGCAGTTCGAGCGCCGCGATGCGGTCGCCGGTGCCGACCGAGACGCCGCTGGCAAGCTTCACGTACTCAGGGCTGGACGGATGGTTCAGCATGTGCAGGATGGCCGGGGCGGTCAGGTTCAGCGGGCCGGCCAGGCTGGCAGCCACCTGCGGACGGTTGGCAACCGGGATCAGCTTGGGGTCGGCGTACACGGTCTCGGTCTGTACAGTCGCCGTCAGCAGGGCACCGTCACTGGTGGTGATGTCACCGCGGACGGCCGGCAGCGAGATCGGTATCAGCGGATGCTCCTGCGAGGAGTCGGTCTTGTAGGCCGCCGAGTCGAAGCCTTCTAGCTGCACCAGCCGTCCCGCGAAGATAGTCAGCGCGAAGGCGATGCAGAGCAGCGTGACTCGCAGCCTGCGGCCAGGACTCCCGCGCCGCATCGGGAGTCGTGGCGCGCGCGCCGCTGCCTGCCGGGTGCGGTGCCCGGCCCGGCGGCTGGCCCAAGCCGAGCGGACCGGCTGGTCACCCGCCGGGAACTTCTGACCCTGCCGCGAGGGCCCGTCAGCCGCCCGCCGCGGCGACCTGCCGGGCTGGCCGGACCGTCCCAGGCTGTGTGGCGAGGGCAGACGACCCCCAGAAAGCCCCCGCGGAGGCTCGGCTGGCCGCCCGGCCGGCCTGGCCCGATCCTGTCGGCCAATCGGGCCGGGCATCCGCGCCGACCCGGGTCCGCGCGGGCCTGCTGGTCCCGGCCTGCTCCGCCGCAGCGGCGGGCGCCAATCGCCATCATCGCGGCGCCCCGGCCCGCCGGTCACGGGCTCGACCTCGCAGGGATCGGAGTCCTGCTCGCTGACGGCGCCGGCGAAGCGGCCGGCGTTGCCGTGGCGCCGGGCGTCGTGCCAGCAGCCGGCGTCGGCGTGGGAACTGCCTTTTTCGCGTTGGCCGGAGCGCTCGTCGGCGGGGCGCCGAGCTCGACTCCCACCCCGCCCTGACCAGGCAGCCGGTAGATCTGGCCCGAGCGCAGGTCGAGGATCGTGGTGGCGGTCTGCGCGCGCATTCCCAGGGCATAAGCCCGCTGCGCGATCGCGGCGGGCGCCTGCTCGGAAGCGACCTGCTGGCGCAGGTTTTGCTCCTGCGTGGACAGGCTTGCTGACGTCTTCTGCAGCTGGCTGATCCGGAAGCTCGCTGCCCCTAGCGTGGTGTTGATCACCAGCAGACAGACCAGGCTGCCCCCGAGCAGCGCGAGCACCAGCAGCACGAACGGCAGGCGCGGCACGGCCCGGCCGACAGGATGGGCGACTGCCGTGCTCGCCGGGGTTCTCACCCGGGGGGACGACCCCCCGGAGGACCGTTGCGGCCGCAGCGGTCCCGGCGGCCGACTCAGAACCCGCCGCGACTGTGACTCAGCGGGGCGACCCACCCCGCGCGGCTGCCGGGGCAGTTCGGGCCGCGCTAGCCGGCCCCTTCGTGGCGTCGCTAGCTGTGCTGTAATCGGCGGTTCAGTGCCTCCCGCCCGCGCGGCGGCGCGCGGCACCGGCCGGCCGCCGCCGCGTGACGGGCTGGGGCGGGCCGTCCTCTCGCGAACTGCGTCCGCTCGTGGCTTACCAGCGCGGCCCCGGACCTCCCGGGCAGGACCGCCCTGGCCCGGCACGGCTGCCCCCCGGGGGGGCACGGTGCGGCCCGCGGCCCTGCTCTCCCGGGGAGATCCCGGACCCCAGGGCCCAGACCCCGATGGCACGGAACCTCGCCCGGCTGTTCCCCGCTCCGAGGAACTTCCGGAACCGCCCGCTGGACGCCTGCGGGGCGGACGCTGCGTCGTCGTGTCTGTCACCTGCGCGGTCCCCCCCGTGCATCGGCGTCAGCGGCTACTGGACGGGGGGACGACCCCCGGAAGTTCTCAGCCGCGGCCTCCGGCTTCGGCCGCCGTTTCGTGGTGTCTGTCGTCATGCCGCCGCCCTGATCCGCCCGGCCGCACGCAGCCGCGCCGACGCGGCCCGCGGATTCGCTGCGAGCTCCGCTGCTGACGGCCGCTCCGCTCCCCTGGTCAGCAGCTCGAAGCGCGGTCGCGCGTCCGGCAGCGAAACAGGCAGGCCCGCAGGCGTCGAATCCGCAGACCGGACGGCCAGCTCACGTTTGACCGCCCGGTCCTCGAGCGAGTGATAGGCCAGCGCGACAATCCGGCCACCGACTGCGATCGAGTCGAGCGCTGCGGGCAGCGCTCGGGCCAGTGCCTCCAGTTCCCCGTTGACCTCGATCCTCAGAGCCTGGAATGTGCGCTTGGCGGGGTTCCCGCCAGACCGCCGGGCTGGAGCCGGAATCGACTCCCGGACGATCTCGACGAGCCTGCCGGTGTTGCGCAGGGGCGCGAGGGCGCGTTCGCGCACGACCGCATCGGCGATCCGTCGCGCATACCGCTCCTCGCCGTACTCACGCAGCACCCGCGCGAGCCGGTCGGCCGGATACGTGTTGAGTACCTCAGCGGCGGTCAGCTCGCCTTCCTGGTTCATCCGCATGTCGAGCGGCGTGTCGTAGGCGTAGGCAAAGCCCCGGTCCGGATCGTCGAGCTGGGGCGACGACACGCCGAGGTCAAAGAGGACACCCTGCACGCTGCGATGCCCGGTGTCGGCCAGAATCTGCGGGAGCTGATCGTAGACGGCCTGGACCAGCACGATCCTGCCGCCGAACGCGGTCAGCACGCGGCGCGACTCCGCAAGGGCCGTCGCGTCAGCGTCGATACCGACGAGTCGCAAATCCGGGTGCGCCGCTAGTAGCGCGCGGGCATGCCCGGCCCGGCCGAGGGTGGCGTCGACCAGTACCGCGCCGGGCGGCCGGAGGGCAGGGCCGAGCAGCTCGAGAACCCGGTCAAGCATGACTGGCAGGTGCGCGGACGCCGTCGTCTCCATCACTCCCCTCCCTGCCTTCTCCTCGGTCAGCACTCCCGCCCAGCACGCGCCGCCCTGATTGCCGCGATGCCCGGCCAGGTCCCCATCCGCGCCACTGCGCTGACGGGCTGGTGACCGCCTGACGCCGGGGAAGTGACGTCAGCCGGGCCGTCGGCCCTCAGCACGGGTGGAGACCTCGCCGGGCATCCAGCGCGCTGTTACAGCACTCCTGGCAGAACCTCCTCAGATGCGGCCGAGAAAGCCGGCTCCTGCTGCTCCAGATAGCTCGTCCAGGCGGTGGCGTCCCAGATCTCGAGCCTGGTGTTGGCCCCGATCACGACGCAGTCGCGGTCCAGGCCCGCGTACTCCCGCAAGCCCAGCGGGATCGTGATCCTGCCCTGCTTGTCCAGCTCCTCGTCCGAGGCGCTCGCAAAGAACACGCGGCTGTAGTCCCTGACCGCCTTCGCGGTCACCGGCGCCGTGCGCAACGCCTCGGTGATCCGGCCGAACTCGCTGACCGGAAACACGTACAGGCAACGCTCCTGGCCCTTGGTCAGTACGAGGCCTGTCGCCAGTTCCTCCCGGTACTTGGCCGGCAGGATCATCCGGCCTTTGTCGTCGAGGCGCGGCGTATGGGTGCCGAGAAACACCCGCCTCACCTCCCCGGCGGCCCCATCTGGCACCCCATTGGCGCCATTCTGGCCCCACGGAGCACCACTGTACCCCACTATCCTCCACCGTCAATGACCCTGCCGCCCTCAATTCGCGACAGCCGGGCAGAGTTGCCAGGTCAGGGGCGGTGGAGCGAAGTGGTGCGGGAGTCGCCCGCATGCGAGTCCGGCCACCACCGCCACCCCCGATTCAGCGGGGGCAGAGCTCGGCATGAGGGAATAGACCTGGCGCTGCGGGATAGCGGAATCGCCCGCGGCCCGCAGACGACGTACTGTCTGATCGCAGCGCCTTATCGGGGAATGGCCGCCAGGAGGGCACGTTGGTGACGGACACCGGCCGCGAGGCCGAAGGAACGCTTGATGAGCTCGTGCAGATCGCCACCCAGGTGAGCGCGGCGGTGCAGACCGTCATCACCGGCAAGCCAGGTGCCGTCCGCCTCGCGCTGACCGTCCTGCTGGCGGAAGGGCACATCCTGATCGAGGACGTGCCCGGAGTGGGTAAGACCCAGCTAGCCAAGGCGCTGGCCAGATCCATCGACTGCTCGGTCCGGCGGATTCAGTTCACCCCAGACCTGCTGCCGAGCGACATCACCGGAGTGAGCGCCTACAACCTGGAACTGCGGCAGTTCGAATTCAAGCCCGGGCCAATCTTCGCCAATATCGTGCTCGGTGACGAGATCAACCGAGCCTCGCCCAAGACGCAGTCCGCCATGCTGGAGTCCATGGAGGAGCGCCAGGTCACCGTGGACGGCAGCACCTACCAGCTCGACCGGCCCTTCATGGTGATCGCCACCCAGAACCCGATCGAGATGGAAGGCACCTACCCGCTCCCCGAGGCGCAGCGGGACAGGTTCATGGCCAGGATCGCCATCGGGTACCCAGACCGGGTTGCCGAGCTCTCCATGCTGGAGACCCACGGCTCGACCTCACCGCTGGACCAGCTCAAGCCCGTTGCGCACGCCGGCGACGTGCGCGCGCTGGTGGCCGCCGTGCGCGAGATACACGTGTCAGCCGCGCTCCGGCAGTACATCATCGACATCGTCAACGCCACGCGGAACGCCCCTGAGTTGCGGCTCGGCGCCTCACCGCGAGCCGCCCTGCATCTGCTGCGGGCAAGCCGCGCGCACGCTGCGCTCGACGAGCGTGACTTCGTGCTCCCGGACGACGTCCAGGCCCTAGCTGTGCCCGTTCTCGCCCACCGGCTACTGCCGAGTGCCGAGGCCATGGTCGGCCGCGACCTACCGGAGCAAGTGCTCGCCAGCCTGGTTCGCCGGCTTCCGCTTCCGAGCCGGTAACGGCCTAGACTCAAGACCAGGGCCGCCGGAAGGACAATAGATGCGGACCTCTTTGCTTGCCGGGATGACTACCCGCGGCATCTGCTTCCTGAGCGCGGGCGCCGTGGCCGTGATACTCGGTTTCGTACTCGGCGAGCGGGGTCTGCTCTCGGTCGGCGTCGCGCTGATCGCGCTGCCGCTGTTCGCAGCTGTCGCTGCCCGCCGCGGTCAGTACCGGCTCTCCACCTCGCGCACCATTACTCCGGCGCGCGTGCCGATCGGGCATACCGCCACCGTGACGCTCCGCCTGGAGAACGTCTCCCGGATTCCGACCGGACTCCTGCTCGCCGAGGACGAGGTGCCGTACGCACTCGGCAGCAGGCCGCGTTACGTCCTGGACAAGATAGAGCGGCGGGGTATCAGGCAGCTGACCTACTCGCTCCGCTCCGACCTGAGAGGCAAGTTCGAGATCGGCCCGATTCGCCTGCGGGTGGCCGACTCGTTCGGGCTCGTCGAGCTCGAGCGGTCGGCGTCCGGCCGCACGACGTTCGTCGTGACGCCGCGAGTCGTGCCGCTGTCTCGGACCGTCATCAGCCGGACCTGGGCCGGTGAGGGAGAAGGCCGCGCACGCCTCACCTCCACCGCTGGCGAAGACGACGTCATCCCCCGCGAGTACCGGGACGGCGATGAGCTGCGGCGAGTTCACTGGCGCTCGACCGCCCGGTACGGGGAACTCATGGTGCGCCGTGAGGAACAGCGGTGGCGCAACCGCGCGACGATCTTCCTGGACGCGAGGTCGAGGTCGCACATGGGCGCCGGAATGGCCTCATCATTCGAGGCGGCGGTGAGTGTGGCAGCCTCGGTCGGCGTGCACATTTCCCGGGAAGGACTGACCGGACAGTTCGTCACCGACAGTGCGACGCTGCGCGGCGGCCCGCTGTTCGCTGACGCGCTCCTCGATTCCCTGGCCGTTATCCACTCGTCTTCAAGCCGGAATCTCGATCAGGCCATGGCCGAGCTCAGGACCGCGGGCGGAGTCGTCATTGCCATCGCCGGGAAGCTCTCGGCACCCGAGGCGCGGAAGCTCGCAGCCTGCAAGACGGAGGGCAGCCAGGGGCTGGCGATCCTGCTGGACGTGGCCACCTGGGCGGTCGATCCCCCGCGCGCCGACCCGGCGGCCACCGGCTCGAACGGCAGCGCGCCGGCCGCCGTGCCGGACCGCGCGGCCGATCCGCCGCGAAGCAAGTGGTCCGCCGAGACGGCGGCGGCCGAGTCCATCCTGCTGAACGCGGGCTGGCGCGTAACGGTGCTCGATGCGGTCACCCCGCTGCCCGTTGCCTGGCGGCGGTTGTCCCGGTCGGGTGCGCCGCTCAGTTCGCAGGTCTGGATGGTGCCCGGTAGCGCTGGGCCGGCTGCCCTGCAAGGGGCTGGCGGCACGGCACCCTCCGGAGCAGCTATCGCAGCCGATGGCGGGGCGTCATGATGAGCCTGCGCCTGCCCGTAACCGCCGCGATCGCCGTGCTGCTGGCGTCGCTGTCACTCACCTCGGTCATCGAAGGGGCCGGATGGTTCGGCGCGGGTATGGGCGCGGTGATCGTGGTCGGCGCGGCCGGCATCGCATCCCGCCTGCCCGGCCTGCGGCCGGCCATCGCGGCCACCGCGGTCGTCGTCGTGGCAGTGGTGCCGGTGCTGATCGGGGCAGGGGTGCCGCTCCTGGTCGCCGGGCTCATTATCGTCGGCTTGACGGCCGCGAGCGCGACCGGCGCCCGCGTGCTGCGCACCTTCGCAATCCTGGCCCTCTACCTGGCCGCGCTGCTGATCTACGTGAATCTGTGGTTCGCCAGCGGACCGGCCTACGGTCACGTGATCCCAAGCCACGCCTCGGTCGCCCAGCTCGGCACCATGGTCAGGGCTGCGTTTGCGGAGTTCCGGTTCGCCCCGCCGGTGCCCGACATCAGGCCGGTGAGCCTGATCGGGTCCGTTGGGATCGGCCTGGTCGCGATCATGGTCGACGTGCTGGCGGTGCGCATGCGCAGGCCTGCCGCCGCCGGGCTGCCGCTGCTCGTGCTCTTCAGCGTCCCGGTAGCGAGCAACCTCAAGAACTTCAGCGCGACGCAGATCTTTACCTTCGCGGCCGGCATGGCGGGCTTCCTGACGCTGCTGTCCACGGCGAGCCGAGATCGGCTGCGGATGTGGGGACAGCTCGTGACTTTCCGCTATGTCCAGCGCGCCGACGAGACCGGGATCGGGCCTGATACCCGGGAGCTGGCCGCATCCGGTCGCCGGATCGGGCTGGCCGCTGTCTGCCTGGCCGTGGTCATCCCTATCGTGCTGCCGTCGATGCGGGCGCACGACGTGTTCAGCTCCGGCACGGGCGGCGGAGGACATTTCGGAACAGGTTTCAGCGGCGGGCTCGAGGTGATGCAGCAGGTTCAGCGCGACCTGCAAGAGAAGAAACCGGTGCCGGTCCTGACCTACAAGACCACTGCAGCAGTGCCCGCCAGCCAGTACTTCCAGGAGTACGTGCTGAATTACAGCGAGAACAAGGACATCTGGCAGCCTGACGTGTCCGGCACCGTCGCGACGCAGCGCCTCACCGCCGACAACTCGCTGCCCTACCCAGTGCCAGGCCAGGTCCCCGCTGCCCATGTAGCAACAGTGCAGACAGAGGTCACGCTGTCCAGGGACCAGGCAGAGATCGGCGGGAGCGCATTCCTGCCCGCACCGTATGCGCCGGTCAAGCTCTCCGCGGGCCCGACCGGCTGGAGTGAGCTGCCCGGAACGCTGATGCTCTACAACCTGACCGGGCCTGCGGATGGCCTGCAGTACACGGTGATCAGCAGCGAGCCTCAGCCGACGAAGGCAAACGTGGCAGCCGCCAACGGAAATCCGCCGAACTCAATCGTCAATCAGTACGGCGCCTATAACGGGCCCGACGAGACCAGGCTGACCGCCATCGCCCATCAGCGCACCGTAAAGGCCACCACGCAGCTGCAGGCGGCGCTCGAACTGCAGGACTGGTTCCTGGGCGGCGGTTTCAAGTACACCCTCACGCCGCACTTGCCCACCTCGCACTGGCTGCTCGCGTTCCTCACCACTGACCGGCGCGGCTACTGCCAGCAGTACGCGTGGGCGTTCGCGGTGCTGGCCAGGCTGCTCGGCATCCCGGCCCGGGTCGCCGTCGGCTACACGGCCGGCACGCGCGGCCCTGGCGGCACCTGGGCCGTCACTAGCGCGGATGCGCATGCCTGGCCGGAGCTCTACTTTGCCGGCGAGGGCTGGCTCCGGTTCGAGCCGACCCCGCACGGTGCGACGGGCCAGGGCACCGCGACCGTGCCGGCGTACGCGACTGGCCCCGCTGGCGGCGGCCAGGCCAAGCTCAGCCCGGGCGGGGCCGGAGCCGCTGGCGCAGGGGGCAACTCACAGGCGAACGCGGTGCGCGGCCTCAACACCTTCCAGCGCCTCGAGCAGGGCGGTGCTGCGGGGGGGTCGGCCGGCGGATCCAGCCTCTGGCTTGTCATCGTCATCCCGATCCTGGTCCTGCTGCTGATCGGCGCACCGGCCGCCGCCAGGAAGCTAACCCGCCGACGCCGCTGGCTGGTCGCCTCCGACGACGCCGCGACCGCGAATGCTGCCTGGCGCGAGCTGACCGATGACCTCCGCGACTACGGAATGAGCCGTGCGCCAGGCGAGACCCCGCGCGCCCTGGCCAGGCGGCTCAGCAGGGAAGCCAACCTCGACCCGGCCGCAGCCGAGGCGCTCCGCCGCGTTGTCAGCGCGGCTGAGCGAGCCGCGTACGCGACGCGGGCGGGCTCAGGCGCGGGCCTCGCTGCCGATGTCAGCCGGGTGCGCCGCGCCGTCGCGGCGGCAACACCTCTGAGGAGGCGCATCCGGGCCTCGCTACTGCCCGCGTCCACGCTCGCTGCGACTCAGCAAGGCCTCCAGCGGCTCGGCGACATGCTGAGCTGGCTGGACACCTCATGGCCCGCTCTGCGACGGCAGGCCTATCCGCGCCACAACTGAGGTAGCCAGCACGCCTGGGTCGACAGGTCCGCCAGCCGCCATGATGGATGGATGTCCACATGGGCGACGTTCGAGGCCGAGGCAGCTGCCCGATCATCGCTGGCGGCCGCTTGTTCGCCGCCATCGAGTCCACGTCGTGCGATCTGCTGTTCAAGTTCGACCTTCGGCAGGTCGACGCCGCTACGTGGGTGAGCATCCGGAAGCCGGGCACCCATGCAGTCCGGCGTCAGCGGTGCCCCACCACTCCCACCGGCACATCAGCCGTAGACCGGCTGGATTCGGCTCGCCGACGAGGGCGAGCCGTTACCGGTTGTTGCCCTCCTGGCGGCGCCGCCAGCGTTCCTCCAGCCGCTCCATCAGACCGGAGTTAGCGGGAGCCCCGGGCGCGCGGCGCTGCCTGGTGGCCAGGCCGCGCCGACGCTGAGGCAGTGTCAGCGCCGCCATCCGGCGGTAGCTGGCGATTGCCCAGATGCCGGCCAGCAGCATGATCACGAAGCCGGTCGCGGACAGCCAGGCATATCTCAGGAACAGTCCTGCGACCAGCGCGCCAGCGCCGAGCAGGAACCCTACGCAGCACTGCACGACCCGGCGCCGGTAGTGGATCTTGGGATCCCTGGCCCGCATGAACCGGGCCAGGCGCGGATGATCGGCATAGAGCGCCTGCTCAATCTGCTCGAGCTGGCGCTGCTCGTGCTCAGAGAGCGGCACAGTGCCTCCCATCGACATCGGCCCCGGTACCTGGTTAACACCCCGGCCGTTGCTTTACGCCCAGAATACGAGCGCCGGGGCACCATGTGGAAGGGTACTTGGCCGCAGGCACCAATAAGCCGCGCCACGACTACGGTCGGTAGTTATCTGCCTGCTCACGCGCCTGCCTGCCGGCGCCCGGTTCTTCGACGAGCGTCGCCGGTCGGATCGCGTCCGGGCCGAACCGGCCGGCGATCTTGTCTAGCGCGGATTCTGCCTCGCGCCAGGACCCGGTGCCGCGCCCTTCGAGCGTCAGCTGGGTGGCCGCGGCTGCCGCAGGCACCAGGCCGGCAGCTCGCACGCCGACAAGCCGCAACCTGGCCTGCCCGCTGAGCCCGGAGGCGGCGTACAGGGCGCAGGCAGTTGCATAGATCTGCTGGGTCTCGCTGGTGGCCTCCGGCAGCGTCCTCGACCGGGTAATCGTGGTGAAGTCTGCCTTGCGGAGTTTGACGCTGATCGTCCGGGCAGCAAGGCCCGCCGATCGCAGCGCGGTCGCGGTTCGTCGCGACAGGCGCAGCAACTCCCGCCGGATCAGCGCCGGGTCGGAAATGTCGGTCTCGAACGTCTCTTCGCTGCCGACGCTCTTCTCCCGGACCGATGACGCTACCACCCGCTCGTCCCGGCCGTGCGCCAGCGCGTGCAGGTGAGCAGCCGCGGCCTTGCCGAGATCCCGTTCCAGTGCGTCCAGCGGCGTCGCGGCGATGTCGCCGACCGTGCGCAGCCCGAGCCTCGACAGGGTCTGTCTCGTCTTGTCTCCGACACCCCACAGCGCCGAGACCGGCAGCGGGTGCAGGAATTCCAGCGCCCCGTCTGCCGGGATGACCAGCAGCCCGTCCGGCTTGCAGTGCACGGACGCGAGCTTGGCGAGGAACTTGCTCGTCGCTACCCCGACCGAGCAGGTGATCTGCTGCTGCTGCGCCACCTGCTGGCGGATCTGGCCGCCAATGCTGGCCGGGGAGCCAAACAGCCTGATCGCTCCGGACACGTCGAGGAATGCCTCGTCGAGCGACAGGGGCTCCACCAGCGGCGTGACGCCTCGGAAGATCGCCATGACCTCTTTGGACACGGCGCTGTAGAGACGGTGCCGGGGCGGAATCACGGTCGCCCGCGGGCAGAGCCGCCGGGCCCTGGACATGGGCATCGCTGATCGGACGCCGAAGGCGCGCGCCTCGTATGTCGCCGAGAGGACGACACTGCGGCCAGCCAGGCCGCCGACGATCACTGGCCGGCCAGCAAGTTCTGGCCGGTCCCGTACCTCGACGCTCGCATAGAAAGCGTCCATGTCCACGTGCAGGATGTGGCAGCCAGTGTCGTTGGCAGCACGGTCACGTGCGGCAGTGCCGGGTACGGCACTGCCCTGCGCGCCACTGCCGCCAGCCAGCAATTCCATGTCGTGACACCGATCCTGCAGCCGCTCCAGGCAGCAACGCTAGCCGCCACCTGTGACATCGGCGATGGCCTGCCGGACGCAGGAGTCAGGTCACAGCGACAGCGTCGGCTTCAGCTCAAACAGCCGGCCAAGCAGTCCATTGACAAATGCGGGTGAATCATCTGTTGACAGGTCGCTGGCCAGGGCTACAGCCTCGCTGATCGCGACCGCGTCGGGTACCTGCTCTCGCCACAGCAGCTCGTACGCTCCGATCCGCAGGATGTTGCGGTCCACTGCCGGCATGCGCTCCAGGGTCCAGCCCTGTGAGTACGTTGCCAGCAACTCGTCAATTTGCGCAGCGTGCTCGTGCACGCCCTCGACCAGCTCAGCCGCATACTCAGAAACGGGCGGGTCCGCGGCCGCCGTGCGCTCCGCCAGCAGGCTGAGCACTGGCTCGCGCCTGGCCTCGGCCTCGAACAAGATATCCAATGCCCGCTTCCGGGCCTTGCTGCGCGCTGGCATCCGGCCGGCTCAGGCCCGGCCGAGGTATGCGCCCGACCGCGTGTCGACACGGACCTTCTCCCCGGTGGTGATGAACAGCGGCACCTGGATCTGCGCGCCGGTCTCGAGGGTGGCCGGCTTGGTTCCCCCGGTCGACCTGTCACCCTGCAGGCCCGGGTCGGTGTGCTGCACGGTCATCTCGACAGCGGCCGGCAGCTCCACGTACAGCGGCGTGCCGTCGTTGAACGCGATGGTGGCCGTATGCTCCTCGAGCAGGTAGTTGGCGGCGTCACCGATTACCGCGGCGGGGATGTGCGGCTGGTCGTAATCGGTGGTGTCCATGAAGACGAAGTCGTCGCCTTCCCGGTACAGGTACTGCATCTCGCGCTTGTCGACGTTCGCCACCTCCACGCGGACGCCTGCGTTGAAGGTCCGGTCCACCACCTTGCCGGACAACACGTTCTTCAGCTTGGTGCGCACGAAGGCGCCACCTTTACCGGGCTTGACGTGCTGGAACTCCACCACGCTCCAGAGCGCTCCGTCGATGCTCAGCGTCATGCCGTTCTTGAGGTCATTTGTGGTGGCCACGTCGTGTCTCCTGCGTACGTCAGGAACCGCCGTGCCGCCGTCACAGCACGAGCAATTCCTTGGTGGTCGTGATGAGCGTTTCTGGCCCGGCCGTGCGGACCACGAGGGTGTCCTCAATCCTGACGCCGCCCTTGCCGGGCAGGTAAATCCCAGGCTCGACAGTGACCGGAACCCGGTCTTCAAGTCTACCTGTCTGGCCGTATCCCAGCAGCGGTGCTTCGTGCACCTGCAGCCCGACTCCGTGGCCCAGGCCGTGCTGGAAAAACCCGCCGTAGCCCGCCGCCTCGATCAGGTCTCGCGCGCTGGCGTCGACGTCCTGGACATCGGCGCCCGCCGTGGCCGCGGCTATTCCGGCGAGCTGGGCCGTCGCCACCAGGTCATAGATCTCGCGCTGCCAGTGCGCGGGCGAGCCGAGGGCAACGGTCCTGGTCATGTCCGCGTGGTAGCCGGCATGCCGCGCGCCGCAGTCGATGGTGACTAGATCGCCCCGCTCGAGCACGCGGCCGCCGGGCGAATGGTGCGGTATCGCGCCGTTCGGGCCGCTGGCGACGATCGTGTCGAACGCGGGTGCCTCGGCGCCGAGATCCACCATGGTCCGCTCGATCAGGATGGCCATGTCTCGCTCGGTGCATCCCGGCCGGATCGCGCCGAGCGCCACGGCGAGCGCCTGATCCGTGATCGCGCACGCCCGGGCCAGCAACTCGATCTCAGCCTCGTCCTTGATCATCCGCAGCATCTCGATCAGGTGCCCCAGGGGCACGAGCCGGGGTCCGCCTGGCTGCTCGGCGAGCTCGGCGTGCCGCTCGACCGTCATGTCCTGTGCCTCGAACGCCAGTGTGCGGTAACCGCGCTCGGCGGCCAGCGCGGCCATAGCGCGGTCTAGCTGGCGCTCGACGAGCAACTCGATGTCCGGGCAGTCCCGCTCGGCTGCCTCGGCGTACCGGGAGTCAGTGCCGAGAACCGCTGGCCCGTCGGCCGGCAGCAAGATCGCCATGTTGGAGCTGACCAGTCCGGACAGATACCGGACGTTAGGCGGGCTGGTAATCAGCGCCGCGTCGGCACCAGCCTCGGTGATCTTCTGCTGCGCCAAGGCGCGGCGAGCTGCGTGGGTGTGGGCCATACCTGGACTGTAGCGACCAGCTGTCCGGGCGGGGCGTCAGTCCTGGTCAGGTACGTCGTCGCCGACGATAACCCCGCCGCCACGGCTCCAGGTCAGATAGCGCCACGTCATGTTCACGAGGGTGACCACGCGGTTCCGGTTGCCCAGCAGGTAAATCAGGTGCAGGCCCAGCCAGGCGAGCCACGCCAGCGTGCCGCGCAGCTGCACGCCACCGCGCAGTTCCACCACGGCCGACCGCCGTCCGATGGTCGCCATGATCCCCTTGTCGCGGTAGCGGAACGGTTTCGTGGTCTCGCCTGCGATCAGCCGGGCCACCTGCTCCCCGGCGTGGCGGCCCTGCTGGAGTGCTGGCTGAGCAAGCTGCGCGACCGGCTCGTCCGGGTTCACGCAGATGTCACCGGCCGCGAACACCCGGTCCTGACCGGTCACCCGCAGGTCCGCGCCGACCTCGATCCGGCCGCCCTTGCCGCGCGGCAAACCGGCCGTCCAGCCGGCGTCCGGCCCCGCGACGCCCGCCGCCCAGACGGTGATGTCGCTGCGGTGCTCACTGCCATCGGCCAGCAGCACCGACCCCTGCTTGACCTCCTTGATGGCCGTGTTGAGCCGCACCTCAACGCCCCGGTCCACCAGCTGCTGGCGGGTATAGCGGCGCAGCCTGTCCTTGTACGGCATGAGCAGCGCGGGTGCCATCTCGACCAGCCGGACCCGGAACATGGACCTGTCGACGTGCGGGTACACGGCCGGCAACGCAAAATTGCGCAGCTCGGCGAGCGTGCCGGCCAGCTCGACGCCGGTGGCCCCGCCGCCAACGATGGTCACATCAAGCTCCGGGCCCGCCAGCCCCTCATTGCGCCGCTCCAGGTCGTCCATCAGCATGTTGCGGAGGCCGACCGCGTCGCGGCGGGTGTACAGGCCCACGGCGTGCTCCGCGGCGCCCGCCACGCCGAAGAACGCGGCGCTCACGCCGGTCGCGATGATGAGGTAGTCGTAACTGAGCTGCTCGCCTGCCGCGAGGGTGACGATCCGCTGACCGAGGTCGAGACCAGCCAGCTCGCCCTTGCGGAACGTCCCGCCGTGCCGGAAGGTCGCCGACCACAGCGGGTAGGCCACATCGGAAGCGGTCAGGCCCGCCGTGGCGACCTCGTACAGCAGCGGCTGGAACGTGCTGTAGATGTTGCGGTCGACTACGGTCACGGCAGCCCCGTTGCCTGCCAGCGCCTGAAGCGCCGACAGCCCGGCGAACCCGCCGCCGATGATGAGCACCCGCGGGCTATCCTCGCCCGGCCGTCGATCGCCGCGTCGCATAACGCCCCCAGTCCAGACATGAGCGGTGCCTAGCACGTGCCCGCAGCTGGTGACCGGAAACAAGGACGGCCAGAGGCGCGGGAGTGTGACGCGCCAGTGGGCACTGGCCGGGCCGCTCCCTACCCGGCCAGGTCCTTGATCTCCTCGATGAGCGCGACCCGCTCGGCGTGAGTGCGTGCCAGCGGCCCGACGTTCAGCGTGGTGACACCGGACTCCTTCATCGCGGCAACCCGCTCGGCGACGAACGACTTCGGCCCGATGAGCGACACGTGCTCGAGCAGGTCCTGCGGGATGAGCGCCTCGGCTTCGGACTTCCGGCCATCGAGGTAAGCATCCTGAATGGCCGCTGCTTCCTTGCCGTAGCCGTAGCGCACGGCGAGGTTGTTGTAGAAGTTCTTGCCCCGCGCGCCCATCCCGCCGATGTACAGCGCCTGAACCGGCCGGAGCATATCGATGAGGCCCGTGACGTCCTCGCCGATCGCGAGGGCGGTCTGCGCGAACACGTCGAGCGGGGGCAGCGAAGGATCGCGCTTGGCCTTCCCGGCCGCCAGGGACGTGCCCCACACCTCGCCCGCCTTCTCCGGGTAGTAGAAGATCGGCTCCCAGCCTTCGGCGAGCTCAGCCGCCAGCTCGACGTTCTTCGGGCCAAGGGCGGCCAGGATGATCGGGATGCGCTCGCGGACCGGGTGGTTGATGAGCTTGAGCGCCTTGCCAAAACCGGTGCCCTGACCTTCAGGCAGCGGAATCTGGAAGTACTTGCCGTGGTACTCCAGCCGTTCCCGCCGCCACACCGCGCGGCAGATCTCGATGGTCTCCCTGGCGCGGCCGACGGGCGCGTCGTACGGCACGCCGTGCCAGCCCTCGATGACCTGCGGTCCCGACGCGCCGATGCCCAGGGAGAACCTTCCGTCCGACACATAGTCGATGCCGGCGGCGGTCATCGCCGTGAGCGTGGGCGTCCGGGAGTACATCTGCATGATGCCGGACGCCAGCTCGACCCGCTCGGTGACGGCCGCCAGGTAGCCGAGCTGGCTCACCGCGTCGTAGCTGTACGCCTCGGGCACGAAGACGATGTCCAGGCCGGCCTTCTCGTAGTCAGCCAGCTCGGCGGCTGTTTCCCGGAACCCGCCGGCGTAGTTCAGAGCCATCCCGATGCGCATCAAGCACCCTTTCCGCGTGGCAGTCTCAGGGATGAATCGTAACCGGACTGGTCAGTCTGCCCCAGAGCGGCCGAGGAGCCGCGCAACCGCGCGGAGCGCCAGCTCATACGACTGCGACCCGAATCCCGCGATCGTGCCGTCCGCGACGGCAGACACCACCGAGGTATGCCGGAACGACTCGCGGGCCGCGGGGTTGGACAGGTGCACCTCGACAAGTGGCGCGGTACGCATCGCGAGGGCATCCCGCAGCGCGTAGGAGTAGTGCGTGAAAGCGGCCGGGTTCAGTACCACCGGGAGCCGCCGGTCGGCCGCCTCGTGAATCCAGCCAATCAGCTCGGCCTCGTCGTCGGTCTGCCGCAGGTCGACGACGAGCCCGAGTTTCGCGCCGAGCGCCGAGCAGGCTGCGCCGATGTCGGCCAGCGTCGCCGAGCCGTAGATCTCCGGCTCGCGGGAGCCGAGCCTGCCGAGGTTGGGCCCGTTGAGGATGAGCACCGTCGGCGGCACCGCGGCGGGTTCGGGCTGCGCGGTCATCGGTCAGCTCACCTCCGCGTAGGCACGCTCGAGCAGCTCCTCTGACGGGTCGGCCAGGATGGCCGGCTTGGCCAGCCCGTCCAGCACCACAAACCGCAGCTTCGCCGCCCGCGTCTTCTTGTCCACCGCCATCGCGGCCCGCAGCTCGGGCCATGCGCCGCCGCGATAGCGGACGGGCAGACCCACCGCCGTCAGCACTGACCGGTGCTGCTCCGCTGTCGCGGCGTCGAGGCGCCCGGCCAGCCTGCCCAGCGCAGCGGCGAAGCACATGCCGATCGCGACGGCCTCGCCGTGGCGTATCGAGTAGTCTTCCACCCGCTCGATCGCATGCGCGAGCGTGTGCCCGTAGTTCAGCGTCTCGCGAAGCCCGGCCTCGCGCAGATCAGCCGACACGACCGCGACTTTCATCGCGATGGCTCGCTCGATCAGCTCCCGCTCGTGCGGCCCGCCTGGCCTGGCCGCCGCTGCCGGATCGGCTTCGACCAGGTCGAGGATGACGGGGTCGGCGATGAAGCCGGCCTTGATCACCTCGGCCATGCCGCTGACGTACTCGGCGGGCGGCAGGGTGGTCAGCAAGCTGGTGTCGGCGACCACGCCGGCGGGCGGGAAGAACGCGCCGACCAGATTCTTGCCGTCGGTGGTGTTGATCGCCGTCTTGCCGCCGATCGCGGCGTCCACCATGCCGAGCAGTGTGGTCGGCACCAGCACGATCCGCACCCCGCGCAGCCACGTCGCCGCGACGAAACCGGCCAGGTCGGTAGCCGCTCCCCCGCCGACGGCGACGATCGCGTCGTCCCGGCCGATGCCCGCCGCGGCAAGCCGCGTCCACAGCGCCGCCGCGATGCCGATCTCCTTGGCCGCCTCGCCATCGGGCACCGGCTCGGTCTGCACCGCGTATCCGGCCGCCGCGATCGACTGGCCCACCGCGGCCGCGATCGGAGCAAGGCTCGTGGCGTACACGACGACCACGTTCCGTGCCTGTGGACCAATCAGCGGCGGCAACTCGGTCAGCACACCGGTACCGACGATCACCTCGTGACGCCGCTCGCCCCCGACCGCGATTCTGGTCGCGGTCACTGCGCCGCCACGGCCGCGGCGATCTCGGCGGCAACCTCCTCCGGATCGCGGCCGTCGGTGCCGACGGTCAGCCAGGCCAGGCTGTCGTAGACCGGCAGCCGCTGGTCGAGCAGCGCCTTCAGCTGCGCACGCGGGTTGGTGCCGATCAGCAGCGGCCTGGCCCGGTCGAGGCCGACCCGCCTGGCCAGCTCGGTAAAGCCGGTCTCCAGGTAGACAACCCGGTGGCCCGCGAGGCGCACCCGCGTCTGCTCGTCCATCACGGCCCCGCCGCCGAGCCCGATCACGCCGTCGCGCGTGCCCAGCGCGGCCGCGACCGCGTCTCGTTCCAGCCGCCGGAACTCCGGCTCGCCGTCGGTAATGAAGATGTCCGCGACCGGCTTGCCGGCCGCTGCCTCGACGACGGAGTCAGTGTCGGTGAAGGGGACCCCGAGTCGGGCGGCGAGGGCTGTCCCGACCGTTGTCTTGCCGGCGCCGGGCGGTCCGATCAGCACAACCGGACGGAACGGGGTCGTTTCGGTCTCAGCCGTCTGCCCGTTCGCGGTCAACGGATCATCATCGCCTTCAGGTAGTTCTCGGCGTTGCGGGCTGTCTCGGGGACGCTGTCGCCGCCGAACTTCTCCATCGTGGCGTCCGCGAGGATGAGCGCGCTCATCGCTTCGGCTACGACTCCGGCCGCGGGCACCGCGGTGACGTCGCTGCGCTGGTTGATGGCTCTGGCCGGCTCGCCCGTCGCCACGTCCACCGTCGCAAGCGCGCGCGGCACCGTCGAGATGGGCTTCATCGCCGCCCGGAGCCGGACCGGCTCCCCGGTGCTCATGCCGCCCTCGATACCGCCGGCTCGGTTAGTCGGCCGGCGGAGCCCGGCGCCCGAGTTCTCGATCTCGTCATGTGCCGCCGAGCCGCGTCGTGTCGCGGTCACGAAGCCATCGCCGATTTCCACGCCCTTGATCGCATGGATGCTCATGAGCGCGCCTGCCAGCCTGCCGTCGAGACGGCGGTCGGCGTGCACGTAGCTGCCGAGTCCGGGCGGCAGCCCGTAAGCCAGAACCTCGACCACGCCGCCGAGGGTGTCGCCGTCGCGGTGTGCGGCGTCGACCTCGGCCTGCATCGCGGCGCTCGCGGCCTGGTTCAGGCAGCGGACCGGGTCGGCATCGATTCGGGCGAGGTCCTGAGGTCCAGGCAGCTCGTTGTCCGGGGCCCGGACTTCGCCGAGCGCGACTACGTGGCTGAGAATCTCCACGCCCAGCACCTGGCGCAGCAGCCGCCTGGCTAGCTCGCCGAGAGCGACGCGGGCGGCGGTCTCCCGGGCGCTTGCGCGTTCCAGCACCGCCCTGGCGTCGTCGTGGCCGTATTTCTGCATCCCGGCCAGGTCCGCGTGACCTGGCCGGGGTCTGGTCAGCGGCGCGTTGCGCGCTTGTCCGGCCAGCACGTCGGGGTCCACCGGATCGGCCGCCATGACCAGTTCCCATTTCGGCCACTCGGTGTTGCCGATCCTGATCGCGACCGGGCCGCCGAGCGTGAACCCGTGGCGGACGCCGCCGGTCAGTTCCACCTCGTCTTGCTCGAACTTCATCCGCGCGCCGCGACCATAGCCCGCCCGGCGCCGCGCCAGGGCGTGCGCGATGTCACCCGTGGTGACCTCGATGCCGGCCGGCAGTCCCTCGCACACGGCCACGAGGGCAGGACCGTGTGACTCTCCTGCCGTCAGCCAGCGCAGCATGCAGCCGATCCTGCCATGTCGGTCATGAGCACCGCTCAGGTGGCCGTCTTCTCCCACACCGACACATGACTGGTGCTTTCAGCGGTGAACGGCTCGCGCCGCCAGCCAGCCCAGCGCTCGCGCAGCCGCAGGCCGGCGATCCGCGCCATCAGGTCGAACTCGGCCGGCCAGGCATAACGGAACGGGACGAAGGAGTAGCGCAGCCGGCCGTCTGCATCGGCGGTGTAGTGGTGGGACACCATGTCCTGCGTCACCACGTCGTACTCGTCGAAACCTGCGTGGTCCGCGGTGACGGCGAACGGCTGGAAGGTCTCGCCTGGCGGCAGCCGCTGCAACTGCGGCACCATGACCTCGATGACGAAGCAGCCGCCTGGCTCCAGGTGCTCGGCGGCGTTACGGAAACAGTCCACCTGCGCATCCTGCGTGGTCAGGTTCATGATCGTGTTGAAGACAAGGTAGACAAGCCGGAATGTGCCGGTGACCCTGGTGGTCGCCATGTCGCCGGTCGTCACCTGGACCTGGTCGGCACCCGGCTTGCTGGCGAGCCGGGCGACCATCGCCTCCGACAGCTCGATGCCGCGCACGCGCACGCCGCGGCGGCTGAGCGGCAGGGCGATCCTGCCGGTACCGACGGCGAACTCGAGCGCCGCGCCCTCTCCGGCTAGCTCTGCGAGGAAATCGACGGCGGGGTCAATGACATCTGCCGAGAACATGCCGCCCTCGTCATCGCTGTCATAGGTCGCGGCCACTGGCTCATCGAAGTAGTTCTCCGGCACGCCGGTACTGTGCCAGCCCGCGCTGCCAGCGGGCCAGCCATTTAGCTGCTCCGGTCGTGACACCCTGAAGTTTTCAGTCGATTTCTCGCCCGGATTGCACCTTTCGTGACACTGAAAACTCCAGGATGTCCAGCGGCGCGCTGTGAGCTCGGTCACCGGCTAGCGTTAGTCCGTGACCAGACAGGTGATCAAGCTCGGCTCGAGTTCCATCGCGAGCCGGGGCGGGCTTGCCCTGGACGTCATCGCCGGCCTGGTCAGCCAGATCGCCGCGGCCCAGCGAGCCGGGCACGAGATCATCCTGGTGACCTCGGGCGCAGGGCGACTCGGAAGGCAGCTACTCGCCTTCGAGGGCCCGACAGCCGGTGCCGGCCAGGCGCTGCAGGCGCTGGTCACCTCCGCGCGCTCGGCTGTGCAGTCTGGCGATTATCAGCAGCTCGCCGACACGCTGAGCCTCTACGTGACGCCTGCCGCCGGGCCGCAGGCGATCGACACGGCGCTGCCGTCAGCGGTGGGGCAGCCCGCACTGATGGCCTTGTACCGGCAGCTGGCCGCGGCTGTCGGCGTAGAGGTGTGCCAGATCCTGGTATCCCGCAGCGACCTCGACTCCGCGCGAGCAATGGCTGACATCGGCCGGCTGCTCCGCGAGGCAACCGGTCGCGGCCTCCTTCCGGTCGTCAACGGCAACGACGCGACGGACCCGATCTCCCCGCTCGACAACGACCAGGTCGCTGTCGCCGTCGCGGTGGCCGCGGAGGCGTCCCGGCTGCTGTTCCTGACCGATGTCCGGGCCGCTTACCGCGACGCCGAGCTCAGCGAGCGGATTTCGCGGCTTACCCCGGCACAAGCCCGTGCGGTGCGCGTGACGCCGGGCGGCAGCGGCCGCGGCGGCATGGGCTCCAAGCTCACAGCGGCGGCCCGAGCCGCTTGCTGCGGCATCGAGTGCGTCATCGGATCGGCCGGCGAGCCCGACGTCGTCGGGCGCAGCCTTAACCCGCGCGCCCGGATGGGCACCGTCGTGCGTGGCGCCGGGTCGCAGCTCGAGCCGGCCAAGCGCTGGATCGGCGGTATCGCGTACTCGGCGGGCTCCGTGCACGTGAACCGGGCGGCCGAGGAAAGCCTGCGCGCCGGCAGCACGCTGTTCCTGTCCGGCGTCAAGCGCGTCGACAGCGACTTCCCGGCCGGCGCGGTCGTCGAGCTGCTGGACGTCCGGCACCCCGAGCGGCTGCTCGGCCGCGGCTCGGTGGCGCTGCCCTCGGCCATCCTGCGACTGCTGCGTGCGCTGGCACCGCAGGAGGTGGCCTGCGTGCTCTCGATTCTCTTCCGGCTTCGGCACGCCGACCCGACGCCGGACGCGCGGGATGCGGCCGGCGGGGGTGCTGCGCCGGACGCGCGCATGCAAACAACGCTGCTCGAACCCGATGTCTACAAGGACTGCCAGGAACTGGCGTCAGGCACGTCCCGCGCGAGCCAGGAAGCACTCGTTCAGCTCGCAGCGCTGTCAGCCGAGCGCGTCACCGAGCTGGCTGACTCGCTGCTACTCGCTCAGCCGCATCTCGCGACGACGTTCCTGCTCGACAAGGGGTTCCTGCAAGGTCAGGTGCCAGCGGACGCCGCCGCGCGCCGGGTCGTCCGCAGCATCCACGCGGTGCACCGCGAGTCGCTCGTCGTTTACCCGGCCTGACGACGCCCGGATTCGTCGGCGAGCACCGTCCCGGCTGGTACCACGACGTACTGCCGCAGATGCAAGTCCCGGAATGTCACCGGACCGCGCGGGCCAGGCACGACGTCGATGTTGATCCCGGTTTCCGGTACCGACAGCAGCTTGAACCCGTCGAGCAGGCGCGGTGTCGAATTCCAGAACGCTCCCGTGCCGGAATAAGTGCCGAGGAATCGCCGTGCCGCCACCTCATCGGCCGTCACGATCGAGGCCGCGAGCCCCGAGGTCTCCCGGTTCGCGATGTCGGCTGCGTCTTGCGCGCCGTCGGCGGGCGCGATCGTGATGGTCGCTTCCGCGCCCGCATCCAGTGCCCACTCATGGCCCAGCGGATGCGCGTGCGGGGGCAGCGAGACAGCGATGCCAAGCTTGGCCGCCAGGGCGGTGACCTGCGGCACCGCATCGTCCCAGCGGGCCCGCTCCACCAGCAGCAGGTTGAGACGGTTGCACACGCCGAGCCGGTCCAGGCTGCGCTCGATGAGTTGCAGGGCCAGGGCGAGGTCGGCGGACTGGTCAAGGTAGATGACCGCTCCGCCGTCTGCGTGCGCCAGCGTGCGCACGCCGTGCAGCGCCGCCTCGTGGGCCAGCGCACGGGTGCTGTCGCCGCTGCCGCGCAGGATGACAAGCGGGATCAGCCGGGGCTGGCGGACGAGCGCGACAGCAACCTCATGGCCGGGAACGCGCAGCAGCTGGATCGCGGCCGGATCCAGGCCCGCCGCCGCCATGGCCGGCCCGACGACCTCGTCAACCAGCACCGCCGCGGAAGCGATCGCGCTGGAGCCAGTGCGCAGCACGCCCGCGTTGCGGGACTTGATGAGCTGCGACGCGACGTCAACGACGACGTTAGGCCGCGCCTCGAAGTTCGCGCCGATGACGCCGACCGGACGGCGCCACTCCTGCAGCTGCAACCCGTCCGGCAGATCGCGTACCACTGCACCAGCCGGCGGCGCGGGTATCGCGGCGAGCGCGTGCAGCTGACTCGCCATCGCCTCGACTCGGCCCTCATCCAGGGTGAGCCGGTCCACGAACGCCTCGGCCAGGCCGTCCTTGCGGGCGGCGCGCACGTCGTCGGCGTTGGCGGCGAGCACCGACGCGGCGCGCTCGCCGAGCTTGCTCGCGATCAGCCGCAGCGCTTCGTCCAAGCCGTCAGCAGGCACGTCACGCAGCGATGTCGCCGCGCTGCGGGCAGCCTGGCCAGCGGCGGCTACTGCCGCTGCTGCATCCCCGTGGATGTCCGTACCGGACTGCTCGTGGGTGCGCATGCCCCGAGCATAGGGTGGCTTGCGTGAGCCAGAACACGCAGCTTCGGTTCGGACTGGTCGGCACTGGGCACTGGGCGCGGGTCGCGCACGCGCGTGCCCTGGTGAGCACGCCGGGGGTCGCGCTGACCGCCGTCTGGGGCCGTAACCAGGAGGCCGCGGCAGCACTCGCTGCCGACTTCGGCGCGACCGCGATGCCCGACTTCGACGCGTTCCTCGCCGAGACCGACGCCGTCGCTTTCTCGGTGCCACCCGACGTGCAGAACCAGCTCGCCATCCGGGCCGCCGCCGCGGGCAGGCACCTGTTGCTGGAAAAGCCGGTGGCCCTCAGCGCGGACGCAGCCGACACGCTGGCTGCGGCCGTCGAGACCGCCGGGGTGGCGTCGGTCGTGTTTTTCACCGCCCGGTTCCAGCCCGCCAGCAGGGCGTGGCTGCGCCGGGTGACGGAGGCGGGTGGCTGGTCGGGCGGCAGCGCGACCTGGCTCGCGGCGGTCTATTCGCCGTCCAGCCCGTTCAATACCCCGTGGCGCCGGGAGAAGGGCGGCCTGTGGGACATCGGCCCGCACGCCGTGTCCATGCTCTGGGAGATCCTGGGGCCAGTACGGCACGTCACCGCCGACAGCGGGCGCGGCGACCTGACCTATCTGGTCCTGCACCACGAGGGAGGCGCGACGAGCACCGCAACCCTCACGCTCGGCGCGCCGGAGGCGGCCGACAGCTTCACGCTGCAGGTCTGGGGCGAGCAGGGCATCCAGACGATGCCGAGCCTGGCCAGCGATCCGGTCGAGGCGCTGCGAGCCGCCCTGACCGACCTAGCGGCTCACGCACGGGCCGGGGAAACCGGCCATCCACTGGACGTCCGGTTCGGCCGGGATGTCACCCATGTGCTCGCCGCAGCGCAGCGAGAACTCGACGCCCGGCGGGTACAACAGGACTACGCGCAGTGAGCGTTTGCTCAACGATCCAGTGAGGGGGACCCGTGACAACACGACTCAATCCGTACCTCAACTTCAACGGGAACGCGCGCGAGGCCATGCAGTTCTATGCCGGCGTCTTCGGCGGTGATCTCAGCCTGAGCACGTTCGGCGACTTGGGAGCCGATGGCCCGGACGCCGACCGGGTCATGCACGCCATGCTGCAGACGAAGGACGGCTACACGATCATGGGCGCCGATGTGCCCAGCAGCATGTCCTACCAGCCGATGGCTGGCGCCTCAGTCAGCATCAGCGGGGGCGAGGCAGAGTCGGCCGCGCTGCACGGCTACTGGGACAAGCTAGCTGCTGGCGGCACGACGATGATGCCGCTCGGCAAGCAGTCCTGGGGCGACGAGTTCGGCATGTGCACCGACAGGTTCGGCGTGCCCTGGATGATCGACATCGGGCCCTCGGCCGGCTAGCGCGGCTGCTTCCGCCCCTTGCCGGGCGGCTGGGCCTTTCCGGGCGGCTGGGCCTTCCCGGACGGCTGGGCGGTCCGGCTGGCCTGATCGAGCCGTCGCTCCGCGGCGGCTAGCTGGCGCTGTGCCTGGTCATGCCGTCGGCGGACCTCGCGCTCATCGCTGGCGAGCCGGGAATCCTCGTCCTTCGCCTGGGCGAGTTCCCGCTCCAGGTGGCTGATCCGGCGACGCTGGAACTGCCGTTGCTCGGCCACCCCGGCGAGGTCGCGCTCGGCCGAGGCCACCGCATCGCCGGCACTCGCGACGGCGCGCTCGGCCTCGGCCAGCGCGTCGGCGGCAGCGTCGGCTTCGCCGACCCGGTCAGCGCCGCCGGGTTCAAGCGTCGCGGCTGTGGACCCGGCTGACGGTGCCGCTGCCCGCCTGCCGTCGGCCTTGCGCCCGCCCATGGCCGGTGCTCCTCCGCTCCGTGCGGGCGGAAGCTGCGCGACCGCGGCGGTGAGGTCGACATCGCCGAGTCCGGCGTAGGCCAGCGCCTTCGTCAGCCGCCCCGACCGGACCGCTTCGCGGGCGTCCTGGTCTGCCAGTGCGGCCTCGAGTGTCGCCCTGACCTCCTCCAGGACGGCAGCGCTCGCAACCTGACCGGCTTCCCCGGCGATACCGGCCGCGACCGGCAGCAGGTCGCCGACAACCTGCCGGCGCTGCCCGGACAACTCCCGCAGCCGATCTCCGGCGAGCGTCCGCTGAGCCTCCTGGAGAGCCTCGCCTACCTCGAATAGCCGGCTGAGCTGGTCGCGGGCACCCCGGCTGAGCTGATTGACCAGCCAGGCGCTGGTCGTGGGCCGCGCCAGCTTCCTGATCGCGGCCGCATCCTCGCGCCGGCCAGCTGCCTTCGCCGCACGCGCTCGCTCGTCACGCGTCGCGATGAACTGCCCCGGTGGCAGCCCGTACAGCTCATCCGCCACCTCGGCGAGCGTGACTGTCTGCACAAATCATGATCGTAACGCGGCGCCCAGCGGCGGCGCTGCCAGCTAGCCGCGGCCGCCCGGAGAGAAAGGCTGCCCAGCGGAGCGAGAGTGACAGCCATGACGATAGAGCGGGGTCAATGACACTTTCGCGACCAACCGGGGCTGCCGGAACTACCCGAGGGGTCAGCCCGGCCTGCGGATTAGCGCGACGGCGGATCGGACGCGGTCGGCCAGTTGCTCCCGCACCGCCTGGGCGACCCTGGCCGCTACGTCCTCAGGAACCAGCCCAGGCACGCCCGGCGGCGGCGCCAGTTCCAGGGTGAACTCAGCGCCCGGCGGCGGCGCGCCGAGCCTGACCCGGATACCGGGCGCGACACGCCCTGCGGCCTGGGCGATCAGCTCCCAGACGTCCGGATCCTCGTGCATCCGAGGTAGCAGGCCGCCCGCGGCCAGCGCAGCCAGCCGGGCTCCCTCGACGGCCAGCGGCACCGGCCCGGCGATGTCGACGACGACGGCAGAAGATTCCTCCGCGGCCGACTGGAACACCGCGGTCGCGGGCACCGGCACGGGCCTCGCCGCAGGCTGCCACCTCCGGACCGCGTCGGTGCTGGTAAACGCCACGAGTGCCAGGCGCCCGTCGCGCCCCACCAGCGCAGGCGTGGCCATCTCACTGCCGCGGTGGGTTTCGGGCCATCGGGGCCCGGCGTGGGCCCGGGGCGCACGGTGTCCTCCGGGCCAGTAGCTGTTCTTCTCCCCCCCGAGAAGCCGAACGCGCTGGTCCGACCCGTTCACGCTGCCGCCGACCGCGGCGCCTTCTGCCACGGCGCCTTCTGCCGCTGCGCCCTCTGCCCCGGCGATTTCCTCGCCGGGCATGAACATAACGGGCACGAGCAGACGGCTGTCTGCCAGCGCGACCAGCACCGCATGCTCGCAGCCCGTCCCGTCCGCGTACGCTGCCATGGCGGCCGCCACCTCGGGGCTGGCCTCGCCGACGTCGTCCCGGTAGCGCGCATCCCCGCCGGTGAGTTCGACCACCGGCTCACTGTATGCGCCGGCGCGCCGGATGATCGGGGCGGCTCTGGCGTACCCGACATGCCGGTTAGGCCAGATCAGCGCGGGTTTCACGGTAAAGTCGCCGGGGACAGCAGGTAAGTCTTGGGGGACAGCGTGAGCCACCTTGGCCCCGGCCCGCGGGCCGTTGAGCCTGGCACGCTGATGCAGAAGCCGATCCCGCCGCGCATGGTCGAGCCGTACCTGACCGGCCGCCGGTCGGTCATCTCGGGATTCGTCTACCGGGTCGCCGACAGTAACTCGGTCGCCCCGCGCGAGTTGCATCGGATGTTCGGCCTTGACTACGCCGGATCGGAGTTCAGCCCCGAAGCGGACGAGATTTACCTGCTGCGCTGGCGAGCAGTCGGTTCCCAGCCGTATCACGTCCCCTTCTCGGCCGAGCACGGCGGCGACTGGGCGATGAAGCCCGCGTTTACCGGCACCGGGACCGTCCGCGCCGGGGACCGCACCATACCCGAGTACTTCGCCGACCCGATGCCCGTTCCGGTGGGCGCAGAGATCTACCGGATCACCGCCGGCATGACAGACTTCATAGCGCGATACGACGGCCAGGTATGGCTCCGACCGGCAGAAGGACCAGAACTGTGCGCTACCGGCTGATGGCGAACTACGACGGATCCCCGTTTGAGGCAGGAATCGGGCCGACCGCGGACGACATCGTCCTGTTCGCCGCCTGCCCGCCGCCCGAGGAGCTCGGCTTCGAGCCGGCCACGGGTCACTGGCGCAAGCAGGTGCGCTTCTCTGACGTTCAGGCCGTCTGGGAGTCGAGGCCGGTCGGCCGGTTCCGCGGTGAACGATGCCTTGTCCTGGACGATCTCGGCGACCGGCTCCACATCGGCTATCTCGGCCACGACGGCGTCGTCGCCGAGAGGCTGGGCTACTGGCAGGTCGACCGGGGTGTATTCGAGCTGATCGCGCCGCGGAGCGAGGTCACCGAGATCCTCGAGGAACGGATCGACGTGCCGAGTCCGGCCGTCCGGGCCCGGGATGCCGAGCACGCGTCCGGGCCCATCCCGCTACCAGATTTCGGCGCGCCGGCCGGCTCGCCGCCGGCTGCCGCGAAGCCTGCCGCCCAGGCTCCGGTGCCAGACGACAGGACAGGCGTGGCGCTGCCCACCCCGCTCGCGACGCCGCTACCGCTGGAAGCCGAGGCGATGCGCGCAGCGTCGGCTGCGGCCGCTCCCGGGCGGGAGGTTGCGGCCACCGTACCTGCGGCGCCCCCGGCGCCCGAACCCGCTCCGGCCCGGCAGCGGTCCCGGCAGCGGTCCAGGCAGCACCGCGCCGCCGGGCAGCGGAAGGACACCGAGCGGCTGTTCACCGACCTCGCCAGCCTGGCTGGGATACCGGCCGACTCCTACGCAGTGGGCGAGGAGGTCGAAGGCGCAATGTGCCTGCTCGAGACCAAGCGGGGCTTCGAGGTGTTCCTCGCTGCCAGCGGCGACCGGCATGAGCTGCAGACCTTCGCGACCGAGGAAGCAGCGTGCTTCTACCTGTTCGGCGTGCTCGCTGCGGAAGAGGTCCGCACCGGCGCGCTCGCGCGCGTTGCCGGCGCACGCCAGGGCTGGCACTCTCAGACAGCCTGACCCCGGTCCAACTGCCATCCGCAAACTGGGGCACCCGTGTTCGGAAACTCCGCACCACCGGACAGCCTCGACAGCTAGGGTGCTTAGAGCCGGCGGGGCTGAGGTCCCCCGCTCCCCAAGCAGCCCCGCCGGCTCCTCGGCATCGGCGTGATACTCGTCCTCGTTATGGGCTGGCAGTCACCGGTACCTGGCACGGCCGTCGGGTGACTGTGGTGCAGGTCGGCTCGCTGCACTTTGGCGCAGCCACGGTCGCGCCTTGCCGGACGGTCACCGGTCACACGGTTCGCCGCCGGACTGCACTCAGTCCAAGGTCTCCGGCAGCAGCACAGGCGCGTCGGACGCCAGTACCCGCCGTTCCCTGAGGCGACGCCTCAGCCAGCGGACAGACAGAACGACGGTGGTCACAGGAACGCTGCCACACAAAATCGTCACGAAGAGAACCGCCCAGAGCGGTACGTAGCCCTGGCCTTCCTCACCAGGACTGCCCTCGGTCACGTACACGGCGATGAAAGCGATCACTAGCCATAGTGCGATGAAGTTCGCGCTGCCGGCCACGATGCCGGTTATCCAGGCGCCAGACGGCTTCGACGCCGTCTGACCCGCTGTCCGCGTGCTCGGTGCGCCCCCCGGACGCACGACGACCGGCGCTCCGCACCGCTGGCAGAGCTTGGACGTGCCCATATCGGCGCCGCATTCAACGCACGTCACAAGGTCCCCTCCTGGCAGTCAAGCCATTCTCGGGCCCGTCGCGGGCAGAGTAAAGCAGCACGATTGCCGCCCGACCACTAGACGCTGTCGGCGCGAAGCGAATCCAGTGCGGTGCGGTGCCCGCCTGGCCTCGTCTCGCTCAGCTATCACGCCAGCAGCCACAGTCCAGGGCCCTCGAGTCGCAGCTCGCAGTTGGGCTCGCGCGGCAGTTGCTCGCGTGCACCTGGCCAACTCGGCTAGTGCCCGGACGGGGCAGTATTGGCCTATGGCTGAGTCCAGGACGCTCCCCGTGACGGGTGGGCAGTATGACATCTCGGCGGGCGAGTATCAGGCAACCGTCACCGAGCTTGGCGCGGGCCTGCGCCGGCTCAGCCGCCGGGGGCAGCAGCTCATCACCAGTTACGGTGCCGATGAGATGCCCCCTGCTGGGTCTGGTGAGCTGCTCGCTCCGTGGCCGAACCGGGTCGGCGGCGGCCGGTACAGCTTCGGCGGCGCCAGCCATCAGCTCGACCTGTCCGAGCCAGGGCGGGGCAATGCCATCCACGGGCTGACCCGGTGGGCCAGCTGGCGCGTCGCTACCCACGAAACCGGCACCGTCGAGCTCGCGCTTGACCTTCTCGGGCACGCCGGCTACCCGTTCTGCCTGGAACTGCGGGCGGGCTACCGGCTGACCGCTCAAGCAGGGCTCGAGGTCACGGTCACCGCGCGGAACCACGGCAGCAGGCCGGCGCCGTTCGGCACCGGCTCGCACCCGTACCTGCGGGCCGGTCTCGACAGCATCGACAGCTGGCAGCTGGAGCTGCCCGCGGCCCGCTGGCAGCCTGCCGACGACCGCGGCATCCCGACGGGCGCCCCGCGGGACGTCGCCGGCTCGGAGTACGACTTCCGGGTCCGGCGCGCGATCGGCTCGACCACGCTCGACCACGCGTTCACCGAGCTCGAGACCGGAGCCGACGGCCGCGCCCGGGCGCAGCTGGCCGGGCCCGACGCCGAGATCACGCTGTGGGCCGGACCCGGCTATGGCTGGCTGCAGGTCTTCACGGGCGACGCCCTGGGACCGGACGCGCGACGCCGGGCCGTGGCCATCGAGCCGATGACCTGCCCGCCCAACGCCTTCGTCACCGGCACTGACCTGATCACGATCAAGCCGGGCGAGAGCACTGCGCATCAGTGGGGTATCGAGGCCGCCATCAGGTAGCCAGCAGCTCCTCGACCCTGGCCAGGTCTTCCGGTGAGTCGATGTCGTCGGGACGTCCCGTGTCGGCGCACTCGACGCGCGCGATCAGGTCCGGGTGCGCGCGCAGGAAAGGCCGCGCACCCACGTCGCCGGCCGCGAGGGCGACGACTTCTCCGAAGTGCTCGCGGCTGATGAGGACGGGATTGCGGGGGTGTCCGTCGTAGCAGGCGACCGCCACACTCGCCCCGGCCCGATGCGCAGCGATCAGCCTGCGCACCGACTCAGGGCCGACCAGCGGCTGGTCGGCCAGTGCCACCACCGCCGCATCGCAGCCGGGCGGCACAGCCGCCAGCCCGGCCGCGAGCGATGAGCCCATGCCCGCTGGCCAGTCCGGGTTATGCACGCACATCACACCGTCCGGCCGGTCGGCTAGCTCGGCCGCGCCGGTGACAACCACGACCGGGTCGGCTCCTCCGGCTCGCAGTAGCGCGATTCCGCGTGCGGCCAGCGACTGACCGGCGAGTATGACGAGGGCCTTGGGCTGCCCGAGCCTGCTGCCGCTGCCGGCGGCAAGCAGCACTCCGGCCACGTTCCGCGACATAGTCAGGCGATCTGCTCGTCCAGTACGTGCGTCTCGCGGTCACCTGGCAGCTGACCGTGATGAATCCGGCCGCCTGTATCCGTCAAGGGCTGGCCGCTCCCGCCCCACCGCAGCTGGATCAGCTCGGCCGCGATGGCGATGGCCGTCTCCTCCGGCGTCCGGGCGCCGAGATCGAGCCCGATCGGAGAGCGCAGCCTGGCCAGCTCGGCGTCGATCAGCCCCGCCTCACGCAGCCTGGCGAGCCGGTCCTCGTGAGTCCGCCGGCTGCCCATGGCCCCGATGTAGGCCGCCGGGCGGCGCAGCGCCACCTCCAGTAGTGGCACGTCGAACTTCGGGTCGTGGGTCAGCACGCAGATGACCGTTCGATCGTCGGTTGTGATACCCGACAGGTAGCGGTGCGGCCAGTCGGTAACGACCTCGTCGGCGTCAGGAAACCGCGACTTGGTGGCGAACACCGGCCGGGCGTCGCACACCGTCACCCGGTAGCCGAGGAACTTCCCGGTCCTGGCCACCGCCGCGGCAAAGTCGATCGCGCCGAAGACCAGCATCCGCGGGGCGGGGGCGAACGACTGGACGAAGACCGCCAGGTCGTCGAGCCGGCGCTCGCCCTGGGCGCCGTACCGGCGCACGGCCGTGACGCCCTGGGCCAGCATGCCGCGCGCGTCGTCGTCGACTGCCTGGTCGAGCCGCTCCCCGGCGCCGAGCGTGCCCTCAGCGCGGTCGCCCTCCCAGATGATCCGCCTGGCGCCGACCTCACCCGGTCCTTCGATCACGGTGGCCACCGCGACCGGCGTGCCGGCCCGGACCGCCTCGCCGATCTCGCCCAGGGCGCTGAACCGCTGCTGGCTGGCCGGCTCTACGAAAATGTCGATGATGCCGCCACAGGTGAGCCCGACCGCGAAAGCGTCGTCGTCGCTGATGCCGTAGCGCTGGAGCACTGGCACGCCGGACTGGATGACCTCGTTCGCCAGCTCGTAGACGGCGCCCTCGACGCACCCGCCGGATACGCTGCCGACGGCCTGGCCGTCGGCTGAGACCGCCATCGCGGCGCCCGGCTCGCGGGGCGCGCTGCTGAACGTCTGCACGACCGTGGCAAGGCCGAAAGTCTCTTCCGCGTCCCACCACGTGATGATCGGATCAAGGATGTCGCGCACAGGATCACCTCAGCGGCAACAACCGCATAGCGGGCGGGTATATGCCCAGCCGCCACCGTCTTCACCTCTGGCCGGCCGACTGTGACGTGAGTCGCATACCCGGGCACTAAACGGACAGCGGTGATTGAGATAAGGTAAGCCTACCCTAAGTTAGGAGCCCGTATCGTGCTGGCCGCGCTGGTTATCTTCCTTCGCGAGGGCGTCGAGGCGAGCATGATCATCGCGATCCTGCTGGCGTACCTGAACCGCATCGGCCGGCGCGACCACTTCCGCGACGTCTTCGCCGGGGTGGCGGCGGCACTCCTCCTCGCCACCGGCGGCGGCGTTCTGGTATACGAGACTATCCGCAACTATGACGGATCACGGGTACAGACCATATTCGAGACCGTCACCTACGTCGTGGCTGTCGCTGTGCTCACCTACATGACCTTCTGGATGCGACGGCACGCCCGGTCGATTTCGACCGAGCTCAGGGCACGAACTGACGCTGCCCTGGACGGCCGCGCTCGCTGGGGGATGGCGCTGCTGGCGTTCCAGGCCGTCGGCCGGGAGGGGCTGGAGACGGTGATCTTCACGCTCGCCATCGTGTTCTCGGTCTCCGCGGCCGGCGCTCTCACCGGAGCCCTGATCGGCCTGTCGTGCTCGCTGTGCATCGCCTTCATGATCTACAAAGCTGGCCACAAGATGAACCTCGGGCGGTTCTTCACCATAATCGGCGTGCTCCTCATGGTGTTCGCCGCCGGGCTCCTCGCGGATTCCATCCAGAACCTGCAGGAACTCGGCTGGCTCCCGGTCCTGACCACGCCGCTGTGGCACTCGGCCCGCTTGCTGTCGGAGGACAGCGCCATCGGCGACGTCCTGCACTCCTTCTTCGGTTACAGCGACGCTCCCACTCCGCTGCAGATTGTCGGCTACGTTGCGTACCTGGCCATTGCGGTCGCCATCTACCTGGGATTGCGGGCCAAGCTCACTGCCCGCGGCAGAAATGGGCGCACCATAGCCTGAGCGGGCCGTCATCCTGAAGTACGCGGGCTGATCACGATGCCGCTGAGCGGGCAAGCCTCAGCGGCTGCTGTACACCCTGGTCGGTATCACAAGCACCGCCGCGCGGCGCTCTCGCTCCATCACGCGGTCGTATTCGTCCCAGTCCTCGTGGGTGCCGCCAGCCGCGGTGAAAACCTCGCGCCGCAGCAGCCGCAGCCGCTCGGCGTCGACACCGGGAGCCGGGTCATCCGGCCCGATGATCCGGGCCGTGCCTTCGATCGCCGCCCACTGCCAGCCCGCGCGGAACGTCACGGTGATCTGCGGTCGCGTCCGCAAGTTCGCCAGCTTGGCCTGGCCGTACGTGACGAACGCGACGACGTCCTCGCCGGACTGGGAGTCTGCAAGAACGCCGGCATTGACCACCGAGGACTGGATCGTGCCGTCGGCGCGAGCGGTGGAGATGACAGCGAGGAACTTGTCGCGGCTGCCGATGTCGGCTGCCTCAGCGAGCGTCACCATGACCCCAATCCTGCCCTATCGCCACCGCTCCGCGAGCCCGGTAGAGCTGCTGATACCTGCCGGTAAAAGAGGCCTAACTGAGCTTTTGGCACAATTGTCGCGTGACGATCTCCATCGACGATCTCGAGCACGCCGCGACGCCGGGCTGGCGGGCGCTCCAGGAGGACCGGCTCGGCGACTGGCTGCTACGCGCGGCGAGCGGATTCACCGGGCGGGCGAACAGCGCGCTTGCCGCCGGGAACCCTGGCCGGCCGCTCAGCGAGGCGATCGACGCGGTTCGCGGCTGGTACGCCGATCGCGGCCTGCCGGCGATGATCGCGGTCCCGTACCCGACCGGGCGGCCCGGCGATAGCGCACTCGACCGGCAGCTGGCAGAGCTCGGCTGGACTATCCGCGCAGCCGCGGCGACCGTGATGACAGCCGATCCCGCGAGCGTCGCCGACCGGGCTGGCGCGGCTGACCTCCCCGTGGAGTTCGCGAACCGGACCAGGCGTGGCTATCCCGCTACCACTACCGTGGCCATGACCTGCTGCCGCCGGTCGCGATACAGCTGCTGACGTCGGCGCCGTGGCAGGCGTTCGCGTCGGTCCGGTCGGCCGGCGACACACTCGCCATCGGCCGGGTGGCGGGCGACGGCGACTGGGCTGGCCTGACCGCCATCGAGGTCGCCCCGTCGCATCGGCGCCAGGGCCTCGGCAGCGTTATCACGGGCGCGCTCGCGGCTTGCGCCACCGCTCGCTCCGCCACCGGTCTCTACCTTCAGGTGACCGACGACAATCACGGCGCCCGCGCGCTCTATCGCCGCCTCGGGTTCACCGATCATCACGGCTACCACTACCGGATAGCCCCCTGCTGACCTCTGGGCCGTATCGGTATTGCCATCCAGGCTGGCGCCGCCGAGAAAAGTGCTGGCCACCCGGCATGCCTGGCGGTGAGAATCAGACGATGCACCATCTGTCGCGGCAGGACCTGGAAGCGCGTCTCGGCCACATCCGCGACTCCCCTGCTGATCGCGGCGTGGTTGTGCTCGTAGTCCGGCGTCCGGCGGTCGGCGTGCGCGAGCTTCCGGCCGAGGCGATGCTCAACCCGGCAGCGGGACTCGTCGGCGACAACTGGCTCGCGCGCGGCAGCAGAAGCACACCGGATGGAGCGGCAGACCCGCAGCGCCAGGTGACGGTCGATGAACGCCCGGGTGGCCGAACTGGTCGCAGGCGGGGCCGACCGGATGCCGCTGGCGGGCGATCAGCTCTATGTCGACTTCGATATCGGTGTGGAAAACCTGCCAGCGGGCAGTCTGCTCGCTGTGGGCGAGGCGGTGCTGGAGGTCAGCGCCGCCCCGCACCTCGGCTGCGCGAAGTTCGTCGAACGGTTCGGTACCGACGCCATGCGCTTTGTCAACTCCCGCGTCGGCCGGCAACTGCGGCTGCGCGGGATGAACACCAGGGTGCTGCAGCCCGGCATCGTGCGACCGGGCGATGTCGCAGGCATCAGCCGCCTCGCCGCGAGTCAGTCCTGAGCGGCCCGTTACTCCCGAAGGTCTTTGAGGAGCGCTGCGGTCTCGAGCGCCGCGAGCGTGGCGTCCCACCCCTTGTCCTCGCTGCTGCCCTCCGCGCCGCAGCGGTCCCGGGCTTGCTGCCAGGTGTCGCACGTCAGGACGCCGTTGCCGACCGGCCTCCCGGCGTCCAGGGCAACCCTGGTCAGACCGTAGGTCACTGCATCGCAGACGTAGTCGAAATGCGGGGTACCGCCCCGGATGACTGCTCCGAGGCAGACCACCGCGTCGTGCCGCCGGGCCAGCTCGGCCGCCACTACTGGCAGCTCGACCGCGCCGGGGACGCGTACGACCAGCGGCTCGCCGGCGCCGCAGGCCCGCGTCGCGGCCACCGCGCGCGCCAGCAGCTGATCGCTCACCTCGGCGTGCCACCGCGTCGCCGCGATCGCGACGGTCAGCCCCGATGCGTCGATAACCCGGCCGGGCGGGCGGCCCTCACCGCTCACCGGGAGCCAGCGCCGGCCGCCGATGCAGCCGTGGCGGCCGAGGCGGCGGACTCGGCGGCTGCCGGACCGGAGCTGACAGCGCCCACAATCGGCAGGCCATCGATCTGATGGCCGAGCCGGTCCCGCTTGGCAGTGAGGTACCGAAGGTTGTGCGCCGTGGGCAGGGACGGCAGCCCGACCCGCCCGGTCACGCGGAGGCCGAAGCCGGCCAGGCCGTCAACCTTGTCCGGGTTGTTGGTGAGCAGCCGCAGCGCGGATACCCCGAGGTCCGTCAGCATCTGCCCGCCGGTCGAGTACTCGCGCGCATCGACGGGCAAGCCAAGCTCGGTATTGGCGTCGACGGTGTCGGCGCCACCGTCCTGCAGGTGGTAGGCGCGCAGCTTCGACAGCAGCCCGATCCCGCGGCCCTCGTGGCCGCGCAGGTACAGCACGACCCCGCGGCCTTCCGCCGCGATCGCCGCCATCGCCGCCTCGAGCTGGGTGCCACAGTCGCACCGGTGCGACCCGAACACGTCGCCGGTCAGGCACTCCGAGTGCATCCGCACCAGGACGTCAGGACCGGGCGCGGTCAGGTCCCCGAGGACCAGCGCCAGGTGCTCGGTGCTGTCGACCGAGTTCTCGTAGCCGAGCGCGCGCCAGTCGCCGAACTCGTTGGGCAGCCGGGTCTCGACGACCCGGTGTACCACGCGCTCGTGGTGGCGCCGGTAATCGACGAGCTGCTGGATCGAGATGAGCGCCAGGTCATGTTCGTCGGCAAACTCGCGCAGCCGGGCAAGCCGGGCCATCGTCCCGTCATCATTCACGATCTCAGCCAATACCCCTGCCGGAGTCAGCCCGGCCAGCCGGGCCAGGTCGACCGCGGCCTCGGTGTGGCCGCGCCTGCGCAGCACGCCTCCCGGTGTGTACCGGAGCGGGAACACATGACCTGGCTTGACGATCTCGTAAGCCTCGGTCGCCGAGTCGGCGAGCGTCCTGATGGTGCGCGCGCGGTCGGCGGCCGAGATGCCGGTCGTCACGCCGTCCCTCGCGTCCACGCTGATGGTGTAGGCGGTCCGCATCCGCTCGGCATTCTGGCTGGTCATGAGCGGCAGCTGAAGCCGGTCCAGCATCTCGCCGGGCATCGGCGCGCAGATCACGCCGCTGGTGTACCGGATCATGAAGGCCAGGAGTTCGGGGGTCGCCTTGCTGGCAGCGAAGATGATGTCGCCCTCGTTCTCCCGGTCCGCGTCGTCGACGACCACCACCGGCCGGCCAGCCGCGATGTCGGCGACCGCGCGGGTGACCTCGTCGAAGGCAACGTCCGGTGCCGGCAGCGCGCCGTTCGGGCCGGTCACCTCGAGGTCCCCAGCTGCTGCGTGGTGAGCGGCTCGCCCGGGGGACGGCCCCCCGGATCCCCCGGAGGTACCAGCAGGCGCTCCACGTACTTGGCGATCATATCGACCTCGAGGTTGACGACCTCTCCAGGCTGCTTGCGCCCGAGCGTCGTGCGCGCGAGCGTCTCCGGGATCAGGCTGACCTCGAACTCCGAAGCAGAAGGTCCTGCGTCGAGCGCGGAGATGGTCAGGCTGATGCCGTCAACGGCCACGGAACCTTTTTCAACCAGGTAACGGGCTAGCTGGGCCGGAATCGAGATGCGCACGGTTTGCCACGACCCGGCCGCCTGGATGGCCATGATGGTGCCGGTGCCGTCGACATGTCCCTGCACGATGTGCCCGCCCAGCCGGCCGTCTGGGCGAAGCGGCCGCTCCAGGTTGACTACGGCCCCCGGTCGCAGCGAGCCGAGGCTGGAGCGGGCGAGCGTCTCGCCCATGACGTCCGCGCTGAACTCACCGTCGGCAGTCTCGGTGACAGTCAGGCAGACCCCGTTGATCGCGATGGAGTCGCCGCGCGCGGCGTCAGCGGTGACAAGCGGACCGCGAATCCTGATGCGGGCGCCGGTGCCGTCGGGGTCAATGCCGACGACCTCGCCCAGCTCTTCCACAATCCCGGTGAACACTGCGTCCTCCTCCGGAGCCTGCCTGCGGCTGTGCCCTGCCACGGGCTCCGGGGAGATGCGCTGGCCGCGCTGGCCACGGGTGGGCCGCTAACCCCGAATGGGGCCGGTCCGGCCGCCGCGCACGTGCTGCCTCCCATCCGGACTTTGACCGTCGGTCCCGGAGTTCCACCGGGTCAGCCGGCCGATGGATTCGGCCGGGTCGCGGACTATCACCGCCGGTTCGGAGTTTCACCGACCCCGGAGCACGTTAACTGCCAGAACCAGTGTGCCATGCCGGGTATTCCGCCGCGAACCCTCCGGTCCAGGGCATTGCCGGGACCGAAGGGTTCTCACGCATCGCGGGCTGGGATTGCAACCGCTGAGGTCACGCCCGCAGTGGGGCACCCCGGCGCGAGAGGACATCGACCGTCGCGGCCGCCAGCAGCACCCCAGCGACGGCTACGTGAATCCACTCGCTCTGTACGCCGAGCAGGTAGAGGCCGTTGTAGATGGCGCCGATGACGAGGCCGCCCAGGACTCCGTGGATGGTCTTGCCCCGGCCGCCGAACAGGCTGGTACCGCCGATGACCGCCGCGGCGATCGCCAGCAGCACGTAGGTGTTGGCCGACTTGATGATGTTGGAGGTCAGCGAGACTTGCCAGGAGGCGAACAGCACGCCGGCGATCCCGGAGATCAGGGCGGCGACGAGGAATGTCCAGATCCGGACGGCGGGAAGGCGAACCCCGGCTCGCCGGGCCGCCTCGGCGTTGCCGCCGATGGCGTACACGTAACGGCCGAAGCGGGTTCGCTGGAGCAGGACGGTCGAGGCGGCGAGCACGAGCAGGACGATCGGGATGATGTAGGGGACGCCCTCGATCGTCCCGGTGTGCGCCCGGTTGACGTTGCAGATGGCGACGACAGCTACTCCCGCCACGGTCATGAGGACGATCTTCAGCGCGGTGAGGCTGCGCGGCGGGGTCTCCAGGCCGCTGCGACGCTTGCGGACGTCGCGCAGCAAGAACCCGATGGCAGCACCTATCACCACCACGGCCAGCAGGATCCAGCCGACCACCGGGCTGAAGTGCCCCCAGAAGATGTCGTAGAGGACGCGCTCGTTGGTGAACCCGGCGTTGCCGATGCTGTACAGCCCGTTCTTACCGAGGACGATGATCGCCACGCCTTCGAGGATCAGCAGTCCGCCGAGGGTGACGATGAACGACGGCATCCGCAGCCTCGCGACGAGCCATCCTTGGAGGGCGCCCCACGCAGCGCACGCGAGCAGCGCCACGATGATCGCCGCCCACCACGGGAAATCCGCAGCGCCTGGCTGCACGAGCTCGGCAACCACGACGCTGCTCAGCCCCATGACCAGGCCGGTGGAGAAGTCGATCTCGCCGAGGAGCAGGACGAAGATCTCTGCCATCGCCAGCAGCATGTAGATCGGTGCTCTGCTCGAACAGGTTGACCAGGTTCAGCGGCGACAGGAACTTCGAGTTAGCGATCTGGAAGGCGACGGCAACCACCACGATGGCCAAAACCACCGGCAGCACGCCACTGTCGCCGCTGCGGACCCGCAGCCACCATGCCCGCAGGTACTGGCCTAGCGACTGAGCGAGGAGCTCGGGCGGGACTTCGGCCGCTACTGCCTCATGAGCCGCCGTCAGGTCGACCGCCGGGCCGGCATTCCCTGCAATGGGCGGGGTCTCGCCGGGGTCCGCGGTCACAGGGATGTCAGACACGAGTCACGCTCCCGCTCCCGCGCCGTGACAGCACGTCGACCAGCACCGCACCGATGAGCACAGCGCCCGGCAGGATGTACTGCAGCGGCGTGGACAGCTGACCGAGGTTGAGCAGGGACACGCCGTAGGCGATGCCGCCGATGAGGAGCCCGCCGAGTATGCCGTGGACGGCCTTACCCCGGCCGCCGAACAGGCTGACCCCACCGATGACGGCAGCGGCAACCGCATAGAGGACGAGCTGGCCGGGGTCTGCTGTATTGGTGCTGTATTCACCGAAGAAGAAGGAGCCGAGCAGGATGCCGCCGAGAGCGGCGGTCGCGGAGCACAGCGCGAAGGCCCAGGTCCGGATGCCCGCGAGGCTGACGCCGGCGCGGCGGGCCGCCTCGGCATTGCCGCCGATCGCGTACACGTAGCGGCCGAAGCGGGTCCGCTGGAGCAGGAGCGTCCAGGCGCCGAGGACGACCAGGACGATCGGGATCACCCACGGAACACCGTGCACCGAGACGATGCGGGTGCCGCGGTTGATGTTGCAGATCACCACGACGAGCAGCTCCGACCACCGCCACCATGGCCGATCCTGATCGCCGTGACGCCGGCCGGAGGGGCCACCAGGCCCTGGCGCCGCCGCGCCGCCGCGCGCAACCACAGGGCCGTACCCGCGGCGACGACCACCACCGCCAGGGCCACCCAGGCGACTACGGGGGTGATGACGCCCTGGACCATGTTGTAGATGACGCGCTGGTTGGCCGAGGCGGTGTTGAGGTCGACGTTACCGTCGGCCCCGCCGAGGGCGACGATCAGGATTCCGGAGAACAGCAGGAACCCGCCGAGGGTCACGACGAAGGACGGGATCCTGAGCCGGGCAACCAGCGTCCCTTGCAGGGCGCCGATCACGCCGCAGCCGACGAGAGCGGCGAGCACCGCTGCCCACCACGGCCAGCCGGGCCCGGGATGCTGGACCAGCTTGAAGGCGATCACCCCGCCGATCATCCCGACCGCGCCGATCGACAGGTCGATCTCGCCGAGCAGCAGGACCACGGTCTCCGCCAGCGCCAGCACCATATAGACGGTGCTCAGCCCGAAGATGTAAACGAGGTTGCTCGGCCGCAGGAAGGCGTGCTCAGGGGTGATGATCTCAAAGATGATGGCGACCAGCACGATGGCCAGGACCACCGGAAGCACGCCACTGTTCCCGCTGCGGATCTGCAGCCACCATGCTCGGATGTACTGGCGCAGCGACTGAGCGAGGACTTCGGGCGGGACATCGGCCGCGGCCACCTCATGGGCGGTGAGGTCGACAGCCGTCCCGCCGTCCGCCGTCCCGGCCGGGATTTCGGCGGGGTTCGCGGTCACGGCGTGGATCCGGCAGGCTCGAACGGCCGCCCGCTGGAGCTTCCGGTCGTCATGTACTCCACCACGCTCTGCCGGTCAAACTCCGCGGCCGGGCCCTCGGCTACCATCCGCCCGAGGTGCAGCACCGCGATCCGGTCCGCGACCTCGAAGACGTCGTTGAGGTTGTGGGAGATCACCATCACCGCGAGCCCGTGGTCTCGGAGGGTTTTGACGAGGTCCAGCACCATCCGGGTCTGCACCACCCCGAGGGCGGCAGTGGGCTCGTCCAGCAGCACCAGTTTGGAGTTCCACATCACCGCCTTGGCCACCGCAACCGCCTGCCGCTGTCCGCCCGAGAGCGAGGCCACTGGCTGCCGGATGGAGCGCACCGTTGTCACCCGCAGGGTGCTCAGGGTCTCGGCCGCCTGCTTTTCCATCGAGTCCTCGTCGAGCAGGCCGCGGCGCAACCGCTCCCGGCCGAGGAACATGTTCTGGACGATGTCGAGGTTGTCGGCCAGCGCCAGATCCTGATAGACGGTCTCGATCCCCAGCGCGGCGGCGTCGCGGGCGCTCCTGATGTGGACCGGGCGGCCGTCGAAGTACATCTGACCATGGTCCGGCTGGTGCACGCCCGCGATGCAGCGGGTGAGCACCGACTTCCCGGCGCCGTTATCCCCGCAGAGTCCGGTCACCTGGCCCGCGGGAGGTCCAGGTCCACCCCGTACAGCGCCTGCACCGGCCCGAAGTGCTTGTCGATCCCCCGCAGCTTCAGCAGGGGCTCCGCCCCGTCGCCGCCGCGGCTCGCGCCATCGGGAGACCCGTTCATCTCAGTCATCTTGACGACCCCGTCACTAGCCTCACCAGCACAGCCATCTCGCCGACGCTGGCGGACCCGCCCGATGGGCGGGCCGCCCATCGCGGGTCCGCCAGCCCGGCTCCGGAGGGAGCCTCGACGGGCTGACCCGTCGAGGCTCCCTCCGCTCAGATGATTACTTGATCCCGGCTGCGGTGCAAACGTCCGCACCCGCGATCGTGCAGATGGCTGACGCGGTGTCGAAGCCGTCCGCGACGACGGTCGACTCCATGTTGGCCTTGGTCACCCACGTCGCGCCCAGCAGCGACGCCGGCTCGCTGACGCTCGAGTCAGACGGGTCGACGGTCTTGCCGTTCAGCAGCGCCGCAGGCACCGTGTCGCCGGCGAGCAGGATCGTGGCCACGGACACGGCGTCCTCGGCCTCCTTGTAGACGGGCTTGTACACCGAGCCGCACTGGTAGCCCTGCAGGACCGAGGCCATGCCCTGCGCGGTGGCGTCCTGCCCGGTGACCGGGATCGTAGCGGGCTTGACCCCGGCACCCTTCAGGTCAGTGATGATCGAGTTGGCCATCCCATCGTTGGCGACGATCGTGGCATTGATCTTCGAGTTAGCGGTGAAGGCCTGCTGGAAGATCGTGCCGGCCTTGGTGTTGTCCCAGCCTGGCGCGAAGTTCTCCTGAACCAGTGTGGCGCCGCCGGACGTGGTCTTCGCGCCCGCGCTGACGGTCTTGGCGGCCTGGCCGAAGACCACCTTGTTGTAACCAGTGGCGAAGGCGATCGCGTTGGGGTCGGTGTCCTCGCCGCCGTTCATCACGTAGACCTGCCCGTTCGAGACATTCTCGGCCGACAGGCAGGACAGGAAGCCCTGGCCGATCAGCTCGCCGACCTTCTCGCCGTCGAAGCTGACGTAGTAGGTCTTGCTGCCCTGGAAGATGGCGCGGTCGTAGGCGATCAGCGTCACGCCCTTGGACTGCGCTTCCTTGGCGATCGCCACGCCGGTCGGGCCGTCGAGCGGGGTCACGATCAGTACCTTCGCGCCCAGGTTGATGTCGGCGGTGGCATCGTTCAGCTGGGTCGCGTCGCTGCCCTGCGCGTTGTCGATCCGGAACTGCGCCTGGGTGTACCCGGCGTCCGCGAAGGCGTCGGTCAGATACGGCTGGTCGAAGTTAACCCAGCGCTGCGACGACGTCGTGTCGGGCAGGACGACGCCCACCTGCAGGCTGTTCGATCCCTTAGTCGCGAACTTCGTCAGTGACTTGAACGGCGACATCACCGACGCGACGTCAGTGGAGAACGAGCTAACGCTTATCTTCGGAACCGTGTTCGAGCCGCCGCCCGAGCCTGACGACCCGCCGGACGATCCGCAAGCCGCGGCTGTCAAGCTCACAACTCCCGCCAGAGCCACCAAGCTCACAGCGCGGAAGCTACTTCTCTTGCCTAGATTCATCCCCCAGACCCCTTTCGCCTGAAGGCACTCCACGTGCCAACCTGGGACACCATACAGGAGACATGTCCCCTTGCTAGTTACGCTTCCGTAACTATGCAAGAACGTCTAGACATTAGCCGCCAAGGGCGGATAGTCCGGGCCACGACCTGCAGAGACGTGGCCGCGCGCTAACGCGCAGCCACCGGTGTGTCGCGCGATCGGCGCGCGGCGCTCACGATGGTGTCAGCTATCCGGGCAGAGCGCAGGCAACTTTGCTAAGCAGTGGCTATCCGGCCGCCGGGTCCTCGTCGCGGCGAGCCCTCGCCCGGCGCTTGCCCTCGTGCATGGCCGCGACCCTGGCGATCGGGATGCCGTGCCCCTCGGCGACCAGGTCCGCCGCCAGCTGTTGCGGGGCAGGCAGCGAGCCTGCCCAGGCGTCTCGGCCTGCCAGCAGGTCCGCCGCGTTGCGCACGGTGAAGTCGGCAGGCCGTGCGTCGGGCAGCCGATCCCAGCCGACCGGGAACGAGACCGGCGTGCCGGGCCGCATGCGCGGGCTGTAGGCGGCCACGACGGTGGCCCCGCCTGCCCGGGTCGCGTCGATGAAGACCTTTCCGCCGCGGTCTGCCCGGACGAACGCAGTGGTCGCGAGCTCCGGGCCGAGCCGTTCTGCGCGCGCGGCGATGGCCCGCGTGGCGGCGGCTGCGTCCGCGCCCGACTGACCCTCCGCGAGCGGCACGAAGACGTGCACGCCCTTGGCGCCGCTGGTCTTGACCGCGCCCTGCAGGCCAGCGCCGGCCAGCGCCTCCCGCACCAGCAGCGCCGCCTGCGCCGCCAGGCTGAAATCGGCGCCATCCGGCGGGTCGATATCGAGCACCACGAAGTCCGGGCTGTCCCACCGGCCGGCCCGCATGAGCGTCGGGTGGTATTCCACCGCCCGCTGGTTCGCGAACCACAGCAGTGTCTGCCGGTCGTTGCAGAGCGCATAGGAGACCTCACGATGCGAGCTCTCGGCCCACATCGACACCGTGCGCACGAAGTCCGGCGTGTAGCGCGGCACATTCTTCTGCATAAACGGCGCCTGGCCGCGCAGCACCCTTATCACCGAGAGCGGCCGGTCGGCCAGGCCCGGGATGATCAGGTCGCGCACCGCGTCGAGGTAGCCGACCAGGTCCCGCTTGGTGGCCAGCGCCCCCTCGAACAGTTCCTCGTCGAGGTTGGTCAGCCGGACGCCGGCCCGTTCCTCCCCGCTGGCCTGGCTCATCCGCTCGCTGCTGCCGCGGCACCGGCCACGGCCAGCCCTCGTAGCGCGCTGACCGCCTGGGCAGGATCGTCGGCGCCGTAGACGGCGGTGCCGGCCACGAACATGTCGGCGCCCGCCTCAGCGCATCGCCCGATGGTCTCCTCCGTCACCCCGCCGTCGACCTGCAGCCAGATCTCGCCGCCGTGCGCGCTGATCAGCTCGCGGGTCTGCCGGATCTTCGGCAGCAGGAACTCCATGAACTCCTGGCCGCCGAAGCCGGGCTCGATGGTCATCAGCAGCACCATGTCGATCTCGGCCAGTAGCTCCGCGTACGGCAGCACGGCCGTGGCGGGATTGAACGCCAGGCCCGCCCGGGCGTTCGCGGCCCGGATGTCGCGCAGTATCCGGATCGGCGCGCTGGCCGCCTCGGCGTGGATCGTCACGCTCCGCGCCCCGGCCTCGGCGTAGCCGACCGCCCACCGGTCGGGATTCTCGATCATCAGGTGGCAGTCCAGCGGCAGCCGGGCATGCCGGACCAGCGCTTCGACGACGGGCAGCCCGATCGTGAGGTTAGGCACGAAGTGCCCGTCCATCACGTCAACGTGCAGCCAGTCGGCAGTGTCGGCGACCGCGTACGCCTCGTCAGCCAGCCTGCCGAAATCGGCCGCGAGCAGGCTCGGCGCCAGCTGAATGCTCATCGAAGCTGATTGTAGGATCTCGCGAGCGGCGAGGCGGGCGCGCACTGTCGGACACCGCCGGTAGTTTCGTTCCGACCCCACCTCAGCCCGCCGGGAGGCAGCCGATGACCGCGACCGCAGAGGCCCCGGAGCGCCTGCTTGGCAGGGTGCGCAAGCTGCTGGCGAAGGCCGAGGCTGAGGGCGTCACCGCTGCTGAGGCCCAGGCGCTGACAGGCAAGGCCGCCGAGCTGATGGCCAAGTACGGGATCGACCGGGCGCTGCTGGCTGCGCGACAGCCAGAGACCGACAAGCCGGGCAACCGGATCGTGGAGATCTACAACCCGTGGGCCAGGGCGCAGGCACACCTGTTGTGCGGCCTGGCCGCTGCGCTGCGCTGCCAGTGCATCCTGCTTCCGTCGCAGGCGGGCCAGCGCGTACATATGTTCGGCTACGCCTCGGATCTCGAGCGGGCCGATGTGCTGTATACCTCGCTGCTGATCCAGATGTGGCACGGCCTGGCCGCCGCCGACGTGCCGGAGGCGGCCGGCGCACGAGCCTGGCGGCGCAGCTGGCTGCTGGGGTTCGCGGCCGCCGTGATTGCGCGAGTCCGGGCAGCCGAGCAAGGTGCCGAGCGGTCCGCATCGGCCGGGCCGGCCGGTGACGGGTCGCCGGGCGCAGCGCTCGTGCTGGCGGACCGGGCACTGGTGATACGGCAGCACGTTGCGCGCGCTTACCCGGTCACCAGGGCCGCGCGGGTGACCTACTCCGGCAGCGGATACGGCGACGGCTACGCCCAGGGCAAGCGCGCGGATATCGGCGCCGGCCGGGTCGGCGGCCGGCGGGCCCGGGCGCTCACCGGCTAACGCGGTGCTCACCGGCTGACGCGGAGCAGCGCCAGGAAGATCGCGTCGGTGCCGTGCCGGTGCGGCCAGAACTGCGCGTACTGGCCGCGCGGGCCGCAGCGGAGGTCAGGCACCTCGGACAGCACCGCGGGGGCGTCGAGGATCGCAACGCTGGCTCGGCGAGCGAGCACGTCGGCGACAACGTCGCAGGTCTCGGCCAGATGCGGCGAACAGGTCACGTACGCGACGACGCCACCAGGCCGTGCCGAGTCCAGGGCGGTCCCGAGCAGGTCGCGCTGCAGCCCTCCGAGCGCGGTGACGTCCGCTGGTGTGCGCCGCCAGCGAGCCTCCGGCCGCCGCCGCAGTGCGCCGAGTCCCGAGCACGGCACGTCGGCGATGACCCTGTCGAAGCGGCCGTGCTGCCAGGCTGGCTGAGTGCCGTCGGCCACCACGACACCGCACGCGCCGGATGCTGCCGTCGCCGATCGCACCAGCCGTGCCCGGTGCTCGCGTATCTCGGCCGCGACCACGCGCGCCCCGGTGCCGGCTGCCAGGCCCGAGAGGAGCCGGGCCTTGCCGCCCGGGCCCGCGCACACGTCGAGCCACCGGTCATCAGGCGTGTCAGTGCCTGCCCGAGTCAGGGCGATGGCCGCCAGCTGGCTGGCCTCGTCCTGCACCCCTGCCCTGCCTTCGGCGACGGCGCCGATTGCCGCGGGGTCGCCTTCGGCTAGGTACCCGCCGACCGGTGACCACCGGGCTGCGATGCAGCCGCTCGCCACCAGCTCGTCGCGCCCCGCAAGCCCCGGCACGGCGCAGACGTGCACCACGGGACGCTCGTTGTTGGCGGCCAGCACCGCCTCGGTCTGCGCCAGGCCGCTGCCGGTCTCCTCGCCCAGCGCCGCGGCGAATGCTTCCACGACCCAGCCCGGATGGCTGTACCTGACCGACAGGTAGCCGGGCGGGTCGGCGTCCCGCACGGGTGCAACGATGTCCAGCCACCCGGCGAGATCCCTGCTGGCAACACGCCGGAGCACGGCGTTGACCAGGCCTGAGGGTCGCTGGCCGGCCACCTCCTTCACCAGGCTGACCGACGTCGCGACGGCCGCGTGCGGCTGGATCCGCGTGGCCAGCAGCTGATGCGTGCCCAGCCTGAGCACCTCCAGCACCGGGGTATCGAGCGCGCCTGGGTCGCGGTCGCAGCAGATCGCCAGGACAGCGTCATAAGTGCCACGGCCGCGGAGTGTTCCGTAGGTCAGCTCGGTGGCGAGCGCCGCGTCCCGCCCGGCGAGCCCCCGTTGCGTGATGAGCCGCGGCAGCAGCAGGTTCGCGTACGCGTCTCTGGCCGCCACGGCGATGAGTACGTCGAGCGCGATGCGGCGGGCCGGGTCCCTGCTGACCCGGCGGCCCGTACCCGCTGCTCCCTGCCGGCGTTTCGCCGCCGCTTCGCCCACGTCAGCCCAGAATTGCCGGCTGGCTGCCCAGACGGAGGCCGCGGGCCCAGTCGGCGGCCGGCATCCGCCGCTTGCCGTCCTGCTGCACCTCGCCCAGCTCCACGGGCGCGGTCGCGGTGCCGACCACGACCCGGTCGCGAAGCGCCCGGAGTTCGCCGGGAGCCGGCGAATCCGTCGCTGCAGTGAGCACCGTCACCGGCCACAGCTTGACCCGAGTGCCCGCGAGCTCGCTCCACGCGCCCGGTTCCGGGGTGCAGGCCCTGATCCTCCTGCTGATCGCTATGGCCGGGTGCTCCCAGTCGACCTTCGCATCTGCCGTAGTGATCTTCGGTGCCAGGCTCACGCCGCCCGTCGGCTGCTCGCGTGCCTCCAGTTCGCCGGACTCGATCCCGTCGAGCGTAGCGACCATCAGGTCAGCCCCCGCCACCGAGAGTCGCTGGAGCAGCTCGCCGGAGGTATCCGTCGGCCGGATCGTCTCGGTCAGCACGCCGAAGACCGGACCAGCGTCGAGCTCCCGGACCAGCCGGAATGTGGTCGCGCCGGTCAGGTCGTCGCCATGCAGGATGGCGTGCTGCACCGGCGCGGCGCCGCGCCAGGCCGGCAGGATCGAGAAGTGCAGGTTGATCCAGCCGGACACCGGGATGTCGAGCGCGACCTGCGGGACCAGCGCGCCGTAAGCGGTGACCGGGCAGCAGTCCGGGCTGATCTGGCGGAGCCGGGCCAGGAACTCCGGATCGCCCGGACGTTCCGGCCTGAGGACCTCGATGCCTGCCTCCTCCGCGCGCGCCGCGACGGGACTTTGGGCCCTCTGCAGGCCGCGGCCGGACTTGGCGTCCGGCCTGGTGATTACCCCCGTGACAACGTGCCTGGACTTCAGCAGCGCCTCCAGGGTGGGAACCGCAGTGGCGGGCGTGCCGGCAAAGACCAGGCGCATGCGCTAGAAGACCTTGCCGCGTGTGGGGTGCGGAGACACTTTCACGACCGGCGCTGGCTCGCCCCACCACTCCGCTGCGCGGATTTCCTTCATGGCCAGCTTGCGCTGGGCGGGGTCGAGACGGTCGATGAACAGCACGCCATCCAGGTGGTCGGTCTCATGCTGAACGCACCTGGCCAGCTGCCCGGTCCCCTCCAGGGTAACCGGCTCCCCGTGCATGTCGAATCCGGTCGCGACGACGCCGAACGACCTGGCGGTCGGATAGGCGAGGCCGGGAAATGACAGGCAGCCTTCCTCGTCGACGACGACCTCACCGGAAAGCCGCATGACAGGGTTGATCAGATGGCCGATCACGTCGTCAACGTTGTAGCTGAACACCCGCAGGCCGACGCCGATCTGCGGGGCGGCGAGCCCGACGCCGGGCGCGTCCATCATTGTGTCCTCCAGATCCCTGACCAGCTTCCGCAGCTCGGCGTCGAAGCTGGTCACCGCGTCCGCCGCGGTGCGCAGCACGGGATCGCCAAACACGCGGATGGGTCGGATGCTCACTACGTCCTCCAGGAGCGGGCGCCACTACGGGCGCGGGGTGCTCGGGCCATTCCCCGGGGCCAGCGCCGGCCATCCCGACACCGGGCGACGCGGCTGACCAAGTCTACGAACCGGCAGTTGGCTGGGTGTCGAGGCGCTGACCGGCGCCTGCCGACCGGGCCTTGAAGGCAGCCTTACGCGCCGCTCTGGCGACGCATGGCTCCGGATGATGATCGCTCAGCGTGGTGAGCAGATCAATGAGGGCCGGGTGACTCACCTCCCAAAGTCCTGCCACGATCTCGGCCTGCGCGTCGGCGGCAACGTCCGGAAGCAGCTCAGCCACCACGTCGCGCGGGTCGGCCTCCTCGAGCAGACCTGCCCCGAGGTCGACCAGCAGCCAGGCGCGGTCCGCCGGGCCAAGGTCGGCGTCCTCGCCGTGCTCATGCAGCCACACCGCAGCGTGCGCGCGCAGCAGTGGCTCGCGCAGCGCAGCCCGCACCTCGGCGGCCGCCGCGTGGCCGATGCGGTCCAGCACGGCAAATGCCGCGCCGCGCAGGCCCGGTGTTCCGTCCGCTGCGGCACCGATGAGCTCGGCTGCTGCCGTCTGCGCCGGGCGGCCGAGGAGCCATGCGCTGATTCTCGACTCGCCGTCCTCGGCGTCACAGCTCGCCAGCATGGTGAGCAGCCCGACCGCGCCGGCCTGCTCCGCAGCTCCGAGTACCGGCACATGCCAGCCCTGGGTCAGGAGGCGGCGATGCACGCCCCACACCCCGAGGGGCGAAAGCCCGACGGTCAGCCCGCCGGTGGTCTCCTCCGTGCCGAGCTCGACCACGCCGAGGTCGGCCAGGATCTCCAGGGCACGGGACAAATCGGCAGCGTCATCCGCAGTCGGCTCCCGCCGCTGCGGCCTGCCTCGGCCCGATGACCCGGCGGCAGCCGAGTAGGCGTCGAACAGCGCGTCGATCCGGACCGGTGCCCCCACCGTGTACAGCGCCGTGGCGAGGCCGTCGAGGGCTTCACGATCGAGCAGAGCCGCGAGCGCTGTATCCCATTCGTGCAGTACGTCCTCATCGGGCGCTGAGGCGAGCGGAACGGCGCCCGGTGCGGGCTGATCCCGGTCGGCACCCGGCCGGGTAGCCGCCACTACCTGCCAGGCCGCAGTCAGCTCGTCCGGGCTGAGTTCCATCGCATCAGCGGCCCGGGCTTCGTCGTGCTCATCGAGTACGCCCCTGCGGGCAACCTCCGGGTTGGCCGCGATCCAGGCGCGCAGCTCCCGCGCCGCCCGCAGGAGCGGGACAACCCTGGCTGCCGCGGCCAGCTCGGCACGGGGAGCAAGCCGCACCGGCGGCATCCGGGCGCGCTCCCGGCGAGTCTGGGCCGGCCTGCCGCGATCCGGTGCCGGCCGGGCGCGCTGACCGCCCGGTGAGTTGGTCACCCCGCTACCCTACGGCCTGATTGGCTGCTCGTCAGATCAGCACAGCCGGGTCGACCTGAACACGCACGCTGCCCGGTTCCTTCGCCGCGCTCCGTACCGCCTGCCCATCCCGCAGTGCCGTGGCCAGCTCCGGACCCAGCGACCGGGGCACCCGCAGGAGGTACCGGATCGCGGCCTGCGGCGATCCGGCACGCCGGTCGGTGACCGGCAGCGGGCCGAGCAGTTCCGCACCTGGCGGCAGCCGGACGACCGCTAGCAGGGATTCCACCGCCTCGGGCGTCCCTGTCACGCTCGCCATCCTGGTCGCTGGCGGCAGTCTGAGTTCTTCTCGTTCCGCGAGCTCGCGGGCAGCGAAGGTTGCCGGATCCCAGCGCACCAGCGCCTGCACAGCTGGCAGCTCACCCCCGGCGACGACAACGACGCTGCCTCCGCGGCTGGCAGGCCGGACCAGCGCGACGGCGTTCATCCACCGCCGCAGCGCCTCCTCGGACGCGCGCAGGCTCGGCAGGCCCAGCATCGCCCAGCCATCCAGCAGGATGGCGGCGCTGTAGCCACCCTGAGCGACGGGTTCCGCGCCGGGCGTGGCGACGATGACGGCCGGCTCCGGCCCGACCTCGTCCAGTACCGCGCTACCGCCCGAGGTCCGCACCGGTGCCGGGCCGAGCGCGCGACCCAGTTCTTCGGCCGTCCGCCGCGCACCGGTAACCATCGCGCGCAGGCCCGCGTGACCGCAGGCGCGGCAGCCGCGGCCGATAGCCGAGCCGCACCACCCGCAGCGCAGTGGCATGCCGGGGCCGGGCAGCTCGGCCGGTCCGCCGCAGGCGCAGCGTGCCCGGGTATGGCAGCGTTCGCACGCGACCGCGGTGAGATAGCCGCGCCGCGGCACCTGGACGAGCACCGGGCCGGACTCGAGGGCTACCCGGGCCGTGCGCAGCGCGATGCTGGGCAGCCGTGCGGACCTCGCCGCCTGGTCCCTGGCCAGTTCCGCGTCGGTGCCCGAGGCCTGCACAGCGGGGGCCAGCTGCCTGCGCGCGGCCCGGTCTGACGTCAGCGGGCGAGCCCACCCTGCCGAGATCAGTAGCTCCGCCTCAGCGGTCCTGGCGAATCCGCCGATGAGCGCTGCGCTCCGGGTCAGGTAGGCGCGCAGCGCGAGCACCTCCCTGGCGTGCGGGTACGGCGCCCGCGGCTCCGCGTGCAGATCGTCGCCCTCATCCCAGAGCACTACCAGGCCCAGGTCAGCGACCGGCGCAAAGCTGGCCGACCTGGTTCCCGCGACTACCCTCACCTCACCGCGTGCAACGGAGATCCAGCGCCGGTAACGTTCAGCCGCGCCGAGGCTCGCCGACAGCACGACGTGCCGGCCAGCTCCGAGGTGCCGCTCGAGCGCGGAGTCGACGCGGCGCAGGTCGCGCGCATCTGGGACGACCACCACGGCGCCGCGGCCGGACCGCGCTGTCGCCGCGACCGCACCAGCTATCTGGTCTGGCCAGCCGGGCCCGGACAGGGCGGACCACACCGCGCGGGGGCTCCGGCCTCCTGCCAGCGCAGCCAGGAAGGACGGACCGTCCGGGTACTGGTCCCACGGCCCGCCGCCGGCGGCGGCCGCGGCAGCAGCTCCCGCGCTGGTGTCCGCTCGCACTCGAGGCACCGGTCGCGGGTTGCCGTCCGCGGCGTGGTCACCGGCGGGTCGGCCGCGGGACACTGACGCCTTGCTCGCCGCCGCATGCCGCGGCGGGATTGCCAGGCGCAGCACGTCAGCCATGGTTCCGCCGTACCGGTCGGCGACGGCCCTGGCGAGGCACGCGAGCTCGGGCGTGAGGACAGCCTCTGGCGCGATCACCCGCTCGAGATAGCCCAGGCGGCCGGTGTGCTCGCTTTCGGCCGTCCGGTCGAGCACGAAGCCGCTGCAGAGCTGACCGGCAAACCGGACTCGTACCTGCGCACCTGGTACAGCCGTCGCTGCCATCGTGGCCGGAACCAGGTAGTCGAAGGGCCGATCCAGGTGCGGGAGCGAGATGTCGACTGCTACCCGCGCAACCGGCAGCTCCGCCGCCGGCTGCCGGGCGGCCCGGCCAGCCCTGGCTCTCCCTACGGCAGCCTGAACCGACACGGTGTCAGTCTTATCACCAGGCTCTGACCACCCAGGGCCGGTAACGGGCGCCTCGCAGCGGCCGGCATGAGCCCTAGCAGGATCGGGGCAGCGCCGTGCCGTCTGCAGTGAGCCGCTGCTGCAGGTCTGAGGTAATGGCCCGGTGCTTCGTGAGGTCGGAGTACGCCTCGTCCAGGTCACTCGCCATCGCGAAGAGCGCGGTGCGCGCGGTGATCTGCCCGGCCGCCGCCGCGGACGAATTCGCCAGGCTCGCGGCCCGTTCCAGGTCCGTGGCCTGCACGGAGGCTGGGGCGTGCCCGCTGAGGTCGCTCATTGCGCGTGCGTAGGCCTGCCGGACCGGTGCTGGGTACGTAGCGCAGCCGGATGCAGAACCGCCCGAGGTCACGACGACTATCACCACGATCGCCACGATCAGCACAACTACCGCCGCGGCGCCCGCCATCATCAGGCGGGAGCGCTGCGGGCGCTCCCGGCCCGGCTCCAGGGCACCCCCGGCAGGCTCGGCAGCGCCCGGACGGGCCGCGCTGAGTCCTGGCTGCTGCGCCGCTGCCTCGCCGGGTCCGGGCCACGGGCCGGTCTCCCATGGCGGCGGTTCCCCAGCTGCGCCCGAAGCGCCATCGGGTCCCCACGGCGGGGCGCCGGCAGCCTCAGCTGCCCCGGCCCGATCCACCCGGATCGCACCCGTGTCGTCCGAGGACTCCGTGATCGAGTCGGGTAGCAGTCCCGCCCGGCCGGCAGGCAGGAACCACGCAGCCTGCTCGCTGGTGCCGGCTGCCCCGGGCGGGCCGGGTTCCGCTGCCTCGGTCTTGGGACCGGGCGCGAACCAGGGATCCGCGAGGTCGTCCTCGTCCCCGTCATCGCCGGCCGCTGATGCCGCGACGTCAGGCTCTTCAGCGACCGTCCTGCGAACAGCACCCGTCCCGTCGGACGACGACATCGATCACCAGGCCAGCATCAGATGGGAGCTAACGGACCCGATGCTAGGGCAATGCCAGAGGAATGTCTGGATAACTCCACATTAGCCAATTCGCCACCGGCCGCGGTGCACGCGGATTGGCGTGCTTACAGGCCAGCGGCAGACCTGAGGGCGCCGGCCCGATCAGTGCGCTCCCAGGAGAAGTCCGGCTCTTCTCGGCCAAAATGTCCGTAGGCAGCCGTCTGCGCGTAGATCGGCCTGAGCAGGTCCAGATCCCGGATGATCGCCGCCGGTCGCAGGTCGAACACCGAGAGCACCGCGTCCTGAATCCGCTCGACGCTGACCCGCTCAGTGCCGAAGCACTCGACGAAAAGCCCCACTGGCTTCGCCTTGCCGATGGCATAGGCCACCTGCGCCTCGCACCGGTCAGCGAGCCCAGCAGCCACAACGTTCTTGGCCACCCACCGCATTGCGTAGGCCGCGCTGCGGTCCACCTTGGACGGGTCCTTGCCGGAGAACGCGCCCCCGCCGTGCCGGGCCATGCCGCCGTAGGTGTCGATGATGATCTTGCGGCCGGTCAGGCCGGCGTCGCCCATGGGGCCGCCGATCTCGAACCTGCCCGTGGGATTCACCAGCAGCCGGTAGCCAGCGGTGTCCAGGTCGAGGCCTGCCAGCACTGGCTCGACGACGTGCTCGCGAATGTCAGGCGTGAGCAGGCCTGCCAGGTCAATGGCCGGAGCGTGCTGCGTGGAGACCACCACCGTGTCGAGGCGCACCGCAGTGTCCCCGGAGTACTCGATGGTGACCTGAGTCTTGCCGTCCGGGCGAATGTAGGGCACGTCCCCGCTTCGCCGGACCTGCGAAAGCCTCCTCGCCAGCCGGTGCGCCAGGGTGATCGGCAGCGGCATCAGCTCCGGCGTGTCCCGGCAGGCGTAGCCGAACATGAGACCCTGGTCACCGGCGCCCTGCCGGTCGAGCTCGTCGGCGCCTTCGCCCTCACGGAGCTCGACAGCCTCGCCGACCCCCTGGGCAATGTCTGGCGACTGTGAGCCGATGGAGACCTGCACTCCGCAGGTGGCACCGTCAAAGCCCTTGCCTGAGGAGTCGTAGCCGATTTCCAGGATCTTCTCCCGGATGATGCCGGGGATATCGACGTAAGTGTCGGTCGTCACCTCGCCTGCCACATGCACCTGACCGGTCGTGATGAGCGTCTCGACCGCGACCCGGCTGCGCTGGTCGTCCTTGAGCATGGCGTCCAGGATGGCGTCGCTGATCTGATCCGCCATCTTGTCGGGATGGCCCTCGGTGACGGACTCGGAAGTAAACAGACGGCGTGCCACGCGACACCTTTCTCTGACGGGGACTTGTCTGACGGCGGCGGACTGCCGACCGGCTTCGCGGAATTGTAGCGGTGCGCGTCCCCCCGACGACGGCACCCTACCGCGCTAGAGCCGGGAGCCTGCCTGCGACGATATCCCAGATCTGGTCAGCGATTTCGTCCTTCGCTGCCTTCGGCAGCTTGATTTCGGTGCCATCGGCGCCTAGCACCGTGACCTCGTTATCGGCAGTCCCGAAAGCCAGCCCGTTTCCCACCTGGTTGACGACGAGGATGTCGCAGCCCTTCCGCGCTAGCTTCTCCCGGCCGTTCGCCAGGACGTCCCCGGTCTCCGCCGCGAACCCGACGATCAGCTGCCCTGGTCGCTGCCTAGCCGCGACCAGGTCACGGACGATGTCCGGGTTCCGTGCCAGCACGATGGGGTCCGGCGCAGCCTCCGTCTTCTTGATCTTTGCCTCGCTCCTTACAGCCGGCCGGAAGTCGGCCACCGCGGCTGCCATCACGATCGCATCCGCGCCAGGCGCCGTAGCGAGCACCGTCTCCCGCAGCTGAGCCGCCGAGGTGACCCGGACCACGTGCACTCCTGCCGGTTCAGGCAGCTCGGTGTTGGCCGCGACGAGAGTGACCGCGGCGCCGCGACTGGCCGCCGTGCGCGCCAGCGCGTAGCCCTGCCTGCCCGAGGACCAGTTGCCGAGGTAGCGGACCGGGTCCAGCTCTTCCCTGGTGCCGCCTGCCGAGATCACAAAGGTGCGTCCGGCGAGGTCGGCAAGCGCCCCGGTGCCGCGGCTCAGCACGCGCTGGGCAACCGCGAACAGCTCGGCCGGCTCGGACAGCAGGCCGGGCCCGGCGTCGGCGCCGGTCAGTCGGCCTGACGCCGGGTCGAGCACGATGCAGCCGCGCTCGCGGAGCGCGGCGACGTTGGCCCGGGTGGCGGCGTGCTCCCACATCTCGGTGTGCATGGCAGGCGCGAAGATAACCGGGCAGCGCGCGGTCAGCAGTACGGCCGTCAGCAGGTCGTCGGACATCCCGGCGACCGCGCGGGCGAGCAGGTCAGCGGTCGCCGGAACGACCATGACCAGGTCAGCCTCCTGGCCGAGGCGGACATGGGGCACCTCCTGGACGGACTCCCAGGGGCTGGTTTCGACAGGCTGGCCGGACAGCGCGGCCCAGGTGGCGGCGCCCACGAAATTCAGTGCAGCCGGGGTCGGCACGACCCGCACCCGGTGACCGTGCTCGGTCAGCAGGCGAAGCAGCTCACATGCCTTGTAGGCCGCGATCCCGGCGGACACGCCGAGGACAATGCGCACCGGTGCGCAGGATCAGAGTCAGGCCTGCTCAGGCGTCTCGGCGCTGAGCAGTCGCTCGCTGACCTCGCGGAGCGCGATCGACAGCGGCTTTTCCTGGACCCTGGTCTCCACCAGCGGGCCGACGTACTCGAGCAGGCCCTCGCCGAGCTGGGCATAGTAGGCGTTGATCTGCCGGGCGCGCTTGGACGCCATGATTACCAGCGCGTACTTGCTGTCAACGACGTCGAGCAGGTCGTCGATCGGCGGGTTGATGATGCCTTCTACGGCCGGAGTCGCTGCCACCGTGTGCCTTCCAGCTCCCAATTGCAATTACTGCCCTGCCGGGCATTGCCAGGTGCCACATTGACATCCTGACCGAGAATCAAGGCTACCAGCTGCGCGCAGACATCCTCGACCGACGTATTCACCAGGGTGATGTCGAACTCGTCTTCGGCCGCGAGCTCGCCCTTCGCGGCCTCGAGGCGTCGCGCCACCTTGTCGGGGGACTCGGTGTTCCTGCTGACGAGCCTGCGCTCCAGCTCCGCCCAGGAGGGCGGCGCCAGGAAAATCAGCAGGGCACCTGGCGCGACGGCCCGGACCTGACGGGCGCCAGCCACGTCGATCTCCAGCAGTGCCGGCTTTCCGAATCCGACCTTCTCTTCGACGGGCAAGCGCGGCGTGCCGTAACGATAGCCAGCGAACCGTGCCGACTCGAGTAGCTCGCCCTGCTCGGCCATGGCGTCGAATTCGGGCTCGGAAACGAAGTGATATTCCCGGCCGCTCATTTCACCCGGCCGCGGCCGCCGGGTAGTGACCGAGATCGATTGCCATATCGCGGGGCAATCCGCGCGCAGCCGCGCGACGACCGTGCTCTTGCCGACCCCGGATGGTCCCGACAGGACGGTCAGCTGCGCCGGCGCGGGAGGGCCGCGGCGGACCCGGCGCGACTCGGCTGCCAGCATGTCTCCCGCGGCCCCTCCTCAGTCGGTTCTCGTCGATCTGGGCTGGTGCCCCGTCAGATCTCGGCGCCGAATTCTGTCTCGAGCGCGCTGCGCTGGTTCGCTCCCAGGCCGCGGACGCGCCGGGACTCGGCGATGCCCAGTCGCTCCATGATCTGCTTGGCGCGGACCTTGCCGACGCCCGGCATCGACTCCAGCAGCGCCGACACCTTCATCTTGCCCACTACGTCGTCGGACTGCCCCTCCTTGAGCACCTGGGGCAGCGTGGTCGAGCCGTGCTTGAGCCTGCTCTTTACTTCCGCACGATCCTTGCGAGCCTGGGCCGCCTTCTCAAGCGCCGCTGCCCGCTGCTCGGGAGTAAGTGGAGGAAGAGCCACGCGAGGTCACCTCGGGTTTCGTATCGAAAAAGTCGCTCCGCGAGGGGAAACTAGCGAGTTCGGCCCGCGTCGGCAACGAGAACCTCAGTTTGGGCATACACAAATTAACCAATATGACGCTACGTAGCATAACTGTGCACTCAGAGTAATTGCATTTGCGCAGGTCGCGCAAGGTTTTCCGGCATTTCTGCGACACATCGCAGGGCGCTAGCTGCACCAATACAACAGGTGCAGGCCGCACTTGCCGAGGATCCGGAAGGGCACGATGGTGACATCCACTCCCGAAGAGAGGTGTCAGCGACACTTTCAGGCCGTATGGGACTCCGGCGGAGGGCTGCCGACGAGTGAGTCCGGTCTACGGCAGCTTCAGCCGCGGCTGCTGAGCCCGGCGGGAACCGCGGTGGCCGGCGCCGGCGGCCAGGCGGAGCCGGTACCACAACAGGCGCAGCCGCTCCCGGCGAGTCCAGCCAACAATCTCCGCGACCTGCCGGCCACGGAGTGTGCCGGTCTCCGCCATGGCGTCGGCCGGGTCCGTGCCGACCGCGGGCGGTTTAAGTCCCGCAGGATAGACATTTGCCGACGGTGCAGGCCAGGGATAAGCGACGAACATGACCATGGGACTCCCCCCTTTGCTGTTCTGCGCCCTGCTCCCCTCGGGTACACATACCGACCGGATGGTACGTAGCGCCTGCCGGGCAGCACAGCAACAAGCCCGGCTGGCGATGGAAGATTCGCCGAGCAGTATCACCAGGACCGCGAAGCCGAGCATGGACTGAGCCGGCGCCTGGTTCCGGCCCGCCAGTCACCCTTTGACCAGGGCGAACGCGGCATCGCAGCCGGACCTGCGGCAGAGTTCGCGGCGCCAGGGCCGCGCCGGTCACCTGCGGCCGGCCAGGCGAACGCCAGCGCCGGCCGGCCAGTGCCCGGTGCGGTCTCGAGAGAGGCCTCGCTAGCGGCGCGCCATGGCCTCAGCGCGGCGCAGCGATGCCGCGATCGCCGCCGCTGCCGCGCCCGGATCAGCTGCCCCGGTGATGGGCCGGCCAATGACGAGGAGGTCGGCACCCGAGCGGAGCGCCTCCTCCGGGGTAGCGACCCGAGCCTGGTCATCCGCCGCGGCGCCAGCCGGCCGCACTCCCGGCGTGATCAGCATGATGTCGTCGCCGACCTCGGCCCGTACTGCCGCTACCTCATGCGGTGAGCAGACCAGGCCCCGCGCGCCGGCCTCGACTGCCAGCACCGCCAGCCGCCGCGCTGCGTCGCTGACCGGCCCGGCAAGCCCGACATGACCGAGGTCTGCCTCCGACAGCGACGTCAGGACCGTCACGGCGACGATCCTCGCCGCCGGGATCGCCTCCGACGCGGCCCGGATGGCGGCGGAGCCGGCCGCCGCGTGCACCGTCAGCAGGGACGGCCGGAGCCTCGCCACGGCGCGCGCCGCGCCGGCCACCGTAGCCGGGATGTCGTGCAGTTTCAGGTCGAGAAAGATGTGCGCCCCGCTCGCGCCGCGAACCGACGCCACCACGTCCGGCCCGTACCGCAAGTAGAGTTCCAGCCCGATCTTCAGCACGCTGACGTGCGGCGCGACGAGCGCGGCCCAGCGGGCGGCGGTCTCCAGGTCCGGCGCATCGAGCGCAACGGCTATGGGTGCTTGGCCGGCCATAAGGTCCTCCTCGCTCTGACGTTCGGGCTCAGGGCACGGGTCACGGCGCTTGACTGCTGGGCGAGCCCGACGACGTCGGCTACCCGCTCGACGCCGCGCACCGTCAGCTCCTCTTCAAGCTCGCGCAGTATCCGCAGGCACGCCGACGGGTCGTGGAAGAGGGTTGTGCCCACGCTCACCATGGAGGCGCCCGCAAGGATAAGCTCCAGCGCGTCCTGCCCGGTCCGCACGCCTCCCATGCCGATGATCGGGATGCCGGGCAGCGCCTCCCTGACCTGCCAGATGCAGCGGACCGCGATCGGCCTGACGGCCGGCCCGGACAGCCCGCCCGTCAGCCCGGCCAGGTGCGGCCGCATCGTGTCGGTGTCGATGACCATCCCGAGCAGGGTGTTGATCAGCGACAGGCCATCGGCTCCGGCCGACACGGACGCCTTGGCGACGGCGACGATGTCGGTGACGTCAGGGGACAGCTTGGCGAAGACGGGAAGGTCGTACCGCGCCTGGCCGCGGACTGCCTCGATCACCGCAGCGGAGTCGTCCGGGCTGGCCGCGAACATCAGGCCGCGATGCTCCACGTTCGGGCAGGAGATGTTGACCTCGATCGCGGTCACCCCGGCGGCATCCGACAGGCGCGCGGCCAGCTCGGCGTACTCCGCTACCGTGCTGCCCGCGATCGAGACCACTGCCCTCGCCCCGCGGGACAGCAGCCAGGGCAGGTCTCGCTGCAGAAAGGCGTCGACGCCGGGACCCTGCAGTCCGATCGAGTTGAGCATCCCGCTCGGCGTTTCTGCCATCCGCGGCGTCGGCCGTCCAGATCGCGGACCCAGCATGACCGATTTGGTGACGAAGGCGCCGATCCTGGACACATCCATGAACTGGGCAAGCTCGCGGCCTGCCCCGGCGCACCCGGACGCGGTCATGATCGGGTTGGGCAACTCGACGTGGCCGAGCCTGGACCGCAGGTCAACCGCCATGACCCTGCCTTCTGGCGGCCCGCCCGCGCGCTCCCGCGGACCTCGCCGCCGACGTCCTCGCTGGCCGGGCCTTCTGTAGCCCGCTGGCGGGCGCACCCTCAGCCTGCGCGACGTCAGCCTGCGCGACGTCAGCCGGCCCGCCGGCCGGGGCGCCTGATCCGTCGGAATCCCGGCTTCCGTCAGCACGAGGGTCGGTCGCACCGGAACCGGAGCCCGAGCCGTCTGGCGGGCCAGCGGCGACTTGCGCGGTGCCCTTGCTCGTCTGTGCAGCCCGGCGCGGCCGCGCCTCCCACCCCGGCGCGCCAAAGGCATCGAACGGGATCGTGCCGATGTCATCCCAGCGGACCTGCTCGCCGCGGAACACCGGCCCGTCCACACAGGACCGGGTCATCCGGGTGATCCCGTCCGACCCGGTGACCGGCAGCACGCAGGTCATGCACACGCCGGTTCCGCACGCCATGGCTTCCTCGACCGCCACCTGCACGGGGATGTCGTAGCGGCGGGCCAGCACGGTGACCTGACGCAGCATCGGCATCGGGCCGCACGCGTAGATAACATCCGTCCGCCCGTCGTGGATGGCCTGATCCAGCATGTCGGTCACGAGCCCGCGGCTGCCCAGCGAGCCGTCCTCGGTCGTGATGGTCGCCAGCCGCCCGGTGCGGCGCGCGGTCAGCGCGCCGAACACCCCGTCACCGCTCGCGGCGCCGAGCAGGAAGTCAACCTCGCACCGGCGCTCGCGCAGCCGCGCGGCCAGCGAGAAAAGCGGCGCGCTGCCGTACCCGCCGCCCACGAGCAGGCAGTTCACCGGATCGCGCGGCAGCGGGAATGGACGGCCGAGCGGGCCGACCGCGTCCAGCACGTCCCTGGCCCGCCGCTCGGCCAGCCACTGGGTGCCACGGCCGCGCATCGCGAACACGAACTCCACCGTTCCGCCGTGGTCCGCGCGCACATCGTGGATGGAAAAGGCCCGGCTCAGCATCATCGAGGTGTCCGGGCCGCCGACCGCCAGGCAGATGAACTGACCGGGCCGGAACCGGGCCGCCACCGCAGGCGCGACCAGGGTCATTGCGTGGTAGGCGTCGACCCGTCGGACCGTCAGCACTGTCCCGCGAACCTGTACCGGGCCGGCCTGCGAGTCCGGCATGTCGCTCTGTGTCATGTCGTCCCGTGCTGTGCTCGCCCGGGGTCCTCCCGCCCATCAGGTCCGGGACCGCGATCCCCCGCCGCGGCGCGCAGGCGGGCGGCGTGCTCTTGCAGCGACCGCACACCCACCTCGTCCCTGCCAATCGCCTCGATGCCCTGCACGGCTGCCCACAGACCCTGCACCGTGGTGATGCACGGAATAGCCCGCCGGACCGCCGCTGTCCGGATCTCGTACCCGTCCCGCCGGAACCCGCGCTGCGCCGGGCCGCCGAACGGGGTGTTCACGATCAGGTCGACCTGGCCGTCGAGGATCCGCTCCACGATCGTCGGCTCGCCGTCCGGGCCAGGCCCGTCGCTGTGTTTACGGACGATAGTGGCACGGACGCCGTTTCTGCGCAGTACCTCTCCGGTTCCGCGAGTCGCCCAGATCTCGAAACCGAGCTCCGCCAGACGCTTGACGGGAAAGATCATGGAGCGCTTGTCCTTGCCCGCCACCGTCACGAACGCCCGTCCCTTGACCGGCAGCGACCCGTACGCGGCGGCCTGCGACTTGGCGTACGCCGTGCCGAACACCTCGTCGATGCCCATCACCTCGCCGGTGGAGCGCATCTCGGGTCCGAGTACGGTGTCGACGCCCGCGCCGCTGGCGTCGGCGAACCGCGCGAACGGCAGCACGACTTCCTTCACCGCGATCGGCGAATCCAGCGGCAGTGTCCCGCCGTCCCCGGAACCGGGCAGCAGCCCCTCCGCGCGCAGCGACGCGATCGACGCGCCCAGCATGATCCGGGCAGCGGCCTTAGCCAGCGGCACGGCTGTCGCCTTAGAAACGAACGGCACCGTCCGCGACGCTCGCGGGTTGGCCTCCAGGACGTACAGGACACCGGCGGCCATCGCGTACTGCACGTTGAGCAGGCCGAGCACGCCCACTCCGCGCGCGATCGCCTCGGTAGAGGACCGGATCAGCCCGATGTCGTCCTGGCTCAGCGTGATCGGCGGCAGCGCGCACGCTGAGTCACCGGAGTGGATCCCGGCCTCCTCGATGTGCTCCATCACCCCGCCGAGGAAAAGCTCGCCCCCGTCGTACAAGGCGTCCACGTCGATCTCGATCGCGTCGTCCAGGAACCGGTCGATGAGCACCGGATGCTCGGGCGACGCCTCGGTCGCGCGGCTGACGTAATCCGCGAGCGAGGAGTCGTCGTAGACGATCTCCATACCGCGGCCGCCGAGCACGTATGACGGCCGGACCAGGACCGGGTAGCCGATCTCGTGCGCGACCCCCTCGGCCTCGCCCACCGAGGTCGCGGTTCCGTACCGGGGCGCCAGCAGGCCCGCCGCAGCGAGCACCGAGCCGAACTCGCCGCGGTCCTCGGCCAGGTTGATGGCGGCCGGGGAGGTCCCGACGATGGGGACGCCCTCGGCCTCCAGCGCCGCGGCCAGGCCGAGCGGCGTCTGCCCGCCGAGCTGCACGATCACACCGGCGACTGGGCCTGCCGCCTGCTCGGCCCGCACCACCTCGAGCACGTCCTCCAGGGTCAGCGGCTCGAAGTACAGCCGGCCAGAGGTGTCGTAGTCGGTCGACACGGTCTCGGGGTTGCAGTTGACCATGACCGTCTCGTAGCCGGCCTCGGCCAGCGCAAACGAGGCATGGACGCACGCGTAGTCGAACTCGATGCCCTGGCCGATCCGGTTCGGCCCGCTGCCGAGGATGATGACCTTCGGCTGTGACCCGCCCGGCACCTCAGATTCCAGGTCATAGGTGGAGTACAGATACGGTGTCCGCGCCGCGAACTCGGCCGCGCACGTGTCGACCGTGTGATACACCGGCCGCACTCCCAGCTCGCCGCGCAGGCGCCGGACCGCGGCTTCCGGCATCCGCAGCAGCTCCCCGAGCTGAGCGTCGGAGAATCCCATCGACTTCGCCCGGGCCAGCGCCCTGGCCGTGGCCGGCCCGCCCACTCCGACCCCGTCCGCGGCGATCCGCCGGGCGTGCTCCTCGATCGCAGCGATCTGGTCGACGAACCACGGGTCGATGGAGCTAGCCTCCGCGACCTCGGCGACCGTGGCACCGGCGCGCAGCGCCTGATGCACGGTCGCCAGCCGCCCGTCGTGCGGCACGGCAACCTGCGCCAGCAGCGTCTGCTTGTCCCCCGGCGGGGACGCCCAGGACAGCGAGGCGCCGCGTTGCTCCAGTGATCGCAGGGCCTTCTGCAGCGCCTCGGCGAAGGTGCCGCCGATCGCCATCGCCTCGCCCACCGACTTCATGTGCGTGGTCAGTACCGGGTCGGCGCCAGGGAACTTCTCGAAGGCAAATCGCGGCACCTTGACCACGACGTAGTCGAGCGACGGCTCGAAGCTGGCCGGGGTCTCCCCCGTGATGTCATTGCGGATCTCGTCCAGGGTGTAGCCGACGGCGAGCCGCGCCGCGATCTTGGCGATCGGGAACCCGGTCGCTTTTGACGCCAGGGCGCTGGACCGCGAGACCCGCGGGTTCATCTCGATGACGACCATCCGGCCGGTGGCGGGGTGCACCGCGAACTGAATGTTGCAGCCCCCGGTGTCCACGCCCACGGCCCTGGCCACCGCGATGGCCACGTCCCGCATGTGCTGGTACTCGCGGTCGGTCAGGGTCATCGCCGGAGCGACGGTGACCGAGTCACCCGTGTGCACCCCCATCGGGTCGATGTTCTCGATCGAGCAGACGATGACGACGTTGTCGTTCTTGTCGCGCATCAGCTCGAGCTCGAACTCCTTCCAGCCGAGCACCGACTCCTCGAGCAGCACCTCGGTGACGGGGCTCGCGTCCAGGCCCGCGCCGACGATCCGGCCCAGGTCAGCGGACGACCGCGCGATCCCGGACCCGGTGCCGCCCAGCGTGAAGGACGGCCGCACGATGACCGGGAAGCCCAGCTCGGCGGCGGCCGCGCGCGCGTCGTCCAGCGCGTGGCAGATCGCGCTGCGCGGCGCCTCGGCGCCGACGCGGGTGACGATCTCCTTGAAGGCGCTGCGGTCTTCCCCGGACCGGATTGCCTGGATGCTCGCGCCGATCAGCTCGACGCCGTACTTGGCCAGCGTGCCGTTGTCATGCAGGGCGACCGCGGCGTTCAGCGCAGTCTGGCCGCCGAGCGTCGGCAGGAGTGCGTCCGGCCGCTCCCGCGCGATCACCTTCGCCAGCACGTCCGGGGTGATCGGCTCGACGTAGGTCGCATCGGCGAACTCCGGATCCGTCATGATCGTGGCCGGGTTGGAGTTCACGAGGCTGACCCGGATGCCCTCGGCGCGCAGCACGCGGCAGGCCTGCGTGCCCGAGTAGTCGAACTCGCACGCCTGCCCGATGACGATCGGCCCGGACCCGATGACCAGCACGGAGTTCAGGTCCGCGCGCCTAGGCATGGGCCCCTCCGCGCAAGCCGAGAACCAGAGGGGAACGTGGCCGCTCGTGGTGGCAGCTGGCATCCGGGCTCTCGGTCACCACGAGGAAGCCCGTTCCGCTCCTGATCACCTGGCACCGTCCATCAGCTCGCAGAACTCCCCGAACAAGCCGGACGCGTCGTGCGGTCCCGGCGCCGCCTCCGGGTGGTACTGGACGCTGAAGGCCGGAGCGTCGAGCAGCCGCAGTCCCTCGACGACGCCGTCGTTGAGGTTGACGTGGGTAATCTCCGCCGCCCCGAACTCCGTATCGAAACTGCGGTGGGCTACGAGGGGTCGTCCCCCAGGGCTAAACATGCCGGACGGTGCTAGCCCGCCAGGGCTCGCACCGGCAGGCACAGCGACCGCGAAGCCGTGGTTGTGGCTGGTGATCTGTACCTTGCCGGTGCGCACGTCCTGGACAGGCTGGTTGAGCCCGCGGTGGCCGAACCGCAGCTTGTAGGTGTCCAGGCCGAGCGCGCGGCCGAGTACCTGGCTGCCGAGGCAGATGCCGAACAGCGGAAGCCCGGCAGCCAGCACGCCGCGCATGGCTTCGACGGCGTAGCCGATCGCGGCCGGATCGCCCGGGCCGTTGGAGAAGAACACCCCGTCCGGGTTCGCGGCCGCGATGTCGGCCGCGGTCGAGGTGGCCGGCAGCACGTGCACCTCGCAGCCGAGCGCTGCCATCGACCTAGGGGTCGCTGCCTTGATGCCCAGGTCCACTGCGGCGACCCGGTACCGCGCCGGCGTGCCCTGCGGGGGCCTGACGACATAGGGCTCGGGCGTGCTGACCTCGCGGGCCAGATCGGCGCCGGTCATCTGCGGACTGGCCAGCACGCGGGCCAGCAGCGCCTCGGCGTCGGTCGCGCCGGTGCTGATCCCGGCGCGCATGGCGCCCGCGTCGCGCAGGTGCCTGGTCAGCGCCCGGGTGCCGGCCATCGCAATGCCGGTGACGCCCTGGGCCGCAAGTTCGGCCTGCAGGCTGCGCTGGGCCCGCCAGCTGGAAGCCAGCCTCGCGGGCTCGCGAACGACATACCCACTGACCCAGATCTGCCGCGACTCGCGATCGGTGTCGTTGACGCCGGTGTTGCCGATGTGCGGCGCGGTCATCGCCACGATCTGGCGGGCGTAAGAAGGGTCGGTGAGGGTCTCCTGGTAGCCCGTCATGCCGGTGTTGAAGACCATCTCGCCGAACGTCTCGCCCTCGGCGCCGAAGCTGGTGCCGTGGAAAACGGTGCCGTCCTCGAGGACCAGCACGGCCGGGCGGCCGGAGGTGTCCGCGGCAATCATCGTCGGGGCGCTCACCGGGCCAGCTTCCCGTCGAGCACGGTCGGCTCTCCGCGCAGGAAGGTGGCGACGACCTCGCCAGGCAGGTCCAGCCCGGCGAACGGGGTGTTCCGGCTGCGGGAGGCGTGCTGCGCCGGGTCTACGACGCCGCGCGCAGCCGCATCGTAGAGCACGAGGTTGGCGGGCGAGCCGGCCGTGAGCGGGCGGCCGTGTACCGGTGCGGCGCCGCCGCCGCCACCGTCGGGTGCCGCGCTGCCGTCCAGGCGGCCGATCGCGGCGGGGCGGACAGACATCCGGTCGGCGACGCCGGCCCAGTCCAGGTGGCCGGTCTCGACCATCGCCGCGTGGACAACCCGCAGCGCGGTTTCCAGGCCGGTCATCCCGAACGCGGCGGCCTGCCATTCGGTTTCCTTGTCCTCCACCGGGTGCGGCGCGTGGTCGGTGGCGACGCAGTCGATCGTGCCGTCCGCCAGCCCCAGGCGCAGCGCGTCGACATCGGCCTGGGTCCGCAGCGGTGGGTTCACCTTGTAGACCGGGTCGTAGCTGGCGGCGAGGGCGTCGGTCAGCAGCAGGTGATGCGGGGTCACCTCGGCGGTAACCCGCCAGCCCTTGGACTTGGCCCACCGGATGATCTCCACCGAGCCCGCCGTGGAGACGTGGCAGACGTGCAGCGCCGACCCGACGTGGGCGGCCAGCAGGCAGTCCCTGGCGATGATCGCCTCCTCCGCGACGGCCGGCCAGCCGGCCAGGCCGATGACGCCGGACACCTCGCCCTCGTTGACCTGCGCGCCCTCGGTGAGGCGCGGCTCCTGCGCGTGCTGGGCGATCACGCCGTCAAAGGCCTTGACGTATTCGAGCGCCCGGCGCATGAGCACCGCGTCCGACACGCACCGGCCGTCGTCGGAGAACACCCGGACCCGCGCGGCAGAGTCCGCCATCGCCCCGAGCTCGGCCAGCCGGCTGCCCTGCAGGCCGGCCGTGACCGCGCCGATGGGCTGCACGTCACAGTGACCTGCCTCGCGGCCGAGCCGCCAGATCTGCTCGACTACTCCGGCGGTGTCGGCGACGGGGTCGGTGTTGGCCATCGCGTGCACCGCCGTGTATCCCCCGAGCGCCGCCGCCGCGGTTCCGCTCGCTACCGTCTCGGCGTCCTCGCGGCCCGGCTCGCGCAGGTGGGTATGCAGGTCTACCAGGCCCGGCAGGGCGATGAGCCCGGTAGCGTCCAGGACCTGCGCGCCGGGCGCGCTGAGCCGTGCACCGGTCTCGGTGATGACGCCGTCGCTGATCAGCAGGTCCGTGGCGGGCCCGGCCAGTGGCCGGGCGCCCCTGATCAGCCAGCTGCGGCCCGCTGCGCCGGTCATCTGCCGGCCTCCGCCGGCTCGGCCACGCCGGCCGGCTCTGTCACGGCACCCCCGAGGAGTAGGTAAAGAACGGCCATCCGGACGCTGACCCCGTTGGCAACCTGCTCGACGATGGTCGACCGGGGCGAGTCGGCTACCTCGGCGGCGATCTCGACGCCGCGGTTCATCGGACCCGGGTGCATGACGATGGCGTGCTCCGGTAGCAGCGCGAGCCGCGCCGCGTCGAGCCCGTAGCGCCGGCTGTACTCGCGCACCGTCGGGAAGTACGCGGCATTCATGCGTTCCGCCTGGACCCTGAGCATCATCACCACGTCCGTCTTCGGCAGCGCGGCTGAGAAGTCGTAGCTCACCTCGCACGGCCAGCTCGACACCGCGACCGGCAGCAGAGTCGGGGGCGCGACCAGCGTTACCTCAGCACCAAGCGTCCGGAGTAGCAGGACGTTAGACCTGGCCACCCGGCTGTGCAGGACGTCGCCGACGATCGCCACCCGCAGTCCCTCAAGGTGGCCGAGCCTGCGCCGCATGGTGAAAGCGTCCAGCAGCGCCTGGGTCGGGTGCTCGTGCGTGCCGTCCCCGGCATTGACCACGCTGCCGCGCACCCAGCCGGCCAGCCGGTGCGGTGCGCCGGATGCCTGGTGCCGGATCACGACCGCGTCGGCTCCCATCGCCTCGAGCGTCAGCGCGGTGTCCTTGAGGCTCTCGCCCTTGGCGACGCTCGACCCCTTCGCCGAGAAGTTGATCACGTCGGCGGACAGCCGCTTGGCTGCGGCCTCGAAGGAGATCCGCGTGCGCGTGGAGTCCTCGTAGAAGAGGTTGACCACCGTCCGGCCGCGCAACGTCGGGAGCTTCCTGATCGGCCGGTCCGCTGCGTGGGCTAGTTCCTCTGCCGTGTCGAGGATCAGCAGGGCGTCGTCGCGGCTGAGCTCCCCCGCGGAGATCAGGTGCCGGTTCACCGGGCAACCGCCTCTCCCAGCATCACCGCGTCCTGGCCGTCGGCTTCCGTCAGCAGCACCTGAACGACCTCGCGCTGACTTGTCGGCAGATTCTTGCCCACGTAGTCGGCCCGGATCGGCAGCTCGCGGTGGCCGCGGTCGACCAGCACAGCGAGCTGGACGATGCGCGGCCGGCCGAGGTCGCTGAGCGCGTCGAGCGCTGCCCGGACCGTCCGGCCCGAGTAGAGCACGTCGTCGACGAGCACGACGACCTTGCCATCGATCCCTGACGCGGGTACGTCGGTGTGACCGAGCGCGCGGGCCGGGCGCAGCCGCAGGTCGTCTCGGTACATGGTGATGTCGAGCGAGCCAGCTGGCGCTGGACGCCCTTCGACCTGGCTGAGTCTGGCAGCGAGCCGCTGGGCCAGCGGGACTCCCCTGGTCGGGATGCCCAGCAGGACCACGTCGCGAGCTCCGTCGGTGCGCTCGAGGATTTCATGCGCGATCCTGGTGAGCGCGCGGCCAATCTCGCCCGCCTCGAGCACGATCTTGCTCTCGGCCAGCGGCGCTAGCCGTCGCTGGGGCTGCCCGCTAGTGGCGGCCGCGCTGGCGCCGACGCCATCGAGTGCATGCGTCACAAGGACCTCCTTTCCCGCCTCACCGGACGGGGCTTAAAGGACGTCTGTCCGCCTCACCGTATCAGCAGGGTCCGGCGAGGCCCGCCACCGCGCCGACCTCGAAGGGCCACGTTGGTTAATTTGCTGCCCCTCTATGGGCCGCAGGGATCCCATCACGCCGTTGGCCGGAGGCGGGCCTCGGTGATCACGGATCGTGATTACCGAGCCAGACGATCACGAAGCAGTGATTTAAGTCACAGTATGTTAAGTTTAGTCCTGGTACTGAGACGCGGCGGTGCCGTGGCGGGGGATCGCCCAATCGCCGGCAGAGACGCGGATTCCGGCAGTCCGCCGGGAGGGTTGCCGCAGGCCCGATGAACTTGACGGGGATGCGGTGAGGCGCACACGTTCATCCGGTTTTTGCTATTCGGCTTGACCGTGCGCGCTGGCGGCTCTACCGTCACTGTCCGTAACCGTTACTTTCAGCTACGACAGGCTAGGGAGCCGTCACGATGGCATCTGATTACGCCAAGACCCTGGGTGCGAGACTGCGCGCCATTCGCACCCAGCAGGGGCTTTCGCTGCACGGCGTCGAGGAGAAGTCCCGTGGCCGGTGGAAGGCTGTCGTTGTTGGGTCTTACGAGCGCGGCGACCGGTCCGTGACCGTTCAGAAGCTTGCCGAGCTGGCCGAGTTCTATGGCGTGCCGGTTTCGGAGCTGCTGCCCGGCGACGTGCTGCCCGCGGTGCTCGCCCCCGCCCCGAAGCTTGTGATCGACCTGGAGCGCATGGCCACGCTGCCCAAGGACAAGGCGGGCCCGCTGGCGCGCTACGTGGCCACCATCCAGAGCCAGCGTGGGGACTACAACGGCCGGGTGCTGTCGATCCGCTCTGAGGACCTGCGCTCGCTTGCCGTCATTTATGACAAGTCCCCCGCGGATCTGACAGAAGAGTTGATCACCTGGGGAATCCTCGACTCCGACGCGCGCAGCGCGATCGAGTCGTTCTAGCACTGGCAGGCCGGCCCGGCCCCGCGAAGGCGGGCGCCGGGCGCGGCTTGCTCAGCCGGCCGTCGGCAGCGGCAGCAACTCCTGGCCGGCAGGCATGCCGAGGGCACCCTCGGCCAGCGTGACAAAAGTTCCGGCGTCTCGCAGCAGATCATCAGCCTCGCGGGCGCTGACCGCGCGCGGCAGCCCGGCCTCCGCGGCCGCGCGCTTGGCGGCGCTCGCCGCGAAGAACGCGGCCCACTCACGCAGCGTCGGCTCGACCTTCGGCAGCAGCTCCCAGACACTCTTCGGCCGGCCGCGGCGGCTGCCCGGCGGCTCAGCCCTCGCGGCCACGACTGCAGCCGCCGCCCGGAGCGCAGCCAGGTGCGCACCGACATAGCGAGCGGCGGGTGTCGGCTCGTCCTGCGCCGAAGCGAGGCCGTGCCGGGCCGACTCCACCAGGGCCACGGCCGAAGGTGCAAGCCGGCACTGCCGCGCCGGCCTGACCTCAACGATCGAGCTCATCGCTACTCCTTCACGCTGTGCGCGGCCGGGCGGGGCGCTTCCCCACACCTCACCCGGCCGGAGCAAGCTGCCGGGAATGGATCCCGGCGGATTGCCGCACACCATTATTCGAACATATATTCGTCGAGCTGTCTACTCCTGACTGATGGGTTCGAACGTATATGGAGGGTCTGACAAACGGTCGCCGTCGCTGCCGCGCGGCTGGTGCCTGCCGCCGCTAGGCTGTGCAGGTGCAGGACGCCATCGCCATCGGCGAGCTGAACCGGTCCGACTTCCTCGCGACAATCGATGACTTCCTCACCATCTATGCGGCTGCGATGGGCGCCGATCCTGCGGAGCTTCCCTCCCGGCGTGCGATCATGGAGAGGCACTCCGGCAGCCCGGACTTCCGCGCCCTCGCCGTCACCGCGGGCCCGGCAGGCCGGGTAGTCGCATTCAGCTATGCCTTCCGCGGCGTGCCGGGCCAGTGGTGGCACGACGTCGTGCGAGCCGGGATCTCAGCTGCGGCCGGCCTGCGCACGGCCGGCGACTGGCTCGACGACGTGCTCGAGATCGCGGAGGTGCACGTACATCCGGAGTATCAGGCCCGCCGGATCGGCCGACGGATGATGCTGACCCTGACGGCTCGCCGGATTGAGCGCACCGCGGTGCTGTCTACCCGCGATGCGCAGACGCCAGCGCGGCGGCTCTACCGGAGCCTCGGATTTGGCGATCTGCTGACCGGCTTCGTGTTCCCCGGCGGCGGCCCCCCTTACGCAGTCATGGGAGCCGGGCTTCCGCTACTCGGCGACGGCACGCCGGGGCAGCCCGGCGGCTAGCCAGCAGCCGATCCCAGGCCGAGCACCTGGTAGATCTCGCGGGTGGCCCGCGACCCGTTGAGGGTGTAGAAGTGCAGCCCGGGAACGCCTTCGGCCAGCAGCCTCTCGCACAAACCAGCGGCGAACTCGACGCCGATCTTGCGCACGGCCGACTTGTCATCGGCGTGCGCCCGCAGGTCGTCGGCCAGGTCTGGCGGGAAGCGACAGCCTGACAGCGCGACCGCTCGCTCGATGCCCGGAACGCTGATGATCGGCATGATGCCGGGGATGATCGGCACGTCGCAGCCGCGCGCTACGACCGCATCCCGCAGCCGCAGGTAGTCCTCGGCATGGAAGAACATCTGAGTGATCGCGAAGTCCGCGCCGGCCCGGACTTTGGCGACGAAGAAGTCCACGTCAGACTCCCAGCTCCGCGACCTGAGGTGGCCCTCAGGAAACGCGGCGACGCCCACGCAGAAGTCACCTGAGCCGCGGATGAGCCGGACAAGCTCCTCGGCGTGCCGCAGACCGTGCGGATGCGGCACCCATTCGCCGCCCGGTTCGCCCGGCGGATCCCCGCGGAGCGCCAGCATGTTGCGCACTCCAACGTCTGCATAGGAGCCGATGACGTGCCGCAGCTCGGCGACCGAGTGGTTGACGGCGGTCAGGTGCCCGAGGGGAGTCAGCGTCGTCTCCGCGGCGATCCGGCCCGTGACCTGGACTGTCCGGTCCCTGGTGGAACCGCCAGCTCCGTAGGTGACCGAGACGAACGTCGGCCGGAGTGGCTCAAGCTGGCGGATGGCCAGCCAGAGCCGCTGCCAGTCGTCCTCGGTCTTGGGCGGCATGAATTCGAACGAGAAGGATTGCTGACCAGCGGCCAGCAGATCCCGGATCGCCAGGGCAGGACCGACAGGCATGCGGAGAAGGTTACCGGCCTGCGTCACCTGGCGCGGACGGCGGCCTCGATCGCGGCGGTACTAGTGTGCTGAAATGTGGCAGCCAGGCCGGCAGCGCCCGATCCCGCTCGCCTGGAGGAGATCCGCAGCGGCGTCGGCGGAGCCCTCGGGTCGTTCCTTGCCCGCCAGCAGGCGATCTTGCGCGGGGTCGGAGATGACCTCGAGCCGTGCCTGGCCGCGACCCGGGACCTGCTCGCCGGGGGCAAGCGACTGAGGCCAGCCTTCTGCTACTGGGGCTGGCGGGCGGCAGGTGGCCAGGATTGCCCGGAGATCCTGGCCACCGCCGCGGCCCTGGAGCTGCTGCAGGCCAGCGCGCTGGTTCACGACGACGTCATCGACGACAGCGACACCCGGCGCGGCCTGCCAGCAGTCCACCGGCGGTTCGCCAGCTGGCATGCCGATGCCGCCCGGCCCGGATCGGCTGAGCGTTTCGGCGCGGGCGCCGCCATCCTGATCGGTGACCTGCTGCTGGCCTGGGCGAACGAGATGTACTGGAGCGGCGGCCTCGCCCCTGATGTGCTGATCCGCGGCGCGCCCATCTGGGCCACGCTGCAGACCGAGCTCGGGGCCGGCCAGTTCCTGGACCTGCTCAGCCACGTCGACGGCAGCAATTCGGTCGCCGACGCGGTCCGGGTTATCACCTACAAGACGGCGAAATACACCACAGAGCGGCCACTCCAGCTCGGCACCCGGCTGGCGACCGCGGTCTCGCAGGCACCGGAATCAGCAGCCATCACCAGCGCTCTCACCCGTTACGGCGCACCGCTCGGCATCGCCTTCCAGCTCCGTGACGACGTACTCGGAGTCTTTGGCGACGCGGCCAGGACCGGCAAGCCCGTCGGCGGCGATATCGCCGAGGGGAAGCAGACCGTGCTGATGGCCGTTGCCAGGCAGCGAGCCAGTGCTCTCCAGGCTGCGATTCTCGACCGGTACCTCGGTGACCGCAGGCTGACCGCCGATGCCGTCGCAGACGTCCGGGCGGTCGTCACCGACACCGGAGCCCTGGCCGAGTGCGAGAACCTCATCGCCGCCTACCGAAAGGAGGGGGTCGCCGCACTCGACGGCGCGCCCATCGCTGCCGACACCGTGACGGCCCTCACCGCGCTGGCGGACATCATCGCCGACCGGGACGAGTTACCCGGGCTTGCGGGCCCGGATCGCCAGGATGTGCGGGACAGCACGATCACCACGCTCGGCGACGTGCTCGAGCAGCAGGCCCGCGCTGACGAAGCCAGTGAGCAGCTCGGCGAGCGGGTGATGGCGCATACCCACCCGCTTCCGCACGTAGATCCCCCACCAGGGCGACTCCTGATGCCAGCCGGACAGCCGGTACCCCGGGTGAGCCCGGATCCCGCCGTCGTCGAGCCATTCGATGTGCGGCCCGTTGAAGCACGGATGCACGCCGTAGAACGCGAGCAGCCCGCCCGGAAGCAGGATGCGCGCAGCCTCGGCGAGCACGGCGGTGAAGTCGTCGACGTCGGTCGAGATCCAGATCGCGGCGACGGCGCCGAACGACCCGTCGGAAAACGGCAGCGCCGCCCCGTCGCCACTGACCACGTTCGGTGACCGCTGCCGGGCGTACCGCAGCTGATCGGCCGAGCGGTCTAGCCCGACGACAGTCCGCCCCGTGGCGGCCAGGGCGTCAAGGTAGCTTCCGCCGCCGCAGCCTAGGTCCAGGCACAGGCCAGTACCAGGCCCGAGCAGGTCGGCGACCTCGCGACCGGTCAGCTCCGTGTGCGGCCGGTTCCACGTCTCGTACCAGTCGGCATGCCCGTCGTACCGCGCCTGCGCCGCTGCCATCGGTGGCCTCCCGTTCGACGTCTGCCGCCGACGCTAGCCGCGCCGCATCGCCCGGGGCGCGCCGATCTGCTGCAGGCAGACAGGGGAAGGGAGGCATCCCCAAGACCTGTGATAGGGGGAGATTTCCCCTAGCGGCAGGGGCTTCGGCCGAGCACTATCATCCTGGCTGCTTCCCCGGAGGCGGACAACACCAGGCCCAGCCCCATACAGGAGAGAGCCATGGCCAGAAACACTGCCACAAGGCGCGGGTCGCGCAGTTTCCAGGGCAGGCATGGGCAGCATCGTCTCCCTAGCAGTAGCCGCGCTAGTCGCGGGCTGCGGATCGAGTGGCACGGGCCAGACCGGCGCCGGGCCGTCGGCGCCGGCCGTGGCGCGCTCCACGTCCCCGTGGGCATCGGCCGCTACCCTCGCCCAGACCCTGGCCGCCGGGCAGCAGGGCACCCGCCAGCAAGTCCCCTGGGTGCAAGTAGGACCCGGCTGGATCCTCGCCGAGTGGTCGCCGACCTTGACTGGGTCAGCCACCTCGCTGTTCCTCATCGACCCGGCAGGAGGCCGCTACCTCCTCGACACCTTCCCGGCCAAGCCGCCCGCGCCGGCGCCGACAATCCTGGTGGGCTGGTCGGGCGATGGTCAGCGTGCGCTCCTCACCAGCGGTGGCGCTAGCACGACTATGGAGGTGCTGAATCTCCGCACGCTGGCATCCACCACGTTCGGCCTCACGAATGCCTCTGCCGTCGGGTTCACCGCGCCCGACGGGCTCGCGATCCTTATCAACGCCAGCCTCAACGATGCCGGTCAAACGCAGCTGGAGCGGGTCAGCCTGACCGGTCAGCTCCAGCAGCCCTATCCGGCGTCGTTCGTGCCCGGCGGTTCCTACAACGAGTCCGCGCTGTACTCACCAGACGGGACCGAAGTAGCAGTCGGCACCTCGGCCGGCATCGAGCTGATGAGCAACGGAGGCCAGGGCGTGCGCTACCTGAACGTCAGCCCCTCGGTGCAGTCTTGTCGACCCGTGCGCTGGTGGACAGCCGAGGAATTGCTGGCCAGCTGCCTGCCAGGCGGCTCCGGTACAGGGCAACTCTGGCTGGTGCCAACCTCCGGAGCCACGCCGAAGGCACTGACCGCTAGCCCATCGGCCTCCGGCGACTTGGGCGACAGCGACGCATGGCAAATCCCCAGCGGCACTTACGTGCAGGATGCAGGCGCCTGCAGTTACACCTACGTCGCCAAGCTTCAGCCCGACGGGCTGACCACGCCCGTCGCCATACCCGGCGTGCCCAGCGGCGACAGCACCATCATCATCGGGGCGCTGGGCGACCGCCTCGCCATCCGCAACGTGCCAGGCAGTCCGGAGACGTGCGCCCATGGACCGGCCCTGCTGTGGTTCGCTCCCGCCACGAACTCGGTGACCCCGCTGCTCGGCGGGACAGTCAACGGCGGCTACACCCTGGCCGCCGTCCTGTTCGGCGAGTCTTAGCCGCCAGCACGCGGCTCGCGCAGCCGGGCCGCCAGCCGGGCGGCAGCCGCCGCAGGGTCGGCCGCCTCGGTGAGAACCCGCACGACGACGATCCGGCTGGCGCCAGCCGCCAGCACCTGGTCCAGGTTCGACTCGTCGATGCCGCCGATGGCGAACCACGGGCGCGAGTTGCCCAGCCCCGCCGCGAACCGGAGCAGGTCCAGGCCGGGCGCGGGCCTGCCCGGCTTGGTGGGAGTCGGCCATACCGGCCCGGTGCAGTAATAATTGGCGGCCGGCTCGGCCGCGGCAGCGGCCGTCTCCGATTCGGCGTGCGACGACAGCCCGATGAGCGGTTCTGGTCCGATCAGCTCGCGCGCGATCACCGGCGACAGATCGTCCTGACCGAGGTGAAGGACGTCGGCCCCGCACGCGTAGGCAATATCGGCCCGGTCGTTGACAGCAAGGAGCGCACCGTGCCGGGTACAGGCGGCCCGGAACACCTCCAGGTAACCCAGCTCCTGCGCCGCCTCCAGCCCCTTCTGCCGGAGCTGGACAATGTCCACGCCGGAGCCCAGCACGTTGTCGAGGAACCGCGGCAGGTCACCCTGCCGTTCCCTGGCATCGGTGCAGAGGTACAGCCGGGCACTGGCGAGCTGATCGCGCAGGACCGCCGATCGGTCAGGCACAGCTCAGAAGGCTAGCGCCTGTGCCCGCCTGTTCACCTCGGTGCGCCGGTTCTCGGCGAGCGCCTGCACCGGGGTGCCCGGCAGCGAGTCGTCTGGCGTGAACAGCCAGCCCATCGCCTCAGCGTCGGAGAACCCGCAGTCGACTAGCAGGGTCAGCGTGCCGCCGAGGCCATGAATCACCTGCGAGCCGTCCAGAAACGCGGCTGGTACCGCGAGCTGACCGGTCGGGCGCTGCACGGCCAGCAGCTTGCGGTCGCGCAGCAGCTGCTTGACCCTGCTCACCGGGAGGCCCAGCCGGTCTGCCACGTCGGGAATGCTCAGCCAGTCGCCGACGATGGCGTCGGTCGGGGGGTCGATCTGTGCCACGTGTGCAGCTTCCCACACAGCGGCCCCGCCAAAACATCTCATCCCAGCCAAGTCCGGCACGCCCCTTACTCGCGGGCGCAGTCCCGGATGGCGACGCCGGGATCGGCCAGCGCAGTCGCGTCGACGGCCACGCCGGCCTCGATGAGCCTGCGTGCCTGGAGCAGGTCCCTCGGCAGGCCGACGGTCAGGGTGGCGACCAGCCTGCCCGCCATCAGCCAGCACACCGCCCACGTCGCAGCGGTCGGCTCGCCGCGCCAGACGACCAGGTCGGCGCTGCCGTGCCAGCCGACGTACTGCACCATGCGACCGAATTGCTCAGACCAGAAATACGGAACGGGGTCGTATCGTTCGCGGCCGCCTGCGATGTTCGCGGCCGCCACCGCCGGCGAGTGCAGCGCGACATCCCAGTGCTCGACCCGGAGCTGCCGCTGGTAGCGGCCGGACCAGAAGGAGGCGCAATCCCCCACGGCGTAGACGCCGGCTACCGAGGTCTGAAGGCCCGCATCGACGACGACGCCGTTGTCGAGGGCGACACCGGACCCGGCGAGCCAGCCGACGGCCGGACGCACGCCGACCGCCGTGACGACAAGGTCAGCGGGCAGCCAGCCGCCGTCCGCGAGGGCGATCCCGCCATGCTCGATGGCCGCGACCGGCGTGCGGAGCCGCAGATCGACGCCGGCCTCGACGTACCAGGGGACGGTCTGGTCACCGATCTCGGCGCCGACTGCCGCCGCGAGCGGGGCCTTGGCGGCCTCGACGACGGTGACCTGGCAGCCGCGGCCCGCCGCGGCGGTGGCCAGCTCGGCGCCGATCCAGCCGGCGCCGACAATGGCGAGCCGCGCTCCCGGGGTCAGCAGCGCGCGGAGCGCGAGCGCATCGTCAGCGGTCCGCAGCACGCGCTGCTCGCCGTCGCCTGGCAGCCTGACCGGAGTTGCGCCCGTCGCCGCGACCAGGGCGTCCCACTCGTGCTCGGCCACATCCGTGCGCAGTACGCCGGCGCCGAGCTCCACCGCGGTCTCGGCGAGCCGAAGGTCGATGGCCAGCGAGTCGAGGTCAGGGCGCAGCCCGGTGTCGTCGAGCTCGCCGGTGAGCACTTTCTTCGACAGCGGTGGCCGGTCGTATGGCGGGCGCGCCTCGGCCCCGATGAGTGTCAGCGCTCCGGTGTAGCCGCGGGCGCGCAGCTCCTCGGCGGTACGCAGCCCGGCCAGCCCGGCCCCGACGATGACTACGCTCGCCGGGGCCATCGATTCTCCTCGAGCACTGGTCAGTTTGCTGTCCCTGCCGTGGTGACACTAGCGGCGGGCGCTGGCGGGACGGACGGGTGGTCCGATGCGGCTGGGAGCAGGATCTTGTCCAGTAGCCAGGCACTGACCGCAATGATCAGCGCCCCGTCCAGGTAGTGGCAGGCCATCGCGCCCAGGTAGGTCGGACCGCCCCAGGCATTGACGGTGAAGTTCGGGTCTAGCCCGCCGGTCAGCTGCTCGCCGATCCGCCAGAAGCTGTAGGCGATCACCATCAGCAGCGGCAGCGCGGCCGCGGTCCGCCACGTCACCTGCCGCATCGTTGCCGCCAGCCGGGACGCGGCGGTCCTGCCTAGCGGGGCGAGCAGCAGGAGCCGCCCGGCGCCGCGGCCGTACCGGCGACTATGCCGCCACCGGGCTGTGCAGTACAGGGCGCACGCGACTGCCGCCAGGATGAGGTGCGGGGCCCAGGCCGACGTGCCGGGAACGTGCGCCTCTGTGACCGGCGACCGGTGCAGGTATCGAGCGAGGCCAGTAGCGATGCCGGCGACCGCTGCGCTGGCCGACGTCGCGCAGAGCGGGGCTGAGATCTGCCGGGTGAGAAGCGATAGCGCGCTGCTGGAGCGTGTTGCCTCATCGGCGATGTGTGTGTTGGTCATGCGACCAGGGTGCGCTGCTGCCTGGTTGGCTGCCATCAGCCTCGCGTCTCGACCTGACCGCACTCTGTCGGCCGAGGCCAGCCGCTGCCCTCATCCCCCGGAGTGATGCCGGGGTCCGGCTCGCGACCGATCACCGAGAGCAGCCGCCCAGGTTATGGTCACAACATGGTGATCACGGACCCAGTTGCCGTCCCGGCACCACCGCTGCTGGCCCGCCTCTGGCAGTCGATCGCCGGCCTGGCCGCCCCCGATCGAATCGACTGGGCGATCGCCGCGGCGTGCTTCGCAGCGTTCACTGTGCCGGTTCTCCTCGGCGCGGGATCGGCGGGCCAGGCGGGCCCTGCGGCCGCCTTCGGCGCTATTGCCGCGGCGCCACTCATCGTCCGGCGCAGGTGGCCGGTCGCGGTGGTTTTCGTCGTCGCCGCTGTCTACGTGGCTGCAGCCCTGGCCAGCGTGGCGTTCACCCCGTTTATCAGCAATGCCGGACCCAATCTGGCGATCGCGGTCTTCACCTCGGCCGACCGCAGCAGCCGAAGGTGGTCGCTCACCGCAGCCGCCGTGGCCGCTGTTGCCACCTGGGCATCGCTGCCGCTCGCCATTCACCTGCATCCGCGCACCGACCAGGATGCGGTCCAGTTTTTCGCGGTGATCGGGGCCTGGCTGGCCGGCGACATGGTGCGGGCGCTCCGCGGCTACCGGCAGCAGGTGCAGCTGATGCAGCGCCGCCGGGCGGTCGAGGAACTCCAGCTGGCGCGCGCGGAGGAACGATTGCGGCTCTCCAGAGAGGTGCACGACGTCGTATCCCACGGCCTGAGCTTCCATCGCAGTCCAGGCTGGCGCCGCACGGCTGGTATTCGCCGAGCAGCCCGGCCAGGCGGGCGCCGCCCTGGGGGCGATCGAGACGGCCAGCCGGGCCGCGCTCGACGAGCTGCGCAGGCTCCTCCGGCAGATCCGCGACGCGCAGGACACCGACGAGGTCGCCACGCCCGAGCTGTCTGACCTGCCCGCGCTCGTCGAAAAGCTGAGCATGGCCGGCCTCGACGTCAGGTACCACAGCAGCGGGCCGCCGCGTACCTACGGCACTGCCGTGGAACTGTCCGTGTACCGCATCGTCCAGGAGGCGCTGACCAACGTGACCAGGCACGCACGCGGGGGACGGGCTCTCGTTCACGTTGATCACGGTGCCGACGAGCTCACCGTGACGGTGACCGACGACGGCAGCCCGGACCCAACTGGACTTCGTCCCGCCGGCGGGCTTGGTATCCGCGGCATGCGGGAGCGAGCCGAATTGCTCGGCGGCACGCTCACTGCCGATACGGCGCCGGACGGCGGGTTCATCGTCATCGCCCGGCTGCCCGTCCAGCCGGCGCCTGTCCAGCCGTCGCCGGGCCAGTAAGGAGCCAGGGCTTGACGAGCCGCCCGGTTCAGCGCGACATCCGGGTCCTGATCGCCGACGACGAGGCGCTGGTCCGGGCCGGGTTCAGAATGCTGATCGACTCCGCCGTGGGCCTCAGCGTGGTTGGCGAGGCCAGTGACGGCATCCAGGCCGTCCGCCAGGCGCGGGCGCTCAGGCCCGACGTCGTGCTGATGGACATCCGGATGCCGGTCATGGGCGGACTCGAAGCAACCAGCGTCATCCTCGACGGCAACCAGACGTCGCCACCCAGGATCCTCATCGTCACCACCTTCGACGAAGACGAGCACGTCTTCGAAGCACTGCGGGCCGGCGCCAGCGGGTTCGTGCTGAAAGACACCCAGCCGGAGAAGCTGCTCGAGGCCATCGCGATTGTTGCCGCCGGCGAGGCCCTGCTCGCTCCCGCCGTCACCCGCCGGCTGATCGCCGAGTTCACCCGTCACCCCCGTCCCGCGCGCCGCCAGCAGCGGGCGCTCGCGCTGCTCACCGACCGGGAACGCGACGTGCTCGAGCAGGTGGCCGCCGGGAAGTCCAACACCGAGATCGCCGCCGCCCTGTACCTGTCCGTGGCCACGGTCAAGACCCACATCAGCCGCCTGCTCGACAAGCTGAGCTGCCGGGACCGCGCACAACTCGTCGTGGCCGCGTATGAGAGCGGCCTCGCCGTCCCCGGCCAGCAGTGACCTTCCCGGCCAATCGGCAGATCCCTCACCCGACGCCGGGCTGACCGGGGCGCGCTACCCTGGAACTCATCGCGCGGGAGTCTGGTGTGACCGGACTGAGAGGGCGGCTGGCGAGCCGCCGACCGCAGGAACCTGATCCGGGTCATGCCGGCGAAGGGAGCCGACGATAAGCGTCGACAGCCAGCCACAGACCGACGTCTTCGTCATCGGCGGCGGCGTCATCGGTCTTGCCATCGGCTGGCGGGCGGCCCAGCAGGGCCTTCACGTTGTCATCGCCGATCCTGAGCCGGGCCTGGGCGCCACGCACGCCGCCGCGGGCATGCTCACCCCGATCGCCGAGGCCGCCTACGCCGAGCGGGACATCTTCGCGCTCGGCCAGGACTCGCTCCGACGCTATCCCGGCTTCGCCGCCGACGTGCAGCGCTCGACCGGGCTCGGTGTCGGCTTCCGGCAGTCCGGCACACTCCAGGTTGCCTACGACAGTGACGACCTGGCGCTCCTCGCCGAGACCCGGCAGCTCCAGGAGTCGTTCGGCGTGCACCTGGAGCAGCTCAGCGCACGGGAGTGCCGGGATGCCGAGCCGATGCTGGACCCCTCAGTTCGCGGCGGGCTGCTCGCTGCCGACGACGGCTCCGTCGACCCGCGGTTGCTCGCGACCGCGCTCCTCCAGGCGGCCCAGGGTGCCGGTGTACGGCTTGTCCGCCAGCGGGTCACCGAGGTGGTCTGCACCACAGGGCGCGCCAGCGGCGCCCGGCTCGCCGACGGCACCGTGATGCCGGCGCGCTGGATCGTACTGGCCGCTGGCTGGCAGTCGGCCGGCCTGCCCGGACTGCCACCCGGCATCGCTCCGCCGGTCCGCCCGGTTAAGGGCCAGATCATCCGCCTGCGGACAACCGCGGCGATGACAGCGGCGGGATTGCCACCCGGCTTGCTGCGCAGGACGGTTCGCGGGATCGTCCGTGGCTGCAGCGTGTACCTGGTCCCGAGAGACAGCGGCGAGCTGGTTGTCGGCGCCACGCAGGAGGAACTCGGACCGGACATGGCGGTCACGGCGGGCGGATTGTGGGAACTGCTGCGGGATGCGCGCACCCTGATACCGGGCATCACCGAGCTCGTGTTTGCCGATGCCGTCGCCGGCCTGCGGCCTGGCACGCCCGACAACGCGCCGATCATCGGGCTGACCGGGCTGCCGGGCCTCGTGGTCGCTACCGGGCATTTCCGGGCCGGCGTGCTGCTGGCGCCGGTGACCGCTGACACGGTGGCCGACTTCCTGCGCACCGGTGTGCCGGACCCGCTCTGGCGGGCGTTCGGCGCCGGCCGGTACGGGGCCGGCAACCAGGCAGCCGCGCGGCAGCGGGAAGAAGAAGCTGCATGCAGGTAACGATCAACGGCAGGCCGCACCGGCTGTCTGGCGGCGGGTCGCTGGCGCAGGCGGTAGCGCTGCTGACCAGCGCCCCGTCCGGCGTGGCCGCGGCCGTCAACGGCGCCGTGGTCCCCCGGGCCGCCTGGGGCAGCACAGCGCTCGCCGAAGACGACGAGGTGGAGGTCCTGACCGCCGTGCAGGGAGGCTGACTATGGACGATCCGCTGCTGATCGCCGGTGAGAAGTTCAACTCCCGGCTCATCATGGGCACCGGTGGCGCACCGAGCCTGGAGGTGCTCGACCGTGCGCTGGCCGCTTCGGGCACCGAGCTCACAACCGTTGCGATGCGGCGTGTCGACCCGGCCTCGGCCGGTTCTGTACTTACCCTGCTCGCCGACCGCGGCATCCGGGTGCTGCCCAACACTGCCGGGTGCTATACGGCGACAGAGGCGGTCCGGGTCGCAGCCATGGCACGCGAGGCACTCGGCATCAGCTGGGTCAAGCTCGAGGTGATCGCGGACGAGCGCACGCTGCTGCCCGACCCGATCGAGCTCCTCGCGGCTGCCGAGCAGCTCGTAGCCGACGGCTTCACGGTACTGCCGTACACCAGCGACGATCCGGTTCTGGCCCGCCGGCTCGAGCAGGCGGGGTGTGCCGCCGTGATGCCGCTGGGCGCCCCGATCGGCTCAGGGCTCGGCATCCGCAACCCGCACAACATCGAGCTGATGGTCGAGTCCGCGGGCGTGCCCGTGGTCCTGGACGCAGGGATCGGCACCGCCAGCGACGCCGCGATCGCGATGGAGCTGGGCTGCGCGGCCGTGCTACTCGCCACGTCCGTCACCCGGGCCCGCAGCCCGGAACTCATGGCCGAGGCCATGCGGCTCGCCGTCGCAGCCGGACGGCTTGCGTTCCTGGGCGGGCGGGTGCCGCGGCGCCATCTCGCGCTTGCATCCTCTCCGCCGGGTGGCTAGCCGCAGGGCGGCAATCACCCCTGCCCGCTACCCGGAAACGTCCCGGCCGGGACCCCGGTACCCGGGCGAACGCAGACTGTTGTGCCCGCGGAATGCCGCGCGGCCCCTACAATTCTCCCGATGGATGTGACGTTGTCGGCGCCGATTGGGCAGCTTCTCGACGGCAGGTATCTGGTCGAGTCGCAGATCGCCCGCGGCGGCATGGCCACGGTCTACCTGGCCCGCGACGTGCGGCTGGACCGGGCCGTGGCGATCAAGATCGCGCATCCGGAGCTAGCCAGGGACCGCGAGTTCGTGGACCGCTTCATCGGCGAGGCCCACGCCGTCGCCCGGCTGTCGAGCCCCAACGTCGTCGCCGTATTCGACCAGGGCTCCACCGGTGACCTCAATTACATTGCCATGGAGTACGTGCCAGGGCCGACGCTGCGCGAATTGCTGACAGCGCGCGGCCGGCTGAATCCGCGTGAGGCGCTCGACATTATCGAGCGGGTACTGGCTGGCCTTGCTGTCGCGCACGACGCCGGCATTATCCACCGGGACGTGAAACCGGAGAACGTACTACTCGGCAATGGCACATCGGTCAAGGTCGCCGACTTCGGACTGGCCAGGGCCGCCTCCGGCATCCGGCATACCAGGTCCGGACTGCTCATCGGGACGGCCGCCTATCTGGCGCCGGAGCAGGTAGCCAGCAACTCATCCGATCAGCGCACGGACGTCTACGCCGTCGGGGTCATGCTGTTCGAGATGCTGACCGGGCGGCAGCCGCACACCGGGGAGACGCCGCTCGCGGTGGCATACAAGCACGTCAATGCCGTTGTGCCCGCCCCGTCCAGCCTGCAGCCCGACCTGCCGCCGGCGCTCGACACGCTCGTGGCGCTCGCGACGAGCCGCGACCCGGACCTGCGTCCGGCCGACGCCCGGCACTATCTGCACGCGATCTCCGAGGTCCGGCGCGGAATGCCGCTGCCGCCAGTGACCAGGCAGGACACGCAGCCAGCGGGGGCGCCCGGCTATGCCGCGCCAGGCGTGACGGCACCGGCCGGGCCGATGGCAAGCCCGCCGGGCGGCCCGGCATCGAACGGCTCCCGCCAGGCCGGCAGTGACCTGCCCGCGGCGGACTCTCCGAACAGCGGCGCCAGTCCGCAGCCGACCTATGACGGCAGGCCCGTCCAGTACCCGCCAGTCGGCTCCTCGTCAGAATCCGGCGGCCGCTCCGAGCCGGGCAACCGCACCATGGTCGTCCCGGTGGGCCAGGGGCCGGACTTCGGCGGTGGCGGTTACCCGGGCCGAGCGCACCGGTCGGCGCGCGACTTCAACGAGCCGTGGCTACAGCGATGGCTGTTCAGCCGGCGAGTTCTTATCGTGCCGGCCGTTCTGCTGGCCGGCGTGCTCGTCTGGTGGCTGGCCGCTGGCCGGTACGTCACCGTTCCGCGGGTGACGGGCATGACGGTCAGCACGGCACGCGCCGATCTCGCGGACGCGGGCTTGCAGTTGGTCAGCGGACAGGCCCGCAACAGCAACACCGTGGCGGCCGGACATATCATCTCGACGAGCCCGGCGGCCGGGGCGCAGATCGGCCGTGGCGGCCGGGTCACCGTCATCTCCTCCCGCGGGCCCGTGATGGTGACGATGCCCTCGGTCACTGGCCAGCCGCTTCCCCAGGCCATGCAGACCCTGCGGGCGCATGGTCTCAAGGCTTCCAAGGCGAAGTACCAGACGTCCACCAGCGTCCCCACGAACGTGGTCATCGCGACGAGCCCCGTCGCCTATCAGAGCTGGCCGCAGGACAAGCCGGTCCAGCTGGTGGTGAGCTCGGGCCAGCCCCTGCCGAACTTCATCGGCCAGCAGATCGGCGACGTTGAGGCGCAGGCCGCCGCCGGCGGCTACACCATCAACGCCGTCGCCGACAGCACTAGCCCGGAGCAGGCGGGCACCGTCACGAGCCAGCAGCCAGCAGCCGGCACCCCGGTCAGCCCGAACGAGGTGGTCCAGGTCGCAGTCTCGACGGGCCAGGGCGGCCAGGCTGGCCAGACTCCAGGACAGGTCGCCGTCCCGGACGTCACCGGGATGAGCCAGGATCAGGCGACGGCCACGCTTCAGCAGGCCGGATTCACTGTCCAGGTGAACCAGGGCCTCTTCGGCAACAAGGTCACCAGCTATTCCCCGACCGGCCAGGCGCCGCAAGGCTCGACGATCACCATCAACATCGGTTATCTCTAGGGCTCATCGCCGGTGATATCGGCTCACATCGGCGGCCCCTCGCCCTCCAGTTCCTGGTAGGAGTAGCGCTGCTCGCGCCAGGGATCCGCGGTGTTGTGGTAGCCCCGCTCTTCCCAGAACCCGCGCCGGTCGGCGACCATGTACTCGAGGGCGCGGACCCACTTCACGCTCTTCCACGCGTACAGGTGCGGCAGCACCAGGCGCAGCGGAGCGCCATGCTCGGGGGCGAGCGGTGCGCCCCCGATCTCTGTCGCCAGCAGCGTGGTCGGCGCGGCGAAATCACCGATCCGAACGTTGGCGCTGTAGCCGAAGTCAGCCCAGATCATCACGTGCGTTACTGCCGCCGCGGGCGGAAAGCGCTCTAGTACCTCGGCAGCCTGGATACCTGTCCAGCGGATGCCAGGCACGGTGAACTTCGTCACGCAGTGAAAGTCGGCCGTCAGTTCGGTCACCGGCAGCGCCGCGACATCGTCCCACCGCAGCCGCACCTCGGCCCCGGATTCCGTGGCCCCGAAGATCCGCATGTCCCATGTCTTCGGGTTGAACGCGGGGACCGGGCCGTAATGCAGCACCGGCAGCGTCCGCGGTATGTACTGACCCGGCGGCAGCACCGGCTCGTCCGCCATGTCCCGCTGAACCGCCTCTTCCCGTCGCGCTCCGCTCGCCGCGACGCCGGGCGCGGCCAGGTGCAGCTATCTTGCCACCGGGCCCCAGCACGCCACGCCGCGCCCACCGTCCAGCGGGCCGGAGGGGCTTACCAGGCGGCGACGGCCGGGATCACCTCGCTGCCAATCCGCTCAAGCGGCTCCAGAGTCCACACTTCCGTGACGCCGCCAATAGCCATTCCGAAGCCAAGCTCGGCATATCCCGCAAGCTCGTCAATAACCTGCGGCACGCGCTCCCCGTGCGAGCCGATGTCGAACGGATAGAGGACCGTCTTCTCGATCTCGTCGTAGTCCCGGCCGACCGCCTCGCAGTGCGCGCGCAGCACATCCAGCTTGTGACGCAGGTTCTGGCCGGGGAACAGGTTGCACGCCTGCGCATACTGCGCGACGAGGCGGAGCGTCTTCCGCTCTCCCGATCCGCCGATCATGATCGGCGGGTGCGGCCGCGTGACCGCCGGCGGATGGTTGAGCGGGCGGCTGAGCTGATAGTGACGGCCGCTAAACGGAGTTTCGTTGTCCTGCCACATCTGCAGGCAGATCTGCAAAGCTTCCTCGAGCCGCTCGAACCGCTCGGCCAGCGGCGGGAACGGGATGCCGAGAGCGCGGGACTCCTGCTCATTCCAGGCAGCGCCAATGCCGAGCCACGCGCGGCCACCTGAAAGCACGTCGAGCGTGGTGACGATCTTGGCAAGAATGCCGGGGTGCCGGTAGACGACGCCAGTCACCAGTGTGAGCAGCCGCGCCCGGGACGTGCAGGCTGCCAGGTACCCGAGCGTCGTATAGGCCTCGAGCATGTCCTGCTCCGGCGGACCGATGAAGCCGATCTGGAAGAAATGGTCCATGACCCCGATGCTGTCGAATCCCGCCTCGTCCGCAGTTCTGGCGACGGCCGCGAGCTGGCCGCCGAGCCGTTCCGCGCCGCCAGCGCCATTGAAGTCGGGAATCTGCAAGCCAATCCGCACTGACATCACCTCGTGACCCAGCGTGCCACAGCGGTGCACGGGCACCAGAGCACAGATGCACCATGTGCACGGGAGTTACCCGGTATCTTTTGAAAAGAATTGACCCTGGCGTTATGCAACCTGCTACCTGCAAAGTGAGCACGCGCAGTCAACACACGGAGACGTCGATGCTGAGGAGCCGCCCAATTGCGGCCAGAGCGCGGCGCGTTGCCATCTGCGCGGTGGTGCCGGCTCTGCTCGCGGGCGCCGTGACCGCCTGGGTTGTCGCGCGTCCGCTCGGCCCTCATCGGCTGACTCGACAGGCGCAACCGTCCACACCAGCCCTGGCGCTGCCTGGCAACCCGGACACGACGGCCAACTCCGCGTTCAGAATGGCGGTGATCCGCCACTACGGCTTGCCGGCCAACGCGTCCGGCTACTCAGTGATCCTCGCCACCGGCTCGCAGCTGGCCTGGGCATTCGGCGGGACGAACCCGGGCGGGCCGAGCGCACCCGTCGCCGCGCTGTGGAACGGCGGAACGACAGCGACGGAGCCCCTGCCGGCCGGCCTTACGAGTTTCATCAGCGACGCTAGTGCCACGTCGAGCTCGGATATCTGGGCCGCTAGCCAGTACGGCCGGTATCTGCTGCACTTCGACGGCATCCGCTGGCAGGTCGCCAGGCGCTGGCAGCAGGGTCAGGTCACCGGCGTGACCGCCGTAACACCGGCCGATGTCTGGGTATTTGGCACCTCGGCCGATGGCACGAGCGCCATCGGGACCTGGCACTACGACGGCGCGGCATGGCAGCGAGTAACCGGCCTCGCGGGGTCGATCGTGCGGGCAAGCGCCATAACACCCAGCGACATCTGGGCGATCGCAGCAAGCCCGGCTTCCTACTCAGTTGTCCGCTTCGACGGCACAAGCTGGCAGCAGGTACCGACCGGCAGCGCTCTGAACAGCGTTCACGTGCGTGACATCCTGGCGATCTCCGGCTCCGATGTGTGGGTACTCGGCGACAAGGCCGACGGGTCCGGCGGCGTCCGGCTGGTGTTGCTGCACTGGAACGGCGCAGGCTGGGCCGGCCGGTAACGCCGGTCAAAGCCTGGGCCGGGCGACTGGCGGCCGGTCCTGACCGCACCGTGCTGGTCACGGCCACCCCGGCCAGCGCCTCGGCGAGCGGACTGATTGTCCAGGCGTCGGCGGTCGGCGGGCGCCTGGTGATCAGTCCGCGGTCGTGGCTGAGCGCTGGCGGCATCAGCGATGTCGCACTTGCGGGCCGCGCCGCCCGTTCGCTGTGGGTCAGCGGAGCTGTCCTCACCCGGATCGGCGGGGATGCGGTGATCTGGAGTGGTCAGTTGCCGTCACCGGGCGACCGGGTAGGCGCCTGATCCCGTCCCGCTAGCCCCGACCGGGGGTGTGCTCCTGCGCCGCCGCGGCGAGCTCCTCGGCGAGGTCGTCGGCGTCCAGCCGCGCCTCGATGCGACGCAGGTCGTCTATCCGCGCGCGCGTTTCCACCTGCCGCGGCGTCAAGAGCGAGCAGCAGTCCTCATCGGGGAGCTCGGAGATGGCGAGGGTATCGATCCGGCGGGCCTCGGCGATGATCTCGGATTTGTCCAGCCCGATGAGCGGCCGCAGGATCGGCATCGGTACGGCGTCGTCCAGGGCAGTGATGTTCGTCAGCGTCTGACTGCTCACCTGGCCCAGCGAGTCGCCCGTGACGAGCGCCGCCGCGTGCAGCCGGCGGGCAAGCGCAGCGCCGGTCTTCAGCATGAGGCGCCGCTGCGCCACGATCTGCAGCTTGCCAGCGCCCGACGAGGCGAGCTGCCGCTGCGCGTTCCCGAATGCCACCACGAACAGCCGGGAGTCCCGCTGGAACCGGTCCAGCTGGCGAGTCAGGCCATACGCCTTGTACACCGATTCCGGTCCGGTCAGCGGCATGCCAGAGAAGTGCAGGAAGCTGCAGCGGAGCCCCCGGCGCATCATCCGGTAGGCGGCGACCGGGGAGTCGATCCCGCCGGACATCAGCACGAGCCCGCGGCCGCTCATGCCGACCGGCAGGCCGCCCTGCCCCGGCCAGCCCTGGGTGAACACGAACACCTCGCGCTGGTCAACCTCCACGAAGACAGTCGTGTCCGGAGTCCGCAGGTTGACCGGATAGCCATACTCTTGCTGGATCCGGCTGCCCATCTGCACTGCCAGCTCTGCCGACGTAATCGGGAACCGCTTGTCCCGGCGTCGCGCCCGGATGGCGAACGAGCCCGTGCAGCCGGCCACGAGCTCGACCGCTGCGGCAATCGCGGCCTCCGGATCCTTCGCCACCCGCACCGCGCGGCATACTGCGGCCACGCCCATGACCTGGGTCATCCGCTCGGCCAGCAGGCCGACGGCTGCCTGTTCAGCCAGCCCGCTAGCCTGCGCCCCGACGACCCGAAGCACGATGACACCCTCGCGCTGCCACAGGCGGATCTCGAAGCCAAGGTCGCGCACGGCCCGCCTGATGTTGTCGTGCAGGAGCCGCTCGAAGTGCTGGCGGTTGCGGCCCTTGAGGACGATCTCACCCAGCTTCAGCAGCACGCACGGTTCACGCGATTGACCCGCTGCATCCTGGTCGGCGTGCCCGGGTTCCGACAGTGCCGTCATCACATCAGTCTGCCATTGCCGGCAGTGCTGGCCGACAACGCCTTACGGAAGCGGATGAACACGCCATAATCCTCATACCGCTAGCGCCTCAGAGTGTTCGCCCGGATACTGACAGTGAGATTAACGGCCGGGGCGGCAGACGCGAGCGGGTGCGAGGAGGGAACCGGCATGGGACCGTGTGCCACCTGCGGGCAGCTGACCGAGCCAGAAGCAGACTTCTGCCCCGCCTGCGCCGGGTACGCGGCACCGGCCACCGTCTACTCGTATTCCCCGAGCCCGGCTCAGCCGGTCGGATGGCGAGCTCGAGCAGATCCTGGACCCTTTACCCCTACCGCGCTGGGCCGGCCGACGATTCCTGGCTGGCTGGGCCGGTCACAGCGTGGCGGGCTCCGGAGACCGTCCCAGCCGCCTCGGCGACCCGGACGCGCACCCGGCATCAAGCCGCCCGCGTGCGGGCAACCGCCGGTCAGCGTCATGGGGGTCGCTGGCTTGTCGCCGCGACAGCGCTGATTGTCCTGATGATCGCCGCCGGGGCGGCCCTGTCGCAGCTGGGCCCGGCCGGGCATGCTAGCCCGCCGACGGCCAGGCCGACCGCGCGCGCGAGCGCACCAGCAGCCAGTCCGGCCGCACCGCCAGCGCTCGGCCCGCAAGTATCCGTCGCGCCGCTTGCGGCTTCCTCGCCGTACGAGACAGCCGTGCTGTCGTTCCTGGCTAGCTACTTCACGGCCATCAACGACCACGACTTCACTGCCTACCAGCAGCTGTTCGACCCAGAACTACGCGCGGCCGAGTCGGCGACCGCCTTCAGCGCTGGTTACGGGACGACAACCGACTCGGCAATCACCCTGACGAGCATCGGAGTCATTGGCACCGGCGAGCTGGTCGCCGAGGTCACCTTCGTCAGCCACCAGCAGCCGGCTGCGAGCCCCACCGGCTCGCCGTGCACCGCGTGGACCGTCTCGCTTTACCTGCTCCAGCACGACGGAAGCTACGAACTCCAGCAGCCGCCAGCCGGCTACCTGGCGTCGTACACGGCGTGCTCCTAGCCTTGCAGCACGCCGCAGAGCACCCGGTTGTCGCCGCGCTGCCACAGAATGCCAACCTCATCGAAGCCAGCCGCGCGCAGGGCGTCCACGTGCACGCTGAGCCGGCCAGCCGGCGAGCCGTGGTGCTCGGAGTCCACTCTTCTGGCCGTGCGCTCGGCGTGCAGCGGGGCCAGTGCCGGGTCGGCGGCTGCAGCCGCCCACCAGTCCGTCCAGCTCTCGCCGTGGCCGCCGGGGAACCGGCGCTGCTCCTCCCGCTCCAGCAGCATCCGGTCCAGCCGCCGCAGGACCGGCGCGGCGTCATCCTCACCCAGGTGATCACCGTTCAGCAGGACGCCGCCGGGCCGCAGCAGGCCGGCGACCTCTGCGTAGAGGGCGGCCAGTGCTGGCTGCGTGAGCCAGTGCAGCGCTGTGGTGCTCACCGCCGCGTCCGGCTGCCGGCTCAGCTGCAGGCCCGCGGACCAGCCGGAGGCGCGCAGGTCGACATCGCGGAACTCCAGCCCGGCTACATCTCCAAACGCCGCACGGCCGAGAGCCAGGGTCAGCGGATCCGCGTCGATCGCCACAACCGTGGCCTGCGGCAGCCGTCGCAGCAGCCGCGCTGCCAGCGAGCCGGGTCCGCAGCCAAGGTCGAGGACCAGCGGATCGGGCCGCCCGGCGATCTCCTCAACTGAGTCGACGATCACGGTGAACCGATCCTCGCGGTCCGGCAGGTACTCCTGCTGCTGCGCGTCCCACCGCTCGATCCACGCCCTCGCTATGTCCTGGCTGATCACGGTCTGAGCCTAGCCGTGAGCCACGCCCGGCTCAGTTCGGTACGCGACGGCCCAGGCGAGTCGGCGTCAGCGGGGTGCGCAGCGAGCGTAAGCGTGGCCCAGCCCGCTTACGGCCCGCGCGCCTCGGGCCGATACGCGTTCCCTGACAGCAGCCTGTGCCAGCCCGCGCAGCACTCTGCCGATGTCGGCTCGCTGCCGTCGGGACCCGATTCGCGAGGTGGCTGAGAGCGGTGCGCGGCCGCAACTTGACCGGCACGACGGGCTCACTGCGATCGCGGCCGCCACACGACAAGCAGCCGCGCGGGATAGGCACCCCGTTCCCCTCGAAAGCGTCAGCCGAAGAAAACCTCAGCCTCCGCGTAACGCTCCTGCGGGACGAGCTTGAGCGTTGCGGTCGCCTCGGCCAGCGGCACCCTGACGATATCGGTTCCCCGCAACGCCACCATGGTGCCGAACGCCCCGTCCGCGACCGCGCGGGCGGCCTGGACGCCGAACCGGGTGGCCAGGACGCGGTCGAAGGCCGTCGGCGTGCCGCCTCGCTGGATGTGCCCGAGCACGGCAACCCGCGCTTCCTTACCGGTGCGGCGCTCGATCTCGTCCGCGAGCAGCTGCCCGATGCCGCCAAACCGGACGTGGCCGAATTCGTCCAGATCCTGCCTGCCGACCGCCTCGTCCAGCGACTTGGGGTGCGCGCCCTCGGCGACCACCACAATCGGCGAATAGTGGCTCTGGAAGCGGTGCTCCACGTACTCGCTGACCTGGTCGAGGTCGAACGGCTTCTCCGGGATGAGGATGACATTCGCACCGCCAGCCATCCCGGCGTGCAGCGCGATCCATCCCGCACTGCGGCCCATGACCTCGACGATGAGCGCGCGATGGTGACTCTCCGCCGTCGTGTGCAGCCGGTCTATCGCCTCCATGGCGATGTTCACCGCGGTGTCGAACCCGAAGGTGAAGTCGGTGGCACCGAGGTCGTTGTCGATCGTCTTCGGCACGCCGACCACATTGCCGCCCGCCGCGTGGAGCTTGCTGGCAGCCCCGAGGGTGTCCTCACCGCCGATCGCGATCAGCGCGTCCACGCCAAGGCTGTCCAGATTCTCCGCCACGCGTTCAATCCCGGACTTACCGTCCACGTTGTTGGCATGCGACGCCGGGTTCGTCCGCGATGTCCCGAGGATGGTGCCGCCGCGCGGCAGGATGCCCCGCACCGCAGAGACGTCGAGCACCATCGTGTCTCCCTCGAGCGGGCCACGCCAGCCATCCCGGAAGCCGATGAACTCCATCCCGTGCTCGGCTACGCCGGTCCGGACCACAGCCCGGATCACGGCGTTCAGGCCGGGGCAATCCCCGCCGCCGGTAAGGACTCCGACTCGCATGCGGTCCCCTCTCATGCTTCCCTGCGACCACACTAGTGGTCATGAGCGTACTGGCCATCGACGCCGGCACGACCGGCGTCACGGCACTCATCGTCACCGAGTCCGGCACCGTGGCAGGCCGCGGCTACTCGGAGTTTCACCAGTATTTCCCGCAGCCTGGCTGGGTCGAGCACCTGCCCGAGGGCATCTGGCAGGCCACCGTGACGGCCTGCGCGGAGGCGCTGGCCGCGGCCGGGTCGCCGGCCATCGCGGCGGTCGGCATCACCAACCAGCGGGAGACCGCGGTGATCTGGGACCGCGCCACGCTGGCCGCGCCTCGCCGGGCCATCGTCTGGCAGGACCGCAGGACCGCTGCTATCTGCGCACGGCTGCAGTCTGCCGGGCTGGAACCGCGGGTAGCCGCGCTGACCGGATTGCGGCTCGACCCGTACTTCACCGCGACGAAGCTGACCTGGGTGGCAGAGAACGAGCCGGCCGTCTGGGCCGGGATCTCCGACGGCTCGCTGGCGGCCGGAACGGTGGACTCGTACCTGATCGCACGGCTGACCGGCGGGCGCCGGCACGTATGCGACGCCTCCAATGCCTCCCGCACGCTGCTGTTCGACCTCGAGTCCGGTCAGTGGTCAGCGGAGATGTGCTCGCTGTTCGGGGTGCCGCCGCACGCCCTGCCGGAGGTGGTGCCGTCCACCGGCGTCGCCGGGCATACCGACCCGTCTGACTTCCTTGGCTTGTCGGTGCCGATCGCCGGGATCGCGGGTGACCAGCAGGCGGCTCTGTTCGGCCAGGTGTGCTTTGACCAGGGCGAGGCCAAGTGCACCTACGGCACCGGGTCCTTCGTGCTGGTCAACACCGGCACCCGCGTCGTCCGGTCGGACGCCGGGCTGCTGTCGACCGTGGCCTGGCTCGACTCGTCTGGCTCGCTGACCTATGCCCTGGAAGGTTCGGTGTTCGTGACCGGCGCGGCGATCCAGTGGCTGCGCGACGGGCTCCGGCTGCTCGACAGCGCGGCCGAGAGCGAGGCGGCTGCCCTGACGGTGCCGGATTCGGGCGGTGTGGTGTTCGTACCGGCACTGACCGGTCTTGGCGCACCGGACTGGGACCCGGACGCCCGCGGCGCCATGTTCGGCCTGACCCGCGGCACCACCGGGGCGCACCTGGTCCGGGCGACCCTGGAGGCAATCGCGTTCGAGGTTCGCGACGTGATCGACGTGATGACCGCTGAGATCGCCGGGCTAGCCGGCGAGGCCGCCACTGACGGCGCGACCGGAGCGCTGCGGGCAGACGGGGGCGCGAGTACCAATAACCTGCTCATGCAGTTGCAGGCCGACCAGATCCAGCGGCCAGTGGAGCGGCCCGTTGTGGCCGAGACCACGGCGCTGGGCGCCGCTTTCCTTGCTGGCCTCGGGACCGGGATCTGGTCGTCTACCGCGGAACTGGCCACAACCTGGAAGCTCGACCGGCGGTTTAGCCCAGGGTCGCGGGACGACGCTGCGCACGCGCGATGGCGCAGCGCGGTTGAGCGGACCAAGGGCTGGTCTGGCTAGCTCAGCTGGTCCGCCCGGGGCTGGCCATCTGCCTCGGTCGTCGTCAGCTGCGCCGCCGGCGCAGGCTCCCGCTCGCGCTCGCCGTCGTCGCCCGAGCCCTGGTCGCCATTCTCGGCCGCCCGGCGGCCGTGGCCGTCGTGTCGCAGCCGATCCGCCAGGCGGACCTTGGCGCGCTGCGCATACTCGTCGACGTACTCCTGGCCGGAGAGCCGCATCAGTTCGTACATGATCTCGTCGGTCATCGCCCGCAGCACCATACGGTCCTGCTCCAGGCCGTAGTAGCGGGAGAAATCGAGCGGCTTGCCGAAGCGCACGCCGGGCCTGATCGCGAGGCGGGGCGTGATCCGGCCAGGCGGCTGGAACTCGAAACCGCCGATCATCGCGGTCGGGATAACGGGCACCCGCGCCTCCAGGGCCAGCCTGGCTACGCCTGTCTTGCCCCGGTACAGGCGTCCGTCAGGCGTCCGGGTGCCCTCGGGATAGATGCCGAGCAACTGGCCGGATGCCAGCACGCGCAGCCCTGTGCTCAGGGCCCGCTCGCTCGCAGCACCGCCGGTGCGGTCGATGGGCAGCTGGCCCAGGCTGCTGAAGAAGACCTTGCTGATGAGGCCTTTCAGCCCGCGCCCGGTGAAGTACTCGGCCTTGGCCAGGAATATGACCTTTCGCGGTAGCGGCAAGGGTGCGAAGAAGTGGTCGGAGAACGACAGGTGGTTGCTGGCGAGGATCGCCGGGCCAGTGCGAGGAACGTTCTCGGTGCCCTCGGCCCATGGCCGGAAGAGCACGTTGAAGACCGGCCAGATGATCGCCTTAAGTACCCAGTAGAACACCTCAGACCTCGCCTCGGCGCGCGGGTTTGACCTGGAGATGGAGCGCCCGGCGCCCGAAGCGCGCAATACCCATGATCGACAGATTGCCGCCCACCGCATGGCTAGCGCAAGTCGCTGCCCGGCGGAACTGCCACGAGGATGTGCCGGGCGGGCCCCCAGCATGCGACGATGCGGAGAGAAGCTGCCGCGAGCCACCAGGAGGATCGTGCTCATGCCCGTACTGCCCGGCGCCGAAGCCTACGCCCACGCCGGTGGCCCGACCGGCGTGCTGCTCTGCCATGGCTTCACGGGCAGCCCTCAATCGCTGCGGCCGTGGGCTGAATACCTGGCCGATGCGGGCCTGAGCGTCTCGCTGCCCAGGCTGCCTGGTCACGGCACCACCTGGCAGGAGATGGCACGGACCCGGTGGGAGGACTGGTTCGCCGAGGTCAACCGCGCGTTCGACGAGCTGCAGTCGCGGGCGGACGAGATCTTCGTGATGGGCCTGTCGATGGGCGCGTGCCTGGCGCTGCGTCTCGCTGAGCTTCACGGGAACGCCATTCGCGGGCTGGTGCTGGTCAATCCGTCGCTGACCTCGGACTCGGCGCTGCTGTTCGCCGCGGTACGGGTGCTGAAATTCGTCGTGCCGTCTGTTAAGGGCATCGCCAGCGATATCAAGAAGCCGGGCGCGGTCGAGGCCGGATATGACCGGACGCCGGTCAAGGCGGCTGCCTCCCTGCCGGGCCTGTGGCAGACAACCCAGCAGCACCTGGCCGAGCTCACCCAGCCGGTGCTGGTCTTCCATAGCAACACAGATCATGTCGTTGGCCCGGCGAGCCTCAGCCTGCTGACCCGCAAGCTTCCGCCCAGCCAGATCGAAGTTCGAGAGCTCCCCGATAGTTACCACGTCGCGACGCTTGATAACGACGCAGAGGCAATATTTGCCGGAAGCCTTGACTTCGTTCGGGTGCATACCCGGGCGGGAAGGGCATCAACAGGCGAAGCAAGCAGGGAAACAATCGGCGGGGACTGACGTCGGATGAGCGGTGCCGGAGACGCTGGCGGAGAAGTCAGCAGGGATGAAGCGGCCTGGCGAGACCTGATCGCCCGCTTCGACCTGCCGGCGGACCCCGCGGTGACGAGCGTGCCGTGGCCCGCCAGGGAAGACCTGGCCGGGCCAGCGAGCGCCAGCCTCGATCCACCCCCGCCGGGCCGTCACGCTGGCACCGCGGAACCGGAACGCGGCGGCGCGGCCGATACGGTCGCCGACCAGGTCATTACGCCAGAACAGCTAGACGGGCAGCAGGTCGTGCCGCCAGGCGTCCGCCCCTGGGCCAGGCCGAGCGGGGGCTACATCCCAGCCGACCGCACCCGCGTCATCCGGCCCGCCGGCGACCCGCGCGCTTACAGCCCGCCGGAGGAAGACGACGAGCGGTACGTGCCGGTCCCCCTGCCGCCGCCTGGCCGACTCGACTCTGCCTCCAAGGCAGCGCTCGTCGCCGTGCTCGGCGGCCCCGGCTACCTCATCCTGAGTGCCTTCTTGCACTGGACGATATCCCCCGCGGCAGCGTTCATCGCGGTCGCTGCGTTCGTCGCCGGCTTCGCGACGCTCGTCGTGAAGCTCGGTGACCGTCCGCGTCGCGACGACGATGACGACGGCGCAGTGTTGTAGGGCTGCTGCAGCGTCGGCTCAGCCGGACCTGGCCAGGTCAGCCGCGCCGATCAGGCCCGCGTCGGGGCCTAGCTCGGCAAGCCTGACGTCGGCATAGGGCCGGTGCGACCGGCCGGTGAGGCCGTGCTCGTACACCTCACGCGCAGGACCGAGCAGCAGTTCGCCAGCCTCCGACACGCCACCGCCGATGACAAAGCAGCCGGGGTCGAGGATTGCCGACAGGTCAGCCAGGCCCGCGCCGAGCCAGCTGCCCACGATCTCGAAGCAGCGCACCGCACCCGGGTCGCCCTCGCGGGCGGCGGCCGTCACCGCCGGGCCGTCCAGCATCTCCACACTGCCACCGCCGAGATGCAGCAGCCGGGCCGCTGCCTCGGGTGACCGCCTGGCAAAGTCCCGCGCCTCGGCGACCAGCGCGCTGCCGCTCGCGTACTGCTCCCAGCAGCCGCGGTTACCACAGCCGCATACCCGGCCATCAGGGACGACCCGGTAGTGCCCGGGCTCGCCGGCGGAGCCGAAGCGACCACGATAGAGCCCGCCGTCGATGACAATGCCCGCTCCGATGCCGGTGCCGACGGTGATGAGCACGACATGGTTGTGACCGCGTGCCGCGCCGAGCTTCGTCTCGGCCCACGCCGCCGCGTTGGCGTCGTTCTCCACGACCACCGGCCGGCCGATGCGCTCCTCGACCAGCTTCTTGACGGGCTCGTCCCGCCACGCGAGATTGGGCGCAAAGAGAACGTTGGACCGCGTCTGGTCCACGAATCCGGCTGCGCCGATGCCCACTGCGTCGACCTTGTAGCGACCCGTCAGCTCGGTCACCACACCTGAGATGACGTTGATCGTGTCGTCCGGGCTCGCCGCAGGCGTATATCTCCGGAGCTTCTCGATGACCGTTCCGTGGTCGTCGACGACTCCGGCGGCAACCTTCGTGCCGCCGACGTCAACCCCGATCGCTAGGCCCATTCCCGCGCCCGTCTGGCCCGCCGGAGGCCGCGCCACCGGAGGACCCGCCGCCATCAGTGCCGCCGTCGGGAGTCTCGCCCTCGGAAGTCGCACCTTCGGCCGGCTCGCCGGGCTCCGTTACCGTGGCCCACGGATCAGCGACGGCAGCGCCCGCGGTGGCCAGCCGGTCGCCCGGTTTCCAGCCAACCGGGCCGTGCTCGCCGGTCAGGGCATCCGGCCGGCCGGCTCCGCTACTCGGGTCCGGCTGGCCCGGCCCATGGTCATCGGGCTCGCTCTCGCCGGCGTCCGCGCTTTCCCCGGCCTGAGCAGGGCTGCCATCGGGCGCGCCGCCCGTTGCCCTGGCCAGGAACGTGTCGAACGCACGGACGGCCTCCTGCATAGCAGAACCGACCGCATCCCCGGCTCCGGAGAGCTGGCCCGGCAGGCCGGGACGCGACTCACGCATCCGGCGTGCAGCCCGACAGATCGGACACCACTGGCACTCCGGCGCCTCGCCGACGTTGGACGGGATTTCCGTGGTCGCGACGTCCCATACGTCACTGTTGTCCGGCCGCTGGCCGCCGAGGGTACGCCGGACCTGATCCTCGAACTGGCTGCGCATGTTCCTGGCACTCGAGCGGATCAGCCAGCGCTGCACGTCACTGAGCACGTCACCGCTGGGCTGGCGCCGCGCGGCCTGCTGCGGCCGGCGAGATCCCGGGCGATCCGCGTCCCGCGGCTGCCCCGACTCAGGCCGGTCCGCGGACTCTCCGCGCCCGGACTGCTCGCTCATCAGTGTCACCATTCTTCCCTGAAACTGTTATTTCCCACACTTCGCGGCACTTTTGCCTTGGCTGGACTCAGCCGCGACCGCTAGACGGCCCGGACTCGACGCGCGATTTCAGGCCGCGAAGCGCAGTGTCGATGATCGTCCTCTCAGCGCGCCGCCTGATGAGGCCGGGCAGCGGCACCTTCGTCCCCACGGCCAGCTCGTAGCTGACCTTCGTAGCCCCGCCGTCGTCGGCGAGCAAGTAGGCGCCGGACATCTCGGTGACCGTCGAGCCCGCCTCGGCGAGCTGCCAGCGCACCGCCACGTCCGCGTCCCACTCGTACGCCAGCACATAGGTGTCCCGGATCAGGCCAGCGTCCAGGCTGAACCGGACCCGCCGGGCGCCGCCCCCAGGGTCCGTTTCGACCACCTCCGCCGAGCGCACCCCCGTGGCCCAGTCCGGATAGGCGCCGAAATCAGCGATGATGCCCATGACGGTGGCGCGATCAGCTGCCACCGTGACGCTCGAAGAGGTCCGGTCTGCCATGACGTGGAGCGTACCCCTACCGCGCGGTCCATCGATGCAGGCCTTATTCTCCCCGCTCATCACCACTGCAGGAAATAGGGCACTCCCCTGGCCCGGAAGTGGCCGACGTTGATGCACTCGGTCGGGCCGATCCTGATCCTGCTCTGCAGTGGCTGGTGTACGTGACCGAACAGGACGTACCGCGGCTGAGTCTTGATGATCACGTCGAGCAAGGCCTCGCTCCCCCGTTCCATCCGGCGGGCCACCGTGTCGTAGAGGAGATCGGGCACAGCCGGCGGGATGTGCGTGCACAGCACGTCCACGTCCCCTACTGCGGCAACCTTCGCCGCAAACACGTCGTCGTCGAGCTCGTTGGGGGTCCGGTAGGCAGTCCGCAGGCCGCCGCCGACAAAGCCGAACGTCCACCCGTCGAGCTCGATCCGCTCGCCGTCGAGGATGTGCTGGCCGGGACGGGAGTGCGCGGCCCAGAGCCGCGGTAGATCCACGTTCCCGTACGTCAGATACGACGGAACCGGCATGGCTGCGAACAGCTCGGCATACTGCCGTGCGACGGCAGCCTCGATATGCGCCCGCGGGTCGCCGTCCAGTCCCGCCCACAGCTGCGCCGAGAGCGTCCGCGCCTCGTCGAAGCGCCCGGCGGACCTCAGGTCGACCAGCGTGCGGGCGTTCTCGGCGCCGAACAGATCAGGGAAGATGCCCTGGCTGTGGTCGGCATAGTCGATGAACAGCAGCAGGTCGCCGAGGCAGATCAGGGCGTCTGCGCCGTCGCCTGCCCGCCGCAGGGCGTCGGCCCGGCCATGGACATCGCTCACGACGTGCACCCGCATCCACCTACAGTAGGCAAGTCGGGCAGAAAGGCCTAGCCGGCCCGGGACAGACAGCATGGCAGCGAAGCGGTAACGTCCAGGGACATAGCACGGGACGGGAACGTGGTACCTGGAGGCCTCAGTGCTCGAATTCGGTATCCCAGCACTGATCGAGATCCCGGACGATGCCGGGCTGGCAGATGTTGTCTTCAGCCGGGCTGCCGCCGACCCGGACGAGGTCATGCTGCGCCGGCGGACGGCCGGCGGCGACTGGCAGGACATCACGTCAGCAGCCTTCCGGGATCAGGTGTCGGCGCTGGCCAAGGGACTGATCGCGGCCGGGATCGAGCCGGGCGACCGGGTGGCGCTGATGTCGCGAACCCGCTACGAGTGGACCGTCGCCGACTACGCCATCTGGGCTGCAGGCGCCGTCTCGGTGCCTGTCTACGAGACTTCGTCAGCCGAGCAGGTGCAGTGGATCATCGGCGACTCCGGTGCACGGGCCGCCTTTGCCGAGACTGACGCAAATGCGCAGACAATCGCGAGCGTCCGGGACCGGCTACCGGACCTGGGCCCGCTCTGGCGCATCGACGCCCTGGAGTCGCTGATCAGCGCCGGTGCCGACGTGACCGACGACCAGCTGCGCCAGCACCGGGTCCGCCGCCGGGCCGGCGACCTCGCCACGATCATCTACACCTCAGGCACGACGGGACGGCCCAAGGGATGTGAGCTGACCCACCGTAACCTGCTCGCCGCGGCCCGCAATGCTGTCCACGCCGCGCTGCCCGAGATCTTCGAGCTGGCTGACGCGTCCACGCTGCTGTTCATGCCGCTGGCGCACGTGTTCGCCCGGATCATCGAGATCGGCTGCCTGGAGGCGGGCGCCGTGCTCGGCCACTGGCCAAACGTCGGTACCGTCGCGGACGGGCTCCGCGAGTTCCGGCCGACGTTCCTGCTCGCGGTACCGCGAGTGTTCGAGAAGGTCTACAACACCGCCCAGCAGCAGGCCGCTGCCAGCCCGGCCAAGGCGAGGATCTTCGCAGCAGCCTCCGCTACGGCCGTCGCTTACAGTCAGGCGCTGGGGTCAGGTCGCCCGGGTCCCGGCGTCCAGCTCCGGCGCGCCCTCTTCGACCGGCTGGTCTACGCAAAGCTGCGCGCCGCGGTGGGCGGCAAGGTTCGGTACGCGGTGTCGGGCGGCGCGCCACTCGGTGAACGCCTCGGCCACTTCTTCCGTGGCGTCGGCATCACCGTCCTCGAGGGCTACGGCCTGACCGAGACATCTGCGGCCGCGGCCGTTAACAAGCCGAGCCGGAACAAGATCGGCACGGTCGGCCAGCCGCTGCCCGGCGTGAATGCCAGGATCGCCGACGACGGGGAGGTGCTGGTGCGCGGCGGCATCATCACGAACGGCTACTGGCACAACGACGCCGCCACCAAGGAAGCAATCGACGCCGAGGGCTGGCTGCACACCGGCGACCTCGGCGCGCTCGACGACGAGGGCTTCCTGCGGGTTACGGGCCGGAAGAAGGAGATCATCGTCACGGCCGGCGGCAAGAACGTCGCCCCGGCGGTGCTCGAGGACAGGCTCAGGGCTCACCCGCTCATCAGCCAGTGCATGGTGGTCGGCGACGGGAGGCCCTTCATCGGCTGCCTCATCACGCTCGACGCCGAGGCGCTCGAGCACTGGAAGCAGGAGCACGACAAGCCGGCTGGCGCCACTGCAGCGGATCTGGCCACCGATCCCGACCTGCTCGCCGACCTGCAGGCGGCCATCGACGACGCCAACCTGGCGGTGTCACGGGCCGAGTCGATTCGCAAGTTCCGGGTGCTGCCGGTCGACTTCACCACCGACAACGACTACATCACGCCGTCGCTCAAAGTTAAGCGAGCCAATGTAGCGAAGGACTTCGCGGCCGATATCGAGGCTCTCTACACCCGCGAATGAGCAGTGCCGTGGACCTGTGGATTGGTCTCGGTCCGGACGCCAACGGCGTACCTTCCCGAATATCCGTAACGGTCAATGCGTAGGCCCGCGTTGCAGCGCGGGTAGCCCAACGTCAGGGGCTCACGACGGGGCACCATTCGCGGACGCTCATCGACTCGACGCCCGGCAAGCTGTAATAGGGGTCCGCGTCCAGCAGGCGGCCAGCCGTGCGGCAGTATGCGTAGCGTCGGCAGGGCTGAATCGCAGTTCGATGGTCCACATGTGCGCAACGCTACGGTCAGGGTATGCACCCGTCTGTATCAGCCGATACATCACCCTGGCTCCGTTTAGCGGAAATCCCGCTGCTCGCCAAGTTGCCGCACACATGTCTGGCCGACGGCTGGGCAGCTTCACGGCCCGCGCAGTACGGCAGCGGCGAAACGCTTCGCCGTGAGGGAGAACCCGCGGACCGGCTTGTGCTGCTTCTCAGCGGCCGAGATTCGGCCACCTCGGTCACCGCAGGCGGCACGATCGATCATCCGCCACGGAGCCCGGACACGTCCCTGCGCCCTGGACAAGACAGCGGTGATTGATGGCCGAGGGCACACGGCGACGTTTACTGCCGAGACGGAGGTGCACGTTCGCGCGCTGGCGCGCGATGCCCTCCTGGCCCTGATCGACGATGCCGCCACCGTCCGCGGGCACGTGCTGCGCATCCTGGCCGCCGAAGCACGCCGCCAGCAGGAGCGGGTTGTCGACGCCGTGCTACCAGCGCAGGCACGCCTCGCCGCCTGGCTACTGCGAGCGGCGGACCAGGCCGGCATTGTGCGTTTGCCCGACTCCCAGCAGCAACTCGCGGAACTGCTTGGGCTCACTCGGGTCACCGTCAACCGCGCGCTCGGCACGCTGCGGCGAGACGGACTGATCGAACACGACCGCAGGACGGGGCTACTGAAATTGCCGGCTCCCGAGCTCCTGCACCTGCGCGCGATGTGAATCGCGGTATGCACCGCAGCACAGCGCACTAACAGTAAACGGCCGCCCGGCGCGGCCGCGATTGAAGCTATCTACGCACGGCAGCGGTTACGCCAGGAGTGCTTTCAGCCGGTCGGCCACGAGGTCCCAAGCCCATTCGCGGTCGATCCACGCCCGGCCTTTCTCGCCCATCGCGGCAGCTCCGGCTGGATCGCAGAGCAACTCGGTGAGGCGGTCGGCTAGCGCTTTGATGTCGTCGCCATGGACGACGTAGCCCGTCTCGCCGTCCAGGATGGCGTCGGGGGCGCCGCCGGAGTCGCCGCCGATCACGGGCAGTCCGGTCGCAGCGGCCTCGAGGTAGACGATGCCGAGGCCCTCGACGTCGAGGCCGCCGCGGCGGGTCCGGCACGGCATCGCGAAGATCGTGCCGGCATCGTAGTAGGCGGGCAGGTCACCCCAGCTCACGGCGCCGGTAAACAGCACAGAACCGGAAACGCCGAGCCGGGCAGCCAGGCGTTGCAGGCGCACCTGGTAGGGGCCATCGCCTACGAGCAGCAGCAGCGGGTCGTTCGGTGTATGGGCGCGCACCGCCGGCCAGGCCCGGATCAGGGTGTCCTGGCCCTTGCGCGGCACCATGCGCGACACGCAGACCACCACCGGGCGGCCCGGCGCGATGCCAAGCTCGGCGCGGATTCGGGCGCCGCCGGTGCCCCGGTGAAACTCGGCCTGGTCCACACCGGGCGTGAGCCGGGCCATGCGGCCCGCGGCCTCAGCTGACAAAGCTCGCGCTAGCCGTATCCGGAAGTACTCGGCCAGGTAGGTGAGCACGTCCACCTCGTCGCCGATCCGACGGAGCAGCGACCGGGCGCCCGGCAATGCCGCCCAGCCGGCTTCGTGGCCGTGAGTGAGGCCGACGATCCGCCCGGCCCCGGCGGCGCGCAGCCGCGGGGCCAGCAGGCCGAGCGGGGCCGCAGCGCCGAACAGGACCCGGTCGCAGCCGTGCTCGGTGAGCAGCGCAACCGAGCGCGCAGCCACCGACGGCACCGGCAGCATCAGCGAGCCGGGGTGCCTGATCACCGGGAACGGCTGCGCGGCGTCGAACTCCGCTGCTCCCGGCCAGGCAGGTGCGTACACCACCACTCCGTCGGCGGGCAGCCGCTGCGCGAGCGCGTGCACGAACGACTGGATCCCGCCGCGGCGCGGCGGATAGTCGTTGCTAACGATCAGTACCTTGGTCATTGGCCCGCGGCCACTGATCGTACCGGGAAGTTGACGGACTACGGCCTGACGGCGCCGTCGTAGGTCGACTGATACCAGCCAGTGAACGCCACCAGCTCGACATCCAGCCCGGTGTGCGGCGCGTCGATCAGCTCATTGTTCCCGACGTAAATGCCGACGTGACCGGCGCCATTGAACACCATGATGTCGCCGGGCTGCAGGCTGCTGACGTGCGGTAGCCCTGCCCACTGCGACTCGCTGGTGCGCGGGATCGACACGCCAGCGGCAGCCCAGGCGGCCTGGGTGAGCCCGGAGCAGTCATAGCCGGAACCGCACGGCCCGGTGCCGCCAAAGACATACGGGCAGCCGAGCTTGCTGTAGGCGAACGCGACCGCCTTCCCAGCCTGGGTCGCCGTGGTACCGGTGTACACCGCACTGGTCGTGCCGCCGGCGCCGGGCGAGACGGTCGCCGCCTGAGCAGGCGTGAGCTGCGCGACGAGCGTTTGCTGCTGCGACACCAGCTTGGCCATCGCGGTCTTCTGCCCCGCCAGGTTGTTCCGGAGGCTCAGGATGCCGGCCCTGGTGCGCTCGGCAAGGGCCTGCGTGGCGTTGAGCTGCTTGGCGTCGACGAGGAACTGGCTGATCTTGGCGTTGTTGGACGCCGAGAGTGCCTGCAGGATCGACGACCGGTTCAGGATCTGCTGCGGGTTGCCCGACGACAGCAGGGCGAGCGAGGAGTTGAAGTTGCCGTCCTCATACGCGGTGATGGCGAGCTCGCTGACCTGCTGCCGCATCGCATTGAAGCTCGCTGTGTACGAGGACTCCTGCTTGTCGATCACGGCCAGCCGCTGGTTGGTCGCCGACAGCTGCTCCTGGACCTGGTCGTACTGCTGACTGAGCTTGTCTAGCTGGGCTTGAAGCTTGGAAAGGCTCGCCTTCACCTGGCTGAGGGTAGGCGTCGGCGCCGCGGTTGCGCTGCTAGCGGCACCTATGAGCAGCCCGCTAGCAACAACCGCGACCGCCACTGCCGTGACTCGTCGCCTGGCGATCCCGCGAACCCACGGCGCCGTATGCACCCGCGCGACACACTCCTTCTTCCACCGCGCCTACCGGGTGAGCTGACGGGTTCGGGCTGTGGAAGTCTGCCCTACGGCCTGGATACGAACTCCAGGCCGATTCACCCCTGGCGGCGCTGAGCTTTCATGCCGCCGGTGGTTCCCCGGTTCTCCAGCCGACGTCGTCGTCGGCGCACGAGATTCGGCTGCGCCGCCCGCCGCCGCCGGAAGGCGACTGTCTAGCGATGCGGCTCGGTCAACGACCCTAGGGGGTCGCGGTAGCGCATTCAACCACTTCGCGCAGTGTCACGCAAAGTAGCTAGCCGGTTCCATCGCTGCCGGAGGGCCCGGATACGCCTGTCCAGGCAGCCCCGCGCGTCGCCACGAGACTGTCAGCAGCCGGGTCTACGGTGACATCGTGATCACTCCGCTGGCAGACCTGACGGTGGTCGTCGTCGACGTCGAGACGACCGGATGGCTGCCTGACCAAGCGGAGATCACCGAGATCGGCGCGGTGCGGTGCAACAGCGGGCAGCTGACCGGGGAGTTCTCATCGCTGGTCCGGCCAGCCGGCCCGATCCCGGCGGACATCAGCTCGCTGACCGGCATCAGCGAGCACATGGTGAGCGGCGCCCCGCTGGCCGCTGCGGCAGTGCGCGCTTTCCTGGCCTTCGCCGGCGACTGCATCCTGGTAGCCCACAACGCCCCGTTCGATCTCGGCTTCCTCACCAGCGCGAGCGCCGCCTGCGGGATCACCTGGCCGCCGCTTCCGGTGCTGGACACCGCCGTGCTGGCCCGGTTGCTGCTCGGTCCCGACGACGTGCCGGACTGCCGGCTGGCGACCCTCGCCGCCTACTTCGGTACGCAGGCCGTGCCGTGTCATCGCGCCCTCGCCGATGCCCGGGCTACCTCCGAGGTGCTGACCGGCTTGCTGGGGCTGACCGCAGGATGGCGGCCGCCCGCTAACTCACTGCTCGACCGGCTGGCAAGCTGACCCGCGGATTCGGCGTGCGGCGACGCCGCTCCGGTGCCGCCACGGCGAGCGGCGGTACATTACTGGCGCGAGCGGCCGCGCCGACCCGGCGCGGCCCGCGGCCCGCGGAGGAGAAGAGTGGTCACCGCAATCGTTCTGATCAAGGCCGACGTGGCCAGCATCCCCGAGACCGCGGAGGCTATCGCGCAGATTCCCGCGGTCAGTGAGGTCTACTCGGTGACGGGCGAGTTCGACCTGGTGGCGATCGTCCGGGTCCGGTCCCACGACGAGCTCGGTGACGTCATTCCCGGCACGCTGAACAAGGTGCCCGGCGTGAGCCACACCGAGACCCACATCGCGTTCCGCACCTATTCGCGGCACGACCTCGAGGCGGCGTTCTCGCTCGGCTACCCCGAGTCCTGACTCACTATCCTGCAAGTCGCTTGCTGACCTGCACCCATCGGTCGAGCAGGTCCGCGGCTGCGCCCGAGTCCACCGCTTGCGCCGCCCTCCGGTAGCCGTCCGCCAGGGCAGGCCGCAGCTGATCCGGTCCGTCGACGCCTGCCTCCGCGGCCAGGGCGGCACCAGCGTTGAGCAGGGCTATGTCACGGACCGGTCCGGGGCTGCCAGCCACGAACGCCCTGACCACGCCCGCGTTGTGTGCCGGGTCGCCGCCCACCAGGTCAGAGGGAGTGGAGCGGGCGATACCGAGCACAGCTGGATCGAACGTCGTCTCGGTGACCGTGCCGTCGTGGACGATCCACACATCCGACGGCGCAGTCGTGGTCAGCTCGTCCAGGCCGTCCCCGCCGTGGAAGACCAGCCCCGAGGAGCCCCGGGCGGCCAGCACGCCGGCGAGAATCGGCCCCATCCGCTGGTCTGCGACACCGAGCGCCTGAGCGGCCGGCCTCGCCGGGTTCGCCACCGGCCCCAGCACGTTGAACACAGTCGGCACGCCGAGCTCCCGTCGCGGCACGATCACGTGCCGCAGGGCCGGGTGATAGTGCGCCGCAAACAGGAATGCGGCGCCGACCTCGTCCACGAGTTGCTCGGTCGCCACGGGCGGCAGGTCGATGACGACGCCCAGCGCTTCCAGCACGTCGGCCGTGCCGCAGGCCGACGACGCGGCCCGGTTCCCGTGCTTCACCATGCGTGCGCCAGCGGCCGCGGCCGCGATCGTGCCCATGGTCGATACGTTGACGGTCCGCGCGCCGTCGGCGCCAGTGCCCACCAGGTCGACCGTGCGGCCGGGAATCGACACCGGCATCGCGTGCGTCAGCATCGCGTCGGCCAGACCGGTGACCTCGACGGCGGTCTCGCCCTTGATCCGCAGGGCAATCCCGAACCCGGCGATCTGCGCGGGTGTCGCCGCCCCTTCCATGATCTCGTTCATGGCCCAGGCCGCCTCGTCCGCGGTCAGGTGCTCACCCCTGATCAGCGCGCCTAGCACGGCGGGCCAGGTATTACGCGCGTCCATGGAGGACCACCTCGATCCGGGCAGGAGATTTGGGTCGCGGGCGCCGGTACCGGCGTTCCCATTCTGGTGCAGCTAGCGGGGACCGGGTTGCCTTGTCGCCCGCAGCACTGTGCCCGCGACAAGACAGTGGCGCAAGCCTGTGTCAGGCCTCGGCCACGGCGGTGCCAGGCGTCCGCTGGCGCATCAGGCCCGCCAGCGCCGCGGCGAGCTCGATCGGGTCGATCGGGTGGCTGATCACGGCGTCGGCCCGCGACCACGTGGCCAGCCAGCCGTCGTCGGCGCGGCCGATGATCAGTAGGACCGGCGGACAGTTATTGATCTCATCCTTGGCCTGGCGGCAGACGCCCATCCCGCCGGCCGGCTGGGCCTCGCCGTCCAGGATCATCACGTCGGCCATGCCGGCGTCCAGCACGCGCCACAGCATCGCGTCGGTGGCCACCTCCGTGATCTCGGCTTCCGGCACGTCGGGGGCCGGCCGACGGCCTATGGCAAGCCGCACACCGGTACGAGTGGCGGCATCATGGCTATACACGACAACTTTCATGGCACAGGATGCTACCGACCTGGGGGGTCGGGCTTTGCACGCCTACGCGGTGTCGTAATAATGGCCCCGTGGTCACAGCATCCAGGGAGGTATCGCCTCCCCGCGGGGTCACCAGCCGGCCCAACCTGGTCAGCGTGGGGACGATCATCTGGCTGTCGTCGGAGCTGATGTTCTTCGCGGCGCTGTTTGCCATGTACTTCACCATCCGCTCGGTGGACAAGGGCATGGGTCAGGCGTGGCCGAAGGCGCATCTCGATCTGGCCCTGGCTACGGCCAACACGCTCGTCCTGGTGGCGTCCAGCGTCACCTGCCAGATGGGCGTGTTCGCGGTCGAGCGGCACCAGATCCGGCGCCGCGGCAGCATCGTCAAGTTCTGGCAGTGGGGCCTGCGCGAGTGGTACGTGCTGTCGTTCCTGATGGGCCTCTACTTCGTGCTCGGCCAGGGATATGAGTACCTGGACCTGATCCAGAAGCAGCACGTGACGCTGTCGTCCAGCAACTACGGGTCAGTGTTCTTCCTCACAACCGGCTTCCATGGACTGCACGTCTCGGGCGGGCTCGTCGCGTTCCTGTTCCTCCTCGGCCGTACCTTCGCGGCGAAGAGATTCACCGTCGAGCAGCAGACCAGCGCCATCGTCGTGTCCTATTACTGGCACTTCGTGGACGTCGTCTGGATCGGGCTGTTCACCACGATCTACCTCATCCACTGACCGGGAGCCAAGGATCGCTGTGAGCTGGATCACTGCCAGGCGCCGTCACCCGGCGGCTGGCTACATAGTCATAGCTTTTGTGCTGGTCACCATCGGCACCGCCTATGCCGTCATCACCGGCGGGAGCGCATCAGCCGCCCCGCAGGCGACCCCAAGCTCGGCGCAGATCGCCGACGGCCGGAACGTGTTTCTCGCGGAGTGCGCCACCTGCCACGGCCTGTATGCGCAGGGCAGCAGCCAGGCACCCGGTCTCATCGGCGTTGGCGCCGCCGCGGTGAACTTCCAGGTCACCACCGGCCGGATGCCCGCCGCCGAGCTGGGCGCGGAAAACGACCGCAAGCCGCCGCGGCTCAACGCCAGCAAGACGGCCGCCGTCGCCGCCTACATCCAGTCGCTCGGTGGCGGCCCGACCGTGCCGTCGGCGGCCCAGGTCAGCTCGGCTGCCGCCAACATCGGGCTGGGCCAGCAGCTCTTCGTGGCCGACTGCGCCGCGTGTCACAACTTCGTCGGCGCGGGCGGCGCGCTGACCTACGGCAAGGCCGCCCCACCGCTGACAGCCTCCACCCCCACCCAGATCTATGAGGCCATGCTCACCGGTCCGGAGGCCATGCCGGTCTTCAATGATCTCACCATCACCCCGCAGGAAAAGCGCGACATCATCGCCTACGTCACGCAGGTCCGTGCGCAGGCGAATCCGGGCGGGTTCAGCCTGGGCCGGGTCGGACCGGTGACGGAGGGCCTGGTGGCCTTCCTCGGTCTGCTGCTGTTCATGGTTCTGGCGGCAATCTGGATCACTGCGAAGCACGGGAAGGCTCATGAGTGACACCAACTCACCAGGTACGCCGGGCGCCGGAGAGCCCGGCGACGCGTCCTGGCCCGAGTATCTCGGCGGCGAGAGCCACGGCGCGGGGGCGTCCGCGTCCGGCGGCGCCTCCGGCCAGCCGGAGAATCAGGGAGCGCCGCGCCGGGTGATTGGCACGCCATCGCCTGCCTCGTCTCGCACCCTGCTGACCCAGCCGGACGGCGGCGAGGAGCAGGCGCCGGAGCCCTTCACGCCGCCGGAGCCACAAGACCCGGTCCGGGCGCGCACGGCAGAGCGAATTGTCGTCGCCTGTTTCGTTATCGCCATGCTGGCAGGCTTCGGGTTCCTGGTGGCCTATGGATTGGTCGGCGTCGGGTCCCTGACCGACACCCAACACTCCAACCTCTGGCTTGGCGGCACGCTCTCGCTGGCCCTCCTGCTGCTCGCCGTCGGTGCCGTGATCTGGGTCCGGCACCTCATGCCGACGGTGGAGATCACCGAGCAACGGCACCTGATGCGCTCGGCCGAAGCCGACCGCGAGGCGTTCAAGGAAACCTGGGAGGAAGGCGCTGCAACCAGCCAGTTCGTCAAGCGCCCGATGGTGCGGCGCACGCTGATCGCCGCGACGCTACCGCTGGCAGTCGCCCCCATCTTCCTGCTCCGTGACCTCGGGCCGCTACCAGAGAAGAGCCTGGACAACACGGTGTGGCGCAAGGGCCTTCGGCTGCTGGCCTATGGGACCGGCCGGCCGATCGCGGCGGCCGGGTTCAACTCGCCAGGCGGCCTGATCAGCGTAGGCCCCGAGGGCTTCCTCGCCGACGACGACGCGATGGCCAAGGCCGCCGTGATCATCATCAAGTTCCGGGCCGGCGAGCTGGTGTTCGGTCCGCCGACCCGGCCGGGTGCCGCCTCGGTACCAAACAAGGTCGTCCCGAACTGGACGGTCGACAACATCGTCGCCTATTCCAAGATCTGCACGCACGTGGGCTGCCCGGCCGCCCTCTACGAGCAGACGACGCACCACATCCTGTGCCCCTGCCATCAGTCCACGTTCGATGCCACCCAGGGCGCGAAGGTGCTCTTCGGCCCGGCCACCAGGGCGCTCCCGCAACTGCCGATCGGCGTGGACGACCAGGGTTTCCTCATCGCCACCGGCCCCTTCAATGAGCCCGTAGGCCCGAGCTACTGGGAGCGGTCATGAGCGTCGACCGAGCGCTGGAGGGCACCGGCAACTGGCTGGACGAACGCTCGGCGGAGCCAAGGGCATCCGCGTCCTGCTTCGGAAGATCTTCCCCGACCACTGGACGTTCCTGCTCGGGGAGATCAACCTCTACACGTTCATCATCCTGCTGCTGACCGGTACGTTCCTCACGCTATGGTTCCAGCCCAGCATGTCGGACGTGGTGTACCACGGGTCCTACGTGCCGCTGCGAGGCGTGCGGATGAGCGAGGCGTACGCGTCGACCCTGCACATCAGCTTCGACGTGCGCGGCGGCCTGCTGATGCGGCAGATCCACCACTGGGCCGCCGACCTGTTCATGGCCGGCATCTTCGCGCACATGATCCGGATCTTCTTCACCGGCGCCTATCGCAAGCCGCGGGAGATCAACTGGCTCATCGGCATCGTCATCCTCACCCTCGGCATGCTCGAGGGCCTGTTCGGCTACTCGCTGCCAGACGACCTGCTGTCGGGCGCCGGCCTGCGGATCCTCGAGGGCGTCATCCAGTCGATCCCGATCGTCGGCACGTACATGGCATTCTTCCTGTTCGGCGGCGCCTTCCCGGGCCACCTGATCATTCCCCGGCTGTACATCATCCACGTGCTGCTGATCCCCGGCCTTCTCCTCGCCCTGATCACTGTGCACCTGTTCCTGACCTTCTACCAGAAGCACACGCAGATGGCGGGCAAAGGCCGGACGAACACCAACGTCGTCGGCGCGCCCCTGTACCCCTACTTCTTGGCCAAGACCGGGGCGTTCTTCTTCTTCACATTCGCCGCCCTTGCGATCGCCGCGACCTTCGTCCAGATCAATCCGATCTGGCTGTACGGGCCGTTCAACCCGGTCGCCATGTCGGCTGGGTCTCAGCCCGACTTCTACATGGGCATGCTCGAGGGTGCGCTGCGCGTGATGCCCAACTGGCAGACGGTGCTCTGGGGGCACACGTTTGCCTGGAACGTGTTCGTCCCTGCCCTGGTGCCGCTCGGCCTGATCTTCACGCTGGCCGCTTTCTGGCCGTTCATCGAACAGTGGGTCACCGGCGACCGCCGCGAGCACCACCTGAACGACCGGCCGCGGAATGCGCCAACGCGGACCGCCATCGGCATCGCGACCATCACCTTCTACGGCATCCTGTGGGCCGAGGGCGCCAACGACCTCATCGCTGATCACCTCGACATCCCGCTGTACTGGACCACCTGGATCGCCAGGGTCAGTATGTTCGTCGGCCCGGTGATCGCCTACTGGCTCACGAAACGTATCTGCTTCGGCCTGCAGCGCAAGGACAACCACCTGCTCGAGCACGGCGTGGAGACCGGCATCATCCGGCAGTTGCCCGGTGGCGAGTACATCGAGGAGACCCGGCCGGTCGACGAGGATTCCATGGCCGTGCTCACGTCGCGAACTGGCCTCCCCGCTCTGCCGTCCGGCGAGACCGCGGAGTCCGAGGTGCCGCCGCCCGGCATGCGCGGCGGGCTCGGCCGGCTGCGCGAGCGCTCGTACAAGATCCTCACCGAGAGCGTGCCGATGCCAGAGCAGATTCACGGAAAGGGACGGTAACGGGCACGGCAACGGCGAGGTCGCTCAGACGGACGGTCACGGCCAGGCGCCTTCGAGGTCACCGGGTGCCACCCCGACCCAGGCAGAGCCGGGCCAGGGCGAGGACGGGCACTGACCGGCATGAACACCCTGACGATCGCCTGATCGTCAGGGCCCCGACCCCGGCACTAAGTCTTCCCCGGTCAGCGACGTCACGTGCCACGTGCCGGATGGACTGCGCGCCAGGGTGGCCTCGCGGCCCACGACGCTGACAGTGTCCGTCATCAGCCATGGTCCAGCGGAGGTCCGGCGGAGTTCTCGCGCGCCTCGGGCTTCGCCCAGACTGTGACGGCCGCTATGCCGGTCACTCGGTGCGCCGGCCACCACCCACAACGTGCAGGTAGGTCACCCGCGAGGCGCCTCAGCCCAGGCTGATGACGGTCGGGTTGGAGCCCAGCGCCATCCCGTCGGTCAGGCGGACCTGTTCGACAGTACCGGGTCAGCAGACCCGGGCGCGGTCGTGTCGCCGCGCCCCAGGTAGCAATGGCGGTTGCAGTCCAGGGACTGACTACGCCTGCCCGGCCGGCCACCAGAAACCGAACGGGGCCCCGGCCCCCAATTGGGACACCTCGGCCAGAGTTTTGCTGTTGCACGTGTAGGAGTTCGCGTCGATAAGCCCCATGACGACCCCGTGCATGAGGTGCGTGCCCATGACGGCTGTCAGGTCACCGAAGCTGAGCTCGGCGCCCGCTGGGATGGCCGCTGGGTTGAAGGTGACAGTGGGCGCGACGAGCTTCGTCGGCATGCCGTTTACGTCGACCAGCGTCCCGGCCTGCCCGAAACCTTCTCCGGGGTACACATTTTGGGGAGCCATAGAGCCCGACACTACGTGCCAAAAACCGGCTGGTGCGGGCTTCGAGGAGCAGAAGCTGCCGGAGGTGACATGAGCCGGGATGCCGTCGTGCTGAAGGTCGCTCTGCAGGGCGGTGGAGTCGAGCAGCACATCCGGATTGATCGTCAGCGTGGCCGTGCCGTTGTGGTGGCTGACCAGCGTGAATGACATGGTCCGCATCGAGCTGGGCGCCTTGGCCTGGGATGCGCCGAGGATGCCAGTCAGGCTCACTGCGAGTGCGGTAGCCGCCGCGGCCACCGACAGTCCTGCGGCACTGGCGAGCCGGCGGTTCCGCCGGACTCGGCCCCTGGCCGTGATCGCCTCGACGTCCGGGGGGTCTGCCACAGACATTCGGGATAGGACCTCGGACGCGGCGCGCAGCACCTCGCTGTCGCTCATGTCCTCGTGGACGTTCATTGCCCTGCCTCCATGTTCGTGGTCGGGGTGAGCTCGCGGCGCAGCGCCGTTACGCCGCGGGACAGATGCATGCGGACCGTTCCGGCCTCGATCCCCAGCTGCCTGGCGATGGTGGCGGTGTCGAGATCGAGGAAGATCCGCAGCGCGATCACCTCACGCTGCCGATGGGGCAGGCGCCATATCGCCGTCAGCAAGATGGCATCGAGGCCACCGTCAGGGTCACTGGCAGCGGTCAGGTCGTGATCAGCCAGGGGCAGCTCGCGGCGGCGCCGCCGCCACCACGACGCCCCGGTGTTCAGCGCAGTGCGCACCACCCACGCCTGCGGAGCCGGATGACGGCGGAGCTTCGGCCACGACGCCCATGCTTTAGCGAACGCCTCCGCCGCCTGATCCTCGGCCAGCGCCGGGCTTCCGACGACTGCCACCAGCGCCCGCAGGCAGGGCTCCCAGCTCGCCCGGAAGAAGTCGGCGAACTTGGTATGTTGGTCGCTCACAGCCCATTAATTCCTCCATCAGCCGATCCGCATACCAGTGAGCAGAAAATCTTCCGGGACAGGTTCGTCACGTGGGCTGCGGCCGATGGTTGCGCGAGAGGCAGCTCAGCTGACGTTGATCGCTTCGATCGCCTGGCGGAGTTCGCCGGGTAGCGGGTCGGCGGCGCTGATGACGTGGTCGCCTGCCCGGATCCGGACGGTGCGGTAGCGCTGGGCTGTCTTGACGAAGTTGCGGACGGACCAGCCCGTCTGCTCGATCCAGCGGCTGACAGCCAGCCCGGCGAACACGATCGTCAAGTGGGCTTCGATGGAGTCGCGGGTGCGGTGGTAGACGGGCCGGGCCTGCAGGTCGCTTTCTACTGGCCATGCGGAATGAGCGTTCGATCTGGAAGAGCTGGTGGTAGGCGCCGATGACGAACTCGGGGGTGTCCGGTGTGCCGTCGGGGGCAGGTGCGCAGATTGGTGACATAGCCTTTCAGCCGGCCAGGGCGCGGGCTTTGTGCTCGAGTTCGCGGTTGCCTGTCCGGCTGCCGCCGGTCAGGCGGATGAACCGGTTGCGCTTGACCGGGACCTGGCCTGCGACGGCTTTCTCGGCCTTGGCGACCTGCTCGTCTATGCCGCGCAGCGTGCGGCAGGAATTTGCGGGATCATGACGTCGCCCAGCTAGTGAGCGTAATGGCCGCGGTAGTACTCAAAGACGAACCCGATCACGGCCAGGACCGTGGCCAGCATCCCGATGAGGAACAGCCACCAGCCGACCGCCGCGCCGATGGCGGCGGTCGCCGCGCCCAGGCTGACGAACAGCGGCCACCAGCTGTGCGGGCTGAAGAAGCCCAGCTCGCCGACGCCCTCGTCGATCTCGCCGTCAGGGCTGTCCTCAGGCCGCTCCGGCAGCCGCCGCCCGGTGAAGAGCGTGTAGTAGCCGATAAGAGCGGCCAGCAGGACCGCCAGCGCCAGCGCGGTGGTCCCGGTCGGGTCTTTCGAGAAATACCAGTACACGATGTCGGATGCGCCGAAGAAGAACGCGCAGCCGATGAACAGGTACCCCTCGACTTTCACGATCCTGCTCCGATCGAATGCTGGCTAGCGTCCAACTCAGCGTGCCGGTCGCGCCCAGACCGGACGTGCGGGTAGTGCAGGTCGAACGCGGGTCGCTCCGACCTGATCCGCGGGATGGAGGTGAAGTTGTGCCTCGGCGGCGGGCACGACGTCGCCCACTCGAGCGAGTTGGCGAAGCCCCACGGGTCGTCGGCGGTCACCTTCTCGCCGCGTTTCCACGTGATGTACACGTTGTAGAGGAACACGAACGTCGACGCACCGAGGATGAACGACCCGATCGAGGAGATGTCGTTCAGCGTCGTGGCCAGGTGGGGCAGGAACGGGTAATTCGCGATCCGCCGTGGCATGCCCATGACGCCGAGCCAGTGCTGTACCAGGAACGTCATGTTGAAGCCGATGAAGACAAGCCAGAAGTGCAGGTTTCCGAGCCGGTAGTCGAGCATCTTGCCGGTCCACTTCGGCCACCAGAAGTAGAACCCGCCGAACATCGTGAACACGACGGTGCCGAACAGCACGTAGTGGAAGTGCGCGACCACGAAGTAGGAGTCGCTGACCGCGAAGTCCAGCGGCGGTGAGGCCAGAATGACCCCGGTGAGCCCGCCGAACAGGAACACCACCAGGAAGCCGAGGATGAAGGTCATGGCCGGCTCGAAGGTGATCTGGCCACGCCAGATCGTGCCGAGCCAGTTGAAGAACTTCACGCCGGTCGGCACCGCGATCAGGTAGGTCATGAAGGAGAAGAACGGCAGCAGGACCGCGCCGGTGGTGAACATGTGGTGCGCCCACACCGTCATCGACAGGCCCGCGATCGCCACCGTGGCCGCGATCAGGCCCTTGTAGCCGAAGAGCGGCTTGCGGGAAAACACGGGCAGGACTTCGGTGGCGATGCCGAAGAACGGCAACGCCACGATATAGACCTCAGGATGGCCGAAGAACCAGAACAGGTGCTGCCACAAGATCGCTCCGCCGCTGTTCGCGGAGAACACCTGCGCGCCGAGCTTGCGGTCGATCTCCAGCACGAGCAGCGCCGCCGCGAGCACCGGGAAGGCAAGCAGCACAAGGACGGAGGTCAGCAGGATGTTCCAGGTGAATATCGGCATCCGGAACATCGTCATGCCCGGCGCGCGCATGCACACGATCGTGGTGACGAAATTGACGCCGCTCAGGATGGTGCCGAGGCCCGACAGGGTCAGGCCCATGATCCACATGTCACCGCCGATACCGGGCGAGTACTGCGCGCTGGTCAGCGGCGCGTAGGCGTACCAGCCGAAGGCCGCCGCACCGCCCGGCGTCAGGAAGCTCACCAGCAGGATCGAGCCGCCGAACAGGAAGAAGTAGTAACTAAGCAGATTCAGCCGCGGGAACGCCACGTCCGGCGAGCCGATCTGCAGCGGCATGATCTCGTTAGCGAGGCCAACGAACAACGGCGTCGCGAACAGCAGCAGCATGATCGTGCCGTGCATGGTGAACAGCTCGTTGTACTGCTGGTCGGACACGATCGAGTTGTCGGGCCCCATGAGCTGCGCGCGCATGATCATCGCCATGACGCCGCCGATCATGAAGAACGCGAACGACGTGATCAGGTACAGGTGACCGATGATCTTGTGGTCGGTCGACGACAGCCAGTCGGCGAGGATCGATCCCTTCCGGTACGGGCGCCCGGTCACCACGGCCTGCGAGGCCGGCTGCTGGTAGGTGGTCACTGGGCACCCCCGGAGGCGTTCTGCAGCTTCTGCTGGTCCGTGATCCACGCCGTGAACTGGGCTGGGGTCACAATCTTGATCCGGAAGAGCATCCGGCTGTGGTAGAGCCCGCACAGCTCCGAGCAGCGGCCGATAGTGTCCGGGCCGCTGTACAGCGTCGCAGTCGGGTTCACGTCGAAGTGGTTCGGATGATCCGGAATCACGTCGCGCTTGAAGTCGAACGGCAGGATCCAGAACGAGTGCACGACATCGTTCGACGTGAGGTTGAAGCGCACGGTCTCGTGCTCAGGGATTTCCAGCAGCGGCAGATTGCAGTCCGTGGTGGTCTGCGGGGTGAGGCAGTTGCTGCCGTTGTTGGGCGCGCTTTGCAGGCCGTTCCACATGGGGCCGATCTCGGTCACGCCGTGCGCGGAATTCTTCACCTGGTACTGCGGGTACTGGAACTCCCAGCTCCACTGGAACCCGGTCACGTCCACGACCACGTCCGGCTTCGCCGATAGGGAGGTGATCTTGTTCTCGTCCCTGGCAGTGAAGTAGAACAGGACGCCGACCATGATGAACGGGACGATCGTGTAGAGGATCTCGATTGGCAGGTTGTAGCGAACCTGGTGCGGGATCTGGTCGCTGCGCTTGCGGTGGAAGATGACCGCCCACAGGATGCCGCCCCAGACGACGGCCCCGACACCCAGGGCGGCGATCCACGCACCCTGCCACAGATCGACGATCAGCTTAGCCTGGGTGGTGAGCGGGCTCCGCAGGCCAAGTTGCTCGACTGTCTTGGCGTCGCAGCCGGTCGTCATGATGACAAGCCCGGCGGCCAGGACTCCGCGCGGCAGCCAGCGCCGGATCAGCCGCGCCCGCCCGCCCGGGCCCGGGGCACCGTCCTGCGCGGCACGGTGATGGGGACTCACAAGTGGCCTTCCCAGCAGCTAAGTCCCGGCGTCAGCGGCCGGATAGGGTCCAATAGTCCTACAGCCTGTCGTGGAAAACAGTACAACGCCGACCAGTCGGAGCAGGGGGTACCCCCGGCCTGGGTGCGTGTTCGTTACGTGCGGCGCGACTGACCTAGGGTCGGGTGTATGGCAGCGGGGAGGAAAGCGGCAGACGGCCCTGATCCGGCAGGCACGGGACCCGCCGCGCCGCACATGTCAGCCGGGCCCGGCGCCGGTGGCTACTTCGATGCGGCCTCGGCCGAGCCACTGCATCCGAGCGCCCGCGACGCCCTGCTCGCGGCCCTAGACGACGGCTGGGCCGACCCGGCCAGGCTGCATCGCGAAGGCCGCCGCGCCCAGCTGATGCTGGACCAGGCCCGCGAGTCGATCGCTGCCGAGCTGGGCACCCGGCCGGACGAGCTGTCCTTCACCAGCTCCGGCACTCAGGCCGTGCACCTGGCCGTCCTCGGCGCCGTCGAGGCCAGGCAGTCAGCCAGCCGGGGCCCGGGTCACGTCGTCGCCAGCGCAGTCGAGCATTCGGCCGTGCTCAACGCCGCGGACTGGCTGCACCGGCGGACCGGCGCGGCGGTCAGCATCACGGGAGTGGACGGCCTGGGCCGGGCGGACGTCGCCGAGTTCGCCGCCGCGACAGCGCGCGACCGGACCCTGCTCGCCTGCCTGCAGTCAGCCAACCATGAGGTCGGCACCATCCAGCCGGTCGCAGAGGCCGCCGAGGCTTGTGCGCGCGGCCGGGTCCCCCTGCTGGTCGACGCGGGCGCGTCGGCAGGCCGCCTGCCGGTGCCCGCCGGGTGGTCGCTGCTGACTGCCAGCGCGCGCAAGTGGGGCGGGCCAGCGGGCGTCGGCGTGCTGGCTGTCCGCCGCACGACCCGCTGGCGCGAGCCGTTCCCGCCCGATGACCGCGAGGGCCGCCGTGTCCCTGGCTTCCCCAACGTGCCGGAGATCCTCGCCGCTGCGGCGTCTTTGATCGCTATGAGCAAGGAACGGGGTGCCGTGGACGGCGCGCTCCGCGCTCTCGTGGACCGGATCCGCGCGGCCGTGCCGCAGCGCGTGCCCGACACGGTCGTGCACGGTGACCCCGACGCCCGGCTGCCGCACATCGTCACGTTCTCCTGCCTCTACGTGGACGGCGAGGCCGTGGTAACCGAACTAGACCGGGCCGGGTTCTCAGTGTCGTCCGGCAGTGCGTGCGTGGCCGATACCCGGCAGCCCAGCCATGTGCTCGCGGCCATGGGGGCGCTGACGCACGGCAATGTGCGGGTGTCTCTCCCGCGGTCGGCGAGCGGCCCGGCGGTGACCGCGTTCCTCGACGCGCTGCCGCCGATCGTGGCCCGGATACGCGAGACTGTCCGGGCAGCCACCCCCCGAACTGGCGACCTATCGCCGGAGGTGACGCCGTGAACTCCGACCGCCGCACGGCCCCCGACTCGCGCACGCCCGCATCAGAACCCTGTCCTGCGGCACCGTCGTCCCAGCGAGCACCGGCGCCGCAGCCCGCGCTGACGATTGATGCGCTCGGCAAGAAGTGCCCGGTCCCGATCATCATGCTGGCGGACCGGATCAGGGAGGTGCCGATCGGGCAGACCATCGAGGTGCTCGCCGATGACCCGGCCGCCAGGACCGACGTGCCAGCCTGGTGCACCCTGAAGTCGCAGGAGTTCGCGGGGGTCCGCGATTTGCCCGTCGGCTGGTCCTTCCTGGTCCGCAGAAGTTATTAGGCGTGGTTGGACCCCTGCTGCCCCTAGGCGGGCAGCAAACCGCCCGTTGAGGCCCTAGTCCGGGTCGTCGACAGCGCGGAACCGGTCAGCGAACCTGCTGTCGGTCTCCCACCACGGCCGCTGCGTCGTCGGCTGACCCACCTCACTGGTCACTCCGGTACCACCAGACTCGGCAGTCGTACCGGACGCATCCTGCGCAGCGGCCAGGGACCGCCCGGCGCCCGCGGCGGCAGCTGCTGTCTCCTGAGCATCGAGTTCGGCGTCGATGACCCGCGCATCCGCCTCGTCCTCGCGCATCATCTGGATCAGCTGAGCCGCCAGGAACGGCACGCCGACTATGTCGCCCAGGATCCACAGCACGCCGCCGCCGAGAACCTGAGAGGTCGCGAGCGACGGCCCCCACGGGCGCGCCAGCCCGTGGTAGTAGGGACCCGCGAGCAGTGTCGTGCTGGCGATCACCGCGATGCCGAGTACGGCATCTCCCACCACCTCGGCCGCGGTGATCCACAACGTGACGACATAGGGGTAGGCGCGGGGCACCGGGTCAACGCGCAGCAGCGTCCAGAAGAAGACGAACCCCGGCACCAACAGCGCGACCCTGGTGACTTGCGCCGCGAACCCCGAGGTGAGTCCTGCCGCGTACCACGGCGTGAAGTAGACCAGGAAGGGCGTCAGCACCAGCACGAAGGTGGTGATCGGCGGGAACGTGGCCACCCGGGCGACACCGCTGCCGATGATGGCCCCGAGACGCTGCCCGGCGCGCTGGCGACACGGCGCCCATCAGCGACAGGGGCCGGCCCAGCGCCAGGAACAGCGGCACCACGAGCAGCATCAGGACCGTCTGCACCGACCGGATGTAGAACAGCACCGGGTAGTAGACGCCGATGAACGACATCGTCGCGATGGCACCGAAGCCGAGCCCGAGACCGCAGAAGAGCACGGCCCGGCCGGCGGGCCACGGCTCACCGCGCCGGCGCACCGTGCGCATCCCGGCGAGGTACGCCGCGCCGAGCACCGCGATCGCGCCGAGCGCCCACGGATCGACCGTCCATGACGAGAGCGCCCGCGCGACGGTCAGCTCCGGCGGGCCGTGGTAGCCAGCCGGCACAGCGTGGCTGCTCGCGAGGACCGCGGCAGCCTTGCCTGCAGCCAGAGCCAGCATGCCGTTCACGCTACCGCGTGTAGTACGAACTGGCCGGCGCCGGTGCTCGCGGCCGCGGCCCGGCTAGCCAGACAGGCGGGTGACGGCCCCGTTCCGGTCAGGAAAATGGCTAGCCCAGGTGAGCGGCCAGGTCGTCGGCCGCCGCGTCCCCATAGGAAGTCCTGCACCGGGCGATGAGGTCGGCCGGCTCGAGCGCGTACTCCTGCGGCCCCGTCGTCTCCAGGACCCGAACCGCCATGAGGTTGCCGAGCTGGGCAGCGCGCTCGAGACCGAGGCCCCACGCGACCGCCGCCAGGAACCCAGCCCGGAACGCGTCGCCGGTGCCGGTGGGGTCGACCGGGTTCACATCCTTCACCGGGCCTACCACGATCGAGGGCTCGCCCTGCCGGTCTACCCGGACGCCGTCGGCACCGAGCGTCGTCACCCGCGTGCCCACCTGTGCGACGAGCTCCTCGGCGGTCCAGCCGGTCTTGTGCTCGGTGAGCGATGCCTCGTACTCGTTGCTGAACAGGTAGTCCGCACCGCCGATCAGCTGCCTGATCTGGTCGCCCTCGAGTACGGCGAGCTGTTGTGAGGTGTCAGCGGCGAACGGGACCTGCAGGTCACGGCACTGGCGGGTCAGGCTGAGCATGGCCGCCGGGTCACCGGCTCCGATCAGCACCAGGTCGGCCTGGCCGACCAGCGTGCTGAGATCAAGGCTGGCGTCCTCGCTCATGGCTCCCGGGTAGAACGAGGCAATCTGGTTGAGATCGGCGTCCGTCGTGCAGACGAAGCGTGCCGTATGGAACCGCTCGGAGGTGCGCACCAGGCTGGTGTCGACGCCGTGCTCGTCCAGCCAGCGCCGGTAATCGCCGAAATCCTGGCCGACGGTGCCTACCAGAAGCGGCCGCAGGCCGAGGTAGCCGAGGCTGAAGGCGATGTTGGCGGCTACTCCCCCGCGACGGATCTCAAGGCCGCTGACCAGGAACGACAGCGAGATCTTGTCTAGCTTGTCGGCCAGGAACTGCTCGGCGAACCGGCCTGGGAACGTCATCAGGTTGTCGGTAGCGATCGATCCGGTCACAGCTATGCGCATCTGAGGGGCTCCGTCTTGTTCGCCAGGCTCGCTGGCACAGGCTACACGTCCGGCCGGCGGCACCGAGTTAGCGCAACCCACCAGATCGGGCGGCTGCGGCCTGTCTCACCGCACGGCCAGGTGAGCGGTGCGCGGACGGCGATCGCCTGATTGGCGCGAGGGTGACATCCACCCCCGAAGAGAGCCGTCAGTGACACTTTCACCCCGCTATGGGACCCCGGAGACCACCGGATGCGATGGGCACGGACACGAAACTGCCGCCGGGCTGACTGCCCGGCGGCAGCTCGTGCCAACCTAAGGATGACGGCCGAACGGTGAGCCGCGCCTACCGAGCGGGCTCAGCAGGTCCTGCGGCCTAGTGGAACGAGTCGCCGCAGGCACACGATCCCGTGGCGTTGGGGTTGTCGATCGTGAAACCCTGCTTCTCGATGGTGTCGACGAAGTCGATCGTGGCGCCGCCGAGGTACGGAAAGCTCATCCGGTCGGTCACGACCTGGACGGGGCCGAACTCGTTGACGACGTCGCCGTCCATCTCGCGCTCGTCGAAGTACAGCTGGTAGCGCAGCCCAGAACAGCCGCCCGGCTGCACAGCGATACGCAGCCGGAGGTCCTCGCGGCCCTCCTGCTCAAGCAGGCTGCTGACCTTCGCGGCCGCCGCGCTGGTCATAAGGACGCCCTTGGCGGTCGCCTCGTCCTGAACTGTCATCTGCAATCGCTCCTGCGTCGAGGTGTTCCAGTCCGTGTCTGGCGGGCCAGGCCATCGCGGCCATGACCCATCAGCTTCCTCAACCATAATCCCGCCCGCCTCATTCCGGGCCGGCCGGGGCCTGCCGCCTTCCTCACCCGGAACGGCCGGCGCCTCGGGAAAGGGTGCCGACTAGGATGGTATCGTCACTCCGACGATAAGTACCAGCAACAGGAGCTGCTATGTCGACAATGCCAGGCCGGACACTGGACGCCGCCCTGCCAGCAGAAGCGGCAAATCGGCTGTCCTTGCCGCTGCTCGTCCTCGGCGCTGAGACCGATCCGGCTGCCGAACGGGGCGTCGAGTGCCCCGGCGATCTGCCGCCTGCCAGTGACCCCGCGCTGGTCGCCAGGGCTACCGCAGCCCGGGCCGCCCTCGGTGACCGCGCGTTCGTCCTCGGCCACCACTACCAGCGCGATGAGGTCATTCAGTTCGCGGACGTGACCGGCGACTCGTTCAAGCTTGCCAGGCAGGCTGCGGCACGCCCGGAAGCCGAGTTCGTGGTGTTCTGCGGCGTCCACTTCATGGCCGAGTCGGCTGACATCCTCACTTCGGCGGACCAGAAGGTCGTGCTGCCGGACCTGGCGGCCGGCTGCTCGATGGCGGATATGGCCAGCTATAACCAGGTCGAGCAGTGCTGGGAGGCCCTGGAGGACCTCGGCCTCGCCGACGACGTGGTGCCGGTGACGTACATGAATTCCTCCGCCGATATCAAGGCCTTCACCGGCCGGCACGGCGGCACGGTCTGCACGTCGTCCAACGCGCGCCGCGCCGTGACCTGGGCCCTGAGCAAGGGCAGCAAGGTGCTGTTCCTGCCTGACCAGCACCTGGGCCGCAACACCGCCGTGCTGGAGATGGGGATGAACCTCGACGACTGCGTCGTCTGGGACCCGCACGCGCGGGGCGAGACCGGCGGGCTGACGCCCGAGCAGCTCCGCGACGCCGCAATGATCCTCTGGCGCGGCCACTGCTCGGTGCACGGCCGGTTCTCCCTGCAGTGCGTGGCCGACGTGCGGGCTCGCATCCCCGGCGTCAATGTCATCGCGCATCCGGAGTGCCAGCACGAGGTGGTCCTGGCGGCCGATTACATCGGATCGACCGAGAAGATCATCTCGACGATCGAGCAGGCACCACCGGGCACAGCCTGGGCCGTCGGGACCGAGCTCAACCTGGTGCAGCGGCTCGCCGCGAGCAACCCCGACAAGACCGTTGTCTTCCTGGACAAGACGGTCTGCTACTGCTCCACCATGAACCGGATCGACCTCCCGCACCTGGTGTGGGCGCTGGAATCGCTGGCCGACGGCCACCTGGTGAACCAGATCACTGTCGAGGACAAGACTGCCGCCGAGGCCCGCGCGGCCCTCGACCAGATGCTCGCGTTGCCGTAGCGGGCACAGCCGTAGCGGGCACAGCCGTAGCGAGCACAGCCCTGGCGGTTACAGTCCGGGCGCTCCCCAGATCGGCATCCAGCGCGCAAGGTCGGGCTCGATCTTCAGATCGGCGCCGAGCGTCCCGCGGATCTGCAGCTCCAGCGCGTTATCGCGACGCTGCCCGGACAGCGGGGCAAACGGGTAGAAGGTACCCCGCTTGTAGAGGTAGACCAGCCCGACCGAGCGCCCGCCAGAGTCGCGGAAGGCCATGATCGTGCACAGCAGCTGTGGCCCGAACCCGCCTGCCTCCAGCGACGAGTTCACCGCGTGCAGGTCCGTGACCAGGCCCTCGGGATCGTCAGGCGAGTGCCGGCAGACAAGCCACGTGAACCGGTAGGAGTCGGTGCTGATCTCGACCGGCTTGCTGTCCTGGCCCATGCTGAGCAGGTCTTTCACGTCATTCTCGATGTCGCTGAAGGCCTTGCCTTCGGCGGCACGGAAGCACACCGAGCCCGCGCCGGTCGGCCGGAAGTCGGTCCCGGCTTCCAGGGTCAGCGTCGCGTTGGGCAGCGCGAACAGCTCGTCCAGGTTCGGCGGCACCGGCTTGGTCCGGCCGAGCAGGGCGTCGAGAAAACCCAACCTGCTACCTCCCGAGCTCCCGGCCGGCGTTTGCCGGCCGGGCTAGTGGCTTACTGGCCAAGCTGCCGGGAGATCTTCTCCAGCTGCTTCAGCCGCTTGTCGAGCGACGGGTGAGTCGAGAAGATCTGCGCGATGCCCTGGCCGGATGGCCGCAGCGCTGGGGCGAAGTAGAACGCGTTCAGCGGCTCGGCCTCGCGCAGGTCGCGCGTCGGGATCCGGCCCATGTCGCCGGTGACCTTGACCAGCGCGCTAGCCAGCGCCGACGGCTGCCCGGTCAGCAGCGCCCCGGACCGGTCGGCCGAGAGCTCGCGGTACCGGGACAGCATCCTGATGAGCAGGAAGCTGATCACGTAGACCACGATGCTCAGCAGCATCACCGGGATGATCAGCAGCGCGCTCTGGTTGTTGTTGTTCCGGCCGCGGCCGCCGCCGAACAGCTCGGAGTAGAAGGCGAAGCGCACCATCAGCGCCGCGATGATGCCGAGGAACGAGGCGACCGTCATCACCGCCACGTCCCGGTGCGCTACGTGCGACATCTCGTGCGCGAGCACGCCCTCGAGCTCGGCGTTGTCTAGCTTGCGCATGATGCCGTCGGTCGCGCACACCACGGCCTTGTTGCTGTTGCGCCCGGTGGCGAACGCATTGGCCATCTGCGTCGGGGCGATCGCCACCCGCGGCTTGGGCATGTCCGCCATCGCGCAGATGCGGTCTACGATCGCGTGCAGCCGAGCGGCCTCGGGCCCGTCATTGGGGCCGACCAGCTTCGCCCCGGACGTGCTCAGCGCGATCTTGTCTGACCAGTAGTAGGAGGCAAGCGCGCTGCCGACACCGATCAACGCGGCCAAGACGATGAACGCGTCGACGTTGATCGGCGACCCGCCGCCGCCGTGCCGGTGCGAGCTGTAGTACAGGATCAGGAACACCAGTGCGCTCGCGAACCCGGCGAAAAGCAGGCCGAGCAAGAACATGGTCGCGCCCATCCGAGCGACAAGCCCGGGGTCCGACGCGTAGCGAGTGCGCGCCATCGGCGCCGCCTCCCTTTTCTGAGCGGCTCGTCTGGCCGCTCTGGTTACCTCATTACACCTGACGCCGAGCACTCCTCGCGGCAGGACACCACGGAGGGCAGAGCATCGTGATCTACTCTGCCCCGAATCGCTGTGCCCCGCCTGCACGCACGCTCAGCACCAACCGAATAAACGTTCAGCGCGGCCGTCTCGTTCCCGCCGACGTCGCATTTATCCGTCATTGCCCGCGCTGGGCAACCGTCCGGGCCGGCCTCAGACAGCCCTCAGCCCGGAATCAGGCCCTCGTCGAGCAGCTTGCGCACGTCGGCCATTGTCGCGTCCGCCTGAGGGAGGATCAGCTCAGACGGCCGCAGATCGTCCGCCCTGACCGGCGACCCGACCGCCCTGACCCTGGCGAGCAGCGCCGCTAGCGCCGGCACGAAGGCAGCCTCGTCGCCACGCTCGACCGCCGACTCCACCGCTCGGTCGAGTTCGTTCAGGTCGTCCGCCGCCGACTCGGGGACCTCGAGCTGGCCCTCGCCGAGGATACGGACGATCACTCCGGCTCCCTCGCCTCCGCCTGCTCCGCAACGGGCTCAGCGTCAATCGCCGGCTCGGCGCTGGCCTCGGCACTGGCTCCGTTCGGCGACGCGCCCTCGATCTGGGGCGTCTCGCCCTGCGACAGCTCCCTCTTCATCTGCTCGAGCTCGCGGTCGACGCCGTGACCTGCGCCCATCCGGTCCAGCTCGGCCTGAATGTCGTCCTGCGGCCCGCTGACTAGGTCGTCCAGGGCGCCCGAGGCCATCAGCTCGTCGAGGGCACCGGCCCTGGCCTGCATCTGGGCCGTCTTGTCCTCGGCGCGCTGGATCGCCATGCCGACATCACTCATCTCCTCGGAGATGCCGGAGAAGGCCTCGTTGATCCGGGTCTGCGCCTCGGCCGCGGTGTAGGTGGCCTTGATGGTCTCCTTCCTGGTGCGGAAGGCGTCGACCTTGGCCTGCAGGCGCTGCGAGGCCTGCGTGAGCTTCTCTTCCTCGCCCTGCAGCGATACGTACTGGGTCTGGAGGTCCTGCAGTTGGCTCTGGAGCCCGGCCTTGCGGGTGAGCGCCTCGCGCGCCAGGTCCTCCCGGCCGGCCGCGAGCGAGTCGCGGGCCTGCCGGTCCAGCTTCGTGCCCTGCTGATTGAGCGTGTTGACCTGCAACTCCAGGCGCTTGCGCGAGGTTGCGACGTCCGCCACGCCGCGCCGGACCTTCTGCAGCAGCTCGAGCTGGGTCTGGTAGGAGTAATCCAGAGTCTCGCGAGGGTCCTCCATCCGGTCGAGCGCCCTATTGGCCTTAGCGCGGAAGACCATCGTGACCCGCTTCATGACGCCCATCGGCGCGACCATCCCCTCGTCGGATGCCTAGCAGCTGCAGTGTCGGGGTCACGGCGCCCGGCACCCCGCGCAACGGAAAAATTCTGCAGAACTTGACACCAGCCTACGACGTGGTGCGAGCACCGTCACCACGGACGGTCCGGCTGGCCAGCAGATCTCCGCCTCCGCGCCAGGGAACTTCTGCGGCCTTCGTCCCGGTAGGCTGTAAGCGTGTTCCGACGACGCCCAACCGAGACCTCCGAGGTCCTGGAATCCGAGCAGGCCGCCCCCGCTGCCGACAGCGCCGACAGCCGTCCGCGGCCGGGCGTGACTGCGCCCAAGGGCGTCCCCACGCCCAAGCGCAGCGAGGCGCAGGCCAACCGCCGCCAGCCTTACCAGGCCCCGGCCGACAGGAAGACCGCCGCCCGGCAGGCCCGTGAGCGGGACCGCGCCGATCGGGGCCGCAAAACTGCGGCGTTCCAGCGCGGCGAGCAGTGGGCACTGCCGCGTAAGGACCAGGGCCCGATCCGCGCTCTGGCCAGGGACGTCGTCGACGCCCACCGCGGCATCGGCGAGTTCTACATGATCATCGTGCTGCTGCTGATTGTGCTCCTAGTGGTGCCGAGCCAGACCCTCAAGCTCGGCGGCGAGGGCGTAGTGATCTTGCTGCTGGTGCTGGCGGTCGGTGAGGGCTGGTTCCTCAGCGCCAGGACCAAGCGCCTGGCCAGGGAACGCTATCCCGGTCAGAGCGTTCAGGGCATCGTGTTGTACGTGACGATGCGCGGCATCAGCATGCGCCGGATGCGAGTGCCGAAGCCCAGGGTCAAGCCAGGCGACAAGATCTGACCGTCGGCCGGTGCCCGCGTCTGCCCGATCGGCTACTCGGGCGCCGGGTGCAGGCTCATGGGGCCGTACTCGACCCGGCCATCCTCCAGCAGCGTGACCTGGTCCACGCCGGCGTTGACCAGGCCGGGCCAGTGCTCGCCGAGCCAGCTCTCCGCGTCGCCCTGACTGGTGAATGTGTCCTTGACCAGATCGCGGGCGGCCACGACGGTGCCGTCTTCCTTCTCCAGTTGCCAGGTCCAGCTCATTCGCGCGCTCCTAGCTAAGATCAAGTCCGCCATCGTATCCATCATCGATCATCGGGCAGCCGAGTGGACGTGCTCCTGACCGGCACCGGCGGCGCGGGCGGCTGGCCGCAGCCCGGCTGCGGGTGCGCCTCGTGCCGGCGCGCCAGCTCCGCTGGCCTGCGCCGAAAGCCGGGCAGGGTGGTGGTGGACGGGGTGGTGGAGTTCAGGCCCGGCCGGCCTCCCTCAAGGGGAACGGGGTCGCCATCGCCGGCACCGCACCGAGTTGACCCGGTGCCCGGGGGTTTTGACGTCACGGGCCCGGACGGCAGCCGCCTGCTGCTGTCCGCCGGACCCGGCGAGCAACCCCAGCCGCCGACCGGAGCCGCGCCGTACGACATCGCCCTGCTCGACCTGCTGGACAGCCCGGTCCAGCTCGGCCGGCTGCGGCAGGCCGGAGTTGTGCACGCGCAGACCGCTGTCGTCGCGATGTACACCGACCACCGGGTCAGCACCGCAGCCGAGCTTGCCCGCCGCTGCACGCTGTGGCAGGCCAGCCAGGGGGCGGATGATCAGCTGATCACCGGCACTGCCGATCCGCAGCTGCCCGCCGACCGGCCGCATCGCACGCTGATCATCGGCGGCGCCCGCTCAGGCAAGTCCACCGAGGCCGAGCTGCGGCTGGCCGCCGAACCGAGCGTGACCTACGTCGCCGCCGGGCCATGGCGGTCGTGGACCGGCCCGGACGGCCAGCCTGACAGCGAATGGGCAGAGCGGGTCGCGCGGCACCGGGCCCGCAGGCCATCGTGGTGGCAGACGACGGAAACCCTGGACGTTGCCAGTCAGCTGCACCGCCCCGGCAGCATCCTGCTCATCGACGGAATCGGCACCTGGCTAGCGGGCGTCATGGAGGCCGCTGGCCTGTGGCAGGGCGACGACAGACCAGATAGGGGTCACGCGCGCCCCGCGGACGTCGTCCGCGCTGAGATCGACAACCTCGTCGAAGCCTGGCGGCAGACGGCCGCCCTGGTGGTCGCTGTCACCGACGAGGCGGGCTCCGGGCTCGTGCCGGCTTATCCCGCCGGCCGGGTGTTCCGCGACGAGCTGGGCTGGCTCAATCAGCGGCTGGCGGCCGAGTCGGAGCTGGTGCTGCACGTCGTGGCCGGACGGCTGACGACGCTGCCCGGCTAGGGGAGCTATCGCAGCCAACCGTCACTTCCGCGGGGCGAACGCTCCTCTAAGCTGTTAAATTGCTATCCGGTGGCCCTGATCAGGACTAACGCTCCCCCGAACCGCGCGCCCGTCCTGCTCAGTCTTTTTGATCAAGGTGGTGACGACATTGACACGCGTTGTCGTCGTCGGTGATCTGATGACGGACACGGTCGCCCACGCGACTGCGCCGCTGGCCAGGGGGAGCGATACCCCGGCCACGGTCACCATCCTCGGGGGAGGATCGGGTGCCAACGTAGCGGCCTGGCTCGCGGTGGACGGCGCCGAAGTCGCCTTCGTCGGCCGCCGCGGCGCCGATATCGCCGGGCGGAACCGGGACATGGAACTCATGGGCTACGGAGTCGACGCCCGGCTGGTCATGGACCCGGACCGGCCGACCGGGACGTGCGTCGTCATGATCACCCACAAGGGCGACCACACCATGCTGTCCGACCCCGGGGCCAACGCGGCGCTAGCGCCCGACGACCTGCCCGAGGACCTTTTCACGCCCGGCGGCCACCTGCACGTGTCCGGCTACACCTTGCTGAACATCGGGTCTCGCAGCGCAGTACTCGCCGCGCTCGGCCGCGCCCAGCAGGCCGGGATGACAATCTCGGTGGACGGCGCCTCGTCTGCTCCGCTCGGCCGGGTCGGAGCCGAGCCATTCCTGCAGCTCACCAACGGCGCCACGCTGCTCTTCGTGGACGGGGACCAGGGCAAGGTCCTGACCGGACGGGACGATCCCAGCCAGGCTGCCAGGGTGCTCAACGCCTGGTATCCGCAGGTGGTCATGCGGCTCGGCACCGAGGGAGCGATGATGTACGCCGGCGGGAGGCCCGATCCGATCAGGGTCAGCGCTCCCCCGGTCGAGCGCATCGTCGACAGCACAGGCGCAGCCGACGCCTTCATTGCGGGCTTCCTGCCGGCCTGGCTGGACAAGAAGCCTGCGGGTGAGGCACTGGCGAGCGGGTGCCGGCTGGCTGCCCGGTCGCTCGGCCTTGTCGGCGCCCGACCGCTCCTCTAGCGCGGCCGATCTCACTCCGGCAGCAGGCGCCTGCAGTCGAACAGGTGATGCGCAAGCTCGTGCGCTGTTCGCTGGCCGATCCATTCGACGGTGCGCACCTCGCGGACCGGCCACGGGTACACGCCTGCGCGCTGCCAGCCCGCAGCCTTCAGTGACCCGAGCATGTCCGCGAGATCGCTCGCCTCGGTGGCGAGCTGGCTCGCCACCACAGCCGGATCCTGCTCGTTGTAGCGCTCTTCGACGGCACGCTCGTCCCTGCGCATCGACGTGAACTCCGGCGTTTCTGCCACCTGGGCCAGCATGACTCGGTCGCGTTGGAACCGCAGGACGTCACGGACGTGACAGCCGTACTCGAGCGCCGACCAGCTCGCTGGTCGCGGGTGCGCTCGCAGCAGCTCTGGCTCCACCAACGTCAGCAGCTGACGGTGACTCTCGGCGAGGGATAGCAGGTCTGCGAGAATCTCGCCGTGGTCCAGAGACTCGAACCCGTATCCGCACTCCGCGCATGCCGTCATGCACCCAGCCTGCCCGACGGGAGCACCCGCCGGATATCGGCTGGTCGGCTCCTCGAGCTTCCGGCTACCCTGCCGCAGTGAATTCTTACCTGGACGATCTGTTCTCGCTCAGCAGTCGCGTCGCGGTCGTGACTGGCGGCAGCTCAGGCATCGGCCGCGCCATCGCGCTGGCGCTGGGCAAAGCCGGCGCCCGGGTCGTGATCGTGGCCCGAAATCCGGCGAACCTTGCGGAGACGGTCGGCCAGTTGACGGCGGCCGGCTGCAGCGCCACCTCAGTCAGCGCAGATCTGGGCGACCGGGCCGAGCTTGCCCGGGCCGCCGCCGAGGCGGCGGCCGCATTCGGGTCGCCGGACATTCTGGTGAACTGCGCAGGCGTCAATATCCGGCCGCCCCTGGGCGAGCTCACCACCGAACAATGGGACCAGCTGATGGCCGTGAACCTCACGGCCCCGTTTCTCCTTGGCCAGCATTACGGCCCGCAGATGGCCGCGCGTGGCTGGGGTCGCATCATCAACATCACCTCGCAGCAGGCCGACCGCGCCTTCGCCAATAGCGGCGCCTACGGCGCCACCAAGGGCGGCCTCGCGTCGCTCACCAGATCGCAGTCGGAGGCCTGGGCAACCAGCGGCGTGTGCGCCAACGCGCTGTGTCCCGGTTTCGTCATGACGCCGCTGAATGCGCGCCTGTCCGCCGACCCGGCCGTTGTCGCGGCTCTGGCCGCCCGAACGATGGTCGGCCGGAACGGCCTAGCTGAGGATTTCGCCGGGGCAGCCGTGTTCCTCGCCGGCCCGGCGAGTGCCTACGTCACCGGCCAGGTCATCCGCGTCGACGGAGGGTTCTCAGCGACCTAGCGGCAGATGAGCTCGCCGCGAGTCTCGCAGGCAGCCTGCGGCCATGCCCTTGCGCTACCTGCGACGCCGAAAAAGCGAACACGCGACCGGCAGCGATACCGGCGCGACCTTCGCGGCTGAGTAGGCTGGGCCGCCGTGAACCCCGACGAGCGATGGCTGGCCGCGCTGTGGCCGTTTGTCCGCCGTCACCTGCCAGCCGCGCCGGCCCCGGTAGTGGAACTCGGGTGCGGGCCGCTCGGCGGATTTGTGCCAAGGATGCGCGCTGCCGGATATGACGCCGTCGGTATCGACCCGGACGCGCCAGCCGGGCGCTGGTACCACCAGGTCGAGTTCGAGGCCTATGAGATCCCCGCGCCCGTGACGGCCGTGGTGGCGTGCACGTCGCTGCACCACGTCATTGAAATCGGCGCTGTGCTGGACCTGACCGCAGCAGCCCTGGTGCCGGGCGGGTCGCTGGTCGTCATCGAGTGGGCGCGGGAGCGGTTTGATGAGACCACGGCGCGGTGGTGTTTCGGCCATCTGCCACCGCCTGCCGGCGAGCCCAACTGGCTGCAGCAGCGCCACGATGAGTGGCGTGACTCGCGCCTGCGCTGGGAGGCGTACAGCCGGGCATGGGCGCAGGAGGAAGGCCTGCACGCCGGCGAGGACATCGTCCGCGAACTCGACGCCCGGTTCGACCGTCAGTTGCTCAGCTACGGACCGTACTTCTTCCCTGATCTAGCAGGCGTCAGCGAAGACGACGAGCAGGCCACTATCGACGCGGGCGAGATACGGGCCAACCGAATCTCGTACGTGGGCCTGCGGCGGTGAGTTCAGTGCTGCAGCCCGTCCCAGGACCAGTGGGGAATGGCCAGGCCGACGGGAACGTCGTCGGCAGAGTCGTGATAGCGCGCCATCGTCGTCGTCGCGGCCCATGCGAAGTAGTCGTGCAGCACCTGCCGGAGCGGCTCAGCCGTCAGCCCGACATCCCGGAGCGCCTGATCGAAGCAGTCGATGGCCCGCTCGTCCATCTCCTCGTGCGGGCCGTTTCCGCTGTGGATCCGCACGACTGACGTCTCGTCACCGTAGCCCTGAGAATAACCGGGCGGTCCGCCGAGGGCCTCACCCCAGTAGGCCGAAAGCCGCTCGCTGTGCTGGGGATGGTATCCGTGGCTGAAGGCGTGACTGACGATCTCGTCGGCCAGCACCCGGGCGTGCCATGCCTCGGCCAGGCGCAGCATCCCGGCTGATCCGCCTGCCGCCTCGTACACGCTCTGCATTCCCTCAGCATGTCAGAGGTCCCGTTCGCTACCAGGCGGTTGTGGCCTAGCCGGGATCGAGTTCTTGCAGGTCTGAGGACGCCTGATCGGCACCGGGCTGCGCCGGGACATGGCTGCGATCCAGACGTGGGCCGGGCGCCCGAGGTAATAGTGAACAGTGGGCATGGCTCTCCCTCCTTGATGCAGTTAGGAAGCGCGGAAGACGGTGCCTGCTGCGCTGGCGTCTACTTCCAGCAGACGCGGAGGGCTCCAGGGGCGTGAGATCACCAGCGGCCGGTTTCCGGTCAGATCGTGCATCGGTGGCGGACCGACTACTGGGTGCGCGGCGGAGCGGCGGAGAGGGGCAGCCCGGTCGGCAGGAATCTCACATTCAGCCTCGCGGGCGCGTCTGCCTTCCGTGGGTCTCGCAACGGAAGGAATCGACAGTGATGATAACGACCGATAATGCCCGGACTCCGGTGCACACGATGCTGGCAACGCGGCTGGGAAACGTGACGGTCGTCCGCGAAAACAGCGTCCTGAGCGGACTGTACTTTCCGCGGCACTGGCCCAGGCCTGACCGCACGGCCTTCGGTGCCCGTACGGATGAGGGATTCGAGGATGTCGCGCGCCAACTCGGCGAGTACCTCGCCGGAGAACGGACCGCTTTCGAACTGCCCGTGAACGTCAAGGGCGCCGAGTTCGACCGGCGCGTCTGGGAGCTACTAGCGGACGTACCGTACGGGGCCACGACCACCTACGGTGAGCTGGCGCGCCGCCTGGGGGGCGGGACGGATCCGCGTGACGTGGGTGCGGCAGTGGCCCGCAACCCGCTGTGCATCGTGATCCCGTGCCACCGGGTGATCGGGAGCACCGGCAAGCTCACTGGCTACGCGGGCGGCCTTGACCGGAAGCGCTCCCTACTCGAGATCGAGCGCGCGCGGGCTCCGCAGCCGGCTAACACGCCGACGGCGGGTCTCTGGTAGGCCATCGCGCCTATGGCCGAGGCGCGGGCCACGCGGATTACTCAGGGTGTGCCGTGGCGAAGCCCTTCTCCGCCGCGGCACACCCGGCCCTGCCTGGGAAGGCCGCATGATCCGCGGCCATCCAGGCCCGGTAGCGGTCGGTACAGCAGACACTGCAGGGACGGTAACCGGCGGCGATCGCGGTCACCTCGTCGGCAAAGAAGACGCGGTGACGGACGTATCCGCCGCGAGCGATCGCGCGCAACGCGGACGGGCAGTCAAGACGGCCGTAGATCCTGGCACGCCGGTGACCGCCCCACTGCCCTTTCGGGCCCGATCGGTAGGGCCTGCCGTCAGCGCCCAGCAAGGTGTAGCTCACGGCGCGTCGTGGAAAACGAGCCCGAGCGTGTGCCGTTCGCCTGACCGGATCACGGATACCCCGTGCCGCACCGGGGCCGCTGACCAACCCCGCGCAGACTCCACGGGACGGTCGCGGGTAGTGAACAGGTAGCCGCTGCAGTGGGGGAGCAGCGTCGCGGTGCCACGGGACTGCGCGCGCGGCCGCTGTTCCATGAGCAGGAACTCTCCGCCGGTGTGGTCAACGCCGGGCTCGTTCAGGTTGATGACGACCTGGAGCGGGAACACCATGTCGCCGTAGAGGTCGCGGTGCAGTGCGTTCCAGTCCCCGGCGCGATAACGGAGCAGGATCGCGGTGGGCTTGTCCTGCCCGGCGTCATGGCACATCCGCAGCCATTCGCAGAGCGTGTCGGGCCATGGTGCGGCGCGGCCGAGCTTGGTCCACCAGTCGCGCGCGATCGGCAGCAGCCGTGGGTACAGGGCCTGCTTGAGACGCTCGACAGGCCGCGGGTACGGGGTCCTGAAATAGCGGTACTCACCTTCCCCGAAACGGTGCCGCCCCATGTTTACCGTGCTGCGGAAGCACTCGGCCTGCTCGTAGAGTCCCCGGATCTGCTCGGCTTCGCCAGCAGTCAGCAGCTCGGGCAGCAAGGCGCCGCCGTAGGAGTTGACCTCAGCCGCGATCGCTTCCCAGTCGGCGCTATCGACTCGGTGCTGCCACCGGTCCCCGTCTTGCGAGCCTCCCGTGACACCGCTCATGCCGCCGCCTCCAAGCTCAGGAGCGTCCTCTTGGCGAGGGGGCCGCCGACGTAACCGCCGGGTGTCCCGTCGGTCCGCAGCACCCGGTGGCAGGGCACGACAAGCGGCAGCGGATTGGTGGCACAGGCGGAGCCAACGGCGCGCACCGCCTTCGGGTTCCCGACGAGCGCCGCGACCTGCCCGTAGGTACGGGTCTGCCCATACCCGATCTCGGGAAGGTGACGCTGCACCAGCTGCCGGAACCCCGTGGACAAGGACAGGTCAAGCGGCAGGTCGAAGACCCGGCGCCGCCTGCTGAAATACTCGTCGAGCTGGCGCGCGGCCGCGTCCAGCCGCCTCGGCGCCCACAGTACCCGCGGGCTGAGCCGCTGCGCGAGCGTGGCCAGGACGTCATCGTGGTCTTCGATCTCATAGGCCACCCGGACCAGGCCCTGCGGCGTCGCCGCCAGCAGGAGCCCGCCGACCGGGGAGTCGATGATCGTGTAAGCAACGTCCAGCAGCCCTGCGGCTTCAGCCGCTTGCCCGAGCCGGTGCCGCAGCCTCGATAGCGTGGCTGGATCGGCGGGGGACGCGAAAAGCTCGACCGACAGGTTCATGTTGACGCTCCTTCCGTGGTCGCGCCCGGGTAGTTCTTTCGCAGGTTCTTGATTCCATCGGCCGCGGCCCTGCGCGCGGCGTCGGTGCTGCCGCCGAGGATGAGGGCGATCTCCGCGTATGCCAGGCCGGCGACAAAGTGATAGGCCACCGCCTGCCGTTGCTTCTCCGGCAGCGCCGCGACCGCCTGCCACAGGTCACCGTCCCCGGTCCCTGGCACGCCGAGCGTGGTCGGTGACTCGGGTACGTCCCCGACCGGCGCGGGCTGCCGCTTGCGGGCGCGCAGCACGTCGATAGCCTTGCGGTGCGCGATCGTGACCAGCCACGCCTCCGTATTGGCGTTATCCGGCAGGTCCGGGTAGGCGCGCATCGCCGCCAGGAAGGTCTCCGACCACGCGTCCTCGGCGTCGTGGGCACCCAGAACCACGCGGCAGACGCGCAGCACCGTTCCCCCGTGCTGCTCCACGAGCCTCTCGAACGGCTGCTTCATCGCCATAGTCACGCAGATGCTTCTCCTCGCCCTGCATCCTGCATACCGATACTGGCTCCGGGGCGCCAGCAGTGAGTCAGCTCCCTTCCTCACAGGCAGACGCTGCAGGCAGGCCGAACGTGAGATGTGAAGCGTTCCGCTGGTCTGGCGGTGCGGGTGAGGACACCAGGCGGGCCACGGCAGGCGGCCGCGCGAGGCCGACGCGCCGACGCGGGGTCGCGCGTGACTCCCCGGCGGGGCGGCACAATGGCGGCATGGCCAGACGCACCACGACAACCCCCTCCCCGGCGGCCGCGGCCGGGGCGGCCGCGGTCCCGGTAACGGCAACGGCAACGGCGTCGACGAGGATGCCGAGTTCGAGGAGAACATCGTCGACATCGACGTCACCGACGAGATGCGCGGCAGCTACCTCGAGTACGCCTACTCAGTGATCTACCAGCGCGCGCTGCCGGATGCTCGGGACGGGCTGAAGCCGGTTCAGCGCCGGATCCTCTATCAGATGAGCGACATGGGCCTGCTGCCCACGCGCGCCCACGTCAAATGCGCGCAGGTGGTCGGCGCGGTCATGGGCCGGCTCCATCCGCACGGCGACAGCGCCATCTATGACGCACTGGTCCGGATGCACCAGCCCTGGGCGATGCGGCTGCCTCTCGTCGACGGCCACGGCAACTTCGGCTCGCCCGACGACGGCCCGGCCGCCTACCGGTACACCGAGGCCCGCCTGGCCCCGGCCGCGCTGGAGATGACGAGTTCCCTCGACGAGGACACCGTCGACTTCATCGACAACTACGACGGCACCCAGACCCAGCCGGAGGTGCTCCCGGCCGCGTTCCCGAACCTGCTGGTCAACGGCGCCGCGGGCATCGCGGTCGGGATGGCGACGAACATGGCACCGCACAACCTCGGCGAGGTCATCGCGGCCGCCCGCCACCTGCTCGCGAATCCGGACGCTGACCTGCCCGAGCTCATGCGGTTCGTGCCGGGGCCGGACCTGCCGACCGGGGGCAAGATCATCGGGCTGGACGGGATCAGGGACGCGTACGAGACCGGCCGCGGCACGTTCCGCACGAGGGCGACCACGAGGATCGAGAAGATCACGCCGCGCCGGACCGGCATCGTGGTAACCGAGCTGCCCTACGGCGTCGGACCGGAGCGCGTCATCGCGCGCATCAAGGACCTCGTCCAGTCCAGGAAGCTGAACGGCGTCTCGGACCTCAAGGACCTGACGGACATGCGCAACGGACTGCGCCTGGTCATCGAGGTGCGATCCGGCTTCGTGCCCGAGGCCGTGCTGGACGAGCTGTACCGGCTGACGCCGCTGGAGGAGTCGTTCGGCATCAACAACGTCACCCTCGTCGACAGCCAGCCACGGCTGCTCGGCCTGCGCGACCTTCTGCAGATCTACCTGGAATTCCGGCTCGACGTCGTCCGCCGCCGGTGCGAGTTCCGGCGCCGCAGGCGCGCCGACCGGCTGCACCTGGTCGACGGCCTCGTCATCGCGCTGCTCAACATCGACGAGGTGATCCAGGTCATCCGGACCAGCGACGACGCGGCAGCCGCGAAGGAGCGGCTGATAGCGGTGTTCGACCTGACGGAAATCCAGGCGCAGTACATCCTCGACACGCCGCTGCGGCGGCTTACCCGGTACGACCGGCTCGAGCTGGAACGCGAGCGGGAGACGCTCGAGGGCGAGATCGCCGAGCTGACCGCCATCCTGGACTCGCCGGACCGGCTGCGCGACCTGGTCTCGTCGGAGCTCGCGGCGGTGAGCGAGCGGTTCGCCACGCCGCGCCGCACTGTCCTCCTCGAGGCCACCGGCGCGCCCAGAACCGCGGCCGTGCCGCTCGAGGTGGCGGACGAGCCGTGCACAGTCCTGCTGTCCTCTGCTGGCCTGCTGGCGCGCACCGCCGCCCGGCCTGCCGCTGACGACGCGTCCGCTGCCGATAACGAAGGGGAACGGGGTCGTGCCCCATCGCGGCCACCGGCCTCCTCCAGCGGGCAGCGGTCCGCCCACGACGTCATCGTCTCTCAGGTCGCCACGACTGCGCGCGGCACCATCGGGGTCGTGACATCGGCAGGCAGGCTCATCCGCCTCGGCGTGCTGGAGCTGCCAGCGCTACCTCCGAGCGCCCACTCGCCAGGGCTATCGGGCGGCGCGCCGATCACCGAGTTCATCACCACCGGGCCGGGCGAGATCGTCGTCGGCATCGTCGCGGCCGATGCCGCCGGAGCGGGACTCGTTCTCGGCACCGCCCAGGGCGTCGTCAAGCGCGTGACGCCGGACTATCCGCAGAACGCCGCCGATTTCGACGTCATCACGCTGAAAGACGGCGACCGCGTCGTCGGCGCGGTGCAGCTAGCCAGTGAGAACGCCGAGCTGACGTTCATCACCAGCGACGCCCAGCTGCTCCGCTTCCCGGCAGCGTCGGTGCGGCCGCAGGGCCGCGCGGCCGCTGGCATGGCCGGGGTCCGGCTGGCCGCACGCGCTCGGGTGATCTGGTTCGGCCCGGTCGGCGATCGGGGCCCGGACGCCATGGCGCCGGTCGTGGCGACGGTCGCCGGGACCGCTGGCGCGCTGCCCGGCACCTCAGCCACCACCGTCAAGGTCACGCCGTTCGCCGAGTTCCCGCCGAAGGGACGGGCAACTGGCGGCGTCCGCTGCCACCGATTCCTCAAGGGAGAGGATTCCCTCGTCCTTGCCTGGGCCGGGCCGGGGCCCGCGCGCGGCGCCACCGACGCCGGAACGCCGGTCGACCTGCCGCCGCCGGATGGCCGGCGGGATGGCTCCGGCGAGCGGGTCAGGCATCCGCTCTCGGCGCTCGGAGGCGGCGTGAGCTAGTCGCTGCAGCGGCCAGAGCGAAGGGCTGAGAATCAGAGTGCACTGAGAGCGCCGCTTGCGGCTTCAGCCAGCCCGAACCCGCAGCCTGGTGTCCCTGAACGGTGAGCCGACCGAGGCCGCCGAGAAGGGAGGAACCAGATGATCTCGAGGATTGGTGGCCGGGCCCGGCGGCTGCTCGTCACCGGCATGGTGGCCGCTGGCGTCGGTGCTGGAGCCACCGGAGTCGCGCTGGCGTCATCCGGCGGCGGTGCCATGACGGGAACCACCGTCGCACATACGACATCGGCTCATACATCGCCAACGTCATCCGCGTCCGCCTCGACGGGTTCGCCGACTCCGGCGCCGGCGAACGCCAGCCATTGCCCGCACACCGGCAACCCACGCCCAGCCGGCTCGCCGGCCAGCTAGTGTCGGCGCGTCTGACGCGTCTGACGCGTCTGACGCGTCTGACGCGCCGGACCGCGGCGAAGCAGCGCGTCAGACGTCGATGCGCGCCGGGTCGAGCTCGCTGGCCCCGCTGATGATGAAGTCGCGGCGCGGCCCGACCTCGGTGCCCATCAGCAGGTCGAACATGGAATCGGCGGCCTCCGCGTCCTCGATCCGGATCCGGCGCAGCACCCGCCGCCGGGGGTCCATGGTGGTCTCGGCCAGCTGGTGGGCGTCCATCTCGCCGAGGCCCTTGTACCGCTGCGGATCCTTGAACCGCTGGCCCTTGCGCTCCAGTTCCAGCACCGTGCGTTTCAGCTCGGAGTCGCTGTAGGTGTAGATGTACTTCGCCTGGCCCTTGCGCGGGTTGGTCAGCTCGATCCGGTGCAGCGGCGGCACGGCCGCAAATACCCGGCCGGCCTCCACTATCGGCCGCATGTAGCGGTGGAACAGGGTCAGCAGCAGGGTGCGGATGTGCGCGCCGTCCACGTCGGCGTCCGCCATGAAGATGACCCGCTGGTACCGAGCGGCGTCGAGGTCGAATGCGCTCCCGGAGCCCGCGCCGATCACCTGGATGATCGCCGCGCACTCGACGTTCTTGAGCATGTCGGACAGCGACGCCTTCTGCACGTTGAGGATCTTGCCGCGGATCGGCAGGAGCGCCTGAAACTCTGAGTCCCGCGCGTTCTTGGCCGTGCCGAGAGCGGAATCGCCTTCGACGATGAACAGCTCGCTCCGGTCGTCGGCCGAGCGGCAGTCGACCAGCTTGGCTGGCAGCGCCGACGTGGCGAGCGCCGATTTACGTCGCTGGTTCTCCCGGTGCTCTCTGGCTGCAATCCTCGTCTTTGCCGCGGCGGCGACCTTATCGAGCACCGCGCGGGCCTGCAGCTTGCTGCCGCGAACCCTGCCCTCGAGGAAGTTGGCGAGTTCGGTGCCGACCACCTGACCGACGATCTTTGTGGCGGCCGGGGTGCCGAGCACTTCCTTGGTCTGGCCCTCGAACTGCGGCTCGGGCACCCGGACCGAGACGACAGCGGTCAGGCCCTCGAGCACGTCCTCCTTGATCACGGGGTCCTCGCCAGCCTTGAGCAGTCTGGCCGACCTCAGCTGGTCGTTGAGCGTTCGCACGAGGGCCCGCTCGAATCCGGTGACGTGCGTGCCGCCCTTGGTCGTCGGGATGACGTTGACGAACGACCGCACCGTCGTGTCATAGCCGCTATCCCAGCGCAGGGCGATGTCCACCTCAAGTTGGCGTTCGACGTCGGTCGGGGTCAGATGACCGGCGTCATCAAGCACCGGGACCGTCTCGGTGAACCCGCCGCTGCCGGTGATGCGCAGCACGTCGGTGACCGGCTCTCCGGTAGCCAGGTGCGCGCAGAACTCGCTGATGCCGCCGGCGAACCTGAACTCGGCGGCCCGGCCGTCGCCCGGTATCTCCTCGACCGCCAGAGCGTCCTCAACCCACCCGGCCTCGCTGGCCGAGTCCCTTTCGCGCGCGGCCGCCGGGCGCTCGTCGGCGACCTTGATCGTCAGCCCGGGCACCAGGTAGGCCGTCTGCCGGGCCTGCTGCGCCAGCCAGGAGAACCTCCAGTCCGCGCCCGGCACGAATATCTGCCGGTCCGGCCAGAACCGGACAATGGTGCTCGTAGCCGACTTGGCGACCCGCTGCCCCTTCTGCAGCCCAGGGCCCGGGGTGAAGGAGGCTTCGGGGCCGTCCCCCGCGAACCGGCCGGGAACTCCGCGCCGGAAGCTCATCGACCACTCGTAGCCGGCCTTCTCGACGCGGACATCGAGACGGGCCGAAAGCGCATTCACCACCGACGCGCCGACGCCGTGCAGCCCGCCGGAGGCGGTGTAGGAACCGCCGCCGAACTTCCCGCCGGCGTGCAGTCTCGTCATGATCAGCTCGACGCCTGACAGGCCGGTCCGCGGCTCGTTATCGACTGGTATGCCCCGGCCGTTGTCGCGAACCTCGGCCGAGCCATCGGCATGCAGCACGACCTCGATCCGGCTGCATGCCCCGGCGAGGGCCTCGTCCACCGCATTATCGAAGATCTCGCCGAGGCACTGGGCCAGGCCGCGCCCGTCGGTAGAGCCGACGTACATTCCGGGCCGCTTGCGCACGGCATCGAGGCCCTCGAGCACCGTGAGGTGACGGGCGGTGTAGCCGTCCGTAGCGGCCGCGCCGCGAGGAGTAGCCGGCACCCTGCCGGTGCGTTCTGTGCTGAGGGTGGCGGTCACTACTGCTCCCTGGGCCGAAGACTTCCTGAAGGCAGGGTAGCCGCCCGCGGTCGGCTTCTCGCGCTACCACGCCGCGCGACATATAACTCCCTGATGTTTAAATCATCTCATATCGGATTAATAGTTCGCTCAGCGTCTCGCCTGGCATACCGGATGTTCGCCTTCGGCATAGACCCGCCGTGCGGGGGATGACAAACTACTGGCCCGGGTGTTGTGATGCGTAGAGATCACACAACGGACGGGCTGGCGATGACCGAGCCCCGGCGGTGCCGGGGTTGGGGCGTCTCCAGCGCCGGGCTAGCTCGGCATCCGTCCCGAGAGGCGAGGAGGCGCCCCATGACCGGAGCGATTGCCCCTACGAGGCCGCTGAGCGCCCTTGACTTGTGTGACCGCTGTGGCGCTCCCGCGTATGTACGTGTCCTGCTTCCCGGTGACGGTGAACTGCTGTTCTGCGCCCACCACAACCGCAAGCACGCCGAGGCGCTTGCAAAGATCGCGGTGGAGATCCAGGACGAGACCGGCAGGCTGCTGACCAAGCCAGGCGACGACGCCTCTTCCTGACCAGAGCTACGAACCAGAACGCCCCCGGCCGGCGTGGGCCTGCCAGGGGGCGTTTGCGTGCGCCAGTGCGCCGACCGGCGCCGTGCAGCTCAGTCCAGGTAGTCGCGCAGCACCTGCGACCGGGACGGGTGCCGCAGCTTGGACATGGTCTTGGACTCGATCTGGCGGATCCGCTCCCGCGTCACGCCGTAGACCTTGCCAATCTCGTCGAGCGTCTTCGGCTGACCGTCGGTCAGGCCGAAGCGCATCGATACCACGCCGGCCTCCCGCTCGGACAGCGTGTCGAGCACGGAATGCAGCTGCTCCTGCAGGAGGGTGAAGCTGACCGCCTCGCCAGGCTGGATGGCCTCGGAGTCCTCGATCAGGTCCCCGAACTCACTGTCACCGTCCTCGCCCAGCGGCGTGTGCAGCGATATCGGCTCCCGGCCGTACTTCTGAACCTCGATGACCTTTTCAGGGGTCATGTCCAGTTCGGCCGCCAGCTCCTCGGGAGTCGGCTCCCGGCCGAGGTCCTGGAGCATCTGCCGCTGCACCCGGGCCAGCTTGTTGATCACCTCGACCATGTGCACGGGAATCCGGATGGTCCGCGCCTGGTCGGCCATCGCGCGGGTGATTGCCTGCCGGATCCACCAGGTCGCATATGTCGAGAACTTGTAGCCCTTGGTGTAGTCGAACTTCTCCACCGCGCGGATCAGACCGAGGTTGCCTTCCTGGATGAGGTCGAGGAAGAGCATGCCGCGGCCCGTGTAGCGCTTGGCCAGCGAGACCACCAGCCGGAGGTTCGCCTCGAGCAGGTGATTCTTGGCCCGCCTGCCATCGTCAGCGATCCACTCCAGGTCCAGCCTGGCCTCCGACCGAAGCGAGCCGCCAGACTCGGCGAGCTTCTCCTCGGCAAACAGCCCGGCCTCGATCCGCTTGGCCAGCTCGACCTCTTGCTCGGCGTTGAGCAGCGGCACCTTGCCGATCTGCTTCAGGTAGTCCTTGACCGGGTCAGACGTGGCGCCGGCCACCGCCACCTGGGCAGCCGGGAGGTCCTCGTCGTCGTCGCCGTAGACGAATGCCTCGTCGTCGGAGTCCTCGGTTGCCGGGGCTGATCCGGGCTTGGTAACAACGCTGCCGTTGGCAGTCACCAGCACCGCTGTCTCGGTCGAAGACTCGCCCGCCGCCTGGTCAGACTCGGCGAGGTCGGCGTCGGCCACCAGCTCTTCGGCGTCTGCCCCCTCGGATTCGAGCGTTTCCAGGTCCTCGAGCTCGGCGTCCACATCCAGGAGGGCAACGTCGGTGAGATCAGCCTCATCGACCTCGATGTCCGATACGTCGCTCAGATCCGGGTCAGCCTCCAGGCCTTCCGCATCGTCGACCTCCAGGTCCTGGTCCAGCTCCGCATCCGCCACCAGTTCAGCGTCTGCCGTCACGTCCACGCTCCCGCTGTCACCATGTTCTCCCCTACCTGGCAGCTCATCGGCGGCCTTCTTTCCCTGCCTGCCCTTGGCGCCGTCCGCGCCTGGGCGGGTCCGGCCGCGGCCGGAGCCTGCTCTCACCTGTTCCTCGGCACCGCTGCCGTTGGCGGTTCCGGCTGCTGCCCTCGACGTGGCCTTGCTCCGGCGACTGCCAGCGGCTCTCCTGGCGCGTGGCACCGCGTCAGCCGCGGCCTCGCCCGATACGAGGGTTACTGGCTGGTCTGCTGGCGCCTCGGCGCCAGCAGCACCCCCACGGGTCTGCTGCGGTACGCGGGCGCTCCGAGCCGACGGCCGAGACTGCCGCCTTGCCGCTGAACCTGCAGCGCTTGCCACCGCGGTCACCCCTTCCCAAGCTCGATGGCAGTTCGCACCCGGCCATCCGAACTCTCAGGCGACACTGCCACCTCTCCGGCATCCCTCATGTTCAGCACCGGGACCCTTACGGCTCGAGCCCGGCTTGTCCGACAAAGTCCACAGCCAGGACGTCGCACCACAAGCGCCCATCGTTCTCGGGGTCCTCTCCCGCCCACCACATTAGGTGCAGTCTCGGTGTAGGTCGTACGGCTGCGGGCCAGCACCGTCGCTGACCAGCCTGGGCCGCGACCACCCGGCCGGACAGCACAACCCCGGGAATGGTACCCGCATTCCTCATCCCCTCCCCTTCCGTGCGGATCCGGCACTCTTCCGGCCGCCGAGCCGCCGACCCTCCGAGGGCACGTGCAGGACCAGCACGGTGACGTCGTCATCCTGCTCGTACCCGGTGAGCATCCGGTCTACGAGGTAATTCAGCAGCTGACCGGGGTCGCTCGCGGTGGCCGCCGGCGCCCTGGCGGCTACCGTTACCAGCTCGTCCAGCCCGGCATCCAGCCCCCGCTTGCGGTTCTCTACCAAGCCATCGGAATACAGCACCGCGGTGTTGCCGGGCGGCAGCCGGAAGGCGTACTGCTCGCGCGGGCTCGCCCAGCCGAGCGGCGTGCCTGCCTCGGTCGGGTCGAGCCGGGGTGGCGCGTCGGGCGACAGCAGCAGAGGCGGCAGGTGACCAGCGTTGCCGGCGACGCCCTCCCCGGTCAGCGGGTTCACGACCAGGTAGGCGACGGTCGTGACCTGCTCGGCGAGCTCGGTCGCGAGGAACAGCCGATCCAGGCCAGCCAGGACGGCGGCGGGCCGCGGATCGGTCAGCGCCAGCGCGCGCAGCGCATTCCTGACCCGGCCCATCCCTGCCGCGGCGGTCAGTCCCTTGCCCATGACATCACCGGTCGCGACCGCCAGTCGGCCATCCGGCAGCCGGAAGGCGTCATACCAGTCGCCGCCGATCTCCATGTTGCTGGTCACCGGCAGGCACCGGGCCGCCAGCACCATGCCGGGAACCTCCGGCAGCGTGTCGAGCAGCAGGCTGCGCTGGAGCGTCTCGGCCGTGGTGTGCTCGCGCTCGTACAGCGTCGCGCGCTCGAGTGCCAGCGCGCACTGGCCGGCCAGCGCCTCGAGAAATACGCGTTCCTCCTCGGTGATCTGGCGCGGCCGGTTGAAGGAAAACCGGAGTGCGCCGAGGGACGCGCCCGACGACGCCAGCGGCAGCCCCACCCAGGCCTTCTCGTCGCTGTAGGCCAGGAACTGGCTCGCGTCGATGCCCTCGGCCTCGAAGTACCGGAGCAGCGCATCGGGGCTTTCCAGCAGAACGGGCTTCCGTGTGGTAATGGCCGCGGTCATGACGCTCGCCACCGACAGCGGGATGTCGCTGCCAGGAGCGCCTGGGCCATCGGGCAGGCCGCCGGGGTTGATGGTGTGCAGCCGCAGCCGCTCGGTGTCGAGTATTGCGACCGCTGACCGCTCAGCACCGATAGCAGACCGGCCGACCTCGGTGATGACCTCCACCACCTGCTCGACGGTCAGCGCCTCGGCCAGCATGGATGTCGCCTGCTGGAGCCTTGCCGTCCGCAGCGCTGCGGCCGATAGCTGCTCGGTCAGGCGGCCGCGCATCTCCTCGGCTTCGCGCTGGGCCGTGACGTCCGTGCTCGCGCCCATCCATTCGACGATCACGCCATCTCGCTCGATCGGTACCGCGCGCACGTCGTAGTGCCGGTACGAGCCGCCCCGGCTTCGCACCCGGTAGCGGCTGTCGAACACCTTGCCCGAGCGGATGCAGTCGCGCCAGGCCGCCTCGATGCGGTCGCGATCGTCGCTATGGACGGCGGCAAGCCAGCCCTCGTTCTGGTACTGCTCCGCGCTCTGCCCGGTGATGGACCGCCATTCGGGCGCATCCTCGACGACCTCGCCGTCAGGCCCGGTCACCCAGACCACCTGGGCCCCGGCCTGCACGAGCGACCGGTACCGTTCCTCGCTCCGGCGCAGTGCGTCCTGGCTGCCGTGCAGTGCCAGCGCGGTCTCGTGCTGCGCGGTGGCATCGACGGCGATGACAGCGACGCCGTGGACCTCGCCGTCGGCAGAAGGGAACCAGGACACTGACCAGTGCCGCGGCTCCGCCCCGACGCCGTTGTCGCCAGTCTCGCCGCCGGCGATGACGTGCTCGGTCTGTGGTGCCGGCGGGTCGCCCGCGGCCAACGCGCGAACGGCAGCATCGGCTGCCGCGGCGAGATCGGACGGCCAGATCTCTGCGCACAGCCGGCCGGGTTCGCTGGCCCCGCACAGCGCGACCATCGCACCGTTCATCCGCAGCACGCGGGAGTCGGGGCCGATGAACGCAAAACCGGCGGGTGCCTCGCGCAGCACTGATGACAGCAGCGCCGAGTCGGTCATGTCCAGGCCGGGCAGCCGCGGACGCGGAACAGACGTGCCGGCGCTCATCGCTGGCCCTCCCGGAGTGCGTGGCCCGCGAACCTCACCTCGGGCCCCTGGCTTCGTGGCTGGAGTCCTCCGCCATCAGGAGAGGGGAGGATGTCAATGCGGACACAAGAAGGCTAGCCGCAATATCGAGTACACGACCCGAGCCAGCAGCAATCGGGCTGCAAGAACGAAAGTCAGCCAAGGCGCGACGGCAGGTAATCGGGGCGGGAACCGGCAGCGCCGGGCGCGAGCGGGAAGTGGCAGGCAACGAGCTGTCCCGGTGCGGCGTACGGGCGCAGCGGCGGCTCAGCCTCAGCGCAGATGTCATCGGCCAGCGGGCACCTGGTGCGGAAACGGCAGCCAGAAGGCGGCTCGGTGGCCAGCGGCGGGTTGCCTGCGGGCGTTGCACCGCCTGCGAGCGAAGGGTCCGCAGCGGGCGGCAGGCTGGCGGCCAGCGAGCGAGGTTCTCCGGCAACAACCGGGACCGCGGCAATGAGCGCGGCCGTGTACGGGTGACTCGGTGCGGTGCAGATGTCCTCCGCCGGCCCGACCTCGACGAGCTTGCCGAGATACATGACGCCGACGACGTCGGCCATGTACCTGATCACGGACAGGTCGTGCGAGATGAACAGGTAGCTCAGGTTGTGCTGACGCTGCAGCTTTCGCATCAGGTTGAGGATCTGAGCCTGCACCGACACGTCGAGCGCGGAGACTGGCTCGTCGGCGACGATCAGCGCCGGGCGCTGGATCAGAGCCCGGGCCAGGGCCAGCCGCTGGCGCTGGCCACCCGAGAACTCCCGCGGATACCGGCTCGCCGCCTCGGGTGCGAGGCCCACCTCGTCGAGGATCCGCACTACCTGACGCCGGTGGCCGCGGCGGCGGATTGTCTTCTGGATCGCCAGCGGCTCGCTCAGGATCGAATGCACCCGCATCCGCGGATCCAGTGAGGCGAACGCATCCTGGAACATGAGCTGGATGCCGGGCTGGTGCGCGCGAAGCTGCCGCCGCGACAGCTGGGTCAGCTCGGTACCCCGGAACTCGATCGAGCCCTCGTTGGCGCGCTCCAGCCCGACGAGAAGCCTGGCAACGGTGGTCTTGCCGCAACCGGACTCACCGACCAGGCCGAGGGTCTGGCCGACGGCGATCTCGAAGCTCACCCCGGCCACCGCGCTCACCGCCCCGGTCCTCCGTCCGGCCAGGCCGCTGGTCACCGGGTAGTCCTTGACCAGCCCGGTGACCTGCAGCAGCGGCGCGTCGGCCGAGCTGGCCGGCAGGCTGGTCCTGCGCGGGCCGGCGCCATTGCGGACGCCGCCCGTCGCCCAGGTGCTCTCCCGGCGCCCGGTCGCATCGGGCGGGACCCCGGTCACCGCGCCCACCGGGAAGAAGCAGGCGTAGGCGTGCCCGGGCTGGTCCTCCTCCAGCTGGGGATCATGGCTCGTGCACCACTCGCTCGCGTGGCGGCACCGGGGCGCGAAGCTGCAGCCTGGCAGGATCTGGGCACGGGCTGGCGGCCTGCCGGGGATGCTGTAGAGGGACCGCGCCTGCGGGTCAGCCAGCTCCGGCAGCGCGTCCAGCAGCGCCTCGGTGTACGGGTGCCGCGGATCTGCGAAGAGCGAGGCGGTGTCGGCGTGCTCGACGATCCGCCCGGCATACATGACGGCAACCCGTTCGGTCCGGCCCGCGATCACGCCCAGATCGTGGGTCACCAGGATGACGGCCATGCCGAGCTGGCGGCGCAGGTCGCCGATCAGCTGGAGGATGTCGCGCTGGATGGTCACGTCGAGCGCGGTCGTGGGCTCGTCGGCGATGAGCAGCTTCGGCCCGCACGCCAGCGCCGCCGCGATCATCGCCCGCTGCAGCATGCCACCCGACAGCTGGTGCGGATACAGCGCCGCCATCCGCTCCGGATCGGGCATCCGCACCATGGCGAGCGCCTCCACGGCACGGGCGGCCGCGGCGGCCCGGTCTGCCGCCGCGTGCACCACCACCGACTCGCTGATCTGCCGGCCTATGGTCATCGTCGGGTCGAGGAAGCCAGCCGGATCCTGGAACACCATCCCGATGTCCCGGCCACGTACGGACTGCATGTCGCGCTCGGACAGCTGCGTGAGCTCGATGCCCTCCAGGGTGACCGAGCCGGCGGTGATAACCCCGCCGCGAGGCAGCAACTGCATGATCGAGCGGGCGGTCATCGTCTTGCCGCTGCCCGACTCCCCGACCAGGCCCAGGCACTCGCCGGCCGCGATGTCGAGGCTGACACCATCGACCGCGCGCACTGTCATGCCGGACCGCACGATCTCGGTCCGCAGACTGCTGACCCGCAGCAGCGGCACCGACGAGCGGCCCGTGCCAGACCCGCTACTCATCGCCAGCGAACCCGTCGCGCAGGCCATCGCCGAGCATGACGAAGGCGACCACGATCACGACAGTGGCGGCGGCCGGCGACACGATCTGCCACCAGTAGCCGTTGTCGATGGTCTGCGTGGCCGCGCCGAGCATGTCACCCCAGTCCACCGACGGGAACTGCACGCCGAGTCCGAGCCAGCTCAGCGTCACGAGCAGCAGGATCGCGTTGGCGATCTGGAAGGTGACGTTCACCACGATGGTGCCCATGGCATTCGGCGCGATGTGCCGCAGGATGGCACGGAGGCTGCCGCCGCCCATGACGCGGGCGGCCTGCACGTATTCCCTGGTCCGCAGCGTGAGCGCCTCGGCGCGGACCAGCCGCGCGGTGCTGAGCCACGAGGTTCCGGCGATGACCACGATGAGCAGGGTGGCTGACGGCCGGTACACCGAGGAGAGCAGCAGCAGCAGGATGATGGCCGGGATCGCGATGCCAGCGTCGACGATGCGCATCATGACCGCGTCGACCACGCCGCCGACATAGCCGGCCACCGCGCCCCACAGCGAGCCCAGCAGAACGGCCAGCACCCCGGCCGCGGCGCCGACCATCAGCGAGACCTGACCGCCCTGCATCAGCCGGCCCAGCTCATCCGATCCGTCGTTGTCTGTGCCCAGCGGATGGCCCGCCCGCGGAGACAGGTTCCCCTGGGACAGGAAGACGTGCACCTGATCGGTGTGATACAGCGCGGGGCCGGCGTAGCAGAACAGCGTGACCGCGATTACCAGCAGGCCACCGGCCGTCGCCAGCGGATATGCGCGCAGCACCGCCAGCGCCCGCCGGAGGCGGCCAGCAGCCGCTGCGCGCAGCTCTGCGCCGGTCGGCTGGGCGACTGCCGGGCCGGCGTGACGGCCGCGGCTGCCGCGGGCTGGAGCGGTCAGCCCGCCCGGCACCTGCATGGCATCTGCCGGAAGCTCGACCGCGCCGAGGACCGGGTCGGGCATCGCCTGGTTCGCAGTCATGTCTGCGCGTGCCTGACCCGCGGATCCAGGAACGCGTACCCGACGTCCGCCAGCAGCGAGCCGACGACCGCAGCGACAGCGATCACCAGAGTGAAGCCGAGGGTCACCGGGACGTCCCGGCGAAGCGCCGCCTGCCAGAGCTGCCAGCCCATCCCCCTGATGTTGAACAGTCCTTCGACGAGCACCGCACCGCCGACGATCTGCGGCAGGCTCAGCCCGAGCAGCGTCACGACCGGCACGAGCGAGTTGCGCAGCACGTGGGCGACGATCACCCGGCGCTCGCCCGCGCCCCTGGCCCTGGCCGCCTCCACGTAGTCCTGCGACAGGCTGTCCAGCGCCGATGACCGCATGTAGCGGGCGAAGATACCGATGGTGACCAGCGTGAGCGTCGCCACCGGGAGGGTCATGTCGCGAACATCCGTGATCACGGCGGTGATGCCGGGCGCCTGCGGACCCTCAGCCCCGAACCAGTGCGGCGGGTCGACGGCGAGAAACAGGACGAGCACGGAGCCGAGCACGACAGCGGGCGTCCCGAAGGACAGGACGGTCAGGCCGCGCAGCACGTGATCGGTGACCGTGCCGCGGCGAACCGCCTGGAGCAGCCCCACCGGAACAGCGATCACGAGGGCCAGGACCGTCGAGACGCCGGTCAGCACCAGTGTCCGCGGCAGGCTCGCGGCCAGCAGCGAGGTCACGCTGACATTGAGCCTCGCGGAGAACCCGAGGTTGCCCTGCACGGCCCGGCCGAGCCACGTCAGGTACGCCGGCAGAAAGGACCGGTGCGCAGAGCCGGGACCAAGCACCGTGGTCGCCGGGCTGCCCGGAGCGAGGCTGAGCAGCCCGAACACGAGCAGCGTGACGATCACTAGCACGGCGACGGCCTGTAGCCCTCGTCGCGAAATGTACGCCGTCACTACGCTGCCCTGCCCAATCCGACCCGGGGCCGGGTCACTACCGGTAGAACCACATTTCCGGCGTAATCATGAGCGCGGAGTTCTGCACGCCGATGTCGAGGCCCTTGATGGTCTCGTTCAGCACTGGCCTGATCGGCATGTAGACCACCGGCAGCTGAGCCGCCTCGTAGCTCTGCCACGCGTACATGGCCGCGGTGAACGCGGCCGGCGTGCGCGCCTGGAGCGTGGCAGTGATCAGGCTGTCGTTGTGCGGGTCGGTGTAGCCGCCGGCGTTGTTGAGTGCGTTCGTTGCGAACAGTGTCTCGCCGGTCGGCAGGTAGTCCGGGTCATAGGTCCAGGCGCCCCACTCGGCCAGGTCCCAGCTGGTATCAGTCGGGTCGAACGCCGCGCCCACGACGTCGTCGAACGGCTCGGCCGTCAGGTTGATCTGGATGCCCGCCAGCGAGGCGTTGGACGCCAGCTCGCGCGCCGCGGACTCCATGAAGTCCTGACCGCTCGCGTAGATGAAGTTGAAGTTGAGCGCGGCCCCCGCCTGCACGCCCGCCCCGCACTGTTGCGGCCCGGAGCCCGGGCTCGTGCACGTGAGCGCACCGCCGCCCGGGGGCTGCGTCCAGCCATGGCTCTTGAGCAGCGCCCTGGCCCCGGGGATGTTCAGCGTCCACGGGTCGCCAGCCTTGGCCAGCGTCGGCGAGAGATAGTTCGTGACCGGGTAGTCGGCGACCGGCCCGATGCCCGCCTTGCCGTATCCGTGCAGCGGGCCGTTGATGACCCCCTCCTGGTCGACCAGCTCCTGGAACGCCCGGCGGAAGTACTGCTGCTTGAAGATCGGGCCGGTCTTCGGATTGTTGTAGTCGTAGGGGAAGTAGGCGATCTCCCAGGGGTACACGACGCCCAGCGAGTAGTTGGACAGCGAGCTGGGGTTCGCGCCGACGTTCGCGCCAGCCGGCGGCACCGGCGCGTCGACCGTCGGCAGGTACCCGAAGTCGATGACCTGGCTGCCGGACGGGTCCTGCAGCACGTTGTATTCCGCGCCCTCGGTGGTGAACGGCACCTCGATGAGCCTGGTGATGTGGTGCGGGGCCACCGGCCCGGAGTACTTGTCGTTGAACAGCATCGTCAGGTTGCCCTGGCTGTTCAGGCTCTGGACCTTCCACGGGCCGTCGACGACGCCCCAGAGAGCCGAGGTCCCGTAACTGCTCACGCTGCTCGCCTGCTGATCGAGGTACTTGTACACCGCGTCGCAGTCCGCCACGCTGGTGCTGCAGTGGCTCTGCCCGGCGGCCGTCCGGTCCCACGCCTCCGGCATCGGGGTGATCTGGCTGAGCTGGTTGTTGGTGAACCAGGTCTCGGAGTAAGAGCCGCTAATGGTCATCGTCACCACGTACTGGCTGACCGCACGGACATTCGTCACGTCGCCGGGAAGGCCGCCGGGGCTCTCGCCGATGTAGCCGTTCCCGAGGGCGTCCTCCGCCGCCATCATGTTCATCCAGAACACGACGTCCTGCGCGTCGACCGGCTCACCGTTGGACCACTTGTAGGTGGTCTTGAGCCGGATGGTGAGCTGGTTGCCGGAGTAGGTGGGCGGGTAGGCGAGGCTGAGGTCGGGGTTCAAGTACGGGTTGACCCCGGTGCCGAACCAGTACAGCGGCCGGTACATCAGGTACTGGAAGTCGTTGACGTTGTAGACGCTGAAGTCGGCGCCGGGCTTCGACGCCGCGACGAACGGGAAAATGTAGGTCGCCTGCGTGGTGGGTTGCAGCGCATAGGTGACCGTGCTGGTATCCGTCGGGACCGCAGCCACTCCCGAAGTTGCGCCGCTGGCGGGGCCGCACGCCGCTGCCAGGACCGTCAGGCCGACGGTCGCGCAGCACGTCGCCAGCAGGCGACGGCCACGTTCGACCCGGATGGACCCGCCGATGAGCTTTCCGGGGCGCCACGCCGCGCGTCCTGCTCGCATGAGGAAACCGCCATCCTTCTCGCGTCGCGGGGCAGTCGTCTGCGTCTGCTCCCGGAATCTCATAGACACCTAAATCCGTCATTATGGCTTATGTGACAGGCCAGGGGGCCGGAACATGCTCAGCTCGCCGCAAAGGCGGCAGACAGCCGGGCATAGCTAAGTGGGACGCTACCGGACCAATTCCCCCGTCGCCGGGCAGACAGGGAAAGCACCGCTCATAGTCGCAGCGGGAATGCGGCGGAACCGGCGCGGACGTCAAGAATCGGGCACCACCGTGGCGAGCCATGGGGTACCGCGAACCGAAATCTGCGAAGCTAGTGCAGTGACCCCGCAGAGCAGACGCCGAGAGCCACCTGGCGGCTCGGGTCAGCACGCCGGGCGACCGGGCGGGCCTTCGTCCCCGCCGGGCTACCGGGGCAGAGCCGCCGCGCAGCCACCCAACGCGCTGTTCGCCGAGATGCTGCGCGCCGCCCGCGAGCTGCTCGCGGTGCGCAGTCCGCTCGACGCGGAGCTCATGGTCAGCGAGCTGCTCGGCACCTGGTGGGGCCAGGCTGGCGGTCGGCCCGGAGCCCGGCGCCGCGCCGAGGTCGACGCGCTGATAGGTGAAGGGCTGGTGAGCTACGCAGCGCGCCAGAACAGTCCGGCCGCGCTCGCGCTCCTATCCGGGATCGCCTGCCTCGGCAGCTCGCGGCAGGCAGTGCAAGCCGAACGGGCGGCGCTCGCACTGATGGACCAGGGCGTGGCGCGCCCGGCCTGGGCCGAGCACGTAGGCGCCGTCGCGGCCGAGGAGTGCTACCTCAACTCCGACGCGTACGGGGACCGGGACGAGGTCGTGTGCGTGTTCAGCTATGCCGGTCACGAGCAGCACGCCCTTGTGGTCATCGTGGACTACAACTCCGGCGGCCTCGCCAGGGACGGCTGGGTCACATCGCAGGTCGCCAAGCTGCTCGAGTACTGCCATGACCCGGGCAGCGGCCCGGCGGACGGGCGGAAGCCCGGCGCTGCGCTGCCGGGGGGCACGTTCCGTCAGGTCGACCCGGCCGACGCCCGGCGGATTCTGGCCAGCGCGCTCGCCGCGACCGAGGCAGCCACCGATCCCGCGGTGAGCGCCTCATTCCCCTCCTACCACGCATTCATCCGGGCCCGGGTGCGGACCCTCCCGCCCGGCAGGCCGGCCAGCGCGGACAAGCTGCAGCCACTCCCGCCGGACGTCGCTGTCGCCGTGCCCGGCCGGCGACGACTGTGGCGCAAAGACCAGCGGGCCGCCCTGGTCGCCGGTTTCCTCGCCTCAGACGAAGCTGAGGACCTGTCCGACCGGCAGGCCGCGAGCCGGTGCGCGGATCACATCGTCGAATACGGCTGCGACCAGGATTTTGGCCGGCCGCTTCGGGTCAGCCCCGCCAAGGCCGAGACGTTCCTGCTGGACTGGCTGCCCCGCAAGGTGGTGCTGTCGCGGGCTGACCAGGAGGCCATGCCGCACGTCCTGCTGGCCTGGACTCGCTGGGCAGGCGCCAAGTCCGGCATGGCCGACAGCGCGGTCGGGGCCACGCTGGACGCGGTGTTCGATGCGATGCGCACCTTCCCCGTGGTGTACAAGGACCCCGCCGCGCTGGGCCTCGAGCCCGACATGGTCGACCGGCTGCTGCCCGACGGTGACCTCGAGGCGCTCGCACGACGCGTCTTTGCGTTCTCGCTGCTGCGGGGCAGCTACCGCGGCGTCCACCTTTCTTCCCTCAAGCCCGCAGCGCCCCGCGATCGCCGGACGCTGATCGCGGCCGATCACGACGGCGACGAGTCCGCCACCGCCGAGCACATCGACCGGCATGTCGCGCTCGCCGACCGGCTGTGGCGCGGCGACCCGCCGGAGCTGTGGGAGGCCGCGCAGCGGCTGCTCGACGGCGGCGCGAGCAGGCACGACGTCCAGCACCGGCTGATCGACACGATCACCTCGGCGGGGCCGCGGGAGAGCGACATCGCCGCCGCCCTGGCGGACCTGCCGGCCAGGGAACCCTGACGGCGGCACCCGTATGACGCCGGGACCTCTCGTCGTTGACCTCAATGCCGATCTCGGAGAGAGCTTCGGCGCCTGGCGGCTCGGCGACGACGAGGCCATGCTCGCGATCGTGACCAGCGCGAACGTCGCGTGTGGCTTCCACGCCGGCGATCCGCTGACGATGCGGCGCGCCTGCGCGCGGGCGATTGCCCGCGGCGTCAGGATCGGCGCGCAGGTTTCTTACCGCGACCTGGCCGGGTTCGGCCGCCGGGAGATGACGGTCCCGCCGGACGAGCTGGCCGCCGAGATCCTGTACCAGATCGCCGCGCTGGACGGCATCGCCCGGGCCGAGGGCGGCCGCGTCAGCTACGTCAAGCCGCACGGCGCGCTCTATAACCGGGCCGCCCGCGACCGGGAGCAGGCGGCCGCGATCGCCGCTGCCGTGGTCAGCTACGATCCCAAGCTCCCGCTGCTCACGCTCCCTGGCTCAGCACTGGAAGCGGCCGCGGCGGAGGTCCGGCTGCGCGCGGTGACCGAGGCGTTCGCCGACCGGGGCTACGCCGACGACGGCAGCCTCATACCCCGAGGCCAGCCGGGCGCCCTGGTCACCGATCCTCCGGCCGTAGCGGCGCGCGCCGTGGCCATGGTCACCGAAGGCGCGGTCGGCACTGTCGAGGGCCATCGCGTCGAGGTGAGTCCCCGCTCGCTCTGCGTGCACGGCGACACACCCGGCGCCGTGCTGATCGCTACCACCGTGCGCGACGCGCTGGAGCGGGCCGGCGTGACCGTAGCGCCGTTCGTGTGAGCTCGCCGTACCGCCCGGGGGAACACGGCAGCTCCCGGGACCCCGCTCTCCCGGGAAACCGCTCTCCCGGGGAAACCCCGGACCCCGTGGCCCGGACCCCGTGGCCCGGACCCCGATGGCCCGGAACCCCCCGCATCCGGCAGGCGGGCGATGCTGCGCTGCTGCTGGACGTGACCGATACCGACGACAAGGAAGGGAACGGGCCGGCCGGGATCGCGGCCGCCATCCGGGCCGCGGCGCTGCCGGGAGTCCTCGACGTCGTGCCGGCGGCCAGCACCGTGCTGGTCGCTATCGAGCCGGGTAGCTGGGAGCTGGCTGACCTCGCCGGGCGGCTGCTAGAGCTCGCGAGCGGGCCCGCGCCGCCGCTAGCCGCCTCGGACCAGCCTGACCTGGTGATTCCGACTATCTACGACGGGCCGGACCTCGAGGAGGTGGCTGCCCTCACAAGGCTCAGCGACATCGAGGTGATCGCCCGGCACGCCTCGTTGCGGTACCGCGTGGGCTGGCTGGGCTTCTCCCCCGGCTTCGGCTACCTGACCGGCCTGGACCCGGCGCTCGCGGCGACGCCCAGGCTCGCCACGCCCCGGGTCTTCGTGCCCGCCGGTTCCGTCGCGATCGCAGGCGGTCTCACAGCTGTTTACCCGGCCGCCTCCCCCGGCGGCTGGCGGTTGCTCGGCCGGACAAACGTGCTGCTCTGGGACCCCGGCCGCGACCCGCCGGCGTTGCTGTCTCCGGGGCGGCACGTGCGGTTCCGTAGCGTCGACCGGCTGCCGCAGCCAGCCGCGGAGGCCTCCCGGCCGGCCTTGGCGCCCGGCGAGCGCTGGATCGAGGTGCTTCAGCCTGGCCCGCTCACGACGGTGCAGGATCTCGGCCGGCCCGGCGTGGGCCACCTGGGCGTCCCGCGAAGCGGTGCGGCCGACGCCGCCAGTCTGCGCCGGGCGAACCGGCTGGCCGGCAACCCAGACGGAGCGGCGTGCCTCGAGGTCACGCTCGGCGGCCTGAGGATCCGGTTCGACGCCGACGCGGTCGTGGCGGTGGCCGGTGCGCCGGTCCCGCTCACGCTGTCGGCCGGTCATGCGGGGGGTTCCGGGCCAACAGGCTCTGGGGTGCCCTCAGGGGAGACCGCGGCCGCCCGGGGTGCAGGCCCCGATCCGGTTCATGGCACCGCGTTCGCCGTCGCCGCTGGATCGGTGCTCCGGCTCGGCGCCCCGGCGACAGGCCTGCGCAGTTATCTGTCCGTCAACGGCGGCATCGACGTGCCACCGGTGCTCGGCAGCAGATCCGCCGACCTGCGGTCAGGTCTTGGCCACGCGCGGCTGCGACCCGGCGAGCGGCTGCCGGTCGGACGGCCCCGTTCCCGGATCGAAAATCCGATGCCCGAGCGGCCGCGAGCCCTGATATCCGGTGCGGTGGTGCTGCGGGCGATCGCTGGCCCGCGCGACGAGTGGTTCAGCACAGCTGCGCTCGCCGCTCTCGGCACCGCGAGTTACCTGGTCAGCCCCAGAAGCGACCGGACTGGGCTCCGGCTAGACGGACCGCCTTTGCAGCGCGCGCCCGGCCGGTCAGGTGAACTCCCGAGCGAGGGCGTGGCCGCCGGCTCGCTGCAGATCACCCACGACGGGCAGCCGATCCTGCTGCTCGCAGACCACCCGACGACCGGCGGTTACCCGGTCATCGCGGTCATCGTGTCCGCCGACCTCGGGCTCGCTGCCCAGCTCCGGCCGGGTCAGCAGGCCCGGTTCTCCATAAACCCAAGTCAGCTGGCCAGCTCTTGGTAGGCCACGAGCAGGTCCTCGGCTAGCACCGTGGTGAGGTCGGCCGCGGTCGCCTCGTCGCCCCGCAGCGAGACGCGCACGTCACGGGATGCGCAGGCCCGCTCGAACAGCGAGCGAGCGAACCGGCCGTTGCCGAGCGCGTCGATCCGGCCCCGCTCAACAGCCTGGGCGAACATGGAGTCGAGCACGGGTAGCGCGTCGCCGTCGAAACGGTCTCCCGCCTGCGCGGCGATCGACAGCGCGATCGCGGCCAGCTCCGGCCCGGAGTAGCTGGGGAACGCGATCCTGGTGCTGAACCGGGAGGCGAGACCGGGATTGCTGCGCAGCAGCCGGTCCATGTCGGCGGTGTAACCGGCCAGCACGACGACCAGCCGGTCCCGGTCGTCCTCGGCGCGCTTGAGCAGCGTCGCGACCGCTTCCGAGCCGAACGCGTCGCCGCCCGAATACGCCTCGTTGTCGAGCGCGTACGCCTCGTCGATAAACAGCACGCCACCGAGCGCCGAGTCGACCAGCCGGGACGTCTTGATCGCGGTCGCGCCGAGGTGCTCGCCGACCAGGTCGGCGCGGTGCGCCTCGATCACCTCGGGGCGGACCAGCAGCCCGAGGGCGGCGAACACCCGGCCGAGGATCCGGGCAACCGTGGTCTTGCCGGTGCCGGGCGGGCCGGTGAAGACAAAATGCCGGGACGGCGGCTGGCTCGCCAGGCCCTGCCGGTCACGCAGGCGGGCGACCTGCAGCTGCGCGACGATCTCGTGAACCTGCCGCTTGACCGGGTCCAGCCCAACGAGCGCGTCCAGCTCGGCGAGCGCGCCCTCCACCGTCGGCGTGTCGGCGTAGCCGCGGAATCTGGTCGTCAGTTCCGCGTAGGCACGCTGAATGTCCTCGCCCCGGAGGGTGACCAGCTCGGCTGGCGCCGGATCGGCCGCACCTGCCATCACCCGCACGTCACGCTGCTGGCCCGCCCTCGCCAGCAGGCTGCGGACGAAGCGGCCGTTGCCCAGCTCGTCGGCCAGCCGGCGGCGGCCGATCTCGGCGAAGATGTCGCGCAGCACTGGTCGGGCACCGGAGTCGAGCAGCTCCCCGTTGTCCTCGACGGCTTTGTCCGTCAGCTGCTCCAGCTCCGCCGGCGAATAGGTCGGGAACCTGATCCGGATACCGAAGCGCGAGCTCAGGCCGGGGTTGGACGCCAGGAACGATTCCATCTGCCGCTCATAGCCAGCGAGGATGATGATGAGCCGTTCGCGGTCGTCCTCTGCGCGCTTGACCAGAGCCTGCACGGCCTCGTTGCCGAACCGGTCGCCCTGCCCGTCACCGTCGTTGACCAGGCTGTACGCCTCGTCGATGAACAGCACCTTGCCGAGCGCCGAGTCGATCAGCTCGTTGGCTTTGATGGCGGTGGCGCCGAGGTACTCACCGACCAGGTCCGATCGCTGGGCCTCGACCACGTCTGGCGATTCCAGCAGGCCGAATGCGTAGAAGATCTTCGCTACCGCCCTGGCGACCGCGGTCTTGCCCGTGCCGGGCGGGCCGAGGAACACGAAGTGCTGCATCGGCTTGCCGGCGCCGTGGCCGGCAATGGCCCGGCGCCGGGCTGCTTCGACGGAGGCCGTGACTGTCCGGACCTGTTCCTTGACCGCGGCCAGGCCGATCATCGCGGTGAGCTCGCCGACCGCCGCCTCGACGGTGATGGGGCCAGGCCCGGGGTCTGTGCGCGCGGCGACCGGATACGGAGCCGCGATCAGCGTCGCGGGTGTTCCGCCGGTTCCGCGCCGGAGATCCCGGCTGTCGTGAAGCGCCCTGGCTGCCCGCCAGCCGAGCACGACGATCGCGACGAGATAGGCCATGGCCGGACCCAGCAACACAGGGCCGGGCCAGAGCCGGAGCACGGTGATCCCGACCGCCAGCGACCACAGCAGCACCCAGGCCACCGTGCGGCTCGGAACGAGCCAGCGACCGAAAGCGCCAGCGTGCGACACCGTGGCGACCGCCGCCACCAGGAGCAGCAGGAGGTAACGCGGTCCGGCTGGCCCCTGGGCCGCGGCAGCGACTGCGACGACGCCCCACAGGGATACGGACACCGTGCTGAGCACGGACCGGCTCCCGGCGTACAGAGCGTACGGGGCGTAGATCAGCGCGACGAGAAGGACGACGGGGAAGAGCGGCACCGCGCAGACGATCGCGGCGGCTATGAGGGCGATCTTGACCGGAAGCGGCGCGCGGCCAGTGATCTGGCGGATGCGAGCCAGCCCGCTCGCCGTGGCCTGAGCGCCAGGCAGGGCAGGCTGGGGACGCTGCCGCTCTGGTGACCGCATCGTGCTCCCTCGCGCCAAGAACTTGTATAGCGGATTTAGTAGTAAGAATCACGATTGACGCACCGGCATGATGTGCGCGAAAGACCGTCGCCACTGGTTTTGTCCTGGTGCCACCGTGCGCGGTAGTCGCCGCAGCCACGCACGCGGCAGTATGCGGAGACCGGGCAGCCGAAGGTTGAGGGCGCGTGCTAGAACGCAGCCATGGAAACCGTCACCTTCTCTGCCGCGCTCATGCTCATCCAGGACCGTTCCGATGCCCTCCGAGCGGCGGCCGCCGCGGCTGACCTGACAGCGCGGGTACCCGGATGTCCCGACTGGACTGTCGCCGACCTGGTCGCTCATCTCGGCGAAGTGCAGCTGTTCTGGGCCGCCGACGTCGCTGCAGACTCAGCCACCAGCCCGCCCGACGAGGAAATGGTGGGTGACCACGAGCCGCACGGCGATCTGCTCGAGTGGTCTGCCGCCGCCACTGCCCGGCTCGTCGCGGCGCTGACGGACGCAGGCCCCGACCGAATGTGCTGGACCTGGTGGGAGGAAGCCGGAGTCGCCCCGAACACGTCGGCCGCTGTCGCCCGGCACCAGGTGCAGGAGGCCGGCGTTCACGCGTTCGACGTTCAGCAGGCGGCCGGTCATGCCGAGCCGCTGCCGGCGGCCGTCGCTGCGGACGGCGTCGCCGAGTACCTGACGGTGGAGCTGCCGACCAACGGTCCGTGGCCGTACGAGCCGGGAACCGTCGTGCTCGAGACGGGACCCGGCGGAACCTGGCTCATCAGCCTCGGGCCGGACGGAGTTCACGTGCTCGAGGGCGGCGCACACGGCCACGTGCACCGTAGCGCCACGGTCACCGCCGACCCGAGCGACATGGTGCTCTCGTTCTACCGGCGCGACATCGGCCATCCGCTGCAGATCGACGGCGATCCCGATCTCGTGCCGCAACTGCTGGGCTGGCCCAACCTGGACTGACGCTAGCCGCGCGCGATGGTCTAAGCCGCCGGCTCCGGGTCGGAGACATCCGCCACCGACGCGTCAAGGGCGCGGAGGATCTCGTCAGCGTCCGCGGCCAGGGCGACGCCATGCTCGCCAGCCCCGAGCGTGATCTCGCGCCCGCGCACGCGCTCGTCGGCGATGACCGGCCACGGCCGCGAAGAACCGAACGGCGTGATGGTGCCGCGTTCGTATCCGGTCGCCTGCCTGGCCACCTCGGCGTCGGGCATGGACAGGCGGCTCACGCCCAGCAGCCGTCGCAGCTTTGGCCAGGAGATAGCACGATCCCCCGGGACCAGCACGAAGAGGAAGTCATCGTCGCCGCGGCGCACGACCAGCGTCTTGACCACATCGGCTGGCTCCACGCCGCGGGCTCGGGCCGCCTCGGCCAGGCTGCGCACCGGACCGTGCCGGATTACCCGGTGGGCAAGGCCTGCGGTGTGAGCGGCCGCCAGCGCGCGAGAGGACACAGCTCAGTATCCCGCCCTACGCGTGCACGGTCGCGTGCGTGCCTAACCCGGGTCGCGGCCAGCCAAGTAGCCCCGCCCGGGCCAGTAGGGCCACTCCTCGAACCAGCTGCACCGGCCGTCATCGCCCAGCCGGATGACCCACAGGTCGCGGTAGTCCTGACGCGGCGGGCCGGCGTAGCAGACCTCGGCCCGGATGACCGCGGTAGGACCGTCGATGGCGACGATCTGCGTGGCCAGGGTGAATAGCTCGTCGGGGCCCTCTCGTTCCTGCTCCCACATGCGCTGGATCGCGTTCAGGCCAGTGACGGGCTGCTCGTAAGGAGACTGCAGGTAGGTGGCGCCAGCGCTGAACAGGTCTGCCAGGCGGTCGGTGCCGCGGGCTCGCCACGCGGCCTCATAGCCCGTCAGCCACTTCGTCACCGCTGCGCGATCTGTCACTCGCCCATCGCAGTCATCCAGCCGGACCCAACGCCCGATCGTACTATTCACGCGAGAGCCGATTCCGTCTTGGGAATCGGCAGCAACCGGCGGGCGCCGTCTACGACAGCGCCCGCCGGCGCAACGGCTCAATGGCGGCTACGTGTCGCCGCGGCGCATCCGCGCGGCTGCGATAGCCACCAGGATGGCGGCGTACGCACACAGCACGCCGAATCCCGTCCAGGGATGGAGCACGGTGGGATCTGGCTGGACGGCGGTGAGCGCCTGGCCTGCGGTGGCCGGCAGGTACCTGGTTACGTCGGTGGCCATGTTGCCTGGCAAGAAGCCCGCCGCCAGCGGGAGCCCGTACAGCAGGCCGAAAAGTACCGCGATCCCGCCGGCCGCGTTCCTCACTAGAGCGCCGAGGCCGAGGCCGAGGAGACCCACCGCCGCTAGGTAGAGTGCGCTGCCAATGACCGCGCGGGTCACGCCGGGATGACTGAGCGACACCGACAAGTGCTGGCGGCCAAGGATCGATTGACCGCTCACGAAGGCTGCGAACGCCGCGGGGAGGCTGACCGCCGCGATAGCGGCAGTGAGCACAGCCGCCTTGGCCCACAGCATCGGCAGGCGCCGCGGGACCGCCGCGAATGTGGTCCTGATCAGCCCCGTCGCGTACTCGCTCGTGACCAGCAGGACGCCGAGCACCCCGGCCGCGATCTGAGCGAGCTGCACGCCTGAGAGGCTAATCCCTGCCGGATCGAACGACGCAATCGCGGCGCCGTGTGGTGGCCTGGCCACTCGCAGCAGGCTGTAGCCGATGCCGAAGCCGACGACCAGGATGACCGTGGTCAGCAGCGCCCAGTAGGCGGATGGCTGGGTGCGCAGCTTTGTCCACTCGGCGCGCGTCACCCGCAGCTGGGTGACCCGCTGCGGCCGCCGGTAGGGCGGCAGCGCGCCGCTGGCCGGGGTAGGCGCGTGGCTGGTGGCAATCATTGGTTGCTCCCTCCGGGTGTTCACGTCAAGGGTTAGGTGGCGGCGCGGTACTCGACCGCGTCCTGGGTGAGGCCAACGAAGACGTCTTCCAGGGATGCCTGCTCGGTTGCGAGTTCGAGCACGGTGATCCCCGCGGCGGCGGCCACGGCGCCGATCTGCTCCGCGGAGGCACCGTTGACGGTCAATGCCCCGTCTGGGGCGGGCGTGACCGTCACTCCCGGCCCGCGGAGCATCCTGGCGAGGACGGTCTGGTCAGAACTGCGGACCAGCACTTCGGCCGGCGCTGCCTTGGCCATGAATTCGTCCATGCTGGTGTCGGCAATGAGTTGGCCGCGGCCGATGACGATCAGGTGCGTTGCGGTCTGGGCGATCTCGCTCATCAGGTGCGAGGACACGAAGACGGTCTTGCCTTCGCCGGCCAGATCCTGCAGCATGCCGCGGATCCAGCGGATGCCCTCGACGTCCAATCCGTTGATGGGTTCGTCAAGTACGACCGTGACGGGGTCGCCGAGCATCGCGGCAGCTATTCCCAGCCGCTGGCTCATGCCGAGCGAGAACTTGCCCGCTCGCCGGCTGGAAACGCTCTGCAGTCCGACGGCGTCGATCACCTCGTCGACGCGGTCCTTGCGGATGCCCGAGGTCTGCGCGATCGCGAGCAAGTGGTGGTAAGCACTGCGGGACGGGTGCACGGCCTGCGGGTCAAGCATGCCGCCGATCTCGTGCAGCGGTGCAGCGTGGCTCCTCGGCGGACGGCCGTTGACCAGAACCGAGCCGCTGCTCGGCTCGTCCAGGCCGAGGATCATCCGCATGGTCGTGCTCTTGCCAGCGCCGTTCGGGCCGAGGAAGCCGGTGACGACCCCCGGCGAGACGGTGAACGTCAGCTCAGAGACGGCGGTGGTGGATCCGTATGTCTTGGTCAGTCCTTGTATCTCGATCATGGCTACGACGGTGCCAGCGAGCAGCGGCGGTGTCGCTGGGGTACGCAGCCGGGCGTTGGTGGGGTTTTCCGCACCCGGCGCGCAGGATTGCCCGATGGAGATGCGCCGGGCGTCCTTGTACGTTGGCGTCATGACCTCGGTAGACCTGGTCGCCTCGAGCCGGATGACGGCCGTGGTCAGCTCGTTGTGGTCGAGGCCAACCTGGCGGGCAACCCGGAACGGAATGGCCGCCTTGCTCGTGGCGGCTGTCGGCACCGCGCTGCTCGGCGTGATCGGTATCGTCTGGGGCGCCGCGATCTTCTCTCTGGCGACCGGGGCGGGCGACATCGCTCACGTTGCTGTATACGTCGCCGCCGTCATCGTGGGACCGGTGGCCGAACTCTCGGCCTTGCAAGGAGTCACGGTGTTGCAGCGGTCCAGGCTGCGGGCCGTTTCCGGAGTGGACATTCCCGCAAGTTCGCGCGCCGCTGAGCGCAAGCCGTGGCCGGTCGGCCCATGGCTGTCGGCGACTACCTGGCGGCAGATCACGTTCCACCTGTTGTCCGTCGGTACAGGCGCTGCTGCCGGCGTGGTGGCCATCTGCTGGCTCGCGCCAGCGCTCGCCGTCACCTACCTAGTCGTCGGCGCCCCCGCGGTCGCTACTGCTGCAGCAGCCTGCGCCGGGAGCGTCGTACTGCTGCTCACCGCGCCTCGGGCGGCCCAGCTTGTAGCTCGCGTCGACGAGACGCTGGCTAGGGCACTGCTCGGGCCAAGCCGGAACGAGGAACTCGCGCTCCGGCTCGAATCGCTCACAAGAAGCCGGGCCGCGATCGTCGCGGCGACCGACGCCGAGCGCCGCAGGATCGAACGCGACCTGCACGACGGGGCACAGCAGCGGCTTGTGTCGCTGGCGATGAACCTGGGCATGGCCAGAGCTCGCTTCAGGGATGTGCCCGAGCCCGTCGACCGAATGATTACCGAAGCGCACGAGGAGGCGCTGCTGGCGCTAGCGGAGGTGCGCGAGTTCGTCCGCGGGCTGCATCCCGCCGTGCTGACCGACCGCGGACTGGACGCCGCGCTGTCCGGACTGGCCGCGCGCGCGCCAATACCGGTGCGGCTCAGGGTGGACATGCCGCAGCCGGCCGCGCCGAGCGTCGAGGCCGTCGCCTACTTCATCGTGTCTGAGGCCATTACCAACGTGGTCAAGCATGCGAATGCGACGCGCGCAGACGTAACGGTTGCCAGGGACAGAAAAGTGCTGAAGATCGTGGTCGCCGACGATGGCACGGGCGGCGCGGTCGTCGGCGGCGGCAACGACGGCGACAGCGGTACGGGACTCACTGGCCTCATGCAGCGGGCAGCGTCGGTGGACGGCACGCTGACCATCGACAGCCCGCCGGGCGGACCGACGATCATCACCGCGGAGCTGCCATGCGAATCGTGATCGCCGAGGACTCGGTACTGCTCAGGGACGGGCTTACCAGGCTGCTCTCCGACGGCGAGTTCGAGGTGGTCGCGGCCGTACCAGACGCCGAGCAGCTACTCGAGGCCGTTACCGAGCATCAGCCGGATCTCGTCGTGATCGACGTCAGGATGCCGCCCGGGTTTACCGATGAGGGCATCAAGGCGGCGCTCGTGATCCGCCGTCAGCATCCCGACGTCGCGCTCCTCGTGCTGTCGCAGTACGTGGATGAGTGCTACGCGACCGACCTGTTGTCGGAAGCCACGAATTCGGTCGGATACCTCCTGAAGGACCGGGTCGCGCACGTCAACGACTTCCTCGATGCGGTCCGGCGGGTGGCCGCAGGTGGCACAGCGCTCGATCCGGAAGTCGTCGCACAGCTACTGATTCGGCGCAAGGACGACCCGATGAGCAGGCTTACCTCGCGTGAGCAGCAGGTCCTGCGGCTCATGGCCGAGGGACGCTCCAATGGCGGGATCGTCGAGGAATTGAAGGTCAGCCCCAGCGCAGTGGAGAAGTACGTCACTAACATCTTCGCGAAGCTCGACCTCCCACCGACCGGTACCGATCACCGGCGCGTGCTCGCCGTGCTCAAGTACCTGGGCGGCTAACGACGATCAGTCGTCACTCGGCACAGGTGGGAGGCCGAGGCAACTGCGCAGCGCGTTCTCCAGCGCGCCAACCCGGTCGAAGCCGTCGGCGCTGCCGGTCACGAAGCCGATCGAGTAGCCGCCCGCCGAACTGGTGCCACCGTAGCTGCCGCCCAGTCCCCCCATCCCGTAGCCATCTTTCCCGAGCCCGAAGCCCAGCCCCCAGGCGTTCTGCTCCCCGAACACCCGGTCCCGGCCCGTGCACTGCGGTGTGATCGCCTCGGCCAGGATGGTGGCACCAAGCACACCGCCAGACATCAGTTCGTGGTAGAAGCCCGCCACGGCGCGGGCTGTGCCGTGGCCGTTAATAGCGGGAATCTCCGCTGCCCGCCAGGCCGCCGAGTTGACAACCGCGGCGTCCAGAGCACCCGGAGGGTTGCTCAGACATTGCCGGTAGAGGTCTGTCCGCCCGGCCTCACTCGCCGCCCGGAACGGCTCCCCTAGCCCGGTCAGGTCCACTGCTCGCTGCTGCTGGGAGGGGCTCAGCCCGAATGAGAAATCCAGGTCAAGAGGCCCGCAGATCTCTTCGCGCAGGAAGCCGCCGGGCATGCGCCCGTCGACTCGGCGCACCAGCTCGCCCACGAGGTGCCCGTAGAAAGTGCCGACTCACCGTGCGCGGTCCCTGGCTCCCAGACTGGTTCTTGCGCCGCCAGCAGGCCGCACAGATAGTCCCAGTCATAGAACGCTTCCGTCGGCACCGGCTGGTCCAGCTTCACCACACCGGCCTGATGCGACAGGACCTGACGCACCGTGGCCGGGGCGCGGAACTCTGCCCAGTACCGCTGCACTGGCGCATCAAGCTCTAGCTGACTGCTCTCAACCAGCCGCAGCGCGCAGACTGCCACGAATGGCTTGCTCACCGAATAGGGCTGAACCAGGCTGTCGGCCTCCCATGGCCGGCGCACCCGAAGCTCGGCATAGCCGCCCCACAGATCCACCACTAGGCGGCCGTCACTCCACGCCGCGAACGCCGCGCCGGTGCCCGGCTGCGCCGCTACGACGTCTGCGAAGCAATCCCGGACGACACCGAAGTGCGCGTCTGCAAAACCGTAGGCATCCATCCCAGTCATCCTGACGAGAAACCCTGCTTCACTGGCGCAGTTGACCTATTCGTGGAGTGCGGTATCCGCGCGCGTGTGTTTGCAGCTGTCCGCGCCGGGCGGGGCTGTTCGTCACTACGCCAGATCCGCCCATAGCGGTGAAGGAGTGCATGGGGCACGCCGCCTCTCGAAAAGGACGATCGACATGGCGAAGTTCATCTACCTCTATCGCGGCCCGGCGACTCCCGTCCCTGACCGCACGCCCGGGCAGAGCGCCGAACGAATGGCCGCGTTTGGCGCCTGGATGGAGAAGGTCGGCGCGGCGCTCGTCGACGTCGGCAGGCCGTTCGGGACGAGCGCGTCCGTTCGCGATGACGGCACCGAAGGAACAGCAGGCGACCTGACCGGCTACTCGATCGTCGAGGCCGAGAATCTCGCTGCGGCGAAGGCGCTCACCGACGGCCTCCCGTTCCTTTCCAACAATGATGGGAAGTGCGCGGTCGAGATTTTCGAGCTGCTGCAGATGTAGCGGGAACGATCAGCCGCAGCTACGACTCAGATCGTGACCGGTTCAACGGTCGCTAGGCGACGTCTCGGTGAGCACTCGGGAGGGGCAAAGCCTGGCTGCGGTATTCCCCTAGCCTGGCTTGCTTCCTTCAGAGAATGGATTCAGGAGACGGACCCCGGTTGACCTGACATCGTCAACGTTGCGCGTGACCAGGGTCCAGTCATGGACCAGCGCAGTCGCTGCCATCAGGCCGTCAACGACCGGCACCGGGTCCGGGACATTCAGACGTCCCCACGCCTGAGCTATTCGCTCGGTGATCGGGACAAGGCGATCACCGTAACCCCCGACCAGCTGACTGAGCCATCGCTCGAAGATCCCGGCTTGATCAGCGTCCCGGCGGGCCAGCCTCTCGATGCCTTGCCGGATCTCGCCTACGACCAGCACGCTGAGAAACAATCTGTCCGCGGGAACTGAAGCGAGCCACTCGGCGACGCCTGCGTTGGGCGCCTGTTTACGGATCTCCGATACCACGTTGGTGTCGAGCAGGAAGCTCACAGCTAACCCAGGTCGATACGCGGTGCAGGCAAGGCTGAGCGGCTCACGTCCAAGTCGACGTCGGGCGCGGACTGCAGGAACTCTTTGAAGTCCCTTTCCCCCTCCCGAAGGTGCCGATACTCGGCGATACTCACGACGACTGCGACTTCTTCGCCATGCTTGGTCACGAACTGTGGCCCGTCTGCCTCCACCGATCGGATGAGTTCGCTGAAGCGCTGCTTGGCTTCTTGAAGCTGCCAGCGACCGTGCATGGAGTCTCCTCGTTCCATCTAGACAGTCTAGACAGAATCTCAAGCGATTCAAATTCCGGCAGGTTCTGGTGCATCGCACCGCGTCAGGCCACGCCGAAGCACGCTACGGACTCACTCCGCGAAATGGTCGTTGAGCTACCTGGAAATGTGGGCTAGATAGCTGCCCAGGTCACTGGAATGTCCCGCATCAAGAGAGCGCAGTCGATGGTCGCGCTGCCGGGCGGGAACAGGCGCGCATCGTCGAAGAAGCTCGAGGACACGGCGTGCACCTCGGTCGGCTCGACGACCCAGCGGTCAGCCCGCAGTTCCAGCCCGTCGAGCCTGCCGACATCTCGACTGGCTGAGTATCCCGCCGAGCCACCCCGAAAGAAGTCCGATGCCTCCCGGAGGCCAGCGAACAGCGCACTCCCCGGCAACCGCTGTGCTACCCCGACATCGACGCTCACGTGGGTGGTGCGATCGGTGCTGGCGTAGGCCACGTGGAACTCCCGTGCGGTCTCACGGACCTCGAAGGACGCGCGGTGGTGCTCGCCGGGGAAGAGGCGTCCGCCCGCGAGGACTGTGACGACTGAATCGGTGTCGCGCCGGGGAATGTACACCCCAGCCTGACGGCCACCGCTCCCGTCCCATTCAACGGCAACGCGATGCGCAGCGTTCTCGGTGCGCATCCCAGCTCGGCTAGGAACCCAGCTGGGCCGTAGCTGCCCGAGACGGATCAGGCAGATACCGGCGACCGCCCAGCCGTTCACCAGTTGCGGCCGAAGCGGAGGAGGCAGCAGGCCCGCGGCGACTTCCGGGTCAACCCGGTAGTTCACCAAAAGACGGCGTTCGATGACGCTTGATATGTCTGGCGGCCTCATGCCGTGCGCCCCCTGCCCTTCTGGACGTTGCGCGCATGCTGCCGGATGACGAACTGGTCGGGACAGACCGCACTCAGGAACCTGCTGACGCACAGCGCAAGTCGTTCCTCGGCGAGGGAGTAGAAGATGCGGTTAGCCTCTCGCCGCTCGCGAATCAGCCCAGCCGTCTTCAGCACGCCGAGATGGCGTGAGACCGACGGCCCGCTGATTGGGAATCTCCCGGCGATCTCGCCTGCCGACAGCTCGCCCGGACGAAGCTCCTCCAGGATCTGGCGGCGCGTGGAGTCGGCCAGCGCGCGGAAGGCACCTGCCTCCTGGGCGGCGTCGATCTCTTCCACTTTAGCTTCTTAGCATTAAAGCTAAGGACAAACAAGCGCGGCCGATCTGGGCGCTCGTATTGCTCGCGATCTGCCGAACCATGAGTGGCCAGTCTGCCGATGCCAGCCCGGTCACTTGCCGCGAGTCCGCGCAATTGGAGTCCGGGCGCACGGAACTCAGCTCGGGTGGTTGCATCCGATGCAACGACCGACGCCAATGACCGCCCAGGAAGGCGCAGCCTGTCGGCCACACCCATCCTGAGCTGGAAACTTCGCCGAACGATGCCCGGTCCTAGCTGCAGCCGCTCGTTGAGCCGCAGCCCTCGCAGACGTAGCAGCTGCCGGCCGGCCGCATCTTCGTGCCGCAGGTGAGGCACAGCGGTGCGTCCGCGAAGCGGCCCTGCTGTGACTCGATCAGCTCGGTCGTGCTCACTGCAGGGCTGGCGGGCGGAGCTGGCCGGACAGCCGCGGACTCGGTGGCGGGTGGCTGGGATCGCCGGACCTGCTCGACCGCGGCGGACTGGGCGAGTTCCTCCGGGTCGAGTTCCTCGGATGACTGGGATGGGTCCTCGCCGTTGAGTTGCGCGGTGCGCTCCTCGGTGGTGAGGATGCCGAGTTCGGACCGCTGATCGTAGGTCAGGTGGTCCAGCGCCAGGCGGCGGAAGATGTAGTCCATCACCGAGCTGGACATCCTGATATCCGGGTCGTCGGTGATCCCGGCAGGCTCAAACCGCATGTTGGTGAACTTGGCTACGTAGGACTCGAGCGGGATGCCGTACTGCAGGCCCACCGAGATTGCCATCGAAAACGCGTCCATCACGCCGGCCAGCGTCGAGCCCTGCTTACCGAGCTTGAGGAACACCTCGCCGACGCCGTCGTCCGGGTAGCTCGACGCCGTCATGTAACCCTCAGCGCCTGCCACCGAGAACCTCGTGACCATCGCAGCGCGCTGCTTGGGCAGCCGACGTCGTACCGGCCTGACCTCGTGCGGCGAGGCCGGAGCCGGGGCCTCATCGGTCTTCTTCTTGGCGATCGAGAGCGGCTGGCCCACTTTGCAGTTGTCCCGGTAGATCGCGAGCGCCTTAAGGCCGAGCTTCCAGCCCTCGAAGTAGATCTTCTCGATGTCCTCGACAGTCGCGCTCTCCGGCATATTCACGGTCTTCGAGACTGACCCGGAGAGCATCGGCTGCACCGCGGCGAGCATTCTTACGTGGCCCATCGGGCTGATCGCCCGCTCGCCCATCGCGCAGTCGAATACCTCGTAGTGCTCGGGTCGCAGGCCGGGCGCATTGACGACGTGGCCGTGCTCGCTGATGTACTCGATGATCGCCTCGGACTGCTCGGTCTGGTAACCGAGGTTCTTCAATGCGCGCGGCACCGTCTGGTTGACGATCTGCATCGAACCGCCACCGACCAGCTTCTTGAACTTGACGAGCGCAAGGTCTGGCTCAATGCCGGTGGTGTCGCAGTCCATCATCAGGCCGATGGTGCCCGTGGGTGCCAGCAGGCTCGCCTGCGCGTTTCGATAGCCGTTCTTCTCGCCGAGCGCCAGGCACTGCTGCCAGACCTTGTTGGCGGCTGCCAGGACCGGGGTGTCCAAGCCGCCGAGCGGGCGGATCGCGGCGCTGGCATTAGCGTGCTTGGCCATGACCCGCTTGTGCGGCGCAGCGTTCCGCGCGTAGCCGTCATACGCGCCGACCATCGCGGCCAGCTCGGCCGAGCGCTTATAGGCGGTACCGGTCATCAGCGAGGTGATGGCAGCCGCGATGGCGCGCCCGCCCTCCGAGTCGTACGCGTGACCGGTAGCCATGAGCAGCGCGCCGAGGTTCGCATACCCGATCCCAAGCTGACGGTAGGCGCGGGTGACAGCCGCGATCTTCTCGGTCGGGAAGTCAGCGAAGCAAATCGAGATGTCCATCGCGGTGATGATCAGCTCGGTGAGCCGCTCGAACTTCTCGACGTCGAAGGTGTCGTCGTCGCGCAGGAACTTCAGCAGGTTGATGCTGGCCAGATTGCAGGACGAGTTGTCGAGGTGGACATACTCACTGCATGGGTTACTTGCGGTGATTCGCCCGGACTCCGGGCAGGTGTGCCAGTCGTTGATGGTGCCGTCGTACTGGATGCCGGGGTCCGCGCAATCCCAGGCGGCTTGCGCCATCTTGCGGAAGAGTTCCTTGGCATCGACCTGGGCGACCGGCTCGCCAGTCGTGCGCGAAGCGAGTTCGAACGTCTTGCCATTTTCGACCGCGCGCATGAACTCGTCCGAGACCCGGACGGAGTTGTTGGCGTTCTGGTACTGGACGCTGGCGATGTCCTTGCCGCCGAGGTCCATGTCGAAGCCCGCGTCGCGCAGGACCCGCACCTTCTCTTCCTCGCGCGCCTTGGTCTCGATGAATTCCCCGATGTCGGGGTGATCGACGTCGAGTACGACCATCTTCGCGGCGCGCCTGGTCGCGCCACCCGACTTGATGGTGCCGGCCGAGGCGTCCGCGCCGCGCATGAAGGAGACCGGGCCGCTCGCGGTACCGCCAGAGGTCAGCAGCTCCTTGCTCGAGCGGATCCGCGACAGGTTGACACCGGCGCCGGACCCACCCTTGAAGATGAGGCCCTCCTCCTTGTACCACTCCAGGATCGAGTCCATGGTGTCGTCGACGGCCAGGATGAAGCAGTTGTGCACGCGGACGTTGCCTGACAGGTACTCGCCGCTCTCGGTCTGAATGTCGAAGACCTCCATGGGCCCGCGATTCTCGACCTTGCTGATCCGCAGCAGCGTCCGGTCCGTCCCGCCGACGTCCGGCTGGATGTACAGCAGATGGTCACCCGGCCGCAGGAACCCGGCCACGGTGAACTCACCGACGTCCAGGTCAGTCGCACGCCACACCAGGTGATCAGCGGTGGCCTCGAGCACCCGCCCGTCGGCGGTGTGCACGCGCAGCACCTCTTTGATGCCGTTGGCCTTGGTAGCCACGATCCGGGTGGTGCCGTGAGCGTCGTAGACCTTCGTGCCGACCGCGTCGTCCTCGACAAGCCTGCCGATAGGAATCTGGCCACCCGGCGTGCTGACCAGGGCGTCGTACGGCTGGCACGCGCTCACCTGCTGCGGTGACGAGGTGCCCACGTTGAACCACACCGGCGAGTTGAAGCTGAAGATCTGGTGGATGAGCGCGTACTTGAGCTCGTGCTCGAAGATCTCGGCGTCCTGCTCGGTCGCGAAGTAGGCGTGCTCGCGACCGCCGGCCCGTAGGTCTCAACGACCCGATCGACGAGCTGCTTGAGACTCCACTCGCGCTGCGCGGTGCCAACCGCGCCGCGGAAGTACTTGGTCGTGACGATGTTGGCCGCGTTGACTGACCAGAAGTCCGGGAACTCGACGCCGCGCTGCTCGAAGTTGATCGACCCGTCGCGCCAGTTGGTCATCACCACATCACGGCGCTCCCAGGTAACTTCGTCGTAGGGGTGGACGCCTTCGCGGGTGTAGATGCGGCGCATGGTGAGACCCTTGGCCCGCTTGGTGCGGCCGTGCGACGCTGACCCGCTCGTCGTCTCCGTCATGTCCCTGTCCCCCTTCTCGGGTCCTCCGGACCCGGCAGCCGGCCGCGAGGCCCAGCAGTTGAGTTCGTAACTTCCAGCCGTCTAGCTCTGCGGCCCGGGCTGACCGGCCTGCCCTGTGCCGCGGTAACCGGCCTGCACGCCGCTTCTCGACCGATGCTCTGCCGCGCGGCCCTGTTCCTCCGGGCCCGGATCGCCCGAGTCGGGTCCTGCGTCGTCGGTGAAGAACCCCAATTCGTCGGGCCGCCAGTCGTCGAGGTGCGCGGCGCGCAGCGACGCGATCTCCTCCTCGAAGTCAGTCAGCGACTCGAACCCGCGGTACACCGAAGCGAATCTCAGGTATGCGACCTCGTCGAGGTCCCGGAGCGGGCCAAGGATCGCGAGGCCGATCTCCTGCGACGGGATCTCGCCACTGCCCCGGCCCCTGATCACGTCCTCCACCTGCTGCGCCAGCAGCGCCAGCTGGTCCTCGGTGACCGGCCTGCCCTGGCAGGCCCGCCGGACGCCGCGCACGATCTTGTCCCTGTTGAACGGCTCGGTGACGCCGCTGCGCTTGGCGACGGTCAGGATGACCGTCTCCTGGGTGGTGAACCGGCGGCCGCAGGCGGGGCACGCCCGGCGGCGGCGGATCGCGGCGCCATCATCGGCAGTCCGGCTGTCGATGACCCGGGTGTCCAGATGTCTGCAGTAAGGGCAGTACATGTGATCACCTCCCCGGCGGCCTGCGGTCCCCGTCTTCGTCAAGCACAAGCTATAGGAAAATTACACGCGTGCAACTACTACATATTGTGGTCCAGCCCGCCGAGATTCGCAACCCGGCCTGCCACCGCCCTAACCCGCAGGTAGACGCCGTGCGAACGGCCGGTGGCGGCCGGGGTTTTCCCGAACACGCCGGCGTGTCGCGGGCAGCCGCCAGCCGGACCGCCACAAACGAACCGCCGCCCGATGGCCTAGCGCGGGACCCAGAGCAGCTGTCCGGCCGTGATCGTCGTGCCGGTCATCGCATTAGCCGTCATGATCTGCTGAACGACGTCCCGCGGATCGGATCCCGGCTCGGCCACAGAAGCGATCGACCACAAGGTCTGCCCTGGCCGAACGACAATCTCGTGCATGCCCTGATAACCAGCCCTGGGCTGGCCATGATTGGCCGCCTGCGCGCCACCGGCCCCGGCCAGCCCGACGGCGAGGGCGATAGCGGCTATAACCGCGACGGCCAGCGCCGCCACGACCACCCGGCCGCGCCTGGTCAGCCGCAGCGGTGGCGGGGAGCTCACCCGCGGCCCGGCAAGCACCCGGTGTGGCGGAATCACCGCCGACGGAGTCAGAACGCTGGCGCCCTGCCGCGTGATCGCGGCACCACCAATCGAACTAGAGCGCGGCTCCGGCCCGATCGGCGTGACCAAGTCCTCGCTGCTACTGCCCGGCGTTGCGGCCTGCGGGACCAGCTGCAGCCGGCGTCCGGTTGGGGCAGTTCCGGGCGTGCCAGCCCGTGGTTGGTCAACGACCGGCGCCTCGACGGCGCTCAGTGCGCTCATGCCAGCCTCCATCTACGAATTACAGTTCGATCGTACCTCTGTTCTATCGCATTTTCGTTCGATCGAACGGAAGTACGGTACAGTCTTATCGCAGGGGTCCGACATTTTTACAAATCGTCGAACAGATGTTTGAGATCCGCACGCGAAACCATTAGCGTCAGCATCGACGGGCAGCACGCCCGCTCACCGCAGCCGACCGTGGCGAAACCAGCAGCCGGCCGCGCCACACCGAGTCCGGAGGTCCGAGCATGAGCGATGCGACCAGTGATGACGGGGCGCGCCAGGCCCCGGCTAATGCCACCGAACTGACTGGCAACGGGGTCGGCGCCAGCCCGGCCGGACGGCCGCGCGGCAAGCCTGGCCGCCGCCCCAAGGGCAGCGTCCCGGCTATCGTCGCCGACATCCCTGACAAGCCAGACCCCGGGCACGTCCTGACCTGGCGGCAGCGCAAGGTCCTGCAAGTCATCCGGGACTCGGTGCAGCGCCGCGGCTACCCGCCGTCGATGCGCGAGATTGGCGAGGCAGTCGGCCTGACGAGCACCTCAAGCGTGTCGTACCAGCTCTCGACGTTGCAGGCCAAGGGCTACCTGCGCCGTGACGCTGGCCGGCCGAGGACAGTGGAGGTACGCCTGCCTGGCCACCCCGCAGTCCGGCCCGAGCGAGACCCGGACGACGACACGCCGATGGACATCGCGTCGCAGGAGGCTGCCTACGTGCCGCTGATAGGCCGGATTGCCGCGGGCGGACCGATCCTGGCGGAGGAGGCGATCGAGGACATCTTCCCGCTCCCCCGGCAGATCGTGGGCGAGGGCAACCTGTTCCTGCTCAAGGTCGTCGGCGACTCCATGGTCAACGCTGCCATCGCGGACGGAGACTGGGTAGTGGTCCGTCAGCAGCCGGTCGCCGAGAACGGTGACATCGTGGCGGCGATGCTCGAGGGCGAGGCGACGGTCAAGACCTTCAAGCGTGCTTCCGACCACATCTGGCTGATGCCGCACAACCCTGCTTACGCACCGATCCCCGGCGACGATGCGGAGATACTCGGCAAGGTTGTCGCGGTGCTGCGGCGAGTCTGACGCCGATCACCGCGAGATTGTGCGGTCGAGCTAGAGAGGGAACGCTCCGCGAAGATGGCAGCCGTGCACAGCCTGACTGCATCCTGAGGTGCTTCACTGGGCGTCGGCGCTGAGGCCAGCCGGTTTGGGGGCGGACCCGCGATACTGGACGGCATGAGGCGAGTGCGCGCGATCCGCGCGCATGTGGTTCCGGACCGGCCTCCGATCCGCGTCGCGGCAGGCGAGCGTGTCGAGGTAGGCGAGCGTGACACGACGTGGCCCGCGTTCGCGTTCGTCAACACGACGGACGGCTCCGGCTGGGTACCAGCTCGCTACATCGGGCCCGGTGTCGGCGCGGGCAATGGCGCCATGCTCGAGCCATACGACACCACCGAGCTCGCCACCGTAGCTGGCGAGGAACTGACCGTCGTCGCCACAGACGAACTCAGCGGCTGGATCTGGGTTCGCAACACAGCCGGCCTGGAAGGCTGGGTGCCGGACAACAGCATCGAGCCGTTGCAGGGATAGCCGAATCAGCCAGCGACGATATTCACAAGCCTGGGCGGCCGCACAATGACAGTGCGTACCGTGCGGCCGGCCAGCGCGCGCTGCGCGCCCGGGGCGGCCAGCGCCAGCTCACGCAGCTGGTCCTCGCCTATGCCCACCGGGACCTCCAGCCGGTCCCGTACCTTGCCGTCGACCTGGACGACACAGGTGACGGCCTCCTGCACCAGCAGTGCGGGATCCGCCTCCGGCCAGCCAGCGCGGGCAACCGACGGCGCGTGCCCCAGCATCTCCCAGCACTCTTCCGCCGTGTAGGGAGCGAACAGCGACAGCATGACCGCCAGCGCCTCCGCTGCCTCCCTGACCGCCGGATCGCTCGCCCCCGGTCCCGAATCAACTGTCCGGCGTGCGGCGCTGACCAACTCCATCAGCCGGGCAACGGCCACGTTCAGCCGAGTCGACTCCACCAGCCGGGTGACCTCGTCGATCGTCTTGTGCGTCACCTTGCGCAGAGCCTCATCACCAGCAGCCGGGCCAGCAGAGCCCGGACCGGCCGCAGCGACCTCGGCCGCCACCCTGGCAACCCGGCCCAGGAACTTGACAAGAGCGTCCGGGTTCATGTCTGCCCAGTCGATGTCGTCCTCTGGCGGGCTCGCGAAGATCATCGTTAGCCGGATCGCGTCCACGCCGTGCGCTGCCAGCTGCTCCCCCAGGTTGACGCCGTTGCCCAGGGACTTCGACATGGCCTTGCCGTGGTTGATCACCTGGCCCTGGTTCACCAGCGCAGTGAAGGGCTCGGTGAAGTCCAGCATCTGCATGTCGTGCAGCACCTTGACGAAGAACCGCGAGTACAGCAGGTGCAAGATGGCGTGCTCGACGCCTCCCACGTACAGGTTCACCGGGGACCAGCGACGGACCGCGTCGACCTCGAACGGGCCGTGCTCGAACGTCGGCGAGCAATAGCGCAGGAAGTACCACGACGAGTCGACGAACGTGTCCATCGTGTCGGTGTCCCGCCTGGCCGGACCGCTGCACTTGGGACACTCGGCCGCCACCCAGTCGGCGGCGGCGGCGAGCGGCGACACGCCCTTCGGCGCCAGCTCCTGGCCGCGCAGATCTGGCAGCAGCACCGGCAGCTGGCCATCCGGCACCGGCACCTCGCCGCAGGCCTCGCAGTACACGATCGGAATCGGCGCGCCCCAGAATCGCTGCCGCGACAGCAGCCAGTCGCGCAGGCGGTAGTTCACCGCGGCGCGGCCCAGCCCGCGGTCGGCCAGGATCTCGACGATCCGCGCGATAGCCGCCTCCTTGGACAGCCCGTCCAGCGGCCCGGAGTTGACCACCGTGCCTTCGCCAGGCGTCGCCACGCCGCTTTCCGCCGGATCCGGTGAACCGGTGTCCAGCACGACCCGGACCGGCAGGCCGAACGCCCGGGCGAAGTCCAGGTCACGCTGATCGTGCGCCGGCACCGCCATGATCGCGCCAGTGCCGTATTCGGACAGCACGTAGTCGGCCGCCCAGATCGGGATGCGCTCGCCGTTGACCGGGTTGATCGCGTGCCGGCCCAGGAACACGCCCGTCTTCTCGCGGTCGGCGGACTGACGCTCGATGTCAGTCAGCTTGGTCACCTCGGCCACATACGCGGCCAGCGCGGACTGATGCTCGGGGGCACACAGCTCAGTTGCCAGCGGCGAGTCTGCCGCAACGACGAAGAACGTCGCGCCGTACAGCGTGTCCGGCCGGGTGGTGAACACCGTGACCGGGTCAGCCATCCCCTCGATCTCGAACGCGACCTCGGCACCATCGCTGCGACCGATCCAGTTGCGCTGCATCAGCAGCACGCGCTCAGGCCACTTTCCTTCCAGTGCCGCCATGTCCGCCAGCAGCCGGTCCGCGTACTCAGTGATCTTGAAGTACCACTGGGTCAGCACACGGCGGACCACCTCGGACCCGCACCGCTCGCACTTGCCGGCTGATCACCTGCTCGTTAGCCAGCACTGTCTGGTCTACCGGGCACCAGTTGACGTAACCGTCCTTGCGGTAGGCCAGCCCGCGCTCGTAGAACCGCAGGAACAGCCACTGCGTCCACTTGTAGTAGTCGGGATCGCAGGTCTGCAGCCGCCGGGACCAGTCGAACGAGATCCCGTACTGGCGGAACGACGCCGCCTGGACCTCGATGTTCCGGTACGTCCAGTCAGCGGGATGAGTGTTGTTCCGGATCGCCGCGTTCTCTGCGGGCAGGCCGAACGCGTCCCAGCCGATCGGGTGCAGCACGTTGTGGCCGCGCAGGGTGTAGTACCGCGCCATGGCGTCACCGAGCGCATATGCCTCCGCGTGCCCCATGTGCAGGTCCCCGGAGGGATAGGGGAACATGTCCAGCAGGTACGTCCGCGGTCGCGGATCCCCGGGGTCGTCGCTGGCGCTGAAGATGTCCATAGCGGCCCAGCGCTGCTGCCACTTCTCCTGGATGGCGCGCGGATCGAAGCGATCCGCGGTTTCGGCGGCTGTCATGGCTCCTCGCGTAGTGATGCGTAGGTATGAGGTCCGGATCGGCCCCTGCCCGGCCTGAGCTTCCCTTGCTAATAAAAGCGCCCCCCGGATCACGAGGGGCAGCCGCGCCAACGACAGGACAGTCGGCGCGGCTAGGTAAGGAGCAGCCGGGCAAAACGCATGCGTTCAGGGTAGCGCACAGCCCGTGCGGCCCGCTGCCAGCATGACAGCCAGGCGGGTCCGCCGGCCCCGCGACGGCGGAGCGGCGTCCAGGCTGGCACACGCCAGGACCGGATACTCCCGGAAAACGCGGATACATAACACGGTCTGGCGTATTTCCGGCCACATTAGTCCGCACCCCGGAAATGCCACCCGACATGAAAAGTAGTACGTTCGCCAATTCCTTCTTGACCGCGTCCCCTGACCGTCAAATAATGGCGGGACACCTAACCGCACAGGCTGTCAGGTAACGGGGTTCTCACGCTGGCGGGCGGACCAGCAGCAGGGGGCGTTTGAGCCGCGCTGGCGCTTGGACTGGGCGGCGAGCTGGCCATTCGGAAAACGGCCATTTATCCGGGGGATTAATGCTCACCTGCGCGCCTGCGTCATTACCGTTCGACATTTACCGAATCCGGGCAACGCGGCCTGTCGGGAGCAGCAGGAGCTATTACTGCCCACTCGGTACAAGCAACTACGGGTCGGCCCCAGCGAAACGGGCCTGCGGTGGCTGACACAACGTCCGCGAGGCGGACCTCCCCTGCCCAGGCCATCGCCGTCGTCGGGCTGGCCTGCCGGTTCCCCGACGCCGATGACCCGGCCGCGCTGCTGGACACGACGCTGACCGGCCGGCGCGCGTTCCGCCGCCTGCCGCCCGCCCGGCTCAGCCTCGCTGACTACCACCGGCCCGACCCCGCGACGTCCGATGCCACGTACGCCACCAGGGCCGCGCTCCTGGAGGGCTGGCGATTCGACTGCGCGGCCTTCGGCGTGGAGCCGTCGGTATATGCCGCCTCCGATCCGGCTCACTGGCTCGCGCTGGAAACGGCGGCCCGCGCTCTCGCCGCCGCCGGCCTGCCCGCCGGCGTCGGCCTGAACAGGGACCGCACAGGCGTCATCATGGGCAATACGCTCGCCGGCCAGATGTCGCGAGCCAACGCACTGCGCAGCCGCTGGCCGTACGTGCGCCAGACACTGGCCAGCGCGCTCGACGCGACGGACATCCCGGCGAGCCAGGCCGAGCAGGTGCTGCTCCGGGCTGAGCGGGGATACCTGGCCCCGTTTCCCGCGATGGGCCCGTACTCCCTGGCTGGCAGCATGCCGGCCACGATCGCGGGCACGGTCAGCGCCTACTTCGGATTCCGCGGCGGCAGCCACGCCATCGACAGCGCGTGCTCATCATCGCTGCAGGCTGTCGCGTCCGCGTGCCTGGCGCTTGCGTCCGGCGACCTGGACGCTGCCGTGGTCGGGGGCGTCGACCTCGGCCTCGACCCGTTCCAGCTCATCGGCCTGGCCAAGGCTCGGATGCTGGCCACGACCGATGTGCGCCTTTACGACGAGAACCCGTCCGGTTACCTGCCCGGTGAAGGCTGCGGAGTGCTCGTGCTGATGCGCACCGCCGACGCGCGGTCCGCCGGCCTGCCGGCCTACGCGGAGATCGTCGGCTGGGGCACATCGAGCGGCGGCATGCCCGGCGAGCCACGATCGCAGGCCGACAGCGAGCTGCTGGCCATGCGCCGCGCTTACGAGCGGGCCGGCGTGGACCCTTCCGACGTCGACTACATCGAAGGGAACGGGGCCGCCACACTCGCAGGCGATGATGCCGAGCTCGCTGCCCTGGCGTCGCTCCGGAACACCTCGAGGCGAACCGCCGCGCTCGGGTCGGTCAAGGCTAACATCGGCCACGCCGGGGCGGCCGCGGGCGCAGCCGGCCTGATCAAGACGGTGCTGGCGGTCAGTACCGGGGTGGTACCGCCGACGACGGGCACGGACCGGCCGCACGAGCTGATTGCCCGCGGCGACGCCATGGTCACGCTGCCTCCTGCGCCGCGCGAGTGGAGCCCCGGACGGCGGCTCGCCGCCGTCTCCGCCACGGGCATCGGCGGCAGCAACGTCCACGTCCTGGTCCGGCACGACCCGGCCGCCCGGTCGCGGGCGGCCCGCTGGCGGTCGCCTGGTGGGCTGGAGCCCGGCGTCGAGCCGAAGCTGGCACGCGCCGCGGAGCCGCTGCCGTTCCTGCTCCACGCGCCCGACCGGCATGCCCTCGCGGCCGCGCTGACCAGGCTGGCCGACCGCGCACGCTGGCTGTCTGACGCGGAGATGCTGGATCTGGCGTGCGCGCTCGGCCGGGACCCGGCCAGGCAGGGCCCCGCCCGGGCTGCGCTGGTCGCTGCCTCGCAGGAGCAGCTCGCGGAACTGGCGAGCAAGGCAGTCACCATGCTGCCGAACCTGGCCGGCGGACTGCTTGCGGCCGGACCTGGCGTCTTTGCCTCCGACAATGCCGACGGCCGGGTGACCCTGCTGCTATCCGGCGACGAGCGGGGCGGGCCAGCTGACGCGCCTGCGGATGTCCTCATCGGTGACGTCGGACACTGCCTGGACGCGTTGCGCTGGCTGGACTCGCTCGACGTCGCCGCCACTGGCGCGGTGGGGCACGGCATCGGCCTGCTCGCGGGCCTCGCCTGGGCCGGCGTCCTGGGCAGTCGAGAGGTCACAGAAATTGCCGAGCTTCGGGCGCAGTTCCTGGCCAAGATGCCTCCCGGCGCCGGTCAGGGGGGCTGGCCGCCGCCCGACGACAGCGACGCCGCGGCGCTGCGCAAGGCGATCGCCCAGCGGTTCCGCTTCGGCCCGCCCCGGCGGCGGCTCATCTCGACCGTCACCGGAACTGAGGTCGGGACGGTCGACGACGCCATCGACCTCATCTGCCGGGGGTTCGCAGGCTCCGAAGGCGTGGCGGCCGCGGTCGCGGCCGGCGCTGTCGGTGCCACGCTGCTGCTGGACACCGGACCAGGGCGGACGCTGTCCGAGGCAGCGGCGAACGGCCGGGTGCCGACGCTGAGCGTGCGCTCCGGCCTCGCCGACCCGGCCGGCAGCGCCACCGCTGCGGCCGCGTTGTTCGCCGCGGGAGCCATCGGGGATCAGCAGTCGCTGTTCGCCGGCTGGCAGACCAGGCCGTTCGATATCGGCCGTGACCAGGTCTTCCTCGCCAGTCCGTGCGAGCAGGCGGCGTCGGGGCCCGCAGCGACACAGCCTGCCGCACACCGGACCCGGCCGAGGCCCGCCCAGTCACGACCAGACCCGTCGCAGGCCCCCTCACAACCGGCCGGGGCACGAGAACGCCGCCCGGCCGTGCCGGCCGGCCAACAGGCCCGGCCGCCCTTGGCGGGCCTGGCTGAGCCGTCCGATGCCGAGATCACGTCGCCTATCGCCGTCGCCGGCCATGCGCCCATGACGCCGGCGGCCGACCGTGGTCCCGCCTCGGGTAACGGGCGGCTTGGCCAGGCCGGTGTTCCGGCCAGCCAGCACGCCACGTCCGTGCCCGGCGTGTCGCCATGGGCGCGCTGCTTCACCGAGGGCTTGAGCCCGGCGCCACGATCCGCCGACCCTTCGCCGAGTCGATCGTGGCGGGTGTTCGCAGCTGCCAGCAGCCCGCAGCTCGCCGATCTCGCCAGCCGCTTCACTGCCGATCCGAACGCGGGCCGCACGCTGGCTGTCGTCGAGGATCCGGCCGACGAGCGCTCGCGCACGACCGCGCTCGCCGCTGCGCGGGACGCCGTCGGCACCGGTGAGCTGGTCGTCCTCACGACGGCCACCGGATTCACCGGGTTCTTCGCGACCCTGCACGGCGAGCACCCGTCCGTCGGCGTCACCGTGCTGCGTGTGTCACCCGACGCCGCTAGCCCCGCGGCCATCATGCCGTTCGCAGCTGCCGAGCCCGGCCAGTTCCGGGAACTAGTCATCGGGCCTGATGGCACGGCCAGCGAGCCCGTCCTGACGGAGGTACCGCTGCCCGGCGGCGCGGGATTCACGCTGGATCAGCACGACGTGATTATCGTGACCCGATCAGCAGGAGGGGCGGGCCTCGCGCTTGCCCGGGTGCTGGCCTGCTCCGGAGCCGGCATCGTCGTGGTTGGCAGGGCGGGCGCCGCAGGCGACACCGGGCTCATCGCCGGCCTCGAGGAACTGCGGTCGTCCGGGGCGCGAATCGGCTATGAGGTCATCGACATCACCGACGAGTCCAGCCTGGCGAGCGCGATCAGCCGGATTGAGCGCCGGCTCGGTCCCGTGACTGCCATCGTGCACGCTGCCAGCCCCGACGACCCCGTTCCGATCCTTGATCTGACCGACGCTGACGTCATCAGCCACCCTGCCGCTCAGAGCGAACCGCTGGACCGCCTAACCGCGTCGGCCGGCGCCAGACGGCTGAAACTGATCATCTCCGTCGGCTCGCTGGCCGGCCGGTACGGTCTGGCCGGCGCGGGCCTGCATGCGCTCGGGCGCGGCACCCTGGCCAGCCGGGCTGCCGAGATTGCCGCCGCGAGCGGCGCCTGCCGTGTCCTGCATCTCGACCTGCCCCCCTGGTCTGATGGCGGCCTGGGCGAGCGGCCGGAGCTGGCCGGCCGGCTGACCGCCGCCGGCACCCAATCGATGCCGGTCTTTGACGTCAGCAAGCTGCTGCTGCGGGTTTTGACTACGGACGGCCTGCCGCAGAGCCTGGCCGTGCACGGTCGCGTCGACGGGCTGGCCAGCGTGCGGCGGCCCAGCATCACCAGGGACGAGCTCGCCGCTGCCGGACTGCCCAGAGGCGGCCGCTTCATCCGCAAGGTGGCTGTGCACTACCCCGGCACCGAGCTGATCTGCTCCGCCCGGTTGTCGCTGGCAGCCGATCCGTACCTGGGGGACTACCGGATCGACGGGCTGCTCGTGCTGCCACCGGTTCTCGCGATCGAGGCGCTCGCCCAGGCCGCGTCGGTGCTGGCCGGACAACCGGTCCGACAGGCCAGCTCACTACGCCTGGACGCACCGGTGCTCATCCCGGACGACGGCGAGGCGACGCTGCGCGTCTGCGCGCTGCGGGACGGAGATGCCATTTCCACCGTGCTGCGCAGCTCGGGAACCTCTTACCGGGTGGATCACGCCGTCGCGATATTCAGCTGCGCATCGCCGCCGCTGCCGGAGTCCGCCCTCGCCGTGGCGCCCTCCGCCGTGCCGCCGCTGGTCTCGGCCGCCGGAACCGGACTCGTGGACGGGGCCGAGCTGTACGGCTCGGTCTGCTTCCAGTCCGGCCGGTTCCGCAGGATCGCGCTGCTACCCGAGGTCACGCCTCGGTCGGGCCGGGCGATCGCCCGTGGCAGCGACGAACAGCCGTGGTTTGCGCCCGGCAGCGACCTGGGCGGCAGCGGCTTCCTGCTCGGCAGCCCGGGACTCAACGACGCGGTGCTTCAGGTCCTGCAGGCGTGCGTGCCGTACCGGCGGGTCAGGCCGACCGGCTGTGAGTCGGTGCAGTTCTCCGGCCGCGAGGCGACCGGACCCGCGGAAATCCGGGCGGTTGCCGAGCCGATGCGGCGACCTGGCGGGGTGCCAGACCAGCCGGGCCCGCCAGAAGCCGAGCAAGACGGGGACAGCCGAGAGGCCAGCCTCGGCGCCGTGCCGGGAAGCGAGCCGGGCACCGGGCAGACGGTGCCGCGGAACGGGAACCTGCTGGCTGCGGCGCCCGCGCCGCCGAGGAGGGCACGGCACGCCCGGACGGCGCGCCCCCTGCGCGGCACGACGATCTTCGCCAGCGAACCCGCGCGGGTGCCGACGAGGAGATCCCCCGGCGCCATCGCCCCGGCTGGCACGGACGGCCTGGCCCGGCGTGACCAGCTCTGGTCGGTCGAGGCAGTCGACGCCTCGGGGCAGCTGCTCGCCGTCTGGCGCGGGATCCGGGTCGCCGACGCCGGGCCCTTGCCGAACAGCTCACCGTGGCCACCCGCGCTGCTTTCGGTGTTCCTCGAGCGGTGCGCCACCGAGCTCGGGCTGGACGCGGGCCTGCGGGTAACTGTCAGCTGCGGGCAGCCCGACCTCACGCTGACCGCGATCCCGCGGCAGTCCGTCCCGTCCGGCAACGGCCAGCTGGGCGCGCGGGCGGCAACGTCCGCAGGACTGCTCGGCGCCGGCGACCGCCGCGGCCTGAACGCCGTGGCGAGCCGCGGAACGGGCCAGCTGGCCGGCTTCACGCTGACGGCGCGGGCTCCGACCCCGGTCGGATGCGGCTGGGTTACCGTCGACAAGACCCGTCCCTACCAGCCGCCCGCCGACCTGGCGGTCTCGTACGGTCAGTTGCAGGCCGAGCTGGGCGACCAGCCGGAGGTCCTGGCGGGCCGGCTCGAAGCCATGCACGCCTGCCTGGCGAGCGCAGACATGCGAGCCGACAGCGACCTTCGGGTGACCCACGCGACCAGCGACGGCTGGGCAGTACTCGCCACCCGTCGAGCCAGGATCGCGAGCACGGTCGTCGAGATCAGCGGCGTGGCCGACCCGGTCGCGGTCGCGCTGCTGACCCTGCGCCGGGCACATGCTCGCGCCGGACAGGCCAGGCCCACCGCGCCGGCGACCCCCTGACCTTCCCGAACGGACAGCCCCGCGGAGCCCCTGCCGCGGGGCTGTCCTATCCCGGAGGCTCTGGGTGCGGCGTATCTTGCGGCCGCCAGGGAGACGCCGTTGCGTGTCGCGGACCGTAGCCGGGATATCGCCCGAGATGCCAGACTGGAACTAGAACGAAGTTCTAGTTAAAGGCGGCGGGCATGACCACTCCTACCAGTAGCTCGATCGAGGGCATCGACCTGTCGGTCACCGAATTCTGGGGGCTGCCCCTGGCTGAGCGCCACGCCGCGTTCGCACGGTTGCAGGCTGCCGGCAGGCCGGTTCACTTCGAGGAGCCAGAGAATCCGTTCAACGCGGCGGGTACTGGTTACTACGCGTTCGTGTCACACGCCGACGTGTCCGCGGCCAGCCGCCAGCCGGAACTGTTCTCCTCCGGCCGAGGCGCCACCAGCATCATCGATCTGCCGGCGGAGTGGAACGAGTACTTCGGTTCCATGATCAGCATGGACGACCCGCGCCATGCCCGGCTCCGGCGGATCGTGTCCCGCGCGTTCACGCCGAAGATGATCCAGAAGTTCGAGGACGACGTGCAGGTCACCGCGGCCGCAATCGTAGACGAGCTGCTGGAAATGGGCCCGTGCGATTTTGTGCAGCAGGTCGCGGCCAGGCTGCCGCTGAAGATCATCTGCCAGATGATGGGTATCGGCGACGAGCACTACGACATGGTCCTCCACAACACCAACACGATTCTCGCGGGCGGGGACCCTGAACTGCTGAGCGAGGACATGGACACCGCGGTCGGCCGGATTCTCACCGCGGGTCAGGAACTGACTGATCTCGTCACATCGCTGGCCGCCGAGCGCGCGGAGCAGCCGCGCGACGACCTGACCAGCGCGCTTGCCAGCGCCAACATCGACGGCGAGCAACTCACCACGACCGAGCTTGCCTCGTTCTTCATCCTGCTGGTGTCCGCCGGCGCCGAGACCACACGCACAGCGATCTCGCACGGGCTCAACCTGCTCACCCAGTACCCGGAGCAGCGTGCGCTGCTGCTGGCCGACGTGGAGGGGCGCCTGCCCTCCGCCGTCGAGGAGATCGTCAGGTACTCCTCCCCCGTCATCTGGATGCGCCGCTCGGTGACGCAGGACTGCACGCTGAACGGAAATGACTACCGCGAGGGCGACAAGGTCCTGCTGTTCTACTGGGCCGCCAACCGGGACGAGACCGTGTTCACCGACTCGGCTCGTTTCGATATCACGCGCTCGCCGAACCCGCACGTCGGCTTCGGCGCGGCCGGCCCGCACTTCTGCCTGGGGGCGCACCTCGCCCGGCGGGAGATCAGGGTGATGCTGCGCGAGCTCATGACCCGCGTGCCGGCGATTCGCGCCACGGCTGAGCCTGACCGGCTCCTGTCGAGCTTCATCAACGGCATCAAGCATCTGCCCTGTGACCTGGGCTGACGTCGTAACACGGCGCGGTCACGCAGGGTAATTGACATCACTTTTCAGTAACTAGCCGTGATCGGCTTAGCACTCCGTGTATAACTGGAGACCCATGCAGCACTCGGGCCCGGCTCGCCGGGCCGGGGGACGAGGGCGCTGGGGAGAAACCGTAAGTCGCGGAGGGGGACCTTCGTCCGGGGGCCGGCGTGATCCCCGGCGGGATCGCCCGGCTGCGTGCCGCCCTGGTCTCGGGGGAGCCACGGTGCACGCGGCAGACGAAGGTCGCGGCGTGCGGACGACCTTCGCCTGGTGGGCAGCGCCACCCGGGGGCGTGGCGCTGCTCCAGGCGAAGGCCGACCGGCCGGCGATAAAGGCACCGGCCGGCGATAAAGGCGCTGCCAGGCCCGGCTTTCAGGTCAGCCGGGTGATCTGCTCCGCCAGCGCGAAGTCGTTGCCAGTCAGGCCGCCAGCCGAGTGCGTCGACAGGGTCAGCGTCACCTTGTTCCACTGGATCGTCACATCCGGGTGGTGGTTCGCCGCCTCGGCCAGGTAGGCAACTGCGCCGACATACAGGATGGCGGCCTTGAAGTCGGCCAGCGTCTCGACGTGCACGATGCTGTCGCCCTGCCGGCTCCAGTCATCCAGGCCCGCCAGCCGCTCGGAAACTTGCTCATCAGACAGCACGCTCATAGCGACCTCCGCAGTGCGAGAGCGATCAGTACCAGTCTGCGCCGTGCGCACCGGGCACCGGTAGGCTGCCTGACCGTGACCGAGACCCGGACCGGATCCGCGGCCGCACCGCCCAGGCGCACGCCGCTGACTAGTGTGCACTCTGACCTCGGGGCTAGCCTGACCGACTTCGCCGGATGGCTGATGCCGCTGCGCTACGGGAGCGAGACGGCCGAGCACATCGCCGTGCGTACCGCGGCGGGCCTCTTCGACTTGTCCCATATGGGCGAGCTGACGGTTGCGGGACCGGGCGCCGCCGCGGCCCTCGACTACGCCCTCACCGGTCAGCCGTCGGCGCTCGAGCCCGGCCGGGCCCGATACACGATGATCTGCGCGCCGGATGGCGGCGTGCTCGACGACCTGATCGTCTACCGTCTGGGGGCCACCGAGTTCCTGGTCGTCGCGAACGCAGCCAATACCGGGGTCGTCACGGCGGCGCTGACCGAGCGGGCCGCCGGCTACGACGCACGAGTCAGCGACCGGACTGACGACTATGCGCTGATCGCCGTGCAAGGACCGCATGCGGCCGCCATCCTGGCGGGACTCACCGCGACCGACCTGAGCACCGTCCGTTACTACGCCAGCTGTCCCGCGCGGCTTGCGGGACGCCAGGTACTGCTGGCCCGGACCGGCTACACGGGCGAGGATGGCTTTGAGATCTTCGCCGCGCCGCAGGACGCCGTGCAGCTGTGGGCCGATATCAGCGCGGCCGGCGCCAGCCAGGGGCTGATCCCGGCGGGCCTGGCGGCGCGCGACACACTCCGGCTCGAGGCGGGCATGCCTTTGTACGGCAACGAGCTGAGCCGCGATATCACTCCCTACGACGCCGGGCTCGGCCGGGCCGTCAGGCTCGACAAGCCTGGCGACTTCGTCGGCCGCGCCGCGCTCGCCGCACGGGCCGAAGCGGCGCCGGAACGCCAGCTGATCGGACTCGCGGGCCAGTCCAGGCGCGTGCCCCGGCACGGCTACGACGTGCTGTGGGACGGCGCGCCGTGCGGCACCGTGACGAGCGGCGCGCCGTCGCCCACTCTCGGCGTTCCCATCGCGATGGCCTACGTGCGCCCGGACGAGGCGCAGCAGGCAGGAGATCCCGCGCGCGGCCAACTGGCGGTCGATGTCCGCGGCCGGGCCGAGCCGGCCAGACTAGTGGAATTGCCGTTTTACCGCCGGGCCGACGGCGCGGCCCGGCGCAGCTGATACCGCGTCAAGACCCGGCAAGAGAGGCGAAAATGTCCGTTCCCGGCGAGCTCTACTACACCCCGGAGCACGAGTGGGTAGCTATCAGCGGCTCAACGGCCTCGGTGGGGATCACCGATTACGCGCAGCGGGCCCTGGGCGACGTCGTGTTCGTGTCCGCGCCGACTGCCGGGGCCAGGGTTTCCTCGGGCGAGCCGTGCGGGGAAGTCGAGTCGACCAAGTCGGTCAGCGACCTGTATTCGCCGGTGGACGGCGAGGTGACCGAGGTCAACCCGGAGATCGAGGACGATCCCGGACTGGTCAACTCCGACCCCTACGGGGCGGGGTGGCTGTTCAAGGTTCAGCTCGACGACGGCAGCGGAGAGCTGCCGCCTGGCCTGCTGTCTGCCGCCGAGTACACGGCGCTGACCAAGGAAGAGAGTGACAGCTGACTGGCGACCGTAGCCACGCTGACGCCGCGGACCTAGCCAGGCTCGACGCGGCCACTGCCCATCTGGACGCGCCGTTTGCCGTCGTTGACATGGCCGCGTTCCGCGCCAATGCAGCCGCGATGGCCAGCCGCGCCGCAGGCAAGCCGATCCGGCTGGCCAGCAAGTCGGTACGTTGCCGGCACCTGATCGCCCACGCGCTCGGCCTTGCGGGCTTCCACGGCATCCTCGCCTACGCACTTCCGGAGGCGCTCTGGCTCACGGCGACCGGAACGAGCGACGACATCGTCGTCGGCTATCCCACCGCCGACCGGCGGGCCCTCACGCGACTCGCCGGCGACCCGGCGGCGGCTGCCGCCATCACGGTGATGGTCGACAGCATCGACCACCTCGATCTGATCGAGAAGGTGACCGCCGGCCTGCCTGATCCGCAGCCAGTCCGGGTGGCGATCGACATCGACGCCGGCTACGAAGCCCTGGGAGGCCGGTTCCGGGCCGGTGCCCGCAGGTCGCCGATCCGTACCCCGGCCCAGGCGGCGCGCTTCGCCGAGGCGATCCTGACCCGGCCGCGGTTCCGGCTGGCCGGCCTGATGGCCTACGAGTCGCAGATCGCTGGCGTCGGCGACGACCCGCCGGGGCGGCCGCTCTATGCCCGGGCGGTGCGGCTGATGCAGCGCAGATCGGCCGCCGAGCTAGCGGTGCGGCGGGCTGCGATCGTGGCCGCGATCCGGGCGCTGACCCCGCTGGAGTTCGTCAACGGCGGCGGGACGGGCTCACTGACCGGAACGGCCGCCGAGCCAGCGGTCACCGAGATCGCTGCGGGCTCCGGCCTGTACCAGCCGACCCTCTTCGACGCCTACCGCGGCCTCACCGGCCGGCCCGCGGCGCTGTTTGCGCTGCCGGTTGTGCGCCGGCCGGGACCTGGCGTGGTCACGGTGCTCGGTGGCGGCTACGTCGCGTCCGGGCCGGGGACTCCGAGCCGGGTGCCGTCCCCGTACCTGCCGGCCGGCCTGCGGCTTGACCGGGAGGAGGGGGCTGGCGAGGTGCAGACGCCGCTGATCGGCCCGGCTGCCGACAGTCTGGCGCTTGGTGACCGGGTGTGGCTGCGCCACGCCAAAGCCGGCGAGCTCTGCGAGCGGTTCACCGAGCTGCACCTGATCGACGGCAGCGCAGTCGTCGCGACGGTGCCGACCTATCGCGGCGAGGGACAGACCTTCTTGTGACGTCGCGCCGGTGACAGGGCTGCGGGGAACGCTACCGCGACCGGCGGCGCCGGGCCCAGATGCCCAGCAGGGCGACCCCCACGACGAGCGCACCAGCCGCCGCCGCCCCGAGCTGGACCTCCGGCCTGGTCACCTGCTCCCTGACCTTGCTGCGCAGCAGCCGCACGTTGCTCGCCGGGCTAACCCGGTCGGCCAGGGCGTCAATGGTCCGCGCGAGATCGTCGCGCGTATGCTCGATCTCCGCGACCAGAGCTTCCGGACTGTTCTTCGCGGAATTGTTCCTCGCGACTGTGCCCTCCGCGACTGTGTTGTTCGTGACTGTGTCCCGCGCGGCGGTGTCCGACACGGCCACGACGCCGCCGGACTGCCCGATCGCCCCGTTTGGGTCCGCCATTGCACCAAGCCCTTCCCGCCCGGCTGCCAGCGAGCCGGCTTCCTGGCCTAGTCTCCCAGGCAGCAGGTAGCCCGGCGCGGCCGGCTACCGGTAACGGGGCGCTGATGAGCGTACCGCGCGGCGCGGCGCGGCGCGACGTGTGACACGTGTGTGGCCGCTGCGGCTGGGTTGCTTCCTGGCAGGGGGACGGCGCATCAGCCATGATGGTCACGATGACATCTGCAGCACAGCCGCCTGGCGACGAGACTCTGCCCGGCAGCGGACCGAGAGGCGAGCGGCAGTTCGGTTGGCAGGATATGTTCGTCGGCCCGGATGCTGATCCGCGCGGGATAGGCGGCATATTCGTGCATCACGGTGACGAGCGCACCGTGCTCGCCGGGTACCTGCACGATTACCGGCTCACCCTGGAACTCAAGTGCGCAGGACTCGACGCCGAGGCCATGGCACGCCGTTCCGTCGAGCCGTCTGACCTCTCGCTGCTCGGCCTGGTGCGTCACCTTTCGGACGCCGAGCGGTACTGGTTTCGCCGGGTGATGGCGGGTGAGGATGCGCCGGCCCGCTACCGGCAGAGCGCCGGCGACGACCGTGACCGGGCCTTCAGCGATGCCGTCGCCGATCCAGCCGCGGTCGCGCTGGCCTGGGAGAACTGGAGGGCCGAGGTCGCATTCGCCGAGCGGCTCGTCGACCGAGCCACCGACCTGGACCTCACCAGGCCCTACACCGGCCGCGGCGGCCACGAAGGCCAGGTGTCACTGCGGGAGGTGCTGGTCCACATGATCGAGGAGTACGCCCGCCACATCGGCCACGCCGACCTCTTGCGGGAACGCATCGACGGCAGGGTGGGGCTGTGATCGCTCGAGCTGCCGGAGCTCGGGAGTGGCCCCGCGGCGGGTACCCGCCGCGGGGCCACTGATATCAGCCAGCCCTAGCTCGAGCTGGCGAGATGGTTCGCCGAGTCGATCAATCCCTCGCAGGAGTGGATCAACGCGGGTGAACCGCCAGCCGGCTTGTTACCGAACTCGGCACCCTCGAGCTCGCCCTTGATCTGCTGGCCGAGGTGATCCCTCGCGACCTCCAGTTTCTGCAGCTGACCGTCGACCGACGTGAACGTCGCATCTCCGGCGCTCGTGCTCTCGATCGCATTCGTCGAGGCGACGAGCGTCGCCGCCCCGAAGTCGCCGACACTCGAGTTCAGCTGCTTGTAGCAGGCACCGAGGGCGGCAAAGTGCGGCATGCCGAGCGCGTGGTTCGGGTCCGACAGGATCTGGGTGATCACCCGCCCGTCGTGCTCGTAGTCGTCCCTGAGACCGGTGAGGTACATGATGGTCGGCCGGATGTCCGTCTCATCTACCCACGGGCCAGGCAGGTTGTTGTTGTCCACGACCTCCGTCTGGCCGCTGTTCGGGCCTGCGGAGGTGACAGCGCCCGATGTCGGCCCGTCCAGCCCGAGGTCCTTGACCCCCGGCCCCACAAAGCCGACGTAGTTGGTGTTGATATCGGCTGAGTAGTCGCCGTGATCCCACGCGAATCCGGCGTTCTGACTGACGCACGGGCTGCAGCTTGTCGTGCCGCCAGACAGGAAATAGTCGGGCTTGGCGAACATCGCGAGCGTTGGCGTGGTGGCGGGGTCGGCATTGGTCATGTGCAGGATGCCTTCCTCGACCGGGTTGGCCAGATAGTTCGCGATGGGTTCGTTGGCCACTCCTGAGTACGGGTTGCTGTTGGTCAGCGAGGCCACATCGTGCTCAAGCTGGCGGACCGGCTGCGTGTCCGGGCCGGGGTTGCCAGTCACATAGAACTCGGGCTCGGTGTCTGCCTCGACGCTGAACGGCGTGGTGTCGCCGGTCTGCGTGGCGAGCAGGCCGGTGATGTTGCCGCCCAGCTCGCCGAACGAGCCGGCCGGGTAGGTGCACGCGACAGTAACGCCGTCGCAGTTAGCCGGCGTGGGCTGGATGGCACGCCCGACGTTCGCGCCGGCCTCGTGGTCACCCTCGTCCGAGCTGACGATGAAGAGCGTGTTCTGCGGGGTGATCCCGTCCGCGGCGAGGCGCTGGAGGAACGTGCCGAACGCGGCGTTGTAGTACGCGGCCTGGGCGACGTAGCACTTCGTGCCGCTGCCGAGGGCGGCTGGAGCGCCGTTGCACGCCTGACCCGCCCCGGTCAGGCCGGGAATGTGCTCGTTCCCGTGGATGTCGGAGATGTACATGTTGACGACCTGCACGCCGCTCTCCAGCATGTCCGCCGCATAGGCCAGCGACTGGGCCGCATTGATGTTGCTGAAGCCCGGGAAGCCGGGGGCATTGTTCAGGAACGCGCCGTTGAGCTGGTTCCCGTTGAGATCGACCAGGTTGCCTGTCGAGTTGGTGACCTGGAAGCCGTCGTGTGTCAGGTTGTCAGTGCCAGCCCCGAGCTGCGGCGCGACGTACTTGTGCCCGAACAGAGCCTGGAAGCCGCTGTAGCCGCCTGGCTCGTCCGGCAGCACGTCGGCTACCGCGGTGCGGGAGGGCGTCGTCTGGCCGAACTTGACCGCCTGCGCATCCGCGCAGAAGGAGCTGCCCTCGGCGCAGTGCACGCCGATGCCGACGTAGTCCGCGGTCTCCTGGTCCTTGAACGAGTCGGAGTCGGCCTTCAGCTGCGCAACCTCAGGCGAGTTCGCGCCGAAGAACTGCGGGATGTCGAAGCTGGGGTTCTCCAGCTCCTGGTTGGCCGTGGCGATCTCGCCGACGTTGCAGCCTGCCCTGGTGTACGGCACCCAGGGCGCGGGCGCCACCGTTGTGGGCGACACAGGCGACGACGCAGTGGCCGGCGGCACCGGCGAGTACACCATGTTCGGGTTGGTGTCATGCCCCGCGGTCGGCGAGCTGGCCGTGTCGTCGATCGGGTCCGTCCAGTACGTGAACGACGTCGCCGAGTCGGTGGTCCCGTTGGGGTTGTAGGTCAGGTAGCTGTTGTTGCCCATCCCGGTGCCGTGCCGGTCGCCGTACAACCCGGTCGCGGTCGTCAGCAGGTCATCGGCCGTGTGGGCCACCAGCGGCGTGTGGTTGTTGGACAGCATCGTGCCGTTGTCTTCGATGAAGTTCAGCAGATTGGGCATCTGCTGCAGGTCCGACGGCACATTCGGGTTATCCCGGAAGAAGTGCAGGTTGTCGAAGCCGATCTGGACCACGTGCTTGATGCCGTTGCCGAGCTGGCACGAGCTGCTGTGATCGGTCGCTGTCGTGGAGCTGGCCGATGCGGACAGCTGGGTCACACCGAAGGCGCAGAGCCCTCCGACGAGCGCCGCGCTGGCGCCGGCCGCAGACAGCCGCCGCAGCTTCGTTCCCCCGCCTGTTAACTGACGTCGCATGCAATCCCTCCTTTGTGCCCCAGTCCGGGGCCGCGGAAAAAGGCACAATACCGCCAGGCACATTAGACGCCTTAACCAAACTTTCAGCTACAACCCGGCGACGCTGGAGCCAACCCTGGGGTCCATTCAGCGATTCGGCCAGCTGGGCAGCGCCAAATCGGCCGCGGACGCTCTGAGCCGGTCTGAGCTCGGAAGCCCCTAAGATCAGGTCGCGTGGCAGTAGACGCGGTGATCTTCGACTGGGGCGGCACGCTCACTCCCTGGCACACGATCGACGTCGCTCAGCTGTGGGCCGCCGTGTGCGCGCTGCATTTCCCTGCAGAGGCCGCTGCCACGGTCGCGGCCGCCTTGCACGCGGCGGAGAGCCAGCTCTGGCGAACGGCTGCGCAGGCGCACCGCAGCGCCACGATCGGCGCGCTCTTCGAGCTCGCGGGCGTCGCGGCCACCGCAGAGCTGCTCGCCAGTTATGTCGCGGCCTGGGAGCCGCATACGTTCACCGACCCGGACGCTCCGGGCCTGCTCCAGTACCTGCGCGACCGCCGCGTCCGGGTCGGCGTGCTGTCCAACACGATGTGGCCGCGGTCGTGGCACGAGGACGTGTTCCGCCGCGACGGCGTGCTCGACCTGATCGACGGCGCCGTCTACACCAGCGAGATCGACTGGACCAAGCCGCACCCGGAGGCGTTCCGCGCCGCGATGGCTGCCGTCGGGGTGTCCGACCCGAGTCGTTGCGTGTTCGTCGGCGACCGGCCGTTCGACGACGTGCACGGGGCGCAGCAGGCGGGCATGCGCGCGGTGCTGATGCCGAACAGCGATGTGCCGCCGTTCGCCGCCGCCGTGCCCGACGCCGTGATCAGCACCCTCGGCGAACTGGGCCCCCTGGTCGAGTCCTGGTAAGCGGCTCCGCTCTCCATGGAGCCACGTCAGTCAATTCAGGTGTGACCGCCAGTCGTGCGGCACGCGGCCATGCGGGCCAGGGACGCCCTGATCGACGGGGTGATGCTGCGGTGCCGCCAGCTGGGGTCCGCCCTCGTAGAACTGGTCGCCGTCGTAGTCATAGAACCAGTCCTCGCCGGGCTCGAAGCTCCGGATCACGTGGTGCCCGGTGGCCTTCGCGTGCTTGGTCGCGTGCTGCGACGGTGAGTTGTCGCAGCAGCCGATGTGCCCGCATAGCGCACACCGGCGCAAGTGCAGCCACCAGCCACCCGCCGCTTCGCACTCCGCGCAGCCTGTCCCGCTGGGCGGGACCGCCTGGTCGATGCCGTCAGTCATCGTCATGTGCTGCCTCCAGCCGTGGTTGTCGACCGAACGGGTCGCCGTCTGATTCGCCAGCCGCCCAGCGGTAGATCCCGGCGGACATCGTCGACGTGGCTCGCTCGGCCCGGATGGTGAAGACGCGGTGCCGCGCACGGGCCACCCCGTCATCGCCCGGCGCGGCGAGCCAGGCAAGCTCGGCAAGGTGACCTGCCATCCGCAGGCCTTCTTCCCCGCCGGGCAGGGCAGCCACACCAGGATCCCCCGCCGCTCTCCCCCGCCAGGCTCGCCGCCGGCTAGCACCGCGTCAGCGAGCTCGACCGCCCGGGCGGCGAGCCTGTCCGCACCGCCCGCCAGGGCGGCAAGCTCTGCTGCCAGCGCGCGCTCGGGTGCGGGCTTCAGCGTCGCCGGATTGCCGTCCCACCATCCGCCGTAGCGCCGCCAGACGGTGCGGACGACAAACTCCGGCTCGTCATACACCGGCTGCAGATACGGCCGGTCGGCCAGCCGCCGCGGCACGGTGACCGTGTGGATGGCATCGTCCAGGCGGCCACCTCCGTTCATCACCGCGAGGGTCTGCTCGACCACCGTTTCCAGCAGTTCTGCGGTGTCGGTGAGCGCGGCCCGTACCCGGTCCGCGCCGATCACCGGCAGGCCGTGGCCGGGCAGCAGGTATTCCGGTTGCAGCCCGGCCATGCGGCGCAGCGCCTCCGCCCACTCCACCGGGTAGCGCTGAACCTTCTGCGGGTTGCCCGCGTTGGGCGCGGCCCAGATGAACAAGTCGCCGCAGCACAGCGCTCGCTGCGCAGGCAGCCACGTCACGGTGTGATCATCGGTCTCGCCCAGCTCGTGCCGGAGCGCAAGCTCGACTCCGCCAATCTCAAGCGCCAGCTCACCGGCATAGGTGCGGTCCGGATAGCGGTACTCGGTGGGCCACCTCAGCTGGCGAATCCCGAACTGGCGCTGGTTGATGACCTCGTTGTAACCAGCGGTCAGCCGGTACCGGTCGAAGCGCCGTGGTACTCCCTCGTGCGCGACGACAACCGGGGCCGGCCAGTTCCGCTCGGCTGCCTCAGCCGCCCAGACCGGGATGCCAAAGACGTGATCGATGTGGCCGTGCGAGTAAACAGCGGTGTGCAGCCGGCCCCCGTCCCAGCGCCGCAGCTCGTCATGGATCGTCCTCGCGGCGAACTCGCTTCCGGTGTCAACCAGGACCAGCCCGTCCGCCGTGCGGATCGAGGTCACATTCCCGAACGCGGGTACGAAGGCGACGCCGTCGCAGATCTCGGCGACGCCGGCGAGTGCGCCGCTGTGACCGACCGGGTGGAAACGCGCAATCGGTACCTCGCCACGCCACAGCCGGTCGGCCACATCGAGAATGTCAGCGGTCACGGCGTCCGGTCCTCGTGACAGCGGCAGGCCCAGCGGGCTCGACGGGACGGCCTGCACGAAACCCGGCATACCACGCGGGGAATTCGGCCAGGGAGCCGAGCACCACCGACGCGCCGGCCTCGGCAAGCTCGGCGGGCCTGAAGGAACCGGTCGGCACGCCGACGGCCGTGGCGCCGCCTGCCAGGCCGGCCGCCATGTCCGCAGGCGTGTCGCCGACGTAGACGGCAGCGCCGAGGCTGGCGAGGACGGCCGCCTTCTCGGGGCCGTGCACGTGTGCGAACACCTCGTCGGGCTGCAGGCCTACCGCGGCGAGGCTCGGTTCCACGGAAACCGGGTGCTTCGCGGTGACGACGACTGCCCTCTCACCTGCGTCCCGGACCGAGGCAAGCGCCTCGGCCGCGCCGGGCAGGAGGAACGTCAGCTCCGGCGCCAGGCGGACGTAGTGCCGCCGGTAGCTGGCCGCGGCGTCGCTCTGGTCAGGTGCCGGAAACCAGTACGCCACCTCATCCTCGAGCTTGATGCCCATCCGCCGGTCAACCTCATCCAGATCGATGCTGACCTCGAGCTCCTCGGCCACTGCCGACCAGGCCGCCATGATCGCCGGGCGGGAGTTGATCAGCGTGAGATCCAGGTCAAAGCCGACCGGCCCGGCCACGCGCATCGATCTCCTCACGTCAGGCATGGCATCTCTCCCCACCCTACGCAGGCGGCCGCTCTCCCATGACCGGGAGCACGCGGCTTCGGTGGGCGCGGCGCTGCCCGCCGGGCCCGGTCTAGAGCCAGCCGTTATCGTCCGCGGTCCGGACGGCTTCGGCGCGGTTGCGCGTGCCGGTCTTGGCGATCGCCAGGCCGACGCGGCTGACCGCACGCACAGCCCCGTAAGACCTTGAGAGCTGGCTGAGTCCGATGCCGGCGCCCGGGGTGGCAGTAATAGTCATGATCTGAGGGTCGCGTGCGGAGGGCGTCGCCGCGTAGTGCCGCGACTCACCGGTTCCCGGTGACAAATGTCAAATCCGATGAGAATCTGCCGCGCCGGGCGTCTTAGCCGTTAGAAGCTGCTTGCGAGCGCGCGCTGGCGACGGCGGCTGCGACCGAAGGCAGCGCGGCCGCCGGTTGACTAAGTTGATAACGCTGATCTATCATTCTGATATCAGTTTTCTGAGCAAGGGAGAGGTGCCATGCCGACCTCACGTTGTACCGTGCGCACCCCCGTCGGGACGAGCCTGAGCTTGCTCGCCGTACTCGTGACCTTGCTGGCGGCGGCGTGCACGACGAGCAAGCCGGCAGCTACGACCGCAAAGTCCGCGACAACGACGAACCCCAGCGCGACGCCGCCCTCCGGCTCGTGGCCGTATCCAAACGCCGACGTCGCCAACACCCGGCAGGCGCCGGGGTCGGTGATCTCCTCCGCCAACGTCTCAAAGCTGCAGCAGGCCTGGACGTTCCGGATCACGAGCAAGCCGGACGGCGGAGTCGGCGCGCTCGCCATGTCGCCCGTCGTGGTCGACGGCGTCGTCTACCTCCAGGACATGGAGGCGAACGTCTACGCGCTCGATCTCGCCAGCGGCGGGCTGCGGTGGGAGTACCAGGTCAACACGCCGGAGCTCGGCGGACCAGGGCCGGACGGCGTGGCGGTCGTGAACGGGCGAGTGTACGGAGATACACCGCACACTGCCTTTGCGCTCAGCGCGGCAACCGGCAAGCCAGTCTGGGTCGACCGCAGCCTGCTGAATAAGGGCGAGGGCGCGTTCTCTATCCAGCCCCAGGTGGTGGCCGGACAGGACTACCTGGGCAGCTCCCTCGGTACCGGAGCGGGCGGCGGGATCCTGCTGGATCTGAACGCCGGGACCGGCAAAGAGGTCTGGAAGTTCAACACGATGGCTGGCTCCGACGCCGCGGTACGTCAGGTAGGCGCCGGCGGCGCCTGGGAGCCGCCGCTGGTCGCCAGCGACGGTTCGGTGACATTCGGCATCGGCAATCCGTACGAGTCGCCCGCCACCGCCATCGCGCACCCCGCCCAGCTGCTCTACGCCGACAGCGAGGTGAATCTCGACGCGGCGACCGGCAGGCTGCGCTGGTACTACCAGGCGGTGCCCAACGACTTCCAGGACCACGACCTGCAGACCTCGCCGATCGCGGCGAGCATCGGCGGGACCTCCGTGATCATCGCCGCCGGCAAGGTGGGCTACGTGTACGCCATCAACGCGCAGACCGGGGCGCTGCTCTGGAAGACGCCGGTCGGCGTCCACAACGGTCACGACAACGACTCGGTCCTCGCGATGGAACACAAGCTGCACCTCACCGCGCCCGTCACGATCGAGCCCGGTGCGCTCGGCGGCGTGCTGAGCAACCCCTCGGTCGCCGACAACACGGTGTACGTGTCCACCGTCGACGAGCCCATCACCTACACCAAGCTCACCCAGATCCTCGGCGGCGCAGCGCCCAAGGTACCCACCGGCCAGATCGAGGCGCTGAACCTCGCCACCGGCACAGTGGAGTGGGACACCAAGCTGCCGGAGATGGCGCTCGGCGCCACCACCGTCTCCAATGACCTCGTCTTCAGCACCCTGTACGGCGGGGAGCTGATCGCACTGAATCGGATGACCGGCGCGATCGTTTACCGCCATCAACTGCCGACGTCGACGAATGCGCCGCTGGTGGTCGCTGGCAACACCGTCATCGTCTCGGCCGGCGGGCCGTTGACCGGAAGCCTGGTCGGGGGCCCGGCCGGCGGCGGCGGCAACCCGCAGGTCGTCGCCTACACCGTCTCCTGAGGTCCGAGCAGCCAGGCGTGCGCCCGGGTCGGGGGCGTGGGCGCGCGCCTGGCAGTGGCAGCGCCCGCTCACGCCGAGCGGGCGCTGCCGTCTTGACCACTAACTGGCGACCGACGACCAGTCGGCGAAGCCCGTCGGGTCATGCCGGCCAATGGTGGCGTGCTCGAACATGCCCCAGCCCTCTTCGCCGTCCATCCAGGCGTGGGCGAGGTGGTCGGTAACACCAAACGGTATCCGGACCGCCACATCCGGATCGGTGAGATCGTACACGGCCGACCCGGTCCAGGCTGGACCCATCCACCGGCCGTGCGACCACTCGGGATCGCCGGTATAGCCGGCACCCATGTGCAGCGGCACGGATGTCAGCGTCTCGACCTCAACTGTCACCGGCTTGCCGGCCGGATCGGCGAGGTGGAACCGGACAGATTCAGGGTGCCGCGTACCTGACCGGTAGCTAATGTCCGCTCGCGGCCAGCCGAGCTGTTCGATCCGCCCGTCGGCGTACACGCGCCGGGCGTCGTTCAGCGTCCGGTATCCGTCCGGGTTCTCCTGCAGGATCACGATCAGCGCGCAGGACTCAAAGCGCAGCGGCATGTAGATCCACCAGAAGCCCCGCATCCCCTCCGCCGCCGCCCGGCCTGGCGGCTCGGACTCGCCGACGGGCCTGATCCCCCAGGACCGGTCCCTGATTCCAACCCACCGGTCGTCGGTCACGTCGAACTCCCGGTCGCCTACCCGCAGCACCCCGCTCCAGGTGCCCACCTGCGAGAAACGGGATGCGTCCAGCACCGGCCGCCCGCCCGAGAGCAGCAGGTGCGGCTCCTCCTGCACCGCCGGGAAGGACCCGGTCCAGGCTAGGTCGAACTCGACGCCGCCGTCTGGCGCGGCGCACCGCAGGTGCAGGCGACGCAGCGGCTCCACTACCTCGATCTCGTAGCCGCCGACGCGCTGCTCGAGGCTGCGCTCGGTGAGAGCGTCAGAAAACTGCACAGCCCACTGCTGGTCGCCGCACCGGGCGGTCGCATACGCGTCTATCACGCCGAGGTTGGGATAGACGCCCAGCCCGGTGACGAGGAAGATCTCGCCGGTGCGATCGTGCGCGTTGAGGTAACACCGGTCATAGAAGTTCCGGTCACCGGTCGCCACGCGACTCATCGGGAGCGGCGACTGGTGGATCGGGTACTCATCGAGCGGAATCGGCACGCGTCTCAGTCCCATCGGTAGGTGCCAGCGAGCAGCCGCTCGAGGCTGGCTCGGTGCATCACGTAATCGTCGGGGTCGGCAGGCACGTCGTCCTCGCCGAAGTGGATCATCCGGCGCCTGATCCTCGCCATGATGATCGCGTGGCGGAGGGCGGCATAGGTGAGGTAGAAGTCCATGTCGCGCAGCTGCCAGCCGGTCAGCTCCTGGTAGTACCACTCGACGTCCGAGCGACGCAGGAAATCGGGCAGCCCCTCCACTTCGAAGAACTCCGCGATGTCCTGGAAGAACCGGTGCATGAACACGAACCAGCCGACGTCGAGTTCGCGCGGCCCGATCGCGGCCATCTCCCAGTCCAGCACCGCCACCGGGTCGAAGCCCTGATAGATGACGTTGCCGATCCTGGCGTCTCCCCAGTTCAGCACGTCGGGACCCGGATCGTCCGGCCAGTGCTCCTCGAGCCAGTCCAGGCTCCGCTCGATGATCGGCACCCGGACACCGTCATCGACCAGTGCCCAGCGGTAATAGTCACGCTGAAGCTCGATGTGGTAGCGCAGCGAGCCTTGCCCGGCCGGAGGACGGAGCGCCGGAACTGCCAGCTCGTCAGCAGGCACGGCGTGCAGCGCCGCCAGGATCTGCACGCTCGCCCGCATCAGCCGCTCGCGCTCCTCCGGTGTCGCCTCGAGCAGCCAGCCCCCGAACACGTAGGGCGGATTGTCCAGGGGTACGCGGCCGTCAACCCGGTCCATGACGAAGAAGGGCGTTCCGAGCGGGCCGTCATCGGGCACGTTCCACCGCAGCCGCGGCAGCGGTATGTCGCAACGGGCGGCCACCCTGCTGATGAGCTCGAACTGGGTACCGAGGTCGTACCGGGGAAACACCGGCACCGCGTCGGCCTCAGGCGCCATGCGAGCGACGTACGATCCTTGCCGCGCACCGTCCGCACCGGCCCAGCTGACGTCGAAAAGCACCGAGGTGCTGGAAAGTCCGTTGCTGTCGGGCGCGCGGACGTCGGTCACCTTTGCAGCCGGGAGCACGGCCTCCGCTGCGAGCCATCGCTGAAGAGCGGCGGTCAGCGCCGGAATGCTGCGCTCGCTGACCGTCATCTTCCGCTTCTCGGTGTGTGACTGGTCTGCCCCAGGGGTTGTCATCGGCCACCTCCCGGACACATCACCCGAAACTGAAACACGTTCCAGCGCACGTTAACGAGCGCGCCGGTGGTCGTCAACGACCTGGCGGCTGGCGATGAAGACGAACTCGAGCCCGGGCCGGTCAGGCGCGTCCCGAACCTCGTCGAGCCGGTAGCTGGCCGCGGACAGCGAGCTCTCAAGGTCGCCTCGTTCGCGGAACCGCAACGTCGACTCCGAGGTGATCACCGCGCCGTCCGCCTCGAACTGAAAGACCGTGCGGAACGACACGAGCTGGCCGCTGATCCCGGTGAGCTCGTGCCAGTTCTCGACGAGCCCTACGCCTGGCAGCTCGGTTCGGGTGCGGGTCTGATCGCGGGTCCAGCCCAGCCACGCCTGCTTCGCCGGGTCGCGGGTCTCGAACACCAGCCGTCCGCCGGGCCGCAGCGCCGCACGCGTCCCCTGCAGCGTCGCCGCCCAGTCCTCGTCGGTGACGAACACCTGCGCCACATTGCCGGTCATGGTGGCGAGGTCCGCCTGCATCGGCGGGAGGCTCGTCGCGTCTGCCCGCAGCCAGCGCACCGCGCCAGCCCCCGGCTTGGCGCGCGCAACCTCCAGCGACGCCTCAGCCGGGTCGACCCCGATGACCGTCAGCCCGCGGCGAGCCAGCAGACAGGCGAGCGTGCCGGTGCCGCATCCGATGTCCAGCACCGTGCGCGCCCCGAACTCCGCTGCCATCGCCGCGTAGGCGTCGAGGTCACCGCGGTCGGGATCCAGCGGGTCGTAGATCCGCGCGAGCCGATGGTGAGCGAAGATCGCATCGGGCATGGTGCGCAGCCTACGAGCGCCGCAGCGCGAAGGACGAGCTGAGCTTCAGAACGGAACGGGCAGCTGCCGGGTGAGCGGCTCCGCCAGCCGCGCAGAGTCACCGGCGGGACCGACTGCCAGGATGATGACGTGGAGGTTTTGAGCAGCCGGATCCTGCTGCGCCCTGCCGACCAGAGCCAAAGCCGGCATTTCTACCGGGATGTGCTGGGCCTGGCGATATACCGGGAGTTCGGCTCACCGGCCGATCCTGGCGTGGTCTTCTTTCTTGGCACAGGTTTTCTGGAGGTCTCCGGCAGCCCCGTCGGCGCTGCCGGGCACTCGCTGATGATCTGGCTCCAGGTACGGGATATCGAGGCCGAGCACGCGCGGCTGGCAGCCGCCGGCGTTCACATCCTGCGTGAGCCAGTAACCGAGCCGTGGGGATTGACTGAGATGTGGATCGAGGATCCTGACGGTGTCCGCATCGTCCTCGTCGAAGTTCCTGCCGATCACCCGCTGCGCAGCGACCATCGGTCTCCGCCGGCCAGCTGACCCTCAATTAGCTCAGCGCAGGGCGGCGGCCTCCGCAGGAGGCGACCAGCGAGTCCGCGACGGTCGCCGCGTCCGCATCCGCAACGTCCGCCGGGTACTCCGGTAGCAGGTCGTCCCACACGACCAGCCACGACCCGTACAGCTGTGCTTGTCCCTCAGGCCGGGCGAAGAACCACACATGCAGATGCGCACCACCGTCCCCGATCCGGTACACATGGGCCCGCGAGATGTGCGCGAGAGCCTCCACGTGGCGGACGATGTGCGCGGTCAGCACGCCCAGCTCGGCTGCGAGTTCGTCGGGCAGTTCGGCCATGTCGTAGTGATCACGCGGATACAGCATGAGGACGAGCGGAACGCCGACTCCCGCGATCCGGGTGAGCCGCCAGCGGTCGCTGACCCAGAGCCCCTCGTCCCGGCCTCGGCACGCGCGGCAGTCCGACGGGTCCTCGCCTTGCCTGGCCGGCTCGGGCAGCACCGGCGGGCGCAGCGGCGCCACCCGCAGCCCGCCCGGCTCGAAGGGACTGATATCCCACCCGGTCATACGTGCCAGCGGGAGACGGCACTCGTCGTCGGCCGCGGCGAGGGCATGGTCATAGAACTCATCAGGTCGCAATGCCACACCCGAAGCCTAGTCGGCTGCGATGTTTCGTGATCTATCGAGCCGCTTTGACAGTGATCGTGCCGCGATCATGTCCGCGTCTGGCGCCCGATCGGGCGCAGGCAGTGCTGTCGCGGCTAGACCTCCAGGACAACCTCGTAGATCGCAGAGCTGGTGACCCTCGGTGCACCAGCGGGGCGCTCGTCGGTCAGTGCGCTGAGGCAGTCCCGGGCGTGGCCCTGACTGTCGCAGATGGCCGATCCCATCCCCGTCTTCCCGTCCGGTGACCGCACGAACCGCGCGCTCTGGAATCCGGGCATGGCCTTCAGCCTCGGAACGAGCATGTCGTTCAGCATTTGCAGTCCTTCAGCAGGATCGCGGCCCTCGAGGTCGACGTACGTTACAGCAGCGAATGTCATCGCTCCGCCCCCCTTGCAGAGTTCTGAATCCCGTCCCTGAGGTATGCCCGGACCCCTGGCCGATAGGCATCAGGCGGCGCCCACGCCGACCGGCCTGGAACGCCGGGACAGCACTCCCGGCGCCTGCAGCGCAGAGATTTGTGGGGCCGGTGGTGCGTAGTTTCAGGACATCGAGGACAGGTGTCTCAAGACATCGAGGACAGTCGGGCTAGGTACCAGCCCGGTCGGTGGCGGCGGCGTGTCTCACGACATCGAGGACAGCCGGGGCGAAGTTTGCGGGCATGTCGAAAGCCCGGCTTGTCATCACTGCTGTCACTGTCGAGAACCGCCCGGTGGCCGAGGTGGCCCGCGCCTACGGGGTGGCCCGGTCGTGGATCTACACGCTGCTGGCCCGTTACCAGGTTGAAGGGGAGGCGGCGTTCGAGCCCCGGTCGCGGCAGCCGAAGACCTCACCGGCCGCGATCGGCGGGGACGCGGTCGAGCTGATCGTGGCCCTGCGCAAGGACCTGGCCGGCGCCGGCCTTGACGCCGGGCCGCACACCATCGCCTGGCACCTGCAACACCACCATCAGCTGAGCGTGTCGCCGGCGACGGTCAGCCGGTACCTGACCCGGCGCGGGTTAGTCACCCCCGAGCCGCGCAAGCGGCCGCGCTCGTCCTACCTCCGGTTCGCCGCCGAGCTGCCCAACGAGTGCTGGCAGTCCGACTTCACCCACTACCGGCTCACCCGCCCCGACGGCCGCCCGGGCGGCGACACCGAGATCCTGGCCTGGCCGGCGACCACTCCCGGATGATCCTGCACCTGACCGCCCACCGGCGGGTCACCGGCCCGGTCGTGCTGGCCGCCTTCCGCGCCGCCTGCGCCGAGCACGGCATCCCCGCCTCGACCCTGACCGATAACGGCTGCGTCTACACCACCCGGCTGGCCGGCGGCCGCGGCGGCCGCAACGCCTTCGAGCACGAGCTGCGCCGTCTCGGCGTCACGCAGAAGAACGGCAAGCCGAACCACCCGCAGACCCAGGGGAAAGTGGAAAGGCTCTGGCAGACCCTCAAGAAATGGCTGGCCGCCCAGCACCCCCAGCCCGCCGACCTCACCCAGCTTCAGGCCCTCCTCGACGCCTTCACCGCCTACTACAACACCCGCCGGCCGCACCGGTCACTGCCCCGCCGGGCCACCCCCGCCGCCGCCTGCAACGCCCGGCCCAAGGCCACCCCCGGCAGCCGCGCCGCCGACACCCACGACCGCGTCCGTGCCGACATCATCGGCACCACCGGCACCGTCACCCTCCGCCACCGCGGCCAGCTCTACCACATCGGCGTCGGCCGGACCCACGCCGGAACCCACATCCTCATGCTCATCCAGGACCTAGACGTCCGCATCATCGACGCCGCCACCGGCGAGCTCCTGCGCGGCCTCACCCTCGACCCCGGCCGCAACTACCAGCCGACCGGGCGCCCGCCCGGACCCACACGAGCAACAACCCCGCACACCCAGACACCCCGACCCTGACGTGGGTTCGGGGTGTCCTCGATGACTTGAGACATCGCAATTTGTGGGGCCGGTGGGACTCGAACCCACACTGCCAGGAACCTAAATCCTGTGCCTCCTGCCGTTGGGCTACGGCCCCGGTGGCTACCTGCGCGTCATCACACCCCGAGTTCCTGCCGGAGGCGGGCGACGTGGCCGGTCGCTTTCACCCCGTACTGCGCCTTCTCGATCGTGCCCTCCGGGTCGATCACGAACGTCGACCTGATGACGCCTACTGACTTCTTGCCATACAGCATCTTCTCGCCCCAGGCTCCGTATGCGGTGAGCACCGCGTGCTGCGGATCGCTGAGCAGCGGGAAGTTCAGCCCGTCTCGGTCGCGGAACTTCGCCAGTTTCGCCGGCGCATCCGGCGAGATCCCCAGCACCGCGACTCCGGATGCCGCCAGGCTGGCCAGGCTGTCCCGGAAGTCGCACGCCTCCTTGGTGCAGCCCGGCGTCATCGCGGCCGGGTAAAAGTAGACGATGACCCGCCGGCCGCGCAGCGAGGACAGGCTCACCTCGGCCCCGTCGGCGTCGGGAAGAGTGAAGTCAGGCGCCGCGTCTCCTGGCGCCAGCCGCGTGTCAGGCATGCCCGTTCCCTTCCACAAGGTTTCCGGAAGACGAGATTAACGAACGGAACGACGGATTTCAGGCGCGAGTGCCCGGAGCGCACGGCCGCGGTGACTGATCTTGTCCTTGTCCGCCGGATCCATCTCGGCAGTCGTAACCTCGTAGCCGTCCGGCACGAAGATCGGGTCGTAGCCGAACCCGTTCGAACCGCGCCGCTCGCGGACGAGCCGGCCGGTCACCACGCCCTCGCGGATGTGCTCGGCGTCACCGGGCATGACCAGCGCTGCCGCGCAGCTGAACCGGGCGCCGCGCCGCTCGTCGGGCACGTCTGTGACCTGGGCAAGCACGAGATTCAGGTTGGCCTCATCGTCGCCGTGCCGGCCCGACCAGCGCGCTGACAGAACTCCCGGCATTCCGTTCAGCGCGTCCACGCAGAGGCCCGAGTCGTCGGCGACCGTCGGCAGCCCCGTGAACGCCGCTATCGCCCGGGCCTTGAGCAGTGCGTTCTCGGCAAACGTGGCACCGGTCTCGGCCACCTCCGGAGCCCCAGGAAACTCGGCGAGGCTAGCGAGCACGACGTCGGCGTGCTCGTCTGCCAGGATCCTGGCCAGCTCGGTCAGCTTGCTCCGGTTGGCGGTCGCGAGCATCAAGCGGGCTGCGGCTGTCGTCATGCGCCAAGCGCGGGCTGGTCAAGCGCTGCCTGCTGGATCTTGGTCAGCTCGGCGCAGCCGGCCACGGCGAGGTTGAGTAGCTCGTCGAGCAGGTCACGGCCGAACGGGTCCCGCTCAGCGGTGCCCTGTACCTCGACGAAACTGCCGTCACCGGTGCACACCACGTTCATGTCGGTCTCGGCCGCTACGTCCTCGTCGTAACACAGGTCGAGCCGCGGCTGGCCGTCGATGATGCCGACGCTCACCGCCGCCACCGAGCCGGCCAGCGGCTCGCCCCTCGTCCGCTTGCGAGACTTCAGCCAGCCAACGGCATCCGCCAGGGCCACGTACCCGCCGGTGATGGCCGCCGTCCTGGTGCCGCCGTCGGCCTGCAGCACGTCGCAGTCGACGATGATGGTGTTCTCGCCGAGCGCCTTCGCGTCGACGCACGCCCGCAGGGACCTGCCGACGAGCCGGGAGATCTCGTGGGTACGGCCGCCGATCCTGCCCCTGACTGACTCGCGGTCACTGCGCGTGTTGGTCGAGCGCGGCAGCATGGCGTACTCAGCAGTCACCCAGCCCTGCCCGCTGCCGCGGCGCCAGCGCGGCAGGTCCTCCTGCACGCTGGCCGCGCAGAGCACCCGGGTCGCGCCAAACTCGACCAGGACCGAACCCTCAGCGTGCGCCAGCCAGCCCCGGCTGATCGTGATGTCTCGCAGCTGGTCGGGCCGCCGTCCGTCAGGTCGCATGGAGGCCAGCCTATTCGCAACCGGGCAGCTCCGGCTGGCCAGGAGGTCGGCGCTGCCAGCGCGCCCTTGCAGGCGCGGTGCTACCAGCCGGCTTGTTCGGGCGCGCCGGCTTCGATCCACCGGTACACGCGGCCGACGCCGTCGGTTAGCGAGACAGTCGGAGCCCAGCCGAGGTCGCGCCGGGCGCGCTCGGACGCCAGCGCGCCCCGAAGCAGCTCACCGGGCCTGGCCGCCGCGTACACCGGCTTAATCTCATGGCCGGAAATCTCGCTGATCACGGCGGCGAGCTGACGGATGCTGACCTCGGCGCCCGAGCCGACATTCCAGGTGCCGGGACGGCCGCGGTCGGCCGCGGCCAGATAGGCGCTCACCGCGTCCCCGACGTAGATGAAGTCCCTGGTCTGCCGCCCGTCGCCGTAGAAAACCGGGCGCTTGCCCGCGAGGACCCGAGCGCAGAAGATCGCTACCACTCCCACCTGGCCTGCCGGGTCCTGGCGTGGCCCGTAGACGTTGGCGAACCGCAGCACGACGTGCGAGGTGCCATGGAGCCGGTTGTACAGCTCGACGTACTGTTCGGCGCTGTTCTTGGCAACACCGTACGGCGACTCCGGCAGCGGCAGCACGTCCTCCAGCGACGGGATCGGCGCGTCCCGGCCGTAGATCACCGCGCCCGTCGAGGCGAGGATCACCCGGGCGCCCACTTCCCGCGCCGCCTCCAGCACGTTAACGGTGCCGACCACGTTGACCAGTGCGTCGTCGGCCGGATCGGACACCGACGTCCGCACGTCCACCCTGGCGGCGAGGTGGCAGATGAGCTCCGGCCGGAAGTCGTCCGCCACGGCAGCCACGGCGGCACCCTCGGTAATGCTCAGCTTGTGCACGACCGCCTGGTCGGGCACCCGGCCGGACCTGCCGGCCGAGATGTCGTCGACGACAGCGACCTCGTCGCCACGCGCTGCCAGGGCATCGACCAGATGAGATCCGATGAACCCGGCACCGCCGGTGACGAGGACGCGCATGGCAGTGGAGTCTATGTGCCGGCTGTCCGGTCTCCGCCCGGCTGAGCGGGGCCGGCATCCAGCAGCTGCAGGCCGCAGCTCGCCAGCCGAAGCCGGCCGTCGTAGGCGGCCGCCGCCTCCGCCTGGCTTACCGCGGGATCATTCCACGCCACGAGGTGGGTCAGCACCAGCTCGCCAGCGCCGGCCCTCGCGGCGTGCTCGGCTGCCTGCCGCGCGGTCAGGTGCAGGTCCGGCGGCTGGCCAGGCCCCTCGGTAAAGGACGCCTCGGCCAGCAGCACGTCGGCGTCGCGCGCCAGCGTCACGAGCTCGTCGCATGGGCCGGTGTCGGCCGAGTACGCCACGGCCTGGCCCGCATGCTCGATCCGGAACCCGAAGGTCTCGACCGGATGCCGCATTCGCGCCGTCGTGATCCGGAGCGGGCCGATCTCGATGGTGCCGGGGGTGAGCGCGGCGAACTGGAAGGCGTCCGTCAAGCCCTTGCTGTGACTGCCGAGCGCCAGGTCCAGCCGGTCCGCGGTGCCGGGTGGCCCGTAGACGGGTATCCGCGCCTGCGGGGCCTCTGGGTGGTAGTTCTGGAATATTGAATAGCCGATCATGTCCAGGCAGTGGTCGGCGTGCAAGTGGCTCAGGCAAATCGCATCCACGTCAGAAAGCGCCGTGTACCGCTGCAGGCCGCCCAGCGCGCCGTTCCCGAGGTCGACCACGAGCCGGAAGCCCTCGGCTTCAATGAGGTAGCAGCTCGCGGGGCTGTCCGGACCGGGGAAGCTGCCAGCCCAGCCGATGATCGTTACCTGCATGCCGGTACCAGGCGATACCGCTCATCACCACGGGGGCTGCGGCTCACAAACGTCACAGCGGCGAGAATAGCCGGGCCTGGACCGCGCGGGTTCCGGGCGGCTCGACTGCCCGGCTGCAGCCACTATCATCCGCAAAACGGCGCATCCACGGCAACGCCTGGAGCAGCCCGCGGCAGCCAGGCGGACCCCAGGCGGAGGTGTCATGACAGAGCAGTCCACCGAGCACGAGCGCTCGGTCCCGCTGGCCCTGGCCGAGCCGTCGGTACACGTCAGGCCTCGCTGGATCGCCGGGCTCGGGCTCGCCAGCCTCGGCATGTGGATGGCCTCGCTAACCCCGATCCAGGTGATCCTGCCGCTCCAGCTGCAAGACATCGACCCCCGACACAAGATCGCGGCGCTCGCGATCGTGTCGGCCGTCGGCGCGGTGGCGTCCGTGCTGGCGACGCCGATCGCCGGCGCACTTTCAGACCGGACGACACACGCCTACGGATTCGGGGGGCTCCGCGGGCGACGGCACCGCTGGACGCTGGTGATGGCGGTGCTCGGCGCGATCAGCCTGTTCCTGCTCGCCGGGCAGCGGACGGTGGCCGGCGTCGCCGTCTTCTGGGTCTTGTTCAGCGCCTTCCAGAACGGTGAGTACGCCAGCCTGAGTGCGGCGATTCCTGATCATGTCCCGGTCCGGCAGCGGGCTACCGTCGCCGGCTGGGTCGGCATGCCGCAGGCCCTCGGGCTCGTCATCGGCACGGTCCTGACCGTGCTGGTGCTCGCCAGCAATGTCACCAGCAGCTACTACCTGCTGGCCGCCCTGCTGTTCCTGCTGGTGCTGCCGTTCGTATTCGGCACGCCGGATCACCCGCTGGAGGCTGAGCACCGGGAGCCGTTCTCGTGGCGGCGGCTTGCGAGCGCCTACTGGATCAGCCCGCGGGATTACCCGGACTTCGCCTGGGCCTGGCTGACCAGGTTCCTGGTCTCACTGGGCATCGCGATGGGCACGCTCTATCTGCTGTACTTCCTGCGCGACCAGGTACACCTGTATGCCACCGAGCACATCCCGGCCGCGACCGGCCTGCTGATCCTCATCGTCATCTACACGGTCTGCGTCGTCGTGACGGCGGTGGTGGGCGGCATCATCTCCGACCGGATCGGCAAGCGGAAGATGATCGTCACGGTGGCGGGCCTGTTGATCGCGCTCGCTGCGCTGCTGCTTACTGTCGTCGAGACCTGGGATGCCGCACTGCTGGCCGCGGTCGTGTTCGGGCTGGGATTTGGTGCCTACCTGGCGGTCGACCAGGCTCTCATCACTCAAGTGCTGCCGGCGGCGGCGGACCGGGCGAAGGATCTTGGCATTATCAACATCGCCATAGTCGGCCCGGCCGCGATCGGCGCGGCCATCGCTGGCCCGCTGGTGACCTTCGGCGGCTATCCGACGCTGTTCGGCGCGACGGCTGTCGTCGGGGTGCTCGGCGCCGCCGGAGTCTGGAAGATCAAGAGCGTCCCGTAGCACCGCCAGCCCTCTTGCATGGCCTCGCGCCGCATCCGCCGCCTCCCGGAGGGCGTGGGGGGGCCAATGCGGCCCATAGAGGGGCAGCAGACTGCCCATTGAGGCCCTTCGGCGGCGGCTGAGGCCCTCGGCGGCGCTGAGGCCCTTCGGCGGCGGCTGAGGCTCTTCGGCGGCGGCTACGGGGCTGCGGCCGCCGCACGCAGTTCGCCGATCTGGCGCAGCCGCCCGCGGCCGACCCTCGCCAGCTGCCTGCTCTGCGCCACGAGCTGACCGGCCGAGTCCCAGACCTCGGCTTCCTCGTCAAACCAGCCGCCGCTGACGTGCCGGCTGCGGGTCGCGACGCGCAGCGGCCCGGCAACCGGAACCGCCCGCATGTGCCAGGTCAGCTCCACCGTGGGAGCCCAGCCGGTAGCGCCGAGCCCGAACACCACCGGCGGCAGTGCATCGACCGCGAGCGCCAGCATCAGCGCATCGGGGTCACGATGCTCGCGCAGCCGAACATAGCCGCGCATTTCCGGCAGCCCGGACGGCTCGTTGCCGCGCCAGCCCGCTACCGCGGGGTCCAGCAGCACCTCGAGGTGAGCAGCGAACCCGGAGATCCCGTTCGCCCCGTCGGTGCCTGGCCACTTTCCGAGATCGACACAGTCGGCAATGTCCGGGAACACCGGCCGCTCGCCGGTCCAGGTGAGCGACTCGCCGTCGGCGGCCGCGGTGTTGCCGACGGCCGCGAGCCGGTCCGGCAGCGTTCCGGTCGTGACGGTCATGTCGACGACGGGCATGCCGTCCTGCACGAGGGCAGCCCGCGCTATGGAAGCAGTTCTTCCTGTCTTCAGCCAGGTCACCTCGACCTCGGCCGGCCCCAGCTGCGGAATCCGGAGGAAATTGGCGCTGGTGGCGACCGGATACGGATTCGGCGCCGCATCGAGCACGGCGCGCAGCACCGTCGCCATCAGAACGCCGCCGTTGACGGCGGGCGGGGCGCTGCTGCCCGGCGCGACCACCATGGCGAACCGCGGGTCGGCCTGGGTGTCGTACCAGCCATCGCTGCGTCGGGTAACCGCAGTCGCGTCATCAAATGTCGTCATCCAGCCTCATTCATCCATCGTGCAGGTGATGCACGCACAAGAGCCGCCGTCGGTGTCTGGCCGCGTCAGGCCCAGAGCTGGCCCTCCAGCCTGGCCTCGGCTTCCTCGAGCGTCCCGCTGTAGGCGCCGGTCGACAGGTACTTCCAGCCGGCGTCGGCGATGACGAAGGCGATGTCGGCGCGCTGCCCGGCCGCCTGGGCCTTCGCGGCGAGGCCGAGCGCCGCGTGCAGGACGCAGCCGGAGGAGATTCCGGCGAACATCCCCTCTGCCGCCAGCAGCTCCCTGGTCCGGAGCAGCGCATCGGCCGATGACACCGAGAACCGCGAGGTCAGCACGGACTCGTCGTAGAGCTCGGGCACGAACCCCTCAGACAGGTTCCGCAGTCCGTAGACCAGCTCGCCATACCTCGGCTCGGCCGCGACGATCTGCACGCCGGGCACGCGCTCGCGCAGGAACCGGCCGGTGCCCATGAGAGTGCCCGTCGTCCCGAGGCCCGCGACGAAGTGAGTGATCGTCGGCAGGTCAGCGAGCAGTTCCGGGCCGGTGGTCTCGTAGTGGGCGCGCGCATTGGCCTCGTTGCCGTACTGGTAGAGCATCACCCAGTCCGGATGCTCGGCCGCCAGTCCCTTAGCCACCCGCACCGCCTCGTTGGAGCCGCCCGCGGCTGGCGAGGAGATCACCTCCGCGCCGAAGGCCTCGAGCAGCTGCCGGCGCTCGGCCGAGGTATTCTCCGGCATCACGCAGATCAGCCGGTAACCACGCACTTTGGCCACCATGGCCAGGCTGATGCCGGTGTTACCGGAGGTCGGCTCCAGGATTGTCGAGCCGGGACGCAGCACGCCATCCTTCTCTGCCCCCGCGACCATGTACGCCGCGATCCGGTCCTTGATCGAGCCAGTCGGGTTGCGCTCCTCGAGCTTGGCCCACAACCGGACCTCCGGGCTGGGCGACAGCCTCGGCAGCCCGACGAGCGGCGTCCCGCCGACGGACTCGAGCAGGTTGTCGTAGCGCATGAGACGTGTCCAGACCGAGAGCCTTAGCCAGCGCCGCCAGCGACGGCCGGCAGTACCGTCACGGTGTCGCCGTCAGCGACCTGGGCCGCGAGGCCGCCGATGAAGCGGACGTCCTCGTCGTTCAGGTACACGTTGATGAAGCGGCGCAGGCCAGAGTCGTCCATGAGCCGGTCACCCAGCCCGTCATAGCGGCCGTCGAGGTCAGCTATCAGCTCCGCCAGCGTGGAACCCGAGCCCTCGACCGACTTCGCGCCGCCGGTATAGGTGCGCAGGATGGTCGGGATACGGACCTCGATAGCCATGTTCTCTCTGCTCCAAGATTGTGCGTAAGTGTGGATACCGGTAGCTTCCAACGGGCCGCCGGGCACGATCATTCCGGGTCGACCGCGACGTCTTCCTCAGTCACGGCGCCGTCCGCGATGCGGAACGACCGGAACTGCGGCCGGGCCAGGTCAGCGGTGGAGACCAGTACGTAGTGCGCACCCGGTTCGCTGGCGTAGGAGATGTCTGTCCGCGACGGGTAGGCCTCGGTGGCGGTGTGCGAGTGGTAGATCACCACTGGCTCCTCGTCTCGGTCATCCATCTCCCGCCAGACCCGCAGCTGCTCCAGCGAGTCGAACCGGTAGAAGGTCGGCGAGCGCTCGGCATTCAGCATCGGGATGAACCGCTCCGGCCGGTCGCTGCCCGCCGCGCCGGCGATGACTCCGCAGGCCTCGTCGGGATGGTCAGCCGTTGCGTGCGCGATGATCTTCGAACGCAGCTCCGGGCTGATCGTCAGCATGGCTGGAGCGTAGCCGCCAAGCCGCGGCGCAGCTACGTCAGGGCTTCGAGCAGGCTGTCCTGCAAGTAGGCCAGCCACTGATAGACCCACAGGTAGGCAGACCGGGGGTCGTCCGCCGCCAGGCTCTCGGTGAGGTCCTCGTCCTCGTCGGTGATGCCAAGCCGGACACTGAGGGCAAGGCGGACATCGTTGAGCGCACGCAGCCACTGCTGGCATTCCGGCTCAGACAGGCGCACCTCACCGCCAGCCGGCGGCAGCGACGCGAGCACAGCCTGCGCGGCCGCGACCTTCGCCGAGCGCAGCGATTCCTCGGTGTACCGGCGGAACTCGGCGGCAGCCTCCGCGTCGTCGGAGTAGGCATCCGGGAGCAGCCTGGCCAGGACGGGATCGTCAGGCAGCTCGATATGGCTGGACAGACCAAGCTGGGCCTCAAGGTTGCCGGCCTGCGCCGCATCCTCGCCGGTCTCGGCGTCGGCGCTGATCAGCTCGGCCACCTGGCTGACGAGGCTCCTTAGCACGCCCGCCTGCGGCTGCTCGAAGTAAGCCGAGGCCCCACCTGGCACCGGCCGGAACGAGGCCGCGAGGCCAGGCTCGCCGCGGTCGCTGCGGCTCACACCGTCGTCCTCGCCGAGCGGATCCCAGGTCACGAGTCGTGGCTCACGGTCGCCCACAGACCGTAGCCGTGGAGGGTTTCGGCATCCCGCTCCATGGCCTCGCGGGTGCCGGAGGACACCACGGCCTTGCCCTTGTGGTGCACGTCGAGCATCAGCTTCTCCGCCTTCGCCTTGGGGTAGCCGAAGACCTTCTGGAAGACGTAGGTCACGTAGTTCATCAGGTTGACCGGGTCATTCCAGACGACAGTGACCCACGGTGCGTCCAGGGCCGTTTGCTGGCTCGTCGCTGGCTGTTCGACCTCCACGGGCGCAGCGCCCACCTGCCGTCACCTCCCCAGTAACTCGTTCCTACTCCCCCGACGTTAGTGTTCCACTCCAACCCAAGGCGAACCGCCCGGACATTTCCCGCTAATCGCCCGGGCGTGCGTCGCCCGTGGCCGCATTCCGTAGGCTGCCGGGATGAGCCCGCATCAGACCGGCCAGGGCCTGCCGCTGCCTGCCACCGGGCTGCTGACCGATCACTACGAGCTGACCATGGTGCGGGCTGCGATGCACAGCGGCGCCGCGCGGCGCCGGTCGGTGTTCGAGGTTTTCGCCCGGCAGCTGCCCAGCGGCCGCCGGTACGGCGTGGTCGCCGGCGCCGGCCGCCTGCTCGACGCGCTTGAGCGGTTCCGGTTTGGCCCTGCGGAGCTGGAGTTCCTGGAACGGGCCGGGATCGCGGACGACCCGACGCTCGATTTCCTGGGAAACTACCGGTTCGGCGGCAGCATCTGGGGCTACGGCGAGGGCGACTGCTACTTCCCCGGCTCGCCGATTCTGGTCGTCGAGGGCACCTTCGCCGAGGCGGTCGTCCTGGAGACGTTGGCACTGTCGATCCTGAACCACGACTGCGCGATCGCCTCGGCTGCATCCCGGATGGTGAACGCGGCCGGCGAGCGACCGCTCATCGAGATGGGCTCCCGCCGCACGCACGAGCTGTCGGCGGTAGCGGCCGCCCGGGCTGCCTACATCGCCGGCTTCGCCACGACGTCCAACCTGCGCGCTGGCTATCAGTACGGCGTGCCGACCAGCGGCACGGCTGCGCACGCGTTCACGCTGGTCCATGATGACGAGCCGCAGGCATTCGCCGCCCAGCTGGAGGCGCTCGGCACGGGAACGACGCTGCTGGCCGATACGTACGACGTCGCAGCGGCAATCGACCTCGCCGTCCGCCTCGCCGGCCCCTCCCTCGGCGCCGTCCGCATCGACAGCGGAGACCTGGCCGCAGCCGCCCGCGAGGTGCGCGCGCAGCTGGACCGCCTCGGCGCGGACAAGACGCGCATCGTGCTCACCGGTGACCTCGACGAGTTCTCGATCGCCGCTCTCGCCGCCGAGACTGTCGACGGCTTCGGGGTCGGCACCTCGCTGGTCACCGGCTCCGGTGCGCCGACCGCGGCACTGGTCTACAAGCTCGTGGCGCGTGCGGTCACCGAGGGCACTGGCGCCCCGCTCCTGCCGGTTGCGAAGCGCTCGGTCGGCAAGCCATCCCGCGGCGGACGGAAATGGGCCGTCCGCCAGCTCGATGCGAGCGGCACGGCGATCACCGAGCTGATTACCGACACCGAGCCGGCGGGCCCGCCTGATGGGCGTCCGCTGCTGCGGCTCCTCGTGCGCGACGGCGAGATCGTCGGCCGGGAACCGCTCGCCGAGGCTCGCGCCCGCCACCGGGCCGCGGTCGCCGAGCTGCCGAACCACGCGCGGCAGCTGATCCGCGGCTACCCGTGCATCCCGACCGTGTTTCAGCCGGACAACGACTGAGGCGTGGCACACTGGCCCGGTGCATCCGAGCGCCGAACACGTGGCAACCGAGCTGGCCTCTCTCAGCGTCACCGGTCAGGTCCGCGAACTGCCCGAGCCTGCCCCGACCGCGGCCACTGCAGCGGCGCAGCTGGGCTGCGACATCGGAGCCATCGCCAACAGTCTGGTGTTCGACGCCGATGGCGCGCCGCTGCTGGTCCTGACCAGCGGCGGCCACCGGGTTGACACTGTGAAGGTGGCAGCCGACCTCAGCGTCGGCAAGCTCCGCCGGGCCGATCCCGATTTCGTCTATGCCAGCACCGGCCAGCGGATCGGGGGCGTCGCTCCGGTCGGCCATCCGGCGCCGATCCGCACTCTGGTCGACACGGCGCTGCGCGACTACGAAACGGTGTGGGCGGCTGCCGGGCACGCGCACACCGTGTTCCCCACCACGTTCGACGAACTGGTCCGCATCACCTCGGGCACGCCGGCTGACGTTGCCTAGCGCGGTAGTCTCACACCGTGCGCGCGCTGGTGATCGTCGATGTGCAGAACGACTTCTGCGAGGGCGGCTCCCTGGCCGTAGCGGGCGGCGCGGCCGTCGCCCGGGCGGTCAGCGAGTACCTCGACGGGCCCGACGGCGCCCGCTACGACCGCGTCGTCGCGAGCCAGGACTTTCATATCGATCCCGGCGAGCACTTCTCCGCGCAGCCTGACTACTACCGCAGCTGGCCGGCGCACTGCGTCGCCGAGACGGCGGGCGCGCAGTTCCACCCGGATCTGGACACAAGCCGGATCGAGGAGATCTTCCGTAAGGGCCAGCACGCGGCGGCCTACAGCGGCTTCGAGGGCGCCAGTGGCGCGGGAACCGGCCTGGGTTCCTGGCTGACGGAGCACGGCGTAACCGACGTCGACGTCGTCGGAATCGCGACAGATTACTGCGTCTACGCGACGGCGGCCGACGCCGCCAAGGCAGGTTTCGAGACGTCGGTGCTGCTCGCCCTCACAGTAGGCGTGGACCCGCACACCACGGCAGCCGCACTCGAAAAACTGCGGGGTGCTGGCATCACGCTGGCTGGAACACCGGCGGTTCCGGCCGGCTAGCTCTCGCCGCCCTCTGGCAGCGATTCGTAGATCCGCTGGCAGTCCGGGCATACCGGGAATTTCTTGGGATCGCGGCTCGGCACCCAGACCTTTCCGCACAGCGCCACGACCGGCGTGCCGTTGACCGCACTATCGACAATCTTGTCTTTCACGACGTAATGCGCGAAGCGCTCATGATCGCCGTTGTCGACGGACAGATCTTGCCGGACATCAGAGTCCGGCCGGACATCGGTACCTGGAAGGACGCTCACAGTCAGCCAGTCTACGCCGGGCCGCCACCCAGGGATGACCCCCCGAAGCCGCCGCGGATTCCGTCAGTTCCACATCGGATCGTCAGGGAACGTGGCCACCAGGGCTAGCTCCCCGCCCTGGCGGCGCAGCACCTTCTGCCACAGCTGTTCCGGCTCGGGTGCGAAAGGGTCCGCCGGATCGCCGGGAAGCACGTACCAGGCCCCTTCGTCGATCTCGTCCTGGAGCTGACCCGCTCCCCAGCCCGCGTACCCGGCGAACACCCGCATCGAGCTAATGCCGCCAGCCAGCAGCTCCGGCGGCGCTCCAAGGTCGACCAGACCCATCCGCGCCATCATCGGGCTGCCATCGAGCGACCGCCAGCCGACGGGCTCGTCGGTGCCGTGCGCCATCGCCAGCGCGAGCGCGCTGTTAGGGGATATCGGGCCGCCGCGGAAGACCACCTGCGGGCCGGTGGCAAGGTCGGTCCAGGCCTCGAGAACCTGGCCGAGCGGTATCTCGGTCGGCCGGTTCAGCACGACGCCGAGAGTTCCCTCATCCAGGTCGTCCTCGACGATCAGGACAACGGTTCTGCGAAAGTTGGGATCGCCGAGATGCGGGGTCGCAGCGAGCAGCCGGCCGCTGAGGGATTGCGCCTCCATCACCCCATCATGCGCCAGCCGGATGAACGCCAGCCCACTGCTGGCTGATAACAGGGCGTGCGCTGACAAACAGTGCTGCCGTTAGGTTCGCATGCGGCGCATGTTGGTGCGCGCCGGGACGTACGCTTCAGATTGTGTCCACCGGAACCAGCGCCGCGCACACAGCCAGTCTGGCCGAGCCCGGCATCGACGCCGCCCGGCTGCGGATCGCCGTGCTGCGCCTGTCGCGCCGCCTGCGCAAGCACGACCTGGCCGGGCTGACCCCGAGCCAGCTATCCACCCTCGCCTACGTCGGCGCGAGCGGCCCAGTGCGGCTCGGCGACCTGGCCGCGGCTGAGCGGATCGCCCCGTCCACCCTGACCAGGCTCGTAAACGTGCTGGAGGGTCGTGGCTACGTGCGGCGCCAGCCCGCGCCGGACGACGCTCGTGCGTCGCTCGTCTCGCTGACCGACAGTGGCAGGGCCGCGCTGGAGCGCATCCGCGCCGAAAGCACCGCCATGCTGGCCGACATCCTGCGGACGCTGCCGCCCGATCAGCTCGCCGCGCTCGAGGTCGCGCTGCCCGCACTCGAATCGCTCGCCGGTTCAGGCTGACGTCAGGCAGTTAGGCCGTGTCTCGTCGAGACGCTGCCTAGAAGAGCAGGCTCGACAGCCTCGCCCGCGCCCTGGCGACCTGCGAGTCCTTGGGCGGAAGCACCTCGAACAGGCTGATCAGATGCTTGCGGGCGATGTCGCGCTCCTCGCCGGACGTCCGTGACACGGTGGCGAGCAGCCGATCGAAGGCGTTCTCGATCTGGCCAGAGGCTAGCTCGATGTCGGCGAGCTTGGTCTGCGCGAGCGCATCAGTGGGTCGGCTGGCCGCGTCCCGCCTGACGGCGGCCTGATCGTAACTCTCGACCCGGCGGAACAGGCTGACCTGGCCGAGGCCCATCGTCGCAACCGGGTCCGCTGGACTCGCCGCAAGTATCTTCTCGAACGCCGCTGCCGCGGCCTCCAGGTCGCCGCGCTGCATCGCCTGCTGCGCTTCGCCGTAGATCGCACCCGGGCCGGCGTCGGCCGGCCCGGCCTCGCCGGACGGCATCTCGCCGAACTCGCCCGGCTCACGGTCGCCGGCCGCCGGTTGGAGCCCGAGCTGGTCGGCAGCCTGCATGACCTGGCCGAGCCACTGCCTGACCTGCGCCTCGGGCATGGCGCCGAGGAAGCCGTCGGCGACCTGGCCGCTGATCACGGCGACCACCATGGGGATGCTCTGGACCTGCAGGGCCGCACTCAGCTGCGGGTTGGCGTCGACGTCCACCTTGGCGAGCACGAACGCGCCGTTCGCCTCGGCGGCCAGCTTCTCCAGGACCGGGCTGAGCTGCTTGCACGGGCCGCACCACTCAGCCCACAGGTCCAGGATGACCGGGACGGTGCGGGACCGCGCGACGACGTCAGTATTGAAGGTCTCGTCCGTGACGTCGATGACGAAGCCGGTCTCGGCGCCCGGCGAGCCGTCCGCGGCCGGAGCCTGCTCGGCAGCTCGCTGCCTGCGTTGCGCCGCGGCCTGCCGCGCACCGAGGTCGACAGCCCCGTGAAGGGAAAAGTTCCGCGGCTGAGTCATGTCTCCATCCTGCCCCACGGAGGGACGCCCCCCGAGCACCCCCCAAAAACGCACTGGCCCGCAAGGCCAGATTCCAACTCACGGGAACCCCGTGCACCTCGCAAAACCACCAACGCGGGCGTCGCATTCCGGCCTGCGGCGCGCGGCGCCACAGGCTAGAAGGCCGGCGCCTCGGAGTAGCTGCCCCATTCCTCGCGCAGCGCGCCGCAGATCTCACCGAGCGTCGCCTCCGCTGCCGCCGCGGTGATCATCGGCGGAATCATGTTCGCGTCTGAGCGTCCGGCTGCGATCAGCTCGGCGAGCGCCGCGGACACGGCGGCCTCGTTCCGGTCCGAACGTCGCTCGCGCAGGGCGCGCACCTGCTCGATCTCGACCTCGTGGCTAACACGCAGGATCTCCACGGGGCGCTCGACGGTATCGGTGTAGCAGTTGACCCCCACGATCCGCTTGTTGCCCTTCTCGACCTGCTGCTGATAAGCGAACGAGGCTTCGGCGATCTCCGCGGTGAACCAGCCGTCCTCGATGCCGCGCAGAATGCCGCCGGTCATGGACCCGTCCGGGCTCATCGCACGGATCCGGCCGAAGATCTCCTCGGCGCTGGCTTCCAGCCGGTCAGTCAGGGCCTCGAGGTACCACGATCCGCCGAGGGGGTCGGCGACGTTGACGACGCCGGTCTCCTCCATGATCACCTGCTGCGTCCGCAGCGCGACCTCGGCCGCGTGCTCGCTGGGCAGCGCCAGCACCTCGTCCAGCGCGTTGGTGTGCAGCGAGTTCGTGCCGCCCAGCACCGCCGCCAGCGCCTCGATCGCGGTACGCACCACGTTGAGCTCCGGTTGCTGCGCGGTGAGCGAGACGCCGGCCGTCTGGGTGTGGAACCGCAGCCACTGTGCTCGCTCGGTCTTCGCGCCGTAGATATCGCGCAGCCAGCGAGCCCAGATCCGGCGGGCGGCGCGGAACTTGGCGATTTCCTCGAAGAAGTCAATGTGCGCGTCGAAGAAGAACGACAGACCTGGCGCGAAGGTCTCGATGTCCAGCCCGCGGGACAGGCCGAGCTCCACGTAGCCGAACCCGTCCGCCAGCGTGAACGCCAGCTCCTGCGCGGCGGTCGAGCCCGCCTCCCTGATGTGGTAGCCCGACACCGACAGCGGCTTGTACGCCGGTATGTGCTGCGCGCAGTACTGCATGAGATCGCCGATGAGCCGCAGGTGCGGCTGCGGCGGGAACAGCCATTCCTTCTGCGCGATGTACTCCTTGAAGATGTCGGTCTGCAGGGTGCCATCGAGCTTGCTGATGTCCGCGCCCTGACGCTGCGCGGCGGCCAGGTACATGCAGAACACCGGCACGGCTGGGCCGCTGATCGTCATGGACGTGGTGATGTCCGCGAGCGGGATCCCGGCGAAGAGCGAGTCCATGTCGGCGGTGGAGTCGATCGCGACACCGCAGTGACCGACCTCGCCGGCCGACGTCGGGTCGTCGGAGTCGCGCCCCATCAGCGTCGGCATGTCGAACGCCACCGACAGCCCGCCCCCGCCGGCCGCCAGCAGCATCTTGTACCGCTCATTAGTCGCCTCCGCGTTCCCGAACCCGGAGAACTGCCGCACGGTCCACGCCCGGCCGCGGTACCCGGCCGGGTAGAGCCCGCGGGTGAACGGGTACTCCCCCGGCCAGCCGATCCGCTCGAAGCCGGGCACCACGGCACCCTCCGGCGGCCCGTAGACCGGGTCAACCTCGAGCCCGGACAGCGTCGTGAAGTCGGCGTCTCGCTTCCTGGCCGCGGCATAACGGCGCTGCCACCGGTCGCGCCCGTCAGGGGCGCTCGCGCCTGCGTTCATGACTGCCTCCGGCCCGAATGCCCGCGCCACAGCCCCGCCGCCGCGGCCTGCTGCGCTGCCAAGATAGTTGGACGTCCAACTATCTTCCTCAGTGTACCCAGCAGCGCCAGGCCGCGAAATCTCACTGCTTGATCGCCAACCATCGGGGCGCTGCGTCGTCTTAGGTACTGCCCCCGCTCGTCACGACGACGCTGGCGATGCCCGAAGTCCGCCCGAGGCGGACTGGTTTCCGATTGGTGAGGATGATGCCGGACGCGCTGACCAATGGTGCGTGCCCAGCGCTTGCCGGGGATGTCGGCCTGGCGTATCAAGCGGTGCTCATGCCTGTCACGGAAGTGGCAGATGGAGGGATATTTCGGCTAACGTGGCCGGTGGGCCCGCCCCGTCAGATGAGCGTGACGGGGACGGTCAGTCAGCGGAGCCCGGCTAGCCGGAGGAACACGGTGGCAAGGCTCCGGATGTCCGACCAGCAGGCGGTCGAGGATCTGTTCAACGCCTGTTACCCGAGGCTGGCCGGCTGGGTGCGCCGACTGGTCGACGACGACGAGACGGCGCACGAGATCGCGTCCGAGGCATTCACGCGACTGCTGGCTCGGTGGACCGGTCTGGACAATCCGCAGAGCTACCTGTACATGATCGCGACGAACCTGATCCGGGATCACTGGCGCAAAGCCGGCCGGGAGCGGCAGGCAATCCGCGTCCTGAGCACCGCGGGGACTGCCGATCCTGTGTATCGCCCCGCGGAGGATGTGGACGTCCGGGCGCTCATCCAGGCGCTGCCCGAGCGGCTGCGCACCCCGTTCCTGCTGCATTACTACGGCGGCTTCCCGATCAAGGAAGTCGCAGGCATGGTGGGGCGGCCGGAGGGGACCGTCAAGGCCGACCTGTATCAAGCCCGGGCCAGGCTCAAGACGGCGCTAGGGGAAGCGCATGACTGACCCGCGAGATCCGCGAGATCCCCGAAACCCGCGAGACCAGATCGAGGACTGGGCGCGGACTGAGGTGACCCCGCTCGGCCCGCCGCCCGGCGCCCTGGACCGGATCAGGCGCCGGGCCAGGCAACGCAAGATCCGGCAGGTTATGGTCGGCTCGGCTGGCTGCGCCGTCGTGCTGGCCGCCGCGGTGGCAGGACCGCAATTGCTCTCCGGCCACTCACCTGGCGGCGGAAATCCTCCGGCCGCGGGCGGGCAGCCATCCGTCACGACGCCGCCGCAGACTGGCGCGAGCGCCAGCGCTGGTACGCCGGGCCCGGAGGGCAGCGGCAGCCCACAGGTACAGCTGCAGCAGCGCACGCGGCTGTCGACGACAACATCGGGCACGGCGCCGCCTGCGCATTTCCGCCCGACGTCGGTGACATTCGTCGGCGACGGGCAGGGCGGCCTCGTCGGGGCCGTCATCGGCCAGGCCGGTCCGCCCTGCGCGAACCCGGGTGACTGCACGTCGCTGGCCGGCACCTCGAACTACGGCCTCAGCTGGTACGGGGTCAGCGCGCCAGTGGCGCCGGGCCCGGATCAGGCCACCGGCGTAAGCCAGCTGAGATTCGCGAACTTGCACGACGGATGGGCCTACGGCCCGGCGCTGTATGAGACCACCGACGGCGGCTGGCCGTGGAGTCCGGTCGGCACCGGAGGCCAGGTCGTCACCGCGCTCGAGGCGAGCGGCCAGACCGCGCTTGCCGTTTTTGCGACCTGTTCCGCCAGCACCGCCGGTTACGCTGCGGACTGCACCGGCTTCACTCTCTACGCAGGCACGGCTGGCAGCACCACGTGGAGCCCGGTCACTGTCCCGGCCGGCTACCAGCCCATGTCGGCCGGCCAGCCGTCGTCTGCAGACCTGGTCATCTCGGCCGGCACGGGATACCTGCTGACCCCGTCCGGCACCGTGCTGACCGGGCCGGTGTCGGGCGGCGCCTGGACCGTCGCCGGCTCTGCGCCATGCAAGCCTGGCCCGGCGCAGCCGATGAGCGGCACCCCGCAAGACGCCCAGCTCGCGGCGTACCAGGGACAGCTGCTGCTGACGTGCGCCGGCCAGCCGGGCGGCACGCCCGCGCTGTACACCTCTGCTGGCGGTTCAGGCTGGCAGCTCAGCCGGCCCCCTGACCGGGCCGGGCACGGCGACCGGGCTGGCGTCGGGAGCCAGCGGGCACCTGGTGCTCGCCACCACGGCCGGGATCTCCTACTCAGCCGATGACGGGGCGACGTGGCAGTCCGCCAGGATCGCCGGACCGGTCCCGGCGGGCGGATTCAGCTACGTGGGCATGACGAGCCCGACCCTGGGCGTCGCCGTCCCGGCGGATCCGAGTCCGGGCGCCGTCTACGTCACCCACGACGGCGGCCGGACGTGGACCAAGTCGCCGATCACCGGCTGACCTCTAGCCGTCTTTGAAGTCCCCCGCGGTCACCCGCAGCCCGCGCAGCAGGCTGAACAGGTCGCCGAGCTCAGGCTCGGTGTAGCCGCCCATGCCGAACTCCGACTGCATCAGGTCGTCGGTGGCGCGTTGCATCACCTCGCGACCCGCCAGGGTGATCGCGGCGAGGGTGCCCCGGCCGTCGCGCGGGTTGGGCTTGCGCTCGACGAGCCCGTGCTGCTCGAGCCGGTCGATCGTATTGGTCACGCTGGTCGGATGCACCATGAGCCGGTCGCCGATGATCCGCATCGGCAGCTCGCCTTCCCGGCTGAAGCTGAGGAGGACAAGCGCCTCATACCGCGCGAACGTCAGCCCGTGCGGCCGCAGTTGCGCGTCGAGCTGCCCGAGCAGAATCTGCTGCACGCGCATGATCGCGGTGACCGCAGCCATCGCCGCCGAGTCGCCGAACCTCGTCTCCCAGGTCTCGGCAGCCCGGGCGATCGGGTCAAAGGGCAGGTCGAGCGGCTTGGCCACAGCCACACCGTACCGTGACCTCGACCCCGGCCTGGCGTACTGCCGCGTCCGTGCGTACCGTCGTTGACCTCGTAAGGAAGGTGGAACGCCCGCCGGCGCGTACCTGGACATGATCAATTACAGACAGTTACATTGCCTGCGGGAGATCCGCCGATAACCAGAATCCGGGGGATGCCGTGCCGTCTGGCCGCGGAGTCATGGCTGCCGACCCCGTGATCGCTGGCGGCATCGGGGTCCGGCTGGGCCGTGGCTTCGCGGTGCCGGGCCGGCAGCTTCCGGCTCACCGGCCAGCTGGGCGGCCAGTACGTGCTCGGCGTCCTCATCCGCGCACCCGGCGCAGGCAACGGCGATCATCGACCTGCTCGCCGGCGTGGCCAGGCCCGCCTACGGCGAGCTGCGCGTTCTCGGTCACGACATGGCGACCGTCCGCGGACGGGCGGCGGTTCGCCGCCGGGTTGGCGTCGCGCGCCGCTCGGCCAGGTCGCTGCCGTGGCTGCGAGTCCGCGGGCTGGTGACCCACGGCGCCCGGCTCGCCCGGCACGGCTGGGGCGACCGGCACGTGCTCGCCGCCGCGATCCTGGACCGGCTAGCCCTGACCCCATGGGCCGACGTCCCCCTCCAGGCCGTGCCGGACGCCGTGGCGAGGAGAGCCCGGCTCGCTGCGGCGGCCGTGCACCAGCCGGAACTGCTGCTGCTCGACGGCCTGCTCGACGGGCTGAGCCAGCGCGACACCGCCGTCGTCAGCAAGGCGATCCGCGACCTGGCCGAGGACTGCGCGGTGCTGATCGCGGGCTGCGACGGCGAAGCGCTCGCGCTCACCTGTGACGAAATTCTGGTGCTCACCGACGGCGTGCTCGTACCAGCTGCCCTCTGACCGGACCCGCGCGGCAGCTGCCGCAGCAGGCCGGTCGCCGGCCCGTGCTGCCGTAAGCTGCGTGGGTGGACTGGAGCATGTTCAGCTGCGGCCGGAAAGGGCATGTGACGTTTGCCCCGGACGAGCCTGAGCTGCGCGCGGAGATGGGCGCCGCGCTGCCCGGCGGCACGGCGTGGCAGTGCCTGCGGTGCGGAGTCTTCGTGCCCGGTGAGCCCGTTCACTCCGGTCGCGCGGCGAGCGCACCGGTCGTGCCGCGGGGCAAAGAGCTGCGCAGCCACCTGATCCTGCGCCTGTTCGCCATCGAGCGGTTCGTGCGCGCGATCCTGGCCGCCGCGATCAGCGTGGCGCTCTGGCGATACGTCGTCTCCCGCGCGCCGATCCAGAACGCGCTGAACCGGGACCTGCCGGTGGTCCGGGATCTGCTGCGCGATCTCGGCATTAACGTCACCCACTCCAAGCTCTACGTCCTGGTGCAGCATGCGCTGACACTGAGCCCGCGGACAGTCACGCTGGTGGCGATCGGCGCCGTCGCGTATACGGGGCTCGAGCTGGCCGAAGGCACCGGCCTCTGGCTGGCCAGGCGGTGGGGCGAATATCTCGCGATGGTCGCCACCTCGCTCGGCCTGCCGCTCGAGATCTACGACATGACCAGGAACGTCTCGGTGACGGCGCTTGTTCTCTTTGCGCTGAACCTAGTTCTCGTCCTGTACCTGGTGATCACTAAGAGGCTGTTCGGCGTCCGGGGCGGCAAAGCCGCCTACGACGCGCGCCTGCGTAGCGAGTCGGTCCTCGACGCGGCGCAGCGAGCCGCCGCTGCCCGCCGGCCCAGGACCGCTGCCCCGACCGCCGCGGCCGAGGCCCCGAGCGACCATGAGGAGGCCAGCGCTGGCCCTAGAGGGGCAGCGAACTGACCTTTACTACCCCTAGGTACTGATGGCAATCAGCTCGTCGGCAGCCGCATAGGGGTCGAGCGCGCCAGCGCTGACCTGCTCGGCTAGCTCATCGAGCCGGGACACTCCCGCCAGCCCGTCGGCCCGCCGCTGCAGCTCGGCGATCGCGATCGCGGAGATCTCGCGCCTCAACCTGACCTGCCGGCGGCGCTGCAGCTCCCCGCTCTCGGTCAGCCAGTCGCGGTGGGAGTCAATCGCCGCCGCGAGGTCATCGATCCCCTCACCGCTGACTGCCGTGGTGCCGATGATCCGCGGCTTCCAGCCGCGCGGACCGTAACTCGCCATGGCCAGCATCGACCGCAGGTCGCGAGTGACCTCGTGCGCGCCCGGCCGGTCGCTCTTGTTCACGACGAAGATGTCGGCGATCTCCAGGATCCCGGCCTTGGCCGCCTGGATCGAGTCGCCGAGGCCGGGCGCTACTACCACGAGCGCCGTGTCGGCCGTCGAGGCGATCTCCACCTCGGCCTGCCCGACGCCGACGGTCTCCACCAGCACCGGGTCGAAGCCGGCAGCATCGAGGATGCGCACCGCCTGCGGCGTCGCGGCCGCGAGCCCGCCGAGGTGCCCGCGGCTGGCCATGGACCGGATGAACACGCCGTCGTCGGTGGCGTGCTCCTGCATCCTGACCCGGTCGCCGAGCAGTGCGCCGCCACTGAACGGGGAGGAGGGATCCACCGCCAGCACGCCTACCCGGCGGCCGCGGCTTCGGTAGCTGCGCACCAGGGCGGCCGTCACCGTCGACTTGCCGACACCCGGTGCCCCGGTGAGGCCGACCACGTGCGCCTTCCCGGTCATCGGGGCGACGATCCGGATGACCGGCCGCAGCAGCGGCGAGTCGTCCTCGATCAGCGAGACAAGCCGGGCCAGCGCCCGCGGGTCGCCAGCCCGCGCTGCGGAGACCAGTGTCTCCGGGTCAGCTACGGATGCAGCGGCCACCGGACGGCCAGCCACTGCCAGGTCAGGCCCGGCCGGAGACAGGCACGCGGAACAGCAGCGCGTCGCCCTGGCCGCCGCCGCCGCATAGTGCGGCAGCGCCGAGCCCGCCGCCGCGGCGACGCAGCTCGTAGATGAGGTGCAGGGCGATCCGGGCGCCGGACGCGCCGAGCGGATGGCCAATCGCGATGGCCCCGCCATTGACGTTCACGATGCCGGGATCGACGCCGAGGTCCCTGATCGACTGAAGGGCGACGGCGGCGAACGCCTCGTTGATCTCGATCAGGTCCAGGTCGCTGGTCGCCAGCCCGGTCTTGGCAAGAGCGCACACGATGGCGCGGGAGGGCTGAGAGTGCAGGGAGTTGTCTGGCCCGGCCACCGCGCCGTGGGCGCCGACCTCAGCCAGCACCGTGGCCCCGGCCGCAGCCGCGGCCTCAGCAGACATCACCACGACAGCGCAGGCTCCGTCGCTGATCTGGGACGCGGAGCCGGCCGTGATGGTGCCATCGGCGGCGAATGCAGGCCGCAGGGCTGCCAGCGACTCCGCCGTTGTTTCCGGCCGGATGCCTTCGTCGGTTTCCACCAGAACGGGCTCGCCTCGCCGCTGCGGGATAATCACCGGGACGATTTCCTCGGCCAGCAGACCGTCCTTGGTGGCCTGGGCGGCGAGCTGATGCGACCGGGCCGCAAATGCGTCCTGGTCGGCCCGGCTGATCCCGAGTCCGGCATTGTGGCGCTCGGTTGACTCGCCCATGGACACCTGGTCGAAGGCGTCGGTCAGGCCGTCGAGCGCCATCGAGTCCACCAGCGTGGTGTCGCCGTACTTGATGCCCGCCCGGGCCGCCGGCAGCAGGTGCGGAGCCCTGGACATAGACTCCATCCCGCCCGCCACCACCACGTCAAACTCCCCGGCCCTGATGAGCTGCGCGGCGAGCGCGATCGCGTCCAGGCCGGACAGGCAGACCTTGTTGATCGACAGGGCGGGCACCGTCATCGGAATTCCGGCCGCTACCGCGGCCTGCCGCGCCGGTATCTGACCCTCGCCCGCCTGCAGCACCTGGCCCATGATCACGTACTCGACCCTGTCCGGAGCCACGCCGGCCCGCTTCAGCGCCGCCTTGATGGCCAGGCCGCCGAGCTGGGCGCCGCTGAACCCGCTGAGGGAGCCCAGCAGGCGGCCGATCGGGGTCCGCGCCCCGCCCACGATTACCGCGTCACGCATAGCTGACACGATACCTGTGAGCAGACCAGCAGCCGGAGGAGCACGAACAGTGCTGACGCGCATCGATCACGTGGGAATCGCCTGCCGCGACCTGGAGGCGAAGATCGCTTTCTACTCATCGACATTCGGGCTCGCCGTAGTGAGCATCGAGGTCAACGAGAGCCAGGGCGTCCGGGAGGCCATGCTCGAGGTGAGCGGCAGCCCGGCCGGGACTTCCTACGTCCAGCTGCTGGAGCCGCTCGGCCCGGACACCCCGGTCGGCAGGTTCCTGGCCGGGCGCGGCGAGGGCGTGCACCACGTGGGTTACGGCGTCGCGGACATTCACGCCGCGCTGGCCGCCATCGGTGCTACTGGCGTCCGGCTCATCGATGAGCGCCCCCGGCACGGCTCGATGGGGGCCTCGATCGCGTTCCTGCACCCGGCCGATGTCGGCGGGGTGCTGACAGAGCTCGTGCAGTCCGCTGCCGACGGCCGGTAGCCTGGCAAATACACCCAACAGCACCAAAGTTGCGCCAGGTTGACGCCCTAAAGTCGTACTGTCTGGCCGGCCATTTCTGCAAAAAACGTTATCTCTCGCACGAGCGCACGCGAACGCGCCGCCAACGCCGCATCAGGGGAGTACGCTGCGAGGCACCGGACGAACGCACTCGCGAGCCAGCCGGGCATACGCGGCCTCTTCCAGGCTGATCGGCCCCCGGCAATCGGACCAGACAGGCGGTCGCCTCGGTGCGCGAATCTCCCGTCAACACAGGATTAGGCGACATGCAGCCCGACATCGATGCTCAGCTCAGTAACTTCTTCGTCGAGGACTCGATGCCCGAGTTCTCGCGTGTCATGCGCGGATACGACCCCGCGCAGGTCAGCCAGAAACTTGAGGAGCTCAGCGGCGAGGTGCGCAAGCACCACGAGAACGCTCAGGCCCTGCAGCGCGAGCTGACGGATGCACACCGGCAGCTTCAGGAGCAGGAACGGCCGACCTACTCAGGCCTCGGCTCGAGGATCGAGCAGCTGCTCCGGCTGGCCGAGGAGCAAGCCACCGAGATCGTCGGCGAGGCCAGGTCAGCGGCTAATGAGCTCAATGCGGCCGCCAAGGTCACCGCCGCCGAGACCAGGGCGTCGGCCGAGAACGAAGCAGCCGAGCTGCGTGCCGTCGCCAAGCGCGAGACCGACGACCAGCGGTCCTCGGCCGAGCGCGAAGCCGAGTCCATCAGGACGAAGGCCGCACGCGAGTCCGACGAGCTCAAGTCCACGACCGACCGCGAGGTCGCCAAGAATCGTGCCACGGCCGACCACGAGATCGCCGAGAAGCGCGCCGGTAACGAGCGCGAGGTCGCCAAGATGCGCACGACCGCCGAGCGCGAGGTCGCGCAGATGCGGGCGTCGTCCAAGCGCGACCGGGACGAGATCCTGACGACCGCCAAGCGCCAGGCCGACGAGATGCGCAGCCAGGCTCAGCGGGCGTTCGAGGACAGCGAGGCGGCACGCGCCCAGGCCGAGTCGGAGTTCGAGATGCACCTGGCCGCGCGCCGGGAGGAAGCCGAGCGGCAGGAGACCGAGCGCCTCACCAAGGCCCAGGAAGCGACCCAGAAGATGGTGTCCGAGGCCGAGCAGCGCGCTGCGGTGGCCGAGGAGCGCGCCAGCAAGGCCAGCATCCAGGCCGAGCAGACCCGCCGCGAGGCGGACCAGCACGCGCAGCAGCTCGTCGGCAACGCCAAGAAGAACGCCGACGCGATTGTCAGCCAGGCCAAGGGCCAGGCCGACCAGCACCTGGCCGACACCAAGTCCGAGGCCGAGCGGGTGCGCACCACCGCCCAGCGCCACGTCGACGAGCTCAACAAGCAGAAGGAGAGCGTGGCCGCGCACCTGACGCAGATCAGCCAGCTTCTGGGCGGCTCCATGCCGGGCCTGGTCGACGCCCTGGGCGGCGGTCAGCCGCAGCCTGCCGTGGCAGCGGCAGCGGCCAAGGCCGTCGCGGCTGCCCCTCCGCCGCCGGTGCCCGCAACCGCGCCCGCGCCGGCCGCCCGCCACTCGGCCGGCGCGCCAGCGGACAAGGCCGGCGCCAACGGCAAGCAGGGTGACGGTGAAGACGAATGGTGGACCGAGTGAGGCGCTAGCCCGGCCGCCCGACGACAACCTGCGGGCGCCGCACCGCTCAGGCGGTGCGGCGCCCGCAGGTTTCTTAGCCGGTGACGGTCTGGCCGCCGTCCACGATCAGCGTCTGGCCGGTCATGAACGACGACGCGTCGCTGGCCAGGAAGACGGCCGGTCCCCCCATCTCCGCTGCGCTGGCCCAGCGCTTGAGCGCCGACCCGGCGACCGTGGCGGGCCCCACGAGCGGGTCCTCCCACAGCGTGCGGTTCAGTTCGGTGGCCGTCCAGCCGGGGCAGAGCGCGTTGACGCGGACACCGGCTGCGCCCCACTCCACCGCCAGTGTCTTGGTCAGCGAGATCAGGCCCGCCTTGGAGGCGCCGTAGGGGCTCATGAGCGGCGCTCCGGAGACCCCGGCCACTGAGGCCACGTTGATGACCGAGCCCCGGCCGCGGTCCAGCAGATGCCCGGCAAACGCGTGACACACATAGACCGCCGAGCTGAGGTTCAGCTGGAGCAGCTTGTCCCACCCGGTCAGCCGCAGATCCCGGAACGGCACCATGAAGTTAGACCCGCCGGCGTTGTTCACTACGATGTCGATGCTGCCGAGCTGGTCGATTGCTGCCGCAGCGACGTCAGCGACCGCGTCGTAGCTGGTCACGTCCGTCGGCAGGACGACCGCCTTGCGGCCGACTGCCTCGACCGCTGACGCGGTCTCGGCGAGCCCGTCAGCGCTTCGCGCGACGAGTGCCACGTTCGCGCCGGCGTCGGCCAGTGCGACCGCGATCACGCGGCCGATCCCCCGCGACGCCCCGGTGACAAAGGCGCACCGGCCAGTCAGGTCAAAAACACTCATGATCAGTCCTCCCAGTCGGTGGGCAATGGCCAGGCGCTCGGGTTGACCCGGCGCACGATTTCATCGAGCACGATCCGCACGTAACGCTCCCCCACCCACAGGTGCTTCGCGCCTGGCACGGCAATCACCTCGGCCTGAGGAACGCGCGCAAACCGCGCGCGCGCTTCCGGCGGCTGCAGGTAGTCGTCACGCTCGGGAACGAGTGCCAGCAGCGGCTTGCCAGCCGCGGCCCAGGCGTCGAGCTCGGCGTCGCCCGCCCGGCGCAGCGGCGGAGACAGCAGGATGGCGCCCTCGACATCCGGGTCGTTGCCCCATTTCAGCGCCATCTCGGCCCCGAACGACCAGCCGAGCAGCCACAGCAGCGGCAGGTCGGCGTCCGCGCAGTAGCCGATGGCCGCGGCCACGTCGTGCCGCTCGCCCTCGCCGTCGCCGAAGGCACCCGCGCTCCGGCCACGCGGTGACGACGTGCCTCGCATGTTGAACCGGAACACCGCGAGGTCAGCGAGCGCCGGGAGCCGGTTCGCGGCCTTGCGCAGGACGTGACTGTCCATCATGCCGCCGTGTGTCGGCAGCGGGTGCAGGCAGATCAGGGTGGCATCCGGCGGCTTGTACGGCGGCAGCGCGAGTTCGCCAACCAGCGTCAGCCGGTCCGAGGTCACGACGGTGATCTCGGACCGGCGGGCGGGCAGGACGGTCCCGGCGGTGATTTCTGTTATCAGCTACCTCACCTCCAGGACGAGCGGTGGCCGGAGCCGGGCCTCCGCGGACGACGCTGCCAGCAGGTGGTATGCCAGTGTCGCCGCGCCTGCGGTCCCGGAGACTCCGCCGGCCAGACCACCACATGCGCCGTGCCCGCGGCCACCTCCTGGTCGCATCCCGGGCACCGATAAACCTTGGTCGCAGCCGGAGCCGGCACCTGCCTGACCACCCAGTCACCATCCGGCCACTCCTGCAGGCGGGGCGGTCCGAGCCTGGCAGTCGCGGCATCGTCTCCGGCAGCTGGCGCGGGGGTCTGGCGCCGTGCGCGTCGTGGTTTACCCGGCATGTCGGGCGGCAGTCTCCGCGCCTTCCTCGGGCTCACCAGCATCGCCTTCGGCCTCAGCGGGCTGCGGTGTGGCGCGCGGCAGCGAAGTCGATTCCGGCTGCGGCGTGCTCGGCCAGCAGCGGCGGCGGTGCGTATGCCGGGTATCCGTAAGCGATGTGCATCGCCCGCAGCCCGGTCAGCACGTCCGCCGCGCCGATGGCGTCGATGAGCTGGAACGGCCCGCGCGGGTAACCGCAGCCAAGCGTCATCGCGGTGTCGATGTCCGCCGCGTCCGCATAGCCCTGCTGCACCATCACCACGGCGTCAGCCAGGTGCGGGTAAAGCAGCGCGCCGACCAGGAACCCGGGCCGGTCTGGCGCGTGAACCACCGACACGCCGAGCTTGGCCGCGAGCGCGGTCGCAGCCGCCAGCGCCGCGTCTGTGGTCAGGCTCGTCCGGACCAGTTCGGCCAGGCCCCCGTCGCGGACGCCGCCCGGGAAGTGCACCCCGACTGCCTGCTCACCCCGCCCGGCCGCGAGCGCTGCCGGCAGGACCGGCTGCCCCTCTGCCGCGACGATGACCACCAGGTCGCTCGGGTGCGCCGGATTCCTGGTCACGCTGAGTCCGGCAGCCGCGAGCACCGAGGCGAAGTTGGCTTCCTGCTCATCGCCGCGCCCGATCACTGTCACGGTGTCCGGCGGCGCGGCGCTCGCCGCCTCGGCCGGCTCGGCGACCGCACCGACGACCTGCCCGTCGGCGTACTCATAGATACCGCGGCCGGCCTTTCCGCCCGGTCCGGCCCGCGGCGACCAGCCGGCGCAGCAGCGAGGACGGGCAGTACCGCGGGACGCCGAACTCAGCGTGCAGGACCTCGAGGACTGATAGCGAGGTGTCCAGGCCGATGAGGTCCAGCAGCGCTAGCGGGCCCATCGGCAGCCCTATGCCCTCGGTCGCCGCCTTGTCGATGTCGGCGGCACTCGCGTAGCCAAAATCGAGCAGCTCTACGGCCTGGTTGAGATAAGGCAGCAGCAGGGCGTTCGCGACGAATCCGGCCCGGTCGCCGACAGCGACCGGGACCTTGCCGAGCCGCCTCGCGAGCTCGGTCACGGCGGCCGGCACCGACTCGTCGGACAGCACCGTGGAGACCACCTCGACCAGCCGCATCACGGGCGCCGGATTGAAGAAATGCATGCCGACCACCCGGCCGGGATGCCTCGTGCCGGCCGCCACGGACGTCACCGACAGGGACGAGGTATTGGTGGCCAGGATCGCTTCCGCGCCGCAGACCCGGTCCAGCTCGGCGAACACCTGTCGCTTGATCTCCATCCGCTCTGGCACAGCCTCAATGGCCAGGTCCACAGCGGCCGCCTCGCTGAACGCAGCGGCAGGACGCACCCGCGCCCGGGTCTCCGCCTGCTCGCTAGCCGACAGCCTGCCCCGGCTGACCGCCCTGGACAAACTGGCGTCCAGGGTGCCGAGGCCCTGCCGGAGTGCCTCCGGATCGGCCTCAATGGCGACCACGCCGATACCGGCACGCGCGAACACCTCCGCGATCCCGGCTCCCATAGTTCCGAGACCGACAACCGCGACCTCGCGAATGTCCATGGCGGCGACACTACCGTCGCGGCGGGAACCACCGGTCAGCCGGCTGCCAGCCGTACCGCGAACCATTACCGTGCTGTCATGCCACGCCTGGATGCAAGCGCCGCACTCGACCACGTCGTGGTCCTCATGTTCGAGAACCGGTCGTTCGACAACCTCCTCGGCCGCCTCTATCAGCCCGGTGACGTGCGTGCCTTCGAGGGAGTAACAGGCAAGGAACTGGCTAATCCCGTACCTGACTGGGCGGCCACCGGGGGCGGCTCGCTCGTGCCGTATGGCGTCGCGGCCGGCATGAACACACCGACCTCCGACCCGGGTGAGGAATATCAGCACGTCAACACTCAGCTGTTCGGTCTCATCGAGCCGCCAGCGAACCGAGGCGTGCTCGCCAACAGGATGACCGCGCCGTACAACGCGCCGACCAGTCCGCTGGCGGCGCCGCCGATGACCGGCTTCGTGGCGGACTACATCAGCGCCTTCACTGCCGAGATGCTGCGGCAGCCGCTCCCCGCCGAGTACGCCCAGATCATGACCGGCTATACCCCCGCGCAGATGCCAGTGGTCTCCGCGCTCGCGCGCGGATTCGCTACGTTCGACCACTGGTTCTGCGAGGTGCCATCGCAGACATTCACCAACCGGTCCTTCCTGCACGCTGCATCCTCGTCTGGCTATGTGAATAACACGTCGCCGCTGGACTCGTTCCCCTTGCACAACACCGCTGAGACGATCTTCGAGCGGCTCGACCGGGCGGGGCTGACCTGGAAGGTCTACTGCGACCGGCCGAGCCATCTGTCGCTTACCGGCCTCATCCACGCGCCGCGGCTGTGGAGATACTTCGAGACCCGGTTTGTGACCACCGACGTCTTCCTGCAGGACGCCGCCGACGGAACGCTCCCCACGTACTCGTTTATCGAGCCGAACCTCCTGTACGGGCACAACGACATGCACCCGGCTTTCGACGCGCTGTTCCCCGATGCCTTGCTCGATCCGCCGTCCTCGCTTCTCGGCGGCGAGGAGCTGCTGGCCAGGATCTACAACGCGATCCGCGACTCGGCGTCCGAAGGCGGCTCGAACGCGTGGAACACCCTGCTCTTGATCACCTTCGATGAGCACGGCGGTACCTACGATCACGTTCCTCCTCCGCTCATAGCGCCGCCGATTCCCGGCTCGCCACCCGGTCAGCTGGGCTTCCGGTTCGACCGGTCGGGGGTGCGCGTGCCAGCCTTCGCGATCTCGCCCTGGATCCCGGAGCAGACGGTGGTGACAAGCGAATACCGGCACGCTTCGGTCATCGCGACGCTGCGCAAGCGCTGGCAGCTCGGCGATGCGCTGACTGCCAGGGACGCCGTCGCCGCCGACATCGCGCCGGTGCTGACGCGCGAGACCCCGCGCGACCCGCAGGACTGGCCGCAGGTGGTACCGCGGCCAGTGCCGCTGTATCACGGCAGGATTCCCGCGCCCGAGGCTGCGCTGCGCGGCCTCGGCAGAGCGGGCCTGGCAGCGTTCCTCGCGCTGACCGAGCATCTCGGCAAGTCCAGCCCGCGGCTCACGAGCGAGGAGGACATCAGCCGTGCCGACGCGATCGCGCTGCTGACTGACCTGGCCGGCGAGGTGTTCGTTCGCCTGCCAGGCGGTTAGCACGCGGCCGTCACGCCTCGCGCCAGCTGACCGGCAGCTCGCGCGGGCTGAACATCGCCATGCCTGGCTTGTAGCTCAGTTCTGAGGCCGGCACCGCCAGCCGCAGCCCAGGCAGGCGACCCAGCAGGCCGCGGAAGGCCTCCTGCAGTTCCATCCTGGCCAGCTGAGCACCAAGACAGTGATGCGCGCCGGCGCCGAAGCCCAGGTGGCCGACGATCTGGCGGGCTACGTCGAGCCGGTCCGGATCGCTGAACGCGGAGGGGTCACGGTTCGCGGTCGCATAAAGCGGCACGACGACCTCGCCTGCCCGGACGGTCATGTCGCCGACCGCCACATCCTGGGTGGCCATCCGGGCCGGCGGAAGCGTGCCGCTGATCTGAACGAAGCGCAGCAGTTCCTCGACTCCGGCCGGGATCAGCGTCGGCTCAGCAACCAGCCTGGCGAACTCGTCGGGGTGACCGAGCAACGTGACCAGCGACTGGCAGATCTGATTCGCGGTTGTCTCGTGCCCGCCGATCAGCAGGGTGCAGCCGAGGGTGGTCAGCTCGGTTTCCGACAACCGGTCGTCGTCGTCCCTCGCGGCGATGAGCGCAGTCAGCAGATCGTCGGCCGGCTCTGCCCGCTTCGTCGCTATCAGCCGGCCGAAGTACTCGTACATGCTGGCCATCGCCGTCATGATGAGCTCGGAGTCCCGTTGCCAGTCACCCAGGACCGCGTCCGACCAGGAGTGGAAATTCGCCATATCGGCCTCGGGCACGCCGAGCATCTCGCAGATCACCTGGACCGGCAGCGGCAGCGCGAACGCGGCGACCAGGTCTGCTGGCTGCGGGCCGCACAGCATCTTCTCGATCAACTCGTCGACGATGCTGGCGACCCGCGGGCGCAGCGTCTCGACCCGCCGGACCGTGAATGCCTTCGCGACCAGCTTGCGCAGCCTCGTGTGCTCGGGCGGGTCCATGCCGCTGATAGAGGCCGTAGCGAACACCTCGAAGCCCAGCAGCGCACGGTCTGGAGCAACCGCACGCGCCCGGGAGAAGCGGGGATCTGTGACGACCTGCCGCACTTCGTCGTAGCCGCCGACCAGCCAGCCGACGTCGCCGCCGGGAAGCTCGACGCGGGCGAGCGGCTGGCCGCGCAACAGCGGCCGGTGCTTCGGTTCGTGGTGCCCCGGTGTGGGGGGCTCAGGCGGCGGCACCTTGACGGGGCGGTCGTCGGCGAGCGTCATCGGCCACTCCTCGTCGTGGCAGGCGAAGTACCGATGCTCTTACCGTACGTCGCCATCCTGGAAGGCCATAGTCACGTTTCGCCTTCCTGCCGGGTCGTAGCAGCAAACCGCGCTGTCGGGGCCCTGAGGGTCCGGTAACACGAGGAGGACGTCATGCGAGTCTTTGTCGCCGGAGCGAGCGGCGCCATTGGCACCAGGCTCGTTCCGCAGCTCATCGCTCGCGGGCACGAGGTCGTCGGCACCTTCCGGACGCCCGGACACGATGAGCGGATCCGGGCCCTCGGAGCCGAGCCGGTCGAGCTCGACGTGCTCGACGAGCGCGCGGTGCGCCGGGCGGTCCTGGCTGCCCGCCCCGACGCGATCATCCACGAGGCGACCGCGCTGGCGAATATGCGCTGGTCGAGGAGTCTGGACCGGAGCTTCGCACTCACGAACCGAATCCGGACGGAAGGCACCGATGCGCTGCTCGCTGCCGCGGGCGAGGCCGGCGTGCGCCGGTTCGTGGCGCAGAGCTTTGCCAGCTACCGCTACGCGCGCGAGGGGAGCTGGGTGAAGACCGAGGACGACCCGCTCGACCCCAGCCCGCCGGCCGCCGCACGGCAGACCAACGCCGCGATGGCACATGTCGATCAGGCGGTCACCGCCGCTGGCGGCATCGCGCTACGCTACGGCGGCTTCTACGGCGCCGGGGATGACAGCTTTGCCAGCATGGTGCGCAAGCGCCGGTACCCGATCATCGGTGACGGCGCAGGTGTCAGCTCGTGGATCCACCTCGACGACGCGGCCGCCGCCACCGTGCTGGCACTCGACCACGACGGCCCGGCGATCTATCACATCGTCGACGACGAGCCTGCGCCCATGCGCGAATGGCTGCCGGTCTTCGCCGACGTGCTCGGCGCGAAGCGACCATGGCGAGCGCCAGCCTGGCTCGCGGCGCTGATCGCGGGCGGGGCAATGGCGGCGATGGCAACGCAGTCACGCGGCGCCTCGAACGCCAAGGCCAAGCGCGAGCTCGGCTGGACACTGCACTATCCGAGCTGGCGGCAGGGATTCGCGGCTGCTTACGGTCGCGGCTCCTCGTCGGGCACGCCGGACGGTCCGCGGTCCGGCTCGGCGTCTGATGTCCGCGGCTAGAACTGGGCCGAGCGAACCGCGACTTCTAGAAGAGCGCGACACCAGTGAAAGCGGCCAGCCGGTCCATCAACTGGTCCTGGAAAGCCGGGTCACGGGCTTCTGCTGCGGGCTCGCGTTGCTGCCGGTGGTACCAGTAGCCGCCGCTCACGGTCGCGGCTGCTTCGTTGCTGACGGCGAGCCACGTCTGCGTGTCGTACCCCAGCTGCAGGTCGTCGGTTGCCGCGGGGCCGCCCATCTTGGTCGGAACCCAGCCGGGATCGACGGCGTTACTGAGTACTTCCGGCCAAGCGCGTGCCAGGGTGAGCGTTAGCGCGGTTACCTGCAGCTTGCTCTCGGAATAAGCCCGTGCGGCGTTCCACCCTCGCCCGGTCCAGTCGATATCCTGCAGGGAGCCGGCACCGGCGTGATGCAGTCCGCTGCTGAGGAAGATCAGCCGATCGGGGCGCTCGATCAGCGCGGTGAGCATGTAGGGGGCGAGGGTGTTCACAGCGAGGGTCTTCGCGTGTCCGTCGGCTGTCGCTCGGCGGGAAGGCTCAAGGAAGACGCCGGCATTGTGGATCACAGCGTCCATCCGGCCGATGCTGTTGACCTGATCGGCCAGTTCCCGGGTCTCGGCGGCGCTTGCGAGGTCGCCGATGACGACTCCTGCCGCGTCCGGGGCGAGGTCGCTGAGCGCCGCCGCACGCTCCAGGCTGCGGGCGTGGAGGACAACCTCATGGCCTTCACCCATGAGGACACTGGCGGCGAAGCGACCAAGTCCGTCGGTAGAGCCGGTGATGAAGATTCGAGCCACGGGATGATTCTTCCGTCGGTGGTAGCCGGCAGGCTGGATGTTCATCGGCGACGGCCTGGCCCGGCGTCAACGCGACAACTTGCTCCGGCCGGAACATCGCCCCGGCCCGGCCTCGGCCCCTCCGTCCGTCTTCACCCGGTGCTTCGGGGCGGCCAGGTCATCGACGATCGTGTCGATCCGCTAGCCGGTTTCGCCCAAGGTGACCTGAATGGTCCGTTCGTCGGTGCCGCGGACGATGCTCAGCTCGATGGTGGCGCCCGGTGCCGCCTTGAGCGCATCAAAAAGGTCGTCTGGTGTGCCGATCGGCTGACCTGCGGCTGCCACGATCAGGTCGCCCACGGCGAGGCCCGCACGAGCGGCTGCGCTGTCATCGATAACCTCGCGGATGAGCAGGCCATCGGTGTCGGGCAGGCCGACAGCGCGGCGGAGCCGCCTGGCGACGGGCGCGGGAGCGATGGCGACGCCTAGCCGCGGCGACGCCGCTGATTCCCCGCGGGCGAGAGCGTCGGCCCTGGCTCGCAGCGCATCGTCGGCGGGAATGGCCAGGTAGAAGCCCTCGCCAAGACGGTTGGTGTTGATCCCGAGCACCTGTCCATCGCCGCTCAGAACCGGGCCGCCCGACGAGCCGGGCAGCAGTGGGGCGGTGTGCTCGAGGCTGCCCGTGATGCGGTGGCCCCTGGGGCCGCGGAAGGTCCGCTCGATGCCGGAGACGAATCCGAATGTCACCCGCAGCCCGCGCCCACCTGGGTTGGCCACGGCGAACACCGCCATCCCGATCTCCGCGGGCGTGCCGCTGGCCCACGACAGCGCTGGGACACCGCTGGTGTCGACGTCGACGACAGCTAGGTCGCCGTCCATGTCATGTCCAGCCACGCTCCCCTCCGCGGTGCGGCCGCCGGCGAAGGTGACTGTCACCCGGTCGCCGCGCACGTTGTGCGCGTTGGTCAGGACCCGGCCCTCGCCGAGGACGAAGCCCGTGCCGGCGCCCCAGCGCTGCCCGATGCCCACCACCGAGGCTCCGGGGCCCTCGGCCTGCCGCCTGATGCTCGCCCCGATCTCGTCGAGAATTGCCATTCCGCCACCTCCCGCGCTATCCGGTCTCCCGGCCACCATCGTGGTCTGCGACCACGGCCCGCCCTACTGCGGGCTTGAGTGAGTAGTAATTTGCAATCTACTATCTACTGAGGTCGAGTCAACGGGACTAGGATCAGCTCATGGCTGAATCCGAGCCGGGGTCCCCCTCACCGCTCGCCGAGGCGCTCGCCCGTGTCGGCGACCGGTGGACCCTGCTGGTGGTAGAGGCGCTGCTGCCCGGCCCGCGGCGGTTCAACGACATTCTCAGCCAGGTCCCGGGCATCGCCGCGAACATCTTGTCCGAGCGCCTCAAACGGCTCGAGCGCGACGGGCTGCTGGTGGCCCGGCCCTATACAGAGCGGCCACCAAGGGCCACCTACCAGCTGACCGCCGAGGGCACCGAACTCGCCGGGGCGCTCCGATTGCTCGCGCAGTGGGGGGCCAGGCACACCGACCTGGCGGACACCCCGCGTCACCTCGCCTGTGGCACCCCGATCGAGGCCCGCTGGTATTGCCCAACCTGCGATGAGCTCGTCGACCACGAACCGCGTCACGCCGAGGAGCAGTACGTGTAAGCAGCCGGCGACCGCCGGTGCAGCACGTCGTTCCGGCACCACGCGGCTGAAACCTGCGCCGCAAGAAGAGCACTGCCTATAGTGCTTCTCGTGCGGCTCGTCATCGCTAGGTGCAGCGTTAACTACGCGGGACGGCTGAGTGCCCACCTGTCGCTCGCCACCCGGCTGCTGATCGTCAAGGCGGACGGCTCGGTGCTCGTGCACAGTGACGGCGGCTCGTACAAGCCGCTGAACTGGATGTCGCCGCCATGTCGGCTGGCCGAGGAGCCGGGTCGCTGGGTCGTCACCAGCAAGTCCGGCGAGACGCTGACCATCGAGATCGCGGAAGTGATGAGCGACTCGACATTCGACCTCGGCGCGGACCCGGGTCTGGTGAAGGACGGGGTCGAGTCGCACCTGCAGGAGCTGCTGTCGGCACAGCTCCAGGTACTCGGTGCGGGCTGGCGGCTCGTGCGGCGGGAGTTCCCCACCGCGATCGGCCCCGTCGACCTCATGTGCCGCGACTCGGCTGGGGTCAGCGTGGCGGTGGAGATCAAGCGGCGCGGGGAGATCGACGGAGTCGAGCAGCTCACCCGGTACCTGGAGCTGCTGAACCGGGACCCGCTGCTGGCGCCCGTCCGGGGTGTCTTCGCGGCTCAGGAGATCCGCCCGCAGGCTCGCGTGCTAGCCGAGGACCGCGGCATCCGGTGCGTCACGCTGGACTACGAGTCGATGCGCGGGCTCGACGACGGCGCGCTCCGGCTGTTCTGAGGGCCGCGTTAGGCACTTTGGTGCCCCTCTAGGGGCAGCAGGGGTCCCCCACGCCCTTTTTTAGATCGGCGCGAACGGCGAAATTACCTATTTGACGTAATTCCAGACCGCGCCCATCCTGGACCAGCCACACCCTCTCAGCAGCCCGGAGGACGCCGTGACTACGCGATTAGACACGATCCGGACAGACCGGCTGCTCATGCGCCGCTGGCGTGACGCCGACCGGGAGCCATTCGCCGCCCTGAATGCCGATCAGGAAACGATGCGGTATTTTCCGGCCACCATGGACCGAGCGGCCAGCGACGCCTTTGTTGACCGCATCGAGGAGCGGTTCGACGAGCAGGGTTACGGCCTGTGGGCGATGGAGCTGGCCGCGACCGGCGAGTTCATCGGCTTCACCGGGCTTAACCCGAAGCCCGGCGACATACCGGGACCTCCCGGAGTAGAAATCGGCTGGCGACTGGCCCGGCACGCCTGGCACAACGGCTACGCGACCGAGGCCGCAACGGCGGCACTCGACGTCGCCTTCAACCGCCTTGGGCTCCCCGAGGTCTGGTCGTTCACCTCGGTGGTCAACGAGCCGTCACAGGCGGTCATGCGCAGGATCAGCCTCGCGGAGTCGTTCCGGTTCGACCACCCGCGGATTCCTCCTGGTGACCCGCTGCGGCCGCATGTGATGTACCACCGCGTCAATCCCGTCCCGGAGGTCCATTAGCCCGCCGGGGGCTCCGACGGCTCCAAGGGTCGCCCGGGCAATTGCTGCGGGGAGCTCCGAGAGGGTCGCCCTCCCGGACCAGCAGGTGCGCGTTCACCTCACGCGCCGCCGCCGCCAGCTCGGGCACCTCGATGACCGCCACGCCCGCTGCGCGCAGGCGGCCGGCCCCGCCACCCGGCGCGAGCAGCGGCGGCTCGATCCATGCGATCACCACCCGGCCGACCCCGGTGGCGATGATCAGGTCGGCGCACGGGACCGGCCTGGACGCACGGACCGCGCAGGGCTCGAGCGAGCTGTACAGGGTGGCGGCGGCGAGCTCGCGAACGGCGTCGGCAGCGTGGGATCCGGCCGGCAGCCTGATCTTGGCCAGGGCGACCTCCTCGGCGTGATCGCCCGGCGCGGTCTCCCGCGAGTACCCGGTCGACAGCACACTGCCATCGGCCGCGACCAGCACCGCGCCGACCGAGTAGGCGGTCTGCGACGGCGGGCAGCGGCGGGACAGGCTGATGGCCTCGAGCAGCCAGCGGCGATCTGCCTCCGGCCGGGCGGGCTCGGTCACGACGGTGCTCCGAAACAGCGAGATGATAGACGTCGGAGCCGACGCTACCGAGCCGGTCCGGCCAGGGCTTAACCGACTGTCCGGACGGCTCCCCGACATACAATCACCTAGCAAATCAGCGCAGAACGGCGGTGCAGGCCATGACGGCAGCTCTTGGCAGTTATCCGCTCGTCCGGTCGACGGAAGTCTTTGACTCACTCAATCCCGCAACCGACGAGGTCATCGGTACATATCCCGTCTTTGGTGAGCAGGACGTGGCGACCGCCGTCGAGCGGGCGCACGAGGCCGCGCTCTGGTGGGCCGGCCTCGGCTGGGCTGGCCGCCGGCAGCGGCTGCTCGCGTGGAAGTCGTACTTGACCAGGTATCTCGGCCGCCTCGCGGAGCTCGTGCACATCGAGACCGGCAAGCCAGTAGCCGACGCCCAGCTCGAGATCCTGCTGGCCATCGTGCACATCGACTGGGCAGCCAAGAACGCGCGCCGGGTGCTCCGGCCGCGGCGGGTCCGCAGCGGGCTGGTTGCGCTCAACCACGCCGCCATCCTCGAGTACCAGCCGCTCGGCGTGGTCGGCGTCATCGGCCCGTGGAACTACCCGGTGTTCACCCCGATGGGCTCCATCGCTTACGCGCTCGCCGCCGGGAACGCGGTCGTGTTCAAGCCCAGCGAGCTGACCCCCGCCGTCGGCGCGTGGCTGGTCAGTTCCCTGGCCGAAGTGGTGCCCGAGCAGCCCGTCCTGCAACTGGTCACCGGAATGGGCCAGACCGGCGCCCACCTGGCACGCAGCGGTGTCGACAAGATCGCATTCACCGGCTCGGCGGCGACCGCCCGCCGGGTGATGGCTGCCTGCGCCGAGAACCTGACACCGCTGGTGGCCGAGTGCGGCGGCAAGGATGCGTTCATCGTCGGTGCCGACGCTGACCTGGATGCGGCAGCTGACGCATGCGCTTGGGGTGCGCTCTCCAACTCGGGCCAGACCTGCATCGGGGTCGAGCGCGTCTACGTGGTGCAGGACGTCTACCACCAGTTCCTCGAGAAGCTGACCGATCGCGTCACGCAGCTTAGGCCCGGCGATGACCGGGAGGCCGACTACGGCCCGCTGACGATGTCCAGGCAGGCCGAGGTGATCGAAAACCATATCGCCGACGCCCTGGCCCGCGGGGCACGGCCGGTCATCGGCGGCATCGGGAGCGTCCGCCGGCCCTACGTCGGACCGGTGATCCTCGCGGACGTGCCCGAGGAGAGCAAGGCCGTCACCGACGAGACGTTCGGCCCGACCATCACCGTGTCGAGAGTTGCAAGCCTGGCCGAGGGAGTGGAACGGGCCAACGAGTCCCGGTACGGCCTGGGCGGGACGGTGTTCGCCCGGAACCGCAAGGCTGCCATGGCCGCCGCTCGCTCGCTCCGCAGCGGGATGACGGCGATCAACTCGGTCATCAGCTTCGCCAGCGTCCCGTCGTTGCCATTCGGCGGGTCGGGTGACTCCGGCTTCGGCCGCATTCACGGAGCCGACGGGCTGCGCGAATTCGCCCGGCCCAAGGCCATCACCCGGCAGCGGATGAAGCCGCCGCTCAACCTCACCTCGTTCGACCGCACCGACGCCGACATGAAGCGGATCCTCAGCCTCGCGCTGATCCTGCACGGCAAGCGGTACGACAAGAAGTAGCCGCCGTCCGGCGGATGACCGGCTAGTGCGTCCCGGCGGCGGCCAGCAGCGAGTCGGCCGGATCCATGGGCGCGAGCGGCGCGCGGCCCTGAATCAGGTCGGCCGCGCGCTCGGCGACGGCAATGGTCGGCGCGTTGGTGTTGCCGCGCGGGACCGTCGGCATCACCGAGGCGTCGACCACGCGCAGCCGCTCGACGCCGCGGACTTTCAGCTGCGTGTCGACCACGCTGGTCAGCTTGCTGGCGGCGACCGGCGAGTCGCCGCCCATCGCGCAGGTGCCGACCGGGTGGTAGATCGTCGACAGGTTGCCCCGGATCCACTCCTTCATCTCGGCCTCGCTCTCCACCTGCGGGCCGGGTGCCAGCTCACCGCTCAGCTGCTTGGCCAGCGGCTTGGTCGCGGCGATATCCCTGGCGATACCCACGGCCTTGACCAGCGGGTCGAAGTCGGCGAGGTCGGACAGGTATGCCGGGTCGATGGCGGGCTTATGCCGAGGGTCGGCGCTGCGGAGCCAGATCCGGCCCCGGCTTCCGACACTCACCAGCGTGATCAGCATCGACAGCGCGCGGGTCGCCGGATCGGCAAGCCCGCCATCCACGTAGGGCACCGGCAGGACGTGCCACTGGATGTCGGGAGCTTCCAGCGCCGGGCCGGTCCGCGTGAAACCGCCCGCCTCAGCGATATTGCTGGTCATAGGCCCGGAATGGGTCAGCTGCCAGCGGGCCAGGTTGCGCCGCCCGGCCTGTTCCCACAGGCTGCGCGCCTTCGGCGCGGCCCACATGGCGGTCACGACCGGGTGATCAGACAGGTTTGCGCCGACCCCCGGGCTGTCAGCCATCACCGCGATGTTGTGCTCGTGCAGATGGTCGGCCGGCCCGACGCCAGACAGCATGAGGAGCTGCGGGCTGCCGATCGCGCCCGCCGCGAGGATGATCTCTGCTTCCGCCCTGGCCAGCTCCTCTACCCCGCGATGGACAAAGCGGACGGCGGTCGCCCGGCCAGCCGAGATCTCGATGCCCGTGACCAGCGCATCAGTCACGATCGTGAGGTTGGGCCGGCTCGAGACCGGGTGCAGGTAGGCATCGGCGGCCGACCAGCGGCGCCCGTCGGACTGGGTGACCTGGTAGTAGCCGACGCCATCCTGCTGCGGCCCGTTGAAATCCTCGTTGGCCCGCATTCCGTAGCCGCGGGCAGCAGCGATGAAATCTGACGTCAGCGCGCTCTTGTGCTTGAGATCGGACACCGTCAGGGGACCGGAATCACCGTGATAGTCGGACGCACCGCGGACGTTGCCCTCCGCGCGCAGGAAGTAAGGGAACAGGTCGGTGTAGCCCCACCCCTCGCAGCCGTAGTCGTCGCGCCAGGCGTCGTAGTCGTGCCGGTTTCCGCGGATGTAGATCATCGCGTTAATGGATGACGAGCCGCCCAGGACCCGGCCGCGCGGCCAGTAGATGGTCCGGCCCAGGGCCCGGTCCTGAGGAACCGTCTGGTAGTCCCAGTCGTAGGCCGTCTTGAACAGCAGATTGATCGCCGCCGGGATGTGGATCTCGTCGGCGGTGTCCGGCGGCCCGGCCTCCAGCACGAGCACCCGGACATCGGGGTTCTCACTGAGCCGAGCGGCCAGCACGCAGCCAGCGCTGCCCGCGCCCACGATCACGTAGTCGTAGTCGTACATAGCCGGTCCTCCCGCTAAGCCCGGAAAATCGAGCAATACCCTACTAAGCGACGGTGCTCAGCGGGCCAACTCGCCCAACGCGGGCTGCGCAGACAACAGCGCGCTCCCGGCCCGAAGACCGGGAGCGCGCTCCCCCCACCTATGCGGCCCCCGCACTCCGGCGGGCCCCCGAGAACCGCCGATTTGCTGGGGAGGCCGCGAGCCGCCTAGCGGCTCCTTCTGGACCCAGATCGAGTCCAAGGTCCGAGCGACTTGCCACACGTCCTGCAGCCGACTCCCCCGTGGCCGACGCTGCCGGCGCGACAATCGCTCACTCTTCGTATCCATACGATGCCACAACGTGGCTGCTTTTGTGAATACCCACGAGACTCGTTACTAACCATGGTGCTCGCGATACAACAGAGGCAGCCACTCCCGGCCAGGCTGATCCAGCCAGCGACCGCTCCATCACCGACTGTAGTCGTTCCGGTATCAGCAGCTTGCCCGCCTTTATTGTGAAACGCGCGGCGATCCCACACCGCCGCGATGAGAGTCCGCGCGCGCGCTACGGTGATAGCCATGTCACGCGATCGCGACACCCCTGTTGTCCTGTCCAGGATCTATACCCGCACCGGCGACGACGGCACGACCGCCCTCGGCGACATGAGCCGGGCGCGCAAGACCGACCCAAGGCTCGCCGCGTACGCGGACACCGACGAGGCGAATAGCGCGATCGGCGTGGCGCTGACCCTCGGCCAGCTCCCCGAGGACATCGGCCGGGTACTCCGCCGTGTCCAGAACGAGCTGTTCGACATCGGTGCGGACCTGTGCAACCCGGTCACGGAGAACCCGGCCTATCCCCCGCTGCGCGTAACCGACCGGTACGTCACCGGCCTGGAGCAGGCGTGCGATGAGGCCAACGCGGGCCTGCCGGTGCTGCGCAGCTTCGTGCTGCCGGGCGGCAGTCCTGGCAGCGCCCTTCTGCACGTGGCCCGGACCGTGGTGCGCCGCGCCGAGCGGTCCACCTGGGCTGCGCTGGAGCAGCACGGCGACAGCATGAACCCGCTGACCGCGCGTTACCTGAACCGGCTTTCTGACCTGCTGTTCATCCTCGCGCGGAGGGCGAATGAGCCGGCCGGCGACGTGCTGTGGAAGCCGGGCGGCGAGGGTTAATACGGATAAGGACGGAACGGGGCCGCCGTCGGCCGGTCCCGTCAGCAGGGCCCCAGCGTTCTGGCGGCGATGACCTCTGACGTACCGGCGTTTTCAGCCATTTTCGCGCCTGAGTTGAACTGGTTTATCTCACCGAAAACTTCAGGGTGTCCGAAGCATGCATCTCGTCAGGGCGTTTGGTCGGCCGCGTCCAGCAGCGCCCGGTAGTAGCGCACGTTGGCCGGTTCCTCCGGACCCGCAGGCTGCGGCAGCTCGGCCAGCGCGTCGGTGAGTGCCGCCTGGGTAGCCGCGGTGTCGACATACTTGCCGAGCACTGCCTCCCTGGCGAGGATCGAGACTCGGTTGTTGGCCACCGACAAGAAGCCACCGGAGATCGCCGCGAACACATCGGGCTGGGTGTGGTCGTCCGGGCGGATCTGGACCATGCTGCCCTCATACAGGATGCCGATGATCGGCGCGTGGTTGGTCAGCACGCCAATCTCGCCGTCCAGCGTCCTGGCGATCACCATCTCTGCGTTGCCCGCCCACAGCTCGCCCTCAGGCTGGACGAGCTCCACAGACAGCGTCATTGCGTCACCCCGCGCTCCTGCGTCGCGCGGGCTGACGCGACGCTTGTGTTTGCCTGGCGCGCCTCCGGCACGACGCATGTCATCTGCGCGACTCCGTCACGGTGCTGGTCATGTGCGCCTCCGGCACGACGTCCGTCACTGGCGCTCCAGGTCCTTGGCCTTGTTCTCGACGTCCTCGATGCCGCCGACCATGTAGAACGCCTGCTCGGGGTAGCCGTCGTAAGCGCCCTCGGTGATCGCCTTGAACGAGGCGATCGTGTCCTTGAGCGGCACGAAGATTCCGGGCTGGCCGGTGAACTGCTGGGCCACGAACATCGGGTGGGAGAGGAACCGCTCGATCCGGCGGGCTCGCTGCACCGTGACCCGGTCCTCTTCGGATAGCTCGTCGATGCCGAGGATGGCGATGATGTCCTGCAGCTCGGTGTAGCGCTGCAGGATCCGCTGCACCTCGCGGGCGACGGCGTAGTGCTCTTCCCCGACGTAGGCCGGGGCCAGGATGCGGGACGTGGACGCCAGCGGGTCCACCGCCGGGAAGATGCCCTTCTGGGTGATCTCCCTCGAGAGCGCCGTGGTGGCGTCGAGGTGGGCGAACACCGCCGATGGCGCGGGGTCGGTGTAGTCGTCGGCGGGCACGTAGATGGCCTGCATGGACGTGATCGAGTGACCACGGGTCGAGGTGATCCGCTCCTGGAGCTGCCCCATCTCGTCGGCCAGGGTCGGCTGGTAGCCCACCGCCGACGGCATCCGGCCAAGGAGCGTCGACACCTCGGATCCGGCCTGCGTGAACCGGAAGATGTTGTCGATGAACAGCAGCACGTCCTGCTGCTGCTCATCGCGGAAGTACTCGGCCATGGTCAGCGCGGACAGCGCGACGCGCAGCCGGGTGCCCGGCGGCTCGTCCATCTGGCCGAAGACCAGGGCGGTGTCCTTGATGACCCCCGACTCGGTCATCTCGATGAAGAGGTCGTTCCCCTCACGAGTGCGTTCGCCGACCCCGGCGAAGCACGACACGCCGCCGAAGTTCTTCGCGACCCGGGTGATCATCTCCTGGATCAGTACCGTCTTGCCGACACCCGCGCCGCCGAACAGGCCGATCTTGCCGCCCTTGACATAGGGCGTCAGCAGGTCAATGACCTTGATCCCGGTCTCCAGGATCTCGGTGCGCGGCTCGAGCTGATCGAACGGCGGCGGGTTCCGGTGAATAGACCAGCGCTCGGTCACCTTCAGCGCCGACGCAGGGACGTCCAGCGGCTCGCCGAGCACGTTGAATAGGTGGCCCTTGGTGACGTCCCCGACCGGCACGGAGATGGGCCCGCCAGTGTCGTAAACCGGAGCGCCGCGGACCAGGCCGTCGGTCGGCTGCATCGAAATCGCCCGGACGGTGTCGTCGCCGAGGTGCTGCTCAATTTCCAGCGTCAGCGTCCTGGTCGTGCCGCCGAGCCTTACGTCCACGTGCAGCGCGTTGTAGATCTCTGGCATCTCCTCGGTCGCGAACTCGACGTCCACGACCGGGCCGATCACCCGGGCTACTCGGCCGGTGGCCCCCGGGCGGGCCTGCCCGCTAGCGGTGGTCTCTGGGGTAGCGCTCATGTTGCTGCTCACTTACTCCCTGGTCGCTCCGGCAAGCGCGTTCGCGCCACCGACGATCTCGCTGATTTCCTGGGTGATCTCAGCTTGCCGTGCCTTGTTCGCTTCCCTGCTGAGCTTCTCGATCAGCTCGTTGGCGTTGTCCGTGGCGGACTTCATCGCCCGGCGCCGCGCCGCGATTTCCGACGCCGCGGACTCCAGCAGCGCGTGGAACAACCTGCTCTCGACATACCACGGGAGCAGCGCGCCCAGAACCTCCTCGGGCGACGGCTCGAACTCGTAGGTGGGCAGCGGCCCGTCCGGCGCTTCTTCCGTCTCCTCGATCTGCAGGGGCAGGAGCCTGCGAACCACTGGTCGCTGCGTCAGCATCGACACGAATTCGGTGTAGACGAGGTGGATCTCGTCGACGCCGCCCTCGTCCGTCGGCTGCTCGTAGGCCTGCAGCAGTGCACTGGTGATCTCGGCCGCGTTCGCCTGCCGCGGCGTGTCGGAGAAGCCGCTCCAGTCCGCCGCGAGCGGCATGCTCCGGAACCGGTGCCAGGTGATTCCCTTGCGCCCGGCGACATACGTGTCTTCCTCGAGGCCGCGCTCGGCCAGCAGGCCGCGCAGCCGCTGCGCCTCGCGAAGAAGGTTGGCGTTGAACCCGCCGCAGAACCCGCGATCGCTGGTCAGGATGATCATGGCAACGCGCCGCGGATTCTGCTCCGGCCTCGTCAGCGGGTGGTCGATGTTCTCCGACATGCTGACGACGGCTTCGACCGCGTGGGTCAGCTCGCGCGCGTATGGCGCGGCCGCGTGCAGCCGCTGCTGCGCCCGGATAATCCGCGACGCCGCGATCAGTTCCTGGGCGCGCGTGATCTTGGCGGTGGACTGGACGCTCTTGATCCGCCGCCGGACCATGCGAAGCTGTGCTCCCATAGTGAAGTCCCCGGCTGCTAGTGCTGGCTCGGCGGTGGCGGCGTCCGCCGGTGAATGGCCTCTGGCTGCACTTCCGAGGCTTCCAGCGGCTCCTCCGGCACCTCGTTGATCAGCAATTCGCCGCCGGTCTTCTCAAAGCCCTTCCGGAACTCATCGATGGCGTCCTTCAGCGCGACGATCGTGTCCTCGCTCAGCTCGCGGGTCTCCCGGATCGCGTCGTAGATGCCGGGGTGCGACCGCTGGATCTCGTCGAGGAACTCGCGCTCGAACCGCCGGACATCCTCGACCGGTACGTCGTCCAGCTGGCCTTCGGTGCCGGCCCACACCGACACGACCTGCCGCTCGACCGGGTACGGGCTGTACTGAGGCTGCTTGAGCAGCTCCACCAGCCGCGCGCCGCGGTCGAGCTGTGCCCGGGACGCGGGGTCGAGATCAGAGGAGAACGAGGCGAATGCTTCCAGGTCGCGGTACTGCGACAGCGACAGCTTGAGGCCGCCGGCCACCTTCTTCATGGCCTTGATCTGCGCGTCGCCACCGACCCGGGACACCGACTGGCCGACGTTGATGGCAGGCCGGACACCGGCGTTGAACAGGTCCGTCTCGAGGAAGATCTGGCCGTCGGTGATGGAGATGACGTTCGTCGGGATGTAGGCAGAGATGTCGTTCGCCTTGGTCTCAATGATCGGCAGCCCGGTCATCGAGCCGCCGCCGAGCTCGTCCGACAGCTTGGCGCAGCGCTCGAGCAACCGGGAGTGCAGGTAGAAAACGTCGCCGGGGTAGGCCTCGCGGCCCGGCGGCCGGCGCAGCAGCAGCGAGATGGCCCGGTAGGCCTCGGCCTGCTTGGTCAGGTCGTCGAAGACAATCAGGACGTGCTTGCCCTGATACATCCAGTGCTGGCCGATCGCCGATCCGGTGTAGGGGGCGATGTACTTGAAGCCCGCCGGGTCTGAGGCCGGCGCGGACACGATGGTGGTGTACTCCAGCGCTCCCGCGTCCTCCAGGGCTGCCCGGACCGAGGCGACCGTGGAACCCTTCTGGCCGATCGCCACGTAGACGCAGCGCACCTGGCGCATCGGATCGCCAGAGTCCCAGTTCTGCTTCTGGTTGATGATCGTGTCGATGGCGATCGTGGTCTTGCCGGTCTGCCGGTCACCGATAATCAGCTCGCGCTGGCCGCGCCCGACCGGGGTCATCGCGTCGATGGCCTTGATGCCGGTCTGCAGCGGCTCGTGCACCTTGGTGCGCTGCACGACCGACGGTGCCTGCAGCTCGAGCTGACGAAGCTCGGTCGCCCCGTGAATCGGCCCGAGGCCGTCGAGCGGAGCGCCAAGCGGCCCGACTACCCGCCCGAGGAAGCCGTCGCCGACCGGGACCGACAGGACCTCGCCAGTGCGCCGGACCCGCTGGCCCTCCTCGATCTGGCTGAACTGGCCCAGCACGACCACGCCGATCTCGCGCACGTCGAGGTTCAGCGCGATGCCGCGGGTGCCGTCCTCGAACTCCAGCAGCTCGTTGGCCATGGCCGACGGAAGGCCGGAAACCCTCGCAATGCCGTCGCCGCACTCGACGACCGCCCCGACCTCCTCGGTCGCGGCGGCTCCCGGCTCGTACGCCGCAACGAAACGCTCCAGCGCGTCCCGGATCTCTTCCGGCCGGATTGTCAGCTCCGCCATCTTCCTTACGTCCTTCTTGGTCTCGGCTGGTGCCTGGCTTGCGGCCGGCCCTTGCTGGTCGTTCTCTGCGGTCTCGTCGGGCATCGGAGCGCCCTCACTGTTCATGCTCACGCCACCAGCCGGCGCCGGGCTGAGGCAAGCCGGGTCGCCACGCTGCCGTCGACCAGCTCGTCGCCGATCCGCACGGTCATGCCGCCCGCCACCTTCGGGTCGATCACCACGTTCAGGTGCACCTGGTGTCCGTACGCCGCCGACAACGCCGAGGCGAGCCGGATCCGCTGCTCGTCAGTCAGCGGAACCGCGACGTGCACCTCAGCGACCAGGCGCTCGCGGCGGCGCGCCGCGATCCGCGCGTACTCCTCCAGGCTCACGTCCAGGCTACGTCCGAGCGGGCCGACCGCCGCTTCGGTGATCAGCCGCAGTGACTCGGCCGTCACCTTGCCCTCCAGCAAGCTGAATAGCAGCTCGCGCTTCGCCTCCGGCGAGACGAACGGGTTGGTCAGCGCGATTCGCAGCTCAGGCGTGCTGGCCACGATCCGCCCGAACCGGAACAGCTCGTCCTCGAGGTCGTCCAGGTGGCCCTCAGCATCAGCCGCCGCCACGACAGCCTGCACGGCGAGCTGCTCGACCGCATCGGTCAGGTCGCCCGCGGCCGACCAGCGGGCCGCGGCCACCGCCGCGACCAGGCGTGCGGCGTCGTCGCTGATCTTGCCTGCCAGCACCGAGGTGGCCAGCGCACCGCGCGCGCTGGCCGGGCGGGACTGGTCGCTGAGGGCGCGGCGCAGCGCGGGCTGGCTGGCCAGCACGCCTGCGACGGCGAACAGCTCGTTCCCGAGCCCGGCCGCGGCTGCCGGCTCGGCGGTCAGCGGCTCCATCCGCTGCTCCGCCTCGGCGAGCGACGCCCTGCTGATTCCCCTCATGACGATGCCCTGGCTCCTGACGGCGCGCCCTCGGCTGTCTCCAGCTCGGCCAGGAACCGGTCGACGACCCGGCTCTGCCTGGCTTCGTCGGCGAGCGACTCACCGACGATCTTGCTCGCGAGCTCGACGGCCAGAGTCCCCACCTCGGTCCGGAGCGAGGCGAAGGCCTGCTGACGGTCCGCCGCGATCTGCGCCTGGGCAGCCTGCATGATCCGGGCCGCCTCGGCCTGGGCCTGCTCGCGCAGTTGGGCAATGATCTGCGCGCCCTCTTCCCTGGACTCCTCGCGGACCCTGGCTGCCTCGTGCCTGGCCTCGGCGAGCTGGGCGCGGTACTGCTCGGCCAGCCGCTCCGCCTCTGCCTCTGCGCGGGCGGCCCGCTCGATGCCGCCCTCGATGGCGTCAGTCCGCTCCTGCAGCGTCTTGGTGATCCTCGGCAGCAGCACCTTCCAGAGCACGCCAAAGACGATGAAGAAGCCGATCGCGCCGACGATGACCTCGACCCAGTTGGGAACGAGCGGGTTCGGCGAGCTTGCTGCCGCTAGCGGGTGCAACATGGGCGGCTACCTCTTCCGGGGGTGCTACTTGATGAAGAACGGAACTGCGATGCCGATGAGGGCGAGCGACTCGGTCAGCGCGAAGCCGATCCACATGAGGCCGGTGACCCGACCCGCTGCCTCCGGCTGACGCGCGATCGACTGGATCGTGTTGCCGAAGATGAGGCCAATGCCGACGCCCGGGCCGATGGCCGCGAGGCCGTATGTCAGCGCACCGAGGTTCTGGAGGCGGAACGGCTGCGGGACATTTGACCCGGCGGCCACGTAGAGCAGGTGATGCACGTGCATCGCGAGCTGCATTGCAGTATTCCTTCTTGTCAGGCCGGCCACGACGCCGGCTGTTCCTTTATTGAGGTCGGCTCAGTGCGCAGTTTCGTACGCGCCGGCGATGTAGGTAGCGGTCAGGGTCGCGAAGATGAAGGCCTGCAGCGCCTGGATCAGCACCTCGAGCCCGGTAATGAGGATGACGACGATGAACGACGCGGCCGAGAACACCAGCGCGTACGACGCCGTCAGCAGGTACCAGGTGGCGAGCGTGAACACGAGCAGCAGGACATGTCCGGCCAGCATGTTGGCGAACAGCCGGACCGACAGCGTGAACGGCCGGACCAGGATGTTGGAGAACAGCTCGATCGGAACCAGCAGCGGCAGAATCCACCACGGGGCACCAGCCGGCACCGCCATGTTCCTGAAGTAACCGAAGGCGCCCTGGATCTTCATGCCCAGGAACATGTAGATGCACCAGACCATGATGGTGAGCACCAGCGGATAGCCGTACTTCGACATCGACGGGAAGTACAAGATCGGGAGTATCCCGAAAATGTTGTTGATCCAGATGAAGAAGAACAGCGAGGTGATGAAGGGCAGCCACTTGTCGCCGCGGACGCCAAGCTGGGGCCGCAGGATCTGATCGCGGACGAACAGGATGCCCATCTCGGCGACGTTCTGCGCCCCGCGCGGCACCAGCTTCGGCTTGCGGAACGCGAACCAGAAGAAGCCGACGACAATGATCGTGCTGAGCGTGATGATCAGCATTCCCTTGTCGTAGTGGAACCTGCCGATGCTGAACAGCGGGGTGAAGTAGAAGTCCTCAATCGAAGGCGCCGGGAAACCACAGCCAGAGAAGATGTGCGAGTTGGTACCGCACTTCGCGGCCTCAATCGCCAGGACGTGGTTCACCGGCTTACCCCTCCGGGCTGTCGCGTGCAGGCGGTCATAGTCTGCGCAGTCCGCCCCAGGTCAGGATCAGTCATCTTCGCGTAGGCTCGCAGCCCGGCGCGACCCGGGGTTACCGGTATGGACAACACTGATGAATCCGGGCAGGTCAGGACCTTGTGAACCGGAAGATGATCATCGCGATGGCCAGTCCGAGTCCGAGCAGCATGCCGATCGGGAACAGAAACGAGATCCCGGTCCACCGGCCGACGAGCCAGCCGATCCCGCCGTAGAGGATCATGCCGCCGAACAGATAGCTGAGAATGCGCCAGCCGTCTCTTTCCTGCAACGGACGCGGTTCCTGCGTGGGCCCGCCGCCGCCAGTCATGCCCGCGTTCCCGGAGCTCGTCGCCGCGCGCAGCATCTGCCGCGGGCCGCCATCTGCCGTCCGGGATCCATGTCGCGGCCACGGGTCATCGTTCTCCGTCCGGCTCGACATAGAGCATCTTCGTCCGGCTGAACGTCACCGCGAGGGCGATGTCATAGACCAGGACGAGAACGATGGCAGTAAGGCCGAACAGCCACGCGTTGAACGCAGTGCTGTCCTGGAAACGGCCCACGAGAAAAAGCAAGACCAGGATCTTGAAGACGTAGGTGCCTAGGCCAGCCAGCATCATCGCCTGCGCACCGGACTTCGCCGCCCAGGCGAGCGCGACGACGGTCAGGCCGAAGAACGCCGCGACCACGACAATGGCGATGGCAGCGCCGATCGCGCCCTTACCTCCGCCTACGAGCGCGCTGATCGCCAGCATGACAGCCGCCACCGCGGACGTCATGAGTGCGGATCGCCGCGCCATCGAGGCGATTTGCGCCGACATTGTCTGGGCTACTCCGGATGCTCTTCTCGGCGCGCGCTTGGCCGTTGTCACTCAAGCGACGCTTGTCTGCTGCGAGCGTCCGGCGAAGCTGCGCTCTGGGCCTTCTGGCCACGTGTGCGCAACGTATCACGGGCCACGCCCCGACCTGTTATCGGGTGCTCGTGAAAGATATCACAAGCTGTCCGGCGAGCCTGTGCACGAGGTCACCGATCGTGACGAATCCCACGTCACGTCTCGCAAAACCCCAGGTCACGTGCGTGTCATCGCAGTGTCAAGGATTGGCCGCGAACTCGTAACGCCCGGCTACATGACGCCTGTGCGGGCTGGCTCGTCGCGTCGGCCCGCGCCGACTGGGCAGGTTCCCGCCGCGGCCGTCGGGCGCGCCGAACGGACCCCAGCAGCTTCAGGGAAACGAATGCCGCATAACGGTCGCGGAATGTCATGAAACACTAAGGCTGTCGGCACTCGGCGACCTAATGCCCGAAGCAGACGCGTCAATCGCGACAAACGCCCGTCAGCGGTCGCGGCTTTCCGGGTTGCTGCCCGGAGCCGGGCCGAACCAGCTCCAGTCACTCGCTGGCGGCACTATTCCGACGATCGAGCGGCGAGGACCGCCGTCCGCCTGCTCGTCTGCGGCCCTGCCCTGGTTATCACCGCGATCGAGGCCCGCCCGACTGCTGTTGCCAGCACCCTCAAAGCCGGCCGACCGCCCGTTGCCGGCCCAGCCCGCGCCGCCCTGCCACCGATCCGCAGGCAGCCCGTTGCCAGGCGCCTCGTCGTCACCATGCCACCGATCCGCAGGCAGCCCGTTGCCACGCTCCGCCTCGCCACCCTGCCACCGATCCGTAGGCCGACCGTTGTCAGCAGCCGAGCCGTCGGCTCGGCTTGCATCTCCCCCGTGCTGCCCGTTGCCGGGTGGCTCGGGCCGGGCGTACCAGGCCGATGCGCCCGCGCCGTCGCCGCTGTGCCAGCCCGATTGCGGCGGCTCCTCGCGGGACCGAGCGCCGTCCGGCGGGGCGTCCGCTGGCTGCGCGTCACCGTCTGGGATGGCGCCCCCGGCCAGCTTTCCGCCCGGCGCCTGCCCGGCTGGCGCCCGCAGGACACCTGTCCGTCCCGCCAACCGCGCCGCAGCACCCGCCGAGACGAGGTCGGATGGACCGGGCTGCCGCGCGGTCGCGCCGACCGCGATCCCAGGCGCCGGCGCAGTCGAAGCGACGGCTGGCGACTTCCTCGCGCGAGCCCGCTCGCCCCAGTGCCGCCAGGGCACGGACAGCAGCAGGAGGACCACCACTGCCACGACGGTGATGACGACGAACACGATGACAGGCTCGCCATGGTGGTTCTCGGCGCGCGGCACCTCGGTCTTGGTGATGGAAAACCACACCACCGTCCCGGAGAATGCCGCTGCCCACAGGTACATGATCAGGACGCTGGCGCGCTGCGAGTGCCCGATGTCGAGCAGCCGGTGGTGCAGATGCTTGCGGTCAGCTGCGAAAGGCGACTGGCCTGCACTGGTGCGGCGCACGACGGCCAGCAGCATGTCACCATACGGGATCACGAGCAGTAGCGCCGGGAGCAGCAGCGGCATGATCACCGGGTACCGGTTGATCGAGCTGGTTAGCTGCGCCGGGTCGAGCGAGTTGATGCTCGAGATCGGCGCGTAAGCGAGCACCAGCCCGAGCAGCATGGACCCGGTATCGCCCATGAAGATCTTGGCAGGGGCGAAGTTGTGCGGCAGGAAGCCGAGACATATCCCGATCAGCACCGCGGAGGCCAGCGCGGGAGCGGCGAGAGAGCTGATGTCGGCCAGCTTGGTGAGCGAGTAGTAGTACGCGAAGAACGACATCGCCGCGATCGCCACGATTCCGGCGGCGAGACCGTCCAGGCCGTCGATGAAGTTCACCGCGTTGATCGTCGCGACCACGATCAGGATGGTGAGCAGTGTCTGCTGGTCCGGGGTCGGCACGAAGATCCGGCCACTGCCGCCGGGCAGCGGCAGCCAGCTGAGCTGCGTCCCGGTGGCGACCACGATGCCACCAGCCGCGACCTGGCCGGCCGCCTTCGTGAGGGCGTTCATCCCCCAGCGGTCGTCGATGATCCCGATGACCACCAGCAGTCCGCCGGCCGCCAGCAGGCCCGCCACCATACCGGTGTTCGCGATGGCGGCGTGCAGCTGCGGGATCTGGTTGGCGACGAGCAGCGCGGCCGCGAGGCCGCCGTACATGGCCACGCCGCCGATGAGCGGGACAGGAGCGGTGTGGACGTCCCGATCCCGGATTTCTTCCTTGATCGCGCCGATCGAGGTGGCAAACCGGCGGACGAGCGGCGTCAGCACGTAGGTGACTGCAGCCGCCACCAGCAGCGTGAGCAGGTAGTCTTTCACCGGGTCGGTCCGGGGTCGAAGGGCATTACCGCCACTCTAGGGCACTCCCCGCCGTCGGCACGTCTCATGCCGACGTCTCGTGAGCCGGCCAGCACCAGGCCGAAATCCCGCTGGCTCATGGCTGGCCGGCATCCGCCCCGGCCACCACGCCGGCGACTTCGCGCAGCCGCCCGACAGAGATGGCCCCCCGGCGCAGCAAGCGCGGAGTGGGGCCGGTCAGGTCGACGATTGTCGATGCCACGCCGCCTGGAGCTGTCCCGCCATCCAGGTAGATCGACACGGACTCGCCGAGCTGCTCCCTGGCTTGCTCGGCCGTCGTCGCCGCGACGGCACCCGTCAGGTTCGCGCTGCTCACCGCCATCGGCCCGGTTTCCCGGAGAAGGTCAAGCGCGACGGCGTCCTCCGGCATCCGGATTGCCACTGTCCCCTTGGTGTCGCCGAGATCCCAGCTCAGCGACCTCGTCGCCCGGCAGACGATGGTGAGGCCGCCCGGCCAGAATTCGCCGATGAGCTTCTGGCCGTCCTGCCCCATGTCTTCCACCAGTGCATTAGCCGCTCGCACCGAGCCCACCAGCACAGGCGGCGGCATGTCCCGGCCGCGGCCCTTGGCAGCGAGCAGCCGCTGCACGGCGGCGGGGCTGAAGGCATCCGCCCCGACCCCGTACACCGTGTCAGTGGGAAGCACGACGAGCTCTCCAGCGAGAACGGCGGTCGTGGCGGCAGCGAGTCCGGCAGCACGCTGAGCCTCATCGGCGCAGTCAAACCAGGCACTCATGGCTGATCATCCTGCCATGGCTGGCTCGTGCTCACTGTCGGGCCGCCGTGACAAAGCGATCGCGCCTGGCGAGGTCGGAATGGTTGTGGGTGCCCTTCCACCCGGCGTCAGCAAACACCCAGTACACATCGGCGCCCTGCTGCGCGCCATGCTCGACACCGACCAGGCCGCCCGGTCGCAGCAGCCTCGCCGCGGTCTGCTCGACGACCCTGACCGCGTCCATGCCGTCGGCGCCGCCCCACAGCGCAGTCGCCGGGTCGTACTCGCCCACCTCCGGCGGTACCGCCGCGCCGAGCGGGATGTACGGCGGATTGCTGACGACAAGGTCGACCTGGCCATCCAGATCGCGCAGCGCCGAGCCGAAGTCTCCCGCGCAGAGCGTCACGCGCCCGGCCGTGTGCGGCGCCGCCTCCGCCACCCGCGCCACGTTCCGCGACGCCCACTGGAACGCCAGCGGATCGGCCTCCACCGCGTGCACCTGGGCCCGCGGCACCTCCTGGGCGATGGCCAGCGCGATCGCGCCTGACCCGGTGCCCAGGTCGGCGACCACGGGCTCGGCCACGTCCATCTCGGCCAGGGCGTCGATCGCCCAGCCAGTCATGACCTCTGTTTCCGGCCGGGGCACGAACACCCCCGGCCCCACGGCAAGCTCCAGGTAACGGAAGTAGGCGACGCCCGTGATGTGCTGAAGCGGCTCTCTTGCCTCACGCCTCGCGACCTCATCCCAGAATCGCGGGTCAAACCCGGCATCCGGCACCACGTGCAGCTCCATGCGCGGCACACCGTGCAACCATGCCGCGATCACCTCCGCGTCGTTCCGCGGCGACTCGACCCCCGCTTCCGCGAGCCGCGCCGCAGCAAGGGCGATCTCGTCCAGCAGCAGGCTCACGTCGCGATCGGTCCGCCCATCGTCAGTCCCCCGCCAGCGGCAATCTTTCCTGCCCGATCGGCATCGACCAGCGCCGCGATGACCGCATCCAGGTCGCCGTCGATCACCTGGTCCAGGTTGTAGGCCTTAAAGCCGACCCGGTGATCAGATATCCGGTTCTCCGGGAAGTTGTAGGTGCGCACCCGCTGAGACCGGTCGACCGTCGCCACCTGGCTATGGCGGTGCGCCGCGGCCTCGGCGTCCGCCTGCTCCTGGGCGATCGCGAGAAGCCTCGCCCTGAGCACGCGCATGGCCTGCTCCTTGTTCTGGAGCTGGCTCTTCTCGTTCTGGCAGGAGACCACCAGGCCCGTGGGCAAGTGGGTGATGCGGACTGCCGAGTCGGTGGTGTTGACGCTCTGGCCGCCTGGTCCCGTCGAGCGGAACACATCCACCTTCAGATCAGCTGGATCGATGGTCACGTCGACCGGGTCCGCCTCGGGCATGACCAGCACGCCGGCGGCTGAAGTGTGGATCCGGCCCTGTGACTCAGTGACCGGCACCCGCTGGACCCGGTGCACGCCGCCCTCGTACTTCAGACTCGACCAGGCACCCTCGTCACCACTCGCTTTGACGGCGACCGTGACGTCCTTATAGCCGCCGAGTCCTGTCTGGGTGGAGTCGAGCACCTCGGTCTTCCAGCCGTGCCGCTCGGCGTACCGCAGGTACATGCGCAGCAGGTCGCCGGCGAACAAGGCCGATTCCTCGCCGCCCTCCCCGGCCTTGACCTCGAGGATCACGTCCTTGCTGTCGTTCGGGTCGCGCGGAACGAGCAGCTCGGCCAGACGGTGCTCCAGCTCGGCGCGGCGGGCAGCCAGCTGGTCTGCCTCGGCGGCGAACGAGGCATCCTCTGGCGCGAGCTCGCGCGCGGTCGCCTCGTCACCCGACACCTGCTGCCACTGCGCGTAGGCCTGGACTATGGGCGTGAGCTCGCCGTACCGGCGGCCCAGCGTCCTGGCCCGGTCTTGGTCGGCATGGACCGCCGGGTCGGCCAGATCCCGCTCGATCGTGGCGTGCTCAGCGGCCAGATCGGCAAGCCGCTCAAACACCGCCTACCTCCCTCATCGATATGCGTACAGATGGCCGGACAGGCGCGCGTTCCCTTCCCCCGGCCCGCAGGGAAGGGAACGGGCTCGCGTGGGCTAGCGGCCGCCTGCAGCCTTCTTGCCGAACCGGCGCTCGAACCGCGCGACTCGTCCGCCGGTGTCGAGAATCTTCTGCTTGCCGGTGTAGAAGGGGTGGCAGCTTGAGCAGACGTCGGCGTGGATGACGCCGTTCTTAGCCGTGCTCCGGGTCTTGAAAGTGTTACCGCAGCTGCAGACCACCGTGGTGTCTACATACTCCGGGTGAATTCCGGATTTCATGTGGTTACTCCTGATTCCCGCGGTCGCCGGGTCGCCGCGCCCCTGGGCGGGCGTGAACCGGTACCGCATTCAGTAGTGGCTTACCAGTGTGCCAGGTCGTGGAACGTGCGCAGGTCGGCGCGCATTCCCGGCCTGTGTCAGGCCGAGGGCGAGGTCTTCTGGACCACCAGGAGGAACTCCGCGTTGCTCTTGGTGCCCTTCATCCGGTCCATGAGCAGCTCGAGCGCCTGCTGCGGGTCGAGCGCGTGCAGCACCCGACGCAGCTGCCAGACGATCCTGAGCTCCTCCGGCGACATCAGCAGCTCTTCCTTCCGGGTGCTGGACGCGTCCACGTCCACGGCCGGGAAGATCCGCTTGTCGGACAGCTCTCGGCGGAGCCGCAGCTCCATGTTGCCGGTGCCCTTGAACTCCTCGAAGATCACCTCGTCGGCACGCGAGCCGGTCTCGATCAGCGCCGTGGCCATGATGGTGAGTGACCCGCCGTGCTCGATGTTGCGCGCGGCGCCGAAGAACCGCTTCGGCGGGTAGAGCGCGGTCGAGTCGACGCCTCCGGACATGATCCGGCCGCTGGCCGGGGCGGCCAGGTTGTAGGCGCGGCCGAGCCGGGTGATGGAGTCGAGCAGTACGACCACGTCGTGGCCCATCTCGACCAGCCTCTTGGCCCGCTCGATCGCCAGCTCGGCGACCGTGGTGTGGTCCTCAGCCGGCCGGTCGAAGGTCGAGTGGATCACCTCGCCCTTCACCGTGCGCTGCATGTCGGTGACTTCCTCGGGCCGCTCGTCGACCAGAACGACCATGAGGTGAGTCTCGGGGTTGTTCTTGGTAATGGCGTTGGCGATGGCCTGCAGGATCATCGTCTTGCCCGCCTTCGGCGGCGAAACGATGAGGCCGCGCTGGCCCTTGCCGATGGGGCAGATCAGGTCGATGATCCTGGTGGTCATGTTGGTCGGGTCGGACTCGAGCCGGAGCCGGTCCTGCGGGTACAGCGGGACGAGCTTGTTGAACTCCGGCCGGCTCTTGCTCTCCTCGGGGTCCAGCCCGTTGATCTTGTCCAGGCGGACCAGGGCGTTGAACTTCTCCCGGCGCTCGCCCTCGCGCGGCTGGCGGATAGCACCCTCGATCACGTCGCCCTTGCGGAGGCCGTACCGGCGAACCTGCGACAGCGAGACGTACACGTCGTTCGGCCCCGGCAGGTAGCCGGTGGTGCGCACGAAACCGTAGTTATCCAGTACGTCGAGGATGCCAGCGATCGGGATCAGCACGTCGTCCTCGCTGATCACTGGCTCAGCCTCGGAGCCGCCGACGCCACGTTCCCGCCGCCTGCTGCCGCCATTGCGGTTGCGGTAGCGGTCCCGGCTGCGCCGACTGCTGCTGCCGTCGCGGTCGTCATCGCCGCGGCTGCTCTGGTCACGACCGCCCTGCTGGTCACGACCGCCCTGCTGGTCACGACCGCCCTGCTGGTCACGACCGCCCTGCTGGTCACGACCGCCCTGCTGGTCACGGCCGCCCTGCTGCTCACGGCCGGACCCGGACACCTCCTGGTCCTGCCCGTCGCTCGCGACGCGGGTCTGGCCGGCGCCGTCCTGGGCGCGCTGGCTAGGCCGACGACGCCGCTCCGGGCGCTGGCCGTCACCAGCAGCCTGCTGGGCGTCCTCGCGCACGGGCCCGTTCACCGCACTCGTGGCGTCGGCGAACGCCGCACCGGCGGCCGGCCCGCTACCGATGCCGACTGCGTGCGTCGCCTCGCCGATCCCCGTGGCGCTGCTCGCGCCGAGCCCTGGCTGTGTCGATGTCTGCGATTCCATGGCGTCCTGCTCAAAGGTGCGGTTAGCGCCGGCTCCCGCAGGCACATCCCGCTGGACTGGATTGTCGGAAGTCTCGATCAGGCTGGCTTGCGGCCGCTGATCCTGGGCTACCTGGTCCCGTGCGCGGAGGTCATCGTGACTGCGACTCGCGGTGCGAGCCTCCTGCGGCTCGTGCTGCCGTCTCTCCTCGATAGCCGCGATGACCTGCCCCTTGCGCATCCGCGCCGTGCCGGTGATGCCGAGCGACTGAGCGACTCGCTGAAGATCCGGCAGCAGCATCGCTGCTAGTCCCCCAGGCCGGGCGCCAGCGCTGCCCGGCACGGTCACGCTAACGGCGTCACTGGCGGTAGCAGCCGGAGCGGCATCCGGCCAGGAGCGTACCGCGCTAGCCGGCTCGTGGGAAGTCCCTGGGAGCGCTACGGAATTGCCGGGGAGAACTGCGGTGCCGTCGGGCTGACCAGCCGGGTGGGGCAGGCCGACAGATTCCCCATCCTCAGCTGAGAACAGGTCCAGGGGTTCGCTCACAAAGGGTCCTTCCGAGGTGCGGGTCGCGGCGGTTGCGCCGGTTAGCCCGCTGTCGTGTTGATTTCTGCCACCGCCACCCGTTAGCGCAGCTAGCAGGCCATCCCGGCCACGGCATGATGCCGCAAGGGTCGTCGCTGACCAGGTCCTTGGCGAGGGCCAGGCAAACCAGGAACTCCCGCGATGGGCAGATGAATGTCGAGATCGTGCGCCGCCGAGCGCTGGAATGACGAGCGGAAAGAGCACGAACAGGCACCTGTCCCCGGGGCGGGGCATCTGGTGCGGCATCCAGCTTAACACCAACTCGGCCCACGACATTCCTTTGGCTCTCTCCGGCCTGGCAGGACGTCAGTGGCGAGCCTGAGCCGGATGGCTAACAGCCGCTGCGCACGCACGCAGGTACGCTCGCGCCAGCGCGGATCGTGGCGCGAAGCAACCCGGGGCGAGCGAGGGCTGGATCAAACAAGGGGGCTTACAAGGCAACCGTTACCCGTTTCGCCGCCGATTCAATCGTGCAGCTCGCACGGACCCGCGCCGGTCAGCATGAGCCCGCAGGCCAGCACTGCCCGCACGGCGCCGGCGAGGGTCAGCCGGGCGCCGGCGACCGCCGGCCCGGCCGGCGCTGCGCGGCCGCCGAATGGCAGTGCCGGAGCAGCTAGGCGGACCGCCAGCCAGGCGTCGGACACCGCCTCGAGGAAAAACGGCAGCTCGTCTGGCCGACCACGCGCGGCCGCTGCTGCGACCCGGACGGGCAGCCATGGCAGCAGGCCGAGCAGGGCTTGCTCGGCTGGCGAAGGCAGCAGGTCAGCCGGGTCGCCGGGCAGCAGGTGCAGGTCGGCAGCCCAGCGCAGCGTGGACTCGGCACTGGCGTTGGCCTGGCGCACCGGGTAGAGCGGGTCCGGGCCGGCGGCGCCGGGCCGGAGCAGCACGCGACCGAGCTCAGCGACACGGCCGGGTGACGTGCGCGCGAGCCCGTAGCGGACTGCCGGCAGGCCGAACCAGGCGACGGCATCAGCCACCGGTTGCCGCGAGGCTGGGGCGACGCCGGCGCCAGGATTCCCGCGCTCCGCGGCATCAGCCTCTGACTGCCGCGAGGCTGGGGCGACACCGGCGCTAGGTTTCCCCCGTTCCCCTCTGATTGTTGTGGCGATGCCGGGAGCGCCCGCCACCTGCGTGAGACGACCGGTCATGGCGGCTGCGTGGTTCAGCCAGGCGTGCCGCCACGTCGACGCCGCGGCCGGATCGGGCCAGGGCGGGACTGGAGCCATCGTGTCCCCGAGGAGCTGGTTGCCGACGGCTGCGGCGGGCCCGCCGGTGGCGAGGCGGGCTGCTGCCCGGCCGAGCGCGCGGGGGGTCACGGTGATCGTCAGGTAGCCGTCGCGGGCCGGCTCGGCGGCGACGATCCACGGCAGCCGCCGGAGCGGCCGGGCCAGGCTCGCGGCGAGCCGAGCCGGCGGACGGCCGGTGGCGGCGGCGAGCTCGAACGCGATCGACGTGGCGAAGCTCGCCGGATTCTGGTCAGGGGCGCGACGCCAGGTCCGGACGGGGGCGACTGCGGCGCCTGGCGGAAGCGTGCCGTCGGCGACTGCGGCAGCTATCCAAGCGGCAAGTTCCTGGTCGAGATCAGCGAGGATCACGAGCTCAGGCTACGGGCGTCGGGTCCGGCGGGAGTCCAGCTCGGCCGGGCTCACTCGGACTCAGTCCGGGCACTGCCGGAGGCGCCGGCCAGGGTGCGCACCACCCTGATCATCTCCGCTGGATCGAACGGCTTGGTCAGGTAGGCATCGACGCCGATCTGCTCGCCGCGATTCCGGTCGTCCTCCTGGGCGCGGGCAGTGATCAGGACGACCTTGATCCCTGCGGTCTCCGGGTTGCTCCGCAGCTGGGTGGCCGTAACCCAGCCGTCCAGCCGCGGCATCATCACGTCCAGGGTGATGACGTCGGGCTTCACCACGGCGGCCTTGTCTATGCAGTCCTGCCCGTCAACCGCGGTTACCACCTCAAACCCCTCGAGCGTGAGGTTAACCTCGATCAGGTGCCTGATGACCTCGTCGTCATCGACAACAAGCACGCGGCCGAGCGGACGGTGGATCACGGCGCGAGGCTATCGGCTCCGGGCCGCGAGTGAGTGCCGGAGCGTGCAGATCGGCTCCTCGGCGGGCCGGCGGCTGTCCTGGTACGCTGACTGCCGCCGGTAGCTGCGCGTTCGCTCAGTGCCTGCCGGCGTGATATGCGTGTTGTGCCAGCCCCCATAGCTCAGGGGATAGAGCAACGGCCTCCGGAGCCGTGTGCGCAGGTTCGAATCCTGCTGGGGGCGCAGGTAGAAGAAATAATTCGAACTACTTATTCATTAGCTCAGAGTGCTCGATCAGGCAAACGGAAATCCGCTGGTCACCGGCCTTTTACCGGCAACCGGACCAGCTCCAGCCAGGCCCGGTCGAGCTTGATCACGATAGACCTGCGAGAGAAACCGGCGAAACTGACCCTGCCGCCAGCGTGCTCCACAGTGCTGACAGACACCGGTAGCGCAAGGCTCAAGTGATCGCGGCGCACCAGACCGAACAAGCCAAGAGATCATCGGCAGACGCCCTGTCGTGCCGAATTGAGAGTGTTGCCGGGTGGCATGCCTATGCGCCGCCTGGCATATTAATTCGTCGCCAGACCGGGACCCAACCTTACGCCCGGCTATGTCACCGCGGGCGGTAAAGGCGGGCGGCACAACCCACACACTCCCTGCCGACTCTGCGCGGCTGTTTGCGATCCGGGGCGGACATCTCGTCGAGCTCAGATCTGCCGGTTCTGGCTGCTAGCGGGGAGTGAAGTGTCCGGGTCGTCGACGTAGTTCGCTCCGACCGGCAGGACCGCCGCCGGCACCCCAAGCGAACTGCCTGGTAGCCGGCGGAAGGCGGACAGCGGCTGCATGCGCTGGTCGGGCGTGGGGAGAGATAGTAGTGAGACCGGCCTGGTCCCCACCGAGTGGGGCCTGCATAGCCCCGCTGCTGTGTCGGCGCCCGGTGCTGCAGGTGTGTGCCGCCCCCGCGGTTAGCTAGGTCTTCCGTCCCGTCGGCAGGCGGCAACAAGGCTGCGACCCGCGTCCCCTGCCGCTCCAGTTCTTGCTGCTGGCATCGCCCCCGGCACGTCGAAACGGGCACCGCCCTTGTGAGAGCTATGACGGGAGCCATGGCCATGAGTCCTGAGTCACGGCAGGCCAACGGGGTGAGGGGGAGCAGGGATGGCCCGGCGGGGCCGTCCTCGGTTGCCGGACTGCCCGGCTTGAAGCGGGTGCTGGATGAGATCCCCCCCGCATCGTGGGCGGTCGTCATGGGCGCCGGTATCGTCTCTATCGATCTGTACTCAGACCACCAGCGGGTTCTGTCGGCCATCATGCTCTGGTTCGCCGCAGCCGTCTGTCTGGTGCTCGGTGTGCGGCTGGCGTACAGGCGTGATCGTTTCGTGCGCGAGGCCCGCTCGCCCGCTGCGTTCACGGGCGTGGCTGGCACCGCGGTGCTCGGCACCCGGTTCGCCCTGCAGGATTACCACGCGGCCGCGACGGCGTTCCTGGCGTTGTCGGGAGTGTGGTGGGCACTCGTGATGGTGCCGGTGCTACGGCACTGGAAGACCCCGACGGTTGGGTTGTCCTTTGTCCTGAGCGTTGCCACTGAAGGCCTCGCTGTACTGGGCGCGACCCTGGCGGTCAGCTACCGCGCCGGGTGGTTGCTGACCGCTGCGGTCGCCGCGCTTCTTGTGGGGCTTGCCTTCTACGTCTTTACCGCCGCCCGCTTCGACCTGCGCGAGCTAGTAAACGGGCACGGCGACGAGTGGGTCGCTGGCGGCGCGCTTGCCATCTCCGCCCTGGCCGCTGCTAGGGTCACCGAAGCCGGCGCCGCGCTGCGGCAGTTCAGCGAGCAGCACTCGGCCCTCGCTACCGGCACGCTGGCGCTCTGGTGCCTGGCTATGGCGTGGCTGCCTGCGCTGGTCACCGCGGAGGTGCTCAGGCCCCGGCTCGGCTACGACGTGCGCCGCTGGGCAACTGTCTTTCCGCTCGGCATGTACGCCGCCTGCAGCTTCGCCGCCGGCCAGGTCACCGGCATTGCCGGGATCACCGACTTCGGCCGGGTGTGGACGTGGGCCGCATTCACCGCGAGCCTCCTCGCGCTCGCCGGACTTCTCCGTCACGGCTGGCCGGTGCTGCGCAGTCTGCACACCGGGCCGGCTGCCGGGGACACGCGGTAGTTCGCGCCGACTCCGCGGATGCGGGTCATCCCGTTGCGCCGGTAACGTCGCCTAGTGCATTCCGCCCCGTGCCGCCCGGCTTCATCCGATCGCGCGCGTTTTATGCCGCCCGGGGATGCTTTTCTGCTCGCCGTCTTCATCCAGCTCCAGATGCGTCATGGGTTTGACCGCCCCAGTTTCGCCGCACATTACAGCCACAGTTGGTAACGCCTGAGGGGGAACGCGATGAACCGCGTGCCCGATTCAGGGCTAGTTCTGGTCCCCTGGTGAAGCATGACGAAAGGATCTTCGATGGCCGCCACCGGCAACCGCATAGCCGTCGCTGAGGAAGAGCTTCCCGAGCGGCTCCCGGCTCAGCTCGTCCAAGACTTCCACGCCGCCTTCGGCGAGCATCATGCCCGTGCCGTCCACACCAAGGGGCGCATTCTGCAGGGGACCTACACCCCCAGCGCCGAGGCGAGGGAGCTCTGCCGCGCCCAGCTCTTCATGGAGCCCTCGGTGCCGGTGGTCGTCCGCTTCTCCGACTTCACCGGTCTCCCGAATATCCCCGACACCGAGGTCAAGGCCAACCCCCGTGGCTTCGCGATCAAGTTCCTGATGCCCGACGGCTCGGACACCGACATCGTCAGCCACAGCTTCAACGGATTCCCGGTTTCAACGTCCAGCGACTTCAGCGCGCTGTTGCAGGCGATCGCCCGCAGCGGCGGGGAGCCGACCCCCGGTTCCGAACTGGAGAAGTTCCTCGGCAGCCATCCCACGGCGAAGACGTTCCTGACCACCCAGACCCAGCTGCCGCAGAGCTGGGCCGCCACCAGCTTCTACTCCGTCAACGCCGTTCAGCTCACCAACGCCCAGGGCCGGAACCGTTTTGTCCGGTACCAGTTCATACCCGAGGCCGGCGAGCACAGCCTCGCCCCCGGCGAGGAGTCGACGAAGTCCGCCGACTACCTGTCGGAGGAACTCGCCGCGCGGGTCGCCGCCAACCCGGTGCGGTTCACCTGGTACGCCCAGATCGCCGAGGACTCCGACGTCATCGACGATCCCGCCACTCCCTGGCCGGACGACCGGCACCGCGTCCCGCTCGGTCACATCGTGATCGACCAGGTCGGGCCGAACAGCCCGGAGGCCGACCGGTCGCTCGCGTTCATGCCCGGAAGCCTGCCGCCCGGCATCGAGTTCGCCGACCCCATGCTCACCATCCGGAACGCCAGCTATCCGCATTCGTTCCAGGAACGCAACAACTGACCGCCCTGCCCCAATCGCCGGACCGTCACAGCCGCAGCCTCCCTGGGCGTGCTGGCGGAGCGTGGCTCGGCTCATTGATCACCGATACGCCTGAGCAAGGACGAGCACTGGAGCTGATGATGGCCCGCCGCACGATTCACAACATCGAGGCGGATCTGGCCAGGAGCACCCTTGACAGAGATCACCCGTATAACGACGGGTCGGCGCGCGCTTGGGCGCAGGCAGGCCACCGAGAAGGACCACCTGCGGGGCGGGCGTGGACCTGCGCTCGTGCATACATATACGGCCTCGGATGGCGCGTTGAAGATCCGCTCCTGCCGCGGTCAGGCCGACAGGAGAGTCGTGGCGCGCTGTACAAGTGTGGGCAGCAGCCGCCGCCGCCAGGTCTCCAGGCTGATCATCCCGCTGGACATACCGCCGTGTGCGAACTCCTCGCGGTAAATATGCTCGGCCGAGTCGTCGGCCAATGCAGGCGACCACGCTCGCTGGGTTCTATCCGGACAAGGAACGGCTGAGCTGACCGAGTGGCTGAGCGAGGCCACCGCGGAGTGGCGAGCCTGGGCCGAGCTGGTAGCCCGTTATCTTGCCAGCCGCGGGGTGGCGCCAGACGGGCGCGTGCGCTCGCTGGCAAATGACCTGCCACGGAACTGGGTTCCGCCCGGCTGCTCAGCCCCGACGACACGCGAAAGCTCCTGACCACCCGGCTGACCAAGGTCTGCGAGTGGGCCAGATACCGGCAGTCACAAGCCGCCGAGGCGAGCACCCGGCGGCTGCTGGACACGGTGTGCGCTGGCATGGAGGCACAACTGGCGCGCCTGGCCCCGCTGACAGGCTAGCCATTGTCGTAGACCAGGCGGTCGGCACCACCACGCCGCAGACCATCTGTCAGCCGGTGCGGCGTCAGCCTGCCGTCATGGCCCAGGTGCCACACGGCGGCCTCGCACAGCAGCACGGCGGCGTCAGCGATCAGCCTCCGGTGGCAGCGCCACCACAGCGTCTCCGCGCACACGACGGCCGTGACCTTCCGGGTCGCCTCGGCGGCCAGCCCGGCCAGCGCCTCGCCGAACACGTCGCCGGCCATGTAATCGGCGTAGCCGCGGAAGGAAGCATGGCGCAGCGCCACGTTCGGCGAGTCCGACGCCGGGCGGCGAAAGCCGCCCAGCCGCGGTTCCCAGCGGTAGCCGACCCCAGCGCCGGGCAGCCACACCTGCATCTCCGCGCGGCCGAACTGAGGGGACCGGCGGCTGCCCGGCACGCTGCGCACGTCGACAACCAGCTCGACGCCCGCTCCCCGCACGAGCCGCGTGAACTCCTCACGCGAAACCGTGCCATGACCGACGGTCAGCAGCCGAAACCCTCTCCATCCCAGCCCAGGGCAAGCCTGCAGGCCATGCGCTCGCCCCGCCGGATCATCCGGCCCAGCCTCGGGGACAGGCGTGCCCGACGGCGGGCAGCAGCCCAGCCCGCTAGCCCTGCTCCCGTCCATGTTCAAGCGCCTCGGAGCGGCCTCGCGCCCGCCACCACCGGCCCGCCGCAGCTCGTGCCTGCCGCTCGCCAGCCGGCCGGGCCGCAAGCTCATGCTCCACGAGCCTGAGGTCAAAACGGGAGGTGAAACGCGGCCCGGCGAACGTCCACACCGTCAGGTTCCGCCGCCAGTCCCAGTCCACTGCGAATCCGGCAGGATCCCACCACACCATCGTCATCCGGTGCTCCCCGTTCGAGTTCCCGGCGTCTGCGCCGGCGTGCTCGCCTACGTCGAGTCGCCCGCTCCTGCAGGCAGTGTTCTTCGACCTGACCGGCAACACCGTGGCCCAGCGTCCGGGGCGTTCTACGCGATCTGCTCCAGAGTAGGGGCGCACTGGGTGGCCGTGATCGGCCCCCAATGTTCAGTGCGATCGCTCTTCTTGAAGTGCGTCCAGGGCCACCGTGGAGTGCGCGAAGGCACCGCCCGCGCGCATCTCGGCCGCGACCCAGATGGCTTCCATGATCTCCTCGTCGCTCGCGCCGGACCGGCGCGCAAGCTTGGTGTGGCCCCGGATGCAGTACGGGCACTGGGTGACGTGCGGAGCGGCCACGGCGATCAGCTGCTTGGTCTTGGAGGGCAGGGCGCCGTCGGCGAACACCTGCTTGCTGCAGGCGTCGAACGCCTGATGAATCGCCGGAGCGAGCTCCCGGCGACGGTCACCGATTTCAGGGGTAGCAGGCGGATAATCCACGCTGGGCATGACCGATTCCTTTCCCCACAGACTGTCATGTGCGGGTCTGCGTGCCGTGACTGCTCCAGCAACTGCGGCACGAACTGAATCGCTCCGGCGTGTCCGGAGACTCATTTTGTTGACAGGCTGACCTCGGCGAGGTCGCTGTTGTGACTGTAGTAGGCGGCTTCGAGGTCGGCTGGCGGGATGTCTCCGCAGGCTTCGTAGAGCCGGCGGTGGTTGAACCAGTCGACGTATTCGAGGGTGGCGATCTCGACCTGCTCTGCGGTGCGCCAGGGCCCGCGGGGCTTGATCAGCTCGGTCTTGAACAGCCCGATGACCGACTCGGCGAGGGCGTTGTCGTAGGCGTCGCCGACGGTCCCGACCGAGGCGCTGACCCCGGCGGCGGCCAGCCGCCCGGTGAACGCAATCGACGTATATTGGGCGACCCGGCGTCGGTGTGATGGATCAGCCCGGCCAGGTCGCGGCCGTCGCGGCGCCGGGTCCACAGGGCCTGCTCCAGAGCGTCCAGGACCAGCGCGGTGCGCATGGAGGTGGCGGCCCGCCAGCCCAGGATCCGGCGGGAGTAGGCGTCGATGACGAACGCGACGTAGACCATCCCGGACCAGGTCGGGACGTAGGTGTAGTCGGCGACCCACAGCCGGTCGGGGGCGGGCGGGCTGAACCGGCGGCCCACCAGGTCCGCGGGCCGTGCCGCGGCCGGGTCCGCGATTGTGGTGCGGACCCGCTTGCCGCGCCGGGCGCCGCGCAGCCCCAGCTGGGCCATCAGCCGCGCCACGGTGCAGCGGGCCACCGGCGTGCCCTCCCGGTTCAGCGCCAGCCAGACCTTGCGGGCACCGTAGACGTCGTAGTTCTCCGCGTGCACCCGTGCGACCGCCGGCTTGAGCAGCTCATCACGGCGGGCCCGCGGCGACGGCGCGCGGCCGATGGCCTCGTAGTACGTGGACGGGGCGATCTTGCAGCCCTGCTCGCGCAGCACTGCGCAGATCGACTCGACTCCCCACCGCAGCCCGCCCTCGGCGCGGTCCTTGTGCTCGCCGATGAACCTCACGAGCGCTGGTGTGGCCGGTCGAGTTCGGCCGCGAAGAAAACAGAAGCTGCCTTCAAGATCTCATTGGCCCGGCGCAGCTCGGCGTTCTCCCGCTTCAGCCGCTTAATCTCCGCGGCCTCCTCACTGGTCACGCCCGGCCGCTGCCCGGCATCGACCTCGGCCCGGCGGATCCATTTGCGCAGCGTCTCCGCTGACCCGATGCCCAGCTTGCCGGCCACCGCCACGATCGCCGGCCAGTCCGAGGGGTAATCCGGCCGCACCTCGGCGACCATCCGGATCGCCCGCTCACGCAGCTCCGGGGGGTAGTTGCTTGATCGACGTGTCACCGCTCCATCTTCTCCTCACGAAGTGGAGCCTCCGGACACGCCGGTTCGATTCAAACCGTCGCGACGCTGGTCTGGCCATGCCCGACTGCCCGACAAGCCGCCCAGTCCCGTCGCGTCACGATGTCGTACCCATTGGTGGCTATCTCGAACTCGCCTCATAGTCTCGTAATCCCCCTGGAGGGATGACGCAGGCGTCAAACTTAATCGGCTGGCCCGTGGGCGCCTGTGCTTTCTTGGGACTTGCGCCCGCTAGTTGTTTGCGCACGGCTCTGACCTTTGGGTCACGCATTGTTGCCACGAGCGATGCGGCACGAGGTTGCGCGTCGTTGTTACCGAGCTGACCGATCAGGGGTCCGGCACACGGCACGAGTAAGTCCCGGCGAGTGCCATGCCTCGTCACGCTGCGGGCCACCCGCGACACCTTCGGGGAGCTTGACCTCGCTCATGTCGAGCCACTGGCGTGCCTCCGGCACTTGTCAGCTGGCGTGTCCAGAAGCCCAGCCGAGCTAGTGCCAGTCCGGCCGGTACTGGAGTTCAGCATGGTTGACCCCCGCTTCGTCGCCGAGAGCGATGCCTTGTCGCAACTTGACGAGCGCCCGAATCTCATGGAGCTATCCCCCACGGAGTTCGAAGCCCTCATCCAGAATCTGTTTACGAAGATGGGACTAGAGGCGCGGCAAACCCGGCCGTCACGAGACGGCGGCGTCGACTGCGTCGCCTGGGACCCCAGGCCGATCTTCGGCGGCAAAGTGGTCATACAGGCTAAGCGCTACAAGAACACAGTCGGCGTTTCAGCAGTTCGAGACCTTTTCGGAACGCTGCAAAACGAAGGCGCCAGTAAGGGAATTCTCGTTACTACCTCCGGCTACGGGCAGGCCAGCTTCGATTTCGCTCAGAACAAGCCCATCGAGCTCATTGACGGCGCCAACCTGCTATACCTACTCCGCGAGAACGCCGACATCGAGGCAAAGATCGTGCCGCCCGATGACTGGAAGGACCCGACAGCGGACATGCCCTGACTGGCCCCAGGCACCGTGCTCGGTTCCTCCCGCAACTAGCCAGCAGCGCGAAGCCGACGCCACGGGACCGCGCTGCTCTGGCCGCCGAGAGACTCAGCTGGACAAGATCCAGAAACAGGCCAGCCGACTCACGGGCCGGTGGCACGGCCTGACCAGCCATGCCGCTGGCTGAGGCGACCGCACCACAGCACCGCGAGAGAGATGCGAGAGGACACGGCCAGCAGCATCCCTCAGCCCAACGTCTACGCAGGTCAGGGGCTCGCAGCTGCATTGCCGCACGTGGTCTCCGGAGCCGTGTGCAAGTTCGAATCCTGCTGGGGGCGCTTTTCCGAACTGGTCTACTCCCCCGCTGACCTGGGACTTTGCGGATTCGACCGCTGAACGGCCACGCGGCTGAGAGCCAGCAAAAGCCGCCTGTTCCGCAGCCCGACGATCTCCTCCTCCAGCTCGGCCGGGACCTGCTGCGCGCTGCAACGCGGACGCCGGGACCGCGGTTCCAGCCCGGCCTCGCCCTCCGCCGGGTAGCGGGCGGTCAACTTCTGCACCCAGCGACGGGACACCCCGTACTCGCGGGCTACCTCGCTCTTGCTCCGGCCCTCAACCACCACCGCCGCAAGAACCAGCCGAGCCAGCGACATCGCACACCCCCAGGCATCCAGGTGTGAACTACGTCGCGACACAACCGCGAACTATGTCGTGCGCTCACCCACTGCTGGGGCTCAACCTTTATTTCAGGTCAGGCGGTCGCGGCCCCGGAAGGGTGCTTCCTCGCCGTCGTCGGTTTGTCTGTCTCGTGCCACACGCGTGCCAGCGGATTCTCCGATCAGCTCGCGGGCCCGGTCAGATCGAGCTCGCAGCTCCTACGTATCGATCTCACCCGGAACCCGAGCAGCTCGTTAATGGCGATCATGTGCTGGTTCGGCCCCGCGTTCCCGGTAACGATGCTGTGCAGGCCAGGCTCCTGACTGAGGACAAGCTCAAGGTTCACTACTTTCAGCAACAGCCCCAGCCGGTGCCCGCGGTGCTCGGCCAGCACCGCCGTGATCGCCTGGAAGCCCCAGCCAGGCACGCCGGGATCGGCGCCAATCTGAGTCAGCGCAATCAGCGCGCCGCTGTCGTCATGCCGCGCCGCGACCGAGTAGGTCCGCCGCCCGAACGCGAGCTCTTGCTGCTCGATCTTCCTGATCCGGTCAGCATCCCAGGTATCCGGCTCCACGCCGGGATCGCGCGGGGCGTCTTGCATCGCCACCTCGATCGCGGCGGTGTGGTAAATGAGTTCCTCCGGGGTCGCGTCCTGCCACGAGACCAGCGAGTAGCCGCCGGCCGCCTCCTCGACCTGGGCGCGGAGAGTGGCAAGCCTGGCGCTCAGCCCTTCCTCGATAGCAAGCACCCTGATGACCTCGGAAATGCCGATGCTCGCTCCGGCCGACACGGCGAACGAGGTCCCTGGGCCGTCCTCGGTGACCTCGGCTCGCAGCCGGGTCCGGCCGGCCAGCCGCGCCTGTTCGGCGCAGTGCGCGAGCAGCCTGCGGCCGTGCCCCGATCTGCGGCTTCCTGGCGCGATGAATAGCAAGCACGATCCGGTCGTCAGGTTGTCCTTGTCTGGCAGCAGCAGCAGGTAGCAGCCAACGGGCTCACCGGCGTCGCCGCGCGCCAGCCAGGCCTGGTGCGGCGTGCCCCAGCCGTGCGCCCAGCCGGCCGAGAAAGCGCCGAACGACCAGCCGGGCAGGTCGGGATCATCGTGGCGGCCGCAGGCCTCCACGATCTCGTAGCACGCACGCAGCCGCTGCTGGTCGGCGGCGGGATCGAAGGTCTCAATGAGCACGACGGCAGTCAACCGGCTGGGCGCGGGATTGACAACGCAATTAGCGAGAGCGCCGCCCGGACCTCACCAAGTACCCGGAGCGGGAGGTGCTTGGCCTTAAGGTGAGGCCCCACCTCGGGATGGCTGCGCGGTATCGCTTGTATGAGTCCCGCAAGAGAGGTGGCAGGCTGACACGCGACACTCAGGCGACCCAGCAAACCGTGATCCCGAACCGGCCCGGAACGCCGGACCAGCGAAGCACCACAAGCCCGCATCTGCGCACGTCACAGCGCCAGCCATGAAGCTCCCAAATCCACGTCGCGCCGCTGAATTCGCTGGGCGGCGCGACGTCTCAGCGGGCCAGATAGCCTCCAGCCGCTCGCCGTCGGGTTAACCCTGGCCTTTGCAGAAGGCGGCGAGGTCGCGGGCGGTATCGCGGCTGATCTCGGGGCAGACGATCGTGAAGATCTCTGTCCCGTGACTGGTGCCCATCACCTGGCGCGCCCTGGCCGGTACACCGGCGCTCAGAAGCAGCCGGTAGAAATTGATGCCCTCGTCGCGCAGCGGGTCGCACTCATTCACGCTGATCACAGTCGGCGGGAATCCCTGCACGTCGGCGGCGGTCGCGAACGATGGCCACGCCAGCGGGTTGCGCTCGGCGAACGCCTCGATGCCATAGCCCATCGCACCGCGGTTGTTGTGCAGGTCGAGAAGAATGCCGTTGTTCTCGGTCGACGACGGGCACTCGGGAGTCGGCCACTCGCCGCGGACGTACGGGCACAGCGCATACAGGCCTTTGATGAGGCCGAGTTCGCCGTCCTGCTTGAGCTTGAGGCCGGTCGCGAGCGTCAGGTTGCCGCCGCCACTCTCGCCAGCGACGATGACCCGGCCCGGGTCGATGCCGAGATGCGCGGCGTTTGCCGACGGTCCACTTGAGTCCGGAGACGCAGTCGTTCAGCCCAGCCGGGAAAGGCGCGACCTCGGGCACCGATGAGGCGACCACCGAATTGCGGAAGTCGACCATCACGACCGCGACACCGTTCGCAGCGATGATCTTGCCCCAGCCGCGATACATGCCGTCATTGCACGACAGCGACATCATGCCGCCACCGTGGATGTAGTAGATGCAGGCCAGCGTCTCGTCGTTGTCGGGACGGACCACCTGGAGGTTGATGGAGTTGCCATCAGGCTCGGAGATCACCTTCTCGGTGTGGACGCGAAGGCCCGCAGACGGGGCGGCAGCCTCGGTGTCGCACATCTCCATCAAGCCGCGAAACACCTCGGCCTGCTGCCTGGCTTGCTCGGTGTCCGCCTCGGCGATCATCGTCTCGCGGCTATCGACGTCGCCGCCGCCTTCAACCGGCATGCCAGCCAGCATCGCCTTCAGCCTCGGGTCCAGGCTGGGGTCAGCAGCGACGTCGTAAGCCATCGGACTCTCCTTACTCCGTACGGGCCCGTGGGAGCTCGGAAGGCTCGCGGGTCGCCGACTGCAGCGACGGCAGGCGGCCACGTTCCTTCTCTGGACATTAAGCACGACTACGCCGAAAAAGTCCAAGGCGCCGGAGACGATGGAGAGCGAGTACACCGACCTTGAGCTCGGGCTGGCAGACACCTCGGTTGTCATCCTGGCGCAACGGTTCCGTACAACCCGCCTGCTGTCCTTCCACGACCGCGACTTCCGCGCTGTCACCCCGCTCGGCGGTGGCCGTTTCACGCTCCTGCCTCGCGACGAAGACCATCGCTGAACAGAGATCCCGGCGGAACCTCGTGCCCGTGCCCCATGTACGCCCCGCAGCGGCTCCAACCCGCACGTTTGCGCTGGCCAGCGTCACGCACGGCGACCCTCTCCGGAGGCGTGTGCGCAGGTTCGAAGGGCGTGTCCTACCAACTGTGTAAGTGACGTGGCCTGACGATGAGCCGCATGAATGCGGCTCGCGGAAGGACACGTGATGACAGACACTGCGATGGTGCCACGCAAGAACGACGGCCGGCCGGATCGCCCGTCACCGCTGATCGACGAGCAGCTGGCCGACCAGCTGCTGGGCAGGGCGCAAGCCGAGGGGGTCGAGCTACCCGGCCCGGACGGGTTACTGTCCCGGGTCACCAAGGCCGTGCTGGAACGGGCGCTGGCCGAAGAGATGACCGGGCACCTGGGCTATGAGAAGCACGACCCGGCCGGCCGCGGCAGCGGCAACAGCCGCAACGGCGCTACGCCCAAGACGCTGCTGACCGATGTGGGCGCGGTGGACCTGACCGTGCCCCGCGATCGCAACGGCAGCTTCGACCCCAAGATCGTCCGCAAAGGGCAGACCCGGCTGGAAGGCTTCAACGACCGCATCATCGCCCTGTATGCGCGCGGCATGACTACCCGAGATATCCGCGCGCACCTGCGGGAGATGTACCAGGTCGAGGTCTCAGCTGACCTGATCTCAAGGGTCACCGACGCGGTGGTCGACGAGCTCGCCGACTGGCAGGCCCGGCCGCTGGATCAGGTGTTCCCGGTGGTGTTCATTGATGCTCTGATGGTGAAGATCCGCGACGGGGTGGTCACCAACCGTGCTGTCTGCCTGGCCATCGGCATCGACTGCGAAGGGAACAAGCAGGTCCTGGGCCTGTGGGTCGGGCCGACGACCGGCGAGTCAGCCAAGTTCTGGCTCAGCGTGCTGAGCGAGGTGAAAAGCAGGGGCGTGGCCGATGTGTGCATCGTGTGCTGCGATGGCCTCACCGGCCTGCCGGATGCCATCGGCGTGGTCTGGCCACAAGCCATCGTGCAGCTATGCGTGGTGCACCTGATCCGCGCGTCGCTGCGGTATGCCTCCCGCAAGTTCTGGGTGCCGCTGAGCAGGGACCTGCGGCCGATCTACACCGCCGCCGACGAGCAGGCGGCGGCCGCGGCGCTGGAGGAGTTCGCCGCCGCGTGGGGCGAGCGGTATCCGGCAATCGTCAAGGTCTGGCGGGCGCACTGGGCCGAGTTCACCCCGTTCCTGGCCTTCCCGCCGGAGGTGAGGCGGGTGATCTATACGACGAACCTGATCGAGTCGATGAACGCCCGGCTGCGAAAGGTCACCCGCAACCGAGGCCAACGACTCCGGGTGCTAGGGGTAGCACCTTGCTCCTGCCTGCGGGACGTTGCGGCAAGGGTTCAGGTAAGCCCGTGCTGGTAGGCGTAAGTGACGGCTTGGGCTCGATCGCGGACGCCGGTCTTGGCGAACAGATGGTTGATGTGGCTCTTCACCGTCGTTTCGCTGACCACCAGCTGGTGCGCGATTTCGGCGTTGGACAGTCCCTGGGCGATCAGTTCGAGCACTTCGGCTTCCCGCTGGGTCAGCCCATCGGGAAACTGAGGTCCGTGTCGGGCATGCGTGGCTGGTGGGCCGGCCGTGATGGCGTCTAGCACGTGGTGCTGCACTGCGGGGTCGAGGGCGGCCTGGCCGCTGGTGACCTGCTCGAGTGCTGCACGGATTTCCTCTGCGCCGGCGTCTTTGGTCAGGTAGCCGCGGGCGCCGGCGCGCAGCGCGTCGATGACGGAGCGGTCATCGGCGTAAGTGGTGAGGACGAGCACTTTGATGCTGGCATCGTGGTCGCGCAGGCTGCGGGTCGCCTCGACGCCGTCGCAGTGAGGCATCCGGAGGTCCATGAGCACGACGTCTGGCCGTAGCCGGATTGCCAGTGCGATCGCCTCGTCGCCGTCGGCTGCGGTGGCTACCACCTCGACCCCTGCGAGCAGCCCGAGCAAGGTGCCAAGTCCCTCCCGGACCACGCGCTGGTCGTCAGCTACAAGGACACGGATGGCGCGGCTCATGAAGGCACCCACAACTCGACCAGGAACCCGCCGCTGGTGGGCCCTGCGGTGAGTGTGCCGTCGAGCAGTTCGGCTCGTTCTTTCATGCCGGTGAGCCCGTAGCCGGTGCCGTCATCGGGAGCCGGGCGTTCGCGGCAGGAGTCGAAGTTCTCGATGGTCAGCCTGGTGCCGGACAGCTCATATGCCAAGTAGACCTCGACCTGGTCGGCGTGGGCGTGTTTGCGGATATTGGTTAGGGCTTCTTGTGTGACCCGGTAAAGGGTCAGCCGGCCGTCGGTCCCCAGGTCTCGCTGGCTGTCGCCGGTCACGGCTACCGTGCAGGGCACGCCGGTGTCGGATTGGAAGTCGGCGGCCAGGTCGGCCAGCCGCTCGGGGCCGGGCAGCGCGTCGTCATGGAGCATGCCGATGGCACGCCGGGCTTCCTCCAGCCCAGTCTTGGCCAGCCGGTGAGCCCGGTCGATCGCGTCCCCGACGTGGGAGTCCGCACCGCTCTGGGCGGCGAGCAGCCTGGCGCCCTCCAGGTGCAGCACCAGGCCGGACAATGAGTGGGCCAGCACGTCGTGCATCTCGCGGGCCAGGCGCTGCCGCTCGGCCAGTGCGGCGGCCTGGGCTTGCGCGGCGCGGGTCTGCTCCAGCTCGGCAAGCAGAAGCCCTGCCCGCTGGTTGCTCTCCGTCAACCGGCGGGCGAACAGCGATAGGAGGAAGAACGCCACTATCCCGAAGTTATTCAAGACGATGCCGGCGATGGGTGCGCGTCCGTTCGCCAGCCATGCCACCGAGACGGCACCGACGGCCACGCCGGCCACCCACGCGCTGACACGAACCGGCAGTACCAGGGCGGCCAGGCAGACGGCGGGAAAAACCCCGAGGAACGCGGCGCCGTTGCCCTGCAAGCCGATCAGCGTCGCCGCGCTGACCACGGCAATGAGCAGCGTAGCTAACTGCGCTGCCGGCCCGGCCTGAGTCAGCCACATCACGGCGAAGGTGGCGGCGCAGAACACGATGAGAGCCACGGCGGCACCCAGCGCCTCGCCGTGACCGCCCGGAGCTGGGCGGGCTTGGAATGAGGTGATCACCACGAACGCGATCGCTGCGACCGCGAGCACGCGCATGGCAAGGTAGGCCGCCTGTTCGCGCCCCCGCGCCCGGTCTAGCTCGGACACCCCGGCCGAAGTGGCGGCTTTGGTGCTCACTGCTCAACCGTACGGCGGGATCCCGCCGCCGTCTCGTGCCCGCCGGGTGGATTCGCGGCCGGTGCGGGCTCCACCCGGGGGTGGAGCGCCCTCCGCCCGCAGTTCAGGTTCCGGCGGTCCGAAAGTTCCACCGTCGTGCCGAAGACGGTACCGCCATCCCGCAGCAGGCTTGCTGGCAAAACCCACCCAGTCCCGGGGAGCGAGATGGACAGCACCGGACAGGAGCGCGGCCCTGACAAGCCGGACACCGCCTCCGGCCGGACGGCGCCGGTGATCAGCGTCTGCGGCCTGGTGAAACGTTATGGCAGCCACGAGGCCGTGGCGGGCATCGATCTGGATGTGCAGCACGGAGAGATCTTCGCCTTCCTCGGTCCCAACGGCGCCGGCAAGACCACCACGGTGGAGATGCTCGAAGGCTTCCGGCCGCGCACCGACGGCGAGATCTCCGTCCTCGGCCACGACCCGGCCACCGCGGGCGGGGCCTGGCGAGACAGGGTGGGCGTCGTCCTGCAGGAATCAGAGCCCGAGCCCGGCCTGTCCGTACGCGAGTGCCTGGCCATGTACGCCGGGTTCTACCGCGCGCCGCGGGACATCGACGAGACCATTGCCCTGGTCGGCCTCACCGGGAACGCAGGCACGCTCGCCACCCGGCTGTCGGGGGGCCAGCGGCGGCGGCTCGACTTCGCGCTCGCGCTCATCGGCGACCCCGAGCTCATCTTCCTCGACGAGCCGACCACCGGCTTCGACCCCTCCGCCCGCCGGGCCGCCTGGGAGGTCGTCGCCGGGCTACGGCAGCTCGGCAAGACCATCTTCCTCACCACCCATTACATGGACGAGGCGGAGTACCTGGCCGACAGGATCGTGGTGCTGTCCGCCGGGCGCGTCGTGGCCCGCGGTACCCCGCGGACGCTAGGAGGACGCGACCACCTGGCCACCGCCATAAGCTTCACGCTCCCCGACGGCATTGCGGCGCGCGGCCTGCCCGAAGGACTGCGCGCACTGGCCGGTCCAGGGCCGGACGGATCGACCATCCTGCACAGCGAAAGCCCGCTCGTTCACCTCCAGATGCTCGGCAACTGGGCCATCGGCTGCGGCTTCGACCTGCCTGACCTCGACGTCCACCGGCCGACGCTGGAAGAGGTCTACCTCTCCCTCACCAGCTCCACCAGCACAAAGGACCAGCGATGATCAGAATGGCCCTGCACCAGTTCAGCTACGACCTGCGAGCATTCGTCCGCAACCGCCAGTCACAGTTCTTCACCCTCGCCCTGCCGATCCTGTTCCTGGTGATCTTCGCTTCGGTGTTCGGCGGCCGGGGCGACACGGTGCCGGTCCCCGGCGGGCGGATCAGCACCTCGGTGTCCTACGTGCCCGGCATCATCGCGCTCGGGGTGATCGCGGCCTGCTTCGGCAACCTGGCGGCCTCGGTGACCGCCCAGCGCGAGCGCGGCGTGCTGAAGCGGCGCCGCGCGACGCCGGTCCCGGCCGCCGCCGTGATCGCCGGCCGCGTGCTCACGGCCGTCGTTGTCGCTGTGGTCATGGCCGCGGTGCTGCTGGCCATCGGCTGGGCCGCCTACGGCGCCCGGGTCCCCGGCCGCACCGCACTTGCCCTGGTGGTCACCGTGGTGATCGGCGCCGCCTCCTTCTGCTGCCTTGGGTACGCGCTCACCTCGCTGATCCACAACGAGGACGCTGCGGTGCCTACCACTCAGGCACTGCTGCTGCCGCTGTATTTCATCTCCGGGGTGTTCGTGACTGTCACGATCCTGCCGCACTGGCTAGCCGACGTGGGGGCGATCTTCCCTGTCCGCCACCTTGCCAGTGCGCTGCTCGTCGCCTACAACCCGCACACCACTGGGCTGGGGTTCGCCGGCCTGGATCTGCTGATCGTGGCCGCGTGGGGAGCCGCGGGCCTTCTTATCGCTCTGCGCACATTCAGCTGGCTGCCGCTCGGGCGCTGACCCGGCTGCAGCCCAATGCGATCACGAGAGGAAGATCATGGCCACCGAGGTCCAGACTCAGACCGGACGATGCGCAACCCACGGAACGGTCCGGGCCACCAGGGAGATCCCCGGATGGGGCTTCCCATTCATCGTCTACGCCGTCCAGCGGTACCGCGCCAAGCGCCGCCGATTTCTCTGCCCGGAATGCGGCGAGGCGGTCGAAGCCGACTGAGACATGCACGGCCCGGGCGGGAACACCAGAGCGCTCCGGCCGGGGGCAGCTGCCAGGCCACTAGGCCACAGGAGCACACCCTGCGGCATCACCACCAACGGCCAGGAGCTGCCGTTCCATAGTGTTCCGATATGGCGGATAACGGCCCGTCCGAGGAGCGCATGGTGTACGCCATATCGGCGGTTGCTTGCGCATCCGGTGCGCCAATGCCTGTCACTGGGCGTGATCCGATCTCGAGCTCAGAGATTACGCCAGATCGCCGACTATCAGCGGCGACGTCTCCGCGCTTGGGCGGGAGCCCAGTTCCCCGGGAATCTGTTCCTCGGCCACTCTGCGATGAGTTCCCGGGTCGCGGCGAGCTCATTTCGTGGCTCGGGGCGCCGCTGGACACCGGGGCGCCTGCGAGAGTGGGAGCGGTCAGGAGTCGAGCTCGATGCTGATACCCGGTTCCTGGCGCAGGGTGTTGTGGACGGTGCAGTGGGAGGCGACGGCTAGCAGGGCATCCCGGCGCTGCGCCGGGATGCCGCCGGGGACGCTGATGCGCAGCCGCACGTCGCGGATCCGGGCAGGCCGGTCATCGGCCATCGCGAAGCCGGCGATGACGGCCAGTCCGGAGCGGTCCAGCTCGTGCCGCAGCAGGTACCGGCCGGCGTGGAAGGCGACGCCGGACGCGAGTGCGGCGACGAGCCGTTCCGTCGGCGTTGCCGCGATGTCCTGCCCGCCGTCGCCGGCTGGCTGGTCGACAAGCATGGCGTGGCCGCGCACGGTGATCGCGTAGGCGTCGCCGGCGACATGACGAACGGCGACCCGCCCGGCGGGCTCCCGCCACGGTCCTCCTGGTCGGCCGCTGCCGTCTCGGCCAGCAGCGCGCGGGCAACATGCCGTGCTTCGGCCTGCGGTCCGGCCCCAGGCCAGAAAGGTGCGGCCAGGCTCAGCGCCCCGTGCCCTGATCAGGAGCCTGCAGCGATGCCCGCAGCCCGCCGCCCCGGTGGCACAGAGAACCTCTGAGGAAATGGCGATCACCGTTCGCCACGACGTGGGTCCGGTCCCTCGGATGGCCGCTTTTCTACCGCAAGGACGTCCTGGGATGCCTCCAGTCGGCGATCGGCGCCCTGCCCTCGCGTCAAATGACGACACGGCGGACACGGTGCTTGCATGCCGCCGGACGCGCGAGGCTGGCTGGACCACGGTTCGCCTGGCTGCTCCATTGCGGGGCAGACGACCTTGTGCTTCGGGTTGGTTCCTCGGTATGGCTGACTGCAGACAGAGGCGACCTGAGGTTCGGCGACATCGATATCTTCAAGAAGAGGTAGGAGGTTCACCTCACGAGCCCCTCGCCGTCCATCAGCTACGGCCCGGTGCGGAACCACGGGCACCGCGGCGAGGAGCAGCGCGACCCAGCGGCAGGTGCCCGCCGGCCCCAAGAATGTGACCGAGATCTTCTGCCCGTTCTCCAGGATGAAGATCAGCAGCAGGAACAGCACCACCGCGAACAGCGCCGGCTGCCCATGCCCCGCCAATCCGGGTCGGCCGGATCCGGTGCGGCGACGGACTGCTGCCGTTCACCCGAGTGTGCGCGGCGCTCAGCCCGGGCTGGTCCGGCGGGTCGCCGTCGGTCTGCTGTGCTGTCCTCGTGATGCACTCCCCTCCCGGTGAGCGAGTTCCATCATGGCGGCTGCCCTGCCGCTGGCAGCTAACTGCAGCGGCCCCGCACCATGGCTTGGCGGCGGAGCCGCCACGGGCGGGCAGAGCACCCGCGCTGATCTTCCAGCCCGGAGGAGATCATCCCTGTTCAGCGATGGCAAAGACAGAATCGACGTGCTGGTGGCGGAAGACGGCCCCGGCGGCGCGGTGGTCATCGGCCAGGCAGCGCCGACACCAAGGGCGCCTGCGAACTGGGCAGGCGAAGGCAGCATGCTGCGACGATCGCCAGTACTCCCCCATCGCATCGGTCGCGCTGGGTTTCCTTGCGCTGCCGGATTGCGGTCGGGAATGAACCCATCTTTCGAGCGGACCTGCTCCGGCAGCTGCGCCGCCTACCTCACCATGCTGATCGCCGACGCCGGCATGTTCGGCATCTTCTTGTTCCTCACCTACTACCTGCAGCGGCCTGGGTCGTCGGAGGATCCAGCGGAATGGGACATGCGAGGCGCGACCAGCTGGCCGGCGTTCCGCGGCACTTGGCCGCGCCGCGTCTAGGCATCAGCAGGCGGTGGCGTGACCTGCCAGGTAGGTCAGAGAGCAATGTGGCGGTATCCGCGACCGGAGACGCCGCCCAGCGGCGCCCGAGGTCCGCGGTCGCGGCCGCGCGGAAAACCGCTTCGGGCGTGCATCGCGCCGGGGTTACCCTGCCGTCGTGGCGAAGCGGAGACGCCGGGGCTGCGCGCCGGACCTGGAGACTGTGCTCGCGCAGCTCCGCTGCGCTGATGAGGACGCCCGTGTCAAGGCGCTGCACCGGGTCTGCCCGTGCGGCGCGGGATTCCGAGTGTATGGAGCGGTTCCGCGGAGAGGTGCGAGCCCGGCGCCAGCTGGTGTCCCGGCTCGCTCGTCGATCTGCGTCATCAGCGATCCTTTCCGGCCGGGACAACCGTCCCAGCCTTCCGGATCACCGCCTCACGCACACGAAGTTCCTGACAGTCCCTGGCTGGCTAGCGACAGTCTCGCATTATGGCGTCAGCGGTGACGCGCGCGGACTCGCCCGGATCCGGAGCGAGTCAGTGCGGTCGGTCCTGGGAACCGCAGTCAGCAGACGATGCCGGTGCGGACCGCGCGGATCGCATCGGCGCCGATGATGGAGCCGGAGGGGTTGCCGCCGTCATCGGACAAGACGATCGTGGCTGTGCCGTCGGTGGTGCAGACGGCGCCGAAAATGGCCCACTGGTTGGTGTAGTTGTTCTGGTTGACGTAGCCGTCGGCGCAGCCGCCGCCTGGGGAGCAGTAATGGTAGTGGGCATTGGGAGCGTCGGAGTAGTTGTTGGGGATGTACGCCTGAAGCTGGTAGGCCCGGGTGGTGTCCAGGCCGCTGAGGCTGTAATGGGCGGTGGAGTCGACCACGTTGCCATTGGAGTAGGTCCAGATCTCCTGGCCGAAAAGCCCGACGCCGTGGCCCGAGAACCACACGCTGCCGGTGTAGAAACCGACGCAGGCGTTGGGGCCGGTCATGGTGGAGCCGCCGTAGTTCGTGCAGGTGCTCGGGTTCGGCCCGTGTACGACGACGCCTCCGGACGATGTCCAGGTCATGTAGCAGTTGACGAAGTCCTGCCGGGTGCCGTTGCCATAGCCGTAGGCATTGTTGATGGGGGCCAGGCAGGTGCTGTTGTAGCCACCGCTGATGTACGCGGTGCGGAACCCGTAATTGACGAAGAAGGTTCCCCGCGGGCCATCCACCATGACCGCCGGCCCGAAAGAGCCGCCGGTAAAGTCCTGGACGTTCGCCTGCGGCCCGGACCAGTAGTGGGCGAATACGCCGCCGCCGTTGTCGAACGGGCAGCCAAGACTGGACTTGCCGCCGGCGGCCAGGTACGCGTTCAAGATGCCCTGGTCGATGCTGCCGTTGGAGAAGCGGCCGGCGTTGCAGTCGTTGTAGGTAACGACGCCGTTGTCGATACGGCCGCCCTGGAAGACCTGATGCCAGCCCGATGAGTCACTGTAGGCGTCACCGGTGGGCTGGCCGAGCGGGCCTGACGCGCCGCCGATGCTCTGCCACTTCGTGTAGAAGTCATTCGAGCCACCGATGTCCCAGACGCTGGGCGCCCAGCCTGAGCCTTGACCCTGGATGGCGTCGTCGCTGTCAGTGGTTATAGCCGGTGTCTGGTTCTCGTCCCCGTGCCGGTTGACGAGCTTGGGGGCGTTGATCGGGTTCCAGTCACACACTCCGTCGTCGCTCGTGCAGTAGCTGTGGAGCCGACCTGACCATGCCGACGGGAAGGCGTAACGCTGGTTGTAATACCAGCCGATGAAACCCAGCCATCCCGATGTGTTGATGAAAACTGACCCGCCCGGGTCGGCGCCCTTTGACAGAGAGTCGTTGCCGTTGAATTCCGGATCGGCCCACATGATGATCCCAGAGACCGGGCCACCCGAGCCGGCCGAGAGGCTGGGGTGGTCGCGGGCGAACTGACCGACCACCATGGCGCCCTGGGAGAAGCCGGCGATGACGAAGCGCTCACCGGGGCAATTGTTCTCCTCGCTGGTCACCTGGTTGTACAGGTCTTGCTCTCCTGCGTTGACTGCCGCCTGCAGCTTGTTCACGGCCGCCGTGAAAACCGACGGGTCGCCGTTGACGAGCCACACAGCGACCCCGGCAGCGAGGTCGGACATGAGGCTGCTGTCGTCGCTCCAGCCATTCAGGCCTTGCTCGGGCAGGCCAGTGTGCGCGACCACGCCGTTGTACAGGCTGGCCAGTTCGTTGCCGATGACACCGGTCTCCTCGCCGGTGCCGTGCACGCCGATCAGCATCGTCGGCACGCACGACGAGGCCAGTGCCGCCTGGGGCGCAGTGAGGGTCGCAAGGCATGCCGCTGCCGCGCACGCGACAGCTAAAGCCGAGGCTTGCAGTTTGCGCGTCATCTTCATGTGCTGCACCTCTGAAGTCGCTGGCCGCCTGGAAAGGCTGCTGCGGGGAGATTAGAGCCGAGTTGCAGATCACACCAGGAAGGATTTTACGGAAAATAGGTTCAGCCCTGTCGCCCGAGAGAAGCCGAGGTGCAAGCGATGACTGCACCAGGATCACCGCCGCGCGTCGCGCCGGACTGCGCCCAGTTCACCAGCGTCGTGGGAGCCATATTGGCCCGGCGTCGCGCTGACCCATCCCGTCGACGCGCAGCGGCGTCGTGGGGCGGCGTACCGAGGTCCTGGACCAAAGACGAATTGTGCGACGTCGCCTACAGCTCGTACCGCGCCCTGCTACGTGGCGCCGTACGACGGCCTCCGCGCCGGGAGGTGGTGCTGACCATCGCCGACTACCTCGAGTGCACGATGGTTGAGCGCAACCAGCTGCTCACCGCTGCCCGCTACGCCATCGAGCATCCAGGACCGGGCGGAGCAGAGCTGCGCCGCGTGCTCAGTGAACTGCGGGTCGTCATCAGCGCGCTGCCCCTTCCGGCATACGCGGTAAGCCGAGACTGGACAATGCAGCTGATCAACGACCATCTACTGGTGGCGCTGGGGCTTGCCCGCGCGGACGTGGTCGGCCTGCCTGCCTCGGCCAGGAACGTGCTCCGCCTGCTGTTTGATCCGGCGCTACCCGTCCGCCGTCTGCTCGAACCTGACCAGGTCAGCTGGTCGCAGCTGGCCGTGTTCAGCATCATGCGGTTCCGGCAGGACAACCTGCTCTGGCAGTATGACGCCTGGTATCAGGGCTTGATTGCCAAGCTCAGCGACTTGCCTGACTTCTCGCGGTACTGGCGTCAGGTGCAATCCGGCCAGCTCACCGACCCTGCAGCCAGTGGGCTGGCGTCCGCCCGCATCACCGTCACTCGACCGGACGGGCGCGCATTGTGCCTGCTCCCCCTTACCATCGAGCTACACGGCATGGGATATCCCGGCATCGTGGGCTTCCTGCCCGCCGACAGCGTCACCAGCGCCCAGCTGACGTCACTCGGCCTGCCCAGCCCGGCAAACCACTGGGGCGCCACCGGTGCCCAGCCCGACGAGGTTCTGGCGCACGTTCTTGGCGACGACCCAGACGTACTCCCGCCTTCTTGACCCTTGTCCGAGGCGATGCGTAACAGTGGCAACTGCGGGCTCGCCACTCCACCGGGCAGACAAGCAGAACACATGGCGACCCACCTATCCGGAACCGGCGCGGAATGTCAGGCAAAGATGATCACAGCGAGCGACATCTGCCCAGGTCACAGCGCGTCTCACAACCTTAGACTATCGGCCTCCGGAGTCGGAAACGCGATGAGCTCCACTGGCGCTGAAGCATAAACAGCAACGCCCTGCACGACCGTGTGCCTAGGTCCCCTGTCATCTGTTGGCACTCCCGAAACTGTCGCAACATCGGTCGGCGCCGGCTGTCCTGAGCGAGCCGCGCGGTTCGAGCTTCACGCTCTGTCGCCCGAAGTCGCTACGTGGAATCGTGTGGATGTTGTCGAAGTTGACGGCGCACCTCCGTTGAGACGATGTCATCGAGTGGGCCGTGAGTTGGAGATCGAGGCGAGCTCTTGGACGGTGCACCTGATCGCCGCCCACCCATCCAGCAGCGGCCAGCCAGCCGCCCGAAGCCCCATGAGCGGATGTTCACGTGACGGGCTTCAAGGCGTGAGTTCCGCCGGGCTCTCCTCGCCGCTGTCATCGTCCTTGCGGTTGCGCATGCGGCTGGGGCTGGCAGCGATGGCTCTGGTCGTGGTGCGTGCGGCGCCAGCGATCGTGCCGCCGACCTTGCCGAGAGATTCGGGCAGTCGGGCGAGCTCGGGCCGTTCGGTAGTTCGGTCGTCGAGGTGACGCTGCTCGCAGAACCAGCGGCCCATCTCATCGAGTTGACCGACGTGCCTGCGGAGACGGCGCTTCTGCAGCGGGGCGAGGCCCTCGTAGCCGGTGGGCGAGGTCAGCCGGTCAGCAACGTCTTGGAGCATGTCAACAAGGCCCTGGTCCGCCTGGGTGAGGGCAGCGAGTTGCTGGTGAATGTCCGAGGTGACGGCTGCAGTAGCAGCCGGTTCGTGGTTGACGGCATGCGCGAGTCGGACTTCCTGCCACAAGGCATAGTTCTGCTCCGCGACGACCAGCAGCGCGATGGACTCCCTGAGGAGACGGTCGGTCAGATCTTCGGCTTCACGCGCCCGGCTTCGGACGAGGGAGCTGTCCTTCACATCCTTGAGCTGTCGCAGGATGTGGGCGCGCAGGGTCTCGACGTCGCGGGCGATCAATGGTCCGAGCGGCGCGACCGTTGCCCAGTCGGTGCTGCTGAGCTTGCCAGAAGACCTGGCTCGGTCGACGAGCGGCTGCAGTGTTGCCCGATCTGCGACCACGGCGCCGAGTCGCTCGGCCTCGGCGAGGCCTGCCAGCTTGTCGATCTTTCCTTCGATTCGTTGGAGAGCGACTGTGACTTCCTTGATCGCCGCCCGCAGCGCCAACTGGCCTGCTGCTGCCTGAAGGCTTAGGGCCTGCTCGGGGCCGAGGCCGACCGGTTTCCAGTCGAGGTTGCCAGCCAACTCCCTGCCGTTGTGGACGAAGCTGCGGTAGTAGCCGTTTTTGGTTGCGATCGCCCCGTGTTCCTTCAGGAGCTTGTGGGCGTCTTCGGAGAACTCGAAGTATTCACGGTGTGTCTGACGGAATGCTGAGATGTTGGCGGCGACCTGAACTCCGTCGGCAACGAAATGGCTCGAACGTCCGCCAACCTCTTTGGTGGCATCGAGCATCTGGTCGACAAACGCCGACACTGCCGTCGCCGACCCTTCGACGATCATTCCGCTTCCAGACGTGAAGATCTCGATGGGACCAAGCGACTCGCTGACTCCGTCGTCGCTATTGCGCGCTTTCCTCCACGCCATTGCACCAGGGTACGGGAGAGGTGCGAGCGCCTGGCCGAACAGAGCCCTCCCTGCACGGGTGTTTCCCGCGCGGCAGAACGGTTCTGACGCAGACGTCGGATCAACACCGGCGGACCCGAAGCCCTCGTCGGCCGACGCGGAGCTCAGGCAGGCCATATGATTCCGGCGGCCAGATGCAGCAGGGACTTTTCTGCTGTGATCAGGCGGATAGGAGATTGCTGGCGCGCAGTACGAGCGTGGGCATCAGTTCCTGTCGCCAGGTGTCCAGGCTGACCATCCCGCTAGACATGCCGCGTGCGTACTCCTCGCGGCAGATCGGCTCGGCCGACTCATCCGCCAGGTCAGCGCCGGTTAGCTCCTCGAAGGTTGTGTGGAGGAGGCGTGCCACCTGGTCCAGCGACGTCGGCATCGGCTTGTCTGCCAGGCGCTTGCGCAACGCCCGCCACAGGTAGGGGTCGCCGCGGAGCCCCCACGTTTCAGGCTCGAGGTCGAACAGGGCGGCCACAGTCTGCGAGGCGTCGTTGGGGCGCTCAGTCACAGCCGTCGAGAAAAGTTTGAGTAGAGCGACCTGGTGACTGGTCAGTTGCAGCGGCGACGCCGGCTGAGGCGGGTATACCTGGGCCGCGTTCCAGTCTGCTTTGCGGACGCTGGTCGCGACGCCGATCTTGACAGCCCGCAAGGTCAACTCCGCAACCAAATGCTGGTGCTCGAACAGGAAGACCGAGTCGATCACCTACGGCCGGACTGGTGCCTGGCCCGGCGGCCCGGTCAGCACGAGGTAGTAGTCGGAGGGGTGCGGGCTGATGTCGAGAACCAACTCTTGGCGACTGTAGGTCTTGACGTTAACGGTGTTCCTGGCCAGGGGCCCGCGCTCGAACACGCCGTCGTAGCCCGGATGCGAACCGGAGCTCATGAGATTGACGCCGAAGATCTTCGCCGCGATGAACTCGCCAATGTTGCCCGGCGTAGCTGGGCGCCCGATCAAGGCACCGATCTTGCCATCGACCTCGTTCCTCTGCCGTATCAGTGAGGCGAGGCGTTCAATCTCGTCCAACAGTTCCCGGCCCTCGCAGTCAGGCTGCCTGCCGATTAGTAGATCACGGCATGGTCACGTCTTGCGGCTTCCAAAGTGGCCAGATCCGAGCGGCCAGCTCGTGCCGCTGAGGGCCGCTGATCGCAACATCGAGGTGATGAAGCCCTATCTGGGCAAGGCCGCGGCTACCGGCCGTTCGCGGTCGCAGTGCTCGGGGTGACCCACGAACCGCAGCGGCTGTTCATTGACCGCAAACGGGACACCAACCCGACCAGACCGACCCCCGCAGCAACCTGGGGCTACTCAGCGGGACTCAGCTGGACAAGATCGAGAACGCGTCAATTTCGGTCAGACGCCCGAGACAGGACCTGACCTGCGGCGCCGGGCACGCGGACGACCCGGACCAGAGGGCTGCGAGAGAGGTGCGATAGAACACCGCCAGAAAGACCACCTAGCTGAACATATGTGCAGGTCAGAAGCCCGCAGCTACGGCAACACACACGGTCTCCGGAGCCGTGTGCGCAGGTTCGAATCCTGCTGGGGGCGCACTATTCGAATATGAAGTCGAGAATCGCGCACGCCAACGCCTTAAGGCCGTTGGCGCACGTTCCCGACGATGCGGCGACATGCTCAAGCTGCGGACGGTTAGCAGATCGCTAGCAGCTGTTCAGCAGCCGATTCGCGGCCGGTCCGCTGCGGCTGCTCTCTGAAGCCTCGCCGCGCAGCTGCGGTGGCAGATCTAACTCAGTCTCCTCAGAGCTTGACCCCGTGGGCCTGTTCTAGCTCCCGGACCCAATCGTCCTGGATCGTGATCCCGTAGTCCTCGGCCAGCTGGTAGTACTCCGGTGGCGTACGGTGCTCGGTCAGGATCGGCGCGAGCTTGGCGAAGTAGTCTTCCAGCCCGCCGGGAGAAACGATCTCGATGACCCTGGCCGGCTCGTTGCCCGCGTTCCACATGGCGTGTGGCGTGCTGCGCGGCTTAACCAGCCAGCTGCCTTGCTCCGCGAGCACTTGATCCCCAATGCGGACTCCGACGGTGCCCGACTGCACCAGGGAGAACTCGTCCTCGCGGGCGTGGCTGTGCGGCTTCACCAGGGTGCCTGCCGGGATATCGACTTCCATCACGGCCAGTGTGCCGCCGCAGTCAACGCTGACCACCTTGTAAGTGAACCGGACTCCGAACAGCTTGACGGTCGCGCTCCGACCCGGCGCCACTACCTTCGGGCTGAATGCCCCGGTCATCGTGGGTCTCCTTGCTCGTGGCGTCGCTATGTTTCCCGCGTGCCGGGTCCAGGCTCCGGCGGCAGCAACACCCCGAAGCCCCCGACGGCCAGCCGAAGCAGGACGTTTCCCGGCCGGGTGAGATCAGCCGATCGGCGACCGTCGGCCGGGAGCCGGGAGGTCGTAGTTGATGTGGGCGTTCATACCGAGCAGCGCGTGCTGCATAGCCGCAGCCGACCCGCTGGGGCATCCGCGCACTGGCCCAACTTGGGAGCTGCGACTGATCGCTGGCGGCGCGACGCTCAACTGGACAGCCGGGTGAAATAGTTGTACCAGTTCGGTCTCCAGGTGGTCCCGTCGTCGAACGAGAACGCCTGATTCCACTTCGGACAGTTTGTAGTCGTGTCTGTCCACTCGAACCGGACCTTGATCGCCTTACCGTCGAGCTCATCGTCGGCGTAGAAGAGCCCGACACCGTCTGCGAACCTTCCAACGACCGGGGGGTCGAGCCGACCGGGGAAGCGCGACGACGTCCACCAGATCTTCCATACCAGCTCATCGGGATCGAACAAGCGAAGCGTCATGCCCTCGAATGGCTGGCCGTGCGGCGGCATCGAGGGCACCAGCATCCGGTCGGTGTTGCCGAGCCCGTACAGCCGGATGTCGCCGATGGAGACCGACTCGAACTCCACCCATTCGTCGCAGGCGGGATCGAGCACGTCGGCCAGCTTGCGATGGTGCATCAGCCATACGCCGGCCACGAAATCGAAGTCGTGCCGGCCGTCTTCGTCAAGCATCTGTCCTCCTGTGTTGTTGACTGAGGACAGCCTGGCCGCCTACCCCTGACATCTTCTGTCAGGGGTATCCGTGACAATCTGAGGATGCGCGCAAGCCGCCTGCTCTCCGCCCTCCTGCTGCTGCAGACCCATGGGCGGATGAGCGCGCGGGCACTGGCGGAAACGCTCGACGTCTCGGTGCGCACCGTGTACAGGGACATGACTGCGCTGCACGCAGCCGGCGTGCCGGTGTATGCCGAAGGCGGCCCGGACGGCGGTTACCAGCTCGTCAACGGGTTCCGGACCAGGCTGACCGGGCTCACAGAGGACGAGGCGCGCGTGCTGTTCCTCACAGGGCTGCCAGGGCCGGCGGCCGAGCTAGGCCTGGGCGCCCTGGTCTCTGCGACCGAGATGAAGCTAGCCGCGGCCCTTCCGCCGTCACTGCTGGACAACGCCAACCTGGTCCGCAGCCGCTTCCACCTCGACGCACCCGGCTGGTACACCCACGGCGACTCGAGCCCGCACCTGGGCCTGGTCGCCGACGCGCTGTGGCAGCAGAGCAGGATCTGTGTCAGGTACCGTCGCTGGAAGGAGCCGACCGACGTACGCCGCACGCTGGATCCGCTCGGCCTGGTGCTCAAGGCCGGCATCTGGTACCTGGTCGCCACTGCCGACGGCCGGAAGTCACCCCGCACCTACAAGGTGAACCAGATCCTCGGCCTGGAGGTGACCGGCGAGCGGTTCGAGCGACCGTCCGCTTTCGACCTTCGCGAGTACTGGACCGGGTACCTGAGCGACTACCGGAAACAGTTGCACCAGGGCGAGGCGGTGGTCCGGTTCTCGCCGAAAGCGCTGGAGCGACTGTCCGACCAGGTGTCGCCTGAGGTGCGAGCGGCCGTGGAGAGGACGGGCACCGCCGACGCGACCGGGTGGGTCACCGCGACCGTCCCGATCGAGTCGCTCATCCACGCCGAGGGCCAGTTCCTCCGGTTCGGCGCTGAGGTCGAGGTGCTCCGCCCCGCCCGGCTGCGCTCGCGGCTCACGGCCACTGCTCGCGGCCTGGCCGACCTGTACGCGCCCCGGTCCTAAACGAGCGCGGGGCATCGGCCCTAAGTCGGCCGCAAACGCTTGACACCGCATTTGTGAGCGTTAACATCAGCCCGTCACGGATGTTAACGCTCACACTCGCCGACTTCGCCCGGCGTCGCGCAGCAGCACGCTTGGAGGACGCGTCCATGGCCACCAGCGAGTTCCGCGCCGAGGCTGATGAGAACGCCCTGGCTGTCGATCAGAATGCGTCTGTCACTGTCCGGGCGCTCATTCTCCAAGGCCAGACCGTCCTTGGTATCGAGCTCGGCTCGACGCGGATAAAGGCGTGTCTGATCGGTGCTGACAGTGCCCCAATCGCGGCAGGTAGCGCGGAGTGGGAGAACGAGCTGGTCGCCGGAGTGTGGACCTACTCGCTTGATGCGGTGTGGTCGGGCCTCAGAGATTGTGTCGCCGACCTCCTAGCGGATGTCGAGCGCCGGTACCAGGTGCGGCCCTCGAGTTTCCGCGCGATCGGAGTGTCCGCGATGATGCACGGCTATCTCTCCTTTGACGCCAACGGCCAGCTCTTGGTGCCGTTCCGGACGTGGCGCAACACGATGACCGGACAGGCGGCTGCAGAGCTGACCAAGACGTTGGGTGTTAACGTGCCGCTGCGCTGGTCGGTCGCGCACCTGCTCCAGGCAGTGCTCAACAACGAGCCGCACGTGCCGCACATCCGGTTCCTGACGACGCTCGGCGGATACGTGCACTGGCGGCTGACGGGCCGGCAGGTGCTGGGTGTCGGTGACGCGTCGGGGATGTTCCCGATCGACCCCGCGACGAAGACTTACGACCAGCGCATGCTCCGGCAGGTCGACGCGCTGGTGGCCGCTCGGGTTCCGGACGTGCGAGTCGCGGACGTGCTGCCCGAGGTACTCGTAGCCGGCCGGGATGCAGGAAGGCTGACGCGGGAGGGGGCCGCTTTGCTGGACCCAGGCGGGACGCTGCACCCTGGTGCCCCGTTCTGCCCGCCTGAGGGCGACGCGGGTACCGGCATGGTATCCACCAATTGTGTCCGGCCGCGGCTGGGAAGTGTGAGCGTCGGCACGAGCATCTTCGCGATGGTTGTACTGGAGAAGCCGCTGCAGAAAGTGCATCCGGAACTTGACCTGGTGACCACGCCAGCGGGTGACCTCGTCGCGATGGTGCACTGCAACAACGGCGCATCTGAACTCAGTGCGTGGGCGACAGTGTTCGAGCAGTTCGCGACTGCCCTTGGCCGGCCGACCAAGTCCGACGACGTGTTCGGCACGCTGATGCGGGAGGCACTGGCCGGAGAGGCAGACGGCGGTGGCCTGCTGGCTTACAACTACCTGTCCGGCGAGCCGATCACCGGGATGACAGAGGGGCGCCCGCTCCTGGTGCGCACACCGGACAGCCGGCTAACGCTAGCAAACCTCGCTCGCATCCAGGTCTACTCCGCGTTCGCGACGCTCAGTCTGGGAATGCACGTCCTTGCCCAGGAGGGAGTCGAACTCGAGTCGCTGTTCGCGCAAGGCGGGCTATTCCGAACCCCGGGGGTCGCGCAGCGTCTGCTCAGCGCGGCCCTCGGTGCACCGGTCGCCGTCGGGCGCGCCGCCGGCGAGGGCGGCGCCTGGGGAATCGCGCTCCTCGCGGCCTATCTCGGCACAGCTGCCACCCACTCTCTCCAAGACTTCCTGAGCACACATGTCTTCGCTGACGCATCGTTCGTTGTTATCGACCCTGCCGTTCGCGATGTCGAGGGTTTCGCGGCCTTCCTTGACCGCTACCGTGACGGCCTCCAGATCGAGCAGGTGGCAATCAAGGCGGTCCAAGGGAGTGCGCAATGAGCGCCGCAGAGACCGGGCGGTACGGCTTGGGAAGCCTTACCGAGCGGGTTGCTCTGGCGCGGGTGCAGGTTGCAGCGTTGCACGCGGAGCTGCCGAGGTGGGGCCTCGTCGTGTGGACGGCCGGCAACGTATCGCAACGGGTGACAGCGAATCCCAACGCCGGCCCGGGTGAGCACGACCTGCTGGTCATAAAGCCGTCGGGAGTGACCTACGACGAGCTGTCGGCCGAGGCGATGGTGGTCTGCGACCTGGACGGGAACGTGGTTGACGGCGATCGGGCACCGTCGACCGACACCGCTGCGCACGCATATGTCTACCGGCATATGTCGCGAGTAGGCGGGGTTGTGCATACCCACTCGACTTACGCAACGGCATGGGCAGCACGGGGAGAGGAGATCCCGTGCGTGCTGACCATGATGGCTGACGAGTTCGGCGGGCCGATCCCGGTCGGTCCGTTCGCAACCATCGGGGACGACTCGATCGGCAAAGGTATCGTCCAGACCCTCTCCGCCTCGCGCTCGCCTGCAGTCCTGATGCAGGGACACGGCCCCTTCACGATCGGGCCCGATGCACGCGCGGCCGTTAAGGCGGCAGTGATGCTCGAAGAGGTCGCCCGCGTCGTCCACCATGCGCGCGAGATAGGCGAACCTCTCGCGATCGCACCGCAGGCGATCGACGTCCTCTATCAGCGCTACCAGAACGTTTACGGCCAGCGGCCCGCTCGCATGGCTGCGACCAGTGTCGACGAGGGAGCATGAGCATGCAGGATCCCTTCCAGAGCGTCGAAGTCTGGTTCCTCACCGGGAGCCAGGACCTCTATGGCGCCGACGTTCTCGCTCAGGTTGCCTCCCAGTCGAGGGAAGTCGCGGGGCTGCTGGACGCGGCAGATCAGATGCCTGTCCGCGTGGTATGGAAGCCGGTGCTCAAGGACTCCGAGTCGATCCGGCGGATGATGCTCGAGGCTGCGGCCGCCGACCGGTGCGTGGGGCTGATCGCGTGGATGCACACCTTCTCGCCGGCGAAGATGTGGCTGCGCGGGCTTTCTGTGCTGTCCAAGCCGCTCCTGCAGCTCCACACGCAGGCGAACGTGCAGCTGCCATGGTCCGTGATTGACATGGACTTCATGAACCTCAACCAGGCGGCGCACGGTGATCGCGAGTTCGGGTACGCGCTGACCCGCATGGCCGTGCCGCGCAAGGTCGTGGTCGGGCATGCCTCGGACGCTAGCGTGCAGAAGGCGGTCGGGGTGTGGGCGCGGGCCGCTGTTGGCAGCGCCGTCCTGAGCTCGCTGCGCCTAGCGCGCTTTGGCGACAACATGCGCCAGGTAGCGGTCACCGAGGGTGACAAGACCGAGGCCGAGATCCGGTTCGGAGTCTCAGTGAACACCTGGGGCGTGAACGACCTGGTTGAGCGCGTGAATGCCGTCCCCGACGGTGACGTCGAGGTGCTCGTCCAGGAGTACCAGGAGCTGTACGACGTGATGCCCGAGCTCCGGTCTGACGGCGAACGCCACGAGTCGCTGCGCTACGGGGCGCGCATCGAGGCTGGACTGCGCTCCTTTCTCGTAGACGGGGCCTTCGGGGCCTTCACCACGAACTTCGAGGACCTCGGTGGCCTCCGCCAGCTCCCCGGGCTTGGGGTGCAGCGGCTGACGGCCGACGGGTATGGCTTCGGGCCAGAGGGCGACTGGAAGACCGCCATCCTCGTGCACGTCGCCAAGGTCATGGGCTACGGCCTGCCGGGCGGTGCATCGCTCATGGAGGACTACACCTACGACCTCACTCCGGGCAAGGAAGTCGTCCTCGGAGCCCACATGCTTGAAGTCTGCCCCTCGCTCACCACCGCACGGCCCAGGCTTGAGATCCACCCATTGGGGATCGGCGGACGAGAAGACCCAGTACGCCTCGTCTTCGAGGCCGACCCGGGCCCTGGTCTTGTCGTCGCCATGAGCGACATGCGCGACCGCTTCCGGCTCGTGGCCAACGTCGTGGAAGTCCTCCCGGCGCCTCAGCAGCTCCCCCGGCTCCCGGTCGGCCACGCCATCTGGCGAGCCGAGCCTGATCTCCGGACGTCGGCGGCCGCATGGCTCCTGACCGGTGCAGCACACCACACTGTCATGACCACGGCACTCGGCATCGAGGCCTTCGAGGACCTCGCACGGATGTCGGGCACCGAGCTCGTCACGATCGACCGGACGACCAGCGTGCCCATGGTCGAACGCGAGTTGCGCTGGAATGCCGTCTACCACCGGGTGGCCAGCGGCGTGTAGTGCGCCGCAACTCGACCGATCAGACGATAGATCGGGCCAGGCGAGCCTGAGCACGACCTGACCTCATGCAACTGGGCCGTACCGGTCCGCCGGGCGGCCCGCCACGCCAACCTCGCAACAGAACAAGCGGCCCGAGTTCGGGTAGCGCTCGCGGGTGTCGGCCGTCATGTCTTCCTGTGAGGTGGTGATGAACAGCGTGCCGAGACCAGGGCCGCCGAAGCAGCAGCTGCTGACCTGCGGTGCATCCACCCGGACAGTCGCCAGTAGCTCCCCGGCAGGCGAATAACGGTGGATCGACCACCCGTTCCACAGGGCAACCCAGAGGCAGTCCTCGGCGTCGATGGTCATGCCGTCGGGCTGGCCCTCCTGCGGGTTGATGGTGACCACCGTCGTCCGGTTCGTCAGCTGTCCGTCGGAGTGCACATCGAAGCGGTCGATACGCTGGGTCGGGGTGTCGATGAAGTACATCCAGGTGCCGTCGGATGACCAGGCCAGTCCGTTGGAGATTGTCAGTTCCCGCAGGACCACGCTGAGGTCGCCATGGGGCCCCAGGTTGTATAGCGTCCCGGCTCCGGGGCTCTTGTCCCATGCCATGCTCCCGGCCCAGAACCCACCGCTCGGGTCGCATTTGCCGTCGTTCATGCGCATCCGCCGGACGGTCGCGGACTCGGGCTGAGCGAGTAGTTGCACGCTGCCGTCTTGGTGCAGGCGGGCGAAACCAGCCGCGCACGCCATCATCCATCCGTCTGTCTCTGCTGATGGCACGACAGCACCGACCGGAGCGCCCATGTCGTAGGTTCGCGTGATCGTCAGCTCGTCCTGGCGGCTGTCAAACACGGCGACATTGACGAGGCCCGCGTACTGGTCGACCCACAGGAGCCTGTCGGTGCGCTGGTCCCAGCAGGGTCCTTCGCCATGATCGCTGCGCAACGCGATCGCCGGCCTGCTCTGGAATGTTCGCACCACACTCCCTGGCCCTTCTGTGACCAGCGACGGCCGGCCTCCGAGTTAGATGGCCGCCCTGCACCCACGAGCGAACGAGGGCGGTCGACTCCAAACCCTCGAAGGCTGCAGACCACCGCGCCCGATTCAATCCCGGTGAAGCCTGAATGTCGACTCGAGCACCGCTCGCTGTCAGGCGACTACGGCCAGAAAAGTCATCTCTGCCCGCGATCATCAATCGCTCAGTGGCCGGCTGCGGTCCAACCCGGCTCGGCCAGGAGCGGCGCGAGTCGGCTCGGCAGGCGCCGTGGAAGCTGGGTTATAGTTTGGCCAATCTCGGCCGGAGGGGCGTAATGCCGGCTTCTGCAAGCAGTCAGCCTGCGCGACCGTTGATGGTGGACGTCGCCAGGCGGGCTGGGGTTTCCCACCAGACGGTCTCGCGCGTGCTGAACAATCACCCTAATGTCCGGCCGCAGACCCGCGCTGACGTGCTGGCCGCGATCCGGGATCTCGGCTACCGGCCCAATGCCGCGGCACGAACGCTTGTCACCGGCCGGACGAATGCACTCGGAGTGATCAGCTTCGACACCACGCTGTACGGACCGGCGTCGATGCTGTACGGCATCGAGCGAGCCGCGCGGCCTGGCTACTCGGTCGCCATCGCGAGCCTGCGGGCGTTCGATCGCGCTTCCCTGCTGGATGCCGTTGAGCGCCTTCTCGACCAGGGTGTCGAGGGAATCATCGTGATCGCCCCGGTGATGAGCGCGGTCGCGGCGCTCGGCGGGCTTGCTCCGGACATTCCACTGGTGGCGGCGGGGTGCCTGGCCGACGTCCCGCTGCCATCGGTGGCAATCGACAACAGGGCGGGTGCCGCTGAGGCGACGCAGCACCTGCTCGACCTCGGCCACGAGACCGTCTATCACGTGGCTGGGCCCGAGACGTGGCTGGATGCGCAGCAGCGGATCGCAGGCTGGCGCGACGCTCTGCGAGCGGCCCAGGCGGCGGAGCCCGAGCTACTGCGCGGCGACTGGTCGGCGCGGTCTGGATATGAGCTGGGCCACCAGCTGTCCGCGATGCCGGATGTCACTGCCGTGTTGTGTAGCAACGATTCGATGGCGCTCGGGGTGCTCCGCGCGTTCGCCGAGTCCGGCCGGAAGGTACCCGATGACGTCAGCGTCGTCGGGTTCGACGACATAGCCGAGGCACCCTACTTCCTGCCGCCGCTCACGACGGTGCGGCAGAACTTCGGCGAGCTCGGGCGGCGAGCGCTGCACTTGCTGATCGAGCGCATTGACCGGGGACAGCCGCCGGGCCCGCTGCTGCCAATCTCGCCCGACCTTGTGATCCGGGCCAGCACGGCTCCGCGGCTGGTTGGCCGGGCTCGCCGCGGGGCGTCGCCGCGCGCATAGCTCTGCCCCGTACCGCGGCTATCAAGACCCATGGTCCGGGCAGGCAGGTATTTCGTTTCGACGCGATCAGCGAGGACGGCCGGTTTCGGGTTGGCCTGCGGCCGCGCAGTGCTGACGAGAGTCCCGCCGCAGGACCCGTTCCCGCACAATTTTTGATCTTCTGATGGTCCTTCAAAACATCACCAGGCAGCCGCGCCGGGGATGGGAGTTAGCCGGTCCCTGTCGGACGAAGTGGGCTGCCGGTCGACTCCCGGATGACGAGCTGGCACGGGAGCTGCTCGAGCCCGCGGGACGGCTGCCCGCCGATGGCCTCGATCAACCTCCGGGCTGCGTGCTTTCCCAGGTCCTTCAGGCGCATGTCAACCGTCGTCAGCGGCGGGCGTCCCGTCGGGGCGAACACGTCCCAGTTGTCGTAGCCGACCAGAGCAATGTCGTCCGGTATCCGGTGTCCAGCCTCACGCAGGGCGTCTGCTACGCCTCGCGCGATCTGGTCGCTGCCACAGAAGATGGCATCAACGCCCGGCTGGTGACGCAAGACGGTGTATGCAGCCTGCCGTCCCCATTCCTCGCTCCATTCGCCGTAGTGAGCCTCGCCGCCTGCGAGCGTTAGTCCTGCCTCGGCAAGGACCTTCCGCGCTCCCGCCGCCCGCAGCCTGGCGGAAAGGAAGCGCTCAGGGCCGGTGACGTGGGCGATCCGACTGCGTCCGCCGATCACCAGATGACGTGCCGCCAGCGCGCCGCCTTGCTCATCGTCGGGGATCAGCGAGAGATCATGCGGGTCCTCTGACTGCGTCATGACATAGACAGCGGGCACGGGGAGGCGAGGTGCTATCGGCGGCCTCGGGTCGGTCCGGCGCCCGGTGACGATGATGCCGTCGACCTTGCGAGACAGCAGCGCGCGGACGTGGTGGTCCTCGCGGATCGGATCGCCCCGGCCGTCGCAGAGCAGCACAGACATCTTGCCCGCGCCCGAGCGCATCCTCCGCGCCCAGCATGACCGGGATCGTGAATCGACCGAAGCTGTCGGTTGTGATGAGCCCGACCGCGAAGCTCCGGCCTGCCAGAAGGCCGCGGGCCAGCGGGCTCGGCCGGAAACTCAGCTGGTCGGCCGCTGCGAGCACCCTGTCGCGGGTCTCAGCTCGCAGCCGTCCGGTGCCATTGACGGCTTTGGATACTGTCCCGATCGATACCCCGGCCAGGACCGCAACGTCGGTGATCGTCGCAACTCTGCCATCTGGCATTGGGAAAACCCTTTCGCGTTCCTCACCCCGACGCGCAGTCTCCCTGGTGCGCGTCAAACGCGGTGACCTATGAGATTACAGCATGAACGGTGTTACGCCACTGTTGACGCACGCACGGCGGCCACTCTACGGTGAGGAAAAGGCTTTCCTTACTTTCCGTCATTCCGATCTCCCCACCCCGAAGGGCCTCGGGCCATGAGAACACTCAGGTATCAGTTAACTGTCTTACTGGGCGCGCTGGTCGCCGTGATCGCGCTAGCCACGCCGGCGTACGGTGCGCAGGGCACAGATCCGACGGCCACGGGCGCGGCCTTCGATCCTCTCCCGAACCTGCCGGTGAACGCCTGTAACGACTCGACCCTGCCCCGGGATTACGGCACGAACTTCCCGGTGCCGAGTGATCCGAACGGCTTCGGCTTCGCCAACCAGACAGCCATCGGCTGGGAAGGTAACTTCTACGCTCCGATCGCCTATCTGTCCGGGTCGTACTTCGCGCGGGGCGTGCCGACCCGTTACCAGCCGCGCCGCCAGGCTTACTGCGGCGCGATGTACTCCTTCTGCTGTGTACGACTACGGGCTGGCCCCTGGCCAGGCGCCGGCGCCCGGCTCGGTGCAGTGGACCATGGCCGACGGCTACCTGCCCGCGCTGACCACGTCCTTCACGCGTAACGACGTCAAGATCTCCATCACTGACTTCGCCGACAAGCAGACGATCGTCGGCAGCCCCGTCGAGCTGATGTACACGCGAGTGTCGGTCACCAATGAAGGCTCGGCCGATGTAACGGTGCCGGCGGGCCAGTCCGGACCGAACCTGGTCACCCTCGGCAGCGCGCCGGACACGGTCAGCCGCCGGCGAGACCGTGCGCCACGACTTCGTCGCCGCCGTCGACACATTCGGGTCCGGCGCTTCGCTGCCGGACGCCGCTGACGCTGGCGTCCGCAGCACGAGCCCTATGACAGCGCGTTCGCGACACATGGCGAGTTACTGGAACCAGCGCCTGTCGGGCATACCCGACACTTTCGCTGCCCAACGTCACGCTGCCGAACACGGGCGGACTCGCCGACCCTGGCGACGCGATCGACAACGCCTACAAGGCGGCATTCATCTACACCAGGGTCGTGCAGGTCGACAAGTCACCGTTCTCCGGCGCGAACAACTACGACTGGCTGCTCAACCACGACCTGCCCGGCATCCTGGACAACCGCTTCGAGCTCGGCGACTTCACCGACGCGCAGAACCTGCTGCTCGTCGGCCGGATCTCAGAAGACCCAACGTTCAACGAGGTCGGCGCCAACTGGTACTGGGACGGCGTCTGGCGCACCCCGGTCGCCTGGGCGCAGTACCTCGAGGGCACCAATGACGTCGCGTTCGTCAAGCAGTACTTCCACGACGACGCGAACGGCCCGAGCCAGTGGGGCCCGAGCCTGTACACGATGATGCACACCGATTTCCTGTCGCAGCTCAACCCGCAGACCGAACTACCTCAGGTTTTCCTTCGACAACGACTCCGGCGGCAGCTGGCTGTTCGACGACGAGACGGCGCTAGCCGGCCTGTCTGCCTACGCATACATCGCGACGCGGATCGGCAACACGGCAGAAGCGCACGTGGGCGCAGGGCGCCTACACCAGCCTGCTGAACGCGACCAACGCCGGCCTGGCCGCCAACGAAGCTGGCGAACGGCTTCGACTTCCTGCCGTGCGAGGTGAACCAGCCGGTGACCGCGGACCGCTGCGGCAGCGCGAACGACGCCAACTGGGCCTCGCAGCTCCTGTGGGGCGAGAACGCCTGGACCGTCTTCCTGCAGGGCGGCCAGCTGAACGGCATCCTCGGCGACCCGACCCAGACCGACAACATGTACCAGCTGGGCTTCGCCCGGCTGCACGGCACGGGCGTGCCGTACCCGTCGTTCGGCGCGTACACCGGATACAGCGTCGCGCTGAACACCGGCTACTCGGCGGCCGCGCTGTACGGCAACTCCTACCGGGATCTGCCGATCACCAGCTACGCCTGGCAGATCGCCACCACGACCGGCGGCCCGAACGCCTGGTGGGAGGCCAACGGCTCGCCGCCCGACCCGAACAACCCGTGGCAGGGCAGCCACGCCGCGCCGGAGTTCGGCGCTGATGCCCTACGCCTGGCCGATGGCCGGCCAGACGCAGACCCTGCTGCAGTCACTGGTCGCCCAGGGTCTGACCACGACCACGAATCCGGACGGCTCGCTGTCCTACCACACCGCGCTCTACATCGGCCGCGGCGTGCCGGACGCGTGGATCGTACCCGGCCAGACCATCTCGGTCGGCAATCTGACCTCGTCCTACGACGTCAACAGCGGCAAACGAGACACCTACTCGGTACGCATCAGCGTCGGAGGTGACCAGGCTGCTCCGCTGGTGCACGTCCACGTGGGCGGCGAACGCGCCCGGGAACGCCATCCAGGTCCAGCTGCCCGCGTTCGCCGACGAGGGCGTGTAGCACCGTGGCCGGCGGCAGCTACGACGCCGCCAGCCACACGGTCACGATGAACGGCAACGACGCGCAGATCCACGCTTGGCGACGCCGGCCGGCCGCCATCAGCGTGAGCGTGGTCAGCACGGTGCCGGGGCAGCACAGCCAGCCCGCGTTGACCGCCGGCACGTCCACGACCGCGACGGCGACTATCACCAACACCGGTCAGACCGAGCTGCGCAACGTAGCCATGACCCCTCAGGCCCCGCAAGGCTGGACCGTGCAGGCCAGCACGCCGAGCAGCTTCGCGAGCATCAACCCAGGCGCGTCCGCGACCGCCACCTGGTCCGTGACGCCGCCCGCCGACGCCAACGGCAGCGACGGCCTGGTCATCTCGGCCAGTTACGACGCGGGTTTTGGCACCGCGGAGGAGGCAAGCACCGAGCAGTGGATGAGTGTTCAGCGGCCGCTCCCGCTCCCGCCAGGAGCGACGGATCTGGCCCTGACGGCGACCCCGTCGGCGTCCTACGCCTCGCCCTGGACGACGATCACGGCCATCAACAACGGGATCTATCCGATCCAGTCCAGTGACGACAGCGACCTGACCCCGTACTGGGGCACCTGGCCGATGGCCGGGACTCAGTTCATGGAACTGGACTGGAGCCAGCCGATCACGACCAACTCCAGTTCGGTCTACTTCGCCGACGACGGCGGCGGGCTGCAGCTGCCGGCTTCCTGGGTTGTCCAGTACTGGGACGGCTCGCAGTGGACCAACGTGACGAACACGAGCAGCTACCCGGAAGCGGACAACGTCTTCAACCAGGTGACGTTCAATCCGGTCACCACGACCAAGCTGCGCGTGTCGATGGTGTCCGCGCCGACAGCGGGCGGTGTCGGCGCCATTCAGTGGATCGTGCCCAGTATCCCCGCATGAGGGCCATTTGATGAACAGGAGAGCTGCCGGCCAGCTGCGGTAGGGCTGCTCGGGAACGACATGGAACTGGCACCGGCCAGGGGCGCGCAGCTCTTGGCCGGTGCTGGCCGGGATCGTTCCGGCGATGCGACGAGCCAGCCGCCGAGTGCCGTCGTGTCCTGAAACCGGCGGATAGTAAGGACGGGCGGGTCAGAGCATCGGTCATCCTGACCAGCCATCTGGCCCGTGGGGGCCAGTTGCGTCGCTCCCGGCGTTCAAGTGCACCGGCCGGTTCCGCTCCCGGCCGGTCGATCCTGAACTCGACGCCGTCACCCACGACTCCTGGCTCTGCGTCACCTGGTTCCGGCAAGGCCTCGACGACAGCGTCGCCCGGCTCGTTGCAGCCGATCTCGCCGGCCTGGACTGGGAATCGCTGGCAGAGGACAGTGAGAAGTGATCACAGCGATGATGAGTGCGCGCCACAGCTGCTGGCTGCAGCCGCGAGGTGACAGCGAGAGTCCGCCGCACGGCCGCGTTCCCTCATGGTGTTGATAGTCAGCCCTTGAGCGCGCCCGAAACGAGGCCGCGAACGTAGTAGCGCTGCAACGCCACGTAGGCCACTACGCAGGGGATCATGGATATCACTGCTCCGGCGAGGAGCAGCCCGTAGTTGATCGCGCCGTAGTTGCCCGACTCGACATTGATCAGCGACACCGGCAGTGTGAACAGCGAGTCTTTTGTCAGGAACGTCAGCGCTGCCAGGAACTCCGTCCAGGAAAACAGGAAGGCGTACAGGGCAGTTGTTGCCATGCCGGGCAGGATGAGCGGCCTCAGCACGGTCGTGAGCGTGCCGAGCACAGATGCACCGTCGACCCGCGCCGCGTCGACCAGTTCTCTGGGCACCTGCAGGAAGCTGTTGCGCATCACGTAAACGCCGAACGGGAGGTTGAACGCGGTATAGAACAAGGCCAGCCCGAGCAGGCTATTGAGCAGCCTGAGGAAATGCATCTCGACGAACAGCGGGATCAGGATTGCCTGAAACGGCACCATGAAGGCCACGAGCACGAGCCCGAAAATCAGCTGTGATCCGGGGAACCTGAACTGCGCGAAGCCGTAGCCAGCAAGCGTCGCGACCACCGCGGTCACGGCGGCGGCGAGCACGGCGACGATCAGGCTGTTCAGGACGTTGCGGATGATGTCGTCCTGACCGGAAAGGAGCGCCTGATAGTTGGCGATTGTCAGATGGCCGAAAGACGCAGCTGACGGCGGCTGCGTCACTGTGGTCTCCGGCTGCAGCGACCGGAATACCTCCCACAGCAGGGGCACGACGAACACCGCGCTGGCGCCGAGGCCGGCAGCCAGATACAGCACGCCTCCGCCTATCCGGCGACGGCCGGCAACTAGCCTTCGACTGCGACGCTGCGCCAGTTCCCTCTCGAGATTAGGGACCGCTCCACCGCGAGCGCGCTGAGCCTGCTGGCTCCGTGTCGTAGCCATCAGTCCTCGCCACGCTGCAGGAAGCGGAACTGGGCAAAGCTGATCAACCCGACCACGATGATCAGCACGACAGACATCGCGCTAGCGAGGCCTACGTCGAAACTCGAGAAACCGGTATTGACGATCGACATGACGACCGACAACGTGCTGGTCCCCGGTCCGCCCATGGTCATGATGTAGAACTGGTTGAAGGCCAGAAACGAGCCGATAACCGAGATCACCAGGCTCAGCACGATCGATCGCCGCAGCAGCGGCAGAGTCACTCGGCGTTCGGCGCTCCACCAGGATGCGCCGTCTACTCTCGCGGACTCGTACAGCTCGTCGGGCACGCTCTGCATGCCAGCCATCAGCAGCATCATCGTCAGCCCTGATGCGAACCAGACGACGAGCACGCAGATTGCCGTTAATGCCAGGCCGGTGTGCACCAGCCACGCAGTGGTGTTCTTGACGATGCCGAGCTTTCCGAGAACAAAGTTCGCCGTGCCCGACTGCGGTTGCAGTTCGACCACGGCCATGTAGCTCTCGGTCGTCAGCCCGACAATGAATGGCAGGAATATCAGCGTCCGGAATAGCACCGCACCCCGCCGGTTGGTACGGACCAGCACCGCCAGCCAGTACCCGACGACAAGGATTGGCAGCGTCACGATGGCCGTGTATTTCAGAGTGAACACTATCGACTGGACGAACAGCGTGTTATGAACCAGGGCCTGGTAGTTCGCCAGGCCGATGAAGTGGTAGGAGCCCACGAGCGGCCAGTTGGTCAGCGAGATGTAAACGCCGAAGCCCAGCGGGATCAGCGTAAAGACGCCCACGAGCAGCAGGGCTGGGGAGACGAGCACGAGGCCCGTCCGGGCCTGGCGTTGTGCGGCGCCCGTTAGCCGTCGCGAGCCCGCACGTCCCGCAAGCGTCATTCGCTGGCTCCTGCCTTCCCGCCCCTGGTTATGTCCAGTTCTTGGCTGTCGCCTGCCAGGCCGGCCGGGCCGCGTCCGGCGACGCGACCCGGCCGACAGCGGCAGGCGCCGATCACGGAGTGCTGCTGAGCGCCGACTGGATGCCGGACTGCCCTTCGCTCACCGCCACGTCCATGTTTCCGTTATAGACGGCATCCTCGAACATCTTGAACCATGGCGAGCCCGCGACGTTGAACACGGCGTTGTAGGCGAGCGTGTACTCGACTGAGCCATTCGCGAGTGCCTGCAGTGCCACGGCGTCGTACGGATTCTTAGCCTTGAAGGCGGGGGTCAGCACGTCCGTGCGTACCGGCGTATCCCCCAGCGAGGGGTATTCCTGCTGCTGGTGCTGCTGGAGTACCCACTGGATGAACTCCCAGGCACCCGACGGGTTGGCAGCGCCCTTCGGTATCACGAAGTCGTCACCGCCGTCGAATGTCGCACCGCCGCCACCGCTGACCGCGGGCAGCGGCGCGTCCGCGAACTCCGAGGTCGGCTTCATACCGGTGGCAAAGCCGTAGTCACCGGGCAGGATTCCGACAGTTCCGCTCTCGAAGTCCTTACCCCAGGTCAGACCGTTCTGGGTCTGATCGGCCAGTGGCACGAGGTGCTGAGCCCATAGATCACGGTAGAAGCCGAGGATCGTCTTCAGCGGCACGTTGTTGGTGACGTTCGCCGTCTGCGTGCCGAGGGGACCGTTGATGACATGCTGGCCCGCGGCCCAGATGGAGGGGAGCATGGTGAAGCCCAGGCAGCCCTGACAGTTACCGGCGAAGGAGAAGCCGGAGATGCCATGGCCAAGCGCATTGATTTTCTGAGCGTCAGCCAGGATCTCCGCGTAACTTGTCGGCGGCTTATTGGGGTCGAGTCCAGCCTCGGTGAAGAGCTTCTTGTTGTACCAGAGCACGGACAGGTCGGCGAGGTAGGGAACGCCGAAATACTGACCGTTGTCGGTGGACAGCTTCAGGTGACCCGGGCTGAGAGCGCTCTTGTACGGGAGCGCGTTGACGTACTGACTCAGGTTCATCAGCGCGTTCTGGTGCATGAAGAACGGCACATTAATGTCATTCAGCCCGACGACGTCAGGCACTGAGCCTGCCCTGATGGCTGTTCCCAGTTCGGTGACCGCCTCGTTGGGCAGAGTCAGGTGCAGCTGCACCTTGAGGTTCTTGTGGCTTGCGTTGAACTGAGCCACCATCGCCTTGGCCACCCCGTCGGTGGCCTGCCTTGCCCAGAAGTGCACAACGCCGGTGGCGTCCACACCAAACGACTTCGACGACGAGGCGGGTGCGGACGATCCGCATGCCGCGAGCGCCAGCGCCGTGAGGGCAGAGGCGGCCGCTAGGACCGCGACCGGGCGGATATGACCACGTCTCATGTGTATCTGCCTCTCCTTCTTAAGGTCCGGACGCGCCTGTACATGTCGTTAACCTCCTGGTTGAGGATCTTCACTTGTTGCGGCGGGAACGGGTCCGGTCAGCGGCCGGGTCCCTCACTAGGGGCCGGACGGTCTGACCGGCTCAATGGCATCCAGATCCGCATGGCGCGGCCGTCCCGGTTGTCCCACTGGAAATACGGGATGGCGACCGCTGTCGCCGGTTGCCCGGCTGTGCTGGTATCCGGATGCGGCAGATAGGGAAGCCCGTCTTGGAAGGCGCGCGGAAGCTGCACGGCGCTTGCCTCCAGGGCGACCGTCGGGCCAACGCCGGGAACAGAGATCATGCGCTCGGCAAGGGTGCCGAAGCTGATGGCGAGGTCCTCCACGCTCATCCCGGTGTGCTGGTCTACCTGCTCGAAGCAGTACACGAGGGGTCCGCGCTCGACAGCGACGGCGCCCCCCAGCGCGTCGACGCGCCGGCTTGCGTGGGTCAGCCGCGGTGTGAGGTCCAGGTTGCAGATGAGCACGTCGCCGGGCCGCCAGCGCCGCCGCACCAGCACGTAGCCGTGCTCATCGGACTCGGCGCGGATCGGCTGTCCGTTGTGCGAGGCAGATGCGCCGCTGCACCATCCGGGTACTCTAACGGCCAGGCCGCACTCAGTGGCGGGTGCGCTTCGGACATGGAACTCGACGGAGCCATCCCACGGGTAGCGCGTGGCCACGTCCATGCTGAGGACATCACCGGCTACCGGCGCGGATACCCGGGCCCCGGTTAGCTGGTGGAAGTAGAGCACGTCGCCGCTAACGGTCGCGATGTAGTGATCGAGTGATGCGATCAGCCGCATGATGTTCGGCGGGCAGCACGCGCACGAGAACCACTCGCGCCGCCTGCCAGGGTCGTCGTTCTCGTAATGGTCGGCGCGGCGCTGCAGCGGGTTGACATAGAAGAAGCGCTGTCCGTCAGTGGACAGCGCAGCGCCGAACCCGTTGTACAGAACCCGCTCCATCAGGTCCGCGTATTTCGCGTCGCCAGTGGCAAGCAGCAGCCGCCAGCTCCACTGGAAGCTCGCGATGGCGGCGCAGGTCTCGTTGTAGGAGCGGTCAGGCGGCAGCTCAAACGCATCGCCGAACGCCTCGCCCGAATGTCGGGATCCGTTGCTTCCAGTCAGCGCCGTCTTCGTGGCGACCATGTCGTCCCAGCGGGCGATCGAGGAGGCCATCAGGTCGGTGTCGCCGGTCTCGACAGCAACGTCCACCACGCCGCTCTCCAGGTACAGCGCCCGGACTGCGTGCCCGGCAAGGGCGGTCGACTCGCGAACCGGCACGGCATCCTGCAGGTACCGGCTGCCGAAGCCGGAGTCTCCGATGAGGCCGTGGCCGCGAGTGTCCACGAACTGGCTGGCCAGCTCGATGTAGGCCGGCTCGCCGGTCTGCCGGTACAGCTCCACAAGCGCGGTCTCAATGATGGGGTGGCCGTCGAGGCCGTTCTCGCCGCCGAGGAACGTGCTCACCAGATGGTCGGCGAATCGCCGCGCGACGCCGAGCAGTGTCCCGCCATTGAAGCTCCGGGCAGCGGCGACCCCTGCCTGGATGAGGTGGCCTGCGCAGTACAGCTCGTGGCTCGACTCAAGCCGCGCGTAACGCGGCAGCCCGGTCACCTGGACATGTGAATTGAGGTAGCCGTCATCTTGCTGCGTCTTGGCCAGCAGGGCTGTGGTGTCTGCGGCGAATTCAGCGAGTTCTGAATCGCTAGTCCGGCCCAGTTCCCAGCTGATCGCCTCGAGTGTCTTGTAGACGTCGGAATCCATGAAGGCCGGGCCGCGGTATCCGCTGTTCCCGCCGGAAGAGGCGAGCCGGAGGTTGTCGAGGTTGCCCGCAGCCTCCAGCTGCCGGAGGGCGAGAGGCAGGCTCGCCGCGCGGTTGCGCTGCTGCCACTGTTGCAGCAGCCCGTCAGCCAGGTGAAGGCTCTGTCTGCTGAGCGGCCTGTGCGCTACGGCGGCCGCAGGTGTCGGTCGAACCGGCCCGTCAGACGCAGGCGCATTCCCCGCGTCAGCCACGGATCCAGCTGCCGGTCACTAATCCGAATCTAATGGTCATTACCTGACATTCGCTCGATGTTGATCGAACTTAGGAATAGGTTTTCCTCAGAAGCTAGAGTCCCTGGTGCGCACAGTCAAGGCCTGTACAGGGGCTGATTTGGTGAGGTATAGAGTCCTTAGTGAGCCGTCGTGAGATTGGAGCAACCGGTTGCCTCCTCCTGCAGAACCCGGCGCCGACTCCAGGAGGCCGACCATCAGGGATGTGGCTGCCCAGGCTGGAGTCTCCATCGGCACGGCGTCCAAGGCGCTGAATGGCCAGGGAAAGCTGCGGCCCGCTACCAGGGATCGCGTTGCCGCGGCCGCCAGGGAGCTCGGCTTTGCGCCGAATGTCCTGGCGAAGGCGCTGCTCGCCGGCCGGACCTACACGGTCGGCTTGATTACCACAGACAGTTTCGGCCGGTTCAGCATCCCGGTCATGCTCGGCGCCGAGGATGCCCTGGGCGCTGGCCAGATCTCGGTCTTCATGTGCGACACAAGAGACGACCCCATCAGGGAACGGCAGTACCTGGACATGCTACTGAGCCGCCGGGTTGACGGCCTCATTGTTACCGGGCGGCGGATCGAGCCACGGCCCAGTATCGGGACTGCACTCGGCATCCCCGTGGTATACGCCATGACTCAGTCCCTGGATACGGACGAGCCCGCGATCCTTCCGGACGACTATGGCGGCGGCCAGCTGGCTGCTCGCAACTTCATCAAGGCCGGCCGCGTTCGGGTCGGCCATATCACCGGGCCCGAGCGTTTCCTCTGTGCGCGCAAGCGCGCTAGCGGGTTCAGTGACGCACTCAAGGCCGTCGGAGCGGAGTTCTCGCCATACGACGTGCTCTACGGCGAATGGAGTGAGCAATGGGGTCGCGAGGGCGCGAACGTCCTGCTGCGCGCCGCGCCCGACGTGCAGGCCATCTTCTGCGGCAGCGATCAAATCGCGCGAGGCGTCGCTGCCACGCTCCGGATGCTCGGGCGCCGGGTCCCCCAGGACATCGCGCTTATAGGCTTCGACAACTGGAGGCCGATGGCCCTGGGTTCGGAGCCTCCGTTGAGCAGCATCGACATGTGCCTCGAGGATGTCGGCAGGACCGCCGCCGAGCACTTGCTGACTGCTATCAACGATTCGCCAACCCATGGGGTCCACACCGTCCCCTGCCGACTTGTCGTCAGGGACTCAACAGATGCTCAGATAGCGTCTTCAGTGGCCTAGCCATTTGCGTACCACGCGGTAGCCGGGCGCGCAGAGCGACTCGGACGGCGCGGCGGCCGCGAGCATGCGTAGATTCCGGTTCGAAGTGGCGCGAAGTTCACCGCCCACCAGTAGCTCGCACCTCATATGTAAAGATCATCTGTCGCGACACGCACGGGAAAGATTCGCGGATCGTAAGGCGGATTCTCGCGGATCGAAAGATCATGTTATCCTATTGCGGATGCCTTCCTCATTCGTGCCGAGGCGGGCCGCCTCCGCCGTGACCGATGCGCTCGCTGATACCAGGGTGATCCTGGTCAATGGCGCGCGCCAGGCAGGCAAGAGCACGCTGGTCCGCCAGATCGCCGCCGACAAGGCGACCGAATGGCGGGACCTCGACCTTCCGCAGGACCGGCAGTCGGCACTGGAAGACCCAGTTGGGTTCGTGTCCTTCGATGGTCTCCTGGTCATTGACGAGATCCAGCGCGCACCAGAACTGCTGCTCGCCATCAAGGTGGCCGTGGATGCCGATCCCCGCCCCGGCCGGTTCCTCCTGACCGGATCGGCAAGACTCCTGGGACTGCGTGACCTGCCCGACACGCTGCCGGGCCGAATGGAGACCATCGAGCTCTGGCCGTTCTCGCAGGGCGAGATCGACCGCACGACCGACGGCTTCATCGACGCAGCGTTTACCCAGGGACCCGAGCTGCATCATGAGTCGACAGTGAGTCGTGCAGATTATGCCGACCGCATAGTCCGCGGCGGACTGCCCGAGGCCGTCGCGCGCACCGACCCGCGCCGCCGAGGCCGCTTCTTCGATTCCTACCTGCAGAACCTCATCGACCGCCAGATCACGCAACTAGGCGAAATCGAGCGACCCGCCCAGCTCAAGGCGCTCCTTGGCCTGCTGGCAGCGCGATCAGGCCAGCTGGTCGCCGCCGGCAGCCTCGAATCAGACCTGCAGATCTCACGACCGACGGTAGCCCGCTACATGAGCCTGCTGGAAGAGATCTTCCTCATCAAGCGCATTCCCGGTTGGTCACGCAATCTCGGAACACGCGTAACCGCCGCGCCCAAGCTCATCTTCGCTGACAGCGGGATCGCTGCCCGGCTTCTCTCGGTCGACTCTCATGCGCTGCGCCGTCCCGGCGCCCCGTTCGGCCCCCTGCTGGAAGGTTTCGTGCTCTCCGAACTCGCCCGGCAGCTCACCTGGTCTGGGCAACTCGCCGACCTCTACCACTACCGCGACCACAACAAGATCGAAGTAGACGGCGTGCTCGAGAACAGGCGCCGCCAGGTCATCGGCATCGAGGTCAAGGCCGCATCGACGGTCAGGACCGACGACTTCGCCGGGCTGCGGCGGCTGGCGGACAGGCTCGGCGACGATTTCCTGGCCGGCTTCGTGCTCTACACCGGCACGGCGACACTGCCTTTCGGCCCCAAGCTCCGGGCATTGCCCCTCAGTGCAATCTGGCAACTCTGACCAGACGACCACACACCAGGCACCGGACACGCAGCACTAGTCCGAATACTTCACAAATGCCCTCTCTTCAGCCAGCTGAGGGCTCGCCTGGCGAAAACCTGCCGGGTTCCCGGATGAAGATCCCAGCTCTCGCCGCTCCGGGCCAAGATCCGGAACCAGCGCGGATCGCCGAACAATCCGAACGCCATGTAACCGCATCTGCGCAGGTCACAGGCCTACTGATGGCGCTAGACTATCGGCCTCCGGAGCCGTGTGCGCAGGTTCGAATCCTGCTGGGGCGCATAATTCGAATATGAGCACGAGTTCAGTGCGCTATCGGCCTTTCGGGCCGAGCGCCCTAGTTTCCTTGCTAGCTCAAGGTCACAACCAAGTCCGCCGCGTCCCTTTGAGTGTCCCAAGTACTTCCAACTCATTTCATGCGACCTTCGGTGGCGTCTTGGCGCCGTCCGCGCGGCTGCGTCTCCAATGCGTTCTTCGTAGTGAGCCGCGCGATCACGCCGATAAGTGACCACCGATGACCACCCTCCGGTGATTTCGACACCAGGTGACCATCAAACTGCCGGAATCGTCGGAAGCAGGGAGGCCGGGGCGGCTGGCCCCGGCCTCCTGTTTAGCGCTCCCGATTAGCCGGCATGCATCTCACGCCACCGGGTCAGTGCCCCCGGTGCTACCTACGAAGGCCGGGAAGGACCTGAGTGCCCTCAGACTGTACGGCCGTCAGTTTGTTCGGATCGAGCCCCAGGAGGGCGAGGATTGTCGGCGCGACCTGGGTGGTCTCGACCGCTTTGGACTGGACCCGAACCGGGATGCGCGGGCCGCTGACAACCATCAGGACGTGAAGGTCGCCGGTGTTCATACCGCCGTGCTCGGCGAGCTTTGTCGGCCCCGAGTAGACGACGCCCTCCTGGACCTTGCCGAAGACGTCCGGGTAGTGGCCGTTGTCGACCGGGATGCCGAAGAACTTGGCGGCGTCAGCGCCGGCCCAGATCTGAGCGAGGCCCGAGTGCTGGACGGTGACAGGGTTCAAGTTAACGTCGAAACCCTGAGCGGTGTGGTTCCACAGGTAGCTCTTGACAAAGTCGCAGGCGGCTTGCGAGTTGTCCGACAGATAGGACTGCCAGAGGTCGTCGTCGGTACCGGCGACGATAAGGCTCGTGTTGTTCGGGTGCGCCTGCGCCCAGGCGGCGTTGATCGCGCTGATGATCGGGCCGTCCTTGATGGTGATGAGCTTATTCGGATCCTGCGGCGATTGGCCGTGCTTGGCCGTGACGATGATCGTCGTCGAGCCCGCGAGGCCGTGCTTGTGGATCTGCGAGACCATGCGTCCAAGTTGAGCGTCGACGTAATTGAGGGCGCTCGAGAGTACGGGGCCGGGAACGAGCTGGCCGTTGACCCACTGGTAGCCACCTGGCTCCGGGGCGCTGGTGGTGTAGTTGCCGTTCGCGTCCGGACCGATCAACGTCGTCGGAGTCGAGCGGATCTTCTGCGCGACCGAGACGGTCTGGAAATTCATGCCGAAGATCGCCGGCGTGCCGACGTGGCTCTTGCCCGAGTGGTCGAGACCGTCGATCTCATTCAGGATGGCCTGGACCTTGTAGCCGTCGTCCTGCTTAGTGGCGGCGTCGATGTGCGCCTGGTCGTCGTCCTGCGGGTACGGGACACCATTCGGCATAACAGCCTGCGAGTCGATCTCCGGCGAGAAGAGGTCGTCGATGCTCTGGCCGTTCGAGCCCGGACCATCGAACGACGCGTAGACCTCGTGCTTGTCAGACCAAGCGGTGCGCAGGCCGGCGCTGTGGATGACTTGGAAGATCGTGTTGTCGCCGAGGTAGTCCCACGGGGTGATCGGCTTGCAGGTCTGCGGGTCGACTGGGAACGTGCCCGAGTTGAGCGACGTGGTCGGGTCGAACTTCAGGTTCATGATCGCGGCCGGGTTGGTGTCAGCACCCTGCGGGTAGATCGAGCCGTTCTCGTCGAACGACGGGAAGGTGCCGTTCGCCGGGTCGATAAAGTCGGGGACCTGCGCCAGCGCGTCGTCTGGCGAGTCGTAGATGACGTCACCGCCAGTCGCTGGCTTGCCCGGGGTGCAGGCAGCGCCCGGCTCGTCGACCTTGTGGCTGTACTCAACGTCGTAGTAGACGCCAGTCGATTTGGGGTTACCGCTCATTAGCGCGGTGCCGCCCGGGTCAGAGTTCGATGCGTTGGAGGTCAACGCATTCGTGTACTCGCTGCCGGTGTGAATCAACTTGGCAAGCGTCGAGCTCGGGTGGTTGGCGACGTACCAGTCAAGGTCACTCTGGTGCATGCCGTCGACCGAAATCAGCAGCACGTGTTTGCTCGCCGGTGCGGACGCTGCAGCGTAAGCCGAGCCCTGCAGTGCAGACAGCGCACACGCGACCGCGGCAGCACTCGCTCCCAGGCACGCGAAGGTCTTTCGTTTGGTCACTGGAACTCCGTCCGCGCCGACGTTTGCGGCACCCGAGAATTTCTAAACAGGCAGGGCGAAATCCGCGGGTTGATGCTGAGAACAACGAGTGAACCGGAAGAAGCCACCTGTAGATTTCTCGTCGGTCGCGCGAGTTCAGCGCCACCAGTGCGAACTACCCTGGCGGCGCACGGGGCCAGTGACCACATGCTTCTTGCACGGCGAGCTTGGGTGTTGCAAGTTGATCAACTCGCGGCCTCACTCGCTTAGATGAAATCCACCCACATCCCGCGTCTTGTGTGCTGGCATTGACCTGTTCCGGCAGCAGCGGCATCTCCACCACATGAAGGGCCGAGCAGCCGCCCCGGTGCCACCTGGGTGACCCGGTGATGACCGCACCTGAACCTGACTGCAAGTGCATGAGCGGCGGAGGTCGAGCCGGTTGTGGAGACAGATGACATAGCTCGCCTGGCTGAAGCGTTGGCCGGGGTGCGCCAGACCGCGACCGAGTGGCTGGCCGAGTGGCGGTATCACGGGAGGCTGGTCGCACGCCAAATCGATAACGTGCACCTGGTAATCCGCGCCGATTTCGACTACCGCGACTCGATCCTGCGGCAGTTTCCCGGGACCTTCAGCGTCCCGACACGTTTCATCAAGCACATGTTGGTCGTCGCTGACATCGCTAGGGGCGATCCCGGTGCCATCGAGGATGCGCTGGAGGCGGCCTGGCAGTTGCAGCGGAATGCCGAATGACGGTGCCGTTTCGATGAGACGACCGGGATTCGCGACCCGTGCCGAATACCTGCAACGCCGAAGCCGCCGACGCTTCTGGCCGTCACGAAGGCAGGCATGGCCGCTGGTCGGCGATCATGGCCGGGATTCACTCGAATCGCGCCTCGTCGGGCACGGTGATGCGTTTGAGCACAGGCAACGTGGCCAGCAGCAGCGCAATCGACGCCGCCAGGGCGCAACCCAGGGTCAGCAAATAGGTGTGAACTGGCGGCGCCACCGCTCCGACCTTGCTCCCGAGTGTTCTGACAATGGAGGCAGCCGCGCCCAGCCCGGCCGCTGCCGCCACCACCGCCGTCAAGGTCAACTCAGGCTCTGGGGGCGCGCTGGGACGACGCCGGTCAGACGCTTCGCTACACACTGCTCGACAACGACGGCGAGGCCCTCACGCTCGAGGTCCCCTGGTCCCGGCTCCACGCGCATGTGATCGGACGTCTCGAGGCCCTCGGCGAGAACCTCCCTGCCGGCGGCCTGTTGGTTGCACGGGTTTGTCCGGCGACCGTGGCCGGCTTGCGGGCCAGCCCCTCAGCCTGGTGCTGCCTGGTCGGGCCATCAACCCAATTGACGCACTCCACTTTGACACTGCACCGGGAGGCCACCCGTCCGCGCTGGTCGAGCGTCTGCTCAAGTCCGGCACTCCTGACCAGCCCGTCCCGGACAACAACTAGCCGCTACCGGCGACGGTGCCGGTACCGCTAGCTGATCTTCGCGCGCTCATCGAGGCAGAGGCGCAGCGCGGCTGTGCTGGCGTCGCGCCTGGCGCAATCCACGACCGGATGGCCCAGGCACACCGCCACCTTCGCCATGCGGGCATGTCCCTCTTCGCTGAACCGGCGCCGACCGTCAGCCCGCCCGAAGCACTTCTGCGCTCCCTCTTTCTCGTACAACAAGTCGAGCAGGCCCTGGTGTGACTGGACTCAGGACACTCCACCCGGCGCCGGACCGCTATTCGTTGTTTCTACGTGCGTCCGTGACCGTGGCTAGCCGCGCGCCCAGTAGCCGGCTGACTGCTTCGTGGCAGCCGCACTATCCGCTGTCTCGAAGCCAGGAGCCATCGAAGCGTCGGTGCCCGCCAGGACCTGGTGGTGCTCGATGTTCAGCAACCGCAGCCAGCTCTGCTGACCGAACGTCAAGGCGATGAAGCAGCCGAGCTCCACAAGCTCGGGGTCGCTGAAATGACGGTGCAGTCGGTCCCACAACACGTCGTCGTCCGGTAAGTGCCACGCGATCGCCTCAGCGTATGCAAGAGCCGCTTTTTCCCGGTCATCGAAGCGCTCTGAGCGCTCAAAGTTCATCAGCTCGTCGTACTTGCCCTCTGTGATTCCCTGCTCGGAGGCCTGAACGGATCGCTGATTGCCGCAGTACTCGCACTTGACCGAGCGCGAGATGTATACACGGCACACTTCCTTGATCCTATGATCGCAGACGCCCCGCCGGAATATCTCGCTCCACGAACGAGCGAACCCCCAGAAGCACGCCGGGACGTGCGCCCGGACAGCCGAGCTCTCCGGCCGGGGCGTGCCCTCGCGGCGGCAGCGATCCATCTCTTCCTGCATATCTGCGTCCATTGCCTCGACTGGGACGTAGCTGATCCGCTGCATGGCTTGTACCTCCGGTCCGAACGACGCCGTCGTCTGGTTAGTGTGATCGGCGCCGCGAGCCGGCGCAATCGGCAGCTCGCTCCCGGCGGCTCAGCGCATGGTCAGTCGGCTCGGGCGCTTGGATAACTGAAGATCGTGCGGCTCCGCAGTCTCCGCAGGCGAATAGTGGTAATGCCCAGGCGCGTCGAACTCCAATGGCAGCCTTTGGGCGGTCGTCCCGTGGGCTACTCGATCATGCGAAGAGCGGACGTCGGCTCCCCCCTGGTTATGCCGTGACTGGACGGATAACTAAGAGCAAGCTGAGGCTCCGCAGCCTCGCTCAACGGCGGTAAGCGCGCACATAACTATTCGAAGGCTGGCGCATACCACGTTGAGGCCGATCTCCGCGTGGCCTCGGCTGCTGGGCGCTTGGACCACCGCGAGGGCTGTCAGCGAACTCAGCAGCGTTCCGGTCACGCAATGGACGTGAGCTGTCCGTCCGGGTACGATCCCGCCGTGCGGAGCAGGTCATGAGGTCCGGTGGCAGGTGCGCGCAGCCGGCCGCTGCCGCGTCACCGCGGGGGTGCAGTTCGGGCACGGGTCTGGCATGACCGCCGGGCTGTGGAGCACCGATAGGCCATTCTTGGTGGAAGACGTCGGGGGGTCTGCCCGTCCTGCGGCGTATTACCTCGCCGAGTCGCGCGATGGTCTGTACGTACCCTATGTGGCGCGCATACCCGCCGATAAGGGTCGGTTCCCGTTCGTCTTCCTTGCCTATGGCAACGGAGGGGGCGGGATTGGCTGGCTGCGGCAGTGGGTGCACACGCGCCCGTACATCATGGAGCGCCTCCTGGCCGCTGGATATGCCTGCGGCTGGGGGCGGTACCGCACGGAGGTTGACCTCGGTTTCAACCGCGGAGGCTCGCTCACGGTCGACGGGCGCCAGGGAATGGAGGTGATGAACCGCTCGCCCCTGGAGTTCGAGGATGAGGTCGCCATCCTTGAGCACGTCAGTCGGCACCCGCAGGTGGACGCTGGCAACCTCGCCCACATCGGCGTCAGTCACGCCGGGGAGATGCTGTTCAAGCTGGCATCCCGGTACCCTGGGATGCTCCGCGCGAGCGTAGCCAGCGAGCCGGCGAATCACGAGTTTCTTGACCTTAGGCTGGACGACATCGCCCCAGTCAATACGGAGACAGGACTGCGGGACATCGAGGAGATGCAGCTTCAGGACCCGGCATGGGTGAGGGCACGCATCAACTTGCCGGTAGCCCGCCAGCGCATAGCACCGATCGACGTGCCGATCCTCGTCATGGGACGAGACGGCGATCACCTCCAAGGGATCTTCCGCCTCAGCTACGAGTTGCTCGAAGAGGCCGGTAAAGATGCCAAGTGGGTGTCCTGGGATCACCCGCTGCACGGCTACCTCTTCCCGCTGGCTACCGACGGCACCACTGCCCCAGATCAGGTCCAAGAACACGCAATCGATGAGGTCATCGCCTTCCTCGACCGGTATCTGAAGCCGCGGCAGTAGCAGCACACACTGCGAACGCCTACCGTTGCGGATGCGCGGTGGACACCGACGGGAGGACGGGCCTGTGTCACATATACGACGCTTCGATCACGTCGGCCTCACGGTCGCAGATCTCGACGTCGTGACTGCCTTCTTCGTGGCGCTGGGCCTGGAGGTCGAGGGCAGGACATTCGTCGAGGGCGAGTTCTTGGACACGGTCTGCGGCATTCCCGACTCCCGCACCGAGATCGTCATGCTGAAGCCGCCCGGCGATGGCACCCGCCTGGAGCTCTCGAGCTTCGTGCGACCCGACTCCGTACCGGGCTCACCGGCCGCCATGGCCAACGAGCTGGGATTGCGCAACGTGGCCTTCGAGGTCAACGACCTGCAGGCGGCTGTCGATTGGGCAGCAACCGAAGGCTACGGACTGGTCGGTGGCATCGGCGAGTACGAGGGCGCTTGGCGGATGGCCTACGTCCGGGGGCCGGAAGGGATCATCGTCTCGCTGGCCGAGCGCATCGGCTGAGCCTCGCAACGCACGGATCTGCTGCGTACAGACTCAGAGACGAGGTCGCCTCAGCACTTCGGGCTGGCCGCCTTGCACATGTCGATAGTCCTTGCCTTATTGGCAGGCATTTCCGCGCTCGCCGTCAGGCATGCAGTCTGACCGGGGTGATGATGAGCGGGGTCGAAAACAGCGTGGCGAACTGTTCTGGAGTTTCGAACAAGGCCGCGATGCGCTCGGTGTACTTGGCCAGGTAGACGGGGTGTTCGTTGGCGGGCGGCTGGTCATCTGCCGTCCTGGCGGTGCCCTCCAGGCGCACAACGTTCCGGCCAATATCGGTGACGTCGAGCACGAGGCTCACCTTCGGGTTGGCCGCGAGGTTGCGCAGCTTCTGCTTCTCCGGCCGGGTGTAGACCAGGATCGTCTCGTCATCGCGGAGCAGGAACCAGACCGGCACGGTGACGGGCTGCCCGTCCGGCCGTACGGTGGTCAGCCAGGCGATGAGGTTGCTGCGCAACCGGGTCTCGGCCCGCTCCCGGTCGGCTTCGGGCAGGTCAGATGTGAGCTTCATCGTCATCCCCTCAAAGGTCTCAGCGCCCGACGCTACCGGCCGGTCACGACAGTCTGCCGGCAGGCTGCTGACGCTCAGGCGGCAGCCGAGAAACCCGCTGTCATGGCGCTCGGAGCGCGCGCTTACGCATATGTCACGGCACAGTTCCGCTGGGCACAACCCATTGCATTGGCTGCCCGGTGATCTCGCAAATGAGGTCGTAATCGCCGTCGTAGTGAAGGAGCGTGACCTGCTCCCGCTCAGCGACAGCTGCGATCAGCAAGTCAGCGAAAGCGACCGACCTGACTCGCCCGCTACGCCACAGGACGGCCTGCACGTCAAGCGCGCGATGCCAGTCTTCATCGTGGGTGGCCAGCCACTCGTAGCCTTCTTCGCGGTCCGATCTGACCAGATCAAACTCAGCGGCACCGCGTGTTGCCCAGCCCAGCTCAAATTCGATCACACCGCAGGTCGCCACGAGCCCAGCCTCAATAAGCGGGCCTAAGACGGCCCCTACTGGCGGCCTTTGCAGCCTGGCCAACGCGCTGGTGTCAGCCAGATGGCTGGCTACCGCTGCCATGCGGCGCGCATCACATCTTCGTCCGCTAGATCCGGCAGCCCGCCGGAGACGAGGCGCTGCAGATCCCGGCGGCGGGCAGCGAGCGCCGTGACCTGGCGCAGTGCAGCGTTGACGGTGTCCTTCTTCGTCTCGGTCTTCAGGACCTTCTGTGCGGCCACGAGCTGGTCCTCGTCCACGTCAATCAGCGTCTTGGCCATCACCGCCCCCTTTCAACGGAATCAGTATATCTCACATGGGCGGTGCGAGATATACGGAAGCCCGCTGGCAACCCACCCGCACGCACTCGCTCACCGGCCGCCAGCGGTCATGGCCTGGCGCCTTCCTTCGGTTGGGCTCGGCACGGTAGCGGCCGTTCGCGTTGCCGAATGTGGATCGCTGCGCCCCGGCGCGCCACTCGCCGGCCCGTGCCGCGAGCGGCCGGCGCCGGTCCGGAAGCGGGCTGGCGTTACTGGTCTTCGTCTGGTGGATCGGCGGATCCGGTCGGCTTGTCGGTGGTAACCGGCGCGCCGGTGCCGGTTTCGGCCGTTGCTTGCTCGCCACCGGCGGCTGGCCGCAGCGTCGCGGTACGCTCGCCCGTGCTCCCCGCATGTGCTGAGACCGCATCATCGCCGACCCGGTGGAAGAGCATGTACCCGGCGACACCGACGACGGCACCGATAAGCGGCGCGATGAGGAACAGCCAGAGCTGGCTCAGGGCCTGGCCGCCCACGATGACCGCCGGCCCGAAGCTGCGCGCGGGATTCACCGACGCACCGTCGATCGGGATGCCCATGATGTTGACCAAGGCCAATACGAGGCCTACGACAACGCCGGCGACCGGCGCGCTTGCATCCTTGCGCGTGGCAGCGAGGACCACCAGCACAAACACCGCGGTGAGGATGACCTCGGTAAGGAACGCACCGCCGCCGGAGGAGTGCAGCAGCGACGCCGCGCCGTAGCCATTCGCGCCAAGGCCGATCCTTGCAGTGGAGTAGTCCGGCGAGCTGTCCATGACCCACAGCAGCAGCAGCGCTCCCAGCAGCCCGCCCAGCATCTGCGCGACCCAGTAGCCGATCAGGTCGGTGAGCGGGATGCGCTTTGCCAGGAACGCGCCGAGGCTCACCGCCGGGTTGACATGGCAGCTGGATATCGGGCTGATCACCGCGACTAGGCCGACCAAGACCAGTCCGAAGACCAGGCCGGTCACCAGGATGCCCGCCGAGATGCTGGTGCCGAAAGCACGGAAACCGAAGGTGACCGTCGCCACACCAGCGCCGAAGAACACCAGCAGGCCCGTGCCGATGAGCTCGGCGAGATACCTGCGCACCATCGCCTCGTCGATCGGCATGGTCCGGAGGCGAAGCCCGCCGACCGGCCGCGACGACGACGGCTGGGGCGCAGGCGCCCCCGCTGCACCGGGCTGCTGAGCAGGCGAACCCGTCGACCTGTCCGTCATCGTCCCACCCCCACCTGCGAGCGCCCCGGCCGTCGCATGCCTGTATGCCCATCCGCCGGAGCTATGAAGCTACAAGGCGGGATCGAACAGCAACGAAACAGCACAAATAGCGCCCGTACGGTCCTTGTCTAATGCCGCCTAGATGAGTAAGTCCGATTGGATCTTGGCCCCCCCGCGAACGCGCGCGGTCACTTCCACCGGCGAATCTGCGCAGGCGCCTAACCCGCGGCGTTCGGCATGGTCGATAGTCCGGGGCAAGGCAGTGGCGCCGCCGACAACACCCGGTGGTGTCCTCGACTGCTAGCCAGCCTCTAGTTGAGCAATGGCTGCGGAGCCCGTTAGCTTACGTCCTGTTTCGAGTGCCGTGTCGACGGCGCCGGGGATGTCGATGACGGGAAAGAGGGCCTGGTGGATGATGCGGTTCCGGTCGGCTACGAGGATGGCCCGTTTGAGCCGTAGCCCTTGTCCGGCGTGGAAGGTAGGCAGTCGTAGGGCTGCGGCGAGGTGCAGGTCCATATCGGACAGCAGCGGAAACGGAATGTCTTCGGCTTTCGCGAAGGCAGCCTGTTCGTCAGGTCGCTGGGTGCTGATTCCGCGCACAGCCACATTGGAGGCCTGGAACTGCGGATGGGCGTCGCGGAAAAGGCGGTTTTCCAGGGTGCAGCCGACCGCGCCCGGGATGGTGTTCCAGTCGTCGGGCAGCGGGGCGGGGGTTCCGGTGGCGGGGTAAAAGAACAGAACGGTCGCCGCGGCACCCTGGTCGACGACGTCGAGCCCGCCGCCGAGGTGCGCGGGCAATGTCTGGACAGGGATCCGGGTGCCCTGAAGGCTCGCGATGCGTGCGGCTTCAGCGGATCCGGGCGCCGCGGAGCCCGTCAGGGTGCCAGCGCCGAGCAGCCAGCGGTCGGCCCAGTCCTGCATCACGACCAGCACGGTCAGCAGCGCGCGTCCTGAGTCCGTCAGCTGGTACTCATACCGGGTTGGTCCCTGCTGATACGGGACCCGCTGCAGCACAGCCGACTCGACGAGGTGGCCAAGGCGCTCGGCGAGCACCTTGCGTGAAATCCCTAGTTCGGCTTGCAGGCCGTCGAAACGCACTCGACCGCGGCCCACCTCGCGCACGATCAGGATGTTCCACCAGTCGCCGATCACCGCGGCGGCTTGGGCGATCGCGCAATTCGCATCACCCTCGGGCACCGTATGAGCCACGGCGCTCACCCCCTCCCGCCTGCTAAGTTTCCATACGGAAGCTTTAAGTTCCTAATAGAAACTTACAGGCTCTAGGAGATGCCGGATGACAAGCACGCCGTCGCAGGTGTTCTGGCGGTATTGGACCGGCACGACTGTCAGCGGGGTCGGGGACGCGATCTCCGCGGTCGCGCTCCCGCTGACTGCGGTGTTCGTGTTGCACGCCTCGGCGCTGCAGGTGGGGTTCGTGACCGCGGCGGGTTATGCGGCGTGGGCGGTTTTCGGGCTGCCTGCCGGCGTGCTGGTCGCCAGGTTGCCGTTGCGCGGTACGCAGATCGCGATGGACCTGATCCGCGCCGCTGCGCTTGCCTCTATTCCGCTGGGCGCCTGGGCAGGCGTGCTGAGCGTCGGGCAGCTAGTCGCCGTCGCGTTCACCGTGAACGTGGCCGACGTTGTCTTCGACGTCGGCAACTCGACGTTCATGCCGCAGATCGTCGCTCGGGAAGAGCTGACGAAACGAAATAGCCTGACCTCGGCGTCGGCGTCGGCCACCAATATGGCCGGACCTTCACTCGCTGGTGTGCTAGTGCAGGTTTTCGGCGCGCCCACGACGGTATTGTTCGACGTCGCCAGCTACCTCGCCTCTGCATTCCTCCTGCGCAGTCTGCCACGGCCGGCCCGACTGCCGGCCGCGCCAACCAGTTCAATCAGCGCGCAGATCCGCGAGGGCTGGCAATACGTGACCCGCCATCCGGTCATCCGGCCCTGCGTGGCGGATGCGGCCGCCACCAATTTCGTGTGCGGCGCGATGCTCGCTCTTACACCGGTCTTTCTGGCGCGCACATTGCACACACCTGCGAGTCTTATCGGCGTGCTGATCGCGACTGAGGGCGCGGGCAGTCTCGCGGGCGCGGCACTGACTCCGCGCATCAGCGCGCGCACCGGATCGGCTCGCGCGCTCCTGTATGCCTCGGCGGCCATGCCGCTCACGCTCTGTATGCTGCCGGCGTCCTTCCACGGTCCCGGCCTGCTGCTGTTCGCCTTCGGCAACGCAGGCTTCGCCGCCACTGTCGTTGTACTCAGCATCATCACCCGCACCCACCGGCACCGAGTCGTCCCCACTGAGCTACTACCGCGGGTCATGGCTACCGTGCGGTTCATCTCCTGGGGCGTCATCCCACTCGGCGCGCTCGCTGCCGGAGCCGCCGCCACCGCGTTTGGCCCCCGCGCTGCCCTGTGGGCGACCTGCGCGGCCGCCACACTGCCGGCAATCGCGCTGTGGGCCAGCCGCATCCGAACTCTGCGCGAGCTCACCGACGAGGCAACGGCCGTACCCGAGCCTGCACCGGCATCCGCGCATGGATAGCGCTGTGATCGGCATTCATTCAGGCAGGGACTGCGCGCCTATGAACGGCGTCATGCAGAGGCGGAAGCGTCACGAATAGAGCGTGCCGGTCAGGTATTTCAGGCCAGTATCGACCTGGATTGTGACCACGCGGTGGCCGGGGCCGAGGCGACGGGCGAGACCCACGGCGGCGGCGAGGTTGGCGCCGGTCGAGGGACCGGAAAAGATGCCTTCCGTGCGTGCCGCCTGACGAGCGGTCTGGAATGCTTGGGCTTCGGGGATGGCGACTACTTCGTCGTAGTCCGCGGTATGGAGCTGGGGCGGGCGGTGACCAATGCCGCCGCCCTCGATGTGATGGGTACCTGGTGACCGGCCCGACAGCACCGCCGATTCGTCAGGCTCCACAACGACGCGGTGCAGACGCGGCAGTGCGGCGGTAAGCGCGCGGCTGACACCCAGGAAGCAGCCCGCGGTGCCGACATAGCTGCAGAAGGCGCTGAGTGGCGGCGGGCCGGGGAGCTGGTCGAGTAATTCCTCACTGAGGCGGCGGTAGCCGTCCACCATGTCAGCGTTGTTGAACTGATCGGTGGCGAACGCGCCCGTCTGCGCGGTGATCTCGGCCGCCCGGCGCATCATTGCTGGGATCAGGTCCGACGTAATGCCCGCGGGACTCGGGATCAGCTCGACCTCCGCGCCGAATGCCCGCATCGTGCGGATCTTCTCGTCTGCGAACGCATCCGAAGACACGATCCGCAATGGGTAGCCCTTCACCGCACAGACGAACGCCAGGGACGAACCGGTACTGCCACCGGTGTATTCGACGACCAGCTGGCCCGGCCTCAGCCGCCCGTCGACCTCAGCCGCCTCGATCATCGCCAGGGCCATACGGTCCTTGTACGAGCCGGTAGGGTTCGCCCCCTCCATCTTCACCCAGACCTCGGCGCAATCCTCACCGGCCAGATGTGCCAACCGGACCACGGGCGTATCGCCGATCGCGGAGATCCCTCCCAGACGCACCGCAACCTCCAGTCGGGCCGACACAGACATCACCAGCGTACGGCGACCGCGGAGCGCCAACGGCCGGGTCGTCGCTCCCGCCGATGACTCTGACAGCGACTCAGACGTCGTAGGCCGACTGCGGCCACGTCCATCTTCTTCGAAGCCACGCTGCCGACGACACAGCTCAGCGCAGGGCGCCCGCGCGACAAACGAATCCTGCCTGACCGAGAGATCGGGACCACCCCTGTCGTCATACCAGATAGAAGTCCGTACCGATGACAGGAGGAGCATGCCATGGCAAGCCCAGTGGTTCATTTCGAGATCCGGTCGGCCGACCCGGACGCCACCCGCGCGTTCTACGGCAAGCTGTTCGGCTGGACGTATCCGGACGGCGGCATCCCCGGCTACACCTATATAGACACAGGGGCCGACGGCGCCGTCCCCGGCGGCATCGGCCCGGTGCAGGGCGGCGAGCCGCTCGTCACATTCTTTGTCGGCGTCTCCGATGTCGCCGCTACTCTGGATGCGGCGGCCGCCATGGGCGGACGCATCGTCCAGCCGGCGACCAAAGTACCCGGCGTGACGTTCGGCCTGCTAGCCGACCCGCGGGGCCAGATCGTAGGCCTGGCAAGTGCGGACGCCTGACTAGATGGCCGGCGCCAGCAGGAGCATAGGGATCGCCTTGGGGGTTGCGATGACAGCGTCGGCCGATCCTGACACCCTGGTGGCGCTGGCTGTCGCCGGCGACGATTCCGCGTTCGAGGCTCTGGTAACGCCGTACCAGCGGCCCATGTTCCGGCATTGCTACCGCATGCTGGGGTCGGGCCTGGACGCCGAGGACGCCGTCCAGGACGCGCTCGAGCGCGCATGGCTGCGGCTCGCAAGCTACGACGGCTCCGGAGCGTTCGGCGCTTGGCTGCATCGGATCGCGACCAACGTCTGCCTCGACATCCTCAGGACCAGGCGGGCTCGCGCCAGCCCGGCAGGCCTGGGACCGCCGGCTGTGCCCGGCTCGGTCACGGCGCCGCCCGACCCCGAAGTGGCCTGGATCGAGCCCGTCAGCGACGCGGACCTCGGCGGTGCCGGCGACCCAGAACTGGCGGTGGTGCGCCGGGAGGAGATCAGCCTGGCCTTCGTGGCGGCGCTGCAGCGACTCGCTCCGCGCCAGCGCGCGGCCCTGCTGCTGCACGACGTGCTCGGGTTCAGCCACGCCGAGACCGCCGACGTGCTGGCGATCAGCAGATCGGCGGTTAACAGCCTGCTCTCCCGAGCCCGCGAGACCATGCGCGCGGCCCAGGGTCCCCCGGCGCCCGACATGACAGACCCGCGAGTCCGGCGGCTGCTCGAGCGCTACGTCCGGGCCTGGCAGCTGGCTGACATCAACGGCTTCGTCCAGCTCGTCGCCGACGACATCCGGTTCTCGATGCCGCCGCTGAGTGCCTGGTTTGATGGTCGGGATGCAGTCGCCCAGTTCATCGACGACGCGATCTTCACATCCGCCCGCCCGCATGGGGTGAAGCTCAGGCCCGGCTGGTGCAACGGGCAGCCGGCCTTCGCGACCTATGAGCCCGACGGCACGGGCAGCCTGGCCGCCAGCGGACTGCAGATCCTGCAGATAGCGGTGATCAGCGGCGAGCCGCTGATCACCGCCTTGGTCTCCTACCGCGATCCGGCCATCGCCGTGCGCTGCGGGCTCCCGGCCACCATCGACCCAAACTGAGCACCTGGGTTCCGGGCGGCGGGGCGGCGATGACCTGCTTGTGGTCCGCCCGCCGAGTCCCCGACGTCTGGCCCGTGGCGCGACCGGGAAATTGCAAGCAGCCTCGAGTGCCGGCAGCACCTGCCGAAGTCGGGACTGAACCGCGGCAAAACCAAGCTCAGCCCGTGCTACATCCCCGGCGTAGGCAACATCTCGTGGACTTCGATGGTGCCGCCCGACTCCAGGTGAGGGTGCCCGGCAAGCACGTCGCTGAGTGCGGCCGGCGACTCAGCGTCCAGGATGGAGTAGCCCCCGATTATGTTGCCTGCCGCAGGCACTGGCGTTCCTGCCTCAGAGACTTCGGCCAGCGGTGCCCCCATGTCCACGATGGCCGGGCCTGCCTTTTGTGCCCATTGCATCCAGGCCTCCATCCCGGCCTGCGCCTGCTCGGGTGTCCCGCCCGCCATCTGCTCGCGCGCCGACACGGGCGCCCGGTACAAGATCATGTATCTAGTCATCGGCCTGCCTCCGCAAGGACTCGCGCTTCGTGACCACAAGCCTACTGTCCGTTGTATTGCCCGCTGACGTTTCACGCAATGTGGAAGTGTCACGGCCTGCATTGGGATGCGCAATGGCGAAGCGTGCACGTCGCCATTGCTCGGGACTGACTCGGACCTGAGCCGTCACTCATGCTGTGCGCTGTTTGTGATGGCTCAGGCTCCCAAGGCGCTACCATCGGAGCTGGCGCTGGGAGGGTGCCGCCGGGTCCGCGGGAAGGACTGAGTCCACCTCCGTCGCAGGGAACTGGTGGCTGTGGCTTCTTCCTTGGCCTGAGCAGCGGACCGCGGGCTGGTGAGGGAGACGCCCATGTCTGATTCGCTTCCCGAGCGTCCCGATCTGAGCCAGCTGCGCCGCCGCGCCAAGGAGCTGCGCGACGCTGCTCGCCGGGGCGACACCGCGGCCTTGGAGCGGTTCGCCCGCCACCACCCTTCGGCGCCACGGAACGCGGCCAGCCTGGCCGCCGCGCAGCTGGTCATCGCCCGCGAGCTGGGCTTCGCGAGCTGGCCGACACTCAAGGCATCCGTCGGGGCCGGCGCAACTTCCGCCCTGAGAGCAAGCGAACTCGTAGCCGCCTGCGTCGATGGCCGGCTTCAGCAGGCCAGCGACATCTTCCGCGCTGACCCGGGCGTCGCCGGCCGCAGCCTGCTCGCTGCCACTGTGCTCGGCGACGCCGGTGCGGTACGGGCGATGCTCGCGGCCGACCCGGCGGCCGCCGTGGTCATCGATGACGAGCGCGGCTGGCCGCCGCTGCTGTATGCCTCCTACTCGCGGTGGCATCAGGTCGACCCAGGACAGGCTGCAGGGCTGGCCGAGGTGGTCCGCGTCCTGCTCGCCGGCGGAGGCAGCCCAAACACCAACGACGGCGGCCGTCCTCGCTACCGGTCAGCGCTGAAGGGCTCGGTAGAAGTCAATAACCCCGACATCACAGCCGTGCTACTCGAGGCAGGTGCCAGCCCCGACCCGGGACAGCCCATCGCCGACGCCGCCGGTCATCGCGACCACCGCAGCCTGCGGCTGCTGCTCGCCCACGGTGCCCGGGTATCCGGAACCTGGGCCGTAGACGCCGCAGTGCACCACGACGATCCCGGCGCGCTGTCACTGCTTCTCGACGCCCTCCAATCGACCGGTAACGAGGCGGCGCGCATGGCCACCCAGGCGCTGCCGGACGCCGCGGCTAATGCCTCGCTGCCCGTCGTCTCGGCCCTGCTCGACGCCGGAGCCGATCCCGGCGCAGCCGACGACGATGGCGTGTCCGCGCTGCGGCTGGCCGTGCGGGCCGGCCGCAACGACTCGGCGGCACGGCTTCGCACGTCAGGCGCCACCGACGACGGCAGCGACGTCGACCTTTTCGTCGGCGCCTGCCTGAACGGCGACCGCGCCGGGGCCAAGCGCATCCTGGCCGGCCACCCGGACCTGCCCGGCCGGCTTACCGTCCAGGACCGGGCAGTGATCGTCGACGCCGCCGCGTCGCGCCCGAGAGGCACGATCGCCCTGATGCTCGAACTCGGCTTCTCCCCCCACGCCCGCGATGACTCCGGCGAGCAGCCGTTGCACACCGCCGCGTATTCCGGGAACGCGGCGGTCGTCCAGCTTCTCCTGGAGGCCGGAGCCGACGTCGACGCCCGCGACACCCAGTTCGACGGCACACCGCTAGCATTCGCCACCGTCGGCAGCGGCGAGCAGGCCGGCAAGCCCGGCGACTGGCTACAGACCGTGCGCCTGCTGATCGAGGCCGGGGCATCCCGTCACGGCGTCTGGGTCACCGGGAAACCACCCAGCGAGGAAGTCGCAGACATCCTGCACCGCTACCGCATCACCCCCGACGAGCCGCACCGTCAACAGCCAGCCGATCACCAGGCCGACACGCCCCGCCCTGTCCGGCCAGGCGCCATGGCCGACATCGCCCGGCACCTCGAGACCGCATACCGCAACCGCGACCTCGGCCTGCTCGGATCACTGCTGCACCCGCAGGTCCAGTGGACCGGGCTGTGCACCAACAGCGAGCAGGTCATCGACTGGTACCGCGGCCTGATCGCCGACGGCACTGTAGCCGATATTCACAGTGTCGAAGTTGACCGCGATGCCGTCCTGCTAGGCCTCGTCGTCGGCCGCAAAGCCGAAGGGGCCCGGCCCGCCCCGGCGCAGCACCTCTACCAGGTCTTCACCGTCGACGGCACTCAGGTCATTGACATCCGGGCCTATCCGGACCGCCATACCGCACTCGCCCGCCACCGGACAGTCCCCAGGGATTAGGTGGTCGCAGCCATGGCGATGCCATAAGCGAAGATCCGATACGTGGCTGGTGATCGTGTCCATAACTTGTCGGACGCGCAGGCGGGTCCCCCCCCCCCCCCCCCCCCCCCCGCGGCTCGAGGCTGATCGACTCCGGGCACGTCGACCAGGTCATCCGCGCCGAGAGCACCACGCGGATGCCCGCCGAGGCAGACCGCGACGACATGACCGAATGCCGGTCGTCGTGACGGGGCTGCTTCAGTTCCGTGGTCGCGGCCAGCAGCCGGGCCATCGCAAGGTCGTCGGGACCGGGAAGCGCGGGTACCTCAGCCAGTTCATGGTGACTTCTGCTGGGTCCGCACCCGCCCCTACCACAGCGAGTCCTGCGGAGCCAGCTGGCTGAATGCCCTGCCCACATCCGAGCCCAGGTAGGTGTTGTGCAGGTTGTCCTGCAGGATGTGTGCGAGGTTGTCGGGGTTGGACGAGACCTCGAGGTCCTGGTCGAGCATCTCGGCACGGAAGCCCCATCGGTGCGGGAGGTCGAGCCCTCTGTACAGATGGGCGAGGTCGCTCTCGCTCACCGTCGGGTTCAAATGCCGTGCGAAGGACTGCATGATGAACACTTCGCCGTCAGGTGCGTCGAGCAGGTAGACCTCGCTGCCTCTGCTGAACGTAAAGGTGCTATTGCTGTAGATATAGGTCCGGTCGTAGCTGACCTGATCCGTCGGCTGCAACATCGTCGCAGCGCTGACCACGCCCATCCACGTGCCCGTGATGTCCCCGAATGTCTTGTCGTCTCCGGCTTCCCCTACATCGAGCCGGTCGAACATCCAGTGCCTCACCGGGTCAAGCCGTGCGCGCAGGGCGTTGTTTTCGCTCGCGATCGTGTCTACGTCGAGCGCGTCGAATTGACTGGGTGTCGGGTCACACGCGCCGGTCGTGTTCCAGATGTTCGCGATCGCGTTGTCAGGGCTAGTGCCAGTTATTAGGCCCACTTCGCAGAACGAGTGGCCCCGCAAATCCTGCAGATGGATTTCCCGGCCAGGAACTACGTGCTCGTGGCGAGCCGCTGTCATGTTCTGCTCAAGGCTAGCTTCGGTCATCGAACTTCTCCTATGCTGACTGGCCGATCTCCGACGGCATTGAGTTCAGCGGGCTCAGGCCCGGTCTGGGGCTTGGGAGTGCCGGTACCGCACACCGGCATCGTGAGTGAACTGGCGTTTGGCTGAGCAAGCGCCCCGGTGTTGACTTCATTCCACCTGCAATGGGTGATGGGGATCTTGAGCAGGTCGGCGCCTGCCGCTTTCAGTGGGCCATCTGGAGCCAGTCTTGGTAGTGCGTAGGCGCCAGGCGGGCCTCCGGTCCCGCAGTCAGCACCGCACCGTGAATCGGCGCGAACACTCCGGCCTGGTCGTCGGTGATCACGGTCCGGCCGTCGTGGTGCGCGGCCAGTGTCGCCCTGCCCAGGTCGTCGAGGTGGAAGACGTCGGGACCGGCAACGTTCCGGATCCCGTTCAGCGGGGCGTGGGTGGCTACGTCGACGACAACGTCGACGACATCCGCGCTGGCGATCGGCTGGATGGGAGTAGCAGGCAACCGAACGATGCTTTCGTCGGAGGTAGAGGACATGGTGGGCTCCATGAACTCGAAGAACTGGGTAGCGCGCACGATGGAGTACGGCGTGGACCCCTGGCGGAGCAGGTCTTCCTGCAGTGCCTTGGCTCGGTAGTAGATCAGCTCAGGCACCTGATCAACGTGAACGATGGAGAGGATCACCTGGTGCCGGACCCCGGCGCGCTGTCCGGCAGCGAGCAGGTTGCTCATCGAGCCGCGGAAGAAGTCCAGGGACGCCTCATCGAACGTCGGTGAGTTCGCGACGTTGATCACGACCTCTGCGCCTTCCAGCGCCTGGTCCAGGCCCTCTCCGGTGATCAGATCGACGCCCGTGTCCGGGGCTGCGGGGACAGCCTCGTGTCCGGCTGCGATGAGCTTTCTGACCACCTGCGAGCCGATCAGTCCGGTACCGCCTATGACTGCCAGCTTCATCGCCTATCACCCCTCCTTCGTGGCCCTGCGTCGGCATGGAATTTCCCCGCACTCCGTATCAGCACCACATGCCTGGCCTCCGCCATAAGCGCTCGGGAAACAGGAGGCAGCAAGCCAGGCCACGCCCAACGTCAAATGCAGCGCTTCGCTTCCCCCGGCGTGACCGCCACGCATGGCCTCCACACAAGCCACGCCGTCTGGCGGATTACCTCTCGTCCGCCGCCTGACGGTACCTATCTACACGATCACCTTCGCTGGCACGAGTCAACGCAGTCGCCGAAGGGCCGCGCCACCTGGATCGCTGAGAGCTGCCAGCGCGGCTGCCGAACGTCGCATAACTCATTGAGACCGACCGCTGCCGCCATCGGAGCCCGAGCTGCAGCCGCGGATCCCTCTCATTTCAGGCATATGCCGTCCATATCCTGCTCGCTGGCAATCGCGCTGTGGGTCAGCCTCGCAGGGCACTTCAACAGACCTAGTGTCGCCGATGGCCAGCTTTGCAGGGCGCCACTCGGCAGACCGCCCACAGCACTTTCTCGCCAGGTGGCCTGGGCTGGCCCGCTATCAGCCGGCCAGCATGGCCGCGGCGTTGGCCTTCATCGCTTCAAGTGTCACGGCGAGCTGGTCGGTAGGACTGAACTGGATGAACTCCGTGCCGGTTTCAGCGGCAGGTACGTGACCTGGCGGCATGTAGAAGGCATCTCCCGCCTGATAGGTCTCCTCATGATCGGCGTAGCTGACGGTAATCCGTCCGGCTAGCAGGTAGCCCCAGTGCGGGCACTGGCAGCTGTCGCCGGGAAGGCCTTTGAGCACAGCGGCCAGCGAATGCGCCTGCCGGATCGTGACGAAGTCAGCCGTGTAACCCTCGAGTTCTCCGCCGCGGTCTACCGCAGGGCCGGCATCCTGAACGTTCGGCGCGGTGTCCTTCGAAAACGCAGGCATGATGTGCTCCTTGTTAGTTGCAGGTCGAGCTTGTACGACGACGGTAGCGGCGAGCCGGTGCCTGGCACATGAGGCAGTTGCCCCATCTCCGGCGGCCAGTTAGTCGAAGTCAGGCAGCAAGCCATTGCGCATAGCGAACAGGCTCGCCGCGGCTCTGCTCGATGCGTTGATCTTGGCGTAGATGTGCTCGATGTGATTGCGGGCCGTCTTCGGCGATATGACCAGGCGGTCGGCGATCTGCCTGCTGGACAGGCCTCGCGCGACGAGCCGCAGGACGTCGACCTCACGATCGGTGAGATTCGCCGGACGATCTCGCCGGCGCAAGGACGGGTGACCTGCGGCCGATAGCACCGCCTCCACCACTTCGCCGGACAGCCTGCCCGCCACGGCCTCGGCGCGAAGCTCGGCGGCAGCATCCTCCCCGGACAGCGCGCTGCGATACGGACGAGGCTCGCGCATTGCCTGGTATGCGTCAGCGGCACCGAGGATGCGGCCGGCTATCGAAATGGAGTTCCCGGCGAGCCCACGCGGATATCCCGAGCCATCTAGCCGTTCGCGCAGTTGCACCGCGGCCGAGCCGAGCGGCGCTAGCCAGCCGGACTGCTGCAGCATGCGTTCGGTCAGATACGGCTGCATGCGCACCCGTTCCCGCTCCCCGGCACCGAGCGGGCCGGGCTTATCCCAGATCGAATTCGAGATGCCCAGCCTGCCCAGGCCACTGACCAGCGCGGCCCGGCGCAGCAGTTCTACGTCGCCGTCGTCCAGGCTAAGCGTCGCCCCGGCTATGCTGGCGAGCTTGGCAACTGCGCTCGCGTGGCCGAGCATGTACGGCGACTTAAGGTCCACGAAGTTGGCGACGCCGAGCAGTGCCGCATCGAGTTGCTCGCCAGACAAGGTCATGCTCAGCGCGGGCTCAGCGCCGATCACCGCGCTCCACGTCTGCGCATTGTCGAGGCCGCCGAGAATCCCGATCGTGTCGGTGCAGATCAGGTTCGCGAGATCGGGGTCGAACTGCGTCCCGCTGCGTTTGCGGGCCATCGCCACCGCAGCCTGCTCCCCCCCGACCCGATGCGCTACTTCCATGTACTCGGCCAGTTGCGCGAGCCGCGACGCTAGCGGCACCGAGTCGCCGCGTAGCTCGCCAGGCCAGCCGCGGCCATCCCAGCGCTCGTACGACGCCGCGATCGCGCTCTGCACATCATCTGGCAGACCGAGCTCAGCCGCGAGCGAGCAGGCCACGTCCGCGTGCTGCGCGATCATGCCGTCGAGATCGCGGAAGCCTGACAGCGCGAACTCCAGCCCAATCCGAAACCTGTGCATCGGTGGATGACCCTGGCCGAGACGCCGGACTGATGCTGCCGCAGCCACCAGGCTTTTCTGATCGTGGTCGTACTTGTGCGATTTCAGCTCGATGTCATCGCCGAACCACTTCGCCTGCTCGTGCGCATCAGAATGGCAGCCCACGTTTACCAGCAGGGACGTGTAATAGACAGCCGACCGGGCGTCGTCGTCCAGGCCCAATCGCCCTGCCAGCCGCATCGCAATCAGGCACTGACGCAAGACATGCTCCATCGGCTGGCCGAAGCCCAGGTCAATGCCGAGTGAGAGAGCGGCGACGAGTTCGGCGAGCCTGACGACCGTCCCTGGCTGGGCCATGACGGCCATTGTGCCGCTTACTAGGCCGGCGCGCCCGGCAAGTTCAAGGCTGCGGAGCTGTTCAGATGCCGAGCTGGCCTGCTCGTCGGGTGAGCTCGAGCTTGGATCTGACGCCGAGCTTCGTGTAAGCGTTCCGCAGGTGTGTTTCGATCGTGCGTTCGCTCAGGAACAGGTGCCGTGCGATGTCAGGCGTTGAATGGCCAGCAACGGCAAGCCGGACGATCTCGTGCTCTCGCTGGCTGAGCGCATGCACGCCGACCGAGGAGTTGGGGTGGCGGGAGCGGCGGATCGCGCCGCGGACGACGGCCTGCACCTCGTTGAGCACCGAGTCAGCGTCTTCGAGCCAGGGACGGTGATCTGCGCCGGGCAGTTCGACCAACTTCGCGCCGGCGATGCGGTTCGCAAGGTAGCGGCCGTTGCCGACATCTACCCAGCGGTCATCGCTGCGGTGCAGCACGAGTGTCGGAAGGTGGATGTCAGGCAACAGACTCCGGATGTCGATCTGAGCGTTCATCAGCATCAGGTCGCGGGCCATGCTGGGGCTGGCTCCCACGCGTAGGTAGTGCGCCCACCAGCGCTGTGTGTCCGGGTCGACGGGCAGGTCCGGGTTGACGATGTCCCACCATGCCCCGCTGGCCCATGCATCATCGAAGCGCTCGAGGAACAAGGCAACTGTTTGACGCGACACTCCCCAGGGGTAATCTGCGGTCGCGACCTTGCGCGGGTAGGAGCCGTACAGGATCAGCGAGTCGACGCGGTCCGGGTATTGGGCAGCGAACGCGATGCTGAGTGCGCCGCCTTCCGACACCCCGAACAGGTGCGCGCGCTCGACGCCCACCGCGTCCATCACCGCCCGGATGTCATCGACTCGCTCTGCCAAGGTGGGCGGGCGTTTCATTGGATCCGACAGTCCGGTGCCGCGCTTGTCGAAAAGAATCAGGCGGCCGAACGATGCCAGCCGATAGAGGAACCGGGCCAGATACGGCCAGTCCCAGGCGGCCTCGACATGCGACACGAAGCCTGGCACCAGTACCAGATCCGGTGGCCCAGAACCGAGAACCTGGTGGGCGACGTGCACCTGCCCGCTGCGCGCGTACATGGTGGGTGCACCCACCCTGGGCAGCCTACCAGTGACAACGCCGCCTGAAAGCGGCCGCGGGTTCCGATCCGGTCCCGCGGCCGCCCCAGCGCCGGTCGCAAGTTCAGCCGGCCGACGTCCCAGCCGTCGCGTCCGCCTTAGCGCCGTTGCCGGCCGCGAGGGCCTGCACGTCCTGCGTGGTCAACGCATGCCCCCCGATCGCCCAATCGCCGCTGTGCACCTCTTCCAGCACGCACCAGGTCACCCCGCGCATGTTCTCACCCTCGATCGACACCATCGCATCAGTCAGCTTCTGCACGATCTCCCGCCGCTGCGAGGTGGAGAAAACGCCCTCGATCACTTTCACGTTAATGAGTGGCATCTCGCATGCCCCTTTCCTCTTGTTACCGCGCCTCGCCGGCCTGCGCTTAGCCGCCAGCCGGACTGCTCACGTTCACGGTAGGAAGACTTGTGAGCCGCTACATCCGTACGGCTACGGATTTCGGCACGTTGGCTACCCGACCATTCGCCGTCAACTTCGGCACACCCCTCGACCGCGGCCAGGCTCGCAGCCCAGCAACCAACCGCCCGGGCCGGGATCCAGAACCGGTGCGGGGACTGTGGATCTAACGGTGTTTCCGGCCCTGATGGCCGAACCTGTGGTTCGGCCGGAGAGGTGCCGAGATGACCGCAACACTGGACGACGTGTCCAGGAAGATCAAGCAGGAGCCGACCGCTGAGCAGCTGGCGGCTGAGGAGCTGGTGCGGCGGGCCCGGGAGCAGGGGCTGTCGCTGACCGGACCGGACGGGTTACTGAGGCAGCTGACCAAGACGGTGCTGGAGACCGCGCTGAACCAGGAGCTGACCGAGCACCTGGGTCATGAGAAGAACGGCCTGGTGGTCAGCGAGTCCGGGAACATCCGCAATGGCAGCAGGCCGAAGACGGTGCTCACCGAGGCCAGCGGCCAGGTGCAGATCGAGGTGCCCCGCGACCGTGATGGCAGCTTCGAGCCGCGGATCGTGCGCAAGCGGCAGCGGCGGCTGACCGGCGTCGATGAGATCGTGCTGTCGCTGTATGCCAGGGGGCTGACCACCGGGGAGATCAGCGCGCACTTCGAGCAGATCTACGGCGCGTCGGTCTCGAAGGAGACCATCTCCCGGATCACCGACAAGGTGGTTGAGGAGATGACCGACTGGTGCAACCGGCCGCTCGACGGCATCTACGCGGCGGTGTTCATCGACGCGATCATGGTGAAGGTCAGAGACGGGCAGGTCACCAACCGTCCCGTCTATGCCGCGATCGGGGTCACGCTCGAGGGCTGCAAGGACATCCTCGGGCTGTGGGCCGGGACCGGCGGGGAGGGCGCCAAGTTCTGGATGAGCGTGCTGACCGACCTGCGCAACCGCGGCGTGCGCGACGTGTTCTTCCTGGTCTGCGATGGCCTGAAGGGGCTGCCGGAGGTCGTGGCGAACGTATGGCCGCTCACCACGGTTCAGACGTGCATCATCCACCTGATCCGCAACACCTTCCGGCTGGCCTCCAAGCGGGACTGGGACGCAATCAAGCGCGCGGTCAAGCCCATTTACACCGCGGTGAACGCGGACACGGCCGCCGCCGCGCTGGACCAGCTGGATGCCGAGTGGGGCCAGCGCTACGGCGCCATCATCCGGCTCTGGCGCAACGCCTGGCCGGAGTTCATCCCGTTCCTGGACTACGACATCGAAATCCGGACCGTGCTGTGCAGCACCAACGCCATCGAGAGCCTGAACGCCCGGTACCGCCGTGCGGTCAGGGCCCGCGGCCACTTCCCGACAGAGCAGGCGGCGCTAAAGTGCCTCTACCTGGTCACCCGGTCCCTCGACCCCACCGGGAAAGGCCAGATCCGGTGGACGATGAGATGGAAGCCCGCGATCAACGCCTTCGCCATCACTTTCGGCGACCGGTTCCCGGCCGCCGAAACCTACTAACCCAACCGCCGGAAACACCGTTGGCGAGACAGACCCCCGGTGCGGACAGACGGAACGCTCGCGCGCTGCCGGTGGCTCCCGGGCGACGCAACTCGCTCCGCTGATGCACGCCGCGGATCTGGTCATCGGTTGTCGTGACTGGCGTGTCAGGACAGAAACTGCACAGACTGGCCAGGGAAGATATGACGTCCTCTGCCAGTTGGAATGCTCGGACACTCAGGGCGCTGCGTGGAAGTCGCCCAGTCGGGTCTGTGAGTTCTGAAGGAGATAAATGCCCGCGACGGACATTGCTACTGTCGCAGACAGCGACAGGATCACCGGCGACATCCTCAAGGTCGCAGGGGTAGTCGTCCTCGGCGCGATCATGTCGATCCTCGATATCACGGTCGTCAACGTCGCCCTTCCAACGTTCCAGACCACGTTCGGGTCGGCCGGTCATCCGCTCGCCTACTCCACGGTGGCGTGGACCGTCACCGGCTACACACTCGCGCTGGCCACCGTCATCCCGGTGACGGGCTGGGCCGCCGACCGGTTCGGCACTAAGCGCCTCTACATGACCGCGATCACGCTGTTCACCGTTGGCTCCGCGCTCTGCTCCACGGCCTCCAACATCAACATGCTGATCGGCTTCCGGGTGCTGCAGGGCCTTGGCGGCGGGATGCTGATGCCGCTCGGCATGATGATTCTCACGAGGGCGGCGGGCCCGCGCCGAATGGGCGGGCTCATGGCGATCCTCGGCGTACCGATGCTGCTCGGGCCGATCGGCGGCCCGATCCTCGGCGGCTGGCTGATCGACACCGCCAGCTGGCACTGGATCTTCCTCATCAACGTCCCGATCGGCGTGATCGCGCTGGTTTACTCGCTCGCCGTATTGCCGAAGGACTCACCGCGCCCGTCTGAGTCCTTCGACTTCCTCGGCGTGCTGATGATGTCCCCGGGCCTGGCCCTGTTCCTCTACGGCGTCTCCTCGATCCCCGCGGAGGGCAAGGTCGGAACGCCCAAGGTGCTCGTCCCCGCGCTGATCGGGCTGGCTCTGGTCGTCACCTTCATTCTGTACTCCTTCAAACCGAAGCACCCGCTGCTAGACCTACGGCTGTTCCGCAACCGCAGCCTCGCGGTCAGCATCATCACGATGTTCCTGTTCGCGGTGGCATTCTTCGGCGGCCTGCTGCTGGTACCCACCTACTTCCAGGAGATCCGCGGCGAGTCGGTGCTCAGGGCAGGCCTGCTGGTGGCGCCGCAGGGTATCGGCGCGATGCTGACCATGCCGATCGCCGGAACCCTGTCCGACAAGTTTCCGGTCGGTCGGATCGTGCCTTTCGGCCTGGTTTTCATCGCTGCCGGCATGGCCGGCCTGACGCAGATCAGCTCCACGACGTCCTTTCCCGTGCTACTCGGGCTCCTGTTCATCATGGGCCTGGGCATGGGCGCCACGATGATGCCGATCATGACCTCGGCACTGAAGACGCTGCGCCCAGCCGAGGTCGCCCGCGGTTCGACGCTCCTCAACATCACGCAGCAGATCGCTAGCTCGGTCGGCGTTGCGGTGATGTCGGTGATCCTCACCAACGGCTTGAAAGAGGCCAAGCTCGCCTACCCGGCGATTGCGGCCCGACATAACCCGCAGATTGCCGCGCAGATCGGCGGTAAGGCCGGCATCAACGAGGGTCTATCCCAGGCCGCGAACGCGTTCGCCCACACCTACTGGGTGGCGTTCGTGCTCGTCGGGGTGACCGTCGTCGCGGCCCTGTTCCTTCCCCGCAAGCGCCAGGAATCGCGTCTGCTGGATGACGAGGAATCCGAGGCCGCTCCGGTAATCGTGCACTAGAAGCATCGCTCATAAGGTTGCGACTTGGTCTGCTTCGGAGCCGCCAGTCCCCGCTGCGAGCTTCAGCGCGCCTGAGTCCACGGCTCGGGCACCTCCTGTCGTTCCAGCCGGTATGGCTCGTGTGAGCAGTGTCAGACGGTAAGGCGGCGCATGGTGAGGTATCCGCTCGCCAGCAGGATCATGGCGAGTGCGGCGAGCAGCCCGGTGACCCCCGTCGCGCTGAAGGTGGTAAGGAAACGAATCGCCGGCCATGCACTGGCCCGGCTCGCCGCGATAACCCCGACGACCACCACAGTGGCCTCAGCGGCGGCGAAGCTGAGCAGGCCCAGCCGGTTCCACCGCCGGCAGACCAGGGCGAGCCACATGCCGTAGAAGAACAGCAGGGCGAGCGCGATGAGCGAGGTGAACCACGTCAGGTACCGCGGCCCGGGCAGGATGTAGTCCGCTCGCAATAAATTCAGGCCTACGCCCCTGTCGCTGCCGGCGCCCTCGATGACCGCCAACAGCGCCAGCCCGTAGTCCACAGCGACGCTGACCGCGAGCAGCGCGGTCCCGGAGTAATACGAGCGTCGGCTCACGCCGAGGGCGAGGGCGAACGGCGCGGAATGGGTCACGCTCAGCACGCCCAAGACGGAGAACACCCCGTAAATCGCGGCGAGCCCGCCGGTCACAGTCTGACCGTGGTATCCCGACAAGCTGCGGGCCACGGCCAAGTTCACCACCAAGGCGATTGCCAGCACGCCCCAGGACAGGGCGGTCAGGCTGATCCGGTCGGCTAGGTGCAAGCGGGCGACCTTGATCAGGCTGTTCCAGTCCATGCGCTTGTCCTTTCACCGCTGTCACCAGGCTGGCTAGCCGGTGCGAAGTCCCAGGCTCATAGAGGCGGCGAACACGGTGCCCGACGCGACTGTCAGCGGCCCGTGCTGCCCGGGCACATCAGCTAGGTCGCCTCGCGATCCTCTTCAGGGCAGCGCGGGAGGCAGGCCAAACCGAGCGAAAAGCTGCGCCCCGCTTATCCAGGATCCGCGTGCTTGTGCATCGACCTTGTCCGCATCGACGTGACTCAGATCAGGTGCTGGCTGCGCTTCAGTAAATAGCTCGGCAGCCATGAACCCGGTAGAGGCGGCAACCTTGGCGCCATCAAGTGTGAGCACGTCGATCGCGGCGGCCACGTACTTCTCGCTGGCAGGGTCGAAGATGTAGCAGCCGAGGGCGAGCTGTCCGTTTGCCCGGACCGGCCGGTGCTGCCAGCGGTGGTGGAACGGGTTGCGGATCAGAAACTCGCGGACCACCTCTGGGCCGCGGTACCAGCTCGGCACCGGCGGCATGGACCAGGTCGCATCGCGGGTGAGCATGCTGATCAGCGTGTCTGCGTCGCCGCGCTGGATTGCGTCGGCGTATCGCTGCACGATGGCCCTCGTGCGCTCTTCGCCGAGGGTGCGCAGCACCGACTGCTGGCTGCGCGCAGGCAGGCGGTTGCGAGCCGCAGCCCGGGCGCGCTGGAGCGCGCTATTAACCGCCTGCGCGGAAAGGCCGAGCTGACTGGCAATTTCCGTCGTCGAGAAGCCGACGACCTCGCGCAACAGCAAGACGCTGCGCTGCAGCGGGGGCAGGTACTGCAAGGCAACGAGGAAAGCGAGCTCGACGCTTTCTCGCTGCTCATACCTGGCCTCCGGGGTCAGGAGAGCGTCCCCGGCTAGCCAGATATCAGGGTACGGTTCGAGCCACGGCTGATCGGTAAGCGGCGGTTCCATGTCGGCGCCCGGATCGGCGCTGGACCCAAAGGCCATGGGGAGCTCGCGCCGCGATCGATGCCGGATGAGGTCGAGCGCAGCATTGGTGACTATCGCGTACAGCCACGACCGGATCGACGCGCGGCCCTCGAACAGTGACAGGTTCCTCCACGCGCGCAGCAGCCCTTCTTGAAGGGCGTCGTCGGCGTCGTAGATCGAGCCAGTCATCCGGTAGCCGTGCGCCCGGAGTTCGGAGCGGTAAGGACCGGTGAGTTCGCCGAATGCGATCTCGTCACCCTCGACGGCGAGCTTCAGCAGCCTCATCTCATCGGCGCGCGCGCTCCGGCTGGCGGTCACTTCCTGGATGTTAGCCGTCACTGCAAGTCCTTCCGTGGCCTGTGCCTCAACTTCCTGGCATGCCAGACGTGCCTCCCGAACTCGCCAGTCGGACCTCGGAGCAGGGGCGTCTAATGACCATGACGTGCCGCGCTGGCGAGATTCATCGGCAGAACCCGATAAATCTCCGCCACCTGCCGCTGGCGCAGCCGGACGCGTGGATCGAGCGACCGCGTCGAGGATGTCCACGTGTGCCCATAGGGCGGGCCCGGGCTTGGAGCCACCCGAAGCCGGGTATTGCGCTCGGCGACCATCCAGCCGCCGACCACGGAGGGCCGACGCCATGTCGAACATCAGTGCACTGCTGGAGCGCAACAAGGCCTTCGCCAGCAGCGGCGCCTGGCGCAACGCTCCACGCCTCCCGTTCCTGCCGTTCCTGCCGTTCAAGGGCCTGTACATCATCACCTGCGTGGACCCGCGGACAGACCCGGCTGAATTCCTCGGCCTTGAGTTCGGCGACGCGGTCGTGGCACGGACGCTCGGCGGCCGCGTGACCGACGCGGTTATCCGAGATCTGTCCTATATCGGTTACCTCGTCGAGACCAAGGCTCCCCAAGGCCCGTATTTCGAGGTAGCTGTCATCCACCACACTGACTGCGGCAGCCGGCAGCTCGAAGATCCTGAACTGCGGCACGGATTCGCGCAGCGCACCGGGTACGACGACGAGGAGCTGGCAGCCCTGCCCGCGACCGTGCCCACCGAGACTGTAAAGGGCGACGTCGCCAAGATCCTCGCTGCGCCCCAAGTCTCAACAAGGACCACCGTCTCCGGCCACGTCTACGACACCGCGACCGGTCTGCTGGAAACCGTCGCGGAACCAGTCCGCATCGGCTCGTAAGCCTTCGCGCGCGGGCAGGAGGACGACCCCCGCCCCGGGATCTGTCCCGAGCGCCTGCCCGAGAGCAGGGCCGCCGCTCTGGTCGATCGGGAGCCGGGTGGCCTGGCAGACATTCATGGCATCCGGGCCCTCAATCGCCCGCGCTCAGTGCGTCCATCACGGGTGTTGCCACTCGTCGAGACAGTGACACGCGGCCCTACCGCGCAACCGAATCGGGAGTCCGTCGCCGCTCGCACCGGCCAGCGTTCGGGCGCCCGCACACAGGAGATCCGTCAGAATGACGACACCAGAACCGGCAACCAACCTGCACCACGCCGACGCCATCTGGGCGCTGGTGCACGCCGAGCGCGCCGCCCTGGCCGCTGACCTCGCCGACCTCACCGACCAGCACTGGGCGACCTTGTCGCTATGCACCGGATTCACCGTGCGCCAGGTGCTGGCACACCTCACCGCCGGAGCAAGCCTCAACCCCGCGCGGTGGCTGGCCGGCGTGATCCGCTGCCGGTTCGACTTCGATAAACAGGTCGCCATGCGGCTGGCCGAGCGACTCGGCGCCACGCCAGCCGAGACACTCGCACGGTTCCGCTGTGTCGTCAGCAGCACCAGCAAACCACCGCTGCCGACCGTGGCGATGCTCGGCGAAACGATCGTGCACGCCGAGGACATTCGCCGACCGCTGGGCTGGCACCGCGACTACCCGATCACCACGCTCACCCGGCTGGCCGACTACTACCAAGGCTCTGACCTCGTCGTCCTCGCCAAAGGTCGAATCGTCGGCCTACGACTTCAAGCCAGCGACGGCCCCTTCGCCACCGGCTCCGGGCCGTTGGTGTCCGGCAGCACCTTGGCCCTGATCATGGCCATGACCGGCCGCGCGACCTACTGCGACGAGCTCGACGGCGACGGTGCCGCCACCCTCCGGTCACGATGCACGGGAGCGTGACCACACCCGAGACACGAATCCCAACCGCAGCAAACGGATTCGGAGCTGCCGACCGCACAGGTGCAGTCCCACGCCGTAGTCATGGTGGTCGCCTCAGGGGACTCCGGCATGGCCGCCCGCGGCAGACTTCGACTGCCGTGAATATCGGACGCCCCGATGTCAGTCGCCCAGTCCCCAGAACGGCCCGCGCAGGCCGACGGACCGGAAGTAGTCGGCTGCGCTGTCCGGGTCCCTACGCCGGTAGGGGCTGTCGAGGCGCCCGCTGTACCAGTCAGAGGCCAGGCGCCACAGCGTGGCGAGATCCATGAGGTAGCCCTGTACCTGGCCGGTGCTGGCAAGCCATTTCTGCACGCACTCCTCGGAGCAGAACAGCCGCTGGTGAGAGCAGGCATAGACCACGTCATCCCAGACCCGCGACATCGGGACGAGGAAGTGAGCGGTCTCGTTACCCTCCGGCGGCCCGGAGCGCGTCACGGTCCACGCAAGCGGCCGGAAGCAGGCCGGGCAAGTGGTCGCCACCAGAACGCTCGGCTCATCTTTCACCAGATGAGGGATGGCGAAGCTGTCCCATGCGCCCCACCACAGGTTCTTCGCGCCCATGACGGAGAACCCGAGGTTCATGCTCGTGAAGGGATGGGCCATCACGACGTTACCGAACTGGTCCAGCACCACGTGGCGCTGAGCTGCAAGCTCGGCGACAGCCTCGTCGACCCGCGCGCCGTCCACAGCTGCCCGGTCTCGAATCTGCTGGCGGCTCGGTGCACGGCCCTGGCCAGCAAACGTGTCGTAGATGGCCCTGCGCACGCGCTCGGCAACGTCGTTGGCCACGGCTCCTCCGCCGACTGAACAGCGACCGCGCTGGTACGGCCGGATACAAGGCCAACCTAACCGGGCAGCTGCTGTGGACGAGCAGGAGCGCGCTCGACACGACCGATCCGGACTCCCGCGACGGGCCCAGTCCGATGAGCAACGGCGGAACGGAACGTGCGCAGGCCGGCGAAGACGACGAAAGACCCCGCCTTTAAGGTGGACCAATGGCGTCAGTCAGGCAGATCCAAGTCACCTTCGACTGCGCAGAGCCTGAGCGCCTCGCTCGTTTCTGGTGCGAGGTGTTGGGGTACGTCGTGCCGCCGCCACCGAACGGGTTTGCCACCTGGGACGATTTCGACCGCGCGCTGCCGCCTGCGCAGCAGGGTTCAGCGTTCGCATGCATAGATCCCTCAGGTGCGGGCCCGCGATTGTTCTTCCAGCGCGTTCCCGAAGGCAAGGTCGTCAAGAATCGGCTGCATCTTGACGTGCGGGTCGGCACCGGGCTCGTGGGTGAAGAGCGCGTGGCGGCGCTTGAGGCCGAGTGCGCACGACTGGTCGCGCTCGGCGCGGTACGCGTGCGACTACTGCCTGCCGACGACGACAACGAGTCGTGCCTTGTGATGCAGGACATCGAGGGCAACGAGTTCGACCTCGACTGAGTGGCCGGAACGTGGCTCCTTCGAAAGCCGTCCGGTGCAGTTCGCCATCATGAAGGTCTTGCGGCAGCCGCGTCCATCTCGCCTGACCCGCCCCGTGCGTGCCCGTTCCCCTCTCGATTTCGATACCGCAGCCTTGCATCGGATGACCAGCGGAGGAGATCGTCCGTCCGCGGTGCGAGAGGCTGACTGCGAGGAAACGCCCAGGTTCGCTGCACCGCAGACCTAGGTTCGGCGCTGAAGCTGTGCGGGTGAGCGATGAGCGAGACGAGGCGTTCCCGCCCGAGCCGGACGGCGAGGAAGACCAGACGGACGAGTTCCCGGCGCAGGCCCATGAAGGGCAGTCGCCGACGGGCTGGGAATCCTGGCAGCCGCCACCCCCACCTGACCCGGCAGCTGCGGGGTACGGGACCGCAGGGCCGGCATATCAGCCGGGGTACGGCCCGGCTGGCCAGTACTGGGGCCAGCGGTCCGGCATGCCGTACGCACCCGCTGCCGCGGAGGCCGCATGGCCTCGACGCGGGAGGCGCCGCGGCCCGGTCATCGCCGCCGGTGTCGCGGTCGCCCTGGTGGCCGGTGCTGCCGGCGGACTGGTCGCTCATGCGATCGGCGGCTCAACTGCCGCCAGTTCAGCCTCGTCCGGGAACCAGCCGGCCAAGGGCGGCGGGACTGGCTCAGGCTCTGGTAACGGCTTTCCCTTCGGCAACGGCTCGGGGAACGGGTCCGGCGGCGCTCCATCAGGCGGGTCCGCTTCGTCCGGCACCGCGCCGGGCAGTGGAGGGACAGGGCCTGCGGATGCTTCGTCCATCGCCGCGCGCGTCGATCCGGGTCTGGTTGACGTCAACACGACGATCGACTACGGCTCGGCCCAGGGCGCTGGCACCGGGATGGTGCTGACCTCCAGCGGCAAGGTACTCACCAACAACCATGTGATCGAGGGCGCCACCTCCATCACCGTTACCGACGTGGGCAACGGCCGGACCTACGCCGCCACGGTCGTCGGCTACAGCGTCGCTAGTGACGTCGCGGTCCTGCAGCTCTCAGGCGCCTCCGGACTGCAGACCGTCACGACCGCCGGCTCGGCGCAGGTGTCGGTGGGTGAGGAAGTCGTGGGGATCGGGAACGCGGGCGGTTCGGGCGGCACGCCGAGCTATGCAGGCGGCACCGTCACGGCGACCAACCAGTCCATCAGCGCCAGCGACGAGCTGACGGGCACCGCCGAGAACCTGACCGGCATGATCGCGACCAATGCCGATATTCGGGCCGGTGACTCCGGAGGGCCGCTGGTCAGCGCATCGGGACAGGTCATCGGGATGGACACCGCCGGGTCGGGAACGTTCCAGTTCTCCTCCCAGGCCGGCGGTTCTGGCTTCGCGATACCGATCGGCGTGGCCACCTCGATCGCCGGGCAGATCGGGGCCGGACAGCCGTCCAGCAACGTGCACGTGGGCGCGACGGCATTCCTCGGCGTGCAGATCGCCCAGTCAGCGCGCGGGTTCGGCCCGGGCTCCGGGTTTGGCGGTTCCGCCAGCGGTAACGGCGTTCAGATCTCCGGCCTTGTCTCCGGCGGTCCCGCCGCTGGCTCCGGTCTTGCCCCCGGTGACATCATCACCAGTGTCGGCGGCTACACCGTCACGTCGCAATCGTCGCTGCAGACGGCCCTGGTCAACAAGTTCAGGCCAGGCCAGACGGTGACCATCCAGTACACCGACACCTCCGGCCAGACCCACACCACCAGCGTCGTCCTGACAAGCGGACCACCCGCCTGACCGGCCTCGTGGAGCGATCCCACCGTGACCGGTAGCCCGCGGATTCCTCGGCATGTCAACCGATCTCCTGCAGGGTTCTTCACGACCTGGGCAAGGACCTCGCTGCCGTAGACGATCGGCTTCGCCGGACACAGCAGCCAGAACACCAGCGGTCTGACCCAGCGAAGCATTCCGACCGTTGATACGTCCGCGCTTCGTGATCAGCTACGGAACCTGTCGGGTGCCGGCCGCGCTAGGTCCGATGATTTCGAGCACCGTACCGTCCGGGCAGCGGAAGTGCTGCCAGCTCATTCCGCTCGCGTGCTGGACCGCGCCGATGAACTTCACCCCGGCGGCGAGCATCAGCGCTCGGGCACCGTCGAAGTCACCGACGCGCAAGCCCACGACCGGCCCGGTGGTGAAGAACGAGTGATGTTCATCGTCCGGCCCGTAGATCTCGAGCACGGTGCCGTCGTCCAGTCGGAACCCAACCATGCCGGTAGCCTCCCTGGCGACAGGCACCCCCATGACGTCCCGGAACAGCCAGATCATCTCGCTGAACTGGTCGCTGCGTAGCCCCACGAAGTCCACGCCTTCTACTGCCACAGCCGCTCCCTCGCCTAGCAATACAGTGACGACGTCCCATGATCGCGGGTCGTGTCATCCGGGGGTGCGCTGCTGTCGCTCCTAGAGCAGCTGGGTTCGAATCTGAACTGTCGCCGTGGCCACGGCGTGACAGGCACTGCCGACAGCCCTGGGATTTCTGGCCGTCGGGGTTGGCCCTGATGCGACCGGCCGCCTACCAGGGTCGGGCCGGGGCTAATCCGGATCGACGGGGCAGCCTCGGCAAGGCAGTCTGGGATTCGTCGCCGGCGGAAGCGTTCGCGCTGGCCATGACCTTCAGTCCACCGTAAACGGAGACCGATCACAATGCTCTTGATCATCGCCCTGGCCGTCCTCGCCATCATCGCGCTAGCTGTTGTCGGCTTCGTGCTGCACCTGCTGTTCACGCCGTGGCTGCTTATTGTGGTCATCGGCGTCGTGGCGTGGATCAAGCTCCGCCCTCGCCGCTCTCACCGGTAGCCCTGAATCCCGATCAGCCAGTTCACGGCTACGCAGGCTGGCTATAACCGCCCGAGCAGGCAGTCAGCAGGGCAACCTGCGACGCTTACGCCGACTGAACGTGCAGGTCAGCGCGCCGATCCTCGAGCGCCGACTGTGTGGCCGGAATGCTGAGCTCAAATACAGACCCCCGGCCCAGCGTGCTCTGGACGTTCACCGCTCCGCCGTGCGCTTGCACGATTGCCTGGACGAGGGCTAGGCCTAGTCCGAATCCGCCAGCATGCCGGTTCCGGTCATGATCCACTCTGGAAAACCGGGTGAAGATCCGCCCGATATCGCTCGGGGCTATGCCAGCACCAGAGTCAGTCACAGCGATTATCACCATGTCGTCCTCGCACCGCGCGCTCAGCCCGATCGTGCCGTCCTCGGGCGTGTGATCGATGGCGTTCTCGATCAGTGCGTCGATGGCCAGCGTCAGCCGGTCCGCGTCGGCGTACATAGTGGCGTCGGGCAGCGCGCCGAGCGACCACCGCCTGGACACATGCGCCCACCGGTCGAAGGTCTCCAGCATGAAGTGCTGGACGTCGACCGGCCCCTGAGAGAGGAACTCCGGGCTCTCAGCGGACGCGAGCAACAGCATCCGGTCTGTAAGCCGTCGCATCCTGAGCAGTTCGGTGACCGCCACCCGCGCGTCCTTCGCAATAGGCCGCTCGGTCGCCGCGCGCTCGATCAGCTCCGCGTGACCGAGGGCGATAGTCAGCGGGGTACGCAGCTCATGCGAGGCATTCTGCAGAAAATGGCGCTGCTGCTCAAGCAGCCGCAGGTTGTGATCGGAGACCCGCCGCATCTCCTCCATAGCAGCGACCCGGCGCCGGGAGTGCCAGACCATGATCACGAACATCATCGCGATCAGCGGGACTTCGGCCAGGTAATCCGCGTCTTGCTTGCCGCGCAGCACCTGCCATCCGATCAGGCCGCCGGTCGCAAGGGTCAGCGTCATCGCTGTGAAGAGCGCTGACCCCAGATGCCACAGGCGGAAGCCGTAGAGCGCGGTGAGGCTGATCCAGATGATCAGGAACGGCACGGTCTGCCATTGCGCGAACAGGCGCATCGCGAGCAGGTTCAGCAGGATGAAGGCCACCCAGGCGATATCCACCCATGAGGCCTTCGTCCAGCGAATGATCCGATCACGCATGGAACCACACCCTCAGCGCGCCGGCCGCCGTCCGCCGTCCCCGGCGGTCGGCCGACTTCGCCGCCATTTCCTTGGTCGTCGCAGGTCAACGACATGCGTATCGTACGGGTCAACGCACGCCGAACGGGCTATATGGCGCAACACGGCACGATAGCTCTGCGCTGGCCGGCCTGCCTCATCCAGGCAGGCCGAAGCTTGGGCATGCTGGGCCGGGGCAGCAGTTCCACGCCGAGCCAGGGCATCCTAACCGCCATGGACGTGGAGGTTAGGGTGGCCTGGAATGCTCGGAACTCTGCTTTCGCGCTTCAGTCCGCGTGCCAATGGGTCGCAAGTCTGAGCTCGGCGGTAAGCGCTGCCACGGCCGCGGCTCCTGCGGCAGCATCGGGTGCGTTGAGGATAGCCTTGACCAGCGCGGACGCGACGATCACACCATCCGCGACGCTAGCTACCTGGGCGGCCTGCGCAGCGTTGGAAATCCCGATTCCGACACAGACGGGCAGTTCGCTGATCGCCCTGATACGCCGCACCAGCGTGCCGGCGGCTGCACTGACGCTCTCCCGGACACCGGTGACTCCCATCAGCGATGAGGCGTAGATGAACCCCGTTCCCGCCGCGGTCAGTTCCCGCAGTCGCGCGTCGGTTGTGCTCGGCGCGGCCACGAAGATGGTGGCGAGACCATGTCTGGCCGCGCTTTCGCGCCACGGCGCGGACTCCTGCACAGGCAGGTCGGGCAAGATGCAGCCCGCGCCGCCTGCCTCGGCTAGCTCGCTGCTGAAGCGCTCGGAGCCGTACCTGGCGATCGGGTTCCAGTACGACATGACCACGACTGGCTTGCCGATGGCCCGGTAGGCCTCCTGCACCGTGCGGATGACGTCGGCGATCCGGACGCCGCCGCGCAGGGCGATGTCGGCGGCGGCCTGGATTACCGGGCCGTCCAGTACCGGATCGCTGTGAGGCAAGCCCACCTCGACGATGTCGGCCCCGCTGTCCAGCATCGCCCGGGTCGCGGCGATGCCGTCGCTGACGGTCGGAAAGCCGGCCGTCATGCCCGTGATGAGCGCGGCCCGGTTCTCTTGCTTCGCCTGGGCCAGTGTGTCGGCCAGAAGCTGAAGGTTTCTGCTCACTTCGGGACTCCCCCAGCCACGGCCGCGTCGGCGTCCTGTTCGAAGTACCGGGCGGCGGTGTCCATGTCCTTGTCGCCCCGGCCGGACAGGTTCACCAGGATCAGCCCGTCCGGTCCGAGTTCGGTGCCGACTTCGATGGCGCCGGCGAGCGCGTGGGCGCTCTCAATCGCCGGGATGATGCCCTCGGTCAACGCGAGCAGCCGGAAGGCCCGCATCGCGGCGGCATCGGTGACCGGACGGTATTCGCCCCGGCCTTCGCGGTGCAGGTAGGCGTGCTCCGGTCCGACGCCCGGGTAATCGAGCCCGGCCGAGATCGACCAGGCCTCGGTGATCTGGCCTTCATCATCCTGCAGCACGTAGGACCGCGAGCCGTGCAGGATTCCAGGCTCGCCAGCGGAGAGCGCCGCCGCGTGCTTCCCGGTCGTCACGCCTTGCCCGGCGGCCTCGCAGCCGATAAGGCGTACATCGGTGTCCGGGAGGAATGCGTGGAACAGGCCGATGGCGTTAGATCCCCCTCCGACGCACGCGATCGCGGCATCGGGCAGGCGGTCGGCTCGCTCGATGATCTGGCGGCGGGCCTCCACGCCGATGACACGCTGGAAATCGCGGACCATGGCAGGGAAGGGATGTGGCCCGGCTGCGGTGCCGAAGATGTAGTGCGTGGTCTCGACGTTGCCGACCCAGTTCCGGAACGCCTCGTTGATGGCGTCCTTGAGGGTGGCTGAGCCGGAGGTAACAGGTATCACCGTGGCACCGAGCATCTTCATCCGTGCCACGTTGACCGCCTGCCGGCGGATGTCGGTTTCCCCCATGTAGACGGTGCATTCCAGGCCGAACAGCGCGCATGCCGTTGCGGTAGCCACCCCGTGCTGGCCGGCTCCCGTCTCCGCGATAACGCGCTGCTTGCCCATCCGCTTCGTCAGCAAGGCCTGCCCGAGCACGTTGTTGATCTTGTGTGAGCCGGTGTGGTTGAGGTCCTCGCGTTTGAGGAACACGCGCGCGCCGCCAGCGTGCCCGGCGAATCTCCGGACTTCGGTAAGCACGCTCGGACGGCCTGCGTAGTGGGCGAGCAGTTGCCCGAGCTCCGCGGCGAACCCAGGATCCGCCTTGGCCCTCTCGTACTCGGTGGCAACTTCATCCACGGCAGCGACCAGCGCCTCCGGGATGAACGTGCCGCCGAACTCACCGAAATATCCGTCCCCGCCGGGGAATTGGCCCGGCGACGCCGGGAAGAAGAATCTGCTGGTCATCGCACATGCGCTCCTAGCACGGGACAGGCCCGGCCGTTGATGGCTGGCAAGGAAGAAATGGGCAAGCCTTGTCGTCCGGGATTCGTGGCGGAACGACGCGGCCGAGGAGAGCGATCTCGCTCAGATACCTCGCACCACACGGGGGGCGCTGAACCACCGCATCCCGTTTACCTGACCAGCCTCGGCGCCTAGCACATACCGCACCTTGCGCCCGAGCACGCGCCGCGCCGGGGCCCGGCAGCCGCGCGGCCGGCACCCAGGGGCGAGGCGGATGGCGATGGACACGCCAGGATGCTACCCCACAGTCCGAGGCCGAGTCAGTGTGATGCCGCCGGCGCCGACGCCGAACTCATCGCCGCTCTTCGTAAGCGGGATCCTGCCGAACCTAAAGGAATGCCAGTCGCCTCTGAACAACGGCCGCGCCATTCTGCCGAGGTCACTGGCAGCCAGTTGTTCCTGAGTCCGTCTGACCTTAGAGATGCGGAGCTTGACGCCGTTCTCGCCGGCCTGTGACATGTCAGTTTTGCCGGAGGTAATCGTTCGGGCAAGGTTCGTACCGTCCGGTTCGCCACACAACGAGCAAGGGCAAAGAGAAGGCGGCAGAGACAGGTTAAGGCCGGGCATTTACTGGATGCCTTGGGAGGTGTTGTCCCGTTGCGCTCCGTACAAGTGAATTCTCTGCTGCCCGCCTACCGGGCGATGGTTGAAGGCGTTGTTGAGGAGGCGGCCAGGCATCCCCGACCGTCCGACCCTTTCGTCATCCAGAGGCTCGTAGCCCGACACCTGGGACAACCCGAGCTCGCAGCGGTGCTGTCCCACGTCGACGGAGGTGCGGACGTCGGTGCTGACTGCCTCCTCCGCGAGCTCCGCAGTTATCAGCCCGGTGCGCGCAGCAGTTCTGCGAGCGACCTGCCGACGTTCATCCGGGTCCTCCTGCTATCGCAGATTGATTCGCTGTGGTGGAGCGGAACGATTCCATTTGCCTCCGATGCCGACGTGCTCGCATCGACAGAGCTCGTCGATCTCGGGCCGCTGACGTCCGCGAGGAAGCTGGAGTTTCAGTACCGTGCTCAGCCGGGCGGCCTGGCCGGCCGTACGCGCGACTGGATACAGCACAAGGTGCTGCCAGGGATTCGTCCTCGTGTCGCCGGGTTGCGTTTCACACGCTCGCGGCCTGCTGTCGTCGCCGTGGTTAACCAGATCGCTCGCGAATTCGCCGCAGCGCTGCCGCGTGGCACTCCCCGCCTCTGGGTCACCAGCATGGTACGTAGTGTGGAGCATCAATACCGCCTGCGCGCCCTCGGTTATGCCGCCCTGCTGCCGAGCTCGCACTGTGCTGGCTATGCATGCGATCTGGAAATGAAGTGGTTTCGCCGTTTTGACCCAGGCAACGTGCTAGCGCGGCTTCTTTTTGAACGGCAGGAAGCAGGCCAGCTCAACGTGATCGATGAGGGCAAGACGTGGCATCTGTGCGTCAGCCCGGACGCACACGACGACTTGCTGGCTGCTTACGTCAACCAGCTGCGCGTGCAGTAACACCGCCGGAAAGAGCTCCTGGAAATGTGCGGTATTGCCCTCATCATCGGCCCGAACCCTGATTCCCAGCTCTTCGAATCGATGCTGGGCGAAATCGCGCCACGCGGAGAAGTACGGGAAACGGCCTGTTCTGACCGGCATCATCTGGGCACTCAGCGGCTGAAGATAGTTGATCGCGAGCGGGCTATCCAGCCGTGGAGCTCCCCTGACGGCCGCTGGGCTGTTTGCTATAACGGCGAGATCTATAACTTCCGCGAGCTACGGTCCGAGCTTGCGGCACTCGGCCACGTTCCGCAGACCAACGGCGACACAGAAGTGGTCCTCAATGCCTTCCTTGCGTGGGGCGAGCATGCGGTGCAGCGACTGCGAGGCGAGTTTGCCTTCGCCATCGTCGACAAGGTAACTGACCGCGTTTATTTTGCTCGTGACCCGCTAGGGGTGAAGCCCCTGTACTGGTCTCGCCATGACGGCCACCTGCATGCAGCATCTGAGCTGAAGGCTCTCGTGCCCGTCGGGGGGTCGGTCCACGAAGTGCCACCGGGCAGCCACGGATGGGGCAGCCAGGCCCATGATCCAGTTGTCGCCGGATACATCGACCTGCTGAACCCGGGTGACGGCGAGAAGCCGGTCACGGAACCCGGCGAGGCGGCGCGCCTGGTGCGGGCCACGCTGGAAGACGCTATCCGGGTCCGGCTCGACACCGATCTCACTGTCGGAGTCATTCTCTCCGGCGGCCTCGACAGCACGCTGACGCTCCTTCACGTGAAAGAGATGCATCCGGATTGCGTGGCGTTCACGATTGGAGCTCCCGGCAGCGAGGACGTCTGGTATGCCCGCCGGGTAGCCCGCGATCTCGGGGTCGAACACGAGATCATTGAACTGTCGCCCGGCGACATCCGCCTCACAGATATCCGGGAGGCTATCCGGATGTCTGAACTCACCGAGTACGGCGATGTCATCAACGCTGTCATTTGCCGGCCGCTCTTCGCCCGCGTGCGAAGCTGCGGCGTGAAGGTAGTCCTCTGCGGGGACGGTTCCGATGAGCTATTCGGCGGTTACGAGATTTACCGGCAGCCCGACCCCGTTCTGCGTCAGCAAATCTTCCGGCACAAGCTCCACAACCTCGGCCGGACCGAACTGCAGCGAGTCGACCGCACCAGCATGGGACAAGGGGTGGAAGCGCGTGTGCCCTTCCTCGATCTGGCCCTTGTCCGGCTCGCCATGCAGTTGCCCATCGAACTGAAGCTTCGTGACGGACACGATAAGTGGATCTTGCGGCATGCTTTTGCCGACGTGCTCCCCAGCTACGTCCGTCAGCGTGCGAAAAACCCGCTGTCGCACTCGTCGGGCCTGCATGAACGCATCCGGCTCTACCGGTCTCAGTTCCCGCGAATTTACCGCTCGTTCGGATACGAGCGACTCGGCCCAATGCGGCGGGACTTCTCGATTGTGCTCGAGGAACACGGCCTTGACCTGGACCGGGCGCTGCAAGGCGCCCGGATCCGGCCAGATTATTCGATTGCCGACCACGCTCGCGATCTAGCAGGGGCTCTGCGCTGGAACGCGATCGGTGCGCTGCGGCGGGCTCGAAAGCCGGCGATATACCCGTCAGGCGACCGCCCGCGTTCGAGCACCACAAGTCCGCATTTGCCGTCAGCGGCCGCGGGCCGTGACGTAAGAGCCAGAACCCCGACGCGGTCTATGCCGACATCTGGTCGACCGCGCTGAGCGCCCGAGCGGATCCGGTGTCCGCCGACGGCGTCGGCCCGTCCGGTTCGACATCCAGGCTCGAAGGGAGATGAAGGTGGCTGAGCCACCCCAGTTCTGGGAACAGCTTCTGCGCGGCGTCTGCGGCCTGAGACCGTGCGCAGCTACCAGTAGTGTCTGCGCGGCCCCACCATCCGGCCTGCGGAGCCCAGCAGTGCGAGGATCAGGCCTGCCAGCAGCAGGACGATGCCGATCGTCCACAGAATGGCGATCCCGGTAACGAAGCCAATGACAAGAAGGATGATGCCAAGAATGATCATCAGAACCTCTATTCGCTAGGAGCGACCTTCACTACCTCGCCATGGGCAAACCAAACGTTGCTGGTGACCGCGATTGCCACGGAGGCCCGATTGATCGTGCCCGGTGCGCCGCCATCGATAATGAGCCGCATACCAGGAAGACAGATCGCAGAGCAGCCACCGCTGGAGACCGAGCATGCCAGGAGCAGACGACGGGCCAGAGGAGTTCCGGCCGCCCACAGCGCTCGAGTCGGCTGTCCGAGCCCTCGGAGCAGACACCGTCCGCTACCGCGTCGACTACGTCATGCTGCCGATGCGCGATGGAGTCAGACTGGCGACTGTCGTCTGGCGGCCGCGCGCTGAAGGTCGCTATCCCGCCCTCCTGGTCCGTTCACCGTACGCCCATGCAATCCCGGGTCAGTTCAAGCCGATGCACACCGCGCAGTTCAAGAAGAACTACGTCCTGGTCCTGCAGAATGAGCGCGGCAGCGAATGGTCAGAAGGCGACTTCGGCATCCTGACCACCACCACCGCGGATGCGCAGGACACACTCGACTGGATCGGCGCGCAGGCATGGTCCAACGGCAAGGTGGGCTTGCACGGCTGCTCCTCGACCGCCGAGAACCAGCTGAAACTCGGTGCCATCGGCCACCCCGCGCTGCGCGCTTGCGTGGGGATGAGTTCAGGCGCGGGCGTCGGCGACATCCCTGGAGCGGAAGGATCGAACGGCGGCTTCTTCCGCGGCGGCGTTCCCATGATCAAGACATGGGCACTCTGGTATGGCCCGTTCGGCGTCCGGCAGCGTCCGAAACTGCCTGCCGACGCCGACGGTGACGAGCTAGCCCGGATCTTCCGGCAGTACTCGGTGACCGTGCCGGACTTCCGCAGCGCGGAGTACTCCGCAGCCCTCGATAAGGCCACGCTGCAAGCGCCAAGCGGCGGGATATTGCGGCGGATGGGCTCGCCGCTCACGGGCTATGAGACCTTCATGGCCGACGGTCCGGCCAGCCCGGCGTGGAAGGCTGTTGACCTGATCGACACCAGCCACACCGGCGCGACGCCGTCCGTCAACATCAACGGGTGGCTGGACGTTGGCGCACGCGAGACTGTCAAGCTATTCGAGTTCCAGCAGCATCATCCCGACCAGTACCTGATCATGGCGCCGACGGAGCACTGCCGGATGCTGGCGACCAGTCCGGAGGCCCGCCTGGGCCAGCGGCCGATGGGTGACACCCGGTTTCCCTACGACGAGATCATCATCTCGTGGTTCGACCGGTTCCTTTGCGATGAGGCAGACGCCTGGCAGCCGATGCCGAAGGTTCAGGTTTTCCTGATGGGCGCGTGCGCCTGGCTGACCGGCGAGTCCTGGCCGCTCCCCGAGACGGAGACGCGGACACTCTTCCTGGCCAGTGCCAAGTCGGCCAGCACGCTGTGGGGCGATGGTGCTCTTGTGCCGGTCGCCCGCCTCGCCGGGACCGACGAGTTCATCGCCGACCCGCACAACCCCGTGCAGTCGCTCGGCGGCGATCTCGCGACCCATGACCCGATCTGCATCGATCAGCGGGTGATTGAGTGCCGGGCCGACGTGCTCGTGTACAGCACACCCGTGCTGACAGAGCCGATAGCGATCGTAGGCGACGTAACCGCCGAACTGTACGTCTCAGCCGACGTCGCCGACGCGGATGTCTTCGTCAAGCTCGTCGACGTTTATCCGGACGGCACCGCCTACAACCTCGCCGAGAGCTGCCTGCGGCTCCGCTACCGCGACGGCTTCGAGCAGCCAGCCAAGCTCGTCCCCGGCGAGGTCTACCTGGTTCGGATCGATGGCATCACCACCGCGAACTACTTCCCGGCTGGCCACCGGATCCGCATCGAGATCGCAGGCTCCAACTTCCCGCTCGCGGATCGCAACTGGCATGCAGGCGACCGCAATGACTTGGCCACCGACGGCCCGATCGCGCACCTCACCCTGCACCACGGACAGGGTCACGAGTCGGCGCTGCACTTCCGCGCCTACACCGGCGAGATCACGGTCAACACGCCGATGTCCGACACCCGGGCCGGCAGCCAACCGTGAGGGATTAGCGGGCAGGTACAGCGACTGCCGGGAAGAAGTGCCTGAGCGCCTCCGCGACCTCGGCGCGCACGGGCGCCCCGGAGATAACGACATCGACCATGGTCACCGATGTGTGAGTGTGCCCGCGGGCCCGGACGAGGTGGACTGGCGTTCCGGTGGCCTCCAGGGCGCGTGCGTACGCGATGCCCTCATCGCGCAGCGGGTCGAAGTCCGCGGCGACGATGCAGGCCGCAGGGAGACCTTCCAGATGGCCGCGCAGCGGGGCGACGCGGGGATCGCCGCGGTCGGCCGGATCGGCGTAGTGATCCCAGAACCACCGCATCAGCGCGGTCGTGAGGATGTACCCGTCGCCGTTCTCCGCGTAAGACGGCCGGGTCATGTCGCAGTCCGCGACAGGGCTGATCAGCAGCTGCCCCGAGATGCACGGTCCGCCCGCGTCGCGGGCCAGCTGGCACGCGACGGCTGCGATGTTGGCGCCAGCGCTCCAGCCTGCGACTGCAAGCTCGCCAGGGATTCCGCCCAGCATCGCGGCGTTGGCGGCTACCCACTGCACGGCCGCGAAGGCATCCAGGGCGGCGGCGGGGAAGCGATCCTCCGGAGCGTGCCGGTAGTTCACCGAGACGACTAGCGCGCCCGAGCGGGCACAGAGGTCCCGGCACAGCGGATCGTCCGAATCCAGGTCGCCCAGGACCCAGCCTCCGCCGTGGAAATACACCACGATCGGGTGCGGGCCCTCCGAAGGCGCGGGCGGGCGATACAGCCGGTAGCGCAGGTCGCCATCCGGGCCGGGCATCACTCCATCCGCGACCTCGCCCACCTCGGGGCCAGGTGGCCTGGTGGTCGCGGCGGCCCCCATCAGGGCCCGGGCGTCGGCCACCGGCAAGCTTTCCAGCGGCGGCAGCCCCATCTGCGCCATGAAGTCCAGGACCACGGCGACGTCGGGCTGCATGCGGCGGATTACGCCGTCCTCGCACCGGTCCCCGGCGGGACCGGTCATCCGGAATCCGAGGTACCCCTGAGCGACCACATCGTCGCAGGCTCGCCGGTACGCGTCGACGCCGCCGATGTAGGGCAGGAATACGCGCGGCTTGCCGGGAACGTTGGCGCCCATGTACCAGGAATTGGCAGTGGGATGCAAGGTAATGGCCGCGCAGTCCCGCACGTGCTGATCCCATCCGGATTCGGCCACTTCGGTCGGCTCCACCGTCGCGAAGCCGTCGTCGCTCATGTCCTTGAGGCAGTCGGCGATCCACTCGACGTGCTGCTCGATCGAGACGGTCATGTTGGACAGGACGGAAGGGCTGCCAGGCCCGGTGATCATGAAGAGGTTCGGGAAGCCGACGGTCGTGAGACCGAGGTACGTAGAGGGCCCAGCCGCCCACTTCTCCTTCAGGGACAGGCCGTCCCGGCCGACGACGTCCACACCCACCAGTGCACCGGTCATGGCGTCAAAGCCGGTAGCGAACACGATGGCGTCGATGTCGAACGACTCGTCCGGCGTGCGGATGCTGTCCTCGGTGATGCTGCTGATTGGCTGCTGACGAAGATCGACGAGGCGGACGTGCGGGAGATTGAACGTCTCGAAGTAGCCCGTGTCGAGGCACGGCCTCTTGGTACCGAAGTAATGGTCCTTCGGGCAGAGCGCCTCGGCGGTCTCTGGATCACTGACGGCCAAGCGGATTTTCTCGCGAATCATCTCGGCCACGATGTCGTTGGAAGCCGGGTTCAACCCCTGGTCGGCGAAGACCCCCAGGATGGCGAACAGCTCGCCCTGCTCCCAGGCCGCCTCGAAGCGCTCCCGCCGGACCGCTTCGCTGGCGGTGACGCCGAGGATGTCGGTCAGCTCTGTCGGTATCCCGCCTCGGGTCCATCGGGCGGCGTGGCGGTAACCGTCGCGGTCCTCGGCCAGCTGCTTCAGCCGGTCAGCTGGCGCAGGGCCGTTGTGCGCCGGGATCGAGAAGTTCGGGGTCCGCTGAAAGACCGTGAGCTGACTGGCCTGGCGGGCGATAATCGGGATGGCCTGGATGCCCGACGAGCCGGTCCCGATGACGGCCACCCGCTGGCCCGTGAAGTCAACGCCCTCATGAGGCCACTGGCTGGTGAAATACACCTTGCCAGCGAAACGTCCGGCTCCTTCGATATCGGGCGACTTCGCCATCGAAAGGCACCCGCTGGCCATGATGTAGTACCGGGCGCTGACCTCGTTACCGCGGTCGGTCGCGATAGTCCACCGGTTCTCCTGCTCGTTCCAACGGGCGGAGGTGACACTGGTGGCGAACTCGATGTCAGAGCGCAGTCCGTGGCGATCGGCCGCGAACCGCAGGTAGTCCAGGATCTCTGGCTGCGTCGCGTACTTTTCCGACCAGGTCCACTCTTTGTCCAGTTCCGGGTCGAAACTGTAGGCGTAGTCCGTGGTAGGGATGTCGCAGCGCGCTCCGGGGTAACGGTTCCAGTACCACGTCCCGCCGACATCGCTGGCCGCGTCGAAGACCTTCGCAGACAACCCGAGCTGGCGGAGCCGGCGGAGCATATACAGACCCGAGAAGCCGGCCCCGACTACCACCGCGTCAAGTCGCTCATGGACCGTAGCTGACTTGGCCAAGAGACACTCCCGGGGGGTATCGGCTTCGTTTCCGGTCAGGGCTGGCAAACGCCCCTCATCGGTCATGATGCGCATACCCCGGTGCCGGATACAAGCGCCTGTCGCCTGCCGGCTGATCGTTGCCCTGGCATGGTTCACGATGCCGCAATGAGCAGGTGCAGGGCCAGGCCGCCGATCAGTGCGCTTGCGACCATGGCGGTGATGAGCTGGCCGCGGCTGCCAGTGAGAACCCGGCCGAGAAGGGCGCCGCCGCCGGCGACGACCAGCTGCCAGCTGGCCGATGCGACGAAAACGGCCGCGACGAAGACGGCCTGATCCGAGTGCGCCGGAGCGGCCGCGCTCGGCCGGCCGAGCACCAGCGCCATGAAATAGAGGACGGTGAGGGGGTTCATCATCGTCATCGCCAACAATCCCAGATGGGCATCAGGGCTGCCACGGTGACGGCGGATCGCCGTCACCAAGCGCGTATACGCCATCGGCGGTCGCGACTCCGAGCGCGGCGAACACACCGGTCCGCAGCGACGTCCGCGCTGTCAGCGCCATCAGATACGCCGCGACGGTCCCGACGGGCATGGCGATGCCATAACGAGCCAGCAGCCCCGCGACCAGGGCGGCGATCACAGCAGGTCGAAGGTCAGCCTCCGCCGCCGGACACGCTGCTGCTTCCCCCGCACCGGCCGCTCGGCGACGGTCAGCGACGGGACGGCAGCAGCCAGGGTCATGACGAGATCCTGTGGGGAAGCTAACCGCCCGCACAAGGCAATATCACCCCGGCGCCGTGCCGACCGGCACAGTCGGGTACTTGCGCTGGATCAAGGCGCTCAGGCGCTCCCTATCCGGGGCGAGCAGGGCCTTGACACCCTCCGGGTTGACGTCTGCCACGATGACGTGGCCAACCTCGTCATGGACGTCGCTGTAGAGGCCGTGCGCTTTCATCTTCTGGGCCTGGTATCGATTGTCGTCAGTCGGGCTGACGTAGTGGACCGCCCAGATCTTGTACCGGTGGACCAGGAACAGATGATTCAGCGTCATCAGTCGCTTCATGCGCAGTGCGCCATCGAAGGTGTTCTGGTCTCGGACGGAGAGGATGTTACGTCCCCGCCGATCGACGATCACGCTGAAGATGATGTTGGCGACCTGCTCCCCGGTTGCGTTCGACAGGGTGAGCTCCAGCAGTTCTGAGCCCGCTGTATGCGGGCGCAGCCCGACCCGCAGCGACTCATCGATCTGGTGCTGCTTCGTCCACATCGCGAGCCACTCCTCGAGCAGCTTGGTCGGCACCTCGGTCTGAACCAGGTGCTGGTGCTGCGTCGAGCCCTTGCCCATCGACTTCGTGGCCGCCGTGCCGCCCGAGGAAGCCATGAGCGCGGCATCCGACCGGGGTCCGCCCACGAGCGTCTGGGGCGTCCGGTAGGGCGATTCGAGCAGCCGGAATTTCCGCTGCAGCCGGGCCAGGGACAGCATGCCGTCCTGCTTCAGCGCGGTCGCGAACTCCTCTGCCGCAAGGCCGTCGATCTGATGGCCGCCGTAGGTGATGAAGTTAAAGACGAACCCCAGCTCGCCGAGCTCGTCCGGGAATCGGCGCATCTCCTCGTCGCTCATCCCGGTCGTGTCCCAGTTGAACGACGGCGACAGGTTGTAAGCGAGCATCTTGTCCGGGAACTCGGCGTGGATGGCCTCGGCGAAGCGCCTGGCGTCAGCCAGATCGGCGGTCTTGGTCTCCATCCACAGGATGTCCGCGAACGGCGCCACGGCCAGCGATCGTGCGATCGCATAGTCGATTCCGCCCTGCACCTGGTAGTAGCCCTCGGGAGTCTTGGACACCTCGCAGTCCCAGGTGATGTCGATGCCTATCGACCTGGCCCGCGCCTGGCTAGCGTGGAGCGACGTGTGGTTCGCGAAACCCAGCCACTCATCGACAGTCATGTCGAAGGACTCACCCTCGCTGGCGCGGAACTCGATGACGTCCGCGACCGCCTCGGGATAGCTCTTCAGGTTGGCCTCCGAGAGCCACGCATCCAGGTACCTCGTCTCTACGCTCTCCAGCAGTTCCTCGACTGACGAGTCGCCAGCTCGCAGAAACTCCTGCGCGCTCGATTCGACCGCGCCCATGACCCCCATCCGAGCCAGCCATGCGGTGGCCTCGTCGTACTCGGCGGTGGAGATCTTGAACAGCAGATGGCCGCGCACGTCGTCGACGCCCAGCTCGCGGAGCCTGCGCAGCATGGTCAGGTAGCCAACCTTGTAGCTCGGAAGCTCGGCGTTGGTGGCCCCCAGGATGAAAGCATGATCGCGTTCGTCGGCCCGGCCCTCCAGGAACGTGGCCGCTTCGGCATCGGTTCGGGCCACGATCAGACCGGGAACGTCCATAACGTCAAGCTGGAAGCGCGCCGCGTTCAGGCGCTTGATCTGCTCGTCCACCCCGACGAGCACCTTCCCGCTCTGATGCCCGCACTTCTTGGTGCCGGGCTTCTGGTCCTCGATGTGGTAGCCAGGAACTCCGATCTCGACGAAACGGCGGACCAGGTTCCTGACGTGCGCATCGCCGCCGTGCCCAGTATCGGCGTCGGCGATGATGAACGGCCGGTAGTCGATCTCGGGGGATGCAGCACGCTGGGCCTCGCTCAGGCGCGAGCGGGCGAAGCGCTGGTTCCGGTCCGCTGTCAGCAGAGCGCGCACGATTGGCGCGGCCTCGTCGGGCACCTGGGACAGCGGATAACTGGCCAGGTCGGGACCGGGATCCTCGGTGACAGATCCCTTGGCCGACGTAGCCCACCCGCCGAGATAGATACCCTCGATGCCCATCCGCTTCAGAGCCACCGCCTGACCGGGCGAATACGGACCGAAGGTCGTGATCTGCCTGCGATCAGCGAAGAGCTGCCTGAGCCGGTCGTAGAACTGCTCGGCCGCCAGTCTGGCCACCGGGTAGTCGGCGAAGATGGTGCCCCGTTGCTCGACCACCTGCCGTGCCGAATACAAACGCGTGATGCCCTCGAACCGAGGGCTGGCGAACCGTCTGGCGGTGTCTGCGATTTCCGACTCGAACGAGTTCACGGCGGGCTTGACTACGACTTCCGAATCGAATGAATTCATGACCAACTCCTGCCCCCAAACACAGCTGCGCAGCGTGCGACCTCAAGAACCAGGCTCCGCGTGATGCGGTCCCGTCTAGGCGGGACCGTTCATGTGCTGGCAGGTCCGCCGCCCGCCGTCTTAGCTGTTCCCGCTGACATCCGGCAGATCAACACGCCACGACGCCCTGAAGGGAGGTGCGTGACTGGGTCTTCCCCCATTAGAACTGACTGCAGGCACATCCGAAAGAGGCGACGATCCCTGTTCAACCTGTCCCGGACGGGCGAGCGTCCTTGCCTGGTGCTGACCTCATCGGCGGACATGAGGTGATGGAGGATGAGAAGGGGATCATGCGTCGTATGTCCAGCCGGAGGCCCATCGGTAGTCACCGTGCGGCGGGTGGAGCACGATCACGCGTGCCTCACCGAAGACCGCAGCGTCAGCGAGCAGGCGTCAGGACCTGACGAGGCGGGCGATGGCGTCGGAGGCCTCCTTGACCTTGGCCGTGGCGGTGTCACCACCTTCGGCGACTGCGCCTGCGACGCAGTGGCCAAGGTGTTCTTCGAGCAGTCCGAGGGCGACGGACTGCAGCGCCCTGGTTGCGGCAGCGACCTGAGTGAGGATGTCGATGCAGTACTTGTCGTCTTCCACCATCCGCTGCAAGCCGCGAACCTGGCCTTCGATACGGCGCAGTCGGTTGATGTAGGCGTCCTTGTTGTGCGTGTACCCGTGCATCCTGCCCTCCGGCCTGAGCGAGCCTCCTGCGGGCGACCGCGCTGCAAGGCTACAACTGCTGCTCTACACCATCGTGAGCAGCATGTAGCCCATGGCGAGGCTCATGGCGATCCTCGACCACGCGGCGGCCCGCGGGGCCAGTGCTCCGCCGCCTTCTGTCAGAGGACGTGGCCGGTGCTGACTCGTGAGCCGGTCGGCTGTCCACATGATGTAGCCGAGCATGAACAGTGCCAGCAGAAGCGAGAGGGCCGGGTTGGCGGTCGGAGCCGCGCTGGTCATTCCAGCCATCGCCTTCACCGTGCCGTGGCCGCTGCCTCCGGTGGGCACGAGCATGTAGATCATGGCCGCGCACTCCACCGAGTGCGGCGCCGGGTGGGCGCACCGCCAGTTGCCTGGATGCCGACGCCAGCTGGCGGGGTCGTGTTTCCGGCTGCGGGCGCGGATCGCGCGCACGGCGAACCAGGCACCCGCCGCTGCGAATACGGCCAGCCAGGCAGTAGCGGGAACGGGCCCGATCACCGGCTCGAGCATGCCTGCCATAGCCACGCCCATCGCCGCGTGCAGCGCGTCAGCCTCGGGCTCGGCAGCCCGCCCGCGCAGCCGCCACAAAACGAGGCGGGTGATGCTGCCGGCGGCTATCAGCACCATCACCGCGGCGAGCAGCGGCGCAAGCCAGGTCGGCCCGGTCATCTGCCGCTCGGAGAGTGCGTAGTGAGCGGCGATATCGCAGTGATCAGCATGACCATGAAAGGTTAACCGTCCGGCTTAATCGCTTGCAACCGGCGGCCCCATAAAGGGCCCTGATGACCTGCCGTTCTCGCGAGCATAAACCGGGGACGGGTATTTCAGAAACCCTGGCCGGGTATATTCCGTACCACCGGAGGGTATTGCCGTACGTCGCGTTATACCTGGTGAGGGTATCCACTGAATCTTTCGCATGGTTCCGCGATCGGTAATTCCGGCCGTTAATTGCGAGGTTGTGTTGCCGAGCGATTTCCGGGCCGTGTACATTTCCGGTGCGGCGATTGCCGCGTATCCTGCGCGCCCTGCCGGGCGGCAGCGGAAATGCCAGGCAGCTGGCTGACCGGCACAGGAGGCCACCTCGTGCCCGGGATGAACACCGGCCTGAACGTCAGTGACCCAACCGTGGTAGCTGCCTTCAAGACCGCGCTGCTGCACCAGGGCTTGATCGCCCTGCTGATCTTCCTCGTGCTCGGGCTGGCCTGGCTCAGCCTGCGCTCCTGGGTGCCGGGCAGCAGCAGCACCATCACCGTGGCTGCGGAGCCGTCGTGGCGGCAGCTGCTCCGCTACGGTTTCGGAATCCTCTGGCTGCTCGACGGCGTCCTGCAGGCCCAGCCGAAGATGGCAGTCGGCCTGCCGTCACAGGTAATCGAGCCAACCGCAGCCAGCTCGCCGCACTGGGTCCAGGCCGTGGTGAACTGGGCCGGCACATCGTGGTCCTACCACCCGATGCAGGCTGGCGGCGCCGCAGTGTGGATCCAGGTCGGCATCGGCGTCTGGATGCTCGCCGCTGCACGCGGGCCGCTGTCGCGGCTGGCCGGCCTGGTCAGCGTCGGCTGGGGCCTGGTCGTGTGGGCCTTCGGCGAATCTTTCGGCGGCATCTTCGCGCCGGGGCTTACCTGGTTGTTCGGCGCGCCGGGCGCCGTGCTTATCTACTGCGTCGCCGGGGTGCTCATCGCGCTGCCAGACCGGAGCTGGCGTTCCCGGCTGCCGGGACAGCTGACCATGGCCGGGCTGGGCGTCTTCCTCGTCGGCATGGCCGCACTGCAGGCCTGGCCGGGGCGCGGCTTCTGGCAGGGCAGTGCGGCTGGCCAGCCAGGTTCCCTGGCCGGCATGACCTCCTCCATGGCGACCACTTCGCAGCCGCACCTGCTCAGCTCGTGGATCGGCGCGTTCACCGCGTTCGACGAGGCACACGGGTTCGCTGTCAACCTGTTCGCCGTCATCGCACTTGCCGTACTTGGAACAGCCTTCATGACCTGCCGTCCCCGGATGATCCGGCCAGCGGCGGCCGGCTTCATCGTCTTGTGCATGGCCGACTGGGTGCTGATCGAGGACTTTGGGTTTTTCGGCGGCCTCGGCACGGACCCCAACAGCATGATCCCGTTCGCCCTGCTCGCCGCCGCCGGCTACCTGGCAATCGCTCGCGCGCCCGCGCCAGCAACCGCGCCTGCGCCCGCGGACGAGAGCCCGGCGAAGGCTGAGGCGGGCACCTGGTGGCAGCGAGCGCGGGCAGCGGCTAGCCCCGCAGCTTTGGCGTCAACGAGCATGGGATCGGTCGCCGGAGTGGGCGCCATCGGGCTGATCATCCTGGGCGCTGCGCCGATGGCAGCGGCGCAGGCCAACCCCGTCGCCGACGTCATCCTGGCGCAGGCCATCAACGGCTCCAGCGCCCCGCTCGACTATCCGGCGCCCGGCTTCACGCTCACCGATCAGTACGGCCGAACAACCTCGCTGGCGAGCCTCCACGGCAAAGTGGTGCTGCTGACGTTCCTGGACGACACGTGCACAGTGGACTGCCCGCTGATCGCGCAGGAGTTCCGGCAGGCCGGGCAGCTGCTCGGCGCCGACGCTGCGCGGGTGGAGCTAGTCGCGGTCAACTACAACCCGCTGTACACCCAGGTCAGCTATATCCAGGCGTTCGACCGGCAAGAGGGCCTGGCGGGAGTGCGCAACTGGCTGTACCTGACCGGCACCCCCGCGCAGCTCCAGCACGTCCTGGCCAGTTACGGCGCGGCACCGGCCGAGACCCTGCCTGCCGGGTCGATGATCGGCCACGGAGACTACGCGTTCGTGATCGACCAGGCCGGCCACATGCGGCAAGAACTCGGCTTTGACCCCGGCCCCGCCACGCAGGCCACCGAGTCCTCGTTCGCTGCGGAGCTGACCGACGCTGCCCGCCAGCTCTTGGGCCAGTCATGAACCGCCCCCATCGTCGCGTCGCGATCGCTGCCTGCCTGGCTGCGCTGGCAACGGCGGCCGCGGGGTGCGGCACCGCGGCGCTAGCCCGGCCTCCGGCCGCTGCCGGGACAGTACCCGCCGTCCCGCTGAACACCTCCCTCGCCACGGCGGCAGGCACCTTGGCCACGGTGGTCATGGGCGGCTCCGCGGCACAGCACAACAACTTCTGGCAGCTGTTCTCCCGGCCGGCGGGCAGCACCCGCTGGACCCTCGTCACCCCGCCCGGCACCGCCGACAACGGGGGCCTCGTCCTCGCGGCTGGGGCCGGCCAGGCACTGATCACCGCGTTCCGGCCAAGCCAGTACCTCACCTTCACGCCGCTCACCCAGACCAGCGACCTCGGTCACACGTGGTCGGCGCTCAACCCGATCGACGCCGCCCTCGCCGCCACCCCCGACTCGCTGGCGGTACAGCCAGGCACCGGCAGGCTGCTGGCTCTGCTCGGGAACGGCATCGCTGAACAAGGCAGCCCCGGCGGCACCAGCTGGACCACCCTCGTCACCGCGCGCGCACTCGCCGCCACCCAGGCTGGAAAGTCGTGTGGCCTGCGAGCGCTCACCGCCGCCGCCTACTCGCCAGCAGGCACGCCTCTGCTAGCAGGGACCTGCACGCGGCCCGGCGCCGTCGGAATCTTCGCCGCCGGCCCCGGCCGCTCGTGGCATGCTGCAGGACCCGCGCTTCCCGGCACCTTCGCCCGCCAGACGATCACCGTGCTGATGCTGACGATTACCGGCAACCAGCCAACAGCACTCCTCACCGCGAGCACCGGGCAGCACACCACGCTGCTCGCCGCCTCGTTGTCAGACAGCGGCACCACGTGGGCCATCTCGTCGCCACTCGCGGTCGGCCACCAGCCGATAGCCTTCGCATCGCTCGGGCCAGACCAGGCAGCCGCGGTGATGACAGCAGGCGGCCAGGGAGCCGTACTCGCAGCCGGGCAGTGGCAGCTACTGCCTGCCCTCCCCGACGGGACTGCAGCGCTCGTTCCCTGCGCCGATGGCACAACCGACGCGCTCGCCGTGCACCGCGCGACACTCACCGTCTGGCAACTAGCCGGCACGAAGGGCAGCTGGGCCAGCGAACAGACCATTACGGTCCCGATCCAGTACGGCTCTTCAGGCTGAGCAGAGCGTATCCTGGCCGCGTGCAGCCAACGCGGCTACAGGCGCAGTCGCGGTCCGCCGGATGGCTTCCGCTGACTTCCCTTCTCCTGGCGTTGCTGGGATTCGCTGACTCGGGCTACCAGGTCTACACCCATTTCTCGGGAACGGGGTTGCTTGGCTGCTCGGCCGCCGCAGACGCCTGCGTCGTCGATCAGAACTCCCAGTACGCCTGGATCTTCGGCGTCCCGGTGGCCGTCTGCGGCGCCGTGTTCTACGCCTTCATGATCGTCATCTGCTCCCCGCCCGCCTGGCGGTCGCAGTTGCCCGCAGTCCGCCTCACCCGCCTGGCCGCCGTCGTGATCGGCATGGTGTTCGTGCTGTACCTGCTGTACCGCGAGGTGATCAGCCTGGGCCGGATCTGCCCGTGGTGCACGAGCGTGCACGTCATCACGTTCTGCCTGTTCGTCCTACTCATCTATGAGGCTGCTGGAGTAGGAGCCCGCTCCGTTGCCGCTCAACGCGAGCCCGCGGAAACCCGATAAGCGTCGCTGCGACCACTGGACTGACACCATCCCTGAGGACCACCCGAGGCGACGACACGCTGTGCCTGTGGGCACAGTGATCAGGTAGCCAGACCATCTAGTGGAGGCGGCGCATGCCGAACTGGGCTGAGCAGGTGACAGCGATCGCCACGGCGGTCAGTGCCATCGGGCTCATCAGCGCGCTAGGCGCTGTGGTCTTCGCGGCCCGGCAAGCACGCGAAGCCCGCATCGGTCGCCAGGCTGCGACCGCGCTTGAGTTCTTCCGGCGCTGGAACGAAGAGCCTCTGGTGGAGACGCGCCGCCTGATCGCACAGTTCGAGACGCCCGAGGCGCTGAGGGACGCCATGACGCGATTCATCGCCGATAACTCGGTAAGTGCCTACGTCCTGTACCGGGAGCTCGACTTTTTCGAGCAGCTCGGTGCGCTCGAGGAACACGGCGGCTTTGATTTTGACCTGATCAGAACCTTGCTCGGCCGCCGCCTGATCGACCGGTGGGAAATGTGGCTGCCGTCGATCGACGTAATCGGCAGAGACGCGTACCCGATGTTCGAGCGTCTGGTGACCAAGATGCGCGCCGTCGCGTGAGCTCAGCGCCCCATGCCATCTCTCCTGAATGCCGCGAGCCGTGGCGTCACACAGCGCCGATGGTGCGGTGCACATTCTGCACTTCGGCGGGCCCGCGTTCGACCTGAGCGATCAACGGCCCTGGTATCGACGGATCGACGACACCGTCTTCTAGCCAGCTGTAGCTGCCGCTGAGGATCTGCTTCGCTGCTGCGGATTCAGTGGCGTCGCTGTTGTTCCATAGCTGACCGAACAGTTCCTCGGCGCGCTGGCGGGCCTCGGTGCAGAACAGGTCGGCGAGGTCGTACGCGGTTGCGCCGCGCTCGGTTCCGGCGCCATCGATCCGGTCCATGTGCGCCCGGACGCACGTGGCGCTGATGGCGAAGAGTTCGGCGCCGATGTCCACGATCCGGCCGAGGAAACCCTGCTTGCGCTCTAGCCGGCCCTGCCACCGGGCCATCGCGTAAAACGTCGACCGGGCTAGTTTGCGGCTGGCCCGCTCCACGTACCGCAGGTGCGGTGCGAGCTGGCCGAATTCGCTGAACGAACCCGGCTTCTGCCCTTCGCCAGTCACCAGGGTTGGCAGCCACTTCGCATAGAACTGGCCGGCATGCGCAGCCGAGCGAGCGCGCTGGACAGCTGGTAGCCGTGGATCGATCAGCCCGCCGGCTGCCGACAAGTGAGCGTCGGTCGCCTCGCGCGCAATAAACAGCCGCATGATCTCTGAGGATCCCTCGAAGATCCGGTTGATCCGCATGTCCCGCAGCATCTGCTCGGCCGGCACGCCGCGCTCGCCCCGAGCGGCCAGCGAGTGGGCCGTCTCGTAACCCCGGCCGCCGCGGACCTGAACCAATTCATCGACGATCTTGCTGCCCATCTCGGAGCAGTAGAGCTTGGCGAGCGCGGCCTCGATGCGGATGTCGTTCTGCTTGTCGTCAGCGAGCTGACTGGACAGCTCGACCACAGCCTCGAGAGCGTAGGTGGTGGCAGTGATAAAGGAGACCTTCTTGGCGACCGCCTCATGCTCGCCGACCGGTCGTCCCCACTGCACGCGCTCCAGCGACCACTCCCGGGCGAACTTCGTCGCCAGCTTGCCGGCCGATACGCAGCTGGCAGGCAGCGACAACCTGCCCGTGTTGAGGGTCGTCAGCGCGATCTTGAGGCCCTGTCCTTCTGCCCCGATTCGATCCGTAGCCGGGACCCTTACCTCGTGGAATCGAGTCACGCCGTTTTCCAGGCCACGCAGACCCATGAACGCGTTCCGCCGCTCCACGGTGACGCCCTCGGCATTGGCTTCCACGACGAAGGCAGAGATCCCTCCCTTGTGACCATCGCCGGACGGAACCCGGGCCATCACTACGAGCAGGTTCGCGACGACTCCGTTTGTTGTCCACAGCTTCACGCCGTCGAGCACATACTCGGAGCCGTCCTTGGACGGTGCGGCCGTCATGCTCAGCCGGGCCGGGTCGGATCCGACGTCCGGCTCAGTCAGCAGGAACGCGCTGATCTCACCGCGCGCGCAACGAGGTAGGTAGCGTGTTTTCTGCGCGTCCGTTCCGAACAGGGCAAGCGGCTGCGGAACGCCGATCGACTGGTGCGCGGACAGCATTGCGGCCACCGCCGGCGAGGCGGATCCCGCGATTACCAGGGCGCGGTTGTAGTACAAGTTTGTCAGCCCGAGCCCGCCGTACTCAGGCGCGATCTTCATGCCGAACGCGCCAAGGGCCGCCAGACCCTTGACCACCTCATCGGGTACCAGGGCATCGCGTTCGATCCGCGCGCCGTTGACCGAGGTCTCGCAGAAGGCCCGCAAGCGAGCGCAGAACTCCTCACCGCGCTGTTGTGCGTCATCGCTCGGGTGCGGATGCGGATAGATCAAGTCAAGTCGGAAATCACCGAGGAAAAGCTGTTTGCCGAAACTTGGCCGGTGCCAGCCAACCTCGCGGGCTTCCTCCGCCACCTGGCGAGACTCTCGTTCACCTACCCCGCCGCGGACACGATCTTGCTGTTGAGCGGTCATGACACGTCCGTTCGTCGATTACTCCTCAGTTCCTGCCCAGCAGTACCCGTCAGTAACAGAGCCCGAGCGGCTGACTGCCACGGCGACCGCACGCGGTGCATGTCGTGGCCCCCGAGGCAGCAGCAGCCGTCGAGGTCTTCGGGGACCGGTCCGGGCTTTGCCTGCCGCTGACGTTACGTTCGACTTCGCATCGGCTTCCTTCGCCGCTCGTCTGCTGGCACCCCGGTCTGGTCGTTAGCGACGAGCCGATTAACGAGCTCGCTGGCCGATTCGCGACCCACGATGGCTTGGCCGTGACTGTAGCGACCATGCCGCAGTCGGCTCACCGTTACCTGCTGGCCGGCCAATGCGTCAAGGCCCGGCCGGCGAGGTAACCTGCCGCCGTCGCAGCGAGACCGGCGGCGGCGGCGGCAACGCGCGCGAAAGCGAGGCCATCTCCCGAAATGCCGGCGCGCAGGTCTATAAGCAATGTCGCCGGAATGACCGACGCGGCCTGCCGACGCTCTGCCGAGAGTCCCGCGGCAGCCCCGGCCAGCCGTACCACGTACGCCTTCGACCTGCCTTCGTGCCAGCACCGGCGCAGAAAGTAGCGCACCGTCAGCCGCTCGGCAGGCACACAGTGATCGACCGCAGCGGCGGGAACGTAGAAGACAACTGACCCAGGCCGGGCTGCGGTAATCCGAATCGCCATTTCGGTTTCCTCGCACCCTCGGGGTCGCACACCAACACGACCTATAGTGCTGTCGAAGCCGTCGGCATCCAGCGCGAGGGCAGTGCGGAAGCTCATGTTTGCCCCGATGGGGTTGCGTACCGGTGCCGGTACTTCTGGCAAGCCCCTGTAGCTGCAACCAACCACCCAGTCGAAGGTCGGCGGCAGCCAGGCGGGCCGGGCGGCCGGCCACTGCGGGTGCACCATGCCTCCGGTTGCGACCACCTGGTCGCTGCGATAGGGCTCGATCAGAGAAGCTAGCCAGCCGGGCCGAGCTGTTGCGTCGTCGTCCAGAAATGCCGTCACTGGCTCCGAGGCAGCTCGCAGACCGGTATTGCGGGCGCCGGACAAGCCGCGAGGGCCGGCATTCTCCACCACCTTGACGTCACTGATCTCGCGGCGGCCCCGCTCCGCGAGGCGAGCGTTGTGATCCACGACGAGAACGACTTGCCTTGGTGGCGGCTCCTGGGCCAATACCGAGGCCACCGCTGCCCGAGTCTGCTCCCACCTGCGCTCGGTGTAAGCACAGACCACCACCGTCACGGCAGCGGTTGGGTCATCGGGCAGGTCAGTACCGCCTGGAACTTCATCCAGGACGCTCATGCCAATGCCTCCCGAGCTGTTCTGGCCAAGCGTCAGCGGCCACAGGCGACTGTAGCCTGCCTGCTGCGGACGCAGCACTCCGCCCGCCTCTTGGGAAGGCCTAATGACCATCGGGCGTGCGCTGCTAGTGCGGACCCGCAGCTTGCAATTCGACTCTCTAAACGCAAACTCTGACAACTTTTGCCTAATACGCTGTCATGAATATTCTTCCGTAAATCCACCGCCCGACGCGTGCTTCGAGAAAGTCTGCGCCGGGCAGCATTGTCTTGTCATCGGTGGGTAGCTGGGTGTTGGTGCAGGTGAGCCGAGCAACGAAGTGATCACCGTTGACTAGCGGCTTTAAAACGGGCATTCCGCAGTTGAACACGCTTTGCAGAAAAGCACTTGTCGCTGACTGTACGGGGGAGATAGGTGACCGAGCAGGCCGTGGCCCCGGTCTGCACTACCTTCGCGGCACAAGGAGACCGCCGGTGCCGGCTTGTCCATGTGCCTTGGCCGCTCATCTACTGGCTGCTCAGGAGCGGCGAGTTTGTGCGCATCCGACTGCCGTGCCGGGCCGACTGGCTACCCGGCTTGATATACGCGGCCTCGGGCCTGGCCGGCGGAGACCGACTGGCTAGGCTCGGTGTCACCCTCCGGGCGTTCACTGTCAGCAGTTCCGCGGTGCCGTCCGGAGCGCCCTGATGCGCATCCTTCTGCTCGCGCAGTTCTTCCCGCCGGACATCGGTGGCGAGGAGCGCCACGTTTTCAACCTCGCGAATACTCTCGCTGAGCGGGGTCACGAGGTTGCGGTTGCGACGCAGCGCATGGCTGATGTCCCGGATCAGGAAACCCTTGCATCAGGGGTCCGCGTACACAGGTTCGGCACGGCCGCTATGCGCGTGCCAGGTTTCTATTCGACCAACCGCACCCACCACCCACCGCTGCCGGATCCGCTGGGTGTCCGCGAGCTGTCACGTATCACCCGGCAGGAGCGGCCGGACGTTGTTCACGCACACAACTGGATTGTCAACAGTGCCGTCGCGTTGCGTCGCTCATGGCCGGCGGGGCCGCGCTTTGGGCTTGTGCTGACCCTGCACGACTTCAGTCATGTCTGCGCGACGAAGAGACTGATGCGGATGGGCTCGGCGGCATGTGAGGGACCTGCGGTTACACGCTGCCTGCCCTGCGCTACCGCCCTCTATGGGCCTGTTGTGGGGCCTGTCACCGCGGCGGCTACAGCGCTGATGCGTCCATGGAAAGACCGGGCCATCGACCACGTGGTGTGCGTGAGCAACGCTGTCGCCATCGGCAGTCGTATTCAGCCTGGCCCAAACGCCAGCGTCATACCTAATTTCGTCCTAGACGAGGTCGTCCTGGGCCGCGCTGGTGATGCGGCTGAGGGCCGGGCCGAAGATATTGCGCCGGGTTTGCCGGCGGAGGATTTTCTTCTTTTTGTTGGCGAGCTGTCCGGAGATAAAGGCGTGCCCGCGCTGCTGCGCGCCTACGAGTCGCTTAGCGGGAGATGTCCGCCACTGTTGCTGGTAGGCGGGCGCACGGCGGACACGCCTACGCACTTTCCCGACGGTGTCCAGGTGTGCGGACAGTGGCCACATGATCATGCTATGGCAGCGTTTCGCCGCTGCCTTTTTTCCGTGCTTCCATCGACATGTCTTGATGCCTGTCCGACAACCGTGCTGGAAGCTATGGCCAGTGGCCGCCCGGTGGTCGGAACCACAATCGGCGGAATAGTCGATATGATCGTGGACGGGGAAAGCGGCCTTCTTGTGCCGCCCGGCGACGAATATCAGCTCGCCGAGGCCATGGCTCGCTTGCTGAATGATGCTGGCCTGCGCGCCCGCGTTGCCGCTGGTGCGCAGGAACGGGTACAGCGTTTCACAGCATCCGCGGTCGTTGAGCGTCTCGAAGCCGTTTACGCACGGGTCGCTCCACGAGACTCCGGGGCGTCAGCACGACCTGCCAGGCGAGCGTCAATGGCCAGGAAGCTGATAGATCGTGATACGTAGAGCAACTTCCGGCAAGGCGTTCGGCGCTCAAGGCGGCGTGGCGCCGGAGCGGCCACTCCGCATACTCATGGTCAGCCCGCGTTATCTTCCGGATTTTGGCGGGACTGAGATGCATGTCCATGAGGTTGCGCGTCACCTCTCGGCGCTGGGAAGTTTTGAAATCACCATCCTCGCAACCGACCGGTCCCGCCAGCTGCCAAGGCAGGAGATAGTTGAGGGCACCCCGGTGCTGCGTGTTCCGTCCTGGCCGCGGGGGCGAGACTATTACCTCGCCCCCGGGATTGCGTCCGTGATCAAGAGGCGCAGCTGGGACCTCGTGCATTGCCAGGGCATTCACACACCGGTGCCGCTGCTCGCCATGCTCTCCGCCCGCCGGGCCGGCATCCCTTATCTGGCCACCTTCCACACCGGCGGGCACTCATCACGGCTTCGGAACGCCATGCGAACCACCCAATGGCGACTGGCGGGCCCGCTGCTGCGACACGCCGTGTCCCTTATTGCGGTGAGCCACTTTGAGGCGGTGAACCTAGCGCGACGCGCGCGCCTCGGCGACAAGCGGGTTGTCGTGATCCGTAACGGCGGATCACTGCCACCGCCTCCCGAGGGGACAATCGCCGCCCCTGGCCGGATCGTGTCCAGTGGACGGCTGGAACGCTACAAGGGCCATCACCGGGTCATCGAGGCACTGCCGCACGTGATGCGTGAGATCCCCGAAGCCCACGTGCTGATCCTGGGCAGCGGTCCGTATGAAGGTAACCTCTACGAACTCGCGCGCCATCTGGGCGTTTGCGGCCGAGTGAGCATCAGGCACATACCGCCGGAAGATCGGCAGAGCATGGCAACGGCGTTGGCCGAGGCGAGCGTCGTTGCCTGCCTGTCGGACTATGAGGCGCACCCAGTAGGGGTGATGGAGGCCTTGGGCGTCGCGCGCCCTGTCGTGGGTTATGACACTGCCGGAATCACTGAGCTCTGCGCGGCGGGGTGGGTCCGTGGCGTGGCGCGCGGCGCGCCCGCCGCCGCTGTCGCCCATGAGCTCGTCAGGGCAATGTCATCGCCCTCGCAGGTGGATCAGTCCCAGCTGCCAAGCTGGGACTCCTGCGCTGACCAGCTTGCGCGCATCTACCTGTCGTCACTGGGCATGGACCCCGAAAGCCGGACGCGGCGAGCGGCAGACACCGTCGGCCAGGCTGATCGCGATGGCAGGCGATGGCAGGGGAATTAATGTGATCTTCCAGCGGCCAGCGCGGCTCTTCCCCTGGACCGGGAGTTCGGCCTGAGGAGGTTGGGGAAGAGGAGTATGAGCGTGCGTCACCCTATGGCCCTCACGGCCGCAATGCTCACGGCATCACTCTGCACGCAGCGAATCCGGTGAACATCACAAAAGATGGGCGCACTGCGCAGGTGGGTTACGGCGAATGTCACGCAGCTGCCCCATCTCGCCGGCCCTTGCGGCTTGGCAGAAGCTCGGGTGCCTGCCCGTGCGCCAAGAAGTGCTGGGAGGTTCCACTGACCTTGTCCGTTCTCGGTGCTCGCCAGAGCATCGGGCCAAGCAAACGTCAGGTGACCGTTCCCCGGCGTGACAACCTCGATCTTCAACCTTGCAATCTGCCCGCTGACGGGTCCGCAGGCGTTGAGTTCCACGAGGCCGCGGGCGAGCCAGCCTCGATAACCGGTGTCCGCGCCGGTCCGCCGTGGGTGGCGTGCAGCCCGCCTGTTCCCGTCCGCGACGTGAACCACAGGGTGCGCCGGTATCCCACGCAGAGGATCGCCTCGTGAAGGGCTGGGGGGCACTCAGCTGGGGCTCGCTCAATCACAATAGGCAGTCCGAAGGCGGTCGGGGCCCCGCTCGCCCCATCCACGGGAGTGCCCCACTCCCTCACTATCGATCATCCGGTCGCGCGAACGAGCTCGCGGCCGGAGAGGCGACTGGGACGGCGGATCACCCAGCACGGCCGGCGGAGCAATCAGCACAACCGAAAGGGCAAACGCCGCAACCCGCGGAGCTGCCGGTGCGGTCATCGGAGCCGACGGCACAACCCTCGGAACCGCCAGCGCTGCTCTCGAAACGGCAGGCATGGCCCTCGGAGCTGCGGCGGCTCTTCACGACATTCGGCTATCTGGTTGCCAAGCAGGGCGCCACGGCGGTGCTGGGCCTTGTCTACTTGTCGGTCGCCACGCATCTGTTCTCGGCGCGAGATGTCGGTCTGGCGGCCGCCGCATCCTCGACGGCGCTCTTTCTCGCAGCGATCGGCGCGCTCGGGATCCCGCTCCTCCTGCTAGCCGAGCTAGAGTCGCTGCCGGCCGCGGTCCGCCGCGTCACCACCAGCACCGGGATGTACGTCTCGTGTTTGGCTGTCCTGATCCTCTCGCTGGCCACGGTGGCCCTCTCCCCGCTCCTGGGGGGGAGCCTGAGGATCATCGGGGCGGACTGGACAACCGCCGTTTTGTTTGTGATCGGATCAGTGGCCACAATGGCCGCGCTCACATTCGATAACGTGGCGATCGGGCTGCATCGGGGCTCGGCTCAGCTCACGCGGGGCAGCCTGAATTCCGTGCTGAAGCTGCTCATCGTCGGCGCCCTTGTCCTCGCCGGGACGAGAACAGCCCCCGGCCTGCTGCTCGCCTGGGCACTGGCGACGGTTGTCTCGCTCGTCGCCTGTATCCCCATGCTCCGGCTCGAACCGGCCCCGGACGGCGATGGCAGCCTCAGACATCGGGTGGCTCTCACCCGCCGCTACGGCGCGCTGTCCCTCATGCACCATGTCCTCAATCTGTCGATCAACTCCATCGCCTACATCGTCGGGCTTATCGCAGCGCTCCTGCTGGCCCCGCAGCAACTGGCCTACTTCTCGACCGCACTCCTGGTGTCGGGCACCTCGATGATGATCCCGTATCTGCTGACGCTGTCCCTTTTCGCCGAGATATCGGGCGATCAGAGCCTGCTGCACCGCCATGTGCGCCGAACACTGCCCCTCGGGCTGGCCCTGAGCGGTGCGGTCTGGGCCCTCGTCACGGTGGCGGCTCCCCTCGTTCTGCGCGCCTTCGGCCCCGCCTACGCGACGAACGGCACCACCGTGTTGCGCGTCCTCCTCCTGGTGGGCCCCGCCTACGTGATCAAGGACCACTTCGTGGCAATCCGCCGCGCGCAAGGCCGCCTGAGCCATGCCGCCAAGGTGATGGCGGCAGGCACCTCCGCAGAAGCGGTCGGCGCAGCGCTGGGCGGGATCTACTGGGGCATGATTGGCATCTGCGCTGGATGGGTCATCGGCGCGTGGTGTGTGGCCGCCATCCTGCTACCCGCGGTGCTCCGGGTCTTCCGCCGAGATCCCTCGGCTGACCCCGAGCCCGTCGGGTCATCCAAGTGATAGCAGGCCGGGCGAGTGGTACCTGCACATCTATTCGGGCAGGACCCTCATGTAGCCTTGAGTCGACAACCCCCTCAGGGCGCGGGCCTAACGGTCAGGTGCAACGCGTCCACCTGCGGCCGACGCCATGGGAACGGCAAAGAGGGGGAGAGTCCGAATTGGTGGCCCACGCCTCCGATAAGCGGCTCGCGGCTCGCCACAAGGCCCGAGACGACGAGCCCTTGTTCAGACGCAGAACGCGGGCGCTGGCCAAGCGCTTGGCCAGATCGATCGTCCGGGCGCGCCCCGATGAGCGCCGCGTCGTACTGATCTTCGGATGCCAGCGGTCTGGGACCACGATGCTCCAGCAGACCTTCCTCGATCGATCCTGGCGGGTACTGATCCTCGAGGAGCACGATCACCGTCTCATCGGGCCAGCCGAGACGGGCTGGCAGGAGTATTCCACCATTCATGACCGGATCCGCCGCCTCCCCTTCGAGGTTGTGGCGGCCAAGCCGCTGGTGGAGAGCGCTTCAGCGACTGCACTTATGGACGCCGTTGGTGCTGTCAAGGCCCTCTGGATGCTTCGCCATTACCTGGAAGTCGCACAGTCCAACGTGAACCGGTTCGGTATGGACAACCCTTGCCGGGATCTCCGGCCGATTCGTTCCCGCAACGCGCTGGACTGGCGATATAGAGGTGCGACCGAGGAAACGTGGGAGACGATCAACACCCTGCTGTACCAGAGGCTTACACCATTCGACGCGGCCGCGCTCTTCTGGTGGACCCGCAACCAGCTGTATTTCGACCAGCGCCTCTGGGAGGACGACCGGATCCGGATCCTCCGTTACGAACGAGCGTGCAACCAGCCCGGCGAGGTGGTCCGCTCTCTCTCCAGCCACATTGGACTGGCCTTGCCCCTCGGCTCGATAGCCACCCGGGTTAGGGCGCAGCCACCGTCCGCCGAGGCCATAGAACTCCATCCGGACGTCGAGCGGCTCTGCAGGAAGCTGTGGGATTCGTTCGAAGGCTGCCCGGAACTGTAGCGGAGCGGCGGACCGGCGCTCGCGACCAGCCCTCAGACGAGCGCCTTGACCGGGAGGGGTGTCGTGACGATAACGCGCAATGGGACGCTCATTCTCTGCTACCACAGGGTCGCGGAAGGCGTTGAGGACCCCTTCTATCTCTGCGTGAGCCCCGGCAACTTCGCCGCCCACCTCGAGGAGATGACGAGGGGACGGGAACCGTCGACGCTCGCCGACGTATCGGTTCCGTCACGTCGCCCAAGAGTGGTGGTGACGTTTGACGACGGCTATGCCGACAATCTGACCAACGCGCTGCCGATCGCCGCGTCCAAGGGCGTACCGATCACCATCTACGTGACCAGCGGCATCCTGCAAAACCATGGCGGTCTGTGGTGGGACCGCCTCGCAACGCTGTTGCGCTCGCGGCCACCGCAGGTGAGCGAGATCGATCTACCGGTCGGTAGCCGGAAGCTCCGCCTCCCACTCGGTTCGTCCGGTATCAGGGCAGACCTCGATTCGGTCCGCCGCCACTTGCTGCCGCTTCCGGTGACGGAGATCGAACGGGCGCTCGACGCAGTATCGGAGCAATGGCAGGTAAGTTCCGCCCACCCGCCCGACGCCAGAACGCTCACGCCAGCGGATCTCCGCCAACTGGCGGCCAGCGACATCGTGACGATCGGCGCCCACACGATCGACCACGTCCGGCTTAGGGACCGTCCGGCACGGGAGCAGCAGGACACCATCTCTGGCTCCAAGAAGCATCTGGAGCATTCGATCGGCCGCGTCGTGACGCACTTCGCTTACCCGTTCGGCCGCCGCGACGACTTCGACGATCGTTCTGTCGACGCCGTGCGTTCGGCCGAGTTCGCCACCGCGTGCACCACGATCCCGGGAACGGCCCGTTCCTCGACGGATCCCTACCGTCTGCCCCGCCGCCTCGTCATGGACTGGGGGCGGCTTCGTTTCAGAGCTCAGATGCAACGATGGAAGCTTGGGTGAAGCCGCGGATCCGGCTCTGTGCCGACACCGGTCCCAGCAGAAGTTGCCCGCGATTCCCGGTGGACGCACAGTTGGCGATGGGTAAGACATGGACGTCCAGAACAGGTACCCAGGCTGCTGAGAGGTGCGTGATGGGTACACAAACATCAGAGCCGGCCCTCAAGTCGATAGGACAGCTTCCATTCGACGACGCGTTCCCGCGCCAGGCTGTGGGATTCAGCCATGAGCTACAGCTCGATGACCGCCTGACCCTCGCGTCGGTCGCGGATCTCGCCGACCGGCTGCCACGCCGGTCGGTGATCGCCGACACGGCGGCGCAACCTCTTCTGGTCCCTAAAGGAGGTCCCCCGCGGGGGGCCCTGGAGCGTCCGGGCGACGTCATACGCGATTTGAACAACGCGAACGCGTGGCTCACCCTGCTCAACGTGGAAGACGATCCTGGCATGGCAGACCTCATGAACACCCAGCTCGGCAGCCTCGAGTCGGGGATGATCGCCAGGCAAGGCACGCGGGGCAAGATGTGCAAACGGGTGGCTTTCATCTTTGTTTCCTCCCCTAATTCAGTTACGCCGGTCCACTTCGACATCGAGCACAGCCTGCTGATGCAGGTCAGTGGGAGCAAGACCGTCAGCATCGGGCGCTGGGAGGACGACGCGGCCCGTCGGCACGAGTTCGACAGGTACTGGGACGGCTCCCATGGTCGGATCGAGACTCTGCCTCCGGAGGTCGCCACGTACAGCATGACTCCGGGCCGCGCCGTGTACATACCTCCCGGCACGCCACACTGGGTGCATAACGGTCCCGCCATTTCATTGTCGGTGACCCTTACGTACTTCACCGCTGCCACTGTTCGTGAGAACCGCATCGAGGACTTCAACTCTCATCTTCGGCGGCGGCACATGAAGCCACGAGAGCCCGGGCGTTCCGCCGCCGTGGACACAACCAAGCTCTGCGCAATGGGCGTCTGGGCTATCGGGAAGCATGTCCGGTCCGCCACCGTCGGCCGGAAGCAGGCGGACAGCCAGGGCGCTGCTGATGGGGCGGGCTACGGATAACGGGACTGCGTAAGTCACGCCTTCTTCCACCGGGCGACGGTGGATCTCCCGAACCGACCGCACTTGATCGCTGTCCGCGCGGCCTGGGACATCGCCACGCGGGTTACGCCGCCGAGCCGGCCCGTGGCTCCCTTGCCCGCAATCAGCCGCAGGATCTCTCGATGGTTCGGCGCGAACCGGCCCTTATAGGGCTCGTCGCCTCGGAGGAAGTCCACCTCGCTGAAACCTCGGGTACATGCGTCGTCGATGATGGCCGCGAGCAGGACCGTCGTCGCATCCCGCCATTGGCGATCGGTGAGCCGGGCGCTCTGGTACAGGCTCACCCGCCCAGCCACCTCGAATGTCGTCACGGTCGCGACAACCAGATTGTCGCTCTTGAGCTCGTGGACGGCCACCTCATCGGCCGCGCCGCCACCAGCGAATCCGGCCGCGAATCGATTGAAGACGGGAAGGAAGTTGGAGCGGCTCCCCCACTGGGCCCGGTGCAGTTCGCGCAAGATATCGAGGCGCGGGAGGACTGCCCCGCCGCGAGTCGTTTGATGCGTCAGACCTTCGGCCGCGAGGCGCTTGGCGGATACGCGGAGGTTCTTGCGGAACTGCGAGGGCAGGGCAGCCCGGTACGCCTCTGGGCTGCTGGGCAAGGGGGTGAAGGGAGCCACGGCCGTGGGCTCGCGGCGGACGCGGCCAGGCAGAGCTTCGATCAACCGTGACCCGGCGCGGATGCCCTGGAGATCCATGAGGCGCTCACCAGGGCGGCAGAGCCAGTCGCGGAGGAGGCCGACTACCTCCTCCTCCTGACCGGGGGCGGCGAGCAGGTCGAGATGATCCGGGCACAGTGACCCGTCCCCCATGACCCGAGTGCTCAGTATCGGGTTGCGTTTCTCCAAGGCGAGGCCACCGAGGAGGCGCGGCCCGTCGACGGCCAGAAGGAAATGGCGGCCAGGTCCGCCGGCCCCGGTCAACCACCACGACCGCAGGAACGGCGAAGGAAGAGGGGAAGAGTCCACCAGCTGATCCCACTGCTCAGCCCACGAGTCCAGCTTGGGGACATCGAGCAGGCTGAGCGGAGCCACTACCGGATTTCGCGCCGCGTGGTCAGGCTCGATGCGAGGGAGTCCCACGCCAATAGTTTTTCCACTACTGGCGCAAGGCATTCTCAGGCTGTTCGGAATTCCCAGCGATGTCAGGCGCGACATCAATTCGCCGGTGCCGAACCCACGGTCGTACAGCTGATGCACACCAGGAATTACCAGCCCGCGAGTCGTGGTGGTCGGGTCACCTCCGCTCACCGGGAGGAGCAGCGGGCTCGGTCAGCTCCCGATCGCCGTGCTGCCTCCTCCGGTTTTCCCGCGGCCGGCTAGCGATCAGCTGCCGACCGTACGAGCCTGCCAGGAGAAGGGCGGTGAGCGCGCCTAGCAGCGATCCAAGCGAGAGTGGGCCGAGCCGAATGCCGCTGACGTCAAGAATCAGCGACGCGAAGACGGCGAGCACCAGCGATACGGGCACCGCTACGGAGATAGACCGCGGACCGGCAGCATGCCCGAGCAGACGCAGGAGCGCGTAGCCCGGGGCCAGCAACAATGCCGGCATAACAACGAGCCGTGAGAGCCCGGGAAAAACGGGGGCGCACACGAGCAGCACGGCTCCGATTGCTAGCAGTGCGGGATCTCGGACCACCTTCAGGCGGCTGGGCCATCCTCGCCGGACGTCAGTAATCAGTGGCATGGGGGGGATACCACAGATAGTACGAATGATAATCAATCCGATAAAGTCGATAATGCGGTGAGGAATAGAGCAATCGCAGCCACGGCACTTTCGCCAGCCGGGTGACATTCCGCATTGGCACCCGATTCGGTTCGCCTGTGAAGAACAAGGGCGGGTCTGCCGACATGTGCTGCGTGTCGCGGACATCGACGGCCAGGTAGTCGTCTCCCTGGCGCTCCATGGCGGACATGAGATTCGGCCCCGGGGGGTTGGGGCTGTACCAGATGTTGGCAAATGGCAGCCTCCGCATCGGGATCGGGGTGACGGCGTCAGCATGAGCTGTGAGTGCCAGAGCGGTGAAACGATCTGTGACCACGTGCGCCCCAGCACCCAGATGCGTCTGAACCCAGTCCGCAAACCTGAGGGTCTCCGGGGTGACGCTGAGAGTGTCCGAGCCGAATTGGTAAGGGCCAGGGAATCGAGTCTCGGGCGATGCATCCGCGGCTATGTTGCCAACTATCAGCACGGCGAGCGCGGCCACGCCTGCTGTCGCGGCCGCACGCCTCAGCCATTGCCTGCGTTTGTCCAATTCGAACAAGATGACGAGTGCGGCCGGCAGGAAAGCTACGCCGACGAACGTCGAGGCCCAGCTGCGGTGCGAGCCTGCAGCACCCGCGCTGGTCAACGTCAGTGGCAGACTCACCAAGTAGGCCGCTGTGAGCACGAACGACCATAGGAAGTTCCGCCGCAGGTGTGGCCTTTGCAGCCAGCGAAATCCCGCAAAAAGGAGCGCGAGCGCAATCATGACATCAGCGGCCATTGCAGCGGCTCGTTCATAGCCGGGAATATTCGAATGGCTGAAAATCGTCCGCACAGCACCACTACCTGCCGAGCCAGTAGCCAAGGCGACTAGCTGTGATGCGGTGCCGGACACGAAGGGGAAGAGGTAGGACACCGTTTCTGGCGCGACGAAGCCAACCCACAACGCGAGGCACGTCGCTAGCGTCAACGCGGGCATCCACCTGACGAACAGGCGTCGCCAACCACCCCTGCGGTCGGCCAGCCCGTTCATCGGCTTGAGACAGAGCGCACCTGCCGAAAGCAGGACGATGCCGGTCAGGCTGGTGAGATGGTGTGTCACCACCAGGCCGAAGGACATCACGGCAATCAGCAGTGAAGCCGACAGAGTCTGTTTCCAGGTCGGGCTGCCATATCGCTCGGCCGCCAAGGTTTCCACATACAGGCGAACTATCGTGAGCATGAGCAGTATCGCAACGGTTTCGTAGGCGAACTGGGTGTCAAAATATACGAAACTCGGAGCGGCGGCGTAGACCAAGCCGGCCACTGCCGCCCACCGATGGGGAACTGGCAGGGCCCGCGCAATGTAGTAGATCTGAACCGGCAACAGGCAGTGGATCACGGCGATCAGGGTCAGGGCCGAATCCCACGGCGAAAGGCCGGTCAGCCAGTGGATCGCGCCCGCGGCGCTCTCCAACCCCGGGTAGAAAGTCCCGATCGGGAGCAACGGCGTGTGCTGGTAAAGGTGCCCTGCCGAGATCACGTTCCGCAGCAAGGCGAAGTGCGCAATCGCATCGAAGCCGCTCGGGCCACCCGGGCTCATCAAGAAACTCGGCAAGACAGTGAAGAGCCCGAGCAGTCCAAGCCACAAAACCGTATAAGGTCCAAATATCGCCCGCCAGGCTACCGCCAGGTAGGCAAGCAACATTCCTGCCCAGAAGATGGCATCGTAGGACTGGACAGGAGCGGTCGCAGCCTTGTGGTATGCCCAGACGACCAAGACGGCGCCGATCGCGACGACACAGGTGGCCAGGAGTTCTGCTGAAGTGTCCCTCGTGGCCCGCCGGCCGCTCGGGCGGCCGGACGTGGGCCAGTCCTCCCGGAGAAGCATTGAATCCGGACTTCGGGTCTGATGCATCGGTAAGCAGGCCTACGAGGTAGCGCAGATAGGACTGCCGGTCCTAAGGAGGCGCGCCAGTTCGTACGTCACGGTCATTGCAGGTCCCCCGAGCCTAGACGTCATCAAAGCTACTACTGGCCAGGTAGGCATCAAGACTCCGGTTCCTGCCCCGGGGAAGGCCGTCCGCACCTGCCCGGACCCCGCCGACAGGGTGATCGGCGGGAACCAGAAATCACACTGCCCCAGTTCCCCGGCCGCATACATGTCCGCGATGCCGGGTCGGGCGGAATTAAGCCGGACTCAGTTCCCGGACCCGGTTCTTCAGCGCCGCCAGCCTCCGGTCCCAGCCCACCCCGTCGCCGATCACGGTGGCCGACATGGTCGGGTGCGCCTTCAGCTCCGCCTAGTCCTCCACTGACAGCACCCTTCCTCCCCTGGCTCGGCTGAGCGGGGAGGAAGGGTGCTAACCTGCGAAGTCGGCGCGCCTTGTAATTCGGGAGTCAACGCTCGTCTGCGTTTAGGCAGGACGAAGAGCTAGCCGGATATGGCCGAGTGGCCGCAAATACCAGGGAACCGGCCAGCAGGTTTTGACTAGGCGGGCGACCACGCACGAACGTAATCGACCTGCATTGTTGCCGGATATGCAGGTGGTCCGTTCTGGCCCGCGCCATTCACAAGAATGACACTCATGGAACCGCCATCATCAGACGTAGGCTGAGTCAGGAAGAGGTGACCGTCTACGTAGGCGTCGAAGGACGAGGCATGACGCACCACCGTGTAGGTATGCCATGAGCCAGCCCAGGAGCCAGAAGGGAAACTGTTGATCGTGGCGGACCCGGACGGAGGATGGTAATTAGAGGTAGCGCTGCCGCCCAGACCTTCAAACAGATCGATCTCACCAGGCGCAGAAGTATTTGGCCCGCCAAAGAACCAGATGGACGGCCAGTTAGCTACCTTACCATTGGCTGCAGGAAACAGGATTCTGGCCTGAACAACGTCGCCTACCTTCATCCGGTAACCGTTTGATGGTGCAGGATTGTTGCCAAACTCATTAGCGCTAACGACCGATGCTCCTGAAGTTGAGCTTTTCAGCGTCAAATTCAGGCTGCCACCGGACTCAGACACGTTCGATGCATACATAGGTACGCCGTTCCGGACAGTACCATTATCCCACGCATACCATTTAGAGGTATCCATGCTCGTGCCGTTGAATTCATCCGACCAGACCAGGTTCCAGTTGCCTGCCGGGCCGTCTGGCTGCACCGATGCTGGTGGTGTGACCTGCGTAGACCCCGCGCTCGGCGTGGGCCCGGGTGAGCTGGCGCCAACCGACGGGGTGCTTGGCGCCGGGGAACTACTGCTGCCAGACGACGGCGATGTGAACGAGGTCGGAGAGGGGCTCGGGCCTCGGTGGTGGTGTCGCCAGTGGCTGGCGAAGTGCTGGGACGACAGCGCGACGGTGCTCGGACCACCCTGGCCGGCAGCGTGGGTGACGACCAGGGTCAGCCCGGCGATGAAACCGACCAGGGCGGTCAACACCGTGACGAGGCGGCCAGTGCGTGACGCAACAGGCAGCTTATGACGGGGCATACCGAATCCTTCCGAACGTGATGAACAGGACGAAAGAGTATCGAAGTCCCCGTCACTTCGCAGAACAATACTGAAAATCATGAGTAGTGCTACTCTTCGTTTTCCCTACAAGTCGGCTGGACCGGCTGCGACCACTCGAACGCAAGCTGACCGTGCACTAGCGGGCTAGCCAGGAGATGGTGGCCGGATCCAGCTCGCTGTAGCTGGGCTCGGGCGCTCTCTTATGTAAGCCAACGCTGGCTTGACCCGAACCGATTTCGTAGATGGCGCGGTTCCGCCAGCATGGCCCGTCGGCTGGCAGCCAGCAGCAGGTGCCGCGGCACTGAGATGCAGACAGGGCCGGAAGTAGGGGCGCCCTAGCAGGATCCGGAGCTGCGCACACAATTCCGAAGGCTTGCTTTCGCGACTTGTCGGATACGTGCTATTGGCCGCATGGATATGCCCGCCGCCACTAGACGCAGCCTAGGTCGGTCGGCACGTATTCCGGATCATGGACTGGCTGGGTTCGTCGTCGGGCTGTGGCCTTCGGCGCTGATGTCGGATTGCTGCACTCAGCTTTGGTCATGTGAGGAGCGGAGGACACCGGGGTTTCGCAGTGTTGACCGCTGGCCGCCCGCCTCCGAGTCCTGGGTCAAGATGCCGCTGCACAGCGTCTACGACGAAGGTGATCCAGCCAGCGCTCAACCGCCTAACCGCAGGAAGAAGGAGCACGCATCTGCTGCCTACGCCACGCGGCGGGACTTGATCCGGACGAACGCGCGCCGGTGTCGGTGCTATGGGTACGTATTAGCCTTGTCGGTTTAGTGCTGGTGGCTAGCGGGGGGCGGCCATGCGGGCCAGAACGTGGAGTATGCCGGGGTTGCGGCATCTGCTGTGGTCGTGGTTGCGGCTGTGGATTGCAGCGCTGATCCGGGTCGTGGCAGAACACGGTGCTCCGGCCGTCGTTGGCCCATGGCTGGCTGGATGAAGGGCAAGAGAGTGCCTGCTGGCGCTGCGGTGGTGCTGATCGCTGGCGGGGGGGTACTGCTGGGCGTGGCTGCCGCAGCGCACCAGCACGATCCCCAGCCGAGCACGGCTCAGACCGCTTCCACGGGTCCGACCTCTCACGCCCCGGCTGCTGGCCTGCCCGCCTCCGCCCGGCCTGGGCAGCTCGTGCCGACGGGTGTGCCTGCTTCCCATGTTGGCAAGCTACTAGCAAATGACACCGGTGACGACCTGGCTAGCTGGCCGAGGGCGTGGCACGGTACCGGCGGCACGATGGGGCACTCAGGTGGCGAGCTCTACCTGTTCACGTCCGGCGCCAACCAAAATGGCTACTCCATTATCAGCCCTAACACATACACGAGCGGCATCTTCGAGGCCCGCATCTACTTCCCGCGAGCAAGCGACGGCAAGATCGCTGACTGGCCTGCCTTCTGGCTCATCTCTGCCTCGTCGGGTACTGTCAGCTGGCCCTACGGTAACGAGATGGATCTTGCTGAGGGCCTGGCCGGAGATCTTTGCGTCGTCTATCACTACAGCGACCACGGCACGCCGGCGGCAACCATTCCGTTCACCGTGACGTCGGCTCCGGGCTGGCACGTGATCACCGGCGTGTGGAGTACCCGGCAGTGGGACATCTACTACGACGGCAGACTCGTCAAGGCGATCTCCGCCTCCTATGTCAAGAACGATCCGATGAATATCATCCTGTCTGCCTATATGGGCCAGTACGGTCACCTGCCGGGCGAGCCATCTACCGTCAAGGTCAGCTACCTTCGCGTCTGGAGCCTGGCCAGCTCGTGAGGTCCCTCCAGCGCCTCGTCGCCGGCACGGTCTTTATAACGCGACGAAGCCGACGACATCCTTCCAGTGGTTACGTATGGAGGTCGCCAGTGGTTACGTATGGAGGTCGTCGAACCAGACGGCCAGTTTTGCCCCGCCAAGCGAGCCGAACGAGCTGGCTGAAGAAGGTCGAAGTCCTTCTTCGACCGGTTCACTTACCGAAGCGATCTGCCGCAGCATCTTCCACAGCGTCCCCTCATCGACGCGATCAAGACGTACCTCGCCAAATACGACAGCGGCCCGCCACCATTCCAGTGAACAGGGACGCCTGGGCAGATCCTCAAGAAAGTTCGCCGTGGACGATTTGCCCTCGCAATCACCAACCAAAACTGGGACAGTTCACTAGTTTGAGTTCCTAACGACCCAAACGTCCTGGGTCGGACCGCCCTCCGGATAGATCTCTCTGTATACAATATCGTGATCGCGCAGGAACTCTTCCTCCATCCACCGCGGACTGTTGAAACTTGTGAACCACGGACCACCTGTCGCCATGCCGCCGTGCACCACCACTCCGTCAGAGTCGTACTGTTCCCGCTCAGCCGGCGTAAGCCGATGTTTATACGCATCTCCATGAACGCTGAGAAGAACGAGACCTCCGGGACGCACAACGCGAAGCTGCTCGGCTAGCCATCGGAACTGGGGCTCTGGCGGCAGATGAGTGTACACGGAGTAGCTATAAAGCATGTCGAAATAGTCGTCGTCAAAGGGTAGAGGCGGCTCGACGTCGTTCACCGTGAACGACACCTTCCGAATGTTCTCTCTGCACCAACGGATCACGCGCTCGTCGTAGTCGGTGCCGTAGACATGAAATCGTGGGTCATCCGCAAGATGGCGCACAGTCTTTCCGGTGCCGCAGCCCCACTCCAAGATGCGTCGTACTTCGGGAGGGCTAGCCTTACCGGCTAGCTCGGTCAAGAACCTCGCGCGCTCGACTCCTGTACGGAAGTAATTCTGGTAGCTAGTCGAGCGTGCAGTCAAATAGGTGAGATTCGGCGGAGGAACGGCAAAGTCCGGATGCTGGAGACGAAAGCTACGGTTATCTGCGTAGTTTCGCGCGGTATCGAGGCTAATTGCGACCCGGTACGTAGGCGAGACCAAGTGTGCGCGCCGGATCATGTCGGCCATGCGAGATGTGTCCATTCCCATCTCCATTTGGAGTTTCATTGCCGGGCTCGCCATAACTGACGTCCGCCTCGACGCCCTGACGATAGTTAACAGTTCCCGCCTACCCGGTACACCACCCAGTTACTCCGCCAGGCCATCTTCGCTACCCCGGGCAGCGGCGTCGGGATGGTGTGGCCGCGGTCGGTTACGACAACGCCGCCGTCACCGAGCGGCCCCTGTTCTGGCGTGTCCGCCACTAAGACCATCAGCGCCCGGACTCCGCTTCGGCCGGCCGGCTCAGATTGTGGCCCCTGGCCTACTAGCCATCTGCCTCTTCGGCACCACCTGCACGGCTACCGTCTCCCAGGGCACACCGGGAACCCGGGCCTTCGAGGCATTCGTCGGTGGCGACGTCCCAGCCGGTTAATCCCGGATTCGCTCTTGTCTCCAGTAGCCAGATCTCCATGGCCTCGTGGTCCATACTGCGCTGGCGCGCCCGCATGCCCAGACCTCTGTCTGCGCGGGGCAGGAGAGCCGGTGCTCCCTGCTGACTCTCCGGCGATGGGCCGTCAGCGCTGGTTCCAGAAGTCACGCTCTTCTAGTACAAGTCCGTCAGGGCTGAAGCGCAGGAGCGACACGCCTGCCAAGTCCTCGGTACCGCCATCGGCCAGCCTCGTCTGCGCGCTCCACGACACAGCCGCGTGTACCCCGTCGACGATCGGCCTTTCAAACCGGCACCGGGCTGACTCCTCCTCCGCGAAGACGCGAGCGAGGTAATCAGGATCGGGGTCGCGAAACGGATGCTGTTGCCAGAACGCGCCGTCGGCATAGAGAGCCGTAATTGCGGCCGCGTCATGCTCGCGCCAGCCGCGCTCCCAGACCTCTGCCCACCGCTGCGCCGCGTCACGTGTATCCATGCCGCAACGATAGACACCGCCTCCGACACTGGCAGGCTCGTCCAGAGGCCGCCGGCATCCTCCCTGCGTCCTCAGTTCCGGCTCAGCACCATCTCCGCTGGCCCTCTCAGTGGTCACGCGGGCGGCGCCCGGCTCGTGTCAGGCGTCGGCCGAGCGGCTGGCCGATGTCGCTTCAGCTTTGGCATAGAGGATCTCGCGCGCCTGCTCTGCGGCCCGCCTGGATAACGCTGGACGGCGTCAACGAGCTGTGACTACGAACGAACCCGCGCCGGATGGACGAGTCCGATCTGGCTGTAGCTCGTCATGCGCCTTCCAGTTTCTGGAAGCAGACACGATTGCGCAGGGTCCGGGCGAGCTCGCGCTTCTCGGCGGTCAGTGAGAAGTCCACACCGCGCCCCCTCGCGCAGGCTGAGTCCCGGCGGCAGCCCTGGCCTGAGCACCGACGGGGACGGCGTCAGCCACCGGCTCGCGGCCCAGTTCTGACCACTGCACCGCCTGGCATGAGCACGGCGAAAGGAACTCGCTGAGCACCGTCCGCAGCACTCGCAGGCCATCAGGCCACGCTCTCAGGTTGGACAAACCATGCAGCCGACCGCGCTCATAGCTCGGGACCTCCGCCACCTTCAGGCCAGACCTTGCGGCCCTGATGTTGAGCAGTGTTTCGACCTCGAAGCCGTCGCTATCCACTTCCAGCCTCGGCAGGCACCGGGACCAGAACGCGTTATAGCCATAGCAAAGGTCGGTGTACCGAGTTCTGAACAGCGCATTCACCAAGTGCACGAGCGCAAGGTTGCCCCCTTTGCGCAGCGCCGTGATGTCGGCTGAGCCACCTCCCGGCGTGAAACGGCTGCCCTTCGCAAAGTCGGCCCCGTGCTGCAGGGCCTCGACGAAACGAGGTATCTCCGCTGGCTCCGTTGAGCCGTCGCCATCGAGGGTTACGATCACGTCGCCGCGGGCGGCGGCGAAACCACACGCCAATGCGTTCCCTTTACCGTGGCCACCCTGGCGGACGACCCGTATGTCCGGCCGGCACCGCCTGGCAACGACGACAGTGTCGTCATCACTGTGCCCATCAACCAGGATCACCTCAAAAATGTCGGCGGGCAGGCGCGCTAGCACGAACGAGAGGTTGCGTGCTTCGTTGCGGACTGGGATTACTACGCTGACGCGAGGCGGGGAAGCAGCCATGACGGGTTCACCTGCCGTTTGCGACAGCGATGTGCGGCGCTTATTCACTGTGCTTACTTTCCGTTTTACTCGGCGCTTTGCATGTCCCGAGAAGATCGCCTAATGCATGGCAACTAAGACATGCGCTGCAAAATCGAGTTCTGGATGAATCGCACGTCAGAAAACCATGCTGTGCCTTTGTTAGCACCGGAGACGAGATCGGGCTTGCCTGCCATGGTCAGCCCTGGTGCACCAGCCACGACCTGCCTCGTGTTGTCCGGGGAGAGACCATCAGCGCCGCACCGAGATGGCTTCGACCGAGCCACCGGAGCGACTCGATTCCCTGTCCGGGCTGCATAATAAGCAGGCACCAGAAGGCCGGACTTTGCAACAACGGAACTACACATAAAGCGAGCTGCCTCACGTATCTCCGCTAGAGGTGATCACCGCAGATTCTTCATCTGCACGGCCCGCCTGTTTGAGCCGCAAGCTGGTGACAACCAGAAAGCTGACTACCCACGGAGTGACAAGGCATGCTTACGCTCCGTGGTTTTTACGCACTCGCGATGGGAGCGCGATCAAAATACGCACAGTCTGGCGAGAAGGTTATTCCTCGCAAACTCTTATCAGTACTCTTGTCCGGCTAATCAACTCATAAGTCGCTACGGACTGACCTCGACCCACAGCTCTTTGAGGGTCCGGGTGAAATAACCGGGCGCGAATTCGGGCTCGTGACCAGGTACGAGCCCGAACGTGGGCATCCTGCGCAGCCACTCCTCGAAGATGACCCGCAGTTCCAGCCGGGCCAGGTGGGCGCCGAGGCAGAAATGGGTGCCGAAGCCGAACGCGACATGGCTGCCCTTTCGCCGCCTCACATCGAATCGCTGCGGTTCGTCAAACTCCCGCTCGTCGCTGTTGGCCGCTCCGTACATGAGCAGCACCTGATCACCCGCCCGCAGCCGCTGGCCGTGCAGGTCGTGATCGACGGTCACGGTTCGTCGCATGTTGAGGATCGGCGTGGCGTACCGGACAAACTCTTCCACCGCTGTGTCAGCCAGGATCGACAGGTCGGCGAGCAGGATCTCGCGCTGATCAGGGAAACGCGCCAGATTCCACACCGTCTGACCGATCACCGACCTGGTCGTCTCGGCTCCGCCATCCAGCAGCAGCAGGCCTTCCTGAATGATCTCGGCCGTGTCCAGCGGCTCACCCTCGACTCGACCATGGATCCACGCAGAAACCAGGTCATCGCGAGGATCGGTCCGGCGTGCCGCGATCAGCTCGGCAAAAGCGGCAACGAATTCTCCGATGGCTTCCGGTGAGCCGGCAGGCTGACGCGGGTCGTCGTTGCGGAAGCCAGCAGAGCTCATCGTCCGCTCCGACCACTCCCGGCATTTCGGCCACAGCGCTCGATCGAAACCCAGCAGCTCGGCGATCACCATCGCGGGCAGCGGCGCGGCCAGGTCCGCCACGACCTCCACGGTGCCTTTCGCCTGCACCGCCGTGGTCAGCTCGACCGCCAGCGCCCGCACACGGCCTTCGTGCTTCCGCACGGCGCGCGGGGAGAATCGTCCCGACACCAGCTTGCGCTGCTGCTTGTGCCGGGGGTCATCCCTGTTGATTATCGACCCGGTCATCTCGATGAGCGGCCGGCTGCCGCTGGCCGAGCTGTAGCGAGCCGCGTCGCGCTCGATGGACAGCACGTCGTGGTGGCGGGCGACACCCCAGATCTCGTTGTACGGGTCCCAGTAAACGGGCGCCTCGTCCCGCAGCCACTGATAGGCCGGATTAGGGTCGCCGGCATACAAGAGGGGATCGAGCAGATTAAGCGGCGCGCCGGGAGAACTGGTTACCAATGACGGCTCCGACGGGAGATTGGCCGAAGGGCCAGTCCGACTGTATGCCTCGATTTCCGGATCTTAAGGGACGCAGCCCTGCGCGGCCAGCCAGGAAAACTGGGCATAACGTGATCGGGCAAGCCAACTCCGCACACCCGGAAGGACTGTCATGCCGCGCGCTGCCAAGGCGCGGGCCGGCGAATCCGCCACCGCCCGGCAGAAGCGGGTGTGGGACAAGTCCGCGCCCGGTTACGACAAGCAGATTGCCTTCTTCGAGAAGATTCAGTTCGGCGGCGGCCGGGAGTGGCTCGGCGAGCGCGCGCACGGCCGGGTGCTGGAGGTTGCCATCGGAACTGGCCGCAGTCTGCCGCACTATCCGGCGGGCGCGACCGTCACTGGCATCGAACTAAGCCCCGCGATGCTCGCCATAGCCCGACAGCGCGCGGCCGACATCGGCCGCGACGTCGACTTCCGGGAGGGCGACGCCCAGCGCTTGCCCTTCCACGACGCTGCGTTCGACACCGTGGTCTGCGCGCTGGCCCTGTGCTCGATTCCCGATCCCGCCGCCGCGATCGGCGAGATGAAGCGCGTCCTGGTATCAGGCGGCCGGTTGCTGCTGCTGGACCACATCGGCAGCACCTGGCCGCCGATCCACGCCGCTCAGCGGCTCCTCGAGAAGCTCACCATCCGTACAGCCGGTGAGCACTTCACTCGCCGCCAGCTGCCTCTTGTCCTGGCCGCCGGGTTTCAGATCGTCGAAACCGAGCGACTGAAGGCCGGCACTGTCGAGCGCATTCACGCGGTCAAGCCCGCCTGACCCGCGGCCCGGACCCGTGGTCCAGGAAGCATTCAGCGCCAAGGTTTCGCCAACAGTCGGGCAACGTCGTAGCAATGACGCCGTCGTAGAACTGTCAGCGACCACATCCAGAGATCGGGAGGTTCAGATGACAACAGCAGCCAACACCGCAGGACCCAGCCCGCAGCCTGGTCTCAGCGACGGCATCCTCGTCGGCCCTGGCTGGCTGGCCGAGCACTTGGACGACGCCGGTCTGCGCGTTGTTGAGGTCGACGTCAGCCCGGCAGCATACGACAGCTGGCACATCGACGGCGCCACGCTGTGGAACGTCTACGCCGATCTGAAAGATGGTGACTACCACACCGTGGGCGCTGCCGCGCTCGAGCGACTGGTGGCGCGCTCGGGAATCGGACCGGACTCGACGGTGGTGTTCTATGGGTACGCGCCCGCCCTCGGCTTGTGGCTCATGAAGCTCTACGGTCATTCCGATGTGCGCATTCTCGATTGCTCCGGTGAAACCTGGCGGGCTGGCGGCTACCCGTGGAGCACCGCCCGCAGCGAGCCGCCCGCCGGCGGTTACAGCATGGGCGGCGGTGCGGACCGGCGCGTTCAGGCTGACCTGGCGGCGGTCCGCGAGGCCATCGACCAGCCGGGCACGACCCTGGTCGATGTGCGCTCACCGGCTGAGTACCACGGCGACTGTTTCTGGCCCTCCGGCGGTATGGAGCCAAGCGGACGGGCCGGTCACGTGCCATCGGCCATCCACCAGCCCATCGACGGCCTCTACAACCTCGACGGGTCGTTCCGCTCCGCCGCGGAGCTCAGGGGCCTCTTCTCACCAGCCGTTCTCGACAACGGGCGTGAGCTGATCACCTACTGCACCATCGGAGGACGTGCCACCACGGCCTGGTTCGTGCTTACTCACCTGCTCGGACGTGACCGAGTCCGGGTGTACGACGGGTCATGGGCCGAATGGGGCCGGGCAACCGATACGCCCGTCGAGCGCCCGTAAGCGATCCGCCGGTCGCGACCACCCGGCGACAGCGGGGCGCGTTCGCGACCCGGCGGGTTACTCGGACTGAATCCAGCTGTGCAGGTCGTCCTGACTGACGGCAGCCAGGACAGCAGGGTGGTCGCTGGCCATGTGCTCCCGGATCAGCCCGACCACCTGGTCATCACTATCGCCCCGGGCGACGAACCCGCACTCGCACCGGATCAGCTTCCCCATTGCTCCTCCCACCTGGCTCTAACGGCAGCATATTGCCAAGATGTTGGCGTGACCTCCGCCTCCTCGCGCCCGGTGCGGATCCAGATCTGCGGGACGCTGAGCGTCGAGCGCGACGGCCAGCGGCTGGATGCCGAGCTGCCTGGCCGCCAGGGACGCTTGCTGTTCGCCTACCTGGTGGTGAACCGCCACCGCCACGTCCCGCGCGACGAGGTGGCCGAGGCCTTGTGGCGCGAACCTGACCCCGGCGCGATCGATGCCCGGCTCAACCCACTGCTGTCCAAGCTGCGGCGGGTTTTCGGCACTGACAGCGTCGACGCGCGATCCGCCGTCAGGCTGTGCCTGCCCATCGCCTGGGTCGACCTCGAAGCGGCCACCGAGGCCATCCACCGGGCGGAATCCTCCGTCGCCCAGCAGGACTGGCCGCGTGCGTGGGGACCAGCACTCACGGCGCTATTCGTGGCAGAGCGTGGCTTCCTCCCCGGCGAAGACACTCCCTGGATCGATGAGATTCGTCATCAGCTCATGGAACTCCGCCTGCGCGCGCTGGAGTGCTACGCTGCCGCCGCGCTGGGCCTGGGCCGAACCGAACTCGCGGCCGCAGTACGGGCTGCGCCGGCAGCTCACCCGCCTTGCCCCTCTGCGGGAAAGCGGCTACCGCTACCTCATGCAGGCACTTGCCGCCCAGGACAACCTGGCCGAAGCACTCGGCGTTTACAGCCACCTCAGTGAGCGCTTGCGCGACCAGCTCGGCGTCTCACCCGGCCCGGCCACACGCGAGCTCTACCAGGATCTCCTCGCCGCAACCTGACGGCGGCGATGATGTCAGGGCCAGCAGGGCAGGGCGGTCACGAACCATCGCGCAAGTCGCCGAGGCGCTCAGCTACGAAGCGGATGTCATCGAACGTCACCGTGCACCCGTCGCCCGTCGGCGATTGAGCCTCGAAGCCGATCTTGACGCTGGCTGGCGACTCAGTGACACGGAAGAAGCGGATCATTCGCCACTGTTTCCCGTCGGTCGACGCGTGGTAGGCATACGCCTGGTCAATGCGCGACAGGCGAAGCCACACGGATGGTCCGGGAACTACGAACGCGTTGGCGTCGTCAGAGACACCGCGGGTGACGACGGAGACAACCATGGGTTCTCGTGCCGGGGAGAACTCGAAGCAGAGTTTTCCCCAGTGCCGCTCGTCGATCCAGAGCAACAGCACCCCGGCGTCATAAGTGGCCCCGAATCCGACGGTCGCCCGAGCGCTGAGGCGGAAATCGCCAGCGGGTGGAGCCCCGAGCAAGGTCGCGGCGTTGAGCATCGACTCCGCATCGAGACTCGTAGCACCGCCAGGGTCGATGAAGATGTCGGTACGGGGCCCTGCCGTCGCCACCACGGTGCTGGTCTGCTCATCGACCTTCCAGGCCGCTGCGGGCGACGGCGAAAGCGGGAACGGAACGCCCGGTATGTTCAGGTGGTTCGCCACAGAGAGAGGCTACGACAACCGCGCGGCGCCGTGAGGTGGCTCAGCCACTGACGATCGGAGGGCTCCAGTAGCGCCATTGGCGCAGCGGCTGCGTCTCTGGCACACTGTTCGGGCTGAGTCGAGAGGAGGTGCGCACCCGTGTTCATGCTGGTTTCCGCGCCTCCCGGGGCTGACTGACCGAGCTCAGCCGCAGGTGGCGCCGCCTTCGAAAGGTGCCCAGATGGCTGACTCGATGAACAACGATGCGCTTCCGGCGCGGCTGCGCTGCGGCATCGTCGTGCGTGTTTTTGAAAGTACCTGCGAAGTGGTCAGGAACAGACAGCAGTACTTCGTTCGATACGCGCCGCCGTTCCCGTCGCCGCGCACCGAGCGAGTCTCACCCGGTCACCTTGTGGCCATCGCGACCACGCCCGCCAGCGTCGAGGTCGTGGTGTGGCGGTGGTACGACGCGGTCGTGCTCGGCGAGGAGGCGGGCCTGATCCGCCTGTGGGAGCCATCGCACGGCGAAGTGCTGGCCCGGCCACGGCCCGCGCACCAGTCGCCACAGCCAGGAACTCGTGCCTACCTGTCGGCAGGCCTGCCCGGCGCCGACTGGTGGGTCGCCGGGGGCGCAGCTGCCAGCGCGGAGGAAGCCAACGTCGATCTAGCCGAGGTCGAGCAGTTCTGCACCGAGCGCGATCTCTGGAACAACCTGCTCTGACGTTCCGGACGGGCTAGCAACCCGTTGAGCCTCTACCCGCTCAGACAAGGCAGTGATAACACGGTAGTCAGGCAGTTCAGCGCAGTATTCGATTGAGTCACGGGAGACGCTGATGACAGTCGACGCATTCGCAGGGCCTGAACGCAGGCCACGTAACCTTGCCGCCGGGGTTATCGGCAGCATTCACGACGACGCGACTGCCACCGCACTCGGCTTCCGGGGCGGGACCGTGGCGGGCAGCATCCACATGGATCAGTTCCCGCCGCTCGCGGTCCGCGCGTTCGGCAGCGGCTGGTTCGAGGACGGGAGCCTGTCGCTGTACTTCCGCCACGCCACGACCGACGGCGAGCCGGTTCGCGCCTTCATCGAGCGACCGCCGCGCCAGGACGATGTCCAGACCAGGGCCTGGGCGACCACCACTGATGATGTTGTCGTGGCCGAGGGAACGGCTGGTCGCGGGCATCCGGCCGAGGTATCCGCCCTGCGTTCCCGCGACATGCGTCCGGTCGAGCCGGCGCAGCTGCGCATCCTGGCTGGCTTCAAGCCCGGCGCCTTGATCGGCGACGTGAAGCTGACGCCGGACGGTGACCGGCAGCGCCGGCGCATCGACCAGGGTGGCATGACCGAGCCACTGGACTGGTACACAGGGCTATCGCCCTGGGGTGGTCCCATCGCCGCCCCGTCAGCGGTCGTGGACCTGCTCTACGCACGGCTGCTGGACGACGCGAAGGCCTCGATGGGCCACCATGTCGGCCTGTTCGGAGCGATCGAGATACGGTTCCGGTCCGGCCCGGTGCTGCTGGACAGTAGCTATCGCGTCACTGGTGAGGTCGTCGCGGTCAGCCAGACGCCGAAGACCGAGGTGCTGTGGTTCGACAGCCAGGCACACGACGTCAGCGGCAGACTCGTCGCGGACATGCGGATGATGCTGCGCCAGCTCAAGCAATCCTCACCGCTGTACAACGCGCACGAGTGACCCAGCAGGCTCGCCACCGCGGGTCGTTACCCAGGTAGCGATTTGAGCGCGTGAGCTACAGCCAATCTTGCTCAGAATGTGGCTGACGTGGCTGTCGACTGTGCGTTCCGACAAGAACAGGCGCGAGGCTATCTGCTTGTTAGTGAAGCCGTCAGCTACGAGCCGGGCGATTTCCGTCTCCCTGGCGCTGAGCGGGGTCGATGAGTTCGCCTCGCGTCTGGTCGTGTTTGTATCGGCCGGCTCGCCGAGCGCGAGCTTGATGGCCGCGGCGCGCGTGAGCTGTCGTCCGGCGGCAATCTCGGCCTGGAATCTGGTCTCCCCGAGGGTGGCTACGACTCGTTCCTCCACAGCAGGGAGTGCGAGCACGAACTGCGGCAGCAAGGTGATTCCCGTCGTGGTCCGGGCAGTTTCGGCGGCCCCGAGAAGCCTGGCCGCCAGCGGTGCCTGCTGCGACAGCGCGGCGTGGCAGGAAAGCGCCGAGAGCAGGTAGATCAGGCTGACCCGGTCATCGATCTGGCGGGCAATCCCCAGCGCCTCGGCCAGCGCTGGCATGGCTGCGTCGAGGTTCCCGTCGACAAGCCAGGCGCCGCCCAGGTTCAGCGCCATCATCTCTTGCCCGTACAGATCACCCGAAGCCCTGGCCAGTTCCGCGCCTTGCAACGCTGCGGCCCGCGCAGCCGGTATGTTGCCCTCGGCGAATCCGCGCAGCGTCTCAGCCTGCAGTACCGCGAGCGCGCCAGGAGGGTAATCAAGCTCGGCCGCGGCCTCTTGCGCCTCATCGAGGAGTGCCCTCGCGGACGTGCGGTCATCGGCGCCGTCCGCCGCTATGGAGGCCATCGCCAGTGCTTCAGTCAGCAGTTCCGGCTGCCCGGTGGTTCGTGCCGTCGTTATCGCGTTTCCCAGCCATGCCCGTGCTATGGGCGGATCGTTCTTCAGCAGTGACAGGAAACCGTGCATGAAGCAGGCCCAGCCGTACATCGGCGGATCGGCACTGGTAGCGGCGAGGAACCCGGCAAGCCACCGGATGCCCTCGGCCGTGGCCCGCGTGATCCAGTACCAGCCCAGGCTGGCGGCCAGGCCAGCTGCGCGCGTCGTATGGCCCTGGCTCCGGCACCAGAGCAGTACGGCCCGGATGTTGTCGATCGCTACATCGGCCCACGCAAGCCAGCTCGCCAGCTGGGTCCGGCTCTCCAGTGCGGATTGTCCGCACCTGACGCTGTAGAAGTCGGCGCATCGTTGTTCGGTCGCTTCCTGCTCGCCGGCCTCTTTGAGCTTGAGGGCGGCGAACTCGCGCATCGTTTCGTGCAGCCGGTAGCAAGCGGAGCCGCTCGCTTCATCCTTGGTGACCAGTGATTTGTCGACCAGTGATGCGAGGACATCAAGCGCTCGCGCGGCAGGCACGGCCTCCGCCGCGCACACTGCCTCGACGTCGTCCAGCCGGAACCTGCCTGCGAACACGCAGAGTCGCCTGAGGATGGCGCGCTCGTCGTCCGTCAACAGGCCGTGGCTCCACTCAATCGTGGTCATGAGTGTCTGGTGACGCGGCAGCGCAGCCCGGCCGCCCGCAGCGAGCAGGCCGAACCTGTCCGACAGGCGGCCCAGTATCTCCTCAACCGTCAGGACGCGCGTCCTGACAGCGGCGAACTCAATAGCCAGGGGAAGGCCATCCAGGCGACGGCACAGCTCAGCAACGGCAGCCTGGTTTACCGGGGTGATCTCAAATCCGCCTGTTGCTGCCGCTGCGCGCTCGGCGAAGAGCCTCACGGCCTCGTTCAGCGGCAGGTCGCCCGAGGCCGGTGCGCTGCTCGCCGGCGGGGGCAGGTCGAGTGGCGGGATCGGAACGACATGCTCGCCAGGCACCGAAAGCGGCTCCCGGCTCGTGGCGAGTATGCGGACCCCAGGGGCGGCCGAGAGGACAGCACTCACGAACTCGGCAGCAGCCGGAAGAAGGTGCTCGCAGTTATCCAGCACCAGCAAGAGCTGCTTCGCCCGCACGTAGCTAATAACCAGCGCGAGAGGGTCGGCAGCCGCCTGGTCTCGCAGGTCGAGTGCCACCATGACCGCCGTGGTCACCAGCGACGGGTCGCGAAAGTCGGCGAGTTCGGTAAGCCAGGCACCATCGCGGAAGCTGCGCTCGAGGCCGGCGGCAGCCCGCAGCGCCACTCGCGTCTTACCCACGCCCCCCGGGCCGACCAGACTGACGAGGCGGGCCCGGGTGAGCTTGCTCCGCAGCTCGGCGAGTTCGCGACGTCGGCCAATGAAGCTGGTGACCTCGGCAGGAAGGTTGCCAGAGCGATGCGTCGGCCTCGCCATGAGTCAGGCCGGTCATTGACCGGGCATACTCGCTGGCCGAAGTCCCGGAGGCCATCCGGTACCTCGAGCAAGGGCACGCTGCCGGGAAGGTCGTTATCACGGTGTGACGCCGCAGGCGGGCGGGCTCGCCCTCAGCGCAGCAGGCTGGCGAAGACGTTGATCGCAGTAGCCAGGATGACGGCGCCGAACAAATAAGACAGCAGTGCATGATGCAGCGCCAGGCGCCGGATGTCTTTCCTGCTGATGTTGGTGTCTGAGACCTGGAATGTCATGCCGATCGTGAACGCGAAATACGCGAAGTCCGCGTAGGCCGGGCGGTCTTCTTCATTGAAGCCAATCCCGCCTGCCGGCTCACTGTAATAGCCGCGCGCATACCGCAGCATGTAGACCGTGTGGACCACCAGCCACGATACGACGACGCTGACAGTACCGAGGCTGATGAGCATCGCCTTGGTACTTCCGGATGTCTGGCCCGCCCTGACGAGCGCGAATGCGACAGCCACGAGGGCGGCGATGCTCGCGGCAACGACGATCACTTCGGCAACGGGATTGCTGGGATCTTCCCGGCCGGCCATGCGCGCGGTCACCTCAGCGCTCATCCGGTACACCGCAACCCACACCATGACCAGGTAGATGAGCGCCGCGATGTCCCAGCCCAAGAGCAGGGCAGGCGCTGGCATGATGTACCGCCACAGCACGGCGACGACCACCGTGCCGATGAGCATGCACCCCGCTACCTGGCCGCCCGCTGGTGGCCGGCGCAGGAAGGCGAATCGACCTGAGGTCACCCGAGACTCTTACCCATCGCCGAGGATCGCATCGGCCAGCAGAGCGGGAGCTGAGAAGAACGGAGAGTGACCGCAGTCGATCTCAGTCGGCGTGACACCAAGGACGCTTGGTGTCACTCGCCTCGACCAGTCAGGGTTAATCACCAGATCGCGTGAGCCAATGACGACCGAACTGGGCACCGCAGGCCACGCTCGCAGCGGAGTGACTTCGTTGGTGATCTTCCAAAACTGGCCGCGGAGCCGTTGCACAGCCCATTCGGTGACCCCGGCCGGGCAGCCGGCGAAGAAGTAGGCGGCCGCTGCCTCCGGATGCCAGTGACTCGATCCGTCGGCGGCCGCGTACGCCCCGCCCGCCGGGCCGGGCAGCACCATATCGGGTTCGTCTTGCATGACCTCGTCGTGAACGCGTCCGGGGCGAGGCAGCATGGCGCACAGAAAAACCAGCCTGCCCACTGGCCGGCGCGCCGCGATGACAGGAATAGTCAGGCCGCCCAGAGAATGGCCCACGACGACCATGTCCTCCGGCGCCGCAGAGAACGCTTCGACAGCCGCGTCGGCATATTCGGACGCACCGGCCGCTGGGTCCTCGCATGGCAGATCGACAGTGACGACACGGTGACCTCTGGACTCAAGAACCTCTGTCAGCCGTTTCCAGCACCACGAACCGTGATAGGCGCCGTGGACCAATCCGAAGGTTGTCATCCCAGTACTGTAGCCAGCCTCCAGAAACCACCATTGCGCTCAAGCCATCGGCAATCAGCGTCACGTTACAAAGCCCGATTCTCCTTCGTGAGGGCGTGTCCTACCAACTGTGTAAGTGACGTGGCCTGACGATGAGCCGCATGAATGCGGCTCGCGGAAGGACACGTGATGACAGACACTGCGATGGTGCCACGCAAGAACAACGGCCGGCCGGATCGCCCGTCACCGCTGATCGACGAGCAGCTGGCCGACCAGCTGCTGGGCAGGGCGCAAGCCGAGGGGGTCGAGCTACTCGGCCCGGACGGGTTACTGTCCCGGGTCACCAAGGCCGTGCTGGAACGGGCGCTGGCCGAAGAGATGACCGGGCACCTGGGCTATGAGAAGCACGACCCGGCCGGCCGCGGCAGCGGCAACAGCCGCAACGGCGCTACGCCCAAGACGCTGCTGACCGATGTGGGCGCGGTGGACCTGACCGTGCCCCGCGATCGCAACGGCAGCTTCGACCCCAAGATCGTCCGCAAAGGGCAGACCCGGCTGGAAGGCTTCAACGACCGCATCATCGCCCTGTATGCGCGCGGCATGACTACCCGAGATATCCGCGCGCACCTGCGGGAGATGTACCAGGTCGAGGTCTCAGCTGACCTGATCTCAAGGGTCACCGACGCGGTGGTCGACGAGCTCGCCGACTGGCAGGCCCGGCCGCTGGATCAGGTGTTCCCGGTGGTGTTCATTGATGCTCTGATGGTGAAGATCCGCGACGGGGTGGTCACCAACCGTGCTGTCTGCCTGGCCATCGGCATCGACTGCGAAGGGAACAAGCAGGTCCTGGGCCTGTGGGTCGGGCCGACGACCGGCGAGTCAGCCAAGTTCTGGCTCAGCGTGCTGAGCGAGGTGAAAAGCAGGGGCGTGGCCGATGTGTGCATCGTGTGCTGCGATGGCCTCACCGGCCTGCCGGATGCCATCGGCGTGGTCTGGCCACAAGCCATCGTGCAGCTATGCGTGGTGCACCTGATCCGCGCGTCGCTGCGGTATGCCTCCCGCAAGTTCTGGGTGCCGCTGAGCAGGGACCTGCGGCCGATCTACACCGCCGCCGACGAGCAGGCGGCGGCCGCGGCGCTGGAGGAGTTCGCCGCCGCGTGGGGCGAGCGGTATCCGGCAATCGTCAAGGTCTGGCGGGCGCACTGGGCCGAGTTCACCCCGTTCCTGGCCTTCCCGCCGGAGGTGAGGCGGGTGATCTATACGACGAACCTGATCGAGTCGATGAACGCCCGGCTGCGAAAGGTCACCCGCAACCGAGGCCAGTTCCCGTCCGGGCAGGCCGCCCTCAAGGTCTTGTATCTCGCGGTGCGAAACCTCGAGGATTACCGCAGTCCGAACACCGGGATCCGCAGCTCCGGGTGGAAACAGGCGCTGCAGGCATTCACTATCTACTTCGACGGACGAATCCCGACCCCATGACCGCCACGATCACTTACACAGACAGTCGGACGCTCCCCTTCGTGACACATCCTCAGGCGATCTTGCGGTGGTAGGTGGCCATGGCGAGGGCGTACGCGACGACGAGGATGCCGAGGCACCAGGCGAGCGCGATCCAGATGCTGGTGCTGACTGGCTGCTGCGCGAACAACTCGCGGATCGTGTTGACGATGGATGTCACCGGCTGGTTGTCGGCGAAGGCGCGAACCGGACCAGGCATGGTGCCGGTGGGCACGAATGCTGAGCTGATGAACGGCAGGAAGATGATCGGGTAGGAGAACGCGCCCGCACCGTCCGTGGTCTTTGCTGACAAGCCGGCGATGACCGCGAGCCAGGTGATCGCCAGGGTGAACAGGACGAGGATGGCGGCCACGGCGATCCATGCCAGACTCCGGCGCCCGAGCGGAAGCCCATGAGGAGGGCGACGAGGACGACGATCACGAGCGAGATCAGATTGGAGACCACCGAGGTCATCACGTGCGCCCACAGCACGCTCGAGCGTGCGATCGGCATCGACTGGAATCGCTCGAAGATTCCGCTCTGCATATCAGTGAAGAGCCGGTATGCAGTGTAGGAGATGCCCATCGCGATCGTGATGAGCAGGATGCCGGGCAGCAGGTAGTTCACATAGTGGCCCGGCCCGGCGTGGATCGCGCCGCCGAATACGTAGACGAAGAGCAGCATGAGCGCGATCGGCATGATCGTGACCGTGATGATGGTGTCCAGGCTGCGCGTGATGTGGCGCATGGAGCGGCCCAGCAAGACGGTGGTGTCGCCGAAGAAGTGCGTGGTCATCGTTGTTCCTTAGCTGTCCGTGCCGGTCGTCGCCAGCGCACTGTCGTCGCTGGCGTCGCTGCCGCTGTCGTTGCCCTCGGTGCCGATGATGGCGAGGAAGATGTCCTCCAGGCTCGGCTGTTTCTCGACGTACTCGACTTTGGCGGGCGGGAAGAGATCCTTCAGTTCGGCGAGCGTGCCGGTCGCGATGATCCGTCCTCCGTGGAGGATGGCGATCTGGTCGGCGAGCTGTTCGGCCTCGTCCAGATACTGCGTGGTGAGCAGCACAGTCGTGCCCTGACGGGCAAGCTCTCTGACGCTGTTCCACACTTCGACGCGGGATTGAGGGTCGAGCCCGGTGGTCGGCTCGTCCAGGAAGATCACCGGTGGATTCCCGATGAGGCTCATGGCGATGTCCAGGCGGCGGCGCATGCCCCCGGAATACGTCGACACCCTCCGCCCTGCCGCATCGGTGAGCTGGAAGCGGGCCAGCAGATCATCCGTGATCTGGCCGACGTCCTTCAGGTGCCGCAGCCGCGCCACCAGCACCAGGTTCTCCCGCCCGGTGAGCGTCTCGTCCACGGCCGCGAACTGCCCGGTCAGGCTGATGGACTCGCGCACGTTCGCCGGCTGCGTCGCGACCCCGAACCGATCGACGGTGGCCGTTCCCTCGTCGGGCTTGAGCAGTGTGGAGAGGATTTTCACGACGGTTGTCTTGCCTGCGCCGTTGGAGCCGAGGAGGGCGAAGATGCTCCCCCGCGCTACGTCGAAGTCCACGCCGCGCAGCACGTGCAGCTTCTCGTATGACTTCTCCAGACCCTGCACACGGATCGCGTAGTCGCCGACCTGCTGGGTTGTCATCGGGATGTCCCTTCGTGTCCGGCGTCCTCTCCGGCGGCGCGGTAGATCGAGCTGGTCAGCCGTGCCCGCTCCCGGGCGATCCACTGACCTTCCGGGTAGTTCCGGAGAAACGCGTCGGCGAACTCCACCGGGTCCTCGCCGACGATCTCGCGGACCGGGGTCCCGCTCGCCGCGCCCTGCTCGAACAGATCGGCAAGGTCCTCGAGCATCGACAGGCCGCCGTCTGCCGTCCCGTGCCCGAAGTAGTACGAGTACCGCTGCAGCGCGTCGATCGCCGTGCGGTAGCTCGCGGGAAGCCGTTCCACCCGCGCCTTGTAGTGCCGGTAGCGCTTCTTCTGGTCGAGCTGCCCGGTGACCGTCTCGGCGAGCTTCCTGAATCCTGTGGCCATGGTTATCTGCCTCCTTCTCGGAGTTGTTCGAGTCGTTCTGTGAGGAAGCTCCAGGTTCGCCAGAATTCTGCCAGATAGTCCTGTCCCTGCGCGTTCAGGGTGTACACCTTGCGCGGCGGTCCCTTCTCGGACGGGACCTTCTCTACGTCGACGAGGCCGCGCTGCTCGATCCTGATGAGCAGCGCGTAGACGGTCCCTTCGGCGATGTCAGAGAAACCCTGCTCCCGCAGCCATGCCGTGATCTCGTAGCCGTACGCGGCACGGCCGGACAGGATCGCGAGAACGATGCCCTCCAGCGTCCCCTTAAGCATCTCCGTCACCAGCTTGGCCATGGAACACCTCCTCTCTGAGCTACTCATTGTTATTGACTACCGGTACATAGTAACGCTGAATAGCCCGAGAGCAAGCCGGGCTGGCTTGTCCGCACTGCCGAGAACCCCCGACCGGCCGAGGCGACGCTAACCCGGCGACCGCGGGTGCCAGGAGCGCGCCTCGCGGGCAGGACCTCCGCCCGGGACCCGGTCTACACAGTTGGCCCGCAGCGGGAGCGCCTTGCCAAGGCCCAGCGCGCGGAGGCACTCAGTCCGGTGGACACCTGACATCTTCACCGACAGGCCGTCGCGATCCCTGGCTGACAAACTTCGCGGCGATGTGTCCATAGCGGCAACTCCTGATCGTCGGGCTGGCGGACGACCCTGATATCAGGGCCGTAGCTGGAGGTCGCGATGAACCTGCCCGTAATCGTCTCCCGCGAGGAGTGGCTCGCCGCGCGCCAGCAGCTGCTCGCTGAGGAGAAGGAACTGACCCGGCGGCGAGACACGCTCAACGCGGACCGGCGGCGGCTGCCCATGGTCCGCATCGACAAGCAGTACCAGTTTGACGGCCCGGAGGGCCGGGTCGGCCTGCTCGAGTTGTTCGGGGAAAGCAGCCAGCTGATCGTCCAGCACATCATGTTCGACCCGGGCTGGGATGCGGCCTGCCCGTCCTGCACAGCCAGCATGGACGAATCCACGCCCGCGCTGCTGGACCACCTGAAGGCCAGGGGTACTGCGCACGTGCGGGTATCCCGTGCACCGTACCCGAAAATCGCCGCATATGAGGACGCACACGGCTGGTCTTTTCCCTGGTACTCGGCCTACGGCAGCGACGTTACCTACGACTTCCACGTCACGCTCGACCCGGCTGTCGCGCCGGCCGAATACAACTACCGACCTCAGCGGGAGTGGGCCGCTATCGACCCGGACTGGCTCGACCTGGAGTCAACCGAGGTGCCTGGCGTCAGCTGCTTCCTGCGCGACGGCGACGACTTCTACCACACCTACTCGACCTTCGCCCGGGGCACCGAGCTCACCGGCGGTCTGACCTACCCGCTGCTCGACCTGACTGCCCTCGGACGCCAGGAGAGCTGGGAGGAGCCCAAGGGCCGGGCGGTCACCTCGCGGTCGGCAGATCCCAGCTTCCGTTCCTGAACTAGCTCAGCTCGTCGTGCACGACGTGCCCGGCCACGCAGGTTAGCGCGGAACGGATGGCGGTCAGCCCGGCGGCATCGGCGGCGAGCGGGTCGGCGCCCAGGAGCACGACGTCGCCGGGCTGACCGGATTCGATCCGGCGGCCATCGACCGAGGCGGCGATCGCCTCGGCGACGGTAATAGCCTGCTCGGGATGCCACGGCTCGTCGCCCGGCCGGCCGCGATGGACGGCGGTTGCGATAGCCAGCCACGGGTCGAGCGGCGCCACCGGGGCATCCGAGCCCAACGCCAGCCCGACTCCCTGGTCGAGCATGGACCGGAGGGTGAAGCAGCGCTCCGCCCGGTCGGCCCACACCCTGTCGGTCGTCTCGCGGTCGTCGAGCAGGTGTGCTGGCTGGACACTGGCTGTGAGGCCCAGGCGCGCTAGTTCCCTGATCGCGCCGTGGATCGTCAGCTGCGCGTGCTCGATCGAACCGGAGGCGCCGGTCGCCGCGTACGCCGCCAGGGCGACCTGCAGCGCCCGGTCGCCGATCGCGTGCGTCGCGACGCGCAGGCCCGACTGCCGCCCCTCGGCCAGCTGCGCTTCCAGCTCGCCCGCCGACAGGTTCGGCGCACCGCGGCCGCCGCTATCCGCATACGGCTCGCAGCACCAGCGGTCCGCGTGCCGAGCGACCCGTCGCTGATGATCTTGAGTGAGCCAACAGTCAGGCGGTCATCTGCGCCCGGCAAGTGCACGCCGCTGCGCAGTCCCGCCGCGCGGCCGTAGCATGCATTCCGAGCATGAGCTCGATTCCGTCCCGGCGGAGCGCCTCGCCCAGCGCCTGCCCGAGCGGCGCAGCCTCGCGGGCAAGGATGCGGTCGGCGCCTTCGACGATGACCGCCTCGCCGCCGAGACGCCGCACTATCTGGGCGATCTCGACACCAGCGACCGCCGCCATCGACCTGCGCCACACCGTGGGACTCGGCCACGGAACCGACCTTCGCGATCACCCCGTCCGAGATGAGCACGTCGGTCGGCTCCCCCGAGCCGATCCCATCGAGCGGAACCACCCGTACCTGGCGAAGCAGCAGTGACGACATCAGGGCCACGCCCTGACACTACGACCACCTCCTAGCGGCCGCCGATTGTCCGTGGGACGTCGTGCGGGCACGGGGCCAAAGGTCGCTCGTCGGCGGCGGATCTGCACCCATGTTCGCCAGGGTTAAGCTCGGTACATCTCCGCAGCGCAAGGGTCCGCCGCAGGACTGATCGCAGACCGGAGCAGGGGGCGTCATGGACCGTCTGGGCCCAATGGATGCGCAGTTCGTGGACGCCGAGGACGAGGACCGGAACGCCTCGTTCGCGATCGCGTCCATCGCGGTATTCGAAGGTCCCGCCCCGACCTACGAAGAGTTCTACGCGGCCGTCGAAGGCCGGCTGCCGCTGGTGCCCATCTACCGCCGCAAGCTGCGGACGGTGCCGTTCCGGCTCGGCCCGCCTGTCTGGGTCGACGATCCCAATTTCGACCTCCACTACCACATCCGGCAAACCGCACTGCCGGCGCCCGGCGGAGACCAGCAGCTTGCTGACTTTGTTGCGCTCGTCATGACACAGCGACTCGACCGCCACTTCCCGCTGTGGGAGTACTGGCTCGTCGAAGGGCTGAGCGAGGACCGCTGGGCACTCATCTCGAAGGCCCATCACGCTATGGTCGACGGAATCTCCGGCGCCGATATGTACCGCGTCATTTTCGACCTGTCTCCCGAGCCCGCGCCGCCCGTCGTCCACGCCCCGCCGGTGACTGCCGAGCCGAATGGGCTGGCACTGGCCGCGTCGGCGGCCGCCGACCTGGTGGCCCGGCCCGCGCGGGGGGCGATGGCCCTTGCCAGCGCGCTGACCAGGCCACGGGATACCGTCCGGCAGGCATCCCAGACGGCGCGCGCCATTGCGAAGCTGGCCGGGTCTGCGTCGCCCGCGGCCGGTTCTTCGCTCAGCGGGCCTATCAGCCGCCAGCGCCGGTACACCTGGGCACGCGGCTCGCTCAGCGAGGTCAAGACGATCAAGAACGAACTCGGCGGAACCGTCAACGACGTCGTCCTCGCGGCGATCAGCAGCGGCTTCCGGACCTTGCTGCTGTCCCGCGGCGAGCATCCTGAGCCCCACATGATTCCATCGCTGATCCCGGTGTCGACACGCGCTCCCGGTGACGAAGGCATCCGTGGCAACCAGGTATCGGTCATGCTCGCTGACCTGCCGGTGCACCTGACCGAGCCGGTCGAGCGCCTGGCAGTCGTACGGGCAGAGATGTCGGCTCTCAAGTCGATCAGGGCAGAGTCGGCAGCTGAGGCACTGGTTGCCCTGGGCAGGTTCACGCCGTACCCGCTGGCGTCCCAGGTCGTGAGGCTCGGCTACCGGATCCCGCATGAGGAGATCGCCACCGTCACGACGAACATCCCCGGTCCGCAGCAGCCGCTGTACGCCCTGGGCCGCAAGCTCGTGGAGCTCGTCCCCTATGTTCCGATCGCCACAAACCTGCGCACCGGCGTGTCGATCTTCAGCTACTGCGGCCAGCTGACGTTCGGCATTACCGGCGACTATGCCACGACCCCCGACATCGACGTGCTCGCCCGCGGCATCGAGCACGGCATCGAGGAACTGACAGAGGTCGTACATCGACGCCGGGCTGGCCAACCGGGGTGACGGGCGCCGCACCAACAGGACCGGTCGCTGACGACTCCGTCCCATTCAGCCAGCCGGTCGTGAGCACGTCGCGGTGGCTTGATATCGGCGGTCCCGTGCATTTCCTCGACTTCGGCGGGCCGCGCCGCGGGCCGCTGATCGTCTGCGTCCACGGCCTGGCGGGCTCGGCGGTGAACTGGTCGGCCATCGCGCCTTTCCTGACCGGCCGGTGCCGCGTCCTCGCTCCCGACCTGGCCGGCCACGGCCTGACGCGCTCAGCCCGCCGCGGCACCGATGTGCAGTCGAACACGCGCTTGCTGGGCCGCTTCATCGAGTTGGTCTCGGACGGCCAGGTGATCCTCATGGGCAACTCGATGGGAGGCATGATCTCGCTGCTCGCCGCGCACGCCGCTCCAGACGGGGTGTCCGGCCTGATTCTCGTCGACCCGGCCCTGCCATTCGCGCCCGCGAGGCCGGACCTGCTCGTCGCGACCGCTTTCCTCGCCGGCGGCCTGCCCGGCGTCGGCTCGGCGCTGCTGCGCGGCGTGCACCTGCTGCCGCCGGCCTTGGTCGTCGCACGCATCTTGTCGCTGTGCTGTCAGGATCCGTCTCGGGTACCCGCCGCCGTAGTCGCCCAGCACATCGATATGGAACGCCAGCGTGCTGGGTTCGCCGAGGCCGGCCACGACCTCGGTGTCGCCACCCGGTCGGTGATCGCGAACGCTGGACTGGGCGGCCACGCCTACCGGGCCATCATCGCCTCGCTCACCCCTCCGGTGCTGGTGATCCACGGCGAGCGGGACAGGCTGGTGCCGGTCTCGGCTGCCAGGGCGGCCGCTCGGGCTCATCCGTCCTGGTCACTGGTCGTGCTGCCGGACATCGGGCACGTGCCCCAGCTGGAGGCACCGCGTGACTGCGCCGATGTCATCTTCAGCTGGCTGGACACCGGCGGCCAGCCCGCGCCGCACAGCGCTACCGCAGCAATGCCAGCACTGGCCAGCCGATCGATCCGCCGGCGGCGTCCGCGCCGCCGAAAGTCCTGATCGACGTGGCCGGAGACGGCGAGTCCGGTAGTTATCGTCCGGCAAGCACCGGGCATCATCCTTCGCGTCAGGCGGTTGCTGCGACTCCCCCGCCAGCCCCCGGCCTGCGATTGACGGCCAGCCGGACCTGTGCTGGGCGATGATGAGTTATCCGACGAATGACGGGAGCGACCTACTCGTGGATATGACGTTCGAGGTCGTGGTGGTGCCAGTAGCCGACGACGACCGCGCGAAGGCGTTCTACCAGGGTCTGGGATGGCGCCTGGACGCCGACATAGCGATAGACGAGGACCACCGGATCGTGCAGTTCACCCCGCCTGGCTCGACTGCCTCGATTCAGTTCGGCCGCGGGACGACGACGATGACGCCTGGCACCTTGCAGGACCTGTATCTGATCGTCGAGGACATCGAGGCGGCGCGGCAGGAACTGATCAGCCACGGCGCGGAGGTGAGTGAGACCTGGCACGGTCCGGGGCTGGACAACGTCGAGAAGCGGATGCCCGGTCGCGACCCCGACGGTGCTAGCTACCGCAGCTTCGCCACCTTCCATGATCCGGACGGGAACAGCTGGCTGCTGCAGGAGATATCCGAGCGGCTGCCGGGCCGGGTGTGGCCGACGGACATCGGGGTGCTGGCCAGCCTCCTGCAGGAGACGTCGGAGCATCACGGCGTATTCGAGAAAGTGGCCCCGCCGCATGACTGGTGGGACTGGTATGCGGCCTACATGGACGCTCGCCAGCGCGGCAGCGAACCCGGGGCGGCATCGGAGGCAGCCGGGCGCTACATGGCAGAGGTCAAGCACGTCGTGGCATGACCACGGCGTGCGCGCTTGACCAAAGACGCGCCAGCGCGATATGGGATCACTGCGACCAGCGGAGGTAACGATGAGCTCGAGTAGTGATTATGACGTGATCGTGCTGGGCGGCGGAGCGCCAGGCGAGCACTGCGCCGGGGCACTTGCTGCACGGGGACTCCACGTCGCCCTCGTCGAGCGAGAGCGTGTCGGTGGCGAGTGTTCCTACTGGGCGTGTATCCCGTCCAAGTCACTGTTGCGCCCCGGCGAGGCAGTGCAGGGCGCACGCGATGCCGGTGCAAGCGCCCAGATCGACGTCAAAGCCGCGCTCGCCTGGCGAGACTTCATGGTGTCGGACTATTCCGACGCTGGCCAGGAGCACTGGCTGGCAGGCAGAGGCATCGACCTGCTGCGAGGCACGGGCCGTCTGGCCGGCACTGGCGTGGTGGAAGTCGACGGAGTCCGGCACACAGCGGAGCACGTGGTCGTGGCGACTGGCTCACATCCGATCGTGCCTCCTGTGCCGGGTCTCAGCGAGCTTGCCGGGATCTGGGGCACGCGCGAGGCAACGAGCATGAAGGCCGTCCCCCGGCGCCTGCTCGTGCTCGGCGGCGGGTCTGCTGGTGTCGAGATCGCCCAGATAGTGCGGCGTCTCGGCGGCGAGGCGGTCATCGTCGAAGGCGCCGACCGCATCCTTGCCCGCGAGGCTGCGCCGCTCGGGCAGGCGCTGGGCGAGGCGCTCCGCCGGGACGGAATCGAGCTCATGCTCGGAATGCATGCTACGGCCGCGCGACGGGACGGCGACGAGTATGTGCTGCAGCTTGATGACGGCACCGACCTGCGGGGCGACCGGCTGCTTGTGGCAACCGGCCGGCGCCCCCGGGTCGACGGAATCGGCCTCGAGACAGTGGGCGTCGAGGCTAACCCCCATGGGATCGCTGTTGACGAGTACATGCGCGTAGCCGACCGGCTGTGGGCGATCGGTGATGTCACGGGGATCTGGCCGCTCACCCACGTCGGCGAGTACGAGGGCGACGTGGTCGCGGACAATATCACCGGCACTGCGCACCAGGCGAACTACGAAGCAGTTCCGCGGGTCACCTATACAGATCCGCAGGCAGCTGCTGTGGGTGCGGTCCAGGCAGAGTACAGCGCCACCACGCCATTGTCGGAGGTACCGAAGACGGCCACCTACACGCACGCCTATGCCGAATCTCCTGGGTTCCTGACCCTGCTGTCCGATGGCCAGCGACTAACGGGCGCCTACGCACTCGGACCCGAGGCCGGTGAGTGGACTCAGCAGGCGACGCTTGCCATCCGCGCGCACATCCCGCTCGCCGTCCTGGCCGACACGATTCAGCCCTTCCCCAGCTTCTCCGGGATCTACGACACCGCGGTGAAGGCGCTCCGCATGGATATCGCCGACATGCCTCGGCCAGCCGGGCCGATGGCCGCGCAGATGGCAAGCATGTCAGGCTGAGGAGCGCCCGCCGGCCAGGTTCTGCGCGTGCAGATCGGTGGCTTGCGAAGGCCAGCCTGGCTAGTCGCCCTTGACATTGACCATCTGGCGCAGCTCATGGTCGACCGACACCAGATCCTTCGCGTCCTCCATCACCACGTCAATGTGCTTGTACGCGGCGGGGATCTCATCCAGGAACGCCTGCGTCCTGCGCCATTCGATGCCCTGCATCGCGGCTTCCAGCTCGGCCATGCTGAATGTCTTGCGCGCAGCTGACCGGCTGTACTCCCGCCCGGCGCCGTGCGGCGAGCTGCACAGCGCGAGCTTGTTCCCCTTCCCGGTGACCACATAGGAGCGGGTGCCCATCGAGCCGGGGATGAGGCCGCGGACGCCCTCGTTGGCGTCGATCGCGCCCTTGCGCGACAGCCACACCCGGCGGCCGAAGTGCTGCCCCTGCTCGGTGTAATTGTGATGGCAGTTGATCATCTCGCGAGAGATGACCGGTGCGCCCATGAAGTCGGCCAGGCAGTCCAGCACCCGGTCCATCATCTCCGCCCGGTTGAGCAGGGCGAACTTTTGCGCCCACCGCAGGTCGCGGATGTAGTCCTGGAACTCCGGGGTGTCCTCGTCCAGGTAGGCCAGGTCCGGGTCGGGCAGCTTGACGTTCCGGTCCTTGGTGAGAGCCTTCGCGGTCTTGATGTGCAGGTTGGCCAGCTTGTTGCCGATGCCGCGCGAGCCCGAGTGCAGGAACGCCCACACGCGGTCGGTCTCATCCGCGCTGACCTCGATGAAGTGGTTGCCGGAGCCCAGCGTGCCGAGCTCCAGGTACCAGGTCCCCTTGATCCCGCGCGCCGACTCGATCCCGTCGGTGGTCTCCAGGTCCGCGATGCGCTTCCGGGTGTAGGAAGCGTGGACATGCTTGTTGTAATTGCCCGCCGACAGCGGGATCACCTTTTCGATCGCCTCGCGCAGCCCGCTCAGCGGGCCGCGCAGCTCGGCCCGCGTCCACTGCGTGCGGACCGCGATCATGCCGCAGCCGATGTCCACCCCGACCGCGGCCGGGATGATCGCGCCCTCGGTCGGGATGACCGAGCCGACGGTCGCGCCCTTGCCCAGATGGGCGTCCGGCATCAGCGCCACGTGCGGGAAAATAAAGGGCATCAACGCCGTCTTATGCGCCTGGTTCCTGGTCAATTCATCCAGAATCGACGCCCAGCTGAACAGCTTCTCCGCGAGCCGCTCCATCAATGCCTCCCCCGTGTCGTCGTACTTCAGCACAACCGCGTCCCGACAGGCCAGCGGATTTGCGAGCGTAGGGAAGCCTCCCGGCCATGTTCCTCACGGTAACCGCCCCTCGTTCAGGCCAGTGCACCTGGCTAAACGAGGGGCGGGCGTGCGCTTGGCGTCAGGAGATCTGAGCATTCCCGAGGGTGACGTCATACCCGTTAGCACCTTGCTGGGTTTGGGTGTTGAGACCGGTGCACGTCACCGCGAGTTGCGTCACAGCAGAGATGTTGAGCCGTACCGTCGCCGGGTGCCCGAGGCTCACCGTGACGGGATTCATGAGAGGTGTCCCTGCCTGGTCGGCGAACGTGACGGTCTCGTTCACGCTCGTCACGTCGTTGGTGTTGTCCGGGATGCCCACGACTGCCGTGACGAGACTGTGGCCGGCCACGTCGAAGGCCTCCGTAGGCCGGCCACTGCTGCCAGGTAGGCACCAGAAGGTGACGCTGTCGGCGTATGGCGTCGCCGACATGATCTGCGAGCCAGTCGAGAAATCCCAATGGTCCACCGTCGGCTGCAGCGCCGACAGGTAAGCGCTGCCCTGCCCGGAGGCGCCGCCGCTGGCCCCGGACGCGACCGTCGCCCCGCTGGCCTGCTGGGCTTTACTAGCCTGCTGGACCTGCTTGATCTGCTGCTGCTGCTGCTGCCGCACCACAATCGTGAGCTGGTTGACCCGGGTGGTCCGGTCGGCGGCCAGAACGGACGCCAGGCCAGGGACGATCGTCGCCACAGATGCAAGGGCCCCGCCGACCGATGTGAACCAGGCTCCTAGCCTGCCGCGCTTTTCCTGCGGCCAATCTGAATGGTCAGGCCGATATGGCACACCGAGCCATTGAGTGCGTTTGTACCGCGAGGACATACCAGGCGTGCGGGGGTCGCGGCTAGTCACGACAGCTGCTCTTCCACGCGGTGACATCTGGCCATGTGCCCGGAGCCCGACACGATCGTGAAACCCGGCGCTTCAGTGACGCAGCGCTCATCGGCCAGCGGGCAGCGGGGGTGCAGGCCGCAGCCCGGAGGGGGCGCTACATTGCTGGCCGGCTCACCGGTCAGCCGCACCCCAGAACGCTGGCGCTGCTGCACGGGGTCCGGCACCGGCGCCGCCGCGAGCAGCGACTGGGTGTAGGGATGACGCGGGTCCGCGAACAGCTCATCGCGAGTGCCCACTTCGACGATCTCGCCCAGATACATGACCGCCACCCGGTCGCACAGAAATTCGGCCACCGACAGGTCGTGGGTGATGAACAGGCAGGAGAACCCCATCGACCGCTGCAGGTCGGCCAGGAGGTTGAGGATGCCGGCCCGGACGGACACGTCGAGGGCCGAGACTGGCTCATCCGCTATGAGCAGTTCCGGCTCCAGCACCAGTGCCCTGGCAAGACCCACACGCTGACGCTGGCCGCCCGACAGCTCATGCGGGAGTCGTTTGAGAACCGGGGCGGGCAGTCCGACGCGCTCGATCGCCTTCGCGGCGCGCGCACGAATCCCGTCTCTCGAGTCAGCGGTGTGTGCTTGCAGCGGCTCGGCAACGATCTGCGCCACCGTCATCCGCGGGTCAAGTGACGAATAGGGATCCTGGAAGACCATCTGAATGCGCGCCCGAAGCCGACGCAGACTGCCCCGGGGCACGCGCGTGATGTCATGGCCGTCGAACTTCACCGTGCCGGCACTCGGGCTGAGCAGCCGGACAATGCACTTGCCCACCGTGGTCTTGCCAGAGCCGGTCTCGCCGACCAGCCCGAGAATCTCTCCCTTTCCGATGGTGAAGCTCACGCCGCGCACCGCGTGAACCCGGCCGCCGCCCGCTCCGCGCCGCGACCGGAACTCCATGACGAGGCTGTCCACCTCCAGCAGCGCGTCACTCATGCGGGGACCGCGGCCGTCTCAGGATGGAAGCACGCCACCGCGTGATCGGTGCCCGGGCCGCAGAGCTCGAGCAGCGGGGGCTGCGTGCGGCACTGATCGGTCGCGCTCGGGCACCGTGGCGCGAAGGCGCAGCTTTCGAGCGGCGCGCGAAGCACCGGTACCATTCCCGGGATCTCGGCCAGGCGCAGCACGCCCGCCTCCCGCCGGGCCAGAGCGGAGCCAGGCAGCGCCCCCAGCAGGCCCGCGGCGTACGGATGTCGCGGAGCCTGGAACAGGTCGTACACGTCGGCTTCCTCCACCTTGGCACCCGCGTACATCACGACCACCCGGTCCGCGATGTCGGCGACCACGCCGAGATCGTGGGTGATGAGCAGGATTGCCATGCCGGTACGCGCGCGCAGATCGCGCACGATGTCGAGGATCTGCGCCTGGGTGGTGACATCCAGGGCAGTGGTCGGCTCATCGAGGATGAGCAGCTTCGGCTCGCCCGCCAGTGCCATCGCGATCATGACCCGCTGGCGCATGCCGCCGGAGAGTTCGTGCGGGAAAGACCGGAGCCGCTTTTCCGCATCGCCGATACCGACCATGCGCATCAGTTCCAGCGCACGCGCGCTCGCCTGCGCACCCTGCAAACGCTGGTGCAGTCGCAGCACCTCGGCTATCTGGTTTCCGACGCTGAAAGCCGGATTCAGGGACGTCATGGGCTCCTGGAAAACCATGGCGACGTCGCCGCCCCGGATCGTCCGCAGCTGTGCCGGGCTGAGCTCGAGCACATCATGCCCGTCCAGCCGGATCGAGCCGGAAACCTCCGCGTCCGGCGGCAGGAGCCTCAGCACCGACAGCGCCGTGACCGACTTGCCACAGCCAGACTCGCCAACCAGCGCGACGACCTCGCCCCGTCTGACCGAGAGGCTGACCCCGCGAACGGCAACGACCGGACCCGTCCGGTCGAAAAGCCGGACCTGGAGATTCTCGACTTCCAGGACGTCCGGCATGTCAGTTCAGCGCCGGGTCAAAGAGGTCCCGGAGTCCATCACCCAGGAGATTGAAACACAGCGTCGTGAGGAAGATCGCCAGGCCGGGCAGTATCGCCAGCCACGGGTCATCGAAGAGATGGTTCTGAGCGTCCGCGAGCATGGTTCCCCAGGATGCGGTCGGTGGCCGCTCGCCGAGGCCGAGATAAGAAAGCAGCGCAGAACCGAGGATCGCCCCCGGAATGGTCAGCGTCGCCTGCACCAGAATCGGTCCGGTCATATTGGGCAGGAGATGGCGGAAAAGAATCACCCGGTCTCGCACACCGGTGACGATCGCCGCCTGGACGTAGTCCTGCTCGCGGAGAGCCATCGCCTCGGCTCGGGCGATCCGGACGAAGCCGGGCAGCGACGCGATCCCTAGCGCGACGACGACGTTCGGCAAGGAAGGGCCGAAGATGGCCGCGAAGCCGACCGCCAGGAGGAGGAACGGAAAGGCGAGCACGACGTCGGTGACCCGCATCGCGACCATGTCCGCGACACCGCGGTAATAGCCCGACACCAGCCCGAATGGCACGCCAACGACCAGCGCGAGGCCGGTCGCAACCACGCCCACCTCGAGCGTGGGCTGAGAGCCGTAGATGAGCCGCGAGAGTACGTCCCGTCCGAGCTCGTCGGTTCCCAGCAGGTGTCCTGGGCTGAACGGTGGCACCAGGAAATTCGCGGTATCTACTGTCACCGGCGAATAGGGGGCCAACAGCGGAGCAAAGACTGCAGCGATAACCACGACAGCCACACCCGCGAGGCCGATCACCGCCGGGGGGCGCTGCAACAGCCGCCGCCACCAGCGCCGGCCGGAGCGCGCCGCCACCTCGAGCATCGCCGCAGGGTCGGGCGCGATGGTCAGGCTCATGATGCGTCTCCCTCAATCCGAACCCTGGGGCTCAAGAATGCATACAGGAAGTCCATGGCGAAGTTGATCGCGATGACCACGGCGGCAGTGATCAGCGCCACTGCCTGGATCGTCGGATAGTCGCGCTGGAAGACCGCGTTGATCGTCAGATCTCCGACACCGGACAGCCCGAAGACGTTCTCGGTCACGGCCACCCCGGAGAGCAGGGCTCCGATCTGGAGTCCGATGACCGTCGCCACGGTGACCAGGCTGTTGCGGAGCGCGTGCTTGAGCACGACCGACGTCTCCGGGAGTCCCTTTGCGCGCGCGGTCCGCACATAGTCGGCTCTCAGTGCCTCGAGCATCGCGGACCGCATCTGGCGCATGATGACCGCGGCTACGCCGGTGCCGAGCACGAACGCCGGCATCACCATGTGGGTGAGGTTCGATCCTGGCGACGACAAGAAAGAAACGTAGCTCGAGGCGGGCAGGACGTGCAGTTTCACCGCGAAGATAAGAATGAGAAGGATGCCAAACCAGAAGCTGGGAATGGACAGGCCAAAGAGCGCGACTGCGTTACCCGCATAGTCAGCTGGCTTGCCCCTCCGGACGGCTGCGATGATCCCGGCGGGAACGCCGAGGATAATGCCGATCAGCATCGCGAGGATAGTCAGCTCGACCGTTATCGGAAACGCGCTCGCTAGTTCGGTTGTTACTGACATTCCGGTGACCGGCGACGAGCCTAGATTCCCGGTCAGGAGCTGGTGCAGCCAGTCAACGTACTGCACGGGCAGCGGATGGTTCAGCCCGTACTGCCTCTCGATGGCCGCGATCGCGGCAGGAGAAAGAGAGGCATTGCCAGTCAGCGCGATAGCCGGATTGCCTGGGATCGCGCGCACGCCGAGGAACACCAGCATGGACGCGATGACAAGCGTGAAAACGGACACGCCCAGCCGGCGCAGCACATAGATCTTCATCTGGCAGCCATCATCCGCGACCGCGGCCAGCGCGGCAGGTTCCTGCCGCGCTGGCCGCGCTGGCCGCTAGCTGACCGCAGCCGGCGCAAAGTGCAAGAGGCCATCGGGAGTGAAGAGCACGCCGCCCGTTTCGGACTTCTGGTAGGCGAGTTGGTTGGTAGTGGAGAACAGGTAGATGATCCCGCCCCACTGGTTCATGGCAGTCACTGCCTGGGAGTAGAGCGTCTTGCGCTGCGCGATGTTCGTCGTCCGGTCGGCCTGGGCCAACGGCGTCAGGACAGAGGCTGGCGCCGCACCCGTGTAGTCATTCGGGTTGCCCTGGGTGTAGAAGGCCGTCGTGTCCTGGTCGGGATCGACTCGCCCGGACCACCCGATAGTGAAGAGCTGGTAGTTGCCGGCCGCGGCATTCGTGAGTGCCGTCGTGAACTCGGTGGGCTGGACCGTGATGTTGAAGCCGGCTGGCTTCGCCTCAGCGGCGATGAGCTCACCCTCCTCCACATTCAGTGAGCCGGTCGGGACCATCAGGGTGAGGTTGATCGGGGTCGGCACGCCGGAGGCGGACACCAGCTGCTTCGCCTTCGTGACGTCAGGTCCCGGACAGCTCACCTTGGTGTAGTACGGGCTCAGCGGACTGATCGGCCCGCAGGCCGGCTGGTCGACGTTGTCGAAGATGACCTTGTTGATAGCGGCCCGGTCGATGGTGAGAGCGAGAGCCTGTCGCAGCGTGGCGTGCGTCGCGAGCGGGTTGTTGGCCGGTGCCGCTGGCTTGGTATCTCCCGCTCCGTTGGAGACGTTGATGTCGAGGCCCGCGTAGCCCGGCGAGATGAGGCTCTTTGCCACGAACGAGGAGTTCTTCGTCAGCGCCGTGTAGTTATTCGGTGCGAGACAGCCTGGTGCTGCGAGGCTGATCGCTCCCGACAGCAGGTCCGAGTAACAGGTCGAGGGGTCGGTGATGACGGTGAACACAATCTTGCTGTACTGCGCCTTGCCTCCATAGAAGTACTTGGAGGGCACGAGGTTGATCTGATTGAGCGACGGGCGCGACTGGAAGGCGTAGGGACCCACGCAGATCGGATCGTGCGAGAAGTTGGCGCCCTCGCGCGCGAGCGCGGTCGGCGACATCACGATTCCTGATCTGTCGGCAAGGATCGTGGTCAGCGGAGAGTAGGGCTGCTTGAGATGAATCTCGACCGTCGAGCTGTTCACGGCGTCGACGCTCTGGACCGCCTTCAGTTCTACCGTGCGAGCCGACGTCGGCAATGTCAGGTCCCGGTCCAAGGACGTCTTCACGGCCTGGGCATTGAAAGCAGTGCCGTCGTTGAACTTGACGCCAGAGCGCAGGTGAATGGTGTACAGCAAGCCACCGTCACTGATGGTCGGCAAGGAGGACGCGAGGACCGGCGCCACCTGCTCCTGACTGTTGATGCCGTACAAGCCCAGGCACATGTTCGCGAAGACGATACGCCCGACGAACGTGGTGCCCGTGGTGGGATCGAGGGCGTCAACCGCGTTCGGGAACGCCACCGTGAGAGTCCCGCCAGCCTGGGGTGTTGTGGTGGCCTTCGGCGCCGCTGTCGACGAGCACGCGGCCAGCACGAGCGACAGGGCCGCCACCGTTGCCGACGCGATTAACTTTCCCGAAGAAACCTTCCGCCGTGCGCACTGCGTGGGAGCCGACATTCCGGCCTCCTTCTACATTTGCCGGTCAGGCCCCCCTTTGATGTGTCAAACGTTATGCCGGCCCCGTCCGGAGGGTCAACGGCTCGCCGCCATCGTTGTGCAAGGGTTATCGGGCGGAGACACCGCACCGACGAGGCGATGAGGCCCGCCTGAAGTAGAGGACATCGTTCGCATGGAGCTGACTGCCCGACAGCAGGAGATCAAGGACGCCTTTGTCGCGGCCCGGGGTAGCTGGGGTGAGCCGTGGGACACCGTGCTGCGCATCGACCCGGACTTCGTCGCGGCCTACCTTGGCATGTACACGGTGCCCTGGCGCAAGAGCCATCTGTCCGACCGGTTCAAGGAACTCTGCTATATCTCCGTGAATGCCGCGGCGACCCACCTCCACGTCCCCGGCATCCTGCCGCACATCAAGGCGGCTCTCGACTTCGGCGCAACGCCCGCGGAGATCATGGAAGTACTCGAACTCGCCGCGACTCTGGGCATCCATACCATGAACGTCGGCGTGCCGCTGCTGGTGGAGGTGCTGGAAGAGCGGGGCCGCACCGGTCCGGCTCCGCTGACTGAGGATCAGCTGCGACTCAGGACAGAATTCACCCGGGTTCGCGGCTACTGGCACGACTTCTGGAACGACATGCTGGAGCTCGATCCGGAAATGTTCGAGGCATACCTGGAGTTTTCCGCCGTGCCCTGGCGCACCGGGCCGCTATCCGCTGCTGAGAAGGAACTCATCTATATCTCCTACGACATCGCGGCCACGCACCTGTACGTGCCGGGAACCAAGCTGCACATCTGAGAACGCACTCGACCACGGGGCGACCCCCGAGCAGGTGCTCGAGGTCATGGAGATCGCGAGCATGATCGGCATACACGCGGTGACGACTGCAGTCCCGATCCTCGCCGCAGAACTCACGGCGCGCTCGGTGCAGATCTAGGGCTCGGCGTCGGGAGTCAGGGCGGCTGCCTCTTCGAGCAGGATCGGTGCCGCAAGTGTCAGCGACTGCATCCCGATGCTGCTGGCAATCTCCATGACTTCGAGAATCTCGACGACGGTCGCCCCGTAGCCAAGTGCGTTCTCGATGTGCAGCTTGAGCCCGACGCGATACAGATGGGTCGCCGAGGTGTCGAAGGCCAGGTAGACGAACTCACGCAGCTTCGGGCTGAGCGACCCGTTCTTCCAGGGGTATGAGGAGAACTCGGTATAGGCGTCAAACAACTCGGGATCGAGTTCCAGCAGCTCGTCCCAGGTGGAGTGCCAGTACCCGCGGCTGACCGTGAACTCTTCCTTCAGCCGCCGCTGATAGTCGTCCAGCGGAGCTGGCTCGGTACGCATGCCGCGTTCCGCCAGCACCTCCGTCAAGACGGGCACTCCCACGTTCATCGCATGGATGCTGAGCGTCGCGGTGCACTCCAGTACCTCCATGATCTCCGCTGTCGACGCTCCGGCTTGCAGCGCCGCCCTGATGTTTTGTCGTGCCGCAGGCCCGTGCAGGTGGGTCACCGCCGCATTGACCACCAGGCCGATCAGCGCACGACTCTTCGCGTCGAGGTGATGCTTGCGAGCAGGTACCTGGGCGAACTCCAGATAGGCCTGCAGGAATTCCGGGTCGAGCTGGAGCACGCCCTCCCACCCCTCGTCCCACGTGCCAGCCGCTGCAATGAACGCGTCCTTGATCTCCTGCTGACGTGTGTTCGCTGGCATCGCCCCTCCGGGTTATCGCTACGATCACGAGTTGATGCCCGACTCCATCCGCGGCGGTGAGCTCGCGGTCCTGGTGCGAGCCGGCGGGCTGCGGCTGATCGAGCCGTGGTTCGCCCCGGTTGCGCTGCTGAACGGCGCTGCGCTGGGCCTCACCCCGATCTTGCTACCGCTGGCGGCGAGCCGTGATGGCATCGGGCACGTTGGCCTGGTGATGGGCGCGTTCAACCTCGGGGCGTTTGCCGCTCCGGTGGTCGGCAGCATCGCCGACCGGTTTCGCGTGCACCGTACTCTGGCGATCGCGTGCGCGGCCGCGATGGCGCTGTCGCTGTGGCTGTTTCCAGTGGCATCGACGGTCGACGCAGGCCAGCCTGGCCGAGTCTCCGGCTGGATAGCGCCGATGACGCCGGTGCCCGACGTCGCGCTCGGTACTAGCTCCGCTCTGCCGCGGCGATGAGCTCCAGGATCCGGGCCGGAGGAAGGTGCTGCTCGTAGATCCGGACGCCGAACGGCGCGAGCGCGTCCTCGATCGCGCTGACGATCGTCGGCGGCGCCACGATCATGCCGCCCTCGCCCACGCCGCGGAAGTTAACGTCGGCATCGAGTGGCACCGTTTCCAGGTGCTCGATCTCGATCCTCGGAACGTCACAGGCGGTCGGCAGCAGGTAGTCCATGAAGGTGGCGGACTGGAAGTTGCCGTCCTCGTCGTACGCCGACCGCTCGAGCAGAACGGCGCCGATGCCCTGCGCGACGCCGCCCCGGATCTGGCCCTCGACAACTGCGGGATTGATGAGCGCGCCGCAGTCCTCGACCGCGACGTACCGCTCGACCTGCACGATGCCCGTCTCGACATCGACGTCGACGATGGCGCAGTGCGTGCCGCCGGACCAGCCGCCTTCGCCGCCGTCGAAGGTGGCCTCGACCGCCAGATCAGTGTCCACGTCCTCGCCGAACTCGCCCGTCACCGCCTGCCGCGCGACCTGTTCGACTGTGATCGCGCTCGCGGGATCACCGCGCACCGACACCTTGCCGTCCCTGATCTCGAGGTCCCTGGTGCTGGCCTCCATGAGGTGCGAGGCGAAATCGAGCACCTTGACCTTGAGCTGCCGGGCGCCGTGCAGCGCCACGCCTCCGGCCATGGTGGCCGACCGACTGCCGCCGGTCAGTCCGAACGGAACGACGTCGGTGTCGCCGACGACGACGCGGACCTGCTCGAAGGGCACGCCGAACTCGTCGGCGGCGATCTGAGCGAGGGTGGTCTGGTGGCTCTGCCCGTGCGGCATCTGGCCGGTGAACAGCGTCACGATGCCGTCCTCCTCGAGCCGAAGGCGCATGGACTCCACACCCATCGGGCCCTGCGGTCCCCCGGGCGGACGCGGGCCAGGAGCGGCCTCGATGAAGGTGGCGAGCCCGAGGCCGAGGTAACGGCCCCGGGCTCGCTCCTCGGCCTGGCGGCGCCGGAAGGCCGGTATATCCACCAGCTGGGCGACGCGCTCCAGTGATTCCTTCGTGGTGACTCCGACCAGCGGACGCCCGGTGATCATGGTGGCCGGCGGATCGGTACGCGGCGCGGCGTTGCGCAGCCTGATCTCGAGCGGATCGAGACCCAGGTCCTTCGCCAGCAGGTCGATGACGCGTTCCCGCACGAACGTCTCGGACGCCCATGGGCCGCGGTAAGCGACGTAGGACGCCTTGTTCGTCGCGACCGCTGTGGACTCGAAGCCGAGTGCCCTGAGCTGGTACGGACCTGGCAGCATCGCCTCCATGGTCGCCGCAACCGTGGTGCCCATGACCGGGTAGGCGCCGGTGTCAATGACGACTGCGACGTCCAGTCCCAGCAGATCCCCGTCGTTGCTGACGGCAGCCCGGACGTCGAAGCTCTCCTCACGTGCCTGCCCGGATGCGGTGAGGTTCTCGCCGCGATCCTCGACCCACTTGACCGGCCGGCCGAGAGCGCGCGACGCGGCCGCGACGGCGCATTCCTCCCGGGAGGCGCCGATCTTCAGGCCGAACGAGCCACCGATGTCACCGGCTATGACGCGCACCTTGTCGTGTTCCATGCCCAGACGCATGGCGACGCCCATTCTGGTGGCGTGGACGCTCTGCGTCGCTGCGTACACGGTCAGGACACCCAAGCCGGCATCATGGCTCGCGACGCAACCGCGGCCTTCCATCGGCACATTCTGGTGGCGGTGCACGTCGATGCGGAACTCAGCGACCCGGTCGGCACCCGCGAAGGTCGCGGCGACGTCGCCGTACTCGCCGCGCTTATGCGGACCGACAATGTTGTCGCCAAGATTCGCGAACAGCGGCGCGCTGGCCGGATCGAGGGCACTGACGGCGCTCGCGACGGGGGGCAGATCGTCATAGCTGACCTCGACCAGGTCACAGCCGTCCTCAGCGAGGTAGCGGCTCTCAGCGATGACAACGGCCACCGGGTCGCCGACGAATCGCACCTTGTCGGTCGCCAGCAGACTGAATTCGGGCGTGGGCCCGCCGCCGCCGAAGAACACCTGCAGCAGATCGGCGCCAGGGATCGTCATCGCCTCCACGTCGGCACCGGTGAGCACCGCGACGACTCCCGGCAGGGCCTGCGCGGCCGAGACATCCACCTCGAGCACCAGGGCATGCGCCAGCGGCGAGCGCACGAAGGCGGCATACAGCATTCCGGGCAGCTTGATGTCATCGACGTAACGACCCCTGCCGGTCAGGATGCGAGGATCCTCCGACCGCTTGATACTGGCGCCGGTGTACCGCTCGGCCGCGATCTGAGCCATTGCACACTCCCTCGGTCAGCCTTGACGGTTCCGCTCGGCAGCGAGCAGGACGCCGTCGATGATGCTCTGGTAGCCGGTGCAGCGACAGATGTTGCCGGACAGTGCTTCCCTGATCTGCTGCTCGTCGGCATCAGGGTGCGCGCTGAGGAACGCCGTGGCCTGCATGACGAACCCTGGCGTGCAGAATCCGCACTGGAAGCTGTGCGCGTCCCACATCGCCTGCTGCAGCGTGCCGAGCGCGCCCTCGGGCGCTAGCCCCTCGACCGTGGTGACCTCACTGCCGGCGGCCTGGACAGCCAGCATCAGGCAGGAGCGCACCGGCCTGCCATCGACGATGATCGTGCACGCGCCGCAGACCCCGTGCTCGCAGCCGACGTGGGTACCGGTGAGATCGAGGTCATCTCGCAGGAAGTCCGCCAGCGTCTTGCGAGCCTCCGCCGAGCCAGTTCGCGTCGCACCGTTCACCCTCAGCGTGATGTCCACTCTGTTCACTGCCTCTCGCTGACGTTGTCTGCCGCAGTTTGCAGTCCGCGGCGGACCAAGGTAGCGGCGATCTGTTTCCGATAACCTGACGACCCGTGCAGATCGGCCGGCGGGTTGAGATCAGCGGTCGCCAGCCGGGCAGCCTCCTCGAACAGACTCGATGACGGCCTCTCGCCGACAAGGAGTTCCTCCGCCGCGGCGGCGCGGACTGGTACGTCGGAGACGCCGGCAAACGCCAGCCTTGCATCTTTGATCGTGCCGTCGGCAACCGTCAGTGACGCCGCGATACCAGCGATGGCGAAATCGCCGTGGCGCCGGGCAACCTCCTGGAAGGCGACGCCCGTGCCTTGTGCCGCTGTCGGGAAGCGGACCTCGACCAGGATCTCGTCGGCGCTGCGTGCGGTGGTCAGGTAGCCCTCGAACCACTCCTCCGCCGGGATAACACGGTCCCCGGACTGGCTGCGCACCACGAACTCCGCATCGAGGGCCAGGGCAACGGCCGGCAGCTCCGCCGCCGGATCGGCATGCGCCAGGCTGCCTCCTATCGTGCCGCGGCTGCGGATCGCCTCATGCCCGATCAATGGCAGAGCTGCCGCCAGCAGCGGCACGGTCTCGGCGACCGTCTCCGATTCTTCGGCGGCATACTCGCGCGTCATCGCGCCGATAGCCACCCGGCCGTCCGCCACCGTTACCCCGGACAGCTCACCCAGGCCGTTGATGTCGATGAGCAGTGCGGGCCGCGCGAGACGGAGCGCCAGCAACGGGATCAGGCTCTGCCCGCCGGCGAGCACGCTCGCCTCGTCCTGGTGCTTCGTCAGCAGCTCGACAGCTTCCGCAACAGTCGCAGGCGCCTCGTACTCGAAGTAAGGCAGCTTCATCGACACCGGCCTTCCATCGGGGGTGACGGTCACTAGCTCAACCTAGGCCATACCGTGCGCACTTACTCGTTGGAGATGGTGGTCTCCTTGTCGGTGATGAACTCGAGCAGCGCGGGCCGGCCCTCCTCGGTGGCGGCGATGCCGCGCTTGAGGGCGGCGACGATCTCGCCCGGGTCGGTGATCCGCTCGCCGTAGCAGCCGAGCGAGGCTCGGCCATGTCGGCGTAGTTGCCGGAGATGTCGGTCGGCCCGTACTTGGCCTGCGAGACCGGCATGATCGGGATCTCGATGGCCATCGAGAAGTTGTTGAACAGGATCGACAGGATCGGGATCCGCTCCCGCGCCGCGGTCTCCAGGTCCATGCCGGTGAAGCCGATGGCCGCGTCTCCCCAGACGTTGATGCACAGGTGGTCGGGCCTGGCCAGCTTGGCGCCCATGGCCAGGCCGAGGCCGTAGCCCAGCTGGGTGGTCTTGCCCCAGCCGATGTAGTGAGCGGTGCGGTCGACTCCCAGAACGGCGTCATCTGGTCCCGCGGGCTCCCGGCGTCGTGGGTGATGATCGTCCGGTCCTTGTCCACCATGCGGTTCAGCTCGGCGATCACCCGGTACGGGTTGATCGGCGCGGCGTCGCTGGTCAGCTTCGGCGCCCACTCGGCCAGCCAGGCTGTCGCGCAGCTCGGCGATCCGGCGCGGGAACATCCTCGCCGGGCCGTCGGCCGTCGACCTGTCGATCCCGGCCATCGCCTGGCTCAGCGCGGCCAGGGTCAGCTTGGCGTCACCCGATCAGGCGCGATGCTGGACGGCGACGTCCTTGTTGAGATCCATCGGGTCGAGCGTGGCGTGGATGATCGTCTTGCCCGTACGGCATGCCGACGCCGAAGCCGGTCGAGAGCGAAGCTGCAGCCGACTCCGAGGATCACGTCGGCCTCGGCCAGGAAGCGCTTGACCGGCCGGGGATTGGCCCGGCCGCCGCTGCCGAGCGACAGCGGATGGTTCTCGGGGAAGGCGCTCTTGCCCTCGATCGACGTGGTCACCGGGATGTTCCAGCGTCTCGGCCAGCGTCCGCAGCTCGGCCCACGCCTTGGCGTAGTGCACGCCCTGGCCCGCGTAGATCACCGGGCGCTCGGCGCCGGCCAGTACCTGGGCGGCCGTCGGCGACGTCGGCCGGGTCAGGGCGCTCTTCGCGCCGTGAAGCTGGGCGTGTGGACCCAGTCGTCGGGGACCTCCTCGTTCCACAGATCGGCCGGCACCTCGATGAGCACCGGGCCGGGCCGGCCGTTGCGCAGCTGGAAGAAGGCCCGGCGCACAACGTCGGGGACGGCCCGGCCGGTGGTGACCGGCTCGGCCCACTTGGTGACGTGCCGCATGTTCAGGACTGGAGTTGAAGTTCGGGTAGTAGGTTGGCCAGGTGCCGCGGGATAGCCGCCGGGGACGACCAGGATCGGCACCGACTCGGAGAAGGCCTGGGCCACGCCGCCGAAGGCGTTCTCCGCGCCGGGGCCGTGCTGCATGCAGAACACCCCGATCTTGTCGCCGGAGGTCACCCGGGAGTAGGCGTCGGCCATGTGCAGGCCGGTGCGCTCCTGGCGCACGATGACCGTCCGGATATCCTCCTGCGGCCGCCGCCTCGATCAGCGGGTTCACCGGGTAGGCGAAGAGGATGTCGACACCCTCGGCCTTCATGGCCCGGGCGATGGCGCTGGCGACGTTCATCGGTTCGGTCCCCTGTTCATCGGGTAGGGCTGCCACCGTTCGAGCATCGGCGCGCGGCAGCACGGTCGGATTGACACAGCTCATCGGCCAGCGGCCGCGCAGCACCAGGGCCACCTCGCGGCCGACGCGGCGGCGGGTCTCCGGCCGCATCCGGGTGGTGGCCGAGGCCACGTGCGGCGTCACCACCACATTGTCCATGGTGAGCAGCGGGTTGTCCGGCAGCGCGCGGCTCCCGCTCGAGCACGTCGAGGCCGGCCCCGGCGATGACCCCGTCGCGCAGCGCCTCGATCAGGGCCTGCTCATCGATGATCGGGCCGCGCGCGGTGTTGATGACGACGGCGGTCGGCTTCATCCGGCTCAGGGCGGCGGCGTCGATGGCGTGCTCGGTCTCGGCGTTGTGCGGGGCGTGGATGGACAGGAAGTCGCTGCGCTCCAGCAGCTCGCCGAAGCCCACCGGCTCCACCCCGGCGCCGGTGATCTCCAGCTCGCTGACGTAGGGGTCGTAGGCGATCACGCGCAGGCCGAACGCCTTGGCCCGGCGGGCCGTGCACCGGGCCACGTTGCCGAACGCGTACAGCCCGAGGGTCTGACCCGAGCAGGCGGGGCGACGGCTCGAGGATGCGGCCGGGCCTGGTACCACTCGCCCTCGCGGGCCATGCGCGGCCATCAACGGCGTCATCCGCGCCACGTCGAGCAGCAGCATCATGGCGTGGTCGGCGACCTCCTCGATGAAGACGTCGGGGACGTTGGTGACGACGATGCCCGCCGCGGTGGCCGCCGCGACGTCGACCATGTCCACGCCGACGCTGCCGACGCCGATCACCACGCACTGTGTCCAGAGCGTCGATGATCTCCTGCGTCGATGCGCAGGCCCCACGAGGTGATGATGGCGTCCAGCGTCGCGGACGCGCCGCGGCGAACTCGGCGCGGGTGTCGGCGGCGATCTCGACGATGTCGGCGATCGGCGCCAGGGCCTCAAGCTCGTATGACCAGTCGTGGGCCGCGGTCTGGTCCAGGGCCCGCTTCGGCACCCGGATGGCGACCTTCCTCTTCGCCATGCCCTGCCCTTCTGTCCGTTGCAGACAATCCGTGCGTACTAGTGTCCGCGAAACGGGACGGAACGGGGTTGCTTCGGGCCGGTGTGATTTTCAGGCCGGCGGCGGACGAGGGGCGGACGGCTCCGGCCGAGCCCTGGAGAGCCACACCGATGCCCGGGTGGGCTCGAAGGTCTCCTGAACGACGCCGATGAGATCGTTCTGCACCATTTCCAGATCCACGGTCTGCACCACCCGGGCGGCGAACGCGGCCACGACGGCCTCTGCGTTGTAGCGCGCTCGGTTGAACCGGCGATCGACAGCGTGCTGGACCCGCCGTCGCAACGGGGCGAAGAGGGAGGCGACAACCAGCGTGGCGGCCGCGATCGCCACCGGGGTCTTAATGGGGAGCACCACGGTCGATAGCACCACGAGCCCGGCGAACACGCCGGCCAGCACGGCCGTAATGATCGTGTAAGCGACGACGCGGCTGATGATGCGGTCGATCTCATACAGCCGGTATCTCAGTACCGCCACGCCAATGCAGGCCGGCAGGGCGCTCGCCGACAGGGTGGTCAGGTCGTTGACTGCGGGCTGAGTGCCCCACCCGGGCGCCTCGCCCATGGCCACGAGGACGATAAATACGCCGATGAGCAACGACGCCACGAAAATGGCCGCGCCGCTGTACAGCCACTTGAGCTGCTGGCGACGCTCGCCGCCGGCGCGCCGGTAGGCGGGAATCTGGAGCGCCAGCCAGGCCACCCAGCTGGCCAGTGCTCCGACGATCACCGCGCCGAACAACAGAGTCTGCAGGCCAGTCGTCGGGTTGGTGAGGTCGCCATTAGCGCCGATTCGCACGTCGTGCGCCGCCAGGACCTGCACGCCGCTGCTCGACGCTGCCAGGCAGATCAGCAGCCCGGTGACGGCGATGACCACGGACGGGGCCGCCACCTGCCCGCTGGCAGCCTGCCGTCGGGGAACAACCACAGCAAGATAGCCACCAAGAACAGGAACATCGGCCAGCTTCCCTGGAGGGCGACGGCCGCCCAGCCCAGCGGCAGCATCCCGTGGTGCATCCGGTAGTCCAGGACGGTGTACTCGCTGGTGGGGCTGAACCCCACGACGAGCACCGCCAGCAGCAGCCAGCCGATGGGATTGCCCGGACGGCGCAGGGCAAGCAGGGTGCCAACCGCGGCCGTGGGGATCACGGCGGCGGCGACGGCGAAGCCGTCGGCCACCGGTCCGCCAGTGCCGCCCTGGTGTGCGAGGCTGTCAAGCGGCACCGCGGCCAGATCGAGCGCGACCGTGATGACACCCAGCGCGATAGCCAGCAGCGGCGCCACGAGCCGGGCCGTGCGGGATAACACCATCGTGTTCACGGCCTCAACCTAAGGGCGCCGCGTTCCGAGATCGTTACGGCAGCGAGTTAATCACCCGCTACCATCGCGGCGGCCACGGACCTGGTTCCGGTCGGGCGGATCCTGCGGCGGAGGCGACGAGAGGACGGCTGCGATGTCGGCGACAGACACCCTGCTGGGGAACAACGAGCGTTATGCCCGCGCGTTCCCCGGTTCAGTGCCCGGGCGGCCTTCGCTGGGGTGGCCGTGGTCGCGTGCATGGACGCACGCATGGACGTCTATGCACTGCTGGGCCTGGCGCCGGGCCGGGCACACGTGCTGCGAAACGCAGGTGGCGAGGTGACCGAGGACGTGCTCCGGTCGCTGACCATCAGTCAGCACGAGCTGGGCACGACGGAGATCATCCTGATCCACCACTCCCAGTGCGGCATGCAGACGTTCACGAACTCTGACTTCAAGGCCAGGCTCGAGGCCGAGACCGGTCGCAAGCCGCGCTGGGCCTCGCTGGCATTCAGTGATCTCGATGCTGACGTCAGGAAGTCGATTGCCCGGGTGAAAGCGTGCCCGTTCCTCACTCGTACCCGCGAAGTCCGCGGCTTCGTTTTCGAGGTGGAAACCGGGAGCCTCCGCGAGGTCGGCTGAGAAGAGGCCGAGATGAGCGCGATCGAGTCCGGCGCGATCGACTGCGACGTCCACGTCGAGCCGCCTTCGATGGACCGGCTGCTCGGCTATCTCGCGCCCTACTGGCACGAGTTCATTCGCAGCGGGTACCTCGGTGTCGCCCACCGCCTGTATCCCGAGAGCGAGCCGATGTCGGCGCGCCCCGAGGCTCGCGCAGCGGGCAGCTTCCCGCCGCACACCTACGAGGAACTGAATGCTCAGCTCCTCGATCCCTATCAGCCGCTCGCGGTGATCCTGACCTGCGTCGCGACCTTCCAGGGCAGCCGCAATCCGTACTTCGAGGCGGCGATGACGACGGCGATCAACAACTGGATGCGGGCAGAGTTCCTCGATCGCGACGAGCGGCTGCACGGCAGCATCGTCGTGCCTGCCTTTCATCCGGAAGCTGCTGCGGACGAGATCGACCGGCTCGGCAGCGACCGCCGCTACGTGCAGGTACTCCTGCCGGTGCGGAGCGAGTCGCCCTGGGGGAACGTCAGATACCGCGCGATCCACGAGGCGGCCAGCCGGAACCGGCTGCCGATCACCCTGCATGCGTGGGGCGGCTGGGGCATGGCGCCGACGGCAACGGGGACCGCGGCGACCTACTACGAGGACTACCTCTACAACTCCCAGATCGTCGCGCCGAATCAGGTCCTCAGCCTCATCGCCGAGGGTGTCTTCGACCGGTACCCGGACCTGCGCGTGTGCCTTGCCGAACTCGGTTTCGCCTGGCTCCCCTCGCTGCTGTGGCGCTTCGACAAGGACTGGAAGGCGCTCTGGCGAGAGACCCCCTGGGTGCGTGACAAGCCATCCGTTTACGTGCGCAACCACTTCCGGGCGACGACGAGCCCGACCCTCATTCCCGGCCGCACGCCCGTGACCGAGCTGGCCCAGCTAGCCGAGATGCTCGACGCCGAGAACCTGCTGGTCTACTCCAGCGACTACCCGCATGATCACGGGAACGACGCGCTCGGCAGCCTCCTCGGCGTCCTCGGCGAGGAGGGCCGTGAGGCGGTCCTGCGGCAGAACGCCGCAGCCTTCTTCGACATCACGATCCCGGCGACATCATGACCGCTCAGCAGCGGCTCAGACGCCTCGCGTACAGGCGCGCGGCGTTCTCGCCCATGATCTTGCTCCGCATCTCCCGCGGCATCGCGGCGGGCAGCGCCCTCAGCGGGGAGTCGAAGTCCCAGTGCGGGTAGTCCGAGGAGAACATGACCCGGTCCGTCATCTGAGCGAACTCGATCGCCTGGACGAGGTGCCGCGGGTTGTCCGGCTCCTCGATCGGCTGCGTGCTCAGCCAGAAGTGCTCGCGGAAATACTCCGAGGGGAGCCTGGTCAGCTGCGGCGCGTCGTTGCCGGCCACCTCGTACGCAGCGTCCATCGCCCACTGCAGCGGCCCTGACCAGGACAGGCACGCCTCGACCAGAGCGACCTGCAGGCGCGGGAACTCGTCGAACACGCCCTCGCAGATCATGCTCATCGCGAGCCGCTCGACCGGCATGTGGAGCCAGACATGCTGCTCGAGGTAGTACGACGGTGCCCCGCTGCCCCGGTAGCGGTTTCCGGGCTCACCGCCGACGTGGCACATCGCGACGAAGTCCGCCGCCTCGGCCGCCTGGTAGATCGGCCAGTACTTCTGATCCCCCCACTCACTCTGGGTGTCGCCGCGCACCATCACCTGGACGAAGCGCGGGTCGTCGGCGAACCGCTCGATCTCGGTGACAGCGAGATGGGGTGACTCGAAGGGCACGTTGAGGCTCGCACGCAGCCGCGGGTCGCGATCGAGCCACTCCTCAGCGACCCAGTCGTTGATCGCACGGCACAGTGCCGCCTTGTAGGCGGCCGGGCCCTCGAGCACGAACGTGAGCGGGATCAGGATGGCGATGTCGGTCCCGTACTCGTCGAGCAGCTGGGCCCGGAGCACGTCGATGTCGCTGCCCGGCGGGCCGCCGGGCGCCGCCGCGTCCAGGCGGAAGCCGCCGTTTCGCCAGCGGGGGTAGTCGCGCACGACGCGCGCCCCGCCGCCAGACCGCTCATTCGCATACCGCGTCCGCCACGGCTCGGGCAGACGCGGCAGGATGTCGCGCGGCAGGAACAGGGGGTGCACATCGACATCGAGCAGCAGGGGCTTCGCCCGTGCGGGGCTCGGGTCGCCGGGCGGGGCGGTCCTCGGGGCAGTGGCAGCCGTCACGACAGCAACTTCGTCTCACTCCACGGCGCCGGAACTCCGGCCGGCGCTCACCCTGAATTGTAAAGACGGCCGGGACAAGTGCCTATCGCGGACCAGCGCGCCCTTAGACCTCGACAACGACGTAGTCCTCCTCGACCGACACCGGCACCGTCTCGGCGACGTACGGCCCGGGGACACGGCCATCGGGTCGCATCTCCCCCGCGTCCGCCTGCATGAGCTCGCTCCCCGGCAGGACGCTCACGTCGTAGGAGCGGGCCGACACGGTGCCGCGTCCGGGCCCCATGAACGACTGGCCGGTGGCGATGTCGTACTCCCAGCCGTGCCAGGGACACGCGAGCAGCGGCGGCCCGGAGTCCATCGTCACGTCGCCGGGCGCCCTGGACATCGCCCGCGGAGCCAGGGTTCCGAGGCAGAGCGGGCCGAACTGGTGCGGGCACCGGTTACGGAGCGCATAGAACTCGTCGCCGATCCGGAAGATTCCGACCGACTTGCCGTTCACCTCGACGATCTTGCGGTCGCCGTTACCGAAGTCGGAGACCCTGCCGACGACGACCCTCATGCGCGCTCACCCTACAACTGCGCGTCGTGGAGGAGCAGGCCCCGGACCGGTTCTCTGGCCTTGGCTTGCGCCACTGCGGCGGCGGACCTGGCGATGTTCCGGCGCGTGCGGATCTGGAAAGGAAGGCCAGATGAGTAGCCAGCCCGCCGACGCGCACGACGAAGAACTGCGGCATCGCTACCTGATCCGGTTCGAGGAAGACGCAACCCGACAGCGACCGCTGTGGATCCGGCTGATCATCGAGCTTCTCGGCACGGCCGTACTGGTGACGGTCGCCGCCGGATCGGGCGTGATTAACCACTATGTCGGTGGTGGCCCGATCAGCCGCACCGCAGCCGTCATCGCTCCCGGGGCGGCGGTCATGGCGATGATCTATGCCTGGGGCCCGCTGTCGGGGCTGCACATCAACCCGGCCGTCACCGCTGCCTTCGCCACCCGCCGGGTGTTCCCCGTTGCCTGGGTCGTGCCGTACTGGGCAGCCCAGTTCGCCGGTGCCGTCGTGGCTGCCGTCTTCCTCCAGGGCATGTTCGCCCACGTCAGCGCCGGCGGAAACTATCCCATCAGCAAGCCGGGTGGAGACTGGAGATCGCTGGTTATGGAGATCGTTCTCACCACGATCCTGGTCAGCATCATCCTCAACACGGCTACGGGCAGCCGCAGCATCGGCCACAACGCCGCGATCGCGGTTGGCTCGACGGTCGCGCTACTCGGCCTGTTCGCGAGCCCGATCAGTGGCGCGTCCATGAACCCGGCCCGGTCCCTGGGACCGGATATCGTCGCCAACGACTTCACCGGATGGTGGGTATATGTCGTGGGCCCGCTCACTGGTGCCGCCATTGCGGTCATGATCATCAATGCCGTGCGCGGCTTGCCGGCCAAAGAGGAACGCCAGGCCGCCGAGGGTAGCGCCGTGCCGATCTTGGGCAGCGCCCGTCCACCGCACGCTGACTGACGCGCACCCCCTAGCGCGACGTTAGATGCCCTCGCGTGCCTCAAGCCGGCCGGATTTGACCGCGTCCACGAACTCCTCGTAGTCCTGCTCGTTCTGGTCCGCATATCGCTGCGAGAAGTCGGTGATCGCCTTGTCGAATTCCTCACTATCGCCCAGGTAATCGGCGATGGCTATCGGGTCCCCGGACCGGGCGTGCGCCCGCGCCAGCGTCCACCCGCAGATCCGCGCGGAGTACCTGAGTCCGAGCGGCCGCATCGCCTCGACATCGGCCGAGGCCTTCATGTCGCGCAGCTGGCGCCAGTAGAAGTGGCGGCGCACGTCCAGCCCTTTAGTCCAGCCGAGGTAGACGTCGCTGGCCGCCTGCATCATCCGCTGCCCCTGCACCACCCGCTCGCCGTGCTGGCGGTACCTGCTCTTGCGCACATAGGGCTCGAGCACCGACGCGGTCGCCTCTTTGACCTGCAGGAAGAGCGGGTCCTGCGCATCACGTCCCTGGAGCAAGACGATGAAGCACCGGGTCCCGACGCTGCCGACGCCGACCACCTTGCGGGCCGCGTCCACGATCCGGAAGCGCTCCAGCAGCGTGCGCCGGTCGTCCTGCAGGGTCTGCCGGTAGGCGCGGAACTGGTCGTGCAGCACCGGCATGACGTCGCCCGGGGACATGCCGTAAGCGGCGGCGAGGTCGCGCGCCGGGACGATGACTGGCGGCTGGCTGACGATGCGATAGGTGCCGTCGACCAGTTCCCCGAGCTTGGACAGCGCCTTCGTGCTGTCGCTGGTATGCGCCTTCGCCAGCGTCTTGTTCGCTCGCTTCGCCGCCACGTTCGCCTGTTCCCGGTCCGCCTTGTCCTGCTTCGCGGCACGCTTCTCAGCCTTCTTCGGCACCTTTGCCCGCTTGTCGGCCTTCTTCGCCGCGTTCTCCTGCTTCACAGTCCCGGCCACCGCATCGCGGATCCCGGCTCTGAGCTCATCCTCGTCCAGGTGCGCGTACCAGATGTCCATCGTCCCCATCTGCGCGAACTCAGCCATCGCCTCCCGGTAGGCCCGTACGGATGCCAGCGTCGCAGCACCGATGTCTGCCTTGGCGAATCCGTTGTTGCGGCCCGCGATACTGAAGCTGGCCGCCATCCGCTTGACGTCGTATTCGAACGGCCCCTGCAACGTCTCGTCGAAGTCGTTCAGGTCGAACAGCAGCATGCGCTCGGGCGATGCGAACCCGCCAAAGTTCGACAAGTGCGCATCTCCGCACAGCTGCGCCTCCAGCCCGGCCACCGGCGTCCCGGCCAGGTCCGCTGCCATGACCTTGGCCGCCCCCCGATAGAAAGTGAACGGCGAGACCATCATCCGGCCGTGCCGCACCGGCACCAGATCCCGTTCACGGGTCGTCTCCTGCTTCACCAGCAAGTCGACCGGGTCGGGGCGGTCTGCGGCGGGTTTCCAGCCAGCGTGATCCGATGGGAGCGCCCGGTCCCTGGCCGCCAAGCCCTTGGCCTTACGATCATCGACGCTCGGATGCGCGACCCTTTGTGCCATCCGGCCCACCTCCCGTTTCTGGCTGGCGCCGTCCTGCGCCCGCTTCGCGAGCGCGCTCCCCTGCACGGCCAAGACCGGCCAGCACTATGAAGCCCAGAGAGGAAAAACTCTCGGTACGCTCCCGACGCCCGAGATCCTGCTGCACCGGCGCCGACTGAACATCACCCGGTGAGGATGAACTGGGCGGTGATGCAGTTGTGGACCGGCCGCGGCCTACCAGGCAGGCCATGCATGTCAGCGGCGAGTCCTACTTTCTGACTAGCTGTACCGGAATGTCACATCTGGCGGGAGGTGTCACCCGCAGCCCGTTGCTGGTCGTGATCGGCTTCGGGCTCAGCCTGGCGCCAGGCGTGCTGTCGACCGGGTGAGGCGCGAGATCATTAACGCATGGAACTGCGCCATCGGGACGGCCGCGTTGTCACTCTCGAAGTCGTCGGTGATCGCGACGCGAAGCCAGTGCTGCTCTGCCATGGGCTGGCTGATTCGCGGCTGGGGGCGGAGCCGCTCCGGCAAACAGCGCTGGAGCTCGGACTGCGCATCATCGCCCCGGACCGGCCCGGCATCGGCGGCACCGACCGGCACCGCCTGAGCCAGCTCGCGGACTGGGCCGATGATGCCGCGGACGTGCTGGACGCGCTGCACATCGACTCGGCGGCTCTGCTGGGCGTTTCCGGCGGCGGCCCGTTCGCCGCGGCGTGCGCCGCCCGGATCCCGGACCGGGTTCGCAGTCTCCTGCTGGTGGCTCCGCTCGGCCTGCCGGGCTGGCCCAGCAACGGGATGGCGCCGGGGGAACGATTCGCCTTGCTGCTCGCCAGCCACGCGCCTGAGTTCGGCGGCTGGTCGCTCGACCGGCTGGCCGCCCTGGCGCGACGTCGGCCGCAGCTGTTCCTGCGGCTGGCGGCGACCGCGCAACCCGAGTCCGACATCCGGGCGCTCGAGGAGCCCGGCATGCGCGAGGCGTTCCTCACCAGCTATGTCGAGGCGTTCCGCGGCGGCAGCTGGGGAGTCGCCCAGGACCTGAGGGTGCTCACCCGTCCCTGGGGCTTCGACCTCGCCGCCATCAAGGCGCCGACCTGGGTGCACCAGGGTGATGCCGACACAACCGTGCCGCCTCAGCACGCGCGCCTGTACGCCGAGGCGATCCCGGGTGCGCAGCTTCAGATCCACCCCGGTGACGGGCACTTCTCGATCTTCAGCCGCCCGCGCGACATACTCGCCCCGCTCGCGACATAAGACGGCGAGAACCCGGTTGCCGGCATGTCATGCGCTGGGCGGGACACCGGCATCGGCCTCCTCTGGCACCAGAATCCCGCGCCGGCGGCGGTTCCACACTCGCCAGCTGGCGTAACCAGCCAGCACCACGGCGATGGCCGCCAGCACGTAGGCCGAGTAGCGGGTCGCATCCCGGTACACGGCGTTGATGTGATCTCCCGCCAGGTACCCGGCGCTCACCCACACGGCGACCCAGACCGCAGTTCCGAGACCGTTGTAGATCAGGAAGCGGCGCCCTTGCATGCCGGTGGCACCCGCGATTATCCCGTTGAATTCGCGCAGCCCGACGATAAACCGCGCGATCACGACAAGGACGCCCCCGTACTTCGTGACGGCTGCTTCCGCACGGTCGAGATGATGCGCACGGACGAACACGTACCTGCCGTACCGCAAGACAACGGCACGGCCGCCGACCCGGCCGATGGCGTAGCCAATCTCCGCGCCGGCAAAGCAGCAGATCGCGGCGATCACGCCGACCACGGCGACGTCGAGACCGGCCCGGCCCGTGCCAGCGAAGATCGCTCCGGCGATGAGGCCAAGCTCGCCCGGCACCACGGGGACGCCGATGTTCTCCAGGAGCAGCAGCAAGGCGATCGCCCAGTATCCGTAGTGGTCGAGCGGGCCAACCACGGGCTGGAGGAAGCCAGGCAGCGGCACGCCGCTCGCCAGCGCTTGGAGCACGCGCACCTCCCCGAAACGGGCGCGGAGCCGCCTGACCGGCCGCGCAGCTCTCCGCGCAGGATGGCCAACCGTAACATCCGCTCCTGAACCCGGCTACGGCTGGAAGCGGCGAAGCCGCAGGCTGTTGCTCACCACGAACACAGAGCTGAACGCCATCGCTGCGCCGGCGATCAGCGGGCTGAGCAGGCCCAGCGCTGCCAGCGGGATGGCGACGGTGTTGTAGGCGAAAGCCCAGAACAGATTGCCCCTGATGGCTCGGAGGGTGCGCCGGGACAGCAGGATCGCCTCGGGGATGGCGCGCAGATCGCCGCGGACCAGCGTCAGGTCGGAGGACTCGATCGCGGCGTCGGTGCCGGTGCCCATGGCGAGGCCGAGGTCAGCCTGGGCGAGCGCGGCCGCGTCGTTGACCCCGTCCCCGGCCATGGCCACGACCCGCCCGGCGGCCTGAAGCTCCCGGATGACGGCGGCTTTGACCTCAGGCAGTACGCCCGCGATTACCTCGTCGATGCCGGCCTGAGCGGCGACGGTGCTGGCGGCACGCTCGTTGTCGCCGGTCAGCAGGACCGGTCTGAGGCCCATGTCACGCAGCCGCGCGATCGCCGCGGCCGAGGTGGGCTTGATCATGTCAGCGACCATCAGCACGCCCCGGACGCGCCCATCCCAGGCTGCGAATACCGCAGTCTGGCCAGCCGCCTCGGCCTCGGCAGCGCGGTCAGCCAGCGCCGACGGGACGGGCTGGGCCCACTCCGCCTGCAGCCAGTTCGCCCGGCCGACGGCGACCACGTGGCCGGCCACGACCGCGGTAACGCCGCGGCCATGATGGCTGGCGAACTGGTCAGCGGCGGGCAGCCCGTGGCCGAGGCGGTGCCGGGCACCGTTGGCGATCGCGGCCGCGATCGGATGTGCTGAGCCATCCTCGGCTGCCCCGGCGAGGCGCAGGACTTCCGCGGGGTCCTCGCCAGGCCCGGCGGCCACGCCGGCCAGCGACATCGTCCCGGTGGTGACAGTGCCGGTCTTGTCCAGCACGATCGTGTCGATCGCGCGGGTAGATTCCAGCACCTCAGGACCCCTGATCAGGATGCCGAGCTGGGCACCTCGACCGGTGCCCACCAGGATCGCAGTGGGGGCGGCCAGCCCCATCGCACACGGGCACGCGATGATCAGCACGGCCATCGCGGCGGTGAAGGCCGGACCGGCTCCGTGGCCAGTCGCAAGCCACGCCACGAGGGTCGCGATGGCGATCCCGATGACGACCGGGACGAAGATCGCGGCGACCCGGTCGGCCAGCCGCTGGACCGGTGCCTTGCCGCCCTGTGCCTCCTCGACCATGCGGGTGATACGGGCCAGCTGGGTGTCCGCGCCCACCCGGGTCACGCGGACCACCAGCCGTCCGCTCAGATTCATGCTGCCGCCGGTCACCGCGTCCCCAGCGGTGACCTCCGCTGGCACGGGCTCGCCGGTCAGCATGGCGGTGTCGACCGCGGAGTTGCCGGAGTCCACCACGCCATCCGTGGCGATCTTCTCCCCCGGCCGGGTGACGAAGACATCCCCGACGGCTAGCTGATCGACCGGGACCCGGACCTCGCGGCCGTCCCGGAGCACCGCGGCATCCTTGACGCCGAGACTGGCCAGCGCACGCAGGGCAGCGCCGGAGCGCCGCTTGGCCAGGGCCTCAATGTAGCGGCCGAGCAGGACAAGCACGGTCACTCCGGCCGCCACATCCAGGTACGTCGCGGACTCTCCGGCGTGCTCAGCCAGCAGGGTAAAGGGCATCCGCACGCCGGGGTTGCCGGCCCTGGTAAAGAACAGCGCATACATCGACCACGCGAACGCGGCAGCTACCCCGACCGAGACAAGGGTGTCCATGGTGACGGCGCGATGCCGCAGGTTGACGAGCGCGGCCCGGTGGAATGGCCATGCTCCCCACGCCGCAACCGGCGCCGCGAGCGCCAGCGACAGCCACTGCCAGTCGCGGAACTGCAGCGCTGGCACCATGGCCAGTACCACCACCGGCACCGCCAGCGCGAGCGCGATCAGCAATCGCTGCCGCAGGCCAGCCGTCTCGTCCGGTACTGCCGGCGGCCCGTCAGGCTCGCTGTGCGGCCCGGCCGGAACGGGCACCGCAGCGGTGTAGCCCGCCTGCTCGACGACTCCGATCAGCTCTGTGGTGCTGATCGCGGCGGGCACGCTGATCCAGGCTCTTTCGGTGGCGAAATTGACGGTAGCGGTGACCCCGTCCAGATAGTTCAGCTTCTTCTCGACGCGCGCGGCGCACGAGGCGCAGGTCATCCCGCCGATCGCCAGCTCGACCGCACGACTGTCCCCGGCGATGGTCGTCATGCCGTCAGGACTTCACCAGGCGGGCGATGGCGTCGGACGCCTCGCGGATCTTGGTCTCGGCGACCTCGCCGCCCTCAGCAGCCGCGTGGGCGACGCAGTGGCCCAGGTGGTCTTCCAGCAGCCCGAGAGCCACCGACTGCAGGGCCCTGGTCGCCGCTGACACCTGCGTCAGGATGTCAATGCAGTACTTGTCGTCCTCGACCATCTTCTGCAGGCCGCGGACCTGGCCTTCGATCCGGCGCAGCCGCGTCAGGTAGTCATCCTTGCTGGGCGTGTATCCGTACATGGCGCCTCCCCTGCCCATCAGGTTACCATACCCCGGCAGGGTATATTCAGCCGACGCCGTGCCCATGATCTTGATCACCGGAGCGGCCACCTGCCGCGGCATCGGGTGGGCCGCCCATCATCCTGAGCATGCTGGCGCCGCCCGTCCGGACGAAGCGGATGACGAGCGCGGCGGCCAGGATCAGGAAGAAAATGTTCAGCCACGTCGTGTAGTCCCATGACACCCCGCCAGACGGGATCTTCGCGCTGGCCCGGTCGGGTATGAGCCCGAGGCCGCCGAACACGAGCTCGATGACATAACCGGCCGCCGCCATCGCGGCAAAGAACGTTCCGAGCAGGAAGAGCGCCATCGGTGTCCCGTAGTACTTGCGGTAGATAGCGAGGATGGGCGCGATGATCAGGTCGGCGAAGATGAAGGCGACCACGCCACCGAAGCTGATCCCGCCTTTCCACAGCACCACCGCCAGCGGCACGTTCCCGATCGAGCACACGAACGAGATGACCGCGACCAGCGGTCCGATCAGTGGCCCCCACACCTGGGCGGCCAGCGGGTGGCCAGTGAAGAAGAACGCCCGCCAGAAGCTGTCCGGCACCCAGGCCGCTATGGCGCCCGCGATCAGCAGGCCGGCCACGACGTCCCGGATGATGGCGGCCCACTCCATCACGAACACGTGGCTGATCGCGGTGAAGCCCTCACCCGAGAACAGCCGCTGCGCGAGCGTGCCAGGGCGCCGGATGGACATGTCCATCGTGGCGTGGCCTTCCATCGAGCCCTTCAGGCCGCGGTCCGCCTGCGACCGGGCCTGCCGCAGCAGCTTGTCGCGAAGGAAAATGCGGAACAGCACCGCCATGATCACGATCATCAGCGGCCCGCCGGTGAACTCGGCGAGCGTGAACTGCCAGCCCATCAGCAGCGCCAGGATGACGCCCATCTCGACCACCAGGTTGGTGGAGGCGATCTCGAACGCCATCGCGGCGGTGAAGTCCGCGCCCCTGCGGAAGAGCGCGCGTGCCAGGGCAACCGCGGCATACGAGCACGACGACGACGCCGCACCGAGCCCGGCGGCGGTCACCAGGGCGCGCGGCCGCGAGCTGCCGAGCAGCCGTACCACCGCCGATCTGCGGACCACTGCCTGGATTGCCGCCGACAGCGCGAAGCCAAGGATCAGAGCCCAGGTAATCTCCCAGGTCATCGACCCCGTGACAGACAGAGCGTGAAGCACTGCGTGCACGGGCGTGTCCCCCTCTGCCCGACTCGTCCTGTCCGGCCGCCCGCAGGCTATTTCACGACGACGTAGACAACGAACTGCGAGTTGGCGCCGGTGCAGCCCAGCGCCTCGCCGCACGTGCCGCGAGACGCGGTCACCTGGGCCTGCCCGGCAGCGACCGCGCGATACGAGGCCGTGACCGTGCCGCAGCCCTGACCGGGCACGCATCCGGACTGCTGCGGCAGAGTGGTCGGACCGCTCAGCTGGCTCAGCACCGCGCTGTCCGAGCTGCCGTGGATCCTCCAGTACGTGCTCGACAAGACAACGTGCAGGACCTGGCCTTGCTGGAGATCGATCGTCTGACCATTCACATGATCGGTCACGGTCTCGGTATTCACGCTGGGAGGCACCGGCGTCGGCACTCCGGTAGCCCGCGCGGAAGGCGACGGTACTCCGGCAGCGCTGGCGGAAAGTGAAGGGCTGGAAAGTGTCGGGCTAGCAGAAGCAGAAGGCGCTTGCGCAGCGGTGGCACCGCTGCCGCCGCAAGCCGCGATGGGTCCCGCGCACATGAGGAACAGAACCGCTGCCACACCACCGCGATACCTCAGCCGGCGTCGGCTTGGAACACCCGCCGAAGTGTCCCGTAAGAGCCCGATCGCGCTGCGCACGGCCATGCTCAGGCAGCATAGCCGCCGTATCCGGCCATGACTCCATTTGCGCAACAGCCCGAGCAACGGTTTCTGCGCGCGCCCTGCTGTCTCCTCAGCGCGCGAAGGTCGCGCGGCACCGCTGAGCCGCGTGCCACGCGAGCAGCAGCCGGGCCAGGCTCGCCGAGGCCGCGGCCGCAACCGGAAGCGGCGCGAGCCCACCCGGGGCGCTAGCGAGCTGAGTGGCCAGCAGAGTAATGACAGCCACGTCGACGGTCACGGCGCCGAATCCGGAGAAGGCGGCGGCGGCCGGAGCTACCCGGCTTCGATGGGCACGCCGGGCGGCCAGCCGCCCGGTAACCGCGATCGTAAGGAGCGCGCCGCCGACCGTCACCAGCAAGGCGAGCAGCAGCAGCCGGACGACATCCGTCGAGCCGGCCGGCGCCGCGGCCTCCCACGGCAGGGCGTGCCGGAGGCCGACGTGACTGGCCATCGCGGCGGCGGTCCACAACAGCCCGACGACAGGTCCGGTGGCGGCGAGCGTCAGCGCGCACCTGCGGGCCAGCCGGACGGCAAGTTCGGATCGGAACGTGGCCGCGATCACCCCCGGCTCGCCGAATTCCGCGGTCGCTGCGGCCACTGCGGCCTCGTCCGGCAGGCCGTCCTGCCGGTGCGCGTCGACCGCGTCGAGCAGCCCGCTGCGCAGCTCGGCCATCATGTCCCCGCGCCGGCGCGCCGGGCCGGGCAGTCCGGCCGCGACCTGCTCGACGTAGGCGTCGATCGCGCGGCCGGTCGTCACGACGTCACCGCGCGGGGGGCGGGCTCCAGCAACGCCGTCACGGCCGCCGAGAAGTTGCGCCAGGTCCCGCGCTCGGCGACCAGAGCCCGGCGACCCGCTGGAGTCAGCGAGTACATGCGTCGCCGTCGCACGCCAGCCTCGTCCCATTCGCCGGCGAGCAGGCCGGCCCGCTCGAGCCGGCGCAGGGCCGGGTAGATGGTGCCGGTCGGCAGATCGACCTGGCCGCCGCTGCCAGCCCGCAGCGCCTCCATGATTGCGTAGCCGTGCCGCGGTCCCGCCTCGAGCGAGGCCAGCAGCAAGCCGTCGAGGTGTCCCTTCAGCGTCTCCGCCCGCATAAGTAGTAACACTACTGCCGGCGGCAATAAGTTGCTACGCTATACGTAGCCACGCTACTATTAGGAGTGGTAGCCAGGAGGAATGATGACCGCGATAACGCACGGAACCTGGAGCCGCCGCGACGCGGTGCTGCTCGTCCTCACATCGGTCACGCTGGTGGTGATCGCGGCGCAGTTCGCGCTGGCCGGCCTGGGCGCATTCGCGACGCTCAAGTCTCCGGCCGGCAACGCTTATGCCGCGCACGAGGCCCTCGGCATCGCCATCGGCGCGCTGGCCTGGATCATCCTCGCCGTCGTTCTCGCCAGCCCGGCCGCCCGCGGTCGAGCCCGGACGCGGTGGCCCGCCGTCGCGCTGGCGCTGCTCGCGATCCCGGTGGAGCCACTGCTGGGCGAAGCCGGGCAGCACCTCCCGTCCATCGGCGCCCTGCACGCCGCGGTGGGCCTCGCTATCTTCGCGCTGGCCGCGTGGCTCACCGGGGCAGCCGCGCGCCAGCGGGAAGCGGTAAGGCCCGAACGGCCGGGGACGACGACGGCCAGCCCGGCGGGGGTGAGCCGGCCATGATCGCCAGCCGAGACGCGACAGCCGCCGTCAGTCTCGTGCTGCGCAATGTCGCGTTCGCCGTCGTTGTGCCGGGGGCGGGCGGGGCCTACGTGCCCTGGCTGATCCTCACCCGGAACGGCGGCCGGCTCCCGGCCGTTGCCGCCTGGTACGCAACCCCGGTCATCATCGCGGGGGTGTGCCTCTACGCCTGGTGCGCTTTCGCGTTCGGGCACGGCGGGCGCGGCACGCCCGGCCTCTGGGATGCGCCACGGCGTGTCGTCGCAACCGGTCCGTATGCCTTTGTGCGCAACCCCATCTACCTCGCCGCGCTGCTCATCGTGTGCGGCGAGGCCTGGCTGTTCGAGTCGCCGAGCCTGCTGCTCTATGCGGCAGGGCTGGCGGCCGCCTTCCACCTGCTCATCGCCGGGTACGAGGAGCCGCGGCTGCGGGCGCGATTCGGCGAGCGGTATGTCGCCTACTGCAGCTCGGTGTCCCGCTGGCTACCCCGACCGCCGCGTTCCTCACGCCCCGGTAGCGTCGGCTAGCGCCTCGCCAGCTCAGGCGCTGGCTGATTGAGATTAGCTCGCTTGTCGAGTTCGCGGTTGAGGGTGATGGCGGAGTTGATGAGCGCAAGGTGGGTGAAGGCCTGCGGGAAGTTGCCGAGTTGGCCGCCGGTGGAGTCGATTTCCTCGGAGAACAGGCCGAGGTGGTTGCCGTAGGTGAACATCTTCTCGAGGGTGAGCACGGCATCGTCGAGCCGCCCTGCTCTGGCGAGCGCGTCGACGTACAGGAACGTGCACAGGGAGAAAGTGCCTTCTTCGCCGTGGAGGCCGTCGGGTGAGGCGGCCGGGTTATACCGATAGACCAGGCTGTCGGAAACCAGCTGGGCGTTCATGCCATCGAGGGTCGACAGCCACCGCGGATCTGTCGGCGAGATGAAGTCCTCGATCGGCATGAACAACAGAATCGAGTCCAGCACCTCGGTGTCGTAGTGCTGGGTAAACGCCTTGACCTTGTCGTTCCAGCCGCGGGTCATTACCTGGTTGTACAGCGCGTCCCTGGCGGCCACCCACTTGGCCGTGTTTGCGGGCCGGCCGTGCCTCTGGGCCAGCTTGATCGCCCGGTCCAGAGCGACCCAGCACTGGAACCGGCCGTAGGTGAAGTTCTTCCGGCCGCCGCGGGTCTCCCACACGCCCTCATCCGGCTGGTCCCAGTTGTCGGCCACCCAGTCCATGATCTTCGTGAAGGCGAGCCAGCCCTCGTAGGCGATCGGCAGCCCGGCATCGTCGCCGGCCAGGATCGCATCCGCTCCCTCGCCGTAGATGTCGAGCTGCAGCTGGTCGGCCGCGCCGTTACCGATCCGCACCGGCCGTGAACCGCGCCAGCCCTCGAAGTGGTCCAGGATCTCCTCGGTGAGATCGGAAGAGCCGTCGACCCGGTACATGATCTTGAGCGGGCTGCCGCCTTCGGAGCCAGCGTCCTCAACCACACGGTCGCGCATCCAGGCGCCGAACCGGGCGGCCTCGTCCAGGTAGCCCAGGTTAGAAAGGGCGTGCATGGTCAGCGACCCGTCCCGGATCCAGGTGAACCGGTAGTCCCAGTTGCGCTCGCCGCCGGCCTGCTCGGGAAGTCCGAGGGTGGCGGCCGCGACCGGCGCGCCGGACGGCTGGTAGGTCATCAACTTCAAAGTCATCGCCGACCGGGTGACCATTTCCCGCCAGCGGCCGGTGTAGGTCGACCGGTTCAGCCAGGCCTTCCAGTAGGCCGTGGTGTCGTCGGCCAGCCGGAGCACATCTTCCGGTGCGATTTCCCGAGGCTGACCGCCCATCGACTCCAAGACGATGCCGCCCGTCTGCCCCTCGCGCAAGGTGATCGTGGCGCGAAGCCCGTCACCGACCCGTTCGGGTGTCGTACCGCCCTCGGCCATTGCCCGTCGGCCCGACGTGTGCAGGGTCAGCTCCATGCCACCAGCGGTGCGGAACACCGCTCCTTCGGCGGTGATGTCCACGTTATGGCTGGCCCGGCCGTAGTCGAAGCGCGGATGCAGCTCCATGATGAACTGCATCTGGCCGCGCGCCACCCGAATCTGACGGACGATCCGGTGCCGGTCGGTAGGGCCGCCCTCGATCACCGGCATGAAGTCCTGCACCTCGCCGACGCCATCGGAAGTCAGGAATCGGGTGATCAAGATCGCGGTATTCGGCAGGTACAGCTGCTTGGTGACGTAGTTGTCGGTGGTCGGCCTGATGCTGAAATAGCCGCCCTTGTCGGCGTCCAGCAGCGAGCAAAATACGCTCGGCGAGTCGAACCGCGGGCAGCAGAAGAAATCGATCGTGCCCTCGTGCGTCACCAGCGCAGCCGTCTGCAGATCACCGATCAGCCCGTGATCACTGATATTGGGGTAGCGGTCCACGATTCCCTCCTCGCATCGGCCATCCTGCGACGCAGTGCTGCGCGCACCCACCAAGCCTTCAGCTATCGGTGCCCAGTCGCATCGCACGGTCGGGGTGAACATCGCCCGAGGGGGCGTCATACATACCCTCCTGAGAGGGTGATGTGCTCAAGGCCGCCGGATGGGGAGGCTACGTCTACAGCCGCGACCGGGGAGCGAGGTAGGTGGCCGGTTTGCATAGCGCTACTGCAAGCGGGCAAGTCGGGCCGCCCGCTCAGGGCCGGAGGGTCGTGGGCTGGCTGTCGAAGGTATTTGAGCTCAACCGCGCGGGGCTCAACTGGCCGCGAGGAGTCCTGTTTCTTGATGTCGCGCTCGTGCCGTTGGTCGTTTTCTGGGCGATCGGGTACGAGCAGTACCTGCTCAGCGCGCTGTTCGGTGTGCTGTTCTCCTGGGTCATCGACCCGGGAGGCAGCTACGGGCAGCGTGCGGGGCGCATCGCGGGTTTCGGACTCCTCGGCGCGGGCGTGACCGCGCTCGGGTTCGCCGTCGGCGGAGATGCCTGGGGATGGCTGGTCCTTGCGATATTTGCCTTCACGCTGCTGGCCGGCCTGACGATCATGTTCGGCGTGCACAGGTTCGTTGCCGCCCTCCTCCTCAACCTCTGGTTCATCGTCACACTCGCGCTCGCATTCAGCCTCCATCCGCACCCGCACATCACCAGCTACACCTGGGCTCAGACGGCCGCCTGGGCCGGCGGGTCGGCGCTGTGGATCGCGGTGACGTTCCTGGAATGGCTGATCCGAGGGCGCGCCGACCGGCCGCAGCCGATGGCCGAGCTGCCCGGTGACACCGGCCGGCGGAAGCTGACCCGGCCGATGGTCTTGTTTGCGCTGATCCGCGCCCTCGCCATCGGCGGTGCCGCGGCGCTTGCGTTCGGGCTGAACCTCTCGCATGGCTACTGGATGCCGATCGCGACCATGATCGCCATGAAGCCAGACCTCGGCTCGAGCACCCTCATAGCCGCGCAGCGCCTGGCCGGCGCGGCCATCGGCGCCGGTGCAGCAGCGCTGCTGCTGCTGATACCTGCCAACGAAACCGGACTGAGGCTGCTTGCCCTACTGCATGGACTCGAAATCGTGGCGATCGTCCTGCTGATGCACGGGCTGGCAACGCGCTTCTGGAACTACGCGGCCTACTGCGCGGCCATCGCCGCAGGAGTACTGATCCTGCTGGACCTTCCGCAGCCAGGCAACTTTGACGCAGTCGGCTACCGGGTGGCGTGGACGGCTGCTGGCGTAGGAATCGGCGTGCTCGTCATGCTTCTCGCCGGTCTGCTCGCCCGCCGCCGTGCCGGAGCGCAGCCGCAGCGAACTCCCGGCCAGCGCGCGGCGGCTGCAAGTCGTGTGCACACGTAACGAGAGAGGCGACCGTGCCTGAACGGAGCATGACGGACATCCCTCCCGCGCTGAGCGCTACGGATTTCCTGGCGCTGTACGACCGGCTGCGGCGCGGCGTCCCGTGGGGTGAGCAGGACCGGCGCGGTGCTCTCAACAACATCAGCCCCGCGCAGATCGTTGACGCGGCCCGCAGCGTGTCGCGAGGGCAGACCGTGTCGCTGGCCGCCCGGGTGGAGCACCACTCGTCGGCTGACAACCCCCGGCCATGGGTGCACGAGCTCAGCCTGCCGCAGGGCGGACAGGAGTCAGCTGGACTGGACTTCGCGATGGACAGAGTGTCGCTGAACGTCCACGGGGACGCTGACAGCCACCTCGACGCTCTGTGCCATGTGTCCTACGACGGCACCTTTTATAACAACGTCCCTGCCGACCGGGCAGGGTCTGGTGAGCTTTCGGTCGATCTCCTAGGCCAGGGAGTCGCCGGGCTGGGCGTGCTACTGGACATCCCCCGGTTGCGCGGCACTCGCTGGCTCGAGCCCGGCGATCATGTCACGAGTTCCGACCTGGCTCAGGCAGAGGCGAGGCAGGGCGTCCGGGTTGGAAAGGGTGATGTGCTCTTCGTTCGGGTCGGGCATCGCCGCCGCCGTCGCGAGCTCGGGCCGTGGGACGCTTCGGTGGCACGCGCTGGGTTGCACCCAACTGCGGTCGAGTTTCTGGCCGAACGCCAGGTAGCGGTACTCGGCAGCGACGGCAACAACGACACCGCACCGAGTGCAGCAGACGGGGTCGCCTTCCCCGTGCACGTCCTGGCGATCCGCGCTCTTGGCGTCCCGCTGCTGGACTATCTGTCGCTGGAAGACCTGACCGCGGTCTGCCAGGCTGCTGGCCGCTGGTCGTTCCTCTGCGTGATTGCCCCGCTGCGGCTGGCTAGAGGGACAGGCTCGCCGGTCAATCCGATCGCAGTCTTCTGACAAAGGCCCCGCATGTTCGAGCAGGCGGCTGGCTTCGCGGTCCTGGCGGCACTGTCACCTGGGGCCTTGCTAGTCGTGACCGCCTACCTTCGCTCAGCCAGCCCGCGCAGAACCATCGCGTATTTCCTTGCCGGAGCGGTCGTCATCAGCGTCGTGGCGGGCATCGCACTCGTCGTGGCGCTGCATGCGAGCGGCCTGAACCATCCGCATCAGCGCCAGCCGCGCTACGGTCTGCGACTCGGCATCGGCGTCATCGCGATCGGTGCTGGCATAGCTCTCGCGCGACGCAAGGCCAGGCCGCCAGATCCGGACAAGAAAAAGGGCCTCATGAACAGGCTGCTCAACCGTCCCGGCCCGATATCCGCGTTCGCTGCCGGACTGGTTGTCTTCATCCCGTCGGCGGCGTTCATTGCCGCCGTCCAAACGATCGGCACCGCGCACGCAGATGCCGACAGCGTTGCCGGGGCTCTCGCCCTGGTTGTTGTCATCGACGTGATGTTCGCCTGGCTGCCCTTGGTGGTCTATCTTCTCGCGCCAGACGCCACCGCACGTCGCATCGGGGCCCTGAATAGCTGGCTCCACATCCACCGCCGCGTACTGCTGGTCTGCGTGCTGGTCCTCGTCGGAATCCTGCTGGTGGCCGACGGCGCGGTGGGCCTGGCCACGTCCTAGCTCAGTGACTGCGTGCGCTCGATTGCGTACGTCATCGCTTCGGAGGACTTCGCCAGCGACATGGTGGCAACTCCGAGACCAGCCAGCATGACGAGCGTGCCCGCCAAGACGAATCCGAGCGCGACTCGTCCGGCAACCTCACTGCCGAGGGTCACGGCTATGGCGATGACCACAATGCTCAGCCCGAGCACGCTCACTGCCGCGTAGATGGCGAGCATCGCGTATTTGGTCAGCTCATATCGGCGCTGCAGGATCGGGAGTTGCACTGCGATCTCGTGCAGCCGCTCGCTGTCCATCGCGGGCAACCTGGCTGCGTCGAGCTTTTCGTGCGCCGGCCCGGTGAGGATCTCGATGCGCTCACGGGTCATCGCCCGCACGCGGTCGTTGATGCTGTGGTACGTGGTGAGCAGCCCGTTGACCAGCAGGCTGCCTACGCTCACCAGCACGACGGGAACCACCGAGTCGGAGATGGCATCTACCGGAGTCAGGGTCATGGCCTAATTCTGCATCCCCGCTTACGACGTGTGATCATCACACCTCGGGGCGTGACACGACGAGAGGCAAGGACCCAGCGCTGATGGGGCATGCTGACCGTTGCTGGAGTGGGGGTGGGTGAGATGAGCACCGATCAGGTCCTGTCGGGGGTGGGCCTGATCGTGGTGCTCGCGGTGGGTTCGCAGGTGCTGGCGAGCCGGCTGCGCATCCCGGCGCTGATCCTCTTGCTTCCGGCGGGCTTCATCGCCGGCGCGCTGACCAGCGACGTCAACCCGCAGCGCCTCCTAGGCGCGGCGTTCCAGCCGCTGGTCTCGCTCGCGGTGGCGGTGATCCTGTATGACTCCGGCCTTGCACTGGAGTGGGGCAAGGTGGGCGGGCGTGCCCGCCACGTGGTGCCCCGCCTGGTGATCTGGGGAGTGCCGGTGACGATGGCGTTCGCCGCTGTGCTGGCCGGCCCGCTGCTCGGCATGTCGGCCGGGGCGGCGGTGATGACCGGCTCGATCCTGGTGGTATCCGGGCCAACGGTGGTGGGCCCGCTGCTGGCCTTCGTACGGCCATCCGATCGCCTCCAGCGGATCCTGTCCTGGGAGGGCTCGCTGATCGATCCGGTCGGCGGCATCTTGGGCGCGGTCGTGTTCCATGCCGTGCTGGCGAGCACCAGCGGCGGGATCGGCCACCCGGTGGGTCAGTTCCTGCTGTCGGTCGGCATTGGCGCGGCCGGCGCGGTGGCCGGCGTAGCCGTGCTGTGGTTGTGCCTGTGCAAGCTTGAACTGGACGATGTGCTCGGCACCACGAGTCAGCTCGCGTGTGTGCTGGGGGTGGCTGCCGCCTGCGACATCGTCCGCGACGACGCCGGGCTCATCGCAGCGGTCTTGATGGGGCTCGCGGTCGCGAACCTGCGTGCCTTCGACGTCCCGGCGCGGCGGCCGTTCTTCGAGACCCTGGTGCAGCTGATCATCGGCGTCCTGTTCGTGTGCATCTCGGCCACCGTCACCCCCGCGTCCTTGCATCGGCTGGTGCTGCCCACCCTCGGCCTGGTGGCCGTCCTCGCGCTGGTGACCCGACCGCTGGTGGCCTTCGTCGCCACCATCCGGACCGACCTGACCAGGGGGGAACGCGCGTTCACCGGCTGGATGGCGCCGCGCGGCATCGTCGCCGCCGCTACCGCCTCGACCTTCGGAGCCGAGCTGGCCGCGCACCACATCGGCGGCGCCTCGAAGATCCTGCCGGTCGCCTTCCTGGTCATCGTCGTCACCGTGGCTATCTACGGCCTGAGCGCGGTCGCGGTTGCCCGGCGGCTCGGCGTCACCCGCCCAGCCCGCACCCGCCCGCTGCTGATCGGCGGCGACCCGTGGGTGATCGACCTGGCTCGCGCCCTCCGCACCGCCGGCCTGGACGTCCTCGTGTGGGCCCCCTCCGACGGAGGGCGCACCCGCATCAGACAAGCAGCCCTCGAACTAGCCGCGGGCGAGCAGCTCACCTCTGCGGTCACCGAGGGCACGGCAATCGAAGGTGTCACCACCGTGCTCCTGCTGACCGACGAAGACCACTACAACGACCTGGCCGCCACCACCCTGGCCGGTAACTACGAAACCCCGGTCTATCGGCTCGCGCCCAGCCCCGGCGAAGCGTCCCCCGACACCCCCGGCGAACCACTCTTCTTCCCCACGCTCACCCACCGGTCGATGGCCGCCCGCTACACCGCAGGCGCCCGCATCACGACCCGGCCGTCAGACGACGGGATCCCTCCTGCCACCGACCTGTTGTTCCTGATCAACCCCGAAGGCACCCTGATCCCGGTGACAACCTCTCGCGCCCCAGACCCCCAGCCAGGCGACACCCTCGTCGTGCTGGGCCCAGGCGGGGACGGACCGCCGCAGTAACGATCACGCGCCCCGTGGAATCACCCCGGCAGGGTGGTGTGGCCCCCCCCGGTTGAGCGCAGCCTTTGATCGACCAGGCGATCTGACGGAGGCGGGCGTGGCCGAGAACTTTGACGTGATCATCGTCGGCACGGGAGCGGGCGGCGGAACACTGGCCCGCACACTCGCCGCTTCCGGGAAGCGGATCCTGCTGCTGGAGCGTGGCAACTTCCTGACCAGGGAACCGGACAACTGGAATCCCGGACCGGTCTTCGTCGACGGCAGGTACATCTCGCCGGACACCTGGTATGACGGCGACGGCACGCCGTTCCAGCCGCAGGTGCACTATTTCGTCGGCGGTGCCACCAAAATGTACGGGGCCGCGCTGTACCGGCTGCGCCCGGAGGACTTCGGCGAGATCAAGCACGTCGACGGCATCTCACCCGCGTGGCCGGTCAGCTATGCCGACTTCGAGCCCTGGTACACCAAGGCCGAGTGGATGTACCAGGTGCACGGGGCGCACGGCGAGGATCCGACCGAGGGTCCGGTGTCGCGGCAGTACCCGTGGCCCCCGGTTTCGCATGAGCCACGCATTCAGCGAATGTCTGATGCGCTCAGCCAGGCTGGCTACCACCCGTTCCACGCGCCGTGCGGGATCCTGCTGAACGAGGCTGACCGCCCAGCCAGCACCTGCATCCGGTGCTCGACCTGCGACGGCTACCCGTGCCTCGTGCACGCGAAGGCCGACGCCGACGTCATCGGCATCCGCCCGCTGCTCGACCTCCCCAACGTCACGCTGCTGGTCAACTCCGAGGTCGCGCGCCTGCAGACCGACCCGTCCGGCCGGACGGTCACCGGCGTAGTCGTCGACCACGGTGGCGACGGCAAGGAGGAGATCTACTCCGGTGACATCGTGGTCCTCGCCGCAGGTGCGGCCAACACCGCGAAGATCCTGCTCCGGTCTGCATCGGACGCACACCCGGCCGGGCTGGCCAACGGGTCCGACCAGGTCGGCCGCAACTACATGTTCCACATCAGCAAGGCAATCTCCGCGTTCGGCGCGGATGACAACGACACGGTGTTCCAGAAGACCCTCGGGCTCAACGACTTCTACCTGGCTGGCGACGGCCGGGAGTGGCCGATGGGCAACATTCAGATGCTGGGTAAGTCCAGCGGCGGCGCGATGAAGGGCGAGGAGCCGCACCTGACCAAGCTGATCCCGCACTGGAGCCTGGACGAGGCAGCGCATCACGCCGTGGACTTCTGGCTGACCACTGAAGACCTGCCCAAGGCTGACAACCGGGTCACCGTCGACGGCGACGGGAGCATCCACGTCACCTACACCGAATACAACCAGGCCGAGGCAGCCAGCCTGTACCGCGAGTTCAGCCAGCTGCTCAACCACCTCGGCCTGGCCAAGCATCACGTGCTGCACAAGAGCTTCTATATGAGCATGAACATCCCGCTCGCAGGATGCGCCCACCAGGCCGGCACGTGCCGTTTCGGCACTGACCCGGCCACTTCGGTCCTGGACGTGAACTGCAAGGCACACGAGGTAGACAACCTGTACGTGGCCGACACCAGCTTCTTCCCGAGCATCGGCGCGGTCAACCCGGGCCTGACCGCCATCGCCAACGGCATCAGGGTCGGCGAGCACATCGCCGAACGACTCGGCGTCAGCGCCAGCAGCGCCGCGTGGGCGCCGCCGCCGCGGGCCCCGTACGCGAGTTCCGCCTCCGCTACCACCCGACTTCGTTAAGGCCCGGCCGCACACGGGGGAAGGAGACAGCGCATGCGGCTGGATCTGGCCAGGTGGGAGTTCGGGTTCGTCACGGTCAACCACTTCCTGTTCGTCCCGGTCACGATCGGGCTGGCGTTCCTGACCGCGCTGCTGCAGACCGTCTGGTATCGCCGTAACAGCCCGGAGTACCTTCGGCTCACCAGGTTCTTCGGCACCCTGCTGGTCATCAACGTGGCGATCGGCGTCGTCACCGGGCTGGTGCAGGAGTTCCAGTTCGGGATGAACTGGTCGGCGTACTCCAAGCTGGTCGGTAACATCTTCGGCGCCCCGCTGGCGATGGAAGGACTCGCCGCATTCTTCCTGGAGTCCACCTTCCTGGGCCTGTGGCTATTTGGCTGGGACAAGCTGTCACGGCGGGTGCATCTGGCAACCATCTGGCTGGTGGTGCTCGGCAGCGTGCTGTCCGCGATGTTCATCATGGCCGCCAACTCGTGGATGCAGCACCCCGTCGGCTACGTGATGGTCCACGGCAGCCCTCAGCTCAACGACATCTGGGCGCTGTTCACCAACCCGGTCTTCCTCTGGGGTTACGCCAAGGTCGTCCTCGCGGCGCTGACGACCGGCGCCGCGGTCATGCTGGCCGTGTCGGCCTGGCAACTGCGCCGTGGCGGCGAGCCATCGGTGTTCGGCAAATCGCTGCGGCTGTCGCTGATCGTGCTCATCCCGGCGATCCTGCTGGCCATGCTGGTCGGCGATGAGCTGGGGGTGATCGAAGCCCGCTATCAGCCGATGAAGATCGCCGCCGCCGAAGCCCAGTGGACCACCTGCCAGCCGTGCTCCTTCTCGCTGTTCCAGATCGGCGGCGGCAACAACGACCACACGCCGACCCAGATCCTGGAAATCCCGCACCTGCTGTCTCTGCTGGCCACCAACCACTGGAACGGCAAGGTCATCGGGCTGACCCCGCTGCAGAATCAGTATGCGGCGAGGTACGGGCCCGGCAACTACGTGCCGAATGTGTTCATTCAGTACTGGAGCATGCGGGTGATGGCGTACCTCGCCATTGTCGTCACCTTGGTGGCCCTGTGGGGGGTGTGGCTGTCCCGGCGGGGCACGGTGACAAAATCGCGGCCCTTCCTATGGGCGGCGACGTGGCTGGTCGTACTGCCCTTCCTGATGAACACCGCGGGCTGGTTCCTGACCGAGATCGGCCGGCAGCCGTGGATCGTGCAGGGCATCATGCTCACCAGAAACGGGCTATCGCCGACTGTTAGCACTCCCATGCTGTGGACCAGCGTCGTCGTGTTCGTGCTGGTGTACGCGGCGCTCGGCACTGTCGACCTGCTGCTCATGCTGCGCTACTCGCGCAAGGAGCTCGCACCGGCACCGGCCGCTGAAGACACCGAGGGACGTGTCCCGGCGATGGAGTACTAAGGGGACTCCGATGGCCTTCGTACCGCTCTGGTTCGTGCTGATCGCGATCTTGTGGACGGGCTTCTTCGTCCTCGAGGGCTTCGACATGGGCGTCGGCATGCTGCACGGCATCATTGGTCGCGACGAGGCTGGCCGGCGCACCGTGATGGGAACGATAGGACCCCTGTGGGACGGCAACGAGGTCTGGCTGATCGTCGCCGTCGCCGCGGCGTTTGCCGCCTTCCCCGCCTGGTACGCCACCATGTTCTCGGCCTTCTACCTGCTGGTTGTCATCGCGCTCGTAGCGCTCATCTTCCGCGGGGTGTCATTCGAGTACCGCGACAAGAGGCCGCAGATGCGCTGGCAGCGCACCTGGTCATGGCTGTTGTCGATCGCAAGCCTTATCGCGCCGCTCGTCATCGGCATCTGGCTCGGCGACCTGCTGGCCGGCGTGCCGATCAACGCGAGCCACACCTTCACCGGGAGTTTCGGCGACACGCTGCAGCCTTATGCCATCTTTACTGGCATCACCCTGGTCGGGCTGTGCGTCCTGCACGGCGCGACGTTCATCGCGCTGAAGACAGAAGGGGCGGTACGGCACCGCGCGGCCCGGTTTGCCCGGCTCGCCGCGCCGGTAAGCGCGCTGCTGGCGCTAGCGTTCATCAGCTGGACCCATGCGATCTCGGGCAAGGGCGCGCTGCTGAACCCGGTTGAGCTGATCGTTTTCCTCGCGGCAATCGCCGCCGGGATACTGGCGTTCGACCGGCGCGAAGGCTGGGCGTTCACGATGACGTCCCTCGTCATGGGCCTTTCCATCGTGACGATCTTCGTGGACCTGTACCCGCGGGTAATGGTCAGCAGCACGAACGCTGCCAACAGCCTCACCGCTCACAACACGGCGGCGCCGCCGTACTCGCTCAAGGCCATCACGGTCGTCGCCCTCGTGCTGCTGCCGTTCGTGCTGGCCTACCAGTCCTGGACGTACTACGTCTTCCGCCGACGGATCACCGACAAGGACTTCCGCCCGTCCTCGCCGCGGCCCGGCCAGTCGCAGCCGGCCGCGGCGGCCGCGGGCCAGCCGGGCCGACCAGCCAGCGCGACCGGTACCGCCAGCTCTGCGGGGCCGCCAAGCACAGGGACCATCCCGCCGTACCGGACGCGTCGATTCGGCCGCCCGCGGCGCGACGGCCGTGGCTGATAGCACCCCGTTCCGCGCTGGTACTGGTCCCGGACGCCTCGCCGGCCGTCGCAGCATCACCCGGCCCGGGTGGGGCGCGACATTGCGGGCAGGAGTCGGATGGAAAGGCACGCATACAACGAAGGAGCGGCCATGAGCTCGGACAAGATGGACGCGCTGGTGATCTTCGGCGCGACCGGGGACCTCGCCAAGCTGGAGACGTTCCCGGCCCTCGTCGGTCTGGTGGACCGTGGCGTCCTGGACGTACCGGTCGTCGGCGTCGCGAAGTCCGGCTGGGGCCTGGACCAGTTCCGCGACTACGCGAAGGCGTCGCTGCAGCTGAACAAGATGAACCCGGACAGCCCGCCAGCTGTCAAAATGCTGAGCCTCCTGCGGTACGTGGACGGGGACCTCGGCGACGACCGCACCTATCAGGCCATGTCCGACGCGATCGGCGCCCCGGACGCGAGCGTGCTGTACTACCTGGAAGTGCCGCCGCCCCTGTTCGGGCGCATCGCCGAAGGGATCTCCAAGGCTGGCCGGGCCCACGGCGCGCGGGTGATGGTGGAGAAGCCGTTCGGCACCGACCTGGCCTCCGCCGAGCAGCTGAACCAGACCATGCATCAGTACTTCGATGAGAACGACATCTACCGCGTCGACCACTGGCTCGGCCTCGACCCGGTGGAGAACCTGCTGTTCGTCCGGTTCGCGAACTCCGTATTCGAGCCGCTGCTCAACCGCAATCACGTGGCCAGTGTGCAGATCACCATGGGTGAGGCGTTCGACGTCTCCGACCGCGGCCGGTTCTACGACAAAACCGGGGCCATCCGGGACGTGGTGCAGAACCACATGCTGCAGGTACTCGCGTCGACTCTGGCCGAGCCGCCCGACATGAAGGGTATTGACAACTGGCGGGCACAGAAGTCCGACCTCATCGGGTCGATCGAGCCACTGACGCCCGAGCATGTGATCCGGGGGCAGTATGAGGGCTACCTGGACGTGGATGGCGTCGACCCTCATTCCACGACGGAGACGTTTGTCGCCCTGCGGCTCGCCGTCGACACCTGGCGATGGGCTGGCGTGCCGATCCTCATCAGGGCGGGCAAGTGCATGCCTGTCACTGCCACCGAGATCGCGATCAGGTTCCAGCCACCGCCACGAGATGTTTTTGAGATCGCGCCACGGATCGTGTCCAACACGCTCAGGGTCCGCATCCACCCGGAGGCGCAGGTGGTCATGCACCTGGTCGGCAAGCAGCCGGGAGGTGGCTTCCGGCCGCAGCCCGAGGAACTGACCTTCGCCGCGCAGCCGGGTGGCGACATGCGGCCTTATGACCGGCTGATCGGCGCGGCGCTGTCGGGCGAGCGCTGGCTGTTCGCGCGGCAGGACACCGTCGAGAACGCATGGCGGGTGGTCGATCCCATCCTCGGCAACGTCACCCCGGTCCACCCGTACCCGCGCGACAGCTGGGGCCCCAAGGAAGCGGACAGCCTGCTGGCAGATCGCGACACTTGGCACGACCCAGCCTGACGACCACTGTCGATCTGAGGGGATTCTCGCATGTCAGACCAGGCTGAGCAGACTGACCAGAGCCGGGTGGTGATCGTCGGCGGCGGCTTCGGCGGGCTGTTTGCCGCGCGCGCCCTCGGGGGCGGCCCGTTCTCGGTGACGCTCGTGGACCGCACGCCGCAGCACGTCTTTCAGCCGCTGCTGTACCAGTGCGCGACCGGGATCCTGTCCGAGGGACAGATCACCGCGCCGATCCGACGGCTGATGCGAAAGCACCGCAACGTCGAATGCATCACCGCCGAAGCGACCGGCCTGGACGCCGACCGGCAGGAGGTCACCTGCATGCGGCCGGGTGGCGAGACAATCTCCCTTCCCTATGACCAGCTGATCGTGGCCGCGGGCGTCCAGCAGTCCTACTTCGGTCACGACGAGTTCGCGGAGTGGGCGCCCGGCATGAAGGACATCGCCGACGTGCTCACCATCCGGCGCCGGGTCTTCGGCGCTTTCGAGATGGCCGAGACAGCCAGTGACCCGGCCGAGCAGCGTCGCTGGCTCACGTTCGCCCTCGTTGGCGCTGGACCTACCGGCGTGGAGCTGGCTGGCCAGATCCGCGAGCTAGCCACCAAGACACTCGAGAACGAGTACCGGCGGGCACAGCCGGAAGACGCGACGGTGCTGCTGTTCGACGGCGGCCCCAAGCCGCTGGCCGTCTTCGGCGACAAGCTCTCTGCCAAGGCGACCGAATCCTTGCGCCGGCTGGGCGTCGAGCTGCACATGCAGTCGATCGTCACTCACGTTGACGGCAACGGCATCGTCGCCCGCAGCCACGACGGCACTGAGACCCGGTTCGACGCCGCCACCGTCTTGTGGACCGCCGGCGTCGAGGCTCCGCCGTTCGCCAGCGCGGTCGCCAGGGCAACCGGAGCGCAGCAGGACCGGGCGGGCCGCATCCTCGTGCAGGACGACCTCACCATCGCCGGGCATCCCGAGATATCGGTCGTCGGCGACGTCATGAGCCTGCGCAGGCTTCCCGGAGTGGCCGAGGTCGCCATGCAGGGCGGGCTGTTCGCCGGGCGCCGGGTGCGCCGAGAACTCGAAGGCCAGCACGAGCTCAGGTCCTTCAAGTACCGCGACCTGGGCTCGGCCGCCTACATCGCCCGCGGCGACGCCGTGGTCTCGGCCGGCCCGATGCATATCAGCGGATTCGCCGGCTGGGTGGCGTGGCTGTTCATCCACATCGCATTCCTGACCGGATACCGCAACCGGGTCGGCGCGATCCTCACCTGGTGGCTCGCCTTCACCAGGGACATCCGCCGCGAGCGGGCGTACACGACCAGGCAGGTCGGCCATGTGGCCGACCTCTACGAGGGCGCTCCCACAGCGTCGCGGCCAGGGCAGCCGGCTGCGCAGGCCCCGCAGCCGCGCAGCGAAGCCGAGACCCCCGCGCAGCAGGCCCGGCCGCGTAGCTAGCTAGCTAACGCGGTCGCATGCACGGGGCGCGATGAACGCCGCCGGAAACCAAACGGCGTCACCCATCGGCCAGGGCAGGCGCGATCGCATCCCCCTGGAAGGGTGATTCCCGGCAGGATGAGCACGAACGGCAGGGCGTTCGACAGGCGGCTGCTGCGGCACGCCCGCGGGGCCCGCGGCTATCTCGCCGTCACCGTCGGCCTCGGGCTGACCACCACAGCCCTCGTGCTGGCACAGGCCGGGCTCTTGGCGCACGCGCTGGCCGCCGCCGCGCACGGCACCGGGGTGCGAGCCCTCGCGAGCACCCTGGTCGCGCTGCTGTGCGTGCTGCTCGGCCGGGCCGTCGCGGGGTACGGCGGCGAGACGGCAGCGATGCGAGCCGCCGCGATCGTCAAGTCGCGGCTACGCCGGCGGCTGGCCGAGCACACCCTGGCCCTCGGACCGTCCTGGCTGACTGGCCAGCAGGCTGGCGAGCTGACCACGCTCGCCACGCGAGGGCTGGACGCCCTGGATGCCTACTTCGCGCGGTACGTGCCCCAGATTCTGCTCGCCAGCCTGGTTCCGCTCGCCGTACTGATCAGGGTCACCATGGCTGACTGGGTGTCTGGCCTGATCATCGCTGTCACCGTGCCGCTCATCCCGGTGTTCGCGGCGCTCGTCGGCATGTACAGCAAGGACCGGACGCGCCGCCAGTGGCAGCTGCTTGCGAGCCTGGCCGGGCACTTCCTCGACGTCCTTGAGGGCCTGCCGACGCTCAAGGTCTTCGGACGCGCCCGCGCTCAGGCCGAGATCATCCGCAGGGTGTCGGCTGAGCATCGCTCGGCGACGATGACCACGCTGCGGGTCGCCTTCCTGTCCGCGCTCGTCCTCGAGCTGGCCGCGGCCCTGGCCACCGCCCTCGTGGCAGTCGAGGTCGGGCTCCGGCTGCTGGCCGGCCACGTCGGCTACGAGACCGCGCTGCTGGTGCTGCTGCTCACGCCGGAGGCCTACCTGCCGCTGCGGAATGCCGGGGCGCAGTTTCATGCCAGCGTCGAGGGAACCGTCGCAGCGGGGCGCGTGTTCGAGATCCTCGACTCCAAGCCGTCGGCTCCTGCGCCGGATCACGCGCGGCCAGCCCGGCGCGGACCGGGGTCGGCCGTACCTGACCTGCGCAGGGAGCCAATTGTCCTGACGGGCGTGACGCTGTCCTATCCGGACCGGGCGGCTCCCGCGCTAACCGGGGTCAGCGTCGCCATCAGCCCGGGCGACCGGATCCTGCTGACCGGGCCCAGCGGTGCGGGCAAGAGCTCGCTGCTCGGTCTCCTCCTCCGGTTCGCCGAGCCGACGTCCGGTCAGATCACGATCGGCGACACCCACCTGGCCGCGACAGAGGTCACGCAATGGCGCGGGCAGCTGGCCTGGGTGCCCCAGCGCCCTTACCTGTTCGCCGGGAGCGTGGCCGACAACATCGCCCTCGGCGCTCCCGGCGCCACCCCGGCCGAAATCAGGGCAGCGGCCGGCCTCGCCGGAGCCGACGACTTCATCATGGCGCTGCCAGGCCGCTACGATGCGACGCTCACCGAGTGCGGCCTGACGCTATCGGCCGGGCAGCGGCAGCGGATCGCGCTAGCCCGTGCATTCCTGCGCGACGCGCCTCTTGTCCTGCTCGACGAGCCCACTGCTCATCTCGACGCGGTCAGCGCGCACCAGATCCTCGCGGTCATCGAGTCGCTAGCGGCGGGGCGGACCGTGCTGATGGCCAGCCACCGCAAGGACGCCGCGAGCGGCGCCAGCAGAACCGTCGAGCTTGATCACGGACGGCTCAGGGCTGCCGGCCCGCCGCTGCCCGTCGGCCCGGCGCTCTCAGCAGAGTCAGACCGCGCGGCCGGGCTGGTGACTGGCCGGTGACCGATCCACTGGTGCGACTGCTCAGGCTGGCTCAGCCGCTGCGCGCGCACCTGCTGCTCGCCGTTATCGCCGGGGCCGCGGCGACCGGCTGCGGCGTGGCGCTGCTCGCCGTCTCGGGCTTCCTGCTCGCCCGGGCATCACAGCACCCGAGCATCGTGGCGATCACGGCGGCGATCGTCGCCGTGCGCGCGTTCAGCGTCGGCCGGGGTGTGTTCCGCTACTCTGAGCGGCTCACCGCCCATGACGCGGCGTTCCGGATTCTTGCTGACGTCCGCGTTGCCATCTACCGGCGGCTCGAGCGGCTTGCTCCGGCCGGACTGCGGTCGTTCCGCTCCGGCGAGCTAGTCGCGACGTTCGTTTCCGACGTGGATGCAACCCAGGACCTGTTCATCCGCGGCATCGCCCCGCCGGTGACCGCGCTGGTTGTCGGCGCCGGTGCCGTCACGGCGACCTTGCTGATCTTCGCGCCCGTGGCCGGCGTGCTGGCAGCCGCGCTGGCGCTGGCGGCGACGGCTATCCCGGCCATCGTCGTCTCAGCGGACAGCCGATCACGCCGGCGCACCGCCCCCGCCCGCGGCGAGCTGGCGGCCAGCTTCGCGAACATGCTCAGCGGGGCGGCCGACCTGCACGCCTTCGGCGCCGAGGCGACCGGCCTGGCCAGCGTGGAAGCCGCGGACGCATCGCTCACCCGGCTGGCGCACCGGTCCGCGACGGCGAGCGGCCTCGCCGCCGGGCTGACGGCCGTCCTCTCCGGCCTGGCGCTGTGGGCGGTGCTCGTTATCGCGGTCGCTGCCACTGGGGCCGGCGCCCTGGGCAGGGTGCCGCTCGCCGTCGTGACGCTCACCGCGCTGGCGGCCTTCGAGGCGGTGAGCCCGCTGGCAGGCGCGGCGCTGCAACTCGGGCACGCGCACACGTCGGCCAGCCGCATCGCCGCCGTGCTGGACGCGCCCGACCCGGTGACCGATCCCGTCGCGCCGCGGCCGCTCCCGTCCGGCCCGATTCACATCGAGATTCGGAACGCGCGGGTGCGGTACGCAGCCGACGGACCGCTAGCCCTGGACGGCGTCGACCTCGACCTCGCGCCCGGCCGCCGGGTTGCGCTGGTCGGCCCGACCGGCGCCGGGAAATCGACAGTGGCCGCGGTGCTGCTGCGATTCTGCGAGCTGAGCAGCGGGACAGCAACCCTGTGCGGGCACGACCTGGCCAGCTACTGCGCCGACGACGTGCGCACCATCATCGGAGGGTGCCCGCAGGACCCGCACATCTTCGCCACGACGATCGGCGCCAATCTGCGCGTGGCCCGGCCAGGCGCCACCGACGAGGAACTAGCCGAGGCGGCCGCTCGTGCGCGGCTGCTCCCATGGATCCGGTCGCTGCCAGCGGGCTTCGACACTCCTGTGGGCGCGCGTGGCACGGCGATGTCCGGCGGCCAGCAGCAACGACTGACGCTGGCCCAGGCGATACTCGCCAACCCCGCGGTGTGGATCCTCGACGAGCCCGTCGCGGGACTCGAGCCGGAAACCCGCCATGCCATCACTGCCGACCTGCTGACCGTCACCGCCGGCCGCAGCACGCTGCTCATCACTCACGACCTCGACAGCCTCGACCAGGTCGACGAGATCATCGTCCTCGACGCCGGCCGGGTGACCGAGCGCGGCACGCACTCCGGCCTGCTGCGCGCCGGCGGCCTGTACCGGCAGCTCTGGGACGCGCACACCTCCAGGCCCTCCCCAGCGTAGGCCGCGGAGGTGGCGCTCGACCCGACACTATCCGGCCAAATCTGTGGCTCCGCGGAAGAGCAGTTCTGAGTTGCCTCCGAATACCGCACACACGATCTCGTCACGCCAGGTCGGCGCTACGCCGTTCCGCGCTCCGCCGCCTATGACGCGAAGAACGATCGCAGCTCGGCGGCCACCACATCTGGCTTGCCCTGAGGGTTCGCCTTGCTGACATCGGCCGAGCCGCCGTGGTCGAGCCCGGCGAACTCGACGCGCCGGGAGTTCGGCAGCGTCGCAGTTAGGTCATCGAGCGCTGGCTTAAGGAAGGTAAGGCCCTTGCTCCCGCCCAGCAGCAGTACGTCGGCCTTCACCTCAGCAAAGGTCTCCAGCGTGCCGGCCATCTCGGCCAGCAGCATTCCCTCGTAGTGCAGCGTCGGCGCCAGGCTACGCATGGTCACGGCATCAGGAGCGGCCTTCTTGTCCTCGCTCCGCAGCACCATGCTGGTGAGCGCCGCGAGCAGCCACCGCGGCATCACCTTCATGGCGGGCGGCGCTAGCTCGAGCCCGATCATGCTCGTGATGAGCGCGGCGGAGACCTTGCCCCCGGCCATCTCCCTGTCGAACCGGGGCAGCCATTGGGTGTGCCTCGTGTCTGCCGGGAGCAGTGCCGGCTCATAGACGGCGACTTTCCTGATAGCCGGGTCGATACGCGCAGCTTCCAGCGCCACCAGACCGCTCGCGCTCACCCCGAACACCATGTCGGCACCAGCAGCGGCCAGCACCGCGCGCAAGTCCTCGACTTCCGTCCGGATGGTGTAGTCCGCCGGATACGGGCCGGACATCCCGCGGCCGCGCCGGTCCGGCAGATATACCGTGAACTGCTCCGCTAGTACCGCCGCCATCTGCAGGTGGGTGCGCGAGTACTGCATGCTGCCGTGCAGGAGGACGACGCCAGGGCCGTGGCCCTTTTGAAGGTACCCAATCCGGGTACCATCCGCGGAAACGAGCGAGCCAGTGCTCAGTTCGGTGCCGGTGATTGTCACTGTGTACCCCGTTCCGTATCTGTTTGGTTGTGGTGATCAGCCCACAGGGTGACCCAGTCGGTAGCCGGGTCTGCCATCCGTACGATCAGTCGCTGCACGAAGCTGTACTCGGCGTCGAGAAGTGCGAGCCGGTACTCCTCCTCGAGCAGGAACAGCCCCGGTATGCCCCGGGCCAGGGAGTCCGTTATCAGGCCGGTGATCTCTGCCCGCTGCCGCGCGAGCGAGTCGAGCCGGCCCGTCAGCAGTTCGCTCACCTCGCCCGGCGGCAGCGCACTCACGAAAGCCAGCGCTGCGACCAGGTCCGGATACTCATGCCGCGGCTGCCCGATGAGCTCGCGCAGCCAGTCATTCAGACCGCGCCGGCCCGCGTCGGTGAGCGCATACACGGTGTGTTCGGGCCGCTGACCCTCGCGGCCGGTTGCGTACTCCGCGACGAGCCCGGCGCGGGCGAGCTGCCCGACCACCATGTACAGGGAGCCGGGGCTGTATTTGATGCTGCGCGCGTCGCCGTGCTCGCGCAGCGCGCGCCCGAGCGCGTACGGATGCATCGGCTCCTGGCTGAGGTACGACAGCACCGCAAGCCCCAGGAGGTTACTGACCTTGCGCTTCTCGGTCATCGCATCGTCCTCCCAACAACGATCGATACCGATTATTCATTTCCGATTAGCCGATGTCAACTATTAGCCGGGCCCGCAGGCACTGGTCTCCGTGCGGTTTGCCGTGTGATGGTGTGGTCAGGCCTGCCCAAAGCGCGAATCAACCGGCCGGGAGGAGCGCTGACCATGACCGCTTGCACCCTCGTCGATCCGAGCGCCGTGCCTGTGCGGGCGGTCCTGGCGGCGTCCGCCCAGTCCCCGGCACTGGACTCGCTCGCTGGCCGCAAGGTGGCACTGCTCAAGAACGCATGGCCGTCGTGGCACCGCATGGCGGACCGGTTCGAGCGCCTGCTCGCCGAGCGAGCAGACGGGGTCTTCGCCGAGCAGCATCTGATCCCCAACGGCTCGGCCGCCGATCCCGGCCAGCTCGCGTCGATCGCCGCGTCGGCCGACGCGGCCGTCGTCGGCCTCGCCAACTGCGGGTCGTGCACCGCCTGGAGCTACCACGACGCGGTGGTCCTGGCGGCCACGGGCATGCCGGTGGTGCTGGTCGTCACCAGCGAGTTCACCAGCCTGGTCGATGCGCTCGCGGCGGCGAAGGGCGTTCCGCTCCGCACCGTCGTCATTCCCGTCAACCCGGAAACCGTCGACGGCGATGCGGCGCTGCGCCTGCTCGACCACGCGTATCAGCCGATCGTCGACGCCCTGCTGGCGCCGGGCAGCACCAGCCCGCCGCACGCGTCCGCAGCCGGAAAGCCTGTCCTGGAATACGACGACGAGGACGCCGCTCTCGAGGCATGCCACGACCGGGGATGGACGGACGGCCTGCCCGTGGTACTGCCCACCGTGGCCCGTGTTGAGGCGATGCTGATCGCCCTCGACGATTGCGGGGCCGACACGATCGTCGCGGCAATGCCGCCGAGCGGTTATCCGGTCACGGGCCGGGTCCTGGCGGCGAACGCCGTCATGGCCGGCTGCCTGCCCGCGCATCTGCCGGTGCTCACTGCCCTGGTGCGAGCCGTCTGCGTGCCCGACTTCAACCTGAACGGGATCGCGACGACGACCGGGCCGTCGACACCGTTCGCCGTGGCCAGCGGGCCCGCTGCGGAGCGGGCCGGGCTCAACGCCGGCCGGGGAGCGCTCGGACCCGGCTGGCGTGCCAACGCCAGCATCGGGAGAGCGCTCCGCCTGCTGATCGCGAACGCGGGCGGGGCCCGGCCAGGCGAGGTGTCAAAGTCCATCATGGGTCAGCCAGGCCGCTACACCATGTGCATTGCGGAGAACGCGGCCGCCTCCCCCTGGGAGCCGCTGCACGTCACCCTCGGCCTGGCCGCCGGCGACAGCGCGGTGACCGCTCTCGGCGCTACCGGCACGATGAACGTGCTGACGCCCCGCAGCGACGTCGACGCCATGCTGACCATCTTGGGTGATTCGCTGGCCTACCTCGGCAACCCGAATGTCGTGATGGGCAAGGGCACTGTCGCCGTCCTCGTGACGCCAGGTCACGCCGCGGCCATGGCCGGCGCCGGGCTGTCCAAGGCTGACGTCGCCGCCGAGATCTGGGCGCGCTCGGCGATCCCGGTCGGCCGGTTCCCGGCGTCAGCCCACCCGGACCCGCCGTATGTGTTCATCGAGCACGACGGCCGCGTCTACCCGGTAGCGAGCCCCGAGCAGATCTACGTGATCGTCGCCGGGGGCCCAGAGCCGACACACGCAACCGTAGTTCCGAGCCATCCCAGCTGCCGTCCGGTGACCGAATCCATCCGGGCGTAGTAAGAGGGGCTACAAAGAGCAGTTCGGTGCCCCTAGATGGGCAGCGGGGGTCCCTTCACGCCCTATCCGCGAGCCTTGCGGATCAGGTCGGCCAGGACCGCTGCCTGGCTCAGGTCGAGTTCCTTCGTCGCGGTCAGCAGCGTCAGCGGCCCCGGCACGGCTTCGCCGCGCAGCCGGGCGAGCGCGTCTCGCGGACCAGGCTCCGTCAGCTCTGCGGCATACCGGCGGCGGAATTCGGTGAACTTCGCCGGGTCATGCTGATACCAGGTCCGCAGCCCGGTCGACGGTGCGACATCTTTCGCCCACTCATCCAGCCGGGCGGCATCCTTGCGCAGTCCTCGCGGCCACACCCGATCCACCAGCACGCGAGTGCCGTCCTGCGACGAGGGCTCGTCGTAGACGCGGCGGACCCGGACATCAGCGATCATCTCCAGTCACCTCTTTCCGGCCCGCGCCGGGATCTCGCGGCGGCGGCGGGATCGTCTTCCCGGCAAGGGCACGGTCACGCGGGATGGTGACCAGCTCGCCAGAGACCTTGCGAATCGTGAGGGAGTTGCTATCGGCAGCTTCCAGGACCCCGAGCACGTCGGCTATTTCCTCGCGGCTGCCGCTGGCAGGCCGCCGCCAGCGGATGACCGCCCGTTCCCCCACATCGCTCTCGGTCAGCCGGACCTCCAGGCGGAAACGCTGCACGCCCCGGCCGGCAGGTGCTCCCGCATTTTCAGCCATCTGCAGATCCTTTGGCCAGCTGACCACCGTGTCCGGGGACGATGCTTATCGTGAGCATTCCCCGCCCGAAGGAGTCACTTCGATGCCCCAGGTTTCGACGGTACTCGGCCCGGTCGAGGTCGCCAGCCTCGGCCGCACCCTCATGCACGAGCACATCTTCATCCTCACCGCGGACGTGCAGCAGAACTATCCGGAGGAGTGGGGCGATGAGGATGTCCGGGTGGCGGACGCGGCACGTCAGCTTCGGGACCTGGCCGCCGCGGGCATCACCACGATCGTGGACGTCACCGTGATTGGTCAGGGGCGCTATGTGCCGCGTATCCGGCGCATCGCCGAGCAGGTTCCCGAGCTGAACATCGTCGTGGCGACGGGCTGCTACACCTTCGACGAGGTGCCGATGTTCTTCTGGCGGCGCACTCCGGAGATGGAGGCCTCGCTCGGCCGCCCGGCCCGCGACGTCATGACGGACTTCTTCGTCCGCGACATCACCCAGGGCATCGGCGACACCGGCGTGAAGGCCGGCATGCTCAAGTGCGTTGTCGATGAGAAGGGGCTGACCGCCGGGGTCGAGCGGGTGCTGCGCGCGGTGGCGCGGGCGCACGTGCAGACCGGGACGCCGGTCACCATCCACACCCATGCGGCGGGCCAGCACGGCCGGGCGATCCTTGACGTGCTCGCCGACGAGGAAGCCGACCTGTCGCGCGTCGTGCTCGGTCACAGCGGCGACGTCAACCAGCCCGACTACCTGCAGGAGATGGCCGAAGCAGGCCTGACGCTCGGGATGGACCGATTCGGCATCGACCACTTCGCCAGTTTCACCGAGCGGGCAGACCTGGTGGTCGAACTCTGCAGACGCGGCCTCGCCGAGCGCATGGTGCTGTCACACGACTACTCCTGCTACCTCGACTGGTTCCCGCCGGGCTCGCTCGAGGACCTCAAGGACTGGCACTACCGGCACGTCAGCCAGGACCTGCTGCCCTACCTGCGATCTCACGGCGTCACCGATCACGAGATCCAGGCCATGCTCGTGCGCGCTCCGGCCCGCATTCTGGGCGGCTCGCCCGGCTAGTTCCAGCGCCGGCCGGCCCGTCGACCCCGAGAAACGAGGAGTCAGCGATTCTGCGGTCTACGATCGCGGCATGGGTCTCTTTCGCAGCAGGGGCAGGAAAAATCGCGAAAAGGCGGCTGACGGTCTCCTCGACGAGCGGGCCAAAACGGTCACGGCAGAGGCGGAGGTCGCGCGCCGGGAAGTGACGGCCGAGGCCCGCCCCGACCCCGACCGGCCAGGGTGGGGCCGCAGCATCGGCCTGGAGATCGGCAAGGCTCGCGGGGACCGCGCCAGCCAGGACTGAGAACGGCAGGCCACCGGCCCGCTGCCCGCTGGGTTCAGCACACTACGGGCAGCACAGGCCTTACTACTGGGGACACAAGCGGATGCCGTCATGGGCATACACGATGCAAAAGCGGTCAGCAGACGGCATGTCGGAATCAAGATCATCGCTGCTGGAGTGGTGTGCGGTCGTCTCGGTCCGGGCACTTAAGGCAACGGCGCCTGCCGGACGGCCTAGCACGAGGCCTGTCGATCCCGGCCGGAAGGGGCAATAGATGGACAACACCGTGGATGCATCGGCAGCCGGCATCGACCAGGTTGTGATCGCCGGCGCGGGCTATGCCGGTCTGCACGTCGCATTGCGCCTGACCTCCAGGCTGCGCAGCAACCCAGGCGTCGGGCTGACCCTGCTCGACCGGCACGACTACCACCTGGCACTCACAGAGCTGCCGCGCGTCGCCGGGGGCACTCGCGCCGCCGACGAGGTGCGTATCCCCCTCGAGAAAGTGCTCGCAGAGCGGGTGCGCTTCGTCCAGACCGAGATCACCGGATTCGACGTGGCCGGCCGGCGGCTGCTGACCGAGGCCGGGCCGGTCGGCTGGGACCGGCTGGTGCTGGCCCTCGGCAGCAGACCCAACGACTTCGCCATCCCCGGCCTGGCCGAGCGCACGCTGTCGCTGTATTCGGCCAGCGACGCCGAGCGGGTGTGGGCCGCGGTCACGAGAGCGCTCGCCGCTGCCGCTGCCGCCACCGACCCCGAGCTCCAGCGCAAGCTGGCGACCGTTGTCGTAGGCGGCGGCGGGGCCACCGGAGTCGAGGTGGCCGGAGAGCTGGCCGAGATGATGCCCGCGGTCGCCGCCGGCCACGGCCTAGCGGCCGACCGGCCCGCCGTGCTGCTGATCGAGGCGGGCCCCACCATCCTGGCCGGCTCCTCACCGCACCTGATCGATAAGGCCAGCAGAATTCTCTCCGACCTCGGGGTCAAGGTCGCCACCAACGCGGCGATCGCAGCGGCGACAGCGGACGGCTTCCGGCTCAACGACGGCCGGGTCGTGGAGGGCGGCGTGTTCGTCTGGGCGGGCGGGGTCAAGGCACCCGAGCTTGTGGCCGACTCCGGGTTGCCGACCGGCCACAACGGCCGCGTCAAGGTCGACCAGCACCTGCGCGTGCTGGATCACCCGGAGATATACGTCGCCGGCGACCTCGCCTCGGTGGTGGACCCGCGCACCGGGCATGCGCTGCCCGCGCTCGCGCAGGTCGCCCTGGAAGAGGGCGAGACGGTGGCTCGCAACCTGGATGCTGAGGTCAACGGCCACTCGCAGGAGGCGTTCTCCTTCCGCGACAAGGGATTCGTCGTCTCGGTCGGAACCAGCCGCGGCGTCGCCGACGTCGCCGGCATCACCACCGGCGGGCGGGTCGCCCACCTGCTCAAGGACGCCATCGAATGGGAGTACCGCCAATCCGTCAAGCACCTGCGCGGCTGGGACCCCGTAGCCGCTTGACTCCTGCCCAGACGGCTGGCAGCTGGCGAGGAGGGAGCAGAAGGTGGGCACACGGCACACACCCGCTGGCGGCCTCGGTTCCGCAGGCTGGTCGGTGATGCGCGGCGGGCTCACGACTACCTTCTTGTGGGTCGGGGCAATGAAGTTCACGGAAGCCGAGATTGAGAGTTCCGAGGTTCTGGTCAGCGCGAGCCCGCTGACCGCGCGGCTTCGTCAGAAGCTGGGTGCACGGAAGCTCGGGCGCCTGACCGACATCTCGCAGCTCATCCTGGGCACTCTGATCGCGGCAAGGCCGGTCGCGCCCAGAGCATCGGCGGCTGGGAGTCTCGGGGCCGCGGCGATGATGCTCGGCACGCTCAGCTTTCTGATCACTACCCCGGAAGCCTGGCAGGAGGGGAAGGGGGTACCGAGGCTGTCCGTGCTGGGCGAGGCCCTCCTCAAGGACACAGTGTTCCTCGGCGCCGCCCTGCTGACGGCCTCCGAGTCGCTGCGAGCCGCCCGCGCCGATGATCGGTCATAGCGCGTTAGTCGGCCGATTGCCACCCGCCACGAGCGACTGGGCCGTTTGCTGCCCGAGCTGGTTCACTTCTCGGGCGGCGCTCGGCACGGTGACGCGGATTAGAGCTGGCCAGCGCGCAGATTGCCGCAGCCGATTTCCAGCATCCGATCGGATGGCCGCAGCCCGTGCTCGCACCGGACCGCATGGCGGCGCGGTAGTAGGTCAGGTGGTCAAGCGACGCCAGCCCGAGCAGGGCATCGCGCCCGCGCCAGCCCGCGTAACGCAGCGCACGACGCGGGTGCCGGAGCGCGTAGGCCGCTTCGGACAAGAGGCTGGGGTCGTCAGATCCTGTTACGCCACGACAGTCTGTCATGACGTAAATACACGGCGTCAGCATGGTGGTATTCGACACCCGGGATGCCCATTCAGCCGCGTGCGGCACTCAAAGTGACCGGCCGCAGCGAGGCCGGCCAGCCGCATTAGCGGGCGGCGTGATGGCCGGCTTTCCGCATTCGCGAGGAGCGGCACGTCCCATTGACAGTATTAGTAGCCGGGCCGAAGATATCTGGACGGGTATGGCGTGTCTGAACATTTCTGAGATGTGTGCATGCTAACCCGAAGGATAGATAAAGGATAAAATCGTGTGAGATTGATAAGAAAGGGGTACGGAGTATGACCTACCGGCTTGGCAAGAACCATCCGGTTGTCGATCCCAAGACGATGCGCTTCGGCATCTACCTCACGCCGCAGTTGCCGCCGGCGCCATCGTCGGTCAACTACGGCGCCAAGGTCAGCACGTGGCCGATGTATGACAACGACAAGTACGGCGACTGCACCTGCGCGGCAGCGGGGCACCTGATTCAGAGCTGGACGGCTAACGCTGGCACTGAGGTCACTCCGCCCGATTCTGCCGTGCTGAAGTTCTACGAGCACTTCGTCGGTGATCCGCCGCCACCCGACGAGGGCTGTGACATGCTCTCGGTGCTGAAGTACTGGCGCAAGACAGGACTGGGCACCCACAAGGTGACGGCGTTCGCCAGCATCCAGCTAAAAAATCACGCTGAGGTCATGAATGCCATTTACCTGCTGGGTGGCATCTATATAGGCGTGGCGTTGCCAGATTCCGTGGTGCCGAAGGGCGGGAACTATTTGGCCATCCCGTGGGTGGTGCCGGCGGGCGGTGCGGTAGGTGACGCCGCCCCGAACCAGAACAATGGTCACTGCATTCCTGCGATCGGTTACGACGCCACGAACCTTTACGTGGTGACCTGGGGTGCGGTCAAAACCATGAGCTGGCAGTTCTACGACGCCTACGCGGACGAGTCGTTCGCGGTTGTCAGCCAGGACTTCGTCGACGTCACGGGGAAGGACCCGGCCGGCTTCAGCCTGAGCGAAATGCTGACCAAACTGAAGGAGATCACGGCCTAGGCCGGGCGCGCCGGTGACGGACAGGCCAGGGGCCCTGTCCGTCCGTGCAGCAGCTGCAGGGCGCGGTAATGTTCGGGCATGCTCGCCGGGCCGCGCCTACGCCAGGTCGCCCTGGTTGCAGCCGATTGCGACACGACGGCCTCGAGGCTGCAGGACGCGTTCGGCTGGCCAGAGCCGTTCCACGATCCAGGCGTCGGGCGCTTCGGGCTTATCAATGCCGTGTTCGCCGCCGGTGACACATTTGTCGAAGTCGTCGCGCCGGCTCAGGCTGGCACCACGGCGGGCCGCTATCGGGAAAGCCGCGGCGGCGATAGCGGCTACATGGCGATCTTCCAGCTGCCGGATCTGGCCGAGGCGCGACGCAGGGTCGCCGCAGCGGGAATCCGGGTCGTCTGGACGGCCGACCTCGCCGATATCGCGGGCACCCACCTGCACCCCAAGGACGTGCCGGGCGCGATCGTGTCGCTGGACTGGGCAGACCCGCCGGAGTCCTGGCGCTGGGCCGGCCCCGAGTGGACCGGGCGTGCCCCGGCGCACTCGCAGGGCGGCCTGCGTGGTCTCACGATCGAGGTGACCGATCCGGCCGCCGCCGCCTCGCGCTGGGCCGAGGTGCTCGGGCTGACCGTCGCCCTTCATCACGACGCGGCTGTCATCGAGCTGCCGCATGCACGGCAGGATCTGCGGTTCGTGCCGGCAACAGGCCTCGGTGAAGGCATAACCGAGGTCCGGCTGACCGCCGAATCGGGAAAGGCGCCGGTTCGGATAGGCGGCGTGCGATTCGCGCCGGAAGCAGCTACGCGTGCAGGCGGTTAAATCTCGTAACGGGCCCGAGGCGGGACGCGGCCGCATCGCCATCGTCGGCGCGGGCATCGGCGGCCTCGCCGCGGCGGCCTTCCTGCACCGCGCCGGCATCCCCGCTAAGGTCTACGAGCAATCCCGCGTGCTCCGCGAGGTAGGAGCCGGGCTAATCGTCGCTCCCAATGCAGCCCGTCTGCTGCGGCGGCTGCCGGCGGGCACGCGGCTCGAGCACACGGGCGTCGCGCTGGAGACTGGCTGGGAATTCCGGCGGTGGGCTGACGGCCAGGTGCTGTTCACCCAGCAACTCGGGGACGTCTGTCTCCGCAGGTACGGCGAGCACACCTGGACGTTGCATCGCGCCGACTTGCTGAACATCCTCATCTCCGCGATCCCGCCGGAGGCGATCGAGCTGGGCCGCGCGTGCACGGGGCTGAGGCAGGACAGCGACGGAGTGACGCTGACGTTCGCCGACGGCGGCCCCGTGCGCTGCGACGCCGTCATCGCCGCCGACGGCATCCATTCCGTGCTGCGGGAGCACGTCACGACCGCCAGCCTGCCCCGCCCGTCGGGCCTGTGCGCGTGGCGATCTCTGGCACCTGCCGACGCCGTGCCCGACTTCGCACGCCGACCGGTGCAGACGCTGTGGCTCGGTCATCGCCATCATCTGGTGCACTACCCGGTGCGAAGCGGCGGGCTGGTGAACATCGTGGCCTTCAGCCCGGCCCTGCCGGGCGAGGTCGAGGAGTCCTGGTCTGCGGCTGGCCGCCCGGAGGACTTCGCCGCCGAGTTCTCGGGCTGGGACGGGCGGATGGGCGCGCTGATCGCGGCGGCCGTGCACGTTGGTCGCTGGTCGGTGCTGGACCGGGCGCCGCTACGCCGATGGGCCAGCGGCCGGATCGCGCTGCTCGGCGATGCGGCGCACCCGATGCTGCCGTTCTACGCCCAGGGCGCGGGGCAGGCCATCGAAGATGCCGCGGCTCTCGCAGTCTTTCTGGCCAGCGGATCTGAAGACCTGCCAGCGGCGCTGGCGCGATACGAACAAATTCGGCTGCCTCGGGCCAGCCGTGTGCAGGAGGCCAGCCGCGGCCGTACCGCTCATCACCATCTGCCGGACGGCCCGGAGCAACGAGCCAGGGACGCGGCGTTCGCCGCCGAGGACCCGCTCAGTCACAACGACTGGATCTACTCCTACGACGCCGAGCATGAAGCGGCTGCCGCGGAGCGATGCGACCCAGCTGTCACACGTCACAACGCGGCGACGATGTCGAGCAGTTCTTCCTCCGACTTCGACAGGTCGATCGGATCCGCATAGGGCTGGGGCCAGTCCCTGCCGGTGTGCCAGTAGACCTCGACGACGTTCTCCTCGGGATCACGGAAGTAGCAGCCGATCGCGTTTCCGTGATTGACGACCATCTCAACGGGGTATCCGCGGTCGATTATCTCGGCGTAGAAGATCCGCAGGTCGGCCAGTGACGCCACCGTGAACGAAATCTGCTGCGGCTCGGTCTTGCGGTCTGCGGATCGCACCATCGCGAACTCGTGATGCTCGACCGCCGGGTTCGCGCTGAGAAAGACGATCCAGTCGTCCGGCGCCCGGTCGGTTACCGACATGCCGAGGAACCCCGAGTAGAACTCGATCATCGGCTTCGGATCGCGAACGTAGATCCCGACGTGGCCTAAGCCGGTTACCTTCGGCATGTCCGCCTCCTCCGCTCAGTGCTCGAGCTTGCCGCTCAGCCGGCCCTACCGGTGAACTGTGGCGTCAGTCCCGTTGTACTCCGCGGCGGGCGGTCGTGGCGAGTCCCTGGCAGCGGCACCCGCCGCTGTTAGGGGCGAGGCCGCTCTTTGATCCCGGCCGCCAGCAGTTCCACTACCTCAGCGATGCGCGCCTCGCGCACGTCGGGGCGCCGGGTTGTGGCATCGATCCAGCGCAGATAGGCCTTGCGGTAGAACTGAGCCAGGGTGTCAAAGAACGCCGCGGCCGCCGGGCTCGCCTCGAGGGCCGAGGCGATATCGGGGGCCAGGTCACCGCGCTGCGGGCCCTCCGGCTCGAATTCGACGATCACCTCATCACCGACCGCGACGCCCGTGTCTCGCATCCACATCGGGTTGACCGCGAAGACCCACTGGCTGCCGTCCGGCGTAATCCGCCCGCGCAGTCGCCTGCCGCAGCTGACCCCGGCCACTGTCTGGATCGTCCCGCCCACGGGATGGAACGCCTTGGCCCCCCAGGTCTCATCGGGGTCGAACGGAATTTCGATCACCGCTCTGCCACCGAAGTCAGCGGTGATGTGACCGCGGAACTGCTGAACGCGCATGGATCTCATAGTGACACCACGACGGCGGTCCTAATCATGCGAATACGCCCGGCGACGTCATCCGCGGGAGCCAGCCACACGCCATCACGACACGACACAACAGGGAGGACGCTCTCCAGATGCAAGATCACCCGAAGCCCGGCTGGGGCCAGTGGTTCGCGGCGCAGCTAGGACTGTTCGCCGCCGTCGGCATCGTGGCCGGATTCGGACTCTGGCTGGTCAGTCGGGCGCTGATTGTCGGGATCGTGGTCGGCTGCTCCGCGTTCGTCATCGGCGGCGTGATCGGCACGATGCGCCTGGAGCGATGGCTGGCAGCCGGCGATGCCAGCAACCAGGACGCGTGACCGAGAATCTCCCGGCTGGCGGTTGACCGGGTTACGTCCTCGCTACGGCTGTTGCACGATAAGCACGAGCGGAACTGCGCCAGGGGTCAGGGAGGTTTGCGGTGCTGTCGAGGGAAGATAACGACATCCTGACGCGGGTCGGCCCCGGCACGCTGATGGGAAACCTGCTCCGCCGCTACTGGATCCCCGCGTGCCTGAGTTCTGAGATAGCGGAGCCGGACGGGCCGCCAGCCAGGGTCCGGCTGCTCGGCGAGGACCTGGTTGCCTTCCGCGACTCGGGCGGCGACATCGGGCTGCTCGAGGAGACGTGCCCGCACCGGGGTGCCTCACTCTTCTACGGCCGGAATGAGCAGAGCGGGCTGCGCTGCGCCTACCACGGCTGGAAGTTCGATGTCACCGGACAGTGCGTGGACCAGCGCAGCGAGATCAAGAGCTTCGCGCACCGGATCAAGACCACCTCCTATCCCGTGCACGAGTCCGGCGGCATCGTCTGGGCCTACCTCGGCCCGGCCGACACCATGACCCCGTTCCGCGACTTCGGCACCGAGACGCTCCCCGCGGAGCACATCGCGGCGGCCAAGGAGATCATCTACTGCAACTGGGTGCAGTCCATGGACGGGGACCTCGACACCGCGCACATCTCTAACCTGCACCAGTTCGACGCGATCGACGACGTCCCCGACGACGGCACCGACAAGCCTGGTTACCCGTCGGGCTACATGTCCATGAGGTTCTGGCGGCACGACCCGCGGGCCATCATCGAGGTGCAGGACACCTGGCACGGTTTCCGCTACGCGGGGATCAGGGAAACCCCGAACGGCTACCGGCACGCCCGGATTACCGCCTACATCTTCCCGGCCAGCAACATCATCGCCCAGATCCCGTTCAGCACCCGGCAGATCTTCGTCGTCCCCGCCGACGACTACACCACCCACCGGTACAACTTCAGCACCCAGCCGCTCGCTAACCCGCGAGGCTTCGGCGGGCCGCTGTTCTTCACCTACGAGAAGTACCCGTTCGAGATGATGCCGCGGAACGGCATCGTCGCCCGGACATACACCCGTGAGAACGACTACCTGATCGACCGGGTCGCGCAGAAAGGCACCTCCTACAGCGGGATCCGCGACTTCCGCAGCCAGGACGCGATGGCCACCGAAACCGCCGGGCCGATCTACGACCGCACTCGTGAGCACCTGGGTAGCACCGACCTCGCCGTGATCCGGTTGCACCGGCAGCTGCTGCGGGCAGCCAAGGGCCTGGCGGAGGGCAACGAGCCGCCCGCGCTCGGCGGCAGCGGTGACTTCCGGACAATCCGCGGTGCCGAGAAGGTGCTAGCCGACGGCGAGGACTGGCGCGTGCTCGGTACCGACGATGACCCCATCGTCGCTGAGGCGATGCTCGGAGGGGCGTGAGGGGGCCAATGCTGCCCCTAGACGGGCAGCAAACTGCCCTTTGTGGCCCGTCGGCACCGGGCCGCGCGGCTTAGTCAGTCGCCGGGACGGACCAGCCCGGTCTCGTACGCGAGCACGACCGCCTGCACCCGATCGCGAAGCTGCAGCTTCGCGAGGATCCGGGCGACGTGCGTCTTGACCGTCGCGCCGCTGAGAGTCAGCTTCTCTGCGAGTTCCGCATTACTCATGCCACGGGCCATGAGCCGAAGCACCTCGAGCTCCCTCGGCGTCAGCTCGGCAACACCGGCGCGCCCGCCCGCCGAGTCGGCCGCGGGCCGCGGCGCGAACCGCTCGACCAGTCGCTTCGTGATCGACGGCGCGAGCAGCGCGTCACCGGCCTGGACTAGCCGCACGGCGGCGACCAGCTGCTCTGGCGACACATCCTTGAGCAGGAAGCCGCTGGCGCCGGCGGTCAGCGCGGCATAGACATAGTGATCGATGTCGAACGTGGTCAGGATGATGATCCGGCAGCTGCGTCCCGCCGGGGCTGCCAGGATGCGCCGGGTCGCTTCCAGGCCGTCCATCTCCGGCATCCGGATATCCATGAGCACGACATCGGGCTGATGCTTCAGCACCGCCTCCACCGCCTGGAACCCGTCAGCCGCTTCTGCTACTACCGGGATGCCGGCCGCGCTGAGAATCATGCGAAAGCCACCGCGAACCAGCGCCTGATCGTCAGCGACCACCACACTGGGCGCCGCCGTGGCGACGTCGGTCACCGTCCGGCCGCCGGGGCCAGCCCGGACGCGTCCGCCACTGCGGGCGGTGCAGCGGGCGCCGCCGCGTCCACCGGGATGAGCGCCAGGACCCGCCAGCCGCCACCCGGCTGGTGGCCGGCTTCGACTTCCCCGCCATACACGGCCACCCGCTCGCGCAGGCCGAGCAGGCCTCGCCCTGACCCGGGCACGGCAACGGGCCCGACGGCCGGCATCGGCAGGCCGGAGTCGGTGACCTCGAGCAGCAGGCTGCCGTCGCGGTAGTCAACGACAACGCTGGTCGCAGGCTTGCCCGGCGTGCTTCAGCACGTTGGTGAGCGCCTCCTGCACGACCCGGAACGCGGCCAGGTCAAGACCAGGCGGCAGATCCGGCGGCGGCGCGCCAACGTGCAGATCGACCGGTAGCGCCGGCCGCCCGCATCCGGCTGACCAGGCCGGCCAGCTGGCCGAGGCCTGGCTGCGGTCTCAGTTCGGGCTCTGCGGCATGCTCGCCGGCCTGCAACCCGTCGACCCCCTCAGGGCCAGGCTGCATCGGGCTGAGCAGGCCGAGCAAGTGCCGGAGCTCGGCCATGGCGGCCCGCCCGCTGGACTCGACTGCGAGCAGCGCCGCCCTGGCATCCTGCGGCGCCGCGTCGAGCACCTGACGCGCAGCGCCTGCCTGCACGATCATGACACTGACGTTGTGCGTCACCACGTCGTGCAGCTCGCTGGCGATCCGGGCGCGCTCCGCCTCGAGGGCCCGCTCGGTGGCGGCCGCGTGCTCGGCCTGCAGCCGCCGGATGCGCTCTCGCGCGTGCCCGGCAGCACCCACGATCGCCAGGCCGACCAGCCCGATCAGGGCTAGCAGGGCATCCGGCCGCCAGCGCGCGCCCTGCGGGAGGAACACGCCGCCCGGTCCCGGCACGACGGTGATGATGCCAGGCTTGAGGAGCCGGAGGGGCTCGGCAGAGATCGCGCCCGACCGGCTATTCCAGAACACGTACGCGACAAGCACGCCGGCCAGGCCCACGCAGAGCAGGGCCAGGCCCCGGAACCGGCTATGCTTCATGGCCGAATAGGCAGCCAGCAGCATGGTGAAGAAGCTCAGGTCGGTGGCGTTGTTCCTGGCGGCGAAGATGCCGACGAGCAGGACCAGGAATGCGGCCAGCGGGAACCGGCGCCGGGCTGCGAGCGGCACGGTGGCGAAGGCCGCAGCGATGATCGGTCCCGACCACAGCTCGCCGTAGGTGTGGCGCGCCACGATCAGCGCGAGGACCAGGGCCACGGCGGCGAGCACGATGTCGGCCCGGATGGCCCGGCGCGGCACCGGTTCGCGCGGCGTGGTCCACCGGACGAACGCCAGCACGCTCCCCAGCCAGGCGCGCGGACCCTGGCCGACCGCTTCCTCACTCACCGGCCTATTGTCGCCGATCCGCGGCAGCGCGGCGTCGGTCGCGTGACGTACCCCGCTACATCGCAGGGATGACCGGTGACTGACAGGCGCTCAGATCGGGAACGGGGTTACATCCGGCGGGTGACGCTGCCTTTGGCCGCGGAACCCTAGCGTGCCCTGCATGAACGCTCTCGTGCAGCTCAGCAACGTAACCAAGCGCTACGACAACGGAGGCCCAGCCGCCGTCGACGACGTCAGCCTCACGATCGCTCCGGGCGAGGCCGTCGCGGTGATGGGCCCGTCCGGCAGCGGGAAATCCACCCTGCTGAACCTGATCGGCGGACTGGACCGGCCGACCAGCGGTGCGGTGGCCGTGGCCGGCCAGCGGATCGACCAGCTCGGCGAGACCGGGACCGCCCGGTTCCGGCGGACGCAGATCGGCATGATCTTCCAGTTCTTCAATCTCCTCGAAGATCTCACGGTGCTCGACAACGTCATGCTGCCGGCTCAGCTCGGCGGCATGCGCCGGCCGAAGGCCCGCCTCAGGGCGGCCGAGCTCCTGGCGGCGCTCGGCATCGAGCCGCACGCCAACGCCTACCCGGCCCGGCTGTCCGGCGGCGAGCGGCAGCGCGTGGCGATCGCCCGCGCGCTGGTCAACCGGCCCGCCCTGCTGCTGGCGGACGAGCCGACCGGGGCACTGGACACGACGACCGGCGACCAGATCGGCCGGCTCCTGCTCGACCTCAACGCGTCCGGTCAGACCCTCGTCCTGGTCACGCATGACCCTGCGCTCGCCGCTCGCTACGCGCACCGAACCGTCCGGCTCACCGACGGCGCTGTCACGTCTGATGAGACCGCATCACCGAGGCATGCGACCGCGGAGGTCTCGCGATGAGCGCCGGAGGGGCCCTGGCCGTGGCGGGACCGGTCGGCCGGGTCGCCGGCGGCGGGCTGACCCGGCGACGGCTGCAGACCGTGGTGATCGGCCTGGTGCTGCTAGTGTCCTGCGCCGCCTCGGTCCTCGCGCTCGGGCTGGTGGCGGAGTCCGCGTCGCCGTTCGACCATGCGTTCGCGGCTCAGCACGGCGCCGACGTGACCGCGGTCGTCAATCCAGCCTGGGCTTCCCATGCCCAGCTGGCAGCCACCGGGCAGCTGGCCGGCGTCACCGCGGCCGCGGGCCCGTTCAGCCAGGTGACGACCTCCGCCGAGGCGCCAGCACCACCGCACTTCGGCGGCGGCACGGTGCAACTCCCCGCCCTCACACTGGCTGGCCGGGCATCGCCGGGCGGGCGGGTCGACCAGCTAGTGCTGCAGTCGGGTCACTGGCCGACCGCGCCCGGCCAGGTCGTGGTCGCCACGGGCCAGTCCGGGCCGCAGATCGGGCTGGCGCTCGGGGCGAAGATCACCTTGACCAGCCTGCCGGGCAAGCCCATCCTGACGGTGGTCGGCACGGCCAACTCGGTCACCGGGTCGGCCGACGGCTGGGTGCTGCCCGCCGAGATCGGGAGGCTCAGCTCGCTATCGGCACCCGTCAGCGAGCAGATGCTCTACCGATTCGCCAACGCGTCGACGCAGACCGCGCTGCGCGCCGACGTGGCCGCACTGACCAGGGCACTGCCTGCAGGCGCCATGGCCGGCACGCAGAATTACCTGGCCGCCCGGGACAACGAGACCAGCAACGCAGCACCTTTCGTGCCGTTCCTGGTCGCCTTCGGGGTCCTCGGCCTGGTGATGTCGGTGCTGATCACGGCGAACGTGGTCAGCGGCGCCGTGGTCGCGGGCTACCGGAGGATCGGCGTGCTCAAGTCCATCGGGTTCACGCCCGGCCAGGTAGTGGCCGCCTACACCGGTCAGGTGCTGGTGTCGGCCATCGTCGGCTGCGTCGCCGGCGTGGTGCTCGGCAACATCCTGGCGATGCCCGTGCTTGCCCAGACCGCGAACGTGTACCAGGTCGGCGCGCTGCACGTGCCGGTCTGGGTCGACGTGATGGTCCCGGTGGCGATGTGCTGCCTCGTCGCTGTCGCGGCCGTGCTGCCCGCGCTGCGGGCCGGGCGGCTGTCCGCCGTGCAGGCGATCGCGACCGGCCGCGCGCCGCGCACCGGCCGCGGCTACGCCGCGCACCGGCTGCTGGGCCGGCTGCCGCTGCCCCGACCGGCGACTATCGGCCTGGCAGCACCATTCGCCCGGCCGGCTCGCACGGCGATGACGATGACGGCGATCGCGCTCGGCGCGACGGCGGTCACGCTCGCCGTGGGACTGACGTCCTCGCTGAATGACGTCGTGCAGGGTCTGTCACACGCAGCCGCCGAACCGGTGCAGATTCAGTTGCCGGGCGGCGGAGGACCCGGGCCTGGCATCACTGCGGTCCCGCAGAACTGCCCGCCCGGTGCGGTCGTCACAACCCCGAAGGGCTCGCACGTGTGCGGCGCGGGCGGACCACAGCCGTCTGCGTCGGCGGCCCAGCACGCAGTCCAGGCTGCGCTGGCCGCCCAGCCCGGCACGGCGCACTATGTCGCCGAGGCGAACCAGCAGGTTTCGGTCGCCGGGTTGACTCAGCCGGTGTCGGTCACGGCGTTCCGCGGCGATGCGACCTGGACGGGCTACGACCTGATCAGTGGCCGCTGGTACAGCGGCCCTCGCCAGGTGGTCGTCGGGAGCCGATTCCTGGCCGTCACCGGTAGTCAGGTCGGCGACACGGTGACACTTCTGGTCAACGGCAAGCAGGTCCCGGTGAAGATCGTCGGTCAGGCCTTCGACACCCGGGACAACGGGCTGACGGTGCTCACGGGCTGGAACACGCTCGCGAGTGCCGAGCCGGGGCTGGCGCCAGACAGCTACGACGTCGGGCTGCACTCTGGCACCTCCGCAACCGCGTACGCCAGGTCCCTGCAGGTGAAGCTCGGCAGCGACTACTTCGTGTCGATCAACGACAGTCGCTCAGACGTACTGGATGTCATGCTCGCGCTGATCGGCACGCTGACACTGCTGCTGGCCATCGTCGCCGGCCTCGGAGTGCTCAACACCGTCGTGCTCAACACCCGGGAGCGGGTGCATGACCTCGGCGTGTTCAAGGTGATCGGGATGACGCCCCGGCAGACGACCGCGATGGCGGTGTGCTGGGTGGCAGGCGTCGGCCTGGTCGCGGGCCTGATCGCGGTGCCGGTCGGCATCGCGCTGCACCGGGTGGTGCTGCCGGCCATGGCTAACGCCGCCGGCACCGGCCTGCCGCCGAGCTACCTCGCCGTCTACCACGGCGTCGAACTCGGCGCGCTGGCCCTGGCCGGGGTGGGCATCGCGATTGCTGGAGCGCTGCTGCCAGCCAGCTGGGCCGCTGCCATCAGAACTGGCGCGGCCCTGCGCGCGGAGTAGCCGAAACTGTGCGCCCGGCCGGTCCGCTCCGGCCGGCCGGGCGCACGGTCAGCAAGCAGGCACGTGAGCCTCAGCTCCTGGTGAGGCAGTGCCCGGAGGGTAGGGAGTGCGAGCGGGTTTTCGTCCACGAGCCTGCTCGCGGGGAGGTGTCGTCATGGTCGTCCTGGTCACGCTCCCGGCCCGTCTGGGTGAGTCCAACGCGGCCGAGATCAGCGCCGGCCTGGCGGCTGCAGTCGAAGGCCACCCCCGGGTACTGATCGCCGATATGTCGCGCACGAGATCGTGCGACTGGGCCGGCGCGCGAGCGCTGGCCAGCGTCTTCAGCCGGGCCACTACCGGCGGAACCGAGTTGCGCCTCGTCACGGCCAGCGACGCGGTGCGGCGAGTAATCAGCCTCAATGGCCTCGACCAGCTGATGCCGATCTTCGAGGATGTGACGTCAGCCTCGGTCTTGCCGGCGGCCAGCTAGCCTCGCGTCCCGTGCCGCCTCGACAAGGTGCGCGGGCCCAGTTACCCCGGGCGGTGTCCGGCGCGAGCTAGCTGGCGTGTGAGGCTGTTCGTAGGCCGGGCATGGTCTTCCTGGGGGAGGAGATCCGCGTTGAGCCTCGTCAAGCCAGTGCCGGTGACGCCACGACCGGTCGCGCAGCTCGAACCGGTGATCGGCGCCGAGCGGTACCAGCACCTGATCCAGGCCGCCGGCCGATTCCGCGGCGAACTATCCGGGCGCGCCGTCTGGAACATCAGCTCGACCTCGGTCGGCGGCGGAGTCGCCGAGATGCTGCACACGCTGTTGGGCTACGTCGAGGACCTCGGCGTCCCGAGCCACTGGATGGTCATCACCGGCGACGCCGAGTTCTTCATGATCACTAAGCGCCTGCACCACCAGCTGCACGGCAATCTGTCCGGCGGGATCCTGACCGCGGCTGACGCCGGTCACTACGCTCGGCTGCTGGCCGCTAATGCCGTCGAATTGCTCGGCCAGATCCGGCCCGGAGACCTCGTGCTCTTGCACGATCCGCAGACCGCGGGCCTGACGGAGTACCTGACCCACGCCGGCGCCCTCGTCGCATGGCGCTCGCACATCGGAGTGGACTGGCAGAACGACGCCACCGAGGCGGCCTGGAGTTTCCTGCAGCCGCAAGTCGCCTCTGCGAAGGGCTTCGTCTTCTCCCGGCGCGAATACGTGCCGCCATGGATCCCCGGCCACAAGGTCGCGATCATCCCGCCATCCATTGATCCGTTCTCGCCGAAGAACCAGTGGCTGGACCAGGACACCGCGCGTGGCATCCTCGCCACGATCGGCGTGCTCGACGGCGCGGCGAAACGCGAGCCGACCGCCTTCGAGTGCAGCGACGGGAGCACCGGTCACGTCCGCCGGGCCGCCGAGATCACCGGCGACGGCCGCCCCTCACCTGACGATCCGCTCGTGGTCCAGGTGTCGCGGTGGGACCCGCTCAAGGACATGGCGGGCGTCATGCAGGGCTTCGCCAGATTCGTCGCCCCGTTCTGCGGCGGATACCTCGTGCTGGCCGGCCCGGCGGTGGCAGGGGTTACCGATGACCCGGAGGGCGCGGCCGTGTTCGCCGACTGCCTGCTCCAGTGGCAAGAGCTACCGGATTCAGTCCGAAACCGGATCATGCTGGTCACCTTGCCACTCGACGACCCGGACGAGAACGCAGCCATGGTCAACGCCCTGCAGCGCCATGCCTCGGTCATCGTCCAGAAGAGTCTCGCCGAAGGGTTCGGTCTCACGGTGGCCGAAGGCATGTGGAAGAGCAGGCCAGTCGTCGGATCGGCCGTGGGCGGCATCATCGATCAGATCTCGCCGGGTTCTGGCGTCCTGCTCCCCGACCCGCATGACCTCGAGGCTTTTGGTTCAGCCGTCCGGCAGCTCCTGACCGACCCCGGCGAAGCCGAGCGGATGGGACGCGCCGCTAAGGCGCACATCAACGGCAACTACGTCGGCGACTTGCACCTGCTGCGGTACGAGAAGCTGTTCACCACGATGCTGCAGGGCCAGGGCGAGCACTAGCGGGACCGCGTACGAGGCGACCCCGTTCCCCTTCTGTACCGCGGGATCGGACGCGCCGGCACCGGCAGGGCGGGAATACTGTGCTGGGGGACGCCACTCGAAAAGGAAGCGCCGATGGAGACCTGGGACGCGATCCGCGCCCGACGCAATGTCCGCAGCTACCGGTCTGACGGCGTGCCAGCCGCCGATCTCGACCGGATCGCCGAGGCAGGCTGGCGGGCGCCCTCGGCGTCGAACCGGCAGCACTGGACGTTCATCGTCGTCACCGAGTCCGGCCAGCTCCAGGCGCTGTCGACCGTCTGGCGAGGCGCTGGGCACATCGCGCAGTCGGCGGCGGCGATTGCTCTCGTCATCCCGCAGACCGACGATGATCACTCCCGCGAGGTCGACCGCTACGACCTCGGCCAGGCCACGTACGCGATGATGGTGGCCGCCGCCGACCTCGGCATCGGCACCGGGCACGCGGGCGTCGGCGACCAGGAAGCGGCGCGCAAGATCCTCGGAGTACCAGCCGATCACGACGTCGCCTACCTGATCGGCGTGGGCTACCCAGCCGACCGCCCGCTCAGGCCGATCGCCCGGCCGAACCGCCGTCCGATCGCCGAGGTTGTCCGGCACGGTCACTGGTAGTCCGTCGGTAGTCCGTCCGGGCCCGGAACAGAGACGCCGTGCGTCGCGGTTGAATAGTTGCTAGCTGCCACGCAACCACCTGGAGAGCTGCGCGCATGTGCTCTGCCTGCGGGATCCCCACCCACGTCCTTGAGGCGGACGAGGTCGCTCCCGGTGCTGGCGTAACTCAGCCGGCGAAGTTCGCCGCGCTCCGCAATGCCGACTGCCGCCCGTACTTGTTCGGCGCGGCGCTCGCGATGATGGCCGACAACATCGAGCACGTGATCACGTACTGGGTGCTGTGGCAGAAGTTCCACTCCCCCGCCCTCACGGGCTTCGAGGTCATCAGCCACTGGATGCCCTTCCTGCTGTTCTCGGTGTACTTCGGCTCGCTCGCCGACCGCTACGACTGCCGCCGGCTGATCCAGGCCGCGCAGGCCCTGTTCATGCTCGTGTCGGCGCTGTGGGGGGTGCTCTTCCTCACCGGCTCGCTGCAGGTCTGGGAAGCCTGCCTGCTGCTGGTCCTGCACGGCGGCGCGGGCGCGATGTGGGGTCCCGGCGAGCAGCTGATGCTGCACGACTTCGTCGGGCTCGTGGAACTGCCGAGCGCCGTGCGCCTGAACGCGACCTTCCGCAGTCTCGGCATCCTGTTCGGGCCCGTCGTGGGCTCGGCCCTGCTGCTCGGCCTCGGTCCCACGCGCGGCATCTTCGTGAACATCGTGATCTACCTGCCGCTCACGCTGTTCCTGTTGCGGACAAAGTTCACCGGTCATGTCCGCGATCAGCGCGTGCCCCGCACTCGTGTCGGGCTGATGGACTCGCTGCGGGTGCTGCGCGCAGTCCGGTCGAACCGCACGCTGGTCAGCATGATCGTGCTGGCCGGCCTCGGCTCGTTCTTCGTCGGCACCTCGCTGCAGACGTCCATGCCGGTCTTCGCCCAGCACCTCGGGGCAGGACACGCGGGTATCGCGTATGGCGTGCTGCTGTTCGCCAACGGGGCCGGCGGCGTGATCGGCGGACTGTTGCTTGAGGTGAGCGGCCGGATCAGGCCAACCGTGCGGGCGGCTGTCGTGAGCACCGGCTTCTACGGCGTGACCAGCGTGTTTTTCGCGCTCACTAGCAGCTACCCCCTGGCCGTGGCGCTGCTGCTGGTCGGCGGGATCGCGAACCTGGCGTCGATGTCGATCACCCAGACAGTCGTCCAGCTGCTCGCCCCGGCGGCCGATCGCGGCCGTGTCGTGGGCCTGTGGGGTGTGTCCGCTAACGGCCTGCGGGCGGGCAGCGGGTTCACGGTCGGACTTGTCGGTGCCGCTATCGGCCTCCCCTCCTCGCTCGCGTTCAGCTCCGCCGCGCTGTGCGCCGGCACCGTCGTCGCAGCCTTCTACGCGCTGCGCGGCCAGCGCGGCGCCGCGCACGAGCCCGGCCCGAGCCCGTCCCGGCCAGGTAACGCGGCGTCCCGCCTGGCGGACGGGCACTAGCCGGATCAGGTTGCGCGTATGAGGCTAGATCCATGTACAACGCCTCGGACCCGCGAGCCACGCTCGCCCCCGCTGCGCCATCGGTCCCGGCGCCGTCGTCCGGGGCCAGCTACCCGGCCGACTACGTGGTCTTCCACGACGTTGCGCCCGCGGAGGTAGATAGCAACGGCAGCCGGCACTGGTATGCCCGCGGTCAGCACGTTGTGGTCGCCTTCTCCTACTGCGCTGGATCCATGACGACGCGCCGGACGGGGCAGCCCGACGAGTGGATGCTCCTGCTCCCCGGCCGCGAGACCAGCGCGCGCATCTCCGCGCGCGGCGAGGTCGCCCACACCGCGGGGTACAGCGTGGCCGTGATCCCGCCGGGTGACAGCGAGATCGAGGTCACTGGCAGCGGCCAGGTCGTGCGGATCTTCAGCGGCAGCGCCGCCGATCTGTGCGCTCTCGCCAACAATGCGGGCTCCTACGCCCGCGATCACCTCAACGTCGCGCCGTGGGCCCCGTGGCCGCCTGCCGCCGACGGCGAGCGGATTCGCATCTACAGCCTGGACGTGCCCCGGGTTGAGGGCCGGCTCGGCCGGATCTGGCGGTGCTCGACGCTCATGGTCAACCTGAGCTGGCCGTCCGACGGGCCCCGAGACGAGACGAAGCTCTCGCCGCACTCCCACCCCGACTTCGAGCAGGCCTCGCTCGTCGTGGCGGGCGAGTACGTCCATCACATCCGCTGGCCGTGGACCTCCGACCGGCGTGCCTGGCGTGAGGACGAGCACGTGGTCTGCGGGAGCCCGTCGGTAACGATCATCCCGCCGCCGACGATCCATACCTCTCAAGGGCAGGGAACGGGCACCAATCACCTGATCGACGTATTCGCACCGCCGCGCCGGGACTTCTCCGAGCGGCCAGGCTGGGTACTGAACGCTGACGAGTACCCGATGCCTCCGTCGTAGCCGTACCGGGTTGCGCCGGCTGGCCGCGCTGACCCGGCTGCTCGCTCCGGCTACTTCTCGCCGAGCAGGTCCGCGAGCTGGCGGGCGTTGACCTGGGCGTAGTCGCTGTAGCAGTTGTTGAACAGCACGTGCGTCGTCGCGGCCGACTCGGCAAGCTCTCGCACCCTGGGCGTCCACTCGCGCAGCTCGCTCTCGCTGTAGCGATAGCCGAACCGCTCGTGGATGTCCTTGCTCGTCCACTTGTCCGAGTGACCGTGCAGCCGTACCACCGCGAGGTCGCTCGTGACCGCGGCTACCGGCGGGATCGATGTCGGATAGCCCTGCGGCATGTCGACGCAGACGTACGGAAGATCGTGGTCGGCCAGGAAGCGCAGCGTCTCTTGCTGGTTGTCCGGCGTCATCCAGGTCCGGTTCCGGAACTCGATGCACGGTCGCCGCGGCGCTATCCGCGCCGCGCAGGACAGGATGTAGTCCTTGCTGGCGCGTGAGATCGGGAACCACTGCGGGAACTGGAACAAGATCGCGCCAAGCTTCCCGGCCCGCTGCAGCGGCTCCAGCGCGGTGAGGAACCTATCCCAGGCCTGATCGGTCACCGCGGGGTCGACCTGGCGCAGGTAGACGGTGCTCTTGCCGGTGTCCGGCACGGCCTCCCGAAGATCGGCCGGCAGCGCGGCGATGCGCGTCGGATGCTGGGTGAACAGGCTGAACGCCTTGATGTTGAAGGTGAACGCCGACGGAGTGCGCTCAGCCCATGCGGTAGCGGTCTGCTCGGCCGGCAGCGCGTAGTAGGTGGCATCCACTTCTACGAGCGGGAACTGGCGGGCATAGAAAGCCAGCCGCTTCGCCGGGTTGTTCGCTTCAGGCGGGTACCAGCCCGAGTCGATGAGCGTGCGGTCAGTCCAGGACGCCGTCCCGATGCGGATCTCACCCACGGGAAGTCAACACTATGCGGTGCTCCCGACAGCGCTGACGGGAGCCAGAGCGTCATCCACTCCACTCTTCGGCGGTGATTGTCACCCTCGCGCCCCACGATGGAGAGAGCGCGGCCGGCTGGCGGGGTCCTGCCGGCCGCTGGTTAGTCTGAGATCGTCATCGTCTGCACCGGGGAGGGGGTGGACAGATGCCCGCAGAACGGCGCCACAGGTCCGCGGACCTCAGGGACTACGAAGTCCTCGATTCCTGCGACACGCTGACAGACGCACCAGGAGACGACCCGCTCGACCGGGGCCTTGCCACCCCGGAGCGCTGGTCAGCGGCGATGAAGTTCGGCTCGACAGCCGAGGAGCAGCAGGTCGGTGCGTCTCTGGACCGTCAGCTCGCCTGGGAGGATCCGGATGACGGCCTCGATCCCGTCGAAGACCGGCCTGACGGCGTCGGCTGGGACGAGAACGCGACGGATGGGGACATCGGGAGCATCGCCTGGGCTGACGGGACGGCGCTGCGTACGGGCAGGCTGGTCCGCGCCTATAACGAGGGGGCGGTCTACCTGACCTGGGAGACCGACACCGTCGCCAGGGACATCGGCATCGACGGCGGCGGCGCCAGCGCGGAAGAGGCGGCGCTGCACGTCCTGCCAGCCCAGGGCACCGAGTCCGGGTAGCAACCTCAGGCCGCCGTCCGCTGGATCACGATGCTGGCTGGAAGCTCGTCACCAGGCCCTGCCAGATACTCGGATAGACGGCGGGCCACAGGCCGGCCGGGCCATAGAGCTCGATGGCGTAGCCGAGCCGGCCGCGCTCGACGACGAACCCGCGGTCAATGTATCGGGTCGGGCCGCCCTGGTCGCTGTCGGTGAACTGCCAGTCAGCCGCGTCGTAGGCTCGGTAGGTCACCTGGCTGATAGAGATCGGCCGGTAGGAGGTGTCCTTGGCTTCCTTTTCCTGTGACAGCTGCAGCCACTCGGCCAGCGCATCGGGCTTCGGTGCATGGGTCCAGCCGACCACCACGGTGAACCCGCGCGGCGTCCCGGTGAAGAGGAGCTCCCCGGCCGGCGCCCCTCTGGTGACGGCCCAGCCAGGAGGCAGGGAAATGGAGAACACGCCGGGATCGGCGTAGGTATGCCAGCCGGGTGTGGACGTGGTGCGCGCAGCCGCCCGATGACCGAATCCCGCAGTTCGCGTGGCCGCCCGATGACCGGATGCCGCGGCTGGCGGTGTGCCGGTATGCGCCAGCGCGAGATACGCTGCGACGCCGCCGCCGACGAGTGCGGCCGCTGCCGCTCCGGCCACCCAGCGCCCGGAAAACCTGCGCCCCCGAGCCGCGCGGGCCAGCCCCGCCGGCTCGCTTTCACTCGGCAAGTCCAAAGACTTGGTGATAACGGGTTTGTTGCGGACAGCGCCAAGCCCGCTGCCATCGAGGTCAGCTGTTAGCCGAGGGGCTGGCCGGTACAGCGTTTCGACCGGGGCTGGAGCGTCGTTGCGGCCTATCCTGGCCGCCGTCAGGAACGCCGCACTGAACTGCCCGCACGAACCGTAGCGATCATCTGGTGACTTGGCCAGGGCCCGGCCGAGGACGGCGTCAAGCGCCTCAGGAAGGTCGGGACGGCGCGCCGACACCGGCGGCGCAGGCTGGTGCGTGTGGGCGGTCAGGATGTCCATGACCTGGTCGAATGGAAACGGCGGCCGGCCGGTGAGCATCTCGACGGCGGCACACGCCAGCGCGTACTGGTCCGCCCGGCCGTCGAAGCGCACTCCGCCGATTTGCTCCGGTGCGGCATAGTCGGCCGTTCCCAGGAATATCCCGGAGCGCGTGAGCGTGACCGACGCGGCGGCGGCCTTCGTCAGTCCGAAGTCCGCCAGGTAGACGTGACCGCGCCGACCGTTGCGGACGTCCATCAGCATGTTGGCCGGCTTGACGTCGCGATGCACGAGCCCTGCGGCGTGAGCCGCGTCCAGTGCGGAGCCGACCGCTACGAGGATCGCCGCGGTCTCCTCAACGCTGAGCGACCCCTCGCGAGCGACCAGCGACCGAACGTCGCCGCCGGCGACATACCGCATGGCGATAAACAGCACGCCGTCCGATTCGCCGGCCTCGAACATCGGGATGATGTGCGGCTCGTCCACAGCCGCCGCGGCCTCGACTCGCGAATGAACCGCTCGCGGAATTCCGGGTCCGAGACGAGGGACGGGGCCATGATCTTCAGCGCCACCGGCCGACCGAGCTGCACGTCGCGCGCCCTGAACACCTCCGCCATGCCGCCGCGACCGATCTGCTGTTCGAGCACGTACTTGCCGATCCGGTATCCAGGGCCAAAGGGGCTTACCTCCCGTGGCGGGTCGGTGATCATTCCCCCTCCGGCTCTGCCTCCGAGTGTTCGAACCATGCAATTGTCGCGCATAGATCGACAGGCCGGACATGTTCTGACCCAGCCAGCACCAGTGCTCAGCCGCCCCGCGGCCGCCGTAATCCTTGCCAGGCCGGGCGCTAGGTCAGGTGGACGTAGTCGTAGTCGAACGGCTGGCCGTTGATGCCGTTGCGGGGCGGCGCGATCCAGGCGGCGATCTTCCCGCGCTCGTGGACGGGCTGCATGAGCGACCGCACGTATGTCTTGTCGACGTCGGTCGGCAGCCACTGGCCGCGCCGGGCCTGCCACTCGTCGGCGCTCAGCAGCTCGCCGTCTGGTGACGCCTCCATTCCGGCGAACGCGCCGACCTTCCGGTTGAACGCGATGTGCGGCAGAGCCAGCCGGTGCGGCAGCCGGGCATCGGCGAGGATCTTGTTCCACCGGTTCACGCCGGTTACACAGTCGGCGATGTACTCCCGCCGTAGATCGCTGTTCAGCCCGGTGAGCGCGGCGACCTCGGCCTGGCCGATCTGCCCGTCCACGAATGCGTCGACCATCATCGGATCGCTGGTGAGCTTGTGGTCGTCCCGGCGTCGGTCCTCGTTCCACCGGCCCTTGAGCCCGGCGGTGTAGTAGTTCGCCACGTTCGTCGAGGTCTCGCCGCCGAACAGGTCGAGTGACACCGAGTAGTGGAAGTTCAGGTACCGCTGGATGACCGGCAGGCCGATCGCGCCGAGCCCGGCAACGTCATCGGTGTCGTGCTCCACCATCAGCTGGGCGGTGCGTTCGACGACCCGGTCAACACCCGTCGTGCCCACCATCATGTGGTGGGCTTCCTCCTTGAGCATGAACTCGCATGTGCGGGACAGCGGATCGAACGCCGATTCCTTCAGGGTGCCGAGCTGGTACTTGCCGTCCCGGTCGGTGAAGTAGGTGAACATGAAGAACGACAGCCAGTCCGGGGTTTCCTCGTTGAACGCGCCCAGGATCCGCGGCGAGTCTTCGCTGCCAGAGTTACGGTGGAGCAGTTCCTCGGCTTCCTCCCGGCCCTCCCGGCCGAAGTAGGCGTGCAGCAGGTACACCATCGCCCACAGGTGCCGGCCTTCCTCCACGTTCACCTGGAACAGGTTCCGCAGGTCATACAGCGACGGCGCGGTAGCGCCGAGGTTGCGCTGCTGCTCGACCGACGCCGGCTCGGTGTCGCCCTGGATGACGATCAGCCGCCGCAGGTCGGCCCGGTACTCCCCCGGCACCTGCTGCCAGGCCGGCTCGCCTTTGTGCTCGCCGAATCCGATCATCCTGCCCGGATCGCGCTCGGCGAGGAAGATCCCCCACCGGTAGTCGCGCATCGGCACGTGCGCGAAGTGAGCCCACCCCTCCCGGCCCACATTGATGGCCGTGCGCAGGTAGACGTCCCTGGTCGGCAGCGCCGGGCCCATCGATTCCCACCAGGACAGGAAGTTCGGCTGCCACGACTCCAGCGCCCGCTGCAGCCGCCGGTCATCGCGCAGGTCGACGTTGTTCGGGATCTTCTCGTCGTACTCAGGCGTTGCCATCGCCGTCACACTCGCTTCCGGTCGAACTCGGCCCGCCGCCCGGTCCCGTACCGGCGCAGCGCGCCGTCCGGGCCCGAGGCGTTCGGGCGGTAGAAGATCCAGTTCTGCCACGCTGTCAGCCGGCCGAAGATCTTCGTCTCCATCGTCTCCGGCCCGGCGAACCGGTAGTTGGCCTCCAGGCCGGTCAGCGCATCGGGTGAGAACGCCGACCGCTCCTCGATCGCGATCCGGACCTCCTCCTCCCAGTCGATGTCATCCGGGGTGAAGGTAACCAGTCCCAGCAGCGCCGCGTCCGCCGCTGTCAGCGGCTCCCCGGCCCGCTTCTCCACCGCGGCGAGCGCGGCGTCATCGCCCCAGAAGCGCGTCTGCAGCCGGGTCAGTCCGTTACCCATAGGCAGCGGGCCGAGGTTCAGCTCCCCGATGGTCACCGCGGCCGGGCCGGCGTCCGGGCCGCTGTCCTCGGAGATTCCGTCCAGCATGTAACTGCGGTCGGCAGCTAGCGCCAGTTCCAGCAGCGACCCGGCAAAGCAGCTATCCGGCTCGATCAGCGCGATCAGGCTCCGGCTGGTCACATCCAGCCGCTTCAGCGTGCGCTTCCAGTAGCTGATGATCTCGCTGGCCAGCCAGTCACCCGCCTCGGCGCCCGCCAGCAGCAGCCGGTCATAGGCCAGCACCCGCCCGCTATTCCCGCGCGTCCGCACCACCCAGGTGCCGAGCTCGGTCTCGTTGGTGCGCAGATCCAGGATCAGGTCATCAAGCTCGCGGGCGACCGCCAGCGACCAGAACGCCGTTCCCTCCTCGTGCACGCCGCCAAAGTCGGCGGGCGCGTCGTCAGCCGGGCCGCTGACGGTGATGTCGGCGACGCCGGCCGGCGGATCCAGCCGCGCCGTCACGTACCGGTAGCTGATCTCGCTGCCATCGCGGGTCTTCCTCAGGGGCGTCAGCTCGACGCCGCGCACGCCCGGCGCACGGACCGAGCGGCCAGCCAGCTCAGCAGCCCGTGCTGCCACCGCCTCCGCCCACCTGGCCCGCGGCACGGCCTCGTCCACCAGCCGCCACGCCACCGCCCTGGACCCGCCGACCCCTTCTGGCCGGGTCGCGAAATAGTCCGCGATATCCCGCCGCACATGGCGCTTGTCGGTCATCCTGGTCAGCCCGCCCGTACCCGGCAGCACCCCCAGCAGCGGCAGCTCTGGCAGCGACACCGCCGACGACCGGTCGTCGACCAGCATGATGTGCTCGCATGCCAGCGCCAGCTCGTAGCCTCCGCCGGACGCGGTCCCGTTCAGCGCGGCCAGCCACACCTGACCCGAGGTCGCGGCCGCGTCCTCGATCGACAGCCGGGTCTCGTTGGTGAACTTGCAGAAGTTCACCTTCCACGGGTGCGAAGCGCCCGCCAGCATCCGGATGTTCGCCCCTGCGCAGAACACCTTGTCCTTACCGCTGGTCAGCACCACGGCCCGGACCTCCGGGTGCTCGAACCGCAGCCGCTGCACCGCGTCGTACAGCTCGATGTCCACACCCAGGTCGTAGGAGTTCAGCTTCAGCTCATAGCCCGCACCCAGGCCGCCGCCCTCGTCCACGTCCATGGTCAGGGTGGCTAGCGGCCCGTCCACGGCGAGGCGCCAGTGCCGGTACCGGGCCGGCTCGGTCCGGAAGTCGACGAGCGGTTGCTGGCCGGTCACGCTCACCCTCCCATTCTGCGCTCTCCAGCCATAGTCAACTGATCTGCGTCCCAGGGTCAAGGATTCGTAGCATATTTCCCGGTCGGCGTCGGACTGTTGCCCGGCACGGGTCAGCCGATCGCGTTGAGGCTCTTCCACTCCTCGCGAACCGGGCCTGACCAGTGGTCATGCCGGTCGGCAAACAGTCGTGCGGCGGCGAGCCCGCTCCAGCGGGCCGGCAGCAGCTCGGGCGGCAGGGCGGGGTCGATGGACGGGAAGCGCCGCCAGGCGTGCACCAGCTCGAGCTGGCGCCCGAGCACGTCCGACGGTTCGCGATCGCTGAACTCTTCGATGAAGTGCTCGTACTGGCTCTCGACCGCCGTCAGGTCCCAGGCCTGCGACACCATGTCCCGGACGTCCCCGAGCCCGGTGCGCATCGCCACGAATACCTGCGCGTCCGCCGCCGCGCCGGCGGCCCGCAGGACTTCACGTGCCTCCATTTCCCGGCCTGGATGCGGACTGATCCAGAGGCCAAGGCCGAGCGCGCCAAATCCTGCCCAGCTGAGCCGGGTGCGCACCACGTGCCGCGCGCGGCGGTCGCCCTCCGGGATGCGAGTCACCACCACGAGCCACTGGCCGTCCCAGTCGGGCGCTGGCCCGGCGAAGGAGTAGATCCGCTCTGCACCGTCGGTCAGTAGCCTGCGCGCATTGCTGGTCAGGCGCCAGCGGGTGCGCCGACCCATCTTCTCCGCGTCCAGCCAGCCGGCCGCAGCAGTGCGCATCAGCGCCTGACGCGTCGCTTTCTCCTCCACCCCGAGCCGGGCAAACACAGCCAGAATGGCGGACGTCCACGCAGTCCCGTCCCCCGGCAGCACCAGCTCGCCCAGCAGCGTGAACAGCAGGCCGCGAGCACTTGCCGCGCCGGCCGCGTGCCGCCGGGACAATGCCGGACCGGCGTCGGTCGGGGTGGCCACCGGTGGTTTCGTGTCTGGCATGACGACGGGAGATTATCAAGGTCCGCCGGTCGAAGCCTGCATCGTGACCGTTACCCGTCCCGGCTTAGTGCCGCGCTGCCGGCTACTCATGCCGCGGCGTCATGGCTCCTGTCGGCCGCAAGCGTGACGCCCGCTGCGGCGGCTATGCGTTGACCATCGAGACGGTATACGACGACGAGATCCGCGCCGACCTCGGCGCGCTGACCGCAGCCGCGATGCGCCGAGTCGAAGCGGGCCTCCGAGCTGGCCTGGGCATGCCGGACTAACCTCGGCCTTTCGCGCGTTACAGGCGTGGCCGGGACGCGTATGTGCAAAAGGTGCCTTTGACCTGGGTGAATGGAGCTTGTCGTGGCTCCTGTCCGTTGCCGGCCGAAGGCACTTTTCTCGTGCAGGTTCACTGCGCAGGATGTGGACATCGGCGAGTGAAGCGGCCAGGCTTGGGATGGCAGCCGGCAGGGCCGGGGCTGACACCCGGGCAGGAGGAGAAGGGCAGACGGGCGAGGAAGCCATGACTGTGTACGTGCATGAGCTGGAAGGTCAGAGCCGGGCCTTTGGCCAGAACACCACCGATCCCTGGTTTGTCCTGACGGCCGGCACTGACGATGAGCTGCATGCCTTCGCGGCGAGCCTCGGTCTGACCCGCGTCATGTTCCGGCCCGGCACGCCGGCTGGACGGCGCCAGGAGCCCGTGGCAGCGCACTATGACGTCACTCGGGGCGAGCGTGATCGGGCCGTGGCGCTCGGAGCACAGCCCATCACGCGGGGAGAAGCTGACAGGATGGAACGGCAGCGCGCAGCCGGGCTGGGATACAGCTAGCGAACAAGCACGAGGACATGTCGAACGCGCTCTTTCGCGGATCCTGGCCGAGCCGGGCCGGTCACGTAAAAAAAAAGTGCCTTTGAAATGGGAGGATTGGGCTTGTCTAAGGTCCGTCCGCGCCAGCCCGAAAGGCACTTTCCAGATGCAGAATACAGCCCGCCGTCCGCGTCTCACGGTGTCAGAAGACGGTCAGGGAATCGTGTCCCATGCGGGTGCGCTGCTGCTGACCGAGACTGCCCGGGTCACCGGCCTGGCCGCGGGCCTGTCGGGCGAGCTGGCGCGGTGGCAGCACCCGCGTGCGGTGCATGATCCGGGCAAGATCGTGCTGGACCTGGCGGTGGCGGTCACGCTAGGCGGGGACTGCCTGGCCGATGCCGGCTTGCTGCGTGCCGAGCCTGCGCTGTTCGGCCCGGTAGCGTCCGACCGGGTGATCTCGCGGCTGGTCACCCGGCTGGCCGCGGACGCGCCTGCGGCGCTGAAAGTCATCGGGCAGGCGCGGGCGGCAGCCCGTGCGCGGGCGCGGCAGCTAGCAGACGGCCAGGCTCCCGGTTCCGATAGCGGGCTGATCCTGGTGGACTCGATGCCACCATCGCGACCGCGCATTCGGAGAAGGAGCGGGCCGCGTCGACGTGGAAGAAGACCTATGGCTTCCATCCGCTGACGGTGTTCGCCGACCACGGCCGGACGGATCCGGGGAACCGCTGGCCATCATGCTGCGGCCCGAGAACGCGGGGTCCAACACGGCCGCTGCTCACATTGCCGCGACGAACCTGGCGCTAGGTCAGCTGCCGGCCCACACGCGGAGGCGGGTGCTGGTCCGCGCGGACTCCGGCGGCGGCACCCACGAGTTTGTTGCCTGGCTGACCAAGCCCGGCCGTCGCCTGGCCTACTCGGTGGGCTTCACCATCACCGAGGACGCGCAGCACGCTGTCACCATGATCCCGGCCCAGGCGTGGACTCCGGCCTACGATGGCGACGGCCAGGTCCGAACCCGCCCGCCCGGCGCGACAGCCGGGCAGCACGTCACGCGCCGACCCGACAACAGCGATCAGCTCGCACCATCAAGCCACAGATACAAGATCACGAAAGATCGAGGCTAAGCGCGGTCAATTCCCGGTGGTAACGATGCTAATCCCTGAGCCAGTGAGCGACTTGCGCTTTATTCCTGGCATCAGTATTTCTGCCATCAGTTCATTCCCTCGAGCATTGTGGCAGCTTATCCATGCCAAGCTTGGCAGGCGTAATACAGAGAACTGACCGCGGGCCGCTATGAGCCCTCAACCGCTGCCGCACCGGGAGGATGGTAAATGCCCTCCGTACTCCTTGCCAGGGTGACGACCGTGCGAAGCTGGTCCTGGGTTAGCAGCTGACGTACCCGGATGTCCCTGAAGCCGCCCGTCTTGGTGGCAGCGGTCAGTGCCGCGGCCGCGCTCAGGGAGTCGGGAAGATCGCAGACGACGTGCGCCGCTGCGTCCTCCACTTCCCAGTACATGCTCTCGAGCTTGCCACCGAGATGTTCCACCAGCGAGGCCACCGCTGAAGCTCTGTCATCAGCGACAGTGAGCATGCGTGCCCACGACCCGCTCGAATAATTGAAGGTCACCATGAACTTGAGCATCCGGTCCCCCCGCACGTCGTGCTCCTTTCGGCCAGCATAGACCGCGCAATAACTGAGCTTGTCTGCCGGTTGGGCCGAACTACCTCTATGCCCTCGCTCATGCAATAGGGCTGCGGGATTCTGTGCGCGGGTCATATTAGTTTTCCCCCAACCACGCATGTGCGAGATTTCACTGCCGGTCGATGCGTGACCAGGGATCGCGAAGCCGTTAGCGAGCCGCTCCGGACGCCGGGGTCGGCGACGATCCGGGCACGGCGGCGACCGTCACCGTGATGGTGGCGCCGGATATCAACCGCGTGCCGGCCACCGGGCTCTGCGCGACGACGGTACCGGGCGGGACAGCGCCACTGCCCTGACTGGTGATCATCACGCGCAGCTGAGCGGCCTGCAGGACGGACGTGGCCTGGCCGACCGTCATGCCAACCACCATCGGCACAGTCGTCACCTCCGGACTCGACGAGCTGGACGGCCTGGACTGGCTCGACGGGCTGGCCGGCGCGGCCACGTGACGCCCCCTGGTAACGCGGCCCAGGTCCGGCAGCTCGGCGACCGATTCCGGCCGTACGGTCCCGGCGGCCGCGCCGAACGCGTCGTGCAGCCGGTCTTCGATGCGGCTCACCAGTCCTTCCGCAGTTCCCGCGCCAGCGCGCCGAGCGCCCGCGATATCGTCGACGACACGGTTCCGCGGCTGACCTGCAATACGGCTGCGATCTCCTGGTCAGTGAGGCCGGCGTAGTAGCGAAGCACGAGGACCTCCCGCTGCCGGCCGACCAGACCGGCCTATCGTGTGGCATTCCGCTGCGTCCATAGTCATGGGCACTGAACCGGGATCGTCACACTTCTATGACGCCCGGCGGCGCTCCGATGCTGAGTCAGCATGACGCAAAAATCAGACCCGGACGCCGCGACGATCTGCAGCAGTCTTGGGGGTGTGCCGCACGTCGCCCGGCTGGCCCATAGCCCGGCGCCAGCAGGCGAACTCCAGGAGGATGCCGTCGGGGTCCTGGAAGTAGAACGACCGGACGTACACGCCCGGGTGCAGATCCCTGGCCACGCCGAGCTCGCTGTCGTCGTGGTCGAGGATGGGGCTCACCCTTACGCCCTTGGCCTTGAGCTTGGCGCGGTACTCGAGGAACTTGTCCTCGGGCACGTTGAACGCCACGTGATTCATCGAGCCGACCGCGCTGGTCCACTCCCCGAGGCCTGGCACCGTCACCGGCGCCGAGACGCCGGGCACCGCATCGGGCACGTCAGGGAACCAGAAGAACGCGAGCGCGTTACCCCCGCCCATGTCGAAGAAAAAGTGCTGGCCGGACCCGGCCGGCAAGTCGATCGTCTTGATCAGGCGCATGCCGAGCACCTGGGTGTAGAACTCGACCGTCCGCTGCATGTCCGAGCAGACCAGCGCCAGATGGTTCACGCCGCCGAAGTCGAATTCCTCGTTCTTCCACTCCATGCCGCCTCCTGTATCTGGCGCTGGCTTCACAGCCGAATCTAAGCTCAGCCTCACCCCTACGCCAAGGCCGTAACGGACTGGAACAAGGCGATGACCGATATTGTGCGAGAGTTCGTCGGACTGCCATCACCCGTCATGGACCGGGCCGGGGCCGGTGGCCATCCGTGCCAAGGCATTTACCATCGGCCGGCGGGCGAGCGGCCGTCGACCGCGTTCATCGCGACGCACTACAACGTCGACTTCTCCGAGCACTACCTGGCGGCCTATCTGGCCGAGCGGGGCTTCGGCTTTCTCGGCTGGAATACCCGGTTTCGCGGCGACGAGGCGCATTTCCTGCTCGACCACGCGCTGGCTGACATCGGTGTCGGCGTCCGCTGGCTGCGCGAGCAGGCTCACGCGGAGCGGGTCGTGCTGCTCGGCAACTCCGGGGGTGGCTCGCTCATGGCGGCCTACCAGTCGCAGGCGACCGCGCCGAGTATCGGGCCCGTTACTGGCATGCGGCCGCTGCCGGCGATCGAGGACCTGCAGCCGGGTGATCTGTTCGTCGCGCTGGCCGCGCATAGCGGCCGGCCCGAGGTGCTGACGAACTGGATGGATGCGTCGGTGACCGACGAAGCCGACCCGCTGTCCGTCGATCCGGCGCTTGACCCCTTCGACCGCCGGAACGGCCCGCCGTTCAGCCAGGAGTTTCGGGTGCGCTACCAGGCTGCCCAGCGCGCCCGCAACGAGCGGATCACGGACTGGGTGCTGGATCAGCTCACCCGGCTAGCGGGCACGCGCGCCAGGGACCGCCTGTTCACGCTGCCGCGGACGTGGGCAGACCTGCGGATGATCGACCCCTCGATCGAGCCGTCCGATCGCCGGCCGAACTGGTGCTACCTCGGCGATCCGGTCAATGCCAACTACAGCGTTTACGGCATCGGCACCGTCAGCACGCTGCGCACCTGGCTATCGATGTGGAGCCTGCGCACGTCGCAGTGCACCGCGGCGCCGCACCTGGCCCAGATCACGGTGCCGTCCCTCGTCGTGCACGCCACCGCCGACACCGGGGTATTCGACAGCGACGCACGCAGCCTTTACAACGCGCTCGCGAGTGAGGACAAGAGCCTGGCTGCGATCAGGGCAGACCACTACCTGCTCGAGCCTTCCGGCGCGCGCGAGCAGGCGGCCTCCCTGCTCGCGTCGTGGGTCGCAAGTCGCGCCCGCTAGCAGGATCTACCCGGCGCATCGGCGCTTCTCCTTGCAATGTGCACCACAGATGCGGAACATTGTCGCCCAAATGGTTATGCCGCCACGAGGGCACCGGGGCACAATGGCTGGCTGCTTCCCTGGCGAGGCATGGGGAGGAAATAAGCGTGGCAGTGGTCATCGCGTGCGTCGCACTGGCGATTGCAATCGCCGTGATCTTCGTGGTCTGGGTCCTGATGTTGCGAAATCGCGAGGTCCTGCTCGCCGATTACCGAAATGAAGTAGGCCTCGCCGAGAAGAGGCTCGCCCTACAGCTCGCGCAGCTGAAGGTCAGCCAAGACGATCACGACGAGGCAGCCGAAAGTTACAGAAAGATGCGTGACCGGGCCCAGGCGCATTTCCTGACGGCAGACACTGACGCGAGTCGTGTTGGCGAGAAGCTGGATGAACTGGAGCGCTACACCAAACGAACCCTGGAGTATCACGCGACGGACGGGTCAAAGCCGTTGATCCTGCGGGGTGGCCTGTACGTGCAGCAGCTGGCCGCGCTCGAGATCGTGCTCAAGCTTGCGGACAAGTTCCTCTTGGCGATCGGCGCTGACCTGATGTATCGCCAAGAGGATGGTCCGGACGGCAGCAATTTCTACCTGCGCTGGTCGACGGATAAGGCCCCCAGGGACATGCTCGGCTCACTAACACGGGATGCCCACGGCAGCAGTGACAGCAGCGACGGCAGCGCACCATCGCCCGGCGCCGCCGAGCTATGGGCGGTGCTCGAGGCGCTGCGGGACGGCGGTCTCGGAGTGCTGTACCTAGGACCGCTGATCCTCCTGTGCACGAAGACGTGCATTCAAGCGGGATTCCTGCCGCCCAACTTCCACTGCCTCACCGAGCCTCAGAAGAGAAACGCTGTCAACGGCACCCCCCCGAACCTCATGACGGAGCTAGGCGTTGCAGTCTTTCTCGAGTTCAAGCAGTAGCGACGCCTGCGGCCAGGGTGCGCAGCTCGGGCACGCGCAAAGGCGGGATGTGCGTAAACCGGGCGCCGTCCTTCGGCGACAGCCGTACCGCCAAGGCGGCCGCAGGTCGGCCATTAGCCCTGTCGACGTCGATCCAGAGTCCGCCGCAGAGAGATCTATCTAGCAACAAGACGACCTCGAGATTACGAACGGCCTGAAGACCGGCGGCTTGCGTCGTAGGCGCCCCGGTCGGGCCGCCCAATCGGTAGACCTCGCCGCGCGCATATGTCATCAGGCGGTCCAGGCTCAGGTACGGACGGTCGTCCGCGATATACGCGGCGGAACCGACGATAAGCGCCGCGCAGGGAGCCATAAGGTCTACGGCGGACGCATTGTTGGCCTGGCCGCCGGCCGCCGGAAGCTGACGGTCCGGGTGGTCGCCTTTGCGCACGACCTTGGTGACCGGTTTTTCACCGATCTCGGCCATCGACACATCAAGCGCTAGGCGTCCACGCCAGCTGACGAACAACTCGCGCTGGCGCTCGGTCAGCTTTGTTGGCTCCTCGGGCGCCACGAGGGAAAGCAGCAGCGAGTCAGTCAGTGTCTGCTGGTCGGCGCCGAGGATAGCGACAACCTCCTTGCCAAATAGCTCGGCCGCCATGTGTTCCACCGCAACAGCCGTGACGCCCCCGCCGCATCCCAGGGCCTGCAGGGGGTCAGCGCTGTCCGGTGCTATCCGGCTGCGGTGCGCGAAGTCGGCGAAGTCGCCCACCTGCTTGCGCATGCTCTCCAGGACACCGGGCAGCACGTGGCTCCGATCGACAACCGCTGACTCGGCTTCCCCGGCGCGGTCGCTCGCGGCCTTCTCCTCGCCGCTCACAGCCGTTCCGCTGATGACGGGGGGTTCCCCCCCGGCGGCGCCATTCCCCGCCGAGCCGTTACGGACGTCGTAGGAGGGAGCCACCACTTCTATGCCGCCCATCCGCATTGGCTCGGTGTTCCTCTGCTCACTGGTCATAACTGCATATGATCTACTGCGCACGGCATTAACGGCAATGCCTGACTTCGGCTGCTACCGGGGAGGGGACGTGCCCTTTTTCAGGCGGCTTTCGACGCGCTGCCGACTCCGATCACGTCAGCCGGCCGCCCAGGGACCGGTATTCGCCGGCGGCCCGGCCGCACCAGAACGCGCCAGATAGCCACTCGCAGGCGCCGCACAGCTCGCCGATGGCTGGCCCGGCGCAGCCCGCGCTGCACGAGCCGCCCGTGCAGCAGGCGCCACTCAACGTCGCTGAGCGCCTGCCGCGGCCCGCGGAGCGGCGGCCTCGGCAGCCGTGCCGGGTACATGTGCTGGTATAGCTGACCGGCGAGCGCCACCGCCGATGCCACCGCAGCATCCACCATCGCTGCTGGCTCTGCCGCGTGCGGGGCGACTCGAACGGGGTCACGGTCGGCGAGCAGATCAGCCAGGTCTCCGGCGACCTGCACGCCCAAGCCGCCCAGGCCGTCGCAGAGCCGCTCCGCCTCCGCGGCAGCCCAGGCCAGCAGTTCGGACGGCAGCGCGGGACGCCCGTTGCCTGGCTGCGCACATAGCACGTCCTGCGCGAGGATGGTCTTGACATTCCTGGTGTAAAACCAGTCCGGCACATCCGCCATGAGCCGCTCATTGACGCGCCGCAGAAATTCAGTCTCCGCGTGCCCCAGCGAGGAATTTGCGCGCGCCTGGCTCAGGTCAATGCCCGAGGGATCAATTCCCAGAACCGACGCGAACCGCGCCCAGAGCAAACGGGGCGAACGCTGCCGCGGTGTGGTGATGATATGAACGTGATCGGCCGGCACATGCCGCGACCAGAGCTGCAGGATTGCGAGCGTGTCGTGAGCGGCCCAGAAATCCGCGCGCTCGCGCCGGTCCGGGGCTGACGCGGTCCTCGCGACCGAACGCAGCCATGCCTCCCAACCGATGCTGGCACCGCACTTGATCGTCTCCTGCCATTCGGCCGGCAGCACGGCGTCCAGAGCGCGAGCCGTCAGGATGATGTGCACGTCGGCTGGTGCCAGCGACAGCGCAGCGCGCTCGACCTGCCGCTCGGTGCACGCCGCTAACAGCTCGTCGGAGATAACCGCGGCCACCGGCGCGCGGAGCGCCTGTCCGGCGAGGACATCCCACTCCCCCGCCCAGGGATCGGCTAGGTCGGACGACTGCCGTGGCTCGTCCCGCAGGTCCCGGCGGGCCCTGATGTGGTCGCGCTGGTTGTAGCCCGGCAGCACGATTCCCCTGGCGGCCAGGACCGGCCGGTTGCCCCACAGAACGTCCTGCAGGAACGTGGTACCTGTCTTCGGCTCCCCGACATGCACGTAGACCCTGGCCGGGTACCGGCCGGGCTCGCCGCCTACCTGGCCGGCGTCCCGCGCGCGCACGCCCTTGTCATGAATGATCAATGTGCCGCCCGATTCAGTGTCATCGGCGACGAGCGCCCTGCTACGAATTGCCCGGCGAAAATGCAGCGCCATGCTAATACGAACGACAATCGAAGATAATGCGAATGGCTTCGGTCATGAACAGCATGACCCGAAAGGGCCTACTGATGAGCTCGAATTCCGGTATCACCGAAACTGGCTCACCTTATACAGCCATGTCGCTGAAACCCCCGCGCCCACGCGCCCTCACCAGCTGATGTGCGGAAGACCCGCCGCCTGTAGCCTCACCCTGAGGCAAGCCCGCAGCGGACCTACCGAGGAGAAGCATGTTCGCCCGTCAGCACGCCCTCGAGCACCCTGACCAGCCGGCCATCATCATGGCGAATTCCGGCGAGACGGTGACATTCGCCGAGTACGAGGCCCGGTGCAACGCCACGGCGAACCTGCTCCGTGCGGCCGGGCTGCAGCGCGGCGACCACATCGCGGTCTTCATGGAGAACCAGCCCGGGCTGCTCGTGATCGAGGGTGCCGCAGAGCGCGCCGGGCTGTATTACACGCTGATCAACATCTACCTGGCACCCGACGAGGTTGCCTACATTGTCACGAACTCGCAGTCCCGGCTGCTATTCAGCTCGGCTGCCCGCCAGCCCGTGGCGGTGGCGGCCGCGACACAGTGCCCGCAGCTCGATGGCCTGTTCATGGTCGGAACCGACAGCCCGCCGCCCGGCTGGGAGTCCTACGAGGCCACCGTCGCCCGCTTCCCCGCAGAGCCCATTCCGGATGAATCTCTTGGCGCGGCGATGCTGTACTCCTCCGGCACCACCGGTCAGCCCAAGGGAGTCCTGCGCCAGCTACCCGACGCCAAGCCGAGCGACCCGCTGCCGGTGATGGAGTTCGTCAGCGCCATGTTCGGCCTCCGGCCTGGCATGACCTACCTCAACCCGGCACCGCTCTACCACTCCGCGCCGCAGGCATGTGTGGCCGCCTCGATCCGGCTCGGCGCCACGATCGTCATCATGGAGCACTTCGATGCGCGGCAGTGGGTCGCACTCGTGGAGCGGTACGGGGTGACCAACTGCCAGATGGTTCCATCGATGTTCTCCCGGCTGCTGCGACTGCCCCCGGAGACCCGCAACGGCCACGACACCTCGTCGCTCGAGTGCATCGTGCACGCCGCGGCCCCGTGCCCCGTGCACGTCAAGCGCGGGATGATCGACTGGCTCGGTCCGATCATCACCGAGTACTACGGGGCGACCGAGGCGAACGGATTCACCTTCTGCGACAGCGCGCAATGGCTGGCGCATCCCGGCACCGTCGGCCGGCCCATCCTCGGCGAGCTGCTCATCCTCGATGAGGAAGGGAACGAGTGCCCGACTGGGACCGACGGGACCGTGTGGTTCCGCGGTGCGACAGCATTCGAGTACTTCCGGGAGCCGGACAAGACGGCGGCGAGCCGGACGCCGGACGGGATGACGAGCACGGTGGGCGACGTCGGCCATGTCGACGACGAGGGGTACCTGTTTCTCACCGACCGCAAGAGCTACATGATCATCTCGGGCGGGGTCAACATCTACCCGCAAGAGACCGAGAACCTGCTATCCGGGCACCCGGCTGTCCTGGATGTCGCCGTCATCGGGGTGCCGAACGACGACCTCGGCGAAGAGGTCAAGGCGGTCGTCCAGCTAGCCGATCCGGCTGCCGCAAGCCCGGAGCTCGCCCAGGAGCTCATCTCCTACTGCCGGGACCGGATGGCGCACTTCAAGTGCCCGCGAACCGTGGACTTCGTCGCCGAGCTGCCTCGCACCGAGACCGGCAAGCTCGTCAAGCGGTTGCTCCGGGACCAGTACTGGGCCGGCCACAAGACCTCGATCGTGTAGCGACTCTAGGCGGGATGGGCAGATGCTGATCGACACCGGCGCGGGACTCTCCGACACTCTCGAGGCCGCCGAGGCGGCCGCCATCACCGCCGAGGCGGACGGCTTCGACGGCGTCAGCGTCCCCGAGACCAGGCACGACCCGTTCATCTCGCTCGCGCTCACGGCGCGCGCGACCAGCACTATCTCGCTGCGATCGGAGATTGTGGTCGCGTTCGCGCGCAACCCGATGACCGTGGCGGCTTCGGCCAACGACGTTCAGCTGATCTCGGGTGGCCGGTTCCAGCTCGGACTCGGCTCGCAGGTCCGGCCGCACATCGAGCGCCGGTTCAGCATGCCGTGGAGTCATCCGGCCGACCGGATGGAGGAGTTCATCGGCGCGATCCGGGCTATCTGGGAGTGCTGGGCCACCGGGGGGCCGCTCGCGTTCCGCGGCAACTTCTATCACCACACGCTCATGACCGACTTCTTCAACCCGGGGCCGAACCCGCACGGCAATCCGAGCGTCCTGCTCGCAGCCGTGGGCGAGCGCATGACGGGGGTAGCGGGCCGCGTCGCCGACGGCATGCTGTGCCACGGCTTCACCACCGAGGCCTACCTGCGCGAGCGCACGCTGCCCGCGCTCCGCGCCGCGCGCGGGAGTCTCGACGACTTCACCCTCTGCCTGCCGGTGCTCGCGGTCATGGGGACCGACCCGAAGTCCCGGGCCGCAGCCGAGAAGGGTGTGCGCGGGCAGATCGCCTTCTACGGCTCCACCCCATCCTACCGGCCCGTGCTCGAACTGCACGGCTGGGGCGACCTCGGCGACCGGCTCAACGTGATGTCACGGCGGCAGGAATGGGCCCAGATGGGTGAGCTCATCACCGATGACGTGCTCGACGCCTTCGCCGTGTCGGGGAGTCCAGCCGAGGTCGCGGCCGCCGTCGTAGCGCGCTACGGCGACGTGATCACCCGGACCTCGCTCTATACGCCGTACCGGACCGACCGCGCCGACGTGCTGGCCGTCGCGGCGGCGCTGCGCGCGGCGCTGTCCTAGTTGTGCAGCACGGCAGCGCCGCTGAACCGGCCGTGCGCGAGGTCGGACAGGGCAGCGTCGGCGCGCTCCATGGGGTACGCCACGGTTGTCGGCCTGATGCCGTACCGGGCTGCTAGCGCCAGGAACTCCTCGCCGTCTCGTCGGGTATTCGCGGTGACGCTGCGAACCTGCCGCTCCTCGAATAGCTCGCTGGCGTAACGCAGCGAGGGAATGTCCGACAGCCATATCCCGGCGATCGCGAGGGTGCCGCCACGGTCGAGCGCCCGCATCGCAACCGGCACCAGCTCGCCCGCCGGGGCGAACAAGATCGCGCCGTCCAGCGACTCCGGCGGCGCGTCAGCAGCATCCGCGACGGAGTCCGCGCCCAGCTCAGCCGCGAGCGCGCGGTTGCCTTCGCCCCGGGTGAGCACGTGTACCCGCAGGCCTTGATGCAGCGCGATCTGGGCGGTGATATGTGCGCTGCCGCCGAAGCCGTAGATGCCGAGCCGCCCGCCCGGCGGCACAGCCGCGCGCTGCAGCGCCCGGTACCCGATGATGCCCGCGCACAGCAGTGGCGCCGCGTGCTCGTCGTCGAGCTTGTCAGGTAGCCGGTACACGTACGCCTCGTCGGCCACACAGGCGTCGGCATAGCCGCCGTGCACATCCCAGCCGGTGAACACCGGCGCTACGCACAGGTTCTCCGCGCCGCGACGGCAGTACCGGCAGCTTCCGTCGGTTCCGCCGAGCCACGGCACGCCCACCCGCTCACCGACGCCGAACCGGATCGCACCGGCGGCCACCGCGTCGATCCGGCCCACCACCTCGTGCCCGGGCGTGATGCCCGGATGCTTGGGCGGCAGGTCGCCCTCGGCGAGGTGCAGGTCGGTGCGGCAGACCCCGCAGCAGCTGATCCGCACGCGCACCTGCCCGGCGCCGGGCTCCGGCTCGGGCCGGTCCACGCGACGCAGGGGCCGCTCGTCGGCCGGCGCAGTATGGTCAACTACCCAGGCGCGCACGTGTCCTCCCCCAGCCATCGGGCCGACCGCAGCATAGTGCGGGCTCACCGGGCCGATCCGAGAACCCCCCGCATCTCAGCGCAGCGAGGTCCACCTCGGGCCGACGACATCCCAGTCGCGCGTCCACTCGGCCATCCGCCGGCGGTTGATCGCCGCCCGGAACACCGCCGCGATGATCGCGAAGAGCGCGGCCACGCCGGCGGCGGTGGCCATCGCCGCGTTCGCGATCCCGTCAAGCACCTCGCCGTGGCTCAGCGGCGGATGGGTAACCTGTCCCGATTCGGTCACCCAGATTGATACCTTCTGCTTGGCCTTGGCGGCCAGTCCGACCGCGATGGGGCCGCTCCTCGGCTGGCCGTCCGGCGCGACCCAGCGGGCCTGCACCCAGGCCGCGCCCCACGCCGCGTCCTGGCCGGCTAGCCCCTGCGCGGCACTCTGCTCCAGCACTGCCTGGACCGGGCGCCACGCCTGCTCCGCGCGCTGCTCGCGGATCCCGGCCGCGTCGGCGAGCCGGCCCGTGAGGACGCAGAGCAGCGGCGCCACCACCAGGCAGAGCACGACGAGGGCCAGCATGATCGAGCTCTCGACATCGTCGATCCGGCGCCGAAGAGGATTGCGCGCGCAGCCTCGCGTCCGGATTGCCAGCAGATGTCGCAGTGACATCAGCGGCACCTCCGATCCGAAGGCCCCAGCCGACGAGCCCCGGCCCGCGCGATGCGGCAAGGCTCTCTACCCCGCAGAGTACGGCTCACACCTCACCGAGCGTTAGTCTCCACCTCAGGTTCGGCGCAGAAGTGCTGGTTGTGCCAGGGTCCTGCGGAGCGCGGAACGGGGTCGTACGTCCTGATCCCGGCTGAGCTTGCAAATCAGCGGAGCTGGCGGAGGAACGGGTCACGGGGCGCGGCCGGGGCGACACGGACCCGGACATCGACCGGGAACGCCCCGTCCGGCCGGGCGATCACCGGGTTCAAATCCAGCTCAGCGACCTCCGGCAGGTCATCGGCCAGCCGCGACACCCGCAACAGCAGCCCCGTCAGCGCCGCGGTATCCACCACCGGGCCGTCCGTCAGCCCGGTCAGCAGCGGCGCCGCCTGCACCGCGCCGACCATCGCTGCCGCATCCGCATCCGTCACCGGAGCCAGCCGCGCCGCCCGGCCCCCTGGCACATCGCTCGCCGCCCCGCCCAGCCCGAACACCACCAGCGGCCCGAACACCGGCTCGGACACGACTCCCACGATGGTTTCCACCCCGCCGCCCGACTGCGCGGTCACGACCGCAATCCCGTAACAGGTCAGCAATTCCGCCGCCACAGCAGGCGGAAGAATTCCGCCATCCGGGTGGTCCGCCAGGAATCCCGCAACCAGCGACCGGGCTGCGTCGGCGTCCACGTCCTCGAACTCGGGAACCGCCCCGCGCGGTGCGTCTCGCCATTCCCGGTACCCCGCCGCGTGCGCCAGCGTCCGCGCGGCGTTCTCCGGGTAGCCGTAGACAGGCACGCGCCGGGCATCCGGCGGTGCCGCTCCCGCCGGGCTCAGGATGCTGACCGACTCAGGCCGATCGAGTAGTGCGGCGGCGACTGGCTTCGCCACGTCGGCGGCGAGGATCGCCTCGGTCAGATCGGCGGCGGCCGTCGGCACGCCGATGGCTAGCAAGGCGTCGACCGCGTCGTCCCGCGCGACGTGCTCCAGGCACGCGCGAAACGCCTCCGCGTCCACGGCGCCGGTGGCGTCGACCGGTCCGGATACGGCCGACCGAGAGGGCAGCAGCCGGGTTAGCAGCTCCTGGGTTGCGCTGCCGAGCGTTGTCACGATCAGCCCGGCCTCGACGCACGCGTCGGCAGCAAGCGCGCCCGCGCCGCCCGCGTTGGACACGATCGCCACCCGCCGGCCGGCTGGCAGCGGCTGCGCGGCCAGGAACGCGGCCGCGTCGACCAGCTCACCCAGGCTGTGCGTCGCAATGATGCCCGCCTGGCCGAACAGCGCCTCCTGGGTCACCAGCGACGGCACCGCGGCGGCCGTGTGCGACTCGGCCGCGCGCCGGCCGGCGGCAGACCGGCCTCCCACGACGGTCAGCACCGGCAGCTTGCGGCCGACCCGGCGCGCGGTCCGGGCAAATCCGCGCGGACTCCCGAACGACTCCAGGTACAAGATGGCCAGGCTCGTCTGCCCGTCCTGCTCCCACCAGGTGAGCAAGTCATTACTCGGACACGTCGTACTTGTCACCGACCGAGGCAAACGACGAGACGCCGACTCCCAGCCGGCCGAGGTGCTCGAGCAGCGCCATGCCGACGCCGCCGGACTGCACCACCAGGCCAGCCTCACCGGCCAGCGGTGCAGTCCTGGCGAAGCTCGCGTTCAGCGCCAGCGCGGGGACAGCGATGCCATAGCAGTTGGGCCCGACCAGCCGCATTCCATATCGTCGGCAGATCGCCAGCAGATCAGCGCCCGAGTCGCCGAGACCCGCGGAGATGACGGCCAGCGTGCGCACGGCGCGCTGGCCGCACTGCTCGGCCACGCCAGCGACTTCCGCGGCCGGCACGGCGATGACGGCCAGGTCGATGTCTTCGGGCAGGTCGGCCGGCGAGCTGAGTGATGTCAGCCCCTCGGCGTAGCCGCCGCGGCTGTTGACCGAGTAGACCTGTCCGCCGTATCCGCCCGACACGATGTTGTGCAGGATCTCGCGGCCGACCGAGCCGCGGCGTCGGCCGGCGCCCACGACCGCGACGGACTCGGGCTGCAGGAGCGACCGCAGGCTCGCGATGTCGGCCCGGCTAGCGCGGCCAGCCACCGCGTCCAGGTAATTGTCAAACTGCTCGCTCTCCGGGCTGGGCAGCGGCATGGTCAGCTCGATGACGCCGTCGGCGAATCGCCGCTTCACCTGCAGGCCCGCTTCGGCGAACACCCGCAGCATTGGCATGTTCTCGGGCAGAGTCTCGGCCGCGAAGGCCGTCAGGTGCTGCTGCCGGGCAAGCGACACCAGGTGCTCGAGCAGCAGCGTCGCGATGCCGCGGCCGTGCATGTCGTCGGCGACCGCGAAGGCCACCTCGGCCACCCCCGGTCTATCGGTGGCCTCGTAGCTCGCCACGCCGACGAGCTCACCGCCGAGCAGCGCGAGCAGGGATGCGTGGTCTGGTCCGGTCGGCCGGGTGAGCCGCTTCGCCTCGCGCTCCGGCGCGTGCGGGCTGAAGCTGAAGAACCGGAAGTAGGCATTCGTGGGCGACAGCCGCTCGTGCATGATCCGCACGTCATCGGCGTCCGCGGTCGTTGCCTGCCGGATTTCGACCGTGGTCCCGTCCGCGAGCAGTGCGAACCGTCCGCGAGGAGCGTGATCAGTCATCGACTCACCGCCACTCGTCAGCGTACAGCGGGCGTCATGGCAGGCTTGCGGCATGGCAGTGCAACCTTGCGCGCGGCGCGAGGAAGGAGCCAGGCTGTGACCTGCACCCTGCACGTGTCCTGGGATGAGCGGCTGACCAGCTACAACTTCGGCCCCCAGCACCCGCTGGCTCCCGTGAGGGTAAAGCTCACAATCGAGCTGGCCCGGGCACTCGGGGTACTGACACGGCCCGGCGTTGTCGTTGCGGCAGCGGAGCCAGCGACCGATGCCGAGCTCGAGCTGGTGCACGATCCGGGGTACATCTCGGTGGTCAGGGCGGCAGGCGCGGTGAGCCAGGACGGCGGTAACCCAGACGCCGCGACGCTGCTGCGCCACGGCCTCGGCACCCCCGACGACCCGGTGTTCGACGGCATGCACGAGGCGTCTGCGCTCGTGGCCGGCGCGACACTCGGTGCGGCTCGTGCCCTGTGGTCGGGGTCGGTGCAGCACGCCGCCAGTGTCGCGGGCGGTCTGCATCACGCGATGCACGGTAACGCCAGCGGCTTCTGCATCTACAACGACCCGGCGATCGCTATCAGCTGGTTGCTGAGCCAGGGCGCGGAGCGGATCGCCTACGTCGACATCGACGTTCATCACGGCGACGGCGTGCAGGCCGCGTTCTGGGACGACCCGCGGGTACTGACGATCAGCGTCCACGAGCACCCGGCAGCACTGTTCCCCGGCACCGGCCGCGCCTCAGAAACGGGCGGCCCGGCGGCTGAGGGCTGCGCGGTGAACGTCGCCCTCCCGCCGGGCACCAGGGACGCGGGCTGGCTGCGAGCGCTGGACGCCGTCGTGCCACCGCTGCTGACCGCTTTCCGGCCGCAGATTCTCGTGACCCAGCACGGCTGCGATACGCACTGGAGCGATCCGCTGGCCGACCTCGAGATCACCATCGACGCGCAGCGTGCCGCGCACATGCTGCTCCACCGTCTCGCCCACGAGACTGCTGGAGGCCGATGGCTGCTCACCGGCGGTGGCGGCTATCAGCTTGTCCAGGTCGTTCCGCGGACCTGGACGCACTTGCTGGCCGCAGCATCCGGCGAGCCGATCGACCCGGGCACGCCCACCCCGCACGCCTGGCGCGAGCTCGTCAGGCGGCTATCGGCCGAGCGCGCGCCGGAGCTGATGACCGAGGGCGCAAGCACCGAGTTCCCTGCCATCGACCGCGGCTATGATCCGGGCGACCCGGTCGACCAGGCCATCATGGCAACCCGCAATGCGGTCTTCCCGCTGCACGGCCTGGTTCCCGGCTAGCCCGGCGGCAGGGCGTGCCGATGGACCCGCCGCGCCGGGACCTTCGGCCCGGGCGCTGCTGACGGGCCACGGCTAGCCTGGACTGGTGACAGACAGCGCTCCAGATCAGGCAACGATCAAGGTCTTCCTGCTCGACGATCACGAGATCGTCCGGCGGGGCGTCAAGGACATGCTCGAGGCCGAGCCAGACATCATGGTGATCGGTGAAGCGGGCACCGCCGAGTCCGCGCTGGCTCGGATTCCCGCGCTTCGCCCGGACGTCGCGGTGCTTGATGTCCGGCTGCCTGACGGTGACGGCGTCTCGGTCTGCCGTGAGATCCGCTCCCGGATGCCGGCGGTCGCGTGCCTCATGCTCACCTCCTTCGGCGACGACGAGGCGCTGTTCGACGCGATCATGGCCGGCGCGGCCGGCTACGTGCTCAAGCAGATCCGGGGCACCGACCTGATTGGCGCCGTGCGCACCTTGGCCAGGGGCGAGTCGATGCTCGACCCGGAGGCAGCCAGCAAGGTAATGGCCAGGATGCGCGACCAGGCCAGCAAGGCGGACCCGCTGGCAGGCCTCACGCCGCAAGAGCGGAAGATTCTCGAGCTGATCGGCGAGGGGCTGACCAACCGGCAGATCGGCGAGCGGATGTTCCTGGCCGAGAAGACGGTCAAGAACTACGTGTCGGCCCTGTTCGCCAAGCTCGGGATGGAACGCCGCACCCAGGCTGCGGCGTACGCCTCGCGCATCTTTACGCAGTAGGCCCGGCAGCCGTCGGCGCTCGCCGGACGGCCGACAGCGGCACTTGCCAGCGCAGCTGAGTGCCACCGCCTTGCCCGGGCGCAACACTCAGTGACCCCCCGCACGAGCGGGCGCGCTGCTCAAGATTGGCCAGGCCACTCCGGCGATTACCGGGCCCGATTCCGACCCCGTTGTCGGTGACCGTCAGCGACAGGTCGCCCTGCGCCCGGACCCGCACCTCGACGGTGCTGGCAGCAGCGTGCCTAGCGGCGTTCGACAGCGCCTCGCGCAGAGCGCCGAGCAGGTGCTCAGCCACTTCGGCGGGCACGCCGCTGTCGAGCGGGCCGTCGAGCCGCAGCGTCGGCGCGAAACCGAGCAGGCTGGTCATCTGGTCCGCGACGGCGACGATCCTCGCCCGCAGCCCGGCCGGGCTGGCCTGCGGCCTGGCCTGCAAGGCGAAGATGGTCGAGCGGATTTCCCTGATCGTCTCGTCGAGAGCGTCGACCGCCTGGCTCACCCGGCCCGCGACCTCCGGTGCTCCGATCATGCCGACGGCTCCCTGTAGCGAGATGCCGGTCGCGTACAGCCGCTGGATCACCAGGTCGTGCAGGTCCCGGGCGATGCGGTCACGGTCTTCGTAGACTGCGACGCGCTCGGCCTGGCGCCGGTGCTCGGCCAGCTCGAGCGCGATCCCGGCCTGGCTGGCGAAGGTCACCAGCATCTCGGTAGCCGCCGGCGGCATCGGCATCGCGCCCGGCCGCCGGCCCGCCGTCAGCACACCGCGGACGTTCCCTGCCGCTCCGAGCGGTACGAGTACGGCCGGCCCGAGCTTCAGCCGCTGCCGGACAATAGTGGCGACCCGGTCGTCGTGACTGAAGTCCGGGACCGTCAGCACCTGCCCGCTCGCCAGCACGAGTCCGGAAGCGGAGCCGCCAACGGGCAGGATCAGGCCCTTTGCCTCCGCAGCGCCGTCACCGACCGCATGCTCGATCTGCAGCAGGTCGCCGCCCGGCGTCGGCAGGGCGAGCATGACCAGGTCGGCGCCTGACATCTCCAGCGACTTAGCGGCGATGAGCGCGAGGGCGTCGCCGATGTCCGCCCCCGACAGCAGCGCGCTCGTCACCTCGGCGCTCGCGGTCAGCCACCGCTGCTGCCGCCGCGCCTCGTCATACAGCCGGGCGTTCTCGATCGCAACGCCGGCCGCGGCGGCCAGGGCGACGAGCACCGCCTCGTCTTCGGAGTCGAATGCGCGGCCGTTGCGCTTGTTGGTCAGGTAGAGGTTCCCGTACACCTCGTCCCTGATCCGGATGGGAACACCCACGAACGAGGCCATCGCCGGGTGGCCAGCCGGGAACCCGGAAGATAGCTCGTGCTCGGCCAGATTCTTCGCCCGCACCGGTCGAGGATCACGGATCAGGGCGCCGAGCAGCCCGCGCCCCTCCGGCCAGTGGTGGATCCGCCCGATCTCCTCCTCCGCTAGCCCGACCGGAATGAACTCTGCGAGCCGTCCGCCCTCCCCGATCACGCCCATCGCGCCGTACTGCGCGTCCACGAGCGCCACCGCCGACTCGACGATGCCCCGCAATACCACCTCGATGTCGAGGTTCATGCCGATAGCGACGACGGCGTCGAACAGCGCGTTCACCCGGTCCCGGGTGGCCGCGACCGCCTGCAGCCTGACCTGCAGCTCCGCCAGCAACTCGTCCAGGCCCAGACTGGGCAGGACCGACCTGGGGGTGCCGGATTCCACTCTCTGCTCCGGTAGTGAGGCGACGACCCGAACCATGTTCGATCATACGGTCCTAATTCAGGCCGATGCCGCCGCCCCACTTCGCGGACAGCTGCGCGGTCAGCGCCGCGATGGCGATGCCGGCGGCGAGCGAAACCGCCAGCGCCAGCCACCGCCCCGGCCCGCTGAACAGCTCGGACCTCCCGCCGGCCCGGCGGCCGGTGCGGGCCGCCAGCATGCGCGGCAGCCGTGGGGCGTAGTTCAGCACGTGGATGGTCATGACGCCGAACCACAAGATGAACGTCGCCTTGTGCAAGAACAGCCACTGGCCGGCGCCCGGACCTGTCACCGCGAGCATGACGCCGGTTCCGATCACCGCGACGGAGGTCAGGATCACCAAGGGCCCAAGCAAGCGCAGGACCGGCGACGGCGGGCCCTTGAGAACGTACGGCGCCGAACCGGTGTAGTACCGCACGAACCGGTAACAAACCGAGCCAATCTTCAGCAGCGCCGGCCCGATCAGCAGCATGCCGACGAAAAAGTGCAGGAACATCATCCGGCGGACGCCCAGGATGGTGAAACCCTCGATGGCGAACCCGGCGAGCAGGATCGCCCCGGTCATCGCGGTCAGCTTCGCGTTGCCCTCCACGCCGGCCAGGTTGGCGTCGCTGCGATGTCGCGGCGCGACCCGCCGGAGAGAGGGCGGTTCCCGGCGGCCGTCAGCCCGGCCGTCGCCCGGCGCAAAGGTCGGCGGGCTCACCGCCGTAGCCCCGGTCCTGGCCGTGATGTCACGGCTCTGGTGTTCCCCTCGCGTGGCACCCTGCTCAGCTTCAGCGCGAGCGCCGGGCACGCACTGACCGCGCGCCGGGCGTGCCCGGCAAGGCCAGCAGGGACTCTCTCGTCAATCATCGGGTAGCCCCACTCATCCAGCTCGATGAGCTCCGGCAGCAGGTCAGCGCAGAGCCCGTGCCCGTCACACGCGATCGGGTCGAGTTCCAGCTTCAGCGCCATCGCCAGTCACCGTCCCTCCGTGAGGGCGCGCTGGCGGGGGGTTTCTGGGGACAGTCTCCCCGGCTGGTAACTGGCAACCGTCGGGGCCTGCGGCTGACCGCGACGCGAGACCAGGCATGCGCGCCTTCGCGCGTGCGCATGCGCGTCGGAGGCGAATGTCGTCAGGGCCGACGCTGCCATCCGGACCGCGCCGTCCGGGTGCCGGCAGGCGCCCCGACCGGAGATCTGGCCGAACCGCCGCTGCATGCGACCGAGCGGATCACCCTCGGGACGGCCAGCGGCGAGCTGGGACAGATCCCCGGCGATCGCTGGCAGCCCGAACATGCACGGGCCGCACTGCTCGGCTCCCTGGCTTGCGAGGTACCGCAGGATCCTGGCTGCCTCGGCCAGGCCGCAGTCCTCGGGCGGCAGCACGTACAGGATTCCGGCACCGGGTGAGCCGCCGATGCGGTCCAGGCCTGACTTGCTGAGCGGCAGCCCGGCGACGTCGCTGACCGGATGCCAGGTACCGAAGAACCCGCCGACCAGCACCGCTTGCGCATCGGGCTCGGCCCCTGCGAGCGCCAGCACGTCGCCGATTTGTGCACCCGCCTCGACCTCGTAGACGCCCGGCCGGGCGACTGCGCCCGACACGGTCGTCAGCATCGAGCCGGCCGCGCCCGCAAGGCCCGCCTGCCGGAACCAGCGGGGGCCAAAGCGTGCGATCAGCGCCAGGTGCGCCAGTGTTTCCACATTGTCGACGAGCGTGGGCCGCTTGCCGACACCGCGCTCGAACGGACGCGGCGGAGTCTTGGTCGGCTTCGCCTCGCCGCCATTCAGCCAGTGCACCAGCGCGGATTCCTCGCTGGCGGTGTAGCGCTCCGGCACGGTATGGACGGCGACCGGGATCCGATCCAGTCGGGCGCGCTCGCGCTCGGCCGCAGCGGTCGTCACGATCGCGGTGAGCCAGTCGCGGTCCTGCGCGAGGCACAGGTGCGCCTCCGCGGCGCCGACCGACTCGACGGCGAGCGCGATCCCGTCGAGCACCAGGTGCGGCGCCCGGGCCAGCAGCGCCTGATCCTTCTCGCTCGCTGGCTCGCTCTCCATCCCGTTGGCCACCACAACCGCCGGGCCCCGGCCGGAGGCGACGGCCCGCAGCTTGGTGCCCGTCGGGAAGCTGGCACCGCCCCTGCCGGTCAGCCCGGCGGCGGTCACCTGGTCGATGAGACTGCCCGGCCCCCGGTGTGCGACCGGCGGCAGCGGGCCGTACCGATCGTAGTGCTCGCGAAGGGTGGAGGCCCTGCCGGACTGCCATCCGGCGGTGAGGCGGGTCAGCGCTGCCTGCCTCATGCGGTACCCCGTGACGTAGTGGCGGAACGGTCCTGCGCCAGGTGCGCAGCGGACGCGTGCGCCGATCCGAGCATGCTGCTCGGCGTGCCCGCCCGGCGGGCCCAGCCAGCCTGGAGCGGACCGACGGCGGCGCATACCACGGTCGCCACCATGATCGCGGCGGTCGCCGCGCGCCCGATAACCCGGGTACGGCCGGGCGGCAGCAGCTGAAGCCGCCACAGCGCCGCTGCCGCAACCACGAGCACGCAGAGGGCGTCCAGTACCAGCAGCCAGGACAGCTTGCTGTCGGACCCGGTTCCGAGGCCGTGCCATAGCGCGATAGGCCAGCAGGCGTAGGCCAGCCAGTGCACGGTACGCCAGGCGCGGTAACTCAGCCGGGTGCGAACCATGCTGGTCAGCACCAGCGCGAGCAGCATGTCGAAGGCGATGGTCCCGAGGCTCAGCCAGAACGGCCGGTAGTGGGAGCTGAACGGGATGATCGCCGACGTGATGCTGATTGAGGCGTACGGATCGAGCACGGTCGACAGGACGTGCGTGGCCACGAACGCGACCGACAGCAGCGAGATAGTGCGATGCAGGCCGGAGCGCACGAGCCTGGGCAGCGCCGCCGTGCTGAGCCGCGTGCTTCCCGCGACGCCGAGTGCCACGGTGAGCGTCAGGAGTATCAGTGCGACGACGCCGGTAGCGCGCGCGGTGTACCAGAGCGGACTAGGTCCGCTGCCCGTGGCGGCCAGTACGTGACCGGCCGCCGCGGACGCGGCAATATGACCGGAGCCAACCATCAGTTCAGGACCCGCCCGAGGTAACGACCGGCGGTGCGGTGGTCTGGGCGGGCTGCTGCTGCGGCTGCGACAGCGGAGACGGCTGGCTCGAGTGCTGCGAGCCCGCGGGCTTCGCCGCCGGGCTGGTGGACGTCGCGCCGGAATGCTGTGGCGCCGTAGAACTGCTCGAAGTGCCGGACGTTCCGGTCGTGCCTGCATGACCCGGAACCGCGCTGGCGAAGGCCGTGCCGAGGCCCAGCGACGCCGCTGCGGCTCCGCCAGTGATCCAGAGCGTCAGCTTCCTGACCATGGCGAGCCGTTCGTCTCGGCGCCGCGACGCGCTGTGCACGTGCGTTCGCATGCAGGCTTCACGCTCCTCACTGGCGTTCCTTGCGTCGGCCCGCGGTGGCTTGCGCAAGCCAGGACGTACCGCACTGGTGCGGCCTGGAATCATGCTGTCAAGCATGCCCGGCGGGATCCTGGAGATCAGTTCAGGAAACGTTCAGAAGCGGTAAATCTCAGCGACTGCCGGGCTGGGCGCGCCGTAGCAGCCGCTCGTTACGCGCCCTGGGCAGCTCGATGGTGACGGTCAGTCCCCCGCCGGCCGTGTCCGACAAGCTGGCCGCGCCGCCGCTCGCGACCGTGAGCCGGTCAACGATCGCCAGGCCGAGCCCGGTACCCCCGCCGTTGCTCGTAGCGAACCGCCGGAATGCCACCTGCTGCTGCTGCCGGCTCATGCCCGGTCCGTCATCGGCGACCACGATCCGGATCACGCTGTCGGCCGGGGCCGCCCTGATCGTGATGGTCCCCCCGGCCGGCAGCGCGTCGAGCGCATTCGCGATCAGGTTGTCCAGGATCTGCTCCAGGTGACCCTCGGCCAGCCGCGCCCTGGACGGCGCGAGCTCGGCAGTGAGCGTGACGGCCCGCTCGTCTGCCGCTGGCCGCCACGCCGCGACCCTGGTCCTGATTACCTGGTCGACCGGCAGGCTGATCTGCGGCGTGTCGGTGTTCTCCGCCCGGGCTATGGCGAGCAGACCGTTGACCATCCTCGACAGCCGGGCGATCTCCTCCTGGGCGCCAGCCAGCTCGGTAGCCGCAGGCTCGTCGCTATCCTCCGCGAGCAGCTCCAGCCTCAGCCGCAGCGCGGCCAGCGGGGTTCTCAGCTGATGCGACACATCGGCCATCGTCGCCTGATGACCGCGGACGAGTGCCTCCAGCCGGGCCGCCATCAGGTTGAAATTCGCCGCGAGCCGCCGGATCTCGGCGGGACCACGTTCAGCAGGTGACCGCGCGCTCAGCTCCCCGTCGCCGAGCGCCTGCGCGGCGGTTTCCAGCTCGCTCAGCGGCTTGCTCACCCAGCGGGCCAGCGCGAACGCGATCAGCGCCGCGGCGACAATGCCGGCCGCGGCGACTATGGCGATCACCGCCCACAGGACGCCTGCCTCCCGGTCGACGGCCGAGGTCGGCCTGGCCAGCACGACAGTGCCCACGTTGCCCGGCCCGGAGTCGCGCCGCACCGGGACGGTGACAATAAACCAGTCGTCTGGCTCGTACACCGTCTCGCGGCCGAGCGCGCGGGCGTGCTCGAGCAGGGCGGCAGGCAGCGGTGGCGCCGCGGCCGACGCGGCGACCCGGTTGCCCGCCGCGTCATAGACGGCGACCCGGTACTGGCTGTTGCCGAGCGTGCTGACCAGCCGGTCGAGGGCCGGGCCGTTCCGGTGGTCGTCGAGCCGTTCCTCTGCGACGTTTGCCACGGTACGGGCCGACACAACGGTCTCATCGCGAAAGTCGCGCCTGTCCTGGCTAGTGGTGATGAGACCAAGCGGGACTGCCACCACCCCGAGCAGGACTGCGACGAGCGCCAGGACCGCCAGGACGATCCGGCGGGCCATCTACGCCTCGCCTACCTCACCGACATCGCCGAGCCGGAACCCGCGGCCGTACACGGTCTCGATAAGGCCTGGCGCGCCGAGCTTGCGTCGCAGCGAGGCAACGTGCACGTCCAGCACTTTCGTCGGGCCGTACCAGTGCGCGTCCCACGCCGTCTCCAGGATCTCCTGACGGGTGACGACTCGGCCGGGGTCGGCAGCCAGGCACTCGAGGATGTCAAATTCTTTCGGCGTCAGCAGCACCTCGGAACCGTGGACCGTGACCCGGTGCGTCCGGCTGTCCACGACGAGCGGACCGTGGCGGATCACCTCTCCGCCCGGCCGGACGCGACGCAGCACCGCCCTGATCCGGGCCTGCAGCTCGGCCAGGCCGAACGGCTTGACCAGGTAGTCATCCGCGCCGGCATCCAGGGCCATGACGCGGTCCGGCTCTGCTCCGTGCGCGGTGACCACGATGATCGCCGCGTCGGTCCGCTCACGCAGCTTCCGGCATACCTGAACCCCGTCGAGGTCGGGTAGCTCGAGATCCAGCAGCACGACGTCCTGCTTGGCCCGGGCGAGCGCGTCGGCCCCGGTCATGACGTGGTCGACCTGGTAGCCGCCCCGGGTAAGCCCTCGAACAAGCAGGGCAGCAATGCTCGCGTCGTCCTCGACGACGAGCACGCTCGCCCGGGCCTCATCAGGACCAGCGCCGGGCTGGCCAGCAGCCAGGTTCATGCCATTGAGACTAGGCCACGTGCCGGACGAGATCGGCGGAGATCTCCCCGGCTGCGCGGACCCCCGCGAGCGCCATCACCTCGCGGAAGTCGGTCGTGAACCTCGCCAGCAGGTCGGCCACGCCGTCCTCGCCACCCTGGCCCGACGGGCCCCCGGCCGCGAGCGCCCACAGCACCGGCCGGCCGATGAATACCGCGCGCGCCCCGAGCGCGAGCGCGGCGAGCACGTGCTCGGCTCGCCGGATACCGCCGTCGACGTACACCTCAGCGCCGGTGCCCGCGAGCGCGGCCGCGATCTCAGGCAGCGCGTCGGCCGCGGCCACTGCCTGGTCAAGCTGGCGGCCGCCGTGGTTAGACACCTGCACCGCAGACGCGCCGGCGCTGACCAGCAGGCGAGCGTCATCTGCTCGCAGGACGCCCTTCACCACGACCGGCAGCCCGGTCAGGTCGCGCAGCCAGCCGATATCATCCGGCGTCAGGTCGTCTGCCTGCACGAGAGCGGCCTCCGGCACGCCGGCCTTCTCGACGTTGACCAGGCGGAAGTCGTCCGGCACGACGTCGTAGATGCTGTGGCCCGCCATGTATTTGCTGCCGACGATCGGCGTATCCACGGTCAGCACGATGGCCGATGCGCCCGCCGCGCAGGCCGCCTGGAGCATCGCCGCTGTCACGCCGCGGTCCCGCACGACGTACACCTGAAGCCACCAGGGCGCCCCGGCTGCACCGATGTCGGCGAACTTGGTCCCCGAGTTGGTGGACACGGCCATCAGCGAGCCGGCGGCCGCTGCGGCTCGCGCGACCGCGGCCTCGCCGTCCGGGTGCGCTGCCTTCTGCATCGCCATCGGCGCGACAAGAATCGGCATGGCCACCGGCTGGCCGAGCACGCTGGTCGCGGTCGACACCGAGGACACGTTCCGCAGCATCTTCGGCAGGAACCGGACGCGATCCCAGGTGGCGACCGCCTCGGCTGCCGACAGCCCGTCCCTGGCACCGGAGTTGAAGTACTCGCTGACTTCCGGTGGCAGCACCTGAACGGCGCGGCGCCGCAGCTCGTCCACCCGGAGGCTTGCTTTGCCCCGCACCAACTCGTCCGGCATGACCAGCAATGTAGCGGCCGACGCAGGACGATGCCCGAAACGGTTTGACGCGCGGCGATCCTATACCTAGGATTCCTAGGCATGATGTCGGAGAAGCTCAAAGGCAACCTTGACATGCTCCTCCTCGCCGTGCTGGCGGCCGGCCCCGGTCACGGATACGCGATCATCACGCGCCTGCGAGAGCGCAGCGAGGGAGCTTTCGACCTGCCCGAAGGCACGGTCTACCCGGCCCTGCACCGGCTGGAGACGGCCGGCCTGCTCGACAGCGCCTGGGAGATCGTGGCGGGCCGGAGACGCCGGCTGTACCAGCTCACCGCGGCGGGTCAGGAGTCACTCGCGGCGGAGGCCGGGCTGTGGCGATCCTTCAGCGGCTCCGTGGCTCAGGTGCTGCGCGGCCTCGCTATGCAACCCATTGCCCCTCGCCCGACAGCGATCTGATCAGGGAGCCTTTCACATGAGCGACATACGTGACATCCCGGCGGGAACCGAGCCGGTCGAGGAGTACCTGGACAGGCTGCTGCTGACACTGAGCGGCCCGCCGCGCCAGGTGCGCCGCACACTGGCTGAGGTCGAGGGCCACCTGCACGACGCAGTGGCCGAGCAGGTGGCCGCCGGAAAGTCGCAGGCCGAGGCGGAGCAGACGGCGGTCGCCCGGATGGGCGCTCCCAGCCAGATCACCGGCCACCCGCTGCAGTTCGGCCGCCGGCTGCCGCGCTGCTCCGCCGGACCGCGCTGGCCGGCTCCCTCATCGGCGGCATCGCGCTAGTGGCGGTCGGCATCTCCGGCGCGATCGGCTGGGGCCTGGCCGCGTTGCGCGGCGGCACCTTCCTGGTCGCGCCCTTCCCGCCCGGCAGCTACACAAGCGCGGACTGTGCCCGTTGGCTGGCTGGTGATCCCGCAGCCCACAACTGCGTCGCAGCCATGACCTCCGACCACGTCGGCGAGGTCATCCTGTACAGCTTCGCGGCCGGAGTGCTCGGAGTGATCGCGCTGAGCGCCTATGGCTGGATGCGGCGCCGCTGGCAGGATCGCGGCACGCTGACTGCCCTGCCGATCGGCAGCGCCGAGGCGGTCGGGGCCGTTCTGGCCCTGATCGTGGCGATCGGCACGGCGGGCCGTGGCATCAACCTGGAGCTAGTCCAGCACGGGCAGGGCGCCGGCGAGATGTTCAGCCTGACCATTGGCGCCCTGGCCGCGGCCGCGTTCTTTATCGTCCGGCTGGGCCGGCTGTCGCTCCCTTTCCGGACCCGGTCTAGGTCAGCCGGCGCTCGGCCGCCCACCGGGTGAGCTGGTGCCGACTGGACAACTGAAGTTTGCGCAGCACCGACGAGACGTGGGTCTCGACCGTCTTCACCGAGATGAAGAGCTCCCTGGCCACCTCCCGGTAGGTGTAGCCACGAGCGATCAGCCGGAGCACCTCACGCTCCCTGGCAGTCAGCTGGTCAAACTCGGCATCGAACGACGGGCGGTCGATGTCCGCTGCCACGCCGGACGCGAACGCGTCGAGAACGAACCCGGCCAGCCGGGGCGAGAAGACGGCGTCGCCGGCCGCCACCCGGCCGATCGCGTCGATGAGCTCAGGACCGGAGATCGTCTTGGTGACGTAGCCACGCGCGCCAGCGCGGATCACGGCGATGACGTCCTCCGGTGCATCCGACGCCGATAGCGCCAGGAACCGCACCTCGGGATGGTCCGGCTTGACCGCCGCGACGACCTCCTGGCCACCGCCCCCTGGCAGGTGCACGTCCAGCAGTACCACGTCGGGCAGGCACTCCGAGATCGCGGCGATCGCCGGCGCGACGTCGCCGGCCTCGCCGACGATCTCCACGTCGGACGACAGCTCAGATCGGACGCCGGAGCGGAACATCCCGTGATCGTCGACGATGAATACCCGCGGCCTCGCGCCGGCGGTGGCCGATCCTGGCCGGCGGGCGGACCCGGCAGCCGCCGGCCCGGGGCCGCTCATGATCGCCGTGGCAGCCGGTCGGCTGCCATCCTCGGCATAACCAGGGACACCTCCGTGCCCTCGCCGGGCGCGCTGCGGATCGTGACCGTCCCGCCGCGGCGGGCTACCCGGCCGCGAATCGATTCCGCGATTCCCTTCCGGTCGCCGGGCACCATCTCCGGGTCGAAGCCCTGTCCCCGGTCGCGCACGAACAGCGACACCGACTCGGGCTCCACCTCGGCGAACACCGACACGACTGGCGCGCCGGACCACTTCGCCGCGTTCACCGTGGCCTCCCTGGCGGCTGCGAGCAGCGCGGTCAGCTCCTCGTCCAGCGCGCAGTTGCCCACGGTGACCGCCTCGACCGAGATCCCGTGCTGCGCCTCGACCTCCTGCTGGAGCAGCCGGACGCCGTCGGCGACCGTGCCCGCCTCGTCGCCGAGCGAGCCCGGCGCCCGGCCGTCGAACAGCCAGGACCGCAGCTCCCGCTCCTGAGCGCGGGCGAGCTTGGTGACCTCGTGCGGATCGTCCGCCCGGCGCTGGATCAGTGCCAGCGTCTGCAGCACGGAGTCGTGGACCCGGGACGCCACCTCGGCGCGCTCCTCGGCCCGGATCCGCGCCTGGCGCTCAGCGACCAGGTCCCGCGCGACGCGCAACCACCACGGACCGAAGGCGAGGGCGAAACCGCCGACCAGCAGTACGACCCCGCCTAGCGGCTGGAGCAGCTGGTAGGCCTTCTCGTGCCCGCTCAGCAGCACCGATAGGCCGGCGATGAGCAGCAGGACGGCCAGAGCGACCCGGAGCAGCCGCCGCGAGCGGCGGGCCCCCGTGGTCTTGGCGACCGGATCGGCGAGCTCGCGGAGGTACTGCCGCTCCGATTCCGGCGCGTTCCGGGCGATGAGTACCAGCCCAGCGGCGCAGACGAGGAGCGGCACCGCGAGGCCGGTGATCCACGCGGCGTGCAGCGCCGAGGCGATGACGAGCCCGATCGCGAGCAGCGACGTCAGCGCCAGCGCGAGCCCTATCCCTCGCTTGTCTGTGAGCGCTCGGGTGCCGATGGCCGTGTCGGTTCCCTCGGCCGGTATCACCAGCCAGGCCACGACGTAGAGCGAGGCGCACAGTCCGCTGCTGATCAGGGTGGCGATAACGAGGAGCGCACGGATCAGGCCGGGGTCGAATCCGGTGCGCCTGGCGATTCCGGCCGCCACACCGCCGAATACCCGGCCGTCAACCGCCCGGCGCAGCGGCCCGCCGCTCGCCTTGCCGCGAGTCAGCCGGATGCCCCGCGCCTCCAGCCAGCCAGTCCAGTGACCGCCGCCTCCGGCGTCTCGTCCCGCTGCGGCGTCCTGTTCCACCATGTTCTCCATCATCGCCCGGCCGAACCGATGCTCGCCATCAGGGAACGCCCCGGTCCTGCGCCCGCGGGTCCGGGTCTGGTTCAGGGTGGTTCCCGATAGCCGCCCGGCTGGCCAGCGGGCACGCTGGATCCCATGAATGCAACTACGTCACGGAACCTCACTCGACCCAGCCAGGACCGGATGCTCGCGGGGGTGGCATCCGGCCTTGCCCGTTACGCCGGCATCGACGTCCTCATCGTGCGGATCGCGTTCGCCGTGCTCACCTTCCTCGGCGGCGCCGGCATCCCGCTGTACCTCGTCTGCTGGCTGCTCATCCCGGCCGAGGGCAGCGACCAGTCCATCGCGGCCGAGCTGGCGGCAGATTTGCGCGGCGGGAATCAATGAACGCTCCCTCAGCCCGGCTGCGCATCGGCGACGCGGAGCGATCCGCAGCCGCCGACCGGCTGGCCCGGCACTTCAGCCACGGCCGCCTGGATCAGGACGAGCTCGACGATCGGCTCGGCCGGGTCATGCGCGCCACGACAGCGGGCGACCTCACCGAGGTCTTCGCCGACCTGCCGGCCGACGAGCCGGTCACGGCGGCAGTAGCGGCAGGCCAGCCTCGGCCGGCCGCTGCCGGGCGGCCGTACCCGGCGCGCGGTCGCCGCCGGCGCGGGCTGGCCGTCATCGTCCTAGTCGTCTGCATCATCGCCGCCATATCCGTGGCGCACGCGCTGGCGCACTCGATCGTCTTGCTGGCCGTAGTCGCCCTGATCGCCGCGGCATGGCTGAGAGGCCGTCGCGTCAGGGGCCGAGGATCGCCTCCATCCACTCCGTGACGTACCACTTCCCGACGACGCCGTGCAGTACGAACGGGTCGCCGACCGCGAACGCCTCGGCTGCCGCCTGGCTGGTGAACACGGCCATGGCGCCCGAGCCATCGGTGAACGGCCCGATCGCCAGCAGGCTCGCGGTCTGCCGGAATTCGTCCCAGCGAGCCCGGTGCGCAGGGAACAGCTGCTGAGCCAGCTCCGGCGGGGCATCGCCGTTCTCGTAGAACAGCACGTACTTCATGGGTCCTCTCTCCTGGCAGCTGGTCTCAGCCGCCCGACAGTTCCGAGGGCGGCGACGGCCAGCCACCGGCGACCCCGTTCCCTCATGGGTCTGGTCTCTCAGGTGTCATCGCGACGACACGGTCGATGCCGACGCCGCTGATGAGCAGCCGCTCCTTGGCGCTGGCGGTCAGCCGCGCTGCCCAGTCGGTGAACCCGCCGTCCCCGATCTCGGCCCAGCCCGGCCCGGCCCGCACGTTCAGCTTGAAGCACAGGTCGCGGTAGTAGCCGCGGCCTGACTGCCGGTGCCGGTCCGTGACGACCTCGAGCGGACTGGCGGCGAGCGCGGCAGGAAGGACTGCGGCGAGCGCCTCCCCGGTCGGGGAAAGCGGCGTGCAAGCGAGCTGAGCCGGGCCGAGTCCGGCGGCAGCCAGCCCGGCGACCAGCGACCGCACGTGCTCGGCGACGGCTTCCCGCTCGAACCGGTGCCCGCCGTCATCGCGCCCGGCGGTCACCAGCCCGAGCAGGCTGAAATGCGGCAGGTAGCCGGGCTGCGGGCGCGGCGCCCGTACGACCCGCTGGAACGCGGCAAGCCGGACCGTGCCGGCGCTGTCGCCTGCTTTGCGCCGGACGGCAGCCTCGAGCGCGAGTGCGTTGGTGGGATCGGCCGCAACCTCGGTCGCGCGCACGGTGCTCACGACCTTGTCCTGACTCATCGGGCCGAGCACAGCGTGCGTGCCGAGCGGCACCAGCGGCGGCAGGCCGATCAGCTCGGTTCCTGGCGGAAGGTGCGCGGCCAGCTGATCCTCGGCGGCCCGGACCAGCTGCCAGCAGGTGCCGACTGGCTGAACGAACCGGTCGCTGCGGTACCGCCGCAGCAGTCCGGCCGGCGTCTCCTGCGCCGCGCGCCGCCGCGCCACCGCCAGCATGAGGCTCGTGAAGTCGCTTCCGCTGAGGCTCGCCAGCCGGGCGACGACGTCGTCGCCGACGGCCGCGAGGACCCGTTCCGGGAGTTCGTCCATCTGCCAATCCTGACCGACCTATCCCCGGTACAGCGAAGGCATTTTGGCTCGCGAGGAATGACACCCTGACGGTTCGGTGGTCACAAAAGGGTCATCTCCGGTGTGAAAGTCCGCGGAACCGTCAGGGTGTGTCAGAGGTCGCTGCGACACTCGGCCGCATGCCACCTCGAACACTGCCCCGAAGTGGGCGAGTCGCCGGGATTGTGACCACTGCAGAGTTAACCGCAGCCGGCTGGAGCCACGATCAGATCGGCGCCGGCATCAAGCGCGGCGACCTTATGGCCATTCGGCGAGGCGTCTACGCCAACGGGGCGAGAGGGCGCAAGCTGCTGACCTTACGCGACGGCGAGCAGTTGCTGGCCGTCGCGGGTGCATCGGCGCTCGCCGGCCCGGGCGCCGCGGTGAGCCACCAGTCAACTGCGTATCTGCACAAGATCGCCCTCCTCGGGCGCCCTGACCCGGCCGTACACCTAACTCGACCGCCTGGCGCTGGCTGGCGCGGGGCTACGGGCATCCGCCTTCACTCCGCGGCTCTGCCGCCTGGGCACGTGACCACGCATCGAGAGATGTCCCTGACGACGGCAGCGAGGACCGTCGTCGACCTGGCCCGGACGCTGCCGTTCCGCGCTGGCGTTGTCGCCGCAGACTCGGCCTTGCACCAGCGCCTTGTCACCAATGACGACCTTGAGGCTGTGCTCGACAGCTGCTCGCGCTGGCGGGGCACTTCGGTCGCCTCGGACGTCATCGCATTCGCCGACGGGCGGAGCGAATCACCGCTCGAGTCCATCGCCAGAGTCGTCTTCCGCGACGGCGGCCTTCCACCCCCGAAGTTGCAGGCCCTGATTGGGACAGCGGAGGACGTCGCCCGGGTGGACTTCTTCTGGGACAAGTACCGGACGATCGTCGAGGTCGACGGCGCGATGAAGTACGCCAACCCGGCTAAGGCGATCGCCCAGCTGGAGCGAGACGCATGGCTGAGGTCGCTGGGGTACGAAGTCGTGCACCTCACCTGGGAGGAGATCACCACCATGCCCGACGTGGTCGTGGCCAGGATCCGCGAGGCCTTCCGCCGCGGCGAGCTGCTCGCTGCCACTCCTCGCGCCGCGAGCTGAGGCGTTACTGGCGGGGCAGCGCCTCGATGGCTGCCATGACGCGCTTCTCGGACACCGGCACCGGGGTGCCAAGGACCTGGGCGAACAGGCTGACCCGCAGCTCCTCGATCAGCCAGCGAACCGCCGCGACGTCAGGCAGGGCGCGGGCCGCTGCCGAAAGGTCCCGCAGCCGCGCGTGGTAGGCGTCCGTCACCCGGCGCACGATGGCCATCCGGTCGGCATCCCTGACCTGCTCTCCCGCGAGCCTGTCCAGGCGGCGCACGATCGCACGCAGGTAACGCACTAGATCGGGCAGCCGTCCCGCCCCGGTCGCGGCGATGAAGCCGGGATAGATCAGCCCGTCGAACTGCGCCCGCATGTCCGCCAGCGGGGGCTCCAGCGACGGCACCGGATTGGCGCCGGACAGCCTGATCTGGACCTCATGCGCCTCGATCAGCACCCGGGCCACCGACTCGACCACCCTCGCGGTCTCCGGGGCCAGCCGGTCGCGGGCCGCCTCGGTCAGCACGGCAAAGCCAGCCGCGTCCCACGCCGGGCCGCCCGCGTCCCCGATGACCTGATCCGCGGCCGCAGCCGCGCAGTCGTCCAGCATGGCCGCCGCTGCCGGGTACGGGTGGCTGCTGAGCGCCATCTTCTCCGCCATCGGCAGCCGTCCGGCAATCGACCGGACGCCCGACGACACCGTGATCAGCAGCAGCCTCCGGGTGCCGAGAAGCATCGAGGCGTCGGCCTCGGCGGGAGTGTCGAAGATCCGGATGTCGACTGCGTCGCCCGCGTCGGCGAGGGCCGGGTACCCGCGGATCTCCGCCCGCACGCCGGAGCCCTCTCCCTCGCCCAAGCCGGGCACGCCGGTGATGACCCTAGGCAGCGTGCCGAAGTCCCACGCTCGCAGTCCCGTCCTGGCCAGGCCAGCGTCGGCGGCCACATCGGCGAGAAGCGTACGAAGCCGGGGGCGCAGCTCCGCGCGCAGCTCGTTCACGTCCCGGCCCGTGGCGAGGACGTTCGAGCCGTCGAGCACCCGGTAGTTCACGCGCAGGTGCGGCGGCAGCGCGGCGATGTTCCACGCTGACACGGGCACCTCCACGCCGGTCAGCCGGGCGAGTTCGGCGCTCAGCGCGCTGGCCAGGCTGCCGCGCGGCTCGCCCAGGCCCGCAAGCACCGCCCTGGCCGTGTCCGGTGCCGGGATGAAGTGACGGCGCAGCTCTTTCGGCAGGCCGCGGATGAGCTCGGTGATGAGCTCGACTCGCAGTCCGGGCACCTGCCAGCCGAAATCCGTCCGGTCGCCGTCGAAGAGCTCGGTCAGGGGAAGACTGACCGTCACCCCGTCGTCCTCCGCCCCCGGTGCGAACTCATACGACAGCGGGAGGTCACCCCAGCAGGCCGGGTAGTCATCAGGGCGATACGCCTGCGCGACCGGCCCGGTCAGGTCGGCGGGCTGCAGGTCGAGCAGGGCCGGATCGGCGGCGCGGGCCTTCTTCCACCAGGCGTCGAAATGCCGTCCGGAGGTGACGCTCGCGGGAATCCGCTGGTCGTAGAACGCGAAGACCGCCGCGTCGTCCGCAACCAGCCCGCGCCGGCGCGCCCTGCGCTCCAGCTCGTCGGCCTCCTCGCGAGCCCGCCGGTTGTGCGCTGCGAACGCGTGGTGGCTCTCCCAGTCGCCCTCGACGAGAGCGCTCTGGATGAACAGGTCCCTGGCGGCGGCCGGATCGACGCGGTCGTAGTTGACCGAGCGGGCGGCCACGATCGGCAGGCCGAACAGGGTGACCTTCTCGGACGCGATGACGGCCGCACGTCGCGCGTCCCAGCGCGGCTCGCTATAGCTGCGCCGGATCAGGTCACCCGCGAGCGGCTCGGCCCATTCCGGCTCGATACGCGCGGCCATCCTCGCCCACAGCCGGGACGTCTCGACCAGCTCTGCCGCCATCACCCATCGCGGCGGCTTCCTGGCCAGCGACGAGTCAGGAAAGATCGCGAATCGCGCGCCGTGCGCACCGGCGAACTCGGCTGGTCCCCGACGCCGCGCACCCGAGCTCCCGGCCCGGCTGCCCTGGCCGCGATCGGGCGCCGAGCGCTCTGTGTCCAGCATCCCGATGTGCGACAGCAGGCCAGCCAGCACCGACTGATGCACCCGGTCGGCGAGCTCCGCAGCGTAGCGCTCACCCTGCTCTCCGCTCGCCTCTGACGACCGGCGGCGCGCGCGGAGCCGGTCGTCGCGGCCTGCGTCCCGGCCGATGACGACTCCCACGTCCCTGGCCGCCTGCTGCAGCTGTGCGTATACGTCCTGCCACTCCCGGATCCGCAGGTAGTGCAGGTACTCGCGACGGCACAGCCGCCGGAACGCCGACGAGGACAGCTGTCGCTGCTGTTCGCGCACGTAGTTCCAGAGCGTCAGGAAGGCCAGGAAGTCCGAGCCCGGATCGGCGAACCGCCGGTGCATCGCGTCGGCAGCTTCCCGCGCCTCGGACGGCCGTTCCCGCGGGTCCTGGATGGCGAGCGCCGCGGTGATGATCAGCACCTCGCGCGCACACCCGTTCTGGCCCGCCGCCAGGATCATCCGGCCGAGCCGCGGATCGACCGGCAGATCAGCCAGCTTGCGGCCGGTGCCGGTAAGCGCGACCGATCCGTCGCGACTGCCCGCCGTGATGGCGCCGAGTTCGGTCAGCAATCGCAGGCCGTCGGCTACCTGCCGCGAGTCGGGCGGATCCACGAACGGGAAGTCGGCGATCGCGCCGAGCTCCAGCGCGGCCATCCGGAGGATTACCGACGCCAGGTTCGTCCGCAGGATCTCCGGCTCGGTGAACTGCGGCCGCCCGGCGAAGTCCTCCTCGCTGTACAGGCGGATGCAGATGCCGTCGGACGTCCGGCCGCAGCGGCCCGCGCGCTGACTGGCCGACGCCTGCGACACCGGCTCGATCGGCAGCCGCTGCACCTTCGTCCGCTGGCTGTAGCGGGATATCCGCGCGGTGCCGGGATCGACCACGTACCGGATGCCCGGCACTGTCAGCGAAGTCTCCGCGACATTGGTGGCCAGCACGATCCGCCGGCCCTGGTGCGGCTCGAACACCCTGTACTGTTCCGCAGCCGACAGTCGCGCGTACAGCGGCAGCACCTCCAGGCCGGGCTCGCCGGCCAGCGCGTCGGCGGTATCGCGGATCTCCCGCTCGCCGGATAGGAACACCAGCACGTCGCCTGGCGCCTCGCGGCGCAACTCGGCCAGTGCATCGGTGATGGCCTGAATCTGGTCCCCGTCGTCGAGCGGGCGGTAGCGCAACTCGACCGGATACGTGCGGCCGGACACTTCAATAACGGGGGGAACGGGGTCCGACCCGGCCGGTGCCGTCGCCCCTCCTCGCGGCGTGACGGCGAAGTGCCGGCTGAACCGCTCCGGATCGATCGTCGCAGAGGTGATGATCACTTTCAGGTCCGGCCGTCTGGGCAGCAGCTGCCTGAGGTAGCCGAGGATGAAGTCGATGTTGAGGCTGCGCTCGTGCGCCTCATCGATGATCAGCGTGTCGTACCGAAGCAGCAGGCGGTCCCGCTGCAGCTCGGTCAGGAGGATCCCGTCGGTCATCACCTTGATCAGCGTTCCGTCGCTCGCGGTGTCGGCGAACCTGACCTTGTACCCGACCGTGCTGCCGAGGTCGGTACCGAGCTCGTCGGCGATCCGCGCGGCGACCGTCCGCGCGGCGATCCGTCTGGGCTGGGTGTGGCCGATCTGCCCCTGGATGCCGCGGCCCAGCTCGAGGCAGATCTTGGGCAGCTGGGTGGTCTTCCCCGAGCCGGTCTCGCCCGCGATGATCACCACCTGGTGGCCGGCGATCGCCTCGGCCAGCTCGGTCTTGCGCTGGCTGACCGGCAGCTCGGCCGGATAGGTGATCACCGGTACCGCGGCGCGACGAGCCTCGATGCGCTGCTCTGCCGCCGCTACCTCGGCCGCCAGCTCCGCGACAGCGTCCGTGCGGGCAGCCGGGTCCCGCAGCGACCGCACCCGGTCGGCGCGCCGATCCAGCCGGCGCCGATCACGGAGCATCAGCCCGGGCAGGCGCGCCCGCAGGTCTCCGAGGGTGCTGGCCCGAAGGTCCGATCCCCCGGAGCCGCGCGCGATTTCGGTCACGGCGGTGGCTCCAGTCGGCTGGCATAGGGCGAACGGAGGCCAGCGTCTCAGCATGGCCGACGGGCCTCCCCGTGGGCCAACGCATTTGCGGCCTGACCCTTCCAGGTCTTGACCTTGGAGTGAGCACCAGAGTTTACGGTTCGGAGTTATGAACCAGACGATCTCCGCACAGGCGGCAGCCTTGGGAGTCAGCCCCGACACGCTGCGGTACTACGAGCGCCTGGGCCTGCTGCCTCCGCCGCCGCGGACTGCCGCCGGATACCGCCTGTACGGAGAGGAAGCAGCGGAGAGACTCAGCTTCATCAGCGGGGCAAAGCGGATGGGACTGCGGCTCGCGGACATCAAAGAACTCCTCGACGTCCGCGACCGAGGACAGTGCCCTTGCGGGCACACCAAGGATCTTGTTGAACGCCGGCTCGCCGAGGTCGAGGCCGAGATCCGCCAGCTGAGCGCCGTGCGCGGCCAGCTGCTCACCCTGAAGAAGCGCAATGAGGAGTGCTTCGACGCTGCGGCCGGTGAGTGGTCGTGCGTGGTGGTGCCAGGGAAAGGAGGTGGGCCATGAGCGTCTGTCTGCACTGCGGCTGTGACTGCGGCTGTGACTGTGACTGCGGCTGCAGTCCATGCTGCTGCTGCGGAGGCTGATCAGCAAATCCCCCGGGTGCGCGCTAGGAACAGCCAGAACTAGCCGGCGTCTGCGCAGGTCGGGCCGCAGGTATAGTCCTGACCTGGGCAGACGCTTATGCTGCTAGTTCTGGACGTACTCACTGCAGCGTGGCGTGGGGGCGCGATGACGAACCTGAGTTCCAGCCTCGAGCGGTCGGCTGCCCGCCAGCCTGACCACACCGCGATCCGGCTCGACGATCTGTCGATCAGCTACGGGCAGCTCAATTCGGCCGCCCGCCGGCTGGCCGGCCTGCTCGACCGCCTCCGGCGTGGGCCGCGGCGACCGGATAGGGCTGATGATGCCCAACATTCCCGCGTTCCCGGTGGCCTTCTACGGCTCGCTGATGGCGGGCGCGGTGGTCGTGCCGATGAACCCGCTCCTCAAAGGCCGCGAAGTGGCGTACTACCTGGGCGACTCGGGCGCCCGGCTGCTGTTCGCCTGGCGTGACTTCGCGGGTGACGCCGCCAAGGGCGCCGCCGAGACGGGTGCAGAGGTAATCCAGGTCGATGACGCGGACCTGAGCTCGGTGCTCGCAGGCCGGGATGCCGAGGCAGCCCCCGTCGACGCCGATGACACCGACGACGCGGTGATCCTCTATACCTCGGGAACGACCGGACAGCCCAAGGGCGCCCAGCTGACGCATGGCGGCCTGACGAGGAACGCGCAGCTAACCGCGGAAACGCTGCTGCAGAACCACGCCGACGACGTCATGATGGGCTGCCTGCCGCTGTTCCACGTGTTCGGCCTGACCTGCGGCCTGAACGCCACGGTACTGGCCGGCGGCACGCTGACGCTGCTGCCCCGGTTCGCCGCGGCCAAGGCTCTCGACATCATCGCCCGAGACAAGGTGACGATCTTCGAGGGCGTGCCGACCATGTACGCGGGCATGCTGCACCACCCCGACGCGGACACTGCCGACACGGCATCGCTGCGGCTGTGCGTTTCTGGCGGTGCAGCCATGCCCGTCGAGATTCTGCACGGCTTCGAGCAGAAGTTCGGCTGCATGATTCTCGAGGGCTACGGGCTTTCGGAGACCTCGCCGGTCGCATCGTTTAACCACCCGGACAAGGTGCGCAAGGCCGGCTCGATTGGTACCCCGGTCGAGGGCGTCGAGATGCGCCTGGTCTCCGATACAGGCGCCGCCGTCCTGGCCGGCGAGGTGGGCGAGATCGCGATCCGTGGCCATAACGTCATGAAGGGGTACTGGGGCAAACCGGAGGCGACCGCCGAGGCCATTCCCGACGGCTGGTTCCGGACCGGTGACCTGGCCAGGGTTGACGAGGACGGCTACTACTACATCGTCGACCGCAAGAAAGAGATGATCATTCGCGGCGGCTACAACGTCTACCCGCGCGAGATCGAGGAGGCGCTCCACGAGCACCCGGCGGTCGCCGAAGTGGCCGTGATCGGGATGCCGCACGCTGAGCTGGGTGAGGAGGTCGGCGCAGCCGTGGCACTGAAACCAGGCGCCAGCGCGACCCCGGCAGAGTTGCAGCAATTCGTCAAGGAGCGTCTCGCCGCGTACAAGTATCCGCGTCATGTCTGGCTGGTCGACAGCCTGCCCAAGGGGCCGACCGGCAAGATCCTCCGCCGGGAGGTCCGGCCGCCGGAAGAGGTAGCACAGTGACCGCGGATTCGGGCCGGGCCCGCCCGTCGGCACCGGGGGCAACGCTTCCTGATGCCGCCGGTGACCTGGCTGGCGCGCTCGACCTGCTGCTGGCTGACGGTGCTCTCGGAGTACTGCGCCGGTTCCGCCCGGACGGCGCGACCCTGCGGCTTGCGGTCGGCCTGGCGCGACGTCCCCAGCAGGTGGCGGGCCAGGCCGCGAGTCTGGGCGCAGAACTCGCCCGGATCGCAAGCGGCCGGTCACAGATCGCGCCCGAGCGCCGGGATCGCCGATTTGCCGATCCGGCCTGGAGCCAGAACCCGCTCCTCAGGCGAGCCATGCAGGCCTACCTCGCCGGCGGCCAGGCGGCCGAGAAAGTGCTGGCTATTGCCGATCTCGACTGGCGCGACAGCGAGCGGCTGAGGTTCGTGCTGATGAACCTGATCGCCGCGGGATCCCCGAGCAACAATCCGCTGCTCAACCCAGCCGCGATCAAGTCGCTCGTCGACACCGGCGGTGTGTCGGCGGCTCGCGGCCTGCGCGCCCTCGCCGGCGATCTGGCCACGGCGCCGCGCGTGCCGTCCATGGTGGAGCCGGGCGCGTTCGCGGTCGGCACTGACCTGGCGGTGACCCCTGGCTCCGTGGTCCATCGGACCGAGATGTTCGAACTGATCCAGTACTCGCCAGCGACCGAGCAGGTCAGCAGGTACCCGCTGGTCATTGTGCCGCCGATGATCAACAAGTTCTACATCACCGACCTGGCGCCGGGCCGGAGCATGTCGGAGTTCCTCGTCAGGCAGGGCCACCAGGTCTTCGCGATCAGCTGGCGCAACCCGGATTACCGGCACCGGAACTGGGACCTGAACAGCTACGGCGCAGCCGTCGTCGACGCCCTCGCGACCACGCGCGCGATCACCGGCGCGGCCAAGGCCAGCATCTGCGCGCTCTGTTCCGGCGGGATCGTGTCCTCGATGGTCGCGGCGCACCTGTATCAGCTCGCCCAGCTCGATACCGTGGCCAGTCTCTGCCTGGGCGTGACAGTCCTGGACCAGGCGAGAGCGGGCACCGCCGGGGCAATGATTGATGAGGCGACGGCGGCCGCAGCGATGGCCGCGTCGCAAGCACGCGGCTACCTCGACGGCCGGACGCTGGCCGAGGTCTTCGCCTGGCTCCGGCCCGACGACCTGATCTGGAACTACTGGGTCAACAACTACCTCCAGGGCCGGCCGCCACCCGCGTTCGACATCCTTTACTGGAACGCGGACACGACCCGGCTGCCGGCTGCCTTGCATCACGACTTCATCCGGCTCGGCCTCGACAATTCGCTCGTCAAGCCGGATGCTGCCACCATGCTCGGCTCCCCGGTGGATCTGTCCAAGGTCGACTCCGACGCCTACGTGGTCGCCGGCATCGCCGACCACCTGTGCCCGTGGCAGTCCTGCTATCGCACCACTCAGCTGCTCGGCGGCCAGGTGACGTTCGTACTGTCCACGAGCGGACATATCGCCTCGATGGTCAACCCGCCCGACAACCCGAAGGCGACGTTCCAGGTAGCCGGCGAGAATCCGGCTGACCCGGCCGAGTGGCTGCGCGCAGCGACGACGGAGAGCGGCAGCTGGTGGCCGCACTACTCGTCCTGGCTCACCGCGCGCAGCGGCGGGACGAAAAAACGCCGGGCCAGGGCCGGCAGCAAGGAGTTCACCGTGCTGTGCCCCGCTCCGGGAACCTATGTCTACGACCGCTGAGGCTCCGTCGACGCCGAACGTGCGGAGCGTTGCCGTCGGGAGTCAGCTTCTGCGCGTTGCCGTGCGGCCCGCCCGCCGGCGCGGGCGTGGCCGAGCGGCCACCACCACGCCCCTGCTGCTGCTCAATGGCATCGGGGCGAGTCTGGAGCTGCTGCAGCCGTTCGTGGATGCGCTCGACCCGGCGATCGAGGTCGTCAGGTTCGACGTGCCCGGCGTAGGCGGCTCGCCGCTGCCTGCGACGCCGTACCGGTTCACCGGGCTGTGTCGTCTCACCGGCCAGCTGCTGACCGAGCTCGGCTACGACCGGGTCGACGTGCTCGGCATCTCGTGGGGCGGCGCCGTCGCCCAGCACTTCGCCGCCGTGCAGGCGTCGCGCTGCCGGAGGCTGGTGCTGGTTAGCACCGCCACCGGCATGCTCATGGTGCCGGCCCGGCCGTCGGTGCTGGCGCGGATGGCGACGCCGCGACGGTACACCGATCGCGGCTACCTGGCTGCGGTGGCCGGCGACCTGTATGGCGGGAGCGCACGGACTGATCCCAGCCGGGTGGCAGCCGCAATGAACTCAGGCAACCGAGTCGGATCCCGGACCGGTTATCTCTACCAGCTCGCCGCCGGCCTGGGCTGGACTAGCGTGCCCTTCCTGCCACGGATCCGGCAGCGGACGCTGATTGTGGCCGGCGACGACGATCCGATCATCCCGCTTGCCAACGCGCGGCTCATGCACCGGCTGATCCCCGGTTCGGAGCTGCATGTGTTCAACGGCGGACACCTCGGCCTGGTCACAGAGGCAACCGAGCTTGCGCCCGTGATCAGCCAGTTCCTCACCACGCCGTAACGGCGAGACCGCCAGGAACAGGAGACATGCCATGGAACCTCTCCTTGACGCGGACTTCTACATGCTGGAGCAACTGCTCGACCCGGCTCGCCGGCAGCAGTTGCTGGCGGTGCGCGAGTTCATGGAGAAGGAGGTAGCGCCGGTCATCAACCGGTACTGGACCAGGGAGGAGTTCCCGCACGATCTGGTGCCCGGGCTCGCTGCGCTCGGCATCGCCGGCCTGGCCTGCGAGGGCTATGAATGTCCCGGAGGCGACCCGCTGCTCGACGGCATGGTCGCCATGGAACTGGCCAGAGTCGATTGCTCGATCGCGACCTTCATGGGCGTGCACGGTGGCCTCGCGATGGGCTCGATCTACTTGTGCGGATCCGAGGAACAAAAGCAGCGCTGGCTGCCGCAGATGGCCCGGCTGGAGAAAATCGGCGCGTTCGCGCTGACCGAGCCCAACGTCGGATCTGGCGCGGCCGGCGGTCTGGAGACGACGGCGCAGCGCGACGGGGATGTCTGGGTACTCAACGGCCAGAAGAAGTGGATCGGCAACGCCACTTTCGCGGATTATGTCGTCGTCTGGGCCAGGGATGTAGCCGATAACCAGGTCAAGGGCTTTGTGGTGGAGGCGGGAACCGAGGGGTTCAGCCCTGTCAAGATGCGGAACAAGATCGCACTGCGCGTCGTCCAGAATGCGGAGATCACGCTGGACAACGTCCGCGTTCTCGAGGCGAACCGGCTCCAGCAGGCCACCACGTTCCGCGACACAGCCCGGGTTCTGCGCCTGACCCGTGCAGGCGTGGCGTGGATGGCAACAGGATGCGCCCGCGGCGCGTACGAGCACGCGCTCGCGTATGCACGGCAGCGTCAGCAGTTCGGCCGTCCGATCGGAGGATTCCAGCTCGTCCAGGACTTGCTGGTCAGGATGCTGGCGAACGTGACTTCATCGGCGTGCCTGTGCGTCCGGCTCTCCCAGCTGCAGGGCCAGGGGCTGGCAAAGGATCACCATTCCGCGCTGGCCAAGGCGTTCTGCACCGTGCGTATGCGGGAAACGGTCGGATGGGCCCGCGAGCTGCTAGGCGGTAACGGCATCCTGCTGGAGCATCAGGTCGGCAGGTTCGTCGCGGACGCCGAGGCCATCTACTCCTACGAGGGCACGCGGGAGATCAACACACTGATCGTCGGCCGGGCAATCACTGGCCTGGGTGCGTTTGTCTGACCCGGCTGCCTGTTGCCGCCAGGCAGGCCGCGCGGCGTACCAAGCCGGCCCGGATGGCTAGCGGGCCGGGCGGCACGTCGACGAGCCGGAAGCCAAGCTCGGCGTAGGTGCAGCGGTGTACCTCCTCGAATGCCAGGCTGTCGTTGAGGCTGATCCGCCGGGCGGCTGTCGGGGTGACGAAGCCGAGGCTCTGCACGAAGAAGACGGTGCTGGCATACACGCCCGCCTGCAGCACGCGGTCCACTTCCGCCGCGAGCTGGGCTGACTCGGCGAAGCCGAGCCATCGGCTGAGCGCGAGCGTGCAGACCGGGGACCGGTCGAAGAACACGATGTCCCCGTCCGGCGTGGCGGCGGCCGACTCGCGGCGGCGCTGCAGCTCGACGATCTTGTCGATGAAGCCGGGGAACGTATGCGGCTCCGGCCGCCCGAGCGCCTGCTCGAGCGCGATCACGTCGGTGGCGGCCTCGGCCACCACCCGGTACCCATCGAGTTCGAGCTGCCGCACGATGGCGGTCTTGCCGGCGCCGGGCGTACCGGTCAGGACGTAATTGGGCATGCTGTCTCCTTCGCAGACAAGGCAGGATTGACCCGGCCGGGTTCTCCGGCGACAAGGGCTGGGCGGCAGGGTCAGGCGGCAGGGTCAGGCGGCAGGGTCAGGCGGGAGGGTCAGGCGGGAGGGTCAGGCGGCAGGCTCGGCGGGAGCGGTAGCAGCGAGGCCCGCCGACGGCGCTAGTTCGGTGCTCACCGAGTTGGCCAGGCCCGCGATGCCCCACAGTGCGGTCAGCACCGCCAGCGCTTCGATCGCGATCCGCAGGGGCCCGTCGCCAACTCCCTCATGGTAGACGAACAGGCCGAGCAGCGAGCCGACCACGGGCTCGAGGACGACGAAGGCAGGCAGCGACGCGGCCAGTCCGGCCGCCCGGTAGGCGTTCTGCTGCACTGTGAGCGTGATCAGGCCGCAGGCGGCGAGCAGGTACAGGCGGACGTCACCGAAGAGGGCGAACCGGAGCGAGCCAGCCAGCACGGCGACGGACTTGGTGAGCGCGTCCGTCACGCCCGCCCCTACTCCGCCGCCGACGCTCAGCAGGAGCGAGCGGCGCGGCCCGGCTGCCTTGAGTGAGACGAGCCAGCACAGGGCGACGAGGACGACCGCCCCGGCCGCTGTCGCGCCCAGTGAGGTGGCCGGAGCTGTCTGGTTGCCGCCTGACGGCTCCGCCGCTATCAGGAAAACTCCGAGGCTCGCGACCGTGGCGATCGCCGCGACCCACTCGGGCAGCCGCAGGCTCCTGCCGTCGGCGCGAGCGGCAAGGACGAGCGCGAGCAGCAGGCCGAGCGGGAACACCGGTTCCACGACCAGGAGCCTGCCGAGGTCGAGGGCCACGGCCTGCAGCAGATAACCGAGGATCACCGCCACGAGGCCGAGCAACCATGGTCGTGACTGCAGCAGTCGTAGGACGAGCGCCGGGTCTAGCGACCGGCCGGTCGTCATTGCCGCGGCGGTCCGCTGCTGGGTAACCGACGCGACGGCGTAGCTCAGCGCCCCCGCCAGCGCGAAGCCCATCGCGAGGAATTGTTCTGGCACTCCGGTCAACGAGCAGCACCTGCCCTTCAGCCGCCCGGACTGCGGGTCGCCAGCGAGAGCGCGATTAACGCGACGATGTCACGCGCGTCGCAACTTCGCCAGTTCCAGCGCTGCCTGGCCGGGTCAGCGTGCCGGATCTTGCACCGGCGCGGCCAGGGCCGCCAGCCGGGCGAGTTCGGCGATAACCGAGTTCGCGAGCCTCGCTATCCCCCAGATGGCAGCGAGCACGGCCAGCACCTCGACGGTGATCCGCAGCCCGCCGCCGCTGACCCGCTCGTGATAGATCATCAGTCCGAGCAGCGAGCCGGTCAGGGGCTGGAGTACCACGAACGCCGGCAGCGACGCGGCGAGGCCGGCCGCCCGGTAGGCGTTCTGCTGCAGGGTGAGGGCGAGCAGGCCAGCGACTGCGAGCAGCCAGAGCCGGATATCGCCCAGGAGCGCGAAACGTTCGACGCCGGCGAGCGGCGCAACCGTCTTCGTCAGGGAGTCGGTGACGCCGGCCGCGATGCCGCCCGCGACGCTGAGCGGCACCGCCCGGTGCGGGCCTGTGACGCGCCGCGTCACCAGCCAGCACACTCCGCCAGCCAGGACAGCCACGGCCGCGGCCAGGCCGAGCGACGTCGGCGGGGCGGTGCGGCTCCCGCCGGTGGGCTCCGCTGCCAGCAGGAAAATGGCAAGCCCGGCTACCGTCGCAACCGCCGCCGTCCACTCTGACCACGACAGCCTCCGGCCCTCGGCCCTGGCGCCGAGCAGCAGCGCCATCAGCAGGCCGAGCGGGATCACCGGCTCGACGATCACTAGCCGGCCGAGCCCGAGGGCTCCCGCATGCAGCGCGTAACCGGCAACCACGGCGATCATGCTGAGCTGCCAGCCCCGGGTACGCGCCAGCCGCAGCACGAGGGCAGCGTCGAAACCAGGCCGGGACGCGAGGCCGGCCGCGCAGCGCTGCTGCGAGACGGCCGCCACCGCGTAGCAGAGCGCGCCGCCGAACGCGAGCACCAGCGCAAGCACCTGCTGGGAAGCCGCGGTCACGGAGCCGGCCACCTGCCCTTCCGGGCCTGTGCGCCGGGCCACCTCGGGGAATATCGCAACGGTCGCATAACGCCTGGGGTCAGGCTATCGGTTCGCCGCCTTTGTCATGGGTTGCCTCAGCCGCCTCCGGACAAGACTGACTCCCGGACCGCGACCCAGCGAAGCGAGTCCCGGATGCCGTCGGCCAGCGAGTGCGCTGGTTCCCAGCCGAGCAGCTGGCGGGCCCGGTCGCTCCTGGTGAAGGCCCCGGCTGGGTCGCCCGGGCGCCGCGGCGCCTCGAGCACTGTCACCGGCGGTGAGACCACGCTGTTGAAGGCCGTCACCAGCTCGCGGACGGTGGTGCCCGTGCCGGTGCCCACGTTGATGGCAGTCGACGTGGCATCTCCGAGCACGGAATCGAACGTTCGCAGGGCCGCGACGTGAGCGGCGGCCAGGTCCCAGACGTGGACATAGTCGCGGATGCCCGAACCGTCTCTGGTCGGGTAGTCGGTACCGGTGATCTGGAACGCCTCCCCGGCCTGGTGGGCCTGGATCAGCTTGCCGAGCGCGTGGGACGGGTACCGCAGCTGGAGACCACTGCGCAGAGCCGGGTCCGCTCCGATCGGGTTGAAGTACCGCAGCGATACCACCCGGACAGATGTACCCGACGCGATGTCGGCAAACATGCCCTCGCAGACCGCCTTGGTCCGGCCGTACGGGCTGAGCGGGACGATCGGCGAGCTCTCGTCCACGCTGCCGCCCTCGCTCGCCTGGTAGATCGCGGCGGATGAACTGAACAGCAGCCGGTGACAGTCGTGGCGGATCAGATGCTGCAGCATCTCCAGGCTCTTGGAGACGTTCCACTGGTAATACCGGATCGGGTCGGAAACCGAATCCGGCACCACGATCAGCGCCGCGCAGTGCACGACCGCCTCGATATCGGGATGCTCGGCGAAGATCTTGTCCAGCAGCGCGCCGTCGGCGATGTCCCCTTCGTAGAATTCGCGCTCCCTCGTGAACTCCCGGCGTCCGGTGACCAGGTTGTCGAGAATCACCGGAGTGATTCCGGCGTCCAGGCAAGCCGACGCGACCGTGCTGCCGATGTAGCCCGCGCCGCCTGTGATCAGAACCTTCACGCCGCCCTCAATCCGGAATGTACAGATTTGGCCCGAACCTGCCTTGGTGCTGCTCCGCTGGCACACTACCAACCAGATGGTCTCGCCAGGCCGGGCCCAGCCTTCGGCTGCGCCCTCCGGGCAGCGGTCAGGTGGGCGCCTAGATTAGGGTATTTCGTCCTGCCGCGGCCGTCAGGAGGCAGGAATACCAAGATCCACCGGATGCTCCCCGGCTGGACCCGGACGCGCGCTGAGCCATTGCCGCTCGGCCTGCCCGATAGAAGTCGTCGGCGGCGCCTGCATGAACGGCCAGATCTCCTCGGCGATCGCCCGCCAGTTCGCTGTGGCCTTCATTTCGCCCAGCAGGGCAAACAAGCCCAGGTTGATCCGCTGCAGGATCACGTAGGAGCGCGGGATCCGCGCCCACTGGGCCACCGGGCTGCGCACGTCGAAGAACCGGCGAACCACTGCTGACGCGTACTCTCCGGTCACCGTCACGGCCGTGCGCTCGCGGATGAGCTGGTAAAACACGGCGAGATGATCAACGACCTCCGCGTCAGTGAGCGGCGCGCCGGGCACGAGGAAACCAGCCTCCTCCAGACTGGCCCGGAATCGCCCCGGGTTGTCGTCCACGCAGAGCGTCTTGGCCATCTGCATCAGCGGCAGCAGGTCAGCTTCGGTGAAGTGCTTGACCATGCCGAAGTCGAGGAAGGTAATCTTGCCGCCGCCGTGGAAGACGTAGTTGCCCGGGTGGGGGTCGCCGTTGAAGGCGCGCATCTCGTACAGGCTGCGGAACACAAACCGGTACAGCGTCTCCCCCGCCAGGTCACGCTCGTCCTGCGGCCAGGACAGCACCTCAGCGAACCGGGCACCGCTCACCAGCTCGCTGGTCACGACCCGCCGGGTGGACAGCTCCGGGACGATCCGAGGAACCGAGATCGTCGGGTGACCCGCGAAGTAGTCATGCAGCCGTTGCTGATTGACCGCCTCACGGCGATAGTCGAGCTCCTCCAGCACGCGGTCCCGCAGCTCGGCCACGAGGCCGTCCACGTCCTGGCTCGGTGCCGTCACCCGCAGCATGCGGCGCAGCAACGAGACGTTGTCGAGGTCGGCAGCCATCATCTCGGCGATGCCCGGGTACTGCACCTTGACCGCGACCGCGAGACCGTCCCTGGTTATGGCCCGGTGCACCTGCCCGATGGAGGCTGCGGCGATGGGCTCGGTGTCCCAGCGGGCGAACACCTGCTCGGGCGGCGCGCCCAGCTCCTCGGCGATCATCCCGGCCGCCAGCTGGGCACTCATCGGCGGCACGCTGTCCTGCAGCCGGCTGAGAGTCCGCCGGACAGAGGGCGCCAGCCCCTCGTCGACGTAGCTGGCCATCTGGCCGAGCTTCACCATGACGCCCTTCATGGTGCCGAGAGTCGCCGTGACGTCATCTGCGGTCTGCATCGCCAGGTCCGTCCGGAGCTGCTGGCGCTGCTCGCCCGCCGCCATGAACAACCGTGGCGCGCTGCCCGCGTAGCGAAGCCCGCCGCGCACGGCCAGCTGAGCCGCCGCCACGCCGCGCTCGAACCGCAGCCGCCCGACCCGGCGTCGTACTAGCGCCACGCCAGCCGCCGTGACAGCCGTGCCCGCGGTCAGCGCAGCCAGTACCCGAAAGCCACGCTTCATGCGTGCGCCGCTACTGACCCGGAGGGACGACCCTCCGGGCCCCCCGCTGCTGCGCGCATCCGCAGGGTGACGCGCTGCCTGGCCTCGAGCACGCCCGGCTCGCCCAGGAAGACCGCGTCGAGCACCCCGAGCGCCTGGCGGATCTCCTCCCGGCGCCTGCTGGTCAGCTCGGGCGCGGTAAAGCCGTACGCCTGCCTGGCCCAGTCCGGCAGGCAGATCAGGACCGCTTCCCTGATGTCCTGCCAGATCTCCGCCACCTCCTCATCCAGGCCCGGCGGATCGAGAAGGTAGGCCGCGGACTGCTCCGCCGCAGCGGTGCAGCGCAGCTGCGGCCGAACCCAGGCCAGGTAGCGGGCGAGCCCCGCGACGCTGTCGGGCACGGTCGCTGCCGGAACGCCGACCAGCTCTGCCGCCACAACCATCTCCTCGACATAGCGATCGGCGTCGTCGCCTGCCAGCGGGATGCTGAACGTCTCCCGGGCCGCGAGATTCGAGTCGACCAGTGCGGCGTGCACCCACAGCAGCAGGGCCGGGTCACTGGCGCGGTACTCCTGGCCGGTCACGGAATCGACGCCGCTGACCCGCTCATGGATCCGCCGCACGCGAGCGGCCGCGCGCTCGGCGCTAGCCCGTTCCCCGAAGGTAACGGTTGACAGGTAAGCCGAGGTGGCCGCGAGCCTGCCGACGGGGTCGGCACGCCAGTCGCTGTGCTGATCAACGCCCGCCATGGCGAGGGGATGCAGCGCCTGGATGAGCAGCGCGCGGAGCCCGGCTACCGGAGCCGTCAGGTCGCCGCTGATACGCCACGTCACGCTCGCCGGGCCGAAGAACCCGTCATCGGCCGGCTGCGCGGGAATGCCGGCGACCAGTGCCGCGGCCGACCGCCCGACCAGGTCGCCTGCCTCCGCCGGGCCCCCTGCGTACTGACTCATCTCGTCACTCTCCCCCCACGAGGCGCTCACGGGCCGAGGGAGCGCGCCAGTCGAGCAGCGGTCCGTCTGGCACGATCCGCGACGGATTAAGGTGCGGGTGTGTCGTGAAGTAGTGCCGCTTGATCTGGTCGAACCGGGTGTTGCTGCCGAAGGCGGGCAACCCGTACAGGTCACGGGAGTAGCCCCAAAGGTTGGGGTAGTCGGCAATCCGGCGCAGGTTGCACTTGAAATGCGAGTAGTACACGGCATCGAAACGGGCCAGCGTCACATAGAGCCGCACGTCGGCCTCGGTGATCGAATTGCCGAACAGATAGCGCTGTCTGGCCAGCCGCTGCTCCAGGTCGTCGAGCGTCGCGAACAGCCGGGTGACGGCCTCGTGGTAGGCCGCCTGCGTGCTGGCGAACCCGGACCGGTACACGCCGTTGTTCACGGTGGCGTAGATGAGGTCGTTGAGCTGGTCGATCTGCGGCCGGAGCACCTCGGGGTACAAGTCGCAATCCGGGTCGGCCCACCGGGCGAACTGGGTGTCCAGGTCGAGCGTAATGTCGGGGAAGTTGTTGCTCACGACGCGCCTGGCCTGCTTGTCCCACAGCACGGGGACCGAGATGTGACCGTCATAGCCAGGTTCGGTTGCCTCGTACGCCTCGCGCAGAAACTGGAAGCCGTTCACGGGGTCAAGGCCGTAGCCGTCGCCGTCGCGGAAGGCCCAGCCACGGCCGTCGCGCACCGGATCGACCGCGGACAGCGAGATGACGTCCTGCAGGCCGAGCAGCTCGCGCACGATAGCCGTGCGGTTCGCCCACGGACAGGCCCAGGAGATATAGAGGTGGTAACGGCCCGGCTCGGCGGGATACCCGCTCGAACCGTCCGCGGTGATCCGGCCCTGGAACGGATAGGCCGGCCGGACGAACTCGCCCTTCGTCGCGGCAGCCGCCTTCTTCGGGCGAAAGTCGCCGAAGTCCCCGTACGTCACGAAGTCGACCGGGCTGGCCCCGCCGGCCTGTGTTGTCGTGCTCATCGCGTCCTCCCGCACTCCCTACTCGAAGCAAACCAGCCCGGTGCGTGTGCCATTCCGGCGGGCGGCCGACGGCACGGCACGGTCATGCGACAAGATGACCCGGTGGGCACAGCCGTTCCGCCAGAGCCGCAGGCGGTTGACGCGCCGCTGACCAAGGCGGCGATCTTCCTGGTTGTGGTCGTCCGGACCGACGAGGGCAGCGCCAACGCCGTCAGGACTCTGTGCGCGGACCTGTCCGGACTCGTCCGCGCGGTCGGCTTCCGGGACCTGAACGGCCGGCTGAGCTGCGTCACCGGTATCGGCCCGGCGGCCTGGGACAGGCTGACGGGGCTTGCCAGGCCAGCCGGATTGCACCCGTTCCGCGAGATCTACGCTGACGGCCGGCACGCCGTCAGCACGCCTGGCGACCTGCTGTTTCACATCCGGGCAACACGGATGGACCTGTGCTTCCAGCTTGCCCAGCAGATCATGACCAGACTGGCGGGTGCCGTCATGATCGTGGACGAGGTGCACGGCTTCGGCTACTTCGACGAGCGCGACCTTCTCGGTTTCGTCGACGGCACGGAGAACCCGGCCGGCGCGGCGGCCGTGCGGGCCGCGATCATCGGCGCCGAGGAGCCCGCGTACGAGGGTGGCAGTTACGTGATCGTCCAGAAGTACCTGCACGACCTGGACGCCTGGAACAGCTTGCCGGTCGAACAACAGGAGAGGATCGTCGGCCGGACGAAACTCGACGATGTTGAACTGGCTGACGACGTCAAGCCGACATCCGCGCACAACGCGCTGACCACGATCGAGGTCGACGGCGAGGAGATCAAGATCCTCCGCGACAACATGGTGTTCGGCGCGGTCGGTGCGCAGGAGTTCGGGACGTACTTCATCGGCTACGCCCGCTCCCCCGATACCACCGAGCAGATGCTGCAGAACATGTTCGTCGGCTCGCCGCCTGGCAACTATGACCGGCTGCTCGACTTCAGCCGGGCGGTCACGGGGAACCTGTTCTTCGTGCCATCGCAGCCCATGCTCGATGACTTGGACAGTCTCGTATCACAAGGGACGGAATCGGACACCGTCCAGCCAGCGGCGCCCGGCCCGGCTCCCGGTGCCGGCTCGCTGAACATCGGCAGCTTGCGAGGAGGCAACACCAGATGAACAACCTGCACCGCGAGCTCGCGCCCGTCTCGGACGAAGCATGGGATGCGCTCGAGGAGGAGACGAGCCGCACGCTGAAGCGCTACCTGGCCGGCCTGCGCGTCGTGGATGTGCACGGTCCGGACGGACTGGCGATATCGGCCGTGAGCACCGGCCACCAGGTGAGCGTCAGCCCGCCGCATGACGGCATCGAAGCGCGGCAGCGCCAGGTCCTGCCTCTCGTCGAGCTACGCGTTCCATTCGCACTGAGCCGGGAGCAAATCGACGACGTGGCCCGCGGAGCACTCGACTCCGACTGGCAGCCGGCCAGGTCGGCAGCCAGGCAGATCGCGGCTGCCGAGGACCAGGCCATCTTCGCCGGCTACCCCGCGGCCGGGATCGGCGGCATCGTTCCGGGCGCGAGTAACCCGCCGCTCATCCTGCCTGCCGAGGTGGCGGACTACCCGGTCGCGTTCGCACAGGCGGTTGGCCAGCTACGGGCAGCGGGCGTCGACGGACCATACAGCGCGGTGCTGTCGGCCGAGGCGTTCACGGCAGTCAGCGAAGCCAGCCTGCACGGCTACCCGGTCATCCGGCACCTGGGCGACGTGCTGGACGGCGAGCTGATCTGGGCACCGGCGATCTCGGGTGCGGTCGTGGTGACCGGCCGCGGCGGCGATTTCAGCCTCCACCTCGGGCAGGATTTCTCGATCGGCTACCTATCCCATACGGACGCCGACGTCACCCTGTACCTGCAGGAGACTTTCACGTTCCAGCTGCTCACCGCCGAAGCGGCCGTGGCGCTCCACACCTCAGCCGGCTAATTCTGGCTAGCTAGTTCTGGCTATACGGCGAATAGCGGAGGTCCGGAGCCGGCGTCATGGTCAGCGACTTTGTCATCCGGATCTCGCGGGCCAGCAGGCTCCGCTCGGCCGCCAGTCGACGCCGCGCGTCCGGCTCCTCCAGCAGGCGCTGCTTGTCCGGCAGGTCAACCACGACGGCAGCCGCGACCAGATGTGAGAGCAGCACCGGCTCGTCTGGCAGTTCTGAGACGGTTACCCGGACCCCGCCGCGCTCGGCCAGCAAATCCAGGTAGGCCCGGAACAACCGCTGCACGGCCTGGACGGCCAGCGCCGCCTCGGCGCCATCGCCGACATCGTCGGGAAGCAGTTCCACGGCCCCGGACAGATACGGTGCCGGATCGGCTAGCTCTCCCAGCCGGAACCGCTGTTCGCCCACGGCAACCAGATCGAACTTGCCGTCAGGCAGCCGCTCGACGTCGCGCAGCACCGCAGTGCAGCCCGTCTCGTAGAGCGCGGTTACCCCGTCGACACCGGTTTCCCGACCTCGCCGGATCGCGATCACGCCAAACTGCCGCGGCTCGGGACCTGCCAGCAGGTCCTCGACGAGCTGGCGGTACCGCGGCTCGAAGATATGCAGTGGCAGCACGAGTCCAGGGAAGAGAACGCTTCCGAGCGGGAACAGCGGCAGCCGCGTGCTCATCCCCCGAGACTATGGCGATCGCGAGCCGACGGCCAGCAACCCCTTGTCCGCCACGCGGCTGGCTCGGGGAAGCCGCCAGGCCCGCGCTGAATGTCAGTGCCCCGGGGCAGACTGGCAGCGTGGTCACCATCGAGGACGTGCGCGCGTTCGCCAGCCAGCTGCCGCGCGCCTACGAGGCACTGGTGCGAGACCGGGTGAAGTTCCGCGTCGGCCGGATCGTGTTCCTGGCCTTCTCCAGGGACGAGACGATCATGGGGTTTGGCTTCCCGAAGGAGGAGCGAGCCGCCCTGGTCGCTGCCGAGCCGGACAAGTTCCTCATGCCGGGCCAGTCCGACCTGCGATACCACTGGGTGCACGTACGGCTTGCGTCCATCGATCGCGCCGAGATGCAGGAGCTCGTGCTCGATGCCTGGCGTATGTGCGTGCCCAAGAGCATCGCCGCCGCCCGCGACGAGCTGCGGCGGAATACTCCGGCGCCTACGAGTGTCACAACCAGCTAGACTCTGCTAGCACAAGGCGACGATCCGGCTATCACCGGGGAGCCTCCGGAAGAAACGGCTGCTCACAGTCGGGCAGCCTGACTAGACCCGGACGGGTTCGGCCCGTCACAGCCGGCCAACAAGCGGCCGTCGGCGTCTGCACCAGCAGACCGGCTGGCGGCAAGCGAGGTGGTACCGCGGTGCGCCCGCGCGGGAGCGGGCCTGTCGTCCTCGCGCGACCAGCCCACCAGCAGTAGCCGCGCCGCAAGGACGTACCACCCGATGAGCGTTTACCCCCGCGCCGAAACCGCCAAGGCCGCCGGCCAGGCCGCGAGCGGCGTGCCGGCCATGCCCGGCCTTTCCCGAGCTCGAGGAGGGCGTGCTCGCCTACTGGGCGGGCCGCGACACCTTCCGCCAATCCGTCGAGCAGCACCCCGCGGACAGCCCCGACAGCGAGTTCGTGTTCTACGATGGCCCGCCGTTCGCCAACGGGCTGCCGCACTACGGGCACCTCATCACCGGTTACGTCAAAGACGTCGTGCCCCGTTTTCGCACCATGCAGGGCAAACGGGTCGACCGGCGGTTCGGCTGGGATTGCCACGGCATGCCCGCAGAGGTAGAGGCCGAGCGGCTGCTCGGCATCTCCGGCAAGCCCGAGATCGTGGAGATGGGCATCGGCAGGTTCAACGACGCCTGCCGCGAGTCCGTCCTGCGCTACACCCATGAGTGGCGTGAGTACGTGACCCGCCAGGCCCGCTGGGTCGACTTCGACCACGACTACAAGACGCTGGACCTCTCCTACATGGAGAGCGTCATGTGGGCGTTCAAGCAGTTGTGGGACAAAGGACTGATCTATCAGGGCTTCAAGGTGCTGCCGTACTGCTGGCGGTGCGAGACCCCGCTGTCCAACACCGAGCTCCGGATGGACGACGACGTCTACGCCGACCGGCAGGACCCGTCGGTGACCGTCCGGTTCAAGCTGGAGACCGGCGAGTGGCTGCTTGCCTGGACCACCACGCCCTGGACGCTGCCCTCTAACGAAGCATGTGCCGTCGGCGCAGACATCAGCTACGTGGTCGTGGAAAAGGACGGCGACCGGTACATCCTCGCCCGGGACCGGCAGGCGGCTTACGAGCGCGAACTAGAGGGCGCGGCCGTCGTCGGCGAGCTGACCGGCGCGGAGCTAGCCGGCCGGCGGTACGAGCCGCTGTTCGGTTACCTCACCGATGACGCGAAGTACGGCACGGCCGGCGCGTTCCGGGTGATCCTCTCCGACGAGGTCACCACCGAGGACGGCACCGGAGTGGTGCACATGGCCCCGGCCTACGGCGAAGCCGACGCTGCAGCATGCGCCGAAGCCGGGATCCCGACGGTGCTGACCGTCGATGAGCACGCCCGGTTCACGAGCGTGGTGCCCGACTTCGAGGGCCAGCACGTCTTCGAGGCCAACCCCGGCCTGACTGCCAAGCTTCGCGATCAGGGCAGCCTGGTCCGCCAGGAGACCTACACCCACTCCTACCCGCATTGCTGGCGGTGCCGGAACCCGCTCATCTACAAGGCGGTTAGCAGCTGGTTCGTCGAGGTCACGAAGTTCCGGGACCGGATGGTCGAGCTGAACCAGCAGATCACCTGGGTGCCCGAGCACGTCAAGGACGGCCAGTTCGGCAAGTGGCTCGAGAACGCCCGCGACTGGTCGATCTCCCGCAACCGGTTCTGGGGTTCCCCGATCCCGGCATGGCAGAGCGACGACCCCAACTACCCGCGCACTGATGTGTACGGCTCGCTGGCGGAGATCGAGCGCGACTTCGGCGTCCGGCCCGACGACCTGCACCGGCCCGGTATCGACGAGCTGACCAGGCCGAACCCTGATGACCCGACCGGGCGCTCCACCATGCGCCGGGTACCGGAAGTGCTGGACTGCTGGTTCGAGTCCGGCTCGATGCCGTTCGCGCAGGTGCATTACCCGTTCGAGAACGCCGACTGGTTCGACTCTCACTACCCCGGCGACTTCATCGTCGAGTACATCGGCCAAACCCGCGGCTGGTTCTACACGCTGCACGTGCTGGCGACTGCGCTGTTCGACCGCCCGGCGTTCCGCAGCTGCCTGAGCCACGGCATCATCCTCGGCAGCGACGGCCAGAAGATGTCCAAGAGCCTGCGCAACTACCCCGATGTCAACGAGGTGTTCGACACCTACGGCTCGGACGCGATGCGCTGGTTCCTCATGGCCAGCTCGATCCTGCGCGGCGGCAACCTGATCGTCAACGAGCCGAGCATCCGCGACGCCGTCCGGCAGGCCATCCTGCCGCTGTGGAACTCGTACTACTTCTTCGCCCTCTACGCCAATGCGGAGTCCTACGAGGCGCGCGCCAGCACGGCGAGCGAACACGTGCTCGACCGCTACGTCCTGGCCAAGACCCGCGCCGCGGTGGCCCAGCTGGAGCAAGCCCTCGATGCGTACGACATCAGCGCCGCGTGCCAGCAGCTCCGCGAGTACCTCGAGGTGCTGACGAACTGGTATATCCGGCGATCACGCGACCGGTTCTGGGCAGGCGACCGCGCCGCGCTCGACACGCTGTGGACCGTGCTGGAATCGGTGTGCCGCGCCGCCGCGCCACTGCTGCCGCTGACCACCGAGGCGATCTGGCGCGGGCTCACCGGCGCGGAGAGTGTGCACCTGACCGGCTGGCCGCGCCTGGAAGCCTGGCCGGCCGACGAGTCGCTCGCGGACGCGATGGACCTCGTCCGCGCCGTCTGCAGCACGGCGCTCGGCCTGCGCAAGGCCCGCCAGCTGCGCGTCCGGCTTCCGCTCGCCCGGCTCACGATCGCGCATCCCGGAGCTGAGGCGCTCGCGCCCTTCCTCGACCTGATCCGCGACGAGGTGAACGTCAAGGAAGTAGCGCTGTCGGCCGACCCCGCGAGCCTTGGCACGTTCGAGCTGACGGTCAACCCGCGCGTGCTGGGGCCGAGGCTTGGCGCCAAGGTGCAGGAGGTCATCCGGGCCGTCAAGGCGGGGAACGTGGAGCGTATCGGCGAGCGTGTCATCGCAGCCGGCGTCGAGCTGGAGGCGGGTGAGTACGAAGTGCGGCTGGCCGCAGCGCATCCGGACTCCACGGCAGCACTGCCTGGCAGTACCGGCCTGGTCGAGCTGGACACTGCCGTCACTCCGGAGCTGGCTGCCGAAGGCACCGCGCGGGACGTCGTCCGCGTCGTGCAGCAGGCCCGCCGCGACGGGGGTCTGGCGGTGTCTGACCGGATCAGGCTGACGGTCGGGGCCGACGGTGACGTGGCGGACGCGGTTCGTACGCACTCGGCCTTCATCGCCCGCGAGACTCTCGCGGTCGAGCTGGAAGTTGCCGCAGACCTCGATGCGCCCGCCAAGCCACTCGGTGACGGCCGCACCCTCAAGGTCGCGGTCGAGGTGGCAACCCGATCCGCCGATTAGCCGAATCTTTACCAAAATCATTCTAGAAGCGCATTAGCCGGTCATGTAACCCGCTCGCGATTGGTGCGCCGCTGCGGTCGCACCCGGCGAAAGCGGGAATGGCATGACCGGTCGCTTCTTATTCCGCGCGCTCGTTCCGGCCACCGCACTCGCCCTCGGCGCGATTGGCTTAACTCCTGCGTCCGCAGGTGCAGCGACCTGGCAGCTCGTCTCGGTCGTCGGCGACCCCGCTGGTCAGACTCAGTTCACTGACGTGGCTGCATCCGGCCCCGACAACGCCTGGGTCACCGGCGCTGGCTGCACTGACAGCTCCTGCTCCTCGCAGGGGGCGATCATCGAGCAGTGGAACGGGCAGAGCTGGCAGCCCTTCGCTCTGCCGGACAGCAGCATTTTCGGGTTCGGCTTCGGCGTGGTCGCCGCCACTAGCTCGGCCAGCAATACGTGGATCTTTGGCGCTGACCTCAACAACGTTGGCTACGGGGTGCACGTCACCGACTCGGGAGCGACGCAGACCATCATGCCCGCTGCAAACGGTGGCCTGAACTTTACCGGCGCGGCAGTGTTCAGTCCCAGTGACGCGTGGGTCGTTCGGCGTCACCGGCGACTTCAACAACGCGATCTTCAGCGCCTACGCGGCGCACTACGACGGCCAGACCTGGACGGAGCTGCCGACGCCGCCGGTCGTGCCGAACAGCGTCAGCGCCCTCGCCAGCAACGACCACTGGATCCTCGGCCAGACGAGCTTCGGGGGGCCCTCGCTTGACTTCGCGGCCGCTCACTGGACCGGCAGCGGCTGGCTCACCGTCCCGATACCGGACGCCGCCGGGCTCAAGCTGCCGGCGGGAACGCTGTTTAACCCCATCAGCATCCTCGCGGACAGCCCTCACGACGTCTGGGTCACCGCCGGCCTCGACACCACCTGCCCGCCGTGTGGCTTCGGCTCCGGCGTCTTGCTGCTGCACTGGAACGGCAATGGCTGGCACTCGGTGGATGTGCCCGCATCGATAGCCACGTTCGACACTGCCCTGGCATCGGACGGGCAAGGCGGCCTCTGGGTCTCGGGCTTCCCGGTGAACTCCGGGACTGAAGATCTGTTCCACTTCCGGAACGACCACTGGAGCCAGCAGCCCGAGCCGACGCAGAACGGCCTCCAGTCCCAAATCGGCAGCCTGGCATGGGTTCCCGGCACAACCTCGCTCTGGGGCGCGGCCACGCTTTTCAACTTCATGCCGGACGGGTCGGAAACCAGCCAGGGAGCCATCGACCAGTACGCCCCGTAAGCAGCCGAGGTCACACGTCGCGCACCACGGGCGCTGGCTTCACACCTGACTGATCGGCCAGGGCCTTGATGTCCTGCGTGTCGGATGTCCAGATGATCGCGCGCAGCGCCCTTGACAACAGCGCCTCGCCGTTGCAAACTTTCTAGTTGTACAACTAATAGGATGTATAGGGGGCAGTCATGATGGACGTCATCACGGCGCACCGGCGATCTCTCGCTGCCGCGCTCGAAACCCTCAGCGCCGATCAGTGGCAAACCCCATCGCTGTGCGCGGGCTGGACCGCGGCGCACGTGCTCGCCCACCAGACGATGCCGTTCCGGATCAGCGAACTTGACTTCGTGGCAGGCTTGCAGCGCTGCGGCGGCGACTTCACGAAGTTCTCCGACGAGATCGCGGATCGTGATAGCAAGCTGCCGTCCGCCGAGCTGGTTGCCGTGCTGCTCGACAACGCGGAGACGCCGTGGAGTCCGCCGGGCGGCGGCCTGACCGGCGCGCTGACCCACGACGTCATTCACGGGCTCGATATGGCCTGGCCGCTGGGCCTGACGTATGAGATCCCCGAGCGAGCCACGACGACGGTGCTCGACGCACTCACCAGCACAGGCAGCCAGACGCTCTTCGGGTTTCCGGTTGAGGGCATCCGGGTCGCCGCGACCGACGTGGACTGGTCTGCGGGCCAAGGCGCCGAGCTGACCGGATGCAGTCGCGACCTGATGCCGCTGCTCGCCGGGCGCGCCGTGCCCCGCGAGCTCTTCGACGGCGAGGGAGTTGCGCGAGCCTGGTCGCTGGCGGCCCGGTGACAGCAACCGTCGGTGAGCGAGCCGGCGACGAGCTGACGGCCACGTTCGCGGCGCTCGCCGACCCGACCCGGCGCGCGATCCTCACTCGCCTGTCGGCGGGCGAGGCGACCGTGAACCAGCTCGCCGAGCCGTTTACGCTGACCCAGCAGGCGATCTCCAAGCACATCAAGGTCCTGGAACGGGCCGGGCTGATCTCTCGCTCCCGCGCTGCTCAGGCCCGGCCCTGCCGCATCGAGCCGGCCAGGCTCGACGCCGCGGCAGACTGGGTCGACCGCCACCGGCAGGAGTGGCAAGAAAGATACGACAGACTCGACGAGCACCTGGCGGCCCTGCAGGCGGCCGATGAAGGCGAGGAGGTCACGTGACCCAGCCGGGCGAGTTCACCTACCGCCGGGTCCACCGTGCGAGCCCGGAACTGCTCTTTGACTGCATGACCCGGCCCGAGCACCTCACCCGGTTCTGGGGCCCGGACGGGACCACGACCCCCCTCGATGGCATCTTCGTCGATTTGCAGCCGGGCGGCGTGTTCGAGACCGTCATGGTGAACGACGCCGATAGCACCAGTTACACGATGCGCGCTGTCTACCGGGAAGTGCGGCGGCCAGAGCGCCTGGTGTGGACGGAGGCCGACGTCGAGGGCGGCATGACAACGACGGTTACGTTCACCGATCTCGGCGACGGGCGGACCGAGGTCGTCACCCACCAGACGAACGTGCCAGCGGCCATGGCCGACCCGGACGCGCGCCGCGGCTTCGAAACGAGCCTGCGCCGCTTCGCCGACTACGCCGACAACCTGGCAGCCGGCTGACCAGGAGCAAGAGCCGTCGGCATGGGGTGCGAGAACGTCACCCATCCCGCAAGACGGGCGTGATTGTCACCGCAGCTCCCCATTCGGGCGCTCGCGGTCGATCGCGTGCGGTTGCATTCAGAGAAATGCGAACGGCGGATTGCAGTTTCGGAGCCGTTGACCAGTCCGATCCGCGCGTGGGAGCGTCCTGCCCGCGATTTCGGCTCGTTTGGACGCAATAATGGCACTGCGTGACCAGATGCTGAGTTCTTCGGCTGAATATCTGCATCCGGGCGAAACCGCTGAGGCGGTGCCGGGGGCGCAAACCACCAGCCAGTACCTGTTCGCGCTGACCGGCATGATCGGGTTCCTCATCATGAACAAGTACCGGATCGTCGTGGTGACCCCGCAGCGCATCCTGGTGCTCAACGCCGGCTCGATGGGGATGAAGAAAGCCCGCGGTGTCGTCACGGAACTCCCCCGATCGACTCGCCTCGGCCCGCCATCGGGGATGTGGCAGGTGATTCCCGCCAACGGCGAGAAGCTGCGGGTACACCGCCGGTTCTTCAAGGACATTGAGGCAGCCGACGCCGCCATTCCGGCGACAGCAGCCTGACGACGAATTGACGCGGCCGGGCCGCGTCAATGAAATGACCTTGATCCTCGGCAGTCCTTGCCATTTCTTTGCGTTCAGGTAAGGGAATGATTAATAGCGACCGACCCGGCTAGTCACTGAGCCGTCATCGGCGGTTCACGGCGGGGCGCGATGCTGACCGCATGAACACTGCTGAAAAGGATCAGCCCAGCGTTCCCGACGAGCCTGCCGGATCCCGGCTCTCCCGCCGACAGGTACTCACGACCGCAGGCGCCGCCGGACTGCTCGCGACGGTGCCAGTGTTTCGCAGCACCCCGCGGGCGTTAGCCAGCACATCCGCGGCGGCAGGCGATGGCACCCCCGAGCAGATTCACCTGACCTTCGGCGCCGACCCGGCGACCAGCATGACCGTGTCGTGGGCATCGCCGGCCAGCGCGCCCGGCGCGCGCGTGCTGCTGACCGGACCGCATCGGCCGCAGTTCGCGGTGCCCGCGGTCCAGCGCACCTACACCGACGGCCTGAACGGGGAGACGGTCTGGACCTACCACGCCGAACTCCGGCACCTCGCCCCCGGCACCGAGTACTCCTACGTCGTGACCGCGGACAACGACAACTCGGCGACGCCCTTCGCGGCCACGTTCCGCACAGCCCCGAAGGGCCGGGTGCCGTTCCGGTTCACCAGTTTCGGCGATCTCGCCACGCCCAACACCGCGTGGGTGCTGTCCTACGGCCAGAGCGCCTACGCGGTGGCGGCGATCGAATCATTCAGCCCGCTGTTCCACCTGCTCAACGGCGACCTGTGCTACGCCGACCTCAACCCCACGGTCCAGCCGGAGGTCTGGCGCGACTTCGGTAACAACAATCAGTCGTCTGCGGCCTACCGCGCCTGGATGCCGGTCGCCGGCAACCACGAGATCGAGTTCGACAACGGGCCGCAGGGCTACACCTCCTACCTGACCCGCTACCAGCTGCCGGACAACGACGTGCCAGGCTTCCGCGGCAACTGGTATTCCTTCCAGGTCGGCAACGTGCTGTTCGTTGCTCTCCAGGGCGACGACGTGGTCTACCAGGACGCAGGAGCGTTTGGGGGCGGGCCGGGCCCGCTCGTGCCGGCTGCCAGCACCGGGAACCCGGCCATCCCGCCCGGTACCTCGCTCTATGTCAGCGGCTATTCCGGCGGCGCGCAGACGGCCTGGCTGGAGCAGACCCTGGCAGCGGCGCGCCGAGACCCGTCGATCGACTGGATAGTCGCGCAGATGCACCAGATCGCCTGCTCGTCGTCGGTCACCGGGAACGGCTCCGACCGCGGCATCCGGGAGCAGTGGCTGCCGCTATTCGACAAGTACCAGGTCGACCTCGTGCTCAACGGCCACGACCACGACTACGAGCGGTCCTTCCCGGTCCGCGGGTTCGACCCCATGGCCGGCACCGACGCGACCACCGGAGAGCCGGTGGAAACGCGCCGGCCTCATCCCGTGACGACGACCGACACGGGCGTGTTCGACACCAGCAAGGGCACGGTGCACCTGGTCCTCGGCGGCGGCGGAACCAGCGCCAACCTCGACGAGTACGGCCTCGATACCGCCGACGGCCGCACCCAGGCCAAGGTGTTCACGAAGCCGAACCGGCCGTTCCAGACCTCAACGCCCGGCGTGTACACGCGGGCCGGTGCGGACGCCCGGGAGGACGCGATCTGGTCGGCTCGCCGGGACATCTCGACCGGGTACGGCATCGGCGTGTTCGACGTCGACCCGGGTGGTGACGACGGCTACACCAGCATCACGGTGCGGTACTTCCACGCGCTCGGCGCTGACCCCACCAACCCGACGACTGGCGCGAAGGGCGCGCCGAACCCCGTCTACACCGAGTTCGAGACTGTCAAGCTGATCCGGCCACGCAAGCACCACTAGCCAGCCGGCGTCGCCCTCATGGGAGTGGATTTACTGCTGCTATTGCGACAGTGAGGTCCCTCCCACGGGCTGCGCTGGCCGGAGCTAGTCGATGCGCGTGGCCACCGGCGTTGGCAGCTCGACCGTGCGGCTCACCGTGCACAGCTGGTCATGCGAGCGCCGCACGGCCTCGGGCAGGATGGCCCGCGCCTTGTCGCCGCCGTCCCCGGCCGGGAAGGCGAGCCGGAACGTCACCTCGATGTTCTCCAGGTGGTTTCCCGCCTCGTCGCGCACCTTGTCGGCGTCCACGGAGATCTCGAACTTGTCCGGCTCCGCCCGCCGCGAGGTCAGGATGTCCACGTCGATCGCGGTGCATCCCGCTATCGCTGCCATGAGCAGCTCGACAGGGGTGAACTCCGCCCCGGCACCGCCGCCGAGGACGATGCGGCCGCCGCGCTCGTTGACCGCGGCAAACGTTCCGGCCGCGACTCGCTCGACCGTGAGGCTGCGGTGGTTATCGTCAGTCGCCATGCCGACAGCTTCTCAGACGATCCAGGGGCGCTCGAGCCTGCCGGTGGCCTCCGGAGCGCGCCGCCCGCAGCGGTAAGGTACGGCCCAGTAACGGTGCAGCACGCCTGCGGAGGACCTCATGGCCACACGGCACACTGAACTCAGTCCTCGGACCCGCTGGCTCCTGACGGCAGCCGCCGCCGCCGAAGCCGCGCTGAAGGCGGCGGCGCTCCTGGACTTGCGGCGCCGGCCAGCAAGCCAGATCCGCGGGTCCAAGCGCGGCTGGTCGCTGGCCATGATCGTGAACTCCGCCGGGCTCATCCCGATCTCCTATTTCCTGTTCGGCGTGCGGCGTAACGACACCGCCCAGCAGACGACGACTCACGCGTAGTTACGGAAAGCGGGCCACGCCGAGGCCCACGACGCCCGCAGCCCCGTCGCGACGTAGATCTGCACGCCTTCCTCGTCGTCGCTGACGCCGAGCCCGTTCGTGTAGGTCGCGACCAGCCGGACAGTGGTGAACTCGCGCTGCAGCTGCCGGAGGTCGGGGTTCACGGCGATCGCATCCACGTCGCTGGCGGACGGCGGGCCCCAGAGCCAGAAGTTGTTGGCCCCGCTGTAGGCGGCCGGCAAGCCGTCGGCCGGCCCGAACCGCTCGAGAGCGCCGGCCTCGCCGTAGTTGCCCGCCAGGATCGTCGTAACCCGGCGCTGCGCAACCGGCAGCGCCCGGTACTCACGGGCGACCAGCGCGACCTCCCCGGGCCAGCCGATCTCCTCGCCGAGGTCGTAGTTAATCTTCTGCAGCGGCACGGCGTGCATGACGCGGGCGGGCAGCAGCGGAAGCGCGACGGGCAGCATGACCGCACCGGACGCCAGCAGCGCCGCGATCGCGGTCACTCGCACCCGCGGCGCACGCTGGACGAGCCACGCCCCGGCCGGCACGGCGCCGGCGGCGAGCAGGAAGGTGTACGCGCCGCCCGGGTAGTACACCTTGCCGCCGAGGACGAACTGCACGGCGATGACGACCGCGCAGGCGATCGCGACCGGCCGGTACCGCCGCACAGCCGGTGAGCGCAGCGTCCAGACCACGCCAGTCAGCCACATCGGCGTCAGCGCGAGGCCGGTGAACAGGATCTGGCCAGCCCAGTACGTCGCCCGGTTGTGCCCGGCCTCCTGCTGCAGCACGGCGAACACCTGGAACGCCGGCCAGTGATGCGCCGCCTGCCAGATCAGGTCGGGAGTCGCGAGCGCCCCGGCGATGACGCAGCCGGCCAGCAGGTAACGTGACCGCAGCAGCCGCCGCGCGTCGGTCAGGGCGAAACTGAGGCCGAGCGCCGCTGCCAGGAAGGCGATGTTCCACTTCGCCGCGCTCGCGATACCCGCGGACAGCCCGATTGCCAGCCACCAGCGCCGGTCGCCACTGTGCAGCAGCCGCACTACCAGGTAGAGCATGACGCCCCACAACAGGAAGTCGGGCACCGTCGTGGTCAGTTCGTGCGCCGCGCCGACAAACTCCGCGCACGTCGCGGCGGCGAGCGCGGCGAGCAGCTGGCCGGTCCGGCCAGCGCCGAGCCGGCGGCTCATCGCCGCGGTCAGCATGACGATCGCGCCGAGGCTCAGCGCTGGCAGCGCACGCAGGCCGACGACGGTGTTGCCGAACAACAGCGTGCCGGCGCGAGCAAGCAGCGGCGTGAGCGCAGGCTGATCGACGTAACCGAGCGCCAGGTGCTGCCCCGCGGCGAGAAAGTACAGCTCATCGCGGACGTAGCCGTATCGGGCGCTGAGCGCGAGCTCGAGCACAACAGCCGCCATGGCGATCAGCGCGATGCCCAGGCGAGGGGAGGGAACGAGCTCGTCCTGGTCGGCAGCCGCGGCCTGCGGGGCGACCGGCCCGGCGCTGGTCAGTGGTTTTGCGGACATCTCTGGCGTCGCGCCAGCCAGTGGTGAGGTCATGGCTTCAGCGTCGGGGTGGTGGCCGGGTCGGCGCATCGGCCACCTTGCCGATTTGCTGGCTCAGCCGGGCAGCGGATGGCGAAGCGTGCCGCAGAACGCGTCATCGGCTGTACGGCGGAGGCAGCTGCTCCCTCTCGCGGCTGATGCCGCAGCGCAGCCGATAACCGTACGATCGGGGCGTGACGACGCTGACGGCGATCCGGGGCGGCCTGGCTGCCCGGTTCGCTGCGCTGCCCGCCCGCCGCCAGGAACTGGTCCAGGACTCAGGGCTCGCGATCGCGCTCGCCGGGGTCAACGTGGTGTCCCAGCTGCCGTACCGGTCCCAGCTGCACCCACTGTGGCTCGCGCTGCTGCTCGTCATCGGCCAAGCGCTGCCGCTGGCCTTCCGCCGGTCGCTGGCCATCCCGGCGGGCCTGGTGATCGGCGCGTGCCGGGTCGGCTACGACGTGGCCGGCCTGCAGTTCGCGCCCTTCCCGCTCGGCCCGGCCATCATCGTCTACACCGTGTTCGACCGGAGCGGCGTGGCGGTCCGCTGGTTCACGTGCGCGCTTCTCGCGGTCGGCATCACGACGTCGGAGGCTTCCCCCGGGCACAGCGAGCCGTATGACGCCCTCATCCAGGTGTTCATCTTCGGCGCGGCCATGGGCGTGGGCCTGCTCAGCCGGGCGATGCGGACCTCGCTACGAGCGGCGCAGCAGCGAGCGGAACGAGCTGAAGCCGAACTCGACCGCGAGACTGCGCGCGCCGCGGCAGCCGAGCGCGCCCGGATTGCGCGCGAATTGCACGACGTTGTCGCGCATCACGTCAGCCTCATGGCGGTCCAGGCCGAAGCCGCAGGCGCGCTGCTGCCCGGACATCCCAAGGAGGCGGCTCAGTCGGTCAGCGTCATCGGCGACACCGCCCGGACGGCGCTGACCGAGCTGCGCCGGCTCCTCGGCGTGCTCCGTGGCCCGTCGCAGCGGCTGGACACCGCGCCCGCCGCTTCGCTGAGCGAGCTCGCTGACGTGCTGGCCACGGTCCGCAGCGCGGGGCTGCCGGTCGACTTCGAGATCACCGGGACGCCGGCGGCGCTGGCGCCCGGTGTGGAACTGGCCGCTTACCGCATCGTGCAGGAGGCGCTCACCAACACCCTGCGGCACTCAGGCGCCGAGCGGGCGAGCGTCACGGTCGGCTACGAGCCAGGCTTCGTCACGCTGTCGGTTACCGATGCCGGCCCGCGCCGCGGATCGGCGCCCCCGCTGAGCCCGCCCCGCGGATCGGCGTCCCCGCTGAGCCCGCACGGCGGAGCGGCGGCTGAGCTGCTACAGCGCCGCAGAACCGCGGACGGCTCTGCCGATGGTGACGGAAACCGGCCCGGACTCCTGCCAGCGGGTCCCGGCTTCGGGCTGGCAGGCATCGCCGAGCGCGTCGCGTCCTGCGGCGGCAGCCTCACGGTCGGCCCGACCGCCGCGGCGGGATTCGCCGTCACCGCGCGGCTTCCGGTGCGATGACCGCCGACCAGGCAGCATCTCCCGGCCAAGCGACGGGCGCCGCGCCAGACATCCGGGTACTCGTTGTCGACGACCAGGAACTGGTCCGGGCCGGCTTCTGCGTGATCCTCGGTGCGACCGAGGGAATCGACGTCATCGGCGAGGCTTCCGATGGTGAGCAGGCCGTCACCCTCGCCGCAGCTCTCGCGCCCGATGTCGTGCTCATGGATATCCGGATGCCTGTCATGGACGGACTCGCGGCCACCGGGCTGATCATGGCTCGCCAGCCTGCGCCCAAGGTAGTCATGCTGACCACCTTTGACCTGGACGACTACGTGTATGAAGCGCTGCGAGCCGGCGCAAGCGGATTCCTGCTCAAAGACTCGCCTCGCGCCGACCTGGTCGCGGCCGTCCGGGCAGCCGCCGCGGGCGACGCGCTGCTCGCGCCGTCGGTAACCCGGCGGCTCATCGAGGCGTTTGCCCGCCGGCCGCCCGAGGCGACGCTGTCCCCGTCCCGGATCGCCTCGGTGACGGCACGTGAAAAGGAGGTCCTGCTGCTGCTCGCCCGCGGCCGCAGCAACGCCGAGATCGCGGCGGCTTTGTTCGTCTCCGAGGCGACCGTCAAGACCCACGTCGCGAGCCTGCTCGCCAAGCTCGGCCTCCGCGACCGGGTGCAGGCGGTGATCCTGGCCTACGAGACCGGCCTGGTCATGCCCGGCAGCGTCAGCTAACCACGGGCCGGTTACCTGACTGCGAGCGACTGGACGAAGTCTGCGATCTGCCGCAGCGTGGCACACTCGCGCACCTGAGCGCAGAGCGGCTCGTACCGAGCGATCACCGAGTCGCCGGTGTTCCAGTACCGCTGAGGCTCGGGGTTCAGCCAGTACAGCTTGCCCACCCGATCGCTCACCTGCGCGAGAGACCCGACGGCTGGGTCGGTGTAGTTGGTGCGCGCGTCGCCGACGACCAGCACGACGGTCCGCCGGGTGAACTGCCGCGCGTGCGTCGCTGCGAACTCTCGCAGCACGTGCCCGTAGTCCGAGCTGCCCGTCCACCGGACGGCGCCGCGTGCGGCCTCAGCCTGAGTGAGCTGCCGCCCGGCGGAGCGGGCCTCGCTGACTAGCTCGGTGATGTCCGCGAGGCCGTCCACGAACGAAAACGCGCGCAGCCGGGAAAGCCGGCTGTCCAGCGCGATCAGCAGGTTGAGGGTGAACCGCGAGAACGTCGCGACCGACCCCGACACGTCAGCCAGCACCACGATCTCGGGCTTAGGCGGCTTGGCGGGCTCGGTCCCGATCCGGAACGGCACGCCGCCCGTGCTCATGGCCAGGTGCAGCGTACGGCGCAGCGACAGCCGCCGCTTCCGGTATTCCTGCTGAGCCAGGATCTTGCTCAGCCGGTGCGCCAGCGGGCCGATGGCCGCCATGACCGCATCCAGCTCGGCCGCAGATGCGGTGGCGATGTCGACGTCCTCCGCGAGCCTGATCCGCATCGTCTTGCTGACCGCGCGGGCGCCGCGGTCGGAAACCAGTGCTCGCCGGATCGCGGCTTGCAGCTCGGCCCGGAACCGCGCGATCGCGCGGTCGGCCTCGGCCCGCTGGAGCCGCTCGCTGATGGCGCCCGCGCCCGTCCGCAGGCCGCCTCCCCCGGTTCCTCCGCCGCCCATTCCACCGGCGGCCGCATCCCCGGCAGCGGCCGCCAGCAGCTCGGCGCGAATGGCGTCCAGGTTCGCCGCCGCAGCGGCCGCGATCAGCGCGAACACGCCTGCCACTGGCGCGCCCGGCTCCAGCCCGCCATATCGCCGGACGTACTCCTCGGCTAGCAGCCGGAGCTGTGCTGGGTCGAGCGAACGGAGCGCCGCACGCAGCGCGGCTTCCAGGTCATCGGCCGCGAGGCTCGATAGCGGCCACGCCTGATCGGTACCCGTTCCCAGAAAATGCAGGTCAAACAGCACGTTGAACGCATCGAGGTGCTCTGCCCTCTTCACCAGGGCGCTCTGCAGGCTTGCCCGCACCGTCTCGCTATCGGTCAGCGGGATGCTGGCGAGGGCGCGGGCGGCGTCCAGGTGCTCGCCGACCGAAACGCCGACGCCCACCGTCCGCAGCTCGTCCACCAGGATGGTGAGCGGGCTCTCGGACAGCTGGCTCTCGGGCACCGGTCAGGCCAGCGACAGCTCGGCGAGCGCGATGGTGATGTCGCGCTCGTACTTCAGCAGCACCGACAGAGTCTGCCGGGTGAGCTCGTCGGTGAGCTCGCCGGACCCGAGCGCGAGCAGCGTACGGGCCCAGTCGACGGTCTCGGAGATGGACGGCGGCTTCTTGAGGTCGGCCCCGCGCAGCACCGCGACGAGGCCAGCGATCTCGGCGGCCAGGTGCTGGCCGAGCTCGGGCACGTGCAGCCGGACGATCTCGGCCTCGCGCTCCACGCTCGGATAGCCGAGGTGCAGATAGAGGCACCTGCGCTTGAGCGCCTCGGACAGGTCGCGGGTGTTATTCGAGGTCAGGAAGACCTGCGGGACGTGCCGGGCGGTTAGCGTCCCCAGCTCCGGGATCGACACCTGGTACTCCGACAGCACCTCAAGCAGCAGGGCCTCGGCCTCCATGTCGAGCCGGTCGACCTCGTCGATGAGCAGGACGACCGGCTCGTCGGCGCGAATGGCGGCGAGCAGCGGCCGGCTGAGCAGGAAGTCCTCACCGAAGATCCCGGCGACCTGCAGGTCGGTGTCCGACCCGTTCTGGTGCAGCTGGAGCTGGAGCAACTGGCGGCGGTAGTCCCATTCGTAGATGGCCTTGGATTCATCCAGCCCCTCGTAGCACTGCAGCCGGATGAGCTTCTTGCCGGTCATCAGCGCGACACTCTTGGCCAGCTGGGTCTTGCCCGTGCCCGCTGGGCCCTCGATGAGGACAGGTTTGCCCAGCTCGGAGGCCAGGTGCACGATAGTGCCGGTCGCCGGGTCGGCTAGGTAGCCAGCCGCGCGCAGCTGTTCGCGCACGTCTTCGATCAGAGGGAGCAGGTCCGCCATGGCGTCCATCATCGCCGACAGACTGCGGTGGGCGGAACAGCGGGTTACCGGCCGGTAGGCGCGGCGTCGGCCGCCTCAGCCTCTCCCACCGTCGCCGCGGTCCGCGGCGCGATCCGCTGGCTGGCCGCCGCGACGCAGGCCGCGGCAGGAGCCAGCGCAGCGGCGCCGACGAGCAACGCTATGCGGATCGAGGCGAAGGTTCCGATGACGCCGACGACCGGACCGCCGATGATCTGGCCGCCGCTGTCGAACATGTCCCGCGCAGACAGGGCAGTAGCCCGGACCGAAGGGTCGATCCGGCCCACCATCCAGCCAGAGACCAGCGGGTACAGCACGGGCCGCAGGACCGAGACGACGAGGTAGCCGCTGACCACCAGCGCGAACGCGTGAGCGGTCGCCATGCCCGTTACCGCCGCGCCGATTGCCAGCGTCAGAACCAGCAGCGCGCCGACGACCGAGTCTGGCCCGAGCCGTTCAGTCCGCCGTTTCGCGATTTCGGTCGCACCGAGGCCCAGGACAGCGGCGGCGGCCGCGAGCAGGCCAAACCACATAGCCGGATGGATCCCGGCTAGCTGCGGGAATCTGATGTCTCGCAGCAGGAAGGCCCCCCAGAGCCGGTCGAAGCTCTCGCTCCATAGCCCGGTGAACAGCGTCATGCCGAACAGCAGCACGAGGCCGGGAACCGCCATGATGGCACGGCGGGTAGACCGGGCCTGCTCCGCGAGCATCGCGGCTGACTGCCTGACGATGCGCCCGGCTCGGGCGTCAGTGGCTGGCCGGTGAAAGTGTCGCTCCGGCATCACGACGGCAGTCGCCGCGGCGAGTACGCAGATGAGTGCGCCGCCCACGCGCAGCGGCATGTCCAGTCCGGCGAGGGCGACGACGCCAGACAGCAGGCTGCCAGCGACGGTAGCGAGGAGGCCCAGCTGTGTCGCCCGCAGGTAGATACCGGTCATGTCGCCATCGCCGAGATCGGCGGACAGCTCGTCGGCAATCCAGGCGTCTTGCGCTCCGTTGTTGAGTGCCGCGCCGAAGCCCAGCACCAGCCAGGCGAGGAAGAGATTGGCGAACGATGCGGACAGGCTCGCCATGATCTGGGCCAGGCCGACGACGAACAGGCCCGTCAGCACGCACAGCCGCCTGCTGACCAGGTCGGCGAGCAACCCGGTTGGCAGCTGGAAGATGAAGTAGCTGCCCTCGAGTGCCGTGCCGAGCAGCAGCAGCTGCAGCGGGTTGAGCCTGCCGACCGTGACCCAGTAGACCGTCACCGTCGCGTAGCTGATGCCGAGCAGGAAAGCGGTGCCGCTCTCGAGAATCAGGTACAGCCGGTACGGGCTGATCTCGCGACGCAAGTCTCGCATCGCCGCCTCCTCCAGCCCGCCGAAGTCCCGGCAGACCCTAAGCGACCCCCGGCGCCCGGAGCAACGCGTTTGCCAATCTGGCTTGCTCGCCACTCGCGGGACAAAATGCGGTATACGTGGTCGGCCGACCGCGCCGCTAGGAGATGACGGGCCTATGTATGGCAGTCGCCAGCCGTTCAGCAAGCCCGTGTCGCCACCGAGTATGGCTCGCGAGATCGCGGCATTCGAGCAGGCCTTAGCGACCACCATCGCTGCCGCCGGGCCGGACGACCCGGCCACCCTCGCCGCCCGCGCGCGGCTTGGCTACGCCTATGTCATCGCCGATCGATTCGATGCCGGCGTGAGCGCGCTGACCGAGAACCTCGCGGCCAGTGAGCGCGTCGTGGGCGCCGACCACCCGGATGCCATGGTCGCGCGCAACGACCTGGCCTGGGCCTGGCGGGTTGCCGGGCAACTCCCGGAAGCGATGGCGGTCCACGAGAACTGCATCGCCGACCTTGACCGGGTACTCGGACCCGGCAGCGCGCGGGCGGCGCGGGCCCGTATCGACTACGCCCGGATGCTGGCGCTGACCGGTGAGCGAGATCGCGCGCGGCAGCACCTTGAGGAGGCCCTCGCTAACCTCGAGGCGGCAGTGGGACCTGAGCACCCGGACACGCTCCTCTGCCAGATGGACGTGGCCGCCGCCTACCAGGAAACCGGTCAGACCGAGGAGGCTATGACCGCAGCCGAGCGCACGGCTGCCGACTGCGAGCGACTGCTGGCGCCGGGCGATCCGGACGCAATCTCGTGTCGCGTCAGGCTGGCGGCGATCTACCGCCGGGCCGGCCGCATCGGCGAGGCGCTCGCCCTGCTGGACAGCTTGCGCGCAGACTGCCAGGAGGTCATGGGACCAGAGCACACGCTGACGATCCGCTGTGCCGTTCAACACGCGTTCGCGCTCCACGACGCGGGCGAACATGAGCGTGCTCAGACCGAGTTCGAGGAGGCGCTTGAGGTCGCCGGCCGGGTGCTTGCGCCGCAAGACAGGCTCCTGTTCTCCATCCGATCGGGCCTCGCAGACTGCTACGGGCACACCCGTCGCCCCGCGGACGCCGCGCTGATACTGGAGCAGGCGGCCAGGGACTTCCAGTCGCATTCACCCGGCGACACGGCGCGGCTGCGCCGTGCCCGTTCCACGCTCGCTCTCCGGCTCCTCCAGGCTGGCCGCGCCGCCGACGCAATCGCGATGGCCGAGGAACTCGTCGCCGACCTTGGACAGGCTCGTGAGCCCGCGGACAAGGCGGCAGTCGATGGACGGCTGCTGCTGGCCGGGCTCTACGCGTCAGCGTCTCGACACGAGGAAGCCCGGAGCACGTTCAAGGCGGTACTGCCGGATGTGCGGCGCGTGTACGGCCGGATTGATCGAAAGACCAGACGGGTTGAGGAGTACCTCCGGCCTGCCAGCCGGTTCCGGCAGAGCAAGGTCACGCTCGTCGCGACCGGAGTGGTTCTGGTCGCACTGGCGGTCGCATCCTTCGTCATCGCCCAGCCGCGCAGCCGCCCGTTCGCCCCGCCCCCGAAACCGGGCTACGAGTCCCCGGCCAGTGCAGTCGCCGGATATACGGCCGGCTTGTTCACCCGTCATCCGGCTCTTGCCTGCCGGTACACCGCTCCGAGCGAACGAGGCATCTGCACCGGTGTCTCCGCAGGCTTCGCGCCGCTCACCGAGATGACCGGCAGCTGGACGATTGGCCACACGGCGATATCCGGAAATCGGGCCATCGTCGATGTGGAGTACCACGCAGCCGGATACGACGGCAACGTCAGCATGGACAACACCGACCCCAACGCCGGGCTGCCGAACGCCGGGCTTTCCTTCGACGCCGCGTACCGGCAGGTGTTCTCGTCGCAGTACGTCCACTACGCGACCGACTGCGTGCTCGTCGGCGGACTCTGGTACGTCGACGACGTTCAGACCGGCTCTTAGCTGAGCGGCTGCCATGGCGGCACCAGCGGCGCTCCACCGAAGCCCGCCGGAATAACCACGCCAGCTAGTTTGTTAGACTGTCGAACTATAAGCATGTCGTATCAAAGGGGATGCGGTTTGACCAGTCCGGATAACCAGACCGACGCGATCGAGGCGCTACTCACCGTCCTGCGGATATCGCGCGTGCTGGAGCGGATCGAGGCCGGGGTGAGCCCGCAGCAGTACCGGATGCTCAAGCTCATCGGCGCTGGCGGCGAGCGGTCGGCCCGGCTTGCCGACAAGCTGGCGGTGGCGAGGCCGACGCTGACCGCGACAGCCGACAGCCTGGTCGCCGCGGGCCTTGCCTGCCGCGAGCCCGAGCCGGGCGACCGGCGGGTGGTCCGGCTGTGCCTGACCGAGGCCGGCGAGGCCGCGGTGGCGCGCGCGGACGTGGCATACGCGGAGTGGTTCGGCGGCCTGCTCGACCATACCTGCCTGCGCGAGCAGATCGTCTCCGACCTGCAGCGGCTGGATACAGCGATGACCGAGCGCTACCGGGCCCGCACGGCCGCGCGCCGGGGCAGCGAGGCGCTCCTGACCAGCTCGCCGTGGCGCAGCGGTGAGGCGCGGCATCACCCCACGCCAGGCCGCAGGCAGCCAGTTCTCGTCGGGAGCGCGCGGTGACGGGCGGCCGCGACAGCAGACCGATGCCACTCCGCTCGGCTCTGGCTACGGCCGTGGCTGGCTGCGCCGGCTGGCGGGGTACTGCTGGCGGCACAAGGCGCTCACGATCGTCGCGCTCGGCGCCGCCGTGCTGTCCACCCTGGTCACCACCGTCATCCCGCTCATTCAGCGGAACATCATCGACAACTCGATCGTCGCCCACAACCAGCCCGTCTGGCCTGGCGCGACCGCCCTCCTCATCGCCGCCGTCATCAGCTTTGGTGCCGTTTACCTGCGGCGCTATCGCGGCGGGCAGCTCTCCCTCGATGTGCAGCACGACCTGCGCACGGAGCTGTTCGGCTCCCTGAGCAGGCTGGACGGCGCCCGGCAGGACCAGATCCACACGGGCCAGATCGTCTCACGGTCGATCACCGACCTGAACATGATCCAGAGCCTGCTCTCGATGCTGCCGATGCTGCTCGGCAGCGGCCTGCTGTTCGTGCTGTCACTGGTGATCATGTTTGTGCTGTCGCCGATGCTCGCGATCATCTCCCTCGCGGTCGGGCCCGCCCTGCTCGTGCTGTCCGTCGCATCCCGGCGGCGGCTGTTCCCGGCCAGCTGGGACGCTCAGCAGAAGGCCGGCGACGTGGCGGGCGTGGTCGAGGGCGCGGTCACCGGCGTGCGCGTGGTCAAGGGCTTTGGCCAGGAAGAGCAGGAGACCGAGCGGCTGGAGGCCATCAGCCGCGTGCTCTACGCGGCACGGGTACGCAGCGTACGGCTCATGGCGAAGTTCAGCCCCGCGCTCGGCGCCATCCCTGCGCTCGGCCAGGTCGGAGTGCTCGCGCTCGGCGGCTGGCTGGCGATCCGGGGCAGCATCACCCTCGGCACGTTCCTCGCCTTCGCCTCGTACCTGGCCCAGATGGTGGCGCCGGTCCGGGCGCTCACCAGCATCATCACGATCGGCCAGGAAGCACGGGCCAGCGTGATCCGGGTGTTCGAGGTGATCGACTCGCGGCCGGTGCTGACCGAGAAGCCGGACGGGGTCGTGCTGCCGCCAGGCAGCCACGACGTCGTGCTGGACGACGTGCGCTTCGGCTATCTGCCGTCGCAGCCGGTGCTCCGCGGCCTGTCGCTGCGCGTGCGGCCGGGCGAGACGCTCGCCGTGGTCGGGACGTCCGGCTCGGGCAAGTCGACGATCTCGCTGCTCCTCCCCCGGTTCTACGACGTACGCTCGGGCGGAATCCGGGTCGGCGGACACGACGTCCGCGACCTCACCCTGGACTCGCTGCGCGCCTCGATCGGCCTTGTGCTGGAGGAGAGCTTCCTGTTCTCCGACACGGTCCGCAATAACATCGCCTACGGCCGCCCGGAAGCCACTCAGGAGCAGGTCGAAGCGGCGGCCAGCGCGGCTGAGGCAGAGGAGTTCATTCTCGGACTGCCCGACGGCTACGACACCGTCGTGGGCGAGCAGGGTCTGACCCTGTCCGGCGGCCAGCGCCAGCGGGTGGCCCTCGCCAGGGCACTCATCACCGACCCGTCAATCCTGATCCTGGACGACGCGACGTCCGCAATTGACGCGCGCGTCGAGGCCCAGATTCACGCGACCCTCCGCCGCGTGATGGCCGGCCGGACCACCCTGCTCATCGCGCACCGGCGCTCCACTCTGGAGCTGGCCGACCAGATCGCCGTGCTCGACGAGGGCCGGCTGGTCGACCAGGGGACCAACGACGAGCTGATGCGCAGATGCCCTGAGTACCGGCTGCTGCTGGCTGGACCCGGCGACGACGCTGAGGGTGTCGACGCGGGCGAAATCGGTTACTACCGGAACGAGGCCGATTATCGCGCAGCCGCGTCGCCTGGCGGCGCAACCCCCGGCCTGTGGCCAGACCTCGAGGTGACCCCGGCGGCTGCGGGGTCAGAGTCCGCAGCCAGCCAGCTCGCCCTGAGCGCCGCGGCCGGCATCGGCCGCGGCCTGATCTCCGGCGGCGCTGCCGGCGCCGGTGCGCGGGGCGGCGGCGCGGCCCAGCGCGGCGCCTCGCTGACCGGCCCGGCCACCGGCGGCGGTTGGCTGGACGGCATCCCCGCCTCGCCCGAGCTGCTGGCGAAGGTAGCGGCGTTGCCGCCAGCCAACGAGTCGCCTGGTGTCGACCAGTCGTTCGCGCGTGCGCCCGACCGGCATTTCACGCTCCGCAGGCTGCTGCGGCCGTTCGCCATCGCACTCGCCATCGGGCTGATCCTCGACGGCCTGGACGCCCTGGCCAGCACGGTCATGCCGCTGCTGGTCCGCGGGGGCATCGATAACGGCGTGGAGCGTACCGCGCTGAGTGCCGGCGCGCGCTTCGAGATCATGGCGCTGGTCTCAGTGATCGGGCTGGCCATCGTGCTGGCCGACTGGGCGGTGAACTGGCAGCAGGCCATCGTGGTGGGCCGCAACGGCGAGCGGCTGCTCTACACGCTGCGGGTGAAGATCTTCGCGCACCTGCAGCGCCTCGGGCTGGACTTCTACGAGCGCGAGCTGACCGGCCGGATCATGACGAGGATGACGACCGACGTGGACGCGCTGTCGTCGTTCTTCCAGACCGGCCTCATCACGATGGTGAACTCGGTGCTGACTTTCTTCGTCGTGCTGGCCCTGATGCTGGTCATCAACCTGCGGCTCGGCCTGATTCTCTGCTCCGTGCTGCCGGTGCTCATCGTCGCCACCGTCGTGTTCCGGCGCAACTCGTCCCGCGCCTACACCGAGGCGCGGGAGCGGGTCAGCGCCGTCAACGCCGACCTGCAGGAGAACGTCGCGGGCCTGCGCGTCGCCCAGGCTTACCGGCGCGAGCAGGTGAACTCGCACCGATTCGCCGGGCTGTCTGGCTCCTACCGGGTAGCCCGGCTGCGCGCGCAGCGGATGATCGCGTTGTACTTCCCGTTCGTGCAGGCGCTGTCGACGATCGGTGGCGCGGTCGTGCTGTTCGCCGCGGCCGGCGAGATCCGCACCGGCGCGATCACCGTCGGCAGCCTCATCGCTTACCTGCTGTGGGTCGACTCGCTGTTCGCCCCGGTGCAGCAGATGTCCCAGGTTTTCGACGGCTACCAGCAAGCGAGCGTCGGCCTCCAGCGGATCAAGGCCTTGCTGCAGACGCCGACAAGCACACCGCAGTCGGAGCATCCCGTCCGCCCGGGCCAGCTGCGCGGCGGTATCGAGCTCCGCGACGTGCACTTCGGCTACCAGGGCCAGCGGACCGAGGCCATCAGCGGCGTGAGCCTGTCGATTGCGCCCGGCGAGACCGTCGCCCTGGTCGGTCAGACTGGCGCGGGCAAGTCAACGCTCGTGAAGCTCGTGGCCCGGTTCTACGACGTGACCTCCGGCAGCGTGCAGATCGACGGGACCGACATCCGGGAGTACGACCTGCCCGCCTACCGGCAGCAGCTCGGCGTCGTGCCGCAGGAGCCATACCTGTTCGCCGGGACGGTTCGCGACGCCATCGCCTACGGCAGGCCGGACGCTAGCGACGCGGAGGTCGAGGCCGCGGCGCGCGGGGTCGGCGCCATCGAGATGATCTCCCGGCTGCCGGGCGGCTTCCGGCACGAGGTCGCCGAGCGCGGCCGTAACCTCGCTGCTGGCCAGCGGCAGCTCATCGCGCTCGCCAGGGCTTACCTGGTGGACCCGGCGATCCTGCTCCTCGACGAGGCCACGGCGGCGCTGGATCTCGCGGCCGAGGCCGCGGTCAACCGGGCGACCGAGCAGCTGGCGGCGCGGCGGACGACGCTGGTCGTCGCGCACCGACTGACCACCGCCGCGAAGGCCGACCGCATCGTTGTGCTGGAAGGCGGCCACATCGCCGAGATCGGCACGCACGACGAGCTGCTGGCACTCGGCGGCAGCTACGCGGCGATGTGGGCGGCGTTCACGGGTGAGGCGCAGCTCGTCGCCTGAGCCGCCTGGTCAGGTGCTGTACCTGTCATGGTGGCGGAGCCAGCTCAGCGCCGGGCCATCGCTGCGCCCCGCTGGCTGTTCCCAGTCCTCCTGCCGACCGCGCGCGGTCAGGTCGAGCCAGTGGTATGTCCCGTCGAGCATGTCGCAGCTGCGCGCGTAGCTCGAGTAGGTGTGGAAGACGCGATCGCCATGACGGAGGAACGAGCTGACTCCGAACATCTCACCCGACCATCCCTGCCACTCAGGGCCCAGTTCGGCGAGACCTCGATAGTTGTACTCGACTGGAGCGACGGTCTCGTCGAGGGTGACGTGAAAGTCATAGTTGAAGTCGCTACCGAACGAGGAGTACCAGGGAATGGTCCAGCCCATCCGCTGCCGGAACGGCTCAATCTTCGCCAGTGGCGCCCGGCTGACCAGGGCCAGGGTGGTGTCACGGGCGTGCAGATGGGCGAGGTGGCCAATATTGTCGGTCAGGAACGAGCAGGTCGGGCAGCCCTCATCCCAGCCTGGGTCGAACATGAAGTGATAGATCAGCAGCTGGCTTCTGCCCTCGAACAACTCCAGCAGACTGGCCTTGCCGTCCTTGCCCCCGAACATGTACTGCTTGCCAACCTCGGTCATCGGTAGCATGCGCCGCTCAGCGTTCAGCGCGTCTCGCTGCCGGGTGAACTCTTTCTCCTTGGCCAGCAGCCTGGTGCGGGCCGTGAGCCACTCCTCCTGAGATACGACCGGCGGTTCAGCCATTCCCTTCTCCCTTTAGGTTCCCGGGCAGGTCCCTGCGCAGCGCCGGAGAAATGATGAAAGCGGCCCCTGCTATGCCGACTTGGCGACGCGACGCCACGCGTCCAGCGCAGCGGCGACGTCGGCGGCAGCGACGTCGACATGCGTCAGCATCCTGACCCGGTCGCCGATGATGGTGACGAGTACCCCCTCGGCGGCCAGCAGCTCGCGCCACTGCAGGGCATCGCGGCCGGTGCCGGCCACGTCGGCGAACACGATATTGGTCTCCACGGCGGCCGGCTCGACGCTGCCGGGCAGCAGCTCGGCAAGGCCCTCCGCCAGAGCCCGTGCGTTCGCGTGATCCTCGTGGAGCCGCGCCGGGCCTTCTGTCAGTGCGATCAGCCCCGCTGCGGCCATGATGCCGGCCTGCCGCCACGCGGCGCCGAAGAGGATCTTCAGCCGCCGAGCCTCCCTGATGAACTCGGCGTCCCCGGCCAGGACCGACCCGATCGGCGCGCCGAGCCCCTTGGACAGGCAGAACATCAGGGCATCGACGTGCCTTGCGTAGTCGGCAACTGGTACGCCCGCCACCGTGCACGCATTGAAGATGCGGGCACCGTCGAGATAGAGGGGAACGCCTGCCGTTGTCGCGGCGGCCGCAATCGCAGCGAGCCCATCGACGGACAGCACCGAGCCGCCGCCGACCTGATGGGTGTTCTCGATCGCCACCAGGTCAACGACCGCCACGTCGTACGGGTCGGGCGCCAGCGCCGCGGCCACGTCGGCTCCCGTGAGCAGCCCGCGGTCCTCCGCGGCGACATGCCGGAACGCGACCCCTGACAAGACGGCGGACGAGCTCACCTCGGTGCGGCCGATGTGCGCGCTCGCCTCGCACAGCGCCAGGCGACCGGACGAGACGTAGGCGTGCAGCGCGACCTGGTTGCACAGGGTGCCAGTCGGCAGGTAGATCGCCGCTTCCTTGCCCGTCAGCTCGGCTGCCCGGTCCTGCAGCAGGTTCACGGTCGGATCGTCGCCGTACCAGTCATCACCGACTTCGGCGGTGGCCATCGCCTGCCGCATGCGGGACGACGGCTTGCTGACGGTGTCGGACCGCAGGTCGATGCGCGCGCTCACACACTGACCCTAGAGGATCGGTGCCGGCGCCGGCGTCGGCACCGACGTGGCGGGCGCGCGCGCCGGGCCCGCCAGCTGATCGGCGCGCAGCGTCCTGATGTCACGGGATAGCAGGGCGAGAGCCGAGGCGACCAGTATGAGCGCGGCAGCGCCGTACTCGGTCGGCCGGACGCCCGCCCACGCCGCAATCGGGCCGGCCAGCACGGCGCCGACCGGCATCGCCATGACCGAGCCCACGGCGTCGTATGACGAGACTCGGGCCAGCTTGTCCGGCGGGATGTTCCTGGCCAGCGCCACCGTCCAGAGGACCATCATGATCTCCAGCCCGATCCCGAGGACGAACGCGGCGCAGCAGATCAGCGGGACCGGCCACAGCATGCCCAGAGCGAGGGGTGTGATCGCGATGCTGCCGCCCGCTGCCACGATGAACAGCATCGGCCGCCGCGGACTGAACCGCAGCGCGACGAGCCCGCCGGCGATCAGGCCCAGGGACTCAGCGCCGGTGATGGTGCCCCAGGCCGCCGGGCCGCCGAGGTGTGCCCGCGCTACCACAGGTCCGAGCACGCCGAAGCCCCCGTACCAGGCCATGAGCACGACGGCGAACTGCGCGATGACCACCCACACCCAGGTACGCGAGCGGATCTCCGACCAGCCCTCCGCAAGCTCGCGGTACAGTCCCGGCTGGCTGGACCGCTCTCCGGTGCGCACCCGGAGCGCGAGCAGCAGCGGCACGGTGCCGAGCAGGCCGGCCCCGCAGATCACCAGCGCCCAGCCCGGCCCGATCGCCGCGACGACGAAACCGGCCAGCACCGCGCCGCTCATCAGGGCGCCGTTCATCGCCAGCCGGGACACCGCGCTGGCCTCCTGGAGCTGGTCGCCGGGTACTACCCGCGGTAGGAGCGCGGACGACGCGGGATAGAACACGGCCATCCCGGTCCCGGTCAGGCACTCCAGCATGATCATCTGCCACAGCCGCGGGTGGCCAGCCAGCACGAGAAGGCCGAACGTGCCCTCGCCGATCGCCATCAGCACATTGCCGGCGATGATCACAAGCTGCGGCGCAATCCGGTCAGCGATAACACCGCCGACAAAGGCGAAGATCAGCGATGGCGCGATCTGCGCTGCCAGCACATAGGACAGGCTCGCCGTCGATCCGTGGGTCTTGTCGAGGACGGCGAAGGAGACGCCCACCATGGAGAACGCGACCGACGCCGGCGCGAGCACCCGGTCGATCAGCAAGATGCGGAAATCGCGGATCTGCAGCACGGGAAGCCGCCGCGTCAGTACGAGACGGGAGCGGCGCGGGGCGCGCGTGAGCATGACGATCCGATCAGCAATCTGGGGACTACCTCGTGAGGCTACCTAGCCCCCGAAGCAGCGCAAAACGATTATCGCCGGGCGGCAGCCCCGGTTGACACCGCGCGGGCCGCTGATGGCACTCTTCGGAATACCGCGCTGGCCTGCCAGGTTCGCGGAGTGTGAGCTGCCCCCGAGAGGAGCTGATCCGTAGGTGAGCATCCTGGGTACCCGGGTTCTGCGGACCGAGGATCCGCGCTTCCTGACGACCGGCGGCGTCTACGTCGAGGATCTGGTGGATCAGCGACTCGAAGGCGCCTGCCACGTCTTCTTCGTCCGGTCGCCCGTCGCGCACGCGAGGATCGACGGCATCGACGCCAGCGCGGCGCTGCAGGCCCCCGGCGTAGTGGCCGTCTTCACCGGCGCGGACCTGGCTGACTTGCCTCCCATTCCGCCAGGCGGGCCGGTGAAGCCGCAGATGCAGCAGCGCCTGCTGGCCACCGACAAGGTCCGGTTCGTGGGCGAGCCGGTGGCCGTGGTCGTGGTCGAGGAGCCCTACCAGGGCGAGGACGCGCTGGAGCTGGTGGCGGTGGACTACGACCAGCTGCCGGCCGTTCTCGGATTCGATCCTGGCGACGACACGCTGCTCTTCGAGGACGCGGGCACGAACGTGGCCGGATGGTGGGGCAACCCGGCTGACTTGCAGGCCGACCTGTTCGACGACTGCGAGGTCGTCGTCAGCCAGACCATCGTCAATCAGCGAGTAGCACCCGCGCCGATGGAGAGCCGCGGCGCCGCCGCCGTGTGGGGCGAGGACGGCCGGCTGACGGCCTGGATACCGAACCAGGGCGCGCAGGGGACCAAGAGCGGGCTCGCCAGGATGCTGCACGTCGAGCCGGGCCTTGTCCGGGTCATCACACCGGACGTGGGGGGCGGATTCGGGGCTAAGTTCGGCGCCGACCCCGAGCACGTCGTGGTCGCGTGGGTCGCCCGCGAGCTAGGCCGGCCGGCCCGGTGGAGCGAGACCCGGTACGAGAACCTGATCGGGATGACGCATGGCCGGGCACAGCAGCACACGATCACGATCGGCGGCAGCCGGGACGGCGACGTGCTGGCCTACCGCCTGGAGGTCGTGCAGGATGCGGGCGCTTACATCCGGGCGGGCGGTTTCCTGCCGATGCTGACGCGGCTCATGACCAGCGGGCCGTACGCCATCCCGCGGGCCGAGTCGGTAGCCAAGATCGTGGTGACCAGCACCACGCCGATCGGCGCGTATCGCGGTGCCGGGCGGCCTGAGGCGTCTGCCGCGCTCGACAGGGCCATCGACCTGTTCGCCGCCGAGGCCGGCCTCGACCCCGCCGACGTGCGCCGCAGAAACCTGCTGCCCACCTTTACCGAACCCCACCGCACCGCGTTTGGTGCGCTCTACGACACCGGCGACTACGTAGTGGGCCTGGAGCGGGCCCTGGAGGCCGCGGGTTACGCCGGGCTGCGCACGGAGCAGGCGGCGCGCCGTGCACGCGGGGACGTCCGCCAGCTCGGCATCGGCCTGTCCAGCTACGTCGAGATCACCGGCATGGGCGAGGGCGAGGGCTCGGGGCCGAGCGAGAACGCGTCCGTCGAGGTACACCCGGACGGCACCGCCACGATCCTCACCGGCACCTCACCCCACGGCCAGGGCCATGAGACCGTGTGGGCCATGATCGCCAGCGAGGAGCTCGGCATCCCGGTCGAGAAGATCACCCTCAAGTGGGGCGACACCGACCTGATCCCGAAGGGCGGCGGCACCGGCGGGTCTCGCAGCCTGCAGCTCGGCGGCTCTGCCGTGAAGCAGGCCAGCCAGGAGCTGATCGAGGAGGCGAGGCAGCGCGCCGCTGCGCAGCTCGAGGCCAACCCCGCCGACCTGATCTTCGACAAGACCCGCACAGCGTTCAACGTGGCCGGCGACCCCGATGCTGCCGTTCCGCTGACCCAGCTCGCCGAGCAGGAGCGGCTGCTAATCCGCACCGTCTTCACCGGGCCCGGTGCCACGTTCCCGTTCGGCACGCACGTCGCGGTCGTCGAGGTCGACACCGAAACGGGCAAGCCGGCCTTGCTGCGCATGATCACCGTCGACGACGCGGGCGTGGTGCTCAACCCGCTGCTGGCCGAGGGCCAGCGGCATGGCGGCATCGGTCAGGGCGCCGCGCAGGCGCTGGTCGAGGAGGTCGTCTACGACGCCGATGGCAACCCGCTGACAGCCAGCTTCGCCGATTACCCGTTCGTGTCCGCCACCGAACTGCCGAGCTTCGAGCTGGTGGAGAGCGAGACTCCGACGCCGTACAACCCGCTCGGCGCCAAGGGCATCGGCGAGGCCGGCAGCATCGGTTCCACGCCAGCCGTGCAGAACGCCATCGTCGACGCGGTCGCCCACCTCGGCGTACGGCACATCGACATGCCTGCCACGTCGCGGCGCATCTGGCAGGCGATCAGAGCTGCGCAAGGACCGGATTCGGAGAACGCATGACGCATATCGAGCTGACCGTCAACGCTGAGAAGCGGTCCGACGAGGTCGAGCCCCGGCTGCTGCTCATCCACTACCTGCGCGAGGAGCTCGGGCTGCGAGCAGCCAACGTCGGCTGCGACACGACCTCGTGCGGTGCCTGCACGGTGCTGCTCGACGGGCAGTCCGTGAAGTCCTGCACGGTGCTGGCCGTACAGGCCAGCGGCCACGAAGTGACCACGGCGGAAGGCCTGTCGGCCAACGGAGAGCTGCATCCCGTGCAGGCGGCATTCCGGCAGGAGCACGGCCTGCAGTGCGGCTTCTGCACGCCCGGCATGGTGATGGCCACGGTCGGCCTGCTCGCCGAGAACCCGAACCCAACCGAGGCTGAGGTCCGCGAGGGGCTGGAGGGGAACTTCTGCCGGTGTACCGGCTACCACAACATCGTCCGGGCGGTGCTCGCCGCCGCGCAAGCCAGAGCCGCGCACGACGCGAGCGGCGAGGTGACCGCGTGATCCCCGCGCAGTTCGACTACATCGCCGCGGAGTCGGCGGAGCATGCCATCGAGCTGCTCGCCGAGCGCGGCGACGACGCCAAGGTGCTGGCCGGCGGTCACTCCTTGCTGCCGATGATGAAGCTGCGGCTGGCCACGCCGGAGCTGCTCGTCGACATCGGCGCCCTCGACGACCTGGCGGGTGTCAGCCTCGACGGTGACCACCTGGTCATCGGCGCGACGACGCGGCATGGCGATCTGGCGGCGTCAGAGCTAGCCAGCTCCGAGGCGCCGCTGCTCGCCTATGCGGCCAGCCAGGTCGGCGACCCGCAGATCCGTCACCGCGGTACGATCGGCGGCTCGCTGTCGCACGGCGACCCGGCTGCAGACCTTCCGATGGCGTTCGTCGCGCTCGGCGGCAGCGTGGTGCTGCAGGGCCCGTCCGGCACCAGGATCGTCGGCGCCGACGACTTCTTCCAGGGCTACTTCGAGACGGCGCTCGCGCCGGACGAGCTGCTCACCGCGATACGCGTGCCACGACGGCCAGGAGTGCCGTGGGGCTACCAGAAGTTCGTCCGCCGCGCTAACGACTGGGCGATCGTCGGGGTGGCCGCCATCGACGGCCGGATCGCGCTGGCCAACATGGGATCGAGGCCGCTGCGTGCCAGCGCGGCCGAGGAGGCTCTCGCCGCCGGGGCGAGCCCGGCGGAGGCGGCTGACCTGGCTGCCGACGGCACCTCGCCGGGCGAAGACATTCACGCCGACCGCGAGTACCGCCGCCACCTGGCTCGCGTCCTCACCCGGCGCGCGCTGGAGCACGAGCAGGCCTAGCCGGTTGACGGGCCTTGCTATTAAAGCCCCATACCGGGTAGTGGAAGGACATGAGCCCGGATAACAGCGTTGAGGGCAACGGCCAGGTCCTGTCTCAGCGAGTGGCAGAGCTCGCCGGAGAGCTGACCGAGGCCCAGGAAGAGTCGCGGCGTAAGCGCATCGCGCGGCAGATCAGCGAGCTTGCCGGACGCAGCGGCCACGCCGCCGGAGCAGGAGCCGCATCGCGGGCCGGCGCCGCGTGGCGCGGCACTCAGGCGGGTGCGGCGAGCGCCTGGCGCGTGCTGCAGTCCGGGGCGGGCGAAGCCGCGCGGCGGGCGAAGTCAGGGACGGGAGCAGCGGCGCGGCGGACGAGCCCAGCGCGGGACACGGCCTGCCGGCGCCTCGTGGCCGGCCGGGAAGCCGCCGTCCAGCGAGCGCAGTCAACCGGCGGTGTGGCCCGGCGAGGCGCGCAGTCTGGCGGGATCGCGGCCTGGCACGGATTCCGGGCGGCCGGCGACTGGCTCACCGGTCAGGCCGTCGACATGGCGCCACGGGTACCGATCCGCAGCATCGACACGCTCCGGAGCCAGTATCCGGGTCTGGAAACCGAGCAACTCGCCGAGCGGCTCATCGCCACTGCCGCGCGCGCCTCGTCCGGCATCGGCGCTGCGATTGGCGCGGCGGCTGCCGTGCCGTTCGTCCCGACGCTGCCCCTGGAGCTGGGCGTGGAGACACTGGCACTCGTTGCTGTTGAGCTCAAGCTGGTCGCTGAGCTGCACGAGGTCTACGGCCAGCAGGCACCCGGCACCACGACGGCCCGCATGATGGCCTATCTCACCGCCTGGTCGCAGCGCCGCGGCGTACGCCTCACCAGCAACGGCATCGCGATCGCGGTGGGCTCGCCGGTGCGCCGCCAGCTCGAGCGCCGACTGCTCGCCAAGGCTGGCCAGAGCACGCTCGCGCTCGCGCCGTTGCTCACCGGGGCCGCGGCCGGAGCCCTGATCGACCACCACGAGACTCGCAGGCTCGGCAACCTGGTGCGCGATGACCTGCGCAAGCGGGCGCTCCCGCGCTAGAGCCGGGCTAGCTCGTCGGTCAGGTCGTCCAGCCCGAGAGACCCCAGGGACAGCGCCGCCATATGCCACGACTTGGGGTCGAATTCGGCACCCCGCGCGGCCCGCGCCGCGGCGCGGCCCGCCAGCCACGCGCGTTCCCCGATCTTGTAGCTGATCGCCTGGCCAGGACCGCTCAGGTACCGGATTACCTCGCTCTCTGCGAATTCCCGCTCCCGCCCGCTGTGCGAGACGAAGAACTGCAGGGCTAGCTCCGGCGTCCACCGCAGGCCCGCTCCCGGCGCCCAGTCGCTCGCGACCGGGAGCTGGAGGTGCATACCGATGTCGATGATCACCCGGATCGCACGCATGAGCTGCGCATCCAGGTACCCCAGCCGGGCGCCGGGGGGCTCCAGGAAGCCGAGCTCGTCCATCAGCCGCTCGGCATAGAGCGCCCAGCCCTCGCCGCATGCGCTGACGAACGCGACCGACGTCTGATACTTCGACAGCTGCCCGGACACGTACTGCCACTGAGCCAGCTGCAGGTGATGGCCAGGGACACCCTCGTGGTACCAGGTGCTGTAGAGCTCCCACAGGGGGAATCTGGTCTTGCCGAGGGTCGGCAGCCACGTCCGGCCCGGCCGGGAGAAATCCGGCGACGGCGCTGTGTAGTACGGCGCGGCAGCGCTGCCCGGAGGCGCGATCCTGGCCTCTACGACCTTGATCGGGTCCGCGAGGTCGAAGTGCGTGCCGTCCAGGCTCTCCATGGCGTCGTCCATGAGCTGCTGCAGTCGCTCCCGGATCGCCTCGACGCCGTCGACCGCCTCACCATGCTCGTCGAGATGCCTCATCGCCTCCTGCGGCGTCGAGCCAGGCAGGATCTTCTCCGCCTCGGCGTGCATGTCGGCCACGATCTCCCGGTACTGCGACCAGCCCCACTCGTAAGCCTCGGCGATGTCGATGCTCGCACCGTTCCAGCGTTTCACCCCGGTCCGGTAGCGCTCCTCCCCCACGCCGTCCGGTGTGCCGGCCGCCCCCGGCAGGTAGTCGGTACGCAGCCAGTCCCGCAGTCTGGCCACCGCCGCGTCCGCATCCGCCGCCGCCGCAGCCAGGTCGGACTGCAGTGCCTGCGGCGCGTCGGCGGGCGCGCTCGACGCGAAGCCGGAGAACCAGCCCTGGCCGTCCGCTGCCTGCTGCCACTGGTCGAACTGCGCGGCCATCGTCTCCGCCTGGCGCGGCGCGGCGTACAGGCCGCGGCTCGCACCTTCGGTGAGGGAGGCCTGGTATCCCGCCAATGCGGCGCCGACCTGACGAAGCCGCCGCGCGATCACGGCCCAGTCGTCCGCGGACGCGGCGGGCATCATCAGGAAAGTGCCGCGGACCTCCTGGGGTGGCGCGAAAATGTTCGACACCGCCCGCAGATGCTCTCCGGTGGCACTGACCACCAGGTCGGTCTCGAGGCGTTCGCGCAGCAACCGCGCACACCGTCGCTCGTCGCCATCGGCGAACCCCGCCGGGCCGGCCTGCTCCTCGATCTCCGCGAGCCCGGCCAGCGTTGCGCGCGCCAGCTCGTCGCCGGCCTCGTGCCAGGCCGGCGTGAGGTCCGGCAGCTCGTCCTGGCGGATCTGCATGCCGAGGTGTGTCGCGAGCGTCGGGTCGTGCTCGGCGAGCGCCTCCACGAAGGCATCCGCGAAGTCACGCACTGGGCGAGCGGAACCGGGCTGCGGGCCAGTGGCCGCGGGTGTGTGTGTCATGCGGTCATTATCCCGCCCGCCACGCATCGCCATCCTTCGCATGGCCGAACGGGACGTTAAGGTCAGCATGTGGCTAATCGCAAGATTCTGGTAACAGGTTCCTCGCGCGGAATCGGCCAGGCCGTCGCGGAGGCGTTTGCCAGGTCTGGCGACCGCGTGGCCGTTCATCACCGCGATAACCCGGCGCTCGCCGCCGACGTCGCGGCGAGCCTCCCAGGCGACGGACACGTGATCGTCCAGGCCGATATCGCCGATCCAGCACAGGTCGCCGTCATGGTCGACGACGCCGCGACCAGGCTCGGCGGGCTTGACGTCCTTGTGAACAACGCGGCGAGCTATGGCCGCGTCGGGTACCCGGTCAGCGAAGTCAGCTACGAGCGGTGGCAGCAGGCCTGGCGGGAAACGATCGACCTCAACCTGATCGGCGCGGCGAACGTAACCTGGTGCGCAGTCCGGCACATGATCGCTGGAGGCGGCGGCCGGATTGTGAACGTGTCGTCGCGCGGTGCGTTCCGCGGGGAGCCAGTCCACCCCGCGTACGGGGCGAGCAAGGCCGGGCTCAACGCTTTCGGCCAGTCCCTCGCCGTTGCCCTCGCGCCACTCGGCATCACAGTCGCGGGGGTCGCGCCAGGCTACGTGCAGACGGACATGACGGCGCCCCACCTGGATGGCGAGGCCGGTGCAGCCATCCGCGCGCAGAGCCCGTTCGGCCGGGTAGCCCGGCCGGAGGAGATTGCGGCCGCGGTGGTTTTCCTCGCCTCACCAGAAGCCGAATGGGCCAGCGGGGCGATCCTCGACCTGAACGGGGCCTCGTACCTGCGAACCTGAAGTCATGAAGACAACCACGTTCGACGTGCACACCGGCCGCACTCCGGCAGTAGCGGACATCACCGGGCAGTGCGCTCAGTTCGCCCGGCAGGCCTCTGGCGGCGGCGATGGACTGCTCCATGTGTTCGTGCCGCACGCGACCGCTGGCCTGGCCCTGCTGGAGCTCGGCTCCGGCAGCGACGTTGACCTGCTGGCCGTGCTCGCCGAGCTACTGCCGGCCGACGACCGCTGGCAGCACGCGCACGGCGCGCGCGGTCACGGCCGCTCGCACGTGCTGCCCGCATTCCTGCCGCCGTACGCCACCTTGCCAGTCGTCGGCGGCCGGATGGCGCTCGGCACCTGGCAGTCGGTCGCGCTGGTCGACCTCAATGTCGACAACACCGACCGCGAGGTCCGGCTGTCGTTCCTGGGCTAGCCCGGCAAGCGCACTCAGTGTTTACCTCGCAGCCATTGCCAGCCTCTTTGACCGGCCTAAGATCCCGGTGTGAGCACAGGCAGCCCGGATAGACGCGCGATCCTCCGCGCAGGCGTCCTCGGAGCAGCCGGGCTCGGGCTCGGCGGCCTGGGCTCGACGCGCGCCTTAGCGGGAGCTACCGGCGCGCTGCGACAGCCGGGCACGCTGCCGTATCCGGCGCTGCCGCCGGGCACGGACACGATCCCGCAGATCGAGCACATTGTCGTCGTCATGATGGAGAACCATTCCTACGACAACAGGCTCGGCACGCTTCGCCGGCCGGGCGCCGACGGATTCCGCTTCGAACGCGGCAGGCCCACCGCGACGAACCCGTACGCCGACGGCGACATCCAGCACGCGTTCCCCATGCCGACGACGTGCCAGCTCAACGGCAAGCCAGCCCAGGACTGGACTGCGAGCCACACGCAGTTCGACAGCGGCCGAAACGACGGCTTCGTCATCTCGGGCAGCGGCCCGGTCGCCATGGGGTACTGGGACACCGCCGACCAGCCCTTCTACCACTCGCTGGCGCGCACGTTCCCGATCGCCGACCGGTATTTCTGCTCGGTGCTCGGCCAGACGTTCCCGAACCGGCGGTACCTGATCGGGGCCACATCGATCGGCCAGATCAACGACACGCTCCCGGCGCTAACCGACTACCCGCCGAACGGGACCGTCTTCGACGCGCTCGACGCCGCGGGGGTCACCTGGAAGGACTACTACAGCAGCACGCAGGAACTGGGCGGGACGACGCTGCCAGCCGCAACCTCGCTGCTCTACCCGCCGGCCTTTTTCAGGAACCCCGCCAGGACCGTTCCCGTCACGGCATTTTTCTCCGATGCCGCAGCAGGCACTCTGCCGGGCTATTGCATCGTCGAGCCCGACTACGGTGTCCAGTCCGAGGAGAACCCGCAGAACATCGCCGTCGGCGAGGCTTTCGTCGCCTCGGTGGTCCATGCCGTCATGTCCGGCCCTGGCTGGTCGAAGACGCTGCTGATCTGGACCTACGACGAGCACGGCGGCTACTACGACCACGTGCCGCCGCCACCTGCGCTGGCACCCGACGATATTCCGCCCGCGGTGGCATCCGGACAGTCGGCCTACAACGGGTTCGCCCAGTACGGCTTCCGGGTCCCGTTCGCGATCGTCTCGCCCTATGCCCGGCCGGCCTACGTGTCGCATCAGGTCATGGACCACACCAGCATCTGCGCGCTGGTCGAGGCGAAATGGAACCTGCCGGCCATGACCCTGCGGGACGCGAACGCGGCTCCTCCGCTGGACATGCTCGACTTTCACCGGGTGGCGTTCGCTACGCCACCGGTGCTGGCACAGCCGCTGCTGAGTGTCGATCCTTCGGCTCTGGCATGCAATGTCAGCGGACCCGGCACGATCCCGCCGCCCGGCTCGGTGACCCCCGGCTAGTCTTCGTTCCGCGCCGTAAGCACTCCCGGCGCCTCCGATGGGCCACGTTGGGCAGTTTGCTGCCCCTCTAAGGGCCGCTTCGGTCCCCCCACGCCCATCAGATACCACTTTCCGCGGCCGGCTATGGCATCATTCCGCTCATACCGGGCGGCAAAGGGGCGGCACATGGACGTACGCGAGGCGCTGTACACGACGCGGGCGATGCGGCGCGTCCGGCCCGATCCGATCCCGGCCGAGGTGCAGGCTCGCATCCTGGACGCCGCCATCAGGGCGCCGAGCGGCGGCAACGCACAGGGCTGGCGGTTCCTTCTCATCGACGATCCGGGCGTGAAGGCTCAGCTCGGGCCGTTGTACCGGGACGCGATCGCGACGTTGTGGCAGACGGCGTACAAGGAGCGGCTCGAGCGCGCCCGGGCCGCGCCAGCCGACCCGGACGGCGTGTCGCTGCTGAAGGTCCAGGCCTCGGCGCAGCACCTGGCCGATCACTTCGAGGCTGTGCCGATGTTCCTGGCGGCGTTTTCCCGCGGTGACCCGACCGGAGGCTCGATCTTCCCCGCGGTCTGGAGCGCCCAGCTCGCGGCCCGGGCCGAGGGGGTAGGGAGTTCGCTGACGTCGGTGCTCGGCATTTTCCACGGCGCGGAGGCGAATCAGATCCTCGGCGTGCCCGCAGACCACGGCTGGGTCATGAACTGTCTGGTCTCGTTCGGCTACCCGACCGGACGCTGGGGTGTCGCACCGCGGCGCCCGGTGCACGAGGTCGCCTATCGCAACACCTGGGGCACCGGGGTGGGCTTCACGGCCGACGAGCCGCTCTGGTCTGCCGACTCGTAGCCCGCGCGGCCTGGCGGTGGTCGCGGTCCTGGTCGTAAGGCGCGACCGGAGCGATGATGAACCGTGGGGACTTCCACAGGCGATAGTGGCACCCAGCCGGGGGGCTACGAGGAGATCGTCTCGTTCGGCCGCCGGCGACAGCGCCCGCGCGGACTCGGCCCGCTAGTGCTGGCGGTGCTCGCGGCCGCTGCCGTGTTGGTCGTCGTGCGGAGTGCCGGCGGACACCCGCACCGTCCGCCGCCGCCCGCGGTGGCAGTGACCGACGTCGGTCATCCCATCCTTGGCGTCACGGCCAGCTGGGAGCTGTTCGGCCTCGACGACAGCGGCCTGGTTGTGGTGCAGCTGAGCCGCGGCCGGATCATCCGCACTACGGTCCCGCCATTGCTGAGTGGCGGGCCGGTATTCTTCGTAGCCGCCCGCGGCGAGGCGATCATCCGGCCACTCGACAACGTGCCCGGTTATGTCGTGCCGGACGGCAGGCCCGCCCGGCGACTCACCGGCCTCCTGGCCACGGGCGGAGTCTTGCTGCCAGGGCCTACGCTGACGGAGCAGTGGTTCGGCCGGACGTCGCTTCATCTGCTCGGGCCCGGCGGCAAGCCGGTGAAGGCGCACCTTGCCGCCGTCGCCCGGGCTTGGGAGCCGTTCTGGGTCATGGCCGATGGCGCCGGCGGGGTCCTGCTCATCGACTCCACGAGCCAGATCGAGCGATACGACGCACGGCCGGGAATGCTGCGGCCGGTCGGCACGCAGCTGGTCGCGGTCGGACCCACGACCTGGCTCGGCCTGAACTGCGAGAGCGGCCTGTGCCAGAACGTCGCGATCAGCGCGGCCACGGGGGCCAGCAGGGCGCTGCCCGGCCCGCCGGTCTCACTGACTCCGTGGTCTTCGACGCTTGGCGCGGTCGCGCCAGACGGCCGCACCGCCGCCGTGATCGTTCCGACGGGCGATGAGACGGGCACGCTCGAACTTGTCAGTCTGATCTCCGGAGGGCAGACCCGCGTTGCCGTGCCCGTGGGTGGTGCGTCGTCGTCCCAGCTGGCCTGGGCACCGGACAGCACGTGGCTGTTTGTTATCGCTGCGAACGGCGTACTAGACACGGTCGACCCGCGCACGGGTCGGGTCGAGGGTCTCGGCCTGGGCATCGCCGGGCTGAGCCACATCGCGATCCGTGCCGCCGCCTGAGAGCGCCGCTGGTCGCCGCGGACTATGCAGGTCATGATGAGGCGGTGACGTTAGGTCCTGGCGACGGTGACGACGGGCAACCAGTCCCCGGTGAGATAGTGCAGTTCGGCCACCCGGTCTGGCTGCGCCGGTATCGGCTGGGCACGTTGCTGCTGGCCTGCCTCGTCGCCGCCGCAGTCGTACTGGTCATCGTCAGGTCCGGCAGCAATCGTGGGCCGGCGGCACCGCTGCCGGTGACTGTCACCGACATGGGCCATCCGATCCTCGGGGTGCACGCTTCCTGGCAGCTGTTCGGCTTTGACGGCCGCGCCGTGGTGGCAGTCCAGTTCGCCCGCGGCCGCATCGTCCGCACCACGATCCCGCGGCTTGAGGGGGACGGCATCGTGTCGCTGGTCGCGGCCCGCGGAGAGGCGCTGGTGCGGCCGCTCGACAACGTGCCCGGTTACGTCGTGCCCGACGGCGGGCCCGCCAGGCCGCTTACCGGCGTCCTCGCGAACGGCGGGACCCTGCTGCCGGGACCCACCCCAGCTGAGCAGTGGCTGGATGAGAATACCGGAAGCATCGTGCTGGTCGGACGGGGCAAGACGGAACGTCCGCAGCTGGCTGAGCGGGCGCTGCTGTCGCCGCACTCACAGACGATCACATCCGATGGTGGCGGCGGACTGTTGCTCGTCGATGCGTCCGGGATCGTCTACGACGTGAGTTCAGGACTGCTGCGATCGGTGGGCCCCGATCTCATGCTGGCAGTCGGGCCGCGGAACTGGCTTGGCCTGAACTGCGGGGTAAGCCACGGCCCGTGTCGTGAGGTCGTCATCAGCGCGGCCACCGGCGCCGAACGCGTGCTGCCCGGCCCAGCCGTATCCGCCTATCCCTGGCCGTGGCAATCCCTGCCGGGCATCGTCTCGCCCGACGGCACGACAGCCGCCGTAGTGGTGCCCGGTCAGTCCCAGAATCAGGCATGGCTCGATCTAGTCAGCCTGAGCTCCGGCACCGTCATGTATGTCCCGGTTCCGGTCGCCCGGGACACCTCCAGCCAGTCGCTCGCGTGGTCGCCCGATTCCCGATGGCTGTTTGTGGTCACCGCGCACGGCACCCTCGCCATCGTCGACGCGCGCACAGGCCATCCGCAGCATCTCAACCTCGGCCTGACCGGTCTCACCCAGATCGTCTTCCGGTCGGCGCCCGGCTAGCCAGGACTGGCTGCGGGTACGCGGACAAGCAGCGCCCGTGGCAGCACGCGCACGGACAGCGAACTCGACGTCTCGACAACCTCACCGTCCAGCTGGCACGGCAGCCCTGGCCCTTCGGCGGCGATCTGCACCGTCCTGGCCTGGTGCCGCTCGAGCTGGTCGTCGTCGCGCCGGCTGCCGACTGCGACCCGGTACCCGACGTCGACCCAGCCGAGCAGGCCTGCCGGCGCCAGCACGACGACGTCGAGCCTGCCGTCATCCAGTCGTGCGTCCGGCATGATGGCAAAGCCGCCTGGCAGCGCTCCGGAATTCCCGACCGTGACACAGCGCGCCCGCCGCGTCAGCGGCTCGCGATCGTCGATCCGGATCGTAAATGTAACCGAACGCCGCAGCAGCTGCCCGGTCGCGGCGACCGCGTAGGCAGGCCAGCCTGTGAGCCGCTTGGCCAGTCCGTGAGCCGCGCCGACTACGGCGGCGTCGAGGCCTATGCCCGCCATCGCCACGAACACCGCCCCGTCCGCGCTGCCCACGTCGATCGCCCGGTTCCGGCCTCCGAACGCGACCTCGAGCGACGGCTCGAGCCGTCCGGGGATGCCGAGTGCGCGCGCCGTCAGGTTCGCCGATCCGGCCGGCACGATCGCCAGCGGCACGCTTCCCCCGGCCAGCACCTCGGCACACGCTCGCACGGTGCCATCACCGCCCACGGCGACGACCAGCTCCACACCGGCTTCGATCGCCGCACGAGCCTGGCCTGCCCCGCTGTCTGCTGCGGTCGTGGGCAGCAGCAGCGGCCGCTGCCAGCCGGCAGCCGCGGCCGCCTGCGCGCCTGCCCGGCGCAGCCGGGCAGGATCTCGCACGCGAGCCTCGTTCATCACGATCGCCGGGCGCCGGGCCGTACCGTCTGTCAGCACGGCGGCTGATACTGCCTAAGCCAGCACGTCGGCAAGCTGCGCGCGAGCCTCGTCCTGAATGCGCGCCAGGTGGCCGGGGCCGCGGAACGACTCGGCGTACAACTTGTACACATCCTCAGTCCCGGACGGACGGGCCGCGAACCAACCCGACTTCGTTACGACCTTGATGCCACCCAGCGGCTCACCGTTGCCGGGCGCCGACGTCAGCCTGGCAACCACCCGCTCCCCCGCCAGCTCGTCAGCGCTGAACTGGTCGGGCGACAGTTTCGCCAGAGTTGCCTTCTGCTCGCGGGTGGCCGGCGCGTCGACGCGGGCGTATGCAGGATCGCCGAGCCGCTCGGCGATCGACCGGTACAGCACGCTCGGCGAGCTGCCGGTCACGGCCAGGATCTCCGCCGCCAGCAGGTCCAGGATGATGCCGTCCTTGTCGGTGGTCCAGACCCGGCCGTCCCGCCGCACGAACGAGGCGCCGGCGCTCTCCTCTCCGCCGAACGCGACGCTGCCGTCGAGCAGGCCCGGCACGAACCACTTGAACCCGACCGGCACCTCCAGCAGGCGCCTGCCGCGGTCGTCGGCGACCCGGTCGATGATCGACGAGCTGACCATCGTCTTGCCCACGGCCGCGCCGGCCGACCAGTCCTCGCGGTACTGGTACAGGTAGTCGATCGCGGCGGCGAGGAAGTGGTTCGGGTTCATGAGCCCGGCATCGGGCGTCACGACCCCGTGCCGGTCGGCGTCGGTGTCATTGCCGGTCGCGACGGCGAAATCGGCGCGGCGGCCGATCAGCGACGCCATGGCGCTCGGCGACGAGCAGTCCATCCGGATGCGGCCGTCCCAGTCGAGAGTCATGAACCGGAAGGTCGGGTCAACGTCGGGATTCACGACCGTCAGGTCAAGCTCGTACCGCTCGGCGATCTCCCCCCAGTAGGCGACGCTGGCGCCCCCGAGTGGGTCGGCGCCGATCCGCACCCGGGCAGCCCGGATCGCTGCCATGTCGACCACGAGCGGGAGCGCGGCCACGTACTGCGCGAGGAAATCGAACCGGCCGGCCGACGCCTTCGCCTGGGCGTAGCCGACCCGCTGCACGCCACGCAGCCCTCCGGTCAGGAGCTCATTGGCCCGCTGCTCGATGGCCGAGGTGATCTGCGATCCGGCCGGGCCGCCGTCCGGCGGGTTGTACTTGAACCCGCCATCTTCGGGCGGGTTATGCGACGGCGTGATGACTATCCCGTCGGCGAGACCAGCCTTGCGGTCCTCGTTATAAGCAAGGATCGCGCGGGACAGCGCCGGAGTCGGGGTGTACCCGTCCCGGCTGTCGATGAGGATCTCGGCGCCGTTGCCTGCCAGCACCTCCAGCGCGGTGACCATGGCAGGCTCGGACAGTGCGTGCGTATCCCGGCCGACGAAGACCGGCCCGGTGATGTTGGCCTCGGCCCGGTGCTCGCAGATCGCCTGGCTGATAGCTGCGATGTGATCTTCGTTGAATGACACTCGCAGGGCGCTGCCGCGATGCCCGGAGGTACCGAAGGAGACTCGCTGAGACGCCTCGGCCGGATCGGGGTGCTCGCTGAAGTAGGCGGTCACCAGCGCCGCCACGTCCACCAGGTCCGCGGCGGAGGCAGGCTGTCCGGCCCGGTCGTTCATAACCTCGCCGGAACCTCCAGCCACTCGCCGTCCCCGGTCATCGATGCCGCTGCCAGCAGCCCCTCGATGTAATCCGCCGTGTCCTGCCAGCAGCTGACTTCCACGCAGCGGACGCCAACCGCCCGCACCGGGTAGTCGTTCCCGCCGGGCTCAAGTCGATCCCCCACGAACAGGATTTCCTCGGCGGCGAGACCGAGCTGGGCCATGAGCTTGCGCATGCCGTAGCCCTTGTCAATTCCCTGCCGGGTGACGTCCACCGACGTCGACCCGCCCATGCGCACCTCCAGGCCGGGCAGCCGCTCCGCTGCATACGCGCGCAACCGCTGCTTCTTCTGCCCGTCGGGATCCCACCGGTACTTTTCCGCCGGCGGTGCCTGCTGGCCGAGCGCGGAGAAGGTGATCTGGCTGCCACGATCCTCGATCCGCTCGCCCCAGGGGTTGTCCTCCCACAGGCCCAGCTCCCTGGCACCCTGCTCCAGCACGGCCACGATCCGGCGCTTGTCCTCCTCGGCCAGGTCCTCGGCATAGACGAGCTGCCAGGCTCCCTCGGCCCAGCGGTAATACCGGGTGCCGCAGGTGGGCATGAGGTGCAGCGAGGCCAGCGTGTCGGGATCGGCGTTCAGGTGCTGGAGCACCTGGCTGTCGAACTGCTCAAACTTGCCGCCGGAGATGATGCAAACGTCGGTGACCCGCATCAGCCGGGCGAGCAGTCCGGCCATGCGGTCGTCGATCCGGGACTTCGACACGGCGAGCGTGTCATCCAGGTCGAACGCGACGGCCCGAACACTGTCAGTCACTGGCGGGTCCTTACAGCCTCGGTTGGGAGCTACGGCGGAAAGGCTACCCGCCGGCGCCCGCCCCGAATGACGCAGCTGACCTTCAGGGCGGCTAGCAGCGGTCCGCCAGCTAGCATCGGGTCATGAGCCAGCCGACGGCCGGGCCCCCCGCATCCCGGGCATCTGGCCGGGACCTTATCACCTCGGCCGACAAGGTCTACTTCGGTGAGCGCGGTGAGACCAAGGGCGACCTGGCCAATCACTACCTGCGGGTCGCCGGCCCGCTGCTGCGCGCCATGAGCGGCCGGCCGGTCCTGCTGGAGCGCTACCCGGAGGGGGCCGGGGGGCCGTCCTTCTTCCAGAAGCGGGTGCCGAAGAATGCGCCTGCCTGGCTGCAGACCACGATCGTCGAAACGCCAAACGGCACGACGTCGCAGGCCCTGGTTGCGGCCGACATCGATCACGTGCTGTGGGCAGTCAACCTCGGCTGCCTGGGCTTTCACGTCTGGCCATACCTGGCCAGCGATCCGGAGCACGTCGACCAGCTGCGGATCGACCTGGACCCCTCGCCTGGCGTCACTTTCGGGCACATCCAGCAGGCGGCGGCAGAGCTCAAGGTGTTGCTGGACGAGGCGGGCGTGACCGGTTACCCGAAGACGACGGGGAACCGCGGTCTGCATGTTTATGTCCTTCTGCAGCCCCGCTGGGACTCCTACCAGGTCCGTAGCGCCGCGGTGGCGATCGCGCGCGAGCTCGAGCGGAGACGGCCGGAGCTGATCACCGCGGCCTGGTGGAAGGAGGAGCGGGGCCAGCGAGTTTTCGTCGACTTTAATCAAAATGCGCCGCATAAGACCGTGTTCGGCGCGTGGTCGGTCCGGCCCCGGCCTGGGGCGCAGGTATCGACGCCATTGAGCTGGGCCGAGGTCAGCGATATCCACCCGGATCAGTTCACGATTGCTACGCTCCCTGCCCGGCTCGACAGCATCGGAGACCCGTGGCTGGGCATCAACGACGACCCGCAGTCGCTCGAGCCGTTCCTGGCCATGGCCGAGCGTGACGCCGAGGCGGGCCTGCCGGACGCCCCGTGGCCTCCGGTGTACCCGAAGCAGCCCGGCGAGCTGCCCCGGGTGGCACCGAGCCGCGCCCGGAAGACCTAAGCCTGAAACTGTCCGGGCATTAAGCGGCCTCATTTCTCAATGACGCACAGGCCGTAAGAATGGGTTCAGCAACAACAAGCGCGTTGGGTACGGCCTGCTGTGGGCTGGCTGGACAACGATCCTTGTGATCGGCGGCTTGAGCGCCTGTTCGGCGGCCAGATCCTGGCAGGTTTCCTCGCCCTGGTTCTGGGCGCGCTCGCCGGACGTTATGACTACCGGATCTGGACCTGGCGGGCGAGGCGTCTGCTGTTCTTCATCATCTTCTGACGAAGGCTGATCTCCTGCCGTTCACGCATGTTCCCGGTCAAAGCGCGCCATGCCCGACTCGCGCGGCGCTGGTACCGTGAAGGGATAACTGCTCAGGACAAGGGGACGCCGGATGGATGCGACGCTGGCAGCGGCCGATCTGGAACTGCTACGCAAGGACTTCGCGGCCAATCCGGTCTACCGGCTCACTCAGAACGCTGTCACCAGGGTCACGGTCGATGACGTGGCGATCAACCGGGAGATCATCAACAGCATCGACCACTCGCTGTCTACCCACCTCGACGACTGGAAGGTCACCAACCAGGAGCGGAGCGGCCGCTGCTGGCTGTTCGCCGGCCTCAATCTCCTGCGCGTCGGCGTCATGCGCAAGACCGGCCTCAAGGATTTCGAGTTCTCACAGAACCACGCCATGTTCTGGGACAAGGTCGAGCGGGCCAACTACTTCCTCGAGGCCATCATCGAGACGGCCGGCCGCGACGTTGATGACCGGACCGTCGCTTTCCTCCTGGACTCGGTAGCCGGCGATGGCGGGCAGTGGAACATGTTCGCTGCCGTCGTCGCCAAGCACGGCCTCGTACCCAAGGCAGTGATGCCCGAGACGCAGAGCTCGAGCAACACCGCCCGGATGAACTCGGTGCTGAGATACCAGCTCCGCCAGGGCGCGAAGTCGGTGCGCGAGGCGGCCGACGCCGGCGGCACCGAGGCCGCCCGTGCCGAGAAAGCTGAGATCATCCGTACCATCCACCGTGTCCTCTGCATCCACCTCGGCACGCCGCCGGAGCGATTCGACTGGCAGTGGACCGACAAGGACAAGCAGTTCCACCGGGACGGCGTGCTGACCCCCCAGGAGTTCGCCGCCAAGTACGTGGACCTGCCGCTCGACGACTATGTCTGCCTGGTCCACGATCCCCGCCCGACCAGCCCGGTCGGTCGCACGTTTACCGTCGAGTACCTCGGCAACGTGGTCGGCGGGCCGCCGGTCATCTACCTCAACGTCGACATGAAGCTGATCAAGGACATCGCCGCACAGACAATCCAGGGCGGCGAGCCGGTGTGGTTCGGCTGCGACGTCGGCAAGATGATGAGCAACGACTACGGGTTCTGGGACGCCAACCTCTTCGACTTGCCCGCTGTCTACGACGCCCAATTCAGCCTGGACAAGGCCGAGCGGCTCGCTTTCCACGAGACGCAGATGACGCACGCCATGCTGTTCACCGGCGTGGATGTGCTCGACGGCGCCATTCGCCGCTGGCGGGTGGAGAACAGTTGGGGCACCGATCGCGGCAAAGACGGCTTCTACACGATGCAGGACTCGTGGTTCGACCAGTACGTGTTCGAGATCGCCGCGCGCCGCAGCGCGCTGCCCGAGGAACTGCAGCAAGCGCTGGCGACGCCTCCCATCGTGCTGCCCGCTTGGGATCCGATGGGTGCCCTAGCCAGGTAACGGGCTAGTAAGCGGCGAGTGCCGCATAAGCGGCCGCCTGAATCTCGCGATGCAAGGGCGGCGGCTCCGGCGAGTCGAGCATGCGCTGCGTCAGCACGATGACGACCAGATCTTTGACGGGATCGACCAGCCACGATGTGCCCCAGCCGCCGTTCCATCCGAACGCACCGGTGTCCTGCACCGCCAGGCAGTATGACCAGGACTGGTGGTCGAAGAAGCCGAAGCCCAGACCGCCGCGCGCCTTTTGCTCGGGGGTGAGCTGATCGATGGTCATCGCCGCGACCGACTCGGGAGCCAGCACGGGGGCCCCGCCAGTCAGCAGCATCCGGGCGAATGTGTACAGGTCGTCGACCGTGGACAGCAGCCCGGCCGCGCCGTCCTCGAAGGCCGGCGGCTTGCTCCATGCTCCGTCTGGCGGGTCGGCGACCTCCAGTCCGCCCCGGGTCGCCTGATAGGCGGTCGCCAGCCGATCAGTCTGGCTTGTCCAGAAGGCAGTATCGGCCATCCCCAGCGGTTCGAAGACCCGGGTTCGCAGCACGTCGGCGAACGACTGCCCGTCCGCCCGCGCGAGCAGCACGCTGAGCACATGCGCGCCCGTGTTGTACATCCACCGCTCACCGGGCTGCGCCATCAGGGGCAGCGATCCGAACCGAGCCATCCAGGTGTCCGGATCCGGCTTACCTGCCGGGTCTGGTGGGCCGATCGCCCCGAGCTGGAGCCGAGTCACGGCTGTCATCACCGGCCACTGCTCCGCTGCCAGGAACATCTCGGCCACCATGCCGAAGCCGAACGTAAAGGTCAGCAGGTCGCGCGTGGTGATGGGCCGCCTAGCCGGGACTGTGTCGTCTAGCGCCCCGTCCGGGCGCGCCAGCACCCGCCGGCTTGCCAGCTCGGGCAGCAGAGTATCCACCGGCTCGTCCAGGCCGATCAGGCCCTCCTCGATCAGCGCAAGTGTCGCCGCTCCCGTTACTGGCTTCGAAATCGAGGCGATCCGGAACAGCGAGTCCCGCTGGACGACAGGCCCGCCGACCGACAATGTTCCGAGGGTCTCCACGTGCACCTGATCGCCGCTGGCCACCAGCGCGACCACGCCGGGCACCAGGTCCGGACCGACGTGCCGCGCCGCGGCTTCTCGCAGATTCTCCAGGCCATGCGCTGTGAGCCGGTCCGCCATCTCGCCTCCGCTCCCCGCCGCCAGGGGTTACGACGTAGTCTGCCGCACATGACGACGCTGACACCCGCGGACCGGCGGGCGTTGGCTACCATCCGGGACGAGCTGCGCACGCTTGTCAGGTACGACGACGAGTCCATCGTGCACACCAGGTGGATCCGTCAGCGTTACGACTGCGGCTGCTACCCGAGCCTGGCGCCGGCGCGGCAGGCAGCCGTGCGGACCGCCTGGCATGAGGCGGGGCACGCTGTCGCCGCGCTGGCTGTCGGAGCGCGGTTCAGCTCCGCCAGCATTCACCATGGGCACCGGACCGAGGGCAGAGTTCACGGCATTTCCGGCGCGGGCCGGGACGCATTCGTGGTGGATGCAGCGGGCCAGATCGGCGAGCAGCTCATGAGCTGGACGCTGCTCGACCGCGACGCCGACCTCGAGGCCTGGCTGACGACCTGGCGCGGGGACGGCGGCGACGCTCGCCGGTTCCGACGGTCCATGACGGGCCAGTTCGGGGGCGACGAGGTGGCGGCGTGGCGGTACAGCGAGGACATGGTGATGCCGCTCCGGCAGCAGATCCGGTTGCTGGCCAGGGCGCTGCTGGTGCATCCGCGGCACATGTCCTACAACGTGGCGGCCGCCCTCGCCGCGACCTGACGACCGCTAGGCTCGGGCTGATGAAAGCCACGATTCCCGCGACCTCCGACAGCGCGGAGGTGGCCAGGCGGCTGGTCGCTGACGGCTACGTGGTCGTGACCGGGATGATGGACGACGCCGGGCTGGACGCCGCGCGAGCCGATCTGGACAGGGTGCTGTCTGCCACCCGCACCGGGCGGAACGCCTTCGAGGGCTTTACCACCCAGCGCGTGTACGCACTGTTCGCCAAGACCAGGACGTTCGACCAGGCGGCCGTCCATCCGCTGCTGCTGGCCGTGCTCGATCAGGTACTCGGCAACTACCAGCTGAGCGCCCCCGTTGGCATCCGAATCGGACCGGGGGAGAAAGCGCAGATCCTGCATCGCGACGACTCGATCTACCCGGTTCCCGAGCCGCACCCGCCGCTCGTGGTCAACACGATGTGGCCGCTCGATCCGTTCACGACCGAGAACGGGGCGACCCGGTTCATCCCGGGCAGTCACGCGTGGCCACCCGGCCGGGTCCCGGGCCCCGACGACCCGGTCGAAATGGCGGTGCTCGCCCCTGGCTCGGCCATGTTCTATCTCGGCAGTCTGTGGCACGGCGGCGGAGCGAATCGGACCTCGGCGCCGCGGCTCGGCGTCATTCTCGAGTACGCGGCCGGCTGGCTGCGCCAGCAGGAGAATCACTGCCTCGCTGTGCCCCGAGAGGTCGCCAGGGAACTGCCGGACCGGCTGCAGGAGCTGCTCGGCTACGGCATCTATCCGCCGTTCGTCGGCTACGTGGACGGCTCTCATCCGAGGAAGGTGCTGTCCGCCGGGGCCTGAGGTGTCGATCTGCCATCCCTTCGTTCGTGTAGGTGGCGGAAGCCGCCATCCGCAGCGGCTCAGGGCAGCACGGAGGTGCCCCATGAAGCAGTACCTGATCAGCGTCTACCAGCCCGACACAGCCCCGCCTGCACCCGAGGTGCTCGGCCCGATCATGGAGCGCGTCGCCGCATGGCGCCACGAGCTGGAGGCCGCCGGAGCCTGGGTATTTACAGGCGGATTGCAGCCACCGAGCACAGCAACCGTGCTGCGCGTCCGCGACGGCGAGGCCGTCATCACCGACGGCCCCTTCACCGAGGGCAAGGAGCATCTCGGCGGTTTCACTGTCCTCCGTGCTGAGGATCTCGACCAGGTACTGGCCTGGTCCCGGAAGTTCTGCGACATCACCGGCCTGCCAGTCGAGGTGCGGCCGCTGGCGGACGTCGTGAGCTGACCAGCCGTGCCGCCCGAGCCGGTCACGGCAGCCGACGTCGCACGCGCCTTCCGCCAGGAGTACGGGCGTGCCGTCGCGGTCCTGGTTCGCGTCTTCGGCGACATCGACCTCGCCGAGGACGCAGTCCAGGACGCATTCGCCGCAGCGCTGGAGCGCTGGCCCGTCACCGGGCTGCCGCCCAGCCCGGCAGGCTGGCTCATCACGACCGCTCGCAACAAGGGCATCGACCACCGGCGCCGGGAGATGGCCAGGGCCGATAAATATGTGCAGGCACTGCTGCTCGCCGGGCAGGACCCGCAGTCGGCGGACACCAGGCAGCCGCGCCGCAGCGAGGCCGAGGAGGGACCCGTGCGCGACGACCGGCTGCGACTGATCTTCACCTGCTGTCACCCCGCGCTGGCGCCCGCTGCGAGCGTCGCTCTCACGCTCCGGCTGCTCGGCGGGCTGACCACCGCCGAGATCGCACGTGCATTCCTGGTGCCCGAGCCGACGATGGCCCAGCGCCTGGTTCGGGCTAAGGGCAAGATCGCCGACGCCGGAATCCCGTACCGGATTCCGGCCGAGGCCGACCTGCCGGACCGGCTAGCCGCCGTGCTGGCGGTCGTGTACCTGATCTTCAATGAGGGCTACTCAGCCAGCTCGGGCGACGACCTGATCCGCGCCGACCTGTGCGCTGAGGCGATCCGGCTGGGGCGGATGCTCGCGGAGCTCATGCCCGACGAGCCCGAGGTAACGGGCCTGCTCGCACTGATGTTGCTCATCGAGTCCCGGCGCCTCGCCCGCACGACGGCTGACGGCGACCTGGTGCTGCTCGCCGACCAGGATCGCAGCCGCTGGGACGCCGACCTCGTCGCTGAGGGCCAGGCACTGGTGCGGCGCTGCCTGCGCCGGGGGCAGCCAGGTCCGTATCAGATCCAGGCCGCGATCAACGCGGTGCACAGCGACACCGCGACAGCAGACCAGACCGACTGGCAGCAGATTCTCGCGCTCTACGACCAGCTGGTCGCGCTGACGCCAACCCCAGTGGCCCGGCTGAACCGTGCCGTCGCGGTTGGCGAGGTCGCCGGCCCCGCCGCTGCCCTGCGGCTCGTCGATGAACTCGACCTGGACGCCTATTACCTGCTGCACGGCATCAGAGCCGAGCTGCTCGCCCGTCTTGGCCGCAACGCAGAGGCGGCGGCTGCTTACGAGTCCGCCATCGGCCACACCGACAGCCCGGCACAGATCCGGTTCCTGAGCCGCCGGCGGGCGGCGTTGCCCGGCTAGGTTGCGCCGTTAATCCGTTAAGCTGGCGCGCCGTGGACCCTGACCAGCATCTGCCCCGCCGCGGGTGCTGGATCCGGCCGTTCAGCCAGCTCCACGCAGTCGATCCCGCCCAGCTCCGCCACGACTGCTGCTCGCATTGCCCTGGTCTCCTAATGCCCTGGCCTAGGCTGTGCCACTAAGGCGCTGCAACCGCGCTACAACTTTGATTGCTACAACAATGCCTGGTGATCCAGCAGCGGGATCCGCTGCGCGCCGTTGACGCCGGTAACCGCGCCAAGGGGGTCGATTATGGACGCTTCGGACGTCGTGATCGTGGGCGGCGGAATCGCGGGTTCCGCGCTCGCCTACGCCTTGGCCTCAGCGGGCCGGACTGTGACGGTCCTGGAGTCGAGCCTCGAGTACGCGGACCGTGTCCGGGGTGAGTCGATGCTGCCCTGGGGAGTGCAGGAAGCCCGGAACCTTGGTGTCGAGCAGCTTCTGCTGGACGCGGGGGCGCATGTGGCTCCGGCGTGGATGCAATACGTCGAGGGCCTCGGCGAGCCAGCGACGCTACCCATGTCGATGATGATTGAGGGGATCCCTGGTGCGCTGAACATGCGCCACCCAGACGCCTGCCAGGCGCTGATCGAAGCGGCGGCGGAGGCCGGAGCCACGGTAATCCGGGGCGTTCATGACATCAAGCTGAGCCGCGGACCGGACGTCTTGATCAGCTACTCGTCCGACCGGGCCGGGGAGGTGCGTACTCGGCTCGCCGTGGGGGCGGATGGCCGTTCATCAACGGTCCGGCGCCAGGCCGGCATCTCGTTGCAGCGCGACGATCCGGTCAACTACATCACCGGACTGCTCGTCGACGGGCTGACCGGGATCCCCGAGGAGCACGACGTCATGGTTGCCGAGGGCGACCTGATGCTGCTGATGTTCCGCCAGGGTGGCGGCCGCGCCCGGCTCTATGTCGCCCTCGGCCGGTCTGGGCAGCGCCGCTTCGCCGGGCACGACGCCGCTGCGCAGCTCCTGGCGGCATGGAAACCGGGCTGCTACCCGCTGGCTGACCTGGTGGCAGCAGGGACTCCCGCCGGGCCTTGTGCCACCTACCCGGGCGACGACACATGGACTGACACGCCGTTCGCCGATGGCGTCGTCCTCGTTGGCGACGCCGCCGGACACAACGATCCGATCATCGGCCAAGGGCTATCCATCGCTATGCGCGATGCGCGGATTATCCGCGACCTCATTCTCGACGGCGCCCGCACGGAAGCAGACTTCGCACCGTACGGACGAGAGCGATACGAGCGGATGCGAAGGCTCAGGCTGATCGGCGATGTCGTCTCGGCGACCTACGCCGAGGACGCGGAGAATCGGACGGCCCGGCTTGCGTTCTTCGGGCAGAAGATGGCCAGCATGGACGCGGAGGTCTTCCCGCTGGTGGTCGGGTTCATGACCGGTCCCGAGACGATTCCGGACCAGCTCGTGAACCCGCAGATCCTGGACCGGATCAGAAACGCCTGACCATCGGGCGGGTAGCGCGACAGCCACTCGCAATGACGACCATGGACTGCCGCAGCGTCACGCTCCGATCATAGGAAGAGTGCCCCAAGATATGAGCCTGGCGATGAACCTTTATGTGGTACCTGATTGCCGCTGACCTCGTGCTCGTCGTCCACGCGCTGTTCATCGGCTTCGTGGTCGTCGGCTCCTTCCTGACCTGGCGCTGGCCGCGCATCATCTGGGTGCAGCTTCCGGCGATGGTGTATGGCGCGCTGGTGGAGCTGGCCGGGTTCGCCTGCCCCCTCACGGCGTTGCAGAACTACCTGCTCCGCCGAGGCGGCCAGGCCGGATATCGCGGCGGGTTCATCTCGCATTACCTGATCCGAGTGATCTACCCGCCCGGCCTGACCCGCGGATGGCAGATCGGGCTTGGACTGTTCGTCGCGCTGATCGCGGTGATCGGATACGGGGGTTACCTGCGCCGGAATTGGCCCGGCCGGGTCGTGCGGGCTGGTCGCTACGGCACCGGATCGGGAGCACAATCATGAGGATGGGCGTGCAACTGAATCACACCATCGTCTCGTGCCGCGACCAGCAGCGGTCGGCGGACTTCCTGACCGGCATCCTTGGCCTGCAGGCGCCAGTCAGATTCGCGCACTTTCTGGTGGTTGAAGCAGATAACAATGTCTCGCTGGACTTCGCCGAGACCACCGGACCGATCACGCCGCAGCACTACGCGTTCTTGGTGGGTGAGGAAGAGTTCGACGCTGCGTTTGACCGGCTCCGCGACGAGGGCCTGCAGTACTGGGCCGACCCGGGACGAACACGGCCAGGCGCCATCAACCACAGGGACGGCGGCCGCGGGGTGTACTTCGCAGACCCGGACGGTCACCTGCTGGAGATCCTCACCCGGCCGTACGGCAGCGGCTCCTAGCTGACCTGCGGGCGGTAGCCGAGGAAGGCACAGAGTGCATCAGACCGCGACCGGTTCGATGGGGGTGAGCGTGCCGAGTCGCCGCTCGATGACCTCGGCCACGGACAGGCAGCGAAGCTCGGTGTACTTGCCTCCCATGACCTGGACGCCGACGGGGAGCCCGTCGGCCATGCCCGCGGGCACGACCGCGGCGGGGGTGCCGAGCAGATTGGCCGGAAGTACCGGCCGCATCAGCTCCAGCGTCTCGCGAGCGCCGTCGGGGCCAGCCACGTCAAGACCCACGAGGAATGCGGGCTGGGACCAGACAGGGCTGAGCAGGACGGGGTACTCCTGGTACCAGAGGCTCCAACGGCGAGCGAGCCCGTGCCTCGCTGTATGCGTCCTTGCCCATCCAACCAAGTCCGAGGCGGGGAGGACGTCAAGCGCGTTGCCCAGGAACGTGCGGCCGTCTGCGCCCATGAACTGGTCGAGTACCTGCTTCATTATTCGCAGGTCAGGGGCAAGGACCGCGCTCCATAGCTCCAGCGCCAGCTCATAGTCCGGCGGGATCGCCTCGGCGACCTCGAAGCCTTCATCGGCGAGCGCATCAGCGGCGCGGCGAACCGCAGCGGCCACCCCTGGGTGAGTGCTGCCACCGGGAGGCTCGGGAAGCACGGCGATCCTCGGCAACCGGGCCCGGTCCAGCTCGGTGAACACCGCGGGAACGCTCAGCGAGTCCCGCGGGTGCTGGCCCGCGATAGCTGTGAAGCCAGCCCGGACGTCGGCGACTCTGCGCGCCAGGACTCCTTCGACGGCCATCAGCTGGAGTGCCATCGGCAGGTTCTCGAACGCCGGGATCACCGTCCCCGCCGGCACGGAGCCAGTAGAAGGCTTGATCGACGCGATGCCGCAGCAGTGCGCAGGGTTGCGCAGCGATCCGCCGAGGTCGTTGCCCAGACCGAGCGGGCTCATCCCGGTGGCCAGCGCCGCAGCTTCGCCGCCACTGGACCCGCCTGCGGTGCGCGCCGGATTCCACGGGTTGCGGGTCAGTCCATGCAGTGCCGAATCGGTGTGAACGCGCAGGCCAAAGTCCGGCAGGTTCGTGCGGCCGATGGGGATGGCACCGGCCGCACGCAGCCGCTCGACCTGAGGCGCGTCGACGGGCGCGACTGCTTCAGCAAGAGCGGGAACGCCCTGAGTGGTCGCCGTACCAGCCAGATCGATGTTCTCCTTGACCGTGAAGGGCACACCGTGCAACGGGCCAAGCGGCGATCCGCCCGCGATCGCCCGGTCAGCCGCGTCCGCGGCTGCGAGGGCCTGGTCCGGCAGCACGCGGACGACGGCGTTCAGATGCGGGTTGACCGCCTCGATCCGATCCAGGTGCGCCTGGATGACCTCGCGGCTGCTGACCTCGCGGCCGCGGATCAAGGCTGCCAGTTCTGCCGCGCTACTCTGCCACAGTTCTCCCACGGCGCAGTCCTCCCGGCCCTCGCACGATCCTTAGCGCGGCCCATGCTGGCCGGCAATGCCGGGATGTTATGGACGCAGGTGATCCACCGTCAAGGTGCGGGTTCACCACGGCAGGTACATCCGCTTCCGTGGGCGGTTCGTGCTAGCGGTCCGTTAGCCTGACTGCACCAGCATCCGACCAGGGTCGTCCCATGCGCGCAGATGATCAGGAGCGGGCCACCGAGTTCCTCCAGGAGCTGTACGCCGCTGGCCACATCGACGCGGCGCGCTTCGACGATGGCCTCGCCGGGATGCTTGCCGCGCGAACCGACGCCGAGCTAGCCGAGGTCGTCCGGTCCCTGCCGCCGCCCGTCTCCTTCACCAGCCCGGACCGGCGCCTGTCCAAGCCAATAGAGATCCACTCTGGCATGGGACGCCTGCGGCTCACAAACACGTGGCAGCTGGCCGCTGAAACGCACGTCAGCGCTGATCTTGGCAGTGTCAGACTCGACCTGACCAACGCTGAGTTCGACGACCACGTCATCGACCTGCACGTCTACAGCGGCTGGGGGCTCCATCACCATCATCGTGCCGCGCGGCGTCGGCGTGCAGATCGTGAAGCATCGCGGCGGTGTCAGCTCCCGTCTGCAGGCGCCCGTTCCGGGATTTCCGCTCATCCGGCTCGACGTGACCACCATGATCGGCAAAGTTCGTCTTCGCCACCCCGAGAGCACGGACCATGCGAGACGCTCTCGACGCGCGCGGGCTGCCCGCGCCTAGGCTGTGCCGGGTCAGGCTGGGCCGGCGAGCCGAGCCTGCATCCGGCGCATGCCGCGCAGCCAGCGTTCCCGGTCATCGGCCCGGCGCCGCTCGTAGGTCGCGACCTCCGGGTGCGGGAGGATCAGGAACTGCTCGGTGCCGATCGCGTCGATCGCGGATTCTGCGACCTGCTCGGCAGTCAGCACGCCATCGACGGCCGCCTGTGCAGAGCCGCCGCGGGTCCCGTCGATCGGCGGCGCGCCACCCAGCTCCCGAACGCTCGTGCTCAGCAGGTTGCTGGTGAACGCCTGCGGGCACAAGCAAGACACCCGGATGCCCTGGTCGCCGTAGGTGATGGACAGCCACTCCGCGAGCGCGACCGCGGCGTGCTTGGTCACCGCGTACGGCGCTGAGCCAAGCTGCGTCAGCAGGCCCGCCGCGGATGCCGTGATCAGCAGATAACCCTCACCCCTGGCCAGCATGCCGGGCAGCACGGCCCGCGCCACGTAGATGTGACTCTGGACGTTGACCGCCCAGATCCGCGACCACGCCTCGTCCGATGCTTCCGGGCCGCCGGCGACGATGATCCCGGCGTTCGAGAAGAACAGGGAAACCGGGCCGAAGGCGGCCTCGCACCCCGTTACCAGCTGGTTGATGTCTTCCTGCCGAGAGACATCTCCGCCGATGGCCAACCCGCGGCCGCCAGCCTTCTCGATCTCCGCCGCGACCGTGGCGGCACCGTCGGCGTCCACGTCGCTGACCACCACGCCCGCCGCGCCGCGCCTGGCGAGCCCCAGCGCCATCGCCCGGCCCGCCCCGCTAGCGCCGCCCGTGACGATCGCGACCCGGCCGGCGATCTCCATGCTCAGCCCCTCTCGGCGTGACGCACCGCGGCGTCCGCCCAGGCCGCGAGCTCCGGGTCGGCCTCGATGAGACTCTCGAACTTCTTCCGGGCCTGGTCACGCTTGGCGGGAATGTACTCGGTCGGCCACATTCCTTCGTGCGGCTCGTACCCCTTGAGCACGTTGCGCGCGACTGTCACCTTGTGGACCTCGTCGACCCCGTCGGCGATCGCCATGGTCGGCGCGCCCGCGTACATGGCCTGCAGCGGCGTGAGGTTCGTGGTGCCGAGCGAGCCCATGATGTGCAGCGCCCGGTAGCTGACCTCGCGCAGCACCTTGCCCATCGTGTACTTGCACGCGGCGATCTGGGTTCGCGCCTCGCGCGTGCTCGAGTTGTCGATGGTCCACGCGGTCCACAGCACCAGCAGCCGGAGCATGTTGATCTCGGCGTAAGAGTCGGCGATCGCCTCCTGCACCATCTGATGCTCGGCGATCACCTTGCCGTGCGACTGCCGGGACAGCGCCCGTTCGCACATCATGTCAAAGGCGAGCCTGACCTGGGCCACGGTGCGCATCGCGTGATGGATCCGGCCGCCGCCGAGGCGGCGCTGAGCGAGCACCTTGGCGCCGTCTTCCGGCCCCAGCAGGTGGTCGGCCGGCACCCGGACGTTGTTGTACCGGATGTGGTTGTGCAGCCGCGGATACCCCATGATCTCGACACCGGGCGTCTCGCGCGGCACGACGAACATGCCGTTCGTGCACATGACGAAGATGATGTCCGCCCGCTCGCCGGCGCTGGTGAACCACTTCTCGCCGCTGATCACCCACTCGTCGCCGTCCCGCAGGGCGTGTGTCTTGAACAGGTTCGGGTCCGACCCGCCCTGCGGCTCGGTCATCGAGTAGGCGGAGAAGATCTCCTGGTTCAGCAGCGGGGTGAGCCAGCGCTCCTTCTGCTCCGGCGTGCCGTAGGCGGCCAGCATCTCCATGTTGCCGGTGTCGGGCGCCGCAGTGCCGAACATCACCGGCGCCGACCGGTAGCGTCCGAGTATCTCGTTGAGCAGGGCCAGCTTGAGCTGGCCGAAGCCAGGGCCGCCGAGATCGGTATCGAGGAACAGCGCCCACAGCCCGCGGTCCTTCACCTGCTGCTTGAGGGGATCGGCCAGGGCCAGGGCCTTCGGGTTCCGCGACCAGGCGGCGCCGGGGAAGACCAGATCGAGCGGCTCGATCTCGTTCGCGCAGAAGTCGGCGACCCAGTCGAGCTGCTTCTGGAACTCTGGCTCGGTCGAGAAATCCCATGCCATGGCGGCCTCCCAGATTCCTGCGCTGCGCTAGTAGTAGAACCCAATTCTAAATTCCGGCATGGGCGGCGGGCGAGGCCCCAGCCGAAACTTGGTCGGATCCCTTGGCGCGATGGCGGCTCCGAGAGAAGCCGGCAACGGGCCGCCTCGACGACGCGGTCGTGCTTTCAGGCAATTATGCGCCCGGTTTGCGGCCGGTGAGGGCGATCACGACTGCGTCCGTCAGTACCGCGGCCGACCTGCCGTCGGTGTTCACGAGCACGCCGAGCCCGCGCCCGGCAGGGCGATCGACGCCGACGGAGGCGGCAAACCCTCCCGTTCCCCCGTTGTGCCAGAGCCTGCCGCCCGCGATTGTCCAGCCCAGCCCGCTGGCGCGCCGCTCGTCGATGGGGACGCGGGGCACCTGACAGAGTTCCATCGCCGCGCCGAGCGGGCCGGGCGGCGGCGACAGACACGCGGATAGGTAGCGGGCAATGTCACCGATGCTGGCCTCGACCGCGCCCGGCCCCGGCAGCGCGAAGTCCCAGCGTGTGACCGGCCGGCGATGTGCGTGCCCGGTCAGCCGGGTACCGCCGTTGTCCCTGCCAATGCCGGAGCAGCTCATCGCCAGGGGTTCCAGCAACCGCCGCGCCAGGAAGTCCCGATATGCATAGCCGCTCGCCCTCTCGATGGCTAGCCCCAGCAGTTGGTAGCCGAAGTTCGAGTAGACACGCGGCGAGCCCGGCGTCCGGATCGTAGCGCGCAGCCCTTTCTCGGCCCGCTCGGCCGAGAATTTCCGGTAGGGATTAGGCCTGATCGTCGGCTGGTTCGGAGCCAGGCGCGGCAGGCCCGAGGTGTGAGTGGCGAGGTGATCGATCCGATTTCGAAGCGGCCGTCAGCTGGCATGCCGTCGCTCGCGGCTAAAACAGACCCGGCGGCGTCGATGGCTGCCACGGCCACCACGATTCCGTCGCCCGGGAATGCGCCGTCCAGCGCTTCGAAGACGGACTGCGCATGTTCCGCGGCCCAGCTCACGGTTCCTGAGGGTACCGGCTGCGCCGGGCGATCGTCAGCTCCGGCTGCGGCGGCGGCTCGGGCCCCGGACCTCGGCCAGGAGCCTTGCCATATAAGCCTCGCCGTCCGCCGGTGTCGCGCGCGCGACCTCGACCGGCTGGCCCGCCCCATCCGCGTGAGCATCCCGGCTCGTCGCGTCCCAGCTGGCCGCGTCCCAGCTGGTCGCGTCCCAGCTGGCGGGCTTCCTGCCGACGGGAGCAGCAGGCCCCGTCTCGACGGCGCTGGCAGCCGCGCTCGCCGTCATCGCCGGAGCCGTCGCTGCGGTGGTCGTGCCTGTGACCGGGGAAGTCGTTGCCGCAGAGTCAGGCTCGACCGCAGCGGCTGGGCCGTGCCCGCGCAGCTCGTCCCGCAGCGATTTGATCCAGAAATAGATGGTGAACGCCGAGAACAGCGGCCACTCGAAGGTGTACGCCCAGCTGAGCTCGTTGCCAGATTCGGCCCGGTGCAGCTGCCAGTTACCCAGGAGCAGCATCCCCGCCGTGGCGACGACCACGAAAGCGTGCCAGCCCAGCCACCGCGGCCGCAGCAGCACGTGCCAGCGCGCCTCCGCGGGAACGCCAGATTGCCCGGTGGTCACTGCCATCCGGCTATCCGTGCCAGGGCAGGACGGCGGTGGCCGCGACAGCGGCGAACAGCAGGGTCAGGTACGCAATGGACAAGTGGAACAGCCGCATCGGCGCGGCCGCCGAGCCGCCCGCCACCCGGCCGCGCAGCCGGTGTGCCTCGGCCAGGAACCAGACGCCGAGCCCGAGCGCGCACCCGCCGTACGCCCAGCCTGCGTACGGCGTGAGTGCCAGCGTCGCCGCAACCATGCCGTAGGAGTAAATGAGGATCTTGCGCGCCACCGTGCGTGCCGTCGCCACAACCGGCAGCATGGGCACGCCTGCGGACGCGTAGTCCTCCTTGAACTTCATTGCCAGCGCCCAGAAGTGCGGTGGTGTCCAGAAGAAGATGACCGCGAACAGCACGATTGCCGGCCAGGACACCGTACCGGTGACGGCTGCCCAGCCGACCAGCACCGGGAAGCAGCCAGCCGCGCCGCCGATCACGATGTTGGACGCGGTACGCCGCTTCAGGACCATCGTGTAGACGAACACGTAGAACACGATCGCACCGTCGGCCAGCATTGCCGACAGCCAGTTCGCCAGCAGCCCGAGGAGCAGCGTGGCAGCTGCACCGAGCAGGATGCCGGAAGCCAGTGCTTCACCCGGCTTGATCGCGGCGCGGCCGCCTGGAGCGGCGACCAGCGGCCGCCGGGACGTCCGGCGCATGATCGCGTCGATGTCTCGGTCCAGGTAACAGTTCAGTGTGTTCGCGCTGCCCGCCGCGAGCGCGCCGCCGATCAGTGTCACGGCAATCAGCTCGAGGCTCGGCAGGCCGCGCCTGGCCAGCAGCATCGTCGGCAGCGTCGTAACCAGGAGCAGTTCGATGATCCGTGGCTTGGTGAGCAGGAACAGCGCCCGCGCCACTGTGGCGACGGACCGCCGTCCGCTGACGGCCGTCGCCTCAGCCGGGATGTCGCCGGCTGAGCCCGCGACATCCACGCCAGCGGCGTCGGCAACCTGGGTCACTGGCTGGCTCCGGCGCCACCCGCAGGCGGCGTGCCACCGTCATCGGCCGCGCTGTCCTCCGACTTGGCCGTGTTCGCATCGGGTACCCGCGAGGCCAGCCCCGGCAACAGCGGGCGCGCCGGCACCCGGTGGTGCGGACGGCCGAACAGGCCCCAGAGCACGAGCGCGGTCACGATGAACAGCAGCATGGGGAACGCGTACGTCCAGTTGTATCCATGCGGCGTGTTGTCGGGGTTGATGGCCGCAACGATCAACGCATGCACAGCCGCCTCCTGGTACCAGTCATGAGCCTCACCTTATGACTGGCCGAGATGGCCAGCCTCCCCGGCGCTGAGCCAGCAGCCGATCCAGCCCCGCCGACAGGTCCGCCGATTCCTCGTTGTCTAGCCACTGCACGAGCAGCGCCACGCCGGCGGTGATCACCGCCGGGAGTATCCCCATCCAGAGGACCGCGCCCGACAGCTGCTGATCATCCAGCACCGTCATGACGTGGTGCGCGGAGTTCGCGTACGCCGGGTAGAGCACGCTGCTACCGAACACCAGCACCATGCCGAGGACGGTCCAGACGACCACCGTGCCGACGAGCATGCCTACCCGCCGCAACGGAGTGGCGGGCGCGTTGATCGGGCGCGATGAGATCAGCTGCAGCCACAGCAGCAGGCCGGCGGCCACGTAACTGACGTGCTCGGCCAGGGCCAGCGCGCCGTTCGCCCTCGCCGGGTCGTAGAGCGCGGGCACCTGCCAGCAGACGACGACGGCATTGAACACGACCACCGCGACGATCGGACGGGAAACCCAGAAGGGAACGGCGTTCGTCTGGCCCTGAGCAGGCTTGCCGCGCCGCGCACGGAGCAGCTGGCGGAAGGCCAGCCAGGGTGCGCCGAGCACGATCAGCCCTGGGCCAACGACCGCGAGCAGCAGTGTCTGCAGCGCGCGGACCCAGATGTAGACCGTTGCCCAGTAGTCGAGCGGTCCTGCCAGGGCCAGCGTCACGACCAGCAGTCCGAGATGAAACAGAACCGCTTCGCGACGCAACTCCACCCGGTTCGGCTGCGCTGAGCCACTCGGCTGCGCCCTGGCCGTCAGGTGGCTCAGCCCGGCCAGGTGCCAGCCGGCCACGGCGACGTAGCCGATCAGCACCGGCCAGCTGGCCGACCAGTGAGCGAACACCGACGTCCTATCTGCCGCTTGCTAGTGGACCAGGTAGAACAAGATCCACGCGATGACCGCCACCACCGCCAGGTAGTTCCAGGCCAGCGTGAAGGCGCTCAGGGACGCCTGGAAGCGCTGGACCGCGAACGCCTCGGCGTAGGTGGGCGGCTGCTCGACAAAGGAGATCTCTGGGATGCTCCGGGCCCGCATGATCAGCATCTCCAGCCAGACCATCATGCAGAGCACGATGGCCAGGTAAACCGGCCAGTAGCCGACGAAGACGCTGGCGAACCCGCTGGCGGCCGGCCAGAACGGCAGGTAGAGCAGCTGCAAGATGCTGAACACGACCGCCGCGAGGCCCAGCACCAGGGCGACCACCGCACCGCGCTGCCAGGCCGCCTTGTTGCCACGCTTGATGAGCTGCAGCACCGCGGTCTGGGCGAGCGCGCTGACGACCACAAGCAGCGTGATCACCACGCCGTACCAGGCCTTCGGGTGCGACCCGGCCGTGTACCACAGGTGATGGGAGTTCAGCGACTTCAGGTAGAAGAATGCGAACACGAACGAGCCGAACAGGAACGACATGGCACCCAGCGCCAGCCGTACGCCCGTCCAGGACCCGTTGAGCGCGGCCTCGTGATAAAAGACAGCCTCTTCCTCCGCCGGGCTCATGGCCGGCGGCGCGGTTGTCTCGGCCATTCCTATACCTCCGCTCTTACTGAACCGTAGGCCGCGAGCGCCGCCGTGACCACGCCAGCCGGCGGGTGCAGGTCAGCGACGGGCTGCGCGTCCTTCACGCCGTAGTCGTACGGGCCTGACAGCACCACGGGCACCTGGTCGAAGTTGCCGGGCGGCGGCGGCGAGGCGATCTGCCACTCCAGGCCGCGGGACTGCCACGGGTTGCCGGTCTCGCGCTCGCGCACGATCACTGTCGACCAGACGAAGTTGATCACGAACAGCAGGATCGAGAAGCCCAGCACGTACGAGGAGATCGACACCCAGTCGTTCAGTCCCGTCAGGTTACTTGCGTACTCGAAGACACGCCGTGGCTGGCCTGCCATGCCGACCGCGAACAGCGGCAGGAATGTCGAGTTGAACCCGATGAACATCAGCCAGAAGTGCCACTTCCCGAGCCTGTTATTGAGCTTGATCCCGGTCATCTTGGGCAGCCAGTAGTAGATGCCACCCATCAGCGCGAAGATCAGCCCGCCCATGATCGTGTAGTGGAAGTGCGCCATCACGAAGAAGCTGCCGTGCTCGGTGGTGTCGGCTGGCACATCCGACAGGAACACGCCGGACACCCCGCCGATCAGGAAGTTGAAGTACATCCCGATCGCGAACAGCATCGGCACGCTGAACCGGATCTTCGCCTTCCAGAATGTGCCGAGCGCGACCAGGTAGATGAAGCCGGTCGGGATCGAGATGAGCTCCGTCGTCAGCATGAACAGCGGCCGCATGTCCGGGTTGATGCCACTGTCGAACAGGTGGTGCTGCCAGACAAAGAAGCTGAGAATCCCGACGCCGATCATGCCGGCCCCGGCCACCTTGTACGCGAACAGCGGCTTGCGGCAGAACACCGGGATGATCTCCGACACGATGCCGAAGCCCGGCAGCGCCAGGATGTACACCTCGGGGTGGCCGAAGAACCAGAACACGTTCTGGTACAGATAGCTGCTGCCGCCGAGGGTGTCCACGAAAAAGGCCGTCTGCGCGGTCCGGTCCATCAGCAGCATGTACATGCCGGCGACCAGCACCGGCGCCGCGAGCACGAACAGGAACGAGGTCGTGAACATGGCCCACACGAACATCGGCAGCCGGCTCCAGCGCATGCCGGGCGCGCGGTAGCAGATGACCGTGACGATGATGTTGAAGCCGGCCAGGATCATCGAAATGCCCATGAGCCCGAACGCCACGGCGTACGAGTCGGCGCCGACCGTGGCCTGGATCGACAGCGGTGCGTACCCCGTCCATCCGAACGGGAAGCCGCCCAGCAAGAGCCCCGACAGCAGGATCAGGAATGCCATGGGGGTAATCCAGAACGACAGCGCCTCGACCCGCGGGAACGCGACCCGCTTGCTGCCGATCATGAGCGGCACCAGATAGTTGCCGAACGGGCCGACGATGACCGAGGTCATCAGCATCATCATCATGGTCCCGTGCTCGCCCACGATCTCCACGTAGACCTGCGAGGTGAAGACGTGGTTAGTCGGGGACAGCAGCTCGGTCCTGATCGCCATCGCGAACAGCCCGGCCGTGCAGAAGTAGATGATCATGCCGACGAGGTACTGGATGCCGACCACCTTGTGGTCGAGCGAGTACCGGAAGTACCTGGCCAGCCCGGACGCCTCGTGCTCGGGCAGCCCGTTGCCATTTCCGTTTGACGGCTTGCCGAGCATCTGCCGGAAGATGTCGTTAAACACCCCGAGGCCCGTGAACCAGCCCACGACGGCCAGCAGATAGCCGAGCACGATCGGCCAGTCCTCGGAATCCGACAGGGCGACGTTGGGGTACTGGTTGGCAGCGCCCGTCGCACCGGTCAGGAAATTCCCGAGCAGGTGGCCGAGCACGTACCCGATGACCGCGCCGACGATCGCGGTGTGGATGGCGGGTCGCCGCCACCAGGGGCGCCGTCCATTGCCATGCGCGGGCGAACCGCCGCCGGAGCCCTGGGCGCGTTCCGGCTGTGTCTCGATGGCCATCAGGTCACCTCTTCATCGCGTTTGTCATTGGCCCTCGTCATTGGCCCTCGTCATTGGCCCTCGTCGTTGGCCTTCGGCGCTGCCGTCATGGCTGTGAGGGGTCATTCGGCGGGTAGTAGTAGCCGTTGGCGCCGACGATGCCCGCCTTCGCCATGGCCTTGTTGATGGTCGGGACGAGCGTCGGGTCGTAGACGGTCGCGTATGGCGGCAGCAAGGCGGTGATCGAGGTCAGCTTGTTTTCGGTCTGGTGTGCCCAGGCCTGGAAGGCTGTCACCGAGACGACGCTGCCCTGGTTGGTCATCGCACCGTGCCAGAGGCCGCACAGCTCGTCGCATCGCACCGTGAAGGTGCCGAGGTGCTTCGGTGTGGTGTACGCGACGTTGTTCACGCCGGGGTTGGCATCTGCTTTCACGCCGAGCTGGTAGGCCCAGAAGTCGTGGATGACATCCAGCGACGTGACGTTGAACTGGACGGGAACACCCACCGGAAGGTACAGCGCGGTGGTCTCGAAACCGCCGAACTGCGGGTAGCGGTAGGTGAAGCGCCACTGCTGACCGATGACCTGCACCTGGATGGGGGTGCCGTCGGTCGGCTTCCAGACAGGACTCGGCCCTTCGCCGGCGCCCGCGCCGGCGAAACCCGGCCAGGCGAGCTCGTAGCTGCCGAACCCGGCGAGGAAGAGCACGATCACCGCGGTGACCGTGATCCAGGTCGCCTGGACGCGGGCGTGCCCGTAGATGGCCGGTCCGTCCTCGTCATCGCCTTCTCGGTGCCGCCAGACGACGAACGAGTAAATGGCGTAGACCAGCACGAAGATCATCACCGGTGCGGCCAGCACAGACATGACCTTGATGTCGAACTGCTGGCTGGCGGCGGAGTCGGACATGGTGCCCGGGGGCATGTGCGGCCCGTACACGAAGTAGAGCAGCACGTCGGCGATCACCGCGAGCGGCAGCCAGATGGCGAAGATCCACAGGCCGTGATTTCGCCCGGTCGGCTCCGATGAGCCACTGGGCTCGGCAGCAGACGCGGCCATCAGGACACCACCTCCATGTTGCCGGTCATGAAGCCGATGGTCTGCATGGGACCGCCGAACCCGTCGAGGAAGCCGCCGCCGCAGGGCACCCGGCACTGCCAGAAGTACGTGCCGGCCGTCTTAGGCGTGTGGAAGCTGAACTGCATCACCCGATCCGGGCCGGATGTGCAGGGGGAGGTCCCGCACAGCCCATCCGCGAGGTTGGGCGTTGCCATCGGCACGTTGAGATTGATGCCGGGGATCGAGAACGTGTGCCCGACGTTGCAGGCGCCCCACGAGTTGAGCTCGGTTTCCGGCTTGCCATTGAAGTACGCGACGCCACCAATGGTGCCGGTGACCTTGCCGAAGACCGGGTTGCGCAGCGGGGTGCAGCCGTCATAACCCAGGATCGTCATGTTGACGGTACTGCCAGCCGGCACCTTGAAAAGGGTGGTGTGCTCCCACTGCTTGGTGGTCGGGTTCTGGATGAAGTACGACACCCAGTCCGGGTGGGTGCTGACGGTGTTCTGCGGGTCTTCCTGCATCACCACATTGACGCTGGCGCCGGTGTCCGGGGTCACGCCTGAGGTGAAGTCCACCGTCTGCGGACTCGCCAGGAAGTAATGCACGACGACGAACACCGCGAGCGCTGCGACGGCCAGAAAGGCAACTAGCAGTGTCGCGATACGGGCCGGCAGGGACACCGGCCATCACCTCGCTTCCGCGCCTGTCGGCAGGCCACGCAAGCGTGCTTGCATGGCTGACTGCCTCGAATGACGGAACCGATGGTGCGGTCGCTATCGGGGGACCGGCAAGGATCGCGGCATTGTATGACGAAATTGTCATAGTCGGCGCTGCCCTCGCCGGCCCCGCCGATGACCTCGGCCGGAGCACAAACTCCCAGCTAACGCCCAGGTTGGGGGCCAGCGACGGGCTTGACCGGCACACCGGTTATGGAGTAAACCGTCTTGGCGTCGGACTAATCGGGCGCAGGTGCAATCGATTGAGGTAGTGGACCAGACAATGAGCATCAGCCAGGTGGTCACCGGGCCGGTGCGCAGCCGCATCCTCGTCGTCGACGACGAGCCGCAGATCCGGGACCTTGTAACCAGGGCGCTCGAGACCGCTGGCTACCGGATTGACTCCGCGCCGGACGGCGCGACCGGTCTGTCGCTCGCCCTGTCCGGCGAGTACCAGCTCGTCATCCTGGACGTCGTGATGCCGGCCAAAGACGGACGCCAGGTGCTGCGCCAGCTCCGGCGCCTTCGGCCTGACCAGCGGGTCCTCGTGCTGTCCTGCCTGTCCGACGTCACCGTCAAGGTCGACCTGCTCGATGCCGGCGCCAAGGACTACCTGACCAAGCCCTTCTCCCTCGACGAACTGCTGGCCAGGGTCCGCGTTCAGCTGCGGACCGACCAGCAGTCAGCCGACCAGGCGGCCGGCGACATTGTCCGAGTAGGGCAGCTGGTCCTCGATCTCGGCCGGATGCAGGCCGACGCAGGACTCGGGCCGGTACCACTGACCCGGCTGGAGATCCTGCTGTTGCGCACGCTGATGGAGCACCCGGGTGAATCGGTCCCCAAGGGCGCGCTGCTGGCATCGGTGTGGGGTATCGACTTCGACCCGGGCTCTAACGTCGTCGACGTGTGTGTCCGCAGGATCAGGTCAAAACTGGGGTTCGAGCTGATCGAGACGGTGCGCGGTGCAGGGTATCGACTCGCCTCGTGACCATTCGCTGACGGAGCGCCATGCGGTTCTCCGCTGGGTCGCCACGCGTCCTGACCTTGACGAGCTGCGGTCCTGGGCGGGCTGGGTCGACCTGACCTGGGTCCTGTTCTGGTCCCTTGGCCTGGCTGGCATGCTCATATTCCAGCGCTGGGAGTCGATCCCGTTCCACCTGATCTGGATCACCTTCGCGCTGCTCTATAGCTTCCGGGTCCGCAGCGCTGCGAGCACGCTCTGGCTCATGGCAGCGATGTGCGTGACCACCTTCGCCGCGATTGGGACCGACGTCCTCTATGGCGCTCAGCCGCCAGACGAGCTGACCGAGGTCCCGCTGATGGCTGCCCTGTTCTGGGTCATGATGTGGCACGGGCAGCGGCGGCAGGCCGCCGATGCAGAACTGATCCGGGTCAGCCGGGAGAATGAGCGGCTGCTGACGAACCAGCGCCGGTTCCTGCAGGACGCGTCCCACCAGCTCAAGACGCCGATCACCATCGCGCTTGGGCACTCCGAGCTGCTGGCCCGCAGCGTCGCGAGTCAGCAGGACAAGCGTGACATCCACGTGGTCGTCGGCGAGCTGAACCGGCTGCGGGCACTCAGCGACCGGCTGCTGCTCATCGCCGCATCGGCCAACCCGGACTTTCTGCGCCCGGAACCGGTAGAACTCGACCACTTCATCGCCGACGTGCTGCTGCGCTGGCGGCCGACCGCCGACCGCTGCTGGCAGCTTGGCACGCTGCAGCCGGCCGTCGCGCTCGCCGACGCGGAGCGCCTGGGGCTCGCCGTCGACGCACTGCTGGAGAACGCTGTCCAGCACACCCAGCCAGACGACCTCATCCGGCTGTCTGTCGTCGCGAGCGACGACGGCTCGGCACGGGCCAGCCTCATCGTGCAGGACACCGGCACCGGAATCGCCGCAGACGAGCTTCCGCACGTATTCGGGCGGTTCTCCATCGGATCGCAGGCGGTCACCGGCCGCCGCGGCACCGGGCTCGGGCTTTCCCTGGTCCAGGCGGTCGCCCAGGGCCATGGCGGGGAGGTCCGGGCGGCGAGCGTGCCAGGCCTGGGCAGCAAGTTCGAGCTCATTCTCCCGGCAGGCCTGCCGCCGGCCCCTTCCCTGGTGCTGCCGGGCGCCGCACAGCTGCCGACTGCCGCGGTGCCCGCCGGAAGTGGCATGCCCGACGAGTACCCTGGCCACCGATGATCGCGCAGGACCACGACGATGCACCGCTCGCGGCCCGCGGGGAAGCCACGAACGTCAGGACACCAATGCAGCGGCTGCGGGCGATGAGCCGGGGCGCGAAGATAGCCGCCGGCAGCGGGGTCGCTGCGGTGGTGGTCGCGGTCGTACTGCTCCTCGCCGCTGCAAACGGCCCGGCCGGCCAGGCTGCCCCGCCACGACCCGCCAAGAACTTCTCGCTGCAGCGACTCGGCATACAGGAAGCCACCGTGTCGCTCAGGAGCTACGAGGGACAGCCGGTCATCGTGAACTTTTTCGCCTCCTGGTGCGGGCCGTGCCAGCGGGAGACTCCCCTGCTGGCCGGTTACTACGAAACTCATGGCGGTCACATCAACGTGGTCGGCATCGATGCCAACGACCAGAAGGTGGCAGCGCTGAGCTTCATCGCGAAGAAGGGAGTGCGCTACCCCATCGGATGGGACCCCTTCCCGGCCTCCACCACCACGTCATACGGGGTCTACGCGCTGCCGCAGACCTTTTTCCTCAACTCCCGGCACCAGATCGTCGCCCATGTGATGGGGGCCCTGACGGCGGGCGTACTGGCCAGGGATGTCGCGCTGATGAACCAGTCGCCGAGCCAGGATCGAGGGTGATCGCGTTGTCCTCGCTGACCGACTCGCAGTCGCGGCGGTCCCGTACGCTGCCGAGCGGCTGGCCGGTGCGCCGGACCCCGCGCTGGTTGCTGCTGGCGATCGCGGCGCTGGTGGCGATCGCCGTGGCGGTATCGCTCGTCCACAAGCCGTCGCAGGCGGAGCGGGCAACCGACCTGCGCGGGTTCCTTCACGACGTGACCGCTGACATCCAGTCCTGCGCAGGCGGCGTCGGTGAGTCGCTCACCGCCTTGCGGCAGATCGAGTCGGGACAGGCCAGCAACCCGGCTGACGTCCGTGACGGGATCAGCGTCGCGCAGCAGGGCTCAGTCAACTGCTCTCCGGCCAACAACGAGCAAATCGACAATCTGGAGAACTACCAGGTGCCTCAGTCGCTCTACAGCTTCGGGCTCAAAGACGTCGTCAACGGCCTGGTGACGTGGGCTGCTCCGGACGCCCAGCGCGTGCAGGACGATGTGGCCGCGGTGCTCGGCGCGACGACAACACCGGCGAAGAGCCTGGCGCAGGCGGCGCTGAGCCGTGACGTGGCCGCCCTGGACGGGCAGCGCGCGAAGGTGGACGGGCCCATCAACAAGGCGATCAGGGCGCTGGCATTGAACGTGGCCCCGCCTACGTTGCCAGGCTGACCGGAGACCGCCGTGCCAGGCATGCAGTCGGGCTTGTCCGACACGAATCCGATCATCGTCGCGGCCTTCAAGGCCGCGCTCCTCCATCAGGGTCTCATCATCGCGGCGGTACTGCTGCTGCTGGCCCTGGCATGGGCGGCCGTCCGCATGCGCGGGCTCCGACCGGCGCCCGGGCCGCAGGGACCCTCGCCTAGCGAGACCACCGCCCGGCGCGTGCTGCGGATTGGCTTGGGCGTCCTCTGGCTGTTCGACGGGCTGCTGCAGGCCCAGCCGGCCATGGCGGCCGGACTGCCTTCGCAGGTCATCGAGCCCAGTGCGGCCAGCTCACCGGGCTGGGTCCAGCACCTGGTGAGCTGGGGCGCGACCAGCTGGTCCTACCACCCGGTCGAGGCTGGCGCGGCGGCGGTCTGGATCCAGGTCGGCATCGGCGCCTGGCTCCTGCTCGCGCCGTCGGGCGGGCTGTCGCGGGTCGCGGGCCTGATCAGCGCCGGCTGGGGCCTGGTGGTCTGGGTGTTCGGCGAGGCATTCGGCGGCATCTTCGCGCCGGGATTGACATTCCTGTTCGGTGCTCCGGGCGCGGTGCTCTACTACTGCGTGGCCGGGCTTCTGCTAGCGCTGCCCGAGCACCGCTGGCGGTCAGGACAGCTCGGCCGTCAGCTGCTCGGTGGTCTCGGGCTATTCGTCACCGCCATGGCCGTCCTCCAAGCGTGGCCTGGGCGTGGCTTCTGGGGCGGCCCGTCTGGGTCGCTGGCCAGCATGGTGTCCTCGATGGCCGGCACACCGCAGCCGCGCGCGCTGGCCGCCATCGTGCGCGGTTTCGCGTCGCTGACCGCTGCACACGGTTTCGCCGTGAACCTGGTTGCCGTGCTCGCGCTCGCCGTGACGGGCATCATGCTGCTGACCGGCGCCGTCGCGATGCGGGACGCAGAGTCCGCCCGCGTGCGGGCACGAGTGCTCCAGCCGGCGGTGATCTTGCTGCTCGCGGCATGCCTGGCTGACTGGGTGCTGATGGAGGACTTCGGGTTCTTCGGAGGCCTCGGCACCGACCCCAACAGCATGGTCCCGGTCGCACTCCTCGCCGTGGCTGGCTACCTCGCGCTCGCGCCGGCGCCCGCCCTCGAGCCTGCCGCAGCCGCCGAGACAACGGCGGAACAGGCTGCCGAGCCGGCCCTTCGACCCGTCACGGCACCGACACTGTCTGCCCGGCTGGCGAACACGGTGATCCCGGCCGCGGCCGGCGCCGGCATTCGGGCAGTGTTCGCGCTGTGGGCCGCCGTGATCGTCCTCGTGGGTGCCGGTCCGATGGTGATGGCACAGGCGAGCTCCACCGCATCGCCGATCATCGCGCAGGCCATTGCGGGCAGCGCCGCGCCGCTGAACTTCACCGCCCCGGCGTTCTCGCTGACCGACCAGCGCGGCGGCCAGGTGAGCCTGGCCAGCCTGCGCGGCAAGGTCGTGCTGCTCACCTTCCTGGATCCGGTGTGCACCTCAGACTGCCCGCTGATCGCACAAGAGTTCCGCGCCGCGGACCAGCTGCTCGGGGGCCGCGCCGACGACGTCCAGCTCGTGGCGATCGTCGCCAATCCGGAGTATCGCTCGGTTATCTACACCCGCGCATTCGACCGCCAGGAGGGCCTGTCCGCAGTGCCCAACTGGCTGTTCCTGACCGGCTCGCTGAGCCAGCTGCAGCACACCTGGAGCGACTACGGCGTCACGGCCCAGATTGTGCAGGCCGGCGGGATGGCCGCCCACAATGACGTGGCCTACGTCATCGACCGGAACGGCCGCACCCGGGCCGAGCTCAACTTCGACCCGGGTCCCGGCACGTCCAGCTCGCAGTCGTCGTTTGCAGCCGAACTCGCGGCCAGCGCGCAGCAGGTCCTGGGGCAGGCATGACGACAACGCTCTGGAAGGCCGGGCGCTGCCGTGTCGCACCGGTCGCTGCCCTCACCGTGATCGGATTGCTGTCACTAGCCGCCTGCGGCGGATCCCGGCCCCCGGCAGGAGCAGCCAGGAGCGGCGAGCCGGGCCGATCCGGCCCTGCGCTGGCCACCTCCCTGGGCGGATCCGACGGGACCAGCTGGGCGGTAGTGAAGATGGGCGCCACCTCATCGGCGCTCAACAGTTTCTGGGAACTGTTCGTCCGCCCCGCCGGGGGCTCCGCCTGGCGCCTCGCCACGCCCACGGGGGTCGCAAGCAACGGCGGGCTCGTCATAACGCAGAGCGAGGCGGGCAGCCTCGTCACCGGATTCCGGCCAAGCCAGGATCTGACCTTCTCGCCGCTGGCCAGCAGCGCCGACGCCGGAGCGCGGTGGTCACCTCAAGCGCCGCTCGACCCCGGACTGGCAGATGTTCCCGGCGCGCTGGCGGGCAACTCTGCAGGCCGCCTACTCGCCCTGACTCAGACAGGTGACGTCGAGGCTGCGGCCGCCGTCGGAGCGGCGTGGACCCGGCTCACCTCGCTGAGCGCGCTGGCCGCTTGGCCAGCCGGCCGCGCCTGCGGACTGACCGCACTCACGGCCGTGGCGTGGACGCCGACCGGTGCACCGCTGATCGCCGGAAACTGCAGCAAGGCAGGAGTGACCGCGATTTTCACGTTCTCCGGCGGGTCGTGGCACGCAGCTGCGCCGCAGCTCACCGGATCGCCCGCCAGCCGCGGCACCGACGTGATCGGGCTAACTACGACGACGGACGGACGGACGACCGCCGTCCTGACAGTCGGCAGCGGCAGGGCGACGTCCGTCGTCGCGGCCTGGTCGCAAGACGGCGGCGCCCACTGGACAGAGTCGGCATCCCTGCTGTCCCCGGATCTGGCCGCGGGCGGACAGCCGTCGGTTTCCTTTGGTGCCGACGGGACTGCCAGCCTCGTTGTCACCCCGGCTGGGCCGAACGGAAGCACCCGCCAGGTAGCGACGATCGGCTGGCAGGTCCGCGAGTGGGACACGCTGCCGGTGCTGCCCCCGCCGTCCCCGGCGCAGGCGAAATCCAGCTCCACCCGTGTCGCGACTCTCGTGGCGGCAGCGGGCGGGGCGCCGCAGGCACTCGAGGTCGATGGCGGAACCCTGACCGTCTGGCAGCTTGGCACCGGCGGCTGGACGCTGGCCCAGACCGTCCAGGTGCCCATCCCCTACGGATCGTCCGGCTGATGTATCGATGAGGCACCCATGAGCTATCTGACTGAGCACTGGTCATTCGATCCGTTCCTGATCGTCGTCATAGCCGTCGTGGTCTGGCACGAAATCGGGCTCGCCCGGCTCGCCGCCCGGTCTCGACCTGAGAGAACCCGGCAGCGGAGGCTCCGCTCGATCTGGTTCTATGCAGGCCTGGCGGTACTGCTCATTGCGGTCCAGTCGCCCCTCGACTACTGGGCCGACGACTACTTCTTCGTGCACATGATCCAGCACCTGCTGCTCATGTTCGGGGCCCCGACGCTGATCGCCGCTGGCGCCCCCTGGCAACCGCTGCTCGACGCGCTGCCACGGCAAGGCGGCAAGGCCATCACCAGGGAGGCGCTGACTGCCAGCTGGACCAGGCCGCTGCGGGCGGTAGCGGCGTTCGCGCTGCGGCCCTGGGTCGCAGTGGCGCTGTTCAACGCGGTAATGATCTTCTGGCACTTGCCTGCGCTTTACGACCTCGGCCAGCGCAACCCGGCGGTGCACATCTGGCTCATGCACGGCAGCTTCCTCGCAGCGGGGCTCCTGTTCTGGTTGCAGTTCATCCCCTCATCGCCATTCCGCATCACGTGGACGCCCGTGTCCCAGGCTTCCGCGCTGCTTGCGACAAACCTCGTCATGTGGGCGCTGGCCATGGCGATGGGGTTCCTCAGCAGCACCCCGTGGTACTCCGTCTACGGTCACATTCCGGGCGTCACCCTGCCCGCTCTCGCCGATCAGCAGATCGGCGCGGGAATCTTGTGGATCTGCGGCGATTTCTGGGCTATCCCCACGATGATCTTCGTGATGCGCCGACTGATGGCCGAAGACGGCACGGTGAGTGCCGCGGTCGACCGGATCCTCGGCCGCGGCTCCGCCCGCTACAACTGGGCCAACCGCGGGAAAGTGTGAGCCAGGCTCGCGGCGGGCAGCCGCGGCAGTGGCGCGGCTTTCGTTCCGCGCTGAAAGCCGCCGAAGAAGATCGACAGCATTAACAGGATGAGCACCAGGATTGCCACCCACAGCAGGCATCCCGCAGGACCGCGCACTCGCCACCACCTGGCCGCCGGCCGCCGCCTGCCCCAGCCGCTTGTCATGGCCCCCAGCTACCCGGCAGAGCACGCCTCAATCAGTGCGGGCTGGCGCCCGTGAATCTCCGCCTTCCTTCTGGGTAGTTCCGGCGGTGCTGGCGCCGTCGGCGCCCGAGCGCGCGGAGGTGACGGTGACCGAGATCTGGGGCTCTGGCCGGCTGATGAGCCGCGTCCTGGTCGTCGCTGGCGCAATCGCAGCGCTGGCGGCCTTAGTACTGGTCCTGTCGGCTGTCCGGCTCCTTCCCCAACTGCGTAATCCGTTCGCGACGCATACAACGGTGCACAGCCAGCCCCCGCTGCTGAAGTCGATCACGGCGCTCAGCCGTTACGAGGCAGCCAGCGGAAGCTTCCAGGTCGTGGTCGACCTCTCCAAGCAGGTTTCTTTCCTGCCCTCGTTCATCGCGGGCAGCCAGACCCTGTTCATCGGCGCCGGAACGGTGATCGCCTTTGTCGATTTTGCGGGCCTCAAGGGCAGCGCGATCACCGTGTCGGGACCTAACACGGTGACGATCCGGCTGCCCAGGGCGGAGCTCGAGCCCGCCGTGCTCAATGTCAGCCAGTCCTACGTATTCGCCGAGCAGCAGGGCCTCGTCAACCGCATTGGAAGTTTCTTCGCCGGCAACCCGAACAGCCAGCAGGCCGTCTATATCGCGGCCGACCAGCGGATTAACGTGGCGGCGAGGACAAGCCCGCTGCGCGCTGACGCCCAGCGCAACACCACGGCCATGCTCGACAGCATGCTGACCTCGCTCGGCTACCACCACGTCACCGTCATCTACCGATAGGGTGCCCGCACGAGTCGTGATCGCCGTTAACAACAACAAAGGCCTGATGTAGCGCGGTCACCTGGTGTTCCTACCGGTGTTGACTCGACGCCATGACCACCTAGAGTCTGGACGTATACGACCATTTCGCGGTAGGAGGCACTCATGGTCTCGACGCTCGGGCAGCGCCTGCGGACGCTCCGGATCGAGCGGGGACTGAGTCAGGCAGATCTGGCCGGCGACCTGGTATCGCCGAGCTATGTCTCGCTGATCGAGTCCGGCAGGCGGTCCCCCGAGCGCGAGGTACTGGAGGGCCTGGCGCGGCGGCTCGGCTGTTCCCCGGTCTACCTGGAATCGGGGGTTGCACCCGAAGAGATCAACGAGCAGCGGTTGCGCCTGCAGTTCGCGAACATCGCCCAGGCCAACGGCGAGCTCGACCAGGCCCGCGAGCTGTACACCGCGCTCGTGCACGCGTCGGCCGCCGAGATACGAACGCAGGCGCGGTGGGGCCTCGCCCAGACCTACGAAGCCCTGGGCCAGGTCGACGCAGCCCTGACTGAGCTTGACGCGCTGACTGAGGCGAGCCGCTCCGGTGAGCCCGGCGCGCCGGGTCTGTTGCCCGTCATGATCATCAAATGCCGCGTCTATCGCGCCGGCGGCGACTTCGCCCGCAGTATCGAGGTCGGAGAGACTGCATTGGCCGAGATCCGAGCGCTCGGCCTCGACGGGACCGAAGACGCCATCACGCTCGGCTCCACTCTTGCCGGAAGCTACGAGGCGCGCGGCGATCTGATGTCTGCTCAGCGCCTCGCCGGACAGGTCCTCGCGCAGGCGGAGCAGCTTGGCTCGCGGCAGGCGCAAGGTAACGCGTACTGGAGCGCCTGCACGATAGCGATGGCGCGCGGTGATCTCACCATGGCGCTTAACCTGGCGACCAGGACGCTGGCGCTGCTGTCTGAGTCCGCCGGATCGCGAAGCCTGGCTGCGATGCGAATCAACTATGCCTGGCTTCTCCTGCGTGCCGATCCGGCACGACTGGACGACGCCGACGCGACACTCAGCCGGGCGCACGAGGCGCTCACCGAGCTGGCGTTCGCGCCGCTGCTAGCCGCGTGCGAGACCGAGATGGCTTGGTCGGCCATCTTGCGCGGCGACCTCCGCCTAGCTGCGGACCATGCCAGGCAAGCCGCAGCCAGGTGCACCGAGCGCAGCACGGGATTGCATCACGCCCGGGTGGTCGGCGGGCTTGCCCAGGTGCTGGCGGGTGAAGAGGCGGGTGCTGACGTGGTCGGCGACGCGGCGGACCAGCTCGCCGCACTCGGCTCTAGCCAGGAAGCGGCGCAGGCGTGGCGCGACCTGGCCGATGCGCTGATCCAGCAGGGCAGGTCTGCGCAGGCAATCGAGGCGCTGCAGCGCGCCGCCGACTGCGCCGGCCTGCGCTCGTCAGTCATCGGAGTCCCCGCGCTGTTCCCATCAGCGCGCTAGGCAGTACCGGGACCTGCCGAGTCGCTCAGGGCGGCACGAAGGAATTCGAGCGTGCGGGACCGGAGATCGGCGAGGTTCTGCGGCCGGGCGAGCTGGTGTCCCTCGTCCTCGTAGATAGTCAGCTGGCAGCGTCCGCCGGCCAGCCCGATGGCGTCGGCGAGTGCGGTTGCGTGGATCACCGGGACGCGCGCGTCCTGCCGTCCGTGCACGAGCAGCACCGGCACCCGAAGCTCTGCCGCGTGAGACACCGGCGAGGCCCGGACTAGCTGGTCATGGTCGCGGCGCGGATCGCCGATCCGGACCGCTTCGGCGAGGCCAGCCGGGCCGCCGAATGCCAGCAAGCCGTTGATGTACTGCACAAGATCGGTCGGCGCAGCCGCCGCGGCGACAGCGGCGAGCGGTGTCTGCGCCTGCGTACCGAGCATCAGCGCGGCGTAGCCGCCGTACCCGTAGCCGATGGCCGCGATGCGGCGGGGATCGGCGACGGCGGCGACCTGCTCCGATCGCAGCGCGTCGACGAGGTCGTTCTGCATCGTCAGCGACCACTGCCGATCGCCGGCGTCGGCAAACGCCTTTCCGAACCCACGTGAGCCCCGGTAGTTGACCTGGACGCAGCAGTAGCCGGCGGCTGCCAGATGCTGCGCCCACGGATCGATCTGCGGCAGATCTCGCGCCCATGGCCCGTCGTGGATCGCCAGCACGACCGGCCATGGGGGTGTTCCGGCCGGACGCGTCATGAAGCCGGTGACCAGGCGCCCATCCCGCGCAGGGAATGCCAGCGGATCTCGACGCTGAACGCGGCGACGGGCGAACGCGGTGAACCTGGTCAGCGGGCGGCTCACCCCGCCGCCTGATCGCGCGAAGGTGACGAAGGCGGGCCCGCCGACGGGGTAGGAGATTTCGGCCAGGCAGTGGCTAGCGTTCCGGCCGATAATCCGAGCCGACGCACCGTCAGCCAGGTCGTGCAGCATGGACAGGTCGGCCGCGGCGGCAGCCGACAGCGCAAACTGCGGCTGCAGCGGGTCGGTCAGGGTGACGAGATCCGGGCCAGATCCGTCCGCCGCCATCAGCACTTCCGTGACATCGTAATTCTGGCTGGCACTGACAACCTCAGCTGTCCAGGTGGGCGGCGCCATCGCGACCAGAGCGAGCGTGTCGCGCCCAGCCGAGCTGAGAGCGAACAGGGTCTGGCCGTCTGAGCTGAACGCGATCGGGCGCGATGCGCGCGCATCCTCCGACGGGACCTCGCAGATTGGTGACCACGAGGGCTCGGCGAGCTGGCTGTGCCACCAGGTGCAGCCGCGCCAGCGCGTCTGCTGTGCGAGGTGATCAGAATCGGCAGGGCGGCAGCCGCCGGATACGGCGCCTGGATCATCGGCCATGCAGACAGCGACGGCCTGCGAACCGCTCGCCAGCCACCGCGCCGCGTGCTCGGCCGGCGCCAGCCATTCCTGCCGCACCGCGCCCGCCGGCGTCACCTGCTGAAGCCGGAAGCTGCCGGTGTACGGCCGCCGGATGGCAACCAGTACGCCCGGTCGCGAGCTGTCGGCCTGGCCCGCGTATCGCGCGTCCGCTTCCAGGCCCGGCGACAACCGGGAGACGGTCTGCGTCCGGAGGTCGAGCCATATCAGTGTGCGCGGACCGCCGCCGACCTCGACCGCCAGGATCAGGGCGTGCCCGTCGGCACTCCATACATAGTCACGGAGACGCCACGGCCTCAGGTCCGATGCCAGCTGCATGGGCGCATCGCTGTTTCCCACCCATACGTTGGCGGCGCCGTCATGCCACCGGACGGCCGCGAAACTGTCACCTGCCGGGGCCAGCCTGGCTCGGGTCCAGTCTGGCCGCTCGGGGACGACGTATCCGGTGGCCATCCTCACCTTGATCACCTAACCGCCTGCGGCTGGGCAGCCAGGGATTCCTCCGACGCCGCCCCCTGTGCACGCTAACCGCCAAGCTGATTCCTAGTCAAGAATGGCGTGACTAACGACTTATGTGGATGTGCATCCTCGTAGTGCACCGAAGTGGCAGTTTGACTGTGTCTCATGACAATCAGTCGGCACGGTGCCGGCTGGGAGCGAAGGGCAGGCATGGCAGTGATCAACATCCGCGTCGCCAGCATCGGCATTCTCCTCGCATTCGCAGTCGCGCTTGCCGCCGTGATAGCTCTGACGGGCGGCGCTTCCGCGGCTACCGCGCCAGTGCCGAACCAGGCGGTGCAGTGCTGCTACTAGCAGCGGAGACGGCCCGGCCGTTGCTGGCCGGGCGACGGCCAGCAACCTAACCGAATAGCTGCAAATCCGACGTAGCGACCAGGCGGGCCGCCGCGGCGGCTTACTGTGCGCCAGCGCGGGAAGCGCGCTGGCTATCGCGGTGTTCACCATGACCGTGGAAGCTGAGATCTGGGCCGATGTGGTCTGCCCCTGGTGCTACCTAGGCAAGAAGCAGTTCGAGCAGGCGCTGGCGAGCTTCGAGCACCGCGACAAGGTGCAGGTGACCTACCGCTCGTTCCAGCTCGATGCGGCGGCGCCGCCGGGGAAAACGACCCCGACGGTGGAAATGCTCGCGCAGAAGTACGCCATGAGCGCTGCCGAGGCCGAGCAGGCCCAGCGGCAGATGGAAGAGCGAGCGGCCGCGATCGGCCTGACGTTCCGGATGAGCGGGTTGCGCAGCGGCAGCACGAGGGATGCGCACCGGCTGCTGCAGCTCGCCAAGACCAGCGGACAGCAGGACCAGCTTATGGAGCGGCTGCAGCGAGCCTATTTCACCGAGCAGGACTCGATCTTCGACCACGACTCGCTGACCAGGCTGGCGACCGAAGCCGGGCTTGATCGCGATGACGTCACGCACGTCCTGGCCAGCGATCAGTACGCCGACCACGTCGACACCGACCAGGCGATGGCGCTCGCGATCGGCACTACCGGCGTGCCGCTGTTCGTGATCGATCGCCGATACGGGATCTCCGGCGCGCAGCCGGCGGAGACCATCACCGATGTGCTTGAGCGTGCCTGGGCGGAGGCGGGGACATGACGGCCCACCCAGGTCTGGTTCGCTTCCATCCATGACCGCAGCCGCTCTGGCCGAACTGGCGGACCCGCCCGCCTGGTTCACCACGGCCCTCGCCGCCGAGGCGCAGCCCGGCGCAGTACTGGTGGCAGGAACGGAGATCACCTACCGGGCCTGGGGCACGCCAGGTGCCAGCGGGCTGATCCTCGTGCACGGCGGGGCCGCCCACGCGCGGTGGTGGGATCACATCGCGCCGCTGCTGACCACCGGGCGCCGGGTGCTCGCCGTGGATCTGTCCGGGCACGGTGACAGCGGCCGGCGCGCCGCCTACAGCCTGGACGCCTGGGCAGAGGAGGTCATGGCCGTCGCAGCGGCCGGCGGCATTACCGGACCGCCGATCGTCATCGGGCACAGCATGGGTGGTTTTGTGGCGCTGCGCACGGCCGGACTGTTCGGCACGCAGCTCGAGGGCATCGTCGTGATCGACTCACCCGTCCAGGACCTCACCCCTGAGGACCGTGCCGCCCGCCAGCAGCGGGCGTTCGGACCGCTGCGCGTCTACCCGACGCGGGAGGCCGCCATGGCGCGCTTCCGTCCGATCCCTGACCAGCCGACGCTGCCTTACGTGCGGCATCACGTCGCGGAAACGTCCGTCCGCCCCGTCGAAGGCGGCTGGAGCTGGAAATTCGATCCGGCCATCTTCGGCCGGGTGCAGGGCACGCCGGAGCTACTGCGGCAGCTCGACTGCCGCGTCGCGCTGTTCCACGCCGAGCACGGCATCGTGCCGCCGCAGACGAGCGAGCTCATGTACGACAGCCTCGGCCAACTCGCCCCCCTGATCGAGATCCCCGCGGCCGGCCACCACGTCATGCTCGACCAGCCGATCGCGCTCGTGGCCGCGCTCCGCACCCTGCTCGCGGACTGGAAGCACTCACGTCCGGCCCGGCGATCGGTAATCAGTTCCTAAGGGAACGGCCTCGACGTAGACCGCGGCCGGGCAAGGTTCCGTCACGTTACGGTTCGCAGACTGCCACGCTGAGCAACAATGAGACGTGACGACCACGCGTGCCCGGTCTGCCCCGGCGACGGCGGACCCCATCAGCCAGTTCTTCGACGATCTCGCCCAGCCAGGCCACCTCGCGACGTTCGAGGCTGAGTCGGCGACGATCCGGCTCGACGTACCAGGCGGTGACTCCGGCGTCGAGCGGTGGTTCATCACGATCCACGACGGCGACGTCTCGGTGAGCCATAACCGCGGTCCAGCCGAGGCGGTCGTCACCATCGGGCGGCCCGCCGCCGTGCAGATGGTGACCGGCCGGCTCAACGCCCAGGCTGCCCTTCTCCGCGGCCTGCTGACGTGTGAGGGCAGCATGGCCGCCTGCATGATGTTCCAGCGCTGCCTGCCTGGCCCGCCCGGCTCCGTCGGCCGGGTGGCGCCGATCAGCTCAGAAGCGGTCATGGCCAAGCACGAGGCGGGGAGGAAGCTGTGAGCGACCAGCTCGTCAACATCCTGGAAGGCAACACGTTCGTCGTCAGCGACGACCGGGGCGACATCGAGACCTCGGCGACCGATCCCACCGGGCTGTTCTCCTTCGACACCCGGTTCCTGTCCCGCTGGGTGCTCACCCTCAACGGCCAGCGGCTGACGGCGCTGTCGACCGATGACCTCCAGTACTTCCAGGCGCGTTTCTTCCTCGTGCCCGGCAGCGGCACCGTCTACGTCGACTCAACCCTGTCGGTCATCAGGGAGCGTGAGGTGGCCGACGGCTTCCACGAGGAGCTTCGGGTCCTCAACCACCAGGACCAGCCGGTCGCCCTTCACATCCGCATCGATGCCGCGGCCGACTTCGCCGACCTCTTCGAGGTGAAGGACGCGCTGCAGAAGAAGGGCAGCTACCACACTTCGGTGGTGGGCCAGAGTCTCGTCCTCCGGTACCGGCGGGAAACCTTCGCCCGCGAGACATGGATCTGCGCGAGCGAGAAGGCCGACATCGACGAGAACGGGCTGTCGTTCCGGGTGACGGTGCCCGGTCACGGGGAGTGGAGCACAGGGCTCGACGTCGTCGCGGCGGCCGGAATGCCAGCCGGGGAGGGCGACAGCCCGATCCGGATCCGCGGCCAGGTCGCCCGGCACGTGCGCCGGGATATGGCCCGCGGCCTGGAGAAATGGCTGAAGCACGCACCCGTCGTGCAGTGTGACTGGGAGGCGGTCGAGCGCATCTATCACCGCTGCATGACCGACCTGGCCGCGCTGCGATTCTCGACGCTGACCATGCCCGGCCGATCACTGCCGGCCGCCGGGCTGCCGTGGTTCATGACCATCTTCGGCCGCGACAGCATTTTCACGAGCCTGCAGGCGCTGCCGTTCACCGCTGAGCTGGCCGCGACCACGCTGAAGACGCTCGCCGAACGGCAGGGCACCCGTATCGACGACTTCCGGGACGAGGACCCGGGCCGCATCCTGCACGAGATGCGCTACGGGGAGCTGACCGCGTTCGAGGAGCGTCCGCATTCGCCCTACTACGGCGCCGCGGACGCCACCATGCTCTGGGTGGTGCTGCTCGACGAGTACGAGCGGTGGACCGGCGACACCAAGCTCGTCCGCGACCTGGAGCGCGCGGCCCGGTCGGCCCTTTCCTGGATCGACGACTACGCCGACCTGCAGGGCAACGGGTACGTGTCCTACCAGCGGCGGAACGAGCAGACCGGGCTGGAGAACCAGTGCTGGAAGGACTCCTGGGACTCGATCTCGTACCGCAACGGTGACCTGCCCGGCTTCCCGCGGGCCACCTGCGAGCTGCAGGGCTACGCCTACGACGCCAAGGTCCGCGGTGCCAGGCTGGCCCGGCACGTGTGGAATGACGAGGCGTACGCCGAGCACCTGGAGAAGCAGGCGGCCGACCTGAAGCGCAGGTTCAACCGCGACTTCTGGGTCGCCGACGGCGAATACTTCGCGGTCGCGCTGGACACCGACGGCCGGCAGGTCGACTCGCTCACCTCCAACATCGGCCACTTGCTGTGGAGCGGCATCGTCGACAAGTCCAAGGCCAAAGCAATTGCCCGGCATCTGCTCGGGCCGCGGCTATTCTCCGGCTGGGGGGTCCGCACGCTGGCCGAGGGCGATGCCCGGTATAACCCGATCGGCTATCACGTCGGCACGGTGTGGCCGTTCGACAACTCCTTCATCGCGTGGGGGCTGCGCCGGTACGGATTCAAGGAAGAGGCAGCTGCCATCGTCGCGGGCATCATGGATGCCGCCGAGGTCTTCAACGGCCGCCTGCCCGAGGCATTCGGCGGCTACGACCGGGGCGCTACCCGGTACCCCGTGCAGTACCCGACCGCCTGCAGCCCGCAGGCCTGGTCGACCGGCGCGCCGCTGCTGCTGCTGCGGGCCGGTCTCGGCCTGGAGCCGTCCGGCGACAATCTCATCGTCGACCCGGCGCTACCGGCGCGGTTCGGCGAACTCGAGATCCTGGACGTACCGGGTCGGTGGAAGAGGATCGACACCGTCGGCCGCGGCCGCATCGACACCGACCGCCGCACTCATGCCCACGAGAACGGGCACCACGGTCACACCCCGGCGAGCTGGCCGGTTGTCTCGAAGGCAAGGTGACCGTCGCGGACGTCGACCGTGACCTGCTGGCCCGGCCGGACCTGACCGTCCAGCAGCATCCTCGATAGCTGGTTGTCCACCTCACGCTGGATCGTGCGGCGCATGGGCCGGGCACCGAACTCGGGCTGATAGCCGTGCTCGGTGATCCAGTCGACGGCCGCCGGCGAGAAGTGCACCGTTACGTTCTGCGCGTGCAGTCTCCTCCGGGTCTCTGTCAGAAGCAGCTCGGTGATCTGCCGGAGCTCCTTCCGATCGAGCTCACGGAAAATGACGATCTCGTCGATCCGGTTCAGGAACTCCGGACGGAATGACTCGCGCAGCCGTCGCATGAGGTTCTCCCGAAGCGGGCTGTCGCCTGCCGCCGCACCGTCGGTGGTACCGCCGAAGCCCAGCGCGCCGCCGCGCCTGCCGATCAGATCGGATCCCAGATTGCTGGTCATGATGAGCACGGTGTTCTTGAAGTCCACCGTCCGGCCCTGACCATCAGTGAGCCGGCCATCGTCGAGCACCTGAAGCAGGATGTTGAACACATCGGCGTGTGCCTTCTCGATCTCGTCGAGCAGCACGACCGAGTATGGGCGCCGCCGGACCGCCTCGGTGAGCTGACCGGCTTCCTCGTATCCGACGTAACCGGGTGGCGCGCCGACGAGTCGGCTGACCGTGTGCCGCTCCTGGAACTCACTCATGTCCAGCCGGATCATCCTGCTCTCAGCGCCGAACAGCGCCTCGGTCAGCGCGCGGGCCAGCTCGGTCTTGCCGACACCGGTCGGCCCGAGGAACAGGAAGCTGCCCACCGGGCGGTTCGGGTCGCCGAGCCCGGCCCTGGACCGGCGGACCGCCTCGGCTACCGCAGCCACGGCCTCATCCTGGCCGACCACGCGGTCATGCAGGTGCTCCTCGAGGCCGAGCAGCCGGTTCTTCTCCTCCTCGGTGAGCTGATTCACGGGGATGCCGGTAGCTCGGGAAACCACCTCAGCGATGTCATCCGGGGTAACCTCTGGCACGGCGGCGCCGGAGTCCCGGCCAAGCTGCTCCACCCGGTCGCGGATGTCCCGGAGCTCGTCCCGCAGCCGGGAAGCCTGCTCGTAGTCCTCGCTCGCGACCGCCTGGTCCCGGTCCCGGCGCAGCTCCTCCGCCCTGCGCTCTAGCTCGCGCCGGTCTACGCCGGGCGTCTTGGTCCGCAGCCGGACCCTGGCGCCAGCCTGGTCGATCAGGTCGATGGCCTTGTCCGGGAGGAACCGGTCGGTGATGTACCGGTCTGACAGGTCAACAGCGGCACCCAGCGCCGCGTCCTCGTACCGGACCTGATGATGCGCCTCATACCTGTCCTTCAGCCCGTGCAGGATCGCCAGCGTGTCCTCGGCGGTGGGCTCGGGGATCAGGATCGGCTGGAACCTCCTGGCCAGCGCCGCGTCCTTCTCGATGTTCTTCCGGTACTCCTCCAGCGTCGTGGCGCCGACGACGTGCAGCTCTCCCCTGGCCAGCGCCGGCTTGACCATGTTGCCGGCGTCCATGCCCCCTTCGGTGCCGGAACCCGCGCCGACCAGGGTGTGCAGCTCGTCGATGAAGATGATCAGCTCATCCCCGTGGTCACGAATCTCGTCGATGATCCGCTTCATCCGCTCCTCGAAGTCGCCGCGATAGCGCGTGCCGGCCACGACGCCGGACAGCTCGAGCTGGACCACGCGCTTGTCGGCGAGCGTCTGCGGGACCTCGTCGTCGACGATCCGCTGGGCGATGCCCTCCACGATCGCCGTCTTGCCGACCCCGGCCTCGCCGATCAGGACAGGATTGTTCTTGCCACGCCGGGACAGCACCTCGATGGTCTGCTCGATCTCGCCGTCGCGGCCGATGACCGGGTCAAGCCGCCCTTCCCTCGCCATAGCGGTCAGGTCCTGGCCGAACTCGTTGAGGGTCGGCGTCGACGACCTGCCGTCGCCGCTCGGCGGCACCCCCTGGCCGGTCAGGCCTGCCTGCATCGACTCAGGCGTCACGTGGGCGGCGCCGAGGATCCGCCCGGCCCCGGACTCCGGGTTGACGGCCAGCGCGAAGAGGACGTGCTCGGGTCCGATATAGGTGGACCCGAGCGAACGGGAGATCTGGTGAGCGTCCAGCAGCGCGCGCTTGGCTCCCGGCGTCAGCGGCGGCGGTGCGCCGCCCCGCCCGGTTGCCCCGTCCGGGCGCTGCTGCTCCTCGGCAGCCCGCGCGATCGCCCTGGGATCGGCACCGGAACGAGAGAGGAGCTCGCGGGTCGGCTCCACCGTGGCGGCGGCCCAGAGCAGGTCCTCGGTATCCAGCTCGCCGCCCCGCTCGGCCGCCTTCCCGGCCGCCGCGCCGATCAGCTGACGCGCGGGGCCGCTCATCAGCCGCGTGATGTCGACCCGGCGGCCACTACTCGGCGGGCTGCCGGCGGCCCCGAATATCCGCGCGATGAAGTCGTCAAACGGACTGCCCCCGGATCCTGGTGGCCCGAAGTAACCACTGCTCATCGCATGCCTCCCCGTTGGCAAGGCCGTCGGAATACAGGCCGCACTGCCGCTAGGGCCCAGCAGGCGTGACCTGGCGGCCCCGTTAGCCTGGACGTGAGGAACTCGCCATGACTGACCGCAAACCAGCCGATATGACCTTCACCTCGTGGATCGACAAGCAGATCGCCGAGGCGACCGAGCGCGGCGCTTTCGATAACCTTCCCGGCGCGGGCAAGCCCATACCTCACCACCGAGACGAGGACGCCGGGGAGGCCTGGCTCCGCGAGTACCTGCGGAAAGAGGGCGTCTCAGCCGAGGAGCTGCTGCCGACGCCACTGCGGCTGCGCAAGGCGATCGGCCGGCTGGCGCAGGCCGTGACGGCCATGGCGTCCGAGGGGGACGTCCGGGACGCGGTCGCCGATCTCAACCAGGAAATCCGCGAATGGCGGCGGATTCCGCTCGGGCCGCCGGTCTTCGTTCCGCTGGTGGACGAGGAGGCGATGGTCAGCCGATGGCGAGCCGTCCGGCCCGCGCCCGCCGCTACGACACAGCCGCCCGTCGAGGACGCTGCTTTGCGGGGGCCAGGCGACCGCCCGCGCTGGTGGCGCCGCTCAGCCGGCCCGCCGAGGCGCTCGGGCTAGGAGTCGCGCGCCGACAGAGCCCCGAGATCTCGCTCAGCAAACAGCCGGTGGTGCCACTCCTCGTTGAGGATCACCAGCAGGCACTCCCGCACTTCGAAGCTGTGGGGCGGGGGCCAGCCAGGTCCGGGAACCGGCTCGGTGCGGGCGGCCAGCGACGCGTCGGTGAGGCCGTCGATGACCTGCCGCACGGTGGCCATCCGGTCCCGGCGCAGCTTCAGCACTTCATCGAGAGACGGGCGCGCGGACCGGTCGCGGGGCACCCCCGGAGTGTCGTGCATCTCGTCCCAGGGCAGGTCCAGCGGATCCCACGGCGACGGGTCGCCGAGGATGGTCCGGCGGATCCAGGCGTCGGTGGCAAACACCAGATGGCGCAGCGTCTCGGTAAATGACCACTCGCCGTTGACTGACTCGTGCAGCAACTCGGGAGCCATCCCGCGGGCCCGGTCTACGGTCCCGGCCCAGCGCTGCTCGACGACGTTCCAGGCATGGCGAAAGCCGACAGGATCTTCTGGCCGCATGCTGGCCCGGTCCGGATCCCGCCGGTTGAGCTCGGCGTCGATGAGGGGATCGACCTCGACTCCGTTGATCGTCAGGTGCTCGATGTCGCCGTCGATGCTCACGCCGCCGAGCTCAACACCGCGCATGACGACTCCGCTGAGGGCGCAGCCGCGGAACAATGCTCCGGTCAGGTCGACGGCGCGCAGTTGCGCGCCGGTCAGATCCGTGCGGCTGAACCGGGCGCCGCGCAGGTCGGCACCGTCGAAGACCTGACGAGCCCGATGGTCATCGGCCGACCCCTGACCACCACCGGGGCGCCAGCCGGCGGGCGGGTCCTCGCCGGTCACTCCGTCGACCGCCTCGCGGAGCAGGTCGGCATGCCCGGTGTGCCGGCCGTACTCCTCGATCAGGTCGCACAGCAGCCGGCGCATGCTGGCGTGCCGGCCGTCCGCTGCGGCCGCATGCACAGGCTGGCCGAGCCCGCCGCTAGTCAGCGCCGCGTCGAAGCGGGCCCGGGACCGGGAGACGGCACTGTCCCACAGTGCATAGAGGTGCTCCGGAGTATCGCGGGCCGCGGAGATGAATTCGGAGACCTGCTCGCCCTCGGACGCGGCGGCGTCCCATGGCGCACCGAGCGGCTCGCCGGTCAGCTTCGTCGCGGAGACGTGGTCCTCAACGAAGGCGAGGTGCTTGAGCAGGCCGCCAAGGGTGAGGGCCGACGCACCGACGCGGGCCCGCAGCCCGGCTGCGTCCAGTCCGTCGGCCTTCCACCGGAACGTTGTCCGGAGCCGGTCGAGCGCACCGAGAAGGTGCTCTGCCTCGGTGCCGGCCAGGGGTGGTTCCCAGGGGCAGTCGTCGTCGCTCACGCTTGACACCGTAGGCCTCATTGCGGACGTTCGGCGTCCGGCTTAGCGTTGCCACTTCCGTCCCGTCACTGCGCTGTCTACTGTCGAGCTAGGCAACGTCTGTGACGGCACGCGGTGGGAGGGGCCAGGGCGATGGCAACGGACAGTCCAGCGACAGATCAAGTCACCGATACGGGGATGCCGAGGCTGCGCCGCAACCTCAGCGTCTGGGAAGCCATCGGCATCTCGCTCGCACTCATGGCACCGTCGATGGCGGCGAGCATCAACCCGCAGGGCACCGCGACAACGGTGGGCCGCGCTACCCCCATCGCGTTCGCGCTCGCCTTCGTCGGCGTCCTGCTCGTGGCGTACACATTCGTCCGGCTCACTCAGCGGTTCCACCACTCCGGCTCGGTGTACGGGTTCGTCGGCGCGACCCTCGGCCCGCGGGCGGGCGTGATCTCGGGCTGGGCGCTGACCGGCACCTACATGTTCTACGCGGTCGTCACGACGATGGCCGGCGGCCGGTTCGCCTCGAACTTCCTGAACGCGCTCGGCATCTGGCACAACCCGCCGACGTGGTCCGGCTTCCTCATCGGGCTCATCGCGATGGTGGTGATCTGGCTGGTCGCGATCACGCCGGCCCGCGGCAGCACGCGGCTGCTGTTCGCCGCCGAGGCCATCACCGTGCTGCTGATCGTCATCGTCATCGCGATCGTGTTCGCCAAGCTGCTCGGGCACTCTGGGCCCGGCAAACTCGGCGTCACCAGCCAGGTCTTCAGCCTCCCGACCGGCACCGCGACCTCGACGCTGTTCCTCGGCGTGGTGTTTGGCTTCCTGTCGTTTGCCGGCTTCGAAGCGGCCGCCACGCTGGGCGAGGAGACCAAACGCCCCAACCGCGATATCCCACGGGCCATCCTGGGCGTCGCGATCTTCGGCGGGATCTATTTCTTCCTGGTGACGGCCGTCGAGGTGATGGGGTTCGGCACGTCGGACAAGGGCGTGACCAAGTTCATCAACTCCACCTCGCTGATCGGTGACCTCGGCACGTCTTACGTCGCCTCGTGGCTCGGCAATGTCATCACGATCGGCGCGATGATCTCGGCCTTCAGCTGCGCGCTCGCGTGCACGGTCGGCGCCGCCCGGCTGATCTACGCCATGGGCCGCGATGGCGTGCTGCCGTCCGGGCTCGGCGCCGTCGGGTCGCAGCGCCGGACCCCGGTCCCCGCGTCCAGTGTCGTCATGGTGGCGGTGTTCATCGTGGTGGCATTCACCTGGGCCGGGTTGCGGGGCGATCCGTTCACGTTGTTCCTGGAGTCCGGGACCATCGGGACGCTGATCCTGCTCGTGGTCTACGTGCTGGCGACGATCGGCATGGTCCGGCTGGTCTTCTTCGCCCGGCCGGACGCCGACCGCCCGCCGGTACGCAGGTGGGAGATCATCATCCCGACACTGGGCATCGTCGTGCTCGGCTACACGCTCTACCGGAACGTATGGCCGCTGCCGAGCGGGGTCAACTGGTGGGGACCGTCGGTAGCGATCGGCTGGCTCGTGCTCGGCATAGTCGGCGTATTCCTGCGCCCCGCGGCGACCCGCCGGGCTGGCCAGATGCTGCTCAAGTCGGAAGGGCTGGCCACCACCGCCGCTCAGGACGACCGGGCGGCGGTCCAGGGGTAGCGGGCTGCGAGAACTGCCAGCGCGGAGAGGACGAGCATGCCACGGTCGTTCAGTCAGGTGCGGGGCGAGGCGGAGCGGGCCGCCGACGAGCTGCGCGCGCAAGAACTGCAGCGGCAGCTTGCGGATGAGGTCACCGGCGTCGTGATCACCTTCGTCGATCACAGCGGCGCCGGCCGGGTCAAGGCCGTTCCGCTGGAAGCGCTCACCAGGGCGGCCAGGTCCGGGGTCGGGTACTCCCCCGTCATCGACGCATTCACCAGCGACGGCGGCATCGACGCCGCTTCGCCGCTCGACCGGCCGGACGGCGACCTGCGCATGGTGCCCGACCTGGACCAGCTGGTGACGCTTCGCGATCCGGCCGGCTGGGCGTGGGCGCCGGGCGACCGCTTCACTCAGGACGGCGGCGTCTACGCGAACTGCCAGCGGTCGTTCGCCCGCGCGCAGGTCGCCGCGGCGGCGGCGGAGGGCCTCAGCGCGCTCATGGCATTCGAGGTCGAGTGGATGGTGGGGCAGGACACCGAGACGTTCTCGCCAGCCTTCGCCGGTAGCGGCTACGGCCTGAGCCGCTTTGTTTACGCCGCCGATTACGTCCGCGACGTGGTCGACAGCCTGGGGGCGGCGGGCGTGGTCGTCGAGCAGATCCACCCCGAATACGGGCCTGCCCAGTTCGAGGTGTCGGTCGCGGCCCAGGATCCGGTGTCAGCGGCGGACACCAGCGTCCTGGTGAAACTCGTAATCTCGGCCGTGTCGGCCCGGCACGGGCTGCGCGCGTCGTTTGCGCCAGCCGTGGTGTCCGACAACGTCGGTAACGGCGGCCACCTGCACGCGAGCTTCTGGAAGGACGGCGGAAACCTGCTCGCCGGCGGCGAGGGCCGGTTCGGCCTGACCCAGGCCGGCGAGTCCGTCCTCGCCGCGCTGCTGGACAGCCTGCCGGCGTTGCTGGCGATCGGCGCGCCCACGCCCGGGTCCTACCTGCGGCTGCAGCCATCCCGGTGGGCCGGCGCGTACCAGATCTGGGGCGTCGAGAACCGCGAGGCCGCGCTCCGCTTCATCGAGGGATCCCCGTCGGACCCTGGCAATGCCAACGCCGAGCTCAAGTGCTTCGACCTCAGCGCCAACCCCTACCTGCTGACGGGCGCCATCATGGCGGTAGCGCGCCAGGGTCTCGCGCGGCCGGCTCGCCTCCCGGCTGAGGTCAGCGGCGATCCGGCGGCGCCAGGCCACCCGCAGGCCGACTCTGTCGTCCGGCTGCCCGGCAGCCTGGCCGACACGGTCAAGGCGCTCGAGGCGAGCGAGGACCTGCGCGAGGCGCTCGGCGACGAATTGCTTGCCACCTTCGCCGCAGCGCGGCGGGCGGCCATCGCCCTGGCCGCCGATCAGACGCCCGAGCAGGTCATCGCGGACGCTCGCTGGCTGATCTGATCGTGGCAGGCGACCAGCTCGTTCTCGTCGACCACCACGTGCACGGCGTGATGCTGGCCGGGCTGGACCGCGCCGGCATCGAGGCCCTGCTCACCGAGTCGCTGGTCCCGCCGCCGGCCGGGACGACGGCGTTCGACTCCCAGCTTGGCTTCGCCGTCCGCCGGTGGTGCGCCCCGCTGCTGGACCTCGAGCCGCACGCGCCAGCGGACGACTACGTGCACCGGCGCCAGCAGCTCGGGGTGGCCGAGGTGGCGCGCCGCCTGCTAACCGCCGCCGGCGTCGCCGCCTGGCTAGTCGATACCGGACACCAGAGCGGCGCTGTGACCACGCCGGGCGAGCTGGCGGCGATCAGCGGCAACCCGGCGTTTCAGGTTGCCCGGCTGGAGTCGATCGCGGAGCAGCTAGCCAGGTCCGGCGGCTCAGCCGCGAGCTACGGCGCGGACATGACCGCTGCCATCATCCGCGCTGCCGGCAGCGCGGGCACGGTCGGATTCAAGTCCGTCGCTGCCTATCGGTGCGGGCTGGATTTCGGGCCCGCCAGGCCGACAGCTGCGCAGGTCGAGGCCGCGGCCGGACGGTGGCTGTCAGCCGTGGAGCCGGACCAGCCCGCCCGGCTCAACGACCCGGCGCTGATCCGGCACGGAATATGGGCGGCGCTGGACACCGGACTTCCGCTGCAGCTGCATACCGGTCACGGTGACCCGGACTCGCGGCTGCACCGCGCGGACCCGGCGCTGCTGCAGGACTTCCTCGCCGCGAGCCAGCACACCGGCGCCCCCGTGCTGCTGCTGCACTGCTACCCCTATCACCGCCAGGCCGGGGCGATGGCGAGCCTGTTCCCGCACGTCTACCTGGACGTCGGCGAAGCGCTCAACCACGTCGGTGCGCGGTCGGCGACGATCCTCGCCGAGGCGCTGGAGCTGACGCCGTTCCACAAGATGCTGTACTCGTCGGACGCGTTCGGCCTGCCCGAGCTGCACTACCTCGGGGCAGCCGCGTTCCGGAGGGACATCGCCGCCGTCACCGGCGCTTTCGTCGCAGACGGAGCGTGGTCAGCCACCGATGCCGCGCGAGTGGCGGGAATGATCGGTTCCGGCAACGCGCAGCGCGTCTACCGGCTGACCAGCTCCTAGCTAGCGAGTGCGGCGTAGATCGCCCGTACGTAGCGCTCGCTGCGATCGGAGCCGATGATGCCAGGACCCATCTTGTTCATCATGTACGAGATCGTCATCCGGCGGCCGACGTCCATGATGATCACCGACCCGCCCCAGCCACCCCAGAAGCAGATCTTCTCGTCCGGGATGTAGGGGATGGTATCGGGTTGCGGCAGCCCGTAGCCGATGCCGAACCGGAGCGGAACGCCCAGCACCAGGTCCACTCCGTTAGCCTGCTCGCGGAAGATCAGCTCGATCGTCTCGGGTCGGAGGAGCCGCACGCCATCGACCTCGCCGCCGCGCGAGATGACCGACAGGATCCTCGCCACCGAGCGCGCGTTGCCGTGACCGTTCGCGGCCCCGATGTCAGCCCGGCGCCACTCCGGCGTGTTCGCGAAGTTTGCGTCGACAACCGGTCCGGTGAACGTCCGCACAACGGGGCTGTCCGGGTCGAGCGCCGCGAAATCGATGGGTAGCGGTGGGGGTGCCACGACGTCAGAGATCCGGTCCCAGTCGCTGTCCGCGGCGCCGATCTGGAAGTCCGCGCCGAGCGGCCCGGCGATCTCATCGGCCACGAACTGCTTCAGCGATCGCCCGGTGATCCGCCGCAGCACCTCCCCGATGAGGTGACCGAAGTTCAGCGCGTGGTAGCCGGAGGCGGCGCCTGGCTCCCACCAGGGGGCCTGGGCCGCAAACCGGGCCGTGGCCTTGTCGGAGTCGTAGAGGTCCTCGATGACGGCGGGCTGGTCGAAGCCTGACACCCCGGAGGTGTGCGACATCAGGTGCCGGACCAGCACATCCTGCTTGCCGGCGGCCGCGAACTCGGGCCAGTACCGGGCGACCGGGGCGTCCACGTCCAGCTCACCGCGGTCCACCAGCATGAGCGCAGCCAGACTGGTAACCGTCTTGGTGGTCGACCACACGTTGGTGATGGTGTCGCGCTGCCATGGCTGCGTGCGGGCCTCGTCCCGGTAGCCGCCCCACAGGTCGACGGGGATCTGCCCGTCGATATCCAGGACGACCGAGGCACCCAGCTCCTCACCGGAGTCCAGACACTGCTCGAACTCGTCGCGCACGGCGCTGAACTGCTCGTCACACGTCCCGTCGATTGCGGCCACGACTGCCTGACTTTCTGGCCGCGCACGGCCGGGCCCGGTGCGTCTGCTGGCGCGCCGTCCCCGCAGCGTACGGGCACCCGGCCCGCCCCGTCTACGGCGACTGACCTACCCGACAGCCACGGCCCGGGTGGCTACGCGCCGCTTCCGGACGGCCCCGGCGAGCGTCTCGAGGACGCCGGCTGTGGTGTCGATGTCCATGCAAGCGTCGGTGATGCTCTGGCCGAACACCAGCGAGGCCGGGTCCCGCAGTTCCTGCCGGCCGGCCAGCAGGAAACTCTCCAGCATGACGCCGACGATGCCCTGCTCCCCCGCCGCGATCTGATCGGCCAGCGCCTTCGCTACGACGGGCTGCCGGCGGTGGTCCTTGCCGCTGTTCCCGTGACTTGCATCGACCATCAGGCGGGCCGGCAGTCCGCATGCGGCGATGCTGGCCAGTGCGGCGTTCACCTCAGCCTGGTCGTAGTTCGGCCCATGCCGGCCACCGCGCAGCACCACGTGGCAGTCAGGGTTGCCCGCCGTAGTGACCACGGCTGCTGCCCCGAACGGCGTGACGCCGAAGAACCGGTGCCGGGTCGCCGCGGCACGGCACGCGTCGATCGCCACCTGCACGTCGCCGTCAGTGCCGTTCTTGAAGCCGACCGGCATCGACAGGCCGGACGCGAGCTGCCGGTGCACCTGGCTTTCTGTGGTGCGGGCGCCGATCGCGCCCCAGGCGACCGTGTCCGCGATGTACTGGGGAGTAACGGGGTCGAGCCACTCGCAGCCGACCGGAAGCCCGAGCTCGAGGACGTCGAGCAAGAGCCGGCGAGCGGTTCGCAGCCCCCGGTGCACGTCATGGGTGCCGTCCAGGCCGGGGTCGTTGATGAGACCCTTCCAGCCCGTGACGGTCCTTGGTTTCTCGAAGTACACGCGCATGACGATGACCAGATCCCTGGCCAGGGTCCGGGCGATGTCTCGCAACCGGGCGCCGTACTGGAGGGCGGCCTCCGGGTCGTGGACTGAGCACGGCCCGACGACCACCAGCAGCCGGTCGTCAACGTGGTCGAGTACCGAGCAGATGTCGACCCGTGCCTGTTCGACGTTCTTGGCCAGGCCGTCGTCCAGCGGAAGCTCATCCAGCAGCGCGGCGGGTGCGAGCAGCGGTTTGTAGGCCTGGACCCGCGTATCGCTGGTGTGTGGCATCGTGCGTTCCCTCCGGCAAGCCCGACACCCGCCACTCGGGAGCCAGGACCCGTTACATACGAAAGGACAGAGACTCTGGTCCCTGTCCGCCTGGCTCTGAGTGGGTGGTGGATCAGCGCATTGACTGGCCGCTAGCCCCACTCAGAGCCAGCGTAAAGCGCCAATACCACCGTGACATGGACCTCATCGTACTGCATCCCACGTTCCGCGTCAGTCGGGGGCCGTATGTGGCGGACATCACTCCCGGGCGAGCATCGCTGCCGCTTCCCGCTCCAGGTCCAGGTAGGGCTGCCCGCTCACGTCGACGGCCAGCTGCCGGATCGTCGCGCCGGTAAACGCCCATGGCCGGACACCGGGGTAGTCGTCGGTCACGGCCTCGCCGCTGTCGCGGCCGACGCACAGCCCTTCGCCGGCGATGGAGAACTTGCCCGGCTGGGTCTTGATCCGGCCTTCGCCCACCTTCTGGTCGCCGTAGTAGAGCGACAGGATGCCGGTGGCGACGCCCCGGGGGTCCTCGCCATCCTTGTCAAAGGAGGCCGACAGGATGAGGTTCTGCCCGGTCGGCAGGTCCGCCGTGGCGTCGATCCGCTGCTCGGTGATGCCTGCGAAGTTGTACACGTAGTGCAGCCGGTCGCCCTTGACATACAGTGCATGCCCGCCGAACCGCGAACCGTGCGCGAACAGCACGCCCGCGGCTCCCGGAGCCGGGATGTCGACGAGCGCACCGACCGAGTAGGACCGGTTGCGGATGTTGACCGCCTGGGCCTCGGGCACTTCGGCCACGTCCGGATAGTAGACATAGCGGTTCCGGTCCGCAGCGAGGGTCGGGCGCGGCGTGCTCAGGATCTCCACCGGCCCGCGGTCATCGAGCGGGAACGCGCCGTTCGCGCCGGCCTCGGCGTACCAGAGGCTGATCAGGTCGCGCAGCCTGGCCGGCTCCGCCTCAGCCAGGTTGTGACACTCGGACCGGTCGGCGTCGGTGTGGTAGAGCTCCCACGTGTCGTTGCCGTAGTCGCCCCACCCGGCGCAGACCACGTGCGTGGTGACTGCCTTCCAGCCGTCGTGCCAGATGCCGCGGGAGCCGAGCATGGAGTAGAACTGAGTGTGCCGGTGCGACAGTCCGGACGGGTCGTCAAAGGTGTAGCGCATGCTGAGCCCGTCGAGCCGTGCCTGCGTGTGGCCCTTGATGGTTTCCGGGGCCTCGACGCCGAGTACGTCCAGGATCGTCGGCACGATGTCGACGGCGTGATGGTAGTGGTGCCGGATCTGCCCGCGTGCCTTTATGCCGGCCGGCCAGGACATCATGCAGGGGTCGGCCGTGCCGCCGTTGAACTCATACCGCTTCCACATCTTGAACGGCGTGTTGAAGGCCATCGCCCAGCCGGTCGGGTAGTGGTTGTAGGTCTTGGGGCCGCCGAGGTCGTCGATCATGGCCAGATTGGCGGCGATGTCATCCGGGACGGCATTGGCCATCTTGTTCTCGTTCACCGAGCCGTTCGGGCCGCCTTCCCCCGACGCGCCGTTGTCGGACACCAGGACGACGAGCGTGTTGTCCCGCTGCCCGGTTTCCTCCAGGAAGTCGAGCATCCGGCCGATGTGATGGTCGGCGTGCGCGAGGAAACCCGCATAGACCTCGGCCATCCGGCAGAACAGCCGCCTCTCCTCTGCCGACAGCGACGCCCACGGGCGCGTCGTGTCCATTTCCGGCATCGGCTTGCGCGGGTCAGTGTGCGTCTGCGGCGTGCCGATGGGGTTGGGCGGCGGCAGCTCGGTATTGCCGGGCACGATGCCGAGCTGCTTCTGCCGGGCCAGGGTCTGCTCGCGGATCGCTTCGTAGCCCGCGTCGAACCGGCCGCGGAACCGGTCGATCCATTCCCGCGGCGCGTGGTGCGGCGCATGACACGCGCCCGGCGCGTAATACAGGAAGAACGGCTTGTCTGGCGCGATAGTCCGAGCGTCCTTGATGAACTCGATCGCCTTGTGGGTGATATCCGCGGTCAGGTGGTAACCGTCCTCGGGCGATCGCGGCTGGTCCACCGGGTGATTGTCGTAGACGAGGTCCGGATACCACTGGTTGGTCTCGGCTCCCAGGAAGCCGTAGAACCGCTCGAACCCGCGCCCGCTCGGCCAGTTCCGGCGCGGTGAGGCCACGTTGCACTCGGCTTCCGGGCACAGGTGCCACTTGCCGACGCTGTAGGTGTTCCAGCCCCGCTCGGAGAGGATCTCCGAGATCAGTCCGTTCTCCGGCGGGATGGTGCCGCTAGCATTGGGAAACCCGATCGCTGCCTCGGTGATGCAGGCCATCGAGTTGCGGGTGTGGTTGCGCCCGGTGAGCAGGCAGGACCGGGTCGGCGAGCACAGCGCGGTGGTGTGCCACTGCGTGTACCGGACGCCGGCATCCGCGATCCGGTTGATGTTGGGCGTCGGGATCGGCCCGCCGTAGCAGTCCATTGCCGAGAAGCCCACGTCGTCCAGCACGATGTACACCACGTTCGGCGCGCCTGCGGGAGCCTTCGGCGGCTCGAACGGTGCCCAGTCGGGCACCGAGTCCCGGATGTCGACGTTGACCGTGCCCGTGAACGCCTTGCCCATGCTGGCTCCCTTGCACTGAACATACGGGCACCGTTATCCGGGCACCGTCATCCGGGCGCTGTTATCCGGGCACCGTCATCCGGCACTCACCCGTGGCTACCCCGTTCCCCTCCTGACCTGCAGTCGCATCACCCGCAGCGGGTGAAACCAACCGGTGTTTCCCGGGTATGGCCAGAAAGGATGCGGACCGCGAAAACAATGCCGCCAGCCACCGGTGCCGCTGCTCCGGCGGGCATGGCGTGGATCCCCGGCTGCGAGTTCACCATGGGGTCGGACGCCTTTTATGCCGAGGAACGGCCGGTGCGCCGGGTCGCCGTCGACGGCTTCTGGATGGACACCAGGCCGGTCACGGTCGCCGACTTCCGCCGGTTTGTGACCGCCACCAGCTACCAGACGGTCGCCGAGCAACCGCCCGGGGCCGAGGACTACCCGGACGCCGACCGCGACCTGCTGGTGCCAGGCTCACTGGTGTTCCGCCGCGCCGCGGGGCCGGTGGATCTGAGCGACTTCCGTCAGTGGTGGGCGTACGTGCCCGGCGCGTGCTGGCGGCATCCCGAGGGTCCCGATAGCGATGTAGGGCGCCGGGACCGGCACCCGGTCACTCACGTTGCGTATGCCGACGCCGAGGCCTACGCGGCCTGGGCGGGCAAGTCGCTGCCGACGGAAGCTGAGTGGGAGTTCGCCGCCCGCGGTGGCCTCGACGGCGCGATCTACGTGTGGGGTGACGAATTCACGCCCTATGGCCGCCACCTGGCCAACACCTGGCAGGGCCAGTTCCCCTGGCAGAACCTGCTCCTTGATGGCTTCGAGGGCACCTCGCCGACCGGCGCGTTCCCGGCCAACGGCTACGGCCTGTTCGACATGGCTGGCAACGTGTGGGAGTGGACCAGTGACTTCTTCCGGCCGCGGCACTCGGGCGCTGGCGCCGGTCAGGCTGTACCGCCGTGCTGCGCACCGGTCCTCAGCAACCCGGTCGTCGCCCAGCCGGGCCGCGACCTGGCGTCGGCGGTCCCGCGCAAGGTGATCAAGGGCGGCTCGCACCTGTGCGCTCCCAGCTACTGCCTGCGCTACCGTCCCGCGGCCCGGCAGGGCGAGGCGGTCGACACCTCCACCGGGCACATCGGCTTCCGGTGCATCATCCGGTCAGGGCCGTTATTAGCCAGGCCGGGCGGCCAGCCCGGCGAATCACCACTCCACCAGCGTCCAGATCTCCGGGCGCGGGCCGTCGCCGGCATCGACGGCGGCGAACCGGCGGGCGGCCTCCTTGAGATGGCCGACCGCCTCGTCCTGGCGCCCGGCCGCGTGCAGCAGGTCCGCGATGTTGGTGTGCAGCGCCGCGAGCCGGTGCTGGTCGCCAAGCTCGCTGCCGAGGTCCAGCGCCTCCTGCGCCGCCGCTAGTGCCTCATCCGCGCGGCCCTCCTCGGCGAGCAGCCGGCCGAGATTGTTCAGTGCAGCGACCGCCGTGCCAGGCGCGGGCAGGTCACGGGCTTGCGCCAGGCTAGCCCGCAGATACCGCTCGGCATCGGCGCGGCGGCAGTCGCTCGCGGCGACCATGCCCAGTACGTTCAGCGCCTGAGCGGTCGCTCCGCTGTCCGCAGCCTGCTCGGCTGCAGCCAGCGCGGCAGCGCCGAGATCAGCGGCCGCCCGGGTGTCCCCCCGGCGGAAGGCCACGACCGCGTGATCGGCGTAAGCGCGCGCACGCAGGCTCAGGCTCTCTTCCGGCAGTAGCGCCTCGACCGCAGCCAGATGCGCGGCCGCGAGGTCCCAGTTACCGAGGCGGTGCTGTACTTCCGCGAGCTTGTGCTCGATGACCGCCAGCATCAGCGGGTCGCCGTCCGCGACGGCAGCGGCTGTCTCGAACTCGCCAAGTGCTTCGGCATACCGGCCGAGCACGAGCAGGACCTCGCCGAGCGCGACTCGGCCGGCCACCTCGGGATAGCCGAGCGCCAGGGCTCTGATCAGGTGGGCGACCGCCTCAGAATGCGCGTACAACTCTCGGGCCCGGGTGGCAGCCAGCCACGACCAGCTCGCAGCCTCCTCGTCCCGGCCGGCCTGCTGCAGGTGGTCGGCGATTACCGCGCTCGCGGCCGACATCGGCTCCCGCTCGTGCCGCCGGGCCAGCGCGTCGGCGGCCCGGCCGTGCAGCAGCCGGCGCCGGGCCAGCGTGGCGGCGTCGTAGACGGTGCGCCGCAGCGCCTCGTACGGAAACTGGTAGGAGGGCGCGGCCTGCCCGCCCGCCGGGACCACCTCCGCTACCAGCAGCCGCGCCGTCGCCTCGTCGATCGCGTCGACGACCTCATCCTCGCCCCGGCCGCTAACCGAGCGCAGCAGGTCGGCGTCGCAGTCTCCGCCAAGCACCGCCGCAGCGGTCAGCACCTGGAGCGTGGGCTCGCTGACGGCGGCCAGCCGGTCGCGCAGCAAGTCGCGCACCGATCCAGTCAGCCACCAGTCGGGGCCGGATCCAGCGGGCGGCAGCGCCTCAATGTAGGCACGCACGAGCAGCGGCAGCCCGCGGGTCTCCGCTAGCAGACGGCCCGGATCGGCGTCCGCCCTGCCGACGGCGACGAGCAGCGCCGCTAGTTCTCCGGTGTCGAGCGGCGGCAGCTCGAGAACCGTGGCCCGGCCCGCCCCAGCCTGCTCGGCAACGGCGGCGCGCAGCCCGCGCAGCCGGCCTGCCTGCTCTGGGCGCCAGCTGATGACCAGCACGGCGGGCAGTTCTGCCATCCGGCGAACCAGATAGCCCAGCAGGTCAAGCGACGAGCCGTCGGCCCAGTGGGCATCCTCCACGAGGACCAGGCCAGCTGGCTTGCGCCCCGCATCGGGACGCCGGCCGGGCTCCGGCGCTGGCGCGAGGGCGGCCGCGATGGTGTCGGCGATCGCGGCATACATGCGCGCGACGGCGACCGGGCTATCCAGCGGTGGGCGCGGCACGTCGCTGTGTGCGGCGGCGAGCGCCGGTACCAGCCGGCCGGCCAGGGTGGCGGTATCCGCGTTCAGGTGCGCGGGCAGGTCGGAACGCGCCGAGAGGCAGCCGCGGAGCAGGTCGGCCGCCAGGACGTAGGGCAGCTCCTCCTCGCCGTCATGACACCGGCCCGCCAGCACCGTGGCGCCCGCCGCTGTCGCAGCCGCGGCGAGCTCGTGGACCAGGGTCGACTTGCCGGTGCCCGCCTCGCCGACGACCGCCACGGCCCGGACCGGCATTCCCCCCGACTGCCAGCATGCGGTGAGGGCGGCGCGCTCGCTGTCCCGGCCTACCACCGGCCACCCGGGGCTGACCGGGCCGGCTGTGCCGGCCGACGACGCCGTTGCCGGTGATGCGGAGCCGGACATCGGCGGGGTCGTGAGCGGCGCGGGCGGCGGCTCGAGCTGATCGCGCCGGATCGCCTCGTAGAGCTGCGTGGTCGCTGGCAGCGGGCGGACCGCGAGCTCGTGGTCGAGCACCCGTACCAGCGTCCGGTACTGTCCGAGGGCCGCCGAACGCTGGCCGGTCCACCCGAACAGCCTGATCAGCGCCTGGTGCGCTGGCTCGTGCAGGCGGTCGAGCGCCAGCCAGCGGCGCGCGTGCTCAAGCGCCAGGTCCAGCGCGCCCGCCTCGACGCTGGCGCTGACCAGCCGCTGCAGCACCCGGGCGAGTAGCTGGCGCAGCCGTTCTGCCTCCGCGGCCTGCCACTCGTCGAATTCGGCGCAGTCCCGCAGCGTGAAGCCGGCGAGGAAATCGGCCCGGTACAGCCACACGGCCCGCTCGAGCGACGCCGCGTCGGCCTCCCGGCTCAGCTCCTCGAATTCGGCGAGGTCCGATGTGACGATGCCGTCTGCCAGGCCAACGGTGGACCGGGTGACGGCGAGGCCCCCGCGGAGCTCCGCCGCCGTGACCGACAGCGTGCGGCGCAGCGAGTTGTGTGCGCGGACCGGATCGGCGTCCGGCCACAGCAGGCCCGCGAGCTGGTCCCGGCTGTGTTCCCGGCCGGTCACGGCGAGGAAGGCGAGCAGCGCAACCGCCTTGCGGGTGTCGAAGGTCACCGGCACGCCGTCGCACGAGACAGCTGGCGGCCCCAGCAAGGCGACGCGCACGACGCTCATCCAGTTCCCCCCAGGTACGGGCTAGCCAGCCGTAATGATGTTGCGTTAAAAGTATTCCGGAACGACCGATTTGCCGTAACGATCTCGTAGCGCCGCCTTCCTAGGCTGGCGCTGTGTTCAGTACGGAAGTGCCACTTGGGGAGAGTGACATGCCGCAGGGGACCAACGAAACCGGCACCATCGAGGCAGCCGACACACGGCTGCCCGGCGCTCGGCACGCCAGCGACGAGCCGACTGAGCCGGAGCCGGACGGTCACGGTGCCGCCGCGGCAGGGGCGCTGCTGGACACCACATTCCCGCAGGATGGCTCAGCAGCCCGCCGCGGGCTGCTGCGCCGCCGGAACGCCCGCGCGGGCTCGGCGCCCGCGCCGGCGCCCGTCGCCGTCATCACCGGGCCGGACATCGACCTCGCGGCCAATGACCCGCTCGTGGCGTTCCTGCTGAGCCATCCGGCGGCCGTGGACATCACCAGCCTGCAGCTGGACTCGCCTGGACTGGCGGCGCTGCGTGCGGCCGGCGTCGTCCTGGTGATCCCTTTGATCTCCTCGGGCAGCCTCGTCGGGCTGCTGAGCCTGGGTCTGCGGCGCTCCGAGCGCGGCTACTCATCAGAGGACAAGCGCCTGCTGACGGCCCTGGCCGGATACGCAGCCCCCGCGATGCGGGTGGGCCAGCTAGTCCGGCAGCAGGAGGCCGAGGCGCGCAACCGGGAGCGGCTGGAGCAGGAACTCAAGATCGCCCAGATCATCCAGCAGCAGTTCCTTCCCGCCAGCCTGCCTGACCTGCCCGGCTGGCACGTGGCCGCGTTCTACCGGCCGGCGCGGACCGTGGGCGGCGACTTCTACGACTTCATCCCGCTGCCGGACGGCCGGGTGATGTGCGTGGTCGGGGACGTGACCGACAAGGGCATCCCGGCGGCGCTCGTCATGGCGAGCACGCACTCCCTGCTGCGCGCGGCCGGGCCTCAGCTCATCTCGCCGGGCGCGGTGCTGGCCCAGGTTAACGAGCTGCTATGCGCGGACATCCCCGCGCACATGTTCGTGACCTGCCTGTGCCTGGTGCTCGACCCGGCGAGCGGGAAGGTCGTGTTCGCCAACGCCGGACACGACGTCCCGTACGTGCGCACCGCTGGCGGGATCGCTGAACTGCGGGCCCGTGGCATGCCGCTCGGGCTCATGCCTGGCATGGCGTACGAGGAGAAGTCCTTCGAGTTCGGGCCGGGCGACTGCGCCCTCCTGCACAGCGACGGGCTGGCCGAGGCGCACGACCCGGACCGCGAGATGTTCGGCTTCCCCAGGGTCTCGGCGCTGGTCGGCAAGGGGGTGTCCGGCGAGGCGCTGATCGACCTGTGCCTCACCGAGCTGCACGCCTTCGCCGGCGCCGACTACGTCCAGGAGGACGACATCACCCTGGTCACCCTCGAGCGGTCCGCTGCCGCGTGGCACCCGGGGGGGGCCTGATGACCAAGAGGAAGGCGCCGGTGCCGCAGCGGATCGCCGCGTTCGCCGTACCGAGTGAGCCGGGAAACGAGCGGCTCGCGCTAGCCAGGGTTGCCGAAGCGGTCGCCGACCTCGGCCTGACCACGGCACGGCTGGAGCGGCTGAAGACGGCCGTCGCCGAGGCCGCCATGAACGCCATCGAGCACGGCAACCACAACCGGGCCGAGATTCCCGTCGAGGTCGAGGTGCTCCAGAAGGGGACCGAGATCGTCATCGCCATCAGCGACAGCGGCGGCGGCCCGGCCGCAGCCGATCACGCCCCGGCGAACCCGGACCTGGCCAGCAAGCTCGCCGGCGAGCAGAATCCGCGCGGCTGGGGCCTGTTCCTCATCCGCAACATGGTCGACGCCATGGATGTCACCACCGAAGGGGCGCGCCACACGGTCACGCTGACCATGCGAACCGGCGCACCCGAAGCCGAGGGAGCTGGTCATGACGAGCACGTGTGAGGCCAGGACGCGGGCCATCGGCGCGGCCGCGATCATCGAGCTGACCGGGGAAGTCGACGGCTCGGCCGCCGAGGTACTGACGACCGCGTATGCGAGCGCGGTGTCCGACGGCGAGGCGCGCACCGTGGTGCTCGACTTCGCTGCGGTCGACTACATCAACTCCACCGGCATCGCGCTGATTGTCAGCGTGCTGGCCAGGGCGCGGGCCGAGCGCCGGCAGGTCGTGGCCTGCGGGCTGTCCGCCCATTACCGCGAGATTTTCGACATCACCCGGCTCTCCGACTTCATCGAGCTCTTTCCGGACCTCGATGACGCGGTGAGCCAGCTTGCCGGGGCCGACGCCTGACGGCGCGGCCATTTCTCAGTCAGCAGTCAGTCAGCAGTCAGGGAGGGGACTGGAGTTGGACACCTCAATTGTCAGGATGGACGTTCGCCACGTCGGTGATTCGGTCGCTGTCGTGGACATCAAGGGTGACATCACGACCGCGTGCGAGTCGGTGCTGATGTCGGCCTATGAGGCAGCGGGAGCGACGACGAGCCGGCTGGTGCTGAACTTCGACGGCCTGGAATACATGAACAGCGGCGGCATCGGAATGCTCGTCACGCTGCTCGTCAGGGCGAACCGCCAGCGCCAGCAGCTCGCCGCCTTCGGCCTCACCCCGCACTACCGGGAGATCTTCGAGCTCACCAGGCTCGACGAGGCGATCATGATCTACGAGTCCGAGGAAGCAGCGCTGGGCGGCGCTGCGCTGTGAGGGGGGCAACGTCATGACAGAGCAGGCAGGCCTCGACGCAGTGCCATCCGCCGAGCAAATCGAGCTGAGCCTCAGGGAGGCGACGACGGCGCCCGCGCCGCGGGATGCGGCCAACTGGGCCACCAAGGTTGACCGGCTGCAAGTCGGGCCGAGGGACGGCGTGCGCGGCACTAACGTGGACGGCCGCCGACTGGCCGGCCCGGTGCAGGGCTTCGGCAAGATGCTGCAGAAGAGCTACCGGATGGACGTCGGCGCCGCTATCGCACCGACCGCCGCGATAGCCGTCTGGCGCGAGCATTTTCCCGAGTTCTGGCCTGCTGGCAATAAGTTCGCCGCGCCGCTGACCGGCATTAACCCCGGTGAGGTAGCACTGCTCGACATCTCCGTCGGCGGGGGCGTGAAGCTGTCGACGGGGGTCATGGTGCTGTACGCCGACGCCGAGTCGTTCACGCTGATGACGCCGCAGGGGCACATGTTCGCAGGCTGGATCACCTTCTCCGCCGAGCGCTCCGGTGACTCGACCGTCGTCCAGGCTCAGGCCCTGATCCGGGCCAATGACCCCTTGTACGAGCTAGGCCTGATGCTGGGCGGGTATCGCAAGGAGGACCGGTTCTGGATCGCCACGCTGACGGCCCTGGGCCAGCGGCTTGGCGCCCCGTCGCCCGCGGTCACGGTGCACCCACGCTGGGTGGACACCCGCCGCCAGTGGCGCAACGCCGGCAATATCTGGCAGAACTCCATGGTGCGCAGCGTCCTGCAGACGATGACCGGGCGTGCCAGAAAAGGCGCGCCCACCGACTGACAACGCGCCGAATAACGGGGGCAGGAGGAGGGGAACGGGGTTGGAGTACGACGCGGTCGTGGTCGGCAGTGGCCCGAACGGGCTAGCCGCGGCGGTCACCCTGACCGCGGCGGGCTTGCGGGTGCTGGTCGTCGAGGGCGCGGCCAGCACCGGCGGCGGCTGCCGGACGGAAGAGCTCACGCTGCCGGGCTTCCTGCACGACGTGTGCTCCACCGCGCACCCGCTCGCCCTGGCCTCCTCATTCTTCCGGCGCTTCGACCTGGCGGCCCGTGGCGTGCGGTTCGCGACCGCTCCAGTCGAGTTCGCGCATCCACTCGACGGCGGCCGGGCCGCCGTCGTGACCCGTTCCGTATCGGCAACGGCAGACCGGCTCGGCTCTGACGCGCGGTCCTACCGCAGGCTGTTCGGACCGCTAGCCGAAGGCGGCACGCAGCTGACTGACCTGCTGCTGTCGCCCGTGCGCCGGCCACCGGGGCGCTACTCCCCCGGCCTGGCGACCTTCGCGACGCACGGGCTACGCAGCGCGGCCGCGATAGCCAGGCGATTCCGCACCGACGAGGCCAGGGCGGTGCTGGCCGGAACCGCCGCGCACGCGATGATGCCGCTCTCCGTGCCGCCCTCTGGGGCCGTCGGGCTGATGCTCACGACGCTGGCGCACGCGCCCGGCTGGCCGTTCGCGGAGGGCGGCAGCGCGCGGATCACCGACGCGATGGTGCACGCGATCACGGCGGGCGGCGGCACGGTCGAAACCGGGCGATGGGTACGCTCGCTCCGCGACCTGCCGGCCGCGCGGGCGGTGCTGCTCGATGTGACGCCGCGCGCACTCGCCACCATCGCGGGTGACCGGCTGCCAGCTGGCTACCTCGGCGCGCTGCGCCGGTTCCGCTACGGCGCCGGGGTCTGCAAGATCGACTTTGCGCTGTCGGGCCCGGTGCCCTGGACCAGCGAGGCTTGCCGCCGGGCTGGCATCCTTCACCTCGGCGGAACCCTCGAAGAGATCACGGCTGCAGAGGCCGACGTCGCAGCTGGCCGGCACCCGGTATCGCCCTACGTACTCGTTGCCCAGCCGGGTACGGCAGACCCGAGCCGCGCTCCGGCGGGCCTGGCACGTGCTGTGGACGTACTGCCACGTCCCGTCCGGCTCGGATGTCGACATGACCGCGGCCATAGAGGCGCAGATCGAGCGCTTTGCTCCCGGATTCCGTGACCTCGTGCTGGCGCGGGCGGTGCGTACCGCGGTTGACGAGGAGGCGCGCAACCCTAACTACGTGGGCGGCGACATCGCGGCCGGCCTGCAGACGATTCGGCAGACGATCGCCCGGCCGGTCGCACGCTGGAACCCGTACCGCACCCCGGCGCCGGGAATTTACCTCTGCTCGTCCTCGACGCCGCCGCTGCCTGGCGTGCACGGCCGCTGCGGCGAACTCGCGGCGCTCACCGCGCTGCGGGACGTGTTCGCCATCACCACCGAGCCCGACATAGGACCTGCGGCATCGCACCGGGCCGCGCCGGCGCGGGCCGTGCAATGACGGCGCCAGACCGCTGCGCCGGACGTGCGCGATGACCGCGCAGCGCGCCAGCCGCCTGTTGTCCAGTACGGCCGGCGCGCTCGCCGCCCTGGTACTGCTACTCGCGGCAGCATCCATCCCCCTGAGCCTGCTAGCCAAGCAAAACGTGCTGGGCAACGCGGCCTCGCTCACGATCGGCCTGCCGATGTGCGCGGTCGCCTTCCTGGTGGCGCGCCGCCAGCCCGGCAATCCAATCGGCTGGCTGCTGCTCGCCGTCCCCGTCGGGGTGCTAGCGAGCATCGACGCCGCCCCTTACTCGGTGCTGGTGTACCGGTACAGGCATCACCTGCCGTTCGGATCGGCCGCCCTGCTGCTGGAGAGCTCCTATTTCATGGTGCTCTTCGTTGCGCTGCCGCTCGTCCTGCTGCTGTTCCCCGACGGCACCCTTCCCTCGCCCCGATGGCGCTGGGTGCTCTGGTCGTATCTGACACTGAGTACTGGCGTGGTCGCCGCCGTGTACGCCAGCGTCCTCGTCGCCGGACTCCGCATGGATGCCAGCGGCGGAGTGGCGGCGATCGACGACCCGTCCGGCCCGACGGCCTGGCTCGCACATCTCGGTACGATCCTCCTGCCCCTGGCGGCCTTCTGGTTCGTGTTCGTCGGCCGGCTGGCGCTGAGCTTGCGCCGGGCCAGCGGCGACCGCCGGCAGCAGCTGAAATGGCTGATGACCGGGTGCGCCGCGGCGGTCGCAGGCTTCATCCTCAGCAACACGGTGCCAGTCTTGGACCCGGCGGGCACATCTGTCGGCGTAGGTTTGGTGCTACCGGTCTGCCTCGGGGTGGCGATCCTCCGCTACCGGCTGTATGACATCGACCGGATCATCAGCCGCACCCTGGCGTACGCGCTCGTTACCGGCGTCCTCGTCGGTCTCTACGCCGGCCTGGTGGTCCTGGCCAGCCAGGTACTTGACCTGACATCCCAGGTCGCCGTCGCCGCTGCCACGCTCGCCGCCGCCGCGCTGTTCAACCCGCTGCGCCGCCGCGTCCAGCACCGGGTCGACCGGCGATTCAACCGCGCCCGCTACGACGCCGACAACACCGTCGCCGCCTTCGCCGCGAGGCTGCAGGACGCCACCGACCCCGACGCGGTGCGTTCCGACCTCATCGCTACCGTCCGGCGCGCCCTCGAACCCGCCCAGCTGTCCCTCTGGCAGACCGAAGCGCCCCGATGACCGCTGCTGTGGCCGCTGGGCTCGTCCGCGACCGGGGGAGGGTCTGGCAACTGACCCTCGGCGGGCTGACCCTGCTCGCGACCGCCGCAGCGATTCCGCTCAGCATCGCGGCCCGGCAGAGCGTACTGGCCAACGCGGTGCAGAACCTGGCGTCCAGCCTGCCCTACGCGGCGGTGGGCATCGTCGTCATCAGGAAGCTTCCGCGCAACCCGGTGGGCTGGCTGCTCGCCGCCATCGGGACCCTGTCCATCGTGGCGACCGACGCGGGCTCCTACGCGGTGCTCGCCCACCGGACCGGATCCCACCTGCCGCTCGGGCTCGTCGCCGCGCTGCTGGACGAAAGCTACCGGCCGGCCGCGATTCTGCTGCCGCTCGCGATCCTGCTGTTCCCTGACGGACGCCTGCCGTCTCCGCGGTGGCGGTGGGTGCTACGCGGCTTTCTCGCCTTCAGCGCAGGCTATGCGGTCGCGATCGCGGCCACCGCGATTGCGGCCGCAACCGGCGGGGGAATCCAGATCGACTCCGCCGGCGGTGTCTCTGCCGTCGACGAGCCGCACGGCTGGTCGGCGGCCGTCATGGCGCCCACCCTGCTGGTCTACGTGGTTGCGTGGGTCGTGTTCATCGCACGCCAGGCACTGAGCTGGCGAAGCTCGGACGGAAACCGGCGCCAGCAGCTCAAGTGGCTGATGAGCGGCGCGGCGATAGCAGTCCTGTCGCTCGCGTCCAGCCTGCTCGGCGGCGTCGTGTTCACGCACGCCTCCGCGATCCTGCGCAACGACATCGGACCCGCCATCGGTGTCCTGATCGCCGCGCTGCCGGTGTGCATGGGCGTGGCGATCCTGCGGTACCGGCTCTATGACATCGACCGCATCATCAGCCGCACCCTGGCCTACGCGATTGTCACCGGCGCGCTCGTCGGCCTGTACGCCGGCCTCGTCCTGCTCGCCACCGAAGTCCTGACGCTGACCTCCCAGGTGGCCGTCGCCGCCGCCACCCTCGCCGCCGTCGCTCTGTTCAACCCGCTGCGCCGCCGCGTCCAGCGCCGGGTCGACCGCCGTTTCAACCGGGCCCGCTACGACGCCGACAACACCGTCACCGCCTTCGCCGCGAGGCTGCAGGACGTCACCAACCCCGACGACGTTCGTTCCGACCTCATCGGTACCATCCGCTACGCCCTCGAACCCGCCGACATCGGCGTGTGGATGCCGGGAGGCACCGCGTGACCGCTGCCCTGGCCGCACGCCTGCCGCGCCTCGCCTCGCCAAGTGCGGCGCTCGTCCTCTGCGTGCTGGTGATGGTCCTCCTCGCGGCCACCGCCATCTCCGCCGCAGCTCATCACATCTTCGCTGTCCACGACCTTCCGACGGTGATCCTGGTTGTGGCGACCGCGGCAGTGGGAGTGGTTGTCGCGCGCCATCTGCCTGCTAACCCGATGGGCTGGATACTGCTCGGTGTCGGCTGCTTCGCGATGCTCAGTGCCGCGGGCACAAGCTGGCTTCGGATCGACGACCGCTTTTATCACGGCAGGCTGCCGCTGGGCTGGCTGGCCTTGTTGTTGCAGATCGGGTGGGGTCCCACATTCGCCCTGTTCGGCCTGGCCGTTCAGCTGTTCCCGGACGGCAGACCGACGTCGCGGCTGTGGCGGGTCATGATGTGCCTGTATCTAGCAGTTGCCACGGCCTTTATCGGCGGCGCACTCGAGATCTCGATCGCGGCGATCATCGGACGGCACCCAGCCGTGGACCCAAGCGGCGAGCTCGCGAGCCTCGATAGCCCACACGGCGCGACCGCCTGGTGGGGTCAGGTCCAGAACGTGTTCTTCTGGATGCTCGGGCTCAGCCTGCTAGTAGCGGTCGCCCGGCAGATTCGAAGTTCGTTTAAATCGGGCAGTGAACGGCGCCAGCAGCTCAAGTGGGCGTTGAGCGGCACCATCGTCAGCGTCGTCTGCGGCTGGGTTACGTTCAGTCTCTCGGACAGCACCAATGCGATCTTGTCAGCTATCGGCAACGCGGCAATCTGCGGTGTGGTTGCGCTGCCGATCGGTATCGGGATTGCGATCCTCAAGTACCGGCTGTATGACATCGACCGGATCATCAGCCGCACCCTGTCCTACGCGATCGTCACCAGCGTGCTGGTCGGCCTTTACGCCGGGCTAGTCCTGCTCGCCACCCAGGTTCTCACCCTCACCTCGCAGGTCGCCGTCGCGGCCGCCACGCTCGCGGCCGCCGCGCTGTTCAATCCGCTGCGTCGGCGAGTCCAGCACCGCGTCGACAGGCGGTTCAACCGCACCCGCTACGACGCCGACAACACCATCGCCTCCTTCGCCGCGCGTATGCAAGACGCGGCCGACCCCGACGCAGTGCGGGCCGACCTCACCGCTACCGTCCGCCACGCCCTCGAACCCGCCCACGCCTCCGTGTGGACGCTCGGCCGGGCTGAACCGAGACCTGGGCCGCCGCGTAGGCGGCCGGCTAGGTAGGCCCTTGTGTGCGCTGGCCGAGGTGGTCGAGCAGCTTGACGCAGGCGTGCACCGCCGAGGTGTGGGGAACGGGCACGCTCAGGTGCGCGGCCAGCTCGACGACCGCACCCGTCATGCACTCAAATTCGAGCCGTTTTCCGGCCTCCAGGTCCTGCAGCATCGAGGTCTTGTGATCACCGACGGCCAGGCCCGCCTCGAGCCGGCGGTCCAGTGACACCGGGAACGTGACGCCGAGTCGCTCCGCTACCTGCGCGCACTCGGCGAAGATCGAGCGCAGCAGCTCGCGCATCTCGGGGACCGAGCCCAGCTCGCCGAGCGTCGCCCCGGTCAGCGCCGTGATCGGGTTGAACGCGACGTTGCCGACGAGCTTCAGCCAGATCTGGTCGCGCAGCCGCGGTTCGACCGGGGCGCGCAGGCCGCCCGCCGCGAACGCGGCCGAGATCAGCTTGCACCGCTCCGAGTCCGACCCGTCTGGCTCGCCGATGGTGAACCGGGTGCCTTCGACGTGCCGGATGACGCCGGGTTCGATGATCTCGGTCCCGGCGTAGACGACGCAGCCGACGTTGCTCGCCGGCTTGATCGACGCGGCGATCACCCCGCCCGGGTCGACGCTCTGCAGTACGGTCACCCCGGCCGCCGCGGCCGCCGCCGGCGCGGACTGGAAGTACCACCAGGGGATGCCGTTCTGCGCCCAGATTACCGCGGCACCGGGCGCGAGGAGCTCGCCCAGGCACGGGGCGATATCGGGCAGGCTGTAGGCCTTCAGCGCGACGAACACCACGTCCGCGTCCGACAGCGCCGCCCAGTCGTCCGTCGCCCGCGGATGGACGGTGAAGTCGCCGCGCGGCGACTGCACCCGGACGCCATGCTGGGCCATCGCGCGCAGGTGCGCTCCCCTGGCGATGAGCGTCACGTCGGCGCCGCCGCGCGCGAGCGCGGCACCCACGTAGGCGCCGATCGCGCCGGCGCCGAGGACGCCGAACCTCATCGGGTGGCTCACTTCTGCAGCACAACCTCGGCGACCCGGCGGCGCTGTATCTTGCCAGTCGCGGTGCGCGGGATCTCCGGCAGCACGTCGATCCTGGATGGCACCTTGAACGCCGCGAGCCGCTCGCGGCAGTGGGCGATGAGGTCCTTGGTGTCGGCCGCCGCCTCAAGGGTCACGGCTGCGCCGACTAGCTCGCCGTATTTGTCGTCCGGCACGCCGAAACAGACCGCGTCGCGTACGGCCGGATGAGACAAAAGCGCCTGCTCGATCTCCGCCGGGGCGATGTTCTCCCCGCCTCGGATGATCATCTCCTTGATCCGGCCTTCCAGGAACAGGTAGCCGTCCCGGAGCGCGCCGCGGTCGCCGGTGCGGAACCACTCGCCGAAGAACGCCTCTGCCGTCGCCGCCGGGTTGTTTGCGTACCCGGTCATGACACCGGGCCCGCGGATGACGACCTCGCCTGCGGTGCCGTCCGGCAGGAAGGTGCCGGTCTTGCTGACGATGCGGATCTGCGTCCCGGTCGGCACGCCCACCGAGTCGGGCAGGTGTGCTGCTGGCGGCAGCGGGTTCGACGACATCTGGTGGCTGGCCTCGGTCATCCCGTAGGCCTCCAGCATCGGCGCGCGGTACTCGCGCTCGGCCCGCTCCAGCAGCGCGGGTGACAGCGCGGAACTGCAGGACCGGACGAACCGCATCGTTTCCGGCGGCCCCTCGTCGTCGGCCCGGTCCAGGATCATCTGGTGCAGCGTCGGGCCGGCTGACAGCCACGTCGCGCCGCGCTCGCGCGCCTGCGGCCAGAACCGGTGCGGTGTGAACCGCCGCGGCGTGATCACGGCACCGCCTGCTCCGAGGGCCGCGAACGTTGACGCGACCAGGCCGTGGATATGGAACAGCGGCATCACGCAGAACGACACGTCCGCCGGGCCGAGGTGATAGTGCGCGCCGATCGTGCGCACCGAGGCCATCAGGTTGCGCTGCCGCAGCGGGACCTGCTTCGGCCTGCTGGTCGTCCCGCTCGTGTGCAGCACGAGCGCGACATCATCGGGACCGCCGGGCTCGAACGAGCGCGCCGACCCGCCGGGCCCGTGAGCGAGAAGCTCCGGCGGACCGTCGGCGGCCGCGTCCACCCGGACGAGAGTCGTGCCGGCTGCCTCGGCAGCGGCACTCGCGGCGGCCGCCCCGCTCGCCGGGATCAGCATCAGCCGGGGAGCGATATCGCCCAGGTAGAACCCGTACTCCGGCTCGGTATAGGCGGGATTCAGCGGCGCCGCCGCCGCACCGACCGCGGTGATCGCGAGCAGCAGGAGAACGACATCAGGACCATTCGGCAGCGAGAGAGCCACCGTGTCACCGCGCCGGACGCCGAGGCCAGAAAGGCGCCGTGCCAGCGTCTCGACATGGTCGGCGATCTGGCCGTACGTGAGCACCTCGCCGCTATCCGGCACGATGAGGGCCGGCCGCGCGGAGTCTCGGGCCGTCAGCAGCGCCCCCATCGCCTCCGCTGCTGGTCCCGGCTGCGCAGGGGCCTCTCGTCCGGCCGCCGCCACCTCGTCCTCGCCGGCCGAGCTGGTCTCCGTCGTCATCACCTGGCCTCCGCACTCACGATGGGCTGCTGCGCTCCCCTTCGTAAGTGTGCCGCGCGCAGCGTTCCGGAGCCAGGCGCGCCCGCTCAGCCGCCGCTAATCGGCTCCGGCAGAACTGGTTGGCAGCAGCGCGGTCGACGGGTCGAGGTGCTGGATAGCGGCCTGCACGGCGGCGCTGAGGTCGACGCGAGAGTTCCGGTTATACAGCGGCCCCGCGCCGTCGGACAGCAGGGTGCTCGCGATAGCCACGCCGCGGGCGGGAACGGGAGCGCTCGCCCGCAGTGCGCGCTGAAGCTCACGGATGTCCTCCTCCGCCCCGACAATCCGGTCGCGGCGAAGCGGCACGTGTGCGGCGGTCGCCGGGCGCTCGCGCGCGATTCTCACCAGCCGGTCCCAGTCGCTGGCGAGGCGCTGGCGTCGCGCGGGGACGACGAGGGACCGTGCTCGAAGGGCGATCAGGCGGCCGCTCTCGGGTGAGGTGCCTGCCGCAAGCCGCCTGTCAAGCGGCATCCCCCAGACGCGCGTGAGGGCGGGGTCCCATCGCCACGGTCTGCGCTGGTGGGGCGGCAGCAGACCGGGGCCTTTCTTTGCGTGCACGGAAGTCATACAGCCATGCTGCTGCCCCGGGAACGTTTGCGGGAGTGGCATTATTGTCTGTGTGCATCACAAAGCGGCCAACCTGTCTGACAATCCCGGAGCCGCGGCCGGCAGGCATCGCGTCGTGCTGGTGGCTTATGACGGCATGACTGTGTTCGAGTTCGGCGTGACCTGCGACGTCTTCGGCGGCGATTGGTCGCGCGAGTTCGATCTCGGGATTCCCTGGTACCAGTTCGCGGTCTGCGCTGCCGGCGAACAGGCCGTCCGCGTCGAGGGCGGGTACAAGCTGGAGATTCCGCATGACCTGGCCGTGCTGAGCGGAGCAGACACGGTGGTCGTACCGCCGCTCGAACGTACGGATCAGCTACCAGCGCAGGTGGTACTGGCCGGGCTACGCCAGGCGCACGCGGAGGGCGCGCGCGTCATCTCGCTCTGCACGGGAGCATTCGTACTGGCCGCGGCTGGCCTGCTGGCAGGACGCCGGGTCACGACCCACTGGGCCGAGTGCGCCGAGCTCGCTCGCCAGTACCCGGACCTGGTGGTTGATCCCGCGGTGCTGTACGTGGATCACGGCGACGTCATGACGTCAGCAGGGAGCGCGGCGAGCATCGACTTGTGCCTGCACGTGGTGCGTCAGGACTACGGAGCCGAGGTCGCCGCGCGCCTCGCCCGGCAGCTGGTCGTCGCCCCCTACCGCGATGGCGGCCAGGCGCAGTACATCGAGGCGCCACTGCCGCTCATGCCCGGCGCGGACCTGTTCACCGGCACTCTGGCGTGGATGCAGGAGCACCTGGGTGAGCCGCAGACAGTCAGCGAGCTAGCCAGCAGGTCGGCGATGAGCAGGCGGACGTTCGCCCGCAGGTTCGAGGCCGCTACCGGGACGACGCCGTATAAGTGGCTACTTCGCCAGCGCCTTCAGCTAGCGCAGCGGTTGCTGGAGACCAGTGACCTGCCGGTCGATGTGATCGCACAGCAGGCCGGCTTCTCGACGGCCGCGAACCTGCGTAAGCATTTCGGCCGCCGAGTGCGGACCACGCCACAGGCGTACCGGCATACCTTCAGGGCGCGGGCCAGCTAGCAGGTCAGCTAGCAGTACAGCTAGCGGTCAGAGAGAAAGGTCAGCACGCGCTGCGTCAGCAGCGCGGCCGCGGCCGGGGCATACGACGGTAGCGAGCTGTCGGTGAACAGGTGCACGTCGCCGGGATACAGGAACAGCTCGGCATTCTTGGCCTGCCCGACCAGTTCGCGCGCCGCGTCCAGGTCGCCTTCGCCGGCGAAGCTAGGGTCAGCGTCCATGCCGTGCACCTGGACGCCAACCTCGTCCGGCCACGCGCTGCCGAACTCTGACACGGGGACGCACGCCTCCAGGAGCAGCGCGCCCCGCGCGCCAGGGCGGGTCTGCGCCAGCATCTGCGCGGGCAGCACACCCAGCGAGATCCCCGCATAGACCAGCCCGGCGGGCAAGTCCTGGACCGAGCGGACGCCCCGTTCGATCACCTCGCCAAAGCCGATCTCCCGAGCGTGCCCGACTCCCTCGTCCACCGTGCCGAACGTGCGGCCCTCGTAGAGGTCGGGAGTATGCACGGTGTGCCCGGCGCCGCGCAGCTCCTCGGCCAGCGCGATGACGCCAGACGTCAGCCCCAGTGCGTGGTGATACAGCACTACCTCAGCCATAGGCACCACATGTATCACGAGATGACGACAATTGATCCGGAGACGACCGCGGCGCTGTGTTCACCGGGCGCATGTGCGGGCATGGTAAAGGGGGGTCGCGACGCCGCAAACCGGGCGTGACCATCTCGTCTGGCTGCGGCGACGTTGCGGGAAGATGCTCGCAGGTGGTGGTCACCGTGGTGTTCGCCAATCGAATCGATGCCGGACGCCAGCTCGCCGGCCGGCTGGTTCATCTGCGTGGCCAGCCTGTCGTGGTCCTGGGTCTGCCGCGGGGCGGCGTTCCGGTGGCGGCGCAGGTGGCGACGGCGCTGAACGCCCCGCTGGACGTCATCATCGTGCGCAAACTGGGCGTACCGTTCCAGCCCGAGCTCGCCATGGGTGCTGTTGGCGAGGACGGAGTGCTGGTCACCAGCCCCGAGGTGATCGGGGCGACCAGGATTACCCCGTCCGCCCTGGCCACCGTGCAGGCCAGGGAGCAAGCCGAAGTGGAGGCCCGCGCGGCCCGCTACCGGGCGGGACGCCCGCGCCTCGACCTCACCGGCCAGGTGGCCGTAGTCGTCGACGACGGCATCGCCACCGGGGCAACAGCAAGCGCGGCCTGCGAGATTGCCCGGGCCCACGGCGCTGCGCGGGTCGTACTCGCCGCGCCGGTCGCGCCGGAGGGGTGGGAAGACCGGATAGGCGCCCGCGCGGATGAGTACGTCTGCGTCGACACGCCGCCGCATTTCATGGCGATCGGCCAGTTCTACGCCGATTTCACCCAGACAACCGACGCCGAGGTCGCCGGGCTGCTCTACGGCCTCGCGGAACCGCCGGCCGCCGGTGTGGCTGCACCGCCGGTGACCGGTGAGGCCAGACTGCCGCGCCAGGCGCGCGGCACCGACCGATCCGGCCCCGTTCCCTCCGAATTTTCCGGCGATGGCGCGGCGGTCGAGGCTGTCGCCGGAACCGCCCGGCTGGCCGGCTACCTCACCGTGCCGGCCGGGGCGCCGGGCATCGTCATTTTCGCTCACGGCAGCGGCAGCAGCCGCCAGAGCCCGCGCAACCGCCGCGTCGCGCGCTTCCTGACCGAAGCCGGGCTCGGCACCCTGCTCTTCGACCTGCTGACGCCTGCCGAAGAACTGCACCGGGCCAACGTGTTCGACATCGGCCTGCTGGCTGGGCGGCTCGCTGAGGTAACGGCGTGGCTGCGTGCCCAGCCGCCAGCCCGGGACGCGACCATCGGCTACTTCGGCGCCAGCACCGGTGCCGCGGCCGCGCTGTGGACCGCGGCCGAGCCAGCCGCGGATATCGCGGCAGTCGTCTCCCGCGGTGGCCGTCCCGATCTCGCCGGCCCGCGGCTGTCACAGATGACGGCACCGACGCTGCTGATCGTCGGCGGCCTGGATACGGCGGTGCTGGACCTGAACCGACGGGCTGAGGCGTACCTGCGATGTGAGCATGACCTCGCGATCGTGCCGGGCGCTACCCATCTGTTCGAGGAGCCGGGCACGCTGGATGCCGCGGCGGAATTGGCGCGCGACTGGTTCGTGCAGTACATGGTGCCCAGCCACCATCCGGTACCCTGACGCGGTACCTGGTCGCATGAGCCCTGATCGACCTGACTGGGCTGTCAGGCCGCCACTGTCAGACTGGCGAGATAACGGCTACTTTGGTAGGCCAGTGCAGACCGGGACTTCGGACAGAGCTGGCACGGTGAGCCAACGCCCGCGAGCGTCGGACTCAGGATTGAGGCAGGCCCCAGAATGGCCAAGATCGAGCAACGACTCGTGGTCGAGTACGGAATCGAACTAGACGGCGTCTGGCTGCCGCTGGGCATGCTGAGACGGCTGGACGAACACGGGCCCTGGAGCCCGCCGTTTACCGAGGCGACCGCCGACCAGGCTGGGGTGCTCGTGGCGCATGGGCTGGCCCAGCGCCACAATGACGGCCTGAGCCGCGGAAGCGGACTGCGGAACTTCGTCGACGCGTTCCCGTTCGAGCCGACGATGCCGTTCAGCAAGCTCTCGCCCGACAGCAACGGCGCGTCCCGGCCGGACGAGTCTGATGCGAAGGACAGGCGCGGTTAGGGCACGACTTCCTCGAGCGAGAGCGAGTGGAGAGGATCGACAATCGCGCGAGCCATCCTGGCCAGAACCATGTGCTGCCTCGGGATATCCGCGCTGAATCGCCGGGTCTGGCCATCCCCGACCGTCAGCTTGACGGTGGGGCTGAAATACCACCAGAGCCTGACACGCAGAGTGTGCTGACCAGGGTCGACACGCAGCCGAAGTTGCCTGCCCAGGGTGGCGACCCCAGCCCGTTTGCCGTCGACGTAGACAGCGAACCGGCCCCCGCCCGCACTACCCACCCACTGGTAGGCATTCTCGACTACCAGGGTCGATGCACCTCTACCAGTGGGTGCGATCACTAGCTCCTCCTCCTAGCCGCCGAATATCTTCTCGAATGGCCATGGCCCATTCTCGACGACGCCGACCCCAAAGGCTTCAAAGAAGCCGGGCCAGGTATGCGGACCTGGCGAGCGCACGTAGTCGTAGGCTCCGATGTCCCCGCCGAGGAGTGCACCGCTCCCGCCAACCACGACAGCTGCCGCGGCAGCCTCTCCGCACAGCACCGTGCACGCTGCCGCAGCGGTACCCACGAGGGCTCCTTCCCCTATGGCATGTGCGTACCCGGAGGCTGTATGGGGCCCACCTGAAACGGCGTAGTTGGCCGCACCGATGGCGGCACCGATCTGTGGCAGGAAGGCCGCGCAGATGCCGTCGGTAAAGGCGACGCAGGCGCCAGCTCCGAGGGCGCCGCCCACGTCGATGGCTACGTGCGCCACACCCCGCCAGTGCTTGGCTAGCCAGCTGAAGGGATTACCACCGCCGCCACTAGGTGATGGGGGCCTGGTGCCAGAACAGCCGAGGCCGAATCGTCCGCACATGTACGGGTTATAGGTGCCCGTACTGACCTGGTGTGGCGTAACCACCCGGGGGGTGTGCACCACAGTCGGAGCGGGTTGCGCCTCGAACAGCGGCGTATGTACGTCGTTGACCGGCCCGTAGTAGGCGGGCGTGTACGGGGCGGTGCGGCCAGCTGAGTAGCCGCCGTAGCAGTAGTAGCAGATCGGCACGCTAGGCGTGGATGCCTGCTGATGGGACGACCAGTTCTCCAGGAACTGGAAGCTGCCGCACGGACCACCAGCAATGCAGGGCATCGCCCCGGTCGGGTCTGACTCGGTCACCGGACTATCGGCGGCGTAGGCATAGGCGTTCAGGTCAGCCGGATCGTACTGGTTCACGAGCGAATCCGGGGAGATGAACGACGCGGTCGCGGGGTTGTACTCACGTGCCCCGAGGTTGGTCAGCCCGGTTGCTGGATCTGCGGTTCCGCCTACGAAGGCGCGGTTACCCGGCCACGAGGCTGGCACCGGGCCGATCTCGTTGCCATACGGATCGTAGTAACGGTGAGTGACCGCAAGGTTCCCTGCATCGACCGCTGTGACCGCCGTACCCTGCTGGTCGCCAATGAGGTACTGCACGTCCCCGGTAGACGGCCTGGCCGCGATCGCCACACCGCCGATCGAGTAGTAGCGCACTCCGGAGACTGCGCCAGTCGAGGTATTCTCGGTAAGCTGCTCGCCCCACGGCAGGTACAGCGCCACTGTGCCTGGATCGGTCTCGAGCAAGAGCGAGCCATTCGCGGCATACACGTAACCCGTCGTCCCCGCCGACGTCGCCACGGATGACAGCCGGCCCGCATCATCCCATGACAGGGTCTGATTGCCGCCTTGGCCAGACTGGCTGGTCAGCTCGCCGGATGCGTCATAGCCGAAGGCGCTCGACCCCGACTGCCCGCCGGTCACGTGCTGGCCGCTAATCGCGTGCGGCTGGCTACCTCCGGCGGTCGGATAACTGTCTGTGTACGTAGTGGCCTGCCCCGATGCTGGCGTCGAGACCACCTTTGTCAGGTCGTTCTGAACGTTGTAGGAGTACTGGTCCCAGTACGGCGCCGCCGCGCCCGCTTCCGCGGACTGCGACGGCCCGGACGAACACCCGCTAGTGCCCAGGGACCACGCTTGCGTCAGCCGACCCGCGTAGTCGTATTGGAAGCACTGTGCTTGCTGCGGCCCGCTAGCGGGCAGGTCCGCGTCGGACGTGATGCTCCCGGCGTTGGCGTAGCCGTAGGTTACGTTGTCTACCGTCACCGGGTTGGTCCCCGCCTGCACAGCGGTCGAGTCCAGCCGACCCGTACTGAGGTCCCAGTTGTTCTGCACCCAGGCGGGCTCGGTAGTGGTGCCGAGCGCGTACTTTTGCGGCTGGCCCAGCTCGGTGTAGGCCAGCGACGCCACATACGGCCACAGCGATGACCCGACGCTGATGGGCTGGTCGGCGGCGTTGTAGCCGGTGCCGACGGTTTCGCCTGGTAGCCCGCCTGCAGCGTAGTCGTAGGAGGATGTCTGCACGTCGCCGAAGCTGGCGTAATAGTCGAGGTGCTTGTACGTGCCGGCAAGCGGGCCGGCCGATATCGTCTCCGTCGTGCCGGTCGGCAGACCGTAGGAGTTGTAACCGAGTACCCCGTCGGTGTAGGCCGTCCCCGAAGGGCCGCCCTGCCCGTAGGATGTCGAAGATGTCGCCTGGCCCTTGGCCAGGCTGTCGTACTTCCACGACGCCAGTTCATCGGAGGCGGCCTCGGCGGCTCCGCCAGTGGTGTCGTACTCGGCGGTCTTGCGGCCATCAGCGTCGTAGGTGAAGCTGATCGTCTTGCCTCGGGCGTCCGTCGACGACAGCAGGTTGCCCATGGCGTCATAGCTGGAGGTCGTGGTTCCGGCGTCCGGATCAGTTGCCGTCAGCTGATCCCCAGCGAGGTCAAAAGTGTAGGACCATCTGCTGCCTGCCGCGTCGGTCACGGACGCCAGCTGGGCGGCGGGAGTGTAGGTGTAGGCGGTCTGGTCCCAGCCCGACGACCCGGAGACTGATCCCGACCCGGATGCGGGCGGCGACGATGGCGGGGCCGCCGAGTGGTACTGGTAGATGTAGCTGGTCTTGCCGATCCCGTTGGTGTAGGTCGTGTCGGCGGTCCCTCCGGCGGGTGGCGTTACCGTCGTGTAATCGCCGCCGTACGCCGTGTCGGTCTCCCACAGCTCGGTGGCATAACTGTAGGTGATCTTGCGCAGCACGCGGCCGTCCCCGTCATACGTGTAACCGGTCTGCTGCGGCACCTGGTCGTCAGGCGCCGCTACCAGCGTGGCTGACGGCGCCCCGGTTGTGTAGTACGGGCTGGAGGTGATCAGCTGCCAGCCGTCGGAGTTGTAGTAGGTGTCCGTAACGGTGCGGTTGCCGTCCGGCGTCGCAGCCTGAGTCTCGATCTGTCGGCCGAGCGAGTCGTAGAGCGTCTCAGAACTGAGATAGGTGCCCGCGCTGTTGATTGTGTTGGTCGTGATGACTGACGGCGCGGTGGCCGACACGTTGTAGCTGAATGTCTTGTCGGCCGGCCCGCTTGTCGCATGCCCGGGGGTCCAGACGCTGGTCAGTCGGCCCAGCGCGTCGTAGACCTCGGTCGTCACCAGGCCGGCGGGGGTTTTGCTGGCCAGCGTGAGATCCCTGGCCGGGTCGTAGGTCGTCGTCGTCACCAGGGCCATCGGATCGGTCACGGTCTTCGACGTCGGCTCTGCGCCTGTTGCCGGACTGTAGCTCGTGGTCGTGGGGTTGCCGTCGGCATCGGTGGACGACGTCACCCGGCCGTACTCGTCGTAGGACGACGTCGACTGCGTCGTGAACACCGGCGACGACCCGCTATAGGACGTGGCGTCTTGGGTCTTCGTGAGGTCGCCCTTGGACGGCGCCGATCCGAGGGCCGTCGACCCGTCGTAGAAGTTCCGGGTATCGGATACCAGCTCGGCCTGCGTCGGCGTGCCGGACACCGGACACGACGATGGCGGCACCGCGGTTACGATCCGCTCAGCGGGCAGGTCCGACGTCCATCCCGATGGGCTAGCGGTGTATGTCGTTTGCGAACACGTGTCCTCGGACGCGGCGCTGGTGTCGGGCACATTCGACTCATAATCGACGTGGCCCGGGGAGTCGTGGTGGTCGGTGACGTCGGCTTCTCGATAGCCGCCGGCTGCGAGCGCCGTGAACGTCTGCGTCTCCCCTACTCCGGTCATGAACGCTTGCAGCGCTGGCAGCGGCGAAGGCTGCGACTGCGTCGCGGTCGCTGACGAACTCCACGGAGTCGTGACGGTGTCGGTCACGACGCCGCCCCCGGCCCCGTCGTACACGACGTGACGGAAGCTCACCCCGGAGAACTGATCGGAGTCAGTGACACTGATCGTCTTCCCATCGACGGTCGCTGACAACGACGCTGAACTCGTCCCGCCGCCGGACTGGTAGTCGCCGTTCATCCCCTGGAAATAGGTGTCAACCATCTCGGTTACCGGGTCCGGAGACGTCCCGGTTTCGGTGATCACCGTTCGGAACCCGCGCCACTGATCCCACGTGCGGTTCTTGGACCTGGTCAGCGCGTCGTCATCGTAGTGCCAGCCACCAGAGGACAGACAGCCAGGCGATGCGCCGTAGCAGTACGTCGTCGTAACCGGCACGCCGGACGTGTTGGCCTGGGTCACCGCGCTGACGACGTACTTGTTGAACCAGTCCTCGACCGGGTTGGACGCTCCCGGCGGAGTCCAGAAGTCCGGGTAGCACACGGTCCCATTAGCGTCCTCAGTCGGGAAGTTCCCTGACGTACAGGTGGACGGCGGGGTGTCATAGGTGACCTGCGTCGCTCCGCCTGTCTCGCTGGTGACCTGCGAGATCCGGAACCGTTCGATGATCGAGTAGCCATCGTTCAGGTCAGTCTGCGTCTCCACCCGATTCGCCAGCGAGATGCCCGAGAATTTCACAGCCGGTGGTGTGAGGTGTGTGGAACCGTCCTCGCCCGTGCGGGTGATCGATTCGAGCCACATCGGCGGTGCGGACGAGCCGTCTCCGGTCGAGGGGTAGTCCTGTGCGAGCGCCCATGAATCCACCGGCGTCAGCGCCGTGCCCTCGAGCGACTCGGTGGCGATCGTGGTTAGCCGGTACTTAGTCCAGAATGTCGGGCTGACGACGTCGCAGGTGGCACCGGACGCGCAGGCGAGGTCGGCGCTAGCGCCGGTGGGAACGTCGGTCCTGTCCGTCACGGTCGTGAAGTTCACCTCGGCCGCTGGGGTCACCCCGTACACCTGACCGGCCCGGAGCCCGTACTCGATCTTGCTCAGGGCACCGCCCTGAGTGTAGGAGGTCGTGGCCTTCGTGCCGTTGTCCGCGGCGTAGTAGTTCGTCTCGGTGTTGTAGAAGAGCGCCATCGCGTCACCATGGCTGTCGGTGACGTAGTCCAGGTTCCATCGCCATGCCTGCACGCAGTGCGAGTTGGCGAACGTCGCGTTGTAGCACGGCTGACCGGATGCTGTCGCGTAGACCGGCACGGTCCACGCGCTGTTGGTGGTCGCGTCGCCGGAGGCATAGCCAGGAAGCTGGTTCTCGCCGAAGTAGTAGCTCGTCCCCTCCGGATCGGTGACCACCCAGTACCCGCCATCATGCGTGCCGTTGGTGGCGCCAGTCAGGTACTGGACCTTGTCACCGTTGTCGGCCTCCCCGTGCCAGCCGGTCGAGGAGTCATCGACCAGGGTCGTGGTCACCCCGGCGAGCGACAGCGTGGTGACGTTGTTGCTCGACCAGCACTGGTCGCCCGTCTTGGCCGAGGTGTCCTCACACGAGGTGTAGCTCCGTTCGATGTATCCGGGCTGGTAGTCCCAGCCATCGCCGATCCATGACGCTTGGTCGTTCGTCGACGAGGTAAGGCCGTCTACGGCCTGCGAGTTGTAGTTCAGGCTCACCTGTGGCGCCAGCCCGCCAGGCACCGGCGGCACGGTAATCGGGTAGGCGTAGTTGAAGGCCCCGCTGGCCCCGCCCGCCGTCCAGGTGCCCGCCTCCGAGAGCGGCGACGCGGTGAAGTCGCCGGCCGACCCCGACGTGGATGTCGTGGCGGCCAGCACGACCATGGGCACGGCGGATGCGGTGATGGCCGCGGCCCCGCCCGTCCGGGCCGCAGACGCCTGCCCGCTCTCGGTTGGTGATCCAGCCAGGCTCACGTCGGCGCCGAGCCGATGGGTCGTGACGTCATTGGCCGCCGACGTCAGCGGGGTCTGCCGGCGACACGATGGGACGCTGGGTGTGGTGAGCGCGCAGGCTGGGAGCTCTACCAGGTGAAGCCGGGCGGCGTACCCGCCGCCGTCGGCGAACGCGAACGAGCTGTAGTCCAGGCTGACGTGCACGTCCTCCTGGCTCTGCCCGCTCCCGGCGACCGTGAAGATCACCCCGCTCACGCCTGCCGCCGCGGCCGCCTGGCGCGCGGTCATGGCCACCTGCACCTGTCCCGTCGGCGTGGCGGCTGCCGATCCGCTGCCGGTGGTGGAAGCAGCCGCCGGTCCTACCCAGACCGGCAGAGATCCGGCTTTCGCCGAGCCCGCTGACGCACTGGCCATCGCGGCGTTCCACGAGTTCGACAGCCATGCTTGCGTCGGCGCCGCCGCGGCGAGGTGCTCGGCGGCTGCCGTCCAGGTCGGTGCGGCCGGGGCCGACCCCGCGGACGGCCAGCGGAGAGTCGGCTGCGTCCAGGACCGCATCACAGGCGCCTTCACCGGGTGAGACGGCACGGCATGCACCGGGACGGGCTTCATCGCCGGGACGCTACGTAACTGAGCCGGTGCCACTCCTGCCGGATGCTGCACGGGCGCGATCACGAAGGCCGCCATCCCGAGCGCGGCTAAGACCTGCAGAGCGTAGCCCCACAGCGCACGTCGCCGTTGCCAGTAGCGGCCAGTGTTGTGGATCATGTCAGGCGCCCTCTCGGATGGACCGATATCAGGTCGGCGGCAGCGGGTTGACATTCGGCGCGATCGCGAAGCTGCATCCGCTGAAGGTTCCGTTCGCGTTGCTGACTCCGTTGGCCGTAGCTCCGGCCAGCGCCGCATATCCGCCGGCCGAGCCGAGCGTGAGGTTCACGTGATCCCCGGCGTCATAGGCTGCCTGCAGTGCTTCCGGGCTGGCGTTGTTGGTGAGTGCCTGATCGAACGGCGCCGGGCACGGCGGCGGCGCCGAGCCGCCAGGCGGTACCGACCCGCCGTCGATAAAGGAATTCAGGGTCTGGCGCGCGGTCTCGACAGCGGCCGAGCACGAGCTCGCCGAGCTTGAGTACCCACCGCACGGAGTGAGATCAGCGATGATCACGTTGACCCCGAACGAGCCGAGCTCGGCCGCCAGCACCTGGTAGGCGTTCTCGAGGTTGGTCTGAATGTCCTGCGAGCCCGCTTGCAGGAGGTTGTCCTCCAGACCCTCGTCGATGACCACCGTCCCGACGTCCGGCTCCGCGAGAACGTCCCGGTCCAGCCGGCTGAGCAGGCTCATCCCGCCGTAGACCGGCAGGTCGGCCAGGACCTGGTTGATCACGAGTCCGGCGTCCACCACGCCGTAGCCAGGGGTCAAACCCTGCGAGGCGAGCTGCCCGGCCAGCCGCTGGCTCGGCGAGTTCAGCACGTCCGTTTGCGCGGTGTTGCCGGATGTCCACCCGTCGATCAGGTTGTTTCCGGCAACAACCACGGTCGGCGAACCTGGACTTACGCCGGCGACCGCAGGGGTTGTGACGTCGACCGCGGTGAGCACGGTTACGCTGCCGATCCACGAATTTGCAAACGGCGTGCCAGTTGTGTCCTCCGTCTGGTTGCCGCTGTTGTAGGCGCTCACGTATTCAGAGCCGCCCGACGGCCAGGCATCACCCGGCACGTACGTCAGCGAGGCATTCTGCAGCCACACGCTGACCATCAGGCTGGTGCCCGGGTTCCACGCGAACGGCAGCGTCACAGGATTGCTGTACACATCGCCGCCCTCGGGGAGCGTGACGGACGACGAGCTGCCGAACGTCAGGGCCACCGGGGTCTGGCCAGGAATCGCCTGATAGAAGTCCGTGGCGACAGAAGCCGCGCCGATCGTCAGTGCCCCGGCTCCGTCACCTGAGGTGAACCCCGGATCGCTCAGTTTGATCCGGATCGCCGAACCGGCAGGCACCGGCACGTTCGTGGACACCGCGATCCGGTAGGTCTGGTTGCCGTGCGAACCGGTCTGACCGAACGCGTCCTCCGTCGGAGCCTCGAACGCTCCAGTCCACGCCTGCCCCGACGGCGATGCGACCTGCGTCCCGTTGGCCTCCGGTGTCGCGGTGGTGGTGTTGCGGAGCGCCATGCCGAAGATGTGCAGAGCCGGCTGGCCCTCCTTGACCCCGCCGGCGCTGACGACGGACAGGACAGAGTTGCTGATGTCGGGCAGCGTTACCGAGCTCACCGCACAAGACGAGTCCACCGGCACGGCGAACGCGTAGATCTTCGGGCTGTCGGCTTGCTGGGTGGTCGACGAGTCGCGATCGGCGGTTTGCAGGGCCTCGATATCCGAGGGTCCGGAGATCCAGTCCGGGACCGTGAGCGTGAACTGCTGGGGCTGCGTCGAACAGCTGGCGCTGCTGACGTAGTTGATGGTCCCGGTCGCCGGCACGCAGATTCCGGTCCCCGTGGTGGTCGGGTTGAATGCCAGGACGTTCGTGCAGCCGCTGCCGGTGACCGCCGTGCCACCCATCACCGCTGGCACCGTCGCGTCGGTCTGGTACAGCAGGCCACTGTCAGGCGAGTCGGTGGCTAGTCCGCCGACTTGCGTGGTGGCGTTGTTGGACGCGGCCAGGAACACCAGTGCGTTGCCGTAGGCCCCGTTCGCGCCAGCGCCAATCGTCTGATTGGCCGCCAGCAGGTTATCCGCTCCGCTTGTCGAGAATCCGAAGCCCGGCATGGTGAACGACGCTCCGTCGATCGTGACCTTGCCGTTCGGGTTCCACCCGGCCGTCTTGAGCTGGCCCTCGTCGTAGGATTTGCTGCCGCCGTCGAAGTTCGCCGTACCGGACGTCCCGGACTGAGTCGAGATGGCCGTGTTGTCGAACGACTGGCCGGCCGACAGCGCTAGCCCGAAGTTAGCCTGCAAGCTCGCGCCGGATGTGTAGCCGACATTCGGGTCGCCCGCACCGCTGAAGGTGAACGACTGGTTGGCCCCAGCGCCGTTGGTGTCCCCGGAATCGTTGCCCCCGGAATCGATCTCATAGACCCACAGATCATGCGGACCCGGAGATGGAACGGTTACCGTCACCGTCGCGCTGCCGCCGCTGATCTGGGTGCACGCCGCCTCAGCCGCCGAGGTGATACACGTCTGCGCTGCCGGGATAGTCCCTGTTGTCGGCGGCTTGCTGTCCATGCCCCAGACGAACTCGCTGGCGGTGTCGCCAGACGACTGGGTGATGGTGAACTTCAGCTGCGAGCCGACCGGCTGGTTCTGTGTCGCGTCAAACCCGGACGGAGCTACGCTCGGCGCGTCCGGGGAACTCGGGTAGACCGCGACGTAGCACGCAGGCGACGGCTCCCAGGACGACTTGTAGGGGCCCCACGTCTTGTTGTCGACCGAACCGCTGCCGGACTCAGCCTGCGCCTGCCAGGCAACGATCGTCCCGTTTGCCATCCCGGACGTGTAGGACGCGGGCAGCTGCGCGTAGTACACATTCGACGTGCTGTTGACATTGTTGACGACCGCGTCCTTCTCAACCGTCGCTGTCGCCGTGCTCGAACCCGGCGGGTACGACCAGTACCTGATGTTGCCCTGCACCGTCGAGCTGTCCGGGATGCTGTAGCTGGCGCCGAGGTACAGACCAGTGATCGAGTCCGTCTTGCCGATCCGCGGCGCGCCGGTCTTGCTGGTGACGCAGTCCAGGGATCCGGAGCCACCGCTGGTGGCGGCCTCCTTCATATTGGCCGGGTTGTTCGGCGTCTCTGTCCAGGTGATCTGGAGGTCGGGGTTGTCGGTGAACTGCTTGTGATCGACGTCGTTAGTGTTGCTCTTCTCCCACACCCGGAAGGTCATGTTGGAGGGCGAGCCGCCGACGGCTGCCATGTCGGCGGTCACGTTGAATCCGGCGGCCACGTGCTTGCTGGTGTTCTCGATGGTGTTGCAGCTGCCGGCGTCGGGACCCACGCTGTTGGTCGCATCGTGGTTCGATGAGTTGGCCCCCGGCCCGGGCCACCCGGTACTGGAACTGATGGTTCCGATCCAGGTCGCGGTCACGTTGGCCGACGCCGAGCAGCTCGACGTGTAGACCTCAGCTGTCTGAAGCGAGGCGTTGATGAGCACCGCGTGCGAGCCGAACATGCCCGACGGCACGCCGACCCGGTACAGCGCGTAGTCGGTGTCGCTGTACTGGCAGCTGCCGGCCTGGAAATTGTCGTAGCCGACCGGCGAAGCCGTGTACGAGGACGAGTTGTAGTGCGGGCTGGGGCAGTCGGACTGCACGGGATCGTACGCCTGCTTGGCCCCCGTGTTCGTGATGCTGGTGAAGCCCGGGTCGACGTAGACCGGGAACTTGGTCGCGGCCGACGAGAGCATGCGTGAATCCACAGCCAGTGACAGCGTTCGCCCGCCACCCTGCACAGCCAACGGCAGGGGCGCCACTTGCGCGCCCCCAGCCGGTGCTAGCGGAGACGACACGGCCGGTCCTGAGCCCGGCGCTGCCAGCGTGGCCCCCACGGCCTGGGCCGCCGCCTGGGCGCTGTGCACCGTAGTGCTGCTCTGGGTCGGAGACAGCGCCGAGGAGTCCCACATTCGCGGCGGGTCGGCGACGTACGCGCCCCGGTCCCCCGTCATGGTCGCGATCAGCCCGCCGTCGGCTGTGGTCTGCAACGGCGCCGTTCCCTGCGTCGCCACGCCGAGCGCTAGCTGCGCCAGCTGCGGATCCTGGGCGGCCGCGCGGCTATGCACGACGAGCACCTCGCTGAATCCGCCCGCCGCCGCGCTCGTTGCGGTCAGTACCAGGTCCACCCCAGGCAGCACGTTCGGGTAGGTGGCCGACGATCCGACCACAACCGGCGCGGGGAGAGTGCCCGGCCAGGTCAGTGCCAGCTGAGTCCCAGCCGTCGAGATGACCGCCGCTGGCCCGGTGCCGCCCGCGGAGAAGGCCACGGTGTCGCCTGGAATCGCCACCGGCTCTAGCTGGCCTCCGGCTTCGACATGCAGGGTGGTGTCCACCGGCACCCATATCGCGCCCTGCTGGACACGCACGGGAAGCACGTACGTCTGGGCGGTTTCCGTGCCATTCGGACTGGCCGTCACGGTCGTCGTCTCACTGGTCAGCCCGGAAACCGTGACCGGCTTTCCGGTGGCCTGAGCTTCCGCCGACGCAGCAGCCACCTGTGCGCTGGCATCACTGTCCCCGGAGCCGAGCACAGCGAGGTTGCTCTTCGGTGCTGACTGAGCGGGAGGCTGCCACGGAGTGCCGAGCGGTGTCTGCGGTGTGCTCGCCGCGGAGGAGGCGGCGGCGGAGACAGCTGGCAGCCCGAGCACCGCGATGCCCACGGCTGCCGACACGACCGTGAAACGGAATCCACGCCTAGCACGCATCGGGCGCTCCCTTGTCATGCCAACTTGTCATGCCAACCGAGCGCCCAGCGGATTCGAGCGCTTCGCAGCGTGATCGTGAACCCAGTTGCTAATAGCGCACTAACAATCCGCTAACCGGTTGAGCCACCTGACCATCTGCGGACCGTTTTCAGCGGACTTACCCGAAGCGCAGGTACCTGGGCGTAAAGTTCGGCTCTTCCCGTCCGACCTAGATCGCGTTACGCTACCGGCGGACTTGGAACGCCTGCTGAGGGCAGAGAAAGCCAGGGTGCGGTCGGTGGACTTCAGGCTGCTGGGAGCGCTGTCCGTATCGAACGGCACCGACGCGCTGCCCATCGCACGTGGCGCCCAGCGGGCTATGCTCGCCGTCTTACTGCTCAACGCGAATCACGTTGTTACGACGGAAGACATCATCGACGAGCTGTGGGGCGAGCCGCCGCCCACCGCGCGGGCAAGCGTGCAGAACAACGTCATGAGGCTGCGGCGTGCGTTAGGCAGCCAGGCGGGCCGATTAGTCACCCACCCCGCCGGATACGAGATCACTATCAGTCAAGGCGAGCTTGACGTCGCGCGCTTCGAGCACCTGGTCCATTCCGGATGGCTGGCCATCCGCCGGGGTGACTGGGCGCTGGCTCTAGGTCAGCTCGAGGCTGCGTTGGCACTCTGGCGCGGACGGCCCTTCGTTGACGTCCCAAGCTCTCGACGCGCCGTGAATGAAGGCCACCGCCTCACCGAGATGCGGCTCGCTGCTACCGAGGCCCACGCAGAGGCCGACATCAACCTTGGTCGCTACGGCCAGGCAATTGCCGACCTGACGCGGCTGACACACGACGAGCCGCTTCGAGAGCGAGCCCACGCGCTCCTCATGACCGCACTGTGCGGCGAGGGGCAGCGTGGCGCGGCGCTGGCCGCCTTCCAGGTCGCGAGAAACGCCCTGCGCGAGCAGGGGCTTGATCCCGGCTGGGACCTGCGCGAGCTTCAGCACCGCATCCTGCATGGGGAACAGCTCCCCGCGAACTCCAGCCAGGCACGGCAATCGACGGCCGCGGACGGCATGCGACCACTCGCCACCGCCTCCGCAACTGCCTCGCCCGCGTAGCGCGCAGGGCGGCGGCACAACACGCCGCGAATAGGCCTGACACCGTCCAACGGAATGTCCTCACCACCGGGAGCCCCTCAGGGCTTTCGGGTGACTTAGCCCTTGGGCTCCGACCAGATGACGTAATCCTTCGCCCACCGAACGCCTCTTGTCTGGCCGTTCTTGGGAGGCACAACCCGCAGCGAGGCGGCCTTCTCCGGCACATCAGCGATCGGAACGAGGTAGACCTGCTCGGTGTCGGCGCAATAGACGCCGAAGAGATCGACATCCCCGCGGTAGGACCGGTAACTCAGATTGCGGCACCAGCTCGCTGTCGGGAAGAACACGACACCTTCCTCTAGGAGCCTGCCCGTCTTGCACTGGACACGCAGAAACTTTGCACCGTCGTCCACCACGATGTCGTATGGACCACCACTCCCGAAGGGGATCAGCGGCTTGTAACCAGCCCGCACTAACGCAGCTAGCACCATCGCCTCTGTCCTATTGCCAACCGAGCTGGTATCCCGCATAAAGCCATCATAATTTCGAGGTACGACAGTTTACTCGATGACACTCGAACATAGATACAGATAAGGCTCAGCCAGCTGAGACCGCGCCACCACATCCGCCAGGAATAATCAAGCGCGGTGCTGGGTGTCCCCGATGTTCCGAATATCCGAAATTTGTGGAGCTAAGGGGATTCGAACCCCTGACCTATTGCATGCCATGCAATCGCGCTACCAGCTGCGCCATAGCCCCGCCTGCGACGACTGACCGTCGCGGTGAACTCCGACAGCATACCGGCTTTGGCTCCGCTGCACGTACCGGCCGGCGGTGCGGCTAGCTCTCGTCGTCGGCGCCGCCGTCGGGCACTGGCTCCGGAAGTATGCCGACATTGTGCTCGAGCAGCCGCCAGTGGCCGCGCCGCCGTGACAGCACCGACCACTGGCAGTTGCCGAACGGCCCGAGCACGCGCGGTTCCCAGGGGACCTCCAGCAGCCGGGCCGCCGCCATGGCGAGAGCCGCGCCGTGCGAGACCACCACCGCCAGCGACTCGGCGGGCAAGCTGTCGGCGATCCGGTACAGCGCGGCACTGGCTCGATCGGCGACCGCCGCGGCCGGCTCACCATCGGGCGGCGACCAGCTCAGCACCTCGGCTGGGAACCGCTCGCGGATCTCGGTGTCCGTCAGCCCCTCCCAGGACCCGCCGCCCCGTTCCCTCAGGTCCTTGTCGAGCTGCACCGTGAGCCCGGTCAGCCGGGCCAGCGCCCCGGCGGTGGCCGACGCCCGGAGCAGGTCCGATGAGTAGATCGCAGCAGGCTGAAGCGCGGCCAGGTACCGCGCGGCGCGCGCGGCCTGGCGCCGCCCCACCTCGTTCAGCGGAATATCTGTCTGCCCCTGGAACCGCCGCTCGACGTTGAACGTGGTCTGGCCGTGCCGCCAGAGGACGAGGGTCACGCCGTCGGCGCCCGCGCCGCCGTGCCAGAGGCCCGGCGCGCCGGCTCCGCCCGTCGTCGTCAACCTAGCCCCGATCCGCGGCGCCGGAGCCATTGCGGCCGACCGCGCCAACGGGCTCGGGCAGCGGTATCACCGGGCAGTCCTTCCACAGCCGCTCGAGCGAGTAGTAAACCCGCTCCTCGCTGTGCTGGACGTGCACCACGATGTCGATGTAATCGAGCAGAACCCAGCGGGCTTCCCGCTCGCCCTCTCGGCGGGCCGGCTTGGCGCCAACCCTGCGCAGTTTCTCCTCGATCTCATCGACCACAGACTTCACCTGGCGGTCATTCGCCGCCGAGCAGAGCAGGAATGCGTCGGTGATAACAAGCTGCTCGCTCACGTCGTACGCGATGATGTCGGAAGCGAGCTTGTCAGCCGCGGCTGCGGCCGCGATCTCCACGAGCTCGACGGCCCTCTTAGTCGCAGTCAACTGCTGGCATTCCTCCCCGGTCAGCCGGTCTCTCCGCCCACCTACGACAAGGGTAGCCGTAGTCACTGACATTGCGAGCGAGCCTGTCAGGTGTTTTGCGGCTTTTAAACTATTTAAACCTAGGCGAACGTCGGACGCCTCCCGACGCGGCCACCGCCTCACAGGCGGTCGTGTCGGCTACTCGCCACGCCGCCCGGCCAGCCAGCACGACGCAGTCCAGGCGGCCGCGACCACCACGAGGGCGGCCGCCAGCGGCACCCCGGTCGGCCAGGCAGCTGAGTGCACGAGCGCGCCGTTGCCGCGGAGCGCTGCGTTCGCCGGCGAGATCCGGGCAACCCAGGCCAGGATGACCGCGGCGATGGTGCAGAGCAGCGCGGCAGCCGGGTGCCGGATCAGCGGCGGGTTGAACAGCGTGCCGACGGCCGACCCGACTAGCGCGCAGATCAGCGCCGTGCCAAGCCCCGTCACCAGCGGGCCCACCAGGCCAGCCTGATGGCCGCTGGTGAGCAACTCGTATCCCGCGCCGGTCAGGCCGAGCACCGCCCCAGCCGCGAAGGCCGTGATCAACGTGGCGAGCTGCGCCCTCGCGGGACCGCTGGCGACTGCCACGAACGAGCGGGAAGCTTCTGGCTCTGCGGTCAGCATCGACCTGGTCAGCACGGCGACGGCGGGCACCAGGATGGCGGCGCTCCAGTCGAGCCCGCTCACCAGGGACTGGGCACCCGAGCCGGCCCCGCCAACCGCCAGCAGCAATGCATAGCCGACCAGCGGGAGGATCCACCGGTGCGACCGGAACAGCACACCTGCCTGGTAGCGGATCAGCGCGGTCACGGTCGCACCGACCGGACGTGCACGCCGTCCCAGCGCAGCAGTTCACGCAGCACGGCGTCGCTCTGGCGCTCCTCCACGGTCAAGGTCAGAATCTCCGGCGCTGACCCAGTCGCCGCCGACAAGACTCCCGGCAGCCTCTCGAGCCGCGGCAGCGAGCCCGGATCGACGCCCGCTAGCTCCACGAGCAGGGTCTGGCCAGCGAACGGCGAGATTGCCGGCGGCGAAGCGCCGGCGCCAGCGCGCACGGCGACCTCGCCATCAGCGAGCTGCCATCGCTCGGAAACCTCATCCGCCAGCCGGGCCGGATCGTGATCGACGTACATGACCGTCCCGCCCTCGGCGATCCGCTCTCGCACCGCCGCATCCAGTTCCCCGCGGGCGGCCTGATCGAGCCCGGTCCACGCCTCGTCCAGCACGAGCAGGCCGGGCCTGCTCAGCAGTGCCTGGGCGATCGCCACCTTCTGGCACATGCCCTTGGACAGGGTCCGCAGCGGCGCGGCTGCGTACTCGGTGGCGCCGAGTCGTTCCAGCCATTCGTCGACCGCCGCGAATCCGGCCGGCCCGGTCAGGCCGTGGATGCGGCTCAGATGGCGCAGATACTCACGGGCGGAGAAGGCCAGGCCGACGGGAAACCGCTCGGGCACGTAGCCGGCGTGCGGGCGCCCGGTAACCCGGCCCGCCGAGGGCAGGAGCGCTCCCGCCGCGATGCGCAGCAGCGTCGACTTGCCGCTGCCGTTCCGGCCCTCGAGCCTGATCAGCGTTCCGGCGGCGACATCCCTCGTGACGTCCCGGACGATCCACGGCTGCCGCAAGCCGTACCGCTTCCCCACGGCCTCCAGCCGCATCGCAAACCCTTCGCCTCGCCGCCGCGCACCACTGCTGCGCACTTGATAGTAGAGCCGGGTAATGCTCTGATATCGGCGTGCGCGCCCTCCTGCAGCGCTGGGCAACCGGCGGCCCCGCTCAGTCGCGGTAGAGACGCCGCTTCGAGATGTACTGGACAATCCCGTCCGGAACTAGGTACCAGATCGGCTGGCCGCCCCGGACCCGCTCGCGGCACTCCGTCGAGGAGATAGCGAGCGCCGGGATCTCGATCAGGCTCACTCGCTCGGTCGGCAGATGCGAGACCGAGAGCCGGTGTCCCGGCCGCGTGCAGCCGACGAACTGCGCCAGGCTGAACAGCTCGTCGGTGTCTCGCCAGGAGATCATCTTGGCCAGTGCGTCAGCGCCGGTGATGAAGAAGAACTCGGCGTCCGGCCCGCGCTGGCCTCGCAGGTCCCGCAGCGTGTCGATGGTGTAGGTCTCCCCCGGCCGGTCGATGTCCACCCGGCTGACCGAGAACCGCGGGTTCGACGCCGTCGCGATGACGGTCATCAGGTAGCGATCCTCGGCGGGCGAGACCTTGCGACCGTTCTTCTGCCAGGGCTGCCCGGTCGGCACGAAGATCACTTCGTCCAGGTCGAGGAAGTGGCCCACCTCGCTCGCCGCGACGAGGTGCCCGTGGTGGATCGGGTCGAACGTCCCGCCCATCACGCCAAGTCGCTTGCCCTCGCCCATGCCTGTGAGCGTAGCCGCGGCGCTGTTAGACCGGATATGTGATCCCGGTGAGCTGTTCGGACTCGACCCAGAGCCTGCGCTGAGCCTGCTTGTTATGCGACCGGGTTGTCGAGGTCACGACGACCGGATATCCGGTGAGCTGGGCGAAACCATCGGGGCCGTAGTAGGTACCGCCTACCGCGTGCGGATCGGTCGCGGCGCGCAGTATCGGCAGCGCTCCCATCGCGGCGCCCTGGACGAACCAGGAGTTCAGCGAGCTGAACCGAGGGCCCATCGCCGCATTCGAGAGAGCGGACAAGTGCCTGGTGAGGTCGGTCCGGGCTGTGCCGGGATGCGCGGCCACGGCGATCGTCTGCGCCCCGGCCGCGGAAAGCCGGCGCTGCAGCTCATAGGTGAACATCAGGTTGGCCAGCTTGGACTGGCCATAGGCCGTCGTCTTCCGGTACCGCCGGGACGAGTTGAGGTCCTCGAAGTTCATCCTGCCTGCCCGGTGGGCATTGCTGCTCACAGTCACCACCCGCGAGCCCGGCGTGGCGAGCAGCTGGCGGATCAGCAGCCCGGTCAGCGCGAAATGGCCCAGGTGGTTGGTACCGAACTGCAGCTCGTAACCGTCCTTGGTGAGGCCGTACGGCGGCATCATGAGCCCGGCGTTGTTGATGAGCAGGTCGATATTCGGATACCGGCCCGCGAGTTCGGCGGCTGCCTTCCGAACCGACTCGAGCGACGCGAGATCGATCTCGGCCGTCTGTACCGAGGCGTCTGATTGCGCGGACACAAGCTGGCTAGCCGCCGTCTCGAGCTTGACCGGGTCTCGGCCGGCAAGCACCACGGTCGCCCCGCGGATGGCCAGCACCCTTGCTGTCTCCTGCCCCAGCCCGCCGGTGCCGCCGGTGATGATCGCGACCCGGCCGTGCTGATCGGGCACGTCCACAGCCGTCCACCGGCCGCCGTCACCGTGCTTCATCAGTACCTCCTCGTCGGGCATCGCAATGTGCCCACTTCATCACCAGACATGCGGAGGCGCGAGGCCCGGTCGGGTTCGCCGGACCGACGGGTAAGGATGGATGAGAACGACAACATACTGAACGCGGGCATCGGAGTGCACGACACGCCAGCGTATGCCGCGCCCACCCAAGCTCCGGCGCGGACCCTGTTCGGCCACGTGAGGTGGCTTGTCGCGGCCACGGCTGACTGCTTCGCACTGGGCTGCTACGCGGGCCGCGATCTGTCCGGCGGCTGGTCTATCGTCTGGTTCCTCGCGGGGTTCGGCTGTCTGATTGCGCTCAACTTCGGCCTGGTCATCTTCGCTGGCCTCACGATGTACGATTTCCAGCGCCTCCGGCGGTCACGCGGCATGGCCTCGGCGCCGGTCATCGCCGCATCGATTTTCCTCGACGCTCTGAACGTTTTCCTGTTCTTCCTCCGCATCTTCGGCGGACGCGACTTATCCGTTCTGCCTCGCCACCTTCACCCTGCATAAAGTGCTGGCGAACTAGCCGAGCGGGGGAGCCTACGATGGCAGCTATGACGACTCTGCCGGACCGCTCCCGGATCCGCCTGCCGGGCATCAGCTCTCGTGCCTATGAGCACCCCGCCGACCGGTCAGCGCTCGTGGCGCTGCGCAAGCTCACCGGCTTCGACACCATCCTGAAGAATCTCGCCGGCCTGTTCAACGACCGGTCCCTGCGGCTTATGTTCCTGGCCAGCGCGGTGCGCGCGTCACAGGAGCAGTTCCCTGACCTGTACCACGCGATGCTCGACAGCTGCTACATCCTCGACATGCCCAACGTGCCAGAGCTCTACATCAGCCAGAATCCGGTACCGCAGGGGCTGGCGCTCGGCACTGACCGCCCGTTCCTCGTCCTCACGAGCGGACTCGTCGAGCTGCACGACCCCGAGGAGATCCGGTTCGTCATCGGGCACGAGCTCGGCCACGTGCTGTCCGGGCACACGGTCTACAACACCATGCTCTACTACCTGATCAATCTCGCGAGCCGACTGGCGCTGGTGCCGTTCGCGTGGATCGGGCTGAAGGCCGTGATCTGGGGGCTGGAAGAGTGGCACCGCAAGGCCGAGCTGTCCTGCGACCGCGCCGGGCTGCTGGCCACGCAGGACGTCGACGCCGCGCGCCGGGCACTGATGAAGCTGGCGGGCGGCCGCCGCCTGTCCGAGCTTTCCAGCGACGAGTTCCATAAGCAGGCACGCGAGTACGACGCCGTGCCCGACGTGCGGGAGAGCCTGCTGAAGCTGCTGCAGCTGCAGGGCACCACTCACCCGTTCGCGGTGGTCCGGTTCGCCGAGCTAGACCGGTGGGCGCAGGACGGCGAGTACACCGACATCCTGGCCGGCCGCTACCCACGCCGCGAGGAGGACACCGACACCAGCGTCGGCGACGAGTTCCGCGCCGCCGCCAAGTCCTACCAGGACTCGTGGAACCGCAGCGCGGATCCGCTCATCGGCGCGGTGCGCGGGGTTGCCTCCGGCGCGGTCGACGCCGGCGCGCGCCTGTTCAACCGGTTCGGCAGCGGCGGCAGCCGCGACGACGACAGCGAGGACTGATCCATTTAGTCCGCATGCATACACGACATCCGTAATGTGATCGCAAACCATTAATTTTCCGCCTCCGCCGACCTTGACGTGACGCGGATTTCCCCGCCAAGGTTGCGCATCAGACAGAGCCGCGGGAGAGGGCGCGCTCGTCGATGCCCAGGAGGGGAACCAGATGACTCATCCGAACGAGGAACTCGCGCGCGCGGCGCTTGCCGCATTCCGGCAGGGAGACCTCGACGCACTGCGTGAGAAGTACTTCGCCGCGAATATTCGCTGGCACCAGCCAGGCACGAGCCAGGTCGCAGGCGATTTCGAGGGTCCTGAGCAGGTGATCCAGCTGTTTATCAGGCAATTCGAGCTCACCGGCGGCACCTTCAGCGTTGAGGCGCATGATGTTCTGGCCAACGACGACCACGTGGTCGACTTGCTGACAGTCCGAGGCGAGCGGAACGGCAAGCACCTGGCGGAAAATGTTGTCCTGACGGCACATGTCGCCGACGGCAAGTTCGCCGAGGTATGGGTTCATGCGACCGACCTCTACGCGCTTGATGAGTTCTTCGCATAGGCACTGACCGGCAGAACACCCGGCGGGTTACCCAGGCAGCTTCGGTGCGCGGCGGCCCGCCGGGTGCTCTTCCAGATCTGTAGCGCCGCTAGCGGACCTCTGCTGGGCTCGCGGCCGGCGCGAGCCGGGCGAGCACGTCAGGAAGCTCGCCTGCGTACACCACCCCCACCTGCTGGGTCGCCCTGGTCAATGCCACATAGAGGTCGTTCAGCCCGCGTGGTGAAGCAGCGAGCAGCAAGCCTGGCTCCACGATCAGCACACAGTCGAACTCGAGACCCTTGGCCTGCCTGACGGTCAGCACCACCACCGCGCTCGTGAGGTCGGGATCGGCGCCGATGGCCGTCCCCGGCACGGCGGCGCTCACGGCCGAGCCGAGCTCGCTGGCCAGCTCCTCGGGCACGATCACCGCGACCTTGCCGTCGCCGGCCTGCTCGGTGAGCGAGCCCGCGGCTTCTGCCACGGCGGCTTCGAGTTCGTCAGGCGTGACACGCCTGTGCCACGGCCGGAGCCCGGTCTCACGTACCGACCGCGGCGGCTCGGCAGCCGGGTCGATCGCCGCGAGAACGTCAGCGGCGATCGCCATGACCTCGGCAGGGGTCCGGTAGTTCACGGTCAGCGGTGCCAGTCGCCACCGCTCGGCCAGGTAGGGATTCAGGGCGTCGGGCCAGGACGCCAGCCCGGCCAGGTCGCCGGTCTGTGCCACGTCGCCGACGATGGTCAGCGACCTGGCCGGACACCGGCGCATCAGCATCCGCCAGGCCATCGGCGAAAGCTCCTGGGCCTCGTCCACAATCACGTGGCCGAAGGCCCACGTGCGGTCGGCCGCGGCCCGTTCGGCGGCGGTGCGATGCTGCTCGGCCTCGAACCGGGCCGCGAGGCGGGTTGCGTCGACGATATCCGCGCCCATGAGGATCTCTTCGTCGGCCTCGGCGTCCCGGCCGATGATGTCGAGCACGCCCTGCGCGTACGCCTCATCTCGCCTGCGCTGCCGGGCAGCGGCGGCCCGTATCGCCCGGTCATCGTCGCCGAGCAGCTCGGCTGCCTCGTCCAGCAGCGGTACGTCGGCTGGCGTCCACGGCGCGCCGGGCGCCCGCGCCAGCGCGGCGCGGTCCGCGGCCGCCATGCGCGGTGCGGCCGCGGCCAGCCGCGCCGGATCGGACCACAGGTCGCCGATGAGCTGCTGCGGTGTGAGGATTGGCCACAGCTCGGCGATGGCGGAGCGGACCGCCCGATCGGTCCGCAGCTCGCGGCGCAGGTCGGCCATGTCGTCCGGATCCATCAGCGGGGCTCCGGTCCGCACATCGGTGCCGATGCGGGCCGCGAGCTGCCTCGTCAGGGCGTTGATGATCTCCCTCGCGAACACCGCTCTGGCCTGATTGTGCGGCCGCCTCGACCGCCGCGCGCGCTCCTGCGCACGCGCGATCGTCCGCGGCGCAAGAAGCAGCCGGCCAGACTCCGCCGCGAACTCGCGCGGCGAGTCCTCCCGGCCGGCGGTCGCGACCAGCCGAACCCGGGCGGCATCGATGCGAACGCGCAGCGGCTCGGCTGGCACGCGCTGGCGGTCCCGCACCGCCGACGCGACAACCCTGGCCATGCTCGGCCGTCCCTTGATGGCGGCCACGTCGGCGGGCTCGCTCGCGGTCGCGCTCACGCCGGGAAACAGGTCGCCAAGGGTGGACAGCAGCACGCTGGTCTCTCCCAGAGATGGCAGCACCTGCCCGATGTACCGCAGGAAGGTGGCGTTCGGCCCGACCACCAGCACGCCACGCTGAGACAGCTGGCGCCGGTAGGTGTACAGGAGGTACGCGGCGCGGTGCAGGGCAACAGCCGTCTTTCCCGTACCCGGACCGCCCTGCACGACCAGCGCCCCGCCCATGGGCGCCCTGATAATCGCGTCCTGCTCGGCCTGGATGGTCTCGACGATGTCGGACATGGTGCCGGTGCGGCTCGCGCTCAGGGCCGCCAGGAGGGCCGACTCCCCCGTGAGTCCCTCGTGCCGCGACGGGTCGGCGGCGGCGAGGTCGAGAACTTCGTCATCCAGGCTGACAACCGACCTGCCCTTGGTCTTGATGTGCGTGCGAACCTTCACCTCACCCGGCGACGCGGCCGTCGCGAGATAGAACGGGCGCGCCGCGTCCGCGCGCCAGTCCATGAGCAGCTGCTCATATTCGCCGGAATCGGCGTGGATGCCCAGCCGGCCGATATAGCGGAACTCGCCGCCGGTAAATTCGAGCCGCCCGAAGCACAGCCCGTTCTCCGCCGCGTCAAGCTGCGCGAGCTGCTGGCGGTACATGCCGCTCAGCGATTCCCGCTCGACCCTGGCCTGATGCGTGCCGCCGGCCTCCTGGCGAAGCACCCCTGCCATCCGGCTGGTCGCGCGCTCTCTCAGGTCATCTAGCCGGGTGTACAGGAACGAAATGTAGTCCTGCTCGCGATCCAGTTCCGCGTTTGACAAAATACTCCCTGTGTGTTATTCTGCAAATGCAAGTTATCGTTGCTAAATGGCTTACCGCCACCGCAAGCGCTACAAGTATGTAGCGCTTCTTTTTATTTCCCGGATAGCCGACTAGCTCAACCGGGCGTCGGTGCCGCGCGGACCCAGCGCTCCCTGCTCTGCCGCGACACCCGGGTCCCAGTCGAAAACGACGGAGTTGTCCTCCTCGCCGATCAGCACCTCGGCACCGGGCGCCGCGCCGGCCTTAGCGAGCGTGTCCTCGATGCCGAGCCGGGCGAGCCGGTCGGCGAGGTAGCCCACGGCCTCGTCATTGGAGAAATCGGTCTGCAGGATCCACCGGCGCGGCTTGTCTCCCACGATCCGGAAGCTATTGCCGCCGAGAGCGACCAGCTCAAAGTCGGGGCCGGCCACCGGCGCGGGGCGCAGCACAAGCCTGGTCGGTTCTGCCGGCGGCGCCGCCTGGCGTGCCGCCGCGATCACCGAGGCCATCGTGAATGCCAGGTCGCGCAGCCCTTCCGTGGTCGCGGCCGACACCCGGTGCACCGTCAGTCCCCGCGCTTCTAGTTCGGGTTCGACCAGGTCCGCCAGCTCCCTGGCGGCCGGAACGTCAATCTTGTTCAGCGCGACAATCCGCGGCCGGTCCGCGAGCAGCGCACCGGTCTGCGCCTCGTATGCGGACAATTCTGCTTCGAGCGCGTCCAGGTCACTCACTGGGTCGCGGCCTGGCTCCTCGGTCGCGCAGTCGAGGACGTGCACCAGGACAAGGCAGCGCTCGACGTGGCGGAGAAAATCCAGCCCGAGTCCCTTGCCGCTGCTCGCGCCCGGGATGAGGCCGGGCACGTCCGCGACGACGAACTGCACATCCCCGGCCTCCACGACGCCGAGATTTGGCGTCAATGTCGTGAAGGGGTAATTCGCGATCTTCGGCCGGGCGGCGGACATAGCCGCGATCAGCGAGGACTTGCCAGCATTCGGGAAGCCGACCAGCCCGGCGTCGGCGACGGTCTTCAGCTCGAGCACCAGCTCTAGCTCGGTCCCCGGCTCTCCCCGCAGGGCGAAGCCCGGTGCCTTCCGCCGCGTCGACGCGAGCGCGGCGTTGCCGAGCCCGCCGCGGCCGCCCTCCGCCACGACGTACCGGGTCCCGGCACCAGTCAGGTCGGCGAGCTGGTGGCCCTCGGCGGTCTTGATCACGGTCCCGTCGGGCACCCTGAGCACGAGGTCGGCTCCCTCGGCCCCGTTGCGATGCGAGCCGGATCCCTGCGTGCCGTCACCCGCATGGCGGGCCGGCCTGCGGTGAAAGTCGAGCAGCGTGGTGATACCGGGATCCACCTCGATGATCACATCACCGCCACGGCCGCCGTTCCCGCCGTTGGGGCCGCCCAGCGGCTTGTACTTCTCGCGGTGCACCGAGGCACAGCCGTTGCCTCCGTGGCCAGCGCGCACCCGCACCTCGGCCTGGTCAGCGAATTCCGCCACGGCTTACCCCCAAGTCAGCCGCTCGCGCTAGCTGGCGTTGGCGGACTCCACCGGGAGCACGCTGACGGCCCGGCGGCCGCGCCGCCTGCCAAACTGAACCCGCCCGTCTACGAGCGCGAACAGCGTGTCGTCGCCGCCCCGGCCGACACCGATGCCCGGGTGAAAGTGCGTCCCGTGCTGGCGAACGATGATCTCGCCGGCGCCGACGACCTGCCCGCCGAACCGCTTCACGCCCAGGCGCTGTGCGTTCGAATCGCGCCCGTTCCGGCTGGACGACGCGCCCTTCTTGTGTGCCATCGCTGAGCTCAGCCCTTCTTCGCCGGCCGCTTGGCGGCCTTCGCGGCACCGATCCCGGTGACCCGCACCTGCGTGTACTTCTGCCGGTGGCCAAGGCGGCGCCGGTAGCCGGTCTTGTTCTTGTAGTGGATGATGTTGATCTTGGGACCGGCCGAGTCTCCGACGATCTCCGCGGTGACCTGATACGAGCTCAGCTCGACTGGGTCACTGATGACCTTTCCGTCGTCCACCACGAGTACGGCAGGCAGCATCACGCTGGCACCGACTTCACCGGACAGCTTGTCGACGGTCAGCACGTCGTCCACCGACACCTTCTCCTGCCTGCCGCCGCAGCGCACAATCGCGTACACCGAGAGTCTCTCCTCTTACTGCCAGCCCGCAGCGGGCGCGGAATGCGGGGATCGCCCCCGACTCGGCACCACCGGCTGGGTCGGGCTTACCTACGATGGCGCACGGGTCCAAGCCACGTGCGCCGACTGTCAAGGCTATCAGACGACAGAGCCACGGCTTGCCGTCCGTGACCGTCAGCCCAGTCAGGAGCTCAGGTCGGGCCCCGCGCCATCGCCGGCCTGGGCGGTGTCGCCACCCTCGGCTCGATCGCCGGCGCCGGCGCTAGCGCTCGCCGCGGGTCGCCGGCTGCGGCCGGACCGTGACCGTCCGGACCGACTAGTCCGGACCGGCACGTCGTTGACCTGTTCTGGCGCCTCAGCTCCGTCGCCGCTCACCGGTTCCGCTTGCTGCTGACCGTTGGCCTCCGCGGCTTGGGCGTGTTCGCCATTCCGCGCGACCGCCCCGTCCGGGCTGACAACCTCCCCCGTCCCGGTCCCGTTGGCCTGCACCTCAGCGTCGGCCGTCGGCTTCGGCGGCGGCGCAGGCTTCGGCGGGCGCGGCCCGCCACCACGGCCGGATTCGCGGCCGTGCGCGTGGTCGACCGGCTCCATGGAGATGATCACTCCCCGGCCGTTGCACTGCTCACACGGCACCGAGAACGCCTCGAGCAGGCCCGAGCCGACCCGCTTGCGGGTCATCTGAACCAGCCCGAGCGAGGTCACCTCCGCGACCTGGTGCTTGGTCCGGTCCCTGGCCAGGCACTCAAGCAGCCGGCGCAGCACCAGCTCCCGATTGCTCTCCAGCACCATGTCGATGAAGTCGATGACGATGATGCCACCGAGGTCCCTGAGCCGTAGCTGCCGGACGATCTCCTCGGCGGCCTCGAGGTTGTTCCTGGTGACGGTCTGCTCAAGGTTGCCGCCCTGGCCCGTGAACTTACCGGTGTTGACGTCGATGACGGTCATGGCCTCGGTGTGGTCAATGACCAGCGAGCCGCCCGAGGGCAGCCAGACCTTGCGTTCGAGCGCCTTGGCGATCTGCTCGTCGACCCGGTAGGTGGCGAACACGTCGCCGGAGTCCTCCCAGCGCCGCAGCCGCTCGGCGAGGTGCGGGGCGACGTAGCGGACATAGTCATCCACGAGGTCCCATTCGCCGTCGCCGGCGATGATCAAGTTGCTGAAATCCTCGTTGAAGATGTCCCTGACCACTCGCAGGGTCAGGTCCGGCTCGCTGTAGAGAAGTTCAGGGGCGCTGGCCGTCTTGGCTTTCTTCTCGATGGCCTCCCACTGGGCGGCCAGCCTGGACACGTCGCGGGAGAGCTCCTCCGCAGATGCGCCCTCGGCGGCTGTCCGCACGATCACGCCGGCGTTCTCCGGCATGACTTCCCGCAGGATCTGCTTGAGCCGGCTGCGCTCGGTGTCGGGCAGCTTGCGGCTGATTCCGGTCATGCTCGCGCCCGGTACGTACACCAGGTACCGGCCGGGCAGGCTGACCTGACTGGTCAGCCGGGCGCCCTTGTGGCCGATCGGATCCTTCGTGACCTGGACCAGGATCGACTGGCCGGACTTGAGCGCGGACTCGATCCGTTTGGACTCGCCCTCCAGGCCGCTAGCGTCGAAATTGACCTCGCCGGCATACAGGACGGCGTTCCGGCCCTTGCCGATGTCGACGAACGCCGCCTCCATCGAGGGCAGCACGTTCTGCACCTTGCCGAGGTAGACGTTGCCGACGTACGACTGATGGCTGGCCTTGTCGACGTAGTGCTCGACAAGCACTCCGTCCTCGAGCACCGCGATCTGGGTCCGGTCGGCGCGCTGCCGCACCACCATGGAGCGCTCCACAGCCTCGCGCCTGGCCAGGAACTCCGACTCAGTAATGATCGGCGGACGGCGGCGGCCCGACTCGCGCCCCTCGCGGCGGCGCTGCCGCTTGGCCTCGAGCCGGGTCGAACCCTTGACGGCCCTGACATCGGTCACGTCGGAGGGCTTGTCGCGCGGGGCCCGGACGTGGACCACGGTGTTGGGCGGGTCATCGGCCGAGACGGCGGCGGCTCCCTCGGTGTCGGCGCCTGAGCTGCGACGGCGGCGCCGGCGGCGCGGGCCGGTACCCTCGGCCGCCTCACCGTCGGCCTCGTCATCCGCCGCCATAGCAGCGGGAGCCTCCCCCTCGGCCGGGGCAGCCTCGGCCTGCTGGTCGGCGCCTTCCGCGCCTGCCTCCCGGCCCTTGCCACGGCCCCGGCCACCCCGGCGGCGCCGACGGCCGCTTCCGGTCGGCGTCCCCTCGTCCTCGGCGGCCTCGTCGCCGCCATCCTGACTGAGCTGCTGCTGGCGCTCCGGCCTCGGCGGGGCCGCGGCCGGTGTCATGTCTGGCGGCTGGAAGATGACCAGAGGCGGCTGAAATGGCACCGGGCCAACCGGCCCGCCCGAGCCATGGCCGGCCTCGCCGGCCGCAGGCTCGCCCTGCTCTTGCCCAGCGCCGCTCGTACCCCCTGCGCTGCCGCCTGCCGTGCTGCCCGCAGCCCGGCTCCGGGACGAGCGCCTGCGGGCCGGGCAGCCGGCTCCTCGCTGGCGGTCGGGTCGCCTGCCGCCGAGTCGCCGGCCGCCGAGTCGCCGGCCGCCGATTTGCTGGCCGCCGATTTGCTGGCCGGTGCCTCACCGGCCCCTCGCACGATCGCGGTGGCACCCGCGGACCGCGGCCGGCTCGCACGTGCCCGCTCCGGGGCCGGCGGCTCGGCCGCCGCTGGCGGCTCAGGGGCTGCCGACGGCGGCACGGCGGCCGGTGCCACTGGTGACCCGGCGGCCGGTGCCACTCGTGACTCGGCGGCTGGTGCCACCGGTGACTCGGCGACCGGCGGACCCGCCGGCCTGGTTACCGCGCGGCGCGCACGCCGCAGCAGACCCCCGCCTTGGACCGGGCCCGCCTGGGCCGATCCCGGCTGTGCCGCTGCTGATGGACCTTCAGGTCCGTTGCCTCCAGCTGACGCGTCAACTGGCTCTCTGTTCTGTCGCTCGATCTCGAGCATCCGGGCGATCTCTCTCGTCGGGCTCCCGGGCGCAGGGGGCCTCAGCGGGCCGCTCCGCGCCACGCGGAAGCTGTTCGTTGGCGCTCGCCGGAGCGGTGCTCGCCACATCGGCGGTCTCCGCATCCGGGCGCATTGCCACTATTTGTCCTTGTTCAGCGCTCCGCCTGCCTGGCCGGAGCGCCGCCGCCGTGATTCCGGCCCTCTCGGGGTCGGCCGCGGCATCAGTGCCGTGCTGGTCGGAAGCCAGCGGGAACTGAGCCAGCCGCGTCACCACGGGCGGTGACGAAGGTTCCAGGGCCGACAAGCGGCGAAGCGCAACCAGGATGTCTTCGGGTCGCACGGCAGGTGTGAGGTGCCGAACAACCATTCGAAGTGTCGCACAATCCTGGCTCCCATCGGCGGCGGCTCGCTGGCCCACTTCCAGCGATACCACCGCGGCCCGGGTGTCGAGCCGACGAACTCCGTTACTAGTGAGGCGGTCCACCTCCGCGTGCTCCGCGGCGAGAAACGCCTCAGCTGCCGACGCCGCCGCTACTCGCGACACTCCCGGCAGCAAGACTTGCCAATCCGAGGCCTCCGGCCGCGGCGCAACAACCACAGCCAGGTCAGCGACCTCGATCACGTCAATCCCATCCGGCAGGGCTGCGTCGAGGCTGGCCCGGACGACTGCTGGGTCCAGGCGCTCGGTGAGGGAGATCTCCAGGTACTCGGCCTCGCTGGCAGCGCCCGTTGGCGCGCCACCCGAGTAGGAGATCTTCGGGTGCGGCGAGAACCCGGCGGAGTGCGCGACAGGCAGACCAGCCCGCCGAACTCCCCGTTCCACTGCACGCGCGATATCCCTATGGCTCGCGAATCGCATCCTGCCACGCTTAGCGTACCTGACGGTCAGCCGCTGAACGGCTGGCGGCGGCGCTGGCCCGGATGGCTGTGCTTGCCGAGGACGCTGGGGCCGCTGGGGGCGCGCCATGGCTAGCCCGCCCCGGCTGCGGACATCGGGCCGCCGTCGGACGCCGAAGGCCCGTTCCCCGCCACGGTCAGAGGAAGCAGACGCCGGCCCGTCGGCCCTACCTCAATCTCGGTGCCCATCGACGGGCACGCGCCGCACTCGAAGCACGGCGTCCACCGGCAGTCCTCGACCTCCGCCGCCCCCGCCGGGTCGATGGCCGCCAGCCAGTCCTGCCAGAGCCAGTCGCGCTCCAGGCCCGCGTCCAGGTGGTCCCACGGAAGGATCTCGTCGTAACCGCGCTCCCTCGTCGTGTACCAGTCCAGGTCCACTCCGTCGCCGGCCAGCGCGACCTCCGCGCTCTTGGCCCACCGCTCGAAGGAGAACGTCTCGCTCCAGCCGTCGAACCGGGCACCGTCCTCCCATGCCGCCCTGATGACCTTTCCGACCCGGCGGTCACCGCGCGACAGCAGCCCCTCGATGGTCGACGGCTTCCCGTCGTGGTAGCGGAAGCCGATCGCCTTGCCGTACCGCCGGTCGGCGCGGATGGCCGCACCGAGCGCGCGCAGCCGCGCGTCGACGATGTCATCGGCGCACTGAGCGGCCCACTGGAACGGCGTATGGGGCTTGGGCACGAACCCGCCGATCGACACCGTGCAGCGGATATCGTGCCGGCCGGTCACCGTCCGCCCCGCCTCGATCACCCGCTTGGCGAGCGCCGCGATGGCCAGCACGTCCTCGTCGACCTCGGTCGGGAGCCCGCACATGAAGTACAGCTTGACCTGGCGCCAGCCGCTCGCGTAGGCGGTGGTGACCGTCTTGATCAGGTCGTCCTCGGTGACCATCTTGTTGATCACCTTACGGATCCGCTCCGAGCCACCTTCCGGGGCGAACGTCAGCCCGGACCGCCGGCCGTTCCGGCTCAGCTCATCGGCCAGCGTGACGTTGAACGCGTCGACCCGGGTCGACGGCAGGGACAGGCCGGTGTTCGTCCCTTCGTACCGGTCGGCGAGGTCGATAGCGATCTCGTTGATCTCGCTGTGGTCGGCCGACGACAGCGACAGCAGGCCGACCTCGCTGAACCCGCTGGCCTGAAGGCCCGCCTCGACCATGGCCCCGATCGTCGTGATCGAGCGCTCCCGGACCGGCCGGGTGATCATGCCGGCCTGGCAGAACCGGCAGCCACGGGTGCAGCCACGGAAGATCTCCACGCTGTACCGCTCGTGCACGGTCTCCGCCAGTGGCACCAGCGGCTTTCGCGGGTACTGCCAGTTGTCCAGGTCGGTTACGGTGTGCTTGGCCACCGACCTGGGCACCCCTGGTCGGTTCGGCGCTACCCGGCTGATCGCGCCATCCGGCCCGTACGACACGTCGTAGAACCGGGGCACGTACACGCCGCCGTCGACCGCGAGCCGCAGCAGCAGGCCGTCGCGCCCGCCGGGCCGGCCCGCTCGCTTCCAGGCGCGGACCAGGTCGCTGATCTGCAGGACCGCCTGCTCGCCGTCGCCGAGCACCGCGCCGTCGATGAAATCGGCGATCGGCTCCGGGTTGAACGCGGCGTGGCCCCCGGCGAGCACCACCGGGTCGTCCTCGAGCCGGCCGGCGGCGGACAGCGCGATCTGCGCCAGGTCCAGCGCCGTCAGCAGATTGGTGTAGCCCAGCTCGGTGGCAAAGCTGACCCCGAGCACGTCGAAGGCCCGCACCGGCCGGTGCGAATCAACGGTGAACTGCGGCACCCGCCGCTCGCGCATGAGGTTCTCAAGGTCGGGCCAGACGGTGTAGGTGCGCTCGGCCAGCACGCCGTCCTGCTCGTTCAGCACCTCGTAGAGGATCTGCAGCCCCTGGTTGGGCAGGCCTACCTCGTACGCGTCCGGGTACATCAGTGCCCAGCGGACGTCACAGTCGTCCCAGTCCTTGACGACGGAATTCAGTTCGCCGCCTACGTACTGGACAGGTTTGCGCACGAGCGGAAGCAGGGGCTCCAGCAACGGGTACACCGACTCCACAGGCACCGTCCCAGGGTACCGAGGTTCCCGGCCAGCGGTGCTCGCCCGTACGCCCCGATGATATCCCTAGTATCCCTGTAGGCCAGGCCGGTATATTAGGGCAACCCCTTCCAACCCCCAGGACCGGAACGTGGCCGTCGCGCCGCGCGGTCATCCGGAGGTGGCCACATGCACGTCGACCCCTACATTGTCCTGGGCGCCGCCGTTGTCGGCTGGCTCGTGGGCATGACCGGAGCCGGCGGTGGCGCCCTCATGACGCCGATGCTGATCCTGCTGTTCGGCGTCAAGGCCCCGGCGGCGATCTCCAGTGACCTAGTCGCCGCCGTGCTGATGCGGCCCGTCGGCGCCGCCGTCCACATGCGCAAGGGCACCGTGAGCTACCGGCTGGTCGGCTGGCTCGCGCTCGGCTCGGTGCCGATGGCCTTCCTCGGCACGTACCTGCTGCATCTGCTCGGCCGCGCGTCGGCGGCTCCCACACGCGTCGAGCAGGCTCTCGGCGCGGCACTGTTGACCGGCGCCGCGGCCATGGTGATCCGCTACGCGCTGGACCGGCGGTCGGGGCAGGACCGGTCGGCAGCAATCAGACAGCTTGTCGTCCGGCCGCTGCCCACGGTGGTGATCGGCATGGTCGGGGGCCTGATCGTGGGCCTCACCTCGGTCGGGTCCGGCTCGCTGATGATCGTGCTGCTGCTGTTCGCGTACCCGATGATCAGTGCCGGGCGGCTGGTCGGGACCGACCTGACCCAGGCGGTGCCGCTGACCCTCGCCGCCGCCGTCGGCGCCCTCATATTCGGGCACGTGGATTTCGGCGTCACCGCGTCGATCATCATCGGCAGCGTGCCCGCGGTGCTGGTGGGCTCCCTGTTCTCCTCGCGCGCGCCGGACCGATACGTCCGGCCGGTCATCGCCTTCGTAATCTTCGCCTCGGGCTTGAAGTACGTCGGTGTTCCGACCACGACCCTGGGGTGGACGCTGGCCGCCGTGCTCGCCGCTTCCGCAGCCGGCTGGCTGGCGGTGAATCTTCACCGCCGCCGCGCCGCACCCACCGCGCCCACGGCGCCCGCTGACGCCCCCGGGCCTGCACCGGCCCCTGACGAGGCGGCGAGTCACCCATCGGACCGCGTCCGGATAAGGCCGTAACCCCGACACCCTGAAGTTTTCAGCTGGATTTGCGCCCGTCTTGCGCGGTTTTGCTCCGCTGAAACCTACAGGGTGTCGTCCGCGTTCGGCCGCGGCGCGGCGAGAATCGCGTTTGTGACTAGTGTCGGCGGCGTGCGCGGGCCAGAAACGTCGTGCTGCATTCGGCGCCCGGGTTCATCGCCTTCGATCTGCCGGGGACACCGGTATCGGCCGGCGGAACCCGCCTGGCGCCCGACGTCACGGCCGCGGAAGTGGCGATGCTGGCCCGCGCGATGACCTACAAGTTCGCCGCGCTCGGCGCCGACGTCGGCGGCGCGAAGGCGGGCCTGATCGGCGATCCCGGTGACCGGGCGACCCGGACAGCGCGAATGGCGCGCTATTGCGAGGAGATCCGACCGCTCGTCGAATCAGGCCAGTTTCTGACCGGCCCCGACATGGGGACCTCCGAGGCAGACTTCGCACCGCTGCGCCGTGAGCGAGCCACGCCGAGCGCGATCAGCGCTGTCGCGGACGACATCCCCTTCGAGGATCTATTGACCGGGTATGGCGTGGCTGTCGCCGCTGAGGCAGGCCTGCGGAGCCTCACCGGCGGCGGCTGGGATGGGCGCTCGGCTGCTATCGAGGGATTCGGCAAAGTAGGCGGCCGGGTGGCCCGCGAGGTTACCCGGCGCGGCGGCCGCGTCGTCGCGGTGTCCACGGTCGCAGGAAGCATCCAGGCTCCGGCCGGGCTTGACGTCGAGCGCCTGCTCGCAGTGCGGCGAATCCACGGCGACGACTGCATCGCGCAGTACGGCCTGCCCGTAGCACCGGCGTCCCGGCTCTTCGCAGCCGACGCCGATGTCCTGGTGCCCGGCGCCCGCCCCGGCGCTGTCAGCGGCCCGGTTGCCGAGTCCCTCGCGTCCGCCGTCCGGCTGATAGCTCCGGCCGCCAACGTTCCCTATACGCGGCCGGGAGCCGATGTGCTGCGCAGTCGCGGGATCGCTGCGCTGCCCGATTTTGTCTGCAACGCAGGAGCCGTGATCGGCTACCGGTCACTCCCCAGCGCGACTCCTGACGAAGTACTCGCCGCCACGGCAAGCAAGATCACCGAACTCATTCAGGACGCGATGGATCACCACGACGGGCCGCTCATCGGAGCCTGCGAGCGCGCCGGGGAGTTCCTGCGCAGCTGGTGCGGCGAGCCGCCGGATCCGCCGTTCGCGGACTGACCGTTCGCGCACGGCCGTTCGCGGATTGATAAGCCGTCTGGCCACGGCTGCTAGCTCTGGGCGAACACCGATCTATGCCGATGCACGCAGTGCAGCGCGCCAATGGCGATCATGTCAGCGAACAGGGCCGAGCCGCCATAGGACACAAACGGCAGTGGCAGTCCGGTGACCGGCATGATGCCGATCGTCATGCCGATGTTGATAAACGACTGCACGCCGAACCAGATCGCGATGCCGGAGGCGATCAGCATGCCGAACTGGTCGTCAGCCCGGGCGGCGATGTGCAGCGTGCGGAGCAGCAGCAGCGCGAGCAGCACGATGATGACCATCTCGCCGACGAATCCGATCTCCTCCCCCGCCACCGCGAAGATGAAGTCGGTGTGCTGCTCGGGCACGAACCCGCCGGCCACGAGCTGGCCATGGAATAGCCCCTGGCCGGTGAGCCCGCCCGAGCCGATGGCGATCTTGGACTGGTAGGCGCTGTAGCCGGTGCCGCGCGGGTCCTGGCTCGGATGCAGGAACGAGGTCAGCCTGCTGACCTGATACGCCTTCAGCAGGTGCAGCTTTGTCACGGCGACGATGCCGAGCACACCCGCCACAGCGAGCCCCGCAAGCCAGCGCAGACGGACGCCAGAGAGCACGATCAGGCCGGTGAGGAGCGAAATCAGCACGATCACGACGCCGAGGGCCGGCTCGGCGACGACCAGCACGAGCGGGATCAGTGACAGGCCAGCAGCGATCGCGATTGCGCGCGGGCCCGGCCTGGTCTGACCTGGCTTCAGCTCACCCAGGATCATCGCGCCGACGAAGATGACGGAGAGCTTGGCGTACTCCGACGGCTCGATCTGGAAGCCGCCCGGCAGCGTGATCCACGCTTTCGCGCCGTTGACCACGCTGCCGATCGGCGACAGCACAGCGAGCAGCCCGAGGCACGACAGCACCAGGACGATGGGCGCGTACTGCCGGAGCTGGCGGTAGTCCAGCGTGCTGACAGCAGCCATCAGGATCAGCCCGATGAGGATGTTGATCAGCTGCCTGATGAGGTACGGATCGTGGTAGGTCAGCCCGGACGTGGCCGTCGCCGCCCAGACGAGCAGGGTCCCGGCCGCCATCAACGCGAGCACGATTGCCAGCAGGAGCCAGTCAAGGTGACGCAGCGGCGACCCCGGCCCGAAGACATCCCGCAGCAGCACGCGCAGCCGGCCCCGCCGGCCGCCGAGACCCGGTCCGGTGGGGACCGCGGTACCGCGGTGCGCGCTGCCGCCTTCCAGCCGGACCGGGGCGAGGCCGCGGTAGCTGGCCGAGCCACGCACCGGAGCGACCGCTCGCCGGCTCGTCAGGTCCAGGGAGCGCCGGCCACTCATCCAGGCCTGCCCAGCGCGCGTCGTCCGCCTGGCTCGATGTCGGCTGCCTGAACCGGTCCGGCAGCGAGCGCGGCGAGGCCGGCCTGCGGCTGGCCAGGCCCGATCTGGGCCGCCGTGGGCACGACCCGGCCGGCGCTGTTGATGGTCGGCGGGGCGGGCAGCTGACCGTTCCTCAGCGCCGGGGGGTGTCCTTCCAGCCCGTAGATCGAGTCCCAGATCTGCCGGATGGCCGGCGCCGAGACGTCCGCGCCGAAGCCGGAGTTCGGGATCATCATGACGACGACGTACTGCGGATTGTTGCAGGGAGCGTACGAGGCGAAGTTCGATGTCGCCAACCGGCCCGCCACCTCTGCCGTGCCGGTCTTGCCCGCCACGCACACCTTGTCGAGCGGGAACCCGCCGAACGCGCCTGCCGCGGTGCCCTGGGTGACGACGCCCTGCAGCGCGTTCCTGATGTAGGCGAGGGTCGCGCCGGAGGCGGGCAGGTGACCCGCCACCGGCGGGACGATGTTCTGCACGACCTTGCCGGCCGGGTTCAGCAGTTCCTCGCCGATGCGCGGGCTGTACAGCGTGCCGCCGTTGGCGAGCGCCGCGTACGCGGTCGCGAGCTGGAGCGGCGTCACGGCCACGTAACCCTGCCCGATCGAGGCGTTAATAGCCTGGCCCGGCGTCCAGATGTTGCCGCCGGTGCAGTCCTCGTACTCGATCTGCTGGATGTAGCTGCCGTTAGCCTTGCCGTTCTTGCACCAGTTCTGTCCCTTATGGGCGTTGTCCTGGTAGAAGTAGTACAGCCACTCCCTGGTGGGAACCGTCCCGCCGGACTCACCCGGCAGGTCGATGCCGGTCGGCTTGCCGAAGCCCCACCCGAGCTCGGTCTGCTGCATTTCCTGTACCGGGAACTTCGGGCTGGTGACGACGTCGTACTGGCGATTGTCCTTGAGCCAGATGTCGTAGCCGAAGTTGTAGAAGACGGTGTCGCACGATTTCACGAGCGCGTCGTGCAGCGACATCGGCCCGCCGTTGGCGAAGTCGTTGTTGAACGTGTGCCCGCCGACGGTGATCGATGCCGGGCAGTCGTAGGTGCCGTTGAGTGGATAGCCGGCGTTGATCGCGGCGGTTGCCGTGGTCACCTTCCAGGTCGAGCCGGGGAAGTACTCCCCCTGGGTGGCCCGCTCGAGGATCGGCTCCCCCTGCCCGGTCCCGAACAACTGCTGGAACTGCTGCTCGTTGATGCCGCCCGACCAGACGCTCGGGTCGTAGGTCGGGTAACTGGCCATCGCCACGATCCGGCCCGTCGTCGTCATCACCACGGCCGCGCCCGTGGTCGCCTGGGTGTTGCCCTCGGCCTGAGTATTGAGGATCGCGGTCCGAAGTGCGTTCTCCGTTGCCATCTGGACCTGCGAGTTGATGCTCGTGACCAGGTCATCGCCGGGCTGCGGCTTGACGTCCTTGATCGTGGACATCACCTGGCCGCTGGCGTTCACCGACACCTCGTCGATTCCCGTCGTGCCCCGCAGCTGCTTGTCATACTGCGCCTCGAGGCCAGACTGGCCGACCAGGTCGTCACTGGCGAACCCGGTCACGGGCACGTGCAGCTGCTTGACCTCCTGCGCGGTGATCGGCTGCAGGTAGCCCACCAGCTGAGCAGCCGCGGTCGAGATCGGCTGAACATACTGGATCGCCGGCTGGATGCTGGCGGTCACGTCGGGGTAAGTGGCCTTGCTTTCCAGGATCGTGAGCGCGATCTGCTGGGAAACGTTCTGAGCCACCGGAATCGGCTGATACGGCGATCCCGGCCAGCATGGTTGCTTCACGCCGACTGTGCACAGCCTGATGCGCTCGCGCAGAACGGTGGTGCTGGTGCCGAGCAGGCTGGCTAGCCGGGTCAGTTCGGCGGTACCGCCACCCGACTGCGGGTCCAGGGTGGCGACGTTGACGGAGACCGTCAGCGCGGACTGGTTCCCCACCATCGGCTGACCAGAGTCGTCCAGGATCTCGCCGCGCACCGGCGGCTGGACGATGTTCCTGATCCGGTCCTGGGCGGACAGGCCCACGTAGGTCCGGCGCGTGTCGACCTGCAGGTACCACAGCCGCGCGCCGAGCACGCCAAGCAAGCCGACGACGACCACCGCCACGCCGATCAGGCGCCACTTTGATGCCGGAATCACCGCGGTCCCCCTGTCCGCCGTCCGAGCAGCCAGACGCCGGACCGGCCGCCCACCCGCCGTCGCGCCAGCCACCGCCCACCCAGACGGCGACCAACCCGGCTGCTCGTGAGCGCCGACACCGGCGACCGCTTCCCGTAACTGAACCGCGGCTGCTTACCCGCCCGGCCAGGCGACCTCGCCAGCAGCGGCCGACCCGAGCCGCCGAGCATTCCGGGCGGTACCCGCGACAATCGCAGCCGGGGTGCGGCCTGCTGACGGCGCGCGCGGAAGGTGCTCTCGCTGAGGACGCCGCCGGGCACGATTGCCGACGTATTCCGGCCCGCAGGTCCCCGCCGGAACCTGGGCACTGCTGGGGCGCGCCTTTGGGCCGGAACGTGGTTGCTTGCAAACCTCAGCCGTGGCACCCGCGCGGCCGTGTACGCGGAGCGCCGGCCGCCCATCAGCAGCTGTGCACCGGACGATGACGCGGACGGATGCGGGCCGAAGGGAATCGCCGGCTGCCCTGGCCGCCACCGCGCAGGGCTGCTGCCCGCAAGCGTCTCCCCGAATGAACCGTCGCCTCGGTGACGGGCAAAGCTAATGCTGCGCGGCCGGGTCCGTGCCGACCGGCCGGCCGCGAGCGTCCGGCCCAGTGAGCCGTCACCGCGATGTCCGGCAAAGCTGATCGGCGCCGGACGGCGCTGAGCCTGAGCCGGCACCGCCGGGGTGTCAACATGCGGGCGGAAGTTCCGGCTGCCGCCCGCGAGCGTCCCCGGATGACGGCGCGGGGGAGGTACCACGAGCAGCGAAGATGCGAGGCCTGTCCCGACTGCCCCATCGCCGCGTCGCCCGCCGCCCAGATGGAGATGTACCGGCGCCGGCGCCCGGCTGCGCTCGTGCCGCATGCCTGTGGCCGAGCCCGGCACCCCTGCCGCCGGGTGCAACCGGGACCGCGACCGCTGCATTGGCACGGCCACGCCCGGGGCCGCTGGCCTGCTGCTGCCAACCCAGCCGTCGCCGGTCCTGACCGCTTTCTTGCCGAGGTGCAGCTCCGGCAGCCCGTGCGCTCGCGTCGCAGCGCGTCGTGACCGGGCGGTACCGTCCAGCGCGCGGGTCATATCGGCGCTCGCGGGCCGCTGCGCGAGCAGTGTGCTGGCGAGCATCACCAAGGACAGCACGAACGGGCACAGGATCAGGTCGTAGACAATGCTGGACGGCAGCACCAGGCGGAGCTGGCTCATCGTGACGGCCGAGGGCGTGACTACCTTCGCGACGGTGGCCGAGGCCACCTCGCCACCCGCGACGCCGAGCCCCAGCAAGGTGGTTGCGACGAGCCCAGCTGACTTCCACGCCGTCTGGCCCGCCACAGGCCGCAGCCGGCCAGCAGCCCAGCCGGCCAGGCAGAAAACGAGTGCGTACTGGCCGACCAGCGTGCTGCCGGGTGGCGCCAGGTCGAGGCTCAGCCCGGCGGCGAAGCCGATCACTGTGCCGTTCACCGGACCGCTCGCCATGGCCAGCGCGCACACGAGGACGAGGACGAGGTCCGGTACGCCGCCCCCGGGCAGGAGCAGCCCGTTCAGCAGGCTGACCTGGACAACCACCGCGACGGCCAGCGATGCCACCAGACAAGCGGCACGCATTACGGGCTCGCCGCCGGGCTTGGCTGCGCTGTCACCGTGACGGTCACCGTCGGGCCGGGATGCGGCAGCGGCGGCACCGCGGCGAAGCCCGGGTTCCGTGCGGGCGGCGTGATCACGATGCCGACGACCGACAGCGCCGTGTAGTCGACGTACGGCCGGACGTCCGCGGCCTCCGTCAGCGCGCCGTTCTTACTCACCAGCTTGGTGATCACGCCGACCGGGACACCGGGCAAGTAGGACTGGCCCGACGGCGACGGCCCGGTGACGAGCTGGTTGCCAGTCTGCAGAGTCGCGGCCGAGCTGAGCATCTCCAGATGCATCACGCCGGTGCCGCCCGGCGTCCGGCCGGGACCCGTCACCCAGCCGAGCTGGCCGCTCGGCGCGACCGCGACGCCGATGACCTCCGACGTAGCGCTCGCCAGCTGGACGGTCGAGGTGGTCGCCGTCACCGCGGTGATGCGACCGACCAGACCCTGTCCGTTCAGCACGGTCTGGCCCACCCGTGCTCCGTCCCGGCTGCCCGCGTTCAGCGTCACCGTCTGCTGGTATGCCGGGCCGACACCGATCACGCTGGCGGCCATGACCTTGACCTGATCCGCGCCCGCGAGCAGCAGCATCGCGCGCAGCTGCGCATACTCGGCCTTGCTGACCCGCGCCTGGCTGAGCTCGGCTCGCAGCTGCAGCACCTGCTTCTGCAGCGTGGTGACCTGGCTCGACGATGAGCCGGACCGGGTGAAGAACCGGCCGACCGCGCTGGCGGCGTGCTCGGCCCCGCCGAACACCGAGCCGGTAGCACTCCGCACATGGCGCAGCACCGGGTTGGTGCTGTCGGCGTAACTGACCAGGATCAGAATGAGCGCGACCGACAGCACCGCTCCCAGCACCACACGGGTTCGCCGTGCGTCGCGCACTCCGATCACCTCACCTGCGGCCCGTCACCCGCACTCAGCTGTTTGGGGCCGCGCCCCCAGCCCCCGGTGCCCTAGCGCCTGGCCTCAGGTACCAGCACCTGCTGCAGCGTCTCGAAGTCCTCGACGCACTTGCCCGTGCCGAGCACCACCGAGTCGAGCGGGTTGTCGGTCAGGTGGATCGGCATGCCGGTTTCCTCGCGCAGCCGTTCGTCCAGCCCTCGGAGCATCGCTCCACCGCCAGTCAGCGCGATACCCCGGTCCATGACGTCGCCCGCCAGCTCAGGCGGGCACTTGTCGAGCGTGGTCTTCACCGCGTCGATGATCACGCTGAGCGGTTCCTCGATGGCCCGCCTGATCTCCTCCGCGGAGATCACGATCGTCTTTGGCAGCCCGCTGACCAGATCCCGGCCGCGGATCTCGGCATTCGGTTCATCCTGCGCCGGGTAAGCCGAACCGAGCGAAATCTTGATTTCCTCGGCAGTGCGCTCGCCGAGCATGAGCGAGTACTCCTTCTTGCCAAAGGTGATGATGGCCTGGTCGAGCTCGTCGCCCCCTACCCGGATCGACTGCGACGTGACGATGCCGCCGAGCGAGATGACCGCGACTTCGGTGGTCCCGCCGCCGATGTCCACGACCATGTTGCCGGTCGGCTCGTTCACCGGCAGCCCGGCTCCGATCGCGGCGGCCATCGGCTCCTCGATGATGTACACGCGGCGGGCGCCGGCTTGATGGCCCGCTTCCTTCACCGCGCTCTGCTCTACCCCGGTGATGCCGCTCGGCACGGCGACGACCAGCCGCGGCTTGGCCAGGTAGCTGCGCCGGTGCACCTTCTGGATGAAGTAACGCAGCATCCGCTCGGTGACGTCGAAGTCGGCGATGACGCCGTCCTTCAGCGGCCGCACCGCGACGATATTGCCGGGTGTGCGGCCGATCATTCGCTTGGCCTCTACCCCGACGGCAACGATCTGGCCGGTATTGGTATTGAGCGCGACGACCGAAGGCTCGTTCAGCACGATCCCGCGGCCCCGGACATAGACCAGGGTGTTGGCGGTACCGAGATCGACAGCCATGTCACGGCCTAGAAAGGCCATCGCGTTGCTCATCGAGGAAAAGAACCTTCCAGCCAGTCCTGCCGTGTCGTTGTCGCACTGCCGGGCGGCCAGCCGCCGCCACTACTCCTGCCCAGGCTGGGCCTTGTCACGCCTGCCCGCTGCGCCGGTCCGAACGGTCTCGCACCAGCGATCGCGCGAGGACTGGCGAGCGAATCCGGTAGTCCGTCAGTTGCCACCGTCAGCTGCGAACTGATCACGAACAGTTACACCGCGACCCCCGAGGCACCTGAGGAACAAGGCTAGCGACGCGGCCCGGCGCGGCCTTTTGCGGGCCGCACCGGTTGGTCAGCGCTTGGGAATCTAGTGACCGGCGGCATGCTCGGCGCGATAGCCGAGCCATATTCCGATTGCCCACAACGCGGCGAAGACAGCGCCGAGGAAGTACATCGCCGGTACGACGGCCCCGGCCGTGATGACAAATACCTGCAGCAGGCTCCCGCCTGCCAGTGTCAGCGGCAGAATCCGGCGCGCCAGCCCGGCGAACACGACGGCTGCCGCAGCGGCTGCGCCGGCCGTCAGCCACGCCGAGTGGGCCGCCACGTGACTGATCTGCACCGCCACCGGCGCAGCGAGACAGAGCACGATGGCCTCCATGATCAGGACCGTGGTGCAGAGCCGTTTCACGGCCGGTCACCCGCCCGGAGCTGGCTAACATCCCCCAGCAGCACCCGCGCCTCGCCGACGGTGACTATCGCGCCGGTGACGAGCACGCCCGCCTGACCTGGCCCGCCGGCAACCGCCGCGTCAGCTTCGTCGGCGAGCGCCACGCCAAGCTCGATGGCGTCATCGAGCCGCTCTGCGACCGACACCCGGTCTGACCCGAATACGGTCGCCGCGATCTCGGCCAGCTCGGCCGCGGGCATCGCGCGCGGTGAGGAATTCGCGGTCGCGACCAGATGGCTGACAACCGGCTCGAGCTCGCCCAGGATGCCGGGGACATCCTTGTCCGCGAATACCGACACGACCGCGATGAGGTCGGTGAAGCTGAACGCCTCGGTCAGCGCCTCAACCGTGGCCGCCATGCCGCCGGGGTTGTGCGCGCCGTCGACAAGGACGACCGGGCTGCGCCGGATGATCTCGAGCCGACCCGGCGAGGTCACCGTCGCCACTGCCCGGCGGACGATGGCCTGGTCAAGCGAGGCGCTGTCATCGCCAGCCGCGGCGCCGGGAGTGCGGGCAAAGGCCTCGACGGCGGCGATCGCGCAGGCCAGGTTGCCGGCCTGGTGGGCGCCGAACAGCGGCAGGTACAGGTCGGGGTAGTCACCGAGCAGCCCGCGGATGGACACCTGCTGTCCGCCCACGGCCAGTTCCCGGCTCAGCACGCCGAACTCGATGCCTTCCCGTACAACGCTGGCGCCGACCTCGCCCGCACGGCGCAGCAGGGCCTCGGCCGCGGCGGGCGGCTGCTGGGCGAGGACGGCCACGGCGCCGGGCTTGATAATGCCCGCCTTGTCCGCAGCGATCTCGGCCACCGTGCTCCCCAGGTACTTGGTGTGGTCAAGTGAGATCGGCGTCACCACCGCCACCGCACCGTCGGCGACGTTGGTGTTGTCCCAGGTGCCGCCCATGCCGACCTCGAGCACGCAGACGTCGACCGGGGCGTCAGCGAACACCGCGAAGGCCATGCCCACGAGCACCTCGAAGAACGACAGCGGCACCTCGTGGGTCGCGTCCACGATGTCCATGTATGGCTTGATCTCGTCGTAGGCGGTGACGAATTGCTCGGTGTCGAGCGGCTGTCCGTCCACGCAGATTCGCTCGCCCACGAACGACAGGTGCGGGCTGGTGAACAAGCCGGTTCGCAACCCGCGGGCCCGTAGCAGCGTCTCGGTCATCCGCGACGTCGAGGTCTTGCCGTTGGTGCCGGTCAGGTGGATAACCGGGAAAGACTGCTGCGGGTCGCCGAGAAGCGTCACCAGGGCATTCATCCGCTCCAGCGACGGGTTGATCGAGTGCTCGGGACGCCGGGCGAAGATCTCCCGCTCGATCTCGCGCTGCCGCTCGGCGTAGTCGGTGGTCACGGCAGCGCAGCGATCCGCTCGGTCAGCCGCTCGATCTCCCGCTGCGCCGTCGTGAGCCGCTCCCGGTTCTTGGCCACGATCTGCGCTGGCGCCCGGTCCACGAAGGACGGGTTGGCGAGCTTGCGCTCGACGGCCTCGAGTTCGGCCCGGGTGGCAGCCAGGGTCTTGGCCAGCCGCGCGCGCTCGGCCTCGACGTCGAGGCCGGCCGTGGTATTCAGCTCGATCGTGACCCCCTCGGCGTGCACGGTCCCGGTCGGCGCGAACGCCTCGCCCGGCTCGGCAAGCCGCAGCAGCGTCCGGATCCTGGCCTCGTGCGGTGCGAGCGGGGTCGCGGTAATTCCTGCCAGCCGGGCGGGCACCTGCTGGGACGGTCGCAGGCCCTGGTCGGACCGGAACCGGCGGACCTCGGTAACCAGCCGCATCAGCGCCGCGATCTCGCTCTCCGCCGCCGCGTCGGTGGGCAACGCGCCGAGCCGGCTGATGCTGCTAGCCGAATCGGCGGCGCCGACGGGACCGGCGGCGGTTTCGCCTGGCCAGCGGGCCACGACCAGCGACTCACCGCCGGTCAGGGCTGTCCACAGCTCTTCAGTGACGAACGGCAGCAGCGGGTGGATCAGCCGCAGCAGCCGGTCGAGCACCTCGCCGAGCACATGCCGGGTGACCTCAGCGGCCGCCTCGTCGTCGCCGGTAAGCGCCGGCTTTGCTAGTTCCAGGTACCAGTCGCAGACCTCGTCCCAGGCGAAGTGGTACAGCGTGTCGCAGATCTTCGCGAACTCGAACTCCTCGTAGAGCTCGTCGATCTCGGCCGTGACCGCGGCGAGCCGGGACAGGATCCACCGGTCAGGAACCGACAACCGGGCGACCGCCGGGAGCTCGGTCCCCGCCGGGTGCCGGACGCCGTTGAGCAGCGCGAACCGGACCGCGTTCCACAACTTGTTGCAGAAGTTGCGGGACCCGGCCACCCACTCCTCGCTGACCGCGACATCACCGCCGGGGTTCGCGCCACGCGCCAGGGTGAACCGGGTGGCGTCCGCGCCGAACCTGTCGATCCAGTCAAGCGGGTCGACGGTGTTGCCGCGCGACTTCGACATCTTCTTGCCGTACTGGTCGCGGACCAGCCCATGGAGCGCGACCTGGCGGAACGGCACCGCGCCGGCGGGCCCCGCGTCCGCCATCGCATACAGCCCGAACAGCATCATCCTGGCCACCCAGAAGAACAGGATGTCGTAGCCCGTGAGCAGCACGCTGGTCGGGTAGAAAGTGCGCAGGTCCGCCGTATTCTCAGGCCAGCCGAGCGTAGAAAAGGGCCACAGGCCCGAAGAGAACCAGGTGTCAAGCACGTCCGGGTCCTGCCGCCAGCCGTCACCGGCCGGCGGCTCGTCGTCCGGGCCTGCGCACACGACCTCGCCTCCGGGCCCGTACCAGATCGGGATGCGGTGGCCCCACCAGAGCTGGCGGCTGATGCACCAGTCGTGCATGTCGTCAACCCAGTCGAAGTAGCGCGCCGCCAGCTCGGCGGGGTAGATCGTGACCCGGCCGTCCCGGACCGCGTCGCCCGCGGCCTTGGCGAGCGGTTCGACCTTCACGAACCACTGCAGCGACAGCCGCGGCTCCACCGTCGTCCCGCACCGCGAGCAGTGCCCGACGGCGTGCGCGTAAGGGCGCCGCTCGGCCACGACCCGGCCCTCGGCCCGCAGCGCGGTGAGCACCGCCGGCCGTGCCTCGAACCGGTCGAGACCCTGGAACGGGCCGGGGGCGGTGATCACGCCGCGCTCATCCATGATCACCATGCTGGGCAGGGCATGCCGCCGGCCGATCTCGAAGTCATCCGGATCGTGGGCCGGCGTCACCTTGACCGCGCCGGTACCGAACTCCGGGTCCACGTGCGGGTCGGCGACGACAGGGATGCTCCGGCCGGTCAGCGGCAGCACCACCTCGCGGCCCACGAGGTGGGCGTACCGGGAATCGTCGGGGTGCACCGCCACGCCGGTGTCCCCGAGCATGGTCTCGACCCGGGTCGTGGCGACGACGACCTGGTCATCGCCCTCGCCGTACCGGATCGAGACGAGCTCGCCGTCGTCGTCGGTGTGCTCGACCTCGATGTCGGAGAGCGCGGTCAGGCACCGCGGGCACCAGTTGATGATCCGCTCGGCCCGATAGATGAGCCCGTCGGAGTACAGCCGCTTGAACATCGTCTGGACGGCACGGGACAGGCCGGCGTCCATGGTGAACCGCTCCCTGGACCAGTCCACGCTGTCGCCGAGGCGGCGCATCTGGCCCAGGATCATCCCGCCGGATTCGGCCTTCCACTGCCAGACCCGGTCCACGAACGCCTCGCGGCCGAGATCGTGGCGGGAGAGCCCGTCCTTGGCCAGCTCGCGCTCGACCACGTTCTGCGTGGCGATGCCGGCATGGTCCATGCCTGGCAGCCAGAGCGTGTTGTAGCCCTGCATGCGCCGCCGCCGGACCAGCGCATCGATCAGCGTGTGGTTCAGCGCGTGCCCGATGTGCAGCGACCCGGTGACGTTGGGCGGCGGGATCACGATGGTGAAGGGCGGCGCCGCGGACCCGGCATCGGCCGTGAAGTATCCCGCAGCTGCCCAGGCCTCGTACCGGCGAGTCTCGACCTCGGCAGGGCTGTACTGCGTCGGAAGGCTTGTGTCGGTTCCGGTGGTCACAGCAGCCGAGTCTAGTGGTGCCCGGTTGGGCGACCGGCTTACCGCTCGGTCAGGCCGACTTCTCCCTCGGGGTCCGGCGGGCGACATCCCGCGGGACTAGCGTCGGGTTCACGTTCTGCAGCACCACGTCGGCGCTAATGACGACCTTCTCGACGTCCTTACGGCTCGGCACCTCGTACATCACCGAGAGGAGAACCTCCTCGAGGATCGCCCGCAGCCCGCGGGCACCGGTGCCGCGCAGGATCGCCTGGTCGGCCACTGCCTCGAGGGCGTCGTCGGTGAACTCGAGGTCCACCCCGTCGAGCTCGAACAGGCGCCGGTACTGCCGGACAAGCGCGTTCCGTGGCTCGGTCAGAATCCGGATCAGCGCCTCACGGTCCAGATTGTGCACGCTGGTGATCACCGGCAGCCGGCCGACGAACTCGGGGATCATCCCGAACTTCAGCAGGTCCTCCGGCATGACGTCCGCGAAGGGGTCGGACTCAGTCTTGTCGGTCTTGACCCTGAGCACGGCGCCGAAGCCCATGCCGCTCTTGCCAACCCGCTGCTCGATGAGCTTCTCCAGGCCCGCGAAGGCGCCACCGCAGATGAACAGCACGTTCGTGGTGTCGATCTGGATGAACTCCTGGTGCGGGTGCTTGCGCCCGCCCTGCGGCGGCACCGAGGCCGTGGTGCCCTCCAGGATCTTCAGCAGCGCCTGCTGGACGCCCTCGCCGGAGACGTCCCTGGTGATCGACGGGTTCTCACTCTTCCGAGCGATCTTGTCGATCTCGTCGATATAGATGATCCCGGTCTCGGCCTTCTTGACGTCATAGTCGGCCGCCTGGATGAGCTTGAGCAGGATGTTCTCGACATCCTCGCCGACGTACCCGGCCTCGGTCAGTGCGGTCGCGTCGGCGATGGCGAACGGCACGTTCAGCAGCCGGGCGAGGGTCTGGGCCAGCAGCGTCTTACCGGAACCGGTCGGCCCGAGCAGCAGGATGTTCGACTTGGCCAGCTCGACGCCGTCCTCGCCGGCGCCGGGCCGGTCGCCGCCGGACTGGATCCGCTTGTAATGGTTGTAGACGGCGACCGACAGGCCCTTCTTGGCCTTCTCCTGGCCGATCACGTACGAGTCGAGAAACTCGTAGATCTCCCGTGGCTTGGGCAGGCTGTCCCACTTGAGCTCGGTCGGCTCGGCCAGTTCCTCTTCGATGATCTCGTTGCAGAGGTCGATGCACTCGTCACAGATGTAAACACCGGGGCCGGCGATGAGCTTTTTGACCTGCTTCTGACTCTTTCCGCAGAACGAGCACTTCAGTAGGTCACCACCATCACCGATGCGTGCCACCTAGTTACTCCCTCGACCAGACAACAAACGACGTCCGTGAACCTAGACGGTACCGCCTCGAAGCTCTAGGACGACACTACCTCCGGCTTGCGCTTGAGCATCGTCAGAACTTCATCCACCAGACCGTACTCCTGTGCCTCGTGGGCGCCGAAGAACTTATCCCGCTCGATGTCGCGGCGGATCCTCTCCTCATCCTGGCCGGTGTGCCTGGCCAGGATGGTTTCCATCGCCGCCCGCATCCGCAGAATCTCCCGTGCCTGGATCTCCAGGTCGCTGGACTGGCCATAGCCGCTTTCCACGGCCGGCTGATGGATGAGGATCCGCGCGTTGGGCAGCGCGAACCGCTTCCCCTTCGTGCCAGCCGAGAGCAGCACGGCGGCCGCCGAGGCAGCCTGGCCGAGGCAGTAGGTCTGAATCTCCGGCTGGATGTACTGCATCGTGTCGTAGATCGCCATCATCGACGTCATCGACCCGCCCGGCGAGTTGATGTAGATGAGGATGTCGCGCCCCGGGTCTATCGACTCCAGCGTGATCAGCTGCGCCATCACGTCGTTGGCGGACGCGTCGTCAATCTGCACGCCGAGGAAGATGATCCGCTCCTCGAAGAGCTTGTTGTACGGGTTCATCTCCTTGACGCCGTACGACGTGCGCTCCACGAAGGACGGCAGCACGTACCGCGCCTCAGCGAGCCGCGGCCGATCCGGCCCGGACCCGGCGTAATCAGCGCTCACTATCCGACCTCCTTGCTCGCCAGCGGATTGCGGCGTCTTAGGGCTGCTCATGACACCGGGCCGACGGACGGCACCTCGGTCGCGCTCCGGACGACGTGGTCGACGAAACCGTAGTCCCGGGCTTGCTCGGCGGTAAACCAGCGGTCCCGGTCAGAGTCCTCCTCGATCTGGTCCACGGACTTACCGGAGTGAAAGGCGATCCGCTCGGCCATCAGCCGCTTGATGTACAGGCTCTGCTCCGCCTGGATCCTGATGTCGGTCGCCGTGCCGCCAATACCGCCGCTCGGCTGGTGCATCAGGATCGCCGCGTGCGGCATCGCGTACCGCTTGCCGGGCGCGCCCGCAGTCAGCAGAAACTGGCCCATGGAAGCAGCCATGCCCATCGCATAGGTAGCCACGTCGTTCGGCACGTACTGCATGACGTCGTAGATCGCCATGCCGGCGTACACCGAACCGCCAGGTGAGTTGATATAGAGGCTGATGTCCCTCTTGTCATCCTCGGCCGCCAGCAAGATCAGCTCAGCGCAGATGCGGTTCGCCAGGTCGTCGTCGACGGCCTGGCCGAGAACGATGATGCGGTGCCGAAGCAGGCGCTGAAACAGCATGTCGCCAAGCGGCAGTACCCCTGCGTCGGCGGTCCTCGCAATCGGAGGCGTGGTCACGATGCTCACCTCGCTGTAGTCGCGCGCGCCTGTCGTTGACTGTGACCATAACGCGCGGCCGGCACCGCCTTTGCCGCCGAGTCCCGCTGTTCGCTGACGGCGCAGGCTAGCTGGCCATTTTCCGGCTATCCAGCGGGGTCACTCGCCGGCGTCGGCCCCTTCGTCGTCGTCGGCCTCGCCCTCGTCAGGGTCCTCGGCCGGAGCGGATGCGCCGCCGCTGACGTCGACTGGCCGACCGGCCTCGTCGACCACCTGAGCGTGGGCCGCCAGCCAGCTGAGCGCGTTGCCGCGAAGTACGTCGGCCGCCACGGCCTGGAGCTGCCCGGCGTCGGAAAGCTGCTTGGCTAGCTGGTCAGGCGCCACGCCGATCCGGTAGGCCTGCTCGGTCACGTACGCGCTGAGTTCCTCCGTGGTGACCTTGATGTCCTCCTGAGCCGCAACTTTGTCCAGGATGAATCCGGCCTTGACCGACCGCTCCGCGTCGGCCAGGAAGTCCTGCTCGAGCTTGGCCTCCGTAGTGCTGGCCGACTCCAGGTAGGTCTCCATGGTCAGCCCGGCCCGGCTCAGCTGGTCCGAGAAGTTGTGCCGACGCTGCTCGACCTCGGCCTCGATGATCCTTTCGGGCAGCGGGATGTCGAGCTCGGACACCAGCGCATCCAGGACGCGCTGCCTCGCCTGTCCGGCCTGCCCTGCCGAGCGCACCGCCTCGAGCTGCCGGCGCGTCGACGCGCGCAGCTCGCCGATGGTGTCGAACTCGCTGGCGGACTGGGCAAAGTCGTCGTCCAGCTCGGGTAGCTCCTTGACCTTGACGGAGTTGACGGTGACCTGCACGTCGGCCAGCTTTCCCGCCGCCGACCCGCCCGCCAGCTCGGCACCGAAGGTCTTACTCTCGCCTGCGGTCATCCCGGAGAGCGCGGTGTCCAGGCCGTCCAGCATCGACTCGCTGCCCACCTCGTAGGAGTACCCCGTGGTCTGCGCGTCCTCGACCGCCGCACCGTCGACGGTGGCAGCCAGGTCGATGGAGACGAAGTCGCCCGACTGCGCAGGCCGGTCCACCGTTCGCAGCGATGCGAAGCGCTCCCGCAGCGAGCCCAGGTATTCCTCCACCTGATCGGCATCGACCTCAGCGTTCTCGACGGTCACCGAGAGTGCGTCGAGATCCGGCAGGTCGAAGCTCGGCCGCACGTCCACCTCCGCGGTGAACGCCAGCTCCTTGCCGTCGTCCAGCCGGGTGACTTCCACCTCGGGCTGGCTGATCGGGACGACGTCGTGCTCGGCAACTGCCTTGCTGTACAGCTCGGGCACCGCGTCGTTGACCGCCTGCTCGAGCACCACGCCGCGGCCGATCCGCAGGTCGATCACTCGCGGCGGCACGTGGCCCGGCCGGAAACCCGGTATCCGGACCTGGCGCGCCACTTCCCGATACGCCTTGTCCAGGTTCTTCTTGAGCTCTTCGAACGGGACTTCGATGGTCAGCCTGACCCTGGTCGGGCTCAGATTCTCGACGTCGGTCTTCACCTGGGGTCGCTTCCTGGGAATCGGTGTCGTCGCTGGTTGCCAGCGGTTCCGGCCAAGTCTAGGACAGCACCGTCGTGTTCACCCGCCACGGGTGATGATCACGGGAACTCGCTGACGACAGCATGAGCACGTGTTGGCCGGGGGCGCCTGCCTTGGTTCGCGCTGCCAGCTCCGTGATCTTTCGGGAGGCAAGATGACCGATCCGCTCTCCGGCCCGTCGGGCTCCGGCAGCACGGGCGCTAGCGCGGGCGCCGGACAAGCCCCGCCGGCAACAACTCCCGTGCCCCAGCAGTACGAGCCTCAGCAGTACGAGCCTCAGCAGTCCCAGCCGCGGCAGGATGAGCGCGAGCGGTACGAGCGCGAGCAGTACGGGCGGGACTGGTCTGGCAGCGGCGAGGAGACCACCGCTGCCGACGTCCGCGCCGACCCGCTCCTCGCCGCGGCAGCGCGACAGTCCTGGCCGGCCGTCGCGGTCGGCGCGCTGGGCATGATCGCTCTGGGCGTCATGCTGCTCGTCTGGCCGCACGCGTCACTCACCGTCGTGGCGATCCTGATCGGCGCGGCCATCCTGGTGTCCGGGTTGGCCAGGCTGTGGGAAGGCCTCACGGCGAGCAACCGCAGCGGCGCCATGCGGGCCGCCTATGTGGTGATCGGCATCATCGCCGTCCTCGCCGGGCTGTACTGCCTGCGTCATCACTCGCTGAGCCTGTTCTTGCTGACGTTCTTGGTCAGCGTCTACTTCATCGCGCACGGCATCGCCGACATCGGCGTCGCGCTCTCGGTCCCGGTGCCCGGCCGCGGCATCCGCGCGGTGCTCGGCGTCTGCAGCCTGGCGGCCGGGATCATCATCCTGATCTGGCCCGCCATCACGCTGATACTGCTGCTCACCATCGCAGGAGCCTGGCTGATCTTCTACGGCCTCGTGCTCGGAGGACTGGCGTTCACCCTGTGGCGAGCCGGGCGCGTGCTCACTCGTCGGTCCAGTTCGAGCCGCATCGCCACCGGTACTGCGTAGTCGCTAGTACCGCCCGCGTAACAGCAACTCCAGGCGGCGGGCCTGGGCGATCGCCTGGCGCCGGTTCGCGACGCCTAGCTTCCGGTACACCGAGCTGAGATGCGTCTTGATGGTGTTGATGGACAGGAACAGGGATTCAGCGATCTCCTGATTCGTCATATGCGACGGCAGGAACCGCAACACGGCCACTTCGCTGTCGGTGAGCAGCGCGGCCGGCTGGCTCGCGGCAGGCCGGGACAGCCGGCCGTCGAACCGGTCCAGGATCTTCCCGGCGAACGCCGCGCACCGGTTGGACGGGCTGATCAGCACCGTCAGCGCCGACCGGACAGCGGCGCCTGCCAGCAGGAACGGACCGCAGGCGTCCTCCGGCTCCGCGAGCGCGAGCGCCTGCGAAAGAACTTCGGCCGCCTCCCCGGCCTGACTGAGACGGCGGTGCGCGACGGCTGCGGCCAGCAACGCCCTGATGCGGTCGATCGTCGAGCAGGCCCCCGCCGGCGCCGCCAGGACCGGCTCGACGAGCTTGAGCGCGGCCTTGTCGTCCTCGTCGGCAATCAGCAGCCTCGCTTGGTCGACAGCAGCCTGCGCACGGACCACCGGACCTGCGGCGCCGGCCGCGTCGGCCAGGTCTGACGTGCCGGGATGCCCCGCGACGTCGGTCAGCGTCGCCCGTGCCCGCTCGCGCTCCCCGGCCGCGAGGCTGATCTCGGCATCGAGCAGCGCTACGACGGCCGCGACCCCCTGCGGTCGCGACGGCGACGCCAGGTCAGCGGGCTCGACTGGGTTCACCGCAAGGTCGCCCAGCCACCGCACGAGCCCACGGGCCCCGGCCAGGTTCCCGTCGGCGACCGCGAGCCGGGCCCGCAGCAGGCCCGCCAGCAGGTCGATGGACGGCTCGCCGGCGGGCCGCTGCGTCATCGCAGCCAGGTCAGCCTGATCCAGCAGCGATTCGGCATCGTCGAGATCATCCCGGCCCAGGCTCACTGCGGCGCCTGCGAGCGCGAGAACGGGCGCCAGGTCGGCGTCGCGACCGTGCGGGCCGTCGGTCACGCTCGCCACTAGCCTGGCCGCCGCAGCCAGATCGCCATAGAGCGCGGCAGCGACCGCCTCCCAGCAGCGACCCCGTTCCCGCAGTGCGAGCAGCCCGCCAGCGGAGAGCTGAGAGCCCGCGTGTAGCAGCGCTGACCTGGCTTTCTGCAGGTCGAATTCGGTCAGGGCCGCGAAGCCGAGCGAAAGCCAGAGCACGCCGAGCGCCTCGTGCTCGGCCCCGCGCGGGGCGGTGCTGGCCTGGCCCGCCTGGGCTAGCTCCTGATCCAGCCAGCCAGGTCCGGCCGGAGCCGCCGACGCGCGGTACAGAACTCGCAGCGCCGACAGCCACAACTCAGCCCGAACATGGTCGCGGCCAGCAAGGCCGTCGAGGGCGAGCTGCGCACACTCCAGATGCGGCACCGCCCCGTCGGCGTCACCCTGCCAGAGCCGGGCCGCGGCCAGCGCCATGGCCAGCGCTGCGTCGGTGCCGATCCGGTCAGGTGGCGCCCCAGCCAGCATGGCTTCGACCGTCGCGCTATGGGGCGACAGCAGCACCGCTGGGCCCGCGTTCCGGAGCACCCGGCTGGCGAGGTCCCAGTCACCCGCCTCGGCCGCGGCGCGCACGGCGTCGGGCAGGTCCCGGCGCGCGGCGTGCCATCGGGCCACTCGCCGGTGAAGTTGCGGGACCTCGTCGGGCAGCTCCCGGCGCAGGCAGACGGCGAGCGCCTCGCGCAGCATCGGGTGGTAGCGGTATTCGCCGGCCTGCGGCGCTACCGCCTCGACCAGACTGCCCGAGCGGCTGAGCTGCTCGAGCACCCGGGCAGCGCCGGCGTCACCGGTGAGCTCGCTGGCCAGGCCCGCATGGACGACTGGGGTCAGGCATGTCCGCAGCAGGAAGGCGCGCACATCGGCGGGCAGCGGGCCAAGTACCTCGTCTTCGATGTAATCGGATACAAGGGACTGGCTAACCGCCGGACCCGCCGCGGTGCCGAGTGCCACCAGCCGCATCCCGGCTAGCCAGCCCTCGGTACGCCCGGCGACCTCCGCCAGCTCGGCCGCGCCCAGCGGCGTGCCCAGCATGTCGAAGTACGCTCTCGTTTCCTCGCTCGTGCAGGTCAGGTCGGCGGCGCCGATCTCGGTCAGGTCGCCGGACAGCCGGAGCCTGGCCAGGGCCGGCGCCGAGCGGCCAGCCAGCAGGAGCCGAAGCCCTGGCGGCTCATGGCGGATCAGCTCGGCGAGCCCGGCGAGCGCGTCGCTGCCGGCGATCAGGTGGATGTCGTCCAGGATCAGCACAACGGCGGGCGAGTCAGGACCCAGTGCGGTCGTCAGCCAGCCGGGCAGGCCGGTCGGCTCGAGGCCGGCCGGCGGGGCCGGAACCCCGGCGCCGGTCAGTGCGGCCACGACGTTTTGCCAGAACCGGGCCGGATCGCCGTCGGCGGCGTCGATCGCGAGCCAGGCCGGCCGGCTTCCCGGTGGCCTGCCGAGGGCCCATCGCGCAGCGGCGAGCGTCTTCCCCGCCCCGGGCGGGCCCGTCAGCAAGGTGACGGGCCGTCTGACCGCGGTGTCGATCAGCCCGGTGATCCGCGGGCGGTCCAGTACCGCGATCCCAGGCCGCGGGATCCGCAGCTTGTCGGCACGCAGGAATTCGGCCGCGCCGCCCGGCTGCCTGGCCGCAGGCAGCCTCCCGACGATGCTCGTCATTGCCCCCCCGAGCGGCTCCGGACGACGGCGGCGGCAGCCCGCAGCGACCTCAGCTGGAACGCCACTGTCCGCAGCTGCGCCGTGCCGGTGAAACCGCAGCTCAACGCCCAGCGACCGGCATACCCCCACAACCGTGCGACCAATCGGGCGCGGCCACCGCGGATCACCCCTCGTGGGTGATGCCCCGTCCGGCGCAGCGTCCGTAGCGTCCTTACAAGGACCCGGGCAACCGGTTGGCACGCGGGTGGCGGCTGCCTGCCCGAGGAAGTGCGGGTAGCCGACCGTCCCGCCCTGCGGGCCAGGTCAGAGGGGAGAGCTGCGATGAGGAGAGGCAACGACAGGTCCTCGCAGGAGGACCAGGTCAGGCAGCAGTCCAGCGCCACTGGCCCCGGAACCACGGCTGGTGCCGCGGCAACAGGGGCGCGCACGACGGAAGGCGAGACCCCGTACACGACGAGCACGCAGACGTACGAGAGCCAGTACGAGCGCGGCACGCGGCAGCCAGCAGACTACGGCCGCACCGGGCAGGCCGGCACCTCCATGGAAACTGGTGCCAGTACCGCCCAAGGAGGGCTGTTCCTGACGCTCGCAGGGCTGCTGACCTTCCTGGTCGGCCTAGCCTTCGTCGTCCGGAGCGGGTTTTACCACAGCAACGGCCTGTATGCCTACAACTGGGGCATCAAGTCGTGGGGCTGGGTGCTCTTCGGGCTCGGCATCGCGTCGTTCGCGATCGGGGCCTGTCACCTGCTCGGCCTGCCGTTCTCCCGGCCCGTTGGCATCGCGATGGCGGTGCTCATTACGGTAGCCGGTTTCATGATCGTCCCGTTCTATGTTGTGTGGGGCATCATCATCGTCGCCCTGGGCCTCGCTGCGCTGTGGGGGCTGGCCCATGGCGCGGAGCGCCGCGAGAGCGAGCGGCGCGTAGACGACTACGACCGTGAGCGGCAGCGCATGTAGCTAGCTGACCGGCCTCAGCGAGCCCCGTCCCGGTCATCCGGGGCGGGGCTCGCGCCGTCTGCGCGCTGGCTGCCGCCGGGACGGTGCCGCTGCGCCCGCTCTCGGATGAAACCGGTGATCATCGCCACCGCTGCACCGAGGAATACCAGGTTGAACACGATCTGCACGGTCACCGCCGCGCGGGCGAGCTGGCCGGCCGCGTGCACGTCCCCGAATCCGACGGTTGCAATGGTGCTGATGGTGAAGTAGAGCGCATCGGTCTTGGTGTGCAGGTCGTCGAACTGCCCGGGCAGCCGGGCGACCGAGTCATCGGCCCAGGAGAAGAACAGGACGGTCAGCACGAGCAGCAGCACGAGCGCCCGTATCCGGACATTCTCCCCCGCTCGGAGCAGCCGCCAGATCGCGAGCGCTATCAGCATCGCCAGGGCGGCCACGCCGCCGCCGAACAGGATCGCCCAGGAACTCTCCCGCATCTGGCCCGGCACCGGTACCAGGTAGTAGCCGACGGTACCGAGCACCACCAGGGCGACCAGCCCCAGGAGAGCCCGGCCAGGGCTCCCCGCAGGTCCGCTAACGCCCGGTGACCCGTGCATTCGCCGATTGTGGCATGGCAAGCCGCGAGCCTAGGCATCACCCGATGCCGAGCCGGGCAATGATCTCTGACGTTAGCTGGCCGGGCTGCTGGTCGGCCGTCGCGACCGGATAAACCCGCTGCTCGGCCGGATCAGGCAGCTCCAGGGCGGCAAACTGACTCGCCAGCAGCGGCTCGGCGAAGAAGTGGCCTTTCCGCTCCGAGACCCTCGCCTCGTCCTGCTCGCGGCTGACTTCCAGGAACACCATCACAGCCTGCGCCCGGCCGCCGAGCAGCTTCTCCCGGTAGCTGCGCTTGAGCGCGGAGCAGGCGAGCACGGCAGACTGGCCGCTCGCGATGATGTCGTCCATCCAGGCACCGATCGCGGCGAGCCACGGCCCGCGGTCGGCGTCGGTGAGCGGGATGCCTGCGCGCATCTTGGCGACGTTCGCGGCCGGGTGGAACGAGTCTCCGTCGGCGAATGTCCAGTCCAGCCGCCTGGCCAGCTGTACGCCGATGGTCGTCTTGCCGCTGCCGGCGACGCCGGCTACCACAACGATCATCCTGAGGCGAGCGTAACGTGCGAGGCTGAGGGGAGCGGCACGTCCCGACGGCAGGCGAGCAAGAAGGGCCCCCGGATGCCGGTTCAGCAGGTAGACGCCCTGGTCATCTTCGGCGCGACAGGCGACCTTGCCAAGCTGGAAACGTTTCCGGCCCTCGTCGGCCTCGTCGAGCGCGGCGTGCTCGACGTCCCGGTCGTCGGTGTTTCCAAGAGCGGCTGGGGGCTCGACCAGTTCCGCGACTACGCTGAGGCCTCCCTCAGGTTAAACAACATGGACCCGGACAGCCCGGCTGCTACCAAGATGCTCGGCCTGCTCCAGTACGTCGACGGCGATCTGTCCGACCCCGCCACTTACGCGGCGATGAGCCAGGCCCTGGGCGAGAGCCAGCGCCCGCTGTACTACCTCGAAGTGCCGCCTTCGCTGTTCGCGCGGATCGCCGAGGGCATCGCAGCTGCGCGCCGCACCACGGGCAGCAGGGTGATGGTGGAAAAGCCGTTCGGCACCGACCTGGCCAGTGCCATCGCGCTCAACGACACCTTGCACAAGTACTTCGCGGAGGACTCTATCTACCGGGTCGACCACTGGCTCGGGCTCGAGCCGGTCGAAAATCTGCTGTTTGCCCGGTTCGCCAACTCCGTCCTCGAGCCGCTGCTGACTCGCGAGCACGTCGCCAGCATCCAGATCACCATGGCCGAGGCGTTCGACGTCGCAGACCGGGGCAGCTTCTATGACAGGACCGGCGCCATCAGGGATGTGCTGCAGAACCACATGCTGCAGGTACTCGCCACCGTGCTGGCCGACCCGCCGGACGGGACCGGCCTGGCCTCGTGGCGAGACGTCAAGTCGCAGCTCGTTGGCGCCCTCGAGCCACTGACTGCGCACACCACGGTGCGCGGTCAGTACGAGGGCTATCTCAGCGTCAGCGGGGTGGCCCCAGGCAGCACCACCGAGACGTACTGCGCGGTCAGGCTGGCCGCGCAGTCCTGGCGCTGGGGGGACGTGCCCATCCTCATCCGCGCCGGAAAGTGCCTCCCGGTGACGGCGACCGAGGTGGTCTTCCGCTTCCGCAGGCCTCCGCACGACGTGTTCGGCCTCGGCGACCAGGCCGCTGCCAACCAGCTGCGGGTCCGCATCTATCCCGACGACCAGGTCGGCATCACGATGGTGGGCAAGAAGCCGGGTCCCGAGCTGGCACCGCAGCCGCGCGAGCTGAACTACAGCGGCGAGGCCCCGGACCAGATGATGCGGCCCTACGACCGGCTGATCGGTGCGGCGCTGGACGGGGACCGATACCTGTTTGCCCGGCAGGACACGGTTGAGGCTGCGTGGCGAGTGGTGCAACCCGTGCTCGGGAACGTGGTTCCGGTCCATCCCTACGCCCGAGGGAGCTGGGGCCCGGCAGAGGCGGACGCGCTGGTCCCGGCCGGCGAGGACTGGCACAGCCCCGCGGGCTAACGTCACGTTCGTGGACGCCGACTCAGTCCCGGGGCGGGCCGAGCTGGAGCATGAGCCCGATCCTCGGTTCACCCTGGCGAACGAGCGCACGTTCCTGGCCTGGAACCGGACCGCTCTTGCGCTGGTAGCGGCCGGGCTGGCTATCGTCCAGCTGCTGCCGCCGTTCCCCGGCGTCCCGGCAGGCCGGCACGTGCTGGGAATACCGCTCATCGTTGCCGGCGCGGTCATCGCTGTAGCGGCCTACGTCGAGATGACGCGCAATCAGGTGGCCCTTCGGCGGGGCGAGCCGCTGCCGCGATCGGTACTGCCGAAGGTGCTGGCGGCCGTTATCTCCGTCGTCGCGGCAGCCGCCGCCGTCGTCGTGCTGCTGTCGGCCGCCCGGTGACGAGATGACCCAGCCGTCGCGGCACGAGCCGTCGGCTCGCGAGCCGGCCGACCGGACCCGGCTCGCGTGGACCAGGACCGCCATTGCCTTCGTCGGCATCGGCGCTGTCATGCTGAAGCGGAGCCCGCTGGCCGGCGGCCTCGTGCTCGCTCTCAGCGTGCCGGTCTGGGCGGCCGTCCGCGGGAAACTGCTGCCGAGCCGATCGCCGCGTGGCCTGCTCCTGGTCACCGTGATCGTCGTCGTAGTCGCGCTCGTGGGGCTGGTGATCTCGCTTGTCGGGCCAAACCCGGCCAGTCTCGGGCAGCTCGTGCACGACCGCTGACTCGGCATGACGGAGCCCGCTCCGCGGTATAGAAGAAAGGTGAGCCGGTCAGCGTGTGACCTCGCTGAACGGTGGGCCGGCGTCGTCTGTACACGCGTACGGTCGTTCATGCGCGCTTAATCTTCCGCGGGTAGACCAGTCGCGAGACTCCCATGGGCGACAAAGCTGGCGAACGGTGAGAGGGGACCGCGTGGCAAGGCCACCGACAGCGGGCTGGCGGGACGTGGCAACCAGTCCCCGCCCCAGCGCGGGCTCTGGCCGCCACGGAACGCCCCGCCGCCGGCGCCAGCGCAACTGGAAACCTCACGTTCCGCGCCGCCGCTGGTCGCGGATCACCGCCGCGGTCCTGATCGTGGTCCTGGTCCCGGTCAGCTGGTCGGTGGGGCACGCGCTCACGATGACCGGAGGCGGATCGGTCTCCGAGCGGCTGGCCGAGTGGGCCCGTGATCACTACCTGGGGCCTTTGGTCACGCTTGGTGAGTGGATCACGTACCAGCCCCCGAAGGTCGGGGGCAAGCCGTCGTTCGCACTGACGGGGCCGAGCGCAGCCGTCAAGGCGCCCAAGCACACCAAATCCAGCGCACCGGTGTACCCGGCACCGGCCAACCTGCAGCCGATCGTGTCACCGGCGCTCCCTGACGAGGGTGTCTGGCGGGTGCTCGGCACGGCGAAGGGCCAGGATGCCGTCTATGGCACCGATGTGCGGGCGAGCAGCGTGTACTCGTCCTACGTCGCAGGCATCGTGTCGATGAACCAGAACCTCGTTCGCTTCGAACTGCATCCCGGTGCCGAGGACCCTGGCCCGGGGAACTGGGGCGCCTCGGACTACCTGCCGGTCGGAACGAGGAACGGTCTGCTGGCGACCTTCAACAGCGGATTCAAGATCGCCTCCTCGGGCGGCGGGTTCTACCTCAATGGCGAGTCCGCGGGCACGCTGACCGCCGGAGTTTCCTCGGTCGTCTACTACCGCGACGGGCACATCGCGATCGGGAACTGGGAGCAGGGCGTGCAGATGACACCAGACGTGGTGGGCGTCCGGCAGAACCTGCACCTCATCGTGCAAAACGGCCAGGTCCCCTCCAGCGTCGACTTCAACGTGGAGGGCAGCTGGGGTGCGACACTCGGCGGGGGCTACTACGTGTGGCGGTCGGGTATCGGCGTGACCGCCGACAACCGGGTGATCTTCGTCTACGGACCGTCACTCAACGTGCGCGAGCTGGCCGACCTGCTCCAGCGCGCCGGCGCGGTGAATGCGATGGAGCTCGACATTAACCCCGAGTGGACTGATTTCATGTATTACCTGCCGGGGACACCTCCAACGCCGGAAACCATGCTGCAAAACCAGGCTCAGCCGGCTGACCGCTACTACACCCCAGCCAGCCGGGACTTCACCGCGGTCTTCGCCCGATGACGGCCAGAACTCAGGAGAACACTGAGCAGCGGTCGCCGGCCTCGACGGCCCGCCGCCCGGTCACTGTCGTGACGCTGACCGTGGCGGCCTTCCAGGCCGCGCGGCCCCGCCAGTGGCCCAAGAACCTGCTGGTCTTCGCCGCCCCGCTGGCCGGGGCCAGCCTCGGCAGGCACAACGGCTTCGGGTATGCACTCGTGGCGTTCGTAGCCTTTACTGCGGCGGCGTCGGCCGTCTACCTGATCAACGATGTCGTCGATGTCGAGCGCGACCGCTTGCATCCGACGAAACGGCTGCGCCCGATAGCAGACGGCCGGCTGCCGCAGCCCGTCGCTATCGTCCTGGCGGTCGCCGGACTCGCGCTGGCGGTGGCGGCCAGCTTCCTGATTCGCGAGCCGCTGCTCGCCGCGGTCATCGGCTGCTACGCCGCGCTGTCGCTGCTCTACAGCGCCGGGCTCAAGCACGTGCCCTGGCTGGAGCTCGCACTGGTCGCGAACGGGTTCGTGCTGCGAGCGCTCGGCGGTGCGGTAGCCACTCACGTCCCGCCGTCCGGCTGGTTTCTGACCGTCTGCAGTTTCGGCGCTCTCATGGTCGCGACCGGCAAGCGCTACAGCGAGCTGGTGGCGCTTGGCCCGCAAGCTGCCGCGCACCGGCCGGTGATGCAGTACTACTCCGCGCCGCTGCTGCGCGCCTTCCAGCGGATCGCGATCGGCGTGCTGCTCGCCGCCTACCTCGCCTGGGCGCTGTCCGGGCAAACGGCGTGGCTGCGAACCTGGCACCTGGCGAGCCTCGTCCCGCTGGCGGCCGCGCTCATCCGGTTCGATGTTCTGACCGGGCGGGACGACGGCCGCGCCGTCGAGGATCTGATATCCCGGGACAAGTTGATGGTCGGGTGTGAGCTCGCCTGGCTAGGCCTGTTCCTGACCGGGGTGGCTTAGATGGACGGGACGCCCACCAGAGTGCTGCTCATCGGCGGCACGAGTGAGATCGGCCTGGCGATCCTGGCCGCGCTCCAGCTGCCGCCCGAGGCCCACGTCCTGCTCGCCGGGCGGGATGCCGACCGGCTTCGCTCGGCTGCCGCCTCACTTCCGGCATCCGTCACGATCCTCGCCTACGACGCGACCGACCCGGCAGCTCACGAGAAGCTGGTAGCGGCCGCGTTTGCCGACGGCCCGGTCGACATGGTGATCTCCGCGGCCGGCGTGCTCATACCGCAGGAGCGGCTGGACGCCGAGCCCGCCGAGGCTGGCGTGCTGATCGAGACCAACTTCACCAGCCACGTCACGGCGCTCCTCGCGGCTGCGGCAGAGATGCGCCAGGCTGGGCGCGGCCTCATCGTCATCCTTTCCTCGGTAGCAGCCGTCCGGCCGCGGCGGGCGAACTTCGTGTACGGCGCGGCCAAGGCCGGGCTCGACGCATTCGGCCGTGGCCTGGCGGACTCGCTGCACGGCTCCGGCGTCCGGGTCCTGCTGATCCGTCCCGGGTTTGTCATCGGCCGGATGACGGCTGGCATGCCACGCGCCCCGTTGTCGTCCACTCCGGCGGAGGTCGGTGCCGCCGTCGCTGCCGCCGTCGACAAACCCACGGGAGTTGTGTGGGTGCCGTCCTCGCTTCGGCTCTTCGCCGGCGTCATCCGCGTGCTACCGCGACCGCTCTGGCGCCAGCTGCGCAGGTAGGAGATCTGGTGCGGGTGCTTGTCGCCGAGGACGACCGAGGTCTCCGCAGCGTGCTGGTCCGGGGGCTGCAGGAGAACGACTATGTCGTGGACGCCGTCTCGAGCGGCGAGGAGGCGCTCAAGTTCCTGCGCAGCTACGAGTACGAACTCGCGGTGGTCGACTGGCGCATGCCGGGCATCTCGGGGCTGGAAGTCGTGCGATGGATGCGGCGCAACGCGCGGTCGGCCCGCATCCTGATGCTGACGGCGCGGGACCAGCCCGCTGACCGCGTCACCGGCCTCGACGCCGGCGCCGACGACTACCTGGTCAAGCCCTTCGATTTCAGCGAGTTGCTGGCCCGGATGCGAGCACTGCAGCGGCGGCCGTCTGCGGTCCTGCAGCCCGAGATCGCCATCGGCGATTTGCGGTTCGACCCGGCAACCAGGCAGGTACGAGTCGGCGGGCGGCCGGCCGTGCTGACTACCACCGAGTTCGGCATTCTCGAAGTGCTGGTGCGCAGGTCGCCGGCGGTGGTCCCGCGCCGGTCCATCGCGCTCAACGTCTGGGAGGACGAGGCGGACGCGATGGGGTCCAACACCATTGACGTGCACCTCGCCCGGCTGCGTGCCAAGCTCGCGGGCGGCCGGATCCGGATCGAGACGGTGCGCGGCATCGGTTACCGCCTGGTCGGGCAGTAGCCAGATTGGCTGGGTGGTCAGGACCATGGGAGCGGTAAGTCCGGCGGCGGTGGAGGGCCAGGGCAGGCGCCGCCCCCGTCCGGGCGGCCGCATCCCGCGCGAGGTGGTCCACGCCGCGAAGGTCGCGCTCGTCGCCAGCATGCTCGTCGGCGTCGTCTACGGCGCGTGCGTCACGGTACTTGACCGGTTCGTCGCGGCGCGGATGGTGCAGTCGGTGGACGCCAGACTCGCTGACCAGCTGAAAGACATGCGGGCCAAGGGCCTGCCGGATGCGCCGTCGGCCGGGGAAGACTCCGACGCCGCGCCCGTATACCTCTGGTACCTGACCCCCTCCGGTCCTGTTGCGCTACCCGGCTCGAACGCGCCGAAGCTGCCGTCCGGATTCCATCTGACTTCCGGACGCGAGACAACGGTCGCGCTAGCGCCATCCAGATTCCGCCTGACTGCCGGGAGAGTCGGCGACAAGAGCCTGCTCGTCGGGCAGAGCCTGCAGAGCGAGGACCATCTGCTCAGCCTGCTCCGGGCAGGCGAAGGACTCGCGGCCCCGTTCCTCCTGCTCGCTATGTTCGTCGGAGCGCTGATCATCGGCCTGCGAGCGTTGTCACCGGTCGAGCAGGCCCGCCGTCGCCAGCTGGAGTTCACCGCCGACGCGTCGCACGAACTGCGCACGCCGCTGAGTGTCATCAGCGCGGAGGCGAGCGTAGCGCTGAGTGCACCCCGGAAGGCAGGCGACTACCGGGCCGCCCTGGAGCGGATCGGCCGGGAAAACGGCCGGCTGCAGAAGATTGTCGAGGACCTGCTGTGGCTGGCCAGGTTCGATTCGGCGCCGCCGCAGCCGGACGATGAGCCCCTTGACCTGGCCACCATCGCCGCCGAGTGCGCTGAGCGATTCCGGCCGCTCGGTGCCACCCAGGAGTTCGACGTCCAGGTGCTGACCGGCGAACCGCGACCGGTCTGGATCAGTGCCCCGCCCGACTGGATAGACCGGCTGGCCGGGGTCCTGACGGACAATGCCTGCCGGTTTGCCGGACCTGGCGGGATCGTGCGGATATCCGCCGCCCAGCGCGGCGGCCGGGTCACCCTGACGGTCGAGGACAGCGGCCCCGGCGTGCCAGCCGAGCAGCGCCCGCGTATGTTCGACCGGTTCCACCGGTCCACGGACCAGGGCGGCAGCGCCGGCCTGGGACTGGCGATTGCCGACTCGATCGTGCGGTCGACGGACGGCCAGTGGCGGATCGGCGACTCCGACCTCGGCGGAGCACTCTTCGAGGTGTCCTGGCGGCGCCCCGGCACCCGGCACCTGCCAGCTCATGAGCCCGCCGCCCGCAGCACGTCCAGCCTGCCGGTCAGCTAGCTGTTAGGCGCTTTGGCTCCCGGCCCCGGAACGGTACGGGTATTGGCCGCGCGCACCGCTCCGCCGCACCGGGGGCACGTGAGCTCCGGATGCATAACCTCACCGCACGGATCGTGCACGAGCTCCATGGGCGGGCCTGCCGGGCCCCCGGCCCAGTCGTCGCCCCATCGCAGCAGCGCCGTGACGACCGGGAACAGCTGCCGGCCCTTCTCGGTCAGCCGGTACTCATACCGGGGCGGGTGTTCGCTGTACTGACGTTTGTCCAGTACGCCGGTGTCGGTGAGCTTCTTCAGGCGGGCAGTCAGGACACTGCGAGCCATCCCGAGACTGGCCTGGAAGTCGTCGAACCGGCGGGTGCCGCGAAACGCATCCCGAATGATCAGCAGTGTCCACCACTCGCCGACGATGTCCAGCGTCCTAGCGATCGAGCAGTTCCACTCCGACAGGCTCGTGAGCTGCATAACAACCAAGTATAGCGCACCGAGTATCTTGACAAGACTTAGTCACCGGTGCCAGTCTCAGGCTAGTTAGTCTTTTAATCAGACCTACTAGCTCGCCGGGAGGGCTCATGCCGGAAGCCAGCACACCGGGCGCTCGGCACTGGGTCACGCTGGCCGTACTCTGCCTCGGCACCTTCGCGGTACTCCTCGACTCGACCATCGTCAACGTCGCCCTGCCCAGCATGATCACCTCCCTGCACGCCTCGCTGGATGAGGCTCTGTGGATTGTGAACGCCTACCTGCTGGCATTCGCGGCGCTGCTCATCCTGGCCAGCCGGCTGGGTGACCGGTTCGGGCCACGGCGGATGTTCGTGATCGGGCTGGCAGTATTTGCTCTCTCCTCGGCGCTGTGCGGTGCCGCGCATGACTCCGGCCAGCTCATCGCGTCCAGGGTTGTTCAGGGCATCGGCGCGGCGGCGATGACCCCGCAGGCGATGGTCATCATCCAGGCGGTGTTCCCCCGCCAGCGCATGGGTGCGGCGTTCGGCGTCTTCTCCTCCATGGTGGGGCTGGCCGCCGTGAGCGGCCCGGTGCTGGGCGGCATCCTTACCAGCGACGTCGGCTGGCGATGGATCTTCTACGTGAACCTGCCGATCGCCGCGGCCGGCATCGCGGGCAGCTACGTGTTCGTGCCGGAGGTCCGCACCGGCCGCCGCCACCGACTCGACCTGCCGGGCGTGCTGCTCGGCACGACCGGTCTCGCCGTCGTGCTGTTCGGCGTCATCGAGGGACAGCGGTACTCCTGGGGCAGGCTGACCGGCGTCGTGACGATCCCGGAGATCATCCTTGCCGGGCTGATACTCCTAGTCCTCTTTTGCCTGTGGGAGCGCAGGCATCCGCAGCCGTTGCTGCCGGCAGCGCTGTTCCGCAACCGCACCTTCACGGTCATGGTGCTGCTCAGCCTCGCGGTGCAGTTCGCGCTGCAGAGCATGCTGCTTGTCAACTCGATCAACCTGCAGTCAGTGCTCGGCTTCAGCGCCGTGCACGCCGGCCTCACCGGGCTGCCGCTGACGCTGGCGCTGACAGCGGTGGCGCCGTTCGCGGGCCGCCTCACCGACCGCGTCGGCGGCAAGTACGTGCTGATGGCTGGCCTGACCCTGTTCGCTGTCGGCATCGCGGGGGTGACCCTGCTGGCGTCCGATCACGCCACCTCGCTGACTTTCGCGCCCGCGCTGCTGGTCGCAGGCATCGGCATGGGCGCCATCTTCGCGCCGCTGACGACGACGGGTATGCGCGCGGCCCCGCCACAACTGGCAGGCGCCGCATCCGGAACGCTCAACACCGGACGACAGCTCGGCGGCACCATCGGCGGCGCAGTGACGGGCGCCGTGCTGGCAACAGAGCTGACGTCCGCGCTGCACTCGCGGGCGGCCGCGGCCGCCGCTGGCCTGCCAGGGCCAGCCCGGCAGCCGTTCGTGGCTGGCGTCACCCGCGCTGCGTCCGCTGGCTTGCAGGTCGGTCGCGGCCAGGCGGCGGCCAGGCTGCCGCACGGCGTACCCGCTGCCGTGGTGCCGCGTCTGGAGCAGCTCGCCCACACCGTCTTCGTGCAGAGCTACCTGCAGGCGATGCGCCCGACCCTGATCATCTCCGTCGCCCTGCTGCTGGCCGGCGCCGCGTCATGCCTCCTGCTGCGCCGCCACCCGGCTGCACCGACCGCTACGGCAGCAGAGACCGCGTCCGCGGCGCCCGTCAGTGCCGGTTCAGGGACGGGCCAGCACAGCCCCGCGGAGCCGATGGACGTGGCCTGAACGACGCCTCACGCCTTGACGTACGGCTGACCGTCGGCCTTGGGCGCCCGAACCCGGCCGATCAGTCCGGCCACCGCGATGATCGTGGCCACGTACGGCGCCATGTTCATGATCGGCGCAGGCAGGATCGGGTTGACCGTGGGGAGCACCAGCGCCATTTCCTCGCAGAACCCGAACAGCAGCGCGGCGGCTAGCGCGCCGAGCGGTGTCCACCGCCCGAAGATCAGCGCAGCCAGGGCGATGTACCCGAAGCCCGAGCTGATGCTCGGGATGAAGCTGCCGGCCGAGCCGATGGTCAGGAACGCGCCGCCGATCCCCGCGACCAGCCCGCCGAGTATGACGTTGCGGTACCGGATCCACAGCACGTTGATGCCTACCGTGTCGGCGGCGGTCGGATGCTCGCCGACTGCGCGAACCCGCAGTCCCCAGCGGCTGCGGAACAGCGCGACCTGGATCGCGATGATCACGATGTAGGTGATGTACAGGAACACATTCGAGGCGAAGAAGATCGGGCCGATGATCGGGATGTGGCTGAGCAGCGGGATCTTGATAGTCCCGAACGTGACGCCGGTGTTGTACGCCGAGTTCTGCGACATCAGCCGGTCATACAGATAGTCGGTCATGCCGAGCGCCAGCACGTTCAGCACCACGCCGAGGATGATCTGGTCCATCAGGAAGCTGATCGCGAACACCGCGAGCAGCGCCCCGACAAGACCGCCGGCCAGCGATCCGGCCACCAGCCCGACCCACAGCCCGCCGAACGCGCTAGCCACGATCGCGGCGGTAAAGGCGCCGAACAGCAGCTGGCCCTCGATGGCGATGTTGATGACGCCGGAGCGCTCGCACAGGCAGCCGGCCAGCGCGCCGAGAATCAGCGGGATGGAAGCCGTGAACGTGCCCTGCGCGATGATGATCACGTTCAGCGCGAGATGCCCGGCGTCGGCCCAGCACAACAGCGACAGCACAAAGCACAGCAGCACCGCGGCGACCGAGAGCCGGCGGACCAGGCGGCTGAGTTCGGTGGTGCCACGCAGCACACCGAGACCGACCGACACGGCCCCGAGCACGAAGCAGAGGGGTGCGGCTCCCACCCGGATGGCCGGAATCTGGACACCCGAGCCACTCGTCGACAGCAGGAATGAGGCGTCGCCCTTATGGACCAGCGCTGCGATGCCGAAGACGAAGATGTCGATCAGCCCGAGCACGACGAAGGTGACCGGAGCGAGATACGCGCGGCGGGCTCCGAGCGGCTGCCTGACCGCGGCGACTACGGCGGTCACCCGTTCCATCCCTTCGCCACTGCCTCCATGCCGGTCCCTGCGGTGGCGCGCAGCCGGAAGACCATCCGGATCAGCGCGGGTGCGGCGACGAAGAGCACGATGAGTCCTTCGAGTACCTGGACGATGTTCGCCGGAACCTGCCCGAGCGTGGCAGCCTCGACGTAGGTGCCCCCGACGTGCAGCGCTCCGAACAGCAGCCCGGCCAGGACGACTCCGATCGGCCTAGCCCGGCCGAGCAGCGCAACGGTGATGCCGTCGGGTCCGTAGGTCCCGTAGCTATTGAAGGTGAGCTGCGTGTTGGTGCCCTGGATCACCGCCGCTGCGGACAGTCCCGCCAGCCCGCCCGCCAGCAGCATCACCAGAACCCAGGACCGCTCGACGTTGATGCCGGCCGTGCGGGCCGCGGTCGGACTCGCTCCAACCGTACGGAACTCGAATCCGGTCGTCGTGCGGGAGAGCAGCCAGGCAACCCCGAGCGCGGCCGCGACGGCGATCAGGAAACCGACCCCGACCTGCGGGGGCGGCCCGCCGACGTGCGGCAGGTTCGCGTCGCTCGCGATGAACGGGGCGATCTGATTGTTCTGCTTCGGCGCCTGGAGCATGCCGTGATGGGACAGCAGGTAGGAGAGCAGGTCATACATGACGTAATTGAGCATGATCGTGACGATGACCTCGTGGGCGCCGGTCCTGGCCTTGAGCAGGCCGACGAACCAGCCGATGACAGCGCCGCCCACGAAGGCACCGAGCAAGCAGACGATCACGTGGATGACCGGTGGCAGGCTGACGCCGAACCCCAGCCAGGTTGCCACGACAGCGCCGCCGACCCACTGGCCGGCCGCGCCGATGTTGAACAACCCGGCCCGGAACGCGATTGCCACCGACAAACCAGTCAGGATGAGCGGCGTCGCCTGTGCGCAGGTCGCTGACAAGGGATAGAAGATGGCACCCACCGAACCGCCGTGGAAGGCCGCGTTCACGGTCGACGGATTCAGGATGGCGCCTTCGAACATCTGTGCGTAGGCGAAGGACACCTCGTGCCAGGTCTGCCCGAGCGCGTAGCCAGGGTGGCTGAAGAGCGAGCCCCACGCATGAGTGACGACCGGATCGCTGAACACGATCAGCACAGCGCCGACCACGAGCGCCAGGAAGATGGCGAGGATCGTGATCACGGCCGAACTGCCCTCGGTGATTGCCTGGATGAGCATGGCGCCGGTCAGCCGAGACCGGGACGTGGCCGGACCAGGCGTTTCGGTCGGCACGGGGTCGGGCGCGGCGACGGGAATGTCAGTCACGCGTAGGCTCCTCCGCTTGCGGCTCCGCTGGGTCGGCCGCCAGTGGAGCCGTCTGCAGCAGCTCGTCAGCGGCCGGCGGGTGCGGCGGGCCGCCGTTGCCCCGCGAATCGCCCTGGGTATCGGCGGTCGCCGCGCCAGCCATCAGCAGGCCAAGCTCTTCCTCGGGAATATCTGGGGGGCAGATCCCGACGATCTTGCCCTCGTACATGACGGCGATCCGGTCCGACAGCGCGTAGATCTCGTCAAGCTCAGAGGAGACGATGACCACCGCAACCCCCTGGTCGCGCTGCTTGACGATCTCGGAGTGCACGAACTCGATGGAGCCGACGTCCAGGCCGCGAGTCGGCTGGCTTGCTAGCAGCAGCTTGTTCGGCCGGCTGAGTTCCCTCGCCACGACCACCTTCTGCTGGTTCCCGCCGGACAGGGTCCCGGCCGAGGTCAGCACCGACGACGTCCGGACGTCGTAGGAGTCCACCAGCCGGAGGGCCTCCTTCTGGATCGCATCGGGGTTCATCACGATCCCCGCGGCATAGGGCGGGCGGTCGTAGACATCGAGCACCAGATTGTCCGCCACCGTGAACGGTGCCACCAAGCCGTCCTCCTGCCGGTCCTCCGGGATGTAACCGATCCCGGAGCGCAGCCGGTCCTTTGTGGTCGAGCCGCCGATCTCCTGGCCAGCCAGCAGTACCGACCCGGTGGCCGGGCGCAAGCCCATCAGCGCCTCGCACAGCTCGGTCTGGCCGTTCCCCTGCACTCCCGCGATGCCGAGGATCTCGCCGGCCCGCACGTCGAACGAGATCGACCGCAGGGCCAGCTCGCCATGCTCGCCGGGCACGCTCAGGTCGCGTACATCGAGCACGATCTCGCCCGGCGACGCGGCCTCCTTGCTCACCCGAAGCTGCACACTGCGGCCGACCATCAGGGCGGCGAGCTCGGCGTCGCTGGTGGTCGGCGGGCGCTCGGCGACAACCTTGCCGCGCCGGATGACCGTGATCTTGTCGGCGATCGCCTGGACCTCGCGGAGCTTGTGCGAGATGAAGATGATCGAGTGACCGCTGTCCCGCAGCTGGCGCATGATCGCGAACAGGTCTTCTGTCTCGCCGGGGGTGAGCACGGCCGTGGGCTCGTCCAGCACCAGGATGCTGGCGTCACGCAGCAGTGCCTTGATGATCTCGACCCGCTGCTGCACGCCGACCGGAAGATCCTCCACATACGCATCGGGGTCGACCCGGAGCCCGAAACGCAGCGACAGCTCTCGTACCGAGGCACGGGCCCTGCGTCGGTCCAGCAGCCCTGGCGAAGGCACGCTGAGACGGGGAAGGTGAAGGAGGCGGACAGCCCACTCGGGCACCCCGATCCGGCTGACGGGCTCTGCGCCGAGCGTCACGTTTTCGGCCACGGTGAAGACCGGGACGAGCATGAAGTGCTGATGCACCATGCCTACGCCGGCGGTGATCGCATCCTTGGGCGACCGGATCGACACCGGCCGGTCATCGATGAGGATCTTCCCCTCGTCGGGCTGCATCAGCCCGTAGAGCACGTTCATCAGCGTGGTCTTGCCGGCGCCGTTCTCGCCGAGCAGCGCCCTGATCTCGCCGGGCTGGACGACCATGTCGATGTGGTCGTTGGCCACGAGACTGCCGAATCGCTTGGTAATACCACGCAGTTCAAGCTTCACCGGCTGTCTCCATGTGAGCTCGCCGCTCGGCTGCCTGGTCCTGCCAGGCAGCCGAGCGGCTCATCCGACCGTTAGTCGCGGTTGATCCTCGGTCAGACCGGGTTCTTGGTTGCCGGGTTGATCTTGCCTTGCTCGATCTCCGTCTGGAGGGTCTTGATCTCGTTCTGCAGCGAGGCGGGCACCTGACTTGCCAGGTCGTGGTACGGGGACAGGATCGCGCCCCCGTTAGTCAGGGTGCCGATGTAGGTGCCGCCCTTGAAGGTTCCGTTGACTGCAGACAGCACAGCGGTCTTTACCGCTTCGGTGAGGCCCTTGGTGACACTGGTCAGCATGAAGCTGCAGTACGTCGCCGCGCTGACGCAGCCGTCGGTGTCGACCCACTCCATCAGCACGTGCTTGCCACCGGCATCCGCCGTCTGGATGGCCTTCGCGGTACCGAGACCGTCGCCGCCCGCCACCGGGAAGATGACGTCCGCATTCTCACCGATGTAGGTGTTCGTCAGCGACTGGCCCGCGGCGGTCTCGGTGAAGCTGCCGACGAAGTCGCCCTTCTGGGTCGTCTCGTCCCAGCCCAGCACCGTGGTTGTCGTGTGATGCTGCTGGTCGTAGTACTTGGCTCCGTCCCAGAAGCCATCCTCGTAGATGGTGACCGTGCCGAAGTTCTCACCGCCGTAGGTAGCCAGGACGTGGGTCTTGCTCATGCCGGCCGCGAGGTAGCCCCCAAGGAAGCCGTCCTGAACGGTGTTGAAGACCAGCTGGTCGATGTTGCTTTCCTTGGTGCCGGCTAGGCAGCCGGACGAATACGAGCAGTCGACGATGGCGAACTTCTGATGCGGGTTGGCCTTGGCCGCTGCCTCGGTCGCGGCCGCCATCGAGAAGCCGACCGTCACGATGATCCCGCACTTACGGCCGATGAACGTGGTGATGTCGGTCGCGTAGTCGGCCGAGGACGTAGACGGCAGGTAGGTGACCTGAAGCTTGCCCGAGTCGGCCGCAGCGGCCCCCTGCATGCCCTCCCAGGATGACTGGTTGAAGGACTTGTCGTCGACACCTCCGGTGTCGACGACCATGCAGGCCAGGTACTTCCCGGCTGACGTGCCGCTGCCAGACCCCGACCCGCTAGTCGCCGAGCCACAGGCGGTCAAGCCCACAAGGGCGCTGGCGGCCACAGCCGCAGTGATCAATTTCTTCAACGACTACCTCCCCATAATCAAGGGCAGCGCAACACTGCGCGGCTTACCGACAGGCGGCGCGCGGCCTGCCGGCGCGAGCGCGAGCGGGACCCTGTCCGGATTCCCCGCAGGCTAGCCCCGGTAATTCGGCGGCGGAAGGGACTAGCGGCTCTTCGCCCGCGCTGATGCCAAATTGAGACGATTACGCGGTGCGACGGCCACGAAGAAGCCACATTGTGAGTCTGGCGACCACGCATCCGGAAAACCTCGCCGTCGCCCGCCACCCCACCGTGATGAAGGGCACACCCGATGGACGTGAACTGGACCGCGCTGCGCTCTGCCGCGACGGCGGTCGCCGCGCGTGCCTATGCCCCGTACTCCGGGCTGCGCGTCGGCGCCGCCGGCCAGGGCCAGGACGGCACGATCGTCACAGGCTGCAATGTGGAGAATGCCTCCTACGGGCTCACGCTCTGCGCCGAGTGCGGCCTCGTGAGCGCGCAACACGCCGCGGGCGCCGGGCCGCTCGTGGCGGTCAGCATCGTGGCCGCAGACGGCGCGCCGCTGATGCCGTGCGGGCGCTGCCGGCAGCTGTTGCTGGAGGCCGGCGGTCCCGGACTGCTGGTTGACACCGACGCCGGGCCGCGCCCCCTCGCCGAACTGCTGCCCGCTGCCTTCTCCGCCGACGACATCCAGGCCAGGGGTGACCGAGATGCCTGACGCGGTCGAGCTGATCCGCGCGAAGCGGGACGGCAGCCAGCTCTCCGAGGCCGACATCCGCTGGCTCATCGGCGGTTACACCAGCGGCGAGATCGCCGACGAGCAGATGTCCGCGCTGCTCATGGTGATCTACTTCCGCGGCCTCGACGCGGCTGAGCTGCACACCTGGACCGACGCCATGATCAGCTCGGGCGAGCGGCTTGACCTGGCCGGGCTCACTGCGCCCACCGTCGACAAGCACTCGACGGGCGGCGTGGGGGACAAGGTGTCGCTGATCCTCGCGCCGCTGGTGGCCAGCTGCGGCGCCGCGGTGCCCCAGCTATCCGGCCGTGGCCTCGGGCACACCGGCGGCACCCTCGACAAGCTGGAATCCATCCCCGGCTGGCGCGCGAGCCTGTCCAACGCCGAGATCATGACCGTGCTCGGACAGGCCGGGTGCGTGATCTGCGCAGCGGGCGCGGGCCTCGCGCCCGCCGACCGGAAGCTCTACGCACTGCGCGACGTGACCGGCACCGTGGAGTCGATCCCGCTCATCGCCAGCAGCATCATGTCCAAGAAAATTGCCGAGGGAACGGGGTCGCTTGTGCTCGATGTCAAGGTCGGCGGCGGTGCCTTCATGCGCGACATCGACTCGGCCCGGCAGCTCGCGCGCACGATGGTCGACCTGGGCGAGGCGCACGGCGTGCGGACCAGTGCGCTGCTGACGGCGATGGATACCCCGCTCGGGCACGCGGTCGGTAACGCGGTCGAGGTCGAAGAGGCGGTTGCCACGCTGGCCGGCGACGGGCCAGCCGACCTGGTCTCCGTCACGCTCGCGCTGGCCACCGAGATGCTGCGCCTAGCTGGCCTGGACGCCGATCCGCAAGCGGCGCTGGCCGACGGCCGCGCCATGGCCGCCTACCGCGCCATGATCAAAGCGCAGAACGGCGACCCGGACGCTGAGCTGCCCGAAGCCCGCCACCGCGCCTTCGTCACGGCCGGCTCCGACGGCTTCGTCACGGCGCTGGACGCGCTCGCTGTGGGCACCGCCGCCTGGCGGCTCGGCGCGGGCCGGGCGCGGAAGGAGGATCCCGTATCAGCTGCCGCTGGCGTGATCTGCCTGGCCAAGCCAGGCGACGCGGTGACCGCCGGGCAGCCGGTCCTGGAGCTGCGCACCGACGAGGCGGACCGGCTCGATCGTGCAAGGGCCGCTCTCACCGGCGCACTGGTCATTGGCCCGGAGCCGCCGGCGCCCGTCCATCCGGTCATCGAGCGGATCGTCTGACAGGCCTGCGTCGATGCCCCTGACAGCCGCTGACATCCGCCGGGCTCCCAAGGTCCTGCTGCATGACCACCTCGACGGTGGCCTGCGACCCGAAACGCTCGTCGACCTGGCAGCCGAGCACGGCTACGCCGGCCTGCCCATGACGGACCCAGCCGCGCTGGCCGCGTGGATGACGACGACGTCCCATCACGGCCACCTCGAGCTGTACCTGGACGCCTTCCGCCACACCGTCGCCGTCATGCAGTCACAGGACGCGCTGATCCGGGTCGCCCGCGAATGCGCCGAGGATCTTGCCGACGACGGCATCGTCTATGCCGAGGTGCGGTTCGCGCCCGAACTGCACACCGAGAGCGGACTGGGCCTCGACCAGGTTGTCGAGGCGGTGCTCGAGGGGTTCCGGGACGGCAGCAGCGGCCGGGCGATCAGGGTCCGAGCGCTGCTCACCGCGATGCGCACCGCAGCGAGATCGCTGGAGATCGCCGAGCTCGCGGTCCGCCATCGCGACGAAGGCGTGGCGGGCTTCGACATCGCCGGCGCCGAGGCCGGGAACCGGCCGAGCCGTCACCTCGACGCGTTCCAGTACGTGGCCAGGGAGAACTTCCACTTCACCATCCACGCGGGCGAGGGATTCGGGCTGCCGTCGATCTGGGAGGCCGTGCAGTGGTGCGGGGCCGAGCGGCTGGGTCACGGCGTCCGGATCATCGACGACATCCGGGTGCCACCAGAGGGTGGCGGGAAGCCGGCGCTCGGCCGGCTGGCCGGCTACATCCGGGACCGCCGGATCCCGCTGGAGATGTGCCCGACCTCCAATGTCCAGACCGGCGCGGCCGCCTCGATCGCCGAGCACCCGATCGGTCTGCTGGCCGCCCTGCGCTTCCGGGTCACCGTCAATACCGACAACCGGCTGATGAGCGGCGTGACACTGTCCTCAGAGCTGGCCGCGCTCACCGAGGCGTTCGGCTACGGCTGGGGCGACCTCGAGTGGCTCACACTGAACGCCATGAAGAGCGCGTTCGCTCCGTTCGACGAACGGCTGGCGATCATCAACGACGTCATCAAGCCCGGTTTCGCGGCGTTGCGAGGAGAAGTCAGCGCAGCAAGTGATCGGTAACGAGGTCAGCGGCCTCGATCACGGCGCGGCGTGACGCCTCGGTGTGATCAAGCATGTCGAAACCGTGGCGGCCGTCTGGCACCTCGACGACGTCGACGAGCGTGCCCGTCATGGCTGCGGCGGCCAGGAATGCGTCGACGGTTGCCTGAATGCTCGCCGACTCCCGGCCAACCCTGGTCAGCACCAGCGGCCTGCCTGGCTGAACGGCGACCGCCTGCTGGGCAGGATCCGCTGGCATGGCCAGCAGTGGGTAGGTCAGTGCCAGGCAGCGCAGCCACTGCGGCGACTGCGCGAGCCATCGCCCCACGAGGAGACCGCCCCCGGAGAACGCCCAGACCGCTACCCGGTCGGCGTCCACCGCCTCGAGCGCGCGAACCGACTCGGTAACACCCGTGAGGTGCTCAGACGCCTCCCGCCACTGTTCAACCGCGTAGAAGGGCAGATCAGGAACGACGGCGATGACGCCTCGGCTGACCATGAGCTGCCCGTAGCCCGCATAGAGGGGCCAGACCCGGGGGCGCGCCGGGAACTCGGCCGGCATCGGCCCCGGCACGAAGACAACAGCGGGCAGCGACTCGTTCCCGCTGTCCGGCAGGTACATATCGAAGGCGTCGTGCCGGGCCACCAGCGCCGTGACGGGCACGTCAAGCACGAACGGGAGCTCATGCGGCCCCTGTCGCTGCGTCACGGCGGCATTCTCGCACCGATCCACTTGCGGTCAGCCACTAGTGACCCGGCCGCCGCGAGCAGGTAACGTTCGCAAACGTGGTGATCGAGACGCTGGCCAGCCCCGATGCCGCCACCTCCGATGCCGCGCTGCGCCAGGTGCTGCACGGGCTGCCGGGGGTGGACCAGGTCGGCGTCACCGAGCGCGTCGCGGCCCTCGCAACTCGCTCGATCAAGAAGGACGCCAAGCTAGCTGCGCTGGACCTGGCTATCAGCATGGTCGACCTGACCACGCTGGAGGGCGCGGATACGCCAGGCAAGGTGCGCGCGCTCTGCGCCAAGGCCGTCCGCCCCGACGTCACCGACCCCTCGGTCCCGTCGGTCGCTGCCGTGTGCGTGTACCCGGACCTTGTCCAGGTGGCCAGGCACACGCTACCGGGCAGCGCCGTGGCGGTGGCGTCCGTGGCGACCGCGTTCCCCTCCGGAAGGGCGTCGCTGGACGTCAAGCTGGCCGACGTGCGGGACGCGGTGACTGCGGGCGCCGATGAGATCGACATGGTCATCGATCGGGGAGCGTTTCTCGCCGGCCGGTACGGTCAGGTCTACGCCGAGATCAGGGCGGTGCGGGAGGCGTGCGGCAGCGCGCACCTGAAGGTCATCCTGGAGACCGGCGAGCTCGCCACCCTCGACAACGTGGCGAGAGCGTCCTGGCTGGCGATGCTGGCGGGCGCGGACTTCGTCAAGACCTCGACGGGGAAGGTAACGCCGGCCGCCACGCCCGCGGTCGCGCTCGTCATGCTCGCCGCCGTGCGGGACTTCGAGCAGGTGTCCGGCCGACGGGTGGGCGTCAAGGTCGCGGGCGGCATCCGCACCGCCAAGGACGCCATCCGTTACCTGGTGCTGGTGAACGAGGTCGCGGGACCGGCCTGGCTGGCGCCCCGTTACTTCCGGATCGGCGCTTCGACCCTGCTCAACGATTTGCTCATGCAGCGCGCCAAGCAGCACACCGGCGACTACGCCAGCCCCGACGACTTCACCATCGACTGAGGACGGCTCGATTGGCGAGTAAGCCCAGCGGCGAGCTGACGACGGCCGAGAGCGCGATGTGGGAGTACGCGCCGGCGCCGGAGTCGCGTGACGTCGTGCGCATTGACGCCGAGTACGGGCTATTCATCGACGGACAGTTCCAGCCCGCCGCGGACGGCCGGTCGTTCCCCACCGTCAACCCGGCGACGGAGGAGCCGCTTGCTCTGGTGGCAGAAGCAGGCGCGGGCGACGTCGAGGCGGCCGTCAAAGCGGCGCGACGGGCCTACAAGCAGGTCTGGCGGCGCATGCCGGGCCGCGAACGGGCCAAGTACCTGTACCGGATCGCCCGCGTACTGCAGGAGCGCGCCCGCGAGTTCGCGGTGCTGGAGAGCCTGGACAACGGCAAGCCGATCCGCGAGTCGCGGGACGTGGACATTCCGCTGGCGGCCGCGCACTTCTTCTACTACGCCGGCTGGGCGGACAAGCTCGAATACGCGGGCTTCGGCCCGGATCCGCGACCGCTTGGCGTCGCGGGGCAGGTCATCCCGTGGAACTTCCCGCTGCTCATGGCGGCGTGGAAATTGGCGCCCGCGCTGGCGGCCGGAAACACGTGTGTCCTCAAGCCCGCCGAGACCACGCCGCTGACCGCTCTGCTGCTGGCGGAGGTCTGCCAGCAGGCGGAGCTGCCGCCCGGCGTGGTCAACGTCCTCACCGGCGGCGGCGACACGGGCGCCGCGCTCGTCCGCCAGCCCGGCCTGGACAAGATCGCGTTCACCGGGTCGACCGAGGTGGGGAAGCAGATCGCCTCCGTCGCGGCCGGAACTCACGCGAAGCTGACTCTCGAGCTTGGCGGCAAGGCGGCGAACATCGTGTTCGACGACGCACCGGTCGAGCAGGCGATCGAGGGCATCGTCAGCGGCGTTTTCTTCAACCAGGGGCATGTGTGCTGCGCCGGATCGCGGCTGCTCGTGCAGGAGTCAGTCGCCGAGATCGTGCTGGACCGGCTGCGCAGACGGCTGGCGACGCTGCGGCTCGGCGACCCGCTCGACAAGAACACCGACATCGGGGCCATCAACTCCCGGCAGCAGCTCGAGAAGATCACCGAGCTGGCGGCGGCCGGGGACGCCGAGGGCGCCGAGCGCTGGTCGCCGCCGTGCCAGCTGCCGGAGCGCGGCTTCTGGTTCCCGCCGACGGTGTTCACCGGCGTGAGCCAGTCGCATCGGATCGCCCGCGAGGAGATCTTCGGCCCGGTGCTGTCCGTGCTGACCTTCCGCACCCCGGACGAAGCCGTCGCGAAGGCCAACAACACGCCATACGGCCTCTCGGCCGGGGTGTGGACCGACAAGGGCAGCCGGATCTTGTGGCTGGCGCAGCGCCTGCGCGCGGGCGTGGTGTGGGCGAACACCTACAACCGGTTCGACCCGGCGAGCCCGTTCGGCGGTTACCAGGAGTCGGGGTATGGACGGGAGGGCGGCCGGCACGGCCTGGCCGCGTACCTCAATGTCTGATCGCCTGGCGGTTCGCAAGACCTACAAGCTGTTCATCGGCGGCGCTTTCCCGCGATCGGAATCCGGCCGGTCCTACCCGGTGCGCGCCGCGGATGGCGAGCTACTCGCCCATGCCGCGCAGGCGTCCCGCAAGGACCTGCGAGACGCTGTCGGGGCGGCCCGGCGCGCCGTGCCCGGCTGGTCTGGCGCGACCGCGTACAACCGGGGCCAGGTGCTGTACCGGGTCGCCGAGATGCTCGAGGGGCGGGCGGCGCAGTTCGCAGCCGAGGTTGCGGCGGCCGAGGGCGTGCCGACCGATCGGGCCGAAGAGGTCGTCGCGGCGGCCATCGACCGGTGGGTGTGGTACGCCGGCTGGAGCGACAAGCTCGCCCAGATCGCCGGCGCGGCCAATCCGGTGGCGGGGCCCTACTTCAACTTCAGCGTGCCCGAGCCCACCGGGGTGGTGGTGAGCCTCGCACCGCCGGAGTCCAGTCTGCTGGGCCTCGTCAGCGTGCTCGCTCCCGTCATCGTCACCGGGAACACAGCCGTTGTTGTCGCGAGCGAGCCGCACCCGCTGCCGGCCGTCACGCTCGCCGAGGTGCTGGCCACTTCTGACGTCCCGCCGGGCGTGGTGAACGTGCTGACCGGCCGGCAATCCGAGCTTGCCCCGGTGGCAGCCAGCCACCGGGACGTGAACGCCATCGACGTGGCCGGTGCGCCGGCCGGCGACCGGGCTGCACTGGAGCGCGCCGCAGCGGGCAATCTGAAGCGCGTCTACGGCGCTGGTTACCACTGGGGCGAGGAGCAGTGGGATGCGCCGCCCGACACGCGCCGGCTGCTGGCTACCGTCGAGATAAAAACCGTCTGGCACCCCGTCGGCATATGAGCGAGACCGCGCCTGCGCTCGGAGCGGACTACTTCGACGGCTGGTATGCCGACATGGCCAGCTCGCGGGCCGTCGACGAGATCCACCAGCGCCATCTTGGCCTGCCGCCGCGACTGCTCTCGACGAGCCTGCTCGGCTGGGATGGCATCGCCGAGGTCGTGACGGCGCTGCGGTTGCCTCCCAGTGGGCTACTTGTCGACCTTGCCTGCGGACGCGGAGGCTACGGTCTGGAGATCGCGGCGCGCACTGGCGCCGGGCTAGTCGGAGTCGACTTCTCCGCCGAGGCACTGCGGCAGGCCCGTGAGCTGGCACGGCAGCTCGGCCGGGCGGCGGATTTCCGGGTCGGTGATCTGGCCGCAACCGGGCTGAACAAAGGCCTTGCTGACGGCGTGCTGTGCGTCGATGCCATTCAGTTCGCCGGACCGCCAGACGCCGCCTACCGGGAGCTACGCCGGATCCTGGCGCCCGGCGGACGCGTGGTGCTCACTGCCTGGGAGGCCGTCGATCGGAACAACAGCAGGGTGCCCGTCCGGCTGCGGAGCGCGGACCTGGGAGCTGGCCTGACAGCGGCGGGCTTCGACGACGTCGAGGTGCGTGACCGGCCAGCCTGGCGCGCTAACGAGCGAGCGATGTGGGCGGAGGCTGCCGCGATCGACCCAGGGGGCGACCCGGCATTGCAGTCGCTGCACGACGAGGGCGTGCGAACACTGGTGATCTTTGACCTGATCCGGCGGGTCATGGCCACCGGAACCGCTCCCGGCCGCAAGCCAGTCGGGTGATCCATCGCTTCACGGTCGGCCGGCTGAACTGCACCGTCGTCAGCGACGGGCAGCCGCAACCGCCCTTCGAGCCGCCGCTCGACAGCTTCTTCACGCCCGGCTCTGGCGTGCCCGCTGCCGAGCTTGCTGCCGCTGTCGCGGCGGAGGGAGCGGACCGCACGACGCTGACCGGCGGCTACAACTGCCTTCTCGTGCAGACGTCCGCCGGGCTGGCGGTCATCGACACCGGGCTCGGCGCGAGCTTCCTCGGTTACGGCCCGGCCATCGGCGAACAGGTCGGCAGGCTTGGCGAGGGACTTGCCGACGCAGGTCTGGCGACGGCGGACATTGCCGCGGTCGTGTTCACGCACCTGCACCAGGACCACGTCCGGGGCGCGACCTGGCCGGGCGAGCTGGCTTTCCCCGTGGCGACCGGCCACGCCCATGCGGCCGAGATCGAGTTCTGGTCGGGGCGCATCGCGGAAACGGACGCGGCCGTGGGCGACCATCTCGCGTCAGCCCGCGAGGCGATCGCGCTGTTCGGCCAGCGGCTCCGCCCGTTCGAGTTCGAAGCCGAGATCCTGCCGGGAGTGCGCACTGTCGAGGCGGCAGGCCACACCCCGGGCCACACCGCAGTCCTGGTCGAGTCGGCTGGCGAGCGGCTGCTGTGTACCGGCGACTCGTTCTACGACCGCCTGCAGCTGCGCCATCCCGGCTGGTGCACGCCGTGGGATCACGATGGTCAGCGAGCTACGGCGAGCCGGAGGCGGCTGCTGGCTCGGGCGTCCGACGAGAGCATCCCGGTGCACGCCTACCACCTGCCGTTCCCCGGCCTGGGCACGATCGCACGGCACGGCGACGCCTTCGAGTGGAGCCCCATCCTCTAGACAGAATGTCAGACGTCCTCGATAGTATGAGCGATCAGATGGTCGAGGAGGTGAGGCTAGTGGATGACCAGTTCGATAGTGACAGGCATGGCCGGCTGAGTCTCTTTGGTGAGGACGAGGCCACGCCTGACGGTTCGTGGGATGCGGAGGTCGACGCGGGCTGGGATCCGTCTGATCATGTCGACCCGTGGGAGGACTGCGGGGACGGCGAGGAGGGGTGGCTGCGGTCGCTGCCGGCGGATCTGCGGGCGGAAGTAGAGGCCCGGCCGCGGACGACGTGCGTGCCGTGGGAGGCCGGCCCGGCGCAGGCGCGGGCGGCATTCGTGCAGGGCGGGCCGGGTAACGAGATGCTGCCGGGCTGGCTGCTGGGCCAGCTGCTGGCCGAGGCGACGGTAGACGGGTACTGCGGGCTGACCGACGACGAGCTGGCGGGCCTGCTGCGCGGGTGGCAGCGGCAGGTCGCCCACGATCAGGCCAGCCTGGCAGGCGCGGTCGCGTGCCTGGCCGGCCGGAGGGCGGCAGGGTCGTCGCGGGCAGCCGGGCACGTCGCCGATGAGCTCGCGGTGGAGCTGACCCTGACCGGCCGGTCGGCGGCCCGGCAGCTGGAGCTGGCGGCCGGGCTGGGCCGGGCTGCCCGAGGTACGCGACTCGCTGCTGAGCGGGCTCATCGACTGGAGCCGGGCGTGCGTGTTCGCAGACGAGCTAGCCGTTTTGGACGACGCCGCCGCCGCCGGGATCGCGGCCGCGGCTGGCCGACCCTGCCGCGGGCTGGACAACGGGGCAGCTGCGCGCGGCGCTGGCACGGGCGGTGCTGGCCGCCGACCCCGCCGCCGCCGAGCGGCGCAAGAAGACCGCCCGCCAGGACACCCGGGTCGAGCTGTGGGCCGAGGGATCGGGCAACGCCGCGCTGGCCGGCCGGGAACTGCGGCCCGCGAGCGCGATCCTGCTCGACAAGAAACTGACCTCCGACGCCCGCTGGCTGGCTGCCTGCGGCGTGCCCGGCACCCGGGACGAGCTGCGCGCCCTTGCCTACACCACGCTGCTGTCCGGCCGCGACATAGCCTCCATCCCCGGCGACCCCGCAGCCTGGCCCCGCGGCGACGCCGACGCCGACAGTGACGCAGCAGCCGCAGCCACCGTCAGCAGCCGGGCCGCCGGCGGCGAGGCGGCGGCAGCCGGGAGCATCCACCTGACCATGCCAGCCGCGACGCTTGAAGACGGCGCCGAGCCGGGCGAGGTCGCCGGCCACGGCCCGGTCGACGCCGACACCAGCCGCGAGCTAGCAGAGATCCTGGCGCGAGACCCCGCAACCCGGTGGTGCCTCACCCTCACCGGCCCGGACGGCGGAGCGGCCGCGCACGGCTGCGCGCGCCGCGGCCCCGCCGCAGACCAGCCCGTGATGACCTGGGCCGCCGGACTGCGGGACCGGCTGCTGGTCCTCGAGTCCGGCACCTGCCGCCACGCCCGCCAGGCAGCAGGCTACGTGCCGCCGCCCCGGCTGCGGCACCTGGTCATGATCCGGCAGCGACGATGCGCCTTCCCCGGCTGCCGCCGGCCAGCCCGCCAATGCGACCTCGACCACACCACCCCCCACGACCACGGCGGGATCACCTGCGAGTGCAACCTCGCCCCGCTCTGCCGCCGACATCACCGCGCCAAGCAGGCACCCGGCTGGCACCTAGTCCAGGACCAGCCTGGCCACATGACCTGGCGGCTGCCCAGCGGCCGCGAGTACCAGACAAGCGGTGGCCCTTACCTCCAGTGAGCCGTAGCTGGCCAACTGAGGCTGGCCAACTGAGTCTTCTGATGTCAGCACCCGTGCAGGCGCACACCATTTACCCTGGTCTCTGCTCAGTTGGCGGAAATGAGGGCGAAGCAATCGGAACCATTCGGGGACTAGCGGCTGCCGGACTCGCGGCGCTCGCCGTCACGCTCTCTGTTGCCGCCTGCAGTTCTGCTGCCAGCCCCACCACCGGATCAGGGTCGCCAGCCGCGGCTGGGACCCCATCCGCGAACCCCCCGGCCGCTCACGGCACCACGCTTGTGCCCATGCAGACTGTCAACGGCGGCGAGTTCCGGGCGCCGTCGGGCAACATCAGCTGCGGGGTCTACTACAACATGGCCGGGCTGACGCAGGCATATTGCCAGACGACCAAGCCCGCCGAGTCGGTGACCATGGGCCTCACCGGCAGGTACACGACCTGCACAGGCGAGCACTGCCTCGGGAACGCCGGGATTAGCAGCAGCCACGTGACTTGCACGGGCGAGAACTGCGTCGGGACCTCCGGGAAGAAGACGCCCACCCTTGCCTACGGGAAGACGACGGGCGCCGGCCCGTTCCTCTGCACATCGGCCGTGACAGGCATCACCTGCACAGTGGTCGGCCGGGGTTTCCGCATCTCCGCCTCCGGCATCACGCCCGTGACGACCTGACCTCACGTGACCTTCACGCAGGAGGCAGGGTGAACGCCGTCATGAAGAGCCGAGCGATGCTGGTAGGCCTTGCTTTGCTCGCTGCAGCTGGTATGTCCTCATGCTCGGCGAACGGAACGCCCACCAGCGCCGGGCAGGGCAGCAGCCAGACAAGTTCCCCGGCGGCCACCGCTTCAACAGGGCCCGGAGCTAACACGGCGCCCGCCACGCCTGCGCCATCCAGCCCCGCCGCGCTCGTGCCCATGCAGACAGCCGGCGGCGGTGAGTTCCTATCGCCATCGGGCAACATCAGCTGCGAGGTCGACTACAACCGGGATGGCACAACGGGGGCTTACTGCGAGACAGGGACCCTCCGCAGTCGGTGACCATGGGCGTCACCGGCAGCTACACGACCTGCACAGGCGAGCAGTGCCTCTCAAACGCTGGGCTTGGCACGCCGACCCTCGCCTATGGCACGGCGACCGGCGTCGGCCCGTTCGTCTGTGAATCCTCCACTGCAGGCATCACCTGCACGGGGGACGGCAAGGGCTTCCGCATCTCCCGATCGGGCATCACGCCGGCCTAAAGCAGGACTCTGCTGGCTGCGGGAATCGGGTGGGGAAGTTTCCCCTTGTCCGGCGGCCAGTGCAGGCCACAAAATGTGCTGACTCACACAGAGGGGGCAGGGTGCGCACGATCGTGAATCGCTGCGGAATAGTCGTCGGTCTCGCCTTGCTGGCCGCCGCCGGCATGACCGCTTGCTCGGCGCACCGGACGCTGAGCAGCACCGGGCCGGACACCGGCCAGACGAGCGTCCCTGCGGCCACCGCCGCAGCGTCCCAGTCGGCGGCCGCACCGAGTCCTACGCCGACCGGAATCCAGAACCTCGTCATCACCAGCGCCGAAAAGAGCGACCTGACTTCGGCCTTCGTGGCCATGCGAGGTATCTCGCTCTCCGATGTGGCCGGAGCCGGCCCAAGGCCGGCTCTGTCTACTACGCCTACGATCCGTCGACGGACACGTACTGGGCGCTGGCCACTTTCGCGGCATCCAGTACGGCTTCCATGAATGCCCAGGTGGGCTTCCAGGATGGTGGCGGCACCGGGATGTTCAAGAAGGCGGGCGCCACGGGCGCATGGCAGGCGACAAGGGGCGCGTTCCCGGAAATCTGTGGCGAGGTGACGTACTTCCCCGCCGCGGTGCTCACGGCCTGGTCGATCTCGAGCACCTCCTTGCCGCCCGCGTGCTAGTGATACATCACCGAGCTACTCGGCCTGCTTAGCCAGCACGGCGACGGCATCCGCGAGCTCGCCGAACAACTCAGCCGGAATGTCATGGCCCAGGCCGGGAATCACCCACAGCCGCGCGCCGGGGATCGCGTCGGCTGTGGCCCGGCCACCGCTGATATTGATCATCGGGTCGGCATCGCCATGGATGACAAGCGCGGGCATACTCAGCCCGCGCAGCGCCGCCGTGCGGTCGCCGGACATCAGGATCGCTGCGATCTGCAGGCCGGCCCCGTCGGGGTGGTTACCCCGGTCGTAGTCGGCTGACATGCGCATCCTGGTCTGCTGCTCGTCGAACCCGAACGCCGGCGAGGAGATTGCCCTGGCCATCACCACGCTCTGCTCGACCGCCGCGGCCTTGTCGGGCGGCCGCGGGCTCAGCAGCATCTCGGTGATGTCGGGCCGCGGCTGGCCGACCGATGGATCACCCGTCGTGGACATGATGGAACTCAGCGAGCGGACCCGGTCCGGGTGCCCGATCGCGAGACCCTGGGCGATCATCCCGCCCATGGAGACGCCGAGCACGTGCGCCGACGGCAAGCCCAGCGCATCGAGAACCGCGACGCCGTCGGCGGCAAGGTCCGACAGCAGGTAGGGCGGCCGGGCGGTACCGGCGAGGACCTTTAGCAGGTCGGCCGGTCCGGCTTCATCCAGCCACGTCGATTTGCCCGCGTCCCGGTTGTCGTAGCAGATGACGAAGAAGCCGCGGTCGGCTAGTGCGGAACGGAATCCGGCCGGCCACCACGTCAGCTGTGCGCCCAGCCCGACCACTAGCAGTAGCGGCAGCCCGGCCGGGTCGCCTTCGGTTTCGTAGTAGATCGTCAGGTCACCGGAGGCCGCTGCTGGCACAGGGCAAGGTTACCGGCGCCCGGCGGCAAAGACTGTATCTCAGTGACCAGCCGTGGGATCATCAGTCCAGCAGCGTCCCCTCTGCCCCCGGAGACAGCGATGACCGCAACTGCCCCAGCCACCACGAAGACCGGCCTCCGCAAGGACGCGATCGGGCTCCGCGAGGTCCTCTTCCAGAGCATCACCGACATGGCGCCTGGCGCCGCGATCGCGGCGTCGATCCCGGCTGGCGTCGCATTCGCGGGCGGCTCACTGCCGCTTTCGGTGATCTTCGCGCTCGTGGCGTGCCTGCTGTGCGCGTGGTGCATCGGCCTGCTGGCGCGCGAGATGCCGGCCGCCGGGTCTATGGCGACATACGCGGCACGCGGTCTGCATCCGGCCATCGGTTACCTCGTCGCGTGGGCCTACCTCATCGCCGGCCTCCTTATCGCGCCTCTCGTCCTGCTGCAGCTCGGATTCACCACGGCGGCCACGATCAGCTCGGAGTGGTCCAGCTACCCGGCGAACCTCTGGTGGCCGTGGTCGCTGCTCGGCGCGGTGATCATCCTCGTCGCCGGGTTCTACGGCATCCGCACATCGACACGGCTCGGCACCGTCCTCGGCGTCATCGAGATCGGCGTCTTCCTGGTCCTCGCGGTCTTCTTCGTCGTGCACGCCGGCGGCCACAACACCGGGTCGGTGTTCGGCACCGGCTATACATCGTCTAAGTACCACGGAATCTCGGGAGTCATCGCCGGCTCGGTGTTCACGATCCTGGCGTTCGGCGGCTTCGAGGGCGCGGCGCCGCTGGCCGAGGAGGCGAGGAACCCGCGCCGAACCATCCGGCGAGCGGTCCTGCTGGCGACGCTGCTCATCGGTGGGCTGTACGTGTTCACTACGTACGCGGTCGACGTGGCCTTCGGTCCGGCCAAGTTCGGAACATTCACGACCGGCACCGGCAGCGCGTCCTGGGAAGGCATGGCCAGATCGCTGTACGGGATCTTCTGGTTCTTCGTCTTCCTGGCAATCGTCAACTCCACCATCGCCAACGCAAACGCAGGGATCAACGTGGCGAGCCGGACCGGCTTTGCGATGGGCCGGATCGGCGCGCTCCCCCGGCAGCTCGCGATTCTCAATGTCCGGCACCGCTCCCCTGTGGTCGCGATCGTGGTCGGATTCGTCGTCACCGTCGCCGTGACGCTCGGCCTGGGCCTGCACTACACGCCGACCGTGGCCTTCGCCATGGTGGGAACCGGCATCGTCATCTTGCTGGTCGCCGTCTACATCGTCATGAACGCCGCGTGCATCGGCTACTTCGCCCGCGGCGGCCACAAGTTCAACTGGCTCTCGCACGGGGTCATCCCGGTGCTCGGTATCGCCGCCTTCGTGCCAGCGTGGCTCACCGCGGCCGGGATCAAGGTCTTCTCCTTCGTGACACCGCTGTCAGCGCCGTACTCCGAAATGGCTCTCTGGGTCGGCGGCCTCATGGTCATCGGCCTGATCTGCCTCGTCGTTTTGTACGTGGTCGCGCCCCAGCGGGTACGAGAGGTCGGCCTCGTTCACCTCGATCTGGATACCTAGGGGCGCCCCGGGCTCGGGCCAGCTACGGTTGCAGCTTGTGACCGAAACATGGACCGCTCCGCCCGTGGACCGCGCCGTACCAGGGCTAACCCTGGGTGAGCGCCCAGCCCTGGAGGCCATGCTGGACTACCAGCGTGCCACCCTGCTGCTCAAGTGCGCGGGACTCACCGCCGGCCAGCTGAAGGAGCGGGCGGTCCCGCCGTCCCGGCTGTCCCTGCTTGGTCTGATCCGGCACATGACCGAGGTCGAGCGGTGGTGGCTGCGCATCCACGCCGCGAACACCGACCTGCCGTTCCCCTACGACCCGGAGAGCACGGGCCTGGACTTTGAAGCGCTCGACGAGGCCGACGCGGCCGCCAACATCGAGAACTACCGGCAGGAGATCGAGCAGGCCCGCGCCACCCTGGCGGGCAAGCAGCTCGATGACGTCGTCCCCAGCCATGGCCACCACCCCGAGCGCGTCCGCAACGTCCGGTGGCTGTACCTGCACATGATCGAGGAGTACGCGCGTCACAACGGGCACGCCGACCTGCTCCGTGAGCGCATCGACGGGGTAACCGGCGACTAGCCGCGCGGGATGATCGGCAGCGTTATCGACGACGGGTGCGCGGCATCGTGGCAGATCGTCTGCTCAGCGATGACGAAGTCCTGCTCCGTCGCGGTCGCGGCCGGCGCCCCGTTGCCTGGATTGCGGTCAAAGCACGGGAAGTTCGAGCTCGCGATGTCCACCCGCACCTGGTGGCCCGCCTTGAACACCTGGCTCGTCGCGATCAGGTCGATGGAGTACTCGTAGACCTGGCCCGGCGTGACCGGCGTGGGCTGACCCGTCCCGTCCCGGTAACGCGCCCGCACGATCCCGTCGGCGATCCCGAGCGCGCGGCCGTCAGGCCACACATCGATCAGCCGGGCGGTGAAGTCGGTATCCGCCGCTGACGTAGCGGCGTGCAGCGTGACCACCAGCGGCCCGGTGACCTCGAGGTCCTCGCCGAGCACGTCGCTGGTGAACGACAGCACGTCGGACCGGGCTTCGATCGCGCGCTGGTCGCGCGGACCGCCCATCCAGCTCACTGAGCCATCCGGCGAAGCCATTATCAGCGTCGGTCCCCCGGCGGTCGGCACCGGGTCCGCCGGGTCGCACCGGTAAATCGACGCCGCAGCGGCCGGAGGCGGAGCCTCTGGCGACAGGCCGCCACCAGCGTGCAGGTACCACCGCGTCCACACCGTCCGCGCCAGCGGCCAATCGTCCTCGTCCCGCCACACGTTGTCGCCCATGACGAAGAGCTTCACCCGCGGCGCGCCGCGTTCCCTCTCCGCGCCGTCGATGAACGTGCGGAGAAAGCCGATCTGCAGCTGCTCCAGCCCGATCGCCAGCGCCGATGACGCCGGGCCGAAATGCAGCTCGCCTGCGGCTCCGGTCTGGTCGCCGTGCGTCCACGGGCCGACGATCAGCGCCTGGTGGCGGCGCGCGTGCTCGGTCGCCGCCGACCGGCGCAGCATCCGGTAGTTATCGAGCGTGCCGCCGAGGAACAAGTCGAACCAGCCGCCGGCGTGCAGCGCGGGCGTGGTGACCCGGTGCCGCCTGGCCGCGTAGGAGAGTTCCCGCCAGTACTCGTCGGCCCGCTCATGGTCGAGCCAGCGCTGCCAGCCGGGAATGATGCGGCTGACGGCGGGCATGTCGCGCGCGGGCAGGTACCGGTAGTTCGCGGCGATGTTCGCGGTGTGTGCCGCCAGCGCGGGACCGTCCGCAGAAACGTCCTCGCCGGCCATCGCCCGGTAGCCCAGCGTCTGCGCCGACTTCATGGTGTACCAGCCGAGCAGCTGGCCGAGCTGGAAGGCGCCCTGCCGGTAAGCCAGGCCGCCGTGATAGTCAGCCGGAGTGACGATCGGCAGCAGGCACTTCAGCGCGGGCGGCGCCTGCACCGCGGCTGCGAGCTGGACCATGCCGGCGTACGAGGACCCCCACATGCCGACCCGGCCGTCGCACCAGCCCTGCTTCGCGCACCACTCGATGGAGTCGACACCGTCGTCGGACTCGCTCTCGAACGGGGTGAACTCGCCGTCGGAGGTACCGGTGCCGCGGCAATACTGCACCACTACGGCGAATCCCGCGTCGATGGCCGGCCGCACTGGTGCAGTCCGTACGGAGGGCTCACCGTAGGGCGTGCGGATTAAGAGCGCAGGGAACGTGGTGCCTTGGGCTGGCCGGTAGATGTCGGCGCGCAGCAGCGTCCCATCGCGCATCGGCATCGCCGCGTTGTGCTCTACAGCCAGGGTCGCGGTGTGCAAATCGAGCTTGGCCATGTCCCCCATGATCACAGTGACCGAGGTCGGCGCCTATCCCTCTTTCGCCTGGCGCAAAGTGGTCGCCTCCGGGCGTCCCCCCTCGAAGGGCAGCTGAGGGTTGATCCTTAGCTCTGCTGCCAGCGGGTAGTGTCGGGACACTATGAGCAGTAAAACCGGGGTGCTTGAGGAGCGCTACCGGCTGGACAGCCCGATCGCGGCGGGCGGCGTGGGCGAGGTCTGGCGCGCCCATGACCTTGTCCTTGACCGCCCGGTGGCGGTGAAGGTACTGCGATCGCAGTACGCGGGGCAGCCAGAGGCGCTCACCCGGTTCCGCGCCGAGGCACGGCAGGCGGGCTCGGTCTCGCACCCGGCCATCGCGCAGATCTACGACTACGGTGAGGAAGGGCACAACCAGGCCCCGTACCTGGTGATGGAACTGGTCGACGGGCCGTCGCTGGCTGAACTGCTGGCAGCTGGTCCGCTCGATCCGGCCAGCACGATGGACGTGCTGGCCCAGACCGCTGCCGGGCTGCAGGCCGCGCACACGGCCGGCCTGGTGCACCGTGACATCAAGCCAGGCAACATTCTGATCGGCCCGGGCGGCCAGGTGAAGATCACCGACTTCGGCATCGCGCACGCCGCGGGCTCGCTCCCGATCACCCGGACCGGCATGGTGATCGGCACACCCACCTACCTGTCACCGGAACGGGCCGCAGGCGACCCGGCGAGCCCGGCCAGCGACCTGTACTCGCTGGGCATCGTCGGCTATGAGTGTCTGGCGGGCGAGCCCCCATTCAGCGGGATGCCATTCGAGGTCGGGGCGGCTCACCAGAATCGGGAGTTGCCGCCCCTCCCATCCTCGGTGCCGGCCGGGGCGGCCCGGCTCGTAGCCGAGCTGACCGCTAAGGACCCGGCGAACCGGCCGGTTAGCGCCGCAGCCACAGCCGAGCAGGCTGTCCGGGTGCGCGATTCCCTCACCGGCGGCGCGCCCAGCCGCCTGGCCGCGACCGCAGCGACCCCGTTTCGTACTGACACCGGGAATGCCGGCAGCGGCACTCTCGTCTATGAGCATCGGCGCACCTGGCACGATGCGCCCGTACACGGACGGCCCCGCCGGGCGCCGCGCCTGCGTCGCGGCGCGCTGCTGGCGCTCGGGGCGGCCCTCATCGGGGCGCTCGGGACGTGGCTCGTCACGAGCGCGCTGCCTGCCGCGCATCAGAGTTCGCCGCCCCGGCCAGCTGCAAGCTCGCCCGCAACGCAGACCGTCGACGTGAACAGCTCCGACCTGGTCGGTCAGCAGGTCGCTGACGTGACCCAGACGCTGAGCAGCCTCGGGCTAACACCCGTCGTGACCTACACCAGTAGCAGTAAGGATGGCCAGGACAACCTGGATCCGGGGACGGTTGTCTCGGTGAGCCCGAGCGGCCTGGTAGCCGTCGGCAGCCCGGTGACGGTGACCGTGTTCCAGGGTCACCATCACGGTCACGGGAACGGCGGAGACGGCGGTAACTGACGCCAACACGCCAGACCACCCCGGGGGATGATGGGAGGCGTGACCACAAAACTCCCGCTCGACGACATTCGCGTCATCGACATCACGGTCGCCCGGGCCGGCCCGACCTGCGTCCGGCAGCTGGCCGACTGGGGCGCGGACGTCATCCGGGTGGATCCGCCGCCAGATCCAGGCGCGCCGGGCCTGGTCGGCGCCCGGCACGGCCCCGACTTCCAGAACCTGCACCGGAACAAGCGGTCGATGTCGCTGAATCTGAAGGCGCCCGGGGCCCACGAGGTGCTGATGCGCCTTGTCGACAGCTCCGACGTGCTCATCGAGAACATGCGGCCCCCGGTGAAACAGCGGCTCGGCTTCGACTTCGCCGCTGTGCACGCGCGCAATCCGCGGCTGGTCTACGGCTCGATCTCCGGGTTTGGCCAGGACGGGCCGTACGCGGGGCGGGGCGGCGTGGACCAGATCGCCCAGGGAATGGGCGGCCTCATGAGCGTAACGGGCCTCGGCGCAGAGCCGACCAGAGCCGGAATCCCGGTGTCCGACCTGGCCGCCGGCCTGTACCTCGCGATCGGCGTGCTCGTCGCGCTGCACGATCGGGACCGCACCGGCACCGGGCGCTGGGTGCAGACGTCGCTGCTCGAGTCGATGATCGCCATGATGGATTTCCAGGCGGCACGGTGGACCATTGCGCACGAGGTGCCCGCCCCCGCGGGCAACCATCACCCGATGAGCGTGCCCATGGGCTGTTTCGAGACCGCCGACGGCTATGTGAACGTTGGCGCCGCCGACGGGCGGCTGCTGCGCAGCCTGTGCGAGGTGATCGGGCTGCCCTGGATCCCGGCTGATCCGCGGTTCGACTCGCTCGCCAACCGGTCGGCGAACCGCGCCGAGCTGAACGCGCTCGTCGGCGAGCGGCTGCGGGCGCAGCCGACCGCGGCCTGGGTGACCGCGCTGAACGACGCCGGGGTGCCGTGTGGCCCGGTCTACCGGATGGATGAGGTCTTCGCTGACCCGCAGGTCGAGCACCTGGCTATGACGCAGCCGGTGACGCACCCGGTGCTCGGCCAGCTGGACATCGTGCGCAACGCTGTTCGCATGACCGGCGCGCCGCCGACCGTCCGGGCAGCCAGTCCCGACGTCGGCGATCACACCGATGAGGTACTGGACGAGCTGGGCTTTCCGCGCGAGGCGATCGACCGGTTGCGCGCGGACGGCGTGATCTGACGATGAGGGGACCCGCATGACGTCTACGACCTCCCCTGCCCCGCGCGAGACAGGCACCGACAAGCTGCTCGTCGAGGTGGCGGACGCGATCGCCGTGGTGACCTTCAACAACCCGGCAAAGCGCAACGCGCTGTCGAGCGAGATCCGCGCGGCGCTGCCGGGTGTGCTAGCGGCGCTGGACGCTGATCCGGAGGTGCGCGTGCTGGTAGTCACCGGGGCCGGGGACAAGGCGTTCGCATCGGGAGCCGATATCTCCGAGTTCGGCCAGCAGCGCACGTCGCCAGAGGCGCGGGCCGAGTACGACCGGGGCCAGGCAGCCCTGGCCGGTTCGTGGGCCGCCCTCACCAAGCCGGTCATCGCCATGATCCGCGGTTTCTGCATGGGCGGCGGACTGCTCACCGCGCTGCAGGCCGACATCCGCATCGCTTCCGACGACAGCCAGTTCGGCATCCCGGCCGCTCGGCTGGGGCTCGGTTATGCGTTCGGCGGCGTCACGTCGCTGATGGCACTGGTCGGCCCGGCGTGGGCAGCGGAAATCCTGCTGTCGGCGCGGCGGTTCTCGGCCGCAGAGGCGCTGCGGATGGGACTGGTCAACCGCATTGTCCCGGCGGCCGAGCTGCACAAGGAGGTGATGACCCTCGCTGAGGGCATCGCCGGCAACGCGCCGCTGACCGTCGCCGCCGCCAAGGCCGCGATCCGTGAGGCGCTCCGTCCGCCGGAGCTGCGGGATACGGCCAGGGTCGAGGCGATGATCGAGGCGTGCTTCCGGTCGGCCGACTACCGGGAGGGACAGCAGGCGTTCGCGGAGAAGCGGCCGCCGGCCTTCACTGGGCGCTAGACCCCCCGAACCAGTCGCCGGAGCCGCCGGGATTGCTCGGCGGAGTCCCGTACGGGTTGCCGGGAGGGGTACCGCCGTAAGGGTTGGCGGGAGGAGGACCGCCGTATGAGCCGCCGGCAGGACCGCCGTACGGGCCCCCGGCAGGACCGCCGTACGGGCCCCCGGCAGGACCGCCGTACGGGCCGCCAGCGGGACCGCCCTGCCAGCCCGCCGCGCCTGGTCCGCCGGGCACGCCTGCTGGCGCCTCTTGCCCGGACAGCCGGTAGTAGATCAAGGTCACCGTCACGGCGATAAACGGCGCGATGAGAGTTCCGGCGATCACCGTGCTCAGTCCGTTCCGCACGAGAGCCGGCAGCGCGAAGAAGATGATCCCGAGCACGATGCTCACGAAGATCTGGATGATGAACAGCACAACCAGCGTGCCGAACACCGGCCATCCGTTACCGCGGACGAGCTGCTGGCTGCGCCCGAACGACGCGAGCGCGCCGGACCGCTCGAGCACGATAACCGGGATGATCACAGCCCAGATGGTGATGAGAATCAGACCCGGAACGATCAGCAGAATCAGCCCGATCGTGATCGCGATGCCCGCCAGGATGGACGCGGCAGCGACCGGGAGAATGTAGGGAGTGGCCGACGACGCGGTCTCGCTGATCGACAGATCGGCCCGGCCGTCACGGACGTCCTGAACGGCCTTGATCAGTGTCGCCTGCAGCAGGAATGTCGCGAACAGCGTCACGATGTCGCCGAGGAAGAGCCCGAGGAAACTGCCGGTCAGGGCGAGAACCCCGACGATAACCGCGGTGACGATATAGATGACGAAGGCGATCGCGAGCAGGTGCCCTGCGTGGGCGCGGTAGATGCGCCAGGCTTCCTCGAATACGCCAGATAGCGGGTTCATGAATTGGATCGTAGCGGCGTCAGCTGGCAAATAACGGCAAGCCGGTCACTCTGCCGCGACGCCGCGGTGCTCGGGGGGCGAGCACCGCGGCGTCCGGGATCGCGGCGTCACACCTGGTGGGAGCGCCACCCTTCCGCGTAGTGCTCGCGCACTTCCTTGGTGTACGGCGCGGGGGCAACTGTCGCGCGGACCTCGAGCTGCCGATGGGGCCGCTCGACCGACGCCTTGGCCGAGCCGCCGTCGGGCTCGCCCCAGACGAGCGTCACCTCGGTGCCGACCGGGATCTCGTGGTCGATGGTCGACAGCGACAGCATCGCCCGCTCGTTTGAGCTGTAGCCAGTGAACATCGAGTAGCCCACCAGCTTGCCGTCGAGCAGGATGCTGTCGTAGTTAGCCGACGAGTAGTTCGAGACCGGCAGCTCCAGGAATTTGTACGGGACCACGCTGGGGTCAAACACCGACGCGAAGATCTTGGCCACGTCTTCGTGATTCCAGGCCAGCGTCACCTTGCGGCGCTGGGAGGTCCTGTCCATCCGCTCCAGCGCCTCACGACCGATGAAGTCGTGGTCGAACTTGACCATGTGGCCGTACCCGAGCTGGTACGGCGTCATGTAGTAGTCCTCGATGTTGGGCGAGACGAAGCTGCCGCCGATCGACCCACTGCGTCCCTCGTAACCTGCCGCCGGCAGCCACTCCCGGTAGGACCGCATCTGGTCGCCGGTGTAGATGGCCGGCAGCGGCGACGGGATCCAGCCCGACTCCAGGGCGTTGGTTGCGTACGCGCGGGCGCCCACCGGAGCGATGCCGAACTCCGCGCCCGCCTCCAGGATCGCCGCCCGGATCTCGTCGTATTCGCCGTACGGGCCCCACACCTCCAGGCCAGGCTGGCCAGCCATGCCGTGGCGCAGCGCCCGGACTTTACGGCCCGCGATGTTGATGTAGTCGGTGTGGAAGAACTTGATGTCCGGGAACGGGCCGCCGTTCAGCTTCTCGATCACCTGGGCGGCGTTCGGGCCCTGGATCTGGAAGCGGTACTGGGTGCGAGTGACCGCCTTGCCCATGGGCCGCGACGGCGACCGGTCGTCCCGCACGAGCTCGAGGTCCCAGTCACCGGTCTCCGCGTGGAACTGGAACCAGTTCACCACCGGTACCCGGCCCACCCACTCGTACTCGTTCTCCTCCAGGTGGAAGAGGATCCCATCCCCGATGACGTAGCCGTCGTAACTGCACGGCACGAACTGCTTGGCCCGGTTGAGCGGGAAGTTCGCGAAGCTGTTGATGCCAAGGTGCGAGAGCAGCTTGAGGGCATCCGGCCCCTTCAGGTAGAGGTTCGCCATGTGGTGCGACTGGTCGTACAGCACGCACGTCTGCGTCCAGGCGTGCTGTTCGTGCTGCCAGTTGCTGAACTCGGTGGCGACTACCGGATAGACGTAGGCGCCCTCTTGAGAGCTGCGGAGCATCTCCACCGGGTTGACCGTCTGCAGCGCATCTTCCAGGCTCTGACGCGACATGATCACTTGCCTTTCACGTTTTGCGTTCCGAGGCACGCCGGATGTGCGCTCCACGCTGGTGCCCCTCACGGACCATCATGGCCCGGCCCGGTCGTGTTGTCGCCGCGCATCCCAGCCAGCGGAAGGGCGGTCAGGCGGCACCAGGTGCTCACCATTCCCTGGCGTGTTCTCGTGTCACAGCGGCCCGGTGGTATCGGCGCCACGTTCTGCGGATATTTGCCAGGAAAATAGCTGGTTAGGGCCGACCGGAGCCGGGGAGCGTCCGCGGAAAGCCAAAGCTCGGCAGGACGGTGTTGTCAAACCGGGTGATCTCGGTCACATGCTCGCCGGAAACTGTGAATACCAGCAGACCCATGGCATGCCGGACGCCGCCCGCCTGGTCGTTCACGTAGGCGGCGAAGGCCAGCTGGCCGTTCGCCCTGGTCGGGATCAGGTCGTAGGTCCGGCCCTGCCGGAACGCCACCGCGGCATGGAACCGGGCCGCCGAGTCCCGGCCGTGGTACTCCAGCGGCACCGGGGGCATGCTGACCCGCACGTCGTCGGTCAGGAGCGCGACGAGATGGCTGACGTCTCCAGACTGGTAGGCCGTAGTCAGGCGGGCCACCAGTACCCGCTCGGCTGGCGAGTCCGGCGGCGGTGGCGGTTCGCGTCGCGGGGCCGTCTCAGCCCGGTCCTGCACAGTTGCGCGGGCGCGCTTGAGCGCGCTATTCGCCGAGTCAACCGTTGCCGACAGCATCCCCGCCGTTTCCGCCGCGCTGAAACACAGCACGTCGCGCAGGATGAGCACGGCACGCTGGCGCGGCGGCAGCATCTGGAGCGCGGTGACGAAGGCCAGGGAGATGGCCTCGCCCGCCTCGTACCGGGCCTCCGGCCCGGACGTCAGCACGACTCCTTCGAGCAAAGCGTCAGGGTACGGCTCCAGCCAGGTGACCTCGCCGAGCCCGGAGGGCTCCGGCGGCTCGACTCCGGGCACCGACCACTGCACGCCCTGCCTGCGGGCCGAGCGCAGCATGTTCAGGCACCGGTTGGTGGCTATCTGGTACAGCCAGGTACGAACCGAAGCCCGGCCCTCAAATCTGCCTAGCCCCCGCCATGCAGCCAGCAGGATGTCCTGAAGCGCGTCCTCCGCGTCCTGCAGCGATCCCAGGATGCGGTAGCAGTGCACCTGAAGCTCGCGCCGGTACGGATCGGTCAGCTCCCGGAATGCCTCGCCATCTCCGGATCTCGCCCGCTCGATCAGCTCGGTACCCACGTGCCGCCTCCCCTCGCTTCCCTGGCCTTCGCCGATACAGACACCACGGGACGCCCGATCTGGGCGGCCGGGCACCGACCAGTCTGGCTGGCACGCCGGTGTCTACCAAGGCGAGATCACAACGATAGAGGGGAGCGTCACGACGATGACTGGGCACACGACCGGCACCAGGGACGAGCACCTCCAGGCGCGGCTGCACCTGCTAGAGGCCGAGAAGGAGCACACCAGGCGCGGCGACGAGCTGGCTGCGATGCGCCGGTCCCTCCCCTGGGTGCGCATCGACAAGGACTACCTCTTCGACACCAGTCAGGGCGAGGAGGACCTCGCCGGGCTGTTCGCCGGCCGGTCACAGCTGCTGGTGTATCACTTCATGTTCGGCCCCGAGTGGACCGAGGGCTGTCCGGTCTGCTCCTTCTGGGCCGACGGCTTCGACGGCGGCGTGATCCATATCAATCACCGCGACGTCACTTTCGTCTGCGCGTCCCGCGCGCCACTTAAGCGCATCGAGGCTTACCAGCGCCGCATGGGCTGGAGCTTCCCGTGGGTGTCGACGCTGCGCAGCGACTTCAACTACGACTTCGCGGTCTCTTTCCGCGGCCCGTCGGCCGGGACGTCACAACGGGACATGCCGCGCGGCCCGGGCGCGGTGCCCGACGATGCTGTCTACAACTTCACCCGAAAGCCGTTCGGTCCCGAGAGCCCCGGCCTCAGCGCCTTCGCCCTGGACGGCGGCGCTGTCTACCATACCTACTCCTGTTACGCGCGCGGACTCGACGCGTTCAACGTCACGAACCAGCTCCTCGACCGCGCACCCAGGGGGCGTGACGAGGCCGCCCTGCCAACGCCGATCGCCTGGCTGCGCCGCCACGACGAGTACGAGCTGGCCGAGTCCGCGCAATGATGCGCGGGTCAGCGGCGGCGAGATTGGTGTTGAGCGTCGTGTTCGCGGCGGCAGCGCTGGGCAGCGTGTTGCGTATGGACCTCGATACCGTGGGTAGCGCGAGCCATCGACGGTCGTGGCCTGCGCCTCGCTGATCCGGGGGCCGCGACCCAGGCCGCGATGAGCGTCGGCATGGCGGCGATGCTCATTGCCGTGCTCTGACATCGACAACGAGGAGACTCGACATGGCCGGTCACAAGGTCGGCACCCGCGAGGAGTGGCTGGCCGCCCGGAACGAGCTGCTGGCGAAAGAGAAGGAGCTGACTCGCCTCGGCGACCGGATCACGGAGGAGCGCCGCCAGCTTCCCTGGGTGCCGATCGACAAGACCTACAGCTTTGATACCGATGGCGGACCGAGGACGCTGCCGGAGTTGTTCGAGGGCCGCTCGCAGCTGCTCGTTTACCACTTCATGTTCGGTCCGTCTTTCTCCGCCGGCTGCCCGGTCTGCTCGTCGGCGGCGGATACCTTCAACGGTGCCGTTCCGCACCTGAACGCGCGCGAAGTGACGTTCACCTGCATCTCCCGCGCACCGCTGGAGAAGCTCCGGGCCTACCGGCAGCGGATGGGATGGACGTTCCCGTGGGCATCCTCCTACCGCACCGATTACAACTTCGACCTGGATATTTCCCGCCCTGAAGAAGTAACGCGCGAGTTCCTGGCTGGCGGCGTCCCCCCGGTCGTGGCCGGGCTGGCGCAGGAGTGCGGGACGGAGCCCGCGGCTTACCTGTCCGAGGCGCCGGTCATGAGCGCGTACGCGCTCCAGGACGGAGTCGCGTACCTGACGTACTCGACAACGGCGCGCGGCCTGGAGTTCATGATGGGCTACTACGGCTTCCTCGACCGGGCTCCCGCGGGTCGAAACGAGGGGCATCCGCCGGAGATGTGGGTGCACCGGCACGACGAGTACCCGGCGAGGCCCTGATGCCGGGCGGACCGGATGACCACGTGCTCGGCAAGAGCCTGCTCACCCTGGCCAACCTGATCACGGCTGTCGCTCCCGTCGCCGCAGACTGGAATGACTCGCACATCTTCAACGAGCGCTGGCCCGGCCACGCGCGATTCCACGGGGTGACTGCGCTCACCATGACGAGCACACTGGCCTCGGTCAACATCGCGTCGCTGTGGTCGGGGCGCGGCGACCCCTCCACCGGGCGATTCTTCGCGGCGGCCGTGCCGGTCGCCTACTGGGCGCCGTTCTTCCTCGCTCCGCTGGTTCCTGGTACAGCCGTCGACGATCCGCCGCATCCGGTCGGCCGCGTCGCGGGCGTTCCGGTTAGCCTGCTCGGTGCCGCAGCGACGACCATGACCGCGGTTGCCGGCTGGTTCATCGACCACCGGGCTCACCGGCATCCCGACTAGGCGGGCGCGGTGGTCGGCGAAGGCACCTGGGCTGCCTCGCAGCCTGCCGGATCCGCGCAATAGGCGCGAATGGCTTCGCCGAACTGCGCTGCGTGGAAGCCGTCCACGTACCGGTGATCGAAGGTCGCGGTGAGTGTCATCGTCGGGCGGATCACGACGGCGTCGTCGACCACGACTGGCAGCTTGCGGACCGCACCGACGAGCACCAGGACCGGTACCCGGTAGTAGTGCGCGAGCGGCGAGTAGGCGTGATCGATGCCCCACATACCGACCGACGTCACCATCGCGCCGCCGAACGCCTGGCGCGGCATGCCGAGCCGGGTCAGGTCGAGATTCAGGTCTGATGTGAGCCAGGCGCCCATGCTGAGCGCCGCGCCGAGCAGCCGCGGCGGGAGCCTGGCGAGCAACGCCTTGCCGCGGTCGAGGTCGTTGCTTGTGCCAGCCTCGATGGCCGCGTAGCGGCGGTTGAGCTCCGCCGCGATCTCGACTGCCGTCTTCCGGTCCGCGTCCGCCACCTTGACGCCAGTGAGCTCACGGCCGCCGCGCGTCGCCACGATGAAGAACACGTCGATGCTCTGGCGTTCATACACCCGGCCGTGCGCAATCCGGACCCGCAAGGCGGGCACAGTCGCGAGGCCGTGCGCTACGGCCCTGCCCACGAGGTGCGTCATCGTCACGTGCTCGCCCCCGGTGCGACGAGTGTCCTCGATGTAGGCCAGCAGCGACTCGGCGTCCACGTCCATGTCGCCGAAGAACTGCGGATCCATCGGGCGGCTCCAGGCCGATGCCGCCAGCTTCCGCCACCCGCTGAGACGTCGTGCCATGGCAGCCCCCTCCTGACAGGCGCCCGTGAAGCCAGGTTCTCACGTCGTGCGCCTACCCAGAAGGGGCGAGGTCACCCCTCGGAAGCTCCGGTCGCCGGTGATGCTGGCTCCGGTGTCGCAGCGGGCCGCAGTAGCGACCGGGTGCGCATCAGGGCCCCGCCGGCGGTGAGCGCCGCCACCGCGAGAACGATCAGGCCGGTGATCGCCGCCTTTCCGTTGGAGTGGGCCACCCACGGCGCGCCGATGGCATTGTCGATCGACCACCGCCCGGGCCCCGCGAAACCCAGCACTACCGCGAACGCTGCGAGTACCAGCGCATACTCACCGCCGCCCTGCACGTTCCAGAAGGTGCCCTTGGCGAGCGTCAGGGTCCCGCCGGCCACCATCATCGTGCCGGCCAGCATCGCCGCACCAAGGGGAGTGATCAGTCCCAGGGCGACGAGGGCCGACCCGGATAGCTCGCAAGCCGACGCGAGCAGCACCATCTGGCGGCCAGGCCGGTGGCCGAGGTTGTGGAACACCTGGGCTTGCCGGTCGAGGCCTGGCCCCGAGAACCAGCCGAGCAGCTTCTGCGTGGCGTGCATGTACAGGATCGCTGCGAGCGCGAGACGCAGGAGCAGCAGTCCGAGATCCATCGCGGTGCCTCTCTGTGGCTATCGGGCGGGGATTGCCTGCCCGAAAGATTGGCACATCGGCTGGCTTCCCGGGAAGTGACCCGATTGCGCGCTGCGATACTGGCCGCCTACCCGGAAGGCGCTTCCCTGTGTTCTCGTACCTGACCGAGCTGAGCTGTAGCCGCTGTGGCACCAGCTACCCGGCCGACATGGTCCAGGGCGTGTGCAGCTGCGGCGGGCCGCTGCTCGCGCAGTACAACCTCGAGCGACTGGCGGCCGAATCATCGCGGGCTGCGTTCGCCGGGCGCGAGGCGTCGCTGTGGCGCTATCACGAGCTGCTGCCGGTGTCGCGTGCGGAGGACATCGTCAGCCTGGGCGAGGGCATGACCCCGCTATTCGCGCTGCCGCGCCTGGGCGAGCGGCTCGGCGTGCCCCGGCTGCTGATGAAAGACGAGGGGACGATTCCCACTGGCTCGTTCAAGGCCCGTGGTGCAGCCGTCGGCGTATCCAGGGCGGCTGAGCTCGGGGTTCGCGGGATAGCGATGCCGACCAACGGAAACGCTGGCGCGGCGTGGGCACTGTATGCGGCTCGTGCCGGGCTCAGCGCGCTGATAGCCATGCCGGAGAGCGCGCCCGCCGTATGCAGGGGCGAGGTTGCCTCGGCGGGAGCCGAGCTGTATCTGGTGCGCGGGCACATCGGCGACTGCGGCCGGCTCATCAATGCTGCTGTTGCGCGCCGCGAGGGCATTCAGGAGGTTTCGACGCTGAAGGAGCCCTATCGGCTTGAGGGCAAGAAGACGATGGGCTTGGAAATCGTCGAGCAGCTCGGGTGGACGATGCCGGATGTGATCGTCTATCCGACCGGCGGCGGCGTCGGCATCATCGGGATTCACAAGGCCCTCACGGAACTGGTTCAGCTGGGCTGGATGAGCGGCCCGCTGCCGCGCCTGGTCGCGGTCCAGGCCCGTGGCTGCGCACCGATTGTCACGGCTTTCGAGGCTGGCGCGCGGGAGAGCTCGCCATGGCCGGATCCGCATACCGTCGCCTTCGGCCTCAACGTGCCGAAGGCGCTCGGGGACTTCCTCATCCTCGACGCGATCTACCGGACCGACGGTTGCGCACTCGCCGTCAGCGATGCCGACCTGCTGGCGGCGCAGCACGAGATCGCGAGCACCGAGGGTGCCCTGGTCTGTCCGGAGGGCGCGGCGACCGTCGCGGCAATCCGGGTGCTTCGCGAACGCGGCGAAATCGGCGACAGCGACGTCGTCATCGCGCTCAACACAGGCGCCGGAATCAAGTACCCCGAGACTCTGGACGCGAATGCTCCCCTGCTCGAGCCCGGCGGTGCGATCCCGGCCCCACAGGTGTGACCCGCCCGTCGCTCGTGTCCGCCGCCCGATAGAACTGATACAGGTGGCCTACTCGCGAAGGAGGCGGCGAAATGGGCGAAGCCGCAGCTCCGCTGCTGACGATCGTTCAGCCAGGTGATGGCCCGGTCGGCGACCTGGGCTCTATCGGGGTCGCGTTCAAGTTGTGGGGTGCCGACACTGGCGGGGCGGTCGCGATCGTGGAGCACCCGTTCCCGGTTGGCGCCCTGGTGCCGCCGCACCTGCACACCCGCGAGGACGAGTACTCCATCGTGACCGAGGGCGAAATCGGATTTCGCTCCGGCGACCGGGAGGTCGTGCTCAGCGCCGGCGGATACATCACCAAGCCACGTGGCGAGCTGCATACCATGTGGAACGCCGGCAGCACGCCCGCCCGCATGATCGAGGTGATCAGCCCGGCCGGCTTCGAGCACTTCTTCCGCGAGCTTGCCGACGCGATCGCTGCCGAACCGCCACGACTTGAGGACATCGGAGCCCTGGCGGATAAGTACGGTCTGCAGTTCGGCCGGCCGGACTGGCTGCCCGGACTGATCTCCCAGTACAACCTCACGGCTCCGCCGGGAGCTTGACAGCTACGGCGGTTATCGCCGGCGCATCCGCCAGTAGTCGTCCTCGACCACATTCGGGTCTGCGAAGTACGCGTCCCAGTACGGGCCGCGCTTGTCGCGACGCCGGGTACGCCGCCACGGGCGGTCCCACGGCCAGGTGATCAGCGCCCGGCGGACCACCGAGGCAGACCTGGCCATTTCGTTCTCCTCTTTGCAAGCTGTAACTGACACGCTTCTGACGCTAGGTAGAGCAGACCTGGCGGTACGATCCAATAGCGTGGCGAAAACGCAGACCAATCTGGCGTGGGGGACGCTGTTCGAACTGTCCGCCACCAGGCCAGGGCCACTGCACATGCGGCTTGCTGCCGCGATCCGCTCAGCCGTCAGGGACGGTAGCGTGCCCCATGGCGCGGCGTTGCCGCCCAGCCGGCAGCTTGCCGAGGATCTCGGCGTTTCCCGCTGGACGGTCACTCACGCCTATGGCCAGCTAGTGACTGAGGGCTACCTGAACGCGCGGACCGGCTCGGCCACCAGGGTCAGCTGGGTGCCCGACCCGGATGACGATGTCGCGCTCCGGCTGGCCAAGCAGGCAACACCCGTTGCGGCGCCGTTTACGCGCTTCGACATGTACACATGCCGGCCAGACCTGAGAGCATTCCCCCGGCGTAAGTGGGTGCAGGCGATCACCGCGGCCGCCACGACAGCGTCCTTCAGCCAGCTCGACTATTCCGAACCCGGCGGCATGCTCGAGCTCCGTACGGTACTGGCCGAGCATCTGCACCGGAGCAGGGGGGCCGCAGCGGACCCAGCCACGATCTCGGTTTTCTCCGGGGCCGGGCAAGCCCTGATGCAAGTCTGCCGCGCACTCATGGCCGACGGCGAAGTGGCTATGGGCATAGAAGACCCCGGCTCGCCGCGTTATTGGCAGGCCGCCCGCACGACCGGCATGCATCTCGTCGGGCTGCCGGCCGATGAGCACGGTCTGGTCACCGGAGCGCTGGACCTGCATCCGGAGCTACGCGCGGTCTGCGTCGGCACAGCGCGGCAGCTGGCCTACGGTGCGCCGCTGAAAGCCGACCGGCGGCGGCAACTGCTGGACTGGGCCCAGCGAACGGGCGGACTGGTGATTGAGGACGACTACGACCACGAGTTCAGTTATGACCGCCCTGTGCCCCCGGTCCTGCAGGGCAGCGACCCGCATCGGGTGGCGCTGATGGGCTCGATGAGCCAGGCCCTGGGGCCGACGGTCAGCATCGGCTGGGTGGTAACTCCAGGCCGGCTGGTGCAGGCGGTGCGGGCCGCAGACGAGATACAGGTGCTACCTCCAGCGCTCAACCAACTGGCGCTGGCGCAACCTGATGCGGTCGGGCGGCTATCACCGGCATCTCCGCGCAACCCGCCTGCACTTGCGGACACGGCGCGATCTGCTGGTAGACGCGCTCCGGGCCCGGCTGCCTGGCTACCGGGTGCACGGAGCCGAATCTGGGATGATGTTGCTGCTCGAGTTGCCTTCGGGCACCGACACCGCCGCAATCATCGCCGCGGCAGCCCGGCGCGGCCTGCAAATCGGCGACATCGAGGAGATGCGACTGCAGCCCGATCCTGCCAGGCCGGGGCTGCTGCTCGGCTACGGCAATCTGGACGACAGGGTTATCGACGAAGCAGTAGCCATACTCTCGGACCTGGTCGTGCAGGCAAGCGGAGCGCCGAGCGGACCGTATGACACGCTCAGGTAGACCCACAATCGCAGCCGACCTAGGGCCGCCTCGGCGGCTACTCCGCGTACGGCCGCAGCTCGAACGTGCCAACCAGTGCGGTCGGGTGCCTGGACGCCGCCTCGATAGCCTCGTCCAAATCCGCGCACTCAAGCACGCAGAATCCGGCGATCTGCTCCTTGGTCTCGGCGAACGGCCCGTCGCTCACCAGCACTTTGCCGTCGCGCACTTTGATCGAGGTGGCGGCGCTTGTAGGCCGTAGGAAACCGCCGCCGACAAGGACGCCGCGGGCTTTCATCTCCGCATCCCAGGCTTCGACCGCTTCATCACCCTCCTCATCCGTGCGGTCGGCATCCCACCAGTCGACGGCGGACTCATCGACACAGTGGATCATCAGGTATCTCATGCGCTGCTCCCATGGGCTGGCACGTCAACTGTCATCTGGTACGACGCAGCTACCGCCTTCAGATGGACATGCGGCATTGCGCCTGCTTGAGATGACAGACACCCGAAAAATAGCGGTCGGGATGGCGGGATTCGAACCCGCGACCTCCTGCTCCCAAATCAGCTCCAGCCAGTCTCCCGGTGTAGCCGGAAGTCGCGTGGCGTGCCTTCTACCTGGGAAGATTCTCGCTGGACGTCGCGGGATGTTGCCTCACCACTGCGCATGTTGGCTCCCACTTTGGCTCCCACAGGACCGGCGGCTCTGGCTGCCGCGTAGCAGAGGGAGCACGCAGAAGCTAGTGCTGGTGGTATGGTACTTGGTATGGCAACCCGGAAGATCACTATCACGCTCGATGAGGTCCAGCTCGATCAGATTCGGTCCCTGGTGCAAGCGCGAACAGCGCCCAGCGTGTCCGGTTTCGTGCAGCACGCCGTCACCGTCGCCCTAGACGACGTCGCTGGATGGGGCGCGATGCTCGCTGAGGCACTGCGCCAGACCGGCGGCGCGCTCTCCGACGATGAGCGCGCCTGGGCCGATGAAGTGCTCGGTACCAACGCCCGGCCAGCCGCCTAATGCCCGGAGTAACCCTCGACGCTGGGGGTCTGATAGCCCTGGACCGTGACGACCGCGCCGTCGTAGTGCTCCTAGCCCGCGCCCGCGAAACAGGCTCCCGTGTCACCGTTCCAGCCTCGGCACTGGCCCAGGCAATCCGGCGGCCTGACCGTCAGGTCCGGCTGTCGCGGCTGATCCGCCAGCCGACAACCGATGTCATCAGCCTGGACCGCGTCGATGCGACAAATGTTGGCAGGCTGCTGGCCGCCAGCGGGACGTCCGACATCGCCGATGCCCATGTTGTGGTATGCGCACGACGCGCCGACCAGCCCGTTGTCACCTCCGATCCAGGTGACCTGCGCCAGCTCGATAATGCCCTCAGGCTGATCACGCTCTGAGACCGCTGCCATCCGCGAGCGAGCCGACGACGGAGATGGCCAAGCCATGCCGCAGGGTCACACCGCAAACCTTCAGCACTCGGATTGCTCGGTCGCGTTCGGAACGGGCGTGACCACCGGCGAGCCGGGCCCGGTTCGCGGCCTGAACTTGGCCGTCGACATCGACGTAGCCCAGGCAGACGTCGTCGACCGCGGCGCGCCGGTCAGCGAGGTGTTTCACCTTGCCGGCGGCCTGTTCCCGGCCGTGACCCGCGGAACCGCTCCAACCAGACCTACGCCGTCTTCAGCGGCGCTGACGGCAGCGAATGTGCTCCTCCAGGAGATCAAGACTCAGCTACCAGGCCGGGAATGGCAGGACAACCACAACCCCACAGAACGCGCAGCATTACATCGACATCCACCTATACGGGCAGCGGCGATTCGGCTCTCCACTACAGCGACTACTCCCCGTCGAGCCGGACAACGTCGCCGACGACGTCACCCTGGAAGCCTCGGCGATGGATGGCGCCGCGCAGGGCGTGGACGCCGTTCGCTCGATCATTCTGGTCGTCAACCCGCTATACCCGTACCAGGAGATCGTCTACGCCGGTCCCTACGGGCGACGACGATTTCATCGAGGTCTTTATACCACTGAGATCGGCGGCAAGCCGCTTAGCGTGGCTCCCGCAACGACGCCAGCCAGACCCAGCACAACGTGGTGAACCACGGGCCTCGCAGTTCGGTGCTGCTCCTTTCCCGCCTGATGGCGACAAGCTCGCTCGCACACCAAAGGAGCTACTTCCTCACCAGCCAGCCTGAATAAGCGACACCTTCAGCTGCGTCAAGGATCTCGGACTACCCGAGGGCTTTCGGCTGGTTGCGGACCCCGGCTGCAGGTAGAATCCGCCGAGAGGCGCACCGCTGTCCGTAGCCATGAAAAGATCCCCACTGATGGCCAGGTCCGGGTCCACAGTCCAGCTCCAGCTCCAGCTCTTCGATCCACCCCGGTCGCCCCGTGCCTGATCGCCCGCATCACCAGGTGCCCATTCGCTGCCCGGCGCAGTTACCCAGGCTCGTGCACAACTTCCGACGGGTGCTCATCGGGGTCGACGGGCTCACCGCCTTCCCCGCGAGTCCTGATCTGGTCTCGCAGACTGTGCATGCGGGAGCGGAATTCTTGCTCGAATCTGACAAGCTGACTACGGACATCAGGCAGGCTTATCCACCTTGCCGATCCCTTCGGCAACACCGTCATCGTCGCCCCGACAGTCATAATTGAACCCATTGCAGTCCCGCGGCGAGTCGAGCCACTACCGCAATGCCAGCGCCGTGACCAAGCCCGCGAGATTAAGCAAGATTTCCAGCCAGCCTAGCGGCGAATAGAGATTTCTGAAAGTGCGATCTTCCGCCGTAAGCATGCGGCGATGCGAAACATACAGCGTTACGGTAAACAGAACAACGACGAAAAGCACACACGTCACGACCATTATCTGGGGCGCCACCGGAAGATCGAGGAAAACGAGACCGACCAGCGTCAGAACGCAATTCGGTATGGCACTAGCCACATCAACTGCCCACTCCGCGCCAGCGCGCAACTGTTCGACTGGCGGGTCTGAATTGGGGAAATTGAAGCTGTAGTACTCCCGGTAACTGCTCGTCCAGACGGAGTTCAGGAACGGGCCAGTAACAACTAAACAAAGAGCTGCAGCGAAGGGTAGCCATGCATAGGCTCTACTCGACGTTGCAGTGAGTGCTCGCGTATCCTTGGTTGCCAGGCTCATGTGGCAATGGAACCGGATCGCCAGTTCTATGAGGCAAGTATGCATGTACATATATTCGTGAATGAAGACCAGCGGTCACCACACGCCCGACCCTCGGATCTTGAGGATGTACGCTAATCTCGAACGATATAGAACGCCGCCCAGACCCAGGTTTGCGCCTGTCCCGGACCACTTTTATCGGTGGCTCTACAAAGAGCTCATCAACGATGGCTGTCCTGCCGTGCCCTTTATAGTACAGTGGATGGTCTGCCTCATTCTCGACCCTCACATAATACGAGTGGTGAGTACGAGACCAAAGAGCAATGCAGTGCCAGCGGCTTGGACCGCTGGCACTTACTACTGGCCGCCGCAGTCGTCGCAAAGAGTCGTCCACAATTACTGAATCACAACTGATACCGATGCCAGGAAAGGCGGCCTTTATGGCTCGCACTAATTTACTCCCGCGTGGCTGCGAGCTTCTCCTGCAAAGTCCTGGAGTTCCTCTATAAATCGGAAAAACGCCTCGGCTTCTACTTCATCCACCGTGGCTTTCATGAACCACCACACATCCTCAACTAGGAGTTCCGGGCTTAGGATCGCAAAACACGCGGCCGATTCCTCCTGATCAGGGGTCGCCAAGCTCCAGATACATGTATAGGAGGTGTTTTCAAGTCTGACCGCCCGAACTTCGCTGAGAGGTTCTTGCGCGCTGACGGCATCGGCAATATCCGTATCCTGGTGATCGAACTCGTATGTGAATAGCTTCGTATCCACATAGAAGGCCCCTGCTGTGTCTCGCTGCTTCTCAAGCCAGCCCATAGCGTCAGCGCCAGTCAGCTTGCAGTCCCAGATCAGCATGTCGTAGTTGTCATGAGCCTCGAACCTAAGTGCAGCATGGTCAAGCTGAGCGTTATTACGTCCAGGCCGACCGACCGCGCGGCTCCCCCGCCATCGCCTGCAGCGCCATGGGCTGGGGTCCTCACTTCCGGCCGCTCGCTAATCGGCTCCGCTAGCAGTTCATTCGCTGCCTCCGCGTACCGCGTCAACAAGCGCCATGTGAGCCTCAGACCTGCGGCAGGACTGTTTCACCCGGCGAGATAGCTTGAAGCTTCAGGGCGTACAGCCTCTGACTGATGTCCTGGAGTTGCTGCGCCGTAGACACGTCTGAGACGTCGCTTAGCTGCAGGCGCCTTACAGTTGACGCGACTGCGTCGAGTCCATCGGCGACGGTACGCATCTGCTGCTCCCACCAGGACGGCTTTTGCCACCTAGCTTGCCAAGCTCCCGATAGAGCCTGACTGCCAATATCGCGTCGATAATGCATACCCTTAAAGCTAATCTTACTGAGTCCTTCATAAGCGCGGTCGCGTGCCTCCGAGAGGTTCTCGCCCGTAGCCGTTAGGCAAAGTATGCGTCCGCCGTTCGTTACTACTCGCCCTCCATCAGGATTGCCCTCTGTGCCAGCGTGGAAGACCCTTACGCCGCGGATTTGCTCAGCCACGTCGATTCCAGTAATTGGTGAGCCGAAGTCGCCTTCTCGTGGATAATTACTGCTCGTGGCAACCACACACAGAGCCTCATGCGAACTCCATCGCGGCTTTTGCACAGTATGCAGCAAACCGTCGGTTGCAGCTAAAAATAGCGTCGCTAGATCGCTATCGAGTCGACTTAGGAGTACTTCCGTCTCAGGGTCGCCAAACCTGCAGTTGAATTCGAGGATCTTCGGTCCTTCATTCGTCACGATCGCGCCTGCATAGAGGACGCCCACGTAGTCCACTCCCTGGGCTCGAAGACGTTGCACGAGAGGCTGAAAGCATCGGTCCGCAAATCCTTGAGCTACCAGCATGTGACCAACCGGACTGTAAGCGCCCATGCCGCCTGTATTGGGTCCATCATCTCCGTCGAGAAGGGGCTTGTGATCCTGCGCCGCGCCAAAGGGGAGAACTGTGCGACCATCTGATATGGCGAATACGGACAGTTCTGGACCCTCAAGAAGCTCTTCAACGAGAATAACCGAAGAGCTCTGCTTACCCATGTGCTTTAGTTCCTTCAGAGCGGCGTCGACATCCTCCGCCGAGTGGCATACGAATGCGCCCTTGCCAGCCGCAAGGCCATCAGCCTTAATGACACACTCCCAGGAAAGCTCCTGTGCGCGTAGGCGAGCATCATCGTAATCGGTAAAAGAGCGCCAGCTTGCGGTTGGTATTCCAACGGCCTGCATGATCTCCTTGGCCCAAACCTTCGAGCCTTCAAGGAGCGCGGCCTTCCTCGTGGGTCCGAAGATACGAAGATTCCGCTGCTGAAACAGATCAGCTATCCCTTCTACGAGATAGCTCTCAGGACCCACGACCGTGAGATCTACCATGTGCTCTGACGCTAGCCTGGCATACCCCTCAAGCGAACCTCCTTCTGGGACTGGCAACCTCTCTGCGAGATCGTCCATACCGACATTTCCGGGGCAAACGAATAGCTCATGTCGGGCTTCGCTCTTACTCAGTTTCCAGAGAATGGCATGCTCCCTGGCTCCGTTTCCTAGAACCAGGATCTTCATAGACTGCTCCTTAGCGCAAGTAACGCCCGAAGTAATGCCCTAGAACTGAGTAGAACCTGACGATCGCTGATCATCAGCGAGTTTCTCCTGCGCAGCCCGGACCCAACTTTCAGAGTAGATACGTTGCCGACGCCTGCCAACCTTTTCCCAACCAGGCTCAGGTAGGTATTTGTCCTTTATGTACCGGCGCACGGTGCTAGGGGCTGACCCCGAGTCGTTCGGCCACTTTGCTCGTCGTGAACTCAGCAACTTGCCCTATCTGCCACCGGGGGCTTCCTCTGGCTAGTATTGGCTGGAGTGCAGTCGATCGTATCGGGCGGATCAAGCGGAGTGGCGCAATTACGCGGCTTCGATGCGTCGCGCGGCTCGCGCCGCTCCCCGCGGTTCCACCTGAGTAGGGTTTTCGGGTGCCGAAAGACCGATATACGGTCTTATAGGTAGGACTTCGATCGTAGTCACGCCCATCTACTCTCTTCTTGGTGCTGACGAAGACTGTGGTGACATTTAGAGTTCGGAAAATGCATAGTCGAGGCGCGACTGTGGTCTCTGGAAAGGGCGGATTGCCCGCCGTTGGCCTAGGGCGGCCGATCAGGCATGCGTGGTGACATGACGTAACACACTGCGGTCCATGCAGAGAGTGAGGTTGCCCCGCATTGACGGACAGGGTTTATGGCGTGGTCAGGCTACATTCCTGATCTCGTTTCGGTGGGTGGCTTCGAACTCGGCAGGGCTGAGGTATCCCAGGCTGCTGTGCAGGCGGGTGCCGTTGTACCAGCCGATGTACTCGGTGACGGCGCGGCGGACACCGGTCCGGGTGGGCCAGGCCTGCAGGTCGATCAGCTCGCCTTTGAGCGAGCCGAAGAAGCTCTCAGCGAGAGCGTTGTCCCAGCACTGGCCGGTGCGCCCGTGCGACAGCTCGACGTGGAAGTCGCCGGCCAGCTCAGCGAACGCGGCAGAGGTGTACTGCGCGAGTTCAGCCGGTCGTTGCAACACCGGGCTGTTGGAGCGAGCGTAGCTGTTCCTCGAAGACTTCGGCGGGGGTCTTCCAGTCGAGGATCTTGCGGGGGCGGTTGTTGATCGCGAGAGCGACGGCTTCGAGGTCCTCGGCCGACCACCGGGACAGGTCGGTTCCTTTCGGGAAGTACTGGCGGAGCAGGCCGTTCGTGTTCTCGTTCGTTGGCCGCTGCCACGGCGAGTGCGGGTCGGCGAAGAACACCCTCGTGCCGGTGTCGAGCGCGAACTGGGCATGGCCGGACAGTTCTTTCCCGCGATCCCAGGTGAGGGTCTTGCGCAGCTGCTCGGGCAGCTGCGTCAGCGACGCCGTCAGCGCGGCGTTCATCGCGACGGCGCCGTACCCGCCGAGAGAGGGTCCGTTCTTCACCGCTGGCTTCTCGCCCCAGCCCTCGATCCGAGGCAGGTGGACCAGGATCGTTGACCGGCTGCTGCGCTCGACGAGCGTGCCGATCGCGGACCGGCCCGTCCCGATGATCAGATCTCCCTCCCAGTGCCCCGGGACCGCGCGGTCGGCGGCCTCGGCGGGCCGTTCGCTGATCACGACGTCTGCGGTGACATGGCCTTGCGGCTTGTTCCGCGACCGTGCCCGTGGCTCCCGCAGCGCCCGGCCCGTACGCAGGCACGCCACCAGCTCCCGTTTGAGCGCGCCACGCCCCTCGATGAACAGCGCCTGGTAGATCGCCTCATGGCTGATGCGCATGGAGTCATCATCGGGGAACTCGACCTTGAGCCGGTTGCTGATCTGCTCCGGGCTCCACGCCGTCGCCCATCGCCTGTCCTGCCGATGCGGCTTGTTCAGTCCCTTCCACGCGGGCGTCTTTGGTCCGGCCACGATCGCGCCGTCGGGCCGGCGGACGCTGCCGGACAGCCGCTCCTGCACGTACTCCCGCAACCTGTCGTTGTCTGCGAGCTTCGCTGTCTTCGGGCGCTTCGCTGCCTGCTGAGCTTTCCATTGCGCCACCAGGGCGCGGTAGACGCGCTTCCCGCTCCTGGTCGCCGCGTTGCGGCGCAGCTCGCGCGAGATCGTCCCCGGGTCACGGCCGAGCCGGCGGGCGATCTGCCGCACCCCGATGTCCTGAGCGCGCAGCACGGCGATCTCCTCACGCTCAGTGAACGACAAGTAGCGGCCCGTCGGCTCGGCCAGGCTCAGCGGCGGCATCCCGCCAGCGTGGCGGAACCAGCGCGCCCCGACCGGCCAAGACACGCCCACCGACTCCGCGGCCTCGACCGTCGTCATCCCGCCAGCGATCAGCCGCCAGAACTCCCGCTGCACCGCACGAGACGGCTCAGGCCGGCCCGGTGACCGCATCGGCGGCCGCAACGCCCGATCCGCCGCCCACTGCCGCCGAGCACTCGCGGGCGCCTGCGGCATCTGCTTCCCCCGTCCCATCGCACACCTCCGTGATCAAGGTGTTGCGACGACCGGTTGAATTCGCCCTGACAGCCCCTGTCGCTATGAAAGATCACTCCTGGTGCGGGGTCGCGGGCGGCCACCGCGTTGGCCAGCGCGTCCGCGACCAGGCTGGTTCGCAGGTGATCGGCCATCGCGTAGCCGACGACGCGCCGCGAGGCAATGTCGATGACCGTGGCCAGGTACAGCCACCCCTCCCACGTCGATATGTAGGTGATGTCGCCGCACCAGCGGGCTGTTGACCGCTGCCGCGTTCGCGGTGAAGTCACGGCGAATCCGGTCGGCCCGCGCCGCGGCCGCCGGATCAGCGATCGTGGTCTTCTTCCACCGCTTCGCCGCCCGGCCGTGCAGACCGCTGGCGCGCATGATCCGGGCGACGCGCTTGCGGCCGTGACGGTGCCCGCGGCGGGCCAGCTGCGCGTGCACCCGCGGCGCGCCGTAGCGGCCCTTCGATTCCTGGTGGACTGCCTTGATCTGCCCGGCAATCTCAGCGTCTTGCTGCTCGCGGGCAGAGGGACCGCGCAGATGCTGGTAGAAGGCGGCACGGGAGACCTTCAGCAGCTCGCACGCCCGCTTGACGCTGCGCCTGCAGGCCTTCTCCGCCTCGATGAACGGGTAGACGTTCACCGGGTCTCCTTGGCGAAGAAAGCCGTCGCCCGCTTGAGGATCTCCACGTCCTCGCGGAGCCTTCTGTTTTCCCGGCGGAGCTGCGACAGGTCCTTGCGCTCGTCGGTGGTCAGGCCGCCGTCGCTGACCGTCCCGGCATCCCGTCCGGCCTGCTTCACCCATTCGCGGACCGCGGTCTCGGTCAGGTCGAAGTCTTTGGCGACCTGGCCAACCGACCGGTCGCCGCGGCTGCACAGCTCAACGATCTCGGCCTTGAACTCCGGCGTGAACGAACGGCGCCGCCGGGGCTTCTTGCTCCCCATGCTTTCCATGATCGGACATCCTTCCGAGGGCGAACTCCTGATGGTGGATGTCCGTCAAAGCGGGTCAGGCTCATACCTTCCTGCGTCGTCCCACATCTTGTGCCAGATTGCCAGCAGACGGTTGAAAACAGCGACGTCAAGCGCGACTCTTGCGGACGTCATCGTGCCGTCCGCGCCAGCCGCCGCGGGCATGGTTGTCCCGCCGAAGGCCGCGCGGAAGACGGCCCCCCAGGGGTTGGGTACCTCGCCAGAGACACCTAGGCGCTGCAGCATTTCGGGGGTAAGCCAACCGATCAGGAAGTCGGCCACGAGATCCCGTTGACGAGAGGACATCCTGGCGAAGAGTCCGGTGATGCGGTCCCATTGCTGGGGACGCGTGGGGATCTCAAGGAAAGCTGCCACGAACTGGTCGTAGATGTCACACGACTCGGCAGCGGGCGGCGACACTTCATTCGCCATGTGCAAACGATAACTTGACGACCACGTGGTTACACGTCGGCAACGCGCTCGTAATGGCTGCCAGACCGCCATCAGGGCATGGCACCGATGGGTCGCTGCCGAGCTGCCGGGGGCTGGCCGTCTGTCTGGTACTCGCCGCCCCATGCAGAGCCGTCGGAGCGGAATACGCCGCGCTCCTTGAGGTGTTGCAGTATTCATCGCTGGACAGAAAGCGACCCCTTCAGCGGCAGGATTGCCAGCCCCTTTCCAGGGTGCCCGTAGGAGCCGGATAAGACCCGGCACGGTCGCGGCACTGGGAGGGGCTTTGTCATGAGCGAGGACATGAACGGATCGCTGCTGATCCAGTTCGTCAACGTCACCGTGATTGATGGCGACGAGGACGGGACGGGCAGCGTCCGATTCTGCAAGAACTGCGGCGGGCCCGTTCGCAGAAACAACGCCTTCGGTATCTGCACAAAGAACCCCGAGTGCAAGCGTGCTCGCAAGCGTGAGCGTTACGCCAGTGACCCCGACTACGGGGAGCTGGAGCGAGAGCGGAGTCGCGCGCAGTACGCCAGCAGGCCCGAGTACAGGGAACGGAAGCGGCTTCGCAAGCTAGAGCGCTACGCGAATGACCCCGAGTACAGGGAACGGGAGCTTGCACGATTCCGCGAGCGCGATACTAGTGACCCCGAGTTCAGAGACCGGAGGATCGCTCGCCAGCGCGAGCGGCGTGCCGCTAAGAGAGCGGTCAACTCGACGACGTCGCATTGTCAACTGGCGCAAGAGACACCGGGCGTCTTCGAGAAGCCAGGCAACTAGCACCTAGACACTAGGCGGGGTCGAGTAATGATCGGCCCTGCGGCCCAGCGAGCGCGACCAGACCTCGCTACCCGTCCCGCTCCAGCGCCCGGAAATTCCGCGCCGTCAGAGGCCGCTGGTGCGTACGGCGTGTTGAGGGCCTCATGGCGACGTGAATTTCTGCTTGGTGCTGACGGAGGATTCCTGAGCTAATTTTCGGCCGGAACCGGGCAGGATTTGGGACCGCGGCGAGAGTTGGCGCGACGACCGGTTAGACGCGATAGACCAGAAGCTGATCGACAACGCGCACCTGCTCGTTGAGATCCTGCGCAGGCTCCCCGCCGAGCAGCCGTCGTCTCCTCTGCGTGCACTGTCCGATGACGAGGCATGACCCTGAATCTGCCACTGCGCCGGGCTACCCGTCCAGACGCTGAACTTGCGGGATGGCAAGCGTGCCTGCTGGGGAGCGACTGCGGGAATCAAGTAGCCGCGCCTTACTTCGTGCGCTATCGAATTGTCTACGTAACCCATCGGCATGTCATGCGCGTCGAATGGCTTATGAGCAGCTTTTCGGCGTTAGATGACATCTGTGTTAGCTAGCGGCCCATGGTATGCCTCGCCACCTGCCGTCTTCACACTCACCGTCGGCGGCTTGTTTCTGGGCGCGCTGAGCATCTTTCTCACGATGTGGGTAGGCAGGCCCCGGCGCCTCCGGTTCGCGCTGCTGTCCGACACTCCTCTGCTTGCCAGCAAGATCAGCCCTGGCGACGAGCTTGAAGTGCGAGTGCGGGGTGATGACCAGCCAATCAACGACCCCCACGTGGTTGGAGTGCGGCTTAGGCGTACAGGCCCGCTCGACGTCAAGCCAGCGGACTTTACGGACGGCCTGCCGCTCGCCATCAACGTCGGCGCGACCATCGTCAAGCAGCTCGGCGACTCGCCAACGAGACTCACCGTCAGCACTGACGGCCAGTCGATCCTAATAGGCCCCAACCGGATCCCATTTGGCTCGCGATACACGATAAGCGTCCTGACCGATGGTCCCGTAAGGCAGCTGAGCCACGACAGTGAGCTCGCAGATGTGCGGGTGGTTATCGAACGAGCTGAGCCACGCAGAGCGTCTCGCACGCAGCGCGTTGTGACCTGGGTGGTCGTCGCATTGATTGCCATATACCTTCTGACTGACCCGAACGGCATGGCGTACCCTTTCAAGGCCGCCTTCAGGGGCCTGCAATCCGTCGGGGCATCGACGGCTAGTTACGTGAACAATCTAAGCGCTGTCGGACTTATTCTCGTTAGCGCACTTATCGGTGCGGGCGGGACTCTCATCATCGTCCAGCTATTCAGACGCAGGTCTGCACAGCCGTGAGCGTGACCGAGGATCCGGGGCCACCGGCCCAGCCCGAACATATGCCCGAGCCCAGTGAGAAGTCCTTCTGGGCTCAACTCCACCCAGACATCAGGACGCTGATCGTGACCGTCGCTGGGACTGTGGTCGGCGGCATCGTCCTCGTGATGGTCGTGGCCGTCGCGGTCATCCTGGCGAAGACCTTCCTGGGACCGCACCCCACGCCAGCGCACGTCCACAACGTGCTTGAGGGGTATGGGGCCGGGGCCGGATTGACCCTGGTCCTCGTCCTCTTGGGGATCCGCGACGTCAGGCATCGCGAGTCCCTGTGGGGCCTCGACCTCGCCGCACTGCCCGTGCTGACCATGCTCTTCTTGCTGTCGGTCCTCGTGCTGCTCGGCGTTGCAGCCGGGGTCAAGTAGCCGGGCCTGCTCGGCTTGCCTGCGGAATTTCGAATTCGGCCGAGAAAGCCCTGCCGAGCAAGGCCAGACTTGGCTTCCATGTCGCCATGGATGGTGCCTTCGTGGTTCCTCATCGCCTCCGTCTGGGCCCTCACCGGAACGAACGCCCAGGCTGCAATGACAAAGGAGCGATGGTATGCAGACGACGACCCGCTTATCGCTGAAGGCGGGCGGCTGTGGCTACCCGTTCCGTGGCTGGCGAGAAAGCGCCGCCGGAAGAGGGTCGCGGAGATCGAAGCCGAGCTACGAAAGGATGCCAACCGCTGGACGCGTTATAGGACGGTCAAGCGCGAGCTGCGGTCGTGGAACTCGCTGGAGTCGTCGGTGGCCCTCGCCGCGGTGGCATCCCTGCAGGTACTGGTGTCGGCATTGATGTAGCTGGCGCCCTGCCTAGCGATTCGGGGCTGGGAGAGGACCGTGAGTGCCAATAACTATTGTTCCGGTGGGCTGGTGTGCTGAGGCACTGCTGGCACTGTTAGCCGGGCCCCTGGCGCCGAATTTCGCGAGGCACTGTGTATTCGAGGGGTACCTATACCTGTGCGCGGAACTTGGCCGCCGATTGTACGACAATCCACGGTTAACGGTACCCCCCATCGGCCCTCCCATATGCCCACTCGGGTCTGCGCTCGTAAGAACTCCTCTCGAATCGCTAGGAGCCCCTGTAACGGCCTGGAAGAGCCTGGTAGCCGATTATTGCCGCGCCAGGTCCTGAACGCCTGGGGGGCCGCCAGCGTGGCTCGATCTCGGGGCGGAAATTCGTCAGGCCCGCAGCCTGTATAGCGGACCACGGCTGCCTTCTCCGGGTCAGCCCTTGAGCACGCAGATAATGGCACGCCTGACTGCGCGGTACCAGTTCCTGGGATTCCTGACTGCCGGAGCTGCAATTCTGGCGGTGGCCAGCAGCCACCCAGGATTCAGCGCTGGAACCTGGTTACTGGGTTCTCTCGCCATCGCCGTCTTCGTGTTCGGCTGGTTTTGCTTCTGGTACCTGGGCCGCATGGTCGTCGTCCAGTCAGCGCATCTTGCTGCCATCGAGCAGCGCATCAACGAACTCGTCCCGGCCGACCCCAGACTTCTCACCTGGGAGTCCAGCCATCAGCAGGAGTCGGGTCTCGCTGTGCTTCTAATGGGAATGCGACGTAGGTCGAGTCCGCTGCGCATGTCGCGCCAGGCTGCGAGCAGCGTTGAGCCGCCTTCAGCGACGTAGGGCTACCAGTCTCGTTCGGTGTCGTTCTCTCAATGCGAGTGCCGATATCGGACACGGATGGGCATGAGGGTTCCTTGGTCCACCTTCCAAGGATCCAGGAGTGCATGACTCAGCAACGTGCTATTCACTAACAGCATGTGATTGTGAAATTACTGACTTAGCCGTTGACAGTGTGTCATAGAGGCAGTCACAGTTGCGCTAGCCGGGACTCGTCGGTGCGGCGGGTGCTGTTCGAGGTGCGCCGACCGGAGGATTCCTGGGGGCCGTAGTGCCGAGAATCCGTTCCCTCAGCCTGCTAGTGGTCGTGTCTTTCCTGCTGGGCTGCTTAGGCGCCCAGACAATCACAGGAGCGCCGGCGCCGCAGTCGCGCGGTGATCGCGCGCGGGTGGCAGTGCATGCAACCCGACTGGTCCGTTCGGCTCACCCGTCACCGCGAGTTATCCGGGTGCGGCACGTTCAGGTCGTGCGGGCACGTGGCCGGGTGGTCCGGGCGCGGATCGTTCCCTGGCAGGGCCGGGACGCCACCTCGGCGCGAACGGCTGCTTCAGTCCGGCAGGGCGCGCAGGGCGGTAGCGCGATCCGGCTGACCGCGTTTACCACGGGCGGGAACGGCGATGTGGAGTTCCCGACCCCGACCCAGTCCAGTGAGCCTCTCGGCGTGGCGGAGACACCCGACGACTCCGCTTGGTTCGCCGAGGAGCACGCAAACCAGATCGGGAGGGTGACGGAATCGGGTTCGTTCACCGAGTACCCGCTGCCCACCGGTGCCTACGTTGGCTATCCATCGTCGATTTCTGTCGGGGCGGACCGGAACTTGTGGTTCGCGGATGACGAAGAGATCGGGCGCATGACGCCGTCTGGGTCTGTGGAGCTGTTTTCGCTCGGAGCGAGCCCGGTAAATCCTGTATTTGTTCAGTCGACAACGCTGGGGCCCGACGGCAATGTGTGGTTCACCGCGCTCGAATTGCACGGGTCCGTCGTCGGCTATGTCACGCCCGGCGGGGCCGTGACCGAGTTCCAGGTGGCCAGCAACGAGCAGATTCTCATGGGGATCATCGCCGGGCCTGACGGGGCGATGTGGTTCGTGAACGCAACTCAGGAGGCGATCGAGCGGATCACCACCGCGGGCGCGCTGACCCAGTACCAGTTCCCATCCACATTCGCGCTAGAGGGGATCGCCACCGGCCCCGACGGCCGGCTGTGGTTCACAGATCCCGAGAGCGCGATCGGCGCCATGACGACTAGCGGCAGCTACACGCTGTACCAGCTACCAAGCGGCCAGTCGTATTTCTCGGAGAACCTCGCCCTTGACTACACCACCGGCAACCTGGTCTTCGTATCCGACGGCGCCATCGGTCAGGTCACCACCAGCGGTGCCATGTCTTTCGCGCCGACCGTCGGCCTGAACCTTGGGCAGGCTACTGACGTCGGCTGGGCACCCGATGGCACGCTGTGGTACACCGACACAACCGCGGACGCGATCGGGATGCTGCCGCGGGGCCTGGCGCTGTTCCCGCCGCCTGTGCCCGTCGCCCAGACCTACGGGTGCGCGCCGTGCAAACCTGGGGCGGCGCAGCCCGAGGACTTCCAGGGTGATCCGGTGAACACCGCGACCGGCGCCTACAGCGACACCGTCACCGACGCGAAACTGCCGGGACCGGGGGTCGCGTTCTCATTCACCCGCGCCTACACCTCGCTGGACACCGCCGCCGGGCCGCTAGGGCCGGGCTGGACCGACCCCTACCAGGCCAGCCTGAGCTTCGGATCCGGCACTGCCACGTTCACCTCCGGCGACGGGCAGCAGATGCAGTTCACCCAGAACGCCGGCGGCACCTACACCGGCGGGCCGGGAGTGTATGCCACCCTGACCGCAGTATCCGGCGGATACTCAGGTCGTCGAACCCGACGGGACGCTGCTGAACTTCAATGCCGCCGGCCAGCTCACCTCGATGACCGACCGGTCCGGGACCGGGCTGACCATGACCTACACCGGCAGCCAGCTCACCTCGGTCAGGAACGCCGGCGGCCGGGTGGTCACGCTGGCCTATACCTCCGGGCTGCTCACGAAGCTGACCATGCCGGATGCGCGGACCGTCACCTACGCCTATACCGGCGGGCTGCTGACCTCGGTCACCGGTATGCGCGGCGGGGTCACCAGATACGGCTACAACTCCGCGGGCCAGCTGACCACGGTCACCGACCCTAACGGGAACGTGGTCCTGACCAATGTCTACAACGCGGGGCGGGTCACCTCCCAGACCAACGGCGACGGCAAGATCACCACCTTCTCCTGGAACGCCGCCACGCAGACCGCGACCACCGCGCAGCCGAACGGCGGGGTGGTTACCGACGTGTACAACGACAACGTGCTGCTGAGCCAGACCAGCCCGATCGGCGGCATCAGCTACTACGCCTATGACAGCAACCTGGACCTGGTCCAGGTCACCGACCCGCTCGGCAACGTCACCACCATGACCTACGACGGCCACGGGAACATGCTGTCCCAGACCGACCCGGCGCCGCTGTACTACACCCAGACCTGGACCTACAACAGCATGAACGAGGTCCTGACCCACACTGACGGCCGCGGCAGCAGCACCACCAGCACCTACACCGCCGCGGGGCTGCTGGCATCGGTCAAAGACCCCGACGGCGACACAACCAGCTACACCTACTACCCCAACGGGCAGACCGACACTGTCACCAACCCCGATTCCAAAACCACCACCGACACCTACGACAGCACCGGCGACCTGGCCACCGTCACCGACCCGGCGGGGAACAAGACCACCTACGGCTACGACAGCGACGGACGGCGCACCACGGCCAAGGACCCGCTCGGCAAGACCACCACCTACGCCTACGACAAAACCGACGACCTGACCTCGGTCACCGACCCGCTCGGCCACGCAACCAGCTACGGCTACGACGCCGACGGCAACCGCACCACCCTCACCAACGCGCTGGGCAAGGTCACCACATCTGTCTACGACCCCGCCGGGCACCTCACGTCGGTGACCGACCCGCTCGGCCACATCACCAGCTACACCTACGACGGCGACGGCAACACCTCGACCGTCACCGACCCGGACGGGAACGTCACCACCGACCACTACGACCTGGCCGACGACAAGACCTCGGTCACCCGGCCCGATACCACCACGCTGTCTTACACCTACAACGCCGACCAGCAGCAGACCTCCTACACCAACGCGGCCGGGGACACCACCACTGACGTCGATGACCCGCTCGGCCGCGTCACCGCGGTGATCGACCCGCTGGGCCGGCTCACCGCCTCGGCCTACGACGCCGACGGCAACCTGGTCACCGTCACCAGCCCGGACGGGCTGGTCACCACCAGCACCTACGACCCCGCCAGCCGGCTCACCGCGGTCACCTACTCCGACGGCGTCACCCACGGCATCAGCTACGGCTACGACCCGGCCGGCAACCGGACCTCGATGACCGACGCCAGCGGCAACACCAGCTACACCTACGACAGCGACGGCCGGCTCACCAATGTCACTAACGGCGCCGGGCAGGCCGTCAGCTACGGCTACAACGCCGACAGCAGCATCACCACGATCACCTACCCGAACGGCAAGACCGTCACCCGCGGTTACGACAACTCCCAGCGGCTGACCTCGGTCACCGACTGGAACACCAGCAAAACCAGCTTCGGCTACAACAACGACAACGTGCTCACCAGCGAGGCTTACCCCAACGGCATCACTGCCACGTCCGGCCTCAACGTCGCCGACCAGGTCACGTCCATCGCTGACAAGACCTCCAGCGCCACCCTGGCCAGTTTCACCTACACCCGCGGCAGGGACGGCGAGCTCGCTTCCACCACCACGGCCGGCACCGCGATCAGCGCCCCCGCCCAGACCTACACCTATAACCCGCTCATGCGGCTCTCTGCCGTCAACACCACCACCGACGGCTACGACAACGCCGGCGACCCCACCACCCTGGCCGCCACCACCCAGACCTTTGACGCGGCCAGCGAACTCGCCACCGCCACCACGAGCGGCGCCGCCACCAGCTACACCTACAACCCCCGCGGCGACCGGGTCACCGCCACCACCGCCGGTGCCACCACCACGTACGGCTACAATCAGGCCAACCAGCTGACCAGCTACACCCCACCCGCCGGCACCGCCACCAGCTACACCTACAACGGCGACGGCCTGCGCACCGCGAAGACCACTGGCGCCACCACAGCTAGCTACGCGTGGGACATCACCGGCAGCGTGCCGCTCCTGCTCACCGACGGCACCAGCAGTTACCTCTACGGGCCCGACGGCACGCCCGTCGAGCAGATCAGCTCCGCCGGCACCCCCACTTACTACATGCAGGACCAGCTCGGCTCCACCCGGCTCCTCACCAGTTCCGCCGGCGCGGTCACCGCCACCTACACCTACGACGCCTACGGCAACACCACCAGCCACACCGGCACAGCCACCACCCCGCTCCTGTACGCCGGGCAGTACCAGGACAGCGAAACCGGGTTCTACTACCTGATCAACCGCTCCTACGACCCCGCCACCGCCCAGTTCCTCTCCATCGACCCCGCCGTCAGCCAGACCCAGGCCCCCTACACCTACATCAGCGACAACCCGCTCAACGCCACCGATCCGCTTGGACTCTGGGGCTTGAATCCTCTGTCGGACCTGAGCGAGGCCTGGAATGACACAGTTGGCGCGGCGGCTAGCTACGTAAACCAACACGCGGCCGGTATTTCTCAAGCGGTGACCGTCGTCGGAGCTGGAGTTATATCGGCGGCGTGCGTTTATGTAACAGGAGGAGGATGCGTCGCTTTCCTGCCGGAGATCGGAGCGGTGACCGGCGCTGCTCTCTATTGGGAGAGCGGAGGCCCGCACAATGCTCAGGGATATGCCCGCGCAGCCGTCGAGGGAGCCATTGGTGGGGCAATTGCAGCGCTCTGTGCCGATGCCTGCGCTCTCGCGGGAAGCATTGTGGCAGGGGGATTGCTAGCCAATGGCGGCTACGGAGCAGTTCAAGGGGCCTGGGATTATTCGCAGGAGAATGAACCGGACGGGCACACCCCGTGGGGGTATATTAACGCTAGCGCATCCGGGTTCGTCGAAGGTGGCTTCCCCTGGGATCAGGTTGTGAAGTGGTTGCGGAATGACCCACTGGCGCTGGCATCGTACAACGTGAGGAGTGGATGTGGCTGAGCTCACAGTCATTGGCGATAATCAGTGGTTCGGAGACCCCCGGCTCGGCAGCTTCACGGTCTACGTCGATGGCATAAAGCGTGGAAGGGCTTCTCCAGATATGTCGCTTCTAATCGCCTGTCAGCCTGGCCGCCATGTAGTCCGGGTGCGACAATGGTGGTATATGAGCGCGCGCATCGATATTGATATGCAACCAGAGCAGCAGATGGCACTCAAAGGTGGTTTCAATCAGACGGGAAATTTCGTTTCACGCATGTTCACAGGCGTATTCCTGCCTTGGCGAGCGATGACCCTTGCCCCCAGCTCCGGCCGCCCAGTCACACGCAATTACTCTGCGCAGGCACGTCCGACAAGAGTCTGGTTGCTGCTGGGGATGCTCGCCGCCTTGGTGCTAGTGCTGGTGGGGGTCGATACAAGTAATGTCGCGCTAATGTCGATCGGCGGTGCGGGTTTCTTCCTGAGTCAGGGACTAGCGATCCGCCAGGTTCGCGAATTTCGACGCCATGGAAAATAGGCGCGAGTTGGAGCTCGACTGGAACGGGTTTACTGGCCCATCCCTGACAGCGGGCTAACGCCGGGCGCTCTTATGCGGAGCCATCCCGCGCCGGATCCCGGCAAGCTCGGCGAGCAGGTCCGGCCGGTCAACTGGTACTGCGGCTGACCGCAGCGCGGGCGCGACCGACAGGCGTCGCTCGCGGTCGCGGTCGAGTCCGACCTTGACGTGCTGATCCTGGTCCATGAGCAGCCGGTCGTGGTCTACGTCCCCGACCTGACGGCCGCGCTGGTCTGGGCGCTTGAGTTCCGTGAGGAGGCCGCACAGGCCATCGCGTCCAGGCTGGCGTCCGGCTGGTGAGCACCTGGCCCAACATCGACGTCCTGGTGGCGAGGCCGACGACAAGGACCGCGCCATCGCCACCAGGAGGGTCTACGCCCGGAAGCTGGTCGACCTCGGGCTGGCCCGGACTTATGGGGTGCGTGTCGCGCCGGTTCCCCGAGTCCGGGACTCCTGGGGCGTCTACCTCGGCCGCCACGACAACCAAACCATGCCCCGCAGCGAGGCCGAGCAGCTCCTCAAGGAGACGCCCGGCATTACTCCCCCACGATCACCATCAGCCAGGCGAACTTCGCACTGGTAAACCATCTCGACTCGTAATCCGTCATTTAGACACGCATGCGATGCAATGCACAGGAGGGGGCTAAATGACAGTAACGATCCCGGCACGCCTCCATACGGCGGGCAGCAGCCCCCGTACGGCGTGCCACCGCAGCAGCCGCCCTATGGCCAGCAGCAGCCTCAGTACTTCCCGCCACCACAGGCCGGATACGGCGGCCCCCAGCAGGGCGGTCCCCAACAGCCGCCGACCGGGCCGTACCAGTGGCAGCAGCCGGGCGGGCAGCAGCGAGGCGCCCCGAGGAAGTCGCACCGCACCCGGAACGTCATCCTCGGCATAGTCGGCGCATTCGTCCTGATCATCGTCATCGCGGCAGTCGCGTCCAGCAGCGGGAACAAGAACACCCCGGCCAGCTCGTCCACGTCGCAGCCGCCAGCGGCCAGCAACAACAGCGCTCCTGCGGCGACCTCGGCACCTGCTGGGCCGACTGTCTCCCAGTTCGGACAGACCGTGACGATCAACGGTAACAACGGCCCCTCGTACACGCTCACCCTGGGCGCGCCCGAGGTCACCAATCAGGCCGCCGACCAATTCTCGGACGCCCCGCAGAACGGCGATTACATCGCCGTCCCTATCACCGTTCACGCGATCAAGACGGTGGATGCGTTCGACGTTCCCGATGTCACAGACTTCACGGACGTGGCCAGCAACGGTCAGCAGTACTCGTGGTCCTCGGGGCACGTATTCGAGGCACCGCACAGCGACCAGAGCCTGAACGCTTCCAGCAACTCGCTCCAGGCTGGCGCTTCGATCAGCGGCTACCTCGTGTTCGACGCCACGTCACACGGCACCATCGAGTTCAGCCCCGGCATCGGTTCTGGTGCTCCCACGGCCGAGTGGAAGTTCTAGCCATGGCAGCAAAGCGGATCGCCATCGTCCTGGCAGGGTTCGCCGTCGCGGCCGGAATCTCGGCATGCGGGGGGAGCCAGCAGCAGAGCATGACCCAGAGAAAGGCTTACAGGTACGGCCAGGTCATCGGTAAGACGATCTTCCTCACCACGATGAACCAGGACGGCAAGGGCGCGGCCGAGGCACTATGCCAGTCAGAAACTGAGGGGATCACCAGCAGCTTCGTGCCTACCGCTGACCTGGTCGAGTTCCCGCAGTGGAAGAACAGCGCGGCCAAGGGGCGCGAGGGCTGGTTCTTCATGGGTGTCAAGGCGGGGTGCAAGGCGTGAGGCGTATCGCTCTCGCGGTTGCCTCGGCCGCGCTCGCTCTCGCCGGAATCTCGGCGTGCGGGAGCAGCTCGACCCCGAAGCCGAAGTCACCGGCAACCTCACAGATCAGCCAGAAGTCATTCACTGATGGCGAAACTGCGGGCAAGTCCATCGCCCTCGCGAATTCGTCGGTCGGGCAAGCCGCGGAAGACTGCAAGGTTACCGAGATCGAGCAGATGCCCACTGGCGACGTTGCCTCGCAGTGGATGAGCGGCTGCGAACTCGGAGCCCTAACCGGCTGACCGCCACTGTCTGGCATTGTCAGGGCCCTGGTGGGGGGAAGGTGACCCGCGCCAGGGCCCCCGTTCATACTCGCTGAATTGGGCGACTCTCTGTAATCGAGCCTTCCGCCGGGCTCGCGGCCGTGTCGGGCCCTTCGCTCGCTTGAGCGGCCCGGATACCGGCAGGCGGCCAGGCCGAGCAGCTCCCCAAGAGACGCCCGGCATTAGCACCGCATGATCACCATCAGCCAGGCGAACTTCGCACAGGTAAACCATCCCGAGCTGTAACCCGTCAATCAGTCATGCATGCGTGCAATCGCGTGCAAGGAGGGGATTCAGAGTGACAACAGACGATCCGAGGACGCCCCCATTCGGCGAGCAGCCCCCGTACGGCGTGCCACCGCAGCAGCCGCCCTATGGTGACCAGCAGCCCCCGTACTTTCCGCCACCCCCGCAGCAGCCCCCGACACAGTTCATGCCCCCGGCGGGGCCGCCGCCGCCTCGGAAGCGCCGGGGCCTCCGCATCACGCTGATCGCGGTCGGCAGCGTCCTCGGCCTCATCGTCGTGCTGGGCGTGATTGGCGCCATTTTCAGCCCGAAGGGCAACAAGCCTGCCGCCAGCCGCACCCCGGCCGTTACGACGCAGCAGCCCGCCGTACAGGCAACCACGTCGCCAGTCCCCGAGTTCACCGACCCGGGTGGTAACCAGTGCCTCCCGTCGGACGTGACCAGCGGTTACTGCCCTGGTGACAGCCCGTCCCCGTCGCCTCCGCCGCCACCGCCGCCGACCTACCCTCCGGTGTCTAGCTACACCTGGCAGCTCGTCCAAGAGAACCCGGACAACTACGTCGGCTGGACGTTCACTGTCACCGGCACGATAATCCAGCACGACGCCAACACCGGGGCCGACGAGTTCCGCGCTGACGCGGGCCCTGCCAGCAACCCGAACACCAACACCGTCTTCGACGGGTCGAACGATGACTCGCAGGTCGCCCCGCTCCAGGTTGGCCATTACTTCACCGCGAAGGTCTCGGTTGAGGGATCGCTGACCTACACCACGACGCTGGGCGGGTCGATCACCGTCCCCGAGCTGCAGATCGTCTCGATCTCCTAATAAGAGCTAACGGGTCGGCCTGTCCGGCAGACTCGGGTCTTGGTAGCCGCCGGCAGGTGAGCACTCGTGTCTCCCGGGTTCCTTCGGGAAGCCCTAGCCCTAGATCGTGCCCCTGCCGGTGGCCGGGAGAGTAGATCGCTGCTGGGATGTCGTGCCCGCCGCCGTGGCGTGAGCACTGGTTTATTAGGTCGCTGATGGTTCTCCCGCAGGCTGCCGTGGACGGTGTGGCGTCGAGGACGGGAGTGCATGTGCTGTTCGTGGGCGATGACTGGGCCGAGGATCATCACGACGTCGAGGTGATGGATGCCTCGGGGCGGGTGCTGGCCAGGGCGCGGCTGCCTGAGGGCGCGGCGGGGATGGCCCGGCTGCACGCGATGATCGGCGAGCAGCTCGGCGAGGACGCTGATGACACTGGCGTGCAGGTGCAGGTCGGGATCGAGACTGACCGGGGCTTGTGGGTCCAGGCGCTCGCAGCGTCGGGGTACCTGGTGTTCGGGATCAACCCGCTGCAGACGTCCCGGTACCGGGAACGGCACGGGGTGTCGGGAGGTAAAAGCGACACCGGTGACGCGCATGCACTGGCGGACATGGTGCGCACTGATGCGCATCAGCTGCGGCCGGTGGCCGGGGACAGCCCGGCCGCGCAGGCGGTCAAGGTCGTGGCCCGCGCGCATAAGACGCTGATCTGGGAACGGACCCGCCACGTCCAGCGGCTGCGTCACCAGCTGCGGGACTTCTTCCCCGCCGCGCTGGCTGCCTTCGAGGACCTTGATGCCGCCGACGCGCTGGAGCTGCTGGCCAGGGCACCGGACCCGGCCTCGGCCGCGAAGCTGACCACCGCCCAGATCGACGCCGCGCTCAGGCGCGCCCGCCGCCGTGACCGGGCGGACAAGACCGCTGCGATCCGGGCGGCGCTGCGCAGCCGCCAGCTCGCCCAGCCGCCGCAGGTCACCGCCGCGAGCGCCGCGGTGGTCCGGTCGCTGATCGCGGTGATCACCACCCTCAGCGAGCAGATCAAGGTGCTGCAGGGGCAGGTGGACGCGCATTTCAGTCAGCACCCGGACGCTGAGATCATCAGGTCCCAGCCCGGCCTGGGACCGGTTCTCGGCGCCCGGGTGCTGGCCGAGTTCGGCGACGACCCTGCTCGTTACGCCTCCGCTAAGGCCCGTAAGAATTATGCGGCCACCAGCCCGATAACCCGCCAGTCCGGGAAGAGGAAAGCCGTGATGGCCCGGTACGTGCACAACGACCGGCTCCGCGACGCCCTCGACGGCCAGGCGTTCGCCGCCCTCAACGCCTCGCCCGGCGCCAGGGCCTGCTACGACGCCCAGCGCGCCCGCGGGGTCGGCCACCGGGCCGCACTGCGCCACCTCGCCAACCGGCTCACCGGCATCCTGCACGGCTGCCTCAAAGCCCGCACGCTCTACGACGAGAACACTGCCTGGCCCCAGCACGCCAGCCAGGAACTCAAGACCGCCGCTTGACATTTCAAGCTCCTGGGATGTCTAGGGCGCGATGATCGGCTGACGAGCACTGTTTCGATGAGGGCCCTGGTGTGGTGGGAAGGCTACCCGCGCCAGGGCCCTCGGCGTTACTGGGCCCGCGCTCCGGTGTACGGGATGGCCTGCGCATCTTCGGCGCGCTTCCGGCCGACCGCGGCCCACTTCTCGACCTCGGCCAGATCCAGGTCGAACGCCTCGATGAGCAGCTCGGCCATGCGCTCGTGGCGATCGACCTCCAGCGGGGCCCGGGACGGCCCGACGCCCAGAAGGAGCCCGGCTTCCTCGGCCAGCAGATCCGGCCTGGTGGTCACTGTGCGGATCTCGGCGATCGCGTCGGCCTTCTCCTGCACTGTCAGCTCGCGGTACTGGACCCGGCGGCCTACGACCCCGGACAGCACCGCCAGCGTCAGCCGGTCGGCCTCAGTCCTAGCCACTGCCTAAGATTAGAACGCCTGTTCGCCCTCGGCCAGTAACAAGCTAAACAGGATGTTGTTGGCAACGTTTTTCTTAATCACCGTCCGCGGCCAGGCGGCCACTGTCACCGGCAGACCGATCAGGGCGGCGCTGGCGTACGCCAGCAGCAGGTGGTGCGGCGGCAGTGCTGTGGTGACGGGCGACATCGTCAGTTCGAAGGAGCCGACCGAGCTAAACAGCCCCAGCGCGCAGGCGCGCACTCGGAGCCATGGCGACGGGCGGCGGGTAGACACAGGCAAACCTCAGGTTGATGAGATGGTCCCTCAAAGTCTAAAGATCCCCAGCCGGTACGTAACCTGGCGACGGACACCGAGTGCGCGCCAGGTCACTTCTCGGAGCGCACCACGCGCCTGGGAGGTTTCAAGATCGTGTCGAGGATCTCCGGCCCCGCCATGGCAGCCTGGTCGATCTGCTTGCGGTAGACCTCTTCAGTTGTCGCGGTCGTCGTGTGGCCGACGAGGCGCGCGATCTGCTCGATCGGCGCTCCGCTGGCTGACATCACCGACACGAACGAGGTGCGGAGCTCGCGCGGCGTCCAGTTCCGCCCGATTCCGGCGGCCTCGCAAGCGTTTTTGAAGGCCCGCCGGACATGGGCTGCGTCGAGCGCCGTACCAACGGTGGAGGTGAATACCAGGCCGGTCTCCTTCCACCTCGAGCCCGCAGCAACCTTGTCTTTGGCCTGCTGCTCCGCCTGGTGCTCAAGGGCCTGAACGGCCAGTTCCGGGATCGCTAGCTTGCGGCGGGACTTCGGGGTCTTGACGACTCCGCGGGCCCGCACGCTCCGGTACACCGCGATGCTCCCCCTGACCAGGTCGACCTCGGTCCATTGCAGTGCCCTGGCTTCCTCGGTCCGGATGCCCGTAGTGAGGCACAGCACGATGTACGCGTACAACCGAGAGTCCTTTGTCTCCGCCGCGTGGACCAGGTGCCGCGCCTGAAGCACTGTTAGCGACTTCGACTGGCGGCCGGGGGCCCTCCCCTGCGGCGGACTGATGAGTGCGGCGACGTTACGGCCGACGAGATCTGCGGCTTGCGCGTGATTGATAGCCCGGACCAGGCAGCGGTGCGCGATCTCCACCGTTCGGCTGGAGCGTGTCTTGCCTGCGGCAGCGAGCGCGGCCCTGACATTGTCAGCGGACAACTCGGTGAGGCGTTTGCTGCCGATGAGGTTCAGCACCGGGCCGGTGACCTCACGGTAGGTGGAGATCGTCTTGGCCGACCGTCCCGGCAGCCCGTTCTCGATCCAGTCGTCTACGGCCGACTTGAGCGTGTAGCCCGCTCGCGGCCGGACGCCCTTGCCCAGGTCGTCGTGCAACTTGCGCAGCTTGCCGATGACCTCGTCCTTGCTGCCACCCGAGACCTTGCGCCGGATGCGCCTGCCGCTTTCCGGGTCGGTGCCGAGGCTTACAACCCCGCGCCAGCGGCCGGTGCAGCGTCGGTGGTACTTGTCCCTGCAGGCGCTGCCCTCGTGATCGAACATGACCGTATCGGTAGCCGCCCGTCCCATGGCGGGACACTACAGCGGGACCGCTGGCCGCGCGCATGGTTCCCGGCCATTGGTTCCCGGAGATCTTGGTCATGCTGAGAAATTGCCTCTGACCTGGTCGGGATGGCGGGATTCGAACCCGCGACCTCCTGCTCCCAAAGCAGGCACGCTAACCAAGCTGCGCTACATCCCGTGCTTCTGACGTGCGGATACTCCAGTGACGGTGCCGGCCTAACAGACTGGAATTTCGTACAACGTGCTCCCCAGCGTGCTACCAAAGTCAGGACATTCGAACGAGCACCCTTGAGCTCCGATCACGCATTCGACGTCCAGAACTGCCATGTCCTCCTGCGCGTCCCTTGGGGCCGACGTCCAATGGTACGGGAGAGCGGCCGACCCCGCTGCGATCGCGCAGGCTACCGCCGCTGGGCATCCTGTCGCTTGTGAAGGCGATGCCGGCTGTTGAGACCAGCTAAGACGCCCCAAACACCGCCGAAGATCAGGCCTCGGCCTAGTGCTTGAGACGAGGGACCAAAGAGCACGGCAGCGGCCCCGAAGGCGAGACCCATGAAGAGCCCGTACCCAGCAGCGGCCAGCCATACATGCCGCTCGTTCTTGGGCTGCCATGCCACCGTCAGGATTCGAGCAAGACGGGCGGCTGTACCGGACCTGGCCACGAGGTCATGGTATTTGAGTGCTCGATCCTGCAGCCAGTCCGTGTTCGCGCACTATGGCACGGGCCGGAATTACCGCGACGGGTGATGACTGGGTGCGGGAGCTGGCCGGGCCGCGATGGTCACCGGCGGCAGCTTCACTCCTGGCAACGGCCCGTACAGCCTGGGCGGTGGCGGGGTGTGGTCGCTCGCTAGGACCATCGCCGCAAGAGTCAGCGCCAGGGCGGCAACGGCTATCAGGTGGACCACGTTGACGCGTAGCCCACGGACCATGTGCTGCACGTCACGAACAGTAGCGGGGGATCCTCCGACAGGCCCCGAAATCTCAGACTTGGGCGGCCGGGTCCTCGATGCGCTCGGCTTCACTCATCGCATGCCGTGCTTGGCGCGAGGTATCGAGCGGCCCAGGGAGTCCATGCGGGGCGGCTAGTAGCCGTCCATGGGTCGCAGCTGAAGTCGACCTTTCGCGCGCCCGATTCGTACGCGGCCTGAGCGGCCTGGAGGTCGGCCCAGCTCGTAATGTCGGGCTCGTCCTCGACGGCCTGGCGACTCGCCAGAAGCTGCTGGTAGCGGATCAACGTCCCTGTCTCAGCTTGTGAGACGGCCTTGGTGGACCGTGATGAGTGAACGGGTAGAGGGAACAACAAGCCAGCTAGCGAGGGAAGGAAAGCACCGTGGCGCGCGCAATCTGGTCGGGTGTGCTGTCGTTCGGGCTCGTGACCGTGCCGGTCCGGCTCTACTCTGCGACGGAAGACCACGAGCCGACGTTTCATCAGTTCGAGCAGGGCACCTCAGACCGCATCCGCTACCAGCGCATCAACGAGCGCACTGGCGCGGAGGTCGGCTACTCCGACATCGTGCGGGGCGCGGACGTCGGCGGCGGACGTTACGTCGTGCTCGACCAGAAAGAACTCGACTCAGTCGCGCCGGGCCAGTCCAGGTCCATGGCTGTCGTCACGTTCGTGGATCTGGACGAAATCGACCCCATCTACTTTAACAAGGCATACTTCCTCGGGCCGGGCGGCAACGAAGCCACGAAGACGTATGCGCTGCTCCGGGATGCCATGGCCGAGTCGCGCAAGGTGGCGATCGCGAGCTTCGTCATGCGCGGCAAGGAATACCTCGCGGCGGTGCGCGCCGACGGCGAACTGCTGGTGCTGGAGACCTTGTTCTTCGCCGATGAGGTGCGCAATCCACGCAACCAGATCGAGAATCTCCCAGGGCGGATCGGCGCCTCGCCGCAGGAGATGCGGATGGCGACTCAGCTGATCGGGGCGATGAGCGGGCCGTGGAAGCCCTCCGACTACCGGGATACGTACACAGACCGGGTGAACAAGCTCATCGTCGCGAAAAAGAACAACAAAGAGATCACGCCCGCCAGCGAGCCCCCGCAGCCGACCAATGTCACTAGCATCATGGATGCGCTGCAGGCCAGCCTCGGTGCAACCAAGTCAGGGCGGGCGGACGGCAAGTCGCGAGCGGCGGGCGGCCGCGCTCCCGCGCGTAGTCCGGCCTCCGCCCGGACGGACGGCAGCAGAACCACCGGCCAGAAGAGCCCATCCCGCTCGGGCGGCTCGTCCGGCTCGTCCCGCTCGGGGGGCTCGTCGCGGTCGGGGGGCTCGTCCAAATCCGGCAACTCATCCCAGTCGAGTGGCAGGACGGCGGCCGGGCGCCGTAGCGCGGGGACGAAGCCCACAACCCGCAAGGGCGCCGCTTAGCTCCGGTCGCCCATGGCCAACCTCATAGCCGGAATTACCTTCTGGCTGCTGGCTGATCCGTCCGGCCTGAGGTCCGCCGCCAGCCCCGATAGTCTGGCAGCCTGGTGACGAAGGCTGGATGACAGATCACGCGGCGCGCGCGGCAGGAAGGAACGCAGAGGCCAGTGGATCGCTGGGCCGGAAGTGACGGTGAGAACGATCGCTGGGCTCAGAACGACCGTCAATACGATTGGTGGGCTGAGGACCAGCGCCAGCATGATCGCCGTCCTGAGAGCGGCCGCCCATACGATAGCTGGGCCGGCGCTGAGCGTGAATACGATCACCTACCCGAGACCAACGGCGAATATGACCGTCATGACAGTTCGACGCGTTATGCCCGGAATCCGAAGGTCAAGTGGATCGGCCTGCTTATTGCGTGGGTAATCGTCACTGGCGTATTGCTGGCGGTCCATCTCACCATCGTGATCTGGGTGATCATGGTCGGCCTGGTCGGCTACATCGTCTACAGCGTCCTGCGGGACACTTCGCGAGCCGCACGGCCACGGCGACGGCATACCACCGCCGCCCCGGTCGCCGAGGAGACAGACGACGGCCGCGAGCGGTTCAACCCGCCACCTGGCTGGCCCGAGTCTCCGCCCGGCTGGACTCCCCCGCCGGGCTGGCAGCCGAACCCGGCGTGGCCCCCGGCTCCCCCTGGCTGGCAGTTCTGGCATCGACAGGCTCGGCGTGGTTACAACGAGCGCATTGGGCATGCCCGCCACCACGGCAGCGAGCCCGACGACTACCGGTTTAGGGACGGCTGGCGGTAACCGCGTTCCTCGGCGGCGCGGCGGCCGCCGCCACGCTGTCCAGCGGCAGCCCCATTGGCCATCTCCGCGGGCAATGGGAACATCACTTTTATGGCACCGTCGGGCGGCGCGAGCACCGGGAAGTCGGGGAACACCGGCAAGACCACGCGCGCCAGGCCACGCAAGGCGCCGGCCTCGGCCGAGAGGCTAGGCACCTACCAGGCGAAACGCGACTTTGGCCGCACCCCTGAGCCAGCGGGCGCCACCAAGCCATCACCCGCCGCCCAGACTGCCGAGGCCAGTCAGGCCGGCGAGCCCCTGCGCTTCGTCGTACAGCGGCATCGCGCGCGCCGCCGGCACTACGACCTGCGTTTCGAAATGGATGGGGTACTCGCGAGCTGGGCCGTGCCCAACGGTCCCACGCTCGACCCGAAGGCAAGGCGCCTGGCCGTGCACGTCGAGGACCACCCGATCGAATACATCGACTTCGAGGGCGTGATCCCGCACGGCGAGTATGGCGGCGGCGACGTAATCGTCTGGGATACGGGCACCTGGGAGCCCTACGAGACAGACGATCCCGTCGAGGCCGTGTCAGGCGGTGAACTGCACGCCGAGGTCCGCGGCCAGAAGCTCAAGGGCAAGTTCGTCCTGGTCCAGACCGGCCGCGGCCGCGACGAGCAGAACCAGTGGCTCCTCATCCACAAGGACGACGATTACGCGGTTAAGGGCTGGGACGCTGAGGACTACCCGCGGTCGGTCCTCACCGGCCGCACCAACGACGAGGTGAAGGCCGACCCTGACCGGATGTGGCGGTCCGACCTGCCCGCCGACCAGGCCTCAGTCCAGCTGCGGCCGCGCCCCGTTCCGCCCCCAACCGAGGACGAAATCCAGTCCCTCAACGACCTGGGCCAGCAGGGCACCTGGCAGGTATTCGGTCGCTCGCTCAGGCTGACCAACCTGGATAAGGAGTTGTTCCCCGGCCGCAACCGCGAGCCCGCGGTGACTAAGCGCGAGCTGATCCGCTACTCGGCGCAGATCGCGCCGGTTGTCCTGCCCTACCTCGCAGGCCGCGCGCTGAATATGAACCGGTTTCCCGGCGGTGCTTCGAAGCCGGGGTTCTGGAACAAGCAGCTGCCCGACCACGCTCCCGCCTGGCTACCTCGCTGGCAGGATCCCGACGCCAAGCCCGGCCGCACGACAACGTACCTGGTAATCGACGAGCCCGCTGCGCTCATCTGGGCGGCGAACTACGGGGCGCTGGAATGGCATGCCTGGACCTCGCGCACGGCTGAGCCGGACAGCCCGACCTACGCGCTGATCGATATCGACCCGGGCAGCGCGACCTCCTGGGAAGACGTGCTCGTCCTCGCCCGCCTGCACCGGACAGCGCTGGAGCACCTGCGCGTGAGCGCGCAGCCGAAGGTCACCGGCCGACGCGGCATCCAGATCTGGATTCCGGTCACAGGCGGACTGACCTATCGCGACACCCGGATCTGGGTCGAGCAGCTCTCCAAGACTGTCGGCGCCGTGGTGCCCGACCTGATCAGCTGGAAGTGGGACGTGAGCGAGCGGTCGGGCCGCGCGCGCCTGGACTACACGCAGAACGTCAGCAACAAAACGCTAGTCGCCCCCTACAGCCCGCGCGCAGCCGCCGGTGCACCAGTATCCGCGCCGATCACCTGGGATGAGCTCGACGACCCGGCCCTCCGCCCGGACGGCTTCACGATCCGCACCATTCTCGCCCGGGTGGCCAAGCAAGGCGACCTCTTCCGTAGCGCGCAAGGGCCCGGGCAGGAGCTGCCTCCGATTACGTAACGGGGTTGCCTGGCTCGGTCACCCGTCCACACGCGCGGCCCGGGACACTGTGTCGCGGGGGCCGCAGGGGCTGTCAGAACCGGCGAGCAAGATTGCCTCCATGGACGCACTCAGCTCACGCGACGGCACAAAGATCGCTTACGACAAGCAGGGCACCGGGCCGGCCCTGATCCTGGTCGACGGCGCGCTGACCGTCCACTCGGCCGGTGGCAAGACGGAGCTGGCCGGGCTCCTCGCGCCCCACTTCACGGTGTTCGGCTACGACCGGCGTGGCCGAGGCGAGAGCGGCGACACACTTCCCTATGCGGTTGACCGGGAGATCGACGACATCGAGGCGCTGATAGACCACGCCGGCGGCTCAGCGTTCCTGTACGGGCATTCGTCCGGCGGGCCGCTGGCCATGCTGGCTGCCATCAGGCTCGGTGGCAAGGTCAGCAAGATCGCTATGTACGAGGCTCCGTACAACAACGATCCTCGCGCGCAGGAATCGTGGAGCCAGTACCTCAGGCAGCTGAGCGAGGCCCTGGCCGACAACCGCAGAGGCGACGCGGTGGCGCTGTTCATGCGGTTCATCGGCACACCCGCCGAGCAAGTCGAGGGCATGCGCCGCGCGCCGTTCTGGCCCGGCATGGAATCCATCGCGGCGACTCTGGCCTACGACCACGCCGCAATCCTGGGCGAGCCCTGGTCGGTGCCAGCTGAGCTGGCCTCGCAAGTCTCGGTGCCTGCGCTGGTGATGTCGGGCGACGCGGGCCTTCCGTTCATGCCGGATACTGCGCTGGTGTTGAGCCAGGCGATTCCGCAGGCCCAGCTCCGGATACTGGAAGGTCAGACGCATGCGGTGGACCCAGGCGCACTCGCGCCGGTCCTGGCGGAGTTCTTCACCTCATGAGGCCCACCCAGGCCTAGAGTCAGCGGCCTGATTACCCGGGCTTACCCGGTACGCTACCGATGGCGGCTTTGCCGTCGCGCGGGCGTAGCTCAATGGCAGAGCCCCAGCCTTCCAAGCTGGTCATGAGGGTTCGATTCCCTTCGCCCGCTCCAACCCGAAACGCCAGCTCAGAGCCATGATCGAGATGTAGCCGACTGGCTTCTAGTACCGGCCGAAGTCCCCGCGTGCCATTAGCGTGCCATTAGCCGGTCTCACGCGGACCCCTCGCCGTCCCGATCACGAGCGGACTTCACGTGTTCATCGAAGGCGGCCGTGATGGCCAGATCCGCACCGCGCGTCTCGTGCAGATAGATCATCGCGGCCCGCTCGCTGTCGTGTCCGATGCGCGCCATCAGGTCTTTGAGCCCTGCTCCAGTCGAGGCAGCGAAGTGGCCTACCTCTAGCACGGCGACCCGGCCTCTAGCACGGCGACCCGGCCGACCCGAGCCGGAATCAGAACCAGTCCGCCTAGCCGACCCATCGCGAGTGCACTGCCGAATTACGCCTTCCCTAGATCAAGAACGGCGCCGCTGCGCGGCACCGCTGGCGCGCCCGCCGCCGGGCTCTGCGTTCGGGACGCCCGCCCGGCATGGGCGCGCCACCAGCACGCCATGGCTCGCAAGATCAAGAAACTCACCAGCGCAATCTGGGCGAGCTGCACAGAGCCGTCTTCCTCGCTCCTGATTGTCCAACTCGTGTTCACCGCGTCTAGGTCGCCCTCCGGGCGTCGCTGCGCGATGGCTTCGCCAACCTAGACCCGGCACCCGCTCGTTCGCTTTTGGCGCCTGCGAGGAAAAGGGAGATAACAGGCGGCGTGGCCACGGCTGGTGAGACGTCCCCGGACTAACCCAGCTCAAAGTCCCAGAAGATCAGGATCGGGTCGCCGTTGTAGGCGGCGGCAGCCGCAGCGGGGTACCAGGCGCGCAATGCCCAGATGTCTGACGGATGCGCGGGCAGCACCCGCTCGGGCGGCGGCGCGTCGGCCGGGTCCTGGTACGGGGCGCCGACCCGCAACGGCCCCGCAGGGGAACACGAAGCCGGCGCAGCGCGCAGCTCTTCGCAGTGGCGGACCTCGAAGCCGAGCGGCAGCGCGGCGGTGAGGTACTCGCTGGTCATCCGGCTGCGGTGCGGCAGGTAGCCGTAGCTGCCGTCGGGCATCGCCAGGACCAGCGGATAGTCCATCCGTGAGTCGGCGATCACCAGGTGCCCGCCCGGCCGCAGCACCCGCGCGAATTCGGCCAGCACCGGGGCCAGTTCGGGCACGTGGGTGAGCGCCAGCGAGATCGTGACGAGATCGACCTGTTGGTCCGCGACCGGCAGCGCCCGCAGGTCACCCTGGCAGAAGTCCGCGCCGGGAACCTTGGTCCTGGCGATGGCGAGCATCTTCGCCGAGCCGTCCACGCCGATCACCGAGTGGCCCTTGGCTGCCAGGTAGGCCGCGTGGCGGCCGGTGCCGCAGGCAGCGTCGAGGGCCGGCCCGATCGGCAGGCGGTCGATGATCGGCCGGATGATCGGCTCCTCAAGGTCAATCAGGTCGTTCGGCCCGTCGTAGTACTCGGCCCAGACGTCGTAGCCCTGGGCCGCCGTGATCGGGCGGACCGTGGCGCCGTCGCCGAACTCGCTGGCGCAGTCGAGCAGCGCGCGGATCTCGGCGATCCTGGCCTCGGTGAACTCGCGGTCGTACTCGCCGTTGTAGGCGCGAAGCAGGGCAACGCCTTGCAGGCCGAGCAGGTAAGCCAGGGGGTGCTGGTAGATCACCTGCCGATGCTAAGAGCCGCCGCACCCGACGGGCTACCGGATATCAACGGGTCCACGAGGCGGCTGTGCAGACTCGCCGACGCGACGTCGGTGTCCAGGACGACGAAACTCACGCCAGGCCAGAGTGGCGCGAAGTGTAGAGGTCGTCCAGGAATTCCTCCCACTCGTCGTCAGAGGAGAACACCCCAGGCCTGGCCATGTCATCCACCGACTCCACCGGCCGGACACCCTGGCGTCGCGCAAGTTCGTTCACCGGCACTTCCTCTTCGCCAGCAGGTAGCAAGAACGCCGGTTCGTCGTGCTCGGATGACATGATCACCATCTCCCCGCAAGGCTAATGTCGCACGCCTGACTGACCCGGCCGCCTAGGCAGGCCGATGCAACCGATCCGCCGCCGTGAGTTGCTGCCTCCAGCTGGAATGCGATTGAGTTCCAAGATCACCGTGCCATTAGCGTGCCATTAACCACGGCGACTGGCGGTATCCCGCGGTCACCGGCAGGCCCGCGAAGCGGCAGTTCAGGCACAGACTGGCAGTGTTGCGACACACCTTCCAAGCTGGTCATGAGGGTTCGATTCCCTTCGCCCGCTCCAATGCGATGTCTCGGGAGGGTCGGGGCCCTGGCCGGGTCCACGTCGGAGACCGGGATGACGACTAAATCCAGGTGGGTGTCAATGGTCCGGTCATACCCGGCTCGGGAGGAAAACCGAACAACGCGAGCAGGCCGGGATTTCCGAACGAGGTAACCTGGCTGATCCCGCGGTCGGTCACGGTCAGCACGCAGACGCCGTAGGGCTGCAGCTGCCCGTCAGCGTCCCGCGCGTACACCGCGGCGGCGGGCTGGCCGTTGGCGCCGGTGGCCAGCATCCGCCAGTCGCCGGCGGCGCCGAGTAGGCGGTCGCGCAGGAACGGGATGCAGGTACGTCGGCCCGAGAACCAGGACCGCAGCGGCGTCGCCTCCAGGATGACGTCCTCGACCAGCAGCCGCTCGAGGGCAGCGGCGTCGGCGTTCTCGAACGCGGCAATGTACTCATCCAGCAGCGCCCGCGCCTGCGGTATGTCCGGCTCGGTGATCTGATCAGCTGCGGGGGCTACTTCCTCCAGGCGGGCGCGGGCCCGCTGCAGCGCGCTCTTCACTGACGCCGTCGTCGTGTCGAGCATGACCGCGACCTGCGCGGCGGGAAACTCGAGCACGTCGCGCAGGACGAGCACGGCGCGCTGCCGGGGCGGCAGATACTGCAGGCTCGCGATGAGTGCCAGCCGCAGGCTCTCGCGGGCGGTGACGATGACCGCCGGGTCGGCCGCCTCCGGGATCGCCAGCGTGTCCGGGACCGGGTCGAGCCACGCAACGTCCGGTCCGGCGTCCTCGGGCCATACCGCCGGATCCGGCTCCGCGTCGTATAGTCCCGACGGCAGCACCCGGCGATCGCGACGGGACAGCGCCGTGAGGCACGCATTGGTAGCGATCTGGTACAGCCACGTGCGCACCGAGGACCGGCCCTCGAAGCTGTCGTACGAGCGCCAGGCGCGCAGGTAGGTCTCCTGGACCAGGTCCTCGGCGTCCGCGACCGAGCCGAGCATCCGATAGCAGTGCGCGAACAGCTCGCGCCGGAACGGCTCCGTGTCCCGGCCGAAAGCCGCGCTATCCGGCATCAGTCACACGGGCAGGCCGAGGTAGGCGGCGAGCTGGTCCGCGGGCGCGGCCCCGGCCGGCGCGGGCGCGACGGGCCCGAACGGAGCCTGCCCGTCCGGCCCGCGGAAACCGTCGGTGATCGCCAGCCGTGCCGAGGCGAGCAGCTCGGTCGCCAGCTCGGGGTCCAGGTCGCCCGGGTAGCCGATAGCGCGGGCCAGGTCCCAGCCGTGAGCGAATTGATCGAGGGCCGCCATGCTCCGCACGGCAGCGCCCGGGAACTCGCCGAACGGCAGCCGGATCATCCGGCCGAGCACGCCATCGGCGTCGAACGCCGCCGCCGCCATCCGGGCGCTCTCCTCGTATTCGGCGACGAAATCACCGGCGGTGTAGTCCGCGTCGGTGGACTCGCTAGTGCCGCTGACGACACCGGCCCACCAGCGGGCCGTGTCGATGAAGTGGTTGATCAGCGCGCGAACGTCCCAGGATGCGCACGGCGTCGGTGCATCCAGGTCGCCGGGCTGCACTTTCTGAAGGACCGCCAGGGTGCTGCTCAGGGCTCTATCCAGTTCGGTCACGTGCTCGCTCCTGATTCTCTCGCCTGCAAAGGCTGTCAATCAGGTAGACCTGGCCGCCCGGCGAAAGGAATCGGTACCGTTCCATCAGGTCTCGGTGATGATCTTAACCGGCTGGCCCGTGACGGGCGCGATGCCCAGATAGGTGCGAGATCCACTGGCAGAAGGACACCCCAGCTGGCCCAGCCTGCGACTTGCTCGACACCAGCACAGCCCCGTCGGGAACGCGCATTCGCAAATGCCAGCATCGACCCTAGGCTCATCTGCATCGATCAGAGAAGCCTGTGATCGGACGACTGATGTGCGACGGATTTCCGCCAGCTGATGTGCGACATGTGGTCTAGGAGATTGAGGTAGCGGTCCGCGGCCGCCGGCCCATGATGCTACGCAGTGGCTGGGTAGTTGTCCGGCGGATAACCCGGCTATCGCTCGCCGAACCTCACTATGGCTTCACAGATCAGCCGTCGGCAGACGTCCGCAGGATGCGCCTTGGGTTGGCGGGGTCGAAGGGACCCTCGAACACCCTGGCTGGATCGGCGGGGCCTTCGTCGCGGGGTAGCCGACCGCGTTCGGCGTCAGTGAAGTCGTCAAGGCCATACCCGCACACGATGCGCGTGCTCGGGTCGAGACCGCGCAGGTGCTCTAGGGATATGGTCACCTCGGACAGACTGGTAATTCGCGCTATCTCGTCGTCGGCGGATCCCTGAGCGCAGATGCGCGCCTGCTCGCGGATGCGCTCGCCTATCGGCATCGTGATCTCGTAACGACCGCCGTTGCGGTCGAGGACTTCCTGCAGGACAAGCCCTGACTCACGCCCGCACCCGAGTCCGCGGGCGTGCGCCTCCCACTGAATATGCTCGGGGGTGAGGACCTCCGCGAACGTATAGAACCTGGCCATGCCGCCTATGGTCCCACCCGGTGCCGGTCTTAAGCATTAGAAGAAGCGGCGATGTCAACCATCAGCCGAGCCGGTGTGCCAGCATTAATACGTGGCAGGGTTTGACGCGGAGAGTTATCTGCCGGAGGCCGCAGAGCGGTGGGTAAGCGAGGGCGGTAGTAGCCAGTCACCGTGGAATCCGATCCTCGCCTCGACCGGTGCTGCGCTGGTCGCGGTGGACGCAATGACAACCGCGGCCGCACAGGGACTGTCATAGCGTCGCGGCAAGATTGCGCCATGTTCGCCGGCGAACCCTTCCTTGGGTGCGCTTGTGGGCCGTTGCCATGACCGGAATCGAAGCTTCGACCTCTCCCCCTCCCTTGCCGCGCTGGTTCGGACCTAGAGCCAGCGCAGATGACCCGGCCGCCTCGACCCTGATCGACCGCGTCGCGCGAGGGGCCGGATGGGCAGACATCGGCGGTGGGTTCAACCTCAACCTGCGGATAGACGCTGAGCCGCCGGTTGTCCTCCGGGTTCATAGGCCCTGGGTCCGCCGCGGCCGGGTAGCGGGACTGCGGCGCCTGCGGGAGCGGCTCCAGCGGACGCAAGTCCGCGTCGCTCGGCCGATTCGGATTTCCGGCTGCGACCTCCTGAGGGTCGCTGATCGTTGGGCTGAGATTGAGGAGTTCATCGATCACGTCCAGCCCCGGGCGGACGAGGACTCCTACGTCCGCCTATTCGAGGAGCTCGGATGCCTTCACACTGCGCTCAAAGCAGTCTGGGAGCCCAGTCCGCCCGAACCCCTCGACGACCACAGAACCTTCGGCCAACTGCGTTACTCGGTCGGCTTCACACGCCGCAGGCTCGGACCCTGCAGCGAGCCGGTCGTGCGCCGGATGCGCCGACTGACTGGCGAGCTTTCCAAGCTCCGGAAGGAGGTCGAACTGCCATGCACTCCGATTCATGGGGACTACAAATTGGGCAACGCGGTGGAACTGTCAGACGGCTCGTGGGCCACCTTGGACCTGGATTTTGCGAGGGTCAGGGAGCGGCTGTACGACATCGCGGGCAGCCTGAACGACGTCGCACAGGGCGGCGCATTCCAAGGCGGCCTGGTGGGGCTCCCCGCCGTCGACTTGCCCGAGGCGCGACGACTGCTCGCCGCCTACGAAGGCACGGCTCCGGAACCGCTGACTCGCGACGAGCACCGTTGGCTCCCCGGGGCTCTGGCCCTTATACCCCTGCACTGGGCTGCCACCGCGGGACTCGTAGGCGGCGACATCAGCGAGGCCGAGAGCGCAATGACCGCTGCCGAGGCCTGGTGGTCGCGCCGGGCTGAACTCTCGTCGTAGTCCGGCGGCCCCGCTCGGGGACTGGAGTTCTCCCGGCAGAGCTCCGACTCACCTGAAGCGGCTGGCACGTCCCTGGGGGGAACACCGCTAAGCAGCAAGGGCAAAACGTGCCCTGGGAGCGGGACGACCGCACCGCGTGCCACACGTGCCATACACGATGGCAGCCAGCGGTCAACCACGGTCACTCACGAGCACGACCGCCACAAGTGCGCAGTTCAGCGTTTCGCCTGATCACCCGCAAGTTGCATAGCCGATCTTCCAAGCTGGTCCTGAGGGTTCGATTCCTTCGCCCGCTCCAACCAAAACCCCAGGTCAGTAGCCCCATCAGTCCCTGGGATCTTCAAGATCAGGAAGCCTCAGAGCGTCGGCGTGCCCGTTGCGTGCCCGATGGACGTCGCTCGGCCTGCCGCTTCGCCGCCGCCAGCGAGTGCCCCAGGGCGGCAGCGATCGCCTCGTCCCGGTCGCGGGAGACGTGCTGATAGAGCTGATAGATCAGTGCGGCACGCGAGCTTGAGTGGCTCATCCGACTCCGGTTTCGCCGCAGACTACCTGATTACTGACATACTGGCGGATCCATCGAGGCGATGAAAGCGGACTGCGAGGGACGAAAATGGACTGGGACAACGCGCGCCGGGTCCGCGAGCCCATCGGCTGGATTCTGCTGATCATCGCCACCGTCGGCATAGCGCTTGGCATCTGGACTCTTGCCGGTCTTCCTGGCGGGCCTTCCATCGGCGACGGCGCGGTTCAGGACCGAGCTCTGCTGGCATTGAATTACTTCGGCGAGGTCTACGTAGCAATTCTCCCTATCCTCGCTGTCCTGCTCGTCACCTTCGCCGACGGCCTGACAAAGCGGGCAGGTCGGCTGATCACCGCTGCCGCAGGTGTACAGGCTCTTGCGGTCGGGCTCGGTGTCATCAGCTTCGTAATCGAATCCCAGAGCGGTAGCCAGCCCGCCGGCCCCCGTGCGCCGGCAGGCGCGGTGTCCGAGACCACCCAGATCAGTAACTGGACCTACATAAGCCAGGGCACAGGCATCGCGCTTGTGGCGGCGGGTCTCATTCTCAGCCTGGCCATCCTGCGCTCACCTGCGGTGCGCGTAGTTTCCGGCTCACTACCGGCTGCTCGGCGACCCTAACCCAGGTGCGCGGGGAGGCACCGGGTGTCGCACCCCATGGTGCCGACTCTGGCGATCTGCGTGCCACCCGCAGCCACGGCCGTTCGGAACGAAGAGGCTCGTGCCCGTTTCGTGCCCGATCGAGCAGCAAACCACCGGCAATCACGGCCACTGACGGACAAGAGCCAGCGAGAGTCACCTGCGCTAATGCAGTTCATGGCACAGGTAGTCGCATCCTTCCAAGCTGATCATCAGTCGAACGGTCACTAGCGGCAGGATCAGATCTTGGCGCGCATGACCCATCGCCATTTCGCGATCTTCCTTACCCGCGTGAAGCCGTACTGCGCGTACAACTGCTCAGGTCCTGTATGCAGGTAGGCGCCACGCTGCGGAGGCCGCTCCTCCGTCTGCTCCGGATAGGCCTCGACGACGCCGCCGCCTGACCGCTTGATCTCATCGAGTGCCGCCGCGACCGCAGCGGCAGCGACGCCCCTGCCCCGGTCCTTCGCGTTGGTGAAGATGCAGCCGATGCGCCAGTCCGGCAACTCGGCTAGGCCCTTTTCATAGACCTTGGGGTTCTTGATGGTTGCCACCTCGGCGGGTGGTCCGAACTGGCACCAGCCGACACAGCGCTCACCGTCGTAGACGAGCACCTGGTGGACCGTTCCGCGCATCACATGCTGACGCTTCAGCTCCCGGTTTCCTTCGCGCCCGTGGCCGACGCCCTCCGGGTGGAATCCAATGCACCAGCAACCACCCCAAACGCCGTTATTAGCCTCGACGAGCGCAGCGAAGTCGTCCCAGCTTTCCGGCGTGAGCATCCGAGTCGTCAACGTCATGCTCATAGCGTGACATAGCGGAGTGACATAGCGTTCATGATCAAGGCGTCACCCGGACTTCACCGCGGTTGATTCGCCGTCGCCGAGCCTGCCTCTTAATTCACCCATCTGACCGTGCCCCTGGCGTGCCCGACCGAGAGGCAAACCACGGCCAACCACGGTCATTCGCTGACAAGGGCCGCCACCGGCCACCTGGGCGGATGCAGGTCATAGCGTGCGCAGTCGAGCCCTCCCGCGGTCCGCGCCGCCATTCCGGCTGCCGAAAGGGACCGAACGGTTGCTCCTAGTAACATCGCCTGCACGCCCGGCGCTAGCGGGGTGTGCAGGCAACCAGTGGAGGTGCCAAATGGCCGAGCTCCCACCGCCCCCTGAAGGACTTGTACTGACCCACTTCATCGTCTCGGACGATGTCGAGCGCTCTCAGCGCTTCTATACCGAGGTACTCGGCGGCCGGGTGGCCTTCGGCCCAGTGCCGGTCAATGTTGCGCTAGCTAATAGCTGGATCGTCATCAATGCTGGCGGTGGCCCCACCGACGACAAACCGACGGTCATCCTGGAGACGCCACGTGATCCAGACCGGGTCAGCAGCTTCCTTAACATCCGAGTTAAGGACATCGATGCCGTGTACGCCGAGTGGAGCGCTCGCGGTGCACATTTCCTGACGCCGCCGAAGCAGCACCAGTTTGAGAAGCGCTGCTACATTCGCGACCCCGACGGCCACCTGATCGAAGTGGGGCAGACCACAGACCCAGAGGGGGACTGGACACCCGCTCACTGGCCTTCGAGTACGCCCGCCGCGGAGTCGTAGTGAATGCCCCTCGTTAAGGCGGGCTCACCATGATCCGGAAGAGTTCCAAAGCTTCTGGTGCCGGTAGGTGTCACAGTTGCCAGACGGGGCTTTCGGCTACCGCGTTCCACTGGTCGAACGATTCCGGCGGCACGGCGCGAGTGATCACTGGCGTCAAGATCCCGTCGGCAGGTTTGCCGGGATTAAGGGTGCCGTCGCCGACCGCGAGGTTGATCGTCACGCCGTCCGGACGCACCACGTCGATTACGTATTCGTAGAAGCCCCAAGAGTCGGTGCCTGTGACCAGATCTATCAGCAAGCTGCCGTCGGGCAGTGTCTTCCTGGTGCAGCTCTCTGGCGGCGCCCCGGCAGGACGCGGGCTCTCATTGGCGTATGGCGCCGGGCAGTCTCCGCTCAGGAAGCCCGGCGGATAGATACCGAACTGGACGTCGGCCGCGCCCTGGCCATCGTTGTAGTTGAATTCCACCGAAGCAGTCTCGGTGCCCCACATCGGCGCGCTCGTGTCCTGGACATCCGAGATCGTCGACGTTGCAGGAAACATAGTCCGAAGATCGTCCATGATCTGGGTGGCCGTCATCGCCCCGCCGATGCTGTGCGCGGGAGTGCGGGAGCTCGCATTCGGGGCGGGGGTGGGCGAGACGCTAGCGGCGCGCGACGGGGCGGAACTGGGCGACGTGCTGGCGGCTGTCGGGGCGAGGCCCGTGGAGGGCGAGCCGGGGCCCAGCGTCGCCGCCAGCCGCGGGACGAGCCCGGTCGTAGTACCAGCGACGAGCGCGCCCGCGGCCAGGACAACTCCCGTTGCCAGAAATGCCCGGCGGCGGTGTCGCAGTCGCCAGCCGCTGCGTTGTGCACCGGTGACAAGGGCATCGATCCTGGGAACATCCAGGTCACGAGCCACCCGCTCGAAGAGGCTGGCGATCTCTTCCTCGGTCATTTGTCTCTCCTCCGAATGACTGCTGCCGGTCATGACCGCAGCACATCCTCGTCAGCGCCCAGCAGTTCGCGCAGTTGCGCTAGCCCCCTGGCGTTCATGCTCTTGACAGCGGCGGGAGTGGTTCCCATCAGTGCGGCCACGGACTCGATGCTGTGGTCCTCGACGTACCGCAGCACGACCACCGCCCTGCTGCGCGGCGGGAGCTGGCTCAGTGCGGTCAGTAGCGTCATCCGCAGGTCCGCGTCCACGCCGGGAGCGGGCAGGTCACGGATCTCCGCGGCGGGCATCTCGCCGGAGCGCTTCAGTCGCCGCTGCGACAGGAAGGTGTTCAGCAGCACCGTGCGCGCGTAGCTGTCCGCGCTGGAACTCCGCCGTAGCCGGCTCCAGGCGACGTACACCTTGGCCAGCGTGGTCTGCACCAGGTCCTCGGCCTCGTGCCAGTTGTTGCACATCAAGAACGCGATCCGGAACAGCTGCGCCGCCCGTGCGCTGGCGAATTCACCGAACCCCTCCGGAGGATCAACACCGCGTTCCGTCACCTTCACACCCTTGCCGGCCAGCTGCTGGAGATGGGTCTCGCCATTAATGACGCCGCAACCAGACCTCCAGGTATCGGCCGGGTTTGCCGCGGCCTGCGGGCCGCCCGTCGACAGGCTTGGCAGGCCAGTCAAGGGCCCTGATTGGCAACACTGCAACGCCAAGGGCGCCCGTGGCCGAATTAGTCCTTCGGGGCGGTACGAGCCAGCCTCATTCGCATTGACTGGTCCACATCGATACGTGGGCAGGTTCCATTGCCGTCTGCACCACGCTGACCAGATCATCGCGGATGGTATCCAGGTCGACCGCGTCCTTGAGCCGGGCCGCGAAAGCGGCCACCGTGGTCTGCGCGTCATACCGGGCCCGGTTGAACCGCCGGTCTACCACGCGCTGCACCCGCCGCCGGATCGGGCTGAACAGCGCCGCCGCGGCCAGCGTCGCGACGGCCACCGCCACCAGCGAATGCAACCGGAGCACTCCGGTGGCCAGCAGCGCCAGCCCGGCGTAGATCCCGGCCAGCAGGCCGGTGACGATCGCGTACGCCAGCGTCCGGGAAATGACCCGGTCGATGTCGTACAGGCGGTACCTCAGCACGGCGATGCCGACGGCCACCGGGACGAGCGCGACGGCCCCGCTGGTTATCGCGTTCTGGAGGTTGTCGGCCGCGTCGCCCGGGCCCACGATCCGGGCGGCAGGGATCTCGGCGAGAACCGCCGTTACGATCAGGGCGCCCGCGTAGACCAGCCACTTCAGCTGTGTCCGTTCGGCCGTCTGGGCGCGCCGGTAACGGAACGCCAGGGACACCACGGCGGCCAGGCCCGCGGCAGGTATCAGCACCGTGCCGCCGCCGGCCGCTATGAACTTGAAGATGTCTCCGGGCGGCCCGGTCATCCCGATCTGGTTCGGCTCCGTGGGGCTGGCCGTGATGATTGTCGGAGCGAAGGCATTGCCCAGCACCCACCCGGCCAGGCCTGCCCCGGCTGCCCACGCCACCGGCCGCCAGCGGCGGGAGGGCAGATGCCCCGTGGGGAACAGCAGCACGACGAACACGCACAACCCGAGGCCCGCAAGCCAGGTCCAGCCCAGCCAGTTGGCCAGGGTCAGCGTCCGGGGAAACCGCAGTAGAAGCTCGGTGAAGGCGCCAGCGGCGTACACAAGGCCGGTCGCAGACATCAGCCACCCGATAGGGTTCCGCGGCCGCTTCCACGCGAGCAAAGCGCCGACTGTGGCGAAGGCACCGATGAACACGACGCTAAACAACCAATCCGCCGCGCTCGTCGCATGGCCTGGCTGCGGATGGACGGCGGTATAGCTGAGCGCGGCGGTTGTTGCTGCCACCGAGAGGGCCCAGATCGACCATGCACGCCAGAACGCTCCGGTGGTCATGCCTCACCTCCTGAAATGCCTGGCGCCCGCTCGGTCAAATCTGCGCAGACCACTTGCCGGCGGATACCTAGGCCCAAGTTGCTAACCACGTTCGTTTATCCACACAGAGACGTGGACTGGTTGCATGGCGTCGTCCACGACAGTGGCCAGGTCGTTCTGCACCGAGACCAGGTCCACGGTGCCCTTCAGCCGAGCCGCGAAGGCGGCCACGATCTGGTCGGCGTCGTAGCGGGCGCGATTGAACCGCCGGTCCACGATCCGCTGGACCCGCCGCCGAAGAGGATTAAACAGCGCCGCCGCGGTCAGCGTGGATGCGGCCACTGTTACCGGGGACCGGAAGGACAGCCCCCGGGTGGCCAGCAGCACGAGGCCGGCGTATAGCCCGATCAGCACGCCGGTGACGATGACATAGGCCAGGGCGCGGGAGATGATCCGGTCGATGTCAAACAGCCGGTATTTCAGGATCGCGATGCCGACGCAGACCGGCAGTGCGACGAAGCCGAGATCACCCACAAGGTCCACGGCGCTCTGAAAGGCTGCCGGAAAGGTGGGAATGCTGAATACGCCGCTGGCCAGGGTGATCGCGCACCCGGTCAGCAGCCACTTCAGCTGCTGCCGCTGCTCGATGCTGGCACGTCGCCAGCTCAGCAGGAGCCTGACGACGAACGCCAGCCAGAACACCACCATGATCGGCAAGACCACGGCCCGGACCGGCAGCAGCCAGGCCGTGCCGCCGGAATAGCTGTCCAGGGCGGCGAGGCCGCCGCCCGCATCGATACGCACATCACGGGCCACGATCAGGCTTACGACTGCGACGTACTCACTCACCAGCAGGAATCCGGTGACGGCGACATAGGCCCAGAGAACACAGCGCCAGAGCGCCGTCAGCACCCCGTCAGGGAACAGCAAGATCGCCAGCGGCAGCGTCACGAAGTTGGTGAGCCACGCGGAAGCCAGCAACAGGGCAGCCGGGCCGAGCGGCAGGTCGTGACCCAGGCGGTACACCAGCCACGCATAGAGTTGCCCGTCGACGGTCAGCAACGCGCCGGCTGCGGTGACGATCAGCAGCCAGCCGATCGGGTTACGGGGCCGGTGCCAGGCAACCATGAAGCCGACCGCCGCGATCGGGAGGAACGTGGCAACCTGGCCGACGTTATAGAGCACGCCCTGGCGGGCGGCCAGCGTCAGGGGGATGGCGGCAATGGCGAGTAGCAGCACCAGGGTAGCCAGCCCGATCGCGGCGGATGCCGCCCCAAGACTCCGCCTCCTGCCCAGCGCCCGCGGGGATTCGCTGGACGACCCTGACCTCATTTATGTGACGCTACGGCTGGAACGTTCCGGGAACGTTACGGCTCAGCACAGATACCTGATTCAGCCGGTGGCATAGTGCGGGCGCCCCGCGGGCCGGTAGACCTGTATCGTTACGCCCTTCGAGTCGGCTTTTGAGTCGACCAGGTCAAGCGCTATGTCCGGACCGTCGGCCGGGAACAGCCGCGTGCCCTGGCCGACGGTCACAGGGACGATGAGCAGTGTCATCTCGTCCACGAGATCGTGAGCGAACCGGCGAAGAGCTCGTAGGTCCGTCGGCCGAACAGGAACGCGTCGGCACGCTGGTAGATCTGGTTGATGAACGCCCGGGTCTCGTTATCGGCCGCCCCCATGGCCCATCCACCGCGCTCGAATCCGCTCCGACGGTCCTCCTCCGTAGCAAGGTGCTGCATCATCCCATCGACGAGACCTGTGTGATTGTCGTCAGTTTCATCATCACGGTTCCCTTCGCTGGGGTGCCCCGTGTGAGGCCCCTCGCCGTTACCACGAACGCCTTTGCCCAGATCCGACACCGCCTCCCGGACCTCTCCGGCGGTTGTCTGACTCGCTGGTACGCCGGCTGATCGAGCGGCCACGGGCGGTGAGCTGCGGAGGTCAGGTGAGAAAATCTCTCTGGCAGAGGTCGGATCCGGAGTGAGGCGTTCGTGGACGGGGTGAGAGCGGCCGGAGGGGTCGCCGGGACAAGGAGCCATGAGATGACGCGGTATCTGATCTCGTTCGACGACGGCGCGATGAACTTCCCCGAGGAGGATCTGCCCGACGTGACCAAAGCCGCGCTCAAGGTGGTCCACGAGGCCCAGAAGGCCGGCGTATGGGTTTTCAGCGCCGGACTCGAAAGCCAGCGGGCGAGCGTCGTGGCCACCGACGGGACGGTCACCGACGGTCCGTACCCGGAGACCAAGGAGGTCATCGGCGGGTTCGCGGTCGTCGACGTGCCCTCACGCGAGGAGGCGCTGGAGTGGGCTGCGAAGATCGCCGTCGCGTGCCGCTGTGCGCAAGAGGTGCGGGAGCTCCTGCCCGACCCGACCGACTGATCTCAGGCAGGCTTCTCGTCGTGCAGCACGGGAGCGTAGGAGATGCCGACGATCAGTCCATCCTCCGTGAGAAGCCTGGTCACCGTCTGCCCCCACGGCTCGGTGCGGGCCGGATGCAGCATCTCGAAACCCGCGCGCTGGAGCTCGCTGGAAGCCGCTGCGACGGCATCCGCATCAGCTACTTCAAATTCGATCGACGCCTGAGGGACCACCCGGTCGGCCGGCCATTGCGGCGCGCCAAAACACGCCTCCGCGGCCTCCGAGAGGGGCCATACACCGAAGTGCTTGCTGCCCGGTATGTTCCCACTGGAGTAGTAGCCGTCGCCTTCTCCCTCCAACGACAGCCCCAAGGCGTCCATGAACAACTTGCGGCTCTGCGGTGGGTCAGCGGCGACCACCGCCACGCTCGCTATGAAGAGAACGTCCATGTGGCGCAGACTACGCGGCAGCCGGCGGCAATGGTGACGGGAACCCGGCAGCCGGGGCCAGCCTGCGACAAGCGGGCGTTCATCCGGCATTGTGCTAGTCGAGGACATGGCCTACGAGACTGAGAGCGCAAGGGAGCGTCCGATGATCGGCACGTTGCGCACGGTGGTGCTCGACGCACCTGACCCCCGGCGGCTCGCCGCGTTCTACGCCGCCCTCGGCGGGTGGACCGAGAAGTACGGCGACGACGAGTGGATCACGATGGAGACCGGGGATGGGTGGCGCGTAGCCACCCAGAGCAGCCCCGAGCACCTACCGCCGCGGTGGCCCGATCCGGCGTACCCGCAGCAGGCGCACCTCGACCTGCGCGTGCCGGACCTCGAAGCCGGCTCGGCGAAGGCGATCGAACTGGGCGCCGAACTGCTGCGCAAGAACGAGAACTGGTACACGCTGGCCGATCCGGCAGGGCACCCGTTCGACCTATGTCTGTTTCCGGCGAAGCAGGAGACCACGCTCATGGGCGTGATGCTCGACTGCCCGGACGCCAGGCAGCTGAGCACGTTCTACGCGAAACTCCTCGGCAAACCCGCCACCTACGAGGGCGAGGGCGTGGCGATGATCGGCGAGGACGGGGCGCAGCCGGTGATGTTCCAGCAGATCACCGAGTACCACGCGCCGCGCTGGCCCGACCCCGCGTATCCGCAGCAGTTCCACCTCGACGTTACGGTCGACGACGTCGACGCGGCCGAGGCGGCGGTCTTGAAGATCGGCGCCACGTCACTGTCCTCCGGCGGGGTTAACTGGCGGGTCTACGCCGACCCGGCCGGCAAGCCGTTCTGCCTCTGCTGGGACTAGCGTGAAACCCGCCGACTCAAGGTGCCGGGCCGGGTGAGCTGACGTTACGCGTCCTCGATGCTGTCCGCGTCCGTGGCCTGGCTACTTCCTGCTCGGACCTGACGGCCTACCGCCGCCTCGTAGGCATCGAGGGCCTGCTTGTACTGACGTTTTTTGGCCTCTGGCCAGATCTCGACGAACATCACCACGATGACGCTGGTCCACAGTGCCCAGCCGAGCGCGTAGAGCAGATCGGCCAGCAGCGCTACGGGCTCCGTCGTCGCCGAGGTTTTGAGCAGGAACCCGCCGACATGAGCGGCCAGGCCCACCACGAAGCCCAGCCCGAGGATCCAGTAAAAATCACGCTGTCCGGAGGCCGACCTACGCACCAGCGGTAGGTTCTGGCCGACCCACGCGAGCAGTGCGTCACGCTCCAGATCTCCGAGATCGAGCACATCCCGTCCGGGGGCGGGCTCCTCAGCGGACGCGTGCGGCGCCCTGTTCGCTCCCGGTTCTTCGGTCATGGTCAAACCTCCTGGTAGCCAGGTCTGCGCCGCCCGCCGGCAGGGCGACAGTGACAGGTTAGGTGCAGCTTCAACCACCTCGGATCTCGAGCGTGCAGGGCCATCGCACGTGCTTCGGCAGTGCAGTCAGGACTGCACCTATCCGAATTTGGCGCCACCTAGGAGACCGAACAGAGCACACATAACGAGATGCCGAACTCCATCCGGCAGGGCAGCATCAAACCATGGACGAGCGCACCAAAGGGCAATTGCTTGTCATCCGAAATGTCATCGCAGTCACGCAGGAAGCCGATATCTCGGTGTGGCTCTTCGGAGGCTGGGGCCTCGACGCGAGGATCGGCCGGATCACGCGCGAGCACGGCGACATCGAGTTCTGGCTCGATCGAGCTCATGCCGCCCGATCGAAGGCCGTGCTCGTGGAAGCTGGCGCCACGGCTCTGACGACTCAACCGCCAGAGGAATCCTGCGAGTTCATGTGGGACGACGTTCCGTTTAGCACGGCTTACTTCGATCGGCAGCCGGACGGATTCAGTCAGCTGCTAGGACGATGGTCCGACTGGCGGTTCCCGCCGGGATCCTTTGGCGACGAGCCAGGAACACTCGATGGCACACCGGTCCTGGCCATGAGCGTCGCCGGCATGCTTGCCATGAAGGAGCAGTTCCCGCACCTGCGCAATGGCCGACCGTGGCGACGGAAGGACATCGACGATATCGAGATACTCCGTCGGCTGGCCGCCGGGAGGATGGCCTAGGCATGGCGGGCTGATGGCCGCCGCGACGGGGATTGGTCTAGGCATTCCCGCGTGCGTTATCTAGTGTCAGTGTCGCGTGAGGCGCTTGCCGAAGGGAGTCCACCCATGGCAGCCACTGGCAACACGTCAGGTACCACAGTCGATCAGGTGGCGTGCTTCTGCTGCGGCCAGCTGTTCAAAGCCGTCGACATCACCCGGTTCGATCAGCATCCCGATCAGGGAGTGTGCGCCCCCTGCGCGCAATGGCTGCACAATCGCAGCCAGCCACGCTCTCGGAGGGCCGGTCGGCCAGTCTGGCGCCGAGTAAGCCGCCGACGCTGGCGCAGAGATTAACCCCGACGCCACTGACCTGGGTTTGGGCTGGACGCGGGTTCAAACAGCTCAACCACGTTTCCGGCCGGGTCCTCGATCAGGATCTGCTTCCCGCCAGGGCCGGTGACGACCTCGTTGCGGAAGCTGACGCCTTCGGCGCGCAGGCGCGTCACCTCGCTGCTGATATCCGGCACGATCAGATGGATGCGGTTCCAGCCACCAGGGCCGGGCTTGCGGCCGTCGGGCATCGGCCTTCCGGCCGAGCTAGCCGGGCCCGCCAGCAGCAGACGCAGGTTGCCAGAGGTGACGTCAGCAAACGCGGGCGCGAAGTTCGTGCGCACCGTGAAGCCCAGGTGGCTGGTGTAAAAGTCGACGGCCGCTTGCACGTCATCGACCATGTATCGGACGTTGACCATCTGTTCTGGGCTGCTCATCACACCTCCTGGACGGATGCTCGCGCTGGTGCAGCCGCGCCGATCATGGCGAGCAGGAAATCGACGCGCGTTTCTAGGTCGGCCACCATGCGCTCGAAGGCCGGGTAGGTGTCCCGGTCGGTCCCGCCGGCAGCGGCCGGATCGGGAATGCTCCAGTGCAACTGCTCCGCGCCGCCCCTGAACTCCGGACACACCTCGCGCACCCGGTCGCACAACGTGATCACGTAGTCAAAGCGTTGCCGCTCGAAGGTGCTCAGCTGCTGCGGCGACCGGCCGGCCAGCTCGATGCCGTACTTCTGCAGTACCCGTGCCGTATTGGGATGCAGCGCCTTCGGGTGGCTGCCAGCGCTGACGACCTCGACCTGATCTGCCCGATGCCGCAGCAGCGCCTCGGCAGCCGGCGACCGGGCGCTATTACCCGTGCACAGGAACAGAACCCTGCACGGACCCGCCGATCCGACGGCTGGGTCGGGCGACAACCGCAGCCCCGGGTGCAGCGCCAAGCCAGCTGCGGCGAGGGCGTCCGCGCAGATTCGCCAGGTCAAGGTGGTAGTAGGTGTCGCGGGCATCGTAGGTACTGCGCCGCGCGGCCACCAGCCGGTCCGCCCGGAGCCTGCCGAGGTGGTAAGACACCAGGTTCTGTGGCCGAGATACAAGGCCCACGAGCTCGCGCACCCGCCTGTCACTGCGCGCCAGCTCGCCCATGAGTCGCCACCTCACCGGATGCCCGGCCAGCCGCACGAACGAAGGCGGGCCAGAAAGGCTCACGGTCGCCACGAGATCCAACATACATCAATCTAGTTTGATCTAAAAGACTGACTGCGCGATGGCCACTTAGCGCGCCATCACAGTGTTGCTTCGTGGTCTCGTTGCGGCTGTCTCCCTGGCCGCGGTAGGCCTCGCCTCAGCAGGTGACGTCAATAGTGACCGGTGTGTCCGGCCCGTCAGGGAGCGACTGCGCGGTGCCGGACAGGTGCGCGCCACTGCCGCTGCCCTCCAGAGCGAACGAGGCACTGTCGGCGAACAGAACCTGACCGGACAGGGTCAGCTGGATCGTGCCTTTGCCCGCCGCCGCTTGGTTGTTGACGGTCACGACGTCCACCGGCTTGCCCTTGTACACACCCTGCTCGGTCACCACGCCGGCTGCCGCACTCCACACCCCGTCCGCCTGCTGGCACGACCCGCCGGTGAAGTCTTTCGTCACCGAACCCGCCGTGACCTTGATCTGCGCGGTGCCGCCGCAGAAAACGTCCACGACGCCAGGGTCCGCAGCCGTGAGGCCGCCGTTGCACGAACTGGCGCCCGAGGTACCTGAGCCCGTGCCCGCGCCGTTCGCAGTCGCGGCCGTTGTAGTTCCGCCGGCCGGCCCAGACGACGTGGTAGCGCCGCCGGCTCCGGCAGCGGACGAGCCCCCGCAGGCGGCCACGACGAGCAATCCGGCGAGGATGAGCGGCGTGGCAAAGGCTTCCCGGGTCCTGATGATCATTAGTGCGTCCTCTTTCCTGCGTGTCTGAAAGCCGCGCGCACATCATTCCGGCAACGGATCAGAATCCGTTCATAGTCAGCGCCGCGGCCCGCTTACGATCGGCAAGTGGGACTGGACCTGCGGCTCCTCGGGCCGGTGACCGCCTTCGACGCAGGCCGCCGGATTCCGCTCGGGCCGCGCAAGCAACGGCTCGTACTGGCCGTCCTCGGGTTGGAGGCGGGCCGGACGGTCGACGTCACCGAACTGGTCGACCTGGCGTGGCCAGACGATCCGCCGCGCACCGCGACTCATGCGATCCGGGTTTGCGTGTCGGGGCTGCGGTCCGCACTACGCGATGTCCCGGACACCCGGATCACGCTGCAGGGCTCGGGCTACGCGCTGCGCACGGACCCGGCGGGCATCGATGTGCACCGGTTCGGCACCCTGCTCACTCAGGCGCGAGACGCCACCGATGATGCTCACCGGATAGTGCTGCTCGACGAGGCCCTCGGGCTGTGGAACGGCCAGGCGCTGGCCGGCGTTGCCGCGCCGCATGTACAGGAGCGCCTGGCAGCCGGGCTGGCGGAGAGACGCCTGGCCGCAATCGAGGACCGGATCGAGGCACGGCTGCGGCTGGGCCGCCAGCACGAGCTGCTCGCTGAGCTGGCCGGCCTAGTCGCCAGCCACCCGCTGCGGGAGCGGCTGGTAGGGAACCTGATGCTCGCGTTGTACCGGGATGGTCGAGCCGCGGACGCCCTCGCCAGTTTCCGCCACTACCGGGAGCAGCTGGCCGAAGACCTCGGGCTGGACGCCGGCCAACGACTGCGGCAGATCGAGCTGGCGATCCTGCGCGACGACACCGCCGCCCTGGCGATGGCGGCCGGGCAGTCCGGCGACCACGTTCCCGTCATTAATCCGGAGACGGAGCCGACCGGGCACGTCACGACGGCTGGGCCAGTCCCCGCCGCCCAGCTGCCGCCGGCAGTCGCCGGGTTCACCGGTCGAGCGGCCGCACTCGCCGAGCTCGGCTCGCTGCTGCCAGCGCGACCGCCGGCCGGCTCGACTCGCGGTGATCGCCGGCACCCCGGGCGTCGGCAAGACTGCGCTGGCTGTGCACTGGGCGCACCTGCGTCGCGGCGATTTCCCCGACGGGCAGCTGTATGTCAACCTCGGCGGCTATGCCCCCAGCCCGCCGATGGCTCCCGAGCGGGCACTGGCCGTGTTCCTGCGCGCGCTCGGCGTGCCCGCTGAGCAGATTCCGGTGGACGCCGACGAGGCAGCGGCGCTGTACCGGAGCCTGCTGGCGGACCGGCGGGTGCTGGTGGTCCTCGACAATGCAAGCTCACCTGGCCAGGTACGCCCGCTCCTGCCCGGCGGCGCAGGTTGCCTGACCGTGATCACCAGCCGGGACCGACTCGCCGGACTGGTGGCGCGCGACGGCGCGCACCACCTTGAGCTCGGCGTGCTTTCCGTGGACGAGGCGCTCGCCCTGCTCACCGACCTTCTCGGGGCTGCCCGGACGCGTGCCGAACCTGAGTCTGTCGCCGAGCTCGCTGCATTGTGCGCCCGGCTGCCGCTCGCGCTGCGCATCGCCACCGCGCAGCTGGCCAGGCATCCCCGGCAACCGGTCGGTGAGCTTGCAGCCGAGCTGCGCGAGGGCAACCGCCTGGCCGTCCTGGAAGTCAGCGGCGACGAGCAGTCCGCGATCCGAGCTGCGTTCGACTTGTCGCACGCAACGCTGAGCCCGGATGCACAACGCGTGTTCCAGCTGGCCGGCCTGCACCCGGGCAGCGACTTGAGCACCCGCGCCGCCGCGGCGCTGGCCGGCAGCAGCGCGGCGCAAGCCCGGCGGCTGCTCGCCGATCTGACTACCGCCCATCTGCTCGACGAGCACGCGCCAGGCCGGTTCGCCATGCACGACCTGTTGCGCCTGTACGCCGCCGAGCGCGCGGAGCAAGAGATCAGTGCGGCCGACCGGGCCGCAGCGACGGACCGGCTGTGCGACTACTACCTGCTGGCGGCCGACGCCGCTGCGCGCGTCCTGTACCCGAACATGCAACGGCTGCCCCTGCCGCCGGACCTCTCGGCCGCCGTGGCGGACGTCGGCGCGATGGCCTCGCACACCGACGCGCAGGCTTGGCTGGACGCCGAGCGGCCGAATCTCGTCGCAACCGTCACCTGGGCGGCGCTGCACGGCCCGAAGAAAACCGCGTGGCTGCTCGCCGATGCGATGCGCGGTTACTTCTGGACTCGCCGCCACCACATCGACTGGCTGGCCGTCGCCGAGGCCGGACTGGCCGCTGCCGCCGCCGAACAGGACTGGCAGGCGATTGTCGCGGCCGACTTGTCGCTCGCGGCGGCCAAGCGATCGCTGACCCGCTTCGACGAGGCAGCTGGCGCATCTCATCCAGGCCGCCGATCTGGCCAGGAAGGCCGGCTGGCTGCAGGGCGAGGCGGCCGCGGTTGGCAGCCTGGCGAACGTCTTCCGCGACCAGGGCCGGATGAGCGAGGCGGCCGAGCAGCACCGCCGGGCCCTGGAAATCTACCGCCAGACCGGCAGCCGGGGCGGCGAGGCGACCAGCCTGGTCAACCTGGGCAACGTCCTGCTGGAAATGGGCTGCCCACCGGACGAAGTCACCGCGCCGCTGATCCAGAGCCTGGAAATCTACCGGGAGATAGGCGCCCGGCACGCGGAAGCCAACGCGCTCAACAGCCTTGGCTGCGCGTATCTCATCCGGGGCCAGTACGCCGAGGCGTGGGAGCACCTGAACCAGGCGCTCGCGCTGCACCGGGAGATCGGCAGCCGGGAAGGCGAGGCCGACGACCTCACTAACCTGGCGGAACTGCACATCGACACCGGCGAATACGAGAACGCCCGTCAGCTTGCCACCGCTAGCCTGGAACTGGCTCGCGAATCCGACGAGCGCCGCGTGGTGATCGACGCGACGAACACGCTGGGCGCGGCTGCCCGCCTGCTCGGCGACGCGGCTAGCGCGGCGCGCTGCCATCAGGACTGCCTGGCAGCCGGCGGGGGCGGCTACGGGCGGGGCGAGGCGACGGCCCTGATCGGCCTCGCCAGCGCGCAGGCCGACCTCGGCCAGCATGACCTGGCGCGCGCCACCGTCGAGCGCGCTCTGCTAGTCACCAGAAAGACCGGCCTGCGGCTGCTCGAAGGGCACGCCCTGACCGCAGCCGCCGGGATCGCACGTACCTGCGGCGAGGCGGACCAGGCGCGCGCGGATGCTCAGGCGGCGCTGGCGGTGTACCGCGGCGCCGGGCACCGGCTTGGCGCATGCCGCGCCGAGCGCGTTCTACTCGGGCTACCTCAGTAGCGGAGATCCGCTGCCAGGCCATAGTGGTCGGATATCTGGCCCTGGTCGGGCGGGCGGACGCCGAGTAGCCCGCAGCGGACGGGGGGTCCGACACCTCCGCGGCGCGGCCATGCCGAGAAGATGTAATCGAATCGCCGGTCTGGATACATCCCGATGGCTGCCAGCGGATTGCGGTTCGACAGGTGTAGCGGGGCGAGCCATCTCCGGCCACCTCCCAGCTGTCGTAGAACACCAGGCCTGGGCTGGCTGTCACTCCATCCGGGGAACGGCGAAGTGCGCGAGGCGAGTGTCGCAGTCGGCCCTCCAGCCTGGCGATACGTTTGGGTTCGTGGCACGTGACGAGCGCAGCGTTACCCCGCAGAGCGAGGACTTCGCAGCCTGGTACAACGACGTTGTCTTCCGGGCCGAACTGGTCGACCGGTGGCCGGTCCGCGGCAGCATGGTAATCAGGCCGTACGGGTACCGGATCTGGGAGCTGCTCCAGGCGGCACTCGACGGGCGGATCAAGGCAACGGGACACCAGAACGCCTACTTCCCGCTGCTGATCCCGTTGAGCTTCCTGGAACGCGAGGCCGAGCACGTCGAGGGCTTCGCGCCCGAGTTCTTCATGGTCACGCACGCGGGAGGCAAGGAACTGGAGGAGCCGCTGGTCGTCCGGCCGACATCGGAGACAGTGGTCGGCGAGATGATGTCACGGTGGATCAGCTCGCACCGCGACCTGCCGCTCCTACTCAACCAGTGGGCCAACGTGCTGCGCTGGGAGATGCGGCCGCGGATGTGGCTGCGGACGAGCGAATTCCTGTGGCAGGAAGGGCACACGGCGCACGCGACCGCGGCGGAAGCGCTGGCCGAGACGATGCTGGCGCTGGGCCTCTACCAGGACGTGGCTGAGCAGACCGCGGCGACGGCCCCTGTGCCAGGCGAGAAGACGCCTCGGGAGCGGTTCGCTGGGGCCGAGCGAACGTTCACGATCGAAGCGATGATGCGGGACGGGCGTGCCCTGCAGTCCGGCACCTCCCACTTCATGGGGACGAATTTCGCTTCGGCCTTCGGGATCACCTACACGGGCGAGAGCGGCACGGCCGAGTTGTGCCACACGACCTCCTGGGGCCTGAGCACCAGGATGATCGGCGGCGTGATCATGACGCACGGCGATGACAAGGGCCTCGTGCTGCCGCCGGCACTGGCTCCTTACCAGGTCGTGATCGTGCCGATCGGCCGCGGGGAGCAAGGCGGGTCGACGTCCGCTGCTGCGCGCGACCTGGCCGCCGCGCTGCAGCGCGCCGGGATCCGTACGCACGTGGACGAGCGGCCGCAGCTTTCCCCGGGCTTCAAATTCAATGACTGGGAGATGCGCGGCGTGCCGATCCGCCTCGAGCTCGGGCCGCGCGAGCTCGAGGCCGGTACTGCGCTGATGTCCCGGCGGCTCAGCTACCAGCAGTCGGACGCGGGCAAAGAGGCGATTCCGCTCGATGCGGCGCCGGACCTGCTCAGTGCCGAGCTCGCCGCCTTCCAGGCGATGCTGGCTCGGCGCGCCGCCGACTTCCGTGACGCCCACACGACCGCCGTCAACACCTGGCCGGAGTTCACCGCGGCAGTGGCGACCGGCTGGGCGCTGGCACTGCACTGTGGCGAGGAGTCCTGCGAGGAGGAGATCCAGGCAGAAACCACGGCCACTCCCCGCTGCATCCCGCTGGCGGGCCCGCCTGAGCAGGGCACATGCGTTCGCTGCGGTAAACCGTCCGCCTACGGCAAGCGGGTAATCTTCGCCCGCGCCTACTGACCGGCGTGCCGATGGGGCATAGCGCGCATACCGTGAAGTCATGTTTTTCGAGCCCCCGCCAGCCGGGGACGAGCCACCTGCGTGGAAGCTGCCAGAACGGCAGCCGTGGGACCCTCCCCCGCTCGAGACCGGAGTCGTGCTGGCAGTAGACAAGACAGTGGCCCGCAGCCCGAACGTGGTGGTCCGGCTGCCAACGATCCGAGCCTTCCGGCACGGTTGCATGCTGGACGTCGAAGTCGTGACCCGGCAGGACGAGCTGTCCGCAGACGACTTCTGGGACCTGCACTTCTCGTCGCACGGCGGCGGCGGCATACGCGGATTGCGCCGCGCCGATCCGCTGCCGCGCAAGCTGCTGCGCCTGGGCGTGCGGTACGCCGGTGGCAGCAAGGTCACCACCGTTGAGTCCTCCGTGCGGTGGGCACGGACCGCGGGCAATCCACCGACCCGGCCGCGACTGTCCTGGTGGCCTGCCGGCGGCGGCATGCATGGACGCGAGGTGGGCTACACCCGCTTCGCACTGTGGCTGTGGCCGTTGCCCCCGGCCGAGACCTTCGAATTCGCGGTGGAATGGCCTCTCGGCGGCATCGACCTGACATTCACTGAACTCGACGGAGCGGCCATCGTGGCCGCCGCTGCACGCTCGGCCCCCTACTGGCCTGATGCCGAGCCGGAGCTCGCCACAAAATGACTCGCGGCCGGTAACGCCACGGCTACTACGATCTGGCAATGACTCCCGGGGAGCTCGCCGACGCCGTTCTAGCCGCCACTGCCGCGGTGCTCCGCGAGCGTGATCTGGATCCTTCGGTGCTGCCGGGCACCCTCGGAGTGGCCCGGCCCCGGAGCCCGGACCACGGTGACTACGTCTCGACGGTCGCGCTTCAGATCGCTCGGGGCGCCGGCCTTCCCCCGGTAGAGCTTGCACAAGCCGTCGCCGCCATGCTGACGAGCGACCCGGCAATCCGGAGTGTGGAGGTCGCCGGGCCCGGATTCCTGAACATCCGGCTGCGCCCTGCAGCAGCCGGAGCGATAGCGGGTCTCGTTGTCGAGCAGGGCGAGCGATACGGGTGCGCGGCCGCGCTGAGCGGTCAGCGGGTGAACCTCGAGTTCATTTCGGCTAATCCCACTGGCCCCGTTCACCTGGGCGGGGCGCGGTGGGCCGCTGTTGGTGACGCCCTCGCCCGGCTGCTGCGGGCGCAGGGCGCCGACGTGACAACCGAGTACTACTTCAACGACGCGGGCGCGCAGATTGACCTGTTCACCGGCTCACTGCTCGCCGCCGCCGGCCACGAGCCGCCGCCGGAGGATGGCTACCGCGGCGAGTACATCGATGAGATCGCTGCGGCGGTGGCGCGCGACCATCCGGGTGTGCTCGCCAGCTCAGCTGACGAGGCCAGGGAGACGTTCCGGTCCGCTGGCGTGGCGCTGATGTTCGACCAGATCAAGGCGTCACTGGCCGACTTCGGAGTGCACTTCGACGTCTACTTCTCCGAGAACGACCTGCACGGCAGCGGTGAACTAGGCGCAGTACTGTCAGCGCTCAGGGCGTCGGGCCATGTCTTCGAGGCGGATGGAGCTACCTGGGTCCGCACCACCGAGTTCGGGGACGACAAAGACCGGGTGATCATCCGCAGCAACGGAGAGTTCACCTATTTCGCGGCCGATTGCGCGTACTACCAGAACAAGCGAAGCCGGGGATTCGACAAGATCCTCCTGATCCTCGGCGCCGACCACCACGGATATGTCGGCCGCATGCGCGCGATAGCAGCCTGCCTTGGCGACGACCCCGATCAGACACTGGAGATCCTCATCGGGCAGATGGTGAACCTGGTCCGCGGCGGCCAGCCGGTACGGATGTCCAAGCGAGCAGGCACGATTGCCACCATCGATGACGTGGTCGATGCGATCGGAACGGACGCTACTCGGTTCGCACTGGCCCGCTACTCACTCGATTCGGCGATCGACATCGACCTAGATATATGGACGCGGCGCAGCAATGACAACCCCGTCTACTACGTGCAGTACGCACATGCCAGGATCGCCTCGCTTGACCGGAACGCAGCGGCGGCTGGCGTCAGTCGTGGCGAAAACTACGACGCGAGCCTGCTGCCACACCCGCGCGAGAGCGATCTGCTCAAGGCGCTGGCAGACTTCCCGGCCGTCGTCGCCGCGGCGGCCGAGCTACGCCAGCCGCACCGGGTAGCGCGGTATCTGGAAGACCTCGCTGGCACCTACCACCGTTTCTACGACGCCTGCCGCATCCTCCCGCGTGACGACGCGCCGCTTGACGACGTCGGACGGGCCCGGCTCTGGCTAGCCGACGCGACCCGGATCGTGCTCGCGAATGGCCTCCGACTGCTCGGCGTGAGCGCCCCTGATCGGCTCTAGGTATCCCAGGCCTCCTGCGGGAGCGTCGCAAACCCCTAGACTTCCGGCAATGAACCTCGCGGATGCCACTTTCATCGTCCTGCACGAGGCGGCCGCCTACCCCGAGCTCGCCTCGCTGACGCAAAACGCCTACGACGAGCTGGTCGCTGGGAGCGAGGTGCCCTACACCGTGCTGAGCGACATCATCGGCAAGGCGAGCGAGAAGGGCGTCCTGCGTGCCATGCACCGCGAGTACAGCGCGACGGCCTATGACGCGATCCTGATGCCGATCCTCGCTGAGGTCGACCGCCAGAAGCCGGTACCGCCCCGCCGCCGGCCAGCGTCGGAGGACGGCCTCGACCCGCTGACCGCACCCCTCGACCAGTTGCGCGAGCGCAATCAACGCCACCGCGGCGAGCGCACGGTGCACCGATGACGCTGACGACCACGTTCACCAGGCTGTTCGCGTTAGAGCATCCGATCGCGCTGGCGCCCATGGGCGGAACGGCGGGCGGTGCACTCGCGGCCGCTGTCTCCGAGGGCGGCGGTCTCGGGCTGGTCGGCGGCGGCCGCGGCAATCCGGACTGGCTCGACCGCGAGCTTGGTATCGTCGCGGCGAACACGACCAGGCCGTGGGGTGTTGGCTTCCAATCCTGGGCAGCCGACGTCACGGTGGTCGAGCGTGCACTGGCCCGCGGGCCACGCGCGGTCATGCTGTCCTTCGGCGATCCCGCCCCGTTCGTCCGGCCTATCCGCGATGCTGGCGCTGCCCTCATCATCCAGGTCACGAACCTCGACGAGGCCCGCCGGGCCGTTGACGTCGGAGCTGACGTCATCGTCGCCCAGGGCGGCGAGGCAGGGGGCCACGGCGGAAGTCCCGGCCGCGGCACTTTCTCGTTTGTGCCCATCGTCGCCGATCTCGCCGCGCCGGTTCCGGTACTCGCCGCTGGCGGGGTCGCCGACGGCCGCGGGCTGGCAGCGGCGCTCGCGCTGGGCGCGGCCGGAGCGCTGATAGGAACCCGGTTCCAGGTAACCGCCGAATCGCTCGCCGACAGCTCGATCACCAAGTCGATCACCGAAGGCCGCGGAGAGGACACCGAACGCAGCACCATCCTCGACATCGCGCGCGGCGTGCCGTGGCCGTCGCAATACCCGGGGAGGGCGCTCCGGCACCCGTTTGTCGAGCTGTGGCGAGGCCAGGAGGCTCAGCTTGCCACCGACACCGGTGCCCAGCGCGACTATCAGCAGCGCGTCGCGGCTGGCGAATTCCCGGATGAGCCAGTCTGGGCGAGCGAGGCGATCGACCTCATCACCGACCTGAGGCGCGCGGCCGATCTTGTCGGTGACCTCGCCGCCGAGGCCGAGGAGGCGCTCGCGAGCCTCCGTACCTAGGCTGCCGGGGCAGGCGCTGATCAGTTACAGCCGCTGCGCGACGCGCCACTCGCTGCGCAGCACAACCGTGTAGACCTGACCGGCACTACCGGTCCCGGCTGTCACATCCTGCACAGCCTGTGCGCGCGAAGCTTCGGCGCGCAGGCCCGGCCCGCGGTCGGCTTCGCCGACGAGCAGCCAGGTGCCGTCGCCGAGGTCGCGCCCCCGGTGGCCTCTCGTACTGCCTGGGCACGCCCGGCCGCCTCGGACATGCCCTCCTTACTATCAGAGATCAACGGGTCGGCCGGAAGGATGAGATGGCAGCACCCACCTCCCGCTCCGCAGAGTCGGCGGACGTCGTGGTCATCGGCGGCGGCAACGCCGGATTCTGCGCGGCGCACGCGGCCGCCAGCCGCGGCCGGCGGGTGATGCTCCTCGAGCGGGCCGCACCAGCAGAGGCAGGCGGGAACAGCTTCTTCACGGCCGGGGCCATCCGGATGGCCCACGGCGGGCTCTCCGATCTGCTGGACATAGTCGAACCCGACGACCGGCTCACCCGTACAGAGGTGCCGCCCTATTCGCCGGAGCAGTTCCGCGCCGATATGGACCGAACGACCTCCGGCAGCTGCGATCCCTTCCTCACCGGCGCACTGGTCGCCGACTCTGCGCCGGCTGTGCGCTGGCTCAGCGAACTCGGCATGCCGTTCCGGCTCCTGTATGAGCGCCAGGCGTACGAGCGACCCGACGGCACCTACCTGTTCTGGGGCGGACTTGCAGTCGGGTCGGTCGGCGGCGGCAAGGGCCTGATGGCCGGTCACCGGGAGATCGCTGACCGGCTCGGCATCGATGTGCGATATGAGCGGTGCTGCTCGGCGCTCGTCCGGGAGAGCGCGGGTGTCACCGGCATTTTCTGGGAACGGGCCGACGGCACCCGCGGCCTTGTCGAAGCGTCGGCCGTCGTGCTCGCGGCGGGCGGCTTCGAGGCCGATCCCGACCTGCGCCGTACTCACCTCGGCGAGGGCTGGCAGTACGCCAGGGTGCGCGGCACCCCGCTGAACGACGGCCGCGTACTGCGCGCAGCCCTGGACGCCGGCGCTGCGCGGGCCGGCGACTGGAGCACCGCGCATGCCGTCGCGTGGGACGCAGGCGCACCGCCCGTAGGGGACCGCGAGCTGACCAATCAGCTGACCCGGCAGAGCTACCCGCTCGGCATCGTCGTCAACACACTCGGCCTCCGGTTCGTCGATGAGGGAGCGGACTTCCGCAACTACACCTACGCCAGGTACGGAACCGACATCCTTGCTCAGCCCGGCGCGGTCGCTTTCCAGATCTTCGACGCAGACATCCGGCCGCTATTGCGGCCCGAGGAGTACGACAGCCCGGGGGTCAGTGAGCACGTCGCGTCGTCAATCCCCGAACTGGCGCGTGCGTGCGGCATAGACGCCGGCGGCCTCTCGCACACCGTCGCCGAATTCAATGCCGCGGTCCGGCGCGATATGAGGTTCGACCCGACCATCAAGGACGGCCGATCGGCCAGGGTGTCGCCGCCGAAGAGCAACTGGGCCAACCCGATCGAGACACCGCCGTTCTACGCCTACCCCGTTACCTGCGGCATCACGTTCACCTTCGGCGGGCTGCGCGCCGACGAGGACGCGCGGGTCCTCGACGACTCCGGCGCCGTCATCGCAGGGCTGTACGTCTGTGGCGAGATGCTGGGCGGCCTGTTCAGCGGCAACTATCCGGGCGGATCGGGCCTGACCGCCGGCCTCGTCTTCGGCCGCCGCGCCGGCTCGGTGGCCTGACGGCCTAGCCGAGGTACAAGCAGAACGGGTGCCCGGCCGGGTCGAGCACGACGCGGACGTCGTCTTGCGGCTGATACTCGGCGAGCGTGGCGCCCTGCTCGAGCGCCCAGGCCACGCTCTCGTCGAGGTCGGTGACCGCGATGTCGAGGTGCTGCGTGATGCGCTGCTCACCGGCAACGCTGGGCCACGTCGGCCGGGTGTACTTCTCCTCATACTCGAAATTCAGCGTGGGACCTTCTTGACCTGGCGGCGGACGCAGCTGCGCCCAGCCATCCCCGGGAGGGTAACCAGGCCGCGCGGCTTCCGAGGCGGTCACCGTCCAGGCCAGCAGCCGAGCGTAGAACGCCGCCAGCTCGCGCGGGTCAGGCGCTCCGATCGTCACGGAGGTCACCCGCAGCCTGGGTGTCACGGGCATTACCGCGGCGCGTAGTCCGGGTTCGCGAACGGCCAGCTCTCCGCGAGCCAGCCGCTCACCACCTCATACAGCGGCTCGTCCAGTTCAGCGCGGTCAGCGCCCACCCACGAGCTCACGTCGACGTCATAACCGGCGCGGTTCGGCGGATAGATATAGATGCAGCCAATGACGTCGCCGGTGCCCGGATCGAGGACGGTGTAAGTGAAGCCGACCCGGTTAGCGAAGTCACGCTCGTGCCGGGCAAGGTCGGACGCGTTCTCCTCCGGCGACATGAGCTTCGGCCACGAGCTTTCCGCGAAGCCAGGGGTCTGCCTGATGTGCTCGATGCTGGACGTCCAGGCCGCGTAATCCTGCTCGTTATGCCTGACGCTGAGAGGCTCCAGTACGAACACCTCGGTTCGCAACCCGGCCGGGACAACGTAGTCGTCAGGAACTAGTCGCGGATTCGGCACAGGTGGCAGACTACCTCGCGCCGTCGGAGCGCTCCGCCCCCGCCATCGAGAGCAGGCTCATGAACCTTCAGAAGCCGCGGATCGTTCCCCTACCGGGACGGCGAAGGGACACGAGATGACCAGGTTCGTGCTCGGCGTGATCGGGGCGCTGCTGCTGATCGCGGGCACGGTGTTCGCGCTGCAAGGGTTTGGCGTACTGGGCGGCAGCGTGATGTCGGGCAGCCATTTCTGGGCAGCGGCGGGCCCGGTTATCGCGGTCGCAGGCCTGGCCCTGCTAGCTGCGGCTGCCCGCGCCAGGCGACCGGGCTAGGATGTGCGCTCGGTCAACGCGCGCCGGTAGGTGAGATGAGCGACGAGGCGATCAGCGAGCGGGCAGCCAGGCACGTAGCGGCCTTCAATAACAGCGTTCGATCTGGCGACTGGGCTGGCTTCGCGACGCGATTTACGCCCGACGCGACGATGCGCTTCGTCGGCGTCCCTGCTGGCCCCTTAACCGGACGCGAGGCGATCGCTGCCGGCTACGCCGCTCAGCCGCCCTCTGACACGCTCACCGTCACCCGCGTGGCGTCCTCCGGCGACATCGACGAGCTTCGGTTCGCCTGGGACAGCAGCGGCGGCACAGGCACGATGACCATGCGCTGGAGAGGTTCGCTGATCTCTGAGCTCACCGTCACTTTCAGCTGAGCCACGGCAGACGCGACCAGCCCGTCATTGCCCCGGCGGACGGCGGCGGATCTAGCCGCCGTAGGGGCTTTCGCCGAGCCAGGTGGTGCCGTCGATCAGTTCGCGCGCAGCGTCCAGGTGGCCGGCGTGGCACGCCACCTCGGTGAGCACGTGGATCACTATGTGCCGCAGATCGGGCAGCCGCCAGCTCGGCCAGATCTCGACCGGCCAGGCGGCAGGCTCCTGGCTGAGCGCATCGTCGTTTTTGGCTACCGCGGCAAGCACTGCATTCGCTCGCTCGATTGCCGCTCGGTAGTCGCTGAAGATCTCGCCAGCGCTCATCCCTTCCGGGACTTCCCAATGGGGCTTTGCACCCGCCCTGAACAGCTGATGCGCAACATCCGGATCGGCCGCGACGACGCCGGAGAACCAGAACAGCTCGACGTCGACGGTCAGGTGGCGCACCAACTCCAGGCAACTCCATCCCGACGGCAGCACCGGCCGGCGCAAGTTCTGCTCGGAGAGCCCTTCGAGGATTCCGAGTACGTGTCCGCGCTGCCCGCCGAGGGCTTCCTTCAGGGCTTCAAGTTCCGCGTACGGATGATCAGCGGTTGCCAAGGTTTGTCCTCCCGTCGGCCACATCCACCGTTACGACGAAGCCGGCAGTCCCATACGGACAGCGTTCTTGGTGCTAGCCGCGCTTGTCGCCACCGAACCGCTCGTTCACTTGTTCTGCTGTCAAGCCGAAGTCCGCGAGCGAGTACCGATGGGTCGGCCTCGCACCGTCCGTGCCAACCGCGGCGTGCAGCGCGCGGATGGCGTCGGCGGCACCTCCGCTGTAGGCCAGGCCGAAGTGCGCATAGACCGATTCAACGGTGCCGACCGGGTCGGCGGTGAAATCGGCGTAGTCGATGTCGAGAAACTGCGCCGGGTCGTGGCGCGCCCGGGCGGCCGCGAACTCCTCCAGTCCGCGCGCCCACAGCTCGAGCTGATCGGCTCCGATCACCCTGGGGGTAAACACGCCCGACCAGCCCTCGGTTGCGTGCACCGCGAGGCTGCACATCGAGCCGATGACGGTGGCCGGCTGGCGGTGAGTCTGGATGACCAGCGCGTCCGGGTAGGCAGCGAGCAGCGCGTCGAGCGCAAACAGGTGCGACGGATTTTTCAGCACCCAGCGGCTGCCCGCGTCGTGCAGGCCGATGAGCTGCAGGCTCCGCCGGTGGCGGCGGTACGGCCCGGTCCAGTCCTGGCGTTGCAGCCAGGAAGAGTAGGCCGGCAGATGCGCGAGACACTCGAAGGCGACCGACCGCATCGTCTGGCGGAGCAGCTGCCAGCACTCCTCGACCGTGTCAGCGGCGATGTAGTGCACACCCATGAACTCCGGGTGCTCGACGTGGTGCTGGGCGTAGGCGGCCTGGATGCGCTGGAACGCCGGGTTCGCCGCCCAGGTGTCACTCGGCGGCCGCGGCTGCGGGACCTCGGCGAGCCACAGCTCCAGCCCCTGGTGCACGGGGTCAGCTGCCAGCAGCCGGTGCAACGCAGTCGTCCCGCTGCGCGGCAGCCCCGTCACGAAGATCGGTCGCTCGATCGGCACCGCAGCATGCTCGGGATGAGCCCCCCAACCGGCCTCGCAGAGTAGTCGGGCGGCGAGCGCGCCGCGCAGCCCGGCGCGGGCAGCCCGCCGGCCAACCGACGTCAGATCGGCGTCGGATTCATAGGACTCCAGCAGGACCGCCAGCCCGTCGCTGTAGTCGTCGTCGCCGAAGTCGGTCAGCCCGGTAATCCGGGTAGCAGACGCGTGCAGGTCCTCGACTGTGCCGACGTTGTCGCGTTCGATCGCCGCCATCGGTGGCTCAGTGGTGGTACTCGCCGCAGTTGACGTCCAGGCACTGGCCTGTGATCGCCCGGGCCAGCGGAGAGGCCAGGAACAGCACCGCGTCCGCGATCTCGTCCGGCTCCGGCAGCCGCCGAAGGTCCGTCGCTTCGGCGGTCTCGGCGTAGATGTCGTCCACGCTCACCCCGCGCTTGTGCCCGAGGTAGCCGAAGTACCACTTCAGTGACTCGCCCCAGATGTGGCCCGGAGCGACCGAGTTCACCCGGATGCCCTGCGGGCCGAGCTCGGTGGCCAGGCTCCCCGCCATGGCGAGCAGCGAGGCTTTCGCCATCTTGTACGGCCCCATGGTCGGCTGGGAGAACCGGACCACCATGGAATTCACCAGGACGACCGCGCCTGACGTGGCGGCCAGCGCAGGGATGAACAGCCGGGTCAGCCGCAGCGCGGCGATCACGTTGTTGTCGAATCCGGCCTGCACGGCGTCCAGGTCCACCTTGCCGAGGTCCTTGATCGGCGGCATCACCAGCGCGTTGTACACGAGAGCGTCGACGCGGCCGAATTCGTCAGCGGCCGCCTGAGCGAGGCGCTCGGCGTCGGCAGCAGCGGTCAGGTCGGTCGGTACGACCAGCGCCCGGCGCCCAAGGTCGGCGATCTCCTTGGCCACTTCCTCCAGCCGGGAAGCGGTCCGGGCCGCGAGCACGACGTCAGCGCCCGCTGCGGCGCCGCGCACCGCGATCTGCCGGCCGAGATCCGGGCCGACCCCGGCCACGACAAGCACCTTGTCCTGCAGGTATCCAGTCATCAGCCCACCATCCGCTCGGCGACGGCCGCCTGCCGCGACGCGATCCGCGTGGCGTACTGGGCGGGGGTGATCCTGGCGTGCTCGTAGTACGGCAGCGCCAGATCGAGGTCCGCGAACGGGACCACTCGCACGGCCGGGCCGTCCTCGGATCCGAGATCCCTGGTCAGCCGCTGCCAGCGCAGCTGCACGTAGCCGCGGCTGCGTCCGGTCAGTTCCAGCCAGTTCGCCACGCCCGGGTTGCGCTCGCTGATCACAAACCGCAGCATCCCGTCGATGTCGATCCGGGCCTGGTCTGCCGTGAGGCTGGTCTGGTGGTTGATGTAGTCGAGCGACACGTACCACAGGCTGCCGAGCTGGATGCCCTGGTAGGGCGCTACACCCTTACCCGCGACTGGCACTGTCACGATCATGGCCTGGTCCTCTGTCAGGTCGAAGTGGCCGACCGACGAGAACTGCGTCGCGAGTCCGCCAGGCGTTGGTCGCGCCGGGGTAAGGGTGTTGACCGGCTCACGCAGGTAGAACCACTCGGGAAAGGCGAGGAACGTCTTCAGCCGGGACAGCAGGATCTTGCCGGCCACACCGTAGCGCTTGGCCATCAGCGCCTCGTCGATCGGCGGCGGCGCGGCCCCGACATTGTCCACGCGGTGGATCCGGAGCGTGCCGCGCCGCTCGGCGGCCCAGTCGCTATACACCTCGCGAACTGCGAGCATGGACGAGCCCGGCCCGAGCGGCACGTAATTCCGCCCCGCGGCAGGCCTGGGCGGCCCGAACCGCAGCTCGAACGAGCCATCGGCGGCGATATCGATGCTGCGGTCGTCGAAAGCGGTCAGGCTGTCCGGTACCTCGACGGGCGAGTAATCCCCGTTCAGCACCTGGAAGCTGAGATCAGTAGTCGTACCCCGGCGACCGGTGACGACATACTCAGCGTCGTCGCGCAGGTACGCGTGCAGGTACAGGGTGTCCGGGTTATCCAGGCCGAGCTTGGTGTACGGGCCTGTCGACTGGACGAAGAACGGCCAGTCGCGCTGATACGCCCATGCCATCCGCAGCGACGCCTGGATGCTGCCCGCCAGGTAGTCGTATCCCTCGGCCAGGTCCTGCTCGGTCCGCACGTGCGGCGCGCTCGTGATGAGCTTTTCCGCCTCGAGCACCGCGTCGGCGAACGACTTGGTCAGCACGCCGGCCACATCACATCCAGGAACTTCAGCGACGGCGTGTCGTCGAAGGAGCTGAGCGTCTCATAGATGCGCCGATAACCGGTGTGGCTGATCCGCCATACGCCGTCCGCACCTCGCGCGTACTCGTCCTCGTAGAACGCGGCCCCTCGGATCCAGACCCTGTGCTCCATGGCGATGACCGTGTCCTCGAACGACCACGTTCCCGTCGCCTTGTCGCCCTCGATCGTTATCTCCGGCTGGCCGCACCGGTGCACGGTGATGATCTGCGGGCCGAGATTGTCGCGCAGGTAACCCACGATCTGCTCGCGGCCGCGCAGGCTCAGCTGGCCCCGCACCGCATGCGTGCCGTAGTCGGCGCTAGCGTCCTCGGTGAATACGCCGGCAATCTCGTCCCAGCGCTTCAGGTCGACGCAGCGCAGGTAGCGGTACTTGAGCTGGCGGATTTCCTCGAGCGCGACTGCTTTCTCAAGCACGGGGTCCATGTCCGGCCGCCTTCAGATCTGATTGACTTCACACTAGAACACGTTCTAGCACGATCCAAGGCTCTGACCTGCGGTTTTCCCTAAAGCGTAGACGTTTTCCGGCCTCACGTACACAGGCACGTTCACAGCCGCGTTCACCACAGTGCTTCTGACCTGGGCGAAAACCCCTGGTACGCAAGGGTTTGAAGCTGCGGAAGTACATCTTCGTCATTGCGGAATCTAGTGCCGTACAGCAGGAGAGCCGGGTCGGTAGACCTGGCTCACCTGTGTTGCTGACCATGTGCTATTTGGCCACCCATACGCCGCTGCCAGCCCCAAACTGGTGCCACACTCTCGGCATGGCGTTCAACGCTGACTTCTGGGTCATGGCGGGTGCGGCCTCGCCGGTCATCGCCCTTGCCGCAGTGGTTGCAGGCCAAGCCGCCCGAACGCTGGACCCAGACGTCCCTCTTCTTGCCGGTAAGGATGACTGGCTCGTGGCATGGATCAAGCGTGCGGAAAATGCGTCAGTATTCTGGACAAGGTCGGCGTGGGGATCTGCCATCCTCAAATTTCATCATGCAGACGGTAGTCCTGGTCATTTCACTTGCCTCGGTGAGCAGCAGGAAGGACTATCTGGCGCACTGGATCGTGATAGGCCTGGAGGGCGCTGGCGTGCGGCTCCTGTTCGTCTGCGCCTATGCGACTCCACGGGCCGCCCAGTGGGCCTCCCGTATGTACCTACATACAGTCCAGAGCGCCGATGAGGTCCAAGGCGAACCCTCATGAGACAAGGCGACGATGATGATCGGTCTGTTCCGGAGAGAACAAAATCCTGCTGATCACCGCCGCTGACTGCTGCCGCTGATGCGGCGAATCACTGCGCTGTTCATGACTTGTAGCCCGTGACCTGGCAGCCCGTAACCGAATCGGTCGGCGCGGGATTGTGGGATAGTAGCTGGCTATTGCCGTTCGCTGACACTGTGATCCTGCCCGAGAACGGATACGTCTCGGTCAGGGAGCCGCCGCTAGTAGTCGTGAAATTGATAGTGGCGCTGTCAGCGGTCTGCGCGGTGCTGGATGGGTTGGTGGCCTGGAACTCAACGACAGGTGCCTGGCCTCCTGACTCGCCGTAGACGATCTGGCACGCCCACGACAGGCTTGCTGTCGTGCCGCCACCACCATTACCAGCACCGCCTCCGCCCTGCTGCTGGGACAGATCGGAATTGATTCCTCTCTGTTGTGATGGATCGCAGTTGCCGACTACGAGGCATCCGGCCATGCCAGCGGGATTGCTGATCCCGTTCGTGCTGGCCAACTGCTTCTGTTGCGTTGGCGTGCAGTCACCGTTGGCCAGGCAGTTAGCAGTGTTGCTGCTGGACCCTCCGCTGCTGCTGCCGCACGCCGCCGCACCCCCGGCTACGGCTCCTGCCGCTACCACTGAAGCGATGATCTTCTTCGTGTTCACTGCTCTCCCCCGAGCTAGCTCACCGTCCACGCCGCTGTCTGGCTGGAGCCGTACAGTTCGGCCCAGTGGATCTCGCTGATGCCAATGCCCTGCGGCACCTGGAACGGCACATAGCCAACAGACACCGAACCCTGCGAGGTAGTGAAGTCTCCGGAGTCAAAGTCTGTGCCTGCCGCGAGCGTGACGAAATCGGGCTGGTACGTCTGATGGTTCGTGCCGATTACGAGCGTGTTCGCATCGGCATCGTCATCGCCGCGCTGCATCGACCCGCTGATGCCCGTGATCTTCAGTTCAGCACCAACAAGCCGGTTGCCGGCATCGGGCGTATCAAACTGAGTCTGGCCTTGCGCGGGATCGATGACGCCTACTAGCTGGATGTCGTAGACGACTGGCTGATTCGTGCGGTTGTCGGTGGTGTGAATCTGTAATGTCGTGCCCACGGGTCCGCTTGTCCGACTCGGAGCCGGGCTGGCCTGCGGTTGCTTCTGTGAATGCTGCGGTGCAGGCGCAGACGGCACCTTGCTGACACTCGTGGTAGCGCATCCGGCGCCAGCCAGAGCAGCCACGGCTGCACCAGAAAGAGTGATCTTGTGTTGCTTTCTCACGGTTCCCCCTGAAAACCCCGAACCGTGTGTGACTCAGATCACACCAAGCTACAAGCTACGACGCGTGTGACTAGATCCCGGTTCCCTTAGCTATCTGCCGCTGACCGAATGATCTTGTTCATCGGTTCGTCCCCGTGTTGATCTGCAGCAGGAACGAGTCGGATGTCCTGCCATGCACTCGCGTTGGACGTTGCGCATCATTGCCTGGTGGAACTGTGCGGCATCGGGTTCCCCGATTAGCCCCCGGACGAACCTGATCAGGAACCCGATGATGAAGAAGATCACGAACCCGATCACGAACCAGATGATGAAGTCGATCACGAACATACTCACTGGTCCCTCCACGTAGCTGCTCGCTCTGCAAGGAGAACATTTAGCTCGGCGTAGATCTGGCTGGCGCGACCTTGACTGGTGGTGCTCGTAAGCGCCTGGCGCAGCTTGTGGATCTGCTTGTCCCGCTCGCTTGCGAATAGGGCACGGCCACGGTTCGGCCCCTCGTGCGGAACCTCGATAACCAGCCCAGCGACGATGGCGCGGTCGAGGGGCCGGTCAGCGCCACGGCCATTCGTCAGGTCGCAGGCTTCCAGCCGCTTACAGGGCGATCCGCGAGAACGTCTGCGGTGAGCTACGACGGATCGGGTGTGATGACCGCCCTTGAGCGTGTCGTGCCGCAGCCTCGCATGCGTCGCCGTAGCCTGGCTGCCGTGGCGTCCGATCTCAGTCGAGCATGGGACGAGCTTCGCAGCGCCCGCACTGACTTGCCCGAGGCGGTGTTCGGCAGCAGTCACAAGGCGAACGTGGAGTGCTGGGACACGAACTGGTCTGACAGGCCGCTTGTTCTGCTGGTCGGTACTGACCTGTCGAAGCTGGGCGCTGTCGAACAGCTTGAATGGCTGGCGCATCGTGCTGCACATGCAATTGCCGGTCCAGGCGGCGGATTCGGGTCAGCCAGTCGCGGTCGTTACCACAAGCCTGAGTACAGGAGCGCTGCACGCCACCTTGGACTAACGACCCAGAGGGTCGCTGGCCTCGGCTGGAGCAAGACGGCGTTGCCGGAGAACCTTGCAGGTGTTGCGAACCTGGCACGGCTGCTGGCCGAGCTTGCTGACCCGCCTGAAGCCTGATGCTCTGACTTCGCTGGCGTGCGACGGAACGTCGGCCACCGCGGAGAGGTATGCGAACCACAAGGTCGCCGGCTGGCACACCAGCTCGGCTGCCGCGGCTGGTTCTCCCCGCTCCCGCCGCTACTCGGTCACCCTCACAGCCCGGCGGCCAGGCCCATAGTCGTGGCGGGTGACAGCCAACTAGACATCATGAACAACCATGTTGACCGACATCCGATCCACGACCCGTCGCCCTGCTCAGCACTCGAGCAAGGTCGAACAACCGACGAAAGCTGCTAATGGTCATTACTCGTGTCGCCTTATGGAAGTAGCTGAACCGTCAAGCAGCAAGGTGAAACTCCCCGGCCAATCAATACGGCCTGATGAACCCATGTCCGAAGTACGGAGATTAAGATGATAGCCCGTGCTGAAAATTATTCGCAAAGACCCCGTCTTAAAGGCGACCGCCGACAATATCTCTCCGGCAATAAATCGCTCAATCTCGTCTATGGACAACTCGGATACATTTTTCGGAACGGCACCCGGAGCCGTCAGGGGACCATGTGTCAGTACGGCATTCCGGCAAACTGTCACAGTAGGCCCGGATTCAAGCTGGATTTCTAGGTATCCGCCGATGGTCAGGTTACTTACTCGCTGACCCCGGAGTTCTAGGTGCCATCTATCCTCCGTCTCTCGCACTGCTAGCGACCTCCTATTTTTCGTCGAAACCTACAGCGGGCAAGTATTCAAATATATTTCCGATGCTATCATCTGCGAAGTTGCCGTCAGGCAACTGAGGATACACCTCCCCTGAAATTGGATCTACACCGACATCCGGGTTTCGGTTCCCCCCGAAGCCTCGCCAGCCAGGTTGGTTCTTAACCGCATGCATCGCTGTTTTGATCTGCTTAACAGAATACCCAAGCTTATTGGCGATATTGCTGTAGCCAGTAATAGGAATTACCGCAGCTGCTAGTGCACCGGATGTCCAGCCAATGTAATCTGCGCCATTGATTCTGGCGATAATAGTCGAGCGGTTCTTCCAACCCGGCTCAATGAGCGAGAAGTTTGAGATCGCAACTTCTTGTTCAACGAATCCGGGAGAGCAGAGCCCGGAATTCATAGAGCATATTTCCACCCAGGCACTGGCCTCTGCGCCGGCGGTGCTCGGCATTGGAAAACCTTGGTTTTGTCTTACATATGCCGCCCACGCCGCCTGGTAGGCGGCGAGTTGGGGGTCATTTGATGACACGAACAGATGGTGGCCGATCAGGACGTCGTACGTGGCTGAGTTGTTTGTACCACCGGCGTCGTTGATGGTGGTGGTGGGCACGCTAGCAAGGTGGCCCGGGGGAGCTGGCGGGCGGTAGGTCTTGCTGTCGACGATGCTGGTGCATCCGCTGGCGTTGCAGTAGCCGGGGTTGGTGGCGGGCGGCGTGTAGCCGCGGCCGGTGTATGGGTTGCCGCCGTTTCCGGTAAAGACGTAGCCGACGCAGGCATTGATGTTTACGGCGCAGATGCCTGCATTGAAGGTGCCGTTGCCGGGCCCGGGGGCGCCGGACGCGGCGGCGGTGATCTTCTGGGCTTGTGCGGCGCACTGGGCCTGGGTGCTGGCGGTGCAGCCGGATGGGAGGGATGCGATCATGTGGCCGGTGGGGTCGGTGCCGGTGAGCGGGTTGTCTGCTACGTAGGCGAATGGATTGGCTGCCGCGGAGTGGGGTTCAGGGCTGACCTGGGCGGTGTCGCGGCTGGTGAACTGGCCGGTGGCCGGGTTGTACCAGCGGGCGCCCATGTGGACCTGGTTGGTGGCCTGGTCGGCCCAGGCTGACTGGTAGCCGAGGCGGCCGGTCATCCCGGCGGAGCTGATCGGGTTGCCGAGGGGGTCGTAGGTGGCTGACCCGGTGAGCGAGGACCCGGCCGCAGTGAAGTCTCCGACAACGTCGGTGTGGGCGTCGGTGAGTGTGAGCTTGCCCGATGAGGGTGATCCGGGTACGCCGATGCCGGCAAGGGATGTGCCGCCGGGGTTCCAGGTGTAGGTGCTGACACCGTCGGATGCGAGCGTCTGCGAGGTGCCGTCGTAGGAGAAGGTAAAGCCGCTGGTACCAGACGCCGTGTCCATCCGGCCGAGGGCGTCGTAAGCGTAGGTCTGGCTGCCAGCGGTGATCGTCTGCCCGAACGAGTCGGAGGTGAAGTTGGTGCTGCCACCCGCCCCGGTGACTGATGCCAGGTTCCCGGCCATGGTGTAGGCGTAGGTGCTGGTCCCGTTGCCGGTCAGCTCGTCGCGGGCGTCATAGGTGTAGGTCGAGGTTCCAACATGGGTGCGGTTCCCGGCGCTGTCATAGCTGTAGTTCGTCGTGGTGGTGCCGTTATTCCACGAGGCCAGCTCGTTCGCATAGTTGTAGGTGTAGCTGTTGCTGGCCGATGCGCCGAACCCGGTGGTGTTCTTCGATGTGAGGTTGCCGTTGGCGTCGTAGCCGTATCCGATCGAGGCTACGGTGGCGCCGCCGTGCGTCTGGAGCGTGTCGCTGGTGAGCTGGTGCAGGCCGTTGTAGCCGTATAGCTGCACATCGCCGCTGCTGCCGTAGTTGACCTGGTTGACCTGCGACTCGGGGTTGTAGGAATACGACAGGGTGGTGCCGGTGGCCGGGTCTGCGAGGGTCGCCAGCCGACCGGCGGTGTCGTAGGTGTAGCCGGTGGTGCCGGCGGCATCGGCCACGGACGACACCAGGCCATCGCCGTTGTAGGAGTACGACGAGGTGCCGGACGGGCCGGAGCCTGAGAGCACCTGGCCGCGGTCGTTGTAGGTGAAGGTGTCGGTGCCGCCGGGCGCGCTGGCGGATGTGACCTGGCCGGCGGCGTTGTAGCCGAAGCTCCGCGATGCCGTCGCCGCGGACGCGCCGGTGCCGGACTGGCCGGTCAGTTCCTGCATGGTGTTGTAGCTGTCGGTGATGGTGATGCCGCCGGGCTCGGACAGCTGTGCCGGGTCGCCGTCGGCGTTGTAGGAGGTGGTGAACGTCGAATCCGCGGCGGTGGGCGCTGCGGCGGTGGTCGGCTCGATCCGTGATTCGGGCAGGTTCCAGCTGTTGTAGGTGGTCCACCAGTTGTTCCCGTTCCCGTCGGTGTACAGGGTCGGGTTGCCGGCTGCGTCGTACCCGAACGAGGTCGTGATCGACGTTGTGGATGTCTGGGGCTGCACCTCGCCGGTGACCTGGCTGACAGCGTTGTAGGTGAAACTGGCGGTGTTGCCGCGGTAGTCGGTGGTCGTGAGCTGGTTGCCGCTGGCGTCGTAGGCGGCCGAGTCGCTGCGCAGCAGGCTGCCGGTCGAGGAGTAGTCAGCCTGGCCGACCGGGTTCCCGGCCTCGTCGTAAGTGGTTGTGCTGTAAGTGTTGTCGGGGCTGGTGGTCCTGGTCAGCCGGCCGGCTGCGTCGTAGGCATAGGACGTGGTGTCCTGCGCCCCGTCGGTGAGGCTGGTCTGCTCCCCGGCCGCGTCATGGCCGTTGGAGGTGACAACCCCGTCGGGAGTGGTGACTGACGTGATCCACGGGCTGGTGCCGCTGGCGCCGTAGCTGGTGGTGGTGGTGTAGGACGCCTGCGTCGGGTACCGCTCCACCTGGGTGGAGGTGATCTGCCGTCCGAGGAAGTCATAGGTGGCGTCCGTCACCGCCCCGGCCGGGCTGGTGACCGACAGCTGGTCGCTGTTGCCGTCGTAGGTGAATGACGTGGTGCCGGCAGGCGTTGTCTTGGTCAGCACGTTGCCGAGCTGGTCGTAGGTGTAGGACGCCTGGTTGCCCAGCGGGTCGGTCTGCGACGCCACTTGGCCGAGCGTGGTGTAGGTGGTGGTGGTGTGTGCGCCGCTGATCAGCCCGGTGCCGTCGGGCGGGGTGTAGTCCGGCTCGGTCACCGTGACGGGCCTGCCGTCGTTGTCGTAGCTGGTGAAGACCTGGTTGCCGTCGGGGTCTTTGGTCTGGACGGGTTCGCCGAAGGTGTTGTAGCTGGTGTAGGACACCGGCGCGACCTGGAGTGCCCCGATCCCGTGGACCTGGGTAGTGATGACCGGGCTGGTCGTCTCCGCGAGCTGCCCGGCCTGGTCGTAGACGTAGGAGGTTGTGTTGTTTCGGGGGTCGGTCATGGACGTGGGCAGGCCGCGGCTGTCGAGTGCCCAGCTGGTGGTCTGCGGTGCGGTGCCCAGCGCCGCGCCGGTCCGGCCCTCGCCGTACAGCTGTGACACCTGGGACGAGGACAGGGCGTACGGGTAGGCCTGCACGTTGGCGATGGTGCCGCCGAGGTAGTCGGCCAGGGATCCGCTGAACAGGCCCGCGCCGGCGACGACGGGGCCGGTGGCGCTCCAGCCCGTATAGCTGATGCTGCCGGCCAGGGTGCCGTTGACGTACAGGGATGCGGTGTGGCTGGCGGCGTTGTACACGCCGGTCAGGTAGGCCCACGTTCCGTTCTGGCCTGCGGGTCCCCACACGCCGGTGAAGGTGGCGCTGTTGCTGTCGCTGCTCGCGACAACCAGCGACCAGCCGTGACCCAGGGAGGTGTCGTACATCAGGTAGAAGCCGCTGGCGTGGACCCCGTCCTGAGAAAGGACAGTCTGGTTGCCGGTGGCCGAGTTGACCTTCACCCAGGCCGACATTGCGTAGCTGCCGGAGGTGTTCACCGCGGGGCCGGTGGTGGTGACGGTGCCGGTGGTCCCGTTGAGGGTGACGCCGCCGCCGGATGCCCAGCTGGCGCCAGAGTTCAGGGTGGCGGTGTTCCCGTTGCCGGACTGGTCCGGCGCATAAGTCTGGGCGCTGCTGCCGGCCGGGTTGCCGGCAGGGCTGAGCGGCCAGGATCCGGACGGGGCGAGCGACGCGGTGTCGTCATGAATCGTCGTGGACGTCCGGTTGCCCATGGGGTCGTAGGTGCTGCTGGTAACTGACGCCGGCGTGCCACCCGAACCCGATGTCTTCTGGGTGAGGACCGCGTCGTCGGGTGAGTAGGTGTAGGTGGTGGTCCGGTTCAGGCCGGCCGGGTCGAGGGTCTGCGACTGGGTCCGCCCGGCCGCGTCCGGCGTATACCTGGCGGTGGTCTGCCCGTTGTTGGTGACCCGGGTTATCAGCTGACCCGCGGCGTTATAGGTGCTGGCCTGCTCGGTGTAGGTGGTGCCCTGGCAGCCCGTGCTAAGCGTCCAGGCTGTGCACCGGGTGATGGTCGACACCAGGCCGTTGTCGGTGTAGCCGTAGGCGGTGATGTCGCAGTTAGCGTCCGTTTCCGCGGCAAGCCGCCCCGCCGTGTCGTAGGCCCGCGACAACTCAACCAGGCCACCGGAGACGTTCTGGCAGGCGCCGGTTGCGGTGCCGGTGTAGCTGCTCAGGACCTGGGTGAGCAGGTGGCCGTTCGGGTCGTAGGCGTAGTTGGTGATGTTGCCGGCCGGGTCGGTCTGGCTGGCCTTGTTGCCGTAGTCGTCGTAGGTGTAGGTGGTCTTGTTCCCGGCGCCGTCGGTGGAGGTGGCCAGCTGGTCGTGGGAGTTGTAGGTCCTGGTGACCGTGCGCGCCGGGTCGCCGCCCTGCCCGGCAGGGGTGAGGTCGGCGACAGTCTGGGACAGGATGTCGCCGTCGGGGTCGTAACCGGTGGTGGTCTGGGCGGTGTGCGGGGTGCCGAGCCCTGGGTCGGTGACCGTCGGATGGGTCTCAGTGATCACCTGGCCCATCTGGTCGTAGGCATAGGTGGTCGAAAGGCCGGCCGGATAGGCGGTGGAGTACTCGGTCTGTGACAGCTTGCGGCCGAGGCCGTCGTAGGTGTACGTGGTGCGCATGCCGTCGGGGTTGGTGACCTGGTAGGTGTCGCCGTCGCTGTAGTACTCGTAGCTGGTAACCGCGCCGCCGGGCGTGGCTTTGGTCAGCCGCAGCCCGGCTGGGGTAGTGCCGGACTGCTGGCCGGAGGCGTTGTAGGCCGGCGTGGACGTCGTGGTGTAGGTGTAGGTAGTGGTCCGGCCGGCCGGGAAGCCCGGTACTGGCGGGCTGGTTTCGGTCTGCACTTCGCCCAGGGCCGTGTAGACGTAGGTGGTCAGGTAGGCCGGGTCTGTGGCCGACGCCGAGCCCGGTCCTGCGTCGGTGGCGACAAGGTCATTGAGCGGGCTGGCAGTCAGGGTCGCGCTGGTGTCGTCAGGCTTGTAGGTCTTGTACTCGGTCGTGCAGTTCTGAGCCGCCATGTTCTGGCAGGTTGTCTGCGAGACGACGTTGCCGCGCACGTCGCGGGTGGTCCAGGCCACGTTGCCGTTCGGGTCGGTGACGCTGTCCTGGAAACCGCCGGTGTCGTAGCCGAACCTGGTGATGTTACCCAGCCCGTCGGTCTGGGCGATGACCCGGTCGCCGTTCAGCGGGTCCATCTGGTAGGAGATCGTCTTGCCGCCCGGGTCGGTGACGTTCTGCGTCTCGACGGGTGTCAGGCCTGTGGACGACTGCGAAGCCTGCCAGGCTTGCGTCACCTGGGCGGCGGTCAGCTGGCTGGTGAACAGCGCCACTTCGGAGATGGATCCGTTGTAGTAGTCCGTGCCGTTCGTCGGCAGCTCGTTCCAGCCGGTGTTGGATGGCCCGGCGCCCGCCCACAGATACGGGGCCACGTTCATTGCCAGCGCCGACGTCGAGGCGCTGGCAACCTTGCTGCCGTCCAGGTAAAGAGTCAGGGTGTACGGGTTCAGCGAGGCTGTCAGCACGGCCTGATGCCACTTGCCGTCGTTGACGGTCGTGGTGGTGGCCAGCTGGTGGCTGCCGTTCGAAGTCCACATGTTGCCGTAGAGCAAGCCGTTCGCGCCGACCCACAAGACCGGGACCGTGGCCTCGCCGGATACATACCCCGGCTGGCCGGCGCTGGAGCCGCCGAGCAGCACCCCTTCGGAGGTTGCGCCCGCGTTGAACCACACCTCGGCCGAGGCTGATGACGCGGTCGCGAATGCCTGCGGCAGCGCCACGTACGAGTCAGCGCCGTCGAACGACGCCGCGGGCTGGTCTGCGAACGGCCCGGTCACGCTGCTGCCAAGCGTGACATTGTTGTAGGTCGCCGTCGCGCCGTTGACCTGGTTTATGGCCGTCGTCGTGCCGGCCGGGTCGCTCAGCCGCCAGTAGCCGGCCGGCTGCTGCCCGAGGACCGCGGACAGATACAGCTGGCTTGACCCCTGCACGGCCGGCGGCTGCACATGCCAGGTGCCGTCGTTGTCGTCAGTGACCTGGGTGACCGCGCCGGTCACCGTGCTGTAGACAACTTGAGCGTAGATGCTGCTCGATGGGCGGGTGACCCGAAATAGCTGCGTGGCTGCGTTGTCGCCGGCCTGATACAGCCCGGCGACCTCCGTTGGCGTCAGGGGCCGGTCCCAGAACCCTGGGTCAGAAAGCGTGCCGTTGAAGTACTGCACGGTTGCCGTGCCGCCACCGTTCGGCTGAGCCGGCCAAGTGCCGCCAATGAACCCGGCGCCCAGGTAGTCATTGGTCAGCGTCCCTACATCGGTGCCGAAGATATCGTTGGAGACGTTGATGTTGCCTGTGGGCGTCACGGGCTGATGGTTGTCGAGATAAAGCGACTCAGTGGAGCCCGCGCACGTCAGTACCGCGAAGTGCCACTGCCCGTCGGTGACCTGCACCGCGGACTTCATCGGCACGGGGCTGCCGTCCCAGTACTCGCCGTACAGGTACCCGTCGGTCCCGACATACAGGTTCGGCACGTAATCCCCGGTCGTGGTCCCGCTGGTGATCGGGTCCTGGGAGCTGCTGAAGATAACGCCGGCCGTGGTGGTCTTGAACCACACCCCGATCGACTGGTAATTGGCGCTGGACACCAGCTTCGGCTTCAGCGTGATATACGACGTCGAGCCGTTGAAGCCCGCCGCGGTGGCGGTTGAGCCCTGCAGCGCGCCGGGCTGGCCCAGGGTCACATTCGTGTACGTGGCCGCGTCGGTCTGCTCGTTGACCAGGACAGAACTCGCCGCCGTGGCCGTTCCGGGGGACTCATCCAGCCGCCAGTACGAGTACGGGCTGGTTGCCAGCACGGCGCCGGGATAGTCGGTCCCGGGCGTGTAGGCGTAGGTGGTGCACGCGGTCGTACTGATCGGCGGGCAGGCCGTGGCCAGCTTGTCGCCACTGTAGGTGTAGCCCCACGTCAGGGCCGGGCCCGGCGTGACCGGGTCGGTCTGCACCGACGTCACGTGCGGCGGCGTAGCCGTGGACCAGGTGAAGTACAGCGACCGGCCCGACGCCAGCGACTGCATCCGGGTGATCTGACCGGAGGCGTTCCAGATGAACTGGAGCTGGTTGTTCAAGGCGTCTGTGATCGAGGAGATCCCATATCCGGTGGCGCTGCCGGGGAGCTGGATCGGCTCGGTGAACGAGTACACAGTGTCGTTCTTGTCGGTCAGCGTGTACCCGCCGCTGATAGCGGCCAGCGTGGCGTACCGGCCCTCCGGCGCCGTGAACGACCCGCCGTAGTTCTCGCCGAACCCCACCTGGCTGCCATCGGGGTAGGTGACGATCTCCGTGTCAGTATTCCCGGCCGTATCTTTCTGCCCCGGCACAACCTTCATGTCCAGGATCGACGACCAGCCCGCGCCGAACGCGCCTGTGACCGCGAAGTTGGCGCTGTCGTAGTCCCGTACGATCGACAGCGACGGACCGACCGTGGAAACGTTCGCATCGGTGACGCTAGTGGTGTAGTCGCTGCCGCCGGGCCGCACACCCTGCGAGCCGGAGTTCTGCGTCGCCTGGCCCACCGTCGGCTGCGGCACCTGGGTCGTGAAGTACGACGCAGTCGACGGCGACCCGATCTCCAGCCCGTCGCAGTCGTATGCCTGCCAGTAATAGGTCTGGCCCCACTGCAGCTCGTGCTGGGGCGGCGTCCAGTCCGGCTGCTGCAGCCAGCTGGCGTAGCTGCTTGCACTGCAGGAGGGCACCGGGCCGGGCAGCGAACCCGCCGTCCGCGACATCGTCGAGTTAGCGATCAGCGTGCCGGCAGAGTTATAGATCGCGAAGTAGTATCGCGGCGGGTCCGGCCAGCTGTCGGGGTCGCCGCCGGAGGCCTGCAGCTCCGGGACCAGCGAGGTGGCGTTGTAGTTGTCCTGCGGGTAGACCCCGTTGATCTGCGGCGCGACATCCGGCGCGTAGGTCAGTGAAAGGAACGGCGTGTAGGCGTGGCCGTCTGCCGTCCCGTCGAACTTCTTCCACTCGTTGCTGTTACTCGGATCCGGCGCCTTCAGCGCGATGCCCAGGTTCGTCGAGGCGCCCGTCGTCCACGAGTTGATATCGCTGAGACCGGTGCTGCTGCTCAAGGACATGTCCATCGTGCCGCCGACGGCAGGGTTGCCGCCGGAGTTGCCGCACGCCGCCGAGGAGGCCGTGACGTCGAGGCTGCCCATCAGGTTGCCGGTCGACGGGCCGGGCCAGGAGATCGACGTCAGGTTCCACGACGAGGTGATCTCGTAGGCGTTGAACGGCTCCGGGCTCGCGCACGTCCATGCATACGCGTTCCAGATGAGCAGGTCCGCCGCGGTGACATGGTCGCCATAGAATGCATCGGACCCGACGTCGCCGAGGTTGCCAAAGCTCAGGAAGGTGTACGCCAGGTCGCCGCCGCCGTTATAGGTGCCCACCGGCATGAGCGCGTCAGCGGAGTGGTTGGCGTTCAGGGTGCCGTGCTCGACGTAGGTGCTGCCGGTCAGGAACGAGGCCCCCGACGACGGGTCGACGGTCACCGGGAACACCCGCGAGGGGTCGGCCAGCCACCCTTCTGGCAGGCTCAGCTGAAGCGCCAGGCCGCCGTTATAGGCCACCAGCTGCCACGACGTCGCCACCGCAGCGGCAGGCAGCCCCGACCTTCCGCGCCTCGCCGAGTCCCACGCCTGCCCGGCTGGGATCACGGCCACGGCAGTCCCGGCCGCGTTCACCAGAATCACCGATCCGTCGGATCTGACGACTGGCGTCAGCCCCGTCAGGGTCAGCGGGAACACCCACGAAGAAGCCGCGGCTGGTGTGTACAGCGTCAGCGACTCTTTCAGCCCCTCCGGTCCGGCGGTCTCCTGCAGGTCGGTCTCCGGCAGCACACCCGGATACGTGACCGACGAGCCGGTCTGCGTGCCCGTCACCGTCGCGGCTCCGGCGAGACCGAAGCCGTACGACTCGCCGCCGCTCAGATCCACCGACCCGAGCACCGGCACGCCGGATGTCGGCGCGAAGCTGACCCCCAGCGAGTTCCCCTTCTCCCGCCACCGGCCACCCGACGACGCCAGCGTCGTATCAATCGGCGCCCACGAACCCGAACTGGTCTGGTAGTTCACCGGCCCCGCATAAACATCCCGGGTGAACGTGCCGTTGGCGTTCTGGTACACATCCTGCGTCGCGGTCGACTCCGCGGGCAGCAGCTTGCTGGTCTTCGCGTTGAAACCCGGAACCTTCACGTCCGGCCCAGACTTGCCTGTCTGCCCGGACGGTCCGTGTGCGTGGTAAGCGCCAAGCTGTCCCGGGCTGGTACCCCGCGGCGTCCCCGCCGCCTTGCCCAGCGCCCGCGTCACCGCCGCAGGCACCTGATGCGTCGACCCGCTGGAACTACCAAGCACCTGCGCAGGCGTGTGCACGGAGCTGTCCCACGAGGTCAGCCACGCCCGGACACTCGTAAGAGAAAGCGATGGCCACCGGAGAATAGACGAACCCGTATACGGCGCCCACATCCCGATACCGAACGAGACCAGAGCCACCACAGCCAGGCGCCGCAACCGCCGTGATTTTGGCCGCCGCCCAGTCATAGCCGGACTTGTTCGCTGACCGCCGCGCCGACTGCTCATGACCGCTCCTTCAGGGCAACCTGGCCAGCAAGCGATCGGAGCATCTCATGACATGAAAAGCCTGGCAATAGACGACTTTGGCCCTCACCAGCCTCACCGGGCGAGCCGGTCTCATCCGCCACCTTGACTGCCTGCAATGACGCCGCAGCGTCGCACGAGTAATGCTCTAGGTAATTGGGCAAGGGCCACGTTGTACAGAGTTGCTCGGCCTGGCTTGCCGCTCAGCCAGCAGCCAGAGCCGCCTGCGCCAGTCCGTCAACCCGCAACCGCACCGTGCCGGCAGACCCGCGCACGACCGTCACGTTCGCGCCAGACGCCGCGCCGCCCACCACGACGAACCGCACAGTCTTGAACCGGCTCGCATAGCCCGCCACCGCCGCGGCCTGGGCCGACCCCGCCGCCACAATCAGGCCGCAATGCTGCGTCACCAGACTCGCCAGATACGGCGCAGCCCCGTTCGCGCTCGCCGGCACAGCCAGGTATTGCGCCTGCATCCTCGTCGCAGTCGCAGCATCCTGCAGCCCCGCCCACGCAGCAGCCGCCGGCTGGCTATTGATCCCGTCAGCGTCCGCCAACAGACACCCAGTGAACGACAAATATGGCCGCTCCCCGACCGCGGGCGACCCGGTGAACGCCGCCACCAGACCGCCAATCAAGCCGCCAGCTGCCAGCAGTGCGCCGACACCCATCATCCATCGGGCACGAGCGCGGCTGCGCCACAACCCCCTGACCCGAACCCGGCTACGCGACAACGCCTCGGGCACGGAAAAGCCGGCTTTGCGCCGCCGATCACCGGCCCGCGTTGTCCTCCTGGTCTGATGTCCGCCAGCCGGCATCAAAGCTACCCGCCTTCCCGCAGCGACAGCCGGGGGATCGTGTCACCGGCGTCAGGGAGCCAGAGCGTAGCGCCGGATGGCGCAGAAGCCAACGCCTGTCAAGCGCTGCTATGGAGCGAGCAGGTTCAGCAGGTCGGCGTGTTCCGATGGCTGACAACCAGTCGGGAGATAGCCGCTGCGGCGTTAGCCATCAGGCGAACGTCTGCGGATACCGCTGGTTCTGATCGGAGTCAAACACGCCCTGGCGTTGTAGCGCGTGCACCTGAGCAGCACGCTCGCGGGCACCTATCACGTCGGTGCCCTCGTTGTTGAACCGGCCCTTGGCAATCTGTTTGTTGAGCTTCACCTGATCCCGCTGCGACAGGCCGAACTCGTTGCCATGCTGAGCAGCCTGCGAGTTCGTGTCCCAGGATCGGTGCGTCGGCTGCTGCACGTGGATGAAGTCGGAGCCGACTTCGACCCGGCGAGCGTTGGCAGGATCGGTCCTGTCAAGGAATGGATCAGTCTCTTCGGTCTCTGGAGCAGGCTGCTGCACTGCCCAACGAGCGTCCTGTAATCGCACTTCCGGCCCTGGCTGCTGTTCCCGCCTAGCAAGCTCATTCCGAATCATCTTGTCTATGAAACCCACTTAACTCACTCCTTAGTTATCGAAAATGCCCTTGCCCTGGCCATTGCTGTGGCTTGCCTGCGCCCTGAGCCTCCGGGCTTGTCGTGGTCAGACCAGGACGCGCCCCCGCCTGGCCAGTGAACTGCGCAACGCCTCGGCTCGTACTGAAGAGCACGGCTAGCGAGAGAATCTGACGCGCCTGCGCTTTGGTCGGCAAGCTCGGCCGCCGACTCAGGACTGCGCATCGACTGCTGGTATGCGGAGTGATATGTAGCTGCGCTGTCAGGCGAATGCAGCCCAGCGCCGTGCGCGGCATGATAGCTGAAGTCGGGTGCCGGATTCGTCCGCACACCGATGCTGGAGGCCACGCTGCCGACAGTCGGAGCTAGGCTCCCAGCGCTGTTCTCAGGCTGACCGGTAGGAGTGAAATCAGTCATTCTCGACCACCCTCGGGTTTACATAGGTGGCAGCCTCGGCGATGTAGTCGGCCAGAAGCTGCTTGTCCTTGGCTGGACCGTTGACCACGTAACCAGCGGTGAGGCGCCGCTGGGGTGCGAGGGGGTCGTAGCTAGCTCGCTGGGCACCTAGACGGCACTGCGGCTGCGCGGAAGCACCCTGTCCGCCCAGGAAGCTGGTGATCCTGTGCGCAGCACCAGTCAGCGCAGGAACCTGCTGACGGAACAGTTCGGGGTGCTGGCTGCGCTGGTGCTTACGGACGACCTGCGCTCCATCAATTGTGTCAGCCTTACCACTGGGACGGGCCACGCGATGCGTGTAGTGCGCGTCGGACTGCACTGTGTTGAAGCTGCGGAGAACGGCCTCGCCCATGCGGTCCTGGTCCTGACCGGCCTTAGATGCGTCACTCATCTGGGGTTCCCTTCCTTGCGCTCGCCCAGTTTCATCGCTGAACGGCCCACGCAGCCGCTTGTTGCGGTAGATCGGTGGCGCATTGACTGGCGCATGGGGATTGGGCATCCCGTTCATCTGCTCGTACGCGTCTGCTGCGGCCTTCGCCTCGTAATTCCGGCGAGCGTGACGCTCAAGCAGGTTCCGGGCCAGGTGATGGTCGGCAGTGTCCTCGTGAAACGGGATGGAGAAGTAGTCCACCTCCGTCGGATAATCGTTGTCGGCCGGCGGTCCATCCGGGTAGTCAGTCTTCGGAACACGGCTGCGGTACTGGGCGTGATTCGACCGTTGCCCTGAGACATTGAGCAGACCAGACAGCACAGACTGATGCTGGATCGCTTCGCCCAGAACGTTCCTGCCAAGCTCGGCGGCGGGATCGCTGTCTAAGTGAGCGGCAGACAGTGACGCACCGTTCGTTTTCCTCTGCTGGTACTGCCAGTTATCGGCCATCAGAGCCTCGCTATTACTTCTAGGGTCTCGACACGCTGAGCCAGACTCCGGACTGTCGCCTTCAGTTCGCCTAGCTCCTCGTGCAGTTCTTGACTGTCACGTGTCACTAGCTGTTCGCGCTCCTTATGAAGGCGGTCGCGCTCACGTGCAGTGATATCGGTGATACTCATCAAGCAGTCACCGGCTCTCGATCTTCTGATGAGCCAAGGTAAGCAACCAATGCCTGGTTGACAATCTGATTCTTGGACAGCTTCAGTTCGTAGGCTCGTGCCTCTAACTGCGCACGCGTAGCCTCATCTAGGTAAATGGAAGTAATGCTCTTAGCCATATTTCTAGACTACGCCCATTAACAAACAAAGTGTTAGCCGTGAGACAATTTGGAGTAGAAAAGTCACCACAAAAGCTTAGAGCCAGCAATTCGGATTGACCACGAGTTGCTGGCCCTCTGCTATACACCATAATCAACATCGAGATCATGACTGGTGACAACCTAGTGACGGTGGAGCGGACCAATAGCGCTGCCGAGGCGGTGCGAGCAGCGGCGCAGACCTCATGCTTAGGACGAGAGGTTGGAGACTCCTGATCGCTGCAATACGACCCATCGCCCATCGAACGTCCGCGGGATGCCATCTTGCGAATCTTCGAGCGGTGTATACGCGCCGCCGGGGCGGGTGCGCTTTGACATTACAAACGGCAGCAAGCATTCTTTACGTTATGGCAACTAAGACAAGCGTAATCATCACCGATGACCTCGACGGCAGCGCAAACGCCCAGACGGTGACCTTCAGCATCGATGGGGCCACATACGAAATTGACCTCGCCAAGAAGAATCGGGCCAAGCTTGAGCGCCAGATGGCACCCTATGTTGAGGCCGCACGTCGGGTTAGCCGACGCAGCGCAGGGACACGCACACGTGGGCAACGTTCGGCAAGGTCAGATCGAGCCGGCATCAGAGTTTGGGCCAAGGAACAGGGGTTCAAAGTGTCCGAACGCGGCCGGATCAGCGCCGACATCGTCGCGCAGTATGAGGCAGCGCACAGCTAGCCAATCTCGAAGCCGAACTTCGGCGACGACGTTGACGCTGCCGACATGATTGACCGGGCACATCCACAGGCCGATGTTGTCGCTGCTAGAGCCGCCGATTGGCGACGGCCGCGACAGGCATCGCAACATGCTCGGTAAAAGGTCCTGCGGAAACGCACGAACTGCGATCATGGTTCGGTGACTACACCGCCTGCCTCGCGCAGACCCCCAGTGCGGGTTATTCACCCGGCTAGCCGCATCGCGTTGGCGGTCGCTGGCCTTGCTTCTTGGGGCGCTGGCGGTGCGGCGAGTTTCTTGAGCCAGAACGGCGCGGGTTCCGCTGCACTGGTAGTCACTGGGACAATCGCATTGGTTCTGGCTCTGATGGGACGATGGCCGTCGCGCATCTCGGTTTCGGGCAATGATCTCGCCTGGGACGACGTGGAGAGGGTGGTTGACTCTCAGATTCAGGCGGCAAGGCAGAGCGACTCTGAGGCAAGCATCTCCGAGCTAGAGGAAGTCAAACAACGCCTCGTTCAACTCCAGCAGACCGGCATTGTCCCTGAACATCCCGCTGAGGTTTACGACCGCGATGTAGAAGCGGCCATCCGCCGGTTGCTGCCCACCGCTACCGTCGTGCGCCAGCGACGCGGTCGTGATCTTGCTGACTTCGTGGTCGACCATGCGGGGACGAAAGTTCTCGTTGAGACGAAGTGGCGTTCAGGTTCTGATAAGCCTTTTGACGGCAGTTCGCTGCCGCAGTTGTTCAGCAGTCTGTCGCCCAGCGCCCGGCTCGTCGTGGTGATCAACACCGAGGTACCGCCCGCTTCCAGAGCGACGGAGCAAATGGCGGCGACCCTGGGTGAACGCGGGCGCATCGTCCAGTGGCGTGGTGTCCAAGATGACGCCGCCCTGGGCGCAGCGCTGACTGTCCTACTAGGACTGACGGCGGATAACGACAACACAGCAGGAAACGGTCAGGCGTCAGCCGTGGCAACATCTTAGGAACATGCGCATGCATTGGGCTGGATGCTGAGCCATCGATGGCGCACTCCTTAGGCCCAGTCCACAACTCGGGATTGTTGACGACCTGCCGCCGCCCTCTAGTTGCCGAACTCGCTAGCGACCGCTCGGACGAACAGTCTTGTGTCCTGCGGCTGCTGACGCCAGGCCAAGTCCTGGCCTTCGAGTTATTTGACGACATCGGTTCGCAGGCCGGGCAGCACCCTCAGTACGTCACTCGGGCCTAGCAGTTCGCGCCACCACCGATGGAACCCTTCGCGGTACACCAGCCAGCCTGCGGTGCCACTGTCAGTTGCCCCTGCGACTGCGTGCTCATAGCAACTCTCAGCTAGATCCTTTAGGAGCCGATCCTCCAGGTGATGGCCCCGCGGCTTAACGGGAGGCGTGTGTTCGTCGCCGACACGGATCGCCCGCAGCAATAGTGTCCTCGCAGATTCCTTCACTGCTGAACCTCCACCACGCCTGCTTCTATCCGACCTGGAGTTTTCGCATCATAGGTTCCCATGGGCTTTGTCTTGCGATGGCCGGACGAAATTCCGCACTCCGTCTCTCCGCACAGCATGCGTCCCTGCTGGCGAGCCGACGGCACACTCGTGGCTTGCCCGCAGCCGGAGGGTTTAGCGGTGCAGCCACTACGAGGGTTAGAGGTCCAGCTAGTCGGAGATTACGATCTCGTCGCTGGCGGCACCGAGCGTTGCCGCTATCTCTGCGAACTCGGCAAGCGCTGCTTGGAGGTCCTCGACGATCTCGGCGGCGATTACCTCGGGGGCAGGCATATTGTCCGAGTCTTCCAGTGACTCGTCGCGAAGCCAGAAGATGTCAAGAGACGCCTTGTCTCGCGCCACAGGTTCGTCGTAGGTGAACGCCCTGAACCGCTCCGTTGAGGTTGCCCCGCATTGACGGACAGGGTTTATGGCGTGGTCAGGCTACATTCCTGATCTCGTTTCGGTGGGTGGCTTCGAACTCGGCAGGGCTGAGGTATCCCAGGCTGCTGTGCAGGCGGGTGCCGTTGTACCAGCCGATGTACTCGGTGACAGCGCGCCGGACACCGGTCCGGGTGGGCCAGGCCTGCAGGTCGATCAGCTCGCCTTTGAGCGAGCCGAAGAAGCTCTCGGCGAGAGCGTTGTCCCAGCACTGGCCGGTGCGCCCGTGCGACAGCTCGACGTCGAAGTCGCCGGCCCAGTCGGCGAACGCGGCAGATGTGTACTGGGCGAGTTCAACCGGTCGATGCAACACCGGGCTGTTGGAGCGAGCGTAGCTGTTCCTCGAAGACTTCGGCGGGGGTCTTCCAGCCGAGGATCTTGCGGGGCCGGTTGTTGATCGCTAGCGCGATGGCTTCGAGGTCCTCGGCCGACCACCGGGACAGGTCGGTGCCCTTCGGGAAGTACTGGCGGAGCAGCCCGTTCGTGTTTTCGTTCGTTGGTCGCTGCCACGGCGAGTGCGGGTCGGCGAAGAACACCCTGGTACCGGTGTCGAACGCGAACTGGGCATGGCCGGAGAGTTCTTTCCCGCGATCCCAGGTGAGGGTCTTGCGCAGCTGCTCGGGCAGCTTCGTCATCGACGCCGTCAGCGCGGTGTTCATCGCGACGGCGCCGTAGCCGCCGAGAGAGGGGCCGTTCTTCACCGGTGGCTTCTCGCCCCAGCCCTCGATCCGAGGCAGGTGGACCAGGAGCGCGGACCGGCTGCTGCGCTCGACGAGCGTGCCGATCGCAGACCGGCCCGTCCCGATAATCAGATCTCCTTCCCAGTGCCCGGGGACCGCGCGGTCGGCGGCCTCGGCGGGCCGTTCGCTGATCACGACGTCTGCGGTGACATGGCCTTGCGGCTTGTTCCGCGACCGTGCCCGTGGTTCCCGCAGCGCCCGGCCCGTGCGCAAGCACGCCACCAGCTCCCGTTTCAGCGCGCCACGACCCTCGATATAAAGCGACTGGTAGATCGCCTCATGGCTGATGCGCATGGACTCATCATCGGGGAACTCGACCTTGAGCCGGTTGCTGATCTGCTCCGGGCTCCACGCCGTCGCCCATCGCCTGTCCTGCCGGTACGGCTTGTTCAGTCCCTTCCACGCGGGCGTCTTTGGTCCGGCCACGATCGTGCCGTCGGGCCGGCGGACGCTTCCGGCGAGCCGTTCCTGCACGTACTCACGCAGCCTGTGGTTGCTTACCAGCCTCGCTGTCTTCGGGCGCCTGGCAGCCTGCTGCGCTTTCCATTGCGCCACCACGGCGCGGTAGACGCGCTTCCCGCTCCTGGTCGCCGCGTTGCGGCGCAGCTCGCGCGACACGGTAGCCGGGTCACGGCCGAGCCGGCGGGCAATCTCTCGCACCCCGAAGTCCCGGGCACGCAGCAGCGCGATCTCCTCACGCTCGGCGAACGACAAGTAGCGGCCTATCGGCTCGTCCAGGCTCAGCGGCGGCATCCCGCCAGCGTGGCGGAACCAGCGCGCCCCGACCGGCCACGACACGCCGACCGACTCCGCAGCCTCGACCGTCGTCATCCCGCCAGCGATCAGCCGCCAGAACTCCCGCAGCACCGCACGAGACGGCTCAGGCCGACCCGGTGACCGCATCGGCGGCCGCAACGCCCGATCCGCCGCCCACTGCCGCCGAGCACCCGCGGGCGCCTGCGGCATCTGCTTCCTGCTCGTCCCCATCGCACACCTCCGTGATCGAGGTGTTGCGACGACCAGTTGAATTCGCCCTGACAGCCCCTGTCGCTATGAAAGATCACTCCTGGTGCGGGGTCGCGGGCCGCTACCGCGTTGGCCAGCGCGTCCGCGACCAGGCTGGTTCGCAGGTGATCGGCCATCGCGTAGCCGACGACGCGCCGCGAGGCAATGTCGATGACCGTGGCCAGGTACAGCCACCCCTCCCACGTGGAGATGTAAGTGATGTCGCCGCACCACCGGGAGTTGACCGCAGCCGCGTTCGCGGTGAAGTCACGGCGAATCCGGTCGGCCCGCGCCGCAGCCGCCGGATCAGCGATCGTGGTCTTCTTCCACCGCTTCGCCGCCCGGCCGTGCAGACCGCTGGCGCGCATGATCCGGGCGACGCGCTTGCGGCCGTGACGGTGCCCGCGGCGGGCCAGCTGCGCGTGCACCCGCGGGGCACCATAACGGCCCTTCGATTCCTGGTGGACTGCCTTGATCTGCCCGGCAATCTCAGCGTCTTGCTGCTCGCGGGCAGAGGGACCGCGCAGATGCTGGTAGAAGGCGGCACGGGAGACCTTCAGCAGCTCGCACGCCCGCTTGACGCTGCGCCTGCAGGCCTTCTCCGCCTCGATGAACGGGTAGACGTTCACCGGGTCTCCTTGGCGAAGAAAGCCGTCGCCCGCTTGAGGATCTCCACGTCCTCGCGGAGCCTTCTGTTTTCCCGGCGGAGCTGCGACAGGTCCTTGCGCTCGTCGGTGGTCAGGCCGCCGTCGCTGACCGTCCCGGCATCCCGTCCGGCCTGCTTCACCCATTCGCGGACCGCGGTCTCGGTCAGGTCGAAGTCTTTGGCGACCTGGCCAACCGACCGGTCGCCGCGGCTGCACAGCTCAACGATCTCGGCCTTGAACTCCGGCGTGAACGAACGGCGCCGCCGGGGCTTCTTGCTCCCCATGCTTTCCATGATCGGACATCCTTCCGAGGGCGAACTCCTGATGGTGGATGTCCGTCAAAGCGGGTCAGGCTCACCGTCTCAGTGCGCTCGTGCCTGTAATCGGGGTTGTAGCAGGCGACGAAATCGTCGAGATCGGAGCGCACGAGGGCGCGTGTCTTCAGGGTGAAGCTCTGGTTGGTGCGGAAGTCGTAGATCCACAGCTTCTCCGTCCAGGGGGACTCGGACGGTGGCTTGCGGTCGAAGAACAGCACGTTCGCCTTGACTCCGCCGGCGTAGAAGATGCCGGTCGGCAGTCGCAGCAGGGTGTGCACATCGCACTGCTCCAGCAGCTTCCGGCGGATGGTCTCGCCGGCGCCACCTTCGAACAGCACATTGTCCGGCACGACGATGGCCGCCCGACCGTTGATAGTCAGCAGCGACCGGACGTGCTGAAGGAAGTTGAGTTGCTTGTTCGAAGTCGTTGCCCAGAAGTCCTCGCGCAGGTAGCTCATCGTCTCGGTGTCGGTCTCGCCGTCCGCGCCGATGACCTTGTAGGACGACTTGCGTGCCGAACGGCGGATTGGTCAGCACCATGTCGAAGTGCTGGGACGGCGCTGACCGCAGAGAGTCGTCAACGGTGATCGGGCTACCGCTTTCCGGCGCGCTGATCCCGTGCAGCAGCAGGTTCATGGCGCATAGGCGGGCCGTCGCGTCAACGATCTCCCAGCCCCGCAGCGCCTCGTCACGGAGGAACCTCTTCTCGTCCGGGTCGAGCGTAGCCGACTTCATCTGCTCATATGCAGCCAGCAGGAATCCGCCAGTGCCTGCAGCCGGGTCGCACACGTGCATGTCGGCTGTTGGCTGCATGACATCCACGATGTGCCTTGATCAGCGGGCGCGGCGTGAAGTACTGGCCCGCGCCAGTCTTGACGTCCTCGGCGTTCTTGGCCAGCAGGCCCTCATAGGCGTCGCCCTTGACATCCGCGTCGAGGATCATCCACTGTTCACGGTCGATCAGGTCAGAGACCAGCCGCTTCAGCTTGGCCGGGTCCTGGATCTTGTTCTGCGCCTTGCGGAAGATGACACCGAGCGTGCCAGGCAGTCTGCCAAGCTCAGCCAGGATGTGCCGGTACTGGACCTCCAGAGCATCACCGTCAAGGCGCACTAGCGATGCCCAGTCCAGGCCTTGGGGAACAATTGCCGGTCGGCTGAACGGCGGCTGGGCCTGCTCGTCGGCCATCTTTAGGAAAAGCAGGAACGTGAGCTGCTCGATGTAATCCTGATACGAGAGCCCGTCGTCCCTTAGGACGTTGCAGTAGTTCCACAGCTTCTGCACGATGGTAGCGCTGTCGCTCACCCTGTGGCCTCCACTCTCGTCACTCTCTTGCGGCCTCGCGTGGCACGGTAACCGTTCGATAACAGACGTTCTGCTGTGATCCGCTCAAGCAGAACCGAGGCCGACTCATCCCGGGGACCTTGCGGAACGAGGCTGCCCGAAAACGCAGCAGCCAAGATCGATGAGCCGAGGCGGCTCGTTCGCTGATCAAGTAGGCGGAGCTGACGCTCGAGATGCGAGAGCTCCTGCTCCTCTACCTCGTGCCGAGCGACGATGGCGGCCTGCTGCTCGGCCCGGGGTAGCGGCATTAGAACCTCGTTGAGCATCCTTTGATCCGGTCCGTTGGGATTACGATCTGGCTGAGGCGTGGAGGATCGTGTTCGAGCGCGACCTAGCTGTTTCTCGGGGCGACCTCGATGCCCTTCCCAGGACGAAGAGCGTTGCTCAGTACGTGACTCGCTGCTCCATCAACCGTCAACGCTTCGGGCGGCTCGACATTGACTGGCTGATTCTAGGTACGCCGATCTATGTCGCCCAGGTTGCCATGAGCGCCACTGTGTAGCTGCCTGCCAACCAGAGAGCACCCAGGCCGGTGACAAGGTCTGGGTGCTCATCTTCGTGCGGCGTGAGCTTGATTCATCGCATCAACCCTTGTGCTTGCGGCTGGTCACGGCGATGAGCCTGCCGACGCCGAGGATCACATCAACCCCGACCCACACGCCGAAGATCAGCCCCGCGCCGATGGTCGCGCCTATCTGAGCGCCCGCCTGTCCTGCATCTGACCCGTGAGTCATGTCGCCGGCGTTTCCAGTGATTCCAACCACCAGCCAGGCGATGAAAAGAGCCTGCACGGTCAGGAAGAACCACAGGAACAGGTGCCGAAGGAAGAAACCCTTCTGCTTCTTCGGCGACGCGACCCGCTGGTGGGGTGCTATCTACGTGGTCATGAGGACCATCCCCTCTCGTCACTCCTCTCCTACTAACCACGGTGCCCCCAGGGGCAGGAGGGACGACAGAGGCCGTTGGTCACGCCTCCACGGAGGAATAGGAACCGGTAAACGAGCCAGCGGACGAGACCGTCCTGTTCTCGGTGGAGGGCGTGAGCTTCGAAATCGACCTGAACGCTAAGAACGCGGTGCAGATGCGTACGGTGCCACAGCCGTACGTCGAAGCGGCCGCCATGTCTCAGCGCGGAGGCAGCGGCGAGCTAGGTGTAGTCCAGAAGACCCGGCCAGGCCTTGGCAGTCGCGGGGGCTTCCGGAAGCGTTGGCAAAGCATCCTGCTGAAGTGCAGCCCGTCCAGCACGGCTGCTTGCCAGCAGGCCCCTGAAGTCGTCAGCCGTCGGCCCGAAGAATCCGACAACGAACCACCAGATCGGCCCCACGGCTACAGCGATCAAGAGACTGATGACACCGGCCCAGACGGTCCCCAAGGTGTCCGTAGCGTCCCGCCCAAGCGTGCCGTTAGCGAGCGCCTGGAGCGCCGAGTACTCTCCGATCACGCCAACGATGATCGCGTAGAGCAGCAGCAAAACGATCCCTCCCGTGCCAATGCCGCGCACGTTGAGCCTGACATTGGCCCAGAAGGTCTTCGGCTGTTCCTTGCTGAGATCGCGCCAGCGCCTTAACTGGTCGCGGAACAGATTTCCCTGGAACGTCAGGGCGAGGTAGAAGACCGGGATTACCGTCGCTGCGGTGATGTAGAAGTCTCTGTACATAGCGGCAGGCTAGCGCCGCTGACCGGGTGACCACGGGCGACACACGTCGGACTCGCCTGCACACAACGGGGAACGCAGGGCAATAGGGTCACATGCGCGAATGACGACATCGCGCACGAGCGCCTTACTGGCGTGCTGACTTCATCGACCGGTGGGGCGATGTGTCTGCCGCTACGGAGATGTCAAGCAGCGGGATTGCGACCCAGTGCCTTGTCGAGCGCACCCAGCGTGCGCTGGTGCGTGTCAGGCAGCGCATGCAGGTACCGGAACGTGATGGCGATGCTGCTGTACCCGAGCCGGTCTCGTATGCCCGTCAGGCTGGCATCGGCCTATCGGCTCGCGGTCGGTTCCAGCAGGACGTTCTGGACGCCTATGAGGCAGCGAGCGATCCGAAGCGGCACCGGCAGCACATGCCCGCGAGATCGTGACGAGGCAACTCTGATGTCGCCTTCCGTATCACCCCAGTCGTGTTCAACTGCACGCCAGAGGCCAGCCCGCCGTCATTCCGTCGCGGCCTTCAGCCGGAACCGGCGCACGTCGTGGTGGCTGTTGTCGTCCACCGCCTGCCAGCCGTCTGGTACGAGGCGGATCGGAGAATCAGCTAGCTGGTCCTGAAGCTCCGCCCGCGTGTACTGCGCCACCTCTCGGGAGCAGTTCAGGGCTTCTGCTAGCTGCCGGAGTTACGTCCGCCAGAGTGGTGTACGAACCGGCCCGCTGATGGGCGTGGCGTAGGGACGTAAGGCGACCACCGCGTGATCCTTTGGAAGACCTTCCACAGTGCTTCTGAAGGAGACATCACGATGACCGCCCCTAGCAGTATCGACCCTGCCCGGTTCCTGCACGACCAGCTGGCGTCCGCGTCGCCGGACCTGCTGCGCCAGATGCTGACCACGTTCATCAGCACGCTGATGTCGGCCGAGGCCGATGCGATCTGCGGCGCGCCGTACGGGATGCCGGGCCCGGACCGGGTTAACGTGCGCAACGGGTACCGGCACCGGGACTTCGACACCCGGGCCGGGACCCTGGATGTCGCGATCCCGAAGCTGCGTCACGGTTCGTACTTCCCGGACTGGCTGCTGGAGCGGCGCCGCCGCGCCGAGGCGGCGCTGACGTCGGTGGTGGCGACCTGCTACCTGCTCGGGGTCTCCACCCGGCGGATGGAGAAACTGGTCGAGTCGCTCGGCATCACCCGGCTGAGCAAGTCTCAGGTCAGCGAGATGGCCCGCGATCTGGACGCTGCCGTGGAGGACTTCCGGACCCGCCCGCTGGACGCCGGCCCTTATACCTTCGTCGCTGCCGACGCGCTGGTGCTCAAGGTCCGCGAGGGCGGCCGGGTGGTGAACGTGCATGCCTTGCTGGCCACCGGCGTCAACGGCGACGGGCACCGGGAGATCCTGGGCCTTCAGGTCACCTCCGCCGAGGACGGCGCCGGGTGGCTGGGGTTCTTCCGCGACCTGACCGCCCGCGGCCTGTCCGGCGTCGCCCTGGTGACCTCCGACGCCCACCGCGGCCTGACCGACGCGATCGGCGCGACCCTGCCCGGCGCGTCCTGGCAAAGGTGCCGAACCCACTACGCAGCCAACCTGATGTCGGCCACCCCCAAAGCGTCCTGGCCGTGGGTCCGCACCCTGCTGCACTCGGTCTACGACCAGCCCGACGCCGCCTCCGTGCACGCCCAGTACGACCGGCTGGTGGATGCCGTCGCGCTCAAGCTCCCCGCCGTCGCTGAGCACCTGGAAGCGGCCCGCTCCGATGTTCTGGCCTTCACCGCGTTCCCGAAGGAGCTGTGGCGACAGGTCTGGTCCAATAATCCGCAGGAGCGGCTCAACCGGGAGATACGCAGGCGGACCGACGTCGTCGGCATCTTCCCCGACCGCAACTCCCTCATCCGCCTCGTCGGTGCGGTCCTGGCCGAACAGCACGACGAACGGACCGAAGGCCGCCGCTACCTCGGCCTCGACGTCCTCGCCCGCTCCCGCATCACCATCGCGCCGAGCACTCCGGAGGTGACCACCCACAACCAGATCCAGGCGCTCAGCGCATAACCGACAGCAAAAGGATCACGCGACCCGCGGAACACCACGCCTCAGGACTTGACCGCTGCCGGTCGGTGAACCCTTCCGCGACGTGCTCAAGAGCGAATGCTGCAACTAACGGCACGCGTTTCCTCAACGGCATGCGCGGATGGTCATCCTGGGCTGTCGTCATGGCTCGTCTCCTTTGGTTGTGTCCTGCCTTCGCGCTGGTGAACCCTATGCTCGCCATCGCTGGTGGCCGCGAGCCGGACTGCAAGCCGCGGCAGGGTGTGCATGACCACATATTGGGTGCTGTGTCCGCCCTCAGGCCAGCGCTCGGCGAAGTTAACCGCCACGCATTCGTGTCTAGGACGCGCCAGCCAAGGATGACGTGGTAGTCGGCCCGCTCATTACTACGGGTCCACGAACCCGGGATGTGCGGTCGCCAGCCTCACAGACGGGTCCGTGTTGCTAAGCGCCGATTGCCAGACACGCGGCGTCGATCTGCGCGGCGTACTCAGCAGGAGGGCCGAGGGAGTCTTGGAGCGCCGCCGTTCTGGGTCGCTACGTACCAGTTGGAGAGTGCCTGGGTCAGGTTTGGGTCGATGGGGTTGCCGGTAGCGATATCCCTCATCACGTCGGTAGCCGAGATGTGGCCCTCGTCTCCCTGCCGCCACACGTTGCAGGCGACCTCGTCCGGGATGGTCTTCGCGATCAGCAGCGACGATGCTGACGAGCTAGGCGAGGGCGACGGCTCGGCAACTGGCGACGAGGACGCGGCGGGCGAATGCATCGCCGCTGACGGGGACCGTGCCGAAGAGCATCCCATTAGTACAGCCAGGACAACTAACCACAGCCCGCGCTTCATGACTGGCCTCCCAAGTACTCGGCCCCACCTATCTCTGCAATGTGTAGCGAGCCGTGGGTTCAGTTAGCGACTCCCGTAACCTTCACTGTTCCTGGCCGGACAGTGGCCCTGACCAATCCGGTCCCGGCCAGGACCATAGGCAAGCCCCGGCCCGCTTCCAGTCACTATCTCGGGCTGGGGCTTCCTTGCTGTCTCAGGCGGCGAACGGGTCGATTACTGTTCCCTCGTCGTGGGCGTGCGCGTAGATCTTCATGATGTCCACGGACGACCAGCCGCCTCGCTTGCGGACGATCTCGATCCATTGCGTGGCGGTGACGCCCTCTGGCTGCCTGGCGAACTGGAGCGAGGCCCAGGCATGACGGAGATCATGAACGCGGAAAGGGATCTTAGGATGGATGTCGCACGGTGCCCCGCAGCCCTTGCCGCATAGCATTCCCTCCACTGCGTCATCCCAGGCGCAGCTATGAAAGTCCCTGTTTCTCATTGGCTTGCCCCACGGTCCACAGAACGGCAGATCAGCACGCAGTTCAGCGGCGAGGGCAGCGGAGACGGGAACCTCACGCTGGCCGTGGGTGGACTTGGACTCGCGGACAACCACAAAGGTGCCGCCGTTCTTGGTGATGACATCGGCCGGCTTGAGCCGCATCGCCTCGCCCCACCGCAAGCCTGTTGAGTACAGGAACCGAACGACGAACTTGTAGGCGTCCTGGTCGATGGCGTCGATGATCTCCTTGACCTGCTCCGTGGTCGGCCAGTACGTCTGTCGTGCTACGTGCTGCTTGATCCGCAGCTTCTTCTGGCCAAGCCACGGGTTGCCCGGCACGATGCCGTCGCGGATGCCATCGGTCCACATCGCGCTCGCTGTGCTGACAATTCTGCGGATCGTCGCGCCGGTCAGGGGCGTTCCGTAACGCGTGTCCTTCTTCTCAAGCTCGCGCACGAACGTGGTCACGTCGCTGGTGGTGATGTCCTTCATCAGCGTGTCGGGGAAAGCCGGAATCAGATGCTGGCTGATGTATGACCGGGCAGTCATGCCACTGTCACCCCGGTAGCCATGGTTGTCGATGAAGTCTTCCATGTAGCCGGCGATATACAGATCCCCGGTGCGACCGTCACGCTCACGAGGACGGTCGGTCCTCCTGCCGTTGCTGTCGTACCTCGCTGCGGTCGGCTCGCCGCGCCTGTTGATGCGATGGGTGCCGCGTACTACCCCATCGTGGCCCTTGGTCTTGCCGTGCTTCTCTGCGAGTTTCTTTAGCTCCTTGGCCTTCGCCATGGAGCCGACAGTCTGACCGCGACCCTTGCCGTCAGCATCGCGCCACCGGACGGTGTACGTCGTCTTCGCCGTCCTGTTCCTGTTCTTACCAGGCTCATTTACCCTGATGCTTGCCACTAGCTATGACCCTCTCGTGCCGCCGTCCCGTCAGCTACTAAGTACAAGCTTGTAGCTACGGTGTTCGATATTCCGGCGCTGGCCAGAGCATACTTGGTGAACACGGGTACTACACGTTCTAGTGCGAGGGGTCAACGAGACGTGCGATTCTGCTACGCCGAGTCGATGACGGACCCGTCCTTCTACGCGCCGCTGGCCCGCGCCGCCGAGGAAGCCGGCTACGACTCGATGATCATCCCGGACAGCATCTGCTACCCGGAGCAGTCGGCCAGCGTGTATCCGTTCAACCCGGACGGCACCCGGGAGTTCCTCGAGGACAAACCGTTCCTGGAGCCGTTCTCGCTGATCCCGGCGCTGGGTGCGGTAACGACCCGGCTGCGGTTCATCACGTTCGTCCTCAAGCTGCCGGTGCGCCATCCAGTGCTCGTCGCGAAGCAGGTCACCTCGACCGCGGTGCTGACCGGCAACCGGCTCGCACTCGGGGTCGGGACCAGCCCGTGGCGGGAGGACTACGAGGTGCTCGGCGTGCCGTGGCAGCGGCGGGGGCAGCGGATGGACGAGGCGCTCGCGATCGTGCGGGGCCTCTCGGCCGGCGGCTACTTCGAGTTCCACGGTGAGATCTTCGACGTCCCCGCGATCAAGCTCGCGCCCTTGCCGACGCAGCCGGTGCCGGTGCTGGTGGGCGGGCACGGGGAGGCGGCGCTGCGCCGGGCTGCCGTCTCAGGCGACGGCTGGCTCCACGGCGGCGGCAATCCTGCCGACCTGCCGGGCCTGCTGGCCCGGCTGGCCGAGCTACGCCGCGAGCACGGCACCGACGCGAGGCCGTTCGAGACGATCGTCATCTCCGCTGATGCGTACTCGCCAGCAGGCATCGCCGCACTGGCCGACCAGGGCGTGACCGAGGTCATCGTCGGTTTCCGCTGGCCCTACCATGTCGGCCCGGATACCGAGGAACTCCAGCCGAAGCTGGATAGCCTGCGCCGCTACGCCGACGACGTCATCGCCAAGGCCCGCTGACCGAACTGTCCATCGCGCCGGCGGCCGTTCGTCGTCCAGGCAAACAAAGACCCGACGCTGCGAGAGGCGACGATGACGACCTTCGACGTTGTGACACCGGATGAATGGGCCGCCGCCCGCGCGGAGCTGCGCGGCCGGGAGATCGAGGAGGCCAGGGCTCGCGCGGCTGTCAACGCCGCCAGGCGCGAGATGCCCGCGACGGCTGTGGAGAGGGACTACGTGCTTGACGGGCCAGCAGGGCCGGTGACCCTCGCCGATGCGTTTGAGGGCCGGCCGCAGCTGATCGTCTATCACTTCATGTTCCGTCCGAGCTGGTCGCAGGGCTGCCCGTACTGCTCGCACATCATTGACAATGTCGGCCACCTGGCCCACATGAACGCGCTCGGCACGACGTTCGCGACAGTCTCCAGCGCACCGCAGGCGAAGATCCAGCCGTTCCGGCAGCGGATGGGCTGGCTGCACCCCTGGTACTCAGACGCCAGCGGCGACTTCAATCGCGACTTCGACGCCACCGACGACCGCGGCGCGATCAACGTGTTCCTCCATGATGGCGACACGGTCTACCGCACCTACACGGCCTACGACGACGCCATTGACCTGCACCTCCTCGACTACTCCTACCTCGACCTCACCCCGCTCGGCCTGGCGCCGGGCGGGCCGTGGCCGCAGCACCACGACCGGTACGGTTCCTGATAACCGCGACCCGCGGGACAATGGCCCCATGGACGCCACACCCGCCAGCCCGGTCAACCTGACTGCGGCGCTGCGCTCCTTCGACGAGATCTACAGTCCGCGGATCGTCACCAGGGTCAACGACTACGACGTCAAGATCGCGCATGCCAGCGGCGAGCACGTGTGGCATGTGCACGCCGAAACCGACGAGTTCTTCCTGGTGCTCGACGGCCAGTTCGATGTCGCCCTGCGCGGGGAGGATGGCAGCGAGCTCACCGTCAGCCTGTCCGCGGGCGATGTCTTTGTTGTGCCGAGGGGCACCGAGCACAAGCCGTCCTCGCCGGGCGGATCGATCCTGATGTTCGAGCCCGCGCAGACACTGAGCACCGGCGACTGGCACGAGGGCGACATCCCCGGTCACGTGCACAGCACCACAGGAGGGCGGCTCTAGCCGGGGGCGGCCATCCGCGCCAGCACATCGGTGACCAGGTCGCGCGGCAGCCCATGGGTGTCGTACAGGTAGCCGAAGTCGGCGTCGTTCAGCTCGCCGGACGGGAAGAGCCGGGGCAGCAGCGACCGGCCCCTGGTTAGCAGGTGCCGGTACCTCACCTCCTCGGCCAGCATGACCGCGCGGACTTGCTCAGGCGCGCTCGGCTGACCAAACTGCTTCGCGGTCTCGCGCAGGAGCCGGGGAGAAAGGTCCGCGAGGGTCAGCGGGCTGTCCGGGTCGGCGCGCCATAGCTCGGTCAGCGCGCGGCGGAGCAGGCGACGCAGTACGTAGCCGCGGCCGCTGCTGGACGGCCGGACGCCGTCGCCAATGACGACTGCCGCGGACCTGAGGTGGTCGATGATGACGTGCAGTGGTCGCCACCCGTCCCGGCCCGGATCCGCCGACCATACCCCGTGCAGCGCATCGAGCCACGGCGCGAATACATCGGTCTGGAAGACCGAGGGAACTCGTTGCGTGACCATGAGCAGCCGCTCCAGGCCCATTCCCGTGTCGATGCTCTGCTGCGCGAGTGACGTCAGGCTGCCATCAGGAAGCCGCTCGTACCGCATCGTGACGTGGTTCCAGAGCTCGAGCCAGCGGTTGTCGGTGCCGGGGCTCCCCTCCGGCTGGCCAGAACCGGTCCAGACGAAGATCTCGGTGTCTGGTCCGCACGGACCGGTGGGCCCGTTGGACCACCAGTTGTCCTCCTCCCCGAGCAGTTCAACAGGCAGGCCGAGCTCCGTCCACGTCTCCGCCGCCGCCGTATCCGGCCCCAGCTGCGCGTTCCCGCCGAACGCCGTCGCGTAGAGCAGCCGCGGACTGAGACCGAAGTGATCGCAGAGCAGTTCCAGGCCCCAGCGCTGGCTCTGGCGACCGCCGTAATCGCCCAGCGACCAGGAGCCGAGCATCTGGAAGGCGGTCAGGTGCGTGCAGTCACCGATCTCTTCCAGGTCGGTCGTGCGAAGGCAGCGCTGAACGCCCGTGAGCCGGCGCCCCAGGGGGTGCGGTTTCCCGGTCAGATAGGGCGCCAGCGGGTGCATGCCAGCCGAGGTGAACAGGACCGGATCGCCGGGCGGAGGCACCAGCGTGCTGCTCTTGATCGCCCGGTGCCCGCGCAGCGCGAAGAACTCCGCGAACGTTGCGATGGTCTGATGGGTGTCCATGACGGGTGCGCCTCTCGGGTCAGGACGCCAGGGAAGCGGCGCGGCGCAGCGTCAGGCAAGCGGTGCGTGGTAGCGAAGACGCCGGCGGCCGTCCCCGGTCGCCGGCGAGTGAATGCGGTCAGGCAGCGGCAACCGGCGAGCGGATAGCTCGCGCGGCTACGTAGGCGCTGAATCGGTAGCTGACCATGACCAGATTCATGCTACGCGGCGAGTGATCATGGCCGCCACGGACTTTCGGAGATAACGAAATAGCCTAGTTTCCCTTGATTGCCGAAGAGATTCCCGCAAGATATCTGTTGGTCCCAGGGCTGCTGGTGACTCTTGTAGACATCACCTTCTAGCCCTTGGGGGGGCCATGATCAAACGAACGTTGCCCGGCGCAGTCCTCGTCGCGGCCGGCCTAGCGCTCGCCGCGTGCGGCGGCGTCTCTCCGGCTGCCCGCCCGACGCATACCGTCACGGTGACCGCGTCGCCCAGCCAGTCCGCGACCACGCAGCCCGCGGCCAGCACGCCCGCGTCACAGCCGACGTCGCAGCCGGCCGCCAGCGCGCCGGGCTGCCTCACCCGGTACCTGAACGGCACTATCGGCCTGTCCCAGGGCACCGCGGGGGCGGTCGAGGTCGCCGTCGTGTTCAAGAACCTGAACAACGTCCCGTGCACGCTGTACGGATTCCCCGGCGTGTCCCTCGCAGCGGGGACCCCCGTCACCGATGTGGGCCAGCCGTCGTCGGAGAACCCCAGCAGCGCACGCGAGCTCGTGACGCTCGCTCCGGGCGGCTACGCCAACGCGACGCTCCAGATTGAGGACGCCGGCAACTTTTCAGCCTCGTCGTGCCAGCCGGTGGCGACGACCTGGCTGGAGGTCATCCCGCCCAACCAGATCGTGCCGCTGAATATCCCGTACAGCACGACCGGGTGCAAGGGCTCGACGAAGCTGCTGAGCGTCACCGCGGTAAGGCCAGGGAACGGCGGGTAGCCGCGACCGCGGTCAGAGCAACGCGAGCAGCCGGCTGGCCTGGCCCTGAAGCGCTCGCGGATCGCCGCGCGAGCGGAGTCGAAGCAGCCAGAAGAGCGCGGCCAGCCGGCGCCATTCGGCCAGCCTGGCCCGCTCGGACACGCTGAGGTCGAAGGTGTCGATGAACCGGTCCGCATCGAGGCCGCCGTCCTGCCACGCCGAGACATGCTCCACGAGCATCGCCAGCTCGAACGCCCGGTCGCTGATTCCTGCGCTCTCGAAGTCCACGATCCGAACCAGTTCGCCGTCCCACAGGAAGTTGGTCAGGTCCGCGTCGCCGTGTCCGAGGACGCGCTGCGTGGCGGGGGGAACTGCGCTGGCCATGCTGATCTCGGTCGCCGCAAGCCAGGCGCTTCCCCCCGCGAGAGCGTCGAGCACCCTACGGTCGCTTGCCGGGTCGGACGGGACAGCCGCCCACTCCCTGACCAGCCGCACGAAGTCCGCTGTGATATCCAGCTCGCCGGGCAGCGAGGTCACGAGGCAGGCCGGCACCGCCTGCCACAACCGGCCAATCGCGATCGCGAGCGCACGTTCCTGAGCCGGTGCCAGCGGCCGCCTGCCCAGCGGCTCGCCGGGCAGCAGGGACATGACAATCGTCGGCGGGCTGGCATCGAGGTCTGCGCTGACCGGCTCGGGTGCGAGCCGGGGGGCGTGATCGGACAGCAGGCGCAGCGCACGCCACTCCCGCAAGGCCTCGCCACTTCCGCTGTGGAGGTAGCGCTTAACGACGACCTGCCGCTCGTGGTCGACGCTGACCTCCTGCGTCACCAAACGGCCAGCCGCATGCCGAGAGCTTAGTATCAGGCGCACACAAGCGGGCGCCCATGGGTGCGCAGCAGGCGTAAAGCGAAGTCAGCCAGCGAAGCACTCGTGGGCGTCCGCCGCCCTATCTCTGGCCGTCCGCGGACTCGGGCAGGGCGGGCTGGCCGGCAGGGCCGTCGCCGAACAGCTTGACTTCCGGGCGGCCGGCCCGGAGAGGCTCTTTTTCACCGACTCCAGGATGGTCAGGCCCTGGCCGACCAGGCCAGCCGCGATCTCGCTCAGCCCGTCTGCTCCGTTGAGCACGCTGACGTTGGCACCGGCGAGGCCGGCCGCCGCCTCCTTCACGATCATCGGCAACTGCTCGATGAGCATCCGGTCCAGCGCCACCCGGTCGTAGGACGCCGCGGCCTCGGCCTGCAGCTTGGTGCGAGCGGCGTCCGCCAGGGCCAGCACCCTGACCTTCTCGGCCTCGGCCTCAGCGGGCTTGATGACCTCGGAGAGGAGCTGGCGCTGCCGCAGCTCGGCCTGGTTATTGGCCAGGTCGGTCTGTGCGGAGAGGACTTGCAACTGCGCCTGCGCCTGCGCCAGCGGCCCGGCCTGCGCGGCCTCCGCCTGCGCCTTATCGACCTCGGCCTTGTACTGCGCCTGCACGACCATGGTCTGCCGCTGGTACTCGGCCTGCTTGCGCTGCGACTCCTGCTGCGCTTGAGCGGCTGCCTGATTCGCCTGGGCCTGGGCGATCTGCGCCTGCCGCTGAATCGCCGCGTTGTGCGGGGCGGCCATCGCGTCGATGTAGCCGCTGTTCAAGTCGTCGATCGACTGGATCTGCAGCGAGTCGACCGACAGGCCGATCCGCGCCATCTCGACCTTCGACCCGTCCAGCACCTCGGTCGCGAGCTTCTGCCGCTCGGTGACGATCTCCTCGACGGTCATGGAGCCGATGATCGACCGCAGGTGGCCGGCGAAGATGCGCCCCGTCAGGGTGGCCATCTGGTCCTGGTCGGACAGGAACCGCTGTCCCGCATTGACGATGCTCTCGGTGTCGTTGCCGACCTTGAAGGCGATGACGGCCCGGACGTTCAGTGTGATGCCCTGCCGCGTGACGCACTGCTCGGCCACCTCGGATTCGACCAAGCCCAGGGTGAGGTAGCGCACCTTCCGGAACAGCGGCATGACGAACGTGCCGTGCCCCGTGATGACCTTGAACGGCGCGCCCCCGAGCCCGATGCGACCGCCTGAAATGAGCATCGCCTGGTCTGGCGCGGGGACCCGGTATCCGAACATCACTGTCAACTCCTGTTTTGACCCCGTACCGACGCCTTCGCCGGCATATCGCAATTATGTTCCCTCCAGCGGATTAGCCGGCAGGGTGTTCGGTGAAATCTTCCAGCGGGTCTGTCCAGGGGCTGACGTCAACCGCACGATGGCCGCGGGACTCGATGACCAGGACGGTGCTCCCCTTCGGCAGCGGCTCGGCGGACCACGCGATCAGGGCTTCGCGGCCGCCGCGGATACTGACTTCTACCTCGCCTGGACCCGCCGGGCCGCGGGTGGCGACGACGATCTTCCCGATGCAGCCGATGAGGGCGTGATCACGTGCCACGGCCGTCCTTCCAGCGACAGTCAGCGGGCAGCGGCATCCGCGCCTCCGAACCCCGTTCCCTGATGCTCATCATCTCCGCCTTGCGCGGCGTCCGCGAGCGGCGGGAATAGACCGGCCGCTGAACCCCGTTTTAGCTCAGGTCGGTGCGATGTGTCCCCCGGGCCGCATCCACTGCCTGCGCGGACTACCGTTCGGCTGGAGCCGCGCAGCGCTACTCGCCGAGAGGCGACCTCGCACCGGCCTTGGCACGCCCTCGCGAGCAGCAGCTCCGGGGGCGTCGTCATTTCCCCGCGCTAGCGGACCCGCGCGGCCCCGAGCTGGCGCCGCAGTACCGCGGGCGCCTCGGTCAGCGATGGCCCGTACCAGGTCAGGTGCCGGCCGCTGACGAGCGCGGTCCGGTTGCCCGGGAACGCCTCGGGACCATCCGAGGCGGTGAACCGGTATGGCTCGTCTGGCAGCACGACCAGGTCGGCGCCGGTGCTGAGCAGCTCGCCGAGGTCGACGCGCGGATACCGGTCGGCGTGCCCGGCGTACACATTCTGCACGCCGAGCCTGGCGAGCAGGTCGCCAGCGAAGGTGTCCCGGCCCAGGACCATCCACGGTCGCCGCCAGATCGGGACAACCGCAGCCAGGCCGAGTATGGCGGGCGGCTGGCGCCACGCTGACTCGGCGGCGGCGAGCCACGCCGGGTGCGGCTGCCGGCAGGCTACAGTGATCATCCGCCGGAGCGACGTCAGCGCCTCCGGCAGGTCACGCACCCTGGTCACCCAGACGGCCAGTCCGGCGGCACGAAGCGCGTTCAGGTCAGGCTGCCGGTTCTCCTCTTCGTTAGCCAGCACGACATCGGGCCGCAGCGCCATGATCGCGTCAATGTCCGGGTTCTTGGTACCGCCCACGCGCGTGACGCCGAGGTCCGCCGGGTGCGTACACCACTTCGTGGCACCCACGAGGACCCCTGGTGCGCACGCTGCCAGCGTCTCGGTCAGTGAGGGCACGAGCGAGACCACCCGGCTGACCGACGCGGGCACGTGCACCGGCAGGCCGAGATCGTCCGCTTCGCACTCACTCATCGCGCCCACCACACCCGCTGATCGCCATTGACCGACCCCCATTCTGACCGCAATCTGCGGCGTGCACCAGCCCGGATGAAGCCCGCGCGGTCGCATACGCTGGGTTTTCGTGGCTGCTCACAGCGCCGGAAGGGCTGGAACCTGATGACTGATGCCGTGCCGCAGGCCGTCGCGGCGGCGCTGGACGACCCGTTCGCCCAGCTGACCGGCCCGCTCGCCGGCACCAGGAAGCTGCACTTGGAGGTGGTGAGCACGGCGAGCCTGACGCCGCACATGCAGCGGATCGAGCTGACCGCGGCCGACCTCGACGGCTTCCGCTACGCGCCTGGTCAGGACGTGATGGTCCTCGTGGCGGCAGACGGCCGCAAGCCGGTTCGGCGGCGTTACACCATCCGGCATCTCGACGAGGCGGCGCGGATCCTCAGTATCGACGTCGTCCTGCACGGTGACGGACCGGGCGAGCGCTGGGTGCGCTCGGCCCAGCCCGGTGACCGGGTCGAGGGCATCGGCCCGCGCGGGAAGATCTTCCCTGATCCTGCCGACGACTGGCACCTGTTCATGGGTGACGAGGCCGCGATGCCCGCCATCCTGGCGATGACGGAGTCACTGCCGGGCGACGCGGAGGCCACTGTTGTGCTGGAGGTACCGGAAGCCAAGGACGAGCAGGAGGTGCTCGCGGCCGCGCGCACCAGGGTCAGCTGGCTCCACCGGCTGGGCCGCGCTGCTGGCGACCCGGCCGCCCTCGCGGCTGAGGCCGCCGAGGTCGAGCTGCCGCCCGGCAACGGCCACGCCTACCTGCTCGGCGAGGCGAAGGTGGTCCTCGCCATGCGCCAGGTGCTCGCCAGCCGCGGGCTGCCGCAGGAGCAGATGTCGCCGAAGGCGTACTGGGGACGCGGGCGCGCCAATGCGGGCCACGGCGAGCCCGCCAGGGATGCCTAATAGCAACACCAGCCACATATCCCTGCTCGGTTCCGGCCGGAAAATGGCCGCCGCCCGGCTGACTTTGTCGCATCGTGCATGTGCACGGCGCTTATCAGCGGCGTTGCTGTCCGGTCGTCACAGTTTTTGTTCCCTCCCGATGTACTAAAAGGTGCTCCATAATGAGTGAATCGCGGTCTTCCGCTGTGCCGGGAAGGAGCATGCGTGGCATCCGCAGTCGCGGCCGAGGTTTCCGCTTCGGCGGTCCTTGCCAATACTTCGACGCGGACGCTGATCCTCGGCATCGACAAGGCCGGCCGCATCCGCCAGCATGACCGCGGAACGGGCGATGTGCTGGCAGGCGGTGTGCTGGCCGGCGAGCCGAGCCCGCTCATCGGGGTTGAGCTAGCCTCGCTGCTCGCAGCGCCCGACGGACCGCCAGCAACGATGCTGCACTCGATGATCGACGGCGCGTGCGCCAACCGCGAGGGCACCACGGTCCTGGCGTTCCGCACCGCCGCAGATGCCATCGCTGAGGCCGTTGTCACGGTGCAGCCGATCCGCTCGGCCGACCCGGAACTGGCCGCCCAGGTCATCATGCGCATCGCGCCGCCTGTGCAGGAGCGATTCCTCGACCCGGCGGTCATGCGCCAGGTAATGATCGACGGCGCGGTCCGGCGGGCCGGCGGGGCGCTGGACATCGACCAGATGGCCCCCGAGCTCATGAACATCATCGTTCCGCACTTCTGCAACGCGGGCGGCCTGGTGGTGCTGGAGAGCCTGGTCGCGGAGGACGAGTTCCCGTCCGAGCCGATGGACGGAACGCAGATCGTGCGCCGGCTCGCGGTAGCCCACGACGACGGCAACGCAGCCTGGGACTCCGCATTCCCCACCGGGGAGATCCTGCGATACCCGCCGGGCACGCCCTATACGCGCTGCATGGACACCGGCAAGCCGGTCTGCGAGGTGGTGAGCCAGGACAGTGCGCACACTATGGCCGCGGCGTGGATCCGGCTGCCGGTCGCCGGGCTGCTGTCGGGCGTGTCCATGCTGCTGCTGCCGCTGATCGCCAGGGACGTGATGCTCGGCTTCATCGTCTGCGTCCGGCGCACGGAGTATCGGAGGTTCGACGCCTACGACGTGGAGATCGGCATGGAGTTCGCCGCGCGTGCGGCGATCTTCATGGACAACGCGCAGCGCTACAGCCGCGAACGCACCACCGCGCTCACCCTGCAGCGCAGCATGCTCCCCGACCAGTCCCCTCTGTCCGCGCCGTCATCAGTCGAGGTCCGGCACCGCTACCTACCTGGCAGCAAGCTCATCGAGGTCGGCGGCGACTGGTATGAGTCGATCGAGCTGCCGGGCGGACGGGTCGCGCTCGTCGTCGGCGACGTGGCCGGGCACGGGGTGCGAGCCGCCGTCACCATGGGCCGGCTGCGCACTGCCATCCATACCCTGGCCATGCTCGAGCTGCCGCCGGCCGAGACGCTGTTCCAGCTCAACGAGTTGATGCAGGAACTGGGCAAGCGGGAGCCGCACTTCGCTACCTGCGTGTACGCCGTCTTCGACGCGGTCACCGGGACCTGCGAGATTGCCTCCGCTGGCCACCTGCCGCCCCTCCTGGTCCGACCGGATGGCAGCAACGAACTGCTGGAGATCCCGCAGGCGCCGCCGCTCGGGGTGGGCACCGGACTGATCCAGAGCCGGACGCTGACCATCGAGGACGGCAGCCTCCTCGTGCTGTACACCGACGGGCTGGTCGAGAAGCGCAGCCGGGACATCGACGAGGGACTCAGCCGGCTGCGCGATGTCTTCGGCCCGGGCTCGGCCGACGAGCCGCTCGAAGAACTGTGCAAGGCCACTCTGACCGGCGTCTGGACCGACGAGCACCGCGATGACATCGCCGTCCTCATGGCCAGGCTCCGGCGGCTGCCGCGGGAGAACATCGTGACCTGGACACTGCCCTCCGAGCTGACCAGTGCCAGCCGGGCGCGGACGGTGATCAAGCGGCCGCTGAAGCGCTGGGGGCTGACCGACCTGGTGCCGACCGCCGAGCTGCTGGTCTCCGAGCTCATTACCAACGCCGTCCGGTACGCGCAGGGCAAGATCGGGCTGCGGCTTGTCAAGGAGGAAAGAGCGCTGTTCTGCGAGGTGCTCGACGACTCAGCCGCGCTGCCCAGGCTCCGGCATCCCGAGGATCACGACGAGCGCGGCCGTGGCCTTCAGGTGGTCAGCCAGGTTGCGCAGCGCTGGGGAGCGCGGCGTGCGGCGTCGGGCAAGGTGGTCTGGTGCGAGCTGCCGCTCCCCTATGACTGACCGGCGACCCCTTCGCGGCTGCGGCCGCGGCTGTCCTGCTTGATGGACAGCTTGCCGTTGCGCATGATGCCGAGGCGCTGAGCGCGGCGCGCGATCACGGAGTCGTGGGTGACGAGGACGAGGGTGAGGTGCTGCTCGCGCCACAGCTTTTCGAGCAGGGCGATGATGTCGTCACGGGTGTCTTCGTCGAGGTTGCCGGTGGGCTCGTCGGCGAGCAGCACCTTGGGCTGCTTGACCAGTGCCCTGGCGATGGCAACGCGCTGCTGCTGGCCGCCGGATAGCTCGGAGGGCAGGTGGCGGGCCCGGTCTTCCAGGCCCACGTCGGCCAGCGCTGCTGCGGCGCGCTGCCGGCGTTCGGCCGGGCTGACGTGCATGGGCACCAGCGCGGTTTCCACGTTCTCCTGGGCCGTCAGGGTCGGCACGAGGTTGAACGTCTGGAAGATGAACCCGATCGACTGGGCGCGGACCTTGGTGACCTGGCTCTCCCGCAGCAGCGCCAGGTCGTCGCCGTCTGCGTTCCCGGCGCCACCGTCGACTCCGTCGCCGAACAGGACGCTGCCGGACGTGGGCCGGTCCAGGCCGCCCAGCATCTGCAGCAGGGTCGACTTGCCGTGGCCGGTCGGGCCCTGGATGGCCAGCCATTCGCCGTCATCGATGACAACGTCGACGCCGCGCAGCGCGTGCACGAGGCCCCGGCCCTTCTGGTAGTCCTTGGTGACACCATTCAGCTTGTACATCAAGACTCTCCCTGGATGGCCGCAGGCCCGGTAGCTGTGTATCGGTCCGCCATGGTCGGCGTGGTCATTCGACCCTCGCCAGGGCCGCGGCGGGGCGGAGCTGAGCGGCGCGCCAGCCGCCGAACGCGCCGGCCAGCAGGCCGCCGGCGATGGCCAGCAGCACCGCCGCCACGATGACGCCGACGGTGACCTGCGGGGTCAGGTGGACGGTCGCGGTGTGCGAGCCGATCCCAGCCAGGTCGCGGAACCGGTTGGCGGCGCTTCCGGACGGCGCGGCGCCTGGGAACGTACCCCCGCCGCCACCACCGGGGAATCCGCCGCCGCCGGCACCGCCGAAGAACCGGGCGCCGCCCGGGGTCGCGGTGCCGGTCGTCGAGCCGAGCGTGGCGGTGACCGTGTGATAGTAGTGACCGACCAGGAACGATCCCAGGTAGCCCAGGCCCACACCGACGATGCCGCCGATCACGCCGATGGTGAAGGCCTCACCGACCACCTGGCCGACGATCCGCCGGCTCGTCCAGCCGAGCGCCTTCAGCGTGCCGAACTCCCTGACCCGCCGCGACACCGCCGCGGTGGTCAGCAGGCAGGCCAGCAGGAACGCAACCGCGAGCACCGCGATGGCCAGCCACTTGCCCAGGTTGTTGGCCAGGCTGGAAGCGCTCGCCACCGACCCGGTGATCTGGTTCGCCACGTTCTGCGAGTTCTCTACGGTGGCGCCGGGCACCGCCTTGGAGATCGCCTTCGACACCGTGCCGATGCTGGTGGCGCTGTCCGCGGTCACGTAGATGGTGTTGACCTCGTTCTTCATGCTCGCCAGCGCCTGCGCCCTGGCCAGCGGGATGTAGTAGTCATACGAGCTCGCGCTGGCGGGCACGCTCACAATGCCGACGACCTTGAAGCTCGTCTTGGCGATCGTCGCCGTCGAGCCGACCGCGATCTTGTTCGACTTCGCGTAGTTCGCATCCACCAGGGCCACGTTGGCGGTGCCGTCGGCGCCGTTCAGCGTCCGGCCCTTTGTCAGCGAGCCGAGGCTCAGCGGGCCCAGGCCCGCGGCGTTCTTCGACAGATCCACGCCATCGACGCTGAACGACGACGGGCTCAGCGAGCCGTTGAAGAAGCCGCCGCCGCCACCGCCGCCCCCGCCGCCAAACCCGCCGCCGCCGCCGCCGCCGCCGCTGTTGTTGTTGATCGCCGGGATCGTGCCGGTGATCTTCGTGTCCGTCAGCGTCAGGCCTCCAGCGGCCGCCGCCACGTTGCCCAGCTTCGACACCTTCGACAAGTTCGCGCTCGTCATGCTGCCCAGTCCCGCGCTGCGCAGCGTGTCAATATCAATGGTCGTGCCGGCCGCCGGCCGCTGCGCGGTGCCGGTCTGGCCCCGGAACCCGAACGCCCCCGGACCGCCGCTCCCCTCAGTGGGCGTCTTGGTCACCGTGATGTCGGTGTTCTGGCCGTACAGCGAGTGCAGCACCTCACCCTGAGCGTTCTTCACCCCGCTCGACAAAGCCGTCACGGTGATGACCAGCCCGATACCGAGGGCCAGTCCGAGCGCGATAATGCTCGCCTGCCGCGCCCGGCGGCGCAGCTCACGACCCAGATAGGTCAGGAACATCCGTACTCCTCGTGCAGGGGATACGTCACATCGAGCCGAGCACGGATCAGCACACGGCACCCGCACGGCCCGGCCGCGCGCAAAGGTCAACGCCGCGGCCGGTACTGATGATCGGGGAGATTTCTGGGCGGATCCTGAATGCCGACTGCGAGATTGCCCGCAGGCTGCGGCTCTCACCCCGCGGCGACGTACTCGCCGAGCGCAGCCAGCGGCAGCAGGATCCCAGCCGCTGGCCCTCCGGCACCCGGAGGGACGGCCCAGCCGCCGTCCGCCCGCTGGGCGCGGACCAGCCAGCTGACGGCCGCCGCAGCGCCGCCGGCCAGGCCGCAGGCGGGTGAGCCGCGGCCGGCGGCCAGCAGCGCCGTCAGCACGACGGACGTGCCGGCCTCATCCGAGGCTGCGGCACCGGAAGAGCCGGCTACCCCGCCGAGGTGCCAGCCCCCATCGGCATTCTGCTGCGCAAGCAGCCAGCTGGCACTGCCGGTCACGCACGGCTTGCCGGCCCGCACCCCGGCCGACATCAGCGCCGGTAGCGCGACACTGGTGGCGAGCAAGTCAGTGCTGCCCCCGCGACCGGGCCACGCACCCGCGGACCGCTGCGCGCGCAGCAGCCAGACAACCCCGCGGCGGACGGCCTGTTCCGCTGCCGGATCGTCAGCGCCGCACGTGGCCAGGGCGCGCACGCAGTATCCGGTCAGCTCAGCGGAATGGTCCCAGCCCCCGTCCGGGTCCTGCGTTCCGGCCAGCCACCGAGTCGCGGCGGTGATGACCTGCGAATCGGCTGACTCGACCCCGTTCACGGCGCGAAGGACGACAGCGGTGTCGGCTGGCCGCGGATAGCCGTCCGGGCAGAACGACCAGCCGCACGGCGCAGCATCACCCCGCGCGCCCGCGCGAAGCGCCGGGGCCTCGATCCGGCGCTGCACCAGCCAGCGCGCCGCTGCCGCGATCGACGGATGATCCGCAGGCAGGCCGGCTGCTCGCAGCGCATCCACCGCCAGCGCCGTGTGCGCGACAGGCAGCAGGCGCTCCTCGACCGGCGGATCGTCAGCGCGGCAGCCAACCGCATGCAGGGCGACCACGGACAACGGCCAGCGGGACTGCAGACCGGCCGGGTTCCCGCTGTGCTGCTGCCACCTCACGAGCCAGCTGCCGCACCATCGCAGCGCGGCCGGTCGCGCGGCGGATCGGGCCGCGCTGAGCGCCCCGGCTCGCCGACGCCTGTCGCCGGTGACCACCTGCGCTCGCGATGCGCGCAGCTCGGCGAGCTCGATGCCCGGCGCGCGGACCGGCCGCACCGCGCCGAGAACTGCGAGGGTGACCGCGACCACGGGACTGCAGGTCTGCGCACCGCGACCCGGCAACCACAAAACTTCAGGGGCGGGAACGGGCACGTCTGTCCACGCGGTCACACCGAACAGCGCCAGCCATGCCCGGGCTGTAACGCCGACGGCGTCGATGCCGCCTGCATCCCTGATCCAGCCCGCCGCGGCAGCCATGTGGTAGGCGTCGGGCGAGTCCCCGGCAAGCGCGAGCGCGAGATAGGACAGCACCGAGGCGGACAAGTCGGCGGTCGCGCCGGGCTCCGCCCCGGCCCAGCTGCCGTCGGCCTGCTGACTCGACCTGATCAGCTCGGCGGCGACGTCTTGTCCGGGCGCCTCACCCGCTCGCAGAAACCACCGGGCCAGCAGCGCTTCCGCGGCGAGGCTTACTCCCGCGACGGCGCGGTCGGGCCACCAGCCGGCCTGGTCCTGGTAGGCGAGCAGGACCCGGCTTGCCCGCTGGACAGCCACGCTGACGTCGGCGCGGTAGTCGGTCTCCGGCGGCGAAGCCGCTGTCACCGGCCGCCTGCTGACGGCGCCGCGGCCACCGCCGTGACATCGTCCCCTGCCGCTGCGGTGCCGCCAGCCAGGTCCGCGATGACCTTGCGCGCGGCGGACCGCCCGCTGCGCACCGCTCCCTCCATGGTGTCGGGCCAGCTCGTCTCCGTCCACGCGCCGGCCACCGCCAGCCCGGCTGGCCCGCTCTCGGGCACCACGCGCAGCCGCTGCACGCCGGGCTCGTGCCAGATGGTCGCCCGCCTCTCCCTCGTGACGAAGAAGTCCTCGACTTTCGCGTCAGCCGCCTCCGGGAATAGCCGTTCCAGTAGCGGCAGCGCGAGCTCCCGCAGCCCTGCTGCAGGCGCATCCACGTAGCAGTCCGCGGCCGGAACGGATACGGCCAGGTACTGGCCCGCGGTCAGTCCGGCGGAACCGGTCTTGTCGATCACCCACCGCACCGGCGAGCCGGCCACCATCGCGAACGGCAGCCGGGTCACCCGCCGGTCGTACAAGACGTGCAGGCTCACGATCGGCGACGTCCGCAGCAGCGACCACCGGGCGGCCGCACCCGGCAGCACGGGTGACGCAATGCCGACGGCCTGGCCGGGAGGTACCGCCAGCACGACGGCGGCGCTCTCGATCACCTCGGTCACCCCGCCTGGGTCGGCCGGGCCGGCCGACCCGGCGGCGACGACCGTGACCTGATATCCGCCAGCCGGGTCAGGCTCGACGGCTGCGGCTCGGGTGCTCAGCCGGATCGTGACGCCGAGCCGGCTGAGCAGCGCGGCCGCCGGAGCGCTGTGCAGCTGGCTGAACGGCACGGACGGCACGCCGATGTCAGCATTGTCCCGGCCGGCCAGCACGGTCGTTCGGAACGTGCTCGCCGCCAGGGAGAGATCGGCTTGCTCCGGCGGGGTGTTCAGAGCCGCCGTGCACAGCCAGTCCCAGAGCATCGAGCGGGCCCGATCGGCCTGCCCATGGTCGGCAAGCCAGACCGCGAGATTGCGGTCGTTGCCCGAGCCGACGTCGGCGAACCGCAGCGCCAGCGCCGCACTGGCGGCCCTGGCGCGCTCGGTCACGGACAGTAACCGGAATCGTGCCAGCGCTCCGGCCAGGTGCGCCGGTGACGGGAGCGCAGACCGGCGCAGCGTCGCCTGGACCGGGTCGTCCGGATCGCCGGGCGCGATCACCGTGAGATCAAGCCGGTCCTGAATGACGCACGAGTCCGTGACGCCGAGCCTGGCGAGCAGATCGCGATATGCCGTGCAGCATCGCAAGAAAAGATGCTGGCCATTATCGATCGTCAGTCCGCGGCGCAGGAATGAGCAGGTAGCGCCGCCGAGCCACGGGCGCCCCTCCACTACCGTGACCGCGCGGCCGGCTTCGGCCAGTTCGAGCGCGGCGCTGACGCCGGCGAGACCGCCGCCGATCACGACGACGTCTGGACGGTCGTCCGCGCGCGTCATGGCAATCCCCCGTCCTGCCCGACCCCCGTCGGTAATGCACTGCCGGGCCGAACTCTACCGCGGAGACAACGTCGTCGTGGGGTCCATGGCGGACGCGACCGCACGGCGCCGAGTTTCGGGTTTGAGCCTTAACACGCCGGATTCCGGGTTTAGTCCTTTTGTCAGGACTTTCGGCGGATTCAAGGGTGAGTGAGCCCTTCCCGCCGGGGATTTCTCGCGCGATTCGGACGTCGAATCCAGTTTCATATTTCGGCTGGCCAATACGATGTTACGCTCCAATATCGCCCCGGTTTTTGGGCGCCGCGGGCATCTTGCCGACGATTCAACTCAGCACTGGGGCCTGCCGCCATGAGAATGCGTCACAGATCCATCGGTCTTCGGGTCGGCATCCTCATCGCGGTACCGCTGCTCCTCCTGCTGGTGGTGTTCGGGTTCGCGGCGAGCCTCACGCTGAGTAATGCCCTCAGGCAGACGCAGGCCACCACGCTCCGGAACCAGGTCGGCAATCCGGTCAGCGTCTTCCAGCTAGAGGTAGCAGCCGAGCGCGGGCTGGCAGTCCTCAGCCTCGCGACGCCGTCGAGCCCGCAGATCGCAGGCAGGCTAGGCACTCAGGAGGTCGCTACCAGCAAGGCGCTGGCGCAGCTGCGGAGCGCTCTGGAAGCTCCCGCGGCGACCGGGAACGCCTCGACCGCAGAACTGACCGCCATGCGCATGCTCCTCGCGCAGGGCGCCGAGCTCGACCTGGTCCGCAGCGCTGTCGGCGCCGACGCGATCGACATGCGAGCCGCGCTGAGCGATTACGACTCGATCATCCAGTCCGGCTATGCAGTGCTCGATCACCTGATCGACTCACAGGCCAGCGTCCAGCAGGTGTCACAGGCGATGGACCTGGTCAACCTCGACCGGGCGCGACAGGCGACGCTTGCCGAAGGCGATCTGCTCGCTGGTGACATGGCCATGCGCATGCTCCCGGACGCCGATCGCACGACGATCGCATCGCTGGCTGCCACGCGGCAGCAGCTGGTCGCCAGCTCGCTGCCGGATCTGCAGGGCAGCTACCGAGCCGCCGTCGACAAGTATGTCCCGGCGGCCGCCCGCAACGCCGTCACGGCAGCCGAGGCCGCCGTGGTTGACACGCCGTGGCACCTGGGAACCGCCCCACCCGCGATGCTCAACGCGAGCTCTACACTCACTACCTATACGACCGCGCTGGAGCAGGGGCTCCTCGCCGCTGCCGTGCCGCTTCAGCAGGCCGCGCAGCACCAGGGCAACACCGCGCTGCTCCAGATCATCGTCATCGGCGGCGCCGGTCTGCTCGTTCTCATCGTGCTGGTGACGCTGTCAACGCTGGTCGGCCGCAGCCTGGTCCGGCAGCTACGCGAGCTCCGCGAATCCGCGCTGAAGCTCGCCAGGCAGGAGCTGCCCGACATCATCGGCCGACTACGGTCGGGCGAGACCGTCGACCTTGATGCGTATGCAGCGACCGAGTTCCCCACGCGCAACGAGATCGAGCAGGTGGGGCAGGCCGTCAGCGTTCTCGAGCAAGCCGCAGTCCAGTCGGCCGCCGATGAGGCGCGCCTGCGACGCGGCATCAGCGACGTCTTCCGGAATCTGGCCGGCCGCAGCCAATCCCTGCTGCACCGGCAGCTTGCGCTGCTCGACGCCATGGAGCGCCGGGCGAGCGATCCGGACGAGCTGGAGAACCTGTTCCGCATCGACCACCTCACCACCCGGATGCGGCGCCACGCGGAGGGCCTCATCATCCTGTCCGGTGACACGCCTGCCCGCGGCTGGCGGCGGCCAGTCCCGCTCGTCGACGTGCTGCGCGCCGCAGTGGCCGAGGTCGAGGACTACACCAGGGTCCGGGTGCTGTGCCAGACCACCGGGGCGGTTGCTGGGCATGCCGTCGCCGACATCGTTCACCTGCTGGCGGAACTGGTCGAAAACGCCACCGTCTTCTCGCCACCGACCACCCCAGTCCGGATGCAGGGTGACGGCGTGGGTCAGGGCTTCGCGATCGAGATCGAGGATCGCGGGCTCGGAATTTCCCAGGCGCGGCTGGAGGAGATCAACGCCAACCTGGCTAACCCGCCGCAGTTCGACCTGTCGGGCAGCGACCGGCTCGGGTTGTTTATCGCGGGCCAGCTCGCGCGGCGGCACGACATCACGGTGACGCTGCGGCCGTCGGTCTATGGCGGGACCACCGCGATCGTGCTGCTCCCCACGGCGCTCGTCGCGGACGCCCAAGCCATCGTGCCCGACCGCATCCTGCCGGCCGGGCGAGAGGACCAGCTCCAGTTCGACCGCATGTCGGGCCGCCACCGTGCACTGACTGCACTGCCAGCGAGCAATGGTCACCGCAGCCCGACCGGAGACACCGGGCTCCCGACCCGCAGCGGCGGATTCATCTTCGGCCAGGTGACGCAGGCTGACAACGCCACGGAGGGCGGGCCCTTCGACGAGCGCGCCGATGAGCAGCTGTGGCCGGCACCGACCGGTAACGGGGAAGCAGTCAGCGCGAGCGCAACCGACCCGACGGTACCGACGGCCGCCGAGCTGACCGAGCTCGGCCTGCCGATCCGGGTCCGGCAGGCCAGCCTTGCGCCGCAGCTGCGGGACACCCCGGCTGACAGCGCCGTAACGCCCAGACCGGCCGATAGCGGCTTCACGCTGCCCCGCAGGGGCGCGTACGCGGCTGACTCGGCTGCCCCCACAGCGATGCGGCCCGCCGATCCTGGTCCGGCCTCACCGGAAGCCGCGCGGGACATTGTGAGCGCACTGCAGCGCGGCTGGCAGCTTGGCCGTTCGGACCACGGGCCCGAGCCCGCCGAGCCGACTGCCGACGAGACAGGTGACGAGACTGACGAGGACTAGGCCGGGCTAAGGCTATGGGGAGGACGATATGAGCCGTACCGGGACACTGGACTGGCTGCTCGACGATCTGGTCTCGCGAGTCGCGCAGATCGAAAAGGCAGTCATCCTCTCTCGGGACGGGCTGGCGATCGGTTCGTCGGAAACGCTGAGCCGCGAGGATTCCGAGCACCTGTCTGCTGTCGCGGCGGGATTCCAGAGCCTGGCCCGCGGCGTCGGTCAGCACTTCAACTGCGGACTGCCCCGGCAGACGATCGTCGAGATGGAATCGGCGTTTCTCTTCGTGACGGCCGCCGGCGAGGGGAGCTGCCTGGCGGTGCTGGCAACAGCCGACGCCGAAGCTGCCGGACAGATCGCCTACGAGATGGCCGTGCTCGTCCGCCGCGTCGGTGAGCACATGTCGGTAGGCCCGCGACCGCCGGCGGCCAGCACCGAGGCGGTGTGACCAGTCGTGCGCGACGATCAGTGGTTCGACCGGGACGATGGTCCGGTTGTCCGCCCGTACGCGCTGACCCGGGGCCGCACGCGGCCCACCGGCGAAATCATCGACCTGCTCGCGCTCGTCAGCTCAACCGATGCCGTGATTGACGAGTTCGTGCTCGAGCCCGAATACCTGGCCGTCATACGTCACTGCCGGCCCCCGAAGCCGGTCGCCGACCTTGCTTCTGACCTCGACCTCCCGCTTGGCGTCGTCCGGATCCTGCTCTCCGACATGCGCGAACACGGGCTCATCACAATCCGTCCGCCGGTCCGGAACCGGCTGACCGACCCGCGAGTGCTCAAGGATGTCGCTGATGCCCTTCGAAGACTCTGACGACGAGGCCGTAGTCGCCGGACCTGTATCTATCAAGATCCTTGTCGCCGGCGGGTTCGGTGCCGGCAAAACCACGCTCGTCTCTTCGGTCAGCGAGATCAAGCCGCTGCGGACCGAGGAGATGCTGAGCGAGCCGAGCATGCTAGTCGACGCGCTGGAAGGCGTTGAGGGCAAGCAGACAACCACCGTCGCGATGGATTTCGGCCGTATCACGGTCCGCGACGACCTCGTCATCTACCTGTTCGGGACACCCGGTCAGCACCGGTTCTGGTTCATGTGGGATGAGCTCGCCCTGGGGGCACTCGGCGCGGTGGTACTGGCCGACACCCGCCGGCTTGCTGACAGCTTCCCGTCCGTCGACTATTTCGAGCGGCGCGGCCTGCCGTTCGTTGTCGCCGTGAACTGCTTCGAGGGAGCCAAGCTCTTCAAGCCAGACACGGTCAGGGCAGCGCTCGACCTGAACGCCGGCGTGCCGGTTGTCCTGTGTGACGCCCGGCAGCGCACCTCGTCGCGCGACGTCCTGGTCACGCTCGTGGAGTACGCCATCAGGCTGATCAGCGACAGCGAGGTCATTCCCGCGGGCTAGTGGCTCCTCCAGATAACCGCGAGCGCGCAGTCGTCGGAGTTCGGCCCGCCACCCTGCATTGCCTGCACGAGCTGGGGTGCGCCGGTGTCGAATCCGCTGGTGATCATCCGGTCCGCCGCCCCGAGCAGCCTGTCGATGCCCGCGTCGATGTCCCGGTTCCGTCCTTCGACCAGGCCGTCGGTGTACAGCATCAGCGCGTCTCCGTGCCGCAGGTTGCCCCGTTCCGGCACGCTCCGCAGCTCCGGCACGACGCCGAGCACCACTCCCCTGGCCCGGGTCAGCCGCCACCGGCCAGTCCCGCTCTCGAACTGCGCTGCGGGCGGATGCCCGGCCGACGAAATGAGGTAGTCCCCCGTCACCAGATCCAGCGTGAGGTGCAGCGCGGTGACGAACCCCTCCGGGGGACCGCCGCGCTGCAGGTAGGCGTTGCAGGCCTGCAGGTACTCCGTATGCGGCACGGACCCGAGCAGGCCGCCGAAAGCGCCGGACAGCAGCAGCGCCCGCGTTCCCGCCTCGATGCCCTTGCCGGCCACGTCGACCAGGGCGACGTCCAGCACCTTGCCGTCGCAGGCGGACACCAGGAAGTCTCCGCCGAACGACGATCCGCCCGCCGCGCGCAGCACCGAGATCGCGCGCCAGCCATCCGGCAGTTCCGGCATCCGGCCCTGAGCCCGGATCCGGTCCCGCAGCTCGATCAGCATCCGGTCGCCGCGCAGGCCCTGCAGTCCGAGCTTCGCCCGGTAGCGCGCCAGCACGTCGGAAAACACCGCGGTGACAACGATGGCCGCCACGATCGACAGGCCGGCCTTCTTGTCGTAGAGCCAGTCGACGGCGAGCATGACAGCGACGAGGCCGAACAAGATCCGCAGCGCCCGCGGCCACAGCAGCAGCCCGCCGACCAGCACCGGAATGATCATGACGCCTGGCGCCAGCCATTCCGCGGTCGTCTTGAGCGCGCCGACCCCGATCGCGACCGTGAGAAGGGCTAGGCCAGCTGCCATCCGCCGGTTGCGGGTGATGAGCTGACTGCTGACCCACACGCGCCGACGACCCGCAGTCGTTGTGACCGCGGACCACAACTGGCGGCCGCCTCTCCGAACCATCTTGCCCGGCACTGTACCGGTCTTGTGCTAGACGTGGAAATGCCCTGGCCCGGCTCGACCATAGACGGGTAACGTGGCGGGATATGCCGGGAATGAAGATCTCTCTTGACGCGGCCATGCGTGCGCGGGACGTGTCCGCGCCCACGGCCGCCGACGAGATTGCCGCGGCGGACCTGAGCATCGATAGCCCCGCCCAGGTCGCTAGCCCGCCGGCGTTCCCGCCTGGACAAGGCCTCCTGCCGCGAGCCCGCCCCCGGCCGCGGCCGCGGCCCGGTTACGGCTCGGCGGGCAGGTCCCCCGACTCCTCGTAGGCCGCGATCATGTCCAGCCTCCGGACATGCCGAGCCTCGCCGGAGAAGGGCGTCTCGACGAACACCCTGGCAAAACCGACTGCATCCTCGATGGGGTATTCCCGCGCGCCAAGACTCAGCACGTTGGCGTTGTTGTGCTGGCGGGCGAGGCGCGCGGTCTCCTCGGTCCAGGCGAGCGCGGCGCGCACTCCGCGGATCTTGTTCGAGGCGATCTGCTCGCCGTTGCCCGAGCCGCCGATGACAATGCCGAGGCTGCCGGGGTCACCGACGGCGCTCATCGCCGCCCGCATCACGTAGACGGGGTAGTCGTCGTCTGGCTGATAGCTCGACGGACCGCAGTCGACCGGCTCGTGCCCGGCCTTCGTGAGCCACTCCGCGAGCCGCGCCTTCAGCTCGAACCCGGCATGGTCAGATCCCAGGTATACGCGCACAGCGTAAGTCTGGCACGCTCCCGGCTGCCGTGGCGGACAGCCTCAGTCGAAGATCGGATCCCTCGTGCGGCTGCGCTTCAGTTCGAAGAAACCGTCCGTGCCCGCCACCGCCAGTACGCCGTCCCACAGCCGGGCTGCGGCCTCGCCCCGCGGGACCGGCGACACCACCGGGCCGAAGAAGGACGAGCCGTTCACCGAGATCACCGGCGTTCCGACCTCGTAACCGACCCGGTCCATGCCGTCGGAGTGGGAAGCCCGCAGCGCTTCGTCGTAGGACGGGTCGTCCATCGCATCGGCGAGCTCGGCGGGCAGCCCCGCCTCGGCGAGCGCTGCCTCGATGGTGGAGCGGTCGCGGTCCGCCTGCTGCAGGTGGAACCGGGTGCCGAGGGCCGTGTAGAGCGGCAGCAGCACGTCCGGGCCGAACTTCTGCTCCGCCGCGATACACACCCGCACCGGGCCCCAGGCTTGCGCCTGGAAAGCCCGGTACCGCTCCGGGACGTCCTTGCCCTCATTCAGCACGGCCAGGCTCATGACGTGCCAGTGCGCCTGCACCGGCCGAACCTTCTCCACCTCCAGAACCCACCGGCTCGTGATCCAAGCCCACGGGCACAGCGGGTCAAACCAAAAGTCGAGCTGGGTCAGATCCTGCTCAGGCATGCGTGCACACTCCCGCAAATTGGCGCTATTACCCGCCAACCGGCAACCACGCCCGGACATTCCGCCTGGCGTCAGCCGTCCCGCACTGCCTCGCACACCTGCTGCAGCAGCGTGCTGTCCGCCAGGTCCTCCAGGAGCACGGCGCGGCCCTGGTCGTCGCAGAGCGGGATTTGCCAATTCGGGTACTCGGTGCTGGTGCCGGGGATGTTCTGCGTCCGCACCTCGCCGACCGCGTCCGCCAGCGAGACACCGACCAGCAGCGCCGGAGTGCGGCGCAAGTAGCCGTACAGGGCCACGGTGAGCTGCGCGGTATCTGGCAGGTCGCCCGGCGGCAGCAGATGATCCGCCACGAGCGCCGCGTGCCAGCGGGCGAGCGTCTCGGCCGAGCTAGCCCGTTCCCGTTCTTCAGGGTGTTTCAGCAGCCCCAGCCGGGCGCGGACGGTTACCTGCTCGCCGGTGCGGAAGCCCGCGATGGTCGGCATGTCGTGCGTGCCGACGGTGGCCATGCAGGCCCGGCGCCAGCGCGCGGGCGGCAGCGGGCGGCCGGCCCGGTCCCGGGCGAACCACAGCATCTCGGTGCCGAGTATCCCGTGCCGGGCCAGATAGTCGCTGATCCATGGCTCGACTGTGCCGAGGTCCTCGCCGATGGCGACAGCACCGGCCTGCCGGGCTGCCCCGGTCAGGGCGGCCACGGACGCCTCGTGGTCGTAGCTGACGTAAGCGCCGCGGTCGGGCCGCTGGCCAGCGGGCACCCACCACAGCCGCATCAGGCCCATCACGTGGTCGACGCGGATGCCGCCCGCATGCCGCAGCTGCTCGGCAAACAGCTCGGCGAGGGGCTGATACCCCGTCGCCGCGAGGCGGCCAGGGTGCCACGGCGGCTGCGCCCAGTCCTGTCCGATCTGGTTGAAGCCGTCCGGCGGTGCGCCGACGCTGAAGCCGGTGACCAGCTCGCCCTGGTGGGCCCACGCGTCCGCGCCGCCCGGGTGCACGCCGACGGCCAGGTCGTGGATGATGCCGTGGGCCATCCCGGCCGTCGTGGCGGCTTCCTCGGCCGCGCCGAGCTGCTGGTCAGCGTGCCACTGCAGCCACGCGTGGAAGTCGGCGGCGTGGCTGAGCTCCGGGTCGCGGGCCGCCAGCCGCTCGGCGGCCGCTGGGTCGGCTAGCTCGGCCGGCCACTCACGCCAGTCCGCGCCGTGCCGCTCCGCCAGCGCGCACCACAGCGACCAGAGCTGCAGGTTCTGACCGCGCTCCGACCGGAACTTCGCGTATTCGGCGTCGCGCTCGCTGGTCAGCGGCACCTCGCTGACGAACTGCAGAGCCTCGCGCTTGGCCCGCCACACGGCGTCCCGGTCGATCAGGTCCGCGGTGGTGTTGCTGACCCGAAGCGGGCCTGCCAGTTCGGCGATCTGCTGCCGCTGCACAGCCGGCAGCGCGCCGTACTCGGCGATGTCCTCGACCCGGAGGTACAGCGGGCTGGTGAACAGCCGGGTCATCGGCAGGTACGGCGAGGCGCTTACCGGCGGGACCGGCTCGGCTGCGTGCAGGGGGTTGACGAGCACGAAACCGGCGCCGAGCTCGGTAGCGCTCCACCTGGCCAGGTCGGCGAGGTCGTGGAGGTCGCCATGGCCCCACGAGTCGGCCGAGCGCAGCGAGTACAGCTGCACGGCGAAGCCCCACTGGCGGCTGGATGGCAGCTCCAGGGCGCCCGGCGCCGGTCCCCGCCCCGGCCGCGGGCCGGCCGGGGCTCGCTGCCCCGCTGGCTCCTCGAGCACCGCGAGAATGGCGGCTAGTGTCTCGGCCGGGACTGCCACAGGCCGGCCTTGCCAGTCCCGGTATTCAGGTGTAATCCCAGCATTCCGGGCTCGCTGAACCAGCTGCGGATCGGTCACTAGACAATAATCGGCCCCCTGGCCGCCGCCTTCATGCCGGCCCGGCTTGCCACCACCGCGGCCGCGGCCCTGATAACCGGTTGCGGCGGACCGACCCAGCGGCCACGCTCGGTCGGTGAGCACGCCGTTCATTCCTGGCCTGGAACTCGCCCGGCTGTTCTACGCCGAGGCGGTCCGGCCGCTGCTTGACCAGCGATTCCCCGGCCTGCCGCACACCGCAGCGCTGATCGGGACCGGCTCGGAGGTCCTCGGCTTCGACACGCCACGCTCGGTCGATCACGACTGGGGACCGCGGCTGCAGATCTTCCTGGCCGATGACGTCGCTGACGCCGGCCCGGCGACCCAGCTGACCGAGCTGCTGGCGGCTCGGCTGCCGGGCGAGTTCCGCGGCTATCCGACTATCTTCATGCGGTCGCTCGACCAGTCCCGCGGCATGTCGCACCAGGTCGTGGTCGCCGGACTGCGGAGCTGGCTGACCGGCGCGCTCGGCTTCGACCCGCTGGCACCGATCGGGCTGACGGACTGGCTCGCCACTCCTTGTCAGCTGCTGGCCGGGGTCGCCGGCGGTGCCGTGTTCCACGACGGCCTCGCCACGGCCGGGCCGGGACTCATCAGTGCCCGCGCGCGGCTGCGCTGGTACCCCCGCGACGTCTGGCTGCATGTGATGGCATGCCAGTGGCAGCGGCTGAGTCAGGAAGAGGCGTTCCCCGGCCGATGCGCCGAGGCCGGCGACGAGCTGGGCTCGATGGTGGTGACGGCCCGGCTCGCTCGCGACCTGATGCGGCTGGTCCTGCTCGCGGAGCGGCGCTACCCGCCCTACAGCAAGTGGCTGGGCACCGCGTTCGCGCGCACGGCGGCGGGCCGGGCCATGAAGCCGTTGCTGACGGCCGCCGGGTCCGCGCTGAGCTGGCCTGATCGTGAGCGACATCTGTGCGAGGCCTACGAGTCGGCAGCGCGGCTGCACAACTCGCTGGCGGTGACTCCCCCGCTGGATCCGGCGGTACGGCCGACCTTCTACGACCGGCCCTACCGGGTGCTCGACGCCGCCCGGTTCGTCCACGCGCTGCGCGGCCAGATCCGCGACGAGCGCGTCAGGTCGCTGTCACTGACCGGCGCGATCGACCAGTTCGTCGATAGCACCGACGCTATGGGCAGCCACCCGCTGCGGCGCGCCGCAGTCGGGGCCGGGATCACCGTTAGCTGATCTAGTCGTCGCGCGTGAACGCGCTGACGAGGCTGTACCCGGCGAGTGCCTCTATGACGGCGATCGCCGCGGTCAGTGCCGCGACGCCGACCGCATCGCCCGGCATCCCCGTGAGTGCACCGGCCGTGCGAGCCAGCGCGCCGCCCGGGTTGCCGGGGACGTGAGGCAGCAAGAACGGCACGATCCAGCCCGCTGCTGCCATCCCGGCTACGGCAGGCAGCGCGACCCTGGGCGGCCAGCCACCTACCCGGTTTGCGAAACCCGCCCCCAGCCCGGCCAGAAGCGGCACGAACGACCAGCCGAAGGCGGTGGCGGCGGCAATCGCCGCGACGCTCGCTAGCAGGCCGAGCAGCCAGACCTGAGCCGACCACCGGTGGCCCCGCCGCCGGGCGAACCGGGCCCGGAACGGCGTCGGGGGCCGCCGGACCGAGATACCCTGGGCGCGCAGCAGGCCCAGCCGGTAGGCGCCTGGCCTGCCGAGCCGCTTGAATTCTCCAGGCGCCAGATCTGCGCCCAGGCGCTGTCCGGCCCGGCTGCCGCGCGGCCAGTCGAAGCTCATCAAGTCGCCCCCCGCTCAACGCAGCCCCTGAGGCACAGTGATACCCGCGAACGGCCGGGCCCACCCGCGCCCGTCAGCCGCCGGACTGCTGCAGCAGGTCCAGGAACTTCGCGACGACGGGCCCGTCGGTGGGCCCGCCCTCGCCGCCATTCACCGTGACCATCGCGAACGCGATGTCGGTACCTGACAGAACCTCGTTGTTGAAGCCAACCAGCCAGGCATCGGTCGGCAGCGGGTTGCCGTGGCCGTACTCGGCGGTGCCCGTCTTGGCATAGGTACCAGCGGGCAGGCCCGTGCCAGCGGCGGTACCGGTAGCCACGACCTGGGCCATCAGCGTGTGCAGCCCTGCGACGACCGACGGCGGCAACGCGACCGCTGCCACGCTGTCGTCGGCCGCGCCGGTCACGAGCCGGGGAGCGCGCACATTCCCGCTGTCGACTGCTGCCGCCACCATCGCCATGTCCAGCGGCGACACCAGTACCTGACCCTGCCCGATCGCGGTGGCGGCTAGCGCAGCCTCGTTTGCTGGCGCCGGCACCGAGCCGCCGAAGGCCGCGAGCCCGATGTGCGGCGTCATGCCGATACGGTACAGCGCGGCCGTCCCGGTGAAGTCGGCCGCCGACAGCCGCGAGGTGGCGAGCCCGATGAAGGCGGTGTTGCAGGATTCGGCGAATGCATGCAGCAGGTCACCGATGGGCGCGGTGCCCTCGGCGTTGTGGAAGACCTCGCCCTCGATGGTGAGCTGCGGCGGGCAGCTCGCAGGCGACGACGGCGTGAGGCCATGCTGAAGCAGTGCCGTGGTCGTCAGGATCTTGAACGACGAGCCGGGCGGGTAGGCGCCGTCCAGCGCCAGGTCGAACTGGCCGGGCGTTCTGGTGACGACGGCGAGCAGCTGGCCGGTAGCCGCGTTGACAGCCACCAGCGCCGCAGTCTGCGTCACCCCGGCGAGCGCCTGCTCGGCCGCCTGCTGCACCCGCGGGTCGATGCTGGTCTGCACGGGCGAGCCTGCCACCGGCCGCAGCGTGGCGACCTTCGTCACGCTCGTTCCGCTCGCGTTGACGGCGCTGATCGTCGCGCCTGGCTGACCGGCGAGCCGCTTCTCGTCAGCGTTTTCCAGGCCCGTCTGACCGACGACGCTCTGCGCGTTGTAGGGCGTGCCGAGAGCGTGCAGTTCGTCCGCCCTGACCGGCCCGACCGTGCCGACGAGGTAGCTGAGTCCGGAAGTGCCCGGCTCGCGCTGGTGGAACGTCTGGAACACGGTGCCAGGCACCGGGTAGATGGCGGGCTCGAGCTGCTGGTACCGCGCCAGCGGGACGGTGAAGACCGGCTCGAACCAGCTGGGGTGGGCCTTCGCTCCGGCTAGCGCGGTCGTGATCGCCGGCTGCGGCGCGCCAGCGGCGGCCAGAGCCGCGCTGACGTCGGCGTCGTTCTTGATCCGCGACCCCTCGACGCCGATCGTCACCATCGACGCCTCGATGGTCAGCGGTGCGCCGCCTGCACCCAGGATCTGCGCCCGCGCTGGCCAGTTCACCTGCACCGACAGATGACCGCCCGGTGTGAGCTGGGGTGCGATCGTGGCTGGTGACCAGGCCACCCGCCAGCCGCCCGACGTGCTGATCAGCCGCAGCACCGACCGGACGGCTAACGTGCCGATCCCCGCGAGCTGCAGGTGTTGTGTCACCGCCGAACGGGCGGAGTTCCCGTTCTGCGTCACCGAGCCGCCGGCATAGCTGGCTCTCGTCACCCCGAGGTCGCTGAGCGCTGCAGAATTGACCGTGGCGAAGCTGGCCGGCGGTCGCGCAACGAGCGCCCGCATGCCCGACCAGTCGCGCCTGGCCCAGGCAGCCAGGTAGCTGTTCGCGACATCCTGTGCGGACGGGGCACTCGAGCACGCGGTGAGCAGCCCGGTCGTCAGCGCGACCGCGACCGTGCCTGCCAGGGCCGCGCCGGTACGGATCAGCTGTGGCCGGACGCGGCGCCGCCAATTCGGGCCAGGCGCCATCATCAACGCTGACCTTACGGGAAGGCGGGCACGTCCAGCGCGATTCGCCCGCGCGTCCTCGTTACCAAATCGGCGGGTGCCGGTCCTTCCACGGCCGCGCGGCCTCGAGCTGAGCCGACAGCGAGATGAGCGTGCCCTCCTCGGCCATCCTGCCCGCCAGCATGACGCCGATCGGCAGCCCGTCCGCGCTCCAGTGAAGCGGCACGTTCACCGCCGGCTGGCCGGACAGGTTGAAGAGCGCAGTCCACGGCGTGAAGAGGGTCTGCCGGATGAAGTTCTCGTCGGGCGAGACCTCGTCGAACCAGCCCACCGGCCGCGGCGGCAGCGCGAGCGTGGGCGTCAGCAGCGCGTCGTATCCGGTCAGCGCCCCCACCGCGACCCGGACGCTCGCCTGCAGGATGCCCTCGTGCAGGAGCAGGTCGGCGGCGGACAGCTTGAAGCCCTCGCTGCGCAGGTACCGAGTCAGCGGCAGCAATTCCGGCTCTTGCTCGGGGGCGATAGGCGCCAGCGTCGCCATGGCGAACCACAGCGCGAGGAACGACGGCACCGCTTCGACGGGAAATGGCGGATCGAAGTCCTCCACCTCGTGGCCCAACTCGGCCAGCAGCCGACTTGCGTCCTCGTAGGCGGTCACGCAGTCCGGATGGACCTCGACGCCTTCAACGACGGGCTTCAGGCTCCTCGCGATCCGCAGCTTGCCCGGCTCCCGGCTCGCGTATCCGAGGAACGATTCGCCGGCCGGCAACGGCGGCAGCGCGTACATATCACCGGGGTGGTTGCCGGTCATCGCGTCCAGCAGAAGCGCCGCGTCAGCGACGGTCCTGGCGAGCGGGCCGTCAGTGGACAGGCCCGCGAGGTCTGGCATCATCGGGCCCTGCGAGATCCGGCCGCGGGTTGGCTTGATCCCGAACAGCCCGCACACGCTGGACGGGATGCGGATCGATCCGCCGCCGTCGCTACCCTGCGCAGCCGGTGCGAGGCCGGACGACACAGCCGCAGCTGCGCCGCCGCTCGACCCGCCGGCGGAGCGGCTGAGGTCCCAGGGTGTCCGCGCGGGCGGGCCGATCTTCGTTTCTGTGTAGCAGGGCAGGCCGAACTCCGGCGTCGCGGTCTTGCCGGTGATCACGATCCCGGCGGCCCGCAGGTGCTCGACGACGAAGTCATCCTCGTCCGCGACGTTATCCGCCAGGATCGCGCTGCCGTAGGTGAGCCGGACGCCGGCGACCATGTTGAGGTCCTTGATCGGGATAGGAACGCCGGTCAGCGGGGGAAGTTCAGCCCCGTCGCGGCGGCTCGCCGCGACGGCCTTGTCGGCCGCGGCCGCCTGCTCGCGCGCCAGTTCGTGCGTCACCGTGTAGAACGCGCCGACCTGCTCGTTGAGCCTGTCGATGCGGTCCAGGTAGTGCTCGGTGATCTCGCCCGATGATGCCTCGCCGGTCCTGATCGCGGCGGCCTGCTCGGTCACTGTGAGGTCGTGGATCTGCGTCACGCTACCGAACAGTAGCCCACGCGCAGATCCGCTCCAACCCCTGGCCAGCGCGCGACACGACCGGGCAGTGAGCATCCAGCAGTAATCATTCAGTTACGCTAAGCAACGTGGACCGGGAGACCGGGCCTGAGCCGATGGCGATCCGGCCAGCGCAAGCGGCCGGATCGCTACCCGGACGTACCCGGGCCGAGGTCACTACCCCGCTGCCGGCAACATCCGGCTCGGCAGACGACGACCCTCCGCGAACTACCGACACCGACGAGCCCGGCCCGCGGACTGCCGATGGCGACGAGCCCGGCCCGCGCGCGGGCAGGACTGCGGACGACACCGATGAGTTCGCTGTCGTCCGCCTGGATGAGGACCGGGCCCAGAACACCGACGATGCGTGGCAGATGCGCCGAGTCGGCTTTCCGTCCCGGCTCATCATGGCCCAGCTCTCCATCGACCCCAGAGTGCCCATCTGGACCCGCCGCGCTGTCGCGGCGCTGCTCATCGCCGTTGGCTTTTCTCTCTGGCTAGGCTGGCGGACCGGCCTCACCATCGCCGCGGTGGCCGCCATCGCGGACACGGTCTACCAGTCGAAGACCGTGTCGCTGATCCCGGCTGCGGCCAGGATCGCCTCGGCTCAGCGCCGGACCCGGCACCGGCTGCTCGTGATGCGGCTCTGGGGCTACCACGCACTGCACACTCGGCCGATCCCCGGTAGCGAGTCGATCATCGACCACCTGGTCATCGGCCCCGGCGGGGTCTACGCGATCGACTCCGAGCGCTGGGACCGGAGGATGCCGGTGCGCACCGTGGCCAGCAACTCCGCAGCCGGGCCGGTTTTGTACCACGGACCCGACAGCCAGCGAGAGCGGCTGGCACACGCCCGCTGGGAAGCCGGGCAGGCGGCGTACCTGCTGAGCCGGGAACTGCGGCAGCCGGTCTCGGTCCGGCCGGCGATGGTGATCTACGGTCCGGCGGTGCCGTGGTCCGTGGCCCGGCTGCGCGGCGTTGACGTGATGGGCGGCCGGTCGGTCGTTCGGTATTTTGTCAGCCGGAAGAGGGCTAACCCCGATACCGCCATCACCTGGGAACAGGCCGGCGAGATCGCCTCGGCGGCCGAGCGCGCCCTGCCACCCTGATAAGGCCGCGTAGCGGGAGCTAGTCTGTGACATCCCGCGACATGTGAAGGACTAGCATCCGTGGCCGATCTGCGTACCTGGGTGGCCGGCGCACGCCCCCGAACACTTCCCGCCGCCGTCGTGCCGGTCGTCGTCGGCTCGGGAGTGGCCTTCGGCTACGGCAAGTTCAACCCGGGGCGGGCCGCGCTAGCGCTGCTGGTCGCGCTCGCCCTGCAGGTCGGCGTCAACTATGCCAACGACTACAGCGACGGGATCCGCGGAACCGATCACGCGAGGGTCGGCCCGGTCAGGCTCGTCGGGTCCGGGCTGGCCGAGCCGCGGCGTGTGCTCGCCGCGGCCGCTGGCTGCTTTGCCATCGCCTCGGCCGCCGGCCTCGCGCTCGCGGCGCTCACCTCCTGGTGGCTGGTGCTAATCGGCGCCGCAGCGGTCGCGGCTGCCTGGTTTTACACCGGCGGGAAGAGGCCATACGGCTACCGGGCGCTCGGCGAGCTATCGGTGTTCGTCTTCTTCGGCCTCGCAGCCGTCGCCGGCACCGCTTATGTCCAGATGCTCACTCTCACCTGGCTGCCGTGGGCTGCCGCCGCGGCCATCGGCCTGCTGGCGTGCGCGCTGCTGGTGGTCAACAACCTGCGCGACATACCGACCGATAGCCAGACCGGCAAGCGCACCCTCGCGGTCGTGCTCGGCGACCACCGGACCCGGCTGCTGTACACCGCCTGCATCGCGGTTCCGTTCTGCGTGGTCGTAGCGATCGCGCCCGCCCGGCCGCTGAGCCTGCTGGCCCTGGCGGCCCTGCCGCTCGCGCTCCCGCCGGTTCGGCAGGTACGGGACGGCGCCACGGGCGGCAGCCTGGTCGCCGCGCTCGGCCAGACCGGCCGCCTCGAACTCGCCTACGGCATCTTGCTGGCGGTGGGCGTCGCCGTCCGCTTCTAGCCGCTTCTCGCCGCCCGCTAGGCCGGGCCGCCCGCGCCGTCGGAGTGACCCGCATCCGCACTGCCCGCCGATGTCAGCTCGTCCGCGGCCGCGATGCCGTGCACTCCGACCGGCCCGGCCGCCGATGCGGCCTCTGCGGCTACCGCGTTCAGCGCCTCGTGAGCGGCCGCGAGCGCTTCAGCCGCTTCCGGGTTCGCCGCCGGCAGCGCATCTGCTGCTGCCTCTGGAAGAGCGGCCGGCTCTGGCGCCGCCGCCTCGGCTCCGCCCGGCTCGGCCGCGCCGCTATCACCGCCGAAGGCGCTTCCGAACGTCTTCAGCGCGCTGGTCAGCTCGCTCGGTATCATCCAGACGGTGTTGCCCGGTCCCTGCGCGATCTGCGGCAGCGTTTGCAGGTACTGGTAGGCGAGCAGCTTCGGGTCCGGGTTGTTGCGGTGGATGGACTGGAAGACGGTCTGAATCGCCGAGGCCTGTCCCTCGGCCTTGAGGATCGCGCTCTGCTTCTCGCCCTCGGCGCGCAGGATGTTGCCCTGCTTATCGCCCTCGGCGGTCAGGATCTGCGCCGCCCGGACGCCCTCGGCGGTCAGGATCGTGGCGCGCTTCTCCCGGTCGGCACGCATCTGCTTCTCCATCGCGTCCTTGACCGTCTGCGGCGGGTCGATCGTCCTGAGCTCGACCCGGGTGACCCGGATCCCCCACTTGCCCGAGGCGTCGTCGAGGACGCCGCGCAGCTGAGTGTTGATGCTCTCCCGGGAGGTCAGCGTCTGCTCCAGGTCCATCGACCCGATCACGCTGCGCAGCATGGTGGCGGTGAGCTGCTCGATCGCCTGGATGTAGTTGACGATCTCGTAGTCCGCCGCCCGCGGGTCGGTCACCTGGAAGAACAGCACGGTGTCGATACCCACGACCAGGTTGTCCTCGGTGATCACCCGCTGGCCGGTGAACGACACCACCTGCTCGCGCAGGTCGATCATCGACTTCACCCGGTCAATGAACGGGACGATCACGTTCATCCCCGGCTGGAGCGTTTTGGTGTAGCGGCCGAACCGCTCCACGTTGCGAGCCCGGGCCTGGGGGACGATGCGGATGGTCTTGTTGATCAGGACAAACAGGACCAGAACCGCAATGACCGCGATGACGATGAGTTCAACCATTGCCTACTCCCGGGGATACACCAGAGCTGTCGCGCCCTCGATGTGCATAACGTCGACGGTCTTCCCGGCTGGGATGACCTGAGTTTCGTCGTAGGAACGGGCCGACCATTCCTCGCCGCCGATCCGGACCCGGCCGCTGTGCGGCCCAACTTCCTCGAGCACCAGGGCCGACCGGCCGATCAGTGCAGCAGTGCCGCTACGCAGCAGGGGTGGCTGCCGGATGTGCCGCATCGCGAACGGACGCGCCACGCCGAGCCCGAGCGCGGACGTGGCGATGAAGATGCCGAACTGAATCGCGGCATCGGCACCGAAAAAGCCGGCTCCGGCTGCCAGCAGGGCCGCGAGGCCGAGCAGCCCGAACGCGAGCGTGGTTGTCAGGATCTCCGCGGTCCCCAGCACGACCGCGACGATCAGCCAGATGATCCACGTACTCATCGCGGCGGCTCCGTTGGCGAATGTTCCTACCCCGAGGATATTCCTGTCCGGCGCACCGTGCACCATGCCGAGGCGATGAGGGAACGGGGCGTCACCCCAGCGCGGCCGCTACCTTCCTGGCAGCCGCCTCGAGTTCGGAGTCGGGCACGTTCGTCAGCACGTCCTCCCAGATCGGCAGGTACATTCCGCGCGCCTCGAGCATGCCGAGCGGCCGCGGAATGAACCAGACATGGAAGTGAGCGCCGCCGTCACCCCAGCGGTTCAGGTGCACCCGGCCGACGTAGCCGAGTGACAGGATCGCCCGCTCGACGCGGCCCGCCAGCCGCCCGAAGTCCGCCGCGTACTCCGGCGGCATGTCCGTGAACGAATCGAAGTGCTCGCGGCTGGCCACCCAGACCGCACCTGCCAGGCTGCCGCCGACCGGAGCGTGCAGTGTCCACAGCTCGTCGGACCAGAGCGCACTGGTCGTTGCTCCGCCGCAGATCGCACACGGCTCGCCGCCGGGTTCGCCCCGCCGCGGCGGTTCGGGAATCACTCGCTCGCCGGGTACCCGTGGCACCAGCGGCTCGCAGTAAGGCATCGTCATGTCGCTGAAGCTACGGCGCGGCGATCCGTCCGGCCAAGGCCCTAACCGGCCATCTGGTATCGCGCAGCGGACACTGAAGGCGCGACTATGGGAGGTACGCCGAAGGAGGCCGTGATGACCGCAGCCACTCACCTGTCCTACAGCCACGGAGCGTCCGCGGAGCCATTGCTCGGCGAGACGATCGGGGACAGCCTGCGCCGGATCGCCGGACGATACCCCGCTAGCGAGGCGATGGTGGACGTGCCCGCCGGCCGCCGGTGGACCTATGCGCAGCTCGACGCCGAGACCGACGACGTCGCTTCTGGCCTGCTGACCCTCGGCATCGAGAAGGGCGACCGGGTCGGCATCTGGGCGCCGAACTGCGCGGAGTGGGTATTGCTGCAGTACGCGACCGCCAAGATCGGCGCGATCCTGGTCAACATCAACCCCGCCTACCGCAGCCACGAGCTCGGCTTCGTGCTGCGCCAGTCCGGAATCAGGCTGCTGGTCAGCGCGGAGAGCTTCAAGACCAGCGACTACCGCGGCATGATCGACGAGGTCCGGGGCGACCTGCCCGACCTGGAGCGGGTGATCTATCTCGGGACGCCAGCCTGGGACGAGCTGGTGGCGGCCGGCGCCGCCGCCGAGAGCGCCGCACTGGCCGAGCGGGCCGCCACCCTGGCGTTCGACGACCCGATCAACATCCAGTACACCAGCGGGACGACCGGGTTCCCGAAAGGCGCGACGCTCTCGCACCACAACATCCTCAACAACGGCTTCTTCATCGGCGAGGGCTGCCGGTACACCGAGCGGGACCGGGTCTGCATCCCGGTGCCCTTCTACCACTGCTTCGGCATGGTGCTCGGCAACCTTGCGTGCACCACGCACGGCGCCTGCATCGTGATCCCCGCGCCGGGCTTCGACCCGGCGCTGACGCTAGCCGCCGTGCAGTCGGAGAAGTGCACCTCCCTCTACGGCGTGCCGACGATGTTCATCGCCGAGCTTGCGCTGCCCGACTTCGGCAGCTACGACCTGTCCAGCCTGCGCACCGGGATCATGGCTGGCTCGCCCTGCCCGGTCGAGGTGATGAAGCGGGTGCTGTCGGAGATGCACATGCCCGAGGTAGAGATCTGCTACGGCATGACCGAAACGTCGCCCGTGTCCACCCAGACCGGCACGGACGACGACATGGAACGCCGGGTGTCCACCGTCGGCAGGGTGCACCCGCACGTGGAAATCAAGATCATCGACCCGGAAACAGGCCAGGTGCTGCCGCGCGGCGACCACGGGGAACTGTGCACCCGCGGCTACTCGGTCATGCTCGGCTACTGGAACGAACCCGAGAAGACGGCCGAGGCCATCGACACCGGGCGCTGGATGCACACGGGCGACCTGGCCGTCATGGACGACGCCGGGTACTTGAACATTGTCGGCCGGATCAAGGACATGGTGATCCGCGGCGGTGAGAACGTCTACCCGCGGGAGATCGAGGAGTTCCTTTACACCCACCCGGACATCGAGGATGTCCAGGTAATCGGCGTGCCCGACGTGAAATACGGCGAGGAACTCTGCGCGTGGGTACGACTGCGGCCGGGTAGCACGATCACCGCCGAGCAGGTCAGGGAGTTCTGCACCGGAAGGATCGCGCACTACAAGATCCCGCGCTACGTCCGCGTCACCGACGCTTTCCCCATGACGGTCACCGGCAAGGTGCAGAAGTTCAAGATGCGGGAGACCTCCGTCGGCGAGCTGGGCCTCGAGACCGCAAGCCAGACCCGCACCGCCTGAATGCCAGGACGGACCTCCAGGAAGCCGCGGACAAGACCGAGCCGGCGCTCGCCGCCGAGAAAGCCGAGCACACCGAGGCGATCGAGCACACCGACCCGATCGACAGAATCGAACCGCTCGACCCGATCGACAGAATCGAACCGCTCGAGGCGATGCTGAGCAGGGAGCCGTTGGGCCACGACCGCGACGAGGCTGACTCGCCGGCTGTCTTCACGTCGCCATTCTGACCTACCAGGGCGCCAGTGCTGCCACCGTCCCCGGAACGTCGTCCACGCATACCGCATCGACACCCACGGCGACCGCACGCAGCGCCTGGGACGGCGTCGCCGTCCAGGTCATGACCTCCAGCCCAGCCGCGTGCGCGACCTCGATCGCGCGGGTGGCGCCGTCGCCGTCCAGCACCAGCGAGCCGACGTAGAGGCAGGCGGCATCCAGGCCGAGATTCGCCGCTGCGGCCACGCCGTGATCGGGCGGCAGGGTCTGACTCGTGATCAGGCCCAGGCCGACCTTGCCTCCGAGCGCGGACCGGTTTCGCAGGTATAGCGGGACCGACGGATCAAACGAGGAGACGAGCAGCGGGCGCGTTCCCTGAAGGACGCCGAGGGCCTCGGCGACCAGCGCGTGCGTGCGCCGGCCCTCCTGGTCGCGCGCGTCGTCGAGCACCGTCTTGACATCCAGGTCCACGCCGACGCTGGCTGGCAGCGCGGACAGCACGGCGGCCAGCGTGACGATGCCCTCGGCGGCGAGCTCGCTCGCGGTCCGGGAGACCACCGCCTGTCCAGCCGGGGCGTGCGGTCGTGCCAGACAACGAGCTCGTCGTCACTGCTGCGGCGGACGTCGAGCTCGACCCAGGCCGCCCCGCTGGCAGCGGCCGCCAGACACGACTCGAGAGAGTTCTCGCGGTACCCACGGGATGCGCCGGACCCGAACCCGCGGTGACCGACCACAGCCGGCTTGACGTTGAAGATCACTGGGCATTCTTTTCCCGGCAGGCTGCCGTGCCAGTCGATAGTGTCAGCCTGGCGAGGTGACGGGATGGCCGGTTGGGACGAGGCGAGGACGGGTAGGGGACTCCAGATGGACGAGAAGGTCGCGCGCCAGCGGCTGACCGCCGAGCGCGAAGAGGTGACGCAGCTGCTCGCCGGTGCCGAGGCGGCAGCAGCGGCCGATCGCGAGGTCGAGAGCGGCCCTGGCGACTACGCCGACTCGGCGCAGCCACTGACTGCTCAGGGCATGGACGAGGCGATGGCTGCATCGTTCAGCAACCGGCTCGACGCCATCGACCGCGCGCTGAAGCGGCTCGACGCTGGCACCTACGGCCGGTCGGTGCGCAGCGGCGAGCCTATCCCCGACGACCGCCTGGACGCCGATCCGGCGGCTGAGCTCACGATCGAGGAGGCCCGGGCCGGCTAGCGCGAGCGTCACCGTTCAAAGACGTCCAGCGAGATGGTCGTTCCCGCGAGCGCCTTACTGACCGGGCACGCGGCCTTGGCGTCGACGGCGATCCTGGCGAAATCCTCGGCGCTGATGCCCTGCGCAGAGCCGCTGACGGTGAGAGCGATGCCGCTGATCCGAAAGCCCCCGGCCGGGTCCGGGCCGAGGGTGACATCGGCGTTGACGTCAAGCGACTGGTCGTGACCGCCAGCCGCTCCGAGCATCGCCGAAAACTGCATAGCAAAACAGCCAGCGTGGGCGGCCGCGATCAGCTCCTCCGGGCTGGTCGTGCCGTCAGCGTCGTCGGCTGCGCGTTTGGGGAAGCTCAGCTCGTAGCTGCCGATGCCGGAACTGACCAGGGTCACCGTGCCGGTGCCGTCCTCCAGGCCACCCGTCCAGGTGGTGTGCGCTCTGCGCGTTGGCATTCCGTGTCCTCCTCTGCCGCGGTCTGCGCTCAGCCTGCCACAATGGGCCATGACGCCCGAGCCCTTCGCCCCCGTCAGCCTTGGCCCGGTCCAGCTCCGCAACCGCATCGTCAAGGCCGCGACCTTCGAGGGCATGAGCCCGGCGGGGCTGGTGTCAGACAACCTGATCGAGTTTCACCGGCGGATCGCGGCGGGCGGCGCGGGCCTGACGACAGTCTCCTACGTCGCGGTGTCGCGCGATGGGCGGGGCGCCCCGAACGAGATCTACATCCACGATGCCGCGGCCGCGGGCTTCCGCCGAATCGCCGCCGCAGTGCACGCTGAGGGTGCGGCGATCTCGGCCCAGCTCGGCCACGCGGGCCAGGTCGGCACGATTCGCAAGCGCTACCTTGGCCCGTCACCCGGCCGCACCATGACCGGGACGAAGGTCGAGCAGATCACCACGGCTGAGATCGACGAGGTGGTCGCTCAGTTTGCCGACGGCGCCACGATGCTGTCGGACGCAGGCTTCGACGCAGTGGAGTTGCACTTCGGGCATCACTACCTCGTCTCGGCGTTTCTCAGCCCAAGGTGGAACCGCCGAACCGACGACCACGGCGGCACTGTAGCCAACCGAGCCCGGCTGCCGGTGCGCATCCTGCGCGCCGTCCGCGACGCCACCGGCGGCCGGATCGCGATCACGGCCAAGCTGAACATGACCGACGGAATCCGCCGCGGCCTGCAGGCCACCGACAGCGTCGAGGTCGCCAGGGTGCTTCAGGCCGAGGGCATCCTGGCCGCGCTCGAGCTGACGGCGGGCGGGTCCAGGGCCAATCAGATGTTCATGTTCCGCGGTGACCCGCCGCGTGCGGAGATGGCGGCCGCCTTGCCCGGACTCGCGGGTGTCGGCTTCCGGCTAGCCGGCCGCGCGCTGCTGCGCGATTACCCGTATCAGGAGGCCTACCTGCTCCCGCTGGCCCGGCAGTTTCGGTCGGCGCTGACGCTGCCGCTCATCCTCCTCGGCGGCATTAGCTCCATCGGCACGATCCAGCTGGCCATGGCCGAGGGATTCGACTTCGTCGCGATGGGCCGGGCCCTGCTGCGTGAGCCGGATCTGGTCGCCCGGCTCGCCGCGGGCGTATCCACGGCCGGCACCTGCACGCACTGCAACAAGTGCATCCCGAGCATCTTCACCGGCACCCGCTGCGTCCTTGACCAGCCAAAACCGTTGCTCTGACGCCGACTCTCGTCCAATGAGGGCTGCCTGAATGTCGCCTGTCAACATCTCGTCAACACGCACGCGTCCTGACCAGGCGAAAACCCCTTCTACGCAAGGGATTCCGGCCGCAGAGTACATGCGTGTCGACCTCGAGCCTCGCCTCTGGCTCGTGCTGCCGGACCTTGCGCAGAGCCGCCTTAATCGCGAGTACGCCACCCTGGACGATGATCACAGCTTCCGCTCCATAGCTCAGCGAGGCAGTCATTACCGATGGCCACCCCAATGCTGGCGTTATCCCCATCCCTGCTCATGAAGCCGAGCAGCTCGACGCCTTCCTCGTGCGTCGCCTGGTAGAACATCGGCTCAGACTCGGTCGTCAAGCCGCTGACCCCGATCCTCACTTGCACGTCATCGTCGGCCATGGGAAAAGTCTCCCGCACCTGGAGTAGGAAGCAAGACGCCGTCAGTGACGAACCGAGGCGATACGTATCCTCGGCGGCGACTCAAGGTTTGGCTGAGGTCGTTGAAGCGCTGGGCCGATCCGGGATGCTGCACGGCCAAAGATCTCCGCGCACGAGAAGCGGGCACCCGGCATGAGGACCGCGCACCAGAGGGCGGATCAGTCATGGCGTGCACGAGGACCGCGCAGCGTCCGATGTACTCCGAGAGGCCACCGTGGACGTTCCCGGTCTACTGCGACCTGGACGACGCCACGAGGGCGATCACTACGACGCCACGTTCATGGCCTACTGGCCGGATGAGGAACCGCCGAGGAAGTCATCGTCACCGCCGCCTGACCCGACGGACTTCTGGGGGTACTGGTGATGGAGAACAGCGTGCAGTGGACGGCCAAGCGCTCCCGGTGCTGGCGCTGTGGCGTGACATCTGACAGCTGCCACAATGGGCTGGAGCACTGCTTTAAGTGCCAGGTGTCCTGCGCGGCCTATGAGTGGCCGCTGCCTCATACTCGCGCCATTCGCTCATTGGTGTCGCGCACCCGCCCCTGGCAATGAGGAAGGCCCGCCATATAGCGGGCCTTCTTGGGATTGGAACTCGGCTTACGGGAACTGCTTGTCTAGCAGGGACGGGGATGGTGGCTCGCGGCTGCCGTCACACCGCCACGGGACAACCTGCGTTGTACCCCCAAAGTTGATCAGGATTGTAAAACGGCACCCCCGTTTGGCCGTGGACGAATGCTCCTTCCGCCAAATCGTACGCGGTTAGCCACGTCATGGGGTGGTTCAGATCCGACGCTTCGAAGTTGGCAAAGGCGTCGAGGTTGCAAGGCGGGCCTTCGTATTGTGCGGCGAACTCCTCATTGGCGTCGTTGGCCACGCAGGAGTCTAGGTAGAAGAAGCCCGAGCTTGGAATGTAGTTGACACACTCGCTGGTGCCTTCGAGATGTATGTCGCACGTCCCGAACACCACGCCATCCCAGAAGGTGTGGTTCTCGCAGTTGATAAAGTCCCATGCTTGGGCTGTGCAACCACGACGGCAGGTCGTCAGCGGAGAATTATGGGCGCTTGCGTGCAGACTGAACGTCACCGTTGTGTTCGGCCCGGAGTTGTCCCACAACGAATATGGCAAGGTGCTGGCATGTGCGGGCGGACTGGCCATGAACGATAGCGCGCCTAGCGCGGCCACGGCAGCGATGAGAATCTTCCACCGCCCTAACCTCCACCGCCCGAGGGTTGACTGCATCTCGTGCTCCCTTCGTGAAAAGCCGGACTTCTAGTGTGGGGACATACTGGCGCATAAGCGCCTGCTCGCGCCATCGCCAGCATCATCCGGTCGATCAGGGGGGTGCCCGGCTCGGCATCCGCGTCGTGCCCTGCCCGCTAGCCACCAGAAGTCCCAGCCCTCAACGGGTTGCTGCCCGGCCTCGGCGACCACTTCGTCGAACGTCCGGTGTCCCATCACACCTGTATTGTCCCGGCACCAATGTCCTCGAGAGCGCGGCGGTGCGCAGTATCGAGAGCCAGTTCTGCCGTCGTCGGGACATCAGGCGCAACACCGGTACCTTCCCAGTTGCCACCGGTGCTCGGGTTCACGCCCTCGGCGACGGGGATGGTCGCCTCCAGGTGAGGATGGACGACGAAACCCTCGCGGGCGTGAGCGCCGCCTCTGGTCCGCTCGCCGACAACGGTCGCGCGGCCGAGCTGCTGAAGGTCGTAGCTCAGCTGCTCACCGCCGGAGAACGTGGTGGCGCTCGTCAGCACATACACCGGCTTGGCCCGGCCGAATCGCAGCCCAGCGACGTACGGCAGCGTCCATGCCTGCCGGAGTTGCTCACGTTCGCGGTACCCGGTCAGCTGCACAGGGTCGTTGTCCCACAGATAGCTGATGATGAGCGCGACCGCGCCGGGCTCGCCGCCGAGGCATCCGCGCAGATCGACAATCAGCGCCTCGGTGCCGGCGATGAGGCTCATCGCCGCCGTGATCAACTCGCCGGAGATCACCGCCGGGAACAGAACCGGCTGCAGGTCGAGGTAGCCGACGTTGCCGTCGAGGCGCTGCACGCGCGCCACGCCGCCGCAGGTCTGGCCCGCCCACCGTGCCATAGCCGCGTATTCCTCCCGGTCGTCTCCCGGCTCGCGCGGTGGCTGCGCGTCGTCGTGGTAGAGCAGCCGCAGGTGCAGGTCACCGTTGACCGACTGCAGGTCGGCCGTCACGGCTGCGGCTAGCGACCGGGCGTCCGCTGGATAGCGGCCAGCCGCAAGCGCGTCGGCTAGTCCCTGCGACACCGCGGTGCCCACGTCGGGGAACACGTAATGGTTCTCGACCAGCATGCGGACGCGGTCGATGATCAGGCTTATTTCGTCCTCAGTCATAGTGTTAAGAGAACCATACGCTTGACACAAGCGTCAAGAGCCGCTAACCCTTTTCTCATGTCGGCGGACGAGGTAGCAGCGATATCCTCACCTGCGCAGTTCAAGGCCCTGGGCCATCCGATGCGTCACCGGCTGCTCTTCGCGCTGGGCCGGGAAGAAGCCACGATCAGCCAGCTCGCCACGATGCTGGGGAGCAACAAAGGCAACATCGCCCACCACCTGAAAGTCCTCGTCGACGCAGGCCTGGTCCAGGCGACTGGAACGCGGAAGGTTCGCGGCGGAACCGAGCAGTACTACCGGGTTGCGTTCCGCAGGCTGTCCTATGACGACACGCGGATCACCGGGACGGCGTTCCAGGCCCTCGCTGCCGAGATCGCCGCTGCGCAACCCGATCCATTCCTGATCGTGCGAAGCCTGCGACTGACAGCGGAGCATGCCAAGGAGCTCACGCTGACCCTGCAGGACCTGGCCGACCGCGTCGACGATGGCGGCGATCAGCCTCGGTACGGGCTGCTTCTCGGTCTCTACCGGCCAGCGGAATCAGGTGAGGCCGAGTAGGCCCTCGAGGCCGACGGTCAGGCCCGGCGGCAGCCCGGCTATGCCGCGCACCGCCGTCAGCACACCCGGCATGAACGACGCGCGATCCAGCGAGTCGTGCCGGATCGTCAGCACCTCGCCGTGGCCGCCGAGCAGCACCTCCTGATGCGCCACCAGCCCGGCGAGGCGCACCGAGTGCACGTGCACGTCATCTACCTCCGCGCCCCGCGCGCCCGGCGCTGCAGTTGTGGTCGCGTCCGGCATCGGGCCCGTTCCGGCAGCTCTCCGGGCCGAGCTGATCATCGCTGCGGTGCGTCCCGCGGTTCCCGACGGCGCGTCCACCTTGCCCGCGTGGTGCAGCTCGATTACCTCTGCCGACTCGAAGAATGGCGCGGCCAGCTCCGCGAACCGCATCATGAGCACCGCACCGACTGAGAAGTTGGGCACCACCAGGACCCGGCCTTCCGGACGCGCCGTGAGCCAGCTCCTCACCTCAGTGAGCTTCGTGTCACCGAACCCGGATGTGCCGACAACCGCTGCGAGGTCATGCTCGACGCACCACCTCAGGTTGTCCATGACGGCGGCCGGGCTCGTGAAGTCGACGACGACGTCGGCAGCGGCCAGCTCCTCGCGAGCGTCACCGACGTCGACGCCCGCGAAAAGCTCGAGGTCGGCGGCTTCATCTACGGTCGCGCACACCTGCGACCCCATGCGCCCCTTAGCGCCGAGCACGCCTACTTTGATCATCGCGCCCCCAGGTTTGTCGTCCGCTAGCCTAGCCACGGAATACTTCGAAGCTGCGACCCGGAGGGTCAACCGATGACGGCGTGGAACTCGCACAGCACGGACACGGACAACGGCATTTCCACTCAGGTAATTACATTCCCCGCCGGCAACGGCGACCAGGTTCACGCCTACGTCGCGCAGCCGAACGGCGAAGGGCCGCGGCCGGGAATCGTCGCCGTGCATCATATGCCGGGCTGGGACGAGTTCTACCGCGAGTTCTCCGACCGGCTGGCCCGGCACGGATACACGGTGATTTCCCCGAACCTGTACGAGCGGTACGGGCACGGCTCACCCGACGACATCGCCGCGAAGGTGCGCGCTGAGGGGGGCGTGGCCGATGACAGCGTGGTGGCCGACTGCGCGGCGGCCGCCGACTGGCTCCGCGAACAGCCCACAAGCAACGGCAAGGTCGGCATCATCGGCACCTGCTCCGGCGGCCGCCACTCGCTGCTGGCCGCCTCCCTTACCGACAAGTTCGACGCGGTCGCCGACCTATGGGGCGGCGGCGTGGTGATGAGCGAGCAGGAGCTGAGCCCGGCCCGGCCGGTCTCGCCGCTGGACTACACCGCGGACCTGAACGTCCCGCTGCTCGGCCTGTTCGGCAACGACGACCAGTACCCCACGCCCGCGCTGGTCGACCAGCACGAGGCGGAGCTGAAGCGGCTCGGCAAGGACTACGAGTTCCACCGCTACGACGGCGCGTCACACGGGTTCTTCTACTACCAGGCACCGATGTACCGGCAGGAAGCCGCCATGGACGGCTGGGAGAAGGTCTTCGCCTTCTTCGGCAAGCAACTGGCCAGCTGACGTCGGCCGCGGGCGGCGAGGGGCGCGACGGGGTTGCAGATTGACTATTGGCTGGCTGGCTGGGTCGGGCGGGCCTGGGGTCGGCTGCGGGGTGGCGGGGCATGGTCACGCGGCCGGGGGCCCTGCTGCCTGCGCGTTGGTGGCGAGACGGGACAGGTCGATTCCGGCTGGTGACCTGGCCGTCGCGCAGGAATTCGCCGCCCGCATGTGGTTCGTCGCCGCAATGACCTGGATGGCTATTGCACTCGCGGTGGGCTTCGTCGCTGAAGCGCTTCCGCGTGGCAGCTGGCGCGACGCCCTCGCCAATGCCCTGCTCGGGCCTGGCCTGCTGGCGGTGATTTCGGCTTCTCAGGTAGGGATGATCAGCTACCGGCGGAATCAGACGACACGGTATGTGCTGGGCGGCGGCCCGGCCGCTGCGAGCAGGCCGGCCGGGGCGCGGCGCGGGCTTCCGCGGCGCACCGATTTCTGGGTGATACTCGCTGTCGCGGTGGCAGGGTCTGTGCTGATCTTCTACGTCAGCACTCATCCGTCGGCATAATCTCCACCAACTCGGCCATCCGTACTCTGCGGTGGGCCGGCTAGAGCTGGCTACGGCTCGAATCGTGGATGTAGGAGCGGACGATGGCCTCGAAGCTCTCGTCCGGGCTGAGCCCGAGCGCGGCGGCCCGCGCAGTCGAGAAGCGCGCGGGCCAGCCGCGCACGATCGACGCGACGGCCTCGTCTCGCTCCCAGCCCACCAGTGCGCTGACCGCTGGCCCGGCGACGCGCTCGAGCGCCTCCACCATCTTGCCGACGGTGACGGTCACCCCCGGCAGGTTGACCGCGGTCGGATCACCCCACTCCGACGGCGCGGCCTCGGCCGCGCGGAGCAGTCCCTCAACGGCGCGCACCGGGGAACTGAGTGCCACCGCCGTGTCGGGCGGCACCGGGGAATTCGCGCGCACCCCGGCCAGCGGTTCCCTGATGATCCCCGACAAGAATCCAGACGCCGCAGCGTTGGGCCGTCCCGGACGCACGCTCACGGTCATCAGCCGCACCGACCGGCCCCGGATGAACCCCCTGCGTGAATAGTCGGCGACAAGTTGCTCGCCGATGAATTTCTGGATCCCGTAGCTGCTCTGCGGGGTGGGCAGCGTCGAGTCCGTGATCACCTCCGGCAGAGGGTGGGTGGCCGTCCCGCCGAACACCGCGAGCGAGCTAGAAAACACCACGACAGGCACCCTGCCCGCCTGGCGGCAGGCCGCGAGCAGCAGCTGGGTGCCCAGGAGGTTGGCGCGCATGCCGAGGTCGAAGTCGCGCTCGCACTCGGCGCTCACCGCCGCGGCGAGGTGAAAGACCACATCAGCGTCCCGGAACAGGCCGGCGCTGCCGCCGTCGAGGCCAGTGACGAGATCGCCCTGCCAGACCGTGACGCGCGGATCCTCAGCGAGGGGAGCTGCCGGCCGAACCTGGTCGAGCAGGGTCAGGCTCGTCACTGGCCGGACCGGCGAGCCGGCGACCGAGAGCGAGCCACGAGCAAGGATCTCCCTAGCCAGCCGGGCGCCGATGAAGCCCGCTCCGCCGGTTATCACGACGTTCAGCGGTGCTGGTGTCATCCCCAAGTCGACCTCCGCTCGTTACGATGCTGACATGAGACGTCGCCTGCTTCTTACTGTCATGACCGGAACCGCGTCCCTGGCTCTGTTAGGCGTCAGCGTCACGTCGGGAGGCCTTGCCGCGGCTGCCGACAACACATCGTGCTCACCGGGCGCGCACACGCTGGCACCGGTGGGGTCGCGGATGTACCCGGAGACCGGGAACGGCGGCTACACGAGCCTGCACACCAACGTCAACATGGTGTACGACGCGGGCTCGAACGCCTTCTTGCCGGGCAACAACGTGGCGCTCACCGACCAGGCCACACAGTGCCTGACGAGCTTCAGCCTGGACTTCGAGCAGCACTCCACTAACCCAGACGGGCCGGACATGACGGTCCAGTCCGTCACCGTGAACGGCGCGCCCGCCACGTTCACTTTCGTGCAGCCCACCTACCCCGGCGACCCGAACGGGCAGAACGATCCCAGTCCGCTGGCGCACGAGGCCTCGCAGACCAACCCCGTCGGCGGCCCTGGCAATAACGCGCTGCCGCCCGCGTGCTCGCCCGAACTGCCGGACACGAACGTCGACCCGGATTCGCTGGACGGCACCCAGTGCCCGGCGAACAAGCTGGTCATCACCCCGCAAGCGCCCATTCAGGACCGCTCGACGTTCATCGTCGTCGTGAACTACACGGGCCGGCCGGGTGTGCACAACGATGGCGACGGAACGACCGAGGGCTGGTTCCGGGCCGCCGGCGGCAGCTTCGTGACCACCGAGCCGGTGGCCACCGAGGACTGGATGCCACTCAACGACTACCCGGCGGCGAAGCCGACCTACGACTTCTACGACACCGTCAACGCGGGCAAGAGCACCGTCGCGAACGGCGATCTCGTGTCGAGCACGCCGAACGCGCCGGACGCTAACTTCCCCGGAGGGTCGGTCACCTACCACTGGCACTCGGCAGCCACGGTCGCCAGCTATCTAGTCGAGGACAGCGTCGGCAACTACACGTTCTCGACCCGCACGGGCAGTGACGGCATCGTTTACAAGGAGGCGCAGGACAGCGCCATCGGCGCGAATCAGCAGGCCGCCAACCAGAAGATCATGGATCAGCAGCAGGACATCACCGACTTCCAGAGCCAGTTCAACGGGCCATTCCCGTTTGACACTGACGGCGTCGTGGTCGGCACTCCCCCAGCCAGCTTCGAGGAGGAGATGCAGACGATGATCACCTTCGCGGGCGGCACGATCGGCCTGAGCGTCTTCTACCACGAGAACATGCACCAGTGGTGGGGGGACAACGTCACCGAGAGCAATTACACGATGACCTTCTTCAAGGAGGGCATGGCTCAGCTCGCGCAGTACATGCTGACGGCGCGCAACGCTGAGACCGCGGCAGGCGGTCCTGGCACCGCCGCTGGTCAGGCCGCCTTCCAGGCCAGCCTGATCGCGCGGTTCAACACGAACTACGCAAGGGGCGCCAGCTTCTGGTCGGAGGCACCGTCCAACCCCATGCCGGTCTCGCTCTTCGACAACAGCCCGACGTACGTGCGCCCGGCCACTGCCTATATCGCGCTGTGGCAGATCCTCGGTACTGACAGGTTCACCAAGGTGCTGCAGCAGGTTCAGCGGACCTACGGCGGCGGCTCGATCACCGAGGCGCAGTGGGAGGCCGCGTTCACGAAGGCGCTTCCGAACCAGAGCGCGGCGTGCAAGAGCCAGATCGGCCAGTTCTTCACCGAGTGGTTCGACACCGCCTATCCGAGTGGTTCGGCTGCCAAGCCCGACATCACCGGGCCAGGGCTGAACGGACCGGGCTTCTACGGCACACACGGCGGTGAGTGCAAGAACTTCTAGCCCCGAGCTGTCCAAGCGGCCACCGTCGTCGTCCATGCTGCCAGCGTGCTGGCAGCATGGACGACGACATGACTCTCACTGACCTCCTCCCCGGCGGCGCCGAGCCGGACGACGTATTCGCCGCGTTCACTGACTGGGCCGCCAAGCAGGGCTTCACGCTGTACCCGCACCAGGAAGAGGCGCTCATCGAGATCGTGTCCGGGGCGAACGTGATCTTGTCCGCGCCGACCGGGTCGGGCAAGAGCCTCGTCGCTACCGGCGCGCACTTCACCGCGCTCGCGCGGGACGACCGGACCTTCTACACCGCGCCGGTCAAGGCGCTGGTGTCGGAGAAGTTCTTCGCGCTCTGCGACATCTTCGGCCCTGACGAGGTCGGGATGATGACCGGCGACGGCAGCGTCAATTCCGACGCGATGATCATCTGCTGCACCGCGGAGGTCCTCGCCAACATCGCCCTCCGCGAGGGCGCCAGCGCCGACATCGGCCAGGTCGTGATGGACGAGTTCCACTACTACGCCGACCCCGACCGCGGCTGGGCCTGGCAGGTGCCGCTCATCGAGCTGCCGCGGGCGCAGTTCCTGCTCATGTCCGCGACCCTCGGCGACGTCAGCAGGTTCGAGCGGGATCTGACCCGCCGCACCGGCCGCGAGACGGCCGTGGTGAGCTCGGCGACGCGGCCCGTTCCGCTCACTTTTTCCTTTGAACTGACGCCGGTGCACGAGACGGTGCAGGAAATTCTCGACACCGGCGACGCGCCCGTCTATATCGTGCACTTCACCCAGGCCGCGGCCATCGAGCAGGCACAGGCGCTGATGAGCGTGAACGTGTCCAGCCGGGCGGAAAAGGACGAGATCGCCGAGCTGATCGGCGGGTTCCGCTTCGCGCCCGGCTTCGGCAAAACGCTGTCGCGGCTGGTCCGGCACGGCATCGGCGTGCACCACGCGGGAATGCTGCCGAAATACCGGCGGCTGGTCGAGACGCTCGCGCAGGCCGGGCTGCTCAAGGTCATCTGCGGCACCGACACCCTCGGCGTCGGCATCAACGTGCCCATCCGCACGGTGCTGTTCACGTCGCTGTCGAAGTTCGACGGGTCGCGGACCCGCCTGCTGCTAGCGCGGGAGTTCCACCAGATCGCCGGGCGGGCGGGCCGGGCCGGGTTCGACACCATGGGCCGGGTCGTGGTGCAGGCGCCCGAGCACGTCATCGAGAACGAGCGGGCGCTGGCCAAGGCCGGGGACGATCCACGGAAACGGCGCCGCGTGGTCCGCAAGAAGCCGCCTATGGGCATGGTCTCGTGGGGCCTCCCCACCTTCGAGCGGCTGGTGGCGGCCGAGCCCGAACCGCTGGCATCCAGCTTCGAAGTCAGCCACGCCATGCTGCTCAACGTCATCGGCCGGCCAGGCAACGCCTACACGGCGATGAGGCACCTCATCACCGACAGCGACGAGGACCGGCCCGCGCAGCGGCGGCACATCCACCGCGCCATCGCGATCTACCGCGCACTGCTCGCCGGCGGCGTCGTGCAACGGCTCGAGGCGCCGGACTCCGACGGTCGCTGCGTCCGGCTGACCGTCGACCTTCAGGAGGACTTCGCGCTCAACCAGCCGCTCTCGCCGCTGGCCCTCGCCGCGATCGCGCTACTGGACCCCGCGGCGCCGGATTACGCGCTGGACGTGGTGTCGGTGATCGAGTCGACGCTCGACAACCCGCGGCCGCTGCTGAGCGCGCAGCTGTTCCGTGCTCGCGGCGAGGCGGTTGCGGCGATGAAGGCTGAGGGGATCGAGTACGACGAGCGGATGGAGCTTCTGGAGTCCGTCACTTATCCGCAGCCGCTCGCCGACCTGCTGGAAGGCGCCTACGAGATCTATGCTCGCGGCCACCCATGGGTGCGCGACCACGAGCTGTCGCCGAAATCGGTAGCCCGCGACATGGCCGAGCGGGCGATGACGTTCGCCGAGTACGTCAGCCTCTACGGGCTCGCGAGGTCCGAGGGACTGGTCCTGCGGTACCTGGCCGACGCCTACAAGGCGCTGCGGCAGACGGTGCCGGAGGAGGCCAGGACGGAGGAACTGGCCGACCTCACCGAGTGGCTCGGCGAGCTGGTCCGGCAGGTCGATCACAGCCTCATCGACGAGTGGGAGAAGCTGCGGAACCCGGTCGAGGAGGCCGAGCACCTCGCGGCCGACCGGCCACCTGCGGTCACCGGGAACACGCGCGCCTTCCGGGTGCTGGTGCGTAACGCGCTGTTCCGCCGGGTAGAGCTGGCAGCCCTGCGACGGTGGGACGAGCTGGGCGAACTTGACGCACCGGCCGGCTGGGACGCTGACGCATGGGCGGATGCGCTCGAGCCATTTTTCGCCGAGCACGCCGAGATTCTCACGGGGGCCGATGCGCGCGGGCCCAGGATGCTGATCCTCAAGGAGTTGCCCGGTCAGTGGACGGCACGGCAGATCTTCGACGACCCCGCCGGTGATCATGACTGGGGCTTCTCCGCCACCGTCGACCTGGCCGCCTCCGACGAGGCCGGGGTAGCCGTCGTCACCTTGACCGACGTCGGCCAGCTGTGACGTTCGGCCCTGGCATCGGTCGCGCCTTCGGGCATCGGCTGGGTGTGAGCGGATCCAGGCGGGAAGGAATGCACCATGGCACAGGACTGGATTGAGCGTGACGTGCTCATCGACGCGTCGCCCGAACGCGTATGGGAAGTGCTGACGAGCGCCGGGGACGTCGCGCACTGGTTCGGCGCCTCAGCAGAGATAGAGCTGCAGCCCGGCGGTCACGCCCAGTTTGGCTGGCCTGACCAGGCCGTCTTTGAGGCGGTCGTCGAGCGGGTCGAACGGCCGAGCGCTTTCTCTTACCGGTGGGCACGGGATGCGGGGGCCGAACCAGGGATGGGAACGGGCACGCTGGTGGAATTCACCCTCACGGAGGTCCCGACCGGGACCCTGCTCAGGGTCGTCGAGACCGGTTTCGCAAGCCTGGACCTGAGTCGGGCCGAGCAGGGGCAAGCGGCTGAGGGAAACCGGCGCGGCTGGTCGGACGAACTGGCGCAGCTCAAGGAGTACGCGGAGCGGGCCGTGGCGTAACGCCAGGTCAGGCCTCATCGGTCAGCTAAGCTGGCCGCAGATCCAGTCCTCTTAATCCGATCTTCACCCTGCTGAGAGTTAACGTTCGGTAAGTGCGGAGGCTGCGCCCAGCCCGTTCCCCGATCATGAGCACGTGTTGCCTGACGCTGCGACGAGCCCGATCAGCCGGCCGCCGGCTGGCCACGGGCACCTGCCGCACGTGAGCTGGCGGCGGTCGGCGCCCGCACCGCGACCCAGGTTCGTGGACGCCTGCGCGGCGCTGGCGGGCATTGGCTTCGGCGCCGTGGTGGCATCCGTGCTGACGAACGAGAGTCACGGGGCGCTCGCCGCGCCAGGCGGGCTGCTGACGGCTGTCGGGCGGCTCGCGGCGTTCACCGGCACGTATCTCATGCTGATCATGGTCGTGCTCGTGGCCCGGCTGCCCTGGCTCGAGCGCAGCGTGGGCCAGGACCAGCTCATCCGGTGGCACCGGAAGATCGCCCCCTGGGCGATCGGACTGATCACGACGCACGTCCTGGCGATCACCCTCGGCTACGCAGCGGCCGACCGGTCGTCGCTGGTGCACGAGGTGTGGCTGCTGATCCGCTCCTACCGCGACATCCTCGCGGCGTCGGTCGGATTCGGCCTGCTCGTGCTGGCCGGGATCACGTCCTATCGCTCGGTCAGGCGGCGGCTTCGCTACGAAACCTGGTGGTCGGTCCACCTGTACCTGTATCTGGGCCTCGCCCTGGCCTTCGCCCATCAGATCGTCACAGGAGTCTCGTTCGTCGGGCATCCGCTGACCCGGGCGCTGTGGATCACGGTCTGGGCGGCCACAGCCGGGCTGGTCCTCATCTTCCGGATCGGCCAGCCGGTCTGGCGAAGCCTGAAGCACCGGCTCCGCGTCGTCGAGGTCCGGGACGAGGCGCCCGGCGTCGTCTCCATCATCTGCCAGGGACGCAGCCTTGACCAGCTGGCGGTCTCCGGCGGGCAGTTCTTGCAGTGGCGGTTTCTCACCAGGGACCTCTGGTGGCAGGCGCACCCGTTCTCCCTGTCGGCGCTGCCACGCCCGCCTTACCTTCGCGTCACGGTCAAGGCCACCGGCGACGCGAGCCACCTCGTCAGCCGGCTGCGACCGGGTACCCCGGTCGCAATCGAGGGACCGTACGGAGCGTTCACCCACCACGCGCGGATGACCGACGGCGTGCTGCTCGTGGGCGCCGGCGTGGGCATCACGCCGCTGCGCGCGCTGCTGGAGGACCTGCCGGATCACGCGGACGTCACGGTCGTCATCCGCGCCTCCACGCCAGCCGGGCTGGTGCACCGGGAGGAGATTGCCGCCCTGGTCAACCACCGCGGCGGCCGTCTGCACGAGCTCGTCGGGCCGCGGCACAAGGTCCGCCTGGGCGCCCGGCACTTGCGCCAGCTGGTGCCCGACATCGTCGCCCGTGATATCTACATTTGCGGGCCAGAGGGGTTCGGTACCGAGATCGTTGGCATAGCGGAGAAGCTCGGCGTCCCGCCGGAGCAGATCCACATCGAGTCGTTCGGGTTCTAGGGGATGCGGGAAGGCAGGATGCTCTTCAGCACTAGCACGGGGTCGCCGTCATGAAGCGTGCGCCGATCGTCATAGCCGGGACCATCGTGGGCCTGATTGGCGTGCTGAAGTTCCACACGGCACCCATCAGCCTGGCCAGCCCTGCGGGATCCGCACTGCCCGCTGCGTCGGCTTCCGGTGCCCCACCGGCAGCATCCCCGTCGGCCCAGGGCGCGGCCAGCCAGCCGTCCGGAGCCAGTCGCACCGCGGTCGGCCCGGCGGTCTACTACGACTACGGCACGCTCTCAGTCCGGGTCACCGTGTCCGGCCACCGGATCTCGAAGGTCAGCATCGCGTCCCTCGACGACGCCAGCGATCCCCGGTCGCAGTTCATCGATCAGCAGTCCATCCCGCTGCTGGAGCGGGAGGTCCTGCAGGCGCAGAGCGCTAACATCCAGGGCGTGTCCGGCGCGAGCTACACCAGCGCGGGCTTCGACCAGTCGCTGCAAGGGGCGCTGCGCTCGCTCGGGTTCGCGTGACGGCGCAGCCGGTCAGCCGGCTCGAGACGGTCATGGGCACCGTGGTCGTCCTCGATGTCTACCCGTGGCCGACAGCGACGAGCGCCCAGCTCGCACACGTCCAGCACCTGATGGGGCAAGCCGCGGCCGTCTTGCACCGAGCCGACGAGGTCTTCAGCACGTGGCGCGAGGACAGCCCGGTAAGCCGCCTGCGCCGGGGCGAGATCACTGCGAAACAGGCTCCGGCAGAGGTCGCCGTCGTCATCACGGCGTGCACGGCCGCCCGTGAGCTATCTCGAGGGTGGTTCGACCCCTGGGCGATGCCGGGCGGGTTCGACCCGACCGGCTACGTAAAAGGCTGGGCCGCCCAGCTAGCCGTAGCGGTCCTGGCGCGGGCGGACGGCGTCTGCGGCGCGATGGTCAACGCGGCGGGCGACATAGCCAGCTATGGTCAGTTGCCGACCGGCAAGCCGTTCCGGATCGGCATCGCCGACCCGACGGCACCGCGCCGGCTAGCCGAGATCGTCGAGCTCACCGGGGCGGTCGCGACCTCTGGCAGCTACGAGCGTGGTCCGCACCTCATCGACCCGCGCTCAGGCGCGCCTGCCGCTCGCGCAGCGTCCGCCATCGTGACCGGACCTGATCTCGGCCTCGCCGATGCGCTGGCAACCGGGCTCGCTGTCGCGGGGCCAGACGGCCTCGCGTTCGTCGAAGCGATCGCGGGCTACGCAGGTCTCACCATCGGCTTCGACGGGACCAGGCAGTCGACACCGGACTTTCCGTTCGCCGATTAGCACCGCCCAGCGCTCCTGCGCCGATCACCCGCTCCGATAATCTGGCCCCTGATGAACCAGACTCCTGCCAGGCCGGGCCCGCTCACCGGGCTGCTGGTGGCCGACTTCTCCCGGGTGCTCGCGGGGCCGTACTGCACGCAGATCCTGGGCGATCTCGGCGCCGAAGTCATCAAGGTTGAGGGCCCCGGCGGCGACGACACCCGGCACTGGATGCCTCCGGTACGCAGCGGCATCTCCACCTACTACCTGTCCGTTAACCGCAACAAGCGGTCCGTCCTGCTGAACATGAAAGACCCAGGCGACCGAGCGGCGGCGGCGGAGCTCGCCAGGCGCTGCGACATCATGGTCGAGAACTTCAAGCCCGGCGGACTGCGCCAGTTCGGGCTCGACTACGAGAACGTGCGGACGGCAAATCCTGCCGTGATCTACGCATCCATCACCGGCTTCGGCTCGGGCGGCGGCGCCCACCTGCCCGGCTATGACCTGATCGTCGAGGCCATGTCCGGCATGATGAGCCTGCAGGGTGATGCCGACGGTCCGCCCTACCGCGCTGGCATCGCGGTGTTCGACGTGATGTCCGGCTTGCAGACCGCTATCGGCATCCTCGCAGCGCTCGATCACCGGCGGCGGACCGGCGAAGGGCAGCACGTCGAGGTCAATCTCATGTCCGCGGCCCTCGCCGGGATGGTCAACCAGACCGGCGCGTTCGCCTCGGCCGGGGTGGTGCCGCACCGGATGGGCAACTCGCACCCGAGCCTGTTCCCGTACGAGCCGCTGCCGACCGGCGACGGAGACCTTGTTATCGCCGCTGGCAACGACGCTCAGTTCCGTAACCTGTGCACCGTTCTGGGCGCTCCCGAGCTTGCGGATGACGAGCGGTTCGCTGCCAACTCGGGCCGCACCGCCAACCGCGACCAGCTGCGGCCACTGCTGACCGAGCAGCTCAAGGCCCGGTCGGCCGGAGACTGGTTCGACCTGCTGATCGCCGCCGGCGTGCCGTGCGGCCCGATCAACAGCGTGGCCGGCGGCGTGGCGTTCGCCGAGCAGATCGGGCTCGATCCGGTCGTGCAGGCCGGCCATGGGGATACCGCGGTGCCCGGCATCCGCAACGCGCTGACATTCTCAGCCACGCAGGCACGCTACGATCTGCCGCCGCCCGCACTGGACGAACACGGCGAGCAGATCCGGGCCTGGCTGGCCCGCCCGGCCGAGAGCGGCTAGCCCGCCCGGCCGAGAGCGGCTAGCCCGCTCGCGCCGCCCGATCGGCCGATTCGGCCCGCTCGGCGATCCGCTGCAGCCGCCCGGCTTCGGACGGACGGGTGTTGATGTCGGCCATTCGCAACCGCGCCGCGCTCGCGATGTGGGGCCACGGGCTATCGCGCACTCCAGCGGCGAAGCGCCGGCAGAAGGTAGTCCGCAGTACCCCTATCACCGGGCGCAGCCAGATCGGGATCAAGTCGGTTTCGGCGGTCGTCATGATCAGATACGCCATCGCCACGTCCGTGGCCGCGGCCCCGGCCCGGGCACCCACCCAGTCGATGACGACCGGACCGCGGCTGGCGAGCATCACGTTGCCCGGATGCAGGTCCATGTGCAGCACCACGCGTCCCTGGCCGGGCGCGCCACCGCCGGGACCGGCGACCTCCGGCAAGCCGGCCGGAGCCGCGATCTGGTGCAGCCGGTCGTGCAGGCCCGCCAGCGTGCGGGCGTGGCGCGGGACCAGCCACGGCCGGCGGCCGAGGTCGGCGAGCATGTCGACGCCGTCGAGCCGCTCGAGCACCAGGTCGCGACCGTCCGCTTCGTACACCTCCGGGACCGGGTAACCCGCTGCCGAAAGGTAGCGCATCAGCCGCGCCTCGGCCGCGACGTCGATCGGGACCCGGTAGCGGCGCAGCACCCGGCCCTGGCCGAGCGCGTAGACATCCGCGGACCGGCCGGAGCCGAGCAGCGGGCCCGGCGTCTCGCCTGAGAACATGACGGCACGCTAGTGCACGCCCGCAGGTGCCGCGAGGCGACGAGCCGGCGTTAGGGCGCGAGCGCCGCGGTAAACGCCTCGTCGTCATCGAACGGCCCGACGACGGCGAGCGCCATCTGCTGCCCAAGGATCGCCGACGCGACCTCGCGCACGTCGTCATGCGTGACCGCGCTGATCGCCGCGAGGATCTCATCAACCGGCTCGAGTCGCGGATAGACCAGCTCGGACTTGCCGAGCCTGGTCATCCTGGACGACGGATCCTCCAGGCCGAGCACGATCGACCCGCGGAGCTGGCCCTTGCCCCGATCGAGCTCCTCGTCGGTCAGCCCGGAGTCGATCACCTTGGCGATCTCGTCCCGGCAGATGGCGAGGACCTCTTCGGTCTTGGCCGGCAGGCAGCCCGCGTAGACACCCCACTGGCCGGTGTCGGCGTGCTGGGAAGAGAAGCTGTACACCGAGTAGGCCAGGCCGCGCTTCTCCCTGACCTCCTGGAACAGCCGCGACGACATGCCGCCGCCGAGCGCCGCGTTGAGCACCCCGAGGGCGAACCGCCGCTCGTCATTGCGGGCCAGGCCGGTACAGCCGAGCACGAGATTCGCCTGCTCGACCGGCCTCGACACCAGCCGCACGCCGGTGCCCGGCGGCTGGCTGCCCGCGGGTCCGGACAGCCGGGGCGCGCTGGGCTGGACGGCACCTGACAGCCGGGACCCGAACGCAGCCTGCGTCAGCTCCACCACCCGCGCGTGATCGAGGCCGCCCGCAGCGGCCACCACCAGGTTGTCCGGCGTGTACCGGGCCCGGTAGTGCTCGGCGATGCGGTCGGCCGTGATCGAGTTGATCGAGTCGACGGTGCCGAGGATCGGACGGCCGAGCGGGGTGTCGCCGAACAGCTCCGCGGCGAACGCCTCGTGCACGAGATCGCCAGGGTCATCCTCGTTCATGGCGATTTCCTCGAGGATGACCCCGCGCTCGGCGTCGACGTCCTTCGCCGCCAGCAGCGAACTGGTCACCATGTCCGACAGCACGTCGATCGCCAGCGGCATGTCCTCGTCGAGCACCCGCGCGTAGTAGCAGGTGTACTCCTTGGCGGTGAACGCGTTCAGCTCGCCGCCGACCGCGTCCATCGCCGCCGAGATGTCCAGCGCCGTCCGTCGCGCCGTGCCCTTGAACAGCAGGTGCTCGAGATAGTGCGTGGCGCCGGCGTGCGCCGCGTCCTCGTCACGGGAGCCGACGCCCGCCCAGATCCCGAACGCCACCGACCGCATTTCCGGCAGCTTCTCGGTCACGACCCGCAGGCCGCCCGGCAGCACCGTGCGCCAGATGGCGTCGCCGCCGGCCAGCCGCTCGGCGCCAGCCGTCATGAGTTGCCCGGATCGAAGCCAGCCTGGCTGTCGCCGCCGGGCTGACCGCCGCGGCTCCGCTGCCTGGTCCGATGGTGGTCGTCGCGGCCGCCCCGGTCGCGGTCGCCCCGACCTGACTGCCGGTCGCCGCCGCGGTCATGACGATCACGCGAACGTGGTTCGTCCCCTCCGCCGCCGAGGTCCTCACCGGCCGCTTCTCTCTCCACGACCTCGACGGGCACCAGCGACAGCTTGCCGCGGTCGTCGATCTCGCGGATCTCGACCTGGATCTTGTCACCGACCTTCATGACGTCGTCGACGTTCTCGATCCGGACGCCACCGTGCAGCTTGCGGATCTGGGTGATGTGCAGCAGGCCATCGCGGCCCGGCAGCAGCGACACGAACGCCCCGAACGTGGTCGTCTTCACCACGGTGCCGAGGAACCGCTCCCCAATCTCGGGGATGTGCGGGTTGGCGATCGCGTTGATCGCCGCCCGGGCAGCCTCGGCCGAGGTGCCATCGGTGGCGCCGATGTAGATGGTGCCGTCGTCCTCGATGGTGATCTCCGCGCCGGTGTCGTCCTGGATCGAGTTGATCATCTTGCCCTTGGGGCCGATGACCTCGCCGATCTTGTCGACCGGCACCTTGACCGTGATGATCCGCGGCGCGAGCGGGCTCATCTCGCCCGGCGCCTCGATGGCCTCCCGCATGACGCCGAGGATGGTCAGCCGGGCCCCGCGCGCCTGCCGGAGCGCCGCCCCCAGCACGCTGGCCGGGATTCCGTCCAGCTTGGTGTCCAGCTGCAGGGCCGTGATGACGTCCCTGGTGCCGGCCACCTTGAAGTCCATGTCCCCGAAGGCGTCCTCAGCGCCAAGGATGTCGGTCAGCGTGACGTACTCGCCGCCTTCGTGGATGAGGCCCATCGCGATGCCCGCCACCATGTCCTTGAGCGGGACCCCCGCGTCCAGGAGCGACATGGTCGACGCGCAGACCGAGCCCATCGACGTGGAGCCGTTCGAGCCGATCGCCTCCGACACCTGGCGGATCGCGTACGGGAACTCCTCGCGCGTCGGCAGCACGGGAAGGAGCGCCCGCTCGGCGAGCGCGCCGTGGCCGATCTCGCGGCGCTTGGGCGAGCCCACCCGGCCCGTCTCACCGGTCGAGTACGGCGGCATGTTGTAGTTGTGCATGTACCGCTTGGTCTTCTCCGGGTTGAGCGTGTCGATCATCTGCTCCAGCCGGAGCATATTCAGCGTCGTGACACCTAGCACCTGCGTCTCGCCGCGCTCGAACAGCGCCGAGCCGTGCACCCGCGGCAGCACGCCCGCCTCGGCAGACAGCTGGCGGATGTCCTCCATGCCGCGTCCGTCGATGCGCAGCCCGTCGGAGATGATCCGCTTGCGGACCAGCTTCTTGTTCAGCGCGCGGAACGCCTCGCTGATCTCCTTCTCCCGGCCCTCGAACTGGGCCGACAGCTTCTCGGTGGCGAGTGCCTTGATCCGGTCGGTTTCGGTGCCGCGCTCGTTCTTGCCCGCGATCGTCAGCGCGTGGGCCAGGTCGCTGCCGAACTCGGTCTCGAGGGCCGCGAACACGTCCTCGCCGTAGTCCGCGAAGGTGGGGAACTCGGCGGTCTCCTTGGCTGCGTTCCGCGCGACGGCGAGCTGTCCCTCGCACAGGGCCTTGATGAACGGCTTGGCTGCATCCAGGCCCGCAGCGACCGTCTCCTCGTTCGGCGCCACCGCGCCGCTGGCGGAGTCCGCCAGCAGCCGCAGCGTGCTCGTCGTCGACTCGGCCTCGACCATCATGATCGCGACCTCGCCGTCCTCGAGCACACGGCCGGCTACCACCATGTCGAAGGTTGCGTCCTCGAGCTGGGTGTAGGTCGGGAAGCCGACCCACTGACCCTTGATCAGGGCGACCCGGACGCCTCCGATCGGTCCGGAGAACGGCAGCCCGGCGAGCTGCGTCGACATCGAGGCGGCGTTGATGGCTACGACGTCATACAGGTGCTCGGGGTGGAGCGCGAGGATCGTCTCAACGACCTGGACCTCGTTGCGCAGCCCCTTGACAAACGACGGGCGCAGCGGCCTGTCGATGAGCCGGCAGGTGAGGATGGCGTCCTCCGACGGCCGCCCCTCACGCCGGAAAAACGAGCCGGGGATCCGGCCCGCCGCATACATCCGCTCCTCGACGTCGACGGTGAGCGGGAAGAAGTCGTAACCCTCTCGCGGGCTCTTGCCCGCGGTCGTGGTCGACAGGACCACGCTCTCGTCGTCGAGATAGACGACTGCCGATCCGCCCGCCAGCTTGGCGAGCCTGCCGGTTTCGAACCGGATCGTATGCGTACCAAAAGAGCCGTTGTCGATGATGACTTCGGCGGTGTAGACACCCTCCACGGGTGACCTCCTTGACTGAGGTCCCGCGTGCTGTCCGCCGCCGGTCTTCGATCGAAGTCCTCGGCCCTGATGACCCGAGAACCACTACCGAGGACCGGCTGCTAGCGCTGCCAGCGCTCCTGGCCGGAGCCGCGGGACGATTGCTCTGTTAATCCAGTTGTTGCCGCCGCAGACGCGGCGAGCGGGGCGGCGCCTGCCGCCCCGCCGATCCAGCTACCGGCGCAGACCGAGATTCTCGATGAGCGCCCGGTACCTGGTGATGTCCTTGCGGGCGAGGTACTGCAGCAGCCGCCGACGGCGGCCGACGAGCAGCAGCAGGCCACGGCGGCTGTGATGGTCGTGCTTGTGCACTTTGAGGTGCTCGGTCAGATCTGCGATCCGCCGAGTCAGCAGTGCGACCTGGACTTCCGGCGAGCCGGTGTCACCCTCATTGGTCGCGTGCCCGGCGATGATCTCTTTCTTCACCGTATTGTCGAGCGGCACGTTGCTCCCTTGTGATTAGTCGTGATCGAGGAAACCAGAAGATGTCCCCCGCACGGTCAGCCGCCTGAGGGCGCAGCTAACCAGGCCTGGCAATCCGGCCAGTGGTCACTTTACCATGCCGCCGCCGCCGCCCGGACATCAGCAGCTCAGCCCGGCGCCCAGGGCGCTAGCCGGCCGTCAGCAGCCGCCGGGCATCGCCGATGTCGACGTGCATCTGCCGGACGAGCGCGTCCACCGAGTCGAACTTCAGCGTCGCCCGCAGCCGAGCCTCGAAGTCGACCGCCACGTGCGTCCCGTACAGGTCGAGGTCATCCCGGTCCAGCGCGTGCGCCTCCACGGTGCGGTCCTTGCCATCGAACGTCGGATTCGTCCCGACGGAGATGGCCGCCGGCCACCTCTCCGTCTCCTCGCCAGCCGTGTCCAGGCTGACCAGCCAGCCCGCGTAGATGCCGTCGGCCGGGATCGCAGGATGCGCCGGCGACTCCAGGTTCGCGGTGGGGAAGCCCAGTGACCGGCCTCGCTGGTGCCCTCGCACCACGATGCCCTCGACCCGGTGCGGCAGGCCGAGCAGCTCCGCCGCTCCGGCCACGTCGCCGTCGGCGAGCATCTCGCGGACAGCGGTCGACGAGACCGTCACGCCGTCCTCGATCAGCAGCGATACGCCGTCGACCGTGAAGTCGTACTTCTCCCCCAGCTCGGCTAGCAGCGCCACGTCCCCGGCCGCCTTGTGGCCGAACCGGAAGTCCTCCCCCTCCACCACGCGCGCCGCGTGCAGCCGTTCCACCAGCACAGTCCGGACAAACTCCTCCGCGCTGAGCCGGGAGAACTCCAGAGTGAACGCGATGACGCAGACCGCGTCGACGCCCAGGCCAGCCAGCAGCTGCAGGCGCCGCCGCCCGGTAGCGAGTAGCGGCGGGTGCGAGCCAGGCCGGATCACCTCGTCCGGGTGCGGGTCGAAGGTCACCACCACGACCGGCAGCCCGAGCTCCGCCGCCACCTGCCGGGCCCTGGCCACGATCCGCTGGTGACCGCGGTGCACGCCGTCGAACTCGCCGATCGTCACGACGCACGGCCCCCAGTCCTGCGGGACATCCGCCAGGCCCTGCCACCGCTGCATGCGAACAGCCTGCCACGCGTCCCCGGCAGCAGGCATGTCAGGACCCATCGCTATCGGGGGGTTGCGGGGGGTCGTCCCCCCGCGTCGGCGCTGTAAAGACGGCGAGCGACCGCGCCCGGCCGTCGACGTCGGTGAGCAGCGCCACGAGGCTGCCATCCGGGGCGAAGGCCGCGACCGGTTCCGGCCCCGTTCCGCCGGGGTCGAGCCGGGCACCATGCGCCAGCGCGCGCGCCTGCTCCTGCGTCAGCTCGCGCCGCGGGAAGGCGGCCGCCGCGGCCGCCGCCAGCGGGATCACCGCGAGCCCAGCAGCCAGCTCGTCGAGCGTCCGCGCCTGGCTAGCGAGATACGGTCCGACCCGGGTACGGCGCAGGGCGGTCAGATGCCCGCCGACACCGAGCTCCGCCCCGAGGTCGCGGGCGAGCGCCCGGATGTAGGTGCCGCTCGAGCACGTGACGTGCACGCCGACGTCGAGCATGTCGCCGGCCGGCCGGATCGTCTCGACGGTGAATTCGGACACCGTGACCGGCCGGGCCGCCAGCTGCGGTGCCTGCCCGGCCCTGGCAAGCCGGTAACTGCGCTGGCCGCTCACCTTAATCGCGCTGACGCCCGGCGGAACCTGGCTAATCTGGCCCGTCAGTCCTGCGACGGCGCGCTGCAGCACGGCTTCGTCGATACTCTTGACCGGAACGTGGTCGATGGGCTCGCCATCGGCGTCATCGGTCGCGGTCGTCTGGCCGAGCCGGATCGTCGCGATGTACTCCTTCTCGGCCAGCGTGAGGTAGCCGAGCAGCCGGGTTGCCTTCTCGATGCCGACGACGAGCACGCCGGTCGCCATCGGGTCGAGCGTGCCCGCATGGCCCACTCTCCTGGTGCCCGCCAGCTTGCGGATCCTGGCCACGACGTCATGGGAAGTCCAGCCGTCGGGCTTATCGACGATCAGCAGGCCGCTTTCTGCTGTCATGCGCCGTCCAGGGTGCGCTTCAGGGCGGCGATGAGCTCGCCCGCGCGGCCGGTATAGGAGAAACCGGCCGCCCGGGCGTGGCCACCCCCGCCCAGCGTGGAAGCTGCCTTGGCTACGTCCACAACATCTTTCGAGCGCAGTGATACTTGCCAGACGCCGGTGTCGTCCTCTTTGAGGACTGCCGCTACTTCCGCTTCGTTGGTGCGTCTTATTTCGTCAATCACTGACTCGGCTGCGTCTAGCGGCAGCTTCGCAGCCTCGCGGTCGTTTCTGGTGACGGTCGTCCAGACCAGGCCGAGGCCGTTCGCGGCCTCAGGGTCGAGGGTGGCGCGGCCGAGGACGGCGGCGAGCATCCCGAGGTAGCCGAACGGCGCGCGGTCATACAACTCGCGCGAGACCGCTGCCGGGTCCGCGCCGGCTTCGAGCAGCCGGGCGGCGAACCGATGGACCTCCGGCGTTGTCGCGGAGAACCGGAACGAGCCGGTGTCGGTGACCAGCCCCGCGTACAGGCACATCGCCACGTCACGGGTCAGCCCGATGCCGAGCCGGCCGATCAGCTCCGCCGTGAGCACGGCGGTAGCCGCTGCACTGGGATCGACGAGGCTAACCGAGCCGAACCCCGTGTTGCTGGCGTGGTGGTCGACGACGATCAGCTCCCCGGCCGCCGTGGCGGGCCCGGTCAGGGCTCCGAGCCGCTCGAGGGCAGAGGCGTCGAACGAGAGCATGACCTCTGGCCTGGCCGGGTACGACGGCGGCGGGCTCAGCAGGTCCAGGCCAGGCAGGAACCCCAGGATTGCCGGCACGGCGAACGGGTCGTCGCCGAAGGACGCGACGACGCGCTGCCCGCGGCCGTGCAGCGCCTGGGCCACGGCCAGCATCGAGCCGAGCGCGTCCGCGTCCGGCCGGATGTGGCACGCGAGGCAGACGCTGGTAGCGCCGTCGACGAGCTTGACAGCGCGGGCCCAGTCAGGACTCGTCGTCATCGTCGTCGCCGGTGTCAGGTTCGGCCGGCTTGCGGTACGGATCAGGGTCGCCGGCCGGCTCCGCACCGACCCGTGCGGCCCTGACGCGCTCGTCCTGCTCTTTCGCCCTCGCCACGAGGTCCTCGATCGCCCGCGCGGTGTCCGGCACGGTGTCGCGGGTGAAGCTGATCGACGGCGTGTGCTTGAGCCCGGTCTGCCGACCTACCTCGGACCTGATCAGGCCGGTTGCGCTGGTCAGCGCGGCGTCAGTCCCCGCGACTTCGTCATCAGAGCCGTAGACCGTGTAGAACACCGTCGCCTCGCGCAGGTCGCCGGTCACCTTGGCCTCAGTAACCGTCACAAAACCAAGGCGCGGGTCCTTGATCCGCCGCTCCAGCATCTCCGCGACGATCACGGCGATCCGGTCACCGAGCTGGCGGGCCCTGGCCTGGTTCATCGGGTCACTCACCTTCTGGCGTCAGCAGCTGCTGTCGGGCGGCCAGCAGCTCGATCTCGGGACGCGCCGCGACGAATCGCTCGCATTCCTCCAGCACCTGCCTCGCGTTCGCCGAGGTCGAGCTGACGACGGCGATGCCAATCTCGGCGCGCCGGTGCAGGTCGGAGTACCCGGTCTCGCCCACGGCGACGCCCGGAAACCGGCGGTGCACCTCGGCGATGAGGGGCCTGACCACCGAGCGCTTCTGCTTGAGCGACCGCACGTCGCCGAGCAGCACGTCCAGGGTCAGGGCCCCCACATACACGGCAGCAGGTTAAGCAGCGTCTAGGTCCGCGGCTTCTCCCGCATCTCGAATGTCTCGATCGTGTCGCCGATGTGGATGTCGTTGTAGCCGATCCCGATACCGCACTCGAAGCCCTCACGGACCTCGGTCGCGTCGTCCTTGAACCGGCGCAGCGAATCGACCGTGAGGTTGTCGGAGATGACCAGGCCGTCGCGAATGAGACGCGCCTTGCTGTTGCGGGTGATCGTGCCGGACCGGACGATGGAGCCAGCCACGTTGCCAACCCTCGGCACCCGGAAGATCTCCCGGATCTCCGCGGTCCCGAGCTGGACCTCCTCGTAGATCGGCTTGAGCATGCCCTTGAGCGCGGCCTCGACTTCCTCGATCGCCTGGTAGATGACCGAGTAGTAGCGGATGTCCACGCCCTCACGCTGGGCCAGCTCGCCAGCCGGCCCGGCGGGCCGGACGTTGAAGCCGATGATGACCGCATCCGACGTGATGGCCAGGTTGACGTCGTTCTCAGTGATCGCGCCGACACCACGGCCGATGACCCGCAGCAGCACTTCCTCGCCCACGTCGAGCTGAAGCAGCGCGTCCTCCAGCGCCTCTACCGAGCCGGAGACGTCGCCCTTGATGATGAGCAGCAACTCCTGCCGCTCGCCGGACTTGAGCGCCGACTCCAGGTCTTCCAGCGTGACCCGCGGTCGCCGCTGGGCGAACATCGCGTTGCGTTCCCTGGCTTCCCGCCGCTCGGCAATCTGCCGGGCGATCCGGTCGTCCTCAACAACCAGGAAGCTGTCCCCGGCGTCCGGAACGGCGGTCAGGCCGAGCACCTGGACCGGGCGGGACGGCGGTGCGTCCGGCACGGGGTCGCCGTTCTCGTCCAGCATGGCCCGGACCCGGCCGAACGCCTCGCCGCAGACGATAGAGTCGCCCACCCGGAGCGTGCCCCGCTGCACCAGGACCGTTGCCACGGGGCCGCGGCCCTTGTCCAGCTGTGCCTCGATGGCGACACCCTGGGCTTGCTGGTTCGGGTTGGCGCGCAGGTCGAGCTCGGCGTCGGCGGTCAGGATGACGGCCTCGAGCAGCTGCTCGAGGCCGGTGCCGTTGCGCGCCGACACGTCGACGAACAGCGACTGACCGCCGAACTCCTCGGCCACGAGGCCGTACTCAGTGAGCTGGGCTCGTACCCGCTGCGGGTCCGCGCCCTCCTTGTCGATCTTGTTGACCGCGACCACGATCGGGACGCCGGCCGCCTGCGCGTGGTTCAGCGCCTCGGTGGTCTGCGGCTTCACGCCGTCGTCCGCGGCCACCACGAGAATGACCAGGTCGGTCGTCTCGGCACCGCGGGCCCGCATAGCGGTGAACGCTTCGTGGCCCGGCGTGTCGATAAAGGTGATCTTGCGCTCCTGGCCGTCGACCATGGTCTCGACCTGGTAAGCGCCGATGTGCTGGGTGATGCCGCCCGCCTCGTGGGCCACCACGTTTGTCTTCCGGATGGCGTCGAGCAGCTTGGTCTTGCCGTGGTCGACGTGACCCATCACGGTCACGACCGGTGGCCTCGGCTCCAGCTCGTCGTCGCCGCCCTCGTCCAGGCCGAACTCGATGTCGAACGACTCGAGCAGCTCCCGGTCTTCTTCTTCCGGGGACACGACCTGCACGTTGTAGCTGAGCTCGGCGCCGAGCAACTGGAGCGTCTCGTCATTCACCGACTGCGTAGCGGTGACCATCTCGCCGAGGTGGAACAGCACCTGCACGAGCGACGCCGGGTTGACGCCGATCTTGTCCGCGAAGTCGGACAGCGAGGCGCCCCGCGGCATCCGGATGACCTGGCCGTTGCCGCGCGGAATCGACACGCCGCCGATCGCCGGCGCCTGCATGTTGTCGAACTCCTGGCGCCGCTGCTTCTTCGACTTGCGGCCGCGCGATGGCCTGCCGCCTGGACGGCCGAACGCGCCAGCAGCGCCGGCCCGTCCGCCCCGGCCACCGCCACCAGGGCGTGCTGGAGCCATGCCTGGCCGGGCACCGCCGCCGGGACCGCCGCCACGCGGACCACCGGGGCCGCCGCCGGGACCACCGCGCCCGCCAGCCAGGCCGGGTCCGCCGCGCCCCCCGCCGCCAGGGCGTGGGCCGGCGCCGGGACCGGCCGAACCGCCGTAACCGCCGCCGCGCGGGCCGCCGGGACCACCCCGGCCCACGCCGCCGCCAACCGGGCGGGGCGGCATGCTGCTCGGGCTGGGCCGCGGACCGCCGGGCCGCGGGCCGCCGGGCCGGCCCAGATCAGTCGGGCCAGGCCGGCCAGTCGGCCGGGTCCCGGCCGGGCCGGCCGCGCCGGGTGCGGCAGGTGGCGTGCGCGGCGTCGCGCCCATGCCGGTTGCCGTCGAGCTGAACGGGTTGTTGCCAGGGCGCGGCCCGGGCCGGGGAGCCGATCGCTGCCCCGGCGCCGGAGCAGACGGGCGTGGCCCGGCCGCCGGGCGCGGCGCCACCGGGCGCGGCTGGGCTGGCGGTGCTGACAGGGTCTCCGACGGCTCGGTTTCGCCAGGCGTGCCGCCGGCGAACGGGTCCTTCGGGAAAGGCGCCGGTGATACCGGCGGCTCCGGTGCCGGGGCCGGCTGCGGCGCAACGGGCGCCGGCGGTTCCACGCTGACCGGCGCCGGCTCCGTCACCGCGGGCGCAGCCTGCACCTCAGCAGGAGCGGCGGCGCGCCCATTGGCCGCGCGGCGTGCAGGCGCGGCCGTCTTCGTTGCGCCGTTGCCAGCCTGGACCCGGCTGCCGAATTCATCCTTGAGCCTGCGGACGACCGGCGCCTCAATCGTCGAGGACGCCGACCGGACAAACTCGCCCATCTCTTGGAGCTTGGCCATCACGGCCTTGCTCTCTACGCCGAACTCCTTCGCGAGCTCGTACACCCGGACCTTCGCCACTGCGCTCCCTCTACTCGGCCCGACCTATCGGGCCTGCCAGCCGGCCGGGGCAGGGCGTGCTCCGTCCGGCGTCAGTTTGTGCTGTTCATCGCCGCATGCTCATCGGGCGCTCATTGCAAGTCAGCCTTCTTTCGTCCGGTGTCCCCGGCTGTGGACACCGTCAGGAACTCCGCGACCTTGCTGGTCGGCAGGGGTGCCGCCCGGCGAAAAGCCCGCGGAAACGCCTTCCGGCGCTCGGCTCGCTCCAAGCATGCCAGGCTTGGATGCAGGTACGCACCCCGGCCAGGCAGCTGGAAGGTCACGTCAGGAACGATCTCGTCCCCTACCGCCACCACGCGGAGCAAGTCGGACTTGGCCGCACGCTCGCCGCAGCCGATGCAGGTACGGACCGGCGCGACCTGTCCGGCGTCCAGCTTACAGGGCATTGCGGCCGACGGCACCGGCCGCGGTGCCCGGCTCACTCCGAACTGTCAGGCAGCGCGTCATCCGGCGGCGCCGACGCGGCCGCGGCGAGCTCGGCGGTATCCGGCCTGATGTCGATCCGCCAGCCCGTGAGGCGAGCGGCAAGCCGGGCATTCTGCCCTTCCTTGCCGATCGCCAGCGACAGCTGGTAATCGGGCACGATCACCTGGGCAACCCGCGCCTGCGCGTCGACGACATTGACCTTGGTCACCCTGGCCGGGGATAGCGCGTGGGCGACGAACTCGGCCGGATCGGCAGAGTAGTCGACGATGTCGATCTTCTCGCCGTGCAGTTCGGCCATCACGTTCCTGACCCGGCTGCCCATCGGGCCGATGCAGGCGCCCTTGGCGTTCACGCCGGTCTGGTGCGAGAGCACGGCGATCTTGCTCCGGTGGCCTGCCTCCCTGGCGATGGCGGCGATCTCCACAGCTCCGGACGCGATCTCCGGCACTTCCATCGCGAACAGCTTCTTGACGAGGTTCGGATGGGTACGCGACAGCGTCACCGACGGCCCCCGGTAACCCTTTCTGACGTGCAGCACGTAGCACCGGATGCGCTCGCCGTGGACGTACTTCTCGCCTGGTACCTGCTCGGTCGGCGGCAGGATCGCTTCCAGCCGCCCCAGGTCGACCAGCACGGCCCGCGGATCCTTGCCCTGCTGGATGACGCCCGCGACGACGTCGCCCTCCCGCCCGGCGTACTCCCCGAAGGTCAGCTCGTCCTCGGCATCGCGCAGCCGCTGCAGGATCACCTGCCTGGCAGTCGTCGCCGCGATACGGCCGAAGCCGACGGGCGTGTCGTCGTATTCCTGGCCCAGCTCACCATCCGGCGTGGTATCGCGCGCCCACACCGTCACGTGGCCAGTGCGGCGGTTGACCTCCACCCGGGCAACAGCCGCCGCGCCCTCGGTCTTGTGGTAGGCAACCAGCAGCGCATCCTCGATGGCCTTGATCGCCAGCTCGAGCGAGATGTCCTTCTCTGCCTCCAGGCTTCTCAGGACGCTCAGGTCAATGTCCACCTATGTCCTCCTCGCCTGTCTCGTCGTCGAGCTGGCTGAACTCGACCTGGACCCGGCCGGGACCGAGGTCGGTGTAGCTGTACTCGCGAGCCGAGCCGTCCTGTTCCAGGGTGACGCCAGACTCGCTGGCGCCGGTGACGCGTCCGAGGATGCCTTCGCTGCCCTCGGGACCGGCCGCGAGCACCAGCCGACCGACGTTGCGGCGCCAGTGCCTCGGCTGCGTGAGCGGGCGGTCGACGCCCGGCGACGACACCTCGAGCGTGTACGGATCGTCGCCCATCTCCTCAGCCCGGTCCAGCCGGATCGACAACTCCCGGCTGGCCAGGGCAATGTCGTCCAGGCTCACACCGCCATCGGCGTCGATGGTCACGCGCAGCACACGACGACGGCCCGCCGTGGCGACCCGGATGCCTTCCAGGTCCATGTTCAGCGCGTGCACCACGGGTTCCAGCAGCCGGGTCAGCCTGGCCGGATCCGGAGCCGGCCGGTGAAGGCGCGTAGCCTTACCCTGGCTGCCGGCCTGGCCAGGGCGCGGACCGCGGCCGGAGCCACCGTGCATGATGACCTCCTGCCTGCCGAGGCCGCGTGAGTTGATGCTGTTCAGGGCACTGTCGTCTAGCCTAGCCCGGCGCGCACCCTAGTTGGAGGAAGCAGTCGTGACGGACCGGATGCCCAGCCGCCGGGCGGTACTCGCCGCCGCCGTGCGGGGCCTTCCGCTCGCCGCCGCACCCCTGGTCCTCGCCGCGTGCCGGGGCGTGCAGGTACTGGGCAGCCCGCCAGCGCCACCTGCCGACATCCGGGCACTGAGCGCGGCAATCGCGGCCGAGGAACAGCTGGTGGCGAGGTACGGCGCTGCGATCGAACGGCTGCCAGCCGGGGACACTACCGCGCTGGCCGCTGTCCGTGCGGTGCAGTCTGAGCACGCCGCGCACCTGATGCAGCTGAGGTCCCGGCTGATCGAGCCAGCGCCGCATCCGTCGGCGACGCCGCGCCCCGTGAACCTTTCCCCCGGCAGCGCCGGAACCACCGGAACCACCGCGAGCATTCTGCTGACACTCGAGCAGGCCGAGCAGGCCGCGTCCGACCGGCTCATTGGCCAGCTGCGCGTGCTGCCGCCTGCAATCGCCCAGCTGTTCGCTAGCATCGCGGCGTCAGAAGCCACGCACGTCCCGTACTTGCGGCAGGTCGGAGGCGCAGCGCCATGACGGCCGCGGTCGTGGCAGCCCTGCAGAGCGCGCTCGCTGCCGAGCATTCGGCGTGCTACGGATACGGCGTGGTCGGCGCTCACCTCGCCGTGGGCTCCGCCACCCTCACGGCTGCCGCCACCTACTGGATCGCTCACCAGCAGGCCAGAGATCAGCTGACGGCGATGATCAGTGCTCGAGGCGGCCAGCCGACGGCGGCGGCCGTCGCCTATGAACTGCCGTTTCCGGTGACGTCGGCCGCCACCGCGGCCCAGCTGGCAGCGACGATAGAAGACCGGGTGGCCCAGGCCTACCTGGGGCTGGTTGCCCAGCGCGAGCTGGACCTGCGGATGTTCGGCGCTGAGCAGGTCCGGGTGTCCGCGCTCCGCGCCGAGTCGTGGCGCGGCTCGACGCAGGCGTTTCCCGGTATGCCGCCGACCAGCCTGCGCCCCTAGCCCTCGGCTGCGAGCACTCGCCCGATCCGCGTGGCGGCGCCCTCCAGGTCGTCACCGACGGCGATCTGCTCCGCCCACGACCACCAGAACCACCACCGGCCGTCCTGGCCCCGGCCCGCGTAGACGTCCTCGGCGAGAGCAGACGCCTCCGGGTTGACGACGTGCACGCTCGGCACGCGCCCGGGCGGTGCAACGACGCGGGCGCGCAGGCCGCGCCCGGCGAGTACCTCGGCGAGGCCTTCTAACCGGGCGAGGTTCAGGCGCCAGGTCTGGCTGACCGGAGTCTCAGTGGCCGTCATATATCACTCCTGGTAGCCGTTACGACGCGTAGCGTTATTGCACGCTCCAGAATGCAACGGCGCACGTTAGTCTGCAATGTGCATGAGGAAATTCGCACATGGTGAACCGGCCGGTAACCTGACGTATCAGTAGGATTAGGGCCACACTGGCACCACCGAGCTAGTAAAGAAGTAGTTAAGATCACTGAGGAGGGCGTCCGTGTCGAGCGCGTACAGCCCTACGGTCCGGCGGCGGCGGCTCGCCCTCGAGTTGCGGCGCCTGCGCGAGGTCGCGCGGCTGACCTGCGAGGAGGTCGCCGAGCAGATGGAATGCTCGGCGTCCAAGATCAGCCGGGTCGAGACTGGCCGCGTGTCAGTCGCCCCCAGGGACGTCCGGGACATGCTCGAGATCTACGGAGTCCCGGAAGACCAGCGCGAAGCCCTGGTTCAGCTCGCCCGGGAATCCCGGCAGAAGGGCTGGTGGCACGCCTACGCCGACAGCGTGCAGCCGCACTATGCCACCTACCTCGGGCTGGAGAGCGCGGCGTCGGAGATCCGGATCTTCCGGGTCAATCACATTCCCGGCCTGCTGCAGACCAAGGATTATGCGCGCGCGCTGATCGGGCAGACCGCGGATCATTCCCAAGCGGAGGACGATCGGCGGTTCGCACTGCTGAACGAACGTCAGCGGCAGTCAAGGACGAACGCGCCCAGGGTCTGGGCCGTGCTCGATGAGGCCGCGCTGCGCCGCCAGGTGGGCGGGCCGGAAGTCATGCGAGCGCAGATAGAGCACCTGCGCGACCTGAGGTCCGAGCCGGACTTCTTCCTGCAGGTAGTCCCCTTCCGTGGCGAGGCACAGGCGTGCATGGACTCGCCGTTCACCATCCTGGGCTTCCCTGACCGGGTGGACCCCAACGTGGTCTGCCTGCGATATGCGACCGGCGTGCTGTGGGTTGAGGACCTGGACGAGGTCGACCGCTACCACATGTTCTTCCATCACCTGCAGGCTGCGGCGTTGTCGTTCGACGAGTCGGTGAACCTGATGACCTCAGCGCTCAAGGACCTGTGACCAGAGGCTCAGGCAGATCCTCGGAATACAGCACGGTAAGCCGGGATACCGCCCGGGTCAGCGCCACGTAGAGCCGGTGCAGGCCGCGGACCTCAGCGGCCGTGATGCGCTCGGGCTCGACGACTATCACGTGGTCGAATTCCAGGCCCTTGGCCAGCGTCACTGGAACGACGGTGACCAGGTCGCTGGTGGCGGCGCCGGCCAGCACCTCATGCGGCACCTCGGCTGCGGCGAGCGTGACCTGGACTGCCGGAACCTGGTCGTCGGCAGCGATCACAGCGACCGACCCCGGAGTATTGAGCGCCTGGCGGCACGTCGTCGCGAGCTCGCTGGCGAAGCCTGCGGGGGCGACACGCCGCAGCACCAGCGCGCCCGGGTCCTGGCGAACCGAGCGGGCCGGGCTGAGGTCCGGGGCGATCTGCGGGAGCAGCCGGCTGGCGAAGTCGAGGATCTGCCGCGGCACCCGGTAGCCGGTTTCGAGTACGCGCAGATCTGCCTCGGCCTTGCCGAGGTGGCCGAGCAGCTGGTCCCAGTTCGCGGTCGCCCACGGCGTCGTGCCCTGGGCGATGTCCCCGAGCACCGTCGCCGATCCGGTGGCGCAGCGGCGGCCGATCGCCCGGCACTGCATCGGCGATAGGTCCTGGGCCTCGTCCACCACGATGTGCGCCATGCTCGGAGTCCGTTCAATCAGATCGGCGGCCTCGTCAATCAGCACGGCGTCAGCCGCGCTCCACCGGGCCGACCGAGGCCCGCGCGCGGGTCTCGCCCAGCTGATCTCCTCCTGCTCGGCGGCGTCGAGGATTGTATCCGCGGCGCGCCGGAGCAGCTCTGGCTCGGCCAGCAGCCGGAACACCAGCCGGACCGGGTCGGCCTTTGGCCAGATCTGCGCGACGGTCTCCTGCACCGGCCGGGTGCGACGGACCGCCTCATGCGTCCGGTCGTCGCAGCTCTCCCCCGCCGCCTCCATCCTGGTGAGGATCACGTGAGCGATCCGGTGCGACAGCATCTCGCGGCCCGTTCCGTACCGCACGCCCCGGTCGCGCAGCTCGCCGACCAGCTCAGCGATCTCGGCCACCGATACCCGCCACCGGCGCGATCCCCTCGCCAGCACGATTGGCTCGGCGGGCGGTTTGATGTGCTCCCACAGCGCGTTCGCGAGCACCGCGGCCATCCGGGCGTCGCCCTTGATCCGGGCCGCCAGGTCGGAGTCCGTCCCGCGCACCGGCACCGTCGCGGTGAGGTCAGCGACCGACACCTGGCTGACGTCGAGCTCGCCGAGGGCAGGCAGCACGTTCTGGATGTAGGCGAGGAATGCCTGGTTGGGGCCGACCACGACGACGCCGCCGCGGCTCAGCCGCTGCGCGTGCGCGTACAGCAGGTAGGCCACCCGGTGCAGTCCGACGGCCGTCTTTCCGGTGCCGGGGGCCCCTTGCACGCACACCGTCTGATCGAAGCTCGCCCGGACGATGTCATCCTGATCGGGCTGAATCGTCGCGACGATGTCCCGCATCGGGCCTGACCGCGGCCGCTCGATTTCTTCGATCAGGATCCGGCTCTGCCCGGCCGCGGCTTCTGCTGTGCCTACCGCGATGCCTTCGGCGGGGCCGCCAAAGAGCTCGTCCTCGAACGCAGTGAGCTCGCCGCCAGCGAAACCGAACCGCCGACGCAGGTCCAGCCCCATCGGATCGGTCTGGCTGGCCCGGTAGAACGGCCGCGAGACCGGCGCCCGCCAGTCGATCACCACAGGCGTGCCCTGCGGGTCGTGCACGTGCCGCCGCCCGATGTGGAACTGCGATGCGCCCTCGGTGTAGTCAAGCCGCCCGAAGAAAAGCGGTGTGTCGGGCAGGTCACGCAGCGACTCCGCGCGCCGGTGAAGGTCTGCCTTCAGGTACTCCTCGGAGGCAGGGTCGCCGCCCATTGCCCGCAGTGACAGCACGTTGGTGCGCATCAGCTCGAGGAATTCGCGCGACCGGCGCAAATGCTGGCGCTCGGCCGCTAGTACGTCAGTGTCCTGGTCCGCCGTGGCTGAGTCTGCCGACGGCATGCTGAATCACCTCGCAGAAGTTAGGGGACGAAAGGGCGAAGAACGCTAGCACCGCAGGCGGCAGCCCGGCAACTGTATTACTGCAGGCAGACGACTAGAACAGCACCGACATGAACGTGCCGACGTCGGTGAACCCAGCCCGCCGGTAGGCGCCCCTGGCCGGCAGGTTGTAGTCGTTGACGTACAGGCTGACCACGGGCGCGATCCGGAGGGCTGCCTGGACCACCGCGGCCATGCCGCGACTCGCGTGCCCCAGCCCCCGGGCCTCGGGCGGCACCCATACCCCCTGCACCTGACACGCTCGGGGCGTGACAGCGCCGATCTCGGCCTTGAACACCACCTTGCCGCCCGGCTCGATCCGGGCCAGGGACCGGCCGTTGGCGATGAGATCGGTCATCCTGGCCCGGTAGGCGGCCCCGCCGTCGGCGCCGATCGGCGAGACGCCGACTTCCTCGGTGAACATCGCGATGCACGACGGCAGTACCACGTCGAGCTCGCCTGGCCGTACTGCGCGCACCATCGGGTCAGCCTCGACCGGTGACGGGCCGGAGATAGCCATCACCGGCTGGACCGGCCGGACATCACGCGGCGCGCCCCACGACGGCGCGAGCAGGGACCACAGCCTGCCGACGGCCGCGGCCGACCCGACAATGGACGAGCAGCGGCGACCTTGCATGCGGGCCCGGTGCGCGAACGCCTCGATGGCATCCGGCCCCGCCTCGACCGGCACCAGATTGGCACCGGAGTAGCACATCGCGGTCAGTTCCCCGCCGTCGGTATAGCCCCACAGCTGACCACCGAGCCGGACAGGATCGACGCTGCTCGCGCGTACCCGCGACGCGACGAAGACATTGGTGACGGGATCCCGGTCGCAAAGGGCGAGGACCTCGTCGCGATCGTGATCGGTCAGCAGCCGCAGCGACGTCGAACGCCACGGCCTAGTGCGCAGCACACCCTTAGCGTAACGGACTTACCCGGCCGGCTCCGCTGCGCCCGACTCGGCGAGCTTCATCGCTTCCTCGATCAGCGTCTCGACGATCTGCGACTCCGGGACCGTCTTGATAACCTCGCCGCGAACGAAGATCTGACCCTTGCCGTTGCCGGACGCCACGCCCAGGTCGGCCTCTCTGGCCTCGCCCGGCCCGTTGACCACGCAGCCCATGACCGCCACCCGCAGTGGTACGTCGAGCCCGTCCAGCGCCGCCGTCACCTGGTCGGCGAGGGTGTACACGTCCACCTGCGCGCGGCCGCAAGACGGGCACGACACGATCTCCAGTCCCCGCTGGCGCATCCCGAGCGACTCGAGGATGCCGATGCCGACCTTGACTTCCTCGACCGGCGGGGCCGACAGCGAGACCCGGATCGTGTCGCCGATGCCCTGAGACAACAGCGCGCCGAACGCGACCGCCGACTTGATCGTGCCCTGGAAGGCTGGCCCGGCCTCGGTGACGCCGAGGTGCAGCGGGTAATCGCAGCGCTCCGCCAGCAGCCGGTAGGCGTTGATCATCACGACCGGGTCGTGGTGCTTGACCGAGATCTTGATGTCGGTGAACCCGTGCTCCTCGAACAGCGAGCACTCCCACAGCGCCGACTCGACCAGCGCCTCGGGCGTGGCCTTGCCGTACTTGGACAGCAGCCGCTTGTCGAGCGAACCAGCGTTGACCCCGATCCGGATCGGAGTCCCGGCGTCTTTCGCCGCCCTCGCGATCTCCGCCACCTTGTCGTCGAAGGCCTTGATGTTGCCGGGATTGACGCGCACGGCCGCGCAGCCGGCGTCGATCGCGGCGAACACGTACTTCGGCTGGAAGTGGATGTCGGCAATCACCGGGATCTGCGATTTGCGGGCGATCTCCGGTAGCGCGTCGGCATCGTCCTGGGACGGCACCGCGACGCGGACGATCTGGCAGCCTGTCGCCGTCAGCTCGGCGATCTGCTGCAGGGTCGCATTGACGTCCGCGGTCAGGGTTGTCGTCATGGACTGCACAGACACCGGCGCGCCGCCGCCAACGGGAACTTTCCCGACCATGATCTGCCGGGACTTCCGCCTGCCCGCGAGCGGCTCCGGGGGTAGCTGCGGTATGCCCAGATCAATTGTCATGTGTTCTCTCGCCTTAGACCTGAAGGTGGACAGGGTTGAAGATATCGGCCGCGATGAGCAGCGTGCTGAAGCCGACGAGCACGGCGAAGACGAGCAGGCTCACCGGAATCAGCCGCTGGATGTTGACCAGACCCGGGTCAGGGCGGCCGCGCAGCCGGTTGAACCACGCCCGGATTCGCTCGAAGATCACGACGGCCAGGTGGCCGCCGTCGAGCGGCAGCAGGGGCAGCAGGTTGAACACCCCGACGAAGATGTTGAGCGAGGCGACGATCTCGAGCAAGACGCTCAGCTTGGCCTGCCACGGCAGCGCCGCCTGGACCACCTGGCCGGTCACGTCGCCGACCCCGACAACGCTGCTGACCTGCCCGGCCGCGGTGTTGCCGCGGTTCTTGGAAAACAGGTCGGGCACCGCGGATGGCAGTCTGCCGACGGCAGAGGCCGAGGAGGTGATCGTGTTCGCGAACTGGTTTCCGGCGTAGGACCAGGCCCCGAGGAAGGTGCTGCGCTGGTATGCCGCGGGTTCGACGCCGAGGAAGGGCACCGAGCGGCCAGGGATGTGGGCGAGCGTCACCTGGATCTGCAGATCGTGACCGCCGCGCTGGATCACGACCGGAACGGCCGCACTGGTCGGCAGTCCCGTCAGGGCCGTGTGCAGCTGATTCCAGTTCCCGACCGGGCGCCCGGCCACGGAGATGATCTTGTCACCAGGCTTGAGGCCGACGACTGCCGCCGGTGACTTGCCCGCCGAGCCGGCCGAGCACGGGTTGGCGTCGTTGAGCGCCTGCGCAACGCGCGGCACGCAGGGCGTAACGGAACTGACCACGTTTGTGGGGTTCGGATTGACCTGACCGATCGCGAACGCCAGCAGGAAGAACAGGAAAAGGGCCAAGACGAAGTGCATGAACGACCCGGCCGCCAGCACGATCATCCGCTGCCAGCCGGGTTTAGACCGGAACGAGCGCGGCTCGTCGGCGACGTCGACGTTCTCGATAGACGTCATCCCGACAATCTTCACGAATCCGCCGAGCCAGAGCGCCTTGACCCCGTACTCGGTCTCACCGCGGAAGGTTGACCACAGCGTCTTCCCGAATCCGACGAAGAACTGGGTCACCCGCATATGGAACTTCTTCGCCGTCAGGAAGTGCCCCAGCTCATGCAGCATCACGGACACGAGCAAGGCGACGATGAAGATGAGTACCCCGAGCAGGAATGCCAGGTGCTGGCGCTCGATCACGATCAGGGCAGTTACCAGGGCGGCGATGACAATCCAGGTCGCCGCCGACTGAGCGCGCCCCGGCTGCTTCGCAGAGTCGTGGCTCATAGTGCGGTTCGCTGCTTCCCCGTCAGTTCTCGCGCCCGTTCCCTGGCCCAGCCGTCCGCTGCGAGCACATCCGCCAGCTGGACGGCGGCCCCGGCGGAGTCGTGATGCTCCGAGACTACCTGGGCCACCGTGTCGACGATTCCGGCGAATGGGATCTGCCCCGTCAGGAACGCCCCGACACACACCTCATTTGCGGCGTTATAGACGGCCGGTACGGTCCTGCCTGCCGCCCCGGCCTGCCTGGCCAGCGGAACAGCCGGGAACGCCTCTTCGTCGAGCGGCTCGAACGTCCAGCTCTGCGAGCTAGTCCAGTCGACTGGCGCCGCCGCGCCCGGCACCCGGTCTGGCCAGCCAAGGCCGAGGGCAATCGGCAGCCGCATGTCTGGCGGGCTGGCCTGGGCGAGCGTAGAACCGTCGGAAAATTCCACCATGGAGTGGATCACAGACTGGCGATGGACCACGACGTCGATCTTGTCAAAACCGACCCCGAAGAGCAGGTGCGCCTCGATGAGCTCCAGCCCCTTGTTGACCAGGGTGGCGCTGTTGACGGTGATGACCGGTCCCATGTTCCAGGTGGGGTGTGCGAGCGCCTGCTCGGGTGTCACGTCGGCCAGTTCGGCTCGCGCTCTCCCCAGGAAGGGGCCACCGCTCGCGGTCAGGATCAGCTTGCTGACCTCGGCCGCCCGGCCGCCCCGCAGGCACTGGGCGATCGCCGAGTGCTCGGAGTCGACGGGGACTATCTGGCCTGGCGCGGCCCGGCCGGCCACCAATGGCCCGCCCATGATCAGCGACTCCTTGTTGGCCAGTGCCAGCACCCGTCCCGCTTCGAGGGCCGACAACGTCGCGGCCAGGCCGACCGCGCCGGTCACGGCGTTCAGTACCACGTCACAGGGCCGCCTCGCCAGTTCGGCCACGGCGTCCGCCCCCGCCGTGAGTTCGGGCAACTTGCGCCGGGCGCCGTCGGCGGCGCCGACCGCGGCGAGCGCCTCCCGCACTTCTGGCACCGCTGCCGGGCTGGCGACGGCCACCACCTCGGCGCCCAGGTCGATGGCCTGTCTCGCGAGCAGGCCAGGGTTGCCGCCCCCGGCCCCGATCGCCGTCACCCGGAACCGGTCGGGATTGCGGGCGATGATGTCGGCTGCCTGCGTGCCGATCGAGCCGGTCGATCCGAGGAGGACGATCTCCCGGCACCGGCTGGCGCTGCTTGCAGAATCCACTCCGCTATTGTCCCCTGCTGGCAGTCCGACGGCAGCAGTGGCGCATACCGTATGTGAGCCGGACAACAGTAAGGGCGGTGACTGTGTGAAGAACGCAAGAGCGGCGACTGCGGCCACGGTTACCGTCGGTGCCGTCGTGGTAGCGCTACTGGGCGCGGCATGCTCGGCACCCGTTGGCAGGCAGCCCTTCCCGGCCGCATCAGCCACCGCACCGCGTCCGGGGCTGGCCGGCGACGCTCCACGGGCCGGGCACAGCCATGTCAGCCGTGTCGCTGGCGCCCGGCGTTGTATACGCCGGGCTGAACTATCAGGCGACGATGGTCGTGGAGTCGCATCGGCCGGTCACCGTCGAAAACATCAGTGTTGGCGTGCAGGACGACAACGGCACGCGCTATGACTTCCCTGGCAGCGCACCCGGCTTCCGATCGACGGCCGCTACGTTTTCACTTCGCTCCCGCGCCAGTTCGCGCCAGGTAGCTATACGGAGTTCGGCGCATACGAGATCAGAACGTCTGGTACCAGCTACCCGCCCAGACGCTGCGAGTGCTCGACGGGCCGAGCCTTCGGGTACCGAATCCAGGCCCGGTGGGGATCGGTGGCAGGTGGGTCGAGCACGCTCAACGACGGCCCTGGATTCCAGGACGGCGCGGTCAGGGACACCGTGTCGGCGCTGCTGACCTGGAACGGCGCATCGGGCCACACCGCCGTGCCTAACAACACCTACGAGGCAACGCTGCTACAGCCCCGACGAATGTCACGCTCCAGGGCAGCGTCGTCGGCCTGTCGCTGACGCGGCCGGACACATCGACGTGCGCGCCGCCTCCTGGCTATGATCCCGAGCCGTTCTACGGAGCGCAGATCAGCACGCATGCGGCTCAGAACATTTCGCCGGGCTCCGCCGTAGAGGCGGAGATCTACCTGCCGCCGACCACGGACGGCAAGATCGCCGACTGGCCAGCCTTCTGGCTGTTCGGGCCGAACTGGCCGACGTCGGGCGAGATCGACATCGTGGAAGGCCTCGACGGCCGCGGCTGTTACCACTTCTTCTCGGGCACCCAGGCCCAGACGATCGGCAACGGACGATGCACCTCGCTCGGTCCCGGCTGGCACATCTTCGGTCTGGACTGGCAACCGGCCACTTCCCGGTCGGCAGCCGCCAGCCAGGGGGCGAGAGTGACCTACCGCATGACCTACTACTACGACGGACAGGCCGTCGGCACCATCGTCCAGGATGGGGTTCTCAAGCAGCCGATGGCCCTGCTGCTGGACATCACCGACCACGCCGCCACGCCCAGCCTCCTGCCAGCGACGATGCAGGTCGCCTACGTCCGCGCCTGGTCAGGAAGCTAGGCCGGATAAGTTTCCGGAAACTGCCTCGGTGGCTCCCAGTCCGGTCGCAGCGGCATGCCGGCCGAGCCATCGGCGGCGAGTTTGACCCCGAGCATCTGGTGCAGCTGCACGACGTTCTGCTCGAAGCCGAGCTGTGACCCGGCCATGTACAGCCGCCAGACCCGCGCGGTGCCTTCCCCTACCTCAGCGACCGCCTCGTCCCAGTGCGCGTCGAGGTTGGCACACCACGCGGCCAGCGTCTTGGCATAGTGCTCGCGCAGATTCTCTTCATGCCGTACCTCGAAGCCGGCGTCGTGCATGAGCGACATGAGGTAGCCGGGTCCCTCGAGCTCGCCGTCCGGGAACACGTAACGGTAGATGAACCCGGTGGAGACGCGCGTCGGACCGATGTTGTCCGGACGGGTGATGCAGTGATTGAGCAGGCGGCCGCCCGGCACCAGCTTGCCGTACAAGAAAGCGAAGTAGCCGGGAAGCTGGGCCTTGCCGATGTGCTCCGACAGCCCGATCGAGCTGACCGCGTCGAAGTCGGTCTCGATGACGTCCCGGTAGTCGAGGTGCCGAACTTCCGCGAGGTCAGACAGACCACGTTCCTTGATAGCGCTCTGCGCCCACGCCGCCTGCTGCGCTGACAGCGTGACGCCCAGCGCCTGGACCCCGTACTCGCGTGCCGCGTGCATGACCATCCCGCCCCAGCCGCAGCCGACGTCCAGCAGGCGCATGCCAGGCTTGAGCGCGAGCTTGCGCGCGACCATGTCGAACTTGACCGCCTGCGCCTGCTCGAGGGTGGCGTCCGGCGCGGGATAGCAGGCGCAGGTGTAGGCCATGGACGGGCCGAGCACCCACTCGTAGAAGGTGTTGGACACGTCGTAGTGGTGTGAGATGGCGCTGGCGTCGCGGACGCGGGAGTGCCGCCGGCCGGATAGCCACCGCCGCTTCACCCGGACCTCCTGCGGCGGCGGCGGGACCCGCGGCCAGAGCACCTTGGCCCCGCCGAGTGCGCGCAGCACGCTCAGCTTTTCCGACGTGCTGAGCTCGGCTCGCTGTACCCGGGTCAGCCCGGTCAGCGCGGTGTGCATGTCGCCGTCCACGTCGAGATGGCCGGCGACGTAGGCACGGGCGAGACCCATCGCGCCCGGCGCCTGCGCCAGGTAGGAGACGGCGACGGGCGACTTCACGGTGATCGTGACGGGCGAGTCGGCTGCGCCAGCCTGGCTGCCGTCATAGGCCCGGAATTCGACCGGAGCCTCCGGGCCCGCGAACTGCTCGAAAACCTCCGCCAGCGCCATTGTGGTGAGTCCCTTCTGGTTAAGCGGTCAGACGCCGCGCACGCACTTGTCATACAGGTCGGCCAGCCGGCCCCCGTGGTCATATTCCTGCTTCAGCTGCGCGTACGCCTGCCCGTTGTAGCGGGCCCAGAACTCCTGGCGCGAGTAGAACGACGTCGAGTACAGGCCCTTGTGACCGCCGAGCTCGGCGACCTTGTCCTCGATCTGCCGGTTGAAGTAGCCGTCGCCCACGCCAGACGGCAGCGAGACCATGCCCCAGAAGCCGAAGTTCACGTAGGCCTGGCCGGGTCGCATCGGGTAGAGCGGCCACGCCTGCTCGCCGCGTAGCCGGAGGGGGCACAGCCACACCGGGGTCATTCCCACCTCAGCGAGGAAATACGTGAGGAACGTGGCCGATTGTTCCACGGGGATTTCGACGTCCTGCACGACCATCTCGCGCTGTGGCCTGCCCTGCCGCTCGTCGAGCTTGCTAGTGACCCGGTACTTGCGGTCAAGCGCGACCAGCTTCCGGTACACGTCGGATCTCCGGTAGCGGCGCGGCCATAGCGCGCGAACGGCCGGGCGCTGGACGCCGAACGCGCGTGAGCACCAGAACCAGTCCGTGTCCCACCGCCACAAGTAGTCGGCGATGGTCAGGAAGTCCTCCTTGGGGCCGGGGATGGACTGGTAGTAGATGCGCCCGCGGGTGTAGTCGCTGAGCCACGGCGCCACATCGCTGAACGCCCCGACTGTCAGGTACATCTCGTCGGGGCCGAACGCGGTGCCGTCGATGAAGTCGGCGTCGTGCCCGGCGTAGCTGCCCTCGGCCGCGACCCGGCCAATCGCCTCGAAGCACCCCTTTGGGTCGGTAAACCGGAAGTGGCGCAGGTGCACGTACGGCCGGACCGGCTCGAGCTCGATCGTGAGTGACAGCGTGTAGCCGAGCGTGCCGTAGGAGTTCGGGAAGCCGCGGTACAGCGCGGCGTGCTCGTTGTCCTTCGTCGCGGTGACGACGCGGCCGTCGCCGGTGAGGATCTCCATCGCCAGCACTGACTCATGCGGGAGGCCGTTGCGCAGCGAGGTCGACTCCACGCCGAGACCGGACACCGCGCCCCCCAGCGTGATGGTCTTGAGCTCGGGCACGACGAGCGGCATGAGCTGGTGCCGGAGAGTGGCGGCTACCAGGTCCTCATAGGTGGTCATGCCGCCGACGTGCGCGGTCCTGGTGTCAGGGTCGACGCAGATGACGTGATCGAACGCGGTGGCGTCGAGTAGGTGGCCGGTTGCCGCTGCGCGGTACCGGAACAGGTTCGAGGTCTTCTTCGCCAGCCGGACCGGCTGGCCGGCCGGGATCGCCGCATAGCCTCGTCGTATCGCCTCGACGGCCGCTTCGTGCTGCACCATTCTCCTCGGAGGCATCGTGGGCAAGCTCTACGCCGAACTAGATGACCGGCTTAGGAAGTTTATCGCCCGGCAGCCGGTTTTCTTCGTGGCGACCGCTCCCGGCTTGGGGCACAACGGCTCGGGCGGCCACGTCAACGTCTCCCCCAAGGGCTACCAGGACACCTTCGCGGTGCTCGGTCCGCGGACAGTGGCGTATCTGGACCTGACCGGCAGCGGCGCCGAGACGATCGCGCACGTGCGGCAGAATGGCCGGATCACGATCATGTTCTGCTCGTTCACCCATGAGACGAAGATCGTGCGGCTGTACGGGACCGGCGAGGTCGTGCTGCCCGGCTCGGTGAGGTGGGCGGAGCTAGCCCCGTACTTCCCGCGAACGGCAAACTCGGCCGCCGAGCTGGCAAGCCAGCGGGCGATCATCGTCGTCGAACTGGAGCGCATCGCCGACTCGTGTGGCTACGCGGTACCGGAGATGTCACTGACCGGCGAGCGCGACGTGCTCGACCGATGGGCCGCAGCGAAGACGCCTGGCGACCTGGCCGGCTACCGCGCGGTGAACAATTCGGTCAGTATCGACGGTCTGCCGGCTCTGAAGCCGGCCCGGCCGCGGTGAGTGAGCCCCGGTTCCGATAAAGGTCGCGCATCAGGCTGATCTCGGCGCCGTGGTGGACCTGCTCGCTGACCAGCGTCGCGACGACCCGGTGCAGCGGCCACAGCTCGCCCCAGTTGGTGGGGACCTCGCGGTCGAGGTCGTCGTCGGTCAGGCCATCGATGGCATCGAGCACCGGCTGGTGACTGCCGAACAGCCAGTCCGTCGCTTCGGCCACGTCTCCCGGCAGATCGAGGTCAAATGTGAGGGACGCCGATCCGAACGCGTAATCCCAGTACAGGTAGTTCACCGCGGCGACATGGACGGTGCGCCACGCGATGGTTGTGAACGGAGCCGGCTGCGGCTCCGAGGGGTCGTAGTCGATCACCCAGTCGCCGCTGCCGTCGGCGCTCACCCCGCGGTCCTGCGATCGGGGGTGCACGGTCCAGCAGCCGGCGACCGGCTCCCAGAAGAATTCGTCCGGGCTCACGCCTCCCAGGACTCGATGCAGCGTGTCGCAGGATCCGGCGTAGGCGGCCCGGAGGATATCGGCACCAGTCGTCATGGCACCCAGTCTGGCCCCATACAGTTGCGTGGTGCGGATCGCGCTGATCAACTCCGGTCTCGGGCTGCTCGCCGCCGCCGCCGCGCTGCACGGGATGCGGCCCGACGCCGACCTGGTGCTGGCTACCGACCCCGACGGCATGCCCTGGGGACCGCGGACGCCGGACGACATCATCGGCCGCGCCATGCTGTGCGTCCGTGCCACCATCCCGTATGAGCCCGATGTGCTGGTGATGGCCTGCAATACCGGCTCAGTCCACGCGCTGGACGCGATGCGGGCCGAGTTCGAGCCGGACATCCCGGTCATCGGCACCGTACCGGCGATCAAGCCAGCCGCCGCCGCGAACCGGAACGTGGCCATCTGGGCGACCGTTGCCACGACGGCGAGCGCCTACCAGCGACGCCTGATCGCCGAGTTCGGCGGATCGGCGGTAGTGACGCCGGTGGCCTGCCCTGGTCTGGCCGACGCCATCGATGCCGGGGACGAGGTCGCGACGGCCGCCGCCGTCGCCGCCGCCGCACGCCAGACTCCGGACGGCTGCGAAGCCGTCGTGCTCGGATGCACCGAATACGAACTGGCCGCCGGCCAGATCGCCGCAGCGGTTCCTAGCGCCGTGACGTTCGGCTCCGCCGGCGCAGTCGCTGCCCAGGCGCTGCGCCGGATCCCGGCGGCTGCGGCCCGGCCGCACGCCGCCGCCCAGGCGGATACCGGTACTGCACGGACGGACGCCACCGCCGCCGGCACGTCGCGGCCTGGCACGGTCCACGTCCTGCTGAGCGGTCGCCTATCGCCCCTGCCGCCGGCCGCGCTGCGCTACCCCGAAGGCCGGCTACTGGCACCCCACGTCAGCGCGACCGAGTTCGACTACGAGTCCCAGTCCGCGCACGAGTCCGAGTCCGCGCACGAGTCCGAGTCCGCGCACGAGTCCGAGTCCGCGCACGAGTCCGAGTCCGAACGTTCACCGTCGATGACTCGCCGAAGCTGACTTCGCCCGCGACCGGGCTCGTCCCGTGCCTTTCTCGCGCGCTGCGCCATCGGCCGAGCTAGCTGCCCGCCGCGCGGCGGCTGCTCGCTGCGATCTTGAGGGTCGCCGGCGGCCCACCCGGCGCGATTGCCCGTCGCGGCTGGTACTGGCGATCGGTGGCGCGTAGCTGGCTGCAACGGCCGCGGGTGTCATCGGCATCCGGGCCGCCGATGGCGGCAGCGCTGCCTGGATGGCATTCCCCAGCAGATGCGCCATGGAATAACCCGGGTCGGCCGTGAGCGCCCTGTCGACCGCCATGGCGGCAAGCGCCCCGTTCCCGGCCTGCCAGGCGGTGAAAGCAAGCAGCGAAGCTGGCGCTGGCGCAAAGTCCCTCGCGGCTGCCCGGAGGACGTCGGTCCACAGCCGGCAGTGCTCATCCCGGTGCTCCGGAGTCATCCGCGCCCAGGCGTCGTCCCGAACCCGGATGTCGCTGAGCAGCACGGCCAGCCAGGCGAGGTGCGTGACACTGTCGATGCTGCCGCCTGCGCGGTAGCGGCGGATCGCCTGCTGTACCTGCCGGCGCCCGACCCGAGTGGCTCGCAGCTTCGGATCGCTGTTGCCCGCTGCCTCGCCGTCGTCGACGAGCCTGGCGAGACGCACCCTGGCCTGCTCGGTCGCACGCGCGATGGCGTCGGCGGACCCGGCCGGGCGCTGAATGGTCCGCGCCAGGGACTCCCGATCCGGTTGGGCCGTCAGGCCGGCGTCAGTCATCGCGGCCGCTGCCGGATGTGATCCCGGATCGTAGGAACGGCCCTCGGGCGGGCAGCACCTAGCGTCGCTGCACAGCAAGGACCAGTAGCGGCCTGCTTCAGCCCGCAGTGCTTCCTGCAGGTGGATTTCATGGTTTCCGATCCGTGCCGCGGTCTGTGCCAGGACCGGCAGCACGAGTTGCTCCGGCCCGTAGCCGATCAGCATCGCGGCGCCGATCTGCTCGCGCGTGAGCACGTACTCCGCGTGCTCCGCGATGTCGGTTGCGAGCTCGTGGTCGGGTGGCTCCGGCAGGTCGTATCGGAACGTGACCATCACCCTGTTCTGCTCGCCGAGGCCGAGGACGACGAGGCTGCGGCTCGGGTAGAAGCCGAGCATGTGCGGTACGACCGCGAGCACGGCATCGGGGGTCGCTGCACGAAGCTGGACCTTTGCCGCGACGCCAGACGGTCGCGACGCAGGCACCGTGGTGGACGAGTGCGGGGAGCTGTCACCCGCCGGCTTGTTATGTGTCATGCGTCGCAGCCTCGGGACTCAGTCAGACATCCCGTGCGGTGGTGCTGCTCCAGGCTGTGGAAAAGGCCTGGATTTGCACAGCCAGTAAGTAGCCCGTTGACAGCTCGCGTGCGCGCGTCCCGTACCGGCTGTGGGCCTGTGAACTGGGCCAATACAAACTCCCGCCGCCGACAAAGCCGTTATCACACCCGGCTAGCGGGCGGCAGAAAAAGGCCCCGCGCGCGAACGCAGTCGGGCCCGGAAACTGTCGACGGTTCTCGATACTATGAGCGAAATGATCGGTGACGGGATGGAGGTGACCGGACATATGCGCGAAGACTGGATGGACGACGAGGCCGTACCAGCGAGCTGGCTGCACTTCTCCGACGACGACCCGAACCAGTGCGGCGATGACCCGAGGCTCTGTCCGGCCGCCGACGAGGATCCGCTCCTGCCGGATGACGAGCCGCCACAGCCAGACGAGGAGCCGTGGTGGCTGACCGATGAGGTGTGCGGCACGCCGGAGGAGGAGCACGCCGCGTGGCTGGCCAGCCTGCCCGCCGATATCCGGGCTCAATACCAGCAGGGCCCGGAGGAATACCAGCAGGGCCCGGAGGAATACCTGGAGGGCCGGGAAGACCGGGCCGCAGCGGAATTCGCACCGGGATTCACCCACCATGATGACGGCGGCGCGGCAGGTGCGGGGTTCGCTGCCCGCGGGGTCCTGGACCAGCTGGTGCCCGGCCCGCTCCTTGCCCGCGCGCTGGCTGAGGCGACAAGGCTGGGCCACGACGAGCTCAACGACTCCGAGCAGATCGGGGTGCTGTGCGGCTGGCAGCGGCAGGCCGCGTGGGCGCAGGCCGGGCTGGCTGCAACGGCGGCGGCGGTGGCCCGCCGCCGTGACGCCCAGGCCGCGGCGGCCCGCAACCCGCACCTCTCCGAGCACGTGCGCGACGAGATCGCCGTGGCGCTGACGCTGACTCCGCTCTCCGCCGGCCGGCTGCTGACCCAGGGCACCGGCTTGCACCGGCTACCCGAGGTCGCCGCAGCACTGGCCGCCGGCCAGATCGACTGGCCGAAGGCGTGCATCTTCGTGGACGAGCTAGTGGTGCTCGATGGTCAGCTGGCCCAGGGCATCGCCGCCCAGCTGCTGTCAGCCGGTCGGCTCACCACCAGTCAGTTGCGGGCCCGGCTGCGCAGGGCTGTGCTGGCCGCCGACCCCGACGCGGCCCGGCGACGCCAGCGGGACGGCCGCGCCGACACCCGGGTCGAGGTGTGGGACGAGCCATCGGGCAATGGTGTGCTGTCCGGCCGCGAGCTCCGTCCGGCCGACGTCATCGTCGCCGACGCCCGGCTGACCGCAGACGCGTCCTGGTTGCGCGGCCAAGGCACGCCCGGCACCCTCGCCGAGCTGCGCGCTACCGCGTTCATCGCCCGGCTGTCCGGCCGCGAACTGGCTACCCTCCTGCCCGAGCCGATCGACTCAGCAGCGCCTGCCGCACCGAGCGGCACCATCAACCTCACCCTTCCGCTGTCGGCATACGCCGGGCTGGACGACAGCCCCGGCGAGGCCGCGGGCTATGGCGCCATCGACGCCGGCACCGGCCGTCAGCTCGCACAGCTAATCGCGGGCAACCCCGCCGCCCGGTGGTGCCTGACCCTCACCGGCCCCGACGGCCGCGCGGCCGCCCACGCCTGCGCCCATCCCGGCCACGCACCTGAGCCCGGAGCGCCGGCGATCCGGTGGGCCGCCGGGCTCCACCGCCGCCTCCAGTTCCTGCGGGCTGGCTCCTGCACCCACGCCCGGCAGACCGCCGGCTACGCCTGGCCCGCCGCGCTCCGGCACCTCATCGAGACCCGGCAGCGGACCTGCGCCGCGCCCGGCTGCCGCCGCGATGCCCGCCGCTGCGACATCGACCACACCACGCCGTACGAAAAAGGCGGCCGTACCTGTGAATGCAACGGCGCGCCGCTGTGCCGGCGACATCACCGCGCTAAGCAGGCGCCGGGCTGGCGGCTCACCCAGGACCAGCCCGGCGTCATGACGTGGCAGCTGCCCAGCGGCCGCACCTACACCACTACCGGCGAGCCGTACCGACATAGTCTTGGCGATCGGTTTATCGACGGCTCAGGTATTGCCGCCCGGACCGGGATTGTAGACGTACCACTGGGTGCCAACCTTGACGCAGGGAGCTAGAGAGTAGCTATTCGATGTTGTAGTCGAGATATCGGAGGCAACAGATTCTGTCCACAATTCCGGGAAGGGCTTCGCCTCGGAGAAGATGGCCGCTGGATCGTCGTTCGACGTGCAGGCTGGCGTCTCGTTGGGCACGCAGAGTGTTGCAGTAACGCCCACCAGCGCTTCGTTCCCATCCACGGCAACGTAGCCCAGTGCGAATTTTCGAAAGGTCGGGCTGCTACCACTAGGGACATTAGCCATTGTCGTGCGGCAGCTGGCCTGACCGGAGGGCGGAAAGTACGAGCATGCCTGTGTAGGGGCCCCTGAGTTCAGCGCATTCACATAACCGTGGACGGCTGCGCCAGGTGAGTCATAGCCGGGCGCGGCTGCCTCCGGAGGCGTGAGCACCACGTCTGGTCCCAGTGCTCGCGCCCAAACTGGCTGACCGCTAGCCACTTCAGACGACGTTGAGGGGCTGGCTCCGCCGGATGGAGCGGCGGACTGCCCTTGCTCTGCCAGTACTCGATTGGAAGGCTGGATCCAGGAGCAGCCAGTTGCCAGGGCAAGGACTGCCGTCGCCAGGAAAGCGGGCATGGTGCGTCGCAGCCGGAGACGTATGACGCCACTCACCCGAAAAGCGGAGATCCCCCCAGATTTCATGCCGACACCATAGCGCCGCAGGCTACGCCGCATACGGCTATTTAGGTTACGCCATCTGAGCAGCTCGAAGTATCTTCTCAGGCGGCAATCGCCTGTCCGGTGTCAGCGCTTCAATGGCGCCATCCCTGGCACCGCCGCACGATCCCGCGCGCGGCGAATGCCTCCCTTGAGGACCAGCGTCACTCCTGGATCTGATTGGAAAGCTCGCGGCAGGTCGGCGGTGAGGGGAGCCAAATCGGCGTGAGTCTCGGCCCTGAGTGCCTTTTCCAGCCTGACATCCAGCTCGGCGAGATTGATGCGGCCCTCGGCCACCGCATCGCGCAGTTGTTCCACGATGGCGTCGCGGTCGGAGTCGGAAGCACGCAGCTCACCTGGCCGGCCAGGCTCAGGAGACGCCGCACTCATTTACGCAATTGTATGGACACAGCATCCTGCCGACGCGTCCAGAAACTACAGCGCGACTCCCAGCAGGGCGTCGACGGCCGCGCGTACCAGGTCACCGGAACCCGCTGGCTGGCCCGCCAGGGCGGCTGACGCCCACTCGTCGACCGCGGCGATGGCGCCGGGCGCGTCGAGGTCGCCGGCGAGCCGTTCCCGGATCGCCGCGAGCACCCGCCCGCCCGTCTCGTCCGGTCCGCCCGGTCCGCCAGCCGGATCACCACCGGGGCCGGCCGCCGCGACAGCCGAGCGCCAGGTAGCCAGCCGCGATTCGGCCGTAGTCAGCGCCTCCGGCGTCCAGTCCCAGTCCGCTCGGTAGGGGTGCGAGATGATCGCCAGCCGCACGGCCATCGGGTCGTGGCCGGCTTCGAGCAGCCGGGACACGAACACCAGGTTGCCGCGAGATTTGGACATCTTCTCCCCGTCGAACCGGACCATGCCCGCGTGCGCATACTGCCGTGCGAACGGCGGCTCGCCGTCACCATCCAGCGCCACCCGCGCGTGCGCCGCGCTCATCTCGTGATGCGGGAAGATGAGGTCACGCCCGCCGGCCTGCACATCGAACGTCGGCCCGAGGTAGTGAGTCGCGATCGCGGCGCACTCCACGTGCCAGCCCGGTCTGCCCTCGCCGAATTCTGACGGCCAGCCAGGCTCCCCCGGCCGACGAGTTAGCCAGACGAGCGGGTCGATCGGGTCCTTCTTCCCCGGCCGGGCAGGGTCACCCCCGTTCTCGGCCGACAGCCTGATCATGGTCTCGCTGTCTAGCCCGGACACCGACCCGAACGCCGCGTCCGCCGCTCGCGAGAAGTACACGTCGTTGTCGATCTCATACAGCGAGCCCCGCTGGGCCAGCAGGCGATTGAAGTCCCGGATCAGCGGGAGCGCCTCGACCGCGCCAATGTAGTGCGAAGGGGGCAGCACCCGAAGCGCCGTCATGTCGCACCGGAACAGCGCAATCTCGCGATCGGCCAGCGAACGCCAGTCCTCGCCATCCCGGTCCGCCCGCTCGAGCAGCGGGTCGTCGACATCGGTGATGTTCTGCACGTAGCTGACCTGTTTGCCGGCGTCTCGCCAGGCGCGAATGAGCAGGTCCCAGGCCAGGTAGGTAGCCGCGTGCCCGATGTGGGTCGCGTCATAGGGGGTGATCCCGCATGCATAAAGCGAGGCAGTGCCGCCCGGCGCCGCAGCCTGCAGCGATCCGCTCGCCGTGTCAAAGATCAGCGGCTGAGGGCCCGATCCGGGCAACTCGGGGACGAAAGGTGCGGGCCACGAATCCATGCGCGCCAGATTATCGCTGCCAGGATGCTTGGTCCGGCCCGCGGGCAGGGGCACGCGCCAGCTCGAACGCGTGCGCCAGCGCGATCAGCCGCGCCTCGCTCCAGGGCGGGCCGGTCAGGGAAATGCCGACCGGCAGCCCGTGTACCAGGCCAGCGGGCACGGCCACAGAGGGATAGCCGGAGACCGCGGCCAGACCCGACGTGCCCCAGCTGTGATAGTCGCCGAGTACGTGATCGGTTAGCCAGGCGGGGTGCCCGGTCAGCGCCATGACGGCGTCCAGCCGGTGCTCCGTCAGCACGGAGTCCAGGCCGCCGCGGGCAATCTGGGTGGCGGCCGACCGCGCCTCGGCGTAGTCAGGGTCGTCGAGAGAGCCACTGGTGGCCTGCGCCGCCTCGAACAGCTCCTGGCCAAAGTGTGCGAGCACTTCGGCTGCGTTCCGGTTATTGAAGTCGATGAGCCCGGCGAGATCACCGGGGTGCTCGCCACCGAGGCCAGCCAGGTATGCGTTGATGTCGTGCTTGAACTCGTGTGTCAGGGCGGCGAACTCCGGCTCCGCGAGCTTCTCGAAATCGGCGACCTCGACCGGATCGATCAGCACCACGCCGTGCCTGCGCAGCACCGCCAGCGCCGCATCGAGAATCGCGGCAGTTGCCCCGTCGGCGAGCGCGGAGCCCGCCCGCCACACGCCGATACGCGCCTCGGCGAGCGCACCCGGATCCAGGAAGACCGTGTAGTCGGTCGCGTTGCCCGCAGCGCCGGCCGTCGCGGTGTCCGCGGCGTCCGGACCGGCGAGCACGGTCAGCAGCGCCGCGGCGTCCGCAACCGTCCGCGTCATCGGCCCCGCGGTATCTTGCGCCGCGGAAATCGGCACGATCCCCGTGCGGCTCACCAGCCCTAGCGTGGGCTTGATGCCGACCACACCGCACACCCCGGCTGGAGACACGATCGATCCGTCGGTCTCCGTGCCGATTGCCAGCGGTGCAAGGCCGGCCGCCACCGCGACCGCCGATCCCGAGCTGGATCCAGACGGGCTACGGCCGGCACCGTGCGGGTTCGCCGTCTGCCCCCCGAGCGTGCTCAGCCCGCTGCTGGACGGACGCGACCGGAAGTTCGCCCACTCCGACAGGTTGGACTTGCCAAGGATCACGGCCCCCGCGGCGCGCAGCCGACGGACAAGAAAGGCGTCGGGACCCGCCGCCCGCATCAGCGCCGGCGAGCCCGCCGTGGCAGGCAGCCCAGAGACCGACACGTTGTCCTTGATGAGCACGGGAATGCCATCGAGAGCGCCGCGGACCTCCCCGGCCGCCCGCCGCGCGTCGCTGGCGGCTGCTTCGCCGACAGCATCGGGGCTGATTGCGATCACCGCGCGCAAGTCCGGGTTGAGCCGCTCGATCCGCTCTCGATAGAAGCTGGTCAGTTCGCCTGCAGTCAGCGTGCCGGCCGAAAGCGCCGAGCCGAGGTTCGCCACGGTGGCGTCAGCTGCGCTGATGCCGCTGCGGCCCGCAGTCTGCGCCAGGGATTCGGTCAGCGACATGGTGGACAGAATAAGGTCCGTTGGCGCTTGTCCATCGGGGGAACAACAATGAGCTCGTCAAGATCGCGCCTGCCCGTGGCCGGGGGGCCCTGGCGGCCGACGCGCCACACGCGGCCGGCGCTGCGTCGCACCCTGGAAGTCGCCGTCGCGCTTCCTGCCGCTATTGGTCTCGTCACGGCCATCGCGGCTTGCTCCAGCGGAACATCTAACTCCGGCTCCGGATCGGGATCAAGCGGCGCCTCAGCCGCCCAGGTTCAAGGCGAGTACGAGCAGGTCGTGAATCATGTGCTGCCTTCGGTCGTGCAGATATCGACCGGCAACTCAACCGGCTCGGGCGTGGTGTACGACTCCAACGGCGACATCGTCACCAACGCGCATGTCATCGGCAACGCAACTACCGTTGTGGTTCGGGAGCCAGTCGGCACGAAGGAAGTGAACGCGACTGTCGTCGGCACGTTCCCCCCCGACGACCTGGCCGTTGTCCGGGTCCAGTCCGGCGCCACCGGCTTTAAGCCAGCCGCCTGGGGCAACTCCGACGACGTCCAGGTTGGCCAGATCGTGCTCGCCATGGGTAACCCGCTCGGCCTGACCGACAGCGTGACTCAGGGCATCGTGTCTGCCACCGGTCGGACCGTCGGCGAAGGCGGCAGCAGCGCCGCGCTGATCACCGCAGCGATCCAAACCAGCGCGGCAATCAATCCGGGCAATAGCGGCGGCGCGCTGGTCAACCTCAGTAATCAGGTGGTCGGCATCCCCACCCTCGCCGCGCAACTGCCGGACCAGGGTGGCGCGGCCCCGGGCATCGGTTTCGCTATCCCCAGCGACACGGTGAAGAACATCGCCGGGCAGCTGATCAAGGACGGCAAGGTCACCAAGTCCGACCGCGGGTCGCTCGGCATCACGGCCGAGGATGCCGTAGGCCCCTCCGGTGAACCGGCGGGCGTGGCGGTGGCTTCGGTCAGCCCGGCCAGCGCCGCCGCGAGTGCGGGCCTCAAGCCGGGCGACATCATCGTCGGCCTCAACAATCAGAAGATCACCAGCCTGCAGCACCTCCAGACAGCGCTGGCGCAGTATCCGCCCGGCACCAAGGTCACGATCCATTACACGAGGGATGGCTCTGACACGGTGCACACAGGCACGGGCACGCTCGGCAGCCTCTCCGGCTAGCCAGGACCTAGAATGCCGGGCGTGACGATGAGTATCGGCAGTCAGCCCGCAGTGCCCGCGCTCGACCGGCAAGACTTGCTCGCCCCGCCTGTCGTGGCCGCTCTGGAGAAGCTGGCGGCGGCTCGTTCGGCATCGAGAACATTGGCGTGGCCGAGATCGACCCTGCCCTCGCCGATACGGCTGCATTCTGCGAGCAGTACGGCGTCGCGCTGAGCGAGTCGGCCAACTGCGTGGTGGTTGAGGGCCGCCGCGCCGGTGAGTCCCGGATGGCCGCCTGCATGATCCTTGCAACAACCCGCGCCGACGTGAACGGCCTGGTCAGGCGTGAGCTGGATGTGCGCAAGTGCTCCTTCGCCCCGATGGACACCGCGGTCGAGCTCACCAGCATGGAGTACGGCGGCATCACCCCCATCGGCTTGCCACCAGACTGGCCGATCTTCGTGGACGCAGCGGTGGCGCAGGCAGACCGCGTGGTCATCGGCAGCGGCATCCGCGGGTCCAAGCTGACGCTGCCCGGCGCCACGCTTGCCAGCCTGCCGGGCGCTGTGGTGCTGCCGGGCCTCGGCCGGCCCGCCGACGGCTAAGGCAGCCACGACACCTTGTGCACGAGGGCCACGTAGCCGACGAAGGTCACCGCGTCGATCAGCGAGTGCGCGACGATCAGTGGCATCACCCGCCCCCAGCGCCGGTACAGCAGGCCGAAGATGACCCCCATCACCGCGTTCCCGACGAACGCGCCCAATCCCTGGTACAGGTGGTAGGAGCCTCTCAGCACGGCGGACGCCGCGATCGCCTGCCACGGTCCCCAGCCGAGCTGGTCGAGCCGCCGCAGCAGATAGCCGATAACCAGGATCTCCTCGAGAATCCCGTTGTGAGCGGCGCTCAGCAACAGCACCGGGATCCGCCACCACACCGCCGGCAGCGACTCGGGCACGATGTGCAGCGATAGCCCGGCCTGGAACGCGCCGATATAGAGACCAAGCCCCGCCCCCCCGATCACGGCGGCGACGACGACCCCCCGCACGGCGTCGCGGAGCGGCTCACGCCCGTCCAGCCCGATGACCGACGGCGGCTCCCCGGACCGGGCCATGAGGTAGAGCACGAGCACCACCGGCATGAGGGCTTCGGCGATGCTCACGAGCTGCAGAACGAGGTCGAACGACTGGTTCGCCGACAGGGGCCCGACCAGGAGCGCCTCCTGGCTGGAGAGCGACTTCCGCGCGAGCAGCGAGCCGACGAGGCTGAGCAGCGCGTTCACCCCGCTGGCGCCCAGCGAGACTCCGAGCACCGCGACGACTTCCCAGCCCAGATACCGCCGCGGCGGAAGACTCAGGGTGGCGTCCGGCACGCCTGGGACTTTACCTCTCCGCATCCGTAGGCCCGCCAGGAAGGGAACGGGGTGCCCGCGGTACGCGGCCGCCCGGTCCCTGTCCGTCACAGCATGGCGATGAGCCGTTGCCAGGCGAGCTCGGCGCCGGCCGCGAGGCAGCCGTCTACGACGGCCTGGGTACCGAGGGCGCTGACCCGCACGTCCGGCATCACCGGTGCCAGCCTGCGAAGTTCGGCGGCGACCGCCGCCGCGAAGCCGGGCGCCTGACCGATACCGCCGCCGAGCACGATCAGCTCAGGGTCGATGACGGTCACGATCGCGCAGACTGCCCTGGCAACCAGCCCCACCTCGTCGGCGACGACTGCGGCAGCGCGCTCGTCACCGGCCGCCGCGGCCTGGAACACCTTTCGCGCGGTGACCGGCCCGCGCATCCCGGCCCGCCGAGCGGCCCGCACCACGCCAGCCGCTGAGCCAGCCGCCTCCAGCATGCCGCGGCGGCGGGCGTCCTCCGGATCGGTGCCCCTGCCCGCCGTGATCGGCATAAAGGCGATCTCGCCCGCAACCCCGTGCGCGCCGCGGTACAGGTTGCCGTTGATCACCATGCCCATGCCGACGCCCGTACCGACCCACACGAACGCGAACGTGCCGACCTCGCGACCGTGCCCGTGCACCTGCTCGGCGAGCGTCGCGGCGTCGACGTCGTTCTCCACCACAAGCTGCTCGCCAAACGCATTCCGCAGCTCGGCCAGGACCGCCTGCTTGCCCCATGCCGCCAGCTCGCCGGCCAGGCTGATGGCATCGCGCTGCGGGTCATACACGCCGGGGCTGCCGATCACGGTCTGGGAGATCGCCGACCTGGCCAGACCCGCGTCGGCACACAAGCCTTCGGCGAGGCCGATCAGCTCGGTGATCCGGCCGCTTGTGCTCGTCGCCCTGGTGCGCTGGTCCAGCGTGGCCAGCACCGAGCCCGCAAGGTCGGCGACGGCGCCGCGCAGGTACTGCCAGGCCGATGTCCAGGCCAAGAACGTATCCGGCCTGCGGCCGCACCTCATACAGGACGGCGGACCGGCCGGGTACGCCCGTTGTCTGGCCCGCCTCGCGCACCAAGCCGGAGCGCTCCGCGTTTGCCAGTGCGAGCGAGACTGTCGGTTTCGACAAGCCTGACCGGCGGGCCAGTTCGGCCCGCGAGAGCGGGCCTAGCTGCCGGATCTGCTGCAGCAGGAGCTGCTCGTTCAGGGCGCGCAGCAGCTGCGGCCGCGCTGCCTGTCCGGTCCGCACCTGCGCCGTCGTCAGCGCCGCGTCCGCCACTGGGTCGAGCGTCGTAGCCACCCGCTAGTTCCTTCCGACAGTGCCCATGGTCGATGTGATGTCCGGCCTCGTCTCACGGTCGGACGCCCCCTTGTCGTCTGGCAATAGTTAGGATACTGTCCTAACAAAATTTCCGGAATACTGCTTGACCTCTGGACGGGCAGGCCAGCATTGAACCACCCCCCGGTCGTGCTTGGACTCGACTTCGGCGGCACGAAGATCGCTGCTGCCGTCTGCGATCTGGCCGGCAACAGACTCGCCTCCGCTGTCGTGGACAGCCTGGCTGGGGATGGCGCGCGGGCGAGCTTCGACCACGGGGTTAACACCGCCCGTGGCTTGCTGGCCAGCGCGGCTCCCGGCGCCCGGCTGGCTGCGGTCGGCGTCTCCACCTTTGGCATACCGTTCGACGACCGCGTTGATCTGGCGCCGGCGATCAGCGGCTGGGAGTCGTTCCCCCTTGGCCGCGAGCTGCAGGCCGCCTTCGCCGGTTCGGTCGTCCATGTGGCCACCGACGCCAAGGCAGCGGCGCTGGCGGAAGCGCGCTGGGGATCACTGGCCGGATGCAATCCGGCCGTGTACCTGAACCTCGGCACCGGCCTCGCGGCTGCGATCGTCATCGAGGGACAGGTCGTATCCGGCAGCAACGGCGCGGCCGGCGAGATCGGCTACAACCTGCGCACGCCGCTGGACGTGGGCCTGCCTGTCGGCGATCGCCTCACCCTCGAGGACGTGGTCAGCGGCCAGGCGCTGCCCAGGAGAGCGGCTGCTCTGGGCCTGGTCAGCAGGAGCGGTGGCCAGCTGACCGCGGCCGAAGTCTTCCAGGCCAGCGAGGGCGACCCAGCTCTTGACGAGCTGATCAGCGCCTTCGTGAACGAGCTCGCCTTCCACCTGACGAACATCGCGATCCTGGTCGATCCGGTCAGGATCGCGGTAGGTGGCGGAATGGTGCGGTCAGCGGACCGGATCATGCCGAGGCTCGGCGATGCGCTCCGGGCGGCGGTCCCCTTCCCGCCCGAGCTCGTCGTCGCGAAGTTCCCGGATGACGCACCGTTGCTGGGAGCTATTGCGATCGCAGTCGACGCCGTCACCGGGCTTGCCCGACGGCAGCCGGTGCTTGCCTCGGACGGCCCATACCCAGACGGCGAGCCTGGGTCTGTCACCGGCAGAGACAACTCACATACGCCAACTAGTATCAGCAATTTGGCATGAACATGTACTATTCGGACTTCATGCCATCTCGACGCCGTCGGACCTCCGACGGGTCCCGTCCCTGCCGTTCCGCCGGGCGGGCAAGCACGGCCCCGCCAAGCGCAGGATTGCAGGCCGCCGCTTGCAACAGTTTCCCGGCGCCTACCTCATCGAAGACGTCCGGGGTCGTCCGGGGCGCTGACGTCCCATCCACGATGCTCAGGAAGGACTACGGTCGTGAGACGCAATAGAACGGTCGCGCTCGCTGCGGCGCTTTCCGCCGCAGCACTGGTATCGGCCGGCTGTGGCAGCAACTCCTCTAGCGGGGGAGCTGCCGGAAAGCCGCTGATCATCAGCGACGTAACCGGGGCGAACTGGAACTGCCAGTTCAACCCGCTCAGCACGAACTGGCCAGAAGGCGGCCCCAGCGAGACGGGGGTCATCTACGAGCCGCTGATGTTCGTGAACTCGCTTCAGACGGGAACCCAGGCCAACCAGGGAATCCACCCTTGGCTGGCTAGCAGCTACAGCTGGAACTCCGATCTGACAGCCCTCACCTTCACGATCCGCAAGGGTGTCAAGTTCAACGATGGCACTCCGATGACGCCTGCTGACGTCGCGTTCTCGTTCAATGTTCTGAAAGAGAACGGCGCGCTGGACCTGCAGTCGCTGTGGAAAGCCGAGGGCGGACCGCTCACGAGCGTGACCACCTCCGGCGACACGGTGACCATGCACTTCGACGCACCGTCGCCCACCATTTTCTACCTCGTCGCCGGGAAGCAGCCCATCCTCCCGCAGCACATCTGGTCGAAGATCCCGGTGTCCAAGATGCCGACCTATCCCGACAACCACCCGGTCGGCACCGGCGCTTACACGGTCGGAAGCTGCAGTTCCACCAACCTCGTCTACAAGGCCAACCCGGACTACTGGCAGCCAGGTAAGCCCGCTGTCAAGACGGTGGAGTGGCCGGCTTACCTGGACAACACCACCGGCAACAACTGCCTGATCAACGGCCAGTGCCAGTGGGGTGGCCAGTACATCCCCAACATCAACCAGACCTACATCGCCAAGAACCCCGGCGCTTACCACAACTGGGCGCCGTCGGTGAGCTCGGTGACCCTCGACATCAACCTGGGGCTGACGAACAGCCCGCTGAACAATGTCCTGGTCCGGCAGGCGATGGCACTGGCGATCAACCGGGACCAGGTCGGAACCATCGGCGAGACCGGCAGTGAAGCGGGCGCCTTCCAGGACGGCGTCGCCTCGTCCTTCCGGAGCGGCGGCTGGGTTGACCAGACCCAGGCCCAGTCGTACTTCAACGACTACGCGTTCAACCCGACGCAAGCCGAACAGCTCCTGAACCAGGCGGGCTACTCCCAGACGGTCGGCGGCGTCCGCCAGAACAGCGCTGGCCAGAAGCTCGCCTTCACCATGGTGAACAACGGTGGCTACTCGGACTGGGTGGCTGACGGCACCGTCATCGTCCAGCAACTCGCGAAGGTCGGCATTCAGGTCACGCCGCGCAATGAAAGTGGCAACGCCTGGAGCTCCGACATGAGCCTCGGCCACTTCGAACTGGGCATCAATGACCAGACGAGCGGTCCCGGCCCTGAGTACGAGATGCGCCAGTGGCTGTTCACCGGGAACACCGCGCCGATCGGGAAGGCCGCGTCGACCAACTTCGGCCGGTACAGCAACCCGGCGACGGACGCGCTCTTCAACCAATTTGGCTCGACCAATGACCTGACCACCCAGCAGAACATCGTGTCCCAGCTGGAGAAGGTCTTGCTGACGGACGTGCCATACATCCCGGTCCTCACGGCCGTCTCCTGGGACCAGTACAACAGCGCTCAATTCAGCGGCTGGCCAACCGCAGCGAACCCGTACTCGCAGGGCCAGACCGCCTATCCCGACTGGGGCTGGGTGCTGCTCAACATCAAGCCCAAGTAACAACGACAGCGAGGAAGGGGTGGTGGCGGCGGTACCGACCCGGTACCGCCGCCACCACGGCCGCTTCCTCGGGTGCTGCTCCCGCACCGGCCCACGAGGACGGCTATGAGGTACATCATCCGGCGCGCCGGCTTCTTCCTGCTCACGCTGTGGGCGGCCGTCTCGCTGAACTTCTTCCTGCCGCGGATCATGCCGGGCAATCCCATCAACAACATCATCGCCAAGCTGCACAACGTGACGTCGGCCCAGGAACTGGCGATCGAGCGCTCGCTGGGCATCGACAACAAGGCGAGCATCTGGCACCAGTACCTGACCTACCTCGCCAATACAGCGCAAGGCAGACTCGGGCTGTCACTAGGAAACGGCGGCGAGCCCGTCAGCCAGCTCATCAGGCAGGCGCTCCCGTGGACGCTCGGTCTTGTCGGGATCAGCACGATCCTCGCCTTTATCATCGGTACCTCGATCGGCGCCGTCGCGGCCTGGCGCCGGGGAAGCCGCCTGGACGGCGCGCTGCCACCGCTGTTCGTCTTCACCACTGCCATCCCGTTCTTCTGGGTTGGCATGATGCTGATTCTGATCTTCTCGTCCGTCCTCGGAGTCCTGCCTTCCTATGGCGCCTACGCACTGGGCACGACGCCCTCATTCAGCCTTAGTTTCATCGGGCAACTGCTGCAGTACGCCATCCTGCCGGCGCTGACGCTGCTGATCACGAGCATCGGGGGCTGGGTCCTCACGATGCGCAACACGATGGTGACAACGCTGACCGAGGACTACGTGCGCATGGCACGTGCGAAGGGCCTCTCCTCATCAAGGATCATGGTCGGCTACGCGGCGCGAAACGCCATCCTGCCGAACCTCACCGGATTCGCCATGTCGCTGGGATTCGTCGTCAGCGGCGCGATCCTGGTCGAGTACGTCTTTAACTATCCGGGTGTCGGAAATATGCTGCTGACCGCAGTGAACAACGTCGACTACCCGCTCATGCAAGGGCTGTTCCTGATCATCACGGTCTGCGTGCTCATCGCGATCCTGCTCTCCGATATCGCCACGGCGATCCTCGACCCGCGAACCAGGACGGCGGGGTAACCATGGCCATTCCTGTCACGACGACCGGGCTCCCAGAGCCGACCGCCGGCCTCAGCGCGACGCGCCACCGAAGCGCGCTGAACCGCATCACGAGGGCGATCCGGACCAACCGGAAGGCCACAATCGGGGTCGTCCTCATGGCGATCTTCATCCTCGTGGCCCTGTTTCCCGGCCTGCTGGCGCGCCAGAGCCCCAGTACCGTTACCACGCAGGTGTTCGCCCACCCCTCGACCGCGCACTGGCTGGGTACCGACAACCTCGGCCGCGATATCTACGCCCAGGTGATCGACGGCACCCGCAACGTGATGATCCTCGCCCTGGCAGTCGGGCTGCTCACCACCACGGTAGCCACGCTGATCGGCGTCGCGGCGGCCTACCTCGGCGGGGTATGGGACAGCGTGCTGAACTTCGCCACTGACGTACTGCTGATCATTCCCATCTTCCCGCTTCTGATCATCATCGCTGCTTACCTGCCGAACTCCGGCAATTACGTCCTCATCCTGGTCCTGGCGTTCACAGGATGGTCCTACACAGCCCGGCAGCTCCGGTCCCAGGCGCAGTCCCTGCGCAACCGGGACTTCCTGCTGGCAGCGCGCGTGCGGGGCGAGCGCTCCCTCTACATCATCGTCGTGGAGATCCTGCCCACCATGACATCGCTGCTGCTGGCCAGCTTCCTGAACAACGCCCTCTACGCGGTCCTGGCGGGCTCCGGCCTCCAGTTCATCGGCCTTGGCAACTCCAGCAACGTGAGCTGGGGCACCACGCTGTACTGGGCACAGCAAAACAACGCGCTTGGCAGCGGGCTCTACGCGTGGGCGATCGTGCCCGGAGCGTGCATCGCCCTGCTCGGCGCCGCGTTCGCCTTCATCAACTATGCCTTCGACGAGATCGGCAACCCGGCCCTGCGCCCGCTGACCGCGGCGAAGGTCCGCAAGGCCGCCGAGGCTAGCACCAAGAGGAGGCCTGCCCGCAATGGCGCACGCGCTCGCTGACGACCAGTACGGCCTCGCCAGCCCACCCAAGCAGGACCCCGTCCTGGAGATCCGGGACCTCTCGGTCGAGTATGTCCTGGAGAGCGGCCTCGTTGGCGCGGTCGAGCAGGTCAGCTTCGACGTGGCGCCAGGCGAGTTCCTCGCCATCGTCGGTGAGTCGGGCTGCGGGAAGTCGACCCTTCTCTTCGGCATCACACAGCTGCTCAACCCGCCCGCCGAGATCAGCGGAGGCAGTGTCGTGTTCCGCGGGCGCAATCTGGTCCAGCTCACCGAGGGCGACCTGGCTGCGGTCCGCTGGAAGGACATGTCCGTCGTCATGCAGAGCGCTATGAACGCGCTCAACCCGGTGCAGTCCATCGGTGCGCAGTTCGCCGACGCCATGCGCGCCCACGGCAAGACCTCCAAGACGGAAATCCACGAGCGCTCGGTCGAGGTGCTCAGGATGGTGGCCATCGACCCGGTCCACCTCAAGAGCTACCCGCACCAGCTCTCCGGCGGCATGCGACAGCGATCGATGATCGCCATGGCGATGCTCTTCACTCCCGAGCTGATCATCATGGACGAGCCCACGTCGGCGCTCGACGTGGTGGCACAACGCTCGCTGATGGCCCAGATCAAGGACCTGCAGCGGGAGTATCACTTCGCCGTCATCTTCGTCACGCACGACATGTCGCTCGTCAGGCACTTCTCCGATCGGCTGATGGTCATGTACGCGGGCCAGGTGTCCGAGCTGGGTCCCACCCACCAGCTCTTCGACCACCCGCACCATCCGTACACGGCCGGGCTCATGGACGCCTTCCCCTCAATCCGGGGGCCGCGAGTGCAGCTGACCGGCATCCCGGGAAGCCCGCCCGACCTCGCCAGGCCGCCGGCAGGCTGCCGATTCTCGCCCCGGTGCCCGAAGGTCATGCCGCGCTGCAAGGCTGACCCGCCTCCTCAGTACGAGGTGGACGGCACCTCGGTGCGCTGCTTCTTGTATGACGCGCCGGAGGTGCTCAGTGACTGACCTGCGGACGCAGCCCGGGCCCGGGCCGCAGCACGCCGCCGGCCAGGAGCCGCTGCTGCGCGTAGCGCGGATGAGCCGGCACTTCAAGATCGGCAACGCCCTGTCCCGGCGCACCCTGCACGCGGTCGACGACGTGAGCTTCACGGTCGGAGAGCGGGAGATCGTCGCCATAGCCGGCGAGAGCGGGAGCGGCAAGAGCACCGTTGCCCGGTTGCTCGCCAAGATCTACAAGCCCACCGGCGGAGAGGCCTACTTCCAGGGCAAGCCGCTGTCGGCGATCCGATCACGGCGCGAGCGGCTCCGCTACAGCGGGCTGGTCCCGATGGTGTTCCAGGACCCGTTTGCCTCCATCAACCCCGTCTTCCGGGTGTCCCACGGGGTCATGCGGGCGCTGAAGCTGCATCGCCCCGAGCTGACAAGCGAGCAGCAGTTCACCGAGGCGGTGCGGGTCTTCGACGCCGTCGGGCTCAACCCGGGCGCCGAGGTGCTACAGCGGTATCCGCACGAGCTCAGCGGCGGGCAGCGGCAGCGAGTCGGGTTCGCCCAGGCACTAGCGATGCGACCCAAGCTGATCCTCGCCGACGAACCGGTCTCCATGCTGGACGTGTCGATCCGCATCGGGCTGCTCAACGTGATGGCCAGGCTTCGCGACGAAGAAGGCGTGTCCATTCTCTACATCACGCACGACATCGCGAGCGCGCGGTATGTGGCCGACCGGCTGATCGTCATGTACGCGGGCCAGATAGCCGAGCAGGGTCCCGTCGAGGAGGTGCTGGCGAGTCCGCTGCACCCCTACACCCAGCTGCTGCTGTCGGCGGTGCCCGACCCGAAGGCGGAGCTGAGCGTCGGCGCGGAAACCGACCGCGGCGAGCCGCCGAGGGTGATCGACCCGACGCCCGGCTGCCGGTTCCGCTGGCGCTGCCCGCTGGCCATCGACGTCTGCCATTCGGTAACCCCGGAGCTGGTCGAGCTCTCCCCTGGCCATGCGGCTGCCTGCCATGTCGCGCAGTCGGGCGCGGAAGTGAAGGCGTTCTGATGAAGGTCGCGGTTGTCGGCGGCGGCTCCACCTACACGCCTGAGCTGGTCGACGGGATCGCTCGCCTGTCTGGTGACATCGCGATCACCGAGCTGGTGCTGGTCGACCCGGACGCGGACCGGCTATCGGTCGTCGGCCCGTTCGCCGCCCGCATCATGGCCCGGTACGGACACCCGGCGAAGGTGAGCTGGACCGACGATCTCGATGCGGCGGTGGACGGTGCAGGCGCGGCGGTACTGCAGTTGCGGGTCGGCGGCCAGGCCACCCGGCAGCGGGACGAGACCTGGCCGCTGGACTACGGCTGCATCGGCCAGGAAACGACTGGAGCTGGCGGGTTTGCCAAGGCGCTGCGCACCGTGCCGGTCGTCCTCGACGTCGCCGAGCGAGTCCGGAAGCGGGCCGACCGCGACGCCTGGATCATCGACTTCACCAACCCGGTCGGGATCGTCACCAGGGCACTGCTGGATGCCGGGCACCGCGCGATCGGCCTCTGCAACGTCGCAATCGGGTTCCAGCGGTCGTTCGCCTCGCTGCTGGGCGTCGAGCCCGAAGCGGTAGAGCTTGACCATGTCGGGCTGAACCACCTGACGTGGGAGCGGGCCGCCGTCGTCGACGGCATCGACCGGCTGCCGGGGCTGATAGCACAGCATGGCGAGGAGATCGCCGTGCACACCGGCCTGCCGCTGGCCGCGACCACCGAGTACGGTGCCGTTCCCTCCTATTATCTGCGCTATTACTGGGCGCATGACGCAGTGCTCGCGGAGGAGCGCGGCCGCAAGACGCGGGCGCAGGAGGTCGCCGAGATCGAGCAGCAGCTGCTGGCGATGTATACCGACCCCGGCCTGGACACCAAGCCAGAACTGCTCACGCACCGCGGCGGCGCGTTCTACTCCGAGGCGGCGGTTAGCCTGCTGGCCTCGCTGCTGACCGACAGAAGAGACCGACAGGTTGTGAACGTCCGCAACAACGCGACCCTGCCGTTCCTCCCGGACGACGCGGTGATCGAGGTAACCGCCACTGTCGGCGCGGGCGGCGCCAGGCCGGTCGCGGTGGCGCCCGTTGACCCGCTGATGCGGGGCCTCATCGCGCACGCGTCGGCATACGAGGAACTCGCGGTCGACGCGGCGCTGCGCGGCGGCCGGGACCGGGTGGCCAAGGCGCTCCTCGCGCACCCGCTCGTCGGGCAGTACGACCTCGCGGAGCAGCTGACCGACCGGCTGCTAGCCGAGAACGCCGCGTTCCTGCCGTGGGCGCGAGGCCAGTGACCGCTTCGGTCCTGGCCATCGACGGCGGCGGCAGCAAGACCGACGTAGCGCTCGTCGCCCCCGATGGCAGCCTGCTCGCCTCGGCTCGCGGTGGCGCGTCCAGCCATCAGGTCGTCGGCCGGGACGCGGCGCTCACCGTCCTGATCTCGCTGGTGCGCGACGTCGCCACGAAGGCCGGTCTGGCGCAGGGCGCGCCCGTCGCCGCGCATACCTCGGCGTGCCTGGCCGGAGCCGACCTCCCGGACGAGGAGGCGGAGCTGACCGAGCAGCTTCAGGCGCAGGGCTGGTCTGCGACGACAACGGTGGTCAACGACACGTTCGCCGTGCTGCGGGCCGGCCTGGACGATGACATGCCGCGGCCGCACTGGGGCATCGGCGTCGTCTGCGGACACGGCACGAACTGCGCCGGCATTGCGCCCGACGGCCGGTCGTTCCGGTTCGTGGCGCTCGGTGACATCAGTGGTGACTGGGGCGGCGGCGGTGACCTTGGCCCGGACGCGCTCTGGTGGGCGGCACGCGCCGAGGACGGCCGCGGGCCCGAGACCGAGTTGCGGCGCGCGGTGCCCGCTCACTTCGGCGTGAACCGGGTCCAGGACGTCACCCTCGGTGTCTACCGCGGCACTATTGGCTATCCCCGGCTGTTCGGGCTCACGCCCGTGCTGCTCGCCGTCGCGAATGCGGGCGACGAGGTGGCTCGCGCTGTCGTACTCCGCCAGGCAGACGAGGTGTGCGCCATGGCGACGGTCGCGGCGCGGAACCTCGGACTAGTCGATGGTGCCCCGGACGGCGCTCGAGTGCCGCTGGTGCTCGGCGGCAGCGTGCTTGCCGCCCGCGATCCGCTGCTGACGAGTGCGATCACCGAGCGGCTCGCGAAGCAGCTACCGGGCGCCGAGGTGCGCATTATCGACGCGCCACCGGTCCTCGGCGCCGCGCTGCTGGGACTCGATTACCTCGGCGCTTCGCCCACCACCACAGCTCGCCTCCGGGCCGGGATGAGAGGAAGAATCCAAAGCCAGCCGATCTGTGATGCGTAGTCCTATATAGTCGGCCCTGGCCGGATGAGCAGGCCGAACGGGAGAAGGACGCGTTTCGTTGGCTCAGTGGGCACCAGCACCGGCTGCCGGGCGCCGTCGGCGCCCCGGTCGGCTCAGCACCGGCAGGCTCGTCGCGATCGCCGTCATCATCGCCGTCGCCTGCATGATCGGGCTCACCGCCAAGGCGGCGGTCGGCACCGCGTCCTGCAGCAACGCTCCGGTCCTGGTCAACGTCGTGGCCAGCAACGACATTTCCCCGGCGGTTCAGTCGGTCGCCAAAGCGTTCAACAACCAGAACGTCACCAGAGCGGGCCGGTGCGTCGAGGTACAGGTCGACCAGGCGGACTCGGCGACCGAGGCGGGTCAGATCGAGGGCCAGTCCAAGGCGCAGGGCCCGGCGATCGACGCCTGGATCCCCGACTCCTCGCTGTGGGTGGACGTGGCCCGGAGCTACCCGGTCGGTGCCCAGACCGTGCAGCCGACCGGCAAGAGCGTGGCCCGTTCCCCGCTGATGATCGTGACCACCAAGGCTGTGGCGACGCAGACGGGAATCTTCGCCGTGCAGCCGGACTGGAACGTGCTGCTGCCGCCGGCCTACGGAGGCCCGCCCGCTAGCCTCAACCTGACGGTGGACCTGCCGGACCCGGTGAGCAGCGCGTCCGGCCTGGCCTCGCTCGTCGAAGTCAGCCGCGCGCTCGGCACGGGAGCGACGGCGCGAACCGCGGTCACGGATTTCGCGCTGGGCGTCCAGAGAACCCAGAGTTTTAACTCGCCGTCGCTGCTGTCTCAGTTCGTGCAGACGACGTTGCCGCCCTTCGACCGCAAGGCAGTGACGGTCTCCAGCGAGCAGGCCGTGCTCGCCTACGACAAGGCGAATCCCAAGGTGCAGCTGTCCGCGCAGTACGCCTCCGGCGCGACGCAGTCGCTGGGCACTCCCGAGCTCGACTACCCGTACGTGCTGACGACCTCGAAGCCGATCATCCTGCAAGGGGCCGAGGCGTTCGGCAATTACCTCCAGACGAGTTACGCGCAGTCGGTGATGCGCTACTACGGGTTCCGTTCGGCCGACGGCGCGCCTGACAGCATGCCGCAATCGGCGGGCCTGGCCGGTCAGCCGCTGCAGCTGGCCACCGCCGTCAGCCCGACCGAGGCGGCCGCGAACCTCCAGGCGTGGCAGCGGCTCGGGCTCGGATTCCGGGACCTGATCCTGACCGATGTGTCACCGGCCATGGGTCAGCCGTCCGGGCTCGGCTCGCTGACCATCCAGCAGCTAGTGGCCCAGACGGCCGAGCAAGGCCTCGGCCTGTTTCCCGACTCCACTCAGATGGGCCTGTGGGAGATGGGCAGGTCGTCATTGGCGAGCAGTCCGTACCACGAGCTGATGCCGCTTGGCGCGCTGTCAGCGGACTACGGCATGATCTTGCGGCGGCAGCAGATCCTGGACATCGACGCCACCACGACGACCTCGCCCAACGGAACCCTGGCGCTGCATACCGTGATCCTGGACGCCTACAAGATGATGACCAGTACGTATGCGCCCAACTACTCCAACGCCATCGTTGTGCTGACCTCCGGTGTCGACAGCGCCTCCGGCGATATCTCGATCAACTCGCTGCTGTCACAGCTGCAGCAGCTCTACAACGCCGGAAAGAAAATCGACATCGTGATCCTGATGTTCGGGAACAAGGGCGACTTCAGCGCCATGCAGAAGATCGCCAACGCCACCGGCGGCGCCGCCTTCCATGTCACCAACCCTGCCGAGATCGGCCAGGTATTCATCCAGGCGGTCTCCCAGCGGATGTGCAACCCGAACTGCGGCGCCCCGTAGGTCAGCGGGCGACGGGCAGGCCGGAGAATTTCGCGAAGAATCCCCGGAACCCTGTGAACCTCGTGCCGGAGTATCGCGTCACATTAGTGAGGCCCGGCGAGAGCGGGGCGCCGGGCCTCAACTCAAGCTCCTGACACCCGGCCGTCACCGGCCGGGTGTTTTCAGTTGAGCGTGTCGAGCAGCTGGTGGGCGCGCTCGATCAGGGCGGGCACTGCCTGGCCTTCTCGCTCGAACCCTTCGCCGACCGTCTGGTGCTGCAGGAACCGCGCGTGGATGCCCTCGAGCACGATGGCAAGCTTGAAGTAGCCGAACGCGATGTAGTAGCCGATCCCGCTGACGTCGCGACCGGTCAGCTCCGCGTACCGGGCCGCGAACTGCTCCCGGCTCCAGAAGCCCGGCAGCGATGTCACGCTCGCCCGCAGCGTCGCCTCGGGTGTGCCCGGCCGACGCATGTGCACCGTCGGCCCAGTACGACAGCGTGAGGCCGAGATCGGCTAGGGGATCGCCGAGCGTTGACATCTCCCAGTCGACCACTGCTGCGATCCGGGCCGGCCGCGAGAGCTGCACCAGCGTGTTGTCGAGCCGGAAATCGCCGTGCACCAGGGTACCGTCGGCCGAGTCGGGCAGCCCGGCGGCCAGCCGCTGCACCAGCTCCTCGTATCCGGGCAGTTCTCTGGTATTGGACAGTTCCCGCTGCCGCTGCCAGCGGCTGAGCTGCCGGGCCAGGTAGCCCGCTGGACGGCCGAAGTCGCCGAGTCCGACGGCCTCGACGTCCACGCCATGGATACTGGCCATCGTCTCAGCCAGGAGGTTCGAGAGCTCGCCAGCCTGTTCCTCCGAGAGCACGGCGCCATCCTCGGCGGACCGCAGCACGAGGCCGTCGACGAACCGCATGAGATAGAACGGCGCCCCGATGATGTCGGGATCGGAGCAGCTGGCCAGCGCGACCGGCACCGGAACGGCGGTTCCGGCCAGCGCGGTCAGCACCCGGTATTCGCGATTCATGTCGTGCGCAGTCGGCAGCACGTGCCCGAGGGGCGGGCGGCGGAGCACGATCTTCCCGCCATCGAGGTCGAGCCGGTAGGTGAGGTTGGACCGGCCGCCGGCGATGAGCTGCACTCCCTGCAGCTCACCTAGGTCAGTCAGGCCCGCCTCGCCAAGCCACTTGGCCAGGCCCAGCGGATTCTCCACGCCAGGCACGCCGGGGATGCCGCTTCGACCGTTGCTGCCGTCTGCCATGTTCCACTCCGCTGCTGGGCCACCGGTAGCTTATTCACTATGAGGACATCTCGGGACAGTGACCTGCCGGACGAGGCCAGCCAGCCGCTATCGTCCAGCCCGCGGACAGAACTGCACAGGCTCAGGGAGCGAGGCCGTGACGATCGCGGCTCACTGGACGAGGTACTCGCCGCGGGGCTGGTCTGCCATCTCGGGGTGGTCATTGACGGTGTGCCGGTGGTGCTCCCGACCGGCTACGGGCGCATCGGCGGCACTCTCTACCTGCACGGCTCGTCGGCGAACCGGTCGCTGCTCGCCGCGGCGGAACATCAGGTCTGCGTCACGGTCACGCTGCTCGATGGCCTCGTGTGCGCCCGGGCGGTGTTCCACCACTCGATGAACTACCGGAGTGCGGTGATCTTCGGAGCTGCGCGACTGGTTGTGGACCCGGATGAGAAGCAGGCCGCGTTGCGAGCAGTCACCGACCACCTCGTGCCGGGCCGCTGGGAACACTGCCGAGAGCCGTCCCGCAAGGAACTCGCCGCCACGGCGGTGCTGGCCCTGCCGCTCGACGAGGCGTCGGTCAAGGTGCGCTCTGGCGGGCCGAAGGACGACGAAGAGGACTACGACTCGGGCATCTGGGCCGGGGTGCTGCCCGCCGCGCTGGCCTTCGGGCCGGCGGAGCCGGATCCGGTGCTGCCTGGCGACATCCCCGTGCCCGCGCACATCGCCGCTCTGGCAGGTCGGCCGCGGGGGGCCGCACCTGGCCTGATGGCCGCCGCTGATCACCTAAGCTGGGCTGGTGACTGACCAGCTCGTCTGGATTGACTGCGAGATGACCGGGCTTGACCTCGCGAGCGACGCGCTCGTCGAGATCGCCTGCATCGTCACCGATGCAGAGCTGAACCCGCTCGACGACGGCATCGACGTCGTCATCAAGCCGCCAGCCGAGGCACTCGACGGCATGCTGCCCGTTGTACGGGACATGCACACGAGTTCTGGCCTGCTGTCCGAGCTGGCTTCGGGCGTGACGCTGGCGGAGGCGCAGGAGCTCGTGCTCGCCTACGTCCGCCTGCACGTGCCCGAGTCCCGCAGGGTGCCGCTGTGCGGCAACTCGATCGCCACCGACCGGTCCTTCATCGCCCGGGACATGCCCGAGCTTGACGCCTTCCTCCATTACCGGATGATCGACGTCTCCAGCGTGAAAGAGCTGGCCAGGCGCTGGTACCCGCGGGCCTACTTCGCCAGCCCCGAGAAGCACGGCGGGCACCGGGCGCTCGCGGACATCCAGGAAAGCATCAGGGAACTGCAGTACTACCGGGAAGTGATCTTCGTACCGATGCCAGGCCCGGACTCCGCGACGGCCCGCGAGGTCGCCGCCCGGGTCGCCGCCCGGGTTGCCGCGCAGCGCGGGCCAGCGGCTGGCGTTCAATCCGATTCTGCAGTCTGAGACCTTGCCCGGTATGCTGCGTAGGCTGCCACGGCGCTAGTGCGCCTGGCTGCGATGGTGGGCGTAGCTCAGTTGGCAGAGCGCCAGGTTGTGGTCCTGGATGTCGTGGGTTCAAATCCCATCGCTCACCCAAAGATGCTGCAGTTAACAGGCTATTTTCGTACTCAGTGCCGAGTTGCGATTGCCTGCGGCTACGAAGCTTGGGAGCGAAGCGGAGCCGCATCACTGCGGTCGACGTGGCTGACCAGGGATTCATTTCTTCCCTGATCTGGCTGGGAGCAGGATTGCCGCCGCGACAGTGGCATCCTGCGGGCGATCCCGATGACATGACTTCAAAGCCAATCGTTTATGAGCTGCTTTGCAGTGGTCACTCAGTTCGGCTACTGCAAAGCAGCTCAACTCTGGGCTAGTGAAGTATGCCCTTCGCTTCCACCCTCTCTCGGCTCGCCGATGTCCCTGAGGACCAGTGGGGTCTTATCACACGCCGCCAGGCCGAAGCGGCACGTGTGCCGCCAGCGACCATCACCAGGCTTATCGCGGGAGCGGCGTACTCGATCGGGTGGCGCATGGCGTGTACAGGCTTGTCGGCGTGCTCCCGGCTGACCAGCTGGACTTGTGTGCCGCTTGGCTCGAGCTCGCACCCGAAGTCCCGCCATGGGAACGGACTGCTGCGCAGGGTGTGGTGTCCCATCGCTCAGCCGCAGCGCTGTACGGTATCGGCGACCTTCCCGCCGACCGCCACGAGTTCACCCTGCCAGGCCGCGAGCAGTCCAGGCCTCCCCGTCACCAGGCCGTCGCGAATCGCGGCCGATCTGCTTGCGGAGCGGAATGACCCACAGGCGGTCGACCACCTCGTGACAGACGCCATCCGGGGCGTCTTCGATTACCCGGGGGCGTTCGCCCAGAGATTGGCGCCATACGCCACGCCGCTTGGACTGCGCAAGGGCGATGGCCTGGCCACACTCCGCTGGCTTCTCGAGCTGGCGGCGGTCAAATCGGCTCTGCGGACCAGGTGAGGTGCGAGGGGCGCAGGCGAGCGCAGACCGGGTTACCCCTGTCATCGGTCAGGCGCACCCGGGCAACAAGGCAGCGGCCGGGGCGCATGGCATCGGTGATGAGGTCGGGCGGAACGTCGACGAGACGGAGCTTGGCGCCGCGGAACAGCTGCAGCGTGCCGTCGCCGGGTACGTCCCCCCAGACTAGGCCGAGGTGCCGGTCTGTCCGGTCGCCGCCGACGGACGGGCCGGTGAAGTCGTAGCCGTCGCTGGCGCTGCCGCGGACCGTCACGGTGAGCTCCCACCGGGTTTGCTTGGCGTCGCCGGGGAAAGGTTCGGCGGCCAGCCCAGGTTTGAGGGGGACGTTCAGCCAGGGCTGGCCTTCGGCGATCCCCTTGGCTGTGGTGGCCAGGGCGACGTGGATGTTGCGGTGCACGGGGCCGTCGGGTTCGGGCTGGCAGGTAAGGCCGGGGAGTTCGGTTCCCTCGATGACGACTTTCATCGTGCCGAGGACGGGCTTGGGCCTGGCCGGCGGGCGTGGTTTCCCGGTTGGCGGCGCGGTGTTCTCGTCGTATGCCTTCGTGAGCCAGGCCCGGACCTCGTCGTCTACCTCGACGGGGGTGGTCAGCGGGATCCGGACTGTGGCCTGGCCGAGATCCCTTGCTGGCCGGATCCGCCCCCCAGGCTCGGTGGTGTCGAGGCGCAGGCCGAGGTCGACGCGGGACTTCGTCGTCGGCATCAGCACGGCGAACGTGCGGCGGGGCGAGACCAGCGAAACGAGCGTGCCGCGCGCCTGGACGGTGACTGGCCCGGGAAGTGCGGGGAGGGCTGCGAGCACCGCGTCGAAGACTGGCCGCAGTTGCGGGCAGTCGGCGTACTGCCTGTCAATGAGTTCGTCGGCGTCGGCGACGAGGAATCCCGGGCAACCGAAGGTCTCCCACACCAGCAGCGCCTGGGCGTAGCCGGTGACGCCCTCGGCGGACAGCCACCTGCGCAGGGCTGGCTCGTCGGCTCGGTTCGCGGGGGACCGGCGGCGATTCGCTCCTTCCAGGCGGCTACGCCCTGGCCGGTCCGCGACTCCAGCAGGCGGGCGCACCACTCGCGCATCTCCTGCCAGGACTTCGGCGCCGATTCGGTGGGGGACGCCGTCTCGGGACTGGGCGCGGTCTTGGCGACGGCCACGCCGTCAGCGTCCGGTGGGGTGCCGGCCTGGCGGCGAAGGACCTCAGCGCGGAGCTTCGGCCAGCTCGGACAGCCGTATTCGCGGGCGATGGCGAGCTGGGCGGCGGACAGCGTTAGCTCCTGCGACGCCACGTGCATGCGACCCAGCGCAGGTTCGTCGCCGGCCGCGGCGGCGCGCAGCAGCTCACGGGCCTGGCGGCGCAGCTGGTCAAGATCGGGACGGCCGGGAAGTGCGGGCATGACTCGTCTCCTCCTCCAGCCAGGGTCCGCGTCAGGCTGAGAGACGATCATGGCGCTCAGTGTTGCCACGTCTGCCGTTTGCCGATGGAGGTGGACTCAGTCCTTCCCGCGAACCCGGAGGCGCCCTCAAACGCCAACCTCACGGTAGCGCGCCCCCGACAACGTGGTCCACTACGGTCTCAGTCCCGACGTGGCAGGCGCCTGCGAAGAGCGCATGGCCACCGCCGCGGTAGAGCTTGAGCCTCACGCCCCTGATCAGCTGGGCGAGGGCGTAGTCGGTGGCGACCGGGTCGAGCCGGTCGGTGGTGCCGTCCGCGATGAGGGTGGCCGCGGAGATCGTGGCGTCCGACGGCTCGACGCATACGCTGCCAACTTCACCATTGGCAAGCCGCAGCGCGCAGATCATCCAACTCAGGAGCACCAAGGCGAAATGACGCAGCGATCTGCCAGCAGCGCATATCGAAGCCTCTTTGCGCGCCCGGCGCAGTCGGGGGTCACATTCAGTGACCCAACTGGCCGCCTCCAGGCATTTCGTCATGGCGGCCAGCGGGCGGAATTCGATGCGCGTTGGCACCGACCTAGGCGTGACCTAGGCGACGTCCTGAGTGTTCACGGCGGCGCCGGCGGTGCTGCCTGGGTCCGCCAACCCGGTCAGCCCGAGACTGGTGGGCGCGGTGGGAGCAGATTGGGAGCAAATCCCATCGCTCACCCCAAAGTTTTGCCTGGTCGAAGGCTCAACGGCGTTCGACCACCAGGCCGATCGCGACCGCGACGATGATCAGGACGCCGCGGACGATGTTCTGCCAGTAATCGGGCACGGCGAGCAGGTCGAAGCCGTTCGTGATCATGGCCAGGATCAGCACGCCGACCACAGTCCGCCAGACTGAGCCGACGCCGCCGAAGATACTGCTGCCGCCGAGGGCCACGCCGGCGATCGCGAGCAGCGCCAGTTGGCCGCCCAGGCCGCTCATGTCACTCGTCCCCGACCCGGTCGTGGACGCGTCGATGAGGCCGGAAAGTCCGCAGGCTGCGCCGGTGATCACGAAGGTGAGGATCACGATCCGGTTGATCTTGAGTCCCGACAGCCGGGCTGCGTTCGCGTTGTCGCCGACGCCGTAGAGGTGGCGGCCGAAGACGGTATAGGCGAGCACGAGCTGGAGGATGATCGCCACCACCGCGAAGATGATGACGGGGTATTGGATACCGCCGATCTTGTGCTGACCGATGAACGTGAACGTCTTGCTGGTGGGCGTGATCAGCAGGCCGCCTTTAGTCACCCCGACGGCGATGCCGCCGAACGTGAGCGCGGTCGCCAGCGTGGCGAGGAATGAATTCACGCCTAGCTTCGTCCTCAGCAGCCCGTTGACGACCCCCATCAGAGCCCCGGACAGGATCGCGACGGGGAACGCCCAGGCCACCCCGTAGTGGACGGCGGCGTAGGCGGCTAGTACCTCGCTGAGGACGAAGATCGACCCGAGCGAGAGGTCAAAGTTGCCGGCGATGATCGTAAGTGTCACGGCGCAGGCGGCAATCCCGATGGTCGCGTTCTGGTTGACGAGGTTGAGGAGGTTCTGCGAGGTCAGGAAGACGTTCGAGGCGACCGAGAAGTACACGAAGAGCGCGACGAAGAAGGCGACGATGCCGTAGTCCCGAACGTGCTCGGCTCTGATCCGGTGCGCCGAGCGAACGCGCGGAGCGGCTATCGCAGCGGCACTGACGTTATCCCCGACCACGACCGGGTCCCCGGCCACGGGGTCGGACGGCTGCACGCTCATGCGGTCGTGCTCCCTCCGAGGCCGAACGCGGCCTCCATCACTGCCTCCATCGGCGGGTCGGCCTCGAACTCGCGGGTGATCGAGCCGCGGCGCATCACGAGTACGCGATGAGCGAGCCCGAGCACCTCCTCGATTTCCGACGAGATCATCAGCACGGCCGTGCCTGCGTCGGCCAGGTTGTTGATCAGGCGATGAATGGCGGCGCGCGCCGCAACGTCGACGCCGCGCGTCGGCTCGTCGAGGATCAGCACGCGCGGATTGCGGAACAGCCAGCGGGCGAACAAGACCTTCTGCTGGTTGCCGCCGGAAAGGTTTGCCACCTTCGCTGACGGATTCGGCGGGTCGACCGACAGCGAGTCCAGGAGCGTCTTCGTCTTGCTGCGCTCGACTGCGCGTCGCAGCACCCCCACGGGGGAGGCGACGGCGCGCAGGTCCGCGAACGTCGTATTGGCTGCCAGGGAGAGATCGATGAACAACCCGTCGTCCGTGCGGCTCTCGGGCAGGAAGGCCATCCCAGCAGCCATCGCATCCGCGGGCGAACGGATATGCCGGGTGATGCCGTCGACAGCGATCGTGCCGCCGCTGATCGGGTCAGCGCCCGCGATCGCGCGGGCGAGCTCGCTGCGGCCGCTGCCCACCAGGCCAGCGAGGCCGACGATCTCGCCAGCCCGGATCTGCAAGGAAATGTCCCGGAGCACGCCCTCGCGGTGCAGGCCAGACACCTGCAGTACCACCGGTGCCGTCGAGCCTTCCGGCTTGTCGAAGTGCTCCGCTTCCGCAGCGGCACCGAACATGCCCGCAACGAGGCTGTCCTCGGTCTCCGCCGCAGTCGGCGCCGTCCGCACGAGGCGGCCGCTGCGCAGCACCGTCACCGTATCGGCGAGGTCGAGCACCTCGTCGAGGAAGTGGCTCACGTAGACGATCGTCCGGCCGCTTTCGCGCAGCGCGCGGATCATCCGGTGGAGCGTCGTGGTCTCGACGCTGGTGAGCGACGAGGTTGGCTCGTCCATCACGATCACTTGTGCGTTGCACGCGACCGCGCGCAGGATCTCCACCTTCTGCTTGTCGGCGGTGCGCAAGGCACCGACCTTGGCGTTGCCGTCGAGCTCGAAGCCCCACTGGGACACGAGCTCGTCGTACTGCGCGCGCATCGTGCGGCGCTGGACAAACCCGGAGCGACGCGGCTCGATGCCGAGGTACACGTTTTCGATCACGCTCATGTGCGGGACCGGCGAGAGTTCCTGCGCGATCATCGCGATCCCGTCGAGGCGGGCGTCGCGCGGGGTCGCATACCGAACCTGCCGGTCGTCGACGAAGAGCTGTCCCTCATCGGGACGAACCACGCCGCCGACAATCTTCCCGAGCGTCGACTTCCCGGCGCCGTTTGCCCCGACGAGCGCATGCACAGACCCGCCGGCGATGTCCACGCTGACGTTGTCAAGCGCCTTGGTGCCGGAGTACCGCTTGCCAATCGAGACGAGCCGGACCGATGCGACTGTCGCTGCATCCATCCGGCTCGTCCTCGATTCCGGCTCGTCCTCGATCTTCGGCTAGCTGATCTGTGGACCTATCCCAAGGCTCCCGTCAGCGTCCAGTCCGGCGTGAAGTTCGGATGCGCCTTCAGGAACGCCTGGTCGATGATCGCCGGGCGCGTTGTCGGGTTGATGATGTTGACGACGTTCGGCACCGACTTCCCGTTCAGGGCGTCGTACAGGTACTGGATGCCGAGCACCGACTCGGAGGCCGGATACAGGCCGAGGGTGGCGTAGACGGCCCCGGATTTGACCTGGTTGACCAGCTCCTCCGCGCCGCCGTACCCGATGATCAGGATGTTCTTGCCGGGGGTGTAGCCGCCGACCAGGCCCAACGCGGTCATCGCCCCGGCCGCCATCTGGTCGCCGAACGTGGCGAACACGTTGATGTCCTTGTGCGCGGTGAAGAACGTCTGGGCGACGGCCTGTGATGCCGTCTGGTCGTAGTTACCGGGCGGCATGACCGTGAAGGTGTAGTTCGACTTTGCGCCGTAGTACGCCGTCATCGCGTTGATCCGGACCGTATCAGTCGGGAAGTTGGAAAGGCCTGGAAGGAAGGCGATGTTGCAGTGACCGCTTCCGACCGCCTTCGTGCAGGCCGAGTTCATCACCCCCTCCTCGTTCGCCGCCTCCGGGCCGATCGACTGGCCGACGGTCGTGACGAACTTCGAGTCACCCGCCAGGGTGTTCTGCTGGTCCAGCGTCCCCCAGGTGTAGTCGGCGGAGGCGATCTTGATGCCGGCGGCGATCGCGCTGTTGATGACCGGCGTCAGTGCCGGGTCGTTGAGACCCCAGACCCAGAAGGCCTTGTACTTGCCGGTCGTGATCGCGTCCTGGATCTGCGTCGACTGCAACTGCGGGTTGTTGTTGGCGTCGAAGGCGTCAAGCTGGACGCCCAGCTTCGCGGCCTCTGCCTTCGCGCCGTTGAGCGATGCGATCCCGTACGGGCTGGGGTTGTAATAGAAGATCGCCATCCGGATCTTCCCCGCCCCTGAGCTCGATGTGGAACCGCTGGACGGCGAGCCGCTGGATCCGCAGCCCGCTATGAGTGCCGCAGCCGCGGCAACAGCTACTACTCCCGCACCAATGCGGGCGCTCCCAATCCTGAACATGGTCCTTACGGCTCCTCTCGGGAGAAAGGCCCCACGAGCCGATCAGCGTTGATCTTTGCCCGCTCGGCTTGAGCAGAAGGTACCAGCGGACCGCTGATCCCTTCAAGATCTAAAGAGTGCTGTTATCACGGCGTGACCGGCGCAGACTTCAACGGCACCGGTGACGCGATCCGGTGGCGCAGGGGCGCGGTTGCCAATCGCATTGTGACTTTGCCCATTCGTGATAGGACACAAAGTGGAGCGAAAATAGCAGGGCGCGGACGCAAATGCCTGCCAATTCGCGGCAGAACTGCTGACGTGTTCAGGCCGGTGGCGCCCGGAGGTTCCAGACTTTGTAGTACCGCCATACAGGCAGACGAACGGCGAAATCAGCTGGGTGCAAGTCGGACCTGCACGATCTGACGGGCAAGCCCGCACGGTATTAGCGGCCGACCCGGGATGTGCACAAGCGCGCATGGGCAGAGCAGGACCTGGCGCGGGTCGGCAGCGGCGTCCCACGGAGCCTCAGACGCGCTGCCGGAGCAGGTGCGTGTTCTGACAACCCAACCAGCGCCGCGAGATTTTGTCGCCTGACTACAATGGCGCTTCTGTCCGGGTAACCGCCGGCGGCGTCGGGGGCGCGGCCGGGAAAGATTCCTAACAGTAAGCAGACACCGTTTATCCAGCACCAGCATCGCATTGGCGCTGACTCTATACCCTGCCAGTTTCTTTCGCCGTTCGTTTTCTCGCCTTGGCATCCATTATCGGCGTTAGCTCAGCGGAAATTGAGGGTGGAAACATTTCCTGCAGAACATCAGTCCCGGAGCACATCGCGTGCGGACGCACGCGAGCGCATCCGCCAGCTGCCGTCGGCAGCCCGCACCAGCTCGTCGGTGTAGGTGAAGTGCGCCATCACAGCCGGCGGATCCTGCGAGATGTCGACGACCATGCCGTAGACGACGCTCTCGAGATAGTCGCCCTTGTCCGTCAGGACGGGCAGTCCATGCCAGTGCCGGACGCGAAGCTTCCTCGGGACCGACTGCATCGTCACAAGCTCGGCACGGCCGGTGAACGTCCGGCCGGCCCGGCCGGGCACGCCGGGGTTGTCGTCATAGATGCGCTTGCCGTCCTCGGTGAAGGTGTCCGACCAGCCCTCCGCATCGCCCTGGTCGACGGTCTGGCAGTACCTCGCGTACAGATCCTGAATCGCGAAGCGATCCTCCGCCGTGATGTCCATGGCCCGAAGCTCTCATCTCACGACGCCATGCACAAGCATGGAATGCAAGCGGCCGGGGCACCTGGCCCTGCTCAGGAAACAGGGAGCGGTGAGACATATGGGTAATCGCGTCGCAGGCAAGGTTGCGCTGGTGACCGGCGCAGCGCGCGGGCAGGGCCGCGCCGACGCGCTGCGGCTGGCCGAGGAAGGCGCCGATGTGATCATCGTCGACGTGTGCGCACCGTTGCCCAGCGTCGTCTACGACTCAGCGACCCCTGCCGACCTGGCCGAGACGGTCAGCCTGATCGAGAAGACCGGCCGGCGAGTGATCGACGGCATCGTTGACATCCGGGATCTCGACGCGCTGCGCACCATCGTCGACGACGCCGTCGGCCGACTCGGCCGGCTCGACGTCGTGGTAGCGAACGCGGGCATCTGCGTACCCAAACCCTGGGACAAGGTCACGCCGCAGATCTTCGCCGACACCATCAGCACGAATGTGACCGGCACCTGGAACACGGTGATGGTGGCGGCCCCGCATCTCGTCAGGGCGGGCGGGGGCTCCATCATCCTGATCAGCTCGGCGGCAGGCATCAAAGTACAGCCGTTCATGGTCCCGTACACCACGAGCAAGTTCGCCGTGCGGGGCATGGCAAAGGCGTTCGCCGCCGAGCTGGGCAGGTTCAGCATCCGGGTCAACAGCGTGCACCCGACCGGCGTGAGCACCCCGATGGGGTCGGGGGGAATGCAGGCCGAGCTCGGCGCCGCGATTGCCGACGACCAGCGGCTGGGCGTCATGTTCATGAACATGATGCCGGTCGACATCACCCAGCCCGAGGACGTGGCCGACACCGTGCTGTTCCTGGCGTCGGACGAGTCGAAGTTCGTGACCGCCCACGAGCTCTCGCCGGATGCCGGCGTCACCGAGTTCTAGTGCCTGACCGGCGCGTCCGATGCGGGACGAGGATTTGACAACATGCAGGTATCCACCTGCATAATGGTGGCGTGGCCGAAGACACTGACCGCGTCTTCAAGGCGCTGGCCGACCCGACCCGGCGGACCATGCTCGACCGCCTGCATCAGCGGAACGGCCAGACGCTCACCGAGCTGTGCGAGCAGCTCGGCATGGCCCGCCAGTCTGCGACGCAGCACCTGGGCGTGCTCGCGGCCGCCAACCTGATCAGCACGGTTTGGCGGGGCCGGACCAAGCTCCACTACCTCAACCCGGTTCCGATTCACGACATCGGGGAGCGGTGGATCAGCAAGTTCGAGCGCCCGCGCCTGAGCGCGCTGAGCGCCATCAAGCAGCAAGCAGAGGGGCAGCCCATGACCGGCAAGCCGACGTTCGTGTACGTCACCTACATCGAGAGCACCCCGGAGAAGGTCTGGCACGCGCTCACGGACGCCGAACTGACCGCCGCGTACTGGGGGCACAGCAACATCTCGGCCTGGCAGCCCGGCTCAACCTGGGAACACGTGCGCACCGACGGATCCGGCATCGCGGATGTGGTCGGCACGGTGATCGAAGCCGTCCCCGGCAAGCGCCTCGTGCTGACGTTCGACGCACCAGCCACAGTGCCCGCTGACGAGCCTTCGGCGGGGCCCGACGACGGTCCGTCCGTCGTCACGTTCGACCTCACTCCGTACCGCGATATCGTCCGGCTCACCGTCAGCCACGAGAACCTCGCCGACCAGGACTCTTACGAGGCCGTCTCGGTCGGCTGGCCGGCTGTCTGCGCGAACCTCAAGTCGCTGCTGGAGACCGGGCACACGCTCCCCCAGCCACCGTGGGAGATGCACGCCGAACTGCGGGACACGCAGCTCGCGCGCAACGACGCGCGCTAGCCGGCCGGGGACCCGGTCAGCCCGACCCGCCGAGAGCCGGCGAGCAGCGTCCGCGATATGCGCGGCGCTGATGCCGGCTGCATCCATCAGCTCCGCGGACGTTCCCGAGCCGGGCATATTGCGCACGGCCAGGTGCTCGACAGACAAGTCCGCCCGGCCCGCCTCCGTCAGCGCGCCGAGTACCGCCGAGCCGAGGCCGCCCTCCGGGTGGTGATCCTCCACCAGCACGAAACGGCCACCGGTCGCCGCTGCCGCCGCGGTCAGCGCGGCGGTATCGACGGGCTTGACGCTGTAGAGGTCGATGACTCGCGCGCGGATGCCATCGGCGGCCAGCTGATCGGAGGCGGCCAGGCACTCATGCAGCGTCACGCCCGCGCCGACCAGCGTCACCTGGTCGGCGTCGCTGCTGCGTACCACCTTGGCGCCGCCGACCGGGAACGGCTCCCCGTCGGGGTACAGCACCGGGTAGGCGCCGCGCGTCGTGCGGATGTAGGAGACGCCCTCCAGGTCCGCCATCGACCCCACGAGAGCCGCGGCGCTGGTGGCGTCGCTCGGGTACAGCACCGTCGAGCCGTGCACGGCGCGCATTATCGCCAGGTCTTCCAGCGCCATCTGGGACGGCCCGTCGGCCCCGATCTCGACACCCGCGTGCGAACCGGACAAGGAGATACTGGCCCGCGAGATCGACGCCATCCGGATGAAGTCGTAGGCCCGGCTGAAGAACGCGGCGAACGTCGAGGCGAACGGCCGGTAGCCGCGCACACTGAAGCCGACCGCGGCGGCGATGAGCTGCTGCTCGGCGATGTACATCTCGAAGAACCGCTCGGGATACTTCTGGGCGAACTCGTCTGCGTACGTTGAGTTGCTGACCTCGCCGTCCATCGCGACCACGTCCCGGCGCGCCCCGAGCGCGGCCAGCGCGTCGCCGTATGCCTTGCGCGTGGCGACCTTCGCGCCGACCGTGTAGACGGGCAACTTCACCTCGGCCTCGCCGTCAGCGGTCGTACGGCCCCGACGAGCACCGGCTTCCGGCCTCGGGCCGCGCACCACGAGGTGCCGCTCACCGCCGAGTTCGATGATGGCCCGCTCGGCCATCTCCGGCGGGAGCGGCAGCAATACGTACTGGTCCAGCGGTCACATAAC
>CAVQZV010000011.1:0-862729 GCA_963718765.1 uncultured Actinomycetota bacterium
ACGTGATCCGCCTGCAGCACGAGGCCTTACCGGCGGGTCTCAGCGCCATCGTCCGCCGCCGGGCCGACGGCGACCTGGAGGTCATCGTCTCCACCGCGCTGAGCGGAGGCCGCCAGCGAGCAGCCATGCCGGGCCGGGCTACAGGCGATGGAGCCAGCCAGGCGCCGCGTAACGCCGCTCCCGCTGCGGCCCTGATCACGCTCGCGCTGGGCGGGACGTGGCTGCGTGCCATCAGCAGGCTGCTACGCCTGCGTGCGGCGGCGACGATCGCGGTGGCCGCCACGGCAGGCGCGGCGGCGGTTGCCATCGCAGTGGCGCCCACAGTGCATGGCCCTGCCGTCGCGGGCCGGAACCCGGCGGGCGCGGCGGTGGCGCCGCCCGGGGTCGGGAGCCGGCCCGGGCCGTCCCGGCGCCACGCCGTCGGCGCCGATAGTCGCGCAGCCGCAGCCGTCGGCGATGCCCGTGGCGGCGCGCTCATCGACCGCAGGTACTGCACCGTCGGCTACGTCGCAGCCGGTCCCGGCCACGACAGCAGGTCAGGAGGCACCCGGCACGCCGACACCCACTCCGACGCCCTCTCGGACGGGCGGCGGACCCGGCATCTGCCTGGAGGTGCTCGGGGCCTGGATCTGCTTGTAACAGGAGTTACGCGCGCCGCTGCATCGCCTCGCCGGCGCCATCCTCGCCATCCTCGCCATCGCGCCAGGTACGCGCTAGCGCGACGAGCCCCCGCACCACGTCGGGCGGCAGTCCGGGTGTGCTGGCGAGGTGACGCAGCGTCGGATCGGAGTACTGGCTGTCGTCGGTGCCAGCTGCCAGGCCCGGCTCACCGCCGGGGGGGGTGCGGGGGCAGACCCGGGAGACCAGCCAAGCTCGTTCTCAATCACGGCCAGCGTGCTCGGTGACACCCGGTGCCCGTTTTCGAGCTTGCCGAGAGTGCGGTCGGTGACACCGGTCGCGGCTGCCAGCGCGCGGCGCTCTCGCATGCCGAGTTCCACTCGGCGTGCCACGACGTAGTCGGCGAGTCGCCGCCAGTCATCACCGGGCATGAGCCCATCCTGCCGAAGTGACCAGAAGATTCCAGTCATTTCTCTTGACTTATCTTCCGGTTCCTTCCTAAAGTGACCATTACCGTTATGGTCGCCGAGAAACGGCGGACCTCGTTTGTGGAGCGTCCATGTGCGACACCGAGACACGGCCCCCTGGGCCGGGCCGCCGGTGGATTGCCAGCCCCATAGAAGCATGGTACCGACAGCTCGTCCGTCTGGCTGCACTCCTGACCGGCGACCAGGACGCTGCCGAGGAAGTAGCCACGGCCGCGCTCGCGGCGCTGCCACCGTCGCTAGCGCTCGCCAGCGACAGCGTCGCTCGCTTCCTGCAGCGGCAGGTGCTTGTGCGATGCCGGCGTGCCCGGCCGCGCCATTCGGGCGGCCCCGGCTTCGCGCAGCTGCCAGTCGTCCGGGCGCTGCAGGAGCTGCCGCTGCACGGGCGCGAGGCTGTCGTGCTGACGCACTACCTCGAGCTCACCTGCCAGCAGGCCGCGGTTGTCGCCGGGGTGAGGCAGGCCGTGCTGCACAAGAGGCTCGGCCGGGCTATGCAGGTGCTGCAGGATCGCCTGCCGACGGCCGGAACGGGCTGAGGTGACGATTCAGCGCGGGCGAAGTCGATGCCGAAAGCCACACAGCGCCGCGAGACTGGCGCATCACAGAATCTTGCCCGGATTCATGATCCCCTCCGGGTCGAGCGCATCCTTGATGGCGTGATGCACTGCCATGGAGATCGGCCCGAGCTCGGTGGCCAGCCACCGGCGCTTGATGATCCCGACCCCGTGCTCGCCTGTCAGCGTGCCCCCGAGCTCGAGCGCCCCGCGAAAGATCTCGTCGGCGGCTGCCCATACGTTCGGCGGTACGTCAGGTAGTCCCCGGTCGAACACGAACAGCGGATGCAGGTTCCCGTCCCCGGCGTGCGCCACGGTCGCGATGAATACTCCGTGCCGCTGCGCCGCCCGCTCGATCCGGCCAACCATCTCCGGCAGCGCGCTCCTCGGCACGCAGACGTCCTCGGTCAGCGTGACGCCGAGCCGCTCGAGCGCCGGGTACGACAGCCGGCGCAACTCGAGCAGCTGCCGTGACTCGGCATCTGAGGCGGAGACCTGGGCCGTCTCAGCGCCTTCGCGCTGGCAGATCTCCAGCATGGCCACCACGCCACGGTCGGCTTCATCGCCGTCGTCCTGGGCGATCAGTAGCGCCTGCACGCCGCCGAACCCGGTGTTCTTCCACTCGTCGATGGCCCGCAGTGTCGCCGCGTCCATGAGCTCCAGCATGCTCGGCCGCAGCCGAGCCGCCAGGATGGCCGACACCGCGCCGGCCGCCGCCCCAAAGCTGGCGAAGCTCGCCGCCACTGTGCGCGGATAGCGGTCCGGCCGCGGCCGCAGCCGCAGGGTGGCCGAGGTGATCACGCCGAGCGTGCCCTCTGAGCCCACGAACAGGCCAGTCAGGTCGTAGCCGGTGACACCTTCCCGTGCGCCCCCCGGTAGACAGGACCTGGCCGTCGGCGAGCACGACCTCCAGGCCGAGGACGGAGTCGCGGGTGACGCCGTATTTCACGCAGCGCGGACCAGTGGGCCTTCGTCGCGAGGTTGCCGCCGATCGTGGAGATCTCACTCGAGCTCGGATCGGGCCCATCCATCAGCCCATGACCGGCCGCCGCGCGGTCGAGATCGGCCGTCAGCACGCCCGCTTCGGCCACCGCTATCTCATTGACGGGGTCGAGCTCCCGGATCGCCGCCATCCGGGCGGTCGACAGCACCAGGCAGTAGTCGGTCGCGGTAGCCCCGCCCGCCAGGCCGGTGCCCGCGCCCCGTGGCACACACCGGAACCCGGTGCTGCTGGGCCCAGCTGAGGGCGGCCGATACGTGCTGTGTCGTACGGGCCAGCACGACACAGCACGGCTGACCAGGCGTCAGCGCGGGCGTCTCGTCGTGCCGGTAGGCCGCGATGACATCAGGGTCGGTGATGACAGCAGCGTCCGGGATGGCCGTGCGCAGCTGGTCGAGCTCGATCATGGAGGTCGTCCTTCCGGCTGCGGCCATTATCAGCCTGCCAGCCGCTCACTACCCCGTTCCCCTCCTCATCGAAGTGATCGCGATTGCGCTGATACCGTCAGGCCATGCCCTCCTCAGTTCCCGTCATCGACCTCGCGCCGTGGCGGAGCGGAGATCAGGCCGACCGCACCGCGGTCGCCGCGCAGGTGGACGACGCGCTGCAGCGCATCGGGTTCTTCCTGGTCACCGGCCATGGCGTGGAAGCGGGCTGCGCGCGGCGGTGCGCGCCGAGGCACGCGGCTTCTTCGGGCTGCCTGCCGAGACAAAGCAGCGCTATGCGGTCACCGTCGGTGGTCGCGGCTGGCTGCCGCCGGGCGTCGAGGCCAACGGCTATGCCGAGGGCACGGCCACTCCGCCGGATCTCAAGGAGTCGTTCGCGGTCGGCGCCGATCAGCCGACCGGGGACCCGGCGGTCGACGGCTACTGGTTCCAGCCCAACGTCTACCCCGCCGAGATACCGGGCCTGGCGCCCGCAGTCGTCGGCTACCTGGCGGCCATGCGGTCGCTCGCGGACGAGCTGCTCGTGGTATGCGCCGCCGCGCTGGGGCTGGAGACCGATTTCTTTACCCGGCATACCGGTCATGCGACGCACACGCTGAACGTGAACTGGTATCCGCCCATGACGTTGACAGGCGCACCGGAGCCGGGCCAGTACCGGATCGGCCCGCACACCGACTTCGGCACCGTCACCGTCCTCGACCGCGAGCCGGGCCGCGGTGGCCTGCAGGTGTGGACCGAGGATGGCGGCTGGGAGGACGCGCCGTATCAGCCGGGCGCGTTCACCATCAACACCGGCGACCTGCTGGCCCGGTGGAGCGGAAGCCGGTGGAAGTCGAACCGGCACCGGGTGCTGCCGCCGCAGGCTGAGGCGCCGGACGAGGATCTCGTCTCGCTCGTCATTCTACGAGACCGACCACGACGCGGTGATCGAAGCACTGCGGCCGCCGCTCGGCAGGCGGAGCGACTACGGGCCGGTGGGGTCGGCGGAGTTCCTGAAGGAGCGGCTGGACGCGATCACCGTCGGCTAGTCCTAACGCTCCAGCCAGGCCGAGGCCAGCATCGAGCCGCCGTTCATCAGCCAGATGGCCGCCTCCCGGTCGCGGCGGTCGGTGACTAGCACGGGAGTACAGCCGGGGTTGATAGCCCGGTGATACTCCATCTCGGCCACCGCCGGAACCCAGCCGCTGACCGCCAGCTCGTCCTCTACGGCGGCCCAGTGCACCGCATTGTTGACATGCCCTGCTTCATCGAAGTCCGTCGCTCGCAGTGGCCAGGGCCGGCCATCAGCCACTTCCGCACTGTCCGGGCGGGGGGGCGACAGCCGGACAGAGGCCACCCGTCCGCCAGCCGACGGCCCGTAGATCTCCAGGAAGCTCGCCGACAACGGCACTAGCCGGCCGTCTGCCTGGCCCACGACCGCCCACACGGCCCTCGCCTGGACCACTCGCCATCGGCGCCGCACAGGGTGGTCGTCCGCTCGGCCCAGCGCGGCCCGGTCCCCGAGCAGAAGGTTCGGATCGCCAGCCGCTCTCCGGCCGCGGGCAGCGACGAGATGGACAGCTGGCACCGGCGCATCAGCCACACGACGGGCTCGGCCAGCCCGGCATCGGCGAGGTCGTCTTCGGCGGCCGACTGCAGATACAGGGCCACCGAGTCCAGCCGCAGCCGGCCGGACGGGGCCACGTCGGTGCTGCGGACGATCCGCCGGGTCTCGTACACCCGGCCGCAGGCGGGCCTCGACGAACGGGGGCGGGAACGAGTCCATCCGGGCATTCTCCCGGATACCGCCCGGGTCGGGTCGGCGCGGGTCGCTAGCTTGCCGCGGGTTGGCGGGCACCGGCCTCGCTGGCCGGCCTTCCCGGCGCCGGGCAGCCCATGCCATGCGGTATGAAAGAGCCTTGGCATCCTCCCCCTCCTGAGGGTGGGGGATTCCAGCTACGCGACAAGGAGCGGAAGCTGAGGTTCGCGGTTCACCGGCTGGCTAGTTCCATGCCTCCCCGCACGGCATGCCCTGCCGCGATGTTCCTGGCAGCGTTCACATCAGCGTTGCAGGAGCATCCGCAGGACGTGCACGCGAACAGAGCTTGGCTCTTGCGACTGTTCGCGTCCACGGTCCCGCACTCCGCGCAGCGCTGGCTGGTGTAGGCCGGGCTGACTTCTCGACCCGGCCCGCAGCCTTGTACTCCAGGTAGATGGCGATCTTTCCCCAGCCTTGCTGGAGGATGGCCCGGTTCAGTCCGGCCTTGGCTTTGACATCCCAGCCGGAGTTGCACCGTCCCCTGGCCGACCGGGTCATGTTGGCGATCTTCAGGTCTTCGATCCGGATCACGTCGTAGCTGCGGGCTATCTCGGTGCTGGCCTTGTGCGCCCAGTCCGTCAGCGCGTCGGCGTTCCTTACCCTGGCCTTCGCGAGCGCCAGCTTCGCCTGTTTCCTGCGGTTGCTGCCACGCTTGGCCTTCGACAGCTTCCTGGCAAGAACCCTGGTCTGCTTCGGCTCAGGAGCCTGAAGCATCGTTCCGTCCGACAGCGCGAGCATCACGGTCACGCCACGGTCGATGCCGACGATCTTCCCGGTACCCGGACCGGGGAGGGGGGGCCGGGACGTGCGCCAACGCGACGTGCCATATCGCCAGCCCGATCCCGGTTGACCCTATAGGACTTCACCCCTTCCGGGATCTCACGCGACCAGCGGAACCGAGAACCACAGGCCTTGGGAATGCGGACGTGCCCAGAGTGGCGGTTCAGCTGATGTACATCCCATTGGTTGCCCTGCTGGCCGACGATCCGGAACCCGTCATCCCGCCCGGCCTTGCGCCACGACGGTTTACGGTGCGTGCCATGGAAGAAGTTGCGTATGGCCTGGTCGAAGTCACGCAGCGCCTGCTGCTGAACCATCTGGGAGCCCTCGGCCAGCCACAGGACACGCGGCCCTCGCCGCGGTCAGCTGTCGGCACTGTTCGTTGTCGCCGGCGCCATTTTGCGGCCTGCCCGCCACCACTGATGCTGCTCCACCGCAAGATTCCATATGTACCGGGCATCCGAGCAATGCCGCAGCAGGACCGCCTCCTGCGCGGGCGAGGGTCCAAGCCGGTACCGGGACATACCCTTAGCCTGCCAGCCGGATACGACAATCCGCGTCGCCGCGCGGGCCACCAGTTTTCCAACCGCCTTCAAGGACCGAATCTCCACCGGAGGTATCGATGAAGCCCGCTGAGCTCCAGCTCCTGACGTCGATCGAGGACCGGCACTGGTGGTACCGGGAGCGCCGCGCCATCCTCGCCCGGCAGCTGCGACGGCTGCCCGCGGCCGGGCGGGCACTGGACATCGGCGCGGCCGGAGGCGGCAACACCCGAGTGCTGCAGCAGCACGGCTGGGAGGCGGTCGCGCTCGAGTACTCCGACTCCGTGGCCGACGTGGCCAGGGCACGCGGCATCTCGGCGATCCGGGCCGACGCCAGGCACCTGCCGCTGGACACGGCGTCGTGCGGGCTGGTGACCGCGTTCGACATTCTTGAGCACATCGACGAGGACTACCTCGCAGCCGCCGAGATCGCTCGGGTGCTGCAGCCCGGCGGCACCGCGCTCATCGCCGTACCGTGCGACATGGCCCTGTGGTCCGCCCATGACGATGAAGTCGGGCACGTCCGCCGCTACAGCAGGCCCGGCCTCGTTGAGGTGATCCAGAAGGCCGGACTGACCGTCGAGCAGGTCTGGAGCTGGAACGTGTTGCTGCGCCCGGTCGTGGCGCTACGTCGCAAGTCTTCTACCGGAAGTGACCTCAGCGCGGTCCCGCCGCTGGTGAACGCCGCGCTCACCTCGATCATCGTCGCCGAGCGGTACCTGCCGGTCCGGTCGCTTCCTGGCGTGTCGCTCTTCCTGCGCGCGCGCCGTCCCTAACCGGCGGACAGACGGCTCGAACTGGATTTTCCGGGCAGCCGCCGACCGTCGGATTGCTTGTGCCCCAGCACAAGCGCAGCGCTTAGCCCGTTGTGGTCACTGAAATTCCTGACCGGATTACGACGAACCGTCGTCGGCAAAGTCGCAGGATGACCGTTCGCCGGAGCACTGTCGCCGGGCACAACCGGACGCGCGGCGGTTGGCCCGCGGCCCGACGACACCCGGTGAGCCCGCTGCGACCATGGATGCGACTCGTCACTCGTCACCGAGTGCGGCAACTACTGGGAGACAGTATGCCGAGTGAGAGCCCGGCCTCCGGGTGGCCACGACCGACCCGGCCCCGGGTCTCTGCACGCTTTGCTTACGCGCTGCATGCCCTCGTGGCCCCTCGGCCTCCTATCGGTGGCTGGCCGCCCAGCTCGAACGCCATCCACGAGTTGGCAGGTGGTTCACGGCAGGCGAGCGGATAACCAAGGAGCAGATCTTCGGCTGTCAGATGTGCGGCCAGTGCGCGCTGCCGGCCACCGGCTACGCCTGTCCGATGACCTGCCCCAAACAGCTCCGCAACGGTCCGTGCGGCGGCGTGTCAATCACCGGTCAGTGCGAGGTGCATCCTCAGATGCGCTGCGTGTGGGTGGTGGCGGTCGAGCGAAGCGAGCGGACGGGCCATGGCGCCGACCTCGACCTGCTGCAACGCCCGGTCGACCGGCGCGAGTTCGGCCGCAGCTCTTGGGTCAACTACTGGCAGGGCCGGGACGAGGGTCTCTGGGTCGCCGCTACGCCGGAGAATCCGGCTCCGCTGCTGCGCCCTGATCTGCGCCGGGACGCTGCTGGGGCAGCACAGTGACCGTCACCGGGCAGCAGGCCTGACCGGCCCCGCTGACGGTCAGGCTGGTACGGCGGGAGGGCTCCGAGCCGCTATCGCGTCCGGGCGCTTCGTCGTCACCGCCGAGATCGGCCCGCCGCGGGATGCCAACCCCGAGGCAATTACCCGGAAGGCGGGACTGCTGCGCGGCTGGGTCGACGCCGCGAATGTGACCGATTGCCAGGGCGCCAAGGTGAAGATGTCCAGCCTGGCGGGCAGCGTGCTCGCGCGCGCCGCCGGCGTCGAGCCGGTGATGCAGCTGACCTGCCGCGACCGGAACAGGATCGCGCTGCAGTCCGATCTGCTCGGCGCCGCGGCGCTCGGCATCCCGAACGTGCTGCTGCTCACCGGGGATCACCCGCGGTTCGGTGACCACCCGGAGGCCAGGCCGGTCTTCGACCTGGACGGCGTGCAGCTCACCTGGACGGCCCGCACACTCCGCGACGGCGCGCTGATCTCTGGCCAGCGTCTCGAGCACCGGCCCGGCTGGCTCATCGGCACGGTGGAGAACCCGTTCGCGCCGCCAGTCTCGTTCCGGGCCCGGCGGCTGGCGAAGAAGGTGGCCGCGGGAGCGGAATTCGTGCAGACCCAGTACGTCTTCGACGTCGAGAAGTTCGCCGCCTGGATGGCTGAGCTGCGCGACCTCGGAGTCACCGAGCGCTGTGCGGTCCTCGCGGGCATCGGGCCGATCCGGTCGCTGCGCGTACTGGACGTGCTGCGCAGCGAGGTGCCCGGCATCTACGTGCCCAATGACGTGGGGCGCCGGCTTCGCGGCGTCCCGGCAGACCAGGTGGCGGACGAGGGCATCACCCTGTGCGTGGAGACGATCCAGCAGGTCGCGCAGATTCCCGGCGTCCGCGGGGTGCACCTGATGGCGTTCGGTTTCGAGCGCGGCGTCCCCGACATCCTCGAGCGCGCGGGAGTCGGCCCGCGGGCGGTCATGGCGCACGCCCAGGAGGGGCTGTAGCGATGCTGATCGAGTTCCGGCCGCACTCCCGCCTCCGGGGAAAGGACCCGGTGGACTTCGCCGCCTCGGTCGCGCCGGTCGTGGAAGCGCTGGCGGAGGCGAGCGACGCAGGCTACGACGACCTGGGCCGGGCGCGGGTGACCTGTGACTGGGTTCAGTACCGGCAGAACTTCCGCGACGTCGTCGACGTCCGGCCCCTCTGGACTATCCGGCGACCCCGGTCAGTCCCGACCAGCCGCCGCATCCGGCGGCCCGCCGCCCTACCGCTGGGAGATCGCGGTCGACGTCCGGCGCGCCAGCGGCGTGGCACTGAAGGACCTCACCGCGCGACGACTACGCGACACCGGCGCCGGCCGAGTGTTCCTGGAGGACTGGGGCCCCGGCACACAGAGCTGCATCTGGGACTTCAACGCGCTGTACTGGACGGCGCTCGCGCAGTGGGAGAAGGCCGCCGGCCACGGCTACGAGCAGGCCCTGCCCGGCGGGGAGAGCGACGCGCGGAATCGCGACGCAGCCCGCGAGCTGGTCACCGAGCTGTTCTCCATCTGGGACGGGCTGGCGCTGGCCGGGGCGCTGCCAGACCAGCTCTATGTGGCCGAGCTCGGGGTGGGCAACGGAAGCCAGGCGAAGGTCTTCCTGGATGAGTTCCGGGACGCCGATACTGCCACGGCCAGGACTACTACCAGCGGCTGCACTACCTCATGTGCGACTTCTCTCAGCACGTACTCGACCTCGCCAGGGAGACCGTCGCGCCACATGCCGCTCACGTCAGCTCTGTCTCGCTGGACGCAACCCGGCCGCTTCGATCGCTGGGCTTCCTGCGCGGCCGGGTTTTCCTGCTCTACATCTCCAACGTGTACGACAACCTGCCGACCGACGAGGTCGCGCAGTTCGGCGGTCAGGCTTACCTGGTGCAGACGCGGGCGCACTTCCCGCCCGATGAGGCCGCCGATCTCGCCACGTCGGTCGCCGCGACGCCGGCGGAGCGCCGGGCCTCGTGCACAAGCTGCTGCGGCTCGGACCCGACCTGCTCCCGGACGCCGCGCCCGGCCACTTCGCTGACACCGATGCCGCGGTGGCGTTCTGGCGGCGAGCCTGGGCCTCGCTCCGGCTGGCCGAGCGCTACGTCCCGCTGACGGGCCTCGACCTGTACCGGCTGGCTACCTCGCTGAACGGGGAGATGCTCCGGCCGATGCTGGAGTCGGGCGGCGACATCCGGATGCATGTCAATAACGGGGCCCTGGCCAGCTTCGCCGACAGCATCGAGCTGCTGCACCCGTTCGGCAAGCTGGTCTGCCATGACCTGTTCCTCACCGACGTGCAGGGCTACCGCACTGCCTTCCGCGGCCCCGGCAAGTACGACGGGTCGGTCGTGAACTGGGTGAACGGGCCGCTGCTCGCCCACGTCGGGCGACGCCACGGGCTGGACGTTCACTATGAGGCGTTCCGGCACCGTCGAGGCGGCAACATCGTGACGATGACGGCCCAGGCCAGGGACTGACATGGCGACCGGACCACTGCTGGCGCGGGTGCCTCTGCTGCCCACGACCGTCGTCGGCTCCTATCCGGTATCCGACTGGATGGAGCGACTGAAGACCGACTACTTCCGCGGCCGGATGAGCCACACGCAGCTCGCTGATTTGCACGAGATGGCGATCAAGGCGGCGCTACGCGACCAGGAACTGGCCGGCATCGACATCGTGTCCGACGGAGAGCTACGGCGCGACAACGACATCGACTACTTCCTGGCCCGGCTCCCTGGTGTCTCCATCGCAAACGCGGCGAAGGATTTCTACTTCGACTACTACGAGACCACCCTGCCCGCTGCCGCTGCCCGAGCCGGACGGGACGCCGCTGCGGCTGGCCGATGACTTCGCGTTCGCCGCCAGCTACACCTCGGCGCCGATCAAGTTCTCGTTCACCGGACCGTTCTCTCTGTCCCGCCACCTGCGCGGCAAGGCCTACGCCGATAACCGTGAGCTGGTCCTTGCGATCGCGCGCTTCCTGCACGCCGAGGCGTGCGCGCTGGCCGACCGCGGCGCCAGCCTGCTGCAGATCGACGAGCCCTTCCTGGCCGGCCACCCCGACCAGGTAGCGACGGCTGTCGAGGCAATCAACATCGTCGCCAAGGACGTCGACGTGACCTGGGCGCTGCACGTGTGCTACGGCAACCGCTACGCTCGCCCGCTATGGCAAGGGCACTACGACTTCCTGTTCCCGGCGGTGCTCGACGCGGCGGTGGACCAGCTCGTCCTCGAGTTCGCCCGCAAGGGTTACGAGGACCTGCCCGTGCTCGCCAAGTCAGGCTGGGACCGCGACGTCGGCCTCGGTGTGATCGACGTGAAGAGCACCGTGGCTGAAACGCCACTCCAGGTGGCCGACCGGATCCGCCGGGCGCTGGACATCGTTCCGGCCGACCGGCTGGTCATCAACCCTGACTGCGGCCTGCGCCATGTGCCCGGGCCGGTCGCACGGGCGAAGCTCGCCGCTATGGTCGAGGGCACCGCCATGGTCCGCCGGGAGCTCACCGCCCCGCGGCCCGTCGGCCCGGAGCCATCAGGCCGCGCCAATGGCGCCGCTCGAACAGCATCACCGCAGAAAACCTCGCGCAAGGAGACTGACGCATGACCCAGGCAGCACACGGCGACTACTTGTTCACCTCCGAGTCGGTGACCGAAGGGCGCCCGGACAAGGTCGCCGACGCCATCTCCGACGCAGTGCTGGACGCAGCGCTTGCCAGTGAGCCGTACTCGCGCGTGGCCTGCGAGACCCTGATCACCACCGGGATGGTTGTGATTGCAGGCGAGATCACCACGCCGGAGAACCTCGACTATTCCCAGATCGCCCGCGACACCGTGATCCGGATCGGCTACGACAACGGCGACTGCGGCTTCGACGGCAAGACCTGCGCGGTGCTGGTGGCGCTCGACAAGCAGTCCCCTGACATCGCCCAGGGCGTCGACGAGGCGCACGAGATCCGTGACAAGCAGTCGGAGGACGATCTGGACCGCGCGGCGCGGGCGACCAGGGCATGATGTTCGGCTACGCAACCGACGAGACGCCGGAGCTCATGCCGATGCCGATCGCGCTCGCCCACCGGCTGGCCCAGCGGCTCGCCGGGGTCCGCAAGGACGGCACGCTCCCCTACCTGCGTCCTGACGGCAAGACCCAGGTGAGCATCCGGTACAGCGGCCACATCCCGGTCGGGATCGAGCGGGTGCTCATCTCCTCCCAGCACGCACCTGAGGCCTCGGCGGATGAGATCCGCGAGGACCTGTGGAACCACGTGGTCGTCCCGGTGCTGCCGGCCGAGTTGTACGACAAGGCGGATCTGCACCGTGACCTGCTGGTGAACCCGACCGGCCGGTTCGTCATCGGCGGCCCGGTCGGCGACGCGGGCCTGACCGGCCGCAAGATCATCGTGGACACCTACGGCGGCTACGCGCGGCACGGCGGCGGCGCCTTCTCCGGCAAGGACCCGTCCAAGGTCGACCGCAGCGCGGCGTACGCGGCGCGGCACCTGGCCAAGAACGTGGTCGCGGCGGGCCTGGCCCGGCGCGCTGAGGTGCAGGTCGCCTACGCGATCGGCGTGGCCCGGCCGGTGTCCCTGCTGATCGACACATTCGGGACCGAGCGGGTGAGCACGGATCTGATCGAGAAGCTGGTCCTCGAGCACTTCGACATGCGCCCCGCGGCCTTCCGCCGGGACCTGGACCTGCACCGTCCCATCTACTCGGCGACTTCGGCCTACGGTCACTTCGGCCGCACCGACGTCGACCTGCCCTGGGAGCGGACCGATCGCGCCGATGCGCTCCGCGAAGCCGCCGGGCTGCCGGCCGCGTCCGGTCAGACCGCCGGATCGAACGGCACGGTTCCTACCACGGCATGACGTCGACCAAGCTTGGCGAAGGTCGGGCGTCGGATCGTCGCCAGCGTGGCCTCGTTTCTGCGCCGTACCGCGCAGCTTTGAACATGCACGAATAGGCGAACAAGATGGGAGGCGCCCAATAGTCAGTCGTCCGGCGGCGACTGCTCTTCCGGATTCACGTGCCAGATGTGGGCTTTCGCATCGAGCCGGTACTGCTCCTCTTGCTGGGTAGAGACGCCGACCTTCCAGCCGCGCCGCTTGGCCCGGCGGTCGTACACCACAGCCCAGGCGATGGCGACGACGATGACTGCCGCGATGATCAGTAACACCACGCCGCCCACAGTAGATCCGGCATCCCTGCCGTTCAACCGTTCCTGCACCATCGGCGCGTGCTGAGCTGCTGCTCGACGGCCCTACCGCCATCGTGTTCTAGAGCTGGCCGATCGTGCCCGCGGTGATCAGCGGGGCAAGATGGTGCTGCCGGCCCGGGCGACCATTTCCTGCAAGGCGGCAACGTGCTGCTCGAATGCAGCGCGCCCGGTGTTCGTCAGCCGCGCCGAGGTGCGCGGCCGCTTGCCGACGAACCCCCGTCCTATCTCGACGTAACCTGCCTGCTCGAGCGTGGCCAGCTGCTTCGAGAGCGCGGAGTCGGACAGGCCGACGCTGTCGCGGATGAACTGGAACTCAGCCCACTCCGATGCGGCGAGCAGCGAAACGATGGACAGCCGGGTGGGCGCGTGGATGAGCTCGTCGAAGCGCGCGCGGGCCATCACTTGGCACCGGTGCGGTTGCCGAGCATGATCCGCCGCAGCTGCCGGTTCAGAACGGGGCCGCCAAGACCCATCACCAGGCCGCCCACCCCGCATCCGATGGTGGCTGGGTAAGAAACACCCGCTGCACGGAGTCCGAATGCGATGCCGAGCGAGCAGCCCACGATGAGCGCCACGAAACCCAGGATGGCCATGACCGCCATGCCGTCTAGCAACCCGCCGTGCACCCTGGCGTCGAGGAACTGGCTGCGAACCGCGGCGCCCGTCGCGGCGAGCATGCCCACGACGAAGACCGGAATGGTGATCCCGAGGGCGAGATGAGTCTTGGTGTCGACGCCGACGGCCAGCACCACCATCAGCGCGCCCACGACCCACCAGTACCACGCCGGCACTATCGCCCGGTCGATAACTTGCTGCTGCCGCTTGCGGATCTCCGCGAGGGCGTCAGCCGCCTCACCTGGATGCAGGTCGCTGTTCACGAGCTCCCCCTTGCTCCACACACTAGTACTTGCCTACTAGGAAAGTAACATTAGCTTTCCTGGTAGGCAAGTACTTTCCAGGCTGGGTTTCAGGCTGATGGCGGCCCCGCTGTCACGCGACGGCCGCGGGGGACAACTAGCGGAGCAGAACAGGGTGACCTGTTGCCGACAGCGCGAGCCCGAGGAGGAAGAGCGCGATCAGGAGAGCGGCTACGAGCAGCGTGGTTGTTCGCCTCGGCCGCCATTGCTTATGAGGGTGCAGGTGCGGCTTGTTACTCATCATGTTCCCCTCATGGAACAGCGGCGATCCGATCGTAGGCGGCCTGGCAGTACTACGCCAGCTTCGCGGTCGCCGCCAGGTGCACCGACTCAGCCGCGGCGCTGCAACGACATTTAAGATCGCGATATGCGCCCCTTAGTCGGTCTTCGCGTCGCCGACCTCCTCGCTGGATACCCCGAAGCGTCCCTCGCGCTCGACGGGGTGCGCGCGCAGGTAGTCCTCCAGTTCCGCCTTGCCGGGTCCGGGCAGCTCGTCCCAGTCGGCTTCGACCGCGGTCAGCGCGGCCCGCACGGTCCGCGAGTCGGGTGCGGTCACGCCCACGAAGTCGCCGTCGGCGACGACGGTGACGCCGTCGATCGCTGCCGCTGCCTCCGTGTTCGCGTGCCGCAGCGTGGCGCCAGCGGCCGGCGGGTGCAGCACTAGCCCGTGCAGCATGCCGGCCAGTCGCAGATCGGACGGGAACAGCTTGCGGCCCGTCACGGCGTCCGCCCCGGCCACCGCTCGAGCCGGCTGGCCAGCCACCCGCCGCCAGGACGTCGCTGGGGTGACCGGCGCGTCCGCCGGCACCTGTTCGACCCGCCGCTGCCCGGCCACGAGGTCGCCGTAGCTCGCGCTGGGGGCGCCGTCAGGCCCGGCAATCCAGCCGTCTGCCGCGGTCAGGTCGGTGACCGGCAGCCCGAACCGCTCTCCGGCCGCCCGGGTGAGCGCGCGCATCGCCGCCGCGGCGGCGGCCCGCAGCGGCGGTGCCGCGTGCGGCATGGACCTGCTGCCGAACGTGCCGAGGTCAAACGGAGAGTTGTCGGTGTCGGCCATCACCAGCCGGATCGCGCCGGCGGGCACGGCCAGTTCCTCGGCGACGAGAAGTGACAGCGCCGTCCGGGTGCCCTGGCCGGCCTCGACCTTGCCGGTGAACGCCGTGATCACGCCGTCGGCTCCGACATGCACCCAGGCGTCGTCGGGCCCGTCAAAGCCGGGCTCGCCGGGGTCCGCGACCACCGTCAGCAGCCCCTCCGGCAGCGCCGCCGACAGCGATTCCGGCTGCTCCCGGCTCAGGTCGAAAGGCCGGCCTGGCCCCGCCGACTCTGTCGGCATCGTCGGCACTGTCGGCCGCGGCGAGACGACGAGCGGCGCGGGCACGGGCTCAAGCAGCTCCGGGTGGTCCATCAGCTCGGCGGCGCGGTGCACCGCCTGCCGGATCCGCGGATAGGTACAGCAGCGGCAGGCCTGCCCGGCCAGCTCGTTGTCGATCCGTTCATCACTCGGATGCGGCACCCTGGCGAGCAGCGCTGCCGTCGCGGTGAGCCAGCCTGGCGTGCAATAGCCGCACTGGAGAGCGCCGCGCTCGATCCAGGCCTGCTGGACCGGGTGCAAGATGCCGTCCTCGGCGAGACCCTCCACCGTCGTGATCCGCTGGCCCGCCACGTCGGCGATCTGCACCTGGCAGGCCTGCACCGCCCGGCTGCCGACGAGCACCGTGCACGCACCGCAGGCTCCCTCGCCGCAGCCGAGCTTGGGACCGGTGACGCCGAGGTCGTCGCGCAGCGCATCGAGTATCGTCTGCCTGCCGTCGCCCGGCACTTCCTGATCGCTGCCGTTGACAACGAGCGTGAAGGTCATGGTCCGACCATAACGATGCAGCATGTCAGCCAGGCGTGCGCACACTAGGACGAGGGCCCACCCCAGGGACCCTGATTACCCCCGATCAGGAGGCGTCGTGACAGCGACCCAGGAGCACGTCGACACCGCCCAGCAGGCCGCATATCCGCGATACCCGAAGCCGGCCACCGACGCAGAGGGTCGGCGGGCCATCGAGCACGAGCTGCATCATCTGCGCGAGAAGGCCGAGGAGATCAGGGAGGCGCCCGAGCAGCACCAGCCGCGTCTGGTGCTGTCCGATCACGTCCGGGGGAGCAGCATCCTGGACAAGATCGCCGACTCGGTCAACCACATCTGCGGCTCCATGTTCGTGTTCCTCGGGATCACCATCGGCATCGTCGCGTGGCTCTTCCTCGGTAACGTCGTCGGCTTCGACAAGACACCGTGGCCGCTGCTGCTGACGCTCCTCAACCTTCCGCAGCTCTCCATCATGGTCTCGCTGCAGGTCAGCGCCAACCGTGCGCAGGCCGCCAGCGACAAGCGGGCGATTGCCGATCACGAGACGCTGATCGCCCTGCACGAGATGGCCAAGCAGCAGATCGACATCCTGCAGGGGCAGGACAAGGTACTGGCCATCCTCAACCAGTTCGCGAGCAAGGACATGCCAGGCACCCAGCAGGAGATCCAGCAGTGCGTCAACCAGATCCTGGCCGAGGTCAGCAGAAATCCCGCTGAGGCCTGATCGTGGCCCTGCTCGTCCTGTCCGCGGCCGATGTGCACGCGGCGCTCAGCTACACGGACTGCGCGCAGGCCATGCGCGACGCGCTGACGGCGCTCGTGGCCGGCCGTGCGCAGCAGCCGCTGCGCACCGTGGTCCAGCCGTCCGGAGCGGCCGGCCTGGTCGCGCTGATGCCCGCCTATCTCGCCGGCACCGGCGGTGGCGATCTCGCCGGCGACGGCGGTGCCGCGGCGTACGGGCTCAAGGCCATCTGCATCACGCCCGGCAACCCGGCGGCCGGGCTCGACACGCACCAGGGAGTCGTACTTCTCTCGGACGGCATGACCGGGCAGCCGGTCGCGATCCTCAATGCCTCGGCGGTCACCGAAATACGAACCGCAGCCGTCTCGGTAGTCGCCACCGAACTGCTGGCCCGCCCCGACGCCGCCACGCTCGCGGTCATCGGCGCCGGTGTCCAGGCGCGGGCGCACATAGGCGCGCTTGACCACGCACGGCGGCTGGCCAGCATCCGCGTTGCGAGCCGCGATGGCGACAGGGCCGAACAGCTCGCCGCCAGCTTGCGCGGGCAAACCAGGGCCCCCGTGGTTGCCCGCCCGTCGGCGCGCGAGGCCGTCGACGGAGCCGACATCATCGTGACCGCGACCAGCTCGGTCACGCCCGTGCTGCACCGCGACTGGATCGCACCGGGCACCCACATCAACGCGGTCGGCGCGTGCGTTCCGCAGGCGCGCGAGCTGGATACGGCGACCGTCGCCGCGGCTGCGCTGTTCGCGGACCGGCGGGACTCGCTGCTCGCCGAGTCCGGCGACTACCGGCTGGCCGCCGCCGACGGTGCCACCGGGCCGGAGCGGGTCCGGGGTGAGCTGGGCGAGGTACTGCTCGGCGCCGCACCGGGCCGGCTGACAGAAGGCGAGATCACTGTCTTCGAGTCGCTCGGCCTGGCAGTCGAGGACCTGGCTGCCGCGGTGCTCGCCTACCGGAAGGCAGTGCAGGCAAGGGAGAACAGCGCGCCGATCGGCAGCTGGGTTAGCTTCTGACGGAACCGCCGGCGTACCCGCTGCGTCGCAGGGACAGCACACTGTCCCCGCGGAGCAGGAGTACATGTCATGCCTCAGCTCAATCCCTCCTACCGCGCCGCCGCGATTGGCGTCGTGGTCGCCGCGCTCCTGGTTGGCGCCTTCGCCATCGGCGTGAGCCAGGGCGGCGGATCAAGCGCCCAGGCCGCGACCACCACCGGCCAGCAGCAGGGTGCGCAGAGCCCGGCTGGCCGCATCACCGTGACCGGAACAGGCACCGTGACCGGCACCCCGAACCAGCTCGTCCTGTCGATGGGCGTTCAGGTCAACGGCAGTTCGGTCAGCGCCGCCCTGGCGCAGGCCAACCAGGCCACCGATCGCGTCACGGCGGCGCTGCAGGAACGCGGCGTCGCCACCGCCGACATCCAGACCTCCGGGCTGAGCATCTACCCGAGCTACACCGGCCGGTCGCAGGTGCCGGCCGGTTACCAGGTCACCGAGTCCCTGACGGCCACGCTGAGGCAGCTGGACAAGGCCGGTCAGCAGATCCAGGCCGCCGCGGACTCAGGTGGTGACGCGATTACCGTCAGCAACGTCTCGCTCAACCTGACCGACGACGGTCCGCTGCTCGCCGTTGCGCGGGCCAACGCGATGAAGGACGCCCGGGCCAAGGCCGAGCAACTCGCCAGGGCGGCCGGCGAGCAACTGGGCCAGGTCGTCAGCATCACGCCGGGTTCCAGTACGCCCGCGGTCAATCCGATGGCGGCGTCGAGTGCAGGTGCTGCCTCAGTGCCCATCTCGCCGGGCAGCCAGCAGGTGAGCGTGTCCGTCACCGTCGTCTACGCCATCTGACCGGTCAGCCCACCGAGCCTGCTATGCTGCCGCGCATGCACGCAAACCTCCCGGCAGCAGGCTGGTGGCGCCGCCCCTAGGCGGTGCCAGGTTCGCGCGCAGAGCAGACCAGGAGGCGACCGCCCAGACGGGTGGCCGCCTCAGTCGTATCGGCGGCCAGTCGCTGGGCCAAGGACGGCGAGGCCGACATGGATGAGACCAGCTACCTGACCGCGGGCGGCGTCCGGGTGACCCGCCTGTCGGAGGGGTTCGACCCGGCTGAGCTGGATCAGATCACCCGGCGGGTCGAGGAAAGCCCTGGCGGGGTGTTCAGCTCGGGAATGGAATATCCGGGCCGGTACAGCCGGTGGCACTTGACCTACGTCGATCCGCCGGTGCAGATCGCCGCGCACGGGCGCCGGATCCGCGCCACCGCGCTGAACGACCGCGGTGCCGTGCTGCTGCCGGTCATCGCGGCCGCCATGTATCGTGCCGCAGGCGCGCGAGAGCACGACGCCGCAGGCGGGCTAGAGCAGGACGTCACCGGTGCGGGCCTCGACGGCCGCGAGAGTCACGTCGAGGTGGTGATCCCGGAGAGCGACGAGGTCTTCACCGAAGAGCTGCGGAGCAGGCAGCCGACCGTGTTCTCGGCGCTGCGCGAGATCATTGCCGCTTTCGCCGGACCGGACCCGCACCTGGGCTTCTACGGCGCGTTCGGCTACGACCTGGCGTTCCAGTTCGAGCCGGTCCGGCTGCGGCTGCCGCGCGACGGAGCAGGCCGTGACCTCCTCCTGCACCTGCCAGACCAGGTCTGGGTGGTGGACCGCAAGCGGGAGACTGCCACTCATTTCCGCTACGACTTCGAGACCACAGCCGGGTCGACCGCAGGGCTGGACCGGGCGGGCGGCACCGGGCCCAGCGGCCCCGTTCCCCAGGTCGAAGTGCCAGAAGACCCGCAGCCCGGCAGCTACGCGCGCGTGGTGGAAGAGGCCCGGGAGTACTTTGCCCGCGGGGACCTGTTCGAGGTGGTGCCCGGCCATACGTTCCACGCGCCGTGCTCGTCCCCGGCCGCGTTCTTCGAGCGGCTCTGCGTGCGCAACCCGGCGCCGTATGAGTTCTTCCTCAACCTCGGCGCGGGCGAGTACCTGGTCGGCGCGTCGCCAGAGATGTACGTGCGGGTCACGGGCGACCGCGTCGAGACGTGCCCCATCTCCGGCACCATCGCCCGCGGCGAGGACGCCCTCGGCGACGCGGAGCAGATCCGCGCCCTGCTGACCTCGCCGAAAGAGGAGTCCGAGCTGACCATGTGCACGGACGTGGACCGCAACGACAAGTCGCGGATCTGCGTGCCGGGCAGCGTGCGGGTGATCGGACGGCGGCAGATCGAGATGTACAGCCGGGTGATCCACACTGTCGACCATGTCGAGGGCACGCTGCGGCCAGGCTTCGACGCGCTCGACGCGTTTCTGACGCACATGTGGGCCGTCACGGTGACCGGCGCGCCGAAGAACTGGGCCATGCAGTTCATCGAGGATCACGAGTCGTCGCCGCGGCGTTGGTACGGCGGCGCGGTCGGCTGGATCGGGTTCGACGGCAGCATGAACACCGGGCTGACGCTGCGGACCGCGCAGATCAGCGGGGGAGTGGCGGCGGTGCGCGCCGGCGCCACGCTGCTGTTCGACTCCGATCCGCAGGCCGAGGAAAGGGAGACACGACTAAAAGCTAGAGCGCTGCTGGAGACGCTGGCTGAGGCCGGCGATCCGGCGCAGGCCGACGCCACGACCCGCTCTTCAGCGGAACGGGCCGTCGAGCGGCAGCTGCCCGGCGCCGGGCTCTCGGTGCTGCTGGTCGATCACCAGGACTCGTTCGTGCACACCCTCGCCGGCTATTTCGCCGAGATGGGAGCCCAGGTCAGCACGCTACGCGCAGGCTTCGACCTGGCCCTGCTGGCCGAGTTCGCGCCCGACCTGGTCGTGCTGTCGCCGGGTCCGGGCCGTCCAGCCGATTTCGACTGCGACAAGCTGCTGACCGCGCTGGACGAACGCGGGCTGCCGGCGTTCGGTGTGTGCCTCGGGCTGCAGGCCATGGTGGAGCACGAGGGCGGGTCGCTCGGCCTGCTGGAAACGCCCGTACACGGCAAGCCCGGCCTCGTGCGGGTGCTCGGCGGCGAGCTGCTGGCCGGGCTGCCCGCCGAGTTCACCGCGGCCCGTTACCACTCGCTGCACGCGCGGCCGGAGCAGGTCACGGGCGGGCTCTCGGTGACTGCTGTCACCCCAGACGGCGTCGTGATGGCGATCGAGGACCCGGCGCGGGCGCGGTGGGCGGTTCAGTTCCACCCCGAGTCGATCCTCACCACGGCCGGCCGCGCTGGTCACCAGGTCATCGGAAACGTGCTGCGACTCTGCCGGGAGCGGCAGGGCTAACCGCGAGATGGGGTCATTGCCGGGAGCGTTATGGCAATGTTTGCGCTATGCCCGACATCAGCTACGAGGCCGTCGGCCGGGAGTGGCCTGGATATCTCGCGGTACCTGCCGGGGCGCCAGGCCCGTGGCCCGGCGTCGTGGTCATTCACGAGGCGTTCGGGCTGACCGACGACATGCGCCGGGCGGCGGACCAGATGGCGGCCCAGGGCTACCTCGCGCTGGCGCCTGACCTGTTCGACGGCAAGTCGTGGCTCCGCTGCGTCAGCAGCGCGATACGGCAGCTGCGCGTCGGCCAGGGCCCGGCGTTCGCGGTCATCGACGGAGCGAGGTCCGCGCTGGTGGCGCGCCGGGATTGCACGGGCAAGGCCGGGGTGATCGGGTTCTGCATGGGCGGCGGGTTCGCGCTCCTGTGCGCGCCAGGCCACGGCTTCGACGTCGTGGCGATCAACTACGGCGATGTGCCGAAGGATCCCGAGCGCATGCTCGCCGGGGCGTGCCCGGTCGTCGGCAGTTTTGGCGGGCGCGACCCCATGGGCACCGGGCACCCCGAGCGGCTTGAGCGGGCTCTGACCGCACTGGAGGTGCCGCACGACGTCCAGGTGTATCCGGGCTCGGGGCACCGATTCATGACGCAGTCCCACGGAGCGGGCGCGGTGTTCGCGCATTTTACCAGAATGGCCTATCAGCCTGCCGACGCGGCGAACGCCTGGCAGCGGATCTTCGCGTTCTTTGGCAGGTATCTCGCGAGCTAGCGCCCGCTAGTCCGGGCCGGGCCGGCTACGGCAGCGGGTCGCAGTGAATCTGGCTTGCCGGCAGGCTCCCGGCGAGCAGGGCCGCGGCCTGCCGCACCATGGCGGGCGGGCCGCAGACGTACGCCTCGGTTTCGCCGGCGACGCCCTGAGCCTTGACCACATCCGGCAGCAGTCCGGTCAGCCCTGCGTAGCGAGGCTGCTCGGACAGCACCGGGATGACTCGCAGCGCCGGGCAGGCGGCTTCGAGCAGCTGCAGGTCCTCGAGGTCGTAGAGGTCGAAGTGCTGCCGGGCGCCTACGAACAGGGTGATCGCGCGCGGCTTGGCAGCCGTCTTGTCGGTCGCGATGGCCTGCTCGATGATTGCCTTGATCGGCGCGAGGCCGGTGCCGCCAGCAACGCACAGCAGGTCCCGGCCGGACTCGGCAAGCGTCATCGTTCCCTCAGCCGCGCCGAGCAGTACGCAGTCGCCCACGTCGGAGTGATGCGCGAGCGTGTTGCTCACCAGTCCGCCTGGCACGGCCCGGACGTGCAGTTCCAGCGGGCCACAGGCGCTCGGCGCGGCCGCGATCGAATATGGCCGCCAGGTCCGCGACCACCTCGCGACCTGGACAGGCACGTACTGGCCGGCCTCGTAGGGGAACGACTCGTCCGTCCGCAGCCGGAGGACCGCGACGCCCGGTGACCGCAGCTCGTGACTGACGATCTCGGCAATCCACCAGGCCGGCTCGTCGTTCGCAGTGGCAGCCCCGGCCCGCATGGTTGCGGCGAAGTAGTCGACCGCGCGCTGCCAGGCCGCAGACGTGTCGGCCGTCCACGCGCTGCGGGCGCCATGCTCGATCGTGTCGCGCAATGCGGCGAAAAACGCGTCAGAGTGCTTGTCCAGCACGCCGTAGCGCCGGTGCTCGCGGCCCATCCGGCGCAGCAGTGCCGCGCATTCTGGCTCGGTATCCAGACTCCAGATCACCTTGCCGAGGGCGGCGAACATCCGCTCTCGCTGAACGGTCATGCTGGCTGGGAAAAGGCCTCTGATGCCGGGGTTCACGGCAAAAAGCCGGGCATAGAAATATTCGGCGGCGGCCACGCCGTCCGATGTCGCGTACGCAAACGATTGCTTAACCAAACGCCAATTAAAAGTGGGCTTTTGTTCCGCTTTGCCTGCGGCAGACGGGGCTGCCGCTGAGGCATTTTGGGCCACCGTGAACATATTTGCGTCGGCGGAAATGTCCGCATCCGGGGGCGCTGCCTGCGCGACGGCCGCGACCTGCGCGGACCTGCCGGCAATGCGCAGCGCACCATCCTGACGAGCCGGTGCGTCCGGCTTTGCGTCAGGCAATCGGCCACCGAGCGCTATTGCCACAGGAAGGAGTCTCGCACCGCGGCACTACGTGGACAACCCATTCTGGCCAGTTTCTGCGACCAGCACGCAGCGTTACAGAATGGCATTCGGCAGAAAGCCGGTGGCTGACGGACGGGGTAGTACGAAGTCTTCCTCGCCATTCCGACCAGCTGCGTCCGCCGATGGTGAACGACAGATGAGCTTCCGGTGAAATGGCCGCGCGGTAAAACCGGACGTGATAGCGCCCGAATGGCATTCGGTGGAGACAAGTGCGCGATGCGGCATCTGGTGCTCAACGCGGTTGGCATCCACGCCCGGCCCGGCCGGGTGGGCGACACCAACGGCTGGCAATTCGGCAGACGTGTCCGAATCCTGGCTGCGTCAGTGGATCACCCTAGGATTGCGTGGTGACGTCACGCGGATACCTCCGTTTCCCGCATGTAACCGGCGACCAGGTCGCGTTCGTGGCGGCCGACGATGTTTGGCTCGCGTCGTCCTCGGGCGGCCGGGCGTGGCGGTTCACGGCGGACGCAGCGCCGGCCACCACACCGCGGTTCTCGGGTGACGGCTCTCAGCTGGCGTGGGTGAGCGGCAAGCACGGCGGCATGGAGGTCTACGCGGCAGGCCTGGCCGACGGCTCAGGCGTCCGGCTGACGTACTGGGGCGCGGTTGCAGCGCGGGTGTGCGGCTGGACGCCCGACGGAGAAGTGATCGCGGTCAGCGCCGCCGGTCAGCCGTTCCTGCAGTATCCGCAGGCACGCGCGCTCGGCACCGAGGCGTCCGGCGGGCCCGGCGCGGACCGCATCCTGCCGCTCGGGCCGGTCACCGATCTGTCTGCCGCGATCGGTGCGGACGGCGCGGGTACGGTGGGCCTGCTGACCGGGGCCTATCTGAGACAGGACCCAGCGCACTGGAAGCGGTACCGCGGTGGCTCTGGCGGCCGGCTCTGGATCGGTCCGGCGAATGACGTGCTTGGTGGAGCGGCCGGGGGGTCAGCCGGGCCGGCCGGTCTGGCCGACTCGGAACCGGCCGGGCGATTCCGCCGCCTTCTCGCCACTCTCCCCGGTCAGTTCGCCAGCCCGATGCTGGTCGGTGGCCGGCTCGCCTTCATCAGCGACCACGAGGGCACCGGCAACATCTACTCGTGCGCGCCGGACGGCACCGACCTGCGCAGGCACACCGACCATGACGGCTGGTACGCACGCCAGGCGAGCACGGACGGCCAGCGCGTCGTCTACATGCGCGGCGGCGAGCTGTGGCTCCTGCCTGACCTCGACACTGCGCCCGAGCGCCTGGACGTCATCCTCGCCTCGCCGGTGTCGGGCCGAGCTCCGCGGCTGATTTCGGCCGCCGACCATGTGGGATCGCTGTCGGTCGACGCGGCCGGGACGGCGAGCGCTGTGGAGGTCCGCGGCACCGTGCACTGGCTGGCGCACCGGGACGGGCCCAGCCGCAGCCTCGCTGTTCAGCCCGGCGCGCGGGCTCGCAACCCGCGGGTTCTCGGTCGTGATGGCCTCGTGGTGTGGGCCACCGACGCCGGCGGTCAGGACTGCCTGGAGATCGGCGGCGGTGACCTGTCGGGGCCGGCCGACCCGTCTGCCCCGCCGCGCCGGCTCGCGGCCGGACAGCTCGGCCGGATCGCCGAACTTGCGGCGGCACCGGACGGCAGCGCGGTCGCGGTGGCCGCGTACGACGGGCGCCTCCGGGTTGTCGACGTCTCGACTGGCCAGGTGCGGGAGCTCGCCGCGTCGGGCAACGGCCGGGTGACCGGCCTTTCCTGGTCGCCGGACTCGGCGTGGCTCGCCTGGTCGCAGCCCGCCCCGTATCCGGCCGGGATGACGGAGCCGCGACGCCTGCTGCGCCTGGCCAGCCCGGCCGACGGCCGGGTGACCGACGTCACCGATGGCCGGTTTACCGACACCGAGCCGGTGTTCACGCTCGACGGCCGACATCTGGCGTTCCTGTCCAGGCGCAGCTTCGACCCGGTGTACGACGCGCATTTCTTCGACCTGTCGTTTCCCTTCGGGGCGCGGCCCTACCTGGTGCCGCTCGCAGCTGAAACAGCGTCGCCGTTCGGTCCGCAGCTCGGTGGCCGGCCGATCGGCGCGGCCGGGCCGGCCACTGCGGCCGGTCCGGAGCCGGATCCCGCTGCCGGCACCGCGAAGGAGGCCGCTGACCCGGGCCCGGCAGTCTCGCCAGCGGTGGTGGACCTCGAGGGCATTGCGGACCGGGTCGTCGCAGTGCCGGTACCCGAATCCCGGTATTCACAGCTGCGGGCGGTCAAGGACGGCCTGGCCTGGTTGCGCGAGCCGGTGACGGGCACCCTCGGCGTCGGCGGAGCCCGCCCGGACGATGACGCCCCGCGCCCCGTACTCGAGCGATTCGACTTCGGCCGGCGAGAGGTCATCGAGCTGACCGGCGACGTCGACTGGTTTGAGGCGAGCCAGGATGGTACGCGCATCGTTGTCAGCGACGACGGCACGCTCACAGTGCTCCCGGCCGACCGCAAGGCCGGCGGCGACAACCCCGATGATCGCGTGCGCGTCGACGCCAGCCGCGCCCGGTTCACGGCCGACCCGGCGGCGATGTGGCGGCAGGCCTATACCGAGGCTGCGCGGATCATGCGGCATGACTTCTGGGTCGAGGACCTGGCCGACGTCGACTGGGATGCCATCCAGGCCGAGTACCGGCCGCTGCTCGACCGGGTCACCACCCAGGCCGAATTCGCCGACGTGCTCTGGGAGTTGTTCGGAGAGCTCGGCACGTCGCACGCCTACGCCCGCAGTCCGGCCGGATCGTCCGACGGCGCGGCGGCAAGCCTGCTCGGCGCCGATCTGGAAGGGTCGGGGGAGAGCTGGCGCGTCACCAGGGTGGTGCGGGGCGAGAGTTCCGACCCGCGGGCCCGTTCCCCGCTGGCAGCACCCGGCGCGAGGATCGCGGCCGGCGACGCGCTGGTGGCGATCGACGGTCTGCCCATCAGCGCGCCCGGACCTGGGCCGCTGCTCGCCGGAAGCGCTGGCAAGCCCGTCGAGGTCACCATCGAGTCACCGGCTGGCGGCCAGCGCCGGTCGGTGGCCATCGTCCCGCTGGGGAGCGACCGGCGGCTGCGCTATCTGGACTGGGTGATGCGCAAGCGCGCTGAGGTGCGCGAGCTGAGCGGCGGCCGGGCGGGCTATCTGCACGTCCCGGACATGGTGGGCGAAGGGTGGGCCGACTTCCACCGGGATCTGCGGAACGAGATGCTGCGGGACGCGCTGGTCATCGACGTCCGGGCCAACGCCGGCGGGCACACCTCGCAGCTGATCATCGAGAAGCTCGCGCGCCGGGTGATCGGCTGGGACGTGCCGCGCGGCATGCTGCCGTCGAGCTACCCCGAAGACGCGCCGCGCGGGCCGGTGGTCGCGCTGACCGACGAGTGCGCGGGATCGGACGGCGACATCGTCACCGCGGCGATCAAGATCCTCGGGCTCGGGCCGGTCGTCGGAGCCCGGACATGGGGCGGCGTTGTCGGCTATGACGATCAGCATGAACTGATCGAGGGCACGCTCATGACAGTGCCCCGTTTCGGCATCTGGTTTGACGGCCTGGGCTGGGGTGTCGAGAACCACGGCGTCGACCCGGACGTGGAGGTGATCCCGTCGCCCGACGACTGGGCGGCCGGCCGGGACGTGCAACTCGAGACGGCTGTCCGGCTGGCGCTGGAGGCGCTGACCGAGCGGCCGGCCGTGCGGCCGCCGGACAGCAGGGAGCGCCCGTCACGGCGGCGGCCGCCGCTGCCGCCCCGGTCACAGTCGGCCTGAGGAAGCGGAAAGGGGGTCCCGGACGTCCGGCGGGCCTAGATCGGGGAGTTGTAGCCGTTCAGCCAGTGCACCTGTAGCCACGTGACGGCAGCCTGCCAGGCACCGGTTACCTCGAGCAGCCCGACCGCGATGAGCATGACGCCGCCGATCGTGGTGATGAGCCGGCCGTGGCGGCGAGCGAAGCCGAAGAGGGTGACGCCACGGCTGAACGCCAACGCGACGATCAGGAACGGGATGCCAATGCCCAGCGCGTAGACGAAGGCCAGCAGTCCCCCGCGTAGCGCGGTGCCGCTCGTATATCCGAGCGTCATCACCGCGCTGAGCGTCGGACCGCTGCACGGCGTCCAGCCCAGCCCGAACAGCACGCCGAGCAGCGGCGCGCCGGCCAGGCCGGCCCGCGGTCGCAGCCCCGGCTTGATGATGCGCCCCGCGAAGTTGAACCGGTCGAACATCCCGATGAACAGCAGCCCGAGCAGGATGACGAGGCCGCCGAGGGCCCGGGTGAGCCACTCCCGCTGGAGCGCGTCGCCGACGCTGGCGACGGCGACACCCTCCAGCGCGAACAGCACCGAGAAGCCGAGGATGAACAGCAGCGTTCCGAGCACGACCCGCCCGCGCGGCGGCAGGGCCGTCGCCGTGATCGCTGTGCTATCGGGATCGGCGTCCACGGCATCGGGGCTCGCGGCGGACGCACCGCCGGCCGTGATCAGGGCGGTGGCCGGGACCCGAGCAGGGGCGGAGTCCCGGCGCGCCACCGAGGTGCCGGACATGCCGGTGAGGTAGGACAGGTAGCCCGGCACCAGCGGCAGGACACACGGCGACAGGAACGTGACCGCCCCTGCGGCGGCCGCGACCGGGATGGCGAGCAGCACCGGCCCGGAAAGGATCAGGTGCTCGACTCCGCCGCTCACGGCCTGCCTTCCTCCCCTCAGCTGCATCGACCGCATCTAAGGTACCGGCTGCCACGGCCGGCAGGCGGCGCGGCTAGGAGGCCGGGCTCACAGCGAGCTCAGGAAGCTGATCAATCCGGGGAAGTAGTGCGAGGGATCGTCGAACTGGGCGAGGTGGCTGCCGTCGGGGCAGTGCAGGTACTGACCCCTCGGCAGCTGCCCGGCCATCCACCGCATGTGGGCAGGATCCATGGTGTCGTGGGTCGCGCCGATGACGAGGGTAGGCACGGTGATCTGCGGCAGATCGGCGGAGCGGTCCCAGTTCTCCAGCGAACCGCTCAGGCCGAGCTCGCTGGGTCCCTGCATGGGGACGTAGATCGCCGGGTTGATGTGGGCGATCGACCGGGTCACCGGGTCGGGCCAGTCCTCGGCAGCCATCCGGCAGACGTGCAGCACGTAGTGGTGCTCGAGGAGGAGCCGCTCGTACCGCGGATCGTCGGTCTTCCCGTCGGCCTCGAACTGCTTGATCTCCGCGAGCACGGCCTGGTCCATGGACGGCATAAGGACATCGCGGGCGTAGGCGTTGTAGAGCGATGCGCTCGACATCATGTTGGAGATGACCAGGCCCTTGAGGTGCTGCTGGTGGTGCAGGGCGTACTCCATCGCGAGCAGGCCGCCCCAGGACTGCCCGAGCAGCACAAAGTTGGACGAGTCGAGTCCGAGGGCCTGGCGCACCTGCTCGACCTCGGTCACGAACCGGTCCAGGTCCCACAGGGATCCGTCGGCGGAGTGGTCGCTCCGGAACGATCCGAGCTGGTCGTAGTGGTAGTACTCGATCCCGGCCCGCGGGAACCAGGTGTCGAAGCACTCATACAGTTCGCTGGTGGCGCCAGGCCCGCCATGCAGCAGCAGCACCTTCAGCCCGGGGTTGTTGCCGACTCGCCTGGTCCAGACCCGGAACTCGCCGGCGGGCGTACTGACCGGGATCATCCGCGACCCGCCGGACAGGACGTCGCGCTCTCGCCACGTGGACGTGTCGAAGTAGGACGCGGCCGGCTCAGTCATGCGGCCAACTTATCCCGCCAGCACTTGGAAGCCGGGACTCGCGCATCGCCTTGCACGTGCGGTTGAGCTTCGCGGCCTTCGTCCCGCGTCGCCAATGGCTAGGCGGGCACCTGGTACTGGCCCGCCACGTCGACAGCCCTCGGTTCCTGCACATTCAGGAACTGTCGCCCCGCAATGTGGTGCACACCTTCCGGCTCACTTCGCCCCGCCTGTGTCATTGGTGGGGCTCTCGCTCGGCAGCGAGGCGTTCAGCGGCGTCGGTGACAGGATCACTGGCGGCCAGCAGCGGCAGCCGCACCGCGGGGCTGGGGATCTGGCCAGACCGGTGCAGCACGGCCTTGATGACGGCTGGGTTCGGCTCGGCGAACAGCGCGGCCGATAGCGGCGCCAGCCGGTGGCCGAGCGCTCTGGCCTCGGCGGCCCGGCCGTCCCTCCACAGGCTCACCAGGCGCGCGAACTCGGCGGTGCACACGTGCGCCGAGGCCAGGATGGCGCCGTCGGCGCCGAGCGCGAGCAGTGGCGACACGTATAGGTCATCGCCGGCCAGCACCCGGAAGTCTTCCGGCCGCGCCGCCATCATGAGCATCGTGTCCCGGTCGACGGCCCCTGTCGCGTGCTTGATCCCGGCAACCCCCGGCAGCGCGGCGATCCGGGAAATGGCGGCCCAGCTCAGCGTCTGGCCGGTGCGATAAGGGATGTTGTAAATGACGAGGGGAACGGGGCCGCCATCGGCCAGTGCCCGGACATGCTCGATCACGCCCGCCTCTCCGGGGCGGCTGTAGTACGGCACCACCGTCAGCGCCGCGCACACCTCCGGGTAAACGGCCAGCGCCGCCACCGCCGCCGCCGACCGCGCGGTGTCGTTGCCGCCCGCGCCGGCGATCAGCGGGGCGCCGCGCTCCCGGCAGACCCGCGCGCAGATCTGCAGCACCTGGGTCCGCTCGCCGTCGCTGAGCGTGGCGTGCTCGGCCGTCGTGCCCAGCGCTACGATCCCGGTGGCTCCACCGTCGAGGACATGGTGCGCCAGTCGCTCGAGTGCGGTCGCCGCGAGTGCGCCGTCGGCCGTGAACGGCGTGATGAGCGGGATGAACAGGCCTGCCAGCTCGGTCATGACACCGATCCTGGCCGACGGCGATAGTGCAGGTCTATTTCAGATTCCTGCGCTAATACCTAAGCTGAGCTAATGCTTGACGTCCGCAAGATGTTGCTGCTGCGCGAGCTGTCCCGGCTCGGCACGATCGGGGCGGTGGCGGAAGCACAGTTCTGCACACCGTCAGCGGTCTCCCAGCAGCTGCGCGCCCTGGAGCGGGAAGCCGGGGTGACGCTGATCCGGCGTGCGGGCCGGCGGGTGGAGCTCACTCCGGCGGGTGCCGACCTGGCGGTACGGGCCGGTCCGGTGCTCGCGCTGCTCGAGCAGGCCACCGCAGCGCTCGCGGCTGCCCGCCACGAGCTGGCGGGCGAGCTACGCATCGGCGCGTTCCCGACCGCGGTCCGTACTGTGCTCCCGGCCGCACTAGTCACGCTTGGTGCCGCACACCCGCGGCTGGAGCTGCACGTGACAGAGCTGGACCCGGCCGAGGCGCCCGATGCGCTCCGGTCCGGTGCGCTCGACATCGCCCTCGTCCACGAGTACGACTACGTGCCCGCCGAGGCTGACCCGGCGCTGGCAACCGAGCCGCTGCTGGAGGAGACCATCTTCCTGGCGTCGGCGGCCGGCACGCTTCCGTCACCCGTCGGCTCGGTGCGCGCGTGCCGGGCCCGGCCGTGGATCGCCGGCAGCCCGGGCACCCTCTGCCATCTGATGACTGTCCGGATATGCCACGCAGCCGGGTTCACGCCACGGATCCGGCACTATGCCGACGACTTCGGCGCGGTGCTGACGCTGGTGGCGGCGGGCCAGGGGGTCGCGCTCGTGCCCGAGCTGGCACTGGCTGACCGGCCGCCCGGCGTCGAGCTGGCGGCGCTGTCTGCGCGGCGGCGCACGCTGATCGCCTGCCGCAGCGGCGGATCTGGCCATCCGGCCGTCGCCGCGTGCGCCGCCGCGCTCCGGGCCGCCGCGGCGGGCTACCCCGGTGTCGCAGCCGCCGGCACCTGACTGGCCGGCCTGGTCCGGCGGCGCCAGATTGCCCGCTCGGCCGCTGTCCAGGCTGTCGACGTCAGCAGGTACAAGCCGGCGGCGAGCGGTGCGAACGCAGCGACCATGACGGTCAGGTAGGGGAGCGCGCGGGTGAGCCCGCTGGCCGGAGCCGGGGCGGCTGCCGCGGACCTGGCCATCCTGGCCACGGCAAAGCAAGCAGCGGCGATCAGGGCGAACAGGCCGAGGAAGACCAGGCCCTGAGCGCTGGCCGGGCCTGCCCCGGTTAGCCAGTGACTGCTCAGCGGAGCGGCCAGCAAGCGCTGTGACAGCAGCGCGTTGGACCGGCCGGCCACCATACCGGATTCCAGCAGCCGGTAGACGACGCTGAAGAACGGCAGCTGCAGCAACAGCGGCAGGAAGCCGGCCAGCAGGCCACCGCCTTCGGCTGCATAGAGCGCGGACAGTTCGCGCTGCAGGCGGTCCGGCTGGTGTGAGTACCTGGCCCGCAGCTCGGCGATGCGTGGCTGCAAGGCGGCGATCCTCGCCTGGCCGCGGAGCGCCGTGAAGCTCAGCGGCGCCAGCAGGAGCCGCACAACCAGAGTGAACACGATGATGGCTGCCGCAGTCGCCAGTCCGCCGGTCAGCGGGGCGAGCAACTGGGACAGGGCGAAAACGACGTGATAAGCCACGCCGACGGGGGCGTTGAGGAATGCGAGCATGACGACTGCCCTCCAGCAGGTCGGAGTTTCCGGGATCAGCTGGAGACGGCCGCGAGACAGTAGTCGCTACTGGACCCGCCGCGGGTGGGCCAGGCGCGTCAGGCGGCCGCCGGGGCCGCCGAGGGTGCTCTGGGCCGGGCCCGGCCCGGCGTATCGGGATTACGTTGCCGCTGGAACGCGGCACCCCATGACTTTCTCCGCAGCGCGACGCCCAGCTGCAGCACTGGCCCGGTAGAAAGCGCGGCGGACGGCCAGGGCGCGCGGGCCAGGACCGCGACGAGCGCCGCGGCGAGCGTGAGAGTCGCAAACGCGAGCAGGCCCGACGGCGTCGCCGTGTGCTGGGCGAGTTGCCAGCCGACGGCGACCTGCGCCACGGCGGCCGTGAGCGCGACGCGGATCATCCAGGCCACATGGCCAGCGTACGCCCGGGTGGTTACCCGAGGTTCATGCGTGGGAGCGCTGGATTCCGTTGTGCTGCTGCCAGGCGGCGGTTCCCGCGGCGGTGGCTGCCTTCGTCTGATCCCACTTGTGCCTGACAACATCGCTCGGCGGTACGTCGAGGTCGCGGAGGTAGTTGCGCCAGGCCGCCGCGATCGCAGTGCCACTGACGATCACGCCGAGGAGGGCGATCAGCCCGCCGGTGCCGATCAGGGCGGCTCCGGCGATCACTGACGACCTGTTGACCTGGATTGCGCTCGACGGGGACAAGGAAGTCTGGCCGGTTCTCATTGCTGCCTTCCCCAGAGGTGGTGGTCCCGATCACCCTTCCCAGGCCGTGGCGCGGGGCGTCATCCGTTGCGGGTGATTAGGTGCGCCGGCAGGCGATCGTCAGGAGCGGCCGCGCTCGACCTCGGTGGCGTGGACCGCCTCCAGCCGCAGGGCGCCAGTGAGTTCGTCCAGCACCCGCTGCCCGTTGATCGGGCCGCAGCTGAACAGGTCGATCGCGATCAGCCTCTCCTCCGGCCAGGTGTGGATGGACAGATGCGACTCGGCGAGGATCAGCACCAGCGTGATCGCGCCGTTGGGGAAGACCACGTGGCTGTTAGCCAGGACGTGCCCGCCGCCGGCACGGACAGCTGCGGTGGCAATATCGGCGAGCACGCCGACGTCAGTCACCGGCGCTCCGGCCGGGTAGACGGCGTCGATAGCGTAGAGGCGCTTAGCCGAGGCGGCTTCCTGGCGTCGCAGGTCGGCGTAGCTGCTCGCCGCGTCCATAGACGGCATGATGTGGGAGGATACCCGACCGCTTCCGGCGGGCCATAGCGACGGGGTGAGATGGCGGAGCTGACGGACCTGGACGAGATCGTGACGGCAGTAGCCGGCGCGGTCGGCCTGGCCGAGGGCGAGTCAGGCATCCGCGACATTCTGGCGGCCGTCCTCGCTGCCGAGCCGGCCGCGGTCCGCGAGGTCGCCCGGCTGGCCGAGCTACCGGTCCCCATCGTCGCCGCCGCGTGCAACGAGCTACGCCGACACGGGATCGTGGATACCCAGCGACCGGTCCAGCTCACGGCCGCCGGCCGCTCGTCGGTGGCAGCCGCTAACCCCGCGCTCGCTCTTCGTGTGACGTGTCCGGAGTGCGGCGGGCGAGGTGCTGTCGTGCCGCCTGAGCTAGCCGGTCTCGCGACCGCCTTGCAGCCAGTCGCGGACGGCATGCCCGGCGCGAAGGCCGAGCTGGACCAGACGCACTGCACCGTGGAGACCAAGCTGGCCCGGGTGCTGCGGCTGCATCAGTCCCGGGCGCTCGCCGGCCAGCGGATCCTGCTGCTCGGCGATGATGACCTGATTTCCGTCGCGATTGCCCGCTTCGCCGCCCTGACCGGCAGCGCGGCCGCGATCCGGCGGCTGGTGGTGGTGGATACCGACGCCGACGTCCTCCGCTGGATCGACCAGCAGGTGGCCGGCACCGGGACGGCTGTGGAGACGGTCGAGCACGATCTCCGGCGGCCGCTCCCGCCGTCGCTGACCGGTACGTTCGATGTCGTGCTCACCGATCCGCCGTACACGGTGGCCGGCGCCGAACTGTTCCTGAGCCGGGCGGTGACCGCGCTTGCGCCGCAGCCGGGCGGGCACGTGTTCTTCTCGTTCGGGGCTCGCCGGCCGGATGAGACCGTCGCGGTCCAGCACGCCATGGCCGAGATGGGACTGGCGGTCAGATCGCTGGCGCCCGGTTTCAACGAGTACCTCGGTGCCGGCGTGCTGGCAGGTACCAGCAACTTGTATCACCTGCGCACGGCGCCAGGCGCCAGGCCGCTGATCGAGGACGCCTATGACGGCCCGCTCTACACCGCGGACAACCGGCTCACGGCGACCAGACCGTATCGCTGCGCCAGCTGCCGGGAGGTGCACGCGGTGGGGCCTGGCAGCCGCTGGCCGCACATCGCCGACTTGCAAGCGGCGGGCTGCCCGGCTTGCGGCGGCACGGTGTTCCGGCCCATGCCGCTGGTGCCGCGGGGGGCGCGGGGGGTCGTCCCCCCGGGTGAGCAGCCGCGGGGGGTGCGGGGGTCGTCCCCCCCGGTGAGCAGCAGTGAGCGGCAGCAGCGGCTACCTCGTCAGGGCTGCGACAGACGGCGATGTCGAGGCGATCATCGGCTACGAGATCGACATCGCGGTCGCGTCGTTCGCCGAGGAGGCGATCACCGACCCCGCGCTGCACCGCAAGCGGGTCACCGGCGCGCTCGGCAAGCCGGGGGAGATCACCCTGGTGGCCGTCGCTGAGCAGGCGCAGCAGGTGCCCGTTGGCTGGGCGTGGCTCTCGGGCCGGACCAACTCGCTCACCGGCGACCGCTACGGCAATTTCCGCTCGCTGGCCACCTCTGACATACCGGACCGGACCGAGATCGGCGAGCTGCTGATGGCCGCCGTGGTCGCGGCGGCGGAAGAGGCCGGACTGACCCAGCTGACCGGCAAGGTGCACGCCCGTAATGTCGGCATGCGCACGCTGTACCGGAAGTTCGGCTTTGCCGCCACGCACCTGACGATGGAGCGCAAGGCCGGACCGGTCCACGGGATCGAGAGCGGTGGCTAGCACCGCAGCCGGCGCCTCGCTCATTAAGTGCGTCGTCTGGGACATCGACAACACCTTGCTGGACGGCGTCTACCTGGAGTCAGGTGAGCAGCCGCCGCCTGCGGACCCGGTGCTGCTCGGTGTCATGCGCGAACTGGCCGGGCGCGGCGTCCTGCAGGCGGTTGCGAGCAAGAACCCGCCTGAGGCGGCGGGATACGTAGCGCGGCTGGCTGGCCTGGATTTCGCCGCCGCCGAATGCGGCTGGGACGCCAAGCCCGACGCCCTCGGCCGGATCGCCGCGCGCCTTGGCGTGGTCGATGCGGAGATGGCGTTCGTGGATGACGACATGCTCGAGCGCGCCGAGGTCGCGGCCGCGCTGCCCGGCGTGCTCGTGCTCACCCCGGAGGACGCGGCCGAGGCAGCCAGCTGGCCGCAGTTCAGCCCGCCCCTCGTCACTGCCGAGGCCCGGCGCCGCGGCGAGCTGTACGCCGATCGCAGCCGCCGCCAGGCCGCGGCCAGCCGGTTCAGTGGTTCCAGGGCAGAGTTCCTCCGGCACGTCGGCACCCGGGTCACCATTGCTCCGGCGGCCCCGGCCGACCTGCCCCGGCTGCACGAGCTATCGGTGCGGACCCACCAGCTCAATTCGGTCGGCGAGCCGCTCACCGAGGAGAAACTGGCCAGCATGCTGTCCGCGACCGGGCACGAGGTGACCACGGTCAGGCTGGCTGACGACTTCGGCGACGACGGGCTTGTCGGCGCCGCCATCGGTGTCCATCTGACCGCTGCGCAGGAGGCGGAACTGACCGTGCCGCTGGTCATGATGTCCTGCCGGGCGCTCGGTAGGGGCACGCTTGACGCGTTGCTGGCCTGGCTGTGCCGGTCGGCCGCGGCCGCGGGCGCCGCCCGCGTTCAGGTGCCATGCCGGCTGACCGACCGGAATGTGCCGTTCCGGATGGCGCTCGTCGCGGCGGGCTTCCGCGCCGATGCCGGTGCCTCATCGCCAGACGGGCGGGTGCTGTTTAGTCGGCCGCTGACCGACGCCCTGACCGGCGCCCTAGCCGGCGACCTGCCTGCGGTGCCGGATTACGTCGTCTCACCGGGCCAGCCGTGACAGTCACCGCTGATCAGGTCGCGATGGAGCTGCGGGACCTGCTGGCCGAGATAACCGGGCGCGACGAGCTGCACGCCATACCGTCGGCGACCGCCCTGTTCGGCGGCGGCGTCGGGCTGGACTCGCTGGCCGGAACGCTGCTGCTGCGGCAGGTCCAGCGCCGGTACCGCGTTGACGTCGCGGCGGAGGACCTCAACCTGGACTCGCTGGAGACGCTCGGCACGCTGGCGGACTTCATCGCCCGCCGGATCTGACCTCGGCTCGGCCGGCTCGTCGTCCTATCAGCACGGCCACAGCAGGGAACACGAGGACCGAGACCACGCCGGCGCCGACGAGCGCGGCCGCGTTCGAGGGCAGCATGACGCCGTCGCTCAGGCCGATCGCGGCCAGGGCGATGAGCAGCGGCATGGTCGTTGCCGTGATGAAAGTCATCTGCAGCCGATCCCGGAAGGGCAGCACTCGCGCGTAGATCAGGAGGCACGGCAGGCCGCGGACGACCAGCAGCAGCACGACGAACACGACCAGCCGGAACGGGTTGTGGATGATCGACCGGATGTCGAGGGACATGCCGGAGGAGACGAAGAAGAGCGGGATGAAGACGCCATATCCGACGGCCTCGAGCTTGTTCTCCAGCGGCTCGACATCGACCTCCATGCGGTTGGTCCATCGCCGCAGCACGAGGCCTGCGAGGACGGCGCCCAGGACAACGTCGAGGCCGAAATGCGCGGCCAGAGTGAGCAGCACGATCAGCAGGACGATCGCCCAGCGCAGGGTCGCCTGCGCGGTGGCCCGCTGGCCCTGCCTGACGAGCGCTCGGAGCCGGTTCTCGCCGAGCACGCGCGGCGCAACCGTCAGCAGCAGCGCGGCGCCGAGTACGGCGACGAGGGATGCGAAGGCGACGTACTCCTTCCGACCGGTGAGGAAAATCGAGATCGCCACGATCGGGAACAGCTCCCCGACGCCAGCACGTACTTCCCGAAATCGCCGGACAGCATGTCGGTTTCCTGCAGGATCGGCAGCAGCGTGCCGAGTGCGGTGGTGGTCAGTGCCAGTCCGATGGGGACGAAGTCATGGACGAAGCCGGTCGCCGTCAGCACCGCGACGAACCCCACCGAGAGCGCAGCGCTGACCACCCAGCCGGCGATGGCCATCCGGCCTGATCGCTGTCGCAGCTGCCCGGGCTCGAGCTCATAACCCGCCATCAGGAACAGGAAGCCAAGGCCGATATCCGACAACAAGGAGATGCTGGCGGGATGTCCGATGCCAAGGACCTGCGGGCCGATCAGGATGCCGCCAAAGATCAGCACCACCACCTGCGGGATTCGGCCGGGCAGCACCGCGACGACGGCCGGCGCCAGCGCGGCCACCAGGACTACAGCTAGGAGAGTGTCCAGACCTCCGACCGACGGCGTCACGTGCGGCATTTCCCCCGTGCCAGACCACCGCAGCTGTCTGCGGGGCGGTCAGGTGGACATGCCCGCTTCGCGGGTCTGCCACTCCGCCTACGTCTGCTGACAAATGTCACGGGCCGCGCGTGACAGCCGGATGCGGCGGGCATGCCGTTCGCGCGCGAGAATGAAGGCAGCGGACCCGGAAAAGGAGGCTGCGATGGACGAGGAGGCGCGGCGCTACCAGCCGGGCGCCATGCGGGCATCGGACGCCGACCGGGACGCGGTCCTGGCCGAGCTCAGCGAGCATTTCCAGGCCGGCCGGCTGACGCTGGAGGAGTTCGACGAGCGTAGTGACCTGGCGCTGAGCTCGCGGACCTACGGCGAACTCGCGGACCTGACGCGGGACCTGCCCGCGCCCAGCCGCGCGCCGGCCCGCGCTCCGAGGCCGCAGTCCAGTCAGGGCGGGCTCCGGTTGCCGGCCGCGCCGATCGCCGCCGCGCTCGTACTCGTCGTCCTGGTAGTCGCCACCATCACCAATGACGCGGCGGTGGGTCACGCTGCCCTCCGCCTGTGGTGGATCGCGCTGATCGTGCCGCTGGTCGCGGCGCGGGCGGGCCGCCGCCGCCGCTGAAGACGAACCGCGACAATCAGCGCGCAACGTCGCCTGGCGCGGTAGCAACGTCGCTCCGTACGTCGGGCGTCTGGCCTGCCCCGGCATGATTGTGACGTGGCAGTCACTCCGACGTTCCCCAGCCGCGAGACGCTGACCCGGCTCCGGTTCCGCCCGCTGGACGTCGCCGTTGGCATCGTTGTGCTGCTGGGCGTCTACGTGCTGGTCCGGGTCGGCGCTGGTGCCCGAGCGCCCGTCTACGCGTCCCGCAGCATCGACCTGTCGCCGTCGAACCTGCCGTATTACGCCGCGCGCAGCCTGTTGCGCATGGTTATCGCGCTGGTCTTCTCCTACGCGTTCAGCCTTGCTTACGCCTACGTCGCGGCGCGAAGCCGGCGTGCCCGGCGGGTCATGGTGCCGGCCCTCGACATCCTGCAGTCTGTCCCCGTCCTCGGCTTCCTAGCCGTGACGGTGACGTTGTTCACCGCGCTGTTCCGTGGCTCGGAACTAGGGCTCGAGTGCGCCGCCATCTTCGCGGTCTTCACATCCCAGGCGTGGAACATCACGTTTTCCTTCTACTACTCGCTGATCAGCCAGTCGGCCGAGTTTGACGAGGCCAGCAAGCTGATGGGGCTATCGCGATGGAAGCGGTTCTGGGCTGTCGACGTGCCTGGTGGCGCGATCGGGCTGGTCTGGAACGGCATGATGAGCTTCGGCGGGAGCTGGTTCTTCCTGACCGCATCCGAGCTCATCACGGTCAACGGCCACAGCTACACGCTTCCTGGACTCGGCTCCTACGTCGGGGTCGCGGTGCGCGACGGCCGCCTGGGCGACGTGGTGTACGGCATCATCACGATGATCACCATGATCCTCGTCGTCAATGTCCTGTTCTGGCGGCCCATGGTGGCCTACGTGGACAAGTTCCGGGTCGAGCTGTCCGAGTCGAGCCAGAAGCCCAGATCGCTGGTACTCGACGCGCTGCGCAGGTCAAGCTGGCCGGAGCTGCTGGGCCGCGGGAAGCGGACGCTCGCCGAGCCCGTCAATACCGTGCTCGGCAGGGTGACCGGCATAGACGACCACAGCCTGGCGGAATCCGCCGCCCGGCGCCGGGCAGCGGACGTGGCCTTCGCGGTGGTCGTGGCCCTGGCGCTCGGCTACGGCCTGTACAGCATGCTGGCGTTCATCGCGACCGGCGCGAACGGCCTGGCGGTGATCGGCACTGCGTTCGGCCTGGGTTTCCTCACGTTCCTGCGAGTCGTCACGGTGGTGGCCATCTCGTCGGCCGTGTGGGTGCCCGTGGGGGTGTGGATCGGCTTCAACCCGCGGGTAGCGCAGTTCATGCAGCCAATTGTTCAGGTGCTGGCCAGCTTCCCGGCGAACTTCATCTTCCCGTTCGCTATCGCTATCTTCCTGGCGATCGGACTGTCGCTGAACTTTGGCGCGATCGTGCTCATGGCGCTGGGCACGCAATGGTACGTGCTGTTCAATGTCATCGCAGGCGCGAGCGCGGTTCCCTCCGACCTCAAGGAAGCGATGGACAACCTGGGCGTGCACGGCCTGGACCGGTGGCGCCGGCTGGTTCTGCCCGGCATCTTCCCGGCCTACGTCACCGGCGCGATCACCGCGGCGGGCGGCGCCTGGAACGCCACCATCGTCGCCGAGATCGTCACGTATAACCACCACACCTACACCGCCAGGGGACTGGGCAGCCTCATCGCGGAAAACACCGGGCACTTGCCCGAGCTGTTCGCCGGGCTGCTGGTCATGGCCATCTACGTGACCGGGCTGAACGCGCTGGTATGGCGCCGGCTGTACCGGCTGGCCGAAACGAAATTCGCGCTGGCATGAGCGGGCCCGCGACCTCGGGGACGGCTCTGGCCCGGCCGATGCCGGCGGCGCCGCTGATCAGCGTCAGGAACCTGAGCAAGTCCTTCGCCGGACCCGGCGGCCGCCCGCTGCCGGTCCTCGATGACATCAATCTCGACGTGGCCGAAGGCGAGTTCGTCGCCCTGCTCGGCCGCAGCGGGAGCGGCAAGTCCACCTTGCTGCGCTGCATCGCCGGCCTGATAGCGCCGACCACGGGTGAGGTGCTGTTCCGCGGCAGCCGACTGACCGGCACGAACCGGGAGACGGCCATGGTCTTTCAGACGTTCGCGCTGATGCCGTGGCTGACCGTTCAGCAGAACGTCGAGCTCGGGCTTGAGGCACGAGGCGTGCAGCCCGCTGACCGTACCGAGCGTGCGCTGCGGGCTATCGACATCGTCGGCCTGGACGGGTACGAGAGCGCCTTCCCCAAGGAGCTTTCCGGCGGCATGCGGCAGCGCGTTGGTTTCGCCAGGGCGCTGGTGGTCGAGCCCGCGGCGCTGCTCATGGACGAGCCGTTCAGCGCTCTGGACGTGCTGACCTCGGAGAACCTTCGCGGTGAGCTGCTGGAGCTGTGGGAGGGACAAAGATTTCCGACGAAAACCATCGTCATGGTGACGCACAACATCGAGGAGGCAGTGCTGCTGGCCGACCGGATCCTGGTTCTCGGCACCAACCCGGGCCGGATCCGGGCTGACATGGTCAACCCGCTGGCGCGGCCGCGCCGCCGCCGCACGCCGGACTTTGACGAGCTGGTCGATCAGATCTACCGGATGATGACGCAGCGGACGGTGCCAGAGGAGCAGCCCGCTGCGACCGGCGCTGCCGCCCCGTCCGGCACGATCAGCGACACGCCGCTGCCGCAGGCGACGGTGGACGGCCTGTCCGGGCTGGCCGAGATCATGCTCGCCCGGCATGCCGGCGCGGCCGACCTGGCCGACCTGGCGGAGAGCCTCGGACTCGAGGTGGACGACCTGCTGCCGTTGGTGGATGCTCTCGTCCTGCTGGGCTTCGCCGGCCTGCACGGCGACCGGCTGGAACTGTCCGGCAGCGGTCAGGTGTTTGCCGGTGCCAGCATCCAGGACTCCAAGGAGATCTTCGCGCGCGCGTCGCTCGACTACGCGCCGCTGGTGCGGACGATCTACCGGAGCCTGCGCGGCAGCCGTGACGACACGCTGCCGGCCGGCTTTTCACCGACATCCTGCGGACCAGCTACGGCGAGGACGACGCCGCGCGCCAGCTCGACGTCGCGGTCAACTGGGGACGCTATGCCGAGCTGTACGACTACGACGCGGCGAGGCAGGAGATCATCCGCGAGGAGCAGGGCATCGGCGCCACCATCGCCGACGCGCCGCGACCCGCTAGCCGCGGGTCACTCGTTGTCTACCTCGGCGCGACGCCCGGCGCGGGCGCGACCTACACGATGCTCCGGGAGGGCCGCGTACTGCGTGACCTCGGCGAGGACGTCGTTGTCGGGTTCGCTGATGCCCATGGCCGGCCGCACACCCTTGAGGCCCTGAACGGGCTGGAGATGGTGCCGGGCGGACCGGATGAGGGACATGGTCCGGCGCGCCTGGACGTGGCCGCCGTGCTGGCCCGCAAGCCGGCCGTGGCGCTCGTTGACGACCTCGGCCAGAACGCCGCGGGCATCGAGGCACTGCGCAGCGCGGGCATCCATGTGATCAGCACGGCCGAGGTGGCCGATGTGCACGCGACATCAGCGGAAGTCCAGGCGATCACCGGCACGCCGACTGCTGGCACGATCTCGGACGAGACGCTTGCGGGTGTCGATGCTCTCCAGTTCGTCGACTCGTCACCGGAGGCGCTGCGCAAGCGGCTCGGGCACGGCAACATCTACCCGCGAGAGCAGATCGATGACGCATTCCGCACGCAGTTCCAGCCGGCCCGGCTCGCAGCGCTGCGCGAGATAGGGCTGCGGCTGGTAGCGCCGCGGTCGCCGGAACCCGGCCCGGCCGGCCAGGGCGCGGCTGTTTCTGAGGCATCGCGCCGCTCCGGCCCGCGGGACGTGCTGGTCGTCGTGCAGCGTCCCGAGCAGGCCGAGCACCTGGTGCGACGCGGGGTACGGCTTGCCCGGCAGCGCGCCGGCCGCTGCTCGGTGCTGGTGCTCCAGCAGGGCGCGGCGGGCCGCCCGCTGACCGAGCAGGCGGAGATAGTCGCGACCGCCAGCGGCGCCACCGTGCTGGTCAGGCAGAGTCGCGACCCAGGTGCCGCGATCATCACGGCGGTGCAGGAACTGAACGCCAGGCACCTGGTGCTGGCGGTACCGGAGTCAGGTCTGCTCGAGCGCTGGCGCGGCAGTCTGCTGGAGCGGCTAGCGGGCCAGCTGCCCGGTGTGCACCTCTACGTCGAGACCTCGTCACCGCACCGCGACGGCGGTGCAGCGGCTGAGCAGGGCGCGCCGGCTCAGCCGCGCCACCGCCGTCGCGGTGCGGTGCGGGTCTACCTGGGTTATGCGCCCGGCTGCGGTACGACGACGGCGATGCTGGAGGAGGCCCGCCGGCGCAGGTCCCGCGGCAGCGACGTCGTCGTGGGCGCTGTCGGCACCCGCGACCGCGAGGCCGTGGCGGCTGAGCTGGACGACCTGGAACTCGTCGGTGACGGCAGCGTGCTCGACACGGCGGTGGTGCTCGCCCGGCAGCCCGAGGTCGTCTGCGTCGACGACCTCACCGAGGGCACGACGACCGCGGAACGCCGGTTTGCGGCTGCGCGGCGCCTGGCCGAGGCCGGGCTCACCGTCGTCGGTACGGTGCAGCTCGGCCGGCTGGGCGGGGGCGGCACGGGCGGTGCGCCCGGCCAGCCGGTGCTGCTGGACGAGGCAGGCCTGCTGGCGCTCGCGGACGAGATCGAGCTGGTGGACGTCCCGCCGACGATCCTCGCCGACCGGGTCAGGCGCGGCGAGATCGTGCCGCCCGATCAGGTGACGGCGGCCCTGGCCACGACGTATGCGCTGCCGCTACTGCGAGCCGAGCGCGAGCGCGCGTTCACCCTGGTGGCCGAGCACGGCGAGCGGCGGCTCGCGGATTACGCGGGCGATCAGGCTCCTGAGCCGCCCGGTCAGGACAGGCAGCCCGTCATCATGGCCTGCGCCGGCCCCTGGCCGGGCATGGAGCCGCTGATCCGCCGCGCCGCGGCGCTGGCCGCCGCCGTGGACGGGCCGTTCCGGGTCGCGACTGCCCGGACGGCACAACCTGACGCCGGGGCTGATCAGCTGCTGGCCGAGTACGCGGCGCTCACCGAGCAACTGGGCGGCGAGTTCGTTGCCCTCGACGGCCCGTCTGCCGCGGCCGCGCTGGTCGGGTACGCCAGCCGGGAGCAGGTCACCGAGCTCGTGCTCGAGCGGAAGCCGAGCCAGGCGGGTCGCTATCCGGTGCTGCGGGAGCTGGCCAGGCTCGCGCGGGACGTCGAACTGCACGTCGTGCCCGGTAGTCCGGTCCGGAGCTAGGCGCCCGACACGGCGGTCACGCCTGTCGTCGTGCCGATGAGCACCAGGCCGCCCGCCAGGCTAGGCGACACGAAGTGCGGCAGCGCGCCGGCCAGCTTGAGGTGCTGCCGGACGGCACCGGTCGCCGGATCCAGCTCGTACAGAACACCGGAGCCTGGCCCGGCGACCCACACGGCGCCGCCGCCGACAACCGGTGAGCCCGATCCGTCGGCGGGACCTCGCCAGAGCACGGTGACATGGTTGCCTGAGGTGCCCACGGCCGCGAGGCCGGTGAAGCAGGGGACGTAGACGATGGAGCCGCTGACCGCAGCGCCGCCGAACGCGGCGCAGACCGGGCCGCTCGCGAGCTGGCCCCCGACGCCGCCGAGGTGCGCGGCGCTGAGCAGGTAGCCGGTGCCGCTCTTGCCTACCTGCAGGATCTGTCCGTCGGCCAGCAGCGCCGGTGACATGGAGCCGAGGTCCAGATCGGCGTCGCTGAGCGCCCGCCAGTCGGCCGGCGCGAAGATCCCGGTGCGCTGCAGTGCCGGGGTGAGGGCAGTGACCGAGTCGCTGCCATCGAACCGGGTCTCGCTGGTCGCCCCGTTCCCGGTGCTCACGTACACCGTGCCGTCCAGCCCGATGGTCGGGCCGCCCGGCGCCCAGATACCGCCCTGCTGCGACGTCGGCACGAGGTAGGACCGGATCGGGCCCTGGCCGCCGACCGGCATTCCGACCACCGAGCCGATGTAGGGCCCGCAGTCGCCGAAGTGCCCGCCGAAGACGACGTAGATGTAGCCGCCGCCGAGGGCGAGCGCACCTCGCTGCTGGTCGTAGAACGGCTGATGGTCAGGCGACGGCACGTCCTCGCGGAGGCGGACGTTGCCAGTGGCCGGGTCGAGGCCGACCAGCACGTGCTCGGACGCTCCGGACTGGGCCACAAAGTAGACGAGCCCGGTCTGCGGGTCGTAGATGCCGGTGCTGGTGATGCCCAGTGGCGAGATATTCCCGCACGGTTGCTGGCTGGCCGAAGCCGCCGTGCCGACGCTGGTGCGCCAGCGCACCGCGCCGCTCGCCAGGTCCAGGCCGTAGATCACGTCGCCGGTCTCCGTGCCCGCAACCACCGTCGTGCCGATCACCAGCGGCTGCCCGTAGACAGCGCCGCCGAGCCGGGCCGACCAGGCCACATGGAGCGGGCCGGCCGCCGGCAGGCCAGCGACATTGCCGGTTCGCTGCCCGTTTCCGTGGTACTGGAGCCAGCCGGTAACAGACGGCGGCGCGCTCGCGCTCGGGGTGGTGGCGCCTGCGGTGGGCGTCGCCGGGCCGGTCGCGGGCGGCGAGGAGCCGGACTTGCCGCCGGACGCGCCGCTCGAGCACCCGGCGAGCACGGCGAGCAGGACGAGCGCAGCGCCCACCGGCGGTCGTGTCCGCATCCGGCCAGTCTGCCGCAGGGTAAGGTCGGCGGTGCGTTCTCAGACGCACTTTCGGGGGTTTGCCGTACATGAGCCAGCAGGAGGACGACGCCGGGCCGGGCTTCACCGCCATGGATCCGCCTGAGCCCGGTGACCGCATCCTGACCATCCCGAACGCCATCAGTGTGGCGCGGCTTGCCGGGGTCCCTGTGTTCCTGTGGCTCGTGCTGGGCCTGCCGCACACGACGGCGAAGGACTGGTGGGCCGTGGGCCTGCTGATCGCTTCCGGCGCGTCGGACTGGCTGGACGGCAAGATTGCCCGGGCGCTCAATCAGCAGAGCAGGCTCGGTCAGCTGCTCGACCCGGCCGCGGACCGGCTGTACATCGTCGCTACCGTGGTAGCCCTGGCCGTTCGCGCCATCATTCCGTGGTGGCTGGTGGCCGTGCTGGCGGCCAGGGAGGTGCTGATGGCGGCCGTGCTGTGGCTGCTGCGGCGTCGTGGCTGGGCTGCGCTGCAGGTGAGCTTTGTCGGAAAGTCAGCCACGCTTTGCCTGCTGTACGCCTTCCCGCTGCTCTTCCTCGGCTCGCATGTCGCCGGATACGCCGAGACTGCGCGGGTAGCAGGTTGGAGCTTTGCAATCTGGGGAACTGCCCTCTACTGGTGCGCGGCCTTGCTGTACGTGGTGCAGGCCAGGCGACTGCTCGCGGCGGAGGCGCCAGGACGCCCTGGGGAGAGGGTGGTGGCTTCCCGTAACACGCGGCCCGGATAATCGACATAGAGGAGCGTCGGTGACGGAGTCTGTGGTGGTGCCGTGAAAGCGGTCGTGATGGCAGGCGGCGAGGGTACGCGGCTGCGCCCGATGACGGCCAGCCAGCCGAAGCCCATGCTGTCAGTGGCTAACCGCCCGATTATGGAGCACGTGCTGCGGTTGCTGCGGCGGCACGGACTGACCGATACGGTCGTTACCGTCCACTTCCTCGCGTCGATGGTCCGCAACTACTTCGGTGACGGCGAGGACTTCGGGATGCGCCTGCAGTACGCCACCGAGGAGACGCCCCTCGGCACCGCGGGCAGCGTGAAGAACGCCGAGGACGCGCTGCGAGACGAGCCATTCCTCGTCATCTCCGGGGATGCGCTGACCGATATAGACCTGTCTGATCTGATTGCCTTCCATAAGGACAACAACGCCCTCGTTACCGTCGCGCTGGCGCGCGTGCCGGATCCGCTGGAGTTCGGCATCGTCATCGTCGACGACGACGGCAAGATTCAGCGCTTCCTGGAGAAGCCGACCTGGGGCCAGGTGTTCTCCGACACCGTCAACACAGGCATCTACGTCATGGAGCCGGAGGTGCTCGCCCACGTTCCCGCTGGCCAGGTGGTCGACTGGTCCGGCGACGTATTTCCCAAGATGCTGGAGAACGGGGAGCGTCTGTTCGGCTGGGTCGCCGACGGCTACTGGGAAGATGTCGGCTCGTTCGAGAGCTACCTGAAGGCCCAGGCTGACGTGCTGACCGGCAAGGTCGACGTGACCATCGACGGGTTCGAGGTGTCACCAGGCGTCTGGATCGCCGAGGGGGCTGAGGTGGACCCGGAAGCGGTCCTGCGCGGCCCGCTCTGTATCGGCGACTACGTGAAGGTCGAGGCCGGTGCCCAGTTGCGCGAGTTCACGGTCGTCGGCAACAACGTGATCATCAAGGAAGGCGCGTTCCTGCACCGGGCGGTCGTGCACAACAACGTCTACCTCGGCCGCGGCGTCAACCTGCGAGGCTGCGTCGTCGGCAAGAACACCGACGTGATGAGCCAGGCGAGGATCGAGGAAGGCGCGATCATCGGCGACGAATGCGTGATCGAGCCGGACAGCTACATCTCGGCCGGGGTGAAGGTCTATCCCTTCAAGACCATCGAAGCGGGCGCGGTCGTCAACACCAGCGTGATCTGGGAATCCCGCGGCCAGCGCGCGCTGTTCGGGCCGCGCGGCGTGTCCGGCCTCGTCAACGTCGAGATCACGCCCGAGTTGTGCGTCCGGCTGGCGAGCGCCTATGCCTCCACGCTGAAGAAGGGCGCGGTCGTCACTACGGCGCGCGACGCATCGCGCGCCGCGCGGGCGCTGAAGCGGGCCGTGCACGGCGCCCTGAACGCGAGCGCGATCAACGTCATCGACCTCGAGGCGCAGCCGATGCCGCTGGCCCGGTTCGAGACCGCGCGCAGCGATTGCAGCGGCGGGATTGCGCTGCGGACCACCCCCGGCGACCCGCAGTCCCTGGACATCATCTTCATGGACTCCGAGGGCGCGGACCTGTCGCAAGCAGCGCAGCGCAAGCTCGAGCGCGTATTTTCCCGGCAGGAGTACCGGCGGGCGTTCCCGGGCGAGATCGCGGAACTGACCTATCCGCCCCGGGTGGTCGAGGCCTATACCGCCGAGCTGCTGCGGGTTGTCGACATGACCGGGATCCGGGACGCCGGGGTGCGGGTCGTCGCCGACTGCGCCGGCGGGACTACCTCGCTGGTGCTGCCTGGCCTGCTGGGCAAGGTCGGCGTGGACGTGCTGACGGTGAACAACCGGCTGGACGAGTCATCACCAACCCAGTCGGTAGCCGCCGCGCGCGCTGAGCTGCACCGCCTGGCGGAACTCGTGTCGTCGTTCGGTGCCGCATTCGGCGTTCGGTTTGACCCGGTGGGCGAGCGGATCACGCTCGTCGATGACAAGGGCGCGCTGGTCAGCGACGACCGCGCCCTGCTGGTCGTGCTCGACCTGATCGCGGCCGAGCGGCGCAAGGGCCGGGTGGCGCTGCCGGTGACGACGACCAGGGTGGCGGAGGAGGTGTGCCGCTACCACGGCCTCGAGGTGATCTGGACGCCGACCTCGCTGCACGGTCTGTATGAGGCGGCTGCCCGGCCGGACGTGATCTTCGCGGCCGACGGGCGGGGTGGCTTCGTGGTGCCAGGATTCTCTCGCTCGATCGACGGCATCGCCGCCTTCACCCAGCTGCTCGGCCTGGTCGCGCGGACCAGGCTGACGCTGAGCCAGATCGGGGCGCGGATCCCCGAGGCGAGCTTGCTGAAGCGGTCCATGCCGACGCCGTGGGCGGCAAAAGGCCTCGTCATGCGGACCGTTGTGGAAGCGGCCGGCAGCCGTGAAATCGACACGACGGACGGTGTCAGGGTGATCGAGCCGGGCCGTGGCTGGATCCTGGTGCTGCCCGATCCGTCTGAGGCCGTCACGCACCTGTGGGCCGAGGGCCCCGACGACGACACGGTCCAGGAGCTGCTCGATGAGTGGGCTGCGGTCGTCGAGCGGGCCGGGCGCTGACTCACCGCAGCCGGCCGGGGACGCCAGAGTAGCGGCGAGGGGCCGCCAAATCATGAGACAATCGCTGCTCAGGCTGACAGTGGTCTGGGCAGCCTGGCCGCCTGACCGCGGCCGGGTGGTCTCTGTGACACGGCGGAGGTGCGGCCAAAATGTGGCGAAGGCGTCGCGACGACGCCCGGCGTGGCGGCTGGGGACCGCGATCGAGCTGGGTGCTGGCCAGGCGCCGGGGCCGCAGCGGAGCGGATCGTGCGAGGCCGGCCGACCGTCGCGCCTCCGCGCCGGTAGCGTTGACGGTGCCGCCGGAACTCGCGCGCATTCCTGCCACGGCAGGCGCAGCGCCGGCTGCTGCCCCCCAGGGTATGAAAGGGAGGCTCAGCGAACTGATGCCTAGCGTGTACTGCACCGCGTGCGGCGAGGCCAATCCGGATGGCTCACGGTTCTGCGCGCACTGCGGCACGCCCCTCGTGCGGCTGTCAAGCGACCGTGTTGCCGACACCACGTCGACGATCTCGGTCCCGGCCAGCGACGTCGACACCGAGGCGGCCGAGGTACTGGCTGCCGATGCAGCCGCGGTCGCCGCGCTGCCACCCGGCACCGCGCTGCTAGCGGTGCTGCGCGGGCCCAACGCCGGCAGCAGGTTCCTGCTGAGCAGCGACCTGACCCTGGTGGGCCGGCACCCGGACAGCGACATATTCCTGGATGACGTCACGGTATCCCGGCGGCACGCCGAGTTCTACCGGCACGGCGGCACGTTCAGCGTCCGGGATGTCGGCAGCCTGAATGGCACGTACGTCAACAGGGAGCGGATCGAGGAAGCCATCCTTACTGCGGGCGATGAGGTCCAGGTCGGCAAGTTCCGCCTGGTCTTCCTGCTCGGGCCCAGTGCCCCTGCCGAGTACGGCGGAGGCTCGCAGGTCGGGGGATGAGCGCACAGCATGCTCGCGGCTACCTCGGCATTAGTGAGGTGCTTGCCCAGCTACGCGGTGAGTTCCCGGATATCAGCGTCTCCAAGATCAGGTTCCTCGAGACCGAGGGCCTGATCGCGCCCGCGCGGTCGCCGAGTGGCTACCGGCGGTTCGGCCCCGCCGACGTCGAGCGGCTCCGCTACATCCTGTACGCGCAGCGCGACCAGTACCTCCCGCTCCGCGTGATCAAGGAGCGGCTGGCCCGGCCGGACCCGCCGGCCGAGCCTGGCGTTGCTGGCCCGCCGACGGCGGCTGGCGTTTCCAGGGACCGGCCGGGACCAGACGCCGGCCTGGCCGGGGCGGCGAACGGCGACGGGATGCTCAGCCGCAGTGAGCTGGTAGCGGCGGCTGGAGTGACCGAGGCGCTGCTCACCGAGCTTGAAACGTTCGGGCTGGTCAGACGCGTAGGCCGGCACTATGGCCAGGACGCGCTGCAGGTGGCGAGGGCCGCGGTCGCGCTGACGGCCTATGGCGTCGAGGCGCGCCACCTCCGGGCGGTGCGCGCAGCGGCCGAGCGGGAGACTGCCATGATCGAGAGCCTGGTCGCCCCGATCCTGCAGCAGCGCAGCAGGGGCGCGCGGGACCTCGCCGCGCAGACTGCGGCTGAGCTGGCAGACGAGGTGCTCCGGCTGCACGGGGCGCTCGTGGTGGGCGCCCTGGCCGAGGCTGGCCTGGCCGACTCTTCGCCCCCGGGGCCTGGCGCCGATGCCGGGCCGGGCACCGCGGCCGCGGCCGGAGCGGCTGCCGGCTCGGCCGCCCGCGAGGACGCCCGGCGGCTCGGCAGAGGCGTGGCAGGAGCGAGCGCGTGACCAGGCTGCAATGTCGTCACGATGACCGCGGGCACACTCTGGCAGCGCGCTATTGCGGGTGTACTTTGACAAAGGGAGTGCCTGCGGGCGGCGGGGGAATGTCAGTAGGCACATCCGCAGGGAAAGGCAGCGCACAGGCGCGGATAAGGACGGAGCCGCCGTGAGGCAGATGGAGGTCGTCGGCGTCCGGGTGGAGATGGCCACGAATAACCCCATCGTCCTGCTGAAGGAGACGGACGGGGAGCGGTACCTGCCGATCTGGATCGGGCCGAACGAAGCCACGGCTATCGCGTTCGCCCAGCAGGGCATGATCCCGCAGCGGCCGCTGACGCATGACCTGATGCGGGACGTGCTGGAGGCGCTCGGCATCCGGCTGACGACGGTTAACATCACGGCGCTGCGGGACGGCATCTTCTTCGCTGACCTGATCTTCTCCAACGGCCGGGAGGTCAGTGCCCGCCCGTCGGATTCCATCGCGCTGGCGCTGCGCACGGGGGCTTCGATATTCGTCCGCGAGGAGATACTCGACGAGGCGGGCGTCGCGATCCCGGACGAGCAAGAAGATGAGGTTGAGAAGTTCCGGGAGTTCCTGGACTCCATCTCACCCGAGGATTTCGGCCGGTCTACCTGATCTGCCTCATAGGCAGTGTTTGACCCGGTCACGTGCGGACTGACGGGAGCCGCGACGCGCCGTGGAGGATCGTTGACGCACCCGCTCCTGGCGGCCTACCGTGCTGAGAGTCCCCAGGCAACCGGCGCCCTGGGCCGGAGGTGGACGTGGCGGTGAGCAGAGGCGACGGGGCTGCGTCGCGGGCGCGGCCTGCCGGTTCGGGTCGGCCGGTCGCCGAGCAGCAGCTGCTGTTCGACGACGACATCACAGGCCAGCCCGAGGACCTGGGGTACCGCGGGCCCACTGCCTGCTCGGCGGCGGGCATTAGTTACCGGCAGCTCGACTACTGGGCGAGGACCGGCCTGGTGGAGCCGAGCGTTCGGCCAGCCAGCGGCTCCGGAACTCAGCGCCTCTACTCCTTCCGCGACATCCTCGTACTCAAGGTGGTCAAGCGACTGCTCGACACCGGGATCTCGCTGCAGCAGATCAGGTCGGCTGTGGTGCACCTGCATGAGCGCGGCTCGGCGAACCTGGCCGAGGTCACACTCATGAGCGACGGTGTCAGCGTGTATGAGTTCACCTCGCCGGACGAGGTCGTGGACCTATTGCAAGGCGGGCAGGGCGTGTTCGCTATCGCGCTCGGCCGGGTCTGGCAGGAGGTCGAGGGATCGCTCGCCGAGCTTCCCGGCGAGCGCGCGGCCGCGGAGCCCGGCCCGGACGAGCTGGCACGCCGTCGCGCTCGCAAGACCATCTAGTCAGCGCCCACGCCGTAGCTGCGGAGCAGTTCGGCAACCTCAGTGCTGGGCGGCTTGGCGTCGTCGGGGGCCAGGGAGATTTCGGCGGTGGACGCGCCGGCCTCGATGAGCAGGCGCACGGCGGCTACCCAGTCAGGGTCCGGGCAGGTCGCGGGCCGGTAACCGCTGCCCACGACGGCCCAGTCCAGCGGCGGGCTCTGCCAGGTACCGTCCAGGGCCGCGAGGTCAGCTCCGTGTTCGAGCAGCAGCCGGATCACCGCGGCGCTCCCGGCGTACGCGGCCGCGTGCAGCGGCGTGGCGCCGTCCTCGTCCCGCACGTTGACGGGGAAGCCCAGGTCAAGCATCAGCTCGACCGCCGCTGTCTTTCCGGCGCCGGCCGCCGGCACAAGCGCGGCGAGTTCGTCTTGCTCGAGGCGAGTCATCAGGCCGGGGCCCGCCGCCGCCAGGCCGGCCGCAGCCGTCCGGTCCCCGTGTAGGCAGGCGCCGACGAAGCGCGCAGCCTCTGTTCCGGCCTCGCCGAGGAGGCTGGAAAGATCGTCTCGGCCTCTGATGGTCGCAAGCCAGGCGGGCGAGTGGCCGTCCGGCCCCGGCTGGTGCGGGTCGGCCCCGTGTTCGACGAGCAGTGCGATCAGCTCGGCAGGGCAGTCAGCGCGCACAGCAGCGTAGACAGCTTCGGACGGCTGGCCGTCGTCGTCGGCGAAGCGCCGCGGGTCCGCTCCCGCGTCGAGCAGCAGGCGGACTGCCGCCACGTCTTTCGTGCTGATCGGCGCGGACAGCGCCTTCTCGGCGACTGCCGCGCCGCCGGGGACGCCGTCGAGCAGGGCGCGCAGGCAGGCGTGGTCGCCAGGGCCGAACGCGGCGAGGTACAGATCGTCGTCTCCCAGTGTCGCGCCCCGCTCGACCAGCAGGCGGATGACGGCCGCATTGGCGACGCCGCTGCTCGCCGCGGCCGCCGCGCACCGCAGAGCTGATGAGCCGGCCGACCGGCCGGCTTCGCCAACGCGGGCGTTCGGGTCCGCGCCGGCGTCCAGCAGCAGCCTGGCCGTCGCGACCAGTCCCGCCGTCCGGCCTGGATCAAGCTTGGGCCACTTGGAGGCGCAGACGGCGTGGAGTGCCGTCCACCCGGTCTGCGGGTCGGCGCGCGTCGCCGCCTCAGGGTCCCGCTCGATCTCCTCCCGCACCCGGTCTACATCCCCGAGCACCAGAGCGGTCGCGAGGCTGTGATGAGCCAGCTCTGGCGTGTCCGCGAGCATCCGAGCGGCCTTGCCAGTCCAGTCCGCGATGCTCGCCACGCAGAACGCCCCAGCGAGCTGGTCCAGTCCGTCGGAGAGTGTCGCCATGGCATCTGATCGTCGCAGAACGCGTTCGTCGAGCGCACACCCTGACGCTTTCCAGGTGACGAACGGAATAAGTCGGGCGTAATAATGCGTGAAAGCGTCAGGGTGTCAGAAATGATCTTCGCATCCCTGATCGCCGCGCCGCGTTAATGGACGGCATTCTGGCTTATGCCCTGTTATGGTAGCGAGCATGGCGGGGGCTATCTCAGTACGAGGGCTGCGCAAGTCGTACGGATCCGTGACTGCTGTGAACGATGTCAGCTTCGACGTCGAGCCCGGCGAGTTCTTCGGCATCCTCGGCCCCAATGGCGCAGGCAAGACCACCACCCTGGAAATGATCGAAGGACTGCGCGAGCCGGACGACGGTGAACTCACCGTGCTCGGCGTTCCGCCATGGCCGCGTAACCCGGCGCTGCTACCACGCATCGGCGTGCAACTCCAGGCGTCTTCGTTCTTCGAGCGGCTGACGGCGCGGGAGCAGATCAGGACCTTCGCGTCTCTCTACGGTGTTGGTGTCCGCCGAGCGGACCAGATGCTCGACACAGTCGGGCTGTCCGAGCACGGAGACGTCAGGGCGGAGAAACTATCCGGCGGCCAGGCACAGCGGCTGTCCATTGCGTGTGCGCTGGTGCATGACCCCGAGCTGGTGTTCATGGACGAGCCGACCGGCGCGCTGGATCCGCAGGCTCGCCGGAACCTGTGGGACCTGCTCCGGCAGATCAACGCCGACGGGCGCACCGTCGTGCTGACAACTCACCACATGGACGAGGCGGAGACGCTGTGCGACCGGGTCGCGATTATGGATCACGGCCAGATCCTGCAGCTTGGCCCGCCGGCGACGCTCGTGCGTGGCGTCGACTCGCCGGTCCGGATCAGTGTTGAATCCGGTCAGCTGACTGCAGTTGAGGCCGAGCTCCTCGGTGAGGGTCCAATAACCGACGACGGTGTATCCCTGACGATCGCGACGCGCGATCCCGCGGCCGTTCTGGCGGGGCTGGCTGGCAAGGACGCGCTGGCCGGCCTCCGGGTCCAGGGAGCGACTCTCGAAGACGTCTTCCTCGAACTGACCGGACGGGAGTACCGAGCATGAGAGCCGGCGCGCTGCGCAGCCTGTCCCGCGCCATGTACCTCGGATTCGTCCGGGACCGGACGGCGCTGCTTTTCACGATCCTCATCCCGGTGCTCTTCCTGGTGCTGTTCGGCTCCATCTACAAAAGCAGCGGAGCACCGAAGGTCAGCATCATCGAGGTCGGCCGCGTGGCCCTGCTCGACCAGGCGGAAGCGGCAGCACCGGGGCAGCTCGGAAAGGTGCTGAGCGTCACGCACTCGGGCGACCTGTCCGCCTCGCTGGACGCTGTCCGCAAAGGTAACGACGACGCCGTCGTCCAGCAGCAGGGGCGCACTCTGGAGGTGCACTACTCGATCGCCGACCAGACTAAGGCGGGGGTCGTGCAGGCCGTGTTCGGCTCCATTGTCCAGGAGGCTGACGCCGCTGCGGCCGGCCGTACTGCTGGCTACCAGCTCAGCGCCCGTCAGGTCGAGGACACGTCGCTGAAGCCGATCCAGTATCTGGCGCCTGGTCTGCTCGGCTGGGCGATCGCGTCCGGCGGCGCGTTCGGTGCGGCGATCACCCTTGTGAACTGGCGGCAGACGAAGCTGCTGCGCCGGCTGCGGCTGGCCCCGGTCAGCGTGGGCTCGATCGTCCTCGCCCGGGTCGGAATCAGTCTCGCGGTCGCGCTGATCCAGCTCGCGGTTTTCCTGGGCATCGCCACACTGCCGTACTTCGGGCTGCGGCTGTCCGCCGACTGGTGGATGGCCATCCCGGTAGTCGTCTGCGGCACGCTGGCCTTCCTGTCCATCGGCCTGCTGGTCGGCTCGGTCACCACGAGCCAGCAGGCCGCGACTGCCGTTGCCAACATCATCATCCTGCCGATGGCCTTCCTCGGCGGCGCGTTCGTGCCGCTCGACTTCGCGCCGGCCTGGATCAGGGACGTCTCGTACGCGATGCCGCTCCGCTACCTCGTCACCGGGATGCAGAACGTCATGGCCAGGGGAGAGGGACCCCTCGCTGCCCTTCCGGCGATGGGGATCCTGCTCGGTCTGACGGCGGTGCTGACAATAGCGGCGGTCCGGCTGTTCCGCTGGGACGCGGTCTAACGGCGGCCGAGGTCACCGGCGCGAATCGCGGATGCCGTGCCGGACCGCTAGCCGGATGATCCAGTACAGGATCAGAGCGCCGACAATCGCAGGGATCAGCGCGATCAGGATCCCCAAGGGTGCGATCGCGAAATCTGAGACCGCCGCCGCCACATTCACGCATGCCTCGCACAATCCGGCCCGATGGTGAGGCAACAGTGGCACACGTCAGTAGGCGGTGCAAGACGTCACGGCAGGCTCCTGACGTGCTGCACCGGCTCTACCGCTCACCACGCGCTAGGTTGGATAACCCGGCCGGCCGTCGTCACGCGCCGTGGCGCGCGGCCTCCAGCTTGGCAAGCTCGTCACGGACCATCGCCTCGTGCTCCGCTTCGTCCCTGCGGGCGTCGGCCGGCCGCCACCGGCCGGACATCAAGGGCACGCAGAACAGGAAGAAGATCACTCCGCCGAAGCAGATCCAGTACCAGGTCTTCCACTGACCCGGCGCCTGGGCCGCGGCCTTGGCTACGTCGTTGCCATGAGCCTGCAGGTAGGAAATGGCCGACGGCGGCACCTTCGACAGCGCTGTTAGCTGCGGCGCGTACGGTGCCAGCGTGTTCAGCTGCGGTGCCACCGCGATGACGCCCTGGATGGCTGCCTTGTTCGCCGAGATCGTCTGCAGTACGTGCACGCCCGTTGCGCCGCCCCCGGCTGCCGCGATCGCCTGACCGAGCAGACTCGGCGGGATGGACGCCGCGTTCGGGTAGGTAGCGAGCTGCGCGAACAGCGCCGGGTGCGCCTTGATCACCGCGAGCTCGGGTGCGAACTTCGCGGCGTCCGTGAGCTGAACCTTGTACTTCTGCGCGGTTGCTACGACTGCCGGATGGCTCTTGGCGAACGCGAGCTCGGGAGCGTACCTGGTCGCGTACGTCGTGACCGTGGGCCCGTAGTTCACCAGGGGTGTCACCGAGTTGACGAACACGGGGATCAGCAGGAACGCGATCGTGATGACGACGCGGATGATCCATCCCCAGATCGCCAGGCCGGTCGCGGTCAGAGCCGGGTTGCGGTTCTCCACCGTCTCGGTGTAGCTCGCCATCCACGGCGTATACGCCACGCCCAGGCAGAACGCCAGCGCAGCGAGGATGATCGCCATGGTGTAGTAGCTCGGGTGGCCGCCAGCCTGCTCCAGGTAAATCACAATCATGATGGCGGCACCGATGCCACCCGCGATCATGAACGGCTTGCGCACCCGGAAGCGATCCGACACCAGGCCCACCAGAATCAGGGCCAGGACATTGAAACCCCAGTTCCAGTTTCCCAGGCCGTTCGCATCCTTGGTGGAGAAGCCGAACACGGTCGAGAGGTAGATGACGCCGAATGCGACCGCGGTGTAGTAGATCAGCAGCATCACCGAGATGGCAATCGCGGACACGATGATGTTGGCCTTCAACAGCTGACGGAACGGGTTGCGCAGCGCGGCCTGGATGTCAAGGCCCTTGGCGCGTGCTTCGATCAGCGCCCGGTCCCGAATAGTGACCATCAGCTGATCGCGCAGCTGCGGAGACAATTCGCGGAGCCCGATGAAGGCGATGGCGAATATGACCAGTCCGGTGATACCGGCGATCACGTATTCGTGGCTCCAGTAGCTGGGATTCACCACGGCGGGAATCGTGTTGCTGGCCACGATGGCTACCACGAGGCTGCCCAGCACCGGTCCGGCGGTCCAGAACCCCATGGCCATCGCGCGACCGACCTGCGGAGAGAAGTCCCGGACCAGGGCGGGCGTCGCGACCAGGCAGATGCCCTCCACGAAGCCGACTGCGAAGGTTGCGATGATGAACGGCCACTTGGTCGTCACGGCGGGAATGGCTACGGCGGTGAGCAGGCCGGTGACGAGCAGCCCGTATACCACCAGGTTTGCCCGGCCGAACCGGTCGGCAAGCCCGGCGAACAGCGACCCGAACGCGCCGATGAGGTTGCCGAGTGCCAGCGCCACGACGTAGAACGTGAATGTCATGTGGAGCGCAGGCAGCACCAGCGTGGCAACCGACGCTCCTACATAGAGCTCGTAGTAGAGCGTGATGGTGGCCAGCACGGTGATGGCCAGATAGGTAATCCGGAGCCCGGTATCCGGATAGCTATCGAGCTGCCGCCCCCATAGCGACGACAACCAGTTCCCCTGGCCTGGTACCGGATGTGCAGCAGTAGTGCTCATTGTCGCCCCCCGACAGCCAATGAGACGGAAAGATTCCCCGAACCAACCCCATGGTTCGAGTCAGAACACGGTATCCCTGGAGCGCCCGCGAAATCAACGCCTTGGCTGACATGCTGGCTGTGCGCCTTTCTCCGGTGATAAGGATTATTACTTCAAGATTTATGCGCTAATTGCGAGTCGCGATAGGGGACGCGCAGCTCGCGAGGCAAGATGCGGGCGGTGACCGGGAAATCGCTGCTGGGATATTCGCGGGCTGGCGAGTCTGGCAGCCCGCTGGCTGGCATCGGCGGGTAACATCGGAGCTGCTGGAACACACCGACCGGGAGAGTCTCTGCGCAGCCAGCGCGGGGCGCCGAAGGGGCAACCTCCCCGGAACCTCTCAGGCACAAGGACCGGGCGGCGTGCGCACTCTGGAGTCCGCAGGGGCGGGTCGACAGAGGGGGAGTCCGACAACACGTCAGCGGGCAAGGCCCGCCTCCCCTGGAGTTCGCATGGAATTCGTCCAGCGTCACATTGGTCCCCGGCCGGCCGATCAGGCCACGATGCTTGCCCATGTCGGCTACGACTCCCTTGACGAGCTGACTGCGGCCGCGCTCCCGGCGGGCCTGCGCACCGACAACGATCTGAGACTGCCCGAGCCGGTATCGGAGGACATGGCGCTGGCCGAGCTGCGACGGCTCGCCGCGCAGAACACGGTCGCCGCCTCGATGATCGGCCTCGGCTACTACGGCACGCACACGCCCGCCGTCATCAGGCGCAGCGTGCTGGAGAATCCGGCCTGGTACACCGCTTATACGCCCTACCAGCCGGAGATCTCCCAGGGGCGGCTCGAGGCGCTGCTGAATTTCCAGACCATGATCGAGGACATGACGGCGCTGCCGGTGGCTGGCGCGTCGATGCTCGACGAGGCCTCCGCGGCGGCCGAGGCGATGACGCTGGCTCACCGGGCCGGCGGCCACGGCAGCGTATTCCTGGCCGACGCGGACTGCCTACCGCAGACCCTCGCCGTCCTGGCGACCAGGGCCGAGCCGCTCGGCATCCAGCTGGTGACCGGCCACGTGACGGCGGAGCTGATCGCGGCCCAGCAGGCCGGGGAACTGTTCGGCGTACTGCTGCAGTACCCGGACGCGAGCGGCGAGGTACGCGACCTGAGCCCGGCGATCGGCGCCGCCCACGAGGCAGGCGCAGTCGCGGTCGTGGCCGCCGACCTGCTCGCGCTGACCGTGCTGACCCCGCCCGGCGAACTCGGCGCCGACGTCGCAATCGGCAGCACGCAGCGGTTCGGCGTCCCCATGGGCTACGGGGGGCCGCATGCCGCCTATATCTGCGTGACCGACGCGCTCAAGCGCCAGCTGCCCGGCCGTCTCGTCGGTGTCTCGGTCGACGCGGATGGCCACCCCGCCTACCGGCTCGCCCTGCAGGCGCGCGAGCAGCACATCCGCCGGGAAAAGGCGACCAGCAACATCTGCACCGCGCAGGTGCTGCTCGCGGTCATCGCCGCCATGTACGCCGTCTATCACGGGCCCGATGGCCTGACCGCGATCGCGCGCCGGGTACACGGCCACGCAGCCGCGTTCGCTGCGACGATGAAAAACCTTGGCTACGGAACGGGGCCGGAGCACTTCTTCGACACCGTCGCTGTCAGCATGCCGGGGCAGGCAGAAGCCGCCGCGGCACGCGCGGCCGCAGCCGGTGTCGATGTGTATGTGCCCAGCCCGGACGTGGTGCAGGTGACCTGCGACGAGACCACGACCAACGACCAGATCGCCGTCGTGGCGAGCGCGCTGGCGGACCAGCCGGTGACAGGCCTGACCCCGGCGGAGTCGGCTCAGCTCGCACTGCCGGCGGCGCTGACCCGGACGAGCCCGTTCCTTGGTCATGAGGTTTTTCACCGGTACCACAGCGAGACCGCGATGCTGCGGTATCTGCGAACCCTGGCCGATCGCGACATTGCGCTGGACCGTTCGATGATCCCGCTCGGCTCGTGCACCATGAAGCTCAACGCGGCCGCGGAGATGGAGGCCATCAGCTGGCCAGCGTTTGCAAATCTGCACCCGTTCGCTCCGTCCGGGCAGGCGGCCGGGTACCGGCACCTGACCGACGAGCTGTCCGCGGCACTGCTGGAGATCACCGGTTACGACGCGATCAGCCTGCAGCCCAACGCCGGCTCACAGGGCGAGCTGGCCGGGCTGCTCGCGATCCGCGGGTACCACCGGTCGCAGGGGCAGCCGGAGCGCACCGTGTGCCTGATCCCGGAATCCGCGCACGGCACGAACGCGGCCAGCGCGGTGCTGGCGGGACTGCGCGTGGTGGTCGTCAAGTGCGGCTCGGACGGCGCGGTCGACATGGGCGACCTGGGAGCAAAGCTGGAGGCGCACGGGCCCTCAGTGGCCGCGATCATGGTGACGTATCCGTCGACGAATGGCGTGTTCGAGGAGACGATCGGCGAGGTGTGCTCGCTGGTGCACGAGGCTGGCGGCCAGGTCTACGTGGACGGCGCCAACCTCAACGCCCTGGTCGGGCTCGCGCGGCCGGGCATGTTCGGCGCGGACGTGTCGCACCTGAACCTGCACAAGACGTTCTGCATCCCGCACGGCGGCGGCGGCCCGGGCGTCGGCCCCGTTGCGGCGCGGGCGCACCTGGCGCCGTTCCTGCCCGGACCGGTATACCCGGACGGCGGCGAGCATGGCGGGCCGGTGGCCGCGGCGCCCTACGGGTCCGCCAGTATCCTGCCGATCTCCTGGGCATACGTGCGGATGATGGGGGGGCCGGGGCTGCGGAGGGCGACGCAGGTCGCGATCCTGTCGGCGAACTATGTAGCGCGCCGGCTGGGCGAGCACTTCCCGGTGCTGTACACCGGCCGGGGCGGACTGGTTGCCCACGAGTGCATCCTGGATCTCCGGCCGATGACCGCGCGCAGCGGGATCACCGCCGAGGACGTCGCCAAGCGACTCATCGACTACGGTTTCCACGCCCCGACGATGTCGTTCCCGGTGGCCGGGACGCTCATGGTAGAACCGACCGAGAGCGAGGACCTCGCCGAGCTCGACCGGTTCTGCGAGGCAATGATCGCCATCCGGCACGAGATCTCGCTGGTCGAGTCCGGTGACTGGGACGCGGCGGATAACCCGCTGAAGAACGCGCCGCACACCGCGAGCATGCTCATCAGCGGCGACTGGAAGCACTGCTACGACCGGGAGACGGCCGCATACCCGGCCGGCGGCGACCGGCGGGCCAAGTACTGGCCGCCAGTGCGCCGGATCGATTCCGCCTACGGCGACCGGCACCTGGTCTGTGCCTGCCCACCCCCGGAGGCGTTCGAGTAGGCACCGCACCAGACGCTCCGGAGCAGCGCCGCACTCGCCAAAGCACAGCCGGCGGGATGTGAAGCCACGCCCGATGGCGTTTATATAACGACAGCCGGGGGAGTCGGTGGCTGGCACGGAGCACTGTCAGGGAGAGCATTCAGCGGACGTACAGGTTCGCGATGTGTGCTGGGAGCCCCGGGACGCGAACCGCCCGATCTTTATGGGCCGCGGGCACGACATCCGGCTCCGGCTGGACGAAGGTAGGAATATGGCGCAGGACGCGCATATGGAGTTGCCGCGGCCCGGTCGGCTCGTGCTGTCGGTAGTCGTCAGCATGGCCGAGTCGCTCGGTCTCCCGGTCGCTGGATACATCGCCGGCATGGCGCTCGGCGGGCAGAATGCCGCGATGCTGATGGCGACCGCTGTGGTCTGGCTGACGGCAGCGGTGCGCAAGGTGGTGACGCGGAAGGTACCCGGCCTGCTCATCATCTCGGCTGCGGTGCTGACGCTTCAGACCGCCGTAGTGGTCGGCACCGGGAGCCAGCTGTTCTTCCTGCTGCAGTTCCCGCTGGCCAATCTGGTGTTGTGCGTCCTGTTTGCCCGGACGGCGCCCACGAGCAAGCCACTCGCGGCCAGGCTGGCCGCAGAGGTCATTTCCTTGCGCCAGCCGACGGCCGGTCATGCGGGTCTCGAGGCCTTCTTCCGGGATGCGACGTGGCTGTGGGCTGGCGTGTTTGCCGCGTTGGCTGTCGGTATGGCGGTGCTCATGGTCAGCGAGCCAGCTGGCCTGTTCCTGCTACTCACGACGGCCGTCACGATCGGCGGCGTGGTCGTCGGCATCGGGCTGTCGGCTCTGTGGTTCCTGCGGGCGGTACGGCGGTTCGGACTGCGGGTGCGCCTCGCCCAGCCCGCAGCGCAGAGCTAGCCCTTGACGTAGGCGAGCTTCTCGGTGATCTTGCCAGCGGCGACGGCGAACACGTCCACGCCGCGGATGTGACCGCCACCCCAGTCATACCGCCAGAGCTGCACGACGCGGTGACCCGCCTCGATCGTCTCCTCGACGGTGAACAGGCTGGCCGGGTCATCGAAGATCGGCTTCCAGGCGGCGGCTATGGCCTCGGGCCCCGAGCAGCGCTCGCCGTCAGGCGGTGAGGTCGACTCGAATATGCAGTCCTCGCTGATCAGGGCTAGCGCGCCCGGCAGATCATGGGCGGCCCACGCAGCGTTGAACCTGCTCACCACCGCCGCGGAACCGTCGGCGGCGGTAGTGAGCTGCTCGGCGATGCTCACGCGAGCGCCGGCTCGGCGGTCTCGAGGCTCTCGCGGAGCATCTCCCGCAGCTCGGGCGTGTCCTCGTGACCGTGCTTGGCTGCCGCATGCGCAGCGGCGGCGTCCAGGACCTCGTCCTCGGTGCCTGCGATGGTCAGGGTGCAGCCGATGTCGCTCGGAATCTTGCGGCAGTCGATCATCTTGCGTGTCATGACGGATTCCCTCCCCTTGAGGCGGGCGCAATCCGGCCGGATTGTTGCCCGGAATCTTGTGTTCTCTGTGCTTGTCCACCGTGCGCTCCGCCGTTGCAGCAGGGTTGCAGTATGCTTACCTACTAGTAAGTCAGAGCGCTGGTGATAGCTGAGATTCTGACTTACTAGTAGGTTAGGCGTCAAGAACTTTGGAGGATCGAGTGGCGAGCCAGGCGGCGAATGGCGACGCGGGCACCGCGACGCGGATCCTGGACGTCGCGGAGGAGCTTGTCCAGGTGCGCGGCTTCAACGGTTTCAGCTATGCCGACATTGCCGCTGAGCTGGGCATTACCAAGGCGGCGCTGCACTACCACTTCGCCGGGAAGGCAGACCTGGGCGAGGCGCTCATTGCTCGCTACGCCAGCCGGTTCGCCGCCGCGCTCGCCGGGATCGACGCCGCGTTCGACGGTGATGCGGGCGCTGCGCGCGCGCGGCTGGCCGGATTCGCGGACCTCTACCTGGACGTGCTGCGCAATCGCAGGATGTGCCTGTGCGGCATGCTGGCCGCCGAGTACCAGACGCTGCCGCAGCCGATGCAGGATGCTGTCCTGCGGTTTTTCGACGCCAGCGAGGAATGGCTCGGCTCGGTCCTCGAGTCGGGGCGTGCTGACGGCAGCCTGTCGTTCGCCGGCTCGGCTTCAGAAGCCGCCCGCATGATCATCGGCAGCCTGGAGGGCGCCATGCTCGTCGCCCGGCCCTACGGCGACGTGGGCCGGTTTCAGGCGGCAGCGGCGAACCTGCTTGCGGGCCTGACCCGCCCGGCCGACGCAGCAGCCCGGGCTTAAAACCGCACCAATCGGGAGCCCGGTCGGCAGCGACGCTGAGCCACTAAGCGCCTGAGCGCTCGATTACACGGCCTTTCCACGCGCCGCCGCGACCGGCCAGGTGCCGGCGGGCCGAGTCGGCGGTCATGGCCGCATATAGCCCGGCGACCAGCGGCAGGCTGGACGCGCGCAGCGGCGACAGCCGGTAGAAGCGCAGGATCGGCGCATAAGTCAGGGACATCAGCAGCCACCCGGCCAGCCCCGCTCCGGTGAGCCAGGCGGCCAGGCTCGTGCTGGCGCCGGCGGCCAGCAGCGCGAGGCCGGCCACGGCCGCAGCCGGGGCGAGCAGGTACAGCCACGCCAGTGCCAGGACGCAGCCGACGGTAGCCGGGAGCGAGTACCCGAGCTGGGTGTAGGCGCTCCGGGCGACCATGTCCCAGATCTCGGCCAGCCGCTCGTAGCTGCGCATGCTGAGCACGTCATGGGTCAGCCCGAGCCAGCAGCGGCCGCCAGCCCGCTTCAGCAGCCGGCCGAGCGCCACATCGTCGATCCTCGCCGAGCGCATCTGCTCCAGACCGCCGGCTTCGGCCAGCAGGCGCGGGCGGACGAGCATGCAGCCGCCAGCGGCTGCGGCGGTCCGGGATCGCGGCTGGCTCACCCGGCGGAACGGGTAGAGCTGAGCGAAGAAATACACGAACGCAGGGATGAGCAGCTTCTCCGCGGGAGTGCTGGCACGCAGCAGCGCCATCTGGGACAGCAGGTCATACCTCCCCGACGCCGCCGCGCTGGCCAGCCTGGTCAGCGTGCCGGGCGCATAGGCGATGTCGGCGTCGGTGAACAGCAGGTAGTCCGCGTCACCCGCCGCGAGCACGCCTTCGGACATGGCCCACACTTTTCCGGCCCAGCCGTCCGGAGTCGGCCGGGCCGTCACGACGGTCAGCTCGGGTCCGGCGCCGGTGGTGGCCTGCACAGCTTCGGCGAGCCCGGCAGCGATCTTGGCGGTGCCGTCGGTGCTGTCGTCGTCCACGACGATCACGCTGAAGCGGCCCGGGTAGTCCTGGCTCAGCAGGCTGGGCAGGCAGGCCGGCAGCACCGCCGCCTCGTTGCGCGCGGGGATCACCGCCGTCACGCTCGGCAGCGGCCCGGGCAGAGCCGGGGCCGGCGGCAGGCGATGGCTGGTGCGCCAGAAGCCGCCGTGCAGCGTCACCAGGAAGAGCCACGCCAACGCCGCCACGCTCGCCAGACCGCAGACGATGATGATCGCGGCCTCCCTGTGTCCTCACCTGAGGGGCCGAGCCTATAGGGCCACGTCCCCACATGGCGATGCCGGTCATGTCGGGCGCGCTGATGTCCCAGGCGCGATGCACGAAGCCTCTCACGCAGCCCAGCCGCACTGCTGCCTGTCTGCAGCGCTAACAGCTCTGCGACCACAACGCAGCCCAGGGGCACCTGGAAGCTAACGCCGCTTGACAGCCTTCCAGTTGCTGGCTTCTAGAACGTTTTACCAATACGAATCCGGGCCCTGATCCGCGCGTCAACTCGTTTGACCGGATTCGGTTCTGTTGTCGGCTCGACAATTAAGCGAGTTGAAACGTTTTATAGGCGCTGGGTCACATGAGCTGTGGTTGATGCGTCGATCGACCTGTATCCGGGCGAGGCTCGGCGGTGCATACCGGACAGCCTGGTCAGCGCGTTTCGGTTGTGCTGCCCGCCGCGCAGTCGCTGTGCGGGCGCCACACCGACGTTGTGCGCATCGTTGGCGCAGGCCCCCGGAACGAACTGCTAGTGCCAGCTCGCCGCGGACGCGACCGAGCCGCCAGTCGTGGCCGGCCCGGTGGAAGCCACCGCACTCGGCAGCATTGTCGTCCAGGCTCTGGCGCTGGGAGCAGCGTCAGGGTCGCTGAACTGGATGCGACAACTTCTCCGTCCGAGCCTGGCCCGGCTCGGCGGGGGCTTGACGCGTGAGAGGCCCTTGACGTGATGTGGAGCGCACCACTAGCGTCCCGGCCCAGAGTGAAATCCTTGATCCCGACGGTCGCTTGTCGGGTCTGACAAGGAGCCGGACTCTCCGGAGACGTGGTGTCTAAATCGTTACAATCTGCGGATTGACCGAGACTGATCAGGCGCCTAACTTCAGTTGAAACGCTTCACTGCAGGCGGGATCGCTATGGAGCGGTACGTCGCTACAAGGAGGTATTTATGTTCTCTGGACGGACGGCCGCTCGCGTGGCCGTCGCACTCGGCAGCCTCGCCCTCGCCGGCGGGATGCTTGCCGCGTGCTCATCGAGCGGAAACAGCTCGAGCGGCCCGACAACCATTTCGTTGATGGCGGGTGGAAATGATCCCGCGGCCACGAAATTCGCGACCGATATGGCCGCTGCGTTCCACAAGGCGAACCCGACGATCACGGTTAAGGTCGACACCCGTCCGGGCGGAACCGATGGCGACAACCTCGTCAAGACCCGCTTGTCGACCGGGACCATGGACGACGTGTTCCTCTACAACACCGGATCTCTCTTCCAGGCGCTTCACCCCGACCAAACGCTGCAGCCGCTGACCGACCAGCCCTGGGTGAAGGACCTTACCTCCGACTTCAAGAAGACGGTCAGTACGCCGAAGGCCCTGTACGGCGCTCCGAACGGCAGCACCTTCGACGGCGGCATCATGTACAACAAGAAGGTCTATGCGAGGCTCGGCCTCTCGGTACCGACGACCTGGGATCAGTTCATCAGCAACAGCGAGAAGATCAAGGCCGCCGGCATCATCCCCGTGCTCGCGTCCTACGGGGACACCTGGACCAGCCAGCTCTTCGTGCTCGCCGATTTCGCGAATGTCAGCGCACAGGATCCCAACTGGGCGACCAACTACACGCACGACAAGGCGAAGTACGTGAACCCGCCCGCACTCGGCGGTTTCTCGCACACCGAGCAGATCTTCGACATGGGCCTGATGAACAAGGACTACGCGTCGCTGACGAACGTGAATGCACTCAAGGAGCTCGCCACCGGTCAGGCGGCGCAGTACCCGATGATCACCGTGGTGATCTCCAATGTGCTGCAGAGCAACCCGAGCGATGTCAACGACATCGGTTACTTCGCGATGCCGCCCGACTCGGGTGGCCCACACGCGACGGTTTGGGAGGCAGGCGGAGCGTACATTCCGAAGACCACGACGGGTGCCAAGCTCGCCGCGGCCAAGAAGCTCGTCGCCTTCATCAATTCGCCCACGGGCTGCGACCTCCAGAACACCGCGAGCCTGCCAGCGGGTCCGTACGCGATCAGCACGTGCACGGTTCCGAGCAACGCCCCGGCGTTGGTGGCCGATGAGGCCAAGTATCAGGCCGATGGAAAGACCGGTCTGGCGCTGGAGTTCATCTCGCCGATCAAGGGACCGAACCTCGAGAAGATCCTCGTACAGGTCGGTTCCGGCATCACCAAGGCGCAGGCGGGCGCCGCCCTCTACGACCAGGACGTGGTGGCTGAGGCCCAGCAGCTCGGACTTCCGGGCTGGTAGACCGGGCGATCCTCATGCACATGGGGCCTAGCGTCTGAGCACACGGGGTCGATGACCGGTGGCCATCGACCCCGTGTGTCGCGCCTCGGCAGCGAAACCCGACGAGGAGTAAATCGTGGCGACGACCAACACCGCGGCCGCAAACCACGCGGCTGACGTCATCAGCGAGCCTCATGGGCCGAAGAAGCGGCGGACGATCAAGTCGTACTATCCAAGGTCTTTCTTTATCCCGACAATCGTTCTGTACGTCGTGTTCTTTCTCATCCCCTCGGTCGCCTCGTTCTATTTCTCATTGACGAGGTGGTCGCTGTTCGACTCGCACTTCATCGGGTTTGACAATTTTGTAGAATTCTTCCGAAATCCTCAGCTCTATACGAGCTTCATCCATACCTTGATCTACGGTTTCATCACATCCGGGGCTAAGGTCCTTATCGGGTTCTTCCTGGCCGTGCTCCTCACCGGCCCCGTCATGGGTCGTGGTTATCTCCGGGCAGTCGTGTTCTTTCCCGTACTAGTTTCGACGATCGGTGTCGGAATAATGTACAAGTCGCTGCTCGACCCGTTCCACGGCACGGTCAACGCCGTTCTCCGGTTCTTCGGATTGCCGCAGCCGGGTTGGTTCACCGATCCGCACCTCGCCATCTACACGATCGCGGCCGTCGACATCTGGAAGGGTGTCGGCATTGCTACGCTCATCTTCATGGCAGGCATTGTCGCCATTCCGCATGAGTACTTCGAGGCGGCGAGGATCGACGGCGCCGGCGCATGGAGGATCCTGCGCGAGATCACGATTCCGCTTTCGAGAGGAGCGACGGCGACCGTCATCATCCTCTCCCTGATCGGCGGTCTCCGATCCTTCGACATCATCTGGGCCACCACGGGCGGCGGACCCGGCTTCACGAGCGACGTGATTGCATCCGTGATCTACAAGGAATACCAGGCCGGCTTCTATGGCCTCTCGGCGGCCGGGAATGTCGTGCTGTTCCTCGTCGTCACAGTGATCATGGTCCCGCTTTCGTATGTGCTCACGAGAAAGCAGGTGCAACTATGACCCGGGTACGCGTCCGTGCCTGGACAGTGGGCATCATCGCGATCATCGTATCCATCGTCGTCTTCATCGTTCCATTCATCTTTGTGGTTCTCCAGGCGTCGAAGGATCCGGCCGATGCGTCGACCCTCGCGTTCTCGTGGCCGAAACACTGGCAGTTCCTCGCAAACCTTCGCGCCGTGCTCCAGACGAACGAAGGAATCATCTGGCGCGCCTTCCTCAACAGCGCGATCCTGACCGTGACGTCTGTCACGATCATGGTCATTCTCGCGGCGATGGCCGGCTATGTGCTTGCGCGACGGAAGACCAAGTGGAACGGGGTCGTCAACTTCTTCGTCCTGGCCGGATTGATCGTGCCGCCGGCTGTAGTGCCGACCATCTGGGTCCTCCAGCGTCTCCGGTTGTTCGGAACATTGCCAGGAATGATTCTCATCGAGGCCACCTTCGGGCTGTCCTTCTCCATCCTGCTCTTCCGCGCCTTTGTCGGGAACATTCCTCGTGAGCTCGACGAAGCGGCGGTGCTCGACGGCGCCGGTCCATTCACTCTTTTCTTCCGGGTTGTCCTGCCATTGCTACGGCCCGTTGTTGTCACGGTGGCCGTGGTACAGGCCGTATTCGTCTTCAACGACTTTGCTGGCCCGCTGTACTTCCTACCGGGCAACGAGCACGCGACGGTTCAGCTCACCCTGTTCACCTTCCAGAGCCAGAACCTGAGCTTCTACAACCTGCTGTTCATGGACATCCTGCTCATCACGATTCCACCCCTGATTGCCTACATCTTCTCCAACCGGCAACTCGTCGCCGGCCTGACGAGCGGGGCCATCAAAGGCTGACACCGCAACCGGACACCGTGCCACTCGGATGGTCAGGCATCTGCCGCCAAGTTCGAGGACCGAGAACCACCGACACCCAGATGGAGATACCCCCAAATGAGCTGGCAAGCGCTGATGATCGCCGCTGACGAAGACTTTGATGGCGCGCCGCTGCTGCGACATGAGTTCATGCTCGAGGCAGGTCACGGTGGTGTCGCGAGCGCCACGCTTATCGTCACGGCCCTGGGCGTGGTGGAGACGTGGCTCAACGGCCGCCGGATCGCAGACGACCTTCTCACGCCCGGCTGGAGCAGCTACGAGTGGCGTCTCCGGTACGCAATCTATGACGTCACTGACCTCGTCCATCCGAGCAACGTACTTGGTATGGCCCTGGGCAACGGCTGGTTCCGCGGGCGCCTGGGCTGGTCGGGACGGTCAGCTTTTTACGGCGATAAGCTCGGCGCATTCGCCCAGCTTGAGGTCACATTCGATGACGGCTCGATCCAGGTCATCGCAACAGATCGGAGCTGGACGGCGGGCCCGAGCGCTGTGGTCGCCAACGACCTGTACGACGGCGAGACCATTGACGCGCGGCTGCGCGACGACTCTTGGCTACGGCCGGGATTCGCCGGCGAGAAGTGGGTCGGTGTTCACGTGCTCGACTTCGACACGGAGATCCTCACGTCATACGTCGGCCCCCGCACCGTCCGGTGGAACGAGCTGCCGGTGAAGGAGATCACGACGTCGCCGTCCGGGAAGACGCTTGTGGACTTCGGCCAGAATCTGGTCGGATGGGTGCGCGTCACGGTTCAGGGACCCGCGGGAGCGGAGGTCTCCCTGAGGCACGCCGAAGTTCTCGAGCGCGGGGAACTCGGTACTCGACCGCTGCGCACGGCCCTCGCAACCGACAGATTCATTCTCAGCGGCGAGCGGGACGAATTCGAGCCGACGTTCACCTTCCACGGCTTCCGGTACGCCGAGATCACAGGCTGGCCAGGGGAGCTCAAGCCGGAGGACCTCACCGCAGTCGCCATCGGTTCCGAGCTCAAACGGATAGGAACTTTCCGCACCTCCGATCCGCTGCTGAACCAATTCCACAAGAACGTCGTCTGGGGAATGCGCGGTAATTTCGTCGACGTACCGACCGACTGCCCGCAGCGAGACGAGCGCCTGGGATGGACCGGTGACATAGCAGCCTTCGCGCCGACGGCCGCGTTCTTGTATGACGTCGACGCGTTCCTCAGCGACTGGCTAGCCGACCTCGCACTTGAGCAGGCCCACCACGACGGAATCATCCCCTACGTCGTTCCCGACGTGCTGAAGTTCCAGGAACGCCGCGATGGCCGCCCCGAGGTCGAGTCGACCGCGATCTGGAGCGACGCCGGCGTCTGGGTTCCGTGGACCCTCTATCAGGCGTACGGCGACGAGCACGTGCTCCGCAGCCAGTTCGACTCCATGGCGGCACACGTCCGCAGAGTCCGTTCGTTGCTCTCGCGGAACGGACTGTGGGATACGGGCTTCCAGTTCGGCGACTGGCTGGACCCGGACGCCCCGCCCGACAACCCCGGCAGGGCGAAGGCCGACACCGGTGTCGTCGCGACCGCGTGTGCCTATCGGTCCGCGACGATCGTGGCCCAGACAGCCAAGATCCTTGGCTTGGAAGCCGAACACGCCGAATCCGCGGAACTCGCGGCAAGCCTCCGTGCTGCGTTCAATACCCACTACGTATCCAGAGGTCGAGTGTCTAGCGACTGCACCACCGTCTATGCCCTGGCGATCGTGTTCGGCCTCTTGGATGCGGCCGACGAAGCTGAGGCCGGCGAGCGGCTCGCCGAGCTCTCTGCGCAGGCCGCCTATCGCGTCTCTACCGGATTCGCGGGAACGCCGTTTATCACCGACGCACTCACGAAGACAGGTCACCTTGACGAGGCATACAAGCTCCTCCTCGAACGCGATTGCCCGTCCTGGCTCTACCCGATCACCATGGGCGCGACCACCGTCTGGGAACGATGGGATTCGATGCTTCCGGACGGCGCCATCAACCCCGGTGAGATGACCTCCTTCAACCACTACGCCCTCGGCGCAGTTGCCGACTGGATGCACAGAACAATCGGCGGAGTTGCTCCGCTCGAACCCGGCTACTCCAAGGTGCTCGTCGCACCGCGACCTGGTGGCGGACTGACCGAGGCCGAGACGGAACTCGAGACTCCGCATGGCCGCGTCGCCGTACGTTGGAGCGTCTCGGGTGACGGATTCACAGTCGATGTCGACCTTCCCGAGGGTGTCGAGGGCGTCCTCCGCCTCCCCGGGCAAGACGACCGACTACTGGACGGTGGCCATGCGTCGGTCACGGTGCCCGCACAACAGCCAGCCAGCACGAGCCGCTAGAACCAGAAAGCCCGGCGCCTTACTCGTAGAAACCAGACAGAAGCGAATGAACTGAAATGACCGGCCTCGCCGATATCACCGCAACGCTCGAAGCGCACGATGTCGAACTCCCGTCGTGGGCGTTCGGGAACCCCGGCACCCGTTTCAAGGTGTTCGGATCGCTGGGGACACCGAGGGATCCGTTCGAGAAGATCTCAGCTGCTGCCCGGGTGCACAGACTCATCGGGTTGGCGCCAAGGGTAGCCCTGGCAAGCGGAGATGAAGCTGCTCTTCGCCGACAACGGCGACCCGCGGTCAGACGAGGGGTTCCCTAGGCTGCCCGCGGTATTCCACCTCGACTGACCGCACGACACTTCCGCAGGAGAGTTTCATGCCCGACCTAGCCGCTGTTCAGGAAGCCGTCGCAGCGCTGAAGATTGAGTTGCCGTCGTGGGCGTTCGGTAATTCGGGGACCCGGTTTAAGGTGTTTGCGCAGCCGGGTGTGCCGCGGACGCCGGAGGAGAAGATCGACGACGCAGCCAAGGTTCATGAGCTGACCGGCGCCGCGCCGACGGTAGCGCTGCATATTCCATGGGACAGCGTGCCTGATTTCGGGTATCTGGCGGCGTATGCGAGGGATGCCGGGGTCGCAGTCGGGACGATCAACGCCAACGTGTTCCAGGATGCCGATTTCATGCTGGGGAGTGTGGCCAACCCGGATCCGGGTGTGCGGCGCAAGGCGGTGGACCGGCTGCTGGAGTGTGTGGATGTGATGGATGCGACCGGGTCGGGTGATCTGAAGCTTTGGTTTGCTGATGGCACGAACTACCCGGGCCAGGATGACATCCGCGGTCGGCAGGAGCGGCTGGCTGAGTCTTTGGCCGTGGTGTATGAGCGGCTGGGCGCGTCGCAGCGGCTGCTGCTGGAGTACAAGCTGTTCGAGCCGGCGTTTTACGCCACCGACGTGCCGGACTGGGGGACGGCGCTGCTGCACTGCCTGGCGCTCGGACCGCGGGCGGCGGTGGTGGTGGATACCGGGCATCACGCGCCGGGGACCAATATCGAGTTCATCGTGGCGATGCTGCTGCGGCAGGGGCGGCTGGGCGGGTTTGACTTCAACTCCCGGTTTTACGCCGACGATGATCTGATGGCCGGCGCGGCCGACCCTTTCCAGCTGTTCCGGATCTTGCGGGAGGTGGTGGCCGCCGGCGCGCTTAGCGGAGCTGGCGTCGCGTTCATGCTCGACCAGTGCCACAACATCGAGCCAAAGATCCCGGCGCAGATCCGGTCGGTGATGAACGTGCAGGAGGCAGCCGCCAAGGCCGCGCTGGTCGATGCGGCGGCGCTGGCGGCGGCGCAGCAGGCCGGAGATGTGCTGGGGGCGCACGCACTGCTGATGGACGCCTATGACACCGACGTCCGGCCCCTGCTGGCAGACCTGCGCGCAGGGCAGGGCCTGGACCCTGACCCGGTGGCCGCCTACCACCGGTCCGGCTATCAGGACAAGATCGTCGCCAACCGGGTCGGCGGCACGCAGGCGGGCTGGGGAAGCTGATGACCGCAGTCCCGGTAGCTGACCCACGGGCCGGGCTGATCGCCCGCAGCCGCCGGCTCGGCGCCGACCGGCGCAACACCAACTACGCCGGCGGCAATACCTCCGCCAAGGGCCGTGGCACCAACCCGGCGACCGGCAGGCCGGTCGACCTGATGTGGGTCAAGGGATCAGGCGGTGACCTAGGCACACTCACCGCCGAAGGGCTCGCGGTGCTGCGGCTGGACCGGCTCCACGGGCTGACGGCGGTCTACCCGGGCCCGGACCGCGAAGACGAGATGGTCGCCTTGTTCGACTACTGCGCGCATGGGACCGGCGGCGCTGCGCCATCGATCGATACTGCGATGCACGGCCTGATCGATGCTGCGCACGTCGACCACCTGCATCCCGATGCGGGCATCGCGATCGCCACCGCCGCCAGCGGCGAGGACCTCACCCGGGAATGCTTCGGCAGCCGGGTGGCGTGGGTGCCCTGGCGCCGGCCGGGCTTCCAGCTTGGTCTGGACATCGCGGCCATCCAGCGCAGCCAGCCGCACGCCATCGGCGTCATCCTTGGCGGCCATGGCATCACCGCCTGGGGCGAGTCCAGCGATGAGTGCGAGGCGCACTCGGCGGAGATCATCGCCACCGCGCAGCGGTTCATCGACCAGCGGGGGAAATCGCGGCCATTCGGGGAAACGGTCTACCAGACGCTCGGCCCGGCCGGCCGCCGGGCCCGCGCCGCCGCTCTGGCACCGGTCATCCGCGGCATGGCTTCCACCGACGTGCCGCAGCTGGGCCACTTCACCGACAACCCGGCGCTCCTGGACTTCCTGGCCCGCGACAGGCACCCGGCCCTGGCCGCTCTGGGCACCTCGTGCCCGGACCACTTCCTGCGCACCAAGGTCCGCCCGATGGTGGCCGACCTGCCGCCGGACGCGCCCCTCGACCAGCTGACTGACCGGCTGCGCGAGCTGCACGCCGCCTACCGCGACGACTACCAGGCCTACTACCAGCGGTATGCCGACTCCTCGTCGCCGCCGATGCGCGGCGCTGACCCGGCCATCGTCCTGGTCCCCGGCATCGGCATGTTCAGCTTTGGCCCCGACAAGCAGACCGCGCGGGTAGCCGGCGAGTTCTACCTCAACGCGGTCAACGTCATGCGCGGCGCCGAATCACTCTCGTCCTACCAGCCGATCGCCGAGAGCGAGAAGTTCCGCATCGAGTACTGGCAGCTCGAGGAGGCCAAGCTCCGCCGCCGTTGCAAGCCGAAGGCACTGACGGGCCGGATCGCGCTGGTCACCGGCGGCGGATCCGGCATCGGTGCTGCCACCGCCCGGCGGCTCGCCGCCGAAGGGGCTTGCGTCGTCGTCGCCGACCGGGACAGCCAGTCCGCCTCAGCTGTCGCGGCAAGCCTCGGCTCCGCCGACGTCGCCGTCCCCGTCACCGCCGACGTCACCAGCGAGGACGACGTCGCCGCTATGGTCACGCAGGCAGCACTGGCCTTCGGCGGCGTGGACCTAGTGGTCAACAATGCCGGCCTTTCGATCTCCAGGCCCCTCGCCGAGACCACCGCCGCGGACTGGGACCTGCTGCACGACGTCATGGCGCGCGGGTCGTTCCTGGTCTCCCGCGAGGCCGCCAGAGCAATGACGGCCCAGGGCCTGGGCGGAGACATCATCTACATCTGCAGCAAGAACGCCGTCGTCGCCGGACCCTCCAACGTGGCCTACGGCGCCGCCAAAGCCGACCAGGCACACCAGGTACGGCTCCTCGCCGCCGAACTCGGCGAGCACGGCATCCGGGTCAACGGGATCAACCCCGACGGCGTCGTCCGCGGCTCCGGGATCTTCGCTGGCGGCTGGGGTGCCTCCCGGGCCGCCGTCTACGGGATACCAGAAGACGAGCTCGGCGCCTACTACGCCCAGCGAACCCTGCTCAAGCGCGAAGTGCTGCCCGACCATGTCGCAGCCGCCGTCCTCGCCCTGTGCGGCGGCGACCTGCCCCTCACCACCGGCCTGCTCATCCCGGTCGACGCGGGAGTAGCGGCCGCCTTCCTGCGGTGACCCGGAGGTGCTGCCGAGGATGACCGATGTCTGAGATCGCCGATCTGAGCGCCCGGGACCCGGAACTGCTGAGATTCCGAGCGCGCGGCCTCCCGCTCGAGGCGGTTGCCCTGCGTTTGCACACGTCCGAGCGGACGGTCCGCCGCCCGCTCCCGGCCATCTTCAGCCGGCTCGGGTTCGGGGCATCCATCCAGGCCGTTGTCTGGGCTGCCCGGCTGGGACTGGTGTGAGCGACGCTGTCGTGGCCGCTGTCGATCTCGGCGCGTCAGCCGGCCGCGTCATCGCGGCGCGGGTGGCCTCGTCCGGCATCGAGCTGCACGAGGTCAGCCGGTTCCCCAACGAGCCCGTCTCGGCTGGCGGGACGTTGTACTGGGACATCCTGCGGCTGTACGACTCGGTCAGGTCCGGACTCCGCTCCGCCGTGTCATCTTTCCGGCTGGCCAGCGCCGGCATTGACTCGTGGGGAGTGGACTACGGGCTACTCGACGCTACGGGCGCGCTGGTCGGCAATCCGGTGCACTACCGCGACTCGCGCACCGAGGGCGTAAAGGTCCCGGTGACGCATGCCGACCTGTACGCGGTTACCGGCATACAGTACCTGCCGTTCAATACGATCTACCAGCTCAGCGCCGCGGCGCGGACGCCCGCCTTGCTGGCAGCGAAGACCCTCCTGCTTATCCCCGACCTGCTCGCATACTGGCTCACCGGTTCGGTCGGAGCCGAGGTGACGAACGCCTCGACGACATCGCTGCTCGACGTATCCACTCGGCAGTGGTCAACCGGAATCATGCAGCAGGCGGGGATACCGCCTTCGCTGTTCCCGCAACTGCGCCAGCCTGGCGACGTCATCGGGCCTATCAAGGAGGATGTCGGCGCGCCGGTGCCGCTGGTTGCGGTCGGATCCCACGACACGGCCTCAGCAGTGGCCGCCGTGCCCGCGTCCGGGCCGCACTTCGCATACATCTCCTCAGGGACCTGGTCGCTGGTCGGTATGGAGCTACCGGGACCCGTACTCACCGAGGACAGCAGGCTTGCGAACTTCACCAACGAGGCAGGCCTGGACGGGACCATCCGGTACCTGCGGAATGTAACCGGCCTCTGGCTGCTGCAGGAGTGCGTGCGGCACTGGGGACCAGCTGGATTTACTCTCGAGTCGCTCCTGGCCGAGGCCGCCGCCGCGGAGCCGCTCCGCTTCATTATCGACGCCGACGACCCGGTGTTCCTGCCGCCGGGTGACATGCCCTCGCGCATCGTCTCCTGGCTGACGGCGCGGGGATTCGCCGCACCGTCGGCGCCCGGCAAGATAGTGCGGTGCGTCCTGGACAGCCTCGCGCTGGCTTACCGTCAGGCGGTAGTCGCCGCGCAGTCGCTGTCCGGGCGCCACGCCGACGTGGTGCACATCGTCGGCGGGGGTTCACGGAACCAGCTGCTGTGCCAGCTCACCGCCGATGCGATCGGGCTGCCAGTCGTGGCCGGCCCGGCCGAGGCCACCGCGCTCGGAAACGTGCTCGTGCAGGCGCGGGCTCTCCGGGCTGGGCCGGGCTCGCTGGACGAGATGCGACAGCTGTTGCGCTCTGGCGCCTCCGGGGCAGGCCTGCGGCGATACGCTCCGTCCGGCAGCGGGCGGGCATGGGGTGCGGCGGAGAGGCGGGCCGGCCTGAGCTAATGGTTACGGATGCTTAGCCGTTACCGCACTGCGGCTACGCGGGCTGCAAAGGTCGGTGCGCTGGGCCACGATGTACCGTGCCAGCATCCGGATCGCCAGCCCGCCGGGTCAGCCGGACCACCGTCGACCTGGCGCTGGCCTGCAAGCTGGGCGGGGGGCCGATGCCAGCCGGCCGCGGGGTTGCCACGTTGACCGGTGGATGGAAGTCCCATTTGACACGTTCCAACCCAGCCCAGACACTGGCAGTCAGCCCACTAAGAAGCAGGTGAATGTGGCTGTCAGCATCAGGGAGGTTGCCGCTGGGGCGGGAGTCTCAGTCGCCACGGTGTCGAACGTGCTCAACCGGCCGGAGATCGTTGCGCAGCGGACGCGAGACCGGGTGAACGCTGTTATCAGGGACCTCGGGTTCGTCCGGAACGAGTCGGCGCGTCAGCTCCGCGCCGGGCGCAGCCGGACGATTGGGCTGGTTGTGCTCGATGTGGCCAACCCGTTCTTCACCGACCTCGCGCGGGGCGTTGAAGACGAGGTCAGTGAGGCGGGCCTGGCCGTGATTCTCTGCAACAGCGACGACCGTGAGAGCAAGGAACGGCGCTACCTGGAGTTGCTTGAGGAGCACCGGGTGCAGGGCGTGCTCATCACGCCCGTGGCCGGTGCTGACACGACCCTCGCCGGGCTGCAGCGAAGGGGCACTCCTGTAGTGCTGGTGGACAGCAGAGCGCCATCCCGCGGCCAGTGCTCGGTTGCCGTCGACGACGTACTCGGCGGGGACCTGGCCGTGACGCACCTGCTCGACAACGGGCATGAGCAGATTGCCTACATTAGCGGCCCCCCGGCTCTTCGCCAGGTTGCAGACCGGCGAGAGGGAGCGCTGCGCGCCCTGCGGCGGGCCGGTCGGCCGCCGACGTCGCTCCAGGTGATCGAGACGTCGGCATTGAATGTGGCGGCAGGGAAATGGGCAGGAGCGGCGATCGCATCGATCCCCGCAGCATCCCGGCCGACGGCCGTGTTCTGCGCCAACGACCTGATGGCACTAGGCGTCCTGCAGGAGATGACCCACAATCACATTCGGGTCCCGGAGGACATGTCCATCGTCGGATACGACGACATTGACTTCGCCGCGGCCGCTGCGGTGCCGCTGACATCGGTGCGTCAGCCTCGGCAACAGCTGGGCCGCGCAGCAGCACGGCTTCTCCTGGAAGAGGCCGCCGACGACGATGTCACTCACCAGCACCGGCAGGTGATCTTCGAGCCCGAGCTCGTGGTCCGTCAGTCGACGCAGGCGCCGCCGTCAGGCGCCGCCGGCGTCCTGGCGCCAGCGCTGATGGAGGCGACGCCGGTGGTCGTCAGAGAGAAGTGAAAGGCCATCCGCGCAGCCTAGCGCTGGTATCCGGAGTCGATCGGCCGCCTGCCCGCACGTTGTGAGCCTCCGCGCTCACGAGCAGGAGCCAGAGAGGAAGATGGATTGCTCCTGTCGGAGGGACGCTGACGAAAGGCCGGCAGTGGATATCGCGAGCACCGGGAAGGGTTGCTGTTGAAGATCGCGCTGTTTGCCACCTGCCTAGCCGACACCCTGTTCCCTGACGTCGCCCGGGCGACCGTGACGGTGCTGGAGCGGCTGGGTCACCAGGTGGTATTCCCGGCTGCCCAGACCTGCTGCGGCCAGATGCACATCAACACCGGCTACCAGCGAGAGGCGCTGCCGCTGATCCGGCGGTATGCCGATACCTTCGAGCCGTACGAGGTGATCGTGGCGCCGTCGGGGTCATGCGTCGGCTCGATAGCCCACCAGCACGCCCAGGTGGCCCGCCGGCTCGGAGACGAGCAGCTGGCCGACCGGGCCGAGACGGTAGCCGCCCGTACCTACGAGCTGTCGCAGCTGCTGACCGACGTGCTCGCCGTGGAGGACGTCGGCGCGCATTACCCGCACCGGGTCGCCTACCACCCGACCTGTCATTCGCTGCGGCTACTCGGCGTCGGCGACCGGCCGCTCCGGCTGCTGCGGAACGTGCGGGGGATCGACCTGGTGGCGCTGCCGGGCGCTGACGAGTGCTGCGGGTTCGGCGGTACGTTCTCGCTGAAGAACCCGGACGTCTCGACGGCGATGCTGGCGGACAAGATGCGCAATCTGCTGGCCACCGGCGCGGAAGTGTGCACGGCCGGCGACTCCTCCTGCCTCATGCACATCGGGGGCGGGCTATCGCGGCTGCGGGCCGGTGCGCGGACCGTGCACCTGGCCGAGATCCTGGCTAGCACATGAGCACCTTCCTCGGCCTGCCCACCGCGCCGCGCGGAGTCGGCCACCTGCGCCAGGAGGCCCCGTTCCCGGTCGCCGCGCGGGAGGCGCTCGGTGACGGGCAGCTGCGCCGGAACCTGCGCAAGGCGACCACGACGATCCGCGCCAAGCGGGCCGCGGTTGTCAGCGAGCTGCCCGATTGGGAGCAGCTCCGGGCGGCGGGCCAGGAGATCAAGGCGCGCACCATGGCCGATCTCGGCCGGTACCTGACGCAGCTGGAGGCCGCGGTGCAGGCCCGGGGCGGGACGGTGCACTGGGCCCGCGACGCTGCCGAGGCCAACCAGATCGTCACCCGGCTGGTAGGTGAGGCCGGGTCGACCGAGGTGGTCAAGGTGAAATCACTGGCCACCGACGAGATCGGGCTGAACGATGCCCTCGCCGCAGCGGGAATCACCGCCCACGAGACTGACCTGGCCGAGCTGATCGTCCAGCTCGGCCGCGACCGGCCGTCGCACATCCTGGTGCCCGCCATCCACCGGAACCGAGCCGAGATCCGCGAGATTTTCGCCCGGGAAATGGCCGGCGTGGACCAGGACCTGACCGACGAGCCGGCCGCGCTCGCCGAGGCGGCCCGGCGCTACCTTCGGCGCAAGTTCCTGACCGCGACCGTCGCCGTGAGCGGCGCGAACTTCGCGGTGGCGGAGACGGGAACGCTGTGCGTCGTGGAGTCGGAGGGGAACGGCCGGATGTGCCTGACCCTGCCGCGCACGCTGATCACCGTGATGGGCATCGAAAAGGTGATCCCGGCCTGGACCGATCTCGGGGTGTTCCTGCAACTGCTGCCGCGATCGTCCACCGGCGAGCGGATGAACCCGTACACCTCGATGTGGACGGGGGTCACGCCGGGCGACGGGCCGCAGGATTTTCACCTGGTGCTGCTGGACAACGGCCGGACCGCCGCACTCGCCGACCCGGCCGGACGCGAGGTGCTGCACTGCATCCGCTGCTCGGCCTGCCTCAACGTCTGCCCCGTGTACGAGCGCACCGGCGGGCACGCCTACGGCTCGGTGTATCCCGGACCGATCGGGGCGGTGTTGTCCCCGCTGCTGACGGGCATCTCCGACAACGCGTCGCTGCCGTTCGCCTCGACGCTGTGCGGTGCCTGCTTCGATGCCTGCCCGGTGAGGATCGACATCCCGTCGGTGCTGGTTCACCTGCGGGCCCGGCACGTCGACACCGACATCAGGGAACGACGACTGCCCTCGGCTGAGGCCCTCACCATGGCCGCTGCATCCTGGGTCATGGCCGACCCGGCCCGGTACGCCATGGCTCAGGCCACGAGCCGTGCGGGCCGGCTCCTGCGGCGGCGCGGCCGGATCAGGGCGCTGCCGCCGCCACTGGCCGCGTGGACAACCGCTCGTGACGCGCCGGTGCCGCCCCGGCAGACCTTCCGCCAGTGGTGGCGGGCCCAGCACCCTGACGATCCGGTGGGCAGACCATGACCGCCCGCGACGAGGTCCTGGCGCGCATCCACGCTGCGCTCGCCGCAGGCGGCACTGGCCCAGACGGCCCCGTTCCGGTCAGCTACCGGACCTTCGGGGACGTCAGCGGCTTGCAACTCCTCGACCTGCTGGCGGACCGGCTCACTGACTACCGCGCGCTCGTGCGGCGGGCGACCCCGACGACGCTTGTCGCGGAGATCAGCGCTGCGCTCAGCGACGCGCTGTCCGAGCGCGGAACCAGGCGCCTCGTCGTACCTCCGGGACTGGCGATCGAGCTGCCCGCGTGGGCCGACGTCACCGTAGACGCCGGCCTGACCGCGGCCGAGCTGGACACGTGCGACGGAGTCGTCAGCCGGGCTGCCGTGGCGATCGCCGAGACCGGCACGATCGTCCTGGACGGATCGGCCGGGCAGGGCCGGCGCGCGATCAGCCTGGTCCCTGACTACCACCTATGCATCGTCGAGGCCAGCCAGGTCGTGCACCTGGTACCGGAAGCCGTCGCCCGGCTGGCGGGCGCCGCGGCCCGCCCGCTGACCTGGATCAGCGGCCCGTCGGCGACCAGCGACATCGAGCTGGAACGGGTCGAGGGCGTGCACGGTCCGCGCACACTGGAGGTGGTCCTGGTCGGGGAGTAAACCGGGCATATCTTTGAGGCATATATCGTTAATACGGCTATTAGGCAATTGGCCTGGCTGGCTGCAGTCAGGCACTGCGGGGGAGCGCGAGATGGCAGGCGACGCAGAGACAAGTGGGTCGCGACCGGCGGGCGGGGCGGCCGGGCGCGACCGGGAAGACCGGAAGCCGATGTCCGACACCGAGCGGCTGCTGACGCCGGCCGAGGTGGCGGCGATGTTCCGGGTCGACCCGAAGACCGTGACCAGATGGGCGCGCGACGGCAGGCTGACGGCGGTGCGGACACTCGGCGGCCACCGGCGCTACCTGGAGTCACAGGTACTGGGGCTGCTGCGGGCAGCGCGGGCAGCAGGCAGCGAGTAACGGCCCGGCTTTCCGCCGTCCCCCTGCTGCTGTCATACGCCCGGGCTGTCCCAGGCAGTGCATAGAGTTTCCTTGTGGCAGATCCGGCCAGCTACCGTCCGGCGCCCGGCTCCATCCCGGAATCGCCAGGCGTCTACCGGTTTCGCGACGAGCGCGGCCGGGTTGTCTACGTCGGCAAGGCCAAGAGCCTGCGCTCCCGGCTCAACTCGTATTTCGCCGACTTCGCGAGCCTGCATCCGCGAACGCAGTCGATGCTGCGCGCAGCCGCCGCGGTGGACTGGATCGTCGTCGGCACCGAGGTCGAGGCGCTGCAGCTGGAATACTCCTGGATCAAGGAGTTCGACCCGCGGTTCAACGTCCGCTACCGCGACGACAAGAGCTACCCGTATCTCGCGGTGACCATGGACGAGGAATTCCCGCGGGTGCAGGTGATGCGCGGCGCCAAGCGCCGTGGGGTGCGGTACTTCGGCCCGTATTCTCATGCCTGGGCTATCAGGGACACCGTGGACACCCTGCTGCGGGTGTTCCCGGTGCGAACCTGCTCGGCCGGCGTGTTCAAGCGGGCAGGCCAGATCGGCCGCCCCTGCCTCCTCGGTTACATCGACAAGTGCTCGGCGCCGTGCGTCGGCCGGATCGACGCTGCTGCCCACCGGCTGCTCGCCGAGGAATTCTGCGACTTCATGGCCGGGCAGACTGGCCGGTTCATCAAGCGGCTCGAATCCCAGATGCGCCAGGCGGCGGCCGCCGAGGAGTTCGAGCGAGCGGCGCGGCTGCGAGACGACATTCAGGCGCTGCAGCGGGCGCTGGAGAAGCAGGCCGTGGTACTGCCGGATGGCACCGACTGCGACGTGATTGCGCTCGCGGAGGATCAGCTCGAGGCCGCGGTCCAGATCTTCTACGTGCGCGGCGGCCGGGTTCGCGGCCAGCGCGGCTGGGTGCTGGACAAAGTCGAGGACGTCACGTCCGGCGAGCTGGTGGAGCATTTCCTCGGTCAGGTGTACGGCGACGACCCGGCGGCTGCCGACGGCCCGCCGGCCGGGCGCGCGCAGCAGTCCCGGATCCCGCGCGAGGTGCTCGTGCCGACCCTGCCGCCCGACGCCTCGACCGTCGAGACCTGGCTGGGCGACAAGCGCGGCGGCCGGGTGAGCCTGCGAGTGCCGCAGCGGGGCGACAAGAAAGCCTTGCTGGACACCGTGGCACGCAATGCCGGCGAGACGCTCGCGCTGCACAAGACGCGGCGGGCGAGCGACCTGACGACCCGCAGCCGGGCGCTCGGTGAGATCCAGGAGGCCCTCGCACTGGACGAGGCGCCGCTGCGGATCGAGAGTTACGACGTTTCCAACCTGCAGGGCACGCACGTGGTCGCCTCCATGGTGGTCTTCGAGGATGGCCTGGCCCGCAAGTCGGAGTACCGCCGGTTCGCCATCAGGGGCCTCGACGGGACCGATGACGTGGCCGCGATTCACGAGGTCATCTTTCGCCGGTTCCGGCGGTACCTGGAAGAACAGGCAGCGGCCCAGCCAGGCCTGGACGAGCTGGCTGCGGGGGCCGACGCCGAGCGGCGCAAGTTCGCCTACCCGCCGAACCTGCTGGTGATCGACGGCGGGCCCGCGCAGGTGTCGGCCGCGGTCAAGGCGCTTGACGAGCTCGGCGTCGTGGACGTCGCGGTCTGCGGCCTGGCGAAGCGGCTCGAGGAGGTCTGGCTGCCAGGCGAGGACGGCCCGGTCATCCTGCCGCGGTCCAGCGAGGGTCTGTACCTGCTGCAGCGCGTGCGGGACGAGGCGCACCGGTTCGCCATCACCTACCACCGGTCCCGGCGCGCGGCCGCGCTCACCACCAGCGAGCTGGACCAGGTTCCCGGGCTTGGCCCGGCCCGGCGGGGCGCACTGCTGAAGCGGTTCGGCTCGGTCCGGAAACTGCGGGCAGCGTCGGTCACGGACATCGCAGCGGTGTCAGGATTCGGCCTGCGGACGGCCGAGGCGGTGTACCAGGCCCTGCACGCCGAAGACGGATCGCCGTCGGGGGCCAGCGATCAGACAGTAAGCGGGGGCGGAGCGGGAGCATGAGCGCTGACAGCGCGGTCCAGCAGGAAATCGTCATCATCACGGGGTTGTCTGGCGCTGGCCGCAGCACCGCGGCCAAGTCACTGGAGGACCTGGACTGGTTCGTCGCCGACAACCTTCCCGTCGACCTGCTGCCGACGATGGCGGATCTGGCCCGCCGGGCAGGTGACGCGGTGCCCCGGCTGGCTGCGGTGGTGGACATCCGCAGCCGCGCCTTCTCGACCGACCTGAAGTCCGCGATCAGCGAGCTGCACGCGCGCGGTATCCGGCCGTACGTCGTCTTCCTCGAGGCGTCCGACGAGACGCTGGTTCGCCGGTTCGACAGCGTCTCGCGGCCGCACCCACTGCAGGACACGGGGCGGGTCATCGACGGGATCGCGGCCGAACGCGAGCTGCTGCAAGGCATGCGGGCCGAGGCAGACCTGGTCCTCGACACGAGCACGCTGAACGTGCACGAGCTGCGGGCGCGGATGCGGGACGCGTTCGCCAGCGAGCAGGACGTCGGCCTGCGCGTGACCGTGGTCTCGTTCGGCTACAAGTACGGGCTTCCGGTGGATGCGGACATGGTCGCTGACTGCCGGTTCCTGCCGAACCCGCACTGGATCCCCGAGCTGGCTCCGCAGACCGGGGAGGACCAGGCCGTCATCGATTACGTCCTGAACCAGCCCGGCGCCACGGAGTTCGTGGCCGCGTTCGTGCGCGCCGTCGGCATCGCGCTGAGCGGCTTCGGGGAGCGCGGCCGCCATGACATGCTCATCGCAGTCGGCTGCACTGGCGGCAAGCACCGCAGTGTCGTCATAGCGGACCGGATGGCAGCGATGCTCGCGCGGTCCTGGCCGCGGATCCGCGTGACGCACCGGGACCTGGGCCGCGAGTAAACGTGACGGGCGGTCAGACGCAGGGCCGGCGCGAGCACCGCAAGGTCGTCGCGCTCGGCGGCGGTCACGGTTTGTATGGCTCGCTGTCCGGGCTGCGCCGGGTGAGCAGGGACCTGACCGCGATCGTGACGGTCGCCGACGACGGCGGGTCCAGCGGCCGGCTGCGCCGTGAGTTCGGGGTGCTGCCGCCCGGCGACCTGCGAATGGCGCTGGCGGCGCTCTGCGGCGACGACGACTGGGGGACCACCTGGAGCCGCGTCATCCAGCACCGGTTTGGCGGGGCACGGCCAGCTGGCGCCATCGGAGCCGGTGCGGCCGACGCTGGCCCGGACGGTGTGGGCAGCGGACTGGGCGGACACGCCGTCGGCAACGTGCTCATTGTTGCGCTGTGGGAACTGCTCGGCGACACCGTGGAGGGGCTGGACTGGGTCGGCCGGCTGCTCGGCGCGCACGGCCGGGTGCTGCCGATGGCGGCCGTTCCGCTGGACCTGGTGGCAGAAGTCGAAGGGGCAGATCCGGACAGGCCGGACGAGATAAGCATCGTTCACGGTCAGGTCGCCTGCGCGTCGACGACCGGGCGGGTACGGTCGGTAGCACTAATACCCGCTGACCCGCCCGCCTGCCCGGAAGCCGTCCAGGCGATCGGGGCGGCGGACTGGGTAGTGCTCGGGCCCGGCTCGTGGTTCACCAGCGTGCTCCCTCATCTGCTGGTCCCCGAACTGGCCACGGCGCTCGTCGGGACTCGTGCGCGGAGGCTGGTAGCGCTGAATCTTGCGCCGCAACCCGGTGAGACGGAGGGCTTCTCGCCGCACACCCATCTGGAGGTACTCGCGCGCCACGCGCCGGACCTGGCCATCGACGTGGTTCTGGCCGACCGCGCGGCGGCCAGCGGGTCTACCGACGAGCTGGAGAAGGCGGCGAGCCGCTTGGGCGCCCGGCTCGTGCTAGCCGACCTGGGCGTTGCTGACGGGTCACCGCGGCACGACCCGTTGCGCCTGGCCGGGGCGTTCGCGCAGATATTTGAGGGGGAGGACAGCTCATGGCGCTGACCAGCCTGGTCAAGGACGAGCTCAGCCGGGTGAGCGTGCTGAAGCCCTGCTGCCGTAAGGCCGAGGTATCGACCATCCTGCGGTTCGCGGGCGGCCTGCACCTGGCGGCGGGCCGGATCGTGGTCGAGGCCGAGCTGGACACCGGCGCCGCCGCACGACGCCTGCGTAAGGACATCGCCGAGGTGTTCGGGCATGCTTCCGACCTGCTCGTTCTCGCGCCTGGCGGGTTGCGCCGGGGAAACCGCTACGTCGTGCGCGTGCACACCGACGGCGAGAGCCTGGCCAGGCAGACCGGCCTGGTCGACAGTCACGGTCGCCCGGTGCGCGGGCTGCCCCGGCAGGTCGTATCCGGCACGAGCTGTGACTGTGAGGCCGCCTGGCGGGGGGCCTTCCTCGCGCACGGCAGCCTCACCGAGCCGGGCCGGTCCATGTCCCTGGAACTGACCTGCCCTGGCCCGGAGGCGGCGCTGGCGATGGTGGGCGCCGCCCGGCGGCTCAAAATCCACGCCAAGGCACGGGACGTGCGCGGGGTCGACCGCGTCGTGGTCAGGGACGGCGACGCGATCAGCGCTCTGCTGACCCGGCTCGGCGCGCACGACAGCGTGCTGGCCTGGGAGGAGCGCCGGATTCGTCGTGAGGTCCGGGCCACCGCCAACCGGCTGGCCAACTTCGACGACGCCAACCTGCGGCGCAGCGCGCGGGCGGCGGTGGCGGCGGGCGCTCGGGTCGAGCGGGCGCTCGAGATCCTGGGTTCCGACGCGCCCGAGCACCTGATCATGGCCGGGCAGCTGCGGATCTTGCACCGGCAGGCGAGCCTCGAGGAGCTCGGGCAGCTCGCCGAGCCTGCCCTCACGAAGGATGCGATCGCCGGCCGGATCAGGCGTCTGCTGGCCCTCGCCGACCGGCGCGCCATGGAACTAGGCGTGCCCAACACCGAGGCGAGCCTCTCGGCCGACATGCTGGTGCCCTAGGTCCCGGGGCCGGAAAAAGAGCGGTCCGGTAGGGTTTTCGACCGGGGGTGAGCGCGATGAAGGGCATCGAGGAACTGGACGTGACCGGGAAGGTCGTGCTGCTGCGCGCCGACCTGAACGTTCCGCTCGACGGCGCCACTATCACCGATGACGGCCGCATCCGGGCCACTCTCCCGACCATCAACAAGCTCACCGAACGCGGTGCCCGGGTGCTGATCGCCGCCCACCTCGGGCGGCCGAAGGGTGACGATTACACCGCGCGCGCGGCTGGCGGCCCGTCGCTGGCCCCCGTCGCTGAGCGGCTTGGCGAGTTGCTCGGCCTGCCCGTCCCGCTGCCAGCCGACGTAGCGGGCGAGTCAGCCCGGGCGACGGCTGCCGCACTGGACGACGGCGAGGTCGCGCTGCTGGAGAACATCCGGTTCGAGCCGGCCGAGACTAGCAAGGATGACGCCGTCAGGGCCGAGCTCGCCGCCAAGCTCGCGGCGCTGGCCGATGTCTACGTCGGCGATGGGTTCGGCGCGCTGCACCGCAAGCACGCCAGCGTGTATGACGTCCCCGCGCTGCTGCCTCACGCCGCCGGCGAGCTGGTCCTGGCCGAGGTGGAGGTTCTCGAGAAACTCACTCGTGACCCGGCCCGGCCGTTTGTTGTCGTGCTCGGCGGCGCCAAGCCGTCAGACAAGCTGGGTGTCATCGCGAACCTCCTCGGCCAGGCCGACCGGATCCTTATCGGCGGCGGCATGTCCTACACGTTCCTGAAGGCGCAGGGCTACGAGGTGGGCAAGTCCCTGCTGGAGGGAGATCGGCTGGACGACGTCCGGAAGGTGATGGCCGACGCGCACGCTCGCGGCGTCGAGCTGGTGCTGCCCGTCGACCTGGTGGGGGCGACTGGCTTCGCCGCCGACGCGGCCCACGAGGTCTACCCGGTGACCGCGTTCCCTGCCGACCGGGAGGGCATGGACATGGGGCCGGCGACCCGCCAGCTGTTCGTGGAGAAGCTCGCCGACGCCGCCACCGTGTTCTGGAACGGGCCGGTGGGCGTGTTCGAGTTCCCCGCCTTCGCGGACGGCACCAGGGCGGTCGCCGAGGCGATCAGCAAGCTGACCGGCTTCACCGTGATCGGCGGCGGTGACTCGGCCGCGGCGATCCGCCGCCTGGGCCTGCCGGATGACGCGTTCAGCCACATCTCGACGGGCGGCGGCGCGAGCCTCGAGTACCTCGAGGGCGCGACCCTGCCGGGCCTGGCGGCGCTCGCGTGAGCTCCCGCAAGCCGCTGGTCGCCGGCAACTGGAAGATGCACAACAACCACTTCGAGGCCATCGCGCTCACCCAGAAGCTCGGTTTCGCGCTGGTCGACAAGGACTTCTCCGCCGCTGACATCGCGGTTCTGCCGCCGTTCACCGCGCTGCGCAGCGTCCAGACGCTGATCGACGGGGACCGGCTCCGGCTGGAGTACGGGGCCCAGGACGTGTCACCGCACGCCGACGGCGCTTATACCGGCGACGTGTCAGCCCGGATGCTCGCCAAGCTCGGCTGCCAGTTCGTGCTGGCCGGCCACTCCGAGCGCAGGCAGTACCACCATGAGGACGACGCCCTGGTCAACGCCAAGGTCAGGGTCATCCTGGCGGCAGAAATGATCCCCCTGCTCTGCGTCGGGGAGCCGCTGGAGGTGCGCCAGGCCGCCCGCCACCTGCAGTACACCCTGGGCCAGCTCGACGGCGGGCTTGCGGGCCTGTCGGCCGAGCAAGTGGCCGGGCTGGTGATCGCGTACGAGCCGGTCTGGGCCATCGGCACCGGTGAGGTAGCCACGCCGGCTGACGCTCAGGAGACCTGCGCGGCCATCAGGACCCGGATTTCAGCGGTTCACGGGGACGCGGCAGCTCGCACTGTGCGTATCCTGTATGGCGGGTCGGTGAAAGCCGACAACATGCCCGCGATCATGGCCGAGCCGGACGTCGACGGAGCGCTAGTAGGTGGTGCAAGCCTTGATGCCAGCGAGTTCGTGAGGATCTGCCGGTATCATGAACCGCGTGGGGTCGGCCCCGCGTGAGCCCAGGCGGGGAGCACGCGCCGCCGCCGCCCAGATAGAGACGAGTGACCACAGTGACTGTCGCATTTTCGGTGATCCTGATCATCACTAGCTTGCTGATGGTGCTGCTCGTGCTCCTGCACAAGGGCAAGGGCGGCGGGCTGTCCGACCTGTTCGGCGGCGGTATCTCGTCGTCCCTCGGCTCGTCGTCCGTCGTGGAGCGGAACCTGGACCGGATCACCATCGCGACCGGCGTCATCTGGTTCATCTGCATCGTCGCGCTGGGGATCCTGGACAAGCACTGAGTGGCCGCCGCAGCCATGGCGGCTGCCGGCGAGTTCGTGACCGAGGGGTGATCAGTGAGTAGTGGCAACGCCATTCGTGGCAGCCGGGTCGGTGCGGGCCCCATGGGCGAGGCTGAGCGAGGCGAGGCTGCGCCGCGAGTGCGTGTCTCCTTCTGGTGCTGCAACCAGCACCAGACCATCCCGAGCTTTGCCTCCGACGCGGCTATCCCCGAGTTCTGGGACTGCCCGCGCTGTGGCCTGCCCGCCGGTCAGGACGAGGCCAGCCCGCCGGCCCCGCCGCACGCCGAGCCCTACAAGACCCACCTGGCCTACGTGAAGGAACGGCGCAACGACACCGACGGCGCCGCGATCCTCGCCGAGGCGCTCGAGCGCCTGCGGCAGACGCCGGGCTCGATACTGCGCCGCGGAGCTTAGGTAGAAGTACTCAGGCGCTAACCCCGGCCGTCACTGCGGGCTGGCGGCATGAAGGATGATTTCGCCAGTCCTCGCCCAGGGACGCCGCTCGGTCAGCGCGGGCGGGGGGAGTTGCTCGGCAACGCCGCGCGGGCACTCCTGGTCACCGCTGCCGTCATCCTCGCTGTCGGCGGGCTGGCCGTGGCCGGGTTCATGGTCCTGCTTGTCGTCGGGCTTAACTCCCGGGCGAGCAACAAATGATCACGCGGATCCGCCTCGTTCTGCTGCTCGCGCGCCCGGCCGTGATCGTGCTGCTGATGATGTTCGCGGTCACCGGGGTCGTGGGCGCCTCGGCGTTGCGCAGTCGATCGTCGGGCGGACCGAGAGCATCGGCGGCAGCGCGTCGGTGATATCGGCGCCGGAACGGAGGTCGAGCTCCGCGTGCCTCGTAGCTGACGAGCAGGTGCGCCTGCTGATCGTGGACGACCACCCAATCTGGCGCAACGGGGTCGCACGCGACCTGACCGAGCTCGGTTTCGGTGTCGTTGGTGCCGCGGGCAGCGGCGCCCAGGCCGTCCGGATCGCCGCTGCAGTCCGGCCAAACGTGGTGTTCCTCGACCTGAACCTGCCGGATCTGCCGGGAGCCGAGGTGACCAGGCAGCTGCTCGCCCCGAGCGCCTCGTCCTATCGCCCCGGACCGTGCAGAACCATGTCCAGGAACACGCTGACAAAGTTGCAGCTGAGCAACAAGGCGCAGCTTGTCCGGTATGCCCTTGAGGAGGGCGTGGACTAGGGTCCGACCGCGAAAGTCGGGTTTCGTCAATGGCCTGAGTGATTCCGACATGTGTGAGATCGGGCGGTTGCGGAAAGGACGCTGGAGGTATCTGCAAAAGCATCGTGCTCGGGGGAGGTGCGGTGATGGCGGTGCCGGGCGATGAAAGAGCAGCGGGATCGGGAGACCGGGCTCATCTGCGTGCCTCGAATGCGGACCGCGAGCTGGTGATCGGCTCTGTCAAGACCGCATTTGTGGCGGGCATGCTGGCCAAGGATGAGTTCGACCAGCGGGTGGGCCAGGCGCTCGCGTCGCGGACGTATGCCGAGCTGGCCGACGTCACCGCTGACCTGCCTGCCGGGCTGGCCGCGCAGCGGCCTCAGCCCGGCAGGGCCGGGGGCGGGCAGCCGCTTGTGCGGCCGGGCCAGGTAATCACGTGGGCAACCATGCTGTACGCCGCCGCGTGGCTCTACGCGCCTAGCCCGGCGGCACCAGCACTGGCCGTCTTGGGCGGTTTCTTCTACCTGTGCGTTGTGGCGATAGCCGTGGCCGCGGCGCTCGAAAACTGGCCGGACAAGCATTCCGGCACGCAGCTACCGCAGGGATGGGCGCCTAGCGCGGGCGGCGGTTCGGCCTTCCGGGCGCCTGCCACCGGGCGGCCCGGGCGGTCACTACCCGGCGATCCTGGTGACCGGCGGGCCGCCGAAGGCGCGCGAAAGCGGTGTGCCCGCCAGCCGTTGCCGGTGCGCGGTTACCGCGTAAACGGAGCCGTCCGGTCCCGCCACGCTGGTGGCTGTGGTCCTCGTTCTTCGTTAGCTGCTCACAGTCGCGTACCTGCACAGCAGGAAATCGCCGTCGACCATCGCGTGGCTGAGGGACAAGCCCAGCGTGGCTGGCGGGCCACACACAATGCGGCCGGCCGGCCCAGCGGCTAGCTGCGGACTCGTGGTCAGGCACAGGTCGTCGAGCAGCCCAGCGGCGACGAGCTCGCCGAGGAGGGTCGGGCCGCCCTCGGTCAGGATGCTCGGATACCCGAGGTCGACGAGCGCCTTCAGAGCCGCAGTGACGTCGACCGCGTGCTCGCCAGCCTCGATGACCCGCGCCTTGCCGGCCAGCGCTGCCTTGCGGTCGGCCGGCGCCGACGCCGTGGTGATCACGATGGTCTGTGACGGACCCGGGGGCACCGTCAGCAGCCTCTCGCAGTTGCTGAGATCCAGGGTCCCGGTCACCACGGCTATGGGCGGCAGCGGAGCGCCCGCCGGCCGGAGCTGGAGCCAGATTTCCTCCGGCTGCACGGGCCGGTAGTGCTCAGTCCTCGCCGTGCCCGCGCCGACCAGGATGAGATCTGCCAGGCTGCGCAGCACCGTGAAGATCATCTTGTCGGCCGGGCCAGACAGCCCGCCGGACCGGCCGTCGAGGGTGACGGCACCGTCGGCACTGGCGACCATGTTCGCGCGCAGGCGCCCGCTAGGGGCGGGGCCGACCGTTGTCGCGGCGGCCACGTTCCCGTAAAGATCTGCAAGCCGAGCCACGGCGTCCGGCAGCGGGCCCGCTGATGCCCGCGGGATGACCGGGAGATCGGGCCCGGCGGCCGGGTAGATCTGGCGCACGGCCAGCAGTCAACCAGACTCCGCTGAGCGCCGCTTCGGGCAGGCGGCGCTAGCTCTCGTGCGCCTGCAGAACGACGGTGGTCCGCCCCGCCGCCACCAGCTGACTGGCTGCTGCGTGCCGACTGCGGGGTTCGGCCGCAGAGCCGGCGGTGTCGACGATCAGCTCCCAGCCGGCAGCCTGGCCCGCTGCGGGCAGAGTGAACGTCACGGGCTGGTCACCGGCGTTGAAGAGGAGCAGGAAGCTGTCGTCGGTGATCGCCTCGCCGCGCGGGCCTGGTTCAGTGATGGCGCTGCCGTTGAGCAGGACCGCCATCGCCCGCGCGTCGGAGCGCCAGTCGGCCACCGTCATCTCGGTCCCGGCAGGGGTCAGCCAGGTGATGTCGCCCAGGGCGGTGTTGCCCGGCACAGTGCCGCTGAAGAACCTGCGCCGGCGGAACACGGGATGGTCGCGGCGCAGCGCGATCAGTGCGCACGTGAAATCGAGAAGGTCTGCGTGCTTGCCTGCGCCTTCCCAGTCGATCCAGGACACCTCGCTGTCCTGGCAGTAGGCGTTGTTGTTGCCGCCCTGCGTTCGGCCGAGCTCGTCACCGGCCAGCAGCATCGGCACGCCCTGCGAGCAGAACAGCGTGACGAGGAAGTTGCGCTGCTGGCGGGTGCGAAGCTCGGTGATCGCGGCGTCATCGGTCGGGCCCTCGGTGCCGCAGTTCCAGGACCGGTTGTCGTCAGTGCCGTCCCGGTTGCCGTCGCCGTTGGCCTCATTGTGCTTGCGGTCATAGCTCACCAGGTCGGCGAGGGTGAAACCGTCGTGGCAGGTAACGAAATTCACCGAGGCCACCGGACGGCGCGCGCTGGTCTCGTACAAGTCGGAGGAGCCGGCCAGCCGGGAGGCAAACTCCGGCCTGACGGGCCGGCCTCGCCAGAAGTCGCGCACCGTGTCGCGGTACTTTCCGTTCCACTCCGTCCACAGCGGGGGGAACTTGCCGACCTGGTACCCGCCCGCGCCGACATCCCACGGCTCGGCGATGAGCTTCACCTGCGACACGATCGGGTCCTGCTGCACCAGCTCGAAGAACGCCGCCAGCCGGTCCACCTCGTGCAGCTCGCGCGCCAGCGCGGCGGCCAGATCGAACCGGAAGCCATCGACGTGCATGTCGACGACCCAGTACCGCAGCGAGTCCATGATCAGCTGGAGGGCGTGCGGATGGCGCACGTTCAGGCTGTTGCCGCAGCCGGTGTAGTCGAGGTAGACGGACGGATCATCGTCGTCCAGCCGGTAGTAGGCCGCGTTGTCGATGCCGCGGAAGCTGAGCGTCGGGCCGGCCGCGCCGGACTCCGCCGTGTGGTTGTAGACGACGTCGAGGATCACCTCGATGCCCGCCGCGTGCAGGGCCTTGACCATGGATTTGAACTCCGCCACCTGGCCGTGCGGCTCGGCCGAGCTTGAGTAGCCGTTGTGCGGGGCGAAGAAGCCGATGGTGTTGTAGCCCCAGTAGTTCGTGAGCCCGCGGCCGGTCAGCTCGCGCTCGGGCACCGACTCGTGCACCGGCATGAGCTCGATGGCGGTGACGCCGAGCCTGGTCAGATGCTCAATGACGGGGGGAGAGGCCAGCCCCGAGTAGGTCCCGCGCAAGTCACGCGGGACCTGCGGATGGCGCATGGTGAGACCGCGCACGTGTGCCTCGTAGATCACCGTCTGGTGATAGGGCGTGCGCAGCTGCCGGTCGCCGGTCCAGTCGAAGTACGGGTTGACCACCACGTTCCGCGGCATGAACGGCGCGCTGTCGGTGTCGTTGCGCTGGTCCGGCGCGCCTGGACGGTAACCAAGCAGGGCATCGTCCCAGCGCACGCTGCCGTCGACTGCCTTGCCGTACGGGTCGAGCAGCAGCTTGGCCGGGTTGCAGCGGTGGCCCTGGCGCGGGTCGTAAGGACCGGTAACCCGGTAGGCATAGCGCTGGCCGGGACCGACTCCCGGCAGGTAGCAGTGCCAGACGAACCCGTCGACCTCGGTGAGCTCGAGCCGGCTTTCAGCGCCGGTGTCATCGAACAGGCACAGCTCAACGCGGTCAGCCGCCTCGGAGAAGAGGGCGAAATTCGTCCCCGAACCATCCCAGGTCGCGCCCAGCGGATAAGCCGCACCCGGCCATACGTGCATCCGTAGACCTTACCTGCCGATTGTGCCGGGAATGTCGCCGACCCTTCGGCAGGTCAGCGAGCCGGCGTGACCTCGGCTCTGGCAACCACCGAGGGCAAGTTCAGACCCGCTGGCAGGCTTCCGAACGGAGTCGCGGGTCCGTGGCCACCAGTCTCTAGCCTCGTCGCGGCGAAGGCCTCGGCGACCGGGCCAGGTGCATGCCGGGCGAGCAGGGCGGCCTGCACCGTGACAGTGATCAGGCCGGAAAGCCTGCGGACGTCGCGCTCAGCCGCCGGGCCGGCGGCTGACGCCTCCTTCAGCTCAGACCGCAGCCGCGCCGCGGCTGCGGCAACCCGCTGGTCACCGGCCGCCATGTCGACCTCTGCCAGCAGCGCGTCCGTCGCGTCCGGGGTGCGGCGCAGCGCCCGTAGCACATCGAGGGCTGTCACGTTGCCCGAGCCTTCCCAGATGGAGTTCACCGGCGCGTCCCGCAGCAGCCTCGGCATGACCGAGTAGTCCTCGACGTAGCCGTTCCCGCCGAGGCACTCGAGCGCCTCCGCTGTCACCAGCGGCGTGCGCTTGCAGATCCAGTACTTGGCAGCCGGGAGCGCAACGCGCAGCAGTGCGGTCTCGGCAGTGTCGCCGCGCGCGGAACGGTCAGCCGCCCCGGCGAGCCGCAGCGCCAGCGCGGTCGCAGCCTCCGATTCCAGCGCGAGATCGGCAATCACTCCGGTCATCGCCGGGTGGTCGATCAGGGCAGCGCCGAACGACCGGCGCTCGCGGGCATAGCTCGCCGCGACGACGGTCGCCTGCCTGATGGCCGCCGCGCTGCCGAGCACGCAGTCGAGCCGGGTGGCGGTCACCATGTTGATGATGGTCGCGACCCCGCGGCCCGGCTCGCCTACCCGCCAGGCGACTGCCTGGTCGTACTCCACCTCGCTCGAGGCGTTGGAAGTGTTCCCCAGCTTGTCCTTGAGCCGCTGGACATGCATGCCGTTGCGGCTGCCATCGGGCAGCACCCGCGGCAGGAGGAAGCAGGTCAGGCCCTCGGGTGCCTGAGCCAGCACGAGGAACAGGTCGCACATCGGCGCCGAGCAGAACCATTTGTGCCCTGTCACCAGGTAGCTGCCGTCGCCAGCCGGGATAGCCGTCGTGGTGTTCGCGCGGACGTCCGAACCGCCCTGCTTCTCCGTCATCGCCATTCCGGCCAGCAGGCCGGCCTTCGTCTGCGGGACTCGCAGGCCAGGGTCATAGACCGGCGCGGTCAGCAGCGGCTCGTAGCTGGCGGCAAGGCCCGGCTCCTGCCGCAGCGCAGCGACGCTGGCGTAGGTCATGGAGATGGGGCAGCCGTGGCCGGCCTCGGCCTGAGTCCAGACCATGAATTTGGCGGCCCTGGCTACGTGCGCTCCCGGCCGGCCGTCGGCCCACGGCGCGGCGTGCAGCCCGTGGCTCACCGCGGTGTCCATCAGGTAGTGCCAGGACGGGTGGAAATCTATTTCGTCGATCCGGTAGCCGCGGGCGTCGTGAGTGCGCAGCACGGGCTTGTGAACGTTCGCCTGCCGCGCGTGGTTCTGGGTGGCAGCAGCGCCGGCCAGCGTGCCCAGCTCGTGCAGCTCCGCCTCGGCCCAGCCGCCGCCCTCGCGCCGCAGCCCATCGATCAGCGCCGCGTCGTCGGCGACGTCATAGCCGGCCAGGGGCGAAACCTGGTTGAGCACCTCGTGGGTGGCATGCCGAGGCCGGGAAGACGTCACAGTACGGACCCTATTCGCAGGCCACTGGCAGGCAACAGGCCGAAGGTCAGGAGTGGATTCCGCACTCGCTCTTCGCCGAGCCGGCCCACCGTCCGCTGCGCGGGTCAGCGCCGTCGGTCACTCGTGACGTGCATGTCCGGCAGCCAATCGACGGATAGCCGTCGTAGACCAGCGGATTGACGAGAATGTTGTTGGCCGCTATGTAGTCGTCAACCTGCTGCTGCGTCCACTCCACGAGGGGGTTGACCTTGACCATCTCGCGCCTGGCGTCCCACTCGACCACCCTGGTATCGCTGCGGGCATCGGTCTCTTCGCGGCGGACGCCGGTAAACCAGGCGTCGTAAGGCCCGAGCGCCTCCTCGAGCGGCACCACCTTGCGCAGGTAGCAGCACAGGTCAGGGTTGCGGCTGTAGAGCCTCGGGCCGAGCTCGGCGTCCTGCTCGGCCACGGTAGTCGGCGGCGTGACGTTGATGACATTGACCGGATAGACGGTGGATACGGCATCCCTGGTGCCGATCGTCTCCGGGAAGTGGTAGCCGGTGTCAAGGAACAGCACGTCGACACGAGGCTGGTGCCGGGACACGAGATTGACGAGCACGGCGTCCGTCATCGACGAGGTGATGCAGATCCGGCTTCCGAACGTGCGAACCGCCCAGGCGATGACCTCGTCGGCTGGCGCTCCTGCCAGTGCATCAGCAGCTTGCGCGGCAAGCCTCTCCATGTCGCTGAGCTCCTCCTCGCGGCGGCCGACTCGCACAGGCAGCTTAACTGGTGCACTCCCACCAGTACCGGAGAACTGCCGCCGGGCCGTTGCTATTCCGCGGGGGTTCCGGGGGTCGTCCCGCGGGCCAGCACAGCCGCGGGGGTTCCGGGGGTCGTCCCCGGGGCAGCACTGCCGCACGCGTTAGCCCTGACGGATCCAGCCCAGGCGCTCTTCGGCTGGCCGAGCAGGGGGCTGGTGCTGGCAGTCGCACCAGGTACCCCCGCGGCACTCTTCGTGGCGCCTTCCCTTGCAGCTAGCGCAGACCATGGTCGTGTCGGCGATTCTGAGAGAGACTCAGGCGGCGTTCGCGCGGCGCATCCGGCGCCGGCGCTCCGAGGACCGCTCGTCTTCGTTCAGACCGCCCCAGGTGCCGTACTTCTCCGGCCTGCTAATCGCGTAAGTGAGGCACTCAGACCGAACCGGACAGGATGCGCAGACCACCTTAGCCTTGCGCTCCCGCAGTTCGCGCTCCGGCTGGCGCTCCCCGTCCGGGCCGAAGAAAAGCACAACTTCGCGGCCACGGCACGCAGCCTCGTCTTGCCAGCCCCAGTTCGGCCGCGGCATCAAGGCAGTTTGGCGGCGTACCTCAGACATTAATAGCTCTCCTAGCCAGCTGGTCGTGGTCGTCGGTGACCACGACTCATGTCCCTCGTAAGCGGTCAGATATGCAGGTCAATGCGGTTTACATCGGTATTGCAGTCAGTGCTGACGGCGCTCATGCCGCGCTCGCTTAGCGCCTCGCGTGTCCCCTTAGTGCCACGCTCGGCCGTCGCGCGCGCCCGGCAAGCAGGCTCGCTGTCGTTCTGCGGACCCCGCCAGACGCGGTAGGGTCGGATCCAGAACGAGTTTCTCGCGCGCTACGGCAATTGCCCCGTCGCCTGATCCAACGCGCCGCGATGGCGTGATGTTCCCGACGGTAGGTTTTGCGTGGGCTGCGGCCTGCTAGAGCGCGCCGAATTATTGTGCCATCTGCCGCTGTTTGATGCAGCCTGGATCATTAATCTAGCCGGAATTATGCCGCGATTGCGGTCGGCTGCCTGCAAGGTTGCGCGGACCTGGCGCGTGCAGCAGGTCACACTAAGTAATCATCAAGTCGACAGGTCGCACGCTTCGTATCACGGTAGGCTTCATTCTCGTGTCCGACGCAGCGCCGCTGCCTCGCCTAGGTGAGGTCTTCTTTGATATCCGGGGTAACTCTCGGAGCATGCGGCTGAGCTGGTACGCCGACACCGGAGTCGCGGTCTTCAGTATCTGGCAAGCCGGCATGTGCACCGGGACGTTCCGGCTGCCTATCGGCGACCTCAGCCGCATGATCGAGATCCTCGAGCGAGGTCCGTCGCCGCAGGGTAGTGGCCGCGCCCCTGTGGCTGGCGGGCGCCGCGAACCTGAGCGCGGACGCGGCGAGTATGGCCAGTACCCAGCCGAGGATGACGAGATCGGTCTGCTTGATTCGCCCGGCGGGCCTGGTGGGCAGGGCGGGTATGTGGAGGCCGATTACACCGCGGAATACGGCGGGACCGGCCAGTATGCCCAGGGCACTTTCGATGGACCCCCTTCAGCCGGAAGTGATCGCGGGACCGGCGATCGTCGGGTCAGCGCCGGATTTGGCCCCGACGGCGGAACGTCTGATTACCCTGCTGCTGACTATGGATCCGCGGGCTACGGCGATCGCGGCTATGAGCAGCACTCCGGCTATGGCAGTGCCGGCTATGAGCAGCACTCCGGCTACGGCGACGCCGACCACCGAGGGCCCGCGTACAGCGCTGAGCGCCCCCAGGATGCCGACTACGGAGCCACCAGCTATGAGCCAGCTGACTACGGCGCTGGCAACCCGGATGGGCACGGCGCGGCTGCCTATGACTACCAGTCGGCCGGATACGGACACCGCGGTTACGCTGAGGACGATCGGATCCGCCCTGGCGGCCCTGCGGCAGATGACTACGGGCGCGGCGGCTACAGCTCCGGCGGTCCTGACTACCTGACCGGTGAGCACCCGGTATCCGGATACCACGATGCGATGCGAGGCGACGGCGGGCCTGACTACCGGTCCGGCTATGGGAGCCAGTCGGCATTCCCGGCAGGCGGGCGCCAGCGTGATGATGGTCGATTCCCGCCCGATCCTGGCGGCCCGCAGTCTGCCGAGACGGACGGGCTCGGATACCACGAAGAGCGCTTTGTACCGCCGTACGTGCAAGGCAGCGGCGATTCATACCTGAATGACGATCAGCCCAGGGCTTCCGGCTATGAGGGCGACCTCGATAGGGCCGGTTATCCGGCCGACGTGCCGCCAGTCTCGCCGCCCGACGGGTATCACGAGGCGCAGTGGCCGGGAGAAGCCTATTCCTACGGGGCTGAAAATCGGCGGCGCTAAGCCGGTGAGGCGGTCCGCCGCCTGCGAATTCCGGGCGTAGTTGCGCCCAGCGGGGTTGGCACATAGCCGCATCGCCCCGCGCGCGAATGTTACAAGGCCAGGTCCGGGTGTCGCCAGATTGCCCGTGACGGCGGTCACTGTGCTGTTCACGGCCACTATCCTGGGCGGCACGGGGCATCGTGCACGGTCCCTGGCACAAGCGAAATCTGACGGCAAGGGTGCTGCGGCATTCACCGTTACAGCCCCGATGGTCTGGGCATAGATTTCGCTGGGGGAAGGGGGATCAGAAAGTGGCTCAGAAGATCTCAGTCACGTTCGCCTGCGACTACGACTCGAAAGAGATTCCTGAAGGCGAACACATGACCCGCGCGTTCAGCCTTGATGGCCGGGATTATGAAATCGACCTGTGCGAGCGGCATAGCCAGAAGTTTGATGATGCGGTTAGCCGGTTCACCGAGAGGGCCCGGCGGGTAAGCAGCCGCGCTGGCAGGCCGAAGCGCCGAACTACCGCGCATCGGCAGCGCAGCGCTGATATCCGGGCCTGGGCCAAGCAGAGCGGAATGGAAGTCAGTGATCGCGGCCGAATTCCGGCGAACGTCATCGCGAAATACGAGGCGAACCGCTAACGAGCAAAGTTCCGGCAGCCCGGATCGACCCAGCATGACCAGCAACCACAGCTGGTGACCGGACTCGCAGGTGACTCCGCCCGTGTCAGGCTGCGGACTCGCTAGTGGGTGCGTTGGCACTCGACGCCACGGAGCCGGCGCCGTAGCGCCCGCGGGGGCATCGCCGGATCGGGGCTGCTCAGCGGTCGCCCCGAACGGTTCGGGGACTAGCAGCACCGCGGCCGCGAGCGCCTGTGCATTGGGCAAGAGCATCTGGCCCCGGGTTGTCTCCAGCCGCACGTAGGTCAGGCTCAGGTTGGTGACGACGCCCTCGATCTCGCCAGACAGGGCGCCAGACCGGAACCGTACATGATCTCCGACCCGGAATGGGCTGGCGAAGAGCAGGACGAGGCCCGCGAACAGATTGGCCAGCGACTGCTGGGCCGCGATGCCGATCAGCACGCCGGTAACAGCGCCGCCCAGGACGAGCTTGTCGGGGCTCACGCCGAGGATCGCCAGGGTCATTGTGAGGATGGCGAACACCCCAGCCAGGACGACCACGTAGCTGACCACGCCGGCGTGCGCCTGCCCGATGAGGGGCTGCAGGCCAGAACGTGCTCGCCCGGACAAACCGATGGCCGCGATCATCCCGAACACGACGAGCGCTGCCAGCCCGCAGAGCCAGATGAGGGAATGCAAGCGGCTGTGGCTGAGGTCGAAGTTCCGGTACCCGGCGACACCCCAGAACGACGCGGCGACGGCGCCTGCAATGGCGAGGATTAGCGCGATTATGGACCGCCACGGCCTCGCCTTGGCGCGGACTCTGACCACCCGCGCCGCCACGTCCAGCTGACGACGTTCCTGAAGATCCATTCCTCCACGCTATCGGGGCCGCGCGAGTCGGCGCGTCAGAGACCGTGGCCCGGCACGCGCGAGGGCCCGGAACCTGGTGGTTCCGGGCCCTCGCGCCAGTGCCAGTCCAGTCTGAGCTACATGTTGAGCAGTGGCTTGCCGACTGGCAGTACTATGCGGCCCTTCATGCCGTTGATGACGCCAGCAGCCGAGGTGTACCAGGCCACGAGCGCCGTGATGATGCCGAGGTAACCGCCGACCTTGCCGATCGTGGAGTTCGCCGCGAAGGCCCCGACGAACAGGAAGATCTCGGTCAGCTCCAGGGTCAGGAAGACAAGGAAGACCGCGGTGTTGAGCTGCGTCGCGAAAATGAGCATGTAGGTGTTGAAAATCGCGAAGGCCAGCAGGATCCAGCCCAGATCCTTCTGGGTCGCCGACGCGTGGGCGAGCAGCACCCACAGTCCGAGCCCGATCCAGAACCCACCGTAACTGGAGAACGCCGTCGACCCGAAGACGTTCCTGTTCCGGAACTCCCACATGCCGGCCAGCAGCTGGATCACGCCGCCGTAGGCGAGCGCATACCCGAGCCAGGCCAGGCCCGAGGTGTTGTTCGCCCAGCCGGCGTTCACCGCGGAGAGCAGGAACGTCGTCAGCGCGAATGCTGCGAGCCCCAGCGGCGCGGGATCGGCAATGCCCGTGCCCTGAACGACAGCGGGAGCATCTTCTGTGGTGCTCAAGTGATTCCTCCTGAAAGGCGTGCCTGCCCGGCACGAGCACGCTGCTGGGGCAAGGCAGGCGTGGCGGATAGTGGAAAGGCCGCAAGTTCCGACGGCCATAGAGAGCGCGCTGTCTGGGCAGTTAACCCAGGGTGACAGCTCCCGCGCGTGGCAGGTACCAGTAGGCGGATGGCCACTCGCTGACCTTTCTGTTTCTTCACACCTGGCTCAGCAGAACCACATGGAAGATCTGCCCTGAGCGTAACGCGCGTCAGGGCACTTTGTGGAGACTCATTTTCGGGGCTGCTGGGTGATTTGCGCGGAGTGCGAGATACCGACCCGCCATTCAACCCTCCTGACCTGCGGCTCCCTGCACCGGCATTTCTGGGCCTGCAGGCTCCGTCAGCTCCGGCGTGTCGGGCCGGGCCGATGGCGCGCTGCCGTCAGGCCGCAGCAGCCCCGACAGCCCCGCCCTGGTAGCCAGCACGAGCAGCCGATCCCCGGCGGTCAGGACGTAGTCGCCCGCCGGTGACCAGTCGACCCTCTCGCTCCCGTACCGGCGCAATCCGATGACCCGGAGCAGGCCAGGCTGGTGCACTGCAGCAATTCGCTCGCCTGCGACGTTGGCGCCGCCGTCGTCCGCGACGGCGATCTCGGCCAGCAGGAGGACGTGCCGGCCGACCGCGATTGTCCGTAGCACCTGGTGATCGAGCACGGCAGCCGCGAACTCCGGAGCCGCCAGGTAGGAGGTAGACCTGGAGACGGTCTTGCTGATGTGGGCTTGCACATACGCGGCCAGGTCATCGTCGTACAGACGGACCACGATCCGGGGATCAGCGGCGAGTTCCCTGGCGTGGAGCGCCGTCTCGAGATTGGCGACATCATTGTTGGTCACCGACACCAGGGCCTGGCAGGTCGTGATGCCCGCCGCGCGCAGCGTTTCCTCCTCTTGCACGGCGCCGATGACGGTCCGTACTCCGAGCCGGCGCGCGAGCGGCAGCCCGGCAGCGTTGCTGCTCTGGTCGATCGCGACGACGTCGAAGCCGAGATCGTGCAGCATGCCAACCACCCTGGTGCCGACGGTCCCGAGGCCGGCCACGATCACGTGGCCGACCGGCGGCGGCTCGCGGTCGGCCGAACTGGAAATGCGGGCGCCGACGAACGCGGCCGTCACGACCGGCAGGAAGGCCAGTCCGTCGAAGGTCAGCAGGACCTGGGCCAGCTCGTTGCCCGGCGGGAGATGGCCGGGGCTGCTCGCAGGTACTGCGTCGCCGGCCGCATCCAGCAGCGTCTGGTAAAGCGCGAAGGTCAGGGAGGACGTCGGCTGGACGGGGTTGGCGGCGAGCAGCCCGAAGCCAGCACCGAGCACGACGAGCAGGCCCGCGAATACTAGTCCGAGCTGCGTGCCCAAAACCCTGCGCAGCAGCCGCAGCGGGGCCGCAAGACGCCGCTGCCGCCGCCGGGACAGCGGGTTGCGCGGCGTGCCGTCCGCGACGGCCAGCACGAGGCCCGCCGCCGCGTCCTCGGGCGGCAGCAGGCTGGATTCCTCGGCTTCGGTGCTCGCGGCGAGGCCGCAGATGATCTGGGCGGCCCTTACCCGCTCGCGGCGGGTGACGTACATGGTCTGGCCGGCGATCCGGAGCTGGCTTGGCGCAGGCTCGCCGAGCGCGGCCGCCACCAGCGACGGGGCTGCGGTCTGGGCCTGGGAGAGCACCGCGCAGTTCGGGAAGAAGCTGCGGATCCTGACCCGCAGCCCGGCGTTAAAGATGGCGATGACGAGGCGGATCCCTGGCCTGACCTCCTGCGCCCGCATCGCGGCGCGCATGTTACCGAGGTCGTCCTCGTCCACGATGGCCAGTCCGCGGGCATCCTGCAGGCCGGCCTCACCGAACGCGTCGCGATCCAGCCTGGTTCGCTCGAGCAGCCGCACACCTGGCATGGCCCGCATCCGGGCAGCGATCTCGGATTCCGCGGAGGGCACGATCGCGGTCACGGCCAGCCCGTAGCGAGCGGTCAGTTCCTCGGCCATTCGGGACGCGAGCGCGTTGGCACCACAGATGATGAGGTGGCCGGCCGGCTCCACTGGCTGCTCGGTCACGAACCCGAGCCTAGTAGGCCGGACCTGGCGATTGCCGCGCAAAACGCCGCGTACAGCAGGGCAGTTGGGAGGCCCGCCAGCGATGCACCTTGCCGGCGCGGCGAGGGCCGGGTCGCGCGCTAGCTGCTGGTCGCCGGGATGCCGGCCACGAGCGCGAGTGCCTCCCCGTAGACCTCATCCGGGTCGAGGCGCCGCAGCTCCTCGGCGAGCAGCTCGGCGGTCTCGCGGCGGTGCAGCGCCACATGCCGGTCCGGCTGGCCTGGCCTCGCCAGGGCTGCCACCCGGCCGTCCGGCCGGCTGATCACGACGTCACCGGCGTCGGTGCGGAGCACTACCTCGGTGATGCCCGGACCCTCCGACGTTTCCCGGCTGAAGGGCGCGTCCAGCCGGCTGCCGAGCCAGGCGGTCAGGAGTTCCGCTGTGGGGTTGTTCTCCTCCGCGGTCACCTGACCGCCGGTGATCGGGTCGCGCTCCTGGTCGACCGTCGCAGCCAGCAGGGAGCGCCACGGGGTAGCCCTAGTCCAGCTGAAGTCGGTATCACCGGGCTGGTAGCCGGCGCTCAGCGCGGCAAGCGCCTCGATGGGCGCGCTGGCCCGAGACGCGTCCGTCACCCGCCGCTGGGCCAGCATGCCCAGCGGCTGGGCTGCTGGCACCGAGGGGATCTGCCCGTGCCACCAGGTGACCACCGGCGTGTCCGGCACCAGAAGTGGCATGATCACCGAGTCTGCGTGCTCGCTCATCGGCCCGTACAGCCGCAGCAGCACCGTCTGACCGGGCGTGCCCTCACCGGACCTGATCTCGGCGTCGAGCTGGGACGCACTCCGGGAGTCCCGCGCGATCACCCCGAGGACGCGGCAGGGATGCTCGCGGCTGGCCTGGCTAGCGGCGCGCACGGCGTCGTGCTGGCCGGACTCGTCGGTCACGATGATGAGATTCAGTACCACGCCGGTGGCCGGACCCCCCATCTGTCCCTGTGCCCTGAACAGCGCGGCCTGGATGTGCGCGGTGGTGGTATCGGTCAGGTCGGTCAGCATCCTCGGTGTGTCCTCTCGCGCCAGAGGCCAGCGGGCGCTACAGCCGCCGCCACGCCCGGCCGTCCCGGCCGATGAGCTCGTCGGCGCTGTCTGGCCCTGGCGTTCCGGCTGGGTACTGCTCTGGCTTGTCGTGGTCCGCCCAGAACTCCTCGATCGGGTCGAGGATCTTCCACGACAGCTCGACCTCCTCCTGCCGCGGGAACAACGGCGGGTCGCCGATCAGCACGTCGAGCAGCAACCGCTCGTAGGCTTCGGGGCTTGACTCGGTGAACGACTCCCCGTACACGAAGTCCATGTTCACGTCGCGCACCTCCATGGCCGAGCCCGGTACCTTCGAGCCGAACCGCAGCGTCACGCCCTCGTCCGGCTGCACACGGATGACCAGCGCGTTCTGGCCAAGCTCCTGAGTGTCGGTCGCGTCGAACGGCAGATGCGGCGCGCGCTCGAACATCACCGCGATCTCCGTCATCCTGGTCGGCAGCCGCTTGCCGGTGCGCAGATAGAACGGCACCCCGGCCCAGCGCCTGGTGTCGAGGTTCAGCCGGATCGCAGCGTAGGTTTCGGTGGACGAGTCGGGCGGGATGCCGTCTTCTTCCAGGAACCCGCGCACCGGGATGCCGCCCTGCCAGCCAGCCGAGTACTGGCCGCGTGCGGTGCCGGTGCCGAGGTCTGCCGGAATCTGGACGGCCGCCAGCACCTTCTCTTTCTCCGCGCGCAGCGACTCGGCGGCGAACGACAGCGGCTCCTCCATCGCTGTCAGCGCGAGCAGCTGGAGCAGATGATTCTGGATGACGTCTCTGGCCGCGCCGATCCCGTCGTAGTAACCGGCCCGGCCGCCGATGCCGATGTCCTCGGCCATCGTGATCTGCACGTGGTCGACGTAGCCGCGGTTCCAGATCGGCTCGAACAGGGCGTTGGCGAACCGCAGCGCCAGCAGGTTCTGCACCGTCTCCTTGCCGAGGTAGTGATCGATCCGGAACACCGAGGACGCTGGAAACACGGCATCGAGCATCGCGTTCAGCTCCCGCGCGCTGGCGAGATCGTGGCCGAACGGCTTCTCGATGACGACCCTGCGCCAGGGCTGGTAGCCCCCCGGTTTGCTCGGCAGGACGGGCTGGGAGAGGCCACTGCGCTGCAGCTGGCGAACGACGAGCGGAAATCCGGCCGGCGGAACCGACAGATAGAAGGCGTAATTGCCGCCGGTTCCGCGCTGGGCGTCCAGGTCAGCCACCGTCCGTGCCAGGTGGTCGAACGCGGCGTCGTCGGAGAACTCGCCCTGCACGAACCGGATCCCCTCGGACAGCTGGTTCCACACGTCCTCGCGGAACGGCGTGCGCGCATGTGACTTGACCGCGTCGTGCGTCACCTGCGCGAAGTCCTCGTCCGCCCAGTTGCGCCGGGCGAAGCCGACGAGCGAGAAGCCCGGCGGCAGCAGCCCGCGGTTGGCCAGGTCGTAGATCGCGGGCAGCAGCTTCTTGCTCGCCAGGTCGCCGGTGACGCCAAACAAGACGAGGACGCAGGGCCCCGCTAGCCGCGGTATGCGCCGGTCGCGCGGATCGCGGAGCGGGTTGGGCCTCATGTCGTGCTGCCGCCGGCTGCCATCTCGCGGGAGATGGTCTCCAGCAGCTCGGCCCACGACCCGGCGAACTTCTCCACGCCTTGCTCCTCGAGCGCCCGCACCACATCGTCATAGCCGATCCCGAGGGCCTCGAGCTGGGCGAAGACCTCGCGTGAGGCGTCGTATGTTCCGGCGATCGCGTTGCCGTGCAGGTGGCCGTGCGCCGCGGTCGCGTGCAGCGTTGACTCCGGCATGGTGTTGACGGTGCCGGGCGCCGCCAGCTCGGTCACGTACATGGTGTCGGCGAAAGCGGGGTCCTTGGTGCTCGTCGACGCCCACAGCGGGCGCTGCGGCCTCGCGCCTCGCGCGGCCAGCGCCTGCCACCGGGGAGTCGCCGACTTCTGCTCGAACAGCTCATAGGCGAGCCGGGCGTTCGCGAGGGCTGCCTTACCGCGGAGTGCCTCCGCCTCCGGGGTGCCGATCTTGTCCAGTCGCTCGTCCACCTCGGTGTCCACCCGGCTCACGAAGAATGAGGCCACCGACGCAAGCCCCGCCAGATCGTTGTCAGAGGCCTGCTCGAGTCCCGCCATGAACGCGTCGATGACCTGGCCATACCGCTCCAGGGAGAAGATCAGCGTGACGTTCACGCTGATGCCCTCCGACAGGCACTGGGTGATGGCAGGCAGACCCTCGACCGTTGCCGGGATCTTGATGTACAGGTTCGGCCGGTCCACCAGCCACCACAGCGCCCGCGCCTCCGCGATGGTCTTGGCTGTCTCCCTGGCCAGTCGCGGATCCACCTCGAGGGAGACGCGGCCGTCCACGCCGCCGCTCGCGTCATAGACCGGACGCAGCACGTCGCACGCCCAGCGGATGTCATATGTCGTCAGCGCCCTAGCGGCCTCGTCTACCGTGACGCCGCGGACGGCCAGATCGGCAACCTGCGCAGCGTAGGAGGATCCGCTCGACAGCGCCTTGGCGAAGATGGTCGGGTTTGAGGTGACGCCGCGGACGTGGAAGTCCTTCACCAGCGACGCCAGGTTGCCGGTCGTCAGCCGGTCCCGGCTGATGTCGTCCAGCCAGATCGATACGCCCATCTCGGTGAGCTGGGCAAGGGTGTCGTTTTGTGCCGTCATGTCAGTCGCTCCCACTTCTGCGCCGTCACGCTTCTCGGCCTGCCCTGGCAATGCTGGTCATGGCGGCCTGCGCGACCCGTTCTGCAGTAATGCCGAATTCGGCATACAGCTTCCGGTAGTCAGCGGACTCGCCGAAATGCTCCAGGCTGACGCTCACCCCGGCGTCGCCCACGTACCCGCGCCAGCCCAGCCCAATGCCGGCCTCGACGCTGACCCTGGCTCGCACGGCCGCCGGCAGCACCTGCTCACGGTAGGCCTCGTCCTGCTCGGCGAACCACTCCAGGCACGGCATCGAGACGACCCTGGCCGCGACCCCGCTGCCGCGCAGCAGGTCGCGCGCCGCTAGCGCGATCGGCACCTCGCTGCCGGTCGCCATGAGGATCACGGCGGGCGTGCCGCCGTCCGCCTCGGCCAGCACGTAGCCGCCGTGCGCGGTGCCCTCGGCACTGGCCATACCCGGGCCGTCGGCCGACCGGTCGAGCACCGGCAACTCCTGGCGAGTCAGGCACATGCCGGCGGGATGGCTGGTGCGCTCGAGAATGGTCCGCCAGGCTACGGCGGTCTCGTTCGCGTCGGCCGGCCGCACGACGTCCAGGCCAGGAATGGCGCGCAGCGCCCACAGGTGCTCGACTGGCTGGTGGGTCGGCCCGTCCTCGCCGAGGCCGATCGAGTCATGGGTCCAGACGAAGGTGACCGGCTGCTTCATGAAGGCCGCGAGCCGGACCGATGGCCGCATGTAATCACTGAACACCAGGAAGGTGCCGCCATACGGCCTGGTCAGCCCGTGCAGGGCGATGCCATTGAGGATCGCCCCCATGGCGTGCTCACGAATGCCGAAATGGAGAGTCCGGCCGTAGACGTCGCCGGGGAACATTCGTGTCTGGTGCACCTGCGGGATAAAGGACGGCTCGCCCTTCATCGTGGTGTCATTACTGCCCGCCAGGTCGGCCGAGCCGCCCCACAATTCCGGAAGTACCGGGGCGAGCGCACTCAGGACCTCACCCGACGCTTTCCGCGTGGCTATCCCTTTCTCATCAGGGGGGAACGACGGGAGAGCCCCTGCCCAGCCGTCGGGGAGTTCGCGGCGGGCGAGCCGGTCAAGGAGCCGGCGCTGTTCCGGGTGTGCTGCCGACCACGCGGCGAACTGGCTGTCCCAGCGATCGTGTGCCAGCCGGCCGCGGGCGGCGACGGCCCGTGCGTGGCTGACGACCGACTCCTCGGCCGGGAAGCTGACGGCAGGGTCGAACCCGAGTATGTCCTTAGTCGCCGCCACCTCGGCCGCGCCGAGCGCTGAGCCGTGCGCGGCGCCCGTGTTCTGCTTGGTCGGGGCCGGCCAGCCAATGATCGTGCGGAGCGAGATGAGCGACGGCGCCTGGTTGTGCGCCCTCGCGGTGAGCAGGGCCTCGAACAGCGCCTCCACGTCCTCGCGGTAACCGCCGCCTGCTCCTCGCCAGCTGACCCGCTGCACGTGCCAGCCGTAAGCCGCATATCGCGCGCACACGTCCTCGGACTTGGCGATATTCGTGTCGTCCTCGATCGAGATGGAGTTGTCGTCGTAGATGACGACTAGATTGCCCAGCTGCTGATGGCCGGCGATGGAACTGGCCTCGTGGCTGAGGCCTTCCTCGATGTCGCCGTCGGACATGATCGCGTAGACGTGGTGGTCGAACGGGCTGATGCCCTCGGCTGCGTCCGGATCCAGCAGGCCGCGCTCCCGGCGCGCCGCCATTGCCATGCCGACCGCGTTAGCGATGCCTTGGCCAAGCGGGCCGGTCGTCGTCTCGACGCCAGGCGTCAGCCCGTGCTCCGGGTGTCCGGGCGTGATGCTGCCCCAGGTGCGATAGCGGCGCAGGTCATCGAGAGTGACGCCGTACCCGGACAAATAGAGCTGTATGTACAGGGTCAGGCTGGAATGCCCGCAGGACAGCACGAACCTGTCCCGGCCCAGCCAGTGCGGATCAGCGGGGTCATGCCGCATCACCTTCTGGAACAGCACGTAGGCGGCCGGGGCCAGGCTCATCGCCGTACCCGGATGGCCGGATCCGGCTTGCTCGACGGCGTCCATCGCGAGAACGCGGATCAGGTCGACTGCTCGCCGGTCGGTGTCGGACCAGTCCATCGCCGGCCCGTCCGCCACTGCACGCACATGGCTATCCACGCTCAGTTATGTCCCTCTCGCCCCGAACGCCGTTACGCCTCGACCCTATCCCTGGCGCTGTCAGGCCACTGTGCCTGACGCGGGTTAACAACCGGGGTGGGGCGCGGCACGGCCGTGCTACGCGCCGGTGCTGTGCGGAGTGTCCCTGTGCGGAGTGTCCCTGCGCGGAAGGTCGCTCTGCGGAGGGTCGCGTGCGGTTCCCTAGGGGAGGGAACGCAGGAACTCCAGCAGAGCGACGTTTACCTGATCGGGGTTGCTGAGGTTGGACGCGTGCGAGCCGCCCTCGATGAGCACGAGCTCGCTCGGGCCGGCCAGGCCCGCGCGCACGACCTCCGCTTTTGCGACGGGGATAGCAGCGTCGGCGGTGCCGTGCAGGATCAGTGCCGGGCAGTCGATCTCGGCTAGCCGGCTTGTGATGTCGTCCCGGTCCATCAGGCACCGGAACGGCAGCGTCAGCTCGACCCGGTCAAGCGCCGCCCACTTGGCGAACCACGGCTTGTAGTCAACGGGCCCGTCCGGCTGGCCGAGGATGATGGAGGCGACGATGTCCTGGACCGGGTCGGGGCCATGCTCGAGCCACGTCTGCTCCAGTTGCTCGTACGCCGGGGCAACCGCTGGATCTTCCTGGCCGGCCTGACTATCGATGAGCACCAGCGCGCGCACCCGCTGCGGCGCGAGGAGCGCCGCGCGCAAGCTGAGGAAGCCGCCCTGGGACATCCCGGCCAGCACCGCCTGGTCGATGCCGAGATGGTCGAGCAGGCCGAGAACATCGCCCGCGGAGTCCCAGTACGTAAATGCGCCGGTGGCTCGCGTGCCGCCGAATCCGCGCGCGTCCCAGGTGATAACCCGGTACTCCGGCGCGAGGGCGGCCACCTGCGGATCGAACATGGACGAGTCCATCAGGTAGCCGTGGCTGAACACCACCGGGGCGCCGTCGCCGCCGGTGTCGGTGTAGCTGAGGCTTACGCCGTTGATCGAAGCCGTGGGCATGGCCGACACCGTATCGCGGCGGGGCCGGCGACGGGAAGATCAGCGCGGCAGGCTGGCGCCAGCGTCGTGCTCGGCCAGCGACTCGGCTGGGTGCCCGGGCAGCGCGCTGCGGTCGCGGAGCGCGTACGGCATGAAAAGGACCGCGACCCAGATGGCGGTCGATCCGGCGACGTGTACCCAGACCAGCCCGGCCGGCAGGCCGGAGAAGTACTGTGCATAGCCGACCGCGCCCTGCAGCATGATGAGGCCGGTCAGCAGCCAGCCCAGCCGTACCGACGGGCGCGGCGCCTTGCCGAGCCGCAGCCCGAGCAGCAAGGCGACGACGAGGCCGCCGAGCAGCCAGCCGATGTCGGCGTGGAACTGGGTGACACCCTCGAGTGGCAGCCGGTACCGCGCCACGTCCGGTGCGCCGGCCAGCGGGCCGGTGCCCGTTACCACGGTGCCGGCCGACATCATCAGCGCGACCGCGCCGACCACGCCGAGCGCGGTCAGCTGCACCGGCCTCGGGGCGAGCGGCCTGGCTGGCCCCCGGCCCTCCTGACAGCGCACGTAGAAGGCCACCGCGGCCGCGACCAGCGCCATCGAGGCCAGGAAATGGAGTGAGACCAGCGCGGGGTTGAGCTTCGTCAGCACGACGATGCCGCCGAGCACCGCCTGCACGACGATCGCGGCCGGCTGGGCTGCCGCGAGCCAGACCAGGTCGCGCCGCCGCCCGGCACCGTCGCGGTACTGCCAGGCCGCGATAAAGAGGCCGATCGCGACGACGAAGATCGCCACGGTTACCAGCCTGTTGCCGAACTCGATCCAGCGGTGCACGAGGGAGTCACCGGTGGCGCCGCTCGCCACGAGGCTGGTAGCGGTGCAATCCGGCCAGTTCGTGCAGCCCAGGCCAGACTGGCTGAGCCGGACGGCTGCACCCGTGAGGATGATCAGGATCGACGTCGCGAGCCCGCTCATGGCCCAGCGCCGGAGTGCTGTCGCGCTCGGCGCCAGCAGTGAGTCCGTCAGCGGGCGCCACCACCGGAGCGCTGCCGGGGCAGCCGGGGCGGCAGACATGCGGTTCATGGTAGACGGCACTCTAGCGCAGCAAACAGGACGTTATCCGCCCCCGTAGCGTGCTGCGCCGCCGCAGGCGACGACCACCAGGGCGACCGCCAGCCACTGCCGTGCCGCTAGCGCTTCACCGAGCAATGCCAGGCCGATCAGGGCTGCCACGGCGGGCTCGAGACTCATCAGGATGCCGAACAGGCGGGCCGGGAGGCGCCGCAGCGCCTCGAGTTCCAGCCGGTAGGGAACGACCGAGGACAGCAGGCCGATGGCCAGTCCGTCGGCCAGCAGGCTGGGGTGGGAGAACGCGGGTCCGGCCGCCCGGACAGCCGGGCCGGTCACCACTGCGCCCGCGACCACCATGGCGATGACGAGGCCCGACGACCCGCTGAACCGGCGGCCTGTTGATCTGCTGAGCAGGATGTAGAGGGCCCAGCAACCGGCGGCGACGAGGGCGAACGCGATGCCCGCAGCCTCGGTGCTCAGGCCGAGGACGGGCCCGGCTCTGGCGGCGCTACCGGCCTCACCGGCGCCGCCCTGAGTGAGCAGGAGTACCCCGGCCGCCGCCAGGACGATCCACGCTCCGTCCAGCAGCCGGTGGGAGGATGCGACGGCGACTGCGAGCGGGCCGAGGAACTCGATGGTGACAGCCACGCCCAGCGGTATCCGGGCGAATGACTGATAAATAGAGAAGTTCATCACCCCGAGGACGACGCCGAAGGCGAGGACCACTGCGAGGTCCCGCCAGGCGCGGTCGGTGACGACGGCGCGGAGAGCGCGCACCGCCGGCCGCCCGCCGACGACCGCCACGATGAGCGCGGACCACCACAGCCGCAACCCGGCCACCCCGGCCGGGCCGAGCTCGGCAAACAGGCGGGCAGCGAGGCCGGCTCCCAGCTGGACGGAGACAATGCCGGCGAGAACCAGCATGGCCGGGGGAGCAGGCCGGAACCGTGGCGAAGGCCCTCCGGCCCTGGCCTCCTTGTCCCTGACTGTCATTCCCACCGGAACGTACGTGCGGCCAGCATGATCGCTGCGGCCGCCCAGACGCACAGCACGAGCAGGTCGGCGGCCGGAAGCCCGCCCGCGTGCGCGAGCACCGAGCGCAGGCCGTCCGACAGCGCACCGGAGGGCAGCAGCCTCAGCACCGGCCGCAGCGAAGCAGGGAACTTGGTCAGCGGGAACAGGATTCCGCCGAGACCCAGCAAGATCAGGTAGATCAGGTTGGCGGCGGCGAGCGTCGCCTCGGCCCGCAGCGTGCCGGCCATCAGCAGAGCCAGCCCGCTGAAAGCGGCGGTCCCCGCCAGCAACAGGAGCGGGACCCAGAGCGCGGCGGCCGGGCTGGCTTCCGGTCGCCAGCCGAGGGCGGTGCCGACCGCGAGCACAAGCGCCGCCTGGCACAACTCCACCGCGAGCATCGCGGCGGTCTTGGCTCCGATCAGCCCGCGGCGCGACAGCGGCGTCGCGCCCAGCCGCTTGAGCACGCCATACCGGCGCTCGAACCCGGTTCCGATGGCCTGGCTGGTAAAGGCCGTGGACATCACCGCGAGCGCCAGGATTCCCGGCACCACGAAGCCGATCCGGCTGCCAGAGCCGACGTTCACCAGGTCACCCCGGCCGAAAGCGATCAGCAGCAGCACGGGGATGATGAGAGTCAGCAGCAGCTGCTCGCCGTTACGGACCAGCGTGCGCAGTTCGAGACCCGCCTGGGCGCGCACCATCCGCGGCATCGGGGCGGCGCCAGGCGCGGGCGCGGGCCAGTTGCCGCGAACCAGTTCGGCGCTGTCGGTCATGGCCGCAAGCCCCGGCCGGTCAGCTCGAGAAACAGGTCCTCCAGCGTGCGGCTCTCAATCTGCAGCTGCGTCGCCAGCACGCCGTGCTCGGCGCACCAGGACGTCACCAGGGCGATGAGCTGCGGATCGACCCTGCCGGTAACCTCCACCAGGTAGTGCCCGGCCGGTGACTCTTTCGCGAGGGCGTCAGCGGGTAGGGCGGCGGTCAGGCCGCTCAGGTCGAGCCCGGGCTCAGCGCGGAACCGCAGCTGGCCCGCCGATCCGGTCAGCTCGCCTGGCGCGCCGCTCGCGACCACGCGACCGTGATCGATGATGACAACCTGGTCGGCCAGGCGCTCCGCCTCCTCCATGTAATGCGTGGCGAGGATCACCGATGCGCCCGCTGCCCGCAGCCCTTCGATCAGCTCCCAGGTCGCGTGCCGTGCCTGCGGGTCAAGCCCGGCCGTCGGCTCGTCGAGGAACACCAGCTGAGGGCGGCCGACGATCGCGGCAGCCAGCCCGAGCCGCTGCTGCTGGCCTCCAGACAGGTGCTTGTACGGTGTGCGCGCGGCGGCGGTCAGGCCGAGCGTGGCGAGCACCGCCGCCGGGTCGAGCGGGTGTGCGTAGAACTTCGCCAGCACGTGCAGGTACTCACCGGCCCGCGCCGAGGTCGGCACGCCTCCGGACTGCAGCATCACGCCGACCCTGGCTCGCAGCTCCCGCGCGTCCGACACCGGATCGAGGCCGAGCACCCGGACGGTTCCGCTGTCGGCCCTCCGGTACCCCTCGCAGGTCTCGATCGTCGTCGTCTTGCCGGCGCCGTTCGGGCCGAGGATGGCGGTGACCTCGCCCCGCCGAGCTTGCAGCGAGAGTCCTGCGACCGCTTCGGTGTCCCGGTAGCGCTTGACCAGGCCGTCGACCTCGACCGCTGGCGCGTTGTTCACGCAGGCGAGTCTAGGGTCTGCAGGGCACCGCGACGCGAGGCGGTTACCCCCCGGCGGCCGTCACGAAACTAGCCAGCTGCTCCGACTGGGCCAGCCGGCTCGGCTCGTGCAGGTACATCATGTGCCCGGCTTCGTAGTAGCTGAAGTCGATGTTGGCTGTTAGCTCCGCCGGGATCGCCAGATGGGAGAACGAGTGCTCGGCCGCGAAGTACGGCGTGGCCAGGTCGTGGTACCCGCAGTCCACGTGCACCCGCATGTGCGGGTTCGTGCGCATCGCCGCGCCGAGCTTGTCCAAGACGAAGACGTGCGCGTTCTCGAACTCCTTGTAGGACCAGGGCCGGACTCTGTTGGTGAGGACCTCGTACGGCAGGTCGCTGGAGTAACCAAGCTCGGCTCGCACATAGTGGTTGAGCGCGGCGGTGTACGGACCGACGATTGCGTCGATGGATGGGTCGCCAGACCACATTTCCCGTGCGTAATCAGTGTCCCAGCCGGTAAACCGGCCATCGATCCTGCCGACGACCAGCCGCCGGTCGCGCAGCAGCTCAGTCAGAAACCGGATGTGCTCGGGCCGCAGGTTCACGCGATCCAGATAGTCGGCGGTCAGCCCGGTCAGCCCGGCTAGCCGGCTGGCCGCGACAGCACGCTCCTCAGCCGTCAGGCGCGATCCGCGCCCGAGCGCCCACGGGTAGTCCCGCGCCGCGTACTCCTCGGCCTCGGCGAGAGCCTCGCGAAGCGGCCGGTTGCCGAGCTTGCCGTGATAGTGCGCGACGGCCGCGTACGTCGGCAGGTACATCACGTAGGGAACGTCGTTGCCTCCGGCGAACTCGTGGGTGCCGAAGTCCAGGACACTGGAGATGAGCATCAGCCCGTTGAGGTACATGCCGTACCGCTCTTGCAGGTAACGGGCGAGTCCGGCGGCCCGTGTGGTGCCGTACGACTCGCCGCACAGGTACTTCGGTGACATCCAGCGGCCGTTTCGGGTGGTCCACAGCCGGATGACCTCGCCCACGGACTCGATGTCGCCGCCATAGCCGTGGAAGTCGCCGGACTTCTCGCCCCTGACCGCCCGGGAGTACCCGGTCGATACCGGGTCGATGAAGACCAGATCGCTGTGCCGCAGCAGGGTCTGCGCGTTGTCGGCGAGGCCATACGGCGGCGGCGCCAGGGCGCCGACGTCGCCTGACAGCACCCGGCGGGGCCCGAGCAGGCCCAGATGCAGCCACACGCTGGAGGAGCCGGGCCCGCCGTTGAACGCGAATGTCACTGGTCGGGCGGCCGGGTTCTCGCTGTCCGCGGTGTAGGCGGTGAGGAACACCTCTGCGCGAGCCTTGGCGCCGTCGAACTTGTCGTCGGTGTGCGCCTCCTCACGCAGCACGATCCGCCCGGTGCTGGCCGTGTAGCTCAGCTCGCCGTCCTCGAGGGCGATCGTGTGCCGGGTCGTGAAAAGGTCGTCGGTCGGCTCGGTGTCCTTGTGCGCGGCGCCGTTGGTCTCGGGCTCGCCGGTGCCGCTCGATTGCTCCGTCATATCCGCCATGGGAGCACCGTATCCGGTTTGCGGTGGTTAGCGCTCCTGCCAGTCCGCTGCCGGCGGACCTGCGACGTGCAGGATGGCCCGGGCGCACGTGTCCATGATCCTGGTCGGCGCGAAATCAGCGCTCCTGCTGATAGACCGTGCCGTTCGTCACGACCACCGGCGCCCATCCGGCTGAGCGAGCTCGCTCTGGGGCAGCCGGGACGGCCGGGTCGAGCTCGATGTTCTCGACGAGCCCGCGACGCAGTTCGGTGAGAACGTCCGCCTCCTCGCGGCCAGTCAGGCCAAAGCGCTGCCGGACCGCGGCCGCTAGCCGTTCTCGTGGCTCCAGGCCGTCCCGGTCGGCCATGATGAGCCAGTCCGCAGTCTCCGCTGGCGCTGCGGCGGCGGCCGCGAAGCTGTCGGCCTAGCGGCGGAAAGCCGCGGCCCGGTCGATGAGCGTGTTATCGAGGTCGAGCAGGAGCAGCGGCACGGCCCCAAGCCTAAGGAAGCTGCGGTGATCGACGTGACCTCGCGCAAGGCAGGGTGTGAATGATGGCGGTCCGGATCGCGGGCTCGCGGATACTGGTGACCGGCGCGAACCGCGGGCTCGGCCTGGTCTTCGCGGAGAGACTGGTGGCCCGCGGCGCTGGTGTTGTCTACGCAGCCGCCCGTGACCCCGCGCGAATCACGCTCCCGGGCGTCGAGCCGGTCCGGCTCGACATCACCAGGTCGGACGAGGTCGAAGCTGCGGCCGAGAGCTGCGCGGACGTCAACATCCTCATCAACAATGCCGGGCTGATGCGATTCGGGCCGCTGCTGGCCGCGTCCGGCATCGACGGCGCGCGCGAGGAGATGGAGACCAACTATTTCGGCACCCTGCGGATGTGCCGGGCGTTCGCTCCGGTGCTGGCAGCCAATGGCGGCGGCGCGCTGGTCAACATCCTGTCGATCGTGTCCTGGTTCGCGAACCCGCTGAACAGCTCGTACTGCGCCGCTAAATCCGCGGAATGGTCGCTCACCAATGCCGCCCGGATCGAGCTGCGGCGTCAGGGCACCCTGGTCACTGGTGTCTTCGCGGGCGTCATCGACACCGAGATGGGCGCGGCTTTCACGCATCTGCCTAAGGTCAGCCCGCAGAGCGTCGTCGACCAGACGCTGGACGGCATCGAGGCGGGCGCTGAGGAAGTGCTCTGCGACGACCGGACCCGGTCACTCAAGGCAGCCCTGCCGGACGACCTGGCGGTCATCTACCCGCCCCACCAGGCAACATGGGACGCCCTGCACTCCGCCTGACCGAGATAAGGGACAATCCGTGAAGTCTGCACCAGCCATAGGCTGCAGGCCGACGGCGAACTCTTCCCGCCTCGTGGGTACGGCGGGTCGGCTGGCTAGCGACCGGCCCGGAATTGCTCCGCCGCTGCGGCGATGGCGGTGAAAAGGCTCAGGTCGTCGCCGGCCTCCGGATGCCATTGCACGGCGATCATGAACGACGCCGGGTCGTCGAACTCTGCCGCCTCAACCGTGCCGTCGTCGGTCCAGGCGGTCGCGACCAGGCCGTCGGCCAGCCGGCCGACGGACTGGTGGTGATGGGTGGGGACCGCAGCTTCGGTCCGGCCGAGGATGCCCGCCAGCTGGGATCCCGCGGCGACGCTGACCTTGTGGCTTCCGTATCCCTGCTGCTCCGGCGAGTGGCCGTCGTGGCCAACCAGCGCGGGCAGGTGCTGATGCAGCGTCCCGCCGAGGGCGACGTTCACGACCTGCAGGCCGCGGCAGATGCCGAGCAGCGGCAGCCCGGCCGCGATCGCCTGGCGCGCCAGCTCGATCTCCGCGTCGTCGCGGCCGGGGTTGGCCGGGTCGGTGGCCGGATCGCGGTCTGCGCCGTATCGGGACGGGTCGATGTCGCCGCCGCCCGACAGCACCAGCCCGTCGAGGCGGGCGAGGAGGCTGGCGACGCCGGGCTGGGGTGGCAGCAGCACCGGCTGGCCGCCACCTGCCGCCACCATGTCCGTGTACCGGCGCGGCAGCAAGACCGCAGGCAGGTCCCAGCTACCCCAGCGGGCCTGCTGGGAGTAGGCGCTAATGCCGATGACGGGCCGGTCTCTCCTGAAGGCACTGTCGCTCATGAGGACAACGGTGTCACATAGGCACCGCTGATGCCGCCATCGACCAGGAACTCTGACGCGGTGATGAACGATGAGTCGTCGCTGGCGAGGAACGCCACCGCGGCCGCGATCTCGTCAGGCTCGCCGAACCGGCCCATCGGCACGTGCACCAGGCGGCGCGCGGCGCGCTCCGGGTCCTTGGCGAACAGCTCGGCCAGCAGGGGCGTGTTGATCGGCCCCGGGCAGAGCGCGTTCACCCGGATGCCCTCCCGGGCGAACTGGACGCCGAGTTCCCGGCTCAGCGCCAGCACGCCGCCCTTGGAGGCCGTGTAGGAGATCTGCGAGGTCGCCGAGCCGAGGACCGCGACGAACGACGCGGTGTTGATGATCGAGCCCCGGCGCGCCGCAAGCATGTGCGGCAGGACGTACTTGCAGCACAGGTACACGGAGGTGAGGTTGACCTCCTGCACGCGACGCCAGGCGTCCAGCCCCGTGGTCAGGATTGAGTCGTCGTCGGGCGGGGAGATGCCGGCGTTATTAAAGGCCACGTCGATGCGGCCGTGCCGCGCTGCCACTCCGTCGAACAGAGCCCGGACCTGGTCCTCGCTCGCGACGTCTGCGACCACGAACTCGCCGCCGGTCTCCTTGGCGGCAGCCGCGGCGGCCGGCTCGTCGATATCCACCGCGACGATCCGGGCACCTTCGGCTGCCATCCGGCGCGCGCTGGCGAGGCCGAGACCGCTGCCGGCCCCGGTTACGACGACGACCCGACCCTGCAGGCGCTGCATTTCGAAACGACCCCGTTCCCTAATCAGTGGCGATGAAGACGTTCTTGACCTCGGTAAACGCGTCCACCGCGTCGGGTCCCAGCTCCCGGCCGAGGCCTGACTGCTTGAACCCGCCGAACGGCGTCCAGTACCGGACCGAGGAGTGCGAGTTCACCGAGAGGTTGCCCGTCTCTACGCCGCGCGCTACCCGGATGGCGCGTCCCAGGCTGCCCGTCCAGATGGACCCAGACAATCCGTACGGCGTGTCGTTGGCCATCGCGATCGCCTCTGCCTCACCGGTGAAGGGCGTCACCGTGACGACTGGGCCGAAGATCTCGTCGGTGTAGGCGATCGAGTCGGCCGGCACCGGGGCCAGAACCGTCGGCGGATACCAGAAGCCGGGACCGTCGGGTGCGCTGCCACGGAATGCCACCGGCGCGCCGTCCGGCACGTAACTGGCCACGTGCTCCCGGTGCACGGCCGAGATCAGCGGGCCCATCTCCGTGTCCGCGGCTGCCGGGTCACCCACCCGGACGCCCCGCACGGCTCCTTCGAGCAGCGCCATGAATCGGTCAAGCACCGTGGCTTCCACGAGGATCCGGGATCGCGCGCAGCAGTCCTGGCCGGCGTTGTCGAAGACCGCATACGGAGCCGTTGCCGCCGCCCGGTCTAGATCAGCGTCCGCAAACACGATGTTCGCGCTCTTGCCGCCGAGCTCAAGGGTGAGCCGCTTCACGTGCTGGGCACAGCCAGCCATGATCTGCCGCCCGACCTCGGTCGAGCCGGTGAACACGATCTTGCGCACCGCCGGGTGATCCACCAGCCGCTGGCCGACAACTGCGCCCTTGCCAGGCAGTACCTGGAACACACCTTCCGGTATCCCGGCCTCGAGTGCCAGCTCGCCGATGCGCATCGCGGTCAGCGGGGTCAGCTCGGCGGGCTTGGCCACGACCGCGCACCCGGTGGCGAGCGCTGGCGCGAGCCCCCAGGACAAGATCGGCATCGGGAAGTTCCAGGGCACGATCAGGCCGACTACGCCGACAGGCTCCTTGAACGTGACGTCCAGGCCGCCCGGTACCGGAATCTGCCAGGCCGGCCATCCGCTCAGGCGCGGCTGAGTAGTACATCAGCACATCGCGGACCTGGCCAGCTTCCCAGCGTGCCGCGCCGACGGGGTGGCCGGAGTTCGCCGTCTCCAGCGCGGCCAGCTCATCGGTGTGCGTGTCGACGATTTCGGCGAATCGGCGCAGCAGCCGGGCCCGGTCTCCGGGCGCGACCTCGCGCCAGCGCTGCTGAGCCCGCACGGCTCGGTCGATGGCCTGGTCGGTCTCCTCGGCGGTGGACTGCTCCACCTGCCGGACGGGCAGTTCGGTGGCAGGGTTGATGATGGTGTGAGTAGTCATGTCGGGGCCGCCGTGTCCTTAGGATCTAGAGCCGCTCAAAGCCACGGCGCAGCTCCCAGTCGGTCACCGCGGCATCATAGGCAGCCAGTTCGACGCTGGCGTAGTTGGCGTAGTGGTCGACCACGTTCTTGCCGAACGCCCCCATCGCGATGTCGCTGTGCTGCCAGAGGTCGAGCGCGTCGCGCAGCGTGTGCGGCACCTTGGGCCCGTCGTCTCCGTAGGCATTGCCGGCGTAGGCAGGCTCCAGCGGCAGCTGGTGGTCGATGCCGTGCAGGCCGGCGGCGATCATCGCGGCGACCGCCAGGTAGGGGTTCACGTCGCCGCCTGGGGTGCGGTTCTCCGCTCGCAGCGAGTGGCCGTGGCCCACCACCCGGATCGCGCACGTCCGGTTGTCGATGCCCCAGCGCACCGATGTCGGCGCGAAGCTACCGGGCACGTACCGCTTGTAGGAGTTGATGTTCGGCGCGTAGCACAGCGTCAGCTCGCGCAGCGCGGCCAGCTGGCCGGCCACGAAGTGCTCGCCGAGCTTCGACAGCCCGTGCAGGCGCTCGCCAGCCAGAACGCGGGTGCCGTCGGTGCCGCGCAGGCTCAGGTGGATATGGCAGGAGTTGCCCTCGCGGGCGTTCGGCTTGGCCATGAACGTGATGCTCATGCCGTCCTGGGCTGCGATTTCCTTTGACCCGGTCTTGTAGATCGAGTGGTTGTCGCAGGTGGTGAGCGCGTCGGTGTAGCGGAAGGCGATCTCGTGCTGGCCGAGGTTGCATTCGCCCTTCGCCGACTCCACGTACATGCCCGCACCGGCCATCCCGGTGCGCAGCCGGCGCAGCAGCGGCTCGATCCGGGATGTGCCGAGGATCGAGTAGTCCACGTTATAGCCGTTGGCCGGCTCGAGATCCGCGTAGTTCTTTGCGGCTGCCTGCTCGTAGGAGTCAGCGAAGACGATGAACTCCAGCTCAGTGCCGGCCAGCGCGACGAGGTCCCGCTCGGCCAGCCTGGCCAGCTGGCGCTGCAGGATCTGCCGGGGCGATTCCTGCACCGGGGTGCCATCAAGCCAGCGCAGGTCCGCGAGCACCAGCGCGGTGCCGGGATGCCAAGGGATCCGCCGCAGGGTAGCCAGATCGGGCTGCAGCACGAAGTCGCCGTAGCCCCGTTCCCAGGAGGAGATCTGGTAGCCCTCGACGGTGTTCATGTCGACGTCGACGGCGAGCAGGTAGTTGCATCCCTCGGAGAAATTGCGGGCGACTTCTTCGAGGAAGAACTCGGCGGACAGCCGCTTGCCCTGCAGCCGGCCCTGCATGTCGGTGAGGGCGATGATGACCGTATCGATCAGTCCGTTGGCGACGAGCTGGTGCAGCTCGTCCAGGGACAGCATCCCCGGACGAGCTGAACCTACGTGCTGGTCGGTCATGGATCAGGCCGACAACTCTGCCTCGATGGCGGCCAGTTCTTCCTCGGTGCCCTGAACCTTCGGGCCCTTGAACCATTTGCGCGCCGACACCAGCCAGTAGATGCCCGCGTATCCGATCACGACCGCGACTGCGACCGGCGCATAGTTGAACGTCTTCAGCCCGATCGGGCCGAACTGCGGGAGCATGAACAGAATGGCGATGATGACAACCCACACGACTGCCGTCCAGCCGATCACGTAGCTGCGACGGCCGAGATGCCACGGCCCGCGCTGGAAGCCCTCACCCTGGCGCAGCCGCAGATAGGTCGGCGTCACGTAGGCGATATAGAGGCCGATTACGGCGATGGATGTGACCGCGCCGTACGCGGCGCCATTCCACAGGTAGGGCAGACCCAGCACGAGCGCGCCGCCGGCCGCCAGCCAGATGGCGTTGGTCGGCGTCCTGGTCCGCTTGTTGACCTGGTTCCAGATCCGACTCCCCGGCAGCGCGCCGTCGCGGGAGAACGCGTAGATCATCCGCGAGTTCGCGGTGACCGAGGACATACCGCAGAACAACTGCGCGCCGATAACGACGAGCAGCAGCAGCTCCGCGCCGGTCCGGCCAATCGAGTCGATCCAGATCTGCGCTGGAGCAGCCGTACCGGCCGCGGCTTCTGTTGCGTAGCTGCCCTTCTGGATCGCGAACGTCACGCCGATGAGGAGCACCCAGCCAGCGATCAACGAGACCAGTATTGACATCACGATCCCGCGCGGGCCTGCCGTGGCGGCCTTGTGCGTCTCCTCGGTCATGTGCGCCGAGGCGTCGTAGCCGGTGAACGTGTACTGCGCCATGAGCAGCCCGACTGGCAGGATGTACCACCAGCCGATCTTGAAGCCAGAGAGGTTTTCCAGGTCGGTGAACACGTACTTGGCGGACTCGTGATGCGCGCCCGCCTTGAGCCCGAAGATCATGGCACCGACGATGATGAGCACGCCCAATATGTGCCACCAGACGCTGACGTCGTTGAGCAGCGCGACCAGTCGGATGCCGAACTGGTTCAGCATGCCGTGCACGAGCAGCACGATCGCATAGATCAGGACCGTGTGCCACGGGTGCGCGAGGTCGAAGCCGAACCAGAGATCCAGCAGGAAGTTGATGAAGAAGGCGGCGCCGAAGTCGATGCCGGCGGTGACCGCGACCTGGCCCAGGAAGTTGAACCAGCCGGTGAACCAGGACCAGGCGGGCCCGTTGGTTCTGGCCAGCTTGGCCGACCAGTAGTAGAGGCCGCCGGCCGTCGGGAAACTGGAGCACACCTCGGCCATGGAGAGGCCGACGAGCAGAGTCATGATGCCGACGATCGGCCAGCCCCAGACGATGATCGCCGGGCCACCCTCGTCCATGCCGAAGTAGAAGAGGGTCAGACAGCCGGACAGGATCGAGATGATGGTGAACGAGACCGCGAAGTTCGAGAAGCCCGACATCCGCCGGCGCAGCTCTTGCGCGTACCCCAGGCGATGCAGGATCTCTTCATCGCTGGTCAGCGCGGTTTCCTCGACTGACAAAACATGCTCCTCAGGACGGGGGATGGGGGACGGGCGGGGCGGGTGTCGACTTGGCCTTTACAAGCCGGTGAGCAGAGACTTTAAATGGTCTGTTATCAGACCAATGATGAGCAGGATCAGGCCAATGTCAAGAGCTTCCGCGCGATTGCTCGCACCCGCCGTGGTTGGTCGCCCATGACGACGGCGTCCCCGATCGACCTGACCGGGGTACTGCGGCCGGTCCGGCAGGGCAACGCTTTTGAGGAGACGGTGGAGCGCCTGCTCACCGTCATCAAGCTCGGCCTCGTGGCGCAGGGAGAGCGCTTTCCTGCCGAGCGCGAGCTGGCGGCACAGCTCGGCATCAGCAGGCTGACGCTGCGCGAGGCGATTCACGAGCTGCATGAGGCGGGTTATGTCAGCTCCCGGCGCGGCCGGTCCGGGGGGACGTTCGTGACCTACAGCCGTCCGTCCCCGAGCGGCTCGGCGGAGCTGCGCAGGCTGGCCCAGCACGACGCCGAAAGGCTCACGGACGCCCTGACCTACCGGCTGGTGGTGGAGGCCGGCGCCGCGGAAGCTCTCGCGGTGCTATTCGGAACTGCCGCGAGCGCAGGCAGCACGGCCGGCCAGGGCGCCAAGCCCGATGGTGCTGCCTCGCGGGGCGCTCGGGCTGATGGTGCTGCCTCGCGGGGCGCTGAAGCTGAGAAAGCGACCTCGCTGAGCGCCGCGCGGGACACGCTGCTCGCGCGGCTTGCCGACGTCAACACGGCGCGCCCGGAGGATTACCGGCGGATGGACACGCTGTTCCACCTGTGCATCGCGGAGCTGACCCGATCCAGCTTGCTGGCCAGCGCCGCCACGGACGCCAGGATGCGGCTGAACGACCTGCTCAACGCGATTCCGGTGCTGCCGCGAAATATCGCCCACGCAGCCCGGCAGCACGTCGCCATCGTCGAGGCGATCCTGTCGGGCGACGCGGACCGCGCCAGGCGCGCGGTCGCCGAGCACCTGGAGGGCACCGCCGCGCTGCTGCGCGGCTTCCTGGCCTGAACCATCGCGGCGAGCAAGGGGCGGCGGCGGCCGCTGGGAGGTTCGGCGAGTTTCGGGGTATCAACGGTGTGTCGCCGTGGCGGCGGCAGAGCGTGACGGCAGTCGGAGTCAGCTGAGCAGCCGGGCCCGGCACGACGTTTCGGACGAACCTGCCATAGATGTTCAAAGGCACCTGATGAGAGCCACCGAGCAACGACGGGACAGTCCGGCAATGGCACTTCAAGCTCGGTCAGCCGAGATGGCGGGCCGCCAGCAGAACGGGATCAACTACGAGCGGTTGTATTCCTGCCGGTTCCGCGACATCGACGAGGATCGTCGGCTCGCGGTGTGGCAGGAGATCGCCGAGTACATCCACAGGCTGATGGGCATGCCGGACCGGGTACTCGATCCGGCGGCTGGGCGCGGTGAGTTCATCACCGCCGTTCCGGCGGCCGAACGCTGGGGTGTCGACCTGGTCAACCAGGGCGTTCCTGGGTCGGCCAGGTTGAAGATGATCATCGGCGACATCCTGGACGCTGATCTTCCCGACGGGTATTTCGACGGCGTGTTCGTCTCGAACTTCCTCGAGCACCTGCCCGACCAGAATGCGGTCGCGACGGTACTCGGCAAGCTCCGCGCCGCGATGAGGCCGGGGGGGCGGATCGCGATCATCGGCCCGAACTTCAAATACTGCTCGCGCCAGTACTTCGACTGCGCCGATCACACCCTGGCGTTGTCGCACGTCGCCGTCGCCGAGCACCTCTATGCCGCCAGGCTCGACGTCACCTCGGTCTGGGCCCGTTTCCTGCCGTACTCGTTCCGCGGCCTGCTACCGCCATCGCAACGGCTGACCCGGGCATATCTCAGGGCGCCGGTCTTGTGGCGCGTGCTGGGCAAGCAGTTCCTCGTGATCGCCCGCCGTCCAGGCCGCTAGCCCCCCGAGATCTCGGCGAAGTCCACGACGAGCCGTTCGGGGCCGCGCAGATTCAGATTTGGCTTGTAGCTCAGCTCTTCCTCAGCCAGCGACGGCGCGACTACGCGCCGGGCGATCTCGCCGACCGCGACGGTGGCCTCAAGGCGGGCGAGCGGCGCGCCGAGGCAGAAGTGCGGCCCGGCAGCGAACGCCAGGTGATTCGACGGACCGCGCTGGATGTCGAACCGGTCCGGCTCTGGGTGGACCTCCGGATCTCGCCCTGCCGCAGCCAGCAGCAGCATGACCAGTGCCCCGTCACGCGCCGTCACGTCGCCGACCTGCAGGGCGCCGCGCGCCACCCGGCCAGTGAGCTGGACGGGTGCGTCATAGCGCAGCGTCTCCTCGACCGCAGCAGACGCCAGCTCCGGACGCGCGCGCAGCAGCGCGAACTGGTCCGGATGGCGCAGCAGCGCCAGGATCGCGTTTGAAATGAGACCCACGGTGGTCTCGTGGCCGGCCACCAGCAGGAGCACACAGGTCGCGATGAGCTCGTCCTCGGTCAGCTGGTCACCGGCATCCTCGGCGGCGATCATCGCCGACAGCAGGTCTGCCTCCGGCCGCGCCCGCCGCAGCGCGATCAGCTCGCGGAAATAAGCAGCGAACTCCTCGCTGGCCGCATCGGCGGCCGCGGCCCTGGCCTGTGCCTGCTCCGGGGCCACGCCGAAGCCTGGCTGCAGCGAGTTCGCCAGCCGGGCCGACCAGCCGGCAAACCGCGGGTGATCGGAAACCGGCACGCCCAGTAGCTCGGAGATGATTCTGACTGGCAGCGGGTAGGCCAGCTGGCTCACGAGTTCGAGGTGCCCGGCCACGCCCGCCGCGGTCAGCAGCTCGCCGGTAATGGCCCTGATCCGCGGCTCAAGAAGGGCGATTCTGCGCGGCGTGAACGCCTTGGCCACCAGCCGCCGCAGCCGGGTGTGATCCGGGGGGTCCAGCGACAGAAACGACGGTCGGTCCCTGGTCCGGCGGGAGACCGGCGAGGCGAGCAGCGACTTTCCCCGCTCGCTGCTGGAGTTCGGGTGCCGGAGCACCCCACCGATGTCCGCATGCCGTCCGACGACGACCAGCGCGCCGTCGAACTCGGCGAACGGCGACGCCTCCCGCAGCCCGGCAAGGACCGGGTAAGGATCGGGCAGGGTCGCCGGGCTGGCAAGGTCAGCGAGCGCCTGCCGCTGCGATGTGATCATCAAGAAGGCTCCGGGCCGGGGTGGGTGATCAGCTGTCCGTCCGCGCCTGCTGGCCTGCCAGAGCGGAACGGGAGCGCTGCGGCGGCCGCCAGGAGCCGACGCAGCGCCGCTACAGCGTCGGCCTGCCCGAATGCCGCCCTCGGCTCAGCCGCGAAGTAGCTGACAACATGGACCGGCTCGAACAGGTTCCACAGGAGCCGGGCCGTTGCTGCGGCTTCTGCCGCGCCCAGGCGCTCCGGCATAGCCTCATGATGCCAGCAGCCCAGACAAATCACCATATGCTGCCGCTTCTGATCGCCCTGAGGCGTCACCAGCGTGCCCCGGGGCGGCTTTGCACGCGTTGTGGTCGTTCCGGCGACCGATTCACCCGGTATGCGGAGCCACCAGGGGTGCAAAGTCGGTGAGGTGCCGGGGTTCGGCCGCCAGTCCGGGCTGTGATCCGGCCCACGGCGGGCCCCGATTGCGAGTCCGGAACTAATTACGGCACAATGATGTTGTGAAAAACATGGGACCACTCGCTGCTACGCCAGATGCCCGTGCGGGTACCGGGGTGACGGCTGCGCCCATGTCCGACGTATCGCGATCTGAGACCGGGACCCGCGGCCGTATCGCCCGGCTCATCATGGAGAACGGACCGGTAACCGCGGCCGGGCTGTCGGCCAGACTAGGGCTTACCCCTGCAGCGGTCCGGCGGCACCTGGACAACCTGCTCGCCGACGGCATGATCGAGACCCGGACCGCGCGCACGTACGGCAGCCGGGGCCGGGGAGGCCGGCCAGGATGTTCGCTATCACCGACGCTGGCCGTAGCGCCTTCGTGCACGCCTACGACGACCTGGCATCCAGTGCGCTGCGGTTCCTGGCCGAGACGGCCGGGCCTTCGGCGGTAGCCGCCTTCGCTCGGCAGCAGATCGCCGAACTGGAGCGCCGGTACCAGCCCGTCGTCGAGTCAGCACCACCGCAGGAGCGGGTCAAGGCGCTGGCCGCCGCGCTGTCGGCAGACGGCTACGCGGCCTCGGCGAGCAGCCGGCCCGGCTCTGGCGGTGGCGACCAGCTCTGTCAGCATCACTGCCCGGTGGCGCACGTCGCCGCTCAGTATCCTCAGCTTTGCGAGGCGGAGACCGAGGCATTCGGCCGCCTGCTCGGTACCGCCGTGCAGCGCCTCGCGACCATCGCTCATGGGGACGGGATCTGCACCACGCACGTCACGTCGCCGTCACTCGTGCACAGCCGCACACCCACCAATGAGGCCGGAGGAAGCTCCGCATGACCACTGTTGCCCGCCCTGAACTCGAGGGCCTGGACCGCTACAAGTTCGGCTGGGCCGACTCGGACGTGGCCGGCGCCAGCGCGCGCCGCGGCCTGTCTGAGGAGGTCGTCCGGGATATCTCGGCGAAGAAGAACGAGCCCGACTGGATGCTCGACCTGCGTCTCAAGGGCCTGAAGTTCTTCGGCCGGAAGCCGCTGCCGACCTGGGGCTCTGACCTGTCCGGGATCGACTTCGACCACATCAAGTATTTCGTGCGGTCGACGGAGAAGCAGGCCGCCAGCTGGGATGAGCTGCCCGCGGACATCAAGAACACCTACGACAGGCTGGGCATCCCTGAGGCGGAGAAGCAGCGGCTGATCGCCGGCGTGGCCGCGCAGTACGAGTCCGAGGTGGTCTATCACAAGATCCGCGAGGACCTCGAGGAAAAGGGCGTTATCTTCCTGGACACCGACACCGCGCTCAGGGAGCACCCGGAGCTGTTCCAGGAGTACTTCGCCACCGTGATCCCGGTCGGGGACAACAAGTTCGCGGCACTCAACACCGCGGTCTGGTCCGGCGGCAGCTTCATCTACGTGCCCAAGGGCGTGCGCGTCGACATCCCGCTGCAGGCCTACTTCCGGATCAACACCGAGAACATGGGCCAGTTCGAGCGGACCCTGATCATCGTCGACGAGGACGCCTACGTGCACTACGTCGAGGGCTGCACGGCGCCGGTCTACTCATCCGACTCGCTGCACTCGGCCGTCGTCGAGATCATCGTGAAGCGCGGCGCGCGCTGCCGGTACACCACCATCCAGAACTGGTCGGCCAACGTCTACAACCTGGTGACCAAGCGTGCGGTCGCCCACGAGAACGCCACGATGGAGTGGGTCGACGGCAACATCGGCTCCAAGGTCACGATGAAGTATCCCGCGGTCTACCTGATGGGCGAGCACGCCAGGGGCGAGACCCTGTCGGTGGCGTTCGCCGGCACCGGCCAGCACCAGGACGCGGGCGCCAAGATGGTGCACTGCGCGCCGAACACCTCCTCGACCATCGTGTCCAAGTCGGTGGCCAGGGGCGGCGGCCGGACCTCCTACCGCGGCCTGGTGGAGGTCAGGGAGGGCGCCGAGCACTCCCGCTCGACGGTCAAGTGCGACGCGCTGCTCATCGACACGGTGAGCCGGTCCGACACCTACCCCTATGTGGACGTGCGCGAGGACGACGTCGAGATGGGGCACGAGGCCACCGTCTCCAAGGTGTCCGATGACCAGCTGTTCTACCTGATGAGTCGCGGCCTCACCGAGGACGAGGCGATGGCCACCATCGTCCGCGGGTTCGTCGAGCCGATCGCGCGCGAGCTGCCCATGGAGTATGCGCTCGAGCTAAACCGGCTGATCGAGCTGCAGATGGAGGGGGCGGTCGGCTGATGCCAGCCGTCGAGACCGCTGCTGTTTCCAGGCTGCACGAACAGCAGTCCTATGATCCTGCCGACTTCCCCGTGCCCGGCGGGCGCGAGGAAGACTGGCGGTTCACTCCGCTCCGCCGCCTTCGCTCGCTGCACTCGGAGCTCGGCGGTGGTGACGGGAAGGTGAGCGTCGACGTAGCCGATGCCGCTCCTGGCGTCACCATTGAGAGGGGCGAACATGGTGACCCCAGGGTCGGCAGCGCCTACGTCCCGGCCGACCGGGTCAGTGCGAGAGCATTTGCGGCATTTCGCGAAGCAACGCTGATCTCCGTTGCAGCCAATGCGGAGATCGGTACGCCGACGCATGTCAGTTTCCGCGGTGAGAGCGCCGACGGGGCCGCGTTCGGGCACACGCTCATCCAACTAGGCGCCAACGCGCGCGCGACTGTCGTGCTCGAGTACAGCGGGTCAGCGACGTACGCGGACAACGTGGAGTTCGTCGTCGGTGAGGGTGCGGCCCTGACGGTGGTGTCGCTGCAACTGTGGGCGGACGACGCGGTACACCTGTCGCATCACCACGCGCAGCTGGGGAAGGACGCGCGGCTGACCCACACGGCCGTCACGCTGGGCGGGTCCCTGGTGCGGCTGGCGCCGTCCGTGCGGTACGCCGCTCCCGGCGGCGACGCCGAGTTGCGCGGGCTGTACTTCGCCGACGCCGGACAGCACCTTGAGCACCGCCTGTTCGTTGACCACGCCGAGCGGAACTGCCGGTCGCGGGTCACCTACCTGGGGGCGCTGCAAGGCGACGATGCGCACGCGGTGTGGATTGGCGACGTCATCATCCGGGCCGAGGCGACCGGCACCGACACCTACGAGTACAACCGCAACCTGGTGCTGAGCGACGGCACCAGGGTCGACTCGGTGCCGAACCTGGAAATCCTCACCGGCGAGGTGCTCGGGGCGGGGCACGCGAGCGCGAGCGGGCGGCTGGAAGACCAGCACCTGTTCTACCTGATGGCCCGCGGGATCCCGCTGGCTGAGGCGAAGAAGCTGGTTATCCGCGGGTTCTTCGGCCAGCTGATCAGCCAGATCGAGGTTCCCGAGCTGCGCGACCGGATCGCCGCCGCGGTCGAGGCGGAGCTCGCATGACCAGCAATTTCGCGCGCGCATGCGCGCTGTCTGAACTGCCGGAGACGGGCGCCGTCGGGGTCGAGGTAGCCGGCGTCCCGGTAGCGGTGGTGCGGACCGGTGGCGAGGTGTTTGCGCTGCACGACGTCTGCTCGCACGAGGAGGTGCCGCTGTCGGAGGGCGAGGTGTACGACCACACCGTCGAGTGCTGGCTGCACGGATCGTGCTTCGACCTGCGCACCGGCAAGCCGACCGGGCCGCCCGCGACCAAGCCCGTTGCGGTATATCCAGTGACGATCGACGGCGACGACGTTCTCGTCGAGCTGCCGGCTAAGTAGGGGAGACCTGATGTCCACGCTAGAGATCCGTGATCTGCATGTCAGCGTGACGGACGCCGCGGGGGAAAGCCACGAGGTCCTGCGCGGTGTCGACCTGGCCGTCTCCGCCGGGCAGACGCACGCGATCATGGGTCCGAACGGGTCAGGCAAGACCACGCTCGCCTACGCCGTTGCCGGGCACCCGAAGTACACGGTGACACAGGGCTCGGTGAGGCTGGACGGCCAGGACGTGCTCGGCATGAGCGTCGATGCGAGGGCACGGGCCGGGCTGTTCCTCGCCATGCAGTATCCGGTCGAGGTGCCGGGCGTCTCGGTGTCCAACTTCCTGCGTACCGCGATTACCGCGGTCCGCGGTGAGGCGCCGAAGATCCGGACCTTCGGAAAGGATCTGCGGGAGGCAATGGAGCAGCTGCATATGGATCCGGAGGTCGCGCAGCGGAACCTCAACGAGGGCTTCTCGGGCGGGGAGAAGAAGCGGCACGAGATCCTCCAGCTTGAGCTGCTCAACCCGCGGATCGCGATCCTGGACGAGACGGATTCTGGGCTCGACATCGACGCGCTCAAGGTTGTCTCGGATGGCATTAACCGGTTCCGCGCCGATTCGTCTCACGCCCTGCTGCTGATCACTCACTATCCACGGCTGCTGCAATACGTGCGGCCGGACTTCGTGCACGTCTTCGTGGCCGGCCGGATTGTCGAGGAGGGCGGCATGGAGCTAGCCGAGGAGCTGGAGAAGAGCGGTTACGAGCGGTTCCTGAAGGCGGGTGCGGTGACATGACTTCGGCGGAGGTCCGGGGGTCGTCCCCCGGGAAGGCGCTGGAGGTCGGGCGCATCAGGAAGGATTTCCCGATCCTGGACCGGACCGTCCGCGGCGGGCGGCCGCTGATCTACCTGGACAGCGCCAACACCTCGCAGAAGCCGCGGCAGGTGATCGATACGCTCACGGACTTCTACGAGCGCCACAACGCGAACATTCACCGGGCCACGCACGAACTCGGCGAGGAGGCAACCGAAGCCTACGAGGGCGCCCGAATCAAGGTCGGGCAGTTCATCGGCGCCTCCGATGAGACCGAGGTCGTGTTCACCAAGAACGTGTCCGAGGCCATCAACCTGGTCGCCTACTCGATCGGGAACGCCAGCGTCGGTTCTTCCGGCGCGGGCGCCGGGCGGTTCCGGCTCGGCGAGGGCGACGAGATCGTCATTACCGAGATGGAGCACCACTCCAACATCGTGCCGTGGCAGCTGCTGTGCGAGCGGACCGGCGCCAGGCTGCGCTGGTTCGAGGTCACGCCGGACGGCAGGCTGGATCAGTCGAAGGCCGACGAGCTCATCAACGAGCGCACCAAGCTGGTAGCGCTCGCCCACCAGTCCAACGTGCTGGGCACCGTCAACCCGGTCGCCGACATCGCGGCGCGGGCGCACGCGGTCGGTGCGCTGGTCCTGGTGGACGCCGCGCAGTCGGCCCCGCACGGGCTGGCTGACGTCCGCACGCTTGGCGCAGACTTCGTCGGTTTCACCGGGCACAAGATGTGCGGCCCTACGGGCATCGGAGTGCTGTGGGCGCGGCGCGAGCTGCTGGAGGAGATGCCCCCGTTCCTCGGCGGCGGCGAGATGATCGAGATGGTCTGGATGGACCGGTCGACGTTCGCTCCGCCACCGCACAAGTTCGAGGCGGGCACGATGCCGATCGCGCAGGCCGTCGGGCTCGGCGCGGCCGTTGATTACCTCACTGAGGTCGGCCTGGAGGCGGTCCGGGCGCACGAGCAGGACCTGCTGCGGCACGCGCTGGCCGCGCTGGCTGACATCAAGGGGCTGCGGATACTCGGGCCGACCGAGGCCGTAGCCCGCGGCGGGGCGATCTCCTTCGAGCTGAACGGCATCCACCCGCACGACGTCAGCCAGGTGCTCGATGACCGGGGCGTCGCGGTGCGCGCCGGGCACCACTGCGCCTGGCCGCTGCATCGGGCGCTCGGCGTGCGGGCCAGCACCCGCGCGTCGCTCTACCTGTACAACACCCACGACGAGGTCGACGCGCTCGCGGACGGGCTCCGCGAGGCGCAGAGATTCTTCGGGACCGCATGATGCAACTGGAGTCGATGTACCAGGAGATCATCCTGGAGCACTACCGCCGCCCGCTGCATGCAGGCCTGCGGGAGCCCTTCGACGCCGAGGTTCGGCACGTCAACCCGACCTGTGGCGATGAAGTCACGCTGCGGATAACGCTGAAGGATGCGGGCGGCGAGCCCACGCTCGCGGATGTCTCCTACGACGCGCTGGGCTGCTCCATCAGCCGGGCCAGCACCTCCATCATGGCCGACATGATCATCGGCAAGACGGTAGCCGAGGCCATGGCGGTCAGCGACGAGTTCCTGGCCCTGATGCAGTCGCGGGGTGAGGGGGAGCCGGATGAGGACGTTCTCGGGGACGCTGTCGCATTCGAGGGCGTGTCGAAGTACCCGGCCCGGATCAAATGCGCGCTGCTGGGCTGGATGGCCTGGAAGGACGCGACAGCCCGGGCGCTGACCGGGCGGCAAGCCGACGAGCCAACGATCGGGGAGTGAGCATGAGCGAGGAAAGTGCCGCGCAGGCGACGGCTGACGGCAGCCTGTATCAGGCCACGGACCCCGAGACCGAGGATCTGCTCGAGGCGCTGCGGGACGTCGTCGACCCGGAACTGGGCGTGAACGTGGTGGACCTCGGCCTGGTCTACGGGGTCCACGTGGAGCCAGACCGCAGCGTGACCATCGACATGACGCTCACCAGCGCCGCCTGCCCGCTGACCGACGTCATCGAGGATCAGGCGGCCACGGCGCTCGACGGCCTGGTGCCGAGCTTCGCGATCAACTGGGTATGGCTCCCGCCCTGGGGGCCGGAGAAGATTACCGAGGACGGCCGCGAGCAGCTCCGCGCGCTCGGGTTCAACGTCTGACCGGCCGTCCGCTAGTATTTCAAGCATCATGACTCGCGGCCTCCTGCTTCGTGGCCGCGGCGAGGCCCGGTAACCAGCCCGGTCGGCACCTCGCCGCGGGTGGATGTGCTGCGCCGGCCGCTTCCGTCTCATTCCAGGAGCAGAGCACCGTCATGAGCAACCCATCGCTGCAGCGCCCGTCGGGCATGCCGTGTCACCGTTACCGCCCGTTCCCCCCTGTCACCCTGCCGGACCGGCAGTGGCCATCCCGCACCATCACCACGGCCCCGCGCTGGCTGTCCACCGACCTGCGGGACGGCAACCAGGCGCTTATCGACCCGATGAACTCCGCCCGCAAGCAGGCGATGTTCGATCTGCTGGTACGGATGGGCTACAAGGAGATCGAGGTCGGCTTCCCGGCGGCCAGCCAGACCGACTTCGACTTCATCCGCCACCTGATCGAAAGTGGCGCTATTCCGGACGACGTCCGCATCTCGGTCCTGACTCAGGCGAGGGACGAGCTGATCGAGCGCACCGTTCAGTCCCTGGTCGGGGCGCGGCTGGCCACGGTGCACATGTACAACGCGGCCGCGCCCCTGTTCCGCAGCGTGGTGTTCGGCTGGGAGGGAGACGGGCGCGCCGAATGCAAGGCCGTGGCCGTCGACGGCACGTGGGCGGTCCTTAAGTACGCCGAGCAGTACCTGGCCGGGACCGATTTCGGTTACGAGTACTCACCCGAGATCTTCATGGACACCGAGGCCGACTTCGCGCTGGAGATCTGCGAGGCCGTCATGGATGTCTGGCAGCCTGGCCCGGACCGGGAGATCGTGCTGAACCTGCCCTGCACGGTGGAGAGATCGACGCCGAACGTGTACGCCGACCAGATCGAGTGGATGAGCCGCAACCTGTCCAGGCGGGAGCACATCGCCCTGTCGGTGCATACGCACAATGACCGCGGAACCGCGACAGCCGACGCCGAGCTCGCCGTGCTGGCGGGAGCCGAGCGCGTCGAGGGCTGCCTGTTCGGCAACGGGGAGCGGTCGGGCAACGTCGACCTGATCACGCTGGGCCTGAACCTGTATAGCCAGGGGATCGACCCGATGATCAATTTCAGCGACATCGACGAGATCCGGCGCACCGTGGAGTACTGCAATGGCATCGGCGTGCACGAGCGGCATCCGTACGCGGGTGACCTGGTGTACACGTCGTTCTCCGGATCGCACCAGGACGCGATCAAGAAGGGCTTCGACGACCTCGAGCGCCAGGCGGCGGCGGTCGGCCGGCCGGTGAGCGAGCTGCCCTGGCACATGCCGTACCTGCCGATAGACCCCAAGGATGTCGGCCGCACGTACGAGGCGGTCATCCGGGTTAACTCCCAGTCCGGCAAGGGCGGCGTCGCCTACATCATGAAGACCGATCACCACCTCGATCTCCCCAGGCGGCTGCAAATCGAGTTCAGCCAGGTGATCCAGCGGCACACCGACACCGAGGGCGGTGAGGTCGGCCCGGCGGACATGTGGGACATCTTCGCTGCGGAGTACCTGGAGCCCGGCGCGTTCGAGCTGGTCAGCTACGGCTCGGTCAGCGATGCGGGGACCGAGCGGGTGGACTGCGTGGTGCGCGCCTTCGGCACCGACCACACGCTGTCGGGAATCGGCAACGGCCCGATCGCGGCGTTCTGCGCAGCTGTGTCCGAGGTGGATCTCGGGCTCGGCGGCGTCGCGGTCCGGGTGCTCGACTATGCCGAGCACGCGCTGACTGCCGGACGGGACGCCGAAGCCGCCGCGTACCTCGAGATCGAGGTCGGCGACCAGGTGCTGTGGGGTGTCGGAGTCAGCTCGTCGATCGTCCGGGCGTCGGTGGCTGGCGTCATCAGCGCGCTGAACCGTGCGGCACGTCTGACTGCCCGCTAGCACGGGCCGTCAGGCACGCCGGGCACGGCAGGCCGTCAGGCACGCCGGTAGAAAGGCGTGCCGACGGCCGCGATCCGGCCGTCGATGCTGTCACTCTCGCGCTCGTCGGGGAAGGTGACGTCGATCGGGAAGGCCGCCTGGCTCGGTTCGACCTCCCAGGCGGCCCGCTCGACGGCGCCGACGACCTGATCCCTGGCCACCGCGTCGGCCGGATCGTCGAGCGTCACAGCGACGAGCAGGCCCTCCCCGGCGGACCGCACCGCGAGCCAGGCGGCGACGGCGTCGCGTACGGCAGGAATGCCGATGAGGCCGGCGGCGATGCCGGCGAGCAGCGCGTCGGGCTGGACCGGCAGCGACTCCACGATCATGGCGTCGGCCTCCTCGGCCGCGCTTCCTGCCGCCAGGTACGAGACGCCCTGCGGATAGACAGGCACGCTCTGCGCCGCGCCAGCGTTCAGGGCTATCCCGATTGCGGGTGGCAGCAGCCTGGCCAGGTCGGCGGCTCGCACCACCACATGCGGCAGCGGTTCCGGCCGCTGGGCAGGCAGCGAGCCGACGGACGCCGGCCCGGTTGCCGGTCCTCCTGCCGGTTTCCCCGAGGACGGGCGGTCCGTGACCGGTTGCGCCAGCGGCGGTTCCGCCCAGCTGTCGCGCCGGCCGAATTGCTCCAGAAGCCGCGCCGAGGAATACGCCGGCACGAACTCACTGCCGAGATAGGAGACCGTCGGCAGGGTGACGGCGTCGCCGGTGACGACCGGCCTGCCGTCGTCTGGCAGCGGCAGCCAGAGCCGAGCCGACCGGAGTGCGTCAAGCAGGTCGCCGATCCGGCCGGCGTCCTCGACGGCGGCGGCCAGTGCCTGCTCAACCGCGACGTCGGCCGCGCTGTGCGAAGCTTGACTTCCTGCAGTCTGGCTGGCGGCCAGGTCGGCGGCATGTGCGGCGGTGTTGCTGTCAGCAGCAAGGCTCATGATCGTTTCCCTGGATCTCGTATCGCTGGCTGCGCCGGCGGCCGCGGCGGTGGGAGCAGAGCGGCTGACCGGAAGTTCACCTCACGGATAGTAGGCGCTTGGGGGCGTTACGTAGTGGCAAATGGCGGAGCTGCCGGGCCACGGTGGCTGGACGTCGATCCGGACCGGATCGAGCGATGGCTGGCGGAATTCTCGGTCCGGCATGGCCCGCCGGTCACGACAACGGACGCCCGGCGGGCAGTCGTGACGCTGCGGGCGGCAACCGGGGCGGTCGCCGAATGCCACGTTCCTTTTCCGCCGCTGCCGCGAGATACCAGTGGCTCCGGGGCGGAGCTGGCGGCGCACGCAGCGGCGGACCGGACCGTGGGCGTGCTCCTGGTCCGGCTCGGCGGCTATGCGGCCGGCGTGTTCAGCGGCGCCCCGCCGCGACTTGCAGCCTCCAAGGTCGGCAGCCGGCTCGTGCACGGGCGCAGCGCAGCGGGCGGCCAGTCGCAGCAGCGGTTCGCCCGCCGTCGGGAGAAGCAGGCTCAGGAGGCCCTGGCGGCCGCTGCCGACTGCGCGGCGGCGGTGTTCGGGCAGTACGCGGGGCGGCTGGATGCCGTCGTGCTCGGCGGAGACAAGCGGGCCATGTCGTCGCTGCGGGATGACCCGCGGCTGCGCCCCTTTTTCGACCTCGCCGTGGACAGGTTCCTGACCGTGCCCGATCCGCGGCTGGTCGTGCTGCGAGGCACTCCGCGACTGTTCCGCGCCATCCGGATCAGGCTCACCGAGCCGGCTGGCTAGCATCCAGGTCGTGGCTACCACGCGCTTTGTCAGCTTGTCGCCAGGATCTGAGCGCGAGGTCCTGACCGGGTTCCTCGACCGGCAGCGCGATGCGATGATCCGGAAGCTCGATGGCGTCAGCGACACCGATGCCCGCCGGACGCCGACCGCCAGCGCGCTGTCCTTGCTCGGCATCCTCAAGCACTGCGCGCTCTGGGAGCGGCGCTGGTTCCAGGTCATCGTGGCCGGCCGGACATTTCCGGGCGAGTGGCCGGAGGTCCAGTCGGAGGGCAACGTCGACGACTTCGTCGTCGGTGACGAGGACACCGTGGCGGGCTGGGTTGCCGTCTACCGGGAGCAGACCGCGGAGTCGCGGCGGATCGTGTCCGGGCTCGAGCTGGACGCGCCCTGCGCTCAGCCGGAGAATTCCGACATCAACGTGCGCTGGGTGCTCGGGCACATGATCGAGGAGATCGCCCGGCACGCGGGGCACGCCGACATCATCCGCGAGACCATTGACGGCGCCACCGACGAGTAGGGGTACCCAGGCCGCTGCCGAGGGTAGGCAGGCAAGATCCAGGTCTCGCATCGCTCCGGTAGGAGGTGCGGCTCATGCCGTGGCTGCTGATCGTCTTGGCTGGATTTTTCGAGACCGGTTTTGCGGTGTTGCTGAAGCAAAGTAGTAACTTCAGCCGGCTCTGGCCGACTGTCGGGTTTGCGGTGTGCGCCCTGATCAGCTTCGGCCTGCTGAGTCTGGCGCTCGGCCGGCTGGAAGTGGGGCCGGCGTATGCGGTCTGGACGGGCATCGGCGCGGCAGGGACCGCGGCGGTCGGCATCCTCGCCCTGGACGAGTCGGTGTCAGTACTGAAGCTCGTCTCGATCGGACTCGTGCTGGCAGGAGTCGTGGGCCTGAACTTGTCGGGCGTTACTCCGTGACCGCGACCTGACCGCGGCTCAGCCGATCGCGGAATGACGGTCACTGACTGGGGGCGGCCGGATATCTGATCGTGGTCTGCCCCCACGGCGGGTAAACTCTGCTCCATGCAACCGCTCCTGTCCTGATGCCGCGCCCTGCCTCCCGGGGCGAAGTGTGTCTGGCGTCGGATTCCTACTAGCGGAGCGAGCTTTCTCATGATCTCGGCACGCGCAGTCGAGCTGCGCGCTGGTGCCCGGCTGCTGCTCGAAGCGGCCACCTTTCAGGTTTCGGCAGGCGACAAGATCGGTCTTGTCGGCCGCAATGGCGCCGGCAAGACCAGCCTGGCCCGGGTGCTCGCGAGTGAGGCATTGCCGTCGGCCGGCCAGGTCAGTAACGGCGGCTCGGTGGGCTATCTGCCGCAGGACACGATGGTCGGGGACCTGGACGCACTGGCGCTCGACCGAATCCTGTCCGCCCGCGGGCTTGACTCGCTGCTCGTGGCGCTGCGGGCGGCGGAGCTGCAGATGGCTGACGCGAACCCGGTCAGGCGGGACGCGGGTGTTCGCCGGTACGGGCAGCTGGAGGAGAGGCTCGCCGTCCTGGGCGGCTATGCAGCGGAGGCGGAGGCGGCGTCCATCGCTGCGAGCCTCGGGCTGCCCCAGCAGACACTGCGGCAGCCGCTGCACACGCTGTCTGGCGGACAGCGACGGCGGATCGAGCTGGCCAGGATCCTGTTCGGCGGGTCCGACACGCTGCTGCTCGATGAGCCCACCAACCACCTGGACGCTGACTCGGTGAGCTGGCTCCGGGATCACCTGCGGTCGTTTCGCGGCGGACTCGTCGTCATCAGCCACGACACCGCGCTCCTGGAAACTGTCGTCAACAAGGTCTTCCACCTCGATGCCGACCGCAGCGCGCTGGACATCTACAACCTGGGCTGGCGTGGCTATCTCGACCAGCGCGAGACGGATGCCCGGCGGCGGCGCCGTGAGCGGATGAACGCCGAGCGCCAGGCGGCGGCGCTGCACTCGCAGGCCGACAAGATGCGGGCTAAGGCGACGAAGGCGAGGGCCGCGCAGAACATGGCCCGGCGCGCCGAGCGGCTGCTGGCGGGGGTCAGTGCCGACCGCGCGTCGGAGCGGGTGGCGAGGCTGCGCTTCCCTGTGCCCGCGCACTGCGGCAGGACACCACTGGCCGCGCAGCAGCTGTCGAAGTCGTACGGGTCCCTCGAGGTCTTCACCGACGTGGACGTGGCGGTCGACCGGGGGGCCCGGGTCGTGATACTCGGGCTTAACGGCGCCGGCAAGACGACGCTCCTGCGGCTGCTGGCCGGCCTGGAGGATCCGGACACCGGCGCGGTGGTACCCGGTCACGGGCTGCGGCTCGGCTACTACGCCCAGGAGCACGAGACGCTCGACGGCACGCGGACTGTGCTGGAGAACATGCGCTCGGCTGCGCCGGACCTGGCCGAGGGCGAGCTTCGCAGCATCCTCGGCTCCTTCCTGTTCACTGGCGACGACGTGGCGAAACCAGTGCGAGTGCTGTCCGGCGGGGAAAAGACCAGGCTGGCCCTCGCCTTGCTGGTCGTTTCGGGCGCCAATGTGCTGCTGCTTGACGAGCCGACCAACAACCTCGACCCGGCCAGCCGCGCTGAGATTCTTGCCGCGCTGCGCACCTACGCGGGGGCCATCGTGCTGGTCACCCACGATGAGGGCGCGGTCGACGCGCTCCAGCCGGAGCGGGTCGTACTGCTGCCGGACGGCGTCGAGGATGCCTGGAGCGAGGAGCTGGCCGACCTCGTCGCGCTGGCGTGACAATCAAAGGAAATGATCTTTTGCAGCCGTCCGGGTAGCCGACGGCGGGCGAATGAGTGATCATGGCGGGATACAGAAGCGCAGCGGTCACTTCGGCTCAACCCCGGGAGGTACGCGTGACCGAGACTCTGAAGAAGGGCACCAGGGTCACCGGTGCCGACCGCACGAAGCTGGCGGCGGACCTGAAAAAGCGCTATGGCGCCGGCGAGAGTATCCGGTCCCTGGCCTCGTCTACCGGGCGGTCCTACGGTTTCATCCACCGGATCCTGAGCGAGAGCGGCGTTTCGCTGCGGGGCCGCGGCGGTGCCACCAGAGGTAAGGGAAAGTCGAAGGCATGAACCTGGCTCCGGCCGGCCAGGCGCTGACTGCCAGGGTGATGCGGTGTCCGACCTGACCAGTGATGCCGGTGTACGGCTCGATCTCGTCGGCGACGTAGCCACCGTCACGCTGAGCCGCCCGCAGCGCCGCAACGCCATGACGCCGCTGATGTGGACCCGGCTGGCAGAAATCGGAGCGGGCCTGCCGGCGAACATCCGGGTCGTGGTCGTCAGGGGCGACGGTCCGACTTTCTGCGCCGGCATCGACCTGCGCATGTTCACGCCTGACGGGGTGCCGGGTGAGCCGCCCGCTGCTAGCGCGTCGGAACCCGACTTCGATGCCAAGGTGGCTGGGTACCAGGCCGGCTTCCGCTGGCTCAGGCATGCGCGGTTCGTGTCGATTGCGGCAGTCCAGGGGCACGCGATCGGGGCCGGCTTCCAGCTAGCGCTGGCCTGTGACCTGCGGGTGCTGGCCGACGACGCGACGTTGTGCATGAAGGAGCCCGCCCTGGGCCTGGTGCCCGACCTGACCGGTACCAAGCCGCTGGTCGAGATCGTGGGGCTGCCGAGGGCTATCGAGCTGTGCCTGACGGCGCGCATGGTCGGGGCGGCGGAAGCTGAGCGGCTCAGGCTCGCCGAGCGGGTGGTGCCAGCTGCCGAGCTGACTGCGGCGGTTGACCAGCTGGTCAAGGAGCTGCTGACGACAGACCCGGCGGCTGCCCGGGCGACGAAGGCGCTGCTCCAGCAAGCGCAGGCGAACAACCTGGACCAGCAGGCCGGTGCGGAGCGCGCGGCGCAGCGTGAGCTGCTGACCAAGCGGCCCTAGCCGCCCCGGCGCAGGCCCAGCGCTTGGTGGCTGGTTCGCCCTGAGCGGAGTCGGGATGATCTGTCGGGCCGGCTAGGTTCACCGACCATGACCATGCACGCCCAGTTTCACGCGATGCGCGGCTTCACCCGCGATCCCTCGGTCACGAAGCAGAAGCTCAAACCCGGCACGGTCAGGCGGATTGCCGGCTACGCCCGGCCCTACCGGCTGGAGCTGACGATCTTCCTGGTAGCCGCCGCGCTGGACGCCGCTGTCACCGTGGCGTATCCGGTGCTGCTCGGCTTCGTGATCGACAAGGGGATCCTGCCGAAACGTCCGTCCGTCGTGCTGGCCGTGGCGGGACTCATGGCGGGGCTGGCGGTCTTCGACGCGTTCCTGTCGGTGGTCCAGCGCTACTTCACCTCCCGAGTCGGTGAGGGCCTCATCTACGACCTGCGCACGCAGGTGTTCGGCCACGTGCAGCGGCAGCCCATCGCGTTCTTCACCAGGGCGCAGACCGGCTCACTGGTCAGCCGGCTGAACAGCGACGTCATCGGCGCGCAGCAGGCGCTCACCTCGACGTTGTCCTCCGTCGTTTCCAGCACCTTGCAGCTGATCCTGGTGCTGGCCGCGATGTTCTTCTACTCCTGGCAGGTCACGCTCATCGTGCTCGTGCTGATCCCGGTGTTCTTGTACCCGGCACGCCGAGTCGGCCGCCGGCTGCAGCGGCTCACCAGGGAATCGATGCAGCTCGACGCTCAGCTCGGCTCCACGATGACGGAACGGTTCAACGTGGCCGGGGCCATGCTGGCCAAGCTGTACGGACGCCCGGCAGATGAGCTCGACCTGTTCTCCGGCCGGGCGGCCCGGGTCAGGGACATCGGCGTGCTGACCGCGCTGTGGGGCAGCGCGCTCGTGACCGGGCTGAGCCTGCTCGCCACCATGTCCCAGTCGGTGGTCTACGGACTGGGCGGCGGGCTGGTTATCCGCGGCACCCTGCAGCTCGGCAGCATGGTGGCCCTTGCCAGCCTGCTGACCAGGCTGTACGGGCCGATTACGTCGCTATCCAACGTGCAGGTCAGCGTCATGACGGCGCTCGTCAGCTTTGACCGGGTGTTCGAAGTGCTCGACCTGAAGCCCCTGATCGACGAGCGGCCTGGCGCGACACCGCTAGCCGCGGCCGGGCGCAGGGGGCCAGCCGTGGCGCCGGACATCGAGTTCGATCACGTGAGCTTCCGGTACCCGACGGCCGCTGAGGTCTCGCTGGCCTCGCTGGAGTCGATCGCCCTGCCGGTGCCGGAGAAGGCCGGGCCGGGACAGCAAGCGCTCGGCGACGTGACCTTCGTCGCCCCGGCGGGCAAGCTGACCGCCCTTGTCGGCCCGTCGGGGGCGGGCAAGACCACGATCACTCACCTGGTGGCTCGCATGTACGACCCGCTCTCGGGCGCGGTCCGGATCGGCGGCACCGACATTCGCGATGTGACGCTGGAATCGCTGCACGACGTGGTCGGCGTAGTCACCCAGGACGCCCACCTGTATCACGACACAATCCGGGCGAACCTGCTGTACGCCCGGCCAGCAGCCACCGAGCAGGAGCTGATCCTGGCCTGCCAGGCAGCGCAGATCTGGGACCTGATCGTGGTGCTGCCCGACGGCCTGGACACGGTCGTCGGCGACCGTGGGTACCGGCTGTCCGGTGGCGAGAAGCAGCGCATAGCGCTGGCCCGCCTGCTGCTCAAGGCGCCCAGCGTGGTGGTGCTCGACGAGGCGACTGCGCACCTGGACTCGGAGTCGGAGATGGCCGTGCAGCGGGCGCTCAAGACCGCGCTGGCCGGGCGGACCTCGCTCGTGATCGCGCACCGGCTGTCCACGATCCGCGAGGCTGATCAGATCCTGGTGATTGATGGCGGCCGGGTCGTAGAACGCGGCCAGCATGCCGACCTGCTCGCGGGCGGCGGACTGTACGCCGACCTCTACCAGACGCAATTTTCCCGCCAGGAGCCCGCACAGGAGCCCGGACAGGAGCCCGGACAGGAGCCCGGACAGAAGTCCGGGCCTGCGCGCCCCGCGGCCGACGCGCCGGTCCCGGCGGCTTAGGCAGCCTCTAGTCGAGATACCCGACGCGGCGCAGGTCAGGCCCCGCGACCGAGTCGAACTCGGCGAGCTGGGCCGAGGTGAGCAGCCGGCGCCAGGATCCAGGCTCGGCGGTCGCCACGCCGTCCCGCTCGGCGCCCGGCGGCAGAACGGGGTCGATGCGGTCACCCACGAAGCCGGATACCGCGGCCGACGCGGCGGCCGGCTGCCGGACGACGTTCTCGTAGCGCAGGGTGGTCAGCTGATCGGCCGTCATCGCGCCCCGGAGCCGGGCCATGGCGCGGACCGATCCGCGCCACCGCATGGCGCACTTGCCCGCCTGGCTCAGCTCCGGCCAGATCGCCAGGTCCTGCTCGGTCTCGACGCCGAGGAACGGGTTGGGGAACTCGGTCTCGAGGTTCGCAAAACCCGGCTTGAACCAGCCGAGCGCCTGCGGGTCGGCAAGCATCGCCGCGACCACATCCCGGCCGTCCCTGATGACCTGGAGCAGCCGCGCATCGGGGAAGGCGGCCACCAGATCGGCAGCGCAGTACATGAGGTCCGGGCTGGCGTCGCCGTACCGGACGATCTCGCGCTCGGTGATGCAACTCGTCCGGCCTGTCACCCCGCCCGCCTCACGGCACAGCGGTGAGCAGGTGAGGCAGCCGTGCGGGGTCACCCGCCAGGCCTGGGCGAACGCGTCCCTGAGCACGGTCGCGGCGGCGCCGCCGTGCCCGCGCTGGATCGACGGGCTCCGGGCGAACGCGTAGACCACGCCCTGGACGGCCTCCTGGCCGATCGTGACGTGGAAGCCGGACGAGCGTTTGAGCGCGCGGGCCAGCACGTCCGTGCCCGAGTGCGGCGCGCCGATGACGAAGACCGGCTGGCTGACTTTGCGGCCGTTAACGACCAGGATGTGCGGACGGGGTGGCATGGCTACGCACCAGTCTGTCATCGCCGCGTCGGCGGCACACGGCGGCGTTACACCGGAGACGGGGGCGTTACCTCGGCGACGTCCGCGGGGCGGCGGCAGTGGTGGGTTGCGTGCTGTTCCAGGTTGAGCGCCGCCTGGATGAGGGGCACGTGGCTGAATGCCTGCGGGGTATTGCCCACCTGGCGCCCGTAGCGGGGGTCGTACTCCTCGCTCAGCAGGCCGAGATCGTTGCGCAGCGCGAGCAGGCGCTCGAAGACGGCGACCGCTTCGTCGTACTCACCGATCTGGTGCAGCGCGTTGACGAGCCAGAAGCTGCAGGCAAGGAACGCGCCCTCGGCGCCTGGCAGGCCGTCCACCTCGGCGATCCCGCTGGTGCTCAGGGCCGGCTGGGTGTAGCGCAGCATCAGTCCGTCTCGCATCAGCTCACGGCGCAGCACCCGGACGGTCGACACGACGCGCGGATCGTCGGGCGGCAGGAATCCCACCTCGGGGATCAGCAGCACCGACGAGTCGAGCTCGGCGCTCCCGTAATACTGGGTGAACACGCCCCGGCCCGGGTCGTACCCGTGGTCGAGGACCTGCTTGTGGATCTCGTCCCTGATGTCACGCCACCGCTGCAGCGGCCCGGGGTTGCCTTGCTCGGCGAGGTGGGTGGCGCGGTCGAAGGCCACCCACGCCATCACCTTGGAGTGCACGAAGTGCCGCCGCGGCCCGCGCACCTCCCAGATGCCCTCATCCGGCTCGTCCCAGTGCTTCTCCAGGAAATCCAGCAGCTTGCGTTGCAGGCTCCAGGTGTGCTTGTCGAACCCCAGGCCAGCCTGGCGGCCGAGGGTCAGCGCGTCCGTCACCTCGCCGTAGACATCTAGCTGGCGCTGGTCGACGGCCGCGTTGCCGACCCGAACTGGCGCCGATCGCTCATACCCGGGAAGCCAGGTGACCTCCCACTCGGCCAGCCGCCGCTCGCCGGCGACGCCGTACATGATCTGGACATCCCGCGGGTCGCCGGCGATGGCGCGGCCAAGCCACTGCCGCCAGCTCTCGGCCTCGTCCGTGTAACCGGTCCGCAGCAGCGCCTCGAGTGTGATGGTGGCGTCGCGCAGCCAGCAGTAGCGGTAGTCCCAGTTCCGCACTCCGCCGATGTCCTCGGGCAGCGATGTCGTCGGTGCCGCGACAATGCCTCCCGTCGGCGCGTAGGTCAGCGCCTTGAGGGTGATCAGCGAGCGGATGACGGCTTCCCGGTACGGGCCGTGGTAGGTACATTTCGACGCCCAGCCCGACCAGAAGGCCTTGGCCTGCGCCAGCGCGAGATCGGCGCTGATACACGGGTCAGGTTCCAGGTGAGACTGTTTCCAGGTGAGCACGAACCACTGCCGGTCGCCGGGCTTGACGTCGAAGACGGCCTCGTGCGCCATGTTCTGCCCGATGCTGCGGACAGAGCCGTGGAAGCACACCGAATCGGGTCCCGCGATGGCCCGGATGTCGGTGCCGTTGCGGCGTACCCACGGAATTACCTTGCCGTAGCCGAACCGAAGCCGCAGCACGGACTCCATCTCGACGCTGCCCTCGAGCCCTTCCACAATCCGCACCAGCACCGGGTCTGCGCCGTCACGCGGCGGCATGAAGTCGATGACGCGCACGGCGCCGCTGAAGGTCCGCCAGGTCGTCGCGAGGATGAGCGAGTCACCGAGGTACTGCCTGCTGACCTCGCCGCGCCGGGATACCGGCCCGTCGACGGTCGTGGGACAGATCCGCCATTGCCCGTTGCGCTCGTCGCCGAGCAGGGCGGCGAAGCACGCATCGGAGTCGAACCGGGGGAGGCACAGCCAGTCCACGGAGCCGTCGCGGCCGACGAGCGCCGCCGTCTGCATGTCCCCGATGAGCGCGTAGTCCTCGATCAGGCCGGCCATCGCACCTCCTGCTGCGGCTAATCACCTGGCATCAAGAGTGGCACGGGATGGGCGCGTTGATGGCCTTTGCCGATGCGGTCGGGCGAGTGGCCTAGAGTGTCGGGCGTGCAGGCGCGACTGCGGCACCCGGCAGCGGGTGATAAGCCCATTACGAGAAGTAACGGGCTCGTCGCGGTCGCGGTCGCCGCACTCATCGCGGCTCTGGGGCTGACCGGCTGCGCGAAAATGGACGCGGCGCTGTCTCAGCAGTGGATGTCGGTCGACTTCGGCCCCGGTACCCCGGCCGCCACCGCGCTCCAGGTGCGGGCCGCGTGCTCGCATATCCAGAACGCCCCGCCGCTGGCCCTGCCAGCCAAGCGCATTGCCGCCACGGTGATGTACGACATCAAGTTCGACACGACGAACGCGTCCCCGGCCAACGTCGCCGAGCTCCAGACCTGCCTGCAGAAGTTCCCGTCCGTGCGAGGTGTCACGCCGCAGGACACGGGGGACGAAGGAGGCTAGCTCCTGAGTAGCAAGTTTTCCCATCAGTATAGTAGGCTAAACTAAGCCTAGTAAAACGATAGGAAAAGGTGGACTCATGAGGAGACTGACTGTCTGGATCGCTGCCGCGGGCGTGGCCTTGCTCGCGGCGGGGTGCAGCTCGTCAGCCGCCAGCGGCGGCGGAGGAGGGGGCGCCACCGGCACGGCAGCCAAGAAGGTCGTGCTACGGCTTGGCTTCCTGGAGAACATCACGCACGCACCCGCCCTGATCGGGGTCAAGAACGGCTTCTTCACCAAGAACCTGGGCAGCAACGTGACGTTGCAGCTCCATCCCTACAGCACCGGCACGGAAGAGGCGACGGCGCTGCTGGCCGGCCAGCTCGACGCGGCCTATGTAGGCCCGAACCCGACGATCAGCACGTGGCAGAAGTCGAACGGGTCGCTGATCAAGGTCATCTCCGGCGCGGCGTCTGGTGGCGCGCAGCTGGTGGTCAAGAGCGGCATCACCAGCGCGAGCCAGCTCAAGGGGCAGAAGCTCGCGACGCCGTCGCTGGGCAACACCCAGGACGTCGCGCTGCGCTACTGGCTCAAGACCAAGGGCCTCAGTACGACGTCAACTGGCGGCGGTGACGTTCCGGTCACCCCGGTCACGCCGAACTCCGCCGCGGTCCTGCAGTTCCAGTCGGGACAGCTCGCCGGAGGCTGGGAGCCAGCTCCTTATGACGCCGAGATGCTCGCTGACGGCGGTCACGTTCTGGTCAACGAGGCGAGCCTGTGGCCCGGTGGGAAGTTCGTCACCACTGACCTCGTGGTGACACAGAGCTTCCTTAAGGCCAATCCCACCGTGGTGAATGGCCTGCTCAAGGGCCAGATCGAAGCCAACTCCTACATCGCAAGCAACAAGTCCGCCGCCGAGACCGCGGCCAACGCCGAGCTGGCGGCGCTGACCGGCAAGGGACTCAAGTCGTCGGCGCTGACCGCGTCCTTCGATCAGGTCACCTTCACCAACGACCCGATCGAGTCGTCGCTGCTCAGCGACGCGCAGCACGCGGTGAGCCTCGGCCTCCTGCAGCCGGTGAGCAACCTGCGGTCGATCTACGACCTCGGCCCGCTGAACAAGCTGCTGACTGCCGACGGGCAGCAGAAGGTGGGCTCGTGACGCTGCGCGCGCACGAGCTGACGCCCCCGGCGAGCCCGCCGGGGGCGTCTGCTGCGCCAGCCGTACAGCTGACCGAGGTCAGCAAGGCGTACCGGACCGGCGGCGGCGACCTGCTCGCCCTGGACCGGGTGTCGCTGACGGCTCGCGACGGCGAGTTCGTGTGCATCATCGGGGCGTCGGGGTGCGGCAAGAGCACGCTGCTCAATCTCGTGGCGGGTCTGGACAGGCCGACGTCTGGCCAGGTCGACACGGGGGAGCGCAGGGTCGGCCTGATGTTCCAGGAGCCGGCCCTATTCCCGTGGCTGACAGCCGGTCGCAATGTCGAGCTGGCACTTCGGGCGCGGGGCGTGCCAAAGGCGGAGCGACACGACAAGGTTGCCGAGCTGCTCGAGGCGGTGCGGCTCACCGGATTCGCCGATAAGCGACCGCACGAGCTGTCGGGCGGCATGCGCCAGCGCGTCGCCCTCGCCAGGGCGCTCGCGCAGGACGCAGACGTCCTGCTCATGGACGAGCCGTTCGGCGCGCTCGACGCCATGACGAGGGACCTGCTGCACGACGAGATCGAGCGGATCTGCGCGGACCGTACGCTGACCGTGCTGTTCGTCACCCACAACGTGCGCGAGGCAGCCCGGCTCGGCGACCGGGTCATCGTGCTGAGCAGCAGGCCGGGCCGGGTGATCGCCGAGTATCCAGTGCCCCGGCTGGGGCCGCGGCGGATCGACAGCCCTGAGGTGTCGCAGCTGGCGGCCGCGCTGACCGACCGGCTGCGGGAGGAGATGGGGCGGCATGGCAACTGACCAGGCGCTGTACGGACTCGACAAGCTGGACCTGGGCCCGGCGCAGGACCGGGGCCCGGCTTCGGTGGCGCGCCGGGCCTGGGCCGCGACGTGGCCCAAGCTGCTCGCGCTCGTCCTGATCTTCGCGATCTGGGAGATCGTGCACCTGACCGGCTGGAAGCACTACGTGCTCCAGGGCCCGAGCGCCGTGCTGTCCGACCTGTGGCACCTGGTGCAGAGCGGGCAGATCCCGAAGGCCGTCGGTGTCACCATGGAGCGAGCTCTGGTCGGCTACCTGGTGGCGCTGCTGGTCGGCTCGGCCCTCGGGCTCGTGGTGGCCAGGATCGCGCCGTTGCGGGCCGCAATCGGGTCGATCATCACCGGCCTGCAGACGATGCCGTCGATCGCCTGGTATCCGCTCGCTATCATCCTGTTTACGCAGGGCGAGGCCGCGATCGTGTTCGTGATGATCATGGGCGCGGCGCCGTCGATCGCCAACGGCGTCATCACGGGCGTCGACTACACGCCCCCGCTGCTGCTGCGGGCGGGCCGGACCATGGGCTTGCGTGGCGTGACCCTCTACCGGTACCTCATCGTTCCGGCATCGCTACCCGCGTTCGTGGCCGGCCTGAAGCAGGGCTGGGCCTTTGCCTGGCGCAGCCTGATGGCGGGCGAGCTTGTCGTCTCGATCGTCGGGCCGCCTGGCCTCGGCGTGCTGCTCAACACCTACCAGAGCCAGCAGGATTTCGCGGGTGTTGCCTCGGTCATCATTTCAATCCTGATCATCGGCATCGTGGTCGACATGCTGTTCAGCAAGGCTGACCTCGCGTTGCGCCGGCGCCGGGGCCTGCTCGACTCGTCGGCAACGAGCTGAGCACGCCGGGCTGGTGGCCGGGGCGTCAGTGCGGCTGGTGGTGGTAGACACCGACGATGTTGCCCGCCGGGTCACGCAGCGCGCCGGTCTGCATGTGATCGTCGACCGCCACCGGCCCGTGCACCCGTGAGCCACCGAGCTCGACGGCCTCCGCCAGCACAGCCGCCACGTCGGCGACGCTGGCGTAGACGGTGGCCCAGGGACCCGACTCGCCGGCCCCGATGCCGCCCCGGATGCCGCGGCCGGTGCGGGTATCGACCATCCCGTAGCCCGAGTCGGGCGGAGTGACCTGCCAGCCGAAGATCTCGGCGTAAAACTGCTGGCTGCGCCTGGCGTCAGTGCCGAGCACCTCGAACCAGTCCACCGGCGCGGCAGCCGCGCTGTCGGCCTGCTCGTTGCCCGGAACTGGCTGCGGCTGGTCAGGCGCGGCCTGGTCGCGTGCGAGGACCAGGCCTACCGCGAGGCCGTCAAGGTCCTCGAAGATCGCGTAGGTGGCCATGCCAGGCAGCTCGGTGATCGGCGTGATCGTCTTGCCGCCCACCAGGTTGATCTTGTCCAGCGCCGACTGCAGGTCGTCAGTCTCGATGTAGAAGATCGTGGCTCCCCGGCCGGCGGCGACCTTCTCGATGCCGCCGTTGATGCCGGCACCACCAGCGTGGATGAGCGTGTAGTCGACGCCGGGCACGGCCTGCATTCGCCAGCCGAAGAGGCTGGCGTAGAAGTCGGCGAGCCGCCCGTCGTCCGGGCCGCTGACCTCGAAATGAACGACTGGATGCGCCATGGTGACCTCCCGCGCCGCCGGTGGCCAGTCTGACACGGACCCGTCCCGCCGCGTGGCCTCCTTGCTGTGGGCCGCCGCGCGGTGACGGCGGCGCCGTGTTACGCGGGCTGGCACGGTGGCTGGAAGGCTGGGCTCGCCGACAAGCGCTAGCTGCCGAGAAGCTTCGCCTTGGCAGCGGCGAATTCCTCGTCGGTCAGCGCGCCTTGCTGGTGTAGCGTCGCGAGCTGGCTGAGCTGGTCCATCATCGCGCCCTCAGTGCCGCTGCCGCTCTGCTGCGGCGGCTGCGGGGCGGGCTGCTGATCCTGGTACGCAGCGGCGCTATCATCGTTCGCGGCGCGGCGGCCCGCAGCGCGTCCGGCTGCGTACCCCGTGCCGCCCACGACGGCGGCCCGCAGCAGCGGTCGGCGCCGCACAACTCTTGGTCCGGCGAACATCGGCTGACTCCTTTCTGATCTGGCCTGCTCCGCCCTGGCTCCGCCCTGGCTCCGCCCTGGCTCCGCCCTGGCTCCGCCCTGGCTCCGCCCTGGCTCCGCCCTGCCTATGCCTTCGCTAAGCCTGGTTATCCGTCGGTCCCTGCTGGCAGCTCCAGGCCGAGCGCGATCATGATTTCAGGGGCGGCCGAGACGACCCTGGCCATCCCCGTCTGAGGGGCGACCGCAGTGAGCACGCCGAGGATCTCGCGCGGCGAAGCGCCGACGTCGAGTGCCGCCGCTACCTGGAACAGGTACGACGCCGGGGCGGCGTCCAGTGCCACCAGTGCGGCGATTTTCACCAGCGCGAACGACTTCGGGTCCAGGTTGCTCTCCGCCCGCAGCTGCTCCCGCAGGTTTGCGGCCTCACCGAGCACACCAGAGTCGCCCATGGAGAGCGCAGACAGCGCGTCCCTGGTCGCCTGGTCGACTGGCCGCGCAGAACCGGTAACACTCACGTCCGCCTCCACCATGTTCGGGCCGCTGCGTGACCGCGGCACACCAGTGACAGTGCCCCGCGGGCGGAGGCGCTGTCATCACCCGCCAGGAATGAACCGTCACCCGCCGGAGCCGTGCCATGGTGGTCAGATGATCAACGGGGGAGTTGGGACATCATGATCCGCGCGATCCTGAACGTCATCTGGCTCGTGCTCGAGGGCTTCTGGATGGCTATCGCCTACATACTGGCGGGCATTGTCTGCTTCGTCCTCATCATCACGATTCCCTTCGGGATCGCGTCATTCCGCATCGCGGGGTATGTCCTCTGGCCATTTGGCCGCACGGTCGAGCGGCGGCCCAGCGCCGGGATCGGCTCCGCGATCGGGAACGTGCTGTGGATCATCCTGTTCGGCTGGTGGCTGGCCCTCGGACATCTGGTAGCGGGCGTGTTGCTGCTGCTGACGATCATCGGCATCCCGCTCGGCATCGCGAGCTTCAAGATCATCCCGATCACGCTGCTTCCGCTCGGCACGCAGATCGTCCCGGCGCGGCACTACGCCGCCTGACGCCGCGGGGGATTCGGGCCATCGGGGTCCGGGCCGCTGGGCCCGGGGTCGGTCCGGGTCTCCCTGGGGCTGTCCCTGGGCGCGCTGTGTCCCCCGACTAGCAGCATCTTGCGGACCTCGCTCCCCGCATGGTGGCATGACGGTCAGGCAGTCGAGCACGGGAGGACGCCGTGATGACCGAGATCGCTGACCAGCGGGCAGCCATGCGGGCCAGGTGGCCGGGCAAGACACTATGTGATGCGCTGGCCAGCACGGCCGCGCAGTATGGCTCGCTGCCAGCGTTTTCTGACCGGGATGACGACGGCCCGTGGCAGACGCTGACCTGGGCGGAGACGCGGCAGCAGGTGCTCGAGCTCGCGGCGGGCTTCGCCGGGATCGGCCTGAAGCCCGGCGAGAAGGTAGCGCTCATGCTGCCGAACCGGCTTGAGCATGTGCTCGCAGACATGGGGGTGCTGCACGCGGGCGGGGTGCCCGTCACCTTCTATGCCACTTCGGCGCCCGAGCAGATCGCCTACATGGCGACCAACTGCGAGGCCACCGTCGCCGTGCTAGACGGGCCGGGAGAGGTCGCGCGCTGGCAGCAGGTGCTGCCGCAGCTGCCCTCGCTGCGCACCGTCATCGTGCGGGACGCGGCCGCGTGCCCGGCCGGGGAGCGCTACCTGACCTGGTCAGCACTCCGTGAGCTGGGTGCCGAGCGGCTGGCCGGTGACCCCGAAGCCGTCGCGAGCCGGATAGCGGCCGTCCGCCCGGACGACCCCGTTACGTTGCTCTACACCTCCGGTACCACCGGGAACCCGAAGGGCGTCATCATCACGCACGCCAACGCCCTCTACGAAGTCGCCACCGCCGAGGCCGGCGGAAACGCCCCGATGCACGTGCGCTGGGTCTCGTACCTGCCGCTCGCGCACATCGCGGAGCGGATGTTCACGCTGTACCTGAACGTCTGTCACGCCGGTCACGTCTTGTTCTGCCATGACGCGACGAGCCAGCTGGTCTCGACGCTCGGCGCCGTCAAGCCAGCGGCGTTCTTCGGGGTGCCCCGCGTCTACGAGAAGATCATGGCGGGCATCCAGGCGCTGCTGGCCGCCGAGCAGGACCAAGACCGGCGGGCTGCGGTCAGTCAGGCGATGGCGACCGGGCTGGAGTTTGTGCGCAGCCGTGAGTACGGCCGCACCACATCCGACGAGCTCGCGGCTCGGTTCGCGGCGGCTGACGAGACGGTGCTGCACCCGATCCGGTCGCTGCTCGGGCTCGGCGAGACGGAGATCTTCGTGGCCGGTGCGGCTCCGCTGCCGCCGGAGGTCGGGACGTTCTTCGCCGGGCTCGGCATCCAGATCCTGGACGTGTACGGGATGAGCGAGACCACCGGCGCGTTCACTACGAACATCACGGGCGCGTTCCGGCTCGGGACGGTCGGCCAGCCGGTGGCCGGCGCGGAAGTGCGGATCGCGCCGGACGGCGAGATCCTGACTCGCAGCCCGCTGAACACTCCTGGCTATCTGAACCTGCCCGAGCAGACCGCGGACCTGATCGACGCGGAGGGCTGGCTGCACACCGGCGACATCGGGTCGGTCGACGCCGACGGCTTCGTGTCCGTCGTCGACCGGAAGAAAGAGCTGATCATCACCGCTGGCGGCGAGAACGTCTCACCCGCAGCCGTGGAGAACCTTCTGGTGGCGCACCCGCTCATCGGCCAGGCGCTCGCCTATGGTGACCGGCGGCCTTACCTGGTGGCGCTGCTGACGCTCGACGGCGGAGTGGCCCCGGTCTGGGCGAAGGCGCGAGGCATCGAGGGCTCGCTGGCCGAGCTCGCGGCGAACCCGGAAGTGCTCGCGGAGGTCGGCTCTGCCATCTCGGCCGCTAATGAGAAGCTCGCACGCGTGCAGCAGATCAAGTACTGGGAGCTGCTGCCGGTGGAGTGGACCGCGGAGAGCGAGGAACTCACGCCCACGCTCAAGCTGAAGCGGCGGGTGGTGCACGCCAAGTACGCCGACGTGATCGACAGCCTCTACGCCGGCTGAGCCGACCGGCGACCTCCGAGGTGCGGCTGAGCCCGCCGCGTGCTCTGCCGTCTGGCGCGGCTGCACTGCGGCTCTAGGTGGTCTGGCCCGCCTCGGTCGCGGCTGACTTGCGCCGATCAGGCTGCAGATCGGCCAGGTGCGCGGTGGTCTCCTGAGTTGCCGAGCTGGCTGATGCTGATGGCAGCCGGGACGGTCCGCAGGCCGGCTTCGGACGGTATCGCGGGCCGGAACACGAGCGCGTCTGGCGTCCACTCAGCAGGCGCGTCCGGCCACTGGCGAGCGATGATGCCGCGCATCACGTGGTTGTCGGGCAGCACCTCCAGGACCAGCGAGCCGACGCCCCTGCGGGCGGCGCGAATGGTGAGTGCCCGCAGTAGGTGGGTGCCGATGCCGCGGCGCTGCCAGCCGTCCGCGACCACGAGACCGATGCTGCTTTCCAGACCGTCGCGGGCCGCCGCGTCCGCCGCCATTCCGTGGGCGATCACAGTGCCGTCGCTGTCAGTCACCAGCAGGATGTCGGCGCGGCCAGTCGTGCCGCACAGGGCGCGGAGCAGACCGGTGCTGGGCGGCGCCACGGCGGCAAAAAAACGTAGCCGCTGAGTGCGCGGCGACAGCCCGCAGACGAACTCACGAATGGCGGCGGAATCAGCCTGGCCGGCCTCCCGGAGGGGCGCCGTGGCTACCAGAGTTCGATGCATAGACTCAGCCTCGGCCTAGTTGCCTAAGTCTGTCAAGTAGACCTAGCCTGGATGTCATGACTCGACCGTGGGCTCTCGACTACGACACCGCCGGCTGCACGATCGCAGCGACGCTGGCAATCGTGGGCGAGAAATGGACATTCCTGGTGCTGCGCGAGGCGTTTAACGGCGTCCGCCGATTCGACGACATGCAGCGACGTACGGGCATGCCCCGCCAGGTGCTCAGCAACCGGTTGTCCAGGCTGGTCAGCGGCGGCATCCTGGGCAGGGTGCCCTACCAGGACGAAGGTCAGCGACCGCGCAGTGAGTACCGGCTGACCAACAAGGGCCTCGAGTTGTACCCCGTGCTGGTTGCCCTGCTTGGCTGGGGAGACAAGTACGTGTCGGAGGTCACCGGGCCGCCGGTCGAGCTGACGCACCGCGACTGCGGCTCGCCGGTGGACCTGCAGCTGGCCTGTTCGGCCGGACATGTCCTCGATTCAGCCAGGGATGTCACGCCCGTGCCGGGTCCTGGTGCACGGCGGGTCGCCTGACGCTTTACAGGACTGTCAGGCGACCCGGATGACCGCTGCGTTCGGCGGTTATCTCACACCGACGTCGTGTCAGGAATCTGCCCCGTCGCGGACGGGAAGTCCGTATAGATGGTGTCCGTGTCGATGTCGGTGGCCGCGAGCAGGGAGAAGCGGCCGATAGCCAGCGCGCCGAGGAACGCCACCAGCAGGCCGAGCCCTGAGAACAGGGTGAGCGTCTCCAGGTAGGCCCGCAGTCCGGTCGCCGTCGCGCCGGCGTGCAGGATCGGGGTGCCGACGGTGACGGACTTGTGCAGCACGACGTGCATCAAGCTCTGGCCGACCGCAAACCAGCCACCGCCGAGAGCCGCGAGCAGGCCGGCGATCACGCCGAGGCCGCGGTTTCGCGAGACAACGGCGAGGAGGCCGCCGAGCAGGACGGCCGCGCCGGGGATGACCGAGTAATACAGGCGTCCTGAGCTGAAGTCCCAGGTCTTGTCCGGCGTGTACCCGAAATGAAGGTACGGGCCGATGAACGGCGCCAGGCCTCCCCAGAGGCCAAGCAAGATCAGCAACAGTCCGCAGACGCTGCCACGCCGTAGCGGGATACGGCCTTGTGGGTCCATCTCGTCCTCTTCCCATCGCAATCAGATAATTAAAGACTTACACCTCGGAGTACCCGGTCACGTCTTCCTTCGGCAAAGTGCTGGTAAATCGCCGCAGTGGAGCTGTTCAGGCGCCGCCCGTGGCCGCATCCGGCAGGTATGGTCGCGCTCGTGGACGTCCGCAGGCTGACCCCGCGCACCGATGCGATCCTGGCCGATCCGAGGCTGGCCGCGGCGGAGCGCCGACTCGGGCGGCCAATCGTGCTGGCTGCTGTGCGGGATGCGCAGGACCGGTCGCGAGCTGGCGAGATCGAATCGTCAGCTGTCGCCGACCGCGCAGCGGAGTCACTCCCGGCGCTCGCTACGACACTGACTCCGGTGATCAACGCGACGGGGGTGCTGCTGCACACCAACCTCGGACGCGCGCCGCTGTCGGCAGCCGCCAGGGAGGCGGTCCATGCCGCCGCAGGCAGCACCGACCTGGAGTTCGACCTGGCCTCGGGGCGCCGCGGCCGCCGCGGTCGCGGGATGCTCAGCGCGCTGGCTGCGGCGGTGCCGTCCGCCGAGGCGGTGCACGTTGTCAACAACAACGCGGCTGCGCTGGTGCTCGCGGCGACAGCGCTGGCCACAGGCCGCGAGATTGTCGTGAGCCGCGGCGAGCTGATCGAGATCGGTGACGGATTCCGGCTGCCCGACCTGCTGGAATCAACCGGCGCCCGAATTCGCGAGGTCGGCACCACCAACCGCACCACAGCCGCGGACTACGCAGCGGCGATCGGCCCGCAGACGGCATTCGTGCTCAAGGTGCACCCGTCGAACTACCGCATCGAGGGCTTCACCTCGGCCGCCTCGGTCGCCGACCTGGCCGCACTGAGCGTGCCGGTCGTCGGTGACATCGGATCGGGCCTGCTGCAGCCGCACCCGCTGCTGCCCGGCGAGCCGGACGCGGACAGCTGGCTGGCCGATGGCGCGGCGCTGGTGACCGCGAGCGGTGACAAGCTGCTCGGCGGTCCGCAGGCCGGCCTGCTGCTCGGCAGGGCAGAGCTGGTGACGAGGCTGGCACGGCACCCGCTGGCTCGCGCGCTTCGAGTGGACAAGCTCTCGGTGGCGGCGCTGGAGGCCACGCTGGCTGGGCCGCCGGCACCGGTCGCGGAGCAACTATCAGCCGCCCCGGACGACCTCGCTGACCGCGCCCGGCAAATCGTGAGCGCACTGGCCAGCGCGGATATCGATGCCCGGGCCGAGGCGACGGCCGCGGCAGTCGGCGGCGGCGGGGCTCCGGGTGTGCCGCTGCCCAGCACCGCCGTCAGCCTGCCGCCCGCGCTGGCCGTGCCGCTGCGTGCCGGGCCAGCGGTGCGCAGGGGCGCGGTGCCAGCTGTTGTCGGCCGGATCGAGGACGACCGCCTCCTGCTGGACCTGCGCTCAGTCGCGCCGGCGGACGACGAGCTCATCGTGTCCGCCGTACGGGCAGCGGCCAGCTAGGGGAGCGGCGTGTCAGGCCAGATCGTCAGCCATGTCATCGCCGCCGTCGGGCAGGGCGGCCACGGCAAGACGGCACTGATGCACGCCCTCACCGGGGCCGAGCCGGACGAGCAGGTGCCGGACGGCCGCGGCACCAGCATCGGTCAGGGCCCAGGCTGGCTGACGCTGCCTTCCGGTACCCGGCTGGCCGTCGCTGACGCAGCAGGTCCGGCACGGCTCGTGAGCACGCTGATGGCCGGGACTGGCGTAGTGCCAGCGGTCATCTTCGTGGTAGCCGCAGACGAGGGCTGGATGCCGCAGTCGGCCGAGCATGCGGCGCTCGTGAGTGCTCTGGACATCCGCCACGGGCTGCTCGTGGTGACGAAGAGCGACCGCGCCGATCCGGCACCTGTACTGGCCGAGGCCAGCGCACGACTCGCTGAGACGACCCTCGGTGACGTCCCGGCCGTCGCGGTCAGCTCCGTCACCAGGGCAGGCTTCCCGGACCTCGTCGTCGCGCTCGATGACTTGTGCGCCCGGTTGCCCGGGCCGGATCCCGGTGCCGCCGTCCGGATCTGGATCGAACGCGCCGCCACGGACGCTGGCGGTGGCAGCACGGTGGTGACGGGCATGCTGCCGGACGGGACGGTGCACACCCACGACGGGCTCCTGGTCACCCCCTCGATGCGTCCGGTCCGCGTCCGCGAGCTGCGCTCGGCAGGCGGCCGGGTGGAGGCGGTGGCCGGTGCTGCGCGCGTCATCATGGCGGTCCATGGTGCGGGTGAAGACGCGCTGCACCGGGGCATGGCTCTGGTTCAGCCTGGCCGGTGGACCCTGACGGACGTGATCGACGTCCGGGTCGGCGAGGTCCGCCCGGCATCCGGCGCGGGGATGTGGGTGCCGGGTCAGCGCGATGGCGCGATGCCGGGTCAGCTGGCCCGCACCGTGACACTGCACATCGGAGCCGCCCGGGTTGCCGCCCGGGTGCGGCCGCTCGGCTCTGGTGTGGCCCGGCTCACGCTCTCCGAGCCACTGCCGCTGCACACGGGCGAGCGGGTGCTGCTACGCGAATACGGCGGCCGCCGGGCCGGATCGTGGCCCGTGGTGGCCGGATCGGTCGTGCTCGACGTGGCGCCGCCCCCGCTGACCCGGCGGGGCGCGGCCGCCGCGGCGGCGCGCCAGCTTGCGGCGTGGCCGGACCGGCCCACCGCGGTGGAGCTGCTGGCGCGGCACGGGCTGATGCGGGCCAGCGTGCTGGTGGCGATGGGCGTTCCTGAGCTGCCGCCGCCGGTCGCCGGTGAGTGGCTAGCGGATTCCGAGCGCTGGCGCGCGCTCGGTCATCAGCTTGGCGAGGTGCTGGCCGGTCACGCCGCCGTCGAGCCGCTCGCCGCCGGCCTGCCGGTGGAGGCTGCCCGTGCTGCGCTCGACCTGCCGGACCGGCGGCTGGTCGCGGCGCTCGCCAGGCCGCCATTCCGGATCTCCTCCGGTGCGGTGCAGATCGCTCCTGCTGTGGCGCAGTCAGACTCGACGCAGCCAGAGACGACACTGCCAGAGGCCGGCGTGGCGGCCGTGCGCGTGCTTCGTGCCGACCTGCAGGTCGCGCCGTTCGCGTCGCCTGATGCCGACCGGATGCGCAAGCTCGGACTGGATGCGGTCGCGATCGCCGCCGCGGTGAGAGCCGGCGAGCTGATCCGCATCAGCGAGCACGTCGTGCTCGGTCCCGGCGCGGACGTGGCTGCCGTGCAGATTCTGGCCGGTCTCGAGCAGCCGTTCACCGCGGCGCAGGCGCGGCAGGCGCTGGGAACGACGCGGCGCACCGTGATTCCGCTGCTGGAGTTCCTTGATGCGGCCGGCCTCACCGAGCGGCTGCCAGACGATCGTCGGCTGGTCTGCGCAACCGACCGGGCTGCGTCGCACGACGGCGAGGAACCGTCACGAGTGACCGGCGAACCGGGTCGCTGACCAGGTGTGCGCCTCGGCCGGTGGATCGCCAGCGGAGATCCACCGGCTGAGTACCGCGGCCGTCGCCGGGGCATTGAGTATCCCGGTCCGGAAATGGCCTGAGGTGAGCCAGGCATTGGCGAGTCCGGGGACCTTGTCGATGACGGGGCGGTGGTCCGGGTGCCGCGGCCGGAAGCAGCACCACTGATAGGCGATGCCCGCGGCGGACAGTCGCGGCAGCACGGCCGCGAGCCCGGCAGCGATCGCATCGATGACGTCCGGCCGGACGGCCGGAGTCTCGTCGCCGAGGTCGAAGGTGCCGCCTGCGAGCAGCTGCCCGTTTTCGATCTGCGTCGCAAGCGGCGCGACAATGCCCGGCAGTGTGACATCGGTCCGCTCGGTGACGAGCAGGTGCCCCTTCACCCGGTCGGACGGAATGTGCAGCGGCAGCCCGTCGAGCACCGGCGGTCTGCCGGTAGCAAAGACCACCACGCCCGGACTGATGTTTCCGCTGGAAGTGCCGACACTCACGATCCGGTCGCCACGGATCTCGACGGAGGTCGCGGCTACTCCGGTCACCACGGCCGGGAGCCGGGCCGCGAGCCGCGCCACGGCCCGCAGCGGGTTGACCCTGCCCTGGCGTCGGATCAGCGCACCTTCCATTGGGCGGGCGAGACCGGGGACGATCTCCGCGACCCTGCTTGAGTTCAGCCACTCGACCCCGCGCGGCTGATGCGGTGCGTAGCCGCCCTCGTGCGGCGCGAGGCCGAGCCAGTCGAGCTCGACTAGGCCGACGCCGCCCGGCAGCGCCTTCTCCAGGTCACGCCAGCGCTCCAGGCCTGCTCGCTCCAGCTCGACGAACGGCTCCGGGTCGCTCCACTGGTGCGGCTCGGGAATCAGCAAGCCGGTCGCGCCGCCGGTCGACCCGGCACCGAGCCGCCCGGTTTCGATGAGGAGCACCTCGCCGACGCCCGCGTCCGCGCAGGCGAATGCCGTGCTGACGCCGACGATCCCGCCGCCGACGACGAGAACATCTGGCCGCGCGCCGGAGAGTACGTCATCGACGCGGCCGAGTACGGCTAGCTCGCTCGCGGTGAGCTGGTCACGCCAGATGGCGCCGGTCACGGTCACAACCACCATCCTTGCTGACCCGGATTAATAGCCCGGCAGAAACGTGCGAGCAACATTGCGTTCTCAGCCGGGAAATGCTGTGACCGCAGACTAGGCGCATGGCTGCTGCTCATGCGGAGAACCAGGTACGCCGCACGATCGCCCTCATCGCCCACGACAACAAGAAGAGGGATCTCGCCGAGTGGGCGAGGTTCAACCGCGGCCAGCTTGCCCGGCACAGCCTGGTCGCGACCGGAACGACCGGGCGGCTGCTGACCGACGAGCTTGACCTGCCGGTCACCTGCATGCGCAGCGGGCCGCTCGGCGGTGACCAGCAGATCGGTGCCAAGATCGCCGACGGCGACATCGACATCCTCATTTTCTTCTGGGACCCGCTGGAGCCGCATCCGCATGATCCCGATGTCAAGGCGCTGCTCCGGCTCGCGGTCGCCTGGAACATCCCGGTTGCCTGCAACCGCGCCAGCGCGGACTTCGTGATCTCATCACCGCTGTTCGCCCGGCGGTATGACCGGCTTCAACCGGATTTCGCCGACTATTCGGGGGACTCGGAGGCGATGCTGGCGAGCGCGGCGCGACAGGCTTGACCTGCTTGTATCGAGCCCGTTCCGCCGCGGCTGGAAGCAATCGCCGCACTTCGTTGCTATCGCCAGCGTGGCACACGTCCGGTGCGCCAGTTGCAGGTGAGCCGTAGGGTGGAATTATTGCCGCACACGGCTGGTCGGCTTGGAGGTTTCGTGGCGCTCACCGATTCCTACGGACGGATTGCGACCGACTTGCGGGTCTCCGTCACGGACCGGTGCAACCTTCGGTGTGCCTACTGCATGCCAGCTGAGGGCCTCGACTGGCTGCCCAAGCCTGAGCTGCTGACCGATGACGAGCTGGTGCGGCTCGTCGGCCTCGCGGTGACCCGGCTCGGCATTACCGAGGTGCGGTTCACCGGTGGCGAGCCGCTGGTACGCAAGGGGCTCGCCGGGATCATCGAGCGGGTCGCCGCGCTGGCGCCGCGGCCGGAGATTTCCCTGACGACCAACGGCATCGGCCTGGACAAGCTGGCCGCGCCGCTGCACGCGGCCGGCCTGAATCGGATCAACGTCTCCCTGGACACCCTGTCGCCGGAGACGTTCGTCCGGCTCGCCCGCCGGGACCGGCTCGGCGATGTCCTGAAGGGACTGGTCGCGGCTGCTGAAACAGGGCTCGCGCCGGTCAAGGTCAACACGGTGCTCATGCGCGGCGTGAACGACGGCGATGCGGCGGAGCTGCTGCGGTTCTGCCTGGCGAGCGGCTACGAGCTGCGGTTCATCGAGCAGATGCCGCTGGATGCCCAGCACGGCTGGCGCCGCGAGCAGATGGTGACTGCGGATGAGATCCTCACCGCACTGCAGGCGGAGTTCACCCTGACGGCGGCGGATCCGGAGGAACGCGGCTCGGCACCGGCAGAGACATTCCTCGTCGACGGCGGGCCGCAGAGGGTGGGCGTCATCGGCTCGGTGACGAGGCCGTTCTGCGCGGCCTGTGACCGGGTTCGGCTGACCGCCGACGGACAGGTGCGGAACTGCCTGTTCGCCACGACAGAGAGCGACCTGCGCACGCCGATGCGGGCCGGGGCCTCAGACGATGACCTCGTCAGCCGCTGGCAGCGCTGCGTGGCCGGCAAGCTGCCTGGTCACGGCATCAACGACCCCGGTTTCCTGCAGCCCGCCCGGCCCATGTCGGCCATCGGCGGCTGACTTCACGGCGGCCGCTGAGCGAAGCTCACCCGTCGGAGCCGGGCCGGGCGGTCACCCGTCGGAGCCGGGCCGACGTTCACCCCGTCCTAGCCGGGCCGACGTTCACCCGCCCTCGCCGGGCCGGCGTTCACCCGTCCTCGCCCGTCGGCGCTCATCGGCCTCCATCGGGCGCCGCGTCCATGATCAGGTTAATTTCGGCCACCTGGGACCGGCCCGAATTTACCGGATCATGAAAACGCTGCCGTCTAAGCTTGTCAGGCGATGCATATCGATATATCGTTGACCTATCAGAGAACTACGGTGACTGTCTGCACGGGAGCCAGGCGGGTCACCAGGACAACAAAGGAGCTACCCAATGAGGTACGAGAATGAGCGCGGCTGGAGCCGCGGATCAGGCAGGTGGGAGCCCGCCGACGACGGCGAGCACCGCCGCTGGCATGGAGACGATGGGGAGCGGCACGGCGGCCGCGGCCGCGCCCGCGCCCGGCCACATTTCGGCGGACCGGGATTCCCCGGCGGTCCGGGATTCGCGGGCGGACCCGGTTTCATGGGCCCGGAGTTTGCGTTTCGCGGGGGCCCCTGGATGAAGGAAGCGCACGGGATGCGGGGTCCGCGGGCCCGCCGGGGCGACGTCCGGGCGGCGGCGCTAGCCCTGCTGTCCGAGCAGCCGATGAACGGCTACCAGATCATCCAGGAGATCAGTGACCGAAGCGGGGGCGTCTGGCGGCCGAGCCCAGGCTCGGTCTACCCCGCCCTGCAGCAACTCGAGGACGAGGGTCTCATCAGGGCCGAAGCCGGTGACGGAGGGCGTCGCGCCTACCAGCTCACCGACGAGGGCCGGCAGTACGCCGCCTCGCACGCCGACGAGCTGCGCGCGCCGTGGGACGTCGTGGCAGGCAGTGCCGGCGGAGCGGCCATCGAAATGCGCCGGCTGATCAGCCAGGTCGCGATGGCGGCCGTGCAGGTCGTCAGCGCTGGCACGGACGCTCAGGCAGCCCAGGCCCGGCAGGTGCTGACCGACACTCGCAAGGCGCTGTACCGGATCCTGGCCGCCGACGAGGAGCCGACGGGCGGGGCCGAGGGCGAGTGACACCGGGCGGTCCGGCCGCCCGGCGGCCGTGATTAGGCTCAGAACTACCCGATCCAGGGAAGGCGCGGGGGCGTGAGACAGTCCAGGGTGGCAGGTCAGGCAAGCGCGCAGGCCGGTGCCGGAGCATCACCGGCCCCGATGGACACCGTGGGGCCGGAGACCGTTATCGCGGTCTCCGGCCTCGTGAAGCGGTACGGCGAGGTGGAAGCCGTGCGGGGCATCGACTTCAGCGTCGATCGAGGGGAGACCTTCGGCTTCCTCGGCCCGAACGGCGCCGGGAAATCGACGACGATCAAGATCCTGTGCACGCTAGCCACCGCCACCGCCGGGACTGCGCTGGTCAACGGCCACGACACCGCCCGCGACCGTGACGAGGTGCGGCGGAACATCGGGCTCGTGTTCCAGGACACCACGCTGGACACTTACCTGACCGCCGAGCAGAACCTGCGCTTCCATGCCGAGATGTACGGCGTGCCGAGGGCAGCGGTGGCGCCGCGAATGCGCCAGGTGCTCGACATGGTCGGGCTGTGGGACCGCAAGGACAGCCTTGTCAGCACGTTCTCGGGCGGAATGCAGCGGCGGCTTGAGATCGCCCGCGGGCTGCTGCACGCGCCCCACGTGCTGTTCCTGGATGAGCCGACTGTCGGCCTCGACCCGCAGACCCGCTCGTCCATCTGGGCCTACATCAACGACCTCAAGCAGCGCGAGGACATCACCATCTTCCTCACGACGCACTACATGGACGAGGCCGAGCACTGCGACCGGATCGCGATCATTGACCACGGCAAGATTGTGGCGATCGACACCCCGGAGGCGCTCAAGGCCAGCGTCGGCAAGGACCGGGTGCAGATCCACACGGCGGACGACCCGGCGACAATCGCCGAGCTCGGGCGCGTGTTCGGTATCGATGCCGCCGTGCACGAGGGCGCGGTCACCTTCGCGGTTGCCTCCGGCGAGCAGTTCGTACCGCGGCTGTTCAGCGAGCTCACCGTCCCTATCCGGTCGGTGAGCGTGTCGCGCCCGTCGCTGGATGACGTGTTTATGTCCTACACGGGCACCACCATCAGGGACGCCGAGGGCGGCGCGGGTAACGAGTTCATGCGCAACATGTACCGGATGCGGTCAGGCGGAAGGCGGTAGCCGATGGCGACTCAGACAACCCGGCCGGCGGCCGCCCCTGAAGGGGGCGCCGTCGCCGACCGGATCCGGGTCTCGGTCCCCGACCGCGGCCTCCGGCACGACCTGCGCGCGATCAGTATCGTCTGGCGGCGCGAGCTGATCAGATTCCGAACCGACCGGCTGCGGGCAATCACCGCGCTGGTCCAGCCGTTCCTGTTCCTGTTCATTCTCGGCACCGGGCTGTCGAACCTGGCCGGCGGCAGCCTGCCGCACTCGGCCGACTTCGACTTCAAGACGTTCATCTATCCCGGCGTGCTGGCCATGTCGGTGCTGTTCACGGCGATCTTCTCGGCGGGGTCGATTGTGTGGGACCGGGAGTTCGGCTTCCTGCGCGAGATCCTGGTAGCGCCCGTCAGCCGGGCCTCGATCGTCATCGGCAAGTGCCTCGGCGGCGCTACCATCGCCACCTTCCAGGGCGTCATCTTTTTGGCCTTGGCATGGTTTGCGCACGTCCCTTACAACCCCGTGCTCATCTTCGGCCTGATCGGCATGCTCCTCCTGCTGTCGTTCACGCTGACAGCGTTCGGCGTGATGATGGCGGCCAGGATCAAGCAGTTCCAGGCCTTCATGGCGCTGACCCAGATGCTGGTCCTCCCGCTGTTCTTCCTGTCGGGGGCGCTGTACCCGCTCAGCGGCCTGCCGTCATGGCTGACCGTGCTCACCCGGCTCGACCCGCTCACCTACGTGGTCGGTCCGATGCGTCACCTGGTGTTCAGCCACCTGAACGTGCCCGCCCAGGTGAGCACGGCCATTAACACTCATCTCGCTCCGGAGATCACGTGGGGCGGCTGGGTCGTGCCGGTGTGGCTGTCACTGAGCATCGTCGCGGCCATGGGCCTGGGGATGATGTCGATCGCGATCGCCGAGTTCGCCAAGACCGAATAAGGCCGGAACGTGGTCGGCTTGAGGGCGCGCGGGCCGACCATGGGTCGCACGGGTTTGTGTCGCGGCGGCTGCGAGCCAAGCGGCCGCCGGTTGGGGGTTCCAGGGGGTCTCCCCCTGGGCTAGTACCGCGAGTTCTCGGCGAGGGGGAGAAGCCCCCGAGCATAGAGCGACGCCGGGTGGCTACGGGGGCAAACCACCCGGCGTCGCATTCATCGGCGCTCCGACGGGGGCCCGGAACGCCGGCAACTGGTGCCCCAGCGGGGGACCAGAGCACCGGTAAGCATGTTACACCGAACGGAGTCCTAGTGCATCAAGACCGGATTAGGAGCCAATCGTGTCCCGTGGGCGACTAGTCCGGTCGAATGCGGCCTAGCCACCAGTTATTTGTGCTCTGTAAAGCTAATTACCGTAATACGTCGCCTACGCCAGGTGCGTAGCAAATCGAGTCATTCGCTCGGCGGCGGGGGAGGGCTGCCTGGCGGCGTCGGCGGCTTGTAGATGGCCGGCGAATTCGGCTCGTACTGCCGGAACGTCCGGTTCCGCGTCGGCTCTCGCCCGCCGTTCGCGAAGACCACGGCGAAGTACGGGATCACGATCGCGCCGACCGCGGGGATGGCCGTCAGCCAGCCCAGGTGGTTGACGAACATGAGGACCGCCGTGATGAAGCACACCGTCCGGATGCCCATCATGATCAGGTAGCGGCGCTCCCGGTACCGGATGTCCTCGGTAAGGCCAGGCCTCGCCTCTGTCACCAGATGGGCCTGGTCTCGCCGGGTCCGCGGATCCGCTCTCACGCCATCCACGTTATGCCGCGATGCGGCGTCCCGCCAGCGTGGGGAGGCCGCCGGGCGCCGTGAACCGATCCGGCATGCTGAAGGCCTGGTATCCCCGGCTCTCGTGGGAGGAAATGGCATGACTGATCGCACGTATCGGGTAACCGAGATCGTCGGAACCTCGCCGGACAGCGTCGAGGCAGCAATCCGCGGCGCCCTCCACCGGGCGTCGCAGACCCTCCGGCACCTCGACTGGTTCGAGATCACGCAGGTCCGCGGCCAGATCGTGGACGGTGAGGTCGCGCACTTCCAGGTCGGTCTCAAGGTCGGTTTCCGGCTCGAGGACGCCTGACAGCGCCGCATTGCTGTCGTGGGCGTGGATTTGCTAGCTGGCCTGGCTGACCGAGGACATGTTGAAACCCTCGACCCGGACCGGCGCCATCGCCGCCCTGGTGAAGTAGTCGCCCCACTCGCGCGGCAGCGTCGGCACGGTCGCGCCCACCTCAGCGATCCGGCCGAGCATCCCGACGGGGCTCTCGTTGAACCGGAAATTGTTCACCGCGCCGGTCACCTCGCCGTTCTCGACCAGGTACACGCCGTCCCTGGTCAGACCGGTGAGCAACAGCGTCTGCGGGTCGACCTCGCGGATATACCACAGGCAGGTCAGCAGCAAGCCGCGGCTGGTGCGGCCGACCATGTCGGTCATCGACCCTGCAGCGCCCGGCGCGGTCAGCACGAGGTTGTCGATCGCCGGGGTCACTGGCAGCCCGGACAGCCGCGCGGTGTGCCGGGTCTGGACGAGGGCGCCGAGACTGCCCGCCGCGATCCAGTCCGTTCGGCCGACCGGCAGGCCGTTGTCGAAAACCGACGACTCCCGTGATGAGGCGTGCGCGACGACGAATGGCGCGCATTGCAGGCCCGCCTCGGCCGGGTCGCTGTACAGCGACAATGGCAAACTGGCGAGCTGCTCGCCAACCCGGGTGCCGCCGCCGGCCTTGCTGAACACGGTGCGCCCGTCGAGTGCGTCCTTGGCGCCGGCCGACCAGTACAGGTAAATGAGCAGGTCGGCGACCGCGGTCGGCGGCAGCAGCGTCTCGTACCGGCCGGCCGGCAGCGAGACAGACCGCTTGGCCCAGTCGAGCCGCTGAGCCAGGTCGGCCTCCAGCAGCGTCACGTCGACGTCGCCGAAGTCGCGTGTCCCGGTGCCCGCCCAGGCCGACGTCGCCATGTCGGCCGACTTGGCATTGAGCTCCAGACGCCCGGACGGCTGGTCGTGGCGCAGCCGCAGGCCGCTCGAGGTGCCGATGTAGCTAGAGGCCATCTCGTGCTCGGCGAACCCGTACAGCTTCCGGCCGCCGCTGGCCGCGGAGGCGAACGCGGTCCCGAGCTCGGCAGCGAACTCAGAGAAGACGCCGATTTCGGTCTCAGCCGGGGGCTCGTCCCACCCGGCGCCGGAGGCTGGATTGGACGGAACGAGCGGTTGCGCATCCTCGGCCGCAGCGGCACCCGCGGCAGCAGCCTCCGCTTCGGCCACGACATCGGCGACCTGGTCGGGTCGCACGCCGGCCCGGGACACCACGCCGACCCTGGCCTCGTCACCGCTGCGGGTGATCGCGACCACCGTCAGCTGCCGCGACCGGGAGACCCCGTTCGTAGTCAGCGAGTTGCCCGCCCAGCGCAGGTTGGCGGCAGAGCCCTCGTCGGCGATCACGATGCAGTCATCGCTCTTGGCTGCCGCGAGTGCGCGCTCGACTGCTTGCTGCGGCGAGTTCTCGCTCAAGCGCCCGCCTCCTCGACCGTGTTGAGAATCCTGATTCCGCGCATGACCACCGACGGACAGCCGTGGCTCACGGGCGCCACCTGGCCTGGCTGCCCCTTGCCGCAGTTGAAGGCGCCGCCGAGCACGTACGTCTGCGGCCCGCCGACGGCCTCCATCGAGTTCCAGAAGTCGGTGGTCGTGGCCTGGTAGGCCGCGTCCTTGAGCTGCCCGTCCAGTCGCCCGTTGCGGATCCGGTAGAACCGCTGGCCGGTGAACTGGAAGTTGTACCGCTGCATGTCAATCGACCAGCTCTTGTCGCCCACGATGTAGATGCCGTCGGTGACGGATGCGATGAGCTCTGCGGTCGACGGCCCGCCGGCTGCGGGCCGCAGTGACACGTTTGCCATCCGCTGGATCGGCATGTGGCTCGGCGAGTCCGCGAACGCGCAGCCGTTGGACCGGCCGAGGCTCTTCAGGGCCGCGATCCGGCGGTCGAGCTGATATCCGGTCAGCACGCCACCGGAGATGAGGTCCCACGACTGTCCCGCGACGCCCTCGTCGTCGTAGCCGATCGTCGCCAGGCCGTGCTCGGTCGTCCGGTCCCCGGTGACGTGCATGACCGGCGAGCCATACTGCAGGCTGCCCAGCTTGTCGAAGGTGGCAAAGGACGTGCCCGCGTAGGCGGCCTCGTAGCCGAGCGCCCGGTCCAGCTCGGTGGCGTGCCCGATCGACTCGTGGATGGTGAGGAACAGGTTCGAGGGGTCGATGACCAGGTCGTAGCGGCCCGCCTGCACCGATGGCGCGGCCATCTTCTCAGCGAGCAGCGACGGCATCTCGGCCAGTTCGGCACTGAAGTCCCAGCCGGTGCCGGTCAGGTACTCATGTCCCCGGCCCGTCGGCGGCGCCACCGTCCGCATTGTCTCGAACCGGCCGTCGGCACCGACCGAGACTGCGGTCACCGACGGATGCAGCCGGACTCGCTGCTGCAGCGCCGTCGTGGCCCCGTCTGTGTAGAACTTGCACTCTTTGACCTGGTACAGCGACGCATCGACGTGGTCCACGCCGTCGGCATCGAGCAGCTGCCTGCTCCAGGAGGAGAGCAGTGCGGTCTTGTCGGCGACAGGGATGTCGAACGGGTCCAGCTCGTAGGCCGACAGCCAGGTCACCTCGCCGTGCGCGGGCTCGTCCGCCAGCTCGATGCGCTCGGTGCTGATCGCGGCCGCGATCCTGGCAACGTCGACGGCCTCAGCGGCGGCCCGGGCCGCGGCCTCGGGCGTCAAGTCGACGGCCGAGGCGAACCCCCACGTCCCGTCTACCACGACCCGGACGGCCAGCCCGAGGTCGTCGCTGTCGAACTGGGTCTCCAGGTTGCCGTCGGAGAGCTGAATCCGCTGACCCCTGATCCGCTCGACCCGGAAATCGGCGTGCCCGGCCCCGAGCTGCCTGGCGCGCTGCAACGCGGCGTCGGCCAGCTGCCTCAGCGGGTAGGCGGTGAACTCCGGGTCGATGTCGGTGTAGTCCACGAGTCGTCAACCTATCCCGGGCACCGGCCAGGAGCCCTGGCCGGTACGCTCGCACGAACGGCGGTGCAGAAGGTAAGTGGAAAGGCAGTGAGCAGCCGATGGGCCGATCTGTACTCGTCACGGGCGGCAACCGTGGCATCGGCCTGGCGATCGCCCGCCGGCTCGCCGACGACGGCGACGACGTGACTGTTACCTCGCGCTCCGGCGACCCGGTCGACGGGCTGACAGTGGCCGCCTGCGACATCAGGGACAACGCGCAGGTGGACGCCGCTTTCAAGGCCGCCGAGGAGGCGCACGGGCCGGTCGAGGTCCTGGTCGCGAATGCCGGCATCACCCGGGACCAGCTGCTGGCGCTCATGAGCGAGGACGACTTCGCCGACGTGGTGAACACGAACCTGACCGGCGCCTACCGGGTGGCTAAGCGCGCCGTTCGCGGCATGATCAGGCTGCGCCGGGGCCGGATCATCCTGATCTCGTCGGTCGTCGGCCTGCTCGGCTCGGCGGGGCAGGCGAACTATGCAGCCTCGAAGGCGGGCCTCGTCGGCTTTGCACGCTCGCTCGCGCGTGAGCTCGCCAGCCGGAGCATCACGGTGAACGTGGTCGCGCCGGGCTTCGTCGACACCGATATGACGGCGGTGCTGACCGACGAGCAGAAGCAGGCGATTCTGGCGAATGTGCCCCTGGGCCGGCTTGCCGCCGCGGACGAGGTGGCCGCGGCCGTGGCGTTCCTGGCCGGGCCAGACGCAGGCTATATCACCGGCGCCGTGCTGCCGGTCGACGGCGGACTCGGCATGGGCCACTGACGGCCCGTTCCCTTCGGAAGGCGGAGAGCAGGCGCGATGGGAATCCTCGACGGCAAGCGGATCCTGATTACGGGCGTCCTCACGGACGCGTCGATCGCCTTCCACGTGGCGCGCCTCGCCCAGCTGGAAGGCGCCACGGTGGTGCTGACCGGCTTTGGCCGGCTCAGCCTGGTCGAGCGGATCGCGAAGCGACTGCCGGACCCGCCGCCGGTGCTGGAGCTGGACGTGACCGACGACGCTCATCTCGCCTCGCTGGCCGATCGCGTCGCCGAGCACGCTGACGGCCTGGACGGCGTGGTCCACGCGATCGCCAACGCCCCCGGCACCGCCATGGGCGGCAACTTCCTGAACACGCCGTGGCCCGAGGTGGCTTCGGCGGTGCACGTGTCCGCCTACTCGCTGAAGTCGCTGGCGATGGCCGCGCTACCCCTCATGAAGCAGGGCGGCTCGATCGTTGGCCTGGACTTCGACGCCAGCGTGGCCTGGCCGGCCTACGACTGGATGGGGGTGGCCAAGGCCGCGCTGGAATCCACCGCCCGGTACCTCGCGCGCGACCTCGGACCGCAGGGGATCAGGGTCAACCTGATCTCCGCGGGGCCGGTCAAGACGATGGCGGCCAGGAGCATCCCCGGCTTCGATCAGTTCGAGGGGGTGTGGTCGGAGCGGGCGCCGCTCGGCTGGGATCTGTCCACCGGCGAGCCTGCCGCGCGCGGCTGCGTGGCCCTGCTGTCGGACTGGTTCCCGGCGACGACAGGCGAGATCGTTCACGTCGACGGGGGCGCCCACGCCATGGGAGCCTGACGGGCATCTGCGACAAATCTCGCGTCGGCGCCCAGCCGGACCAGGTGGGCGCGGCCGGGAGGGCGGATTCCTCCTGGTAAGCGTGAATGTGCGGCGCCGCGACGGCTCCTCGTTAATCCTTCGCGGCGCGGCCCGCGTATTGCGGTCAGATTGTCGGCAGGTCACTGTCCCATCACGATTGTTACGGCTGGGCGGCGGCTGGCTCTATTACGGACGTTCCGGACGTATGATCGCTGCGCGGCGACTAGCTAGGCATGCCGCTATGCCGTGGGCGATCAGCCCTCCGTAGTCGAGGTCAACTCAAATGGCTACGGATCACGTCAATCCCAGAAGGAGGAGAGCCTCGATGCGGATACGCGCCCGAAGTTCTCTGGGCATCGCCGGCTTGGCCGTGCTGGCGATGACTGCTGCCGCCTGCGGCGGCTCTACCGCAAGTAAAAACAACAACAACAGCAATTCGTCGACGACCACGAGTCTCAACAGTGGCGTGCAGGCCCTCAACCCCGGCAGTGGCTCGCCCCAGAAGGGCGGGACGCTCAACCTGGTTGGCACGGGTGACGTCGACTACATGGATTACAACATCAGCTACTACACGATCGGCGCGCTCGGCCAGCGCATGTGGCAGCGCGGCCTTTACGCCTACTCGGCGCAGGCCGGGCACACCACCGACATCGCGCCGGACCTGGCGACGGCGTTGCCGGTCGTCAGCAACGGCGGCAAGACCTATGCGGTCACCATCCGGAGCGGCGCTGACTGGAACACTGGCGGCGCTGGCCGGCAGGTGACGGCGGCTGACGCGCTGCGCGGCCTGGAGCGGGCCTGCAACCCGGTCCAGCCGTTCGGCGGCCTGCCCGACTTCCAGTCGATCATCGTCGGGTACGCGGACTTCTGCACGAAGTTCGGGGCGCTCGGCGCGACGGCCACGACGGCGCAGATCAAGTCCTTCCTTGCTGGCAACTCGATCTCGGGTGTGACGGTGTCGGGTCAGACGATCACCTACAACCTGACGCAGCCCGCCTCGTACTTCACTGACGAGCTGCAGCTGGACGCGTTCGCCCCGGCCCCGGTCGAGAGCCTGAACTACCTGCCGGCCAGTGCCGACAGCCAGCAGCACGTGATCGCTGACGGCCCGTACCAGGTGTCGGCCTACGTGCCGACCAAGTCGATCACCTTCACCCGTAACCCGGCGTGGAAGCAGTCGTCCGACCCGATCCGGCACGCTTACGTCGACCAGATCAACGTCAACGAGACCGGCGACCAGACCACCAACCAGACCACGCTGCAGACCAACACGGCCGCGGCAGGCGCCGAGTGGGACAGCTTCCCGCCCACTGCCTCCGTGCCAGGGCTCGTCGCCCAGATGCAGCACGGCAGCAAGGACTTCAACCTGGGTCCGACCTACTCCACCAACCCCTACGTCGTGTTCAACACGGTGTCGCCGAACAACAGCGGCGCGCTGGGCAAGGTGGCAGTGCGGCAGGCGATCAGCTACGCGATCAACCGGGATCACCTGATCCAGGACGCCAATGGTGCGACCCTGAGCCCGCCGCTGACCCACATCCTGCCGGACGGCATCAACGGCTCGCAGGACGTGCCCAAGGGCTACGACCCGTACCCGTACAACCAGGCCAAGGCCAAGTCCACGCTGAAGGCCGCCGGCTACCCGAACGGGCTGACGCTGAAGTTCCTGTACCGGCCTTCGAGCACCCTGTCGACGAAGATGTACCAGACCCTGCAGGCCGACCTGGCTCCGGTGGGGATCAAGATCGTCGGCGTGGGCGTCCCGTCTGCTGACTTCTACACGAAGTACCTCGAGGTGCCGTCGGTCGCCAAGAGCGGAGCCTGGGACGTGTCCCTGGCCGGCTGGGGACCGGACTGGTACGGCGACGCTTCGACGTCGTTCTTCAAGCCGCTGTTCTACGGCGCCAACGCCTACCCGCCGAACGGCAGCAACTTCGGGTTCTACAACGACCCCGCGGTTAGCAGCCTGATCAGCAAGGCGTCGTCACAGGCGAGCGCCAGCGTCGCCGCGTCCGAGTGGGCGCAGCTGGACCAGATGGTCATGAAGGACGCGCCGATCTACCCGATCACCCAGCCGCTGCAGCCGCTCTACCACGCCAGCTACGTGCACAACGCGGTGTACGTGCCGGCCATCCAGGGATTCGACTTCACGAATGTCTGGCTGAGCAGCCCGACCGGCTGATAATTCGCAAATGCAATGCCAGGCGCCCCGCGGTCTATATCGCGGGGCGCCTGGCAGGCATAAAGTCTCTGTTCAAAGGCAATGGCCAGTTGTCGGCTTGGCCATGAGCTGACAATGCACGGGAAGGGCAGGCCGAGTGGCGCTTCTCCAGGTCGATGACCTGCACGTGTCGTTCCGCACTGATGACGGCATCGTCCAGGCCGTCCGGGGCGTGTCCTTCGATGTCGACCCGGGTCAGACTCTCGGCATCGTCGGGGAGTCTGGGTCCGGCAAGAGCGTGGCCACCCAGACAATCATGGGCCTGACGCGCGGCGCGCGGGTGTCCGGCCGGGCCTTGTTTGAGGGCCGGAACCTGCTGACGATGAAGCCCGAGGAACTGCAGCAGGTCCGGGGCGTCAAGATCGGCATGATCTTCCAGGACCCGCTGTCGAGCCTGCATCCGTTTTACAAGGTGGGCTGGCAGATCGTCGAGATGATCCGGCTGCACGAGAGCGTGTCGAAGCAGCAGGCCCGTGCGCGGGCCATCGACCTGCTCAAGCTGGTCGGCATTCCGCAAGCGGACCGGCGAATCGATGATTACCCGCACCAGTTCTCCGGCGGTATGCGGCAGCGGGCGATGATCGCCATGGCGATGGCGCTGAGCCCGGCCCTGCTCATCGCGGACGAGCCGACGACGGCGCTGGACGTGACCGTTCAGGCCCAGGTGCTGCAGGTGATCAACAGGCTGCAGCGCGAATTCGGGACCGCAGTCGTCCTCATCACGCACGACCTCGGCGTCATCGCAGACGTCGCGGACGAGGTCGTGGTCTTGTACGGCGGGATGGTGATGGAGCAGGCGGACCGAATGACCACATTCGCCGCATATCATCATCCATATACAGAAGGCCTTCTGCAGTCGCTGCCGGCCTATGGCGGCGAGCGGGCCCGGCTGCAGCCGATCCCAGGCCAGCCTCCGAGCCCGATCAACCCCCCGCCGGGCTGCCCGTTCGCGGCGCCGCTGCCCCTATGTGATGGACCGCTGCCGGGTCGAGATGCCGCCGCTTGCTGAGGCCGGCACCGAGCTGGAGCACCGTTCGGCATGCTGGCTGCCGCACGACCGCGCCGCGCGCGAAGGTCTGCGGCGAAAGGTGATCGGGCACTCCCTGTCCGTCAGCGCGGAGGCATGAGCATGGAGATGGACCCACGATGACGACGCAGGCCAGCAGTCCGGCGAGCAGCACCGCCGGGGACGGGGACGTGCTGCTGCGGGTTGAGGACCTGGTCAAGTACTTTCCGGTCAGGTCCAGCCAGCTGGTTCACCGCGGCCCGCGCGACTATGTGCACGCGGTGGACGGGGTCAGCCTGGAAGTCCGCCAGGGCGAGACGCTAGGCCTGGTGGGCGAGACCGGCTGCGGCAAGTCAACGCTGGCGCGCTGCGTGACCCGGCTATACGACATCACCTCCGGCCGGATCGAGTTCGACGGAATCGACATCACCAAGCTGTCGGCGGGGAAGATGCGCCCGCTGCGCCGCGAAATACAGATGATCTTCCAGGACCCGTACGGGTCGCTCAACCCCCGCCGGCGGGTCGGCTCGATCATCGGGGACCCGTTCGCGATCCACCGCACCGCCTCGGGCGCCGACCGGAAGCGGCGCGTCCAGCACCTGATGGAACTGGTCGGTCTCAACCCCGAGCACTTCAACCGGTTCCCCGCCGAGTTCTCCGGGGGGCAGCGGCAGCGGATCGGGGTGGCGAGGGCGCTGGCCTTCAGCCCGAAGCTCATTGTCTGCGACGAGCCGGTGTCCGCCCTGGATGTATCAATCCAGGCCCAGATCATCAACCTGCTGGCCGACCTCCAGCGCGAGCTCGGCCTGACCTACATCTTCATCGCGCATGACCTGTCGGTCGTGCGGCACGTCAGCGACCGGGTCGCGGTCATGTACCTCGGGAAGATCACCGAGCAGGCGCCGGTCGAGCAGATGTGGGCTCATCCGAGGCACCCGTACACCGACGCGCTGCTGTCCGCGGTACCCGTGCCGGACCCCGCGTCGCTCGACCGGCGGGAGCGGATCATCCTGGTCGGCGACGTGCCGTCACCGATCAATCCGCCGTCGGGCTGCCGGTTCCACCCGCGCTGCCCCAAGGCCCAGCAGCAGTGTGTCGATGAGGTACCTGAGTTCATCCCCCGGCTTGGCGACGAGGCCGCGCACCTGACGGCCTGCCACTTCCCGGTTGAGGACGGCGAGGACATCTCCAAAGCCCGGCCAGCCATCAGCGCTGACCTCCGCGTCGTCGAGTCGAGCATCCCCGAAGGCTCCCTGACGGGGATCTCCGGAGGGGAGGCTTCATGAGCTACAACGTCGGCGACGCTGTCGCCGTCACCACGGTCGAGGAGAGGCCCGTCTCGGTAGTAGCCGAAGGCGAGGCCGCGAAGAAGATCGAGGGCCGCAGTCCATGGGTGCTTGCGTGGCGGCGGCTGCGCCGCGACCGGGCCGCCATGATCGCCCTCTGTGTCGTCGTGCTCATCGTGCTGATGGCCCTCTTCGCCCCGGTGATCGCCGCGATCCTTGGCCATGGTGTCTACCAGCAGTTCCGCGGCACGAACCCGGAGGGCCTGACCTCGCTCGGCCAGCCCGTCGGCCCCAGCAGCACATTCTGGATGGGCACCGACGACCAGGGCCGCGACATCTTTGTCCGGATCGCCTACGGGGCGCGGATCTCGCTCTTCGTCGGCGTGGTCGCCACAGCGGTCACGGTGGCCGGCGGCCTCGTGCTCGGCCTCGCCGCCGGGTACTTCGGCGGCTTTGTCGACTCGCTGATCGCGCGGTTCTTCGACTGGCTCCTCGCCGTCCCGTTCCTGCTGCTGGCGATCTCGCTCATCTCGGTGGTCACCGTCCATCCGATCGGGCCGTTGCGGCCGGGCCTGCCGGTGGTCATCGTCGTGCTGGGATTCTTCGGCTGGGCCGCGGTCGGCCGGATTGTCCGTGGTCAGGTGCTGTCGATCCGAGAACGGGAGTACATCGAGGCGGCCCGGGCGCTGGGCGCGAGGCCGTGGCGGATCATGTTCATTGACATCGCGCCGAACCTGCTCGCGCAACTGATCGTCTACAGCACTCTGCTCATCCCGGTCACCATCGTCGGGGAGGCCTCGCTGTCCTTCCTGGGCGTCGGCATCCTGCCCCCGACCGCGGACTGGGGCGAGATGATCAGCACCTCGCAGAACTACTACCTGTACGGGTCCTGGTGGTATCTGCTCTTCCCGAGCCTGGCGCTGCTGATCACCACCCTCGCCTTCAACATCTTCGGCGACGGCGTGCGAGACGCCTTCGACCCGCGCGGCGACCTGTTCGTCTAGGAGCATCAAGTGACACGATTCCTGATCCGCCGGGTGCTGCAGGGCCTGTTCGTGATGTGGCTGATGACCGTCACGGTGTTCCTGATCTTCTTCGTCGGGCCAGGCCCCGGCTCCGTGGCGCGGGTGCTGGCAGGCCGGAACGCGACCGCCATCCAGGTGGCGGCCGTGGCGCACCGGCTGCTGCTCGACCGGCCCATCTACGTGCAGTACGGGCACTTCGTCTGGCTGCTGCTGCACGGCAACCTGGGCTACGACTACTACCACAGCCAGTCGGTGAACACCGTGCTCAAGGCTGCGTTCCCGATCACGCTGTCCCTGGTGATCGGATCGGCGGTCCTCTGGCTCGCCATTGGCCTGGCCAGCGGTATCGTGTCGGCCGTCAAGACCCGTTCGCTGTGGGACCGGTCGTTCACCACGCTGGCGCTGACCTTTTACTCGATGCCGACGTTCGTACTGGGCCTGCTGCTGATCCTGGGCCTGTACTACGAGTTCACCATCCACCACATCAACGTCTTCCCGGCTCCGGGCACCTGGGTGCCGTTCACGTCGAACCCGCTCAAGTGGGCGCAGGGGCTGATCCTGCCGTGGCTCACTTTGGCGCTGGTATCGGCGGCGACCTATACCCGGCTGACCCGAGGCTCCATGCTGGATGTGTTCGGCGAGGACTACATCCGTACTGCCAGGTCCAAGGGCATGAGCGAACGGCGGCTGATCCTGCGGCATAACCTGCGCTCGGCGCTGACTCCGGTCGTGACGCAGTTCGGCCTGGACGTCGGGGTGCTGATCGGCGGCGCGGTGATCACGGAGACCGTCTTCGGCCTGCCCGGTATCGGATTTACGGCGGTCCGCGCCATCAACCAGCAAGATCTGCCGGTGGTCATCGGCGTGGTGATCGTGGCCTCGGCCGGCGTCATCGTCGCCAACCTGATCGTCGACATCCTGTACGCGGTGCTCGATCCCAGAGTGCGGCTGCACTGATAAGAAGAGCGCGCCTGGACTAGCAGACGCGCCCGGTGGGGAGCCTTCCCCATCGGGGCTTGCCGGTCGTGCGTGGCTGCGCAGATAATCCTGCCGTGGTGGCAGATCGCGCCTCAGATGCAGACCGGGACCGAGTGCTGGCGGAAGTCAGCGACGGCTTTATCGCGGGTCGGCTCAGCTACGAGACATTCACGCAGCGGCGCGAGCGAGCCTTGCAAGCGCGGACGACTGCAGAACTGCGCAGCGTCGTCGCTGACTTGCGTCGGCGCCTCCGCGTGGCGACCAGGGTCTCGTCGGTTGGCCGACGGCTGCTTCGGTCCGTCCGTCGGCGGCTCCGCCGGAGGCCTGTGCCGCTCAGGCTGCCGTCCGGCAGCCAGCGCCGCTTCACCATCGGCCGCGAGCTTGCCTGCGACATGACGCTTGCCGACCAGACGGTGTCGCGCTGGCACGCCAGCTTGCAACAGGGCCAGGATGGCTGGCTGCTGGCCGACCTGGGCTCTACCAACGGAACCCGGCTGAACGGCTGGCGGGTCACGAGCCCGAGCCCAGTGGCGCCGGGTGACGTGGTTTCGTTCGGCGACGTGACGTTCGTGCTGGCCGACCGGCCGCGGTGACTGGCGGCGGCGGTGTCGCACCGTGCGTCCGGCTACAGTCGAGAAATGACCCTGGTCCTGATCGTCCGGCACGGCCTGACTTCGTCGACAGGCAAGGCACTCACTGGCTGGCTGCCGGGAATCTCGCTGGACGACCGGGGACAGGCGCAGGCAGCGGCAATCGCCGCCCGGCTGGCCCACGTGCCGCTCGCGGCGATCGTCAGCAGCCCGCTGGAGCGATGCGTCCAGACAGCGTCGATTATCGCGGCCGGCCATGGCGCGCCTGCGGAGCACGGTGACGAACTGCCCGACAAGGCCGGTGCCAACGGCCAGGTGGCGGGTGGCGCCGAAGCAGAGCGAATCCCCGTGCAGCTGGACGAGCGACTCGGCGAGTGCAGGTACGGCGACTGGACCGGTCAGTCACTGCGCAAATTGGCGCACGATCCGCTCTGGCGGGTGGTGCAGGCACACCCGAGCGCGGTGCGCTTCCCGGGCCCGGCTGGCGAGACGATGACCGGGATGCAGCAGCGGGCTGTGACAGCGGTACGCGACTGGAACGCCAGTCTGGGCAAGGATGTGGCCTACGTCGTGTGCTCGCACGGCGACGTCATCAAGGCGATACTGGCGGACGCGCTCGGGATGCACTTGGACATGTACCAGCGAGTCCAGGTCGACCCGTGCTCGCTGAGCGTGATCCGGTACACCACGCTCCGGCCGTTCGTGCTGCGAATGAACGACACCGGAGCCGATGCGGTCGCGCTGGCGGGGCTGGCAAGCTCGGCGACCACGGCACGCCCGGTCGCCGAGGCGGACGCCCAGGTCGGCGGGGGAGCTGGCGACTAGCGGGCAGGATCGCGCGAAACCCTGCCGTCGCCGGTAGCCTGAGACCGGGCTGCTTCGGCGCGCAGAGAAAGGCGCGGGAGGATAGTGGTCATGCCGGTCTACTCGTACGACCCGCCGGAGCGATTCGTCGCGGGCACTGTCGGCCAGCCCGGCGAGCGGACGTTTTACCTGCAGGCGACCCTAGGCAGCCAGGTCACCAGCGTGGTGCTGGAGAAGGGCCAGGTGAGCCAGCTCGCTGAGCGGCTCGACGAGCTACTCGATGAGGTAACGCGGCGCACCGGTACGCCATCGTCACCCGCTGACTCCGGAGCCGACGACGGCCCGCTCGACCTGCCCCTGACGGAGGACTTCCGGGTTGGCGCGATCGCACTGGCCTGGGATCACGACGGCGAGCGCGTCATCATCGAGGCGCAGGAGGAGAGCGAGGAACCGCTGGAGCCGCTGGCCGAGGATATCCCCGAGGACGGCCCCGCGGTGCTGCGGGTTCGCATCAGTGCCGAGGCCGCTCGCGCGTTCTCGCGCCGCGCGATCCAGGTTGTCCGGGCCGGGCGACCACCCTGCCCGTACTGCGGGCTGCCACTCGACCCGGCAGGCCACATCTGCCCGCGGCAGAATGGCCACCGAGTCGGGCGTGGCTGAGCCAGCGGAAGGCCGGAGCGCGGGCCGGGCGCAGCCCGATGCGGCCGAGGCCGCGAGCCTGGACCTACTGGAGACCGGCACGATCGAGGTCCAGGGGCGGCTCGTGGACGCTTCGAACGCGACGCTCTACTGCACCATCACGGGCGATGACAGGCAGGCCATCTGCGTCTACAAGCCAGTGGCGGGCGAACGTCCGCTGTGGGACTTCCCCGATGGCACGCTGGCCGGCCGCGAGGTCGCGGCGTACATGATGTCGCGCGCGGCCGGATGGGACGTCGTGCCGCCGACTGTCTACCGCGACGGCCCGTTCGGCCCCGGCATGTGCCAGTTGTGGATCGACGCCGACGACTCAGTCGACGTGGTCGAGCTGGCCCGCAGCAGCAGTGATCCCCGGCTGCGGCAGATGGCGGTATTCGACGCGGTGATCAACAATGCCGACCGCAAGATCGGCCACCTGCTGCCGACGGTGACGGGTCGGCTCTACGGCTGCGACCACGGCGTCTGCTTCGGCACCGAGTACAAGCTGCGCACGGTGCTGTGGCAGTGGCGGGGGAAGAAACTTACCCCCGCGGCCCTGGCCGCGCTGCGTACCTCGCAGGAACTGCTGGCCGCCTGCGGGCTGGCGGAGGAGCTAGCGCCCTGGCTGACTCGGGCTGAGATAGCCGCCACGAGCAGGCGAATCGACATGCTGCTGGAGCGCGAGGTGCATCCTTCGCCGCCGCAGGACTGGCCAGCCGTACCGTGGCCGCCGATTTAGCCGTGCCGGCGCGGGCTAGCGGCCGCCGTGCTCGCCGCGGTCACCCCGTCGGCGTAGATACCGCTCGAACTCGCGGGCGATCGCATCGCCGCTGGCCTCGGGTAGGTCAGTCGCGTCCTTAGCCTCTTCCAGGGTGCGCACGTACTCGGCGACCTCGCTGTCCTGCTCGGCCAGCTCGTCCACGCCGCGCTCCCACGCCCTGGCCTCCGCTGGCAGGTCCTGCAGCGGCAGGGAGATGTCCAGCATGTCCTCGACGCTACGCAGCAGGGCCAGCGTCGCTTTCGGGCTCGGCGGCTGGGCTACATAATGCGGGACGGCAGCCCACAGCGATACCGACGGCAGGCCGGCATCGGTACAGGCATGCTGGAGGACTCCGACGATTCCCGTGGGCCCCTTGTAGTCCACCGATTCCACGTGCAGCTGCGCTGCGATGTCCGGGCCTGACGCCGCGGCGGTCACCTGCAGCGGGCGGGTGTGCGGCGAGTCGGCTAGCAGCGCGCCGAGCAGGATCACAAGCTCGACGCCGAGCTCACTAAATGCAGTGACGAGCTCGCCGGTGAAACCGCGCCAGCGCATGTTGGGCTCGATGCCATGAACCAGGATCAGGTCGCGGCCGATGTCCGGCGGCCGAGCGATCGCCAGCCGCGTTGTCGGCCAGACGAGCTCTTCTGCCGTGCCATTGGCTACCTCGATCGCCGGCCTCGTGACCTGGAAGTCGTAGTAATCCTCCGGATCGATCTCTCCGATGATCTTGGCATCCCAGGCCGCGCTCAGCTGGCTCACCGCGCTGCTGGCGGCCTCGCCGGCGTCATTCCAGCCCTCGAAAGCAGCGATCAGCGCGGGCGAGGTTAGCTTGCCAACAGAGTCGAGCTCGATCGTCAGCCACCTCCCTCGTCGTGACATCGGGTATCCGGTGCGGGGGCAATCACCTCAAGCCTACGTTCTGAATCCGGCCGGTGAAGAGAAGGCCGCCTCGTGGCTAGCAACGCGGGCGTGCTCCCTAGGATGGACCCATCATGTCGCAATCCGGACACCAGCCAGCCTGCGTCGCCCCGGTGCATGCTGTCCCTGCGGAGAGCTCGCCGGACAGCCTCGAGGCCGTCATGTTCGATATGGACGGCCTGCTGGTCGACTCCGAGCCCTTGTGGTACCTCGCCGAGAGCGCAGTAATGACCCGGCTTGGCGGGACGTGGACTCCGGCGGACCAGCACGCGCTGGTCGGCGGCTCGATGGCCCGCACCGTCGGGTACCTGCTCGCTAGGGCAACACAGCCGGCGGAGCCGGCAACCGTCGCGCGGTGGCTGATCGAGGAAATGGTCGAACTGGTGCGCAGCCGGCCGCTTGCGCCCTTGCCCGGAGTGCTCAGCCTGCTCGCGGAAGTACGCGCCGCCGGCCTTCCGCACGCGCTCGTGACTTCGTCCGAGCCGGCTGTCGTCGATGCCGTGCTAGCCCGTCTCGGCGTGCGGTTCGACGTGGTGGTGTGCGGCGCAGATGTGGTGGTGGCCAAGCCCGACCCGGAGGGATATCGGCTGGCGGCAGCGAAGCTGGCAGCCGACCCGCGGCGATGCATAGCACTGGAAGACTCACCGAACGGCGTCGCGGCAGCCGAGGCCGCTGGCCTGCGGGTGATCGCGGTGCCGAGCGTCGTGCCGATACCGGAACGCTCCGGCCGGGTGGTCCTGCGGTCCCTCGCGGGCTTGACCCTAGCCCAGCTGAGGGAGCTCACCGGGTTCGCCCCTAGCCGGTCGTGAGCGACGCCGTCCTGCTAGCGGCGGGTTTCTCCGGGCGGGCGCACCGGAGAAATGTGCGACAATAGAGGTCGAGTACGCCTTGGTCGCGGTGGCCTTCGCGGCCTCGAGGGGAGGCGAGCGTGAATAGCTGGCTCAGCTTCGTCAATGGCAGCATCGCCGGCCCGATCTTTGTGGCCGTCACTGTCGTCGGGCTGGTCCTCAGCGGTCTGGCCTGGCGCCGGAAGGGCGCCCGGAGCGGGATCCGGGGCATCGCCTGGTCGCTGCTGCCGGCTGCGGCGTGGCTCACGCACTCGCTCGGCCTGGTCGGCCGGATTGTCTCGGCGGTCGTGCGGTTCGGCGCCGGCTTCGTGTTCTCGCCGGAGGCCTGGCTCGGCGTCATCCTGGTCGGAGTTTCGGTGCTGTTCTTCCTGGTCTCTGGCGGCATCCCGCTTGTCGGGTCGCGCCGGCGCCGTCGCAAGGAGGTTGACAGCGGCCGAGGTGAGCCGAGGGCGCCGGCGGGCGGATCCCCGCGGCGGGCCGCGGTCGAGTCTGGCGATGACGACCTGGCCGACGTGCGCGACATCCTGAAGAAGCACGGCATCAGCTGACCCGAACGCACGCTGACGGGCGCTGGCCGGTTGAGCGGAGTCTTCTTCGTGCCCTGTCGCCACAGTCCTGCTGCGTCTTAGGGGCAGCAAGACCCACTGTCATCTGGCCTGTCGCGGCCTGATGGTGATTCGGTCACAATCAAGACACGACCGATTCGTTCCTCTTGGCGCGAAACGCGAGTCTTGGCATTCTGCTGTCAACGGTGCGGTCTGACGCCGTCCTCGCGCGTGTTTTCAGTGGCGGGCGGCTGCTTTCCGCTGAACCTTTGCGGTGCTGAGCCCAGCGGGGGTTCGTGTCGGCCGCGAGGCCGGCAGGGGTGGACGGAGAGGCTGGCGGGTCAGGAGTGACGAGGTAATGGCGGCGCCGCTCGAAGTGTCGCCCGTCGGGACCGAGGTGGCTCCGGAGGCGGTTGTCTCCGGTCTGGCCGGCAGTCGCATCGAGGGCCGGTCGCTGGGCCAGATCGCCTGGCTTCGGCTGCGCCGGGACCGGGTGGCGATGGCCGGCGGGATCTTCGTGCTGCTCCTGATCCTGGTCGCGATCCTCGGGCCGTTCCTCGTGCAGAACCCGAACATCTATAACCCGAAGCTCATCAATTCCACTCTGCAGGGCCCCAACGGCGCTTTCGGCGGCATCAGCGGGTCGCACTGGCTCGGGGTCGAGCCGCAGACGGGCCGGGACATGGTCGCCCGGGTGGTGGACGGGGCGTGGGTGTCGCTGCTGATCGGGTTCCTTTCCGCGCTGCTGGCGGTGGCCATCGGCGTATTCTTCGGCCTCGTCGCCGGCTACGTCGGTGGCTGGCTGGACACCCTCATCGGGCGCCTCATGGACGTGTTCCTGGCCTTCCCGGTGCTGGTGTTCGCGCTCGCCCTGGTCGGCGTATTCCCGACGACGGCCAAGGTGGCAGGGTTCACGCTGAGCGGCAACGTTCTGCGCATCTCGATGCTGATCTTCATCATCGGCTTCTTCAACTGGCCGTACATGGGCCGCATCATCCGCGGCCAGGTCCTGTCGATGCGCGAGCGCGAGTTTGTGGACGCGGCCCGCAGCATGGGCGGCCGCGGACCCTACATCCTCGTCCGCGAGCTTCTCCCGAACCTGTGGGGCCCGATCCTGGTCGTGCTCACGCTGCTGATTCCGACGAACATCCTGTTCGAGGCGGCCCTGTCTTACCTGGGCGTCGGGATCATCCCGCCGCCAGCCGAGCTGGGGCGGGATGCTCTCCAACGCGGTCACGAACGGCTACTACTACATCGACCCCATGTATATGGTCATTCCCGGTCTGGCGATCTTCCTGACCGTGATGGCGTTCAACCTCTTCGGTGACGGGCTGCGCGACGCGCTCGATCCGAAGACCCGCTAGGCCCGGTCCGTGTGACCTCACCGATAAGAAAGTCAACCGACAGGAGGCGTTTTCCTTCGATGTCTAGACGCAAGATATTCGGGCTCGGCGCGCTCACCGCAGCCGCCGCGCTCACGCTGGCCGCCTGCGGCGGCAGCTCGGCGGGCGGCGGGTCGCCCGCAAAAACCTCGTATAACGCGGGGCTCACCAGTGTCGTGAACTCGTCCAGCCAGACCGGCGGGACTATCACGTTCGCCCAGAGCAGTACGCCGGACTCCACCGACTACCAGAACACGTACTACGCCTACATGTGGGACTTCGTCCGGCTGTACTCCATGCAGCTGATGACCTACAAGTCGTGCCCTGGCGCGTGCGGTAACACGCTGGTCCCGCAACTCGCGACGGCCCCCGGTACGGTCAGTGACAACGGCCTGACCTGGACGTACCACATCAAGCCCAACGTGCACTTCGAGAACGGTGACCTGGTCACCTCGCAGGATGTCAAGTACGGGATCGAGCGCAGCTTCGCCAAGGACGTACTGCCGAACGGCCCGAACTACTACTCGGTGCTGCTGGCGGGCGGCGCCAATTATCCAGGTCCGTACAAAGACAGCGCGGGGCTGTCCTCGATCGACACGCCGAACTCGACGACGATCGTTTTCCACCTGGCGGCGCCCTTCTCGGACTTCGACTACGTCAATGCCATTCCGCAGAGCACGCCGGTCCAGCAGTCGTGGGACACCGGTAAGTACGGCGGCGCGAACTTCCAGCTGCACCCGGAGTCGACCGGCCCGTACGAGTTCTCGAGCTACACGCTCAACAAGCAGTTCACGCTGGTGAAGAACCCGCACTGGAATGCGGCGACGGACCCGGAGGCCAAGCAGCTGGTCAACAAGGTCGTCGTGAACCTGAACGTCAGCCAGAACCAGATCGACAACAACCTGCTGTCGAACTTCACTCAGGTCGACATGAGCGGTACCGGCGTGCAGACGGCCGCGGTCCGGGACAAGCTCCTCACGAACCCGACCGACCACGCCGACGCCGATAACCCGATCAACGGCTTCGGCCGGTTCGTGTACATCAACGAGAAGGTCATCCCCGACCTGCACTGCCGGGAGGCCATCGAGTACGCGGCGAACAAGACGACCCTCCAGAATGCCTGGGGGGGCCCGGTGGTGGGCGGTCAGATCGCGAGCACGGTGATGACGCCGAGCGTCACGGGCTACCAGCAGTTCGACCTCTACAACGCGGTGTCACAGCCCAGCGGTGACATCACGGCCGCCAAGGCGCAGCTGGCACAGTGCAAGATGGCCGGCGCTTCAGCGAGCGGCTTCAGCACCAACCTGGCCTACCGCAGCGACCGCCCGCAGGAAACAGCAGCGGCGCAGGCGCTGCAGGCGTCGCTGGCTCAGGTCGGCATCAAGGTCACGCTCGTAGGCTTTACCGCCGGGAAGTACTACACCGACTTCGCCGGCGATCCGACCTACGTGCACACCCACAACCTGGGCCTGGACATGGGCGGCTGGGGCCCGGACTGGCCGGACGGCTACGGCTTCCTCGACGAGTTGTCCAACGGCAACACGATCGCCCCGAACGGCGGCAACACGAATATCTCGGAGATCAACGACTCGTCGATCAACGGCATGTTCTCCCAGGCCGCAGGCCAGCCGTCCGCGTCGGACGTGACTATCTGGCCGCAGATCGACAAGGCAATCATGACCCAGGCGGCCATTCTGCCGATGGTGTACCAGAAGGTTCTGCTCTACCGGGACCCGAACCTCACCAACGTCTACGTGGACAAGGCCTTCGGCATGTACAACTACGCGGTCCTCGGCCTGAAGTAGCCGGAACCGCGCAGCATACGAGCAGCAGAGAGCAGGTGAAAGCGCAGTTCCCGGCCCGCGGTAGGACTACCGCGGGCCGGGTCCCGGCGCGCACATAGTGGTTACCTTTATAATCCGGCGGCTGCTCGCCACGGTGCTGCTGCTCGTGATCGTCTCGGCGATCACGTTTGCGATCTTCTTCCTCTTGCCCAAGCTGGCCGGTCAGAGTACCTACCAGCTCGCGGCTCAGTACGTGGGCCGCAACCCGACACCGGTTCAGGTGCACGCGATCGAGGCAAAGCTCGGCCTGAACCAGCCGCTTCAGGTGCAGTTCGGCCGCTTCCTCAAGGGCATCGTGGCGGGCGAGACCTACAGCAACGGGCCGAGCAAGACCTACTGCCCGGCGCCGTGCCTGGGCTATTCGTGGCGCGACCTGCAGCCGGTGTGGCCGCTGCTGGTCAGCTACATCCCGGTCACGCTGTCGCTGGCCGTCGGGGCTGCCGTGATCTGGCTGATCAGCGGCGTGGCCATCGGCGTGCTGTCGGCACTGCGCCGCGGGTCGGTGTTCGACCGCGTCGCCATGGGCACCGCGCTGCTCGGTGTCTCGCTGCCGATCTTTTTCACCGGACAGATCCTGCTGCTGCTGTTCAGCTATAAGTGGCAGATCTTTCCGAACGTCCAGTACGTCAGCCTGTTCTCTAACCCGCTGGAATGGGCCAAAAACCTGATCCTGCCGTGGGTTACGCTCGCGTTCCTGTACTCGGCCCTCTATGCGCGGATCACCAGGGCCGGGATGCTGGAGACGATGCATGAGGACTACATCAGGACCGCGCGGGCGAAGGGCCTGTCCGAGCGCGCCGTCATTCTCAAGCACGGCCTGCGAGCCGCGCTGACGCCGGTGCTGACCATCTTCGGCCTTGATCTCGGTCTTCTGCTCGGCGGCGCAGTGATCACCGAGTACACCTATAGCCTGCACGGACTCGGGCTGTTCACGATCGAGGCGATCAACAACTCCGATCTGCCCGAGATCATGGGCGTCGTGCTGCTGGCCGCGTTCTTCATCGTGATCGCGAACCTGATCGTCGACATCCTGTACGCGGCTGTCGACCCGAGGGTGAGGCTCTGATGGCTGCGACCCCGCTGACGGAGGTTCCGCTGGGCGCCGGCATGCCCAGCAGCGAGACCCTGCTTGAGGTAAGTGACCTGCGGGTCCACTTCCCGACTGACGACGGCCTGGTCAAGGCAGTCGACGGCGTCTCGTTCCGCCTCAACCGCGGGCGCACGCTCGGCATCGTCGGCGAGTCCGGCTCCGGTAAGAGCGTGACCAGCCTCGCCATCCTCGGCCTGCACCAGCACACCCGCGCCGAGATCTCTGGCCGGGTGCTGCTGGACGGCGAGGACCTGATCGCCGCATCGCCCGAACGGGTCCGCTCGCTGCGCGGCAGCAAGATGGCGATGATCTTCCAGGATCCGCTGTCCTCGCTGCACCCGTACTACACGGTGGGCCATCAGATCAGCGAGGCCTACCTGATCCACAACAAGGTGGGCAAGAAGGCCGCCAGGCAGCATGCGATCGACATGCTGGGCCGCGTCGGCATTCCGCAGCCGGCCACCCGGGCGGACGACTATCCGCATCAGTTCTCGGGCGGCATGCGGCAGCGCGCCATGATTGCCATGGCACTGTCCTGCAACCCGGAGCTGCTCATCGCTGACGAGCCAACGACCGCACTCGATGTGACCGTGCAGGCTCAGATCCTGGACCTGATCTCAGACCTGCAGGGGGAGTTCGGTTCCGCCGTCATCATCATCACTCACGACCTCGGCGTCGTCGCCGAGCTATCGGACGACATCCTGGTGATGTACAGCGGCCGCTCCGCCGAGTACGGCACGGCCGAGGACATCTTCTGGCGGCCGGGTCATCCGTACACCTGGGGACTGCTGACCTCGATGCCGCGCCTCGACGAGGTGCGCGCGGAGCGGCTGATCCCCATCAAGGGCACCCCGCCGAGCCTCATCAACGTACCGCCCGGCTGCCCATTCCACCCGCGCTGTGACTTCGCGTCGCTGACCAACGGCAAGAGCGAGACGCAGGTGCCTGAGCTGCGCGAGATCGAACCGGGCCACCGGGTCGCATGTCATCTGACCAGAGATCAGCGCACGACACTGCGGGCCGAGCGGGTCGCTTCGCTCGCCCGAGTCGACGGGGAGGACGCGTGAGCGCGCCGGCGAGCACGCCAGCGGTGACCGGGGACAGCGGCAGCGCGGGCGATGCCCTGCTCCGGGTCACCGGCCTGCAGAAGCACTTCTCGGTTACCCGTGGCATCGTGTTCCGGCACAAGGTCGGCGCGGTCCAGGCGGTCGACGGGATCGACTTCTCTGTTTCGGCGGGGCAGACCCTCGGGCTGGTGGGCGAGTCCGGCTGTGGCAAGACCACTACGGGGCGGTTGCTGACCAGGCTCGTCGAGCCCACCGCAGGCCAGATCGTGTTCGACGGACGGGACATCACGCACCTGTCCATGAGCGCCATGCGGCCGCTCCGCCGCGACATACAGATGATCTTCCAGGACCCCTACTCCTCGCTGAACCCGCGGCACACCGTCGGGGCGATCGTGAGCGCGCCGTTCCGGTTGCAGGGCGTCCAGACCGAGCAGGGCATCAAGCGAACGGTGCAGGATCTGCTGGAGCTTGTCGGTCTGAACCCCGAGCACTACAACAGATACCCGCATGAGTTCTCTGGCGGTCAGCGGCAGCGCATCGGGATCGCCCGGACGCTGGCGCTCAAGCCCAAGCTGATCGTCGCGGACGAGCCGGTGTCGGCGCTGGACGTATCAATCCAGGCACAGGTGGTGAACCTGCTGGAGGACCTGCAGAGCGAGCTCGGCCTCACTTACGTCGTGATCGCGCACGACCTGTCGGTCGTCCGGCACATCAGCGACACCGTCGCCGTGATGTACCTCGGCAAGCTGGTGGAGGTCGCGGGCCGGGACGATCTGTACGCGACGCCACACCACCCGTACACCGTCGCTCTGATGTCCGCCGTGCCGGTGCCTGAGCCGGTGCGCGGCGAAGGCGGCCTCCGGGGACGTCGCGAGCGGATCCGGCTGACCGGCGACGTGCCGAGCCCGCTGAACCCGCCGTCGGCCTGCCGGTTCCACACCCGGTGCTGGAAAGCGCAGGACATCTGCCGGACCCAGGAGCCGCCCCTCGCTGAGCTGGAAGCCGGTCACAAGGTGGCGTGCCACTTCCCGGAGAACACGGCTACAGCTTCGTGACCCGCTAGCCGGCCTGATCAGCCAGCCCGCTGTCGGGCTCTGGCAGCGGCGGCGGCGTACCGCCGAAGGCCGGGCAGAGTGCCTGGTAGGAGCACCACGCGCACAGGCGGCTCGGTCGCGGACGCCAGTCACCCGACATCCTCGCCCGGTTGATGGCCTGCCACAGAGCGTTGATCTTGCGCTCGGTTGCCAGCAGGTCCGCCTCATCCGGCGCGTACCGGACGATCTCTCCGTTGCCCAGGTAGATCAGCTGGAGCAGGCGCGGAACCTCGCGGCCGGTCCGCCAGAGTGCGAGCGCGTAGAACTTCATCTGGAACAGCGCCCTGGCTTCATAGTCCGGTACCGGAGCCAGACCGGTCTTGTAGTCGACGATGCGGATCTCGCCCGTCTGCGCGATGTCGAGCCGGTCGATGTAACCGCGCAGCGTCAGCCCGGAGTCCAGCAGTGCCTGCACCGACATCTCGCGATGCGCGGGCTCGATACGACTAGGGTCCTCCAGCGTGAAGTAGCGGTCGAGCATCGCGCCGGCCTCTTCTAGCCAGGCCGCCCGCTCCGCCGCGTCGCCGAACATCTCCGCGAGGGCGGGTACCTCGGTCACCAGCCTGTCCCACTGGGGAGCGAGCAGCAGGCGTGCGGCAGCCGGGGTGCGGCCCCGCGCGGGCTCGTCGAAGAGCCGCTCAAGTACCGCGTGCACCAGCGTGCCGCGGGCAGCGGCCGGGCTCGGCGGCTCGGGCAGCTTGTCTACGACCCGGAACCGGTAGAGCAGCGGGCAGGTCATGAAGTCGGCTGCACGGGAGGGCGACAGGCTCGGGCCGGCCAGCTGATCGACTGTGCCGGTCTCTGGGGACGACTCCCCGATCCCCCCGGCGACGTCGACATCTGGCACGGTCGGCGTAGCGAGTATGTCGCTCATGCTGGCAGCCTAGGCGAGGGCACCGACAGCGGCACGTCGGTGGCAGAGCCGGCGCGCCGGCTGACTGGGCTCTCGCAGGTGAGCTGATACCCGCCGCCGGCGCGTAGCATCTATGCGTGGCAGGTGGAATCCAGCAGGGCGGCTCGCAGCAGCCGGGTCGGCCCGCGCCCGCGCCGAGGCCACGGCAGGGGCTTGGAGTAATGATCGCCAGGCCATTTGGCATCCCGGTATTCATCTCGCCGTACTGGTTCCTGGTCGCTGCGGTGCTGGTCGTGCTGTACTCCAACTCAGGAACCCTGCCCGGCACTGTGCAGAACTCCGTTCCGAGGTACCTGGTCGCGGTGGCGTTCGTCGTCCTGCTCTACCTGTCGGTCCTCATTCACGAGCTGAGCCACAGCCTGGTTGCCCGCGGTTTCGGTCTTCCGGTGCGACGGATCCTGTTGTATCCGCTCGGCGGTTTCTCCGAGATCGAGCAGGAGCCGCCGACACCTGGCCAGGAGTTCCTGGTCTCCGCGGCTGGCCCGGCGATGTCGCTGGCGCTCGCTGCGATCGGCTACGGCATCGACGTGCTGGCTCACCCGTCGGGGATCCCGCATGTCCTCATCGACCGGCTCATCCTCGCCAACGCCGTCGTCGGGATCTTTAACCTGCTGCCGGGGCTGCCACTGGACGGCGGCCGGCTGCTCCGGGCGGGGCTATGGAAGGTGACCGGTCGAAGCGGCTACTCGACGGTGCTGGCGGCGTGGGCCGGGCGCGTCCTCGCGGTCGCGCTGGCCCTGGTGGTGCTCAGCCAGGTGCGGTCGAGCACGCTCGGACTTGCTGACGGCTACGGCCTCTGGCTGATCGCCATAGCCGCGTTCATGTGGATGAGCGCCAGCCAGGTGCTGCGGTCGGCGCGCATCCGGGAGCGGCTGCCTGCCTTGCAGGCACGCGCGCTCGCCCGGCGCGCGATCCCGATCCCGTCCAACCTGCCGCTCGCCGAGGCCATCAGACGGGCTGACGCGGCCCAGGCCAGGGCCCTCGTCGTCGTCGACCACGAGGCCAAGCCCATCGCGATCGTCAATGAGGGTGCGGTCATCGCGACGCCCGAGCAGCGCCGGCCGTGGATTGACGCCGGGTCGCTGGCCAGGACGCTCGACCCTGACATGATCCTGTCGGCCGACCTTTCTGGCATGGACCTGGTCGAGGCGGTCCGCCGCGCGCCAGCCTCGGAGTACCTGCTGGTAGAGCCGTCCGGTCAGGTCTACGGCGTGCTCGCCACTGTCGATCTCGACCACGCGTTCGCGGGCAGTTGATCATCCAGCCACGCGGGCCGTTTGTGCCTGGTGACCAGGTTCAGCTGACCGACCCGAAGGGACGCCAGCACCGGCTCGTGCTGACCCCCGGCAAGTCATTTCACACCCACCGCGGAGCGCTCCGGCACGACGACCTGATCGGCCTGCAGGAAGGCAGCCTGGTGACGTCGGTCGGCGGTACGCCCTACCTGGCGTTCCGGCCGCTGCTGGCGGACTACGCGGTGACCATGGTGCGGGGCGCCGCGGTCGTCTACCCGAAGGACGCAGCGCAGATCGTGGGGCTCGCCGACGTCTTCCCCGGAGCGCGAGTGGTTGAGGCAGGCGCCGGCTCGGGTGCCCTGACGTGCTGGCTGCTGCGCGCTGTCGGGGAGGCAGGCCGGCTGACCTCGTTCGAGCGCCGGCCGGACTTCGCCGAGATTGCCTCGGCCAATGTGTCGCGGTATTTCGGGGGGCCGCATCCGGCGTGGCGGCTAGTCGTGGGCGACCTCGACCCGGAGGGCATCGCCGACGCCGACCGCGTCATTCTTGACATGCTCGCGCCGTGGGAGTACGCCGAGGCGGCAGCCGCGATGCTGATCCCGGGTGGTGTGCTGTGCTGCTATGTGGCGACGACGACGCAGCTGGCGAGGACAGTGGGCACGGTTCGCGAGCAGGGCAGCTTTGCCGAGCCCGCCGCGTGGGAGACGCTGCAGCGCGGCTGGCACGTGGACGGGCTGGCGGTGCGGCCAGAGCACCGCATGGTCGGCCACACGGGTTTCCTCATCACGGCCAGGCGGCTGGCCGACGGGGTGACCGCCCCGCCGCGCCGCCGGCGTCCATCCAAGGGTGCGGAGGCGGCTGCGGCGGAGGCGGCTGCGGCGGAGGCGGGCGAAGTGACCGGCCTCTAGGCCGCAGGGGCCTGCTCGGGGTAGCCTGCCAGCGAGTTCCCGGATCGTAACCCGGCTGAGCGCACTCGGTGCCCGTCGCCGGGTTACGTATCGGCCGCGGATAGGTAGGGTCTAGGTAACTCGGCTCTCAGGAGGGGGTGAGGGGCATGGCCTCTCGTGACGACAGCGTTCACTCCGGGCGGCACGACGATGAGGTCAAGGTCCTGACCACGCAGGTCTCCTTCCTTGAAGAGGAGGTAGCCGCCCTGCGCAGCCGCCTGGCTGACTCGCCGCGGCAGACGCACCTACTGGAGCAGCGCCTTCGGGAGGCCGAGTCGAGCCTGGCGGCCCTCACGGGCCAGAACGAGCGGCTCGCGGGCACACTGCGCGAGGCCCGGGACCAGATCGTCGCGCTCAAGGAAGAGGTCGACCGGCTGGCTCAGCCGCCAAGCGGTTTCGGCGTCTTCCTGCAGGCCACCGCGGACGGCACGGCCGACGTGTTCACCGGAGGCCGCAAGATGCGCGTCAGCGTCAGCCCGGGCATCGACCTGGCGGAGCTGAGGCCCGGCCAGGAAGTCGTCCTCAACGAGGCGCTGAACGTCGTCATCGCCCAGGGGTACGAGACCGTGGGCGAGGTCGTGATGCTCAAGGAGGTGCTGGAGGACGGCGATCGCGTGCTCGTCCTCTCCCACGCCGACGAGGAGCGCATCGCCCGGCTGGCCGAGCCGCTGCGAGACTCGCCGCTTCGGGCAGGCGACTCGCTGCTGCTCGAGCCGCGTTCTGGCTACGTCTTCGAGCGCATCCCGAAGGCTGAAGTCGAAGAGCTCATCCTGGAGGAAGTCCCGGACATTTCCTACGCCGAGATCGGCGGGCTCGCCTCGCAGATCGAGCAGATCCGCGACGCGATCGAGCTGCCGTACCTGCACGCTGATCTGTTCCGAGAGCACCAGCTGAGGCCGCCGAAGGGCGTTCTGCTGTACGGACCGCCCGGCTGCGGCAAGACGCTGATCGCCAAGGCGGTGGCGAACTCCCTGGCCAAGCAGGTGGCGGCGTCCTCAGGGCAGGATGGCGACGAGGACGGCAAGGAGCGCCGCAGCTTCTTCCTCAACATCAAGGGCCCCGAGCTGCTGAACAAGTACGTCGGCGAGACCGAGCGGCACATCCGGCTGGTGTTCCAGCGTGCCAGGGAAAAGGCCAGCGAAGGCATGCCCGTCATCGTGTTCTTCGACGAGATGGACTCCATCTTCCGCACCCGGGGCTCCGGGGTGTCCTCCGATGTTGAGAACACGATCGTCCCGCAGTTGCTCAGCGAGATCGACGGAGTCGAGGGCCTGGAAAACGTCATCGTGATCGGCGCCTCCAACCGCGAGGACATGATCGACCCGGCCATCCTGCGGCCAGGGCGGCTGGACGTGAAGATCAAGATCGAGCGCCCGGACGCTGAGGCGGCCCGCGACATCTTCTCGAAGTACGTACTGCCGGCCCTGCCGCTGCACGCCGACGACATGGCCGAGCACGGCGGTCTCGCGGACGCTACGGTCGCCGAGATGATCCAGCGCGTGGTCGAGCGCATGTACTCCGAGACCGAGGAGAACAAGTTCCTCGAGGTCACCTACGCCAACGGCGACAAGGAAGTGCTGTACTTCCGCGACTTCAACTCCGGCGCGATGATCCAGAACATCGTCGACCGGGCGAAGAAGATGGCGATCAAGGAGTTCCTCGAGACCGGCCAGAAGGGCCTGCGGGTAGCCCATCTGCTGAACGCGTGCATCGACGAGTTCAAGGAAAACGAGGACCTGCCGAACACCACGAACCCCGATGACTGGGCCCGTATCTCCGGCAAGAAGGGCGAGCGGATCGTGTACATCCGCACGCTCATCTCCGGCAAGAGCGGCACGGAGGCAGGCCGGGCGATCGACACCGTGTCCAACACCGGCCAGTACCTGTAGCCCTGGTCGCCATGGCAGCAGCCGGGCCCCGATGCCGGGGTTCGGCGGGGCGGGTAGTGCAGCCTGCGGCTTGCGCGGCTTAGGCTCTAGGACATGAGCGCGCGCCGGGTGATGGGGATCGAGACCGAGTACGGCATTTCCGTGCCCGGCCAGCCGGGCGTGAACGCCATGGTCAGCTCCTCGCAGGTGGTGAACGCCTACCAGGCCGCCACCGCCGCCCGGGCGCGGCGGGCGAGGTGGGACTTCGAGGAGGAGAACCCGCTCCGCGACGCCCGTGGCTTCGACCTGGCCGCCGAGACGGCTGATTCCGCGCAGCTCACGGACGAGGATCTCGGCCTGGCGAACGTGATCCTGACAAACGGCGCCCGGCTGTACGTGGATCACGCTCACCCGGAGTACTCCGCGCCCGAGTGCACCAACCCGCTCGACGCCGTGATCTGGGACAAGGCCGGCGAGCGCGTCATGGCCGAGGCGGCCGCCAGGGCCGCCGGCATGCCCGGTGGCCAGCCCATTCAGCTCTACAAGAACAACACCGACAACAAGGGTGCCTCCTACGGGTGCCACGAGAATTACCTGATGAACCGGGCGACTCCGTTCGCTGATATCGTCCGGCACCTGACCCCGTTCTTCGTGTCCCGCCAGGTGGTGTGCGGGGCGGGCCGGCTCGGCCGGGGCGCCGACGGGCGCGAGGACGGCTTCCAGATCAGCCAGCGGGCCGACTTCTTCGAGGTCGAGGTCGGCCTGGAGACCACACTCAAGCGGCCGATCATCAACACGCGCGACGAGCCGCACGCTGACCCCGACAAGTACCGGCGGCTGCATGTCATCATCGGCGACGCCAACTTGAGCGAGATATCCACCTATCTCAAACTCGGCAGCACCGCGCTGGTGCTGGCCATGATCGAGGACAGGTTCCTGGCCGCCGAGCTGGCCATCGAGTCGCCGGTGGCGGAGCTGCGGGCGATCTCGCATGACCCCGGGCTGAAGCACCTGGTGACGCTGCGCGACGGCCGCAAGATGACCGCCGTCCAGCTGCAGATGGAATACCTCGAGCTGGCCCGCAAGTACAGCGAGGACCGGTACGGCACCGACATCGACGACGTCACCAGCGATGTGCTGGCCCGCTGGGAGAGCGTGCTGACCCGGCTGGCCGACGACCCCATGCAGTTGTCGCGTGAGCTGGACTGGGTCGCCAAGCTGGAGATCCTGGAGGGCTACCGGTCCAGGGACGGCCTCGCCTGGGGTCATCCGCGCCTGCAGCTCGTCGACCTCCAGTACGCCGACGTCCGCCTGGACCGCGGGCTCTACAACCGCCTTGCCGGGCGCGGGCGGATGACACGGCTAGTCAGCGAGGCAGACGTCAGCCGGGCCGTAGACGAGCCCCCGGAGGACACCAGGGCCTACTTCCGGGGCCGCTGCCTGCGCCAGTACCCGGACGCCGTCGCCGCGGCGTCCTGGGACTCGGTCATCTTCGACATTCCTGGCCGGGAGTCGCTGCAGCGGGTACCCACGCTGGAGCCGCTGCGGGGCACGAGAGCACACGTTGGCCGGCTGCTGGACAGGTGCGCGACGGCCGGCGATCTCGTGGCTGCGCTAACCAGTCAATAACGCCGCGAATAGGTATTTTCTGGCCGAGCGCATGCAGTCCGGTGTGTCTATTCTGGCGTCGGATTGTCTCGGGGTGATACCGATGCAGTGCCGTCAGGGTTGGACGACTTACTAGCAGGCGAATATAGCTTTGATACTGCGGTCAGTACCGCGGAGCACGGAGGTATGGCATGGCGACAAAGGACACCGGCGGTCAGCGGCAGACACAGCGGCGCACCGAGGAGGACGTCGACACCGACGTCCAGGAGACCGATGAGGCCAAGGAGCGCCAGGACAAGCTGACCGACGATGTAGACGCGATTCTTGACGAGATCGACGAAGTGCTCGAAGAGAACGCGGAGGAGTTCGTCCGGTCGTACGTCCAAAAGGGCGGGCAGTAGAGTCCTCGTGGGAAACGACGGGAAGGATCTCGCGGTGGGCGGCTTCGAGCTCGGGGGACGATGGCAGGCTGCGACGTTCCTTGCCGCCGGATCGTCATCCTTCGCCGACTTCCTCACCATGGCGGCGCCGGAACTACTGCCGAAGGCGCAGCACGGGGAGGGCACCATGTCAACTGGCGTGGTAACGGCTGCGAGCGGCGCAGCCGACTTGCCGCACGGCACCACGATCGTGACCGCGGTGTGCGACGCCGGCGTCGTGATGGCCGGTGACCGCCGGGCGACGGCAGGCAACATGATCGCCCAGCGAGACATCGAGAAGGTCTTCCGCAGCGACGAGTACTCGTGCGTCGGCATCTCGGGCGTCGCAGGCATCGGCGTCGACCTCGTGCGGCTGTTCGCTGTCGAGCTCGAGCACTACGAGAAGCTGGAAGGCCGGTCGCTGTCACTGGAGGGCAAGGCGAACCGGCTGGCCGGGCTCGTCAAGGGCAATCTCGCCGGTGCCATGCAGGGCCTGGTCGCGGTGCCGCTGCTAGCTGGCCTCGACGAGGAGACCGGTACTGGCCGCATCTTCAGCTTCGACGTGGCTGGCGGTAAGTACGAGGAGCAGCGGTTCACCGCCATTGGCTCCGGCTCGGTGTTCGCCCGCGGGTCTCTCAAGAAGCTGTACCGCGACGGCATGAGCGTGGACGACGTCGTGCTCGTGCTGATGCAGGCGCTCTACGACGCGGCTGACGACGATTCGGCCACCGGTGGCCCCGACATGTCGCGGCGGATCTACCCGATCGTCGCGACTGTCACGGCGGACGGCTATCAGCGGCTGACCGAAGAGCAGGCCGGCCAGTACGCCGAGACCGTGGTGGCCGAGCGGATGCAGCTGCCAGACGGGCCGGCCGCACCGCTGCGGCCGGGCTCTGCGAAACCCTGACCCCTCAGACGTAAGGAAGCGCTCGCGGTGTCGATGCCGTTCGGTTACGTGTCACCTGAGCAGGTGATGAAGGACAAGGCGGACTATGCCCGCCGGCGTATCAACCAGATTCGCAGCGGCGTCGTGATCAGCTGCGAGGCCGGCATCCTGTTCGTCGCCCCGAACCCGTCCCGCGCGCTGCGGAAATTTAGCGAGCTGTACGACCGGATCGCGTTTGCCGCGGTGGGCCGGTACAACGAATTCGAGACGCTGCGCAAGGCAGGCGTGCGCTACGCGGACATGACCGGATTCCAGTACGACCGCCGGGACGTGACCGCGCGAGGGCTGGCGGACTGGTACGGCCAGGTGCTCGGCTCGCTGTTCACTGACAGCCCAAAGCCTTATGAGGTCGAGATCGTCGTCGCGCAAGTCAGTAAGGCGGCCGCGGACGACGAGATCTACCGGATCACGTTCGAAGGCTCGGTCGCGGATGAGCGCGAGTTCGTGGTCATCGGCGGCCAGGCTGATCGGGTCGCCGCCGTCATCAAGGAGCAGTACTCAGCGTCCATGTCCCTGACGGACGCCATGCGGCTCGCCATCGCCTCGCTGGCGGGCCAAGGTGACGGCACCGCCGAGCCGCTGACCAGCAGCGAACTCGAGGTGTGCCTCCTCGAGCGTGACCGGGCACACCGGGCATTCCGCCGGATTAGCGGCGCCCGCCTTGAGGCGCTGGTCGCCGGTGCCACGGCTGGTGACGGGGCGGCCGAGGGTAGCGCGACCTCGGCTGGGGGCGGACCCGCCGAGGGGACGCCAGACGACGGCACGGCGAACCCTGCCGGCACTGACTGACCGCCGCCCCTGGCTCGCCCGCTGCGCATCGTGACGGGCTACCACCGCGTTGGTAGCCTCGCAGACAGGGGCGGTGTGCTCCCGGGAGGAATTGTGACGTCAGACCTGGCGATGATGACAGGCATGGAGGCTCCAACTGGCTTGCTGATCGGCGGCGAGTGGGCTCCAGGACGGGCCGGGACGATGCCGGTGATCAATCCGGCGACCGAGGTCCCGATCGCTGAGGTAGCCGACGCCAGCCCGGAGGATGCCCTCGATGCTGTCGCTGCGGCCGCTGACGCGCTGCCGTTGTGGGCGGCACGGCCACCGAGAGAGCGGGGCGAGTGCCTGCGCCGGGCCTACGAGCTGATGATGCAGCGGTCGGAGCAGCTGGCCCGGCTGATGGTGGTGGAGAATGGCAAGGCGCTGCGCGACGCGCGTGGCGAGGTGACTTATGCGGCCGAGTTCTTCCGCTGGTACGCCGAGGAGGCGGTCCGGATCGATGGCTCGATCTCGATCGCCCCGTCCGGCGCCAACCGGATCATGGCAATCCGGCAGCCGGTTGGCGTCAGCTACCTGATAACGCCCTGGAACTTCCCAGCGGCCATGGCGACGCGCAAGATCGGCCCGGCGCTCGCGGCCGGCTGCACGGTCATCCTCAAGCCCGCGAAGGAGACTCCGCTGAGCGCGCTGGCCGTGGCAGAGATCCTGACAGAGGCGGGTGTGCCCGACGGGGTCGTCAATGTCCTGCCGACGATGAAGCCGGGGCCGATCACCGAGACGCTGCTTGCGGACCCGCGGGTCCGCAAGCTGTCCTTCACCGGTTCAACCGAGGTCGGCCGAGTGCTGCTGAGGCAGGCCGCGGACTACGTCACGAACTGCTCGATGGAGCTCGGCGGCAACGCGCCGTTCCTGGTCTTCGACGACGCCGACATCGACGCGGCGGTTGACGGCGCGTTTGTCGCCAAGATGCGCAACGGCGGCGAGGCCTGCACCGCGGCCAACAGGTTCTACATCCATGAGCGGGTAGCCGACGAGTTCGCCGGCAAACTGGCCGCCCGGCTGGCGGCACTTCGCCTCGGGCCTGGCCTGGAGGACGGGGTGGACCTCGGGCCGCTGGTGAACGCCGACACGCGGGCCAAGGTGGCGGAGCTCGTGGACACTGCGACACAGGACGGCGCCGCGGTGCGGACTGGCGGGCGTGCGCCTGACCGGGTGGGCTATTACTACGAGCCAACGGTGCTCGATGGGGTGGCGCCAGGTGCCGGGATTCTCGGTACGGAGATCTTCGGGCCGGTCGCGCCCATCGTCAGGTTCGGAGCGGAGGACGAGGCGATAGCGCTGGCCAACAATACGGAGTACGGTCTCGTTTCCTATCTGTACTCGGCGGACCTGCGGCGCTGCCTGCGGGTTGCGGAGGCGCTGGAAGCGGGCATGATCGGTATCAACCGCGGAGTGGTGTCCGACCCAGCGGCACCGTTCGGCGGCGTCAAGCAGTCCGGGCTGGGCCGCGAGGGCGCGCACGACGGGCTGCTTGAGTACACCGAGACCAAGTACATCGCCGTCGACTGGTAGCTGATGGACAGACGGATTTTCGGGCTGGAGAACGAGTACGGGGTCACCTGTACATTCCGCGGCCAGCGGCGGCTGTCACCGGACGAGGTGGCCAGGTACCTGTTCCGGCGGGTGGTCTCCTGGGGCCGGTCCAGCAATGTGTTCCTGCGTAACGGCGCCCGGCTGTACCTGGACGTCGGCAGTCACCCCGAGTACGCGACGCCGGAGTGCGACAACCTGATCGACCTCGTCACTCACGACAAGGCGGGGGAGCGCATCCTGGAAGGCCTTCTCGTCGATGCCGACACGCGGCTGCGCGAAGAGGGTATCGCCGGCGACATCTACCTGTTCAAGAACAACACCGACTCGGCCGGAAACTCCTACGGCTGCCACGAGAATTACCTGGTCGGCCGTCACGGCGAATTCGGCCGGCTGGCGGACGTCCTCATCCCGTTCCTGGTCACGCGCCAGATCATTTGCGGCGCCGGGAAGGTGCTGCAGACCCCGCGCGGCGCGGTGTACTGCGTGAGCCAGCGCGCTGAGCACATCTGGGAAGGCGTGTCCTCGGCGACCACCAGGTCGCGGCCGATCATCAACACCAGGGACGAGCCGCACGCTGATGCGGAGCGGTTCCGCAGGCTGCATGTCATTGTCGGCGACTCCAACATGAGCGAGACGACGATGCTGCTCAAGGTCGGCGCCACCGACCTGGTGCTGCGAATGGTCGAAGCCGGCATCGTGATGCGCGATCTGACCCTGGAGAACCCGATCCGGGCGATCAGGGACGTTAGCCACGACATGACCGGACAGCGCAAGGTTCGCCTTGCCAACGGCCGCGAGGTCAGCGCCCTGGACATCCAGATGGAATACCTGGCCAAGGCGCTGGACTTCACCGCGCGTAAGGGCGCCGATAAGATCACCAGCCGGGTGCTCGAGCTGTGGGAGCGTACCCTGCGAGCGGTCGAGTCAGGCGACCTGGGCCTGGTCGCACGGGAGATCGACTGGGTTACCAAGCTGGAGCTCATCGAGCGGTACCGGGCGAAGCATGATCTGCCGCTGGCTTCGCCCAGGGTGGCTCAGCTCGACCTGGCCTACCACGACGTACATCGCGGCCGTGGCCTGTACTACCTGCTGCAAAAGCGCGGCGCGGTCGAGCGGGTCTGCCGTGACCTGGACATCTTCGCCGCCAAGTCGATTCCCCCGCAGACAACCCGGGCCCGGCTGCGCGGCGAGTTCATCCGGCGAGCCCAGGAGCGGCGCCGTGACTTCACCGTCGACTGGGTGCACCTGAAGCTGAACGACCAGGCACAGCGGACCGTGCTCTGCAAGGACCCATTCAGGGCCGTGGACGAGCGGGTGGAAAAGCTCATCGCGGGTATGTAGCCGCCAGCATGGGCTAGAGCACGGGATTCGGGGGGTCGTCCCAGCACAGCGGGGCGTCGGGGGGTTCGTATTTCGCTGATGTCGCGGTTGTCGCTGCGCTCGCCCGGGCGGCCAGCCACCGAATCCGGGCAGCGGCGGGCCTGCCGGATGCGGCTACCCGCACTTCCACGGTCAGCCCGGATTGCCCTGGTGGTGCTCGGCTGGCTCGTCGCCGCGACGGCGCTGTTCGCCTGCTACCTGCACCTGTCGCGGACGGTCCCCGCTAACTCCGACGGCGCATCCAACGCACTGCAGGCGTGGAACATGCTGCACGGGAACCTGCTGCTGCACGGCTGGGTCCTGTCGGACGTCTCGTTTTATACCACCGAGCTGCCCGAGTACATGGTGATCGAGTTCGTGCACGGCCTTTCCCCGGATGACATGCACATCGCGAGCGCGCTCACCTACACGCTGCTGGTCGTACTGGCCGCGCTGGTCGCCAAGGGCCGGGCCAGCGGCGCCCAGGGGCTGCTGCGAGCCGGGCTGGCGGCCGGGATCATGGTGGCGCCGCCGCAGGGCAGCGTCTACGAGCTGATGCTGGAGCCCGACCATGTGGGCAGCGTCATTCCGGTCCTGCTGCTTGTCCTGGTGCTCGACCGCGCGGGCCGCCGCTGGTTCGTCCCGGTGCTGGCGTTCCTGCTCGTCACGTGGGCTCTGGTCGCCGACCAGGTGATCCTGATCACCGCGGTGCTGCCGCTTGCGCTCGTTGCCGTGATACGCAGCTACCGCCGGGTCCTCGCGCCGTGGCGGCCAGGCAGACCGCTTGGCAGGCCGACACCGTGGTTTGAGCTGGCGCTGCTAGCCGCGGCGGTCTTCGCTGTGATCACCGCCGCCCGGATAGTGGCGCTGATCAGGGCAAACGGCGGATATTTCGTGTACCCGGTCAACAACAAGCTCTCCTACTTTGACGCGCTGCCGCACAACGCGCTGGTCACGATTCAGGGCATTCTCGTACTGTTCGGGGCCAATTTTGCCGGCCACCAGGTCGGTGCCCTCGCCGCCATCGGGCTGCTGCACCTGGTGGGCGCTGGTCTCGTCCTGTGGGCGGTCTGCGCGGCGCTGCGCAGGTTCGGGCGGCTGGCGATCTCGCTCCAGCTGCTGGCTGCGTCGGTGTGCGTCAGCGTGATCGCCTACCTCCTCGGCCCGAACGCCCTCAATGCGCAGTCCAGCCGGGAGTTTGCGGCCGTGCTGCCGCTGGGCGCAGCGCTGGCAGGCCGCATGCTCGCCGGCCGGCTACGCCGGATGCGCTTGATGCCGGCGCTCGCGGCCGTGCTCGCTGTCTACCTCGGCGGGCTGGCGTTCTACTCGACCCGCCCGGCCGTGCCTGCTGACAATCAGGCGCTGGCGAGCTGGCTCGTCAGTCACCGGATGAAATACGGGCTGACCCCGGACTACTGGCTTGCCAACTCCACGACGGTGGACAGCGGCGGAAAGGTGGCCGTGCGGGGCATCCAGGTGGCCGGCAACGGACTGCAGCTCAACCTGTGGGAGATCGACCGGCGCTGGTACCGGCCCGGTGCCAACGTGGCCACCTTTGCCGTGCTGCCGGGCTCCGACTCGGGCTCGGGGCCAGCATCGTGGCGGAAATCGGCCGACGGAGGCGCGTTTGTGCACACCTTCGGCCAGCCCGTCCGGGTGTACGTGCTGCCCGGGTACACGGTGCTGGTCTGGCACGGCAACCTGCTGAACAAGGTGGGCGGACCGGTCTAGCGGCCAGCGGGGCGGCTTCGGGCCAGCCAGCCGGCCGACGGCGGTAGGCTGACCCCACCGCTACTGCCGATCCCCGAGGAATTCTTATGCGCCGCATGGCCGCAGCTGCCCTCGCTGCGCTAGCCGCTTGCGCAGTCGTGGCTGGCTGCGGCTCGTCGCCCAGCAGCGCCAACGCTGCGGTCACGGTGAATGGCTCGTTCGGCAAGACGCCGACCGTGACCATCCCGGCCGAAAAGGCCAGCACGAACCTGGTCGTCAGCACCCCAATCCAGGGAGCCGGCGCGACACTCAAGTCCGGCGACTCGCCGCTGGCCGACATCGCGCTGTACAAGTGGAGCGGGACCAAGCACAGCCAGCTGTACTCGACCTTCTCGACCGGACCGCAGATAATCCCGGCGCAGCTCGGCCTGCAGGGCCTGACGACGGCTCTCCAGCACGCCCGGCTCGGCAGCCGGGTGGTCGCCGTGCTGCCGCCGAAGTACGCCTACGGCTCGGCTGGCGAGTCACAGCTCGGCGTCAAGGGGACCGACACCCTCGTCTGGGTGATCGACCTGCTGCAGCAGTATTCGGGCAAGCAGTCCGCGACTGGCCCAGCGGTAACGAACGGCGGCGGCGTGCTGCCGAAGGTGACGGCGACGGCCGGCCAGCAGCCCAAAATCACCATCCCCCAGATCTCGCCCCCGACCGGGCTGTCGGTCACGACGCTGATCAAGGGCTCCGGGCCGAAGCTGACCAAGGGCGAGACCGCCGTGACTCAGTACGTCGGCGCCATCTGGCGCACCCGCTCGGTTTTCGCCACCAGCTGGCCTTCTTCGCAGCAGCCGGAAGGGCAGCTGTTCGGGTTCCAGATTGGCGGTAACGTGATCGCCGGCTTTACCACCGGCCTGACCGGCGTGCCGGTCGGCAGCCGGGTGATGCTGGTCATACCGCCGTCGCTGGGCTACGGCCCGGCGGGCGGGAATGCCAACGCCGGCATCCAGAAGGACGACACGCTCGTGTTCGTGGTGGACGTGCTCGGGTCGGCGAAGGCCGCCTAGAGTCTTAGTTCCAGCGCTCGAACGGCTCACTGAGGTCAGCGCCCGCCAGGAAGGCAGGCAGCAGCTGGGGCGAGCCGGCCCGGGTAGAACCGTTCGGCGCTGGACACCACATCGGCGAGCTGCCACCAGCGGGCCTCGGTGTACTCCTCTCGCTCCTGCGGAGTGCGTCCTCCGTCGGTGACGGCCGGCTGGTCGGCGTCGATATCAACGGCGACCACGACCTCGTGCTGGAGCCGGCGAACCCCGCGCGCGGTCCAGGTGGCGCTGCGCCGCCACCGCGGCGGGCCGATCCGGAGGGGAGAGATCTCCAGGCCGGTCTCCTCCCTGATCTCGCGTACCGCCGCGGCGGCGTAACTCTCGCCCGGTTCGATCCCGCCACCGGGCAGCTCCCACCAGTGCCCGGCAGCCCGCGAGGCCAGGGTGCAGCGGAACAGCAGGACCCGGCCGCCGCGGTCGCGGAGGACGACCCGGACGCACGACCGCTCGAGGTCGTAGCCCTGGGCCCGGGCGAGGAAGGCACCGGCTGTGATGGCAGCCGCGTGGCGCCCGGCAGCCGCGGCCGCCAGGAAGTATGGCAGGTCCTCCTCCAGGCCGCGACCCATCGTCGACAGGGTGACCGGAACGGCGCGCAGCGCCTCCTCCAGCCCGGCGACGTTCACCCCGACCAGCGTGTGCCGGCCCGCGAGCGGCGCTGCGGCGGCCGCGACCTGCGCGCCGAAGTCGCCGCCTAGCTCAGGCACGACGACGTCCGCCGGTGCCAGCGCGACCCGGCCGTAGGCAGTCAGGCTGTGGTGGGATACGCCGCGATGCCGCGGCCGCGGGTCGGCAGCGCTGATCCGCAGCGAGCAGATGGGCCGGCCGCCGAGCACGGAGGCCGCGTTGACCGCCTCGCCGGCCGCCACGCCAGAAAAGCCCCAGCGGGTCCCGGTGCCGAGGTTCCCGGGTCCCTGGGCCACGATCGCGAGCTCTGCGCCGAGCACGTAGCGCGCGGCCAGCAGGCCGGTGTGCAAGCTTGCCGCCTCGATATCGCCGCCGAAGGCCTGACCGACGGTGACCGTGCCTGCTAGCCAGCCAGCCTCCGTCAGGGCAGCTACCGACCGGGAGAACCAGGCCGGCAACGCGCCGCCGTCCTGCATGACGTAGGCGATGGGGGCATCGGGACGATCAACAAGGTAGCCCGCGGCGACAGCCGGGACCGCAGAGTGCAGGTCGGCCACGACGACCGGCATTCCGGCCAGGTCGTCAGCGTCACGCAGCAGGTCGTGGAAGGCCGAGCCCTGCTCATCGGCGCCCGCGACGCTGGCCTGGAGCGGTGTGTACCTGGCCTTCATCAGGTGACCAGATCCCGGAGGATCGGGCGGCAGCCGGTCCGGGATAACTACAACCAGCGCATACCCGCCCGTGCCGAGGCCGAGGTCGAGGGCAGTGGTGTTGAGCAGCACCCGGTCGCCTACGGCCGGCGCGCCCGTCAGAAGCGGGTAGGCAAGCGCCCGCACGGTCGTGTCACCTACCCGAACGTCGAGCTCCATCGCACCCCGCCACGACCTGCCGAGTGCCGAAACTTCGCCACTACGCCACCTGATCACCTTGGCAGGGTAGCGTCGGTCGCGGAGGGGATGGCAATGTCCAGGCGGAAGACCGAACGGCTGCTCAGCCTGGTGGTCTGCCTGCTCTCGGCGCGGCGGTACCTGACCGCGAGCCAGATCCGGGCGGCGGTGCCCGGCTACCCGGACTCGTTCGACGCGTTCAAGCGGATGTTCGAGCGGGACAAGGACGAACTGCGTGACCTGGGCATCCCGCTGGAAACCGGGATCAACCCAGGCGATGACGAGGCCGGTTACCGGATCTCGCGGCAGGCCTATGAGCTGCCGGATATCAGGCTGGAGCCAGACGAGGTGGCGATGCTCGGCCTGGCCGCCCGGGTATGGCGGCAGGCCGAGCTGGCCGGCGCGGCCGACGGTGCGCTGATGAAACTGCGCGCGGCCGGTATCGACCCCGAGAGCCTGAGCCAGCCGCGGATCGAGCCGCGAGTGCAGACCACCGAGCCGTCGTTCGGGCCGCTCTGGCAGGCAGTCCGCGACCGCCGGCCCGTCGCGTTCGGGTACCGGGTACCTGGCCGCGGCGCGCCGTTGCTCCGCAATCTGGAGCCCTGGGGTGTCGTCTGCCGCCGCGGCCGCTGGTACGTCGTTGGCCAGGACACCGACCGGGCCGCCGAGCGGGTCTTCCGGCTGAGCCGGATCGAGGGAGCAGTCCGTTTTACCGGGCCGTCCGGCACGGTCTCGGTGCCGCCCGGCGTCGATGTGCGGGCCGCCGTCCACGACTGGGACCGGGATGCACCGCACACCTGCCTGCTGCGCGTGCGCACGGGCACGGGCCACGGGCTGCGCCGGTACGCCGAGCGCATCGAGGCGGCGCCGGAGGCCGGCTGGGATCTGGTGGAGCTCGGATACTCCGACACCGCCTGGTGGAGTGAGCACATTGCCTGGTTTGGCGCAGACGTCGTGGTGCTGGAGCCGAGTGATCTGCGGGATGCCGTCATCGGCCGGCTCAAGGGCGTGCTCGTATGACGGCGCCGGAGGGTATCGGGGGGGCGTCAGCCCTCGCCGGCGCGGACCTGCCGGCCCGGTCGGCTCGACCGACCCGGGCCGCTACCGAGACCGCCACCGACCGGCTGCAGCGGCTGCTCGCCCTGGTGCCGTACGTGCTGAGCCGGCGCGTCGCTGACATGGCGGAGACCGCAGCTGCTTTCGGGGTGAGCGAGCGTGACCTGGTCGATGATCTGAACCTGCTCTGGTGCGTGGAGCTGCGCTCACCCGACCCGTACTGCCCCATCGACCTGTCCTACGAAGGCGGCGAGATCGTGGTCAGCGAGGCAGAGGCCATCGGCCGGCCGCTCCGCCTCGGGGTCGACGAGGCAAGCGCGCTGCTCATCGCGCTGCGCATGCTAACCGAACTGCCAGACGTCGGTGACCGCGCGGCACTCGCCCGGACGATCGCCAAGCTGGAGGCGGCCGCTGGGGCGGCAGCCGGGCCGAGCGCCCAGGTAGCCGTTCAGGTGGACGACGTGGCGGCGCAGGCCGGAGCGGCCGCGGTCACCGACGCACTGAGCCGCGGCAGGCGGCTCCATATCCGCTATTACGTGCCTGGCCGTGACGAGCCGACCGAGCGGGATGTCGACCCCATGCGGCTGGTGGTGTCCGAAGGCCGTAGCTACCTGGAAGGCTGGTGCCGGCGGGCGGACGCCGTCCGGTTGTTCCGGGTTGACCGGATCCTCGCCATCGACGTGCTGGATGTGCCGAAGGACGTTCCGCCGGATGCCGAGCACGTCGACGTCGACCACGGGCTGTTCCGGCCGTCGCCGCAGGACGTTCACGTGGTGCTGGAGCTCGGGCCGGCCGCCCGCTGGGTCGCTGAGTACTACGCGTGTGAGCAGATAAGCGACCTGCCGGATGGCTGGCTGCGGGTGCAGCTGGCAACCCCTGACACCCAGATGGTGCGCCGGCTGGCGCTGCGGCTCGGCGAGGACGGCCGTGTGATCTCGCCCACCGAGCTAGCCGAGCAGGTGCTGGATGACGCCATGGTGGCCCTCGGTAACTATCAGTAGCCGAAGGAGAGCCGAAACGGCCTGTTTACGCCTGGGTCACCGAACTGCCGCCTCTGCGCCACGAGCGGTGGCTTGGATGGAGGCGTGTGTAAACTCTGAACCGAGGAGCGCCGGGCTCCGCGAGGGGATGACACTCAATGTTCGATCCGAGCGCACCACATATCATCATCCTGCTCATTGTGGTCGTGCTGCTCTTTGGAGCCACGCGACTGCCTCGAGCGGCCAAGTCGCTCGGCCAGTCCATGCGCATCTTCAAGCACGAGGTGCAGGGACTCAGCTCCGACGACAATTCGAGCGCGGCTAACCCGCCGCCCCAGACTGTGAACGCTCTGCCGGCCCCGGACCCCACCCAGCAGCAGCTGACTGACCTGCAGCGGCAGGTGGAGGAGCTGCAGCGGCAGGCTACGGGCAGTGGTAACGGGCAGGCCGGGCAGAGCCAAACCCACCAGCCGCTGTAGTTCCAGGCGCCATGGCCACCGCCGACGACGGATCCTCGGCTGCCGGGCAGGAGGCGGGCCGGGAGGACCTGGGGCTGAAGCGCCGGGCTAACCCGGATGCGCGGATGCCGCTGATGGAGCATCTGCGGGAGCTCCGCAACCGAGTGATCAAGATCGCGGCCGCCTTGACCGTCGGGTCGGTGGCCGGCTGGTACATGTGGCGCTGGGTGTGGCCGTTTATCAACGCGCCGTACTGCAAGGCGCAGGCGGGCACGAAGGTCCCCAGCGCGCTGGCCCGCACGGTGGGGTCGCTGCCCTCGTCCTGCCACCTGTATGTGACCGGGCCGTTCGACTCGCTGTTCCTGCGGCTGCAGATCTCGATCGCGGTCGGCGTCATCATCTCCTCGCCGGTGTGGCTCTATCAGCTGTGGGCATTCATCGCCCCCGGCCTGTACAGGCGGGAGCGCCGCTGGGCCTACTACTTCGTCGGCGCGGCGCTGCCGCTGTTCGCGGTCGGCGCCACGATTGCGTATTTCGCGATGACCAGGGGCCTGCAGTTCCTGCTGCACCTCGTCCCGTCCGACACCACGGCGCTCATCACTATCAATAGCTATCTGAGTTACGCCGGGGCGATGCTGCTGATCTTCGGGCTGGCGTTTGAGATGCCGCTCGTGTTCGTGCTGCTCAACATGGCAGGCGTGCTCACCCATGCCCGGTTCCGCAAGTGGCGGCGCATGATCATCTTCCTGGTGTTCGCGTTCGCCGCGGTCTTCACCCCGAGTCCGGACCCAATTTCCATGCTGCTGCTGGCCATTCCGTGCGTCGTCCTGGTGGAGGCCTCGGAGATCTTCGTCTGGGCGAACGACCGGCGCCGGGCCAGGCTCGGCAGCCTGGGTTACCCGGGCCTCACCGCCGAAGATGTCGCCGAGTACGGCCTCGACAACTCGCTCGGCGAGCAAGCCGGCGCGACGAAGTAGGCGTTCCGATGTCGGAATCCGCGTGCTCGCTCGGTGACTACTACGCCGAGCGCGCGTTTGAGTACGACGAGGTGTACCGAAAGCCCGAGCGGCAGGCCGACCTGGCGCGGCTGAAGCAGCTGCTGGCGGCGCTGGTCGAGGGCGAGCATGTGCTCGAGATCGCCGCAGGCACTGGCTACTGGACGCAGGTACTCGCGACGACCGCGGCCAGCATTACCGCGACGGATATCAACGCCGAGACCATCGCCATTGCGGCCCAGCGAGACTACGGCCCGGCACCAGTCAGTCTGCGCACCGCGGACGCCTACCGGCTCGACGCCGTGCCGGGGGAGTTCACCCTGGCCTTCTGCGGCTTCTGGTGGTCACACATCCGGGGCGCCGACGTACCGCGGTTCCTCACAGGCGTCCGCGCCCGCACCGGGCCCGGCGCAACGCTGGTGCTCGTCGACAACCGCTACGTGCCGGGGAGCAGCACCCCGATCAGCCGTACCGGTAAGGACGGCGACACCTACCAGCGCCGGCGGCTCGCCGATGGACGCGAGTACGAGATAGTCAAGAACTTCCCGAGCCGCGAGCAGATCGCAGCTGACCTGGAAGCGGCTGCGACGGATCTGGCCTGGACTGAACTGGACTTCTTCTGGGTTGCCTCCTGCAGGCTGCGCTGAGGCGGCACTGGGCTGACCGGTGCGCGCCGGGTGCCCAGATCCCCGTACGCTTTGGGCTATGAGCTCCCTGTCCGGGCCGCAGCCGGGCAAGGCGGTTGACCGACCAGGACTCACCACGTTCCGCCGTCTCTACGATTTTGACTTTGACGACTTCCAGGTGGCGGCGTGCACAGCGCTCGAGGACGGGCACGGGGTCCTGGTGGCCGCGCCGACCGGCTCCGGCAAGACGGTCGTGGGCGAGTTCGCCGTCCACCTGGCGCTCGCCCAGGGGCGCAAGTGCTTCTACACGACGCCGATCAAGGCGCTGTCCAACCAGAAGTACGCCGACCTGGTGGCCCGCTATTCGGCCGCGCGCGTCGGGCTGCTGACCGGCGATAACAGCATCAACGGCGAGGCGCCTGTCGTGGTCATGACGACCGAGGTGCTGCGCAACATGCTGTACGCGGGCTCGGCGACGCTGAACGGCCTCGGCTATGTCGTGCTGGACGAGGTGCACTACCTGGCTGACCGGCTGCGAGGCGCGGTCTGGGAGGAAGTGATCATTCAGCTTCCCGAGTCCGTGCAGGTAGTTGCCTTGTCCGCGACGGTGAGTAACGCGGAGGAGTTCGGCGAGTGGATTGAGCAGGTGCGCGGCGGCACGGCGGTGATCGTGGACGAGGTGCGGCCGGTGCCGTTGTCGCAGCACATGCTGATCGCCCGGCGGCTGTATGACCTGTTCGCCGCCCGCGGAGCGGTCAATCCCGAGCTTCGCCGGACGACCCAGCGGTATCTCGCTGGCCGGCCTGGTCGCGGCCGTGCTGCTGGCAACGGTGGTGCTAGTCCCGGCGGGGCGGGCCGGGGTGGTAACGGGCGCGGCGGGCCCGGCCGCTACCGGCCCCCGAGCCGTCCGGATGTCATCGAGCGGCTCGACGGCGAGGGGCTGCTGCCCGCGATCACGTTCATCTTCAGCCGGGCCGGCTGTGACGCTGCGGTCCAGCAGTGCCTGGCAGCCGGGCTGCGCCTGACGACGCCTGAGGAGTCCGCGGAGGTCGCCCGGATCGTCGCGGCGAGGACCGCCGGGCTGGCCGAGCCGGACCTCGCTGTGCTCGGGTATGCCGAGTGGCTCGCCGGCCTGCGGCGCGGCATCGCGGCACACCACGCTGGGCTGCTGCCGACGTTCAAGGAAGTCGTCGAGGAGCTGTTCGCCGCCGGGCTGATCCGCGCCGTCTTCGCGACCGAGACGCTCGCGCTCGGCGTCAACATGCCAGCCAGGACTGTGGTGATCGAGAAGCTGGACAAGTGGAACGGCGAGCACCACGCTGACCTGACTGCGGGGGAGTACACCCAGCTCACGGGTCGGGCCGGGCGGCGGGGAATCGATGTCGAAGGTCACGCGGTTGTGCTCTGGCATCCTGGAGTCGACCCGGCTGTCGTTGCGGGGCTCGCGGGTACCCGCACGTACCAGCTGACTTCCAGCTTCCGCCCGACCTACAACATGGCGGTCAACCTGGTGGGCCAGCTCGGCCGGGCGCGCGCGGGCAAGCTGCTGGAGTCGTCGTTCGCGCAGTTCCAGGCGGATCGCGGGGTCGTGGGTCTCGCCCGGCAGGCGGGTCAGTTGCGAGAGCAGATCGCAAAGTTGTCCGTCAGCTGCGACCGCGGCGACATCGAGGACTACGACCAGCTGCGGCGCGAGCTCAGCCAGCAGGAACGTGAGGAGTCGCGGCACCGGTCCGTGACGCGCCAGGCGGAGGCGATCGCTTCGGTCGAGAAGCTGAGGCCGGGTGACATCATCAGCGTGCCTGGCGGCCGGCGCGCCGGAATTGCCGTCGTGCTGCAGCCGGGCAAGGCGTCCGCTGGCGGCGGTCCGCAGCCGCTGGTGATGACCGCGGGCCGGCAGGTGAAGCGGCTGTCGCTGGCCGACTTCCCGGTGCCGGTCACGCCGATCGAGCGGATCAGGATCCCGTCGTGGTTCAGCCCGCGTTCGCCCAATGACAGGAAGGACCTCGCGTCGACGGTGCGGAACAAGCTGGCTGGCCGGGAGGGCCCGGGGCCGGCTGGACGGCCGCACGGTGACCGGAAGGCGAGCGCAAAGATCGACGAACTGCGTCGCCGGCTCCGCAGGCACTCCTGCCACGACTGCCCTGATCTGCAGATCCACCTGCGGGACCTGAGCCGGAAGGCGCGGCTGGAGCGAGAGGCGGCGGCGCTCGAACAGCGTGTGGCGGGCCGGTCACACGTGCTGGCCAGGACGTTCGACCGGGTGTGCGCGGTTCTGGCCGAGCTGGACTACATCTCAGGCGACAGCGTGACCGCGGAAGGGTCGCGGCTGGCTGGGCTCTACGCGGAGCTCGACCTGCTGGCAGCCGAGTGCCTGCGCCGCGGCACCTGGACCGGGCTGGAACCAGCGGACCTTGCGGCGTGCGTGTCGGCGCTAACGTTCGAGTCGCGCCGGGACGACGGCGGCACCGTGCGCCTGCCGCCCGGCCCGCCGCGCGAGGCGCTCGCCACGATGTCCGCTATCTGGACAGAGCTGTCGTCGGTGGAGGACGCGCATCACCTGTCGTTCCTGCGAGAGCCGGACCTCGGCTTTGCCTGGACCGCGTACGCCTGGGCGCGCGGCACGCCACTCGAGCAGCTGGTCGGACCCGACCTCACGGCGGGCGACTTCGTCCGCGCGGTGAAGCAGCTGATGGACCTGCTCGGTCAGATCGCCGTGGTCGGCGGGGAGGTCGCGCCGACGGCGCGAGCCGCGGTCGACGCGCTGCGCCGTGGTGTCGTCGCCTATTCGTCGGTCGAGTAGCCCCGCGGGGTGACGAGGCCGGTCTCGTACGCGACCACGACGGCCTGCGCGCGGTCGCGGAGGCCGAGCTTAGCGAGGATGCGGCCGACGTGTGTCTTAGTCGTCTGCTCGGCGATCACGAGGGTCTCGCTGATCTGCGCGTTCGACAGCCCGCCCGCGATAAGCCGCAGGATTTGGGTTTCCCTGGCGGTCAGGGAGCCAAGCGCGACCGGGGCCGGCCAGGCCTCGCGCGGCCGGCGGGCAAAATCGGCGATGAGGCGGCGAGTGACCGACGGGGCGAGGAGCGCATCGCCGGACGCCACGACCCGTACGGCATTGATGAGCTCGGCTGCCGTGGCGTCCTTGAGCAGGAAGCCGCTGGCGCCAGCCCGCAGCGCCTCGTACACGTAGTCGTCGAGGTCGAAGGTCGTCAGCATGAGCACGTGCGGCCCGCACCCGGAGCCGACGGCGGCGCTGAGGATCTCGCGAGTGGCCTGCAGGCCGTCCATGACCGGCATCCGGACGTCCATGAGAACGACATCGGGATGCAGGTGCCGTGTGAGGCGCACCGCTTCGGCACCGTCGCCTGCCTGGCCGACGACCTCCAGGCCCGGCTGGGAGGCGAGCACCGCAGCGAAGCCCTCGCGGACCATGGCCTGGTCGTCGGCGATGAGGCACCGTGTTGTCACGACATGCCTGCGGCTTCGCCGACCGTCACGCTGTCAGTCTCACCGAGCGGCAGTACAGCCGAGACGAGGAAGCGACCGTCGGGCGTCGGACCCGCCGACAGCGAGCCGCCGAGCAGCGCCACCCGCTCGCGCATGCCGGCCAGCCCATGGCCGGTCCCTCGGACACCCCCGGCCGGAACGGGAGGTACGCCGGGTCCGTTGGCTACCTGCAGCACGACGGCCGCAAGGTCACGGTCTACCGACACCGTTACCGGGGTTCCCGGGGCGTGCTGGCTGGCGTTCGACAGGGACTCCTGCACGATCCGGTAGGCGCATACGCCGACGGCCGAGGGCACCTGATCGAGGGTGGCCGGGAGGGACAGCTCGACCGTAACCCCGGCATGCCGGGCAGCATCTACGAGCGCGGGTACGTCTGTGAGCAGGGGCTGCGGGGTGAGGGCGGCGGGCTGATCGTCGCGCAGGACGCCGAGCAGCCGCCGCATGTCGGCCAGCGCCTCGCGAGCGATGTCGCTGAGCGAGGCAAACTCGGCGCGGACCGCGTCCGGCAGATCGGTCAGCCGGTAGGGCGCGGTCTCGGCGCGGACCGCCACCAGCGACATGTGATGGGCGACGACGTCGTGCAGTTCGCGGGCAATGCGGGTGCGCTCTTCCAGCACTGAGCGCTGGGCCCGCTCGGCCTCGGCATGCTCAGTCTGGACGGACAGGGCGCGCTGGGCGCGGAGGCGGGCAGCGGCGTTGTCGAGGGCGATCGCGATGACGGCAAACACGATAGTGGCGCTGACGGGGCCCTTGACGTTGGGTACGTCAGCGACGAGCCAGATCAGCCACGGGATGACGGTGAGGGCCCACATCCACCAGAGTGCGGGCCGGCGCTGGGGCAACCCGGCCAGGCAGAACGCGGCAAGCACAGCGAGAATCTGCGGTGGCCCCCACGGCCAGCCGCCCCACCAGGCCGCTGGTGCCAGCGGTGCGAGCAGCAGCCCGATCCAGCCGATCCGCCAGGCCAGCATCGGGTACCAGCAGGCCACCAGCAGCGGCGCCACGACGACCACGGCCAGCACGTGCTGCGCGAGGTTCGGCGGTAGCAAGCTAATGGGCAGCCCGGTTGAACCGGCAGGCAGCTGCCCGTGGGCGCTGACCACCCCGTGCACGGTGGCCGTATTGACGAAGCTCAACGCGAGCGTGGCGGCGCTGATCGCCACGTACGCTGCCCGGCGGTCCGGCGCCGGGCGCGCGCGCCAGACGGGGGCCGGATCTGGCCCGATCAGCACCCGAAGGAGCCAGCGGCATGCCTGCTGCGCCGCGACCAGCACCACTTCCGCGCTGGCGCGACGCTGTAGCGCGCTAGCAGGCTCCCTGGTCACAGTCTCAGCGTAGGTGGCGCGCGCGGCGCAGTCGTCACCCCGGCGAGTGACATACCGGGGTATCACCGCGCCACGCCGGCTGTCGGCACTGCCCGCCTGGTATGACCGCAGATCCGGCTCTGTGGTGTGACGACCTGGTGCCGCGGGCCCCGGCAGGCTGTAGCCGCGGTGCGCACCCTGACGCGCCGCGTTCGGAGGCACACCATGAACGTGAAGATCAGTAGTCTGACCCGGCGGTTCGGCCGGGCCCTGGCAGTGGCCGGCGTGGACCTGGAGATCGGCGCCGGAGTGTTCGGCCTGCTGGGTCCGAACGGTGCCGGCAAGACGTCGTTGCTGCGAATGATGGCCACGGCGGTGGAGCCCTCCACGGGCACGTTGCAGCTGCTCGGCCGTGATCCCCGGGTGCAGCGCCAGCGACGAGAGATCCGCCGCCGCCTGGGTTACCTGCCACAGAACCCCGGCTACTACCGGGGGTTCACCGTCACCGAGTCGGTGGAGTATTTCGCGCTGCTGAAGGAGATGCCAGGGGCGCGCGTGCCCGATGCGGTGGCGACGGCAATCGAGCGAGTCGGGCTCGGGGACCGGGCCCGGGCGCGGCTGCGCACGCTCTCGGGCGGAATGCTGCGGCGGGCATGCATCGCCCAGGCCATCGTCAACGAGCCGGAGCTGTTGTTGCTCGATGAGCCGACCGCGGGGCTCGACCCCGAGCAGCGGGTGGCCTTCCGGGGGCTGCTGCGGGAACTCGGAGAGCGGGCCACCGTCGTGGTGAGCACGCACCTGGTCGAGGACGTCGGCGCCGCCTGCGGGCAGCTCGCGCTCATGGACCACGGGCAGATCGTTTTTCACGGCACGCCCAGTCAGCTGACCGACCGCGGCGCCGGGCACGACACCGGCGACGCTCCGCTGGAGCGCGGGTATACCGCTGTGCTGAGGGCGGTGCGGTCATGACCGCCGCGAGCACTCCGGTCCTGATCAGGCCGGCGCCGACCCGGCGCCGTCCGCTGCTGAGCACCGCACGGCTGCTGCGCCTCGAACTGTGTCACAACGCGATGCTCTGGCTGCTGCCGGTTGCCGTCGGCGTGTTCTGGTTCGTCAGCTACCGCAAAACAATGGACACGCCGCCGCTGTGGTACCTGCGCGCGACCAGCCTGCAGAGCGGGGTAGTCGCGGATTTCATCGCTCCGGTGGTCGGCGCGGCGGCGTGGATGGGGTCCAGGGAGGCCCGGCGCCGCCTGACCGACCAGGTGACGATCACCGCGCGGCCGCGGTGGGCCCGGCTGCTCCTCGCGTGGGCTGCCACGGCGATCTGGGCGCTGGTGGCCTATGGAGTGTGCCTGGCGGTGGTTTACGGCGTGACGGCGCGCCAGGCGAGCTGGGGCGGGCCGTTGTGGTGGCCACCTGTCGTGACAGCGGCGAGCGTGGCGACGTTCAGCGCGGTCGGGTTCGCCGCCGGAAACCTGCTGCCCGGCCGGCTCACGCCGCCCGCGGCCGCGATTGCCTCGTTCTTCGTGCTGGTGCTCAGCACGGAGCTGATCAGCGGCGGACAGTCGTACTGGCAGATATCCCCGATCGTGGCGGGTCCCTGGGAGTTCAGCCAGGACCCGGGCGCTGCCACCTTCTACCCCTACCTTCCTGACCTGTCCATCGCCCAGGTGATGTTCCTGGCCGGGGTCACGGCGGCGGTGCTGGCTGCCGTGGCGGTGCCGACCAGCGGCCTGCGCGGCCGTTCGGTCGCTGGCGCGGTCACTGCAGCCGGGGTGGCGGCTGCTGCGACGGCTGTCGTGCTGGCCGGGACCGGGACGCTCGACCGGGACGGCATGATCGCCGTTCCGGCGCTGCACGACGCGGCGAGCGACCGGCCGATCACGTTCACCCCGGTCTGCAGCAACACGGCCATCCCGGTCTGCCTCAATCCCGCGTATGCCGGCTGACCTGCCGGCCGTGGCAGCGACGCTCAGGCCCGTGCTGGCCGAGATCGCCGGACTGCCCGGCGCGCCGACCCGGATCAGTCAGGCGGCCGCCACCTACCTGCAGGGATCCGGCAACGCGATCGCCGTCGGCCTGACCGGCCCGCAGTTGCGCGGCGGGGAGTATCGAATGCTGCTCCCCGACCAGCTCAACGGTCCGTCGCTGACTAGCGGGCAGCTGGCCGGGCAGGTCCGGATCACGACCGGTCCCGCGATCGCGGCCAGCTTCGTCGGCGATGGACCAGGGGCCTCAGAGGCGCAGCAGGCGGTCGCCGCAGCGCTGTCGACGGATGCTCACATGCCGGCCGCAACCGTCTCCCTCGGCCCGCCGGCACCCCGTGGCAGTACTGTGCGCACCCGATGCGGCGGGACGGCAGGATGCAACGCCGGCGGCACCGGCCAGCTGAAGGACGCTGCACCGGTGCTGGCGGCGGCTCGCCGGTTCTCGGCCCTGCCGCTCGCTGCCCGGCGCACCTGGCTCGCGCGGCACCTCACGGCACTTCGGGCCGGGCAGATCACGCTGGCAGAGCTGCCATGACCGCCGAGAGAGTGAGCGAGGCGCGGCAACCGCTCGCCAGCGTCAGCCAGCCAGCGTGGGCGTCCGGGGTGCGGCTGGTACAGCTGCACGCGGCGAGCCGGCGCGTACCGGTGGCCCTGAGCGGGATTGCGGTCTGCGCGATCGGGCTTCGCGTCGCGCTGCTCGCTCACTGGGATGCCTACGGTGCGCTGCAGCTGCCGCTGGTCGTCGAGGCGGCGTCGGTGGGCGCTATCACGCTCGTCACCGCCAGCCCGGTTGGCGAGCCGGAGCGTGTGGCCGGGCGGTGGCTGCCATGGCTGCGCCTGGGCGCCGTCCTCGGGGTGACCGCCATCGCGGTCGGCGCCCTGACAGCCGGAGCGCTCGGCGGTCACCTCGCGGGCGGCACGCTCGACCTGCTGCGCAACGTCGCCGGCATGACCGGTATCGGCCTGCTCTGCGCGGCGCTCCTGGGCGGCGGCCTCGCCTGGACCGGCCCGACCGCGTACCTGATCGCCGGTGTCTACGGGCTGTACTCGCAATGGCACCGGCCGGCGGTCACCACGCCGTGGCTCTGGCCGGCGCGGCCACCGCACGACGTGGGCGCGGCGATCTGCGCAGGCCTCGTTTTCGCCTGCGGGCTGGCCGTGTTTACGCTGCGCGGCGCCCGCGACCGGGCCGACGAGTGAGCGCCGCCGCACTATCGAGTTGCGGCGGATCGCCAGCCGAGCCAGGCTCGTTGAGCATGGACGACGTGAGACGGCTGACGGCCGACGACTGGAGGGAGCTGCGCGCCGCGCGACTCGCGGCGCTGGCCGAGGCGCCGTACGCCTTCTCCTCGACGGTGGCGCGGGAGCAGGGGTTCACCGAGCAGACCTGGCGCGAGCGAGCCGGATCCGGGCGGACGTTCGCAGCCTGGGACGGTGACACGATCGTCGGACTGGCCACCGGGTTGCCGGAAGACGGGCAATGGCATCTGGTCGGCATGTGGGTTTCCCCAAAGGTACGCGGCACGGGCGTCGCCGACCGGCTGGTGACCGCCGTCTGCGAGCTGGCCAGGCAGTCTGGGTTCACTTCGGTCACGCTCTGGGTGACCGAGGTGAATGACCGGGCGCGCGCTTTCTACCGGCGGCTCGGGTTCGCGCCGACCGGTGGCCGCCAGCTCGTCAGGCCAGACGAGCCCGACCACTGGGAAGAGGAGCTCACGGCGCAGCTGGCCTGAGGCTCAGGCGGCTGAGGGCGGTGACAGGACGCGATCCAGGACGCGCGGGTCACCGCTGACCTTCAGGCCAAGCTCGGCCGCCTGGGAGGCTGTGAGCGCGCCCGCGAACATGGCGAGAATCAGCCGTGGTTCTCCAGCCAGGACGAGATCAGGCTCACCGGTAGTGCCCGGCAGGGTGCGGATCACGCCCCCAGCTATCTCGATGACAACCGGGCTACTTGCGGCGCGCAGCTCGATCGACACGGGCGGTCCATCGGGATCACGGTCATGGAGGAAGAACCGGGCCGGAAAGGCGAACCAGTGGCCGCGGAACTCGTCGCCGTCGGCGGGCTCGATCATGAAGCGGACACCCCAGCGGCCGATGGCATCGAGGACTGGCAGCAGTTCCGTGCCTGCCTCGGTGAGGTGGAAGAGGGTTGCCGCAATGGGTGGCGGGGCATCCTCGCGACGGATCAGGCCCGCTGACTCGAGTTCTCGGATCCGGTCGGCCAGCAGATTGCTGGCGATCCCCGGCAGTCCGTCCCTGAGGTCGGTGTACCGGCATCCGCCACGAATGACCAGCTCACGGACGATCAGCAGCGTCCATCTGTCGCCGACGACATCAAGCGCCTTGGCGATCGAGCAGTACTCGCCGTAACTACGCATATGCAGAGATTACCGGGGAAGAACTTGAATTCCAAGTCCATGAGCTTGACTTTCTAAAGTTAGTGAGTGTTGGAATATCTCAACTGTAGACAAGCTACAACTACAGCACACCGCAGGAGGCTTGGCCATGTCACAGCAGATCGTCAAGGACCGTAACGCGGAGGCGCTGAAGGAGGCCGCCAGCTGGCCGGGTGCCGACCGGGCGACGCTGATCACGCTGGCGACTGTGCTGGCGGCGACCGGCGCGGATACCGAAGGCGCTGAGTACTTCGACAGCCTGGCTGCCAGCCAGCCGGATCAGGTGCTCCCGCTGGCGCTGGCCGGATACTTCGAGGTCCGTGCTGGCCTGGACGTGGCAGCGGGGGTCGCCAAACTGGACGACGCGGCGAGCCGGGATCTCGGACCGGCGCAGTACTACCGCGGCCTGGCGCTCGCCGGGCTGCCGGCAGCGGCCGGGCATGCTGAGCAGGCCGTCGCTGACCTGGAGTTCGTGCTCGCCGTGCGCGACCAGTTCCCGAGCAACATGATCCGCGCCGTCTACCACGGCCTTGCCTCGGCCTACGCGGCGCTGGGCAGGCACGAGATGGCCGCTCGGGCGGCCGAGGCCTCAGGCTTGTCCTCGGCTCCGGAGGAGGCCAGGCTGCAGTTCGCTGGTGGCTGGATGAGCGCGGCCGAAGGCTTTCACATGGCCGCACCGCGGATCACCGACGTCTCGCCGGGGATTCAGGTGGCGCAGGGCTACGACTTCGGTGAGTTCGCGTTCGTCCGCACCGACGCGGGCGTGGTCGCGATTGATGCGGGGACGGCCCCGCACCGGGTCCGGGCTGCGCTCGACGCTGCCGGCATCGATGCAGGCGATATCAGCCATGTCATCCTGACGCACGCCCACTTCGACCACGCCGGCGGTATCAGCGCGCTCGCCGGGCCGGCGACCAAGGTGATCGCCCAGGTGAGCTTCCCGGCTGAGCTGCAGCGACAGCACCGCAACCCGATCCCGTTCCGCTATTTCACCGGGGACGGAGCCGGGTTCGGCGACAGCCACGCCGATGTCAGGCCGGCGGAGATCATGGTGGATCAGCTGATTGCCGAGCGCACTTCCGTGTCCATCGGCGGCACCGAGTTCGTGCTGTACCCCACCTCCGGCGGTGAGACCGCCGATGCCCTCATGGTGTACCTCCCGGCCAGCGGGGTCCTCTTCACGGGCGACGTGATGATGCCCTACCTGGGCGCACCGTTCTTCGCCGAGGGATCACCTGCCGGACTGCTCGAGGTGCTGGCCCTGATCACCGAGATCGGACCTCGCCAGCTGGTGCAGGGCCACACTGTCTTGACCGAGTTGTTCCCAGCCGAGATAGTGCCTGGCCTGCGCAGCGCGCTCACTGAGCTTCGGGACGAGTCGCTCGCCCGCATTCGCCGAGGCCAGACCCTGACCGACGTGCTGGCGGCCAATGTGCTTCCCGAGACACTGCGTGAGCACCCGGCGGCCGTCGGGCCTTTCCTGGCCATCCGAGAGCACTTCGTCCAGCGGCTCTACCACCAGCACTCTGGTTACTGGCAGCCGGACGCATCCGGCCTGGAGCCGGTCGGCGCGGCCGAGCGGGCCGCGGCCCTTGACTTGCTGGCCGACGGCAAGCCCGAGCGGTTCGCCGACGCGGCGCAGACTCTCCTCGCGCAGCAAGACGCCGCGCTCGCACTCGAGATAGCCACGGCGGGCCTCACCCGTCACCCGGAGAACGCAGACCTCGCGCAACTCCGTCAGCAGGCCCTGTACCGGCTGATGGAGCGTCATCAGCTCCAGGATCCGTTCCGCTTCCTCATCTATGGCGAGCTAGCTGGCGTCGAGATCGGCCCGGTCGCGTCGGCCTGACATCGGCTGGGTGCACACCCGCGTCACGAGTGGTACTTGTTGTGCATGGACGTTAGCGACACTGCTGCCCGAGTCCGGTTAGAACTGCGCAACGCCGGCTTCCTGGAGTTCGAGCCAGGGCGGCGAGGCTTTCTCGCTGAGGGCGACCCCAATGGCGGGTGGGTCAGTGTCAGGTGTCACCCCGGCCTTCCCTGGGCGAGGAAAGGGCGAGACCGTGACCTGAAGAAGTACCGTGCCGTCCTGGCCGCGGCCGGCTTCACCGTCAAGGATTCTCCGTGGATGCGGGGATCGTTGCGGGTGACGCTTCCGCAGGAGGAACCTGGGGCGTGACCGCGACGCGCTTGTCTGCGATCGCTGCGGACGCATATGCTCTGGCTGGCAGCCACGCCTGCCTGATCTGAGCTATGCCAGCCCGGCGCTGGACATGCTGTGAGGACAAGAGCGGCACAGCCCTCGCGTGGGTCTTCCTTCCGTCGTGATCACTTGACGGTGGCTGGGCGCCGGGACGTCGCCACCGGAAAGAGCGCACGATGCCTCACGACAAGATCAGGGCAGCAGCTCGCAGGCGCATGACGGCGACGGGCGAAACCTACGCCGCCGCCCGGCGGCGGGCCGTCAACGAGCACAACGCCGTCCCGCACACAACCCCGGTTTCGGCCGAGGACATCCTGGCTGCCGCAGCAGTACACCAGGAGCTGGGACCGGAGTACAGCGACGCAGTCGTCACCTCGTTCATCGAGAAGGTCGACCGGGCCGTAGCCGCGCGTGTCGAAGCACGCCTTGCGGCTCTGGCGCACCCATTGCCAGCAAAGGCGGCGAGACAGCGGAAGCGACCGTTGGCACGGCGAGTGGCGCGCGACGTCCTGGCTGCCAGCGCGGGTGCTCTGGTGGCCGTTGGTGCTGTCGGAGTTCACGAAATTACCAGCGCGCATCCCGGGCCGCCCGTCAGCAAGCTTGCCAACGGCGCATGCGCAACCGGAGCTGGCAGCAGCAGCCCGTGCTTCAAGCCGTCAGCGACGTACGGGGTCCGGGCGTTCGTGGTCACTGGTAATGGCCAGGTCAGGGTCGTGGTGCCACGTCGCTGAACAGGTCGGGGATCCGGCCTACTGGTGCACGGCAGCGACCAGGGAGGGCCCGATCTCCGGGTACTCGAAGCGGAACCCGGCCTGCAGCAGCCTGGACGGCAGGACCCGGCTGGAGCCGAGCAATTCGGACGATAGCTCGCCGAGCGCAAGTCGTACCACCGAGCCGGGCACGGACAACAGCGCCGGCCGCCGGACGGCGGCAGCCAGCGCGCGGGTGAACTCGGTGTTCGTGGCCGGGACCGGCGAGGTCAGGTTGACCGGCCCGCTGATATCCGGCTGGTCGAGCAGGAAGCGCATCGCGCGGACGTGATCGGCGATGCTGATCCAGCTCAGGTATTGCGTTCCGGTGCCGATGCGGGCGCCGAGACCTAGCCGGAATGCTGGCAGCAGCGGGCGTAGCATCCCGCCGTTGCGGGAGAGCACGACGCCCGAGCGCAGGCAGGCGACGCGGACCCCCGCCGCAGCGGCGGACGCTGCGGCCACCTCCCAGTCCTTGACGAGGGCCGCCAGGAACCCCAGGCCGGCGGGCGCTGACTCGTCCACCGCACGACTACCCGTGTCGCCGTACCACCCGATCGCCGACGCGGACAGCAGCACCCCCGGCGGCTCGGGGGCTGCCAGCATGGCGCGAACCAGCGCGCTCGTGCTGCCGATCCGGCTGGAGCGCAGCAGCTGCTTACGCTCCGGAGTCCACCGCCCGCCCGCTACCGGCGCACCGGACAGGTGCACGATCGCGTCGAATCCGCTCATGGTGACCGGGTCGAGACCGCCGTCACTGGCGGACGGATTCCAGCGCAGCTCCGCATCGCCGGACGGCGGCCGGCGAACGAGCCGCACGACCTCAGCACCGCCGCTGCGCAGACTTTCCGTCAGCGCGGTTCCGATGAGGCCGGTCGAGCCGGTGATCGCGACGCGCAGTGCAGTGTCCTCGCTACAGGCCGATCTCGGCCTCGAACGCGCCTTCCTCGAGCCGCTCCTTGATCGTGAGCAGGAACCGGGCGGCGTCAGCACCGTCCACGAGCCGGTGGTCGTAGGTGAGTGCCAGGTAGATCATCGACCGCACGGTGATGACCTCGCCGAGTGCCGGGTCCTCGACGACGACGGCGCGCTTGACCACTGACCCGGTGCCGAGGATGCCTACCTGCGGCTGGTTGATGATCGGGGTATCGAACAACGCGCCGCGGCTGCCGGTGTTGGTGAGCGTGAACGTACCGCCCGCGAGGTCGTCGGGACTAACCTGGCCCGCCCGGGTCCGTGCGGCCAGATCGGCGATCTTGCGCGCCAGCCCGCCGATGTTGAGGTCGCCCGCATTCCTGACAACGGGGACCATGAGGCCGCGCTCAGTGTCCACGGCGATGCCGAGATGCTCGGCGTCGTGGTAGGTCACCTGGCCAGACGCCGTGTCGATCACCGCGTTCAGCTTGGGATGCACCTTGAGCGCCTCGACGGTTGCCAGGGCGAAGAACGGGAGGAACGACAGTTTCACGCCCTCGCGCGCCTCGAATGCAGCCTTGGCCCGGTCGCGAAGCCTGGCGATGGCCGTGACGTCGGCCTCGACCACTGTCGTGAGCTGAGCCGAGGTCTGCAGCGACTCGATCATCCGCTGGGCGATAACCTGGCGGGCCCGCGACATCCGCTCAGTGGTCCCGCGCAGGCTCGACGGCACAATCGCGGGCCGTGTCCGCAGTGGCTCGCCTGACGGTGCAGGTGCTGTGGCAGGCACCGGCGGTGCGGTCAGCGGGCGCTGGCGGTGCGGCCGCGGGCGCTGGCGGTGCAGACGGCGGCGTGAACTGCGGCGGGGCTGATGCGGCGGGAGCGGGACCTGCCGGGCCGCGCAGCAGGGCTGCGGCCTCCAGGACATCCTGCTTGCGAATCCGCCCGCCCACGCCGGTGCCGGTGACCTCGGCCAGGTCGACGCCATGCTCCGCCGCGAGCTTGCGGACCAGCGGGGTGACGTACGGCGCTTCCCCTTCCTCGCCGGGTGCGCCGGCCTGGCCGTTGCCCGAGTCATAACCGGAGGGCGGGTAGGCCCCGGGCTCGTAGGCGGGCGGCGGCGCGGGCGGCGGGACGGCGGCCGCGGCTGGGGCGGGCTCGGGCGGTTCGACTGGCTCGCGCGGAACGGCTGCCGCAGGAGGCTCGTAACTCGGGGCTGGCGGCTGGTAGCTCGGCGCCGGCGGAGGCTCGTAGCTGGCGGCGGGCTGGTACGGCTCGTAGGTCGGCGCCTCGGGCTGCTCGGGAGCCGGAGCAGGGGGCTCCGCGGGAGCACCGGCTGGCTGCGTCGGAGCGGCGGCTGGCTGCGTCGGTGCGGCGGCTGGCTGCCTTGCGGCGGCTGCTGCGCAGCGGGCGCGGCCGACCCTGCCGCTCCCGCCGAGCCGTCCTCGTCGATGACGGCGAGCTCGGCACCGACAGCTACGGTCTCGTCTTCGGCGACGGTGATGCCGCGCAGGATGCCGGCTACCGGGGACGGGATCTCGGTGTCGACCTTGTCGGTCGAGACCTCGAGCAGCGGCTCGTCAGCCTCGACGTGCTCGCCCTCCCGCTTGAGCCAGCGGGTGACAGTGCCCTCGGTGACGCTCTCCCCGAGCTGGGGCATCGATACGGTGACCGACATGGCTTCTGCTGGCTCCTTCGTGATATGTCTTCGACTGTAGCGGCTGGTCAGCAGCTCAGCCGTGGTTGTGCAATGGCTTGCCGGCCAGCGCGAGGAAAGCCTCGCCGATGGCCTCCGACTGGGTCGGGTGCGGGTGGATGAGCTGGGCGACGTCGGCCGGAGTCGCCTCCCAGTTGACGATCAGCTGAGCCTCCGAGATGAGGTCGCCCGCCCGGGCGCCGACGACGTGCACGCCGAGGGTTCGCCCCGCCGCTGCATCCCGGGGAGTTGACCCCTCCACCAGCACTTTCACCGCGCCAGCTGTCTGCAGGATCTGGCTCTTGCCGTTGCCGGCCAGGTCGTAGGTGAACTCGGTGACATCGATCCCGCGGTCCGCGGCCTGCGCCGACGTGATTCCGACCGAGGCAACCTCGGGGCTGGAATAAGTGATGCGCGGCACACCGTCGTAGTCGACCGGCTGCGGATTCAGGCCGGCCAGCCGCTCGGCGACCATGATGCCCTCGGCGAAGCCGACGTGTGCAAGCTGCAGGCCGGGCCGCAGGTCGCCAATGGCAGAGATGGTCGGCACATTCGTCCGGCAGTACTCGTCCACGAGCACGAAGCCGCGGTCCATCGCGACGCCGGCCTCCTCGTAGCCAAGCCCTGCCGACACCGGCCCGCGCCCGACGGCGACGAGCATGAGCTCGGCTTCGACCGTTGAGCCATCGCTGAGCAAGATCGTCAGGCCGTCGCCATTGTCCTTGACGCTCTCGAACCGCACGCCCGTCCTGAACGCGATGCCGCGACGCCGGAACGCGCGCTCCAGCAGCTTCGAGCTCGACTCCTCCTCGGTGGGCAGCAGGTGCGGCAGCATCTCGACGATGGTGACGTCGGCGCCGAACGACTTCCAGACGCTCGCGAACTCGACACCGATAACGCCTCCGCCGAGCACCACTACCGACGAGGGCACGTAATCGAGCTGCAGTGCGTGCTCGCTGGTGATGATGCGCCGGCCGTCGATCTCCAGGCCGGGCAGCGTTCGCGTGTCCGAACCGCTGGCCAGCACCACGTGCTCCCCGGTGATAACCCGGTCGCCGACCTGTACCGACGTCGGCGAGACGAGGCGGCCGGTACCCTCAATGACCTCGATCTTGCGGCTGGCGACCAGTCCGGTCAGGCCCTTCCAGAGCCGCGTCACGACCTTGTCCTTGTAGGTGTTGACGCCGCTCATGTCGATACCGTCGAGGCTGGACCGCACCCCAATGCCAGGGCCCTCGGCCGCCAGGTCGGCAACCTCGGCGGCGTGCAGCAGTGCCTTTGTCGGGATGCAGCCCCGGTGCAGGCAGGTGCCGCCTACCTTGTCCCTCTCGATCAGCGCGACGCGCTTGCCCAGTTCGGCCGCCCGCAGCGCGCAGGCATAACCGCCGCTCCCCGCGCCCAGGATGACCAGGTCGTAGCTGCCGTCCGTCACGATGCACTCCTTGTCAGCTTGGCGGCGACGGAACGGCGGCTTACAGCCGTCCCTCCGCCACGTCGGCCGCGACCTGCACGAGCATGCGTACCGCGGCCCCGGTCCCGCCCTTTGGCGTGTAGCCATACGGCTCTCCGCCGTTGTAGGCAGGTCCTGCGATGTCCACATGTGCCCAGCGCACGCCGTCTGGCACAAATTCCTTCAGGAAAAGGCCGCCCACCAGCATGCCGCCGTGCCGCTCGCCGGTCACGTTCGCGATGTCGGCGACCGCGGAGTCCAGGCCCTTGCGCAGTTCCTCCGGCAACGGCATCGGCCACGCCTGCTCGCCTGCCCGGCGGGCAGCGTCAGCGACCGCGGCAGCCACCTCGTCGTCGCTGCCCATCACGCCGGCAATGCGCGTTCCGAGCGCGACAACCTGCGCACCGGTGAGTGTCGCTACGTCGATCAGCAGGTCCGGGGAGTCCTGCGCCGACCGCGCCAGCGCGTCAGCCAGCACAAGGCGACCCTCGGCATCGGTGTTGAGCACCTCGACCGTCTTGCCGCCGAAGATCGTGATCACGTCAGAGGGCCGCTGCGCCTGTCCGCCCGGCATGTTCTCGGCCATCGCCAGGTAGCCGACGACGTTCACCGTGAGCTTCAGGGCGGCGATCGCCTGCAGGGCACCGAGCACGGCCGCGGCGCCGCTCATGTCGCACTTCATTGTCTCCATCGCCTGGGGGGGCTTGAGCGACAGCCCGCCGGAGTCGAACGTGATCCCCTTGCCGCAGAACACGGCGGTCTTCGTCGCATCGGGATGGCGGTAGGAGAGCCGGACCAGCCGCGGCGGATGGATCGATCCCTGCCCGACGCCGGTGATACCGCCGTAGCCGCCGCCGGCCAGGGCGACGTGGTCGAGGGCCTGGAAGTCAAGCCCGGCGCTCCGGGCAACGCGCTCGGCCTCGGCTGCGAAGGTCTCCGGGTACAGCTGAGACGGGCTGGTGTTGACGAGGTCCCGCACGAGCGTCATGGCGTCGGCGAGCGGCTCTGCCCGGCCTGCCGCGGCGCCGACCGAGGACAGCACCGTAATCTCGGGCTGGGTCGGCTGCTGGTCGCCGTTGCGGTACTTGCCGAAGGTGTACCTGCCGAGCAGTGCGCCGAGCGCGACCGCTTCGGTCTCGGCCTCATCCCTGGCTGGCAGCGAAATGGCGACCGATCCGGACTTGGCCGCCGCAGCCGACCGGACTGCCGCGCCGGCTGCCCGACGCAGCGACTCCAGCCTGCCACGTTCCCCGCCTTGACCGTCGGCAGGCCCGAGGCCCGCTGCTATGACAAGAGGCGCGGGGATGCGTCCCCCGGATGCGATCCTGGTCAGCTCGTCCTGTTTGCCGGTGGCACCGAGAGCGGTGAGGGTTGCGGCGAGCGTACCGCCGAGCGCTGCGTCGACGTCTTCCGACCCGGGAGCCGGAACGGGGCCGTCCGGGGCCTGTGTGACCCCGACGATCACGGCGTCTGCGGGTGCTGCGCTGGCGGTTGCGGTGCTGATTGTCAGGGGACTGGTCACGAAAGTTCAGCCTAGTGCTTCCCGCCGCACCACCCGGCCCCGGCCCGAGGGCAGCGTCCGGAACTCCGGCGCCGTCAGGGTGACGGAGGCCGGTCTGACCCCTGGCGGCGCGCCTGGGTGCCGCGGCTCACGACTTGCGTCGGCCAGTGCTGTGGTCGCGGGGCGGAAACCGGCGGCTGGGTCCCGTACGCTCCATTCTGATTAGCGGCAATTCGCTGCAGCAGCTCGGCGTCCTCGCGCATCTCCTCGCCGCTCGGAGACAGGGCGATGGTGGCGGTCAGGATGAAGGCCAGGACGCTGATTCCGATCAGCAGGGGCAGCAGGAATCCGACCGCGGTGGCGCCGCCGCCCGCCATGTTCATGCCGCCGCCCGCGCCCGCCGACCACATGTGCAGCGCGGCCATGCCGGTGTAGTGCATGCCGCTGACAGCCACGCCCGCGATAAGGGCGGCGACGAGTGTTGCGCGCAGCCCGGACAGGTTGACGGTGAACCAGAGCGCAACCGTGGAGGCCACGACCGCGATCACCACCGAGAGGATGAACAGGGTGGGGTTGAATGTCATCCGGCCCGTGAGCCGCACAGCGGCCATGCCGGTGTAGTGCATGGCTGCCACGCCGAGTCCCATGAACGTGCCGGCTGCCACCAGCGTCACCCAGTTCTGCCTGCCGAATCCGACGATCAGCATTCCGATGCCGGTCACTACCACGGCGATCAGCATGCTGGCGATCGTGACGAGCACGTTGTAGTGGATGACCTGACCGGGGACGGTGTAGCCGAGCATGGCGATGAAGTGCATCACCCAGATGCCAGTCGTGCCGATCGACAGCGCAGCGAGCAGCAGCCAGCGCAGCCTCTCCCGCCCGGTCACCGCCCTTGCCCTGGCCGTGCAGCGCAGTCCCAGGAACGCGCCCAGGCATGACATGAGGTACGCCAGGACCGGGGTCACGAGTCCGTACGAGAAGTTATGTGCAGTCAGCATCGCCTATACCTGTACCTAAATGGGATCGGTAGGAAGGCTACTGCCCGCACGTCCCTCACGTCCGGAAGTTACCCCGAGTGCGGCCTTTGCCTGTGGTCTGGGCGCAGGGTAACGGGCGGTGGCCGGCCTTGACGAGGCCGTGCTCGTAGGCGTAGACGACAGCCTGCACCCGGTCCCGGAGGCCGAGCTTGGCGAGGACCCGGCCCACGTGGGTCTTGACGGTTGCCTCCGAGACAAACAGCTGTCGCGCTAGCTCGGCATTCGACAGGCCCTGTGCAACCAGGACGAGTACCTCGCGCTCGCGTTCGGTGAGGTCCGCCAGCTGGGCGGGCTCGCACTGGTCGCCTCCCGGCAGCAGATCGGCGAACTGGTCGATGAGGCGCCGGGTGGTCGAGGGCGCGACCACCGAGTCGCCGGAGTGCACGGCGCGGATGGCGAACAGCAGTTCCTCGGGCGGCACGTCCTTGAGGAGGAAGCCGCTGGCACCAGCCTTGAGCGCAGCGAACGCGTATTCGTCGAGGTCGAAGGTCGTCAGCATGAGCACTCGCGGCAGGTCGCGCTCCTGGCGGATGCGCCGGGTCGCCTCGACGCCGTCGAGCCGCGGCATCCGGGCATCCATGATCATGACGTCGGCGTGCAGCCGCCGGGCCAGATCGATCGCGGCCAGCCCGTCTGCGGCCTCGCCAACGACGCGCATGTCTGGCTGGGCGTCCAGCACCATCCGGAATCCGGCCCGCACCAGCTCCTGGTCGTCGACCAGGATGATCCGGATGACCGTGCTTGCCGAAGCGGAGCCAGCCAGGCCGCTGTCCTTCGCTCGAGTCCCGGTCACGACGCCGCCGCCGACGTGATCTGGACCGGCTGCTCGGCTCGCTCGGGCTGCTCCTGCGGCTGCTCAGGCTCGCTGTTGTGGGGGGCTGGTGGCGGCGGGCACGGCAGCCAGGCCCGGACCCGGAACCCGCCGCCGGGCAGCGGTCCGGCCCACATGGTCCCGCCGTACATCTCGATCCGCTCGCGCATGCCGGTCAGGCCGTGCCCGGTTGCCTCTCCGCTCGGGGTGGCCATTCCGTCGTCGGTGACCTGGACGATGAGCCCGTCGCGCTCATAGGAGAGGGTCACTGCGGCGGAGGCCGCGAGGCCCGCATGCTTGCGAGTGTTGGTCAGCGACTCCTGCACGACGCGGTAGGCGGCCAGCTCGGCGCCCTCGGGCAGCTCGCGTGGCGTGCCGGTCAGCGTGTAAGCGACCTCGATGCCAGCCGCCCTGGCCTGATCGAGCAGTTCACGCAGTTCGCCGAGGCCAGGCACCGGAGCCAGGTCCGCGTGCTGATCGGTCGAGCGCAGCACGCCGAGCAGCCGGCGCAGCTCGGTGAGCGCCTGGCGACCGGTCGCCGACACCGCGGTGAGGGCAGAGGCGGCCCGGTCCGGATCCGACCGCAGCACGTAGCCGGCCCCGTCGGCCTGGACCACCATGACGCTCACGTGGTGAGCGACGACGTCGTGCAGCTCGCGCGCGATCCGGGCCCGCTCGGCGGCGGCAGCCACCTTCGCCTCGGCGTGCCGTTCGGCCTCGAGCCGGGCTGCCCTGTCCTCCAGGGCGGTGTAGTAGCCGCGCCGGTAGCGCATCGAGTCGCCGAGAATCCAGCAGGCGAGTGAGATACCGCCGAAGAGAAACACGGCGACGAAGAGCCGGTCTACGAGGCTGACCTGGCCGGGCACCGGCAGCCAGACCAGCGCAGCGATCAGGGAGCCGCCGACGCAAGTGAGCAGCGCGGGTATGGAGTACCGGCGCGGCCGGTAGGCGGCCACTGTGTAGAGGAGGACGAGCAGCGCCACGTCGGAGGGGATCGGGCCGGCATGCAGCGGCGGGCTGCCGGCCGTCCGTACGCCGGGGCCGAGTACCTGCCAGGCGCCCGCGATCACGGCGATCACGAACGCGGCTACCGGAACTCGCCGCCGGATCGCGACCGGGACGATCATGAGCAGGACTATCAGAACCTCGGCCACTGACCCGTGCACCAGGCTGCGCAATACTGATCACTCCGAGGAAGCCCGCCAGCACGCTGTCGACCAGCACCTTGTGCCGGCCGAGCCAGGCGTAGACCGTGGTCATGCGTCCAGCGTAAGCGTGCCGGCCGGCAATGGCCGTCAGCCTGGCGGCTGGATTAGGGTCAGCCTCGAGGCTGATCTGAGGCCTACGGCAGCAGCACCGGCGCCAGTGGCCGCTCCGTGCTGGCGCCGCTGCCGTCGGGCTCGACCAGGTAACCGGTGGCCCCGTCCCTGGCGGCGACAATGGCGGTGAGCTCGGCGTCGGTGAAGTGGGCCGCGGCCCCGTCGTCGCAGGCGACGCCTGCTGCGAGGGTGCCGTCGGCGACCAGAGACTGGAATGTCGGCCGTCGGGCAGGCTCGCTGTCGTAGTGGGGGCAGTATGAGCCGGGCAGCAGGCCAAGCCCGGCGGTGAAGGGGCGCAGCACCGGCCCGAAGGAGTCCGTCGTGCCGCCCTCGAACCAGCAGATGGCGCCCGCGCTCACTCCGGCGAGGACCACGCCCGACTCCCACGCGCTGCGCATGATGCGGTCGACGCCGTGCACCTGCCAGACCGCGACCATGTTGGCCACGCTGCCGCCGCCGACGAAGATCACGTCCTGGGACAGCAGCAGGTCCTCGGGGTCGTCCACGTTCGGCATCGTGAACAGCTGCAGGTGGCTAACCCGCGCGCCGTGCTGCGAGAGGCGGGCATAGAACCGCAGGTAAGAAGCCAGGTCATCGCCGTTAGCCGTATTGAGCACGCAGACTCTCGGTCTGAGCGCCCCGGACAGGCTGAGCGCGTGTGCGATGAGGCCGGGCAGCGGCTCGCGCTCTGACAGCGGCGAGCGGATGCCGCCGATCGCGAGTATGTGCCGGCGCCCGTCGATGGCCATGCCGGCAGGTTATCGTCTAGGCAGCCCGGACCGGCACGGGAAGGTAAGGCCATCAGCGACTGCGTTTTCTGTGACATCGCCGCCGGGCGGACGCCTGCCCACGTCGTCTTGGCAGACGACGACACGGTGGCGTTCCTCGACGCCCGTCCGGTGTTCAAGGGTCATCTGCTGGTGGCGCCCCGCGAGCACGTGGTGACGCTGCCGGACCTGCCGGCCTCGCGCGTCGGGCCGTTCTTCAGCCAGGTGCAGCGCGTCAGCGCGACGATGCCCGCCGCGCTCGGCTGCCAGGGCACCTTCGTGGCGCTGAACAACGTGGTCAGCCAGAGCGTGCCGCACCTGCACGTGCATGTCGTGCCGCGGACCAGGGGAGACGGGCTGCGCGGCTTCTTCTGGCCGCGGCAGCGATACGCGTCGGATGCAGAGGCGGCTGAGTACGCGGCCCGGCTGCGCGACGCCCTTGCTAGCTGATCGCGGTGACGACCAGGCAGGCAGCGGTGGTGATCTCAGCAACGGCGCCGAGCACGTCGCCAGTGATTCCGCCGAAGCGCCGGGTCGCGAGCGCCGTCAGCAGCAGCGAGCAGGCCAGGCCGGCCGCCACGGCCACCGCGTAGATCCAGCCGAGCGCGAAGGCGGCGCCGATTGCAGCCGCGGCCAGCGCGGCTCCGGCGGCCGGGTGTACCGTCCCTGCGACCAGTGCGCCAAGCCCGCCGGGGCGCGCGGCGGGTACTCCGCGGCGGCAGGCGAGCGTGATCGCCAGCCGGGCCGCGACAGCCGCGACCAGGATTGCGAGCGGTCCGCGGCCGATGTGCTCGGCCTGCGTCAGTGCGCCGACCTGGATCAGCAGGGTCAGCACGAGCGTCACGACGCCGAACGGCCCGATGTCGGAGCGGGCCATGATCGCCAGCGCGCGGTCGGCGGGCTGCCGGCTGCCGAGGCCATCGGCTGTGTCGGCAAGGCCGTCGAGGTGCAGCGCCCTGGTCAGCGCGGCGAGTACGGCGATGGCAAGAATGGCGGCCAGCAGGGAGCCGGTGTGACCGCGCTGGCAGCCCGCCAGCACGCCCGCCGCCACGCCGCCGAGCGCCAGGCCGACGACGGGGGCCCAGTACATGGCGGCGCGCGCGGTCCGGCGGTCCGGGACTCGGTCGGCCGCCGGACGGCGACCCGGCAGGGGCACGGCGGTCAGCAGCGTGATCGCCAGCCTCAGTCCAGCCCAGGGCGTGGCGCCCGGCCGTACCGGCGGACGCCTCGATGGGGCGTGAGTGTGCATGTGACGACCCTCTGTGCGGATGGTTGTCACTCCTGTGCCCCTTGGCGGCCGCAGCCGGACCAGCCGGCTCGCCGCGGATAGGGTTCGGGCGTGGCGCAACGACCCTACGTCCTGCTGTCGGCGGCGATGTCGGCCGACGGCTATATCGACGACGTCGGCGGCCGGGGACTGAGCCTGTCCGACGCCGCCGACTGGGACCGGGTCGACGAGTTGCGCGCGACGAGCGACGCGATCATGGTGGGGGCGGGGACCATCCGGACCGATAACCCCCGCCTGCTCGTGAAGTCGCCCGCGCGCCAGCAGCAGCGGGTGGCCGCGGGACGGCAGCCGCACCCGGTGCGGGTCACCGTGACAGCCACCGGCGACCTGGACCTGCAAGCGCGATTCTTCGGAACCGAGCCCGTTCCCCCTCTCGTCTACGCGCCGGAGACCGTCGCCGCCAGCGTTACCGGCGCCCTGTCCCAGTCTGCGGTCGTGGTGACAACGCCAGCGGTGTCCGGCCGCGCGGACCTGACATGGCTGCTCGCCGATCTGGCCGGCCGGGGCGTCGCCCGGCTCATGGTCGAAGGCGGCGCCAGCGTGCTCGCCCAGTTCCTGGCCGCAGGGCTGGCTGATGAGTTCCAGCTGGCGGTCGCGCCAGTCTTCGTCGCCGACCCGCGTGCGCCCCGGCTGCTCGCGGGCGCGGCGGCGGCCGGACGGATGCGGCTCGCCGCGCTCAGCCGGGCCGGCGACATGGCCGTGCTGCGGTATCTGCCTGGCTAACTCTGCCCGCGTAGTCATCGCGAGCCGGGTCACGGTGCAGGATGGGGAGCATGAGCGATACGAAGGCGGTTCCGGGAGGCCTGCAGTCCGCGATCGAGCGCAGCGGCTACTATCCCGGCCTCGTGTTTGACGCCGTGGCGAGCGCGGTGGGGAAAGAGCCCGTGGTCTCGTACGTCGTGCACCACGATGCGCATTTCGACCCCGGCATGGAAGTGCGCCGCCACATCACCGTCATGGCCCTGACCCCCACTAGGCTGGTGTACTCCCACACCGATGAATACCCGGCAGACGAGGCTGACCCCGAGTCCCGGCCGCAGGCCGAGACCAGCACCGAGGCGGTCCGTCACTCCCGGATCTCCTCGGTGGCGCTGACCAGGGTCATCGCGGATCCGGCCTCGTACCTGCCGGGCGTCACGACCCCGGCCGAGGTCGTGCTGACGATCGGCTGGAACGTGCTGTCCCACCTCGAGATCGAGCCCGCGCACTGTGGCGACGAGAACTGCGAGGCCGACCACGGCTACACCGGCACGATGACCGCCGACGACCTGACCGTCCGGGTCAGCTCGACCGCGGACGGTCCCGAGGCAGTGCAGCAGGTGGTGACGTTCGCCCGGGCGCTGACCGAGGCGACCAGCGGCCCGTGACCACAGCAGGGACCGACGGCCAGCGCTCCCAGCCGGAGTCCGGCCCGGTGGTGCCCGGATACGGGGAGAACACACTCGCTGACCTCAGCGATTCGGTGCTGGCCTCACTCGGCGTACCCGGATCCGCCAACCCGCTCGGGCTCGCACCGGCAGGCCGGGTGTGCGTGCTCCTGGTCGACGGTCTCGGCTGGGACCTGCTGCGCAGTCACCGGTCCGTCGCCCCGGTTATGACCGGCCTGATGGAGACCGGCAGCTGGCTGACGGCCGGGTTCCCGTCGACGACCGTGACGAGCCTCGGCTCGCTGGGCACCGCCCGGACACCCGGACAGCATGGCCTGCTCGGCTACCAGGTTCGCGTGCCCGAGACCGGTCAGCTGCTCAACCAGCTGCGCTGGGATAAGGCCGTCGACCCTGTTGCCTGGCAGCCGGGGGCAACGGTGTTCGAGCGGTGCGCTGCCGCCGGAGTCTCGGCGATCCGGGTGGCGGCTGGTGCCTTCCGGAACTCGGGACTGTCGGTGGCGGCCATGCGCGGCGCGGACTACCGGGCCGCGGACACCCTCGGCGCGCTGGTGGCGCGCACCGCGTCGGCGCTCGGGGAGGCGCGGCGGGCGCTGGCCATGGTCTACACCGGGGACCTCGACGCCACGGGTCACGCCTGGGGGTGCACGTCGCCAGCCTGGCGGTTCCAGCTGGCCTACGTGGACCGGCTTGTCGAGCAGCTGGTCGGGGCGCTACCCGCCGGGACGGCGCTGTACATCACTGCGGACCACGGCATGGTCGACGTCCCGGCGTCGGAGCGAACTGACGCCGATGCCGTGCCGGAACTCCGGGAGGGAGTGGCGCTGCTGGCTGGCGAGGGCCGGGCGCGGCACGTCTACGCCGTGCCCGGTGCGGCGGCGGACGTGCTCGCGCGCTGGCAGGCAACGCTCGGTGACAGCGCGTGGGTCGTCAGCCGGGAACAAGCCGTCGAGGCGGGCTGGTTCGGGTCCGTCGCGCCGTCGGCTGAAGCACGCATCGGCGATGTGGTTGCGGCCATGCGCGGCCGGTCAGCGGTGGTGGCGACCCAGGCGGAACCGCGCGAGTCGGCGCTTGTCGGCATGCATGGGTCGCTGACCCCTGCCGAGCAAAGAGTGCCCCTATTGGGTTACGTAGCGTGACGAGGCCAGCTTCAGGCGGATGAGTTATCCACAGGTCGTCCCGGGAATCCGTACCGGCCGGCGGTTAGTTATGCACAAGTACTCGCCAGTTATCCACAAGGGTCAGGAGGACGAATGACAGGGCCAGGCGCGAGCCCGCTCATGGGCGTCACTTCGCTAGCCGACGCGCTGACGGCTGCAGATCCGCCGGTTCTGATCGACGTCCGCTGGCGGCTCGGCGGGCCGCCAGGCATCGAGAGCTACCGCGCTGGCCACCTTCCCGGCGCGGTGTACGCGGACCTGGATACCCAGCTGGCGGGCCCGGCCGGCGACGGCGGGCGTCACCCGCTACCCGACGGGGCTGCCTTCCAGTCCGCGATGCGCGCCGCAGGGGTGCGGGACGACCATCCGGTAGTCGTCTACGACGACGCAGACTCCACCATCGCGGCCCGGGCGTGGTGGCTGCTGCGCTACCACGGCCACCAGCACGTCCGGGTGCTGGACGGCGGGCTGCGCGCGTGGGCGGCCGCGGGGCTGCCGGTCACCGTGGCGGAGGTGAGGCCGGCGCCGGGTAATTTCACCGCGCGGCCAGGTCAGCTGCCGGTACTCGACGCCGGAAGTGCGGCAGAGGTGGCCAGGTCGGGCACCCTGCTTGATGCACGGGCGCCTGCGCGTTACCGGGGCGAGACAGAGCCGGTCGACAAGGTGGCCGGGCACATCCCGGGCGCCCTGAGCGCGCCCACCGCCGAGAACGTCACGGCCGACGGGCTGTTCCGGCCGGCTGACGAGCTGCGGTCACGGTTTTCGAGCATGGGAATCCCGGTAGCGCTGAACGGAGATGAGCCGGTCGCAGACGGAGTGCATCCGGTGGGCGTCTACTGCGGCTCGGGTGTCACCGCAGCACACGAGGTGCTGGCGCTGCAGCTGACAGGCATACCCGCGGCGCTCTATGTGGGCTCCTGGTCTGCCTGGATCGCCGATCCGGCCCGGCCTGTCGCGACCGGCCCGCGGCCCGGCAGCTTGCCGGCCTAGGTCAGCGGTGGCGCGCCTGCCAGCCAGGACGCTCGTGCTGGCGTCCGGATCACCGGCCCGGCTGCGGCTGCTGCGCGACGCCGGGATCGATCCGGTGGTCGTCGTGAGCGGCGCTGACGAGTCCGACCCGGGGACTCTCAGCACGGCCGCGCTCGTGGCGGTGCTTGCTGAGCGGAAGGCGGCTCTGGTCGCCGCGCTCCGGCCGGATGATGACCTGGTGCTCGGCTGCGACTCGATGCTTGACCTCGACGGGTCGGCGCTCGGCAAGCCGCCGACGGCGAGTGAGGCCGCAGCCCTGTGGCACCGGCTCGCCGGCCGAGAGGGCGTCCTGTACACCGGGCACCGGCTCATCGACGGGCAGTCCGGCCGTCAGGCCAGCGGCGTCGCTGCCACCGTGATCCGGTTCGGGCAGCCAACGGCAGCGGAGATCGCCGCCTACGTCGCGACTGGCGAGCCGCTCCAGCTCGCCGGCGCGTTCAGCATCGACGGCCGCGGCGCGGCGTTCGTGGACAGCATCGAGGGCGATCCGGGCAACGTGATCGGCTTGTCGCTGCCCCTGCTGCGCCGCCTGCTGGCCGAGCTAAATGTTGGCATCACCGACCTGTGGCGGCCGCTGCCCGAACCGGATCCGGGGTAGCGCCTGCGGTCAGCCCTCGTCGGGATTGCTGAGCTCGTCCTCGCGACCCGGCGCGTCCCCGCCGCCGAGTTCGTCCTCGCGGCCCGGTGCGTCCTCGCCGAGCTCGTCTTCGTGCGCAGCGCTGTCCCCGCCGCCGAGCTCGTCCTCGCGGCCCGGTGCGTCCTCGCCGAGCTCGTCTTCGTGCGCCGGGCGGTCCGGTCCGCCGAGCACGTCATCTGGGTAGCTGGTCATTGGTCCTCCCCGGTTGGCTCGACTGAGTCCTCCTCGTCGTCCAGGACATGGACAGCCGCTTCCTCTGCTGTCGCCCCGCCGCTGTCGATCCCGGCGTCACGTCCGATAGCTTCCCCGTCGTCGACGAACTCGCCCTCGTCGTCGTCATTCTGGGGAACAGGCCGGCCCGCTCGATCTGGACCTTCGGCACTCAGGAACCGACGGACGTCATAACCGGGTGCGTTCTCGTCGAGGTCGGCGATGTCGTCATCGCCGTAATCCCGGGCGTTGACGTCCGGCTCCTCCTCGGCGAGCAGGTCGTCGAGGGACTCGCCTTCTGCCTGCTCGTCCGCCGTGCCACCGGATCTGATCGGTGCCGACCAGCGCTCCGGGGTCACGACACCGCGGTCGAGCGGGTCATCTCCCGGCGAGCCTGCGAGGGTGTCGGATGAGTCGAGGACCTCGTAGTCCTCTAGATCCTCTGACTCGTGCTGGTGCTCTGTCATCGCTGTTCCCCCTCCGCTGGCGCATGACACCGGCGCGCGGCCCCCGCACCGACGACGCCCCCGGTCGGGCAGACGAGGCTGACCAGTCCACGCTACGTCAGCCGTCGCCGGCAGTGCTCCCGGGGCGAGATTCGCAGGTGCGCCGACCGGTTCTGCGCCGGTCAGAGCCGGCGCAATGCCGAAGCAATCAGATCCTCGACGCCGCCACCTCGGGGTGACTAGCTGACCTTCAGCCGTTCGATGGGCTGGCCCGTGATGCTCGCGATGATCTCGAAGTCCTTATCGACGTGAAGGACCATGAGCCCGGCTAGGTCGGCGGTGGCGGCGATGATGAGGTCGGGGATCGACGGCGCGCGATGCTGGCCGCGGTCGGCCAGCAGCGTGAGAATCTCAACGGCACGATCTTCGATCGCCGGTGTCAGGTACTCGACAGGCATCGCCGCCAGCGGTGGCTGCTGCAAGCCCGCGCGCAGGTGGGCTCCCGATCGAGCGGAGTAACCGACTTCGAGCCTGGTAACAGTGCTGATGCGGATAAGCCCACGCTCAATCCGCTCCGCCCACTCGGCGGCGTCAGGGCTGTCGGCGAGTCTGACCAGGGCAGACTTGTCGATGAGCCAGTCAGTCACCGCCAGGCCTGCGACATAACGGCAGGGTCATCGAGATCAGCGAAGGCCTCAGCGAAGCGCGCGAGGTCCTGTGTTGTCACGGACGGGCCGCTCGCGGCTGCGTCCTGTGCGAGTCGACGGCGGACATACTCGCTACGCGACAGCCCGAGCCGACTCGCCCGGGCATCGACGGCCGCGATCACGTCGTCGGGCACATCGCGGATCAGCAAGTCAGTCATGGCTACCTCCAGTGATATCCCATGATATCGCGTCGGCACGCGGGGCACCGAGCGCACTAGCTGAGCTGCCCGCGGATGTCGGCTACCAGCGCCCGGCCCGCCGGGCTGGGCGGGCCGGAGGCGCGCCAGGCGAGAACCAGGCGCCCCCGAATACCGGGCGGGTCGATCTGCAGTACCGCCAGCCCGTCCTTGCGGAACTCGGCGAATGGGCCGGGCAGGAACGCCACGCCTAGCCCGTGCGCAGCGAGGTCCGCGACAACCTCGGGCGTGCTCGCCTCGAACGCGACGTGTAGCGAGAGGCCGACGGCCGTGTACGCCTCGTCCAGCCTGGCCCGGAGCCCGGAACCGCGCGGCAGACTGATCAGCGGCTGGTCCGCCAGGTCTGGCAGGGTGACGACGCCCCGGCCGGCCAGCTCGTGCTGGTGGCCGACGGCCGCGACGATGGGCTGGTCGACGATCACCTGAGTATCCAGGCCGTCCGGCGCCGCCGTGCCGATGCTGAGGATCGCCGCGTCCAGCTGACCCGTCATCAGACCGGCGGTGAGTTGGTCAGAGTCTCCGCTCGACAGGGCGATCTGGACCATCGGGTGCACCTGGTGGAAAGCCGCAAGCAGCCCGGCCATATCGACGTTGGGCGAAGTGACCGTGCCGATCGCAACGCGCCCGCGCAGCAGCCCCGTCAGCTCGCTCACCGCGATCCGGGCACCGTCGACAGCAGCCAGCGCGGCCCGTGCGTACGGCAGCACGGCTGCACCGACGGCCGTCGGCCGCACCCGCCGGCCGGAGCGGTCCAGCAGTTCCTCACCCAGTTCCCGTTCGAGCCGCCGGATCTGGGCGCTGACGCCCGGCTGGCTGACCAGCAGTTGCTCGGCAGCCCTCGTGAAGTTGCCTTCGTCTGCCACCGCGACGAGGTAGGCGAGCTGATGCAATTCCATAATTGTTGATTATAGTCACTGGCAGAAGGATCTCTTGGACTTCTGGCCGATGGGGCGCCAGGCTGGAAAGCACGGATAACAAGCCGAAAGGAGCCACCGATGGCTACGACGACACGCGAGAAGGCCCGGACCCCCGAGGAGATCACCACGCTGTTCGTGCAGCGGCTCAACGAGCGCGACGCCGACGGCATGGCCGAGCTGTACGCGCCCGATGCGGTCATGGCGTACCCGCCGGGACAGACCACCATCGGACGGGACGCTATCCGTGCGGTGCTGGCGGAGTTCGCCGCACACGCGCGGCTGCCGGTGCCGCAGGAGGAGTCGCTGCCCGCCATCCGCCACGGCAACCTGGCCCTGACCTCGACCCCAGCCAAGGACGGCACCGGAATCAGGGTCCAGGTCACTCAGCGCCAGAGCGACGGCCGCTGGCTGCGCGTCATCGACCAGCCGGAGAGCCACCCGAAGCCGGCGAGCTAACTACCCGGCAGCACGCTCTCCTCGTGATCAAGCTCGTGCTGCAGCGTGCGAAGGCTGTCGTCGGACATCCGGCCGCCGTCCCGCCAGCGCACCAGCTCCTCGCGCTGAGCGTCGATGACTGCGTGCTGGGCGCGGACGGTTGCCTCGAGCTGGGGCGTCCAGCCGATGTCGCCCTCGGTATCCGCCAGCATGCTGTACAACTTCTCGTGCCGGTCTGCCCTGCGCCGGAGCGAAGCCCGCATGCCGTCGGCCACGTTGGCCGGAATCTCGTGACTGGCCTGCATATCGTCGACCGTATGCAGCGCGGCGGCGATGGCAGCCAGCCGGGCCTCGTGCCGGATCTGAGCGTCCTCGGCATCGTCCGCCTTCAGGCCCAGCCGACGCAGCAGCAACCCGAAGGTCAGCCCCTGGCCAACCAGAGTCACCAGCACCACGATGTAAGCGCAGAGCAGCAGCAGGTCCCGGTCGGGGAACGGGCGGCCACTGTTGACGACCAGCGGCACCGAGAAGATGGCCGCCAGCGTGATGACGCCGCGGGTGCCCGCCCAGCTCAGCGCCACGAGCTCGCGGCCGGTCAGCGGCGGAGCGTGGTGACCGAGGCGCCAGCCGACCATCCGGGGAACCGACTGGGTGAGGAACAGCCAGATCGGCCGCACAAACAGCACGCCCGCCAGCGTGACGATGATCGCGCTGGCCGTCAGGCCCGCGGGCTCGGCGTTCACGCCGCGCAGCACAGCGGGTAGCTGCGCGCCGATCAGCAGGAACACCACTCCCTCGAGGACGAACTCGATGAACTGCCACACCGCGTCCGTCTGCAGTCGGCTCACGCCTGACTCATCGCGCGGCGAGTCGTGCGCGGCCATCAGTCCGGCGATGATGACGCAGAGCACGCCAGATACGTGAGCCGACTGGCCAGCGAGGTAGGCGGCGAACGGAGTCGCTAGCGACACCACGTTGGCCCGGACTGGATCCCGCAGGAGGGGCCGGGCGAGTCGTAGCAGGTAGCCAAAGGCGAGCCCGATGAGCAGCCCGCCAACGGCTGCGAAGAGGAACTCGCCCAAAGCTACGGCGACCGAGAAACCGCCGCCGATGGTTGCGGCGACCGCGACCTCCAGCAGCGTCAGCGCGGTGGCGTCGTTGAGCATGCCCTCAGCGCCGATCAGCGTGAGCATCCGAGACGGCAGCCCCGCTCGGCGCCCGATGGACAGCGAGGCAACCGGGTCGGGCGGCGCGACGGCCGCGCCGAGCACGATCCCGGCTGCCAGCGTGATCCTCGGCACCACGAGGAAGATGAACCAGCCGACCGCGAGAGCGGTCAGCAGCACGAGCGCGATGGATAGGCTGCCGATCGGCCGCCAGTCGGCCCGGATCGCCACCAGGCTCGCCCGCAGTGCGGCCGCGTACAGCAGCGGCGGAATGATGAGCCACAGCACGATCTCGGGATTGAGCGGCACGGCGGGGAGTGGCAGCACCGCGTAGAGCAGGCCGCAGCCGGTCAGCACGATCGCGTACGGCACACGGAACCGATCGGCGAGCCCGCGGGCGACCGCAATGACTGCGACCATTCCCAGGGCAAAGCCGACGACCTCAGCCGGGTGCCGCATGACCCGATTCTGGCAGAGGCCGCTGGAGCCAGCCTCGGCCAGCGCTGCCGGCCATGCACAGGGACGGGGCGGCGGGCAGTTCGCCAGCCGTTTCCTGCGCCGTCACCGCACCGCCACGGATCCGGCCTGGCTTTGGCCAGGCAAATGGAACAGACTGGGCGTCATGCTGACACGACGCACCGTTCTTCAGCTCATGGCCGCCTCTGGCGCGGCCCTGACGGCCCCCGAGTTACTCGCCCACACGGCGGCGAACGCCGCCCCCGCGCTGACCCCGGCTGGATCCCGCGGGATCAGCCACGTGGTCATCCTGATGATGGAGAACCGCTCGTTCGACCACTTCCTGTCCTGGCTGCCTGGTGCGGACGGCCGCCACGACCTGGTCTTCCAGTCATCCGACGGCAACTTCTATCGGAACTACCCGCTCGCGCCCGACTTCCAGGGCTGCGGGTACTCCGACCCCGACCACAGCTGGGAAGGCTGGCTCGTCCAGCACAACTTCGGGAAGATGGACGGCTTCCTGCAGCGGGCGACGGCGCCAGCGGGTAACCCAGGCGTGACACTGGCGGCCGCGAACACCTTCCCGATCGGCTACTACACCAACCGCAACCGCAACGGCAGCAGGAAGGTCGTACCGGACCTGCCGGTGATCGGCGCGCTCGCTCAGCGCTACACCGTGCTGGACCGCTACTTCTGCTCGTTCGCGGGGGAGACCTTCCCGAACCGGTTCTACCAGCACGCGGCCCGCACCGACCGGGACCACAACACGGCGACGATGTCCACGCTGGCGACGATCTGGGATCAGCTCTCGCCGGTGCCGAACAGCAAGGGCATCCCGACCGGCGCGTACTTCTTCCGCGACCTGCCGTACCTGGGCTTGTGGGGCGCGAAGTACCTGCCGTTCTGGCGCCCGTTCTATACCGGCGAGCAGAACGCGGCCGGCGTTCCGCTGTCCTTGCTCGGGCCCTCGTTCATCGACACGGTCGGGGCGGGGAACCTGCCGAACGTCAGCTTCATCGACCCCGCCTTCGACACCGAGGGCAACGGGACGTCTGCCGACGACCATCCGCTCGCAGACATCCGGCTGGGCGAGCGGTTCATCGCCGACGCCTACCACGCGCTCGCGGATGCGGGTTACCTGGACAGCACGGTATTCGTCATCACCTTCGACGAGTGGGGCGGTTTCTACGACCACGTCCCGCCGCCGCACGCCATCGACAACACCGACCCCTCGACCGTCGACCACACCGGCGACGGCACGACGCCGACCGACGGCCAGCTGATACCGGACTACACCCAGCTGGGCTTCCGGGTACCCGCCATCGTGGTGTCGAGCCACGCGGCCCCGAGGGTCGTGCACTCCGGGCCGTATGAGCACACGTCGACGCTTCGGTTCATCGAGACGACGTTCGGCCTGCAGCCGCTGACGGCCCGCGACGCGAACGCGCGGAATCTCGGTGACGTGCTCCTGCCAGCCAGGATCCCGGTGGCTGCGCGCGGCACGATCCCGACGAGCAGCCAGGTACCGGGCCCGGATAACGATGCCGATGCGATCTGCAGCGCCAGCAGCGTGCAGTCGGTATCACCGCCGCCAGTTGGATCCGGCGACCCGCCGGCGAACGCCGCGGTGCTCGCTCGGCCCGGTTGGCCGTCCGGCTCCGGCATGGTGAACTTCGGCAAGCAGTTCCGCAGCAGCTAGCGCCGGACCGCAAGGCCAGTCCTGCTGCGAGGCAGCCGCAAGCCGACCTTGCACGACCCGTCCGGGCGGGTCCCCGCCGCGTCTCGTCGAGTCGCTCGGGCGGACAATGGAAGCAACCCTGAAAGGTACCTGAGGTCAGCAGCGGCCGTGCACGGCGGCAGCCAGAACGACGAATCCCAGGATCAGCCGTCAAGCCATGAAACCGGTAGTAAGCGGGCAGTGATGGCTGGTCAGGAGAGGGCTATCGGGGAGGGGAGCACTCATGAGTGTTCGACCGAATATCGTCCTCGTCCACGGCGCGTGGGCCGACGGCTCCAGCTGGAGCGCGGTCATCGAGCGCCTGCAGGCCGACGGCTACAACAGCGTCACCGCGCCGCAGTTCCCGGAATCCTCGCTGGCCGCCGATGTTGCCCGGCTGCGCGAGGTGCTGGCCCGCCAGGACGGCCCCACCGTCGTCGCAGGCCACTCCTACGGCGGTCAGATAGTTACGGCTTTGGGCACCAATGCGCCGAATGTCGATGCTCTCGTCTACATCGCGGCCTTCGGTCTCGATGAGGGCGAATCGATCGGCGCCCTGCTGGCGCAGGGTCCGCCTACTCCAGCACTGGCGCATCTGGATATCGACGAGCAAGGCTTCGCCTGGCTGCCCGAGGACGACTACGTGAACCACTTCGCGGCCGACGTCGACCCGGTCAAGGCGCGGGTCATGCATGCCGAGCAGCAGCCGCTGTCATGGTCCGCCCTCAACGAGGTAATGGGCGTCCCGGCCTGGAAGTCACACCCGTCCTGGTTCATGGTCGCTGACGGCGATCAGGCGATCCCGCCCGATGCTGAGCGCCAGTTCGCCGCCCGCATGGGCGCCGCCACCGTCGAGATCCCGACGAACCACGTGGCGATGGTCTCCCACCCTGATGATGTGGTGCAGCTCATCGAGACCGCTGCCGAGGCCGTACAGACCGCGAAGTGAGCGCCTCCGCGGGCGGAGGCTAGATAACCGCCTCGGCCGCCAGCTGAACCGCCTTTGCAACTCACATTCCCGATGGGATGCTGACGCCGTGAAGCGCGATTTCGGCGGCGAGGCAGCCCGCTTCTACCACCGGTACCGGCACGGATACCCCAGCGCCGTCACTGATGCTCTTGTGCGCGCCTTCAAACTGACCGGTCAGGACGTCACAGTGGATCTGGGGTGCGGCACCGGCCAGCTGGCCCTGCCGATGGCCCGGCACGTACGAGCGGTGATCGGCGTGGACGTTGAGCCGGACATGCTCGACTGCGCCCGGCAAGCTGCCCGCGACGCCGACGTGCACAACGTGATCTGGATGCTGGGGGCCGACACCGATATCCCGGCGCTGCGCTGCTTTCTGGGGAACGGGCGGGTTGGCGCGGTGACGATCGCTCAGGCCCTGCACTGGATGGATCACCAGGAGTTGTTCCGGGCTGTCGTCCCGCTGGTTCGCAAAGGCGGCGGTATCGCGGTGGTCACCAACGGGACGCCGCTGTGGCTGCAGGAAACCGACTGGTCCCGCGCGCTGCGTGACTTCCTTCAGCATCGGCTGGGCACGACGCTGACTTCTGCGTGCGGGACCGACGAGCAAAGCCAGCGACGCTACCGCGAAGCTCTGGCTGCGACAGGGTTTGACGTGGTCACCACCGCCGTCGATTACGTCGCGACCCTTGACATGGACCAGCTGGTCGGCGGCATCTACTCAGCGATGGGCAGCCGGATGCCGGCGGCCGGCCAGCGGCCCGCTTTCGCCGAGCAGGTCCGCGCCGCTCTCGCCCCTGATGATCGATTCCGCGAGCGCGTCCACGTCGCGATGGTGATCGGCACCCGTTGAGCGTGCTCGCCGCGGCGAACGCAGCCAGGAGCGGCCGGGGGTTACGTTCGCAGCTAGAGTCGGGGAACGCTCAGCATCATGGCCAGGGACGCTCACCCCGGGCGGGAACTGCCGGTGCTGCAGCGCTAACGCTCGCGCAGGGAGAAGGAGCAGTGCGTGGCGCCGGTCTTCGAGCACCAGGTCAACGTGCGCTGGCGGGATACCGATGCGCTGGGTCACGTCAATAACGCGGTCTACCTCACCTATCTCGAGGAGGCCCGCGACGCGTTCTACCTGCGTGCACTGGGAGATCCGATATACGTGGTGGTGCGGCTCGAGATCGACTTTCGGGCCGAGGTCCGCCACGCGGACCGGAGCGTGAGCGTCGAGATCACCGTGGATCGGATGGGAACGACCAGCCTGACGACCCGCGAGACCCTTCGAACGGCGAACGGTGACGTGGCCGCCGAGGCGCGCGTGATCACGGTGCGCTGGAACCAGGATCTGCGTGCGGTGGTCCCGTTCAGCGAGGAAGAGCGCGCCCGGCTGGCGGAGTTCGGTGTGTGACCAGGCGCCTCTGCCAGGAGCCGTCGCTGTCGCCGGCCCGGTGGTCGGCATAGTCGGAGAGGCGGAGGCTGGTGGGCCTGACTGAGCCGGGTCTACGATCTTTGACCGCAGTGGTCTATTCAGTCTGTTCGCTCGCTCCCGGCCAAGGGGAAACTCGATGCCGCTCTACATGTACCAGGCCTCCTACACCGCCAAGTCAATGGCGGAACAGCTGAAGGCGCCGCAAGACCCGGTAGAAGTGATCCGCCGGCCCTAGAGGAGCTGGGAGCCACGATCGTGGTGGCGGGCTTTCCGTTCGGCGAGTATGACCTGGTCGTCGTGTATGAGGCAGCTGATGATATGACCGCTGCCAGCGTCGCGATGGCAGTTGCCGCGGCGGGCGAGGTCAGGTCGGGCAAGACCACGCGCCTGCTCAGCGGGCAGGAATGGCTCGAGTCCTTGCGCAAACGCAGGGTTGTCACCACCCGGAAAGCGCGTCAGCCGCGCGACAGCCAGTCCTGACAGTAGAACCCTTCAGGCGGCAGCAGATCCGAGTGATGCGGTTAGGCCGAGCGTTCTCAACCTCGCACCGGTAAGTGGCCAGCGTGCGAGCCCCTTGCAGCACCCAGGCATAAGTCGGCGTGCGGGCATTTCTGTGCAGAAACCGGGAATGGAGATCGTGCCTTGGATCGCCTGCTCGAATATGCGGAACGAGTCCTTGGACCCTGTGAGTTGCTTTCGGACTGCAGCTGGGGACACCGGATGTCGTCGGTTCTTCGCGTACGCGACGCCTGCGACATCATCTGGTTCCTCAAGCGCCACGCAAGCCCGGCCCGCTACTACGCAGAGCTGACCGCATATCGCAGGTGGGTTCCCGCACTGCAGGGCGCAGCGCCGCGACTGCGTGCCTTCGACGAGTCACTGCAGGCGATCATCCTGTCCGCGGCACCGGGGGAGGCGACCTCGTGGCCAGCGTCCGAGGCCAGCGGACTTCCCGCTGACCGATCGGCCGAACGGCACGTTCAGCGCGCAGCCGGAACGATCTTGCGTAGCCTCCACGATGCGCAGCCAGCCCAGTCGTGGCCAGACTTCCCAGCAGTCAAACTCGAGCAATTCGAACGGCTCAAGCCTGCCGCCGCGGCCCTGCTGCAACCGCGCACGCTGAACCTGGCTGGCGCACAAATTGCAACGCTGGCCGACGTCCCTGTCCCGACTCAAGTCCCTTGCCACCACGACTACACACCCCGCAACTGGCTCATCCACCATGGCGCCGTGCACGTCATCGACTTCGAATGGTCAGGCCTGGACGCACGCGTCGCAGATTTCGCCCGCCTGCATCTCGGTGTGTGGGCCACCAGGCCCGACCTGCGTGAAGCGTTTCTGGATGGTTACGGGCAGGAGCTAAGTCTCGAGGAGCACGAGATTCTTCGCGGATGCGCCGTCCTCACAGCTGTGTGGCTTGTCGTCAGAGCACGCGAAACTCGCCAGCTCTCGTTCGAGGACGCAAGCCGAAGGGCGCTGCTTCGCGTCATCGGCCATACCGATTAATCGCGCGGCGTCACTCGCCCGGTCTGCGCGCGAGCACGAGCCGGAACCGCGGACTGCCGTCCTCGCGCATGCCCAGAGCCGTCAGGGGGACGGTGGACACGGTGAATCCGGATGCCGTCAGGTCGTTGCGGACAGCGCGCGGCGGGCAGGTGCGGTAGTACATGACGAATGCTGGCCGCCACAGCGCATTGCGGACCCGCATCGCAAGGTCGAACCCGGCCAGTGCCCAGTACCAGACCGAGGTGACGGGCAGCGGAGCGCCGACCGGAAAGGCGAAGACCCCACCCGGCCGCAGCGCGCGGTACACCCCGGCGAACAGCGCGGGCCGTTCGGCGGGCAGGAAGTGACCGAGGGCTCCGAAGCTGACCGCCAGGTCAAACCCGCTGGCGAAGGGCAGAGCGCGGGCGTCGGCTCGAATCCACCCAGAGTCCGGGTGCGTTAGGCGCGCATGCGCGAGCATGCCGGTGCTGAAGTCGACACCCGTGATCGGTCCCTGGCACACGGATCCGAGAACCCGCGTGCCCGCGCCGGTGCCTCAGCACACGTCGACTCCCGTGCCGAACGGGCCGAGCGAGCGCAATGCGCCGGCGGTCGCGTCCAGCACGCTATCGGGGGTGCGGAAACGCGTGTGGTCGAACTTCGGAGCGAGCAGGTCGTAGCCGCCCTCGACCGACGACAGCGCCTGCATCGTCAGTTCACGGACAGACGGGCCACAAGGCGAGAACACCGGCCAAGGCTACTTCGCCGCGAACGCAGTCAGCCTCGGCGCGGTCGCCGGTCCAAACGATTTCTGCCGGCGTGTGAACCACTGCCGCGTGTTAGGCGTCGAATGTAATATCAGCGGTCGTTGCTGACAGAACTGGGGAGAGCGGGGCCCCGGTTGTGTAAAGGCAACGGCCGCTGATGCTTGTCGACACTATCGGCTGCAGGCACGATGGCGTGTGCCGATTTCGCGACTGCCTAACGCGGCCTGGCGAGGTCGGTTCGTCCGCTGCGGAACAGCCAGGTGAGGGCTCCGGTGATGATGGCGGCGCTGGCCGGCTGCCAGCCGACCGCGACGACGCCGACCGCTCCGGCTGCTCCGGCGCCGAGCAGCCGTACGGTGAGCCGGCCCTGCCGCCCGTGGCGGATCCGCCATGCGGTGGTCGCGGCCGCTGAGGCTAGCCAGTTTGTGCGGGGAACGGGGCCGTTCCGCACGCGGCTGCTGCCTGGCTCGCTGACGTCGGCCAGCACCTCACCACGCCCCGCCGGCGTGCGCAGCAGCGTGTAGGCCGCGGCGGCCGCAGCGAACGCCGCCGGATCACCGCCGTCCGCCCGGTCCGGGTGCGTGGCGGCGGCGATCCGCCGCCACGCCGACCGGATGTCGTCGTCGGTCATCCCTTCGCTGGCAGGCAGGCCGAGGACCTCGAACGGGCTGTTCACGGCCAGCTCCCGAAGACCTCATCCAGGAAGGCGGTGACGTCCGGCAGCGTTGCTCCCGGCTGGGCCGGATCCGAAGGCGGCGTTGTCCCGGCGGGCTCAGCTGCCTGGGTCGGCGCTCGTGCCTGGGCCGGCTCGGCCAGCAGTGCGGCGGGCCCGGCGACCAGCCGCTTGACCTGCGTGAACGTAACGCCTCCCCGGTAGAGGTAGGCAGCCTGCCCGGTATCCAGGCCGCGGACCAGTTCGGGGTCAGCGACCGGAACCAGGCGAAGCTGCGAGGTGCCGGTCTGGCTCCACCGCAGCCAGCCGGTGAGCCGCCGGGCGGTGTCGACCGCCGCGCGCTGTCCGGCGAGGGCGACCACCGGCTCGGGATAGGGCGTGCGGAGCAGCCAGATGCCGCCCTCGGCGGTGGTAGCCAGCCGGTAGCGGTCGTCTTCCCTGGCGGCCAGGCCGTGCCACGACTGAGCCGAGACCTGGACCGAGAGACCCAGGGAACGGGCCCGCTCAAACAGCTGCCAGATCGGCAGCCGCCGGGCGACCGCGCTGAACTCATCGACCGCCAGCAGCACCTGCCGGGCCGGCTGCAGCGGTGTGGTCACGTAACTGGCGAGCAGGTCGACTAAGGCGCGCGCCTGGGCCTCGGCGACCGCCACCTCGGCGGTGCCTTCCAGAATGCAGTACCACGCGTCAGCGTCCCCGAGACCGCCCGGGCCGTCCAGCCCGGCACCGAGCCGACGGAACACCGCGCGGAACCGCAGCGCAATGTCGGGCAGCTGGCGGGCCGCCGACCGGACGATCAGCAACTGCTCGGCTGACCCCGCGTAGGCGGTCTCGAGCCAGCCGGTATCTAGCCGGGCGAGCAAGCCGTGCGTGCTGACCGGCGGCCCAGCGGGCGCCTCGACCGCGAGGGAGACGACGGCCTCCATGACGTCGGTGTAGTAGGCCGCCCCGCCGGTGCCGTGCTCGATCAGGTCGACCAGCGTCGTGACGAGCTGTCCCGGTGGCAGATCCCACAGCGACATCGAAGCGGCATCGGGCCAGACGGCCACGTTCCGTGCCCCGGCCTCTCGCAGCACGCGGCGGGCACGGTCAGCCAGGCGCCTGGCGTCGGCGCCGCCCTTGCAGTCAAGGACGACCAGCAGCGGCGGCCCGGTCAGTCCCGCCGCGTGCTGGGCCAGGCCCGCCGCCATAAAGCCCGCCCACAGCCGTAACAGGAGCGTGCTCTTGCCTGTGCCGGTTCCGCCGATCACGATCTGGTGCGAGCGGAGCCGGTCGGCGGGCAGCCGTGTGAGCGTGGCTTGCGGATGACCGACGGCGCGGATGACGGCGCCGGCCACGAAGTCGCCGCGGCCGGTGAGCAGCGGGATGGCACCTGGCGGGGCGATGCGGGCCCGCGCGGTCCGGACCTGGTGCCGCCACTGACGGGCGTCGAAGATTACTGCCGCGGCGGGCGAGCGGCCGCCGGCTCCGGCCGCCATCGCAGCCAGCCGCCGCGACCAGGCCCACCCGGCCGCGAGCAGCCCTAACGGGATCGCGACCGGCGCCGCGAGTACGGCAGCGGCAAGGTAGTCGCCGTGGCGCCATATCGCGAGCCAGGCAAGCCGGGGCGCATCGGCGGCCGGCCAGAGCGAGTGCCTGGTCAGTGCGGTCGCGGCGAGCCAGACAGCGACCATCGGCAGGCACCAGGCCGCCGCCCGGAAGAGACGGGCTGGCCGCCAGCCCTGGCGCCAGGCGACGGCCACGGCGATCGCGGCGACCAGCGCGACCGGGAGCAGCCCGAGCGCGATAGCCAGCACGACGACGGCGCGGACGAGGCGCCTGGCCACCCGGAGCACGGTGCGCGCGCGAGGTGTCACCGGGCACCGGCGAGGTAGGCAACGGCGGGCAGCGGGCGGATCTCAATCCGCGCACCCAGGCTGCCGAGCGCGTCCCTGGCGCGCCCGACGGTGCCGGCGGCGGCGGGGGAGCACAGGTACACGACCCTGACGTGTCGCGGTGGCTCGCCGGGAACTCGCGCCTGCGCGGCCGGGCCGCCGTAATCACCGGTCCGGGTGAGCACCTCGCGCATGATCGCCGTGGTCCGGGCTACGGTCTTGGGGGTGAGCTCGGCCTCGATCGCCCAGCACTCGCCCGCCCAGGCCGGGGATGGTCCCGGCATCGGGACGTCCGGCCAGTGCACCTCGGCATCCGGCAGGTGATCGCGGGCGCCGACCCGGCCGCCGATCCGCGCACGCAGGTGCCGCTCGCTGCGCCAGTGCGCACTGCCGTCGCGGTAGGGCGCCACTGATTCCAGCGCCAGCCGGACTGCGGTGACGGCACGCAGGTGCGCGAGCCGCGGCAGCGCCGGAGCGGCGGCCGGGTACCGGGCGCCGACGGCGCGTAATCCGGCTCTGGTCAGCCAGACCCAGGGCGGACCAGGGCTGAGCGTTGCCGACTCAGCGAGTTTGCGGCTGACCCAGCGGGCTACCAGCAGACGGGATTGGCGAGTGGTTATGCCAAGTAATGCGGCCAGCTGGTCGAGTTGCAGTCCGTACATGTCGGCGAGAAAGGGCAGCGCGGCGGCGTCCTGGTCGGCCAGCGCGACTGGGCCGGGCGCCGCGGGGATCATGGTGTCATCACATCACGCGCTGGCCCGCAAGCAGAGTCCCGCTTGTCCGCGGCGCTTGCCGCGACGTAAATGGCCGCCCGTTTGGAATATTCGCACCCATACTGCGGCGCAATCGGTGCTGGTGCTGGTGCTGACGCCGGCCATACGGCACAATGTGTCGCGGAATCACGCCCGGAAATGCCCGCGGTAGCAAGGTCGTAGGGGAAGACGCACCTCGTCTGCTGCAGGGAGGTCTGGGTGTCCGTACGTGGCGTGCTGCACGTGCATAGTGCGCCCCCGGCGCTGAGCCCGCACATTGAGTGGGCCGTGGCCGGGGTTCTTGGCGTACCTGCTGGCCTGCCGTGGGTCGATCAGCCCGCTGCGCCCGGCTCGCTGCGGGCCGAGCTGACCTGGAACGGCAACCCCGGTGCTGCGGGTGCAATCACGTCGGCCCTGGCGGCCTGGAACCTCGTGAGATTCGAGGTAACCGAGGAGGCCAGCCCTGGCTGTGACGCAGTGCGGTACAGCCACACGCCCGTGCTTGGTACTTTCAGCGCAGTGATGGCGGCCAACGGAGACGTCCTGGTGCCGGAGAACCGGCTGCGCGCGGCCGTCGAGCTCGCGGCGTCGGCGCGCACATCTGGCCGCGGCGCAAACACCAGGCTCGGCCCCCTGCGCGAGATGCACGGGCCGCGGCACCCGGCGCTCGGCGGCTCGCTGGAGGACGAGATCGGGCGGCTGATCGGCGAGCCCTGGGATGCGGAACTGGAGCCGTTCCGCCGCGCTGGGGCCGGAGCGCCGGTCCGCTGGCTGAACGCCGCCGGCTGACCATCGAGCTGACCGGCGGAACTGGGGCTTGAGCTAGCCCTCAGCTATCTGAGAGCATTCAGCGCTAGAACGACGTCGTTGTTTGCGGTGCAGGGTCGATTCACCGCAAGTTATGCGGCGCGGGCTGATCGGGGCGGGGGCCTGACAACAGAACCGGGGGGGACGAATGGAGGCGGTATGCATTCTCTGCCCCGGCTGTGGCGGCTGGCGCTTGTCGGTTCGGTCGCCGCTGTAGCAGTACTCTCCCTCACCGGAGTGGGCTCGGCTGGTGCGGGCGGCGTCCACGGCGCAGGCGCACGTCAACAGTCCTTCAAGAACGACGCGAAGACCCACGGCGGACAGCCGACGGCCACTCACACCGGCGGCGATGAGGACCTGGCAGATCAGCAAGCGCAGTATGACTTCGAGCGCACGGCTCCGGCGGACGTCGTCTCTGGCCAGGCCCTGGTGGCTGCCCAACAGCAGGCATCATCGCTGCCCCTGACCGGCGGTAGCTGGCAGGAATTCACCAACGAGCCGTACAACGCCCAGCCGTCCAACTACACCGACCCCTTCTGGTCCAACATCGGCGCAGGCTTCTCTCTCGTCGGCGGCCGCGTGACGGCACTGACGACTACTCCCGACGGCACCTGGTTCGCAGGCGCTGCTGCTGGTGGTGTGTGGCGATCGAGTAATGAGGGCCAGAACTGGACCCCGGTGTTCGACTCCGAGCCGACGCTGTCGATCGGCGCGCTGGCCGTCAATCCGGCCGACGGGTCGCTCTGGGTCGGCACCGGCGAGGCGAACAGCTCGCAGGACTCCTACGCCGGTACCGGCGTGTACCGGTCGACCAATGACGGCACCACGTGGCAGCGGGTCGGCGATGACAGCACCGGCAACAACCCGCTGGTGTCGCACACGGTGTTCCGACTCGCCTTCGACGGTGCTGGTGACGTTTACGCGGCCACCAACAACGGCTTGTTCCGGCTGGCGGCAGGCGCCTCTAGCTGGACCGAGGTGCTCGACCCGGCTGGCCCGGTCGACGACCCGCCGTACGACCAGCAGGTGACTGACGTGGCGATCCAGCCCGGCTCTAACGGGGGCGTCGTCATCGCGGCGATCGGCTGGCACGGGCCCGGCAACACGCAGTTCAACGGTTTCTACCAGTCAACTGATGGTGGGCTCACCTTCAGCCAGGTAACGCCGACTGGCCAGATCAACGCCAGCGATATCGGCCGGACAACGTTCGCGTACTCCGCCGACGGCAGCATGCTCTACGCCATCGTGCAGTCGCCGGCAGCCCAGGGCGCGAACGCCGCGTCGGTGCTGCAGGGCATCTTCTCGACGAGCGGCTCCCCGGCGAGCGTGACCGGGCCGTGGACCAAGATCGCTAGCCCGTCCAAGCTCCAGAACTCCGGATCGGCAGCCCCGACCTTCGGCTCACCGGGCGTGCAGACCTGGTACAACCAGGATCTCGCCGTCGACCCCGCCAACCCCAACCACATCTACGCGGGGCTCGAGGAGGTCTACGAGTCGACCGATGGCGGGAACACGTGGATCACCGCCAGCCCGTACTGGAACTACAACTTCGCGTGCGATTCCAACGGGACGTGCCCGAACACCACGCACCCCGACCAGCACGCGATGATGATCACCGACAGCAAGATCGTCATCGGCAACGACGGCGGCGTCTACAGCCGGCCGCTGTCGGACACCCAACCGGACGGCAACTGGACTGACCTGAACGCCACGCTGCGGGACCTGCAGTACTACGACGCCAGGGCCACGAAGCACGGCAACACCACGTCCGTCTGGGGCGGCCTGCAAGACAACGGCTCCGCGTTGCTCACAGCGGGCAACAGCCAGATGGTCGAGCCCGCGGGTGGCGATGGCTTTGACGTCATCGTGAACCCGCAGAACTCGAACGACGTTGCTGGCGAGTACGTCGACGGCACCATGTACACCTCCACCGACGGCGGACACTCGTTCAGCGACTTCATCAGTCCCACCTGCGAAGCACAGGCCGTCACCGGGCTCACGTTGCGGCCGGACTGCGACGGGGGCGCTCGGTTCGTGACGCCGATCGTGCCGGACCAGCAGAACAAGAATGTCTGGCTGCTCGGCGGCGAGGACGTCTGGGTGAGCTCAGCTGGCTGGCACACGGCCTGCACTGACACCGCGTGCTCGTGGACTTCGGTCTTCGACACCGGTGCCGGCAACGCGGTCACCGCGCTGGCATCGACGGGCGCCGGCAGCACCATCTACGCCGCCTGGGTCGGTGGCGGCGGTAACCCGGGGCCGGCGTTTGCCTCGGGTATCGCCACCAACTACGGAGGCACCTGGCACCAGATCAGCATGGCCGGGCTGCCGGACCGCTACATCTCAGGTGTCACGGTTGACCCGAGCAACCCGGCACACGCCTACGCCGTGTTCAGTGGCTACTCCCGGCACTGGATTCCCGGCGGTGGCATCGGCCACGTCTTCGAAACCACCAACGGCGGTCAGAGCTGGACCGACATCTCCGGGAACCTGCCGGACATCCCGGGCGACGCCCTCGTGCTCAGCCACGGCCGGCTAGCTCTGGGTACCGACCAGGGCGTCTTTGCGGCCTCGGTGGGCCAGGGAGCGGCGACGACGTGGTCGCGCCTGGGCACCGGGCTGCCGAACGCCGTAGTGGACGACCTTACGGCCGGACCTGACGGTGACATCTACGCTGCGACCCACGGTCGCGGGGTGTGGCGGATCGCCTTCTAGGAGGAACTCAGCGATGTGCCCCGGCAGCCAGGCGGCTGCCGGGGCACATCCGTCTGCACATCCGTCTGCACATCCGTCTGCACATCCGTCTGCCCTGCCTGAGCCTGCCGGGCGGCTGTCTCGAGGCGTGCTACGAAATACCTGGTTCACGGCATTTATGGCTATTATGCACTCGAACCGTCGACGACGCAGGTGTCTGGTGTGATCAGAGTGTCACAACGGGTTCAAGTTGTCCCTGTTGACATGACGGTCAGTAGCGGCTTAAATACTTCGAGTTCATGCTTAAGTGGCGACGGCTCGCTGACCCCCCGTAACCGCGACGCCTAGCCAGATTCATGATGAAGTGGGGCACCCCCGTGCCCGCGCTCTGGACCTTGCGCGGCTGGTGTGTGCAGGGTCGGCGGGCAGCCGTCGCCTCGTAAGGAGGCGACACATTGATGTCAACGAGCGCCCGCGCAACGCGCGACCATCACGTCTACGAGACGGAACTCGCTCGGCACGAGCGGGCCCTGTATCCGGCGGCGCTGCGAATGACGAGGAACCCGAGCGACGCCGAGGACCTAGTGCAGGAGAGCATGACCAGGGCTTACGCCGGCCTGCGCCATTTCACGCCCGGCACGAACTCGCGGGCGTGGCTCTTTCGCATCCTGGCCAACACCTTCGTCAGCACCTATCGCAAGCGTCAGCGAGAGCCTGCACAGGTGCTGAGCCCGGAATTCGAGTCACTGATTACCGCTGCCGTCGACACGGCCGCGGCTCCGGCAGCGGCTGCGCAGTCGGCTGAGGATGCGGTACTCGGGCAGTTCGCGTATTCGGACGTTCGCCGCGCTCTGGAGGACCTGCCTGAGTGCTACCGGGCGACGATCTACCTCGCCGACGTGGAGGGCTATCCGTACCGCGACATTGCCGAGATGCTGAGCGTGCCAATCGGAACAGTCATGTCCCGCCTGCACCGGGCCAGGGGCATGCTGCGGAAGCGCCTGGTCGCCTACGCGTGAGGGTGGCGAGTCCTCGGCGGGCCCACCCATCGCGTGCAGGGAGCCTGCTCACGAGACAGGATGTTGCCATGGCCTATCGATACTCCCGGGGCTGGCGCGGTGCCACGATCGCGGTCGTCCCGCCGCTGTCGCGCGCGATTGCCAGCCGCGACTGGCGCGGCATGGAGCACGTGCCCCGATCTGGCGGACTGGTCGTGGCAGCCAATCACATCTCGGAGGCAGATCCGCTCGCGCTCTGCTATTACCTGTGGTCCAGCGGTCACTACCCGGTGTTTCTTGCGAAGTCAACGCTGTTCAGCCGCGGGTTCGTGGCTCGAGTGGTACGAGGAACCGGACAGATTCCGGTCGACCGCGACGGCGGCGCGGCGGCAGCCCTGAAGCCAGCGGAGGATGCGCTAGCGGCCGGTCAGTGCGTGGTCGTCTATCCAGAAGGAACCTGTACGCGCGATCCGGATCTGTGGCCAATGACCGGCCAGACCGGCGCAGCGCGGCTTGCCCTAGCCACCGGCGCCCCGGTACTTCCCCTGGCGTCATGGGGAGCACACGAGCTGCTGCCCTATCGCAAGGGAGAGAAGGGCGGCCTGGCCGGAACTCTCAAGCCCGGCTTCCATCCGTTCCCGCGCAAATCGATGAAGGTCATCGCCGGCCAGCCGGTAGACCTCAGCAGCTACCAAGGCCAACCGCTGACCTCGGCCACGTTGCGGGCGGCAACAGCGGACATCATGCACGCCATTGCGATGCTCGTCGGCGAGCTACGCGGCGAGTCGCCGCCCGCCGAGCTGTATGACCATCACAAGGCGATCGAACAGCGCCGGTCTGCTGCGCCGCCGACTTAGCAGGATGGATCCTTCGCCGGCGCTGCGGCAAATCGCGTTTCAGCTTGAGCGAGCGGGCGCTCCCACCTATCGCGTGCAGGCTTTCCGCCGGGCTGCGGGCGTCCTGGCCGCGCTGCCAGCCGGGGAGCTAGCCCGCCGCATCGCCAATGGCACCCTCGAGGAACTGCGCGGCATCGGTCCGGCGACCGCGAGCGCTATCGCGCAAGCCGCCGCTGGCCAGCGGCCCGAGTACCTGGTCAGGCTCGAGGCCGAATACCAGCCGCCACCGCGAACCGCCATGCGGGCCGCGCTGCGCGGTGACTGCCACACGCACTCCGACTGGTCCGACGGCGGCAGCGCTCCCCTCGAGATGGCCGAGGCGGCACGCATTCTCGGTCACGAGTGGATCGCGCTGACCGATCACTCACCGCGGCTGACGGTGGCGAATGGCCTGTCGGCGGAGCGGTTGACGACGCAGCTTGCGCTCATCGAACAGCTGAATGCGGACCTGGCCCCGTTCCGCATTCTCACCGGGATCGAGGTCGACATCCTCGAGGACGGCGGCCTGGATCAGCGAGATGATCTTCTCGCGCGGCTCGACGTGGTCGTGGCCAGCGTCCACTCCCAGCTGCGGATGCCTGCTGGGCCGATGACCTCCCGCATGGTCGCAGCCGTGGCCAGCCCGCACGTCAACGTGCTCGGGCACTGCACGGGCCGGATGAAGGCGGGCCGCCGTAATCGCCCTGAATCCGAGTTCGATGCCGCGACCGTCTTCGCGGCGTGCCGTGATCATGGCGTCGCGGTCGAGATTAACTGCCGCCCCGAGCGCCAGGATCCGCCTGACGACCTGCTCCGGCAGGCGGCGGAGGCAGGCTGCCTCTTTGCCATCGACACCGACGCGCACGCACCAGGGCAGCTCGACTGGCTCGACAACGGTTGCGAGCGCGCAGAGCGGGCGGGCATCAGCCCGGACCGGGTGCTCAACACCAGGCCCGCTGCCGACCTTGCGGATCCGCCGGGTAAGCCGGCGGCACAATAATCAGCCGCTGTTGTCGTACCTACCTGGGATAATGGCAATGTGCTTGATACTGCGCTAGTCGGCCGGACGGCTGAGCTCGACCAGATGCGCAAGCTGCTCGGCGACGCGGAAGCCGGGCAGCCGGTTGTCATGCTGGTCAGCGGTGATGCTGGCGTGGGCAAGACGCGGCTGATCAGCGAGCTGGCCCGCGAGGCTGCCGGACGCGGATACGTGCTGCTGTCCGGCAGGTGCGCTGAGCTGGCCGACACCGTGCCCTACCTGCCGCTGGCGGATGCGCTGCGCGTGGCCGGAAACGCTCCGGTAGCGGCCGCGATAGCGACCCGGCCGGTGCTGGCCCGGCTGCTCCCTGACCAGGAGAGCCTCCCGCCGACCGGGGACCTGCCTGAGGTCAGCCAGCAGCAGCTCTTCGGTGCGGTCCTGGGGATGCTGACCGAGCTGGCGGCGATCACCCCCGTGCTTCTCGTGCTGGAGGATCTTCACTGGGCCGACAGGTCTACGCGGGACCTCGTCACGTTTCTCAGCCGCGTGCTGCGCACCGAGCGCGTTGCGCTAGTCGTCAGCTACCGTTCGGACGACCTGCGCCGCGCTCACCCGCTGCGGCCGCTCATCGGCGAGCTCCAGCGGCTGCCCAGGGTGACCGCGATCGAGCTGGGGCCGCTCGATCCGGCTGATATGGCTCAGCACCTGACGCAGCTGGCGGGCGGCCGACCGGACGCCGCCGCGATCAGCCGGGTGATCGAGCGCGCGGAGGGTAACGCGTACTACGCGGAAGAGCTGCTTGTTGCCATGACATCCGGGCTCGAGCTCCCGGCGAGGCTGGCCGACCTTCTGGTCGCCCGTACCGTGGAGCTTTCCCCGGCGACGCAGCAAGTGCTGCGTGCCGCCGCCGTGACTGGCAGGCGAATCGACGACGAGCTGGTCCGGCAGGCATCAGGCCTCACTGCTGCCGACTACGAGACGGGCATCAGGGAGGCAGTCGCCCACCAGCTGCTGGTGCCCGACGATATGGACCGCCTGGTGTTCCGGCACGCATTGCTTCGCGAGGCGATCTACAACGACCTGCTGCCCGGCGAGCGAACCCGGCTGCACGCGCGGCTCGCCGAGCTGCTGGCGCAACGAACCGGCAAGGGCACCGCAGCCGAGCTCGCCGTCCACTGCCTGGCCAGTCATGACGTACCGGGCGCGTTCGCGGCGTCGGTGCGGGCCGGCTGGGAGACATGGCGGCTCGGCGCACCCGCTGAGGCGCACCGGCACTTCGATCAGGCTCTCGAGCTCTGGGACCGCGTCCCTGATGCGGCGACAGTGGGCGGGGTCGGCCGAGGCGAGCTGGCGTTCCGGTCCGCTCTCAGCGTGGCCGATGCCGGCGAGGTCGACGTGGCGGTGGGCAGGCTCCGGCGGCTGGTGGCGGCGCTCGAGAAATCCGACGACCGCGACCAGCGCTTGCTCACCCGCGCGATGGAACGGCTGGGCTTCTTCTTGCTGGACATCGACGAGGACGCCGAGGCGCTCGCGGTGGCGAAGGCGGCGGTTGACGTCTTGCCAGCGGACCCGCCCACGAGGGAGCGTGCCGACGCGCTCGCGACCTACGCGCGGGCATCGCTGAGCCTGACCGACGGGGCCAAGGCCAGGCAGCGCGCGCTCGAAGCCGATGCAGCGGCCGAGGCCGCCGACGCGCCCTGGGTGCAGGCGGACGCGCTGGCGACGCTCAGCCTGCTGAGCGAGCGGGCTGGCCAGATCGACGACGCCACCGCGCAGGCAACGAAGGCGCTCGGGCTTGTCGGCGATGCTGACCGGCCAGAAATCGAGCTGCGCATCCGTACCCTGCTGGCTCGGGTAGAGCTCGAATCGGGGAACCTCGCGGCCGCCTCCGCTGCTGCCCATCTCGGCGTCGAGCGCGCCGCCAGGACCGGCCTGACCCTTGCCCCCTATGGCCTGGACCTGCTGTATCTGCACTACCTGGCCCACGTCGCCGACGGCAGCTGGGAGCACGCCCAGGAGCTCGCCGACGAGTTCCCGGTTCGTCCCGGCAACGTCGCCGAGGCGAGGCTGTCGGCGATGGCCTTGTTCATCGACGTGGCGCGAGGGAGCGCACGAGTTGCCGAACGGCAAGCCTGGCTGGCGCCGTACCTGGCGTCTGACCAGATGACCGAGTACATCGCGACCGGCCTGTTCGCCGAAGATGCGTACTGGGCAGGCAACCTGACCGGCGCGGTGACCGCCGTGAACACGACAATCGAGGCGGCCCGGGCATGGGGCGGCGGTGAGGAAAACCCGCAGGTCATCCGGCCAGCTGCGATCGGGATCTCAGCGCTCGCCGACCAAGCCCGGCTGGCCCGCGCGGCCGGACATCCGGCAGACGCGCTGGTGACCGCCGCCGAGGACCTGGCCGCCGCTGCCCGGCGGGGTGCGAATCCCGGCTGGAGAGCCAGTCTCGGTGTCGACGGCCGCGGCTGGCTGGCCTGGGCCGAAGCCGAGCTGCGCCGTGCCTCGGGCGACAATGATCCGGAGAACTGGCGGAACGTCGCCGCCACCTTCGGTCCCGCGTTCATCTACGAGACAGCCAGGGCGCGATGGCGGCTAGCTGAGGCACTGGCAGAAGCGGGCCAGCGGGATGAGGCGCAGGAGGAATGGCGGCTCGCTTCCGCCGTCGCCGGCGAGCTGGGCGCGAGCCGGCTGCGAGCCGCGCTGAGCGAGCTAGGCCGGCGCGCCCGCCTCGGTTCCGACACCCGCCAGGCAACGGCGCTTGGCGGCCTGACCAGGCGCGAGCTGGAGGTGCTGCAGTCGGTGGCAGCCGGGCGCAGCAACAGGGAGATCGCCGCCGAGCTGTTCATCTCCGATAAGACGGTGAGCGTGCACGTTTCCAGCATCCTGGCCAAGTTCGGCGCTGCCAGCCGCACCGAGGCGGCGGCCATTGCGCGCGACAACGGCATCAGCCCGCGTCGGTAGCCTCAGCCAGCCTGCCGCCAGGCGTCGGCGATGGCGGTGAAGCTGGCCTTGCGGTGGTCGCGGTCGAGACTGGGCGTGACAACGACGATCTCGTCGACCTCGGCGCGAGCTCTCATCTCCAGAAGCCGCTCCACGACCGTCTTGGGCTCGCCGGTCACCATCCGGCCGTCACGGGCGCGGGCCGATTTGAACTCATCGGACTCGCGGAACTCGCCGACTGTCTCCGGTGCCAGCGGCTCCCGCACTCCTCGCTGGATGTTGCGCCGGGTTAGCATCCAGGCTGCCTCGAAGTCGATGACAGCGTCGGCGTCGTCGCTGGCGAAGGCCAGCACCGACATCGCCGAGTAGGGCTGGTCGCCGTCGTGGCGCGGCTCGAACCGGCGCCGGTAGTCGCGCAGCAGGTCGAACGCCAGGTCAGGACTCATGTGATGAGCGAACACGGCGCTCATGCCGTTGACGGCGGCGAACCGCGGGCCGTAGGGGCTGGACCCGAGCACGAACAGCTGCGGTCGTTCGTCGACGACCGGCGCGACGATCAGCGGCTGGTACGGATGGCCCTCGGGGAAACCGTCGCCGAGGAACGCCAGCAGTTCGCCGACCTGGGCCGGGAACTCGGCGGCCGGGTCGGCGACCATGCCCCGGCGCAAGACGTGCGCAGTCAGCGGGTCGGTGCCAGGCGCGCGCCCCAGGGCCAGGTCGACCCGGCCTGGATACATGGCCAGCAGAGTCCGGAACGTCTCGGCTACCTTGAGCGCCGCGTGATTGGGCAGCATGATCCCGGCGGCACCGACCCGGATCCGGGAGGTGAACGCGCCGACATGGGCAATCAGAAGCTCGGGCGAGCTGCACGCCAGCGTCCTCATGTTGTGGTGCTCGGAGACCCAGTACCGCCGGTAGCCGGCCGCCTCGAGTGCCTGGGCGACGCTGACGGCGCCGGCCAGGGCTGAGGCAGCGCTCTCGCCGTACTCGATGCCAACGAAATCGAGCACGGCCAGCGGCAGCGTCGTGTTGTCGGAGGTATCCATCTGCCAAGTCAGCGCAGCGAGCTCCGGCCGCATTCCCGTGCCCGGAACATCGGGCTCGGTGCGGGCGTTCCACCCAGGCGAGGCTTTTACGGGGGAACGAACGGATCATGGCGCGCTGTGTGACCTGCGGGACCGAGCTTCACCCTGACCGGGCCCAGAAGTACGACTACTGCACGGCGCCTGCATGCCAGGAGCGCAACCTCAAGGGCCTGACCATGGTGGCGATCGGCCAGAACAAGGCAGCCGAGGAGTTCATGATCCTGGACGAGGACACCCGCGCGGATCTGGCCAGCGGGAAGTACCGGGACCAGCGCCGCGGCTCGTTCGGGCCGCCGGCGCCGCCGGCCGGACCTCGGCCGGCAGCCGACCAGCTGCAGTGTGCCGCGCGCCCGGCCCGGCCGCGGCGCCGAGCCCAGGCACCTGCGGGGAGTCTCGCGGGGTCGCCCATGCGCCCAGTAGCTGCCCGGCCGCGCTGGACCCCGTCGCAGGAGCGGCTGGCTCTCCTCTACAACTCCCAGGGGCTCCGCCCGGCTGAGATCGCGGCAAAACTCGGAGTGAGCAGCCACCTCGTCACTCAGATAATCCTGGCGGCGAAAAACCGCGGCAAAGCCTGACGGACGACCGCGTTACCGGGCCGAGTCGCCGAGGCGGTAGAGGTGAGTCGCGTCGTCCAGCTTGGCCTTGAGTCCCGCGTCGAGCTGGTACTCGGTGGCGGCGATGCTCGCATCCAGCTGGTCAGGCCGGCTCGCGCCGACGATCGGCGCGGTGATCGCCTTGTTGGCCAGCACCCAGGCGACCGCGAGCGTCACGAGGCTGACCCCGGCTTCGTCGGCGAGCTTGCGTAGCTCCTCGACGGTGTCGAACTCGCGGTCATGCCAGTACCGCTGCTGGTAGGCCGGCCCAGCCCAGCCCAGGGTGAACCTTGTGCCCTCAGGTGGCGGGCTCGTCCGGACGTGCTTGCCGGACAGCAGGCCGCCTGCGATCGGGTTGTAGGGGATCACGCCGACGCCGTCCTCGGCGCAGTATGGCAGCATCTCCCGCTCGATCTCGCGGAACAGGAGGTTGTATCGGGGCTGGACGGAGTCCAGCCGGGCCAGGCCGAGCGTCTCGGTCCGGCCGACGGCCCGGACGAGCTGGTAGGTGAGGAAGTTCGAGCAGCCGACGTAGCGGACCTTGCCGGAGCGGACCAGGTCATTCAGCGCGCTCAGCGTCTCGTCGATGGGCGTGTTCGGGTCGTAGCCGTGCAGCTGGTACAGGTCGATGTAGTCGGTCTGCAGGCGGCGCAGGGACGCCTCGACCGCGGACATGATGTGCTTGCGGCTGTTCCCGGCGTCGAACGGCGCGGGACCCGTCGGCGCGAAGCATTTGGTCGCCACGATCCACCGGTCGCGCTTGCCACGCAGCCAGGTACCGATGATCTCCTCGGTACGTCCGCGGGTGATCAGCTGCCCGCCGAGCGGATAGGCGTCGGAGCTGTCCAGGAAGTCGATGCCACCGTCGGCGGCGCGGTCGAGGATGGCAAAGGACGTCGGCTCATCGCATTGCAGTCCGAAGGTCATCGTGCCCAGGCACAGCCTGGACACCTGGAGGCCGGTACGGCCGAGTCGGGTGTGTTCCACAACCGGCACGCTACCCCGCCGGATGCAGAGCCGGAATGTGGTCCGCTGACGCGCCGGTGGCCGGTGTGTTGTGGTCGCAGGCTGGGCAGGCTTAAGGCCATGCGGGCGATCATGGTGAGTGAGTTCGGTGGCCCCGACGTGCTGCAGGTCGGTACCGCAGAGATGCCGCGACCTGGGCCGGACGAGGTACTGGTGCGCGTGGTCTCAGCGGGCGTCGGTCCCTGGGACGCTCACCTGCGCAGTGGAAGCCTCGGGGGATCGGTGCCGTATATCCCGGGCGCCGAGTTCGCCGGGACCATCGTCGGCGATACCGGAGCCGAGGCGGCCTTCGAGGACGGCGAGCCGGTCTACGGGTATCCGGCTCTCACGAGTTGTTACGCGGAATACGTGACCTGCCCGGCCGAGCAGCTCGCCCCGATTCCGGCCGGTCTCGACGGCACCGATGCGGGCGCGGTGCCGGTCATCGGCGTGACCGCGCTGCAGGGGCTCACCGATGTGCTCGGACTCGGGGCAGGCGATGATGTGCTCATCACCGCCGCTTCCGGTGGTGTCGGCCATCTGGCGGTGCAGATCGCCCGGGCGCTGGGCGCGAACGTGATCGCGACCGCGAGCCCGGCCAATCACGACTTCCTGCACGAGCTTGGCGCGGCCGAGGTCGTGGATCACAGCAAGCCCGACTGGCCGGACGAGGTGCGCGCCCTGACCGGTGGCGGAGCCGACCGCGTACTCGCGACCGCGGCACCCACGCTCGCCGGCGCGGCCAGGGCCGCGCGCGACAACGGAGTCATCGCCACGCCGGCGATAACCGATGACCTCCCGGAGGCGGACCGCGTCGACTGGCACCGCTACGACGGCCAGCCGAGCGGCACTAGCCTGATCCGGATGGCGCCGTGGTTCGACGACGGATCGCTGGCAGTGCACATCGCGCGCCGGTTCTTCTTTACCGACGCCGAGACGGCACACCGCGAGATCGAGAACGGTCACACTCGCGGGAAACTACTGCTGGTCATCGACGAGGACCGCGCCGCCCAGTCGGGCTTGTAGCTGTTCACCTCTTCCGTACAGGGCGTCTTTCAGGCGACCCGGCGGACGTGCCGCGCTGGCGGGAGGGGCGGCGGCGACGGGCCGGCCGCACGCATAGCAAAGCCGACGACAACGCCGAACAGGAATCCGAGGACGTGCGCCACGTAGGCGACCGACCCGGCGCCGGGCGTGGCGATGCCGGCGGAGTAGATCCACTGAAGAACGAACCACAGGCCCAGTACCAGCCACGCAGGCGTGCGCACCGGGATGAAGAACAGGAACGGCACCAGGCTCCACACCCGGGCTCGCGGGTAGAGCACGATGTAAGCGCCGAGCACCCCGGAGATCGCGCCCGAGGCGCCGATGAGTGGCTGCGTCGATGTTGAATAGGCGGCCGCGAATCCGTACGCGGACACGTACCCGGCGGCCAGGTAGAAGAGGAGGAACGGCAGCCTGCGCATCCGGTCCTCGACGTTGTTGCCGAAGACCACCAGGAACAGCATGTTGCCGAGCAGGTGCAGCCAGCCGGCGTGCAGGAACATCGACCACAGCACCGACAGCACCGGGATCTTGTGGTACGCCGGCCGCTGAAGAAGGCAAGCCGCGCCCTGCGAGGTCACCGTCGCCTGTCCGCTCGGCACCAGCGGCAGCTGCCTGTCGGTGGTCAGCTCGCGCGGAATCGCAGCCCACCGGTCGTAGAACGCAGCCTGATGGCACAGTGCCGTCGGTCCGGGCTGCGAGGTCATGGTGCCGATCGCGACCGGGGTGAGCAGCAAGACGACGACGTTGATCGCGACGAGCGCGTAGGTGACCCACGGCGTCCGCCGGAGCGGGTTGATGTCATGGACCGGAATGACCACACGGTCATCATCGCGGACCGGACTTGGTAGTCCCGACAGCGGCTGGGAAGGATGCACTGCGATCGTTCCCGACCGGACGGCGCAGAAAGGACGGCATGGGCGAAGCTGGTCGGTCTGCGCGCCGGCGAAGCAGACAAGAGGCCTGGTTCGTAGTCCTCGCTGTGACAGCCGTGGCGGTTGTCACGGCTTTTATGGTGGTCTTCCGGCCGACGGCACACTCGGTCAAGGCAGCGCAGTCAGCGACGGCTCGTCCGGCCGCAGCGTCCGCCTCGCCCGCCCCTGCAACATGGCCGGTTGATGGCCCGGTCGCCGACCTGTCGGTGCCGCTGGCGGGGATGCCGCCGGTCGCCAATCCGGCGAACATCTACGCCGATGCCGGCCCGGGCATGCTCAGTCCGGCAGTACGCGGCGTGCCGTACCGGATCTACGTGCCGAATAGCGGCGGATCCACCGTGACAGTCATCGATCCGGCCACCTACCACGTGATCGGGAGCTACCAGACCGGGCTCAACCCGCAGCACGTCGTGCCGGGCTATGACATGCGGACGCTCTACGTGACCAACGACCTGGGGAACAGCCTGACGCCAATCAGCCCGCTAACCGGGCGGCCGGCCGGCCCGAACATCAGCGTCGACGATCCGTACAACATGTACTTCACGCCCGACGGGCGGTATGCCATCGTCGTAGCCGAGGCCCGCCAGGAGCTGGACTTCCGCGACCCGCACACCTTCGCCCTGGAACACCAGATAAAGCTGGACTGCGCGGGAGTGGACCATATCGACTTCGCGGCCGACGGAGCCTACGCCATTGCCACGTGCGAGTTCGCAGGCCGCCTCGCCCGGATCGATCTGCACACGCTGACCGTGGTCGACTACCTGGACGTGCCTGGCTCAGCGCCGCAGGACATCAAGCTCGACCCAGCCGGGCGCACCTTCTACGTCGCGGATAAGAATCATGGCGGTGTGTGGCTCATCGACGCCGCCACGTTCCGGACGATCGGATTTCTCCCCACCGGCCCTGACGCGCACGGCCTGTATCCGAGCCGGGACTCCAGCTACCTGTACGTCACCAACCGGGGCAATGGATCCATCACCCTCATCAGCTTCGCGACCAGGAAGGTCGTCACGACATGGTGGATCCCTGGCGGGGGAAGCCCGGATATGGGCGGGGTGTCCCCTGACGGGAAGGTGCTCTGGCTGTCCGGAAGGTACAACAACGTGGTCTATGCCATCTCGACGATGACGGGGCACCTGCTCGCCGAGATCCCGGTGGGGTCGCAGCCGCACGGGCTGTGCGTGTGGCCGCAGCCGGGCCGCTATTCGCTGGGCCACACCGGGATTACCCGATGAGAGGGCCACGGCTCGGGCAGGCAGCCGGCCCAGGTGTGCGCGGGGTGCAGTGGGCGCTGGCCGGTCTCTGTCTGCTGATCGCGGGGGCCGGGGCGGCTCCCGCTCCCGGAACAGGCCACATCGTGGCCCGGCTCGGACCTATCACCATCACCACGACGGCGCTGCGTCACGGCCCCTCGGGGACGCTCACCGCCAGCCTGCAGGTCAGCACCAGCGGTCAGTCCTCCGATCAACTCGACGCCGCGATCGCCGGGAGCGGTAGCCCGGTGGGGATGTATCACCAGCAGGTCAACGTCGGTGAGATCACTGACCTGACCGGTTGCGGTGGTGACCCTGCGCCGGCAGGGGTGGTGGACCACTGGCTGCATTACGGGCCCCTGCTTGTTCCCGGCCGAACCGGCGGCCCTCCCCAGCCGGCGTCTGCGACGCTGATGGTGCAGCAGGCAAACACGCCGGCCCGCCGAGCCGTGGCGATAACCCTGTACTTCGCGCAGGCCGGCGCGGTCACGGTGAACCTGCCCGTCGAGCGCAGCTGATCCGGATCAGCCGCCAGTCAGCCGGATCGGCCGTCCGGTGAGCCAGGCGATGGGGCTGAGAGCTTCCGCCGCCGTCCAGGTGCTTGCGTCTGGGTGTCGCAAATCGGAGCGGCCCTGGGCGCTGAGGAAGCGGCGCAAGGCAGGCGCGATCGGAGCCCGGGTCGCGTTGGGCAAGCCCACGACGACGAACCGCTCCGTTCCGCGCGCGTCGATATAGACCAGGGCATCTTCATGGCTGATGTCGTAGGTCAGCGGCTTTCCGGTCAGCCAGTCAGTCCCTGCCGGACTGTCCTCGGCAACGCGCTGGTACCAGATCCTGAAGTAGCGCCATATCCGCCCGATCGCGGCAGCGCGGCCGGTGAGCAGCAGCCAGTTGGCCGGGGCCCCGATCATCGCCCGATAGGCGCGCAGGCGGGTCGGCTTATCCCGGTTCGGGTCGACGGTAAGCTCCGCGAACCGCACCCGGCCGGCCAGCCCCGCAGCCGTCACGGCGCGATCCATCGTCAGCAGGTTCCCGGTCGTCAGCGGGCAGGTCTCCTGGCACAGCGTCAGGAAATCCGTGAGCACTACTACCTGGCCGCGCAGCGCGCCAAGGCTCGTCGGCTGACCTGCGTCCGTGGTCAGAGGCAGGTCAGCGACCGAGGATGGCAGCGGTCTGTTGACCACGGTGCCGAGGTAGGCCGACGGGGGATCCGGGACATTCCGACCCGCGCGGCTGCCCCCGCACGCAGTCACCGCGAGCGCCGAAGCACCGAGAAACACGACGAGCCTGCTGGACCAGCATCGCGTTACCACTGGCGAATGATGCCCAGAATCGACAAAGCTGCCACAGCACCGGCATGGCCGAAACCGACGCGGCGGCCGGGTGGCCATCATCCCGAGTGGTCAGCTAGTCGTCACCGAGAAGTTCGTGAAGCTGAAGGTGGCCGGCGCGCCGTTGGTTGACACCAGTTCCACGCCGTAGTCGATCTGGCCCAGCGTCGAGCTGGCCGGTATCCATCCCGCATTGATGAGCCAGCGGAAGATCGCGAGGAGGTCCACTGTCCCGGCCGTGAAGTTCGTATCCGCGACGAGGGCGATATAGCTGCCGCTCCGCCATACCTGGTAGCTCCTGCCGCCGAAGCTGACCGTCGCGAGGTCCGAGCCGGACGGGACCTGACCGTGGTTCTCCGTCCAGATCATGACCTCGGTCGAGCCGGAGCTGGCCACGCCGTTGAGCCAGATGTCGTAGGCGTCCTCGTAGATACCGACGTGGGGGCTGGCCTCGGCGAAGGTGCTGGAAATGGAGCGGAAAGAGGCGATCGCCGGCTCGCTGAAGTCCTCGTGCACGTTCGGATAGGTCTTGACCGCCCCGTCGCCGCTGTTGTTGTTCATGGTGGCGACCACGTACCAGTTGCTGAAGGAGCAGGCGTACAGCGTCTGCTGGACGCTGTACCTGGCCACATTCCACATGTCGTTGTAGAGGTAGTAGCTGCCGTCGGCCCAGCCGCCGGTCAGGCTCGAGGTCACGAATTGAGGACTCTTGCACTGCTGGCCCGCAGCCGGGGCCGGGCTGGGGGCCGCGGCAGGCGATGCCGGGGCACGTGACCCAGCCGGGGTGGGGTGAGGGCTGGTGGCGGCCGGGGTCGGCCTCGGGGTGCTTGACGCCGCATCCGGACGGCCCGCCGCTGCGCGGGCAGCGGCGTCGAGGCCCGCCCGGCCATGGCTCCCGCCGGGACCGGCCAGCACGTGGACGAGCGCCACTGCCGTCGCTGCCACGAGGATGGCCGCGACGATGATGACGACAGCCAGCACCGAGGGGAAGGCGCGGGGTCGCCGGGAGCTGGTCAATCTGTGCATAGTCGGGCACGGCTCTTGGTGGCCGGCCGGCGGGGAGCCGGACAGCTGCCGTGGCCCTCGATCGTAACCGGGCCGGCCGCCGCCAGGTGGCTAGAGCGGAATGTTGCCGTGCCGGCCGCGGGCAGCAGGAGCGTTCGCGATCGCGTCGAGGATCTTCTGCCGGGTCTTGGCAGGCTCGATGACCTCGTCGATCACGCCGACGGACATGGCCCGGTCCAGGCCGCCGACGATCTCCTCGTGCTCGGCCGCCAGCTTCGCCTCTAGCTGCTGGCGCTCCTCGGCCGGCGCGGCGGCCAGCGTGCGCCGGTGCAGGATGCGCACCGCGGCGACCGACCCCATCACAGCGGCCTCGGCGCCCGGCCAGGCGAATACTTTCGTGGCGCCGAGCGCCCGCGAGTTCATCGCGATGTAGGCGCCGCCGTACACCTTGCGCGTCACCAGCGTCACCCGCGGCACGACAGCCTCGGTGAATGCGTGCAGCAGCTTGGCGCCGCGGCGGACCACGCCGTCCCATTCCTGGCCCACGCCCGGCAGGTAGCCGGGCACGTCCACGAGCACGACCAGCGGGACCCCGAACGCGTCGCACATCCGGACGAACCGGGCCGCCTTCTCCGCCGAAGTCGCGTCCAGGCAGCCGCCGAGCCGGAGCGGGTTATTCGCGATGACGCCGACGGTCCGGCCGCCGAGCCGGCCAAGCGTCGTCACGATGTTCGGCGCCCAGCGCGGGTGCAGTTCGATACCCGGCCCGTCCAGCAGGCCGCTGATCAGCGGGTGCACGTCGTAGGCCCGGCGAGGCGACTCCGGCAGCAGCGCTGCCAGGTCGGTGTCGGGCAGCGCCGTGTCCTCGGAGGTGATCTGGTGGCCGAGCAGCAGCACGAGTTCCCGGGCGCACTCGATGGCCGCGGCCTCCGTCGGCGTGACGACGTGCACCACCCCGGACCGGCGGCTGTGCGGCTCGGGGCCGCCGAGCCGCGCCATGTCAACGTCCTCGCCGGTGACGCTGCGGACCACGTCGGGCCCGGTCACGAAGATGCGGCCCTGCTCGGACAGGATGACCAGGTCGGTAAGCGCCGGCCCGTAGGCCGCGCCGCCGGCCGCGGCGCCGAGCACCACCGAGATCTGCGGCACGATACCCGACGCCTTCGTCATGGCCGCGAACACGGTGCCGACCGCATGCAGGCTCTCGACGCCCTCCAGGATCCGGGCGCCGCCGGAGTGCCACAGGCCGATGACCGGCGCGCCCATCTCGAGGGCGAGGTCATAGGCAGACACGATGAGCTGGCACCCGGCGATGCCCATGGCGCCGCCCTGGATCCGCGGATCGCTGGCGAACGCGACGGTCTGGACTCCGCCGATGCTGCCCGTTCCCGCGAGCGTCCCGCTCTCGTCGGCAGGCTGCAAGAGCTCGAGGGTTCCGGCGTCGAACAGTGCCTCGAGCCGCGACTGCGGATCACGACCCGGCTCGGCGGCCGGGCCTGGTGTCCCGGCTGGCTTCGGCTGCGCGGTGGCCGGCGCCGTGACGGGCGCGACCCCGTTCCCCTCCCGGGGGGTCGCGCGGCCGACCGGCGGACTTTGCAGCGTCGTCACAGTGATCTCCTCTGGAGGTACAGGACTGTCCTGCTCGGGTGGCAGGTTCGGCACGCTCGGTACCGGAGGCAACAGATCAGGCCCCGATGAAGGCCAGCGCGACATTGGCGCCGCCGAAGCCGAACGAGTTGTTGAGCACGGCCATGGGCCCGTCTCCTCGCGGCTTCAGTTCCTGCGCAGCTGACGAGATGGTCAGCCCGGCGTCGTCGTCGGGATCTTCGAGGTTCACGGTCGGCGGGGCCATCCGGTTGCGAAGCGCCAGGATCGCCGCGACCGACTCGACCGCGCCGGCCCCGCCGAGGAGATGACCGGTCATCGACTTGGTCGCGGACACCACCACGCCAGGGGCTGCTTCGCCGAGAGCCGACGCGATCGCCTGGGCCTCGACAACGTCCCCGGCGGGAGTGGAGGTGGCGTGGGCGTTGACGTGCACGACCTGGCTCGGCGAGATCCCCGCGTCGGCCAGGACGCGGCTGAGCACCAGCTTGAGCCCTGTCCCCGCTGGGTCGGGCTGGGCGATGTGATGGGCGTCGGAGGAGTAGCCGACGCCAGCCGCGACGGCTAGTGCCGTCGCGCCGCGCGCCGCCGCGTGTTCCTCGGACTCCAGCACCACCATTCCCGCGCCCTCGCCCAGCACGAAGCCGTCGCGGCCTTTGTCAAACGGCCGCGACGCCCGCTCCGGCTCGTCATTACGGGTGGACAGCGCCCGCATGGCGGCGAACGCGGCGATGTTCAGCTCGATGATGGCCGCCTCGGTGCCGCCGGCCAGCACGACGTCGGCCCGGCCGGACCGGATCATCTCCATGCCGTAGCCGATGGCCTCGGCCCCGGAAGCGCAGGCGCTCACCGTGGTGTGCACCCCGGCCCGCGCGCCGAGCTCGATGGCGATCCAGCCGGCTGACCCGTTCGGCATGAGCATGGGCACGGTGTACGGCGACAGCCGCTGCCAGCCCTTTTCCTTGAGGGTGTCGTATGCGGACAGGGTCGAGGCGACGCCGCCGATACCGCTGGACACCACGACGCCGAGCCGCTCGGGAGCGACCTCAGGCGAACCCGCGTGAGCCCACGCCTCGCGGGCCGCGACCAGGGCGAACTGCTCGCAACGGTCAAGCCGGCGGGCTTGCACGCGGTCGATCAGCGTGGCCGGATCTGCTGCTGCCCAGGCCGCGATCTTCGCCGGCAGCTCGGCCGCCCAGTCCTCTGTCAGCGGGCCGACGCCGCTGCGGCCCGCCAGCAGCGACTCCCAGGTGCTGGCGACGTCGGCGCCCACCGGCGTGATCGCCCCGAGCCCGGTGACGACGACCCGCGTCCGCTCCGTTCCCACAGCCTTGCTCTCCTCGTCGATTGCTCGTAACCCGGCGCACCCACGGGGGGCCAGCCCCCGTGGGTCACATGGTCCTGGCGATTGGTCAGGCAGCTACCCCGGCGCGACGGACGTAGTCGATCACGTCCTGGACCGTCTTGAGGTCCTTGAGCTGGTCGTCCGGGATCTCGACGCCGAACTTGTCCTGCGCGGCGACGGCGATCTCCACCATCGACAGCGAGTCGATGTCGAGGTCGTCGACGAACGTCTTGTCGGGCGTCACCTGGTCGGCTGGCACTCCGGCAACCTCGTCGATGATCTCGCCCAGACCCGCGAGGATCTCCTGCTCTGTCATGGCCATTGCTTTTATTCTCCTTCTGCGGTGCTGCTTGGTTACTGCGCTGAGTGGTCGCGAGCGGTCGGAATGCTCCCGGCCCAGGAGCGGGGTCAGGGTACCGTGATCACCTGCGCCGCGTAGCACATGCCGGCGCCGAATCCGACCAGCAGCGCGGGCGCGCCGGAACCGATCTCCCCGCGCTCAATCATGCGGGACAGGGCCAGCGGGATCGATGCCGAGGACGTGTTCCCGGCGTTCACGATGTCGCTAGCGACGATCGCCTGCGGCGCGCCGATCCGGCGTGCGATCGCCTCGATGATCCGCAGGTTGGCCTGATGCGGAACGAACGCGGCCAGTTCCTTCGGGTCTACGCCCGCCCGCTCGCAGGCCGCGAGCGCGATGGGAGCGAGCGCTGTGGTCGCCCAGCGGAAGACCGCCTGGCCCTCCTGGATGATAAACGAGTTCCGGTCCTTGATGTAGATCTTGTCAGCCAGGTCGCCGTCGCTGCCCCAGACCACCGGTCCGATGCCCGGCTGGTCCGCGGGGTCCGCGACCGGGCCCACCACCGCAGCGCCGGCGCCGTCAGCGAAGATGATGCAGGTCGAGCGGTCGGTCCAGTCGACCCACTGGGAGAGCTTCTCGGCCCCGATGACGAGCACGTTGCGGGCGGTCCCGGTGCGGACCGCGTCGGAGGCGTTGGCCAGGGCGTAGCAGAAGCCCGCGCACGCCGCGTTCATGTCGTAGGCACCGGGCGCCATGACGCCAAGCCGCCTGGCGACGGAAGCCGCCGTGTTGGGGATCTGCACCTCGGGCGTGCACGTCGCGACGATCACCAGGTCGATGTCGTCGGGTGAGAGCCCGCTCGCGGCCAGCGCCTTGCCACCCGCCTGCACCGCCATGTCGGCGACCGTCTCGTCCGGACCGGCGATCCGGCGGCTGGCGATGCCCACGCGGCTGCGGATCCACTCGTCGTTGGTTTCCACGGTCTGGGCCAGCTCGTCGTTGGTGACCACCCTGGCGGGCTGGTAGCCACCAAAAGCGAGCACCCGCGCGCCTGCCTGACCCTCGGTGAGTCGCATCGTGCCTCTTTCGCCGTTAGCTGTCGTGTCTAGTCCGCTGCCGTCGGCAGCAAGCGCAGGAGGGGCTGGCCGGCGCTGACGGGGTCGCCGTCCTCGACCAGCCATTCGATGACAAGGGCTGGGAACGTGGCCGCGAGCGGCTGATCACCACCGCGAACCTCGACCCGCCCGAGGTCGGTGTGCTGGCCCACCTCAGCACCCGCAGCCGCTGCTGCCGGGTGTCCGTCCGGGGCCCGGAACACGCCCGCCGCGGGAGCCACCAGCAGCCGCCACTCGGGCGCGTGGTGATCATCGTGACTGTCGGCGTGCTCGGCGAGCAACCCGCGGGCGGCGTCGAGGTCGTCCGGTGTCTTGACGGCCACCAGCCGGACACCGCGCAGCGCGCGCTTGGCGAGGCCGGTCAGCGTGCCGGCCGGGGGCAGCTCGATCAGCGCGGTCACGCCGAGAGACTCCATCGTCTGCATGCACAGGTCCCACCGAACCGGGGCGCTGACCTGGTTGATGATCCGGTCGAGCCAGTCGGGGCCGGACTTCACCACGGCCCCGTCGCGGTTGGATAGCAACGGCCGGACCGGGTCCTGGGCCTGCAGGCTGGCCGCTTCGGCGGCGAGCGCGGCCACGGCCGGTGCCATGTGATGGGTGTGGAACGCACCGGCTACCGACAACGGTCGCAGCCGCGCCCCGGCGGGCGGATCGGCGGCGAACGCCTCGAGCTGCGCCATCGTGCCGGCCGCGACGATCTGCCCGGCACCGTTGACATTCGCCGGGGTGAGCCCGTGCGCCTCGATCGCGGCGAGCACCGTTTCCTCATCGCCGCCGAGGATGGCTGTCATGCCGGTCTGCTCGGCAGCCGCTGCCGCCGCCATGCCGCGGGCTCGCACGCGGACCAGGCGCATCGCGTCCTCGGGCGCGATCACCTCGGCCAGCGCGCCCGCGGCCAGCTCGCCGACGCTGTGCCCGGCTACGCCCACCGACTGCCTGCTGACCGGGTGGGCCCCCGTGACCACCTGGTCGATCGCCGCGATGGCCGCTGCAACCAGCAGCGGCTGTGCCACCGCTGTGTCCCTGATCTCGTCCGCGTCGGCGGTGGTCCCACACCGGACAAGGTCACAGCCCGCCAGGTCCGACCACGCCCGCAGCCGGTCGGCGAAGCCGGGCAGCTCAAGCCAGGGAGCGAGGAATCCCGGCGTCTGGGCACCCTGGCCGGGAGCGGCGATAACGAGCATTGTCTAAGCCTGCACTGTAGGAGTCCGCCATATGCATGAGGAAGCAAACGAAGTTCTGTGGCAGGTCTCTGTATGAAGTCTACAAGCTAGGTTCGCTTGTGCGCGAGGCGGCCAAGGATGACGGCGGTCCACAACGTAAAGCCGCCACGCCCGTCACTCGGAGTAACGCCGGTCAGCTCGGTGACCCGGCGGAGGCGGTAGCGGACCGTGTTGGGATGCACGAACAGCATCCGGGCGGTCGCCTCCAGTGAGTTGCCCTGCTCCAGGTAGGTCATGACGGTGTCCAGCAGGGCGGTGCCACCGCGCAGCAGCGGCTCGTAGACCTCGTCGATGAGCAATGCGCGGGCCGAGTCGTCGCCGTCAAGGGCTCGCTCCGGGAGAAGGTCGCTAGCCAGGACCGGCCGGGGTGCCTCAGGCCAGCCGTCGGCGGCGCGCAGCCCGGCGAGGGCAGCACCGGCCGAGGCGACAGCCGACTGCAGGTCGGGTGCCGGGGGACCGACCACGACCGGGCCAGGCCCGAACCGGCCGGCGAAATGTGTCGCCGCCGTCATCGGGTCTGCGCTGCCGCCCACGACCAGGACCACGCGGTCGCCGTGCACACCGGCCAGCAGGTCGAGCCGGACCCGGCGGGCCAGGATCCGGAACTCGTCGATCAGGTCCCCGGCATCGCCGCCGCGGGCTGCCCCGTTGCCGGCACCAGCGGTTCCGACAATCACGGTGACCGGACTGAACGACCAGTTCAGCGCTGAAGCCCAGGATTGCAGGCCCTCGTCCACCTCACCGTGGACCAGGGACTCGACGACCAGGGCCTCGAGCCGGGCGTCCCACGCGCCGCGGGCCTCGGCCGTTCGCGCGTACACCTGGGCAGTGCCGAACGCGATTTCGCGCGTATAGCGGAGCACCGCCTCGCGTAGTTCCGCCTCGCCGCCGGGCGCGGCCAGTTCGTCGACCTGTGATTCGACCACGTCGACGATGACCCGGACCATCTCGACGGCCTGCTGCAGGGTGACCGCCCTCGCCAGTTCTCTCGGAGCGGTGCCGAACACCTCGCCCGCGACAGCCCGGCTGCGCTCGGGGTGCTTGACCCAGTCGACGAATGCGGCGACTCCTGCCTGAGCAACCAGCCCGAGCCATGACCGGTACTCGGCGGACATGGCCCGGAACCACGGCAGCCGGCGATCCATCGCGACCATAGCCGCGGTACCGAGCGCGCCCATCGCGGCGTCCAGCCGGGCAATCGTCTCGGCCCGCACCCGGCCGCGCGCCCGGGTGGCCGGCCTGCCGCCTGCCCGTGTCGCCATGCCTTCAGCGTGCCACGTCGGACGCGGTGAGATGGACGGTGTCGTCCGGCACAGCTGGCGTCCCGCCAGTGAGGGCGGCAGCGAAAGAGGGCCAGCGCCACCAGGCGACCAAGCCGACCAGCGCCAGCACGAGTGCGGACCCGGCGGTCGTCCAGCCGATGCCGATGGCATCGGCGAGCGGGCCCTGCAGCAGCGCGCCGAGGGGGTAGCTCACGCCGAGAGCCACCTGGAAGAAGCTGATGACCCGGCCGCGGTAGGCCGGCGGCGCGTAGAGCTGGACCGTGGTGGACAGCCCAGACAGCACTGCGAGATAGACCAGGCCGACGACGAACAGGGCGGCGATGCCCCACCAGCGCGACGGCGCAGCCGCGTAGGCCGTGAGCGCGACTGGTAGCAGCGCCAGGCTCCAGCCCAGCAGCGGCCCGCGCCCGATGCGGGAGGCGAGAGGCGCCAGCAGCAACGCTCCGGCGACGGCACCGAGTCCCTGCGCCGTGGTGAGCTGGGATGTCGCCGCTGCGACGGCGGTCGGTCCGCCGTGGCTGAGCCGGAGTGCCATGGCCGGGACCAGGGCAATGAACGGCGCGGCCACAAAAGCCACCACGCCGATCGCGATGATGGCCGCCCGGCAGGACGGTTGCTCGCGGGCGGCGGCCAGCCCGTCCCGGAGCGCGGTCAGCACGGATCCTCCACGGCCCGGCGGCGGCGACAGCCGCACGAACAGCATCGCTGCGACGACGGCCAGGAATGAGACCGCATTGGCGGTGAAGCTGGCGCCAAAGCCGAACGCGGCGATGGTCGCACCGGCCAGGGCCGGCCCGACGATGCGGCCCGCGTTCCACTGCGCCGAGTTCAGCGAGCTGGCCGCCAGGAACTCCGAGCGCGGCACCAGGTCAGGCAGGATGGCCTGGCTGAACGGCAGGATCAAGGCGGACGCGCAGCCTTGCAGGCTCACGAGGCCGAGCAGCACGGCGGGGCTGCCGTGACCGGAGGAGACCAGCCCGGCCAGCACGGCGGCGATGAGAGCCTCGGCGAGGTTCCCGGCGGCAATCACCGGCCGGCGCGGCAGCCGGTCGGCCAGCGCGCCACCGAGCGGCGACAGCAGGCCGATGGGCAAGAACGCGCCGGCCGCCACCAGCACCGCCCAGCTCGCCTGCCCCGTCCTCGACACCACGAGCGCGCCGACGGCCACCGTCTGCATCCAGGTGCCGACGTTCGAGACCAGGCTGGCGGTCCACAGGACGGCGAAGTTCCGGTGGCGCAGCGGCCGGAGCGCCGCGCCGGCGTGGAGCGTCATGTGCGCTCGCACATCGGCTCGGCGGTGGTCACCGCCTCACCCTAGCCCAGACACCGAAATCATGATCACGTAGATTCTGGCCGCAACAGCTACTCGCACTCGCCGCAACAGCTACTCGCACTCGCCAGCCCGGTTGTAAAGTAACGGAACTTGCTTTTACAATTTCTTGCGTGACCGCGATCAGTGTCATCGCCGCGCTCAACGACCCGTTCCGGCTCCGGCTCTACAACTACGTCTGCGAGCAAGGGCATGATGTCAGCCGGGACGAGGCGGCCGCTGCGACGGACATGCAGCGAGCGGTGGCTGCCTTTCACCTCGACAAGCTCGCGGCGGCCGGACTGCTTTCCGTGACGTTCCGGAGGCCGGCGGGCCGCTCGGGGCCCGGTGCCGGGCGGCCAGCCAAGCTGTACCACAGATCCGAGGCCGAGCATCAGGTGAGCGTGCCGCCGCGCGATTACCGCGCCGCCGCGGAGATCCTGGCGGAGGTCGCCGAGGTGACCGGCGCCGAGCCTGCGGTTCAGCGCGTGGCCAGGCGGCGGGGCTCACAGGCTGGCCGCGCTGCCCGGGCGGCGGACCCGGCAGCGAGCCCGGCGGAGCTGGTGGCGGCCAGTCTGGCCGCTCAGGGTTACCAGCCGTACCTGGACGGGACGGTCATCAGGCTGCGCAACTGCCCGTTCCATGTGCTTGCCGACCAGCACCCGCCGTTGATCTGCGGCATGAACCTCGCCCTCGTACAGGGCCTGCTGGCGGAGGCCGCCGCGGGCCGGCTGGCGGCCCGCCTTGATCCCCAGCCTGGTGACTGCTGCGTCGTCGTGCTGGACGAATCTAAAAATGCCAGTGCCTGACGTTAGAACAATTGCTGATCGGAGGCGCTGCGTGATCGGATGGCATCTCGCGCAACTCAACGTCGGAGTGCTCCAGGCACCTCTGGGCAGCCCGCAGCTTGCCGACTTTGTCGCGAACCTCGGCCGGGTGAACGCCATCGCTGACGCTGCGCCCGGGTTCGTCTGGCGGCTGCGAGATGAAGACGGCAGCGACGCCACCGCCTTGCGCCCGCGCGGACCCGACCTGCTGGTGAACATGTCGGTCTGGCAGACGCTGGAATCGCTGCGCGCGTTTGTCTACCGCTCCGGCCAGCACCTTGACCTGCTGCGCCGCCGTCGCGAGTTCTTCCGCGCGCTGGATGAGGCCCACCAGGTCCTGTGGTGGATCCCGGCCGAGCACATTCCGGACCTGGACGAAGCGTTCTCGAGGCTGGACCTGCTCCGCCAGGAGGGCGCCGGGCCAGCTGCGTTCACCTTCCGCGAGCCGTACCCGCCGCCGGTCCGACTTGCCAGCTAGCACGATGCCCCATTGGGCGGGACGCTCGTGGCAGCGACGCAGTGATCAGGTAAATTCCGGCGACCCCTGACGTGCCGGAATCTACCTGATCATGACGTGGCCGTCACGAACCGGGCTAGGAACGCGGCCGAGTTCTCGACTATGACCTCGTCGAGATCGGCGGGCCAGCCGTCCTCTCGGATCTCGGCCAGCAAGCTGCTGGCGAGATCCAAGGCCTCGGCGCCATGCTCGCTGATCGCCTCTGCGCCTTCCAGCACCGCCAGCAGTGTCACGGTGTCCGGAGGCTCGACCGCCAGCAGAATCCGGATATCGGCACCGCCGGGATCCACGCCTAGCTCTAGCAGCCCCGGCGCTGGCTCGGCTGCGACCGGTCGCGCCTGCGGCTGGGGCGGCGCGGGAGGTGCTGCGCGCGGCAGCCCTGGAGTTAGCGGTTGCAGCGTGCCGGGATGCTCGCCGACGGGCGGCTCCGTGCGTGCGCCGTCGGCCTGTCGACGCTGCTCGCTGATCAGGTCGAGGGTCTGGCTGCCCTGCGCCGTCACCCGCTCCAGCCGTTCCTTAGCGGAAATCAGTGCTGCCGTCAGCTGCGCCAGAAAGGCGTCACGCTCACCGCCGGCTGCGTCGATCAGCTCGGCGATCCGCAGCTGGGCCTCCGCGGCCGTGTACATCGCCTTGGCGGACTCCATCGCCGTCCGGAACGAGTCGGTCTGCCACTGGAGCCGCTGGCTCTGCTCCGTCAGGTGTTCCTCGCGTCGCCGGGCAGCGGCTCGATCGCGCTCGAGCTCGGCGAGCTGAGCGCGGCCGGCGCCCGCGGCGCGCTCCTTTCCGAGCCTGAGGTCTAGGCGCTTGCGTGAAGTGGCCAGATCAGAAACTCTTCGCCGGACGTGCTGAAGTTCTTCCAGCATCAGCGCATAGGTGTGGTCGGCGGTTTCCCGCGGATCGGGGGTGGGCGGCGTCGAGGGTGAGCCGACGATTGCCAGGCTGGCCGGGTCGGCAGACTCGAGGACCGCGACCAGCGCGGCGCCGACCTTGGCGGCTGCGGCCGGCTCCGATTCACCGATCTCAGCGAGCCAGTCGGCGAGCTCGGCGGTCATCCGCAGCCGGCGACCCAACGTCCGCCCCCTAGCAGGAGTCGCTGACGTCCATGTCGAGGCCATAGCGGGAGATCGCCTGGCCGACGACCTCGGGCTTGACCTCGCCAATCCTGGCCAGCTGGGCCAGCACCGCGACCGTGATGGACTGAGCGTCCACGTGGAAGAACCGGCGGGCGGCAAGCCGGGTGTCGGAGAACCCCCAGCCGTCGGTGCCGAGCGATGTGAACGGCGCCGGGACCCAGCGGGCGATCTGGTCTGGCACGGCCTTGATCCAGTCGCTCACGGCCACGACCGGGCCGGGGTTGCCGTCCAGGGCGCGCGTGACGTACGGCACCCTGTGCTCGGCGTCCGGCCGCAGCAGGTTCCATTGATCAGCGTCGAGTGCCTCGCGCCGCAGCTCTGTCCAGCTGGTAGCCGACCACGTTCCGGCCCTGACGCCCCAGTCGTCGGCGAGCAGGCGCTGTGCCTCCTGCGCCCACCGGAGCGCAACTCCCGAGGCAAGAATCTGCGCTTGCGGGTGCTCGCCGGTCGTTGATGCCCCGTTGGCGGCCGGCTGCGGAGCCGCGGAGAAGCGGTACAGCCCGCGCAGGATCGCCTGCTCGAGCGCGGCCGGGCCGCCCTCGTAGTCGGCGGGCTCGGCAGGCTGCACGTAAGGCTCGTTGTAGACGGTCAGGTAGTAGAAGATGTCCTCGCCATCGGGGTGCTCGGCGGTGGGACCGTACATCCGGCGCAGCGCGTCCTTGACGATGTAGGCCAGCTCGTAGGCCCAGGCGGCGTCGTAGCTCACGCAGGCGGGGTTGGTCGAGGCGAGCAGCACCGAGTGGCCGTCGTTGTGCTGCAGTCCCTCGCCGGTGAGGGTGGTGCGGCCCGCGGTCGCACCGAGCAGGAAACCGCGGCCCATCTGGTCACCCATCGCCCACATCTCGTCGCCGGTCCGCTGGAAGCCGAACATCGAGTAGAAGATGTAGACCGGGATCATGTGCGTCGCGTGCGTGGCGTAGGCGGTGCCTGCCGCGATCGCGGAGGCCATCGCGCCGGCCTCGCTGATGCCTTCGTGCAGGATCTGGCCCTGCGCTGACTCCTTGTAGGACAGGAGCAGTTTGCGGTCGACCGCCTCGTAGGTCTGACCGTGCGGGTCGTAGATCTTCGCGGTCGGGAACAGCGAGTCCATGCCGAACGTGCGGGCCTCGTCCGGGATGATCGGCACGAACCTGTCACCGATCCCGTTGTCCTTCATCAGGTCCTTGAGCAGGCGAACGAACGCCATCGTGGTGGCGACCGACTGCTTGCCAGAGCCGCGGCGCAACTCGTCGTACACCGAGGCCGCGGGCAGGGTCAGGGGCCTGGCGCGGACAACCCGCTTCGGCAGGTAGCCGCCGAGCGCTGCCCGCCGCTCTTTCATGTACTGGATCTCGTCCGACTGATCGCCCGGGTGGTAGTAGGGCGGCAGTTCCGCTTCCAGCGCGCGGTCGGGGATCTCGAGATACAGCCGGTCGCGGAACTCCTTGAGCTCGGCCACCGTGAGCTTCTTCATCTGGTGAGTAGCGTTGCGAGCCTCGAAATCCGGGCCGAGCGTCCAGCCCTTGATGGTGTGGGCGAGGATGACGGTCGGCTGGCCGACGTGCTCCTGAGCGGCCTTGAAGGCCGCGTAGACCTTGCGGTAGTCGTGGCCGCCGCGGGACAGGTTGCGGATCTCGTCGTCTGACATGTGCTCGACCATGGCCCGCAGCCGGGGATCCCCGCCGAAGAAGTTCTCCCTGGTGTAGGCGCCCGTCTCGACGGCGTAGGTCTGGAACTGGCCGTCTGGGGTGGTGTTCATCTTGTTGACCAGGACTCCGTCGGTGTCCTTGGCCAGCAGAGGGTCCCAGTCCCGGCCCCAGATGACCTTGATCACGTTCCAGCCGGCGCCGCGGAACGTGGCCTCCAGCTCCTGGATGATCTTGCCGTTGCCGCGGACCGGTCCGTCCAGCCGCTGCAGGTTGCAGTTGATGACGAAGGTCAGGTTGTCCAGTTCCTCGCGGGCCGCGAGGCTGATCGCGCCGCGCGCCTCTGGCTCGTCCATCTCGCCGTCGCCGAGGAAGCACCACACGCCGGACCGGCTGGTGTCCCTGAGCTCGCGGGCCAGCAGATACCGGTTGAACCGTGCCTGGTGCACCGCGTTGATGGCGCCGAGGCCCATCGACACGGTGGGGAACTCCCAGAAGTCGGGCATCAGCCGCGGGTGGGGGTAGGACGGCAGGCCGCCACCCGGATGAGACAGCTCCTGGCGGAACCCGTTGAGCTGCTGCTCGGTCAGCCTGCCCTCGAGGAACGCGCGGGCGTAGATGCCGGGGGACGCATGCCCCTGGAAGAACACCTGGTCGCCGGACTCTCCGTGGTCCTTGCCGCGGAAGAAGTGGTTGAAGCCCACCTCGTACAGGCTGGCCGCCGAGGCATAGGTGGCGATATGACCGCCCACGCCGAGCCCCGGCTTGTTAGCACGGCTGACCATGACGGCCGCGTTCCACCGGATGTACGCACGAATCCGGCGCTCGACGTACTCATCGCCCGGGAACCAGGGCTCGCTCTCGGGCGGGATCGTGTTGATGTAGTCGGTGCTCCGCAGGCCGGGAACGCCCACCTGCTTCTCACGGGCGCGCTCGAGCAGCCGCAGCATGACGTACCTGGCCCTGGTGCGGCCGTGAGTCCGGACGATGTCGTCGAAAGACTCCAGCCACTCCCTCGTCTCGTCCGGATCGATATCCGGAAGCTGGGTCGGCAGTCCATCGCTGATGATCGAGAATCGCTGGCGTCCGGAGGCCACGGGTGTTTTCCTCGCAATCGGCAGCCTGTCCGGCCACCTCGCAGTTCGGTTGTCCTGCTCCAATCCTCGTACGAGCCGTCCCGAAGCGCATCTCTACCCCGTGGCCTACCCCGTGGTAACCGGCATACCGGCTGGCTGGGCCCGGTGCGTGGGGATTTGTCGCTGCGGCCTAATTGTGACTTGCGTACCGCGCCGACCCAGTGTGAACTGTGCCATCAGGAGCAGCGACAACGCTGCGGCTGTGTGGGCGACCCGGTGGCTGGGCATGTGCCAGGTTCAGGGGTTTGTCGGCTGGGGCCGCGGCGGAAAGGACCAGGAGGACTTCAGTGAGCGCGACCGCGGGCCAGGCGCAGGATCAGCGTGACCTGGCTGAGCGGCTTGGCATCAAGCCAGGCCACGTGGTGCAGGAAATCGGCTATGACGACGATGTGGACGAGCCGCTACGAGACTCGGTGGTGGCCCTGGAGGGCGCAGAGCTCGTCGACGAGGATTACCCCGACGTCGTGGATGGCGTCCTGCTCTGGTGGCGGGACGGTGATGGTGACCTCGTCGATGCGCTCATGGATGCGCTGACCCCGCTGGCGGACGGTGGCTACGTCGTGCTGCTGACGCCGAAGACCGGCCGCGAGGGCCACGTCGAGCCGAGTGAGATTGGCGAGGCTGCCCCGACTGCCGGCCTCTCCCAGACCTCGACCGTCAGCGCCGGGCGCAACTGGTCAGCCAGCCGCCTGGTGGCGCCGCGAGCGCGCCGCTGACCCAGCCTGCGACCAAGGGGGCCCTCCGGTCTCCGCCGACTGGTGCGCCGGTGGCAGACTGAGATCCGTCCTTTCCCGGATACAGCGTTCCCAGACACCCGCATTCCCCAGAACCCTCGCTGAGAGGATCGGTCCCATGGCGGTAGAAGTCGGCGACGTAGCCCCAGACTTCGAGCTGAAAGACCAGCACGGCACGCCGGTGAAGCTGTCGAGCTTCCGCGGTAACAAGAACGTCGTGCTGGTGTTCTACCCGCTGGCGTTCAGCGGCGTGTGCACCGGTGAGATGTGCGCCATCCGCGACCAGTTCCCGGAGATCACCAGAGACGACACGGAACTGCTGGCCGTCTCGGTGGACTCGTTCTTCGTGCTCAAGACCTGGGCGGAACGGGATCATTTCAATTTCGCAATGCTCGCCGACTTCTGGCCCCACGGGGAAGTGGCCCGGTCCTACGGTGTCTTCGATGACACCATGGGCGTGGCCATCCGGGGCACGTTCATCATCGACAAGGACGGCGTCGTGCGGTGGAAGGTCGTCAACCCCATCCCGCAGGCGCGTGAGATCGCCGACTACCAGAAGGCGCTCGCCGAGCTCAGCTAGCCCGTAGCCCGCTTCGGGCTCGGTGCTGCACCTTCCTGGTTGCCAGGCAGAATCGGAACAGGCTGCATGCCCTGCTATCGGTGCGGAACCCGGCAGGTAGACCCGGACCGGGGCGAGAGCCCGTGGCGCCGCGGCGTACGCGGCGACCGCCAGGTTCTCATCTGCCCGGACTGTCAGGTCGCTGCCGACTGGACGAGCGAGCTGGACCGCTGCCGCGTCTGTTCCAGCGTGCACCTGGTGCGGCGACTCGGTGAGGTCGAGTGCCGCGACTGCGGGGCCGTCGGGCAGGTGGCGCACGCGAGCCTGGATGACCACGCGTGGTCCGAAGCCGCCGCAGCCGAGCTGGCCGAGGAGGTCGAGCGGGCGCTAGCGAAGGTACTCGGACCCGGCAGGCAGCGCCCGCCGTATGCGATGTCGTGATGTCGTGATGCGCCGGCGGTCCTGACATGACGGACGCGGCGGTCGCGGGCCGGCTGCTCGATGAGTACCACGAGCGGGCGGTCGAGCCGTCCCGCATGCGCGTCCTCAGCGGCTCGGAGCATCAGTCACAGGTCACCTATCAGGTGACGCAGCCCGACGGCTCCGCGCAGGTTATCCGCGCGTTCCGGGCCGACGAACCGGTGCCCGTGCACGGCCGGGACGTCGCAGCGGAGAACGTGGCCGCGTGGCTCACCGGCCGTGCCCGCACCATGGCCGTGCTGGCAGACGCCGCCTATGCCGCGCCCCGGCCCGTGCGGACCAGGACCGGTGAGCTCGTCGGTGTCGCGGGGCCATGGCTGACCTGGGCGACGACGTATGTGCCCGGCCCGGTGGTGACGCCGACGCTCGGCCAGCTCAGCCAGATCGGGGCGGCGCTCGGCCACCTGCACTCGGTCGCCGCCCTGCGGGGCGGAGACCGCATCGGGGACGGGCCGCCCGGTCTCGCGTCGCGGCATCCTGCGGTCGCAATTCCCGCGAGCCTCGCCAGGCTGGATCGGGTCGCGTCCCGGCTGCCGACGGCGTGGCGGCCGCTGTACGAGGAATGCCGAACTGTCCTGGAGACAGTTGCCGAGGCGGCTGACTCGGTGCCGGAGACCATCGTGCACGGAGACGCGTGGGCGCGGAACGCGGTCCAGTCTTCACCGGCGGGCGTGACACTGGTGAACTGGGAAACCGGTGGACTTGGGCTGGCGGTGGTCGACCTCGGCAACTCGCTGCTCGAGTGCCACCTGGACTCCGATCTGCCCGGTGACCAGCCGTCCCGGTGGCTGATCTCGCCGTCGGCGGACTGGATAGGAGCCGCTGCCTCGGGTTACACGAGAACCCGCGCCCTCTCCGCGACGGAACTCGACCTGCTCCCGGCAGCGGTGAAGTTCACGGCTGCGGTGGTCGGATCTGTGCATCTCGACGTGGCGCTGACTGAGGGCGTAGCGGGGCCTGCCATGGACGCCCGGCTCGCGCGGTTGGAAAACCGGCTCGGCGTTGCAGATGAGGTAGCGGCCATCGCGCGAGATTTCCTCAGGGCCTAGCCAGGGCTGACCTCGGCAGTTCGGTCTGGCGCGCTTCAGGAGCTGAATGCCCCGCCGTTGACGTGGATAAGCTGCCCGGTGATGTGACTGGCGCCCGGCGAGGCGAGGAACAGAACAGTCGCGGCGATGTCCTCGGGGGTGCCGCCCCGCCCGTTGGCGGTTTGCGCTATGAGCGCCTGCCGGCGTTCGCCGGTCATGCGCCCGCGGAAGAATTCGGTGCCGTCGACGAAGCCAGGCGCGACAACGTTGGCGGTGATCTGGTCGGCACCCAGCTCCCGGGCGAGGGTCAGGTTCCAGCCCTCGATGGCCGCCTTTGCGGCGGAGTACGAGTCGGCGCCGGGACGGTGAGCCGCGATCGAGCTGAAGCTGACCACCGCGCCGCCGCGGGCCAGCCGCGGCCGGAGCGCCGTCGTGACAAGGACAGCAGACAGCACGTTCGAATCGAAGTTTGCCTGCCAGGCGGCGGCGACGTCCGCAAGAGTGGCAGGGTCCGGAGCACCGATGTCGGTGTTGCCGCCAGCGGCATTGACCAGGACGTCGACCGTGTCCGGGAGCCTTGGCAGCGCCCGCTCGACCTGTGCCGGGTCGGCCGCGTCAAACGGCACCGCCCGGACGCGGTCCCCGATCTCAGTCGCGGCGGCGGCCAGTGGTTCCGGACGACGGCCCGTGATGACAACCACGTTCCCGTCCTGAGCGAAGGCTGCGGCAACGGCTCGGCCGATCCCGGTACCTCCGCCGGTGACCACAATCTGGCGCACGCCGCCACCTCCTCCTCGGCGCTCAACGCTACCCCGCGCTTCGGCAGACCCGGCTAAACCGGGCGGGTCGCCGCGGGCAGGACGGGAACGCAGCCAGACCGGCGGGGCGGTACGCTGAGGCGCGGTCGGTCCGGTCGGGGCGCATAGCTCAGCGGTAGAGCACTCGCCTTACAAGCGAGGGGTTCGTAGGTTCGATCCCTACTGCGCCCACCATATTTGAAGTGCAGAAACTCGTGGTCGATGAAGCCGTCGCGCGGATAAACCCTGGCGGCTAGGACACGATCAGGACCGTCCGGGTGGAGTCGTACCAGAGAGCTTCCATGCCCGGCGTCTCGACCTTGATCCCGACCACGATCCACGATGGCAGGTCCGGGTGCATGTCCGGGTCAGCAGCGGGAGCCGTGACCCGGCTGCCCGGTGGAACGGTCACATACTCCATCGAGACGGCCTGCGCGACGTAGTACCCGGCCTCAGGGCTGAAGTCGATGTAACCGGCATCCTGCAATGCCCCGTAAGCCTCCCGCACGATGTGAGGGCTGATCGCGTACTGATCGGATAGAAACTGCACCGATGGAAGGGAATGCCCGACCGGCAGGCTCCACTCAGCCGTGAGGCGTCGTATCTCGCGGGCTAGCTGCGTCCACAGAGGCGCGGGGCTGTGGTGGTTCAGCCTCAGGGCCCAGCGTTCCTTGGCTTCATCATTGCCTGACATGCGACAAGTGCTACCCGCTCGTCCCTGGCTCTAGGCGGCGAAGTCCGGCGTAGCCTCGCTGGTATCGCACCGATTGGAAGGATGCATGCGCGGGTGAAGGCTGAAGAGCGCGGCAAGCATCCGACAGCGGATGAGTACCGGAAGTGGGGGTCAGTCCGAGCTCAGGTGATCGCGTTTGTCGTGATCTTCTTGATTATCGGTGGCGTCATCGCCTACCTCATTGTCACCGGCCATCACCTTGCGGGCTTCGGGAGGTACTGAACGAGGCCCGCGTCGAGAACGGCCTAGTCAATGCCGCACAGCCACGAGCAGAAGAAGAATGAACACGATCAGCACGACGGTGCCGCGCAGCGCGAACTTCCGGATCTCGCGCCACAAGTTCGTGATCTGCACACGGCGGGACTTGACGCCGAGCCGGGCCTGATTGGCGCGCGTGAAATGCCATACCAAGAGCCCAGCGACGATCGGAAAGATAATGGCCCACACAAAAGTAAGCCGATCTGGGGGGATTGGACCGAATGCGTCTACCTCACCGCACCATGCTGCGGCGTGTCAAATGGACGCCACTCTCGGCGCGTCGCGCGAGCAGTCCGCCACTGTGAGGCTGAGCGCACGCGCGAGCCGACCTGCCCGCCGTCCGCACGCTGATCGCGTTGGCCGTGACGATCGCGCCTATCGCGACCCAGTCGGCAGGCCTTAGTGACTGGCGGAGGACGATGAGACCGATCAGCGCGGCGAAGACCGGGTTGACGCTCATATAGACGCCGAAGAAATGGACCGGAACGCGCTTCAGCGCGAGGAGATCGGCGACCATGGGGACGGCCGAGCACAGGATGCCGGCGCAGCCGCCCGGCCGAGCGCGGCCACGGTCACCTGATGGCTGGTAAGGACCCAGATCCCGACGGGGACGTAAAGGATCGCCGAGAGGCCGGCGGCGGCCGCCGGACCTTGCGATCCGGGCAGCCGGGCGCCAACAACCCGGTTCACCAGGATGTAGCCCGCCCAGCACAGGGCGGCGAGCAGTGCCAGGCAGATGCCGGCGTAATCGGTTGTCGCCTGCGGTCTGGCAAGCACCACGACGGCGGCTCCGGCAGCCACCGCGCACCAGAGGTCGATCACGCGGCGCGATGAGAGCAGCGCCACGGATAGCGGGCCGAGGAACTCCAGCGTGACCGCCAGGCCGAGCCCAATCGTGTCGATCGCCATGTACAGCGACAGGTTCATGACGGCGAAAATCAGCGCGAGCGCCAGTACGGGGCGCCACTGCCGCGCCGTGAAGGCTGAGTACCTCGGCCGGATGGTGACCAGCAGCGTGATGGCTGCGACCCACTGGCGTATTGCGACCACTCCGGCCGGGCCGAGCACGGGAAAGGCCATGGCGGCAGTCGCGGCCCCGAGCTGATTCGATACGGCACTGCCGGTCATCAGCGCGATTCCGGTTACCTGGTCTTGCCGGGCTGCGGCCCGTGTCGGCACGGTCATGTCACCGAGCATGGACTCGGCTGGTCCATACGCAAAATGCATGCATCGAGTCAGCTATACGTTTGTGTTATGGATCTAGAGCTGCGGCATCTGCGGTGCCTGGTTGCCATCGTGGACGCCGGAACCTTCACCGATGCCGCGATTGACCTCGGCGTCTCGCAGGCTGCCGTATCGCGCAACCTGATGGCTCTCGAGCAGGTACTTGGTGTCCAGCTCCTGCACAGAACCAGCCGGAGCGTGGGCCTGACCACAGCCGGGGTGCGCGCGCTGGCCCAGGCCAGGCAGGTGCTGGCTGCGGCCGACAACCTGGTAACCGAGGCAACAACCGGCCATACCAAGCTCCGCATCGGGCACGCGTGGTCGGCCATGGGCAGGCACACCCGCGAGTTCCAGCGCCGCTGGGCTGCGGCACATCCCGAGGTCGAACTGCACCTCATCCGCACGAACTCGCCGACGGGCGGACTGGCAGAAGGGCTGTGCGACATCGCGGTGCTGCGCACCGCCGCCGATAGCCGGCTCTTCGCCTGCGCGGTGGTGGGACATGAGGGGCGATACTGCGCGATCGCGGCGGACGATCCCTGGGCTCGCCGCCGGTCGATCCGGATGAGCGAGATACCGCAGCGCACGCTGCTTATCGATCGTCGTACCGGGACCACCACCCCGGACCTGTGGCCGGCCGAGGCCCGACCTCAGGTTGTTCATACGCGCGACATCGACGACTGGCTCGCGATTATCGCCGCCGGCGGGGGCATCGGCATCACTGCGGAGGGAACCACTGCCCAGTACCAGCGCGAAGGCGTTGTCTTCAGGCCGCTGCGTGATGCCCCGCCCATTGCTGTGCAGATGATCTGGCGTCGGCACGATCCGCATCCCTCAACGCCGGCGGCAGTCGCTCTGCTCACCGCGCTGTACCGGGAGTAGCCAGCCGTCCGGGCGAGCGCTGAACCACTGTCAGACCCCTGACGTAATCTGTTGGAAAGGCCGCTACCACGGCGGCCAGCAAAATGGTGGCTGTTGTCCCGGTCGCCCCGCACCGACCCGCGGTGGACGTCAAGTCCGCCAGCCCGGACCTGGAGGGGCCATTTTTATGGGCGTTATCAATACTTTCGCCCAGGATGTTGTCGATCTGGCCGAACCGCTGACTCTCGACGCCGCCCATGCGCGATCGTGCCAGGCCGCGCTCGTGGATTCGGAGATCGGCACGGTCGGACTCGAGATTGAGGCGCATCTCGTCGATCTGCGCGCCGTCCCCGACGCGGTGGCCTGGCATCGCGTGGAGCAGGTATCCGATGTCGTCCGCTCCGCAGCCGAACGCAGCTCGGTCACCTTCGAACCGGGCGGCCAGCTCGAGCTGTCTGGACAGCCCGAACCCGACATCGTGACCGCGGTAGACAGCATGCGGCGCGACTGGCAGGGCGTGCGGCTGGCGCTGGCCGGGCACGGTCTCGGTGCTGCCTTCGCAGGCGCTGATCCGCTCCGGCCGTCGCGACGCATCAACCCGCGCCCGCGGTATCAGGCGATGGAGCAGCATTTCGCTGCGACAGGCCGCGCAGCGTCCGGCGCGGTGATGATGAACTCGACCGCAGCGCTCCAGCTCAACCTGCAGGCGGGCCCGAAAAGCGGATGGCCCGCGCGGGTGGAGCTCGCGCACCGGCTCGGTCCCACCCTGGTCGCGATCGCGGCGTCCTCGCCCTGGCTGCACGGCCGCCCCACGGGCTGGAAGTCGACCCGCCAGGCAACCTGGTCGCAGCTTGACCCGCGGGCATGCGGACCGGTTCCCGGCTGCGACACCGTATCGGCGCGCTCAGCGGCAGACGGCGACCCGGCTGCCGCATGGGCGCACTTCGCCATGTCGGCCCCGGTGATCATCGTGGGCGGCCGTGGCGACGACGCTCAGCCGGTGTGCACATCGGTCACATTCGGCCAGTGGGCGAGCGGCCGGATTCAGCTGGGCGGCAGGCAGCCGACCGTCGCAGACCTCGACACCCACCTCAGTACCTTGTTCCCGCCTGTTCGGCTGCGCGGGTACCTGGAGCTGCGGTACATGGACGTGGCCGCGCCACGGTGGTGGCCGGCCATCGCGGCAGTTGCCGTAACACTGCTGGACGACAGGACCGCAGCAGATCAGGCAATGGAGGCTACGGAGCGAACAACTCAGCGCTGGGGCGAGGCAGCACGGCACGGGCTGCGCGACGAGCTGCTCGCCGACTCCGCCCGCCGCTGCCTGGCTATCGCCGCCGGCCGTGCGCCGGCCGAACTTAGCCCCGCAGTCGCTGACCTGGCCGAGCTAGTCGAGTCGGGGCGATGTCCGGGGGACCTGCTGGCCAGCCGTATCGACAAAGTCGGTCCGCTCGCGGCATTCGAGGAGCTCGCACATGCGTGACAACGTCGTCCGCGACCTGGAGCGTGCCAGGAAGCGCACCCTCGGCCTCACCGACCTCGATGAGCCGACTCTGGTGGCCCAGCACGACCCGCTGATGAGCCCGCTGGTATGGGACCTGGCTCATGTCGGGCAGCAGGAGGAGCTCTGGCTGCTGCGCGGCGGCGAGCTGTCGCGACCGGGAATGCTCGATCCCGAGGTGGACTCGCTGTACGACGCTTTCAGGCATCCGCGACGTGAGCGCCTGTCCCTCCCGCTGCTGCCGCCGGTAGAGGCGCGCGCCTACGACTACGAGGTGCGGGGCCGTGTCCTCGACTTGCTCGAGCGCACCGCCGAGGAGGACCTGTTCACGGCTGCCATGGTCGTTCAGCACGAAGAGCAGCACGACGAGACGATGCTGGCCACCCTGCAGCTACGACAGGGACCGCCGGTGCTGCTCCACCGAAAGGACCTGCCGCCCGGCCGCACGGTCGGCTCCGACCGCGTGTTCGTCGCGGGCGGCCCGTTCACGCTGGGCGTGGACGCCACGACCGAGCCGTCCTCGCTTGACAACGAGCGACCCGCGCACACCGTGGACGTCGGCCCGTTCTGGATCGCGCGGACGCCCGTCAGCAACCGGCAGTGGCGCGAGTTCATCGGCGACGGCGGTTACCACCGGCCGGACCTGTGGTCATCGCGGGGCTGGGCGCACAGGATCGAGGCCGGCCTGGAGCGGCCGAATTTCTGGGGCCCCGACGGCACCAGGCGCCGCTTCGGCGTCGAGGAGGAAGTGCCGCCCGACGAACCGGTGCAGCACATCTGCTACTTCGAGGCGGAGGCGTTCGGCACCTGGTCGGGCGGCCGTCTGCCGACCGAGATCGAGTGGGAGAAGGCCTGCGCCTGGGATCCAGGGACCAGGACCCGGCGCACCTGGCCGTGGGGCTCGGCACCGCCGACAGAGGAGCTCGCGAACCTGGGCGGAGCCGGGCTGCGGCCTGCACCCGTCGGGGCGTATCCGGGCGGCGCATCCGCGTATGGCGCCGAGCAGATGATCGGTGACGTGTGGGAATGGACGTCGTCGGACTTCGCGCCGTGGCCCGGCTTCACGCCGATGATCTACCGGGATTACAGCCAGCCGTTCTTCGGTGGCGACTACAAGGTGCTGCGCGGCGGATCGTGGGCGGTCGCGCGCTCGACGATCCGGCCCTCCTTCCGCAACTGGGATCACCCGATACGGCGGCAGATCTTCACCGGAGTCCGGCTGGCGTGGGACGTCGTCTGAGCATGCCGCCACCCCGCCTGACCGGCTGGAACCAACGTCGACCCCGACCGATCTGGAGGGATCACCAATGCCAGTGAAGAACCGCGTGCAATCCCGCCCTGGGCGGTACCGCGAGGCGCTGCGCGCCGACGTTCGTGCGGGCCTGACGGCCGAGCCGAAGACGCTGCCGCCTAAATACTTCTACGACGAGCGCGGCAGCATGCTCTTCGACGAGATCACGCGGCTGCCCGAGTATTACCTGACCCGGGCCGAGACATCGATCCTGCGCGAGCACGCCGGCGAGATAGCGGAGTTGTCGCGCTGCGAGTCGCTCGTCGAACTCGGCAGCGGGACGTCGGCGAAGACCGGCCTGCTGCTGCGCGCGCTGCTCGACCGGGGCACCCTGCGCGAGTTCGTGCCGCTTGACGTGGACTCCGCCGTGCTCACCGACGCCACGCAGATGCTGGCCGCCCAGTATCCGGGCCTGTGGCTCGCGCCGTTCGTCGGCGACTTCGAGCACGACCTGCACGCACTCCCGCCCGGCGGCCGGCGCATGATCGCGTTCCTCGGCTCGACCATCGGGAACCTCGAGCCGCCCGGGCGAGCGAGCCTCCTGGCGGAAGTGGCCTCGGTGCTCGGTCCGGGAGAGACCTTCCTGCTGGGCACTGACCTGGTGAAGGACGCCGCCCGGCTGCTGCCCGCTTACGACGACGCGGCCGGAGTGACGGCGGAGTTCAATCGCAATGTCCTGCGGGTGGTGAACCGTGAGCTGGCGGCCAATTTCAAGCCGGAGGCCTTCCGCCATGTCGCGCTGTGGGATGCCGAGAACGAGTGGATCGAGATGAGGCTGCGAGCGAGCGGCGACCAGCGAGTCACCATCTCCGATCTCGACCTGACCGTGAGCTTCGAGGCGGGTGAGGAGCTGCGGACCGAGATCTCAGCGAAGTTCCGCCGCGACGGCCTGCGGGCTGAGCTCGCCGCCGCTGGCCTGGATACGGTGCGGTTCTGGACGGACTCCGGCGGCGACTTCGGGCTGACGCTGGCGCGGCCAGCGCCGTAGTCACGAGGTCACTTTCGCCTTATCGATGGGTTCCGCCAGCGCGCTACTGTCCGCTGGACCGCGCGCGATCACGGGCACGGAACGGGGTCGTTTCCATTCGCGGTAGAAGAAGGCGGTCGCCAGGCCCTGTCGCTGGTTGAGCATCACGATGACCAGCACGGCAGCCGCCAGCGAGAACCACTGACCTGGCAGACCGAGCCAGTCTTGCAGCGCGTACGTCGCCAGTCCGCCGGTGAAGATGAGGCCGCCGAAGATCGCACCCGCCACCGTGGTGATGCCCGAAATGCAGGCGAAGGCGATGAGCGCCAGCGACGTGAAGGTGTCATAGGTCGTCGGCGTGATCCAGCCGTACTGGTAGGCCAGGAGTTCGCCGCCCGCCCCGGCCACGCCGGCGGACAGCGCGAAACCCAGCAGCTTGGTGGTGCGCACGTTGATGCCCGCTGCGGCGGCCGCCCGCTCATTCGCGCGGACCGCCAGCATGTTCTGGCCGAGCGCGCTGCGCCGCAGGTTGCTGACTCCGAGTGCGACGACGCACAGCACGATGAGCGCGAACCAGCCGAACACCGGGCTCGGCACCGATCCGTTCAGCCCTGGCAGCGACGCATTGGGCCCGAAGCTGAAGCCGAACATTGACGGTGGAGGGACTCCGACGCCCGCGCCGCCGCCCCAGGTGTTGTTCCCGAACCAGAAGGCCTCCATGGCCACCGCCGCAGCCAGCGTCACCACGGCCAGGCTGACACCGCGGATGCGCAGCGCCGGGATGCCGTACAGCAGGCCCAGCAGCGTCGCGAAGATGATGCCCATGATGGGTGCCCACGGAAAGCTGATGCCAAAATTCAGCGCGAAATGCGCGACCGCGAACCCGGCCGCGCCGCCGAGCGCCAGCTGGACTACCGAGACTTGCCCGAGATACCCGGTGATGATGACGAGCGACAGCAGCAGGATCGCCGTGATCAGCGAGACGACAAGCGCACCACGGAACCCGGCCGGCAGCAGCGGGAGCGCTGCAGCCGCGATCGCCCCGTAAGCCAGCGTGCTGCGGACCGGATGCCTCGGCAACGGCGCCCGGGGCAGCCGGCGGTCGACGACGTCGCCACGGGCAGTGATCTTGCCGCCGCGGACGAACATGGCGGCGACCAGGATCAGGAACCAGAGCAGCTCCTCCACGCCGGGGATCGGTATCCCAGGGAGGCCCTGGTTCGGGAACCATGACGTGGTCGAGGCGTACACCAGCAGCGATTCGAGCACGCCGATCAGGATGCCGGCGACGAACGTGGTGCCGAACGAGGTGAAGCGCCCGAAGATCGCCGCCGCGAGGCCGGGCACGATCAGCAGCGGCAGAGTCGTCGAGTCGATGTCGGCGATTGACGCCGCGAGCAGCCCGACGACGCTCATCAGGACGCTCATCAGCACGGTATTCACGAGCGACAGCCAGGCGGGAGGCAGACCCATGAGCATGGCGTGCGTCTGGTTCTCCGCAGCTGCTCGCGTGGCGGTGCCGAACCGCGTCCAGCGGTAGAGCGCGATCAGCGCGAGGGTGATGACCAGCAGGATGCCGCCGACGAAGAAGTTGTATTCCGGCACCGGGGCACCGCCGATGATCACGTTCCCGGTGGGCAGAACGGGCGGCTGCTGCCGGGGTCCCGGACCGAAGGTGAGGACGGCGGCCGCCTGGAGCGCCAGCAGAGCACCGAGGGCCGCGATCAGCTTGGCCAGCGGGGTCGCGGTACGCAGGGGGCGCACCAGCAGCTGATCGAACAGCACGCCGACCAAGGCGGCGAAGGCCAGTGTCAGGATCACCGCCGGGAGCGTGGGAATCGTCGCGAACTTACCGAGCCGGATCGCCCAGAAGAAGAACCCGGCCAGCATCGCGATGGCCCCCGCTGCCAGGTTGATCACGCCGGCGCCGCGGTAGCTGAGCACGACGCCCAGCCCGAGGCCCGCGATCAGGCCGCCAGAGCCGATCCCGAGCACCACGAATGCGAGGAATTCGGACACGCGGCGGCGGCCTCCTGTTCACGACACGACGCGGCCTGAGCCGCTTTCGCTTCGCAGTATGCAAGTTCGAGCCGTACAGATGCGTTGGCGCCAGGACCAAAATCATCTGGCTGTTACGGCTTGCGGCCGCGGACTACCGAGAAAAGCGGCGACGTGGAGTAGCACTCGATGTCGGCGAAGCCGGCTTCGGTGAGGAGAGACTCCAGCTGACCGAACGTGAACTGCTGTCCCTGGGTGCCGAGCGCCATGAGGACCGAGAACGCCGCGGCGGTCCGGGGTCCGGAACCGTCGTCGTTGAGCAGCATCTCGTGGAGGTTGATGGTGCCACCTGAGGGCAGCACGCCGAACGCGCGCCTGGCCAGGCCGAGGCAGGTCACCGGCCGCCAGTCGTGGAAGATGTCGGAGAAGAACACCGCGTCGTAGCCGAGCGGCCACGGGTCCCGGAACATGTCGGCGGCGTGCGTGTCGATCCTGTCCTCTAGCCCGCGCTCCTTCACGTAGTCCGGCGTCAGCGCGCAGACAGCGGGCAGGTCCATAATCGTGCACGTCAGGCCGGCGTGCTGCTCGGCGAGCTCGGCCGAGAACACCCCGGAGCATCCGCCGACATCCAGCAGATGGCGAGTCGAGTCGAACAAGCCGCTCTGGGCCACCGCGATCGCGGCAGCGGCCGAATGGCTGTGCATGTACCGGGTCATCGACGCTGCCGCCTCGGCAGTCATGTGGCCGCTTGCCCACTGGTCCACGTTCAGGTCGCCGTTTCCTTCCGGGATCTCCTCGACCGGGTCCGGAGATGTCATCGCTTCCAGCAGCCGTTCGCAGAGCGAGTTGCCCTTTCGCATCGATGCCCAGACGCCGCCCCAGTACAGCGGGCTGGACGGCAGCAGGTGCTGGCGGGCGGTTTCGGTAACGTGGTAACGCCCGCCCCGGGGCACGAGGTAACCGAGCGCGGCGAGCAGCGTCAGCACGGAGCGGAGGACGCGGCCGTTGAGGCCGAGCCGAGCGGCCAGGTCGCTCGCGGAGCCAGGTTCGTGCGCGATCGACACGAGAACACCCAGCTCGTCGCACACCAGCAGGGCCGGCAGCCAGGTCGGCGACAAGTAGATTTCCCAGACGTCCCGGCTGTCGGAGCCCGGCACCAGCACCTCGCTCAACGTCCCTCCCGCAGTCGGGGAATTCGCTCGGAACACGACGGTCGCAACCCGTCTGCATCGCACGATAACGGCGAGGGAGCCGCAGGCACAGACCCGCGATGACCGAACGTGCTACCGGGCCGGGCCGGAGACGGCGGCCCAGCGACCGGCGTGCGTTGTGACCGCGACCGGGTGGCCGAAGCATGCGGTCGCGAGGTCGGTGGTCAGCGCGTTCTCGGCGGTTCCCGCGGCCACCATCCGGCCGTCGCGCAAGAGCAGCGCGTGTGTCGTGCTGACCGGCAGTTCCTCCAGATGATGCGTGACGAGCACGCTGGCCAGGTCTGGCAGCCGCTCCCGAAGGTCGTCCAGGCTGGTGAGCAGCTGCTCTCGGCCTGCCACGTCGAGGCCGGCCGCTGGCTCGTCGAGCAGGAGCAGCCGCGGTTGTGCCATCAGTGCCCGCGCAATGAGTGCCCGGCCTCGCTCGCCCTGGGAGAGTACCTGCCACCGCGCGTCGTCCCGGCCGCCGAGGCCCATCAGCTCGGTCACGAGCGCGGCGCGCGCTCGCTCGGCTGCGCTCGTCTCCCGTCGCTGGACGAGCTGAATGGTGCCGGTGACACCAGTCAGCACCACCTCCTGCACCGTCCGGCGGGGATCTACCCGGTGATGCGGGCTGACGTGTCCGATCCACGGCCGGAGCGAGAACACATCAACCTGGCCGAGCCGGTGGCCGAGCACCTCGACCTGGCCGCGCGTGGGGTAGGCGTGGGTAGCCATGATCTGCAGGAGGGTGCTCTTGCCAGCACCGTTTGGCCCGAGCAGCGCCCAGTGTTCTCCGGCCCGGATCGTGACGCTCACCTGATCGAGCAGCAGCCTGTCGTCGCGGACCAGGTCCACGCGGGCAGCCCGGAAGACGATGTCGGGATCGAAAGCGACAGTCGGGGCGGCCATGGCGCCAGATCGTACCGGGCCTGGCCACCGTGGCACGGACAGCCTCTTACGTCGACATGCCGGGCATTCTGCGGCAATCGGCGAACTCCGCCCGAGCGGCCGACCCGGCACCATGGCCGGGCAGCCAGCCGGCAAGCATGCGCGAATGGCCAGTGATCACAATCTGCTGAGTCCGCCGTCTCGCGGCCCGGCGGCGCAGCGACCGGAGCCACTGCCGCAAGGGCCGCTCGCCGGGCGGTATGGCCCTGCCGCGACCATGGTGATTCTTTTCCTGATTCCTTATCTTGGCCTGTCGGCCGCCGTGCAGCCGCTGGCGCCGATCATCGCTGCGCAGTTGCACACGACGCCGCAAACGCTCAGCCTCGGATCCGGCCTGGCCAACGCCGGTTATGCCGTCGGCACCGTGCTCGCGGTCCAGCTGGCGCAGCTGCTGCCGCAGCGCCGGCTCCTGATCGCGTACGCCGGAGCCCTGGTGGTCGGCTCGGTGCTGGCGGCCGCTGCGACGGGCCCGGCGATATTCATCGTCGGGCACGTGCTCCAGGGCTTGTGCACGAGCATGCTGCTGATCGCAGCTGCGCCGCCGCTGTTCCTCGGCTTCCCGACCGCCAGGCTCCGCTGGACTGCAGTGATCTTCAATCTGTGCATCTTCGGGGCTATCGCGGCCGGTCCGCTGATCGGTGGCGCCCAGGCATCGTTCCACGCGTGGCGGCCGCTGTTCTGGATCGTGGCCGGGATCGCCGCTGCCGGCCTTGTGATGTCCCTGCTGACCTTCCAGGACGCACCGCCCGCAGACCGCAGCGCCCCGCGCGACTGGGTGGCCATCAGCCTCGCAGCGGTCGGCTCGGTCGCCGCGTTCTCAGGTGCGTCAGAGCTGCTCACCCATGGGTTCACCAACCCCGTGGCGATCGTTCCGTTGCTGGCCGGGCTGTTCCTGATCGTCGTTCTGTGGGTCTATCAATACCGCGCCAGCCGCCCGCTGCTCACGGTGCGCATGCTGGCGAGCACCATCCCGGTGACGGGAGTCGTGCTCGCGGTCTGCGCAGCCGCCGCCGCAACGTCGGCGATCGGACTGACCGCGACGGTGCTCGCGCCGCACTACACGCCCTTGCATCTCGGGCTGCTCTACCTCCCGGAGCTCGTGGCGGCCATCGTCACCGCCTTCGCCTTCGGGGCGGTCTTCAGCAGGCGCCTGATCCACTACTACGCCCTCACCGGGATGACGTTCCTGGTCGCCGGGATCCTCGTGCTCCGCAGTGCGATCCCGCCCACCTCGACACTGACGCTGGTCGGCTCTGGTCTCACGGGAGTGGGCATCGGGGCGTCGGTGACCCCCGCGCTGTTCCTGGCCGGCTTCTCGCTGCGCTCGGCCTCGATCCAGCGCGTGTTCGCAATCCTCGAGTTGCTGCGGGCGGTGGCGGCCTTCATGATCGTGCCGATCTTGCTGCACTTCGGCACGACGCTGACGGGGCTGCCGACGCCGGCGATGGGCACGGTGCTCTGGATCTGCTTCGGCATTGCTGCCGGCGGCGCCATTGTCGGCGTCCTGCTCTACCTGCTCGGCCGGGTCCGGCCGTCGGCGCCCGCGTTGCAGTCATGGATGGCAGGCCAGGAACCGGCCTGGGACTCGCCGCCGCTACTGGCCGCGCTGCGCGGAAAGGCCAGGCCCGCGTTCGCCGCGGCGTCTTCGGCTGTCCTGTCAGCCGGCGGTACCGGCGGCCGCGTGGCTGCGGCGCTGGCAGGTCACCCCGGCAGGCGCGTCGCCCGCGCCCACGGCGACCAGGTCGGTCCGGTGCTGTTCGCTTACGACGGCTCTGCGATGGCCAGGGCTGCGATCGCGGAGGCGGCGCGCCAGTTGCCGGGGGGTCGCGATGCCGTCATCCTCACCGTCTGGCGGACCTTCAACGTCGGATTCATCCCGGAAAGCGGGGCGCAGTTCGACGCTGCGTGCGCCGACGATGTCGGGAACGCGGCTGCGCAGACCGCCACGGCAGGGGTCTCGCTCGCCGACTCTGCCGGATTCCGGGCCGAGCCGCTGGCGGTTCAGGGCACGCCCGCATGGAAGGCGATCCTGGACACGGCGGACGAGCACGACGCAAGCCTCATTGTTCTCGGCTCGCACCGCCATGCCGGGCTTGGCGGCCGGGTTGCCGGCAGCATCGCTGCTGACGTTGCCACTCGCTCGGACCGTCCCGTGCTTATCGTGCATCCTGACGGCAAGGTCGATGGCCGGGCGGATGGCCGCAAGCCGACCGGCTCCCGGGCGGAAGCGAGTCCCGGCGGGTTACTGGTAAGCCCGGGCCTGGATTCGGTAGAGCTCGCTGTACCGACCGCCCCGCTTCAGCAGTTCATCGTGCGTGCCTACCTCGGCAACGCGCGACCCGTCAAGCACGACGATGAGGTCGGCCATCCGCAGGGTGCTGAACCGGTGGGACACCAGGATGGTGATGCTTCCTGACTGCCGCTGACCCGATGTGCGGGACGCATACGACTCGAACAGCTGGTGCTCGGTCTCGGCATCCAGGGCCGCAGTCGGTTCGTCCAGCGCGGTCACGAGCGGTTCGTCGCGCATGAAACCGCGAGCCAGAGCCAGCTTCTGCCACTGACCGTAGGACACGTCGACGCCACCCGGCCAGGTCGGCCCGAGCTGCGTGTGCAGTCCGGACGGCAGGGCCTCGACCGCATCCCTGGCGCCGGCCCGGTCCATGGCGGCCACCAGCGCGGTCTCGGCGTCCATCCGAGGCAGATCGCCGACCCCGATCGTCTGAGCGGCCCGGAACTCGAAGCGGAAGAAGTCCTGGAACGCCCCGGCCAGGCGCTGCCGCCAGGACGCGGCCTCGATGCGCGCCAGGTCTACGCCGTCTACCAGGATCCGGCCCGACACCGGGGCGTAGAGCTTTGCCAGCAGCTTGACCAGCGTGGTCTTGCCTGCCCCGTTCTCGCCCACGATCGCGACGACGGCGCCAGCGGGGAGGAACAGGTCGACATCCTCGAGCGCGGGCCTGTCCGAGCCCGGATAGGTGAAGGTGACGTGATCCAGCTGGATGCCATGGGAAATGCGTGCTGGCGCGGGCTGGTCGGCCAGCCGCGCGATGGCGTGTGCGTAGTCCTCCAGCCAGGCCAGCCGTCGCGAGCCGTCCATCCAGATGCCGCGCAGGAAGCCGATCTCGCTCACGGTGGCGCCGACATACGAGGACAGCCGCGCGCCTGCCGTCAGCACCAGGATCGCCGCCGACGGGCTGGCGTGCGGCCCATAGGCCACGAGGACGATGGCACCGGTATAAGCGAGCCCGAAAATCGCCCATCCGCCCGCGTACCAGGCCGCCGATCGGGTTCGCGCCGCGGCCACGGGGCCGTACCAGCGTTCCCACGAGGACCGCCGCCGGTCCGCCATGGCCTGGCCGACCCGGAGCACCCGTAGCTCTTTGGCCGGGGACGCGCTGGTCGTCAGCGTGAACAGGTGCCGGGCCAGGCGGTCGGCCTGCGCGCCGCGCTCCTGCGCGGTCCGCTCCACCACAGGGCGCCAGCTCGTCGCGGCGACCGTGGGAACTGCGAACAGGACGAGCGTGATCAGCACCGGGTCGACGCTGGCGAGCAGCGCCACCGTCACCACCAGCCGCAGGACCCAGCCCGCCGTCGAGAACACTGACATGTACATGTGGTCAAGCGTGTAAATCTGCTCACGCAGCACCGACAGCCGGTCAAGGTACTCGGGCCGTTCCTGGTGCGCGATCGTGGAAATGCCGGCCTGCAGCCGGGCGACATGAGCCTCCAGCGCGATCGTGACCTTGTCCCGGAAGCGCCGCTGAATCCTCGTCGACACTGTCTGCAGCAGCCAGGTGGCTACCGCCGAGACCGCGAGCGCGATGACCGCAAACCTGAGCAGGGCGGGCTTGTGCTCGAGGAGGCCCTCCCCGAGCAGCTTGAGCCAGACCGCCAGCAGCGCGTCCGGAAGCGCCGACACCAGCGCTAGCACGAACGAGACGCCCATGAGCGAGGGCTCGTAGCGGAATCCGAGACGGCACAGCCGCCACATCGAGGCCAGCGCGGGCGGCAGCTGGTCCGGAACAGCATCAGGCGAGGACATCGAACGTCACCTCCTCCTCGCCTTCTTCTGGTGTGCCAGCCGCGAACCGCTGTGCCTGCAGGGTGAACATCGTCCAGTAACGACCGCGCCGCGCCATCAGCTCGTCGTGGCTGCCCAGCTCAGCCACGACGCCGTTCTCCACGACCGCGATCCGGTCGACGTGCCGGACGGTCGAGAACCGGTGCGAGATCAGGATGGTCGTGCACGAGCGCGTGGCCGCGAGGATGCGCTCGAAGATCTCCGCTTCGCCGCGCACGTCGAGCTGGGCGGTCGGCTCGTCAAGCAGGACAAGGCCCGCGCCGAGCCGGACCGCCGACAGGGCCCGGGCTAGGGCGACGCGCTGCCATTGCCCGCCCGACAGGTCGGTGCCGCCCGTGTAACCCTTGGCCAGCACGGTGTCGAGGTCGGCCAGGCCGTGCGCGCCGGCTTCGGCGAGCGCAGCCGTGATCAGGTCGTCAAGCTCAGCTGCTTCTTCTGCGGATGTCGCCGGCGCCGCGTCTGCACCGGCGCCGGGCGCGACGTTCTCACGGAGGCTCAGCTCGAAGCGCACGAAGTCCTGGAAGACGGCTGCCACACGGTGGCGCCAGCCATCCAGGTCGAGGTCGCGCAGGTCGATGCCGTCGACCTCGATCGCGCCGGTCTGCGGGTCGTAAAGACGGCACAGTAGCTTCGCGAGGGTCGTCTTCCCGGCCCCGTTCTGGCCAACGATGGCCAGCGAGCTTCCGGCCGGGATCTCCAGGTCGAGGCCGTTAAGGACGGGCCGCTCCGGAGCGGCCGGGTAGGCGAACGTGACGTCGCGGAGCCTGACGTTGCGGGCGGGCATTCCGGCGGCCGACCGGATTCCTGATGTGATCGTGCCAGCCTGCAGCATCGCTGCCTGGAGCCGGGCTACTGCCGCCACCGGTGCGGCCGCGCCGTCGAGCGCCCAGTTCAGCCCGCCGAAGGCGATCATGGACGCGCCGATGGCAGCGGATGCATACGCCACGAGCCCGCCGAGGGACAGCCGGTGATCCAGGGCGGCGGCGCCAATCAGCCACAGCACCAGGACGTTCGCGGCGAGGATGAGCCCGAGGCTCGCCAGCACGGAGCGCTCGCGCATCCGCGTCGCCTCGTACTGCAGCAGATGCAGTCGGCGCCGGGTTGCGATGAACCGCTCGAGCACCCAGTCGGGCAGGCCGAAGATCCGCAGTTCCTTCGCCGCGGGCGGGTCGACGGCCAGGCGGTAGGTGTAGTCGGCATCGCGCGCCGCCAGCCGGACCTCATCGGTGTTGCGATCTTTCCAGACACCGCTCTCGCGCAGTAGCCAGTGCGTCGACAGCCAGGCGCCGGCGAGCACGAAGGGCGCCCACCAGGCAAACCCGAAGAGGACACACGCCTGTGCGAGGCCAGCCACCATGTCCACCAGACCGCCGGCGATGAAGTTCATCGACGTGGACAGCGGCGGGGCGGTCATGCCGCGGTCGAAGTCGCGGGCAAGCTGAAGATCGGCAGCTAGACCGGGATCCTCTAGGTGACCGATGCCTGGTACTGCGGTGCAGCCACCGGTCAGCTCATCAAAGAGCCATGCCGCGGTTCGGTCGCCAAGGTTCGCGCTGAGCGCGGTATGCAGCGGGCCCAGGATCTGCAGCAGCACAAAGAGCGCGCCGACGATCGAGAGCGGGACAGCCAGGCTGTATCGGTGCTGAATCGCCGCGACCAGCACGCCGGTGGCGATCGAGAACCCCGCCGGCAACAGGCCCCGCAGGCCGAGCAGAGCCCACCATCGGGCCGCCATCCGGCGGTCAGCCTTCGTCAGGGCGGCAGCCAGTTGCAGTTCCGGGCGCGCCGGGATCTGGCGCAACCTCGACAAGGCCAACGGCACGGGTCCGGTCACTACCCCAGATACTGGCAGATGTGCCCGCCGCTGACACCGAGTTCGCGCTGCTGGACGGCCCGCAGGCGGTCCCGCGAACAGCCGAGCTGCAGGCTCTGCACGCTGAGGTCTACAGCGCGCCGCCGTACCGGCTTCCCCCCGACGCCGACGAGTTCGTCCGGCGGTTCCGCGTTCAGTGCCGCCAGCCTGGCTTCGTCCTGGCTGAAGCTCGCAGCGGCGGTTATCTCGTCGGCTACGCGGCCGGGATGCCGCTGCGGCTTTCCACGTCGTGGTGGCGCGCGCTGACGACACCGCTCCCGGAGGATGTCATCACCGAGTATCCCGGTCGTACCTTCAGCGTGATCGACCTGGTGGTCCGGGCGGCCTGGCGCCGCCAGGGCATCGGCCACACCCTGCATGACCTGCTGCTCCGGGGTCGGCGCGAGGAACGGGCGACGCTCGTGGTCTGGCCGGAAGCCGCGGCCGCCCAACACGCTTTCCAGAGCTGGGGCTGGCGCAAGGTCGCCCGGACGCGTGACGCCGGTGCCGATTCGAGCGTGGCTGACGTCCTGGTGACGGATCTGCTGGCCGGCGGCAATCGCGCGCCCTAGGCGCCCCGCTGGGTGAAGCTGTACCAGTTCCCGGAGTTGTCGCGGAGCACTGCCTCGACGCCGTACGGGCGCTTGGCCGGCTCCTGGGTGAACTGCACCCCGCGAGCGGCGAGGATGGCGTGGTCGCCTGCGCAGTCCGAGGTGGCCAGCACTCCGGGTGACAGCGCGCCCTTGGCGACCAGGGCCCGCACTTGCTGGGCCGTCTGCTCGTCCAGCATCGAGTTCCCGGGGTCCATGAGCACCAGCTCCTGGCCATCGCTGCCTGGCGGCCGGACGGTCAGCCAGCGCATGCCGCCCTCCATCGAGATGTCGTTGGTGCAGGTGAAGCCCAGCTTGTCGACGTAGAACTCCTTGGCGGCGTCCTGGTCGAGTACCCAGACCGACACAATCGATATGCCGTTGATCATCGGGTTCCGCCTCCCCGGTTGCATGAGTCTTATGGCTCGACCCTAGGGGCGGACTATCACGCTCGCTTCTTGAGAAGTGACGTGTCCGGCGGGCAGCCCGGTGCGCCACATGAGGGCGAAGCAGCCGGGGATCGGGGCCGGCCCGCCGCGCTCGGCGGCGCACCGCCGGTAGGCGGACGGGGACATGCCCGTCAGCTCGGCGAACCGGGCGCTGAAGGTGCCGAGACTGGTGAACCCAACAAGAATGCAGACCTCGGTCACGGTCAGGTTGGCCGACCGGAGCAGGTCGCAGGCCCGCTCGACCCGTCGCCGTGTCCGGTAGCGGCCGGGCGTCTCGCCGTAGGCGGCGTGGAAAGCCCGGATGAAGTGCTCGCGCGAGAATCCTGCCGCCGCAGCCATGACGGGGATGCTGACCTGATCGGCGTAGTCGCGGTCGATCCGGTCCCTGGCCAGGCGCAGCATCCGCAGGGACGTCACTTCCGGCGCTCTCATCGTGACGGCTAGGCTGCAGCGCCGTCGACGAAGGTCACGGTGTTCGCGCCGATGGCGGGAACCCGCGGGCCGGGCAGCACGATGCCGGTCAGGTTGAGCGGGTCGGCGGCCGACAGGTGCGCGATCTCGCCGCTGTGCTGCTGCCGCCGGACTGACTTGAGCACCTCGACCGCGTCCGGGTGCGCGTACTGCTCGCCGCTGAACCCGTTGACGAACCGGCCGCCGCGAACGGTCTCCCGTGCCTCCATCCGCCGGAACGCCCACAACACGTCCCGCCACGGAACGGCGAGGTTCTCACGGACGATCAGATCGCGGAAGACCACACCCCAGCGAGCCGCGAGCTGCTGCGCGACCGCCTCGGCCAGCTCGTCCCGATCGGCGTCAGCAAGTGGCGGCGGCAGCAGCGACCAGCGGCCTGACGCACCGGTGCTAGCGCGCAGGCCGCGCCGAAGTCCGGGCGTTGGAGCCCATCGCTCCGCGCTGCCGCGCCGCAGCAGCGCACGGACGGCCCGGAACCCGTCCGCCGTCACCAGCCCGCGAGCCACCGCATCCCACAGGGCCTCGTCGATCTCGGACGGCAGCCGCCTTGTCAGCGTCGCCAGGTCGGTGCGGAACAGCGCCCCGTGCGCGCGCAGCGCGTCCAGCACGTCCCTGGTCCGGCCGCCCGCCGGCTCCGCTGGGGCAACGTCACCGCGCGCAGCCCGGAGCAGCCACGGCAGGTCGTCGCGCAGCGCCAGGGTGATCGGCGTGGCACGGGATGGGGTCAGTCCGCTGCGACGCGGCTCGGTCTCCGGTTCGGCGTCGCGCACCGACAGCCGTCCCCAGCATGCCTGCCCCGACATGCACAGCTCGTCCAGCCACTCGCGGCGGTAGCCCTCGACGCGCGCGGCGAGTACGGACCGCTCCCACGCGCCAGTGGCCAGCTCGAACCCTTGCAGCTGCTCGATGACCGAGAGCAGCCCGAACCTGCCCTCGCGGCGGGTGCCGGGCCCGACGTGCTGCCATCGCAGCAGGAAGCGCATGAAGTCCTGCGCGGTGACCGGCTCGACCTCCCGGCGCCGGCGCTGCCGCGTGTAGGCGTGAATTCGAGACAGCAGACGTCGCGAGCAGAACTCCTCGGACCCGCCCGGCGCGCTGAACCGGCCGCGGATCGCGAAGCCCTCGGCTTCCAGCGCCGCGAGCCCGCGCACGACCAGCGACTCGGGCAGTCCGCAGGCCGCCGCGAGCGCCGCCGCGGTCGACGGGCCGCGGCACTCGAGGTGCCCCCGCAGCGTGTCCGCCGCCGCGGTCTCCTCATCCGGAGGGTCCGCGGGGACGGGGCAGGGATAGCTGGGAACGGGCTTGATTCCGGGCAGCAGTGCCTGCACGGCTGGCAGCCGCTCCACCGCAGCCCAGAGGTCCCCGTCGGCCGCGGCCATAGTGACGGCACGCCGGCCGGCGACCAGTTCGTCGAACCAGGGCAGCCACGCAGCAACGGGGCGCATGACTATCAGGTTGAGCAGCAGGTCGTGAAGCTCGTGCTGATCGCGCGGGTCGGGCCGGACCTGGTCGGCGACCTGTTCGATCGCTGCCTTGTCCAGCCTGCCCAGCTCGTGCGGCTCGACCGGCAGCCCGCGGCGCAGCGGCACCGCACGGCTCCGCCGCTCCTCGAGCGGCGCGTCGTCCAGGTAGGTGAAGGGCCGTCCGTTCAGGATCTCGTGCGCGAGCACCGACGGCTCCGTCGTGTCCCGAACGACGACCGTGACCTGGCCGGTCTCGATGCCAGCGACGAGCTGCTTCAGGCCGTCGATGTCCATCGCGTCGTGCAGGCAGTCAGTCAGCGTCTGCCGGACGAGCAGGTGGTCGGGGATTTCGAGCGGGCCGGGAGCGACGTTCTCCTGGCACGCGGCGAGCGTCGGGAACACGGCCGCCATCAGGTCGTCGGCTTCCATCCGCTGAATCGCGGGCGGGTTCCTCCGGCCGCCTCGCCAGCGCAGCACGGCGAGCGAGGTGTTGAGGTTCCAGCGCCACCGGGCCGGGAAGAGCGGCGCGGTGAGGACCGCCTGCCGGACTACTTCCTCGACCGTGCCCGAGGCCAGGAACTTCGGCACGCGGTCCAGCGGGAAGCTGTGCTGCGGGCCGAGCGACAGCAGGATCGCGTTGTCGCTCGCCGCGGCCTGAAGCTCGAAGTCGAACGTCACGCAGAAACGCTTCCGCAGCGCGAGGCCGAGCGCCCGGTTCAGCCGGGCCCCGTACGGGGCGTGCCCGACCAGCTGCATGCCGCCAGCGTCGTCGAAGAACCGCTCCAGGACGATCGTGTCCATCGTGGGTAGCACGCCGAGCTGAGCCAGGGCGGCGTTCAGGTACGCGGCGATCGTCTCCGCGGCGGCCTCGCCGATTCCGCACTCGCCGACCAGCCAGGACACGGCAGCGGGCAGGCCACCATCGCCGAGCTGCTCAGCAACCGCCGAGCGAAGCGAGCAGACCTCCTCGGACAGCTCCACGGTCCGGCCCGGAGCCTCGCCGAGCCAGAACGGCACCGACGGGGGAGCGCCCTGCGCGTCGACGACCCGGACGATGCCGGGCTCCACCCTGCGGATCCGCCAGGATGTCGTGCCGAGCAGGAAGACATCGCCGGCCATGCTCTCGATCGCCCAGTCCTCGTTCACCGTTCCGACCACGGCCTCATCCGGCTCAGCCAGCACCCGGTAATCACCCAGCTCCGGGATAGCCCCGCCTGAGGTGAGGGCGGCCATCCGGGCACCCCGGCGCCCGCGCAGGTGCCCGCTCACCTGATCCCTGTGCAGGTATGCAGCGCGACGGCCGCGGCCGGTGCGGATCCCCTCCGAGACAAGATCGGCGACGTCCGCGAAATCCTGCTCGGACAGTTCGGCAAACGGGGCCGCCCTGCGAACCATGGTCAGCAAGTCGCCGGCTTCCCATTCCTCGGCGGCACACTCGGCGACCACCTGCTGCGCCACGATGTCGAGCGGGCACGCCGGGATCAGCAGCCGGTCGAGCTGTCCGGCGTGAGCTCCCCGCAACAGGGCAGCGCATTCCACCAGCTCGTCCCGCGTTGTCGGGTAGACCAGCCCCCTAGGTACCCCGTTACGCGTATGGTTTGATCTTCCGACCCGCTGCAGAAACGTGGCAAAGCTGCGTGGCGAGCCGATCTGGCAAACCAGCTCTACCGGGCCGATGTCGATGCCGAGTTCGAGCGAGGCAGTCGCGACCAGGGCTCGCAGGTCGCCCGAGCGAAGCCGGGCCTCGACTCGCTGCCGGCGATCCTTGGACAGGCTGCCGTGATGCGCCGCCGCCTGACCCTCGCCGAGACGCTCGCCGAGCTGATGGGCGAATTGCTCGGCCATCCGGCGGGTGTTGACGAAGACCAGGGTGGTCCGGTGCTGTTGCACGTGGGCGGCGATCCGGTCACAGATCTCGGCCATCTGCTCGTTCGTGGCGACCGCGCCGAGCTCGTCGCTCGGCAGCTCCATGCCCAGGTCAAGTTCGCGCCGGTGGCCGGTGTCCACGATCGAGCAGCGCGGAGCGCCATCGGCCTCCGATCGGTCGGGCCCTGCGCCCACGAGCAGCCGGGCCACATCCTGAATCGGCCGCTGGGTGGCGGACAGGCCGATCCGCTGGATTGGCTGCTCGGCGACGTGCTGCAGCCGCTCGAGGGTCAGCGCGAGGTGAGAGCCGCGCTTGTTACCCGCGACGGCATGGATCTCGTCCACGATGACGGTCGTCGCCGAACGCAGCATGGCCCGGCTCCGCTCGGCGGTGACGAGCAGGAACAGGGACTCCGGCGTCGTGATGAGGAAGTGCGGCGGTCGCTTGAGCATCGCGGCCCGCTCGGCTGCGGCGGTGTCGCCGGTTCGCACTGACACCCGGATGTCGGGCGCCGGCATGCCGAGCTCCGCGGCGACCTCGGCGATCTCGGCGAGCGGGCGCTCGAGGTTCTGCCGGATATCAACGGCCAGTGCCTTCAGCGGGGAGACGTACACAACCTGTGGCCCGGCCGCCCCGGCGGTCTCAGTCCCGGCCGCCGCGCCGGCCTCGTGTGCCCGGTATATCCGGTCTATACAGACGCCGAACGCGGCCAGCGTCTTGCCGGATCCGGTCGGCGCCGCGATGAGCGTGTGCCGCCCGGCCATGATCTCAGCCCAGCCGGCAGCCTGCGGCTGCGTCGGCCCTCCAGGGAAGCGCCGCTCGAACCACGTCCGCACCGCCGGATGGAACTGCTCAAGCACTCAGCCACGGTAACCCGGGCCAGTGACATTCCCGTGCCTGTCGCTGAGCTCCCTCAGGTGCTTATGACGTGACCGACGGCGCCGGAGTTGTCACACTCTGGCCGGCCGGCGACGTTGGCGCCGCGGAGCCGCCATCCGAAGACGGCGCTGCCGATGATGTCGCGGGATCCGGGCTATTCGCCGGCGACGGGCTATCGGTAGGAGAAGGGCTATCCGTCGGCGACGGGCTATCGGTAGGAGACGGGGTGCTGGTGGGCGAAGAGCTGTCAGTCGGGGACGGCGCGGCGGCTGACGGCGACGTTGCGGACGAACCCGCTGATGACGCCGGCACCGTCGCAGCGGGGACCGTGACCGGCGGCGTGCTCCTCGCTGCGGACGCCGGGAAGAGGGCACCTACTGGCAGCGTCGCCGGACTGTTTTTGGCTACTGCGGGCGTCGGAGTGGGCGCGGGCGTGGCCGCTGGCGATGGGACTGCGTGGATCTGCGGGCCAAGCAGGCCAGACGGCCTGACTGCCTCGCTAATCGCTGCGCCGCCCGTCAAGCCGGCGGAGTTGGCCGACCCGGCGAGATAGACAACCCCACCGATGATGGCTGTCGCCGGGATCGCGGTCAGGGTGGCCAGCCGCACCCGGCGAGGCCTGAACCGGCCGCTGACGCCTGGCCGCGCGGGGTTGCCCGGTGCGCTGGGCCGATGCCGACCGCGCATCGCGAATCGCTTGACAAGATCATCTTGGGCCGGGCCCCAGAAGGCGGGGTCGGGTAGCTCCCGCCGCCCCGGCTCCCGAGGCTCAGCGTCGTCGAGTGTGAACTCAGGCAGGAGTGCCTCCGCTGTCTTCGTCTCCGTCCGCGGTGCCAACATCGGACAGAGCGGCTGGGCCGTCGTCGAGAGGATCCCGGCTAGGCAGTCACGTCCATATACGAGACGGCTTCGTTTCGAATTTAATGATCGTGACTACGGCCAAGATAACAGGAGCAATCCAGCATTGCAGACATCTACTGTGAAAACCCATGCTGACGCACGTCAGCGGCTCGGCGAGCGGATCATGCCGGTGCGCCAGTAGGCCACTGCCGTGTCGCGATTTAGGCTTGGCGGCATGTCGACACCCCCGGGTACGCGGTTCCCAGCCGAGTCGGCCGAGTACCGGCTGGCACGCGACCGGCTGCTGGAGGCGGAGGTCGAGCTGCGCCGGGCCATCGAGCGAGTAGCCGCGCAGCGCCGCGCGCTGCCGCCCGGCGGCGCGGTTCCAGAGGACTATGTGTTCGAGGAGGCGACCAGCGGGGGCGGCTTGGTGCGGTTCTCCGAGCTGTTCACGCCGGGCAAGGACACGCTCGTCGTCTACAGCTTCATGTTCCCGCGCTATGACGGGGACATCAGGCCGGGCCCCGCCGAGGGCGAGACGGCCCGCCTTCCGCTCGCCGAGACGCCGTGCCCGTCCTGCACCTCGATCCTCGACTCGCTCGACGGCGCTGCGCCGCACCTCGGGCAGCTCATCAACCTCGCCGTGGCCGCGAAGTCAGATCCGGACCGAATCGCTGCCTTCGCGCGCGAGCGCGGCTGGCGCAACCTGCGGCTGCTGTCCTCGCGGAACAATCGCTACAACATCGACTACCTCGCTGAAGACCCGGACAGCGGGCAGCGTCCGATCCTGAACGTGTTTACGCGTGACGGTGACGAGTTCCGCCACCGCTGGGCCACCGAGCTGATGTTCGCGCCCCGGGAGGAAGGCGAGGATCCGCGTCACGTGGACTCGATCTGGCCGCTCTGGAACGTCCTCGACATGACACCCGACGGGCGCGCCAACTCAGCGGGGATACCTGCCGGCCACTACGACTAGCGGCCAGCGATGCGCCAGGAACGCCGGGTCAGCAAGCGGGCAGTGCGCGCCGCGACGTCGCGCTCCAGCTGGCACGCCGGGCTTAGACTGGGCACAGCGGTCACGGTCGCAGGCACCCTAGGCAGGTCGATATGGCACAGAAGCGAGGAAAGCGCCCGAGCGTCGGCCTCTTCCATATACCCGGCCGCCGCGATGAGAACGACCAAATCGGCGTGCTCGGCAGCCCGACGGGTGACGGCGGCTTGCTCGGCAGCCCGACGGGTGACGGCGGCTTGCTCGGTGGTCCCGGCCACAGCAGCGGCCTGTTCGGCCCGCCCGATCGCGCTCCCGACGAGGTGCCAGGTCTGTTCGAGAGGCCGCCTCGGACCGATGGCGGCGCGGGCCTGGTTGAGAAGCCGGCTCGGGCCGCCGGGGGCGGGTTGTTCGACAAGCCCGCGCCACGACGGAAGTGACAGCCGCGAGTGAGCAGCCCGGACCATAACATCGGTGAGCCAGGCCGGCCTCAGCTGAATTTCCAGGGCAACGTCCGGGAGAGGATCGCGTCGACGACCTGGTCGAGGGGCTGCCTCGCGTCGATGGGAATAGCGCCTGCTGTGCGCAGGCGGTCCTGCAGGTCCGGCAGCTTGCGGCGCAGGTACTCGCGAGTGTCCCCGATGCGGCCCCAGTCGTGGTAGTCCCGGCGCTCATCCAGCCGTGCCAGCATGGTGGGCTCGTCGATCTCCAGCAGGAACACATGGGTGAAGCGATCGGCCAGTTCTAGCTCATTGTCCGCACCGCCGCAGACGTAGAGCGTCGCGGGCGCTGCGGCCCGGATGAGTTCGTCCAGGCGACCCGGACTCCATGCCCAGCTGTGCATGGCGAGCCAGGTGAAGTCGGGCGCTTCCGGCTCTTCCGGCACCGCCACGCCCGCGGCGTCCACGAACCGGGCAAGGAACGGGTCGCGATCGGAATCGAGGGATGCCAGGCCCCGGCGGGCAAGCAAGGCGGCCACGGCGGACTTCCCGGCGCCGGAACAGCCCGTGATCTGGACAGCGCTCATCGGCGCAATCGTCGGTCGGCCCTGAACCCGGGCGCAAACGAGTTTGTGATCCCTCCGGCGGATGACTGCTTCCCTATGCTGCGGCTATGAGCAGCTTGCCGACGGACATCACAGTGCCCGGGCCACCAGAGTTGGCAGAGGTCTCTGCCGGGATCTACGCATACGTGCAGCCGGACGGCACCTGGTGGATCAACAACACCGGATTCCTCGTCGGGCCTCAGGGAGTTCTGAGCGTCGACTCCTGCTCGACCGAGCGGCGGACCCGGGCTTATCAGCGCGCGATCGCAACGGTCACAACCGCGCCGGTGCGTGCGGTCGTGAACACCCATCATCACGGCGATCACACGTTCGGGAACTGCCTCTTCCCTGGTGCCGCGATTATCGGCCATGAGCGGACCCGCGCCGAGGCCATAGCCTCTGGCCCGCCCCGTGACCTGCCGGTCTGGGATGGGCCGGAGTGGGGAGCGCTCAGGCTGGATCCGCCGTTCGTCACGTTCAGCGACGAACTGAGCCTGCACGCCGGCGACCTGCGCGCGGAGGTCCGTTTCGTCGGCACTCCGGCACACACGACTAACGACTCAATCGTCTGGATTCCGGAGCGGTCGGTGCTGTTCTGCGGCGACCTGATCTTCAACGGCGGCACGCCATTCGTGCTCATGGGATCCGTCGAGGGCGCGATCGACGTGCTCGAGCGCGTCATCCGCCCACTCGCCGCGACGACGATCGTGCCTGGCCATGGTCCGGTCTTCCATGACGCCGCGCCGATTGACGCGACGCTGGACTACCTGCGGTTCGTGCTCAGGACCGCGCAGGAAAGCCGGCACGCGGGGGTGCCGCCGCTCCAGGCGGCCAGGGAAACCGACCTCGGCCGGTTTGCCGAGTGGGCAGACGCCGAGCGCATCGTCGGCAACCTGCATCGCGCGTGCGCCGAACTTGACGGCACCCCTCGGGGCGGCCCTGTCGACATTGTGGCCGCGCTGGCGGACATGGTCGCCTATAACGGTGGCAGGCCGCTGACCTGCCGCGCGTGAGCCGGACCACAGAGCGACATGCCAGCCGGCAGAGCGGGTAAGCTTCGTCCCTGGTTATGAGGCGGAAGGACGATGTCCGGGATCGCGACCTCGAGTCGCTGGTCGGACGGCGCATCGCAGATAGCTCCCGCATACTCCTGAAGCGTCTGCGGGCTGGCCGGTGGCCGGCGCGCGCGGTGGCTGGCGCGGCCGTGATCCTGGCAGCGGTTGTGGCGATGATCGTGGCGCTCGAGGTCACCCCCATGCAGACGGTGACCGTCGCCGGCCAGGTCATCAGGGTAGGCGCTGCACCTCGGCTGGGCTTCTCCGGTCCCGGCGAGATTGACCTGTTCGGCCAGGGACTGCCGACAGCAATCTCCATCCCTGGTCCGATCCAGCCCAGGCTGCAGCTGAGCCAGATCACGCTCAACAGCGAGCTGGCCAACTTCGTCCAGGGCCGCAGCCCGAGCCACGCCGGCCAGGCCCTGCGCACCCAGCTGGTAGCCGGCTGGGAGCACTACTTCGCCTGGGAGACCGCGGCCGCAGCGCTGGCGGCGCTGATTCTGGCCGGTGCCGTGGCAGGCTGGCGCAGGCTGCCGGGGAAGGCGACCGGACTGCTGCTCGTCGTCGTCCTGATCGTCACTGCGGCGCTGAATCTGGGCGCCGTCGCGTTCACCGCGAACGGCGCCAAGAACGCTCTCGGGAACGTCAGCTCGCTCAACCAGCTCGTCGGCAGAGCCGACGTCACCGTGCCGCAGCCGACGCCGAGTCAGCCTCCGCTGAAGGGAATCCAGGAAGTCGTGATAGGCGACTCGACGGCCGCGGGAGCCGGGCTGCCGCCGGTCGCTCATCCGTCGTCAGCCGACAGCGCGTGCGGACGTAGCTCGCAGTCCTACGCCGTGGATCTCGCCAGCGTGAACGGCTGGCAAGCGCTGAATCTGGCCTGTGACAGCGCGACAATCGCGAACGGCCTGCTCGGCCCGCAGCCTCAGGGCGGGCTGCAGATTCCGGCTCAGATCGAGTCGCTGAATCAGGTGCAGGACCCGACCGTTGTCATCGTCAGCGTCGGGGCCGATGACCTCCAGTGGTCGACCATCCTCCAGATCTGCGCGGCTACGCCTCAGTGCGATAACCGCGCCTCGAACGCGTACTTCCAGCAGAAGCTCGCTCAGTTCAGCACCGACTACCTCCAGCTGCTCATCCAGCTCGGCAGCTTGCCCGGTCACCCGCGGGTCATCATCAACCGCTACTACGACCCGTTCGGCAGCAATGTCAGCTGCATCACGCAGCGCGGCCTGACGAAGGCGAAGGTCGCCACGATCCGGACCTGGCTGTCGGCGCTCAACCAGGTCCTGGCCAAGGGGGCAGCGCAATCCGGCTTTCTGTCACCGCAGCCCAGCTTCGCAGGCCACACGCTGTGCTCACCGCAGCCGTATGTCCAGGGGCTGGGCGACGTAGCACCGTTCCATCCGACCGCCGAAGGTCAGCTCGCGATCGCGCTCACCGATGAGGTGGCGCTGGCCAGCCCGCCAGCGCAATCACCGACACCATCGACGAGTCCGTCCCGGTAGGCCCCGAGGCGCCTTGTGCCTGGAACGGCTCGAGCAGCTGCTCAGCGACAAGAACCAGGGTCGGCCTGGCCGGGTAGTTCGCTGGCGCGGCCCGTTCCCTCGGCGCTTAGTGCATCCGCATGTCGTGCATCCCAATCCCAGCGATCGCGATCACGGTGACGATTGCCAGGATGCCCAGGATCACTGCTCCCCAGCCGAGCACCAGGCCCCCGAGCGCAAGGCTGTCGCCCTGCTCGCCGGTGCGCTTGATCTGGCTGCGGGCCATATGGCCGAGCACGATCGCCGGGATTGTCGCGAGCGGCCCGAGCACGAACTGCCCGAGCCCGCAGGCGAGACTCGCGATAGCGAGCCCGTTGGTTGCGGCCGGCGGGGTGACCACGGAGGTAGTGACCGGGCGCGCACCGCCCGCATAAGCGACAGGTAGGTCCGCCACCATCTGATCCAGTTCCGCGTACGTGCGGGCGGACAAGGTGGTCTCCAGTCGCGCGTCGTACTCGTCCTTGGACAGGCGGCCGTCCACATAGGACGTGTTCAGCAACGCCGCCACCCGGTCGCGATCCGCGTCAGCGGCTCGCATGTTGGCCCGCCAGCTGGCCGCTGGGTGGTCGTATCCGGCGTTCATACTCGCCCCCGAACCTCATTGGCCCTCGTGCAACTCCAGCATAATGCGGGCGCCGGCTCGGCCCGCGGCCGCGGTCGAGGGGCCGCCCGGCCAGCCGATCCACGTACCGCCGGGCCCGATGTGGGTAGTCTCCGACTATGACTGATCGCGCGCCTTTCGGCCGGACCGGCCACGACAGCAGCCGGGTCATCTTCGGCGCCGCGGCGCTCGGGTCAATGAGCCAAGAGCGCGCCGACCAGATCCTTGCGACGCTGCTGGAGTTCGGTGTCAACCACATCGACACGGCTGCGTCCTACGGCGACTCAGAACTTCGGGTCGCGCCGTGGATGCCTGAGCACAGGGAACGGTTCTTTCTCGCCACCAAGACCGGAGAGCGCTCGGGCGATGGCGCGCGCGCCAGCCTCGAACGCTCGCTGACCCGGCTTGGAGTCGACTCCGTCGATCTCATCCAGCTCCACAACCTCGTCGAGCCAGAGGAATGGGAGGAGGCGCACGGCCCTGGTGGCGCCGTGGAAGCCTTGTCCCGGGCCCGAGACGAGGGGCTCGTCAGGTTCATCGGGGTAACCGGGCACGGGCTGCGGATTGCAGGCATGCACCTGCGCAGCCTTGACCGGTTCGACTTCAGCTCGGTGCTTCTCCCGTACAACTACCCGCTGATGTCCGTTGACTGGTACAGGGCCGACATGGAAGCGCTCATCGGGGTGTGCGAGCAGCGCGGGGTGGCGGTGCAGACGATCAAGTCGGTCGCGCGCCGGCGGTGGCCGGACGGAGCGGGGCCCCGGTTCAGCTGGTATGAGCCGCTCGCTCATGGCGAAGCGCTGGCTCGGGCAGTGCGTTACGTGCTCGGCCGGCCGGGTCTGTTCCTCAACTCTTCAAGCGACGCCCGCCTGCTCAGGCCGACGCTCGAGGCTGCCGCCGTCGGCGGGCCGCCTCCGACCGATGAGGAGATGGCCGCCGACGTCATTGGCCAGGAGATCGAACCGCTCTTCGACGGCGGAGCACTAGAGCGGATCTAGTGGCGCAGCAGATCCGGCCGGACAATGGCTTTCATGGCCGACCACGATGACGACCTCGACGAACTGCGCTCGCGTTGCACGCGCTTCCTCAACGGGCATGGGCCGCAGGACGCGGCGCGACTGCTGGCGACGATCCCGGCGGATACCGAACTCGACCGCTACGGCGACGGGGGCGTAGTAACTGCCCTCGAAGAAGAGATTGCCGCACTGCTAGGCAAGCCCGCCGCTGTTTTCTTGCCCAGCGGGACGATGGCCCAGCAGTCGGTGCTGCGGGTGCACGCGGACCGGCTGGGCAGCAGGACGATCGGCTTTCATCCGGCCTGTCACGTCGACCGTCACGAGGGGCGAGGTTATGAGCGCCTGCACGCCCTGACTGGCCGCCCGATCGGCGATCCGAACCGCCTGCTGGCGGTCAAGGACCTGGAAGCGGTCGCAGAGCCGCTGGCAGTATTGCTGCTCGAGCTCCCGCAGCGCGACCTAGGCGGGCAGCAGCCGGCCTGGGAGGACCTGCAGGCTCAGGCGGCCTGGGCGCGCGAGCATGGCTCAGCCCTGCATCTGGACGGCGCGCGCTTGTGGGAATCGGCCGCCGGCTACGGCAGGCAGCCGGCTGAGGTTGCGGCGCTCTTCGACACCGTCTATGTGTCGTTCTACAAGGCCGTCGGCGCGCTGCCTGGCTGCTGCGTGGCGGGCCCTGCCGAGGTCATCGCCGAGGTCCGGGAGTGGCGCCGCCGGATGGGCGGGACCTTGTTCGGCCTGTGGCCGAACGCTGCGTCGGCGCGGACGTGTCTCGCCCAGCGGCTGCCGCGGATGCAGGCCTACCTGGACCATGCCATCGCGATCGCTGCCGCGCTGACTGGACTCGAAGGCGTTCAGGTGGTTCCGGATCCGCCGCAGGTACCGATGCTGCACCTGCTGCTCCGGACGAGCGAGGAAGCATTCGCCGCTGCTGCCCGCAAGCTGGCCGCCGAGCGTGCCATCTGGGCGGCCCGCCCGCAGCCGTCCGTGACGGGGGATCCGTCGACGCTACGGCTGGAACTCAGCATCGGGGAGGCCACCTGCACCCTCGCACTGGCCGAGATCCGCGAGATCTTCGCCGAACTGGTGGGCGCGGCCGGGTAGATATAGCCTGAAGAAGCCGATGTGTCCGGCAGCCGGCCGCGCCCTGGTTCGGGAGGAAACGTGAGTCGCAAGCTGCGGATCGTCGTGATCGGAGGAGGCATCGGCGGGCTGACCGCCGCGCGTGCCTTGCTGAGGCGCGGGCTGGAGGTTCGCGTCTACGAGTCCTCGCCTGAGCTGAAGGAGATCGGCGCCGGGGTCGCGCTTGGCCCGAACGCCATGAAAGCGCTGCGGTCGCTCGACCTCGAGACTCCCGTCCGGGCGATCGGTTATGAGTCCGCGCTCCAGCACCTGCGCACCTGGAAGGGCCGGGTGATCTCCAGTACCGACGCGACGGTCTCGGCCCGGCGCTTCGGCGCGAGCGGCTGCACGATCCACCGCGCGGACCTGCTGGACGTTCTCGCGCAGTCGGTTCCGGCTGACATCGTGAGCCTCAGCGCTCGTTGCGAGAGCGTCACGACCGGCCACGGCGGCGCTGCGGCGCGCTTCACCGATGGCACGGAGGTTGAGGCCGACGTTGTCGTCGGCGCCGACGGCATCCACTCCGCCGTGCGAGCGAGCCTGTTCGGACCCGACGCGCCGCAGTTCACCGGGAAGATCTGCTACCGCAGCGTCATCCCGGTCGCCGACCTGCCAGCCCGGCGGCTGGAGCCGTACCAGGGTCTCTGGCTCGGGCCGCACGGCACGATCGTCAACTACGGTGTTCGCCGCGGCGAGCTCCTCAATGTCGTCGCCCACTATGAGGACGCGACCTACAAGCACGAGTCATGGATCGCGGAGTGCGACCGTGAGGAGATTCTCGAGCGGTACCGAGGGTGGCATCCGTCACTGCGGGACGTTTTCGCGGCGGGCAAGCTCTGGTACAAATGGGCGCTCTACGACCGCGACCCGATGCCAGCGTGGACCGTTGGCCGGGCGACGGTTCTCGGGGATGCCGCGCACCCGATGCTGCCCTACCTCGGTCAGGGCGCCGGGCAGGCGATCGAGGACGGATGCGTTCTTGCTGCCGCGCTGGACAAGGTTGCCGACGATCCGCTTGGCGCGCTGGAGCTGTACGAGCGGTCCCGCCGTCCTCGCGCGAGCCGGGTGGTCCTCGCCTCGCGGGCCCGAGGCGACGATAACCATCTCGTCTCGCCGGTGGCGGCGCTGAGCCGGGACGTCCGGATAGCCGTGCGCCGGCACATCCGGGGAGACGTCACCGGGCGAGGCGAGGGCTGGATCGCTGAGTACGACGCCGGGTCACCCGGAGCGCTCACCGGCTGACAGCTACTGGATCGCTGAGCGGCTGCCGCGTCACCGCCTCTCGGCTGGGTATCCCAGGAGCGATGAACTGGGTATCCCAGGAGTGATGAATCTGCCATGAGAAGGCTCTGATTACCTGCGCCAGAACTAGCAGAAATCAAGCTAAAACCGTAGAGAACATCAGGGCGAACTACCTCGGCATCGAAGGAGGGGCTCGCGTGTCGAATCACTTCAGCGCCGCCAATCTCAAATCGCCCGGCGACGATCCGCGGCTTGACCTGACTGACCTGTTCGCGTTCCAGGACCCGGCCGATTCGAGCAAAACGGTGCTGATCATGGACGTCGACCCGTTCCGGACCGACAGCCTGTTCCATCCGGACGCGGTCTACCGGATCAACATCGACAACGACGGCGACTTGCAAGCCGACGCCGCCTTCCGCTTCGTGTTCTCGGAGCCTGACAACGGCATCCAGACCGGCAGGGCGTTCTACGCCTTCGGAGCTCACGCGGGTGACGCTGAGCCGCCGGAGGAGGTGCTCCTTGCCGCGATTCCGGTCGGCCAGGGGAGTGCCACCCAGCCCGTCAGCTCGGGTATGGCGCAGCTGTTCGCGGGCGTTCGCAGCGACCCGTTCTTCGCCGACATCGAAGGTGCCCTGCACGGGTTCCAGTGGACCGGGCAAGACGCCTTCGCAGGAAAGAACGTGCTGTCTATAGCCCTGGAAGTACCCGGCGACATGCTCGGTAGCGGCCCGGAGATTGGCATCTGGTCGACCGTCAGCGTCCGTCGCGACGGCGAGCTGGTCCAGGTGGACCGCGGGGGACACCCGACGATCAACCCGTTCGTCAACCCGGACGACGCCAAGGACGAGTACAACACCCGTCAGCCTGCCGACGACGTCGCCAACTACCTGGAGCCGTGGTCGACGCTGCTCGAGCAGATGGGCGGCTACGCCCCTGCCGACGCGGAGAGGGCCGCCCGGACCGTGCTGCCCGACATCCTTCACTACGACCGCGAGCGGCCCGCCAGCTACCCGAACGGGCGGGTCCTCACCGACGACGTCTACAGCGACCGGTTCGCGTGGCTGTCCAACGGACAGATCCCGCCGGACGGGCTGCAGCCGCACGAGGACCTGCTGCGCAGCTTCCCCTACCTCGGTCCGCCGAATGCCTAGTGCCCGGCGACCTGACCGCCGTCGATATGCAGGATCTCGCCGGTGATGTAAGGCGAGTCCTCTAGGAACAGGACGCCCTGCACGACGTCGCTGACCTGCCCGACGCGCCCGACCGGGACGAGTGCGGCGCTGGTTGCGTAGCTCTCGGCGGCGTGCAGGGGCGTCTGGATGATGCCGGGCGATATCGCGTTGACCCGTACGCCGCGTCCTGCGTACTCGAGGGCGAGGGACCTGGTAGCCGAGGCAACGCCGCCCTTGGTGAGCGCAGTGAGCACTGCGGGGACAGCGGAGTTGGGCCGTTCAGCGATCGTCGCCGCCATGTTGACGATGTGCCCGCTGGCACGCGCCAGCATTTCGCTGACAACGCGCTGAGTCAGGATGAAGAGCCCGGTGAGGTTGACGCCGACGACGGTGTCGTAGTCGTCCTGGGTGTAGTCGGTGAACGGCTTGCCGAGGTAGACGCCGGCGTTATTGACCAGCGTGTCGATCCGCCCGAACTGCCGGAGTGCCTCGCCGACGATGCGATCGGCGGTGGCGGGCTCGCGGATATCGCCCTCGACAGCGAGCACCAGGGAGTCCTCGGCGGGCTTGATGGTTCGGGCATTGGCGACGACTGCCCAGCCCCGCTCCCGGTAGGCGGCCACGAGACCGGCACCGATCCCCTGAGAAGCACCGGTGATGACGGCGACGCGCTGGTCCCTCGTTGTCGGCACGCCGCGGGGCTTACCCCGTTACTCCTGTCGCTACGCCCGGCTGTCCGCTTACCGTCGCCAGACGGAGGCGCGCAGCACCTTCCTGCCCTCCAGGGCGACGCTCGCCGGGATCTCGTAACTCGCCAGGCACAGGTAGCGGCCGCGCGGGAAGTAGGTGCGGCCGATGTCACCGGTCAGGACAACGGCGCCCGCGGCCGCCATCTCGTCCAGGTAGCTGGCGACCTGATCAGCTAGTTCCCTCTCATACCAGACGTCGCCGGCGACGATCACGTCCGCGCGGACGCCGGCGTCGCGGGCATCGGCGACGCACGCGGGGGCGGGGACGTTGTTGGCTGCTGCGTTCACAGCGGTGGCGGCCGCGGCGATCGGATCAGGATCGGCGGCGGTCACAGCAGCCGCCCCGGCCTTGGCCGCGGCGATTGCCACGAGTCCTGACCCGGACCCGAGATCGAGAACCCGCCGCCCGGCCACCACATCCGGGTGATCGAGCATGTAGCGGGCCAGCGCCTGACCACCCGGCCAGGCGACGCTCCAGAACGGCGGCGGCAGGCCCGTCTGCCCGAGAGCGCGCTCGGTCAGCTCCCAGATCGCGTAGATGTCATGGCCCTGGTGCAAGCTGATTTCAGGCACGAACGGCACCGGGGCCAGCGAGGTCGCTGATCGCACGAGCCGTGCCGGGATCACCCTGCCATCTTGCTTCAGACGGCGCCGGCCCGCGCGGCGGTGACGGCCACGGTGCTGTACCGCATCGTGAAACTGCCGCCGGCGGCGTCGACCGCTGCGCCGAGGTCAGCCAGCAGTTCCTGCCGCCTGTCCGCGCGGATCTGACTATGGCCGCCGATCGTCTGCACGAGCTCGAGCCATTCCGGCGTGCTGTACGGCCGGGCCCAGTCGAACTGCCACTGCTCCGGCTCTCCGAACCCGCCGGCCTGCCGGATGCCGTCGGCCGCCCTGGCGCAACCGGCCAGGCAGGCGTCCAGCAGCGGTTGCGCCCACGGATCGAACGGCAGGCCGGTGTCCACCCGGCGGTAAACACCGGCGAATGCCTCGAGCAGGTCGGGCGGTGGCTCGAATGCGTTCCAGAAGACCGCGAGCCGCCCGCGAGGCCGGAGCGCCCGCGCCGCCCTGGTCGCGCCGGCGACCGGGTCCACCCAATGCCAGGCCTGCGCGGCGATCACCACGCCGAACTGGCGGCCGGCTGGTTCCCAGGTCTCGAACGTCGCCACCTCGACCTCGGGCCCGCTCTGGCGGGCCACATCCGCCATCCGGGCGTCGGGATCGACTCCGAGGATTTCGCAGCCAGCCGCCCGGAAGAGCCGGGCCGCGATGCCGGTGCCGCAGCCAACGTCGACAACGCGACGTCCAGGGCTGGCAGCGGCGCCGGCCCAAGCGGCCTGACCAGCCGCGCGGTGACGGCCGAGGCGGGCGTCGCCGGTGTCCTGCACCGGCACTTTGCCGACTTCGACGCTTTCCTCGCCGAACTTGTGCTCGACCGCATCGGCCGGATGGAGGATCGGGCTGCCGCCCTGCTGGAGTCGGCCGGAACGGGCACCGTCGCCGGCAACCTCACGGCCGCCCTGATGTCGGTGTTCGGATCTGTCGCGGTGGCGATGGTCAGCCTCATCACTTTCGGGGACGAGCTGCGCGCTCGGCGCGGCAGACGTGGCCGGCTGGTGTCCCCGTGCTCACCGAGGCGGTGCAGATGGTCGCCGACTACCTGACCGCCGAGCGCAGCCTGGGCCGGATCGCGGCCGAAGCCGAGGTTGACCTCCTCGCGCCCACGCTCATCGGGGCCGCGCACCTGCTCTTCGCCGACCGCACCGGGGACGCGCCTCCGGCCGACGCAGACCTGGGGGAGGACCGGCCAGGAGCGGTCCGTGTCGTCGTGCGGATGGTGGCCGATAAGGTCACGGGATACGCCGCCCGTCCCGAGTAGAAAGGTCGTGCCGGTGCAGGTCCGATTCGTGGGCACTGGCGACGCCTTCGGCAGCGGCGGGCGGTGGCAGACGTGCATCTACTTGTCTGGCGCCGGTCAGGACGTGCTCGTTGACTGCGGCGCCACGAGCCTTGTCGCGCTGAAAGCCCAGGGCCTGGATCCTGGCGTTATCGGCACGGTCGTGATCACGCACCTGCACGGCGATCATTTCGGCGGCCTGCCGTTCCTGATCCTGGACGGCCAGTTCTCCGGCCGGACCAAACCGCTCCTGATAGCCGGCCCTCCGGGGACGGCTGCCAGGCTGGCACAGGTCATGGAGAGCCTGTTCCCGGGCTCCAGCGGCGTGCAGCGACGTTTCGGGGTCCAGGTAACCGAGCTGGTGCCGGGCGGACCGCCGGCAGGACTGGGTGCCGCAACAGTGCGCGGATGGGAAGTAGGGCACGCAGCCGGTGCTCCGTCGCTCGCGCTGCGAGTTGATCTCGGCGAGGCCAGCTTCGGCTACTCGGGTGACACCCAGTGGACCCCGGCATTGGCAGCTGCAGCACGGGGCTGCGACCTATTCGCCGCCGAGGCGTACACGTATGCCAGGCCAATCCGCTATCACCTGGACTATCAGACGCTGCGGACGCGCCTCCCCGAGCTCGGTGCGCAGCGAGTCGTCTTGACTCATATGTCGGCTGACATGCTCGGACGACTCACCGATGCGGATCTGCCGGCTGCCTACGACGGCATGGTCATAGACCTGCGCTAGAGGGTGATCCAGTAGCGCCGTGTACGGCCGAGCTCGGTGTCCCGCATATCCTCCAGGACACCGCCGGCATTCTCGATGGTGCGGGCGGACGCCACGTTGGTGTCGTCGCAGGTAACAAGGACCCGCTGAAGGCCGAGGGACCGCGCCTCTGGCAGCACCGATCGCAGCGCCCAGGTGGCCAGGCCGCGGCCGCGTTCCGATGGCCGCACGCTGTAGCCGATATGACCGGCCGCCCGCACCAGGAAGTCGGTCAGGGCATGGCGAAGGGTGATGGCACCGAGGTAAATATCGCTTTCCGCGATCCACCAGTAGGTCGCGTGGACGCGGCCTTCACCTGGCGGGATCGCGGGGTCTGCCTCACGACGCAACCTAGTGACCCACAGGGCGAAACCCTCCGGTGAGTCGACGTCGTCGCCGGCGCGCAGGCCTGAACCATCCTGGTGCTCGCCGCGGCCCCACTCGTCTCGGGCGGCAAGCCAGGACTCGCGCAGGCGCGTCGTCGGTGCAATTAAGTCGGGCACGGGATCAGACATTAGCTGCGTCAGTCACCTGCGAGCGGCGGGTCGCTCGGGTGGGGCGTCAGCGTGGTCGTCTGCACCGTCATCCAGTCATACAGCGGCAGCGACTCCAGGATCGCTTGGATGTCATCGGCGTCGGCGGCACGCCACAGGCCTAGCACCTGGCCCTCGCCGGCCAGCCGCCAGAGCCGCTCGAGGTGGCCCTCGCCGGCGAGCTCGCGGGCGCGGTCCGCCTCACGCGCCTCGCTGACGTCGGCTTCCTCTGCCGGGGTTCCCGCGGGAATGCTGATGACGAATGTGGTGAGGAACTCTGTGCTACCTGAATGCTGCTCAGACTGGCCCTCGCTGGCCGGCTGACCGGCAGGGTCGTTCGGATGCGGCGCGAGCGGCGTTGGCTCGTCGGTCCGCCATACCCGCAGTGGCATCGAGGCGAGCACCTCCTCGAGCTGAACGGGGCCGTCGGCGGCGAACAGGCCGAGCGACCGCCACTCGTCCGGCTGGAGCGGCGGACGCCATAGCCGTAGCAGATGCCCCTGCGCCGCGAGCTCGCGCGATCGCGCTGCTTCGCGTGCGCGTATGCCCTGGATGTCGGATTCAGCCGTTCCGTCGGGAACGTGTGTCGTCATCGTCACCAGGTACTCCATCGGAGTCCTTCCCGTCCAGGTGAGCTCGTACCTACCCCAGCGCGGTCAGCGCCGGATGGTGACCTGTCGCCCCGCCGCCCCGGCGAGGTCGGCAGGGCGGAGTCGGAACTCCTGCAACCGCAGCTGGTGGTACTTCTCCGTTTCGCCGACCCACTCCATGCCCATCCGGCGGACCATCGCCTCTGCGCGGGCGTTGGCGGGCCGGACCAGTGCGATGACCTGCTCGAGGCCCTGGTCGAAGGCCCACCTGGCCAGGGCCAGGCCGGTCTCGGTCGCATACCCGTTGCCCCAGGACGCCCGGTTGAGCTGCCAGCCAATCTCGTATTCCTCGTCGGGCGGCACCGGCAGCATCGTGGCACCCCCGACCAGGCTGTCGTCGGACCGCAGCTCGACGGCCCAGCGTCCCGCCGGGGTCAGCATGCGGCCGTTATCCGCTATCCACTGGTGCAGGACTCGGACCATCGCTGCTTCGTCTGCTACCTGGCCCATCGCCGGGGTCAGCCAGCGCGCGACCTCGCTGTCGCCGTAAGACGCGAGCGCTGCCGGGGCGTCGCCGAGGCGCCACGGGCGCAGCAACAGCCGGTCGGTCAGGATCTGCGGAGCCATGGCGCAACCCTAACCGCGAGCCGTGGAGAGTCACCGTTCTGCCCTGGCCTGGTCCGGGTTTGCCTGTGCCTGTCTTGCCTGGACCGTCGCGGCGATGTGCGGCGCACGATGGGCGACGACGACGATTCCGGCGCTCATGACGATGAGCGCGATCACTTCGCCGACCACGCCCGCCGGGCTGCTGCTGAACCTCTCGTCAAGCCAGAGGAAGGCGAGTGCCACGGAGATGAGCGGATCGCAGACCGTGATGATCGAGATTACTGGTGCGATCAGCACGCTTTGCTGAAATGCGTTCAGATTCAGCAGGAAGCCCAGGGGACCCACGATGGCCAGGGCATAAATCGGCCAGTCCGTCAGGACGCCGGCCAGCCCGGTGCCCGTCGGCGCCACCACGAGCTTGATGAGGAAGGCAGCGGTTCCGTAGCAGATGCCGCAGGCCAGGGCCAGCGCGAGCGGCCGGATGTTGCCACCGCGCCGGGCCAGCAGGAGGCATCCGCCCACGGCGGCCGCGAGCCCCGCACCGAGCGGGAGCACGACGAAAAAGCCCACACTGGAGCGGCCGGTAGATGGCTGCGCGATCGCGAGGAAGCCGGCGACCCCGGCGGCGGTCGCCAGGACGCCGCCGAGCAGAACCGGGTCGAAGCGGCGGCTCAGGTAGCTGGCGAGCAGCACCGCAAAGATGAGGTCACAGACCAGCAAGGGCTCGACCAGGGCAAGCGGTCCGAATCGCAGCGCGAGGACCTGTAGCCCGAAGCCCGCGACGGTGCCGACGATGGAGGCCAGCCACAGCGGCTGCCGGGCCAGGTCGAGCAAGATCGTCGGAGACAGGACGCGCCGCTGGCGCACGCGCTTAGTGCTGCGCTGGTCGGCCACTTCGGCAAAGCCGAGGACCAGCGCGGCGGCGAGGCCGAGCACAATGGCTGCTGATTCGGACAATCCGCGCGGCCACCCCCTGAGTGTCACGCCATCCACCCGATAACCGGGCCAACCACGAGGCCCATCGTGAGCCATGCCCGCCTGAACCTACCCAGCGCGGCGTTTGTCGCACCGTCGGAGGCCATGGCTTGCGGTCACTCAACCGACCGGCGGGACATGCCTGGCCGCAGGCTCGTCGGGGTCGCGAGAGGATGAGCCCATGAACCGCCGGCTCGCGGTGAACATCGCCGCCTGCATCCTGCTGCTGGTGCAGTTCCTGCTCGGCATGGCCGTGAACGTCGGCGTTGTGCTGCCTGCGCACCACCCCGGCGCGGCCGAGAGCAACTACTTCCCTGGTGTGGCGTCGGGCCTGGGCTGGGTCGTCTCCGATGGCCCGGCATGGGCCGCGGCTCACGCTGCTTTCGGCCTCGCGCTGGTGCTGGCCGCGCTGATTGCGGTCGGGCTGACCTGGCGGCGGGGCAGCCGCGCCGAGCGAGCCCTGTCGGCTCTCGGCCTCCTGTTCATCATCGGAGCCGGATTCAACGGTGCCAGCTTTCTCAATTACGGCCAGGCTTTTAGCTCGTTCATCATGGCCGCCCTGTGGGCGCTCGCGACCTCCTGCTACGTAGCGGCTGCTGTCATCGCCGCGAGGCCCAGCTGAGAGTCACTGCCCGGCCAGCGGGCGGATCTCCATGCGGCCGATTCGCGCCATCGGGTGCGTTCTGGCGACCTCGATCGCCTCGTCGAGGTCGGCGCACTCGAGCAGGTCGAAGCCAACGATGACCTCCTTGGTCTCGGCGAACGGCCCGTCCGCTATCAGCACCTTGCCGTTGCGGACGCGCACCGTCGTTGCTGCAGACGTCGGCGCGAGCTCATTTCCCTGCAGACGCCGGCCAGTCGCGTCGTTCTCGGCTACCCAGTCGTTGATGTCTGGCATATGGCTGGTGTCGGTGTCCGGCTCGGGGTCGGTGCAGACGAACATGAGGTACTTCATGGCTTTGTCTCCCTCCGCGTGCGTGCAGTGGGACGACGATCGGCCGGAGCCGATATGGACACCTCAACCGTAGTGAGCTGGGCTAGGTCAGCGGCGGCATAGGTAGCCCGAGCGTGGCCTTGGCCCACATCTCGCTCTGCCAGTCCCACATCAGCCCGCGGTGCGCGGCCGCGGCGTTGGTGTCCCGCCAGAACTGCTGCAAGAGCGACTTCTCCGACAGCGCGCTGCCGCCTGATTCCTCGTAGAGGACATTGACGGCCCGGCGCGCCAGCTGGGCGGTGAAGGCCATGTCGCGGCGCAGCCGCATGTCCTCTTCGATCGGCACGGTCTGCACCGGTCGCCGGGCGTACCGCTCGGCGTTCAGCGTCATGACCGCCCGGGCCGCGTCGACGGTCGCGGACGCGGTCGCCAGCCGCGACAGCGTCTGCGGCATGCCCTCCGGCAGATACGGGCTGTTGGTGCTCTCCGGAATCTGGATCCGGGACCCCAGCCGCTCCCTGAACAGCTCGATCAGACCGATCGCGGCCCCGATCGCCGGGACCGACATGGCGCCCGTGAAATTCGCGGGCTCGGGCGCGCCGTACATCGGGTGGGTGTTGACCTCCCGGCCGGGTGCCTCGCCGGCGGCGACGGCCAGCCTCGTGACGGTCCGATACTCGGGGATGAAGAGGTCGTTGAAGACGACGGTCTTCGAGCCCGTCCCGCGCAGGCCGATGGTGTACCAGTCGTCGATGATCTCCAGGTCCTCACGGGGGATCAGCAGCCAGCGCATCTCGGCGCGCTCGCCGTCGCGGACGATGTGCACGAGGGCGGTCAGCCAGTTGCAGTGGTCGACGCCGGAGGAGAAGAAACCGCGGCCGTTCCACTGGAAGCCGCCGTCGACCGCGACGACATCGCCGGTCGTCGAGACGACGGACGAGGCCAGGCCGTTGGGGTTCTCCCACATCTCGTCCATGGCCTTCTCCGGCCACATCGCCTGCATCCACATGTGCGCGGCCCACAGCATGTACACCCAGCCGGTCGACGGATCCGCCGACGCGAGCTCGATCGTGACGTCGATCATCGTCTCGGTACCGAGTTCCGAGCCGCCGTAGCGCTTGGGCTTCATGACGCCGTAGAGGCCCGACTCCAGGATGTCGGCCACGTTCTCGTCGGGGAGCCGTCGCATTTCCTGGCCAAGCGGCATGCGCTCGCGGAGCCGGTCGCTGAGCTGCCGCGCGCGTTCGACGGCGTCGTCGCGACTTTCGATGACCGCCGGCTTCGTGCTCAGGGTGTAGACGGGTCGGGTGTCCATAGCGGCTTCTCCTCGGTGGCGATGGCGATCACGGCAGCGTGCCGGACGGTGCGCGCCCGGCGAGGGCGCCGCGGCGCCGTGCGTGCCCTGCATTGTCCAACAATCGGCGGGGCTTCGGTAGCAGGGTGCCCGCCACGCGGAAGGCTGATGGCCTGCCGGAGTGAGGTCGCTACGCTGCCAGCAGGTCGGCCGGGTCGAGCGTGCCGGGTGTGCGCCGCCGTCTGGTGATCTCGCGCATCCTGGTCTGGATCGCGGTGTTAACCGGCGTCGGCACGCCGTACAGCCGGCCGAGGCGGACGATTTCTCCGTTGAGATAGTCGGTTTCAACCGACGGCAGCCCGCGCTCGATGCTCTGCCAGGTAGAGCCGCCGCCGCGCATCCGGCCATTGATCGCGGTCAGCTGGAATGCGCCTGCCTCGGACCGGAACTGCCCGGCGTCCGTGACGGTCCAGCCAGCCGCGGCGAAGCACGCCATGGCCTCTGCGCGCATCCGCGAGACGACAGTGCCGGTGGCGTCGTTGTTCCCTGCCCGCCACTCGAACCCGCCCACGCACAGCACCTGCAGGGCGTTGGCCAGATTCGATAGCAGCTTGGCCCGCTTCCATGCCATGACGTCGGCACGCACCTCTGCGAGGAAACCGCTGCGGCGGAGGTCGCCGGCTACTGCAGAGGCAAGGTCGTCAGCGCCTGACGGGTAACTGCCCAGCTGCAGAATCCCGCTGACCGGCGTAGCCGGTGCCTCGACGACGCCCGGCTCGAGGTGGGTTGCCGGGATGTTGACGCAGACGCCGTACACGTGCGAGAAGTGGCGCAGTACTGCGTCCTCGTTGGCGACGCCGTTCTGCGCGCAGAACACGGGCAGGTCACTGGCCTCGCGGTCGACCGGCACGGTCGCGAGCTGGCCGAGCAGGTGCGACGTGTCCTGCGACTTCACTGCGAGAACGAGCACGTCATGAGGCGCCAGACGCAGCTCGTCCATGGTGACCATCGGCACCGGCAGCTGCACGGTCCGGTCAGGCATGGCGAGGAGCAGGCCGTCACGCTTCACGGCCGCCGCGTGCTCACCGCGGCCTACCAGGATGACGGCACGACCCGCCTCAGCCAGGCGCCCGCCGATGGTGGCGCCAACCGCGCCGGCGCCCAGGATGACGTATCGCACGCCAGAAGTCTGTCATGGCTACTGCAACAGCCATTGCGATCCGGGCACGACGGGCGACACGAGGACCTGGCCACCACACGGGGCCATGCTGACGGGCACGACCGAGTGTCGATTCGCGTTCGGCAGCGTCACCTCCGCGCTGGCCGCTGACGGGCACGCCTGCGCATACGGCTCGTTCGCCTGCGCGCCCACCGGGTTGTCGCCGTACTGCAGGTCGAAACTGGCGACTGCACCCGGCTGCAGCGCCACTCGGTGAGGCACGACCGGAGGGATCAGGTAGGCGCCGTTGAGCACGCGCACGACCGTCGTGGGCAGCGCCTTGCCGTTGCCGCCGAGCAGCAGCATGCCGGGATACCCGTTGAGGCGGCAGCTCGCCGGCGATGTGTTCCGGAGCGTGAAGAGCACCCCGACGTGGCCGAGCGCGGCGCCGGTATTCGCAGCAGTGATGCCGATCTGGCTCGGGCTGCACTGCGGCCAGGCTGCGCTCACGGCGGGCGCGGCGGGCAGCACCCGCAGGGACGGCCCTGGACCCAGGTCCGGCTGGCCAGAGTGACCGCAGACGGCTGCCGTCGTGAGTTGCGGGCTCACCAGTCCGGTCCGCTCGTAGGTATGCCGGATAACCAGGCCCGCGCTCGCCGGGGGCAGCGATGTACCCGTGCACCGGCCGCGGACGGTGGCAGTCGTTCCGTCACCGAAGTTCACGGTCGCGCTCGCCAGCCGCTCCCACTGCATGCCGCCCGTGCCGGCCGACGCCTGAACCGTGAGCGGGACGACGTCCCCGGTGAACGGGACAGGATGGCTGGTACTCAGGTACGCCGTCGCGGTGGCGCCGGTTCCGGCGGAGCCCGAGCCCGGAGCGCCGGCTGGCCGTGAGGTCACCGTGGGGTGGCCGCCTTGCGGCGAACGGGACGACGCCGCTGAACCTGGCCCGGGGCTGCCGCACCCGGCGATCGCCACCGCACCCCCGGTGACGGCCCCGACGACGATCGCGCGCCAGCGGGTCATTGTGACTCCCTCTCCCGGCATTAAAGCTACAAACTTCGACGGGGTTCGCGACCGGCCGGTTGCATCCGGGAGAGCGGTTGTCGCGCGCTGCTTACCGTTGGGTCGGGCGGGCGCTGAACGGGCAGGAACCTGCCAGCCTGATCATGTCAGCCGAAGGGACATGCCTTCCGTGGGTGCTGGTGGCAGTGGCCTGACGATCATCACGCGCGCGCTCCGCCGGCCGCTGGAGACCGAGGAAATTCACCGGGTGACGACCTTTGAGGTCTTCTTCGACCTGGTGTTCGTGTTCGCGATCATCCGGATTACCACCTTCGTCACCAGTCCGATCTCGGCGGAGACACTCGCCGAGGGAGTGCTCCTGCTGCTGCTGCTCTGGTGGTCGTGGTCCGCTTTCGCCTGGGTTGGTAACCAGTCGCGCGCTGATACCGGGCTCGTCCGGGCCGGTGTGACGGTCACGATGGCGGCTGTCTTCGTAGCGGGCCTGGTCATCCCGGATGCCTGGGACTCCAGCCGGCCCATGGATCCGCCGGTGGTGCTGGCAGCGGCGTTCGCCGTTGCGCGGCTCATCTACCTGGCGCTCTACCTGCGCGTCACGGCCGCAGGCCGGCCGATCCGCGCCTTTTCCGTACTTGACACCCTCCCGCAGTTCGTGGCCATGTGCCTGGTCGTGGCCGGCGCCGTAGCCGGCGGCTGGCCGTAGGCAGCGCTGTGGACGGCTGCGTTCGCGATCGACTTCGGCAGCGGGCGGCTCAGCCCTGGCCTGCGCAGTTATCACCTGCGCAGCCCCAGTCACTTCGCCGAGCGTTACGGCCTGGTACTGATCATTGCGCTCGGCGAGACCCTGATCGCCGTGGGCGAGGGGGCGGGCCACTCGATCGCCAACTGGCTTGTCCTCCTGGCGGCGGTACTAGGCCTCGTGATCGTGCTGGGGCTGTGGGGGCTGTATTCCGGCTGTACCGGCGCCGCCGAGCGTGCTCTCGAGCGGTCCGGAGATCGCGAGCGCGCCGTGCTGGCCAGGGATGCCTATACCCGGGTTCACTTTCTGCTCATCCTGGGCGCGCTTTATCTCGCCGCGGGCGTCGAGGAGGTGATCTACCACGTCAGCCACGGCGGCACCGAGCATGCCCAGGAAGCCCTGGGCTGGCTCGCGGCGCTCGCCCTGTATGGAGGGGTGGTCATTTACTTTGTGGGGCGCTTCGCGTTCGTGCAGCTGACCGCCGGCCCGGCGAGGCTGGCGCCGCTCGCCGGGGCGGGCGTAACTGTTCTGCTGCTGCCGGCGGCCGCCAGCCTGCCGGCGCTCGCGGCGCTCGGACTGCTGTGCGCCGTCGTCGCCGTCGTCACCGGATTCGACCACTACGCGCGCGGCCAGGCGTGACGGACCTGCGGCCGGACCTCAGTTCAGCGGCGTCCGCAGCTCCGGCGGTGGCACTAGCCAGCGCAGCCATTCGGTGCGGCCGAGAAGGCGCAGCCGGAACGTCAGGTCGGCCAGCGCGTCTGACTGGCTGGCGTGCGCTGCCACCGCTGACCGCTGGACGGCGCGGGCCTGCGCGGCGCTCGTGCCGAGGTCCACTTGCCAGCCACCGCGCAAGGCGGACAGCGTCCGAGCCAGGGCTGGCAGCCGCGCCTCCTCGGCCGCCGCGCACGCGGCCATCGCCACCACGGCGTCATCCAGCCCACTTTCGGCCGGATCGGTGACCAGCACCAGGTCGGCCGACTGGTCGGCAATGGCGCGGCTGATTCGCTCGGTCAGCGCGCTGACACCGCACGAGCTGAGCCGGCCGTCCGGGTAATCGGCCACCGCGACCGACGATATGCCGAGCAGGCTGGCCGCGACGCGCAGCTCCCACGGCCGGACCGAGTGCAGCGGCTCGATCGTGGAGTTGAGCCCGGACGCCTCGCCTCTGGTCAGGCTCAGCAGCGAGAGCCTGGCTCCGGACCGCCCGAAGGCATACAGCAGGGCACCGAGGTCCGCAGACTCCGGGCCCGGTCTGGCCGTGACCGCCAGCACTCGCTCTGCCCGCGGCAGGATGAGCTCCGCGCGGTACGACCGGTCCTCCCGCGGCAGGATGAGCTCTGCGCGGTACGACGGCTCCTCCCGCGGCACTGGTGAGCTTTCGCCGTTCGGCGCGTGCAGGGCCAGCCAGCCCGCGAAGGCCATCTCAGCGGGTCGACCGGTCTCGTGCCGGAAAGCGGTGGTGATCATCAGGTGGCTCCTTCCGGCCGGCAGGCAGGCCGGCTACCCCTAATTCACCGGTGCACGGTGCAGCCGTGACGCAGCCGATATGCAGGCCGGATGAAGCCGCCTCTCCGCGCGACCAGCCAACTGCAGGGTGAACAATGTGAACTGCGAGCGGACCAGGTCGGCCGGCATGGCCGGCCGGAGAGGCGGTGCACCGTGGCGGCGACCATCCTCCTGGTCGAGGACGAGCGCAAGCTGCGGGATCTGGTGCGCTCGTACCTGGAGCGCGCCGGGTTCACGGTGCTGTCGACCGACTCCGGCGCCGAGGCGATCACGCTGGCCTCCTCGGCCCGGCCGGATCTTGTCGTCCTCGACCTCGGGCTGCCGGACATACCAGGCGAGGCGGTCGTCCACGAGGTGCGCGCGGCCGGCCCGACACCGATCCTCATGCTCACCGCCAAGAGCACCGAGGAGGACAGGATCCGCGGCCTCGAGCTCGGTGCTGACGACTACGTCACGAAGCCGTTCAGCCCCCGAGAGCTCGTGCTGCGCGTGCAGGCGATCCTGCGACGGGGCAGCCAGGCCGAGACCCAGGGCCCCGTCGGCTACGGCGCGGGCACGGTCGTCATCGACGAACCGCGCCGCGAAGTGCGAGTGCGTGGCGAGCACATCGACCTGACGCCGACCGAGTGGGGCATCCTGGTAGCCCTGGCTACCGTGCCCGGCCGGGTGTACTCGCGATTCGAACTCATCAACCGGGTTCGGGGGTATGAGTTCGAGGGCTATGAGCGCACCATCGACTCGCACGTCAAGAACCTGCGGCGCAAGATCGAGTCCGATCCGGCCAGCCCGCAGATCGTCAGGACCGTGCTCGGCGGTGGCTACCGGCTCGGCCTGACTCGCGATGACTAGCCCGGCCGGGGACTCCGGCCGCGGCGGCACGGCGCTGGCGCTCCGGCTGGCGCTGGCGTTTCTATCGGTGGCGCTAGCCGCCGTCCTGCTCCTCGCAGGCCTCACCGCGGTGCTCGCGGCGTCGGACGTCAGCGCCCTGGTGAACCGTCAGCGTACCGACCTGACCACGGCAGTGGCGGCGGCCGCGAGCGCGGCCTGGGAACGCGATGACAGCTGGGCGCACGCCGACGTCGGTCCCGTACTCGACCTGGTCCGGCGCCTCGGCGCGCAAGTGCAGGTCCGCGACAGTGCGGGCGCAGTCGTCGCGTCCTCGCCCGGATTCGGCGGGCTGCGGGGCGCCCAGCAGTACCGCGCCCCGGTTCTTGCCCGCGGCTCAGCGGTCGGCGCCGTGCTCACCCGGTTCACCGGTGTCGGGCTCGCCGGCGCTGACCGCGCCCTGCAGGCCGCGCTGCTACGGGCCATCGCCGGCGCGGCAGGACTGGCCGCCCTGCTCGCCTTGGTCACGGCGCTCGTGATTGCCCGGCGGATCACCGGACCGGTCGGCCGCATCATCGAGGTCACCCGGGCGATGAGCCTGGGCGAACGGTCCGCGCGGGTCGGCCCGGTGCGAGCGACGGGGGAGCTGCGCGAGCTGGCGACGGCGTTCGACGGGATGGCGGACACGCTCGACCGGCAGGAACAGCTGCGCCGCGACCTGGTCGCGGACGTAGCGCACGAGCTGCGAACCCCGGTGGCGATCTTGCAAGCCGGGCATGAGGCACTCATCGACGGCGTGGTCGAGCCGAGTCCGCAGCAGCTCGCCTCGCTGCGTGACGAGGTGCTCCGGCTGGGCCACATGGTTTCTGACCTGCAGGAACTGGCGGCGGCGGATGCCGCGGCACTGCAGCTGACGCTGGGCCCGTGCGACCTCAGCGAGATAGCCGCCGATGCCCTCGACAGTCTCGCCGGGCGCTTCGACTCAGCCGGCATCATGGTGCAGCGGCATCTGGAGCCCGCGGCAGTGCGCGCCGATCGCCGCTGGGTGCGTCAGATCGTCACGAACCTGCTCACGAACGCGCTCAAGTTCACTCCGTCCGGCGGGACGGTCATGGTCGAGGCCGGTCCGGCTGCCAGGGGCGCTGCGCTCACGGTCAGCGACACGGGCATCGGTATCCCGCCCGACGAGCTGCCGCACATCTTCGACCGGTTCTGGCGAGGTCGGGAGGCGGCCCAGACGTCGGGCAGCGGCATCGGCCTGGCCATCGCAGCGGAGCTGACCCGGGCGCACGGCGGCGAGCTGACCGCGCGGAGCGAGCCAGGCCGCGGCACGGCGATGTCGCTCACCCTGCCGACCGGCTGAGCTTCTTCACGCAGCCGTCACATCGGGCGCACCGGACGTGCAGATCGTGGTGATCTCATCGCGCCATGAGGCAACCTGAGAGCACGGCAGCCGGCTCGGTGCCCGGTGGCCCGAGGTGGCGGGCGCTGCTGGAGGCACGGTGGCGTGACCGGCTGCAGCTGGTCACCGAGTTGTCGCTGGAGTATCACGACACCGCCGCAGCAGCGCCCCTGCAGGGCGCGAGTGGGCCTGCGCCTGCGCTGCAGCGGCTGATGCAGCAGACGTCGTCGGCGCGGCGGGCGCTCGCCGACACAGACGAGGCTCTCGCCAGGCTCGCGGTCGGCCGGTTCGGCCGTTGTGAGAACTGTGCGGCGCTGATTCCGGCGAGGACGCTTCGGGCCGAGCCCGAAGCCCGCTACTGCGCCCGGTGCGCCGAGCCAGCCCTGGTGGGCCGCGGGCTGTCGGTGGTCACTGCGTCGGTGGTCACTGCCTAGTGCGATTGATGACGGTGCCCGCTGACCCGGCAACCCCGAGCCGGGCGGTCCCGCCCCAGTTTCGGAGACACGCTCGGCCGGCGAGTGACGGTCGCGGGCACCGCCTGCCCCAGGGAGTCAGCACAGACCGGGCGTGTGCAGACCAGATGAAGATGGCGTGCACCGCAGGTGCTGCCGCGCGGTCTACCGCCGCCGGAACTTGTGTATCCGGAGACATAGCACGACCAGGCTCGCGGCGAACACCGCCCACGGCGCGATCACGAGGACGCTGGTTCCGGTCACTTGTCGCCGCCCTTCACTGTCTTTGTGTTCAGGAGACAGCGCGGCGGTGCGGGTCCGGTGCAGCGGCTGTGATGGCCAGATGGAGACCGTCAGACTGGCTGCCCGTCGAGCGAGTAGGTGATGTCGATATTGCCGCGGAACGCGTTGCTGTAGGGGCAGACGTGGTCTGCTTCCCTGATGAGCTCGGCGGCGGCGTCGCGATCGGGGATCGACGGCAGCATCACGTCCAGCGTGGCCTCAATCGTGAAGCTGCCGTCGCCAGTCGACAGCAGGCTGATATCGGAGTCGATCGACACGTCGGTGGCAACCAGGTGGTGTCGCCGGGCCACGATCCCGAGGGAGCTCTCGAAGCACGCGGCCCAGCCGACCGCGACAAGATCCTCCGGGTTGGTCCCGCCGCCCGGGCCGCCGACTTCCTTCGGCGGCCGGATGTTGACGTCCAGCTCGCCGTCCGTGGTGTGGCCGTGTCCGTGCTCGCGGCCGCCGGTGGTGTGGGCCTGGGCGGTGTAGAGGACTTTGGACATCGCTGCTCCCCCGAGTGTTATGCCCGTTATGTGGCAAGCCAGCGTCTCGGCCGGCAGTCTAGGGGAGCTTTCACCGCGCCGCCCGTAGCGCAAACCTGATAGGCAGGGGAGCACCTGGACACCGGCAGGAGGCGACGATGGCAGGTTCGGCTGGATCCGCTGGATCGGCTGGGCCATCCGCGGGCGTGATTGAGCCCGGCCGGGTGGCCGTGGTGACGGGTGCGGCAAGTGGCATCGGGCTCGCCCTGTGCGAGCGTTTCGCGGCCGAGGGCATGAGTGTCGTGCTGGCCGACGTCGAGGAGCCGGCCCTGTCCGACGCCGCGGCAAAGCTGGCCGCCGAGGGCGCCAGCGTGCTGGCGGTGCGCACGGACGTTTCGAGCTCCGAACAGGTCGATGCGCTCCGTGACGAGGCAGTGCGGACGTTCGGGGCGGTCCACGTGCTGTGCAACAACGCGGGCGTCGGCGGGCCGCACGGACCGCTCTGGCAGGCATCGCCCGGCGACTGGGAGTGGGTGCTCCGGGTCAACCTGGGCGGCGTGATCAACGGCATCCGCGCCTTCGTCCCGGTGCTCATCGGGCAGGACACGGCGCACATCGTCAACACAGCGTCAGTGTTCGGAGTGTTCGCCGGTGCCCTCGGCCCGTACGGGATCTCCAAGCACGCCATCGTCGCGCTGTCGGAAACGCTCTATTTCCAGCTTCGGTCGGAGGCGCCCACCGTGGGTCTGTCCGTGCTCTGCCCCGGTGCCGTCCGCACCCGGTTCGGCTCCTCGGCGCGGAACCGGCCCGCCTGGGCAGGGCAGGCACCGGAGCCGGACGACGCTGCGCGCGCGAGCGCGGAGCAGTTCGACCGCCTGCAGGAGGCAGCCGGAGCCGATCCGGCCGACGTCGCCGCGGCGGCAGTCGACGGCATTCGATCCGGCCGCTTTTACATCCTGACGTCCACCAATCGGAATGAGGCCATCCGGCGACGCGGTGAGGAGATCATTTCCGGGGGACCCCCGGCGGCCCCGTTCCCCTAGTAGCTCTACGGCCTGCAGGCCAGCTCACTGGCGGCGCTCAACGCCGGGAAAATGTGATCCGCGACACGGATGCAATGCGCGGCTAGCTACTGGGCGTTATCAGCAGTGACAGATCGCACCCAGGCGCGTGGTGGCTCGCCCCCGAGCTCTTGTGGAGCCCTGAACCAGCGTCACGTCGCGCACTGGCCGCTGCCGCCCCCCGGCGGCGTGAGCCGGCAGACCCCCTGGGTCCCGAGAGCGCCCCCGCTCCTGACCAAAGGTTCAGCTGTGCAGTTTCGCATGCCCTCATCACAGTCCGTAACGCAAACCCTCGAGCAGCTGCGGAGCCCCCGCTCGCGGCTGACGCTCGGCGTTGCGGCGGCAGCCGCCGCAATGCTGGCAAGCGTCGGCGGCACCGCCTCGGCGAGCGCGGCCACCACGGCTAGCGCGCATAGCGCCGTCGCCAAGGTCAGCCACGTCGCCCCCTTCTCGGCGTACCGCGTGCCAGCAGTGGACCAGCCGGCACCCTCGGTCCGGATCGGCGCTGGGATGCAGCTGGTCGCCGTGCCGGCGCCGAGCCATGCGGCAACGGCAGTGCAGGCGTCTGCGCCGCCTCAGCCCGCGACGACGCCGGCTGTAGCGCCGGTTACTGGCACCGTGGTGCCGTCGCAGCCAGCGGCCCCGGCCCCGGCGCCGGCGGCGCCGGCACCAGCGGCACCGGCACCGGCACCCCCGCCGCAGCCGTACCAGCTCTACGACTCGGTCACGCCGTCGGCGATTCCCTCGTCGAGCCAGGCTGTCGCCGTCTACGCCAACGGCCACTACGCCGCGGCACCAGGACAGGTGGGCAAGCGCGGACTCGTGCTGTGGATCGACACGAACGGGTCCAACCCGCGCGCGGACGTGCTGGACGTCGAGCCGGGCGACGCCACGCCGCCGCAGGCTGCGGCGTGGGTCGAGCAGAAGCTCAACGCCAGCCCGAACTCCACCGCCATCGTCTACACGATGCGCTCGCAGTGGGGTGCGGTGCAGGATGCCGTTTCCCATCTGGCCTGGTGGATGCCGTCCCACACCAAGTACTGGATCGCCGACCCGACTGGCGTCCCGCACATCGTTCCGGGCTCCGACGCGACCCAGTGGTATTGGGGCCAGAACTACGACATCTCGACGGCTCAGCCCGGCTTCAACTGAGTATCCCGAGACTGTGAGGAGGCAGCCCGCACGGCGGGCTGCCTCCTCGCCGCCATTTTCAGACCGGGTCAGCTACCCCGCAGCCCTGGCTGGGGAGTACGGACCCGCCGCGGCGCGCCGGAACCGGCAAGCTGCAGGTCCTGCTGTAACGCGAAGTAGGCGGGCTTCGGGCTGAGGTTGACGTCATAGAGCGTGGCGTAGCCCTCGCCGGTGAAAAAACCGGGGATCCAGGAGTCGGCGTCCCCGAAGCCCCAGCAGGTAAAGGAGATGCACTCCGGCACCGCGAGGGCGGCCTTCATCATCTGATCGAACTCGTACGGCTGCGCGAACAAGGCGAGTTGATCGGTCGGTACCTGAGTCGTCGGGCCATCGACAAAAGTACGGACATCGGCTTCGGTGATGGCAACCTTGAGGCCGAGGCTGGCGTACCGCTGCGAAGTCCTGCTGCATCTGCGTCGGGAAGCCGAACTGGGTGTCCAGGTGTCCCTGGTTTCCGACGCCGCTGACGGGCACGCCCTGGTCTAGCATCTGCTGCAGCCAGGCGTAGACCGCGTCGCTCTTGGCGTTGGAGCCGTCCTCGCCCGCGATGTTGTAGTCGTTGTACATGAGCAGTGCGACCGGATCGGCCTGGCGGGCCCAGCGGAACGCCTGCGGGATGATGCCGGTGCCGAGATTGGACACCCAGAAGTCGCCCGGGTTGATCCCGGACGGGTTGCTGTCGAGGAAGAACTCGTTCGCGACGTCCCACTGCCAGATGCGGCCCTTGTAGCGGCCCACCTCGGTGAAGATGTGCGCCTCGAGCAGGTCCATGAGCTGCGTACGGGAGATGGTGCCGTTGGCCACGCCGGTGGTGAGCCAGGTCGGCAGCTGGTTGTGCCAGAGCAGGGTGTGCCCGCGAACCAGCTGCTCGTTGGCCTCGGCGAAGTTGACCAGCCGGTCCGCGCCCGACCAGTCGAAAACGCCCTGCGTCGGCTCTACCACCTGCCATTTCATTTCGTTGCCCGGAGTCACGACCGAGAACTGGCTTGCCAGGACAGCGGCGTAGGCGGGGGTGTCTAAGTCGAACGGGATGACTGCGGTTCCGACGCGCAGCCCGATCTTCGCCGCGAGGGAGCGCAGCGAGTCGGACGGCGCGCTCTTGCCGGCTGCCTGCGCTGGTCTGGCCACGGTCGGGGTGGCAGTTGCCAGGCCGCTGAACGTCGCCGCAAGGCCGGCTGCGCCACCGGCCGCGAGGAAATTACGGCGTCTCATCGGGTATGCCTCCTCATCGTGAGACGCTCCTCCACCTGTGACCAGACCCCCCTCGGTCGACCTGACTAGTCTCCGTCCGGTTCGAAAGTTTCGGAGATAATTACTGGGACCGTCCGGAACGTAAGGCGCGCAAGGACGGGCTGTCAAGGCCAAGACGCACACTAAATTATTGGCAATCAATGCAAATAACGCAAAGCATCGGCTCTTATTTGCCCGAAATAGTTTCGGTGCCTTCATAGGCTATCGCGCGAGGCTGACGCGTGCGCGGCAGAATAAGGGCTGGTTGGGCGGCCGGTGGAGGGTCATTCGCGCAGCTTGACAGCCGGACCCGGGACAACCAAACTTCGAGTTTCGGACTGATGTCCGTGTAGCGGACAGAAGGCTCACCCGAGGAGCGCCATGGCCAAGATCGCGGCGGTCATCGCATCGACGCATCATCCGTTTTATCTGCGGGCTAGCACCTCGACCGGAGCAGACCGGCCGCCGTTCGCCGACGAGTGGGTCGCCAAGATCGAGGCATTCCGCGAGACCCTGACGCGGGCGAACCCGGATGTGCTCGTCATGGTCGGCAGCGACCATTTCCATCAGCTGTGGCTGGACAACTACCCCCAGTTCCTGGTTGGCAAGGCGCCTTACTACGACGCGAACTTTTACAACGAGGAGCGCGAGTTCGGGTTGCCGCGCATGTTCCTGCACGGTGATGAGGAGCTGTCGGCGTACCTGCTGCGGCAGGGTCTCGACGAGGGCTTCGACCTGGCGTTCAGTAACGAGCTACGGGTTGACCACAGCATCACCTGCCCGCTGATCACGCTGCGGCCGCAGGCCGACCTGCCGATCGTCCCGGTCTACACGAACATTTTCGCGCCACCGCTGCCGCAGCCCTGGCGGTTTGTCGAGCTGGGCAAGGCGATCCGCCGGATGGTCGAGGCGTGGCCGAGCGACAAGCGTGTCGCGATCATCGGCACCGGTCACCTGTCGCTGGAGCTCGGCGGGCCGCGCCAGTTCGGGCCGCACGGGCCGGATCCGGAGTTCGACCGAAAGGCGGTGAGCTGGATCGCCTCCAGTGACATCGCTGCCGCGCTGGCCGAGGTGAGCCTGGACAGCCTGTGGCTACCAGGCAACGCGACCCACGGTTTCATGGACTTCATGCTGATGATGGGCGTGGCGGGGGAGAAGGTGAAGGCGGACTACACCGACTCGCTGGACCTGTTCCACACCATGGAGGCGTACTTCACCTGGTACCCGACGGAGGCGTCGTCGTGAGCAAATACTTGCTGGACAAGTTCCTGTTCACCATCGACCGGGACCCGGAGCTTGTCGAGCGGTATCGGGAGGACCCGCGCGGGACGCTGGAGTGGTGGGAAGCAGATCGCGCGTGCGCGATTTTGAACTGCCCCGAGGCCGAGCGGAGTACCTGGCTGAAGCTCACCGACGACGAGCGCGAGGCACTCGCCACGCACGACTACGTCAAGCTGTTCGAGTTCGGGGCGCACAACTTCCTGGTGCTGACTCTGTTCATCGCCCTGTTTGAGCGGGACTACGCAGAGCCGCTGGCATTCCAGCGCGAGTTCGCTGCCAGGCTCAGCCACTGGAGCCTGCCCTACCCGGACATCAGCACTTAGCTGCGTCACACCGCTTCTGCGACCGTGCGGGTCAGCAGGATCGCCGCGCAGAACGAGCGGTAGGTGGCCAGCTGGTCCGGGCAGTGGATCCGGAGCTGGCGCGGGCCGGTGCGCTCCACGCCGCGCACCCAGCTGGCTGCCTCGGCAATATCCGTGGTGCGGACGAAGACCTCGAGCACGCCAGGGTCCAGCCGCGGCGGCCTGGCCGATGCGGCCGCTGCGACGGCGGCCTGGGCCTTCGCCCGGATCAGCGCGCAGGCGCGGTCCGGGTGCAGGCTCTGCGCGGCCAGGCGGCTGACGTGCTCCTTCACCACCGCCTGATGAATGTCGGGGATCAGCGCCGCAGTCTCCTCGCAGGCGCAGCGGTCCCCGGTGACGAGCACCACCGGGACGCCGTAGTGCGCCGCCACGAGGGCGTTGATTCCGGCCTCTCCGGTAACCGTGCCGTCCAGCCGCGCCTCGACGACGGCCCGCGGGTTGTAGGTATGGGACATCCCGGCCGGCGCGCCGATCGAGCCGTGGTAGGAGATGAACAGGCACGCGCCGAAGCTGTCGTCCAGCCCCTGCATCATGTACAGAGGCTTGTGGCTGCCAGCGATGTAGGACGCCTGCGCCCCCAGCTCCGCAGCCGGCAGATTGCGCATGGTCGAGTGGGAGTCGTTGACCACGATCTCGGTGGCACCGCCCGCGACCGCCCCGTCGATGGCTGCGTTAACCTCGGCCAGCAGCAGCCGTCGGCCTGCGGCGGCCTCCGGGCCATCGCCGATGCACTGCGCCCAGTCGACGACGCCTGCGGTGCCCTCCATGTCGGTGGAGAGGAATACCTTCATGACGCCGTCACCCTACCGGCGCCTCACCCCGGCTGCCCGGGGCCGTTGCTAGATCGCCGGATTGAACTCGTCGACCGGCTCGGTCTCCACTCCGCCGGGCTCGATCCTCGTGACGCCACTGCGGCCGAGGGCGAGCGTCCCGAAGAACACGATCGCGACGCCGAGGCCGGAGAAGAATCCGATGTTCTCGAGCAGGTGCATCGTCGCCGGTCCGAACATGGCGCCCGACGCCGTGCCGGGGGCGCCCGGTCCGGTTCCTGGCTTGGCGACTGCCAGCACCGCGGCGCCGATCACGAACCAGACGCCGCCGAGCACAGCCAGCAATGCTCCCGGTGCGCCCGCGCGCCGCGTCGCCAGCACGATCAGGCCGCCCAGTAATGCAGCCGCGCCCGGCAGCACCGACAGCCATAGCCGGTCCGAGCTATAGAACCAGGTCTTGTCGCGGCCGTAGTAGTAGCCGAAGTACGGGCCTAGGAAGGGCACGAGCGCTCCCCACGCGCCCAGCAGGATGAGCAGGTAGCCGCTCACGCGGCTGCTGATGGTTGACATGGTCACAGCTCCGGGGGTCGTGAGAAGTACTTGCCCCGGAGCTACCCCGTGACGGGCGCAGGTATGCGCGCCGCGCGCAGCCCCCGGTCAGGCGATGAACTTCAGCAGGGCGGCGTTCACCTGATCGGAATGGGTCCAGGAAATGGCGTGCGGGCCCTCGTCGATGCTGACGAGCTGGACGTCCTTGATCATGCCTGGCAGCCGCTGACCCGTCTTCGGATAGGGCAGTACCCGGTCATCGTCGCCCTGAATGACCAGCATGGGAACGTCGATCTTCGCAAGGTCCGCGCGGAAGTCTGTCTCCCAGGTCGGGATGCACGCCACCGTCGCAATGGCCGACGCGGATACGGCGATGTTCCAGCAGGCGTCGTAATACTGGTCGCTCACGAGCGTGCCGCGGAACTTGTCGATGTTGAAAAAGTTGTCGAGGAACCCCTTCATCCAGGCCGGAGCGTCGTCCCTGGCCTGATGCATGAAGCCGTCGAAGAGGCTCGCCGGCAGGCCCTCGGGGTTGTCCGTCGTCTGCAGCAGGAAGGGCGGGATGGGCGAGACGAGCACGCCCTTGGCGACCCGCGCCGAGCCATACCGGCCCAGGTAACGAGTGACCTCGCCGGTGCCCATGGAGTGGCCGACCAGCACCGCGTCGCGCAGGTTCAGCGTCTCCATCAGCGCGTTGAGGTCGCTGGCAAAGGTGTCGTAGTTGTAGCCATCTGAAGGCTGGCTCGACTTGCCGAAGCCCCGGCGGTCGTAGGTGATCACCCGGTGACCGTCCTCCAGCAGGACTGGCACCTGCTTGTCCCACGCGCGGCCGCTCAGCGGGTAGCCATGAATGAGAACGACCGGCGTTCCCGACCCGTAGTCCTCGTAGTGCAGCTCGATCGAACCGGTGTTCTCCTGGCCGACCTTGATGTATGGCATGGTCCCCCCGTTCCGGTTTTGCGCTCCGATCCGGCGCACCGGCTGTAGGGGTGCCCGCCCCTTCCTGGGGCAAACGGCCCGGCGAGCGTCAGCCGCTGACCGCTTGTGCCTTGATGACCTGCCGCACCGTCGCGGTGGCGTCGGCTGCCCGGTGCACGATGACGTCCGGACGGCCGCCCGGCCCGCTGACGGGAGAGTTGACGCACGCCCAGTAGCGCTCCTCGAACACGCCCGCCTTGCCCGGAATCTCGATGTCGTACCGGATCAGGTCCATCCGGTCCATCTCGCCGGTGACCACGACCGACTCGAGCGAGGCACGCAGGTTGTCTGCGTCGGTGTTGCCGGGATCACGGCTGTTCGTAGGAAATGCGACAAAAATATTCCGTCCGACGAGCTCATCTCGCGCGCGTCCGACGCTGTCGAGGTAGTCGTCGTTGGCGTCGAGGATCGTGAGGTCGGAGCTCAGCAGCGCCGTGGGGCCGGGGAGTGCCCGGAACACGGCTTGGTAGTCAATGTCCGACATGGTCATCGCCCCCTCATACGCTGTAGCCGTTTCCCACGAGAGAGCGCTGAATCCTCCCCGCGCTGCAATATCACTTCTGCATCATGCAGGCGGCTGCGGCGGGCGCTCCAGGTACCGCTCGGTGGGCGGGCCGAAGCCGAACTGCTGGTACAAGCCGTGCGCGTCCGCGGTGTGCAGGGTCCACCGGAAGCCGCTGCCGGGGCCGCGGTCGATCATCGTCCGCACTAGTTCCTTGCCGAGGCCCTGACGTCTGTCCTCGTCCAGGACGTAGACATCAGCCAGGTAGGCGAAAGCCACGCCATCGGATACTGCCCGCGCGAATCCCGCCATGCGTCCGCTGTCGGCCTGGTAGACACCGACGACGCGCCAGGCACTCGCGAGCTGTGCCGCAAAGTCGGCGCGAGTGCGTGTTCTGCCCCAGTAGGCGTGCGTGGACAAGAATTGCCACGCGGCGTCGCAGTCGACGCGCGCTCGGCTGTCGTCCAGCTCATAGCCGCCGACCTTGACGATCACCGTGTCAGGCTAGCGTCGCACGCAACCCGAGGACGTGCATTACCAGGCGTAGACGCGGGCGGGCAGCCCTTGCATCGCGGGCTGGCCCGGCGGCCGGTAACCGATCATGACGACCAGATCGTCCGGGTCCCGGCCTTCCACCGTGACGGCATCGCCGTGACTGTGCGTCTCCTGAAAGGCCGATCGCTGCTGGAGCAGCGCTGTACGGCGGTCGAGATCGTCCCGGCTGTCCGTCATCCAGATCAGGTACTGCACGCCGAGCGAGCCGAGCGGATGCGCGGCGTTCTCGCCAAAGGCCCGCAGCACGAGCTGCGGTCCGTCATCCTCGCCGAGGAGCACGGCCGTCGGACTGCGGTCGATGACCGCCAGCCCGAGCACCTCGGTGTAGAACTTGAGCGACCTGTCGAGGTTGCGCACGAACACCACGGCCGCGCTGAGCCGGACACTATCCGCCACTGGAACCTCCGCTGTCGGCACCCTGCAGGGCCAGCATTTCACCCCGTGAAATCGTCATTGCCCTGGCCTATCGCCGCTGAGAAGGTCGGTGCATGAGCGGGCCAGTCCGCGAGGGGCGGGAGCTGTGGGCGCCGAGCGCCGAGCAGGTGGCGGACGCCAACATCACTGCCTTCCAGGCCTGGCTCGCTGATCGCGGCCACCAATTTAACAGCTACGACGAGCTGTGGAGGTGGTCGGTCGAGGACCTCGAAGGCTTCTGGCAGGCGATCTGGGACTACTCCGGCATCAAGTCGTCGGCTCCGCCGGAGCGAGTCCTCGGCCGGACTGCGATGCCGGGCGCCGAGTGGTTCCCCGGAGCGCGGCTCAACTACGCAGAGCACGTCCTGCGGATGGAACAGCCAGGCCAGCCCGCCCTGCTGTCCGTGAGTGAGTGCGGGCCGCTGACCGAGCTGGACTGGGCGCAGCTCGCAGGCCAGGTGCGGATACTCGGCACCCGGCTGCGCGCGATGGGCGTACAGCCGGGAGACCGGGTCGTCAGCTACATGCCGAACATTCCGCAGACCGTCGTCGCCATGCTGGCTACGACCAGCATCGGCGCGGTGTGGGCGAGCTGCTCGCCGGACTTCGGCTGGCCAGGGGTCCTCGACCGGTTCCGGCAGCTCAACCCCAAGGTGCTGTTCTGCGTAGACGGCTATCAGTACGCCGGCCGGCAGTTCGACCGCGCCGACGAGCTGCGCCGGATCATCGCCGGGCTTGAGGGCTTGGAGCAAGTGATCTGGCTGCCGTACCTGGACCCGGCGGCGCTCGCGCCCGTGCCGGATGTGCTGCACTGGGATCAGGTCCTGGATCACGCGCCGGTACCCGCGGACTGGTATGAGTTCGAGCAGGTGCCCTTCGACCATCCGCTCTGGATCCTGTTCTCGTCCGGAACCACCGGGCTGCCGAAGGCGATCGTGCACGGCCACGGCGGGATCCTGCTCGAGCAGCTCAAGCTGCAGCAGCTGCACATGGACCTGCGACCCCGCGACCGGATGTTCTTCTTCACCACGACCGGCTGGATGATGTGGAACTTCCTGGTGAGCTCGCTGCTGCTCGGCGTCTGCCCCGTCCTGTACGACGGGAGTCCGACCTACCCGGAAGCCGACGTGCTGTGGCGGCTCGCGGAGGAAGCCGGCGTGAGCTTCTTCGGCGCCAGCCCCGCCTACGTCGACCAGATGGTCAGGGCCGGGATCGTGCCCGCGCAGCGCTATGACCTGTCGTCGCTGCGCGCGATCATGCCAGCCGGCTCGCCGGTGTCGGCGGAGTGCACTAGCTGGTTTTACGAGAACGTCAAGAAGGACGTCTGGATCGCCACCGGCAGCGGCGGTACCGACGTGTGCACCGGCTTCGTGGGCGGGGTGCCAACGCTGCCGGTCTACGCCGGGGAGATCCAGGCGCGGCATCTCGGCGTGGCCGCCTACGCGTTCAATGCCCTCGGCGAGAGCCTGACCGACGAGGTGGGCGAGCTCGTCATCACCTCCCCGATGCCGTCGATGCCGGTGCGGCTGTGGGGCGACGTCGGGTACGTACGGTACCGGGAGTCGTACCTGGAGGACTTCCCGGGAATCTGGCGGCAGGGCGACTTCTTCCTGATCAACTCCCGCGGCGGCTGCTTCGTCCTGGGCCGGTCGGATGCCACCCTGAACCGGCACGGCGTACGCATCGGCACTGCCGAGGTCTACCGCGTGCTATCCCGCGTCGAGGCAGTGGACGACGCGCTGATCGTCAACCTTGACCTGCCCGGCGGCCGGTTCTTCATGCCGCTGTTCGTCAAGCTCGCAGACGAGCTGGTCCTCGATGACGGCATCGCTGAACAGATCAGGGACCGCCTGCGGCGCGAGTACACGCCGCGGCACGTGCCCGACGCGATCGTGCAGGCGCCCGACATCCCGGTCACGCTCACCGGCAAGAAGATGGAGGTGCCGGTGCGCAAGATCCTCCGTGGTGTGCCGGCCGACCAGGCAGCCAACCGGAACGCGATGGCGAACCCGAGCTCGCTCGACTTCTTCGTGCAGTACGCAAGGACGCAGCAGCACTACCCAGTCGGCTAGGAGACAGCATGGGCGACGACGGCTTCAGCTTCCCGCTTCCCTCGCAGATCGAGGACGTGCCGGGCGCCGAGGGATGGCGCTCGATGTACCAGTACTTCACGCGGTTCCAGCCGGAGGACGACCACCGGTTCTGGTTCCACAACGCGATGCACTTCCCCGAGCCGGTGCCCGCGTTCGACAGCATCACCTCGGAGGTGCCCTACACCGCGATCGGCGCGAACACGGCGCGGGTGTTCGTGTTCCCGACGACGATGGGGATCGAGCACCGGATCGTGAACGGCCGCGTCTACATCACCGCCATCCCGATCACCGATCCGGCCGAGATCGAGCGGCGGCTCGCGACGTTCCAGGAGCGGGCCGGGTACTACTACGGGAACTGGGACAGCCTGTACGAGGGCTGGAAGACCCGGGTGGCCGGGCTGATCAGCGAGATCGAAAGCATCCGCGTCCCCGAGCTGCCCGAGATCGAGGACGCGGACGTCGTCTTCAACAACGTCGGCGTCGCGCAGAACCACTATCTTCGCGAGAACTTTCACCGCTGCATCGATCTGTTCTCCAAGGCCTGGCACCACCACACCGAGATGCTGATGCTCGGTTACGGCGCCTACGTCGTGTTCTTCGAGTTCTGCAAGAAGGCGTTCCCGGAGATCCCGGACCAGATGGTCGGGCGCATGTGCGCGGGCATAGAAGTGATCATGTACCGCCCGGACGACGAGCTGAAGCGGCTCGCCCGGCTCGCCGTCGAGTATCAGCTCGACGACCTCCTCCAGGAAGGATGCAACGCCGACGACGTACTGGCGGCGATGCGCGAGCGCGGGGAGAACGGCCAGCGCTGGCTCGCCGCCCTGACCGAGGCGCGCACGCCCTGGTTCCACGTGTCCACCGGGGACGGTTTCTACCACCACCATCGCAGCTGGAACGATGACCTGACGGTGCCGTTCACGGCGCTGCCGCGGTACGCGCGGCAAGTGCGCGCCGGCGACCCCCTGGAGCGCCCGACCGAGCAGCTCAGGGCTGAGCGCGAGCGGATAGCCGCGGAGTACCGCGCGCTGCTGACCAGTGCAGAGGAACAGGCGGCGTTCGACCAGATGCTCGGCCTGGCCCGGCTGGTCTTCCCGTTCGTGGAGGATCACAAGTTCTACGTCGAGCACTGGTTCACCACCCAGTTCTTCGCCAAGATTCGTGAGTTCGGTGACCTGCTGGTCCGCCAGGGCGTGCTCGCCGAGACCGAGGACATCTTCCATTTGCACCACAGCGAGATCGACCTGGCGCTGGCCGACGTGATGCTGGCGTGGTCGGCGGGCTCGCAGCCACTCGGCGCCCGGCATTTCGGGCCGATCATCACTGAGCGCAAGCGGATGCTGGAGGTGCTCAAGGGCTGGTCGCCGCCGCCCGCGGTCGGCCCGGTTCCCGAGGCGCTCAACGATCCGGCCGTGCGGATGCTGTGGGGGATCACCGCCGAGACGCTGGCGACCTGGGCCGCCGCCGAGGGCGACGACGGCCAGGAAATCCGCGGATACGCGGCCTCGCCCGGCGTCGTCGAGGGCGTCGCCCGGGTGCTGACCAGCGTGAACGAGATCGGGCAGGTCCTGGACGGGGAGATCCTCGTGTGCGCGGTGACGGCGCCGAGCTGGGCGCCGGTGTTCGGCAAGATCAAGGCCGCCGTCTCAGATATCGGCGGCACGATGTCGCACGCTGCGATCGTGGCTCGCGAGTACGGCATGCCGGCGGTCGTCGGTACCGGCCACGCGACCAAGCGGATCAAGACGGGCCAGCTGGTACGCGTCGACGGGGACCGCGGCGTCGTCCGCATCCTGGGCTGAGCATGGCCTCGGCCGATCTAGTCTGCTCCCTCCGCGCGGTCGGCGCCGCCGACCGCGCGGTCGCGGGCGGCAAGGGCGCCAGCCTCGGCGAGTTGCACCGGGCGGGCCTGCCGGTACCGCCCGGCTTCGTCGTCACCGTGCCGGCCTTCCGGCGGGCGATGCAGGCGGCCGATCCCGGCGGCGCGATCGAGGCCGAGATCGCCGCGCTGCCCCCGCACCACAGAGCGATCGAGCGCGCGACCGCGTCCATCCGCGCCCGGATAGTCGCCGCGCCGCTGGCCGGGGACGTGGCCGCCGCCATCACGGCCGCCTATGAGGGGCTCGGGCCGGAGGTACCGGTCGCCGTGCGGTCGAGCGCCGTCGGCGAGGACGCTGCCGAGGCCAGCTTCGCCGGCCTGCAGGACACCTACCTGTGGCTGCGCGGTGCCGACGCGGTGCTCGACCACGTACGCCGGTGCTGGGCGAGCCTGTACAACACCGAGGCGGTGAGCTACCGGCTCCGGCAGCAGATGCCCGAGCACGATATCGCCATGGCTGTCGTGGTGCAGCAGATGGTGGAGCCCCGGTCGGCCGGAGTCATGTTCACCTGCAGCCCGACGACCGGCGACCGGTCGGTGATCGCCATCGAGGGCAGCTGGGGCCTCGGCTCGGTGCTGGTCGGGGGGGAGGTCACGCCCGATTCATTCGTGGTGAGCAAGGTGACCGGCGAGATCGTCCGGCGCGTCGTAGCCGAGAAACTGCGGCTCCACCGCATGGCTGTCGGAGGGTCCGGAACGACGGCCGCCGACGTCGCGGCCGACCTGCGCACGCAGCCGTGCCTGACCGACGAGGAGATCCGGGCACTGGCGAGCCTCGGCTCGCGGGTGGAGCGTCACTACGGTACGCCGCAGGACATCGAGTGGGCGGTGACCAGCGAGGAGATCCTGCTGCTGCAGAGCCGGCCGGAGACAGTGTGGTCGTCCCGCGCGGCGCAGCCTGTGGCCCGCCCGAAGGCCCGGCCGATGGATCACGTGTTCGAGCAGTTCAGTCGTCCCGTGCTGACCAGGGGAGAAGACTGACGTGGAGCTGAGCGCCGACGACGTCCGCGACATCCTGCAGCTGCTCGACGGCCTGCCGTACCGCGAGCTGACCCTCGAAACCGCGAGCTTCCGGCTATCGCTGCGGCGAACCGCGGACGGCGGCTGGACGCAGGCGACGGAGGTGCTGGCGGAGCCGACGGGGTCGGCAGTGCTGGCGGAGCCGACGGGGTCGGCGGGGCCCGGTCATGCGCCACCGGCCACGGAGGAGCCAGCTGCGGAGCCGGCCGCAGCCGGGCTCATCGACGTGCGGGCACCGCTGCTCGGCACCTTCTACCGCGCACCGCGACCCGGCGCGCCGCCGTTTGTGATCGTCGGCAGCGAGGTCGAGCCGGACTCCGTTGTCTGCATCATCGAGACCATGAAGCTGATGAACTCGGTGACGTCCGGCGTGGCCGGCACGGTCGCGGAGATCCTGGCAGAGAACGCGCAGTTCGCCGGCCAGGGCGCCGTGCTCATGCGGGTCAGGCCTGCCGGGGAACAGCAGTGATGCTGCGCCGCATCCTGATCGCTAACCGCGGCGAGATAGCCGTGCGCATCCTGCGTACCTGCCATGAGCTCGGCATCGAGGCCGTTCTCGCGGCTTCCGATGCCGATCGCGACTCGGTGCCCGCGCGGCTCGCTGACTCGGTCGTGCGGCTCGGGCCGGCAGCGCCCGCCGACAGCTATCTCAGCGTCGACGCCGTGGTCGCGGCCGCGCTCGCGGCTGACGCAGACGCCGTTCATCCCGGCTACGGGTTCCTGTCCGAGAACCCGGCTCTCGCCCGTGCCTGCGAGGCAGCGGGCGTCGTGTTCATCGGTCCCGCTGGCGCACAGCTCGAGGCGGTCGGCGACAAGCTGACCGCCCGCCAGCACGCGACAGCCGCTGGGCTGCCGGTCGCCGAGGGCGGCGAGGTCGCGGGCTCAGCCGACGCGGCGAGCCTGGCCGCGGCGATCGGCTTCCCGGTGCTCGTCAAGGCGGTCGGCGGGGGCGGCGGCCGCGGACTGCGGCCCATCTGCCAAGCGGACGCGCTCGCCGGCACGATCACGCTGGCGATGGCCGAGGCCGCCGCGGCCTTCGGGGACCCCCGGGTGTACCTGGAGCGCTACCTGCCGTCCGGACGGCACGTGGAGGTCCAGCTGCTGGGCGACGGCAACCGTGTCATCCACCTCGGCGACCGCGACTGCTCGGTGCAACGTCGTTACCAGAAGCTCATCGAGGAGGCCCCCGCGCCGCTGCTCGACGACGACCTGCGCGCGGCGATCCGGCAGGCCGCGGTCGATTTCGGCAGTCACCTGCGCTATCGCGGCGCCGGCACCGTCGAGTTTCTGGTCGACCCCGCCCGCCGGGCGTTCTACTTCCTGGAGATGAACGCGCGAATTCAGGTCGAGCACCCCGTCACCGAGACCATCAGCGGGGTCGATATCGTCGCCGAGCAGATCTGGCTCGCCGAGGGCAACCAGCTGCGCATTGCCCAGGACGACGTGGTGCTCACCGGTCACGCGATCGAGTGCCGCATCAACGCCGAGGACTGGGCGGACGGCTTCCGGCCGAGTCCTGGCACCGTCACGACGGCCGTGTTCCCGGCCGGCCCGGGCATCCGGGTCGACACGCACGTCCAGCCCGGCTCTGCGGTGCCGCCGTGGTATGACTCGCTGCTCGCCAAGCTGATCGTCAGCGGACGGGACCGGGCCGAGGCGCTCGCCGGGCTCCGGGCTGCACTCGCCCGGTGCGACATCGGCGGAGTGGCGACCACGCTCGGATTGCACGAGAAGCTGACCGCCAGCCCTGAGTTCGAGGCCGGCGGCGTGGATACCACGTTCGCAGAGCGGTGGCTTCATGGCTGACATTCAGCTCGTCGACGTCTCGCTCCGGGATGGCAACCAGAGCCTGTGGGGCGCCACCGGATTGCGTACCGCGCACATCCTGCAGATCGCGCCGCTGCTGGACCGGACTGGCTTTACGGCGCTTGACTTCACGTCGAGTACGCACATGGGCGTGGCCGTGCGCACCCACCGCGAGGATCCATGGGAGCGGATCCGGCTGACGCATCAGGCCATGCCGCACACGCCGCTGCAGTTCATCGGCTCGGGGCTGCGCTTTATCTCCTGGGAGCCGGTGCACCGCGACCTGATCAGGCTGGCCTACTCGAGGCTCGTCGCCGCTGGCATGCAGCGGTTCGTCGTGCTCGACCCCATGCACGACATGCCGGCGATGCTGCAGTCCGCCCGTGACGTCAAGGCGGCGGGCGGGACGGAGGTCATAGGCGCGCTGACCTACACCATCAGCGCGGTGCATGACGATGCCTTCTACGCCGGCCTCGCCGCGCAGATGGCCGCGTCGCCGGACTTCGACCGGGTCTACGTCAAGGACCCCGCCGGACTGCTGACCCCGGAACGGGCGCGCACGCTGTTCCCGGCCGTGCGCGCCGCGCTAGCCGGGCGGCTCCCGCTTGAGCTGCATTCGCACTGCACGATCGGGCTGTCGCCGCTGACGTACCTGGCTGCGGCAGACCTCGGCGTCGACGTGCTGCAGGTGGCGTGCGGGCCGCTGGCGAACGGAACCTCGCTGCCGAACGCCGAGCGCGTCGTCGCCAACCTGCGCGAGCTGGGTCACACGGTCGATATCGACGACCGGCTGCTGGCCGCCGCTTCCCGATATTTCGGCCGGCTGGCCGCGGCCGAGGGACTGCCGCCTGGCGTCCCGCAGGAGTACGACGCGTCATTCCTCCGTCATCAGATGGCGGGCGGCGTTGTGACGACCCTGCGCCGCCAGCTCGGCGAACTGGGCCTGTCGGAGAAATTCGACGAGGTGCTGGCAGAAGTAGCAAGGGTGCGCGCCGAGCTCGGCTACCCCATCATGGTCACGCCGTTCCCGCAGATGGTCTGCGGCCAGGCGCTGTGCAATGTGCTCGGCACGGAGCGGTACGGCAACGTGCCCGACCAGACGATCATGTACGTGCTCGGCAAGTTCGGCCGCCCGACCATGCCGGTCGACCCGGGCGTCCTCGACCGCATTCTGGACCGGCCGAGAACTCGCGAGCTCATGGCCGAGCCCCCGCCCGCACCGCCGGAGGAACTGCGGAAGAGGCTGCCGCGCGGCATCTCCGACGATGAGCTCCTGCTGCGGGCCACCATGCCGGCCGGCGAGGTCGATGCGATGCTGGCCGCTGGCCCGGCCCGGCGGCGGTACAACCCGGGCCTCAAGCCGGTGCTCGATCTGCTCGCCGGCCTCGCCGCGCTGCCGCCTGCCGACGAGCTGCTCATTGACAAGCCGGGGTTCCGGCTCGCCCTCCGCTCAGCAAGCGAGGGGGCGCCGGGTGGCTGACGGCCCCGTTACCCCCCTCGCCAGGTTGCGTGCTGCCCGCGGTTACGTTTTCGATCTGGACGGGACGCTGGTGCTCGGGGACCGGAACAACCATGGTCTCGCCCCGCTGCCCGGCGCGCTCGAGATAACCCGGTGGGTCGCGCGCCGGGGCCTGCCGTTCGCGGTCTTGACGAACGGGACGACGAAGACTCCGCAGCACCTCGCTCGCACGCTGGCGTCGATCGGCTTCGAGCTGCCCGACCACGCGGTCCTGACGCCCGCGAGCAGCGCGGTCGCGGTGTTTGTCCGGCGCGGCTACCGGCGGGTGCTCGTGCTCGGCGGCGACGGACTGGCCGGGCCGCTGACCGAAGCGGGCATCGAGGTCGTCATGCCGGACGGCCTGCCGCCGGCGGTCGACGCGGTGCTGGCCGGCTGGTACCCGGAGTTCACGCTGCCAGCGCTGGAGGCGGCTTGTCACGCGGTCTGGGCCGGCGCCCCGCTGTACAGCGCGTCGCAGTCGCTGTTCTTCGCGACCGCCGGCGGCCGATCTATCGGGACGTCGCGGGCCATCTCGGCCATGATCGGCAGCCTGACGGGCGTTCGGGTTCGGCTGGTCGGGAAGCCGTCCATCGCGGCGCTGCGGACGGCGGGCGACCGTCTCGGGGTTCGGATCGCCGACCTGGTCGTGGTGGGTGACGATCCGGCGCTTGAGGTGCCGATGGCGCACCGGGGGAATGCGCTGGCGGTGGCGGTGTCCTCCGGGCTCGGCGGTCCCGAGTCCTACCGGCACCTGCCGCCGGAGCGGCAGCCCCACTTCCATGTCTCCGGTGTCGACGAACTGCTCTCGCTCTGCCAGGGAGGATGACTATGCGTGCGGTCGGCTTCACCACGTTCGGCGGTCCGGACATGTTGCACATGGTGGACCTGCCGATGCCCGAGCCGGGGGACGGCGAGGTGCGTATCAAGGTCGCGGCGGCGACCGTGAACCCGAGCGACACCGCGATGCGGGCCGGCGTTTTCGGGCCCCCGCCGCAGGGCGACGGCCCTCCGTACGTGGCCGGCTGGGAGGTCGCCGGCGTTGTCGATGCTGCCGGGCAGGGTGCGGGCTGGTCGCCGGGGGAGCGCGTGTTGGCGATCGTGCTGCCGTATCTGACCGGTCGCGGCGCGCAAGCGGAGTACGTGGTCGTGCCAGCCAACTCGATCGCCCGGGTGCCTCCTGCCGTCAGCCTGGCGGAGGCCGCGACGCTGCCGATGAACGGGCTGACGGCACGGCTGGCGCTCGACAAGCTGGCCCTGCGGCCCGGTCAGACGCTCGCCGTGACCGGGGCGGCGGGAGCGGTCGGCGGCTATGTGATGGAACTGGCCGCGGGCGAGGGCCTGCGGGTGATCGGCGACGCCAGTCCGGCTGACGCGGCGCTGGTCAAGAGCCTCGGCGCCGACGTGGTCGTGCAGCGCGGTCCGGGGCTCGCCGCCGCGATCAGGCACGAGGTGCCATCGGGTGTGGATGCCGTGGTGGACGCCGCGCTGATCGGACCACCGGTGCTGCCGGCGATCCGTGACGGCGGGCAGCTCATCGCGGTACGGCCGTTCCCCGGCGAGTCCGAGCGGTCGATCACCCTCACGCTCGCGCTGGTGACCGAGTACTTGCGCGAGTCGGCGAAGCTCGCCGAGCTAGCCCGCCTCGTCAGCGACGGCAAGCTCACCCTGCGGGTAGCCAGGGAGATTGCGGCCGCGGACGCGGCGCAGGCCCACCGGCAACTGGAAGCCGGCGGGACCCGCGGCCGCCTGGTGCTGACGTTCTAGATGTCCGGGTCGCGGTTGAAGATCACCACGAGGCTGACGATCTTGCCGTCCCGGACGCTGAAGTAGTTCGTGAGGATCAGCTCATCCGGCAGGTTGGTCTTGTCGTAGTCGCCGTCGTAAGCGCCGCGGACAATCGTGTCGCCATAGTGGTCGAGGACCTCACGGACGTCGATGGTGACCTTGTCGCCAATCATCTCCTTGGCGACCCAGCGCCGGACCGCGTCGGCCCCGGCGAACTCGCGCCGGTTGTCGTTGACGTACGCATCGTCGGCAAATGTGGCCATGGCGGCGTCAAGGTCGTGCGCGTTGACGGCCGCGATGTGCTCGGCGACGACGCCGGGCAGATCCGCGTGCTGCATGATGCTCCTCCTCGAATTTCCGTGCTCTCGATATCGAGCCTGCTGGCTGCCGCACGGGGAGGTGCAAGACGAGGCGTGGCGCTTCTTTCTCCCCCTGGGGGAGGTATCAGACTGACGTCATGGCACCCTCGCTGCCGATCGGGGACTTCTCCCTGGCGACGCACATGAGCATCAAGACGCTGCGCTACTACCACCGCGTGGGGCTGCTGGAGCCCGCCGACGTTGATCGCTACACCGGGCACCGGCGGTACACGACCGACCAGATCCCGGCGGCGCAGGTGATCCGGCGGTTCCGGGATCTCGACATGCCGGTCGAGCAGATCAGGAGCGTGCTCTCAGCGCCCGACGTGCACAGCCGGAACGAGCTGATCGCGGGTCACCTAGCCCGGCTCGAGGAGAGCCTCGGCCGCACGCAGAGCGCCGTTGCTGCGCTCAAGGACCTGCTCGACCATCCAGTCGACCCGGAGCAGGCTCCGATCAGCCACCGGAGCATTCCGGCGACGCGGGCGGCCGCCGTGACGGACGTCATCGATATCGATGACGCGGGCGCGTGGTACGAGGGCGCGCTCGGCGAGCTGCGCGGCACCCTCGGCGCGCAGGGCGCTGTGCCCGGCGGACCTCCCGGCGGCATCTACGCCAGCGACCTGTTTGCCAGTGAGCGAGGGCAGGCGACGTTGTTCATCCCGTGCGCCGGGCAGATCCGGTCTGTGGGCCGGGTGGAGTCCCAGGAGATCCCGGCTGCCGAGCTGGCGATCATCGTTCACCGGGGTCCGCACGCGACCGCCGACCGATCGTATGGAGTCCTCGCGACCCACGTCGCCCAGCATGCCCTAGCGGTAGACGGACCGGTCCGCGAGTACTACCTGACCGGGCGGGCCGATACGGCGGACGATTCAGCCTGGCGCACCGAGATCGGCTGGCCGATCTTCCGGACCGGCTCGACCTAGCTGACTAAGGCAGGGCGGCGAGCAGGACGTCGGTCCCGGCCGGATCGTCGGCGGGCAGCCCCAGCACGGCACCCTGCACGAAGGGACCTGCCTCGGCGAGCAGCGCTGCCGCCATCTCCACGCCGGTCCGGCCTGCGTGCGGGCCGGCCTGCTCGAGGGCTCGCAGGGCCGCGGCCGGGATCCTGACGTCCGGTACCTCGTGGGACAGGTAGTCCGCCTGCTCAAAGCTGCGCAGCGGCACCACCGAGATCAGCACCGGCACGTCCGTCTCCGCGATCGCAGATAGCACCTGGCGAAGCGTTTCGAGCTCGTGGACGGGCCGGCTGATCAGGAATTGCGCTCCGGCCCTGATCTTGCGGAGCGTCCGGGCGATCTCGGCATCGAGATCGGCTGCCCCGGGGTTGAACCGCGCACCCGCCTGAAAGCCCGTCCGGATGGCGAGCGGCAGCCCGTTGCAGTCGATGCCCTTGTTGAGCCCGGCCACAAGCTCGACCAGGCCGACCGAATCGACGTCCCAGATGCCGTCCACGTTGGGGTAGTCGCCGAGCAGCGGCGGGTTGCCTGTCTCGCAGACGATGGTCCTGATCCCGAGCGCGTTCGCGCCGAGCAGGTCAGCCTGCAGCGCCATGATCGCCTTGTCCCAGGTCGTCACCGTGGCGATCGTCTCGACCTCAAGCCGCTGCTGCAGCTGGAACGCGAGGTCGATGGAGCTGAGCTGGGCGCGCGGGCTCTGCCGGGAGGCGAGGAAGAACATGTCGATGCCGCGCTCGCGCAGCTGTGCGGCCTCCTGTGTCGCCGCGTCAGCGGTGCCGCCAAGCGGCGCCGCGAGTGTCGCCGCGACCGCGAACGTGCCAGCGGCCAGGTGCCCGCTGAGGCCGCCACCCGGCGCCAGCGTGACCGGCTGCTCGTGGCGCGAGGCCGCGCGCGCGGGCGCGGGCGTGGCCCGCACCGGTACCATTCCGCTGATATCTGCAGCCGCGGCCTGAATCTGGGATGGCGTCGTGCCGCAACAGCCGCCTACCAGGTTTGCGCCCGCGTCGACCAGACGGCGCGCGTACCGGGCGAAGTAAGCGTCGTCGGCGCTGTACTCGAACCGCCGGCCGCCCACCCGGCGGGGCAGCCCGGCGTTGGGCTGGGCGCTGACTGGCAGATGCGTGTGCGGCACCAGCGCTTCGACGACCGACAAGGCGCCCTGAGGCCCGAGCGTGCAATTGGTGCCCAGCATCGCGATCGGAAGGCCGTTCAGCACCTCGGCCACCTCGCGCGGACTCTCGCCGCCCAGCGTCCGGCCGTCGCCGGCGAACGTCGCCTGGGCGATGATCGGCAGGCCGGAGATCTCGGCCGCCACCGAGACCGCCTCGGCAAGTTCCTCGAGGTAGCCGAACGTCTCCAGGATGATGGCGTCGATACCCGTGGCGGCGAGCACAGAGATCTGCTCGCGCAGTGCCTCGACTCGCTCGGCCTGCTCCACCCGCCTGCGCAGGCTCGGCGTGACCGCCGGGGCGATCGAGCCGGCCACGAAGACTGGCCGCCCGGCACGGTCGTTTGCGGCACGGTCGTTTGCGGCACGGTCGTTTGCGGCACGGTCGTTTGCGGCACCGTCTCTGACCCGCAGGGCAAGCCGCGCTCCCGCTTCGTTGATCTCGGCGACCAGATCGCCGAAGCCCTGCTCGGCGAGGCGGAGCCGGCTGGCGCCGAACGTGTTCGTCAGGATGACGTCCGCGCCCGCGCTCAGGTAGCTCTCGTGGATGGTGCTCACCAGGCCCGGGTTGGACAGGTTCAGCTCGGTCAGCGCGAGGTCCAGCGAGTTCCCCGCCGCGTGCAGCATCGTGCCCATGGCGCCGTCGCCGATCAGCACGCGCTCGCGCAGCGCCGCGACGAGGTCCAGCTCCGCGGCGGTCACCTGGCCAGCCTCTCCGGAGCGTGCAGGACGTCCACGCCTCCTTCGGTCGCGGCCACGATCTCGATGGCCACCTGCGCCATCAGCCGGTCGCGGTAGGTATCGAGCTTCAGCCCGGTGATCTCCTGCACCCTCCTGATCCGGTAGGCCACGGTGTTGGGGTGCACGTGCAGGCTCTGCGCCGTCCGCTGCGGGCTGTTGTTCTCCCGGAAATAGCAGGCGAGCGTCGCGAGCAGCTCGGCGCCGCGCTGCGGATCCTGCCGGTCGAGCTCGCCGAGGATCTCGGTGGCGAACGACTTCAGCTCGGCGAGGTCGGGAACCTGGAGCAGTAGCCGGTGGATGCCGAGATCCTCGAAGGCCACCGCCTGACCCTGGCGGCCGAGCCGGACGACGGCATCAATCGTGCGGCGCGCCTGACCGTAGGAACGCGCGATCTCGGCTGGGTCCCGGCATGACCCTCCGATGCCGACGGTGATGACGGCCTCCGGGAACAGGTCCTGCATACGGGCCAGGCAGGCGGCGCTGAGCCGGCTCACCTCGTGGCTGGCCGCCGCTGCTGCCAGCCGGGGGAGCGACCCCCCTTGACCCCCCGCCAACCCGTCGCGGTCCGGCACGACAATGACGACCTCACCGTCCCGGACGGCGATGATCGCACCCGGCACCCGGGTCGTGAAGAAGTGATCGATCGCGGTGGCGACCCGCTTCCACAGCGCCACCGCGCTCCCGGCCGCGCCAGCGGAACCGGTCGCCTCGATGGCCACGGTCAGCACCCGGTGCTCGCGGCTGGCGTCGTAGCCGAGGTGCCGAGCCCACCTGCCCACTTCGCCGTTCGCGTGCGCGGCGCCGAGCAGCAGGCCCTCCATGAGGTCATCGCGGACCTGGCGGGCCGCGGCGGCAACGACCCGCTCGCGGCCGAGGATGACACCGCAGATGGTGGCGGCGTGCTCGGTGACCAGGAGGCTCATGTCGCCGCCGTCGGCGTCGGGCTTACCGAAGGTCAGCAGGTAGGCCGGCACGTCGTCGCCGACCAGAATGGGCGCCACGATGACACTGCCGGAGTCCCCGGTCTCGGGCAGCCGCAGTGACCGGCGGGTCTGCGCCGTGCTGTTGAGAACCGTGCCGAGCCGGCGTGCGGCCACATACTCCCGGACGTTGGTGGCTACCTGCTCGTCCGGAAGGTCCGGCGCGGCAGCCGCCATCACCTCCAGCCCGCGGCTGACGACGGCGACGGTTGCTGCGGTCCGCTTGGCCAGCAACTGCAGCACGGTCGAGACATCGGCGTCCTGCAGGGTGAGGCCGGTGAGGTGCTGATAGACAGTTACCAGCTCCCGCAGCAGCGCGTTCTCGCGATGCACGGCCCGCTCATCCAGCACCACTGACGGCTGGCGGGCCATCTGTGAGGTGTCCACGTTAGCTTTCACACTAGCCGCTACCGGGCAGGCCTCCCTGTGTCAGAGCACAAACTAGGCCCGCTGCCCGGCCTCCCTGGTCGGTAACCTACCGCAGATGTGCTGCCTGCAGGCGTACGCTTCCATCTCCTGGAAGACTGCCCGGCTTGTGCGGCGCCACAGGCTAGAGGCCTGATGCCTCCTGGCTGCCGCGCAGCAGGTAGGCGGAGCGGAGCAGCTCCGGATGGTCGCGCAGCTCGCTCGCAGCCCCGGAGTACCGGATCCGGCCACCCTCCAGGATGTGAGCCGTGGTCGCAAGACCGAGGGCGACCGCGGCGAACTGCTCGATGAGAAGCACCCCGATGCCCGCGGCCGCGATCTCGCGGATGGTGGGCACCAGCCGGTTGACGATCACCGGCGCGAGCCCGAGCGAGAGCTCGTCGATGAGCAGGTACTTCGGAGTGGTGATGATGGCCTGGGCCAGAACGAGCATCTGCTGCTCGCCTCCGGACAGGGACCGGGCCGGGGTGGAGAGACGGCGGCTCAGCTCGGGAAACAGCTCGAGCGCGCGGCTGCGGCCCGCCTTCGCGCTGTCGCCGGACAGCGAGTACGCGGCGACCCGGATGTTGTCGTCGACCGTCAGGTCGGGCAGCAGCCGCCGCCCTTCCGGCACGATCGCGACACCAGCCCGGCGGATCAGCTCCGGGCGCTGGCGGGCCAGGTCCCGGCCGTCCATTCTGACAGCGCCCGCGACCGGGCGGAGCACGCCGCCGACCGCCAGCACCAGGCTGGACTTTCCGGCCCCGTTCGGGCCGAGCAGGGCCGTCACGTCCCCGGCCGGGACGTTCAGCGACACGTCCCTGACCACGGCCCGGCGGCCGCGCTCGACCGTGAGGCCGCTCAGGGCAAGAACCCCGTTCCCCTCCGCAGCCACTGTCACGCCACCTCCGCGGTACCCAGGTACGCCCGCACCACTCGCTCGTCCCGCAGCACCTGCGCCGTCGGGCCGGACGCGATCAGCTCGCCGAAGTCCAGCACGGCCGTCGTCTCGCAGCAGCCGGACACCAGGCTCATGTCGTGGTCGACCAGGATCGTGAGCGCGCCTGTCCGTGCCGGGATCTGCCGGATGATCTCGGCCAGGCTCTCGGTCTCAGCGTCGGGCAGGCCCGCGGCGGGCTCGTCGAGCAGCACCAGCCTGGGCCGTCCGACGATCGCTCGGGCCACCGTTGTCAGCCGCCGCTGCCCAGGGCCCAGCGTGCCGACCTGGGTGGCGGGATCGACATCCAGGCCAACGAAGGCGATCGCGTCGAGCACGTCCGCGCGCCGGGACGCCCGCGGCTGGCCGGCGTGCTCGTGAACGAGCGCGACGTTGTCGAAGACGGACAGCTCCTCGATCGCCTGCTCGGTCTGGAACGTCCGGTGCACTCCCCACCGGGCCCGGCGGAAGTGCGCGATCGACAGCAGGTCGTCGCCGAACGCTTGCACCGATCCGGAGGCCGGCCGCACGAAGCCGCTCAGCACGTTGAAGAACGTCGTCTTGCCGGCCCCGTTCGGGCCGATCAGCCCGCACGTCCCGGCTTCGAACGTGACGCTCATGTTGTTCAGCGAGGTGACTCCGCCGAACTTCACGGTCAGGCCCGTGACCTCGATCACGGTGTCTCACCCGCTCCGATCTGCGGTACGGCGGCGGACCGGCGCACCAGCCCGACGAGCAGTCCGCCGAGTTTCGCCATGTCCTTGGGGAACTGATCGGCCAGCCCGCGGGGCGCGGTGGTGAGCACCTGCACCACCCCGATGCCGAACAGGATCGTCAGCCAGTCGTTCGACACGCCCAGGTTCTGGAGCAGGGCGGGCAGCAGTTGCATGAGAAGCCCGGCGACGACCGCGCCCCACAGGCTGTATGCGCCGCCCATGAGCACGACCGCGAGAATCGTGATGGACGTATAGGCGGGGAAGTCGATCGAGTACAGGTAATGCACGGCGCCTGCATACACGCCGCCGGCTACGCCCGTCACGAACGACGCCAGGGCGACCGCCCAGAGCTTGTAGAGGGTGGTGTTGATGCCAACGGCCAGGGCGGCCGGCTCGCTCTGCCGGATGGCGGCCCAGGCCCGGCCGGGCCGGGTCCGGATGTGGATCGCGACCAGGGCGAACATCACCGCCGCCACGATCACCGCGTACCGGAAGTAGGACGGGTCGCTCGTCGCGATGCTGGGCCGGCGGATCGGCGGGATGTGCGTCTGGTTGCCGTTGTAGCCGGTGAAGCCGTGGCCGCCGTTCGGGAAGTTCAGCGTCGCGAGCACGACCGTGACCGCGCCCGCCAGCATGAGCGTGATCAGCGCGAGGTACAGCCCGCGCAGCCGCAGCGCTGGCAGCAGCAGTACGGTGCCGAGGATCATGGTGATCAGGCCGGCTTCCAGCAGCACGACCGGGTAGGGCTGGCCGGTACCGAACAGCAGCCGCGCGGCTGACCAGGCGCCAACGGCCAGTACCGCGACCTGCCCGAGGGACATCAAGCCGACGCGGCCGACGAGGACGCCGAGCCCGAGCGCGACCATGGCGTACACAGCCACCTGGGTCATCGCGTCCACGTAGTACAGGCTCAGCAGCTGGGGAAGCCCGAGAAGCACAAACACCAGCAGCGCGACGATCACGCCGGACCGGATCAGCGTCGGCCGGGCAGGCAGCTTCAGCCCGGACTGCCGCGCGCTGGCCGGGCTGTCAGCGTCATCCGCACTGTCGGCTACGTCGAGCACTCAGGCCTCCTCGCGGGACAGCGTGATGACGCGGCGGCGCGACAGCAGCAGCAGCGCCAAGGCCGCGAGCACGAACGGCGCCATGTTGCTGTAGCTCGTCAGCGCTGGGATGGGCACGAGCATGTTCTGCACGAGGCCGACAATCAGGGCGGCGACGAAGGTAAGCACGACCGAGCGCAGCCGGGCGATGAGCGCGGCAGCGAGCGACGAGATCACCAGGAAGGTCAGCGTGGTGGCGTCGAGGGCCACCAAGTCGGCCAGCAGTAGCCCGGCGATCCCGGCCAGGATGCCGCAACCGAGCCATGCTGCCGCCTCGACGCGGCGCACCGGCACGCCGAGCGTCGCGGTGATCTCCCGGTCGTTGGCCATGGCCCGCATCGCCGTGCCGAGCTTGGTGAAGCGCAGGAACGCCGCGGTCCCGGCGGTGATCGCGACGCCGAACCCGAGACCGATGACCTGCGTCCAGGTAATCGTGACGTGACCAAGGCTGAAGCCGTGGCCGTCGGTCGGGAAGGTCAGCGAGCGGACCGCTCCGCCGCTGGTCGTCCACAGCAGGTCCATCGCCCCGAAGAGGACGAGCAGCAAGCCGAGCGTGGCGGTCGCCTTGACCAGCGGCTCGCGCCGGGCGAGCAGGGGCCCGAAGATCATGCCGTAGGCGAGCGTGACTCCTCCGCTGAACAGCAGACACACCAGCCAGGCGAGCCAGTGTGCCATGCCGCCGCTGATCAGCGAGTAGGTGATGAGCGCGCCCATGGCGCCGACCGCACCAAGGGCCAGGTAGACCACGCCGGTGGCCTGATAGAGGACGACCAGTCCCACCCCCGAGAGGGCGTAAACCCCCCCGAGGGCGAGACCGGTCACGATGAACGGCTGGAAGTTCTGCCAGCTCGGCATAGGCTTCCTACCGCCGACGCAGGGATAGCGTCACGTGTGCTATCACCCGTTAGCCGTCGGATCGAGTGGTGCCACGCCGGCCTGCTGCCGGTAGGCGGCGATGTCCGGGTCGACCGAGGACACCTGCGTGCAGCCCTGAGCCGTCGTCATCTTTCCGTTGTTCGGCGTGACGGTGTAGTCCTCGTTGTTGGGGAGGTGCGAGGAGTAAGCGCCGTACGACCACTTCTGGCAGAGCATGCCGGTGTCGAAGTTGGTCACGCCCTTGAACGCGGCGTTGACGCTCGCCACCGTGTAGGGGCCCTTGATGCCCTCAAGGGCGTGGACGGCGATCTCAGCCTCGGTGAAGCCCATCTGGCTGAAGCTGCCGATGCCGCCGGAGACCTTGGTCGCCCCGGACGAGCCATACTGCTGCAGGATGTCCTTGTACAGCGTCATCGTCCGGCTATTTGTTGTGTCGGGCGGGGTTAGCTCCGCGTTCACGAACAGCTTGTTGTTCCACTGCGCGCCGAGACCCTGGGCCAGGAAGTCGGTGTTGCACGGAGTCGAGCAGCCCCACATCTTCACGTGGTCGACGATGCCGAGCTGCTGCGCCGCCTTGAGGATAACCAGCGCGTCCGGCGGGGTGAAGTTGAGGATCACCGCGCCATTGGGCCCGGCGTCGTTGACTTCCTTGATGGCGACTGAGTCCGCGCTGGTGATCGGCACGTTCTCGGTCAGCTGGACGATCGGCACGTTCTTGTTGGCGGCGAGCGCCGCCGGGCCTGCCGCGATGTGCTGCGTGCCGGGCACGTTGGCCTGATCGAAAACGACCTTGTTCACACCCTGCGCCAGCGCGTACTGCACCGCGCCGTCTGAACTGTAGCGCGGGCCCATGTTGACCGCGGCGCTGTTCGACGTCGAGTAGCACTCCGGCGCGATCCCGGAGTCGATGATGTAGTACCCGTGCTGCTGCCAGTAGCTGGAGTTAATCGAGCATTCGATGATGCTGGTGTTGCCGACGATGCCGAGCACCTTGTCGGTCTGCACGAGTTGGGTGGCGTCGGCGGCAATTTGCGCGGGCTGGGTCTGCTCGGTCTCGATGTAGTACTTGATCGGATGGCCGTTGATGCCGCCGTTGTCGTTGACGCAGGTGAAGTACGCCTGCGCCATGTAGGGGATGTCGGTGAACGATGTGCCCGTCTGATCGGTCACGATGGTGCCGAGGTTGATCGGCGTGCCAGTCGCCTTAACGCCCGGCTTGGTGCCGCAGTCCGACGTCTTGACCGCTCCACTGCTGGCCGAGCCGCCGCTGGACGTGCTGGTCGGGTGCCCACTGCTTCCGCAGCCGACCAGGGTAGCGATTCCCGCTGCCGCGATGAGGGCGACGAAGGGACGCGCGTGTGCTACTCGTCCGTACATTCGCTCCTGACTTTCCACTACATGGTGGTGACGGCAAAACCCGGCCGTCCTGGGCAAGGTGTGCCGATGTTAGAGCCGCGCAAGGAGGGCCGCAAGGTAAGGCTTCCGCGTGGTGAGATAACTACTTGGCCTCAGCTTGGCCTCAGCGCGGCGGGTATGGCGCCCTCTCATAGGCTGAGCACGTGCTTGGACTACCGGATGCGATCCGTGGCTGCCTGTTTGATATGGACGGTGTGCTGACGCAAACAGCCACGGTGCACGCCGCAGCCTGGCAGGAGATGTTCGATGATTTCCTGCGCAAGCGGGCGCAGGCGACCGGCGAGCCGTTCGTCCCTTTCGACCCCGTGCGCGACTATGACGAGTACGTCGATGGCAAGCCGCGAGAGGAGGGAACGGAGTCATTTCTGGGCTCTCGCGGCATCCACCTGTCGGCCGGATCGGCGGATGACCCGCCGGGCACACCGACCATTGACGGTCTCGGCAACGCCAAGAACGAGATCCTTCGCCAGAAGCTGCGCACCGACGGCGTGCTCGCCTATCCCGGCTCGGTCCGCTACGTCCGGGCCGCGCGCGACGCCGGCCTGCACCGCGCCGTGGTGTCGTCCAGCGCGAACACCGCCGATGTGCTCGCGGCCGCGGGCTTCGGGGACCTGTTCGAGGCCCGGATCGACGGCGTCGTGGCGGCGCAGGAGCACTTGCGCGGCAAGCCGTCCCCGGACAGCTACCTCGCCGGGGCGCGGGCGCTCGGCCTGGCGCCGGAGGAGGCCGCGGTGTTCGAGGACGCGCTCGCCGGGGTAGCTGCGGGCCGTGCCGGACAGTTTGGCTATGTAGTTGGCGTCGACCGCGTGGGTCAGGCCGACGCGCTGCGCGCGCACGGCGCCAGCATCGTGGTTACCGACCTCGGGGAGCTTCTGTGATCAAGCAACCTGAGTTCAGCCTGGACCCCTGGTCGCTGCGCGAGGCCGGCCTTGACCTCGACCGGCTCGCGCAGACCGAGTCGGTGTTCGCGCTGTCGAACGGCCATATCGGCTGGCGTGGCGTGCTGGACGAGGGCGAGCCCTACGGGCTGCCCGGCAGCTACCTCAACGGCGTCTACGAGGACCGGCCGCTGCCGTTCGCCGAGCGCTCCTACGGGCGCCCGGAATCGGGCGAGACCATCATCAACGTCACCAACGGCAAGATCATCCGGCTGTTCGTGAACGACGAGCCCTTCGACGTCCGGTACGGCAGCCTGCGGTCGCACGAGCGCGTCCTCGATTTCCGGACTGGCCTGCTGACCCGGCAGGCCGAGTGGGTGTCCCCGGCAGGCGGGTCGGTTCGTGTTAGGTCCCAGCGGCTGGTGTCGTTCTCACACCGGGCGGTCGCGGCGATCAGCTTCGAGGTGGAAGCACTCGGGCAGTCTGCCCAAGTAACAGTGCAGTCGGAGCTCCTGGCCAACGAGCAGCTGCCCGCTGCTGACGGCGACCCGCGCGCCGCCGCCGTCCTCGTCTCCCCGCTCGTGGGTGAGTATCAGTACCACGACGCGAACCTCGTCCTGCTCGTGCACCAGACGAAGCAGAGTCGCCTGCGGGTTGGCGCGACCATGGATCACGTGATCGACGGACCGGACGGCCTGCGGATCGACTCGCACGCCAACGACGACGTCGGCATGGTGACCGCCACGGCGATGCTGGAGCCCGGACAGCGGCTGCGGCTGGTGAAGTTCGTCGCCTACGGGTGGTCGAGCACCCGCTCGCTGGAGGCGGTCCGCGACCAGGTATCGGCTGCCCTCAGCTCGGCCCGTCACGCTGGCTGGGAAGGCCTCGCCGGGTCGCAGCGCGATTACCTCGCCGACTTCTGGGACCGCTCGGACGTCGAAGTCGACGGCGACCCAGAGATCCAGCAGGCGGTGCGGTTCTCGCTGTTCCATGTTCTGCAGGCCGGGGCACGTGGCGAGGACCGGCCGATCCCGGCTAAGGGCCTGACCGGTCCGGGCTATGACGGGCACACGTTCTGGGACACCGAGATGTTCGTGCTGCCGCTGCTCAGCCTCACCGCCCCGGATGCCGCCGCGAGCGCCCTGCGCTGGCGGCACAGCACCCTGCCCGCCGCCCGCGCGCGTGCGGCGGAGCTCGGGTTCGCCGGCGCGGCCTTTGCCTGGCGGACCATCACCGGCCCGGAGTGCTCTGGCTACTGGCCCGCCAGCCTGGCCGCCTTCCACGTCAACGCCGCGATCGCGGACGCGGTCGTGCGCCACGTCGCGGCGACCGGGGATACGGATTTCGACCGGTCGACCGGGACGGACCTGCTGGTACACACCGCGCGGCTCTGGCGATCCCTGGGCCACCACGACAGCGAAGGCCGGTTCCACCTCGCCGGCGTCACCGGGCCGGACGAATACAGCGCGCTCGCGGACGACAATGTGTACACGAATCTGATGGCACAGCAGAACCTGCTGGCCGCCGCAGATCGAGCCGAGAAATACCCGGACCGGGCGACGGAGCTGGCTGTCGACACGGAGGAAGCGGCCAGCTGGCGGGACGCCGCGAGCAGGATGTTCATCCCGTACGACCAGGCACTGGGCGTACATCCGCAGGCAGCCGCCTTCACTGGTCACCAGGTCTGGGACTTCGCCGGGACCTCCGGGGACCAGTATCCGCTGATGCTGCACCACCCGTATTTCGACCTGTACCGCAAGCAGGTCGTCAAGCAGGCGGACCTCGTCCTCGCGATGCATCGCTGCGGCAGTGCGTTCACGGCCGAGCAGAAGGCCAGGAACTTCGACTACTACGAGGCGCTGACCGTCCGGGACTCCTCGCTCTCGGCCAATACCCAGGCCGTCATCGCGGCCGAGGTAGGCGAACTGGACCTTGCGTTCGACTATCTCGGCGAGGCGGCGCTGATCGACCTCGACGACCTGGAGCACAACACCAGGGACGGCGTGCACATCGCCTCGCTGGCGGGCACGTACGTAGCGCTGATCTCCGGTCTCGCCGGACTGCGATACGAAGCGGGGTTCCCGCAGTTTGCGCCGCGGCTGCCGGACGGGATGGCCCGGCTGGCTTTCACCGTCGTGCTGCAAGGCCGCCGCCTTCGTGTGGAGATCAAGCACAAGTCGGCTCGTTACCTGCTCGTCGAGGGACAGCCGCTGGACATCAGCCACCACGGCGCCACGGTCACGCTCGCCGCTGGCGAGCCATCGGTCCAGCCGATTCACGCAATCACCCCGCGCGCCAGGGCCCGGCAGCCAGCTGGTCGCGAGCCGGCCAGGCGACGCCCAGCCATCGCCGTGAACACCCCGGACGGCTCTTCGCCACCATCGGCGGGCTAACGGTGGACCTGGGCCTCGCGGGCAAGACGGCCATCGTCGCGGCATCCAGCAAGGGACTCGGCAAGGCGTGCGCGCTAGCGCTGGCCGCCGAGGGCGCCCGGGTCACAGTTTGCGCGCGGACCGAGGCGGACCTAGCCGCGGCTGCCGCCGAGATCCGCGCCGCGACCGGGGCGCAGGTACTCGCCGTGGCGGCCGACCTGGCCACGGCGGCTGGCATCGAGTCGGTCGTGGCCGCGACCGTCGCGGAGTTCGGCGGTGTGGACGTGCTGGTCACCAACTCCGGAGGGCCGCCGCTCGGCGCCGTCGCCGACTTCGCCGACGATGACTGGGTGGCCGCGTTCGAGCTGGTCACGCTCGGTTTCGTGCGGCTCGTCCGGGCGGTACTGCCGCACATGCGGGCTCGGCAATGGGGCCGGATCGTCGGCATCCAGTCGACCTCGGTGAAGCAGCCGGTTGCCGGCATCGACCTGTCGAACGGGATCCGGCCGGGCATCGCCGGCCTGGTTAAGGCCATGGCGCCGGGCCTGGCGAGGGACGGGATCACGATCAATCTCGTGCTGCCCGGCTCGTTCCGGACGGGCCGGATCCCCGCCGACCTAGTCGCGGCGGCGGGCGCGGCGGTCCCGATGGGGCGCCTCGGCGAGCCGGCCGAGCTCGGCAGCCTGGTGGCGTTCCTGGCCTCGGTGCACGCCGCCTACATCACCGGCGCGGCCTACCAAGTGGACGGCGGAGCGGTCGCGTCTAACGTCTGATTGCCGATCAGGCGGCGACCAGCGCGGTGGGCTCGGCGATGACGTCGACCAGCGCGCCGTTGCGCAGCACGGTGATCGCCAGCGGTCGCCCGATCGCCTCGCTGAACATGAGCTTCTGCAGGTCCTGTGCCCTGCTGACCGGCTGCCCGCCAGCCGTAACGAGCAGATCGCCGCGACGCAGCCCGGCCCGGTCTGCCGGGGCTCCCGGCACAACCTCAGCCACCCGCAGCCCGGTGGTACGGCCGAACCGCTTCTGGAGCGGCTCGGTGAGCGGGTAGGGCACGCTGACGACGCCGAGGTAGGCGCGCTTGACCTGACCGTCGCGCATGAGCGCGGCGATGATCTTGCGGGTCGTCGCGTTGATCGGCACGGCGAGTCCGAGCCCGACGCCGGCCACGGCGGTGTTGATGCCGACGATGCGAGCCCGCGAGTCGGCCAGCGCTCCGCCTGAATTGCCCGGATTAAGCGCTGCGTCGGTCTGGATGATGTCCTCGACAAGCCGGGTGTTCGTGCCCTCCCTGGTCGGCAGCGACCGGCCGAGAGCGCTGACGACGCCGGCCGTGACCGATCCGGTGAGGCCCAGCGGGCTTCCGACGGCCACGACGAGCTGGCCGACGACTAGGTCATCGGCCTCGCCGAGCACCGCTGGGTTCGGGGTCGCGCTGTCGACCCGGACGACGGCGAGATCCGACAGCGCGTCAGCGCCGACCACCCGGAACGTGGCACTGGTGCCGTCGGAGAAGAGCGCGACACCTTGGTCGGCGCGGCCGACCACATGCGCGTTGGTGAGCAGGAAACCGTCGGGGGTATAGATGACCGCGGATCCCAGACCCTCACCGCGCAGCCGGCCGCCCGGATGGGGCACGCGAAGGCTAGCGACCCTGGGCGTGAGCTCAGCAGCCACGCCCGCCACGATCTGGGAATAGGCGTCTAGTGGTTCCGCTGCCATGGCCGCTGCCTCCCTCTATCCTTTGATTACAAGATTACATCGCGTCAAGCGCTGGTGCCAGGATCGCGTCGGCTAGCCTGGTTGCCGCTGGCCGGGGGTCCGGCGGTCTCGGGCGAAGGGAACTGGGTTGGCGATCGCAGCGCTCGTCCTGTGGCTGTGCACCGCCGCGGCCGGCGTGACTTTGCTGCGGGCCGGCACCACCCTGCGGCGCGAGAAAGCGCCACAGGCACCTGCACCAGCAGCCGAGTCGCTGGTCCGGATTGGCGCGGTGCCGCTGACGGCCGAGGGCAAGCCGCCGCGGGGTCCCCACGCACGGGTCACCAACCCGGCGGGCGAGCACCCGCTGCTGGAGTTCAGCCACCCCGCCCTGGCCACGGTCGGCGTCGCGTGCTGGCTGATGTTCACGTTCGTGCACTACCGGCCGTTCGCCTGGATCTCGTTCGCGATACTCGTAGCGACGCTGCTGGTGGGCATCAGCTGGTATGTGCGCAACCGGCAGGCCGCGCTGGGCGAGGAGCGCGGTGGCTGGACGTTCCCGCCGCGGCTGATCGCGCTGCACGGCACGGCGGCGGCGCTCTCGATCACCCTGACGGTCGTGACCGCGCTCGCCGCGAGCCACGGCTGAGCGGAACGGAGCAACAAATGGAGACATTCACGACGCCCCAGGTGACGGGCGATGACCATGTGCAGGGTCCTGCGGAGGCGCCGGTTACCGTCGTCGAGTACGGCGACTACGAGTGCCCGTACTGCCGCGGCGCTTTCCGGGACGTCCAGGAGATGCTCGGCGAATACCGCGGCCAGATCCGGTTCGTGTTCCGGAATTTCCCCATCCCGCAGTTGCATCCGCACGCTGCGCAGGCGGCCCAGGCTGCCGAGGCCGCTGCCGTGCAGGGCAAGTTCTGGCCCATGTATGAGCTGCTGCTGCAGCCGGACGCACGCCTGGACACGGATTCGCTGCTGTCGTTCGCCGAGGTCCTGGGGCTCGACGTGCCGCGCTTCGCCGAAGATCTCGCCGAGCAGCGATACGCCGCCCGGATCGAGAGCGACGTGCAGGAAGGCCTGCGGAACGGGGTCAACGCGACGCCCAAGTTCTACGTTAACGGCGAGCGCGTCGACGGCAAGGTCCCGCTCGAGCACCTCGAGGAGCTGGTGCGGCAGGCGGTCCTGGCCTCAGGCGCCCAGCGCTAGCCGGGCCGCAGCGACGTCGTCGCGGCCGTGGCCGGCGGCCACGGCCGCGTGCCATTGCCGGGACAAGGCGGCCAGCAACGGCAGGGAATCACCGCCGGCCGCGCCAAGCGCCAGGTCGACGTCCTTGAGTGCCCACTGCAGCGGGAACTCGGGGGCGAAGTCGCCGACTTCCATCTGGTGCAGCTTGGCGTCGGCGATCGGCGCGTCGAGCGGACCGCCAGCGATGGTCGCGGCCAGCTCGTTGGCGTCGATGCCGAGCCGGCTCGCCAGCTCGAGCGCTTCAGCGACACCCTCGATCAGGGTCGACATGTAGGCGTTGACGACCAGCTTCATCTTGCTGCCCTGCCCGGCGGTGCCGAGCCAGACGGTGCGGCGGCCGAGCGCGGCGAACGCCGGGCCGACAACCTCGCGCGCTGCCGCCGGGCCCGAAGCCAGGATGAGCAGCTGACCGGCCTCGGCCGGTCCCTTGCTGCCAGACACCGGCGCGTCGACGAACAGCACGTCCGGGCGTTCGCGGCGGAGCCTCGCGTCGATCTCCACCGTGGCGTCGACACCGATAGTGCCCATCTGCGCCCAGACGGCGCCGTGCTCGAACTCCGCGACGACGGCCTGGTCGAGCATGACGGAGCTGACCACTTCTGCGGTGGGCAGCATGGTAATGACGAGCCTGGCCCCGCGGACAGCCTCGGCGGGCAGCTGAGCCGCGACCGCGCCGTGCGCCACGAGCGGCTCCAGCGCAGTCGGCGACCGGTCCCATACGGTGGTGCGGATACCTGCCCCGAGCAGGTTCCTGGCCATCGCCGCGCCCATGATCCCGGTGCCGATCACGGCAGTCATGTCCATCGCCTCCAGCTCGATCGCTAGTCTCGGTTGATGCCCAGATATCTGGCGCTGTTGCGCGGAATCAATGTTGGCGGTCACAACAAGGTCGCCATGGCTGACCTGCGGCAGATCGCCACCGACCTTGGCTACACCGACGTTTCCACCTATATCCAAAGCGGCAACCTGATATTCGGGGCCGACTCAGACGACGCCGCAGCCCTGGCTGCAGCGCTGCAGCGGAGCATCGCCGAGCGGCTGGGCGTCCGGCCCGCGATCGTGGTGCTCTCTGCAGCGGAACTCGCCCGAGTGATCGCCGACAACCCGTTTCCCCACGCCAAGGATCCGCGCCTCGTCCACGCCGTCTTCCGGAACGACGACCACAGCAGTTCCGGCCTCGCTGCGATTGCGGCAGCGGCGAAAACAGCGCAGGCCAATGGCAGCCGGGACGAAGCGGTCGTCGTCGGGCGAACGCTGTTTCTGCATACTCCGGACGGGTTTGGCCGGAGTCAGCTGGCAGCGCGGCTGGTCGCCTCGCCCCCGCAGGCGGCGGGCACCGCGCGGAACTGGGCTACGGTCACCAAGCTGATGGCACTGCTGACTGGGGAATGATGTCGCCATGAGCCCTATATCGCGCGGCTTCCACGGCCGCCGCCGCGAATCGGCGGCCGACACCGCCCGGGTTCCGCCGGGACAGTACGTGACGAGCGACTTCCCGGTTCTGTCAGCCGGGCCGACGCCGCACACGCCGCTGGAGGACTGGACGTTCTCGCTCCGGCAGGCGGGCGCGGACCTGCGGACGTGGACCTGGCCTGAACTGCTGGCGCTGCCCGCGGAGGAGGTCACCGTCGACATTCACTGCGTGACGCGCTGGTCGAAGCTCGATACAAGCTGGCGTGCGGTGCCGATTGACACCTTGCTGGCGGACGTCGATCACCAGGCCGCTTTCGCTCTGGCCTTCTGCGACGGCGGCTACACGACGAATGTTCCGCTGGCCGACTTGACCGCCGGTCAGGCGTGGGTCGCATACTCCTACGACGGGCGGCCGCTGCCGCCCGAGCACGGCGGGCCAGCCAGGCTCCTCGTTCCCCACTTGTATTTCTGGAAGAGTGCGAAGTGGGTTCGCGGCCTGGACTTGCTGGCTGCGGACGAGCCCGGGTTCTGGGAGCGGTATGGCTACCACAACTACGGGGATCCATGGCGGGAACAGCGGTACGCGGGCGACTGACCTGGCAGGTCGCCACCGTCGAGACGGCGCGCGACGAGACCTCGTCGGTGCGGACCATCGTGCTGAGCGTGCCGGACTGGGCCGGCCACTCGGCCGGCCAGCACCTGGACGTGCGGCTCACCGCAGAGGACGGTTACTCCGCCGAACGGTCCTACTCGATCGCCTCGGCGCCCGGCGAGCAGCTCACGATCACCGTCGAGCGGCTCGACGACGGAGAGGTCTCTCCCTATCTCACCGAGGAGCTGCGGGCCGGCGACGAGATAGAGATCCGCGGCCCTATCGGCGGCTATTTCGTCTGGAGCGGTGACGACGCTGCGACGCCCCTGCTCCTGGTTGCCGGCGGATCGGGCGTGGTGCCGTTCCGGTCAATCCTCCGGCACCGGCACAACCTCGGCAGCGAGGTCCCGGCCCGCCTCCTGTACTCGGCGCGCTCGCTGCCGGACGTTATCTACCGGGCCGAACTTGATCACGCCGATGACGGCGTCGCCGTCATCTACACGCTGACCAGGCAGCAGCCGCCGGGCTGGACCGGGCATGCAGGGCGGGTCGACCGGCGGCTGCTGGCGGAGGCGGCATGGCCCGGGGAGCGGGACCCGCTGACCTTCGTGTGCGGTCCGACCCCGTTCGTCGAGGCGGTGGCGTCCGGACTGGTCGAGCTCGGGTACCCCGCCGGCCGGATCAAGACGGAGCGTTACGGGGGAACGGAGGCACCATGACGGCTGCGGACGAGAGTGCCCTGGACGGCAACGCGATCGGCGGGCTGCTGCTAGAGGTGTTCGGCACCGAGATGACGGCGGCGGTGGCGGTCTGCGGCAGCTGCGGCGCGACCGGGCCGATGGCCGAGACCGTGGTGTACCTGCGGGCTCCCGGCACGGTCGTCCGGTGCCGTCGCTGCGGCGCCGTGCTCATGGTGGTGGTCAGACGCGATGAGCAGAAATGTGTCGACCTGCTCGGGCTTGCCGCCCTCGAAACTTAGGGGTCCGGCACATGCCACGACACGCGCTGGATGTCGCCACGCTCGTGACCTGGCTGGCTACCGAGGCACTCGGCGCATTCATGGTACGGAGCTGGATCACGCGTGGCGGCATTCGTGCGTCGCGGCAGCGGCCCGCCCAGCCTGACGTCATGTCGCTGCCCATCCTGGCCGGGCACGCCGGCCTGAACGCCGCCGGGCTGGTGTGCTGGATCGTGTTCCTCGTGGCCGCCGCGAAACCCGCAGCGTGGCTGGCCATCGTGCTGATGGCGCCGGCCATCGGCCTGGGCATCTCCACGGTCGTCATCTGGACGCCGTATCCAGGGCCGGGCCAGGATGCGCCCCCCAGTAAGGTGCTGGCCGAGCCAGAGATCAAGCGCGCTCTGCACGACGAGGCGCTGACGGGCCAGCTGGTCGACGAGTTCCTGGCGCGCAGCCTCGCGCCGCCGCCGCCGCGGCCCCCGGGCTGGCATCTGCGCCCGCTCGTGCCGGCTGGTCACGGCGTGCTTGCCATTGCCACCTTCTCGCTCGCTGTCCTGTCGGCCGTCGCGGCGGGCTGACCGCGGTCAGTTAAACCAATCGGGAGGCGTGCCTGTCGCTGCTGGTGGCGGACTGGACCAGTCGGGGGTCGTGCCTGTCGCTGCTGGTGGCGGACTGGACCAGTCGGGAAGCGTGCCTGTCGCTGCTGGCGGCGGACTGGACCAGTCGGGAGGCGTGCCTGTCGCTGCTGGCAACGGACCGGCGCCGAACCCGGCAGAGTGCCTGCCTGCACGGGCTCGCCGCCGCCCGCGAGCCCTGAGCCAGAACGCGAGCACGAGCAGCACGGCGCCCAGGACGATGGCACCGCCGAATCCGTCGAGCTTGGCGGTCGCGTGGTGCACGGCGCGGACGGTAGCTGGCTGAGCCTTGCCGAACCGGGCAGTGGCTGACACCACGCCCGACCCGGGCTTCGCCGTGGCCTGCAGCTTCACCAAGCTCGCTGCCTCGTGGATGGCCCCGACCGGGTTGATCAAGCCGTAGCCGATCGTCGTGTTGTAGCCGCCAGCCGGGTGGTAGCTCGCCGACGTGGCGAGCGCCGTGGCCACCTCCGCGGGGCTGATCTGCGGGTACAGCGACTTGATCAGCGCGACGGTGCCGGCAACCCACGCAACCGCCGAGATGTTGCCCCAGGCCGAATAGGGCGCATTGCCCGGCCCGGTGGCGTCGAGCGTGTTATCCGGCGACGCGATCAGCACCGAGTCGTTCGTGGGATAGGACGATGGGCTCTGGGGCGCCTGCACGCCGCTGAGGGCAACGCCGGTGAGGTTGATCACGCCGGGCAGGCTGTCCGGGTAGTAGAACGTGTTGAGGTCACTCTTGTCTGCCGAGCCCGGGGTGATCACGACGGCGTTCTTGGAGATCGCGTAGTCCACGGCCTGGTCGAGGTCCTGGGAGTCACCGCCGGACTCGTCGACGACGATGACACTGGCACCCTGGTCGACGGCGTACCTGATGGCCTTGGCCACGATGCCTTGCCAGACGCCGTCGGACTCGTAGTGCTGCTCGAGCGACGATTTACTTGCGAAGTTGACGACGCCCTCGGACAGTATCCGGGCACCAGGGGCGCGGCCGGTCGTCCCGAACGCGTTCGAGGTCGTCGGGCCACTACCGGCGATCATCGACGCTACGACCGTGCCTTCTGCCGTCGAGGCGCCCGCCACCGGCGCGTAATTCGGCCCGATAGTCAGCTTGCCAGTCAGCTCACTTATCCGGCTTACCGGCGTATCCAGGACCGCGACGGTGACACCGTGACCGTCGGTGAGCTGCCATGCCGCGGACATCTCGCTGGCGAGCAGGTTCTTGGCCGAGCCGGGGACGCCTGCGGTAGTCGCGACGGCAGGTGTCGTTGGCGCGGCCTGCGCAGCAATGGCGGGTCGGGCCACGGAGGCGGTGACGACGACGGTGCTCAGCACGCTGACCGCGATGCCGAGGCGAGCCATGCGGAGGTTGATCAGCACTTGATGTCCTTCATGTTGCAGGGCTTGCCATGTCCGGTCAGCACCACTTCGAGGCCGGGAACCAGGGTGTTACCGAACGTCTGCAGCTCCGTTTCCTGCTGCGCAGCCGCGGTGGTTGGCTGCCCGTCGGTGAAGCCGACGGTGAACAGGAATGCATAGGGCCCGCCCGCCAGGCCACCCTGGATGCCGCGGGCAGCGTCACCGAACTGATCGGTGATCGTGCCACCGAATGTCAGGGCATGCAGGCCATCGCCGGGCGCCAGAGACAAGGCGTCGCTCGCCGCCAGCCGGGCCGCCCTCGGTGATCGCAGGACAGCGATGCCGACGGTGATGGCGAGCGTACCGCTCGCATCGACATAGGTCGCTCGGAGCATCGTCGCGCAGCCAAGACCGCTCACCAGCTTGTAGCCGGCTGGCTCGAGGGCGGCCTGGCAGGATGCTGGCGGCGCGATACCCACGAGGCGCGCGAGCAGCGAGTTGCTATCGGCATCCTGGTAGCGCACCGTCGCAGGGAAGATCTTCCCCGCAGGAAGCCGCTGCCAGCGCGAAGCGATCTCCTGCTGCAGAGCCGCTGTGGCTTCGGCAGGGGTCGCGTGCCTCGTCAGCTCTCGGACGAGCGCCGCGGCGCCGCCGGCGATCAGCACCGCACCGACCGTGAGAAGCGCGACGAACACGACCCGGCGCGACCGTCGGCGCGGCACGCTGGGGCTGGCTTCCGGCTGCGGTTCCAGTTCCGGTTCCAGTTCCGGTTCCCGTTCGAGTTCCGGCCCGAGTTCCGGTTCGTATTCCCGCTCCGGCCGGCTGACCCCAAGGCCGGCATCGAAGGGCTCAAAGGGATCAAGCGGTGTAGTCATCAAGTCCCCGTATCTGCGGGTAATCGGCCACCAGCGGACGACGGCGGCGCCGACGCGCGACGACGACCAGCGCCACGCTGGCGGCCAGGAATCCAATCAGTGCCGCACCTGCGACAGCTGTCCTCGCTTTGATTTGTGAAGCGTCGCGGTGCACCACGGCGATCGGGGCGATCCGGCCGTGGCCGAACCGGGCGGTGGCGGACACGGTGCCGGCTGCGATCGCGGGTTGCGCGGCGAGCTGGCCCGCAGCTGCCAGCGCGGCCGCAGCGTTGACCTCGCCGAAGCCGACGCCGGGCGTGTAACCGCCGGGTGGCCGCCTGGTAGTCGAGGTGACGATCGCCTGCATGACCCGGGCGGGGGTGAGGTGCGGGTACGCCGACCTGATGAGAGCCGCCACACCAGCGACGAAGGCCGACGCCGGGCTCGTGCCGTCGCCGGTGATGTATTCACCGCCGGGTCCGGCGCCGGCGACACCCACGCCAGGAGCGGAGACCACGACGGAGGAGTTGCGGTCGGAGAACGAGGCGCGGTTCCCGGCAGGGCCGACGGCCGCGACCGAGATCACGCCGGTAAAGGCGGCGGGGTACGAGTAGCCGGTGAAGCCGCCGCCGGCGGTGCCGTCGTTTCCGGCGGCGGCGACGATCACCACGCCATGCGCAACGGCATTCGCGATTGCCTCGCGCATGCTTCTCGTCGAAGCCGCCGAGCCGAGGGACATGTTGATGACACCGGCCCCGTGTGCGACCGCATAGTTGATGCCGTTAGCGATCGCGTCGTCGAAGGCCGCGTTGCCGTTGTAGACATCGAAACCCGGCTCATTGTCGTCGAGGATGACCCGGATGGACAGGAGGTGCGCCTGCGGTGCCACGCCGAGCATGCCCTCTGCCCGACCAGGGCCACTGCCGTGCCCGGCGATGATCGAGCAGATGTACGTCCCGTGCAGGTGCGGCGGCTGATAGCCGGGAGGATTCGCGCCCGCGGTGTAGTCAGGCCCGACGGTCACCGAGCCGCTGAGGTCAGCTGCACTCGTATCGGCGCCGGTGTCGAGGACGGCGACCGTCTCGCCGCTGCCTTTCGTCTGATTCCACGCTCCGGGCACGCCGATGGAACGCAAGGTCGTGAGGTCGTCGCTGCGGACGAGCTGAGGGACAGTCTGTGCCGAGCCAATGGCAGGCCTGGCGGCCAGGAGCGTGACGCCGAGCAACGCCAGCAGACCGGCACGCCGCGCTGACCGTCGAAGCGCCTGGCCAGCCATCAGCACGACCATTGCGGGCTGCGGCAGCTGACGTGGACCGGCACGGTGAGCGGGCGCTCGACGACGGCTGCGAGCTGCGCGGCCGGCGCGAAGATATCGGTGCGGGCCTGCTGGCCGCTGCCGGCCGGCTGACCGTCGGCATAGCCAGCGACGGTGAGGATGACAAACGGCCCCGCCTGCCGGGTCGTGGCAGCCTCCCGCGCCTGCGCGCTGAACAGCGAGCTCGCGGTACCGGGCACCGCGAGGGCGCTCAGCGCGAAGACGCCCGAGTGGTCGGCCGACAGCCCGGCGGAGAACGCGGCCGCCTGGCGGACGGTTGGGAACGCCAGCACGCCGATTGTGTAGAGGATGCCCTGGAGCTGATCGAGGTAAGTGGCGCGGATGCCGGCCCTGCACTGATCACGGGTCGCCAGGGCGGCGAATGTCGGGTCGACAGCACTGGCGCACGCGGTCTGCGAGCCGATGCCTACCAGGTTGGCGCTCTCGCTCGTCAGCAGGCTCGTGCTGTAGCTGAGTGCGGCCGGGAAGATCTGTCCAGCGGTCAGGGTCCGCCACCGGTCCGCCACTGCGGTTGCCGCAGCCGCTGCGCGCTCGGCGGGTGTGGGCGGGCGGGTGGCGAGCTGGTGGGCGGTCATTCCGGCCACGACGGCGACCGCCAGGCAGGCAACTGCCACGAATGCGAGAAAGACCGTGACTAGCCGAGGTCGCCGTCTGGGCGGCCTCGGCAGGACCGATACACCGGAAAGATCCTCCCAAGCCACCTGCGTAAGCTAATAGCAATCGATTTCACAATCAATAGGCTTTGCCCTGATGTGACTTCTTACGTTGATCGCTGCCATCCAAGCCCGATCAGGACACCAGAGGGATCACGTCGGCGGCAAGGCGCGCGGCCTGCTCGGCGGGCTCGAACAGCGTGGTGAACAGGATGAGATCCGCCCCCGCGGCGGCAGCCCTGGATACCTCCGCGGCACAGCCGGCTGGCGTTCCGGCTACCGCGGCAGCCTCGATCTCGGGTACTGGCCGGCCATACATGCGCGCGATCGCCGCGTTCATCCGATCACGGGCCCGCCCGGCGTTGTCGTCGACGCCGATGTACAGGCGCTTGGCGATCGGGAACTCCGCCGGATCACGGCCAGCATCCGCGAGCGCCGCCCGGACTACGCGCACCTGGTCGGCGAACCGGTCCACCGGTGATCCGCCGGAGCCGAAGAAGCCGTCGCCGAGCCGCGCTGCACGGCGGAGCGCTGTCTCGCCGATCGCCCCGATCCAGATCGGCGGGTGCGGTTTCTGAACTGGCTTCGGCTCCATCGCGGCGCCCGCCAGCTTGAAGATCCCGCCCTCGAAGGTGACGCGCTCCTCGGTCCAGAGCGCCTTCATCACGGCGAGGCCCTCGGTGAACCGCGTGACGTACCGGTCGCGCGTCAGGCCGAACGCCGCGAACGGCTGGTGTCCGCCGCCCGTGCCGACGCCCACGTCAACCCTGCCGCCGCTGAGCTGGTCGAGCGTGGCCATGCTCCGCGCCAAGTGCACGGGACTGTGCAGCGTGGAGACGAACACGGCGCAGCCGAGCCGCAGTCGCTGCGTGCAGGCGGCCGCGTACGTCATCATCTCGATGGGTGACAGCTGCGGCGACGCACTCAGCAGTGACTCGTGCGCCCACGCGCTGTCGTAGCCCAGTTGCTCAACTCCGGCGCAATAATTGCGGAACGCAACCGGATCGAATTCGCCGGCGGCGTGGAGCTGCGGAATAGAGATCGCAAAGCGCACAGCACGGATGCTAGCCGCGCGGTCCCAGGGTCAGCTAGGCGGCAGTCTTCGATGCTGCCGCCTATCTGCCGAATTTGATGTCTATTGCCTGTATGACGCCGGTTCAGTACGGCATGGCAGGCATCGGGGGGTGAATTTCGTCCGTCCTTAGCCGGACCTTTCCCGTCTGCAACCAGCCGCAACCGGCGTGCGCCGACGTATGATCCCGGTAAGCGTGACGAGGGTGGGCAGCGACGTCACTGTGCAGCAGGGGAGCGGTTTTTCATGGGACTTCTGAACGAGGCTCGCCGCGAGTTCATCGCAGCGCCTGACTCCGCAAAGGGCCAGATCGTTTACAAGTGGCCGGACATCAACATCCGCAAGTTCACTCGGGCGATCGTCGAGCCTGACGCCACGGCAGTGTTCATGAGCCAGGGCCAGGTCATGGGCGTGCTGCTGCCGGGTCAGCACACGCTGGATGCCAAAGAGCTTCCGTTCCTCGGCATGTTCGTTGACTGGGCGACGGGCGGCAACTTGTTCCGCGCGGAGATCTTCTTCGTCGGCACGCGCGAGTTTCCGAATAACCGGTTCGGCGGCCGCCTGGACGAGGTCCAGGATCCGGTGAGCGGCTTGATCGTGACGCTTCGCACCTTCGGCGAGTACTCCCTGCGCGTGAGCGATCCGACGAAGGTCATCCTGAACCTGGTCGGCACTGTCGACGTGACCGACAACAGCGCGGTCACTGCCTGGGTGACGCAGCAGCTGCTGAAGGTGACCCGCACCACGGTCACCACGCAGCTGATGTCGGGTGCCTGGCCTATCCTCGGCCTGTCCATGCACAGCCCCGAGATCGAGGCGCAGTCACTCGAGGCAGCGAACAGGGAACTGGGCGACTACGGGATCACGCTGACCCGGCTCGGCAACGTCGACGTCAACCTGGAGGACGAGGACAACGCCCGCCTGAAGAAGCTCGCTGGCGACACCGCCTATAGCCGGCTCGCGGGCGGCTTTCTGCAGGCCGCGCAGGCCGAGGCGCTGCAGGGCGCGGGCCAGGGGATGGCGCAGGGCGGCGGGGCGGTCACGCCGATGTTCCTCGGCGCCGGACTCGGCATGGCCGGCCAGATGATGCAGGCTCCGGCCCAGGCGCCGTACAACCCGCCGCCGCCCGGCACCGGCTTCGCAGGCGGGGGTCCTGGTTACGCGCAGCAGGCCGCAGCAGCGCCGCCACCGGCGGCTGCAGCGCCAGCAGCTGCCGCAGCGGCAGCTCCGGCGGCGGAGGCAGCCATGGTCGCATGCAGCAACTGCAGCAGTCCCGTGGCCGTGGGCGCGAAGTTCTGCGCCGAGTGCGGAACGCCGACGCAGAAGCACTGCACGAACTGCAACGCCATGCTGAACGCCAGCGCGAAGTTCTGCGCCGAGTGCGGCACGGCAACAGCCCCGCCTCCGTCGGCATAACCCGGCGACGCGACCCCCGCGCTCGCTACGATCTCAGCCACCATCGGCCCTTTTGCGCCGACCGTAGTCCCCGCTGCGCAATCGCCCTCGAGCAGAAAGGCCTGCCCGGATGGACAGGATCGAATGTCAGTGGTGCAAGGCACAGAACGAGCCGGAACGGACGAGCTGCACGACCTGCGGCGCTCCGCTCGACAAGCGCAACCTCGTGTCGGACTCGGGCTGGGCCGAGGCGCCGCGGCTGCGGGACATGACAGAGTTCCGGTTCTCTAACTCCACCTGCCAGATCGAGGGCGAGATCGTGCCCGTGGCCGAGCTGGCGCTGGCGGATGGTGACTCGGTGTTCTTCGAGCACCACGTCATGCTGTGGAAGGAGCCGCAGGTCCCGCTCTCGGCAATGAACGTGGCCGGCGGCGCCCGGCGCATGATCGGCGGCATGCCGCACATCATGAGCATCGCGCACGGTCCCGGCCGGGTGGCGCTGTCGAAAGACGCTACCGGCGAGGTCGTGGTGCTGCCGATCCACCCGTCGCACGAGATCGACGTGCGCGAGCACGCGTTTCTCGCCGGGACGCATTCGCTCAACTACTCGTTCGTGCGGATCAAGGGCCTCGCCAATGTCCTGCACGGCGGCAGCGGCATGTACATGGACCGGTTCATTACCGGAGGCGAGCAGGGCCTGCTGCTGCTGCACGGCTACGGCAATGTGTTCCAGAAGACGCTGAAGCCCGGCGAGAAGATCCTCCTCGAGCCCGGCGGTTTCCTGTACAAGGACTCGTCGGTCCAGATGAACACGGTCCAGCAGCGATTCAAGACCGGCATGCTCGGCACTCACACCATGTACCTGGCCGAGATGACCGGGCCCGGACGGGTCGGCGTGCAGTCCATGTACGTGCACCACGGCACCGAGTAGGGGAGCCCGATGTCGACTCCGGCCTACACATGCCCGTATTGCCGCCTGCCCAGCGAAGGCACCGGCACCACGTGCCCGAACTGCGGCGCTCCGACGGACGTGCGCGTGCGCGTCACCAAATCCGGCTGGGCCGAGCAGCCGCCGATCAGGGACATGGCCAGGATCCGCTTCAGCCGGTCTACCTGCCAGATCAGCGGCATGTACGTGCCGGTGGCGGAGATGCAGCTCGACCCTGCGGATTCGGTCTACTTCTCTCACCACACGCTGCTGCACTCCGAGCCCAGCGTCCGGCTGGACATGATGAAGATGGCAGGCGGCTGGAACCGGGTGCTCGCCGGGATGCCGCTGATCATGATGACTGCCAGCGGGCCCGGTCACGTCGCTCTCAGCGCCGACCACCCGGGCGAGACATTCGCCGTGCCGCTGCCTGAAAATCACGCCATCGACGTGGTGGAGCACCGTTTCCTGGTGGCGACGAGCAACGTCGGATACCAGTGGGAGAACTCCGGTGTCTGGTTCGAAACCCGCAATGGCGATGACCGTGAGTATCACTATCCGCTGGGCCGGACGATGGACCGGTTCTCCGCCCAGGGCGGTCCGGGCCTGCTGCTGCTGCACGGGCCGGGCAACACCTTCATCCGGGACCTGCGGCAGGGCGAGCGGATCCTGGTCCAGCCCGGCGGGTTGATCTGGAAAGATCGCAGCGTCCGCATGTACCTGCACTTTGAGTTCCCGCGCGGCCAGTACTGGTTCAGTTCCGCCCGCTGGCAGGCGAAGTCGGTCTGGCTCGTACTGCAGGGACCGGGGCGGGTCGCGATTCAGTCGGTGTTCGAGCAGCCGGAGATGGTGGGCGGCGTTGTGAACAGCTCCGGCGCAACGTCGCACTACTGGTAGCCGGCTCGGCCCTTTGTCCCGCCTAGGTGGCCTCGTTAGGGTATTTCGCGTGCCGGTCACCTACCGCCAGATCGCGGGCAGCAGCATGGAGCGGCTCGCCGCGCTGAGCGACGGCATCTTCGCCGTGGCCATGACGCTGCTCGTGCTCGGGCTCTCGGTGCAGAGTGCGTCCGCGCTGCACCTGTCCGGGTCGCCGACCAATTCGCAGGTCTGGGATCACGTGCTGCGCCCGCTCTGGCCGCACCTTCTCACGTACCTGATGAGCTTTCTCACGCTGGGAGTGTTCTGGGTCGGCCAGCAGACTCAGCTCCACCACCTGAGCCGTAGCAACCGTGATTTCACGTGGATCCACCTGGTGTTCCTGTTGTGCGTGGTGCTAATGCCGTTCTCGACGACACTGGTTTCCGACTACATCACGACACAGCTGGCCATCGTCGTGTACTGGCTGAACATCGCGTTGCTCGGCGCGATCCTCTACATGGGCCAGCGCTACGCCCGGCGCGCCATGCTGCTCGAGGACCACATCACCGGCGCGACTGTCGCCGCCTTGGAGCGACGGATCATCGTTTACCAGGCGCTGTATGCGGTGGGCGCGCTGCTGTCGCTGGCTAGTACCTACGCGAGCATCGGGTTCATCATCGCCGTCCAGTTGAACGCGGCCATCACTCCTCGGTTCTGGATACTCGACCGGTTCTGACGCGGGTAACGGGCTGGACTGGGTGCGCGGTCGCGTGCCGCTAGCGGCGGCGCGTCACACCGAGATTGCCGCGCAAGCCGTCAATGACGTCCTTGGCCTCCTTCAGACCGGCCCCGGTCACCTGGCGGTACAGGCCTCGTAGGAGTCACCAGCCGTTGAGTACTCGCGGCCGCTTGGCGGCTGCCAGGTCATATGGCCGGGGTGGTCCTGGACTCGGTGCCAGCGCGGTGCCTGCTTAGCCCCGTGATGTCGCCGGCAGAGCGGCGCGAGACTGGAGTTATGTACCACGAATGGTCAATCGTCCGGGTCGGTGGCGCCGTTAAACGCCGACGCCAAGACAGTGCGCGCTGCCGTCTACGTCCGCAGCGAAGGGTCCGTCATCCGGTATGATCGCCAAGCTGTGCGCGCCTGACCTGGCGATCCAGCGCATCGGCGCGTGGCTGCAAGAGCCTGCCCGCTAGACCGACCAGCCGGCTCGCGGCGCGCGCGATCGTGCGACGGTGCCGGCGATGGCGCGATTGAAGTGCTGACCACCAGTCAGGCGACTGCCGTGGTGCACATACTTCGAGTTGCTTCGATGGTGTGCCCCAATTGCCGCATGCGGCGTAGCCTGCGCGGCTATGGTATCCGCCATGAAATTTGGGAGGGCCATTCCGTTGGGGGTGGGTCACGATCCCGTCCTCCGGCTGCGACGCACCATCCCCGCCGTCCTGGCCGCGGCAGTCGTCGCCCTGGCAGCTGGCTGCTCCTGGATCCAGCCATCGAATCGAGTGCTGGCAGAGCAGGGACAGTCCGCCGTCCCTTCCGCCGGAACCAGCTCCTCAACACCGTCACCAGCCGCTAGCGCTCAACCAGAGTGGGCGCGAGCACTCGGAGCAGGCGTCGTGGTTACGGCTCCGGCGGCAGCCGCGCCTGGCGATGACTCGCCCGGAGCGGCCGTTCAGGGCGAAGCAAATGCGACGAACGCGCGACAGGCGTGCACGTACTTTCCGCCGTCCGCTCAGGCCAGCTGCCAGTCGGCACTGGCTCGAGCCCCCGCCGGCAGCGGCGGGACCATGCGGAATTTCGCGCTGGGCTACGTCGCCATAGATGGGAACGAAGCGCTGGTGGGCAGTACCGGCACTTCCTGCTCGCCCGATGCGAAGCCTACTTGCGAGTCGAACGACGATCCAGCGGCCATCTTCACCGAGGCGAAGCCCTTCCCGGAGTTGTGGACGGAATCGGTTGCCGCCACTCTCTCGACGACGAATAGCTACCAGCTGATTCCCTGCGTCAAGGTCGGCAACAAGTGGTACGTCTACGACCCCGCTGCAGGGGGCAATAGTTGAGTCGTCGATAAGCCGGCCAACAGGCCTACGTCGGGTACGGCTCGCCGAGCGTGCGATAGACCCGGCCGCTGGGCAGTCGCCAGGTCATGTGGCCGGGCTGGTCCTGGACTAGGTGCCAGCCCGGCGCCTGCTTCGCCCGGTGATGTCGGCGGCAGAGCGGGGCACGTCGACACCTTCAGGATGGCTACTTTTCTAGCCAGAATAGCGACCGGTCTGTATAGTAGTCTGTATGGAGACTATACCGATCACCGAGGCGAAGGCGCGCATCGCCGAACTGGCCGACCGGGTGGCCCGCGAGCACGATCACTTCACCATCACCCGCAACGGGCGCGCCGACGTCATGCTGATCTCGGTGGCGGAGTACGAGTCGATGCAGGAGACGCTGGACATCCTCGGCGACGAAGAGACCCTGGCGGACCTTCGTCAGTCCCGGGAGGATTTCGCCGCCGGCGACACTTTCAGTGCTGAGCAGGTCCGCGCCGAGCTTGAACAGCGACGGCATCTGGGCTCGCATTGAGCGGTGACCCGGCGGAAAGCCGACCGTACTCGGTAAGCCTGTCACGCCAGGCTCGCCGCAACATCCACGAAAACTTGCCCCTTGAGGTTGCCGCCGCCGCGATGGAGACGATCGAAGGATCGATCGCCGTCAGCCCTTATCGCGCAGGCAAGCCGCTCGACGAGCCGTTCGACGGCTACTACTCGGCCCGTCGCGGCACGTACCGGATCGTCTACCGGATCGACGAGGCCAAGCACCAGGTTGAGGTGCACTCCATCCGCCACCGGCGCGACGCCTACCGAGGCTGAAGCATCCGGATCACAAGAGACCGGAGGAGAGTGATTTCGCGGCGTGTGAAGTTATCGCACTCTCGTTGGGGCGAGGTTGCACTCGCAGGTGATCCCGCCGTGGTCGTGGGGGGTGGTGTGGTCGAGGTCGCATTGGCGGGCTGGCCGGCGGCAGCCGGGGAAGGCGCATCGTCGCTGCCGGATCATGACCAGGTGCCGCAGCCGGGGCGGCGGCACGTAGCCTGCTGCCTGGCGGGCGTGGCGGCAGGTGCCGGACTCGAGGACCAGCAGCCGGTCCCGCAGTCCGGCGGCCCAGGTGATCACGGGCTGGTCTGCGGCGGGGCCGCGGCGCGCGCAGGCGTGCGCGGCCGCTCCGCCGTCCGGGCCGGTGAGGGTGAGGCACCACCGGGTTGCGGGGTCTCGCCCGAGGATCTCTGCTAGCTCGCGGCTGGTGTCGGCGTCGACCGGGCCGTGGCCGGCGACCTCGCCCGGCTCGGCGCCGTCTTCAAGCGTCGCGGCTGGCATGGTCAGGTGGATGCTCCCGGCTGCCGCCGCCTCGCCGCCGGCGGCCCGGCTGCTGACGGTGGCCGCGGCTGGTGCATCACTGCCGGAGTTCCCGCGTGCATCCTCGGCAGGGGAGTCGTCGGAGTTGCCGCCGGGCCAGGCTGCGGGGTCGCCGGGGATGGAGGCAATGTCGCGGCCGGACAGCAGCGTGGTGTAGGCAAGGGCGCGCAGCTCGTCCCGGGTGCCGGGCACGCCGCAGGCAGCCAGCCAGCGGGCGTCGGAGGTCAGTTTCTTGTCGAGCAGGATCGCGCTCGCGGGCCGCAGTTCGCGGCCGGAAAGCGCGGCGTTGCCCGATCCCTCGGCCCACAGCTCGACCCGGGTGTCCTGGCGGGCGGTCTTCTTGCGCCGCTCGGCGGCGGCGGGGTCGGCGGCCAGCACCGCCCGTGCCAGCGCGGCGCGCAGCTGCCCCGTTGTCCAGCCCGCGGCAGGGTCGGCCAGCCGGGCCGCGATCCCGGCGGCGGCGGCGTCGTCCAGCACGGCTAGCTCGTCTGCGAACACGCACGCCCGGCTCCAGTCGATGAGCCCGCTCAGCAGCGAGTCGCGTACCTCGGGCAGCCAGGCCCAGCCCGGCCGCCAGCTCCAGCTGCCGGGCCGCCGAACGGCCGGTCAGGGTCAGCTCCACCGCGAGCTCATCGGCGACGTGCCCGGCTGCCCGCGACGACCCTGCCGCCCTCCGGCCGGCCAGGCACGCGACCGCGCCTGCCAGGCTGGCCTGATCGTGGGCGACCTGCCGCTGCCACCCGCGCAGCAGGCCCGCCAGCTCGTCGTCGGTCAGCCCGCAGTACCCGTCTACCGTCGCCTCGGCCAGCAGCTGGCCCAGCAGCCAGCCCGGCAGCATCTCGTTACCCGGCCCGCCCTGCACGAATGCCGCCCGGGCTTCCGCCGGGCCGGCCTCCCACGGCACGCACGTCGTCCGCGGCCGGGCCTCTACTTCCGCCCGCAGATCCGCCGGCAGCGACCGCAGCCACCCCTCCTCGCCGTCCCCGCAGTCCTCCCACGGGTCGACATGATCAGACGGATCCCAGCCCGCGTCGACCTCCGCATCCCACGCACCGCCAGGCGGCTCGCCGTCGCCAGCCTCAGTTGCGCCGAAAAGCTCGAGCCGGCCTTGCTCGTGCATTCCGAACTCGTCTCGCACGGCTCACCTCCCTGCTGCGGCTGACGGCCATCGGACCCTTTGCTCGCCAATAATATCGAGCACGTCTGACATTCTGTAGAAGGCCAAGAATACGTGTTCGCAAGCCCAGCGGGAGAGTCTGGGAGCCGCCCGCTGCGAAACGAGTTGCCACAGGCGAGTGTCGTGCCCGATTGTTGCGGCGTGACGATGCATGCGGACCAACTCACTGTGTCGGCCGGGCAGGTGCGCGCGCTGCTGGCACAGCAGTTCCCGAAGTGGCAGGAACTGCCGGTCAGCAAAGTCACGTCAGCCGGAACAGACAATGCGATCTTCCGTATCGGCGACCAGTTCGCTGCCCGGTTCCCGCTTGAGCCGAGGGAGACCGACGCCGCGGATCGCCGACTGCGGGCCGAGGCGGATGCGGCGCGCGAACTAGCTGGCCGCACCCGGTTCGCCACGCCCGAGCCGGTTGCCATCGGCCAGCCCGGCGAGGGTTATCCGCTGCCGTGGTCGGTGCAAACGTGGCTAACTGGCGGCGTCGCTAACGGTGAGGACCTGAGAGACTCGGGTCCGTTCGCGCGCGACCTCGCCGAGTTCATCAGCGGCGTCCGTCTGATCGACACCCTTGGACGGACCTTCCGGGGCAAGGGCCGAGGTGGTGACTTGCCCCGTCATGACGAGTGGATGGAGACCTGCTTCCGGCACAGCGAGGGGCTCCTGGACGTGCCCAGGCTCCGCCGACTGTGGGCTGCCTTGAGGGAGCTGCCACGGGAGGCGCCGGACGCGATGACCCACGGCGATCTCATGCCCGGCAACCTGCTCGTGTCTGGAGGTCGCCTCACCGGCGTCCTGGATGTGGGTGGCCTGGGACCAGCCGACCCAGCTCTGGACCTCGTCGGTGCCTGGCACCTGTTCGAGCCCGCACCCAGGGACGTGCTGCGCGGCGTCCTTGGCACCGGCGACCTGGAGTGGCAGCGCGGCATGGCGTGGGCATTTCAGCAGGCGATGGGCCTGGTCTGGTATTACGCCAGCTCCAATCCGGTGATGTCGCGGACCGGCCGCCGTACGCTCGATCGCATCCTGACAGCCCAGCCTCGGTAGAGGAGGCGACACTGCATAGCCCGTCGCGTCGCACCGTGCTGTTGGGCAGCTTGGGCCTGGCCGCCGTCGCCCTCGCGGGTACCGGCTACGAACTTATCCAGGATGGCGCTCTGCCGGGCAAGTACGCGCTGGCGCGACTCGACGGCTCGTGTGGCTCTGCTCCGCCACCTCCTACCGGTCGGCAGCCCGCTCGGCACGTCGTGACCTTTCAATCTGCGTACCGGCACGTCCCCGTCGAGATGATCACGCTGTTCCCGGCAGACACAGCAGCCGGTCAGGAACTGGGAGCCGTGGTAGCGCTTCACGGTGCGGGGAGTTCCGCTGCAAGCCTGGCTGACCAGCTCGCCATGGCCATGGCGGCGGCCAGTATCACCACGTTCGCCGTCATCTGCGTTGACGGCGGCGGCACCTACTGGCACCTCAGGGCAAACGGCGACGACCCGCTGGGCATGATCATCCACGAGGTGCTCCCTCGTGCAGCGGCTGCCGGACTGGGAACCAGGAGGATCGGCATCACCGGTGAGTCCATGGGCGGTTACGGCGCACTCCTGATGGCGCAGCGCATGGCCGCCCATCACGTCGCTGCGGTGGCTGCCCTGTCACCGGCGATCTTCGCCAGCTACGTGGCCGCGCGCGCTGCCAACGCGGGGGCCTTCGACAGCCAGCAGGATTTCGCGAAGAATGACGTGTTCGCAGGCATCAGCGCGCTACGACGCGTGCCGACCTGGGTTGCCTGCGGGATCGATGATCCGTTCCAGCCGGAGGCTGCCTTGTTCCGCGCCCGTCTGACAACGCTCACGGACCGCCAGGTGCCGGGCGGAATCCTGGCAGGCTGCCACGACGACGCGTTCTGGTTGCGAAATCTGCCGTCCGCGCTGCACTTCATTGGCGGACACCTTGGCTGATCCAACGGTCCGCTGAGGTAAGAACAAGAGGTGGATTTCAGCGAGAACACCGAACACGCCGCGATTAGGGACGCCGTGCGGGAGATCTGCGCGCCGTTCCCGGACGAGTACTGGGCAGAGGCCGACGCCACACACACCTTCCCGTGGGCGTTCTACCGGGCGATGGCGAAGGGCGGCTGGATCGGCATCGCTATTCCGCACGAGTATGGCGGCGGTGGCGCTGGTATTACCGAGGCCGCGATCGTCCTGGAGGAGGTGGCGGCGTCCGGCGCCTGCATGAACGGAGCCAGCGCGATCCACATGTCGATCTTCGGCATGCACCCGGTGGTCAAGCACGGCAGCCGCGAGTTGCGGCAGCGGTACCTCCCACAGGTCGCTAGCGGCGAACTTCACGTTGCCTTTGGCGTCACCGAGCCTGACGCCGGCCTCGACACGACCGCGATCAGCACCCGGGCCGTCCGCGACGGCGACGGCTACCGCGTGACCGGACGGAAGGTCTGGACGTCCAAGGCGCTGGAGTCTGACCGGGTGCTCCTGCTGACCCGCACCACGCCGGCCGCCGAGTGCGCGCGTCGCACCGACGGCCTCACTCTGCTCGTCGCCAGTCTCAAGGATCCGGCGGTCGGCATCCGGGCGATTCCCAAGATGGGCCGGAACGCGGTCGCCTCCTGCGAGGTGACCTACGACGGGCTGTTCGTTGCCGAGTCTGACCGGGTGGGGGAGGAAGGCCAGGGCTTCCGTTACCTGCTGGACGGGCTCAACGCCGAACGAGTCCTCATCGCCGCCGAGGCGCTCGGCATCGGCACCGCCGCCCTGCGCCGGGCCGTCGGCTACGCCAGTGGCCGCGTTGTGTTCGGCCGGCCGATCGGCGCCAACCAGGGCATCGCGTTCCCGCTGGCCGAAGCGCACGCCCGGCTCGCTGCAGCCAGCCTGGCCGTGCAGCAGGCCGCGTGGCGCATCGACCGCGGCATGCCGGCCGGCGAGCACGCGAACACGGCCAAGTTCCTGGCGGCCGAGGCGGGCTTCGCGGCCGCCGACGCAGCGCTGCAAACCCACGGCGGGTTCGGTTACGCCAGCGAATACCACGTCGAGCGGTACTGGCGGGAGGCCAGGCTGATGAAGATCGCGCCGGTCCCGCAGGAGATGGTGCTGAACTATCTAGCCGAGCACGTGCTCGGCCTGCCGCGCTCGTACTGATCGCGGCCCGAACCGAATGGGGAGTGCCCGATGCCAGCTGACCTCGCCGCCCTGCTCGCCGACCTGGACGCTGAGACCGCGGCCCTGCTGGCGATTCTGGACCTGCTGAGCGATAGTGACTGGCAGCTTGCCACCCCGGCACCGGGATGGACCGTCGCGGACCAGGTCGCGCACCTCGCCTACTTCGACGACGCCGCCATCACAGCGGCGACCCGCCCGGAAGAGCTTCGCGGACATCCGGACACGCCTGACCGACGGCGGCGAGAACGCCGACACGATCGCTGCCCGGTACCGCCACCTGACCCCGGCCGAGCTTCGTGACTGGTTCGGCCGCTCCCGCGCTGACCTGCTGGCGGCCTTCGCCGGACTCGACCCTGCTGCGCGGGTGCCCTGGTTCGGCCCGCCGATGAGCGTCGCGTCGTCGGTCACCGCCCGGCTGATGGAGACCTGGGCTCACGGCCAGGACATCGCGGACACGATCGGGACAACTCGCGAGCCAACCAGGCGGCTCCGGCACGTCGCGCACATCGGCGTGGCGGCGCTGCCGTACAGCTACGCCGCGCACGCCCTGCCGGTGCCGGACGTGCCGGTCCGCGTGGAGCTGACTGCGCCGTCGGGTGAGCTATGGACCTGGGGATCCGACGGCGCGCGTGATCGAATCACGGGCCCTGCGCTCGACTTCTGTTTGCTTGTAACGCGGCGCCGCCACCGCGCGGACACAGCGATGGTCGCGGCCGGACCGGTAGCAGACCAGTGGGTGTCGATTGCGCAGTCGTTTGCCGGGCCGCCCGGAGCCGGCCGGAGGCCAGGACAGTTCGCCCATTAGGGTCTGCCTATGAGCCGACTTCCTGACTTGCACCGCGACCAGCTCACTCCGGCGGGAAAGGCAGTATGGGACTCCATCGTGGCCACGCGCGGCGAGCACGTTGTCTCCGGCGAAGGGGCGCTGGTCGGCCCGTTTAATGCCATGGTTCATGCGCCGGACGCCGGAGGACCGCTTGGCCTGCTCGGCGCGGCGCTGCGCTTCGGCACTTCGCTCGGCCGCAGGCTGACAGAAGTGGCCATCCTGACCGTCGCCAGCCGGTGGCAGGCCGAGTTTGAGTGGTCGGCGCACGCCCGGATCGCCCGGGAGGCCGGTGTCCCCGACTCGGTGATCGATGCGATCGGCGCTGGCACGGAGCCCGCGTTCACTGCCGACGACGAGCGGATCGTGCACGCGACAGCCCGCGAACTGATCACCAGCGGCCATCTCAGCCAGGCGAGCTATGCCGTCGCGCAGGAGCTCCTGGGGGACATCGGCGTCGTCGAGCTGGTCGCCCTGTGCGGGTACTACACAACGATCTCGTTCCTGCTCAACGCGTTCGATGTGCCGCTCCCCGCGGGGGTCGAGCCGATGTGGGCGGCAGCCGCCATCGATGGCTAACGGCCCGTCGCGGGACGGCCGCCCTGGTTTGACGCTCAACTACATAATGAGCTAATATAGTTATGTTATGGATTCCTCCGAGGTGGCGGCCGGTCTCGAACGGCTGCTGAGTCTGATCCGCTGGCTGAGCCCGCCGGGATTGTCGCTTACTGCTGCGGCGACCCTGACAACGCTGGAGCGCTCCGGCCCCCGCCGACTGACCAATCTCGCGGCGGATGAGGGTGTCACCCAGCCAGCCATGACCCAGCTCGTCGGCCGGCTGGAGGCCAGCGGGCTCGTCGAGCGGTGCGCCGACCCCGACGACGGCCGCGTTGTGCGCGTGCAGCTCACCGGTGCGGGCCGAGATCTCGTAGCGCGGCGGCGAACGGCGAGAGCCGAGCGGCTTTCCGGCCTGCTCGCCACGCTCAGGCCGGCCGACCAGGAGGCTCTGGCTGCTGCCCTTCCAGCCATCAATGCGCTCGCGAGCGCGCGGCGGGACAACCTCACTGACGACTGGATGGAGCACTGATGTCGGCGGCCGCTACCAGCCCCTTCCGGCAGCCGAAGGCGGTCTTCGCCGTCGCGTTCGCCTGCGTCGTGTCCTTCATGGGCATCGGCCTCGTGGACCCGATTCTCCCCGCGATCTCACACGAACTGAACGCCTCGCCCAGCGAGGTAACGCTGCTGTTCACGAGCTACCTGGTCGTGACTGCGCTGGCAATGCTCATTACCAACTGGATATCGAGCCGCATCGGCGCGAAGCGCACACTTATCGCTGGCCTCATCCTCATCGTGATCTTCAGCGCGCTGGCCGGCGCGTCCCCGTCGATCGGCAGCATCATCGGGTTCCGCGCAGGCTGGGGCGTCGGCAACGCCCTGTTCATCGCCACCTCGCTCGCGGTCATCGTCGCGTCGGCGAGCGGCGGTTTCGCCGGTGCGATCGTGCTCTACGAGACCGCGCTCGGTCGCGGTATTGCCGTTGGCCCGCTGCTCGGCGGCCTCCTCGGTGAGGTGAGCTGGCGTGGGCCGTTCTACGGCGTTGCGGCGCTGATGGCAGTCGCGCTGGTCGCCACGATCACGCTGGTCCAGCCGACACCGGTGCCAGCGCACAAGACCGGGCTGTCCGCGCCCCTCCGGGCGTTGCGCCACCGCGGTCTGCTCACCATGTCGATCACCGCACTGTGCTACAACTGGGGCTTCTTCACGGTACTCGGATACGCGCCGTTCCCGATGCAGCTCAGCCCTATCAAGCTCGGCCTGGTCTTCACCTGCTGGGGGTTGCTGGTCGCCGCGTTCGCCGTATTCGGCGCGCCGCGGCTGCAGGCGCGGTTCGGCATCGCCCGGACGATGTACGCGAACCTGTTCCTGTTCGCGGTCGTCATCCTCGTGATCGCGATCTGGACCACCGACCGGGCCGTGCTGATCGCTGCGGTTATAGCATCCGGGATCTTCATCGGCGTGAACAACACGATCACCCACCCAGGCCGTCATGACGATCGCACCCGTCGAGCGGCCCGTCGCCTCCGCGGCCTACAGCTTCGTCCGGTTCATCGGCGGTGGCCTCGCGCCGTACGTCGCCGGCCGGCTGGTCGAGGCCCTCAATATCCACGTCCCGTTCTTCATCGGCGCGGGCGCCGTCGTGGCTGGCATCCTCATCCTGACCACGGTGCACAAGCTGCTGGCCAGTGCCGAGCGGGCGCAGGCCGAAGAGGTCAGCGGTGGGCAACCCGACCAGGCCGTCACGCCGAGCCCGGCGGAGCGGATCGTTCCGGTTGCGGCGAGCAGACCGGGTCGTGCCGCCGTCGCAGCCGCGGGCGTCCTGGTCGCCGCGGTCGACGACTCACCAATCGCCGGTCTGGTGACAGAGGCTGCCGCGCGGCTTGCCCGGCATGACGGGCGGACTGTCCATATCGTGCACGCGCCGGAAGCCGCGATCGGCGGCGACGTCGCCGTGGATGGCGAGCAACTGGAGGCGGCACGCGCACTCGTACGCCGGCACCTTGACCAGCTGGCGGCCCATCACATTGCGGCGGAGGGTCAACTGCTCCTGCACGCGGCCGACCACGGCGCGGCGGGGAGGATGGTCGCCGGGTATGCCAGCGAAGTCGGTGCCCTGGCCATCGTCCTTGGTGCGCCAACGCACGGTGGGCTGTCGGCAGCGATGGACGCTAGCAGCACCCGTGAGCTGCTGCGAGCGGCCCGCAGCCATATGCTCATCGTCAACCCGGACGCGCCGATCGCGCAGGGCCGGTCGCCGGGCGACGACGAGCGCCTTGTCCCGGCCGCGTCCAGCTAGCTGAGTTCGTCTCAGCAGCTAAATCTGTTTGCGACGAGCTGCCGGTGCTGCTGGAGTGGCGGCAGGGTGACCGTGACGTCTGCTCAGCTGGCAGCGTTCCGCGAGCAAGGCTTCGTGGTTATCCCCGGCGTACTCGACGAGCGGGCGCTGGCGTGCGGTCATCGAATTGCGACGGCCATGCTGACGGCTGAGCCCGCCCCGGCTGGCCACCTGGGACCGTACTTCCTGTGGCCGAGGTTTCCCCGCGCGGTAGAAGGGAGCGCTGAGCACGGCCTGCGGCGCTTCTACCGGGCCTGTGGCGTCGGTGACCTGGTGGCGCAGCTGCTCCGGCCGGAGCTGCTACCGGATGACCCGGATTTCGCCTGCTCGGGCACAACATCGGAGGGCATGACGGCCAGCCCGGCACGCCGACGCGACAGGTGGTGTATTACCGGGTGCAGGCTCGCGGTCACCGGGCCCGGTGGCGCGAGGTCGTCACCGACCCGCTGGCAGAGTTCCGCGAGCCCTGACTCACGTGCAGTGCGCACCCGCGGCGTTGTGCCTATCGTGGCGATGTGGAAGCTGCTATCAGCCTTGTCGATCCGGACGTCTACCAGCGCGGCGGGCCACCGCACGAGCAGTTCGCGTGGCTGCGTGCGCACGATCCGGTGCACTGGCACGCCGACGGCGGCATGCCTGGCTGGCCTGGCTTCTGGGCGGTCACCCGCCATGAGGATGTCGAGCAAGTGTCCCGGCATCCGGAGATCTTCTCCTCCGCGAAGCGACTGTCGCTGTTCGGCGAGGTTCCTGAGGATCACATTCAGCTGCAGCGGCTCATGATGCTCAACATGGATCCGCCGCAGCACACCCGGCAGCGGGCATTCGTGAACCGCGGATTCACCCCCCGGATGATCGGCCGGCTCGAGCAGCACATCACCGAGATCTGTCACACCCTGCTCGACGGCATCGGGCAGCACGGTACCGCGGACTTCGTCACGCAGATCGCCGCGCCGCTGCCGCTGTGGGTGATCTGCGAGCTGGTCGGCGCGCCGGTCGAGGACCGCGACCGCATATTCGAGCTGTCGAATATCCTCATCGGGTCCGCTGACCCGGAGTATCAGGCCGAGCCGGGCGCGCCGCAGAACGCCGCCGCGGAGATCTATGCCTACGCTGCGGGCCTCGCCGAGCGCCGCCGGGCAGATCCTGCCGACGACATCGTCACCCGGCTGCTGCAGCCAGACGACAACGGCGAGGCTCTGACCAGCGACGAGTTCGACTTGTTCTTCCTGCTACTCACCGTCGCCGGAAATGAGACCACGCGGAACGCCGCGGCGGGCGGGATGCTCGCCCTGTTCGAGCACCCGGAGCAGTGGTGCCGCTTGCTGGAAGAGCCCGGCCTGATCCCGACCGCCGCCGAGGAGATCGTCCGCTGGGTGAGCCCGGTCAACATGTTCCGGCGGACGGCACTGTGCGACGCCGAAGTAGGCGATCGTGCGGTGGCTGCGGGCGACAAGGTCGTCGTCTTCTACACGTCGGCTAACCGCGACGAGGACGTGTTCGCCGCGCCGCAGCAGTTCGATGTGGGTCGTGACCCAAATCCGCATGCCGGGTTCGGCGGCGGGGGGCCGCACTTCTGCCTGGGCCGTCATCTCGCGGCGCTGGAACTCCGGGTACTCCTGCGTGCGCTGACCGAGCGGATGCCTGGCATCCGGCTGGACGGTGAGCCGGTGAGGCTGCGCTCGAACTTCGTCAACGGGATCAAGCACATGCCGGTGCGGTTCTAGGCGCTGGTGTCGCCGGCTGAATGGTCACTGGCGGGAAACTCGACGAGCGAGACAATCCTGCTCGCCATGAAGCGCGCCGTTCGCACCGGCGTGCCGGTCCGGGTTACCTCGGTCACCTCGACCAGGCTGCGCCTGGTGGCGACCTCCACCCGGCGCCCGGCACGGGTCGCCGTCACCTCGTACGCCCTTGTGCCGTCGCCGACGTCGACGATGATCTCGACCCGGTCGCCCTTCACGCTCTCACCCACCACTCGAACATCAATTCGATACCCCGGTCAGGGTGAGTCGAAACGTCGCCGCACTAGGCTGAGACCATGGCTTTCGACCACATCCTGGTAGAGCGGTCTGGCGAGTTCGCGACCATCACTATGAACCGGCCGGACCGGCGCAACGCGCTCTCGGTTGCGCACATGCGCGAGCTGATCGCGGCCTTCTCCGACGTCGGCAGCAGCGACGTTCTCGGCATCGTGCTGGCCGGCAACGGCCCGGTGTTCTGCGCGGGCCACGACTTCTCCGATGTCGCCGACGCGGATCTGGCCGGCGTGCGATCCCTGCTGGGCACGTGCACCGAGCTCATGAACCTCATGCAGCAGGTCCCGCAGCCGGTGGTGGCGCGGGTGCACGGCCTCGCGACCGCGGCTGGCTGCCAGCTCGTGGCGGCCGCCGACCTCGCAGTGGCGAGCGAGGACGCGGGCTTTGCGGCGCCTGGTGGCAAGGGCGGCTGGTTCTGCCATACGCCGATGGTGGCGATTGCCCGCAATGTGGGGCGCAAGCGAGCCGCCGAGATGGCCCTCTCTGGTGACGTGATCGACGCCCGGACGGCCCTGGACTGGGGCCTGGTCAACTCTGTCGTACCTGCGGGCCAGCTCGACTCGGCCACCATGGACATGCTCGAGCGCGTAACCCGCGGGTCGGCCGAGAGTAAGGGCATCGGCAAGCAGGCGCTGTACGCGCAGATCGATCTCGACCAGCCAAAGGCGTACGCCTACGCCGTCGAGGTGATGGCCGCCACCAGCCAGCTGCCCGATGCCCGCGAGGGCATGCACGCGTTCCTCGAGAAGCGCAAGCCGCAGTGGCGTCGCGGCCGCTGACCCAGGCGGCAGGCAGGCAGTCGGTCAGTCGAGTCCGTGAATCGTCCACGTGTCGAGCGGCCCGTCAGGCATCATCGCCAGCAGGACGCGGCCTTCTGATTGCAGCCAGGCCAGGAATTCCTCGTCGGCCGGGACGGTGACGCCCATCTTCTCGCGGATGGCCCGGAACCTCCGCAGCTCGGCTGGCAGGTCCTCGCGGATCTCGACGGTGACCGGGACCCGGACGTAGCGGAACCCGGTGGAGTCGTCGATCAGCAGCACCGCGCGAGGGTTACCAGTAAAGACGCGGTACTTGGCGCGGTTGCGGGTGGTCGACACGTAGAACCGCTCACCGTCCCAGTAGAACCAGTTCGGGCTCAGGTGCGGCTCACCATTGCGCCGGACCCCGGCGACGACGACATTGCGCGCCTCGTCCAGGAACGCCTTGACCTTCTCCGTTGCTGCCATGGCGCCACGGTAACGGCAGCGCGAACTAGCGGTCCAGGCCGCCGCGGGCGATCAGCTGCTGGGCAATGACGTTGCGCTGGATCTCGTTGGTGCCCTCGCCGACGATCATCAGCGGTGCGTCGCGGAAGTACCGTTCTACGTCGAACTCGGTCGAGTAGCCGTAACCGCCGTGGATCCGCACCGCGTTGAGCGCGATCTCCATCGCTGCCTCGGAGGCGAACAGTTTGGCCATGCCTGCCTCCATGTCGCACCGCTCGCCCGCGTCGTAGCGCTCGGCCGCGAACCTGACGAGCTGCCGGGACGCCGTCAGCTTCGTGGCCATGTCCGCGAGGTAGGCGCCGATCTGCTGGTGCCGCCAGATGGGCTGACCGAAGCTCTCCCGCTGCTGGGCGTAAGCGAAGGCGTCGTCGAAGGCGGCCTGCGCAACGCCGACCGCGCGGGAGGCCACCTGGATCCGGCCGATCTCCAGGCCCTTCATCATCTGCGCGAACCCGCGGCCCGGAACGCCGCCCAGCAGCGCGTCGGCCGGCGCGTGATACCCGTCGAAGGACAGCTCACAGCTCTCGACGCCCTTGTAGCCGAGCTTGGGCAGGTCCCGCGAGACGACCAGCCCGGGGCCGTGCTCGACGAGCAGGATGCTGATCCCTGTGTGCCGCGGCGTCGCGGCCGGATCTGTTTTGCAGAGCAGCGCGATGAGCTGCGACCGGCGGGCGTTAGTGATCCACATCTTGGCGCCGCTGACCACATACCCGCCGCCCGGCGCGGGCCGGGCAACCGTCGTCATCGCCTGCAGGTCCGAGCCACCGCCCGGCTCGGTCAGCGCCATCGTCGCGCGCACCTCACCGGACGCCATCTTGGCCAGGTAGCGCTGCTTTTGCTCGTCGGTGCCGAAGGCCAGCAGCAGCTTGGCCACCACCGTGTGGCCGCCCATCGCGCCAGCCAGGCTCATCCAGCCACGCGCGAGCTCAGCGGTGACCTCGGCGTAACACGGCGTCGAGACGGGCGCATCACCGTACGGAGCCGGGATCGCCAGGCCGTAGATGCCGAGGGCCTTCATCTGCTCGATCAGCTTGCCGGGATACTCATTGGCGTGCTCAAGGTCGCGGGCGACCGGCCGCACAGCCCGGTCGACGAAGTCCGCTACCGTGCTGACAACCGCTTGCTCCTCTGCAGAAAGACCAGTCACGCCATCGATGGTAAAGAGCAATGCGGCCATCCCGGCCGCCGACGGGCCGTACTTTGACGACCTGACAGTCGGACAGGAGTTCACCGGTGCGCCCGCCATGACCCTCACCGAAGGGCTGGCGGCCGCGCATCAGGCGATCACCGGTGACCGGCTGGCACTGGCACTTGACCACGAGCTGTGCCGCGAGGTCACAGGCGGCGGCCCGCTCGCGCCACCCGCCCTGGTCTGGGACGTGGCCAACGGCCAGTCCACCGTGGTCACTCGTCACGTCAGGGCGAACTTGTTCTATCGCGGGCTGGCGTTCCGGCGCGCCCCGGTGATCGGTGACACGCTCCGCACACGCACCGAGGTGGTGGCGCTGCGGCAGAGTCAGCCGCGTCCGGAGCGCGCGCCAACAGGGCTCGCGGCACTGCGGATCACCACCACCGACCAGGAGAACCGGCCGGTGCTGGACTACTGGCGCTGTGCGATGCTCCCGCTACGTGATCAGCACGCCCAAACCGCGCACGCAGATGACCTGGACCGGGTCGGCCACGACGTCCCGGCGTCGGTCTTCGCGGCCCTGGTCGCCGGCTGGCGGCTGGACCGGCTCGCCCGCAGGCTCCCCGGCCCGCACCCGGCCGGCCTCCAGGCGGGCCAGCAATTCGAGGTAACCGGGGGGGACGTGGTATCGAGTGCACCCGAGCTGGCCAGGCTGACGCTCAACGTAGCGGCGGTGCACCATGACGCGCTTGCTGGCGGCGGCGAGCGGCTCGTCTACGGGGGGCACACGATCGCGCTTGCGCTGTCGCAAGCCGCCCGCGCGTTGCCGGCGCTGGCGACGGTGGCCGGCTGGCACGGCTGCGACCATCTGGGGCCGGTCCGCGAGGGCGACACGCTGCGCAGCACGATCACCGTCGAGCAGGTCGATTATCTGCCCGAGGGCGGCGGTCTGGTGCACCTGCGCTCGGTAGTCCGGGCTGACGGCGACCCGGACCGGGACGTGCTCGACTGGCGTTTCGTCGTAGTGCTTGCCTGACTGCGGTGCCTGCCCGAATGACACAGGAACTCAGCGATATCGGCGCCCTCGACCTGGCCCGCTACATCCGGCCGGGGGACATGGTGGTCTGGGGCCAGGCGTGCGCCGAGCCGGTCACCCTGACGACGGCCCTGGCCGCGCAGCGCAGCCAGCTCGGCGGCGTCCGGTGCTTCACCGGGATCTGCGGAACCGCGGCGGTCCGGCAGGACCACGCCGATCACCTGTCCTTCCTGTCCTACACCGCAGCCGGGGCTAACCGGGCGCTCGCCGCCACGGGTGCGCTGAGCATCCTGCCCAGCCACTACTCGCAGCTGCCCGGCGTGCTGTCGGCCGGCCCGCTGCGCGCCGATGTCGTCCTGCTGTCGCTGCCGCCGGCCGGGCCCGACGGCACCTTCGGCCCGGGCCTCGGGGCCGACTATGTCGCGCCGCTCGTCACCCGAGCGAGGGTCGTCATCGCGGAGGTCAACGACCAGGTGCCTGACGTCGGTTCGGCGATACGCTTCAGCCCGGCAGATATCGACGTGCTCGTGCGCGTGTCCCGCCCGCCGCCGCGATACCCCGCGCCGCCGCCACGCGACGTCGAGGAGGCGATCGCGTCTCATATCGCCGCCATGGTCCCGGATGGGGCGACCATCCAGCTCGGCATCGGCAGCATGCCGTCGGCGGTGGCGCGCCGCCTGCTCGGCCACCGGGACCTCGGCGTGCACTCCGGGATGATCAGTGACGCGGTGGCGGAGCTGATCGAGGCGGGGGTCGTCACGGGCGCCCGCAAGAGCGTGGACCGAGGTCAGGTGGTAACGGGTTTCTTGATGGGCAGTCAGCCGCTGCTCCGGCTCGCCGCCGCTGGCGGCGCCATTTCGCTGCGCGATACCCAGTACACCCACGATCCGGCCGTCCTGGCCGCCCAGCACCAGCTCGTCGCGATCAACTCGGCAATCGAGGTCGACCTGACCGGTCAGGCGAACGCGGAGACGGCTGGCGGGCGCTGGGTGGGCGGCGTCGGCGGCGCGGTCGACTTCGCGCGCGGCGCCGCCCGGTCTGCTGGCGGCATCCCGGTCATCGCGCTGCCATCGACTGCTTTCTCCTTGGCTGGCGGCACGGTTAGCCGGATTGTCGGCAGTCTGAGTGGTCCAGTCACCGTGGGCCGGGCTGACGTCGGCGTGATTGTGACCGAATATGGAGTTGCCGACCTGCGCGGGCTCACGCTCGGCCAGCGCCGGGAGCAGATGCTCGCGATCGCCCATCCGGACCACAGGCGCGCGCTCGCGGCCGACGATCAGGAGGAGGAACCATGACCATGCGCCGTGCTGCGATTGTGGCGCCGATGCGGACGCCGGTGGGGACGTTCGGCGGCAGCCTGCGAGACGTCCCGGTTGAGAATCTCGCCGCGACCGCCATCACCGCCGTGCTGGACCAGACCGGGATCGATCCGGAGCTGATCGAGGACGTGTCGTTCGCGCAGTCGTATGGCAGCGGGGAGACCCCGTGCGTGGGCCGGTGGGCGGCGCTGCAGGCGGGACTGCCGGTGAGCGTGCCCGGCGTCCAGCTTGACCGGCGCTGTGGCGGCGGCCTGCAGGCGATCGCCACCGCCGCCATGATGGTGCAGACCGGTGCGGCCGACGTCGTGATCGCCGGCGGCGTCGAGAGCATGAGCCGGGTCGAGCACTACACCACCGCAATGCGGTGGGGCGCCCGGTCCGGTAGCCAGTTCCTGTACGACCGGCTGGATCGCGGCCGGGAGCGGTCACAACCGGAATGGCGGTTCGGGAAGATCTCCGGAATGATCGAGACCGCCGAGAACCTGGCCGAGCAGTTCGGCATCACCCGGGAAGAGGCTGACGTCTACGCCGCCCGCAGCCAGCAGCGCGCGGCAGCCGCCTGGGATGCGGGCCGTTTCGACGACGAGGTCGTGCCAGTGCAGGTGCCGCAGCGTCGCGGTGACCCGGTCACGGTGACGAGGGATGAGGGAATCCGGGCGGACACGACGCCGGAATCGCTGGCCAAGCTGCGGACGATCATGCCGGGCGGCACCGTCACGGCCGGGAATGCGAGCCAGCAGAACGACGCCGCCGCAGCGTGCCTGGTCGTGGCCGAGGACCGCGCCGAGGCGCTCGGCCTCGAGCCACTCGGATTCCTGGTCGGCTGGGCCGCGGCGGGCTGCGAGCCGGCCACCATGGGCATCGGCCCGGTGCCTGCCGTCGAGCGGCTGTTCGCTCGTTCCGGTCTCGGTTTTGGCGACATGGATCTGGTCGAGCTCAACGAAGCCTTCGCCGTGCAGGTGCTAGCGGTGCTGGCCGGGTGGGGCTGGAACGATCCGGACAAGCTCAACGTCAACGGCTCAGGCATCTCGCTCGGCCATCCCATCGGCGCCACCGGCGCCCGGATGCTCACCACCGGCCTGCGGGAGTTGCGCCGGCGGCATGGCCGGTACCTGCTCGAGACGATGTGCGTCGGCGGCGGCCAGGGCGTGGCCGCCATCTTCGAGGCCGCCTGATCAGGGGCCAGGAGGCGTCGACGTCGCAGAGGGACTGGCTGAGGGCGACGGGCTCGAACTGGGCGACGGGCTCGAACTCGGCGGCGGGCTCGTGGGCGGCGGGCTCGACTTGGGGCTCGGTCTGGGTGACGGCCGCTGCGACGTCGGGGCCGGGGCCGGAGGTGCCGTGACGGACTGGCTCGGTGCCGGGCTCTGCGTCGGCGTATCCGTGGGTGCCGGGCTGGGAGTGGCCGCTGGGGAGGCCGCCAGGTGGTGTTTCGTCTGCTGACTCGCCTGGCTCGGTGGCGGGCTATTGGCCGCAGCCAGGTACGCGGCGCTGACGCCGATCACCGCCACGACGATCCCACAGGCTGCCGCCACGCGGACCCGGCCGCGGCCGAGGGCGTGCCGCAGGCGACCGCCGCCAGAAAACCGCGCGGCGTGCCGCCCCGCTAGCTCGGGCGGCTGCCGGAATCGGCCATAGAGGTCTTGGAGGCGACTCTTCGGACCGAAGACGTCGTCCCAGTCGCCACCGTCGCCAGCGTACGCACCGACGTCGGAGTAGGCAGTGTCGTTGAAGTAGGCAGTGTCGTCGGAGTAGGCAGTGTCGTCGGAGTAGGCAGTGTCGTCGGAGTAGGCAGTGTCGTCGGAGTAGGCAGCGTCGTCCCAGCTGGGGCTGTAATCCGAGGCGGCCTGATGGCGCCCGGAACTAAAGGCACTGCTGGTGTACTCGTCCTCGGCGGCAGCCAGTAGCTGATCCGCCTCGGCTGGCGGGATCCCGAGCACGGTGGGTAGATCCTGCGCCCGGATGCCGTGCCGGTGGACCAGGTCAAAGATCTCCTCCGGGACCGGTGCGGCGTCGGCCAGCATCTCCTGGCGAGCGAGGGCAAACAGCCAGGCCCGCCGGCGGTCCGGATCGGTCAGCAGGGACCGCGCCGAGTCCAGGACGGCGTGCGCGGTATCGACAGCGTCTTCCTCCCGGCTGATGAGGGCACGGCAATAGCCGACGAGATAGTCGAGCTGGGCGTCGAGCATCTGGCCGGGCGATGCGCCGACTGGCAGGCCGCGCTGACGTGCGATCAGGTCGGTGCTGTCCTCCCAGCCGGGGCGGTCATCCCAGCCCGGTCTGTCGCCGTAGTCCGCCTCCGCGTCTGCCAGCAGCTGCTCCGCCTCGATCGGCGGGACCCCCAGCACGACGGAAAGATCCTCGGGCAGGATGCCGTGCCGGTGAACCAGGTCAAAGACTTCGCGTGCCACTGGCTCGCTGCCCGCCAGGATCTCCCTGCGGGCAAGGGCAAACAGCCACGCGCGCAGCTGATCCGGATCGGTCAGCAGGGACTGCACCGAGTCCAGAACGGCGTCCGCGGTGCTGGCGGCGTCCGATTCCCGGCCGGTGACGGCGGCGCAGTATGCGACCAGATCGGCAAGCTGAGTGTCGAGGGAGGGGGCCGTGGCACCAGGCCGGACTACATCATCGGGCCGCTGCCAGGCCGTCTCCCAATCCTGTGACATGGCTGCCCACCTCGCGGTTTGGGACCGATGGTATGACATGCCGCGTCCGCGGGTGCCAACTTGTGAACTTCGTCGCCCAGTTCCGAGACGTCCGCGTTCCATATTTGCAAGGGGCCGACGCGGCACTCGGGGGGCGGCCAGTACCTGCTCGAGACGATGTTCGTCGGCGGTGGCCAGGGTGTCGCCGCCATTTCCGTAGTCGTCTGATCAGCTCGAGGAAGGAGACGGGCTGGCCGAGATCGACGGCGACGGCGGCGAACTGGACGGCGGCGGACTGGACGGAGGGGCGGTCGACGGCGGCGGGGTCGACGGCGGCGGGGCCGAGCTGAGCAACGGGGGCGGCAGGGCTACTCCCGACCGTCCGGGCACCGGCAGCAGGATGGCAATCGGGAAGCCCGGTGGCGGGCTGCTTTTCGCTGGGACCACCGCAGCCGGGTTCGGCGTAATCGATAGCTGACCCGCCGGGGTCGATCGGTCGCCTGGCGAGGGGTCAGCGTGGGAGTCACCCGCGTGATGTGCGGACGCGACATATACGACAGCCCCGATGGCCGCCCCTGATAGGACAGCCGCCGTCACGAGTGGTGCCAGGCGGCGGTGAAGCCGGCGCGCACCCTGGAACCGCCTCGCTGCTGGCTGCGCCGCCCATGCGGGCAGCGCGGCCAGTGGTAGGGCCGCGATATCTTCCAGTTCGGCACCGTCGGCCAGGGCGACGAACTGTTCCTCGGCGACGGCGAGCCGACGGTAGACCTCTGCGATCGGTATACCGAGCACGTCCTGCAAGTTCGCCGGCCGGATGCGGTGACGGTACACCAGGTCGAGGATCTCCCTGTCGCGGTTGGTGAGCGCGCGGAACGCTTGCAGGACACCGTTGTCGGGCACCTGACTCGATGCAACGAGCAGTGCCTCGGGCATGTAGGACAGCTCGCCAGTACTGGGCGGGCGCAGGGCCAGAGCGCGCCTGCGGGTGAGGGCAAAAAGAAAGCGGTCCTTATCGGGCAGCAGCGTATGCGCCGAGTTCAGGACGGATCGCGCTGTGCGGGTGGCCTCAGCCTCCCGCCCGAGCAGCGCGCAGCAGTAGTCGAACAGGTGCGCCAGATCGGAGCCGAGCATGTCCGGGAGCGTGACGGGTTCATCGGGGTCAGGCTGGGCCGGTTCCCCCTGGTTGGGCGAACTAGGTTCGCCATGTTGTGGCATGGCGCCTCCCGACGCGTGAAGACGCGAAAATGGTAAAGCCCCATCTGCCCCGATCGCGGCTACTCAATGCAATTAGGCGACTACATTGCAGCGCAGGCTACGATAAGCGGATGAATCAGGCGTCAGCGGCGGTGCTTTACGAGGTCATCGCCGCGAACCTGGCGGCGTTCCATTGTATCGCTCTCGAGCAGCCTGATCTGCGACCGGCGTCCGTGGCGCTGTGCGTCCTCGCCGACGACACGTTGCTGATCACGAGGCGCGCCAGCACTCTGCGCAGCCATGCGGGCCAGTGGGCGCTGCCCGGTGGCCGGCGCGATCCGGGTGAATCTGCCGAGGCCGCCGCGCTTCGAGAGCTGGCGGAAGAGACGGGCGTGCAGGTCGGCGCCGATGCGGTACTCGGGCTGCTGGATGACTACGTCACGAGGTCGGGCTACCTGATCACACCGGTCGTCGTGTGGGGCGGCGAGGCACCCGGCAGTCTCGCCGGCGCACCCGGCGAGGTCAGCCGCGTGTATCAGATACCGCTGGCCGACCTGGACGTCGAGCCAGAGACGGTGACGATCCCGGAGTCGGACGCCCCGGTGATCCGGCTGCCGCTGCTTGGCAGGTACGTGCACGCTCCTACCGCGGCGATCATCTACCAGTTCTGCCAGGTCGCCCTCCACGGCGTCGAGCAACGCGTGGCCCATTTCGACGCGCCGCTGTTCGCCTGGCGTTAGCAGGAAGGCAGCAGCCGGTGACAGATGTGAGCAGCGCACAGGAAGCAGCCGTGACGGCCGCGCTCGGCCAGCTTGATCTCGCGGCAAAGGTGGCGATCCTGTCCGGGCAGGACATGTGGACGCTGCCCGCACTTCCGCAGATCGGCCTCGCGTCCATCGTGATGTCCGACGGGCCGGTCGGCGTGCGTGGCACCGGATGGAGCGGTGCGGATCCGTCGGTTGCGCTGCCCAGCCCGACAGCGCTGGCTGCCACGTGGGACGCCGACCTCACCCGGCGTGCCGGGCAGCTGCTCGGCCAGGAAGCGCGCCGCAAAGGCGTGCACGTGCTGCTCGCCCCCACGGTCAACCTGCACCGCACTCCGCTCGGCGGCCGTCACTTCGAGGCCTACTCGGAGGATCCGCTGCTCACCGCCCGGATCGGGATTGCCTATGTCGCGGGCGTGCAGGACCAGGGTGTCGCCACCACCGTGAAGCATTTCGTCGCTAACGACTCCGAGACCGAGCGGTTCACCGTCAGCATCGAGGCAGCTGAGCGGACGCTGCGCGAGCTGTACCTGGCGCCGTTCGAGGCGATCGTCCGCGACGGCGGCGCCTGGGGCGTGATGTCGGCTTACAACAGCGTGCACGGCGTGACAATGACCGAGCACGCGTCGCTGCAGCTTGGCGTGCTCAAGGGGGAATGGGGTTTCGACGGGTTCATCGTGTCCGACTGGCTGGCTGCCAGGGACACCGTGCGTGCGGCGCTCGGCGGCCTCGACATCGCGATGCCCGAGAGGAGAAATCCGTGGGGTGACAAGCTTGTCGCCGCCGTCCGGGATGGGCTGGTGCCCGCCGAGGTCGTCGACGAGCAGGTGAGGCGGGTGCTGCGGCTCGCCGCGCGCGTCGGTGCACTGGCGGGTGCGCCCGAGTCGGTGCCGCCCGACAGCCGTCCCGCGATGATCGACGGCCCGGCGGTTGCGCGCGAGATCGCGGCGCGGTCGGTCGTGCTGGCAGCCAATACCAGGGGCTTGCTGCCGCTCGACGTGGCTAGCCTGACCAGCGTGGCGGTGATTGGCGCGCTCGCGAGGGACGCTCGGGTGCTCGGCGGCGGCAGCGCCACCGTGTTCCCCGCGCACGTGGTCTCGCCGCTCGAGGGTCTCGGCGCCGCCTTGCCAGACTCGGTCAAGGTCACTTACGCGATGGGCGCCGACCAGCGCGGCGACAAGCTCGCGCCGGCGGCGGCGCCGCGCTGGAACGGCCTGCGCGCAACCTTCCGCGACCGCGACGGCCGCGACCTGCATGTCACCGCGCTCGCCACCGGCGTCGGCCGCTGGCTGCAGCTGCCAGACGGCGTCGAAGCCGAGGCGCTCGCGACCGTTGAGATCTCCGGCCAGCTGACCGCTGAGGTCGCCGGCACCCATCAGCTCGGCATCCGCGGCCTCGGCGAGTTCGTCCTGACCGTGGCGGGTCAGCAGGCCTTTGACGGCATGCTGCGACCGGCGGCCGGGGACGTAGCGACCGCGTTCCTCTCCCCGCCGGAGCACCGGATCGAAGTCGATCTTGCAGCAGGGTCGGTCACGGACGTATCGCTGACGCATCGGGTTGAGCTGTTGGCCGGCTTCGCGGCGGTATCGCTGTCCCTCGGCTACGCGGCCCCGATCGCCAGCCCGGCAGAGCTGCTCGCGGAGGCAGCGGCCGCGGCGGCCGCAGCGGATGTTGCGGTTGTAGTCGTCGGCACCACCGAGGAGGTCGAGTCGGAGGGCTTTGACCGCACGACGCTGGCGCTGCCCGGTCGGCAGGACGAGCTCGTCCGCCGCGTCTGTGTCGCCAACCCGCGCACGGTGGTGGCTGTGAACGCCGGCTCGCCCGTCGAGCTGCCGTGGGCGGGCGACGTCGGCGCTGTACTGCTCACCTGGTTCGGCGGCCAGAGGCCGGCCATGCTCTCGCGGACGTGCTGCTCGGCGTCACCGAGCCGGGCGGCCGGCTGCCGACTACCTGGCCCGCGCGCGAGGGCGACTGCCCGGTGCTGGTGACCAGACCGTCGGACGGGGTGCTCCGCTACGACGAGGGCGTGTTCATCGGCTACCGGGCGTACGAGCGTGCCGGGATCACCCCCGGTACCCGTTCGGCCACGGCCACGGGTACACGACGTGGGAGTACGAGCACATCACGGCGGACCAGCAGACGGTCACTGTCACCGTGCGCAACACCGGACCGCGGGCCGGGCGCGAGGTTGTCCAGATCTACGCAGGCGCGGCGGGCCCGGACACTGCAGACCGTCCGCCGCGCTGGCTGGCAGGCTTCGCGGCCGTCGATGCCGGTCCGGGCGAGGCCTGCACCGTAACGATCGGCCTGCCCGAGCGGACCTTCCAGATCTGGGCTGCCGGTGCGGCAGGCGGTGGCTGGCAGACAGTTTCCGGCGAGTACGTCATCGAGGCGGCACGTAGCCGTGCCGACGTCCGCCTCAGCGCGACAGTCCACGTCGGCTGATCGCGGATGCGCCGTCAGGTCAGGACTCCGGGAGGGTCACACTGGCCGGGATGAACGTCGCCTCCGCTGCTGCCGAGCACGTTGGCCGGACCGGGTTCCGGCGCCTCATTATCAGCCTCGGGCTGGCCAGCGGCGCGCTGTCTGCCCTGTTCGCCGGTGCGGGGACGGTGCTGCTGGCGCAGCAGGTCGAGAACATTGACCGGTCGCACAAGGTCGCGGTGCTCGGCGTCATCGCCGGGGTCAGCGCCGCCTTCGCGCTGGTCTTCAACCCCGTCGGCGGCGCGCTGTCTGACCGCACCAGGTCCAGGCTCGGTCGGCGCGCCCCGTGGCTGCTCGGCGCTCCTGCGGCCCTGCTGATCGTGCTGGCCTGGCTCGGGCACAGCAGGACCGTGCCGGTGATTCTCGCTGCCTGGTGCCTCGCTCAGTCGGTGGTGAACCTGTATCAGGCACCGCTGACGGCTGTCATCCCGGACCGGGTCGCCCTGGCCAGGCGCGGCTCAGCTTCTGCCGTCACCGGCGTGGCCTCGGTTGTCGGCGGGGTTGCCGGAGTGGGCCTGGCCAGCGTGTTCGCGTCCGATGTGAGCTGGGGGTACCTGGCGCTTGGCGCGCTGGTCGCCGTGACAGCGGTGACGTTCGTACTGACCACCGACGAGCCGTCGTCTGCGCACCTGCCGGCGCCGCAGCGGGACACGCGCAGCCTGCCCGCCCGCCTCGCGGCGTTCCTGTCCGCGCTCACCCACCGGGATTTCGCCTGCGTCTTCGCCAGCCGGGCGGCATCCATCATGGGGTATTTCCTGATCATCGGCTATGAGCTCTACATCCTGACCGACTACATCCACGTTCCGGCCGGCATGCGGCCCGCGCAGGGCGTCACGGTGCTCGCGGCGATCGCCGCCGTTGGCGCGCTGCTCGCCGCCTCGGTCGCCGGACCGCTGTCAGACCGGCTCAACCGGCGCAAGCCGTTTGTCTTCGTGTCCTCAGCCGTGGCCGGGGCAGGCTGCGTGCTGCCGGTGCTGTCACCGACGTTCACGGCCGTGGAGGTCTACGCCGCGTTCGCGGGACTGGCCTTCGGGACCTACTTGTCAGTCGACGCCGCCCTGGTAACCCTGGTGCTGCCGCGCAGCGAGGACGCGGCCAGGGACCTCGGCGTGCTCAACATCGCCAACGCCGGGCCGCAGGTGCTCGCGCCGCTGTTCGCGGCGCTGATCATCAGCCATCTCGGCGGGTACCGGGTGCTGTTCATCATCGGCGGCTGCTCCGGGATCGCCGGGGCGCTCGCCGTGCTGCCGGTTCGCTCGGTGCGCTAAGCCAGAAAGGCAGAGGGTTTACGTGAAGATCGATGTCGGGATGGATTCGCTCGGCCTGCCGTATGAGAGCGCCGCGGAGATCACGGCCGACGCGGCGCGCCTCGGCTACGCCCGGATCTGGGTCGGCAGCGTGGCCGACCCGTTCCAGACCTGCGCACTGCGCTGGTCGCAGACCCGGGCAGTGGTAGCAGGCGGCGTAGGCACCGCCATCGGGGTCGTTCCGGTCGGCATGCGGTCTCCGGCCGATCTCGTCCAGAGCGCCGCCGCACTCACCCAGCTCACCGGCGGGCGCTTCGTCCTCGGTATTGGCGCGGGCACCGTCTACGAGCCGGCCTACCGGCGCGCCTGGGGTATCGAGGAGCGCTCGTCGCTCGCGCTGGTGCGCGCCTACCTGCAGACCATGCGCGCCTTTCAGGCAGGCGAATCGGTGACATACCGCGAGGCCGGACTTCGCTACGACGGCGCCCGGTTGCCTGCCGAGCCGAATCGGACACCACTGTATGTAGGAGCGGCCGGGCCCCGGATGATCACGCTCGGCGGCGAGCTAGCCGACGGTGTCTACCTGAGCTGGTGCACGCCCGACGCGGTGAGCCGGGCTCGCGCGTCTATCGCGGACGGCGCTGCGCGGGCCGGCCGCGACCCGGCGCAGGTGACGCTCGCGGCCTCGGCCCGGGTCTGCGTTGACGACGACGAGGACACCGCCCGGCGGGCGCTCGCCGCGGCCCTGCTGCCGTACGTTGCGGGGTGGGGCGGCGGTGCGCGGCCGCGGGCCTTCCGGGCGGGCTTCGAGCGGATGGGCTTTGACGCTGAGATGGCCGAGATCGACCGGCTCACCGACGGCGGCGCAGGGCGCGAGGAGATCGTCGACGCCTTCCCCGAGCGGATGCTGCGCGGTCTGGGCTACTTCGGCCGGGCCGCCGGCGCTGCGGAAGCCGTCCGGCGGCAGGTCGCCGGGGCCGACACCGCGGTGGTGCGCGTCGTTCCGGCCCGGTCTGGCGCGGACGCCATCCGGGCTGTTCTCGAGGCGTGCCGGCCCCGCTGAGCGGCCTGGCCCCGGGCGATCCGCCCGAGTCGTCCGGCGAGGCCCGCCGATAGGCTGGTGAGATCATGGACGACCGCAACGACGCCTGGTTTGCCCGCCGCACGTCGCGGTGGCAGGACTGGCCCGCTGACCGGCTGCTCGCTGTCAAGCAGCAGCTCGGCGTCACGGTCAGCGTGGTCATCCCGGCCAGGAACGAGCAGCGCACCGTCGGCAGCGTGGTCGGGTCGGTAGCGCATTCGCTGATGGCGACCGTGCCGCTCGTCGACGAGCTGATCGTGATGGACTCGGACTCAACCGACGAGACCGCCCGGCTGGCCGCTCGCGCCGGCGCTGTCGTGCACCGGACCAGCGAGGTGATGCCCTCGGCGGGCAGCTTTCCCGGCAAGGGCGAGGCGCTGTGGAAGTCGCTGCTGGTCAGCAAGGGTGACCTGGTTGTCTTCGTGGACGCCGACCTGACGCGGTGGGGGCCGCACTTTGTGTCCGGGCTTGTCGGGCCGTTGCTGGCCGACGAGCAGGTGCAGCTGGTGAAGGGCTTCTACACCCGGGTACGGACCGAAAACGACGGCTCGATGTCGACGGAAGGCGGCCGGGTGACCGAGCTCGTCGTGCGGCCCCTCATCAGCCTGTGGTGGCCGGAGCTCGCCGGGGTCGTGCAGCCCCTGGCAGGGGAGTGGGCCGCCCGGCGCACCTTGATGGAATCGCTGTCCATCCCGGTCGGATACGGCGTCGAGCTGGCCACTCTCATGGACACCGTCTCCCGGCACGGGCTGGACGCGGTTGCTCAGGTCGATCTCGGCTCTCGTGCGCACCGTCACCAGGCCAACCACGACCTGGCGCTCATGGCGGCCGAGTTGCTGCTGGTCGCCGAGCGCCGCCGGGGCGGCGGGACCGATGCACCGGCCGGAAGTAGCCTGCAGCAGTTCGTCCGTGACGCGGCGGGGCGGGCGGTCCGGGTCAGCCGGCCCGTCCCCGTCACCGAGCGGCCGCCGGCGGCGACGGTCCGCGCGCGATGAGCGACACCCGCGATTCGCGGCCGGGCCGGGCCGACGGTCCGGACCCAGGCGGGATGCTCCGGCTGGGCAAGCACGCGTTCCCGCCTGGGCAGCCGCTCATCATGGCGATCGTGAACCGGACCCCGGACTCGTTCTTCCAGCCCGGAGCGACCTGGACAGAGTCGGCCGCGCTCGACCGCGTCGACCAGGCCATCGCCGAGGGCGCCGACATCATCGACGTCGGCGGCATCCCGGCCGCGCCCGGCCTGGCGGTTGATGCTGCCGAGGAGATCCGCCGCATCGCCGGGTTCATCGCGGCGATCCGGACGCGTTACCCGGACATCGTCATCAGCGCCGATACGTGGCGGCACGAGACGGGTCGCGCCGCGTGCGAGGCCGGTGCCGACCTGCTCAACGACAGCTGGGGCGGATTCGACGAGCGGCTTGCCGAGGTGGCCGCCGAGTTGGGCGCCGGGCTCGTCTGCGCGCACGTCGGCACACAGCGCCCGCGCACCAGGCCGTTCCGGGTTGCCTATCCCGACGTGATGGCCGACGTGCTGGCACAGACGCTCCGGCAGGCAAACCGCGCGCTAGCCGCCGGGGTCCCGCCCGACCGGATCGTCCTCGACCCCGCGCACGACTTCGGCAAGAACACCTGGCATTCGCTGGAGGTCACCCGGCGGCTCGCTGAGCTGACCGCAACGGGCTGGCCGGTGCTGGTCTCGCTGTCCAACAAGGACTTCGTCGGCGAGAGCCTTGACCTGCCACCGGAGCACCGGCTTCCGGGCACGCTAGCGGCGACGGCGGTGAGCGCGTGGCACGGCGCCCGGATATTCCGGGTGCACCAGGTGCTCCAGTCCCGGCAGGTGGTCGACATGGTGGCGACCATCCGCGGCGACCGGCCGCCCGCCCGCACGGTCCGCGGACTGGCATAACCGGTGCTGACCGCAGCCGCCCTGTGCCCCGCCGCGCCGTTGCTCGCGCGCGAGCTGACCGGCGCCGATCCGGTCGTTCCCGAGCTTCGCCAGGCGTGCCGTGATGCAGCCGATGCCCTCGTGCGGGCCGATCCCGACGTCATCGTCGTCGTCGGCGCGGGACAGCGGACCCGCACCTGGGACGCCGCGAGGGCGGGGCTGGACCTGTCGCGCTACGCGCCCGGCCTCGGCGCACCGGCCTCGGCGGCGGAGGCTCTTCCGCTGCCACTCGGCCTCGGCGGCCGTCTCCTCGACGAGGCTGGCTACCACGGCCGGCGTGAACTGCAGGAGGTCGGAGCGAACGAGCCGGCCTCAGCGTGCGCAGCCCTCGGCGCGTCGCTCGCGCAGAGCGCTGTGCGGGCAGCGCTGCTGGTGATGGCGGATGGCAGCGCCCGCCGCGGCGTGAAAGCTCCGGGTTACCTGGATGAGCGCAGCGCCGGCTTCGATACTGAGGTCGGCAGGGCCATCCGAGACGGTGACCTGCCGGCCCTGCTCGCGCTCGACGCGGCGCTCGCGAGTGCGCTGATGGCTACGGGCCGGCCCGCGTGGCAAGTGCTGGCGGGTGCTACGGACGGACAGCGCCCGGCGAGCGTGATCCGGTACGACGACGATCCGTTCGGCGTCGCGTACCTGGTCGCCTCGCTGACGATTGGCTGACGGCAGGGAAGTGGAGGGAACGTGGTCGACACAGGTTTGTCCCGTCGCGACGTCGTGGTGTTCGGCGCGGCTGGTGCCCTCGGCGCGGGAGTGGCGGCCGCGTTTGCCAGCGCGGGCGCGGTGGTGATCGGCGCGGACCGCGTTCGGCCGGCCGTCGAGCACCAGCTGAGCGGCGTCAGCTACGAGACCGTCGACGTGCTTGACGACTCGGCAGTGGCCGCCCTGCTCGGATCGCGTCCCGCTCCCTGGGCGGTGCTCAACACCATCGGCGGCTATGCGCCGAGGCGGCCGCTGGCTGAGCTCGACCCGGCCGAGCTCAACGCTCAGCTGCAGCTCAACCTGGTGTCAGCGGCGATTGTCACGAAAAACGCCTTGAGAGCCATGCTTCCGGTCGGCGCGGGCCGCATCGTGCACACAGCCAGCCATGCCGGAGTGGCGAGCGCGGGCGCGGGTTACCCGTACTCGGTCAGCAAGCTCGGCGTGCTGCGCCTCGTGGAGATGGCGGCCGACGAGGTGCGCGGTACGGGGATTACGGTCAACTGCGTCGTGCCGCGCATTATCGACACGGCGGCCAACCGCGCGGCCATGCCGACTGCCGACCACGAGTCCTGGCCGAAGGTGGCCGACATAGCGTGCAGCTACGTCTACCTCGCCGCGCCTGACTCCCAGCTCGTCAACGGCGCCGCCATCCCGGTCTGAGGTAACTGCCGGAAAGGATCAAGAGTGAAAAGGTACATCCTCTTCGATCATGATGGTGTTCTGGTGGATACCGAGTTCTGGTATTACAAAGCTGGAGAACGCGCCCTGGCGGATATTGGTTTGACTTTGGACAAGGATCAATATCTCCGGGACATGAGCCAGGGATTGGGCACTTGGGCCCAAGCCAGGGCCGCAGGTATTGATGAACAGACCATCAGCAGGCAGCGTGAGGTTCGTAATGATTATTACCAGCAATATCTTAGAACAGAAGCCATTGAGATTGAGGGCGTCGTTGAAACTCTCGCTGAACTGTCAAAATACGTCCGCATGGCCATCGTGACGACTGCGAAACGTGTAGATTTTGAAATTATCCATGAAAAGCGCCAAGTTATGCAATTCATGGATTTCGCTCTTGTTCGCGAGGACTATAACCTCACGAAGCCGCACCCGGAACCATACCTGACCGGCTTGAAGCGCCTCGGAGCCACCAGAGAAGAGACGCTGGTTGTAGAGGATTCATCCAGAGGGCTGAACTCGGCCGTGGCGGCCGGTATTGACTGTGTCATTGTCCATAACGACTTTACAAAAGCAGATGACTTTTCACAGGCCAGCTATCGAATCGAAACTCTGATTGAGTTGAAGGATATCATCCTTAATGTAATCTGATGGAGCATTTACCTGTTTCCAGCGGCGCTTCGTTAGTTGAAACGGACCGCCTCAGCCACTTCGCTCAGATCGTTGTTTAGCTGATGATCCCGCCCAGGCAGCTTGTGCACGAGCGCGTGCGGGATCGCCAGCGCGTACAGGTCGGCATGCGAAGGCGGAGCGGTCTCGTCCTGGAGTCCGTGAAATACGTGCACCCGCGTGCCTAGCGGCAGCCTCGCGCCGAGGTCACTCATCGGCGCGAACTCGTCGCTGGTCCATCCGCCCGCGCCGACGAAGGGAGCGGCGATCAGCACGATCGCCTCAAGGCCTCCCGGCGGCTGTTCGGCGATCGCATTGACGAGGATGGTGGCGCCTACCGAATGGCCGGCCACGACCGCGCCGTCGTCCAAGTCCGCCATCTCGCACCGGATCGCCGCGCTCCACCGGGCATAGGTCGAGTCACTCTCCTCGGGCATGCGCAGATAGCGGACCTCATACTCGCTCCCGAGTGCTCGCCGCAGGCTGTTGACCAGCTTGTCGTCCCACTCGTCATGCGCGCCCGCGCCGCCGCCCTGGATGAACAGGATCTGCCGAGCACGTGCCACGGCGATCCCCTCACCCCTTCGTGCCGCCCCAAACGTAGCCGGACGCGTTTCCGCGGAAACGCGTCCGGCCTGCCGTCGTCGGTGGCTAGCTGATGATCGTGTCGCAGTACGTTAGATCCGGGAAGACGCCGGTCGACGGGCAGGTAGCCGTCTGTGCGAACTGGTCCACGCCCCCGAGGTTGCTGGGGCCGACGCCGAAGTTGATCGCTGCGCCATCCGACGAGAACCACGGGTAGATGCAGAACGGGCCGCCGTACGCGGTGCAGTCGGTGGGGCCGACGAACGAGTTGCCGAGCACCTCGGCCTTCCCTCCGGTATCCGTGACCGCGGCCCAGTGCTGCTGCTGTGAGCCGTCACCGAAAGTTGCGCTGAAGATCCGGATCGGCTGGAACCCTGCCCAGTTAGCGGAGTTGAACGAGCCGCAGTTTGTCTGACCCGGAACGCAGAACGCGCCCGGAGTGGAGCCGTACTCGTCCGAGTGGCCGATCTCCCAGACGAACGCCATAGGCGTGTCCCAGACGCCGCCCCAGTCGAGCGCATTGCCGATCTCCTGCGTGCTGAACTCCGGAGTCAGCGGGCCGTCCTTCGGGCTGATGAGCACGAGCACGCTCGACGTCTGTCCGCTCGTCTCGTCCGCGACCTGCTCCTGGTAGGGCGAGCTCGGGCCCGGCGCCCAGATGTGGACGTCGACGATGTCGAGGGCATGCATGACGAACGGCGCCTTTCCCCCAGCGTCCGTGATCATCCCGTTGAACGCGGCCGGCTCGGCGATCTGCTTTCCCTGCTTCTTCAGCGTCCAGACTGGCGAGCACGCCGTGTAGACGTCGGGCGCGTGCACGATGGAGAAGCTTCCGGTCGACCCGCAGTTCTTGGTGAACGAGTCGGGATAGAACTGCAGCTCCAGGAATCCCTCCTGGCCGATCTTGTGCGGGTTCGGGTCCTTGACCGTGCCGCCGAACCAGAACGTCGGCCCGACGCTCGATACCGGGAACGTCCCGTCCGCCGGCAGTTGCACGTGCCAGGTGACGTTCTGCGCGGAGCGCGACGCTGTCGAGACCGGATCGAGCTCCGGCTCGTCGTGACCCGTGCACCCCGGCGTGTAGTAGTTGTACCAGTCTTCGCTCAAATCGCCAGGGACGTGCGCGAGACATGCGGCGGTGCTCGCACCCGCTGTTCCCGTGATTACCGTTGCTGCGTTGCTCGTCGTGCCTGCCACGGCGGCGGACACACTCAGCCCGAGCACGACCGCGGGGACTGCAACTAAAGCACGCTTGATTCCGGTCATCTGCTCTCCTTCCGGGGCGGCGCCGACCCGGAGCCGTCACCAGCGATCGACTTGGAGCGGATCTGCTTCGTGAACTACACCCGCGCAGATATCCGCGTCAAGCGCCAGACGCGGTGGCTCACCCGGTCGGGCTCACTAGCGTCGCGTCTTGCGCGTGGACGGCTGTGGCTAGTGCCAGCGCTGCGTGTCCGTCGTCCGTGGCAGTGACGACCGCATCGACCGAAGGCGTCGGCAGCTGCGAAAGAGTCATTTCCTGATCTCCAGCTAGCCACGCGGACGGTTGCTCGGTAGCGACCGAGTCCGCCGCTGTGACCGTCACGATCGGTTGACCTCGCGGGCGCCGGTCGGCAGGTATTCGCTGCGGAAGATCTCGAGAGAGAAGTCGGGTGCGCTCATTGACGCCGGCTCTTGAGATTGGAGTGGCACGGCGGCTCTAACGGGGCGGGAACGATACGAGCACGGCGGTGATGTTGTCCTCACCGCCGCGGTCGAGGGCGAACTCAATAAGCGCCGCTGCGGCGCCGGGTAGGTTCTGCAGAGCCTCGGGAGGCATCAGCTCAGCTAGACCAGCTGCGCTGGGCTCGTAGTTCCACAGGCCGTCTGAGCAGAGAAGCAGGACGCCTGGCCCAGGCGGCTCGAATGAAGCCGTATGCGGCTCGGCGTGCTCGGCATCGGCACCGAGCCAGCGTGTCAGCACGTGCCCATGCGGGGATTCGACGGCCTCGGCCTCGGTGAGCGCCCCTGCCGCGACGAGGTGCTCGCCGATCGAGTCGTCACGGGTGAGGAGCCGTGCGTCCCCGTGATCTGCGCCAAGCCAGTACGCCCGGCTGTCACCGACCCAGCACACCGTGACTGCATTGGCGGTGACGCACGCGCACACGATCGTGGTCGCGAGTGCGTCCTCGGAATCGGCGGCCATGTCCTGAACCGCCTTCTGCGCCGCGACGGTCGCGGACGTGAGGGCGTCGGCGGCTGGCGTGTGCGTGCGTGCGCCAGCTGCTAGCACCCGGATGGCCGCCTCGGCCGCGGCGAGGGACGCGTCGTCGGGCCTTTGCGAGGTTGACACGCCGTCGCAGACGACCGCGAGAGCCGCTGGGCCAGCGGGTGTCTGGGTTACGGCCAGCGCCATGGCGTCTTCATTACGGCGGTGGCGCCGGCCGCGATCGGTGATGCCGGCGAGAGAGCAGAGGTCGATCTCCACGTGATCGCGTCCGGACGGCGCCTTGCGCCCGCACTGCTCGCAGTACCCGTCGGCGGTCATGGCTGACGACCCGCAGTTCTGGCACGCGGCGGCCGCGGCGGAGCTGACGCCGACATCAGCCGGCGCCAGTTCCCGGCCGCAGCTCTCGCAGAACTTGTCGGTTGAATCGACGGGCGCAGCGCACTGCTTGCAGGCCTCCAGCATCACGTCAGCGTCCGAGGCCTGGTGTCGTTGGCAAGGTCGGGCGCACTGGCGCGACGGCGGCGCCCGCCGTCATGGTCGCTCGCAGATCCAGCGCAGGGCAAAGGCACAGCTCACCACGCGATAACCCGCCCCTTCTGACCTGCTCGGGGCATACCTGCCCGTCCCCACCAGCACGGTGTCGGCAAATCCTAATCGGAATGTGACCTGCGCAACAGGGGATTCTTCGGGCGCCGGATTAGCTCAGATCGACGTCGTCGCCGATTCTGATCGTGCCGCCCGTGTCGACGCCGGCGTACGCACCGAGACAGGCAAACATCCCTGCCCCAGGGACTTCGGCTCGGTTGTGCCGCGCCACGGTTGTGAGTATTCCGCGGTCGGCACCGAGGCCCGGCTGGCCGAGCGTGACCATCACGCACCGCGGGGTGGGGGCGAAGACCGACAGGCGGACGGTGCCGATTGTCAGAGTGCGGCCGAGCCAGTCGTTCTCGAGAAACTGCTCACCGTCGGCGTCGATGAGTATCGTCATGCGGAACCGCCTGGGGTCCCAGTCGCCGCCGGGATGCAGACGGCGGGCCGCTCGCAGGGACGCAGTCGTGAGGATCGTGACTGGCGCGACGTCCTGGAAGGTGCCGGGAGCCAGCATGCCCACCGGGAGGGCGCTGACCGCCTCGCCGGCGCTGGTCTGCCCGGTTTGCAGCGAGGCCACGAATTCCTCGGGGGCCAGCCCCTCGATGTCGGGCCAGACCTCGTCGTAGCGGGCGCCGGAAGCAGGGATGCCGCTCAGGGTGACCGTACGACCCGCGGCAGAGGACAACTGCCGGTCGATGTCCGGGTCGGTACTCGACACCTGACCGCCGCCTGGCAGTGTGATCGTGACGGGCTGGCCGCATCCCGGCTGGGCGGAGAAGCGGGCCGAGAATCCGAGCAAGGCCGCCCATCGGCGCGGGTCCTTGGCACTAGCCACCGCGCTGGTCTCGCTGTCGACGAGCGCGTAGGCCCGGTCGCCCGCAACGCCGGCCGCGTCAACAACAACCTCGCTCGGCGTCTCGCCCTGCATCGACTTAACCGGGCATCGGCGGATCTCGACCACGCGCATGGCGCCATTTTCTACCAGACGCGGTCGCAATGCGCCGTGCGCCGTGCGCATCGATTCACAGTCGGGAGGCGAGTGTCTGCTGCCAGAGCTGGCTATCGTCGAAGTGATTGTCGTACCGGTCCTGCACCTCGAGGATGCTCTCCAGCGGGGCCGAGCCGGTCGCGATTCGCTGCAGGTGCCGGAAGTACTCGAACCGCTCGACTCCGGGAGTAAGGATGATCAGCAGGTCGGCGTCACGGTCAGCGGCGGCAGCGAATGCGTGCACGGTTTCCGTCGGCACGACTACCAGGTCTCCTGCCGCGACAGTGACGATACGCTCGCCGGCGAGCAGCTCCGCGGATCCGCTGAGGACGTAGAACAACTCGCTGGCGGTCGTGTGGTGATGCGGTGTCGCGCCCGCTGCGCCGCCGCTCAGCGTGATCCGCTGGCTGGTCAGCGCGCCGCCGGTGGCGCTGCTATCGGCGTACAGCCGGCCGGTGACCGGTCCGCCGCCGAGGACCTCCGCGTCTGCCTGGCGCACCACCACGACGTCGTGGGACGGGATGACGGTCGACATATTCCTCCTAGTCAGGGATCACTCGTCCTGAACGGCGCTGGCTAGCTCGGCCAGCCAGTCAGCGAATCCGTCGGTGCCCGCGATCACCTGATCCGCCACAGCCAGCAGCCTAGGGTCGGTCTCCGCTCCGTGGTCGACGGCGAGCCCGTAGCCGCCCGCCTCATGTACCGCGCGCAGCGCTGGCAGGTCGCCGAGATCGTCGCCCGCGTAGACGGTCACGGCGGGCCGGGCTTCCCGGATCAGCGCCGCCACCGCAGAGCCCTTGTCGATGTCGATCGGCGGCCGCAGCTCGGACACCAGCTTGCCCGGCTCCAGGCGCAGCCCGGTGGCTGCCGCCACCCGGGCCGTGGCTTTTTCCACCTCGGCAGCTGCGGTGTGCCGGTCAGGGGCCTGTCGCCAGTGCACCGCCACCGAGATGGGCTTGGTCTCGATCCGCACTCCGGCCAGCGTCCCCAGCAGGCCGGCTAGCTGCTCGCGGGCGCTGCCCACGGCTGTGATCCACGGTGCGGCGGCGGTGGCAAGCTGCCCGTTCCCGTCCTTGACTTGCTCCATGCCGTACGAGCCCAGCAGTCGGATACCCGGCACGCGCACCCTGCCTGCCAGGAAGCTGGCCGGGCGACCCGAGATGACCGCCACCGTGCCGAGCGAGGCGGTGAGGTAGGTCAGGCTCGCTGCGGCTCGTTCGGGAATCGCGCTGGTCTCGGGGTCCTCCACGATCGGCGCGAGCACACCGTCGAAGTCGAGTACGAGCGCCGCTGCGGCTGGCTGCGCCGCCAGCGCCTCGATAGCCGTGGGCCGTGGGGTCAACTCACGCTCCGAAACCGTCATGTAACCCAAGTCATACTATTTCAGGCATAAACTGATGATCCTGGGCGTTCACCGCTGAAGACTGAATGTACCCAGCTTCGAGATGGTTGTCCCTCAGGGCAACGCGTCGCCTTGTCCCGCGGCACATCCCGTGCTGCCGCCGTGGCCAGGTTAGCTGCCTCCGGCTGGCGCTCTGGTTCACGCCGAAGCTCTCGGCCCGACCGAAGGCACATCGTGGCTCCCCGCTATCAGTCCCGCCACCGTTCATCGTTCAGCCAGCCCCGGACGACGTTCCGCGGCACAGGCCGGCCGTCCTGGCTTGGCCTCTGCGCCGCAACCGCCATTGCGGCTGCGGCGGCCGTGGCGAGTGGAGTCGCTGCCGGGCCATCGCGCGCGCTGGCGGTTACCGGTCATCTCACCGCGGTTGCTGACGGCAAACCGAGGCACGGGCCCGGCGCCGCTCACGGCGCCTCGCTCCTTGGCGGATATGAGGCGTCAGCGGAGACGGTCCAGGCCATCTCGGCTCCACTCGCCATGGCTGCCGCTGCGCCCGCGGTCGCCGCGGCGTCGGCGATCGCCGATGGGCCAGCTGGGCCCGCGCACGGTAACCGGGGCAAGGGGGCAAGCCAGGGCAAGTCGTCGGCTGGCAGGTCGGCGTCAGGCCCGGGACTCTGCCGCGGCAGCTCCCGCCAGCGGCCAGCCCGCGAGCGGCGAGCCGTCGGCGGCGCCGTCAGCGTCACCCGCGCAGACTGCGCCAGAGCAGCCATTGCAGTTCTACGACTCGGTCATCCCGGGCGCGATCCCGGCCGGGAACGTGATCGCCACGTACTCCACCGGGCGGTACGCCGTCCAAGCAGCCGCAGTGGCGGGCCGGCCGACGATCTGGATCGACACCCAGGGCACAAACCCCGGGGCGTCGGTGCTCGATATCGAGCCGGGCGATGCAACCCCCGCGGGGGCGGCGATCTGGGTGGCGCAGAAACTGGGACAGGATCCGACCGCGAGAGCGCGGCTGTACACGATGCGCTCCGAGTGGCCGGCCGTGCAGGCGGATATCTCGACGCTGCCGTCCTGGATGCAGTCACGCGTCCGCTGGTGGATCGCTGACCCGACCGGCGTTGCCCACATGGTGCCGGGCGCCAACGCGACGCAGTGGTACTGGGGCAGCACGTACGACATCTCGACCGCGAATCCGGGGTTCTAGGGCGCGTGGGCCTGGCCGTAGTGCGCGGCCAGGATGTCATCCCCGAAATCGCTGTGCGGGCGGCGCAGCACCGTGTGCGCGTGGTTGCCATCGTCGGTGTTGTCGTACTCGATGAGCAGGTCGTCGCCCTGCACCCGGTAGTAGTACCGGGTACCAGGCGTCGCCGGGCCTTCCCAGGCGAAGTAGAGCTCGCTGCCGGCTATCCGGTCGGCTTCACGGTCGGCCAGCGCAGGGACCAGCCGCTCCAGGTACAGGGCCACCAGCTCGTCGAGCAGCGCGCGGGCCGTGAGGCCGAGGCCAGCGGCCGGAACACCCATGGGGTGCAGCTCCGGCTGGGCGCGGGGCTGGGTCGCGGTCCGGATGTCGGCGGGCGCCTCGCTGGCCACTATGGCCACGGACCGCCCGGCCGGACCCAGTTCCTGCAGCAGCGCCAGGCCAATGTCCTCCTCGGGAGCCAGCGGCCGGGACACCGTGTGCCCGCCGTAGGTGACCCGCGCCGGATTGGCGCCGAAGAACACCGGAGTGGGTGACACCGCGTCGCCGGCGACGGTCATCGTGACCGACACGTGGTGGCCCTCGAAGCGCCACGACCAGGCATCGTCGTCGGCCGGATCACCGAAGACGCTCACCCAGTAGCCGCCGATGTGCCGGCGCAGCGCGCCCGATTCCCGCCGGTCGAGGACCTCCTCGAGCGCCACGATCGCCATCGCCTGTGCGAACGCCCGGTCGCTCAGCGCGGTTGCGAGCAGCCGGTGGGAAGCCTTGCGGGCGTCGGGGCTGAGGAAGGCCAGGCACGCTCCGGGCCGGTCCTCAGGGCGGTATTCGATCCAGCGCCGCGCCGCGTCGTCGCTGAACGGCAGCGACCCGAGCTGCCGCTGTTCGTCGTCAAGCTGGCGGAGCAAGGCCGTCCCGGCCCGTCGCATCTGAGCGGCTACCGTGTCATCGGTCATAGTTCCCGGTATAGCAGGACCTGCCTCGCTCGCAAGTTGTCTCAGATCCTGACGCCGACCTCGTCGGCGCGGGCCAGCAGCTCACCGGGATCGGCGTACACCCGGTAGGCACCAGCTCGCTCCAGCTCCTCGCGCCCGTACCCGCCGGATAGCAGCCCGATGCCGAGCGCGCCGGCTCGCCGCGCTGCCAGCAGGTCCCAGACGCTGTCACCCACGACCCAGGAGTGGCCAGGTTCGACCCCGATCATGGCGGCGGCGGCAAGGAACAGGTCGGGGTCGGGCTTGGCGTGCTGCACCATGTCCCTGGTGACCATCGGGGTGTCGCCGGGCAGGCCGAGGATGCCGAGCGCAGTCTCCGCCATGACACGCCGGCCGCTCGTCGCGATAGCCCACGGGATGCCCAGGCTGGTGAGCATCGCGAGCAGCTCGCGGGCGCCGGGCAGCGGCCGCACCGAGTCGATCTGCGCCAGGTACTCAGCCGCGTGGTCCTGCTGGAGCAGCTCAATGTCAGCGGCCGACAGCGACCGGCCGGTCTCCCGCAGCAAGGCCGACACGAACAGGCCTCCGCTCATCCCGATCCGGCGGTGGATCCGCCAGACGGACAGGTCGATGTCCAGCTTCGCCAGCGCTGCGCGCCAGGCGATGACGTTCTGGTAGACGCTGTCGATGAGAGTGCCGTCGAGATCGAACAGGAACGCAGGGGGCAGCTGGTCAGCCTGCCCTGCCGTTTTCACCAGGCAACACTAATACCGACGACGCTCGGCGCGGCCCGGGGCGCAATTAACTGGCTCGAGGCCATGACCGCCGTCTGATACAAATCCTCGAAGCGGGAGCTGAACCGGGCGGCGTAGGACACCGACGCGGTGTAACCGCCCTGCTCGTAGCCGCCGATCACGCCGATCACCGTCGCAGCGGTGCCGGGCGTCGAGTGTGTTCCCGGGCCGACCGGGGGCAGGTCAGCCAGCAGCGGACTGCCGCTCGTCCCGTCGGTGAAGCCGTCACAGTCGAACTCGAACTGCGTGGCGCTGAACGCGGTCACGGTGTTCTTGCAGCTGACGGGCGTGTTCTGGAGGTTCGGGTAACCCGCCACGACCACTGGCCCCCTGGGCGAGTCGCCGACGCCGACCATCTCGCCCCCGGTCAGGTTCTGTACCGGAACCTGACTGCCCCGCTGACTCACCACCAGGAAGGCGAAGTCGTCGTCGGGATCACCAGATGCGAGCCAGGGCTGGTCCTCGATCACGTTTGTTACCGTCCACAGCCCGTACGGTGCGAGCCCGGCCGAGTAGTCGGGCACGAAGACGATGTGTCCCAGGCGCTGGCCCTGCATGCAGTGTGCGGCGGTGACGATGAGGTTCCCGGTCGGGCTGTCGACAACGCTGGCTGTGCAGAAGTGATTCTGCGGCTGCCCGGAGCCGCTGAGCGTGAACAGCGCGCCGACAGTGGACGTCTGGCCGAAGACCGCGAGGTCGCCGGGCAGCCTGGTTGCGCTCCGGGGGGACGGCGTCATCACGATGCCGATCGCCATCGCCGCAAGGCCTGCGACGCCCAGTGCCGCCGCCCAGACCCTGCCCCGGCGCATCGCCCTCCTCCAGCCCGGCCGGGCGGGTCCGCGCCAGCAAGTGCGGGGCAACCGGCCATCACGCCGCCTACCGACGTGACTATGTCACGATAAGGTCACAACCCTGTGGCGAAACCGTAAATAGCCTGAGTATCGCCAGAATAAATCGCGGCACAGCCTGAGTCCAGACTGACCGGTTAACTTAATATTGTCCGGCGGATTATGCCGGAAACTAGCCTACTGGGAGATAAGCCGTGGATGACCGGAAGAGGGTCTCCTGGGCGATACCTGCGCAGAGCGCTCCGTCCCGGCTGAATATTCGCCCGGAGTAGGTAGCGCGACCGCCGAATCCGGCCTCCGGCTGCAGGTCCATCAGCACCCAGTCGTCAAGGGCGACCGGCCGGTACAGCCACAGGGAGTGGTCGACGCTGGTGAGCGGCCCGCCGATGACGATGCCCGGCACCGCGGAGTGACCAGTGAACATGTCAGACACATACGTCAGGGCGCAGGCGTGCAGGATGTCGCCGTCCAGCGCGTGCCGTGACCGGAGCCAGACCCGGGCCGGCCACTGCTGGCCGGGCTGCGGCTGCGTTGGTACCCGCATCTGGACGCCATGCATGGGCATGCGCCGCTCGGTGTCGGGCAAGTCCTCGGGCGGCTCGACCTGCGGCGCGGCATGGGCTTGATAGGCCGGGCCATCCTCGGGCTGGTGGAAGGAAGCGGCCATGTTGAAGATGACCTTGCCGTTCTGCACGGCGATCACCCGGCGGTTGGAGTACGAGCCGCCATCCCGGTCTCGGTTGACCGTCAACAGCACCCGCTGCGAGGCATCTCCTCTGCTGAGGAAGTAGCCATGCAGGGAGTGGGGCTGCCGGCCGGATGGCACCGTCTCGGCCGCGGCCCGGAGCGCCTGCGCGGCCACCTGGCCGCCGAACAGGCCGGCCGGCTCCGGCTCACGACGACGGTCCGGAACAGGTCGTCCTCGATCCGCTCTAGGGTCAGCAGCTCTGGCAGTCCGGTGTCGGCGGTGCCCACGACGGGCTGCGGGCGGCTGGCCATTTCGCATTGATATCACACGGGCGCCCGCCGGCTGACCGGCGTCGCAGCGGCTTTAGCCGGTGTTCTGCAGCCCGGCAGCCACGCCGTTGACGGTGAGCAGCAGGAACCGCTCCAGCTCCGCGTGCTCGCGCGGATCGGTGCTAGCGCGCAGCTCGGCGAGCGCGCGCAACTGCAGGTGCGACAGGGCGTCGACGTACGGGTCCCGGAGCGCGACGGCCCGCGCCAGCACGGCGCGGTCAGCAAGCAGCCGATCGTGGCCGGTGACCTCGAGAACAAGTTTTCTGGTCAGGTCGTATTCGCGCAGCAGACGCGCGCTCAGGTCGGCGTTCCCGCCGAGCTCGAGATAACGGACCGCGATGCGGCGGTTGGTCTTGGCCAGGCTCATCTCGGCGTTGTCCAGCATGACCGCCAGCAGCGGCCAGTCCCGGTAGGCGGCCTGAACCGCGGCCATGCCGCCGGGTGCGTCGACCGCCGCCGCCAGCCCGCTGCCGAGGCCGTACCAGCCCGGCAGGTTAATGCGCGTCTGTGCCCAGGCGAACACCCATGGGATGGCCCGGAGGTCGGCTAGCCCGGCGGGTGCTGCCAGGCCGCGGCGGGCTGGCCGGGAGCCCAGGCGCATGCCGCCGAGCTCGCCCAGCGGGCTCAGGCGGGCGAACCACTCGGCGAATCCGTCCGCCGCCACGAGTTCGCGATAGGCGTGCAGCGCGGCAGCTTCCAGCACGTTCGCGACGCTGGCGGCGGCAGCGGCCGGGTCGTCTGCCGCTGCCTCACGCGTGGCGACCCCGCCTGCGGACGCCAGCAGTACCGCCGACGTGACCTGCTCGAGGTGGCGCTGACCGATGACGGGGTGCCCGTACCTGGCGAAGATCACCTCGCCCTGCTCGGTGACCTTGAACCGGCCGCCCACCGATCCGGGCGCCTGGGCGCGTACCGCCCGTCCGGCCGGGCCTCCGCCGCGGCCAAGCGCTCCGCCGCGCCCGTGGAACAGCACCAGCCGGATATCCCGGCTGGCCGCCCACCGGGCGAGGTCCAGCTGGGTGCGGTAGAGCTGGAGCGTGGCGCTCACCATGCCTAGCTCCTTGGCGGAATCCGAGTAGCCGAGCATGACCTCAAGGCGCCGGCCGTTCGCAGCGAGTCGTCGCGCGACGGGGGAGAGCGCGATCATGTCGTCCAGGATCCGTACCGCGCACGCCAGATCCTCGCCGCTCTCAAACAGCGGCACCACTTCCAGTTCCGGCGGGTCGCCGGCGCAGGCGTACCCGGCTAGCTCGTACACCGCCGCGATGTCGGCGGCCGACGTCGTGAAACTGACGACGTAGCGGCGGCACGCGTGCACGCCGTGCCGCCGCTGGATCGCCTTGATCGCGGCGATCGTGGCCAGCACCTCCCTGGCCCGCGGGGACAACGGCCCGCCGGCGTGCAGCTCACCCAGCGCCGCGGCGTGCACGGCGCTGTGCTGGCGGATCTCCAGTTCAGCCAGGTGAAATCCGAAGGTCTCTGTCTGCCAGATGAGGTGCTGAACTTCGCCAAATGCCTGGCGGGCAGCGCCTGCCTCGGTCAGCGCACGCTGCGCCAGCCGCACGTCGGCCAGGTACTCCGCCGCCGAGGCGTATCCGGGGACGAGCGCTGTCGTGCCCAGCCGGGTGGCCTGCAGCCGCTGGGCGGCGTAGAGCAGGAACGCACGGAACGGCTCGCCGGGGGCGTGCGAGACCAGATCGCCCACCACAGCCGGGTAAGCCTCCCGCACCGCGTCCAGCGCGGTGACGAGCGCTGAGTAGGACGGGGCCGTTCCGCTGGTGCCGTTCCGCGACGGGAGGGCACCGAGTAGCCCGGCGTCGATGGTCAGCGACCGGCCGATCCTCGTGGTCGCGTTTTCCAGCGCGCGCAGCGCGTGGTCGGCCTGGATGTTCGCGGCTTGCTCGGTGACATCGGACGTGACGGACGGGTTTCCGTCGCGATCAGCCCCGATCCAGCTGCCATACCGGAGGAACGCGGGCGCCGCCGGCGGCACCGCTCCGGACCGCTCGCCCAGCAGGGCCCGGTCCAGGGACCGGTAGACGCTCGGCGCGAGCCGGAACAGCGTCTCATCGAAGATTGCGGTGGCGGAACGCACCTCGTCCAGCGGCTGCATCGCCGCGCTGCGCAGCGCCGAGGTACGCCACAGCAGGTCGATCTCCTCGCGCAGCCGGCGGAGCGCCTCAGCCTGGCCAGACGCGCCTCCCTCTGAGCTGTCCAGCAGATCGAGCTGCCTGCCGATGCGGCGCAGTGCCTCGGTGACGGCGCGCCGCCTGGCCTCGGTCGGATGCGCGGTCAGGACCGGATGCACCTCGAGTCCGGTCAGCAGCCTGGCGCGGGCGTCAACGCCGATGGTGCTGCCCAGGCTGCCCATCGTGGCAGCAAGCGATTCACGCACGGGCTCGTCGCCCGTGTCGCGTTCCCGCAGGACGCGGATCCGCTGGTGCTCCTCGGCCAGGTTCGCCAGATGGAAATAGACAGTGAAGGCACGGGCGACCTCTTCCGCCCGCCCGGCTGGCCAGCGCGCTACGAGCGCCGCTGCGTGTTCGTCTGCAGCGGCTCGGTCTGTGCTGTCGTGCTCGCCGCCGACGCTGTCGTGGCGCCGCGCGTCGATCACCCGGTGCCGCAGGTTCTCCACGTCGTCGAGCAGATCCTGACCGTCGGACTCACGGATAACCTGGCCAAGGATCTCGCCGAGCAGCCGGACGTCCCGCCGCATCGCGGCCGGAACCTGCCTGGAGTCGCTCCTGCGCCGGTCGGCCTTCGTCGCCACATTGGCAAGCCTAGACAGCGCTCGTCAGCGCCTTCTCGAACCAGTGATGCGCGTAGGGCTCCGCGTTGAAGGGCCTGACCTCGCGATAGCCCGAGGAGCGGTAGAGGCCGATCGCCTCCGCCAGAGCCCGGTTTGTCTCGAGTCGGACAACGGCGGCGCCATGGTCCGTCGCGCGCGTCTCTAGCTCGGCCAGCAGCCTGCGGCCAAGACCGAGCCCGCGAGCCGCCGGGCTCACCCACATGCGCTTGATCTCGGCTGGCGCGTCCGGATGGAACTTCAGGGCACCGCACCCGACCGGCTCGCCGTACAGGGTGGCAAGCAAGAACAGCCCGGCGGGCAGAATCATCTCCTCTTCCTGCGCCGGATTGCTGAGCTCAGGATCGAATCCCGCATCGAAACGGCCGGCCAGCTCGCGAAAATAGGCGAGCAGACACGACCGCGCGGCAGGCTTTCTTGGGTCAGCCACGCCGATGCTGATCTGAGAGGCGGTCAGGAGCCGCTGGACTTCTGCCATGGCGGCCACGAGCCGCGTTTGCTGCGGGTCGCTGAGCGCGCCCAGGATGGACTCGGCAGCCACATCGGACCGCCGGTCGAGCTCTGCGCGCTCGGCCAGCCCGGCGCTGGTTAGCCGCGCAGTGCGCACCCGGCCATCCTTGCGGGCCGGTGCCACTCTCACGAGGCCGTCCCGCTCGAGTGAGCGAAGCAGACGGCTCAGGTAACCCGAGTCCAGACCTAGTCGCAGCCGCAACGCTCGTACGTCGCAGCCTCCGGGGCCGATCTCCCAGAGCAAGCGGGACTGCCCGAGCGGCCGGCCGCGGGCCAGGAAGTGCTCGTCCAGGGCGCCTATGCGCTGGGTGACGGTCCGGTTGAAGCTGCGGACCCGAGTCACCATCGCGGAATTCATTCTCTGAGCTTAATCTCTGACTTTAGTCAGGTAAAAACACAGAATCGCAGCCCAGGCGGGGGAGAGGTGAGCGGGCGGCGCGCCGATGACAGAGTGGACAGCACATGACCCGGAGCACCGTCACCGGCCCAGCCAGCAGCCAGGCCGCTGGCTCGCTTGGCCGTGCCCGGCGGCAAGGTGGCGGCCAGTGGTTTCGAGTGTCGTGGTCGCGGCCAGCGGCGCTTCGGGCCATCCGTGCCACGATCGTCGTACCGGGCTTGTTCGCGCTGACCTTCAAGGTCATCGGCGACCCGCAGATGGCCGTATTTGCGGTCTTCGGTGGCTTCGGGGCGCTGGTGATGACCTCGTTCGGCGGATCGAGGCGCCACAAGGCGGTCGGCCACCTCGGGCTGGCCATCGCCGGCAGCGCGGCGTTGATCATCGGTACCGTGGTCAGCGGTTCTGCGTGGCTGGCGACGCTGGCTACCATCCCGGTGGCGTTCGCCGTTTACTTCGCGGGCTCCGTGGGACCCAATGCCGCGCCCGGGGTCACCGCCTGCCTGCTTGCGTTCGTGCTGCCGATTGCGTCGGCGGGCGGAGCTGGCACGCTGCCCTCGCGCCTGGCGGGCTGGTGGCTCGCGTCGGCGGTCAGCACCGCGGCCGTCCTCTTGCTGTCGCCTCGCTCGGAGGGTGACCGGCTGCGCGGGCAGGCCGGCTAGCCGCCGACCTGGCGCGGCTGCTCGATGCTGCGACATCCGGAACCGCCACGGCCGCTGATCGCGACCGGGCCGTGGCGAGCGATCACGACCTGATGAACATGTTCGAGGCAACGCCGTACCGGCCGATCGGGCTGGCCGCAGCGGACCAGGCCCTGGCCAGTCTTATTCAGCTGCTGGAGTGGTGCACAACGCTGGCCCGCGACGCCGCCGACGGTCACCTCGGCCGGCCCGCCGCGACCGGCGAGGATCGTGCGCTCCTGGCCGCATCCGTCCGCGTCCTGCAGGAGATTGCCGCGGTGATGTCAGGCGACGCGACGAGCATGGACCTCGAGCACGTCTGGCAGGCCCGGCTGGCCAGCGCTGACCAGATGCAGCGGCTTGCCGACGATCCCGAGATAGCCATCGCGCGCGCCGAAAGCGCGTTCTGCGCGCAGGCAATCGGTGTAGCCGCGTCGGCTGCTTTGGCAGAGGCGATGATCGCGTCCGGCCTGGCGAGCCCCGGCGCGATGAGCAGGGAACGCTGGAAGTGGGTGGCCGGCCTGCCAGCTGACCAGGCTGAGCCGGCGGCCAGCCAGCGCGGGCTGGGCGGCCTGGAGCGGATCGCGGGCCTCGTGGCGATCGACGCCAGCATGCGGTCGGTCTTGTTCCGTAACAGTCTCCGCGGTGCTATCGCGCTGGCCGCCGCGGTATTGGTCGCGAAGCTCACTGACGTTCAGCATGCGTTCTGGGTAGTGCTCGGCACCCTGTCGGTGCTGCGGACCAGCGCTGCGGCCACTGGCGCCACGGCGCTGCGCGCCCTTTCCGGGACGATCGTCGGCTTTGCCATCGGCGGGGCGCTGCTGGTCGGCATCGGCACCAGCCCTGCAGCCCTCTGGGTCGCCTTCCCGATAGCCGTCCTGGTAGCCGCTTACACGCCCGGGACTGCGCCGTTCGCGGCCGGCCAGGCAGCTTTCACGATCACTGTGGTGGTGCTCTTCAACCTCCTGGTGCCGGCGGGCTGGCGGGTGGGGCTGCTCCGGGTCGAGGACGTTGCCATCGGCTGCGCGGTCAGCCTCGTGGTCGGTTTCCTGTTCTGGCCGCGCGGGGTCTCCGGGGTCGTCGGCGACAACCTGGCGGACGCGTTCCGCCGGGGCGCGGACTACCTCACCCAGGCGGCCGGCTGGGCGCTCGGCGATCGGGCAAACCGGCCCGACCGGGCGGCTGCGGCGATGACGGCAGGTACCAGGCTGGACGATGCGGTTCGCGGTTACCTCACCGAGCAGGGCTCGAAGCGGCTGGCGAAGACCGATCTGTGGGCGCTGGTCATGGCAGCAACCCGGTTGCGGCTCACTGCCCATTCCATGGCGAGCCTGCCGGGCAGTCCCGGCCCGCACGAGGATCTCGGCGGGCTGCACAGCGCGCTCGGGCGGCAGCTCGCCGGGCTGTCCGGGTACTACGGCCAGCTGGCTGCGCAGGTCGGCAGGCCAGCGGGCGCGGTGCTGCAGCCGTCCCCATCCGGGCTGCCGCCGAGCGCGATCGCAGCGGCGGAGGCGCGGTCACCGTGCGGCAGCCAGGCCGCCTACCGTTCCGATGCACTGTGGGTAGGCCAGTATCTGGACCACCTGGAGGCACACGCCGCCGACCTTGCGGGACCGGCCGAGCGGCTTGCCCGGCAGCGGCGCAGGCCCTGGTGGCGTTAGCGCGCTCAGCCGCGGTCCGGGTCTGCCGCGATGGCGCGCGGCGCCACTGCACCACCCTGCGACGCAGGTGTCCCGGAAGCGGACGCGCCGTGCGGCACGATCGTCATCTCCTGCACACGTCGCTCGGGAACCGGCCTGCCGACAATGGCGTAGATGTCGGTGCCGTCCACGGTCTCTTGCTCGAGCAGCAGTGCGACGATCTGGCCGAGCTCGTAGTGGTGCGAGCGGATCAGCGAAGTCGCTGTCTGCTCGGCGTCTCGGAGCAACCTGGCCACCTCAGTATCGATGGCCGCCTGCGTAGCCTCGGCGAACGGCCGGCTCGACAGGCCACCGCCGGCGCCGTCGCCGAGGAAGACCGAGCCACCCTGGGGATAGCCGACAGGCCCGAGCTTGTCCGACAGCCCGAATTCGCGCACCATCTTGGTAGCCAGGTCGGTCGCCGATGCAAGGTCGTTGGCAGCCCCGGTCGAGCCCTGGCCCAGCTCGACGAGCTCGGCAGCGCGCCCGCCCAGTCGGACGGCCAGCGACTCGGTCAGGTAGTCCTGCCCGTACAGGTGCCGCTCGTAGAGCGGTAGCTGCTGGGTGACCCCGAGCGCCTGCCCGGCCGGGAGGATCGTCACCTTCGCGACGGGGTCGGCGTGATCAGAGAGCGCTGCGACGAGAGCATGCCCGGCCTCGTGCACGGCCACCGCGTGCTTCTCTTCCGGGAGCAGCACGTTGGAGTCTTCGCGCCGGCCGAGCAGTATCCGGTCCCTCGCGTCGTCGAAGTCGGCCGCGGTCAGTACGTCACGCTTGTCGCGCACGGCGAAGATAGCCGCTTCGTTGGCCAGGTTGGCCAGATCCGCACCGGAGAAGCCGGGCGTGCCGCGGGCTACGACCTGCAGATCCACGTCCGGACCGAGTTTCTTGTCCTTGCAGTGCACGGCGAGAATCGCGGTCCGCTCGTCCAGCGTCGGCAGCGGGATGACTACCTGACGGTCGAACCGGCCGGGCCGCAGCAGCGCAGGGTCGAGTACCTCGGGCCGGTTGGTAGCGCCGAGCACGACGATTCCCGACCTGGGGTCGAACCCGTCCAGTTCGGAGAGCAGCTGGTTGAGGGTCTGCTCGCGCTCGTCGTTGGCGACTACCGTGCCCGATCCGGCCCGGCGCTGCCCGATTGCGTCGATCTCGTCCACGAAGATGATCGCCGGAGCAGCCTTGCGGGCCTCGGCGAACAGGTCCCGCACCCGCGCAGCGCCGACCCCGACGAACATCTCGACGAAGCTGGAGCCCGCGACCGAGAAGAACGGCACCGAGGCCTCGCCGGCCACCGCCCTGGCCAGCAGCGTCTTGCCGGTACCTGGCGGGCCGATCATGAGAACGCCCCGCGGCGCCATAGCGCCAGCGCGCTGGTATCGCTCCGGGCTGCGCAGGAAGTCGACGACCTCGCTGATCTCCGCCTTGGCGCCGGCGTACCCGGCCACGTCGGCGAACCGCGTCTGCGGCCGCTCGGCGTCGAACACCTTGGCTCTGGACCGTCCGACGCCCATCACGCCCTGCAGCGAGCTGCCCGTGCTGCGCGCCATCCGTCGGAACAGAAAGATGATGACCGCGAACGGGAGCACGACGAAGAGCAGGATGTTGAGCAGCAGGGGACCGATCGAGCTGGCCGGTGCCTGGTAGGTCACCGCGACGCCCGCCTTGTTCAGGCTGTCAGCCAGCGGCGCCCCGGGCGTGATCGGCGGCGTCACGGCCGAGAAGTTCTTTCCGCTGGTGAGCGTTCCGGTGACCGTCACGTTGGCGCCTTGCGAGGCCGGGCTCGGGATGGTCACGTTCTTGATCTTGTGCGCTGACACGTCGCCGGTGAACTGTGAGTAGTTCAGCACGGTTTGTGGCGTCGTGTGGATGAACGCCGGCACCACCCAGATCGCGAGCAGGACGAACCAGAACAGCCAGATCCAGTGCCGCCAGCCAGGGGGCTGCGGCGGCGCTGTCCGGACGGGCTTGTCGCCGGGCGGCGGCGCAGCCGGGGTTTTACTCATGAGCCATTCTTACGCCACCACGGGTGTGCCCGCGCCGGCTGCGCCGCCGGGGTGGCTCAGGCGGCGAGCTGCGCGACCCGCTGACCGGCGCGACGGGGGAGCGCCGGTCGGCGGGGTCGCGGCGGCCGGCCGGCGCTGAGCTTCGCCCGCAGCATGGCGCGACCGCGATGAACCCGGGACATCACCGTGCCGATCGGGATGCCCAGCATGTCGGCGATCTCCGTATACCGGTAGTCCTCGACGTCGGCCAGGTAGATGACCGCCTTGTATCCGGCTGGCAGATCGGCGAGCGCCCGGAGTACCGCGGAATCACCCATGCTGCCGAGCGCCTCGGTCTCAGCGGACGTGGCGGGACCGGTCCGCAGGTCGCCGGCGTCCTGCCCGGGTGCAAGGACCTCGGCGGGGCGTCGGCTGCGCTGCCGGCAGTTGGTGTAGAAGGTGCTGAGCATGATCCGGTACAGCCACCCGCCGAGATTCGTGCCGGGCGTGAACTGATGGAACTTGACGTAGGCCCGGGTGAGAGTTTCCTGAACCAGATCCTCTGCATGTCCGTGATCCCGGGTAAGACGGAACGCAGCCCTGTACAGCTGCTTGGCATGGGGGACTGCCTCGCGCTCGAAGGTGTCGCCCGGGCAGGTGGGGGCGTCTGCCGTGGCGTGCATCGGATGGCCTCCTCGGATGGCTATCGGCGGGGGTGCCGCTACCTCGTGGTAACTACAGGCAGTAACCATCTCGCAGCCGTGCGGGTCTGCACATCGGGCGGAACCTGAGTTAACGCGAGTGGCGGATTTGGTTAACGCACGGTGACACGAGCCCGTGGGTTTAGCCGATAAAGTCCGCATATTCCGGGCGGCATGCGCCACCAGCTCGCGTCGTCCTGCCCGACCCGTCTTCGCAACGAGCTTCGCGACGTGGGTCTCGACGGTCTTGGGCGAGATAAACAGCCGGTCGGCGATCTCTGAGTTGGAGCACCCGCGCGCCACGAGCAGATACACATCCATCTCCCGGCTTGTCACGCCGAGCAGTCGCAGCTGGGGCGGGACCTGGGCGTTGCCACGGCCCGACCGAGGCACCGGCACACCGGCCCGCCGCAGGATGCCGCGGCATGCCGTCGCAAGCTGGACGTGACCGGTAGCGGTAAAGCTGGCAGCTGCCTCATGCATCCAGGCCACGGGCTCTCCCCAGCCGTCGTCGAGGGCTGACTGAGCCACCAGCCGCCTGGCCAGGTTGTTCCACCACGGGGCAAACGGTGCAAACGCGGCAGCGCCGTCGGCTGCGAGTGCTGTCGCCCGGTTCGGCTCGCCTGCGCGCCCGGCCAGTACGGCCTGCGCGTACGCGAGGCAGCCGCGGTTCCAGCTGACCGCGGCGCCCACCAGCTCTGCCTGCTCGATTGCGTTCTCGGTGTCGCCGCCAGTGCTGGCCGCGAGCAGGGCCCGAAGCCCCCAGGAGCGTCCGCGGGCCACCAGTGGAACCTGGGCCGGCGAGTAGAAGCCCAGCGCCCGGCGCGGCGCACTCAGCATCTGAGCTGCGAACTCATCCGCGCTGGCACTGTGGCGTACGGCGCGCCGGACGTCGTCGCGGAACAGCGCCGCCACGACCTTTACCTGGCTAGCGCTCGTCAGCATCACCTCGGGATCGCCGGGAAGGACTGCCTCGGCGCGTTGTGCGGCCTGCTCCGCGGCCCGGCTGTCACCCTGGATGCCATAGGCCAGCGCCTGAAGGCTGATGGCCATCGCCTCAATCCTGCGCGACCGGATGCGCCGCGCTCCGGTCTCGCACTGGCGGGCGGTGACCAGCGCCTTGTCTAGGTCCGGGCCGAGGCTCCACAGGTTCGCCAGCTGCAGGTCGATGAGGGTGGCGATCGTGAACAGGCCGCCCTGGAGCGCGGCTGTCCTGACCTCCATGAGCTCGGCGGTCTGGCCGCTGACCAGCATCTCCACGGTGGCCAGGTCGTGCAGCGACCTGATCCGCCATACGCCGAGGCCGTGCGTGTCCGCGATTTCGTAACCGCGCTCGAAGAGCGCGCGGGCCGCGGCCGGGTCCCTGATGCGCTCCCGCCGGCCGAGTACGCAGACCGATTCCAGGGCGACGTCGGCCGCCCAGCCCGCGAGGCCGGCGTCCTCGGCAGCCGCGAGCGCCTGGCTGGCGAGCTTCTCGGCCCGGTCGAGTTCGCCGGCGACGAGGGCATATCGCGCCGCGACCGCGTCAACGCGACTCGCCAGCTCGGGCTCGGCAAGCTTCTCCGCGATGGCGCTCGCGGCGACCAGGTGAGCCGCAGCGGCGTCCGGGTTGTCTTGCGGCCGGGTGCTCGCCGCCCGGATCCTGATGAGCGCCTCGCGCCGCGGGTCGATGCCGCCGCGCCGGTCGAGCACGTCGGCGACCAGCCGCTCGAGCTGGGCGTAGTCCCCGGACAGCGATACCGCTTCGACGAGCGCCTCGTCGATCAGGGGGTTGCCGGACGGAGCGTCGGCCAGCAGTTGCCGGGCGTCATACAACGTGCTGATCGCAGTGGTGAGCGCTCCATGCCGCAGGTCGCGGCGGCCCGCGATCAGCAGCAGCCTGGCGGCTTCGGTCGGCTGGCCGGCCTGGGCCCGCAGCTCTGCGACCAATTCGCACCAGGCGCCAGGCAAGTCCTCGTGCGCCGCCTCAACGGCGGCCGCCGCCCGGGCCGACCGGCTCGCTAGCTCCGGCGGGAGAAGGTCGGAGACGATAGCGTCCCTGGTCAGGCTGTGCCGGAACCGGAACGCGTCGGGTGTGCCACAGACCGGCTCGATCAATTGCAGGTCCTGCGCCTCGTGTAGCGCGTGCAGCACCTCGGGCTCATCGACCTCGGCCACGCGGGGCAGCAGGGCCCAGTCGAACTGACGGCCGAGTACCGCGGCGGACACGAGCACGTTTCTGGCCCTCGGGCCGAGCGCTGCGATGCGGCGGTGCACGGAGCCGACGATCGACGACGGGACTCCGGTGACGATGTCGTCATCGACATGCCAGCCGTCCGAGTCGGGCACCAGCTGACCGGACGACCGTGCTGCGGCCAGGATCTCCTCGACGGCGAATGGCAGGCCATCGCAGTCCGCGAGCAGGTCGCTGACCGCGGACGGCACGGCGGTCACGCCCAGGCACGCCGCAGTCATCTCGGTGACCGCCCCCGCGTCCAGCCGCGGCACGTCGACGATGGTGGCTGCGCGGCGCGCCGCGACACTGTGGAGCAGGTCGTGCGCGGGCGACCGCGCCGTGTTCCGCGTCGTGCACAGGCATGCTATGGGGGCCGAGCCGATGTTGTCGGCCAGGTACTCCACGATCGTGACCGTCTCAGGATCGGCCCAGTGGAGGTCTTCCATCACCAGCAAGCTGCCCGGCCAGTCGGGCAGCGACAGCAACCTCAGCAGCGCCTCGCCGATGATGAGCGGGGACACCTCGGCGCCACTGTCGGTTGGCAGGCTCCATTCGGGCACCAGCGTGCCGAGCGCGGCGCGATAGTCGGCGATGCCGGGCGCGTCCGGCACCACTCCGGCCCGCGCAGCGCCCATCAGGGCCTCGCTGATGGGCCGGAACGGAACCGGCACCGACGATTGCGTCGCCCGCCCGGTCAGGACAAAGAAGCCCCGCCTAGTCGCGGCCGCAGTCACTTCCCTGACCAGGCGAGACTTCCCGACTCCCGGGTCGCCGGTCAGGAAGACTGCACCGCCTCGGCCCTGACCGGCCGTGTCCAGGACGGAGGTCAGGGTCTCCATCTCCCCGCGCCGGTCAATGAGGACCGGGCAGAGCATTGGCCCCATCCGCAGATACTACAAGAGTTACTGGTGAGTCACTATCTGTCATCTGTGCACGTTGAGGCCCAGCTTCGGCCCTCCGTCACCAGCTTCAGACGGTGCCGATCGGCGGCCCGACCAAGGTGCACGAAGCCGGACGTCCGGATTGTCGGATCCGAGAGCCTTGATCACGTCCTGCAGGGCGCCCAGTATTTGATGGGTGAGATGCCCAGTATTTGATGGGTGAGATGGTGTCAAGGTCTCAGCATCGGGGGGTCGACCGACATCGAAGGAGATCTGTGGAGTTCGGACCGGAGATCACGCAGCGATCGGCCCAGGACTACGCGGGCATCTCGGCATGGGTGACGATGACGACCATTGGATCGGTAGCCGACCGCATTCCGGAAATCTTCGGCTGGCTTGCCGTGCGCGGCATTGCACCCGCCGGGGCGCCTTTCTTCCGGTATCACGTCGTGGACATGGAACGGCAGCTTCAAGTCGAGGCCGGCGTTCCGGTAGCGTCCCCGGCGGAGGGCGATGGCGACGTGCGCGCCGGGACGCTGCCCGCGGGCCGGTTCGTCGTCATGACGCACACCGGCGCTCCGGACACTCTCCCGGCGGCGACGGCTGAGCTGCTCGCTTGGGCGGACGCGCGTGGCCTGGCCTTCGATGTCTCGCGGACGGATGCGGCTGAGAAATGGGGCTGCCGCCTCGAGAGCTACCTCACTGACCCGGCTGAGCAACCTGATCTCAGCAAGTGGCAGACACAGCTGGCATTCCGGCTCGCGGACTGACTGCTAGCCGCGGTCCTCAGGGGAGCGGGGTCCGGCGAGAAGGTCACGGGCGAGCCTGCGCGGCGCTCGGGCCAGCCAGGCGTCGGTGATGAGCTCGGTGAGCCCGTCGACCGCGATCCGGTCGAGCTCGAACAGCACCGCGGGGTACCCGTCGAAGTGTGGCGTGGTCAAGTAGACGGCCGGGTCATCGGCGATCAGCGCGAGCTTCACGCCTTCGTCGGCGGTCCGCGCTCCGTACACCGGGCCGTCCGGCACCCGGCTGCCGAGAGCCGCGACGTCGGCTCGCCGCAGCGGCCGCTCCCAGACAAACAGGTTGCCCGCCACGCGCCACGCGAGGTTCCCGTGCGATTCACCCTCGGCCGTCCCCGGCAGGGCGAGCGCGATCCGGCGCACGTCGTCGAGAGTCGCCACCGCTACCTCACGGCCCTGGCTGAGCTGCGGCCGGCGATGCGGCCGGAGTACAGGCAGCCGCCGAGGAACGTGCCTTCCAGTGCTCGGTAGCCGTGCATGCCGCCGCCGCCGAAGCCGGCCACCTCTCCCGCCGCGAACAGGCCAGGGATTACCTGCCCGGCACCATCCAGGACCCGGCCATCGGTGTCGGTGTGCAGCCCGCCGAGGGTCTTGCGGGTCAGGATGCGCAGCCGCACCGCGATCAGTCGCCCTGCCGCCCGATCCAGAAACCGGTGCGGCCGCGCGACTCGCACCACCCGGTCGGGCAGGTACCGGCGGGCGCCGTGGACGGCAGTCAGCTGCATGTCCTTGGTGAAGGGGTTGGCGACCTCGCGGTCGCGGGCCTCGATCAGATCCGTCAGGCTGGCCAGGTCGATCAGGTCCGCGCCGGTCAGCTTGTTCATGCCCGCCACTAGCGCGGGCAGGTCATCCTCAACCACGAAGTCCTTGCCGCGCTGCATGAAGGCGGCCACCGGCGCAGGCGGGCCTGGGCGGAGGCGCTCGAGCAGCCGCGCGATGCTCTTGCCGGTGAGGTCGGGGTTCTGCTCCGAGCCCGAGAGGGCGAATTCGCGCTCGATGATCTTGCTGGTCAGCACGAACCACGTGTAGTCGTACCCCGTCGTCATGATGTGCTCGAGTGTGCCGAGAGTGTCGAAGCCCGGGAATAGCGGTGCTGGCAGCGGCTGGCCATGGGCGTCGAGCCAGAGCGCGGACGGGCCGGGCAGGATTCTGATGCCGTGGTCCGGCCAGATCGGCGCAAAGTTCTCGATGCCCTCGGCGTAGTGCCACATCCGGTCCGGGTTGATGACGGCGGCACCAGCGGCCTGACTGATCGCCAGCAGGCGCCCGTCCACGTGGGCGGGAACGCCGCAGAGAAGGTGTGCCGGCGGCTCGCCGAGACGCGCAGGCCAGTGGCGGCGGACGAGCTCGTGGTTACCGCCGATCCCGCCGGACGTGATCACGACCGCCTGGGCGTGCAGCTCGAAGGCGCCGACCACCTCGCGTGAACTCGGCTGGCCGCGGCTGATGACCGCGGGCGCGAGGATGCTGCCGCGCACGCCGTCGAGGACACCACTGGTGACGGTCAGTTCGTCGACCTGATGGCGCAGCAGTATCCGGACCCGGCCCCTGAGCGCCGCGGAGCGGGCCGCCTGCTCGAACGGTGCGACGACGGCCGGTCCCGTTCCCCAGGTGATGTGAAACCGGGGCACCGAGTTGCCGTGCCCGCCGGGCCCGTACCCGCCGCGCTCGGCCCAGCCGACCAGCGGGAAGAACCTGATCCCGCGGCTGTGCAGCCAGGCTCGCTGTTCGCCGGCAGCGAATGCGACATAGGCCTCGGCCCAGCGTCGCGGCCAGAGGTCCTCGGGCCGGTCGAAGCCAGCGGTGCCCAGCCAGTCCTGCATGGCCAGGTCGTAGCTGTCCTTGATGCCCATCCGCCGCTGCTCTGGCGAGCCGACCAGGAACAGGCCGCCGAAGGACCAGAACGCCTGACCCCCAAGGTAAGGCTCCTGCTCGAGCAGGATGACGCGGCGGCCCGCCGCGGCCAGTTCGGCCGTCGCTACCAGGCCCGCCAGGCCGGCCCCGACCACGATGACGTCCGCGTCCAGCGTCATGGGCCTAGCCTGCCACTCCGCGGAAGCGAGCTAGCCGCGGGCCGGGCAGCACCCTAGGCTGAAGCGCAGCGGGGGGAGTGCGCGCACCCGAGGAGCTGCAGTGTTCGAGAGCATCATCGATCCCACGATCGGCCCGGCTGGCGCGGCCGACCAGCCCCGGCCGACGCTCGCCGACCGCCCGGAGTCCCTGTCAGGCCTGCGGCTCGGGCTGCTCGCTAACACCAAGCGCAACGCCGAGCAGTTCCTGGCCGACGTGGGTGCTGAGCTGGCCCGGCAGTACGGCGTAGTGCCGGTGCTGGCCACCAAGAAGCCCAACATCGTGGAGACGGCGCCAGCCGAGATCATGGCCAAGCTCACCGCCCATTGCGACGTGGTCGTGGTCGGAGTGGGCGACTGCGGATCCTGCAGTGCGTCGGCGGTAGCCGACGGCATTCTGCTCGAGCAGGCTGGCATCCCCGCAGCCGTCATCATCAGCGACGCTTTCACGGTCAGCGCTGACGCGATGGCCGACCTGCGCGGCGCGCCCGGCTACCGGTACCTGACCACTGCGCACCCGGTCGCGAACCTCACCGCAGACGGCGTGCAGGCGCGCGCCGAGCGGGCCGTCGCGGCGGTTGCGGCCATGCTCACCGAGCCGGTTCTGGCCGCAGCCCAGCCCGCATGACGGCATCCCCCGAGGCCAGCACCGACGATCCCGTCTCGCTGGCGAAGGCCGCAATCGAGTACTGCTACGAGCAAGGCTGGACTGACGGCCTGCCTGTGATTCCTGCTACCCAGTCCGACATCGACGCCTGCCTGGCCACGACTCCGCACGAGGCCGACGAGATCATCGGCTCCCAGCCGCATCTGTCCCGCAGCATCACGGTGGCGCAAGCGGCGGCCAACGCCACCATGGCGGGCTGCAAGCCGGAGTACTTCCCGGTGGTGCTTGCCGCCTGGCAGGCGGTCTGCCAGGAGCGATCGAGCCGCGGCGCCTGGCAGTCCACCAGCGGTCCAGCTCCGCTCATCGTGGTCAACGGCCCGGTCCGGCAGCGCCTCGGCATCAATTACGCGGGCGGTGTGTTCGGGCCCGGGTTCCGCGCCAACGCCACCATCGCCAGGGCGATCGGGCTCATGGTGCGCAACGGCTACGGCGTCCGTCCTCAGCAGCTCGAGCAGGCGACTCAGGGGCTGCCTGGCCGGTGGTCGGTCTGCATCGGCGAGAACGAGGAGATGTCCCCGTGGGAACCGCTGAGCGTCGTCGGCGGCATGCCCGCCGGCACCGACGCGGTGTCCGCGATCCTGATCCGGACCGTGGAGTACATCGACAACCGGTCCACCGATAGCGCCGAGGCGGTGCTGACCGACTTCGCCGACACGCTCGCCCGCATGGGCGCCTATGTCGGCGGCACGCACTCCAGTGGCGGCCTGGTGCTCGGCCCCGAGCACGCGCAGCTGCTGGGCAACGCCGGATACGGTCGCGCCGACGTTCAGCATTGGCTGTTCGAACAGGCGGTGCGCGATCCCGCCGACATGACTGCCGCGGGCAAGGGCGAGCACGTCAGCGACGGGCCGTTCGCGATGCTCCCGGCGGCAGACGCCATCCCGATCATCGTTGCCGGCGCGGCGAACGCGGCCATGTCCATGGTTTTCCGGCCGTTCGGCTGGGCCGCGTGGGCGGGTCATTCGGTGCCCGTCGAATCGGTGCCGTCGAGTTGCCCGTCGAGTTAAAGGAGCAGTGACGGTGGAGGTTTCCCTGGCCGGCAAGGTCGCGCTCGTCACGGGCGTCGGACCCAACATCGGCAGCGGCATCGCACTGGCGCTGGCCCGGTACGGTGCGAAGGTGGCCTGCAATGACGTGGACGAGGCGTCGATCAAGGCATGCATCGCCCGGATCGAGCGCAATGGCGGCGAGGCGATGGCCGCGCCGGGCGACGTGACCGACGAGGCCTCGGTGCAGGGATATGTCAACGAGGTGCTGGCCCGGTGGGGACGCATCGACATCCTGGTGAACAACGCTGCGCTGCTCGGCGGCCGTGGTGTGCTGGACGAGAGCGCAGCGGACTTCGAGCGGGCAGTCCGGGTGTCTGCGCTGGGGAACTTCCTCAACACCAAGCATGTTGGCCGCGCCATGGCCGAGCGCGGCATCAGGGGTTCCATCGTCTGCATCTCGTCGTCCAACGGCTGGTCTGGTACTCCCGGAGTCGTCGCGTACGCGTTCCACAAGGGCGGGGTCAACAACTTCGTCCGCGCCGCCGCCATGGACCTGGCCCCGTACGGCATCCGGGTCAACAGCTTCACCCCAACCGCGCCTAATCCCGACAACCCCGAGCTGCTCGCCGAGCGCGCGCGGCAGGGGCTGCCGCCGGGCGGGATCCTGGTCACCGGCCGCGGCGGTGGTCTCGGCGGGCCGGCAGGTGACGAGCCGTGGCGGCGGCCGACCCGCTGGTCCGGGCAGCGCGGCCCGATGGTGCCGATGGGCACGACCGGAACGCCAACCGACATCGGTCACGCGGTCGCGTGGCTGTGCTCGGACTACGCCCGGCTCATCACCGGCACCGACCTGGTGGTCGACGGCGGCGCCCGGGCCAAGAACTTCGCCTACACGCCGGCCGCCTCCGACGAGCTCGCCGGCCCGCTGCCGCTCATCGTGCTGGACGACACGCCCTCCACGTGAATCAGCGGGAGTCGCCTGCTGGCCAGCGCCAGCACGAGTCCTCCCGCGGCCGCTATCGCGAATGCCACGCCAACACCGCCGGCGAGCGGCCAGCCGTGCGCCGTGGCGGCAGCGACCGCCGCGCCGCCGGCTCCGATGCCGAGCGCAGTGCCGAGGACGTCGGCGAGGCTCAGCGATGCTGATGCCCAGCCCTCGCGGCCTGCCGGCGCCTGGCGCAGCATGAGCAGCGTGATCGGAGCATAGGCAAGCCCCATCCCAAACCCGGCGACCGTCCAGGCCGCGAGCGCGGTGTACACGGGGACCGCCGGCAGCAGCACCACTGTCATGGCGGCTAGGCCGATAACGATCACGATCAGCCCGGAACCGACCAGGCGGCGGGCCTCCTGCCGGTTATTCAGCCTTGCCTGCACCCAGGCCCCGGCGGTCCATGCCAGCGTCGCCCCGGTGACCGCGACCCCCGCGAGCAGCGGACTGTGGTGACGGACGGTCGTGATCGTCAGCGTGACATAGGCATCCGCACCGAAGAAGGTAAAGGTCAGCAACCCGCGACAGAGGATGACGGCCGGCAGTCCCCGCCTGGCGGTGAAGGTCCCGGCGGGCAGCAGGCGGCGCAAGCAGACGGTGATGGCCGCGACGCCGCCGGCCAGCAGCGCCACGCCGACAAAGACCTGGCCGCCACCGGCCACCCGCGTCAGGCCCGCCAGAATGAGGGCAGCGCCTGCGGCGGCCCCGAGTCCGTCGCTGAAACGGTGCTGATTCGCCGGCCTGCTGGCCGGAAGGCCGTCGCGGGATGGCTGCTTGTCCAGCCGGGACAGGCCCGGTAGCGCCAGTGCCCCGGTGACGACGACCAGCGGGATCAATCCGAGGAAGACCACTCGCCAGCCAAACAAGCTCGCGACGGCGGCGCTGATCGCAGGGCCGACCATCCCCGGCAGAACCCATGCCGTGGACAGGACCGCCATCATGCGTGCCCGCAGTTCCTCGGGCAGGCTGCGGCCGATGGCGACGTAGGCGACTGCGGGCACAGCCCCCGCTCCGATGCCCTGCAGGGCGCGGCCACAGACGAGTACCAGCATCGTCGGCGCAGCGCCCGCGATGGCCAGGCCGGCACAGAACAGTGCCAGGCCGCCGAGGAACGGTCGTGCCGGGCCGTACCGGTCAGCCTGCCGTCCGGCCGTGACGATGCCGATCAAGCTGCCGAGCATGAACGCGCTGAAGACCCAGCCGTAGAGGCTGAGCCCGCCTAGGTCCCGGGCGACGACCGGCATGATCGTGATCACTGCCAGGGCTTCGGAGGCGATAAAGGTGATCGTCAGCACCAGGCCGGTGGACAGCGCGCGGCGCTGCGGAGACCAGAGGCCGCCACCGTGGTCGGATTGCTGCGGTGCGACGGCAACGTCCCCCGGCTCCTCCACCTTGCCGTCAGCCGCCATGCCTCGAGCCTAGGCGGTCTGCGCGGTCAGCAGCAGCGGCGGCCGGCATTTCCGCTGGATTTTGGCCCAGCAATTTCACCCCTTATCGGCGCGCGTTTGCGATGTGCATGGAAGATTGCAGAAGGGGTATACAGGCCTTCATGATTGAGCGACTGCTGCAATTCTTCGAGCAGCTGCGTTATGGCATGCGCGGGTCCAACTTGCCGGACGGGTTCCCGTTCTGGGGATTCACCGATCCGCGTATCGGCGATCTGGGCGTGAGCGATCGCCGGGTCTTTGGGCACGCTCCGCGCAGGCACGGCCCGGGCGACTGGCGCTGCACCTGCGGTAGGCCGCTATCTGGCGGTTCGCGCGGCCTGGGTCGCGCTGCCGCACGTAACGCCATGCGCATTCACCGTCTCGACCTGAACCACCCCGGAGTGGAAGCCCAGGACGCCGCCTAGAACTCCAATGGTGGGCTGGCTGCGTCGGCCAATTTCTGATTTCTGAATTCAGAAGCCGACGCAAACTCGAAAGGCCCGGAAGAGGCATTACGGTCGAGCGCCCGGAGTCACATGTAGTGGCGCCGGTCGCGAGCAGGACTGCTACCGAAGCCACCGTCAAGACCGACGGCATAATCAGCGCCCGGCGAGGAGTGTGACGACGTATCAACGCCCGCCGGGCCCGACGAGCGCATCGGCGTGTTGTGCAGCTTTCGCGAGACGACACGCCCGCGCAAGTCGCTGCCGGGAGCCGGATCCTGGGCAACAACGCGTGGATAGGCTGGCCGCCGTGTCACCCAAAGATCTGCCGGTGGCGGAGTTCGCCTTCCCGGGGCCACTCCGCGACCAGCTCGTCGCGGCGATCCTCAGTGGCACCAAGACGACGACGAGCGCACTCCTGGCAGGCTACGGGCGCGACGAGCCGCTGCCCCGTCCGGGCCTGCGGCAAGCTGTGCTGGATTCCTCCGGTCACCGCGTAGCGGTGATTGAGACGACCGAGGTGAGGGTCATCCGCCTCCGCGACATCGACCTGGCCCATGCGCTCGGCGAAGGCGAAGGCTATCGCTCAGTCGCCGAATGGCGGGCTGGACATGAACGCTTCTGGCACTCACCCGAGGTACGCGGCGAGCTCGGAGATCCGGAATTCACTGTCGACGACGACACCCTCGTGGTGGCACAGACATTCTCACTGCTAGCGCCCTGATTCGAGGACTCCCGCCCTCATCTGCCGCGGACGGTGTGCGGCGCCCAGACTGGCGATCTTGCCGAGAGGCGGTCGTTGCTGGCGGGTCTGGGGCGACGTTAGAGAACGAGCTTCATGCGCGGGGCCGAGGTCAACGTGAAGCCGAGCTTCTCGTAGATGCGCTGCCCTGCGGGAGTGGCGCTCAGGTCGACGCGGTCGGCGGCAATGGATCGGGCCCACGCCACAACGTCGAGTACGAGCACCGTTCCGTGACCCTGGCCGCGATGCTCGGGCCGGGTGATGACGTTCGCAAGGCGCACGGTGCGGCCCCGGACGCACTGAGGGTTGGGAACGCCGATCTCCAGCGTGCCGATGGCCGTGGCTACCAGCTCGCCATCTACCTCGATCACGGGGAACCGGGCATTGCGAGCGTCGTCGACATACCGTGCGAACCAATCACGTGCGTGGCCCTTCCACGGATCCTCGGAAGTGGTGCTGTCCTCGTCGAACAAAAGCGCCCAAAGATCTAGAAGCTGGGTGCCGTCCTCGGCTGTTGCGGACCGCAGCCGGCCTGAACTGCTCGGGGTCATTTCGCCATGCTTGCACGAGCCCGAACGGACGGCGCTTCTCGCTGTGGTCGCGGCAAGTCAGGAGATGGCGGCTTCGATCAGCTCGGCGATCTTCTTCTCGACCACGGGGCTCCACTTCTGGAGCGCGTATGAGACCGGCCAGACGTCGCCGTCGTCCAGGTGGGCCGCATCCTGGAATTCCAGAGTCGAGTAGCGGGAGCCGAACTTGCCCGAGTTCTTGAATGCGACGACGACCTTGCCATCGGCGTTTGTGTAGGCGGGCATCCCGTACCAGGTCTTGGGCAAGAGCTCCGGGCCGGCAGCCGTCACCGTCTTGTGCACGCGCTCGGCGAGCGCGCGATCCTCCGGCGCCATCTGCGCGACGCTGTCCAGCAGCGCCTCCAGCCCCTCGGCCTTCTTGGCGCCCTTCTTGCCCTCGGCGCGTAGCTCGGCTGCGCGCGCCTTCATGGCGGCACGCTCCTCGGCGCTGAAGCCGTCGGACTCGGTCGCGGGATTCTTCGCAGGCATTCTCTCTGCCGCCTTCCGACGCTTAGTGGCCAGGCGCGGATGCCGGCCATCTCAACCGAGGCTAAACTCCGCCGGCGCGTGGCTGCTTCTCGATTCCTGCTCGGGAACAGCTGGTCTGCTGGGAGTGGCTGCCGTCAGAGGCGACGATGGCCCAGGAGGACGGTGTCCTGCTGGCTCAGACCGCGGCCAGGCGTTCCGGCTGACGCCGGTCTGACCTGTTTCAACCCCGTGCTTGTGAACGAGCGCTTCTGCTGCCCAGCGGATCGGGATCTGGCGGCCGAGCAGTCAAGGTAGCTCGCGGCGCATGAGCCAGCGGGACTGACCACCTCGCTGCCCAGTGGTTTGGCTGAGGCGATTGAATCCGTGCGCCTCGAACAGCTGAACGGTGCCGACGTAACCGCTGGTCTGGTCAATGCGCTCGACGCCGGGGTCGACCGGGTAGCCTTCCAGCGCAGGCGCGCCCATCGCGAGCGCGTGGCCAACCGCGCCATCAAGCAGATAGTGCATGAGTCCCCGGCGCCGGAACCCTGGCCGCACCACGAAGCAGACCACCGACCACGCATCGGCGTCCTGGATATGCGGGATTGTCCGGGAGTTGACCAGCGCGCGATAGGTGAGTTTCGGCGCGACCGAGCACCAGCCCGCCACCTCACCATCCACGTAGGCCAGGACACCGGGACCCGGTTCGCCGCCGCACAGCTCGCGCATGTGACCGATACGGCCGGGCATGTCCAGGCTGGAATTGCGGTACACCATGCAGACGCATCCGCCGCCACCCGGCTTGCGCGGCACCATGAACGAGGCGAAGTCCTCCCATCGCCCGATCGCTGGCAGCACCTCGATTCCCATCCGCCGAGGATAGGCCAGCCAATGATGCCTGCGCGCGGCATCGAATCGCTCCCGCAGCTGATACCAGGAGGCGAGGGCCTCACCAAGTTCGACGGATGCACTCTCTTGGCCGCGGACGGTGCACGGTGTCGAGACCGGCGATCCTGCCGATGAGCGAATCGCGGTCCCTAATCGAACCCGTCGCCAAATGCTGATCGTGATCCCCGTCATCGACCGTTATTCTGAGCGGGCATCGCCGAAACAACGGTAACGACAAGATCGGCCACGGCGAGAAGCGAGAAGCGAGCACGATGTTCAAGGTGCCAGTCGAATCGGTCGAGGAGTACTTGCGCTTCGATCCCGAGCGCGAGCATTCGCTACGAGAACTCGATGCCTTGATCCGCGCCGCCGCGCCCGCGCTGTCACGCTGGTTCGTGCCTGGAACACCGCCCGGCCAGCCTGGCATGACCATGACCATGATCGGCTACGGACAGTACCAGTACACCGTCAAGAGTTCTCCGATACCGGTCTCCTGGCCCGTACTCGGGATCGCACTGCAGAAGAGCTACCTCAGCTTCTACAGCAACGTCTACGCGGACGGCCAGAATTTCATTGCCGGTTACGCTGGCAAGCTCGGCCCGGCACGAGTTAGCACCAGAGGTGTCGTGACCTTCGCGACCCTGGGCGACATTGACCGGGACGCACTCGCCGACGCGATTGCTGAGATCGCAGCTGGCCTTGAGTCTGGCCAGCTCGTCGCACGCTGAAAACAGCCCTGACTACGCAGCCTCCTACGACGCCGCTCAGCTACAACTCACTGCTGACCATGTCCTACCGGCTGCTGTTCCGCAGCCGCCGGCTCGGGCTGGTCGTGCAGGATCTGCATTTGGATTCGCTCGGCAGCCCGGGGATCCGGCCGGACATGACCGGCAAGGAGCTGAGCAAAAAGTGGCGGAAGAGTGTCGGACTACTGCACCGACCTGGGCTACCACGCCCGGTCAGCCGAGTGGCTGACCGTTTTCGACTACTCCTAGCGCGACCGCCCCGGGCCCGCATGTCGACTGTCCGCTTACCTTCGCCGGACAGACCAGTCTCCTAGCCCCGCGCTGGGGGCAGTTGCCGTTCGACTTCGGAAGGCCGCGGTGCGCCCGGTGGCGGCTTGCTGGCCTCCTCCCGGTACACCCGGTGCGAGGTCAGGAACGTGATCGCCGCGGCCCGTTCGGTGTTGATCGGCTCGTCCGGGAAGGCGTTGAGCAGCGCCTCCGCGCGCTCGCGCACGCCCTCACGGAACTCGGGATGGGTGAGGATGAACAGGTCATTGCGCCGCACGCCGGCCAGCACCCGCTCGCCGGCCTCCTCGTTGCTCATGTACGGGAGCCGGAGCGGCGGCCGGCTCGGATCGCGGGGCGGCGGGGGAGCGTACCCGCTGTCGGCGTAGCGGTCCGGCCGCGCGAGCGCACCAGTGCCGATGTTGCTGTGCACCGGGCCGGGGATGTAAGCGGACACCCCGATGTTTTCCGGGGCCAGCTCGATATGCAAGGTTTCCGACAGCGCGATGACGCCGGCCTTGCTGAGGCAGTACAGGCCGGCCGAGACGGGCAGCAGGCCGCCCATCGACGTGGTGTTGACGATGTGACCGCCCTCGCCGTGCGCGCGGATCCGGGGGAGGAACGCCTGCAGCCCATGGGCGACGCCTTTGATGTTGACGTCGATGATCCAGTCCCAGTCCGCCTGCTTCGCCTGGGACACTGGCCCGATGATGCCGATCCCGGCGTTGTTGACCAGGACGTGAACCCGGCCGAACCGGTCCTGCGTTTCCGCAGCCGCGCGCTCCACGGCGTCGGCGTCGGTCACGTCCAGTTGCATGGTGACAACGTGCAGGCCCTCGGCCGCGAACAGCGCCGCTGACTCCTCCAGGTGCTGCGGGCGGCGGCCGGTGGCAACCACCTGCATGCCCGCCCTGGCGAAGGCCAGCGCGATGCCGCGGCCGATGCCGCTCGAGCCGCCGGTGATGAAGGCGACCTTGCCCTCGACGTCTTTCATGGACTGGTGAGCCCGAGCAGCCGGGCCGCGTTCTCCTTCATAATCAGCGGCCGGACCTCGGGCTTGATGGCGAGGTTCTCGAAGTCGCTGATCCACCGCTCCGGCGTGATGACAGGGAAGTCGGTGCCGAACAGCACCTTGTTCTTCAGCAGGCTGCCCGCGTACTGAACCAGCTGCGGCGAGAAGTACTTGGGTGACCAGCCGGACAGGTCGATGTAGAAACGCGGCTTGTGGGTCGCGATCGACAGCGCGATGTCCTGGAACGGGAAGCTGGGGTGCGCCGCGATGATGTCCATGTCAGGGAAATCGACCGCGACGTCGTCCAGGTACAGCGGGTTCATGAACTTCAGCCGGATCCCGCCGCCACCGCGGGTACCCGCGCCGACTCCGGTCTGCCCGGTATGGAACAGCCCGATCAGCTGGTGCTCCTGCATGACTTCATACAGCGGGTAGGCAATCCGGTCGTTCGGGTAGAAGGCCTGCGCCCCCGGGTGAAACTTGACGCCCCGGATGCCGAACTCCGTCGCCAGCCGCTTCACCTGCACCACGCCAGCACGCCCGCGGTGCGGATCGATGCTCGCGAACGGGATCAGCACGTCCGCGTGCTCGGCTGCCAGCTCGGCGATCTCGAAGTTGTCAGGGACTGGGTCCTCGCCCGACTGCGAGAAGCTGTCGACGGTGAACGTAATCGCGGCCATGCCACGCTGCCGGTAGTAGTCGGCGAGCTCGGGCACGCTGTAGCGGGGCATGGTGCCGATGCGGAAGTACTCGCCCATGTCCTCCCGGCCGCTGCTGGCCGGATCGTGCTCCGCGCGCACCGACTTGTGCACGTGCGTGTGCACGTCGATCGCGGTGATGGTGCTGAGGTCGATCGGCAACTAGGTCTCCCGTCATCCGGGCAGGTTCTCGACAAACGGCGCGCCGGTCCGCTCCGCGATGACGTCCGGCGTGATGCCGGGCGCGCACTCGGTCAGCCGGAGCTGGCCGTCCACGATATGGAAGACCGCGAGGTCGGTGTACACCCTGGTCACCACCCCGCGCCCGGTGAGCGGGAAGGTGCACCGCTCGACGATCTTCGGCTGCCCCCTCCGGTCCGCGTGCTCCATCGCGACCCAGACCTCGCGGGCGCCCGCGACCAGGTCCATGGCACCGCCGACGGCCGGATTCTGACCTGGCACGTACCAGTTCGCGAGATCCCCGCTGCCGGAAACCTGCAATGCACCGAGCACGGTGACGTCCAGGTGACCGCCGCGCACGACGGCGAACGACGTGGCTGAGTCGACGATGGCAGCACCGGTGATGAGCGTGATGGGCTGCTTACCGGCGTCGGTGAGATCGGGGTCCTCCTGGCCTGGCGGAGCGAGCGGGCCCATCCCGAGGACGCCGTTCTCCGAGTGCAGGATGACCTCGACGTCGTCCGGGACGTATTTCGGCACCAGCAACGGGATGCCGACGCCCAGGTTGACGACGAATCCGTCACGCAGGTCGGCGGCGAGCCGCCGCGCCACGCCGTCCCGGTCGCGGCCGGTGACCGGCGCCTGTTCGGAGGTCTGCGTCATGACGGCCGTCCGTACCGGCAGCCGTGGCGACAGCTCCGAGCGCAGCAGCACCTCGCTGACGAATACGCCCGGCAGATGGATGTCGTCGGGATGCAGCTCGCCGGTCTCCATCAGGTGCTCGACCTCGGCAAAGGTGTACCGGCCCGACATGGCGGCCAGCGGGTTGAAGTTCCGTGCCGACAGCCGGAACCGCAGGTTCCCCTTCGGGTCACCCTGGTAGGCCTTGACGAGGGCGAAATCCGCGACGATGCCGTACTCCAGGACGTGCTGGCGGCCGCCGAACTCCCGATGTTCCTTGGCCGGGAGCCGCTCGACCTACCCCGCCGTCTGCGTCGTAACCGAGCGGAAAGGTGCCGTCGGCGAGCATCGTCTCGGCTCCGGACGGGGTGTAGAAGGCCGCGATCCCTGCGCCGCCGGCGCGGAGGCGCTCCGCGAGCGTGCCCTGGGGGATGAGCTCGAACTCCACGCGGCCTGCGAAGTACTCCGTATAAAAATCAGGAAGGACCGGGAACGAGCACGTTATCCGGCGCAGCCTGCGCTCCGCGAGCAGCCGCCCGATGCCGGTGAAGTCGCCACCGACGTTGTTGACGATGACGTGCAGGTCGCGGCGGTCGAGGTCGCAGAGCGTGTCAAGGAGGGTGTCCGGCCGCCCGGAGCTGCCGAATCCGCCGACCGCGACGGTCGCGCCGGACGGGATCCGCGCCAGCGCGGCCAGCGGATCGGCCCGGACCTTGTCGATCACACTGTCTCCTTACTGGTCGCGACGTCGCGGAACGTAACACGGCGTCAAGTGCATCCGGAACCGGCCCTTCCGTGTCGCGAAAGCTCCGCGGGCGGGCGCAGGACACTTCCCTTCCGCGAAGTGAAAAGGGGTGTGGCGCGGCCCGCCGCGAGCGGCCGAAGGTGGACTAGCCACGAGGCGCCAGCTTGCCCGGAAGGGGTCCAGATGAGCATCACCACCCGCGCCGCCGTCTGCCGCGCCGGCGGTCAGCCGTGGGAGATCACCGAGCTTGAGCTCGACGACCCGAAGGCAGGCGAAGTCCGGATCAAGTTCCACGCGGCCGGGCTCTGCCACTCCGACGACCACATCCAGAAGGGCGACGCGCCCATGCGGATGCCCGTGGTCGGCGGGCACGAGGGCGCGGGCGTGGTGGAGGCGGTCGGCGAGGCCGTTACGAGGGTCGCGGTCGGCGACCACGTGACCTGCTCGTTCATCCCCGCCTGCGGCACCTGCCGGTACTGCGCGACCGGACGGCAGAACCTGTGCGACGCGGGCAAGAACGCCGGCACTGGCATGTTCCCCGACGGCACGTTCCGGTTCCACCAGAACGGCGAGGACTTCGGTGGCCTGTGCGTACTCGGCACGTTCTCCCAGTACGCCGTCGTGTCGGAGTTCTCCGTCATCAAGATCCCGGCCGAGATCCCGTTCGACGTGGCCGCGCTGGTGGCGTGCGGCGTCCCGACCGGCTGGGGCTCTGCGGTGCGCGCCGCGGGAGTCAAGCCCGGCCAGACCGTCGTGATCTACGGTTCCGGCGGCGTGGGCAGCAACGCGGTTCAGGGCGCCAGCCTGGCCGGCGCGAAGAACGTGATCGTCGTCGACCCGGTCGAGTTCAAGCGCGAGATGGCCGCGGTGTTCGGGGCCACCCACACGTTCGCCACCGCCAAGGAAGCGCAGGAATTCGTCGTCGAGACCACCTGGGGCGAACTGGCCGACCACGCCATCATCACCGTCGGCATCCTCGACGACCAGGTCATCGCCGACGCTATCCGGGTGGTCGGCAAGACCGGCCAGGTCACCATCACGGCGGTCGGCAAGGGCATGATCGACGAGAACCCAGGGATGCTCATCGGCTACCAGCGCCGGCTCCAGGGCTCCATCTACGGCGGCTGCAGCCCGCTGGTGGACGTGCCGCTGCTGATCGGCCTGTACCAGTCGGGTGACCTCAAACTCGACGAGCTGATCACGCGCCGGTACCGGCTGGAGGAGATCAACCAGGGATACCAGGACATGCTCGACGGCAAGAACATCCGCGGCGTCATCATCCATGAGCACTGAATCGGGGGTTCCGGGGGCCGCCCCCCGGGCAAGCACCGGGCCGGTCCGCCTGCGGGTCCTGATGGAGCCGCGGGACGGCGCCTCGTATGAGGACATCCTGGCGCTGGCTCTGGCCACCGAGCGCGCGGGCTTCGACGCGTTCTTCCGGTCCGACCACCTGCTGGGCGGCAACCCCGACAACCCGCACTACAAGCCGACGGACTGCTGGACGACGCTCGGCGGCCTGGCGCGCGACACCAGCAGGGTCCGGCTCGGCGCGCTGATGACCGCATCAACATTCCGGGCACCCGGCCTGCTCGCGACCATCGTCGCCTCGGTCGACAACATGAGCGGCGGACGGGCCGAGCTGGGCCTCGGGGCAGCGTGGTATACCCGCGAGCACGCCGCGTTCGGGCTGCCCTTCCCGCCGGTGGGCGAGCGGTTCGACCGGCTGGAAGAACAGCTCGCCGTGATCACCGGGCTCTGGCACGCGACGGCGGAGCAGGGTTTCTCCTTCGACGGCCGTCACTACCAGGTGGACGACAACCGCACGCCGCCCCGCGTCACCCAGCACCCGCACCCGCCGATCATCATCGGCGGTGGCGGCCCGAGGCGGACACCGGCGATTGCCGCCAGGTACGCCGCGGAGTTCAACGCCGCCTACGGCGGCGACCCGGCGGAGCGGTTCCAGCGGTTCGGCCGTGCGTGCGAGGCGATCGGCCGCGATCCGGCGAGCGCGCGCCTGTCCGCTGTGCTGCCGGTAGCGATCGGGTCCGCGCCCGCCGAGATCGAGCGCCGTGCAGAGATCGTCGGGGGGCCCATGCTCCGCGAGGCCGCAGTCATCGGGCCGCCGGCGCAGCTGACCGACCGCGTCGCCGACCTGGCGAAAGCCGGCGCTGACACCGTCTACCTGCACATCTTCGATATCCACGATCTCGACCACATCGCGCTCATCGGCGCTGAGGTGCTGCCCGAGCTTGCCGGGCTGTAGGAGGAACCGACATGCAGATCACCACCCGAGCCGCGATCACGAAGGCGTATCACACCGGCTGGGAGATCACCGACCTGCAGCTCGATGACCCGAAGGCGCACGAGGTCCGGGTCAAGATCATGGCCGCTGGGCTGTGTCACTCTGACGACCACATCACGGCGGGCGACGCGCGGGTGCGCCTGCCAGTGGTCGGCGGGCACGAGGGCGCCGGCATCGTCGAGTCGGTCGGGCCTGACGTGCGCCGGGTCAAGCCGGGGGATCGCGTCGTCTGCTCGTACATCCCGGCCTGCGGGGCGTGCCGGCCATGCTCGACCGGCCACTCGAACATGTGCGTCAAGGGCCTCAACGCCGGGACCGGCATGTTCCTGGACGGCACGTTCCGGTTCCACCTGGGCGAGGAAGACCTTGGCGGTTTCTGCACCCTCGGGACCTTCTCGCAGTACGCGGTCGTGTCGGAGTGGGCCTGCGTGCCGCTCGTGGAGGAGATTCCCTGGGAGATCGCGTGCCTCGTCGGCTGCGGTGTGCCGACCGGCTGGGGCTCGGCGGTGCACGCGGCCGGCGTACAGGCCGGGGACACGGTCGTCATCTTCGGCGCAGGCGGGGTCGGCAGCAACGCGGTCCAGGGCGCCCGGTTCGCAGGCGCTAAGGATGTCATCGTCGTCGACCCGGTCGAGTTCAAGCGGGAGATGGCCACCACCGTTTTCGGTGCGACGCGCGCGTTCGCCACGAAGGAAGAGGCGCACGAGTTCGTGGTCGAGGCCACCTGGGGCCAGCTCGCCGACCACGTCATCCTCACGCCCGGCGTTGTCACCCAGGAGATGGTTCAGGCCGCCGTGCTGATGACCGGGAAGGGCGGCAAGGTAACCATCACCGCCGTCGGCCACTTCGACGAGCGCGCCGTGCACCTGCCGGCGGGCTTCCTCATCAGCTACATGCGGCAGATCCGCGGCGCGCTGTTCGGCGACTCTAACCCGCTGTTCGACATCCCGCGGCTGATCCGCCTGTACAAGACCGGCAACCTCAAGCTGGACGAGCTGGTCACCCGCAAGTACCGGCTCGACCAGGTCAACGAGGCCTACCAGGACATGAACGACGGCAAGAACATTCGCGGCGTCATCATTCACGAGCACTAGCACAACCGCGAGAAAGAATCCTGCGATGCCGAACGCGATCCTTGACCCGACCGGTCAGGCCGGCGCGGCGAAAGCGTCCTCACCAGGACTGGCGCTCGCGCCCCGCCGGCCTGACCTGTCGGGCCAGCGGGTGGGCCTCATGGACAACACCAAGCACAACGCGGCGCTGCTGCTGGCCGAGATCGGCAAGCTGCTCGCCGCCGAGCAGGGCGCGACGGTCACGGTCGAGGCCACCAAGGCCAACTTCGCCGCGCCAGCGCCAGCCGAGCTGGTCGACCGGTACCGCGAGGCGTGTGACGTGGTGATCACCGGTGTCGGTGACTGCGGGTCGTGCAGCGCCTCCGCGGTAGCCGACGGCATCGGCTTCGAGCAGGCCGGCCTGCCCGCCGCGGTGATCTGCAGCGACGCGTTCGTCGTGACCGCCGACGCGATGGCCGAACTGCGGGGCGCACCCGGTTATCACTACCTCCGCACCGCGCACCCCGTCGCGGTGCTGACCACCGACCAGGTGCGCCAGCGTGCCAAGCAGCTGCTGCCCGAGGTCGTGGCAGCCCTCACGGAACAAGCCGACAGTGACGCCAGTGCAGGCTGAGAGCACAGTGCAGTTCGAGAGCACAGAGCAGACCGAGACCGAGCTCGATCCTGACGCCGCGGCTGCGGCCATCGAGTACTGCTATGCCCGCGGCTGGTCCGACGGCCTCCCGCTGGTCCCGGCCACCCGGCCGCTGGTGGCGAGGTTCCTGGCGGCGACCAGGCGCAGCCCGGATGAGGTAATCGGCCTGCTGCCGCAGCTCGACCGGTCGGTGACAGTCGAACTGGCCGCCATCAACGCAGCCATGGCCGGCTGCCTGCCCGAGTACTTCCCCGTCGTGCTGGCGACGTGGGACGCGCTGATGAAAGAGCGCGCCACGACCGGTGGCGGCTGGCAGTCAACGAGCGGGCCAGCGCCCCTCATCGTCGTGAACGGCCCGGTGCGGGCCGAGCTCGGCATCAACGCCGCCGGCGGAGTGTTCGGACCCGGCTTCCGGCCGAATGCCACCATCCCGCGGGCGATAGGCCTGATGGTCCGCAACGCCTACGGCATTCACCCGCACGAGCTGGAGCAGGCGACTCAGGGTCTGCCCGGCCGGTGGTCGATCTGCCTGGCCGAGAACGAGGAGGAAAGCCCGTGGCCCCCGGTGGCCGCCGAGGCCGGGCTGCCGACCGGCACCTCCGCTGTCAGTGCCACCTTGCTGCGCACCTGCGAATTCGTGGACAACCGGCATACCAGCAGCGCTGAGCACCTGCTGGCGGATTTCGCCGACACGATCGGCCGGTCCGGCGCCTGGATCTTCCGGCACGCGTCGGCCGGGATCGTGTTCTGTCCTGAGCACGCGCAGCTGCTGGCCGGCGCCGGCTTCGACCGCGCCGCGGTCCGCGCGTTCCTCGCCGACCGGTCCGGCCGGACAACCGCAGAGATGGCCAGCGTGGGCAAGGACTTCTGCGACGACAACGGTGTCCGAGGTCCTGGCAACTCTCATTCCGCTGAGTTCCAGCGGATGCTGCCCGGCGATGAGGCGCAGCACCTGCTGATCGCCGTCGCAGGAGCGCGCAACGCCGGCATCTCGATGGTCGTCCGGCTGTTCGGCGGCTGGTCTGGCACTGCGGTCCCGGTGAGCGGATCTTAACTATCGGGCTCTAACGACAAGGAGAGCTATGACTGACATGGTGCGGGCCGCAGTCCAGGTCGCCCCCGGCCAGCTGGAGCTGCGCGAGTTCCCGCGGCCCGAGACGGGTGCTGACGATGGCCTGCTGCGCGTCGAGGCCAACGGCATCTGCGGCAGCGACGTCGAGACCTTCCGCGGTCACATGGGCGGGCCACGGCCGGCCTTCATCCCCGGCCATGAGCCGCTCGGGATCATCGAGGAGATCGGCGACCGGGCGGCGGAGCGATGGGGCGTCCAGCCGGCGACCGGGTCGCGGTCGAGGTCATCGTCCCGTGCCGGGCCTGCCAGGACTGCCTGACCGGCCGCTACCAGTTCTGCCGCAATCGCAAGTACGGCCACGGGGTGACCAGCATCGACACCGCGCCGGCGCTGTGGGGCGGGCTGGCCGAGTACATGTACATCTCGCCCACGTCGGTGCTGCACAAGATGGATACGGCGCTGCCCGCCGAGCTTGCGGCCATGTACAACGCGCTGGGCGCAGGCGTCCGCTGGGCCTGCCACCTCGGCGGGGTCGGACTCGGCGACACCGTGGTGGTGCTCGGCGCGGGCCAGCGCGGCATCGCCGCCGTCGTCGCCGCGCGCGCAGCCGGGCGCCGGGACCGATCATCATCACCGGGCTGGAAGCCGACGCGCACAAGCTCGCCGTTGCGCAGCGAGTTCGGCGCCGACCACACCGTCGTGGTGGACGGCGACGGCAGCCGAGAGACGTCGTCGAAGCGGGTCGAGGAGATCACCGGCGGCGAGATGGCCGACGTGGTGCTGGAACTGACGCCCATGGCCGGCGGACCGGTCACGGACGCGATGCTCGCCGCGCGGCGGGGCGGCACCGTCGTGCTGGCCGGGCTCAAGGGACACCGCGAGATCCCGCTGCGGACCGACCTGATCATCAACCGGGCGCTCACCGTCCGCGGCGCGTTCGGCGTCGACTCGCGCGGCATGGCGGACGCCATCGCGCTGATCGAGTCGCGCCGGTTCCCGCTGGAGAAGATGCACACCCACACCTTCGGCCTGGCGGACGCGGCCCTGGCGATCCAGACGCTCGGCGGCGACGTGCCGGGGGAGCACGCCATCCACGTCTCGGTTCACCCCGGCCAGTAGCCCGCCAGCCCAGCTCACCTGGAGGCTCCCGTGCTCGTCGATGCCCACGCCCACCTGCTCCCGCGCGACTACCCGCAGGGTGCGCCCGACTGCTTCCCGAGAATGGAAGCCAATCGAGGACAGCACGGACAGGCTGCTGGTCTTCGGGCCAACCCGGTTCCGCGCCAGGGACGTGTTCTTCGCGGCCGAGAAGCGGCTGGCAGCGCAGGACGTCTCCGGAGTGGACGCCGAGGTGCTCACGCCGATGCCGCCGCTGCTGCGCTACGACTTGCCGCCCGCGGACGGCCTCGCCCTGGCCCGGCACGTCAACGAGGTCACCGCGGAACTGTGCGCGGTCGACCCGAACCGGCTGATCGGGCTCGGCATGGTGCCGATGCAGGACCCGGAGGCGTCGGCCGCCGAGCTGGCCGCCGTCCGGGACCTCGGGCTGGCTGGCGTGGAGATCGCCTCCAACGTGGTCGGCGCGTCGATCGGCGACGAGAGGTTCCTGCCGTTCTTCACCGAGGCCGAGCGCCTCGGCCTGGCGATCTTCGTGCACGCTATGCCTGCCGCCACCGACCGCCTGCCGCGGCAGGCGATGGGCACGTACGTGGTGGGGCTCGAGGGCGCCATGGCGGCCGCGTCGATGATCACTGGAGGCACCGCCGCCAAATGCCCGGACCTGCGGATCGCCTTCAGTCACGCGGCCGGCGGCTTCCCGCTGATGCTGCCGCGGGCGCAGTACTTCTGGGGCGGCAGCTGGAACGAGGAACCGAAGGTAGCCGAGCGGGCGGTCATGCCGGACGACGGGCCCTCACCGGTCGAGTTCGCCCGGCGCTTCTACTACGACTCGCTGGTCTTCGACCGCCGGGCGCTGCGTTTCCTGGTCGACTACCTCGGGCCGGAGCGATTGCTCATCGGCTCGGACTTCCCGGCGATGCCGCGGGAGGATCCGGCCGGCCGGACGCTGCGCTCCCTCGGCCTGCCAGCCGATATTCTTGAGGACATTACCTGGCACAACGCGTTCCGCTGGCTCGGCGTCAAGGCGCCTGCCAGCTAGTCCGCCAGCGGGTCGGGGTCGGTGCGGACCGGCTGTAGAGGTAGCCGTCGCGCCACTTGTCCGCGCGGAACTCGGTTGCGCGCAGGACGCCATCGAGCGTGAACCCGGCCTTCTCCAGCGAGCGCTGCTCGGCGGCGTTGTCCTCGTGCGTGGATGCCTCGATTCGCTGCACCGAGGTGTTCTCGAAGAGGTAAGAGCAGAACATCGCCTGTGCGCGCCAGCCGATGCCCAGGCCGCGCCACTCCGGCAGCAGCGCGATGCCGATTTCCCAGCCGAACGACCGGGTGCCGTGGTTCCGCTTCAGGTACGACACCAGGCCGGCCCGTTGCCAGCCCGGCTCGGCCTCCGCTGCCACATCCACGATCAGCCGGCCGTCGTCCGCGCCGAGATAGCTGTCGGTGTCGAATCGGCGCTTGACCGCCTGAGGATCGGTGAACCCGGACCAGTCAAGGCCGATGAGTCCGGGCTCGACCACGAAGCGGCGGAACATGTCGAGGTCGGCTTCGGTAACGGGGCGCAGCCTGATATCCGGCACGTGACGTGACATGAATAAGAAGGCCCGGCTAGGCGGGGGCAGCGACCCTGACCGGGGCAGGGGTGAAGCCGCGCCCGCGCGCCACGGGCCGGGGTGGCAGGGTCGCCTGCGCGCGCTGCCCGGCCCGCCCTGACTGGGCGGCCAGCCTGCGGGTGATCTCGCCGGAAGCGTCCGCGAGCATGCTGACCAGGATCTGCGGCTTGGCTCTCGCGGCCTCCACGACCACGCTGATCGCCGCGGCGAGGTCGCCGAACGGGTCGTAGACCGGCACGGCCACCACCACATCGGGCAGCGTGATCTGGCCGACCGCGATCGCGTAGCCGGACTGGCGTACCTGAGCCAGCTTGCGGCGCAGCTCGGCTGGATCGGTAATGGTCAGCGGCGTGAATCGCTCCAGCGGGCGGCGCAGCGCCTCTTCCTGCAGCTCGCGCTCGGCGAAGGCGAGCAGGATCAGGCCGGTGCCGGTCGCGTGCATTGGCCAGCGGTCGCCGATCCGGCCATTGGTGGGGTGGGTGGCGCAGGCCCGGATCGCCTCGACATAGACCACCTCCAGGCCATTCCGCACCCCGAGGTGCACGTTGCCACGGGTGCGGTGGTGCAGGTCGTCGAGGATCGGGAAAGCTGCCTCGCGCAGGTCCAGCCCGCGTGGCGCCAGCGCGGCGAGCTCCAGCAGCCGCACTCCGATGGAGTACCGGCCGTTCGCGTCGCGCTCGAGCGCGCCCCAGCTGAGCAGCTCATGGACTAGCCGGTGGGTAGTGGACAGGCTCAGGCCCGATCGCCGCGATATCTCGCTCAGCGACAGCGCCCGGCTGCGGGGCCCGAAGGCGTCAAGAACTGCCAGCAGCCGGCCAGCCGCGTTAGTGCGGGGACTGCCTGCGTCCGCCGAAGCCTCGAGCACTTCCGGCATGCCCACCTCCGTCCCTTGTCGCGCATCGCCGACAACGAAGCGCCAGGGCTGGCCCGCCGCCACGGGCCTCAACAGCCTCATCGCTTGGCGACACATTGTCAACGATATGAATTGCCAACGGCAGGTGCCGACTGACGGATGGAGACTTGTTAATACGCCCGAAATCATGCTGGCACTTTGGGCTCCTTTCCGCAAGAACTCTGGGAATCGGAGCAAAGTCCGCCGAACCGCCGGGGAACGCCACGGTTAACAACTTCCGGCGTGGATCCCACGCTGGACACAGGTTGGCAACAAGACTGCAACACCTCCATCTCCCTTTCGCCGGACGGAAGCGCTGTGGACTGACCCCCGGCGGGTCGCGGAAGCTGAGCGCGACGTCAGTGCTACCAGAAAGCGCACTGACACCGAGGTCTGCCGACCGCGCCGGCCCGGCCACGCCGGGCCGCACGGCAGCGCAGCCGCCTGTCCACTACAGGAGCATCTCTATAGCGGGAGCATCGACGTGACACCCAAGATCTCCTTCAGACGCAAACACCAGGAAGTCGGCTCTGCGGCTGTCGTCTGTCCTCGTCGCGACGGCCCTCGCGGTCAGCCTGGCTGCCTGCGGCAAGTCCAACAGCAACAGCAACGCCGGTACCAGCAACGCACCCAAGCACGGCGGATCGCTCACCGTCCTCGAAGGGCAAGGATTCGCCGGCAACTGGCCAGGCCTCGACCCCGCCACCGACACCGACGGTGCCGCGAACAGAGCTACATGGACTCGATCTACGGCGAGCTGTTCGAGCTCACGGCCGGGGGGAAGACGACCGGCGATCTGGCCACCAGCTACACCTTCACCAACGCCGGCAAGACCGTGGTCATCAACCTCGGCCGGGCGTCAAGTTCTCCGACGGCACCCCGTTTAACGCGGCCGCAGTCGTCTTCAACTGGAACCGTGACCTCAGCCGCGACCTGCACGTGCAAGCCAGTTTTCCTTGCTCCGCCGCAGATCAGTGCGACCGGGCCTCTCCAGGTCTCGCTGACCCTGCCCTACGTGGACGCGCCGTTCATCAACGGGCTGCAGGGCAACGTGTTCAACTGGATCGCCTCGCCGACCGCCATTCAGAAGATGGGCGAGACGGCGTTCGCTCTGACCCCGGTCGGCGCCGGGCCGTATACGGTGGTCACCGACACGCCGGACTCGGAGCTGGTGCTCAAGGCGAACCCGCTCTACTGGGAGAAGGCACGACGGGTCCAAGCTGCCGTACCTGAAGAACCTGACCTTCAAGTCGGTCGGCGGCGACCAGCAGGCGCTACGCGGCGATGCAGGCCGGCTCTGCCCAGGCGTACGAAGGTATGTCCACGCCGCAGCTCGTGCCCGCGTTCAAGTCGAAGTTCCAGGTGACCGCGGAGCCGTCGACGTCGCCGTACGATATCCAGCTCAATACCAAGATCGCCCCGTTCAACGACATCAGGGCACGTCAGGCGATCTACTACGCCACCAACGCGGCGCTGCTCGACTCGAGCCTGTTCCACGACACCTATCCGGTGGGGCAGTCGTTCACGGCTCCGGCCGGACTGTTCTACGAGCAGAACGTGCCGGGCTACATCAGCTACGACCTCAACAAGGCCAAGGCCCTCGTGCAGCAGCTTGGTGGCCTGACCTTCAACCTCGGCACGATACCAGGTACCGACCGCAGTCTCCATGAACGAGGCGATCCAGACGGAGTGGGTGCAGGCCGGCATGAAGGTCACGCTGCAGAGCTGGGACCTGACCGGCCTGATCGGCGCCTTCACCCAGGGCAAGTGGCAGGCGATGCTGCAGACCGCCGGCGCTTATGACCCCGGCACCGGCGTCGGCGTGGCCTTCCGGTTCTCGTCGCACTCGCCGTTCACCGGCGTCTTTGACCCGAAGCTCGACACCTTGCTGAACAACGCGGCGGGCACCGTCGACCAGACCCAGCGGAAGTCGCTCTACGACCAGGCGGCCGCCTACATCGCGCAGAACGCCTACGGGCCGTTCCTGTTCCCGATCGCTGGCTACAACATGGCTTCCAAGGGAATCGGCGCGCCAGGGCTGACGTCACCGCTTCCCGTCACCGACGTGAACCCGGAAATCCTCTGGCAGTACGCCTATAACAACAACAACGCAGCTGCATAACCCGGAGATCGCTGCCGACATGAACACCTCGGTTTCTGTTCAGCCGGGCACAGCCGGCCAGGCGGCGCGCGTGCGCGCCGCCTGGCCCGGTCTCCGGCCCTCCGCTTAGTGGCCGGCGGCTGCTGGCCGCCATACCCGTCCTGTGGGGCGTGACGCTCCTGAGCTTCCTCGTCCTCAACGCCCTGCCGGGTGACGCTGCCTCGGCGCTCCTCGGCATCAACGCGACGCCCGCCGAGCTCAAGGCGTTCCGCATCAAGCTGCACCTCAACGAACCGCTCTGGGTCCGGTACGGGCACTGGCTCGGCGGGGCGGTGCACGGCGACCTCGGCACCTCGCTCGCCAGCCCGCAGTCGGTCGCGTCGATCATCGGGCAGGGCCTGCCCGTGACCCTCGAGCTGGTCATCTACGCGCTGATCATCACGCTGGTGGTGTCGGTCCCGCTGGCCGTGCTCTGCGCCCGCCGGCCACGCGGGATCATCGACCGGCTGAGCATGGTGCTGTCCATGGCCGGCATGTCCATAGCGCCGTTCGTGCTGGGGCTGCTGCTGCTGTTCGTCTTCGCCGACGATCTGCCGGTCTTCCCGGCTATCTACTCGGCCCCGTCGTCGATCGCAGCCAACCTGGACCAGTTCACCCTGCCGAGCATCGTCCTCGCTCTTCCCCTGATCGGCTTCTATACCCGGTTCCTGCGCGCCGACCTGCTGGAGCAGATGCAGTCCGAGGATTACGTCATCACCGCGCGGGCGAAGGGTGTCAGCGAGTGGCGCATCCTCACCCGTCACGCTCTGCGCAACTCGTTTATCGGGCTGCTCACCATCATCGGCCTCAACCTGGCGACCCTGATCGGCGCGACGGTGATCATCGAGCAGATCTTCTCGATGCCCGGCATCGGCCATGTCCGCTGCTGCAGTCGATCAGCAACCGGAACGTCCCGGTCGTCGAGGGCATCGTGCTTGTCTTCGGCATCGCCGTGGTCCTCGCCAACCTAGTCACCGACCTGCTCTACGATGCGCTCGACCCTAGGATTCGCCATGTCCGTTCCCGCAGCTGACGTTCTCGCGACGGCCGTCCCCGTTCCGGCCGGAGGCGCGGGCGAGCCGGGGGCACGCCGCCGGGGCGCGCTGCGCTCGGCAGAGATAGCCATCCCCGGCGCCGATGCTCATCCTGCTGCTGTTCTTCTGCTTCATCTGGCCGCTGGTGTACCCCGTTCCGAAGCCGGTCTTCGGGGCGCTGCTGACCACCGAGGCGCCGCTCTTGTCGCCGGGTCACATCTTCGGCACCGACATCGTCGGGAACGACATCATGTCCCGGATCCTCTACGGCGGCCGGGTGTCGTTCGAGGTCGCCGCCGCTGTCCAGATCATCGGCCTGGCAATCGGCGGACTGCTCGGACTGGTCGCCGGCCTACTTCGGCGGCTGGCTGGAGCCGTCCTGATGCGGATCCTGGACGTGTTCATCGCCTTCCCTCGCTCGTGCTCGTGCTCGCAATCGCCGACGGCCTCGGCCAGAGCGAGCTGCACGTCATCATTGGCGCTATCGGCGTTCAGCGTCCCGGCGTTCGCCCGGGTGTCGCGAGCGGCGGGCCTGCAGCCTGCGTGACAGGCCGTTCGTCGTCGCGGCCCGGCTGTCCGGCGCGCAGTGGTGGCGGATCATGTTCGCCCACCTCGTGCCGAACATGGTGCCGCAGCTGCTGACCTTCAGCCTGCTCGGCGCGAGCATCACGATGATCCTCGAGGGCGCGCTCGACTTCCTGAACGGCTACGGCATCCCGGCCGCCGGGCCGAGCTGGGGAAACATGATCGCAGTCCGGGCAGCAATATCTGTCGGTCTTCCCGATGCCTGGTCGTGGTGCCGAGCATCTTCCTGCTGCTGACCTGCATCTGCCTCAACCTCCTCGGTGATGGCCTGCGGGCCCAGTGGGGGGTTCGCTGATGACCAGCACAGCGGACGCTGCGCTGCCCGAGGTGTCGCTGCGGCCAAGCCCGCTGCTCGAGGTGTCCGACCTCCGTGTCACCTTCGCCACGAGAGGTGGCCAGGTCTACGCGGTGCAGGGCATCAGCTTCTCGGTGGAACCGAGCCAGACTCTCGCCATCATCGGCGAATCGGGTTCCGGCAAGACCGTGAGCGCCCAGGCCGTCATGGGCATCTTGCCGCGCGCGGCCAAAGTGTCTGGGTCGATCAAGTTCAAGGGCGACGAGGTAGTCGGCCGGAGCGAGCACGAACTGCGGGACTACCGTGGTCGCTGCGTCGCGATGGTGTTCCAGAACCCCGAGCGGTCGCTGAATCCGACCATGCGCATCGGCACCCAGATCGCCGAGGCCGTCCAGTCTCACCTGGCCGTCGACAAGCAGGAGGCCCACAAGAGGGCCGTCGACTTGATGCGGATGGTGCGGCTGCCGGCGCCGGAACGCCGGTTCTTCGAGTACCCGCACCAGATCTCCGGCGGCATGCGGCAGCGCGTTGTCATCGCGATCGCGCTGGCCTGCAGCCCGTCGGTACTGATCGCCGACGAGGCGACGACTGCCCTGGACGTCACGACGCAGGCTCAGATCATGGACCTGCTGATGGATATCCAGCAAGAGACCGGCACTGCACTGCTCATGATCAGCCACGACCTCGGCCTGGCCGCCTCGTACGCCGAGGAGGTCATCGTCATGTACGCGGGCAAGGTCGTCGAGCACGCGCCGACGAAGGAGCTGTTCGCTGGCGTCCGGATGCCGTACACCCAGGCTCTGCTGGATGCGATCCCGCGGATCGAGGCGGAGCCTCACGTCCTCCTGCCGGTGGTCGGGGGCCGTCCGCCAGACCTGTCGGTCATCCCGACTGGCTGTCCGTTCGCGCCCCGCTGCCCGGCGGTGCAGCAAGACTGCCGGGAGCAAGCCCCGCCGCTCAAGCAGCACGAGCCGGGCCGCTGGTGGGCGTGCTGGCACCCGTACAAGAAGGAGCCGTCCAGCCATGGGTAGCGACGTCCTGCTCGAGGTCCGCAACGTGGTCCAGGAGTTCGTGCTGCGCGACTTCGGCGGCGCCAAGGGCGGCGTCCTGCAGGCCGTCGCCGACGTGTCGTTCGACCTGCACGTCGGCGAGACCCTCGGCATCGTCGGCGAAACTGGTTCCGGGAAATCCACGCTGGCTCGCTCTGTCATCCAGGCGCCGCCACCGAAGAGCGGCCAGGTGATCTTCCGGGGCCAGCAGCTGGTCGGGCTGGGGCGCGCTCCGCTCAAATCCGCCCGGCGCAACATGCAGATGGTCTTCCAGGATCCGTTCACCTCGCTTGACCCGCGCTGGACGGTAGCCAGCCTCGTCGAGGAACCGCTGGTGGCCTACCGCGAGGGATCCCGCGAGCAGCGCCGCGAGCGCGTCAACGAGCTGCTGGACCTGGTCGGACTCGACCCGGTCCGCTACGGCGACCGGCACACTCGCGAGCTGTCTGGCGGCCAGTGCCAGCGGGTCGCGGTCGCCCGCGCGCTGGCGCTGTCGCCCAAGCTCATCCTCTGCGACGAGCCGGTCAGCTCGCTCGACGTGCTCGTGCAGGCGCAGGTGCTGAACCTGTTTGAGAAGCTGCGCGAGGAACTCGGGCTGTCCTACCTGTTCATCGCCCACGACCTGGCACTGGTGAAGCAGGTCAGCGACCGGGTGGCGGTGATGTACCTCGGCAAGCTGTGCGAGATCGGCCCGGTCAGGTCGATCTTCCCCGGGCCGCTGCACCCGTACACCCTTGCGCTGCTGAACTCCATCCCGAGTCCTGACCCCAGCGTCGGCCGGCGGGACACCGCGAGCGTGATCAGCGGTGAGCTGCCGTCGCCGCTGGACCCGCCCAGCGGCTGCCGGTTCCGGACCCGCTGCCCGCGCGCCGCTGATCGCTGTGCGGCTGAGGTGCCAGAGCTGCGTCAGCTGGGCGACGACCATCTGGTCGCGTGCCACTTCCCGTTGTCGGCGGCAGACAGTCCAATCCAGGCGACCGCCACAGCGCCGATCGCCGCGGCGGCCACCTCCGCGGCGGCGGGCGGCACGGACGGAGGCTAGCCGGTACCGCCGACCCGTAATGCGGCCTGCGAGGCATAATGTCTACAATCTTGTTGACGATCTGGCAGAGGAGCTAGCTGCATGCCGGAGCCCGAGGTGGCCGGGAGCGGGCCTGTCCTAGTGGTCAGTGCGCACGCGGGAGATTTCGTGTGGCGCGCGGCCGGGGCGATGGCGCTGGCTGCGTCCCGCGGAGACCGGGTGACCGTACTGTGCCTGAGCTACGGCGAGCGCGGCGAGTCCGCGCGCGCATGGCTGGATGGCAAGAAGCTGGACGAGATCAAGGCGATCCGGCGCGAGGAGGCAACCAGGGCCGCCGAGACGCTCGGCGCCTCCATCGAGTTCCTCGATGCCGGTGACTACCCGCTGCGCGAAACACCCGAGCTCGTCGATGAGATTGTGCGCGTCTACCGGCGGGTCGTGCCGACCGTCGTGCTCACCCACACGCTGTCCGACCCCTACAACCACGACCACCCGGCGGCCGCCCGGATGGCCCTGCAAGCCCGGGTGCTCGCGCAGGCGATCGGCTACGACGCACCTGGCGAGCCGCTGGGCGCTCCGCCGGTCTTCCTGTTCGAGCCGCATCAGCCAGAGCAGTGCGATTTCAAGCCGGAGGTGCTGCTCGACATCACTGAGGTGTTCGAAGCCAAGCGAGCGGCGATGGAGTGCCTGCCCGCCCAGGTGCACATGTGGGACTACTACACCGAGCTAGCCAAGCGGCGCGGCGTCCAGCTTCGCCGCAACGCCGGGCCGAACCTCGGGCTGGCGCACAACACGATGGCCGAGGCGTACATGCGCGTCTACCCGCAGACTACTAAGGCTCTTAATTGAGGAACGTGGTCGTCACCGGCTGGCCACGCGCCGACCCGGACGCGGTCGGTGCGCTGACGGAGTTCGGCGTCGCCACCGTGCACGAGGCCATCGGGCGATCCGGTTACCTCGGCACCGGCCTCCGGCCCGCCTGGCCCGGCGTCCGCGTCGGCGGCACGGCGGTCACGGCGTTGTGCTGGCCAGGCGACAACCTCATGATCCACGCTGCGGTCGAGCAATGCCGGCCGGGCGACATGCTGGTCGTGACCACCACGTCACCGTCCACCGACGGCGCGTTCGGCGAGTTGCTCGCTACCTCGCTGACCCACCGGGGAGTTCGCGGCCTGGTTACCACGGGCGGAGTGCGTGACGTCGCCGAGTTGCAGGCCATGGGTTTCCCGGTGTTCTGTGCCGCGGTCAGCGCGCAGGGCACCGTCAAGGCGACGGCGGGCGCGGTCAACGTCCCGGTGAGCATAGGCGGCCAGCAGATCGCGCCGGGCGACGCCGTCATTGCCGACGACGACGGGGTCGTGGTCGTGCCGCGCCGGGGTGTCACCGGCGCCGTCAGGGCGGCGAGAGCGCGGGTGGCGAAGGAGGCAGCTACCCGGGCTGCGCTGGCGGCGGGCGAGCTCGGGCTCGACCGCTACGCGCTCCGCACGGTGCTGGCCGAGCAGGGCGTCGAGTACCTCGACTACGAGACTTACCTCAGCAAGATGGCGGAGCTATGAGCGCTAGCGCGGGCATCCGGTGCATGCAGATGCGCGGCGGCACGTCACGCGGCCTCTATTTTGTGGCTGGGGACCTGCCCGCCGACCGCTATGAGCGCGACAGGCTGCTGATCGCGGTCATGGGCAGCGGGCATCCGCTGCAGATCGACGGCATCGGCGGCGGCTACCCGCTGACGTCCAAGGTCGCGGTCGTGTCGGGCTCGCAGCGCGACGACGCCGACATCGACTACCTGTTCCTCCAGCTCGGAGTCGATGCACCGACGATTACCGACAAGCAGAACTGCGGCAACATCCTGGCCGGCGTTGGCCCGTTCGCGGTGGAGCGCGGGCTGATCCCGGCCGGGGACGAGACGACGACCACGCGCATCGCGATGGTCAACACCGGCAGCGTCGTGACGGCCACGTTCCCCACTCCGGGCGGCGTGCCCGAGTACGCGGGCAGTACCGCGATTGACGGCGTGCCCGGCACAGCGGCGCCCATCCTGCTGCGGTTCGCTGACACGGCGGGTTCCACCACCGGTGCGCTGCTGCCCACCGGGAACCTGTGCGACAGCATCGACGGGATGGAGGTCAGCTGCGTCGACAACGGCATGCCGGTCGTCGTCGCCAGAGCTGCCGACTTCGGCGTCACCGGCTACGAATCGGTCTCGGAGCTGGCCGGCAACTCCGAGCTGAACGAGCGGGTGCAGTCGCTGCGCGTGCAGGCAGGCAAGCTCATGGGGCTCGGCGACGTCACCGAGCTGTCCGTGCCGAAAACCACGCTGGTCGCCGCGCCGCGGGATGGCGGCACGATTTCCACCCGGACGTTCATTCCCGTCCGCCTGCACACCTCGATCGGCGTTCTCGGCGCCATCACCGTTGCGACCGCCCTGCGAGGCGGCGGCACCGGCGCCGAGCTCGCGTCGTTCCCCTCTTCGGGTCATGTCGTCGACGTCGAGCACCCGACCGGTCACCTGGAGGTGGAGGTGGACCTCGACACCTCCGTCAGCCCCCCGCTGGTGCGCAGCGCCGGCGTGATCCGCACCGCCCGCAAGTTGTTCGACGGAATCGTCTACCCGCCGGCCTGATGGAGGCCCCTATGCCCCTGCTGCACGACATAGCCCACCTCGCGCACGCCGAGCTGCTGACGCCGGAGCCGGAGAAGAGCCTCTGGTTCTTCACCGAGGTGCTCGGGCTGACCGAGAACGGCCGTAGCGGCGACTCGGTCTACCTGCGCACCTGGGATGACTACGAGCACCACAGCCTCAAGCTCACCGCCTACCAGACGTCCGGCCTGCGGCGCACCGGCCTGCGCGCGTCAAGCCCGGAGGCCCTGAAGCGCCGGGTGGCCGACGTGGAGGCGGCCGGCCTCGGTATCGGCTGGCAGGATGGCGACCTCGGCATCGGGCCGACCTACCTGTGCCGCGACCCGGACGGGCACGAGATCGAGCTGTATTACGAGACCGAGTGGTTCGAGGCGACCGGGGGCCTCAAGCCAGCACTGAAGAACCAGGCGCAGGCAAGGCCGACCAATGCGGTGAGCGTCCGCCGGCTGGACCACGTCAATTACCTGGCCGCCGACAGTCACGCATGTGGCGACTTCATTGCGAGCGCGCTCGGCGCGCGGGTGACCGAGCAGATCATGCTGGACGACGGCACGATCTCCGCGCAGTGGCTGCACTTCGCGCAGAAGTCCTACGATCTCGTGTACACCAACGACTGGACCGGGTCGAACGGGCGGCTGCACCACATCTCGTTCGCGACCGACACCAGGGAGGAGATCCTGCGGGCCGCCGATATCGCGCTGGACCGGGGCGTGTTCATCGAGACCGGCCCGCACAAGCACGCGATCCAGCAGACTTTCTTCCTGTACCTGTACGAGCCAGGGGGCAACCGGATCGAGCTGGCCAACCCGATGTCGCGGCTGGTGTTCGCGCCAGATTGGAAGCCGATCACGTGGACGCAGGCCGAGCGCGCCAAGGGACAGGCGTGGGGGCTGAAGACGATCGAGTCGTTCCACACCCACGGAACGCCCCCCATCGGAGAATGAGGGCATCATGACGAGGATGGCTGAAGACCCCCGCGTCTCGGTGGTCGCTGAGGTCAGGGCTGCCATCCTGCAGGGGGAGTACGCACCCAACCAGCGGCTGATCGAGACCGACCTGTGCGAGCGGTTCAGCACGTCACGGTTCATCGCCAGGGCCGCGCTGCAGGAGCTGTCCGCGCAGGGACTGGTGGAATTCCAGCGCAACCGCGGCGCCCGGGTACGCGACATCTCGCTCGACGAGGCAATCGAGATCACCGAAGTGCGGAAGCTCCTCGAGGGCCTGGAGGCCGCTCGCGCGGCCGAGCGCGTGACCCGGGCGCAGGCAGCCGACCTGCGTGCCATCGTCCGGGACATGCGGGCCGCGGTCGCCTCCGCCGAGCCGCTCCGCTACAGCGAGCTCAACGCGCGCCTGCACGCGGCCATCCGCGACATCGCGGCCCAGCAGACCGCGGCCCGGCTGCTGCAGCAGCTCCGGGACCAGACCGTGCGGCACCGGTTCTCGCTGTCTCTGGTCCCGGGGCGGTCCATGGTCTCGCTGCCGCAGCACGAGGCGATCGTCACCGCCATTACCGCGCGTGACCCCGTCGCGGCCGAGAAGGCCATGCACGAGCACTTGCAGAGCGTCATCAACGCGTTCGAGGCACTGAAGGCCGCGGCGACCCGCCTGTGACCGGTGGCGGTGCCCCCCGCCAGCTGACCGTCGCCGTGCTCGGGCTCGGCGAGGCCGGTTCAGCGATCGCGGCGGACCTGTCTGCCGCCGGGGCGATCGTGCGCGGGTTCGATCCGCGAGTGCCGGCCGCCAGCCTGGGCGTCATCGAGTGCGACAGCGACGCGGATGCCTGCCGGGGCGCCGACGTGGTCATGTCGCTGACCACCGCGCACGAGGCTCTGGACGCGCTCAACGCGGCCCTGCCCGGGCTGCCGCCAGACGCCATCTACGCCGATCTCAACACCTCGTCGTCATTGCTCAAAAGGGCGCTCTCGTCAGTGGCCGGCGGCGCCGGGATCGCGCGTTTCGCCGACGTGGCGCTGATGTCGCCGGTGCCCGGCAAGGGTCTGCGCACGCCCATGCTGGTCTCCGGGCCAGCGGCGGACGACTATGCCCGGCTGCTCGGGGGGCTCGGCGCGCCGGTCGAGGTGCTCGCCGGGCCGCCCGGCGCGGCCGCCGACCGCAAGCTGGTCCGCAGCGTGTTCTTCAAGGGTCTGGCGGCCTCGGTGACGGAGTCGCTACGAGCGGCGCGAGCGGCCGGATGCGAGGACTGGATCAGGGACAGCATCGCGGCCGAACTGACGTCGGCCTCGGAGGCGACCGTTGACAGGCTCGAGCAGGGCAGCATCCAGCATGCGCGGCGCCGGGCGGAGGAGATGGCCGATGCGGCCGGACTGCTGCGCGACCTCGGTATACCGCCGCGGATTGCGGAGGCGAGCGAGGAGTGGCTCTGGCAGCTCCTGAAGGAGCAGGCGGAAGGTTAGCCCTGGGCCGGTGACGGGACGGCCCGTCGCGGGTTGATCAGCCCCGGCTCGGTCGCCATGAACACGTCAAACTCGTCGGACCGCCAGCCCGCTGCGAGCAGCGCCCGTACCGCCGGGGTGCGGGGCGGGCAGAGCGCGGTCGAGCAGGTCGTCTGCGGTTGCGAGCCTTATATCCGGAATGCCTGACCTCCCCGACAGGTTCTAGCCTGTTGTGATGCCCTTTGGATCTTTTGTCGCGCTCGGAGACAGTTTTACCGAGGGAGTAGGCGATCCGTACCCCGATGGCGAGACGTGCCAGGGGTGGGCCGACCGGTTCGCCGGGTCCCTGGCTGCGGTGTCGCCCGACCTCAGCTACGCCAACCTTGCTGTCCGCGGCAAGCTGCTCGGGCAGGTCATCGACGAGCAGGTCCCGGAGGCCATCCGGATCACGCCTGACCTGGTGAGCATAGCCGCTGGCGGTAACGATTTGCTGCGACCGCGGGCGGACCCCGATGTGCTGGCGGCCTCGTTCGACCGCGCGGTGGCTTCACTACGGTCGGCCGGAAGCGCCGTCATGGTGTTCACCGGTTTCGATCCCGGCGGTTTCCCGCTGATCAGGATGATCCGCGGCAAGGCGGCCGCCTACAACGCCCAGCTCCGGCTGGTCGCTCAGCGGCGGGGCTGCCTGCACGTCGATCTCTGGTCTATGCGAGTGCTGGCCGACTCACGCGAGTGGTGCGCGGACAGGCTCCACCTGTCGCCCGACGGGCACCGCCGGGTCGCGCTCCGCGCTTGCGAAGTGGCCGGCGTGCCGGTCACGGCGGACTGGCGCCAGCCGCTGCCGGCGGCCCCGGAGCTCGACTGGCGTGCGGCCCGGCAGCACGACCTGGCCTGGGTGCGCACGTACGCTGGACCGTGGCTCGGCCGGCGCCTGCGCGGTGTCTCCAGCGGCGACGGCCGGATAGCAAAGCGGCCGGAATTGCTGCCGGTTGACCTTTCACGGTGCGCCGGCGGCTAGCAGGCCGGCCCGTTCCCCGCTGATGAGTGAGCAATCGGCAAGCCAGCCTTCCGGGCCGACCCAGTCACCGGCGATGAACACGCCCGGGCTGCCCGTAACGACGACGGGTGGTCGGCCGGTCAGTCCTTGCCGGGGTGACGGGAGATGATGTGCCACCGTCATTCGCGGCAAGAAGCGATTGACGACCACGTCATCGTGTCGAATGCCGGTCGCCTTCGCGAAGGCCCATAGCTCGTCGCGGTCAGCTGCAGGACTGGTTGCCCCGTAGCGCATCAGGTGCACCATGCCGTGCCCGGCTGGCGCCAGGTCGCCAGGAGGCGCGTGCGGCGACATGTAGAGCGGCTGGTCGATGCCAAGGACGAACCGCGCGTCCTGTCGTCGCAGGCCCATGTCCAGGCAGGCAGCTGTCACTGGCGAGTTGGGCGTTTCCCATTGCGGTCCGTCGGGCAGCAGGCGCGCCGTTTCTGCCGGGCGGCCGACCGCGATCACCACCGCTGCCGCCCGGATCGCCTCCGATGGTAGGTGCACGTCCCACGCACCAGGCTTGCCCGTCAGCCGCTCGACCCGGGCGTGCTGGCGGATCTGCGCTCCCGCGGCCGACGCGGACCCGGCTAGTCCGCCGACGAGCTGCTGCCAGCCGCCATCCAGGTAGGAGACGCCGCGCAGGGCAGCCTGCATCTGCGTGATAGCCAGGCTGGCCGGGAGCCGGTCCAGATCGGCCACGTAAGTGGTCACCCGCACCGTGGCTGACGCAACCATTGCCGTATCGCCTCGGAATCCGCTTGATCTGATCCACTCCGCAGTGCTGGCGCCTGCCCATCGATCCGGAATTGTAGCGGCCACCCGGGCTTGGACCCGGGCATTCTGGGCTGCCGGGAAGGGCTGTGATGTACCGCCGATAAAGGCTCGCGCTGTCCGCAACGGCGCCGCGTGGCCGTGTGTCGTGACCCCCAGTCGCGACAGAACCCGATGGCCAGGTCCATCCAGGTACAGCGCGTGCGGTCCCTGGTTGAACTGGAACTCGTCGCGCTTGTGAGTGCGCGCGCGGCCGCCGGCCACGCCGGATTCCAGGATGATCACGCGGGCACCTGCCAGTGCTGCGGTCGCGCCGGCGGCTAGCCCAGCCAGCCCTGCCCCAGCCACCACGACAGGAAGCTCCCTTTCAGCAACGTGCATGCCTTATAGATCCTGTACCGCATGGATTCGTGACAGCTCGCCCGCCTGCTCCATGCATCGCGCAACAGAGGTCAGCTTCCGCGGGGCAGTGACTGACCACAGCGCCGTCACCGCAGAGCCGTCAGTCTCCAGGATGAGCACCATCACCAGGCGACCGTGGCTCCGTACCAGTACAGCGAGTCCGCCGTTCACCTCGGCCAGCAGGAGGTGCGCTTTTTCGAACCGCGGGTCGGCTGCGTACCGTCTGAAGCCGCGGCCGAACAGCTGAGCTACCCAAGGCCGGCCAGCCACCGGCTTGCCGGCCACCGGAAGGCCGCTGCCTTCCCCGTCTCCCACGTAGACGACATCCGCAGCGAGCAACAGCTCCAGGCCATCCACGTCGCCGCGCGCAGCCGCCGCCAGGAATCGCTCGGTCAGCTCCCGCCACTGCGCGGCGTCAGGCTGGAACCGTCGTGATGGTCGCTGCGTGCTCAGCCGCTGCGCCGCGCGGCGATGCAGCTGGCGGCAACTCGCTTCCGAGCGGGCCAGGACCTGCGCTAGCTCTGCGTAGCGGTAGCCAAATGCCTCGCGCAAGACGAAAACCGCGCGCTCGGCCGGGCTGAGCTTCTCCAGCAGGATGAGCACGCCGAACGACACCGAGTCGCGCTGCTCGGCGGTCTCGAGCGGCCCCAGCTCGCCGGATGAGCTGACCACGGGCTCGGGCAGCCAGGTAGCGGAGACCTCGCGGCGCCGCCGCGCGGAGCCGAGCTCCTTCAGGCAGAGGTTGGTCACTACTTTCGTTAGCCATGGCCGCGGCTCAGCCACCATGCCCTCGGCTGCGATCCATCGTTCGAACGCGGCCTGCAGGACGTCTTCCGCATCGGTTGCGGAGCCGAGAAGCCGGTAGGCAATCGAAAACAGCCGCCGCCGCTCGGCTTCAAAGGCCTCGCCGATACTCCCTGTCTCCGACACCACCACTGGAAGCTTGCCCATGACTGGCACCACCCGCAAGGGATGCCAAGATGGCAACATGGGCGCGTTTGAGCAGGTTCAGTTGCCCGATGGCCGCCATCTCGACATGCGCGTCAGCGGGCCCGCTCACGGGCTGCCCCTGGTGTTCCACCACGGTACGCCGAGCGCGGCTGTACCGATCCGTGCGCTCGAACGGGCTGCACATGCTCGAGGACTTCGGCTAGTCACAAGCTCGCGGCCCGGATACGGGCGCTCGACCCGTCAGCCGGGCCGCCACGTCGTCGATGTTGTCGCTGACACGGAGTCGCTGCTCGAGGCGGTGGGCGCCGACCGCTGCGTGACGATGGGCTGGTCCGGCGGCGGTCCGCACGCCCTGGCCTGCGGGGCGCGGCTCGGCGCCGCCGCCGCGGTGCTCGTCGTGGCCGGCGTTGCTCCGTATGAGGCCGATGGCCTCGATTTCATGGCCGGCATGGGCGAGGAGAACGTCGCCGAGTTCTCCGCTGCAATTCAGGGTGAAGATCTGTTGCGGCCGCATCTGACTCCGCAGGGCGAAGTGCTGCGGAACATTGAAGCGGCGGACATCGTCGCCGCCATGGAGTCGCTGCTCCCTGACGTTGACCGGACCGCCCTGACCGGCGAGTTTGGCGAGGACGTGGCTGCTGGGTTCCGAGAGGCGATGCGCACTGGCGTTGATGGGTGGCTCGACGACGACCTGGCGTTCGTCGAGCCGTGGGGCTTCAGCCTGGCCGAGATCTCAGCGCCGACCGCAATCTGGCAGGGCGACGCTGACCTGATGGTCCCGTTCGCGCACGGGCAGTGGCTCGCATCCCGGCTGCCGTCGGCATCGGTCCATCTGGAGGACGGCGAGGGCCATCTGTCGGTGGGGCTCGGCAAGCTCGACGCCATGCTCGACGAACTCGTCATTGCTGCAGGCTAAGGGAGACCTCCTCGAGGACCCGCGTCTGCGGCTCCCCGCGAGAGGGGGAGCGTTCGCGCTGGAAGACCACACGTTCTGCCGCAGGAAGCCGAGGAACCTGTCGGCCAGGTCCGCGTCCCGGTCGGACCGCTCAGCCATCGCAGTAAAGGATCAACCGGATCAGGTCATCCAGCAGCGCGCGGGGCGACCAGGCCAGCCTGGTAGGCGAATACCACGAGCTGGGCCCGGTCGCGAGCACCGAGCTTGATCATCGCCCGGCTGACGTGGGTCTTGGCGGTCGCAGGGCTGAGCACCATCGCACCGGCGATCTCCTCGTTGGACAGCCCGTGCGCGACCAGGGCCGTCACCTCGCGTTTCCCGGTTGGTAAGGGATTCCATGCCCACCGCGGCGAGTGCGTCCGGCGGTCTGGCAACGAACTCGCCGATGAGGCGCCGGGTGATCGCGGGGGACAGCAGTGCGTCCCCGCGCATGACGACTCGCAGCGCCTGCAGGAGCTCATCCGGCTGCGTGTCCTTCAGCAGGAACCCGCTGGCGCCCGCCCGCAGCGCGCGGAAGATGTACTCATCGAGCCCGAAGTTGGAAAGAATCACGACGCGTACCTCGTCGAGCCGCTCGTCCGCGACGATCTGCCTGGTGGCCTCGAGGCCGTCGAGCACGGGCATCTGGATGTCCAGAAGTGCAATATCCGGCCGGTACTCGGCGGCCAGGGTCACCGCCTGCCGGCCGTCGGCGGCCTCGGCGACAACGTCGATGTCGTCTTCGGCTTCGAGCAGCGACCGGATACCGCTGCGTATCAGGACCTGGTCGTCGGCCAGCAGAACCCGGATCAAGACGGTGACCGTGCGGGGAGCTCGGCGTGCACACGGAAGCCGCCGCTCTCCTGCGGTCCGGCGCGGAACTGGCCGCCCAGCGCTGTCACCCGTTCCCGCATGCCGATGAGGCCGAGCCCGGTGCCGGTTGGCCGGAGGCCTGCGCCAGTGCTGGGGCCGTCACCCGCTCCGTCGTCATCGACCTGGACCAACAGGGCTTCTGTCGTGTAGTGCAGGCGAACCGACGCGCATGCCCGGCCGGCATGACGGTCGATGTTAGTGAGCGATTCTTGCACGATCCGGTAGGCGGCCTGGTCCACCTCCGGCGGGAGCGGCCGCTCACCACCGGTCACGATCACCGAGACGGGAAGCCCGGCGCCCTCCGCGCGGGCCACCAGATTAGCCAGCTGGCTAAGGCCGCTGGTGTCGGCGCCTTCCTCGCTGCGCAGCGCGCTCAGCGTGGTGCGCAGTTCCCGCGCGGCGTCCACGCCCGCCTCCTGGATCGCCAGCAGCGCCGACGGTACTTCCTCGCCGCGCTTGCGTGCCAGGTGCGCAGCCACGCCTGCCTGAACACAGATCACCGAGATGCTGTGTGTGAGGGAATCGTGCAGCTCGCGGGCGATCCGTAGCCGTTCCTCCATCGCCCTGCTGCGGGCCGCTTCGTCCCGTGTTCGCTCCGCCTCTTCCGCGCGATGCTCGACTTCGCGGACGTGGAGCTGCCACATCCGAGCTGTCACGACCATGACGCCCGCCGAGATAAGCCATCCCGCTGCGTAGAACCTTTGCCGACCCCGATCCGTGCGCATTCTTGGAGCGTACGCGTCCTGCCGCCGAGAGCATCCGCCTGCGGTGCCGATTACCAGCTACTCCCAGCGCGGTAGTCCGGAGCCTCATGACATCCCGGCTGAGCAGGCAGAAGTCAGTTCCTGCGCAGGACGACACGTCGCCGCTCAGCCGGCAGCATCGGGGCTATGGCAACGACATTCTCTGCGACCAGCCAAGCCGGAAAACAACGCCACGGCAGACTCGGCCGGCGGTGGTTCCTGCTCCAGCGGGCGCAGCCCGCGATGACCGGCCTGATCGACGGTTCGCTGTCGACACTCGCCCCGATCTTCGCGGTCGCGTTCGCCACTCACCAGCCGCACGACGCGTTCGTCGCCGGGCTGGCGACTGCGATCGGCGCAGGCGTCAGCATGGCCTTCTCCGAAGGGCTCTCCGACACCGGTGATCTCACCGGGCGCGGCCGACCGGTCTTTCGCGGCGTGATCACCGGCGCCGGAACCTTTCTCGGCGGCATCCTGCACACGCTGCCGTTCCTCATCCCGCAGTACCGATCCGCGGTGCTGCTCGCGCTCGCGGTGATCGCGCTCGAACTCCTGGCGCTGGCGTGGATTCGCCGGCGGTTCTTCGGGACCGGCTTTCTCAGCTCGCTCACCTCGGTCACGCTCGGCGGGGTGATCATCATCACCATCAGTGCCACGCTGGGAGCACTGAGATGACCGACTGCCAACCACAGGGAGCGCTCATGCGCAAGGACTTTCTCGCGCTCATTCAGCGGGCGCATTTCGCTCACGGCGAGGCCTACGACCGGTACACGGCGAAGCTCTTCCGGGGCATCCACCGGAGTGTGCTCGAGGACGTGGCAGCGACCGCGCCGGGCGGCGGAACGGTGCTCGACGCTGGCTGCGGCAGCGGCCGCCTGGCGGTGCTGATCGCCCGCCGGCGGCCCGATCTCCAGCTTCGGGGGATCGACCTGGAGTCCGGCATGGTCCAGGTGGCGGCGCGGCGCGCTGCTCAGGAGGACCTGGCAGGCCGGGTGCAGTTCACAGTTGCTGACCTGGCCGATCTGTCGCTGCCGGACGACAGCGTCGATCTCGTTGTCTCCACGGCAAGCCTGCATCACTGGGCCGACGTGGCTGCTGTGCTCGCCTCGCTCGACCGGGTTCTGAGGCCAGGCGGCCAGATGTGGATCTACGACTTCCGTCTCGTTCCGGTGGCTCGCGTGCTTGCTGCCGCACGGAGCCTGGGCAGCCGAGCGGACCGGACGCTGGTTCGAACCGGGCGGTTCCCAGCTGCGTTGTTTCAGCGATTCGCCGTGCGCCCGTTGCGGCCCTAACCGCCTTCGATCACCACCTCGTACCTCGAGGTGTCGGCAAGCGTCAGTGCGAAGACCTGAGGCCCGTCCGCTGGCAGCTCGGTCATCCCGAGGTGCTGGTAGAACGCAACGGCGCGGTGATTGGCGCGGCCGACCTTCAGGTGCACACCGGGGGACCGGTCGGCGCGCAAAGCAGCGAACAGGGTCTCGATCAGCCGGCGTCCGAAACCGCGGCCCTGCAAGCGCGGCAGCAGGTCGATGTGCAGGTGCGACGGGTAGCTGCCGACCAGCTCCGCCTCAGCCGTGAAGGGCCGATGGATCGCCTCCAGACAGAGCCATTCAAGCTGCGACGGCGTGTCGGCCAGTTTGCGCGGATCCGGGTACCTGGTCCGCAGCGCGGGCCACCAGTCACGCTCCAGGCGCCGCTCGAACGCCCGGGTGTCCAGAGCGCCCAGGACGTAGCCGGCGACACCGGCCTCGTCCTCGGCCACCCACGCGAGCTTTGGCTCGAAGACCCCGTATGGCGCGGCAAACACCTGACCCGGCAGGATCGGGTCGCTGACGAGGGCAGTTGCGTCCTGGCCGCTGGCGGCGGTCTGCAGGCAGATGCGGTACAGGTCGTCCAGATCGGCTGCCTCGTACGGGCGGATCTGCGCGCGGTTCTCGGCCATGCAACTGTTCTACCCTCGGGAACATGGCGGAGATGGAGTACTTCTGCACCCACAGCGCGCACAATCCCGAATCCCTGACCGTCCACATGAACCACATGGCTCGCGACGGCTGGGATCTGCTGACGGTCGACTTCGCGCACAGGGGAGAGACCGGATTCCACACGTTCTTCTGGCGGCGGCCGCGGCGGTCCGCAGAGGTCAGCCAACACGCAGGGGAACCCGCTTCAGGCCGCCGAGAGGCGCTCCAGCTCTAGGGTGATCGCGGCTGCCGGCAGCCGCGCGAGCACCGTCGGATTCTCGCCGCGCAGCGCGGCACCAATCCGGTCGTTCCGCCAGTCGCCCACGCCCTCAGTGGTACTCGGCCTCGATGGTGCCGATGACGGCAAGGCTCTCCACGAAGAAGTAGATCGTCTTGAAGAACTCGAGCAGGCTGCCGTCCTCGAGCAGGATCTTGCGGTACATGACCGTGCGCTGCGCGTCGTAGCCGTCGTGCAGCGCCTTCCAGTCCGCGTAGTCCATGGCGAGCACATAGGTGGCCTCGAGCGGGTCGTCGGGGCCGACGATGTGACAGCCGGTCACCGTGCCGCCGCCCCATTGCACCAGCAGGTACGCCGGGCTGCCGCCGAGCTCGGCGGGCAGGTCACGGCACCCGAGCGCCCACGAGGCTGGGTAGGAGCTTTTCAGTAGCTCGTAGAAGTCCCAGTACTCCTGCAGCTTGCCTTCCCTGGCCTGCTCTGACGGGCCCGCCACGAGTGCGTCCCGGACTGCGTCGGCCCACTCCTTGGTGAAGAACCTTGGCTGCGCCATGGCTCACCCACCCGCCAGCTGCGGCTGCACGAACTGGAGCAGCTCCTCGATGTCCGGGGCAAGGTCGATGCCAACGTCGTTGAGCTTGCGGCGCAGCTGCTGGAAGAACAGGACCGTGACTTCGTCCTCGGTCCAGCCGAGCGGCTCGAAGTAGATCCGGCGGCTGGCCACTCCCGCTAGCGACAGGATCGTGCGCAGGGTGTCGTGGATCTCGTTAATCATGGTCGGATCCTTGCGGACCGCGTCCTGCAGGTACTTCATGCCGCCCTGCACGTGTCTGGACTCGTCCCGGCACGTGGCGGTGAAGCCGGTGTAATAGGCAGGCAGGAAGCCTCGCCAGCGAGCGTAGGACAGCGTCACCTTCATGACCGACAGCGCGAGAACGCCCTCGATCCACAGGAAGTAGGTGGTCCCGTAGCGCACCCTCGCCCGCTCGTCGTACGGGTTACGCCGGAGCTCATCGGCCTGGTAGGCGAGCAGGCCGAATGGCCCGACGAACGTCTCCGATACCCACGGGAACGAGGCATCGAGAACGCTCATGATGTCGTCGCCCTCAAAGCCGACGACCTCCCGGTAGAACCGGTCGAAGAACACGGTGTGCCGCGCTTCGTCCTCGATCTGCGCGGCGATATGGAGCTTTTCTTCCTCGCTCGCGCCGATCATGAACACGGGCAGCTCGATCTCGACCTGCCGCTCGCCGTGGTGGAACCCCGAGGAGATCGCGATGAACGACTGCCGCTCGTCCTCGCTCATCTTCTGCGTCCAGTCGATCTTGTCCTGGGTGAAGTCGAGCTCGTAGACATCCCAGCGCTGCTTGAGGTACTTGCGGTACAAGGTCGTGAAGTCCGGTAGCGACTTCAGGTCCCGGTGGACGTACTCGATGACGTCATCGATGTCGACGTCCAGTACAGCCTGAAGATCTGATTCCTCGATCTCCCGGACCTGCTCATCGGTCAGCGCGCGCGGTCCCTCCCGCAGCACGGCCGTGGGACTCCGTAGTTCCGTCATGCCGGCACCTCCCTGCGTCCACCCGTTGGACAGTAATTAAAAATCGCTTCATTTGATTCGTCAATGCCTCAGCGCCTGATACACGAGAAAGATGTTCAGAGACGTAACGAGGACCGTCACGCACGCCAGGAGCGCCGTGAGTGCGCGGTTGCTGACGCTGACCCCCAGGAACGCGCGATCGCGGGAGATCACCAGGAGCGGCACCAGCGCGAACGGGATGCCGAACGACAGCGCGACCTGCGAGTAGATCAGCGCCCGGCCGACATCCGTCCCGACTGCCAGGATGACCAGCGACGGCAGCATGGTCAGGGCGCGCCGGGCAAACACCGGTATCCGCCAGTTCATGAAGCCTGCCATGATCACCTGTCCGGCATAGGTGCCAACCGCCGACGAGGACAGCCCGGATGCCATGAGGGCGGCGGCGAACACGAGCGCGGCACCGCCGCCGGCGACCTGGCCCAGGCGCGCATGCACCGCGACGAGCCCGGCCGGGACCCCGAGCCCTGGCTTGCGGAACAGGGCAGCGGCCACGCAGAGCATCGCCAGGTTGACCACGCCGGCGGCGCCGAGGCCCGCGACGCAATCCAGCCGGTTCGCGGCCAGCAGTGTTCGGTGCCCGCGGCTGTCCGCCGCCATCACCCGGTCCTTATGCAACGCCGAGTGCAGGTAGATGACGTGCGGCATCACGGTCGCCCCGACGATCCCGGCGGCGAGGCTGGCCGTATCGCCGCCACCCAGTCTCGGCACGAGTCCGAGGGCCGCCTGATGCCAGCCAGAGCCCGCCGCAGAGACGATGAACAGGTACCCGAACCCGAGGCCGACGAGCGCGAGCAGCGACATCACGGCCAGCTCGAATTTCCGGTAGCCGCGCCGGTCGAGAGCGAGGATCGCGAACGAGACCACGGCCGTCACGCCGCCGGCCGCGAGCAGCGGCATGCCGAACAGCAGGTTGAGGCCCACCGCGGCGCCGGTGAACTCCGCGAGATCGGTCGCCATGGCGACGACCTCGGCCTGCAACCAGAGGGCCAGGTTGAGCCGGCGGCCGAAGCGTGCATGGCAGAGCTCGGGCAGGCTGGATCCAGTCGCCAGGCCGAGCCTGGACGTCGCGTACTGCACCAGGATCGCCATCAGGCTCGCCACGGCGACTACCCACAGCAGCAGGTAGCCGTGCTCGGCGCCGGCCGCGAAGTTCGTGGCGAAGTTGCCGGGATCTACGTAGGCGGCCGACGCAACGAATGCAGGGCCGAGCAGGGCGGCCGTCGCCCGGATCCGGCCGGTCGCCTGCAAGTCCGCGAGCGCGACCGGCTTGCGGGGCCGGTCAGCCGTCTGCGGACATGAAGAAGTCATCGGTTCGGAATGTACGGGTGCGGCGCCGGAAGTCAAAGGTAAAGCCCGGCCACAGCGTCAGGTTTCGCCCTGCCGCATCCAGGTACCAGCTTGAGCACCCGGACCCCCAGACCGTCTTGGGGAGCTTGCGCTGCAGCTCGGCGTTGTAGGACGCCGCGACCTCGGGCCGCACCTCGAAACGGCCGCCCGCAGCCTCGGCCTGGGCGATGCCGTCGGCGATGTAGTTGAGCTGGCTCTCCACCATCAGCAGCATCGAGGAGTGGCCGAGCCCGGTGTTGGCGCCGGTGAGCTGGAAGTAATTGGGAAAGCCAGGGACGACGGTGCCGAGGTAGGTCTGTCCGAACGCTTCGGCCAGAGTGCGGCCGTCTGAGCCAGTGATCCTGCCGAACATCGGGTTGTCGGTGACGTGGAAGCCCGTCGCGAAGACGGCCGTGTCGACTGGATGCTCGGAACCATCCGCGGTCACGATGGCGTCCGGCCGGAGCTCGATGATCTTCTCGGTGACAAGACTGACGTTGGGCTCCGCGAGGGCGGGATAGAAGTCGTTGGACGGGAGTATCCGCTTGCAGCCGAGGTCGTAGGTCGGCGTCAGCTGAGCGCGCATCGCCGGATCGCTGATCGCGCTCTCCATGTGCCTGCGCCACACAGCCTCGGCCCCCTTGAGGACCTTCGGGTACCTGGTGAAGCCCAGGGACAGCAGCTCGCGGCCCCAGTAGATGGACAGCCGCGCGGCACGCTGGGCCGACGGTAGCGCGCGGTACAGCGCCCTCGCCAACGGCCGCACCGGGCGGTTGGTGTGCGGCATGACGAACGGCGCGGTGCGCTGGAATATCGTCACGTGCGCAGCGTCCGGCTGGATCGACGGCACGATCTGGATAGCCGACGCGCCGGTCCCGACCACGGCGACCCGCCGCCCGGCTGCCCGCCAGCTCTGATCCCACCGGGCTGAGTGCATGATCGTGCCGCGGAATGTCTGGATACCGGGGATGTCCGGAAGCGAAGGCTCTACCAGGGCGCCAAGCGCGGCGATGAGATACCGGGCGGCAAAAGTGGCCTGGCTCGTGGTGACCAGCCAGCGTCCGCCGTCCCAGCGGGCGCCTGTCACCTCGTGCCCGAACCGCAGGTAGCTCCCCAGACGGTACTTCCTGACGATGCGGCGGAGGTACTCCCACAGCTCCGGCTGCGACGGGAACGTCTCGCTCCAGTCTGGCTTCGCCTCGAAGGAGTACGAGTACAGGTTCGACGGCACGTCGCAGCGGCAGCCCGGATAGACGTTGTCCCGCCAGGTGCCGCCCACATCCCCGGCACGCTCCAGCACGACCAGGTCGCGGTGACCGGCCTGAGTCAGCCTGATTGCGGCGCCCAATCCGGAGAAGCCGGCCCCGATGATCAGGAAGCTGACCTCCTGCGGGCTGGCGTCGCTCATCAAGTCTCCTGGTCAGGGCGTCGGCACTAAGGCGTTCACGGTAACCGACAATGCAGACGCCCGCCAGGCGCGCTACCGCCCGGGTGCGAGTGCCTCGGTGATGAGGTCGGCGATGGCGGCTGACTCCTCGATCGGCAGGAAGAAGCTCCGCCCCGGCAGGGTAATGACCTGGACCTGGTCACACGCCTCGAGCACGGCACGCTCGTGCCGGGTCAGCCCGCCGTCTCCCTTCTCGGAGTGGATCACCCACGTCCGGTTGCCGGCATCGCAGAGCCGCTGCGCCGGGTCGTCGTCGCGACGAAGCCATTGGACGTAGGCGCGCAGCCCGCGACGCAGTACCCGTGGGTCGTTCCGGGCGAAGTCCTGTTTGAGCTCCCTCCGGCGCTCTGAAGCGACCTTTGCCTGCCCGGCCATTGAGGCTGCGATCGTCTTGAAGACGGCGGCGGGCAGTGTTCCGAGCAGCGAGCCGAGGCCGTCAATGATCCGGACAAACGCGGGCTCATCCGCAGCTGACAAGCTGGCCCCGAGCAGCACGACCGGGCCCTTGTACGCGCCGGACACAGCCATCTCGTATGCCACCATGGCACCGATGCTGAAGCCAACGACGACGCCGGCCCCCAGCTCGCTGGCGAGTTCAGACGCGAGCCGCGCGTATTCCTCGGTGCTGAAGTTTCGTGGCGGCCCCGCGCCCGCATGACCCGGCAGCGTAACTGCCATCCGGCGGGTCCGGGCGAGGACGGGCTCAGCCATCAGCTCGGCGAACAGGCCGGCGCTGCACATGCCGCCGGGGAGCAGCAGCATCGACTGCGCGGCGTCCCTCGGACCTTCGTCGATCATGTCCCATGTCCATGCGTCAGCGTGAGCAGTCATCGGGCTGCTCGCCTAGTCACGTAAACCACGTCGAAGGGCCGGCCGGGTGCCGGGTGAAGCTTTGGATCAGCGAATCCCGCCTCGGTGAGCAGGCGCCGGGCGTGGCCCTCGCCGAAGGCCAGTCCGATACCGGCGCCGGCGTGCGCGAGCGACACTGTCAGGCAGTGCATGACGCTGACGCTGTACTGGACGGCTGCCATCGGGTTGCCGATATTGTCCTGGAGCCGGTCGGCCGCGTGTGGCTCCCGGAGAACGAAGACACCATCGGCTGCGAGACTTGCGCGGATACGGCCGAGCACCCGGGCCGGGTCAACCTGGTCGTGCAGCGCGTCGAACATGAAGATGGCGTCGAACGGCTCGCTGACGTCGAGGTGCCCGATGTCCGCAGGCTCGAAGCTGAGGTTCGTCAGACCCTGATCTGCCGCCTCTTTGCGCGCCCGCCCGAGTGCGTGCTCATCGGAGTCGTAGCCGGTGAAGACGGAGCGCGGGAAAGCCTGCGCAAGGATCACCAGCGCGTGACCCGATCCGCACGCGACGTCGGCTACTCTCGCTCCGGCCGCGAGCCGGGCGGCAAGTCCGGGCGCCATCGGAAGGTACTGGTCGAGCAGAAACTGGTCGTATCCGCCTCTGCTCATACCGTCCATGGCATCGGTGAAGTCAGGACTGTAGTCGGCGTACGGAATGCCGCCGCCCTCCCGGAACACGCGCGCCAGCTCAGCGACGTGCCGGGCGAGCACCGTATTGGCCCTCGCCATCGGGGTCATGCTGGCAGGTCCGACGAGCAGGGCGGCATGCTCGCGCGGCAGCGAGTGGGTGGCATCTGCAGGGTCGTAGTGCATGATCCCTGCGGTCACCATGGCGCCGAGCCACTCCCGTACGTAGCGCTCCACGAGGTCGGCTCGGTCTGCGAGCTCGTCGGAGGTCGCCGGACCTTCGGCTGCTGCGGCGAACAGGCCGGTGCGGTCACCGAGGTCGATCAGCTGGCTCTGAATGCCGCCAGCCAGCAAGGGCATGAGCCGGCGAAGGCCTCAGCCTTGGCCGGGTCAAACGTGTGTGCCGTGGTAATCATGCTGAGAAGCTACGGCGCGCTGGCGGAACCGCCATGAGGCAAATGCCTCATGTTCGCCCTGCTAGTGCGGGCGCCTCCTCCGGAAGCAGACCGTGCTGCATCGCGAACAGGGACGCGCTGACCCGGCCGGAGGCGCCCACCTTCACATAAATGTGCTCGATGTGGTTACGGGCCGTCTTGTGCGAGATCACCAGGCGCGCGGCGATCTCACGGCTGGACATGCCGCGTGCCAGGAGGCGCAGCACCTCCACTTCGCGAGGCGTCAGCCCGGCGACCCCTGCCTGGCGGCGACTCACCCGGTGGCCTGCTGAGGCAAGGACTCCCTCCACCGCATCACCGTCGAGGCGCCCGGCCTTGACCTCCGCCCGCAGCTCCGCCGCCGCCTCACCTGCTGTCAGCGCCGGACGGTGCGGGCGTGGCTCGCGCATCGCCTGGTATGCATCGGCTGCGCCGAGGATCCGGCCCGACACCGAGATCGCCCCGCCGGGAAGGCCACGCGGATAGCCGCTTCCGTCCAGCCTCTCCCGGAGCTGGACTGCTACGGCTGCGAGCGGTGCCAGGGACGCGGACTGCCTCAACATGCGCTCGGTGAGATACGGATGCAACCGCACGCGCTCCCATTCACCTGCGCCGAGCGAGCCTTTTTTGTCCCAGATGGCATTCGAGATGCCGAGCCGACCTAGCCCGTGGATCAGCCCGGCCCCCTTGAGGGTCTGGAGCTCGGCGCCGGACAGCGAAGCTCGCTCGCCGGCCAGGCCAACCAGTTCCTCGACCGCCGCCGCATGGCCAAGCATGTACGGCGACTTCAGGTCGACGAATGTGGCGATGGCCCGCAAGGACTACTGGAACTGCTCCTGCGTCAGGCGGATGCCAAGCGCGGGCTCGGCTGCGATGACGGTGTCCCAGGTGCTGATGGTTCCTGCAGTCTGGAGAATTTCGTCCGCGTGAGCGCAGAACAGCTCACACAGGTCTGGATCGAACTGCGCGCCAGCACGATCCCTGGCGATGCGGACCGCAGCCGGCACGCCGCCAAGACGATAGGCGACTTCCACGATCTCCGCGAGCTGCGACAGCCGGGATGCGATCGGTACCTGCTCGGTCTTGAGCGCTCCTGGCCAGCCCCGACCGTCCCAGCGCTCGTAGGAGGAAGCAACCGCTTCCCGTACTGCGGGAGGCAGGCCAAGTTTCTCAGCCAGCAGGCACGCGATGGCCGCGTGCCGGGCGATCATGCCATCCATGTCGCGGTGACCGAAGAGGGCGAACTCCAGGCCGATGCGCAGGCGATGAAGCGGCGGATTGCCGGACCCGATGAGACGCAGCGCTGCAGCAGCTCCCTGGGCGCTGCGCAGGTCATGCTCATACTTCCCGGCCTTCAGGGCGATATCGTCGCCGAACCACTTGGCCTGCTCGTGGGCGTCGACGTGACATCCCACGTTGACGATCAGTGCGGTGTAGTACACGACCGCCCGCTGGTCGTCGTCGAGGCCGGCCTTGTCGGCCATCCGCAGCGCGAGCACGCACTGGCGCAGCACGTGTTCCATGGGCTGCCCGAAACCCAGGTCGATCCCCAGCGACAAGGCGGCCAGCAGCTCAGCCAGCCGGATCCGCGGCGGCGTGGGCACGGGGAACGGCGATTCCCGCTGGCTCGGAGCACTGGGCATAGGCCAACCGTAGCGATCATGTACGTGGCGGCGAAACAGGCATCAGCGACCACATCAGCGCTGACATTGCGGCCCTGACCAGGATGTTCTACGCGAACTGCGCCTCGTGGTGCAGGGCGATAGCGTGCTGGGCCAGGGTGACCAGCACGTCGCGGCTCGATGCGCGGTGGCGTGCGTCGCACCGGATGACCGGTACGCGGCCGGACAGGCTCAGCGCCTGCGTGATCGCCGCGAGTGAATGATGCTGCGTGCCGTCAAAGCTGTTCACCGCGACAACGAACGGGATGTTATTGCGCTCGAAGTAGTCGATGGACGGAAAACAGTCCGCGAGCCGGCGCTCGTCGGCCAGCACGACGCCGCCCAGCGCCCCGTAGGACAGGTCGTCCCACATGAACCAGAACCGCCGCTGACCCGGGGTCCCGAACAGGTACACGACGAGATCATCGCGGATGGTGATCCGGCCGAAGTCCATCGCGACCGTGGTCGTCGACTTCTCCTCCACGCCGTAGAGCGAGTCCACGAGCTCGCTCCGCTCGCTCAGCGTCTCCTCGGTCCGCAGCGGCCGGATCTCGCTGACCGAGCCGACGAGCGTCGTCTTTCCCGCGCCGAAGCCGCCCGCAATAAGGATCTTGATCGTTACCGGCGTCACTACCGTGGCTGGGTCAGGATCATAGGCGCCGTAGGCCATCGACCACCTCCTGGAGAATCTTCAGGTCGCTGAGGCCAGCCGACTTTGCCCGGTGAATCATGACGAAGCCGCGCTCGCGCAGGTCGGAGACCAGGATCTTCACGACGCCGGTGGGCAGGTTCAGGTCAGCGGCAAGCTCGACCAGCGGGACCGGAATCTGGCACCGCAGGAGCAGCTCACGCTGCTCAGGACTCAGCCGCAGGTTCCGCAGGCCCGTGCTGACTGCCCGCACCATGTCAAGCAGGTCGAGGCGCTGACCAGACGGCCGGGTGAGGCCGCCGGTCAGCGCATACGGCCGGACAACCGGGCCAGCGTCACTGTCGAACCATTCGCCTTCGTGCTGCACCGCTGGGTCGCCGCCTCTTATACCGCACCCGCGGGCCGCCTGGCGACGTCCATGTGCTGGCCCACCCGCCTGACCAGCATGGCCATCTCGTAGGCGACCTGGCCCAGGTCGGCGCCGAGAGCTGCCAGCACGGCCAGGCAGCTGCCCTCACCGGCCGCCATGACGAAGAGGATCGCCGACTCCATCTCGACGACGGTCTGGCGGACGGCTCCGCCGCCGAAGTGCTGACTGGTTCCTCTCGCAAGGCTCTGGAAGCCAGCTGCCGCGGCGCTCAGGTATTCCGAGTCCTCGCGTGTCAGGGTGCTCGACGCCCCGATCGCCAGGCCGTCGCGGGACAGGATCACCGCCCTGGAGACCTCGGCGACGCGGGCGACCAGGTCGTCGAGGAGCCAGTCAAGCTGTCCTGGCTGTCGCATACTCAGCGCTCCCAGTTCGCGTCAGTGCCTCGGCCGGCCGCGCCCCGGCCCAGCTCCCAGCCCCGCTGCAGCGCGGACATGGTGTCCCTGACCTCATCAGCCGGGGCCGGAGGCGCGTCGAACGCCGGAGTGCCTGCCCCGGCTCTGTCCGACTCGCGCAGCTGGGGGGCCAGGCTCGCCTGGGGGACCCGGACGGGCAGGCCGCCATCCGGAAGGCCGTCCGCGTACCCGTCCTGGACAGGCTCCGAGTCCGGCCGGGTGTCCGCGCTCGGCCGGGTGAACCAGGCGGACTCAGCCGAGCTGTCGGCCGAATGCCGCGGCGTCCACGGCTCGGCAGGTGAGTCATTCTCGGCGTACCCGTAGCGGTTGCCGCCGTCGCCGCTCCCATTGCCTCCGCTCCCATTGCCTGCGTGCCCATTGCCTGCGTAACCGTTGCCCGGCTGGTGGTAGCCGTTGCCGCCGGCCAGCGCGGCCTGACCGACGGGTTCCAGCAGGCGGTCATTCACCGCGAGCGGCTCGGCCGGGGCCGCGGTGTCGTCCGGCACGACCAGGTTCAGCGGGACGATCACGATTGCCGCGGTACCGCCGAAGGGCGACGAGCGAAGGGTGACCTTGATGTCCTGGCGGTGGGCGAGCCGGGCGGCGATGAAGAGGCCGAGCCTGTCGCTCTCCGCGAGGTCGAAGGCCGGGACCTCCGCCAGGTCGCGGTTGATCTCTGCCAGCCGCTCATCGGACAGCCCGAGACCACGGTCCTCAACCTCGATCGCGTACCCGCGGCCGACAAGCTCGCCCTGGACACGCACCTGAGTTGTCGGCGGGGAGAAGACCGTCGCGTTCTCGATCAGCTCCGCCAGCAGGTGGACCACGTCGGCGACCGCATGGCCCGCGAGCGCGGCCCCGGTGCGGACATCGACCTGGATGCGCGTGTAGTCCTCGATCTCCGCCACGGCTGCTCGCAGCACATCGATGAACGGCACCGGCTGACTCCAGCTCCGGCCTGGGGAGTCACCCGACAGAATGATGAGGCCCTCGGCGTGCCGGCGCATGCGGGTGGTCAGATGGTCGATGCGGAACAGGTCCTCGAGCTGCTCGGGCTCATCCGCCCGCCGCTCCATGCCGTCGAGCAGGCCGAGCTGGCGGTGCAGGAGCGCCTGGTTGCGCCGGGCCAGGTTCCGGAAGACGTCGCTGACACCACGGCGCAGGTTCGCCTCGTCGACCGCCGCCCGCACGGCGGTCCGGTGGACCGCGCTGAACGCCTGCCCGACCTGGTCGATCTCGTCTGAACCCGGCGCAGCCTGTGGTGCCTCGGCGTCCATGTCGACCGTCTCACCAGACCTCAGCTTCTCCATGACTCTGGGCAGCCGGTCGTGCGCGAGGTCCAGCGCCGCCTGCCGCAGGCCGGTCAGCCTGCGGACGAGGCGCCGGCCCATGAGCAGCGAGAAGAAGATGGAGAGGATGACGGCGAGGAGGCCCGCGCTTGCCGCCACGATGAGCGTCGTCAGGGCGCTTCGGGCTGACGAGACCACCTGCGACTGAATCCAGTCCGGGCTCTTCGTCATCACGACCACCATGTTGGTGGCGTAGCTGCGGACGGTCTGCTGCCAGGTGCTCAGCGCGACCGGCGGGGTGGCGGCGCCCGGCCGGGCGCTGATAATCGTCTTCTCCTGGCTGATCAGGGCCGCGTTCAGGGAGGCCGGCACGTAGGTGCGCATCAGGCCCGACGCCTCGCCGTTCAGTTGCGGCACCGTGTCCTGAACGAGGAACTGGCGAATGCCGGCCAGCTGCGCGAACTCGGTCAGATCGGCCTGTGTCATCCGTCCCTGCGCCAGGGCGGCGGAGTAGATGTCGTTCTCCTCGGCCGCGAGCATCGCGGCGGTATAGAGCTTGACCTCCGCGCGAGCCGTGGTGGCCAGGGACTGGCTCTCACGTACTGGTCCTGGAGGCCCTGCTCCGCCACCGTCACACCGTCAGCCATGATCGCGCTGTAGGAGTTGATGGCGGCCGTCGTTGCGATGCTGTGGTTCGCCACCTCGCCGCGCAGAGCGCTCAGCGTGCCGAGGTCCCGCACGAACTTCGCTGCCGCACTCTTCTCCAGCGCTGTCGCGTTGGCAACGACCGGCCCCGACTGACTAACGCCCAGGACGATCCTTGCTGCCTTGTCGGTAACGGCCTCCTGCTTCTGCAGCGCGGCCTTGGCCTGATCGGAGGGAACGACCAGGTCATACACCGCGGCATCGCGCTCAGCCGCCAGTGCCTGCGTGGCCTTGGCGATCGGATCGATCGTCGCGCCGCTGAGCTTGCCCGCGTTGGCCAGGCCGACGGCCGTGCCAAACTGGCCAACCACCGCGTACCCGTAAATCCCGATCGTGGCCGCTAGCGGGACCAGGACGAGCAGGAAGACCCGGGTTCGGATGGATGTGTGACGCAACCTCATGCTGTAGGCCCTCGCGTGACAGGTCGGCTGATGGATCATGGACGATCTGGTATGAACTACGTGAATATATCGTAACGGACAGTAGGCGCACCAAATCGACGGGGTGCCCTAAAGCGGACACCCGCTCCCAGCAGCGCCTACCGGGGGAGGCGTGCGCTCGCTGCCTGCCACCTGGCACGATGTGCTGGTGGTGGAACTGAAAACGCCGGCGGAAATCGAGGCCATGCGGCCCGCTGGCCAGACCGTGGCGACGGCCCTGGCTCAGATACGCAAGCAGGCCGCCGTCGGGGTCAGCACGCTAGAACTAGACGAGATCGCCAGGGCAGTGCTGGCCGAGCACGGCGCGACGTCGCCGTTCCTTCACTATCAGCCGAGCTTCGCGCATTCGCCGTTCCCGGCAGTGATCTGCGCATCGGTCAACGACGCCGCGCTGCACGGCATCCCCAGCAGCTACCGGCTCGCCGACGGGGACCTGGTGAGCATCGATTTCGGCGCGACGCTCAACAACTGGACTGCCGATGCGGCCGTCTCGTTCACGGTCGGCACACCGGACCCCGCCGACCTGCGACTGATCGAGACCGCAGAACGGGCCCTGGCGGCCGGGATCGCCGCCGCGAGGCCTGGCGGGCGGCTCGGGGACGTCTCCGCGGCCATCGGTGCGCTCGCGCGCCAGGGTGGCTATGGCCTGCACACCGACTTCGGCGGGCACGGAGTCGGCCATACCATGCATGAGTCGCCGTCGGTGCCGAACGACGGCAAGCCCGGGCGCGGCCTGCGCCTCGAGGCCGGTCTCGTCATCGCCATCGAGCCGTGGTTCATGGCCGGCGGTGAGGATTCCTACGTGGTCGACCCGGATGGCTGGACGCTGCGCAGCGGCGACGGCAGCCGCGCGGCCCATGTCGAGCACACCGTCGCGATCACGGCAGCAGGGCCGCGGATCCTCACGGTCCTGTAGAGATCGCCCAGAGTGGATTGCGCCCGGTCATGGCGATGAGGCGGTCCAGTGGGGCCGACCCGGCCGGCGGTTCCAGCGGCGGACCGAACAACCCTGGCACGCCATCAGGCTTCTGGCTGGCGGTCGGCTCGACGAACTCCAGTGCAGCCTCGACCAGTGCGGCGTCAGCGGAGTACTCGTGACGGATAGCTGCGGCCAGATCCCAGCCGTGGACGAGGACCTCGTTCGTCGCGACCCTGCCCGCCACCTCGCCCGGCATGTCGACCCCGCCGGCTCTCGTCATCCCGGTCCAGGCTGACTCCGCCTGCCATGCGGCAGCGAGCCTGGCCAGCCGGCCGGGAATCCGGTCGCGCCAGTCCGGGCCAAGTCGCGAGCCGTCGGCGACCGGCGCCTGGGCGCCCTGCGTGGTGTCCTTGGCCGCCGCCGCGGTAAATGCCTGGCACAGTCCGTCCATGTGGTCGAGCAGGTCAGCCACGGTTGCGTCGCTGCAGGGCGTTGGCGCGCCGAGCTGATCGTCCGTGATGTCCATCACCACGCGGCTTACCATCTGTGTTGCTGGAGTCAGGTCATTCATGGCAGTTTCGTACCCACAGCTCCGCGAAGAAACGTCCGGGCTAGGGTGAAGCATGCCGACGCCTCGGGCGGTGCCGCGCCACGACCGGGACGCCGGCGGGCCCGCGGAGGTGCTGGCGGCGAAAGCCGCGCTCCGCCAGGAAGTCTGGGACGCCATGCGCGCGGCGAAGGTGGCGAGGTTCCCCGGCGCGGCCGGCCGGATCCCGAACTTCACCGGTGCCGAGGCCGCTGCCGAGCGGCTCCGAACGATCCGGGAATGGCAGGCAGCCCGCACGCTGAAGGCGAATCCGGACTCGGCCCAGCTGCCCGTGCGCCAGCGCGCGCTCGAGGACGGCAAGACCGTCTACATGGCCGTCCCGCGGCTCGCTGACGAGCAGCCGTTCTTCGCCCTCGATCCGGACCACCTGGCGGGAAAGCCCCGCGCGGCGGCCTCCATCAGCGGCGCCTCCCGGTCCGCCCGGCGGGTAGCGCTCGGTGAGCTGACACCGGTCGACCTGGTCGTCATGGGATCAGTCGCGGCCGGCGATGACGGCGCCCGGCTGGGCAAGGGCGGCGGATTCGCCGACCTGGAATTCGCGCTGGCGACAGTGGCGGGCCTGATCGGGCCGCACACGGTCTGCGTCACCACCGTGCACGAACTCCAGGTGCGCGCCGCTGGTTCCATCCCGGTCACCGGCCACGACGTGCCGGTGGACTTCATCATCACGCCCGAGCGGATCATCGACTGCCGGGCCGCTCATGGTGCGCGCGGGCCCGCCGGAATCAGCTGGGATGACCTGACCGAGGAGAAGATCGAATCAATACCGCTGCTGCTCGCGCGTCGCGCCGGCAGGGCGTGACCGGCGGGGGACGTCCCCGTTACCCTATCGAAAATGGGCAGACTGGACGGTAAGCGCGCGGTCATCACCGGCGCGGCAAGCGGGATCGGCGAGGCGACGGCGCGGCTGTTTACCGCCGAGGGTGCGAGCGTGGTGCTGGCCGATGTTGACGACGGGCGTGGCGGCCGGCTCGCCGCCGAGATCGGGGAACAGGCAGTGTTCGTGCAGGCCGACGTATCCACCGAACTCGACGTCGACCTCGCCGTTGCCACCTGCGTTCAGGCGTTCGGCGGCCTGGACGTCATGTTCAACAACGCGGGCGTGCCCGGCTCTGTCGGCGGTATCGAGGAAATCGACGTCGCGACCTGGGACCACACCCTCGGCGTGCACCTGCGCGGTGTGTTCCTCGGCATCCGGGCGGCGGCCCGGGTGATGCGGCCGCAGGGGTACGGCAGCATCATCAACACCTCCAGCGTCGCGGCCTTCCGCGCGAACATGGCCGGGCACGACTACAGCGCGGCCAAGGCCGCGATCAGGCAGCTCACGGTGACGACGGCGAACGAGCTCGGCGAGCACGGCGTCCGGGTCAACGCGGTGTGCCCGGGAGCGATCGCGACGTCCATCTTCGGCCGGGCGGCGGGGCTGGACAGCGAGACAGCCCAGCGCACGGTCGATTTCATGACCGCGGCGCTGAGCGAGGCCGCACCGATCCGGCGCACTGGCCAGCCCATCGACGTCGCCGAGGCCGTGCTGTGGCTGGCTAGTGACTCGTCGGCGTTCGTCAACGGACAGGCAATCGCGGTCGACGGGGGCCTGCTGACCGGAACGCCGCGGCGCAACCGCGCGGTGTCCGCCGACGACATGTTCAAGCTGCTGCGGGATGCCGCCGCGGAGCCAGGCACCGCCTAGGGGCTATCGGCGCGCGGGCGCGGCGGCGAGCCGGCCCATTGCCATGCTGTTCCGCGGTGCAGCCGCGCATAGATCTGGTCGCGCAGCTCATTGGCCTCGGCGTCGGTGAGCGTGCGGTCGAGCCGGCGCAGCACCACGCGCACCAGCAGGTTGCGCTGGGTGGGCAGCGCACCGAGGCGCGCCAGCGCCGCCGACGGCAGGTCTGCGCACGGTGTGCTGGACAGGATTGTCACGTCCTCGACGGCATCGGCGTCTGAACCGAGCGCGTCCCGGACCTGGTCGCCGAGCGTCTCGTCGTCCTCGTCAGCGTTCACGACGACCGACAGGTCGCGGCGGACGGCCGGCTGACTGGACACGGGCCGGTACGGCAGCAGGTCGAGCATCTGGCCGGCGATCCGCGAATCGGCGGAGCGGAGCAGCCGGATGTCGGGAATCTGCTTGCGCAGCATCAGCATGCGGTCCAGACCCATGCCGAGTGCCAGGCCGGCGTAACCGCGCAGGCCGGCTGCGGCGAGCACGGCCGGATGGGCGAGGCCACATTCGGCGACCTCGACCCATGCACCGTCGTGCAGCACGTCTACCTGGCGGCCGCCAGTGGTGTACGGGTGCACCCGAGGAACCTCGCGAGACGGCAGGTCCGGCACGAGCGCGGCCAGCAGGGCGCTGATCATCTCGCTAAGGTCTTCGGCCGTGAGGTCGCGGCGGCTGATCCGCCACAAATCCAGCTGCTGCGGAGTGCCGGTGTGCTGCCAGTCGATCGCATCCCGCCGGTAGGAGATGCCCGGGCAGGCGAGCAGTACATCGGCGGGAGACGGTCGCTTTGCCGCGAGCTGGCGCAGCGCCGCCGGCACGATGGCGGTGCTGTGACTGCGCAGCATGCGGACGTCGTCAACGTAGCGCGTGTAGCGGACCGCCCTGGTGACGTCGGCCGGGTCATAGCCCAGCGCGTCGTAGTTGTCGGCGACCGACACGATCCGCGGCCCGCGGCACCAGCGGACCGCACAGCTCGCGCCGTTACGGTTCCAGGCAGCGTCGAGTGCCGTGACGGCCAGCTCGGCGATGAGCTGGATCCCGTGCGGGCGATCCGCCGGGTCAGATAGGTCGGGGATGGCGAGGTCACGGCGGAGCTGTTCGTCGGTCAGCGGCGCGCGGGTCGGAGGGTGATGATCGAGCGATTGCATGCTGGGCTCCTGGTAGCTGCTGGGCCGTGGTGAGGTGACGAGCACCTCCCGGCCCAGTGCTGCTGCCGGAGCCGCTAGCTAGTCAGGACATGCCGACGCGCCTCCGCCAGCCCGCCACGGGCCGGGAGGCGACGAAATCGCGATCCTGTCGGCATGAACGTCATGGTACCCGCGCACGCCGGCTACAGCACGCGCTCGAAGACAAGCATTGCCAGACCCGGCCCGTTGTAGTCCTCGACCGGGCCGGTCACCGTAAAGCCGAGCGCCCGGTGGAAGGCCGCCGAGCCGGTGTTGGCGACCTCGGTGATCGCCGACACCACGGTGCGCCCGTCCGACCGGGCGAGCGCGAAGAACTCCTCGTAGAGAAGCCGGGCGTAGCCGCGGCCGCGAACCGCCGGGCCGACGCCGACGAAGTGGATGTATGCGCGCGCTGCATCCGAGGGCGACAGGATGCCCACCAGGAACGCGTCGGGGCCGTCGTCGCCGTCGATGATGAGGGTGGTCCGGCAGAACAGGTCGAGGAACAACCGGGGGAGCGAGCCGAGGACTGGCCTGCCCCACCAGTCGTCGACGACGCGCGCGATCGGGTCGTAGTCGGCGCGCGTCGCGCTGCGCGTGTGCACGGGTTCCATCCGGCCCATGATTCGCTGCCTGGGCTCAGGGGCTCAGGTCAGTGGCGGCCCGGCCGGAGCCATCCATGTAGAACGGCGTGGAGTCATGCTCGTGCGTGATCTGCCAGCCCCCGGGCGCCCGCCGCAGCCCGACGGTGGACCGGAACCACAGGTCCACCTGCTCGCCGTCCATCTTCGCTCCCGTCATGTGCGTGAGGCCATGACAGAAGGCGACCTCATCATCCGCCTCGATGACTGGTTCGCCGATGTTGTAGCCAATCGGGCCGTCCCAGGTCTGGAACCAGGCCTCGAGCCCCGCTGGATCTCGAACCTCATCCCCGGCATAACGCAGCGGCGGGGCCAGGCCGAAGCTGACGACCTCGGACGCGTAATGAGCCACCGCACGACGCGCGTCCCTGGCGGTGATGGAGGCAGCGCGCTCGCTTAACAGCCTCCGGATCTGATCCGCGGCGGTCGGCGCAGCGTCTGTTGCCATGAGCCTGCTCTCCTCGGCATGTACAGGCGGAAGCGTTCAGACTAGCTGGCAGTCGCGGCCGCCGGGGGCGGGGAGCCGGCCAGCGGAGTGGTGTCGAGGTACCTGATCTCGTAGACGCGCTCGGTGAACCGCCAGCCGTCCGGGGTGCGCCGATAGCGGTCGTGGTAAATGGCGTAGTTGAGATGCGAGCTACCGTCGCGGAGCCGGATGAGCTCGTTGAGGTAAGCACGGCCAGAGGCGGTGTCGCCGTCCAGCCGGATCACGCCTGGGTGCGTGTTCTGGATGAAGTACTCGACTATGGCATCTCGCCGTCCGCCGAAGGCGCGCAGCTGCTCCCAGCCGACGAGTTCGACGTTTGCGTGGGGCATCCGGACCACGCCGTCCGGTGTGAACAGCTGCGAGACGCGGTCGTAGTCGTCCATCATCGCCGCGTCGGTGAACTCGCCGCGCAGCGCCTCGATCTCGACGCGATCAGCGATCGCCTGGAGGTCACTCATGAGTTCCTCCTTCTTGGGGGACCGCACGCGTGGCCGGGGTAAACACGGCGTGGATAGTGAGCGAGTTGGTTTTCCCGACGGTGCCGAGCAGATTCCAGGTAAGACCGAAGTCCGTCTGGTTGACGTGAACCTCGGCGTCCAGCCAGACCTCGCCAACCTCCTGCACGGTCGCTGCGGCTTCGAAAGTCAGCGGCCGGGTACGGTCACGGACGGTGAGTACCCCGGTCACGGCGACGCCCTGACCGGACGGCCGGATACCTTCCGCGTGGAAGATAATGTCCGGATTGTTGGCTGCGTCGAAGAAGTCGGCGGACCGCAGGTGAGCGTCGCGCCGCTTGTTCCGGGTTTCAATGGAGGCCGCGGCCACCATGATGGTGCCGCTCACTTCCCCGTCTGCGGAGACGGTGCCGTGGCCGCTCATGTCGCGGAACTCGCCGGTCACCGGCACCAGGCCCCACATGCTCTTGTTACTCAGCCTGATACTGGAGGTGCGCGGATCGAGGACCCATTCCCCGGCGAGTGCTCGCTCCTGCAGGAGCGCCTCCAGGGCTGTGGCGGTTGTTCGCTCTGACGTTGGCTGCATGAGTGGTCCCTGTCACATCGAACGGATAAGAGGTGTCACCTAGATGACACGTCCCGGCGGAGGCATGTGACAGATGACGGAGCCCGACTGGCTGGCCGAGCGCTTCGAGCAGAACAGGACCCGCTTGCGAGCGGTGGCCTACCGGATGCTCGGGTCGTTCGCCGAAGCCGAGGATGCGGTCCAGGAAGCCTGGCTGCGAGCGAGCAAGTCGGACATCAGCGGTGTCGAGAATCTCGGCGCCTGGCTGACGACGATCGTCGCCCGGGTATGCCTGAACGCGCTGCGCTCGCGACGCGCGCGGCGTGAGGAACCTATGGGCGTTCACGTTCCCGACGCGGTCATCAGCAGTGCGGACGGCACGAGCCCCGAAGATGAGGTGCTCCTAGCCGACGCGGTCGGGCTTGCGCTGCAGGTCGTGCTCGAAGAGCTGGCCCCCGCCGAGCGGCTGGCGTTCGTGCTGCATGACATGTTCGGCCTGTCCTTCGACGAGATTGCCCCGGTGGTGGGGCGTTCCCCGGCTACGGCAAGGCAGCTGGCGAGCCGGGCGAGGCGCCGGGTGCGCGGGGCCGATGTCCATACTCCTGATCCCGACATGGCCAGTCAGCGCGAAGTGGTCGATGCGTTCTTCGCCGCGGCCCACCGCGGTGACCTCGAGGCGCTCGTCGCCGTGCTCGACCCGGACGTCGTGGTCCGGACCGATGGCGGAACGGCGTTTGCGGAGCTCTCCGGCGTGCGCCGCGGCGCGGCGAACGTGGCCCGCCAGACACTCGCGATCGCGAATCCCGCCATACCGAAGCTGCCGGTCCTGGTGAACGGCGCCGCCGGTGTCGTCGCGATGATCGCCGGCGAGGCGGGCGCCGTCATGGCATTCACCATCTCGCGCGGCAAGATCGTGGAAATCGACGCCATCATCGACCCCGAGCGGCTCCGCGGGCTCGACATGTCCGCCGTCGACTGACACGGGCGCAATTGCCCTCCGCGCGTTTCCGCGGAAACGTCAGAAGTCGATCCGCATGACGACGCGCCGCAGGGTCGGGTGGCTGACCTCGGTAAACCCGGCGTCCTCGAAGACCTGGCGGGCGCCGACGTGGACCTCGCCCCAGGTGATCTCCCTCCCCGGCTGGGTGATCATCGGGTAGGCCTCAAGCGCCCGTGCGCCCCGCGAGCGCGCGAAGTCGATGGTGGCCCGGGCGAGCGGATAGGTGAGCCCGCGGCCCCGGTAGCCCTTGCGCACCACGAAACAGGTCACCGCCCAGACGCCGTCGTCGTCCTTGTCCTCGGCCCGGCCGCGCCACGGCACGGGAGAAGTGCGCAGCTTGGGATACGCCACCCTCGGCTCGACCGCCACCCAGCCGACCGGCTCGCCGGCCAGGTAGCCGACCAGGCCGCTCGTGGTCGTGGCATCCTGATCGCCGCAACCGGTCTGCTGGCGGAGCATCTCCATCCGCTGTAGCTGGGTGGAGTCGCGCCAGATCCAGCCGACGACCTTGAGGCGCTGGCACAGGCACATAGCCGGATAGTCGGAGGTTCCGAAGACCGCGGTTAGGTCCTCCCAGGGCGCCTGGCTGGCCGGAACGATGGTGAGCTCATCCGTCACGGCCGGGGTGGGTCCTCTCCGACCAGTCCGTCGACTGCGTCGCGGAGCAGGTCCGCGTGCCCGACGTGGCGGGCGTACCCCGCCGTCGTCGACGGCTCGTGAAGTGTGATGTCCAGAAGCCTCGTATCGGTCATAGCCACAGAGGCTAGGCTCTATTCCGGACGTTCTGCTGCCGATTAAGTGGGACAACAGCCGTGAATTCCGACACGAGTCCGACCGCACGCGCGCTGCTCACTCTTGAGCTGATCCAGGGCAATCCCGGCATCACGGCAGACCGGCTCGCCGACAAGCTCGGCGTCTCAGAACGCGCAGCCCGGCGGTACGTCGCCATCTTGCGGGAGGCAGACGTCCCGATCGAGGCTGTCCGCGGACCCTACGGGGGCTACCACGTGGGCCGCGGCATCCGGCTTCCGCCTCTGATGTTTACCGGCACCGAGGCGCTCGGCCTGGTCATGGCCGTGCTCGACGGCCACCATGATGCGAGCGACCCGGCCGGCCCGGTTGGCAGCGCGCTCGGCAAGATCATGCGAGCGCTGCCCGAACCGGTCGCCGCCCAGGCCGAGGCCGTCCGCCGGACTACTGCGCCCGCGCCCGACCGCGCGGCCGTCCGGCCCGACCCTGCGACGACGACCGCGCTGGTGCAGGCGTGCTCCAGCCGACGGTGCGTGCGGCTGGGCTACCGCAGCGAGGCCGGCTCGGCCTGGGTGACGGAGGTCGAGCCATGGGCGGTCGTGGTCCGGCACGGGCGGTGGTACCTGCTCTGCCAGACCAGGGCCGCCGGCACCCGCCGGGCGTACCGGATTGACCGGGTTCATCACGTCGAACTCCTCGACGCGACCTTCAGCTCGCCGCCCGAGCTGGACCCGGTCGCGGCGCTCGAGGAGCAGCTCGCGGTCGGCTGGGAGTTCCAGGCAGAGGTCATCATCGAGGCACCGGCCGAGGCCGTCGCGCGCTGCCTGCCCCGCTCTCTCGGTCGGCTGGAGCCCGTCGACGGCGGTACGAGCCGCCTGACCGGCAGTACCAGCAATCCGGCGTGGTACGCCGAGCAGCTCGCGGCGATCCCGGTGCCGTACCGGATCTCTGGCGGCGCAGAGGTGCAGGAAGCCGCTCGTGCGATCGGGCAGCGGCTTCTCGCGGCGGCGGAGTGCCCCGAAAACGGTGCGGCCGGGCCCGGCGGGAGGCCGGGCCCGGCCGTGACCGGTTAGGGGATCGCGGATATCAGCTGGCGTAATCCAGCAGGGGCTGAGCGCGAGAGGGATGGCGCAGCTTGGACAGCGACTGCTTCTCCAGCTGCCGGATCCGCTCCCGTGTCAGGCCAAGCGCCCTGCCGATCTCGTCCAGCGTGTGCGGGTTGCCGTCGTAGAGGCCGAACCGCATCGACATGATCGTGGCCTCGCGCGGCGTCAGCGCGTCGAGCGCATGCCGCAGCTGGTCGGCCATGAGCTGCCGGTCAACGAGCTCGGCGGCCTCGGGCGCGTCGACATCCTCGATCAGGTCGCCGATGCTCGTCTCACCGTCTTCGCCGATGGTGGAGTCCAGGCTGATCGGCTGCCGGCTGGTGCGCAGCAGCTCTTCGATCTGGTCCGGGGTCCGGTCCAGCTCGATCGCCAGCTCCTCCGGAGTCGGCTCCCGGCCAAGGCGCTGGTGCATGTCGCGCTCGACACGGCTCAGCTTGCTCAGCATCTCCAGCACGTGTACCGGCAGCCGGATCGTCCGGGCCGAGTCGGCGAACCCGCGCTGGATCGCCTGCCTGATCCACCACATGGCGTAGGTGGAGAACTTGTAGCCCTTGGTGTAGTCGAACTTCTCGACCGCTCGGATCAGGCCGAGGTTGCCCTCCTGAACCACGTCGAGCAGGGAGAGCCCCCGGTCGGAGTACTTCTTGGCAACCGACACGACAAGCCGCAGATTCGCCTCCAGCATGTGCGCCTTGGCTCGCCGGCCGTCCTCAGCAACCGCCTCCAGGTCAGCGCGGAGCTGCTTGCTGAGCCGCCGCTCGGTTTCGAGCTTGTGCTCGGCGTACAGGCCGGCCTCGATCCGCTTGGCGAGGTTGACCTCTTCCTCGGCAGTCAGCAGCTGCCGGCGGCCGATGGACTTCAGATAGGTATGGACCGAGTCGCCCATGACCGAGGTCTGGTCATCCAGGTCGGTCTCAGGAGCAGCAGCCGCCTCTCCGACGCTTGGAGTAGCAGCCGCGGCTGCGGGCGCTGCCGGGTCGCCCCCAGCGAGCTCCGCCAGCTCTGCCTGCAGGTCGCCCGTCAGGTCGGCGGCCTCCGAGTCACCGCTGTCGAGCTCACCGCCCGGGGCCGGTACGGTCCCGTCCGATGGCTCATTGCCAAGCTGAACACCCGCTTCAGTCAGCTCACGAATAATGGAACGGGCCTCCGCCGGGGACACGCGCGCCTTGTCGAAGGCGTCGCGAAGTTCGGGCAGGGACAGATAGCCCTGGCCGCGGCCGCGCTGGATCAGCTCGTCCACGTGGGTCATGGTGTCCTCATCCGTCCGAACGTGCGACGCCGCGGTCGCTGTCCTGGCCATGAGGTACCTCCCTTCGTGGGCGCATTAGGCATGCGCTGGTCACCGCGCCTCCGCCTGCGTAGGCGCGCTATCACTTTTTTGCGGGGACCCTCGGCGGACTTGGCAGTGAGCACCTTGGGCACTATCTTGTAACGCACGAGGCGGCTAAATGTTCCCGCGACGGTTCCGTGTGCCTGCACACAGGTGGCTTGACGTCGCTCCGCGCTCGGAACCTTCCCGCAGTACTCGCTCCCTTAGTGCCGCCCTGTCCGGTTTTCCGGAGGGCAGTAGCGGAAATTGTGTCACAACAACTACCTTGCTGGGCGCTGCATACTCAGACAGGACCCGGCGGACATCCGACCTGAGGCGGGCCAGGTCGGGCGGGTTTGCGGGATCGGCCGGGATGACGACGGCAGTCACCGCCTCACCCCAGTCGCGATCCGGCAGTCCGACTACGACAACGTCCGCGACCCCCGGAGCGGTTCCCAGCACCGCCTCGACGTCGCCGGCGACGATCTTCTCGCCGCCGGAATTGATGACGTCATCGGCCCGGCCGCGGATCGCCAGCGTCCCGTCCGGCCGCCAGGCACCGAGGTCAGCGGTCCGGAACCATCCGTTGGCGAGGACTGCGGACGTGAGCGCCGATTCGCCCAGATATCCCGAGAACAGCGTCGGTCCGGTGATTTCGACCAACCCGTCCGTGAGCCGTACCTGCACGCCGTCGAGGGGAACGTGGTCGTAGACGCAACCGCCGCTCGTCTCGGTCATGCCGTAGGTGGTGACCAGGTGCCAGCCCGCGGTCCGCGCCTCAGCGAGCAGCACCTCACCGGAGGGCGCACCACCAAGCAGCACGGTCTCCAGCGGTCCGGGCCCGGCGCCTTCGTCCAGCAGCCGCTGCAACTGGGTCGGCACGAGCGACGCAAAGGCACAACCGCTCGCCGTGACGACCTCCGCGCTGAGCGTCGTCGCGAACACCGGATCGCTGCCGGCCACCAGCGACCGGACGAGCACGCCCAGACCAGAAACGTGGAACACCGGCAGACAGCAGAGCCAGCGCTGGCCGGGCCGCGCGCCGATCCGGCGCAGCGAGGCTGTCGCCGACGCGATCAGCGCGGCCTCGCTGAGTTCGACAGCCTTCGGGCGCCCGGTCGATCCGGATGTCGCGATGACGACCGCTGTGTCGTCCCTGACGGTCGCCCCGGCGAACGCCGTGAGCATGCTGCTCCGAGCAGGCTCGGGCAGGCGGGGATCGAGCGGGAGAATGGCGGGGCCCGACCCGTCGAGCGCCGCGGCCAGGGCGGCCAGCATCCGCTCACCGTCCGCGGCCCGGAACTGGACCGCCTGCAAGGGCCGGGTCGTCATCGTCGTAAGGTTAACCGGGCAGATCAGGACATCGGCGAGGGGGCGGGTGTGCGGACCGCGACGACGCGGGGGCTGGTCGCTGACCTGCTGCCGAACGTGCGCGCATTTGCGATCCCGATGCCGGTGCGGTTCCGCGGCACGACGCTGCGCGAGGGCGCGCTGCTGCACGGGCCGGCTGGCTGGGGCGAGTTCTCGCCGTTCCCCGAGTACGGGCCGCGCGAGTGCGCGCGATGGCTCGCCTGCGCGCTGGAGGCCGCGGTGCTCGGCTGGCCCGCGCCCGCGCGTGACAGCGTGCCCGTTAACGTGACAGTGCCAGCGGTGGGACCGGAGCTGGCCCGCGCGATCGTGAGCGGCTCGGCCTGCCGGACAGCAAAGGTCAAGGTGGCCGAGCCGGGACAGGCGCCCGGCGACGACATCGCCCGGGTCGCTGCGGTGCGCGAGGCGATCGGCCCGGAGGGCAAGGTCCGGGTCGACGCGAACGGGGGCTGGGAGGTCGGCCAGGCCGAGCAGATGCTGACCGTGCTGGGCCAGTTCAACCTCGAGTATGCCGAGCAGCCATGCGCAACCCTGGGAGAGCTGGCTGAGCTGCGCAAGCGGATCGGCGTACCGGTCGCAGCCGATGAGTCGATCCGCCGCGCGGAGGACCCGCTTGCGGTGCAGGCGGCCGGCGCGGCCGACATCGTCGTGCTGAAGGCGCAGCCGCTCGGCGGCGTCCGCGCCGCGCAGCTGGTCGCCGCGCAGTGCGGGCTGCCGGTCGTAGTGTCGAGTGCCGTCGACACATCGGTCGGGCTCGCCGCCGGTGTCGCGCTGGCCGCCGCGCTGCCGTCACTGGAGTACGCCTGCGGCCTCGCGACGATGAGCCTGCTAGCGGGGGACGTGACCGCTGACCCGCTGACCGAGGCAGGCGGAGCGCTACCGGTCCGTGCGGCAGTGGTCGACGAGGCGGCGCTCGCGCGCTGGGAGGTCAAGCCGCAGGCCTGGCGCGCGAGGATTATGGCCGCCGCAGAATTTCTGCCCGAGCAGCTGTGAACCCGTCGACCGCGTTCGCCACCGTGCTCGTGGACGAGCTGGTGCGATGCGGGCTGCGTGAGGCGGTGGTAGCGCCGGGTTCGCGGAGCGCGCCGCTTGCCATGGCGCTGCACGCGGCGGCCGAGCGGGGCAGCCTGCGGATGCATGTCCGCATCGACGAGCGATCAGCGGCGTTCCTTGCGCTCGGCCTGGCAAAGGCCGGCGGCCGGCCAGCGGCGGTGGTGTGCACCTCGGGCACGGCCGCTGCGCATTTTCACGCGGCTGTGATCGAGGCAGACGAGGCAGGCGTCCCTCTCCTGGTGCTCACCGCGGACCGCCCGCCGGAGCTGCGCGGTACCGGCGCGAACCAGACCATCGACCAGCTGAAACTGTACGGATCGGCGGTCCGGTGGTTCTGCGAGGCGGGCGTCCCAGAGGACCGGCCAGGCCAGGTGGACTACTGGCGTTCGCTGGCGTGCAAGGCATGGTCGCAGGCAATGGGGAGCGGGGGTGCCTGGCCGGGTCCCGTGCACCTGAACCTGCCGCTGCGCGATCCGCTGGTTCCGTCGCCGGGGGAGTGGCACGATCCGCTGGACGGTCGGCCGGGCGGGCGGACCTGGACGCAGTTCGCGGAGCCCGGGCGGTCGGCTACCGGGCTGGCACCCCTGGAGCTGGACTGGACAGAGCGTGGTCTCGTGGTCGCCGGCGACGGCGCCGCCGACCCCGGCGCGCTGGTCCGACTGGCGGAGCAGGCTGGCTGGCCCTTGCTCGCTGAGCCGTCGTCCGGTGCCCGGCACGGGCAGAATGCGCTCACCGCGTATCAGTACCTGCTGGAGTCGGCGGAGTTTCTCGCGGACCGGCGCCCAGATGTGATCGTCTCAGCTGGCCGCCCCGGTCTGTCCCGCGGTCAGCTCGCGTTGCTGCGCGCCGCCGGGCAGGCCGGACCGCACGTGGTACTGCTGCAGGGGCCCGGCCGGTGGGCCGATCCGGCCCGGACGGCCACCCACGTCGCCGGGCAGCTTCGTCTGCTCGGCGCGCCGGGAGGTGCAGCGAGCTGGCTCCAGACCTGGCTGGCAGCCGATGACGCCGCCCGGCGCGCGGCTGACGAAGTGCTGGGTAGCCCGGCGGCTAGCGGAGTGACGGAGCCGGCCCTGGCGCGTGACGTCGCCGCCGCGCTGCCGCCTGGCTCGCTGCTGTGGGTCGCGTCCAGCATGCCCGTCAGGGATCTGGACCGGCACATGGCGCCGCGGCGTGACCTGCAGGTGCTCGCGAGCAGGGGAGTCAGCGGTATCGACGGCCTGGTGTCATCGGCGATCGGGGCCGCGCTCGCGCACCAGGCTGCCGGCGGCGGGCCCGCGGTTGCGCTGCTCGGCGACCTGGCACTGGTGCACGACTCACCCGGGTTGCTGCTCGGGCCGGCCGAGCCGCGGCCCGATCTGTGCCTGATTGTCGTCAACAACGACGGTGGCGGCATCTTCTCCACGCTCGAGCAGGCGGCGTTCCCCGACTCGTTCGAGCGGGTCTTCGGTACTCCCCACGGGGCTGATCTTGCCGCCCTGGCCACGTCCGCTGGGTTGCCGTATAAGCTCCTCGACCGCACGGCGGACCTGGCGGACGCGCTCGCCGGGAACGGGCTCCGGCTGGTCGAGGTGCGCACCGGCCGCGACGATGCCGCCAAGCTTCGCGCTGCGATCAGCCAGGCGTGTGCTGCCGCTCTTCGGGACCACTAGGAGGACCGCCGGTTCCGTTCTCCGGGCTGGCTCGGTACGGCCTCGGGCGCGCGCATCCGCCACGAGTCCGTGATGAGTTCGGCCAGCCGGTCCACGTCGACCGCCGCCAGCCGCAGCAATACGAGTGGCCAGTCCTCGTAGTCAGGCGTGGTGAAGAACAACGCGGGCTCGCCCAGCGCGAGCGCTTGCTTCTCCGCCTCGTCGCCGATGTACAGCACCGCGATGTCGGTCCTGATCACTCTCGGATGGCCAGCCCTGCGTTCGGGATAGGACCAGACGAACCCGCTGCCGCCGACGCGGAAGTCGAACCCGTCGGAGTCAATCTCCTCGACGCCCGGCAGCGCCAGCGCCAGGCGGCGAACGTCATCGGCGTTAGCCACGCGGCCATGGTACGAGGCGGCGCTGACACCGGCGCTGATACCGGCATGGGTCCGCAGATCCTGGGTAACGCCGGAAGGACAGGTTCGACGGTTTAGGGGGTGTGATGGCCACCGCCAAGAGCTCAGAGTTCGCCTTCCCTCGGCAGCGCAAAGAGCCGCTGACCGACGCTCGCCATGTCCGCAACGCAATCGCCCGCTTCGATCAGGTCGAGGGCGTCAGCGACGCCGACCGGGATCGCGCCTGGAAGCGGATCATCGCCGCGGCGAAGCATTACGACATCGACGTGTCCGAGAAGGACTGGCGCGACTTGTTCAAGCAAGGCAAGGCGCCGAAGCGGTAACTTAGCCCCGAAAGGGGCGATCGTGGCAGCTAGCGGAGTGGCCGTGGTGACCGGAGCAGGGTCCGGCCTGGGTCGCGCGATCACCAGGGAGCTGCTCCGTGCGGGGTGGCGCGTTGCCGCTGCTGGCCGCCGCGAGCAGCCGCTCCGCCAGACCGTGACCGGAGACGAGTGGCCCGATGCAGCAGCAGCTGCCGTTCCCACCGACGTCACGGTGCCGGAATCTGTCGCCGCACTGTTCGAGACCGTAGGAATCCGATGGGGACGGCTGGACCTGCTGGTCAACAACGCGGGCGTATTCGGTCCTGCCGGGGCTGTCGACGAGCTCACCGTCGACGGCTGGCGGCAGATCGTCGACACGAACCTGACCGGCGCGTTCCTCTGTGCGCATCATGCGGTGCGGATGATGAAGGCGCAGGAGCCGCGCGGCGGCCGGATCATCAATAACGGCTCAATATCCGCCCACAGCCCGCGACCAGGCAGCGCCGGCTATACCGCCACGAAGCACGCGATCACGGGCCTGACCAAGTCCATCGCCCTGGACGGCCGCGCATTCGACATCGCCTGCGGGCAGATCGACATCGGCAACGCCGCCACGGACATGACCAGCGGGATCAGCCGCGGAGCGCGCCAGGCGGACGGCTCAGTGATGCCAGAGGCCACCTTCGACGCCCAGCACGCTGCTACCGCTGTCCGGTACATGGCCGAGCTGCCGCTGGACGCCAACGTCCAGTTCCTGACGATCATGGCGACGAAAATGCCTTTCATCGGGCGCGGCTGATCAAGGAAACGCGGTAGGGGCGCGGCTGCGCTGACCCTGAGGCGGTCAAGCGCCAGCTCGAGCGGCGTTGACCGGTCGGCTGCTGCAGGGCTACCTGCGGGTCCAGGCGGCGCGGACGGCCCCGGCCGCACGGTACGCCCCAAATGTTCTGAACTCTTGACGCGGTGTCCGGGTCAGGGCTGAGCGAATAGTGCCTGGAATGTCCGGACAGACAGTGCCCAAAGTTACCCGTCAGTAGTGACGTGCGTCTCATTGCGAAACCGACTGCCCAATCCGCTCCGTCGAAGCTTGCGTCACTCACCGTGACCGCCCGGCCGGGCCCCCGAATCCTGGCCGATGGCGAGCCCCCGATGGAAGGAAGCATCAATGCTCCGCACTGCTCGACTGACCGAGGCCATGCGCGCCCACGGCAAGACCATGGCCGTCGCGGCCGCGGCTGCCGGCGTGCTGGCGGGAGCCGGGAGCGCCAGCGCAGCACTGACCTCCAGCCCTACGCCCGCGACCGGCCACCTCGCCGCATCGCACGCGGCGGTTGACAGCCACCACTCCGCACTGACGGCCGTGCACCTGACTGCGTCAGGGAAGCAGTCGAAGGCGGCGGTGACCCCGACGGTGGCCTTCCCGATCGGCCACGCTGCGCCGGCCCCGAAGGCCGCGCCGAGCACGGCACCCGTTCCCGCGCCATCGCAGGCCGCAGCCCCCGCGCCGCAGCCCGCGCCAGCGCAGGCAGCACCGGCCGCCGCGCCGGCCCCGCAGCCCGCGCCCCCGTCGACCACGATCTACGACTCGGTGACGGCGTCGTCGATCCCGGCCGGCGCACGGGCCGCGGTCTACTCGGACGGCGCGTACGCCGCCTCGCCGGCTCAGGTGGCGGGACACGCCGACACGCTGTGGATCGACACCAACGGCTCTAACACGCACGCGAACGTGCTGGACGTCGAGCCTGGTGACGCCACCCCGCAGCAGGCCGCGACCTGGGTGCAGCAGAAGCTGACCGCCAACCCGAACGACACCGCCATCGTGTACACCTTCCGTGCCGAGTGGCAGCCCACGCAGGCCGCGATCGCGGCCCTGCCGCCGCAGATGCAGGCGCACGTGAAGTGGTGGATCGCCGACCCGACCGGCGTGGCGCACATCGTGCCGGGCTCGGATGCCACGCAGTGGTACTGGGGTCAGAACTACGACCAGAGCCTGGCGAACCCGGGCTTCTGACCGACGCCCCCCGCTGGAAGCGCCCCGTCCCCGAGACGGGGCGCTTTCGCGCGCAGGCCGCTAGTTCTGGCGGCCGGGCACCGGCGTCCAGGTAATCGTGACGGTCCACTTCGTCGAGATGTCGCTGCTCCACTGCGGACCGATCAGCTCCAGACCCTCGGTAACGAACATGCGCTGGACCGCCCAGCAGGTTCCGCCAGGGCCGAAGATCCGGTCGCACCGCGGGATGCCGCTGATCCCGCCGTTCAGAGTTCCCCACGTGCTGAAATTCATCACCTGATACTGATCAGGGCCCGGCCTGGAGTCCTTGCCCCTGCAGGCGACAGCCGCCTTGCCCGCGGCATTGCACAGGCTCCAGGTGTCGCCGCCGTCGAGGGGTTCGGCGCTGGACCCGCTGATGTCGATGTCCGAGCCGATGCCCGTGTTCGTGATGGTGATCGGGTAGCTGCCGGAGACGTTCGACCCCACCCAGCACTTGCCATTCGGGAAGCCAAGCTGGCCGGAAGTAGACCTCGTGCTAGCCCCCCCGTCGCCGCCGGTGCAGTGGCTGAATCCCGCGTGGCCAGGAGAGATGGTGACCGAGCGGATGGTCGGGACGGTGGCCAGCGACAGGCTGAGGCTCCCGGCGCGGCCAGCTGCCTGCTGTGGTGCGGGGGCCATGCTGCCGCAGGCGGCCAACGCGGTCAGCAGCACCGGTACTAGTAGCCATCGCACCCTACGGGACATGGTGGCGCTTCCCCCCGATCGGAGGGCGGCCCGGCGCCCGCTCGATTCGGATCCTCAGTCCGCTGCGGCGGATGGCAACCGCCGCAACGCCGAGGACGAGCACACCCAGCACGTACGGGAGCACCCAGCCCGGCGCGCTGAACCAGCCCCCCGATGCCGTGCCGGGCGTGATGGTGAACTCCAGGTCCGTGGCCGCGGCGACGCCCAGTCGCGCTCCGCCCGCCGACACCGACGCCGAGCCTTTTGCGACCACATCGCTGAAGTAGCGGCCAGCCGCCGCCGCACGCGGCACGGTCAGCTCGAGCGGGATCCGCGCCGACTGGGCGTGGGACAACCGCACCGGCGCGGACGAAGCCGAGATCCAGCCGGGCGGAACAGTCCGGCCAGTGCCGGGGGAGATGCGTTCCACGCTGATGGACACGGACTCAGTCTCCGTGCCGGTATTGACCACGTACACGGGTGTCAGCGCATAGTGCCCGCCAGGATGCGCGAGGCCGTCCATCCGGACCGGACCGGCCTGGACGCCTACCCCCACACTGGCGTAGCTAGCTGCCGGCCAGGCTAATAACGCCAGAGCCCCGATCGGCAGCGATAGCCACAGCCGAAGCTGCATACGTTCGAGCGTAACTGATCATGACGTGGCGGAAAAGGATCATTGGTCCGGACTTCGGGCGGAGCAGCCGACCCTCCTGGTCAGCCTTCCAGAGCGGTGCGCATGGGCCGGAACTTCGTCTCGGTCTCCGCTAGCTCCTCGGCGGGCTGCGAGCCTGCCACGATGCCATTGCCGGCAAACAGCCGCGCCCGGTTGCCGTCGATCTCCCCGCACCGCAGCGCGATGCCCCACTCGCCGTTGCCGCGCGCGTCGACCCAGCCGACGGGTCCTGAGTAGCGGCCGCGGTCCATGCCCTCCAGCTCCCGGATCAGCTCCAGCGCCTGATCGGTCGGCGTTCCGCAGATCGCGGCCGTCGGATGCAGCGAGGCGGCCAGCGCAAGGGCCGACGCGTCGCGGTCGAGCACGCCCGTGACCAGCGTCGCCAGGTGCTGGTAGTCGGCCATCTGCAGCAAGAACGGCGTATCGCCCACAGTCAGCTCGGCGCACAGCGGAGCGAGCAAGCTGCGCACAGAGTCGACGGAGTACCGATGCTCCTCGGCGTTCTTGGCCGAGCTGAGCAGCGCCGCCGCGAGAGCCGAGTCATCAGCCTCATTGCCACCGCGGGCCATGGTGCCAGCCAGCACGAGGGATGAGATCTGCTTGTCGTCCCGGCGGATCAGCAGTTCAGGCGTCGCACCCACCAGGCCCGCGCAGGCGAACGTGTAGCAGCCAGGAAACCTGGCTGCGAGCCGGGCGAGCAGCACCCTGGCGTCGATCGCCCCTGAGCATTGCGCGCGCAGGTCGCGCGCCAGGACGACCTTGCGCAGCTCGCCTGCCTTGATCCGGGTGACCGCCGAAGCGACGGCCTGCTCCCACTGCGGCGCGGTAAGGCTGCCATCGCTCCAGCGCAGTTCCGACGGGCTCAGCCGGGGAGCGGCAGGCCCGTCCGGCTGATGCGTTCCGGCTCCGATGGTCGTGCGCCAGGCGATCCCGGACCGCCGGCCGACAACGACGGCAGGGACGATCAGCACCGAGCCGTCAGAAGCGGGGTCGAAGGTGAAGCTTCCGAAAGCGACCGGACCTGTACCCGGCACGGCGACCTCGTCGGTCACGCTGGCGGCCTCGAACAGCTCGGTCAGCCACTTCTCGCCCGCCGCGAACCGGTCCACGCCAGCCGGGATTGTCAGCCGCGCAGCCTCACCCCAGCCGGCCAGGCCGTCGCCGTGCTGGATCCAGGCCGACGCCGCCGGGCTCGGCAACTGGTCCAGCAGATCGCCCGGGTCAGCGGTACGGACCGTCGTGACGATCAGGTCGTCTGGCATACAGGTGCAGGGGTCCGCGCTGCTGTCACGGCATCCAACTCTACGGGTGACCGCTGGCGGGCCAGATCTCGGCTAGCGGGTAACAAAGCACCGGCGAGCAGGTAACCCAGCCACGCGAGCAGCACGGCCGCCGCCACGCTGCCGATGACATTGAGCCCGGCCTCGGTGACCGCGCCATCTTCCAGAAGCCGCACCGTCTCGTAACTGAACGTGGAGAACGTGGTCAGCCCGCCGCACAGGCCGGTGCCGAGCAGAGCGAAGACTGCGGTCGGCAGGCCCAGATGCCGCTGCGCTCCCAGCAGGAATCCGAGGACCAGCGAACCCGCCAGGTTGACCGCCAGCGTGCCCCAGGGGAAGACGGTGTCTCGCCGGGCCTGGATGGCGCGGTCGACCAGATACCGGGCTGGCGCGCCGATCATGCCGCCCGCCAGGACCGCCAGGATGATCACGACCGGCCGCCGCCTGGCTGCCCGCCGGCGTAGGTGTGCACGTGCACGTCGTCGACGATGATCAGCCCGCCGGTCACCAGCTCGGCGATCTCGTCGAGGAACTCCTCCGTCCGCTCGGCAGTGTCGACGATGACGATGGCGAGCGGCAGGTCCTCGCTGAGGGAGAGCAGCCTGCTGGTATGGATACGGGACGCAGCGCCGAACCCCTCGATGCCGCGGAACACGCTCGCGCCCGCTAGCCCGCGCTGATGCGCCCGGTGCACGATCTCGGCGTACAGCGGCTTGTGGTGATAGCGGTCGGACTCGCCGATGAAAATCGTGATCCGCCGTGCTGGTCCTTGCAGCGTCACTGGTCACCACCACGCGCGCGCAGCCGGGCGGGCAGCGCCGCAGCCGCCCTCGCGGTTTTCATGCCACACCATACGGCCACCAGCGCGGCCAGCACGCTGGTCAGCGCGTAGGAGTCCGCGAGCGCCAGGCGGCCGCCAGTCAGGAGGGTCATCACGCCGCCCGCGTAGGTGGAGAAGGTCGTGTACCCGCCAATGAGCCCGACTGCCAGGAACGGCCGAAGGAACCGGCGGGGGGGCCAGACGTCCAGCATGTACACCACGAGCAGTCCGAGCGCGAAGCTGCCCGAGACGTTGACCACGAAGATCGCCCACGGGAAGCCGTGTCCGGCAGGGAACGCCGCCGACAGCAGGTACCGGGCGAGGCTGCCGATCCCGCCGCCCGCAGCGATCGCCGCCAGATCGGCGGCGCCGGGACCCGACCTGGTGTGCGGGGGGCGGGCCCGCTGCCTGGTGACAGTGTCCGCGCCCGTGTTCGCCACCTGGTAAGGGTAAGCGGTCGAAGCACTCGAATGTGTGTTTGATATCTGTCGCACGCCGGTCTAGGCTCTCGCACATGCGGTGGGATAGCCTCCGGCTGGATGACGGCCAGTCAGATGACGCGGCCGCGCCGCGCCCTGCCGCCCTGTTCGGCCGGGACGCGGTGGCCCGCACCTTCGACACTCCCGGCTTTCGCGGCATGACGTTCTATGAGGTGCACGCGAAATCGATCATCAACCGGGTCCCCGAGGCGTCACGCGTGCCATTCCGCTGGACCATCAATCCCTACCGCGGATGTAGCCACGCCTGTGTTTACTGTTTTGCCCGGAATACGCATACTTATCTTGATATGGACGCCGGGAACGACTTCAACACGCAGATCGTGGTGAAGGTCAACGCGCCTGAGCTGGCACGACGGGAGCTCGCGTCGCCGCGGTGGCAGGGGGAGCACGTGGCCATGGGCACGAACGTGGACTGCTACCAGCGCGCGGAGGGACGCTACCAGCTGATGCCCGGCATCATCGGCGCGCTGCGGGATGCGGCCAATCCGTTCTCGATCCTGACCAAGGGCACGCTGATCCTGCGCGACCTCGACCTGCTCTGCGACGCCGCGCAGGTGACCGACGTCGGCCTCAACGTGTCGGTTGGATTTGTCGACAAAGAGATTTCTCGATCAGTCGAGCCGGGAACGCCGACGCCAGACCGGCGGCTCGCCGTCTGTGCCGCCATCACTGGACGCGGCCTGCGGTGCGGGGTGCTGATGGGCCCGGTGCTGCCGTACCTGACCGACTCGCCAGGGCAGCTCGAGCAGACCGTGCGGCTGGCTGCCGAGGCCGGGGCAGCGCACATCAGCCCGATCGTGCTGCACCTGCGGCCCGGAGCGCGCGAGTGGTTCCTGCGCTGGCTGCACGAGACTCACCCCGATCTGAGCGAGCCGTACAGCGAGCTGTACGCCCGTGGCGCGTACGCACCGAAGGCCTATCAGGAGCGGATCAGTCATCAGGTCGCCGAGCTCGCCGCCCGCTACCGGGTCGGCCAGGCAAGCCCCGTCCAGGCGCGGCGGATCAGCCGGCGGTCTGGTCAGCAACCCGCCAGGCCGCCCGCTCCCGTTCAGCTGACGCTGCTCTGAGCGACGCTCCCGCAATGCCTCTTGCCGACGGCAAAGGCCTGGTCAAGAATCTAAGGAGAGGGGCGGGCCGGTAATGGCCGTCCGTGACCTTGTGTGAAGTGGCCGGAGGTGGCGCTGTGGCCCTCTCGATGGAAGAGCAGCGCATGCTGGACGAGATCGAGCGCAAGCTCGCCGCGGACGATCCGCGGCTCGCGTCCCGGTTCAATTCGTTCGGGCAGCACGGGCTACCGGGCACCTTCACATCAGCGCGTGCCCGGACGATCAGCTGCCTCGTCGCGCTGGCCCTGATCGCCGCCGTTACCGTCATGATGTTCGTGCTGAGCCCGATGAACCGGCACTCGCCCACGCCGTCGCACGCACGGACGCCCGCCGCCTCGACGGCTAAGGCTGGCTCAACGACGACGTCGGTTGCCGCCGACCACTAGGACTCGCGCCACAGCTGGAGCAGGTACTGCTCCATTCCTTCCAGGTCCTTGCGCGCCTGCTGAAACTCGTCGCTGAGCGGGTCGGCGAACTGCTGGAAGAGGTCGGTGTAGCTGTCGACGGCCGCCGACCGGTTCCGCGTGTAGAGCCGCACCCCGTAGTCACCGACCCCGCCCGACAGCCGCAGCGCCTCGACGGCCCGGCCAGCCGGGCCCATGTCCACACTGAGCCGGCCGCGCAGGTAGAGCACGCACTTGGCCTCGTCCTCGTAGCCATCGCTGAACGGCGGCGGCGCGGCATCCCACTCCTCGACGGTGAGCTGCACGCCGAGGTGCTGCTGAGCACACGCCACGAGGAGCTGGTCGCGGCTCGTGCTGATGAGCGAGTCGACCGGCTGCGACGGGCCGGTCGGCCCGTCGAGATCCGCTCCGGGGTCGTGGATGCGGAACATCAGCCGCTCGGGGAAGACCGGGACCTCCAGCCGAAGCAGCCTACGGCTCACGGCGCCCCCCTCCGCTGTCCCGGCAGTGCTGCCGAGACTCTCCTGTCCTACAGGATGCTCCGAACTGGGGCTCCTTGCGTCTCTAATTCGCCAGAAAGGCGCCGTCGGTGCGATATATAGCACCGGAAGTGCTCGGCGCTAGGCTCGGGGCCATGACATCGGTCGAACCGTCGATCACCCACCGGCAGCTCTCGGTCGGGTCGCTATCCATGCATGTCGCGGAGGCGGGGGAGGGCCCGCTCGTGATCTTGCTGCACGGGTTCCCCGAGAGCTGGTACTCCTGGCGCCATCAGCTGACCGCGCTCGCCGCGGCTGGCTATCACGCGGTGGCGCCGGATCAGCGCGGGTACTGCCAGACCAGCGCTCCCGCCGACCCGGGCCAGTACACAATGCTGCACCTGACCGGCGACGTGATCGCGCTCATGGACGCCCTCGGCGAGGAGCGGGCCGTGGTCGCCGGGCACGACTGGGGAGCGCCCGTCGCCTGGCACACCGCGCTGTTCCGGCCCGACCGGGTCCGCGGCGTCATCGGGCTGAGCGTGCCGTACCGGCCACGCGGCAGCGCGCCGCCGATCGCGACACTTCGGCAGCACCTCGGGGACGGCTTCTACATGGTCTACTTCCAGCAACCCGGAGTGGCAGACGCCGAGCTCAGCCGCGACCCTGCGGCGACCTTCCGCCGGGTGCTGTGCAGTCTGGCGGGCGAGGGCACGCCCATGACGCTGATTCCGCGCGGCGGCGGCTTCCTCGACGCGGCAGTCGAACCCGATGGGCTGCCTGGCTGGCTGGCCCAGCAGGACATCGACACCTACGTCGCGCAGTTCGCCGGTACCGGCTTCACCGGACCGCTGAACTGGTACCGCAACCTGGACCGGAACTGGGAGCTGACCGGCGCGTGGCAACACGCGCCGATCACCGTGCCCGCGCTGTTCCTGGCCGGGGACCGCGACCCGGTGCTGACGTTCGTCAGCACCGACGGACTCGAGACCTTCCTGCCGAGGCTGTCGAAGGCCGTGCTACTGCCGGGGTGCGGTCACTGGGTCCAGCAGGAGCGCCCGGCCGAGGTCAGCGAAGCGATGCTCCGATTCCTGTCCGAGCTTCCCTAGGGCGCGAACACGCCGGGCGGGGGCACCGGCGACAGTTCCGCGTGCGCGTCGGTGATCGGCGGTGCGCCAGCCGCGAACGCGACTAGCTCCTCGCCGTGCACCAGGCGCGCCGGGAAGGGATCGCCCGCGAGCAGCCTGGTCACATCCGCCGCGGGCAGTGCTGTGTCGGAGGCGGCCAGCACCAGATTGCCGAACCGGCGGCCGCGCAGCACCGCGGCGTCGCCGATCAGCGCCGCGTCCGCGAACAAGGTGCGCGCGGCAGTAACCCGGCGTCGTGTGTGCGCCAGCGGGGGGCCATCGCCGATATTGGCGGCGAAGAGCCCGCCTGGCGCGAGCGTTCGCCGTACCTCGGCTGAGAACTCGAGCGAGGTGAGATGAGCTGGCGTTCGGGCGCCGGCAAACACGTCCGCGATGACCACATCGAAGGACCCGGCCGGTAGCCCGGCCAGCACCTCGCGCGCGTCGCCGACCCGGACCCGGATCCGGCCCGCGTCCCGCTGGGCTCGCCGGCCGGGCTGCCGCAGCGGCAGCCGTTCCCGGACCAGGTCCACCAGGTCAGCGTCGTCGTCCACGGCCAGCTGCGCGGAACGGGGCCGGGTGGCGGCGACGTACCTGGCCAGGGTCAGGGCACCACCGCCCAGGTGCAGTACCCGCAGCGGCGCGCCGGGCGGCCCGGCAACGTCGAGCAGGTGGCCGATCCGGCGCACGTACTCGAACTCCAGGTGCTGCGGGTCGTCGAGGTCGACGTAGGACTGCGGTGTGTTGGCCACCAGCAGTGTCCACGCGCGCGGACGGTCGGGATCGGCGAGTAGCTCGATCGCGTCCGGCTGGCCCAGCCGGCGGACCGGCGGCGTGTCCCGATCCTGCCGCCGCTCCGCCATGACGGCTATTCTGCCTGCTCATGACCCGGATCAAGGAATCGGTCGCGGTCGTCATCCGCAACGCCTGTGGCGAGTTCCTGGTGGCGCAGCGTCCCGATGATCCAGCCGATCCGCTGGCCGGAGTGTGGGGCTTTCCGGCCGTGACCCGCCGCGATGGCGAGACCGCACGGGCCGCAGCGCAGCGGATCGGGCCGCTCAAGCTCGGCGTCGCCCTGACCGTCGGCGCCAAGCTCGGCGAGCGAACGGCAGACCGCGGGGATCACGTGCTCCGGCTCGCCGACTACGACGCCTCGATCGTCGAGGGCACCCCGGTGGTGCCGCAGTCCGGCGGCCCCATCACGGAGTACGGCACCGTCACGCAGTACGTGGCCGTCCGGTTCACCAGCGATCCACAGGTCCTGCGGGAAGCCGCACAACGAGGGTCGTTGTGCGCGCAGATTTTCCTGGACGCGGCCGGCGGCGACTGGCGCTAGCCGACGCCGGGGTCGACGTCGGGGTCGGCATCGATCTCGGCTGAATCCGTCAGCCGCAGCTTGCGACGCGCCCGCTCGTAGAAGCTGGTATGTCCGAACCGGACCACACGCGCGGCGCCCGGTCGCGGTTGCAGCTCGATCCGGCTGCCGGCGCTCACCTTGGTGGCCAGCTGGCCGTCTACCTCGATCGCGAGCTCGCCGCAGTCCGGCAGCATCTCGAGGGCCAGGGGGTCGTGTACGGAGAGCACCAGGCCCCGGTTGTAGGCCGAGTGCGGGGCGGCCGGGGTGACCAGCAGGGCCTCCACCATGGGACTGACGATCGGGCCGCCGGCCGAGAAACTGTACGCGGTCGAGCCGGCCGGCGTCGCGACGACGATGGCGTCGGCTGCGTAGCTCACGAACGGGTGACCGCCCGCCACCACCGAGACCTTGGCACTCGGCTGCCCGGGAAACCTGACCACCGCGACGTCGTTGAACGCCGTGAACACCTCGCCGTTGACCACTGCGTCGACCGCGAGCCGCGGTTCGATGGTGTACTTCCCGGCGTCGACGTTCGAGAGCGCCCCGGGCAGCTGGGGCACGTCGATCTCCGCCAGGAAGCCCAGCTTGCCGAGATTGACCCCCAGCACAGACGCGCGCTGCCGGTCGGTTAGCCGCATGGCCCGCAGCATCGTGCCATCCCCGCCGAGGCTCACCACCAGATCGCATCGCTGCCCGAGCTCGACGCTGGTCACTCCTATTGCGGCGCAGTTGAGCCGTCGGATCTCGGCTTCGATGCCGTAGACCTGGATGCCGCGACGGTCAGCCCAGCCCAGCACGGCGGAGACCGCCTCGGCGGAATCACGCTGCGGGTGCAGTACCACGCCGACGGCATGCATAGGCCGATACTAGATCGGGACGGAGGGAGGACCGGGTGAAGGCGGTGCGGTTCAAGGAGTACGGCGGCGTCGACGTGCTCGAGGTCGTGGAAGTGCCGGTGCCCGAACCCGGCCCCGGCGAGGCGCTCGTGCAGGTGAAGGCCGCGGGCATCAACCCTGGTGAGGCGAAAATACGCGAGGGCCTGCTGCATTCCAGATGGCCCGCGACGTTCCCGTCCGGCGAGGGTAGCGACCTGGCCGGGATCGTGACGAGGACCGGGAACGGGGTCGATGGGTTCGCGGCCGGCGACGAGGTCATCGGCTACACCGACAACAGGGCCAGCCAGGCAGAGTACGCCGTCGTAGCGTCGGAGCACCTCGCGCTCCGGCCGGACGGCGTGCCGTGGGAAGCGGCCGGGTCTCTTTACGTCGCCGGGTGTACCGCCTGGGCCGCCGTGCGCGCCGTGGCGCTGGCGTCAGGTGACACCGTCGTGGTGTCCGGCGCGGCCGGCGGGGTCGGCTGCCTGACCGTCCAGCTGGCCACGCTCGCCGGCGCCACTGTCATCGGGCTCGCCAGCGAGCGCCACCACGACTGGCTGCGGTCGAAGGGCGTCATCCCGGTCAGTTACGGCGAGGGCGTCGCTGACCGCATCCGCGCCGCCGCCCCGAAGACCGATGCGTTCATCGACACGTTCGGCGCCGGCTACGTGCGGCTGGCTCTCGACCTCGGCGTCAGCCAGGACCGGATCGACACGATCGCGAACTTCACTGCCGCTGCGGAGTACGGCGTCAAGGCCGAGGGCAACGCCGCCGGAGCGAGCGCGAGCACCCTCGCGGAGCTCGCCGGGCTGGTCGCGGCGGGCAAGCTGGAGGTGCCGATCGCGGCCACGTTCCCTCTCGAAGCGGTGCGCGACGCCTACCGGCAGCTCGAGGAGGGACACACGCGCGGGAAGATCGTGCTCGTTCCCTAGGCTCGCACGGCCGGCAGACGAGCCCGTTCGCAGGCCTCACGCCAGAGATCGCGGTACTGCCGGGCGGCCCCGGTGCGCGGCGCGAACGCCGTGACCGGGGCCCGCCGCACGGACATCTGCTCGATCAGCGACAGCGCCGGGATGGCCGCGGTGGCGACGTCGTGACGCTGTGCCGGCAGGTCGCGAACGATCTCCGCATGAAGCTTCTTGCGCCGGTCGAGCATCGAGAAGAATGCGAGGATAGCTGGCTGGTGGCCGTTGAAGCCGCCGACGAACTCGGTCAGCTGGTCCAGCGTGCGTACCGACAGCGTGGTGGGGATCAGCGGCACCAGCAGCAGGTCGGCCGCATGCAGCACGCTCTCCGACAGCAGCGAGATGCTCGGCGGGCAGTCCAGCACCACGACGTCATAGTCGGTGTGCAGCGGTGCGAGCAGGCTGGCCAGCCGCTTGGCGGGCTGTTTCGCGGAGTCGAGCTCGAGGTCGAGGTTCCGGTAGGTGAAGTCGGCTGGCAGCAGGTCGAGGCCGTCGAAGTCGGTGCCCTTGATCGCGTCGTCGAGCGTACGGCGGCCGCGGATCAGCGCCTTGCCGCCCCCTTTCACCCGCGGCTTGATGCGGAACAGGAAGCTGGCCGCGCCCTGCGGGTCCAGATCCCACAGCAGCACCCGGTAGCCGTCTTTGGCCGCGAGGTAGCCGATGTTCACGGCCGTGGCCGTTTTACCGACGCCGCCCTTGATGTTGTAGGTGGCCAGGATCTTCACGCGGCGGCCGTCCGGGCCAGGGCGGCCATCCTGCGCCGGCTGGCCGGCCCGGCGAAGTCGGCGAACCGGCCGTCGAACTGCGCTCGTGCAGTGGCTTGCGCCACCGCAAGCCTGGCCGCGATCTCGCCCATGGCCAGCAATGTCTCGGCGGGCGCCGCGCGCTCTGCCATCATCTGCGCCGCGTAGGCGCGGATCTCCATCCGCTGCACCTCGGTGTCCTGGAATTCGCCGAGGCAGTCCTGGAGCGATTTCAGCTCGCGCACCGCCTGCCATCGCTGGGCCGGGTCGTGGAGCGAGCCAAACATTTCGACAAGGTAACGCAATTCCTTACATCTCTTCCGCAGATCGTGCAGGCTCTCCGGAGGCGAGGCCGGAGTGATCTTGCCGCCTACCTGCAGCGCCCTGCGGTGGGCTGCGGCGATCTTGCCATCGGCGAGCTGTGCCACGGTGGGCCGCGTGGTGCCGCGCACGTCGGCGAGCACTGCCCGCCAGTTCGTGCGCAGCCGGTCAAACCGGGCCGAGCGCAGGCCCGTGACCATGCGCCGGTAGGCAGCGGCGCGCGACCGGGCCAGGTGGTCGCGGAACGGGATCAGCTCATCAGCATCCGCGCCGACGAGGGAGGCCGCCATGGCCGGGTAGCCGAGCAGGAACACGTCGAAGTCCCTGGTCGGGGTCGTCAGGTCACCCAGCCAGCGAAACTCCGGCGCATAGTCACGGGCCAGGCCGCGCGGCAGCGCGTCCCCGCAGAGCTTGAGGGCTGACCGGGTCCACCGCACCGCGACGCGCAGGTCGTGGAGGAACTCGGTGTCGATGTCCTTGAGCGTGCCGGGCACGTTGGCTTCTATGGCGTCGAGAAGCGCCGAGAGGATCTGGCCCAGGGCGCGGGACGCCGGCATGCCGGCTTCGAGCTGAATGCCCGACGCCTTACCCGGCACCTCGCCGGGCCGGCCGCCGGCCGCGGCCAGCACCGCCTCGAGGACCGAGTCACGGCCGGCGAGGACATCAGGGAGGTCGCCGATGGCCCGGCCAACCTTGTCGGCCTGCGTCTGGTAGCCACGAACTGGGACCAGCGTCAGCCGCGCAGGCAGCGAGGCGCGCGCCGGGTACGTCACAGACACCCGGTCAACGGCCAGCCGGGCGATCGTCTTGGCGTCATCGTTCAGCGCCTGCAGTTCGGTCAGCTTGCTGACAGCGCGGGCCACCGGAGCCAGCGCGCGCAGGCCGGTGACCGGCTCCAGCGCGGCCTGCAGCGGCCCGGCAGGCAGCTCGGCGGCCAGGCTCGGCCAACCCGGCCGGCCGGCCCGCTGGAAGCCGCTCCGTGGCCAGGATCGCGCCATCCCTGCCGGTCAGCACCAGCTCCGCCTGGCTGCCGCTCATGACCTGCTCTAGGGTGAGGCCAGCCCGGTACAACCGCCAGTCGAAGGTATCCAGCCAGATACGGCGCCGGGAGCGCACCGCGCCGCCATTGGCCCAGCCGAGACTGTGCTCGCCGGCTGCGGTCAGTGCCCGCAGGAGGTCTGACCGGGCTCCCGCCGCGTCAGTAAGCACAAACTCGCGGTGGTCAGGTGCCACAGCACAACCTCTTGACTCATGGACTTACTCACACCGGTCATTCATCTGATCGGCGCCAAACAGACATCCGATGTTAATTCTGTGTTCGGACAGGCTAGCAACGCGCGGCGGTCCCGACCAGGGACATAAGTCACACCGGGACGGCGAGAAAACCTGCAGTACCGTGGACAACGAAGCAAGCCACCCGCTACTGCGAAGGACTACTGGGCGTGCACCCTGACTGGACGATCATCTCCTCGCTGGCGACCGCCGGCGGTACCCTGGTGCTCGCCGTCGCTACGTTCGCCTCCGTGCGGTCGGCGAACCGCTCCGCCCGGGTGGCCCAGGCAGCCCTCCTGGTCAACATGCGGCCGGTGCTGACCCCCTCGCGGCTGAACGATCCGCCGCAGAAGTTGTTCTTTCAGGAGGGCGTCGCATTCAAGGTGGAAGGCGGCCGCGGCCTGGTCCACTTCGAATCCGGGGTCGTCTATCTGGCTCTGTCGCTCCGCAATGCCGGTCAGGGCCTCGGCGTTATCCACGGCTGGCGGTTCGCCGAGGGGCGGGAGCTCAATCCGCAGCGGCCGGAGCCGGACGCTTTTCGCCTGCAAGGGCTCGACCTCGCGATCGCCCCCGGCGACGTCGGGTACTGGGAAGGCGCGCTGCGGGATAGCAGCGATCCGCTGCATGCCGAGGGGGTGCGGGCCGCCAAGGAGACTGGCGTGGCGACAATCGACCTCCTGTACGGAGACCAGGACGGAAGCCAGCGCGTCATCAGCCGGATGATGCTGCGCCAGATCATCCCGGAGGATCCCGACCGGCAGCCGACGTGGCTGCCAACGGTGGTCCGGCACTGGAACCTGGACCGGCCTGATCCGCGCGAGCGATGATGGCGATAACTAGCTTCGCGCCGTGGAGGACTTCATGCTGCAGCTGTTCGGGTTCGACCGGGTCGGTGTCGTCATCGGCGATCTCTACTTTCTCGACCCCGTCCAGAAGGAGGGCCAGGAGGGCGCGGAGCACGGCGTCCGGCTGGAGGTACGGATTCTGGAACCGGGCGAGCTGAAGGGCTCTATCTACTCGGCGCGGCCGATCAGTGTCGGCGCCCCGCTGTGGCGGGCGGACCTGCTGGAGACCGTTGACGGCCCGACCGGCAGCATGAACCGGGCCCACCATCACCCGAGGATGCAGGACTGGGAGCCGCGCGGCCGGACGTTCGACCCGGAACTGTCGGCTGACCCGGTCGGCTGGGTCGGCAAGCAGCTGTCGGACCTGGAGGGCCTGCTCGGCAGGGCCGGCATCGACGTGGACGCCGCCCTGGCCGCCGACGCCGAGAGCCTGCGTGATGCCGTGCCGGACGTTCAGCGCGCCGTGACCACCATGCTGGAACAGGTCAAGGCCGGCCGACTCGGCACGGCGCCGGAAGGCGAGGAGCTGACGGGCGCCCGGATCAGCTGGCTGTAATTCAGACTGCCTCGTGGTTAGGCGGCCCCTTTGTTAGGCGGTACCGCCGGGGTCGATGCCCTTGCTGCGCAGCAGATCGTGCAGTCGCTCGATCTCGGCCGTCAGGCGCGCGACCTGCTCGGCCAGCGACGGTCCCGCCTCATGCTGCCGTGACCGCCGGTCCCGCTCGGCGATGAGCTCGCGCTCGGTGTCGCTCAGCGCCTCTGCGGCGCGGAACTCGTGCGCGTCGATGGCCGCCTCAGTGTCCCGGCGTACCTGAGCAATCTGCTCGTCCAGATCGGCCAGATCGGGCACCATACCCGCCCATTGCTCGAGTGCGGCGAGCCGGGAGCTGAGCGAGCTGTAGTAGCCCGGCGTCGCCGAGCCCGCCACCCGCGCCCGGCCGGACCTCGCCGCGATCCGCTGCGCCTGGCGAGAGCTCACCGGCAGCGCGAGCTCGAGAACGCGCTGCCGTACAGCCTCGGGCGTGCCGCCGAGCTCAGCCAGCCTGCGGGCGCCCGGTGAGCTGGGGTCGCGCACAAGGCCGAGCAGGATGTGCTCGGTGTCGATGTAGTTCTCGCCCAGCTGCAGCGCCTCGCGCAGCGAGAGCTCCAGCGTCCGCTTTGCCTCTGGCGTGAACGGAATGTGCCCTGACTGGCCTGGTCCGCGTCCCGCGTCGGCCTCGACCCGGTCTCGCGCGGCCTCCAGCCCGACGCCCAGTGACTCCAGGGCATGCGCAGCCGAGCCGTCCACCTCGCGGAGCAAGCCGAGCAGGATGTGCTCAGTCCCGATGTAGGCGTGCCCGAGCCGCCGGGCTTCCTCCTGGGCGAGCACGACAACTCGCCGCGCCTTATCGGTGAACCGCTCGAACATGCCTACCAGCTTCGGTGCCGTCAATCACCGCGGTCAAGCGCAGCCGCGATGGCCGCTGCCCACGACAGCAGCTGCTCGTCGCCTCGGGCTGCGCCGACGCACTGCAGGCCGACGGGCATCCCGCCAATCAGGCCGGCCAGGATGCTCACCGCCGGGAGCCCGGCGAGGCTCCAGGGCATGGACATGACCGGGTCACCAGTGGTGGCGAGGCTCGCTGGTGCGGGCCCGGTGGCCGCTGGCGTGATCCAGGGGTCGATGCCGGCGTCGTCGGAGGCATCCGCAAGGCGGCTGACAGCGTCTGCCCGGCCGGCGAGCGCTGCCGTGTGCTCGTCGCGGCCGATCGCCTGGCCGGCAAGGATGATCTCGGCCGTGGCGGGCTGGTAGAGCGAGCCGTACCGGGCAAACAAGTCGGCGTGCACGACCGCTGCCTCGAAACGGGTGATCACGAAGATCAGCCGTTCGACGGCGGCCACATCGTCGAGCACCGGAATCTCGCGCACCTGGTAGCTGGCGGCCGCGAGCGACCGGGCCTGCGCCCCGAACGCAATCAGCGCGTCTTTGCTCGCCCGGCTCGAGGTAGCCGCCCACCGGAATACCTAGAGTCGGCAGGCGGTTCTGCGTCGGCGCCTGCCAGTCGTCGCAGAGGGCCGCCGCGGCTGATGCGAGCAAGGCGGCGTCGGCGGCGAGGCAGCCGACGACGTCCAGGGTCGGCGCATACGGCAGGACGCCGTCCGCCGGGATCCGCCCGTGTGTCGGCCGGAAGCCCGCGACGCCGCAATAGGCGGCCGGCCGGATTACCGAGGCAACGGTCTGCGTGCCGAGCGCCAGCGGAACGAGCCCGGCTGCAACCGCTGCCGCCGACCCGCTGCTCGAGCCGCCCGGCGTGTGTCGCAGACTCCGCGGGTTCCGGGTCCCGCCCGGTGCCACCATGGCGAACTCGACGCTCACAGTCTTGCCTGCGATCAGTGCCCCGCATTCCCGGAGCCGGCGCACAGCGCTCGCCTCCGGGCCCGCGAGCGAGGCGGGCGGCAGGCGCGAGCCACCCGCGGTCGGCAGGCCGTCGACGCGGATGACGTCCTTCACACCGGTGGCGACGCCGACCAGCCGCGGCTGGTCCGCGCCGACTGGCCACCGGCGGGCAGTCTCCCGCGCGTGCGCAGTCAGCCGCCCGGCGCGGCCGGGCTCGGGCAGAAAGGCGCGGATCTGGATGTCACCAGCGGCGATGCGCGCCGCCGTTGCCGCAGCTGCCGCAGCGAGGTCGCCGGCGCTGTCAGCCTGCCGCACGTACCCGCCCTGGCCGTTCTGCCACTATCTGAGCCTACGTGCGGGGTGCCGCGAGGCGCCGCGCTGACAGCGCTACGGGATCACTGCTCAGTCCACCCCGCGGTAGCCGCTGATGCCTGCCCGTGTTCGGGCATGAAGTCGGGCTCTTGCACCGGCAGATCGTCCGGGACTTCTTCCTCGACGATGGCAGTGCAGATGAACATCTCGTGCATGGAGTCGTACTTCCACTCCAGCACCCGGGCTAGCCGGTGCGGCAGCCGGGCCGCGAGACGGTGTCCTCGGGGGATGCTGACGGTTCTCACGTGATATCGCCACGCCATGAGCGCCAGCTACCCCAGGATTGCGCGCTGACACCAGTAACGGACGAGCACCTGCAAGCCTTCCGCCAGCGGTGCGGCATCGTCAGACTAAGAGCGTGGACGAGTTCGACTTCGACGTCCTGGTCATCGGGTCAGGGCCGGGCGGACAGAAAGCTGCGATCGCGGCGGCCAAGCTCGACAAGCGAGTCGCCATTGTCGAGCGCCCTGAGATGCTCGGCGGCGTCTGCCTCAACACGGGCACGATCCCGTCAAAGACGCTGCGGGAGGCCGTGGTCTATCTGACCGGGCTCGATCAGCGCGAGTTGTACGGCCAGAGCTACCGGGTCAAGGAAGAGATCACCATCGGTGACCTGACGACCCGGACCAGGCACGTCGTCAGCCGGGAGAACGACGTCGTGCGCAGCCAGCTCACCCGCAACCGCGTCACGATCCTGACGGGAACCGCCCGCTTCAGCGGCCCGGCCACGGTCGATGTGGCGGACGTCTCGGGTCGCAGTCGCGCGTTCAGCGCAGCGAAGATCATCATCGCCACCGGTACCCAGCCTGCCAGGCCAGCCAGCGTCGCTTTCGACGAGCGGACCATCATCGACTCCGACGGGATCTTGCAGCTGGACCGGGTGCCGAGATCGATGGTGGTGGCGGGCGCTGGGGTGATCGGGATCGAGTACGCGTCGATGTTCGCCGCGCTCGGCACCAAGGTGACGGTCGTCGAGCAGCGCGAGCGGATGCTCGAGTTCTGCGACGTCGAGGTGGTCGAGGCGCTGAAGTACCACCTGCGCGACCTGGCTGTGACGTTCCGGTTCGGCGAGACCGTCTCGGCGGTTGAGCGGCACCCGGAGGGAGCCATCGCCCTGCTCGCCAGCGGCAAGCGCATTCCGGCGGACACCGTCATGTACTCGGCCGGGCGGCAGGGAATGACCGACGGTCTCGGTCTGGAGGCGGCCGGGCTGTCGGCCGACGAGCGCGGCCGGATCAAGGTGGGGGAGTTCTTCCAGACGGCCGTGCCGTCCATCTACGCGGTCGGCGACGTCATCGGTTTCCCGGCGCTCGCGGCTACCTCGATGGAGCAGGGCCGGCTGGCTGCGCACCACGCCTGCGGCGAGCCGCTGCATGCGGTCAGCCCGCTCCAGCCGATCGGGATCTACAGCCTGCCGGAGATCAGCTTCATCGGCCAGACCGAGGACCAGCTCACCCGCGACTGCGTGCCATTCGAGGTTGGCGTTTCCCGGTATCGCGAGCTTGCCCGCGGCCAGATCATCGGTGACTCCTACGGAGTGCTCAAGCTGCTGGTCTCGCCGATGGACAGGACCTTGCTCGGCGTGCATGTATTCGGCACCGGCGCGACCGAGCTCGTGCACATCGGCCAGGCCGTCATGGGCTGCGGGGGGACGATCGACTATCTGGTCGACGCGGTGTTCAACTACCCGACGCTGGCCGAGTCCTACAAGGTCGCCGCTCTGGACGCCACGAACAAGATGCGGCAGGTCGAGCGCTTCTACGGCTAGCTCGCCGCGGCCGTCACCGTCGAGTCGCGGCGGCTGCGCATCTCGCACATCCCGTCCGAGCCGATACCAAGGCCGATGTTGGTCATGTTGTACACGTGCTCGCTGGCCACCAGCCAGACGATGTCGCAGATCTCGCGCTCGCTGTAGTGCCGGGACAACTCGGCGAACGTGCCCGGGCTGACGCTCCGGTGCTGGACCAGCTCGCTGACGTAGTCGAGAGCCGCGCGCTCGGCGCTGGTGAAAAGAGCGCTGGTCGGGTACTCCGCCAGGGCGTCCAGCTTCGGCAGCACGTCCGGGGACTTGGTCATGGCATACCAGCGGGAGGCGTCCATGCAGTACAAGCACGTGTTGATGCTCGCGACCCGCTCCCGGATGAGGATCACGGTCGGCTTCGGCAGCGTGAGTTTGCGGTCCAGCCAGGACACCTTCCCGTAGAAACTCAGGAAAGCTCTCGGCATGCGCGCGGAGAACACCGCGATCGGCGTCGACACTTTGCCGAAGGACCGCCGCATGAAGAAATACGCCACCTTCAGCAGCAGTCCGCGGGGCTTCTCGATAGGAGCTAGGAACGTGGCCATCGGCTGGCCTCCTGTCGTCGTCACACGGAGTCCCGCGTGGTGCGGGCGCGCTCCCTCGACCCCGGAGGCGGCCTGAATGTGACGCGACTCAGCCGGATGGGCTGGTCTGAACCGGCTACCCGCCGCAGCCGCAGGCACCGCCGCAGCAGCCGCTACCTGCGCCGCCCCCGGCGCCGTAGGACGGCGCTGGAGCCGAGCTGGCCCGGCCGCCCACCGCGACAGCGGACAGCAATTTGACGGTGTCGTCGTGGCCCTGCGGGCAGGTCGCAGGCGCGGCTGACTCGCTCATCGGGCGGGTCTGCTCGAAAGTGTCACCGCACGAGCGGCATCGGTACTCATATCGCGGCACGATGCTGAGTGTATCCCAGCGGACCTCAGTCGATGATCGGTGACGGTTCGGCGGTCTGGACTACCGCCTGACCGGGCGCGCCGACGGACACCGGCTTGCCGCGCAGCATCGAGACTCCGGCGCCGGCCAGGGACATGGCGATGGCGGCGGTGAAGACGATGACCAGGCCGTGGTGGAAGGGGGCGGCGATGAGGTGGGGGAAGAACTGGCGGCCGGTGAGGATTGCGGCGTTGCGGGCCGGCAGGTGGGCCAGGGTGCCGCTGGGGGCGAGCATGCTGCGGACGGGGTTGTAGCCGAGCAGCGCCGAGAACAGCGTGCTGACCGGCGGCAGGCCCGCGATGTGCGCCGCGACGCCGGCGGGGACGCCCTGGGCCCGCAGGCCCGCGCTCAGGGTCTTCGGCAGCGTCGAGGCCAGGCCCGCGATCATCAGGGAGAAGAAGATCCCGATGGACAGTGACATCCCCGAGTTCTGGAACACCGAGCGCATGCCGGAGGCGGCGCCGCGGTGCCAGGGCGGGACGCTGCCCATGATCGAGGAGGTGTTCGGCGAGGCGAACAGGCCGGATCCGAGCCCGTTGCACAAGATCAGCAGGGCGAATACCCAGTAGGAGAAGTTGACCGGCAGCAGCAGCAGCCCGGTGAACCCGCAGGCCGCCAGCAGCAAGCCGGCGGTGGCGAAGATCCGGGAGCCGTACCGGTCCGACAGGTAGCCCGAGACCGGCCCGGCGATGAGGAAGCCCGCGGTCAGCGGCAGCATGTAGATCCCGGCCCACAGCGGGGTGACCGTGAAGTCGTAGCCGTGCAGCGGCAGCCAGATGCCGGCCAGCCAGATCACGAGCATGAACTGCAGGCCGCCGCGGGCGATCGAGCCCATCAGGCTGGCGGCGTTGCCGGCCGCGAAAGCCCGGATCTTGAACAGGCCCATCTGGAACATCGGCTCAGAGATCCTGGTCTCAACGATGCCGAACGTCACCAGGACGACGGCGCCGCCGGCAAGGCCGGTGAGCACGAACGGGTTGGTCCAGCCCGTGGAATGCCCGCCGTACGGCTGGATGCCGTAGGTGATCGCCGCCAGCAGGCTGGTGGCCCCGACGGCGAACAAGATGTTGCCCGTCCAGTCGATCCGCGCCCGCCGCGTGGCCGCGATCTCCCGCAGGCTGCGGTAGGCCCAGATCGTGCCGAACACCCCGATGGGCACGTTCACCCAGAACACGCTCCGCCAGTCCCACGCGGCCAGCAGGCCGCCCAGCAGCAGGCCGATGAACTGACCGGAGATCCCGGCGATCTGGTTGATGCCCAGCGCCATCCCGCGCTGACTGGCCGGGAAAGCGTCCGTCAGGATCGCGGCCGAGTTCGAGATCAGCATCGCGCCGCCAAACGCCTGCCCGACCCGCCACAAGATCAGCCACAAGGCGCCATGACCGCCGGTGAACGGGTCGAACGACAGCGCTATCGAGGCCGCGGTGAACACGACGAAGCCGAGGTTGTAGATCCTCACCCGGCCGTACATGTCGCCCAGCCTGCCGAGGGTGACCACCAGAACCGCCTGCACCAGCAGGTAGCCCATGATCATCCACAGCACGTAGCTGATGTTGCCCGGAGCCAGCGGGCTCAGATGGATGCCCCGGAAGATGGCCGGCATCGCGATGATCACGATCGACCCGTCGATCGTCGCCATCAACATGGTGAGCGTCGTATTCGACAGGGCGATCCACTTGTACCGCTCGGAAACCTGGCCCGATCGCCGTGGCGGGCGAGGAGGCGTTGCCGGTGGCCCGGCCGGCTGTGCCTGCCCCCTCGATATCCCGCCCACGGAGATCGAGTTTACCTTCAGAAGATTGCTTGCTGGCAACCACCTACCTGATGGACCAGGCTTACCTGCAGCTGGCCGCCATCCTTAGGGACACCAATCACAACGACGCACCCGTATGTCACTTCTCCGGAGATTGTGCTGTCTGCATTCCCAGGGCGCCGTAACTCTGGCACGATCGCGAAGCGCCTCCGAAGTAACCCCCCGCGCGCCAGCGAGACGCTGGCGGATTCCATCCTGGTGAACGGACCCGCATCGTGCAGCAGGACCTCGCCCCCGCCGGCACCCTGCCGGCCAGGGGCCGTCACCGCGCCCGCCAGCAGCGCCCTGTCAGGGCAACGATGCTCGCCCTTGCCGTCGTCGTGGTGGTGGCCGGCGTTGCGGTCAGGACGGCTACCGCCGGCCGCGGCGGCGCCCGGAAGCACCCTGCGGCCCCCGCCGCCGTCGTAACCCGTGATCCGGCCGCAGCGGTCACCGCATTTCCGGGCACACCCGCCGCGACCGCAGCCGGGCTGGCCAGTGCCCTCTTCGCCAGGGCACCGGCCGTCGTCGTCACCAGCACCAGTGCTGGCGTTGATGCAGCAGCGGTCGCACGCCGGGCGCACGCGCCGTTGCTGCTCGCTCCTGCGCCCGGCAGCGCGGCCGACCAGGCGGCGCTGCTCGCAGCTGTCCGGTCCCTGCGACCGAAGGCGGTACTGGCGGCCGGGCTATCCGTCCGCGCCCTCGCACAGGAGCTGCCGGGCATCAGGGTCGTCGCGAGCGCCGGGAGGCTTCCGGCCATGAGGCCACCGGTACCGGTGCCGAGGGTTGCGCTACTGGTTGACCAGGCTGATTCAGCAGAGCTCGACCTTGCGGTCGCAACGACAGCGCAGGTCGCGGGCGCAACCGTGCTCGCCATCAACGGGTCTGATCCGCGCGCTGATCCGGCGGCGATCAGCTCACTCGCGGCGGGCAAGCCGCAGTACGTGATCGGCATCGGCGCAGGATTCACCTCGCAGCCGTTGCTCGCCGCCAGGGTCGCAGTCGCCGAGACCGGGGTGCAGCTTCCCGGCGGCAGGCAAGTCTTGTTTCCCGGCCGGGAGATCGTGGCGCTGTACGGCACGCCGCTCTACCCGGCCCTCGGAGCGCTCGGACAGCAAGACCTGCAGGCGAGCATTGCCCGGGCCAGGACCGTCGCCGCCCAGTACAGCTCGCTCACCACTACGCCGGTCGTGCCCGCCTTCGAGATCATCGCAACGGTGGCCACTGCCGGGCCGGGTCCGTCCGGCCTCTACTCGCACGTGATTAGCCCTGCCGCGCTGCAGCCCTGGGTCGAGGCCGCCGCCAAGGCCGGCCTCTACGTCACCCTCGACTTGCAGCCCGGACGCGCGAGCCTCCTGGCCCAGGCCAAGAACTATCAGTCGCTGCTCGAGCTGCCGAACGTCGGCCTCGCGCTCGACCCCGAATGGAAGCTGCAGCCTGGCCAGCTGCCACTGCATCAGATCGGCTCGGTCAGCATCGCCGAGGTCAACAGCGTCGCTAGCTGGCTCGCCGCGCTGACTGCCCAGTACAACCTGCCGCAGAAGCTGCTCGAACTGCATGAGTTCCGGCTCAGTATGCTGCAGGACATCCGCCAGCTCGACACCGGGTACGACAACCTGTCCATCGTGATCAACATGGACGGCCAGGGTGCGCCGGCTACCAAGCGCGCGACATGGCGGTCAGTCGTGGCCGGCGCACCGCCCGGCGTGTTCTTCGGCTGGAAGGACTTCTACGCCAAGGACACGCCGATGCTCGGACCGCGGATGACTATCGGGCACGTTCCGACGCCGGTGCTCATCTCCTACCAGTAAGCAGGTCCGGCTCCAGCGTCGCGACCGTCGCGCAGTCAGCGGCGAAGGTCGCCCGCAAGTCGACGTGCTCGCCGGCAAGGACGAGGGGCAGCCAGTACTGGGCGTCGTGCCACATCAGTCCGAGCGGAAGGTCGGACTCGGCGAACCAGCGCGGCGCCACCTCGTCCGACTCGGCTGGCTCGCCCTGGTAGACCCAGGTCATGAATACCTCAGCGTCCTGATCCCAGGACGGACGGGTCGGAAACCGGAACTCGATGCTCGCCACGTGCTGCAGCGAGTCGGCCGGAACCACCAGACCCGACTCCTCGTGGACCTCGCGTACCGCCGCCGCCTCGGGCTTCTCGCCCGGTTCGATGTGGCCGCCGAGGCCGACCCATTTACCCGCGCCGAAGCCCGCCTTCTTCAGCCCGAGGAGCACTTGCGGGCCGTCGGCGAGGTTTCGCCTGATCAGGCACAGGCAGGTCTGCGGTATCACCCGGACAGCCTACTGGGATCGGCTCACGTGTCGCCGCATGTCATGGCGAGGAGCCGGTCGAGCACGGCCCCGTTGCTGACGCGCAGGCCGTCGTGGTCGTACTCGCTCGTCACCCATGCGCGCAGGCCGCGGATGGCAGCCGCGGTCTGCAGCGACAGCTCACGCGGCACGTACATGTCGTCGAAATAGATCGCGGCGGCGACGGGCACAGCGGTATGCGCAAGCTGACCGGGGTCGTAGAGCGCTGGCCAGTCGGTGCGCTCCGCGAGCAGCTCTGCGGCATCCGCCAGCGGTCGCAGGGCCGGGTCCTGCGAGAGCACCCAGGGGTAGACCATCTCCCCGGTGAACAGCACTGGTTCATCCGACCCCAGCGCCGCGCGGGCGTCGAACTCCGGAAACTCGGCGCGCACCCGCTGGGCCGACCACCGGGTCGCGGAGTCCTGCGCGTAGCACGCTTCGTGCAGCACCGCGTACAGCGGCGCAGATCCGTACCGCAGCGAATTTTCTGCCCGGTACAGGAAGTCATCGCTCAGCTCCGGCCCCGCGAACGCGTCCTCGAGAAGGTAGTGCAGCTCGTGGCTGCCGGTACTGCTGCCCAGCACATGCCCGAGCGCCTGGAACCGCTCGACGGTGAGCGTGCCGCCGCCGGGCATGGTCGCGGGGGACTCCGCCAGCAGGCGTGCGACCCGCCGGGCCCGCCCGAGATCCTGCGGGTAGCGCTCGTAGTGCGCCCGGTTCTTCGCTGCCACCTGCCGGTAAGTCAGCCGGTACACGTCATCAGCCGTGCTGGAAAGGCCGGGCAGGCCGCCGGTGATGAATGCCTCGCGCAGCCCGCCGGGCGCAGCCGACAGGTAGCTGACCGTGCAGAAGCCGCCGAAGCTCTGACCGAGCACGCTCCACGGCGCGCCGCCGGTGAGCTGCGGCCTGATGAGCTCGGCGTCGGCTGCGATCGAGTCGGCGCGGAAATGCGCGAGGTAATCGGCCTGGGCCGCCGCGGTGGGGAACCGGCCGAGGGTCTGCCTTGTCGCTGGCGTCGAGGCGCCGGTGCCCCGCTGATCGACCAGCAGCACCCGGTAGTCGCGCAGTGCGCGGTCGAGCCAGGACTCCCGGCCTACCGGACGCTGGGCGCCAAACCCGGGGCCGCCCTGCAGGAATACCAGCCAGGGCAGGTCGGCGGACTCACTGCCGCGCGCGACGATCTCGCGGGCGAACACCTCGATCTGCTCACCGTCCGGCCTCGCGTGATCCAGCGGGACACTGAAGGCATGTTCGGTGAGCACGGTTCCCGGCTGGCGGTAGCTCGGCATGTGCAGCACAGTAACGGGCGCGCCCGGCCGACGGTCATACCATGCCCCCATGCCCGACTACCCGGTTCCGCACGGCCCGGCTGCCGCCATGTTCGAGGCTGACGCCGCGTCGCGGGGACTCGGCATGGAGCTGGTAGACGTCGGTCGGGGCTCAGCGAAAGTGCGGATGCGGGTGACGCGTCAGATGCTCAATGGCCACTCGATCTGCCATGGCGGTTACGTCTTCATGCTGGCCGATACAGCATTCGCGTGCGCGTGCAACAGCGAGGGCCCGGTGACCCTAGCGGCCGGCGCCGACATCAGCTTCATCGCGTCCGCCCTCGCGGGGGATCTCCTGGTGGCCACGGCAACGGAACAGGTTCGGTATGGCCGCAGTGGCATCTACGACGTCACCGTCCGGCGCGATGACGAGGTGGTCGCCGAGTTCCGCGGGCGAAGCCGGACAGTTGGCAGCGCCTCCGCTGACTGACGGCGCCATCCGGCGCTACTGGGAGCGCGAACTCGGGTGGGCAGAGTAGCAGGTGACGGCGGCCGGGTTCGGGGGGTCGTCTCCCGGATTCGCCTGGTCCGGCCGGCTAGATTCAGCCCGTGCCGCTCCGTAAGTCGTGGCTGGCGTCAGGATCGCTCCGGGGACCCCTCCGCAAGCTCCGCGCGCCGGCCCGCCGTCTGGCCGTCCGGCTCTATCAGCGGCGGCTGCGCCGCCAGCTCGCCGGCAAGCCGCTGCCCCGGCACGTCGGGCTGATCATCGACGGCAACCGCCGCTGGGCGAGGGAGGAAGGCCTGGCCAGCCCCAGCGAGGGTCACCGGCATGGCGCCGAGCGCATCTGGGACGCCCTGACCTGGTGCCGGGCGGCCGGCGTCGAGCACGTCACGGTGTTCGTGTGCTCGGCCGAGAACCTGGCCAGGCGGGACGACGCCGAAGTCACCGCCCTGATGGACATCATCGAGCACCGGGTGGTCACCCGGATCACCGCCGCCGAGCCGCCGTGGCAGGTGCACATTGCCGGACTCGTCGACATGCTTCCGGACAGCACGTCGAGCGCTCTCAAGCAGGCGGCTGACCGGACCCGCGGCTGTCCGACGGGCTCGCATGTCACGCTCTGCGTGGGCTACGGCGGCAGGCAGGAGATTGCCGAGGCGGTCCGGTCCCTGTTGCTCGAGCGGGGGGCGTCCGGTGCGAGCCTGACCGAGGTCGCACAGGCCGTGACCGAGGACGACATCGCGCGGCACCTGACTGGCGACGGCCAGCCAGAGCCCGACCTGATCATCAGGACGAGCGGCGAGCAGCGCATGTCCAACTTCCTCCTATGGCAGGGCACCGGCGCCTACCTTCATTTCTGCGACTGCTACTGGCCGGCTTTCGGCGAGATCGACTTCCTCCGGGCCCTGCGGGACTTCGCGGCCAGGTCGGCCGCGCCACCGGACCTCTGGTAATGCGGGCGGCGGTTTTCTGTGGCAGTTCGACGGGCTGCCCGGCTCACTTTGCCGCGGCGGCCGCCGATTTCGGCCGTGGCCTGGCACAGGCCGGTGTCGGCATCGTCTACGGCGGGGCGAGTGTCGGCCTGATGGGCGTGCTCGCCGACGCGGCGCTCGCCGAAGGCGGCGAGGTGATCGGCGTGATCCCAGGCGGGCTGTTCGCGGCAGAAGTTCCGCATCCGGCACTGACCAGGCTCGACGTGGTCTCGAGCATGCATGAGCGCAAGGCCGTCATGGCCAGCCTCGCCGACGGGTTCGCGGCCCTGCCCGGCGGGCTCGGCACCCTGGACGAGCTGTTCGAGGTCCTGACCTGGCGGCAGATCGGTCTGCACGTTAAGCCCGTCGCGCTGGTCGATGTCGGCGGCTTCTGGGATCCGCTGGCGAGCCTGCTCGACGGGCTGACCGCCGCCGGGTTCGTGCCCGCCCATGCGCGAGCCTCGCTCGTCCGGGTCCGCGATGCGGCGGAGTTCCTGCGGCTTTTCGACTAAAACGGATAACCTTCCGGCGGGATGCTGCCACCATGACCGATCAGACCACGGACGGCCCGCCGGAGGGCGCCGGCACTGCTGGCGAGGCTGAACTCATTGCCGCAGAGCGCCTCATCTTCTTCTCTGACGCCGTTGTCGCGATTGCCATCACCCTGCTGGCACTCGGCCTGCCGCTGCCGAAAGGTTCCGGGGATGCCGCCGTGTGGCATTCGCTGCGCAGCCTCACCAACGCCTACCTGGCATTCCTGATCAGCTTCGCGGTCATCGGCGCCCACTGGCGGTTGCACCACCGGTTGTACCGCTACGTGGCCCGCCTCGACACCCGCCTGATCAGCATCAACATGCTGTGGCTGCTGATGATCATCATCACTCCCTACGTCACGAGGGTCCTGGAGGGTCCGGATGCCTTCGGCGTGCGGTTCAGCCTGTACGCGGCGATCCAGATCGTCACGATAGTGACGTTCGTGCTCATGCGGCGGCATATCCGCGCCCACGACCTGCTGCGACCCGGCGCGGCCGGGAAGATCGTGGCCGTCGGCGACATCACCTTCATCGGCGTGGCGGCGGCATTCGCGATCTCCATCCCCGTCGCCATCGCCAGCGGGAGCCAGCTGACATACCTGATCTGGGTGGCGGCCGCGTTCGGGGCGAGGGCCGTCAGGCGGGTTCAGGACCCGCTCGGTGAGCGGGGCTAACGCACCGAGGTCCGGATGGCGGCAGTCAGCCGCTGGACCCGTTGCAGGAGATCGTCGACACCGGCGAGGACGCCAGTCAGCCGTTCGCGGGCCCCGGGGTCGGTGACACCGGACAGGTTGGCCTCCACGTTGACCTGCGAGGTCACGATCGCGGCACGGACCGCCTGGACCGCAGCCGCCACGTCGCCAGCCACGGTGCGGTTCACGACCGGCTGCAGCAGCTCGGCCAGCTCCACGAGCCGGGTGCCAATGCCGATGAGCTCGGCTGGCGGCGAGGACGCGGTGACCATCGCTGCGGCAATGGCGCTCGCCCGGCTGGCGCGCTGCTCGTCGGTGTCCTTCGGCAGGCGGTAGGCCTCAGCGACCGCGCCGAACGCCTCGCCATCGATGGCGATCAGCTCGGCGGAGACCTCGCGGAGCCGGTCCGCCTCGGCGATGACCGTCGCGATCGTCTCACCGTCCTTGGCGTTCCCGTGGCTGTCGGAGAAGCGGGCTGTCATCCCGAGAAGCGCCGCTGCCTGCGCGGCGTGCAGGGCTGCCGTCGCGCCGCCGCCTGGGACAGACGTCCGCGCGGCCAGCTTGCCCAGGAAGCTGCTGATCGTCTCGTCGCGCATGACTAGGCAGCGTTACCTGGCGAGGCCGGGCTGGGTTGCGGCTGCCGGTTCGCATCGAGATCCGCCACGAACAGCTTGTGCAGCATGTGCCAGTCTTCCGGGTGCTCGCCGATGCCGACCTGCCACGCGGCGGCGAGCTTCTGCGACATCTCGGCGACCTTCTCCGTCTGGGTGCCGTCCGGCGGCGCCGGAATCTCTGGGTAGATGTGACCACGCCAGTCGCCGTCAGCAAACCACAGCACGACCGGCATCAGGGCCGCACCGGTGCGGACCGCCAGCGCCGCCGGCCCGGCGCCGATGCGGGCCGGCTCACCGAAGAACTCGACCTGCACTCCAGCCGCGCTCAGGTCCCGGTCAGCGACCAGGCAGACCAGCCGGCCGGCCCGGAGGCGCTGCGCCATCACCCCGAATGGGCTCGGCCCGCCGGTGTGCGGCACGACCTCCATGCCGAGGCTCTCCCGGTAGGCCACGAACTGGCGAAACACTGCCTCCGGCTTCAGCCGCTCGGCGATGACGCTGATCTGGCCGAACCCCCGGGTCATGATCCAGGCGGCAGCGAGGTCGACGTTGCCCGTATGCGGCAGTGCGAAGACCACACCCCGGCCCGCCTTGACGTAAGTCAGGGCCGCCTGTTCCTCGCCGGCCACGCTCATCCCGGATGTGATGCGTTCCGCGGGCATGGTGGGCAGCCGGAACGCTTCCACCCAGTACCGGAGGTAGGAGCGCATTCCCGCCCGGGTCAGCTGGTTCAGCTCGGCCTCGCTGGCATCTGGCCGGACCCGCCGCAGGTTCGCCTCGAGCTGCCGGACACTCTTGCCGCGCCGTCGCCACAGGTAGTCAGCGATCTGGGTGAATATCCAGCGCGCTGCCGAGTCAGGAATCAGCCGGACCGCGAGCCAACCGGCCCGGTACACCACGGTGCTGGCGCGCTCACCTAGCGACATTGCTCCATCTTTATCGGTCCGTGCCGTGATTGGAGGTCAGATCTCGCGTTGGCGCAACCGCAGCACGGCGGCAGCCAGCGCGACGACGCCGGCCACGGCAGACACGCCGAGCGCTGGCAGGAAGTGTACGAGGTCATGCCCGGGCGGGCTGCCGGCCAGGTCGGCCGGAGCGCCGATGAGCGCGCTCGGCACCCAGTTGGTAATGGCGTGCACGTCAGCGAGCAGGGGTAGCGCTAGCAAGATGCCGAGCGTGATCCCGACGGATGCGACCGTGGTCTTGGTCAGGGAGGCGGCGAACGCAGTCACGGCGACCGCGAACGCCAGGTAGACCGCCCCGCACAAGACCCCCGCCGCCACGCTGCCGACCGGCAGAGAGCCGATCAGCAGATGAGTCTCGTACCACGCAGCCAGCGTGCCGATGAGGTAGGCCGCCGCGCCGGCGATCGCGTTGGCGGCAAACCGGGGTGCCACCAGCTGCCACATGCTCGGAACCCTCGTGCGGAAGAACGCCGCTAGGCCCGGCCGCGCGTCGAAGCCGTAGGCGCTGGCAGCGACCGAGACCAGCACGATCAGGCCGATCAGCGTCGCCTCGCTCACATAGCTGCTCAGGGCCTGGGCTGGCGTCGGCTTCGGGAGGTGAACCACCGTGCCGTTTCCGACGTGCGCGAGCAGCGCGCTCGCATACCTCGTGGCGACCGGCTCGATGAGGCCGATCGCGAGGTAGACGGCGCCGAGGGACACCGCCCGCGGCGTCCTGATCAGCCGAAGCCACTCCAGCCGCCACAGAGTCATCGGGCGGGCGGCTACCGCGATCGTCATGCCGCCTCCTTCACTAGCGCTCCGGTCAGTGCCAGGAACGCGGCCTCCAGGTCTGCCGCGGCAGGCTCGCACGACACCTGCCGGGCACCGCACGCCGCGACTACGGCGGGGATACCGCGCTCGCCGTCCTCGATGCTGGTCGCGTCGACCCGGAGGACGCCGGGCTCGGCGGCCACGACCGTGGTCACCCACGGCTGCTCAGCCAGCGCGGCCGCCACCTGGCTGGCTCGGTCGGCGATGCGCAGCAGCCAGCTGGGCGTCAGGTAATCGTCCATGAGCTCTCGAGCGCTGCCCTGGTAGAGCAGGCGCCCGTCGCGCAGAATGCCGACCTGGTCGGCGACCCGCTGGACGTCGGCCAGGATGTGGCTGGAGAAGATCACCGTGCGGCTGCCCCGCATGGCCGCGACCAGCGCCAGCATCTCGGCCCGGCCCGCCGGGTCGAGGGCTGACGTCGGCTCGTCCAGGATCAGCAGCTCCGGGTCACCGGTCAGGGCGCAGGCCAGGCCGAGCCGCTGCAGCATGCCGCGGGAGAACCCGCCGACCCGGCGACCGGCCGCGTCCGCCAGGCCCGCGGCGCGCAGCGCGGCCTCAACCGCCCCCGGTCCGGCCTCCGGCGCAACTAGCGCCCTGGCCAGGTCGACGACCTCGGCGGCGGTCAGCCAGCCGTCGAATTCCGGGACATCCGGGCACACCGCCATCCGGCGCCGGTCAATGGCCAGACTCACGCTGCCGCTGTCCGCATCCCTGGTGCCGGCGAGGATCGACAGCAGCGTCGTCTTCCCGGCTCCGTTGAGGCCGACGAGGCCGTAGACGCAGCCACGCGGGACCGCCAGGTCGACATCGAACAGACCGGTGCCGCCGTAGTTCCTGGTCAGGTCCCTCGTGGTGACGATCGGCTCGGCTGCCGTGCGTGAATCGCCGACTGGCGCGGGCCTGACTGCGGCCGCCGGGTCAGTCGACGGCAGTGCGCCCGGCAGGACCGGCTGGCTGGGCCCGGCCGCCTTGCGCTGCCCCGCTCCGGTCCGGTCCATGCCGAAGAACAGATACAAGATGGCGCCGAGCGGAGCGCTGACGCAGAGGATGACGATGACCCAGGCCAGCTTCGGCGCGTTCCGGACTGATGTGGCGCGTGCGAGATTGACCAGGCAGTAAATGTCGAGGCCGAGGAGGAGAGCCAGCACCGGGATGAGTGCTGGCAGCGCCTGGAGCAGGGGGCGAACCGAACCCGCCGCCAGCTGGATGGTCACGCCTGCTCCCAGTTCCGGCCGACCCAGTCGGTGGTCAGCCGCAGCACTTCCGGGCTGACCTGCTGACGGGTTTGCCGCCGGTAGCCGCGCGGGCCGAGGCTGTCCGGGTCACGTCGCAGCATGTGGCTCAGCTCGGGGACGACGTGACCCTCGAACGGCCCCTGCACCAGCCGGCCCATGACCTCGACGTCACCGGGCGGTACCTGGAGGTCGTGCTCGCCCGTGATGGCGAGTACAGGCACGGTGATCCGGGCGAGCACGGGCGCCGGGTCGTAGGCCACGAAGTCGCGGGTCCACCGGGCGTTCACCCTCATGCCTTGCACGCGAATCACGTCGGCCGTGGACGCCATGATCTTGGCCAGGTTCTTCCGCTGCGCCCGCTCGACGTCGGTACGCATCAGCCTCAGGATCAGCTTCGCGGACGCGGGCATCCGGGAGCCAATCTCCGCGACCTGGTAGGTCAGCACGTCAGCGCCGGTGCGCGCGGGTCCGGATAGCAGCACCGCTCCGGCGGCCTGTCCATCGGCAGCTAGCTGGGCCGCGTAGTATGTTCCCTCGCTGTGCCCGATGGCGAGGAGGGGGAGTCCTGCCGTCTTGGCGGCGAGCCAGTCGCGAGCGGCACGCACATCAGCCGCCCGCTGGTCCATCCCGGCGGTCAGGAAGTCGCCGCCGCTGGCGCCGACACCCCGCTTGTCGAACCGCAGCGTGGATACACCTGCCGCGGCCAGAGCCTCGGCGATCGCCCCGGTGATGGCGCCCCGCAGCTTCTGGCCAAGGGGCAGCCGGACGTCAGAGTTGCGGTCGGTGCGGCCGGACCCGACGATGAGCAGCGCCGCCGCGATGGGCTCCGCTGCCTCCAGGTACGTGGCTGCGAGCGAGCAGCCCTCTGAGTCGATTCGAACCTCTGCAGGTACCACGACCCCGTTCCCCCCTGATCTCGTCGTCACGTGCTCTCCTCGCCAGGCAGCAGGACGTACCCGAGGATGCGCCGGCGCCGGCCCTTGCGCGCCGCGTTGGCGAGCCGTGGCGCGAGGACCTTGGCCAGGTCTGCCACGAAGGCGTCGTACTCGGCGTCGTCCAGCCACAGGGCGTTCAGCCGGTAGCCAACCCGGTCTTTGAACAGGTCGAAGTCCGGGCGGGCGAAGTAGCGGTCAGCGGCGGCCTGCAGCCCGGCGACGTACGCCATGAACGCCTGCCGGTGTTCCTCGGGACTCATGGCCTCGACCTCGTCGGGACGGATATACGCGGCTGCCAGCCGCAGCACATACGTACGCTCGATCGCGCCCCGCACCCGGCGCTCGGCGACGACCTGCAGCACGCCGGCCCGGACCAGCCTGGCCACCTGCCGGTAAAGGCTGGCGGGTGGCACGTCGGATAGCTCCGCGCTCAGCTGCGAGGTCGTGAGCGCGCGGTCGCCGAGAAACGCCTGCACGATACGCAGCCGGACCGGATGCAGCAGCAATTCTGCGGAGCCTGGCACACTGCCGAGGCTAGTCTACCGGTATCACTTTTGACAACATTCTCAGTCTGGATAAGAGTCTGGCGCCGAGAATGCGGGTATGGTCATTCCGAAGGGGAGTAGTCCTTCGCCGGCTCGCCGACAATCCCGGCGCACCGTAGCGGCAGCAAGCGACGGTGTGCCCGGTGGCCGGGCCACGGTGACGTGGTGGACGAGACCTTCGGCTGTCGAGCTGTTCCGGCCGAAGGTTGCCCTGACGGGAATCCTCCAGGCCGGACCCGAGGTAGAGGATTCGCTCCGTGCCCCAGCTTGCCGTCATCGGCATCGCGTTTATCGTGACGTTGCTGGCCGAGCTGCCGGACAAGACGATGTTCGCGTCGCTGATCCTGAGCACGCGGTACCGGCCGCTGTGGGTCTGGACGGGAGCGGCTGCCGCGTTCACGGTGCACATGGCCATCGCCGTGACGGCCGGCCAGCTGCTCGCGCTGCTTCCCCACCGCATCGTCGACGGCATCGTCGCCGGGCTGTTCGTGGCCGGAGCGACCTACCTCTGGGTGACCAGTTTCCGCCCGCAGCATCACGAGGGTGCGGAGGCGGCCCGGATGGGTGCCCAGAGCGCCTCGTTCTGGCGCGTGGCGGGCACGGCTTTCGGGGTCATCTTCCTGGCCGAGTGGGGAGACATCACTCAGCTCGCCACCGCTAACCTCGCCGCCAGGTACAGCCCGGTCCTGGTGTTTGCGGGTGCCACGCTCGGGCTGTGGGCAGCCGCCGCCCTCGCCGTTAACATCGGGGCTAAGAGCCTCGAGATCATCCCGCTCACCTGGGTCAGCCGGATCACCGGGACCATCCTGCTGGCCCTGGGGATCTACTCCGCAGTGGGCGCCATCAGCGGGTGACGGTTCGACCAGGACAAGCACAAGCCCCGAGAGGACCAGGTTGGACGACAGCACCGGCTTCGGCGGGATTCCGACGACCATCCTGGCTGACCTGCTCGGCCGGTCGCAGACCATGGATATCGGCATCCGGGCGCTGTGGTCGCCGGTGCCGCGGGTAGCCGGCCCCGCGTTCACCGTCACATGCGCGCCTGGCGACAACCTCATGCTGCACGCAGCCATCTATCGCGCCGCGCCCGGCGCGGTCCTGGTCGTCGCGGGTGGTGACCCGGAGTATGCCGTGGCTGGGGGTAACGTCTGCGCCGTCGCGCAGCGGCGCCGCATCGCGGCGTTTGTGGTGGACGGCGTCATCCGCGATCTGGCTGAGGTCCGGGGCGCTGGCTTTCCGGTCTTCGCCAGGGGAGTCGTCCCGGTCGCGGGCGTCAAGGCCGCCACTGCCCCGCTCAACGAACCCGTCCGGTGCGGCGGCGTGATCGTCCGGGCCGGCGACATCGTGGTGGCCGATGACGACGGCGTTCTCGTCGTTCCGGCTGATCGGCGGGAGCAGGTACTCCGCGACGGCCGGGCTAAGGCCGAAGCCGAAGCCGCCCAGACCCTCGACATGTGGGAGGCCGAGCATCACGCTCGCATTGAGAGCATGCTCGCCGCGCACGGGTTCGACGACGCGGAGACAGCCACGGAGACACGGCAGTGACTACTTACGTCCTGGTCCATGGCGCGTGGGGCGGTGCGCACGGGTTTAACAAGGTCCGGCCGCTGCTGACCGCCGCCGGATATGAGGTCCACACGCCCGCGCTCACGGGCATCGGCGAGCGGTCCCACCTCGCGAGCCCGCAGGTGAACCTCACCACCCACATCCAGGACGTGGTCAACGTCATCTGGTACCACGACCTGCACGACATCGTGCTGCTCGGCTTCTCCTACGGCGGCATGGTGGTCACCGGCGCGGTCAGCCATGTGGCCGACCGGGTGCGCCAGCTGGTCTACCTCGACGCGTTCCTGCCCGATGACGGCCAGTCGCTCTACGACCTGACCGGCCAGGACGGCGGCCCCGTTCTGGGCCTCGGCGAGCCGTGGCTCGTACCCGCCCGACCGCGCGAGTATGAGGACCCAGCGGAGGCAGACTTCTCCGGCCCGCGCCGGACACCGCACCCGAGAGCCTGCTTCACCGAGCCGGTGCGGGTCCCGCGACAGCTCGAGGAGTACCCGTTCGGCCGCACGTACATCAAGGCCACGGAGGAGGCCGAGCCGAACGCGTTCTGGAACGCTGCCAAGCGGGCCCGGTCGTCCCCGGCCTGGAATTACCGGGAGATCGCCACCAACCACATGGTGCCCGCGAACCGGCCGCAGGAGCTCACGGAGATGCTGCTCGAGCTGGCGTGACCCGCGGCGGCTTCCGGCGCGCGGCCGCTCACCAGGGAACCGTCGTTCCGTCCCAGGAGAAGAATTCTCCCGTCGGTCCGTCATCGGGGAGCAGCGCCAGCCGCACCCCGCCGGCGGCGGCCTCGGCCGGGTCACCGCCGCTGGAGGTGGCACGAGCGTTGAGGTCGGTCGCCCGGAGCCCGGGCGCGAGCGCGTTCACCTTGAACCCCTCGCCCGCGAGGGCCTGGGCATAGAACACGGTCAGAGCGTTCAGCGCGGTCTTCGACGAGCGGTAGGCCGCCGCCCCGCCGGTCCCGAACGCGAACTGCGAATCGGGGCTGGTGCTCCGCGCCAGCGACCCGGTACCGCTCGAGATGTTCACGATGCGCGGGTGCCGCGACCGGCGCAATGCCGGCAGGAACGCGTTGGTCACGGCGACGACGCCGAACACGTTCGTCTCGTAGATGCGGCGGAAACCGTCCACGTCAGATTCCGGCGCGGGCCGCGGATCGTCGCCGATGCCGGCGTTGTTCACCAGGATGTCCAGCTCGCTGACCTCGCTGGCGGCGGCTGCGATGCTGGCGGCGTCGGTGACGTCCAGGACCAGCAGCCTGGCCCCGTTACCAATCTCCGCGACCGCGGCGCGACCGCGCCCGGCATCCCTGGACCCCACGTAGACAGTCACCCCGGCGGTAGCCAGCTGGTGCGCAATGTGCCTGCCGATGCCCTTGTTGGCGCCGGTCACCAGAGCGGTGGCGGCTGCGGCGGTAGTCACGCGCCGACGTTACCCCCGGCGTAACGTCGCGCGGCCGCCGGGCTGCGCTCGGCGCGTGCTAGCTGGCACCTTCCGGGGGATCGGAGCAGACATGGGCCAGCAGACGCCCGGTCAGTTCGGCAGCCGGGAGGTTCTGATCGCCTTTGGTGACGAAGACGTGCCCGCAATTCGCGCAGGACAACGCGCCGGCGGCCACGATCCACTCGTCGCCGCCGTTCCGCAGCTTGAGGTATTCCCTGGCAAGGACCAGTTCTGCCTGAGACTCGGACCTGGCGACCGCGGACAACTCGGTCTCCTGCTCGGCCCGCTCTGCCCAGCGTTCCCAGATCCCGGCGAGCACCCGCCAGAATCCGTAGGCGGGAGATCCCGGCTTATACCGGTTTCGCACGGCCGCCGCCGCTTCCCTCATCTCGCCACCCGGGTCAGCAGAGCCGGTGCTGACGGGTATGTCGTTGGTCATGGCAGCGCCTTTCGTTGCAGGCCAGTGCTGCCGGTTAGATCGACGGGAACCAGGCGCGCGTTTCAGGCCTGGCCCGCCGACCGCCGGCCTGGCCGCACCCGGGCGTTCAGATACCCTCGCGAGCTGAAATGAACATCACGCATCTGATCGAGAGCTATGGCTACTGGGCACTGTTTGCCCTGGTTGCGGTGGAGAGCCTCGGAGTGCCCTTGCCGGGCGAGACGGCCCTGATCGTCGCGGGCACCTACGCGGGGACCACTCACCACCTGAATCCGTGGCTCATCTTCGTGGTGGCCAGCGGCGCGGCGATCATCGGCGACAACATCGGCTACTGGATCGGAGACAAGGGTGGGTATGCGCTTGCGCGCCGGTATGGCCCCAAGGTGCGGTTTGATGAGCGGAAGCTAAAGATCGCCCGCTACCTCTTCGACCGGCACGGCGCCAAGGTGGTGTTTTTCGGGCGGTTTGTGGCGCTGCTGCGGACATACGCCGCATTCCTCGCCGGCACCAGCCAGATGCAGTGGCGGCTGTTCCTGCCCGCCAACGCAGCGGGCGGGATCGTCTGGGCTGGCGCCTACACGCTCTTGTCGTACCTGGCGGGCCATGCCCTGGAACGCGCGTCATCGATACTCACGTGGGTGCTGGCAGGCAGCGCCGTGCTGGCCATCGCCGCCGGGTTCGTCCTGCTGCGCCGGCAGGGCCGGCGCCTGGCTGCTAAGGCCGAGTCCGCCTACCCTGGCCCGCTGAGGTTAGCTCGCGTCGGTTGCTGACTCATCGCGGCTGACAGACTGCTACGCATGACCGGACTCGACGCCAAGGCCGACCTGCACCGGTACCTGCAGAGCGCCCGCGAGGTGCTGCTGTGGAAGCTGGACGGGCTCAGTGAGTACGACATCCGGCGGCCGCTGACGCCAACGGGCACCAATCTGCTTGGCATTATCAAGCACGTCGCCAGCGTGGAGCTTGAGTACTTTGGCCCGGTGTTCGGCCGCCCGCACGGAGTGGCGCTGCCGTGGCTGGCCGACGATGCCGATCCCAACGCCGATATGTGGGCTGCCCCTGACGAGAGCCGGGAGGACATCGTCGGGCTCTACCGGCGTTCCTGGCAGCAGGCAGACGAGACGATCGCCGCCCTTGCGCTGGACGCTCCCGGCCGCGTGCCGTGGTGGACGGGAGGCGGCGACGTGAGCCTGCACCGGATCATCGTGCACATGATCGCCGAGACCCAGCGCCACGCCGGTCACGCTGACATAGTCCGGGAGCTGATCGACGGCTCGGCCGGCCACCGTGCGGACCACGACAACCTGCCGCCAGCAGATCAGGCCTGGTGGCGCGACTACCGCGATCGCGTGGAAGAAGGCGCCCGCCGAGCCAAGCCGTAGTGAGTTTCACGGGAGGCGGGGGCGGCTAGTGCGCGCCGCTGTGGTGGCTTCCGGAGCCTGGTGCGCCCAGCAGGCGATCGAGGAACTCGACCAGCGCGCTCTCGGCGTCGCCGCGCTGCCGCGGCTGAGTCGCTGGCCAGCGCGATCATCATGGCCGATCTCATTGGCGGCGGCGAGGACGATGTGGGCGAACACGTCGACGTGCCGCTGGTCGACCGCGCCCCGGTCGGCGGCGTAGGCGATCGCGTTGCGGATGAAGCCGAGTGTGCTCTGCTCGTCCATCTCCCGCCAGCGCCGCCAGCCGAGCACGGAGGGGGCGTCGATCAGCATGATCTGCCGCACGACTGGGTCACTGGCCTGCCGGAGCCACTGAACTCCGCCAATCCGGAGCACGTCGACCGGGTCGCGGGCAGCCTGCAGAGCGATCTCCGTCTGCTCGGCTATCCGGGCGCCGACCGTCTCGAGCACCGCCAGGAACAGCACGTCCTTGCCCGCGAAATGGTGGTAGAGCGAGCCGCGGCTGACGCCAGATTCGGCCAGCACCGCCTCGATCGACGTGCCGTCATAGCCGTGGGCCGCGAACAGCCGCATGGCGACATCGATGATGTGCGCGCGGGTTGCCTGGCCACGCTCGACATTCTTATTCGCGTTCATTGACCTCCGGAATGTCACCCTCGTACTTTGACAGACCGACTGTCGGTCTATTATTGTACCTGCGAGACGATGACGTTGCTCAGCACCGTATCCCGAGTCGTCAGCGAGGGGGACGACCATGCCGACCGTGCTGGAAGACTTCGACACTCACCGCAGGCAGGCGGTGACCCGGTCGGGTCCCGTCAGCTATATCGACACCGGGGGACAGGGACGCCCGGTGCTCTTCGTGCACGGCGTTGCCACCAGCAGCTACCTGTGGCGCAATGTCATCGGTCGGCTGGGCGCAGAGCGCCGGTGCGTCGCTATCGACCTGCCGCTCTGCGGGCAGACACCGGCTGCGCCGGACCAGGACTTCTCGCTGCCGGGGCTCGCCGACTTCGTAGCGGCGTGCTGCGACGCGCTCGAGCTCAGCGACATCGATCTGGTCGCCAATGACACCGGCGGCGCCGTGGCGCAGGTATTCGCGGCCCGCCACCCCGACCGGCTCGCCACGCTGACACTGACCAACTGCGAAACCCACACGAACGTCCATCCTGCGCCGCTGCTGCCGGGGCTCCTGCTCGCCCGGCTCGGGCTGCTCGCTCCGCTTGGGCGCGTGCTCTGGCGCAGCGGAGCGCTCAGGGGCAAGCGCATGTACCGCAGCGGTTACTCCGACGTCGCCAACCTGCCCGATGACATCGCCCGCGCCTGGCTGGAGCCAGCGCTCGGCACGGCCACGGCCGCACGCCTGTCGCAGCGCTGGGCGCGCTCGGTGCACGCCCGCGACCTGCTCGCGATCGAGCCAGCCCTCGCCCGGCTGCAAGTCCCGACGCTCATCGTCTGGGGCACCGGGGACATCTTCTTCAAGCGCAAGTGGGCTTACTGGCTGCGCGACACCATCCCCGGCACCACCGAGGTGATCGAGCTGGCAGGAGCCCGGCTCTTCTTCCCCGACGAGCGGGCCGCTGAGTTCACCGCAGCGCTGCGCCGCCACTGGGACGCCCATCCCTAGGCCAGGGCGCGGACAAGCCAGACAGCGGCGTCGAGATGCACGCCCTCGGAATCCGCATAGGGGACAAGGGCCGACCGCACCGACGCCAAGGCCCGCTGCTCGGTCGGCGGGTCCGCGTCGGCCAGCATCGACCTCGCCATCGACCCGGCGCGAATCCACTGGACCGCCTCCTGGACGGTTCCGCCCCCGCCGACCAGCATCGACGTTCGGGCCGGGGCGACGGTGACCTCGCTCCAGCCAGCGTCGGTCAGGATGCCGCGCAGGCGGTCAGGGTCAGCGAGGGCGAACATGCCGGGAGCATCGGGAGAAGCGGGCTCCGGCGGCGGGACGTGCTCGGCGAGCGCTTCGCCGGGTATCAGCAGCCACGGGTTAGCTGCCATGGGCTGCCAGCAGACAAAGGCGTGGCGCCCGCCGGGTTTCGTGGCTTGCCGCAGGTTCGAGAATGCGGCGACCGGGTCATCAAAGAACATCAGCCCGAACCGCGAGATCACGACGTCGAAGCTGGCGGGCTCGAGCGCGTGCACCTGAGCGTCACCCTGGACGAACGACACGTTGGACAGCTGCGCCGATTGCGCGTCGGCGCGCGCCTGGGCCAGCATCCCCGCGGACAGGTCTAGTCCTGTCACGGTCGCAGGCGCGGCAAGAGCGGCGGCAGCCCGCGTCGTGGCGCCGCATCCGCACCCGACATCGAGCACTCGCTCTCCGGGCCTGATCGCGGCCTCGTCAAGGAGCATGGTCAGGAAGGGCTCGAGCATGCGGTCATGGCGCTCCTGGTGGGTGACCCAGTGACCGCCCCCCGCCTCGCTGTTCCAGTGCGCTGTCTGCTCATGGTTGACGGTGGTCATGGGGTGCTCCGTCGGTGGAGTGCGCCAGCTGAATCTCTCATCGCGCCGGTGCTGAGGCGGCCGATCGCGGCGCGGAGCTCGGTGCCGCCGGGGATCTCCTCGGCCTGACGCAGCAAAGCGGCAGTGAGTCGATCTGCGAGCACGCTGGCGACGCCCTGAAGAAGCAGCACCCGTCCCCGGGCCAGGAAGCCGGGCAAATCTGTGTCGCCGTCGCTGCTGGCGACCGGCTGCCAGATCCGCTGCACGAACGACTGCGCAAACGCGGCGGCCGTGGCGTCGAGTCCGGTCGTGAGTTCCCCGATGACGTCGAGCATGTCGGCAAGGCTGAGGCCCAGGCGGACGCCATCGGCCGCGAGATCAATCAGGGCGGGACTGCGCACGAGGAAGTGGGCGGGCCCGTCGGGCCGCACGAGCCCGGTGTCCTGAGCCCGGCGAAGCGTAGCGCTGTCAAGCCCGGGCAGCTTGCCGAACAGCTCGTCGCGGGTGAGGCGCAAGGGTGTCTCGTCGAGCGCCACTGGCCCGCTGGCAACCCCGAGCAGGGCGGTGAGCTCGGTCCCGGTGTCCCAGGCGTCCAGGAGGTCACGGATCCCGGCAAGCGAGTACCCGCGGTGCTGGAGGCGGGCGACCAGCTCCAGTCGCTGAACGTGACCCGCGTCATACAGGCCGATACGGCCCTGCCGCTGCGGAGGGGGGAGCACGCGCATGGTGTGGTACTCGCGGATGGTGCGGACCGGAAGCCCTGCCCGGCGGGCCAGGTCGTCGATGGTCATCGCGTGATCGGCCTGAGTCTTGGATGTCACCGCTAGACAGTACCACCTACAACCGTTACGGTAATTACCGTGACGGTAACAGTTGATCAATCGGTCCGGCTCCTCCACGCACTGCGCGCCGCGGCGGGGGACCAGGACCTCTGCTACGCCGACCCGCCCCGCCCGCTCAGCGGCGGATTCTGGGCCGAGCTGCTGGCCTTCTCGGTGACCGACCCGCCGCCAGGATGGCCGACGGAGCTGGTCGCTCGCATCATGCCCGACCCCGGCATGGCCCGCAAAGAGACGATTGTCCAGACTGCTGTGGCGGCGGCTGGCTTCCCCACTCCGGTGATCCGGGCCTCCGGACGCGACAGCGGAGGCGGGCAGGCTTTCATGGTGATGGACAGGGCTGCAGGCACCCACCTGCTCTCTGGTCTCACCGGTGCCGGGGCGATCGCCTCGGCCGTGACGGCAGCGCGAGCGCTGCCCGGGCTCCTTGCCGCTACGATGGCGCGCCTGCACTCGCTCGACCCTGCCCCCGTGCGCGAGCAGCTCGGCTCGTCGTGCGACATCCCGATCACCCTGGCCGGGATGCTGCCCGTTCTCCTGGAGATGGCTCGTGGCTGCGGCCGTGGTGACCTGGCTGCCGCGGCTCAGTGGCTGATCGATTCCCCGCTCCCGCCAGCTCCCGAGGTCATCTGTCACGGCGATCTGCATCCGTTTAACCTCCTGGTGGATGGCGCCGACATCTGTCTCCTCGACTGGACCGCCGCCCTCCTCGCGCCGCGGGCGTATGACGTCGCATTCACCGCGCTTGTGCTCGCGGAGCCGCCGCTCGGCGTCCCGCGCGCGCTGAGGCTCGCCGTGCGACGGCTCGGGGCCGGGCTCGCGAACCGGTTCGTGGCGAGTTATGAGCTGGACGCCGGGATCAGGGTCGAGCCGCGTGAACTGCGCTGGCATCAGGGCGTCGGTTGTCTTCGGGCGCTGGTCGAGGCAGCAGGCTGGGCTCAGGAAGGAGTCGCCGAGGCGCGTACGGGTCACCCCTGGCTAGTGTGCGGGCCCGCGTTCGCCAGGCGGCTGACCGCCCTGACCGGCTCGCGCGTGCGGCCCATCTAAATATGGGACGCTAAGCAGGTCGAGGGGCGCTGCGACGGATAGGTCCGCCACGCTCGACACCCATTTCACCGGTAAGGGCGCCTCTGGTTAACGGAGGCGGTCATGACGGTGGTGGGTCGCATCGCCGCGCTGCGGCGGTACCCGGTGAAGTCCATGGCGGGCGAGAACCTCGATGAGGTTGAGGTTTCGTGGCACGGCCTGGCGGGTGATCGCCGGTGGGCATTTATCCGTGACGGGCAGGTCCGCAGCGGCTTTCCATGGCTGACAATCCGGGAGCTGCCGGAACTGGCTCACTATCGTCCCCGGTTCGCCGATCCTGGCCGGCCCGACGCCTCGGTGACGCTGGTACGCAGGCCATCCGGCGACGAGGTGGATGTGACAGACCCGGCTCTCGCGGCCGAGCTCGGGCCGGGCGTGCGCGTCATCAAGCAGAACCGCGGCGTCTTCGACACGATGCCCCTGTCGCTGCTGACCACCCGGACCCTCGCGAGCCTGGGCCGGCTAACCGGCACCGATCTGGTGCCGGAGCGGTTCCGGCCTAATCTTCTCGTGGACGCTCTCGCCGGCGACTTTCCCGAGGACGCCTGGGTCGGCCGGATCCTGCGCGTCGGCGGGCTGCGGATGCGAGTGGACCAGCGTGACCAGCGCTGCGTCATGGTCACCATCGACCCGGTGACGCTGGACCGAGACCCGGCGATCCTGCCGGCGATAGCACGGGAACGCGACGCGCGGCTCGGTGTCTACGGCTCGACCGTGCAGCCCGGCCCCGTCGCGGTGGGCGACACGGTGGAACTGGAGCCTTAGCTGGCCTGCGCCGCCACCAGCCAGATCACCTCGACAGCGAAGTTGCCCGTCGAGGGGTCCGGATCGCCGTAGATCTCCCATCGCGGGCCTGTCGGACGGTACCCATTGGCCGTCGCCCAGTCACGCACGGCGTCGTGAGTCTCGCCGATCCTGGCGACCGGCCCGGCGTGGGTCGCCGCGGCCACCAGCCCGCCGGGAAGTGCGGACGGCACGACCGACCCGTACGGCGCGAATGACTGATTGACCTGGACGCCGATTTCGACGTTAGGTATGTCGTCCTTGTAGAGCATGACATTGTGACCATGCGTCCACAGTCCGTCGGGAGCACCGCCGCGCAGGAAGCTCCACACCTCGTCGAGCATCGGGCGCCACAGGGTCGGGAAATCGGCCCAGGTGGTCACGGCCTTCACGACCGCCGTCGGCGTCGGACCGACGGTCTTCAGCGTCACGTCGACACGCACAGCGCTGACCTTAGCAATGCACGCGGCCGCTAGCGGTGGTTCGCCGCCATGTCTCAACAGCCGCACGGCACGGTCAGACGGCCGGCACCGGCCGGCTCTCTGAATTCGACCTAAATCCTGAGATGTACCCGAAGGGCAGTAAGCGACCATAGTCTGGTTGCGAGCGGGTGACGAAAGGGAGCGCATGACCGGGGGAGCGGGCAACGATCAGGCGGGTGGCGGCTGGCCAGCACAACCCCCTGCGGAGCGGCCGCCGTTCTGGATGCCCGGCGCCCAGGACCAGCGGCCGGCCTGGGACGAGCCGGGGTGGTTCCGCGACCAGCCCGGAGTCCGCGACCAGCCCGGAGTCCGCGACCAGCCCGGAGTCCGCGACCGGCCCGGAGTCGGCGACCAGCCCGGAGTGCGCGACCAGCCCTGGCTTGCGGAGAGCCCGCCGCCGCGTTCGCGCAGGAAGCTAGCCATCGCCAGCGGGATCGGCGTGGCCGGGGTAATCGGCCTGGCTGTCGTGCTGGTACTCACTGGCGTCTTCGGACCGAGCAAACCGACTCCCGGTTTCCACCCCACCGCCACACAGCCCGCGCAAGCTGCGCGTCAGACCGCGGACGCCTTCCTGACTGCCTGGAAGGACGGGCAGATCCGGAAAGCGGCCAGCTACACCAATCACCCGGCTGCGGCTGCCGCTGCCCTGAATTCTTACCACGACGGCCTGCACCTGCACGCCCTGCACGTAGGGGTGCGGAGTGCGACCGCGCACGGAACGGTCGGGTTCTCAGTGGTCGCCACGGTGGGGCTGTCGGCAAGCACTGCGGTGACCGCTACCTGGTCCTACGAGTCACATCTGGCGGCTTACGAAAGAGACGGCGGATGGTGGGTCAGGTGGAATCCAGCGCTAGTCGCGCCGAATCTGACCGCCGGCAAGAAGATCGTCAGTGTTCCGATCGCACCGGGCGCGGCCGAGGTCGTGGATGCGGCCGGCGGCAACCTCCAGGGCGACCCAGGGCTCGACAACATCGCCGCGGCGCTGACGAAAAGCGCCCCGGCAGGCCAGGGCACTCCGGGAATCGAGGTAGCGCTCGCAGGGCCCAGCAACACGCCCATCCCCGGCACCACCAACGTGCTCAGCCAGCCGGTCGCAGCCAGCGTGGTCAAGACCACCATCGATCCGAGGGTGGAGGCAGCGGCGAAGTCGGCCGTGCAAGCCCATCCGAACAGCTCGATGGTGGTGATCCGGCCCAGCACCGGCCAGATCCTGGCCGTAGCCAACAACGATGGGGCGAACGACTTCGCCCTCACCGCACGGGTGGCGCCCGGATCGACAAACAAGATCATTACCTCGACTGCCCTGTTCGCGACCGGTCTGGTCAGCTCGCCAACCCAGGCCGTCGGATGCCCCCAGCAGCTCGTCATCAACGGCAACACGTTCAAGAACGACAAGGGCGAAAGCGAACCGCCGGGCACGCCGTTCATCACTGACTTCGCCGCCTCCTGCAACAACGCCTTCGCCCGCTGGTACGCCAGCCTCGGCGCTGGCACCCTCGCCCAGACCGCGCAGAAGTACTACGGCCTCAACCAGCAGTGGGACATCGGCATCGGCCCGGGTGGCCCGTATTACTCCATCCCGTCCACTGCTTACAACGGGGAACTGGCCCAGGAACTGTTCGGCCAGGGACAGCTCGCAGCCTCCCCGCTGGCCATGGCGTCGGTCGCCGCGACGGTCGACACGGGCTCGTTCAAGCAGCCCATCGTCGTGCCGGGCCAGGCCCAGCTCGCCTCCACTCCGCTGCCCGGCACGGTGCACCAGTATCTGTGGCAGATGATGAGAGCCGTCACGCAGTCAGGCGGCACGGCGGCCGGGGTGTTCAATGGCGTCGGCTCGGCGGTTTACGGCAAGACCGGCACCGCGGATGTCGGCCGTCAGCAGCAGCCCAACAGCTGGATGGTCGCCTTCGATCCGACGCTGGACGTCGCGATCGGCTGCGTGGTTCTGAACGCCGGCTACGGCGCATCCGTCGCCGGCCCGGAAGTGGCCACCGCACTCCAGCGGCTCTCACAGTAGGCGGCGACACCGGACAACTGGTGTCCTCCTCCGCGTCCCGCTAGCACGGCCGCGAGCATCTGCGCCAGGTGCACTTAGGCATTCACCTTCAGGGGTATGTAGCCACTCTGTTTCCGCAGGTACGCCTGGCGATGAAGGGGAACGCATGAGCGGGGGAGCCAGCAGCGACGAGGCGGACGGCGGCTCCCGGCGGCCCTCCCAGGCCCCAACTCAGCCGCGACCGGTCTCGGTGCCTGACCAGCACGACGGGCGGTGGGCCCTGGATGAGAACGGGGTGTGGCGCGAACGGCCCGGGATCACCGGCGGCGGCCCACCGCGGTCGCGAAGAAAGCTCGGCGTCGCCGGCTGGCTCGGCGTTACCGGAGTGCTAGGCGTTGCCGCTGTGCTGATCGCGAGCCAGCTTGGCACCTTCGGTTCCAAGAAGCCGACGGCGAACCCTGGTGGCTTCCACCCCACCGCCACCAGACCGGCACTCGCTGCGCGCCAGACCGCCGAAGCCTTCCTGGCTGCCTGGAAGACCGGTCATGTCCGGAAGGCCGCACGCTACACCGATCACCCCGATGCCGCCGCGGCCGCGCTGAACTCCTACCGCGACGGCCTGCACCTTCGCGCTCTGCACCTGACGGTGAACAGTGCCAGTACGCAGGGAAAGGTGGCATTCTCAGTGCTCGCCACGGTGGGGCTGCCGGCGACCCCGGGGCCGACGCCCACCTCGACCCCGACTGCCGCCGCGAAGACCAGGGCAAGTTCCCGCGCCGCGAGTCCCGCGGTGACAGCAACCTGGTCCTACGCGTCGAATCTGATCGCGTACGCAAGGCACGGCGGATGGTGGGTCAGGTGGAATCCCGCGCTCGTCGCGCCGAACCTGACTGCGGGCGAGAAGGTTGTCAGCATTCCGGTCGAACCAGGCGCAGCCGAGGTCGTGGATGCGGGCGGCGGCAACCTCCAGGGCGACCAGGGGCTCAACAACATCGCCGCGGCGCTGACAAAAAGCGCTCCCGCGGGCCTCGGCGGTATTCCTGGAATAGAGGTCGCGAACGTCGGCGCGGGCAACGCGCCCGCGCCCATCTCCGGAACCACGAATGTGCTCAGCCAGCCGGTCGCTACCGGCGTGGTCAAGACCACCATCGATCCGAGAGTGGAAGGCGCGGCGGAGGCGGGCGTGCAAGGCCATTCAGGCAGCGCGATGGTGGTGATCCAGCCGAGCACCGGCGACATCCTGGCGGTGGCCAACAACGATGGGGCAAATGACTTCGCCCTGACCGCTCGGGTGGCGCCCGGATCGACAAACAAGATCATCACCTCGACTGCCCTGTTCGCGACCGGTCTGGTCAGCTCACCGAGCCAGCCAGTCCCGTGCCCACCGCAGACCGACGCCGACGGCGAGGTGATCAACAATGCCGGCGGCGAAAGCGAACCGCCGGGCACGCCGTTCCTCACCGACTTCGCCGCCTCGTGCAACAACGCCTTCGACCGCTGGTACGCCAGCCTCAGCCCCGGCACACTCGCCCAGACGGCGCAGAAGTACTACGGCCTCAACCAGCCGTGGAACATCGGCATCGGCAGCGGCGTCCCGTACTACACGATCCCGCCCACGGCCTCCGGCGCAGAACTGGCCCTGGAACTGTTCGGCCAGGGACGGCTGGAGGCGTCTCCGCTGGCTATGGCCTCCGTTGCCGCGACCGTGGACTCGGGCTCGTTCAAGCAGCCCATCGTCGTGGCGGGACAGCCGCAGCTGACCGGCACGCCATTGCCCGCCACCGTGCATGAGGACCTGTGGCAGGTGATGAGAGCCGTCACACAGTCCGGCGGCACGGCAGCCGGCGTCTTCGACGGTGTCGGCGCCCCGGTTTACGCCAAGACGGGCACCGCGGACGTCAGCGGGCAGGGGCAGCCGAACAGCTGGATGGTCGCCTTCGATCCGGCGCTGAACCTCGCGATCGGCTGTCTGGTCGTCGACGCCGGCTACGGCGCCCAGGTCGCCGGACCGGAAGTCGCAACTGTGCTTGAGCGCCTCGGGTAACCGGTCGCCGCGCTGCTAGCCGTGCTTCGCCAGCATGGCCCGGACCGCAGCACTGCTCGCGGCCGCGCTGAGATCATCGATCTGCGGGCCGTTCTGCCGACCGCCGGGCAGGCGCGCGTGATTGCGCGCACGATAATGGTCGGTCGGCTCGCTCTACGGGTAGGTCACCCGACCGAGGAGGTCATGATGAGCCGTTTCACCGAGAACGAGATCGAGTACCTGCGGGGTCAGCGGCTCGGCCGGGTCGCAACCTCCGGCACGGGTGGCGCACCGCACGTCGCGCCCGTTGGTTTCCGCTTCAATACCGCGGAGGAAACCATCGAGGTCGGCGGGCACGGCCTGAGCAAATCCAAGAAATGGCGCGACTTGCAGGCCAACCCCCAGGTGGCCTTCGTCATCGACGACCTGGAAAGCGTGAACCCGTGGACCCCGCGCGGGATCGAGATACGGGGCCAGGCCGAACTCCACGACGAGGGTGGCGAGGAGCGCTTCGGGGGAGGCGGCTGGGACTCAGCCTGGTTCGCCATCGTGCCGCAGCGGATCATCAGCTGGGGCATCGAGGGACCCGCGTTCTCAGCCACCGGGCGCTATGCGCGCTCCGTGACGGCACCATAAGGAGGACAGATGACATTCGATACACCTGCCGGTACGCGCGGCGGCCGTCAGCCCCGCGCTGGCCTGATGATGCGGCTGGCGAACAATATGGCAGCCGGACGTATCCGCCGCAAGGGGAAGATGATGGGATTCAACGCCCTCATCCTCACCACTGTGGGAGCCAAGAGCGGGGCCGAGCGCACCAACCCGGTCGGCTGGTTTCCTGGCAAGGACGATAGCTGGCTGATAGTGGCGTCGGCGAACGGGGCACAGCACAATCCGGCCTGGTATCACAACATCGCAGCGCACCCCGACAGGGTGCGCATTGAGGTAAACGGCCAGACGATCCCCGTCACGGCTGAGCAGCTGCACGGAGCGGAGCGCGACCAGGCGTGGCAGCAGATCACTGCCTCGGCGCCCCGCTTCGGCCAGTACGAGCAGAAGACCGACCGCCAGATGCCGGTTATCCGGCTGTTGCGCCAGTCAGGCTGACCCGCTGGCTTTCCCGGCACCGCCAGCCAGGTCAGGCGATCCATGACGGTACGACCTGGGCCAGCCGGTCCGGGTCGGTCAGCACGTGGATCGCGGTGATCGCGCCATCCATGACCGTGAAGGCCATCACCGTGACCGGCCGCCCGCCGACCATAACGAGAACGCCCGGTAGACCGTCGACGAGCACCGGACGGGCCAGGGCTTGCGGGCGCGCGCCCGTCCGCGCCCGAGCCGCGACCTGGTCCGCGCCGCGAACGACGAAGGTTCCCTCGGGACCCTGCGTGTGCAGTTCCACCTCCGGTGCGAGCACGGCGAGCAAACCCGTGAGGTCACCCCTCCGGGCCGCCGCGAGGAACGCATCGATCACCTCGCGGTCCGCCGCGTCCGCAGCCGTCGCCGGGGCGCCGAGGCGGATCCGTCCACGTGCCCGGCTGGCCAGCATTTTCGTGGCCGCGGTGCTTCGGCCGAGGACGCCGGCGATCGCGTCGAACGGGATCTCGAACACTTCGTGCAGGACGAACGACACGCGCTCCGGCGGGGTGAGGGCATCCATGACGACGTACAGCGCAAGGCCTACGGATTCGGCGAGCACGGCCTCGTGCTCGGGATCGATGCTCCGGGCGCCGGCCGTCTCCAGCGGGATGCCGACGCTCAATTCGAGCGGCTGCTCGCTGCGAACCGCGCGCCTGCGCAGCGCATCAAGGCAGATCCGCGCGGTCACGGTGGTGAGCCAGCCGCGCAGGTCCTCGATACTGCCGCGGTCGGTGCGGACCAGGCGCAGCCACGCCTCCTGCACAGCGTCGTCTGCATCCGCGTGGGAGCTGAGTACGCGGGCTGCGATCGCGTGGAGATAGGGGCGGTGGGCTTCGAAGTGGGCGGCCAGCTGTTCTTCCTCAGTCACGGTTCTCCCCGTCGCCGGCGGCGGTATCCGTAACAGGACGCATCGCGCGGCGCTGAGGTAACACCCGGCCGACGTTACCTTCTGGCACTGCCGGACGTCGTAGTGCCGTCCGCTGCGACGCGACCTGCTCAGGGGGCACAGATGACCGGCATGTCAGGGGAGTTGACCATGGAAGCACGCATCGACTACACCAGCTCCAGGATCCTGCAGGAATTCGTGAAGCGCCTCAACGCGACGTCAGGCGTAGTACCTCAGGGGACGCTGCCGCCGAGACTCGCGAACCTGGTGCTGACCAGGGCCAGCCAGATCAATGGCTGCGCGGTCTGCGTCGACATGCACACCAAGGACGCCGAGCACGACGGCGAGACCTCGGTGCGGCTCAACCTGCTGGCGGCGTGGCGGGACGCGAAGGTCTTCACCGACGCCGAGCGCGCCGCGCTCGAACTGACCGAGCAGGCCACCCGCATCGCCGACGCCGCGGGCGGTGTCACCGACGAGGCCTGGGGGAACGCGGCTAGCTACTACAACGCCGATCAGCTCGCCGCACTGGTGACCACACTCGCCGTCATCAACGCCTACAACCGCTTCAACGTCATGCTCAAAAATCAGGGCGGTGACTACGAGCCCGGACAATGGGCATGATGTCGGTCCGCTCGCCGGCGCCGTCAGGCAGGACGTACCGGATCGCCGACGCTGATCGCGCCAGCTTTCGTGACCTGGCCGCCGATCGCCATGCCCAGCGGGTTGTCGGTCCGCGCCGCGATCCGCTTGAGCACGGCGTTCGATCGGGTCAGTCCCGGCTGGGCCATCCCGACCATGACGCAGCGCGGCAAGATCACTTCGAACACGGCCGCGGCGGTGCCGACCTGCAATGGCTGGCCTAGCCAGGCTTCCTCCTCGAACGGCTCGCTCGTGCGCACGACCAGGTTGGGCCGCAGCCGTCTGGCCTCGACCTCAACACCCGGCACCTGCGCGGCAAGCCAGTCCAGTGTCGCGGTTCCCACCAAGGTGAGCGGCACACCGTCGAAGTGCACGATGCCGGTATCGCGGCGGACCCAGACCCTCTTGCCGGCTAGCGAGCGCAAGAACTCATCGGCCGCGCCGGTGGCCACCGGATAGTCGGTGCCGTCGCTGCCGGTCACGATCGGCGGCTCGGCCAGAGCCTCGTAGCGCGCGGTCAGGCCGAGCAGTCCGAGCACGCGGGTAAATCGCCTGCTGTTCTTTCCTGAGCCAAGCTTGCCGCCGGCGTCTTGCACAGCCCACACGCGGTCGCCTTCCACGCCGTCACCGCCGACCCGGGTGAATCCGATCCGCTCGCCGCCGATGGACTTCACCGGATACCGCCAGATCTGCTCAACGACGAAACTCACAACGCAAGCGTATTTGGCGGGCCAATGGTGCTCTTCACACAGACGGTGCAGCGCGGGCGGCGTCCAATCGTCAGTGGAACGTCACGCGGATCGCTTCCTGCTTGCCCTGGGCGAAACCGGCACGAGCGGCGGGGATGCGTGTCGCGGGGTCCATCTGGTTCGTGCCCATTGCGGCTCGGGAATCGGCGTCCGGTGTGATCACCTCGACGCGGCTGCCCTGCTTGCGCAGGACCTCGACCTGGCTTGCCAGGTCTGCGCCCGGTAGTCTGCGCAGGCCCTCGAACTGGCCCGCCGGGTCCGCGCCCCGCTCCGGTGGTGTCTGGCTGCGTCCGCCCAGCGGCGAGAGCACCACGACGTTCGCGTAGCCCGAGGCAAGGTCGGCGTTTTCGGTGGAGCGCACGCCACCGTCGATGTAGCGAGTGCCGTTGATACTGTGCGTGGGCACCAGACCAGGCAGCGCGCAGCTCGCGGTGACCGCGTCCGCAAGGTCGACGCCGGAATCGCGGTCGAACGCAGCCAACTCGCCCGTATGCGCGTCGACGGCCACCACGATTATCGGCCTGTCCGGCCATTCAGGGCGAGGCAACCTGGCGGCGACCACTGCGCGCCGCTGTCCGGCCCCTGGTCCGAGTATGGAGTCGCTCTCCAGCCCGAACGCGCCCATCGCACGTTGTAGGTCGGCTGCTGAGGTGGCGGCTGCGCCGATGGCCCTCATCCGCTCGAATACCGTGGCCATCGGCAGGGACGGCGACGCTTCCCGTTGCTGTCCGACCGGTCTCGCCGGCGAGATAGCACCGACGCCAGCAGTTCGGCCGCCGGTATACCGCTGCGCACCTGCGCTGCCGCGGTCGCACCGGCCGAGGTGCCGACCACCAAATCGGCGGCCTCTGTCATATCGAGACCAGCTTCGGCCAGGCCTGCGATGATACCGATCTCCCACGCATTTCCGGCGGCCCCGCCACCACCGAGAACCAGAGCAACGTTGTGGGCCACCTGCGGGTGTGATTCGTGATAATGCGACATGTCTTGGTCCTTTCAAGGCATCCGAGAGGCGGGCACCCTAGGGACCGATGGCGACGAAGCTCTAGCGGCTCCAGCGCGAAGGGGCGAGCACCCGATTGTGAACGAAAATCGGACTCACCTCCTCAGACCGTGCGCTGCGACAGCGCTCCTGAACGAACTCAGCTTGGACAATAGCCGGGCAAGGAACTCTGCCGCAAACGACGAGGCACTTGTAGCCCCGGGCCCGGCGGCGGCTAGGTCAGTATCCTCGCTGGCGGTCGACGACATTGAGCAGCGGCTCGTCCAGCAGGAAACGGCGCAGATTGTCGGCGAAGAGCCGCCGGTTCGGCTCCCAGTTGCCGGCGTCACCGCGACCGGAGATGTGTGGCGTCAAGAGAACCTGCGGTAGCTCCACCAGCTCTGCGCGTGGCGGTCGCCCGGCTAGTTCTCCGTCGTACACATCCAGGACTGCGCCGCGAAGGTGGCCGCTCATCAGGCCTTGAACAAGGGCGTCCTCATTGACCTCTTCGCCGCGGGCCACGTTGATGAGCACAGCGCCGGGCTTGAGTGCCGAGATCACGCCTGCGTCGATCATGCCTGTTGTCTCCGCTGTCAGCTGCGCGCACACCGCGAGGAAGTCGCTCTCGGCTGCCATCTGCTGCAGCTGGCCGGCAGGCAGCAGGCAGTCGACGCCATCGGTGTCGTAGACGGGTGCGGTGACCGAGCGCCGCGTCGCCAGGACGCGCATGCCGAGTCCTTTAGCCTGCCGGGCCACTTCGCGGCCGATGCCACCGAGGCCGACGACGCCCATGGTGGCGTTTTGAAAGCTGACCATGTGGTAACCGCTGCGGGTAAACACCCCGGCGTGCTTCTGCCGCATGCCTTCGTGCAGGCCCCGGGCGAAAAACGCCGCGGCCGCCGTCACGTACTCGGCGATGGCGGTTGCGGCCATTACGCCGCGGCTGCTGGTGAGCGTGACGCCGGAGGTCCACAGATCAGTTTGGTGCAGGTTCGATACGCCCGCCTGGGTGTGGTGGGCCCAGACGAGGTTCGGCGCTCTGCCGGCGAGAACCGGAGGCACCGGGTAACCAAAGAGCAAGACGTCGGCAACTCCCAATGCGGCATCGAGTTCCGCGCCGGCGGCCTTGTTCGCATCGATAACCAGAACCCGATCGTCGACGGCAGATACGTAGGACAGGTCGGAGCCCAGGGCCGGCGCCATCACGACGACGTTGACGACGTCCATTGTTCCCAGCCTTGTGCGTAAGGGTGCCGACGCTTAATCAGGCTCAGGGTAACCCGTCCGAGTTTGTCGCAGCCGGCTGCCGCCTCAGCGACGATGCCGAACAGGTACTTCGATGAGGTGAGCAGGTCCGCACGCGTTGTTAAGGAACTCGCGCGCTAGGAGAACGACACCAGGAACTCTCCTGCCGACACTTGCTGTATGGCCGCCAGCCAGACTGGCAGGCCGGCGATGAGGCACGAGGACAGGAAATGGATTACTTCAATGCGGATCGCGCTGCGGAAGACGAGCGGCTGCTGCTGCAGAGCAGGCTGTTCGATCCGCTGACCAGGCGGCTGCTGGAGGTCGTCGGGCTGGCGCCGGGGATGCGGGTGCTCGACCTGGGGAGCGGCGCTGGCAACGTGGCCCGGCTGGTCGCTGAGCTGGTCGGTCCGCACGGTGCTGTGGTTGGCGTCGAGAAGGACCCGGAGGCAGTGGAGCTGGCGCGTCGGCACACCGATGCGCCGAATGTCGAGTTCCGGGTGGCCGACGCGCAGACCCTGCGCGGAATCGAGGGCGGCTTTGACGCCGTGACGGGGCGGCTGATCCTGCTGCACCTGCCGGATCCGGTGACCGCATTGCGCGAAGCCGCCGCTCGGGTACGGCCCGGCGGCCTGGTTATCATGCATGAATGTGACCTGGGCTACCTGTGGGCCAGCCCGCAGCCGGCGCTGTGGGGGCAGGTGCGCGAATGGGTCCTGGAGGCAGCCGAGAAGGCCGGGATCGCGACCCGGCTAGGCCCCGCGCTGTTCAGCCTGTACCGCGAGGCGGGACTGCCCGGGCCGCGGCTGCTGGCCGAGGCCGTTGCCCAGGGCGGCCCGGACGCACCGGCCTGGGGCTGGGCCAACATCGTGTCGGCCATGGTGCCGCTGATGGAGAAGATGGGCGTGGCCACGCGGGCGGACGTGGACCCGCCGACGCTTGCAGGGCGGCTGCTGGCGGAGGCGCTCAGGTGCGACGGCTGCGTCATCTGCCCGCCGTTCACCGGCGCCTGGGCAGTCCGGCCCGGGTAAGCGCCAGGCTCATCCTTTCTCGGGAGCTGGTCGGCTGAGCGCGGCGCGCTGGGCGTCGAGGAAGGCCTGTTCGACAGGGTTGGCGGTCAGAGAGCCGGCGCTAGCGTAGGCCGCGGCGGCTTCGGCGTCGCGGCGGAGGCGGCGCAGCAGGTCGGCGCGTGCCGCGTGAAACAGGTAGTAGCTGTCCAGGCCCGGGGAACGCAGGTCTTCGATTGCGGCCAGACCGGCTGCCGGGCCGCCCACTTCGGCGAGCGCGACTGCTCGGTTGAGTGCGACTAGCGGCGTCGGCGTCAGCGCATATAGCTGGTCGTAGAGCGCCAGGATGGCGTGCCAGTCGGTGCCGTCGAAGCTGGGCGCGACGGAATGGACAGCGTTGATGGCGGCCTGGATCTGGTACGGGCCGGGGTGGCCGCGCCGGACGCACGCATGCATGATGGCCTGTCCTTCGGCCAGCAGGTCCCGGTCCCAGAGCCGCCGGTCCTGGTCTGCCAGGCGGGTCAGTGATCCGCCTGGGGTGACGCGGGCTGCGCTCCGGGCGTGCAGCAGCAAGAGCAGCGCCAGCAGCCCCTGGGCCTCCGGCTCGTCGGGCATCAGCTCGGCGAGCACGCGGGCAAGCCGGACTGCCTCGGCGCACAGATCATGCCGAATGAGGGAGCCGGCGGTCGTCACGTAGCCTTCGTTGAAGATCAGGTAGACAACCGCGAGGACAGGTCCGAGGCGGCCGGGAAGCTCGGCTTCGGCGGGCACGCGGTAGGGAATGCGGGTGTCCTTGATCTTGCGCTTGGCCCGGACGATCCGCTGGGCCATGGTTACTTCGGGAACGAGGAACGCCCTCGCTATCTCCGGCGTCTCGAGCCCGCCGAGCAGGCGTAGGGTCAGCGCGACCTGTGCAGGCTGGTTCAGCGCCGGATGACAGCAGGTGAAGATCAGCCGGAGTCGGTCGTCGGGCACGATCTCCTCCTGAGGCGGAGTGTCGTCTGCCGCGTCGGCGCCGTAGAGGTGATGCGCTTGCGCATGCCGCTCCTCACGGACCGACTCGCGGCGCAGTCTGTCAATGGCCCGGTTGCGGGCGGTCGTGACGATCCAGGCGCCGGGATTGGGCGGTAGGCCCTCCGACCGCCACCGTGCGGCCGCGACGGCGAAAGCTTCCTGGACCGCTTCCTCGGCGGTGTCGATGTCGCCGAGAAAGCTGATCAAGGTGGCGACGCAGCGACCATACTCACGGCGGAAGACAGCCTCGACGGTCACGGCGCGAGTTTATGGCCGCTACGCGGATATGTTCACAGCGCGCCGGACGCATTGGCCCGTATCGCGTCGTCGAGGTCCCCGCCGAAGAGCGGGCGGATCTCGATCGGCCGGAGTTCCGCGGCCGCGGCGAGCTTGGCCCACCGGAGGGCCGCGTCCAGGTCGGCGGCGTTGATGATCCAGAACCCGGCGAGGTGTTCCTTGGTCTCCGCGTACGGCCCGTCGGTAATCAGGAAGTCACCGCCGGACTGGCGGACCACGGTCGCCAACTCCGCGCCGCCTCGCAGGCCGCCCTTGAACACGAACGCGCCGGCGTCCGTCATCCTGTCACCCAGGGCGTTTACTCCGGCCCACACCTGGCGGCTCCGTTCCGGGGAAATGAGCTCATCATCGGCCTTGTAGAGCGCGAGCAGGTACTGCGTCATGACGATCACTCCCGTTTTCTGGTCCGGGACCGGTCTTAGGCCGGCCCTCACTCCCGCTACGAAGTGGCCACCGCCAAATCGACACCCGCCTGCCACGATGCCAGAAACTCTCCGCGGCAGATTCAGTGAGACAGCCGGCGAGACTTGCCTGATCCGCCCGCCCTCGGAGCGCACTTGCAGGCTTTCTCAGTCAGGATGTAGCGTCGCCGGGGGCCTTAGACAACCGGAAAGTAATCAACGCAACGTGCGCCCTATGACAATCAGCATCAAGAGCCGCATAACAATCGACGCCAGCATCCATGAGGTGTGGGCGTACGTCTGTGACGTCGGACGCTGGCCGGAGTGGGCGCCCACGGTGCTTGAATGCTGGGTTCGCGGCGGAGGGCCGCTTGAGCCCGGATCGTGGGTCGAGCAGCGGGCGAAGGACCTGGGGCGGACTCACCCTCGGAGCGAGGAAGTGACCGCCGTCGAGGCGCCATGCCACGTGGCGTTCGCCGGGCGAATGGGCACGTCCGCGGCGCGCTGGGGTATGGAACTCGAGCCGGTGGACGAGAAGCAGACTGACGCCATGATGTGGATCGAGGTCGACCTCGCGGGGATCATGCGCGCGACCCCCGGCCTATTCAAGGGCAGTATTCAGCGCGTAAGCAATCGCGAGATGGCTGCGATCAAGGCTGCGGTCGAGGCCGATACGCGGCGAGGTGCGGAGTCCTAGATGGGGTGGCGCGCGGTTTGTACCGCAACGCTAACGGGATCGAGGAGCACACCGTGAGCCAGTCCGACCACCGACTCGATCGCCTGATCGAGACATACCGCAAGAAGGCGAAGCACTACGACGTCACCTCCCGGCTCTACCCCGTGCCCGGATACCCCCATCGGGCACAACGCCTCCGGGCCGTACGAGCGCTCGGCCTGCGGCCCGGTGACAGCGTAGTCGACATGGCATGCGGCACAGGCCTGAACTTCTCCCTGATTGAGGATGCGATCGGTCCGAGCGGCCGGATTGCCGGCGTCGATCTGACCGACGCGATGCTGGCCCAGGCGAAGGATCGGGTAGCGGCGAACGGCTGGAGTAATATCAGCCTTGTGCAAGCCGACGCGGCTGAGTTCGGCTTTCCAGCACAGGTCGACGCGATTCTGTCCACGTACGCCCTGACGCAGGTGCCCGAGTGCGCAGAGGTCATCGCCCACGGCGCCGCGGCTCTCTCCAGCGGCGGACGCTGGGTCGTGCTGGATGTCAAGGTTCCGGACAGCACGCCCGCGTGGCTAGCGCAGCTTGGCACCGCGACCGTGCGGCCGTTCGCCGCCATAGGGGAGTGGATCCAGCGCCGTCCGTGGGAGGCGATTCGCGCAGCCATGCAGGAAGAACTGGTCGATGTCTCGTGGACCCAGTTGCTCTTCGGTACCGCATTCCTCGCCGCCGGGTCCCGTGGCCAGGAAACCCCTGGTGTAGAGATCGATCACGGTAAGGTCGGCTGAGTGCCTGCCCGCACGCTGTTTCATACCGCTCCGCGCTGCGTGGAAATCAGGGATGTGCCCACACCGAGGCCCGCAGACGGTGAGGTCCTGGTCCGCACCTTGTTCTCGGGCATCAGCGGCGGAACAGAGCGGCTGGTGTACCGAGGCGAGGTCCCTGCCGACCTGGCGCTGGACGACACGATCGGCGCGCTTGGCGGTACCTTCTCCTATCCCTTCGCCTACGGGTACGCGTGCGTCGGCGAAGTAGCGGAGTCCGGCCGGGCGGTTTTCGCGTTCCACCCGCACCAGGACGTCTTCGCGGCGCGGGCCGATGACCTGATTCCGCTGCCTGCCATCGATCCCGCGTCCGCAACCTTGTTCCCGCTCGTCGAGACAGCGCTGCAGGTGACGCTCGATGCCGGGACCGGATATCGAGACCGGGTCATCGTGCTCGGGGCCGGCGTGCTCGGGCTGTTGACCAGCCTGCTGTTGCAGCGTTCCGGATGGCAGCCGCTGCTTGCCGAGCCGCAGGCTTGGCGCCGCGCCCTGGCCAGCAGCCTCGGCGCCACCGCTGCAGCACCAGAGGAACTGGCGACCGAGCAGGTTCCGCTGGTCATAGACGCCAGCGGTAACCCGGCCGCGCCAGCGATGGCGCTGAACATGCTGGCCCACGAGGGAACCCTGCTGATCGCGTCGTGGTTCGGCGCCAAGCCAGTGGTGCTGCCGCTCGGCGGCGCATTCCACCGGCGGCGTCTGATTATCCGCAGCACTCAGGTGTCCACGGTGCCGGCTCGGCTGTCCGGGACCTGGTCCCCGGCCCGGCGCCGCCAGGAGACCGTTGAGTTGCTGGCCGATCTGCCGTTGGCACAGCTGTGCACTCACGTCTTCGCATTCGGCCACGCAGCCGAGGCGTTCCGGGCCCTAGACGAAGGGAAACCTGGGCTGATGCATGCCGTTCTTGACTACGACAGGAGAGCCGCCGGTGACATGTGAAGTCGGGCTGAGCCGAAACGTCCGCGCGTTCCATATCATGCCGGGAATGCCCGGGCCCGAGGGGCAGCTGCATGATCATGACTACCGGATTGAGATTGTGGTGGACCGCGAGCAACTCGACGGCCGGGGCATGGTCTGTGATCTGGATGTCCTGGAATCGGCGCTGACCGAGCTGACCAGCAGGGTGGAGGGTCGCAACCTGGAGGAGATACGCCCAGCCGGGGCCGAGGCAGTCACCGTCGAAGTATTCGCCCGCTGGGTGCATGACAGCCTCTCGCCCACCGTTGCTGCCGAGGGTGGCGAGACGCTGGCCGTGCGGGTGTGGGAAACCCCCGTCGCGTTTGGCGGATACCACGCACGATGCTGACCTTCTGGCAGACTACGGGGCCGACCTGGCCGTCCTGATGGACGGTACGATCCGAGACGGAGCAGATGTTGGTGAACCAGTCGCAGCCGCAAGGCGTACAACGGGACCGGAGTTGCGGCGCAGAGGGCAAGCGCGCCGACTAGTGAGCCGCCCGCTCGTCGGCCAGAAGGGCTTGCCGCATGGCGGCCAGGCAACCCCTGCGGCGGACGTGCTGCGCGAGTTGCACCAGCAGCACGCCGGAGCGCTCTGGAGCGAGGACGGACGCCACCTGGTCGCTGCCGCACTAGGCCGGCTGACGCAGGAGCATCGGGACGTGCTGCGAGAGTGCCACTTCCGAGGGCGCTCGGTTGCGCAGGCCGCCTATGCCCTGGAGATCACGCCAGACATGGTGAAGTCCCGCGCCTGCTACGCGCTGCGAGCGCTGCGGCTGGCCATCGAGGAACTAAGAGGTGTCCAGTGACGAGCCGATACGTACGCCCGCCTCCACCATCGCCGTGCAGCCCAGACCATGGGGTACTGAGATCGACCTGACCTGCTGGTACCAGCGTGGCGCTGGGGAGCGTCGAGTACCCCAGGTGGCCTGGTAAGTCAGGGGAGATGGCCGGTGTCATTAACGCGATGGACAGCGGCAAATCCGCGGCCGTGCCATTGGATCTCGTTAATGCAGGCGGAGCCAAGATATAGCCGGTAAAGGGTGCCGAGCGGGACGCCGAGAGCCCGGCATAGCAGAACCTTTATCGGGGTGATGTGACTGACTACCAGGACGGTCTGGCCGCTATATTCTCGCAGCAACCTGTCGCAGGCCCGGTTGACGCGGTGTGCGGTGTCGGCGAAGCTCTCCCCGTCTGGCGGTGCCTGGCCGGGGTTGCGCCGCCAGGCTGCCGCGGCTTCCGGCCAGCGCTCCTGGATTTCTGCAAGGGTGAATCCATCCCAGTCGCCAAAGTCGGTTTCACGCAGGTCATCATCGATGACTGCCGTGAGGCCCAGCTCGTCGGCTGCGATCGCGGCGGTGGCGAGGGCGCGCTGCAAGGGCGAGCTCACCACGACATCGATCGGAGCACCGGCGGCCAGTCGGCAAGCGGCCGCCTTCGCCTGCCGGACTCCGATAGCGCTCAGCGGGAGGTCGCGAAGCCCGCTGAAGCGGTGTTCGGGGGACAGGTCGGTATCGCCGTGCCGCAGCAGGACGGTGGTGGTGGGAACCGCTGTGGGGTTATCCCAGCCCAGTGTCATATGGCTGTCCCTCGAGCGTGAGGAAGTAGCGAGTCGACCAGTCCCCATAACGGAAAGACGAGCATGTCAGCAGAACGGTTCAGCGCTCACCATGGCGGTTCGCATGCTAGGGGCTAATGGGCCGCTGCCGGCTGGGACGTGGCGCTGAACGCGCCGAGGAACTGGTTGCGGAATGCGCTCATGGGCTCGAGCGGAGCAGAGTGACCGGGCACCAGCCCGTCCTGCCAGTGCCAGGAGTCAATCTGCCTGAATACGGACGGGTCATGGGCGATGATCGAGATCGGTACTGCGTGGCTGGCCCCTGGGTTGGTGATGGGGGTGTCTGGTTGCTCGTCGCCGAGCAGGACGAGCACGAGGTTGGGATCGTTGAGCTCGGTGACCCATGAGGTGAGGACCTGCAGCGAGTACTGGATCGACGTGCCGTATGCCTGGCGCTGTTTGGTGACACTGCCCAGAACGGAGAGCGGAGTGTCGCCGCGCGCGGGCATAGGGTCGAATATCGAGCCGTTGCCGACTTTGCTCCAGGGAACCATCGTGGGCAGCGGGGCCCAGGGGTCGTGCGAGGAGACCAGGTCGATCTCCGACATAACGGGCTTGTGGCCAGGGCCGAGCTCGAGCCGCTGGAACTCGGCCATGATGTACTGGTCCGGCATCGGGGCGTAGCTGAAGGTCGGGCCGTGGTAGCCGACGTTGCTCCGGTCCAAGAGCTGGTCGAAGTGGTAGAACTGCGTGCCGGGGCCAAAGTTATCGTCGTCGGTAGCAGGGCTGTCGCTGACGGTGCGCCACCCGGCCTTGTCGAAGGCGTCGCTCAGGGTGAACCGGCTGCTGCGGACGAGCTCCGAATACCGCTGCCGGCTGTTGACCCACAGTCCCGACTGCAAGGTGGAGTGGGCCTCCTGGCTGATCCCGCCGTAGCCCGGGGCGGTGAGCCAGGCGCTCTGCGTGGACCAGCCCTGGTGGGCCAGGGACGCGGTGCTCTGGCGCAGTTCGGCGTCGATTCCCGGGGAGAAGCTTCCGCCCTGGATGGATACCTGTCCGTAGCTTTCGACGAACGCGATGATGACGTCCTTGCCGCGCAATCCGGTGAGCAGGTCCGAGGCGGGGATGCCGGCCTGGGGGTCGGAGCTGTGGATGGCCTGCCCGAAAATGCGCTGATCGCTGAACGCTGCCCGGGTGGCGTGCACTTGCGCGACGGCCAGCGCGGTGGCGCTGGTCGAAGCGACCGGAGATCCCGGGATGAACTGCAGTGACAGGCCCGCGCACACTCCCCAGACCGCTGCGAGAGCAGCGAGGGCGCGAACAGTGGCGCGGCGATGCCGGTTGACCACGATGGTCAGGTGCATCGTTGCCGCGGTGATGGCGCAAACGAGCAGGACGAGACCGAGCGCCAGCGCGGCGAGAAGGAGGTTGGTGCGCGTGGGGCCGAGCGTGTCGCGGACCACGCCCAGAGCGGAGCCGATGCTGCCCCAGTCGAACACCGGATTGAACGCCCGGTCGGCGTATTCGTAGAACGCTATGTTGAGGATCTTGGCGAAGGTGAGCACGCCGAGCAGGATTCCGGCGACCACCGCTACGATCCGTCGCGGTCGGCCCCGCAGCGCCAGCGCGACAGCAACCAGTATCAGCCCTTCCACGGGGATGCGGGCAAAGGCGGCGGGGGTGAACAACCAGGCACGGTCGGGCGCGAGGAGGTCACTCCACACGAGCGCAATCGCAAGCACGGCAACCGTCAGCCGCAAGGCCCGGCGGGAACGCGGGCCGGCGCCGGTGCGGTAGAGCCAGATCACGTCATGGCCGAAAGACTCGGCCAGCAGCAGCAACGCGACAGCGACCGCGATCATCCCGGCGACGCGGTCGAGCAGCCCGGATACGGCGATGGTGAGCACGATGCCCTGGACGGCGGCCACGACCTTGCGCCAGTAACGGGGCGGCAGCGGCGCGGCCAGCCACCGGATCAGCCAGCCGGCCAGCAGCAGGGCGTAGGGGGCGGCACCGATGACGAGCACCCAGCTCCCGTAGCGCTGGGAGACGACGATGCTGAGCAGGAGGATGAGGAAGGCATCGGCCTCGCCGTCGAACCGGGCGCCCACCGGGGTGGCAGTGCCCGTCCGGCGCGCCACCTGGCCGTCCACCGCATCGAGGACCAGCGCGACGGTGGACAGGGTGACCAGCGCTGTGATCGACACCGGCCGGCTGAACGAGTCGGCTGCCAGTCCGGCGACCCCGGCGATCAGCAGCGCCCTGGTCAGGGTGACCCAGTCCGCCGGCAGGATCGCCTTCTGGTCGCTGCGCATTCGTCCTATGACAAGCAACGCCGTCGCCGCCAGGCCGGTGGCCAGCCCGGTGATCCAGCCGGCGACACCGAGGCCAGTCGTCGCGGACACGACGCCGAGCACGGCAGCTGTGACGGGCATTCCGAGGACCGCGGCGAGCCGGATGGTCGGTAGCGCACCGTTCGATGGGCTCGTTGGCGCGGTGTCTTCCTGCACAGGGCGAATCGCAGTCACCGCACCTCCGTCTGCGTTAACCGTCTGCCGCCGCACCCGAAGGATAACGGGGCAGCCCTCACGCGGGTTCACCCGCGACGGGCAGGGCTTTGCTGCAGGGGCCGGACGGTTGAACTATTTCTGCGGCGGGCCCGTGTAACTGGCGTGGCGTCCGCGCACTCAGACCGAGTCGGGATCGGTCCCGTCTTCCGCCGCCTGGGCATGCCAGTGCTACGCGTGGCGGCCGGTGTCGCCCTGCTGTGGCTGCTGGTCCGGCTGGTGGGCGCTGCGCCGTTCGAGCACGGCCTGCGGGCGATCACCTGGCCCGCGGTCGTGGCCGCCGTCGTGCTCACAGCCCTGACTACGGTGTGTTCTGCCTGGCGGTGGCGGGTCGTCGCCGGGGCACTCGACATCGGCCTTGGCCTGCCACGCGCGGTCGGTGCCTACTATCGCTCGTTGTTCCTGAACTCCGTGCTCGTCGGTGGCGCTCTCGGCGACGTGCACCGGGCGGTCACCCATGGCCGCCGCGCCGGAAACATGGCGCGAGGGCTGCGCTCGGTGGCGTGGGAACGATTGTGCGGTCAGGTCATTCAAGCCGTGGTGACTGCGATCGTATTGCTGACGCTGCCCTCGCCGGTCCGGCCCGTCCTGCCCTACATCGTGGCAGGTGTCGCGGGCGTAGCCGGGTGTGCTGTGCTCGTGATGTGGGGCGCTGCTCGCCGCGGCCGGTCGCGGCCGGCACGCGCAGCCCGCGCCATTTCCGATGACCTGCGTCACCGGCTGCTGGCCCCGGACGTGTGGCCCCAGCTCATCCTGGCCTCGGTGCTGGTCACCGCCGGGCACACGGCGGTGTTCGTCATCGCGGCCCGCGCTGCCGGGTCTGCCGCGTCCCTCGGCGAACTGGTCGCACTGCTGATGGTGGTCCAGACTGCAACGGTGATCCCCCTGAGTATCGGCGGGTGGGGGCTGCGGGAGGGTGCTGCCGCCTGGGCCTTCGCAGCCGCCGGGTTCGGCGCGGCGACTGGGGTTACGATCGCCACCCTCTATGCCGTACTCATGCTGGTTGCGGTTGCCCCGGGCGCTGCCTTGCTGCTGGGCGACGCCGTTCGCCGCCATCGCCGCCGGGGACAACCAGGCGAGCGTGGGCAAGCCGATCCGGCGCCGCAGACGCTGGAGGGCGTTCGTGGCTGACCGGCGGCAACGGGTGACCGGCCTCGGCACGCGGCTTACGGCGCTCCGGACCCGGGCCGAGGCCGAACGGCCCGTGCCGTGACCGGGGCGGACCACGGGGCGACGATCCGCCGGCGTATTCGCATCCCGCTGCGTTTTGCTGACGGCTACTCGACCATTGCTACGGTCGTTAGCTTCACCGGCCTGACGGATGCGCAGCAGCACGTGGCCCTCGAACTGGGCCGGCCCGCCGCGACCGGGATGCCGCTGGTGCGCCTGCACAGTGAATGCCTCACCGGAGACGTATTTGGCAGCCAGCGGTGCGACTGCGGGCCCCAGCTGCGCGAGGCGGTCGAGCGGATCACCAAGCACGGCGGGTACGTGCTGTATCTGCGCCAGGAAGGGCGCGGCATCGGACTGTATGACAAACTCGACGCCTACGCGCTGCAAGACTGTGGCCTGGATACCTACGACGCGAATCTCGCGCTCGGCCACGAGGCCGACGAGCGCGACTACACCAGCGCAGCCCAGATGCTGCAAGCGCTCGGCGCCCACCGCATCGGGCTGCTCAGCAACAATCCGGACAAGGGCGCTCAGCTGGCCCGACTGGGCATCACGATCGCCAGCCGGGTCCCCACCGCGCTGCACCTGACCGGGGCCAACGCCGCCTACCTGGCCACCAAGGCGCGGCGCGGCGGGCATGACTTGCATGTGCGGAGTTTTGACCGCGTCGCCGAGCCGCGCCGGCACGCTGGCCCGTCCTCCGGCCCCGCAGGCCTGGGGTTCGAGGGCCAATGACAGACATTGGCGAGCATCCGCCGCCTGCGGCTGCGGCCGCTGCGCCAGAGGCCCGCTCGCTGGCGGCTACCAGTCCCGGCCGCGTCGTAGGCCTGGACGGGATTCGCGGCCTGGCCGCCCTGTTCGTTGTTCTCAACCACATCTTCGAGCGGGCCTGGCCGGAATACCCCGGCGCTAATCACGCCCCGTTCTGGGCGGCCTGGCTGATCTACGGCCGCGCCGGCGTCGCCATCTTCATCGCGCTGTCGGGCTTCTCACTGGGCCTCGGTCCGGCGCGCTCCGGCTGGCGGTTCAAGTCGATCGCGACGTACGCGCACCGACGGGCCTGGCGCATCCTGCCGCCCTACTGGGCGGCGCTCGGGTTCAGCCTGGTGATGACCTGGTATGTACTCGCCCAGCCCCACGTGCCGGTGCCCAACGGGAAGTCCGTCGTCGTGTACGGCTTGCTCGTGCAGGACGTCTTCGCCGCGGGCAGCCCCAACAAGGCGTTCTGGTCGATCGCCATCGAAGTCCAGCTCTACTTCCTGCTGCCGTTGCTGCTGGTTCTCGTCCGGCGGGTGAGTGCCCTCGCGATGGTGGGCCTGGTGGCCGCCATCGTCGTGACCATCGGCGTGCTCGGACCCCACCTCGCGCTCATGAACACCGCCCTGGTCAAGTTCACGCCCGACCTCGCGGTGCTGTTCGCCATCGGGTTGCTGGCCTCCGGAATCGTCACCGCCGGTGAACGCACCCGATCACGGCCCTGGGTCTTTTACGCCCTGGTCGCCGCGGTGCCGGCAATCGTGCTGATGGTGGTCAGGGGCTCCGTCTGGTCGAACCTCAATTCGTTCTGGCTCGATCTGGCCTGGGCCCCGGCGATCGGCTGTTTGCTCACCGCGGTCGCCACCTCGCGCCCGAGGTTCGTCGTACGCTTCCTCAACGGCCGCTTGCCGCGGAGCCTCGGCTCCTGCTCTTATAGCCTCTACCTCACCCACGAGCCAATCGTTATCGCCGTGTCCTACGGGCTGGTGCGAGGCCGCATCATCCCCGGGGCGCCGATGTTCTTCGTGCTGGTTGCGATTCTGCTGCCCGTGACCGTGTGCTTCGCGCGGATGTTCGCCGCCTTGTTCGAGCTTCCTTTCCAGCGGCACCGCGGGTGGATCCCGCTCCGGCAGGCGATGGCAGCCCGGCTTACTCTTCTGGCCGCTGCGGCCAGAAGAGTCAGATCGCGTCGCCGTGCAGTGGCGGTGCGCTAGCCGGGCGAGCGGCCCGCGAAGTCAAGCTGGTGAGCGATATAGACCAGCTCGCCTCCAGCAAGCTGCCGATGGCGCACGGCCAGCCAGTCGGCCAGGTCCGCCGTTTCCACTCGGTCCTGGCGATTCTGCAGCGCGTCCCGGATCGTAGTAAGGATGCTGCGCAGGAAGTAAGCCTCGTCGGCCGGGTACGTGCCGTCGGCTGCCGCGTACACGACCCAGTCCGACGACCCGGCCGCGAGCGCGGGCGCCTCCGCATCGCGCAGGTGCTGAAACAGGTGGCGGCCCGTGCGGCTTTCCCCGGCCGACCGGCCGAAACGGATGCGCTCGTCCATGTCGCGGTGATAAGCCCCCATGACCTGGTCGTCGAGCGGATGGCCAGGCATGAAGATGCTCTCGCCGTCGTAGTTAATCGTGAACCAGTAGGCCCCCCCGGGGACAAGCAGTCGCAGCAATCCGGGCAGCACGGCCGGCACGTCCACCAGGTCCAGGACGGCGTTGGCGATCAGCACATGGGCCAGCTCGGCGTGAGCGGCCTCCAGGTAACCGCCGAGCTCGGCATGCACAAAGCGCACCCGCAGGTCACCCACCTGCAGACCATCCGGCAGCAGGTCGCTGCGCATACCCCGTGCGGCCGCCCAGTCCCGCAGCCACCGGCGCGAGCCCTCGAGCAGCTGCCGGTCGGCATCCAGCAGGACGTACTCGCCGGCGCCGACGACTCCCCAGTCCAGCAGACGGGCCACCATCGTCCCCAGGCCTGCGCCGACCTCCAACAGCCGCGGTGCACCTTCGGGCATGAGGCGCCGCAGCTCGGCCAGCACCTCCCGGCTGAGCGCCCGGTCATCCACGGTTGTCTTCGCCGCCAGGTAGCGGGCATAACCAGAGGCCGCCGACGCTCCATCGAAGCAGGTCATTGCACCTCGAATACCATCGCGAAGGCCAAGTACGGCGCGGCGCCTCTGCCGAGCGCACGCCGATCGTCTCGGGTCGAACCGCGCTCGCGGCTTCTGCGTACCATCCTGTGTCAGGTATGACGGATCGGCGGCAGATGCAGTTCAGATCGGCCGGAGACGGGAGGCTGGCTCGGTGCGGCAGGCGCTCTCGAGGCGGGAGCAACGTGCGAGTCCACGTAGTAGTCCCCGAGGGTTTCGACAACCCCGGCCAGCCCACCGGCGGCAACATCTACGACCGGCGGATCTGCGGGGGACTGGCCGAGGCTGGCTGGGAGGTGCTGGTCGCCACTGTCGCCGCGGCATGGCCGGTACCCGACCCAGGCGCCCGCGCCGAGCTGGCCGGCATCGTGTCCGCCGTCCCCGACGGCGAGATCGTCCTGATCGACGGACTGATCGCCTCGCCGACCGCGCCGCAGCTGCAGCCGCACGCTGGCCGGATCCGGATGACAGTGCTGCTGCACATGCCACTGGCCACCGCCCTCGACACACCGCGCGATGCGAGCGCGCGGCGCTCCGAGCGTTCCGTGCTTCGTACGGCCACGGGCGTGGTCGTTACCAGCGAATGGACCCGCGAGCAGGTCCTGACCCGGTACGCCATCCCGGCCTGCCGGGTGCACGTCGCCCAGCCGGGCGTTGATAGGGTCGCTGCCCCCGCCCGGCCCGTCCGCGGTCAGCTGATCTGCGTCGGAGCCCTCGGTCGCCACAAGGGGCAGGACCTGCTCGTCGAGGCACTCGCCGAGCTGCGTGACCTGGACTGGCATTGTGTGCTGGCCGGACCGCTCGACCGCGACCCGGACTTCGTCGACCAGTTGCAGACCCGTATCGCGCGCCTCGGCTTTGGCCACCGCGTCCGGCTCGCAGGCGTCCTGACCGGCGGGGCGCTCAGCCATGTGTACACCACGGCCGACGTGCTCGTCGCGCCGTCCCGCTCAGAGACCTACGGCATGACCGTTACCGAAGCACTCGCCCATGGCCTGCCTGTCATCGCCGCCGACGTCGGCGGGCTGCCCGAAGCGCTGGGCTCCATCGCCGACGGCACGCGGCCCGGCCAGTTGGTCTTCCCCGGCGACCCCGCTGCCCTCGCCGCCGCGCTCAGACGCTGGCTGGGTGACGAGCGCCACCGGCAACGGCTGCGGGCGGCTGCACGACAGCGGCGGTCGACCCTGCGTGGCTGGGAGCAGACCACAGAAGCGATAGCGAACGCGCTGACCGCCGACGATGGCGTTAGCCACGCCCGCACGGAGTGAACAACCACTCCGGAAGACCAGCTGTCGCTCGAGTCAGACCGACCGGCGCTGAATCAGCCAGACCGTGGCGGCGATCAGGGCCACGGACAGCACCAGCAGCCAGCTGCCCTCGATCAGCTGGAAGTGTCCGTACCTGCTTGGCGGCTGGTAAGACCACCATTGCGTGAAACCGTGGCGGGTCATCCAGTCAGCGGGCGCGTTGGGATCCGGCGCAAATTGAACGCTGCTCGGTATCAAGTTATTAGTCACCGCCGGGCTGACCAGATGGCCGCCGGGGCCCGTCGTCCAGCTGCTCAGGATCCAGGAGCTGTTCAGCCGCGGCGGCGGCATGTGCGGCGCGCCGCCGCTGGCTCGCAGCGGCGTCTCGTAGTAGTAAGGCCGGATGAATATCGCGGTCGCCAGAGCCAGGGCGGCCCAGGCGGCGAGTGCCGCGGCGAGCGCCGGGACGGTTCGCCGGATCGCCGCCCCGGCGAAGACGCCGATCGCGAAGGCCGCCAGGGTCCAGCCGGCATACGCGACGCCGTGCAGCGGGAACTGGATCGGCATGACCACGCTCACCTGGCCATCTGCGACGAATGGTTGCAGGTACCAGGAGAAGAGCACGCTGAATAGGCCCAGAGCGGCGGTCAGCGTGATCGCTGGTAGCGCCAGCTGAGCCAGCGCCCAGCGCAGCCGCCCGCAACCCTGAGTCCAGGCGAACCGGAACGTCCCGGTCGCGAGTTCGCGCGCCACCAGCGGCGCACCGGCGAACACCCCGATCAATGCCGGTACGGTCAGCAGCAAGGCTGAGATCAGGGGAGGATCGCCGATGTCATGGATCTTCGAGGCTGCGAAGTTCTCGTAATAACTAATGTTGAAGGCGGAAGCTAGGTTCTGGCATGCTGCCGACGATGCCGGGTGGCAGCTCGTGACCGCGGCGTAGGCACTGCGGATCCGTAGCCCCATGATCAGCAGATACAGGCTGAGGACGGCTAGAAGGATCGCCGCCGTGATCAATGCTGCGCGGCGCTGCCGCCAGACCACCCAGGCCAGTCTCGGCCAGCGCACGGCCAGGCGTCGCACCGCCGCCGCGGCCGCCCAGCCGGTCAGCGTGGTCATGCTTGCACCTCCGATCGCTGACTCGTGCCCACCGGAGCGGGTCCCGGAAGGACCGTGGCGCTCGGCTCGCGCAGGTAGGCGAGGACGAGCTCTTCGAGGGTTACCGGGTGCGCCTCCCAGCCGGGCGGTACCGGACCTGGCGGGGTAGTGGTCCTGACCAGCAGGTATGCCTGCGCGCCGGCCCGGCGGCATTGCACCACGCACATGCGTTCCGCGTGCTTGTCGGCCTCACTCGACGGGCCGGTCAGCATCTGATGGCTGGCCAGGAGGTCATCGACCTCGCCCGCCACCTGCACCTGGCCTGCCGACAGCATCACCAGGTAGTCGGCGATCCGCTCAAGCTCGGCTAGTACGTGGCTGGACATCACCAGGGACACACCGTCTTCGGCCACCGCCGCCATCATCGACGCCATGAAATCGTGGCGGGCTAGTGGATCCAGCATGGCCAGCGGCTCGTCCAGGACAAGCAAGCGAGGCCGCCGGGCCAGGCATATGGTCAGCGCGAGCTGGGCCTGCTGGCCGCCGGATAGCTCGCCGACTTTCTTGGTCAGCGCGATGTCTAGCTCGGTTAGCCGTGCTCGCGCCCGGCAGGCGTCCCAGCGCTGGTTCAGATTGCGGGCTACGTGCAGCATGTCGGCGACGCGCAGGTTCCGATACAGCGGCGCATCCTGTGCCACGAACGCGATCTGGTCAAGCGCGACAGGCGAGCCGGCGGGCTTGCCGCCGAGGACCGTTACGGTGCCGTTGGTCGGTCTGTTCAGCCCGACTGCCAGGCTCATCAGCGTGGTCTTGCCGGCGCCATTCGGCCCGACCAGCGCGACCACGTGCCCCGCGGGAATCGCAAGTGTGCAGTCCCGTAGCGCCCAGGTCCGGCCGTAGCGCTTGCCGAGCCCCTTGGTTTCGATGACGTTCATGCGACGCCTGCCGTTCCCGCTGAGGCCTGCGCATTCCGGCTGGCAGTCGGGCGGGCGCGAGTATCCCGCAGTGCGCTGGTGAACAGGGCCACGATGCCGTCTTCGTCCAGGCCCGCTGCATCCGCGGTGCTCAGCCAGCTGACCAGCGTCTGGCGCAGCTTCGCCAGTTCGGACAGCGGCACCTGGTTGAGCGCGCCACGGACAAACGTGCCCCGGCCGGGCCGGCCCGCCGCCAGGCCCCGCTGCTCAAGCTCCCGGTAGGCCTTCAGCACAGTGTTCGGATTGATGGCCAGCGCGGTAACAGTGCCCTTGACCGTCGGGAGCTGGTCGCCTGGCTTGAGGAAGCCGAGCCGGAGCGCGTGCTCGACCTGCTGCACCAGCTGCCGATACGTCGGCACCCCTGACGACGGGTCAAGCCGGAACTCGATCGGCGAGCCGGAGGCGCCCGCACCGCCGCTCCCGGCCCGAGCACCCGCAGGTCTTGCGGCGACGCCCTCAGCTCCCGGGCCCGAAGCCACATCAGACCCTTTATCTATAGTCATAGATAAAGAATATGATTGCTCGTGCCAGCACGTCAACCGTGAGCAGCAGCGCCACAACGGCGAAGGAGACAGAAGCGGGGGAGCGCCGGGCCAGTCCTGGTGGACACCCGACAACGGCCTCGGGGTAGTCGCGCGAGTGGGCCACCGGGCGGTCTTTGATGGTGACCGGCCGGGCGACGAGCGTTATGGCAGCAGCTGAACCAGGCGGATGTTGTTGCCAGAGGGGTCGCGGAACGCGCAGTCAATGCCGTAGGGCACCCGCTCAGGCTTGCCGGTGAACTCGACTCCGCGCGCCGTCATCTCGTCGTACGACGCCTGGCAGTCGTCGGTGTTGAAGAACACTGTGCCGGCGAAGCCTTTCGCCATCAGGTCGCGCACCTGCTCTGCGGTGGCGACGTCCATGACCGGCGGGCCCGGGATGGACATCAGCGTCACCTCGAAATCCGGCTGGCCCGGCATGCCCACCGTGAGCCAGCGGAAGTTCCCCATCTCGGGCACGGTCACGTCGGAACGCACCTCCATACCCACCTTCTTGGTGTAGAACTCCGCGCGTCGTCCTGGTCGTGCACCCACAGCTGGGCGCTGGCAACCTTGATCATCGCAGTCTCCCGTCTGCTCGGATCGATCGCCTGCAACGGTAGCTACGCCGCCCCGGAGGCGTCTTCTCCAAACGTCCGGTGTTGCGGCCTGCCGTACACCCGCAGCATGCACTCCGGGATCACCGCGTATGCCGCCGCAGGAGGGAACTGGGCCCGGTACGCGGTCGGCGTCCTGCCGTAGGCGCGGCGGAAGCTGCTGGTGAACGAGCCAACACTGTCGAGACCGACGCGGAAGCAGATGTCGGCGACTGTGTAGTCGGTGTTGCGGAGCAGCGCGGCGGCCCGTTCCAGTCGCCTGGTCAGCAGGTAGGAATGGGGCGACTCGCCGAAGGCGCGCCTGAACTGCGCGCTGAAGTGGGACCGCGACAGCCCGGCCGCCCTGGCCATGTCGCCGACGGTCAGAGGCTCGAAGTACCGCGCATCGGCCAGGTCTCTTGCGCGCAGCAGGTGCCTAGCCGGGGGAACCGAGGCCATGGCCCCGATTATCGCGCGCTTGCTTCAGCGTGGGCGTTTGGACAGTGCACGCCCTTTTCACCGGATCGCCGATACCCCTGGTGGGTCCGTGCCAGGATGCGACGGTGATCCCGCTAGCCTCACGCCTGACTACGCGGGCCGGGCGAGTGGGCGCGGCCGCCGCGCTGATTGCGGTTCTTGCAGCTGGCGCCGGCTGCTCTTCCGGAGCCAGCACAGCTGCCGAGGGGACCCTTGGAAACGGCGCAGTAAGGGCGGGCATGTCGGCCGAGCACTCCGTGCAGCCGACAACGTCGCCATCGCCCGAGTCCAGTCCGCCCGCCGCCGTCACCGTCACCGGGACCACTGTGGCGGGCGCGCCCAACTGCCCGATGTTCCCTGCTGACAACGTGTGGAATACCAACGTCTCCAAGCTGCCGGTGGACTCGAACAGTGCCGCCTGGATGCACAGCATGAATTCGTCGTCCACGTACCTGCACCCTGACTTCGGGCCCGATCCCGGCGGCTATCCGTACGGCATGCCGTTCACTGTCGTCACGATCGCGCATCCGCTGGTGCCGGTCAGCTTCCAGTACGACAGCGAGAGCGATGCTGGTCCGTACCCGTTCGGGCCCGATACTCCCATCGAGGGCGGGCCGAGCGCCGACGGCGACCGGCACGCCATCATGGTGAATCCGTCGGCCTGCACGCTGTACGAGCTGTATGACGCCCACTACAGCGCGAGCGGCTCGACGGCGGGCTCCGGCGCCATCTGGCAGCTGACGTCCAATGCGCTTCGGCCGGCCGGATGGACCTCAGCGGACGCTGCCGGACTGCCAATCCTGCCGGGTCTGCTCGACTACGCCCAGATTCAGGCTGCGGTAGCGAGCGGCCGGCCCGTCACGCACGCGATCCGGTTCACCGCCGAATCGACGGCGGCGGCGTATGTGTGGCCCGCCCGGCACGAGGCAGGATCAGGCTCGATGTCGGCAGTGCCGCCGATGGGTGCCCGGTTCCGCCTGAAGGCCAGCTTCGACGTCGCCACGTTCTGCACCAGCTCGCAGTCGTACTGCGCGGATGCCCGGGTTGTGCTGACGGAGATGCAGAATTACGGGCTTATTTTGGCTGATAACGGGAGTAACTGGTACTTCCAGGGCAGTGCGTATCCGCAGTGGCCAGACGCGTTGGTATCCATGCTGAAACAGATTCCGGCCAGCGCCTTCGAAGCGGTGGACGAGTCGTGCCTGATGATGAGCAGTAACTCGGGCGAGGCACAGGCAAAGCCCGGTTGCGCAATCGGCTGAGACGGAGCACAGCAGCAGCGCGGGCTTGTCGTTGATGTGCCGGCTCAGGATCGCCTGGTTGTGGACCTCGCCATCATCACGGGCGCGCCGGCGGGACCGGAAGGCACCGGTGCTGGCGCGGGATGACAGACGCGTGGGGCCCGGATGGCGCCGGCGCCATCCGGGCCTTAGGCTGGCCGCTCCCGGTGTCAGGCCTCGGGCCGGCCGCTCCCGGCGGCGGCCTTGACGCTGCGCGGCTCGAGGGCCCGGGCCGGAAGCCGGGACGCGCGCACGCCGAGGGCGATCGTGCGCACCAGGATCATCGCGATGGCCATGAAGATCAGCCCGTCGGTGAGGGCAGCGATGCTGACCTCATGCGCGAGGCCCCAGTTCACCAACGGGGCGGTGAACCAGTGCACGGAGCCGTAGGAGAAGGCCGCGCGGGCGCCGATGATGGCGGTCCAGAAGATCGCATACGGCAACCCGGCCCGGCTGACCGGCTTGCCGGTCGTCGGGCTCCGGTAGACGCCCATCAGGGCGCTGGCGGCCAGCCCGCACAGTACGCCGGCGGCGACGCCCGCGATCTCCACCGCCAGGGCCATCCCGCGGGTGGCCGGCCAGTCGACAAAGAACGGGATGATCACCGCAGCGGCGATCACGGGACGCAGCAGCCGTATCTTGCTGAGCTTGCGCGCGGGGCCGAGGTCCGTGGCCAGCACGGTGGCGAGCACGACGCCGTTGACGATCATTGCCTCGGTCAGTTCGGAAAGCATCTCGCGCTCCTTCGAGTGGGCTTCGATAACGACTCCACATTCGCCAATTGCGCTGGTGAGCGCGTCAGAGCACAGGCTGGTCCCCGGCATGAGAATGACGGGCCCGCTCTGGTACCAGGCGGTACCAGAGCGTCCCCGGCGGGTCAGCCCGGGCGTCAGTCCGCGGGCTGACGTGCGGCTACCACGCCCCGGCTGATACTGGAGGAATGCTGCGCACGGTCAACGCGCTGGCTCGCGCCCTCGGCTTCGTATGGCTCGGCCTGCTGGCGTTCCTCATTGCTCCGCCGAGCGCGCCGTACGCCCTGCCGGTTCAGATCGCGTGCTACGCCGTGCTTGGCCTGGCACTGCTGGCCTGGACCGTGCTGGAGGTGCCCGCCGCCGAGGCGCGATATCCCGCCTGGGCGCTGCCCGTGCTCCGCGGGGTGATCGCCGGCGCCTCGGGGTTCGCGGCCGGCGCTGGCGGCGGCGGTTCGGCCATGGTGGTCTTCGCGTTGGTGGCGGCGATGGCCGCGGGCGTCAACAGTGACCTCGCAGCAGCGGTGGCCGTGACCGCGGCGGGCATACTCGCGATCGAGGTCAGCGGGCTGGTTTTCGGCCAGAGCTACGGCACGCTGCTCGGGCTCCCTGCGATCGTGCTCGCCGGCCTGGTGATCGGGTACAACTGGGGCAGGTACAGGGTCCAGGCGGAGCAGGCGGCGGCGCTGCTGGCCCAGCGCGAGCAGCTGCAGGCCGAGCAGCGCCGGGCCGACCTCCTCGACGAGCGCGCCCGCATCGCCCGGGAGATCCACGACGTGCTCGCCCACTCGCTCGGCGCGCTCGGAATCCAGATCCAGGCGGCGCGGTCAGTGCTGCACAAGGACGCCGACCAGGCCAGCGACCTGCTGGCCGCGGCCCAGCAGATGGCCGCCGAGGGCCTCGTGGAGACCCGCCGCGCGGTTCAGGCTCTGCGCACCGACACCCTGCCGCTGGATGGGGAACTCGCCCTGGTCACCGACACCCACGCGCAGCGGTATCACGTCCACGTCAGCTACGACACCGGCGGCGTCCCCGCGGCCCTGCCCCCAGACGCCACGCTCGCGGTGCTACGCATCGCCCAGGAGGCCCTGATCAACGCGGCCAAGCACGCTACGGGTCAGTCCGTGGCGGTGCGTCTTGACTACAGCGACGCCACTGTCCGGCTCACCGTCAGCAACGACCTGCCCCCGGACACGGACACCCGCCAGCCGGCGGACGTGAGCACCGTCAACGGCGGCTACGGGCTCACCGGCATGCACGAACGGATCCGGCTGCTGAACGGCACCCTCGAGGCCGGGCGCGTCGACGGCCAGTGGATCGTGACCGCCGAACTACCGCGCCGCCAGCCTGAGACCATGGCTTCATGACCACCCCGCCGGCGGGGGCGCCGCTCCGCCTCGTCATCGCCGATGATCAGGCCAGCGTGCGCCAGGGCCTCGTCCTGCTGCTCGACGCCGTACCCGACATCGAGGTGGTTGGCGCCGCCGCGGATGGGTATCAGGCCCTGAATCTCGTGACCGAGTACCACCCCGACGCCATCCTGCTCGACCTGCACATGCCCGTCCTGGACGGCATCGGCGCCATCCGCCGCCTGACCGCCGAGCACCCCGAGGTCGCGATCGTCGTACTCACCACCTACGCGGACGACAGCTCAGTCCTGGACGCACTCCGAGCCGGCGCGCGCAGCTACCTCACCAAGGACGCCGACCACACCGAGATCGCCCGGGCGCTGCGCGCCGCGGTAGGCGGGCTGACGGTCTTCGACCCCCGCGTGCACGCGACGCTGCTCGCCGCCACGGAAGCCCCCCCGAGGGCCGAGCCCGCCAGGAGCGCGTCGCCCCCTGACGGCCTGACCGAGCGCGAGGCAGAGATCCTGGGCATGATCGCCCACGGGATGACCAACCCGGAGATTGCCGCGCAGCTGTTCGTGAGCAACCACACGGTCAAGACCCACATCAGCCGGATCTTCGCCAAGACCGGCTCGCGGGACCGCGCCGCCGCGATCGGCTACGCGCACCGCCACAACATTGGCTGACCGCGCGGACGAGATTCAGTGAGACAAATCGGCGGATCGGCCAGGTTCAGTGAGACAGTTCGGTCCAACTCGATCGCCTTCACCATCGACACCATCAGCCAGGCATTCGCGGTCGCCGCGTTCGCGCTCATTGGCGCCGGAATGCTCGCACTCGCCGCGGCCATACCGCGACCCGGGCATCGCGCGCAGCTCGGCTGCACCATCGGCACCGCGCTGGTGATGCTGATCACCGCGGCCTCTTACGCCAGTGGCAGCGACAACTTCTCCGACCTCATGCTGTTCATCAGCGGTCTCCTGGCACTGCCACTGTGGCTGATCGGTACCGGGCGTATCGGTAGTTTCCGGACGAATCCCGCATCGTCGTTGCGATGACAGAGTGTTTCCTGGGAAGTGCCGCGGGCCATGACCGCCGGCCGGCATCTGGCGCTGAGGGACTCGATCGCGCGCCGCCGTGCTGAGCACGGGGCAGGGCCGGAACAAACTTCTACTTAACATAATGTGCATTATCGGCGCTACAGTTGTGTCCTCGTCTGAGGCGTCGGGGTTCTGCACGACATGATGGCTGTCACGGGACACTCTCCGTCACAGTATGTAGGGAACCGATTTAGATGGCGCATTCTGCCGCTTCATTACGTGCCGTAGCCAGCGGGCATGCTGTCGGTGTCTGCGCGACCGTCAGGCCTGCTCAGTCGCCGCTCACCGCGCGGTAACGCGGATGACTGCAGCTCCAGCCGGTCGAAGGCGCGCGCCAGATGGCGAGAAAGAGCGCGCGGGTCGTCAGCTGCCTCAGCCTGGGCGGTATAGAAGCAGGCGAGACCCAGTTCCGCTGCCTGCCGGGCGATGACGGGGTCGGCGCCCCAGCCGCGGAGCTGAGCGGTCAGCAGATCGGCGTAGCGGCGTTGTTTGACCACGCTGCGGGCGTAGAGCTCGGGATTCTGGCGCACGAGACTCTGGTGCCGGTCGTAGTCGGCGGGGACGGCCGTGATATGTCCGACGAATGCGGTCACGACGGCCCGCACGCTCCGGAGCGCCGCTGGCAGCGATGAGCCGATGGCGCTGGCGGGCCTCCCGACTCCGGCCACGGCTTCGGCGGACTCCTGCGCCGGGTCAGGGAAGAGTACTTCCTGCTTGTCCCCGAAGTAGCGGAAGAAGGTCGTCCGGCCGACCTCCGCCCGCTCTGCGATCTCGGTGACGCTGACCTGGTCGTAGCCGCGTTCACTGAACAACTCGAGGGCTGCTTTGCGGATCGCCTCCTCGGCGCGCCGCCGCTTACGGTCCCGGAGTGACGCCGGCCGGGGAACGCCCTCTGCCATGGCGCCCAGTATACCTCGTGTTGACATCGAGAACCGTACGGCATCTAATACTAAATGGAACTGAGTACCGAGGAAAGGATACGGGAAGCACGATGAGCACCCAGCTAGACGTGGCCGCGGCCACCAACCGATTCCTCGACCTGCTCGAAGCCGGCGATCGCGCCGGCGTCGGCAGGATGCTCCACCCCGACGTCGTCTGGAGCACCCTGATGACGGCCAGCGGCGAGGCGGATGACGCGGAGCGGGTCGAGGGCCTGGCCGCGTTTGTCGGCCGCGTGAACTCGATCGGCGCCCTGCATCGCTCGGCTCACTTTGCGGACAGGCGGATCACCACTTCCACGGATGGGCTCACGACCTTCGTACAGACCCAGGGCGATTTCCGCACCACCGACGGCCGGCCGTATCGCAACGTCTACGTTTTCCGCTTCGACTGGCGCGACGGCCGGATCGTGAGCTGGGAAGAGTACGCAAATCCGATCACCATCCTGCGCACGTTCCCGGATGTGTATGCGGAGCACCTCCGCAGGCTGACCGGGTAGTCGCCGACCGGCCATGTGCTGTCACGGGACATCGCCCGGGAACCCGAAGCGCGGGGCACCTCGACCCGCCGCGTGGCAGGCTGCCCGGCATGGATATCAGGGACCTCCCGGGGCCTCTGCATCAGGCGCTGGCCAAGATCAATGCGCGCCACCCGTGGAACCACAACGACTACTTTCACGGCTGGATTCTGCGCAACCTGCCCGCCCGCCGCCACGCTGCGGTGGACATCGGCTGCGGGAAAGGCGTGCTCGCCGGGAAGCTGGCCACCCACTTCACCCACGTCACCGGAATCGACCGTAATGAAGGCATGGCCGCCGCGGCGAGCGCGCGCCTTCGCGGCCTTCCGCAGGTGAGCATCTACCGATGCGCATTCGCTGACTTCAATGCGAGCGCAGGCGACGGCGGGGCTGACCTGATCACCATGGTGGCCGTGCTGCACCATCTCGACCTCGAGTTAACCCTCGCCCGGATCCCCCGGCTGCTGGCGCCTGGCGGCCGCCTGCTGGTCGTGGGCCTGGCCCGTGCGGACTCGCTGGCCGATCTGGCATTCGACGTCGTCTCGGGTGCCGCCAACCCAATGATGGGGATGATCAAGCATCCCCGGTCCGCCCAGTTCAGTCAGCGGGACGGGCAGCCAGGCATGCCGATGATGGACCCTGCCACCACCGTGGCCGAGATAAATATTGCTGCCAGAACCCACCTGCCGGGTAACTCGGTCCGTCGGCGTCTCTTCTTCCGGTACACCCTCCGGTGGGACAAGCAACGGTGAGAAAATCTGCTGGATGCAGCCATCTGAGACTCAGCGCGCGGTGGCTGCGGCCACGTCAACCGCCTCGGCGCTTGGCCTGACCGTCGATGACGCGATCGTTGTTCACAATTCGAACAAGCTCACGGTGCGGCTGCTGCCTTGTGACGTCCTTGCCCGAGTCGCACCGGCAGCGCATCAGGTCGCACAGTTCGAGGTCGAGCTCGCCCAGCGGCTCGCCGAAACCGGGAGCCCGGTGGCGGCCCTGGAACCCCGAGTACAGCCACGTGCCTATGAGCGCGATGGCTTCGTCGTCACGCTGTGGACCTACTACAACCCTGTGCCACCTCGGCAGGTCTCACCAGCCGACTATGCGGCTGCGCTGGCGCGACTGCATGCGGGCATGCGCGAGCTCGATGTGAGGAACCCGCACTTCACAGACCGAGTGGAAGAGGCTCAGCAGCTGGTGGAGAGCAGCAGCCTTACTCCGGAGCTTGCCGACGCGGATCGGGAGCTCCTCATCAACACGCTGCGGAGCCGGAGACAAGCGATCGTCGACTGCGGCGCTGCGGAGCAGCTACTGCACGGCGAGCCGCACCCGGGCAACGTGCTCAGCACGAAGACCGGACTGCTATTCATCGATCTCGAGACGTGTTGCCGTGGGCCCGTCGAGTTCGACCTCGCCCATGTCCCCGAAGATGTCAGCGAGCGTTACGCGCACGCTGACGGGGAACTGCTCAGTGAGTGCCGGGGCCTTGTTCTTGCCATGGTCGCAGCGTGGCGCTGGGATCCGGGCGACCAGTTCCCGAACGGGCAGCTAGCAGCTCGTCAACTCCTCAGCGCTCTCCGCGAGGGCCCACCGTGGCCGGCGCTCGACATCGTGATGCGCCGACCGGATGGTCCGTAAGCCCGGGTCGCGGGCCGGGCTCACGCCTTGTCGGGCTTCGGGCGTTGATCTAGCGTCGTTGACAGGGGGGTCGATGATCAACGGCAAGGAGGCCGTCGCATGGTCGCTAGACCTCTTCTCATCGTCAGCATTGGCGGCTTATTAGCTGCCAGCACCGCGCTCGCAGCTCCAGCGCTGGCAAGCGGTGCCACGTCGGCTGGCGCCATCCCGGGCGTTCCGCCACCCGCTGTGCGCATCGCGGCTACGAATGCGACGTACAACGCCATCGAGGCGAAGATCGCCGCAGGGCATTCTCTCAGGCTGCGCTTCCCCGACCCGACCGCGCAGGAAGACATCATCGATTACGGCGTCCACAACCTCTGGAACCAAGGGATCGACGGCTCAGGCGTGACAGTGGCGTACATCGTCACTAACCCGGATCCGAGTCTCCAGGCGTCGATGGCGACCTACGACGCGGCGATGGACCTGCCGCCGGCGAACATCACCGAGATGGCGCTCCCGGCGCCGGCCAACCCGGCCGCAACGTGTCAGATCGAGTGCAGTACTGGCGAGGATCGACTCGACGCGGAGGCGATCCACTCGATGGCTCCCTACGCAAACATTCTTTTCGTCAGCCCGCCCGTGCCGGAGACAATCGGCATCCAGGGCTGGCCACAGGTAGCCCAGGCGATCGAGATGATCGCCGACCAGCACCTGGCCGACGTCATCTCGGTGAGCCTGGGTGACGGAGAAACCGACTTCATCAACGACCCGACAAACCCGGGTGCCAGTCAGCAGGCGGCTATCCATTCGCTGGATCCGGCGCTGCTCGACGCCGCTGCGAGCGACATCCCGGTGATGTTCGCCTCCGGTGACTGCGGCCCGACCGATCCGCCGGTGCTCGGCGACACCGGCCAGTGCACACCGGCGATCGGCGTCACCGCAGGTCACGTGGCCGACAATCCATGGGTGACCGCCGTCGGCGGCACTATCCCCAACGCTGGCCTTGCCACCACAGGCGGCCGCACAGCCCCGGACGCGCTGTGGACCGCACCGAACGCTCACTCCGACGCCGAGGGCGCCGGCGTATCGACCGTCTACCCGCAGCCCGCATGGCAGCAGGGCATCCCGGCGCTGGCGGGCCTTACCGGCCGGGCGTTCCCCGACATCGCGATGGACGCATCTGACGGCACCTCGCAGGCCTCGCCCACCTTCGCCGGCATCCTCGCGCTGGCCACGCAGGTGAATGGAGGAGACCTGGGCACGGTTAACCCGGCGCTGGCAGCGATCGGTCCAAGCGGTGCGGCGGACGGCATCGTCGACGTCCCGGCCGGATACACGAACAGCGCCTACAACGTCACCGGGTTCGCGACAGGTCCCGGGTACGACATCGCGTCCGGCTGGGGCACCATCTACGCGCCGGACTTCGTGCCGGCCCTGGTGGCGCAGATCGACAGCCAGCACGGGCCTGACACGCCGGCCCGGGTGGCACAGGATGAGCTGAGCCAGTTGCAAGCCAGCATCGGCTCGTCCGCCGGTCAGGTGGCCACCGGTCAGACCGTCACCATCACGGGGAACGGATTCATCCCGGGCAGGACCCCGAACGGCACGTCGGTCCTGGATGGATTCGGCGTGTTCCCGCCGCTTCCTGGCCAGTTCGGGGTAACCGGACCACCGTTCGCCGACCCGACATCGACGGTGCCCGGACAGACGTGGGACACCATCACCGTCACCGTCACCGGAACCGGGCATAGGTCCACTTTGGTTCCGCCTGTCGTGACCGGCCCGGACGGCAACGGTACGGTGACCGTCAGCATCGACACGACCGGTATGCACGTCGGTCAGTACACGGTGACGATCGCCGGTCTTCTGCTGACGCAGTCCGCTTCCTTCCAGGTCAAGACCGCGAATTTCGGCTAGTCCACCGAACCGCTGACGACCCCCGGGAACGCGGCGCGCGACACGCGCCGCCTTCCCCGGGGTCGCTCAAGAACGAAGGTCGCTTCCCAGGTTCCTGACGACTTTCACCGCCGGCCGGCGCACCGCCCAGGTCGGCCCTGGAGCTACCCTGTTCGTCCCGGCTGGCGAGGAGCACCGCTTCCATGAGGTCACCGAGGATCTGGCGGTCTTGGTCTTCTTCGCGCCGGCCTATTCCGGTACGTGACGGCGAGCGCCCGGCACCTGCGGCCGAAGTCAGCGGCGAAGTCAGCGAGCGAAGCTATCCACCAGCGCTGATACCTGCGTCTGCAGGTCAGCCGGCGCGCTCAGCCGGTTGTCGACAGTGTGGTACGGCGCGGACGGCTCGACCTCGAGCTGCATCCGGGCTGCGAACTGGCGGAAAGCCGCGAGCTTCGCCGAGTCGCGCTCCGATGCTCGCTCCACGAGCCGCTGGCGCAGGGTGTGAGCATCGGTCCGGACCCAGACCAGGCGCACGGCGCCGCCGCCGAGCCCGGCGACCCATGACTGCCACCGCCCGGAATCATGGATCTGCTCGGTGAAGGGGGCGGACAGCAGCACCGGGCATCCACGGGAGCGGATCTCGCGAGCCGTAGCCGCCATGCCGCCATACTCGTGGACCTTGATGTGGTCGTCGTACCAGGGCCCCTCGCGTTCGCCAGCAGCCCGGCCCGAGGCGGCCAGGATGGCCGCCACGAACGATCCGTACATGGTGTCCTTGTCCAGCAGCGCCGGCACCGGGCTTACAGACGCGAGCAGCAGCCGCGCGACGGTTGATTTGCCGGCCCCGGGTGCGCCCGCTACCACCCAGGCTGCCGCGGGCTCGCTCATGGCCAGGAACACTAGTGCGCGCTGGCGTTGCCGGCACGCGAGGCTTTCGCAGATTTCTGGCCGCGCGTCGCGCGGGCCGGACCGGGAACGACTATGAGCGTCCGCATGGGGTCGTAGGCGACCGGCTGTTTCCCTGGCTCCTGGACAATCAGGGAACCAGTCATCAGCATCACCACCGGGTTCTGGATGGTGTCCACGTCTCCCGGCCGGATCGGGCGGGCACTGATCGTGCTACCAGGCCCGACCGTTACCGCGATAACGGGTATCTCCTCGCTGACGAACCAGCCGACGCCGCGCCGTGACTTGATTGCCCCGGCGTCTCTCAGCAGCCGGTAAGCCCTGGCCACCGTTTCGCGGCTCAGATTGTGCCGCTCGGCGAAAGCAGGCTCCGACGGCAGCAGCGCCCGGCAGGCAGGCTCCAGTTCGCTATCCGGAACCTGATAGCCCTGGCCAGCTGCGCAAACAGGGGTATGGGCGCCTCCGGGTACAGCACGAGGTCGGCCGCGCCTACCCACAGAGCATTCGCCTCATCGCGCTCGGTCACGCTGCTGGCGTGCCCGCTCAAGCGGACAAGATAACCGCCGGGTGAGCCGCAGCGGCAGCGCCGGGCAAGTTGCCTTGTCCGGTAAACCGGGCAAGCGGACAGAGCGTCCTATACTGGGCACTGTTCACTCTGACCACGCTCGTCTTATTGCAGCCCATGAGTCACTCCGGATTGTCATGCCGTCAGGCCACCCGGGGTGGCAGGGGCCCGCGCTCACGGAGGGGAGAGCGCGGGCCCCTCCGCTGCGATCACGGACGCGGCCTGGCGTAGTAGTGATCCTGCCCGAGGTCCTCGAGAAGCGCCGGGTGGGCCGGCTGCCACCCGAGTGCCTCACGGGTCCGGGTACTGGAAGCCCGGCTGTCGATCTGCAGGAGAAGACCGAGGAACCCGAAGTGGCCCGCAGCGTCGGCGGGAGACACCGACACGACGGGGATGCCGAGCTTGCGCCCAATGACCTCCGCAAAGTCGCGGACCGGAACGCCCTCTTCGGCAACCGCGTGCCACGTCGAGCCTGCCGGGGCTCTCTCCAGCGCCAGGCGGAATGCGTGTGCTGCGTCGAGCCGGTGCGTGGCGGGCCACCGATCTGAGCCGTCGCCGACGTAGCCAGAGACACCCCGCTGACGGGCAACGTCCACGATCCTGGCCATGAAACCGTTGTCGCCCTCGCCATGGCACGTCGGCGGCAGCCGCAAGACCGACGAGCGGACGCCTCGAGACGCAAGCGCGGCGGTGAAGTGGGCGCTGGCAAGCCGGTCGGCTGCAGGCCCGGCCGCCGCGTAGAGGTGCTCGTCAGCCTCGGTAGCGTCCGCCTCGGTCGCAACCCTGCCCGGCGCCAGCCCGAAAACCCCCGACGCAATCACGAGCGGCCGGTCCGACCCGGCCAGGGTTTCACCGAGCACCTCGATAGCGCGGCGGTCCGCGACCGCCGCCCCCGCCATGTCCCCGGAATAGATGAGGTCGTGGCGGAAGGCCAGATGGACTACCCCATCGGCCGACTGCGCGGCGTCGCGGAGCCGGTCCAGGTCCTCTATCGACCCGCGGCACACCTCGGCGCCGAGAGCTGCAACGGCCTTGGCCGCATCATCAGACCGAGCCAGGCCGATTACTTCATGACCGGCGGCAATGAGCTCGGGCACCAAGCCGGATCCGATCCAGCCGGATGCACCCGTCACGAGAACGCGCATGATGAACCTCCCTGGTCAAGACGACCGTCGCATCGCTGAGGCGGCGGCTAATCGATGTCAGTCACTGCCATCATAGTATGCGATGTCAGCCACTGCCATCCGTCGGACTGGCGCTTTTCAGTGACTGTCATCAGCTATGATTAATTCATGGCCCGATGGGAGCCCAACGCACGGGAGCGGCTGCGGCAGGCAGCCCTGGAGCTCTACGGCGAGCGCGGGTTCGAGCAAACCACGGTTGCAGAGATCGCCAAGCGGGCGGGACTGACCGAGCGGACGTTCTTCCGGTACTTCACGGACAAGCCTGAGGTGCTGTTCTACGGCTCTGATGCCTTGCAGGAAGGCATCGTTACCAGGGTTGCTGGCGCGCGAGCTTCCGATACTCCGCTCGAGGCAGTTACCTGGGCTCTCGAGGCAACTGCCGAGTTCTTTCAGGGAGTCCGCGACTACTCCGTCAAGCGCCAGGCCGTCATCGAGGCGAACCCCGGCCTCCGGGAGCGCGAGCTGATCAAGATGGCCAAGCTCGCCTCGGCGATCGCGGTGGCGTTGCGCGAACGGGGCGTCGGCGAGCCCGCTGCGACGCTCGCAGCGGAGGCAGGGATCGCCGCTTTCAAGACCGCTTTTCAGCGCTGGGTCAGCGAACCCCAGCAACGGGATTTCGCAGCCCTGATCCGGGAGTCGATCGAAGACCTCAGGGCGGTTACCGCGGACCGGTGACCGCCGCCGGACCAGCCGGGCAGATTGCCCGCAGGCTGGCCGTAGTATCTCCCGCGTGCCTCGTCTCACGGCCCGCGCCCGCTCCAGGTTGCTGGCCGGACTGTATGCGGCTCTCGGCATCGCCAGCTCCGCGTCCGCCGCGAAGCGCTTCCGCGCGGGTGAATGGGCGACCAAACCGCTGCTCATGCCGGTCCTGGCCGCGTTCGCGCGCGTCGCCGCTGGCGAGCGCAAGGAGCACATCCGGCTTGCGGCTGCTGGCATGCTCCTGTCCGGATTCGGCGACACCGCGCTGCTGTCCCCGGAGAGCTGGTTCGTGCCTGGCATGGGCGCCTTCGCCGCGGCCCACGCCTGCTACATCACCGCGCTCGCCCGGGACGGCGCGGCCCGCGGCATACACGCCCGAGTCGCCGCCGGGTACGCAGCGCTGTGGGTAGTCCTCATCGCAGTCCTGTGTCGACGTCTCGGGCGCTTGCGCGTCCCGGTAGCGGCCTACAGCCTGCTGCTGGTCTCCATGGCCGTCCTGGCATCGGGACGCAACCGAGAGGCCGCCGCTGGCGGCGCGCTCTTCGTCGCCTCAGACGCCCTGATCGCGTGCGGCCTGGCCGGCATCAACGCGGTCCCGCGCCAGGAATCGGCCGTCATGCCGACCTACGTTGCCGCGCAGTTTCTGCTGGCTGCCGGCTTCCTGCGCCCCCAGCGCGCACGCCTGACGGCGGATTAGCCAGCTCGCACCCTGGGCCGGAAACGGCTTTTCCACAGCTTGTCTTATCAACATGTCCAATCCCCAGGTAACCGGCGATCGAGGCCGGGCGATTAGCTGTGGGCGTCGCGGATGGCAATACGCATGCCATTCCTGGTCGCGGGTCGAACCATTGCTGGCGTTGTTACTACCGTCCGGTTAGAGAACCGGTAACCTCCTCGCGGAGCGGGTTGGTTCCTGGGCGCGGCGAGGGCTGCACCCGACACGTAGCGCAAGGAGGCAGTTAGTGAACCAGCCTGACCTGGCTCTCACCAACATTCCGACGGTGGGCACAGGGAACAGACAATTAAACGTCGCAATGATCGCCCCGCCGTATTTCAGCGTTCCGCCGACGGCCTACGGCGGCGTCGAGGCTGTGGTGGCCGACCTCGTCGACGCCCTGATCGACCGAGACCATCAGGTGACTCTGATCGGCGCAGGCCGGCACCGCACGCGCGCGCAACGGTTTCTCGCCACGTATCAGCAGCCGCCCGCGGAACAGCTGGGCGAGCCCCTCCCTGAGGTCGTGCACGCAGCTCGGGTCGGGCAGTTGCTGGAGGATCTCGGTGCCGACGTGGTGCACGACCACACCCTCGCCAGCCCGTTGCTGGCCCGTGGCCGGGTTGTCCCGACAGTGATCACGGTTCATGGCCCTGCCACTGGCGAATACGGTACCTACTACGGCGCGCTCGGCAACACCGTCAGTCTGGTTGCGATCTCTGACGCGCAGCGCGCGAAGGCCCCGGAGCTGCCCTGGACAGCGACGGTGCATAACGCGATCCGCGTTGACACCTTCCCGTTCCGGGCAGAGAAGGACGAATTCGTCTTGTTCCTGGGCAGGTTTCATCCGGAAAAGGCGCCCCACCTGGCTATCGAGGCTGCCCGCGAGGCCAGGTTGCCGATAGTGCTGGCCGGAAAGTGCATAGAGCCAGTCGAACGCGCCTACTTCAGCCGCGAGGTCGAGCCCAGGCTTGGCCCGGACACCACGATGTTCGGCGTCGCTGACGCGGCCGCCAAGCGCGATCTACTGGCGCGCGCATCTTGCCTGGTGTTCCCTATCTGCTGGGACGAGCCATTTGGTCTGGTCGTGATCGAGGCAATGGCGTGCGGTACCCCCGTTGTAGCGATGCGCCGAGGCGCCGCTCCGGAACTCATCCTGCCCGGTCAGACCGGCGTCATAGTCGATCACCCGGGCGAGCTGGCTGGGGCGATCCATGAAGCCCGGCGCCTTGACCCCTGGATCTGCCGGAAGCACGTGAAGCAGAATTTCACCACCGACCTGATGGCGGCCGGCTACGAGGCTGTCTACCGGCGTGCCATTGCGGGATCGAGCCAGCCGACAGTGGTACCCGTGCCTGCCCTGCGCAGCGCAGAATCGATCCGCGCCCGGACGATGACGCTCCGCGAAGCACCGGCGGGATAAGGATGAGCTATCACTTTTCCGGTCCGCCATTGCGCAACGCCCAGGCAGCCGGTCGACTCAAGCGGTGCGCGCGTTAGCGGATTGAGTACGGCGCGTAAGCGACGCTCGATACGCAACAGCCAGCCGTCATGGCGAGCTGGCCGTGCCCGGATCTATCAGCGGCTGGGCGAACACGTGGCCTAGGGGCTCGGGGCCCACGTACTGCTGACAGCGGCAATCCTCGACCGCGCAGCCGCCCGTCGTCGGGCTGTGGAAGCTCAGATGATGGCTGCATCCGCAGACCGGCTGCGGGCCTGGCCGCGGGCTAAGCGCAGCTTGTCTCTTCTCCTCAAGCTCACCTCTGGCGGCGATGATGGCCAGCCTCCGCGCGTGACGACGCTGCAGTGCCCCGCCGAGGACGGGCGGCACGATGAAGATCAGCCACCAGTAGCTCTCGGCGAAGTTGACTACAGCATTCACGCCATCATCTTGCCGCACAGCATCGAGTGATGCCAGCCGCCGCAACTCCGCCGGCCGTCGGCTGACGAGGTCGAGCAAGCCGGACTCAGCCGATCCGACGGCATTGGGTAAGTAGGAATTCTGTCGCGAAGCCATGCCACAGGAACGCGAGGCTAAACCACGGAAAGGACGAAGACCATCCGCTCAGATGCTTCCGCAGCCACGACTCAGGATCGCCGAGAGAAAAGCCAAGCGAGAGGTCAGCTAATGTCCGTATCTCGCGCCGACTCAGCTCCGGCGGTCACCGGATCACGGGCCCGCTGCGGTTTCGAACCGGATGCAGTTACCCGGGCACGCCCGGCTGGCCTCGCGGACCCGGGCGGCATAAGCGTCTGCTACCTCAGCCGGGTTGCCCGGTCCGGGCGGCAGGACGCGGCCATCCTGCTGGACGCGAGCGAGGCCGTCCTCCCCCAGGGCGAAAACCTGCTGCTCGATCATCTGGCACAAGCCGGCCCCGGTGCAGCGGTCGACCTCGATCCAGACCTTCATGCCTGCCGCGCCGGCTCACGCACGCCCTGGTTAGCGGATACGAGCTCCTGCCAGGGCTGATCAGCATCGATGATCTGCGAAGCCGCACCGATTCGCGAGAAGTCGCAACCATCGCCGAGGCCAAGCGGTGCGCCGCCCGCCTCCACGAGCCCGATCGAATCGGCAAACAGGCGCCGCATCCGGATGATGGCCAGGTCTGCCGGGACCAGGTGCTCCTTCGCCCGGTCGTACAGCCTGCCCTCCGACATCTGGACCGCGGCATCCTGGATCCTGTTCCCGCCGCGGAACCCGGCGAAGCTCCTCCCCGCCGCCATCGCCTCGCGGTCCTGCGCGGGGAGCCGGATGCGCCGGTTTCCCGGCTCTGGCCCCCAGACCGCCGGGTCGACCCCGGCGGCCCGCCGAGCCACCGCGTTCCCGCCCGCGCCTTCCGGCACCCTGAACACGCCGATCGACGAGCACGTATAGTCATCGCGCGGGACGACGATCACCGCGCCGTTGGAAACCCCGCCGATGAATGCCGTGTACGGCATGGCGAAGGCGGTGACGCGGACGAACTTCTTCCCCGGATCGCCGGTCGCGTCCCTGATGGCCGCGTAGTGGAATCCGAAAGGCGTGTTCTCGACCTCGATCCGCGGCGCGTTGTCGTCGCTCGGCCAGACAGCGTCCGGTGCCCGCCCGGGGCCGGGCGTCGGCATGTCCAGGTCCCACGGCTCCCCCAGGAAGTCGAACGACCCGACGCTGCGCGGCCCGGCACCCATGGTGGCAAGGGTGTCGAGGTGCAGGATCGCCACGTGCGAGGAGTCGATCGACCCTTCCTGAGCCTGCATCCAGTTGCAGTCCATGATCATCTCGCTGATCGCCAGCTCGGCCGGGGACGCGCCAGTCCACGAGAAGGCGGGGAAGGGCGGCTCGGTGCCGGGCGGTCCGAGGTAGACCCAGCCGAGTCCGCCGGCCTCGCGGACCGGGTAGGCGCCATGCCTGACCCGCTGGCGGAAGGTAGACGTCGCGAGGTTAGGCGTCTCCAGGATGGTTCCGTCCGCCGCGTACTTCCATCCGTGGTAAACGCAGCGGATGCCGCCTTCCTCGACCCGGCCGAGTACGAGCGAGGCACCGCGGTGGCAGCACAGCTCGTCGAGGAAGCCGAGCCGTCCGGAAGAGTCGCGGAACGCGACGAAGCTCTCGCCGAGGACGGTAACGCGGATCGGCGGGCAGTCGGGCTCGGGGAGGTCGGCCGCCTGGAACGCAGGCGTCCAGTACCGGCGCAGAACCATGCCCATCGGGGTGCCGGGGCCGACCCGGCAGAGCGCCTCATTCTCCTCGGTGGTCAGCATGCGTTACCTCTCCTCGGCCGGCTTCCCCGCGCTCTGGCAGCCTTACATGACGACGGGATCGTAGGTGGCCACCCCCGGGTCCGCGATGAGCGGCAGGCCGAGCAGCATCAGGGGGTAGCCACGGGCCGTCTCGCCGGGCCTGGCTGCGGCCACGGCGTCGTAGACCACGGGGCTAACCCGCATCGATGTCAGCTGCGCGCCGGTCCCCCACGCTTCCCAGATCCGCGTGCAGGCGTTGTCGATAACGACGGACAGCCATACCACTGCATCAGGTTTTCACAATCGCAGCGCCGTGGGAACGGTGCTCGCATAGGCGCGCGGCGCAGTGAGACACTAACGATCCAGTGGCCGGGAGCGGCCCGGCCCGCGGTCGACCTGGAGTCGAAAATGCCTGACGCCAACGTCCCATCCGAAGAAGAGGCGGTTCGGCAGGAACGAATCATGGCCACGAAGTATGAATGGGGAGGCCATGATGACGACAGCGACGAGGCGGTCGCGGAACGCCAGGAACACCGGTCCCGACTGAGTTATGACGACAACGACGCCACCGCTCCCGGCAAAGTCTGCGAGCTGTGTGGCTCGGTGATCACCGCAGGCCAGCAGGCACGGCTCCGGGCTGACGGCGGGTGGATCCACGAGGCATGCCCGATCCATTAGCCGCGCGTCGGGTCAGAAGGGAACGGGCGGGCTATGGGCGAGCTCCCGCTGAAATACGCGCACGTCGAGAGCGAGCGCCGGTTCCTCGTACGCGCGGTCCCTGAAGGCGTCACCCGGGTTTCCGACATCACCGACCGCTATATCGACGGCACGCGGCTCCGGCTTCGGGAGGTGACGACCGACCGAGTGACGACACGCAAGCTCGGGCAGAAGGTCCGTCTGGGCGCCGGCCCGGGCAGGATCGCGCACACCTCGGTCTATCTCAGCGACGCGGAGTGGTCCCTGCTGTGCCAGCTGCCGGCCCGGATCCTGCGCAAGCGACGCCACCACGTCGAGCGCGACGGCATCGTCATCGCCGTCGATCAGTTCGACGACGGCTCGTTCGTAGCAGAGATCGACGGTGGTGAGGAGACCGCAGCAGACCCGCCGGCCTGGCTCAGCGTCATCTGTGACGTGTCCGATGACGAAGCTTTCACCGGCGGACGCCGGGCTCGCTTAGCCGACGAGCCGGCGTCGCGCGACTGATGCCCGCCGATCCGGCCAAGACCGGCGATGAGCGATTCGACCACGCACGCCACGCCGTCGTCATCGTTCGACGGGCACGAGTGGCTTGCCGCAGCGTGCACATCGGGGTGGGCGTTTGCCACGGCGAACGACGTTCCCGCCCACGCCAGCATCGGCAGGTCGTTCGGCATGTCACCGAATGCCCAGACGTCGCTGGCCGGGATTCCTCGTGCACTGCACCAGCCGACTAGTGCTGACCCCTTCGTCACGCCCAGCGGACCGATCTCCGCCACACCTCCGGTAGCCGAGTAGGTGACCTGGGCGCGTGCGCCGACGATGGACGCGACCTGACGGAGAAAGTCTGCTTCTGGCATCAGGAGGGAACGCGCCAGCAGCTTGCCCACGGGCCGGTCAATCGCATCGATCGGGCAATAGGCGCCATCTGCGGGGATATCTTCCGGATGCAATGCCGGGTACTCCCGTTCGAGGCGCATCCCGTCGGTTAGCTCGGCCGCGAATCCGATACCCGGCAGCGCCTGTCGCAGGTCAGCCGCAATTGCCCTGGCCACCGCCGGCGGCATTCCGTGAGCGCGGATCACGGTACGCCGCGCCACGTCATACGTGAATGCCCCGTTAGCGCAGATCATCGTTCCGTGAGCGCCAGCGATGCCGGCAAAATGATCAACCCAGCGAGGCGGCCGGGCGGTGACGATGACCAATTCCACGCCCACGTGAGCTAGCCCGGACAGTGCGCGCCGGGTGCGCTCCGAAACCGAGCCGTCCTGTCGAAGCAGCGTCCCGTCGAGATCAGTCGCGATCATCCTGGGAGGCCGGGCCGGAACAGCAGCGGCCGGAGGCTTCGGTGACTCCCAGGCTGGCACTTCCGGCCTTTCGTGATGTGGGCGCACGACACTGCGGCAGATAGCAGCAAAAATAGGCTACGCCCGTAGCCGGACGTCACGGTCTGTGCATCTGGCGTGCGCGGTGAGTGATAGGTTCCAGCCGTGTCCGGTCCTCGGCTCCGGGCGCCCGGCCAAGCCGGGTCCGGGGCGCAACTGGCGCACACGGGGCAAGATCACGGCCTCCGAGCCGTGCTCGCCGACCTGTTTCCTGCGCCAGCCGAGCCCGCTACCCGTCGCGCTGGTCTCGCGCGGTGGGCATTCCTCCTCCTCCAGGTCGCCGTGGTTGGCCTGGGAGCGCTGGTCATGCTCGTCCGAATCGGGGGGCACCGGCCGTCCTGGGACCGGGCCTACGCCGAGGATCCCGGCCTCTACCTGCCCGCAGCGCTCGCGCATCCCTGGCACCTGCTGCAGGCATACGGGGGTTATCTGCAGCTGGTCCCGCGCGTCATCGCGCAGATCGCCGCGCTGCTGCCGATCCAGCACGCGTCGGTCGTTTTCGCGGCGGGGGGCGCGCTCATCGCCTCCGGCTGCGCACTGTTCACCTACCACGCGAGTGCCGGGCATGTCAGCTCCCGGTGGCTTCGCGCTCTGCTCGGACTGTCCGTGCTGCTCCTGCCGGTCGCGCAGCTCGAGATCGCCGACAACGGCGTCAACTCCATCTGGTACCTGCTCGCAGCCCTGTTCTGGGCAGCGCTGTGGCGACCCCGCTCGCGCGCAGGAGCGTGGGGCGCAGCGATTGTCGCGTTCGCCGCCGCCGCATCCAGCTCGCTCGCCCTGCTCTACGCACCGCTTTTCGCGGCCCGCGCGCTCGTGCTGCCCCGTCGAAGCCGCGACCTGGCCGCAACTGTCGGCTGGACGCTCGGCTGCGTGCTGCAGGCCTTGATCATCGTGACGAGCCACACGTCTCGATTCAGCCCCCGCGATCCGCTCGACGCGGTGGTGTTCTACAGCCGCGATGTGCTGCTGCCGTCCCTCGGCTGGCACGACTCCTGGCACTTGCGTGACCTGATCGGGCCGGACGGCGCGGCCGTGCTCCTCGGCGGCCTTATCGCCGTCGTACTCGTAGCGGCTGCTGCCACGCAGGGCAGGCGCTGCCGGGTGTTCGTCGCAGCCGCCGTGGCGACCGGTCTGGTCTTCACGGCCGTCACCTCGACCTTCGCGTGGGGCGGGCCTGGCCAGCTCGACACCGTGGCGGTGGAGCACGGCGCCAGGTACGCCACGGTGCCCATTCTGCTGCTCGTTGCGGCGCTCATCGTGTCGGCCGATTCCTTCGCCCGCCGCTGGTGGCCGCGGCCGAAGGCTGTGGTCGCGGTCGCCGTGCTGGTGGCGGTGCTCGGCGTCGGCTGGGTAACGGACTTCCGCTACCCGGTTCGCCGCTACGCGGGACCTGCCTCTGCGTGGGCGACCACCGTCGACGCCTGGCTCGGGTACTGTCACCACACGCCCACAGGCGTGATCACGGTCACGTTCACAGACTGGTGGAGTACAGCCCGGCTCGCCAACACCTTCAGCTGCTCGAGTCTGCGCCGCTGACTAGGGGTGTGGTGTCTCTTCGGGCATCTCGTACCACCGGACCCGCTCGCCCACCCTCGCCCGGGCCTTCCAGCGCAGGCTCTTCGGAGCGGTCTCCATGGCAGTGCGCAGCGCGCCGAGCTGCTCAACGGCGCGGTGCTGTCCGCCCTCGGGGACGAGCCGCTGGCCGTCACCGCTGGCCAGGGCGGTGATGCGGTCCAGGTTGAGGGTGGCAGTCCGCCACCACCCCCAGTCATTCCCCACGATCGGGCGGATCCGGTCGAGCCCGATGGTGCCTGGCTCATCGCCGTCGCTGACCGGATAGGCCGAGCACAGGTACAGGATGTCCTGCGCGTCCTTCTCGTTCAGTTCGACAATCTGAAGCTTGCTGAGCAGCAGATCGGTCAGGTCCAGGGTCACCGGCATCCGCCCCAGCCGGCCGGCGAACTCAACGGTGTGACACATGTGCAGCCGGTCGACCAGGACGTCCACCGACCGCCCGGTCTCCGTCGACTGGAAGTACAGCTGCTTATGGCCGTAAAGGGCGTTGAAAGTCTTGTCGGCGACGTAACCGCGGCCGCCCAGAAACTGGGTCAGCGGCCGGCGATCGCTCGACAGCGTCGCCAGATCGAGATCTTGAGAGTCGCCGCCGCGCGCCGGGAACTCGGGGGTCAGATACTGGATCGCCAGGCCGCCGGCCAGCCTCACGGTGATGCCCGCATCGGCGGCCGTCTCGCAGATGCGGACAGCTTCCTCGATGGCAGTTGGCCCGGAACTGCTCACGCTCAGCCCTCTACCCGGAACGACCGCTCGACGCCGTCCGCACTGACGTCGATCAGGTACCCCCGGACAATTCCCGATCCGGCCTCGCTGCCAGGGTTGACGCACAGCGTCGGGCCGATCTTTTTCTCACCGCCGGATTCGTGAATGTGGCCATGCACGCTGAGCAACGGCCGCACCTGCTGGACTGCCTCCAGCACGCCTGTGGAGCCGACGGGTCCCCGCATCAGGTCGCCCGCCGATGCCTGGAGCCTGAGGTTCTGGTCGAGAACCGGGGCTGTGTCCAGGCCCGACCCATAAGGCGGGCAATGGATCAGGAAGATCGTCCGTCGCGGATCCGCGGCCTGATCGGAAAGGGAGTAGATCTCCTCGCGGAACGCATCCTCGGAGACTTCGCGCGGGGTTCGCCAGGGCGTCGGGCTTGACTTTCCGAGCCCGATGACCTGCAGATCACCCGGGATATCGACGACCGCGCCGTCGGCGTTCGTGCAGTACTGGCTCGTCGCGAGCGACTCGTCGATGTCATACGGGTCGTCGTTGCCGGGGATGAGCACGAGCGGGACTCCGGTGCCGTCCAGCCGCTCGGCCGCCAGGTCAAGCCACCGTGTGACGCGGGCCCTGATTTCCTTGCTGAAGAGAGCGTCGAGTTTCTCCTGGTCGCCGCCCAGGGCCTCCACCTCGTCACTTGTCGTGCGGAAGGCGTAGTAACCGAGGCTGGCTACATCGCGCTCGAGGGCGGCCAGTTCCTTCTCGGTCCTGGCCACCCGGCGCTGCCCCAGCAGGGAGGCCTCGTACCGGTCGCCGAATGCGACGATCGGGACCATCGCCTTGCCCGTCAGGTCGCCCGCATAAAGGACGGCATCGGCCTTGTAGACGTTCGTCCGCACCGCGTTGAGCAGCTTCCGCCACGCGGGGTCGGAAGCGTGGAAGTCCGACACAACGTACAGGCGGGTGCCCCGGCGCTTCGACGCTCGCTTCAGTAAGGGCATCTGCCCAGCTTACGGGCTTGACGTCGGTGCGCCGGGCCGGCGAAACGGCTGACCAGCTGGCTAATCAGGCGGGAGCTCCTTGTACAGCAGCGACGTCTCCACGCCGGAAACCCGGTTCTTGATGGCAACGATGATGTAGATGACCACGGCGACCACGTACAAGGCGATGGTCAGGGTTATCCCGGTGTTGTTGAAGTAGGACAGGACTCCGCCCTTGCCCGGCTTGAGGGCACTGCTGACCGCATCGGAGATCGGCTTGATGCCCGCGAACCAGTACGTAAACACCGCGAACGCCAGCCACACCAGCCCGAAGGCCCAGAGCCAGTTTCGCCATGGCGCGTTGCGGATCAGGTCAGGCCGGGAGAACCGGGCCACGATGGCGTTCACCCCGGGCATGACCCAGCTCAGCAGGGCCATCAGGATGCTGAACCAGATCGTGGAGACCAGGTTCAGCTTGCCGTCTGGCGGTGCGATGGACTTCGGCAGCAGCGCGAAGTTCTGCAGGATTTCCAGGATCACGCAGAAGGCGACGGCGGTGAGGATCGCGTTCAGCGGGGCACGCAACCGCTCGTTGACTTCGCCGAACCACTTCGGCACCTGCCGGTCCATGCTCCATGCGAGCGAGATCCGGCTGATGAGGGCGATGTACACCGGGCACAAGAGGAACGGCCAGAGGGTGGCGGCGATGCTGACGAAAAGCCACAGCGGCCACAGCTCGGGGCGGGAGACAGCGGCAGCGAGCGGCAGCGAGCTCGCCTGCCCGAGTGGCGTCTTGAGGCCAGACCAGTAGTTGATTCCCCAGCCCAGCATGTTCGTGGTGCCCAGTCGATCGCTGAGCGTGTCGACATAGAACGAGTTCATGACGACGGCGAAGAACAGCGCACCCAGCACGCCGACCAGGATGCCGCGCTTGATATTGCCCCTGACCTCGCCAGCGATATAGGCGGAGTACTGGAAGCCGATGTACTGGAACAGGACCACGCTCATGAGGAAGGGCAGCACAGCCGTACTCCAGCTGAAGCCGTTCCCCAGTACGCCGCCGGTGACCGCGGCCTTCTGCAGCGCCGCCGCGGTCATGCCCGTGTACTTGGGCAGGTTCGCCTCGAAGCTGGCGCGGTGAATGAACAGCAGCCCGAAGACCCACATGACGATCCACGACAGCAGGCCGATCGCGCCAAGGCCGGTGACGATGCGGTGGAACCGCCGGGTTGGCTGGACCACCACGAGCAGGATCAGGGCGATCACCACGAGCGCCGCTATCATCCCTGGCCAGCTGCCTACAGCCCCGCCGGACGTAAACCAGCCGTTCGCGTTCTTGAAGAAGCTAACGCCGGAGCCGATACCGATGATGTCGCCGCTGATCTGGGTGTTGTGCAGCACGATCGGTATCTCGAAGGCGATTACCGCAAGCGAGGCGAACACCAGCGTGAACGACTCGACCCAGGCAATGAACGGCCCGACCTTGGGGATCAGCCGGCTCGTGAAGACGTAGTCGCCTCCGGACCGCGGCATCACGGTGGCGAGCGAGGCGAAGATAAGGCCGAGGAAAACGCAGCAGCCCCCGACGAGGATCGCCGTCCAGCCGTAGCTGGTGAGCCCCAGCGTCTTCCCGACGGCCACGAAGGCGAGCGTGTAGAACACCGACGCCCAGGCGACCGTGATGCCAATGAACGCCGCGGTGTTATAGAAGAGCGCGTTCCGGACGCTAACCTCGCGGACCAGCCCGGACGACTGCCGTACAAACAAAGCCCGGCCGCCGGTGGGAGCTGCTTCCGTCGTGTCCGCCATCTCAGCCTCCCCAGTAATGGCCGCCTCAAGGGCTAGCAACAAGGGTCGTCCGAATCGTAACGCCGCTCCTTACGCGTACCAAGAGCCTGCGGTATTAACGTGAGCCTCGCCCATACCGCGAGCCCCTCGTCAGGAAGCTCCTCGGAAGTCCAGTGAAAGGCCCGGCATGCGCGTCGTTTATGACTCAGGCCACGTGCTGCATGATCCCGCCACCGAGGTTCAGTACGGCGTCCCGATGCCGATCTACGAGGTGCCGGCCCGGGTCGAGTCGATCCGAGCGGCGTTGCTGGCCGACAGCGAGTTCAGCTTCGTTGACCCCACTGATCATGGTCTCGACCCGGTCACCGCAGTCCACGACGCGGGACTGGTCCGCTTCCTCGCCGAGTCCTGGAGCCTCTGGCGGAAATACGGGGGCGGTGGCGGCGCGATGCCGCCGCAGTACCTCCCCGACACGGTCTTGCATCCGGCGATGCGGGAAGGCATGGGACCGGCGCGCGAGCCGTCCGGCGCGCTCGGGCGCATCGGGTACTGGTGCTGGGAGACGATGACGCCGCTGGTGGCCGGCAGTTACCAGGCCGCGCTCGGCGCCGTGGACGTCGCGCTCACCGCGGCCGACGTGCTGCTCGCCGGCGACGGCGCCGTCTACGGACTGGCAAGGCCGCCCGGTCACCACTGCCCGCGGTCGGCGTTCGGCGGCTACGGCCTGCTCAATTACTCTGCGGCGGCCACTGCCTACGTGGCCGAGCGAGTCGGCAGGGTCGCGGTGCTCGACGTGGACTATCACCACGGCAACGGCACGCAGCAGATCTTTTACCAGCGGCCCGATGTGCTGTACGTCTCGCTGCACGCCGACCCCGACCGCGCGTATCCCTACTTCGCCGGCTGGGCCGATGAGCGCGGCGCCGGCGCGGGCGAGGGCTGCACGCTTAACCTTCCTCTCCCCGCCGGGTGCACGAACGACGACTACCTCACGGCGCTCGACGCCGCGCTTGAGCGCATCGCCAAGCACAACGCCGCCGTCCTCGTCGTCTCGCTCGGCCTGGACACCTACGGCCAGGACCCGATCGCCGACTTTGCCCTCAGCACTGACGTGTACCACCAAGTCGGGCAGCGGGTGGCCGGACTCGCCCTGCCGACCCTGGTGCTGCAGGAAGGCGGGTATTTCATCCCGAAGCTCGGCGAGAACGCCCGCACCTGGCTGCGTGGGCTGCTGGGCAGCCCGCTTGACCTGCGGGCCACGCCCCTGTCGGCGTAGGGCGGCCGGGTCGTTAGGCGGCTGGACCGTAGCTCGGCGGCGCGACGACGCCCATGTCGGTGCGTACGTCGATGACCGCGGGCAGGCCGGAGGCTCGAGCCTTCTCTAGCGCCCCGGCGAAGTCGGCCGGGTCATCGACCCGCTCGCCGTGGCAGCCGAACCCGCGCGCCACGTCGGCGAAGCTGGCGTCGGTGAACGTCCAGTTCTTCGCCTGATCGACGTTGCCCGCGTCCCAGAGCCTCGCCTCCTGATTCAGCGACAGGTTGTTGTTGACCACCACGATGATGTTGACCCCGTAGCGCCGCGCCGTCTCCAGCTCGCCCACGTGGTAGTAGAACCCGCCGTCACCGGTGACGCAGACAACCTCGCGGTCAGGCAGCGCGCATTTCGCGCCGATCGCGGCCGGGAGCGCCCAGCCGAGCGACCCGGCCGCGCGAATCATGTCTTGCCCGCGCCGCAGTTTCATGTGCCGCGCGCTCCACGCCCCGCAGTGCCCGGTGTCGGCGACGATGATCCCGTCGTCCGCCATGTCGAGGGCCACCTGCGCGAAGAGCCGTTCCGGCCGGATCGGCACCGCCGCCGAGTTCTCGGCGGCGGCGATCGAACTCCGCCAGTCGGCGCGCAGCTGCGCCACCCGGTCGCGCCAGGCCTGCGGCGCGCTGACCGAATCGATGCCGGCCGCTAGCTGCGACACCGCGGCGCTCACGTCGGCGACCAGGGGCACCGTGACTGGGAAGGTCCGGCCGATCTCCTCCCCCTCGGTGTCGACCTGGATGATCGCGGCGTCGTCCGGGATGAGTGTCCAGTTCCGCGTCGTCATGCCGCCGAGCGAGGAACCGAGCACCAGGATGACGTCGGCCTCCAGCAGCACCCGGTTCGCGCCGTCGGCGCCGTACTCCCCCGCCACGCCGGCGTACTGCGGGTGGTCGTAGGGCAGCGTGGCGATCCCGTTCAGGCTCACCAGCACCGGCACGCCCGATGCCTCGGCGATCGCCCGCACGCCAGCGGCCGCGCCCGAGCGGGCCACGCCATTGCCTGCCAGGATCACCGGGCGCTGCGCCGCTGCCAGCACAGCTAGCGCCTGTGCCACCGCGGCGGGATCAGCCTGCGGCCGGTCACTCGGCACCGAGCCATAGCGGGGCTCCGTTCGCCCATCACCGGCCGCGGCGGAATCGCCACTGTTTCCCGTGCGCCCCGCGATCTCGAGGTGAACGGGCCGGCACGCCGGCGACGCGGCCGCGCGGAACGCCTGACGCAGGAGGTCAGGGAAGCGGCTGTGATCCGGTACGTGCCCGTTCCATTTCGTCACGGCCTCGAATGCGCCGTGATCGTCGACGTCCTGGTACAGATTGCGGTGCCGGGTGGCCGCACTCGCCACCCCGGACAGCGCCACCACCGGTACCCGGGCCATGTAGGGGTCGCGGAGCCCGGCGGCGAGGTTGGTGGAGCCGATGGCCTGCGCGCCGCAGACCCCGACCTTCCCGCTGACCCGCGCGTAGCCATCGGCCATGTACGCGGCCGCCTTCTCGCCGTGAGTCATGACCGGCGTGATGCCCATTGCCGACATGTGCTTCAGCGTTTCCGGCAGGATCACCGGCACGAAAAAGAAGTGGCTGACTCCGTAGCCCTTGAACATCCCGGCGATCTGCTCACTTGTCTGCACCTGGAGAACCCCTTTCGTGCGCCACTTCCTGTCGCTAGACCATTCCTGCCTGCAGAAACCCACATGGGTCAAGGGGCCATGGCACAGCAGCGGCACCCGGCCAACTGTGGCGGATCCACGAGCCGGCACGTGGTGTCAGCCGGGAAGGCAGAGCTCCTCAGCCGGCTATCACGACTGCTGCCGGCCTCCCCCGGGCGGGCGGGGCGCCTAGTCGGCGATCGCCGGGTACACCAGCGCCTTGAGCTGCCCGCGGAAGTTGAACGCCCCGGAGGGTAGCAGCTGGGTCATGAAGACGACCGTCATGTCCTCAGCCGGATCCACCCAGAAGATCGTGGACGCGGCGCCGCCCCACATGTACTCGCCCGGCGAGCCGATGACCTGCGTGGCAGCCGGCGACTGGGCCACCGCGACGGTAAGGCCGAAGCCCATGCCCTCGAATCCCACCTCGCCATACCCGCCAGCCATCGCGAACGACCGCAGGTCTGCGCCACCGGGCAGATGGTTCGCGCTCATCAGCTCGACCGTCTTGCGGCCCAGGATGCGCACCCCGTCGACCTCGCCGCCGCCCAGGAGCATCTGGCAGAACCGCAGGTAATCCCCGGTGGTCGACACCAGGCCACCGCCGCCGGACAGGAACGAGGGCTCCTGCCGGTAGCCGCTACGCTGCGGGTCGTCCGCCAGAACAAGCTTCTTGGCGGAGTTCCTGAGGTAGCACGCGGCAAACCGGTCGGCCTTGTCGTCCGGTACCTGGAATCCGGTGTCGGTCATGCCGAGCGGTTCGAAGATCACCTCGCGCAGGTAGTCATCGAAGCGCTGACCCGAAATGATCTCGACAAGACGTCCGCAGATGTCGGTCGAGACCGTGTACAGCCAGCGCGTGCCGGGATGGAACTCCAGCGGGTAGCTGGCATAGTGCTCGACCATGCTGGCCAGGGTGGCCGTCGGGCCGCGCCGGAGCCCAGGCGTGAAGCCGCGGCTCGCCTCGGTGTTGTCGGGGGAGAACAGCTCCTGCAGGGTCTGCCCGCCCGCGAAGCCGAGCCCGGACATGTGCATGAGCAGGTCACGCACCGTCATCGGGCGGTCCGGCTCGACCAGTCGCTCGGAGCCGTCCGCTGCCCGCTCGGCGACCTTGAGGTCGCGCCAGGCGGGGATGAACCGAGACACCCGATCGCTGAGCTGGAACATCCCGCGCTCATAGAGCGACATCAGCGCGACGCCGGTGATCGGCTTCGTCATCGAGTAGATACGCCAGATGGTGTCTTCCTCGACCGGCAGCGACCGCTCGAGGTCCCGCGAACCGAAGGACCTGAAGTAGCCGACGTGGCCCCGCCGGGCAACCGCCACCTGGCAGCCGGCAATGCGCCCGGCGTCGATGTAGCGCTGCTGCAGGTGCTCGGTGATCCGCTCGAGCTGTCGTTCGTCCAGTCCGGCTCCGGCCGCGTTGATCTTCATGGCGTTACGATATCTCCGGGTTTGGCGTGGTGACAGGTCAGGACCAAGATCAATATCGGGGAACGGGGTCGTAGCCAGCCTCCGGCACTACACCACTGGCTCGTCCTTCGCGCTTGTACATGAGGCACGGTTGAGTGGCTCGGCGTGAAGCAGGTAGCTCGCGAGCTCACCGACCGTGCAGACCTCGCCCGCGATCCACCGGGCGCGTAGCGCTATTCGCGATCCGGCAGCCTCGTCAGGGACACAACCGGGATGGTACGGCCCGCCTGCCGCTCGTGATCAGCGAAAAACGGGTAGGCGGCCTTCAGCTCGGCCCATTTCTGCTCGTGCTCGGTTCCGGTCAGTGCCGTAGCCAGCGCCTCGTATTTGTCGTCGCCGACCTCGACCGTGACCCGCGGCTGGCGGACGAGGTTGCCGAACCACGCCGGATCTTTCGCGGCGCCGGCGTTGGATGCGATGACGAGCAGCCTGTCGCCATCGCGGTGGAACATCATCGGCGTGGTGCGGCGCTGACCGGTCTTCGCCCCGATAGTTGTCAGCAGGACCAGCCGGTCCCGGTGCATGCCCTCGATCTCCCCGCCCGCCCGGAACTGCTCGATGACCTTTCGGTTGATCTCCCGATAATCCAACGCCTACCCCTCGCTCCCGTCGAACCGCCACTGGTGACGGTGTCAGCCGACCTCCGCCATCGCCTGGGCGAACTGAGCCTGGTAGAGCCGGGCGTACGCGCCGCCGGCGGCCAGCAGCTCGTCGTGCCTGCCCTGCTCGACGATGCGGCCATCCTCCATCACCAGGATGACGTCCGCGTCGCGGATGGTGGACAGCCGGTGGGCGATGACAAAACTCGTCCGCCCGGCGCGCAGCGACGCCATCGCGCGCTGGATCAGAACTTCTGTCCTGGTGTCGACCGAGCTGGTCGCCTCATCGAGGATGAGCACGGCCGGCCGGGCCAGGAAGGCACGAGCGATGGTCAGGAGCTGGCGCTCCCCCGCGCTCACGTTCGTGCCCTCGTCGTCCAGCACGGTGTCGTAGCCGTCCGGCAGCGTTCGGACGAACCGGTCGACGTAAGTAGCCTTCGCCGCCTCGACGATCTGCTCGTGAGTTGCGCCGTCGAGGCCGTAGGCGATGTTCTCCTCGATCGTGCCGCCGAACAGCCAGGTGTCCTGCAGCACCATGCCAGTCAGTGACCGGAGCTCCTCGCGGCTCATGGTCGCGGTGTCTACCCCGTCGAGCCGGATGTGACCCGAGTCGATCTCGTAGAACCGCATCAGCAGGTTGACGAGGGTGGTCTTGCCTGCTCCCGTCGGCCCGACGATGGCAACGGTGTGACCAGGCTCGACCATCAGCGAGACGTGCTCGATGAGCGGCCGGTCGGGTGCATACCGGAACGACACGTCGTCAAACTCCACCCGGCCAGCCACTACATCCGGCCGCGTCGGCATGGCCGCGTCCGGCGCCTGCTCGGTGGCGTCGAGCAGCGCGAACACGCGCTCGGCCGATGCCACCGCGGACTGCAGCAGATTGGCCATGCTGGCGACCTGGGTGAGCGGCTGGCTGAACTGGCGTGAGTACTGGATGAACGCCGTCACCGCGCCGAGCGTCAGCGAGCCGCCGGCCATGAGCAGGCCGCCCACGACCGCTACGAGCACGTAGTTGAGGTTCGACATGAACATCATCACCGGCTGGATCGTGCCCGAGATGAACTGCGCGCGGTAGCTCGCGTTAAACAGCGCCTCGTTCTGCTCGGTGAACGCCTGCATTGCTGTCTCCCGCTGGCCGAACGCGGTGACGAGCGCGTGCCCGGTGTACATCTCCTCGATGTGCCCGTTCAGCCTGCCGGTGCCCCGCCACTGCCGGATGAACTGCGGCTGCGCCCGCTTGGCGATCTTGCGCATGGCGTACGCCGAGGCGGGCACGGTCACCAGCGCGATCAGGGCCAGCTCCCAGGAGATCACGAACATCAGCGTCAGCACGCCGACGATCGTCAGCAGGGAGGTAACGAGCTGGCTCAGCGTCTGCTGCAGGGACTGCTGCAGGTTGTCGATGTCGTTGGTAACCCGGCTGAGGATCTCCCCGCGCGGCTGCCGGTCGAAGTAGCTGAGAGGCAGTCGTGCCAGCTTGGCCTGGGCGTCGTTGCGCAGCCGGAACACCGCGCGCTGCACCATCGTCGCGGTCAGCCGGCCCTGGAACGCCGCGCAGATTGCGCTGCCGACGGTCAGCGCGACGACCACTGCGAGAATCTGCGCCACGTGCGCGAAATCGACGCCCCCGTGGCTGGCACCCGCGTGACCGGTCACGCCCGGCGCCACTCCGGCAAACACGACGTTGATGGCCTCGCCGAGCATCCGCGGGCCGAGCACCGCGAGTGTCACGCTGCCGATGGCGAACGCCAGGGCGATGCCGACCAGCACCCGGTACGGGGTCAGCAGCCTCAGCAGCCGGCGGCTGGAGCCGGCGAAGTCCAGTGCCTTCTCCGTCGACATGCCGCCCATGAACGCGCCTGGCCCCCGGCCCGCGCCCGGGCCGATTCCACCGGCCGGACCCAGCCCTCGCCGCGGCGTGGCCCGCTCGCCCGCGGGCGTACTCCCGTTGGCGGTAGCCCGTTCCCCCGTTGATTCCGCGCTCACGCGGCGGCCTCCTGTTCGGTCAGCTGGGAGAGCACGATCTCCCGGTAGGTCTCGTTCGCATCCATGAGCTGGTCATGCGTCCCGACGGCAACCACCCGCCCTGCGTCGAGCACGATGATCTGGTCGGCATGGCGGATCGTGCTCACCCGCTGGGCGACGATGACCATGGTCGCGCCGCTCATCTCCTTCGCCAGCGCCGCCCGCAGCCGGGCATCAGTGGCGTAGTCGAGCGCTGAGAACGAGTCGTCGAAGAGGTAGATCTGCGGCCGGTGCACCAGTGCCCGCGCGATCGCAAGCCGCTGCCGCTGCCCGCCGGACACGTTGGTGCCGCCCTGCGCGATCGGCGAGTTAAGTTCGTCGGGCATCCGTTCGACGAAGTCGCGGGCCTGGGCGATCTCGAGCGCCCGCCACAGCTCCGCGTCGGTCGCCTCCTGGTTGCCGTACCTGAGATTGCTCGCCACCGTCCCGGAGAACAGGTACGGCTTCTGCGGCACCAGCCCGATCGCGGCCGACAGCACGGCGGGATCCAGCTCGCGCACGTCTACGCCGCCGACGAGCAGCGACCCGCCGGTCACCTCGACAAGCCGCGGGATCAGGTTCACCAGCGTCGTCTTGCCGCTGCCCGTGCCGCCGATGATCGCCGTCGTCTGGCCGGGCCGGGCGGTGAAGCTGACGTCGTGCAGCACGGGCTGCTCCGCTCCCGGGTAGCGGAAGTCCACGTGCCGCAGCTCCAGCAGGCCCGGCGCGTCCACGGTCGGCCGGGGCTCGGCCGGCGGTGCCAGGTCCGGCTCGGTGCCGATGACCTCCATGATCCGTTCCGAGCTGACCTCGGCGCGCGGCACGAGCATGAACATGAAGGTGGCCATCATGACCGACGTCAGGATCTGCGCCAGGTAGGTGATGAACGCCGTCAGCGAGCCGATCTGCATGGTGTGATCGGCAATCAGGTGGCCGCCGAACCACACGACCGCCGTCGTCGACAGGTTCAGCACCAGCATGACCGACGGGAACATGAAGGCCATCAGCTTGCCCGCGCCGAGCGAGACGTCGAACAGCTCGGTGCTCGCGCGGCCAAACCGGTTTTGCTCGTGGTCGTCTCGCACGAACGCGCGGATCACCCGCACTCCGGTGATCTGCTCGCGCAGCACGCGGTTGATGGCGTCCAGCCGCTCCTGCATCTGCCGGAACAGCGGTCGCATCCGGGCGATGATCAGCGTCACGACCACGCCGAGCAGCGGCACGGCGACGACCAGCAGGGACGAGAGGCGGACATCCTGGTTGAGCGCCAGGATGATGCCTCCGATGCACATGATCGGTGCCGACAGCAGCAGCGTAAATGTCATGATCGCCAGCATCTGGACCTGCTGCACGTCGTTGGTGGTCCTGGTGATCAGCGATGCCGCGCCGAAGTGGTTGACCTCCCGGTCGGAGAACTTCTGCACGTGGCTGAACAGCCCGTGCCGCAGATCCCGGCCGAGCGCCATCGCGGTGCGCGCGCCGAAGTAGACCGCTCCGATGGCGCAGCCGATCTGCGCCACCGTGATCGCGAGCATCACCGCGCCGGTGGTCAGGATGTAGTGCGTGTTGTGGACGATCACGCCCTTGTCGATGATGTCGGCGTTCAGGGTCGGGAGGTACAGCGTCGCGATGGTCTGTGCAAGCTGCAGCAGCAGCAACAGCGCGAGCGGGGTGCGATAGGGGCGCAGGTAGCTGCGCAGCAGGCGGACTAGCAACTGGCTCTCTCTAACGTCGGGAAAGTTCCAAGGGACAGGGAACGGGCGGGCTGGTGGCTGGCGGTCGTCATCCTGGTGGCAGCACCTCGCGCATGCCATCCGCGAGCTGCTGCAGGCCGCGCCTGATCAGCGGCGCGAGTGCGGTCGGCGGGTCGGCGTGCAGCCACCGCTCCATCGCCGCTTGCACGGCCGCCGTGACGGCGGCAGCCAGGATGCGCGGGAACATGCTCCCGTAGGCCCTGGGGGGCGACCCCCCGGAACCCCCCGCAGCAGGCCTGAACCCCATCCGCAGGCCGATGGCCTCGGCCAGCGAGTACTGCGTCATCGCCTGCACCTTGAGGTATTCGCCGCGCAGCGCCGGTTCCCTGGTGACCAGCCGGACCCCGGTCATCCAGTCCTCGCCGAGCGCACGGTCGGCCGAGCCGTACTCCGACATCACGGCGGCCGTGATCGCGTCCCAGAGCGGCTCGCCGGCCGGCCGCTCGCGGAGGGCGGCCCCGATCCGCATGGCCCGGTCGAAGCCGAGGGCGCAGATCGCCTCGTGCTTGCTGGAGAAGTAGTTGTTAAAGGTACGCGGCGATACGCCAGCCGCGTCGGCAATGTCCTCGACGAGGACGTTGTCGAGACCGCGCTCGACCGCCAGCCGCATGGCCGCGATCCCGAGAGCCTTGCGGGTGGCGACCTTCTTACGCTCGCGCAGCCCGGCCGGCGCGTCAGGCATCAGTACCGCGCCTGGCACGCCGGGAATGCCGGTGAGCCAGGTCGGGCCCGCGGCTGACGATGTAGTCACGGCGCAAGCATACCCGAACTTGCGCGGGGCGCAAATTTGCGCAGCACGAATGTTACTGGCTGCGCTACGCCTGCTGCCTGCCGGCGGCGATCCAGAGCGTGACGTGCGCTGGCTCGACAGCCCGAGTCAGCACCGCCAGCAGATCAGCCTGTACGGTGCCCGGATCGACCGCGTCCCGGAGCGAGCCCGCGAACGCGGCCACCATCTGGTCAGCGTCGTAGCGCACCCGGTTGAACCGCCTGTCCGCCGCCCGCTGCACGCGCCGCCGCACCGGGTTGAACAGCGCCGCAGCCGCCAGCGTGGCGGCGGCGACGGCTACCGGTGTGTGGAGGCGGAGAACCTGCGTGGCCAGCAGCACCAGGCCCGCGTAAACGCCGACAAGCAGCCCGGTCACGATCGCGTAGGCCAGGGTGCGGCTGATCAGGCGGTCGATGTCGTACAGCCGGTATTTCAGGATCGCGATGCCCGCGGCGGCCGGGAAGAGCGGGAAGACGATGTCGAATGCAGGCAGCGGATTGGACATAAAGATCGTGCCGGCCGTAATAGCCACGGCCGAGACAGCCGCGGCGTAGACGAACCACTTGAGCTGGAGCTGTTCTTCCTGGCTGGCTCGCCGGAAGCGGACGATCATGGAAGCCGCGCCGAGCAGAAAACCGGTATCGAAACCACTTGCGACAGGTTGTAGGGCGCTGTGAGCGGCGCGACGACAGTCACCGGATCCCGCAGCCGCGGGAAGTTGGTGGTGAAGTCGACGTCCGACAGCGCCGCGCACACGGCGTTGACGAGCCCGGCCGCGATGGCGAGCCACCCCACCGGCCACCAGCGCCGTGACGGCGGCCGCCCGTTCGGGAAGAGCAGCGGAATCAGGAAGAGCAGAGGCTGGCCCAGGCCTATGGCGACCGGAAAGATCCAGCCGACCCAGGGTGCAGCTGGCAGTTCAGCAGAGGGTGCTCGCCCCGCGTAGGCACCCGCGAGCACGGCGACAGCGCCCGTGGCGCCCGCTGCCAGGAACAACCAGCCCAGTCGGTGGCCCGTGCGCGCGGCGACCACCGCGCCGACGACGGCCAGCGCGAGTTCGACCGGAATAACGGCCAGCTTGGAGTCCCAGGTCTCGCCGTCGGTAAAGGCGATCACCAGGCTCGAGGCCATCAGCGCGACGACGAGGCAGAGAAGGATCCAGGCAAGCCGACTGGCAACGCCGTGCCGGGCAGCGTCAGCTGTGCCGCCATTGCCCTGGCGCGCCAGTTGCTCCGACATCGCGTTCGCCCTCCCGCCGATCTGGTCACGCGCGCGGCCACCCTACGCGACCAGCGCTACGGAATCGTTACGGTCAGTCGGTGGCTGCTGGGATGATGCAGGCATGCGCGGACGAACACGCACCGACTGGTGGGGCGTCGTGCTCGAAGCGCCGGACGGGCCGGCCCTGGCCCGGTTCTACGAGAGTCTGCTGGGCTGGCCGATTGCTAAGGACGAGCCGGAGAGCGCCGCGGTTGCGGTACCCGGCACGTCGTCCTACCTGAGCTTTCAGTCCTCGGCCGGCTACGAGCCGCCGACGTGGCCCGCCGAGCCCGGCCGCCAGCGGCAGATGATGCACCTTGACATCGCGGTCGATGACCTCACCGCGGCCGTGGAGGATGCCATGGCGCTAGGAGCAAGGCTCGCGGCCTTCCAGCCGCAGGAGGACGTGCGGGTGCTGCTCGACCCTGCGGGCCACCCGTTCTGCCTCTATCTCGATACCTAGCCATGGGAGGGAACGAGCGCCATCCTTGTGGCTAGCGGTTTTGCGACACTATCCTTCCGACCTGGGTTGATTCCACGTTCACGTCGGAAACTCGCTAGCTATAGGCGGCGCCCGTCGGGGAGGCTAGGCGCATGGATGACGAGCGGCTTCACCTCGACCGCGAGCGGTGTATCCGGGCTGTCCAGTCTAAGGACGCGCGGTTCGATGGCTGGTTCTTCACCGCGGTGCTGACCACCGGAATCTACTGCCGGCCAAGTTGCCCCGTGGTGCCGCCCAAGCCGGAAAACATGCGCTTCTTCCCGAGCGCTGCCGCCGCTCAGCAGGCTGGCTTCCGCGCCTGCAAGCGGTGCCGGCCCGACGCCAGCCCGGGCTCCCCCGAGTGGGACATCCGGGCGGATCTGGTGGCCCGGGCGATGCGGCTGATCGCGGACGGCGTGATGGACGACGGTGGCGTGCCCGCCCTGGCACGGCGGCTCGGGTACAGCGTCCGGCAGGTGGAGCGGCAGCTGCTCGCCGAGCTGGGCGCCGGGCCGCTCGCCCTCGCCAGGGCGCAGCGTGCGCAGACGGCTCGGCTGCTCATCGAGACGACGCCTCTGCCGATGGGCGAGCTGGCGTTCGCGGCTGGCTTTGCCAGTATCCGGACGTTCAACGACACGGTCAGGGAAATCTTCGCACTCTCCCCAAGTCAGCTGCGTGAGCGCGCAGCCCGCTCCCGCGCAAGCCGGAGCGCCGGTCCCCCGGGAGCGAAGCAGGCGGCGAGCCCGGAGCCGACCGATGTCCCGCTGACCGCACTGTCACTGCGGCTGCCTTTCCGCGCGCCGCTGACACCGGACAGCCTCTTCGGCCATCTGGCTGCCACGGCTGTGCCCGGCGTCGAGGAATGGCGCGACGGTGCCTACCGGCGCACACTGCGGCTGCCGCACGGCCACGGGATCGTGGCGCTGCGGCCTCAGCTCGATCACGTCGCCTGTCAGCTGTCCCTCACCGACCTGCGCGACCTGGCCAGCGCGATCAGCCGGTGCCGTCGCCTGCTTGACCTGGACGCCGATCCCGTGGCGATCGGCGACCTGCTGTCCTCGGACAGCGTGCTCGCGCCTCTTGTCGGCAAGGCGCCGGGACGCCGGGTGCCGCGGACGGTTGACCCGGATGAGTTCGCGCTGCGCGCCGTGCTCGGCCAGCAGATCTCGATCTCAGCCGCGCGGACCCATGCCGCCCGGCTCGCGACGGCGGACGGCGAGCCGGTCAGCGATCCGGCCGGGGGGCTGACCAGGCTTTTCCCAGACCCAGCCCGGCTAGCCGTGGTGAACCCGGACTCGCTGGCACTGCCGAGATCCCGCCGCGAGTCGTTCGCGGCGCTGAGCACAGCCCTGGCCGAGGGCCGGGTCGACCTCAGCGCCGGCAGCGACTGGCACGAGGCACGCGCGCAGCTGGCCGCCCTGCCGGGGCTTGGCCCCTGGACTGTCGAGACCATCGCCATGCGTGCGCTCGGCGACCCCGACGCGTTCCCGGCATCAGACCTTGGTGTGCGCGCGGGGGCCGGGCAGATCGGGCTGCCTGAGGACGCGCCCGCACTGGCGGACCGCGCGGCAGCCTGGCGACCCTGGCGGTCGTACGCGGTCCAGTACCTCTGGGCGGCCACCGACCACCCCATCAACCACCTCCCCCACTAGGACCGACAACCCCCAGCAATCACGTCCCAAAGAAGGACAGTCATGCATGCGCACGTCGTTATCGACAGCCCGATCGGCCCGCTCACGCTGGTGGCCGCGGACGGCCGGATCACCGGCCTGTATATGGACGCCCAGCGGCACCGGCCCGCCGAGGAGGTCGTCGGCATTGCAGGCGACCCGGCGGCCGAGCCGTTTGCGTCGGCAGCTGACCAGCTCGCCAGGTATTTTGCGGGGCAGCTGACCGAGTTCAACCTGCCCCTGGCTCCGGCCGGGACGCAGTTCCAGCGCGCGGTCTGGGACGCATTGCAGCAGATCCCGTACGGCGAGACCTGGTCGTACGGACAACTCGCCAGCAAGATCGGCAACCCGGCGGCGGTCCGCGCGGTCGGCCTGGCCAACGGGCGGAACCCCATCGCCCTGGTCGTCCCGTGCCACCGCGTCATCGGTGCCAACGGCAGCCTGACGGGCTACGGCGGCGGCCTGGACCGCAAGCGGTTCCTGCTCGACCTCGAGGCGTCGGCGGTCAGCCTGACTCGCTGACCCAGCTAGCCGGCACCGAACAGCGCGCTCACCGACTCGCCCTCGTGGATCCGCCTGATCGCCTCCGCCAGCGCCGGAGCCACCGAGATGACACGCAAGTCGGCACCCCCGTCACCTGCCGCGACCGGCAGCGTGTTGGTACACACGATTCCGCGTACCAGCGGCTGCGCCGCGATCCGCTTGAGCGCGCCATCGCTGAACAGACCGTGCGTGCAGGCGATCCGCACCGAGCGCACGTCGCGCTCCCGCAGCCGGTCGAGCAGCTCGATAATCGTCGTGCCGCGCGCGATCTCGTCGTCCATCACGATGACGTCGCGGCCCGCGACGTCGCCGATGATCGAGGTGATGGTCACCTGCATGTCGCTCTGGCGCTCCTTGGCGCCGGCGGCCACCGGCAGCTGGAGCATCCGCGCCAGCGCGGCGGCATTCTTGGCGTTCCCGAGATCGGGGGAAACCACGACGAAGTTCGCGAGGTCGAGACCGCTGAAGTGGCTGGCGAATTCGCGCAGCGCGTGCAGGTGGTCCACCGGAATAGAGAAGAACCCGTGAACCTGCGGCGCGTGCAGGGTCATGGTCAGTACCCGGCTGGCACCCGCTGTCGCAAGCAGGTCGGCAACCAGCCTGCCGCCGATCGAGATCCGCGGCTTGGATTTCTTGTCCGACCGCGCGTACGAGTAGTAGGGGATGACGGCGGTCACCCTGGCGGCTGATGCGCCGCGCGCCGCGTCCAGCATCAACAGCAGCTCGACGAGGTTCTCCTGAACCGGCGGCCCGAGCGGCTGGATGATGAAGACGTCACGCTCCCGGCAGTTCGCCTGCAGCTGCACCTCCATGCAGTCGTTCGCGAACCTGCTGAGGTGGACAGGGTGCAGCGGAACCCCGAGCTGGGCGCAGATCTCGGCTGACAGGTCGGGGTGGGCGCTACCGCTGAAGACCACGATCTCCCGCACGCGTCCAGGCTAGTTCCCGGCGGCAGCGGCGGCGGGGCGGGTCAGGGCTTCAGCAGGTCCGCGAGCTGACGGCCCGCCTCGGTGAGCCATCGGGCCGGCTGCCGCATCGCCTCGTCCTCGCTGCCGGCCAGCGCCGTCAGCTCGACCGTTCCCGGCACGGGCGGCGCCCCGGCCACCGAGCCGGCAATGATGGCCAGCTGCACCCCCGCCCGCGCCGCCATGGCCTGCACGGCGCCGACGACCTTTCCCGTCCGGGACGTATGGTCGTAGCGTCCCTCGCCGGTGATCACGAGGTCGGCGCCGGACAGCGCCGTTGGCAGCCCGGCTGCCGTCGCGACCCACTCCGCGCCGGGTAGCAGGTGCGCCCCCCACGCAGCGGCGAGGCCGTAGCCGCAGCCGCCGGCTGCCCCGGCGCCCGGCTGCCCCGGCGCACCGCCCAGCAGCTGAGCCAGCCGCGCGAGGCCCGCCTCGAGGACACCGATGTCGTCCCGGGTAGCGCCCTTCTGCGGACCGAAGACCGCGGCCGCCCCGTGCGGACCGAGCAGTGGTGCCCGCACGTCAGTGAGGCACCTCACCCCCGCCGGCGGCGGCGGGCGCAGACCCGACAGGTCGATTGACGCGAGCCGGGTCAGTGCTCCTCCGCCTAGCGGGAGGATGTGACCGCGCTCGTCGAGGAACCTCGCGCCGAGGGCTGCCAGCAGGCCGGCCCCGCCGTCGGTGCAGGCCGAGCCCCCGAGCGTAATCATCACCATGAGGACTCCGGCGTCCAGGGCACTCCGGACGAGCTCGCCGACACCGTAGCTGTGCGCGTCGAAGGGGATGAGCTCGCCGAGCAAGGGCAGCCCGGCGGCAGAGGCGAGCTCCACGACGCCAACCTTCCCCGTCAGCTCCAGCCACGCCGCCTTCACCAGGCCGTCGCCGGGCCCGCTCACCACCACGTGATGCCAGCGGCTGCCCGGATCGGTGGCGGCCAGCACGGCGAGCGTTCCCTCGCCGCCGTCGGCCAGCGGAAGTTCCACCACGTCGTCACCCGGCCGGGCAAACCGCCAGCCGGCTGCTACCGCCCTGGCCGCCTCCGCTGCGCCGATGCTGCCCTTGTATGAGTCCGGTGCTACCACCACGCGCATGGCCATCATCCCCGGTAAAGCGGCAGCTGGAGCGCGGTCCGGATCGCGCTCTGGACCTCGTCCTTCGGCGGCCGCGCGTCGATGGAAACCACGTATTCCTTGCGGCCGAAGATCGCGAGCACCGGGTTGGTCTTGGTGTGGTACTCCCACAGCCGGACCGCGAGCGCCTCCTCGGTGTCGTCCTCGCGCTGGATCAGCTTGCCGCCGCACGCGTCGCACTTGCCTTCCTCGCGCGGACTCGAGTCGATCAGGTTGTAGTCCATCCCGCACGAGTCGCACAGGCGGCGCGCCATCACCCGGCGACGGACCTCACTGTCGGGCAGCTCCAGGTGGATGACGCCGTCGATGTCATAGCTCTCGAGGAAAAACTCCGCTTGCCTGGCATTGCGCGGGAACCCGTCGATGATGAACCCGTAGTTCCAGTCGTGCTCGCTCAGCCGGTCCTTCACCACGCCCTCGACTAGGTCGTCGCTGACCAGCTCCCCCGCCGCCATGGTGCGCCGGACCTGGGCGCCAAGCTTGGTGTGATGCTGCACGTTCCACCGGAAGATGTCACCGACGGCGATGTGCACCAGGTCGAGGTCGGCGGCGAGCATGCCCGCCTGGGTGCCCTTTCCGCTGCCCTGGACGCCCATGATGACGTACTTCCGCATGCCGTAACTGTAGGCGCGTGCCCGGTTGCGCTACCGGACGGCCTGCCGGACAGCAGGCACCACCTCCTGCGCCCACCGGCCCAGCGCGACGTCAGCCGGGCTGTCATCGGTGCTGCGGAAAACGAAGCCGGCGGCCTGGTGCTCCCGCACCGCCGCGGTCAGCTCGTCTACCCACTGGCCGACCGAACCGCCGACCCAGCGTCCGTCGCCGTCTCTGGACTGCGGCAGCGGCTCCTGAGTGATGCGGCCGCCGAAGTTGTAGATGGTCACGACGTCCGACGGGTCGCGGCCCGCCGCGGCCGCGGCCTCGTCGATGACCGGGCGCGAATCCCGGTACAGCGGGCTCAGCCAGTCCGAGCCGCGGCTTGGCACCCAGCCGTCGGCGAGCCGGCCCGTCACGGCAAGCGACTTGGGCCCGACCGACCCGGTCCAGATCGGCGGCGCTGGCTCGGCTGCCGGAGTCAGGCCCGACACGTGATAGACAGTCCCGTCGAATGTCACCGGATCGCCGCCACCCGACAGCGCGTGCACGAGCGTGATCGCCTCCGCCATCCCCTGCACCGCGGCACCGGGCTCGAGCCGCGGTACGCCGAGTCGCACGATCTCATCCCAGAGAAAGCCGGCCCCGACACCGAGCACGATCCGCCGACCGGACAGCACCGACAGCGACGTCACGGCGCGTGCCAGCATCGGAGCCGGGCGGCTCGGCACGTTCGTGACGGTGACGACGCCGGAGATGCGGCTCGTCCGTCCGAGGATGAACGCCACCAGCGAGTAGGCGTCCAGCCGGTCAGCGAAGTACGGATGGTCGGCCGTCGTGAACAGGTCGAGGCCTTGCTCGTCCGCCTGGGCCGCGAGCGCGAGGGCGGCAGCGGCCTGATCGGTGCCCGTTCCGTTCCAGGCGCCGAGCGAGACGCCGAACAGTACTTTCCGGTCTGGCATCAGCCACCCCTCACGGTAATAAGGTCTGAACGAAGTCCCTGGTCCGGATCGCAACCAGCGAGATGACCCCGGATGCTAGCGCGATGATGGCTGCCACCAGGAGGATCCGGTCAAGCCCGGCGGTGAATGCCGCCCGCGTCACGGCTCCCACTGCGGGCCGGAGCGGACCGGGCAGGCTGGCGAAAAGCTGCTGCACCTGGCCGGATTTCACCGCACCGGCGATCTCGGCGCCCCGGCCCGACAGGCCCGGAACAGCGGCGGCCCTGGCTATCACCTCGTCGGTCACCTTGCTGGCGAACAGCGACCCGAGCAGGGCGATCCCGGTCGCGATGCCGATCTGGCGGAACGTCGAGTTGATGCCGGACGCCATGCCTGCTCGCTCCGGTCGAACCACGCCGACTGCGGTCGACGCCAGCGGCGGGTTGACCAGGCCGATGGCCAGGCCGGCGAGGATCATGCCGGGGATCAGGTGCGTCCAGGTGGACGTGGCGGTGAGGCCGCGCATGAGCAGCAGGCTGACGCCGACCAGGATCAGGCCTGGCCCGATCAGGAACCGCACGGGCATTTTCGAGGACAGCCGCCCCGCTATGGTCGCGGTGATAAGCGTCCCGCCGGAAATGATCGTCAGCCGCACCCCGGTGCCGAGGGCCGAGTAGCCGAGGTTGTCCTGCAGGTACAGCACCAGGTACAGCAGCATTGCGAAGATGGAGGCGCTGAGGCCGAAAGCGGCGACCAGTCCCCCGCTAAAGGCAGGCAGCCGGAACAACCCGAGATCGAACATCGGGTTGCTGACGCGCGCCTCCACTAGCACGAACCCGGCCAGCAGGACCGCCGCTGCGGCGAAGCAGCCGAGCACAACGCCGTCGGTGAAGGACGTCCGGCTCGACTCGATCAGCGCATAGATGAGGCTCGCCAGCCCGGTGGTGAACAGCGCGACGCCCGCCCAGTCCGGCCTGGTCGCGGTCGGCAGTCTCGACTCGCCAACGCGCATGGCGGTGAGCACGACTGCGACCACGCCAATCGGCAGGTTCACGAAGAAGATCCACCGCCACGAGATGCCGGAGGTAAGGACCCCGCCGAGCAGCGGGCCGATCGCCACCGCGAGGCCCGTGATCGCACCCCAGACGCCGAACGCGACGCCCCGGTCCCGGCCACGGAATGAGTCGGCGAGCAGGGCCAGCGACACAGCGAACATGATGGCCCCGCCGATGCCCTGCAGGCCGCGGGACAGCTCGAGCATGATCGTGCTGACGGCGAACCCACACAGCGCCGAGGCCGCGGTGAAGACCACCAGGCCGATCAGGTACAGCCGCCGCCGCCCGTACATGTCCGCCAGGCTGCCGGCTGTCAGGAGGAAGGCAGCCAGCGTCAGTGCGTACGCGTCCACGATCCACTGCAGGTCGGAAAAGCTCGAGTGCAGCGCTCGCTGGATGTCCGGGAGCGCGACGGTCACGATCGTGATGTCGACCAGCAGCATGAACGTGCCGAGGCACACCGCCGTCAGCGTCCACCACTTGTTGCCCTGCTGTACCGGCGCTGCCGCGGCGGCTGTGGCTGGGCGCTGGGCGGCGGTCTCGGAGTTCAGGTCGCTCATCCGGTCTCCCCGGGACGTGCGGTTATGGTGCTGTCAGTCATGGTGCCTCCGAAGCCGCGCTAGGTCACAGCCGGGTCGCAGCCACGAGCCTATCGATCACCCTGGTATCAATCCTGGTAGTGGTGCTACCACTCTGGGCGCGGGAGGCTCGCCCTGCCGGCTGACGGGCGGTCCGCTAGGTCCTGCTGGCCGCGCGGCCGCCCAGTGCGAACCGGCGCTCGCACGCCCCCCGGAGACTCGGCTCGAGCGCACCGGATATCAGCGGCCAGTCCTGCCGCAGGTAGTCCGCGTTGAGGAACCGGGCTACGTCATTGCGCTGGCCCTGGGTCAGGACGATGCCGTACATGTTGCGCCGGGTGGCTGCGTCGGTCACATCACACTCCCGCATGCCGGGCAGGGCCAGATGCCGCGGCAACGACACCACGCCCTGGGCCGGGCCCCTAAGCTCCTCGATCCGCGCAGGCAGACGATCGGTGTGGGGCTTACGCCCAGCGAGCCAGTCAGCGAAGGACATGGGACCGATTATTGCCGGAGAGCAGTTAGCCACGCTCGGTTAGCGTCGACCAACCCAACGTCAGCACGAACGAGCGCCATAGCGGCAACCATCCGACGTCCTGGTGTTTTCAGCTTCTTTGGCGCCCAAGTTGGGCGGTTTTGTCACACTGAAAACTCCAGGGTGTCAGAGTCCGAAGCCTGATAATGGCTCGCCGCGCGTCGTGACAACGCGGCAAGATCGGGGGGATGGACACGCCCTCCGAGACTCTTCGCAGCGGAGCGGTCGAGCTGCGCCGCTGGCGGTCTGCCGACGATGCGCTCTGCCTCCGGCTGGTCACCGAGTCGCTCGACCATCTGCGCCCGTGGATGGCATGGGCCACACCCGACTACGACCCGGCCGCCGCCCAGGGCTTCCTGCAGCGCTGCGAGGACGACTGGGCCGCAGGTACGGCGTTCCAGTACCTGATCTTCGATGGCAGCGAGCCGGCCGGCAGCGCGGGCCTGATGGCCCGCATCGACCCCGGCGGCCTGGAGATCGGCTACTGGGTGCACAGCGCCCACACCGGTCACGGCGTCGCGACCGCCGCGGCCGCTGCGCTCACCGAGGCCGCGCTGGCCCTCCCCGGAATCGATCATGTCGAGATACACCACGACCGGCTGAACCTGGCAAGCGAGCGAGTGCCCGCCCAGCTCGGCTACCGCCACGTCGACACCCGGCCAGAGACCAGGTTCGACCGTGCGCCCGCCGACTCGGGCATCAGCAAGGTGTGGCGTATCGCCCGGTAGCGGTGCTCTCGCCGGCCGCTACAACCCGTAGTAGGACTAAGCTCGGAGCATGACTGGCGGCAAGCCGCGCCCGCGATGGCGTTTCCTGGTCAGCCCCAGATGGCTGGCCTGGCACGCATTCGCGGTCGCCGCCGCCTGGGGCATGCTCTGGCTCGGCGACTGGCAGTTCCATCGGGCGGAGAGCGGCAACCCGCTGAGCTGGGCGTACACCTTCGAGTGGCCGATTTTCGTGACCTTCGGCGTGGTGTTCTGGGCAAAGACGATCGTGGACGAGTGGCGGCACCAGGGCGCACTGGCCGCCGGGGACCACAGCCTCGCCGCGATGGACAGCAGGGACGCCGTTGAACTGCCGTCGGGCGCGCACACGGCCGCCGCCATTGACGACGAGGCCGCCGACGACCCTGAACTAGCCGCCTACAATGCGTACCTGGCCAGGCTGAACTCACGCCCGGCCCGTCACTAGGAATCGGATCAACAGGGAGGTCGCGGGTGCGTCCTGACTGGCTGCGTCTCGTGGTGCGCGGCTACCGCACCATGGCCTACGTGACCGGCACCATGCTGTGCATCCTGGTCTTTGTCTGCATCCCGGTGCAGGTCTGGGGCCATAACGCCACCCCTGCGGACATCGTCGGCACGTTGCACGGCTTCCTCTACATCGTGTACATCGTCGTCGCCTTCGCGATGACCCGGGCCGTGCGGATGAAGCTCCTCAGCCCCGCCACGATCATCGTGCTGCTGGCCGGCACGATCCCGGTGCTCACCTTCGTCGTCGAGCGCTGGGTGACCAGGCGCTACATCACCCCGGCCGTGGCCGGGGTGACGCCCAGTGAGCAGCCAGTACTTCGCTGAGGAGCCGGATACCGCGCACCGGCCCGGCCTCGTGCACGTCGTGCTGCCCGATGTTCACCTCGCGCTGGCCACCGATTCTGGCGTGTTCTCGCCGGGCCGCCTCGACCCGGGAACACGGCTGCTGCTGGACGTCGCGCCGGCTCCGCCGGCCCGCGGTGACCTGCTCGACCTGGGCTGCGGCTACGGCGCGCTCGCGCTGGTGCTGGCGAGCCGGGCTCCGGCGGCGCGCGTCTGGGCCGTGGACACCAACCGGCGGGCGATAGCGCTCTGCGAGCGGAACGCCGGCTCCTCGGGGCTGGCCAACGTGAAATGCGTCGGAGTCACCGGGGTCAGCCCGGGCGATGGCCAGCTGCCCGGCCGTTACGACCTGATCTGGTCAAATCCCCCGATCCGCATCGGCAAGCCGACCCTGCACGCCCTGCTGGCGAGCTGGCTGGCACGGCTAGCTCCCGGCGCGGCCGCCTACCTCGTCGTGCAGCGCAACCTCGGCTCTGACTCGCTGCAGCGCTGGCTGGAAGGCTCGGGCTGGACGGCCGACAGGTACGCGGCCCGGGCTGGCTACCGCGTTCTGGAGGTCCGCCATTGACTCACCAACTGGGCATGACCGAGGTCAAGCGGCTCAACCGGGACTGGCGGCGGCGCACCCGGTCCCGGCTTGGCCTGCTGCTCGACGGCGTCGGCCAGCCGTTCAATGTGGGCGCCATCATCCGCACCGCGGCCGCGTTCGACGTCGACCACGTGTGGCTGTGCGGCAGCACGGCACCGCCGGGGCACCCGTCAGCACGCAAGACCGCCCTCGGCACCGACCGGCTCCTCGCCATCGAGCACCTGCCGTCTGCGACGGCCGGCGCGCACGCGGCCAGAGCCGATGGCTACCGGGTGATCGCCGTCGAGCTAGCCAGCGAGGCCGTGCCGCTGCACCTGGCCCCGATGTCCGGCGACATCTGCGTCGCCGTCGGGAATGAGGATCATGGCTGCTCGGCCGCCCTGCTCGCCGCGGCCGACGCGATCGTCTACATCCCGCTGCCGGGCAAGGTCGGATCCCTGAACGTGGCCGCCGCCACCGCGATCGCGCTGGCCGAGGCCCGGCGCCGCGACTGGACGAGCGAGACCGACTGATGCCTGCCACGTTCCCCTAGTATTGAGGGCCGTGCCCTCGGGTTACCTTGATCATCCGCGCCCGCTGGCCTTCGCGCACCGGGGCGGCGCCGGCCACTTTCCGGAGAACACCTGGAAGGCGTTCGAGCACGCGGTCAGGCTCGGCTATGCCTACCTGGAGACGGACGTGCACGCTACCGTCGACGGCACAGTTGTCGCCTTCCACGACAAGACGCTCGACCGGGTGACCGACACGATGGGCCGGATCGCGCGGCTGACCACGGCGCAGATCAGGGCCGCACGGATCGGCGGGACCGAGCCCATCCCCCTGCTCGCCGACCTGATCATGGCCTGGCCGGAGGTGCGGTTCAACCTTGACGTCAAGGACGAGCCGGTGATCGCCCCGCTCGTCCAGGTGCTGCGCCAGACCAACAGCTGGGACCGGGTGTGCCTCACGTCCTTCTCCGGCCGCCGGCTGGAGGCGACCAGACGGCTGCTGCCACGGCCGGTCTGCTCGGCCACGGCACCGGCCGGCATCGGAGCGATCCGGGCCGGGGTGCCCGTGCGGACCCTTGCGGCCCGGTTCGCGGCCCGGTCGGTGCGGTGCGCGCAGATCCCGTTCGGCATGGCAACCACCCGGTTCATCGAGCGGGCGCACGCGGCCGGCCTGCAGGTGCACGCGTGGACGGTCAACGACCCGGCTGTCATGGCCAGCCTGCTGAGCCTGGGCGTTGACGGGATCATGACCGACCAGACCGAACTGCTGCGCGATGTCCTCGTCGCCCGCGGTCAGTGGCGACCGAGAATTGACGGCTAATTCGGATTTTCCTTAGATCAGACGGGATGCGTGCGGTTGGATCATGCGCCGACTGGGAATCTTGTCCCCATCCTGACCGTTGGTTAGGTAGTACGGCAGCGCCTGGGGAGGCAGTAACTTATGGCCGAGCGAGCACTTCGCGGCACCCGTCTCGGGGCAACCAGCTACGAGAACGATCGCAACACCGACCTGGCGCCTCGCCAGGAGGTGACTTTTGACTGCCCGAAGGGCCACCGGTTCAGCGTGCCGTTTTCGGCGGAAGCCGACGTGCCGATCAACTGGGAATGCCGGATATGCGGCGCCCTCGCGGTGACCTCCAGTGGTGATCTGCCCGCGCCGAAGAAGGCCAAGCCGCCGCGCAGTCACTGGGACATGCTGATGGAGCGGCGCAGCGTGGCCGACCTGGAGGAAGTGCTGGCGGAGAGACTCGCCGTGATCCGGGGCGAGCGGAGCGAGCCAGCGCCGGCGCCGGAACGGCGCCCGAGCCGCCAGCGCAAGAGTGCCTAGCTAAGGCAACAAACTCGAGGGAAGAGGGTCTGGGATCCTTCGGACCGGACGCGACCCGTACGGGTCGCGTCCGTTGTCTACTGGATCCCAGACCCCTCCCGGATCCAACCCCCCACGCAGCCGGTTACCGGACCGGCGTGCTGACCCGGTGCTGGACTGCGCAGCAACATACCGTTGATCGCGACGATGTCAACCTGACTGCCACGACTGATATGCGTGCGCGCAGCCTCAGGTGGCTCCTGGCAGGCTGTTCGGTGATGTTCGCGCGAGTTACGATTGGGGCACGCGCATACGTGTGAGGGCGCCCATGACATAGATGTCTGCGGCAGGCTACTGGTTCATGCGGGGTTACTGTCTGCCTGCACCGAGCGCGGTCAAGCTCCGTCACGGCGCGCCTGCCGATTGTGCCAGCATGGGCATGCGAGTACCACCAATCTTGTCGGGCCGCGCGCATTGCTGCGCGCGGGTGACCTACGGCCTGGAGGGCAGGAATGTCCGACATTGACGAGACACAACAGGTCTCTGAGTCCCAGATCGCTGTCCACTGGCGCGAGGAAGAGTACTTTCCGCCGCCGCCAGCGTTCGTGCAGCAGGCAAACGCCAACGACCCGGCGATTTTCGCCCGGTTTACCGAGGACAAATTCCCGGACTGCTTCACCGAGTACGCCGACCTGCTGAGCTGGGACAAGCGCTGGGACACTGTCCTCGACACCAGCAACGCACCGTTCTGGAAGTGGTTTGTCGGCGGAAAGCTCAACGCCTCCTACAACTGCGTCGACCGGCACGCGGCGGCTAACCCGGACAAGACCGCCGTCATCTGGGTGCCGGAGCTTGAGGAAGATCCGACGATCTACATGAGCTATGGCGAGCTGCTGCGCAGGGTCAACGAGTTCGCCGCGCTGCTGAGTGATTTCGCTGGCCTCAAGAAGGGCGACCGGGTCACCCTGCACATGCCGATGGTCCCCGAGGCTGTCGTCACGATGCTCGCGTGCGCGCGGCTCGGCGTGATCCACTCGCAGGTTTTCGGCGGTTTCAGCGGCAACGCCTGCGGCACCAGGATCGCGGACTCCAGCAGCCGGGTGCTCATCACGATGGACGGCTACTACCGGGCCGGCTCGATGCAAGACCACAAGGTCAAGGCGGACGAGGCAGTCGCCGAGGCCAGGCGGCAGAACCAGGACGTCGACCAGGTGCTGGTGTGGCGGCGCAAGGAAGGCGAGTATCAGTCCAAGACGCCGATGGTCGACGGCCGCGACTTCTTCGTCAACGACATCATCGGGAAGTACGAAGGTCAGGACGTAGCGCCGGTTTCCCTGGACGCTACCGACTCACTGTTCCTCATGTACACGAGCGGCACGACGGGCCGGCCGAAGGGCGCACAGCACAGCGTCGGCGGCTACATGGCGTACGTGACCGGGACATCGAAGTACTACCAGGACATCCACCCCGACGACGTGTACTGGTGCCTGGCCGACATCGGCTGGATCACCGGACACTCCTACATCGTCTACGGGCCGCTGTCACTCGGCACCACCACCGTGCTCTACGAAGGCGTACCCACCTACCCCGACGCCGGCCGAGCCTGGCGGATCGCCGAGAAGCTGGGCGTCAACATCTTCCACACCTCCCCGACCTCGATCCGGATGCTGCGCAAGGTCGGGGCCGACGAGCCGGCCAAGTACAACTATCACTTCAAGCACATGACCACGGTCGGCGAGCCGATCGAGCCCGAGGTGTGGCGGTGGTACTACCACTCGGTCGGCAAGGACCAGGCCGCGGTCGTCGACACCTGGTGGCAGACCGAGACCGGCGGCTTCCTCGGGTCGACCCTGCCGGGCCTGCAGCCTATGAAGCCCGGCAGCTGCGGCCCCGGCGTGCTCGGCATCTTCCCGGTCATCTACGACGAGGACCGCAACGAGGTCCCGAAGGGCAGCGGCCGGGCCGGCAACATCTGCATCCGCAACCCGTGGCCCGGCATCATGCAGACGGTGTGGGGCCAGCCGGAGCGGTTCCTCGACGTTTACTACCGCAAGTACAACACCGACCCGAACAGCAAGGACTGGCACGACTGGCCGTACTTCTGCGGGGACGGCGCGATGCAGGGCGAGGACGGCTACTTCCGCATCCTCGGCCGCATCGACGACGTCATCAACGTGGCAGGCCACCGGCTCGGCACGAAGGAACTCGAGTCGGCGGCGCTCACGGTGCCCGAGGTGGCGGAGGCCGCCGCGGTGCCGGTCATCGACGATATCCGCGGCCGGATGGTAGAGATGTACGTCTCGCTGAAGCCCGGCTACGACGCTGGCCCGGCCATGGAGGCGAAGGTCGTCAGCGCGATCGAGACCGAGATCGGCAAGATCGCGCGGCCGAAGAACGTCTGGATCGTGCCGGACATGCCCAAGACGCGGTCCGGCAAGATCATGCGCCGGGTCATCGCGTCGGTGTCCAACTTCGCCGATGTCGGCGACGTGACGACACTGGCCAACCCGGAGGTCGTCGACGGCATCCGACAGCAGGTGCAGCGCGCGAAGGTAGCGAAGGGCGACACGCCTCGGGAGCTGTCCGAGACCGAGCTCGCCGAGATCCAGTCGTTCGGCGACGTGTAAGAACGACAGGGCCCTGCGCGGTGGCCGTCAGCCTCACGGGCTGGCGGCCACCGCTGCTTTCGCCGCACGGGCGCACCGTGACGTGCGATCGACTGGACCCGGTGCGAGGGCCACGGCGAACCGCCGACACTGCCCGATCGGCCCTAGTGCCCGGATAAAGCACGCGAACTAGACTTGCGTGCAGCTGCACACGCGTCCCGGAGGGTGAGCCATGACGACGACGGCACCGACCTCAGCTCCTGCTCAGGGCACCGAGGAGATCCATGAGGCCGGGCACGTCGACGTCCTGATCGTTGGCGCCGGCGTCTCGGGCATCGGCGCGGCGCATTACTTGCGGGATCAGTTGCCCGACCGGACGTTCGTGATCCTGGACGGCCAGGACAACCGGGGCGGCACGTGGTGGACCCATCAGTATCCGGGTGTGCGGTCGGACAGCGACCTGTTCACCTACGGGTACCGGTTCAAGCCGTGGCGCGGCCCGTCGATCGCCGCGGGCGAGGAGATTCTGGCCTACCTCGACGAGGTCATTGACGACGACGACCTCGGTCAGCACATCCGGTACCTGCACACCGTCACCGCCGCCGGCTGGTCCACCGAGGACCGGCGGTGGACTGTCGATGTCACCAGGAGCGACACCGGACAGCAGCTACGGTTCACCACCGGTTTCCTGTGGATGTGCCAGGGTTATTACAACCACGCCAGGCCTTATCAGCCCCGATGGGAAGGTATGGACCGCTTCCAAGGCGTGGTCGTGCACCCCCAGCGGTGGCCCGACGACCTCGACCTGGCCGGCAAGCGGATTGTCGTCATCGGTTCCGGCGCAACGGCGGCGACGCTGATCCCGGCGATAGCCGGGAAGGCGGAGCACGTGACGATGCTGCAGCGCTCCCCGACCTACTTTTTCGCCCCGCCGACAACGCATGAGCTCGCCGTGCAGCTGCGCGCCCTGGACATCCCGGAGGAATGGACGCACGAGATCCTGCGGCGTCAGTACGTCGCGCAAATGGACATGCTGGCCAAGATGAGCACTGAGACGCCCGGCGAGCTGCACACGTTCCTCATCGAGTCCATGCGCCCGCTGCTGCCTGAGGGCTTCGACATCGACAAGCACTTCACGCCTCGCTACCGCCCGTGGCAGCAGCGCATCGCCGTGGTCCCGGACGGTGATCTGTTCGCGGCGGTGCGCGAAGGGACGGCGTCGATCGTCACCGACACCATCGAGACTTTCACCGAGCACGGGATCAAGGTCAGCTCCGGCGACGAGATTCCCGCGGATGTCGTCGTCAGCGCTACCGGATTCAACATGTCCGTCCTCGGTGACGTCGCCTTCTCAGTCGACGGTCAGCCGGTCGACTTCACCGACCGCGTCACGTGGCGCGGCATCATGATCAACGGCGTGCCGAACATGGCCTACGTGTTCGGCTACTTCCGGCACAGCTGGACCCTGCGCGTCGACCTGGTCTGCGACCTCGTGGGGCGGCTGCTGACTGGCATGCAGGGCAAAGGCACCACGATGGTGGTCCCCACGCTGCGGCCAGAGGATGCGGGTATGCAGCTCCGGCCGTGGTGCGATCCGGAGAACTTCAACGCCGGCTGACGTCACGCGTTCCCAGCACATCCTGTTCAAGCAGGGCGATCGCGAGCCGTGGACCCACCTGCTGGAGCACGAAGAGGAGCGCCAGATCCTGCCCGCGGCGGACCTCGACGACGGGACACTCGTCTACAGCTGATCCCTGCGGCGCCGTGTGCGCGGTGCTTGCCGCCTCACGCCGGAATCTGGCGCCGTCGGTCCCCCAGCGCCCGCACGATGTCGCCGTAACTGCGGTCACGCATATCGCGCGGTACCCGCCACACGTCGATGGTTCCGGCCAAGCCGATGACGCGGATAAGAATGCTCGGAGCATCCGGCTGCCCCGCGTCGCGCCCCCAGTCACGGCGGTGACCGAGAACGGTGAGTCCGCCGACGTCGACGTTGACGCCCTCCGGCACGTAGACATCGACGTTCCCGAGCGCCGCCAGCACCGTCACCGTCGTTCGCCGCCGATCCATCGTGGCGTCGCGCAGATCGAAGTCGACATCTCCCAGGGCACTGGCGGCGACGGCCCACCCGCGCAGCCTGAACCGCCCCCGCCGCACGACATGACCGAGCAACGCCGCGGTGAGACGGGCTGGCTTGCGCCCAGGTCCGGCCGCGTCAGGGAGGGTCGCAGGCAGGTCGTCCTGCAGGTGCACCAGTTCCCCGGTGATCGTGGCGCGCAGGGCCGCGTCGACTCGCTCACAGAACTCCTCGAGCGTCAGCCGACCGGCTACCAGATGCTCCCGGAGCGCGATGACTGCGTGCTCGCGATCACTGTCCGAGGCGCGCAGGGAGGCATCGTCCATGCCCGCCACGCTAGACCACCGATCAATCCCTGGACCACGGTCCGATGACGCTTGACCGGTCGTCCTCAGTCCGGGGTGCGATACTGCGGCAGGTCGGCTGACAGCGCGAGGAGTGCAGATGGCGGGAAGCGCGGCGGCGATCGTCGGCGGGCGGGTCATCCCGATCACCGGAGAGCCCATCGAGGCCGGCACCGTCCTCGTGGCCGACGGCAAGATCCTCGCCGTCGGGCGCGACATGGCCGTGCCGGCCGGTGCCCGGCTGATCGACGCGGCCGGCAAATGGGTGCTGCCGGGATTCGTCGAGGCGCACGGGCACGTAGGCGTGAGCGAGGAAGGCGAGGGCTGGGCCGGCCAGGACACCAACGAGCTGACCGAGCCGGTGGCCGCGCACGTCCGCGCGCTCGACGCGATCAACCCGGCCGACCTGGGTTTCCGCGATGCCATCACAGGGGGCGTCCTGGCTGTCAACGTCAACCCGGGATCAGGCAACCCCATCGGCGGCCAGACCGCCGCGCTGAAGTGCTGGGGTCGGACGGTCGACGAGATGCTGCTCAAGGCGCCTGCCGGGATCAAGTCAGCGCTCGGGGAGAACCCGAAGCGCGTCCACGGGCAGCACCAGGCGAGGCGGCCGACCACACGCCTTGGCACCGCGGCTCTCATCCGCGGGGCTTTCGTCGATGCGGCCAACTACCTGCAGCGGCTCGACGCTGAACAGGCCAGGCCGGCCGGGGAGCGCAAGCCCGTCGACCGCGACCTCAGGCTCGAAGCGCTCGGCAGGGTCCTCCGGCGCGAGATTCCCTGGCGCCAGCATTGCCACCGGGCCGACGACATCGCGACAGCGCTGCGCATTGCGGCAGAGTTCGGCTACGACCTGGTCATCGATCACGGCACCGAGGCGCACCTGCTCGCGGACCTACTCGCCGCGGGGAACATCCCGGTGGTCATCGGTCCGCTCCTGACCAGCAGGTCCAAGGTCGAGCTCCGGAACAGGTCGCTGACGAGCCCGGGCCAGCTGGCCGCCGCCGGCGTCACCATCGCCATCACGACCGACCACCCCATCGTGCCGATCCACTTCCTGGCCTATCAGGCCACGCTCGCGGTGAAGCATGGCCTCGACCCGGAGGCCGCGCTCCGCGCGCTCACCATCAACCCGGCCCGCATCGTCGGCATCGCCGATCGGGTCGGTTCCATCGCGCCGGGCAAGGACGCCGACCTGGTGATCTGGTCAGGTGACCCGCTCGACGTGCAGAGCCGGGTCGAGAGGGCTCTCGTCGATGGCGCGGAGATCTACACCTACGCCGACGGAGAAGGCCGCTTCGCCGATTGAGAACGCGGGCGATATCACACGTAGCCCTGGGCGGATCAGCCGGACGGAACCACGACGGTACCGGTCGCGGTGACGGCCACGATCGGCTCGGCCAGCACGGCCGCAGCGGAGGGTCCGCGCTCTGGCTCGGCCCGGCATAGCACCCGGGCCTCGAGCGACAGCTGGCGGCTGCGGGTGCCGACCCGGGTCACGGTGGCCGAGACGGCCAGCACGTCACCGGCCCGCACCGGTGCCCGGAACTGCACGTCGGAATAGGCCGCGAACAGCCCCTCATCGCCGTCCGCTCGGATGCACACCTCTGTCGCGACGTCGCCGAAGAGGCCGAGTACGTAGGCGCCGTCCACCAGGTCACCGCCGTAGTGGGCGTGGCTATAGGGCACGTACCGCTGATGCGTCACCGTCAGCCCCGTCCGCGCATCCTCGGTCATGTCGACTCCACCGGCACGCGGGCGAGCGCATAGGCCAGATAGCTCGCCACCTCGCCCGGCGTGGTGCCCTTGCCGAAGATCTTGTCTATGCCGAGGCCGGCCGCCATCGACGGGTCGTACCGCGGCCCGCCGACCACCAGCAGCGGCCGCTCCTGGCCAGCCGCAGCGAATGCCGCCGCGAGTTCGCGTGCGCCCGCGATGTGCGCGTCTTTCTGGGTGACTACCTGGCTCACCAGTACCGCGTCCGCGCCCTCCGCGTGCGCGCGCGCGACGAGGTCCGGCACTGCCACCTGCGAACCGAGATTGACCACGCGCATCTCCCGGTAGTACTCCAGGCCCTTCTCCCCCGCGTGGCCCTTGACGTTGAGGATCGCGTCGATGCCCACGGTGTGCGCGTCGGTGCCGATGCATGCCCCGACGACGACGAGCTTGCGCCCGAGGGCGGTGCGGATAGCCAGGTTCACCTCGGCCGCCGATAGCAGGGGGAACTCCCGCTCTGTGACCATGACGTGCGACAGGTCGACCAGGTGCGACGCCCGCCCGTACACGATGAAGAATGTGTAGTCCGGGCCCATCCCCTTCGCGTGCACGACCATCGCCGGATCCAGGCCCATCTTGGCCGCGAGCTGCAGAGCCGCCCCTTCGGCCCGCGCTCGCTCGGTTGGAGTGCCGAACGGCACCGGCAGCGTGAACGAGACCTGGACCCGCCCGTCGCCGGTCGTGTCGCCGTACGGCCGCACGATCTGTGCGGCCTCGGGGGAACGACCGCCAGAAACCCCGCGCGATCCTGTCATGCGGCAGCTCCGTTCTCGAGGATCTCCGAGACCGGGTTGAAGTAGCCGCCGGCCCGCTCGATCACTCCGTCCAGTCCCCGCCCGCCGTCCGCTGGCCGCCGGGTTATCCCGAATGTGCCCTCCGCGATGGCGTTCAGCAGCCCGTCGTCGCCGATGCGCTGGAGCAGCCCGACCGACTCGCCGAGTACCTGCTTGGCCCGCTGCTCGATGAAGCCGCCCGGCGCCGGCACGAAGCTGTCCCCCAGCCGGCCCGCCGCGTTCCGTACATAGCGCACGTTTTCGAGGGCGAGATCACGATCGGCGAGGAACGGGGTGTGAATACCCTCGGTCATCATCCCGATGAGCAGGATCGACTGGCCGGTCATGACCCCGCACAAGTTGAAGAACGCGTCAAGCAGATAGCCCGCGAACACGTTGCCGGACATGTGCTTGGTCGGCGGCATGTACTTGAGCGGCGCGTCCGGGAACAGTTCGCGGACCAGTTGCGCGTGCGCGAGCTCGAGCAGGAACGAGTCCGGCACCGCGGGGTTGATCTCGAACGCGTGGCCGAGGCCGAGCTGGTCGTCGGTGAGGCCGGCCTCCTTGCCGAAGAACTCGTTGAGCAGCTGGCTGACCACTACCGTGTGCGCCGCGTCGACCGCGTCCGCCGTGGTGAGGTAGTTGTCCTCGCCCGTGTTGATGACGATCCCGGCGCGGGCATGGATCTGCCGGGCGAATCGCTGGTCGATGAAGGTGCGACGCGGGTTGATGTCCCGGAAGATGATGCCGTACATGCAGTCGTTCAGCATCATGTCCAGGCGCTCCAGGCCAGCCAGCGCCGCGATCTCCGGCATACAGAGCCCGGAGGCGTAGTTCGTCAGCCGGACATAGCGGCCGAGCTCCCTGGATGTCTCGTCGAGGGCGGCCCGCATCAGCCGGAAGTTCTCCTGGGTGGCGTACGTCCCGGCGTAGCCCTCCCGGGTCGCGCCTTCGGGAACGTAGTCGAGCAGTGACTGCCCGGTGGAGCGGATCACCGCGATCACGTCCGCCCCTTCCCTGGCGGCCGCCTGCGCCTGCGGGATGTCCTCGTAGATGTCGCCCGTCGCGACGATCAGGTAGATCCACGGCTTGCGCGGCTCAGCCGTCTCGCTGATGATCTGCTGGCGCCTGTGCCGGTTCGCGTCGATCCTGCCGATGCCGGTTCGGAGCGCCGCATCCGCGGCCGCTCGCGCCCTGGCAGCGTCCTCGCCAGCCGGGACCCGGAACTGCACCTTGCCGAGTGCCGCGGCCTCCGCGAGCGACGCCAGGTCCTTGTGGTCGCAGGCGAGCAGCGCGTCCCAGGCCGGCAGCGCCACGCCGTGCTCCAGCCCGGCAGCCTGCCGTACGGCATCGACCAGATGGTTGACCCATGGCATGCCGTCATTGTCGGCGCCTGTCAGGCCCGCCAGCCGCAGCACGGCGCGCTCCACCGAGACGGTGGTATGCGTCCTGGCCATCTCCACGATGGGCCGGCCCGCCCTGGCAGCCAGGTCGCGCGCCTCCCGGACGACCGCGGGCTCGAGGTTGAGTCGGGTCTGCATGTCGGTCTACCCCGCTTGCTCGGCGTGCTCGGCGACGCGGCGCTCGAAGATTGTCCGGACGCCTGGCTCGGCACGAACCAGGTCCAGCGCGAGCCGTGCGTGACCGGGCACATAGCCGTTGCCCACCAGCATCGTGACATCTGCGGCGACGCCCTCGGCGCCGAGGGCGGCGGCCGTGAACGAGGTCGCCATGGAGAAGAAGATCACCGTGCCGCCCTGGGCGGTCGACAGGATCGCACCGCCCTCACAGCCGGGCACGTCGACGCAGACGACCGTCACATCGGCCGGCCTGCCGGCGGCGACCACGGCACTCGACAGGCCCACCGGGTCGCGCGCATCGGCGATGACGACGGCATCTGCCAGGCCCGCGTCCGCTAGCAGCTCGGCCTCGCCCTGGTGCGGGACGACGCCGATGAGCCGGCCGGCCCCGGCTCGCCGGGCCCCGGCCGCGGACAGGGATCCGCTCTTGCCGGCGGCGCCGATGATCGCGACTACGGGCGCACTGCCCGGCGTGGCAGCGACGACCCGATGGGTCAGGGCAGGGGCGCCGCAGACGTCAAGGACCGCGAGGGCCAGCCCGGCTGGCAGGTCATCGGGCAGCCTCGTCGCAATGGAGTGCCCGAACAGGATCGCGTAGCCGTCGCACGGCACCTGCTCCGACGTGCCGTCCCAGCCGGCAAGCCCGTCGGTGATAGCGAGCGGCGTGAGGCTCAGCGATACCAGCGTGGCAATGCTGTCGCCGACCTGCAGGCCGAGCTGCGAGTCCGGGCCAGTCTCCTCGACCACGCCGGTGAGCATGCCGCCGGAGCCGGTGACCGGGTTCTGCATCTTGCCGCGCGTGGCCACGATGTCCAGGACCGCCGCCCTCATCGCCGCCGGATCCTCCCGGTGTGCCTCGCGAAGCTGGCGGAACGACGCCGCGTCCAGGTTCAGCCGCTGGACCCGAACCCGCACCTCATCCGGCCAGAGCGACCAGGTCGTGTCCAGCCGCCAGGCTGCCTGCGGCAGGACGCCCGGCGGATCTAGCACCCGGTGCAGGCCGAGCGGAGATCCGGGCCGCCGCGATGAAGCCACGGGCATTTCCTCCTGGTTACGGACAGGCCGTCAGGGTAATATGAGCGAACTAAAGAATTTGTCGTCTGACACTATACAGACAGCATGTTCTCGCGTTGAGTGCGAAATAACTGCGAAAGATCAAGGTGCAGGATGATCGACCAGCCTTACGTTTACCGGCACCGCGAGCTGGTCGAGCCAGACTGGCGGCGGCTGCCAGGCTGGGCTGAGGTATCTCGCGAGGACTGGGAGTCGGCGCAGTGGCAGCGCGCTCACTGCGTCAAGAACATCCGCCAGCTGCGCCAGGTGATCGGCGCCGGGCTGGCCGAGCGGTTCTACGCCGACCTGGAGCGGGACCAGGCCGAGCGGGCCACGATGTCCATGCTCATGCCGCCGCAGATGCTCAATACGATCGTGCCCGGCTTCTCGCCCGCCGACCCGGGCTTCACCGACGCCTTTTACGCCGACCCGGTGCGCAGGTACATGCTCCCGGTGTTCAGCGACCGGCACTCCGAGTGGCCGTCTCACCCGCACGCGTCCCGTGACTCGCTGCACGAGGCGGAGATGTGGTCGGTCGAGGGCCTGACGCACCGCTACCCCACCAAAGTGCTGGCCGAGCTGCTGTCGACGTGCCCCCAGTACTGCGGGCACTGCACCCGGATGGACCTCGTGGGCAACCCGACTCCGGTGATCGACAAGCACCGGTTCGAGCTGGGCCGGGAAGATCGGTTCGCCGCGATGCTCGCCTACCTGCGAGCCAATCCCGGCGTGCGCGACGTGGTGGTGTCGGGCGGCGACGTGGCTAACCTGCCGTGGCCGCGGCTCGAGTCGTTCGTGGCGGGCCTGCTGGAGATCGACAACATCCGCGACATCCGGCTGGCCTCCAAGGCGCTGATGGGACTGCCGCAGTTCTGGCTCACCGACGAGGTGCGCTCCGGCATGGACCGGCTGGCCGCCACCGCTCGACAGCGGGACGTCAGCATCGCGATCCACACCCACGTGAACTCGGCGCAGTCGGTCACGCCGCTCGTCGCCCGGGCAGCCAAGGCGATGCTCGAGACCGGTATCAGGGACGTGCGCAACCAGGGCGTGCTGCTCCGCGGCACCAACGACACCGCTGCGCAGCTACTCGACCTGTGCTTCGCGCTGCTCGATGACGCCAAGATCATGCCGTACTACTTCTACATGTGCGACATGATCCCCGGCAGCGAGCACTGGCGGCTGTCGCTCGGCGAGGCGCAGCGGCTGCAGCACGACATCATGGGCTACTTGCCTGGCTTCGCCACCCCGCGGATGGTCTGCGACGTCCCCTACGTCGGCAAGCGGTGGGTGCATCAGGTGGCGCGGTACGATCGCGAGCTCGGCATTTCGTACTGGACGAAGAACTACCGGACCGGCGTCGAGTCCGACGACCCGTTCGCGCTGGAGCGGGAGCATGAGTACTACGACCCGATCTACTTGCTTCCTGACGCCGGCCAGGAGTACTGGCGGTCGCGTGCTCGTACGCCTGTGGGAGCGCCGAGCTAGACACGACGCGGCCCGGACCATACGGAAACGGTACGGTCCGGCCGGTCTAGCTCGCCGCTTGCTGTGCGTCCCAGAGGGCCACGCTATGCGCCTTGACCTGGCGGTCGATGGACGCCAGCGCCTGGGTGACGGGGATGGGCGGCAGTCGTCGTCCGTCTCGCAGCCGTAGCGCCACCTCGCTGCTGTCGATCTCAGCGGGACCAATCACCGCCACGTAGGGCACGAAGCGGTGCGCACGGACGCGACTGGCCAGGCTGCCCTCGTTATCACTCACAGCGCGCAGGCCCTGCTCGGTGGCCTGCATCGCGACCTGCCGGGCTAGCGGAAGCTGGTCATCGGACACTGGCAGCACCACTAGCTGCACGGGGGCGAGCCAGGGCGGGAACGCACCGCCGTGCACGTCAATGAGGTGGGCCACCTGGCGCTCGATCGAGCCGATGATGCTCCGGTGCACCATCACGGGCCGGTGCCGGGCGCCGTCTGCGCCAACGTATTCGAGTGCGAAGCGCTCGGGCTGGTAGAAGTCCACCTGGATGGTGGCGATGGTGGCTTCGCGCTCGGCGCTGTCGGCGACCTGGACATCGATCTTCGGGCCGTAGAACGCGGCCTCGCCCTGCTCGGCCTCGTACCCGACGCCGCTACTCGCGAGCACGTCCCGCAGGATTGCGGTGGCCTGATCCCAGATCTCCGGTCTCCCGGCGTACTTGCCTGCCGGATTGGCCATCGACAGCCGGTAACGGGCGGGCTCGATGCCAAGAGCCCGGTGCGCCTGCTGGATCATCGCGAGGGCCGCCGCAGCCTCGCCGGCCACCTGGTCCTGGGTGCAGAAGATGTGCGCGTCGTTCAGCTGCATCGCGCGGACCCTAGTGAGCCCCCCGAGCACGCCCGACAGCTCGGACCGGTACTGACCCCCGAGTTCGGCGAGCCGCAGCGGCAGTTCCCGGTAGCTCCGCGCCCGCGACCGATAGATGACGGCATGGTGCGGGCACAGGCTCGGGCGCAGCACGACCTGCTCGCCGCCCTGATCGGATCCGATGGTCATCGGCGGGTACATGCCATCCCGGTAGTGCTCCCAGTGCCCGGATATCTCGTACAGCTCGCGCTTGGCGAGCACCGGTGAGTACACATGCTGATAGCCGGCGCTGCGCTCAAGCTCCCTGATGTACTCCTCCAGGGCATGCCTGATCGCGGCGCCGGCCGGCAGCCAGTAAGGCAGGCCGGCGCCGATCAGCGGGTCGGTGTCGAAGATGTTCAGCTCGCGGCCGAGCTTGCGGTGGTCAAACATCACGGTCTCCTCGGTGGGGGGCGAGTGACCGCAGGAACGCAAGAGCCCCGGGCACCCGCCCGGGGCTCTGCGGAAGGCAGCTGTCAGCGCGCCGGGACGAAGTCCGGCGTCGCCGTCACAGCTGCGCACTGCACGAGTACAGCCTAGCTCTTATCCTCGATCTCCCACAGGTGGTCGAGCCCGTGCCAGCCGATTCGCCGGGCCGCGTATCGCAGCGGCCACCCCCGCGGCGGCGTTACCTGGCTGGCCGGGTCGCGGAGCGCGGCAGTGATCCAGGCCCGGTGTCCCGCCCGCCTCCGCGCGGGCCCTTGCGCAGCCTGGTCGGGTGCCGCGCCGGCGAGCCCGGCACGAGCCACGATCGGCGCATACCTCGGCAGGTAGCTCCCCAGAGTCGCCAGCGCGAGTTCTTCCGTCTTGCCGCGCCTTGCCCAGCCTGGCCAGTCGAGTGCCGACCCGAACAGCCGCTTATGTCCGGGCTCGGCGAAGACACGGATCGTCGCGCTAGCCGGCGCCAAGGCTCCGGCCCGCGTCCTGCTCGGCGGCGGGCTCCAGCGCGGTTGTCGCGGTCGCGCCGCCGGCCTCCTCGGCGCCGGGGGCGGCGGAGGCTGCCTCGGCCGGATCGCCGGTATCCGGCTTGCGCACGCCGGTACCGGCTGGCACCTCGGGGGCACGCTGGGCAAGCACGAACCAGGCCAGCCCGATAATGGTCATGACGAGCGCCACGAAGAAGTTCAGGCGCAGGCCGAGCAAATACTGCGAGGAGTCGATCCGGATCGTCTCCTCGAAGATCCGGTATCCCGAGTACCCCGCCACGTAGAGCGCGAACAGGCCCCACGGCCGGATCCGCCGATGGTGCCCGAGCCAGACCAGGAAAGCGGCCAGGGCCAGGTCGAAGATCAGCTCGTACAGGAACGACGGCTGGAACGTGCTGTATTTCAGGTCAGCCCCGGGGATCTGCGAGTTCAGCCGTGCTGCCATGTCGATGTGGAGTGCCCAGGGCAGGCCGCTCGGCTTGCCGAAGAGCTCCTGGTTGAAGTAGTTGCCGATCCGGCCGACCGCCTGCGCGACGAGCAGGGCCGGTGCGATCGCGTTGGCGAACAAGCCGGCGCTCAGGCCGGCGCGCCGGAGCCGCCAGACACCCACCAGGGCGCCCGCCGCGATCCCACCCCAGACGCCGAGGCCGCCGGACCAGACAGCCAGCGGCCCCCACCAGTGGGGCGGGATGTCCTTAGGGGTGGTGAGGTCGAAGTAAATCCGGCCGCCGATGATTCCGGCCGGGACCACCCAGATCGCGATGTCCCAGACCAGGTCCGGGTTGCCCCCGAGGGCAGCCCACCGCCGGCGGGTGATGTAGATCGCCAGCGCGATGGCGACCACGTACATCAGGCCGTAGAAGTGGATGTCGAGCGGCCCGAGGTGGAATCCGTTGATCGGCGGGCTCGGGATGAAGCTCAGCGGCAGGCCGCGGACATGCGATGGCATACGTCGAGAGTAGCCGAGGCCCCCGGCTGCGCCGGGGGCCTCGGATTACGAACTAGACGCTACCGCCGCCCTCCGGGGGCGCCGCCGGGCTGGCTGCTGCCGAGCTGGTCCCCTGGCCTGTTTGCCATGAACTGCTGGTCGGGCTCGACTTCGATCCGCTCCCGGCGGATTTCATCCCGCACGGTGCTGTCGGTCGCGATCTGCTTGGTGCGCAGCCGTACCCGCTCGACCGGCACCATTTCCTTGCGCAGAACGACCCGCTCCTCGTGGAGGATGATCTCCTGCACGCCCTCCTCGAGGGTGCCGCTGACCGACTCGTCGCCGCTGATCGGGATGCGCTCGATCTCGAAGTCCTCGCGGTAGAGGTGCACCGGCTGCTCGATGGACTCGGTGTCCACATACTTGTGCAGCCTGACCCGGCCAGTCTCGAGCATCTCCTTCCCTACCTGGATCCGCTCCTCCTGCCGGATCAGCCAGTCGGACCCGCCGGCCTCTTCGCCCGGCATCCGCTCGCCAGCGGGCATTTGGTCGCTCACGGGCATCTGGCTAGTGGTCTGCTGCTGCTCACCCGTTTCCTCGGCAAGCCGCTCCCTGGACTGTTGCGTCGGCACGATCAGCCCGTAGTACCGGCTGAGCTCCTCGGCCTGTGCGGCCGACATGTGCTGGCCGGCATCGATTTCCGGTCCGCTGAGGATCTTCTGACTTTCGAACGGGACACTCAGCCCATCCGGGGTGACCTGGCTGCTACCCAGCGGTACGAAACGTCCGCTCTTGCCAGCCCGGACGCGGGCCCACGCCGGCGTGCCGTCTACGTCATCCCTGAACACCTGCTCGACGGTGCCTACCACTTTGCCGTCGGCGCCAGTTACTCGTGCGCCGAGGAGATCTTCGGCCTGCGTCGTCATAGTGACATCTCCCCCCGAGTCGCTATCGCCGGACAGTGACGGCATCGGGCCGCAGCTGCCCTGCCCAACCCCCCTTACTCAATGTAAGTACCCACTACCGGCCGTTCTTCAACGGCCCGCCCGGCTAGGGCAAGCCGCACGTCATGGCCCTCTTTCTGGTCGCGACGACGCGCCACCGCGCAAGATCGGCGCAGAGTGTCACGCTCCGTGGCCTCGGGTCGATACCATGTCCGGCTATGGCGGCATTGTTCAGCCGGATCATTCCGATCTTGTTCGTGGGTGACCTGGAGGCAGAGCGGGACTTCTACGTCGCCCTCGGATTCCATGTCACCTACGAGGGCCCTGAGTACCCCTATTTCCTGGCCCTTGGTCACGGCAAGATCGAGTTCGGCATTGAGTGGCGGCGGGACTTCTCGGCTGGCGTGCTGGACCGGGTTCTGACCTGGCAGTTCGGCGTGAGCGACATCGAGCTGGCCAAGAAGAGGCTGACCGAGGCCGGCGTCCGCTTCCGCGAGGAACTGATGACGCCGAGTCCCGACTGGCAGTACCGGGTTCTGCATGCCCGAACGCCCAACGGGTACCACCTCTTGCTCGAAGAGGGCAGCTCCTAGGCGTGCTTATATGACGTCATGCTGATCAGCGGCGTCGAATCCACCAACCTGTTCACCGGGCCTGCGGCGCGTCCGCTCCAGATTGTGCGCGTACGGGTCACGGGCACCGGGCCCGGCGTGGTCGGCCAGCATCAGCCCGTCACCGTGCGTATCCGGGGCCGCGGCGTCGAGACGGCGGAGCCCGGCGTCGTCATCGATCTTGCGCCCGGAGCGGAAGCCACCACCGAGGTCGCTGTGCGCACGCCGGGTGGCGCCGGGCCCGGCACCACGCTGCCCGTGCTCACCAGCGCTAGCTGGGCGGGTGGCAGTGCCGACCTAGCGTCCGGGGTGACCGTCGCCGAGCCAGGCTGGACGATGTGGATGGTCAGTCATTTCCACTACGACCCGGTCTGGTGGAGCACGCAGGGCCAGTTCACGCAGGCCAGGCTCGTGCTGCCGGACGAAGCGGGCCAGCTGCCCGAGGTACGTACCGCTTTCGAGCTGGTCAAGCTGCACCTTGAGGCAGCACGGCGCGACCCTGACTACAAGTTCGTGCTGGCCGAAATCGACTACCTCAAGCCACACTTCGACGCGCACCCCGAAGACCGGGCGGATCTGCTCGGCTTCATCAAGGCGGGTCGCATCGAGCTGGTCGGCGGCAGCTACAACGAGCCGAACACGAACCTGACCTGTGCCGAGTCGACGATCCGAAATGCCGTGTACGGCCTGGCCTACCAGCGGGAGGTGCTCGGTGGCGATCCGCGGACGGCCTGGATGCTGGACGCGTTCGGCTTTGACCCTGGCTATCCCGGGATCATGGCAGCGGCCGGCCTGACCGAGTCAGCCTGGGCGCGCGGCCCGTTCCATCAGTGGGGCCCGCACGCGTCCGTCGGCGACAACCGCCTCATGCAGTTCGCTTCGGAGTTTGAGTGGCTGTCCCCAGACGGCACCGGCCTGCTGACCAGCTACATGGCCAATCACTACTCGGCCGGCTGGCTGGCCGGCCACCACGCCACCAGCCTCGAAACGGCGATGGCCCACGCCTACGAGCAGTTCCTGCAGCTGGCTCCGGTCGCTGCCACCCGCAACGTGCTGCTGCCCGTCGGCGGGGACCACACCATCCCGCCCCGATGGGCGGCCCCGATCCACCGGGGCTGGAATGCCCGCTACACGTGGCCGAGGTTCGTAACGGCCGTGCCGAGCGAGTTCTTCGCCGCGGTGCGGTCCGAGCTCGGCGAACGAGACATCTGGCTCACGCCGCAGACCAGGGACATGAACCCGGTCTACACCGGTAAGGATGTCAGCTACACCGACACCAAGCAGGCCCAGCGCGCGGCCGAGATTGCGGTGCTCGACGGCGAGCGCCTCGCAACGCTCGCCTGGCTTGCCGGCGCGCCGTACCCGGTAGCCAGCCTGGACAAGGCCTGGCGTTTGCTCGTGTTCGGCGCCCATCACGACGCGATCACCGGCAGCGAGGGTGACCAGGTGTACCTCGACCTGCTGGCTGGCTGGCGCGAGGCATGGGAACGGGGTAGTCAGGCGCGCGCGTACGCGGTGCGTTACCTGGCCGGCCAGGCGGACACCGCGAGCCTCGCGAAGGACCCGGATCCGCGGGCGCTCACCGTCGTCGTGGTCAACTCCCTGTCAGCCGCCCGGAGCGCGATGGCCACGGTCGAGCTGGAGCTCCCCGAGGGCTGGCCAGGCTGGCTCAGCGTGCACGACGCCACTGGTGCGATGGTCCCGTTCCTCGCCGAGGGCGTGGTGCGGCGCGGGAACGGCGGGCTTCAGGCAACCCGGCTGACATTCCGCGCGGCCGATGTGCCGGGCGTCGGCTACCGCAGCTACCTGATCACGCCTGCCGAAGGCGAGGCTAAGGCCGGCTGGCAGGTCGCGCAGCAGGCGGCAGACGGCCCCGCCCTGATGGAGAACGCGGTGTTTTCCGTCGAGGCCGATCCACGGCGCGGTGGCACGCTGCGCCGGGTGCTGGACAAGCGCAACGGCACCGAGTTGCTCACGGCCGGCGGCGGCGGGAACGAGCTTGTACTGCAGCCCGAGTACCCGGCGCACCCGCGCTGGTCGGAAGGTCCGTGGCTGCTGTGCCCCGCGGGGCCGGGCATGGGAACGACCGCCGGGCCTGCGCAGACCCGCGTCGAGCGATGCCCCGTCGGGAGCCGCCTGATCGCCGAGCTGGACCTGGCCGGCCTGCACGTGACGCAGGAGACGCTGCTGTGGGACGGGTCCGACCGGCTCGAGTTCCGCACCTACGTGGATGGCTCGCTAGGGCAGGACCATCTGTTGCGGGTGGTGTTCCCGGCGAACGTGCCTGGCGGGCTGCCCGTCTACCAGACCGCCGTCGCGGTCATCGGCCGACCGCCGGGCCCGGTCGACTCCGATGTCGCCGAGCACTCCTACACCCTCGACTGCCCGGCTGCGGAGTGGCTGGCCGTCGGGTCGACCGCGGCGGTCCGGGTACCCGGACCGGACGGCAGCCCGCACCTGCAGGCGATCGGCGTGGCCGAGGTGATCGCCCGGCCGGCGCTGCGCGGGCCGGTCCGCGACCTGATGGCCGCGCTCGCCGGCCAGGGCGTGACCGCAACCTGCTCACAACCTGACGGCCCGCGGTACGGCTACTCCGAACTCGACTCCAACCTGCCCGACTTCCGCATCTGCCTCGGCGGGCCGGGCGACAACGAGATGACCGCGCGGGTCCTTCAGGCCGCCGGGCCGGATGCAAGCGACGCCCTGGCCCGTCAGCTGGCCACCTCCGGCGCTGCCAGGCTCTGGCTGCCCGCCACCCGCAGCCGGGCGGACGCCTTCGTGGCCGGCGCGGACCTGCGCGGCCCGCTCGACCTCCCCGTGCTTGTCGTAGCCGGGACCGAGCTGGCCGGCGAGATCGCCATCCTCGCCGCCGACCTCAGTGATGCCGTGATCGAGGTGCCCGAGGCTGCTGCGGTCGGTACCGGCTCAGCCGGCTCTGCTGGCGGGCTCGGTACCGCCCTGGCGGGGCACACCGTCGGCCTGCTCAACCGCGGCACGCCGAGCGGCCTCGTCACGCCGGACGGTCAGGTCACGATCGCGCTCATGCGCGCCTGCAGCGCGTGGCCGTCCGGGGTGTGGATCGACGGCAAGAAACGGACCACACCGGACGGCACGAGCTTCTCCTGGCAGCACTGGAGCCACACCTTTGAGTACGCGCTGACTGCGGGGTCCGGTGACTGGCGCACCGCAGGGTTCCCCTGGGCGGGCCAGGACTACAACCATGATCTGGTCACTGTCGTGACGGGCTTGCACGGCGGGCCGCTCCCCGCGACGACCAGGCTCGCCGGGGTCGAGCCCGCCAGCGTGACGCTCTCGGCGCTGAAGCCGCACGGCAATCCGCTGTTCCCGGCGGGCCAGCCGGACCCGGCTGATGGGGTGACGGTCCGGCTGCGCGATGTCGGTGGCACCAGGCCAGCGGCCGCAGCAGTCAGCCTGTTCACCGGGATAACCGCAGCCGCGCAGACCAGCATCTGCGAGGACAGCACCGCGCAGGCCCTGCCGGTGACGTCCGCCGGGGCCAGTATCGCGGTGCCCCGCTCTGGCCTGGCCACGCTGGCGGTCGCGCCCGACCTCCGCGGGCGGCACCCAGGGCCGCCCGGCCCGCTGCCCGATGACCTGGAACCGGTCCAGCCGGTCTACGCGCGGTACTGGCTGCACGGGAAAGGGCCGGCCCCGGCTGGCAACCTGCCCGTTGCCGTTCACTTGTCGCCGGCTGAGGTGGCGCTCGATGACGGGCAGCCTGCCCGGCTTCGCCTCACCGTGGCCTGCGGGCCATCTCCCGCGGCCGGAGCGGTCCGGCTGCAGGTACCGCAGGAGATCACCGTGACACCCGCCGGACCGTTGCGCTACGACCTGGATCCCCGCGGATACCGCAGCTTCGACCTGACCGTCACGGCCCGGCCGGGCGCGGCGCCGGGCCGCCGGTTCGCGACGGCGCAGATCGACGTTGCCGGCCAAGTCATCGAGGACAGCACGCTGCTGGCGATCGGCCAGCCTCCCTATCCTGACCGGGGTCTGCCACCGGAGCAGGCGCAGACCATGCGTGACGCTGCTGACACCGCGCTCGAGGGCGAGCTCGATCTCAGCCTCGTCAGCCCGACGGCGGCAATCCGGCCCGGCGGCTCGGGCGCGGTGGAGGTTCTCGTCCGCAACCGAACCGACACGGCTGTCCACGGCGAGGCTCAGCTCATCTCCCCGTACGGAAGCTGGGCGCAAGCCCGGCCCTGGACGACGGGTTTCGCGCTCGTGGCGGGCGCTGAGCAGACGCTGCGGTTCGACATTGCCATCCCGGCAGCAGGACGCTCCGGCGAGCAGTGGTGGGCCATCGTCAAGGCGATGTATTTCGGCCGGGTCCAGTACACCGAGCCCATCGAAGTTACGGTCCGGTAGATCTGTCAGAAGCTGCACTTCACCAGCTACTCTCCGGAACTTGCTTACTGGTGAGACACTGGCTATCACCGCCCGATAACGAACCGAAGCGGCACATGACGGCAGACACCCTATCTCGGCTAGGTAATCTTCCCGCCGAGCCCAACAGCTTCGTCGGACGCGACCGGGACCTCGGCGACCTGCAGCTGCTCATCGGCAACGTACGGGTCCTGACGCTGTGCGGCCCGGGTGGCATCGGCAAAACCCGGCTGGCGATGCGGCTCGGCTGGCAGCTGGCGGACGACTTCCCGGACGGTATGTGGCTGGTAGAGCTCGGCTCGACCGCCGAGCCGGCGCTCGCAGCCCGTCAGGTCGCCACCGTCCTCGGCGTCAGCGAGGAAGGCGGGCGATCGGTGACCGCCACCCTCGCCGACGCGCTACGGGACCGGCAGCTGCTGCTCATCCTGGACACCTGCGAGCACCTGGTCGACGCTGTCGCTGATCTCGCCCGTGACCTGATCGCGAGCTGCCCGCTGCTCAGGGTGGTCGCGACGAGCCGGGAGCCGCTGCGGGTCAGGGGCGAGACGGTCTGGCGCGTGCAGCCCCTGTCGCAGCCAGCGGAGCTGGCGCTACTACCGGGACTCACGGCGCCGGATCCGGCTGCAGCCGCCGAGCACGAGGCGGTGCGCCTCTTCGTCGAGCGCGCCCAGGCGGTCCGGCCCGGCTTCCAGCTGACCGCGGACAACTGCGCGCAGGTCGTCAGGATATGCCGGACGCTGGACGGCGTGCCGCTCGCCATCGAGCTCGCCGCGGCGCAGATCAGGGCGCTGTCGGTCGAGCAGATCGCCGCCCGGCTCGACGACCGGTTCCGTCTGCTCGCCTCCGGCGACCGGACCGCTCCGCCGCGGCAGCAGACCCTCCAGGCGGCCGTCGACTGGAGTTTCGAGCTGCTGACACGCGACGAGCAGGTCTTGCTCAGGCGCCTGTCGGTCTTCGCGGGCTGGAGCCTGCAGATGGCCGAGCAGGTGTGCGCGGACGAGCAGATCCCGGCGTCCCGGGTACTCGACCTGCTGGCAGCGCTCATCGACAAGTCGCTGGTCGCGCTCGAGGAGGAGCTGGCCGGCGACGCGCGGTACCGCCTGCTCGACACGATCCGGCAGTACGCCGCCGACAGCCTGGCTGCTTCCGGCGAGCAGGAAGTGGTCCGGGACCGGCAGCTGCGCTGCATGCTCGCGCTCGCGGATGACTTCAACCGCCATGCGTTCACGAACGGCGCGCTGTCCTGGGCGGAGCAGGTCAGGCTCTACCAGCGGGTATCGCCCGAGCAAGGCAACTTCCGCGCCGCGCTGACATTCTGCCTTGACCGCAGGGACCCCGAGCGCGGCCTCAGGCTGTGCTCAGTGCTGCGGTCGCCGTGGATTGTGCAGGGCGACGTGACCGAGGGCCTGTCGTGGTTCGACCGGTTCCTGGCCCTCGATGAGCGCGTGCCCGCCGACGTCCGCGTCCGCGCACTCATGCTGCGCGCCGAGCTCGCTTTCGAGCACCAGGACTACCTGGCCGCCGCGCGCAGCGCCCAGGCCGCAGTCGCGATGTGCAGTGCATACCCGGCCGCTAGCCCGGCGGGCGGCCTGCGGCTCCTTGCTCTGATCAGCTTGCGCGCGGGGTTCGCCGAGCAAGCGCTGGCGCAGGCCGATGCCGCACTGGCTGCGGCCATCACGCACGCCGACGACTGGGAGCAAGGACTCACCCAGGTGGCGCGGGCGGCAGTGCTCGCACGCAACGGCCTGCTCGCCGACGCGCAGAGCGGCTACGAGACGGCGCTGTCGCTGCTAGCCGGGTCCAATGGCTGGGGCATCGCCAACGCCCTCTACGGCTTCGGCAGCCTGGCCAGGGCCAGACGCGACAACGCGGGCGCGCAGCGCCATTTCCGCGCCGCCCTCGAATACTTCACCGAGCTGGGTGCCCGGACAGAGATCGCCAGGTGCCTCGCCGGCCTCGGCTGGATCGCGATCGCCGATCTGGACGTACCCACCGCGGCAGCAAGCCTGGCCGAAAGCCTCGAGCTCAGCATCGCCACCGGCCAGCGGCTCGGGATCGCCCGCGGCATCGAGGCGTTCGCGGCACTTTCGGTGGTCCGGGGTGACGACGCAGCCGCAGCGCGGCTGGAGGGCGCTGCCGCGGCGTTGCGCGAGGCGGTCGGCCCGGTCCGCTCGGCTGCGGCGCAGAGCAGGCTCGACGGCCTGCTCGCTGCAGCGCATCACCGGCTCGGACCGGAGCTTACCGCCGAACTGGTCGCAGAAGGCGGGCTGCTGAGTCCGCATGACGCGGCCCGGTACGCGCTGCACTCGGTAGCGGACGTCCTCACCGCAGCGGACGTCGGTGGCCCGGGCGGCGACGACCATGATGCCGCGCAGCCCCATGGATCAGTTCTCACGACGCGAGAGCACGAGATCGCGCTGCTGATCGCGCGCGGCCTGTCTAACCGCGGCATCGCCGAAGAGCTCTACATCAGCCCGGCGACCGCCGCGCGCCACGTCGCCAACATCCTGGCCAAGCTCGGGCTGAACTCGCGCGCTCAGGTCGCTGCCTGGGTCGTGAGTCAGCGGGCGCACTGAACCGGCTGCACAGATCGGCGCTCCCATCGCGCGTCTACACATGCGCACGCGCCCCTATGTAGTCGCTGATGACAACGGCGACTACCCGAATGCACAGGGGAAATGGCTCATTCAGCCGATGCGGGGATCCCGCACGAATTCCTACCGTAGATGGCGAACCGAGGGTGACTCAGCGGGCCCGGCCATCCGAGGGGGATGACCGGCCCCGCTGAACCCCGGTGCCGTCTACATACCCCGCTACACAGTTCTGAGGATGCGGGGGCAGCGCAGCCGCGCGTACGGTCGTGGCCGTGAAGTGCTGCGGAGACGGAGACCCCGGATGGCTAGGTCGTGAGGCAGAGATGAGCGTGACGCAGCAACTGGTCGAGGCCGCGGCCACACGCGGCCACGAGGAAGCCCTGGTCGGTCCCGGTGCCGGGCTGCGCCATACCTATGACCGCCTCGCCAGCACTGTGATGCGTGGCGCCGCGGGGCTCGCCTGGCGCGGGCTCCGACCGCGCGACGTGGTCGGCGTGTACGTGCCGGATGTGACCTGCTACGTGCTGGCCTGCCACGCCATCCGGGCGGCCGGCGGCATTCCCTGTCCGGTCAGCCCGGATCTGTCTGTGCCGGAAGTGGCCGCCCAGCTCGCCGACTGCGGTGCGCGCATGCTGCTCACCGGGCAGCCGCTGGCCGCGGCCGGTCTCGCCGCGGCTGACCGGTCCTGGGTGCGCCAGGTGATCTCGTTCTGCGACGCGCCCGCGACGACGCCATTCACCTCGCTGCTCGGCATGGGCACGCTGCAGCCACCGTCCCCCAGGCCGCATGACCTCGCGCTGCTGCCGTACAACCGGGCCGCCGACGGCACCCTCCACCCGGCCGGGCTGACGCATCTCGATCTCTCCGACCAGCTCGAGGAGCTGGCGAGCACAGCCGACGTGACGGCTGCGGACGTGGTGCTCGCCTCTCCTCCGGTCGGCGACGGGCGCTCCTACACCGCAGTCGTCGACCACGCCCTGCTGCACGGGGCGACCGTTGTCGCCGCGCGCACGGATGAGCTGGCTGCGGCGGCCGCCGAGCACGGTGGCACGGCCGCCATCGTGCGGGCTGGCGTCGAGGTGCGCGCGGCCGAGCCGCTGCGGCTGTTCGCCGTGCAGTGACTACAGCTTGCTGCTGAGCGCGACCTGGTAGAGCTCTGGCAGCTTCTGTTCCCCGGCCGTCGCCGCGATCCGCACGCCGGCCACGGCCAGTGCGAGTCCGTACAGCGCGGCGCCTGCGAGCAGCACAGGCGCGCGAACCGGCTCCGGCGCGGTGCTCGTGAAGACGGCGGCCAGGATCGCCGGAACGGCGACAACCGCGGTCGCGGCGAGCGTGGCGAGGATGGTGAGCCGGTACACGCCCCATCCCGAGGCGGCCTGCGGCATCGGGTTGCCTGCGCGCTTCTCCATCGGGTACGCGGCCACAACGGAGAAGATGGCGCTGATGCCGAGTGCTCCGCCGAGGCTCGCGAGCGCGACCGCCGTGGCTGCGACGCCCTCCATGGGCTCGTGGGCGGCGGCAGCCAGGCCGAATGAGAGGGCGGTCAGGAGCGGCACGGCGATGAGCCCGAGAACGATGGACTGCCCGCCGAAGTAGGAGCGCAGCTGCCGACGTCCATTCAGGGCCAGTGCCTCGTAGACGAACGGTGAACCGGTCATGCCGATGGCGTTCGCGTGGAACCCGCCGGCGAACGCGGCGCCGAACACCGCAGCCGCCAGAACGACCGCAGGATGCTGAGGCTTGCCGACGATGGCGCTGGCGGACACCGCTGCCATGATCACCGCTGTGAGCGCCCAGTACGCCAGCGACATCGGCTCGCGCCGCTGGTAGAGCCAGGTTCGGGCGGCTACGGCCCCGCCACGGCCGTATCTGGCCAGCGGCAGCGCCGTGCCGCGGACCTGCGATGACCGCGCTGACGTGTCGGTGGTGACCAGCGCGCGACTGAGCGCCCGTATCCACAGCCAGCCGAGGACGACGATGACAACCGCCAGGATCGCCAGCCGGACCAGTGCCATGCCCGCGCGCCCGTCCGAGGCGTCCTGGATCGCGTGCGCCGCCAGTCCCGGCGGCAGCCAGCGCATCCACGCGTCGAACCCGCTGAAGCTCGCGGTGGTGATCTTGCCCTCCGCGGCCGCCCTCGGGACCACCTGCGCGAAGAACTCATAGAGCGCGAAGAGCGGGATAGCCAGGAACACTCCCAGATCCCGGCCCCGGCGAGACCGCAGCAGTCCGGCCATGCCAGTCGTTACAAAGCGCGCCAGCACGATGCAGAACAGCACCTGCAGGACGACGGCGAGCACCGCGAACAGCGCGCCAAGCCCGCCCGTGGCGAGTCCGACTGTCACCCCGAGAAGGCCGATGAGGTTGGCCACCGGCCACGCGCCCGTGGCCGACGCGGCCAGCAGCCCGACGGCGAGCGGCCGCAACCGCAGCGGGTAGAGCGACAGCGCCGCAGGGTCGAGGGTGGAGTCCAGGCCGAATACGAAGATCGGCAGGATCAGCCAGCCGAAGGCGAAGACAGTAAAGATGACCGTAGTCAGGTCAACCGCGGCCGCCTGGCCATGAAGCATCGCGAGAGACACGAAGGCGCCGGCGGCGACGAGCACCGCGAACGTCGTGCTCACAATGAACGAGACCTTGGATGCTGTCGACAATCGCAGCGCGTTGGTCAGCAGGCGCAGCTTCAGCTGGACGAGGAGCCGAGCCATGACAGTCCCTCCTCGCCGGTCGCGTGCGGGCCCACGAGGTCGACGAAAGCCTGCTGCAGCGTCTTGCCGCCGCGAACCTGATCAGTGGTTCCGGTTGCGACAATCTTGCCCTTGTCGATGATCGACACGTGGTCGCAAACCTGCTCCACCAGCTCCATCACGTGACTGGAGAAGAGCACAGTCGAACCCGAGCCCACAAAGCGCGTCAGCAGCCGCCGGATCACGTCCGCGGAGATGGGGTCGACGCCCTCCAGCGGCTCGTCCAGGAAAAGAACCGAGGGATTGTGGATCAGGGCGCAGCCGAGCGCTGCCTTCTTCCGCATCCCGGTCGAGTAGTCGGCGACGAGCCGCCGCGCGTCGGCCGTCAGGTCGAGCACGTCCAGCAGCTGCGCCGCCCGGGACTGTGCCTCAGCGGCCGCAAGGCCGTGCAACCGCCCCGCGTACTCCAGCATCTCCGCGCCGCTCAGCCGGTCAAACAGCCGTACCTCGGACGGGACGACGCCCATGATCGCCTTCGCGGCGGGCGCGTCTTCCCACACATTCAGTCCGTTGATGACGATCTGCCCGCCGTCCGGCCGCAGCAGACCGGTCATCATCGACAGGGACGTCGTCTTCCCTGCCCCGTTCGGTCCGACGAGTCCGGCCAGCGACCCTGCCGCGATCGCCAGGTCGATGCCGGCCACTGCCTCTTTCGGCCCGAAGCTCTTGCGCAGCGCGCGAACCACGATGGCGGGACCGCCAGTCGTCGTCCGCTCTGCGCCCCACTTCGGCAGCTCGGTTCCCGGTACGGCCATGGCCGCCTCCCGTTAGCGTCCGGCGCTATAAACTGATATCATTATGATACATGATTGCTATCCCCGCGCAAGGCCACGCGTTAGATCGCGCCCGAGTCCGAGACATTCGGGGGGCGGTTCTCGTAGGGCGTGCTGAGCACGATCGTCGTGTGCGTCGAGACGTTGGCGGCAGCGCGGATCTGCTGCAGCAGATCTTCAAGCGCGCCTGGTGACGCGACCCGGACCTTGAGGATGTAATTGGCGTCGCCCGCCACGCTGTGGCAGGCCTCGATCTCCGTCAGGTGCTTCAGCCGGTCCGGCGTGTCGTCGGGTGCCGAGGGGTCGAATGGCTTGACCGACACGAATGCTGTCAGTGGCAGGCCGATGTCCTCGGCGCTGATGACAGCGCCGTACCCCTTGATCACGCCGCGCTGCTCCAGTCTGCGGACCCGCTGCTGCGCCGCCGAGACAGAAAGGCCGGTGCGGCGGGCGAGCTCAGTGAAGCTCATCCGCCCATCACTGGCCAGCAGCGCGACAATCGTCGCGTTGATCTCCTCCACGCCGCAACGTTACGTGCCCGCCAGGTCTGCCTGCTGCCGTGACTTGCTAACGAAATGATAACGGACTTTACACTACCGTAACATGACGGTTCGCCTCATAGCCGCAGTGGCGGACGTACAAGTACTCTCCCGGCAGTACAGCCCATCCGGGTCAGCGGTGAGAAGCGAGCGAGGTCGTCATGGCGCAGATCGTTCTTGATCACGTCGACAAGGTCTACCCCGGCGGAGTCAAGGGCGTCGATGGCCTGTCGCTGGACATCACCGATGGTGAGTTCATGGTGCTCGTCGGCCCGTCCGGCTGCGGCAAGTCCACCGCGCTGCGTTCCATCGCCGGCCTGGAGGACATTTCCGCGGGGACGATCACGATCGGCGACCGGATCGTCAACGACCTGCCGCCCAAGGACCGGGACATCGCGATGGTGTTCCAGAACTACGCGCTGTACCCGCACATGACCGTCGAGCAGAATCTCGCCTTCGGCCTCCAGCAGCGCAAGACGCCCAAGGATGAGATCAAGCAGCGGGTCACCGAGGTGGCCAGGATGCTCGGCCTGGAGGACTATCTCAAGCGCAAGCCGGCCGCGCTGTCGGGCGGCCAGCGCCAGCGCGTCGCCATGGGCCGCGCGATCGTGCGCGAGCCCCAGGCGTTCCTGATGGACGAGCCCCTGTCCAACCTGGATGCCAAGCTCCGGGTGTCGATGCGGGCCTCGCTGTCGCAGCTGCACAGCCGCCTCGGCGTCACCACCGTCTACGTCACCCACGACCAGGTGGAGGCCATGACGCTGGGCCAGCGCGTCTGCGTGCTGCGCGACGGCAGGCTCCAGCAGGTCGACACGCCGCAGGCGCTGTACAACTCGCCGGTGAACCTGTTCGTCGCCGGGTTCATCGGCTCGCCCGCGATGAACTTCACCAGCGCGCGGCTGGAGCGCGACGGCGGTCCCGTTGCCGTGTTCGCCGGGCACCGGCTCGCCGTGCCCGCCGAGCTGGCCGCCCGGCCCGGACTGGACCGTTACTTCGGCAAGGACCTCATCCTCGGCGTCCGGCCGTCCGACTTCGAGGACGCCGATCTCGCCGAGGCTGGCTGGCCCCGGATGCCGGTCGAGGTGACCGTGACCGAGGAACTCGGCAGCGAGATCCACGTGATCTTCACCATCGACGCCGCGCCCGTGCAGCACGCCAGCATCACCCACGCCCGCGAGGGCGGCGAGGACGAAGAGGCCATCCCGATCGGCGGGAACAAGACACAGTGGACCGCCCGGGTCGCCTCACGAAGCCCGATCAAGCCCGGCTCGTCAGCGACCCTCGCCGTGGACACCGCCAAGCTACAGTTCTTCGACCCCGACAGCGGCCTCGCAATCGGCCACCCGGCGAACTAGGGACCGAGCACCACCGTTGCCGGGATCCGGTCGCCGGTGCGGGCGGAGAGTGCACCAGCAACCGCGGCAGCGATCACCGCGACCGCGATCGCCACCGCAACCGCCATGGCTGGCGCAGCTCTGCCCAGTCCGGCACCCAGGCCATAAGCCTGCGACACAGCGCTGATGAGGTAGCTGCTGACGGCCCGACCAGCTATCGCTCCCAGCGTCACCGCGACCAGGGCGAGGACAGCCGTCCGCATCACGACGGCCATCTTGACTTGCCCCGGCGTGAGCCCCATCGCGCGCAGCACCTGCACGTCACGCTGATGGTCGCGGATGCCCACCCGGGATGCGGTCAGCAAGCTGGTCAGTGCGATCAAGGCCAGGACCGCGATCAGCGCACTCAGCACCGCGCGCAAGACCCCCAGCTGAACACCAGGATCGCTGACCACGCCCACATCGAGGCGGCCGCCGGCGAGCCGCCGCAGCCCGCTCGCAGCAGCTGCCGGCTGGACACCCGGCCGCAGCACCAGGCCGTAGAACCCGGCCGGGGACGGCGCTCCCTCGTACGCCAGCGTATCGGTACCGTAAGCCAGCACTTCACCGCCGTACTGCGGGTCGATGATCCGGCCAACGACGCGGAACGTCACCGGGACGCCGCCGAAGTACATCTGGATGAACTGGCCGACATGGACGCCGAACGCGTCCAGCAGCGCCTGCGTCGCGACGGCCTGCTCGGGCGCGTGATACAGGTGGCCGGCGACCACAGTGAATGGGTAAGGCCGCGCCGATGTGCCCATGCCGAGCGTCGTGATTGTGGTGGTCTCGCCCGGAACCAGGCCGACCGCCTCGACACACCGGTACGACGCGCGCACGTCGCTGTCTTCGGCGATCATGCGGCCGGCCTTCCGCCATGCCGAGACTGCCGGGCCCGACGGTCACCGTCGCGAGCCCGATGCTGGCCGGATTGGCGCGAACATCATCCAGCGTCGCCCAGAAGCCGAGCCCAATCGTGATCATGAACATCGGCACGGCCAGGGCAGCAATCGTCAGCACGGCGGACATGCGGCGGACAAACGCAGCCCGGCTGCCCAGCACCATGGCCGGCGGCAGCCGGGTCGCCATTGCCGTAGTGGCGAGCCGCGATAGGTGGCCTCCCGGTCCGGCCCGGACCGCGGCTACTGGCCATACCCGCGCGGCGCGCCAGGCGGGCACCGCGGTCGCCAGCAGAACCGCGGCGAGCGTGCCGCCGACGATCAGCGCCGACCAGCCCGCGGGCACGGCGACAGATGCCGGACTCCCGCCGGGCACGGCGCTGAGCAGCAGCGGCATGAGCAGGCGCGCCCCGACCAGGCCCACAGCAATTCCGGCAACGGTCAGCAGCCCGTGCTCGGCCGTGAGCATGAGCGTGAGCTGGACGGGAGTAAATCCGAGCGTCTGCAGCATGCCGAGCTCGCCGTGCTGGACCAGCACTCGCCCGCTGGTGACGTTGATAATGGCCAGCACCGCCGCGCCCAGAGCGACCAGCCCGAACAGGGCCAGGACGAGGCCGAGCAGCGGATCGCGCCGGGCCATCGACTGCTTGACCTGCTGCCAGGTGGACACCGAGCCGACCGCACTGCTGCCGACCTGTGTCACCACCTCCTGCACGATGAAGCCGGTGCGGGCCGGGTCGGCGATCTGCAGCCCGACGACCTCCTGGGTGCGGCCAGGATCCGGCTCGACCCGCTGCAGCAGCGCGGGCAGCACCCAGATCAGGCCCGGGGTCTGATCCGGGTAAAACCCCTGATCCGCGGTCTCGGCCAGGCCCGCCACCCGAACCCGGGTAGCGATCGATCCGTCAACGTTGTCCAGCGTCAGCTCGTCGCCAACCGCTGCGTGGACGGCCTCGGCAAAGGTGACTTCCAGCACCACTCCGCCGGGAGCTGCCGCGCTCAGCCAGTGACCGGACGCCATGAGGGGCCGACCGATGGCTGGCAGCACCGGGCTCATAGCCCGCAGTTCGACTCTGCTCCGCTGCCACGGCAGTAATCGCCGTCGCCGCCGTGGCACCCTCCGGCCTGGCGATCGCGGTCACGCCCGGGAGGGACCGGAGGCTGGCCGCATCCGTGCCGGGGGCGAGATGCAGCCAGATGTGCGCGCCCCTGCTCGCCGTGAACAGTCCCTGCCAGGGGTTAGTCGCGCCCTGGAGTAGCCCGGCCGACAGCAAAAGGGCACTGACGACGCCAGCCACCACGCCCGCCATGGCAATCGCCTGCCCGACGCTGGCGCGCATGTCGGCATGGATCCAGCGGAGGACTGCGCGCACCGCTTACCCTCGCAGCTTCAGGACATCCGGCAGCGGCGTTCGCGGGCGCGGACCGGTCTCGGTGGCACCGTGGTTCGCCCCCAGCCGAGGCAGGACCATCGCGGCGTCATCGATGACGGTCCCGTCGAAGAGACTGATAACCCGGTCCGCCGTGCTCGCCACCCTGGCGTCGTGCGTGACCAGCAGGATCGCCTGCCCACCTGCGTGTGCCGTAGCGAGGAGCCGGATCACTGCCTGACTCGCTGTGCTATCCAGGTTGCCGGTGGGCTCGTCGGCCAGCAGCAGGCTCGGCCGGTTAGCCATCGCGCGAGCCAGCGCCACGCGCTGCTGCTCGCCGCCAGACAGCCGGGCCGGAGCGGCGTTGGCCTTTGCCTCAAGGCCAAGCTCGGCCAGCAGCTCTTCGCGCCGCTCTCTGGCCCGCTTCCTGGTCGCACCGCCCATCAGCGCGGCCAGTTCCACGTTGTCCGCCACCGTCATATTGGAGACGAGATTGAAGAACTGAAACACAAACCCGATGTGCCGCCGGCGCAAGATTGCCCACCGAGCCTGGCTCAGGCGGTCCACCCGCTCACCGTTGAGCCAGATCTCACCGCTGGTCGGCGGCTCAAGCCCGCCGACTACGTGCAGCAGCGTCGACTTACCCGAACCTGACGGCCCGATGATGGCGGCGAACTCGCCAGGATGCAGCGCCATGTCGACACCGCGGAGCGCCGGGACGCTCACTCCGTCGCCGCGGAAGATCTTGGTCAGCCCGATGGTCCGCAGCAGCAGCGAGTCAGCGCGCTCTGTCACACCATCTCTTCCTGGCATCGCTGCAGCCAGTCAAGGTCTGCCTGCAGGTGCAGCATCGCGCCCTCAATCAGCAGTTGCGGGATCACGCGATCACAAGCGTCCATGACCTCGGTCAGTGCCCGCATCTGGCTGAGATAGTGCCGACGCTGGCGGTTAATCAGGCCGAGCCGGTCCGACGCCCCCGCGTATTCGCTCAGCACCAGCTTCATGAAGAAGTCATCACGCACCCGTGGCCCGTCGCTCGGCCGGTCCATCCAGCTCAGCACGGCCTCGCGGCCGGCGTCGGTGAGCTCGTATACGCGCTTGTTCGGCCGGGTGGTCTGCACGACATCCTGGCTGCAGACCAGGCCGTCACGCTCCAGCCGCTGCAAGGTCACATAGATCTGCCCGATGTTCGGCGACGGATAAGCCTGGCCAAAGACCTTTTCTAGCTGTGCCTTCAGCTCGTAGCCGTGGGCCGGCTCTTTTGCGAGGAGCGCGAGCAGCGGCATGCGCATGACCCCGTCCCCTTTCCGGTCACTATTGCCTCATCGTCGCACAATATGGGGATGCCAGCACCCTTCGCGACTGCCATGCTGGCACTATGCGGCCACGTTGGTGGCTAACCCGCTGCGGCCTCGCCGCTGCTGGCTCGGCCCTGCTGATCGCTGGCTGCACGGCCAGCTCCGGCTCTTCCGCAGCAGGCGGCCGGCCCGCCGACTCCGGTATCGGGCCTATCTCGTTCGCGACCGGTCAGGTCGACACCGGGTACCTGCAGCCCCTCGTCAGCCAGTGGAACGCCGGCCACCCAGGCCAGCGGGTCACGCCGATCTACCTGCCCGACGACGCGAACGACCAGTACGCGCAGCTGGTCGCGAACTTGCAGGCGCACAGCAGCATCTACGACGTGATGAGCCTGGACGTGATCTGGACGGCGGAATTCGCGTCCAACGGCTGGATCACTCCCCTCGATGACAACGTCATCCCGGCCGGTCAGTTCCTGCGCCCGGCGGTCGAGACGGCCATGTATCGGGGTCACCTGTACGCGGTGCCGTTCACGAGCAACGCCGAGCTCCTGTACTACCGCTCGGACGTCCTGGCGGCGGCGCACCTGAGTCCGCCGGAGACCTGGGCGCAGCTCGCCGACGACGCGATGGTCGTCGGCGCGCGTTACCATCTCGGCGGCTACGGCGGCCAGTTCCAGTCCTATGAAGGCCTCACCGTGAATTTCGCCGAAGCCGTGCAGTCGGCGGGAGGATCCCTGATCTCGGGCGGAGCGCCCGCCGTCGACACGCCGCAGGCGAATCAGGCCCTCGCGTTCCTGGTGAACGGGTTCCGCCAGGGATGGATCCCGCCAGCCGCGCTGGACTGGAACGAGGAGGCCTCGCGGCGGGCATTCGAGGCCGGGACGCTGCTGTTCCTGGTGAACTGGCCGTACGTCTACCGCCACGCGAGCGTATCCGAACCCGGCAACGTGCTAGCGGGCAAGTTCGGGGTCACCACCCTGCCCGGCTTGCACGGGCCCGGGTCGGCCACCCTCGGCGGCGCGAATCTCGCGATCAGTGCCTATTCCCGGCACCCAGTCACCGCGCTGGCCTTCATCAGATTCCTCACCAGTGCGGCGAGCGAGCGCTACATCCTCGTGAACTCGGCGCTGCCGCCGGTGTGGACCAGCCTGTACAACCAGCCGGACATGGTCGCGATGTTCCCGTTCCTTCCGGTGCTGAAGCAGGCGATTCTCACCGCGCGGCCGAGGCCGGCGCTCGTCGACTACAACCAGTTCAGCCTTGCGATCTCGAGCGCGGTGCACCAGGCGCTCGCGCAGCGAATCTCCGTGCAGGCCGCCCTCGCTCAGCTCACTGCTGAACTGCGCCCGATACTCCGCGCTGGTTAACCACGGCCTGCGAGAACCCAGGATGACGAGTCGTCTGACTAAGCCTGACTCCCTCAGCCCTTGACGCTGCCGGCTGAGCAGCCCGCGGGTGAAGTAGCGCTGGAAGGCCAGGAACACGATCAGCGGGATGATAATCGCGAGGAAACCTGCGGGCGCCAGCAGCTCCTGATGCGCACCAAAGTTGCCGCCCAGGTTCACGATCCGGGCCGTCACGGGCTGGCCGGAGGCATCCGAGCCACCGAAGATCGTGGCGACGAGCAGGTCGTTCCACACCCAGAGGAACTGGAAGATCGCAAAGGACGCGATGGCCGGCTTGGCGAGCGGGAGCACGATCGACCGGTAGATCCGCAGGTAACTCGCCCCATCCACCCTCGCGGCCTCAATCACCGAACCCGGCAGCTGGGCGATGAAGTTGTGGAGCAAAAACACGGCCAGCGGCAGCGAGAACATCGTGTGCGAGATCCAGATCTCGGCCAGCGAGCCCTCCAGGTGCAGCCCCGGGAAGATCGTGATCGAGCCGAGGTGTGCCCCCCCGCTGTAGAAGCGCTGGAGCGGCACCAGGGCCATCTGCAACGGGATGACCTGCAGGGCGAACAACCCGAAGAAGATAAAGTCGCTGCCGCGGAAACGCACCCAGGCGAGCGCGTAGGCCGCCATCGAGGCGATGAAGATCGGGATGATGGTCGCCGGGATCGTGATCGCCAGCGAGTTGACCAGCGGGAGCACCTCGCCGCCGTTGACAAACAGCACGGTGTGGTAGTTGCTCAGATCGAAGCTGGGGTGCGCGAACCAGGTCCACCAGCCCGAGCTGTAGACCGCTTCCTTGGTGCGCAAGGAGTTGAGCAGGAACCCCAGCGTCGGGATCGTCCACAAGACGGTCAGGATGACGACGAAGGTCGAGGCCACCGGGGTGCTGAAGGCCGACCGGATGGCCTTCCGTGCCTCCCCGCCGCGCAGCAATGCGCCCACGCGCAGTTCTCGCCTGGCGACGGGCAGTTCGGCGTCGAGGATGGGTGGGTTGTCCGAGGTCATCCGATCGCCCTTTGCCTGCGAAGCTGCCTGATGTTGTAGGCCACCAACGGCACGACGCAGAGGAACAGAATCACTGCCAGCGCCGCACCCCGGCCGGACTGGAACGTCACGAACAGGTCGTCGTACATCTGCCGAGCGAGAACGTCGGTGCTGAAGTTGCCGTTGGTCACGGTCCGGACGATGTCGAAGATCTTCAGCGACATGATCGTCACCGTCGTCAGGACGACGACGAGCGTGCCGCGGATCATGGGAATCTGGACCTTGGTGAACAGCTTGCGGCCCGTCGCTCCGTCGACCTCCGCCGCCTCGATGATCTCCTCCGGGATGGCCTTGAGTGCCGCCGCGATCACCACCATGGCGAAGCCGACTTCAATCCAGATCAAGATCATCATCATCAGGAACGTATTGCCCGGTGGGGTCTGTATCCAGTTCGGCGGGTTCTTCCAGCCCAGCCACATCACGACCTGGGAGAGCAGTCCGGTCTGGCTGCCGGGCTTGCCGTTCGGCAGGTACACCGGCGCGTTGTAAATCAGCTCCCAGATCAGGGATGCACCGACGAACGAGATGGCGGTGGGCATGAAGATCATCGTCTTGAAGAACGACGTGTAGTGCATCCGGTCCATCAGCAGCGCGAGCAGGAGCCCGATGCCCACGGTCACCAGCGGCACGATCGCAATCCACAGCACCGTCCGGATGAGCGTGCCGCGGGTGGTGGGGTCGGTGAAAGCGAACCCGTAATTGGTCGCGCCGACGAATTTCGCCGTCACCGGTACCAGCTTGCCGCCGACGAGCGTGAACTTCTGGCCGCTCGCCTGGGTGTTGGTCAGGCTGAGCCAGAACGTATTGATGGCCGGGATGACGAGCCCGGCCATGGCGAGCACGACGGCCGGAGCTACGCAGACGACGATCGCTATCGGCCGCTGGAGGCGACCCCTGGCCCGCTCGGCAATAAGGAAGATGATCAGCAGGATGGCGAGAAATCCGGCCACGACGCCGATGACGTCGAGCAGCTTCGTTGCAGCCAGGCCCGCGGTGCTCGCGAGAAAAATCCTGGATGCTTCGCCTGATGCTGTCATGTGAGAGCCCCGATTCTCGGCCGGCCGGTCAGGAAAGGCCCGGCGACCGGGCCGTTGAGGGCGGTCCGCGAGCACATCTGCCGCGGACCGCCCCCGTTACTGGCGTTGGTCACCCGCCGGTTCAGATCAGCTGGCGGGCCAGGCCGCGTCGATCTGCTGGGCAATGGTGGCGACCGGGGTGTCCGGGCTATTGAACCAGTTGACCATCGACTTCCACTCCTGGCCCGCGCCGACAGCAGCCGGCATCGCGTCGGAGGCGTCGAAGGCGAAGGTCGCGGTCGGGTCGGCGAGGTACTTCGCCGACAGCTGGTCGATCGGGTCGGTGTAGAGCTTCTGGTCCACCTTCTGGTTCGCCGAGACCCAGCCCGGGGCGACCTTGATCCGGCTGTCCGCCCACTGCGGGCTCGACAGGTAATTCTGCACCGCCTGAGTCGCCGCGTCGGAGGAGAACGCGGTCAGGAACTCGCCGCCACCTTCAACCGGGGTGGGAATCTGCGGGTTCACCGCGGGCAGCTTGAAGGCGAAAACGTCGCCGTTCGGGCCGACGTTCGTGCCAGCCGGCCACTGCGCCTCGTAGAACGACGCCTGCTGCAGCATCGCGCACTGGTCCTTCAGGATCGGGTTGCCAGCGTTCTGGAACGTCGTGCCAGCGATCGTCTGGACGTTGCCGAAGCCGCCGTTAACCCACGCCGGGTTCTGCATCCAGTTGTGCACGATCGTCATCGCGTCCTCGATCTGCGGGCTGGCGAACTTGACCTTGTGGGAGATCCAGTCCGCGTAGACCTTGGCGCCGTACTTGCCGAGCACGACCTCCTCCATCCAGTCCGTGGCCGGCCAGCCGCTCGCCGTACCCGAGCTGATCCCGCCGCACCACGGCTTGGTGGTGCCGCTACTCGCGATCTGCGCGGACAGCGACATCAGCTGCGCCCACGTGGTCGGAACCTGGTAGTTGTGCGCTGCGAAGAACTTCGGCGAGTACCACACCAGCGACTTCATGTTCGCGCTCGAAGGAGAAGCGTAGAACACGCCGCCCACCGAGCCGTAGTTCTTCCAGTACTGGCTCCAGTTCTTCTCGTTGGCGACCGTCTGGGCCGGCGGCTTCTTGACGGCGCCGGCCTCCACCATCTGCGTGAGCAGACCGGGCTGCGGGATGAGCGCCAGGTCCGGCGGGTTGCCGCCGTTGACCTTCACGGGAAGGTCGGACTCGAACGTGTTCGAGCCGGTGTAGTTGATGGTGATGCCGGTGCAGTGCTGGAACTGCGCCCAGGACTTTGCCAGCGAGTTCGACTCGGGGCTGAGGATGGATCCGAAGATCGTGACGGTGCCCTTGGGACCGTTGTAGGAGTTGAACTGTGCGCAGGCGCCGGTCAGCGCCTTCGCGCCGCCGCTGCTACCCCCGCTGCTGCCCCCGCACGCCGCAAGAGCGAGCACTGAGGCGCCGATCACGGCAGCGGCAGCTGCCGATCGCTTGTGCATTTCTCGTTCCCCTTCTGCAACTCGCGCACGCATAGCCGCAGGTCGCTACCAATTCGCCAGCAAACAGGACGCAGACAGTTATTGGGATGCTACTTACTGTCATCCCCCTATGTCTACGGTATACATAACCGCAGACCATGTCTCCGTTGCCCTAGTTTCCTACCCCTAATAAATTGCTCCGTCAAGCCCTGACGCACTCGCGCCGACCACGAACGTGGACACTCAGGGCCTCAGCTCCGAAGGCACCGCGACGACCACCCCGTGAAAGCCTTCGAGAAGCTGCACGCGAACAGTACCGTGCAGATCCTCAACCTGTCCCCGACTCTGGTGTCGCGGTCGAGCAGCTGTCCCTGCTCGCGCTGCGTCGGATCTTCTCCGGGCTTCCGGTAATCCGGCGGCAGTTACGTGAAGCTGAGCGTGTCGACGAGGTAGAGGAGATCCGAATCGCTGGTGGCAGCCGCCTGCGAGGTAACGGTGGTGACGACCGTACTGGTCGGGCCGTCCAGGTACGCCTGCGCGCCGTAGGCGGTTACGCCCTGGACGTGCAGAGCGTAGGTGACCAGCACACCCGGATACGGGCCAAAGTACGTCTGGCTGTACTGCACATCGGTGGCGCCGAACTGAGCAGGACCCTGGATCTGACCCGATTTCAGCTGCGCCATCATCTCGCTCGGCGCGGGCCCGAGCGGAAAGACCAGGGCATTCATGTTTTCCTCCAGGCCGCCTTGCGCGCTGGGCGGTAGACGAGCATGGCGAGGCTACTCACCAGCTCCGGGTCATTGACGTCGGCCTGTAGGGCGGCTGGAATATGCCCTTTGAGGCTCTGGATGTACTGCCGAAACTGATTGGGTGACGTGGGCACGTTAACCCAGCCAGCCGAGAAGATCATCGAGATTCCGTGCCCGGTGACCGTGATGCCGCCGGACTTCACGTGCGAAGATCGTGCGATCGGTGCGTTGGCTTTGCTGGCCGACAGGTTGTGGGCGATCAGATACCCGCCCAAGCCCAGCGCGACGACCACTGCGCCGGCGACGAAACCGATCAATGGCCCCCGGATGCGCCGAACGGGGCTGGGCGGTACTGCCTGAACACCCGGCGGTCCCGCTACCGGAAACGGCGGGGCGAACGGGGGCTCGCCGGCCTGCGGATCACGGACCGGATTTGAATCGGGCGCTCTATTGCTCAGGTCGTGCGCCGATGCAGGCTCAGGACTTACATCGCCCATGTGGCCACCCCGGTAACGGCCGCGCAGCGGCTGCAGGATCGGACGTAAGGATGATGACACGCCGCACCCGCCATTGCGGCGGAATTATCCGGTGGTCACGATCCGGCGAGCTGGCGGCCGATCACCATGCGCTGGATCTGGTTGGTGCCCTCGACGATCTGCAGCACCTTGGCCTCGCGCATCAGCCGCTCGGCGGGGAAGTCCTCGACGTAGCCGTACCCGCCGAGCACTTGCACGGCATCGGTGGTCACGCGCATCGCCGTGTCGGAAGCCAGCAGCTTGGCCATCGCTGCCTGCTGGCCATACGGCCGCCCGGCGTCCTTCCGCCGGGCGGCGCTCAGGTACAGCGCGCGGGCGGCAGCGACGGCGGTCGCCATATCGGCCAGCATGAACTGCAGTCCCTGGAACTCGATCACCGGACGGCCGAACTGGATGCGCTTCGCGGCGTAGGACACCGCGCAGTCCAGCGCTGCCTGCGCCACCCCGGTCGCGCACGCCGCGATGCCGAGCCGGCCCGCGTCGAGCGCGGCGAGCGCGATCCCAAAGCCGCGATCCTGCTCCCCGATCAGCTGCCCGGCCGGCACCCGTGCAGCGGAGAACCGCACCTGCGCAGTCGGTGAGCTGCGCATGCCCATCTTGTGCTCGGGCGGCGCCGCGGACACGCCGGGCGTGCTGGCGGGCACGTGGAAGCAGCTGATTCCCCGGGACCGGCCGGGCCCCGACGCCTCGCCCGACGTACGGGCGAACAGCGTGTAGAAGTCCGCCTGCCCGCCGTGCGTGGTCCAGGCCTTCACACCGTCGATCACGAACTCACCGCCGTCGGCGATGGCGCGCGTCGCCAGTGCTGCGGCGTCTGAACCGCTACCCGGCTCCGACAGGCAGTACGCGCCGAGCTGGTCGCCGCACAGCATGCCGGGCAGCCACTGCGCGCGCTGGTCCGCTGAGCCCGCGGTGGCGATCGGGAAGCACGTGAGCGTATGCACGCTGACGCCGAGGCCGACGGCGAGCCAGGCGCCCGCCAGTTCCTCCACCACCTGCAGGTAGGTCTCGTACGGCTGACCGCCGCCGCCGTACTCCTCGGGGTAGGGCAGGCTCAGCAGGCCCGCCTGGCCGAGGGTGCGGAACGCGGCGCGCGGGAAACTGCCAGCTCGCTCCGCCGCCGCCACCTTCGGCCGCAGTTCGGCGTCCGCGATCTGCCGCGTCAGCGCGAACAGCTCAGCCGCGGTCTCGTCGCGTGGCTCTCGGGCGGCGATCACCATCAGACGACGACCAGCTCGCGGCTGACGTTGTTCAGCCGCTCACAGCCGTCGCTCGTGCAGACCACGATGTCCTCGATTCTTGCCCCGTGGGGCCCCGGATAAATGCCGGGCTCGACCGAGAAGACGTGGCCCGGCTGCAGCACCTCGGAGTTCCCGGCCACGATATACGGATCCTCGTGCGTCTCCAGGCCGATGCCGTGGCCGGTCCGGTGCACGAAGAACTCCCCGTAGCCGGCGACTCTGATCAGCCCGCGAGCCACCGCGTCGACAGCCTCGGCGGTCACGCCCGGACGGACCGCGGCGCACGCTGCCTCCTGTGCCTCCTTGAGCACCTGGTAGGAGGCGGCCGCGTCGGCGGGCGGAGTGCTGATCGCATACGTCCGGGTGCAGTCCGAGCGGTAGCCGGTCGGCATCGTGCCGCCGATGTCGACGACGACGGTGTCCCCGCGCTGCAGCACCCGGTCGGAAGCGGTGTGGTGGGGGCTGGCCCCGTTCGGCCCGGACCCGACGATGGTGAAGTCGACGGTGACGTGGCCCTCGGCGAGAATCGCCTCGCTAATCTCGGCCGCCACCTCGCGCTCCGTGCGGCCCGGCCGCAACCAGCCCGGCACGCGTGCATGCACCCGGTCGATGGCCTCGCCGGCCGCTCGCAGCGCGGCGATCTCGGCGGGGCTCTTGCGCGCGCGCAGGTCGCGCACCGCGGCGCTGGCCAGCTCTTGCCGGGTCCCCGGCAGCGCTGCGCGCAGCCGCAGCACCATGAGCGCCCACATGCGATCCGCGAGTCCGACCGCCGCAACCGGCCCGAGCCGGTGCGCCACCAGCCCGTACGGGTCGTCCGTCTCGTCCCAGCCCGCTATCTCGATACCAAGGGCGCCGGCTGGCGACGCCCGGGCTCCCCGCAACTCCAGCCGCGGCACGACCAGCACCGGGTCTCCGTCCGCGGGCACCACCAGGCAGGTCAGCCGCTCCGACTCGTGCGCGTCATACCCGGTCGCGTACCGCAGGTCGGGTCCGGGCGTGAGCAGCAGCGCATCAAGGCCGGCCTTGCCCGTCGCGGCCGCGACGTCGCGCAGGCGGCTGGCCGGAAGCAACCCCGTTCCCTCCTGAACGTTTCCCACCGACGACCTCCGGTCTGTGCGCCCGCCGGTCACGATCCAGGTTCGCTCGGCGGGGCGAATGCTGGCACCTTATCGCCCTCGCGCTGTCCGTCATCTAGGGCGCGGCCGCGAGCGCAGATAGCACCCTGCCGAGTGACGAGCCGAGTTCCCAGCGCATGTCGAGCGCCGCGACCCTGGCCGGATCGGCCGGCGTCGAGGGCAGTTCTCCGCCGGACAGCTTGACCGGCGCGTCCGAGGCCACCATGACGACCGGCATGCAGGCCTGCAGGTAATCCCGCGCGGCGACCAGCTTGGCACGGCTGCCGGGCGGAAAGCCGCCGTGCCCCGCGTCGATCGCTCCGACCATCGCCTCGACTGAGCCGAACGAGCGAATCAGCGCGGCGGCCGTCTTCTCCCCCACGCCAGGAACGCCCGGCAGCCCGTCGCTCGGGTCGCCGCGCAGCGCCGCAAATGCCGCGTATGACCGGCCGGGGATCTGATAGCGCCTGGTGACTTCTGCCTCGTCGATCAGCTCGAGCCGGGACACGCCCTTGCCGATGTAGGCGACCCGGATCCCCCGCGAGTCGTCGACGAGCTGGAACAGGTCCCTATCTCCAGTGACCACCACGACTGGCCCGGTGGCCTGCGCCGCCAACGAGCCGAGGATGTCGTCGGCCTCGTAACCGTCGGCCCACTTCATCACGATGCCTATCGCGGAGAGGACGTCGACAATGATCGGCAGCTGCCTGCTGAGCGCGTCGGGGATCTGCTCCGAGCCATCTGGATTCGCCCGGTGCGTCTTGTAGGACGGGATCGCCCGCACCCGGAACGCCGGCCGCCACGAGGCGTCCATGCACGCGAGCAGCCGGTCTGGGTGCCGGGCGCGCAGCAGCGTGGCGATCATGTCGAGGAACCCGCGGACCGCGTTCACCGGTGTGCCGTCCGGGGCTTTCATCGTGTCGGCCGGCACGCCGTAAAACGCCCGGAAATACATCGAGGCCGCGTCCAGCAGCATGGTGGTGCCCATGCTGGCATCCTGCTATAGGCGAGCGCTATCGACCCATGGATAGCTGGCATTAGTGCCCAGCCAGGCCGTCCCCTAGCCTGTTGTCGAGCGAGCTGATAGGGAAGACCCTGCCCGGCGCAAGGAGGGTCCGCATGACAGCTGTGAGTCCTGTTCGCACCCGGTGCCCGGCTACCCTCGTCGCCGCCATCCGGACCGCTACCAGCCGGCATGCAGACTGGCAGCAGACCGCCGACCTCGTCGCCGCCCAGCTTCGCAGCCACCTGCCGCAGGCCCGGGAACTGCTGACCGCCGCCGAGCGCGAGGGCGACCGCGCGGACTATCAGTGCCACGTGCTGCACGCCGAGCCGGACGGCATGTTTTCTGTTACCGCCATGGTCTGGCGGCCAGGCCAGGTCACGCCGATCCACGACCACGTCACGTGGTGCGTGTTCGGCGTCCTGCAGGGCGTGGAGTATGAGGAACTCTTCGCGCTCGCGGCCGACGGCAGTCACCTCATGGACGTCGGCCGCAACGAGGGCCGGCCTGGCGACGTCGGCGGCTTCGCCCCGCCCGGCGATATCCATCGAGTGCGCAACATCGGGGACAGCGTCGCCATCTCGCTGCACGTCTACGGTGCCGACATAACCCGGCTCGGCAGTAGCGTGCGGCGTACCTACGACGTGCCGGTGCTCGCACCTGCTGCTCGCTGAGCGCGGTGCATGGCGCATTTGTCCCGGTTACCGGTCACCCGGTGTCGTGGTGGCCGCCATGTGATGCTCGGGTTCGGTCAGCAGGTCGCTGAGCGGACGGTCGGCAGCGACACCGGCGAGCGGGATGTCACGCAACCGCGGCACGGGCCCGGATTCGCCGCGGTACCGCCCCATAACGGCATTGGTGACCCGGACCAGCCGCCGCGCGCCCTGGATCGCGACGGCGGCCAGCGGTAGCTCAATGAGAATCGCGGACAGCAGGCTGACCTCAAAGCCGCTCGTCCGCGCGTCGAGCACGACGTCGAACCAGGCGTCGCAGCACAGCAGCGTTGCCAGCACCACCAGGCAGATAATCAGGATCTGACGGCGCCGCCAGGCCGCCCAGCCGGTTGCCGCGAAGGTCACCAACAGCGCGATGTCGAAGCCGACCCAGGCGCCGCGCCAGTCCCCAGCCCGGTAGTACCGCGGCAGCGTCGCGGCGAGCACTCCGATCCAGGCAGCAAGGAGCAAGCAGCAGACGATCACGACCGCCAGCAGGATTGTGCGCCGCCGCTGACTCACCTTGCGCGCTGACGGGTCCGGCGCATCCAGTTCGGCCAGCATCTGCCGGAGCCGGAGCCGCTGCTGCGGACTCATGCGGCGCAGGTCTTCGTAGTCGACCATCGCACGCTCCTCCCGCCAGCGCGCCCGGAGCCTTCCCGGCTAGCGTACGGTCACCGGCAGAGCGTCAAATCCGCGCAGTAGGAATGTGTCCCGCCGGACGGGCTCGCCCGCCGGAGCGATCCGGGGGAACCGCTGGAGGAGGCGCGGGAACGCGATGCAGGCCTCGAGCCTGGCCAGCGCTGCGCCGATGCAGAAGTGCGCGCCGCCGCCGAAGCTGAGCGGTCCCCCGTCTGCGCGCAGCGGATCGAAGGTGTCCGGATGGGCAAACCGGCGCGGATCTCGGTTACCCGCGCCCAGCATCGTCATGACGTGCTCGCCCGCCGCGATGGCGACGCCGCCCACCTTGGCATCGCAGCCCACCCGCGACGTCAGCTGGACCGGCGAGTCGTACCGGAGTACCTCCTCGACGAACGCCGGCACCGGCACAGTTCCATCGCGGACGGCGTCACCGACCGCTGGCTGCTTGAGAACCACCTGCAGCCCGTTGCCCAGCAGGTTCGTCGTGGTCTCAAACCCGGCGACGAGCAGCAGAGTGAGGTTGTGCAGCAGCTCGGCGTCCGTGAGCCGCCCGTCGGCGGCGTCGCTGATGGCGAGCAAGTCGGTGATGAGGTCGTCTCGCGGGTCCGCGCGGCGCCGCGCCGTGAGCCCGGTGAAGTAGGCAAGCAACTCGACCGCCGCGGCGTTGATGGCCGGCAGCCTCGCGGGGTCGTCGAACTCGAATACGCCGGCCAGATCGCGGGCAACCGGCCGGAAGCCCTCGCGATCGGCCTCGGGAATCCCGAGCAGCTCGCAGATCACGGTGACGGGCAGCAGGTAGGCGAAATCGTGCATGAACTCCACGGCCGAGCCGTCAGCTCCGCGGTCGGCCATCGCTGCCAGCAGGTCGTCCGCCATCGTCGTGATCGCGGGCTCGAGCCCGGCCACCCGCCGGGCAGTGAATGCCCGCGCGATCAGGCTGCGGATCCTCGCGTGCTTTGCCCCGTCGATGTTGAGCAGCCAGTCGGCGCCCTGGACGAAGACCGGCTGGGACCGCCAGCCGGGGAAGGCCTGATCAAGGGTTGTCTCGTCGCTTGTCTTGAAGCCGGGATCACGCAGAACGGCGTTGATGGCGTCGTAGCCGGCGACAACGACGGCGCCCGGCCCGAGGCGCACCGCCTCGCCCAGCTCGTGCAGCGCCGCGTATCGCGGGTACGGGTCGGCATGGCCAGCGGGTGTGCTGAGCTCCGTGACGATCTGTATCGCGTCCATCGAGGCTCAACCCCTTTGCCGCGCGCCCGTTCGCACGCGCCCTTGCCGCTTCCCCGTGCCTGGCCTGGTCCAAGCCACCGCCCCGGCAGATGGCTTCAGATCCCGGCCAGGCCAGCTGGTCAGACCATAAGTACTATCGCGTATTACTGTCAAGCTATATCGCGTTTTACGATTGCTGCGTCGGCCGCAGGATCGGGGCCGCCATTAAGCTGACCTTGTGCACGAAGAGCTGATGTTTGCCCGGCTGGGCCGGGGCGTTGACTACCTGGAAGCGTGGGAGCTACAGCGGCAGGTGCACGAGCAGCGGGTCAGGCGCGAGATTCCGGATACGTGCCTGCTGCTCGAGCACGCGCCGGTCTACACCGCCGGCAAGCGCACCACCCCGCTGGACCGGCCGGTCAGGGATCCGGGTGCTCCCGTCATCGACGTCGACCGCGGCGGCAACATCACCTGGCATGGTCCCGGTCAGCTCACCGGCTACCCCATCGTGACGCTTGGCGAGCCGGTTGACGTCGTGGCGTACGTGCGCTCCCTGGAAGACGCGATGATCGGTACCTGCGCGGAGTTCGGTGTGCCGGCTGGCCGGGTCGACGGACGTCGAGGTGCCTGGCTGCTGAGCGATGGCGCCAGTCGCCCGGACCGCAAGATCGCCGCCATCGGGGTGCGCGTTGCGAGGGGGGTGACCATGCACGGCTTCGCCCTCAACTGTGACTGCGACCTGACGTGGTACGACCGGATCGTGCCGTGCGGAATCAGCGACGCAGCCGTCACGTCACTGTCGGCGGAAGTGGGCCGGCAGATCACCGTTTCCGACGTGATACCGGTGGTTGAGCGCCAGCTAGCCGCCGCCTTCGGCGCCGTGAGCCTCAGGCACGCCGACAGCCTGCCCGTCTCGGTGCCGGCCGGCTGACCGCTAGTGACCCTGCCCGCCAGTCAGGTCGGGCACGTAACGGGCGCAGCCGGACGACAGGCTGCTGATCGCCGCCCGGATGCGCGGCACCGTCATGGCGGCCAGGAGCCCCGCCAGCTCGGGCTCGTCCGCGAACCGGCAGTCGTCCAGCTCCTCTTCCTGCAGCTGCACGCCCGACAGCGACTGCAGCACGCCGCAGTCGAAGACGAAGAAGATGGCGGGCCGCGCCTGGCGTCCGTAGATGCCCTGCGGCAGCTGCCAGTCCACTGCGAGCATCCGGCCGACGGGAAGCTGCAGGCCGATCTCCTCGGCCACCTCGCGCGCGCAGCCCGCCTGCGGCGCCTCGCCGAACTCGCAGATGCCGCCCGGCAGCGTCCAGTGGTCTCGGTAGTTCGGCTTCACCACGAGCACGCGGCCGGCCTCGTCACGGATCAGCGCTGCCGCCGCCAGCACGACACCAGGCAGGCTGGCGTGCCAGGCCGGGGGCGGCAGGAACTCCTGAGCGGCCACCGGCGGTCAGCGTATCGAACCGGCTGCCCGGGCCAGGTACTCGCCCAGGTCGTCTGCCGGCACCTGCACCTGTTCCCCCGTGCGCATGTCGCGGACCGTCGCGACCCCGGCCTGCTGCTCCTGCTCGCCGTAGATCACGCACCAGCGCGCACCGGTATCGTTCGCCCACTTCAGCTGCGTCCGGAGCTTGCCCGAGGAGCCGAGGTAGACACTCGACCGCAAGCCTGCCGCCCGGCCCGCCGCGGCGAAGGCGGAGCACTGCGCGGCCGCGTCCGGCCGCAGCACCGTGACGGCCACGTCCAGTCGCGCAGCCCCGGCATCCGGGCCGGGCAGTAGCGCGAGAAGCCGCTCGATGCCGATCGACGAGCCAGTCGCCGGCACGTTCGGGCCGCCGAGCTGCTCGATGAGGTGGTCGTACCGGCCGCCGCCGCCGAGCGAGCCCGACACGCCGGCCGCGGCAACCTCCCAGATGGGGCCGGTGTAGTAGCTCAGCCCGCGCACGAGCCGGGGCGTGAAGGCGATCCGGGTGGCGGGGATCTGGCCGGCTACGTGTGACAGCAGGGTGTCCACCTCATCGAGGCCAGCGCTGCCCGTATCCGTCTTAGTCAGCGCGACGCGAACCTGGTCGACCGCGTCGGGCGCTGTCAGCGTGCTCACGAGCTCCTGCGCCTGCCCGGCAGCAAGACCGCGGCCAGCCAGCTCGTCCGCTACGTCGGCGGGTGTGATCTTGTCCAGCTTGTCGAGCGAGGTCAGCACGCCTGCACCGATTTCCGGCGGGATGTTGAATGCCGCAAGCAAGCCGGCCAGCACGTGGCGGGAGTTCAGCAGGATGGTGAAGTCGGTCAGGCCGAGCGCGGCCAGCGCGTCGTGATGGGCCGCCAGCACCTCAGCATCGGCCAGCAGCGAGGTGGAGCCCAGCGTGTCCAGGTCGCACTGGGCGAACTCGCGATAGCGGTCCTTGCCGGGCCGGTCAGCCCGCCAGACCGGGCCTATCGCATACCGCTTGTAGGGGGTGGGCAGCTGGCTGCCGTAGGCCGCGGCGACTCGGGCGAGGGGCACCGTCATGTCGTAGCGCAGGGCCAGGTCTGCCTCGCCGGTTGCCTCGTGCTCGCCGCGCCGCAAGATCTTGAAGATGAGCTTGTCGCCCTCATCGCCGTACTTGCCGAGCAGCACGTCGAGCCGCTCGAACGCCGGGGTCTGCAGCGGCTCGAAGCCGTAGCTCGCGAACACCGACTTGATCACCGCGAACGCGTGCTCGCGCCGGGCCACGTCGGCGGAGAGGAAATCACGCGTCCCTGACGGCGGATCAAACTGGCTCGGCATGCACTTAGGGTACTCAGGTCACCGCCTCTGACGTCGGGTGGCGAGCGCCGACCAGAAGGGAATTACGCAGATCGGGTAGCACGACCTCGGTCGTCAGCAGGCGGTGGTCGCGGGAGAACAATTCGCGCTTGGAGTCACGCTCGCGGAGCGGAGAATCTGGCGATAGGGCCGCCACTGGGGTCACGTCGTCCATCGCGATGTGAGCGCCCGGCCGGAGCATTGCGACCAGCATGCCGAACTGCTGCTGGTCGCGGATGCCGGAGTCGGCGAAGATCAGGTCGAACGGGGCTAGCGGCGGCAGCAGTGACTCCCAGTCACCGGTGAGGACCTGCACGCGCGGATCGTCGCCGAGCACGGAGGTCGCTACGGCGGCGCGGGCGAGGTCGATCTCGATCGTGACCAGCGTGCAGTCGGCCGGCATCGCGCCGGCCATCCAGGCGGACCCGATGCCCACGCCGGTGCCGAGCTCAGCGATCAGGCCGCCGTGGCAGCTCGCCGCGAGCACGCCGAGCAACCGCCCGGCACCAGGGAGACTGGCCGACGGCACCCCCGTTCCGGCCTCCTGCCGCGTCAACGAGAACCCGACGGCTCGCGCGGTCACGATCGCACGCTCCACGAGCGCAGGACGACCTGCTCGCGCTCATCGACGACGCCATTCTCGGCGAGGCGCTCGTGCCGGGCACGCTGCCCGCCGGCTGGCGCGAGGCACTGGCGCTCGTCGCGCGCCGGTCCCGCCGGGCATACCTCGCCCATCCGTGGGCGGTGCGGGCCCTGCACGGCCGGGTCGCACCGGGCGCGTCGGCTGGCCCGAACGGACTGCGCCACCTGGAGCAGAGCCTTGCCGCCGTCGCCGGCGCGCCACTGACCATGCGGGCGAGGCTCGACCTGCTCGGCATCGTCGACGACTACGTCTACGGCCACCTGCTCCGGGGCGCTGAGCTCACGACACACCCCGCGCACCCGGCCACGGCCCCCGATCCGGCGGCGGTGGTCGGCTTCATCGAGGCCCGTCTCGACGCTGGTGAGCTGCCGCAGCTGGCGGCGCTCGCCGCCGACCCGGCAGCTCTGGCGGCTGAAGGCCCGGGCGAACTCGACGCCCGGTTCGAGTACGGCCTGCGGCTGATCATCGACGGTGCCGCAGCCGGGCTGCCGACCCGTCCCTGACACCGCTGCCGGGAGTCAGGCCGTGCGCAGAACAGCGCCCCGCCGGCCCCGGACGGCGGGGCGCTGTCCCCGATGGCGTTTCGGATCAGCCGGTCGGACCCTGCGACAGGGTGACTGCCGAGCTGTGTGTCTGGCCGAACTGGTCCTGCCACTGCACGGTCACCTTGTCGCCGGGGTGATAGCCCGCGATCACGGACTGGAGGTCCGACCCCGAGGTGATGTTGTGCCCGGCGACCGAGAGGATCACGTCGCCAGCGCCCATCCCGGCGTTGGCAGCCCCGGTGCCGGACACCGCGCCGACGATCGCCACACCGTCGCCGCTGACGTCGTTCGCGGAAACCTGCACGCCGAGGAAGGCGGTCGCCCCGATGTGCACGGTGGACGAGGCCTTGCCCGCCTCGATCTGGTCGGCGATCGACAGAGCCTTGTTGATCGGAATCGAGAAGGCCGCGGTCGTCTCGGCCGCAGTCGTGCCGATCGGCAGGCTGTTGCTGGAGGAGGCGGCGGTGTTCATCCCGACCACCTGCCCGGTCGCGTTCACCAGCGGGCCGCCCGAGTCACCGGGCTGGATGCCGGCATTCGTGCGGATCATGCCGGCGAGCTGCTCGGTGGTTCCCGAGCCCTGGTCTGCCGCGGTGATTGTCGCGCCGAGCGCGGTGACGGTCCCGGTGGCGACCGACGGAGTGCCGTTCTTGCCTTCGGCGTTGCCAAGCGCCACCACCCGGTGCCCGACGGCGACCGAACCGGAGTCACCGGTTTTCACGGTGCGCAACCCGGAAGCTCCGCTGAGCTGCAGCACGGCCACGTCATTGCTATCGCTGTAGCCGACGACCGCCGCTGTATAGGTCCGGCCGTTGCCGACGTCCCTGACCTTGATCGAGGTAGCCCCCGCGACCACGTGGTTGTTCGTCAGCACCTCGCCGTCCGGCGTCAGGACCATCCCGGTGCCTGCCGCTGAGGCGTGCTGATAGCCGAGGGTCGTCATGACGTCGACCAGGGCCGGGTCGGTCTGGCTGGCAATCTGTGCCGCCGTCAGCGTGCTGGGCCCAGAGAGGGCCCAGGCCGTGCCGCCCGTGGCCAGCGCGACCGCTGCGACACCTGCCGCGATCGCCGTGGCCCGGCGCCGGCGGCGCGCGCGGCCGCCAGGGCCCTCGCCGCCGGAGCCCGCCGGGCCGCCTGGCCAGGCCGGGCCGCCGTATTCGTGCCACACCGGCGGTGGCGGTGGCGGTGGCGGAACGGTCCCGTACTGGCTCGCAGCCCCGTGCGGACCAGGCACGCCCTGGTAGGGGCCGGCCGTGTGGTAGGGATCGGCCGTTGCGGTGCCCCCGCGGCCATGGTGCCCGCCTTCTTGCGGGCTCGTCCCGTCGGCCGAGTCTGGGCCATACGCGGTGCTCATCGGAATCTCCGTCCCCTCGAGAGCGTTCGCCCTGCGCTGGCGGCGGGATTGCCCTCGCCGCAACGCTGCCTGCGCTTTACAGAATCGGCTCGCGCCCTGAGGGGCCCCTCGCTCCGGCCTGACGATTAGCTCTGTCTTTGCTGAGGACAACCTGCATGTACTCGGGGCGCGTACCCGGGAGGGTCGCCAGCCTCGCGCTCTCCGCGGCAGCCCGAAGTGTCCGGCCTGCAGCAGGCGAGGGCCGTATTAGGCTGACAGCGTGGTACTAGCCCCAGACGGCCGCCGCATGCTGCGCATCGAGGCGCGTAACAGCGAGGTCCCGATCGAGCGCAAGCCCCCGTGGATCAAGACCAGGCTCCGGACCGGCCCCGAGTACACCGAGCTGAAGCAGCTGGTGCGCCGCGAGGGCCTGCACACGGTCTGCGAGGAGGCGGGCTGCCCGAACATCTTCGAGTGCTGGGAAGATCGCGAGGCTACCTTCCTGATCGGCGGCGACCAGTGCACCCGGCGCTGCGACTTCTGCCAGATCGCCACCGGTAGGCCCGAGCCGCTCGACACCGACGAGCCGCGCCGGGTGGCCGGATCGGTGGCGGCCATGGGCCTGCGGTACGCGACGGTGACCGGCGTGGCCAGGGACGACCTTGCTGATGGAGGAGCCTGGCTGTATGCGCAGACGTGCCGGGAGATCCACCAGACCGTGCCGGGCTGCGGCGTTGAGCTGCTGATCCCCGACTTCAACGCCGAGCCGGAGCGGCTCGCCGAGGTGTTCTCGGCACGGCCCGAGGTACTGGCCCACAACCTCGAGACCGTGCCGCGGATCTTCCGCAGTATCCGGCCCGGCTTCCGGTACGACCGGTCCCTGGAGGTGCTGAGCCGGGCCAGGCACGCCGGGCTCGTTACCAAGTCCAACCTCATCCTCGGCATGGGCGAGCGCCGGAGCGAGGTCAGCGAGGCCATGACCGCCTTGCGCGCCGCCGGCTGCGAACTCCTCACTATCACCCAGTACCTGCGGCCGTCCCCGCGGCACCACCCGGTCAGCCGGTGGGTGCCGCCGCAGGAGTTCGACGAGCTCGCCGAGGAAGCCGCCGGGCTGGGTTTTTCCGGCGTGCAGTCTGGCCCGCTGGTCCGTTCGTCCTACCGGGCTGGCCGGCTCTATCGCCAGGCCATCGGCAGGCGGGCCGACCCGGTATCCTCGCCGTCATGAGGAGAAAGTCCGGCGCAGAGCCGCAGAACCCCGCCGACCCCGCATCGATGGGGCGGATCAAGCAGCTCCGCATGGTGGCCGGCATCATCCACAAGCGTGACCCGAAGTCACTTCCGCTCATCGGGCTCGCCGCGCTCGGCGCAGCGGTCGTGATCATCCTCGTCGGCTACTTCGTGGGCCTGATCTACCCGTTCATTCCCCTCGCGATCATCGGCGGCCTGCTTGTCGCGATGGTCCTGTTCGGCCGGCGCGCCACGTCGGCGCAGTACGCCATGGTCGAGGGGCAGCCGGGCGCAGCCGCGGCCGTGCTGCAGACTCTGCGCGGTGGCTTCACCACCACTCCGGCTATCGCGGCCAACCGGAACATGGATGTCGTGCACCGCACCATCGGAAAGCCCGGCGTGATCCTCGTCGGCGAGGGCTCGCCCACGCGCCTGCCGAGCTTGCTCGCCGCGGAGAAGAAGCGGATCGCCCGGATTGCCAACCAGATCCCGATCTATGACTTTCAGGTCGGGGACGGCGAAGGCCAGATCCCGATCCGGGAGCTGAACAAGAAGATCATGAGGCTGCCCCGGAATATCAAGGGCCAGGCGGTCGCGGAGCTGAACTTCCGGCTCAACGCACTGCCGCAGCAGTTGCAGATGCCGAAGGGGCCGATCCCGCGGGCGGCCAGGATGCCGAAGCCGCCGCGACCCCGGATGCGCTAGCCCGGCCTCGCTCGGCGGGCGCGTCAGGCGTGCACGACAATGGTGCCCGCCGCCTTGTCCTGCAGGCCCCGCAGGTCACGGTCCATCATCAGGGCCGGAACCACCAGCATGAGCAGGACGGTACGCGGCAGTGCCCGCAGGCCGACGGGCCGGCCATCCAGCCGGACCACACGAAGCCCTAGCAACCGCTTGCCGAGGGTAAACCCGGTCAGCGCGGTCAGCAGGCAGTCCTGCACCGCGAACACCACCGGCGTCCACACCCGCGGCTGCGAGAACACGTCGATCACATGCCCGGCATGCGGATGATAGAAGAACACGATCGCGATGAGGGAGCAGGCGATCCAGTCGATGAACAGCGCGGCGAATCGCCTGGTCCAGCCGGCTACCGAGCCACGCCCGAACTCCGGCAGGCCGAACTGCTGCCCGGGGTAAAAGGCGCCCTCGGCGGTCACCTGCTGGTTGCTCACGATTTAACGTTATCGGCTCAGCCGGGTCTCCGGTTCAGTGCCGGGTCCGGTTTGGCATGCTGGCAGGAGCGGACGCGACGCTCGCGTAACACTGGTGAAACATCCGGGACACGACCAGGAAACTGTCCGCGGATACGGTCAAAAAGGCCCGCTGACCGTCGCGCAGACCCGTGACCAGCTAGCGCTGAGCGGATGCACGAGAGCGGCAGGGCCAGGGGTCGCACATGGGGTGGCGGCAAGCTTCCGCCAGCGGCAAGCACTGCGCCCGCGGCATGACCGCGGCCGCACCTTAAGGAGAGTGGATGTTCACAAACGGTGACGAGGTACTGCGGTTCATTGAGGCCGAGGGGGTCCAGTTCGTCGACGTGCGGTTCTGTGACCTGCCTGGCACCATGCAGCACTTCACCGTGCCTGCCGAGGCTTTCGACGAGGGCGTGTTCACCGAAGGCCGGATGTTCGACGGCTCGTCGATTCGCGGGTTCCAGCAGATCCACGAATCGGACATGCTGCTGCTGCCGGACCCGAGCACGGCGGTGCTTGACCCGTTCCGGGCGCACAAGACGCTGAACCTGACCTTCTTCGTGCACGACCCGCTGACCGGCGAGCCGTACACGCGTGATCCGCGCAACATCGCCCGCAAGGCGGAGGACTACCTGCGTGGCAGCGGCATCGCCGACACGGCGTACTTCGGCCCGGAAGCCGAGTTCTACATCTTCGACTCCGTCCGGTACGAGACCGGGCCCAACCAGGGCTACTACCACATCGACTCGATCGAGGGTGCCTGGAACACCGGCCGCGATGAGCCGGGCGGCAACCTCGGCGCCAAGCCGGCCTACAAGGGCGGCTACTTCCCCGTGCCGCCGATGGACCACTACACCGACCTGCGCTCGGAAATGGTCCGCAAGCTGATCGAGGTCGGCGTCACGGTCGAGATGCAGCACCACGAGGTCGGCACCGCGGGCCAGGCGGAGATCGACATCAAGTTCGACACCCTGCTGCACATGGCAGACAACCTGATGCTCTACAAGTACGTGGTCAAGAGCGTCGCCCGGGCCGCGGGCAAGACCGTTACCTTCATGCCCAAGCCGCTCTTCGGGGACAACGGCTCAGGCATGCACTGCCACCAGAGCCTGTGGAAGGACGGCGCGCCGCTGTTCTACGACGAGGTCGGCTACGCGGGCCTGTCCGACGTCGGGCGGCACTACGTCGGCGGACTGCTCAGGCACGCACCGTCGCTGCTCGCCTTCACTAACCCGACGATGAACTCCTACCACCGGCTGGTACCGGGCTTCGAGGCTCCGGTCAACCTGGTGTACAGCCAGCGCAACCGCTCGGCCTGCATCCGGGTGCCGATCACCGGGCCGAACCCGAAGGCCAAGCGGCTCGAGTTCCGCGTGCCCGACCCGTCCTGCAACCCCTACCTGGCCTTCGCCGCCATGATGATGGCGGGCCTGGACGGGGTGAAGAACAAGATCGAGCCGCCGGACCCGGTCGACAAGGACCTCTACGAGCTGCCGCCGGATGAGGCCAAGTCCATTCCGCAGGTGCCTGGCTCGCTCGAGGCCGTCCTCACCAATCTCGAGGTCGACCACGACTACCTGCTCGAGGGCGGCGTGTTCACCCCGGACCTCATCGAGACGTGGCTGGAATACAAGCGGTCCAACGAGATCGACGCCCTCCGCCTCCGCCCGCACCCGCACGAGTTCGAGCTGTACTACGACGTGTGACCTTGCAGGCGGGTAACGACGTCCGTCGTGATCTCGGACATCCGGGCCTGCTGAGCGAAGTGCCCGGTGCAGCGTCTGCTGCACCGGGCATTCTCCTGCTCGGGTTAGCTACCGGGTCAGGCAGAAGGGATGGCCCGCAGGGTCAGCGAAGACCCGGAAGCCCTGGGCGCCCCCGTCGAGGCGCGACGCGCCCAGCTTGAGAGCACGGGCCTCACCGGCGTCCAGGTCGTCCACCGCGATATCGAGGTGCGCCTGCTGCGGGTACGCCGGGTCCGGCCACCTGGGCGGGTTGTAGCCGCTGATCTGCTGGAACATGACGCTCTTGCCGTCACCCGTGATCATCGCGCCCTCAGGGCCCTCGTAGCTCACCTCCATGCCCAGCAGGGCGGCATAGAAGTGCGCCAGTCCTGCGGCGTCGGGCGCGTCGATCGTCGCTGCGAACAGCCCCATGACCGGCCCGACGCCGTCTCGCTGGACGAGGTCGAACGGATGGCCGGCCGGATCCGCCAGGGTCACCCACGTCGCCCCGTCGGCGAGCCGAGTGGCGCCCAGTCCGACAGCCCGCTCAGCTGCCTCCTGGTACCCGTCGATCAGCAGATCGAGATGGAACTGCTGCGGATGCTCCTGACCTGGCCACTGCGGCCGGACGTGGTCGGCAGCGAACTGAAACGCCAGCTCCGTCCCGTCCGGGGCACTCATTGCGATCCAGTCAGAGTCCTTGCTGGCGACCTCCCAGCCGGTGAGCTGTGCGTAGAACGTAGCGAGATGCTCGATGTCGGAAGCATCGAACACAACGACTTCCAGGCGTCCAGTTGTCATGTGCCTATCCTGCCCGCCCGGTCTGACAGTCCGGCAGGCTGTGCTACGTGGCAACACCCGATGACTCAGAGGCAGCGCTCATCGAACGCGAGCTCCGCCTCGCTGGCTCACCCTCGCGCGCAGCCAGCGAGCAGCGCTACCTCAAGAGCACGCTCGACTTCACCGGCACAACGGTCCCGGCAGCCCGCGCCATCGTTACAGCCTGGCGCCGAGCTCACCCGGACCTGAAGCGACAGCATCTCACCCAGCTCGCGGCGGCGCTCTGGGACAGACCGCTCTTCGAGTGCAAGATGGCAGCGGTCATCCTCCTCACCGACCGGCGGCGGCTGCTCGAAGCCGAGGACGGGGACCTCGTGGAGCACTTCCTGCGCACGTCCGGGACCTGGGCGCTTGTCGACGGGCTGGCGTCCGACGTGATGGGATCGCTGACCGACCGTTTCCCGGAGCTGCTCAGTGTTCTGGACCGGTGGGCCGCCGACGACGACTTCTGGATCCGCCGGTCCGCCCTGCTGACCTTGCTCGGGCCGCTCCGCCGCGGCGAGCTGGCCAACTGGGCGCGGTTCACGGAGTACGCCGAGGCCATGCTCGGTGAGCGGGAGTTCTTCATCCGCAAGGCCATCGGCTGGGTGCTTCGGGAGACGGCGAAGAAGCATCCCGATCTGGTCGCGGACTGGCTCGCGCCGCGGGTGCACCGGGCCTCTGGCCTCACCCTCCGCGAGGCGGTGAAATGGCTCCCGGCGCCGAGCCGAGACGCCTTGCTGGCCGAGCGAGCGGGCGGCCGCGAACCAGGCCGGACCCGTTACCCGTAAAAGAGACGTTCCATCACCGCGCGAGCCTGGCGGCCTGACCGGCGCCAGTCCTGGGCCAGGTCCTGCGCTCCGTCGGGCGGGTAGCCCAGGATCCGGGCCACTACTGCGAGCTCAGCGGGCGATGTCGGCACCGTGTCCGACGGCCGGCCGCGGGCGAGCATCACCGCGTCCCTGATCCGGCTTGCCAGCCGCCACGCGGCGGTCAGTGTGTCGGCGTCGGCGGCCGCGACCAGGTCCGCACTGCTGGCCGCCGCCAGCGTCGCGGGCGTCTGGGTGACGCGCAGCTCCGGCACCGCCCAGGCGTGCCGCAGCTGTAGCAGCTGGGCCACCCACTCCACGTCCGCCAGGCCGCCGGGCCCGAGCTTGAGATGGAGGGCGGGCTCGATGCCGCGGGGCATCCGCTCCGCTTCCATCCGGGCCTTGATCCGGCGGATCTCCCTGATCGCCGCCTGGTCGATGCCACCGCCCGGGTATCTGATCTCGTCGGCCATCGCGAGGAACCCGGCGCCCACCGCCGGGTCGCCGGCGGCGAACTCCGCGCGCAGCAGGGCCTGCGCCTCCCATGCCACCGACCAGCGCTGGTAGTACGCACGGTATGAGGCGAGCGTCCGCACTAGCGGGCCCTGCCGACCCTCGGGCCGCAGGCCAGCGTCGACGAGCAGCACCGGGTCGGGGCCAGGCTTGCTCAGCAGCGCGCGCACGCCCTCGGCCAGCGCGTGTGCCGCCCTGGTCGCCGCCTCGTCGTCGGCGCCCGGCAGCGGATCGTGGACGAACAGCACGTCCGCGTCGCTGGCATAGCCCATCTCGTGCCCGCCGAACCGGCCCATCGCGATGACCGCGAGCCTGGTCGGCAGCGGACCGGACGTGCGCTCCGCCGCAGCCACCGCGGCGCCCAGGACCGCGGCGATGCTCACCTGCGTGACGGCCGTCAGAGCCAGGCCGACCTCCTCGGGCCCCGCGAGTCCTAGAAGGTCGGCGGCGGCCGTCCGCAGCAGCTCCCTCCGGCGGATGGCCAGCACCGCTACGGCGGCTGCCGAAGCCGACCCGGCTCGCCCGGCCGCTGCGGTCGCCTCGGCCAGCAACTCTGGGACCGGCCGGGGTGCCAGCTGCGCGTCATCGCCGAGCATCGCCACCGCCTCCGGCGCGCGGAGCAGCAGCCCGGTCGCGTACCTGCTGGAAGCCAGCAGCCTGGCGAGCCGCTGCGCGACGATCGCGTTGTCCCGCAGCAGCCGCAGGTACCACGGCGATTCGCCCAGCGCCTCGCTGACCTGGCGGAACGCCAGCAGGCCCGCGTCGGGCTGGGGGGCATCGGCCAGCCAGCCGAGCAGCACCGGCAGCAGTGTCCGCTGCATGGCCGCCTTCCGGGACATCCCAGACGTCAGCGTCTCGATATGTCGCAGGGCCCCGGCCGGGTCCGCGTAGCCGAGTGCATCGAGCCGGTCGCGCGCGGCTTCCGGGGTGAGCCGGGCAGCCTCGCCAGGCAGCCGAGCGACAGCATCGAGCAGCGGCCGGTAGAACAGCTTCTCGTGCAGCTGCCTGGCCTGCCCCGCATGCAGCCGCCACTGACCAGCCAGCTCTGCCGCCGGGTCTGCGTGCGCCGCGCCGGTGACCGGGGAGGCGGCCGGGCCGCCCGGCCGTGCGGCCGGATCCAGCCACATCCGGCGCAGGGCGCGGCCGATCTCCCGGAGCACCGCAGGGTCCTCTGGTAGCAGGTGCGTGCGCCGTAGCTGCCGGAGCTGGACCAGATGCTCGACGCCGCGCAGGAACCGGTAGGCGGCCGCCATCGCGGCCGCCTCGCCGCGGCCGACATACCCGCCGGCCGCGAGCGCGCCGAGCGCGGGCAGCGTGCCGCGGGGGCGCAGCGACTCGTCGTTCCGGCCGTGCACGAGCTGCAGCAACTGGACGGCGAACTCGATGTCCCGCAGCCCGCCCGGGCCGAGCTTGAGCTCGCGGCCGGCTTTCCGCCGCAGGCAGGCTTGCCACTACCCGGCGGCGCATGGCCTGGACGTCGGCGACGAATCCGTCGCGCTGCGCAGCTTGCCACACCATCGGGGTGATCGCGGCCAGGTACTCGGCGCCGAGTTCGGCGTCGCCGGCCACGAAGCGGGCCTTCAGCAGAGCCTGGAATTCCCAGGTGCTGGCCCACCGCTCGTAGTAGGCGCGGTGACTGGCCACGGTCCGGACGAGCGGGCCGTCCCGGCCCTCCGGGCGCAGATTCGGGTCAACGGGGAATAGCTGGCCCTCGGGCGTGCTCTGCGAGCAGACCCGGATCATCCGGCCGGCGAGCGCCGTCGCTGTGCGCAGCGCCGCCGGGTCCGCGGAGTCCGCTACGAAGATCACGTCGACGTCGCTGGCGTAGTTAAGCTCGCGGGCGCCGCACTTGCCCATCGCGATGACGGCCAGCCGGCAGGGTGCAGCATCCGCCGGCAGCTCCGCACGCGCGATCGCCAGCGCGGCCCTGAGTGCCGCGCCAGCCGCGTCGGCGAGGCCGGCCATGGCATCATCGAGCGAGCGCTCGCCGGTCAGGTCGGTCGCCGCGATCAGTAGCAGCTGCCGCCGGTAGGCCAGCCGCAGCGCGGTCACCGGGTCGGGCGCATGCGCCACCTGTGCTCGCGGGCCATCGGGCCCGTCGGGAGAAGCGTCCGGAACGGGGAACGGGGACGCTTCGGCGAGCAGCCGCCAGTCGCCGGGATGCCGCGCGAGGTGATCGCCGAGCGCGGCACTCGCGCCCAGAACGCTGACCAGCCGGTCGCGCAGGACCGGATCACCGTGCAGTGCCAGCCTGAGATCGGCATCGGGCGCCATCCTGGCCAGCCCCGCGAGAGCCAGGCCGGGATCGGCCGCCCTGGCCAGCGCGGTCAGCACTGGCCTGTCCGCACCTGTGGCCGCGTCGTCGCCAAGTCCGAGCTCGGCCAGAAGCTGACCGGCCCGCGCCGTGTCGGCAAAGCCCATGGCCGCCAGCTGCCCTGCCAGCGTGCCGCGCGGTGAGGTCACATCAGCACGGTAGCGAATCTGATAGCCAGCCACCCGCGTGGCGATGAGCGGCGGCGTGACAACCCGGACAGGAGATTATTCGCGCCGACCGCCGGCCAACCTTCGCAGCCCGGACAGCGTTAATGGAATATGCGGATCCCGAAGGCTGAGCTGTCCTTCGAGGATTTCGTGCGCGCACGCTCGAGCAGCCTGCTCCGCACGGCATTGCTCCTCACTGGGCACAACCGGGCGGAGGCAGAGGATCTGCTGCAAGTGGCACTGGAGCGCGCGTACCGGCACTGGTCACGGATTAGCCGATCGGAGGAGCCGGAGCGGTATGTGCGGCGGATCCTGGCCAACGCGTCGACGGACCGTTGGCGGCGGCTCATGCGCCGACCGGAGCTGGCGCTGCGCGCGACTGACGCAGGGCCGGTATCGGCAGATCACTCGGGCGCCATCGCCGACCGGGATTACTTACTGCGGGCGCTGGCAGCGCTGCCACCGGGCCAGCGCACGGTGCTGGTCCTGCGCTTTTTCGATGACCTGTCGGAGGCGGAGACCGCACAGCTGCTGGGCTGCACCCCCGGCACCGTCAAGAGCCAGGCGGCGCGCGGTCTTGCCCGGCTGCGTCACAGCGAGGCATCCACTATCGCCGCTCGATCGCCTGCGGCACCGGAGGTAGCGGTCGATGACTGACATCGAACAACGGCTGCGAGCGGCGATGCATGCTGCGGTGGACGCCGAGGAAGCCGCAGCCGAGCAGGTTCTGCGCGGCGTATACCGACGACGCCGCCGCCACTTCATGCTTGTCGCGGGTCTTGCCGTCATCCTGGCCATTGCCGTGGCAGTCCCGGCCGCGATCGTTGCGCGCACCCTCGCGTCCGCGCCGGCGCCCGCGACGCCTCGGCCCCTCCCCCGGCCCGCGAAGATGACCGGTCTGCCGATGCCACCGGGCAGCAACGTCCAGTTCCTCGCTCCGGGTGCCGGCAGCGCGCCCGGCCTCTCCAGGGTCGAGTGGTATTCCACCGCCTCGCAAAGCACCCAGGCCATAGGCGGCATTCCCGACTTGCCGGTATACCGGTTCACGCGAGTGCCTGGCGGATGGTCGGTCGCGCTGCTTCTCGTTGCCTTTACATGTCCGCCGCACTGCTGGAACGGTCAGTACTTCGTGGCCGACGGCTCGGCGCAGGCGACGAAGATCGGGACTGGTTTCGAGCTCCTCGCGTCTGATCGGCCGGGCGAGGTATGGCTGCTGAGTTATCCGCGGACGATGGTCAGCACGGCGAAGGCATCGGCGACCATCCAGCTGTTCAGCACCACCGGGCAGGCACTCGGCCAGAGCTACCGACTGCCCGCTGGCTATTTGCTGGTCCGCGGCGTCGGCAGGTACCTGCTCCTGAGTCGCCGGTGGTGGACGGGATCGACCACGAATGACGTCCCGTACAGCGCGGTACTGTGGGATCCGCGGTCCAAGCGCATCGTGGGACGCTTCCCGAGCGTGGTCGATGCCGGTCCCGACGAGGTCGCGTGGAGCCCGCAGTGCCGCGGTTGTCACGTGCGGCTGCTCAACGTGCTGACCGGTAAGAGCGTGATGACGCCGGTACCGGGCGGGCAGTCAGCCGGGCTGGATGGCACCTTTACCGACGACGCCACGTTGCTCGCTGTCCGGTTGCGCAGCGGGCAGCTAGCGGTCTACGACACCGGAAGCAGAGCGCTGACGGTGATACCTGGTACGGCGCTGAGCGACAAGAACTGGCAGACGTTCGGCTGGCTGAACGGAAGCCACATGCTCGTCGTGACGTCGGTTCCTGGCGGCCGGGCGGGCCCGCGCCAGCTCGCCTACTGGCAGCCAGGCGATGCGCGCCTGAGGATCGCTACCGTCACGAACCCAAGCGAGATCGGCGCCATGCAAGGCTGGGCATCCTGAGCGGCCGGAGCGCGGGTCAGAGCACCATGTAGCGGTCCAGCTCGAACTCGGACACGTGCTGCCGGTACTCCTGCCACTCCTCGCGCTTGTTCCGCAGGAAGAACTGGAAGACCTGCTCACCGAGGGTCTCGGCGACCAGTTCGCTCTGCTCCATGACATTGATCGCCTCAGACAGGTTCTGCGGCAGCGGGTCGATGCCGAGCGCGTGCCGCTCGGTCTCGGTCAGCGCCCAGACATCGTCCTCGGCCCCCGGCGGAAGCTCGTAATCGTCCTCGATGCCCCTGAGCCCGGCCGCCAGGATCACGCCGTAGGCCAGGTACGGATTGCAGGCCGGGTCGATCGAGCGGAACTCGATCCGGGTGGCATTGCCCTTGTTCGGCTTGTACATGGGCACGCGGATCAGCGCCGAGCGGTTGTTGTGGCCCCAGCAGATGTAGGCAGGCGCCTCGCCGCCTGCGCCGGCGATGCGCTCGGTCCCGCCCCAGAGCCGCTTGTAGGAGTTGACCCACTGGTTGCACACCGCGGTGATCTCCGCGGCATGCCGCAGCAGGCCGGCGATGAACGCCCTGCCCACCTTCGAGAGGTGGTACTCCCCGCCCGGCTCGTAGAAGACGTTGCGGTCGCCCTCGAACAGGGACATGTGCGTGTGCATGCCCGACCCGGGGTACTCACTGAACGGCTTCGGCATGAACGAGGCGTAGACACCCTGCTGCAGCGCCACCTCTTTCATGGCCAGCCGGAATGTCATGACGTTGTCAGCGGTGCTGAGCGCGTCGGCGTAGCGCAGGTCGATCTCCTGCTGGCCGGGCGCACCCTCGTGGTGGCTGAACTCCACGGAGATCCCGAGGCTCTCGAGCATGCTGATTGCCTCGCGCCGGAAATCGTGGGCGATGCTGTGCGGGGTGTGGTCGAAGTAACCGCCGCCGTCGATCGGGCGCGGACGCTCGCCGGGCTCCGGCTTCTCCCGCAGCAGGAAGAACTCGATCTCGGGGTGGGTGTAGAAGGTGAAGCCGAGCCGCGACGCCCGGCCCAGCGCCCGCTTCAGCACGTAGCGCGGATCGGAGTACGACGGCGAGCCGTCGGGCATCAGAATGTCGCAGAACATCCGGCCCGTCCCGGCGGTCGCGCCCCCGGTCGGCATCAGCTGGAACGTCGCGGGGTCGGGCTTGGCGATCATGTCTGCCTCGTAGACGCGGGCGAATCCTTCCACCGCGGACCCGTCGAAGCCGATGCCCTCGGCGAAGGCTCCCTCCAGCTCGGCGGGAGCGACCGACACCGACTTCAGGTACCCGAGCACGTCGGTGAACCACAATCGGACGAACCGGATATCACGCTCTTCGAGCGTGCGGAGCACGAACTCTTCCTGCCTGTCCACCGCCACAGTGTGCCCGGCTGATGTTTCGACGTTGTTACCGACCGTTGCGGATGAGCAGTATGTGGCGATCTGTCCAAGCCGCAGCCACGGTGCCGCGCCGGACTGCACGTGACTGCGAACGTCACGACCGCAGCAGCACCTGCCATGGCCGCACGGTGACAGCAAGCAAGCCGCCCGCAACCGACTGGTCGTCCTCGGTGGCAAGCTTCCGGGCCTTTTCAGCCTGTCCTGCGCCGGGCAGCCGTAGCACGGTCAGCCCGGCTCCCGGCGCGTCCGGCAGCGGCCCGGCAGCTACAAGGTAGCCAGCCTCGCGCATCCGGCCGAGGAACTCCGCGTGCCAGGCGAACCGCGGGTCATCGAAGATCGTGCCCTCGGTCGGGGCGGCGGGCCCTGGCTCGTGGAACAAGGCCACCCAGGTCTCCGCTGACGACTCCCCGGCGGGCCGCCCCGTAGTCGTAACGGACGCGACGGCGTCGCGGTAGCAGTCCAGCACGATCGGCCAGCCCTGGTTATATTCAGCACGCGCGGCAGCCGGGTCATCGTAGATCTCCCAGCCCGAGTGCTCGAGGCGCACCCGGGTCTGGTCCCCGATTCCGGTGAAGGTCACGCGCACCTGACTGGCCCCGTCGGGACCTCGGCCTGGGTACCAGGTGAATGCCACCTCACCTGGCGGATCCCACGTCGTCACGACTCCCCAGACGGCAGTCTCGCCGCCTGCAGACCGTTCGACGATCTGACCGCCCTCGAACTGTACCGTGCTGCCGGCCCCGTGCACGCTGTGCTCCGCGACGGGCCACCATCGGCCGATCCTGGCCGTGAAGGCCTCGAACGCGGTGTCCTGGTCAGCCTCGACGACGATCTCGCGCCGGATCGGCGGGACGCCGCCCGCCGGCATCTGGGTTGTCAACTGGCTCTCCCTGTCTGCTTGTGGGCGCGGCCTCGCGATGACCCGCCGGCCGGCCGTGACCGCCGCTCTCGGGAAAGGGCGGCAGCCTCGTCCGCATACGCCGCCAGCGCGCCGTCCCAGGTGCGGACCAGCCACTGCTGCGCCGCTGCCAGCCCGCCGGGAGCCAGCACGTAGAGGTTGCGGGTCCCAGCGCTGGTGTGCTCAACCAGGCCGGCGTCGCCTAGCACGCGCAGATGCTTGCTCACCGCGGGGCGACCGACCGGCAGCCGCGCGGCGAGCTCGGTCACCGGCGTAGGGCCGTCGCGCAGCAGTTCAAGGATGCGACGGCGGACTGGTTCGCCGAGCGCATCAAAGACTTGGTCAGCGTATTGGTTACTCATAAGCAACGGTTACTCTAGAGCAACCAATGAGCCCCGGTCAACTGCCAGCCCCGCCTCAGACCGCGTCGACCGCACTAGGCTTGCATCGTGGCTCGGCTTCGGATCGGACTGGCTCAGGTCAACGCGACGGTGGGCGACCTGGCCGGGAACAGCGACAAGGTCGTCGAGTGGACGATGCGCGCTGGCGAGCAGGGCGCCGGGATCGTCATCTTCCCCGAGATGGTGCTGACGGGCTATCCCGTCGAGGATCTCGCCCTGCGGCGCTCGTTTGTGGAGGCCTCAATCGCACGCCTGCACTCGCTGGCGGGCGAGCTGGCCGACGAGGGACTGGACGGCATCGCCGTCGTACTCGGCTACCTGGACCGCCGCACCGGCGAGCAGCCCCGGCTGGGACTCCCGGCAGGCGCGCCGCTCGACGCCGCGGCTGTGCTGCACGGCGGCAGGGTGGCGATCACCTCCGCCAAGCATCACCTGCCGAACTACGGAGTCTTCGACGAGTACCGCTACTTCCTTCCCGGCAGCACACTGCCGGTCTTCCGGCTCACCACGGCCAGCGGCGAGCCGGTCGACGTCGCCGTCGCGATCTGCGAGGACCTGTGGCAAGACGGCGGACCGGTGGCCGTCACCCGGCAGGCCGGCGCCAGCCTGCTGGTGGTGCCGAACGCCTCCCCGTACGAGCGAAACAAGGACGACGTCAGGCTCGAGCTGTGCCAGCGGCGGGCTCGCGAGGCCGGTACCGTGCTCGCCTACTCGAACATGGTCGGCGGCCAGGACGAGCTGGTCTTCGACGGTGACTCCATCGTGGTCGCCCCGGACGGCACGGTGCTCGCCCGCGGCCCGCAGTTCGACGAGGCGCTCGTGCTCGCCGACCTGGACCTTGCCCCGGCAGATCCGCGGCTGCCGGCCGGCCAGCAGCGGGCGACCGCATCCGACGGGATCATGACCATCGAGCGCGTCGAGCTCGCGCCGCTGCCCGGCCCGGCACCGGACGAGCCGCTCGCTGCGCCGATGATCTGGCCGCGGCTGCCGGACCTCGCCGAGATCTACGGCGCCCTCGTCCTCGGCGTGCGCGACTACGTGCGCAAGAACGGGTTCAGCTCGGTCATCCAGGGCCTGTCGGGCGGGATCGACTCGGCCCTGTGCGCCACCATCGCCACCGACGCGCTCGGGCCCGATCGGGTGCACGTCGTGCTCAACCCCGGTCCCTACTCCTCCGACCACTCGGTGTCCGATGCCGAGGACCTGGCCAGGCGTCAGGGTATCCACGCGCGCACCATCCCGATCAAGCCGATGCTCGACGGCTTCGACGTCAGCCTCGACCTGCACGGCCTCGCGGCGGAAAACCTGCAGGCACGGATCCGCGGAATGATCTGGATGTCATTGTCGAATGAGGAAGGCCACCTTGTTCTCGCCTGCGGCAACAAGAGCGAGCTGGCCACCGGCTACTCGACCATGTACGGCGACGCGGTGGGCGGCTTCGCGCCGATTAAGGACGTGCCTAAGACGATCGTCTGGGAGCTCGCGCGATGGCGCAACGAGCAGGCCGCCGCGCGCGGTGAGACGCTGCCAATCCCGGAGAATTCGATCGTCAAGCCGCCGAGTGCCGAGCTATCGCCGGGTCAGCTCGACAGCGACTCGCTCCCCGATTACCTCGTGCTCGACAAGCTGCTCGATGACTACGTGGAGAAGGACCTGGGCTCCGCCGAGCTGGTCGCGGCCGGACACGACCCAGCCCTGGTGGAGCGTGTCATCCGGCTCGTTGACAGGGCCGAGTACAAGCGGCGGCAGTACCCGCCTGGCCCGAAGATCAGCGCCAAGAACTTCGGCCGGGACCGGCGGCTGCCGATCACCAGCCGCTGGCGCGAGCCACGCATCGGCTGAGCCGGCTGACGACCCGTTCCCCGATCTGACCCCGCAGGCGGTGCCCGGATGACGGTACTGAGCCGGTTCCTTTCCCGGTCGATGGGGCTGCCGGCCGCGCAGACCACAGATGTGCGGGTGCAGCGCGACCTGCGGGTGCCGATGCACGACGGCGTCACGCTGCTAGCCGACCGGTACGCCCCGGCCGATGTGGACTCCCCGCCGCTGGTACTGGTCCGCTGCCCCTACGGCCGCCGGGGATTCTGGGGGACGCTGGCAGGCCGGCTATTCGCCGAGCGCGGCTTCCAGAGCGTCGTGCAGAGCTGCCGCGGCACGTTCGGGTCGGGTGGCCGGCTAGACCCGTTCGGGCTGACCGAGCAGGACGACGGACTCGCCACCGTCGAGTGGCTGCGCGAGCAGACCTGGTATCCGGGATCGTTCGGTACCTGGGGCCCGAGCTACCTCGGCATCACGCAGTGGGCGCTCGCGCCGCTCGGGCTGCCTGATCACCGGGCGATGGCGGTCCAGGTGAGCAGCAGCCGGCCGCGTGAGCTCGTCGCGGAAGGCAGGGCGTTCGCGCTGGAGACGATGCTGGAGTGGGTCGACCAGGTGGCCCGGCAGGAACGGCCGGGCGCGATGTTCACGCAGGGACTGCGCGCCCGCACGCTGCGCACGCTGGCGGACCGGCTGCCGCTCGGCGACCTGGACCGGCTCGCGACCGGGCACACGACCGCGTACTGGCAGGACTGGCTCGCCGACGAGGCCGGGTACTGGGAGCGCCATCAGTTCGGAACGGGGCCGCAGCGGACCGCGGCCGCTATCGCGATGATCGGGGGCTGGCATGACATCTTCCTGCCGACCCAGCTGCGCGACTATGCCGCGCTGCGTCAGGCCGGGCACGCGCCCAGCCTCACGATCGGGCCGTGGCGGCACGCGGAGAACGAAGCCGTCGCCACCTGGATCCGCAGCAGCCTGGAGTTCCTGCGGGCCGAGCTCGGCGGGCAGCCGGCTGACGGCCAGCCGGGCCCGGTCCGGATCTTCGTCACGGGCGCCGAGGAGTGGCGCCAGCTACCAGCGTGGCCGCCGCCAGCCAGCCGCCAGAACTGGTACCTGCAGTACTACGGCGGCCTCGCGATGACGAGGCCGCCGGGCGGCAGCCCGCCCGACACCTATGCCTACGATCCCGCCGACCCGACACCGAACCTGGCCGGGCCGGTAGGCAACCAGGGCAGGGCGCGCGTCGACAACAGAATCCTGGAGTCCAGGCCGGATGTGCTCACCTTCACCAGCAGCGGGCTCGACGCCGATGCCGAGGTCATCGGCGTGCCGGCGGTCGACCTGCACGTCAGCTCAGACCGGCAGCACACCGACTTCTTCGCCCGGCTGTGCGAGGTGAATCCGGCTGGCCAGTCGCTGAACATCTGTGACGGCCTGCTGCGGCTCTCCCCTGGCCTGCCCGAGGCGGACGCCGACGGCGTCCGCCGTGCGCGGTTCGAGCTCTGGCCGGTCGCGCACCGGTTCCGCGCCGGGAACCGGCTCCGGCTGCAGGTATCCAGCGGGGCGCATCCGCGGTACGCCCGCAACGCCGGCACCGGCGAGCCGCTGGCGACCGCGACCACGCTCGTCACCGCACAGCAGACCGTGTACCACTCCCCGGCCCGCCCGTCCGCCGTCATCCTGCCGGTGATCTCTTCCTGACAGGTCGCGAGAGTGCTACTCATCCCGCTCTCGTGTCGTGGCCGGCGCTCTCGCGCCTACGGGATCTCGACGCTGGTGCCGGGGACGAGGTAGCTCGCCGGTCCTGACCGGGCAGGCACCAGGGTCAGCAGGTTGGTGAGCAGCTGCGCGGCGTGGTCGTTGACGAGCGCATCATGGATCCAGTAACCGCGCTCGGGCGCGACCGCCCTCAGGTAGTCGGCGACCTCACTGAACTTGAGCCACGGCGCCGTGACCGGAACCAGCAGCACATCGACAGGCTCGTCCGGCACCGTGAACGAATCTCCGGGGTGAAAGACCTTGCCGTCTACGACGAACCCGGTGTTCCGGATCACCGGGATCACCCGGTCGACCACCGCATGGTCGGTGCCGTACACGTTCACGTCGAAGCCAGCGGCGCTGAACGAGTCGCCGTGGCTGACCGCGTGCACCCGGTCGCCGAACAGGGCGAACTGCCCCGCCACCGTCTCATTGGCCCAGAGCTGCAGGTCGGGGTTGGCGGCGAGCGCCGCGCGCACCGCGCTGTCGTCGAGGTGGTCGTTGTGCTCGTGGGTCACCAGGACGGCGCTCGCGCCGTCAAGGGTGCCCGGGCCCGACCACACACCCGGATCGATGACCAGCCGGGCACGATCCTTCTCCAGCCGCACGCAGGCATGACCGAGCTTCGTCAGCAGCATCTGGCTGAGCGTAGCCCCGGCCGCCTGCCGCCGCCCGGCCAGCCCGTCCCCGTCAGCGCGCGGCCAGCCCGCGCATCAGCTCGTCGACGATCCGGCGGGCATAGCGCGCGTCCACGTGCTCATGGCCGGACATGCTGGCCAGGACGGCGCCGTTGAGCAGGAACGTGGCCGCGTCGATATCGGTGTTCTCCCGCAGCTCGCCCGTGGCCAGTCCGCGCCGGAGCACCGACGCGACGACGGCCTGGCGCGGCTGCACCACCGCCTCGGTGTACCGGGCCAGCAGCCGCGGGTAGCGCACGCCCTCCCCCTGCAGCAGCGCGAACAGCCGCGCCCGGCGCGGATCGGTGGCCTCCCGGCAGAATGCGTCCAGCAGCGCGACCAGATCGGCGCGGACCGACCTGCCCTGCGGCACCGGTAGGTCGCTGCCCAGGCTCCCGATGGCGTCGAGCAGCATGTCTTCCTTGCCGGGCCAGCGGCGATAGATGGTCGCCTTGCCGACCCCGGCCCTCGCTGCGACCTGCTCGATGCCAAGGCCCTCGGGTCCCCGCTCGGCGATCAGGTCGAGCGCCGCCGCCAGGATCGCCTGCTCTGCCTGCGCACTGCGCGGCCTGCCGCGACGCCTCAAGCCGGGCAGCGCAGCCCGGGCGCCGGAGGCGAGTGCGCCAGTCTGACTGTCCATGCCCGCCTTCGGGAAGCGCGACGGGCCCTGGGCGTTGGCTTAGTGGCCCCCGAAAATCGATACGAGCCACCATCGTATTGCAAATGCAGCGGCTGCGGGGCTGTCTGGCAGGCTGGCATTGTTCGGTGCCGGTCCGCCATGCGATCATCGGAACGTCCGGGGACGCCACAGGGGCGCAACGAGACACAGGAGGACCGATGTCTGCTGACCAGGGCCGCCAGGCCGCTTCAGCCGGGACGCTCGAACCATCAGCCGGGCAAGCAGAGCCGCTCTACGGAGGGCAGGCGACCCGGCGTCTCACTATCAGGGACCTCGCAGCGGCCAAGTCCCGCGGCGAGAAGTGGCCCATGCTGACCGCCTACGACGCGCTGACCGCGGCGGTATTCGACTCGGCGGGCATACCGGTCCTGCTCGTGGGCGATTCGGCAGCGATGGTGGTCTATGGCCACGATTCCACCATCCCGGTTACCGTCGACGAACTCATCCCGCTCACGAGGGCTGTGGTGCGCGGGACGCGCCGCGCGCTGGTCATCGCTGACCTGCCGTTCGGGTCCTACCAGGCGTCACCGGCTGCAGCGCTGGAAACCTCGGCCCGGTTCCTCAAGGAGACCGGGGCACAGGCGGTCAAGCTCGAGGGTGGCTACCGGGTCGTGCGGCAAGTCGAGGAACTGGTCGCGGCGGGCATCCCGGTCATGGCCCATCTCGGCCTGACCCCCCAGTCGGTCAACGCGTTCGGCGGATACCGGGTGCAGGGACGGGGCGAGGACGGCGACCGGCTCACGCACGACGCCAAGACGCTGCAGGCGGCGGGCGCATTCGCGGTGGTCCTGGAATGCGTGCCGGCCGAGCTGGCTGCCCGGGTGACCGCCAGCCTGGAGATTCCCACGATCGGGATTGGCGCTGGACCCGACTGCGACGCCCAGGTGCTGGTCTGGCAGGACATGGCCGGGCTGTCGCCGCGCACGGCCAAGTTCGTCAAGCGCTACGCCGATGTGGCGAGCGTGCTGCGGGACGCCGCCGAGTCGTTCGCGGCAGATGTCGTGTCCGGCAGTTTCCCGACGCCCGAGTATTCCTACCGCTAAAGCGGCGGGAGATTCACACGCCGGTGATGCGGATCCCGGCGTGCGCGGAGTACCGGCGGTTGATCGACACCAGGTTGGCGGTCAGCGCCTCGACCTGGCCGCAGTTGCGCAGCCGGCCGCCGTAGATGCCGCGCATGCCCGGGATCTCGCCGACGAGTCCGATGACGAGGTCGGTCGCGGCCCGGATGTCCCCAAGTACGAGCACGTCCATGTCCACGGTGGCAGCTGCCGGGTCGAGGAGCAGCCCGGCCGGGACGTGGTGGAAGGCGCCGACCACGGTGCTGTCGGGCAGCACGGCCGCGGCCTGCTCGGCTGCGCTCCCTTCCGGTACAGCCAGCGCGTAGGCACCGCGGGAGTCGAATCCCATCGGGTTGACGCAATCGATCACCACCTTGCCGGCCAGCGGCTCAGCCAGCGAGGCGAGCAGGTCCCGGTGCCCTTCCCAGGGCATTGCGGCGATGACGACGTCGGCCGCGGCCGACGCGTCGCGGTTCTCGGCTCCCGACAGCAGGCCGCCGCCGAGCTCGGCGGCCGCGGCAGCCGCGCGCTCCGCTTTCCTGGAGCCGATGATCACCCGGTGGCCGGCCAGCGACAGCCGTCGGGCCAGCCCGCGACCCTGATCGCCGGTGCCGCCAAGCACGCCGATAGCCAGGCCCCCGACGTCCGGGCCCTGACCACCTGGGGATTCAGTTGACATGGGCCGATACTGCCAGAAGGCGCCGTCCCCGGCAGCGAGTCAGGCACCATGGACAGAACGATGAATGCCGACCAGGTCGCGACACTGCGGGCCCTGCTCGCCCCGACCGGCTGGGTAGACCGGACGTCGGCGTTCGCGCGCGCTCTTCGCCGCAGCGCCCGGACGCCGAGCGGCCTGCTGGTCTTCGGCCCGGCAGGCGACGAACCCTGGCACATGGCGGCGCATTTAGCGGACGAGAGCGAGTACGCCGGGATTCCCGAGCTCGCGCCTACGCTCGTCCGCTGGGCACCGGAGCCGGGTGCGCCGCCGCATCTGTCGGTCGGGCTGAGCCGGCTGGCGGCAGCAACGCCGCGGGAGACACTGCTGGTGGTCAGCCGCGGCGTCGCGCCAGAACGCCTGCTTGAGCGCGTCTACGACGTGCGGCGGTCGGGCGCGACCGTCTTCGCGATCGACCAGGACGATCCCGAGCTCGACGAACTGGCTCACGAATCACTGCAGGTCAGCCCCGGTACCGCGCCGATCTCGTTTGAGGCGGCTCAGCACCTGGTCACGGCGGCTGTCGGCGATGTCGCCACAGCCGGACTGCTCAGCGAGGCCATCCAGCGGGCCGCTGGGTCGGCCGCCGGGCCGGCCGCGAGCGCCGGCCGGGGAATGCGGGCCAGGCTCGCCAGACTGCTCGACACGGTGACCGGAACGCCCGATGACTAGCTGTCGGTTATGTCCGGGCCGACGTCGGGGGCGCTGACGGCCTCGTCCTGATCCTCGCCGCCACCGAGACTCACCGACACCTGCGGCGGCGGCGCCGGGCGCCGCACGTCGAGCTTACGGATGCCATAGATGGGCGGCGGCGCGAAGCTGGCGAACTGCGTAATGGCGGTTCCGACGATGGTCGCCTCGACGACGTGGTCGTGGCCGAGCGGTACGATCGGGCACTTGCGCTCGGTGATCTTGGTCTGGATCTCGCGGACCACGACCCCGTCGGCACCCATCCGCACGAGGTCGAGCTCGAGTTCATTCCGGGCATCGGTACGCATCTGCCGGACGAGATAGGTGTAGCCCTCGACCTCGACGTTGCCCGCCGCCATCCTGGTCTGTCCCCTGGTCAGCCAGTCGTCGTGGCGGTAGCCCACGGCAACGCCGAGGGCAAGGCCCACCGGCATCCAGCCGTGCGCGACCAGCTTCGTGAAATCCTGCCCGGACAGGTCGGAGGCGAACGGCTGGGCGCGGCTGACCACGCCAGGGGCGCGGATCGCCGTGCCGAGCGCGCGGAACTCGAGGATGTCCTCGTCGTCGCCGAACGGGCCGACCTCCAGGTGCACTCCGATCACGCCCAGCGCGCCGAGGGCCGTGCACTCCGCCGTCATCCGGTTGATCGCCGCCCGCCTCGCCTGGTACAGCACCGATACCAGCGGGCGGGCCGAACCGATCGCGGCCGCTCCGATGGGCGCCGGGCGCGCGGGAAAGCTGAGGCCGCCGCCGGGCGGCCGGTACACCGGGCTGCCCTCGCCGCGGTAGACGGCCAGTCCGAACGGACACTCCTCGTCGCCCGCGTCGCCCACGTTGTACACGGCGGCGCCGAGCACCTGGCCGGCTGGCTCGAATCCCACTCGGGAGGCCGCCGCGAACTCATTCACCGACAGCGTCGAACCCCAGCTGCGGGCCGCGCGCTGGTCGGCTAGCCGCTCCCGCGCGGCAGGCGGCAGCTGGTCACCCGGCGGCTCACCTGTTGGCATCTGTCAGGCGTCGAGGCTGAGCACCATGGTCGGTGTCTGGATGATGTGATCCTCGCGTAGCGGCCTTACCGCGGTGCCGATCGCGAAGAACTCGGTCGTATGCGAGCCCCAGGTGTGACTGTGCTGGCGCAGCTGCACGCCGACGATGCCCTCGGCGGCCAGTTCCTCGGCCTCGGCCTGCATCCGGCTCATGGCCAGCTCCCGGGCGTCGTAGAGCGCCTGGGTGAACTGCTCGAGCTCGACGTTCCGGCCGATGTTGCCCATCTTGCTGCCGAGCCGCTGGTGGGCGATGTGATAAACGCACGACCCCATCACCATGCCGAGCGGGGCGTAGCCCGCCCGGATCAGCGTCCAGAAGTCCTGCCCGGACAGGTCGGAGGTGAACGGCATGCTCTTGTTGTTCCGCCAGTTCGTCACGCCGCCGCCGCCCGCTCCGGGCTCCGCCACGACCGCCGTGCCGACGGCGATGAACTCGGCGATGTCGGCGCCGAACTCCTTGAGCTCAACATCCAGCCGGACCCCGACGACGCCGTCGGCGCCGAGCGCCTGCGCCTCGGCCTCCATCCGGGTCATCGCCAGCTCGCGAGCGTGGTACATCGCCTGCGACAGCACGTCCAGCTCCTGGCTCTGGCCCCACCGGCCGAACTGAAGGCCGACGTGGTAGATCGAGGTGCCGAGCACCAGGCCGACGGGCCGGAAGCCGACCTCCCTGACTAGCAGGAACTCGTTGACTGACAGGTCGGAGGTGAAGATGGCACCGGGCCGTCCTGGACGCAGCTCGGCGAGCCGACGCATGGCGTCCTGCGGTACACCCTGCACCTCGAGGTCGGTGCCCTGCTGCTCAGTCATCGCGCTCCTTGGCTTTCAGTTGACGCAGCATGGATCAAGCTCACGGGCCGAGCCTGACCCTGGCGGCCTGGCGCCGCTGCGGGTCCAGCGACATCACGGCCAGTGGCGGCCGCGCCGTACGCGGCCGGCCGAAGTGAGCGATCGCGGTGCCGATGATCGTGGCCTCCACGACGTGGTCTTTGCGGCCCTCCTGCATCGGGCACTCGTGCTCGCCGACGCGCATCTCCATGTCCTGCAGCACCACGCCGTCGGCGCCGTGCCGGATCACGTCCCGCTCGAGCTGATGCCGGGCGTCGTGCCGGGTCGTGTTCACCAGGTCGGTGAAACCCGACACTTCCGCGTTGCCGGAACCCCAGCTGCGCTGGCTCACCGTCACCCAGTCGTCGTGCCTGGCCCCGATCGAGATCCCGAGAACCAGCCCGGCCGGTACCCAGCCCGCCAGGATCAGCTTGGCGAAGTCCTGTCCGGTGAGATCCGACGTGAACGGCTCCCGCAGCCGCACGCCGCCGGGCGCCCGGACCGCCGTGCCGATGGCCCGGAACTCCAGACCGCCGGCCGGGAAGGGGCCGATGGTCAGCCGGACGCCGACGACGCCGTGCCCGCCGAGTTCGGTGCATTCCGCGATCATCCGGGAGATCGCCGAGCGCCGGGCCTGGTACATGGTCTGCACCAGGGGCCCGTAGGCGCTCATCGAACCGCTGCTGGATGTCACCGTGACGCTGGAGTAAGGCATGGCGCCGAGCATGCCGAACCCGCCGTAGCCGCTGGAGTACGACGGACATCCATATCCGCCGGTGTAGCCGATGTTGTAGACGGCAGCTCCGAGCACCTGGCCCACCGGCTCGAATCCGGTGCTCCTGATGGCGCCGAACTCGTCGGTGGTCAGCGCCGATCCCCAGGTACCGCTCTTCCGGATCTCTGCCATCCGGGCCTCGGCGGCAGGCGGCAGGCCGCTGCCGGGATCGACGGTCACTATGCGCCCCCTTGTCGCGCTGTTCACCGCTCGCCTCACGATACAAGACGCGCGTCGCCTCGCAGTGCTAGCACTCGCCTCAGGTGTCGCCGGCCTCGCCTGGCCAGCGGTCCTGGGCCTCCCACTCCTCGTTGCGGCGCCGGACCGTCTCCAGCGCATTCTCGGCCGCCTCGCGGGTCGGATAAGGACCGAGGCGGTCCTTGCCGGGGCAGCCAGGCCCCTGCTCGACCTCGTGGTGCCGCAGGCAGAACCACCAGCTCTTGTCGTCGTCCATGTCCCTTAGAATTCCAGATCATGCCTGCTACCCTCCAGCCCGGCCGGATCTCCCCGCTCCGCCCCGTGCCCGCAAACATCGCCCGGCCCGAGTACGTCGGGCAACGCGCTCCCCGACTCGGTGAGGCGGACGTCAAGGACGCCGAGACGATCGAGCGCATGCGAGTTGCCGGGCGGCTGGCAGCGCAGGCGCTGGCCGAGGTCGGCGCGCAGGTCACCCCCGGTGTCTCGACCGACGAGCTGGATCGCATCGGGCACGAGTTCCTCCTCGACCACGGCGCCTATCCCAGCACGCTGGGTTACCGCGGCTTCCCCAAGTCGCTGTGCACCTCGCTCAACGAGGTGATCTGCCACGGCATACCCGACGACACCGTGATCGCGGACGGCGACATCGTCAACATCGACATCACTGCGTATATCGGCGGCGTGCACGGCGATACGAACGCGACGTTCCTGGCCGGGGACGTGGACAAAGAATCAAGGCTGCTCGTCGAGCGGACCCGGGAGGCGATGATGCGCGGCATCCGCGCGGTCGCGCCGGGCCGGCCACTCAACGCAATCGGGCGGGTGATCGAGTCGTACGCGCGCCGGTTCGGCTATGGCGTCGTCCGCGATTTCACCGGTCACGGCATCGGCACGACGTTTCACTCCGGCCTCGTCGTTCCCCACTTCGACGACCCGTCGGTCGGCGTCATGATGGAACCAGGTATGACCTTCACGATCGAGCCCATGCTCACGCTCGGCACGATCGAGTACGACATCTGGCCTGATGGCTGGACCGTCGTGACCGCCGATCGCAAGCGCACGGCGCAGTTCGAGCACACGCTCGCGGTTACCGCAGACGGCTACGAGATCCTCACTCTGCCGTAACCGCTGCCCGCTAGCGACAACCCGGCGAAAATGGCGGCATGACCTCCACTGCTGCCAATCTGCGCATTGACTTTTCGCTCCGCGGCATCAGCGGGCACATCGATGCTTCGATCAGCCCCAACACCGACCCCACCGCGCTCGGCTACTCCCTCCTCAGCTACGGGCTGCCGACGGACTTCGCCCGCGGCTTCCCGGTCTGCCGCGCCAGTGTCACCTATCCGGCGGACGGGTACGCGGCCATCTTCGGCTGGACCCAGATGGTCCGCTCGACCGACGCTGCCACGAGCGACTTCGAGATGGATCCGATCGCGATCTACGCCGAAGTCGACACCCCGTTCGCCTGGTACGGGACGCGGCCTGAGCTGTTCGATGCCCCATGCCGCGACTCGCGCCAGGACATGAGCTGGGAATGCCACAGCTATCTCTGCATCTCGCCGGATGCCGTGCTGTCCCGCCGGGTGCAGGCGGTTGCCGGTTTTGGCTGGGGATTCGCCATCGCAGGAGGCGATATCACGTTCGCCGACGCAGTCCCGCTCGGGCCGGCGGCCTGGGACGGCCAGCTCGGCCTGCTCCGCGCCGCCTACCCGTCATGGACCTTCGACGGCAGTGACGTCTCGTCTTAGGGAATGGCGCCCGCACCGACCGGGACCCTGGTCCCGGTCGGCACGTGCGGCGCGGGCAGCGGCAGCCGGCGATGGCGGCGCAGCGGCGACTCCTCGCAGACCAGGCTGCGGCCGGGAAGCCAGCTCAGCCAGGACGGCAGGTACCAGGCGCGCTCGCCCAGCAGCGCCAGCGCGGCGGGCAGCACGATCCCCCGCACGAGCGTCGCGTCGATCACGACCGCGGCCGCGAGGCCCACACCCAGCATCTTGACGTCGATCATGTCCAGCGTGGCGAAGATCGAGAACACCGCGACCATGATCACGGCAGCACTGCTCACGACCCCGGCCGACCGGCCGACGCCGCCGACGACGGCCTCGCGGGCGGTCGCGCCCCCGGACCACAGCTCCCTGATCCGGCTGAGGATGAAGACGTGGTAGTCCATGCTCAGTCCGAACAGCATGACGAAGGTGAACAGCGGCACCCACGGGACTAGCGCGCCGAAAGAGGTGAAGCCGAGCAGCGACTGCAGATGCCCGTCCTGGAAGATCAGCGTGACCAGGCCGTACGCGCCGCCGACCGACAGGAAGTTCAGGCCAATGGAGACCAGCGGGATCGCCAGGCTGCGGAACGCGAGCATGAGCAATACGAAGGCCAGCAGGGCAACGACCCCGAACACGAGCGGCGTCCTGGTGTGCAGCATGGTCCGCAGGTCGTGGTTGGCGGCCGTATCACCGGTCACGGCAAAGCTGGCGCCGGGCACGGTCCCGACTGTCGCCGGCAGGATCCGGTTCTGCAGTGTCAGCAGTGCGTCGGTCGACCCGGTGCTGGTGCCGTTGCCAGCCAGCGGGACCTGAATCACCAGCGCCCGCCCGCCGGCTACGAAGCTGGCGCTGACTGGGCCGTTGATCGCCTTCGAGGTGCCTGCATCGGCGCGAAGCTCGGCGAGCGCCTGGTTCATTGCCGGGCTGCGCAGGCCTGAACCACTGACGACGACCTCGGCGGGCGCCGGGCTGGCCGGGAAGTCATGCTTGATGTCGCCGAGTACGTGCACGATGGGCAGGTTGCTGGGCAAGTCGACCGACGGGTTAGCCAGGCGCATGCCGAGCGCGGGCGCGCTCAGCGCCAGCAGAGCTGCAGCGGCGAGCCCGCCCAGCAGCAGCGGCCTGCGGACCACGCCGCGGGCGAGGCCCGCCCATAGCCGGGACGGCTGCGGATGCGTGCGGCGGCGGCCAAGGTACGGCAACTGCAGCCGGTCTGCCCATGGCCCGAGCCAGGACAGCAGGGCCGGCAGGAAGAACAGCGAGCCCAGCACCGCGGCGCCCACCACCACGATGGTGCCGAAGGCGATCCCGGTGAACATGTCGATCCCGGTGAGGAAAAGCCCGCCCAGCGACACCATGACCGTCAGCCCCGACACCAGGATGGCTCGCCCTGACGTGGCAGCGGCGAGCCCGACCGCCTCCTGGCTGTCATGGCCGGCCATCCGCTCCTCGCGCTCCCGGCGCAGGTAGAACAGGGAGTAGTCGACCCCGACCGCCATCCCGATCACCAGCACGAGCTCGGACGTACCCGAGCCAACCGGGAACCAGTGACCGGCGACGCTGAGCAGCGACACAGCCATGACGACGGCTGTCGCGGCCAGCAGCACCGGGATCCCGGCCGCGATGAGCGCGCCGAACACGGCCAGCAGCAGGACGAGCGTCAGCGGGATGGAGGTCCACTCGGATTTGCGGAAGTCCTGGGCAAGCACCGTGTTAGCCGCCCGACTTGTGCTGGCCTGGCCGGCCTCCTGAACGAGCAGGTCCGGGTGCCTGGCCTGGATCCGCTGCACCGCGGCGATGTCGGTCAGCACGGTCCGCTGTGCGTTCGCGTGCGGACCGGCGACGTCGAAGGCCACCAGGGCGGCTCGATGGCTGCCGTAGAGGGGGCCGCGAATGTTGTCGGCGGCATGCGGCAGCGCCGCGAGTGCGTCCCTGACCTGAAGCGTGACGTTTCTCACCTCGGCAGCAGCCGCCCCGGCCGGCTGGTGTCCCGCGGCGCGTGGCTGGATCAGCACGCTCTCGCCGGCGGCGTCACGACGCCGAGGCCGGCCAGCACTCGCTCCCCCTGTCCAGCCTGGCCGGGATCGTACTGTTTCACGCTGGCCCCGCCGCCGAGCTGGCCAGCGATGAACGCGGCCGCCACGAGTGCCAGCCAGGCAGCCACTGCGGCCTTGCGGTGCCGGGCGCTCCAGCAGGCGACCCGCTCGACGAGGGGCCTGCGACCGCGGCCCGGCTGGCTGAGGGCAGGGCTGCGGACAGCGGAAACTGGGCTAGGGGGCAGGCCCATCGTCGCTCTCGGGCTCGGAGTCACCGGGGGGATCGGCTGCGCCCGAGTCCAGGGCAGGGGGCCGGGCAGCCAGTTGCGGTAACTGTAGCCCGGCCGCCCCGGTACCCAGGCCGGTCTGACGTCCGTTGGCCGGAACTTTACCGAGCTGCCGGCAGTTGCCCTGCCTCCTCCCGGGCAGCGCTCAGCCCTGCGGCAGGCGCAGACCCAGTCGGCTCACGGTCCGGCAGCACCCAGCGCAGCCAGCGCGGCAGGAACCAGGTGCGCTCGCCGAGCGCCGCCAGGGCCGCGGGCAGCAGGATGCCGCGCACGAGCGTCGCGTCGATCAGCACGGCGGCGGCCAGACCTACGCCGAGCATTTTCGTCTGGATGATCGAGAGCGTGGCAAGAACTGAGAACACCGCCACCATGATCACCGCGGCGCTCGTGACCACACCTGCACTGCCTCCGATGCCGCCGATGATCGCCTCCTTGGTGCGCACTCCGTGGCTGTGCAGCTCGCGGATCCGGCTCAGGATGAACACGTGGTAGTCCATGCTGATGCCGAACAGGAACACGAACATGAACAGCGGCACCCAGGACACCACCGCGCCGAACGAGGTAAATCCGAGCAGCGACTGAAGGTGCCCGTCCTGGAATATCAGCGTGACGATGCCGAACGCCGCGGCCACTGACAGCAGGTTCAGCCCCACGGAGATCAGCGCGATGGCAACCGAGTCAAACACCACGAGCAGCAGCAGGAATGCCACGCCCGCGACAATCGCCAGCACCAGTGGAGTGCGGGTATGCAGGACAGCGGTGTCGTCGTAGTTTCCCGCGGTCTGGCCGGTGACCGCGTAGCTGACCCCGCTGACTTTGCCGAGGGTGGCCGGCAGGATGCGTCCGCGCAGGCTGAGCAGAGCCGCGTTTGAGCGCGCGTCCGACCCTGTTCCCGCGAGGGGAACGTCAACGATGAGCGCGCGGCCGCCCGCCACCGACGCGGCCGTCACCGGTGGGCGGATCGAGCCGGTAGCCGATGCATCTCGCGCCAGCGCGGCCACGGCCGCCTGCACCGCGGGGCCGGTCACGTCCCGACCAGTCACTACGACCTGTGCCGGGGCCGGCTCGGCCGGGAACGCCCGCTGGATCTGGTCTTCGGCCTGCACCACGGGCACGTTCGCCGGGAAGCCGCCGTCGGACGGGTTACCGAGCCGCATGCCCAGCGCGGGAGCGGCCAGCGCGAGCATCGCCAGCACGGCGACCGCGCCCCACGCGAGCGGTCGCCGCGTTACCCGCCGGGCAAGGCCCGCCCACAGCCTCGACGGCCTGGCTGCAGCCCGCCGGCGGCCGAGGAACGGGACGTAGCCCCGGTCGGCGCGTGGCCCGAGCCAGGCGAGCAGGGCCGGCAGGAACGTCAGCGAGCCGGCGACCGTGACGCCGACGACGGCGATGGTGCCAAGGCCGACACCGGTGAAGACCGAGTAACCCGTCAGGAACAGCCCGGCGAGCGCGATCATCACCGTCAGCCCGGACACGACAATGGCCCGGCCGGAGGTCGCGGCCGCGATCCGCAGCGCATCCCGCGTGCTGCGGCCGCGGGCCCGCTCCTCCCGTTCCCTCCGGAGGTAGAACAGGCTGTAGTCGACGCCGACGGCCATCCCGATGATCAGCACGACCTCCGACGTGCTCTGGCCCGTCGGCAGCCACTGCCCGATCACCGACGTGAGCGAGATCGCCGCCACGACGGCTGTCGCGGCTAGCAGCAGCGGGATCCCGGCGGCGATCAGGGCTCCGAACACACCGAGCAGCAGGATCACCGTGACCGGGAGCGAGGTTATCTCCGCCTGGCGGAAGTCGTGGCTGATCAGTGCGCTCGCAGCCCGGTCCCCGCTGGCGTCGCCCGCCTCGGCAATCCGCAGGCCCGGATAGCGGGCCTGCACCGCGGCGACAGCGTGCAGCGCGGGCAGCACCGCCTGATCCTCGTTAGACCCGGTGACCTTAAACGTAACGAGGGCCGACCGGCCGTCCGCCGACACCAGCGGGCTATTGCTGACCTGGCCCGCGAGTCGACCCCCGGAACCTCCGCCGAGCGGCGACTGGATGTCGCTCGCCGTCGATCTCGGCAGCGCCGCCAGTGCGCGCACGACGTCCGCGGTCGCCTGCCGGAGCTGAGGGTTGGTGCGGAACGTGCCGCCTCCGTTGCGCGCCTGAATGAGCACGCTCTCGCTCGGCGGCTGGCTGACGTGCAGCCGCTCCAGCGTCGCCTCGGCAACGCCGGACTGGCCGGGGTCGTTGCTCGGCACGTTGCTCGTGCCGACCATGTGCCCGGCGACGAACACGATCGCGACGACAACGAGCCAGCCGATCACGACGCTCTTGCGATGCCGCATGCTCCAGGCGGCCACTCGCTCGACGAGCCGACCGCGGCTCGGGTCCGGACTGGGCGGAGGCCCGGTTTCTGGCGAAGCTGAACTGACCTCGTGGCGCATGGTGACCTCTCCTGGGTGACGGTGATGCGGCGTAGCCGGCCGCGCGCTGGCACGCGCGGCCGGGCGAAGGGATTACGAATCCGGCGGGCGAACCAGCGGACCGAGCGGACCCGGCTGGATGAGCACAGTCCTGACCGGCTCGAGCGGGTCAGAAGTGCCGCGCAGCACCGCCCTGGCAACGTGTGCGTGCAGCAGCGCCGTCGCGACAAGGGCGTAATTGAGCAGCAGGAGCACGATCAGGCAGCCCGCCGCGACGAGCAGCGCCGGGCCGAGGGCGTGGTAGATCCACAGGCCGCTCGCGTGCGCGCCCTGCGGCCCGTTCGGGAAGCTGCCGAGCATGACGCCGGGCACGCTCTGGCCAGGGCAGGAGCCGAAGCACACGTCCGACACGTGCCGGTACCACAGCGGCAGCGTGATCCCGGCCAGCGCGGCAGCCCATGCCGTGACGACGATGGCGTCGAGCGCGTAGAGCGGGACCCACAGCCCGGCCAGGTAGCCGACGTCGCGCCAGGTCGCACCGCCGGTCCAGGCCCGACGCGCCCGCCGCCACAAGCCCGGGCCCGCCGGCGCCGGGTAGTGCCCGCGGACCGGCTGCCGGAACACCTGCCTGAGCATGACCCGCTCGAACTGCGCGCAGCCGCGGATCACCGCTGCAGTGGCGATCAGGAGCGGAACCAGGGCCACGGTCACCGCCAGAACAGCGGTCAGCGTCATGGTCGCAATGACGATCGAGAACAGCACACCGCTCACGACCAGGTAGGTCAGCAGGTATCCGACGGCGATCCACGGGCTGGCAGAGAACAACAGCCGGAGCGGGTCGACGCGCAGCCGCTGCCGGTCGTCGGTCGCGGCAGGTCGTGCGCTGGGCAATACTGATGTGCGCGGCTGGCTCATGGTGGCCTCTCCTGGGTGACGTGCAGCTGGTCGTGTCCCTGGCCCTCGCCGGCGAGCTGGCACTCGCTGGCGAGGGCTGTGACTATCCGACGTCCCGCATCAGCTTCTCGACAACCGCGACTTTCTCGGTCAGCTTTGCTAGCTCCGCCCGCAGCTCTTGCTGGTTGGCCACGGCTTCCTCCGCCAGCTTGCGGTAGTCCGCATTCGCCACCGCGTCAGCGCGGTGTGCCTGCAGGCGGAAGTATGACCACACGATCACCGCGACCGCAGCACAAAGGAAGGCCGGAATGCCGAGGCCGATCCAGATGCCCGCTGTGGCGCTGCTGGTCAGGGCCGCCAGGTGCGCGCTATTCATTCTTCGCTCGCCGTCTCTTTCCTCTCGGGGTCCTGCTCACTCGCACGGACAGCATCGGTGATGATCCCGGCATCCACCCGCAGCTCGAACGGAGCCAGGTCGTAGTACTTCATGGCCTTGCCGTCTTCCGACAATTCCAGCTGCCCGCTGATCAGGCCGGCCTTCTCCAGCCGGTCCAGGTGCATGTACAGCAGCGGCCTGGAGATCCCGAGCCTGCGGGCCAGCTCGCTGACGTGCACCCGCCCGCCAGACAGCTCCGCCACCACCCGCAGCCGCAGCGGATTGGCTACGGCCGTGAGCACGGCTAGCAGATCTGCCTCGCTGGTCAGTGCATACTCCCGGACTCGGGTTTCACCTGTCAGCTAGATATTACATGTGAAGGCTGACGTGTCAATTCAATACGCGGTGAGATTATGCAGGGCTATGGGCGAGCTGATCTTGCTGAGGCACGGCGAGACGGAATGGAGCCGGACCGGGCGGCATACCGGCCGGACCGACGTGCCGCTGACCGAGGCCGGGCTGGCCGCCGCCGCGCGGCTCGCCCCGGCTCTGGCCACGCGCCGGCTGGCGGCCGCCTTCAGCAGCCCGGCCAGCCGGGCCCGGCTGACCGCAGAGCTTGCCGGGCTGGCTGCCGCCCGGGTCGACCCTGACCTGCAAGAGTGGGACTACGGCGGCTACGAGGGCCTCACCACCGCGCAGATCAGCGTGAGCCGGCCCGGCTGGAGTCTGTGGCGGGACGGGATCATCCCCGGCGACGCCGTCCATCCCGGCGAGACCGTCCAGCAGGTCGCCGCGCGGGCCGACGCGGTGCTCGGCCGGGTCCGGCCGCTGCTGACCGACGGCGACGTCGCACTCGTCGCGCACGGCCACCTGCTCCGCGTGCTGACGGCGCGCTGGCTCGGCCTCGCGCCGGACGCCGGACGGCTGTTCCGGCTCGACACCGGGACACTCAGCCTGCTCGGCACCGAGCACGACGATCCGGTCATCAGCTCCTGGAATGTTGTTCCAGCCGCCGTGATCGGCTCTGAGCTGGCCGACGGCGAGATCGCCGAGTAGCTAGCCCGCCTGCCAGGGCGGCGCGGCCCGCTGGCCGTCGCTTGCCACCGAGCTACGGTGACCGTTCGGGTGGCCGGTGACCGCCGGATGCTCCTCGCCGCGCTCCTCCTCGGTGCGCTGGCGCCACGCCCGGGCGATCGGCAGCAGCGCGAAATACGAGCCAGTCGCCGCGATGAGGCCGATGCCCACGTCGACCGACACCCGGCCCTGCTTCGCCCAGTACACGTCCTTCAGGTCGAGCAGCAAGGCAAACTCGTCGACGATCAGGGCTAGCCCGGTGCCGTAAGCGGTCGCGACTGCCGGGTGTGAGCGGTGCCGCTCCTCGCCGTGGACCGCCACTGCACCGACGCCAGCCAGCATGCCAATGCCCCACAAGTAGTGGTGCAGGTGCTCGCCGCCAGCGCTGACGTTGTGGAACGGGCCCTTTCCAGCCCGGATGCTGTAGGTAATGCCGCGGACGGCCGCGAAGGTTCCGGTGAAGGAAAGCCAGCTGGCCAGCGCGGCGCGCTCGCCTGTATCCAGGTCGTCGCGCAGGACTCGCCGTAGCCGCGGGAATACCTCGGTCACGTGTGTGCCCTTCCCGCCTGCGGCGGCGGTAACCCGGTCAGGCCGCGCGCCGCCGCTCACGGCGCGCGAGGGCACGGGTCGGCATCAGGAACACACGCGGCGGGATCCTCGTCGTCGACTCGTACGTCGCCCGCAGCGCGAGCGTCACCGCCGGGTCGGTCAAGGGCAGGCCGGGGGTGCCGTACAGGCGGCGGGCCCAGGGCGGCAGGGTGGCGAATCCGAGCACGTTCAGCGGCGGCACGATGAGCCGCAGCGGCAGCAGCGCCGGCGGCATCTTCAGCGTGAAGGAAGCGCGCAGCGCCTGACGCGCCTCGGCCGTCACCCGCAGGGACGGCCGCATCCGGTCGAAATAGGCCGCTAGGTCCGCCATGCTGGCCGGCACGTCCTCCGGGTCGAGGCCGACCACCGCTGCGCTGCGCCGCTGCTCGCGGACGAAGGCGTCCAGTTCCTCGCCCGTCACCGGCATCCCGCTCCGGCGGGCTATCTCGGCATAGGAGCCGATCTCGCAGCAGTGCACCCAGAGCAGAAGCTCAGGCTCGTCAAGGCGGAACTCGCAACCGTCGGCGTCGGTGCCGCGCAGGGAGGCGTGGATCTTCCTCAGCCGGGCGCCGGCGCGCTCCACCTCGGCAGTCGTGCCGAACGTGCGCACCTGGACGAACTTCACGGTTCGGGTAAACCGTCCCCAGGCCTCATCCGGCCGGGCGAGCGCGGTGTTCTGCCAGGTGCCTAGCATCACCCTCGGGTGCAGGGCCTGCAGGTACATCGCCCGCAAGCCGGCGATCCACATGACCGGCTCGCTCGCGATCCGCCACGTCACCGAGTCAGGACCGAACAGCCCGCGATCTCGCGGGCGTTCCTGGCCCGGCCGGCCGGTCACCGGGGCCGGGTCTCCTCAGCCAGCCAGTCGAGGTAGGACTCCGAGCCGGCAATGATCGGCGTCGCCGTGATCTCCGGGTCGTCGTAGCTGTGCCGTTCGGCCAGAAACTCCGCCAGGTCGTCGTACCTGCTGGCGGGCAGCTTGAGCATGATCAGCCATTCCTCCGCGCGCTCCAGCGCGTCTTCCCACCAGTACGTGCTGGCGATCGGCCCGGCGACCTGGGCGCACGCCGCTAGCCGGCTCTCCACCGCGGCCTGAGCCAGCTCGACCGCCTCGGCCCGCGAGTCGGTCGTGGTCTGCACCTGGATAAACTGCGGCTCGGTGCCCGCCGCACGCCACTGCGCTGGCATGCGCTGATCGTAGCCGAACATCGGCTGGCATGGTTCCGGATGGTCGGCTGAGCTGCAGTTTCCCGCAATCCGTTGGCTGGCTTATTTCGGCTTCGTTCGGGGTGGTTGGCTCCCTCAGCTGGCTCCCAAGGAGAAGATCAACATGAACGGCGCCGACAAGGCAATCCGCTGGTCCACCATCATCGCGGTAGTGGTCGTCGCGGGCTTGCCGCGAGCTTCAGCGACCAGCACGCCCTCGACGTCATCGGCCACTACAGCAGGCCCAGCCGCCTGAACGTGGTCTTCCCGCTGACGGTGGACGGGCTCATCTACTGCGGCTCGATGGTCCTGCTCAACGACGCCAGGCGCGGTCTGGACGCGCACAAGCTGGCCTACTGGATGCTCGGCATCGGCATCGCAGCCACCCTGACCGTCAACGCCGTCAGCGGCCTGGCGTACGGGCTCGTCGGCGCGCTGATCGCCGGCTGGCTGGCCGTAGGCGCCGCAGGCGCCGGAGCCGTAAGCCGGCCGCACCCGCCTGGCATGGGATCGTGCGCGGCGCGGACGGGCAGGTGCTCGCCCGGTGCGGGCACAATCACCGGACCGAGACCGCCGCCAGGGAGTGCAGCGCGCGGATGAAGCGGCAGCGGGCAGCGGGCTAATCGTCGCGCCGGGAGCGCCCTCGTCGGTCACCAGGCTGGCGAGGGCGTTCTGCTGGCGGCACCACGAAGTGTCCGCGGCCCTGGCCGGAGGTTGCCAGCCCCTTCTCCCGCAGCATCGAGTAGGCCCGCTCGGCCGTGCCCTGGGCCACGCCGTAGGTGTCCTGCAGATCCTTCACCGACGGCATCCGGCCCTTCAGCTCGCCGCGCTCGATCTGGCCGCGCAGCAGCTCGAACAGCTGCTGATATAGCGGCGTCACCGAGTCCGGGTCCAGGCGTCCAGGCTTCACAAGATCCAATGCTGTCAACACCACGTTCACCAGGGCGTTCGGGTGTCCGTATATGGACTCAGATGGACTCATATGGATCTAGGTGCAGTTTGGAGGCGTTGACAACTGGAGCCAGCTGGCTCCGCAAAACGAAGCGGCCCCGGCGGCGCGGTAACGCCTTGATCCGGGGCCTGACCGAGAATCGAGGTCTCGGCTATGGAAGATCGTCCCAGCCAGCCACCGCCCGCGCCAGCCAGTCCAAGCCACTCCGCCGACTCGTATTCCAAGCTGGTAGACCAGTCCTGCGCCCGGCTCACCGAGCAGCTAGCCAACATCCGCAAGGACCAGGACGCCGGCGACATCACCGTCCGCGAAGCCGCCGACGAGCGCATCCAGGTCATGGAGGAGCACCTCGAACGGCTCCGCCTGCTGCGCGAGGAGTACCTCGACTGACCTGTCGCGAAACCAGTCGGGATCTCGGGGATAACCGTTTCACCTGTCATTTGACAGGGTCGTCCCAGGACGTCCGAGGACGCCGAAGAGGCTTCCTGCAGCTCCGGCGCGGCCCTGCTGCCGATCGAGCCCGAGTAGTCGGCGGTGATCGGCGCCGTGCCGTACTACCGGACTGATGCCCGGACCTGGAGCTGGGGATCGCAAGCTGCGGGCGGGGTCAGTTCACACGCCATCCAGTTGTTCTCACCGGTGCTCCGATCGCCACTTCTTCTGGGCTCGCGTGGCGGAAATCGCCCGGATTATCCCCAGCGCGCCATTCAGCAGAAACAGGATAACGAAAACTGAGGCTGCGGCGCCGGAGCCCGATATGGCCAGCGCGGATGCCATTATCACGAAGATAAATTCGAAGCCAAGCAACGCTCTGGCGCTGCACAGCCGGGCCATTGCTGGCAGCCCATTTTTCTCCAGGTCTTGTTCAATCCGAGGGTTACGATTGAACTGCCCTCGGATCAGCGGCCCGCAGACGACACGCTCGGCTGAGGTTAGCGTGTCCAGGCCGTACCTGTCGCTTGCCGAATGTCCGACGTACCAGTCGTTATATCTGCGCACAAGCTTCATTAACACTCTTCGCCTTGCTGCTTCTCCAGGCCCGGTATGCAGCATCGATTGCGTCCGTTGCCACTGCACCATAACCGAGGAAGAACCCGCCTGTGGCCAGGGCCAGAAATTCCTGGAAAGGAGGCTCGGCGATGAGATCCAAACCGACGAGGGCCTCGGGCCCGGACATGAGAATTCCGATCCCGCCGAGCACCGTCCCGAGGCACAGGCTGTTTATGCCCGGGCTCTCATAGCAGTCTCGGCCATCCAGCGTTGTGGCGCCGCCTCCGGATATGAGCGAAGCGACTGTGAGAGCCGCTGTTGTGCCAAGGCCTGCCTCGATCGCCTCGCCGGCGATTAGGAGGGCCCCATAGCCGGTGGCAATAGACAAGAGTCCGAGTCCTATGCCGATGGCGACCTTGTGCTGCGCGATCCAGGGCACAGCCTTCTGCGACACCCTGCCTCCGACGGCGTGCTCTACGCCGCAGGCCCAGCTGGGACTCTGGAGCTAGGATCCTGTGTCAGACCTGAGCGAGGCATGGAATGACACCGTTGGCGTGGCCGAAGCCCACGTCGACACGCACGTAGCGCAACACGCGGCTGCCATTGAGCAAGGGGCGACCATCGCCCTATCCGGAATAGTATCGGCGACGTGCCTTGCTGCGACAGAAGGAGCGTGCGTCGTTTTCCTGCCGACTATCGGTGCCGCGACGGGCGCTGCTCTCTATACGAAGAGCGGAGGTCCGCACACCGCTCAGGGATATGCGCGCGCCGCCGCAGAAGGTGGAATTGGCGGGGCAATTGCAGGCCTATGCTACGAGGCCTGCGCCATCGCAGGAAGCATCGCGCTAGGGGGGTTCCTGGCCAATGGCGGCTATGGGGCAGTTCAAGGCGCCTGGGACTACTCGCAGCAGGACGGGCCGGACGGGCACACTGCGTGGGGATATATTGACGCTGCTGCATGGGGGTTCATCCAGGGCGGCTTCCCATGGGATGACGTTCTGAAGTGGCTGCAGCATGACCCAGCGACGCTGGCGGCGTATTACGAGAGGAGTAGGTGTGGCTGAACTCACAGTCATAGGCAACAGTCACTGGTTCGGGGACCCTCGGCTCGGCACCTTCACCATCTACGTCGACGGCGCAAATCGTGGGAGGGTTTCTCCAGGCAAGTCGCTCCTAATCACCTGTCAGCCGGGCCGCCATGTGGTCCGGCTGCGGCAATGGTGGTATGCGAGCCCGCGCATCATTCTCTATCAAGGGACCACGCTCTTCGTGCCGAGCTGCCCAGCGTAGTTTCTAGAGACGTGAAAGCCCGATGTACGAGGCGGCGGCCTTCCCGACAACGCTACGGAGACCTTCTGCGGCGGGCCCTGCCGGTTCACACGACATCTCGATCACATCTCCAGGCCGCACATTCACCTCAACGCTAGAGCTGCGGCACCAGTCAATTCGGACGAAGATCTCATGCGAACCCGGCGGAACCGGCAGCGTTACCGTCCGGCCGCGCTTTACCTTGGCGGCCATCTCGCCATCGATCATCACCTGGTACCTGCGGAAGATGTCGCGTGTGGCGCCGCGTTCTCGCCGCACGACGATCATTGCACCATCGCCCGAGGAATCCACTCTTGCTCACCGGTCCTTGCCTGCTTGCCCAGCAGGAGGCAAGTGCCAACCACCGTCGGCCCTTTGTGCGCTGGCATCGTCGCTGTCAATACGAAGAGGCGGCGGGATCAGCCACCTCGGCCTGCTGAACCATATTGTCGACGCGAGTCCGCACGTCCCGCAAACCACGCCGACGACTGCTACGACTGCTACCCCCGCTAGGAAGCCACCAGGCTTCTCGCCAGGCTTGAGGATCGCTGCCAGGACCATGACCAAGGCGGCCGATGCCAGGATCAACGGCTGGACGGCTATAGATCGCGGTGCCCCGATTGCGGCCCGTCGCCCAAGCGCGCCGCAAGCCAGGCCATTTCCACCGGTGCAATCCACTGAGTATTGCGCCAGCTGCGCCGAGCTTGCCAGCCGCGCGTGACTGGGTCAAGTCCTGAGGCGTGGTGTTCCGCGGGTCGCGTGATCCTTTTGCTGTCGGTTATGCGCTGAGCGCCTGGATCTGGTTGTGGGTGGTCACCTCCGGAGTGCTCGGCGCGATGGTGATGCGGGAGCGGGCGAGGACGTCGAGGCCGAGGTAGCGGCGGCCTTCGGTCCATTCGTCGTGCTGTTCGGCCAGGACCGCACCGACGAGGCGGATGAGGGAGTTGCGGTCGGGGAAGATGCCGACGACGTCGGTCCGCCTGCGTATCTCCCGGTTGAGCCGCTCCTGCGGATTATTGGACCAGACCTGTCGCCACAGCTCCTTCGGGAACGCGGTGAAGGCCAGAACATCGGAGCGGGCCGCTTCCAGGTGCTCAGCGACGGCGGGGAGCTTGAGCGCGACGGCATCCACCAGCCGGTCGTACTGGGCGTGCACGGAGGCGGCGTCGGGCTGGTCGTAGACCGAGTGCAGCAGGGTGCGGACCCACGGCCAGGACGCTTTGGGGGTGGCCGACATCAGGTTGGCTGCGTAGTGGGTTCGGCACCTTTGCCAGGACGCGCCGGGCAGGGTCGCGCCGATCGCGTCGGTCAGGCCGCGGTGGGCGTCGGAGGTCACCAGGGCGACGCCGGACAGGCCGCGGGCGGTCAGGTCGCGGAAGAACCCCAGCCACCCGGCGCCGTCCTCGGCGGAGGTGACCTGAAGGCCCAGGATCTCCCGGTGCCCGTCGCCGTTGACGCCGGTGGCCAGCAAGGCATGCACGTTCACCACCCGGCCGCCCTCGCGGACCTTGAGCACCAGCGCGTCGGCAGCGACGAAGGTATAAGGGCCGGCGTCCAGCGGGCGGGTCCGGAAGTCCTCCACGGCAGCGTCCAGATCGCGGGCCATCTCGCTGACCTGAGACTTGCTCAGCCGGGTGATGCCGAGCGACTCGACCAGTTTCTCCATCCGCCGGGTGGAGACCCCGAGCAGGTAGCAGGTCGCCACCACCGACGTCAGCGCCGCCTCGGCGCGGCGGCGCCGCTCCAGCAGCCAGTCCGGGAAGTACGAACCGTGACGCAGCTTCGGGATCGCGACATCCAGGGTCCCGGCCCGGGTGTCGAAGTCCCGGTGCCGGTACCCGTTGCGCACGTTAACCCGGTCCGGGCCCGGCATCCCGTACGGCGCGCCGCAGATCGCATCGGCCTCGGCCGACATCAGCGTGCTGATGAACGTGGTCAGCATCTGGCGCAGCAGGTCCGGCGACGCGGACGCCAGCTGGTCGTGCAGGAACCGGGCAGGGTCGATACTGCTAGGGGCGGTCATCGTGATGTCTCCTTCAGAAGCACTGTGGAAGGTCTTCCAAAGGATCACGCGGTGGTCGCCTTACGTCCCTACGCCACGCCCATCAGCGGGCCGGTTCGTACACCACTCTGGCGGACGTAACTCGTGACTGCCGCACCCACGAGGAACGCCGCGACCAGCAAATACAAAACTTTCATCGCAACCATCGCTCCTTAGAACCAGCTTGTGACATCGCTCACTAGATTGTTGAATCCCCGATGGAAGTACGACACCGCGGCGCCGGCCTCGGATACGTGGATGGATGCCATGGTCCCAGCCTGATCGGTACCGCAGACTGCCCAGAACCCTCGCGACGGCGGGCGAGGCCATGGAAGCGTGAGGCTGGTCCGCGCAAGGACGCCGCGCCTCTCCAGACTGGGGCTGGCGGGCCTCAGTTGGGTTGCCGGCGTAGGTGATGATCTACCAGGCAGATCAAGATCTGGGAGGAGCCCGCCGCGCGCGCCGGAACCTGCGACCCGCCCGACTGCCCTGGGCGATCCTAACGGCGCATACGGCACCGACAACCAGACCGGCGCCAAGAAACCAGTGCGAGACATCTTCGGAAATAGGGAGGAGGACAATACACGCCGCACAAAGGAGGGCACCCGATGAGCCCAGTTATCTGTGCCGCCACAAGCCGGACCGTCCCGTCCGGGCCGTACTTGGCCTGGTAACGCTGATATTGCTCTGTCGGCCGGGTCTGCAGCCGACGCGCCACAGCGTTGGCAAACCACCTCTCATGCGGGAGCAGGCGCGGCTCGGCATGGCGGATCGGCACAGTCGTATTTTGACCTAGCTTGGTACGCGTCCGGTCTCGCCGACCGACAGGTACGGCCAGATCGGTATCCGCGGCGACTCATCGCGGCTGGGAGCGAAAGCGTGAGCCGGCGAGGAGGTTGACGTGCTGGTCGCGCTCGCTCATCTTGCTGACCGCCATCTTCTTCCGGCGATTCCGGCAGAAGCAAAGCGAATCACCGCTAGCACGGCCACTACGAGGATTGGGATCACGCAAACCCCCGCGGCGAGCTGTTGACCCGCGACTGTCAGCCCCACAGCCAGAACACAAAGGGCGAGTTCGAGTTGCCCGAAAGCCCGAGCACTGCACAGCTGTACCGTTCCCTCCTGGCCGTACTTTTTGAGTGCCAGTTCGATCGTCGGTCCGCCGTGGCGCAGCTGCCGCATCACCAGCCGGCCACAGATGACACGCTCAGCCGCGGATAGCGAGTCAAGGGGACTACGGCCGTACCCGAAGTCCGGCACGCCCGATGATTCAGCGCGGCTCTTGCTCACGGGCACTTCCCGGTCGGGTTCGTCACAGACCTCCTGCCCTGAGAGGACCCGCCATCGATGAGGTCCTGCACGCCGTCTGCGATCACTGCCAATGCTGCAGCCTGACCAGCGAGCCAGGCAAAAAATAGCGGAAATTCGGATGCGCCCTCGGTGATCACTCCGAAGGTTACTCCAAGCTCCGGCGCAGCCATGAGAAGTCCGAGCCCGCCCAGTACGGCCGCTGTGCAAGGGCCGTTCAACCCAGGGTGGTCCAAGCAGCCCCGGAAGTCTAGGGCAAAGGCGACAGTACCGGCGACAGCGGCGACGACACCCAGGATGCCTCCGACCACTAGCGCGCCCTCTGCTCCAATAGCAATCACTCCCACTACGCCCGCGAGAGCTGCCACGCTTCCCAGCGCGAGGCCGACCGGAACCCTTTCTTTCCATACCCAGCTCGCGGCCGACCCCACGGCCCCGCCCACGGCGTGCTCTACGCCGCAGGCCCAGCTGGGCCAGCAAAACAGGCCGAGCGGGTCGGTGGCGTTGAGGGGGTTGTCGCTGGTGTAGGTGTACGGGGCCTGTGTCTGGGTGATGGCGGGGTCAACTGACAGGAACTGGGCTGTGGCGGGGTCGTAGTAGCGGTTGATGAGGTAGTAGAACCCGGTTTCGGTGTCCTGGTATTGCCCGGCGTACAGGAATGTGGTGGTGGCTGTGCCGGTGTGGCTGGTGGTGTTGCCGTAGGCATCGTAGGTGTAGGTGCCAGTTACGGTGCCGGCGGTGCTGGTGAGCAGGCGGGTGGAGCCTAGCTGGTCTTGCATTGGGTAGGTGGCGGTGCCGGCGGAGCTGATCTGCTCGACAGGCACGCCGCCTGGCCCGTAGAGGTAGCTGCTGGTGCCGTCGGTGAGCAGGAGGGGGACGCTGCCGGTGATGTCCCACGCGTAGCTGGCGGTGGTGGCGCCGGTGGTCTTTGCGGTGCGCAGGCCGTCGCCGTTGTAGGTGTACCTGGTGGCAGCGCCGGCGGGCGGGGTGTAGCTGGTGAGCTGGCTGGCCTGGTTGTAGCCGTACGTGGTCGTGGCACTGGCAGTGGTGGCGGTGATCCGGTCGCCGCGGGGGTTGTAGGTGTAGCTGGTGGTGGTGCCGCTCGTGGTGGTGGTGGCGAGTTCGCTGGCCGCGTCATAGGTCTGGGTCGTGGCGGCCAGGGTGGTGGGGTCGCCGGCGTTGTCGTAGCCGTCGGTTGTGGTGTTGACGGCAGAGAGCCGCATCAGCGGGTTGTAAGCGTAGGTCTGGGCAGGCGCGCTGATCGCGGTGCCGGACGTGGTGGTGGAGGCGAGTTCGCCGTCCTTGCCGCGGGTGTAGGTGAAGCTGGCCAGGGTGGCGCTGGAGGTCTTGTCAGCGATGGACGTGACCTGGTCGGCGACGTTGAGGCCGAACGTGGCAGTAATGCCGTTGGGGTAGGCCTCGCTGGTGAGCACGTTGTCGTTGTTGTAGCCGAAGGTGGTTTTGCTGGTGTTCCAGTCGGTGACCGAGGTCAGCCGCTGGGCGTTGTCGTAACCGCGGGTGACGGCCTTCCCGTTCGGGTAGGTGATCGTGGTGATGCTGCTATCGGCGTTGTAGCCGTAGCTGACGGCCTGCCCGGCCCCATTAGTCACGTTGGTAAGCCGGCCGTCGCTGTCGTAGGTGTAGCTGGTGGAGCCGCTGGCGTCGGTCATCGAGGTCCGGTTGCCGGCCGGGTCGTAGCCGTAGCTGATGCCGTGGGTGACGCCGTCGGAGTAGGTGACCGCGGTGAGCCGGCTGGCGGGGTCGTAGGTGCTGGTGGTGACGAGCCCGTCGGGGCTGGTGGCGGTGACCAGGTTGCCGTCGGCGTCGTAGGCCGAGGCGGTGAGCCGGCCCAGCGGGTCGATCATCGCGGTGACGCGGCCGAGCGGGTCATCGACGTAGGTGGTGGTGTCCCCGGCCGCGTTGGTGTAGGAGGTCTGCTGCTGGTCCGCGTTGTAGGTGTAAGACAGCGTGGTGGTATCGGGCTGGGTGACCGAGGTCTTGTCGTCGGCCAGGTCGTAGTGGTCGGTGGTGACGTTCCCGTCCGGGTCGGTGACGGTCGCGGTGTTGCCGTCGCCGTCGTAGGTGTAGCTGGTGACGTGACTGAGCGGGTCGGTCACCGACGTGAGGTGCCCGGCCGGGTCGAAGACAGAGGTGGTGACCTTGCCCAGCGCGTTGGTGAGGGTGGTGCGGTTGCCGTCGGCGTCGTAGCCGTAGCTGGTTGCGTGGCCGAGCGGGTCGGTGACCGAGGTCAGGTCGTCGGTCTTGTCGTAGGCGTAGGTGGTGGTCTTGCCGAGCGGGTCCTTGGCCGTGGTGCGCCGCCCGTCGCTGTCGTAGCCGTAGGTGGTCGTGTTCCCCGCCGGGTCGGTGACGGTGGCAAGATCGTCGGCGCTGTCGTAGGTGTCGGTGGTGGTCTTGGAATCGGGGTTGGTGACGGTGTCGGTCTGCCCGTCGGGGTAATAGGTGTAGCTCGTTGTGTCGCCGTCGGGGTCTTTGACCGATGCCAGCAGCCCCGCAGCAGTGTAGGTGCTGGTGGTGGTGCTGCCTCGCCCGTCAGTGTGGGTCAGGACCTCGTTCATGCTGTTGTAGGTCCATGCCTGGGTGTAGTACAGCGGCGCCGGGTCGGTCTGGGACAGCATGTTCCCGTGGCCGTCGTAGGTCATGGTGGTCACATTGCCGAGCGGGTCGGTGACCTGGACCAGGTCCAGGTTGCCGTCATAGGCGTAGTAGCTGATGCCGCCGATCGGGCTGGCCTGGCTTAGCAGCACGTTGTCGTTGTACACGTCGGTGACCACCCCGCCGTTCGGCTGCGTGGTGGTCGCGGTCTGGGTGGCAGCGTTCCAGGAGAAGGTGGTGATCTTGCCGTCGCCGTTGGCCTGGGAGGTGACCCGCCCCGCGGTGTAGACATTGGTCAGGACCAGGTTCCCGTTAGGGTCGGTGACCGTGGTCAGCTGGCCCGCGGAGTTGTAGCCGTATCTGGTGACCCCGCCGCGCATGCCGGTGACCGAGGTCAGCAGCCCGCCGGTATAGGCGTAGGTGACGGTCCGCGCATCCGGCATCGTCAGTTTCGTGAGCAGCCCGGAGGTATAGGCCAGCGTGACCACCCGGCCACCGGCGTTCTTGACCGAGGTGAGCTGGCTGCCGGTGTAGGTCATGGTCAGCCCAGTCCCGGACCGGTCAGTCATCGAGGTCAGCTGGCCGGCGGCATTGAACTTCAGCAGCGTCCCGTCGGGTTCGACGACCTGAGATCCGCCGGACACCGCGGCCAGGGTGGCATACACTCCCGGCCCGCCGGTGTAGGTGCCGCCGGCGTTCTGGGTGAACTGCATCTGCTGCCCGTCACCGGAGGTGAACGTGGCAGTGCCGGACCCGAAGCTCAGGCTGGCTTGGTAGGGGTCGGTCCAGCCCGGCCCGAGCGGCCCGGCGGCGGTGTCCAGCGAGGTGTAGGCGCGGGTGAATGAGAACGCGACCCCCGGTCCCGGCAGTTTCGCGTCGGTGACGGTGTCGCTGTAGGCGCCGGTCGCGGTATTCACCGGATCGCCCTGAAAGTCCTCCGGCTGCGCCGCCCCAGGTATGCACGGCGCGCACCCGTAGGTCTGCGCGGCCGGCACTCCCGGCGGGAACAGCGCCGGGCCGGGCGGCAGCATCCCGATCGCGTTCGCCTCGACGTCGGTGTACCAGAGCGTGCCATCCGCCGCCCAGCCGATCTGACCCGGACCAAGGTTCTCGCCGACAGTAGGCGCGAACGACATCAGGCCGCTCGTCGTGATCTGCCCGATCGCAGAGTCCACTATGAACACGAGCGCGCCGGTGCTGCGGTCCACGGCGATGCTGTCCGAGAGATACTCCTCGCCGACCGGCATCTGATACAGCGTGAAGCTGCCGCTGGTGGTCATGGCAGCGACCGCGCCGGCATCCTCGAACCACAGCCGGCCGTCCGGGCCCGTGGTGATCATCCCCGACAGAGACGCCCCCGACGGAAACTGGTACACAGTCAGCGCGCCCCCGGTCGTGATCCTCTCAATAGCCTCCTGGCTAGCGTTCACAAACCACATCGCCCCGTCCGGCCCCGCGGTGATCCCCTGCAAAACCTGGTCGCTGTTAGCCACCTGGAACTCGGTCACCGCCCCGCCCGGGGTGACATAGCCGACGTAAGAAACGTTGCTGGTAGAACTCGTGAACCACACGTTCCCGTCAGGCCCCAGCGTGACCCCTTCGGTAGCACCGAAAACAAACGTGTTCACAGGAATGACTGGGAACATAGAGATCGACCCGGACTGCGTGATCCGCCCCACGTAGTTTCCATCGGCGAACCACACGTTCCCGTCGGCCCCCTCCGTTATCCCGGTCGGCGCGCCGCCGTAGAGAGCGTCCGGCAGCGGGTACTCGGCGAACACGCCCGATTCCGTCACCCGCCCGATCTGGTCCGAAGACAATTCGGTGAACCACGCGGAATCGTCTCGTGTTACGGCCACGCCGCGGGGGTTACTGGACGGGGTCGGTACCGGGAACTCCACATCGCCGTTCCCACCCGTGGTAAACGCGGTCAGCTGTATCGCGTTACCGCCATGCTCGCCCTGCCGGACCGAAACGGCCGCGCCCGCCGAGTTGGCAGCCCGGCCCGGCCAGGGCACGACCCGCGGACGCACCACCCGGCCCCGTGCCCGCACAACCCGAACATGCCGCACCCGGATAACCCGCAGCGACGGATGGGCCGACGGCACCAGCCGGGTGGCGTGGACCGACACGCCGGGATGCGGCGCGGCTACCGCCGGCGTCCTTGCACCAGCATGGCGCGGCGTCGCTGCTGCCGACGCGCTGGCGCCCGCCTGGGCCGACACCAAGCCAAGCAGCACGCACAGTGCTGTAAGCACGCTGAACACACGGATGTCTCGCACCGGGACCCCTCGACACTCGCCGGCCGGGGGGCGCCTGAGCAGCTCCCGCGCTGCCAGCCGGTGCTGGCTGCGACCACGATGAAGCCGTCATACAACCCTGTCAATAGCTCTACATCATAATTTTCTAACCTTCATCGCCTGAAAGGCCTCGACATGCTGCTTGACCTGCTGGCCGGGTCAAAGAACGCCTGTATGGCTACAGCCTTGTCAGTATGCCGAGCAACCAGGCGAGATACGAACCAAGTCACATAGACCTGTCAAGCGCGCCAACTGCACCGCGGCGGGTGGCAATGCCTGGGGCTCGGCCACATCGTGCGGGCTGGCTAGCGCTGGCTGGTGTGCGGTCAGGCCGGACGGCGTCGCGCCGGTTACAGCGCAGTTGAGCAGAGCCGGCGGGGAGCCAAGCACACCACGGGATTCTGGTAGCCAGCGATTCCAGGCCCCATTAGCGTGGCGGGAAATTCTTAGCCCCCTGAATCCCGCGGTCCGAGATCGGCCTGACGTTCGGGGCGTGCGGCGCTGGCATGGCCGCAGGATAACGCCAGCTCAGGCGCCCGGTTCGCCCTGGTCTTCTTACTTCTGTGCCCGGCTTGCCCTGGTCTCCGCTTGCCCTGGTCTCCGCCTTCGCTGTCTGGTTTGCCCTGTGCACGAGGCGGAGCGCTCGCCTCAGTCAGTGCCCGCTGCGGCCAGCCTGAGGCACAGCCCGTCTCAGGCGGCCTGCCAACTCAAGTACCGTCCGTCGCAATACTCAGCGCGCGCCGCACGGCTGATCCGAGGGCGTGATCGTCTGCGCTAGCCTCCGCTGCTATCACCTGATCCAGCATCTCGGTGAAGCCTGCCCGCCGGCCACCATTCCGATGAGGTGTGACACGGATGCCAGAGCCTTCCTCGAACTCGATGGAGGCCTCACGCGTACCGCTGGCAAACTGCGTCTCGGATTTGACCCCCGCAAGCTTCAGCAGCCTCAGTCGTTCGGGTGTAGGCCCCGTGAGATAGTCAGGGTGCGGTATACCTGTACGGCTGGATGCCAGAGCTGACCGGACTAGCTGGCCCAGGCGCGCATCGTCACACTGCGCATCTGCTGGCTCAACCCAGTCACCCTGAACGTACATATCCGCTGCAGTCGTCGAGTAGCTGCTGACAAACAGCTGTCCGGCGCGCGCGTCGACAATCGCTAGTCGTTTCATCCAGCGAACTCTCCACGTAGATCCGCGTAATGCCTGCCGGCCTGTGGGCCGTAGAGCGCAATCATCTTCCTGACGGCCGCGGCCCATTACCTCTTTCGCCTGTCATCCATCTCGAACACCGCCTCGGCAATCGACCGGAAAGCCCCTGGGTAGCTGCGGTCGAACTCCGACCATCCTTGGTCACCTTCTGCGATTCGTGGTGGACCGTCTGACACGACAAATCGAAACAGGAACTCCTGCGCGTTCCATTCGATCGCCACTTCGTATGCCCTGTCCTTATCTGGGACGGGCACGAGCCTCAACACAGCTAATTCGTTACCCATTGACCAAGACCTGCCCCGTAGCGCCGGGGTCACTGCCGCTGCTCGATGACGCGGGTCAGCTCGCGCTCGTCCGGCGGGGCGAGCAGGTGGCAGGCGGCGAGGATGTCGCGCTGGGCGCACAGCACGAACGCCGCGGCACGGACTTGGCCGGCGTCATCGAGCCAGCCGCTGGCCTTGCCCAGGCTGGCCTCGATGGCCTCCAGGCTCTCGATCGCGTCCAGGCGCGAGCGGCGGGTCAGCAGCGGGTCATCACTGTACCGGCGGGCCATGGAACCTCGCCTTCGCCAGGGCCTCGTCGGCCGCCTCGTCAATGACCTCCGCGCGCACGGCCTGCTGCGGCACGCCGCCCTCGATCGCGTGCAGGCGCCGGCTCAGCACGTGCCGTGCCATGTGCTGCTGGGCCAGGTCGAGGCCAAGCTCGGCCAGCGTCGCCTCCAGGGCGACGGTGAGCTGGGTGAGCTGCTCCTCCTGGACGCGCTGCCGGCGGGCGTCGATGCCGAGCCCGATGGCGCGCTCCGACATGGCCGCGGTGTCCTTCAGGCTGCGCTGCATCGCGCTCAGCGCCCCGTGGATCTGCTCCCCCATGGCGCCCTTGTAGCGCAGCTCGCCGTCAGCCAGGCCGTCCACGATCCGGGTCAGCCGCGCCGACAGCGCGTGCGATCGGGCGATCACATACTCCAGCGCCGCGACCGGGTCGCCGGAGTACAGCTGGCGCTCGTCCTCGGTCAGCCGTCCGGCAGCCGCCGCCCAAGCAGCCGCCTCCTGCTTATTCCGCTCGGCGACGCGGCGCACCTGCGGCATCCGGCCGTGCCACGGGCACAGGTGGTGGCCGACGAGCGCGGTCCGGCGGCACCGCTCCCCCGTTGCTTGGCGATCGCCGTGCACTGCCGGGTGATCGGGACGACCTCGGCCAGCTGCGCCGCTGGCTCCCGGCTCTGGCTCCCAGGACCGGTCTCTGAGGCCTCTGCCTGCGCGTTCTCGGGCTCCGGGCATGCGCTCACGGTACGCCCGCCAGCCGGGTTTCGCTCTGCCGCGGCGACGGCAGCAGGAGTCATGGCGTCGACCCTGGCGCCGTTACCACAGCAGTAGCCGCGCTGAACCGACGCCGATCCGCGTTGTCTCCGACCAGCGCGTGGGACAGCTTGTCCAGCATGAGGGCCAGGTCGGCGTGCTGCTCCGGTGACCAGCCGGACAACAGCTCTCTCAGTCCATCCCGCACGACTCCGCATACCTGGTCGGCCGCCGCCGAGCCGGCCGGGGTCAGGTGGAGCGTCCCGTCGAAGCGCTGCACGTATCCCCTGTCCACCAGACGGTCCACGTATGGCCGGCCGTATTCGACGCTGACGCCCGCCTGACCGGCGAGCTCAGCGCCGGCCGTGTCACCGAACCTGGCCAGCCTGGTCAGCACCCAGCACGAGCCGCCAGGCAGGCCGAGCCCGGCCCGCTCGGCGATCCGCTCGTAGCCCCGCTTGCGCAGGTCGCTGTCGGCCAGCCGCAGCAAGGCGCGCTCAAGTTCCTGTTCCGAGGAACGCTCGGCGGATGTTGCGCCCAGGCCCTCGCCGAGGTCGGCAGCGCCGACGGTCTGGCGCAGCGGTACTTCCCGCAGCAGCCAGGACAGCAGGAACGCGACTCCCGCGACTGGCGCGCTGGACAGGAAGATCTTGTCCACCGAGTGCGCGTACGCATCCAGCACGCCAGGCCTGATCGCGGCGGGCAGGTGGCGCAGCAGGGCCGGGTTCGCCTGGGCGTCGGCGATGTTGAAGCCGGCAGGCAGCCGCACGCCAGCCAGCGCGCTGGCCAGCCGGCTGCGGAGCTGGTTGGAGAAGATCGATCCGCTGATCGCCACCCCGAACGCGCCGCCGATCATTCGGAAGAAGGTCGCGCCCGACGTCGCCGTACCGAGGTCGGCGTAGTCGACCGAGTTCTGCACGGCGATGACCAGCACCTGCAGGATCAGTCCCAGGCTGAGGCCGAGGATGAAGAAGTAAGCGTTCAGCTGCAGCGACGAGGTTGTCACCGACAGCCGCGACAGGAGCAGCAGCGCGACGACCAGCAGCGCGGTGCCGACGATAGGGAACACCTTGTAGCGCCCCAGTCGGGAGATCAGCTGTCCACTGCCGACGGAGGTGATCAGCAGGCCGACCACCATCGGCAGCAGGTACACGCCGGAGATCGTCGGGGACACGCCACGCACGACTTGCAAGAAGAGCGGCAGGAAGGACAGCGCGCCGAACATGGCAAAGCCGGCCGCGAAGCCGATGCCCGCGCACACCGAGAAAACCCGGTTGCGGAACAGCCGGAGGGGCAGCACCGGCTCGGTGGCGTAACGGGCCGACACCCACCAGCCGAGCGCCAGGAGCACAGCGAGCACGGCCAGTCCGATGATCACCGCCGAGCTCCATGCGTACTCCGTTCCGCCCCACGACGTGAACAGCACAATGCAGGTGGCCGAGGCCGCCAGCAGCAGCGAGCCGAGATAGTCGATCTTGTGCTTCTGGGACGCGGCGGAGGCGGGCAACGCGACCGCGATGACCACGAGCGCGATCAGGCCGATAGGCAGGTTGATGTAGAACACCCACCGCCAGCTCAGGTTGTCCACGAAGAACCCGCCGAGCAGCGGCCCGGCAACGCTCGCCACGCCGAATACCGCGCCGAACGCGCCCTGGTATTTACCTCGCTCGCGGGCCGGTACGACGTCACCGATGATGGCCTGGGCCAGCACCATGAGGCCGCCGCCGCCCAGGCCCTGCAGCGCCCGGAACGAGATCAGCTCGACCATGCTGTGCGCCTGGCCGCACAGCGCGGACCCGACCAGGAAGATAACGATCGACGCCTGGAACAGTCTCTTGCGGCCGAACTGATCGCCCAGCTTGCCCCACAGCGGCGTGGAGGCCGTCGACGCCAGAATGTAGGCCGTCACGACCCACGACAGGTGGCTGAGCCCGCCGAGGTCGCCCACGATCGTCGGCAGCGCGGTCGACACGATCGTCTGATCCAGCGCGGCCAGCAGGATGGAGAGCATGAGGGCGGCGAAGATGATGAACAGCCCGCCTTGCGGCCGGACCGCTCCCGCTGGCACGGCCTCCGACGACTCCGTCACGCCGGGTACGTACCCCGCCCGCCCGGACGCGAAAGTGCTGGTGACGACCCGGTTACGGCATGCTTATCACCGTTGCGATCGCCTGGTGCCTGAGCTCCGGGCCAGAATGAGCAGCGGGCGGCAGCGCGTTGATGCGCTGCCGCCCGCTATCGCCGGGCTAGTAGCCGTACCCTCCCACGGCCGGCGCGCTGGTGGAACTGCTGGTCGCAGACCCGAGCTTGGCGCCGTTCGGCGTCATCGCCCACCACAGCCCGCCGGAGAGATTGAGACCGTTCCCGGTAACCTGGCCGGCGGCTGTATCGCCCATGTAGGTATAGAGCGGGTGCCCGTTGTAGGTCGCCTGCACCTGGCCGTTCGTACCCGTGATCGTGCCGAAGCCCTTGGGCAGGCTAGTGCCGGCGGCAGCGGTCGGCGCGCCGATCACCGGCGGCCAATACTGGAGGCACGTCCCGGTGCACTTACTGGCCGTCGGGGTGTCGATCGCGAACCAGTAGATGGTCCGGCCCTGGGCATTGGTCAGCACCGTGCCCTTGGTCGTGCTGTGGGTCATGATCGTGACCGTCGAGCCGCCGCTCTGCGGTGTCACGCTCGCGTGTGCGGCGGGAGCGCTTGTCGTCGAGTGGCTAGCCGACGGCGAGCCTGAGCTGCCGCAAGCCGCTATCAGCGCCGTGGCGCCTGCCACTAGCGGCACTGCCCACCATCGGTTGCGCATTGGTCACATCTCCGTTCTGGTTAGCCGTTCACCTTCCTCCCTTGAGTACGTGGCGCCAGCCAGGAACGTTCATCTCGGCCTCACATCCTGCATCTGCTGGCACAGCCAGGCCAGCGACAAGGGGTACCGGTAGTCAATGCCGGCGTGCGTCGCGTCGAACAGTTCGTACCGGACGATCTCGTCGCGGACGCCGATCGCGCGCAATTCATCCCGGAAAGCCGCAGCCCCGACATCCAGCAGGTGCTCGTCCTTAGTCCCGGCATCGATCCAGATCGCGCGCAGCGACCGCAGCGCGTCGGCGTACCTGGCGGCCATCCGCACCGGGTCCCAGTCCAGCCAGCGCTGCCACACGGCGGGGCGGAGGACCCCGGTGCGCGGATCGACAGGCAGGTCCACGGATCCGTCCGGGTTGGCGGAGAACGCCGCGGCCACCCCCAGCAGCAGGATGAGCTGGTAGTCGGCCGGGTTGGTGAACGGCACCCGCGACCGGAACTCCCGCCACCAGGCCCAGATGTCGCCGTCGTAGCCACGCAGGGCGCGGACGGCCGGGCCGAAGTCTTTGAGGTAGCAGTACTCGTACAGGCTGTCGCCCGCGTGCGTCGCAAGCGCGCCGAACACATCAGGCCGCAGCATCGGGGTGATCATGGCACCGAAACCGCCGCTGGACTTGCCCATGACGGCGCGGTGGTTCCGGTCGGCGAGCGTGCGATACGCCGCGTCGACCGATGGCACGACTTCCTCACACAGGTAGGAGTGATACCGACCGGTCCCTGGCGAGTCGACGAACTGACTTCCGCCATAGGCGGTCCAGGCGTCGACATAGACCACGATCGCCGGAGGAGCCTGCCGGCTGGCAAACACCGCGTCGGCGGTCTCCGGGAACGGCTGGCGGAACGGCGACCGGTTGCGCCACATGGTCACGTGGCCGCTATAGCCCTGGAGCACGTACACCGCCGGATACCTGCGGCCAGGCTCCGCCGCATAACCGGGCGGGGTATAGACCCACAGCGGGCGTTCATGCGGGTCACCCAGCGGATTGCCGCGCAGCAGCTCGCTGACGATGACGTGCTCGTTGATGACTCCGGCCAGATCGGCTGACCATGGCAGCACGGCGCCCTCCCCATGCGACGAGACGCTGTCGCCCCATCACATCACCGCAGCGGCCATAGATTCACCTCGCGGCATCGAATCAGCCTGCCGGTCAGGCTCTCGGTGGCATACCGTCGGAAGGTGAGCGTCGCGGCTGAAGGACCCAGGCGACGCCCGACGGCGGATACCGAGCCGATGGACCCGGAGAGCCAGGCAGTCCCTGCGGGCTCGAATGCGGCAGGCGACGACGCGCCGGGCCAGGATCTGGCTGAGCAGCGGCTGGTCCGGGCGATCCGCGAGCTCACCCCGGCGGAAGAAGCGCGCCGCGCGCCCGGCGACCCGGTCCGGCCCGGCACCAGCCTGACCGTGGCCCGCTGCCTTGAACTGTTCAGCTCCCAGCTGTCCAGCCGGCACGTCGACCTGGCAGCTCGCTGGCTGCGCGCCCGCGACGCGGGTTACTACACGATCGGCTCGTCAGGTCACGAGGGCAACGCCGCGGTTGCCGCCGCGCTGCGCCGCACCGACCCGGCCCTGCTGCACTACCGGTCGGGCGCGTTCTACCTGGTCCGTGCGGCCCAGGCCCACCCGCCCCGCGATGGCGTCAGCGACGTGCTGCTGGGCCTCATGGCAGCCGCGGCCGAGCCGATCGCTGGTGGCCGCCACAAGGTGTTCGGCCATCCGGAGCTGCACGTAATCCCGCAGACGTCGACGATCGCCTCGCATCTGCCGCGCGCCGTGGGCCTGGCGTTCTCCATCGGGCGGGCGGCGCGGCTGGGCCTTGCCACGCCGTGGCCGGAGGACAGCCTGGTGGTCTGCAGTTTCGGTGACGCCTCAGTCAACCACTCCACGGCGGCGGGTGCCCTCAACGCCGCCGCACACTGCGCCTACCAGCGGCTGCCGATGCCGCTCCTGCTGGTGTGCGAGGACAACGGCCTCGGTATCAGCGTCCGCACCCCGCCGGGCTGGATCGAGGCGGCGGTGTCCGGCCGGCCGCTGCTGCCCTACTTCAGCGCCGACGGCAGTGACCTGGCCAGCGCCTACGACGCGGCCGACGCCGCCGCGCAGTGGGTGCGCGAGAAGCGGGCGCCCGCGTTCTTGCACCTGCGCATGGTCCGGCTCGGCGGGCACGCGGGCACCGACGTGGAGTCCGCCTACCGCACGCCAGCGGAGATCGCCGCTGACGCGGCTCGCGATCCGCTGCTCGGTACCGCGCGGCTTCTCGTCGAGGCTGGCGTCCTCACGCCAGCCCAGGTCCTCGAGCGGTACGAGGCGTCCAGGGCACGGATCCTGGCCGTTGCCGGCGCCCTGGCTGGCGCGCCCCGGCTCAGCACCGCCGAGCAGGTAATGGCGCCGATCGCCCCGCGGCGGCCGGCCATCCTGGCAGCCGACATCGCCGCCCGGTCCCGGTTGCCAGCCGGCGGGCCGGGACGTCACGCCCTCGATCCAGCGCCCGCGGAGCAGACACAGGGTCCGCTAACGCTGGCGCAGGCGATCAACCGCACTCTCGCGGACGAGTTGTCGCGGCGCCCGGACATGCTCGTTTTCGGCGAGGACGTGGGCCGTAAGGGCGGCGTTTACGGAGTGACGCGCGGGCTGCAGCGCGCCTTCGGCGCCAGCCGGGTGTTCGACTCGCCGCTCGATGAGCAGACCGTCCTCGGGCTCGCGCTCGGCGCAGGGCTCGCCGGGATGCTCCCGGTGCCGGAGATCCAGTACCTCGCCTACCTGCACAACGCGGCCGACCAGATCCGCGGTGAAGCCGCGACGCTGTCGTTCTTCTCCCGGGCGCAGTATCGCAACCCGATGGTTGTCCGCGTCGCCGGTCTGGCTTACCAGCAGGGCTTCGGCGGCCATTTTCACAACGACAACGGCCTGGCCGCACTCCGCGACATTCCCGGCCTCGTGGTCGCCTGCCCGGCACGCCCCGACGACGCCGCGCCGATGCTGCGGTCCTGCCTGGCCGCGGCCGAGCTGGACGGCAGCGTCTGCGTCTTCCTCGAGCCCATCGCCTTGTACCACGAGCGCGACCTGTACGCCGAAGGCGACGGCGGCTGGCTCGCCGACTACGAGCCGCCCGAGCGCTGGGGTGCAGTCCACGTGCCGCTCGGCCGGGGGCGCCTGTACGGCACCGGCACAGACCTGACCATCATTACGTTTGGTAACGGCGTGCGCATGTGCCTGCGGCTCGCCCGCACGCTGGCGGCCGACGGCATCGGGACCCGCGTCCTCGACCTGCGGTGGCTCGCACCGCTGCCGTACCAGGATCTGCTGCGCGCCGCCGCGGCGACGGGCACGGTGCTCGTGGCGGACGAGACCCGGCGCACCGGCGGCGTGTCCGAGAGCGTGATCACCACATTGGTGGACGCCGGGTTCACCGGCCGGATCGCCCGCGTCGCAAGTCACGACAGCTTCATCCCGCTCGGCGACGCCGCCGGCACCGTGCTGATGTCCGAGGCGGCCATCGAGGATGCAGCCCGCGATCTGCTCCGCTGACAGCGGGCTGGTGGCTGCCGTCGACGTGCACTATCCGGCGTCGGGCGGGGCGCGTGCCGCGGCCGTGCTCGCGACGAGCCCGACATTCTCACCGGTACTGCGCGAGCTGGTGGTGGCCGTCGACGAGGTCCTTCCCTACCAGTCCGGCGCGTTCTACTTGCGGGAGCTCCCGCCGGTTCGCGCGGTGCTCGCCGGCCAGGACAAGCTTCGCCTGGTCGTTGTTGACGGCTACGCCGATCTCGATAGCCGCGGCCGTCCAGGCCTCGGCGCCCGACTGCACGCCGAGCTCGGGATCCCGGTGATCGGCGTGGCCAAGTCGGCTTACCGCACGGCGACGCACGCCATCCCGGTCCTGCGCGGGGCATCGTCGCGACCCCTCTTCGTGACCGCGGCCGGGCTGGAGCGCGCCGAGGCGGCTGACCTCGTCCGGCAGATGGCTGGCAGCTACCGGGTGCCCGACGCCCTGCGCCGCGCCGACGCGCTGGCCCGCACGCCGTCCTAGCTGGAGGCCAGGTCTTGGTGCATCCGCAGGCCCGGGCCGAGAGGTGTGTCGACGTCGTGGTCGTAGCCGAAACCGACTCTCTCGTAGAAGGCACGCGCGTGCGGATTGCCGGTCACTTCGAGCCGGCACACGCCGCGCCGCTGCGCGAGGGCAATCAGGTCCTTCACCAGCGCACGGCCGACCCCAGCGCGCATGCAGTCCGGATCGACAAAGAGGTCCTCGATCTCGGTCACATCCCCGGTGCCGAGCCAGGTTGCAAAGCCGATGACGCGCCCGCCGGCGTCGGCGACCCTCGTGCGGCCGTCCCTCACGCCCTGGTCGGATAGCTCGAGGTATTCCGGATGCGCGAGCAGATTCGGCCGGTCGCCGTTGTTGGACAGCGACGCCCGGCGGTACACCTCGCGCAGCGCGGTCATGTCATCAGGGCCGGCGTCGCGAATCGATAGTGCTGTCACCCCCGGTAGCCTGCTACGCCGCGGCGGCGCTGCAAAGCGATTTAGGCCCCTTCCGACACCTTGAACGCATGGGAGCCTCAGTAGTAATGTCCCGGGGCAGGGGGGCAGTCTTCTGCGGAGGTGTGCCGATGTCGGCTCCCCGTCATGCCCGCCGCGTCGTCGCCGTGCTCGGCTGCGGCGCCGCTCTCCTGCTCGGGTCGGAGGCCGTCGTTCCGGCGGCGGCCGCCACCGCGGCGTTCAGCCCGGCCAGTTGCGTCACGACGGCAAGCGCCGTGGTGCCTGGCGTGCAGATCGCCGACCCGGCCTGCGAGTTCAACGGTGCCGCCTACACCGGCCCGTTCGGCCCGATCGCCAACGGCAGCGGCCAGATGTCTCAGGTCTGGACCGGCATCGCCGCTGACGGCGGCGCCTACCGCATCGAGGTGCCGCCCAACTGGAACGGCACCCTGGTGATGTTCGCCCACGGCTTCCGCGGCACCGGCAGCGTGGTGTGGGTCGACGAGCCACAGCTGCGCCAGTACTTCGTCGACAACGGGTTCGCCTGGGCCGCATCGAGCTACGCGCTGAACGGCTACGACCCCGGCGACGGCGTCGTCGACACCCACGACCTTCTCCAGGCGTTCCCGGCCGTCACCGGGCTGCATGCGCGGCAAGCGATCATGACGGGGCTGTCCATGGGCGGCGAGATCACGACGGCCGAGATCGAGGCGTACAAGGGCCAGTTCGCCGGCGCCATGCCGTACTGCGGGGTGCTCGCCGGCAACGACCTGTTCAACTACTTCCTGGGTGCCAACGTGACGGCCGCGGCGCTCACCAAGACCACGATCAGCTACCCGACCACGATCGCGGCCGGCCAGGCCTACACGCCCGGCTACGACAATGCGGTGCTGTCCGAGCTGTCCGCGCTCGGGATCATCCCCAACCCGGCTACTGGCGGGCAGACCTTCACCACCAGCCTGACGGCCACCGGGTCGCTGTGGGCGGACACCGTCGAGCAGCTGTCGGGCGGCACCCGGCCAGGGTTCCAGAGTGCTCTCGCCTACTGGAATAGCTTCGGGTTCGCTCCGCTCACCAACATCCCGTTCCTGTTCGGCCTCTACCCCGGTCTCAACGGCGGGACTCTCGGGTTCGCCGACGGCAGCGTGGCAGGGAACGAGGGCACGTTCTACACCTTCAGCGACAACCCGTTCGTCAAGCTGCCTCAGGAGATCGCCCTCAACCGCGCCGTGCTCCGGGTACCGGTCACCGCGACCACGTCGGCAGACGGACTGACCGCCGCCGAGCTGCCGATCATTCAGGGCGACCCGGGGATCCCGGTGCTGTCGATCCACGGGATCGGGGACTTGTTCGTGCCCTTCTCCATGGACCAGCGCTACGACCAGATGATGATCGAGCACGGCGAGGGAAACCTGTTCGTGGGTCGGGCGATCCGAGAGGTGACCCACTGCGGTTACACGACCAGCGAGCTGTCGGCTGGATTCTCCGCGCTCGTCAAGTGGATCGACACCGGAAGGCGGCCCGCCGGTGACAACATCCTCGCCCCGGGGGCGGTGTCGTCGCCGCTGTTTGGCTGCCGGTTCACTGATCCAACGCCGGGCGCCCACCCCGAGTTCAAGGGCGCGCCCTGCCCGCCCGGCAACCGGTAATCGGGCAGGTGCTGAACGGTCCCAGCCGGAACGGATGTCGGTAGCGGTCAGTACGCTCCAGGCCATGGCCAATTTCGCCGTCAGGCTGGTGCACGGCCCCGGCTGGGATCCGTTACGCCCGATCCGAAGCCAGCCCGGATGGAACGAGCACGCCGCTTTCATGGACGGGCTCGTCGATGACGGCTTCATCGTTCTCGGTGGCCCAGTCGCAGAGGGCAAGGAGTCCCTACACGTCGTGGACGGCGCCGACGAGAACGACGTCAGGGCACGCCTCGCCGAAGACCCGTGGGCGGCTGACGGGCTCCTCCAGATCGGGCTGATAGAGCCCTGGGCGCTCTGGCTCGACAGCCGCCGTCGTGACTGATGACGTGGCCGCGCGGCGCGTTGTCCTCGTTCCGCTGACCATTAGTGACGCTGCGGAGATGGTGACGGTTCTGGCCGACGACGACCTGTATGCGTTCACCGGTGGCCAGCCGCCGACCTTGCCGGAGCTTCGCGCCCGGTACGCGCGACAGGCTGCCGGGCAGTCGGCAGATGGCGTGCAGGAGTGGCGCAACTGGATCATCCGCTTGGTGACGGACCGGACGGCCATCGGATACGTCCAGGCGACGATTGCCGATGACAGACGGCGAGCCGAGATTTCCTGGGTCGTTGGCCGCGCGTGGCAGGGACAGGGATACGCAACGGAGGCGGCTGCGGCGCTGGTGGGCTGGCTTGACGCGCGCGGCGTCAGGCTGGTCCAGGCGCACATTCATCCCGCTCATGCTGCGTCGGCCGCTGTCGCCAGCCGCGCGGGACTGCTGCCCACGGGGCAGCTCGAGGATGGCGAGCAGCTCTGGCGCAAGGAGGCGACACCGCAGCCATGACGAACGACGCGCACGCAAGCGACGGCGCCCAGCTGGTGCTCGGTGACGGACGACAGCTCGGGTACGCGCAGTACGGCCGGCCCGACGGCGAGCCCATCATGTTCTTCCACGGGCATCCCGGCTCGCGCCTGGAGGCAAGCCTTGCGCACGAGCCCGCTGCGGCCAGCGGCTTCCGGGTGATCGCCCTGGACCGTCCTGGGTACGGGCTGTCCGATTTCCAGCCGGGACGGGCGATCACCGACTGGCCCGCGGATGTCGCACAGGCGGCCGACGCGCTCGGCATTGACCGCTTCTCCGTCACAGGCGGGTCCGGCGGCGGCCCGTACGCGCTCGCGTGCGCCTGGAGACTGCCGGGCCGCGTTACCCGGGCCGCGGTCATCAGCGGCGTCGGTCCTTTCCAGGTCCGCGGCAGCACAGCGGGGATGCGCTGGCAGAACCGCGCCGGCTTCCGGCTGTGCGCCCGCTGGCCGGCCCTGGCGCGGACACTGATGCGGTCCATGCACCGTAATATCGCCATTCGCCCAGAGCGCACCATCGAGGCCCTCGCCCGCGCCATGTCGGGCGCCGACGCCGAGATCGTCCGCCGCCCCGAGGTCCGAGCGCTGCTCATCGCCGATATCGCCGAGGCGTTCAGAAACGGCAGCGATGGCGCAGCTCACGACATGGTGCTGCTCGGCCGGCCGTGGGGTTTCTCATTGCGCGAGATCCAGCAAGAGGTCTACCTCTGGCAGGGCGAGGCCGACACCCTTGTGCCTCCTGCGATGGGCCGGTATCAGGCAGCGCAGCTTCCGCACTGTCACGCAACGATGATTCCCGGTGCTGGCCATCTGCTGATCGTCGACCGCATGCCCGACCTCATGGGCGCATTCCGGCAGGCGACGCCGCCCTAGCAGTGCCGGACCGCAGAGCCCGTGGCCGCGGCCGCTGTGGCATGCTCACGGGCGTTGATATCCCGGCTGAGCTGCGGCGCTATACCGCTGCGCAGTTCTGGCTCATCGTGCCGCTGCTGTTCGCTGTGCTAGCCGCGGCGCAACGACGATCACGCGACTGACACTGGGCCCGCCCTTCGAGCGCGTCGCCGCAGCGCCGCTAGGCTGGGCGCTGCCGCCCTCAGACGGTCCCGCCGGGGGCATGCGCGGGATGAGTCAGCTGAGCGGCCGGCCAATCATTCAAGCGGGGGGAAGTCATGGCAGATTCTGGGCTATTCGTCGGATTCGGGCTCCCGGTACGAGGTCGCGAGCGGCTGGCCACCAAGGTCTTCGGCGAAGCCGTGGAGTACTACGCCCGGCTGCAGCAGCAGGGCGAGATCGAGAGCTTCGAGCCCGTTCTCCTTGAGGCACACGGTGGCGAGCTCGGGGGCTTCTTCCTGCTGCGCGGTGAGCAGGACAAGCTCGCCCGGGTGCGCGGCAGCGAGGAGTTCACGCGACTGACGCTGCGAGCGCAGCTCATTGCCGAGGACATCGGTATCGTGGGCGCCGTCCTGGGCGACCGGCTCGCCGCCGAGATGTCGACGTTCGACCAGCAGGTGGCGGACCTGACCTAATCACGCCGGCGCGAACACCGGCACCGCCTCGTCGTCCCCGCCCGCCCGGCGGAACTCGATTCGCAGCCGCTGTCCGACAGCGAGGTTCGCCGGATCCTCGTCGACGAGCTGCGACCACCACCAGGGTCCCTCGTCCAGCTCGGCGATGACCAGCACGGCCGGCTGCGGCTCGCCGTCACCGGCCTGCCTGCTCCAGGCGACCGCCCAGCTGACCAGGGTGGCTCCACCGCGAGCAGCTTCCCAGCGCAGCGCGGTGCTCGCGCACGTCGTGCACTGGACCGCCGGCGGCTCGCTGAAATGACCTTCCGGGCAGCAACGGAGCAGGAACTTCCCGGCGGCGGAGCCGTCGAAGAACTCCCCTGTCGCCGCGTCCCTGGCAACCGGTCCGACGGTCATGACATCCCCGCCTCGCTGCCGAGCACCAGAGTCGCGTGGTGATCGAGCACGCCGCCGTTGCCCGAGACCAGCACGACGTCGTGTGTCGCCGCCTGGCGCTCGCCGCCCTGGCCACGCGCCTGGATCACCGCCTCCGACAGCGGCGTCATGCCCCACATGTAATACCCGGACAGCTGCCCGCCGCCGGTGTTGAGCAGCAGCTTCCCGCCCGGGCCGAGCACGCCGCTCGCGGCGAAGGGTCCGCCCTCGCCCTTCGGGCAAAAGCCGTAGTCCTCCAGCGTGACCAGCACCGTGAAGGTGTAGCAGTCATACAGCTGCACAACGTCGACGTCGGCCAGCGTGACGCCCGCCATCTCGAGCGCAGCCGGCCCCGCTGTTGCCGCTCCGGTCACCAGCCCGAAGTCGGGATGGCGGCGCAGATAGTGACCGGGGTGCGACTGCGCCCAGCCGAGCACGTGCACGGGCGGCTGCGCCAGGCTTGCAGCCCGCTCGGCCGTCGTCACGATCACCGCGATGCCGCCGTTGGACACCAGGCAGCAGTCCAGCAGCCGGAACGGGTCGGCGATCCAGCGGGAGGACTGGTGGTCGGCGATGGTGATCGGCTCACGTAGCTGCGCGGCCGGATTCAGCGTCGCCCACGAGCGCTGCGCCACCGCGATATGGCCGAACTGTTCGGTCGTCGTGCCAAAGCGCGCCATGTGCCGGCGCGCGGCCAGCGCATACATCGGGTTGGCTCCGATCACGCCGCTCGCGCCGAGCAGCCCCCACCAGCCGGCCGGCGCGCGCCTGCTGCCGTAGACGGCGCCCGCGCCACGCTCGGGCTGCAGCGGGCTGTCCGCGAATACGCAGGCCACCACGCTCGCGGTACCGGACATCACGGCGAGCGCGGCGACCTGCACCATGGCGGCGGCGGTGGACCCGTACTGCTGCATATGTGAGAGCAGGCGCAGGTCGGTGAGGCCGAGGTCTCGCTGCAGGTCGACCGACACCCCGCCGGTCACGCCGGACGAGGTGAGCAGACCGTCGATGTCCGCGAGCCGCAGCCCCGCGTCGCAAGCCCCTCGCCGTACGGCCTCCGCCGCGAAGTCGGCGGGCGTACGGCCGTACACCTTCCCGAGGTCGGTCACGCCGAGGCCGACGATCACGGGCCGGCCCGCAGCCGGCCATGCTCGGGGTCCGCTCATCGGGTTATTGTCGCAGGCATGAGCCCGAATCCTGCCACACCGCCCGGGGGCCCGTCACTGCCCCAGCGCCGCAATCTGGTCACCGAGATCCCCGGCCCGCGCTCCCGTGAGCTGTTCGAGCGCCGCCAGCGCAGCGTTGCCCGCGGCCTGAGCCACACCCTGCCGGTATTCATCACCGCTGCGGGCGGCGGGGTCGCCGTCGACGTCGACGGCAACTCGCTCATTGACCTCGGCTCCGGCATAGCGGTCACTTCCGTGGGCAATAGCGCCGAGCTCGTGGTGACGAGAGTGACCGAGCAGGTCGCACAGTTCACCCACACCTGCTTCATGGTGACTCCGTACGAGGGCTACGTCGAGGTGTGCGAGCAGCTCAACAGGCTGACGCCAGGTGATTTTGACAAGCGCTCTGCGTTGTTCAACTCGGGCGCGGAGGCGGTCGAGAACGCCGTCAAGGTCGCCCGGCATGCCACCGGGCGCGACGCCATCGTGGTGTTCGATCACGCCTACCACGGGCGCACCAATCTCACCATGGCCATGACCGCCAAGAACATGCCCTACAAGGAAGGCTTCGGGCCGTTCGCCGGCGAGGTCTACCGCATGCCGATGGCCTATCCGTACCGGTGGCCAGGAGGCCCTGCACGCTGTGCCGCGGAGGCTCTCGACGTCGTTACGAGCCTGATCCATGCACAAGTCGGCGAAGAGAACGTCGCCGCCGTCGTGATCGAGCCCATCCAGGGCGAGGGCGGCTTTATCGTTCCGCCCGACGGCTTCCTGGCCGGCCTCGCGGCTTACTGCCGGGGGCACGGGATCGTTTTCATTGCTGACGAGATCCAGTCCGGCTTCTGCCGCACCGGAGACTGGTTCGCCTGTGACCGCGAGCACGTCGTGCCCGACCTCATCACGACCGCGAAGGGCATTGCAGGAGGTCTGCCGCTCGCCGGGGTGACTGGGCGCGCCGACCTGATGGACGCGGTTCATCCGGGCGGGCTCGGCGGGACCTACGGCGGCAACCCGATCGCCTGCGCCGCCGCGCTCGGCGCCATCGAGACCATGGAGAAGGAAGACCTGCCCGGCGCCGCCCGCGCCATCGAGACAATCCTGCTGCCCCGGCTGCACGAAATCGCCGCGGCCAGCCCTGTCGTCGGGGATGTCCGTGGCCGGGGCGCCATGTGGGCGCTGGAACTGGTCAAGCCGGGCACCATGGAACCCGACCCGGCGGCTGCTGCCACGATCGCGAAGACGTGCCATGCCAGCGGAGTGATCGTGCTGACGTGCGGTACGTACGGCAACGTACTGCGCCTGCTGCCACCGCTCGTCATCGGTCAGTCGCTGCTGACGGAAGGGCTCGACATCCTCGCGGACGCCTTCGGCCAGCTGTGACGCCGCCCGTCAGGTATGCAGAACGTCGGAGTAGTGGCAGAAATGCACCCGGTCCGGCTCGGCGGACATGATCTTTGCCACTGAGGCTCGCCACGACCGGATGTCGCTGGCCTGTCCGGACGGCAGGTCATCGCTCAGCGGGTCGAGGTACTGGCGCGGCTGGTACGCGGCGTCCCCGACGAGTACATCGGACTGACCGTCCGCGGACTCCACGAACACACTCTGATGGCCGACAGTATGGCCAGGCGTCGCGATCACTCGCAGGCCGGGGAGCACCTCCGCGTCACCGTCCAGCAGCTCGAACGTCGCGTTCATGAAGTCGAACCAGCCCGTCAGCTCCGGTGACTCGGTTCTCGCCCGGTCCAGCTCAGCTCGCTGCACGTAAAAGGGTGCGTGCTTGAAGACCGCGTTCTGCCCGCAGTGATCGAAGTGCAGATGCGTGTTGATGACGAAGCCGATGTCTCCCGGCGTCATGTCCAGCTCGTCGAGAGCGTCCGCGACCGACCTGTTCACCACGCGCCAGCTGCTCAGCCAGCGCTCGGGTCCCCCCACCCCGGTGTCCACCAGCGCCGCCCCGCCGGCAAAGCTCACCACGAACCCGTGCACCGGCCAGTCCAGCCCGTCGACGCCGCGCAGGGTCGCGAGCCGTAGCCGCCTGATCTCGAGGGTCACGGTCCTAGAGTCGCACGGTCTCCCACCGGCCGCTCACGGCAACCAGAATCGTGATCACCGCCACCGCGACGAGGATGGCCGGCGCGAGGCCGTGCACCATGGAGACGTCGAACGGCCGGAGCTGCGCGCTGGGCACGCCGCCGGCATCGCCGGGCATGTTCGCGATGGTGGCTGCGGTCAGCCGGGCCAGGACGAGCCAGTCCAGCCAGGTCGACGGGAAGAGCACCAGCACGCAGATGATCATGGCGTCGTACCAGGGCAGCTGGTAGGGCCAGACCAGCAGGAACGCCATGCTGAACGCGACGGCGGGCCGGATGGCAGGCCTGTCCGGGTCGCCAGCCGGCAGTCGCAGCAGCAGCAGGACGGCCAGCGCGGCAACCACCAGCACGGCGAGAACCACCAGGTAGTTCCAGTCGGTCAGGTTTGCCCATCGCCAGAAGCTGTCCTCCGAGGTCTTGTCCCGGCGGGCGAACAGAGCCTCGAATGCCGGTTTCCCCAGCCAGGCGTAGGTCGGGACCATGACGGCGAAGGCTCCGCAGGCCGCCGCACCGAGGGCCGGCAGCGACCGCCGCAGCGCCCAGGCCAGCGCGAGGCCGAAAAGCAGGTAGTCGATCTTGATATCAGCGGCCAGGCCGATCAGCGCGCCGGCCGCCACGGCTCGCCAGAGTGTCGGACGTGCCTCTCCGCTGCTGTCCGGCTGCCGCCCGGCCGCCAGCAGCCCGCACACGCCGGCGCCCGCAGCGAGGACATCCACATGCCCGGACGCGATCAGGTCCCACAGCAGCAGCGGGTTGATCGTCCAGAGCAGATGCGCGCGCAGCCTGGCGGATGGTCTCGTGCGCAGCACCCGGTCCAGCACGACGGCAACGAGGCCGAAGCCCAGGGCGTTCCAGAGCTTGAGCCAGAACGTCACGTGGGCGATCGAGTTCCCGCCGAGCCACGCGGCCACGTATTGCTCGATGCCAGCCGCAGGCCCGTACAGGCTCACCATGTACTGCCACGCAACCGGCACGGACTGACCGAAGACCGGGTCGGTAACCCGCAGGTAGATCGGGGTCACCACGTACGGGTTGTGCCCGAGCACAGCAATACGCCCATACGCGGCATAGTCGAGCGCATCCGTTGATCCGGATGGCAGCGTCACCGTCAGCGCCAGCACTGCCACGACCGCCGCGGCGAAGATCAGGCGGAGCGGCCCGTGAGCGCCACGGCGGGCAGCCGCAAGCCCGGCCACCAGCCCGCCCGCCGCGAGCCCGGCGGAAGCCCACAAGGCGATCGTCACGAGCTCAGGTGAAACGCGGACGTTGCTCAGTTCCCAGGGCGGACCAGCGCCGTGCAGCGGGATTGTCGGGAACATCCAGTTCTGGCGGACGGCAGCAGCGGCAATCATGATCAGGAGGGCGGCGCCGATGCCGATACCTGAGAGCCAGCCCAGCATCCGGAACGGCGGCCGCGGGGCCTCGTCGGTGCCCGACGCCTGGCGCGGCCGGTCGACGCGGACGGAGTCAGTCATGCTCCCACCGATGGCAGACTCGTGCGGCGCCCCGGCAGGCCAGTGCCGCGGTGATGTCCCGGCGCGCAACTAAGCTTCACGCCCCGTAGCGTGGCCGGACCCCCGCGCGCCCTTGATCTCCCTACCCGGCCCGGGCGCCGGAGAATCCCGCGCACCCGCTCCCGGTAAGGTTCGGTGTGCCACGATCCGCGGAGCCGCGCATGCAACGGGTTCTGCTCATCCCCGACCGGTTCACCGACTGGCGCATGTGGGCCGGGCTTCCGGACCGGCTGGCGCGGCGGGCCGACGTCAGCCACCTCGATCAGCTTGCCGAGCTCCCGTGGGATGGCGGCAGCGGTCCGACAGTCGCGCTGGCCCGCAGCTTGTGCCCTGACGGCTGGGATGTCGTGGTGGCTGCGGGTCAGGCAGGCCCGCTTGCGGTCGCGCTCGGAGCGGCTGGACTCTGCAGGGGCATCGTCCTCGCCGAGCCGGAGATTCCGCTCGACCGCGTCCCCGAGGACGTCGAAGTCGTCATCGAGCCGCCGGACACCGACTTCCTGGCACCGTATGAGCGGCTCGTCGCCGCGCTCCACGACGCGGACGCAGAGCAGTGGCGGACGCTGGTCATGCAGGTGGTGAGGCAGACCTCACCGGTCGGCCTGCCGCCTGCGGAACTCGACCTTGCCGTCCAGATCGCAGGCGACCATGCCGCCGAGGCGAGGGCCGAGCTGCTCGCGTTCGAGGCAGCAAGCAGCGCCGAGCGGCACCTGCCAGACCACGTGCAGCTGGCAAGGCTGCACATCCGTGGCCAATGGCTCGATCAGCTTGCCGGACTGGCCGTTCCGGTTATGACCGTGGTGCCGGCTGGGAGGAGTTTCGTCGCCGAGACAATCGCAAGGTTTGCGGCCCATCCGGTGACAGTGCTCACCGACGGCACGACCCTCGCCGGTGGCGCGCAGCCAGGCGCCCGACAGCAAGCGGCCGGGGCGATCGAGCAACTGCTCGACCTGCTGAGCCATCATGCCTAGCCGTCGGCACGGGCGACGTCCGCAACGGCGCGAACCGCCGCCGACGGTCGGTGCGGCGGGGCGAGCAGCCGACTGACAGCCAGCGAGCCGAGCGCCAGGCAGCTAACGACGCTCGCGCCAAGCTGGCAACGGATCATGAGACTAGCCACGGCCTCGGTTTCGCTCGTGGCCACGGTGACGCTCTCGCCACTGGCATCGCGATACGTGATCCGAACCTGCGACTTGCCAGGTCGAAACCCCTCGAATCCCCATGAGAAGTCTGCCGGGTCAAGATCATGGGGTCGGCGGCGTCAGAGTGCTTCTGGTCGGCTCTGGGAGCGTCCTACAGGCTCGACTCGCAGTAGGCCGCACGTCGCAGACGTCCCAGCGCTATGCGAGGAATGCGTCATAGTCATGCCGGGCGATAATCAGACCCGCCTCGGCTAGCTCGTGCGCCTGTTCCAGATCGCCGCGCTGTAGAGCTTCCTCGATCCGAGCGCCTAGTTCCCCCATCCTTGCGGCGCGTTCGGCTGAATGCCGGGCGGATTCGGCTGCGATGGCTGCGTGAATCCTGGCTGCCAGGTGGGCAGGCATCGGCGGTAGCGTCCTCGCCAGCAGATCGATGACTACCTTTCGGTGGTTTGCTGTCATGTCGATCACCACCAATCCCCCCAGTCCCAGCGTGCCCGGAGAGCACCCACCTCACGAGCGGCGGAAGTCACTAACAGCAGGGCTTAGGTCACGTATCGTGATCGATCAGCCACTACTGTGGCGCTAGCCATGCCAGCGCTCAGATGCCCTCTGGGCGTCCTTCAACGGGCGTATGCGTCGGCAGCACTGCCCTCGATGGACGACCAAGGGTGTTAACCGCCCTGGCAGCAAGGTCGAAGCAGTTCATGAACAGGCCGGCCAGCACCACGGCCAGGAGCAGCCGCGTATGCTTGCGGCCCGGTCCGTCCACCGAGGCGGCGTCAGCCAGTCGCGCGCGTCATCGATCCGGTTTCGTAAGCCTCCTGCACGATCGGATCGTCGTCGGTGCCGAGGACCCGCCAGTCCTCGCCCGGCTCGAGGATCTTCTCGGCACCGCGAATGGACCGGTAGTCCAGGTCGCCGGCGACAGCCGGCGGCTCCTTGCCCGCGGCCAGGTCCCTGGCCGCCCGCAGCAGGATGTGGCGCATCCGCGTTATGGCAAGGTCGGTGGAGCCGAGCTTCTCCTGGGTCCGGTCGTAGATCGGTCCCATGGACTCGGTCACCATGAGGTCCTGGCTCACGAAATCCGCGACCCCGCTGAAGGTCGAGTTCCGCTGCACCTCACGGTCGATCTGGAAGTCATTCTCCATCGTGTAGTGGCGGGGCACGATCCCGTCGGTATAAGCCGACACCGGCGTCGAGAACGGCGCGATCGAGAACAGGTTGGCTCCGCCGAGATCGCGCGGCCGTCGCCACGACTTCGGTGCGACGAAATAGCGCCAGCAGTTGTTGTCGTCGATCGGCACGAACATCCCGTGGCCCATGCTGAACGGGATGCTGGCCACCATGGTGCTGTACGGGACCGCATACGCCGTGACCCGGACATGAGTGTTGCCATTGGGGGTGGTGCGGATGCCCGCGTACCGGTAGCCGTACCAGGTCTCGTGCAGTTCCAGCCGCGGCGCCCGGTCATGCCGCCAGAACTTCCACGACATCGCATTCGACGGATAACCCGGCTTGTCCGACCCGTCATCCGGAATATCGTCGACGCCGTTCCACTGGTGCAGGTGCGAGATATGGGCGGTGTCGATGTTCCCCTCCATCGCCTGCACCCAGTTGCAGTACGACACCTGCTTCGTCGCCATGACATCGCTGGCCTGCAGGCCCTCGGTGCCGAAGTCGCGGAACGGGGTCATCGTCTCCGGCGGCCCCATATAGGTCCACACGATCCCGCCGGACTCATGCACCGGATAGGCCTTGATCTTCACCTTCTCGCAGAACGGCACCGGCTCGCTCGGCATGTCCACGCACCGGCCATCGGTGTCGAACGCCCAGCCGTGATACACACACCGGATCGCCGCATCCTCGTTCCGGCCGAAATACAGCGACGCCCCCCGGTGCGGGCAGTTCTCCTGCACCAGCCCGATCCGGCCCCCGGTGTCCCGGTAGGCCACCAGGTTCTCCCCCAGCAGCCGCACCCGGGCAGGCGCACCACCCGGCTCAGGAATCTCCGCGCTCAGGCACGCCGGCGTCCAGTACCGCCGCAGCAACTCCCCCATCGGAGTCCCCGGCCCGACCCGGCACAAGGTCTCATTGTCTTCCCTGCTCAGCACGCCGACCTCCTAGCCGGGCTCGTTCCAGGTGGTTTGCTCAGTCCGCGAGCGCGTAGTCGTCCGGCGGGCCGAGCGCTTCGCGGAGCGTCGGGTCATCGAGGGTGGCGAGGACGCGCCAGTCCTCGCCCGGCTCGAGGATCTTCTCGGCACCGCGAATGGACCGGTAGTCCAGGTCGCCGGCGACAGCCGGCGGCTCCTTGCCCGCGGCCAGGTCCCTGGCCGCCCGCAGCAGGATGTGGCGCATCCGCGTTATGGCAAGGTCGGTGGAGCCGAGCTTCTCCTGGGTCCGGTCGTAGATCGGTCCCATGGACTCGGTCACCATGAGGTCCTGGCTCACGAAATCCGCGACCCCGCTGAAGGTCGAGTTCCGCTGCACCTCACGGTCGATCTGGAAGTCATTCTCCATCGTGTAGTCGCGCGGGATGACCCCGTTGCGCCGACCCTGGCTGATCGGGGTCGAGAACGGCGCCACCGCGAACAGGTTGGCTCCGCCGAAGGCGTTGACGTTGTCAGGCACCCTGGCCGCAAAGGAGTAGCGCGCCGTCCGGTAGTCGTCCATGGGGACAAACATGCCGTGCCGCTGGTTCCAGGGAATGCTCGCGACGAGCGTGGAGTACGGCAGTATGTACGCGGTAACGCGGACGTGAGTGTGCCCGTTGGGGGTGGTGCGGATGCCCGCGTACCGGTAGCCGTACCAGGTCTCGTGCAGTTCCAGCCGCGGCGCCCGGTCATGCCGCCAGAACTTCCACGACATCGCATTCGACGGATAACCCGGCTTGTCCGACCCGTCATCCGGAATATCGTCGACGCCGTTCCACTGGTGCAGGTGCGAGATATGGGCGGTGTCGATGTTCCCCTCCATCGCCTGCACCCAGTTGCAGTACGACACCTGCTTCGTCGCCATGACATCGCTGGCCTGCAGGCCCTCGGTGCCGAAGTCGCGGAACGGGGTCATCGTCTCCGGCGGCCCCATATAGGTCCACACGATCCCGCCGGACTCATGCACCGGATAGGCCTTGATCTTCACCTTCTCGCAGAACGGCACCGGCTCGCTCGGCATGTCCACGCACCGGCCATCGGTGTCGAACGCCCAGCCGTGATACACACACCGGATCGCCGCATCCTCGTTCCGGCCGAAATACAGCGACGCCCCCCGGTGCGGGCAGTTCTCCTGCACCAGCCCGATCCGGCCCCCGGTGTCCCGGTAGGCCACCAGGTTCTCCCCCAGCAGCCGCACCCGGGCAGGCGCACTACCCGGCTCAGGAATCTCCGCGCTCAGGCACGCCGGCGTCCAGTACCGCCGCAGCAACTCCCCCATCGGAGTCCCCGGCCCGACCCGGCACAAGGTCTCATTGTCTTCCCTGCTCAGCACGCCGACCTCCTGGGGAATGAGCTCGGATTGACGCGGGCGCCGTGTTCAACCTCTCACCGCGCAAATGGGATCGTCAACAATCTTGCCGGGGCATGAAAGTGTTCGGGCTAGTTATCCCTGGTAATGCCGGTCAGCCACCTCGAGGGCCGCGTCCAAAATCACCAGGCCCTCCTTGGCCTCGGACTCCGAGACAGTGCATGGCGGCACCACGTGCAGGCGGTTGTAGTTCATGAACGGCATGAGCCCGCGCCGGCGGCATTCAGCCATGAGGGCAGTCATGGCCTCGGACGAGCCGCCGTAGGGCGCCAGCATCGCCCGGCTGTCGCGGTTAGACACGAGGTCCAGCGCCCAGAACACCGCGGTGCCGCGCACCTCGCCCACCACGGGGTGGCGTTCGGCCAGCTCGCGCAGTCCCGGTCCGAGCACGTGCGACCCGATGCGGCCGGCGTTCCCGAGTATGTCTTCGTCCTTCATCGCGTCGATCGTCGCGACGATCGACGCGCACGCCAGCGGATGACCGGAGTAGGTCAGCCCGCCGGGGAACACGCGCTGGTCGAATGTCGCCGCGATCGGGTCGGAGATGATCACCCCGCCCGCCGGGACATAGCCCGAGTTCGAGCCCTTGGCGAAGGTGATGAGGTCCGGTACCGCGTCATGATCCTCGAACGCGAACCAGCGTCCGGCGCGCCCGAAGCCGCACATCACCTCGTCGGCGATGTAGACGATGCCGTACCGGTCGCAGAGCGCGCGCACGCCGGCCAGGTAGCCGGGTGGCGGAATCAGCACGCCGGCCGTGCCGACGATGGTCTCCAGCAGCAGCGCCGCGATCGTGTCCGGTCCCTCGAACTGGATAACCTGCTCCAGGTGCGCGAGCGCACGCTCGCACTCCTGCGCCTCAGAGCTGGCCCAGAACGCCGACCTGTACAAGTAGGGCCCGAAGAAGTGCACGTGCCCGAGTGCGAACTCATTGGGCCACCGCCGCGGGTCGCCCGTCGAGGTGATCGCCGCCCCGGTGTTGCCGTGATACGAGCGGTAGAAGCTGAGCACCTTGGTGCGCCCGGTGTGCAGCCGGGCCATCCGGATCGCGTTCTCGTTCGCGTCCGCGCCGCCGTTCGTGAAGAACACCTTCTCGAACCCGTCTGGCGCGAGCGCAGCCAGCCGGGACGCCGCCTCGCCACGCATGTCATTGGCGTGCTGCGGCGCGATGGTGGCCAGCCGCGCGGCCTGCGCCGCGATAGCCGCGACTACCTTCGGGTGCTGGTGGCCGATGTTGGTGTTGACCAGCTGGCTGGAGAAGTCCAGGTACCTGTTGCCGTCGTAGTCCCAGAAATACGAGCCCTCGGCGGCCGCGATCGGCAGTGGCTGTACCGCCCCCTGGGCCGACCACGAGTGGAACACGTGGGCCCGGTCCATCGCGCGGACCTCAGCGCCGCGGGCAGGGTCTGGCGTGCTCGCAGTCATCTGCCGTCTCCTCTCGCTGGTGCATGACGGGCTGGTGCATGACCGGCTGCTGCATGACCGGCTGGTCAGCAGCAAGTCTGCCGCACGCCGACGGTCAGCGCAGAGCCGGGATGATGGTCTCTCCGTAGGCGGCCAGCGTCTTGTCCGGCTGGTCATGCATGAGGTAGATGGCGAACTGGTCCGCGCCGAGCTCCGCCAGCTCGGTCAGTCGCTGCACGTGGGCTGCTTCTGGCCCGGTCAGGCAGAACCGGTCCACGATGTCGTCAGGGACGAAGTCCGTCGACGGGTTGTCGGCCCGGCCGTGGTGGGAGTAGTCATACCCATGCCGGCCTGCGATGTAGTCGGTGAGCGCTCGTGGCACCTGGCCGCCCTCGCCATAGCGAGAAACGAGGTCGGCGACATGATTTCCGACCATCCCCCCGAACCAGCGGAGCTGATCGCGCTGATGAGCCACATCGGTCCCCACATAGGCCGGCGCGGCGACGCACATGGTGATCGTGGCGGGGTCGCGGCCGGCGGCGCGCGCCGCCTCCCGGACCGCGCCAAATGTCCAGCGCGCTATCTCAGGATCGGCTGTCTGCAGGATGAAGCCGTCGGCCTGCTCGCCGACCAGCCGCAGCGCGCGCGGCCCGTAGCCCGCCATCCAGATCTCCAGCTTGCCGTCCCGAACCCACGGGATGCGCACCACTGTCCCGTCGAGATCAGCGTCGCGGCCCTCGGCCAGATCCTTGATCACCCGCATCGCCTCCGCCAGCGTCGACAGGCTCGACGGCGGCTTCCCGAGCACCCGCCGCGCCGAATCGCCGCGGCCGATCCCGCAGACCGTACGGTTGCCGAAGGTGTCGTTGAGCGTGGCGAACAATGACGCGGTCACCGACCAGTCTCTGGTCAGCGGGTTGGTGACCATCGGGCCGACGGTCATCGCTGACGTGGCGGCCAGGATCTGGGCGAAGATGACGAACGGCTCCTGCCACAGCACGTGAGAGTCGAACATCCAGCCGTACCGGAAGCCCAGGTCCTCCGCCTCGCGCATCCGCTGCACGACAGCGCCAGCCGGCGGGTCGGGCTGCAGCACCAGGCCGAAGTCCACAGTTCATCCCCCCTGTCTGCAGTTAGTTCAGGTACTGACACGCACCGCGCTGCAGGAAGCTGCCATGTCCAGGGCTGCCGCGGTACTCGCCCGCCCCGACAACTACCGTCCCGCGGGACAGCACCGTGTCCACCCGGCCGGTGATCTGCATGCCCTCATAGGCCGAGTAATCCACGTTCATATGATGCCGGGCAGCTGACAGCTCCTGAGTGGCCGCCGGGTCGTAGATCACGATGTCGGCGTCGGAGCCAGCCGCGATCACGCCCTTGCGCGGATAAAGGCCGAACATCCGCGCCGGTGTCGTCGATGCAACCTCCACCCAGCGGGCCAGCGACAACTGCCCGGCGACCACGCCCTGATGCAGCAGGTCCATCCGATGTTCCACGCCCGGGATGCCGTTCGGGATCTTGGCGAAGTCGCCGCGACCCAGCTCCTTCTGATCGGCGAAGCAGAACGGGCAGTGATCGGTGGACACTACCGACAGGTCATTGGCGCGCAGCCCGCGCCACAGGGTGTCCTGGTGCTCGCTCGGGCGCAGTGGCGGCGAGCAGACGTACTTGGCGCCCTCGAAGCCGGGCCGGGCCAGGTCGTCCAGCGACAGGTAGAGGTACTGCGGGCAGGTCTCGGCGAAGACCTGCTGGCCGGCGTCGCGTGCCTCAGCCACCGCCGCCAAGGCCTGCGCGGCGGACAAGTGCACGATGTACAGCGGCGCGCCGGTAACCGCAGCCAGCGTGATCGCGCGGCTGGTCGCCTCCGCCTCCAGCTCCGGCGGGCGGGTCAGGCCGTGATGCACCGGCTCGGTGTGACCCGCTGCCAGCGCCTGAGCGACGAGCTGGTCGATCGCGATGCCGTTCTCGGCGTGCATCATGGTCAGCGCGCCGATCCGCGCCGCCTGCTGCATCGCGAGCAGGATCTCACCGTCGGTGGCGTAGAACACGCCGGGATAGGCCATGAACAGCTTGAAGCTGGTCACCCCCGCGTCGACGCAGCCAGCCATCTCCTTGAGCGTCGCCTCGTTGACGTCCGACACGATCATGTGGAAGCCGTAATCGATGGCGCAGTTGCCGTCGGCCTTGCCATGCCAGGTGTCGAGGGCCGCCAGCAAGCTGGTGCCCTTCGGCTGGACGGCGAAGTCGATGATGGTGGTGGTGCCGCCCCAGGCGGCTGCGCGGGTGCCCGTCTCGAAGGTGTCGGCGGAGAACGTGCCGCCGAACGGCATTTCCATATGCGTGTGCACGTCGACGCCGCCCGGCAGCACGTACTTGCCGGACGCGTCGATCACCTGCGCTCCGCCAGCCGTAGCGGCAGAGCCTGGCTGTACGACAGCGGAGATCCGCTCGCCCTGCACCACCACGTCGGCGGGCGCGGCGCCGGTCGACGACACGACGGTCCCGCCCGTGATCAGGATGGTCATGGCTCGATCAGCGGCCCGTAGGCGTCCGGTCGCCGGTCCCGGTAGAAGGCCCACAGGTCGCGAACCTCCTGCAGCATCCCGAAGTCGAGGTCGCGGATGACGACGTCGTCGTCGGTGTCCGAGGCGGCACTGCCGATCAGCTGGCCACGCGGATCGGCGAAGTAGGACTGGCCGTAGAAGTCGTTGTCGCCGAGCGGCTCGATACCCACCCGGTTGATCGCGCCGACGAAGAACTCGTTGGCGACCGCGGCGGCCGGCTGCTCGAGCTGCCACAGGTACGACGACAGGCCCCGGCTCGTCGCCGACGGGTTAAACACGATCCGCGCGCCCGCGAGCCCAAGCGCCCGCCAGCCTTCAGGGAAGTGCCGGTCGTAGCAGATGTAGACGCCGATCCGGCCGACCGCCGTGTCGAACACCGGGTAGCCCATATTGCCCGGCCGGAAGTAGAACTTCTCCCAGAATCCCTTCACCTGCGGCAGGTGCGTCTTGCGGTATTTCCCCAGGTAGCTGCCGTCGGCGTCGATCACCGCAGCGGTGTTGTAGTAGACGCCTGGCTGCTCTTCCTCATACATCGGCGCCACGAGCACGACGCCGTGCCGGGCCGCGACCTCGCGCATCAGCTCGGTGGTCGGCCCGCCTGGGATCGCCTCGGTGAAGGAGTAGTAGTCCGCGTCCTGCACCTGGCAGAAGTACGGCCCGTAGAACAGCTCCTGCAGGCAGACCACGCGGGCTCCCGCGGACGCCGCGCGGCCGATCGCCTCGACCGCCGCCTGGATCATGGACTCCTTGTCGCCGGTCCAGCGCTGCTGCACCAACCCGGCCCTGACAACGTCGGCCACCTCGCCACCCCTCCCGCCTGAGCACTCAGTCCAGAGTGGACCGATCCTGGCACTGCGGCTAGCGGCGCGGCGAAGAACGCAGAAATTCCCGGGTCAGCGGACGGCATCCGTGACCGCCGCTGACACCCGACGCGATCTATTGGTTCACCGGGAAGCCGAGGTTAACCCCGCCGTGACTGGGGTCGAGCCAGCGCGACGTGACCGCCTTAGCGCGGGTGTAGAAATGCACGCCGTCGGTGCCGTACACGTGGGTGTCCCCGAACAGCGACGACTTCCAGCCGCCGAAGGAGTAGAACGCCATCGGCACCGGGATCGGCACGTTGACGCCGACCATGCCGACCTCGACCTCGTGGGTGAACCGCCGCGCCGCTCCGCCGTCGTTGGTGAAGATCGCGGTGCCGTTGCCGTACGGGTTGGCGTTGATGATCTGCAGGGCCTCGGCATAGCTGCCGGCGCGCACCACCGACAGCACCGGGCCGAAGATCTCGTCTGTGTAGCACCGCATCTGCGGGGTCACGTGGTCCAGCAGCGTCGGGCCGAGCCAGAAGCCATCGCCGGTCTCCCCGGTGATCGGGTGGCTGCGGCCGTCGACGGCAAGCGTGGCGCCCTCCGCGACGCCAGAGTCCAGGTAGCCGGCCACCTTGTCGCGATGCTGCAGGGTGACCAGCGGTCCCATCTCGGAGGCCTCCTGGTCGCCGGGGCCCACGGTGAGGCGGGCCATCCGCTCGCCGATCTTGCCGATAAGCTCGTCGGCGATTGGCTCGACAGCGACCAGCGCCGAGATCGCCATGCACCGCTCGCCCGCCGAGCCGAATCCTGCGTTGACCGCGGCGTCGGCGGCCAGGTCGAGGTCGGCGTCTGGCAGCACCACCATGTGGTTCTTGGCCCCGCCGAGCGCCTGCACTCGCTTGCCGTGCGCGGTACCCGTCTCGTAGATGTACCGGGCGACAGGAGTGGAGCCGACGAAGCTGACCGCACGCACGTCCGGGTGGGTCAGCAGCGCATCGACGGCCTCCTTCGCGCCGTGCACGACGTTGAACGCGCCGTCCGGCAGCCCGGCCTCGGCGAGCAGCTCGGCCAGCAGAAGCGACGCCGAGGGGTCCTTCTCCGACGGCTTGAGGACAAACGTGTTCCCGCACGCCAGCGCGATCGGGAACATCCACATCGGCACCATCGCCGGGAAGTTGAACGGGGTGATCCCGGCCACCACGCCGAGCGGCTGGCGGATCGAGTAGGCGTCCACTCCGGTGGACACGTTCTCCGAGAACCCGCCCTTCACCAAGTGCGGGATGCCGCAGGCGAAGTCGACTACCTCGAGCCCGCGCGCAACCTCTCCCGCCGCGTCGGATGCCACCTTGCCGTGCTCGGCCGTGATCCTGGCGGCAATCTCATCCCGGTGGGACTGGACTAGCTCCCGGAAGGCGAACATGACCGCTGCCCGGCGCACCAGGGATGTCTCCCGCCAGCCTGGCAGTGCCGCCGCCGCCGCGCCCACCGCGGCATCGACCTCGGCTTTCTTGGCGTAGTCGACGGTGCCGCTGACCCGCCCGGTCGCCGGGTTGTAGATGTCCCCGCGGGTGGCTGCCTCTCCGGTCCAGGGCTTGCCATTGATCCAGTGCGTGCGGTGCGCCATGGTGCTGCCTCCCAGGTGGTCTTCCCTGCCAGTCTGTCGCCAGACTGCGGGTGGCGCCAGGCTACGGCCTGTGAGGGAACGTGGCCGCTCCCGCCCGGTCATCCCAGCCGGCATGCGGCTGTCGCTGGAATAATGCCCGGCATGATGATCGGTGTCGGCCTGGACGGCAGGCTCGGCCTGTCCTTCGGCCAGCTGCGCGAGATGGGCCAGGAGGCGGAGCGCCTCGGATTCGACAGTCTGTGGTCCCCGTATGTCGGAATCCCGGACGCTTTTCACGTCTGCGCGGCATGGTCGCAGGACACCGGGCTGCGGACCGGCATCTCAGTTGTCCCGGCAGCGCTGCTGTGGACCCCTGCGGCGCTGGCGATGCAGGCAGCGACGGTGGCGCAGCTGTCCGATGGCCGGTTCGTGCTCGGGCTGGGCACCGGCGGCGTCGGGCCGGGATTCTGGACGGCGGTCGGCCTGCCGGACCGGCCGATTGCGGTGATGCGCAAGTACACGACATCAGTGCACGACCTGCTCGCTGGCCAGGCGGTCAGGTCGGACGGGCTGACGCTCGGGCCGCGTACCACGGCCCTGCGGGCGGGCGGCTTGCCGCCCGTGCCCGTCTACCTGGCCGCGCTCGGCCCTCAGATGCTGCGGCTAGCTGGCGAGGTGGCCGACGGCGCGCTGCTGAACTGGGCTACGCCGGACCGCATCGCCGAGAGCCGGGGCCTGGTCGCCGACGGCGCTCGGCGAGCCGGGCGCGAGCCAGCTGACGTCCCGCTGACCATGTACGTCCGCGTCTGTGTCGATGACGACGTGACAGCAGCGCGCCGGGCGTTCGGCGGCCAGGTGCTCAGCTACGCGATGGCCGGGCCGGGCGCGCCGAAGACGGCGGGCTACCGCGGCATGTTCGCCCAGATGGGCTTCGACACCGTGCTCACCGAGCTGGAGGACCGGCGCGATCGGGGCGTCGCGCTGCCCGAGCTCGTGGATGCGGCCCCGGACGAGCTGCTCGGCGCAGTCGGTTACTACGGCCCGGCAGCCGGAGCTGCGAACGCCTACGCGCGGTTCAGCGCCGGCCTGGACGAGACGGTCGTGCGCATCATCACCGTCCGGCCGGGTCCGGAGCCCGTCATCGAGGCGCTGTCCGCCCTGACCCCCGGCGCGATCCGCGCGGCCTAGCGTCGGGGACCGTGACCGGCACTCTCACGCTCCAGTAGGACTGTCATCCCGCTAGCAGCCGGTCGATCTGGGCGGCGGTCGGCATGCCGGCGCGCGCGCCGTCCCGCGCCACGGCGAGACCGGCCGCCGCTACCGCGCGCCGGACCGCGGTGGGCAGATCGCGGCCCTGTGCCAGGCTGGCCGCGAGCACGCCGGTGAGGGTGTCTCCTGCGCCAGTGGTGTCGCGGGCCTCGACCTCGTGCGCGGGGAAATGAGTGACTTCACCCGAGTCGGCGAGCAGCGCACCGTCGGAGCCGAGAGTCACCAGCACCGGCTGGCCGGTGCGGGCGGCCAGCGCGAGCGCTGTGTCCCGTGGTCCCGCGCCAGGCGCAAGTGAAGCCAGCTCTGCCCCGTTGGGCGTGACGAGCGCTCCGGATAGCACGTCCGCGTAGTCCGGACGGGCCGGTGCCGGGTTAACGACGAGCCGGGCACCGGCTCGCCGCGCGTGGTCGGCGGCGAGCACCAGCGGCGGGTGCGGCAGCTCGAAGCTGAGCACGACGACGTCACTCGGGCCGAGCTCGAGCGCGCGGAGTACTGAATCCACATGCTCGGCCGACACCAGGCCGTTGGCGCCTGGCACAACGGCGATCTGGTTCTCACCCGTCTGCTCGTCGACCAGGACGACGGCAGTGCCGGTCGGCGCGTCAGCACGCAAGGCGTGGGTCACGTCCACGCGCTCGGCGGCCAGGGCGTCCAGACAGTCCTGGCCGTCAGCGGCACCGACAGCGCCGACGATGACCGCGGCCGCGCCAGCCCTGGCCGCGGCGACCGCCTGATTGGCGCCCTTGCCGCCGTGCTGACGGGTCAGCTGGCCGTCGGCGACGGTCTCCCCCGGCGCAGGCAGTCGCGGTAGCCGCACGATCAGGTCACGGTTGATCGAACCGATGACGATGACGCGGGCAGCTGCCACTGAGCCACGCTAGCGGCTCAGCAGCCGTCGTAGGGCCCCCAGGGCTGGGTGCCGAGCTCCTTGTAGAGGCGGTCAAAAGCCACCGTCTGCTGTGCGACTGATGCCTGGCCCGCGGTACCCGGGTAGCCAAGCTGTGCCCACGTGGCGGGCAGGATGCCGAACATGCCGGCTGAGCTGGCCGTCGGGTTGTCACCGCTCTCGCGCCAGGCCACGCACTTTTCGAAGGACGCCTCGGCGGTACTCATCTGCGGCGCGGCCGGCTGCTGCGGCGCGGGCGGGGCCGGCGCAGCCTGGGCCGGCGCTGCCGCCGGCTGGCTCGGTGCCGGGCTCGCGGCGGAGGCAGTGACGTGGTGCGCAGGCGAGCTGTGCACGGCAGCGCGGGCAGGGTGGCTGGCGGCCGCGACGGCAGGGGTCCCGATTGCGAACGGCGTGATGGTCAGGGCGATACCGGCGACGATGGCCGGGATGAGGCTGGCAGCGGCGATCGGCGTGATTCTCACGGGGGCGTTGCCTTTCTTCGTCCGGTCAGTTCGAGCAGCCCAGAGTGCGTTCGGCTACTCGTTGTCCAACGGCAGTCGCCTTCGCTGGCCATCCGAGTGAGAGTCTTGTCACGCCCCGCCGCAGCGGGAATACCGCAGTAGGCCAGGCTTGTGACCTGCGGGACCACGTGTCTAGAGTCGAAACAGACACGGCAATCGTCACGTCGCAAGGGAATCAGTTAGATTTACGTCTATAGTCGACGAAATCCGTTGACGGTCGTCGGCGGTTTGGCAGGCTAGTCAGCGGGAGGAGGCCGGGGCATGGCGCACACGCCCGTATCTCCCCTGGCCAACGCCGCCCGTGGCCGAGACCGTGCTGGCCGGGAAGCCGAGAACGCCCACGTGGTGCTCGACGACCTATCCAAGCGGATCATCGAGCAGCTGCAGCAGGATGGCCGCCGCTCCTATGCGGCCATCGGGAAAGCGGTCGGCCTGTCGGAGGCCGCGGTCCGGCAGCGGGTGCAGCGCCTCGTCGACACCGGCGCCCTGCAGATCGTCGGCGTGACCGACCCGCTGACCCTGGGATTCCAGCGCCAGGCAATGATCGGCATCCGCTGCAGCGGTGACCTGGAGCGGGTTGCTGCCCAGCTGGCGGGTATGGACGAGATCGACTACGTCGTCATCACCGCGGGCTCGTTCGACATACTGGTCGAGGTGGTCTGCGAGGACGACGACCAGCTGCTGGAGATCCTCGGCCAGGTGCGGTCGATCCCGAGCGTGACGACGACGGAGACGTTCGTGTACCTCAAACTGCGCAAGCAGACCTACAGCTGGGGGACGAGATGAGCACGCCTTACGGTCCGGACGAGATCGCAGCCCTGCAGGAGAAGGCCAAGCGCCACCTGTGGCTGCACTTCACCAGAATGTCGTCCTACGCCGACAGCGAGGTGCCGGTCATCGTCCGGGGCGAGGGCGCCTACGTCTACGACCAGCACGGGAAGCGATACCTGGACGGACTGGCCGGCCTGTTCGTGAGCCAGATCGGCCACGGCCGGACCGAGGTCGCGGAGGCTGCGGCGCGGCAGGCTAGCGAGCTGGCGTACTTCCCGCTGTGGTCTTACGCCCACCCGCAGGCGATCGAGCTGGCCGAACGGCTCGCCAGCATGGCGCCGGGCGATCTGAACCGCGTCTTCTTCACCAGCAGCGGCTCCGAGGCCGTGGAGTCCGCCTGGAAGCTGGCCAAGCAGTACTTCAAGACGGTCGGCGAGCCGGCCCGGTACAAGGTGCTGAGCAGGTCGATCGCCTACCACGGCACCTCGATGGGCGCGCTGGCCATCACCGGCCTGCCGGGTATCAAGGAACCGTTCGAGCCGCTTCCGGCTGGCGGGGTCCGGGTCCCCAACACCAACTTCTACCGGGCGCCGGCCTTCGTGGCTGACGACGTGACCGCCTTCGGGGTGTGGGCCGCCGACGAGATCGAGCGGGCAATCCTGCGGGAGGGCCCGGAGTCGGTCGCGGCCGTCTTCCTGGAGCCCTGTCAGAACTCGGGCGGCTGCTTCCCGCCGCCGCCGGGCTACTTCGCGCAGGTGCGCGAGATCTGTGACCGCCACGGCGTCCTGCTCGTGTCAGACGAGGTCATCTGTGCCTTCGGCCGGCTCGGTTACTACTTCGGCTCAGAGCGCTACGGGTACCAGCCCGACATCATCACCTTCGCCAAGGGCGTCACGTCCGGCTACGCCCCCCTCGGCGGCATGATGGTGTCGGACCGGCTCATGGAGCCGTTCGCCGGAGGCCATGCCGCCGGGCACCGCCAGGCAGGTAGTAGTTCCGACCATGCGCGCGCCGACAGCCTGGCAACCGCCGGCAGCACGCCGACCTTCCTGCACGGAGTGACGTTCGCGGGTCACCCGGTCTCGTGTGCCGTGGCGATGGCCAACCTGGACGTGTTCGAGAAGGAAAACCTGCTCGGCAACGTCCGGGCGAACGAGGGCGCGTTCCGGTCGGCGCTGGAAAGGCTGACTGACCTGCCGATCGTCGGAGACGTCCGCGGGGATGGCTACTTCTACGGCATCGAGCTGGTCAAGGACAAGTCCACGAGGCTCACCTTCGATGACGACGAGTCAGAGCGGCTGCTGCGCGGGTTCCTTTCGCATGCGCTGTTCGACGCGGGCCTGATCTGCCGGGCCGATGACCGTGGCGACCCGGTGATCCAGCTGTCCCCTCCGCTGATCTGCACGCAGGAGCACTTCGACGAGATGGAGCAGATCCTGCGAAGCGTGCTCACGGAGGCGTGGCGCAGGATCTAGCTCGGCTGGCCGGCGAAGTTATGCACTTGTAACCACCTTGTGGCTAACCGCATAGCCCCTCAGGCGTGTCTTAAGAGATGAGGGGTCAGGCGGTGCAGCAGGGGCGATCGCCAGGCTCGGGCTAACGGGAGGAACGATGCCGAGCGGTAACGGCAGGTGGACCGAGCTTTCCAGCCAGAACGAGCGAGTCATCCGGCCAGGGGATCCGGAAGCCAGCTCTGCCAGGGGCCAGGCTCGATGGGCCGAGCTGGACAGCAGCGGCGAGCGGCTCGCCGACGCTGCCGATCGACCGTCCGGAGCAGCCGCGCGTGGCTGTGCCACGGGGATGCGACTGGTGGCAGGCACCGCCTAACAAGCAGAAACCGCCTAACTGGCAGGCGTCGCCAGCAGGTCGAGCGCGTGCTTGACCGCCTGGTCGACCGGGACCCGCTCCTTGATCCTGGTGGCCCGGCTCACCACTTCGACCATGCCGTCCGCGAGGTCCCGGCTGCCCACGCCGATCCGCACGGGTATCCCGGTCAGCTCTGCATCCTTGAACTTGACGCCGGGTCGCTCATCGCGGTCGTCCAGCACGACCTCGATGCCGGCCGCGTGCAGCTCGGCGTGAATCGACTCAGCCGTCGTGGTGACGGCCTCGTCCTTCGGCGACAGCGTGAGAACGGTGACCTCGATCGGTGCCACCTGGACGGGCCACACCAGGCCGGCGTCGTCGTGATGGACCTCGGCGATCGCGGCTACGGCGCGCTCGACACCGATCCCGTAGCAGCCCATGATCGGCGTGATCTTGCCGCCGTCCGGGCCGAGCACGGTCACGCCGAACGCCTCGGTGTACTTGCGGCCGAGCTTGAAGATGTGGCCGATCTCGATGGCCCGGATGAGCTCGAGCGGTGTGCTGCACCGCGGGCACGGCTCCCCCGCCGCTATCTCGCGCAGGTCGGCCCAGGTGCCGACTCGGATGTCGCGGTCCACGTCGACGCCGGTGAGGTGGACGTCGTCGCTGTTCGCGCCCGTAGCCATGTTCCGCCTGCCGCGCAGCGCGACGTCCGCGATGACCGGCAGGTCAGTGACCCCCACCGCGCCCAGGCTGCCCGGCAGCGCACCGAGCGCAGCCCTGATCTCGTCTGGCTGTGCCGGCCGGATGTCCGGGACGCCGGTAGCGTCGACGAGCTTCTGGTCCTGCAGCTGATGGTCGCCGCGTAGCAGCACAAGCGTCAGCTGGCCGTTGATCACCTGAACGAGCGTCTTGATCTGGCGGTCAGCCGCCAGGCCATACCCGGTCACGAGGTCGTCGATGGTGCGTACGCCTGGTGTGTCGAGCCGCTGCGGTGCCGCCGGGCCGGGCGCGTCCTCTACCGGGGCGAGCTCGGAGGTCGCCTTCTCCAGGTTGGCCGCGTAGCCGCACTGCGGGCACCGGGCGATCACATCTTCGCCCGCCTCGGACGGGCACATGAACTCGACCGAGTCCTTGCCACCCATGGTGCCGCTGGAAGCCTCGACCTGGATGGCCGGGATGCCGAGCCTGGCGAAGATGCGTTCGTACGCGCCGCGGTGGGCCTCGAAAGAAGAGTCCAGGCCCGCCTGGTCCAAGTCGAAGCTGTAGGAGTCCTTCATGGTGAACTCCCTGACCCGGATCAGGCCGCTACGCGGGCGGGGTTCGTCCCGGAACTTGATCTGGATGTGGTACCACGACTGCGGGAGCTGACGGTAGGAGGAAAGCTCACTCGCCAGGGTGGTGACCACCTCCTCATGAGTCATCGCGAGCACCTCCTCGGCGCTCTTGCGATCCCTGAGCCGGAACAGCTCGTCCCCCATGACGGCCGCGCGGCCGCTGCGCTCCCACAGCTGCCGCGGGTTCATGGATGGCATGAGGAACTCCTGCGCGCCGATGGCGTTCATCTCCTCCCTGATGACCGCTACGACCTTGGCGCGCACCCGCATTCCGAGCGGCAGAAGGGAGTAGTGGCCCGCCATCAGCTGGCGGATGAACCCGGCCCGCACCAGGAGCCGGTGGCTCGCCGCGTCGGCGTCAGCCGGGTCGTCTCTCAGGGTCGGGATGTGCAGCTGCGACCAGCGCATGGATCTGTCGGCCTCTTCATCATGTCCGGGATCGGCCGCCCGCAGATACAGGCAGTGGACCGCAAGTCTAGAGCCACCGGCCGGCACCGGCGATCTCGTTTCCCACCGAGCGCCAGGTACGCCCTATTCGCATGAATTGCGTCAATGATTGCGGTAAATGATGCAGTCCAGCGTTTGATCGAGTAACCAGGCGGGCACAAAAGGTTACATGCCGACGGACAGATCGGCCCGCCGGGTTCTCTCCGCCGCCATGGGCATCGCGGCGATCTTTGACCTGACGGGCATGACCGTCTATCAGAGAATGCGTCCTGTCCTTCCGCCGAGCCAGCCGCACGGAGCAGCAGAGGATGAGCCGTTCGCGGCGGCCCTGAGCACGATCATGGCTGCCCGGCCGCAAAAGGCTGAGCGGGTCCATGACGAGAGCGGTGAGACGCCACCCAGATGACCACCCCCAGTCAGTACGACCAGCAGGCTGACCCCAAGGAGCCGCGCGGCGAGAACCGGGTTGCTCCCCCTCCAGACCAAATTGCCGATGCCGTCGTCGACCGCATTGGCGACAAGGTGCCCGAAGTCCGCGGTCAGGCGGATATCCCGTCGGTCACGCAGGCGATCGCGCTGCGCGAGCAGGCACCTGAGATGTATGACCTCTGGCTCAAGATCGCCAAGGACAAGGCCGCGACGGCGAACTACGTGGAGCGGGCGCCTTACGAGGTGCCCGAGCGGCTGGCTCAGTCTGGCCGGCCCCGCGCGCTCGGCGCCCTGGTCATCGTGCTCGCATTCTGCGGCTACCTCGCCTGGCTCGGCGGTCCTGGCCCGTACATCGCGGGCCTGATCGCGATCCTGGATCTTGGCGTCATGTTCGGCATGTTCTTCGGCCTGAAGCCGGAACGGCTGCCCGACGTGCCGCTGACCGAGCGCCGGCCCCCTCCGCGTAGCGGACGGTAAGCAAAGTCGCGCAGCGGCCGGTCAGCAAAATTCGGCCCGCGGCTGTTAGCCTGCGCTCGTGCTGGACGGAAGGCTGCTGGTCGACGCCCACGTGCACGTTGCCCGGCTGCCCACGCTGTCCGCCGACTGGCAGAACTGGGTCGCGACATTCGGCAGCGGCATCTCGGTCGGCGAGTTGTTCGACGCGTCCGGGGTGCCGAAGCCGGCCGCCCTCGACGCGTACTTCGCCGCCGAGGGCGCCGATCACGTGCTCCTGTTCAGCGAGTACAGCCCCAAGTCGACCGGCATTCAGCCGATTGAGGACGTGCTGCCGGTGGCGGCGCAGAACCCGGCCAGGTTCCGGCCGGTGGCCAACATCAACCCGCACCTGCACTACCCGGTCAAGGCGGAACTGGCCCGGCAGATCGATCTCGGCGCGGTCGCCTGCAAGATTCACCCGGTGCACGGCGGGTTCGAGCCTGCCGACCGGATGCTCTACCCGGCGTACGCCATGTGCGAGGAACTATCTCTGCCGGTGATCGTGCACTGCGGCACCTCGACGTTCGCCGGGTCGGTCAACGCCTACGGCGAGCCCGCGCTCCTTGACCCGGTGTTCCGGGACTTTCCTGAGCTGACCGTCGTGCTCGCGCATGGCGGTCGCGGCTGGTGGTACGACCAGGCGGCGTTTCTGGCGCTCATGCGGCCGAATACCTGGCTGGAGGTCGCCGGGCTGCCGCCTGCCCGGCTGCCCGACTATTACGGCAGGTCGCTGGTCCGGCTGGCGCGCAAGATGGTGTTCGGCACCGACTGGCCGGGCGTGCCCGGCGTGCAGCGGAACGCCAGAGGGCTCGAAAAGGTGCTGCTGGAGAGCGGGTGCACGGAGGACGAGGTCACGCTGGCCCTCGGCGGCAACGCAGCTCAGATCTTCGGTCTGTCGGACGACCGGCGTTCCCTGACATAGTTACAGACAAGGCGAATCGGATTCGGGAGGGTCGATGAAGACCAACGCGGCAATCATGCGCGGCATAGGCAACGACTGGGAAATCACCGAGCTGGAACTCGACCCACCGAAGAACGGCGAGGTGCTGGTCCGGTTCGTGGCCTCGGGCCTGTGCCACTCCGACGAGCACATCCGCACCGGCGACCTGACGCCCCGGTACCCGATGGTCGGCGGTCACGAGGGCGCCGGCGTGGTCGAGGAGGTCGGTGCTGGCGTCTCCCGGCTGAAGGCCGGCGACCACATCATCTGCTCATTCCTGCCGGTCTGCGGGCACTGCCGCTGGTGCTCCACCGGCAAGTCCAACCTGTGCGACCTCGGCGCCACCATCCTGGACGGCGGACTGCTGGACGGGACCTACCGGTTCCACACCGCTGACGGTGAGGACGTCGGCGGGATGTGCATGCTCGGGACCTTCTCGCAGTACGCGGTGGTATCGGAATTCTCCTGCATCAAGGTGGACGACGACCTGCCGCTCGACAAGGTCGCGCTGGTCGGGTGCGGCGTGCCGACCGGCTGGGGCTCGGCCGTCCACGCGGCGCAGGTAGAGCCAGGTGACACGATCGTCATCTATGGCATCGGCGGCATCGGCATCAACGCGGTGCAGGGCGCGGCCCTCGCGGGAGCGCGCAACGTGGTCGCTGTTGACCCGGTGGCCATGAAGCGCGAGGTCGCCGAGCAACTCGGCGCGACCCACAGCGCCGCCACGGCCGGCGAGGCGGCATTGCTCATCAACGAGCTCACCAGGGGCGTGATGGCCGACAAGGCGATCGTCACCGTCGGCAGGGTGACGAGCGAGGTCGTGACCGACGCGTTCAACACCATCCGCAAGGCAGGCACCGTGGTGGTGACCGGACTAGCCGACCTGGTCTCGAACACCATCGAGATCAACAGCTCGATGCTGACGCTCATGGAGAAGCGGATTCAGGGCAGCCTGTTCGGGTCCGGTGACCCGTTCCATGACATCCCGCTGATGGTGCAGCTGTACCGGTCCGGCGACCTCAAGCTGGACGAGCTGATCACCCAGACCTACAGCCTCGACCAGATCAACCAGGGCTACCAGGACATGCTGGACGGCAAGAACATCAGGGGCGTCATCCTGCATGAGTCCTGACGCAGCGGCCGGGCCGCCGGCGGCTAGCACGCCGGTCATCGGCCTCCGCCGGGAGCGCGAGGTCCTGACCGTCGCGCTCCAGGCGGCCCGGCACGTGGTGCTGGAGGGTCCGCCCGGCACCGGCAAGTCCACCCTGCTGCGGTCCATCGCACGCGGCCTCGGCCGGGCGGTGGTGTTCGTGGAGGGGAACGCCGAGCTGACCCCCGCCCGGCTGATCGGCCAGTACGACCCGGCTCAGGTCCTGAGCGCGGGGTACCTGCCGTCCAGTTTCACCGACGGGCCGCTGCTGCAGGCGATGCGCAGCGGGGCGCTGCTGTACCTGGAAGAGTTCAACCGGGTCCCGGAAGAGACCCTCAACGTGCTGATCACCGTGCTGACCGAGGGCGAGATCGCGGTGCCCCGGCTCGGCCTGGTGCAGGCGAACCCCGAGTTCCGGCTGATTGCGGCCATGAACCCGTTCGACGCCATCGGCACGGCGCGGGTGAGCCAGGCCATCGCCGACCGAATCTGCCGGGTGGTCCTCGGCTATCAGGACGCGGCAGCCGAGCAGGCTATCGTCCGGGCAGTGACCGGACGCGACGGGCCGGTTGTGCCGTTCGCGGTCGCCTTCACCCGCGCTACGCGGTCGCACCGGGACGTCCGCATGGGCTCGTCGGTCCGCGGTGCCATCGACCTCGTACTGCTCATCGACGGGCTGACCCAGCTGCGTTCCGAGTCGGCCATGTCCAGGGTTACCGCGAGGGACGCGGCGTACGCCGCCCTCTCCGGGCGAATCCGGATCGCTGACGGCACCGACCGGAGCCCCGAGTCCGTGCTCGACGAGATCCTCGATGGGCTCTGGCCGGCCGACGCGACGGCGCCGCCGGAGCCTGGCGAGCAGGACCTCGGGGACGGCCAGGGAAAAGCCGGCGGCCCGCCATCTGACGCGGGCCTCCCCCGGCCTGGCTCGTCACGGTCCAGCCTGCGCCGGGACCGGCATACCGGGCCATCCCGGCGGACGCTGAGCCGGGCAGAGCTCGCCGGCCGCCACCCGGCGTTCGACGACGTCTCGCCAGAGGTGGGCCAGCTCGACACCGAATCGCTGGCCGCGATGTTCAGCGCCGATCCAGACGCGGCTGCCGCGCTGCTCGCCGACCTCAGCCAGGCCACCGACACCTCGCTCCGGGTGCTCGCCCGCAAGCTCGCGGCCCGGGTGTTCATCCAGCTCGGCTCCGTCGGGCGGCAGTCGTCACGAGGGCCGCGCCGGATGCGGTCGGTGGCACGGGGTACCGGTGACGTTGACCTGGACGCCACCCTGGACCGGCTGGCCGGCAGCTGGCCGCCGTCGGCCGACGACCTGGTGACCAGGTCCTGGCAGGCGCACCGCAGGTCGGTGTGCCTGCTGGTAGACGCCAGCGGCTCGATGTCCGGCCTCGCCCTCGCGATGGCCGCGGTCGCCACCGCCAGCGTGCTGCTCGCCGCGGACGGACGGCTCGACGCAGGCGCGCTGGCCTTCTCAGGCACCGTGACCATGCTGCAGCAGCCAGGGACCCGGCAGCCGCCAGAGCAGGTGGTGGGCCGACTGCTCGGTCTGCGCGGGCACGGCCTGACCGACGTGGCGGGCGCGCTACGGGCGGCGGCCGCCGGGCTGGCAGCCGCGGCCTCCGCCGGGGAGCGCAGCGTGGTCCTGCTGTCGGACTGCGTCAGCACGACTGGCGCCGACCCGGCGAACGCGCTCGCGGGCATCGACCGGCTCGACGTCCTGTACCCGGTGCCGGCCGAGCGGGAGCCGGAACCGGGGTCAGCGGCGACCGCCGAGCGGCTGGCCCGGCTCGGCAGTGGCATCTGCCGTCCTGTTCGCACCCTCGCGGACATCCCGTCCGCGCTGACGCTGCTCCTGTCCAGCCATTGAGTCAGCAACCGAGCCAGGCATGACTTGAACGAGTTCAAAAAAGGTCCTGCGGACTATGGACAATCGGCCGGCGCTGAGAGATATTGAACATGTTCAAGTAAATACCTGGCCGGAGGTGACCGCCATGGTCATCCTGTTCTACTTCCTCTACCTCGCAGCCTGTGCCGGCCTTACCGTCACCGTCGGCTGTGCGCTGGCGCGCAGTGGCCGGGTCGTGATGACCGCGGTGTTCGGCGACGAGCGGCTGGCCGATGCGGTGAGCCGCCTGGTCGTCCTCGCGCTGTACCTGCTCAACTTCGGCTATGTGGCGCTCACCCTCGGCGCGACCGCTCATGTCACGACCGCGGCGCAGGCAGTCGGCGTCCTGTCGGTCAAGCTCGGCGAGGAACTCCTCGTGCTGGGCGGACTGCACCTGGCCAGCCTGATCGTCCTCGCCAAGATCCGGCGGCGGCAGCGGCTGTCCGGCAGCGAGCCGGCTCCCCCGCCCCCGTGGCTGACTCAGCGCCCGCGAACCGGAGTAGGCAGCCACTCGTGATGACCGAGCACGAGCTCACGTCGCGGGCCGAGCAGACCAGGTCGGCCATCGTGACCGCGGCGCTCCGGCTGTTCCGGGAGAACGGGTACGACGCGACCACGATGCGGGCGATCGCAGCGGAGGCCGGCGTCTCGACGGGTAACGCGTATTACTACTTCGCCTCGAAGGAAGAGCTGATCAGGGAGTTCTACGCGCGCAGCCTGGCCGAGCACGCTCTCGCTGCCCGGCCCGTGCTCGACGCCGAGACCGACTTCGCGGCGCGGCTGCGCGGCACGCTCCGCGCGCTTGTCGACGTGATGGCGCCCTACCACGAGTTCGCCGCGAAGTTCTTCAAGCACGCGGCCGAGCCGAGCAACCCGCTCAGCCCGTTCAGCCCGGAGTCCAGCCCCGTCCGCGAGGCAGCCACCGCGCTTTACCGGGAGGTGCTCGACGGCTCGGCCCTGCGGCTGAACCGGCAACTGCGTGCCCAGCTGCCGGAACTGCTGTGGCTGTACTCACTCGGAGTCATCCTGTTCTGGGTGCACGACAACTCGCCCGGCTGCGCGAAGACCTACACGCTGATCGACCGCACGGTGCCGCTAGCGGACCGGTTGATCTCGCTGTCCAGGCTCCGTGTGCTGAGCTCCACCCTCACCGACGTGATTTCGATCATCGACGACATCCGGGGCTGAAGTATCAGGATGCGTCCGGCCGCCACCACCGATGGCATCCCGGTCGACGGCAGCAACGCCGGCGTTGAGAAAGGCAACCACGCCGACCACAATCGCCAGCACGTGCAGCCCGGCTGCGTAGACGGCGAGTGCCGTCACGACGAACACCACGGCCTTGACGACGAGCACACCGGCTGCCGGCATCCGGAAGTGTGACCGGGGCGCCGCGAACAGCCCCCAGACGACAGCGGTCGCCAGCGGCGCCGCCACCGCTAGCAGTACGCGGGTGAGCAGGCTGGCGTGCAGGCTCGCACCCCACCACGCCAGCCCGGCCAGCATGGCCAGCTCGAGCAGGAACGCCAGCGCCTCATTAGCCGCATGCACCTTCGCTGGTAGTGCACGTGTCCTCGCAGCGGACATGACCTCAGCGTTCTCCGATCCAGATGGGGCGGTACAGCCTAGCTCAGCCAGCCGAGGGCGGGACCCAGATGTCGCGCTCGTGCAGGAGCCGCACCTGCCTGTCGATCACCTCGCGCCGGTAGTCCTCGTGCCCATACGGCGGCCGGTCGAGATAGAGGTTCTTCGGGTACACGGGCTGGTCGTAGATGAGCTGGTACTGCTCGGTGGTGAGGTCCTTGAGCCAGTTGTCCCACTGCGCGCTCGCCCGGAACTTGCGCAGCGCCTCGACGTCGATCGTCCCGGCCACCCAGGAGGAGCCAGCGCTGTAGTCGTGCCGACCGACGATCTGGCCGCGGTAGTCGACGACCGCCGAACCACCGCCGAACGTGTCGATCGGGATATCCGACTCGGCGTCCAAGTAGTACGTGCCCACGTTGCACGCGATCAGGTAGATGTTGTTGTCCAGAGCGCGGGCCCGGTTCTGGATTTCAAACAGCCCGTTGCCGACATGCGGGTGCGGGTACGGGCCGCGGTAGACGACCTCAGCGCCGTTCATAGCCAGGCCGCGCGCGTTCTCGGGGTAGGAGCCCTCGTTGGCCATGAGGAAGCCGAGCCGGCCGATGGAGGTGTCGGCGACCGGGTAGAACGCGTCGAGCGTGCGGCCGTACAGCTCGATCCAGCGGTCCCAGACGTTGTGCGGCGTCACCGAGTGCTCGACCGGGAGGAGGGGAACGACCTTGTGATGGCGAAGAACAATCTCGCCATCAGGGCTGAGCACGAATCCGACATTGAAGAACCGGCCGGGAAACTCCGGATGCCGCGCCTTCGCCTGCGCCATGATGAACGCGTCCCACTTGCGGGCCAGATCGCCCAGGTAGTCGGTCTCCGGGCCCGGGATGTCGATCGCGCAGTCGCGCGCGAACTCCTCATGGTCGAGGTCCAGCACCTCGTCGTTGAAGCCCTGCAGGCTGCCCTCGGGAATCGCGATAAGCCTGACAGGCAGGTCCAGGCTGGACAGCCAGGACGCCGCCTTGATCAGGTGCGAGATGTGCTCGAGGTTCCCCCGGATCTCGCCGCGGTGCCGGATGCCGCGCATCGTGGGCACCAGCCCGACGGCTTGGTAGGGCTCGATCATTGCGGATCCCTTCGGGCAGAAGCACGCAGCCGGCAGTCGGCCAGATTGCCGACCCATCCCATGTTCTCGCAGCGTTCGCCGATTGCGGCGTCGCGAGCACTAATAAGGGCTAATGTCCTTCTATGTCAGGCGAGTTCGCGACCGAAGCTTTCGTCCTTGAGTACGACATATCAGCCGACGACCTCCGGGACTGGGTCCGCGCAGACCGCCGAGCCGCCCGCTGGAGGATTATCAGCGCTGTCTCCATGACGTTCTGGCTTCTCTGTGCTGTCGCGGGCACTGTAGCGGCGGTGGTGATCCGGCACGACTTGGCTTCGTGCGTCTCCGCCGGGCCCACCACGCAGTACTCGCCCGTCACGGTCTGGGTGTGGCAGTGCCAGCCCGGATCTCCTGGCGATCTCCTGTGGCAGGGTGCTGAGCTCGTCGCGGCCGTGGTTGTGTTCTGGTGTGTAGGCCTCAGTGACGCCCTGAATTTCTGGCGTAGTACGCCGCAGAAGCGGGCTCGCAGGTGGATCAAACAACCGGGAACAGCAGGCAGATACAAGGACGAAGTATCGCCGGCTGGAGTTACCATCACCGCCCCGGACGGAACGTGCACGCACATCCCGTGGTCAGCCATTGCCGGAGTGCGCGAGACCGACCAGAGGTTCCTCATACTCGGGCCAGGGCCCCGAGTCCGGAGAGTTCTGCCGAAGCGCGGGCTGACGGACCCTATGAGGCGCACCGAAGCTGGGCGAGTTCTTGCGTGCGTCATGCCGGGGATGAACAGGTCCTGGGTGGCGTCCACGTCGGAGACAATCACCCTTCCCTATGACCAGCAGCTGCCGCGAGCAGCCAGCCGCCCTAGCCGCGACCGCCTGTGCGGATCTCAGTCATCGAGGTGGGCGGCGTCGTTGTAGCCGCGCACGATCCACCGGTCAGCGGTGATCACCAGCCGCGAGATCGAGGCGTTCTCGGCGCCGGTAAAGGCAAAGGGCCTGGACCCGGTGGCGAGGGCGAGAGCCTGGCCGATGACGCCGCCGTGAGTGAACGCCGCGACGCGCTCGCCGGGATGGGCCGACGCGATCCGCCCGATCGCGGCCTGGACTCGCGCGGCCAGCGCATCGGAGGACTCGGCGCCCGGGATCACGTCCCACCGCTCCTCGGCCAGCATCCGAAGCGCGATCGGATGACCCTCAGCCACGTTCTTGCGGAACACTCCGCCTTCCCAGTCGCCGAGGTTCACCTCCCGAAGACCTGCCTCGACTGCGGGCGTGAGGCCGAGCGCGCCGGCCAGCGGGGCGGCGGTCTGCGCGGTGCGGCGCATCGTCGACACGTAGATCGCGTCGACGCCCGGTCCCGCCAGCCGGGCGCAGACTTTGCGGGCCTGCTGCGCACCCTCGGCCGACAGCGGCGGGTCGCCCTGGCCGTCGACGAGGTCGAAGAGGGTGCCGTGCACGTAGGCCTGCGACTGCCCGTGCCGGACAAGCAGCAGGTCGGTGGCGCCCGGCGGCACCTGGAACGGGCGCTGCCGGAACGCCGGTGGTTCTGCTTCTGGCTCGGGTCCCGCTGCTTCGGTCACAGGTCTGAACGTCTCCGTCAGCGGGACTGGGGCAGCTTGAAGGATCTCTTCTTGGCGCCGGGTGCCGAGGGCGGCGGGACGACCGGACCGATGTCGCCGTCCGGCGCCTCATCGAGGTCGATGATCACCGGCGCGTGGTCGCTCGGTCCGGTGCCTTTCCGCGCTTGCCGGTCGACCCAGGCCGCCTTGACCCGGCCGGCCACCGGCTTGGTAGCGAGTACCAGGTCGATGCGCATGCCGAGGTCCTGGTGGAACATGCCTGCCCGGTAGTCCCAGTAGGTGAAGACGCGCCGGTCCGGCCACCGCTCGCGGACGACATCGTGCAGTCCCGTTGCTTCGAGACTGGCCAGCGCGGCGCGTTCCGGCCCGGTGACGTGCGTCTGGCCGATGTAGGCCGCCGGGTCGAAGACGTCGGCGTCGGTCGGCGCGATGTTCATGTCGCCGCAGACGATGGTGGATCCGGGGGCCTTGCGAACCGTTTCCTCGAGGGTGGCCAGCCAGGCCAGCTTGTACCGGTAGTGGTCCGAGTCGGGCTCGCGGCCGTTCGGCACGTAGACCGAGTGCACGCGGACGCCGCCGCAGGTCGCGGCGACCGCGCGCGCCTCCGGCTCGGGGAAGCCGGGCGCGCCCTCGAGACCCGGCGTCACGTCATCCAGGCCGGCCCTCGACAGGATGGCCACGCCGTTCCACCGCGGCTCGCCATACACGGCGATCTCGTATCCCCGGCTGTCCAGATCCCGGCTGAGCAGGTCCCGGAACTGGTCGTCGGTCAGCTTGATCTCCTGCAGGCACACGACATCGGGCTGACGCTCATCCAGCCACGGGAGCAGCCGCGGCATCCGCTGCTTAACGGAGTTGACGTTCCAGGTTGCGATCCGCATCGGCCCCCACAATAGCCGCGCTCAGGGGGCGGCCGGGGGCGCCATCCGCTCGGCCAGGATCCGCATGCCATCGGCGAGCTCACGCGCCGATAGCGCGTCAGCCGGGCTGAGGTAGAACTTCGCGATCAGCCCGATGAAGAACGCGTGCAGCACCGCTCCTGCTGCCCTCGCGGATGCCGGGTCGTGCTCCGCGCTGATTCCGAGGAACAACTCGGCGAGCCCGCCCGCCGCGAACTCCTGGATGCCGGCCAGGAAGTCATGCAGGCCCTGGTTGTGCTGGGCGAGCGAGACCAGTTCGAGCTGCGCGGTCCAGAGGCCCTTACCCGGACCCGCGAACGCCGCCAGTGTCTGCCGCATGATCAGTTCGAACCGCTCCAATGGGGCGGCATCGGCGCCGCCCTCAGCGGTCAGTACCTTCTGCAGCTCATCGGCCCAGTCGCCAACCGATTCGAAGACCGCCTGGTTCATCAGCGCGTCTTTCGAGCCGAAGTGGTATCCGATGGCCGCCAGGCTGACGCCAGACGCCGCCGCGATGTCCCTCGCGGTCGTGCGGGCGTAGCCCTTCTCGATCAGGCAGCGTTTCGCCCCCGCGAGCAGGTCTTCCCGGTTTCCCATGGCTAGGAGCATAGCCCGCCTTTGAACAAACGTCTTGCACGCATGTCTTAGACGTACGTACAGTCCTCGTACTGGCCCCGACAGGGGCGGGGCCGCCGATTGCGAGGGAGCCGTTATGACCGAGTACAAGGCATTGCCGACCCAGGCCGGCCGCCGTGAGTGGACCGGACTCGCTGTCCTCCTGCTGCCACTACTGCTGGTCTCCATGGACGTGTCCGTCCTCTACTTCGCTGTCCCTTTCATCAGCAGGGACCTGCAGCCAAGCAGCTCACAGCAGCTGTGGATCTTCGACGTCTATGGCTTCGTGCTGGCCGGGCTGCTGATCACCATGGGGTCCCTCGGCGACCGGATCGGACGGCGACGGCTGCTACTCATCGGGGCGGTGGCATTCAGCCTCGCCTCTCTCGGCGCCGCGTACTCCCAGAATGCAGGCGAGCTCATTGCCGCTCGCGCTCTGCAGGGCGTCGCCGGCGCGACACTCATGCCGTCGACGCTCGCCCTGATCCGGAACATGTTCCACGACGAGAAGCAGCGCCGTCTCGCCATCGGCATCTGGACCGGAGCGACCATGAGCGGCATCGCGCTCGGGCCCGTCCTGAGCGGCGTACTGCTCGAGCACTTCTGGTGGGGCTCGGTGTTCCTCATCAATGTCCCGTTCATGGTCATGCTGGTGCTGCTCGCTCCCGCCCTGGTGCCGGAGTTCCGGGCAACTGCGCAGGGGCGCTTCGACCTAGTGAGCTCGGTGCTGTCACTCGGCGCGGTACTGCCGGTCATCTACGGCATGCAGGAGATCGCGGCGACCGGCGCCAATCCTGCCCGGGTCGGGTCGATCGCCGTCGGTGTGGCCGTGGGCGGGGTGTTCCTGCGGCGGCAGGCGCGCAGCTCGGCACCGATGATCGAGCTGGCGCTGTTCCGCAGCCGCGGCTTTTCTGGCGCGGTCGTGCTGAGCCTTGTGGCCATGTTCGCCGTAGTCGGCTTTGCCATCTTCGCAACGCAATACCTGCAGTCTGTGCGAGGGATGAGTCCGCTCACGGCTGCACTGTGGTCGCTGGTCCCCATGTGCGGAACCGGGACAGCGGTGCCGCTCAGCCAGTTCCTCGTCCAGCGCTTCGACCGGGCTTACGTCGCCGCAGGCAGCCTGCTGGTCGCGGCGGGCGGGTACCTGGCGCTCACCCAGGTGCACGCAACTTCACCCCTATGGCTATGCCTGGTCGGCGCCAGCGTCTACGCCGGCGGTGCCGTCGCGGCCATGACGATCGGCAGTGAACTGATCATGGGCGCCGTGCCGCCGGACCGGGCCGGTGCGGCGGCGGCAGTGGTGGAAACCTCATCGGAGTTCGGCGGGGCGCTGGGAATGGCGGTGCTCGGCAGCATCGGCATCGCCGTCTACCGGTCCGACCTCGCTGCCAGCGCCCCCGCTCACCTGCCGCCGCCGGCGCTCGGCGCGGCGCGCTCCACTCTCGGCGGTGCGCTGAGCGTCGCCGGTGACCTGCCCAACCGGGTCGGCGCGGAGCTCACCGCCGCCGCCCGGGTGGCATTCAGCCACGGCCTGGATACGGCCGCCTTCGGGGCGGCGATAGCCATGGTGGTGGCCGCGGCGTTCTGCGCGCGCTTCTTCCGCGGCGTTCGTGTCGTGCCCGCAGCCGAGCACGAGGGAGCCTCAGTCCACTCCCCACAGGAAGCGACGCCAGAACCTGCGGGACCGCACGAGCCGGGGCCAGTCGCGCAGCGCCTGACGCGGTAGCGGGTTGTGGATGCACAGCCCGTTAAGGCCCTGCAGCAGGCAGTTCCCGCCGCAGTTGCCGAGGCAGTGCCGGCAGTGAGCGGCCATCGGTACTCACGGTAGCGGACACCTCCGCGCTAGCGTGAGTGCCGATGGCGCCGCACCTTCAATCGACGAGTTCCTCCACCGGCCTGACCCCGGCGCTGCCCCGCCGCAGCCGCCACACCAGCACGGCGGCATACCAGAGCGCCGCGATTCCAGCGCCGTAGCCGACCACCTTGTCGGCCGCGTGGAACGGCTCTGGCACCGACAGCACGAAGATGATCAGCGCGCTGTAGAGCAGCACGAAGATGATGACGGGCCAGGCCCATCGGCCAAGGTTGAAGGCGCCGGGGATGGAGTCCAGCGCCCGGCGCTTCCAGGCGTACGCAGCCGCGATGAGGAAGTAGATGATGTAAGGGATGATCGCGGTGGCACCGACCAGCGTGGCGAACGCACTCGACTGCAGGTAGCCGTACCAGGTCACGCCGATGTCGACCACCGCGAACACCAGCAGCGCCACGATCGGCGTCTGGGTGCGCGTGTTCACCCGGCGCAGAGACCCGGAGAACGGCAGCATGTTGTCGCGCGCCAGGGAGTAGGCCAGCCGCGCCTGCGCGCCCGCGCCGACGACGAGGATCGCGAACATCGAGAAGATAACGAACGCGACGAACACCTTGACCAGCCACGACGGCAGCCAGTAGCCGGCGATCGTCAGCAGCGGAAGCGACGACGACTCCACCGCCTTGAGATCCGGGATCGCAATGGTGAACCCGATCAGCGCGATCATGCCGAGCACCACGGACCCGGCCACCGCCCAGATGACTCCGCGCGGCACGCTCCGGACCGGGTTGACGGCGTCTTCCGACATGTCGGCGGCCAGCTCGAACCCAACGAGCGTGAACGCGCCGAGCAGGCCGGCCAGCGCGAACGCGTAGATGGTCGGGTTGTGCAGCGTCGAGGTGGTACTGGTCAGGATGCCCGCCCCGTACGGCGTCGGCTTGGATTTCACCGCCCACAGGATGAACAGCAGGACGCCGAACACCACGGTGCCGATGATCTCGGTGAACACAGCAACGTTGTTGACCCGGGCGGCCACCTGCATGCTGATGATGTTGATGATCACCGGCAGCACCATGAGGATCAGCGCGACCGCGAACACAAGCCGGGCCGACGGATTGGCCACGTTGAACTCGCTCAGTAGCAGCGGAGACGCGACGCCGAGCATGATCGCCCCGCCGCCCACGCTCATGTACAGCAGACCGGCGAAGCCCACGAACCAGCCATAGGTGGAGTTCACCAGCCGCGCGCTCCACTGATACGCATACCCGGCCAGCGGGATTCTGGTCCCGAGCTCGGCCACGACCAGGGCGATCATCAGGTTGCCGACGCCGACGATGGGCCAGGTCCAGATCGACGCCGGCCCCCAGTAGGACAGCCCGAATGCATAGTTGAGGAATATCCCGGTCGTGATCGAGATGATCGAGAAGGCGATGGCGAACATCGAGAAGAAGCGCAGCGACCTGCGCAGCTCCGGCTTGTAGCCGGCCCTGGCGACGATTTCCTCACTGGCGTCCCTGGCGGCCGCGGCGACGGTCCCAGGCGGTTCCTGAGTGCTCATGAGCGGACCCTTCTACTTGTCGTGATGAGCCAGGTGGGGCTTGACGGCGGCGAACCCCGCATCGGTGGCCGCGAGAGCTGCCGCCAGGTCCGCCTCGGTCATCGCCGCCGAGACGAACCAGTTGTGCCGCGGGTGCAGGTAAGCTCCCGCTCGCATGGCGGCCGCGGCGAACACGCTGGCGAGCTCGTGGTTCCGGTCACCGGCAAAGCTCAGATAGGGCATCGCCGGCGGCCCGGTGTACCGGATCTCCAGGCCATGCGACGCTGCCTGCGCGATGATCCCCTCGCGCAGCGCGGTCCCCTTCGCGTCCATGGCCTCGATCGCGCTCTCCTCGCGCAGCGCGCCCATCGTGGCGATAGCCGCGGCCATGGCGACGGCCGAGAACCAGAACGACCCCGTTACGAAAATGCTCGCCGCCGCGTCGCGGAAGGGGCCCGAGCCGAGGACGGCCGCCAGCGGGTAGCCGTTGGCGATCGCCTTGCTCCATGCGGACAAGTCGGGCAGTACCCCGACTGGCTCCCAGCTCGAGCCGAGGTGCAGCCGGAAGCCGCACCGGACGTCGTCCAGGATCAGCGCCGCGCCGGCCTGCGTGCACAGCGATCGGACGCCGCGGGCGAACGACGGGTCGACCAGCTCCTGATCGAAGCCGGCGTCGTGCCGGAACGGGCTGACCACGACTCCGGCCAGGTCATCTCCGGCCGCGGCCGCCGCGGCTCGCACCGAATCCAGGTCGTTGTAGGTGTAGTAATCGAGGTTCGCGCGGTCCTCCGGCGTGACTCCGGCGGGCCGCGGCGTGCACCACGGGGCCGCGCCGTGGTAGGCGCCGCGCGCCACGAGGATGCGCCGCCTGCCGGTGTGCGCCCGCGCGATCGTGCAGCACGCCGTCGTCGCGTCGGTGCCGTTCTTGGCGAGCATGGCCCAGTCCGCGTGCTGCACCGTCGCCACGAGCAGCTCGGCCAGCTCGACCATCACCGCGCCGGGCCCGTTCTGGCAGTCACCGAGCGCCGCCTGTGCCTGCGCCGCGGCCTCGACGGCCGGATGCCGGTGGCCGAGAACCACCGGCCCGTAGCTGCACATCAGGTCCACGTACTCGTTGCCGTCCACGTCCCAGATCCGGGCGCCGAGCCCGGCACGCAGGAACTGCGGATACTCGGGCGGTAGCGGTCCGGCGGCCTGGTGCCCGTACATGCCGCCGGGGATGACCGCGGCGGCGCGCCGGCGCAGTGCAGCGTCTGCCGCCCGCGGCCGGCCGTCGCGGCCCGCCAGTGCGATGAGCTGATCGGTCATGCCACTGGTTCCCCTTCGGCGTGCTTGTCGATCCGGTCCGCCACGGTGCCTGCCACGGTCCGCAGCAGCGCGAGCGCCTGGCCGAAGTCGGCGAGCCCGGCGTCGGAGCCCAGGCCGGTCGCGACCAGCGATCCGCACGCGACGCCGAGCCAGGCGGCGTCGACCGGATCGCAGCCGAGCAGCATCCCGGAGACCAGGCCCGCGGTGAACGCGTCACCGCAGCCGGTGGTGTCCACCACCGGGATCTCGATGGCCGGGACGTGCACCAGCGCACCAGTCTCGTCAGTGACGACGCAGCCATCCGCGCCGAACGTGACCGCCACGCCGCCGGTGCCGAGTTCCAGCACGTCTGCGACCGCAGCGTCCACGTCGGTCCGTCCGGTCAGCGCCAGCAGCTGGTCGCGGTTCGGGCAGAACCAGTCCGCCGCGCCGAGCGCGCCTTCGAGGCGCTCGTAATCGCGGGCGCTCCCCGGGTGCAGCACGTCGATCGCGACGAGCGCTCCGGCCGTACGGGCTGCCTCGGCGACGGCGCCCAGGTCGTCAGGCCCGAAGCCGGCCAGCGCGTCCGGCCCGCCCAGCACGACCGCGTCGAACCCGGCCAGCCGGGTCAGGTCGAGGTCCGGGGGCGAGAACAGCCGGGTCGCGCCGGGCACGTGCAGCGCGGGCCGCTCGCCGTTCGGCCGGATCGGCAGGATCGTCGCCGACGTCTGTGCGCCCGTCTTGCGCACGACGCCAGCAGTGTCGACGCCGTGACCAGCCATGGCGGCCAGCACCAGGTCGCCGAGCAGATCGGCGCCGACCGCACCGAACGTCGTCACCGACAGGCCGAGCTTGGCAAGGTCAACGGCAGTCCCTGCGGCGGTCCCGGCCGCGGTGGCCCGGATCTCAGCCAGCCGCGCGCTGCCCTGGCCGGGCGGGATCGACTCGACCGGCAGGCCGAGCACGTCGAGAATGTGCGGTCCGATCACCGCGATCCGTTTCGGGATGGAAACGCGGCTCATTGCCTTCGCCGCCGTTCGCCATATCGCCGCCGCCGTGCCTCGGCAGAGACCTCGTCGAGTTCGGCCTGCGACAGGATGCGCGGCTCGCCGTGCGCCCGGGCCAGCCGGTACACCCTGGCCAGCCACTCCAGCAGCAGGGCCCGCTCGTAAGCCGCGGCCAGCGTCGCGCCGTAACAGACCGCGCCGTGGTTCTGCAGGATCGCGGCATGCCGGCCCTGCAGAGCGGCAACCGCCGCGTCCGCCAGCCCTGCCGACCCGAACCGCGTGTAGGGCGCCACCCGCACCGGACCGCCCAGGCTGGTGATCGCATAGTGCACCGCGGGCAGTTCCTCGCAGGTGGCCGACAGCGCCACTACCTCGGCTGAATGCGTGTGCACGACGGCTCCGGCCCCGGTGGCCGCGTACACGGCCAGGTGCATGGGCAGCTCGCTCGATGGCGTCTCTGCTGACTCCACCTCTTCCCCGGCGGGCGTCACGAGGCAGATGTCGGCCGGGGTCAGGTCCTCGTAGGGGACTCCGGACGGCGTGATCGCGATGAGGTCGCCGACTCGGACGCTGAGGTTGCCAGCAGCACCCACGGCCAGCCCGTCGGCGAGAAGCCGCGCCGCGTACCGGACGAGCTCTTCTCGAGCGGCCGGCAGGCCCGCTGCGGCGTGCATGTGATGGGATGTTAGACGGATGTCCGATAAAAATACAGGCCTAGGATGCAACAGGTTGGTGCCGCGCCGGCGGGCGCGGAAGGCGCGCGAACGGGAGCGGGATGCCGAAGATCGTGGACTGGGACGAGCGGCGGGATGAGATCCTGTCCGCCACGTGGCGCGTGATCGCCAGAGACGGCATCGCCGGCGCGACGATCCGTGCGATCGCCCGGGAAGCCCACTGCTCGGCCGGGATACTTGCCCACTATTTCGATGACAAGGAGGACATCCTCGGGTCCGCTCTGCTGTTGTCCCACCGAAGGGTCGGATCGCGGATGACTGTCGCTGCTGCGGGGCTGACCGGGCTCAAGGCCCTGCGCGCTGTCATGCTGGAGGCCCTCCCTCTAGACGAGCGGCGCGACTTGGAGGCGCAGATCGAGATCAGCTTCTGGGGCCGGGCGCTGGGTAACGCCCGACTGCGGGAACTGCAGCACTCGGAATTCGAGCGCTTCGGCCGGCGGCTGCACGCGCACCTGCTGGAAGCCGCCGAGCAGGGCGAGCTCGAAGACGGCTGCGATCCAGCCCTGGCGACCCACCAGCTCGTTGTACTCATCGATGGCCTCAGCGCCCAGCGCGTCCTCTACCCCAGCCGGGTGACGCCGCGGCGCCAGGTGGAGATGCTCGACAAGCTACTGCGCAGCTTCCAGCCCGTCGCGACGCGCGAGACAGTCAGTCCGTGACGGCGCCCGCCGCGTTCTCGATCGTGGCGTAGCGCTCGCGCAGCCGGTCCCAGTCGTCCGCGCCGACCCGTCGGAAAAGCTCGGCAGGCCCGCCAGTACCGTCCTCACCCTCACCCGGCGTTTCGGCGGTCCCGGCTCCGCCCGCCCTGATCCGAGCCAGCGAGATCAGCGCCTGGTCGCACGCGGCGACGACGGGCCCGAGGAGTGCAGCGGGGAAAATCGCAATGCGGTATCCCCAGCGCTCCAGGTCAGCGACGGCCACCTCGGGCGAGCGCCCGCCCGGCACCACGTTGAACAGGCATGGCCCGCCGACTGCCGCGGGGATGGCGGCGATCTCCTCGACAGTCTGCGGTGCCTCCACGAAAGCCACGTCCGCGCCCACGGCCAGCGCGGCGCGGGCTCGATCGATCGCCTCCGCGAAGCCGGCCACCGCGCGGGCGTCCGTCCTCGCGATGACGAGCAGCTCGGGATCAGGCCGGGACTCGACCGCGGCACGGATCTTCCGCAGCCAGCCGTCCCGGTCCGTGATCTCCTTGCCCGCCAGGTGCCCGCATCGCTTCGGGAATGTCTGATCCTCGATGTGCAGCGCCGCGACCCCGGCTCGGGCGTAGGCCTGCACGGTGCGGACGACGTTGAGCTCGTTGCCGTAACCGGTGTCGGCGTCGGCGATCACCGGGATGCCGGCTGCCTCGCTCATCCGGGCCGCGTTGGCGGCCATCTCCGTCATTGTGAGCAGGCCGTAGTCGGGGTACCCGTGGGCAACCGACGTGCCGGCCCCGGTCATGTAGACGGCCGGGAACCCGTGCTGCGCGACAAGCCGCGCGGTCAGGCCGTCGTAGGCGCCGGGCGCGAGGACGATTGGTCCGGCGCTGATGGCCGTCCGCAGGCTGCTGGGCATCGGCGTCTCCTTCGGGAGGGGAACGGGCTGACCTGCTGTCGCGGCCATGGCCCCGTCGAGGTAGTTCTCAGTCAACCGCTGCCAGGACGGCCTCGGCCATACTCGCTCACCCGCGCTCGCTAACCACGGCACTGTGTGGATGGCGTCCGTCCTGATTATGCGTCGGTTCGCCCCGCTCGGTGGGGTGCCGCCGGAAAGCGCGCGGTCGCGGCAGGCTAACGTCTCAACGTGACGGACCGCGCCGGGCGCTCTATGTCCTTTGGCGCCATCGCCGGTGACTATGACCGGCTCCGGCCTCCGCCGCCGCCCGAGGCGGTCGAGTGGTTGCTGCCTGCCCGGCGCGACGTGGTCGTCGACCTTGGAGCGGGCACCGGTTTGCTTGCCCGCGCCGTCGCGCCGGTCGCTGGTCACGTTATCGCCGTCGAACCGGATGATCGCATGCGATCCGTGCTCGCTGACCGATCGCCTGGTGTGGAGGTGCTGGCGGGTCGCGGTGAGGCCATCCCGCTGCCTGACGCCAGCGCCGACGCCGTCGTCGTCTCGTCCGCCTGGCACTGGATGGACCCAGACCGGGCCGCCCCGGAAATCGCCAGGGTGCTACGCGACGACGGCCGATTCGGCGTCATCTGGACGGGCCGCGAGCAGACGCCGTGGCTGCGGCCGGACGAATGGTTTGCCGTCGGCGACCGTGACTTGGCAGCGCCGCAAGGCGCCGAGCGCACCACATCAGAACGACTGCTCGCCGTGCCGGATCCCGGTACCTTCCATAAAATCGAGACGGCTACGTTTCGTTTCAGAAGATTGATGACGATCCCTGACCTCGTCGAATGGCTCACGACCTACAGCCGGGTCATCACTGCCAGCGACGACGTCAAGGCGGCCGGCCGGGCCAGGGCGACGGCTGCGATTCGCGAGCAGTTCCCGGGTGCTACCGACATCGAAGTGCCGATGCGCTCCCGCTGCTGGCGCGTCGACCGCCTGCCTCGTTCAGGGTCATGAGCGGCACACTCGTGGAGCAGCATCGGGGCGTCTAATTCTCCAGCGGCAGCATCTCGGCAACGAACTCGTCGATGAACCGGTCGAGGCTGCCAGCGAACGCCGGAGTGGCCGGGCGCACCACAAACTTGCTCAGCCCGGCGTCGATGTAGGCCTCGATCCGGGCGCGGGCTGCTCGCCAAGTTGCTGGAAGCAGCGTGGCCGGGTCAACGCCTGGCCGGCGCCGCTCGACCGAGCGAATGAACTCCGGCGTCATTGCGCCGACCGCGACACTGATGCCGTAGTGGTCGTCCTCGATTTCGCGGCCAGCCGCTGCCGCCGCATCCTCGATCTGCTTGCGTGCCGTCGCCTGCTTCCGCCGGGGTCAGGAAGCTGCCGAGCCAGCCGTCGCCGAACCGGCCGACCCGGCGCAGGCCCGCCGGCGCGCTGCCGCCGAGCCAGACGTCGAGCGGCTTCACCGGCAGCGGCCCGATGTTCGCATCGGTCACTGAGAAGAACCGGCCGGAGAAGGAGACGCTCGGCTGCGTCAGCAGCAGTTTCAGCAATTCCAGCGACTCGTCGAACACGGCCGCCCGGGGACCTGGCACGGGGAATGCCGCCGCCTCCGGGCCGCGCGCCGGACGCAGCCCGAAAACCGGCAGCACGCGACGCGGAGCGAGGGCGGCGAGCGATGCCAGCTCCTTGGCGACGAGCACCGGATGCCGGCCAGGCAGCACCGCCACGCCAGTGCCGACCTTGAGCCGGCTCGTCCGCGCCAGCGTGTACGTCATGCCGATCAGCGGTTCCACCAGGTCGCCGTACACCACCTCGCTGAGCCACAGCGAGTCGACACCCGCCGATTCCAGCCGGTCAATCGCCGCAGCTAGCCCGTCGGGCGTCGCGTACGGTCCGAGGCTGATGCCGATCCGTACCTTCATGACCCAATCCGATCACATCGCCGGTCCGCGCGGACACCCCGCGGCCGTGCACCGGCGTGCGACATCAGCAGAGCCGGACTCGTTACTTATGTATCTTGATATCAAGACACATCTGGAGGCGGCATGATTCATCACGTGCAGCTGGCGTGCCCGGCCGGGTCCGAGGACGCATTGCGCGCGTTCTACTCGGGCGTGCTGGGGCTGGCCGAGATCGACAAGCCACCCGCCCTGGCCCGCCGGGGCGGCTGCTGGTTCCGCGGTCACGGTATCGAGGTGCACCTGGGCGTCGAGGCCGACTTCCGGCCAGCGCGCAAAGCGCACCCTGGGCTACTCGTCACCGGCCTCGACGACTGGGCGGGCCGGCTGACCACGGCCGGCTACCCGGTGAGCTACGACGACGACTTCCCCGGCATGCGGCGGTTTTACTCTGCCGACCCGCACGGCAACCGGCTCGAGTTCCTGGAACCGGTCGACGCGGGAGTTGACGAGCACGTGCCCGCGCGATAGTCGCAGTAGTCCCCCACGCCTGCCACAAGATTCAGGCCGGAATGACCCACGCCGGCAAAACCGCCACCGTCATCTGCCAGAACAATCAGTTTCAAGTGATCATCGATGGCGAAACTGTCACCGTCGTGCCCCGCACCACCACCTGGGCAATCCAACTGCATCGCTGGCAGAGTTCGTCGGCCGCCCTGCCTACAGCCTGGACGAACCGCGCGGCGACCTACAACGCTTTGCCTTCCTGGGCGACAGTGACGGCAGGCCGGTCATTGGCCCGTGACCGGCCATCTGGCTGCTGGTCCGTCTGGCGAGTAGCGTTTCCTCCAGAAGTAAGAGGGTGCAGCCGGTGGCAAAGATGACGCCTGAGCAGGAAGCCGCATACGCCCTGGACTTCGGGATTGCCAGGAGCGACCTGCCGCCCGATGCTCAACCGGCCTATGACCGCCTGGTGGAACAGCGGGCCCGCACCACCGCTTCGGCACCGGTACCCCCGCCGACGCAGAGGCCACCGGTAGCCCCGGCACCATGCCGCGGTGGGTTGCCGCCATCGGCACGGCCGTCTTTGCCCTGATCGTTCAGGGAGCGAGCGGGGTTGTGCTGCTGCCATACGCCTTCACACATTGGCAGCCGGGCACCCCGACGTGGCCGGCGGTGGTACAGGCCATCGGCGTGGCCCTGATCGCGGTGGGCGGCATTGTGGTGGCCTGGGCGTTTGCGCGGTTCGCCGCCGAGGGCGTTGGAGTACCCATCCCGGGCGAGCCGAACGCCCAGCGGCTCACCGTCGGCGGCCCCTACCGGTACGTGCGCAACCCCCTCTACGTGGCGTCGGCGGTAGCCATCAGCGGGCAGGCCCTGCTGCTGAGCAGACCAGTGCTGCTGATCTACGCGGCCGCGTTCCTGGCGATAACCTTCTTCCTCGTTCGCTGGATCGAAGACCCGGCTCTGGCCCAGCGCTTCGGCCAGCAATTTGAGGACTACCGCAACCAGGTGCCCGGCTGGTGGCCTCGCCTGCCACGTCGCACGCCCTGACGTCGCGCCGCCCGTTGGCAGACTGCGACGCTGAGGCGCCGGTGACGCTTGTGCCTGTGCGTGGCGGCCGTCAGCTCAGCGGCTTGAGGCCAGCGGCCGTCAGCAGGTACGCGGGCTGATCGAAGCCGCGGTCGGTGACAAGGTCGATGACTGCCTGGCCAACCTGACCCACCGACAGAGCCGGGCCACGGCTCGCGGCGAACGCCTCCGCAGTCTGGCCTTCGCGGGCCGCGTAGGCGGCCACCGCGGCGGCGCCGAGGTCCGTCGCGGGGGTGAGCTGCGGCAGGACGGAAACGAACCGGATGCCGAGTGCCTGCCGCTCCGATTCGGCTGCGGCGTAGGCCGCGATGAACCGGATCGTTCCCTTCGCGCCGGCGTAACCGCCGCTGAGAGGTGACCCCGCTATCGCGGCCCCGCTGGACATGACGACGACGACGCTGCCGGGAGCCAGCGGCCGCAGCAGTGCCTCACGGCTCCAGTAGAAGGCGTGCCGGACGTCCACCTCCCATGGCCGGCTGAAGGACTCCCAGGTGTGCTGATGCAGGGGGCGGGACAGCGGCGAGGTTCCCGCGTTCAGCACCAGCACCGTCGGAGCGACCTCGTCGATGAGCTTCCCGGCGACCACCGGATCAGCCGCGTCGGCCGGCACCGGCGTGAACGCAGCGCCGATCTCCTGCGCTACCTCGCCCAGACGGGCGCGGTCGCGGGCGACTCCGACCACCGACGCGCCCTCCTGCGCGAGCGCTGTTGCGATACCCCGGCCAAAGCCCCGGCTGGCGCCGGTGACCAATGCTGTGGAGCCGGATAGGAGTGACATGTCAGCCTCCTGGGTTGCTGAGCTGGAGCTGGGGATGAAACGTGAGCGGGTCATTGCCGCGCTCAGCCGTTCTGACCCGGCGCGACGGCCAAACTCACCGCTGCGGCGCGACGAATTCTGGGCCCGGCGCATCGGAATACGCGCGCGCGGGCGCCTGTTGCCAGCGACATGACGACACAGTCAGATGCGCTTGAGGATGTCCAGTTCTGGTTCGATCCGGTGTGCCCGTGGGCCTGGATTACCTCCCGGTGGATCCTGGAGGTGGAGAAGGTGCGGCCGATCCGACCCGACTGGCGGATCATGTCGCTCGCTTACCTCAACCTCAACCAGCACGAGGGCAAGGACCTCAGTCCCGAGTACCTGGAGCGGATGGGCCGCGCATGGGCGCCGGTACGCGTGTGCGCGGCTGCGGCGCAGCAGAGCGGACCGCAGATCCTCGGCCCCCTCTATACCGCCCTTGGCACCCGATTCCACAACGAGGGCCGCCGCGCGGACGCTTCGGTGCTGCCTGAAGCCGTCGCCGAGGTCGGCCTCCCAGCCTCGATCGCCGACGCGGCCACGAGCGCCGAGTTCGACGACGCGATCAAGAAGTCACACCACGAGGCCTTCGACGAGGTCGGGCTTGACGTCGGAACGCCGGTCGTCCGGATTCGCGGCAGGGCGCTGTTCGGCCCGGTGATCACGCCAGCCCCGAAGGGCGAGGCGGCCGGACGGCTGTGGGACGGCCTGGCGCTGGTGTCCGAAGCGGACGGCTTCTTCGAGCTGAAGCGGACCCGTGACCGCAAGCCGTCGTTCGACTGACCGCTGCTGCCGGCGTGGCCGAGCTGTTTCACCTCGCTGACCGCGACGAATGGCTTGCCGCCGCGGCGGCTGGCGAGTACCGGATCTCGACGCGCGGCGTGACCCTGGCGGAGCAGGGCTTCATTCACTGCTCGCTTCGTCACCAGCTGCGCGGTGTCGCGGAACGGTACTACGCCGACGCCAACAACCTCGTGCTGCTGGTCATAGACAGCGGGCGGGTCGGCTCCCCTATCCGGTACGAGGCGCCGCCCGATGATCTCGAGGAGTACCCGCACATCTACGGCCCGCTGCCGGCCGAGGCGGTGACGAGCGTCGTTCCAGTCGGCCGCGATGCGGGCGGCCGTTTTATCCTGCCTGCCCAATGATCACCAGTAAGGCTGCGCAGCCTGGGCCGCTGCCACGATGGCCCGGCCGTCGAGCGAGCAGCTAGTCGACGCGGCGCCAGGTTCATGTCGCACCAGAGACAGGGTCCCTGTCACGGGCGGCGGAAGCGGGCTGAGCCAGAGCGGGAGCCTCACGTCCACCAGCTCATCCGACTGGCCGCCCTGCATTCCGCCCGGCGTCAGCTGGAGCGCCGGGCTCCCGTCCGGCAGCCAATGCGGCGCGGTCTTGTCGTACAGCGTGGCGCGCTGAGCGCCGAAGTCCACGGTGAACACGAGCCGGAAGAAGTCGTCAAAACTGACCTCGCTACCGCGTGCACGTCCCAGCACCTCGAGCACGCACCCGTCCGGGTAGACGCCCACATGGGACAGGGCCACGATCAGCCGATCGGTGCGCACGAGGAACCGGCTCGCCGGCACGATCGCCGGAAGCACGTCCTCTGGCGGTCTCCTCACGCTGACGCCTGGTGGATCGGGCTCTCCGCTGCCCATAACGTGACCCTACCGGTGGACCACCGGACAAGCTCCTCCGCCAAACTGCAGCAAATCGTCGCGGAGCGCCGGACCGAAGAGCAGCGCCTACGGCTTCGACTGCTGGGCGAATGACTACTAAACGAAGGGCGGCTCGGGCCGCCACGGGAACCACTCAGGAAGATTCGCGGTCGGCGTCAGTGTCCAGCTCGGCTGTCGCTTGTCCAGGAACGCGGCCACCCCTTCGGCCGAGTCGGCCATCCCGCCGGTATCGAAGATTGCCCGCGACTCGATGCGGTGCGCCGCCATCGGGTGGTCGGCACCCAGCATCTGCCAGAGCAGCTGCCTGGTGATCACCGCAGAGACGGGCGCGGCGTTCACGGCGATCTCGGCCGCGAGCTGGGTGGCCACCGGCAGTACCTCACTTGGAGGACAGAGCCTGCGGACAAGGCCGCCGGCCAGCGCCTCGCTCGCCGGCACGACTCGCGCGGTCAGGCACCACTCCAGAGCCTGGCTGATGCCGACTATCCGCGGCAGGAACCAGCTCGCTGCCCCGTCCGGCACGATGCCACGCGCCGCGAAGATGAATCCCACCCGTGCAGTGTCGGCCATGATCCGGATGTCCATCGGCAGCGTCATGGTGGCGCCGACACCGACCGCTGGCCCGTTGATGGCGGCGATGACCGGCTTCAGCGAGCGATAAATCCGCAGCGCGAGCACACCGCCCGGGTCACGGTGCGTCTCGGCATCGCCAGCGTTCCTCCGGTAGTCGAACGTCCGCGCGCCGCGGCTCAGATCGGCGCCAGCACAGAACGCGCGCCCGGCACCGGTCACGATGACGGCGCGAACATCGTCGTCACCGTCGGTCTGGTCAAATGCCTCAAACAGTCCCTCGATCATCTCGGCGGTCAGCGCATTAAGCTTGTCTGGCCGATTCAGCGTGATAGTGGCGACGCCGTCGCGCACGCTGTACAGGACGGGCGCCGAGCTTGCGGGTTCTGCCATAGCTGCTCCTGCTATCGGGTGGGTGGAGACTCACGCTACGGGGCCCGGTCGCAGCCGGCGTCGAGCGGTTCTGGAGGACGGCATCGTGGCGCAGCCGTACGAAGACATCACGCTCCAGCTCGACGACGAGATCGCCGTCCTGACGCTGAACCGGCCGGAGGTACGCAACGCGCTGCGTCATCAGACGTTTGCCGAGATCGAGGACGCCGTGCTCCACCTGTCCGCGCGCGTTCTGATCGTCACCGGCGCTGACCCGGCGTTCTGCTCTGGCGACGACGTCCGGGCCATCATGGGTGCGGGCGAAGTGCGGGAGCGGAGGCGGCACACGCCACGGCTGACCCCGGCCGCCGACGCCCTGTTGTTCACCGACATCCCGGTCATCGCCGCGGTTAACGGCGCCGCCGTCGGGTGGGGCATGGAGCTGGCCCTCATGGCCGACTTCCGGATTCTGTCCGAACGCGCCAGATTCGGGGAACTGTTCGTCCGCCGCGGCCTCGTCAGCGATCCTGCGGGTCTTGGCCGCCTGGCTCAGCTTGTCGGCCGGGAAAAGGCCGCCGAACTCCTGATGACCGGCGACATCATCGACGCTGCCGAGGCTTGCCGATCGGACTGGCCAGCCGGGTGGTGCCGCATGAGGAACTCACCTCGGCAGCATGGGCGCTGGCCCGCCGAATCGCGGCGAACCCGCCGCTTGCCGTCCGTGCCATCAAGGATGGCCTCCGGAGAGCCCTTGATCCCGACTGGACGGCACTCGGCCGGTGGGTAAGCGATACGCTCGACGCGCTCTTCCAGACCGACGACCACCGGGAAGGCGTCCGCTCCTTCCTCGAGAAGCGCGAACCCAGGTTCACCGGGCGCTGATCCCCTCACGACCTTCGCGCGGCTCCCGAATCGCGGCGAACCGGTCCCGCAGTTGACGCTTCAGGACCTTGCCAGTCGCCGTCCGCGGTAGTTCATCGTCGATAAAGATGACCTGAGTCGGGACTTTGAACGTGGCCAGCCGGCCTGCGGCATGCTTCAGAATGGCCGCTGGCTCTTCGGGGCTACCCGGCCGTAGCGCCCACCACGGCGACGACCTCCTCGCCGAGCGACGTATGCGGCAGGCCGATGACCGCGACGTCCTCGACGCCCGGGAAGTCAAAAAGGGCCGCCTCAACCTCGGCACAGTAGACATTCTCGCCAGCGCGGATTATCACGTCCTTCAGCCGGTCGACCACATAAATCAGCCCAGCCGTATCGACGTAACCCAGGTCGCCGGTGTGGAACCAGCCGTCGGTGAATGCCTGATCAGTCTCGGCCGGCTTGTTCCAGTAGCCCCGGACGACGTTGGGGCCGCGAAACCAGAGCTCACCAATGCTCCCGGCAGGCACGTCCTGACCGGTTTCCTGGTCTACCACCCGAAGATCAGCTCCGGGAACAAGCGGCCGACACTATCGGGGTGACGGAAATACTCCTCGCCTGAGTTCATGACCACCGCGGAGGTGGTCTCGGTCAGCCCGTAACCGTTCGTCGCTGCTATTCGGCGCCTGAAACGACCCTCGAGCCGCTGGATCAGATCCGGTGGCACAGGCGCGCCGCCTGCCCCAAGTCCACTCATGCTCGGCAAGGACACATCCTTGTCCTCAGCCCAGTCAATCAGCCGCCGCAGCAGCGTCGGCACCATGGCCGCCGAGTTGATGTTCTCCCGAGCAATCATCTCCATAGCTCGGCCGGTATCCCACTTATACAAAAGCGACAACTTCGCGCCGATCGCGGTCGATACGTAGAGTCCCGACAGCCCGGCGATATGAAAAAAAAGGAAACACTTGCAAGATGCTCGGCTGCGGACGGTCCGCAGGCGGGGTTATCCCGGCAATCACCAGCTCTATGGCACCGTTCAGCTCTGTATTACGCAGATTCGTCAGGTGATTTCGGTGCGTACCAATGGCGACCTTGGGGTAACCCGTCGTTCCTGACGTGTAAAGAATCGTGGCGTCATCGTCCGCGTCGATGTCCACATGCGGAAGCGTGGCGTGGCTGTCCAGCGCGCTGAGTTCCTTTTCCCATGCAACGACGCGGCTGTCTGCCGCGCCAGGCGATCCGGCGGCGACCCGCTCCAAGGCCAGGGTGGGCAATTGGCCGGCCAGGCTCGCAACCCGCTCGCCGTCCGCCACCAGGATCGTCGGCCGGCTGTCCTGGATGACATAGGCCAGGTCCGGCCCTGTCGACCACGCGTTCAGCGGGACGACGATCGCGCCCAGAGCCTGCGCCGCCCAGAAGCTCATCGCCCATTCGGGGTATTTACGCATCGCAATCGCGACACGATCGCCCTTGCCGATGCCCTAAGCTGCCCACCGCTGAGCGAGGCCGGCCACGATGCGGAAGTGCTCCGCATACGTCCACCGTTCACTTTCATAGACGAGGAACTCGCGCTCACCAAACGACGCGGTGGACTCCAGAAGGGACCGAAGCGACCCCGGCGCGTTGACATAGACGCGCATCGGGATCCCGGAAACCTCGACGTCGTCGAGCTGGAAGTGGGGCGCCTGACTGACCAGCAACTGCGCAGCTTCCTCGCGGGTCACCATCACGCGATCCCTTTCGTCACTGCTCGTCGAGCACTTCGATCGCCGCCTCGGCTTGGCTGGCGATCCTGGCCCGCAGTGCACTGTGGTCGAACCCGTCATTGCCCATGACGCCGGATTCATAGCGAGTCAGTACGCCAGCGCTGATGCAGGCGCCCCGCCAGTAGGCGAAGGCGAGATAGAAGTCGATGCGATCCAGATCTGCGCCGGTACCGTCGGCGTACCGCGCCATCAGCCACTGCCGCGGTGGGAAGCCGGGCAGGACCGACGGCGGCGCTGCCGGCATGACCACTGTCGTGTCCGGTGGGCCCGGCTCCGCCCACCAGGAGAGCGTCCAGCCGAAGTCGGCGAGCGGGTCGCCGAGGGTTGCTAGCTCCCAGTCCAGGACCGCACGGATCTTTCCGTCGGCTCCGCAGATCATGTTGCCGAGCCGGAAATCCCCGTGCACGATACCGGTCCGCAACTGCGGCGGCGCGGCCGCCGCAAGGCGCCTATACGCTTCGTCGACAGCGGTGATGTCGGTACACGACGACTGGTCCCACTGCCGCTTCCAGCGGCGTAGCTGCCGGCCGACGTAGTCTTCGCGGCGCCCGATGTCGCCCAGACCGACCGTGTCGATGTCCAACTGGTGGAGCGCAACCATGGTGTCGATCAGACTGGCTGCCGCGCACTGGCGCGCGGCGGGAGTCAAGTCCACCGCCTCCGCCGCACTGTGCAGCACCAGCCCGTCGACATAGGACATCACGTAGAACGGGACGCCAAGGACCGCAGTGTCCGCCAGCGCGAGCGGCTCGGGCACCGGGACTCCGGTGCCGCGCAGCGCGCTGATAAACCGCCACTCGCGGGTCATGTCGTGCGCCGTAGCCAGGATCCCGCCCGAGGGCGGCCGGCGCAGCACGACACGGTGCCCGTCGGCGCCCGACAGCGTGTAGGTGAGGTTGGACCGGCCGCCAGAAATCAAATCAGCCCGGACCGGGCCCGCGAGGTCAACGCCCCGACTCGCCAGCCACACGACGACCCTGCCGACAGGAAACGTTCCAGTTGTCTGAGCGTCCCCTGGCGGCATGTCAGGCACGTTAATTGAGGATCAACTCGTCGTCAAACAATGCGCATAACTCAGATGATCAGCTCTGACTAGCATCCCTGCGGGCGATATCGTGCGGGCCCGAGGCGGGATAGCCGTGCTTGTTTCGAATCTCCCGGCCCAGCGGAGTGAGCACGTTGATGACGGCGTCGAATTCATCTCCCAGGGAGACAATAATGGGGCGACATTGACGATCGGTAAACTTCTCTATCGCCTCGCGCTCGTCGCGTCCTTGAACAGTAAAGGCACCGTCCTTGATGAGGCCGCGGTCCTCGAGTCGCGTTATCCCGGCGTCGAGGTCGTCATGGGACCAGGCCCGCGACCGGGTGTATGTCTTGAGAGGCAAACCCCAGTACAGCTCCGTCATCAGGCCAATCTCGATGGCGTCGAAGCCGGCAGCTGTCCAGGCGGCCGTATGCGAGTCGCCGCGGTACTCGCGAAGCCTGTCAGCGAACCGCCACGCCGCGCCCATCTGCGAGGCCGGCACCTCCTGGGCGAGCACAGCCGCGTACAAGGGCCTGCCAGCGACCGGCAGCGAGGTGCTGGCTCGGCCGAGGGCGTCACGCAGTCGTGCGATGCCCGCAGGCGCGGATCCGAGGATCCTGGTGAGCTGGGCAACAGAACCCTCCGTCCTTGCCTGCCCGATGGTCATTGCGTTGGTTAGTGACCATCCGAATGTCACCGCCGGAATGACGGCTGCCGGGTTGAACACCGCAAAGGCCGCGGCGACCAGTTCGCCCGGCACCTGCCCGAGCAACGATCCCCGACTGCAGAAGTACGCCGACCCGTCCGGCATCGCTAGCCCATGGCGCTCGGCAGGGCTCGGCGAAAAGCCCAGAGTGACGTACTGCGCGTGGCACTCGGGAGCGAAGTACACCTGCCCCGCAAAAGGCTCCACGGCGGCAGCAAGCCGCCTGGCCTTCGCGCTCAGCTCCTGGTCATCCACTTTCATCCTCACTCGGTCATGCCGGCAACATAAAGATGGCCAGCAAGCCCTTCGTCGACTGGTCCGGCGAGAACTGCTGCCATGGCTAAGTATGAGCCCGACCGCTCTCATCAGTCAGCCATGCTGCGTGCCGTCCACGATCTCGACTTTGCTCAATGAGCGCGCACCCCCGGCTGACCCGCGTGCATGCGCCCGCCTGTGGGCGATGATTTCTGGCGTGACAGGAAGGCCCACGGCCCCGGTCCTCGCCGCTTTCGATGTGGACACGGCATTCCTTGAGCCGTTGTCCGGTGGTCAGGGGATGGCCTGGCGAGCCGGGGGCCTGGTCCTCAAGCCGCTCGACATGCCTCTAGAGGCCCTGGCATGGCAGGAAGCGGTCCTCAACAACATCGCCGACGACGGGTTCCGCCTGGCGCGGCCGGTGCGAACCCGCACGGGTGAGCTCACCACGGCTGGCTGGAGCGCGTGGCAATGGCGGTAATCGCCGCCCTCGCCGCACAACTACGGCCGGTCCAGGGCCGTGACCAGTTGATCCACGGAGACCTCTCCGGCAACGTGCTGTTCCACCACCGCCTGGCGCCTGGCATCATCGACCTGTCGCCATACTGGCGTCCCCCGCTGTTCGCCACCGCCGTTGTCGCCGTTGACGCGATGGTCTGGGAAGGCGCAGACGAGAGCGTCCTCGCCATCCTCCGCGGCCACCCCGACGTTCCCCAGTACCTCACCCGCGCCGTCATCTTCCGGGTAGTCATGGATCATCTCTGCAGCCCGCAACGGCATGGGCCGCCGAGGTGGTGGCCATCGCTGCTCCACGTCACCGCCCAGCTACACCAGCTGGCGGCCCAGTCGACGCGACCTAGAAGCCTGCCTGACTGATCAGCCGCTCCGTGGCGGGGTCAGGCACGCCGCCGAAGTAATGGCCGAGCACGCTGCCGAAAACCGGCTCCTCCGGCGCGGCGTGCCGGAAAAGCGTCATGGAGGAACGCAGTTTCATGGTGTCGATGCCGCCGAAAATGTCCTCGGCCGTCCGGCCGGACAGGGTAGTGAGGATCCCCGCGCACTCGAGCAGTCGCGGGCCGAGAACCGGGTGCGCCAGGTAGGCCCTGGCCTCGTCGAGCGACCGGATGGCGTACTGCTGCGATGCAGGGCTCCGGCCGAGGCCAGCGATCTGCGGGAACACGTACCACATCCAGTGGCTCGTCTTCCGGCCCGCCCTCAGCTCGGTCGCCGCGCTGCGGTAGCTGCCGCCAGCATCCTGGGCGCTGACGAAGCGACCTAGATCAAACGCATCCGGCGCGTCCACCCCGTCATAGTGCCAGAGGTGCCAGCCCCGGTGACATGCGGACAACGCACGTGGCGCATCGGGTCGTTGCCAAGCGCTTCAACGAGCTGTACCGGGAGGCATGACCGATGGGCATGTTCAAGGACATGAGGAACCTGCAGAAGCAGGCCAAGGAGATCGAGAAGACCATGCCGCCCGCCGCCGATCGGATGGCGGCGGCACAGGAGCGGATGGCCAGGGCCAACCAGATAATGGCGGCGCAGACCCAGACTGCGAACGCCGCCGCCGCGGCGGCCGCTGGCCTGGCCGACGGAACTGCGGTGCGCAGGACCGTGATGATCTCGAACATGCGCCAGGTCGGAATGATCAACTTCGATCTGCTCGTCGAGTTCGAGCTCACCGTGATGACCGACGGGATGCCGCCGTACCCAGCGACCGCCCAGCAGGCGGTTAGCCAGATGCAGATCGGTCGGCTCCGGCCGGGAATGACGCTCCAGGGCGCCGTCGACCCTTCCGACCCGACCGCGGTCTGGCTTGACCTGGCGGGTATCTGACGCAGCGGTTACTCGGCGCCAGGCGAGATTCCACGACGACAACGGCGCGCCGGCCTGGCTAACGGCAATCAGGCGAATCTAGGAAAGCACCCGGTCGACGGGCCGCCCGTCAGCTCGCGGCGGGCGGCCTGCGGCGTCAGATTCTGTGCGTCTCGCTCCGGCAGTACGGGCATTCGATCCGGCTGACACCAACCGGGAAGGACAGCGGCGCACCGCAGGTCTGGCATGGTGTCTGGCCGCCGGCGATGTCGAGCTTGCGGCCGCATGACTCGCATACGACCGCACGGGCGTCCGGCAGGACCTTCAGCTCGTCACCGCACCCGCCGCATTTCCTAGTTTCCGCGTCAGTGACGTCCACCCGCCTGTACTCGCCCGTCAGGCCGAACATTCCCAGCAGGTAGTCGGCCTGCTTTTGGTCAAGGTGCGGGACCCAGCCCTGACAGAAGGTCGAGTACTCCATCCGGACAGGGACGCCTGGCGGGGCCTCGTCCGGATCCATGGCGAGTACGCCTCGTTCATCCAGGAGCTTGTACGTCGCTTCCATCTGCTCCTTGAACAAGCTGGCGACCTGCCAGATCTCGTCGCTGACCCGCCAGGCCTGGCCGTCCGGCATTGGCCGTCGCTTCAGGCCGCGCACCGCCATGTTGAACTTCACATCGAGCATGGCGAGGTTCGGGTCGAAATCCCTGACGACCGTGCACTCGGTCATGTAGTTCGCCATCCGGTCCCGGAACTCCTCGTCTGAGGCCACACGCGGCGACGCCGCCTGAGGACACTGGCGGAGCCACTCCAGGAAGACGGCCTTATAGAGCTCGCGGTATCGATCCTTGTCCTGGAACGCCCGCGTTCGATCGATCTGCGCCTGTATGGGGGCGACGAGCTGCCGGTAGACAGTGTTGGTGTACCCGGCGTTGGTGCCGAGGTTTGCCAGCCGGAAGTCGTAGTCGACCAGGGAACCGCAGTGGTCGCAGTACAGGTATGCAGTCTTGGACGGCAGCTGCTTGGGGGCTCCGCACCGTGAGCAGTCGACCTTCTTGACGAGGTCGCTGTACGCGAAGAGCGACGCCTTGCCTGCGGTGTTGATGACATGCTGCAGCTTCTCGGCTGCGGTCGGCGCCGCTGCCGCCTGACTCGGTTGCTGCGGTGCGCTGACCTTTCTGAGCAGACCCATGGCGGGATCGTAACCAGCTGAGCGCCGCTGGTCAGGTCTCGCGCGGGGAGTAGACACCAGGCTGACACGGGATTGAGACTGACCGCCGTCGCCACCCATCGACAGGCGTGGTGTCAGGGGCGCCAGCGCCAGCGGCTAGCGCGGCCACCTGATCGCCGCGAGCCGCTTCCGCCGAACGTAGCCGTTCTCCGCGAACCAGCGCGCCGAGTCCTCGATCGCGAGGCGGGCGGGCCGCGACTTGTGCCCGATCTCGGCCCGGGCGCGGTCGTCACTGAAGATCATCTTCGTGGTCGACATCCGCGCCGCTTCGAGCGGCACGTGCGGCTCCCGGTGCAGCAGGCGGCCCTCGACCAGCGTCGACGCGACCCCGGCCGCCACCACCACCGATGGCGGTACCGGGAGCCATGGCATCGGCAGGCCTGAGCAGTCGGCCAGTGCCTTGAGAATCTCCCGCATGGTCATGTTCTCGCCGCCGAGAATGTAGCTCCGGCCAGCCCGGCCGTGCTCGAGCGCCGCGAGGTGGCCGAGGGCCAGGTCGTCGACGTGGCACACGTTCAGCGCGGTGTCGGCGATACCGGGCAGCCTGCCGTTGAGGAAGTCCAGCACTACCTTGCCGGTGGGCGTCGGCGCCGTGTCCCCCGGGCCAAGCGGGAAGGTCGGCAGGACGAGGCTGACGTCGAGGCCCTCGGCGGCGGCGCGCAGCACCTCGTGCTCGGCCGCGAACTTCGTCCGCTTGTAGTCGCCGAACAGATGCCCGATGTCTGCCTGACAGGTCTCGTCAGCGGGCACGCCGAGCCGGGTCCGCTCCAGCCCGAGGACTCCAACCGTCGAGGTGTAGACGAGCCGCTCGCACCCGGCCGCGAGGGCCGCGTCGATGACGTTGCGCGTGCCGCCCACGTTGACATCTCGGAAGATGTTCGGATCGCGCGCCCAGAACCGGTACACGGCAGCGAGGTGAAAGGCATACCGGGCACCGTCGAAGACGGCTCGGACGGCCTCGGCGTCCCGGATGTCCACCACTGCGCGCTCGACGTCCGGGATCCCGGCGAGGTTCCGGGTGTCGGCGCCCGGCTCGACAAGCGCGACGACCTTGGCACCCCTGGCCTGCACGGCTCGGGTGACGGCGGACCCGATAAAGCCCGAGGCACCGGTGATGACGACTCGGTCACCGCGCTGGATCGACGCCACCGCGGGCACGCTCGGCGAGCTTGCCAGGCGCGGCGCGGCCAGCGTGCCATCACCTTTTAACGGCAGCTCCTGGTCGACGACCGCGGCCGCCGCCGCGGCCGGAGCGGCTCCGTCAGCAGCGGCAGCATGCCCGGAGCTCGCAACGCTGCGCTCGGACTTGCGCCGCAGGGCGCCGAGCGCCATCGTGCGGCCGACTTCGTAGGTGAGCCCGGCTCCTCGCTGCGCGTCGGCCATCACCTCGTCCAGGGCCTGCACGAAGTAGTCGACTTCTTCCTGGCCGGTGATCAGCGGCGGGAGCAGCTTGATGATGTTGACGTTGTCGGCCGCCACCTGGGTGATGATCCGGTGCCGGTGGAACAGCGGGACAACGACCATCTGGGAGAACATGCCGGTCCGCAGCCGTTCCATGGTGCGGAACCGGCGGGCAGCTGACCGCGACGAGGGTTCCCCGAACTCGATACCGATCATGAGCCCGAGACCGCGGACGTCCCGGATCAGGTCGTGCCGCTCGGCGAGGGCGCGCAGCTTCGCCTGCAGGTCGGCGCCGGTGCGCTCGGTCCGCGTGACGATGTCCTCGTCGTCGAAGGCCGCGAGCGTCGCCAGCGCGGCCACCATCGCGAGCTGGTTGCGCCCGAAGGTGCTCGAGTGCTTGAGCGCGTCCTCCATGGAGTTGTGGACGCTCGAGAACACTCGCTCGGTGGTGAGCATGGCGCCGATCGGCACGAAGCCGCCAGACAGGGCCTTCGAGATAGTGATGATGTCGGGCTCAAGACCCCAGTGCTCGTGGCAGAAGAACTTCCCGGTCCGGCCCAGGCCGGTCTGCACTTCGTCGGTGACCAGCAGCGTGCCGTACCGGCGGCACAACGCCTGAGCCGCTCGCCAGTACTCCGGGGTGGCGCAGTAGACGCCCTTGCCCTGGATCGGCTCGACCACGAACGCGGCCACGTCCTTATTGCGCAACTGCTGCTCGAGCGCCTCGATGTCGCCAAACGCAACCCCGGCTGACTCGATCAGTGTCCCGAAGCCCTTCCGGAACTCCTTGCCGCCGTTGAGCGCTAGCGCACCGGTGGTCAGGCCGTGGAATGCGTGGTCGGCGTAGACGATCTTGGAGCGCTGGGTGAACTGCCGGGCGAACTTGATCGCCGCCTCGACCGACTCGGCACCGGAATTGCAGAAGAACACCCGGCTGATGCCCTGGTGGGCCCGGCCAACGAGCTGCTCGGCGAGCAGCCCGGGCAGCAGGGCGCAGTCCATCTGGACCATATTCGGCAGGTCAAGATCGATGGCCTGGTGCAGCGCGGCTTTGATCGCGGGGTGGCTGCGGCCGAGGGCGTAGACGCCAAACCCGGACAGGAAGTCGAGGTAGCGTGCGCCTGCGTCATCCCAGAGGTAGCAGCCATCGGCCCGGATGTAGTTACGGTCGAACCCGAGAGTCCGCAGCGTCCGCGCGAGCTGGTGGTTCATGTACCGCTCGTGGAGGGCGAAGTTTTCGCCTGAGCGCTCCGCGAAGGTGCGGGCTACATCGAACGGCATGCTGCTCCTTGCCGACGTTCTTCGCCATACCTGCTCATCACCAGTGCACCGCAGGTCACGTGCGGTTCACCAGTCGCCTCCGTGTTTGACCATCCTCGCGCACGGGCAGACAAATTGCCCCGCCTTCGAAGCAAAGTCGGAGCTGGCTGAGCCAGCCATGACCCGGCACATAGTTAATGCCGGAATTCTACTAATAAGACTGCCTTGGCGGGAGTCCGGGTCCGCCCTCCCCGGCCCTGCCTGCCTCCGGAGCGTCTGTTATGGCTTGCGGGCCACGCCGCCGTAGGCGGACACGCCGCCCGGCGGGACTGGGTCGGCCGGGTCGGGCCGCCAGCCATGCACGTACGTCACGCCGGGAGGCACTAGCTCCAGCCCGTCGAAGAACCGCGCGACCTCCTGCTCGGTCCGCAGCGTTTGCGGGGTCGATACGCGCTCGTTGTAACGCCGCTGCGCCTCTGCCTGGCCAGGGGCTATGTCCAAGGCCGGATGAGAGATCGCGAGGTAGCTGCCGGACGGGAGCGCCGCCATGAGGCCGGTCACGATCTCATGGGGACCCTCGGAGTCCTGGATCAGGTGCAAGACCCCGATCAGCAGCAGCGCGACCGGCTGACTGAAATCGATCGTCCGCGCCGCTGCCTCGAGAACGGGACCGGGCTGCCGCAGGTCGCCCTCGACGTACTGGGTGGCCCCCTTGGGCGCACTCACCAGCAACGCCCTGGCGTGAATAAGCACGATGGGATCGTTGTCCACGTAGACGACGCGCGAATCCGGCGCTGCTGACTGGGCAACCTCGTGGGTGTTGTTCGCCGAGGGAATGCCGGTGCCGATGTCGAGGAACTGCCGGATCCCGGCCTCGGTCGCGAGGTAGCGCACCGCGCGAGCCAGGAACGCGCGGTTGGCCTGCACGCGCTGCCGCAGGCCCGGCGTGACAGCGAGCACCCGCTCGGCCGCTTCCCGGTCAGCGGCGAAATTGTCCTTGCCGCCGAGCCAGTAGTCGTACACGCGCGCCGGATGCGCAACCGAGGTGTCGAGGCCGCTCACTTGCTCGTCACTCACGAAAGCACCGATCCGGAAGTAGATGGTGGTTGGCAGAGGCAGTCTGTCACCCATCAACCGGTGGCTGCCGCGCTGACAGACATGACCAGCCTGCTCGCGGAGTGGGGCCTCCCGTCGGACGTTCGACTGACCCCAGCCGACCGCGGCACCAACGACGGAACGGCTAACGAAGGTCGCGGCCGCGTGCGGGCCGCGTTACGATCTCCGGCGTGACGGATCGAATCGCCGGACTGCTCGCGGAAGGTGACGACGCGCTCGCGGAAGCCTTATTCAGGACCGGCGACTTCGGACCGGCCAGGGCACTTCTCACGCAGGCGCACACGGAGGCCGGGGGGGCCGGCGACCATACTGGCCGAGCGCGTGCCCTCGATCTGCTGGGCATGGTGGCGCACAGCGAGAACATCACCAGGCTCATGACCGGCGGGACGGTCCCAGCCGAGGACATCGAGGCTGAAGAGCGCCTGTTCCGGGAGGCGCTGACAGCCTGGCAGGAAGCTGGAGCGAGCGCTGCGACGGCGCACTCGCTGTTCGGGCTCGGTCTGGTCTACCAGGTGCTGCACCGCGACTGGAGCTCCGCGATGCCGTACTACTGGCAGGCTCTCGAGCTGGCCTACGCGCCGGACTCCGATGGCGACCTCTATCTGCGTTCCGAGGTGCACCGGCACGTCGGCTTCTACTACCTGGCCGAGGACGAGCAGCCCTCGGTGGCGGTGCGGCACCTTCGGCTCTCGCTCGACCTGCGGGAGGAACTCGGTGACCCGCGCCGCATTCCGAGCGGGCAGGTGGCGCTGGGCAGAGCCGAGCTCGCGGCCGGCCACCGGGAGCGGGCAATCGAAGTGCTGACGAGCGCGGTGACGCAGGCGAGAGAGGCTGGCCTGCGCGCCGAGCGCGTAGCAGACGCCGAGAGTGCGCTGCGCGAAGCGCAGGAAGCTGACTAGCGGAAGTCGCGGCTGCGGGCTGCGGCGACCACCCGCAGCCGTTCCAGCCGGGTGGCGAGCAGGCTGACCGCGCCGTCCAGCCGCTCGACCCGGCCGTGCACCAGCAGGGCGCTCGCGCTGACCCCGATCGAGCGGAAGCGCTGCCACACGTGCGGCGGGATGATGATGTTCGCCATCCCGGTCTCGTCCTCCAGGCTGAGGAACACCACGCCGCGGGCCGTTCCCGGCTGCTGGCGGTGCGTGACCAGGCCGCCGACCAGCACGTTCCGGCCGTTGACCGCGGCCGTCAGGCTCGCCGCGGGCAGCACGTCCCGCTCGTTCAGCAAGCCGCGGATGTGCTCGATCGGATGCGTGCCGTAGGTGCCGGTAGCCCACAGGTCGGCGAACGTCTCCTCGGCGGCCGTCATCGCCGGCAGCTGCGGCGCGGCCATGCCGAGCGTCGTGCCGGGCAGCTGGCCAGGCCCGATGGTCGCCGCGGCCCCGGCCGCCCACAACCCCTCCCGCCGGCTCACCCCGAAGCAGCCGAACGCCCCGCCCATCGCCAGCGCCTCCAGCGCGGCGGCCGACAGCGTGGTCCGCCGGGCGAAGTCCTCCAGGTCTGCATACGGCTGGCCGACCACGACCTGTTCGGCGGCGCTGGTGCCGAGGTTACGGACCTCCGAGAGCCCGAGCCTGATTACTGGCTGGCCCGGAACCGGCTGGCCACCTGACGGGGAATCAGCCCCGATGACCCCGTTCCCCCGCTCTTCGTTCTTTTCCAGGGTCGCCAGCACCCCGCTGACATTGACGTCCACGCCACGGACCTGCACGCCGTGCCGGCGCACGTCGCTGATCAGGCTGGCGGGCGCGTAGAAGCCCATCGGCTGGGCGCGCAGCAGCGCAGCGGTGAACGCGGCCGGGTAGTAGCACTTCAGCCACGCGCTCGCGTAGACCAGGTAGGCGAAGCTGATCGCGTGCGACTCGGGGAAGCCGTAGCTGGAGAACGCCAGGATCTTGACGTAGATGTCCTCGGCGACATCCGGCGGGATGTCCCGCTCGGCCATCCCGGTGAGCAGCCGCTCGCGCAGCTCCTCGATCCGCTCCGGCGCGCGCTTGGAGCTCATCGCCTGCCGCAGCCGGTCGGCTTCGGACGGGCTGAACCCGGCACAGTCGATGGCGATCTGCATCATCTGCTCCTGGAACAGCGGCACCCCGAGCGTCTTGCCGAGGGCGTGCGCCATCAGCGGGTGCGGCAGGTCGGATTCCTCGTCACCGTGGCGGCGGCGCATGTACGGGTGCACCGACCCGCCCTGGATCGGGCCCGGCCGGATCAGCGCGACCTCGACCACCAGGTCGTAGAACTTCTCCGGGCGCAGTCGAGGCAGCGTGGCCATCTGCGCCCGCGACTCGACCTGGAACACCCCGACGGTGTCGGCGGCCTGCAACATCGTGTAGACGCCGGGATCTTCCTGCGGGATCGAGTGCAGGTTCCAGCGAACGCCGTGCACCTGCTCGACCAGGTCGAAGCAGTCCCGCAGCGCGGTCAGCATTCCGAGCCCGAGCAGATCGAACTTCACCAGGCCCGCGTACGCGCAGTCGTCCTTGTCCCACTGCAGCACACTGCGGTTCGGCATCCGGGCCCACTCGACCGGGCACACCTCGCCCACCGGCCGGTCGCAGAGCACCATGCCGCCGGAGTGGATGCCGAGATGCCGCGGCAGCCGCTGCATCAGCCCGGCCAGCTCGACCACGGCGTCGGGCACGCCGGCGTCCGGCGGGACCGGCTGGCCGGGTGCGTAGCTGCGCGGGCCGACCTGCCGCGACCACTCGTCCAGCTGGTCCGGCTCGTAGCCGAGCGCCCGTCCGGCGTCCCGCAGGGCCATTCGCGGCCGATAGCTGATCACGTTCGCCACCTGGGCCGCGCGTTCGCGGCCGTAGCGGGCGTAGACGTGCTGGATGACCTCCTCGCGCCGCCGGTGCTCGATGTCCAGGTCGATGTCGGGCGGGCCGTCCCGGCCCTCCGACAGGAACCGCTCGAACAGCAGCCCGTGCTGGATGGGGTCGACGCTGGTGATGCCGAGCGCGTAGCAGACCGCCGAGTTCGCCGCCGATCCCCGGCCCTGGCACAGGATGCCGTTGTCCTCGCAGAACTCCACGATCTCGTGCACGATCAGGAAGTAGCCGGGGAAGTTGAGCTGCACGATGACGTCGAGCTCGCGGGCGATCTGCGCATAGGCGCCGCCGACGCGCTCAGCTTCTGGCGGGCCGTAGCGGCCGGGCGCCTTCCGCGCGACCAGCTCGCGCAGCCAGCTGGCCTCGGTGTGCCCGGCCGGGACCGGGCAGTCCGGCAGCCGCGGCGCGATGACGTGGAAGTCAAACGCGCACTCGCCGGCCAGCTCCACCGTCCGCTCTGCGATACCGGGGTAACGGCGCAGCCTGACGGCCATCTCCGCGCCCGAGCGCAGATAGCCGCCGCCCGAGGCGGCCAGCCAGCCGTCCATGTCGTCCAGGCTGGACCGGGCCCGGATCGCGGCCAGCGCCTGCGCCAGCCGGGCGTCCTGCGGCGCGGCGTAGTGCACGTTGCTGGTGGCGATGGTGTCCAGGCCAGCCGCGCACGCGAGCGCGGTCAGCGCGTCGTTGCGCTCGTCGTCGGCCGGATCGTCACCTATGGTCAGCTCGACCCGGACGTTCGCCGGGCCGAACGCCTCGGTCAGCCTGGCCAGTTCCCGCGCGGCGGCTCGGGGCCCGCGCGCCGCCAGCGCGGCCGGCACCGCGGCCTTGCGGCAGCCGGTGAGGACCACCCAGTGCCCGTCGTGGGCACCGGCCAGCGCGAGCTCGTCGTAGCGCGGCATGCCCTTCTCGCCGCCCGCCAGCTGCGCGGTGCTGATGACCCGGCACAGCCGCCGGTACCCCTCCGGGTCGCGGGCCAGCACGAGCAGGTGCAGGCCGGCCGGGTCCGGGACGCCGGTCCGCCCGCCAGGCAGGCGGTCGAGACTGAGCTCGGCGCCGAAGACGGTACCGAGGCTGATGCCCTCGTCCCGCAGCCGCGCGGCCGCCTGGGCGAACTGCGGCACCCCGTACATGCCGTCGTGGTCGGTGATGGCGAGGGCGGACAGGCCGCGCGCCGCCGCCTCGCGCACCAGGTCAGACGGGCAGGACGCGCCGTCCAGGAAGCTGTAGGAGGAATGACAGTGCAGCTCCGCCCACGGCAGCCCCGGCGGGGTGACCGGCTCGGCCGGCAGCCGGGTCACCGGACGCGGCAGGCCGACTGGGGTCAGCGGGCCGACTGGCTCCCCCGGCACGGCCGACTCGCTGCCCGTCCCCCAGGACAGGCGGCGCTCGAACTCCCGCCACGGCACCGGCGGGTTATTCCAGCCCATCCGTCGCCCCCTGCTGCTCCCCGGCGCGGGCTGACCCGGCCTGACATCTACTCGATCAGCCTAACGACTCGCGCTGACAATTCCAGTCCACACTAGAACTCAGTTTCGAGTGGCGCCTCCGACGTACCGGTGTTTCCAGCCAACTTCACGCCAGAGTTGTACTGGTTTGTATCGCTGAAAACTCCGGGATGTCCGAGGGATGGGTCCCCCCGTACCGGGATTAGCTGGGTAGCTGCCCCGGCTGTTCGACTATGGCCTGGCCCAGGAGGGCTGCCCAGCCCATCACGTGGCCGGCCTTGACGTACCGGGTGCCATCGGTGGCGGCCATCGTGTGATCGCGGATCGCCACGTCCTTGAAGCCCATGAAGGTGTAGGTGTCCGGGTTGATCACCATCTCAAGCTTGTAGTAGCCCTCGAGCACCATGTAGAACCCGAGGCCCTGCCGTCCGGCGAGGTCCGTGCCGCTCTCGAACTGCACGCCAGGCAGCTGCTGCAGCACGCGGTACATGGCGGCAGACAGCTTCGGCGGGACCACGACGCCTTCCATCTCACCGGCGTCGAGCAGTACGTCGATCGCCTGGAAGATCGCCTGAGCGCGGTTGGCCGCGACAACGGGGCCAGCGCTCTGCGCCAGCACATCCTCGAGGGCGGCCGGGTCGGTCGGGAGCGAATCCAGGTAGGCGTAGGTGACGCTCTTCCAGCCGCCCAGGGAGCTGCCCTGGCAGCCGGGGCCGTAGTAGCCGCTTGTCTCGATGGTGAGCTTCCCGGTGATGGTCGCCGCCGGCCCTGTGGTCGCCGGAAGCGGCGGAATGCTCGCTCCCGCGCAGCCGTCGGCGCGGACCCACGACAGAGAAATATCGCGCTTGTCCGGCGGACCGAACAGATAGCCCCCTTCGCCGCCCGACGAGCCGGCGTGCTCGACCTTTACCGCAACCCACTCGCCGGGATTCGGTGCGCGCCCCGGAACAGCGGTCGCGGCGCGGGAGACGTAAGCGATCAGCTGAGCCTCGCTGGTCGCCCGGCCGTAGCTAGGGTGAGCAGTGCTCGGCCACGGCATCGCCGGCCGGCCGGACCACGCCACCGTGCTCACGTGTGCCCGATGCGCTGAGCCGGCTCGCTCGACACCTGCGTAGACACCCGCACCGACCGCGGCCGCGAGCACACCGGCGACCACCGGCCGGAGCGCGCGCCGGGAAGCCCGGCCATGGCCGGGTCGCGATGTGCCATGCCCACGGCTGCCGTCCGGTGCGTGCTGTAGCGGCGCCGCGATCTCCGCCAAAACGGCACGCTCGATACGGGTACTGGCGGTCAGCGGGACCTCATCGCGCAGGGACGCTAGCAATTCGAGCTCGTTCACCGAAGGTCTCCTTCGTTCCGCTGCACGGGGTCGAGGTCTGCCAGCTGCTCGCGCAGACGGCGGCGAGCGCGGCTGATGCGGGACTGGACGGTGCCGATGTGCACGCCGGTCGCCCTCGCGATCTGGTCGTAGGTGAGGTCGGCCCAGGCCTGTAGCAGGAGGGCATCGCGCTGGGCCTTCGGCAACCTGGACAGCGCCTCGGCCAGCCTTGCCTTTACCGCGCTCGCGGCAACCCGCGCCTCGACCTGGTCGGTGAACGGCTCGATGACGGGATCTGCCCCTGTGCGGGCCAGCAGCCGGAACTGCCTGGTCTCGATGCGCCAGTAGCGGTGGCACAACCGGGTCGCGATGCCATACAGCCACGGCAGGCAGTCGCGGCCGTCGCAGGTGTAGCTGGCTCGCTGACGGAAGGCAACGAGGAACGTTTCCGCGGCCACGTCCTCGGCGGCATCGGTGCCGAGGCGGCGGGTCACATAGCGGGTGATGGGCGCGGCGTGCCGGTGGACGAGTTGAGCGAACTCCTCCGGATCGGCCATCGAGTGACGGATAACGGTGGCGTCGTCGTCGTGGGCTGCTGTGGCTGCAATGGCTGCAATGGCTGCAGTGCCACGGCCGGACGGAGCGCTCGCCGGCGCTTGCCGGGCAACGCCTTCGTCGTGACGTATCACGGGCGGCCTTTCGCTCATGGACAGGACACCTGTCTATGCCAGGACGCACCCAGCGTGTTCCCGCACAGGACAGGACGGCGTGACGCGCGTCGGCCAAGCCCTAGGCTCGGCCTCGGGAAACACGTTTGACGCGACGCGCCGGACAGCCAAAGCTGCCAGCATGACGAGCCGGATATCCCACACGACATTCGACGCCATCGACGCCTACGGGCAGTCGATCTTCTGGTCGCAGGTACTCGACTTCATTGAAGACCCCGACGACCCCAACCTGCCAGGACACGAGGAATGCCTGATCACCTCGCGTGATAGCAGTCAGTTGCTGCTGTTTGTCACCGTTCCCGACACCAAGCAGGTCAAGAACCGTGTCCATCTCGACCTGCGCCCGGCGGACCGCACCCGCGAGGAGGAGGTCGAGCGGGTCATCGGCCTGGGGGCTAAGTTCCTCGCCGACTTTCGCAGGCCCGACGGAAGCGGCTGGATCACCCTGACCGACCCGGAAGGGAACGAATTCTGCATCCTGTCGCGACGGCCAGCTGGTACCGGAGCGACAACCTGACCGGCTGACGCCCGCGGACAGCCGAGCGACCTGGCCATGGGTATGTGGTTCACGATGGTTTCGTTCGGGAACCGAGATGGCCGGAGGGGAGCAGCGCGATGGGCCAGCCCGATCATCACGAGAATCAGCCTGCTCCTGAGGGGGAACGAGGGCCACGGCGCTTTGCGCGATACAAGGCCCTGGTAGTTGCACGCGAGCTATTCGAGGGGTCTGTGGCGCAACGCTTCGTCATGGATTGAAGGCCCTTGATTTTTCGAGTCAGATCATGCTGTTCGGTGCCGGCATGCTGCAGTCTTGTTCGCGGGGCTCGGGGTTTCTCCAAGTTCTATTTCTCCGGGACAATCGTCCATGACAGCCAGACGTACGGAACGATCGGTGCGATCTTCGGCATCATGACCTGGTTTGTGGCCATCGGGGCAGTACTTGTCCTCGGAGGTGTGGCCGGAGCCGTCTGGGCAGGCCGCGACACCTCACTGCAACGTGGGGCTAAACCGTCGGGGCGGTTAGCTCAAGCTGCACGCCATCCGGGTCTTCAAATGACAGCACGTCGATTCCGAATGACGGCAGGCTGGTGATCTCGCCGTGCGTGACGCCCGCCTCGTCCAGCAACTGCACCGCGCGTTCCAGATCGGCGCGGCTGTCCACGCTGAAGCTGAGATGATCAAGACCCACCCTGTCGGCGTTGAAGCGGTCCCCGGCCGGAGCCATCGGCCGAAGGCCCATCAGCAGGCTGCCGCGAATCATGACCACTCCGCCGAAGAGGATCTTGAACGTCTCTGCGGCCGCTGGATCGTCAGCGGGTGGCGACTCCACCGCGACGTCGAAGCCGAGCAGGCTGGTGTAGAAGTGCCTGCTCCGCTCGAGGTCGGTCACCGTAAGACGCAGATGGTGGATCTGTCCCGTCGGAATCTGTCCCGGCATCAAGTGCCTCCGTCATAGGTGAGGTCGCTGGCACCAGCGATATCAAGCCGATCAGGATGGTAGTAGCGCGCAACCGTTCGTCGCTTGCATTAACGGTGCCGAGCCTGTTTCGGATCATCAGCCCGCGGCACGTCGACGAAACTGGTCGATGCGCTGCTGTCGTCCGGATCTGGGAGTCGGCATCGGACGGCAGGTCAGTCGTCAGAACGCGGTGCTTGCCAGCCAGCCATCCACCACGGCGCTGTCCCCGTAAACGGTCACAGCCGGATCGGAAACCGGCCTTCGCCGCATCAACACGAGCAGCAAGCTGGCGGCGGGGCCGATGAGGGTTGCATCGCCCTTGCCATGACCTGGCTCAACCGTCAGACCGCCCGCGTCGTGCCGGATCATCCACTCGCCGCGACCGCCAAGTCCGTCATCGGTTGCGTGTATGTGCAGGCCAGCACCGGCGGGCAGCGCCTTGGTCCGCTCGTCAGCGTTGCCGAGAATCCCGCCGGTCAGAAGCATCAGCCATTCGTCGATGGCATCGGCAGCGACCTCCGCGTCAATGACTGGCTCCGGCTCGGCGTCGGCAGCGAGTTGGGCGTCGGCTCGGTGTACGAGCGTCTCGTGCGCCATCCGCCGTATCCAGAAACCGGCAGGCACCTGGCCGGTGAACGACCAGACGAGATCACTGCCCGCTTCCCCCACAGCGTCGATGATCCGCGCCGCGCCGGCTCGCAGCCACGCGCACTGCTCGCCGCGATCATCCGGCAACTTGCCGTCTGGTACCTCGCGGAACGGAATGAACGTGTCAGACCTCGTACGCGTGATCTCGGCCGCCCACCGGTGCGCTCTGCCAACGTGCGTGACAAGCTGACGCAGTGTCCATTCCGGGCAGGTGGGGATTGGCAGGCTCTGATCGTGCTCAGCCAATACCTCCACCAGCCCCGCCGTGGATGCCTCGATCTCCGCGAAGTACCGGTCGGCACTGAGCTGCGGCATTGTGTTCCTTCCTGGTGATCTGCGGCGGCTAGCCTCGCCACGGCCTGACTGTAAGCCTGTCCAGGCTCCGCAAGGGCCGCTCGTTCATCGCGTTGTCAATGCTGATCGTTTGGTACGAGTGACCTTATGGCGTTAAGCAGCTGCCGGTGCGGCAGGTAGGTCGCCAGCCCGAACCAGCGGCCATCGTTGATGTAAGCGACCTGCGGATTCACCCGATCGCCATACAGCACCTCGATGTAGGTGTCCACGACGGAAATCAGTGGCGTCGCGTAGGTGGAGGCCTTCCAGCCCTTGCTCACACGGAAAACATGCTCGATCAGCACGGGTTCGCCTCTCCTCGGCACGAATCGAGCGTGATCACCAGCTACAGAAAAGGTCCCCGTTGACCTGTCCCTGTAGGCAACCCAGGACGGCCGAGGCGGGACCGTCTGGAACCACACCAGGAACGTCTCCGTCATCGTGCCCTTGCCATTCGCCACCCCAGACACCAGGCTCGCCGCGCCGAAACTCGGCGCGTGCGCAGAGGATCACACTTTGCCGTAGCCACCAGCACGGGAAGGCCATCGCTCTGACCGGTCATTAATCCAACTATGGCGGCTCTCCGATCAACCGCTTCGGCCGCACCGTGGCCGATTGCAAATCTGGGGCATGATCGCTATGTGCCTGTCGCGCCGATGAGCTCAGCCCTGCAGCGCAGGCTGACCGCGGCGGACCTGACCTATGCCGAGGTTGGCCAGACGGCGGGTCCGCTACCGCCCGGATACCATCATGTGCATCGCAGCGTCGCGGTCGGGGCCGGTTCGGCGGCTTTCGCGGTCGCCGCCGACAGCCTGCTCAGCTGGAGCGTTCACAGCCGCGCTGGAGTGCGGGTCGCAGCATCAGCGCCGACGGCAAGCCCCGGCGCGGTTGTCCTGCTGAGTATCGGCGCAGGCCCCGTCCGGATCAGCGCGCCGTGCCGGGTCGTCTACACCGTCGCCGAGCCGCGGCGGCTGGGCTTTGCCTATGGCACCCTGCGCGGCCATCCGGAATCAGGAGAAGAAGCCTTCGTCGTCGAGCACGCGCCCAACGACGCCGTCACCTTCACGATCACTGCCTTTTCCCGGCCATCCACCGCAATTGCCCGGATCGCTGGTCCCGTCGGAAGGCTGATCCAGCGGCACGCGACCTCCCGTTACCTGTGCGCGATAGCGAAGGACGTCCGGCCTCCATCACGACCTGGGGGCCACTAAGGAACCGGACTCCGACAGACAGCAGAGCTAGCACCAAGCGGACTCTTGCCGCGCTGCGCGCAATGATGTCGGACCGATCCGTCGGCGAGAATGCAGCGGAACAGGTCGAATGCCCAGATGCATTGCGCTGCCGAACGGCAGCCTGCACGGGCATGTGGCACGATCAGCGCCAGCCACCGTCGGGTGAGCACGCCCCCGAGGCCGGCGCAGTAACAGGAAAGGGGCTCCGATGCAGAACGTTCGCCTGGGCAAAACCGGGCTGAAGGTCAGCCCGATCGCGCTGGGCTGTATGAGCTACGGAGATCCGGCCACCCCGGGAGCTCACACCTGGGCCCTGGATGACGACGATGCTCAGCCGTTCTTTCGCCAGGCCGTCGACGCCGGGGTGACGTTCTGGGATACCGCGAACGTCTACCAGCTCGGCACGTCCGAGGAGGTTGTCGGCCGTGCGATCAGGCATTACTCCCGCCGTGAGGACATTGTGCTGGCCACCAAGGTGTTCGGCCGGATGCATGACGGCCCGGGCGGGCAGGGCCTGTCCCGCAAGGCGGTCCTCGAGCAGGTCGACGCCTCGCTGACCCGGCTCGGCACCGATTACATCGACCTTTACCAGATTCACCGCTTCGATCCCGACGCTCCGGTCGAAGAGACCATGGAAGCGCTCCATGACATCGTCAGGGCCGGGAAGGTCCGCTACATCGGGGCCTCGTCCATGTACGCATGGCAGTTCGCCAAGCTCCAGCACGCCGCCGCGATGAACGGCTGGACCCAGTTCGTCGCGATGCAGAATCAGTACAACCTGCTCCGCCGCCACGATGAACGCGAGCTGCTGCCGATGTGCGCGGACATGGGTGTTGGTGTCGTCCCGTACTCTCCCCAGGGCAAGGGACGCCTGGCCCGCCCCTGGGGGGAACAATCACACCGCTCGACCGTCGACAAGGTCGTCCAGTCGTTCGACTCGCCCCTGGATGAACCCGTCGTCAACGCGGTCCAGCAAGTAGCCGAGAACCGCGGCGCCACCATGGCCCAGGTCGCGCTGGCATGGGTGCTGAACAGTCCCTTCGTCTCCGCGCCCATCGTCGGCGCAACCAAGCCCCATCACCTGCCGGAAGCAGTCGCGGCAATCGACCTGCACCTCACTGACGACGAGACCCGGTCGCTCGAGGAGCCATACACCTACCACGGGCCAGCCTGGTTCTGACGAGATGCGGCTCCGCCCACTCCGGCCCGAGCGGCAAGGGGCGCGTTCAGACCGAGATCACGGCCGCGCCGCCGAGTGTCACCATCTGCGAGAGCGCACGCTTACCGGCATCGACCGGACGCCGGAGCACGAGCAGATTCAACCTGCTCGAGGCCGTCGCCGTTACGGGCCCGCCTTCTTGGCCGCTGCGCGGGCCTCGCTTGCCGTCACGATGTGGCCGGTCACCTCTACCCGGGCAGGGACCTCGGGGTTGATGGCAGGGTCGTTGCGCGAGCCAGCACGTTCAAGAACTTCCCCGGCTTTCTTGTCAACCAGTCGGGTGAACACGTACTGCGCGGATCCGAACACGATGGCAGTGGCGAAAACGCCGCCGGTGGTCGTAACCGACACATTACTGAAGAGCCCCGATTCCACCAGGAGCACGCCTAGCAGGCCGGTTGCTGCTCCGGAGCAGCCTTTCAGCACCGCCTGGATGAATGGCAGGCCGTACGAGTTCTGGAATCCCACGTAGTTGCGCAACGTCAGCACGGAACTCGTGAGACCTGCCAGGGCGGCGACTACCTCCAGTTCCAGGACGAACCAGCCCCCGATCGTGGTCCGAGGGCCTACCAAGAACAATCGACGGAAGCTCGCGTCTGTCACAGCTAGAAGGGCCACCGCGGCAAGAACCACGGCCAGAAGCACACCGACCTCAATCAGCGTATTGCGGTACGCGCGAGCGTCCCTTTGCCCGGCGCGGTCGGAGCTCTGACAAACCGCGCGAATAGCCCTCAACTGGGCCCGGCCGGCAGGCAGAAGCGTTTGTCCGGGCTTTGCCAGCTCCTGCAAGGTATCGAGGTATTCACCGGCCCGGGAGTCCCTCATGCTGAGAGTCGTCGTCACCTCGGCGGTCATGTCGATCAACTGGGACTTCACCACGTCCTTGTCCTGGATCATGAGCAGCGCCTGACTGGCCGTGTCCAGCGCTTGCCCGGCCGCGTCGGAGCCACTGCCCGTCCACCACTCGTGCAAAATGGCCCTCCACCACGCGGGGAAAAGGGCACGCCCTACTCGCTTTTCATGTTCTCTGGCAAGATCGCGAGCATACTCGATCGCATCCCTGGCGATCTCGTGGTTCCTCTGGTAGCTTCGTCGTTCCGATTCTCGTAAGTGTCTTAGTTCTTTCTTTCGTCGTCGGATTAGGCCTGCATCTTGCGGCTGCTGAGACCGAGCTGCATCCAGCTCCGTGGTGGTTCTAGTAAGCGCAGGACGATCAGGTACCCGTCTGTGCTCAGCTGCGAGGTTGTCGGCCCTGCTGTTGACCCACCTTATCCAGCTCACTTTGGAAGGAGGACGAGGATGCTGCACAGCCTCGGCGCTGCCAGCGTCCTGTGCCGTCACTGAAACAGCCTCATTCCTCGGATCAGAATGCGCCCACTATGGCGATGATAAACACTTTCGCATGTCGAGCTAAATCCAGCAATCCGAGCTCGCCCCTGGCGCGAATCGGCATGCGAAATGGCGTGCAGGCATGCACGTGGCCGAGTAGCTCTGCTCGCATACTCGACGGGGTTGCCTACTTCGGCAGATGCTTGGCGCGAGCTTGGTTTATGCCATCGGCGATGCGCGCCGCCCTACCGGAGGGGATCATGCCCTTCATCCCCGAGCCGGCGCCGGGACACGGCGGTGACCTATCGGCCCTCACGGCCTGAAGCTCAGCTTGGAGGAGGTGCAGTGCGAGCTGCGCTCAGATCCAGAAGGCCGCCGGCGAAGTTCCCCGCTGCGGGCACCAGGAACCACGCCGCCAACCTGTAGCACTTGCGCCGCTCCGCGTCAGTTTCTGCCTTTCTACCGAGTGAGACAAGGGCGAGGCCGATACCTAGTTGAAAGCCCCCGCCGGCGAAACGCGCGGCCATGGAGGCGTGAAGGTGCCGGTACTCCCAGGGCGAGATCAGCCGCTGCAGCCCGGAGCGCGAGGAAGTGGTGCTGTCGCTTGTTGCGTGCATCTGGATGCCTCCTGCCGCACCGGGCCTCGGCGGCCAACTTCGAAAATCAAGAATCAGATTAATGGACCGGTCATCACGTGCGGAGCGATCGTGTGGTGCAGCTCAGCATCGCTCAGCACCTTGCGTCGACGCGGCGCGGGCCTGCGGCCACACCGCAGCGCAACAGCATAGGGGTCGATCCCTGCCGCGCTCCCGGGCAATCTGGCAAGGTCGACGAGCGAAGTGCAGTGGGCCAGCCACCGCGATACCGGCAGTAGACAGTCCTTGGAATCGCACGGCCGGCAGAAGGGGACCCAGACGCGCTGTGGCTCACTCAAACCTGGAGGTGTCGCCTGCCCCTCGCCGCACGATCACGGGCCTGTCCTGGGAAAAGTCGATGACGGTGGTCGGCTCGGTGCCGCAGTCCCCGGAGTCGATCACCGCGTCCACAGCATCGCCGAGCCGGTCGGCGATCTCCCATCCCTGGGTCAGGGGCTCGTCCTGGTCGGGCAACAGCAGGGTGCTGGAGACCAGCGGCTCACCGAGTTCGGCCAGCAGCGCCTGGGTCACCGCGTGCCGGGGGATCCGCACCCCGACGGTCTTTTTCCCCGGGTGCTGCAGCCGGCGCGGCACCTCCTTGGTCGCGGGCAGGATGAAGGTATAGCGGCCGGGGGTCGCCGCCTTGATAGCCCGGAACACCCGGTTGGCGATGTGCACGAACTGGCCGAGCTGGGCGAAGTCCTGGCACACCAGCGTGAGATGGTGCCGGTCACCCAGCTGGCGGATCGCCCGTATCCTCGCCAGCCCGTCCCGGTTGCCGAGCTGGCAGCCCAGCGCATAGCAGGAGTCCGTCGGGTAGGCGATCACGCCGCCGGCTCGGACCACATCAGCGATCTGCACGATCGTGCGGGGCTGCGGGCTGACCGGATGAACCTCGAAATACCGGGCCACAGCAGCGAGCCTAGGCGGCATCGCTCGCAACCGCCCGATCCTGCGCGCGGCGCGGCTCGTAAGCCGTCGGCGCGAGCGGAACGCCGAAGGAATCCCTACTGATGTGATAGGCATATGCGAACGTGTGTCCGCAGAACTGAGCTGCCGCCCCGAACGCCGCTATGCGCGCCTGCGGGACGGTCAGCTGGCGGCGCTGGCATGAGGTTACGGTCCAAGATCACATACGGCGTGGCTTTCCTCACTCACCTATTGTTGGACTGTCATCACTTGCAGGGCGGGCTGTGTAGATGTTTGAGCGGTTTACCGACCGGGCGCGGCGAGTTGTGGTCCTGGCGCAGGAAGAGGCCAGGATGCTCGACCACAACTACATCGGCACCGAGCACATCCTGCTCGGCCTCCTCCACGAGGGGCAGGGGGTTGCGGCCAAAGCTCTGCAGTCTCTGGGAATCAGCCTGGAGGCAGTGCGCCAGCAGGTCGAGCAGATCATCGGCCGGGGCCAGGAGGCGCCGTCCGGACACATCCCGTTCACGCCCCGCGCGAAGAAGGTACTCGAACTCTCGCTGCGCGAGGCCCACCAGCTGGGCCACGACTACATCGGTACCGAGCACATCCTGCTCGGCCTGATCCGCGAGGGCGAGGGCGTCGCCGCCCAGGTGCTGGTCAGGCTCGGCGCTGACCTGAACCGGGCGCGCCAGCAGGTAATCCAGCTGCTGCAAGGGCACCAGGGCAAGGAGCCAGCTTCCTCGCTGGACGCCCCCGGCGTGCCGCGGCGCGGCCGAGTCGTCCCGTCCGGTGTGACCGCGCTCGAGCTGCGGCTGTCGGCGATTGAGCAGCGGGTGGGAACCGGGCCCGCCACGGCCGATCTCGACGAGCAGATCGCGCAGGTGCGGCGCGAGAAGGAATCAGCCATTGACGCCCAGGACTTCCAGCAGGCCGGGTCGCTGCGCGACCGCGAAAGGCAATTGCTCGCCGACAAGGCGGCCCGCCAGCAGCAGTGGGAGGCCACCCACCCAGACCTGGCGTCCCTCGCCGAGCAGGTCCAGCGCCTCACCAGTGAGGTGGAACGGCTGCGCGACCTGCTCCGCCAGCGCGGCATTCAACCCGAAGACGAGACAGCATGACAGACCACCTGCCACAGCAGATGGAGCAGAACCGCGCTGAGCCAGCACGCAGAACGTCGAGATCTGCGCGGCCAGCAACCTGACTCGCGCTGACCATCAAACCGCGCCGAACGGCGCCTCAACGCGCGCCTGGGTCAGCGACGCTGGTACACCAACCGGACTTTGCCATCTGCGATGGCGTAGTCGGTGAGGCGAAGATTGAGGGTCGGGTGGTCGCCGGGGAAGAGAGATCGCCCCCCTCCGAGCAGGACGGGGACAATGCTCACAGTGAGCACATCGACGCCGTCGGCGGCAATGAACGAGTGCACCAGCAGTCCGCCCCCGAAGACGAAGCAGTGCTGGCCTTGCTGACGCGCTGGCCTCACTGCGCCGATCACGTCGTCGCTGAACTCGATGCCTGGGGAGGTGTCGCGGCGGCGAGCAGCGTCCGAGGTCGCGACAATTACCCGTTTGCCGAGCGACACGTAGTCCCCGGATTGTCCTTGCTGGTAGCAGCGGCGCCCCATGACAACGAGGTCGACGTGTTCAAGGAAGTCATCGAACGGCAACTGGTGTGCCGTGTCGAGCCCGGGGCTGGGTACTGAAACCGTAGTCACGGACGCCGTGAGCGCTAGCTGACCCCCATGCACGAATGCACTCTCATACCGCCTACGGATCGCCGACTCCTGGTCTGTCCGAACCGCTCTCACAGCTCCGATTTACACTGACCGCCCATGGGCTTGCTGCAGGACAGACGCGCGCTGATCACAGGCGGTACCACGGGCCTGGGACTTGCTATTGCCGAGCGGTTCATGGCTGAGGGCGCGCAGGTTGTCTTCACCGGCCGCGATGTTGACCTAGGCCGGCGAGCCGAGCGGACGCTCGGATCGGGTGCCCGCTTCGTCGGCGCGGATGCCGCCGATCCGGACGCCGTCGCTTCGTCAGTGGCCGCCGCCGCGGACCATCTCGGCGGCCTGGACGTGCTGGTGAACAACGCCGGAATCGGCGTCACTGCCCGGCTCATCGATACGCCGCTCGCCGACTACGACCGCTTGATGAATGTCAACGTCCGCGGCTACCTCCTGTACGCACAGCACAGCTATCCGCATCTCGCCCGCAGCCACGGATGCATGATCCACATCGCCTCCGACGCGGGAATCTGGGGCGAGCAGGCAACCGGCCTGTACTCGGTGACGAAGGCCGCAACCGTGATGCTGGGAAAGATGCTCGCTCTTGACCTCGGCGCAGACGGCGTGCGATCGAACGTGCTGTGCCCCGGTGATATCTGGCCTGGCATGCGGCACATGGCGCCGCCTGGCGAAGAAGACAGGGGCGAGAGCGGCGAGTGGCCGCTGCCACCCATCGGCCGAATCGGGCAGGCACGCGATGTCGCGGCGGCAGCAGTGTTCTACGCCAGCCGCGAATCGGACTTCATCACCGGGACCACGCTGCTCGTCGACGGCGGGATGACAGCCGGCTACCTGCAGCGCGAACGCGCACCCGAGACAGCGACCTAACCGGCAGCCGCTACAGCAGCCGTGCCTCAGTGCGCAGCAAGCTGGGCAGTTCTTCCGGGCCTGGTCGCACGCGGCCAAGACCACGAGCGACAAACCATTTAGTGACGTTGGCGACATCCCGGTCAAGGAACTCTGCGCCGCGCGGATTGGCGATCACGTCGACGACCTGAGGAATGTCGATCATGATCAGGCGACCACGGTGTAGCAGCAGGTTGTAGGCCGACAGGTCGCCGTGCGCCAGGCCAAGCTGCGCCATGCCGGTGAGCAGGTGGACGAGCTGGTCCCACACGTCGGCGAGCTCAGCCCCGCGCAGGCCCGTCTCGGCCAGCCGCGGTGCGGCGGTCCCGTCCGGCTCGCCGATGAATTCAAGCAACAGTTCGGTACCGAGCACCTGGACTGGGTAAGGCACCGCCAGGCCAGCGACGTAGAACCGGCACAGCGCAGAGAACTCCGCGTTCGCCCACTGGGTGGCGATCATCTCCCGGCCGACGGCAGTCCGGTTCGCCATGGCCCTGGTGGCCCTGGACTCACGGACCCGGCGGCCCTCAAGGTACTGGCTGTCCCGATGAAAGAGCCTGTTCTCAGCTGAGCGGTACCGCTTCGCGGCGAGCAAACAGGATGCGCCGGTCCGCGGGACCGCGCGGCGCAGCAGGAAAACGTCGGCTTCCTTACCGGTTTTCAGGACGCCGAGCTCGGTATCTTCGGCGGCGAGCTGCCTGACGAGCCAGTACGGATGTGGCCGCGGACCCCGCTCACCGACGGTGGACTGATCCCAGGTGGACCAGCGGTCTCCTTCGACCAGGCCGTCGGTCGCGTCGAAAGCGTCCTCGGCAGGCAGCGCCGCACGCTGGTGATTGCGCTTGGCGAATGTGGGCTCGTCGTCGTCAAAACGCCGGCTGGGCCGGCGATAGGGAGAGTCCGGCAACTGTGCTTCTCCTCAAGCATTCAGGAACGGTACGCAGGGTGAAACGTGAATCGTTGGTCATCTGCGACCTCCCTTCTGCTCGGGAGCGTGCCAGGATCGCCAGCTCGTCCGGCTGGCCACGGTGTCACGCCGCTACGGGCCGCGCAACTGATTTGCTGCGCTAACGTCCGGCCATGCGGTGCTGAACGTAATCAGAGCTGTGGCGGGAGGCCCCGGCTTCCAGCCCGCCGACCACTACTTCGCGCCTGCTCAGCCTGACCAGCCGGAAATCAAGGAGAGTTCATCATGGGACAGCCCCTTATCAGCGACGAGAACGGGATCCGCTGGATCACCCTGGACCGCCCCGAGATCCGCAATGCCCTGCTGGCCGAAGACCTCACTCGCATCACCGAGGCCGTCACCGGTATCGGTCACAGCGTCAAGGCGATCGTGCTGACCGGCAGCGGGGAACGCGCCTTCTCAGCCGGGATGCACATCAACACCTTCGCGGCCGCCGCGCCCGAAGATGGCCGCGCCATTATTTCCAACGTCCGAGACTGCATCGGCGCGATACGGCGAGCACCGGTGCCGACAGTGGCGATGATCAACGGCTACTGCATCGGCGCTGCGTTTGAGATGGCCCTCGCCTGTGACCTGCGAGTTGCTCATCCCGACGTCCGGTTCGGATTGCCCGAGGTCAGGCTCGGCATCCCCTCGGTCGTCGAAGCGGCACTCCTGCACCAGTACGTCGGCCTCTCCAAGGCCAAGGAAATCATCCTCACCGGAGACCTCTATCCAGTCAGCGAGTTCGCCGCCCAGGGCCTGATCAACCGCACCGTCGAGCCGGCCCGGTTGCGCGCGGCGACACTCGAACTGCTCGGCTCCGTGACCGCACGCACCCGTGAAGTCATCGCAGCGCAGAAAGGCCTGTTCGAGACTTGGCTCAACCACGGCCTCCAGCACAGCATCGACGCCAGCGTCGACGTGTTCGCCGACGTCTTCCGTGCTCCCGCAACCTCCGCAGCGATCGCGAACTACCAGCAAGCCCGGCGCTAGGCGCCAAACGCCCTTCTGCCGCCGGCCGGCTGTGATGTCAGCCCGAAGCCCTGAACCCGCCGTTGCTAGAGAGGACCTGACCGGTGATCCAGCCTCCGGAATCGGACATCAGGAATCGCACTAGGTCGGCGGTATCGGCAGGCGTTCCCAGCCTGCCTGCCGGGGTCTGGGCCAGACACATTTGCTTGATCTCGGGGGTCATCCAGCCGGTATCAATCGGACCCGGATTGACGACATTCGCGCGGATCCCCCGGTCTGCCAGTTCAACCGCCGCAGCTGCCACAACCCGGTCCAGCGCTCCCTTGCTCGCCCCGTACGGGAGGTTGTGCGCGGCATGGTCACTGGTGAGAGCGACAATCCGGCCCCTGACCTCCGTTGTCACCTCGGCAGGCAGGTGCTCGGCGAACGCCTTAATCAGCAGCCAGGCCGCGCGGGCGTTGACCGCAAAGTGCCGGTCCCAGCTATCGACCGTCGTGTCGAGGATTGAACTGTCGACGCTCTCACAGTGCGACATCACCAGCCCGTGCAGGCCTCCGGATGCGGCCGCAGCCCCGACAAGGCGCGCCGGAACATCGGGCTCGGCCAGGTCGGCCGTCACAACATCGACCCTGGCGCCGCGGCGGCGGCACTCGTCCGCAATCTCCTCGGTGTCGTGCTCCCCGCGGGCGTAACTAACTCGGTCGTCATACGGCGCCCAATAGTTCAGAACCAGGTCCCAGCCATCATCAGCAAGGCCGAGCGCAAGACCCGCGCCAATCGACCGCCGCCGACCGACACCGGTCACCAGCACCGTTCGACCATGAGGACCAGGCATAGCTGCCTTTCCGGGAAGAGCAGTTGGCAACGCCGCCCAGGCAACCACGGCCCGACCCGCCAGGCAATCGAGTAACTGGCTCAGCTTTCTTCGGGCTGGCTGGCGGGCTGATGCGGCAGGGGGTCCCGGCGGCCGCGGACCGAGTAGACGATCTCGACCGAACCGCCAGGCAGCGCACGCTGACTCTCGTAGGCCAGCTCCGTGTCCAGGCTCAGCGCGGGCGTCAGTTGCATGCCGGCGCCGAAGAGCATGGGCAGCACCACGAGATCGAGCCGGTCCAGAACGCCGAGGGCCCGGAACGTCTCGATGGTCCGCGGCCCGCCAACCAGGTGAACGTCGCCCCGGTTGGCCTCCGGATCCTGTCCAGCAGCCGCTCCGGATCACTGTCTGTCACGACGTGGCCCGGCGGGCCGGCCGGGCGGTGCGAGGCGAGCACAAACACCTGAAGGCCCGGCCAAGGCGTGGTGACGTAGCCGTCGGCGCTCATGCTCATGCGACTTCGAATCTGCATCTACCTCTCCTTTCCTCGTCCTGATGTCGGAACCAGGCGCGCGGTATCGACATAAGCGGAGACCGAAATTCTCAGGGGAACGGGGTTGCTTCTCCTCGCCGCCGAACCAGAATCGCGGCAGCATGGCGAGCCCTAAGTCCGACATGGTGGACTGTCGCGGGTTCAGTCGGCACTATGGCGATTGACAGCTACTAGTGGGGGTTCGCATGACTGACGGGCAAGCTAATGGGCAGGCTGCACCGCAAGCTGCCGGGCAATTCATCTGGGACAACCTGGCGCAGTACAAGGCAGAAGGCCGGTTCCTCGACGGCTATCCAGATGATCAGCGGACTTTCTTCTCGCCGCGCGACAACGTCCATGGGCTGCTCGTCACATTGCTGGGCAGTGCCCAGCACTCCATCGTTGTGAACATGTTCGGGTATGACGACGACGAGCTCAACAAGATCATTCAGACGAAGCTCGCCGACGCCAACGTCTACGTGCAGATGAGCCTCGATCGCAGCCAGTCCACCACAGCGCACGAGAAGCAGATCCTCGCCACCTGGAACAACAACGCCTTCGGGAACAGCATCGCCATCGGCACCAGCTCGGTGCACAACGCGATCTCGCACCTGAAGATCGTGATCGTGGACGGCGTATACACGGTGAAGGGCTCCACGAACTGGTCGCTGTCCGGCGAGGAGCAGCAGGACAACGAGCTGAGCCTCAGCCGCAACGCGGTGATCGCCGCGGAAACGCGCGCTGTCCTGGATCTCAACCACGACTTCATGCTCAAGCAGATGGGCGGATCCAAGCTCGACATGTCTCACCTGATGGCACCCGAAGAGCCCGGCTCGACTCCGCCGCTGCCCCCCGTTCCGCCGTCGGTCAAGAACGCTAAGGCGGCGACGTAGCAGATGAGCTCAGGCGCTCCCGGCAGCCGGTCCGCCGCAGGCGTCCAGGCCCGGCTGCAGCGTGCGCTCCGAGCAGCGCTGAAAGCGCGCGACCCGGCGGCAGTGTCGGCGCTGCGGTCGGCTCAGGCGGCCATCGGCAACGCCGAGGCGATCGCACCGCCGGGCTCGGCGGCACCCGGCGGGACTCAACATTTCGCCGGCTCCGTCGAGGGCCTGGGCGCCGCCGAGGCGCCCAGGCGCGTCCTCAGCGAGGCCGACGCTCAGGAGATCATCCGCACCGAGATCTCCGAGCGGCACGAGGCGGCTGAGCTCTACGAGCGGGCCGGTCACGCTGACAGGGCAGCCCGGCTTCGGCGCGAAGCCGATGTACTGCGGTCGGCCCTGGCGGGCGCCGGTTAGCTAGCCAGCGCAGCCTTGGCCTGCGGGAACTCCGCTGCCACCGGCGCTGACCCGGCCAGCAGGATCCGGTTCATGACCCGGCGCTGCCCGTGGTAATCGTTGACCGCCATGTGCCAGACCTGACGGTTGTCCCAGAACGCGATGGAGCCTGGCTGCCAGCTGAATCTGGTAACGAACTCCGCCCTGCCGCCGTGGTCGAACAGGTGGCGCAGCAATCCGAGGCTCTCGCGGCGGGTCCAGCCCTCGAACCGGGTCGTGTACTCCGGGTTGACATAGAGGATGAGCTTTCCTGTCTCCGGATGCCGGGTGATGACGGGGTGCAGCGGTCCCTCGGCCGCGTCGTACTCAGCGATCGACGGTTCTGGTGGCGAGGTCTGCTCGTAGCTGAGGCCGAGCTTTCGAACGTTGGCGTGCACAGCACGCATGCCGAGCAAGGTGTTCTTGAGCCCGTCGGATAGCTCTTCGTAGGCTGGGACCATGTGCGCCCACAGCGTGTCGCCGCCGTAGGCCGGGCACTCCTCGGCGAACAGCATCGTGCCCATCGGCGGCTCGTCGAAGCACGTCATGTCGACGTGCCAGCTCTCCCCCACGTTACGGGTCTGGTCAGGCTCCTTTCGGAGCTGCTGCTTGGTCCGAATGGGCCCGAACCGGAGCGCGAACCGCTCGCGCTGCTCGTCATCAAGGAACTGGTCGCGGAAGAAGATGACGCCGTGCTCGGCCCACGCCCGCCGGATAGCTGCGTAGGTCACGTCTGGATAATCGCGAGTCAGGTCGAGCCCGCGGATCTCGGCGCCGATGTACCCGCCGACGCGGTGCACCTGCGGCAAGTCTGTCGTCATCTCGCCAGCTCCTTCCGGTTGCACCCGCCAACCGGGCGTCGCGGACCACCGCGCAATCGCCTCCAATCATCACGGCCGAAAACGCGTCCCGACAGCACGTTCCTGCCAGCCGAAAGCCAACTTTCGGTGCCGTCAGGCCCGGCCGGCGACCGTCCACGCGCTGGCACGGATCTCGATCGGGCCTGCTGGCAGCAGCGTCTGGCATCGCTGACGCAGCGCGGCCCGGCGCGGCGCGTCCAGCGAGGCCACGTACATCCCGGCTGGACCCACGCCGAGAGTCAGCGGCTCCCACCAGTGCTCGAACGAGGGATAGCGGACCGCCACCGTCAGTGTCCCCGGGCGGAGGTCGCCGAGGCCGGCCTCGGCGAACAGCGTGACCAGGTGGCCTTCCCTGACGCCAGGCAGATCAGACTCATCGGGCACAGGGCCGCTCAGTTCACCCGCAGCCCGCCATAGCAAACTGGCCGGCCCGCGGCCTCCGGCGTAGTCCCAGACGCAGGCTGCGACCGCCCCGCCGGGGCGAGTCACCCGGCGCATCTCGCGCAGGCCGCCCACCGGATCGGCCATGAAATGCACGACCAGCTGCGCGGTCACGACGTCAAACACCCCGTCGGCGAACGGAAGGTGCTCAGCGGCGGCCTCGCTCACTGCGACGCCCGGCAGCCGTTGCCGGGCGGCAGCAGCAAACGTCGGCGACGGCTCCGCCGCGCACACCGCGTCGGCGCCCAGCCTTCTGACCAGCTCTGCGGTCAGCGCACCTGGCCCGCTGCCGACATCCAGCGCCCGCTGCCGGCCGCCCACTCCTGCGAAATCAGCGAACAGGACGGCCAGCGGCTCGGCGTACCGCCCCATGAACGACCCGTAAGCATCCGCTCCAGTGAATCGGAAGCTCATCGCTTCGGCACCTCCGGGTCGGGTGTCAGTCCGCCGTGCAAGTCTGACATCAGGAAGACAACCGCGTGAGGGAGCAGCCCATGAGCCACGACCGTGCTCCGGCCAGAGAGCCCGAAGATCTGGAGCGGTTTTTCGTTCAGCGAGCCAGCGCCGGTGACGTCGAGGGCGTCGTAGCACTGTACGAGCCCCACGCCGTCCTGGCGTTTCCGCCGGGTGAGCTGACCGTCGGAACCGACGCGATCCGCGCCGTCTATGCGAAGCTGCTAGTGAACCCGCCACAATTCCAGGGCACCATCCGCCCCGCCATCCGCGCTGGCGATCTCGCACTCACCGTGACCAACCGCCCAGGGAACGCGACGGCAGAGGTCGCGCGCCGACAGCCCGACGGCACCTGGCGTTGGCTGATCGACCAGCCAATCGTGCTCGCCTGAAGCTTCTCGGCCACTAGCCGGGCGCGGCGAACCGATCGGTCATTGACACGCCGCACACACGCGCGTATTACCAGGGCATCGCACATCGGTGTGCGCTGAGTATGGGGCTGCCCGGGGGCAGGGGGAGGGATCAGGTATGGCATTAGTCGACTCGAAACCGCAGAGCGCGGTGCAGCAGCTCGCAGCTAAGCTAGCGGGCCCGCCGAACCAGGACGACGGCCAGGACATCAAGACGGTCAAGATTCTCCGGATCTCCGTCGGGGTCATCGGAGCCTCATTACCGATCACGCTGATCATCTGGAACGCGATCAAAGGCGCAGGCACGATCGTGCCTGCCTCGATGAGCGGCACGTACTACACCAGTGCGCGCAACCTGTTCGTCGGTTCGCTGTGCGCGCTCGGCGTGTTCCTCTTCGGCTACCGGCACACCACGCGGCAAAACTGGTGCACCTCGTTCGCCGGAGTGTGTGCCGTGCTGGTCGCGTTCTCCCCCACCGCACCCGCCAAGCCGCTGACCGAGCCAGACTGGGTCAACTACCTGCACCACGCCGCCGCTATTGCCCTCATCGGCACGCTGGGCATGTTCTGCTGGGTCATCTTCTTCGCGACACATCCCGAGCGCATCCAGCGTGCAGGCTCACCCGAGGCTGGACCGCTGAGAACCTGGCTGGCGGGCATCCGGGCCACCCTCCAGCAGAACTGGAAATGCCGGATCTACTTCAGCGCCGGCCTACTGATCCTTATCTCCGGCTTGCTTGCCGTGTACACCGGCGTCTGGCCGACCGGCTGGAGTGCGGGCTGGCCGTCGCTGTACCTGTTCGAGGGCATCGCGGTGTTCTCGTTCGGCGTCGCGTGGTTTGCCTCGGCCTGGGACCTCAAGCTCACCGCGTTGGACCTCGAGCTCACCGCGTAGCTCACTGCGCAAGCTGCAGGATCGCGTTGGACTCGTCGGGCGTCAGCTCCAGCGAGGCAGCGGCGACGTTCTCCGCGACGTGTTCTGGTGAGCCCGAGCCAGGGATCGGCAGGATCTGCGAGGACCGGCCGAGCAGCCAGGCAAGCGCGACCTGTCGCGGACCGACGCCGAGCCGGCGCGCTGCGGTCAGGACCGGCGGCACACCGTCGATGTTCTGGATCGGAGCCCAGGGCAGGAACACAATCGATTCCGAGTCGCAAAGGTCGACCATCTCCTCCGAGGACCGATCTCCGAGGTTGTATCGGTTCTGTACCGACACGACCGGTGTCGTTTTCTGCACCTCGCGGAGCTGCCGCTCGGTCACGTTGGAGAGCCCGATGTGCCGGATCTTGCCCTCGTCCCGGAGCTCAACGAGAGCGCCGATGGAGTCGGCAATCGGCACCTTCGGATCCGGCCGATGGAACTGGTAGAGCGGGATCTGGTCGAGCTTCAGCCTGCGCAGGCTGCCCTCGCACGCTTCACGTAGGTGCTCGGGACGTCCATCCGGGTCCCATCGCCCCGGCCCCGGCCGCGTCAGGCCGCCCTTCGTAGCGATCACCAGCTCGGCCGGGTAAGGGTGCAGTACCTCGGCCAGGAGTGCCTCACTGACGCCCGGGCCGTAGGAATCGGCGGTGTCAGACTCAAGTCTTTGGGACCGCGTGCTGGGTATGGAGGCCAGCATGGCGAGGGTTTTGGGGGCGGTTCGCCAGTCACGGACTCGTGACCGGGCAATCTCGCCGGAGACACAACGCGCAGCGATCCGAGGCTACGCCCGCGAGCACGGCCACAAGGTCGCAGCGATCACTGAAGACCTGAGCCGTAGCGGCAGCATCCCGGCATTCAACCGGCCGGGACTAGGTCCGTATCTCACCGAGGCTGACAAGCTCGGGACGTGGGATGTGCTGGTGACAACCAAGCTCGACCGCGCCTGCCGGAACGCTCGTGACTATCTACGACTCCGCGACTGGTGCCACGAGCACGGCAAGTCGTTTGTGTCGCTGGCCGAGAAGCTAGACGACACGACGGCAGCCGGTAGGGCAATGGGGACCGTGGTCGCTGCCTTTGCCGAATTCGAGCGCGACCGCGACAGTGAGCGCAGCATCGAGAACAAGGCCACGGCACGAGAGCAGGGCAAATGGCTCGGCGGCAGGCCACCGTTCGGCTGGCTGCCAGAACGCCGCGAGGACGGCGTTTACCTCGTGCCAGACGAGGACGACACCGCGCCGCTACTGCGCGGCATGGTTGCCGACTGCATCGCTGGCAAGTCCTACAAGCAGATGGCAGCCGAGACGCCCGGCTGGGACGTGACGACAGTTCGCTACGTCATGCGCTCGCCTAACACGCTCGCGTTGCTTGACGAGGACACGGCAGCCGAGCTACGGGCAGCCACGGCAGCGCGGACCCAGCATCGCGGAAGCTGGACTAGCGGCGAGCACGAGCTACTTCGCGTCGCCTACTGCGCCCACGACAAGTCACCGCTCTACGGCAAGAAGCGGAACGGACACAGTGATCGTTACGCCTGCCGGGTCTGCGGCCGGACATACATGAAGTCATGGCTAGAGCGCCAAGTCGAGCTAGAGCTACTAGCTAGGTGGGGTAACCGCAAGCACCGGAAGCACCGAGTGCTCAAGGGTGATGATCACTCACGTGAGATCAAGCGCCTTGAGTCAACGCTGGCCAGCGTCAAAGGAATCGAGCTAGTCGATACGTCGGCGCTCGAAGAGCGGATAGCCGAGCTACGGGCCGCGCCGCACGAGCTTGACCGCGAGGTGTACGAGGAAACGGGCCAGACAATTGCCGAGTTCTGGCACTCGCTGAAGACGCCAGCACAGCGGAACGCATGGCTCCGCGAGAACCACGTCACGGCTTTCGCTGGCCGCAAGGGCGGCAAGGCACTTCCGCCTCTACTCAAAAGCACGATGCTTAGCACCTGGCAGTAACCGGCCTGGCGGTTGCCTTGCCGCCCGGTTGTCATGGACGACTGCTGTCAGCCAGACGTGCCAGACTTGAACCTCAGCAATTCCGAAGGAAACCGATGAAGTTCAGGCAGCGCACCACATCCGAGATCGCTGACATGATCTGCGGCAACTTTCCCGCTGAGACTACGTACTTCAAGTACCGCACCGGGAGCGGTCTTGACGAGTTCTTCGCAGACGCCGACGCCAGCAGTTACAGAGGTAGTGGCGGTTCGCGCGCCAAATGGGCAGCGAGCATACTCGACCAGATTCTCGCCGAGCCGTGGCTAGGCCCCACCAAACCCCCGGAGCGGTTCAGCAACGTCATCGCCTTGCTGATGGAACAGGAGGACGCTACAAACGAGCCGCCAGAGCGCCCCGGCGCGCTCAAGCAACTTAAGGACTCGCTGAAGCGTGAGGGGTTCGAAGCCTTCTACGGGCCAGACGACCGCTGCTACCTTCGCCACGTCGCCACGAGCACCACGACGGCAACACTCAGCGCTAACCCGCACCGACCTTTCTCGACTGCCGAGGTCGTGAAGCGCGAGCGTCTAAGCAAGTACCTCGACCGCATATCCGAGGACGAGCTGATCGAAGAGGTGCTGTTGCCGCTGTTCCGGCAGCTTGGGTTTCACCGGATCACTGCGGCTGGGCACAAGGACAAGGCCCTGGAATACGGTAAAGACATCTGGATGCGGTACCAGTTGCCGACGCAGCACTTCCTGTACTTCGGCGTTCAGGTCAAGAAGGACAAGCTCGATGCAGCAGCCGCGCGCGGCCCAGGCAACGCAAACATCGCGGCGGTTCATCACGAAGCGCTAATGATGCTGGCGCACGAAATCTTCGACCCTGAGACTGGCAGGCGCGTTCTGGTCGATCACGCTTTCATCGTGTCTGGGGGCGAGATCACAAAACAGGCGCAGAACTGGCTGGGCAACAAGCTAGATGACGCGAAGCGCAGCCAGATCATGTTCATCGGCCGTGAGGACATTCTGAACCTCTACGTCGTCGCCAACCTGCCGCTACCGAGCGGGGCACAGCCGCCGCCTGCCGACGACCCCTGGGCAGCCGAGTCGCCGTTCTAACTTGACGGCTCCGTAAGGCCGGTTTAATGATGCATCGTCGCAGGTCAGAATGGGTGCGGCTCTGTAAGCCCCCAAATAATTGCGCAGGTTTGTCCTTAACCCCTGCTCAGACGGGGGTGCCGGTGAGTTAACTGCGTTAGCCGTGTCGCGGTACCAGCCGTGGTTTTCTCATGCGCTCTATCTGGGGTTTTGCAAGCCAATACGAGCCGGACAGAGCAAGCAGAAACCCCCGGCCGAGCCTGCCGCGTAACAGGCACCGACCGGGGGTCGATTGTGTGAAGTTGTGTGGCCGAAGCGCGGCAGCGATCTAACTGCTGTTTGGCGGACAGTCGATCAGCGATACCGCGCCCGGCCTCCGCTAGCGCGTGAGCTTGTCAGGAGACGCGCCAGCGGTACCGCTCGGAAAGGTCAGTCTGCCTGCCCGCTACCCAACGGGCGACAGCAGACCGAGCGGCAAGCTGTGGGTCCGGTGTGCCCGGCCGTAGGACACGAGCGAAGCTCTGTCCGTTGACGGTGCGAACTGGGTTCGGCACCTAAGCCGGGCCACCGGGATTAAGTTGTGCGGGTGATCAGCGCCGCTTGCGCCAAGCCGCTACCGCAGCCAGGCCGTACCAGTTGCCCGGCCGGTATGGGTACGGGTCCGGCTCGTTAGCGCCCCGGATGACTTCGCCATCCACGAACGCCTCGCCAGCACGGCTGCCGCTTGGCCGCGTGCCCAGCGGCACCGTGACACCGATGCCCCCCGAGCGCGAGCCGCCGTCAGGCAGCGGGCGGGTGATCTTGAGCTTCAGCGCCACGCGCTGCATCAGGGTCACACTGATCCCTTGAGTGCGCGGTAGCACGCGAACGCCTTCGGCCGCGCAAGCTGAACGTCTCCGCGCCAGTAGGCGAGGAAACCAACCTGACCGTTCTCCGCGTAACGCTCAGTCAGCACCCGGACCTCAAGGCCCATTCGCTGGCCGATCAAAAGCTGACTGAAATCCCCCATAAAGACATCAGTCGCGACATTCGTCATCGTCCCGCGAGTGTACGAACTAATCATGTTGGTCGTGTACCAGGGCATTCCCGCCATCGGAGCCGGAACGTCTAGCACTTCCCCAAGGGTGTTGACGAGGCCCTGGTACTGCTGAACCAGCGCGTCATTCGACACCACTGCGGTCGGGTTTTCGTTTTGCCGCTTCACCTGGTAATACAGGTTGGTTAGCTCCTGGTACTGGTTACCGGGACTGGCGGTCTGCGCTGTTCCGTTCGTGGCGAAGCCAAGAACCTGAGCGGACGCATCCGTCAGAAGCGCCTTCAGAATCCCTCGCGGGTTCGGCGATGCCAGCGCGTAGCTCGCGCCCTCATCGTTTGTCCCTGTTGCCCCAAGCTGCCCGAAAAAGGCCACTAGGTCTAGCTGAAGCGCCATGCTCGCCGCGATGGCATTCATGACAAGCTGATCCGCATTCGGCGCATCCTGTAGGACTTCGACCGACGCAACCGTCAGCGAGGCCAGCGAGGTTGCCGTCAGCGTCACGTTGTCGAACGCCGGGTCTGACGGGGTAACCGGCGAACCTTCAGTCTTGAACGCGGGCGACGGATCAGTCGTTAGGCGCGCAAGCTGCTCGACCTTCGCGCTCATCGGAACCAGCGAAGCTCCCGCCTGAAACGCCACGGAAGCGTTACGAGCGCGGTCGATTACGTCGGTCGCCCAGACCGTAGGAACCGCAGCCGACATGCCCGAGGTCGTAGACACCGCGCGAAGCTGCTGCGCCAGACCGCCGTAAGTGCCAGTGATGATGCGGTCACGCTCGCTGTTGCGCTTCATCTCGTCACGCGCAACGTCGGAGTCACGCAGCGAAACGCCACGAGGCAGAACCGCCTCCTTGCCGTCGCGCTCGCGGGTGAAACCCGAGCGCTCGGTAGTGCCCGAGCCGTACAGCATCCGGCCGTCGTTGGCGTTGACGGTGCGCTCGCCGCTGTTGCCGCGCGAGCCGGTCGGGTGCGTCTCCGCAGCCAGCCGGTCAGACTCGGCTTCTTCCGCGTGAATCTGCTTCGCGTCGGCCAGCTTCGCCTCGGCGGACTTGACCTCAGCCTGCGCAGCTTCGCCCGCGTCGCGGAGCGCGTAGTAGCGCGCCGTCTCGTCCGGGTTCAGCGAGCCGCGCCCTTCGGCACGGACAGCTTCGAGGATCATCTTGCCGTCGCGCCTGCAACGGTCGCGCTTGTCCTTTGCCGCCTCGACTTCGCGGTCGAAGCCAGCGACTAGTTCGTTGATTGTAGCCATTTTGCGTGTTCCTCCAATGGAACATAGTTGTTTCAGAGAAACGCGCGAACTCTGATTGGTTCTGACAGTTACGGGTCTGACAGCCCGCATACCATCTGCGTGCGTGACAAGCTCACGCGGGCATATGCAAGCGATGGCATCAGTGGATGCATCGCATCGGTATCCGCTCTGATTGGCGTCTTACCGAGTCTCCTTAGTTCAGTTCAGGCCGCCGAGCGTGGCTGGCAACACTTCTTTCACCAAGACAACGAAATCCCTGTCACTGATGATGGTCTTCTCATGGCAGGAGCGGCACTTGAGATAGTAGTGGCCCGGGTCACTCATCGACTCATACGTGCGATATGGGAACACAAGCCCGGTCGCCGCATTTAGGACACCGCACGAGGACTCCCGTTAGCTTTTTGACCTGAAGCAGGCTTGACCCGAAAGAAGAGGTCCCAAATACAACTCTCGTTCTCCAGCGGATGCTGTTGCCGTCGGCCGACATTCTGCTGAGCGTAATGCCCCGGAGGTGTCACTCGCCGAGTTTCCTCCGGGCGATCTCGGCGTTGATGATCTCGATGGTGTCGGGGACCGCGTTGCCCCGGAGTGCCGATAGCTGCTCTCGCGCCCCCGACAGCGCAGCGTCCGGAGCCTTGCGCACCGCCTCGGTGAAATGCTCCCGAGCGAGCAGCGTGTCGGGGCTCATGTCGCGGGTTTCTGGTCTCATCATCTGTTACTTGTCCTTCCGCGCTGCAAAGCGCGCCTAGTCAGTTCGGCGGCTACCTCTTCGAGTTGCTCGCGGATCGCTTCGAGGATCAGCGGCTTCGAGGTGTAGAGGCACCGCATCGTGAGGTCGTAGTGGAGCGCGTCAAACTCGCGCTCCGGAAAGCTCGGTGATGTCGGTCATCGGAGCTTCTTCCGTGACCAGTTGAGAAACGACAGCGGATGCTTGCGCTTCAGCGCTTCCATCTGCCGCTTCAGCCGGTTCGGCAGGACTCCGCGAGGTCCGCAGCTTCGCGGCCACCTCGGTGAACTTGCCCTCGTGCTCAGCCATCGGCTAGCTCCCCTCTCGGTCGCCGCAGCGCATCCGCGATAGCAGCGTTCAGCGCCGCCTGTCGGCGTCGGTCCTGGCAGTGCGGCAGGCACAGCCGGTGGTCTCCGGTGGCGTGCAGCCGGTGCCGACGCACGCGAAGCGCGCCCGGCGTGTTCGGATCACGCATTTCCGGCATCCATACGGCAGCGTTACAAGGTTCGAGGTCGAAGGATCGAACGTGCGAGCCGCTGACCTGCGGAAACGCTCGCCGAAACCCTTCGTCTACGGAATATCTAAGGTCGATAGAGAATCGCGCGTGACTGCCGGGGTCAGAGAGGGGGTGTCCTAAAAGTCCGGTTCGAGAAAGCTGACGACAGCCGCAGTTCTTTTCTCGGAACGGCCGAGCGAGATTCCCGCGAGCGAGGTCGGCCGGACAGATGGTCGATGGTGACCGGGCGGAAGTGACCGAAGACAGCAACTGTGGTCGTTGTCGAGGGCACAATCGAGACGGCATCCGAAACCAGCACGCTCGGCAAGCTTGCAGGTGACGCGTCACTACTTGCATCAGGCGTTCAAGACCGTCCGTGACTGGCGTCAAGCAGTTCAATGCGACTTGCCGGGTGGATATGGCCATGGTTGGCATTGGAGTTGGCGGGCTTGCGTCTGGGCTGTCGGATATGGCGAAGGGCTAGCATTGCAAATGGACGGAACCGTATTGGTGCTCGCTAGTAATTCAGTATTCGTGGATGGTAAACAACTTGCAATCGGTGGAGGAATTGTTGCCGTCCCGATTTTCCTGGCGTGGATGGTGGGAAGCAGGATCGGGCCCGCCTCCAGGAGAGACTGGCGAGCCACTGGAGTGCGCATCATGGGTTGCACCGCCTTGGGTGTGGCCGTTGTCGGGCTCGTGCTGATGGCAGTAGCGTCCGTCTGACTCGGCTGCGAGTGGTCAGTACCGGGATGGTCAGTCAGTGGCCAGGTCGCCCAAGGACCATTGATGCCAGTGTGCTTAGGTGTGCGCCTACGCAACACGCGATCACATGCAACGCAACCAGGCGTAGGTCCGGTGCCTGACAGTGAGTGCACGCACGTGGTAGTCCTCATGTCCTCGGTGCCCCACTCGTTAGGTCCGCTGCTCACGACAGCACCTCGGCCAGCATCGGGGCGAGCTCGCGCTTAAGCGCAGCTTCGAGGATTGCGGTACGTGACTGGCCTGAGATACCAGCGGCAACATCTAGCAGGCTCGCGAGATGTACCGGCAGGCAATAAGACCGGAGGATTCTAGGCGGCCGGGTTTTCCTGGGCGCGGTAGTTGCATCGGTCATGGTGATTCCTAACTGCCGGTAGGCAAAGTGATGGTGAGCGATAGCGTGGCCATCTCCTGGTGAGCTAGGCCGCGAGCATCAGGCGAGCTTGGGCGGTAAGCGAACAGGGGAAGGTGGTTGCTCCCTCGCTCCGCTTTGGCTCCGCGAGGTCCGGTGAGTGATCGTTGGCGAAGGCCCGCGCAAGCATCGGGGCCGAAGCCTAAACGATCTTGAATGCTCAGGCCGAGAGCTTTAGCTCGGCCGAGCTTAGTTGTCTGACTAGGTACTGCTAGTTAGTAGCCTGTACTCCCTGCTCAGCCATCGCCCGTACACAGCCCGTACAAGCTCAAAGCCATCGCCCGTACAGGCGGACAGACGCGGACAAACTTAGGTGGCCAATCTCGCGTGATCGTTGAAGCTCGCATCACTGAAGCATGCCGGGCACTTCCCGCTCAAGCACTCCCCGAACGTGAGGCTTAGATCGTGGCTCGGCCCGTTGGCCCTCGGCTCGGTCGGCCGCTCGGCGCGGCCCGCCCTCGCCAGATGCACCCGCAGTTGCTCGGCGTGCCGGTAGTCGATCAGCAGCGCGCGCAGCGATCCGTCATCAGCCCAATCGAAGTCCAGCGCGTAGAAGCTCGCGCCCCGGCCCTTCGAGGTCGCCGGTCCCCGCGTCACCGTGAGCACGCGCACAAGCTCGTGGCTCAGCAGCCGCACAGCGTCGGACAGCTTGCCGTGGCTGATGCGATAGCTACCGCCCAGGTTGGTGCGCTTGGCGCTTTGCTGCGCCATCGTGCGCACGCTGTAACCGCTCGTGATGCCGGTCGTCCAGTCAGCCCGGTAGCCGATGGCACACACCGCGCGCCGCAGCATGTCGCTTGGCATGCGCGCCGCGAGCGCGGCCACGCGAGCGTTGTGGTCAGTGGATGGTCGTGAGTTCATTGGACACAGAATTTCTATGAATCAGCGCGGCGGAATGTGCCGCGCTCTTGTCGGTTACGATCTCGACCCAGCCGCAAGTGCAGTAGGCAACTCGCGTGCCGTTCGGGCCGGGACCGTGATTAGTCCAGTGCATCGGAATCTCCGAACTTGAAAGTCATGTGGCTGATGGCTGCCAGCGCGAGTCGTGCGCTGCCGGTGTGCGTGCGGCAGTCGCGCAGGATGCCCTTCGTGCTGCTGCTGTACTTCCGGTCCTTATCGCGCTTGCGCGACAGCGCCACCTCGCACAGTTCGTGATAGCGGTTGTTGTCGTGGACACCAGTGCAGTGCTGATAGCCGCAGTGCATGGGAATCTCCCTGGTTAGTAAGCTGGCATCTCGTCAGGCTTGATGTCGCGGTAGTGCTTGCCGAACCGCGTGAGCGCACGCGCCTCGCGCAAACGCCGCATGGCCGAGTCGGTCTTACCGCCCTCGATCAGCAGCATCGCGTTGGCGATGTGCGTCCAAGCCTCGTGCTGTTCGTCCATTTACACTCCGTGTCGGTGCTGGCATCTAGGCTCGGTGCAATGGCGACTGTTAGCGATGGGCCGGACGATGGCCACCGGCTAGAACCGTGGATCGATGGCCGCACCCGTTCGCGCATCCGGTGGATCGATCAGGCACGGGATCACGACGAGCTTGCGGTCACCGAGCGCGCAGCGCTCGACCTGCTCGCGTTCATCCGCGACGAGCCGGAAGCTGCGCTCGTAGCGCTTGACCTCGACTCCGACTAGCCCTCATACATAGCTACGACAGGCCGAGTCAAAGGGATCTTGCTCCGCGCTCGAAGCGCTCATGTGTAACCTCACGAGCTTGGTAAGCCCTTGCTGCAAAGTCCCTCATACTTACTTTCGATAGCGTGGTCACAAAATCGTGACCAGCGGAAACTCGCTCTTACCTGTCCCTTTCGTAGCCGACTCCCGGGACCTTCTCGCCTAGCGGTATGTACTGTACGCACCGTCTCGGATGTGCGACGGCTGCGACACCCACCACCACAGAAACTCGGCGTCCATGTCGCGGTACCGCTCGCTGCCCGCAATCGAGTAAAAGCGCTCCCCGCCGCGCGTCCGCGTTTCGAGCACATAGCCGAGCGCCGCCACCTTGCGCCGCCAGGTCTTCACCGACCAGTCCGGCACCGGGCCGACACGGTTGCGGAGGTTCGTAGCGCCCGGAGGTCGCCCGCGCCGAGCTTCCGGCACAATCATCCGGCCGAGCGCTGCGACCTTCCGTAGCTCAGTCTGCGAGCCGCCAGGAGTACGCGCATGCGGGAACAGTTCCGGTGCCTCGCGGATGTCCGCCTTCCGCTCGCGGATGCGCGCCGCACGGTCAAGCTCGCGCTCCGCGCGCTCGATTCGCTCGGCTTGCTCGATTGCATCCCAGTCGATAGCGGGCCGACCTCTGCGGCCGGTCCTTATCACTGGTTTGGTCACGGTGGCCACACTCGCCGCCACTCTGCCTCGATTAGCTCGCGTTGCTCGGCAGCTATCCGCTTAGCCGCGTCCATGTCATTACGGTCAAGTGCGTCCGACATGAGCGTTGCCAGCTCGGCCAGTCGGTCAGCCATGTGATCCCCCTTGATTGTCTACTGAGCTAGCCGGCATCCCCAGGCCATCGCGCTCGTAAACCTTGGTCGCCGCCTTACCCAAGCAATAGGTGAACTACACGCCTGCAACTAATGCCGACGGACTCTTCCAGCCGTCGCACGCCTGTTCTAATCTAGCCTGATGAGCAGCTTGCCTGCGTGGTGGACTTATCCTGTGCAGTGCCGTCACGGGCATCAGTGGGGGCCGGGCAAGGTGATTGTCTCGTGGATGCCGTGTGACTGCCCCAGAGCAACTGCGAGCGGCGCGAGCGGGAGCCGGTCACCTTCGCGTCTCATGCCAGACGCCGGGCTGCGGATCGGTGTGGTACCGGCCGCGACACGAGTGGTAGGCCGCACGGCGCAGGTTAGCTGCCCAGGAATCCTCTGAAGCGCGGGAGCACTTCGTCTTCGATGTAGGTCAGTGAGCGACGAACCAGATCAGTTGCCCCGACCATTGCTGCCCACGGTCCCGCGCCAGGGTCTCTCAAGCCCAGGTCGAATCGCAGACTTGGCTCGAAGTCCGCTTGGTAGCTGGTGTATCTGAACCTGCAAATCTCCGAGCCGTCACTGTAAGGACCGGAGTTGTAAGCGGTCAGTTCAACGTGGTCCCCCCACCAACCCATCATGTTGTCCTTGACAGCAACAACCGTGACCAGCATGTCGTGATGCTTGTCGTTGTTGTCGAGAGCACGAAGCGTCTCTAGGTCGTGGTTCGTCGGCGGGGTCCGCTGGTACGGCTGTATCTCGTCCAGCAGTGCCCGCACAGGATTAGAGACGCCGGGCTTGATGTCGGGAAGAACTGCGCCAGTGGAGTTGGCGTCAGGCTGTTTGCGAAGCGGGAACGATGTAGCCCAGTTGGGCAGCATCGTGCCGGTGGCAGTGACAAGCTGCCAGGCTAGATAGTCGAGCGATACTCGCAGGTTGTGAACGGCATCGCCAATGATCGCGCTCAGAACTGGCGGGACCGGAGGCACCTGGCTGATCCGGAATACGTACTCCGAGCTGTCCTCATCGTGGGCTCGCGTCAACTTGCAGGCTGCGATGACCGGCCGCGCTTGCATGTCGAAATCGGCTAGGTGCGTCCTCGCCCGCTCGATCCTGACGAGGACGCTCGACAAGCTGCCCTTGGTGGCAGTCACGCTCATGCCTTGATCATCTCGCGACCTGAGCCAGTCCGCGTACTTATATACCGTGACCATGGCCGCACGCGACGGCCGCCTCTGCTACCGCGACCTTGCCCAGCCGTTACCCGACACTCCGGGTATGCTGGCAAACCGAAGGAGGCGATGTGCAATGCCCCTTTCTCTGGGAGTTGACCGCCTGGCCTTGATCTCGGGCCAGAGCATCTGACCCGGTGCGCTCCAGGCGGTTACTTCTTTCTCAAGGCGCTTCCCGACCTGGCCAGTCGCCAAGTCATATATCCCGCTACGCGGCCCTCAGTCGGCCGCTGACAGCCTCCGGTGACTGGCCGCGATGGGAGCAGCTAGGCTTGGCGTCAAAGAGTTCAGCGCGTGGTGTCGATGAAGTTCACGCCCTCGTCGACTGCCTTGCGGATCGCGGCCTTCGCCTGATCCCGGTCCGGCGGCGGACCCCAGACACCACGGCCGGTGATCCGCATGGCACCGAAGCCGATCCGGTTGACCGTCAGGTCGCCGCCGATGCCGATCGTTCCCGCTGCTGCCGCGCTGCTCATCCGACCCTCTCCACGGTGGAGCCGGGCAAGGCCCGGCGCACGAACATTCCCCCGCTGATCAACCCTAGATCAACCGACCCGCGGCACCGCGAAGAGCACCAGTCCAGCGCATGCCGCGCTCTGATCGAGACGGGTCTCACAGGTCCGCCTCCTATTGCGTAGTGACGGTGGCCCCTACGGGTTCCCCGTCCCCTCAGGGGAATCCGTCCCTTCCTCCGGCCGACGGCGCGGTCTAGGTTCCTGCCGAGTCAAGAGGTGACTGATCCTTCCCGGCTAGAGGCCCAGGATCCTGGTGGTCTTTCGCACACGGAGGAACGGCGGCTGTGGGGTACCGGTGTTCGAGCGGCCTGCCGGGGCCGGCGCCTCGCACGCACGCGCTGCCAGGCACCGCCCCATCACCCGGAAACGGGCGTAGGCCTTGACCCGGACCGCCGCCTGCGGGAAGCTGCGCCGCAACCTGGGGGTGTACCTCGTCGGCGCTATCGCGCCAGCCGACCGGAGCACTCTCGTGAGCCACCTCACGTCCTGCTCCAGCTGCCGCAACCAGCTCGCCGACCTGGCCGGGCTGCCGGGTCTCCTTCGCCGCGTTCCCTTTGAAGAAGTCGACAAACTGGCACCAGCAGGCGGCTCGGACGACAGCAGCGCGCTGCCTGATTGTCTTCTTGAGTCGCTGCTGCGTCAGGTCGCCAGGCGTAAGAGGTCCCGCGTGTGGTTGCGGCTGATCCCGCAGCCGCGATCGCGGGATTAGCCGCAGGCGCGGCAGGCGCGCTGCCGGTCAGGATTTAGCAACTGGTACCGTTCGGGGCCGCCGCAACCACAGACGAGTTCGCCGTGGCCACGCGTGGCTAATACAGCGGTCCGCTGGAGGGGGGTAGGCCCAGATTCCCGCGGATGCGCGCCACCTGAATCTTGACGGTGGCGGCAGCTGCATTCGCACCGGCTTCGAGTGCCTGCAACTCCCCCAGCGAGTGTGCCTGCGCCTGCACCTGGATCAGCTTGTGCAGCCGATCGTCAGCGAAAATGAGCGATTGGCTTGCGCTGGCGGCCGCAGTCGGGAACGTGACTTCGCCAAGCAGAACGTTGAAGGAGCTTATCGTTTTGGCTTGCCTCGTCAGGTCGGCCTTGGCCGCGGCGAGATTGCTAGTCCGGTCCTTGGAGAAGCTGGCGAGCTCGGCGCTCAGGGCCTGGTTAGCCGGCGAGGCGACTGACGTGTAGTCGCTCGCGATCCTCCCCGGCGAGCCGAGGTAATACACGAGCGCAGAGATCAGCAAGGCAGCAGTGACCGCGATGGAAAGTACCACGACCACCGTGAATCCGGTTCCGATCGGCTGTGCCCGGCCGCTCCCGGTGGTGGGCCGGCGGTCACCGGGCGGCCGGCGGTCACCGGGCGGTCGGCGGTCACCGGCGGGCCGGCGGTCCCTGGTGGGCTGGCCTTGCCTGGTGAAAGAGTCACTCGTCAAAATCCACCTCCGGCTGGCTCCGAGCTAGCGGGGCCGGCCAGCCTTGCCATTGTCAGTTCGATGGGGGTGTCATTGTGATGATCTTGTATCCCGTGAAGAACTCCTCGTTGAAGACGAATGCGAACGCGAGGAGGTACAGCGTGAAGAGCGGCATGAATGCGACCCACACCTTCCACATCTGCCCCGCCGCCCGCTGCTGGGTCACCCAGCGTCGTACCGGCGGCAGCCTCAGAATGACGAGCGGAAGGCTGATGGCGAGAATCTGGTAGAGCCGCTGGTGAAATACCGGATCACCGTCACCCTGAGGTCCATCGAACGTGTGGAATCCGTCGAGCAGGCCAAGGTGGATGATGATCATTCCCCAGATGATGTAGGTAACTCCCTGCACGCGCTTCCAGTACTTCCCGAGCGCCCGCTGCATCCGGGCGTTCGAGGTCACCACCACAGGGAGTGCCAGGAGGATGATGAAGAGCCCGGCCAGGAGGAAGGAATGGCCGGCGACTCGGCCGATTGGCCCCCCGGCGAAGTCCCCTGTGATAGAGGCGGTGATCGAGTCCGAGAGGCCAATCACGAAGAACATGATGCCGTACCACCGCCGGAGGGGGGCGAACCACCGCGCCCCGGTCAGGGTAATGAGCGGAGTAACCGACACGCACAGGAGGAAAGTAATTTCGCCGCCAGTCCCCAGCACGTCGGCTTCCGTATTGGTCAGGACCAGCTTCTCGTTGAGCGACAACCAGCCGCGCAGTGTGAATATCAGCGGGATGACAGCGGGGAGCGCCAGGAGTACTAGAGCGATCTTTCGCCTTTTTACGCGAGGCAGGAGCGTAGATTGCTTGGCCATCCAGGAGTCCGCGGATGCCTTCTTCTTGGCCTTCCCCGCATACTCCTGCTCGTCTTCCACGTAGCCCTGGTAGAGATCTGGCCCATAGGGGTAATCCGCATCAGGGTAGTGACGGACCGTATCCGGTCGGCTCACTTCGCCAGCCTCTTTCTCGCCGCTCCATAGGTTTCGGACTGGGCGCACCGGGTGCGCTCCGGCAACATGTCTGTCCCGATGTGATGAGCCCGCTACTTCGTGGTTGTGGTGGGCTGCTGGTGCGCGGCTGGCCGGTGGTGCGCACCCCGCGGGAACGGCTGGCCAGCCCTGGGCGGGCTCGCGGGCTCCCTGGGACCGACCTCGCTTGCGCCTGCCCCATTCGCCCGGAAGATAAAGAACGGAAGGCCGTGCAGCGCTAGCTCGGTACCGCCGGCCAGAGCGCCAAGAACGGAAACGACCGCGAAAGCAGCCGTGAACTTGCGCATGACCTTCGCCTGCCGGCCGGCTGGCTTCGTGGCGGGGCTGGCGCCCGGTCTCGCCGGCCTGGTCGTCGGCCTCGTCGCCGGCCGAAGTGCCGGCGCGGTCGTCGGCATCCCTGCCGGAGCTGCCCCAGGCATAAACGGTGCGGTGGCCGGCATCGCCGGTGCGGTCGCCGGCATCGCCGGAGCGATTGCTGCAATCGCGGGATCGGCGAGGTATGCGGTGATGCGGCGGAGCTCGCCGAGCATCGAGTTGAGTTGCGCTCGCAGCTCGGCGGTCTCCCGTTGCGCGGTCTCGCGTATCTTGGCCGCCTCGCGTCGCGCAGCTTCCCGTATCGCGGCGGCTTCAGCCTCCGCATCGTGCGCGACCTGGGCCGCCTTGTCGTCCGCCAGCGTGAGAACCTGACCGGCCATCCAGAGCGGATCCGAATCCAGAGGGCTGTCGTCCTCGAACCATTCGGTCGCAGGCCCGGTGCGAGGTCCCAATGGGTCGGCTTCGCGCAAGTAGCCGGTATATTCCGGCAAGCCCGGGCCGGCTTGCCGCTGATAGGCGGTGCCGCCGGGGCGCACTGGCCCCCGTTGCCGCTGGAAGCCGCTGACCTCATGGTGCACGGTCAGGTAGCCGACGGTGGCAGTCGTGGTGACCGAATCATGCCGTCCCGAAATTGGCGTCCGACCTGGACCGCGCGGAGAAGGCCTGGATCCGTGACGACCCGGACGGCCGTTCGCTCCGGGGACCCGGGGAACCGGCATCGGTCCGGACGGATGGTCGTCCGGGAGCCAGACCCGCGGTACCGGCGCCGACGGATGATCGGGATGCAGCGCCGGGGGCGGTCCCCACTCTCGGTCCTGCCACTCCTCCCATTCCTGCCAAGCCCGGTCTTCAGAGCCTGCCCGGCCTGGTCGGCGGGGAGCGTTGTTGTAGTCGATTGACCCTGGGTATCGGTTACCCGTGGGCCCGCGTGGCTCGTCCACGGCGACGGACAAGGCGTGGGCGGCGGCCCGCCCGTACCCGACCGCCTCCGGCCAGATTTCAGCGCTGTTTACCCGCACACCAGCTGATGCCAGCGACGGTTCTTCGGGCCGCCGCCGGTGCTTAGCTACCACATGGCCTCCGACAGTGAGCGCACCACACCGGAGAGCTGGTGCCGGCGCGCAGCTGACGATCGAGCTAAGTACCTACGCGCCAACAAACTAGATGCGCCAGGTAGCTTCCGCACAGAGACGGGAAACTCTGGGGGGACGAGAAACCCTTGGGGGTCCCTCGTGAGTGCGGGCGCTGGCCGAGGACTACCAGCCGCCTCCTCGGCCATCCGAGCTGCCGCTAGCTAACCGCCCGAGGGTGGCGGGAGCGACGCCGGGATCTGAGTGCCGGACGGAGTTACCGCCCACCAGAGGCCGCCCGAGAGATTGATGCCATTGCCGACGACCTGGCCTGCAGCCCTGTCACCCTTGAAGGTGTAGAGCGGATGACCGTCATAGGTGACCTGCGTCTGGCCGTTCGCGCGCTTGATGGTTCCGAAACTGTGCGGCAGCTTCGTGCCCGCCGCAGCGACTCCTGTCCCGATGAGCGGCGGCCATTGCGCGGCGCATGACGCGGAGCAGTTCGACTGCGTCGCTGTGTCGCTGGCGAACCAGTACAACGTGAATCCGTCAGCGTTCACGAGCACGGTTCCCTTGCTCGTGGTCATCGTCTTGATCGCGTCGGACCCGGCTCCGGCATTAGCCGAGGCTCCATTCGTTGGGCTGCCATTGCTTCCGCAGGCCGCGAGCAACACGGCCGCGGCAGCGAGACTGGGTCCCACCCACCAGCGGTTGCGCATGACATCGTCTCCTTCGTGCTGGGACAACGTCGTCATGCCGGCGTTGCGCAGCTCCGGCCCCAAATCCTGCACAACAAGCTAGCTGACGCATGCGTCCGGAACCAACGCTCTGAGACCTGGCGCGGCTCACCAGCAGGGCAAGGATCAGCAACGCCTCACCCCGCGGCAGATGAGGGCCGCTCGGCGCGACCGGGTAGGGACGTGTAACCCCGCAGGTGATGGCAATCCCGTCGGGGAATCCGCCACGGGCGACTGCAACCCCGGCCGGCCCCGGGGGGCGCTCGTCCCCTAAGGGGTATTCGTCGGTGTCCGGAAATTGATCGCCGTCTTACCTTAGGCGGCGGCGAGTAAGCAGTCCGTCGCACACGAGGTTCATGAAATGGCTCAGGTCGCCCGCCGAATAGGAGGACGAGAATGACCTACATCATCACGCAGAACTGCGTCGATCTCTTGGATAAGACCTGCATCGCGGAGTGCCCGGTCGACTGCATCTATGAGGGCCAGCGCATGCTCTACATTCACCCGGACGAGTGCGTCGACTGCGGAGCCTGCGAGCCTGTCTGCCCGGTCGATGCGATCTACTTTGAAGACGACCTGCCCAGGCAGTTGACTGGCTACCACAGGGTCAATGTCGAGTTTTTCACGCACATGGGGTCGCCAGGCGGCGCGTCCAGCGTAGGCAAGATCCATTTTGATCACCCGGCCGTGGCAGCGCTCCCGCTGCAAGCCCACTGACACGGGCATATCCGAGCAAAAGGGAAAGAGTCGGGTGGGGCCCAGTCGGCTAGGCGTACACTCCGTGCCGGGAGCGGGACCCGTCTAGCGTCGAAACCGGATAGCTAAAGGATGTCTTCGCCCCCTGCCCGCATTCTTCAGGTAGCCGTTCAGTCGTCCTCGCGGCTGTTCCGTGACACGTTGTCGTCGTCCCTTTCTATCCGGCCCGGTGTGACCGTGGTCGGCACGGTGGCCGAGCCCGACCGGATGCCGGCGCTGTGTGAGCTGCGGCAGCCTGACGCGGTAATCTTCGACGCAGGCTCACGCCTGCACGAGACCTGTCGCACGGTCGGCACACTCATGCAGCGCTTCCCCCAGTTGAACGTCATCGCGACCTACCGCGACGCCGCCGAATCGGACTTGGCCGCCGCCTGCAGGGCAGGCGTCTCCTCACTCATCCCGGAATCGCACGGCCTCGAAGCCGTCGTCGCTGTGCTTCGGCGCGTACGCGGACGCCACGCAGCCCGTTCGAGCACTGGCGAGATGACCGATCGCGAGCTGGAGATACTCGTACTGGCAGGGTCCGGCCACAGCGTGCCGGAGATGGCCGATCTGCTCGGGATCAGCCCGCTCACGGTGGAGAACGTCAAGCGCAGGATCTACGCCAAGCTGGACGTGAATAGCGGTGCACACGCGGTATCCAGAGCCGCGTCGCTCGGAATCCTGGACAAGCAGCGTCAGCCAGCCAGGCGGCACCGTGAGCCGCCGAGTGAGGACTTCGCGATGCTGACAGTCGTGTCCGGTCAGCCGGGCCCGGCACTTGATCAGGTAATCCAGGTACTGATCGCCGAGAAGCTGCCGTTCGTTCTCGAGCGCGACCGCAGGCGGGTGGCACACACGCACTGGGCGCGCTGGCATCGCGGGCCGATCGTGGCTGCCCTGGTCGACCCGGACGCGGCCGACTGGGCGATCGTCGAGGAGCTCGCCGTGCCCGCGATACTCGTGCACAGCAAGCCGCTCGACTCCTCCGAGCTGGCTGATGCGCTCGCCAACGGGGCAACCTCGCTGGTGCTCGCCGATTCGATCGGCGACCGTTTCCTGGCGCTGCTCCGGATGGCGGGTCAGGGCTACCTCGTCGTGGACTCGCTGCCCATGCGGCCGCTGATCGGGGCGGTGCGCGCGCGCTGGGATCAGCGGGCGCCCGGCGCGGGAGACCCTCCCGAGCTGACGGCGCGGGAGAGCGACATCCTGCGGTTCGGCGCGCAGGGGCACTCAATCCGGCAGACGGCCCGCCTGCTCGGGATTGCTCCGAAGACAGTCGAGAACATCCAAACCCGCCTGTTCCGCAAGCTCGGTGTGCGCAACAGGGCCGGAGCTGTGGCCGTCGCCAACGCGTTCGGTCTTGTGCAGACCACCGCGCCAACTCCCAGCCCCCCTCCCCCGTGGCCTCAGGGCGCGACTCAGCACGGCGGACCAGTCTGGCACTAACACTGACGGCAGAGGTCACGACCGCGATGCATGACGACCCCGTTACCCTGCCAGGACGCTCGCCAGCAGTCGGTGCGCCACCTCGCGGTAGCGCGCAGGGTACAGGTGCGCCATGCACACCGACCACACCGCGGCTTCCAGATCGCGAACCCGCCGGAACGGGGCGAGCGCAGGGACCGTCGTGCCGGACTCGGCCGCGTACGCACCGAGCGCGTCGCGGCCCTCCTGCTCGGTGTAGTGGCTGACCATCGTGGCGAGGTCCCAGGCGGCCGGGCCCCTGCCGGTTTCCTCCAGGTCGATCCACAGCCAGCGATGGTCGGGCGCGAACAGCAGGTTTCCGTGGTGAGCGTCACCGTGCAGCACGACCGGCTCGCCGTCGGCGTCGCGCATCTCAGATAGCGCAGCCATATGCGCTTCGCGTAGAGCCGCGAGTGTGCCGGCGTCGAGAACCGCCTCGCGCTCCAGCATCGCCAGGCCATCGGTGATCTGGTCCGTAGCCGCGTTCAGCCCGCCGAGCTCGGCGGGGCACCCTCGCGTTATCCGATGCAGGCGGGCGAGGGCGGCCCCGACGTCGGCGGGGCGGGGCACCGCGTCCAGCGCGCGGACGTGCTGCCACAGGCTGATGGCGAAACCGTCCTGCCAGTGCGGCCCGGCATCGTCGGCCGGTGGGACCACCGGCCCGCCCCGGCTCGCCACGTAGCCGGCGACAGCTACCTCCCTGGCCAGCCACTCGATCGGATTACGGCGGGACCGCGCGGTCAGCGTCGCCACCCTGGCGACGACGGGAGCCGGAGTCAGCTGCACGAGCAGGTTTCCGCGATTCGAGAGGATTACCGGCTCGTCGTGCGGCAGGCCGAGCCGCTTCGCCAACCGGACGGCTGCGGCCTTCCCCTGCCGGGTCAGCTCACCGATCCTTCCGTCCTGCATCCGGGCAGTATGTCAGGGCCGAGAGAAGGGAACGGGTCGCTTACCCTGGCGGCACGATCGTCACGCGCGGCCATTGGGCGCGAACCCGCTGCCGGGCGAGCCGCGCCACCGAGACCTCCGGCGTCACCCTAACCGGGTTCACCCGCCACACGCCGCCGAGCAGGTCGTCGAGCCCGTGCGGAGCGCAGACCTCGATGCCGGTGCTGGTGCTCGCGAGCCGCACCGCCACGCAGGTGGCCGTCTCGGGCCAGGTGGCGATCGCGTCGTGCACGCTGCCGAACGCCTCGACCGGAGGACCGCCGAAGTAGTCGTGATACCAGGTGTGCACGGCAGCCTGATTCGTCGCCTCCCACGGCAGATCCGCGAGGTGGCCGAGCGCCTGCTGCGCCGCGACGTCCCGTTCCCGTCTGAGATCGGCCGGGTCGAAGTATGCGACGTCGATATCCCGGACATCGGATGGGTCGAAGCGGCCGTAGCGCTCTCCCCAGACGACGTCGCGAACCGCGCCCGCGCCGATCCACGCGTCCGGCAGACCGCTGCGTTCGACGGCGTCCAGTGCGCCCATAATCCAGTCATTGCGACGGAGCGCGTCAGCAAGGTCGCTGGCGGCGTCCGCATCGACTCCCGGGCAGGTATGCCGGTTCTCCATCATGATGGCCTCTCGATATCGCCGTGACCGCTCGGCCGACAGGCGGCTAGCGTTTCAGCCATGCAGACCATGGTGCCCGCAGGGGCCGACAAGATCTGGGCCGAGGACTCCGGCGGGGACGGACCTGCCCTGCTTCTGCTCCACGAGGGCGTCGGGGACGCCCGGATGTGGGACCCCGTCTGGCCGGCCGTGACGAGCTTGTATCGCGCGATCCGCTATGACGTCCGTGGCTTCGGGAGGTCGCCTGCGGCAACGGACAGCTACACCCTGCTCGCCGACGCACTGACCGTGCTGAACTACTTCGGAGTCGGTGCAGCACACCTGGTCGGATGCAGCATGGGCGGCGGAACAGCTATCGATCTGGCTCTGGCCAGGCCCGAGCAGGCGAAGTCCCTGGTGCTGCTGTGCCCCGGCATCCCTGGTTACCCCTATCCGGAGCCAGATCCGGCAGTGCATGCCCAGTTCGAGGCTGCCGAGGCGGCCGGCGATGTCGACGGCCTTATCAGGCTCAGCCTGCAGGAGTGGGGCCGGTCCGGCGACGATGCGACGGTGACAGACCTGATGCGCTCGGCCATGCGCGCGTGGGACAACCAGCAGCGCTTCATGCAGGACGGTGACCCCGTCTATGAGCGGCTGGGCCAGCTGCGCACGCCCGTTGTGCTCATGGTCGGGGATGCCGATAGCCCCAGTCTCATCGCCAGCAATGAGGCCGCCGCGGCGCGCATCCCCGGCTGCGAACTGATCCGCATGCCCGGCGTTGATCACTATCCGACTGTCCGTGCGCCCCATCTAGTAACCGAGACGATCCTGCGCTACTGCGCTCGCTGATCCGCGAAGGGTTTCATTCCCCGGCCGCCTCTCAAGGACGGGCCATCCTTTGACGTGGGCACTGGTTGGTCCCCATGATGACGTTATGCGCCTTCCATGGCAGCCGTACGGATACGCGCGGACATGCACCGAGTGCGGATACACCTGGCAGGTACCACGCTGGGCAGCTCGGCGGCACGTCGGAACGATCTCCATGTGGAGGGTGACAGGAATGGGCAGCGGCGTCGACCGCTCAGAGCTGGCGAGCGAAGTCGCTACGTTCGAAAGGCAGAATCAGCAGGCTGACACCTACCGGGTCTGCCCCCGCTGCGGGGCGGAGACGTTCACGCAGCAGTCAGTACGCGCCAAGCCTGCTGAGCTCAGTCCGCCGAGCGCGTAAGCGTCAAGCGCGTGACACCGTCAGGCTGTCAGCTCGCTGGCACGCCACTGGGGCACATCGGAGACGCGTTTCCCGTCACCGCCCATGCCGCTGCCACGGCGACTGGGAGCCCGGCCATGCACGGACCGATGGATTTGACCGACCATGGCTGGCCGGTTAGTCGCATGAAGACTGCCTGATTCCCGCCATCCTGGAAGCCGACGAAGGCCAAGCTTTGGCTTGCAGCAGCTGTGGCGGAGAAGGTGGCCACTGCCCAGTAGTAGGTAGTAGTCGCCGGATCAAACGCGTAATAGAGCGTCCCCGACGCGGCCGCCGCCCAGCCACTGGCTCGTACCGAAACCTGAACCTTGATCATGAGTTTCCAAGTAAGGACATCGCGGTCATTTCCCTCGAAGATGATGGCGGTCGGTCGTCCCGTCCGCAAGAGGTGCCGTCCCAACCGTGACGGACTGGCGCATGGATCGCGCGTTGAGGTGCGGCTGGTCGCAGGAGCAGGTCGAGGCCTGGGCGTGGAAGACTCGAGTGATGGATACGGACTATCCGGCGCATCTGCTGGCTCGTGAACCGGCGCCGCCGTATGACGGGGAAGGCCCGTTCGCTGTCTGGCACTTAAGCGAGGACCCCTCTCTTGAGCGCTTTCTGCCACGAAGGCGTGCTGCGAACCCTGAGGAGCAGCCCATGGTGTGGGGGGTTGATACCCGCCATGCGCCGATGTTCTGGTTCCCGAGGGATTGCCCGCGGGGGTGCATCTGGCCGGTGTCCGCCACTACGCCCGAGGATCGTGAAGCGTTTTTCGGCCAGAGCGCTGCAGACCGCGTGCACGTCATGGAGTGTGGCTGGTTCGGGCGTATGCAGGAGTGCCGCTTGTACGCCTACCGTCTGCCGCACGGGCCGTTCCGGCCGCACGAGGTCGGCGGCTACTGGATCGCCGACGAGCCGGTTGATGCAATCGAGCAGGTCGTTATCGATGATTTAGTGGCCAGGCACGCCGACGCCGGAATTGAGATGCGGATAACGCCGTCCATCTGGCCGTTCTGGCGACGGGTGGCGAACTCAACGGTGGAGTTCAGCGGCTCCCGGCTGCGCAATAGCGCCCCACACCCGGACCAGTTGGGCTAGCGCTCGCTGACGCTTCGCGCGAGCGAACTCAGCTCGTGTCGGTCGACGTGATGTGTCAGCCAGTAGAACCTCGCCGGATCGGTCGTGGAACGTCATGGTCATCGCGTGTGTATCCACGGTCCACCCGTCGACCCCGCTGTCGGCCATGCCCTTGGACATCTCCAGATAGCTCGTCTCTCCAAGCTCATGACGCCTCAGATGATCGAGCAACGCCTTTCGGTCGCTGTCCACGGCGACGGGTAGCTGGTCGTGCACGGGCTGGGATATGACTCGATGGCCGTCGTGTCCCAGGTACTCGGAATGCCCATCGGACACGTAGGAGTCATAGCGCACGACCCCGATGGCCGCGAGCGACCGGACGTAATCGGTCAGCGTCTCTGCACTGCCGAGACGTCCGTGCAACTCCTCGATCTGCTCGATAGTGAACACGTTGGCGATGGTAGACCCAGGCGAACGTGGAGGGCTTCAGTCGGGGCGGCGGTGGGCGGTGCGTGGCTGTAGAGGTCGCGGTAACTGATCGGCAACCTGTTTTCAGGTTGTGAAATGCGGCGGCTCGATAGTGATGGTTGCGCCGGATACGGCTGGACTGACATCGCGCGCGTGGGTGAAAAAGATCCAGTGGTGGCCGTCGAGGTCGCTGGCACCGTACTGGTACTCGCCGTAGATGGTCTCGTGAAGGTCTCCCACTACCGCAGCGCCAGCCGATTTTGCGGTGTTGTAGTGGGCGTCGATGTTAGCGACGAAGACTGTAAGAGACTGGGTGCCGTAACCAAGCTCGGCGGGGACCTTCTGGCCGGGATCCGCGGCGTCGAGCATGACCCAGGCATCGCCCAGGTACATCTGCGCTCCGCTGGGCGCACCTGGTGGTCCGTACCGGTAGTGCTCGGTAAAGCCGAATGCGGCAGTCAGCCAGTCTGACGCCTCCGCAACGTTGCGGTACGTGATGTGTGGCAGCACGGTATCGGCGGGAACCGAGCGGTTGGTCACCATCACGCTTCTCCCAGATCGAGAGGCTCAGAGTAGCGGCGCGCGGACCGCATACAGGCGGAGCCGGGCAGTCGGTTTTAGCGCGGTCTGGCCCTGGGAGTGCTCGTGGTAGTTAGCCCTCGCAAACGAGCAGCACGCGCTCAGGCGGCAGTTGGTGGTGCGTGGCTGTGCAGGACGCGTTTGCCGTCCGGGCTAGTCGCGGTTGTTGTGCCGTCGGGATTGAGAACCAGCTCCCAGCCCCATCTATGCACTGCGACCAGATGGTGGAAAGCGCAGAGCAAGCAGCAGTTAGTAACAGATGTCTCGCCCCCGTCGGCGCGTGGCCGCAGGTGATGGACGTGGCAACGGACCGCGGGCCGATCGCAGCCGGGGAACCGACAGCCCCGATCCCGACGAGTGACCGCACGGCGGATCTGCACGGGGATCGTGTCGGTGGCCGCGCCTACGTCCAGCGGCAGGCTGACGGTGCCGGCCAGCCCGGCCATCTGGCCGCGGAGCAAGGCCACAAGGCCGCCGGGGCCCGACAGCAGCCGCAGCGCGTCGGCAATGCTCAGTCCGGCTGCTGCGCGCCGGGCCCGTTGCAGCGTCTCGTCGGCGATTGGCACGATCGAGTCTGCTGCTTCGTCGCCGCGGGCGTTACCGTCGTGGCTGGCGATGCTGTCACCGCTGCGCGCAGCCGGAACGAGACCGGCCAGGCCGGGGAAGCGAGCAGCGAGCTCGGCCAGGAACGCCGTGTCGATGACGCCTGTGACAACTGGAAGGATCTGCGCATCGCAGCCGGCGCCGGGCGGCGCAGATGCGCCGCGGGCGGCCAGGTCGGCCGCCAGCGCCGGCTCGGCTTCGGCCCGGCCATATAGCTGGGACAGCGTCATGTTGAGCTGAATCTGCACTGGCTGACCTTCACGCTCGGGCAGGCACCGGGAGGCCAGCAGCAACCGGCACGCTTCCTCCAGCGCGTCGTGGTCGCGCTGCGCCTGCGAACGCAGGTCATCGGGCCCAGTCCAGTCGTTCAGGCACTCGAGCACCGCGCGGACCGCCGCCGAGGCTGACGGGGTCAAGTTGCCGTCGAGCCGCGCGTTGCCGCCCAGATGCTCATCCAGCCACAGCCGCCGCTCCTGGAAACGCCTGTCCTCCGCGCCGCCGTCGCTGTCGGGCCGAGCGGTACGGGCACGGATCTCCTCGAACAAGGCGGCCAGGTCACCGATCTCAGCTCCCCCGATGGCGGCCTGCACCAAAATCGTCTCTGCGACGTCCTGAACGTCAGGAGGCAGCTCGTCGACCCAGTCACAGATCCGGCGGGCGTAAGAGACCGAGATATCCCCGGCGGCTAGCGCTTGCGCGACGGCCGGGTGAGCGGCCAGCCGCCGGGTCCACGCCATCGTCGTTGCCGCGGCCTGCCGGGTGAGGCGGCCCTGCCAGCGCAGCCACGCCCGCGGTCCGCCCTGCCCGTCCGCGACATAGTCCTCTGCCGCGTCGAATGCCGACAAGATATTCGCGGTCGCGGCTAGGTGCACCGACTCCGCCTGTGACAGGGCGCGCAGGCAATCAGTTCGCTCGGCACCGGTCAGATCCGTGGCGTCTGTCGATGCCAGCCAGTCAAGCCCCGCTCGGATGAACGCAAGGGCCTGCGCCGAAGTGGAAGGACAAACGGCTGCCTCGCGCCCAGCCTGCGAGTCGCCGACCGTAGCGGAAGCCGCGCTAGCGATCATGTAACCCATGACGCGGTCACCTCCCGCCGACCTATAAGTCACAGGATCATCAGGCGTTTTAGTCAGAGCATTATCAGGCGTTCAGCCTGTGATAATCGATTATAAGTTCGAGCATATCAGGTAGCACTGACATTCATTCGCACATTTCAGCGAGTCACCGTGGCGGTGCGCGTCGACGTCTTACGGCGGCCTTCATCGACTCCGAGGGAAGGTATGCCGGCTATCAGTCATCATGGCCTCCTCCCCGGCACGAGAACGCGGCATCGGCCGGGGCGGCGGATAGGACATGGATGGACTAATCCCGGTATAGTCCAGCTTGCTCCATGAAGTGGTAGCAGACTTCGGGGGATCCGGTGCGCAGACAGCATTTCGTCGCCATAGCCGGCAGCATCGCCGCCGTTGTGGTGCTGGTCGCTGGCTGCTCCCGTGCCGCCCAGAGGCCGCCCGCAGCCCAGTCAGGCCCGGCCCATTCAGCGCAGCTTGCGTCGCCGACTGCGGGCCCTAGCCACCAGGGTCTCGGCGTGACGCCGCCCCCCGCGCCATCCGCTACCGGGCCGCTGCATGTCGTGCTGCAGGATGCGCTGCCGGTAACTCACATCACGCACCAGGTGCTGGGGGTGATCAGCACTGAGGCTCCCGACGGGAGCGTGTTCGCCGCTTTCGGACTGGAGCAGGCGGGCGCCGTGGTGACGCCTCCGCCGGGGTCGGCCGTCTACGTCGTCGACGGTGACCAGTCCGCGCAGGTCGCCGAACACCCTGCAATCGCGGTGACAGCGCTGGCAGCTGATGACAGCTACCTCTACGTCGGCGGCAGCAGCGAGCTCGTCGCCTACAACCGGTCCACCGGCGCACTCGCCAGGACTTGGAGCGTTGCTCAGCCGGTCCGGCTGATGGCGGCATCGGCGGGCAGACTGTGGGCTGTCCTGGGCGCCGTGACAGGCGGACAGATCGTAGAGATCAACCTGGGTTCCGGCAGCGTCACCACAGTCGGCACGGACACCGCGAACGTCGGGTCGATGGCCGCAGGACCGCAGGGCGTCTATTACGTCGAGTCCGGAGGCGCGACGGTCGTGCACATTAGGCCCGACGGCACACGACAACAGGCGCCGACGAATCAGACGGTCGATCTGCAGCTGTCCGGTCCGGCAGCGATTCAGGCGATCAGCGTGATCGGCGACCAGCTCCTCCTGGTTCACGACGCCGGGCAAGGGCTTGACTCGTCCTCGCAGACCTACAACGCCACGACGCTGGCAGGCCCGATGACAAACGCGCCGGGACGGGCCAACGCCAACCACGCGATCAGCAGCCTCGCCGGCCCCGTCGACCTGGTCGGCGGTATGAGTATCACCGACAGCACCGAGGTAGGCCGTTACAACGTCAGCACCGGCGCCGTGACCGACGCTGTCACCTACCCGCCGGACACGTGGGAAGTTGGCCCCCTGCTCGGTCCGTATCCAGCGGTCTTTGTGTTCCCGCAGAGCGGTCCCGTCGACCTCGACCGTCTCGGCTGACGAGCAGGATCGCCCGACCGGTTATCGGGCGGCACGGACGCCGGACAGAACTTGGCGTACCGGGAACACGGTGTCGTGAATGGTCGTGGCGGGCCATGGCTTGCACGTCTTCGGCCGCCGAAGCAAGACACCCTGAAGTTTTCAGTCGGACAGACTTCTTAAATCGGATGGCGAATTGGCTGAAAGCACCGGTACGTCAGAGCCGAGCCGGCCAGCCTGGCCTGCTTCAGTGACGCGAGCGCGGAAGTAACTCAGCCGACCGCGTCCAGCGGGAACGCCGGGACCGCGTTCGCCCGTACGACGTCGGAGTAGAACCGGGCGCTGTTCTTAGGTATCCGGCGCTGGGTTTCGAAGTCGACATACACGATGCCGAACCGGCGCTGGTAGCCCCATGCCCACTCGAAGTTATCCAGCAGCGACCACACGTAGTACCCCGCGAGGTTGACCCCGGCCTTGACAGCCCGGGCCGCCGCATCGAGGTGCTGATGCAGGTAGCTGATCCGGTCGAAATCGTTGACCTCGCCCGTTGAGTCGACGTAGTCCTCGGCCGCGCAGCCGTTCTCGGTGATATACAGCGGCAGACCAGGCGCGGCGTCGGAGACCTGGACCAGCAGCTCATACAGGCCCTCCGCGTCGACTAGCCAGCCCATTGCCGTCCGGTCGAGCTCTGCGGGCCGGTACTCCACCACCCCGGGGAGCTGGCAGTGCGCGGGCTCCTCGTACCGGCGGAGGTCGTCGGGGTCACCGGCGCGCAGGAACACCGGCGAGTAGTAATTGACGCCGAGGAAATCGAGGGGCTGACTGATGGTGGCCAAGTCATTCTCGGCGATCAGTTCCGGCCCGGGCAGCAGCACGGCCCTCGCGTGCTCCGGGTATTGCCCGTTCAGGAGCGGCTCAAGGAACAGGCCATTGAGCTCGGCGTCGGTGATCAGCCTGGCCTGCTCGAGGGCGTCCGGGGACGATCCCTCGGCCAGCCGGACCGTGTGCATGTCCAGCGTGATGCCGACTGGTGTCCTGCTGTGGACACTGCGCAGCGCATGCGCCGCCAGGCCATGTGCGAGCAGCAAGTGGTGCGTAGCGGCCGTCGCAGCGGCATCATTTTTGACACCCGGAGCGTGCACGCCGTCGCGATATCCGTGGCTCGCGACGACCTGCGGTTCGTTCAGCGTGATCCAGCGTGCGACCCGGTCGCCTAGGTGCTCGGCCATCAGCCCGGCGTAGTCGGCGAACCGCTCCGCGGTGGCCCGGATCGCCCAGCCACCTGCGTCCTGCAGTTCCTGTGGCAGGTCCCAGTGATAGAGCGTGACAGCCGGGGCGATTCCGCTGGCCGCAAGCTCGTCCAGCAACGCACGGTAGTAATCGAGGCCCTTCTGGTTCACCGGCCCGGAACCGCCGGGCTGAACCCGCGGCCACGAGATCGAGAACCGGTACGCGGTCAGGCCGAGTCCGGCCATCAGCGACACGTCCTCGCGGTAGCGGTGATAGGAGTCGCACGCGACATCGCCGTTAGCCCCGCGGCGGACCATGCCCGGCACTCTGCAGAACGTGTCCCAGATCGACGGCCCGCGGCCATCGGCGGTGGCCCCACCCTCGATCTGGTAGGCGGCTGTTGCCGCACCCCAGGTGAAGCCAGGAGGGAAGGAAAGGGCACCGTCCGAGCTGATCGCCGCTGCGGTCATCGAGCACTCCTTGTGTTACCGGAACGTTGCGTGCGACTGAAGTTAGGGCCTTGACTGCCCCCGAGGTGGGACCTAGTGTAAGCGGTTAGATTAGCCAATGTAAGCGGTTAGATTAACCAATCTAAGTGCTTTCCACCCCTTTCCCCCAGGGGATCGAGCATGGCTTGCGAGACGTTTCCGTCGTGCCATCCGGCCGCCGTATGAGCACGCCCGACGGGCCCCCGCCGCCCGCAGTCGAGTCGGCCGCGTCCGTCCCAGCCCAGGTGTCCCCGGTGCCAGACGTCGTGGACGGGCAGGCCGCAGCAGCCGCGCCGGCTACCGACTCGGGGCGGTCAAGCGTGAACGCCACCTTGTATGACGTCGCGAGGCTCGCCGGCGTCTCAACCGCGACAGTGTCGCGGGTGGTGCACGGCCAGGACCGGGTCCGCGACAGCACGAGGGCGCGCGTCCTGGATGTGATCCAGCAGCTCGGCTACGTGCCAGACGGCGCGGCGCAGAGCCTGTCGCGCCGCCGCAAGTACATCATCGGCCTGGTCTGCGTCGAGCGCCTTGCTCCGCAGCAGTACGACATCGAGAGCATGAGCCTGCTCTTCTACGACGAGATCCTGCGCGGCGTGGAGCAGCGAATCCGGGACCTCAACTGGTCACTCCTCATCACCTACGTGCGCGAGGGCAACGGCGCTGACCTCGCGCGGCTGACGACGCTCTCCGGCAAGGTGGACGGGCTCCTGGTCGGCGAGGGCATCGTGCCGCCGCATGAGCTGGACAGGCTTGGGGAGCGGATGCCCGTTGTCGCCGTGTCCGGCGACCCAGCCGAGCGAACGGCGGACGTTGTCACGGCGGACAACCGCCAAGGCTCGGCGGCCCTCGTGACCCACCTGGTCGACGTGCACAAGCGACATCGGCTGTTCCACGTCGACGGCCCCGCCTCCGCTCCGGACGCCAAAGAACGCAGGCTCGGGCTGAACCAGGTCCTCGAGGCTCATCCCGGTACCGCACTGATCGGCTCTTACAGTGGCCGGTTCAGCGTGCAGAGCGGGGTCGAGGCGGGCGAGCTGCTACTCGCCAGGCGAGATGACCTCCCGGACGCGGTCGTCTGCGCCAACGATCAGATGGCCATCGGCGTGCTGCAGGCGCTCGCCCGCGGTGGCGTGCGCGTGCCCGAAGACCTGGCGGTGACCGGGTTCGACGACATCTTTCCCGGCAGCCTGTCGGATCCGGCGCTCACCACCGTGCACCAGCCGATGCGGCTGCTCGGCGAGCGCGCATGCGCCCGGCTGCTCGACCGCATCGCCGCGCCCGACCTGCCGCAGCAAGTCGAGCTGCTCCCGACCAGCCTCGTACTCCGGCGCAGCTGCGGCTGCCCGGCGGAGACGGCCGGGCGCGGTCGCCGCCATTCCACCCTGGTCGTCGGGCGTTAGGAGGTACTCACGATGCCGTTCATCGCGCGCCGCGTGGCCTTTTACGTGGTAGCGGCCTGGGTGGCGCTGACCGCCAACTTCTTCATCCCTCGGGCCATGCCAGGCAACGCCGTCGAAGCGATCATGTCCAAGTACCCGAACATGACGCCGTCGAATTACCGGGCGCTTGAGGCGATGCTCGGTGTCGGGAAACCCGGCTCGATCTGGCACCAGTACGTCAGCTACATCAACGACGTCCTGCACCTGAACTTCGGCATCTCGTCCTCGGAGTTTCCGGCGCAAGTATCGACGATCCTCGGCCAGACGATCCCGTGGACGCTGACGCTGGTGGGCACCGCAACGGTGCTCGCCTTCTTTCTCGGAACCTTCCTCGGCATCCTGGCCGGCTGGCGGCACGGCGGCTGGGCCGAGTGGCAACTGCCCGGCCTGATGTTCCTGCAAGCCATCCCGTACTTCTTTCTGGCCCTCATCCTGGTTGAGGTGTTTGCCGTCAACCTGCACTGGTTCCCGATCGGCGGGGGCTACGGCCAGGGTCTGGTTCCGGGCTGGGACTTCACCTTCATCGGCAGCGCGATCGACCACGCGCTGTTGCCGGCGTTCACGATCGTCATCGCGTCGGTCGCCGGCTGGATGCTGCAGATGCGCAACGTGATGATCACGACCATCGGCGAGGACTACGTGCTGGCCGCGCAGGCTAAGGGGCTGCCCAACCGCCGCGTCGTCTACACCTACGCGGCCCGTAACGCGCTGCTGCCGCAGCTGCAGGGGTTCGGCCTCGCGCTTGGTTTCGTCGTCTCCGGCGCGATCATCATGGAGATCGTTTTCTCCTACCCCGGCATCGGCCTGCTGCTGGTCAACGCCGTGACGTCGGACGACTTCCCGCTGACGCAGTCGATCTTCCTCGTCATCACCTTCGCCGTGCTACTGGCCAACCTCATCGTCGACATCGTCATCGTCGCCGCTGATCCGCGTGCCCGTACGAGGGAGGCGACCCGATGACCACGCCGATGACCGCGGCGATACTGAGCGCCACCACCACACTGGAACTGGCCGGACCGGCCCGCCAGCTCGGCCGGTGGCGGCGGCTGCCGCTGAAGGCCAAGGTCGGTGTCGTCCTGTTCGGCCTGTTCGCCCTCGCGGCCATCATCGGCCCGTTCGTCACGCCGTACGACCCCGGCTTTCAGAACCCCGCGCCCGCGCTGTCCATGCATGCCCCGGACGCTGCGCACTGGCTCGGCACCACGCAGAGCGGCCAGGACGTGCTGTCACAGCTGCTGGTCGGCATCCGGCTGACCCTCGAGCTCGCGCTGCTCGTCGGTGTGATCGCCACCACCCTGTCGGTGCTCGTGGGCGTCACCGCAGCATTCCTCGGCGGCGTCTGGGACGAGATCCTGCTGCTGCTCAGCAACGTGGTCCTCGTGCTTCCGGCGCTGCCGCTGCTGATTGTCTTGCTCGGCTACCTGCCGCGCACCGGGCAGACCGCCACCATCCTCGTCCTGGCCGGGCTCGGCTGGCCGTGGGGCGCGCGCGTCATCCGGGCACAGACACTGTCGATGCGCAGCCGGGACTTCATCGCCGCCGCCCGCGAGACCGGCGAGCACACCTGGCGGATCATCGCGTTCGAGATCGTCCCGAACCAGTACAGCCTCATCGCGGCCAACTTCGTGAACACCGTGCTCTATGCCATCGGTACCTCGGTGGCGCTCGCCTTCATCGGCGTGACCAACCTGTCGAGCTGGAGTCTCGGCACCATGCTCTACTGGGCGGAGAGCCAGCAGGCGCTGCCGCTCGGCGCGTGGTGGTGGTTCGTGCCGCCAGGCCTCGCCGTCGCGCTCATGGGCACCTCACTGGTCCTGCTCAACACCGGCATCGACGAGCTCGGCAACCCGCGGCTGCGCGATGCGACCCGGCGGCAGAAATTTAACGGCCGCACATTGCAGCCGACCGCACCCACCCCCGTACTGCATGCCGCGGCGCCGACCGTCGGCAGCGGTTCAGACAGCCGGGTCGCGGCTTTCCTCCGGTCCTTCTCGCGCGAGTCGTACCTGAACTCGCAGAGGCGCGGCGAGGTGGGGCGATGACGATTAAGCCGAACGACCCCGTTCCCCTCCTGTACAACGAGAATGCCGGCGGGAGGATCGTCAGCGGGCCGGTGCTGTCGATTCGTGATCTTTCCATCGTTTACCGCACCGTCGGCGGTGACGCGCGAGCGGTCAACAACGTCAGCCTCGACCTGCACTCCGGCGAGGTAGTCGGCCTCGTAGGCGAGAGCGGTTCGGGAAAGTCCACGCTCGCCTACGGTGCATGCCGGCTGCTGCGCGCTCCGGCCGTCATTACGGGCGGCTCCGTCATGTACGTGGGCCGTCGCATGCCACGTCCGGCGGACCTCATGCAGCTCACGGCCGACCAGCTGACCGGCCTTCGGTGGCGGGAGATCGCCATCGTTTTCCAGAGCGCGATGAACGCTCTGAACCCCGTGCTGACCGTCGCCGACCAGATCGAAGACGTGATCAGGGCACACCTGCGGCTGCCCGGGCACGAGGCCGCGACCAAGGCGGCCGGGCTGCTCGACCTGGTCGGCATTCCGCGCTCCAGGCTGCGCAGTTATCCGCACGAGCTGTCGGGCGGTATGCGGCAGCGGGTCATGATCGCGATGGCGCTGGCCACTGATCCCGAGGTCGTCATCATGGACGAGCCCACGACCGCGCTCGACGTCGTGGTGCAGCGCGAGATCCTCGGCCAGATCCTGGAGCTGAAGAACAGCCTCGGTTTCGCCATTCTGTTCATCACGCACGACCTGTCGCTGCTCCTCGAGATCGCCGACCGGATCGCCGTCATGTACGCCGGCCAGCTTATGGAGGTCGGCACCGCAGCCGAGATCCACCACGAACCGTCGCACCCCTACACCAAGCGGCTGCTGCGCTCGTTCCCGTCCCTGCGGGGCCCCCGCAGGGAGCTGGCGGGGATCCCCGGCACGCCGCCGAGCCTGCTGGACCTGCCGCCAGGATGCCCGTTCCTGCCGCGCTGTACCGAGGGCACGGACGCGTGCCGCGACATCGACGTCACGCTGGCCCGGGTGCGTACCTCCCCGGACCCGACTCACGTAACCGCCTGTCCGTTCGTGCTTCCCGACGAGCCCGCCGCCGACCTGGACGCGGTGGGCAGCCAGTCAGGTGCGACGGAGGTGACGCCGTGACCACCGTGTCGGCGAAGACGCGCACCCCGGTGCTCGTGGCTAGCGACCTGAACAAGGACTTCCGGCTCGGTCGTGGGGCCACCCTGCACGCAGTCAGGGACGTATCGCTGACCCTCTACCGGGGCGCCGTCGTCGCGCTCGTGGGCGAGAGCGGGTCAGGCAAGTCCACCGTCGCCAAGCTGCTGGCCGGGCAAGAGCAGCCGACCGCGGGCACCATCACGCTGGACGACCGGCCGGTTCACGTCCGCAGCCGCCGGGCGTTCCGGCAGTACAAGAGCGAGGTGCAGCTCGTCTTCCAGGATCCGTTCGCCTCCCTCAACCCCGTGCATACGGTGCGCTACCACGTCGAGCGGCCGCTACGGCTGCACCGCCGCGAGCTGTCGGGCGAACAGGTCCACCAGGAGGCGGCGGCGCTGATGGAGCAGGTCCGCCTCACCCCAGCCGACACATTCCTCGCCAAGTACCCGCACGAGCTGTCCGGCGGCCAGCGTCAGCGCGTGTCGTTCGCCCGGGCGCTTGCCGTGCAGCCGCGAGTGCTGCTCGCCGACGAGCCGGTGTCGATGCTGGACGTGTCGGTCCGACTGGAGATGCTCAGTCTGCTCGATGACCTGCGAAAACGGTTCCATCTCGCGCTGCTGTACATCACCCACGACATCGCATCGGCACGGTACTTCGCCGACGAGATCCTGGTCATGTACGCCGGCCAGATCGTCGAGCGCGGTCTCGCCGAAAGCGTGACCCAGGAGCCGGCACATCCGTACACCCAGCTTCTGGTCCGGTCGGCACCCGATCCCGACAACCTCGGCGGAGCGCTTCGCGACGGGGGGAACGGGGTCGTCCGGCCCGGCCAGGTTTCATCGGCCGCGGCCGCCCGGGACGCGGCCGAGGTCGGCTGCCCGTTCAGCCCGCGCTGCCCGTTCGCAGTCGACCGGTGCAGCACGGAAGCTCCGCCCTTGCTGCCATTGTCGGCGTCCAGGGCGGCAGCGTGCTGGCGCCTTGATGTCGCGGCACCGTCGCTGTACGCCGCGCGCGAAGGGGGTGAGGAACGGACCAGTTAGCTCGCACTCCCAGCTATCAGGGATGGATTCGCAAGGACTCAGGAAGGTAACCATGAGTACGAAACTCCTGACGCACAGAGGGCTGGCGGCGGTCGCAACCGCCGGTCTGCTTGCGATTGGACTCGGCGCATGCGGTTCGTCTGGGTCGTCGAACAAGAGCAGTAGTTCGTCGTCGAGGTCGAACACGCTCGTGATGGAGAGCTCGCCCGAGAGCTCCATCACGGACGACTTCAACCCGTTCGTCTCGACTGCGGCGCCGCAGGGCATGGGCGCCACCGGCCTCATTTATGAGCCGCTGCTGCAGTTCGACTTGGCCGCACCGCCGAAGTATTACCCGTGGCTCGCCACCAGCTACACCTGGGGCAGCGGCGGCACGTCCATCACGTTCAACATCCGTCAGGGCGTCAAGTGGAGTAACGGGACCCCGATGACGCCGGCGGACGTGGTCTTCACCTACAACTATGTGAAGAAGTACGCTGCGGTTAACCTCGGCGGACTGAAGATCACGAACGTGACCAGCTCAGGCAACACCGTCACCATCACGTTCCCGACCGCGCAGTACACCAACCTCCAGTACATCGCCGGTGTGCCGATCCTGCCCCAGTCGGTCTGGGGTAGCGTCAGCAGCCCGACCACCTTCACCGATGCCAAGCCAATCGGCACCGGGCCGTACGTGCTGAAGACCTTCACCCCGCAGGGCTTCACGCTGACGAAGAACAACAACTACTGGCAGGCCTCGCAGGTCAAGATCCAGAACGTCTACTTCCCCGTCTACACCTCGAACACCGGCGCGCTGTCGGCGCTGTTCGCGGGGCAGATCGACTGGACTGGCAACTTCATCCCCGGGCTGCAGCAGAATTTCGTCAACAAGGCCCCGGCCTACCACCACTTCTGGGAGGCACCAGGCAGCACCAACGCCCTGATGCCGAACCTGAACAAGTGGCCGACTAACCAGCTCGCGGTCCGGCAGGCGGTCAGCGCGGCGATCAACCGCAATGTCATCGCCTCCGAGGGCGAGGCTGGCCTGGAGAACCCCGTGCTCGCCACGAGCGGCCTGACGCTGCCGACCTTCCAGAACTGGGCGGGCTCGGCGGCCTCCACCACGGTGTCCGGAACGGGCAGCGCGGCACAGGCCGGTCAGATTCTGGCGACCGCCGGCTACACGAAGGACTCGGCCGGCTTCTACTCGCTCAAGGGCCAGGAAGTCGACATCACGCTCATCGCGCCGTCGGCCTACACCGACTACGCGGAGGTCGGCTCCATCGTCGCACAGGAGCTCAAGGCGGCTGGCATCAACGCCAGCTTCCAGGGGATCACCGTCGACGCGTGGAACGCTGACATGGCCGATGGCAACTTCTCGCTCGCCGAGCACTGGTCGAACAACGGCCTGTCGCCGTACAACCTGTACGACAACTGGCTGGACAGCTCGCTCAACAACGGCACCGCCAACACCGGCGACTACGAGGGGCTGAAGAGCCCTGCAATGGACGCCGCGCTGGCAAAGCTCGCCGGCGACTCGACGGTCGCACAGCAGACGGCTGACCTGGCTCCGATCCAGAGCTTCGTCGCCGCCAACCTGCCGGTGATCCCGGTCACCACAGCGTCGGAGTGGTTCGAGTACAACTCGCAGCACTTCGTCGGCTGGCCGACCCAGCAGAACCCCTACGAGACCGGGCAGCCCACGGGCACCAACAACGGGGCCGGCTCGGGTACTGACGAGGTCGTCATCCTGCACCTGAGTCCGCGCTAAGAGCTCCGCTCCAGCGAGGACTCCGGTCTAAGCGGGCCCGCCCCTGGTAACCCCAGGGGCGGGCCACACCCCACGAGCACAATAGGCCGGCCGCCAGCGCAGGTCTGCGGCGGCCGGCCTACGAAGCTACCTGCGCCTCAGGGCACCACCACTTCCCTTCAGCACGCTCGCCTACCCGGAGGCCCGCGGCCGGCGCGCTGCCCGCGGACCTGCGGGCGCAGTGGCACATGAACAGGGCTCGGCGCCCCGCCGATGACGTCGGGCAAGTTCGGATCGGCAGAGGAGAGTGACAACAGTGACTACCGGAGAACATCCCGCCGAGAGAGGCGGCCACGCTCGTCGCCGCCACCGCGTTCTGGTGTGTGCGGTGGCGATCGCTGCGGCCGCAGCCGCGTCGCTGCTGAGCGTCGGCGCGACGGCGCTGGCCAGCCCGGCGGACCCGCCGCAGCCGAACTTCGGCCCCAACGTCTACGTCTTCAGCCCGAGCATGCCGCAGAGCCAGATTCAGGCGACCGTCGACTCGATCGCGAGCCAGCAGGTCAGCAACCAGTTCGGGACCCAGCGTTACGCCCTGCTGTTCGAGCCGGGCACCTACGGTTCGGCAGCCGACCCGCTGTTCTTCCAGGTCGGCTACTACACAGAGGTGGCGGGTCTCGGAGCGTCCCCCAAGGACGTTGTCATCAACGGCGCGGTCCAGTCCTACAACCAGTGCGATTCGAGTGGCAATTGTTCGGCGCTGGTCAACTTCTGGCGCTCGCTCTCCAACCTCACCATCAATTACACGCCGCCGCCAAACGTGACCAACGTGCCCTGTCCTGACCAGCAAGAATTCTGGGCGGTGTCCCAGGCATCCCCAATGCGCAGGGTCAACGTCAACGGCAATCTGTTCCTGTTCGATTACTGCAGCGGCAATTTTTCCAGCGGCGGGTACATCGCCGACTCACAGTTCACCAACGGCGCCGTCGTCAACGGGTCGCAGCAGCAGTTCTTCGTCAGGAACAGCAACATCGACGCCTGGAGCAACTTCGTCTGGAATCAGGTCTTCACCGGTGACGTCGGCGCGCCTGCGCAGAACTTCGGCTCGAGCGGGCAGTACACGACCGTGGCCGCCAGCCCTGTGACGCAGGAGGAGCCGTTCCTGCAGATGGACGCCAGCGGGAACTTCAGCGTGTTCGTCCCTGCGGTGCAGCACGACTCGACCGGCCCCACGTGGACCAGCGGCCCGACAGCCGGGACGTCGATCCCGATCTCTCAGTTCTTCATCGCCAGGCCCAGCGACCCGGCATCTGTGATCAACGCGGCGCTGGCCAGCGGGCAGAACCTGATCCTGACGCCCGGCGTCTACAACCTCGACCAGCCGATTGAGGTATCCAATCCAAACACCGTGGTACTCGGCCTTGGCTTTGCCACCCTGGTCCCGCAGAACGGCACGGCGGCCATGGAGGTAGCCAACACGCCGGGTGTGAAACTCTCCGGGATGCTCCTCGATGCCGGACCGACTGACTCGCCCGTCCTGCTCCAGATCGGCAAGAACCACGGTCAGGACCACTCCGACGCGGCCGATCCCACGCTGGTGCAGGATGTCTTCTTCCGGATCGGCGGTGCCACGCCTGGTCAGGCAGACACCAGCCTCCTCGTCAACAGCTCGCACGTGATCCTCGATGACGTCTGGGCGTGGCGGGCAGACCACGGCAACGGAGTCGGCTGGACCGACAACGTCGGCAACACCGGGCTCCTGGTGAACGGCAACGACGTCACCGCGTACGGCCTGTTCGTGGAGCACTTCGAGAAGTCCGACGTGATCTGGAACGGCAAGGACGGCACGGACTTCTTCTTCCAGAACGAGATGCCGTACGACCCGCCCAGTCAGGCGGCCTGGAAGGAGAACTCCACGACCGACGGCTATCCGGCGTTCCAGATCACGCACAAGGCAGCCGGATTCCAGGGTTACGGGATGGGCAGCTACTCCTTCTTTAATCAAGGGGTGCAGATCTTCTCGACCAGCGCGTTCGAGGTCGATAACACGCCGGGCGTGCAACTGCACGACCTGCTGACGATCTTCCTCGACGCCGTACACGGGTCTGGTGGGATCGACCACGTGGTGAACGACGTGGGCGGGTCGTCAACGGTCACCAACCCCGACACCCCGGTCAACGTCGTCAGCTACCCCTAATGACGCCAGGATGGCCGCTGGTCAGTCGTAGCGAGCTTCGATCAGCCAGCGGCCATCCTGCAGTACCGCCAGCCAGGCGGCCCCATCAGTGGTGACGAGCTGAAACCTGGCCTGACGGCAGGCCTGCTGCGGATCCCACCAGCGCTGGGTGACCGGCCACGGCCCGGCCCAGGCGGTTACCGCCTGGGCCGGGCCACCATCGACAGCGAGCTGGGCCGGCGTCGCAGACAACCCGGCCCGCCCGCTGACCGACACCATCGCGCCAGCCGAGTCGGTCACGCTGGCCGCCCGCGGCGCCGGGTACACGGTGGCCGGCGCCGGCGCCGGAATCTGTCCTGGCCACGGACGGTGCGCCGGACGCTGCGGGGTACCGGCATCGCCGAACGGCACCAGCAGCACCTGCTCTGCTGGCCGGCGGCCGCCGGCCAGCACGGGGCGAGTCACGCGCTCATGTCCGAGCATTGCCTGCACCCGGATCGCGGCACGAGCGACCCGGTCGCTCACGGCCGGGTCACCCCACAGCGCCAGCTGCCGCCCGGTCGCACGCGCCAGCTGGTCAGGGACCAGGCGCAGAAGGGTGATGCCACCCGGGGTTGCCCCGCCGTCGAGCTGCCACCGGACACGCTCGGCTACTGCCAGCGCCGACAGCAGGCCGTCGTGCCGCCAGAGCCGGCTGATCTGGCTGCCGTCCCCGCAGTGCACCTCAACCCGGACCCGGACGCAGGTGAGCCCGGCCGACGCCAGCCGGTCATGCATCTGGTCGGCCAGCGTCTTGGCCGCGAAGACCACCGGTTCCGACTGCTCGGCGGGCGGGTCGAATTCCATCGCCGCGGACAGGTCGGCCGCGGGCGGGCGCGGGATCAGCGGGCGCGGGTCGAGCCCGCGGGCCAGCCGGCAGGCGAGCTTCCCCGGTGGCCCGAACCGGCTGGCTGCCTCGGCGGGCGGGAGCCCGGCTAGCTGGCCTAGCGTCTCGATGCCCAGTCGGGGCAGGAGCTCGCACAGCTCGGGCATGCCGAGAACACCGACCGGGAATCTTGCCAGGAACTCCGGCGTCTGCCCGGGCGGGACCACCAGCCCGTCCGGCCCGGTGCGGGCTGCCAGCCCGGCGGCGAACAGGCCGTCGGCGATTCCCACCTGGCAGCTGAAGCCGCCCTGGCGGAGGGCCGCATCGAGGCCGGCGGCCAGCTTCGTCTCGCTACCGAAATAGCGCGCCGGACCGCGTGCCGGGATGGCGCAGACCCCCGGCCGCAGCACCTCCACGTGCGGGCAGAATCCCTCGACGATGGCGACGACGGGCTGGAAGGCCCGGGCGGCGGCGCTCCCGTCCTGATCCTGCTGATACTCCGGTCCCGGTTCGCCCAGCAGGTCCGGGCAGCGCAGCACGAGCACCCTCGGCGGCGTAGCGGCTCCGGGCTCGCGGAGGGTCATCCGCTGCTCGCAAGCCGCCCGGCCTCGAGCCCGGCCAGCGGGGCAGCAGTCACGGCGCCATCAGCCGCCATCGTGACCGCGCCGTCCGGGCCCGGCAGCCATAGCCAGGCCATGCGGGGTCGTTCGCCCGCACCGCGACCGGAGGCGCTGACCTGAGCCCGGCGCGCGCGCAGCCGTCCGTGCCCGGCACCGATCCCGGCCCACTCCTCGTCAGTCACCAGCAGCCGGGACTGCGCCCCCGGCCAGTCCCCGGCGACCACGAGGACGCTGCCGTACCGTCGTGCGGCCGCCTCCAGCTTGCGCCGTAGCTGTGCCGACGGCTGGTCCGGCGGGCGCAGCAGCACGATGTCGAAGCCGTCGAGCAGGGACGCCACCACCTGCGGCCAGCGCGGGCCGGGCTCAGCGACCAGCAGCACCCGGTCCGGATCCACGCCGGCCTCGGCCGCCGCCCGCATGCCGATGACCGGCGCACCGACCACGGCGCACCAGGCCCCGTTGGCCACTGCCCCGGCCACCAGGGCCAGCGGCAGCAGTCCCCAGTCCTCCGACGTCACCACCGATCCGCGGTGCAGCCCGCCACCAGGCAGCAGGTCCCGCAGCGCCGGGAGCACCGGCAGCAGTCCCTCCCCCGCGAGCACGTCATCACGATGGCGCATCGGAGACAGCTCGATGACCTGCGCTATCTCCGTCCCCACTGCACTACTATCGAACGTGTATTCGATAGTGTCAAGCCGGTCATGCAGAGGGTCGGCCGGCGGCTCGCCGCTCGCCTCGACGCGCGCTTTGGTCCTGACCAGATGGCGGCGGCTGGCACGTGGAATCCTTCGCAGCATGACGTCCAATATCACGCAGCAGGTGCACATTTCGCCCACGGCACCGGCCGCGGGGCAACCAGCGGAGGCATAGCGGATCCGATGCTTTACTATTCTTGTGTATTTGCATGACTCCTGCTATGCATGCCGTTTAATTTGGCTGGCTCTGCTAAAACGGGCTCATCAGCATGACTGCATCGGTGAATTCCAGCGGCGCACCAGCGCCGGTGTTGTGGTCTGCCGTCAGCAGGCACGCCGCCGCCTGGCTATTTCTCGCCGGCGTCTGCGCTGCCGAGGTCAGCTACGCGCTCCTGCCCGCGCCGGACAAAGCCGCGGTGCTGACCTGGGCCAGCACCAGCGTGCACAACCTGGAGCACGACCCGGTCGGCTGCCTTGTCGCCTCGGCGTTCTTTCCGACCAGCTTCCTGCTCGCCTGGCCAGCCGTGATCGCGCTTGCCATGGTGGCGGCGACCAGCGTGCTCGGCAACTGGCGCACGGCGCTGACCTGCGCCGCAGGTCAGGTCGTCGGTACCGTGGTCAGCGAGGGCATCGTGGCCTACCGGGTCGCGGACGGCAGCCTGCCGCCAGCCGACAGATTCCTGCTCGACGTCGGGCCGTCCTACGTGGTGATGGCCGCAATCGCCATAGCGCTGCTCTACGGGCGATGGCTGGCCCGGGCCGCCGCCGCGGTTGACCTGGTCTTGCTGATCTTCTTCGGACAGATCTTCGCGGGCCTCAGCCGGCTGGAGGTCTCGCCGGTCGGGCATCTCACTGCCCTGATAACCGGGGCGGCGACAGCCACGATCTTCGTCTGGCACCAGCACCGAAGAAAAGCTCGGGTGTTAGATAGATTACGCTTTCGCATCCTCCGCCTCAGTGCTGCCATTATCACTGTAAATTAAAGGCCGAAAGCGCCACCGTCCGGGTCCCGGCAACGTCGCGTCCGCGGTAGAGCAACTGCCGCCGCCTTGAGTTACAAGGCCCTTACAGAACTGTGCACAATCGCAGAATGGGCTTTGAATGGGCTTTGACGTCTCCGGGATCGACCGACTCGGGCCGACCCCGGCCGTAGCGCCCACGCGTGCGCCCGCGTCGGCGGCACCACGGCGCCGCATCGCGACCCGCTGGCTCGGCTGGTTCGCCCTCGTCGGCATCGGCTCATCACTCGGCGTGACCGTAGCCACATCGCTGGGCCGAGCTACCTGGACCGGGCCGGCGATACCAATGCCCAGGACCGGGCCCCCGTTCGAGCTGAGCAGCTGGCATCTGACGCTCGCCTCGGTCACCATCGCGCTGTGGCTATCGGCGCTGGCCGGCGGACTCGGTCTGGCTGCCGCCATGGTCGCGGTCCGGCGTGGTGCCCGGCCGCCCCTGTACCTCCTGCTCGTCGCCGCGGCTGTGGTCGTGGCGGTCCTGATCGTCCTGCCGCCCGTCGGATCGACTGACTCGCTGGATTACATGGCGTTCGGCCGAATGGTCGTGCTGGGTCACAGCCCCTATGTGATGGTGCCGTGGGACCTCAGGCACCTGCACGATGCCGTCGGGCGATCGATCCCCTGGGAATGGGGCCGGAATCCGAGCACCTACGGCCCGGCCGCGACGGTCGAGCAGTACATCGCAGCGCGCCTCGGCGGCACATCCGTGGCCAGGATCGTGTTCTGGCTCAAGCTGGGCAACGCCGTCGCCTTCGGCGTCGTGGCCTTAACGGTTGACCGGCTGCTTCGGTCCGACCCGGCCGCCCGGCTGCGGGCCCACTTCTTGTGGACCATCAACCCGCTGCTGATCTGGCAGCTCATCGCCGCCGCCCACCTCGACGTGCTGGCTGCGGCAGCCGGCCTGCTCGGCCTGCTGGTAGCGACTGGCTGGCCCGCCATGCCGGCGCCAGGGACCGAGCGTCTCGGCCGGGTCCTGGCCGGGGGTGCGCTCGCCGGTATCGCCGCCGACATCAAGATCGATTTCGTGCTGTTCGGGCTCGGCCTGGCCTGGGCCTTCCGGCGCTCACCCGCCGCCTGCGCAGTCGCGGCCGTCGGCATGCTGGGCGTCCTGCTGCCGAGCTATGCCTGGTTCGGGCCCCCCGCCATCAAGGCCGTAACCAGACGCGGCAACAGGGTCACGGCTGACAACTTCTACCAGCTAGTCGGCGGCCCTCACAGCTTCGTCATGGCGCACGTCGGCGTCATCGCCGCCGTCATCGGCGCCGGCGTGGCGATCATCGTGCTGTCCCGGCTGCCGATCCGACCGGCGGCCCAGCCTGCTATTTTCGCCGCACTCGGCCTCAGCACTGCCTGGCTGTTCACGTTCCAGTACCAGCTGCCCTCCTACGAGACGATGATCATCTGCCTGCTGATCCTCACCCCTGCCAGCTGGCTCGACTGGTTCGTCGTAGCGCGGCTCACGGCCGCCAGCGTGGCGCTCATGCCGGGTGGCACACTGCCGCCTCCGACCCAGCTGCTGGCCCGGGTGTCCCTTGACATCCTGACGCTGGCGGCGCCCATCGTGCTGCTTGCCGCGGTGGTCGGACTCGTGGCGCTCTGCCTGACCGGCCGGACCGAGAAAGCTGGCCGCAGCCGGGACGGCAGGGCCGCCCGGTTGGCTCGCTGGAGCTGGCTCGCAGCTAGCCGCTGACGGCGGTTGCTGCGGTGATCTGGCCGACATCCTCGGCGAGGGCGTCCCGCCGCCGTACCGCCGCGCTGCGCAGGGCGAACGCCACCGCGGCCAGCAGAACCACGATCCCGGTCAGCACGAAGAGGTTGCCGACCAGGAGCTGGTAGCCGTGCCAGTGGTACTCGGCATATCTTGCACGGTCACCCAGCCGGAGGAACGTCGCGTTGGTGGTGCCGGGCGGCCACCAGATAAGACCCTCGAAGAAGTCGCCTGTAGTCCGGGGCTGACCCCAGACCAGTCCTGGCCAGGCCGCGAACACCCCCGTGATGAGCACGGCGCCAGTCAGCAACGCGGCCCGCGCCGCGCCGCTAGCGCGCCATCCGTAGCAGGCCAGCACGACGACGACGGGCACGATCCAGACCCAGTGATGGTCCCAGCTGACCGGGGACGCGAGCAGGCCCGTGATCGCGCAGGTGAGGATGCCGAGCATCGGATGGCCGAGCCGGTGGAGCAGCGCGGCGCACACGATGCCCGCGATCAGGGTGAGCACCGACACCACAAGCCAGATCGGACGGCCGGCCGCGACGCTGCCGGAAAGCCGAGTGATGAGGCCCGGAAGTGACTGGTTGATGTCCCGGCCGGGGAAGCCAGTACGGCTGCCCTGGGCGAACAGCCCGTCCAGCCACCATGTGCGGGAGTCGGCCGGCAGAGCGAAGCCGGCCACGACCGTGGCCGCGAAGGTGACTGCAGCCACAACAGCCTGGCGAATCCGCCGCGTGAGCAGAAGATAGGGGATGAAGATCAGTGGCACCAGCTTGATCCCGGCTGCGAGGCCGATGGCGATGCCCTGCCACCGGCGTTGCTCGGACTGGCACAGATCCCACATCACCAGCGCCATCAGCAGCAGCTCGATCTGTCCCAGGTACACCACGTGCAGAACGGGGGCGGTCCAGAAGAGCACCGCCGTGAACAGCAGCGTGCCGCCGGCCCGGACGCGAGTGTCCCGGTACCCGAGCCCGCCGAGCGTCACCCAGACGGTCGCCGCGAGCGCCGCGAAGCTCGCTAGGGTCCAGAGGGCCACGACCAGATGCCATGGCAGCGCAGCCAGCACGGTGAAGAGCAGGGCAGCGGCCGGCGGGTACGTGAACTGCATTGTGGTGCCTGGCCAGTTGTACAGCGATGTGTCGTTCAGCACGGACTTGCCGCCGCGCACATACACATGGAGGTCGACCGGAGCCAGCCAGGTGTTCGACGGGTGGGTGAGAACGAATGCGGCGTAGCACAGCATCGTGATCGCGAACAGGACCCCGCCCGCGATCAGCACGGTCTGTCCGGAAGGGCGCGCGCGGCGCGGCTCGTCTGCGCTGCCCGCTCGGCCAGCGCCACCAGACTGCGTGAGGGTCGGCACGCGCTACAGTATCGCGGCCCGGCCACCACTTGGTGACGAAATGACAAGCGGAGCGCCAGCGGCTAACGGGAGAGCAGCCACCGGGAACGGCCCTCACCTGCACTTCTGCCGCCTGAGCTTGCACCGCGCCTGGGCGCTCTTCGCAGTCGCACCATCACAAGGCGTGCCGCAAGGAAAGCGATAACAACGAGCACGGCAAGCCCTGTCAGCACGTAGAGATTGCCGACCAGAAGCTGGAAGCCCCGCCAGTGGTACTCGGCGTAGGCGGGTCGGTCACCAAGCGCTGCGAAGGTGCCCGGGCTGGTATTGGGCGGTGCCCAGATCAGGCCCTCCGAGAAGCCGCCTAGGTCGACCGGCTGGCCCCAGAGGAAGCCTGGCCAGCCGCCGAACAGCCCGGTAATGAGGGCCCCGCCACAGAGCCAGGCCCAGCGCTGCCAGCCGCTGGCGCGGACGCCGTAGACCACGAGCGCCGTCACCCCGGGCACGATCCACACCCAGTGATGGTCCCAGCTGATAGGAGACACAAGCAGACCGGTCAGCGCGCACGCCAGGATGCCCATGACCCCGTGCCCGGCTCGATCAAGGATGACCGCGCTGCCGATACCGGCGGCGAGGACGATGATGGCCGCCGCGATCCAGATCGGCTGTCCCGCAGCGATGCTGCCAGCCAATCGGGTGATGATGCCCTGCAGCGACTGGTTGCCTTCCCAGCCGGTGAAGCCGGTTCGACTGGCCTTGAACATCAGTCCGTCCAGCCACCAGGCGCGCGAGTCGGCCGGCAGCACGGCGAACCCGATGAGTACCGTGGCGACGAAGGTAGCGGCCGCCACGGCAGCCTGCCGGTAGCGCCGGGTCAGCAGCAGGTAGGGCACGAAGATGAGCGGCACCAGCTTGATCCCGGCCGCGACACCCACGCCGATGCCCTGCCACTTACGCGCAGCTGGCTGGCACAAGTCCCACATGACCAGCGCCATGAGGACGAGCTCGATCTGGCCGAGATACATCGTCCGCTGGACTGGCTCGGTCCAGAACAGCGCGGCTGCCAGCAGTAGCGTGCTGCCGAGCCTGGCCAGCCCGGCCCGGTAGCCCAGCCCGCCGAGGGTCACCCAGATCGTCGCGACAAGGGCGAGGACATTGACGCCGAGCCACAGCTTGGGCAGCAGGCCCCACGATGCCGGCACGAAGATCGTGAACACCATCGCGGCGAACGGCGGATAGGTGAACTTGAGCCCGCTGCCAGGCCAGTCGTACAGCGGCGAGGCGAGCGCAGGGTTGTAGCGCGGCCGCACGTGCGCGACGACCCGACCACCTAGCCGGTATACGTGCAGGTCGACCGGATTCAGGGTGCCACCCGACAGGTGCGCGAGGAGGTACGCGCAGTACCCCCCCAGCGTCGCAGCGAGAAGGACCGCGCCAGCGATCAGCAGCGTCCGGCTAAACGGGCGCGCCGGACCCGCCAGGCGAGCGCCGGCGGCCCTTACGAGGCTGGACACGAGGTCCAGTATCGCGGACCTATCCGCGGGCAGGCCGGCCGAAGGCCCAGCCCTTACTGAGACGTGAGCAGGATAGTAACGACCCAATACCGTCGGGGCCTGGCCCCGCTGATCGTGGTCAGCCTGCGACAGTGTCATCCGGTTGTCGGTGCGGCGTGCGATTATAAGAAGTACCGGCTTTGCGGCCGGTGCCGGTACGGGGCGGCGAAAGCAACGGGGTTAACGTCAGCGTCAGACCTGAAAGAAAGTTGAGGGTCACGCTGTTGTAACCGTGCGTTAGCTATCTACCAGTAACCCGCCGGCTGAGATCGCAGTTGTACTGCACGCGAGGAGACCAGGGCTGGGCCAGATGGACAAGGCGATCCTGTTCGCGGTCGCTGCGAGCCTCTGCACCGCGACGTCATCGGTATGCCAGCGCCTTGGCGCTAGCAACGCGAGCCAGGGCACGAAGCTCGACCTCCTGCTCGTCTTCCGGCTCGCCCGGCAGCCGATCTGGCTAACCGGCATCGCCAGCATGATCCTGGGCTTCGTCTTTCAGCTCGCTGCCCTGCACTACGGCCCGCTGGCGCTCGTGCAGCCCATCCTGGCTCTCGAGTTGCTGTTCGTCTTCGGCTACATGGCCATTCTCGGCAGCCGGGTAGTGAAACGGCGCGACTGGATGGCTGCCGCCGCCATGTCCGCCGGCCTCGCCGTGTTCCTGTTCGCGGCGTCGCCATCCGGCGGGCGGCAGCACGCCCCCGCCTACTTGTGGCTGCCGGCAGGCCTGATCACGCTGGGCTGCGTGCTGCTCGGGCTCGCGCTCGCGTTCGGGCTCGGCCGGCGGCCATCGGCCTCCGGATCGCAGCGTGCCGCGATTCTCGGGGCCGTCACCGGGATCGCCTGGGGCTTCGTGGCTGCTGTCATCAAGGAGTTCAGCTCCCACCTTGGCGGCGGGGCCGCCGAGATCTTCTCGAACTGGTCGGTCTACGTGCTCATCGGTGCGGGCGCGGCGAGCCTGCTGCTCGCCTCGCACGCCCTGGCCGCCGGTCCCCTGGCGGCCTCACAGCCGGGTTTCACGATCCTGGACCCGCTAGCCGCGAGCCTGCTCGGGCTGTTCTTGTTCGGCGAGCACTTCCAGACCGACCGGGGCGACCTCGTCCTGGAGGCCGTGGCGCTAGCGCTGCTCGTCGCCGGCGTGTCCGCGCTGAGCCACAGCCACTTGATTCAGGGCGAGGAAAGCAGTAACCCTGCGCACGAGCCGGCGATGGCCGCCCATAGCTCGGGCGCAGGTCCCGGCGCTCGCCAGCCGCCTGCGAGCAGATCTCAGCCGACGGACCCGTCCTGCCAGAGCACGAGCTAACGGCGACGTCCTCCGTATTAGCCGCCCGCCATAGCGCCGACTACCAGATACGGCTCGGCCCCGGCCGCTACCGCGGCTGGCAGCGCTGCGTCCGGCGGCTCGTGCGACAGATCTTCCTCGCAGGCGAAGAA
>CAVQZV010000012.1:0-164634 GCA_963718765.1 uncultured Actinomycetota bacterium
GACCGGATTACGACGAACCGTCGTCGGCAAAGTCGCAGGATGACCGTTCACCGGAGCACTGTCGCCGGGCACAACCGGACGCGCCGGCGGTTGGCCCGCGGCCCGACGACACCCGGTGAGCCCGCTGCTACTATGGATGCGACTCGTCACTCGTCACCGAGTGCGGCGACTACTGGGAGACAGTATGCCGAGTGAGAGCCCGGCCTCCGGGTGGCCACGACTGACCCGGCCCCGGGTCTCTGCACGCTTTGCTTACGCGCTGCATGCCCTCGCGGCCCCTCGGCCCTCCTACCGGTGGCTGGCCGGCTGGATCGAACGTCATCCACGAGTCGGCGGTGGTTCACGGCAGGCGAGCGCGTAACCAAGGAGCAGTTCTTCGGCTGCCAGATGTGCGGCCAGTGCGCGCTGCCCGCCACCGGCTACGCCTGTCCGATGACCTGCCCCAAGCAGCTGCGCAACGGTCCGTGCGGCGGGGTGTCAATCGCCGGTCGGTGCGAGGTCTATCCTCAGATGCGCTGCGTGTGGGTGATGGCGGTCGAGCGAGGCGAGCCGACGGCCATGCCGCCGACCTGGGCTTGCTGCAGCGCCCGGTCGACCAGCGCGAGTCCGGCCGCAGCTCCTGGGTCAACTACTGGCAGGGCCGGGACGACGACCTGTGGGGCCGTACGCCGGAGACCGGCTCCGCGGCCGCGCCCTGATCTGCGCCGGGACGCTGCAGGGGCAGCACAGTGACCGTCACCGGGCAGCGGCCTGACCGGCCCCGCTGACGGCCAGGCGGCGGCTGGAGGGCTCGAGCCGCTTCGCGTCCGGGCGATTCGTGGTCACCGCCGAGATCGGCCCGCCGCGCGGCGCCGACCCCGAGGCAATCACCCGCAAGGCCGGACTGCTGCGCGGCTGGGTGGACGCCGCGAACGTGACCGACAACCAGGGCGCCAAGGTGCGGATGTCCAGCCTGGCCGGCAGCGTGCTCGCGCAGCGCGCCGGGGTCGAGCCGGTGATGCAGCTGACCTGCCGCGACCGCAATCGCATCGCGCTGCAGTCCGATCTGCTCGGCGCGGCGGCGCTGGGCATCCCCAACGTGCTGCTGCTGACCGGCGACCACCCGCGGCCGGTGACCACCCGGAGGCCAAGCCCGTCTTCGACCTGGACGGGGTCCAGCTGACCTGGGCCGCGCGCACGCTGCGCGACGGCGCGCTCATCTCCGGCCGCCTGGGCACCGGCCGGGCTGGCTCATCGGCACCGTGGAGAACCCGTTTGCGCCGCCCGTCGCGTTCCGGGCCCGGCGGCTGGCCAAGAAGGTGGCGGCCGGCGCGGAGTTCGTGCAGACCCAGTACGTCTTCGACGTCGACCGGTTCGGCGCTGGATGGCCGAGGTGCGCGACCTCGGCGTCCCGGAGCAGTGCGGTGATCGCCGGGGTCGGGCCGATCCGCTCGCTGCGCGTCCTGGAGTTCCTGCACAGCGGGGTTCCGGGCGTGTACGTGCCCGATGGCGTGGCCCGCCGGCTGCGTGGCGTGCCGGCTGACCGGGTCGCCCAGGAAGGCATCGATCTCTGCGTGGAGACGATCCAGCAGCTCGCGCAGATCCCCGGGGTAGCGGCGTGCACGTGATGGCGTTCGGCTACGAGCGCGGCGTGCCGGAGATCATCCAGCGGGCGGGAGTCGGCCCGCGGGCCGTCCCGGCGCACGCCCAGGAAGGGCGAGCGATGCTGGTTGACTTCCGGCCGCACGCGCGGCTGCGCGGCAAGAACCCGGTGGACTTCACCACCTCGGTCACCCCGGTGCTGGAGGCGCTGGCGAGGCGAGCGACGCAGGCTCGACGACCTGGACCGGGTGCGGGTGGCCTGCGACTGGGTGCAGTACCGGGAGAACTTCCGCGACGTCGTCGACGTGCGGCCGTGCTGGCCTATCCGGCGACCCCGGTCAGACCGGACCAGCCGCCGCAGCCGGCGGGCCCGCCGCCTACGACTGGGAGATCGCCGTGGACGTCCGGCGCAGCGGCGGCGTGCCGCTGCAAGGACGCTGACCGCCGCCCGGCTGCGCGACGAGCGGCGCCGGCCGGGTCTTCCTGGAGGACTGGGGCCCGGGCAGCCAGAGCTGCATCTGGGACTTCAACGCGCTGTACTGGACGGCCCTCGAGCTGTGGGAGAAGGCGGCCGGCCACGGCTACGAGCAGGCGCTGCCCGGCGGGGAGAGCGACGCGCGCAACCGCGACGCGGCCCGCGACCTGGTCAGCGAGCTGTTCGCGCTCTGGGAGCGGCTGGCGCTGCCGGGGCGCTGCCCGACCGAGCTGTACGTGGCCGAGCTGGGCGTGGGCAACGGCAGCCAGGCCAAGGTGTTCCTGGACGAGTTCCGGGAGCTGGACGCGCCCACGGCCGCGGCTACTACCGCGGCTGCACTACCTGATGTGCGACTACTCCCAGCACGTACTCGACCTCGCCGGGGAGACGGTCGCGCGAGCATGCCGCCACGTCAGCTCGGTCGCGCTGGACGCCACCCGGCCGCGTACCTCGCTGGGCTTCCTGCGCGGCAGGATCTTCCTGCTCTACATCTCCAACGTCTACGACAACCTGCCCACCGACGAGGTCGCGCAGCTCGGCGGCCGGGCTTACCTGGTGCACACGAGGGCGTACTTCCCGCCCGCCGGGGCCGCCGAGCTCGCCAGCGTCGGTGCCGCCACGCCGGCGGAGCTGCCCGGCGCTGGTGCGCAAGCTGCTGCGGCTCGGCCCGGCCTGCTCCCCGACGCCGCGCCCGGCCACTTCGCGACGTCGACGCCGCGGTGGCGTTCTGGCGGCGAGCCTGGTCCTCGCTGCGGCTGGCCGAGCGCTACGTCCCGCTCGCGGGACTCGACCTGTACCCGCTGGCGCCGTCGATGAACGGGGAGATGCTCAGGCCGCTGCTGGAGTCGGGCGGCGACATCCGGATGCACGTCAACAACGGCGCGCTGGCCAGCTTCGCCGACAGCATCGAGCTGCTGCACCCGTTCGGCAAGCTGGTCTGCCACGACCTGTTCGTCACCGACGTGCAGGGCTACCGCACCGGGTTCCGCGGCCCGGGCAAGTACGACGGCTCGGTCGTGAACTGGGTGAACGGGCCGCTGCTCGCGCACGTCGGCCGCCGCCACGGGCTCGACGTGCAATACGAGCCGTTCCGGCACCGCAGCGGCGGGAACATCGTGACGATGACGGCCCAGGCCAGGGACTGACATGGCGCCCGGACCCCTGCTGGCCCGGGTGCCGCTGCTGCCCACGACCGTCGTCGGCTCCTATCCGGTTCCCGAGTGGATGGAGCGACTGAAGACCGACTATTTCCGCGGCCGGATGAGCCATGCGCAGCTCGCCGACCTGCACGAGATGGCGATCAAGGCGGCGCTGCGCGACCAGGAGCTGGCCGGGATCGACATCGTCTCCGACGGCGAGCTGCGGCGGGACAACGACATCGACTACTTCCTCGCCCGGCTGCCCGGCATCGAGATCGCCGACCCGGCGAAGGACTTCTACTTCGACTACTACGAGGCCGCGCTGACCGCTGCCGCTGCCCGAGCCGGACGGGACGCCGCTTCGGCTGGCCGATGACTTCGCGTTCACCGCCGCTACACCTCCGCGCCGATCAAGTTCTCCTTCACCGGTCCGTTCTCACTGGCCCGCCACGTGCGCGGGAACGCCTACGCCGAGCACCGCGAGCTGGTGCTCGCGATCGCCCGGATCCTGAACGCCGAGGCGCGCGCGCTGGCCGACCGCGGCGCCAGCCTGCTGCAGATCGACGAGCCGTTCCTGGCCGGCTACCCGGACCAGGTGAGCACGGCGGTCGAGGCGGTCAACGTCGTCACCAAGGACGTGGACGTCACCTGGGCGCTGCACGTGTGCTACGGCAACCGGTACGCTCGCCCGCTGTGGGAAGGGCACTACGATTTCCTGTTCCCGGCCGTGCTGACGCGGCGGTCGACCAGCTCGTCCTGGAGTTCGCCCGCAAGGGTTACGAGGATCTGCCCGTGCTGGAAAAGTCCGGCTGGGACCGCGACGTCGGGCTCGGCGTGATCGACGTGAAGAGCACCGTGGCGAAACGCCGAATCAGTCGCCGACCGGATCCGCCGGGCGCTGGATATCGTGCCCGCGGACCGGCTGGTGATCAACCCCGACTGCGGACTGCGGCACCTGCCCGGGCCGGTGGCCAGGGCCAAGCTGGCCGCTATGGTCAGGGCGCGCGCCAGGTCCGGCCGGGAGCTCAGCCCGCGGCCCGTCGGCCCGGAGCCATCAGGCCGCGCCAATGGCGCCGCTCGAACAGATCACCGCAGAACCCGCGCAAGGAGACTGACCCATGACCCAGGCAGCGCAGGCGATTACTTGTTCACCTCCGAGTCGGTGACCGAAGGTCACCCGGACAAGGTCGCCGACGCGATCTCCGACGCCGTTCTGGACGCCGCGCTGGCGAGTGACCCGAACTCGCGGGTGGCGTGCGAGACGCTGGTCACCACCGGCATGGTGGTGATCGCTGGCGAGATCACCACGCCGCAGCCCCTCGACTACGCGCAGATCGCCCGGGACACCCTGATCCGGATCGGCTACGACAACGGGGACTGCGGCTTCGACGGCCACACCTGCGCCGTGCTGGTGGCGCTCGACAAGCAGTCCCCGGACATCGCCCAGGGCGTCGACCAGGCGCACGAGATCCGTGGCAAGCAGTCCGAGCGACGAGCTGGACCGGGCGGGCGCGGGCGACCAGGGCATGATGTTCGGCTACGCCACCGACGAGACGCCGGAGCTCATGCCGATGCCGATCGCGCTGGCGCACCGGCTGGCCCGGCGGCTGGCCGGAGTCCGCAAGGACGGCACCCTCCCCTACCTGCGCCCCGACGGCAAGACCCAGGTCACCGTCCGCTACAGCGGCCACGTACCGGTCAGCATCGAGCGGGTGCTGATCTCCTCCCAGCACGCGCCGGAGGCCTCGGCGGACGAGATCCGCGAGGACCTGTGGCAGCACGTGGTCTCGGCCGGAGCTGCCGGCCGAGTTCTACGACGCGGCGGAGCTGCACCGTGCCTGCTGGTGAACCCGACCGGCCGGTTCGTGATCGGCGGCCCGGTCGGCGACGCGGGCCTGACCGGCCGGAAGATCATCGTGGACACCTACGGCGGGTACGCCCGGCACGGCGGCGGCGCGTTCTCCGGCAAGGACCCGTCCAAGGTCGACCGCAGCGCGGCGTACGCGGCGCGGCACCTGGCCAAGAACGTGGTCGCCGCGGGCCTGGCCCGGCGCGCCGAGGTCCAGGTCGCCTACGCGATCGGGGTGGCCCGGCCGGTGTCCCTGCTGATCGACACATTCGGCACCGAGCGGGTGAGCCCGGATCTGATCGAGAAGCTGGTCGCCGAGCACTTCGACATGCGTCCCGCGGCGTTCCGCCGCGACCTCGACCTGCACCGTCCCATCTACTCGCCGACTTCGGCCTACGGCCATTTCGGCCGCACCGACGTCGACCTGCCCTGGGAGCGGACCGACCGCGCCGATGCGCTCCGCGAAGCCGCCGGGCTGCCCGCCGCGTCCGGTCAGACCGCCGGATCGAACGGCACGGTTCCTACCACGGCATGACGTCGACCAAGCTTGGCGAAGGTCGGGCGTCGGATCGTCGCCAGCGTGGCCTCGTTTCTGCGCCGTACCGCGCAGCTTTGAACATGCACGAATAGGCGAACAAGATGGGAGGCGCCCAATAGTCAGTCGTCCGGCGGCGACTGCTCTTCCGGATTCACGTGCCAGATGTGGGCTTTCGCATCGAGCCGGTACTGCTCCTCTTGCTGGGTAGAGACGCCGACCTTCCAGCCGCGCCGCTTGGCCCGGCGGTCGTACACCACAGCCCAGGCGATGGCGACGACGATGACTGCCGCGATGATCAGTAACACCACGCCGCCCACAGTAGATCCGGCATCCCTGCCGTTCAACCGTTCCTGCACCATCGGCGCGTGCTGAGCTGCTGCTCGACGGCCCTACCGCCATCGTGTTCTAGAGCTGGCCGATCGTGCCCGCGGTGATCAGCGGGGCAAGATGGTGCTGCCGGCCCGGGCGACCATTTCCTGCAAGGCGGCAACGTGCTGCTCGAATGCAGCGCGCCCGGTGTTCGTCAGCCGCGCCGAGGTGCGCGGCCGCTTGCCGACGAACCCCCGTCCTATCTCGACGTAACCTGCCTGCTCGAGCGTGGCCAGCTGCTTCGAGAGCGCGGAGTCGGACAGGCCGACGCTGTCGCGGATGAACTGGAACTCAGCCCACTCCGATGCGGCGAGCAGCGAAACGATGGACAGCCGGGTGGGCGCGTGGATGAGCTCGTCGAAGCGCGCGCGGGCCATCACTTGGCACCGGTGCGGTTGCCGAGCATGATCCGCCGCAGCTGCCGGTTCAGAACGGGGCCGCCAAGACCCATCACCAGGCCGCCCACCCCGCATCCGATGGTGGCTGGGTAAGAAACACCCGCTGCACGGAGTCCGAATGCGATGCCGAGCGAGCAGCCCACGATGAGCGCCACGAAACCCAGGATGGCCATGACCGCCATGCCGTCTAGCAACCCGCCGTGCACCCTGGCGTCGAGGAACTGGCTGCGAACCGCGGCGCCCGTCGCGGCGAGCATGCCCACGACGAAGACCGGAATGGTGATCCCGAGGGCGAGATGAGTCTTGGTGTCGACGCCGACGGCCAGCACCACCATCAGCGCGCCCACGACCCACCAGTACCACGCCGGCACTATCGCCCGGTCGATAACTTGCTGCTGCCGCTTGCGGATCTCCGCGAGGGCGTCAGCCGCCTCACCTGGATGCAGGTCGCTGTTCACGAGCTCCCCCTTGCTCCACACACTAGTACTTGCCTACTAGGAAAGTAACATTAGCTTTCCTGGTAGGCAAGTACTTTCCAGGCTGGGTTTCAGGCTGATGGCGGCCCCGCTGTCACGCGACGGCCGCGGGGGACAACTAGCGGAGCAGAACAGGGTGACCTGTTGCCGACAGCGCGAGCCCGAGGAGGAAGAGCGCGATCAGGAGAGCGGCTACGAGCAGCGTGGTTGTTCGCCTCGGCCGCCATTGCTTATGAGGGTGCAGGTGCGGCTTGTTACTCATCATGTTCCCCTCATGGAACAGCGGCGATCCGATCGTAGGCGGCCTGGCAGTACTACGCCAGCTTCGCGGTCGCCGCCAGGTGCACCGACTCAGCCGCGGCGCTGCAACGACATTTAAGATCGCGATATGCGCCCCTTAGTCGGTCTTCGCGGCGTCGCCATGGTGACCAAACGCGGATCGGTCGAGGCAGATCTGGCCGAGGGCTTCGCCGACGCTGAGACTGGCGTCCTCTGCACGCCCGCGACTCAGTTCCAGCTCTGCTCGGTCAGCAAGCAGTTCACCGCCGCCGCGGTCATGCTCCTAGTCGAGTCCGGGCGACTAGACCTGGGTGAGCCGGTCGCTCGGTGGCTTCCTGAAGGCGCGGCGCAGTGGCGGCGGGTCACACTCCACCAGTTGCTGTCCCACACTGCTGGCGTACCGCACTGGCATGAGGTTCCTGGCCTGGATCCAGCCGAGCCGATGAACGAAGTGCTCGTGCAGGTCACGATGGACCGGGAAGACACCTCGACGATCGCGGACTTCGAAGACGGCCTGGCGGCCATCCCGGAGGTCCGGCACGCCGAGCGGTTGTTCGGCGACCCTGACTACCTGGTCCGGGTCGCCACGACCGACCTGACGGCGTACCAGGAACTGCGTGACCGCAGGCTCAGCGCCCTGCCCGGCGTGCAGCGCCTGACCTCAACGATCGTCATGAAGCGCATCGTCGACGACAGGCCTTACCCCGCGCGGCCGCCCTCGGGCGCCACGCCCCGCCGCCGCCAGTCGCGCGACTAGCGTCAATCCATGATCAGGTAGATTCAGGCAGCCCAGGAGTGGCCCGAATTTACCTGATCTGCAGCAGCGCCACTTATCGACAGGCGAATCGGCCGCACACTGCGTCGGCGGCTACCGGACGCCGTACAGGTGCTCGAGTGCGAGCTGGTCTAGCCACTCGAAGGCCATGCCACGCTCGGCCAGCGCGGCGACGTCCGGCCTGAACCCGGCGACATCGCGCCAGCTCTCGCCGTCGCCGAGGGTCGGCACCGCGAGCTGATCCACCCGCGCGTCGCGCAGGGCCTGCTGCACCTCCGGGTCGGCGCGGAACGCGCGCACCTTTCCCCGCAGGATCAGGTAATTGCGCATGCACGCGGCGGCCGAGTCCCACACCCCGTTGTCGTCCTCGGTGCGCGGCGGCTTGTAGTCGAAGTGCACCACGCCGTCGTAGCCGCCGGCCTCGAGCGCGTCGACCACCCAGAACGCGCCGCGCGCGTTGCCGGCGCCAAATCGCAGGTCCTGGTCGTAGCGGGGGCCGTTCTGGCCGTTCAGGTCGATGTGGAACAGCTTGCCGTGCCAGAGCGCCTGGCTGATCCCGTGGGCGTAGTTGAGCCCGGCCATCTCCTCGTGACCCACCTCGGGGTTGATGCCGACCAGCTCGGGATGCTCGAGCTCGTTGATGAACGCGAGCGCGTGTCCGGCGGTGGGCAGCAGGATGTCGCCGCGCGGCTCGTTCGGCTTGGGCTCGATCGCGAACCGCAGCGAGTACCCGTGGTCGATGACGTACTGGCCGAGCATGTCGAACGCTTCCTTGTACCTGGCGAGCGCCGCCCGGATGTCCTTGCTGGCCCCCGACTCGGCGCCCTCCCGACCGCCCCAGCACACGTAGATGCTCGCGCCGAGCTCAGCCGCCAGGTCGAGGTTGCGCATCACTTTGGCCAGGGCGAACCGGCGAACTTCCCGGTCGTTAGCGGTGAACGCACCCTCCTTGAAGATCGGGTGGCTGAACAGGTTCGTCGTGGCTGTGGTCACCACCAGCCCGGTGTCGGCGAGCGCCTGCCGGAACTCAGCGATCCGCTTCTCCCGGTCGGCGTCGGTGGCATCGAAGTCGAAGACGTCGTTGTCGTGAAAGTTGACACCGTAGGCGCCCAGCTCGGCCAGCTTGCGGACGGCCCGGTCAGCGGGCATCGGCGGGCGTACCGCGGGCCCGAAAACGTCCACCCCCTGCCAGCCCACAGTCCAGATGCCGAACGAGAAGCGGTCGGCGCGCGTCGGTGCGTACCGGTCTGTGGTCATGGCGAGAGTTCCCTTCTTTCCTGCGCTGCCGGCCGGCCTCCGGCCCACGACGACGTGCCCGCGCGCAGCGCAGCATAGCGCTCCAGCACCTCAGGCTGAGGCGCCCCGGTGTAGCGCCGGGACAGCGGGCGCGGCCAGGCGGGCGGCTGCGCCGTCCCGGCCAGTGCCCACGCCGCCTGCCGTGCGGCACCGAGCGCGACGTACTCCTCCGGCGCCGGCACCTCCACGTCCGCCCCGAAAATGCCGGGCGCGAGCGCGCACACGGCCGACGACCGGGCCCCACCGCCGATCAGGAGCACCCGCTGCTGCTCACCGCCGAGCAGGGCGACGGCTTCCGCGAGCGAGCAGAGCACGCCCTCGATCGCGGCTCTGGCGAGGTTCGCGGCGGTCCCGTTCGCGGTCGTCAGACCGGAGATGACGCCCGTGGCCAGCGGCAGGTTGGGCGTCCGCTCCCCATCGAAGTAGGGCAGGAGGGTAACGCCGGATGCCCCGGACTCGGCCGCCAGTGCGCGCGCGGCCAGCCCCGCCAGATCAGTGCCCGTCATGGTGGCCGCCGCCGACAGCACGAGCCCCGCGTTGATGGTGCATACCAGCGGCAGGAACAAGCCGCTTGCGTCGGCGAATCCGGCCACCGCGCCCGACGGGTCGGCGGCCGGGACCGCCGTGACGGCGAATGCCGTGCCGGAGGTGCCGATAGAGACGGCCACCTCGCCAGGCTGGAGGCCGAGACCGAGCGCGGCTGCCATGTTGTCCCCGGTGCCGGGCCCGAGCAGCGCGCCGCCTTGCGTCTGCCCGACCGCCTCGCCCGGTGCCGCGACCCGCGGCAGGGCCGGCTCGTGGCCGAGCGCCGCGGCGGCGACCTCCGGCAGCCACCGGCCCTTCGCCGTCGCGAAGTAACCGGTTCCTGACGCGTCGCCGCGGTCGGTGACAGGTTCAGAGGCACCCAGCTTCAAGGTGAGCCAGTCATGCGGCAGCAGCACCCGGGCTACCCGGGCTGCGTTGCCGGCTCGTGGGTGGCCAGCCAGCGCAGCTTGGTCACGGTGAACGAAGCGGTCGGCACGCTGCCGGTGACCTCGGCCCACCAGCCCGGCCCGCCGAGCTCGGCCACCAGGTCCGCCGCGACCTGCGCTGAGCGCATGTCGTTCCACAGCAGAGCAGGCCGGATAACTCGTCCGTCGCTGTCGAGCACGACCATCCCGTGCTGCTGCCCCGCGATCGCAACCGCCGCGGCCCGGTCCAGCAGCCGGTCCCCCGCCCGCTGCAGCGCATCCCACCACGACTGCGGGTCGACCTCGGTGCCGGGCGGGTGCGGCGCGCTGCCCGTGCCGACGACCGTGCCGTCGTCGGCGTCGCACAGCACCACCTTGGTGGACTGCGTCGAGGAATCTATCCCCGCAACTAGCGTCATCGGTCAAGGACCGAGAAAGGGGTGGACAGCACCCTTCCGACTCCGACGGCACGCTCCGGGCCGCGCATCTCGACCTCGCCCTGCAGCCGCAGGTCGGTCGATGACGACCCGATAGCGATCTCGATCACCCCGGCCTCCACGACACGCTCGCCCGACAACCCGCAGAACGCGGTGCGGTCAGCGTGCAGCCTAAACACCACACGCCGGGACTGACCAGGGTCCAGCGTTACCCGCGCGAATCCGGCCAGCTCGCGAACCGGCCGGACCACCTGGGCGACGGGATCACGCAGGTATAGCTGGACGACCTCGGTGCCGGTCCGCTCGCCGACATTGCTGATCGTGCAGCCAATCTCGGCGGTGCCGTCGGTCGTGATGCTGACCCGGCTGGCACCGGTGTCGGCGCCGTCGGCCGGGATTACCGTGAGGTCGGTGAACTGGAAGGTGGTGTAGGACAGGCCGTGCCCGAACGGGTACAGCGGCGACGGGTCCGCCGAGCTGACCTCACTGCTAGCACCAAGCATTGGCGCACGGTAGGCCAGCTGAGTCGTGCTAGCGAGCTGCGGCAACTCGATGGGCAGCTTGCCGCTCGGCACCACCCGGCCGGATAGCACGCCCGCGATCGCGCTGCCGCCTTCCTGGCCGGGGAAGAACGCCTGGACCGCCGCGGCGAGCCGCCCGACGGCGGGCCCGATGGCATACGGACGACCGGTGACGAGGACCAGCACCACCGGCTTGCCGGTGGCCGCGACCGCGTCGAGCAGTTCGCCCTGCACTCCCGGCAGCCGCAGATCATTGGCGTCGCAGCCCTCCCCGGAGCTGCCGCGGCCGAACAACCCTGCTTCGTCACCGAGGACCACGACGACGATGTCCGCCGCGGCCGCGCACTCGATCGCGGGCGCGAACCCGGAGCGGTCGCTGGTGCGCACGTTGCAGCCCGCCGCGTGCTCGATCTGCGCCCGTGGCAGCTCCCTCGCCAGCGCCGCCAGTAGGGGCTCGACGGGCACACCGATGTCCGTGCCCGGGTGCGCATGCCCAACGTGCCGGGGGAAGGTGTAGCAGCCGAAGTATGCCAGCGGATCGGCCGCCAACGGGCCAACGACGGCGACCCGGCAGGCGTCGCGCAACGGCAGGACCCCTGCGTCGTTGGCCAGCAGCACGATAGATTCCTCGGCAAGCTGCCTGGCCAGCGCACGGTGCTCGGGCGGATCGAGGTCGATGTTCGCGGCGGCCGGGTCGGCGCCGACGAGATCAGCGGCGAGCGTCCCCGTTACCCCGTCGATGTCCCCGTCGCCGACGCCTGCGTGATCGAGGAGCCCCAGCTGGCATTTCTGCCGCAGCACCCGCGCGACGGCGCAGTCGACGAGCTGCTCGGGCACGTCGCCGATGCTGACCGCCGCCGCCAGCGGCTCGCCGTAGCAGCGCACTGTGGGTAGCTCCACGTCGACACCTGCCTGCAGCGCCAGCCTGGCCGCATCCGCCGACGAGGCAGCCACACCGTGCAGCACCTCTAGGAACGAGATGCCGTAGTAGTCGGCCACCACGACGCCGTCGAAGCCCAGTTCTTCGCGCAGCAGCCCGGTCAGCAGCGCGCGGTCGGCCGCCGGCGGCACGCCGTCGAGTGCGGCATAGGAGTGCATAACCGAGCGTGCGCCGCCCTCACTGATCGCCATCTCGAACGGTGGCAGGAACACATCAGCAAACTCGCGGCGGCCGATGCTGACCGGCGCCAGGTTCCGCCCGGCGGCCGAGCCGGAGTAACCCACGAAATGCTTGAGCGTGGCGATGATGCCCGCCGACTCCAGCCCCCGTACGTATGCGGTCCCGATCAGGCCCACCAGGTACGGGTCGGCACCGATGGTCTCTTCGACCCGGCCCCAGCGCGGGTCACGCGCCACGTCGAGGACGGGTGCCAGGCCCTGGTGCACGCCAACGGCGCGCATGCTGCTGCCGATCGCCGCGGCCATTTGACGTACGAGCCCAGGGTTGAAGCCGGCGCCCCAGGCCAGCGGGGTCGGGAAGATGGTAGCTGTCCAGGTGGCGAAGCCGGTCAGACACTCCTCGTGCGCGATCGCTGGAATGCCGAACCTGCTCTCCGCCACGATCTGAGCCTGCAGGCGAGCGAGCTCGGCAACGCCTTCAGCCGGATGGAGCGGACGGGTGCCGAACACCCGGGTCAGCTGTCCGAGCCCGTGGCGAATCAGGTCGGCGAACGGCGGAACGTCGGTGGTGAAGTCACCGTGCAGCGGCGCGACGTCATTGCCGTCCGCCGGACCACTCAGCCACACGCTGCCGAGCTGGGCGAGCTTCTCGGCGAGGGTCATGCGCGACATCAGGTCGGCCACCCGCTCGGCGACGGGCAGAGTCGGATCACGCCACGGTTCCAGCGTCCTGGCCGGCGCTGTGACCGGTGCAAGGTCCTCGCTGGTTGGCCTCACGCGCGCAGCCTGGCGGTCGACTCACGGACGATGAGCTCGGTCGCCAGCTCGACCCGCTGGCTGCGCAGGGCGACGCCGTCGATCAGGCTGCCCAGCATCTCAGCGGCCATCCGGCCCATGTCTGCCAGCGGCTGCCGTACCGTCGTCAGCGGCGGGGATACCCACCGTGCGGTCGGCAGGTCGTCGAATCCGACTACCGACAAGTCCTCAGGAATCCGCAGACCGCGCTGCCGCGCCGCCTCGTAGACCCCGAGCGCCTGCTGGTCGCTGCCTGCAAAGATCGCCGTCGGCCGGTCTGCCAGGTCCAGCAGCTCACCGCCGCGCTGGAAACCGCCCTCATGATGGAAGTCGCCATTGCGCACCAGAGTCTCGTCGAAGCTCGTGCCGGCCCGCTCGAGCGCAGACCGGTAGCCGTCAACCCGAGCCCGGCTGCACAGATAGTCGGCCGGCCCGGTGATCGCGGCGATCCGGCGATGGCCGAGGCTGAGCAGGTGGTCGGTGGCAGCGAGGCCGCCCGCCCAGTTCGTCGCGCCGACGCTTGGCACGTTCGGGTCTGGCATGTTGGCGGGATCGACGACCACCAGTGGGATGGACTCCTCGCGTACCTGGTCCAGTTCCGGCATCGTCAGCTCGGAGGTCACGAGGATCACGCCGTCGGTGTCGTGGCTAGCCAGGGTGCTCGTCCAGCTGGCCGGGCGGGCGCTGCCGTGGCGGATGGCAGACACCGCGGCGCCCATGGCGTGCGCGGAGCACCAGTCCTCGACGCCACGCAGGATCTCGACTGCCCACGGGCTGTCCAGACCGTTGAAGATAACGTCGACCAGGCCCGCGCGGCGGCCCCGGCGGCCGCCAGGCCGCTGGTACCTCAGCTCGTCGAGCAGACGCTCGACGCGGGCGCGGGTGCCCGGCGCGACGTCGGGTCGCCCGTTGACAACCTTGGAGACTGTTGGCAGCGACACGCCGGCCTCGGCGGCGATGGTCGCCAGCGTCGGCTTGCGTCGCTGGACAACGTCCCGCCCGTCCGCTCTGCTAACCGGCTCAGTCGGCACGGCACCATCAGCCCCTCTCGATGCTCAGCCTGCGGCGCTTCCATCCTGGCCCTCCCGCTGGCGGCTAGCTTGTCACCGGCCGCGCAGATTGTGCTGGCCCGTCGGCGGCATGAGTAAATGCATAGCGTTCGAAAACTAATCGACCGATTTATCGTAGCGCAGTTCCGGGCTCTCGTGCCCCGCTTAGTGTCCCAAATCATACCGATGTGGGCAGGAACTACGTGCGGATGACAATACAGCGCGGGCTGACCCGCAGAGCGCCCTGCGACAACTCGAAATGACAAGCCGACCGCGGCCGGCGGCGTTCGGTTCGAAGGATCAGCCGAAATATTCCTGAAAATCTCCACGGCTGTTTCGACGCCGTGCACTCCGCTGGCACCGTGCACCATGTCGGCACTTTCTCTCGAGACGTACGCCATGCCGTGGGCAACGTGACGCGCTTCAGGCGCGCTCACCACACGCGGATCCGGGACTTCCCAGCCGAGAGGGCCGCGATAGGACCAGCCGGGTATTCCTGCACCGGGTTCTTGCGCTCGCCGAGCAGGTCGACGTCGACGACGGCCGGGGTGCCATCCCGCTCCTCGAAGTCCGCGTCGACGAGACGGGGACGGGGCAGGTCGGCGCCGGTAACGACGCCGACGCGGGCGCCATCGAACGTCTCCGGCAGCCGCGCCTCCACGTGGACCTCGCCGCCGTCCTCGACGACCTCGAACGACACCTCGCCGGTGAGCGCCAGGGCGGAGGACTCGCCGGCGAAGGCGCTGGCGCCCGGCGCGTAGACGTTGTCGCGCAGGTAGGCCGGCTCCTTCACGCCTGGGATGCGGCGGTAGCTGCCTTCGGGCAGGCTGGCCATGCGGTCAATGAAGTCCTCGATGGACGTCGGGCTGCCGTCGTACGCGGCGGTGCCATAGCCTGCCGGAGGATGGTCGCCCTGCGAGGTGTCGTACCCGTACGCCTTCGCGATGTCGCCGCCGAGGAACAGGTTGCCGAACCAGCGGTCGTCGCCGCTATAGATAACGGCGAAGCCCGCGACCTGTGTGCTGTGCGGCACGTGATAGGGAGTGGCCCGGTCGTGGACGGGCACCAGGCGCACGGTGCCGCCGATGAGATTGTGCACGAAAGCGCCGCCCTGGCTGAACGACTCGAACGAGACGTTCGAGGCGAGGACGTTGTGCTCCACCAGGTACGGGCCGTGACTGACCTCGACGAACAGGTCCCGGTTGTTGCGGTAGTACAGATTGCGCGAGACGCGCGTGCCCTGGGCCTGCCAGTCGAGCCAGGTGCCGAGCGAGCAGTCGTGGATGCGGTTGTGCCGGATCTCGACGTCGATCGCGGCGTGCAGCTTGATGCCGGCGATCTCGTGGCCGTAGAACTCGCGCTTGATCGCGATGTTGTAGATGTGGTTGTCCTCGATCGTCGAGAACACGCAGCCGAGGTGGCCGACGATGCCGTTCTGCCCGCAGTCGAAGATCGTGTTGCGCCGCACTACGTGCGAGCCGATGTGCTCGCGGTCCCAGCCGATCTGGCGGGCAGCGAACACGGACTCGATCTGGTACTCGTGGCCGGGCTTGTCGCCGCGCATCGTGGCGTAGTTATGGCCCGTCGAGGCCTCCTTGCCGAGCGAGACGGCGGAGCACTTCGCGTCGTGGATCACGTTGTCCTCGATAATCCAGCCTTTGGCCCAGTTGGGGCCGATGAGCCCGGGCTGCTCGGCAGTGGGCGGGGTCCACGAGCACGCCGCCTGCGCGAGCTCGAAGCCGCGCACGGTGATGTAGTCGAGGTGGTGGTCGACGGGGTAGAACACCGACCGGCGCACGTTGATCTCGACGAGCTCGGCGTTCGGGTCCGCGCCCTGGAAGTTTGCCCAGATCGTCGTCGCGTCCGCGCCGACCTCGGCGTACCAGACGAGCTGGGTCTGCTCGGGGTTGCGCACGCGGCTGGTTGTGCGCGTCCAGTGGTCGGTGATCTCGGTCCGCTGCGGCGGGTCGGTCACCTCGTCGCGCGTGCTCACCTCGTAGAAGCTGAGCCCGCTCAGGTAGACGTCGCCGAGGTGCCTGGCCAGCGGTGCCTTAGGCTCCACGAGCCAGTCGCCCGTCACCTGGCGAACGTACGGGTTCCAGGCGCCGAACAGCGTGTTGGGCACCGACGCCCGCCACACGCTGCCCTGCTCTCGCTCCCAGCCGGTGACCCGCTCTGACCCTTTGATCACGACGTGCTCGTCGGGCGCGGCCTGGTAGGTGATGCGCCGCGCGTCGCTGAGCCCGCCGCGCCGCGGCCGCACCCACTCCCGGTACTCGCCGCCGTGCACCAGCACGGTGTCGCCCGGCTGGGCGAGCTCCGCCCCACGGCTGATCGTGCGCAGAGGGCGGCCATCGGAGCCGTCCGCAGCGTCCGCGCCGTCCGTCGCCACGTGCAGGGTCGTCATCGCCTGCACCTTGCCCTCGCTCCGTGCACTCCGTCGTGTTTCATGTCTCGTCAGCTCAGCGCAGCCGCAGTCCACGAGACAGGCGGCAGCTCGATGGTGAGCACGCCGTCGGCGAGGGCCGCGCTCGCGTTCGCGGCTGGCTTGACGCGGTCGGAGTCAGCGAGCGTGTTTTTCGCGTAGAAGTCAGCGTCGGCCAGCGTGACCGCCTCTGTGATCCGGGTGGAGCCGAGGCTGCGCACGTCTATCGTGACCCGCGCCGTCTCCGTGAGGTCGCGGTTGACGAGGAACACGGCGGCGCGGTCGTCGTCGACGGTCGCGACGGCGTCGATGACAGGTGCCTCGCCGTGACGCGCCGTGTCGCACGTCGGCCCCTCGATCACGGGGCGGATCACGTCGCCGGACGCGAGCCGGCTCGTGATCGAGAACGGGAAGAAGGTCGTCTGCCGCCAGGCAGGCCCGCCTGGCTCGGTCACGATCGGCGCGATCACGTTGACCAGCTGGGCGAGCGACGCCGAGGTGACGCGGTCGCTGTGCCGGAGGAGCGTCATCAGCAGGTTGCCGACGACGACGGCATCCGCGACCGTATAGACGTCCTCGAGCAGCCGTGGCGCGCAGGACCACTCGTCGTTGACCTCGGCCGCCTCCTGGTGTTCCTTGAGGTACCAGACGTTCCACTCATCGAAGGAAAGCTGCATCTTCTTCTTCGAGCGCTTTTTGTGTCCGACGTGATCCGCCGTTGCGACGACTGTGTCGATGAAGTAGTCCATGTCGAGCGCCGAGGCGAGGAACGAGCCGAGATCACCGTCGAGCTCCTGGTAGTACGCGTGGCACGACACGTAGTCGACCTGCTCGTAGCTGTGCTCCAGTACCGTGCGCTCCCAGTCGCCGAAGGTTGGCATTGATGAGCCGGAGGAGCCGCAGACCACCAGCTCGAGGTTCTTGTCGGCCATCCTCATCGCGGCGGCGGCGCGGGCGGCGAGCTTCCCGTAGTCGTCGGCAGTCATGAAGCCCTGCTGCCACGGGCCGTCCATCTCATTGCCGAGGCACCACATGCGCACGTTGTGCGGCTCCGGTGAGCCGTTCGCGATGCGCAGGTCCGACAGCGCGGTGCCGGATGGATGGTTGGCGTACTCGAGCAGGTCGAGGGCGGGCAGGATTCCGCGGGTACCCAGGTTCACGGCAAGCATCGGCTCCGCGTCGACCAGCTTCAGCCACCTGGCGAACTCATCGACGCCGAACTGATTCGACTCGAGCGAGTGCCAGGCGAGGTCGCGACGCACTGGGCGCTGATCGCGCGGGCCGACCGAGTCCTCCCAGCGGAAGCCCGAGACGAAGTTGCCGCCCGGGTAGCGGACGGTGGTGCTGCCGAGTTCCCGCACGAGGGCGACGACGTCCATGCGGAAGCCGTCCTCGTTCGCGGTCGGGTGCCCCGGCTCGTAGAGCCCGGTGTAGACGCACCGGCCAAGGTGCTCGACGAACGCGCCGAAGGTGCGGCGCTGGACGGGCGCGATGACGGCGCGCTTGTCGAGCTCCAACTGAGCGCCGGGCAATCCAATGGTCCTTTCCTAGGCGCAGGGGGGTGCGGCGGGTCGTCGACGACGACCGTGCCGTGCCTAGCCCTTCACCGCGCCGGTGAGGCCCCCAACGATGCGGCGCTGGAAGGCGGCGAAGAACAGCAGTGCGGGCAGCATCGCGAGTGAGGTGAATGCGAGGACCCTCGCCGTGTCTACCGAGTACTGCGTGGAGAACGCCTGCACGCCGAGCGGCAGCGTGTAGTGCGACTGCGAATTCAGCACGTACAGCGGCAAGATGAAGTTGTTCCAGCTGCCGATGAAGGCGAGGATGCTGACGGTGACGACGCCAGGCAGCGACAGCGGGACAACCATGCGGAACAGGAACCGGAGGCGGCCCGCGCCGTCGATGGCCGCGGCCTCTTCGATTTCCCTCGGAATGGCGCGCAGGAATGGCACCAAGATGATAACGGTCGTCGGCATGCCGAATGCGATCTGCGGGATGGCGACGCCCATCAGGTTGTCGACAAGGCCGAGGTCCTTGACGACGAGGTAGAGCGGGGTGATCGCGATCACCAGCGGGAACATCAGGCCAGCGGCGAACAGCGCGTACATCGCGCCCTTGAACTTGAAATCGTATCGGGCGATCGCGTAGCTCACCATGAGCCCAAGCAGCACGACACCGATCGTGGTCACGGCCGCCACGATCGTCGAGTTGACGAATTCGCCCCAGAAGATCGATGACTTAAGGACGCTGAGGTAATTGCTGACGACCCACGGGTGCGGCAGGCCGGCCGGGCTGACCGTGATCTGCGAGTTGGTGCGGAAGCCGCCCAGCACGATGTACAGGACGGGCCCCAGGCTGACCGCGATGACCAGCAGGGCGATGAAGTAGACGCCCGGATTCCCCCACTTCTCCGGCCGGTCGCTGCGCTTCGCGGACCGGGTCCGCAGGAACTGTGCGCTCGAGGTCACCGCGCTCATCAGTTCACTCCCTGGGTGACGGCGCCCCGCATGTCGCGGCGCAGGACGAAGCGCTGATAGAGCAGCGCGACGATAAGCGTGATCAGGAACATGACCACGGCGATCGCGCTGCCATAGCCGTAGTTTCCGGCGTTCCGGCCTTCCGCGAGGTTGTATGTTGCCATGGTCGAGGTTCCGGCCGTGCTGGCAATGTACTGACCCCAGATGATGTAGACCAGGTCGAACAGCTGCAGCGAGCCGATGATCGACAGGAACGCCCAGATCCGGATGGTCGGGCCGAGCAGCGGCACGATGATGCGGCGCTGGATCTGCCAGTAAGAGGCGCCGTCGATCCGCGCGGCCTCGGTGAGTTCGTCGGGGATCGACTGGAGACCGGCGAGCATCAGGATGACGGCAAAGCCGATGTACTTCCACGTGAGGATGCCCATGAGCGTCCAGATGGCGATGTTCGGGTCGGCGAGCCAGTCGGTGGCCAGGGAGCCGAGGCCGATGTTATGGAGCAGGTCGTTGACAGCGCCGGTGGTCTGGAGCAACAGGCTCCAGCCGGTGCCGACGATGACCTCGGAGATGACGAAGGGGACAAAGATCAGGACGCGGATGACTGAGCGCCCGCGGATCTTCTGGTTCAGGAGCAGCGCGAGGAGGATGGCCAGTGGTCCCTGCATGACAAGGGACAGCACGACGATCATGCCGTTGTGCAGCAGCACCCGGTGGAAGACGGGGTCGGTGAGGATCAGCTTGTAGTTGCCCAGGCCGAACCAGTCAGTGGGCGCGCCGTAGCCCTGCCACTTGTAGAAGCCGTAGTACGCGGCGAGCGCTATCGGGAAGATCACAAGCGCCACGAACACGATGATCGCTGGGCCAGTGAGGACCGCAATTTCAAGCCGCAGGCGCCCTCTGCCGCGGCGCTTGCGCGTACGCGGCGTCGGGGACGCGGCGTACGCCGCGTCCCCGACTTGAAGTGCGCCCCGGCGGATGCGGCCTACCTCCGCGGTAGCCGGGGAGTCGCTCATTGTTACGGGTCAGCCCTTCGCTGCTGCTTCGCTGGTGCTGGTGACGATGTCGGCAGCCGTTCCCTTGCCGGCGAGCAGGTTTACCACGGCGGCGTTCATCGCGTTGCCGACGTTCTGGCCGAACTGCGTGTCGAGGAACTCCATCGTGTAGGCGGACTGGTTGAGGGCTTGCAGCGCCGAGATGCTGTACGACTGGGTCACGACCGACTGCGCGTCCTTGTTGACAGGGATGGTGACGAATGCCTGAGAGTATGCCTTCTGCTGCGGCGTCGTCAGCAGGAACTCAAGGAACCCGAAGGCCTCCTTCGGGGCGTGCGTGGACAGCGAATAGCCGTCGACGCCACCCATCATCGCGCTCGGGGCGCCCTTGCCGCCGGGCACCGCGGGGAAGGGGAACCAGCCGAGGTCAGGCAGCGGCTTCTGGTTCGGGGTGAGCGTTCCGATCACACCCGGGTCCCAGGCGCCCATGAGCTCCATGCCGGCCTTGTGGTTGGCAACCAGGCCGGCCGAGGAGCCCGCGCCCTGCTGCGCTGGGGTAGTAAGGAAACCGGTCTGGAACGGGTTCACCTTCAGGAACGACGACAGGTCGTCACCGGCCTTCGTCCAGCACTGGTCGGTGAACGTGAGGGTCGTGGCGGCCTTGTTCATCGTCGCCTGGCTGCACTCGCGGAGGGCGAAGTTGTAGTACCAGTGAGCGGCAGGCCACGCGTCCTTGGCCCCGACGGCGATCGGTGCGACGCCGATGGCCTTCAGCTTGGCGACGTCAGCCTGGAGTTCGGGGATGGTGGTTGGCGTCGAGGTGATGCCTGCCTGCGCAAAAAGGTCCTTGCTGTAGTAGATGCCTTCGGGCTGGAAGTCCACGGGTAGGGCGTAGACCTTGCCATTCGCTGTATAGGGGGCGAGTGCGGCGGCACCCGCATTGGCCTTGTCCGCGGTGGTGAGGGTCAGTGGCTGGACCTCGTTCGCGTTGACCATGGCCAGCATCTTGCCGCCGCCGCGCTGGAAGAAGATGTCCGGCGCGGAGTTCGAGTTCAGCGAGGTCTGCAGCTTGCCGTCGAGGTTCTCGTTCTGGATGGCCGTCATCTTGATCGTGACGTCCGGGTGAAGCTTGTGGTAGGTCTTCACGGCATTCTGGAAATACGTCAGGCCGGGGCCGGGGGTGGCGTTTGTCCAGAAGGTCAACGTGACCGGGCCGCTGGAGGACGAGCCGCCGCCGCTGCTGCCGCAAGCGGCGGCGGTCAGAGCGAGGCCCAGGCCGAGCGCGGCGATCGCCGCGACGCGGGTTTTCTTCATAGAAACTCCTGTTGCCGCGCCAGCCGTCAGCCAGGGACGGCGGGCGAGACCGGTGTGACCCATATGCCCTCCTGATAGATTTCGGATCCTTCTGGGGTATACGTTAAGAAACCTTTTGGAAAGTTTTCGAAAGACGCCTGACATACTAGGCAGGGCGTGGCGAGCCGGTCAACACCCGAAAGTCCGCATTATGGTCACAAAAAGACTACGTCGTCGGACCTGTGCTGGGGGGCGCCGTCCGCTGCAGGCCGGTCCAGGTCTGGCCAGGCTGACCGCCGTCGCACGCCGACCTTGGGTTTAGCCGCCGACGCTATCGGAAATGCGATCACACCACGCCACGTTGACGCCCCCAGCACCCTGGGCGCCAGCAGCGATGAGCTCACTCGGCGACCACCGCTCCCCGCTGGTTCTCCTGCTCGCGTCAGCAGTCCGGCCTGGTAGACCCGGTCTTCGGTGGCGCTGCCGGATCGCGGGACGGCAGGGATTAGCCACCGAATCGCCGTTCGAAATGTTTCACCAGGCTCACTCGCTACGTGCGTGTGTGGCGGGTGAGCCCGGAGGACCCTGCGCCCCTCAGCGGCCCGAGGCCCCCCGGCTGCTTCAGGCATTCCGGGCTGCCGCGAGCCGGCAGCCCGGCTGGCCCCGACGGCCCAGTTCCGTTAGAAAGAGTTTGATCTTTTCCGCGAACCAAGGAGCGGCGATGGGCCGGCTGGACAGCAAGGTCGTCGTTACCGGCGGCGAGAGCGGCATCGGGCTGACGGCGGCCCGGCTGTTCGTCGCCGAGGGCGCGTGTTCACCCGGCCGATCGGGGGCTGACGTCCGTGCTCACTGACCTGCCGCTGGCCGAGCTGCAGCGGTACCGGCCAGTGGTCGCCGAGCCTGCGGACTTCGGCGAGTTCTGGGCCGGCCAACTACAGGACGCCCGCGCCAGCGATGCCGAGCCGGTGTTCGTGCCGGCCGACACCGCGGCGCGACACGCCGCGGTCTTCGACGTGACGTTTCCCGGCTATGCGGGCGACCCGGTCAGGGCCTGGCTGCTGGTGCCGCACCAGACCGAACACGGCGGGGCGGCGGTCGTTCAGTACATCGGTTACGGCGGGGGCCGCGGCGACCCCTTCGACTGGCTCACCTGGAGCTGCGCCGGGCACCCGCACCTGATCATGGACACTCGCGGCCAGGGCGGGAGCTGGCGCAGCGCCGACACAGCCGACCGGGGCGCCGACGGCGCGCCGAGTGCGGCCGGCTTCCTGACCCGCGGAATCGCCGACCCGCGCACGCACTACTACACCCGGCTGTTCATCGACGCGGCCCGCGCCGTGGACGCGATCCGAGCGCATCCGGCCGCGGTCGGCCGGCCCGTGGTGACCGCCGGAGCCAGCCAGGGCGGCGGGCTGGCAATCGCAGCCGCGCATCTGGCCGGCGGTGACGTGGCCGCCGCACTGCCGGAGGTGCCGTTCCTCGCCCATCCGCGCCGGGCACTCGACGTCACCGACAGCCAGCCGTACCGCGAGCTGGCAGAGTACTGCCGGGCCAACCCGGACCGGGCGGAGCAGGCATTCTTCACCTTGTCGTACATCGATGTGGTCAATCACGGCAAGCACGCAACCGCGCCAGCGCTGTTCTCTGTCGGACTGGCCGACACCGTCACCCCGCCGTCGACCATCTTCGCCGCGTTCAACCACTACGCCGGGCGCAAGGACATCGCTGTCTACCCCTACAACGGCCACGAGGGCGGCGGCACCCGGCACTTCCTGGCCCAGCTCGCTTTTCTGCGGGCCGCCGGCCTGACCTAGGACTGGCGAAGGCTAGACGCCTCCGTCCCCGTCCGTTGGCCCGCCGTTGTTGTCGCCGTCTCCGTCGCCGCCGTTACCCTGCGGGATCGGGTTGGCTGGCGGGACGGGCGAGACCTGCTGGGGCGGCGTCATAACCGGGCCGGCCGGGAAGGCGGCGCCGGAGGCGGAGCCTGAGCGGGCGCGCCAACTGAGGCTGGCGGCGATGCGGGCGGTGACGGAACAGGCGACGACGGACGCGCCGTTGCCGGGGCTCGAGAGGTCTTGGAATGAGTTGTGCCCGTATGTGTCGCGGCCACGCTGCTACATCCTGCGGCCAGCGCCCCGAGCAGGGCGAGGCCGGCCGCCGTTCGGTTCAGGGTCGACATGGCGTTTCCTCGCTGATGTTCGACTGTCTGGAACCGGCGGCCGCCGTGTGTATACAGAGAGATACGGAACGTAGCCGCACGCGGTTCGACCGCGGAGCAAACCCCGCGCATCAGGCTGCTTGGCCGGGGTAAACCACCAGGCGGCGGGCAGCGCGTTCCGAGTGCGGACAGGAGCAGGACACGGACACGATGATGGCGTTGCGGGCGCATGCCCGTGGCGGGCCTGAGCAGCTCGTGTACGAGCAGGCGCCGCGCCCCGAGCCTGGTGCTGGCGAGGCCCTCGTTGCCGTACGCGCGACCGGCATCACGTTCGCGGAGCTGACCTGGGATGAATCGTGGACGACGCGGGACGGATCGGACCGCACCCCGGTCATCCCCGGCCATGAAGTGTCCGGAACCGTGGCTGCGATCGGCGACAACGTGACTGGCGTAGCAGCTGGCGACGCCGTCTACGGGCTGATCGACTTCGACCGGGACGGCGCGGCGGCTGAGTACGTCACCGTGCCGGCGACGACCCTGGCCATCCGGCCCGGCTCGCTCACGGATGTAGAGGCAGCGACGCTGCCGCTGGCGGCGCTGACAGCCTGGCAAGCGCTGGTCGACCACGCTCGCCTGCTGCCCGGCGAGCGCGTACTGGTTCAGGGTGGCGCAGGCGGGGTGGGTGTCTACGCCGTGCAGATCGCCAGCCTGCTCGGCGGCGAGGTCACGGCGACCGGCCGGGCGGCGAGCGAGGACTTCGTCCGGCAGCTCGGGGCGACAGGATTCGTCTCGGCGCCGAGCTCATCCGACGCCGGCCAGCCGGGCGGCTTCGACGTGGTCATCGACACCGTCGGCGATGCGGTGCTGACTGCCAGCTTCGACCTGCTGCGGCAAGGCGGCCGGCTCGTGACGCTGGCGGCACCGCCAGATCAGGCGCAGGCCGCCGAGCACAACGTGCGCGCCACCTTCTTCGTGGTCGAGCCGGGTCGTGACGACCTGGTGGAGATCGCCGACCTCGCAGACCGGGGCCGGTTGCGCCCGATCGTCAGCCAGACGTTCGCGCTGGCCGACGGGCGCCGAGCCTTTGAGAGCGGATCGCGGGCACGTCCGCCAGGCAAGACCGTGCTCGTCGTCGCGTGAGCATGCTTCGGCCGCAACCTGAAAGAATGGCTCCGCCATGGAGGAGCGGACAACATGCTGCGTGGTGGGCGGCGGGCCCGCCGGAATGGTCCTTGCCCTGCTGCTGGCACGGGCGGGTGTCGACATAACCGTCCTCGAAAAGCACGGAGACTTCCTGCGCGACTTCCGTGGTGACACCGTGCACCCCAGCACGCTCTCGCTTCTGGATCAGCTGGGGCTGGGGCCGCGGTTCGCGGCGCTGCCGCAACGACACGTCAGCACCGTTCAGGTGCCGACCGGCCCTGGCGGGCCGATGCTCACCGTCGGCGACCTTCGCGTGCTGCGGCCGCCGTACAACTACATTGCCATGGTCCCGCAGTGGGACCTGCTCAACCTGCTGGCCGATGAAGCGAGCCGCGAGCCGTCCTTCAGCCTGCGCCTCAACACCGAGGCGACGGGGTTCTTGCAGGAACGCGGCCGGGTGACCGGGGTGCGCTACCGCACCGCCGACGGCACGGACGGCGAGCTACGGGCCACCCTGACGGTGGCCTGCGACGGACGGACTTCGCTCGCTCGCGCGCTGCCGGAACTGCGGCTCCGGAGCTTCGCCTGCCCGATGGACGCGTGGTGGTTCCGGCTGCCGCGGCGCGACAGCGACCCGCAGGGCCTCGTGGGGAACGCGGGCGACCGGTTTATCACCGTCATGATCGACCGCGGGAGTTACTGGCAGTGCGCTGCCCTCATTCCCAAGGGGACCGACGCCGAGCGCCGCGCCGCAGGATTGGAGCGCTTCATGGCTGAGCTCGCCGCCGTGGCGCCGTGGCTCGAGGACCGTGCCCTGGCCTTGCGCTCCTGGGACGAGGTGAAACTGCTGGATGTGCGGCTGGACCGGCTGCGCCGCTGGCACCGTCCGGGTCTGCTGTGCATCGGCGACGCGGCCCACGCCATGTCACCTGTATTCGGCATCGGCATCAACCTCGCGGTGGAGGACGCCGTCGCCACCGCCCGCTACCTCGCCGGCCCGCTGCGGGCGGGTGCCGTCGGTCCGCAGGACGTCCGCGCCGTCCAGCGCCGCCGGTGGCCCACCGCGGCGGCTACGCAGGCGCTGCAGCGGCTCGCGCACGCCCGGGTTATCAAGCCCGTTCTGGCTGGCCGCGACGTCTTCGGCGCCGGCGCTGACCGCACCCGACCGCCCATTGCCCTGCGGGTCATCACCACAGTCCCGTTGCTGCGACGAGTGCCCGCCTATTTCATCGCTTACGGTGCCCTGCGCGAGCGCCCGCCGGCCGCGTCGCTGCGGTCCGGTGCAGCGTCGTAGCTGCTGCACGTTGGCGGCTCGCCTGATCGTCCTCGCTAGGCGCCCGGGACCTGGTTCAGGGTGATCCCGAAGTGATCGTGGTAGGCCGCCAGGACGGCGTCGTCGGTTTCTAGCTGCTGTTCGGTCCGCTCGCCGCCACTAGTGGTGATCAGCGTCCGGCCGCTCAGCGTCATGCGGCCGTCCGCGGTGAGACGCGAGCAGACCGTGTTCTGCGTGAAATGCGATTCCGGTGAGGTCTGCTGCCACCAGCAGGTCGGGATGAAGTCGGCCAGGTCGCGTCCCCGTGGCTCGATCCGGTACTGCGGCTGCCCGTCCCTGAGCACGTCCACGTCTCCGACCGCGGCGTCGGTGAGCGCAAACGAGCCGCCCGGATCGTCCTGCTCCTGCCGGCTGTCGTAGCGCAGCGGGTAGGTGCTATGGCTGCCGAAGCCGACGTCGGCCAGCCACCGGTCGTCGCCCGCGGGCAGGCGCACGACGAGGGCGAGATGGTCGAACGGCGGGCCAAGCCGTCCATCTCCGTACACCCGCGCAGCAACGCGCACCACGTCAGCGCCCATGGCCTGAAGCAGCAGGGCGAACGCGCCGTTGAGTTCGTAGCAGAAGCCGCCACGCCGCCGTGAGACGATCTTGCTGATCAGGTCGTCTTCGGCTAGTGAGATGGTCTCGCCCAGATGGATGCTCAGATTCTCGAACGGCACAGTCATCAGGTGCGCGCGGTGCAGGCCGGCGAGGGCCGTTTCGTCGAGTACCTGTGGCCGCTCGACTCCAATGCGCTGCAGGTAACCCAGGAGAGTCTGCTCGTCGAGCACGCTGCGTCCTACTGCTGAGCGCGGCCGGTCGTGTCCGGCAACGACAACGCGATACGGCGGACATCATCCTGGGTAGCCATCGGCTCTCCTCGCCCGTAGCGGAACGCACCCCGATGCTAGCTGGGCTCGCGGTCGTCGGCCTGGTGGCGGAGGGCGAAGATCGCTGCCTGGACGCGGTCTTGCAGGTTGAGTTTGGTGAGGATGCTGCGGACGTGGGTCTTGACGGTCTGCTCGCCGATCGCCAGGTCCCTGGCGATCCGCCGGTTGCTGTGACCGCGGGCGATGAGCCGGAGTACTTCGCGCTCGCGCGGCGAGAGCCGCTGGAACGGGTCCGGCGGCGGTGACCGGCGCAGCGCCTGAGTAAGCCGGGTCACCAGCTCGGGGCTGAGGCTCGCGGTGCCTATGGCGGCGCCCCGGACGGCGGCGATGACATCCGCCGCCGACGCGGTCTTGAGCACGTAGGAGGTCGCGCCTGCGTGCATGGCGCGGAGGAGGTTCTCGTCGTCGGTGGCAGAGGTGAGCACGACGACGGCGGGCCGGTGCGGCGCGTCGTGCACTGCGGCCAGCACGGCATGCCCGTCTAGTCCAGGCATGTACAGGTCAAGCAGGAGCACGTCCGGGCGAGTCGCGGCGACGACATCTACGGCCTGCCGGCCGTCTCCGGCTTCGCCGGTGACCTCCACGTCAGATTCCTGGCTCAGCAGGTAGCACAGCCCGTCCCGGACGACGCGATGGTCGTCGGCGATCACCACCCGGATCGTCACGGCACCGGCACCCGGACGGTGAGCGCCGAGCCGCGGCCGGGTGCGCTGTCGATGTCCACGGTGCCGCCAAGCTCGGCAACTCGATCCTGGATGTGAGCTAGCCCGGAGCCGGCGTGCGGCGCGGCCGGATCGAATCCGGTGCCTGTGTCGCGGACGGCAAGCTCGACGTGCCCGTCCTGGCCGGTCATGGAGACGGCGAGCCGGCGGGCGTGGCCGTGCCGGACGGCGTTAGCGCATGCCTCCTGGGTGATGCGCAGCAGAGCGTGCCCTACGGGCTCAGGGACGCTGACGTCGTTCAGGACGGCGTCGACCGTGACGCCCAGCCGGTCGTGGTAGGCCGTGCAGAGTTCCCGCAGCGCGACGACCAGCCCGGCGCCGTTCAGGCTGGCCGGGCGCAGCTCGATCAGCAGTGTCTGCATGTCGCGCAGTGCCTCCTCGCTGATGCCTTCGATCGCCTGCGCCTGCTGATTGTCTGGGTCGGCCTTGCGCATCCCAGCGGCGATCATCCGCAGGGCGAACAGGTGCTGGGAGATCGCGTCGTGGACCTCTCGGGCGATCCTGGCTCGTTCCGCGGTTCGCGCGTCGCCGGTGGCGCGCTGCCGTTCGGCTGCCATCGCTGAGCCGAGCTGGCGGGTCATGGTCGTGAAGTTCGCCTCCAGCCGGCCGATTTCGTCCCGGCCTGAGGCAGGCAGGGCGATGGTGTAATCACCGTCAGCGACCGCGGCAGCGGCTCGCTCCAGGCGGCGTACCCGGCTGATGACACGCCAGGACGCGAGCAGTCCGAACAAGACGCCGACCGGCACGATGGCGATGAGCAGCACGAGCAGGGCTGACAGGAGCGGGCCGTCCTCGCCGAGCTGACGCAGCTCGCTCCAGGCACGAATGGGGTTCATAAACCCAGACGACCAGGGCGCCTGGACATAGACGTAGGCGACGGGCCGCCGCGCGCTGCCAGGCAGCTTGCTGGTGACGGCGCGGCCCACCGGCCAGACCATGTAGAGCACGCCGCCGTACGGCGTGGGGTACGGCACCGTAACGGTGGTGCTGCCTTTGGTGATAGGACCGAATGGGATTGTCTGAGCCGCAGGCGCGGGGAGTACGCTTGCCGCCGCCCGTCCGGGCGGGTACCGGGATGGCGCGGAGGACGCGACGACCGTGCCGTCGGTGGCGATCGCCACGACCGCGGTGACCGCCAGGTGGCTGCGGATCGGGCCAGTGATCGCCGGAACGACCAGCGTTCCGTCTGCGGCCGGCCGGGCCTGGCCCGGCCGGGCCTGGCTGAGTTCGCCGAACACCGTTCCATCTGACACGCCCCGGGAGAGCTGCTGACCGTAGCTCCTCGCGGTGGCGTCCACCTGGGCCTGCAACCGGGCGCCATTGACCAGCTGCGGTACCTGGAAGCCCAGGACGAGCGCCTCGACCAGCACCACAACGGCGAGCGTCACGAGGATGTAGGACGCGATCAGCCGGCCTGATAGCCCCCACGCAATACGTCGCAGCCGGTCCAGCACACCTGCACGGTACCTTCACGCAACCTTCTGCGCCTCCCTCCAACGAGGGACCCGCCCTACCCCCGGCGCGTGATTCGCTCGCCGCCGACGGCCGGGACGCTGGCTCATGAATCGACAGCCACGCTGTCCAGCCGCGAGGAGGCCCGAGATGAACATCAACCCCGGTCGCAGACCTGGCCCGCGACCGCCCTGGCCCCGGCGGGCGCGAATTGCAGCCGCCACGGCCATCATGGCCGCCGCCGCAGTACTTGCGGTTGCATGTGGCAACAGCCCATCATCCGCCGGGTCCGGCGGCTCACCGAATGCGGGCGGGTCAGCGACTGCCGCGGCAGCCGCGGCAGCCGTCCGCTACACCAGCTGCATGCGCTCCCACGGTGTACCGGCCTACCCAGACCCCAACAGCAGCGGACAGCTCCCGAAGATAGTCCCGGCGAACGAAGCAGAACTCGGGGTCAGCGATTCCCGGTTCAGTGCAGCCCAGACCGCCTGCCAGAACCTGTGGCCGTATCAGGGGCCGACCCAGGCCCAGACGCGGCAGGAGCTGACGGACGCCGTGAGGTTCGCGCGGTGCATGCGCTCCCACGGAGTGCCGAACTGGCCCGACCCCACTACAGAATCCGACTCCGGGCGCGTGGAATTCGTCATCAACAGCAGTCAAGTCGGCTTCGACCCGCGGTCGCCGTCGCCTCGGATTCTCGCCGAGGCCCACGAATGCGAGCACGGCCTGCCTGCGTACATGCTGCCAGGCAGTCCGAACGGGGTGGAGGTGACGACGGCACCATGAGAGGCATCGCCGCGCCGAAACGTCGGCGCCAACACGGCCCGGCCGGCGCCGAGCTGGCGACCAGCCGCGCTACCGACGCGAGGCGGCAGGTCATGAGGAGTACGGGTCCGGGAGTCCCTGAGGCAGGGCAGCAAGCGGACGCCCTAGCGGCCGCGGAGGCGAGGGCATCGCGTGGCCCACTCCGCTGGGTGGCCCCGGGCCTCGTGGGTGTCGTGGCGGCCGGCACGCTGTCGGCGTGGGGGGCCGGGGCCTTTTCGGCCGCCCCCGCGTCCGGGGGCGGCCTGCTCGCGGCGCCGCCGGCGACCGCTCCGGTGGTGCGGGAGGATCTGTCGGCGACGACGCCGGTGGCCGCGACGCTGGGGTATGCCGGGTCCTACCCGGTGATCGGGCAGGGCGGCGGAACGCTGACCTGGCTGCCGAATCCGGGTCAGGTCATCAGCCAGGGGCAGACGGTATTCCAGACGGGCAACGGCTCGCCGGCGGTGCTGCTCTACGGCACGGTGCCCGACTGGCGGGCGATGTCGGCCGGAACAACCGGCGCCGACGTGACCCAGCTCAACCACGACCTGGTGGACCTCGGCTACGCCAGCCGCCTGGATATCGCATCGGTGGGCTGGGATTACTACTCGACGGACACTGCGTACGCGGTCCAGCAACTCGAAAAGCACCTGGGGGTCTCCGCCCCGCCGGGATCGCTGTCGCTGGGCCAGGTGGTGTTCGGGCCGGGGGCGATCCGGGTGACGCAGGTGACCGGCAGCCTGGGCGGCCCGGCGTCCGGGCAGGTGCTGCAGGCAACCTCCGATGAGCAGGTGGTGACGATCGCGCTGGACGTCTCCCAGGAAACGGAGATCGCAGCCGGGGACGCGGTGAGTGTGACGCTGCCGGACGGGACGAGCACGCCAGGCGTGGTGGCCTCGGTCGGCACGGTGGCGACCACCTCGGCTTCGCAGCAGGGCCAGAACGCGGCCGCGACGATCCCGGTGACGGTAACCCTCAGCGACCCGTCAGCGGCCGGCCACGTGGACCAGGCGCCGGTGACGGTGAACATCACTACCGCCACCGCGCATGACGTGCTGGCTGTGCCGGTGACGGCGCTGCTGGCCCGCTCTCCCGGCGGGTATGTCGTCGAGGTCACCGGACCGCGCGGGGCGCGCCGCTACGTGCCGGTGACGCCGGGGATCTTCGACGACGGCTCCGGACTCATGCAGGTGTCGGGGGCGCTGAATCCCGGCCAGCGGGTCGTGGTGGCGGCGTCATGAGTGCCGCCGCGCGCGCGACCGAGGATCTGCTCGCCTGGCAGCCCATACCGGTGCTGGAACTGCTCAACGTGTCGAAGGTGTATCCGGGTTCGCCGCCGGTGCACGCGCTGGCTGGGGTGAGCCTGGCGGTGTTGGCCGGGGAGCTGGCTGCGATCGTCGGCCCGTCCGGGTCGGGGAAGTCCACGCTGCTGCACCTGATGGGCACCCTGGACAAGCCGACGACCGGGACCGTGCGCGTCACCGGCCTGAACGCGGCACACATGACCGACCCCCAGCTGTCCGCGCTCAGAGCAGCCCGGATTGGCTTCGTGTTCCAGCAGTTCTTCCTCGCCGAGCACCAGAGTGTGCTGGCCAACGTCGCCGACGGGCTGCTGTACGCCGGCGTGGCACGGGCCCGGCGCCGTCACCTAGCCGCCGATGCGCTGGAGCGGGTCGGGCTCGCCCACAAGGCAGACGCCCGGCCGACCCAGCTCTCGGGCGGCGAACGGCAGCGGGTCGCGATCGCCAGGGCGGTGGCCGGCGGCCCGCCGGTGGTGCTGGCTGATGAGCCCACCGGCAACCTCGACTCGGCCACCGGCATAGCCATCCTGGCGCTGCTGGAAGAGCTCAACGCTCAGGGGACCACGATCATCATCATCACCCACGACCACGCGGTCGCCGCCCGCACACGGCGACGTATCGAGATGCTCGACGGGCACGTCGTCGCTGATACTGCCGTCGTCGCCGGCACCGGCCGCGCGGCGGGCGACACTCAGCTCGCGCAGGGAGGATCGTCATGACCGCCACTTCCGAGCGTCCGCCCCCTCCGACCCGTCCGTCTGCCGTCCGGCTCCGGCCTTCCGACCTGGCAGCCCTGGCCAGCATCGGGCTGGCAACCCGCAAGCTGCGTGCGTCCCTGTCGGCACTGGGCATCGCGATCGGCGTCGCGGCGATCGTCGCCGTGCTGGGCCTGGCCGCCTCCTCCTCCGCCACACTGCTGAACGAGATCCAGGCGCTGGGCACCAACCTCCTGACCGTCAGCAACGGGCAGACCCTGGCCGGCGCCACCGCCGAGCTGCCGGTGGCTGCCCCGCACATGGTCGCCCGGCTGCCGGGAGTCATCGGCGTGCAGGACATCGGCGCTGTCGGCAACGTCAGCGCCTACAAGTCCCCGCTCATCCCCTCGATCGAAACTGATGGTCTCAGCGTCGATGCCGCGACCCTGGGCCTGCCCGCGGTGGCCGGCTCCAGCCTCGCGCAAGGCCGGTTCCTGAACGCCGCCACCGCACGCCAGCCTGTCGCCGTGCTGGGCGCCCAGGCCGCGCAGCTGCTCGGCTTCGACCGGATCCTGCCAAGGATGCGCATCTGGGTCGGCGGACAGTGGTTCTACGTGACGGGCATCCTCAGCAAAGACACCTATGCACCGGAGCTCGACTCGGCGATCCTGATCGGCTTCCCCGCTGCGGAAAGCTACCTGCACTTCGACGGGCACCCCTCCGAGATCTACGTCCGCACCACCGCCGGCAACCCCGCCGTCACCAGGCGGGTGGACAGCCTGCTCGCATCCCAGTCCGACCCGCAGAACCCGAGCCAGGTCACCGTCTCTCAGCCCTCGGACGCGCTCACCGCCCAGGCCGATGCCAAAGGCGCGCTCGACACGCTGTTCCTCGGCCTCGGGGCGGTCGCGCTGCTCGTCGGCGCCATCGGGGTTGCCAACATCATGGTCATCTCCGTGCTCGAGCGCCGCTCCGAGATCGGGCTGCGGCGCGCACTCGGCGCGACCCGCGCCCAGATCCGCGTCCAGTTCCTGGCCGAGGCCATCCTGCTATCCCTGGCCGGCGGCATCATCGGCGTCATCCTCGGCGCCGCCGCCACCGCCGCCTACGCCCGCATACACGGCCAGCCCGTCGTCATCCCGCCGGAAGCCTGGGCCGGCGGGCTCGCGGCCGCCACTGTCATCGGCGCCCTCGCCGGGCTGCTGCCAGCCATCCGCGCCGCGCGCCTGTCCCCCACTCAGGCGCTCTGGCGAATCTGACGTGTGCTAGCTGTTATATGGCTAAGCCAGCTGCCGCGAGCCGGCAGCGTGGCTAGCCGGTACGGCCCCGTTCCGTTAAAAAGGGGTGTTGATCTTTCCGCGAGCGAAGGAGCCGCGATGGGCCGGCTAGACAGCAAGGTCGCGATTATTACCGGCGGCGAGAGCGGCATCGGGCTGGCGACGGCTCGCCTGTTCGTCGCAGAGGGTGCGCGCGTGCACCTGGCCGGGCTGCGCAGGGATCTGCTCGTTGCTGCCGTGGATGAGCTCGGCTCGGAAAACGTCGGCTGGAGCGTCACCGACGTCACCGAGGAAGACCAGGTGATCGGCGCGCTCGCGCAGGCGACCGACCGGTTCGGCCCGCTGGACGTGCTGTTCAGTAACGCCGGCATCAGCGGTCCCATCGTGCCGATCACCGAGTTCCCGACCGACGAGTTCAGGCGCGTGCTCGACGTGCACATCCTCGGTGCGTTCCTCATGCTCAAGCACGGCCTGCCCGTCATGCGGGACGGCGGCAGCATCATCATCACCTCCAGCATCGTCGGCCTGACGTCGGCGAACGGGATCGCCGGCTACGCGACGGCCAAGCACGGCCAGGTCGGACTGATGCGGACTGTGGCCAGGGAGGCGGTTGCCCGCGGCATCAGGGTGAACACGATCCACCCTGGCCCGACGGACACCGCGTTCCAGCAAGACATCGAGGTCCGGGCCACCGGTGCGCCGGCCGAGGATGCGGCCAGGATCTTCGACGGAATGATCCCGATGGGCCGGCATGCCACCCCGGAGGAGATCGCCCGCTCGGTGCTCTACCTCGCCAGCGACGACAGCTCCTTCGTGACCGGCACGACGCTGTCCGTCGACGGCGGGATGATCATCTAGTGCGGGCAGATACTTGCCAGACGGCAGGTGTTTTAGAATCGCGCACCGATAGCGTGCTGTCATGACTATCGAGACACGACCGCTCGGACAGACCGGATCGGACGTCACCATCCTCGGCTACGGCGCGATGGAACTGCGCGGCCAGCCGCGCGGGCCCGTAGTCGCCGACGAGGACGCCGGACGGCTGCTGAATGCGGTGCTGGACGCCGGCATCAACCTCGTTGATACCTCTGTCGACTACGGCCGCAGCGAGGAACTGATCGGCCGCTACATCGGCCACCGGCGCGAGGAGTACTTCCTGGCGTCCAAGTGCGGCTGCCCGCTGCGGCTGCCCGCCGACACCCCGCCGCCGTACCCGCACGACTACTCCCCCGCCAATGTGCGCGCCGATGTCGAGCAGAGTCTGCGCCGGCTCGGCACCGACCGGCTCGACCTAGTGCAGGTGCACATGTCACCGAGCCAGGCGCAGCTCGCTGCCGAGGACACCGTCGGGACGCTGCAGGCGCTCCGGGACGAGGGCAAGCTGCGCTTCATCGGGATGTCCGGCACCCTCCCGAACCTGCCCGATCACATCGCCATGGGAGTCTTCGAGGCATTCCAGATCCCGTACTCGGCCATCCAGCGCGAGCACGAGGACCTCATCACCGAGGCGGCAGCCGCCGGGGCCGGCACGCTCATCCGCGGCGGCGTTGCCCGCGGCGCACCGGCCGAGGACAAGAACTGGCGCATGGGACCGATCGGCCTGGCCGAGGGCGAGGGGCGGCGGCGCTGGCAGAGCTCGGATGCCGAGGACCTACTCGACGGCATGAGCCGGATGGAGTTCATGCTGCGCTTCACCCTGAGCCACCCTGGCCTGTCCACGACCATCGTCGGTACCGCGAGCGTCGACCACCTGCGCGCCAACGTGGCCGTGGCAGAGAAGGGTCCGCTGCCAGCCGAGGTTTACGACCAAGCGAGGGAACGCTTCCGGCACTAAGGAGGGGAACGTGGTCGCCATCAGCACGCCGAGTTGTCCCCCTCGCGGCCGCCGGTGGTAGCTCCGCGGCTGCGCGTCGGCATCATCGGCGCCACCCCGGCCAGGGGCTGGGGCACGCTCGCGCACCTCCCCGCCCTCACCGCGCTGCCGGAGTTCCGGGTGACGGCGGTCGCCACGACGCAGGCGAATTCCGCGCAGGCGACCGCCCATGAGTGGGGCGTGCCGCTCGCCTTTGACAACGCCGCCGACCTGATCGCCAGCCCGGATGTCGACGTCGTCGCTGTCACCGTGAAGGTGACGCAGCACGATGTGTTGGTCCGCGCGGCGTTCGCTATGGGAAAGCACGTGTTTTGCGAGTGGCCGCTCGGTACCGACCTCGCGCAGGCGACCGTGCTGGCCGACCTGGCGGCGGTAAGCGGCCGCCAGCACGTCGTCGGGCTGCAGGGCTACTACAGCCCGGGTGCCCGCTACGTCGCGGAGCTCATCAGCCAGGGCTACGTCGGGCGGCTGCTCGCGGTCAGCGCGGTCGCGGTCGGCCGGCAGGGCGGCGGCCGCATCCAGTCCGCCAGTGCCTACGCCGCCGACCGCGCGGCCGGCGCGACCGTGCTCAGCATCACCACCGCTCACCTGCTCGCTACGCTCGGCCGGGCCGTCGGCCTGCCGCGGGCGGTGGCGTCCGTCGTGGCGGCACGGCACTCGACCGCCACCGTGATCGAGACCGGCGAGACGGTCGGAGTCACCGCGCCCGATCAGGTCGTGCTCGCCGGAGAACTCAACGGCGGCGCCCCGCTGTCGGTCGCCGTCCAGGGCGGCGCGGCGCCCGGCGCGCATTTCGAGGTACGCATCGTGGGTACGGAGCGCACCCTGCTCATCCGGCCGGACGAAAGCGGCGCCAGCATCCACGTCGCCGACTGGGCCATCGCCGCGCTCCGGGGCAGCGGGCCAGCCGAAGACCTGCCGGTACCGGCCCGGTTCTGGCCGCTGCCGGCCGGCGTGCCAGCCGGACCGCCGCGCAACGTCGCCCTCGTCTACCGGGAGCTGGCCAGCGCGATCGCCGAAGGCCGGCCTGCCGAGCCCGGATTCGGAACCGCCCTGCGCTACCACCAATTGGTGGATGCCATCGAGCGCGCGGCGGCTACCGGGGTCAGGCAGGAGCTGGCGGGCTGATCGTCCGGATGGGCGACCCGGCCAGGAATGCCGCGATGTTCTCCACGACCTGGCTGTACATCTGACGGAACCCGGCTTCGCTCACATAGCCGAGGTGCGGCAGGAGCACCACATTGTCCAGCGTGGTCAGCGGGTGCCCGGCCGGCAGCGGCTCGGCGTCGTAGACGTCGAGCCCGGCGGCCGCGATGGTCTTGGCCTGCAGGGCGGCGATGAGGGCCTGCTCGTCGACGATCGGGCCGCGCGAGGTGTTGATGAGTACGGCCGTCGCCTTCAGCTGGGCAAGGTCGGCGGCCTGGAACAGGCCGCGGGTCCGGTCGCTGAGGACGAGGTGGATGGACAGGATGTCGGAACCGGAGAGCAGCTCGGGCTTGCTGACCCGGCGTACGCCGAGTGCGGCGGCCCGCTCGTCGGTCAGGTTCTGGCTCCACGCGATGACGTCCATGCCGAACGCCCGGGCCGGCCCGATCATCGCCGAGCCGAGATGACCAAGGCCGGCCAGACCGAGCGTCGCGCCGGCCAGGTTGACCGGAAGATCCAGCTGCCAGCGCCCGCCGCGGATGGCCCGGTCCTCGGCCACCACGCGCTTGCAGGTGGCGAGGATCAGCGCCCAGGCGACCTCGGCGGTGCTGGGGACACCCGGAGCCGGGCCGCCGTCGGGGCGGCCGGTACCGCAGTACACGACACCTGCCTCGCGCAGGTAGTCGTCGTCCACCGAGGCGTTCCGGGTCCCGGTGGTGACCAGCAGCTTCAGCTGCGGCAGGCGCTCCAGCACGGGGCGGCTGAACGCCGTCCGCTCGCGCATGAGCACGAGCACGTCGAACCCGGCCAGTGCGGTGGCAAGATCTGCATTGCCGATGGGCTCGTGGAAGAACGCGACCTCCACATCCGGCCCGAGCCGGCCCCAGTCGGCGAAACCGCTCGCCCGGTGCTGGTAGTCGTCGAGTACCGCAACCCTGGTTGGCACGGCATGAGACCCTACCGGTCTTCACGCTGTGACGGGGATTTTGGCAGCGGGTTAACTCACCTCAGCGCAGCACCAGGAAGACCAGGCTGCCGAGGCCGGCAACCAGGCAGTAGATCCCGAACGGGGTGAGCGGGCGGTCCTGCCGGAAGTACCGGACCAGGAACCTGACCGACAGATACGCGCCGACGCCCGACAGCAGGCTGCCGGCCAGGATCTGACCGCGGATGCCGTTGCCGAGCGGGCCCATCAGGTCGGGCACTTTCAGCATCCCGGCTGCGAGGATCACCGGTGCCGACAGCAGGAAGGAGTACCGGACCGCGTCTTCGCGGCTGAGGCGGCGGGCCATGCCGGTGACGGTGACCATGCCATCCCGGCTGATGCCAGGAAGCAGGGCGAGAATCTGCGCCGATCCGATCAGCACCGCCTGGCGATAGCTCATGCGCGACAGCCGGGAATCGGCCGCGATCGCCGCGGCCTCCTCCTCCTGGCGGACCGCCCGCTGGCCCGACGCGTGGCGGCCGCCCGCCGCGCCGCCCGGCGCGCCGGAGCCCGGCCGGGCGGCTCCGACGCGGTCCAGGGCACGGGCCGCGGTGGCTGCAACGGGCGGGCTGCCGGCGCTCGGCTGGCCGGCCCCGACCCCGACCGCGGCCCCGGCCGCGGCAGCCTGCCCGGATGTCACGACCTGCGCAGCCGCCTGGCTCGCCTGACTCGGACTCTGCCGGGACCGGAGCAGCCGCTCGCCGCCCAGCAGGATGAGGCCGTTCACGGCGAGGAACGTGGCGGTGGGGATCGGCTTGCTGAAAGCCACGCGGAACAGGTGTTCCAGGGCGAGCCCCGCGACGCCGACCGGGATCGTCGCCAGGATGATCATCCAGGCCAGCCGCTGATCCGCGGTCTGCACCCGGAACTGGACGATCGAGCTGACGAAGCCTCGGATGATCCGCACCCAGTCCCGCCAGAAGTAGGCGATCATCGCCAGGGCGGTCGCGACGTGCAGGCCGACGATGAAAGCCAGGTAGGGCGACTCCGGCCTCGAGACGTTCAGGTCCTGCGCCCAGCTGCCGCCGAGGAGCGCCGGGATCAGCACGTTGTGCCCCAGGCTGGACACCGGGAACAGCTCGGTGACGCCTTGGACCAGGCCGACGACTATGGCCTCGAGATAGGTCAGGTGGGACATCTGCCCGCTTTCCTGTGACGGCCGCACCGGGCACGACTTCTACATGCGTGTAGATGATAGCGGGTGCGCGCCGCCAGCCGGCCACGGGAAACTACACTGGCGGGCAGCATCAGGCAGCCCGGCGAGGAGCAGGAAGCCACACCGATCTCATGCATGACGACGACGACCAGGCGGTCGGCAGCCCGCGGCGCGCGGCCGGCGAGCTGGAGGCGGCAGCCCTGACCGTCCTGCAGGCGTCGAGTTCTGCCCTCACCCCTGGACAGGTGCTGGACCGGCTGGGCGGAGGCCTGGCGTATACAACGGTTGTGACGATCTTGTCGCGCCTGCACGCCAAGGGCGTGCTCACCCGGCTGCGGTCGGGGCGGGCGTACTCCTATGCTCCGGTCGCTGATGAGCCCGGCCTCGCGGCGCGGCGGATGCGCGGCGTGCTGGACGCCGAGGCCGACCGGGAGGCCGTGCTGACCCGCTTCGTGTCGGAGCTGTCACCCGCGGACGAGGATCTGCTCCGGCGCGCGCTCGCCGGCCCCGGCTCGAGCGGCTGACGGCTCGGGCATGCACGTCTTGGTGTGGCTGCCCCTGGTGATTCCGGCGATCGCAGCGCTGGCCGCTGGCCCGCTGGCAGAGCGGCTGCCGCCCCGGACCGCGACCTGGCTGCTAGCGGCCAGCGCGGTGATACTCGCCGGCGCGAGCTGTGGCGCGCTCGGCTTGCTCGCCCTTGCCGCGGCTGTGCGCATCCCGTTCGTCGACGCGGCGGCTGGCATGTCGATTGGCGCCGTCAGGTCGAGCGACCCGGCCTCCCTGCCGCTGGGAATCCTCGCCGGCGCCCTGCTGGCCGCCGCGACGACTGCGGCGCTGCGGGCTGCGTGGCTGCGGACCACCGCCCTCGTCGCGGCGCACCAGCAGACCCGCCGTCTGCCGAGCGCCAGCCAGGTGACCGAGGCCGTCGACGCCGTCGTCGTCCAGGATGACGGCGTCGACGCCTATACCCTGCCTGGCTGGCCGAGCCGGATCGTGGTGACTTCCGGGATGCTGGCCGCGCTGACCCCGGCCGAGAGCGAGGTACTGCTCGCACACGAGCGTGCCCACGCCGGTTCCCGCCACCACCTGTTCGCTGCCGTGGCGCGGCTGGCGGCTGCGGCCAATCCGCTGCTCAGCCCGCTCGCAACCGCGATCGGGTACAGCGTCGAGCGGTGGGCCGATGAGCGGGCCGCTGCCGCGGCGGGCAGCCGCCTGATGGCAGCGCGCACCATCGCCAAGGCAGCGCTGGCGGCCACCGCCGCCCCTGCCCTCCGCGCGCAGTCTGCTGTCCTGCTCGGCGCGCTGCCCAGGCCATCGAGCGTGCACGGCCCCGGCCCGGTGCCCCGCCGAGTTGCCGCCCTGCTCGGCCCGCCGCCCAGGCTCAGGCTCGTTCCGCTGGTGCTGACGATCGGGCTGGTCGCGATCGCCGGACTGTCCGCGCTCGATGCCGCCCGTGACCTGCATGCGATGATCGAGCTGGCGCAGTCCGCCCCCTAGCGGCTCGAGTCCGGCGCCAGCGCCGGTCAGTGCTGCTCTGTCCGGTCCGTCACCGGCTCCGCGGCCGGGCTCGCGGCCGCCTCCCGGCGAATGGCGCGCAGCCGGATGACCACGAACGCCACGATCGCGGCGACGACCACCGCCGCCGCGACATATCCCGCCAGCGACAGGTCGCGGTAGACGGTGTGCCAGGCCGAGCCGACGCCATACCCGATGCTGGCGATGACGGTGCCGTAGAACAGGGTGCCGATGAGGCTGAGCACGCCGAACCGGAGCGCGGGCACCCCAGCGAACCCGGCGGCCACCGACGTGAACGACCGCACGAAGGGCAGCGCGCGGCCGAGCGGTATCGCCCACGCGCCGCGCCCGGCAAGGAAACGCTCGGTCCGGTCAAGGTCCGCTTTGGTGATCAGCAGGTACCGGCCGAACCGCTCGATCACCGGTCGCTCGGCCACGCGTCCGACTCCGTACGACACGTACGAGCCAGCCAGCTCAGCCAGCGTCCCCGCCACGATCACGAGAGCCAGGTTCAGGTGCCCCTGGTAGGCCAGCACGCCCGCGAACCCGAAGGTGACCTCCGACGGGATCGGTATACAGCACGCCTCGAGGAAGCCGAACAGGATGACCGCGGCGTAGCCGGCGTGGGTGATAAAGGAGTTCATGACCGCCCTCGGCAGTTAACGGGTGGGAGAGTGATCTTCTACATCCGTGTAGTTACTGTAGCTCAGCCCGCCCTGAGCCCGTTCGCACGTCACCTGACATTGGTCAGGCCGGAGCCATCGGGCTTCGCCGTGTCCTGCGGTATCGCCCTCGCGGCGTTTGTGATGGCGATGTTCTTCTCGCCTAGCCTGACTGCGCTGACCGGCCGCCGAGCATAGTGGCCAGGCCACGCCGATGAGCCCGGCTCGCCGAGTCTCCTGCGACAGCGATCGCCTGGTCGGGGCTCGCCGTGACGATGTGGCGGACTTCCCGCGCCGCGTAGTAGACCAGCACGTAGCCGGCCGCCGGATCGGCCCACCACCAGCCTGCCGCGGCGTTCAGGACGAGCCCGAGCAAGACGGCGGACGCCAGAATCCCGTCGATGAGGGTGACGCGGCCCTCGCTCTTGAGTACTGGATTGCCGAGCGCCGCACCGGTCCTGGCCTTGCCCGCTGCCAGCGCGAACATGGCGACGGCCGTGGCAGCCGTCCACCCGATGCCGAGCACTGAGGGCCGCGGGTGATAGCCAGTCGCCAGCACGAGGGTGGACTGCGTCAGCAGGTAGACGGCCAGCGCCACGAACGCATAAGCGATCAGCCGCAGCCCGCGGCGCTGCCGCTCGGGCCCGGTCTCCGAGAGTTCCCAGATGACAACCGTCGAGGCACCGATCTCGATCAGGGAGTCCAAGCCGAATCCGGCGAGGGCGACCGATCTGGCCGCGATCGCGGCGATAGCGAGGATCGCGATGCCGACCACGTTCCACCCCAGGGTCGCGTACTCGAGCGCGAACCCGTGCTGTAGCAGGGCGCGCCGCGACGTCTCGTCGGCCACCGTCACGTCCACCATCGTGCCAGCCATGGCAGCTGCGGGTACGGTTGCCTCGTGCATGCCCGGCGGCGGATGAGGTTAGATGCGAGCCTGGCCGCCGTGGTCGCCGACCAGTGAGCCGCTGGACTGGGACCTTTCCACGGCCGACGTGCTGCGCCTGCTCCGGGCTGACGACCATCCTGCCGCGCTACTCGGCACGTGGGCCGGAGGCTCCGACATCGTCGTCGCGGAGCCGCGTGAGGTTCGCCGCGACCCGGAGTCGGTGCTGGCGGCTCTCGACGAGGGCTGGCCCGATCAGGCCGCCGCGGGTGCGGATACTGCCGTGTTCGCCGGCGGCTGGGTCGGCTATCTCGGGTTCGGTCTCGGTGGCCGGATCCTCCCGATGCCACCGGCGCCGGGCGACACAAGGCGGCTGCCCGTGGCGTGGCTGGGCTACTACGACCACGCGCTGCGGCGCGACCGCGCATCCGGGCGGTGGTTCTTCGAGGCACTGCGCACGCCTGGCCGCGCCGCGGCCCTCGACGCGCGGCTAGCGGAGCTTCGCGCCCGGGCCGACCGGTCACCGCCCGGCGAGCAGGACTATGCGTGCGGCCAGTTCCAGCTGATTCCGGGAGCAGCCGGTCACCGGTCGGCGGTTCGCCGCACCGTCGACTACATCCGGGCAGGGGACATCTTCCAGGCCAACATCTGCCTGCGGCTGGAGGCTGACTTTGACGGCGACCCGCTGGACGCCTTCTGCGCGGCAGCCGCCCGCCTGGACCCGCCGTACGCAGCATTCCTGCGCATATCGGCACACAGCGCGATCGCCAGCCTGTCACCAGAGCTGTTCCTGCGGCGCGATGGCCGCACGGTGTCATCCCGGCCGATCAAGGGCACCAGCGCGAGGCCGCCCGGTGACCAGGATGCGGCGGCTGCCCGATCACAGCTGGAGCGCTCGGCCAAGAACCGAGCCGAGAACGTGATGATCGTCGACCTGATGCGCAACGACCTCAGCCGGGTGTGCGTGCCCGGCACCGTGTCTGTGCCCCGGCTGGTGGCCGCCGAGCCGCACCCCGGCGTCTGGCACCTGGTATCCGACGTGCGCGGTGATTTGTGCGCAGGGGCCGGAGACGGTGACCTGATCCGGGCCACGTTCCCTCCCGGATCGGTGACCGGGGCCCCGAAGGTCCGCGCCATCGAGATCATCCATGAGCTAGAGGCGACGCCGCGCGAGGTCTACACCGGCGCCATCGGGTACCGCAGCCCGGTGGCCGGCCTGGAGCTCAACGTCGCCATCCGGACGTTCGAGTTCCATTCAGGGAAGGTCTGGCTCGGCGCGGGCGGAGGGATCGTCGCAGCATCCCGTCCCGATGACGAGTACCGCGAGTGCCTGGTCAAGGCAGGCCCGCTGGTCGGAGCGCTCGGCAGCAGCATCGCCCGCCGCGCCGCCCGGCGAGCCGCCGGTCCCGGCCCCGCGCTGCGGCCCCGGCCCGCAGCGGGCGTCTTCACGTCCCTGCTCGTCCGCGACGGCGTCACGGCCGGCCTGGGCGAGCACCTGAGCCGCCTCGCCGACAGCGTGCGCGAGCTCTACGGCAAGGAACTTCCCCCCCGACTGCACGAGGACCTCACCCGGTGCCTCGCCGCCCGGCCGACCGGCCGCCTTCGTATGACGGTGCGGCCGCTCGGCGGACCGCTGCACGCCACCGTCGAGTGCGCTTCCCTCAACGATGGACCAGGCGTCGCCGACCTCGTTCCGGTCGTGGTGCCGGGCGGCATCGGCGGCCACAAGTGGACTGACCGGCGCCTGCTGACGCGTGACGCGACGATCGCCGGGGCCGGGCCCGGCACGCAACCCGGTACGCAGCTGCTCATCGAGGACGCCGACGGATCGGTGCTGGAAACCGACCGGGCCAACGTCTTCGCCGTTATCGACGGCGTGCTCCGGACACCAGCGGCCGACGGCCGGCTGCTGCCGGGCGTCACCAGGGCGGCGATCCTGCGGCTGGCCACCGTGGCGGGCGTGCCGGCGTGCGTCGGACCGCTCAGGTCTGACGATCTGCAGCACGCGACCGAGATGTTCCTCACGAACTCGGTCCGCGGGGTGCTGCCAGTCCGCTCGGTGGCCGGCATCGAAATTGCCGCGGCACCGGGCCCGGTCACGACCGGACTGACCGCCGCACTGGCCGCTGAGCTGGTTACGCGTCACGGCAGCATAGGGATAGCTCAGCCGGACACGCCCGGCACTGCCGGATCGGGCCCGGACACAGCGTGCTGGCCGGACCGCAGCGCTGCGAGCCGCCAGAACCGGGCCCCCCGTGGAGATCGCGCCACCCCCACGGTCGTCGTCATCGACAACTACGACTCGTTCACCTACAACCTCGTGCACTACCTGGCCGAAGCCGGCTGCGCCGTCGAGGTGGTCCGCAACGACGAGGTCACCGCCGGCCAGGTCATGGACTTCGGGCCGGCCGGCATCGTGATCTCACCCGGCCCCTGCGCCCCCGACGACGCGGGAATCAGCATCGACGTGGTGCGGGCGGGCGCGGGCGGCACTCCGATCCTCGGTGTCTGCCTGGGCCACCAGGCAATCGCCGCCAGCTTCGGCGCGCGCATCGTCCCCGCGCGGCGTCCAGTCCACGGTCAGACGTCTCTCATCAGGCACGACGGGCGCGGTGTGCTCGCGGGCCTGCCGCAGCGGTTCACCGCCACGCGGTATCACTCGCTGATCGTCGCGGAACCGACGCTGCCGCCGGTCTTGCGCATCACCGCCCGAACCCGTGGCGGCACGCCGATGGGACTGCGGCACGAGACCATGCCCATCGAGGGTGTGCAGTTCCACCCGGAGTCGGTCCTCACTGAGTTCGGCCACGCCATGATCGGCAGTTTCGTACGCCTGCTCCGCCCGCCGACGACCCGGTGACGAACCCGGTCATCATCCGATCCGTGCGAGCGGCCCAGCACGGCGCCGGCAGCCTGCTCGTCTACCTTCATCGCGTCTGTCTGCGATCGGTCCAGGCGTGCGGCTACGCCTTCGCGGCGTCGGCGTCGGCGTCGGCGTCCTCGGCGAGCTTGGCGCGCACGGCATCCATGTCGATATCGCGTGCCTGACCGATGAGCTGCTCCAGCGCCTGCTCGGGCAGCGCGCCCGGCTGCGCGAACAGCACGACCTTGTCGCGGATGATCATCAGCGTCGGGATCGACGAGATGCCGAAACCGCCAGCGAGCGCTGGCTCCGCCTCGGTGTCGACCTTGCCGAACACCACGTCTGGATACCGCTCGGACACCCGCTCGAACACCGGGCCGAACATGCGGCACGGCCCGCACCAAGCGGCCCAGAAGTCGACGAGGACGAGCCCGCCACCATCCACGACCGACTCGAAGTTCTCCGCCGTCAGCTCCGTTGTTGCCATCTTTACCTCCAGCAGTCCGGGCACGCTCGATTAATACCCCTACCCGTATAGGCATCAGCAGTCGATGCCGCCGTGGTATTCCCCGCTGGCGAAGCGACGGTTCTGATCGGTCAGGATGCCGGGATGCGCTCGGTCAGCCAGCTGCCGATGCGCTCGATCGCCTGGTCCGCCTCTGGCAGCATGCCAGCGAAGGCATGCCAGACGTGCGGCATCTCGTCCCATACCTCGAGCGTCACGTCGACGCCGTGAGCACGGGCACGCGCAGCGAGCCGGGTGGAGTCGTCGAGGATAACCTCGGCATCGCCCACGTGAATGAGCATCGGCGGCAGGCCGTGCAGGTCCGCATACAGCGGTGACGCATACGGATGCCGCGGATCCTGCCCCGCCAGATAAGCTTCCGCGGTCTCGGCCATGCCTCCTGGCTTGATCAGCACGTCAGCATCCGCGCGGGTCCGTAGCGATTCACCGGTCAGCGCGAGATCCGTCCATGGCGACATAACGACAGCCGCGGCGGGCATCGGTTCCCCGGCGTCGCGCAGCGCCACCAGGCCCGCAAGCGCGAGACCGCCGCCGGCCGAGTCACCGGCCACCGCCAGGACGCCGCGATCGGTACCCGCGGCGAGCAGCCACCGATACGCCGCGACAGCGTCGTCCACGGCGGCCGGGAACGGATGCTCCGGCGCCAGCCGGTAGTCGACGCTGAGCACTCGCGCCCTTGCTGCGCCCGACAACAGCGCGACCATGTGCCGATGCGTGGCAGGCGAGCCGATCTGATAGGCACCGCCATGCAGGTAGAGCAGCACGCGGTGGCTGTCAGCGCCAGCTGCGACGACCCACTCGGCCGGCACCCCGCCCGCATCCACCGGATCAACGGTCGTTCCCTGCGGCGGCTGCGACGCTACCGACTCTGCGGCGGCCCTGCGCTCCGTTACGGTCAGACGGTCGAGGTCGACAGCGCTCAGCATCTCGCGCAGTGCCGTCAGTTCTTCGCTCGCCATCGCCTTGTCCTCCGCCCGGTCGCGCTCGCATCCTCCCCGGCCGAGCCGGTCCCGGCAACTAGTTAACGAGACCGCCCTTGTGGCCGCCGCACTAGGCCGCGCTCCGATCTGCAGCGATGATCGAAGTCGGTGAGCACGCGGACACGCCGAGGGAGCCGGAGTGACACAGCTTCAACAGCATCCGATCGAGGCCGAGGGCTATGACCTGACGCCGCTGCTGCAGCCGCTCGACATCCGGCAGATGCACCTGAAGAGCCGGTTCGTCATGCCGGGCATGCAGCGCATGTGGTGCGTGGACGGCGCGCCGGACCATCGGCTGCGCGGCTATTACCGGCGCCGCATTCAGGGCGGCGCCGCGCTGGTGATCTCGGAGTCCTGCGCGATCAACCATCCCAGCGCGACGAAGGACCCGACCTTCGCGCAGATCTCCCCCGTCACCAAGAACGCCTGGCGAGCGGTCATCGACACGGTGCACGAGGCGGGCGGGTGCATGTTCCTCCAGCTCTGGCACCAGGGCGCGGTTGACTACGGCGGTGACGCCGAGCGGAATCCCGATTTCGTCGCACTAAGCCCCTCCGGGTTCTCCCATCCGGACGAGGCCTTCGGTCGCGCTGCCACGGTGGCCGAGCTGCACAGCATCAGGGACGCATTCGTACAGGGCGCGATCGACGCCCGCGAGATCGGGGCTGATGGCATCGAGCTGCACTCCTGCCACGGTTTCCTGCTCGACCAGTTCCTGTGGCCGAGGACCAACGTGCGGACCGACCAGTACGGCGGGCCGACCATCGCCGATCGCGCGAGGTTCCCCGCGGAGGTCGCCGCAGCCGTGCGCCAGGCCGTCGGACCCGATTTCGTGATCTCCATGCGGATCTCGCAGTGGAAGGAATCGGACTTTAACGCCAAGATCGTCGAGACGCCGGACGAGCTCGGGCGGCTCATCCCCATCTTGCGATCCGCCGGAGTGGACATCTTCCACGTGTCGACCCGCCGGTTCTGGACGCCCGAGTTTGAGGGCTCGGATCTCGGGCTGGCGGGCTGGGTGAAGTCCTTCACCGACGCGGCGGTGATCGCCGTCGGGAGCATCGGCCTCGACATCGACGTCATGGCCACCCTGACCGGTCACGAGGCGCAGCCGACTGGCGCTAGCCGGATCGACGAGCTGGTCCGGCGGTTCGGGCGCGGCGACTTCGACCTCGTGTCGGTCGGGCGTAGCCAGATCGGCGACCCGGACTGGGTCGCCAAGATGCGGGACGGCCGGATCCCGGATATCCGGGCGTTCCTCAAGGACGACACCTCCCTTGATCACGACGTCGTCCCGACGGCCGATTAGCGGCTCGGTTCGGCAGGAAGGCCAAAGGACCCGCTCCGCAGGGGCGGACTCCCCTGGTCTGCCGCCTGGCTGAGCGCCGAGCCTGACAGCAGGGTTGCTTATCAGGGAGGCGCACGATGAAAGCCGTCGTGATATTCGAGTCGATGTACGGAAACACCCGCGCCATCGCCGAGGCGGTCGCTGAGGGAATCGCAGCAGACAGCGATGTGCGGGTGACCGCGCTGCCGGTCAATGCGGTCAGCACCGAGCTGACCAGGGACGCCGGCCTGCTCGTCGTCGGCGGCCCGACGCACGCCCACGGCATGAGCCGGCCGCCGACTCGGCGCGCGGCACACGAGGCTGCTGCCAGGCCGGACAGCGGCCTGCTGCTCGATCCCACCGCCAGCGGACCTGGAGTACGCGACTGGCTGGCGCACCTCGAGCACCGCGGCGGATTTGGCGCGGCATTCGACACCCGACTAGACGCCCCGGCCATCTTCACCGGGAGCGCGGCCACCGGGATCGCCCGGAAGCTCCGCCGCTCTGGCGTCACGGCGATCACAAAGCCGGAGAGCTTCCTGGTGACGAAGAAGACTGAACTATGCGCCGGCGAAAGGGCCAGGGCGCGCGAGTGGGGCACGCAGCTATCGAAGCTGGCCGCGACGATCATGGATGGGGTCGCCAGCCCGTCCTGACGTGCCCTCAGGGGGCCAGGCGGAACGGCGGATACTCGTCGGTGACCAGAGTGATGGCGTACCCGACGACGCGGTTGTGCCAGCGCGCGACGCCCTCGACGAACCGGAACAGATCGTGCGGATAGCGCCCGCTGAACAGGACAGCAAACCACACCGCGATCACGACCAGGATCGCGGCGATGTCCAGGAAGAACAGCAGGATGTAGTGCGGAATGGCCAGGAACCACTTGACCAGCGGCAGCCACCGGTTGAGGTCGACGGCGGCATCGGGGTAGGCATAGTCGAGATGGACCGACTGATGCTGGTCCGTGGACGGATACTGGTCGTCCATCAGGGCGAGGTAGATCAGCACCCGGTTGATGAACCGCTGCAGCTCCAGGTTCCAGTCGAACCACCAGCGCGGGTACTTCCGCCGGAACAAGATCATGAGCAGCGGGCCGAAGAACAGCAGTCCGCCCGCGCCGGCAGCCGTTCCGGTTGCTCCGTTGTGATAGCTCCACTGCCAGCCACTACCAGCGACCGCTCCCAGCACGATGACAATCGGAATAAAGGTAAAGATGCGGAAGAAACTCGTCAGGCGGTTGAGGTCCCGGTCCGGGTAGTCGACCGAGAAGCTGATGGGATGACCAGGGTCAGAGGTTCCGTGCATCACAACTCCCTTCGTTACAGACACACCAGCGGCACCATCGTGACGCGTGCGCGATGTCCCCGAGGCGGAATTCGTATGACGTGGCCTGTTATGCCGGCGCGATACCGGTGACGACTGCCTGCGCTAGTCGCTCGGCGAGGCCGGACGGCATCGAGACCGCGGTGCCCGGCGGGCTGAACAGTACCCTCGGCAGGACCTGGCCATGGATGGCTCCGACAACCAGCATCGCGACGGCATCGGTGTCAGCGCCCCCGTCGACGCGACCAAGCTCCTGTTCCGCTCGCAGGTAGCCGACCAGCATCTCACCGAAGCCGCGGCCGCCGCCATCTGCATCACCGCCGCCGTCTCGATGGTCGCCGTCGGCAGGGGCAGCGGAGAACGCCGCATCGCCGCCGACCATCCCGTGGAACCGGGTCAGAACCTTCGGCTGCGCCAGCAGGCCGGCGAAAGCGGGAGCGACGCGGCTGAGAACGGCGACGCCTTGCTCGAAGAAGCCGCGAAGGTTGCCGGCGACGGTGCCGGTCCCGGCGGGTGGCAGCAGCTGCTGTGCGCTCGACATCACGGCGGCGACGTGAGCGAGCAGCGCCTGCGCGAGGAGATCTTCCTTGTCGTCGAAGTAGTTGTACAGGACGCCATCGGCGACCCTGGCTTCCCTGGCGATGTCGCGGACGCTCAGCGATGCGGTGCCCCGCTCATCGATCAGCCGGGCGGCTGCTGCGATCAAGTGCGCGCGCAGATTGCCTCCGCCCTGCTCGCGGAGCACAGCTGGTTTCCGTGGTGACATCGTTCCTCCCGACCCGCGGTGAACTAGGATTCATGAACTTGGGTTCACTCTAGCTCAACGCGGGTGGGCGCGTCGGCAAGGATGTCCGTCGCGTCCATGCCTCCGGGGGGAACGGGCTGGCGTGCGGGCACAGCCGCTGGCCCGGTGTACCGGATCCGCGCCAGGGGTATGCCTCCGACCGGCCACAATCTGGGGGTCTGCGGGCCGCGGTTCGCCGTGCGACGCTAGCGCACGAGTTTCGGGGGCGGATGGTGGATGCTTGATCTCGATCCCGCATTCCGGCCGGTGCGCAGGCGGGATGGCTACCTGCGGCTCGAGGATCTCGGGCTGATAGGCGACGGTGCCACCGTCGCGCTGGTAGGTCTCGACGGGAGCATTCCCTGGCTGTGCCTTCCGCGATTCGATGCCGACCCGTTGTTCTGCGGCCTGCTCGACCACGCCGGGGGCGGCGAGTTCAGCGTCATGCCCGAGGACCTGATCGAGGCCAGGCAGTCATACCAGCCGGACTCTGCAGTGCTCATGACCGACTTGCGGACCACCACGGGAACGGTGCGGATCATCGACGCCCTCGCGGTGCGGTCCGGAGCCGACCTCACTGACGATGCCCCCATGCACCGGGGCGAGCTCGTGCGGTCGGCGATCGTGCTCGCGGGCCACATCCGGCTGCGGGTCGACCTCGAGCCCCGTGGCGGAGCTAACGCGCGGCCCGCGCTTGGCGGCCTCGAGGTGCAGGCAGCGCGCCGACCCGAACTACGGCTGCACCTGCGTTCCAACCGTCAGCTCAGCGGGCTGCACACGGTCCACGACCTGACCGAAGGCGAGCGACTCGACCTCGTGCTGAGCTGGGGTCGCTCGCACCGGCACCAGGCCTTCGACGCCGAGGCGCTGCTCTCGGGCACCGCGGAGGCGTGGCGTCGCTGGATGACTCACTTCAGTTACTCCGGGCCCGAGGAACCGTTGGTGAGGCGTTCCGCCATCACCCTCAAGCTGTGCGACGACTGGGTCAACGGGTCGCTGGTCGCCGCGCCCACCTCCTCCTTGCCGGCCCCAGTCGGCGGCGTGCGTAACTGGGACTACCGCTACACCTGGATCCGCGACGCCGCGTTCACCGTCTACGCGATGCGCCGGATCGGGTTCGGCGGCGAGGCCGATGCGTTCCTCGGCTGGGTGCTGGACGCCTTCGAGCAGAGCCGGCAGCCGCGGATCATGTATGACCTCGACGGCGGCGAGGTGCCGCCCGAATGGGAAGACAGCGAGCTGGAGGGATACCGGAAGTCCGCACCGGCGCGCTGGGGGAACGGCGCCGCCGACCAGCGCCAGCACGACGTTTACGGCGAGATCCTTGATTGCGCCGACCAGTGGGCTCGCAGTGGCGGCGAGATCGAGCCGTCGCTGTGGCAGGCGCTGTCTGGCCTCGCCGAGGCCGCGAAGGCCTCCTGGCGGCAGCCGGATCAGGGCATCTGGGAGGTGCGGAGCGAGGGCCGGGTCTTCACCTACTCGGCCGCGATGTGCGAGGTCGCGCTGGACCGGGCTGCTGCAATCGGCGAACGGCTGAGCCTGCCCGGCCCCATCTCCGGCTGGCGAGCCGCGGCCGGCAAGCTGCGCCAGACCATCATCGACGAATCCTGGGACGAGAGCGCGCAGACCCTGAGCGAGCACCTGGACGGCGGCGCCGGCCTGGACGCCAGCCTGCTCGCGCTGCCGTTGCGTCAGGTGGTCCCCGCAGACCACCCGCGGATGGTTGCCACGACCACAGCCATCGCAAACCGGCTGTCGGCAGGCGACGGCCTGCTCTACCGCTACCTGCACGAGGCGTCGCCGGACGGACTGCCCGGCGATGAGGGCGCGTTCCTGCTGTGCAGTTTCTGGCTGGTCGACAACCTCGCCGCACAGGGCCGGGTGGAGCAGGCCCAGGAGCTGTATGCCTCGCTGTGCGCCAGGGCGAGCCCGCTAGGGCTGCTCTCAGAGCAGATCGACCCGGACACAGGTGATTTCATGGGCAACTTCCCGCAGGCGTTCAGCCACATAGGCGTCATCTCGAGCGGCGTCCGGATCGCCCGGGCGATGGCAGGGGCCGGCGTATGATCCGGCGGCTTGCCATCTTCGGCGCGACGGGCGACCTCGCGGCGCGCTATCTGCTGTCGGCGCTCGCTGCCCTGCAAGCTGCCACTGAACTACCGGATGACTTCCGCCTCATCGCCTGCGGGCGGGAACAGTGGACGGAGCCGGAGTACCGGGACTGGGCTGCTGCGCAGCTCGACCGGCACGCGAGCCACCTGCCGGCCGGGACGCGCCAGCACATCGCGTCGGCGTGCAGCTACGCCGCGGTCGACGTGACCGAGCCGGCCGCGGTCGCGGCCGTCATCGCCGGGGACGGGCCGCTGGCTGCCTACCTGGCGCTGCCGCCAGCTGTGTTCCCGGCAGCCGTGACCGCGCTGCACGACGCGGGCCTGCCCGAAGGCAGCCGGATCGTCCTGGAGAAGCCATTCGGCACCGACCTCGACAGCGCGATCGGCCTGAACCGGCTGCTCCGCACCCTCGTGCCCGAGCAGGCGGTGTTCCGCGTTGACCACTTCCTGGCCATGACCACGGTGCAGAACCTGCTCGGCACCCGGCTGGCCAACCGGATGCTCGAGCCACTATGGAACAGCGCACACATCGACCGGGTGGAGATCGTCTGGGATGAGTCGCTGGCGCTGGAAGGGCGGGCGGCCTACTACGACGGCGTCGGGGCGCTCAAGGACATGCTGCAGAACCACCTGCTGCAGCTGCTGGGCCTCATCGCCATGGAGCCGCCGGTCAGCCTGGGCGAACGCGACCTGCGCGACCGGAAAGTCGACGTGCTGCGCTCAGTGCGGTCCATGGTCGGCGACGAAGTCGCGCGCAGCACGCGCCGCGCCCGGTACTCGGCCGGCCGGATCGCCGGCTATGACGTTCCCGCCTATGTCAATGAAGACGGTGTCGACCCCGCGCACCGCACCGAGACGTTCGCCCAGATCGACCTGGAACTCGACAACTGGCGCTGGCCGGGGACGATCTTCCGGCTGCGCACCGGCAAGGCGCTAGGCCGCGACCGTAAGGAGGTCACCGTGCACTTCCGGGAAGTGCCGCACCTCCCCCTCGGGCTGCAGGGCGAGGTTGTTGACAACGTGCTGCGGTTCGGGCTCCAGCCGGAGCAGCTGACGCTCGAGCTCACTGGCATCGGCGCGCGCGTCGGCACGCTCGTGCCGCTAACCCTGTCGGCGGAGATGGATCCGCCCGAGCTGCCTGCATACGGGGGCTTGCTACGGCAGGTGCTGGCCGGCGACGCCGCGTTGTCGATCCGGGGCGACGAAGCCGAGGAGTCGTGGCGCGTGGTCACCCCGGTGCTCGACGCCTGGTCGAAGGACCTGGTCCTGCTCGAGGAATACGCGGCCGGCTCACAGGGACCCGGCTAAGGGTCAAGATCAGCAAGGAGACACGACGATGACGACGACAGCGTGGCGGTTCCCGGGTACGGAGGGCGCAGACCAGGCGGTGATCCGGATCAAGCAACTGGACTCGCAGGACCTCATCAACGTGATGGACGTCGCGGTGCTGAGGTGGCCGGAGTACGCAGCTGAGCCGATGACTCAGGAGCACGTCAACGAGCAGGGTAGTCGGCTGACCGGGATGATGCGGCGTCTGCAGCACCCGGTCATCGAGGGGTCGATGCTCGAGACGGTCAGGCACGACCTCAGGCCCGGCACATCGGCGATGGTGCTGCTGAGCTCAGATGCTCAGATCGACGCTGTGGTGCACGCGTTCGAGGGACAGCCCATGGAGCTGATCCGGACGGATATGTCCGTCCCGGAGCAGGACCGGCTGCGGCTGGCCGTCGATGAGGCCAGGCGAACACAGGGCCAGGCGCCGCAGCAGTAGTCCCGGTACCCGGCCCCGGCCGGATCAGCGAGAAGCGAGAACCTTGCTCTTCTCGGTCTCGAACTCCGCTGAGCTGATGACCCCGCGCTGTCGGAGGTCGGCCAGCTTCGCCAGCTGGTCTGCCGAGTTCGGTGAGCTTCCCGCCGCCTCCTGGACATAGCTACGGAAGGCGTCGTCTTGCTGCTGCGCCTGCTGAGCGGCGCGCTGGTTCATCGACCGCCCGCGCGTCACCAGGTACACAAGGATCCCGATCAGCGGGAGGAAAATCACGAAGATCGTCCACGCTGCCTTCGCCCAGCCGGACAGGTCCCTGCTGCGGTAGACGTCTGTCAGCACGACGAACAGGAGCCAGAACCACACGACGAACGCGAAGATCTCGAACATCGTCCAGAACACGTCCAGCACCGGGTATCCAGTCGATGCTGCTAGCGGCATAGTCGTCCCCCTTGTCCAACCGCGCCGCGACGGTCAGCGGCCCGGGAATCGTATTTACCCACGCCGCGCGCTGCGGGGCCTCACCCTGTCCGGGTGATCATTACTGGTATGCGGCCATGAGTCGGCGCCGCGCGTCAGGTCGGCGAGCCCGGCGTCTTGGCGTCCCCGCGGCAGAGCAGCGTGCGCAGCACCCGCACCAGGACGGATGGCGACGCATCCGCAGCGTCGATGGCCCGCCAGCCGACGAAGCCGTCAGGCCGCACCAGGACCGCGCCCGACGGCGAGATCCCGTAAGCGCCGTGGAACTGGTCGCCGGCGTCGTGCAGGTCGTCGCCCCCGACCTGCCAGGCGTCCAGGTCGACGCCAAGCTGCCGCCCGGCGTCGAGCGCCGCCGTGCACCAGGGGCCGCCGGCGGAGCCGGCGAGCAGGACGAAGTTCCTGCCCAGCAGGTCCAGTGTGGACAGCGTGGAGCCTGCGCGGTCGAGCACCACGTGCGGGGCGCGGGAGCCAGGACGACCATGCGACGCGGCCGGATGCTCGTGCAGCGGCGCGGTGTCATCGGAGCCGAGGATCACCGCGGGCGAGTTGTAGCAGTAGCCAATCTCCATCGAGAAGTCGTCGACCAGCGGCTTAACGTCCGGCGCGGCCAGATACGGCGCGACCCGCGTGACGTACCTGGCGTAGGCCTGCTCGACGGTCAGGTCGCCGACGGCTCGGCGCTCGGCGTCATACGTATGCAGCAGCGCCGGGTCAGCGGTCCGGGCCAGCACGAGAGCCAGCTTCCAGGCCAGGTTGTGCGCGTCCTGGATGCCGGTGTTCCCCCCGTAGCCGCCGTTAGGCGGGACCACGTGCGCGGCATCGCCCGCCAAGAACACCCGCCCGCTCTGATAACGGTCGGCGCCCTCGGCGACTGCCTGCCAGGTCGCGATGTGGTCGATGACAACAGGTATGCCGGGCACGCCGATCGCGCCGCGCAGCAGCTCCGTTGCGCGCTGCTCTGTTATCCCCTCGGCAACGTTCGCCCACGGCGCGTCCGGGTAGGCCGCGACGATCTCGGGGCGGGCGATATCGCCGATCAGGTTGACCGCGAGGAAACCCGCGTTGCCGCTCCGGTTGAGCCTGAAAAAGCCGCGCAGCAGCGGGTTGGTGACGTAGTGGACGCCCTGGTTGCGGTCCCGCAGCAAGGGCTCGAGATCCGTCTTCGACCGGAAGTAGATCGTGATGCTGTTGGACAGCATGCCGGGCCCGTGCATGCCGATCCCCAGCCGCTCGCGGACCGGACTGCGGTTCCCGTCCGCCGCGATCACGTACTGGGCCCGTACCGTGCTCCGGTTTCTGGCGCCGTCCGTCAGGATCGCGGTGACGCCGTCAGCGTCTTGCATCAACTCGGTGCACTCGGTGCCGTAAAGCAGCTGGGCGCCGAGCTCCTCTGCCCTCGCCCGCAGGATGGGCTCCAGCCGGTCCTGGTCGATGAACAGCCGGACAGTCGGGCTGAACTCCGCCACACCCGTGTTGAGGTCGGGAAAGTAGTTGGCGATTTCCCGGCCGGCCAGGGATTCGACGTTGTTGATCCCGCCATTGGGGTCATACTGCTCCTCCCCCTTGCGGCGGACCGCCTCTTCGAGCCCGACGGAGCGCAGCAGCTCGAGCGTGCGTAGCTGCAGATGGCCCGACCTAGCGCGGATCGCCGTGCCGGCGTGCCGTTCGACGGCTAGCACGTCGACCCCGTGCCAGCGCAGGAACAGCGCCGCTGACAGGCCGACGAGGCTGCCGCCGACGATCAGCACAGGGACCTCCTGCTCCGGCATGGTCGCAGCGGACATCTGCAGTGCTCCCTTCGTCGGTGCCCGCGCCGCGCGGAAGGCGTGCACCCCTCGCGCGCGAGCGCGTTGATCGTAGGCGGCCGACCCAATATCCGGCAATCGGATGTTGTGAATACCAAATATTGCTGCAGCCAATAAACCCTGATAGAAGGTGCTTAGTGGAACTGGCCGGCGTCGACCTTAACCTCCTGGTCGCGTTCGACGCCCTGCTCACCGAGCAGAGCGTCAGCCGCGCCGCCAGCCTGGTGGGGCTCAGTCAGCCGGGCATGAGCAACGCCCTCGCTCGCCTGCGCAAGCTGTTCGGCGACCCGCTGCTGGTCCGCGCTGGCACGGGGCTTGTCACGACACCGCGCGCGGAGGCCCTCCGCGAGCCGGTACGCGAGGCTCTCGCCCTGATCCGGCAGGCCCTGGATCAGCGGCCGGACTTCGACCCCCGCGCCGCCCGGGCTACGTTCACCGTGAGCTGCTCGGACTACAGCCTGCTCATGCTCATCGGCCCGCTAGTCCGTCGTCTGGCCGCTGCAGCACCGGGTGTCACGATTCAGGTGCTGCCGCGAGCAGCGGATCCCATCCGGCTGCTTCGCGACGGCACTGTGGACCTCCTCATCGAGCCCGCAGAGATCATGCCGCGCGTCGCGCTGACTGCCCGGCGGCTGTTTGCTGACCGGTGGCTGTGCTGTGTGTGGGAGGGCTCCACGAAGGTCGGCGATCAGATGACGCTGGAGACCTACTTGCGGCTCGGCCACCTGGTCTACTCGATGGGACGCGGACAACCGGTCTCGCTCGTGGACCAGCACCTGGCCAGGTCCAGGGTGCCGCGCCGGATCGAGTTCACCGTCGAGAGCTTTCTGCTGGCGCCGTTCCTGCTCGAGGGCACCGACCTGGTTACCATCGTGCCGGAACGGGCCAGCCCGTATCTGCGCCGAACCGCAGCCGTCCGGTTTCTCGAACCTCCGATCGCGCTGCCGCAGATCACGCAGACGCTGTGGTGGCACGAGCGCCACACGGCGGACCCCGCACACGCCTGGATCCGGGCCCGCATCGCCGAGATCGCCGACAAGCTCGATCAAGCCGACCCGGTGCGGCCGCCCGATGAGCCCGCCGACGAGGCACTGGCCTAGCGGCGCCCAGGCCAGCCGCGTTGCGGCCAGGCGTCCAGAACCTGCAGTCCGGGAATGGGCCCCGCCTATTTAATCAATCAATCTTAGTGTTAGAATCCTGGGGTGAGCGTGCTACAGAACCCTGATCTAGCGTCGCTGAGCAGCCTGGACGACCCGGTGCGTCGTCGGCTGTACGCAGTCATTTCCGCCCAGTCGGAACCGGTGAGCCGGGACGACGCTGCCGGTGCCACCGGGATCGGCCGGGCGCTGGCCGCCTACCACCTCGACAAGCTCGTCGAGGCAGGCCTGCTGACGGCGATCTACCAGCGACCGGAAGGGCGTACCGGACCGGGCGCGGGCCGTCCGGCAAAGTTTTACTGCAGGTCCGAGCGCGAGTTCGCGGTCACCGTGCCGCCACGCGAATACGAGCTCGCCGCCCGGCTGCTGGTGCGCGCCGTCGAATCCGACCCCAGCGGCCGTAGCCGGGGCGCACTGCGCGCAGCCGCCCATCAGCTCGGCACGGAGCTTGGCGGGCAGGTCGTGTCTCAGCGACCGTCAGAGGGTCACGGCAGCGACGACGCAGACCCGGAGCAACGCGACCTGGGGGGCGTGCTTGCCGCGTACGGATACGAGCCGGAACACTGCGCCGACGACGTCACGCGGCTGCGCAACTGCCCGTTCCATCAGCTGGTCCAGCAGCACAAGGACACCGTCTGTGGCATGAATCTGGCGCTGATAGACGGCGTGGCAGCCGGCCTGAAGGCCAGCACGCTGCGCCCGGTGCTCGATCCTCAGCCCGGCTACTGCTGCGTGACCATCGGGACCGATCAACCCTGACCGGCCTACCCGCCCGCACACCAAGAAGAACGGACGCGCTGTGACCCAGATAAACGGACATGCTGTGACTCAGATGACCGGCACGCCGGCGCTCAGGCCACACGAGCTGGCTCGTGACGGCGCGGGCACCTCGGCGAGCGTGGCGGATCGGATCGCGGGTGATGCCCAGCCGGTCGACCTGCCAGCAGCCGAGCGCGCCGCGGCGGCGTTTCTGCGGGCGCTGGGGCTGGACCTGGCGTCCGAAGAGCTGCGCGATACTCCGACCCGGATGGCGCGGGCATACGCCGAGCTGTTCCACGCACCCGCGCCACGGCTCACCACGTTCCCGAACGACGAAGGCTACGACGAGCTCGTGCTGGTCCGGGCGATCCCGTTCCGGACGGTCTGCGAGCACCACATGCTGCCGTTTTCTGGCGTTGCGCACGTGGCATATCTGCCTGGTGAGCGACTTCTCGGCCTATCCAAAATGGCCAGGCTGGTCGAGTTCCACGCGGCCCGTCCTCAGACGCAGGAGCGGCTGACCAGGCAGCTCGCCGACTACCTCGCCACGCAGCTCAGGACGCGCTGGGCCGGCGTCGTGCTGGAAGCCGAGCACACCTGCATGACGCTGCGCGGGGTGCGGGCCCACGGCGCGAAGACCGTCACCACGGCCCTGGCCGGACCGCTGCGTGCTGACCCGCAGTTCCGGGCTGAGTTTCTGGCCCTGACCGGCGCGCAGAACTAAACCAACACCTGCATCACGGGCAGGAGGAATCACGCGATGACCGACCGACTGGCAGAACTAAGCACCCTGGGCGTCTCGATCTGGCTCGATGACCTAAGTCGCATGCGGCTGGCCACCGGCAGTCTGGCCAGCCTGGCCAGACAGGACCACGTCGCCGGGGTGACGACTAATCCGACGATCTTTGCCAAGGCGATCGCGGACAGCGACGCGTACGCGGCGCAACTGCGCGATCTCGCGGCCCGCGGCATCGGGCCGGCGAGGCGCTCCGTCTGCTGACCGCCTACGACGTTCGCTGGGCCTGCGACGTGCTCAAGCCGGTCTACGACCGGACGGGCGGTGTCGACGGCCGGGTGTCGATCGAGGTCGACCCCCGGCTCGCCAGGGACACGGAGGCGACCATCGCCGAGGCGCGGGCCCTCTGGTGGCTGGTTGACCGGCCGAACCTGTACATCAAGATCCCGGCAGCCCGTCAGGGGCTGCCGGCCATAGCTGCGTGCCTGGCCGAGGGGATCAGCATCAATGTGACGCTGATCTTCTCGCTGGCCCGCTACGACTCCGTCATCGGCGCGTTCTTCGACGGCATGGAGCAAGCCGAGCAGGCCGGGCACGACCTGTCCGCGATGGCCTCGGTTGCCTCGTTCTTCGTCTCGCGAGTCGATAGCGAGGTCGATTCGCGGCTGGACAAGATCGCCACCCCGAGGGCTGCCGCCCTGCGCGGGCGGGCCGCGATCGCCAACGCGCGACTGGCCTACCAGCACTACGAGCAGGCGTTCTCCACCCCCAGGTGGGCCGCGCTGCACACCGCCGGCGCCCGGCCGCAGCGCCCGCTGTGGGCCTCGACCTCGGTCAAGGATCCGGCCTACCCCGACACCAGATACGTCGTCGACCTGGTGGCCCCGGGCGTGGTCAATACCATGCCTGAGTCCACCTTGCGCGCGGTCGCCGACCACGGGCAGGTGCCTGCCGACTCGATTCGCGAGCATTACGACGACGCCCGGCAGGTCCTCGACGAGCTGAAAGCGGTCGGCGTCGATTATGACGACGTCACCGCGACCCTGGAAGCCAACGCGATAGACATATTCGATGCCAGCTGGCAGACGGCCAGCGAGCAAGTGGCCACCGCGCTGCGCCAGCAGCCGACCCGGCGGGAGGACGCAGAATGAACCAGAACGGCTCGTACGTCATAGTGGGTGCCAGCCTCGCCGGAGCGAAGGCCGCAGAGGCGCTGCGCACCGAGGGATTCGACGGCCCGGTGATCCTGATCGGGGATGAGACCGAGCGTCCGTACGAGCGGCCGCCCCTGTCGAAGGGCTACCTGCTTGGCAGTGCCGATCGCGATTCGATCTACGTTCACTCGCCGGAGTGGTACGGCGATCACAACGTCGACTTGCTGCTTGGTACCAGCGTCACCGCTGTCGACCCGGCGGCGCACGAAGTCGTGCTCGCCGATGGCAGCCGGGTCGGTTATGCCAAGCTGCTGCTGACGACTGGTTCTTCACCTCGCCATCTGCCCGTGCCCGGCGGCGACCTGCCCGGCGTGCTCTACCTGCGGCGAGTTGCCGATAGCGAGCAGCTCAGGAGCACGTTCCAGACGGCGTCACGAATAGCCGTGATCGGGGCCGGGTGGATCGGACTGGAGGCGACGTCAGCAGCGCGAGCCGCCGGCGTCGAGGTGACCGTGCTGGAGGCTGCTGACCTGCCGCTGCTGCGGGTCCTTGGCCCAGAGGTCGCGCAGGTCTTCGCCGGCTTGCACCGTGAGCACGGTGTCGACTTGCGATTCGGTGTCAAGGTCGCCGAGATCACCGCCTCCGACGGGCGTGCCAGCGGCGTGCTGCTGGGTGACGGGACTCACGTGCCAGCAGAGGCGGTCATTGTCGGAGTTGGCATCACGCCCAATACCCAGCTTGCCGAGGCGGCAGGTCTGCAGGTCAGCAACGGGATCGTGGTGGACTCACAGCTGCGCTCGTCGGATCCGGACATCTTCGCTGCCGGGGATGTCGCGAGCGCGTTCCACCCGGTGCTCGGCTCGCACATCCGGGTCGAGCACTGGGCCAACGCGCTCAATCAGCCTCAGGCCGCTGCTCGGGCGATGCTCGGCCAGGACGTCGCCTACGACCGGGTGCCCTATTTCTTCACCGACCAGTACGACCTGGGCATGGAGTACTCCGGCTACGTGGAGCCGGGTGGCTACGACCAGGTAGTCTTCCGCGGCGACGTCGGCCAGCGGGAGTTCATCGCCTTCTGGCTCCGCGGCGGTCGCGTCCTCGCCGGCATGAACGTCAACATCTGGGATGTCAACGACGCACTCCAGGATCTGGTCCGGGCCGCACGGCCCGCTGACCCCGGCAGGCTCGCGAACCCGGAGGTGCCTCTCCAGGAGGTCCTCACAAGCTGACGGCTGCCGGCCCGTCGTCTCCGGGCCTGGCGCTACCCCGGGTCACGGCGTCACCTGCGCGAGGCCGATCGTCAGCCCTGAGATGCACGCCGCGGGCTCTCCGCTCAGGCTGCGCACCAGGACGGCGCTGCCCTCAGCGCTTACCGGAATGGAGATGCCGCCCCGGCCGGCCGGCAGCACGACGTCTCTGGCTGCTCTTCCGAACTCGAGCCGCAGCGTGGTCGCGGGGCCGGAGTACGAGAGCCTGATGATCCAGGCGTCGCGGAAGACGTGAGCGCTGAGCGGAATCCTCGTCGCCGCCGACCGTACCGGCCAGCATGTGTGTGAGCGGGCAGGCCGGATGCTCGACGCGCCGGCGGCGAGCGCCGGACGCAATCTCCCCTGGCTGTCGAACATCATCAGGGCCGTGACAGGCCCGTTGGGAACGGTGACGAACCGGATCCCGGCATGTTCCGGCGCCAGCGGTCCGAGGACGTGCGACGTCTGCGTTGCCGACCCCAGGAACCCGGCATACATCACGTACCACGGAGTGCTCGCCGACAGGATCACGGTGCCCGGTTTCGCGCTAGCCAGCGCCGACTGGGCGGTATCGATGTACGAGCGCGTCCTGGCGCTGGATGTGTCTGTGAGGTAGCTGACCCCGGACCAGATCGAGCCCAAAAGGAACGCTCCGGTCAGGACGAACGCGGTTACCGCGACTGGTACCGACCGCGGCGGTCTGGCGCGATAAGGATCGTGCTCGCCGATGACGGGCCAGAACGCTAGCCCGACGCAGACGGCGAGGACGGGTGCCGAGTCGGCCAGGTAGTGCGTGTCGGCACCCAGCAGGCTGGCGGGTAGCTCAGTCAGCCGCGAGATCGCGACCGGTCCGAAGTCGGCCAGCAGCAGCCATCCGGCCAGGATCAGCCAGGCCCGCAGCGCATGCCGCCGGTACCACAGGCTCGCGCCGACGATGAGTACGGCCAGCACCCAGGTGATCTGCGTGAGCCCGGGCGTCTCGGCCGCGAAGCCGTAGTCGCCGCCGGGCACGAACCAGCGCCACGTCCCGCCAATTGCGGACGGAACGAATCCGACCCGGAGCATGGTCGCAGCCAGCGACAGAACGCTCGAGATGTGCCCCGGGCTGACCGGCTGCTCGGTTGACGTCTGCAGCTTGATCAGGAAAAGGACGAGGTACGCGGCGGTCAGCACCCCGTAAATCGTCCAGGCTCGCCAGAAACTCCTGAGGGTCCGCCAGACCGCGGCCGGCCAGCGGCCAGGCACGAGAAATGCCGACGTGAGGGCGACGAGGAGTAGCGGCACCAGGGCGCCCTGCACGTCGAAGAGCAGACCCGCGCCAAGCCACCCGGTCGCGGCGACGACATGGCCGAAGCGACCAGAGCGGACGTACCTGACGTGGGAATAGATCGCCGCGAGGAGCGTCAGCTGCAACGGGAGCCAGTCCGTTACGGTGGTCCAGAACGAAAGCCCGGGCAGGGTCAGCGGCGTGAACAGGAAGACGATCAGCGGGATGAGGATCGCCGGGCGCACGCCGAAGAGGATCACGAGCAGCCGCAGCATAACCACGGCCGCCGCCGCCAGTGCCGCGATGGTCAGCATCGAGGCGAGCAGCCAGTCGTAAGGCGCCAGCCGGGTTACCAGCCAGAAGACGGCCAGGCCGCCCGGCCTCAGGTGGCCGCCACTGAAGGTGAACAGGTAGCTCAGGCTCAGCCGGTGCGAAAGCGCCTTGTCCAGCAGGAGGAAGTCATCCTGCCGGAAGTAAAACTGCGACAGCAGGTACGCCTTCCAGCCCAGCTGCGCAACGATAAGGGTGATGGCGCCGAGGATGACAGGATTCCGGCGGACCCACCTGGCTGACTCGATGGCGGCGCGCTGAACTGCGGGAGCAGGTAGCTCCTCAACGTGCGGCATGCCCTGCAGCCTTCCATGCTGATAGCCGAGACAACCATTTTCTCATCGCTGAGTGCTGCGCCTGCCCCATCCTGATCAGGGTGCCCGGATGGGCGGGGGCCTGATTGCATACATGAGGCCGACCGTCAGCCTCGAGACGCACGCCGCGGGCTCGGGACTCAGGCTCCGCACCACGACCGCGTTCCCTCCGCCGGTTACCGGAATGTAGATGTCGCGCTGGCCGGCCGGCAGCGCGACTTCGCTGACACCGGTTCCGAGCTGAAGCTGCATCGTGGTCGCCGGACCGGAGTACCAGAGCTGGATGATCCAGCCGTAACGGACGACGCGCGCGGTGAGCGGAATGGTTGTCGGCGCTGACTGCACCGGCCAGCATGCTGCCCGCTCGCCGGCCGGGCGCACGCTCGTAGCACCGACGTCGAGCGCCGGGCGCAGCCTGCCTCGGCTGTCGAACATCATCAGGCTCGTGATGGCTCCGGCGGGAGTAGTAACGAACCGGATCCTGGCAAGCTTCGGCGCCAGCGGCCCGAGAACCCGGGATGTCTGCGCAACGTCGCCAAGGAACCCGGCATACATGACGTACGGCGGAGTGCCGCCCGAGACGATCACGGTGCCGGGCTTCGCCCGGGCCAGCGCCGCCTCAGCGGTCGCGATGTACGAGCGCGTCCTGGCGCTGGATGTTTCGTTCAGATAGGCGACCCCCGACCATATCGAGGCCATCAGGAAGCCTCCGGTCAGGACGCACGCGGTTACCGCGACCGGTACCGACCGCGGCCTTCTGAGGCGGTAGGGATCCTCCGCACCGATGACAGGCCAGAACGCGAGCCCGACGCAGATGGCAAGGACGGGCGCTGAATCGGCCAGATAGTGCATATCCTCGCCCAGCAGCGTGGCGGGTAGCTCGGTCAGCCGCGAGATCGCGACCGGTCCGAAGTCGGCCAGCAGCAGCCATCCGGCGAGGATCAGCCAGGATCGCAGCGCATGCCGCCGGTACCACAGGCTCACGGTGACGACGAGGGCGGCCAGCACCCAGGTGAGCTGCGTAATCCCGGGCGTCTCGGCCGCGAAGCCGTAGTCTCCGGCAGGCGCGAGCCAGCGCCACGGCCCGCCAAGCGCGGCCGGAACGAAGCCGGCCCGGAGCATGGTCGCAGCCAGCGTCAGCAGGCTGGCGACGTGTCCTGGACTGACCGGCTGCTGGACCGATGTCTGCAGCTTGATCAGGAAGAGCACGAGATACCCGGCAGTCAGTGCCCCGTAGATTGTCCAGGCTCGCCGGAAAGTCGCGAGCGCCCGCCTCGCCGCCGCCGGCCACCGCCCAGGCACGAGATAGGCCGACGTGAGAGCGAAGAGCAGAAATGGCACCAGCACGCCCTGCTCGTCGAAGAGCATGCCGGCAGCGAGCCACCCAGCCGCCGCGATGGCGTGACCGATGCGGCCAGAGCGGACGTACCGGACGTGGGAGTAGATCGCCGCGAGAACCGTCAGCTGCAACGGCAGCCAGTCCGTCGTGGTGGTCCAGAAGGACAGTCCGGCCAGGGTGAGCGGCGTGAACAGGAAAATGATCAGCGGGATCAGGATCGCGGGGCGCACGCCGAACAGGAGCACGAGCAGCCGCAGCAGGACGACACTCGCTGCCGCCAGTGCCGCTATGGTCACGATTGAGACGAGCAGCCAGTCGTAGGGCGACAGCCGGGTTACCAGCCAGAAGATGGCGAGGCCGCCTGGCCTCAGGTGACCGCCAATGATGGTGAACAGGTAGCTGGCGCTCAGCCCGTGCGACAGGGCGCCGTCCAGCAGCCAGAAATCATCCTGGCGGAAATAGAAATGCGACAGCAGGTACGCCTTCCAGCCCAGCTGCGCGACGATGAGCGCGACCGCCGCAAGGATGACGGCACGCTGGCCGATCCACGGCCCGAACTTGGTGGTGGCGCGCGGAACTGCCACAGCTGGCACCTGCTTAGCCTGCGGCACAGCCCGCACCTTCCATCCCCCCGGCGAGACATTGTGCTATCACCGCGAAGCGACCGCTGTCACCAGGGCACCGCAGAACAGACCAGGCAGGCTAGCCAGGCAGGCTCTCGACCTTGCCCGCCGAGATGGCGCGAACAAGCTGAGCGTGATCGCGCGCGTTCTGATCGGCATACGCCTGCGCGAATTGGCCGATGGCCGCGGCGAACTTGGCCCCGCTCCCAAGGTAGGAACTGATGGCCATCGGGTCACCACTGCGGGCGTGTGCGCGCGCGAGTGCCTCACCGCACGCGGTCGCGAACTCCTCGAGGACGGGAGCAATGAGTTCGGTCGTAGGGATGATCTTCATGTCCCGGAACTGCCGCAGGTAGTAATCCCGTTCGTGGAAGGTGCCCCAGCCCACGAATATGTCCGTCGCGCTCTGGACCAGCCGCTTTCCACTGATAACCCGCTGGCCGTGGTGGCAGTGGCGGCTGCCCTCGAGGTGCCCCTCATAGACCGACGGTCCGGCCTGCTTGGCCTGGATGAACAGCGGGTCGGCGCCTGATCGCCCCTCCAGCAGGATGAGGTAGACGCGCATACCGACGCTGCCGACTCCCACGACCTGTCGCACCGTGTCGACCTCGGTGAACCTGTCGAACAGTTCTCGCCGGTCCTCCTGCAGGGTCAGCCGGTACTCGGCCAGCAGGTGACCGACCAGCTCAGCCTGCTCGTCGTCGCTGATGGTGACGCGCAACGGAGGCTGAGCGGAGATTCGCGGCCGGCCGTGTGCCATCGTCGTCAGCTTGGCGAGCGCACCGCGGCTCGTTCGGCGAGTCCGCTGCTTCTCGATGTGGATCGATATCCGGCCGCGGTCAGCCGGCTGGAAGTATTTGATGAGACTGTCGACGTGCATGCCGTCGTACCAAATGTCCAGCTCAGGCGTCGCCGCGTAGCGGCGCATCTGGCGGCAGTAAGCCTCCGCGCCGGCAGCGACGGCAGCCGCGGCCAGCCTCGGCTTCATGCCGTTCTGCCGTGAAGCGACCACCACGCTGGCAGCAAAGCGCTTGACGTCCCACTCGAACGGGCCGGGCAGCGTCTCATCGAAGTCGCGCAGGTCGAACAGCAAGTTCCGCTCCGGTGTCGCCCACAGGCCGAAGTTCAGAATGTGAGCGTCGCCGCAAAGCTGCACCATCAGCCCGCTATGGGGCTGACAGGCCAGGTCACTCGCCATCACTGCCGCGGCTCCCCGGCAGTAATTCCACGGCGAGAGCGCCATCCGCCCGTGCCTGATCGGGACCAGCTCCGGGACTCTCATGGCGCTCTGAGCCAGGATCGTCTCAAGAGGGTCGCGAGGTCGTTCCGCCTGGTCCCAGTGCCCGAGTGAGCCTCGTTGAGCGCGCTTCCGTGCGAGCTTGCCCGATCTGCGCCGTTCCTGCTCGGTCGCCGGAAGATCGCGCAGCCCGCTCCCCGCCACCTGCGAGCCAGCTGACCTGGACTGAGCCATGAGACATTGTCGGCTCCGGCTCATTGACGGCCGTCAGCCGGCCCTGTTGACGGGCCGCAAGTCCAGGTACTCGGCCAGCCATGGCCCAGTCACGCTGCCGGGGTCACGAGCAACATCGGCGGGCGGGCCCGTCGCGAGAACGAGACCGCCCTCCGGCCCGCCTCCCGGGCCCATGTCGATGAGGTAGTCGGCCGCAGCCAGCAGGTCGAGGTCGTGGTCGATCACGATAATCGTCGCTCCGGCCTCAAGCAGTCGGTCGAACACGCTGACCAGGGTCGCTACGTCGAGCGGGTGCAGGCCGGTGGACGGCTCGTCGAACACGTACAGCGCGCCACGCTGACTGCTCCGTAGCCGGGAAGCGATCTTCAGCCGCTGCGATTCGCCGCCGGATAGTGACGGCGTGGGTTCCCCGAGTTTCAGATAGCCGAGGCCAACCTCCGCTACCGGTCGCAGCGACGCCGCGATGGGCGGCTGGTCGGCGAATCGCTCGACGGCGTCCCGAACGCTCAGGCCGAGCACGTCGGCTATGGTCAGGCCATCGACCTCGACCGCGAGCACCGCGTCGTTAAAGCGCGCGCCGTGACAGGTCGGGCACTCCACGGTGATGTCGGGCAGGTACTGCACATCCAGGTCGATGTGGCCGAGACCGCGGCACGTCGGGCACTGGCCCTCGCGGGTGTTGAAGGAGAAGTGGCCGGGCTTCCAGCGCCGGCGCCCGGCATACGCGGACGCGGCGAACAGGCGGCGGATGTGATCGAACGCCCCGCTGTAAGTCGCCGGGGTAGACCGTGCGTTCAGCCCGATGGGCGAGGCGTCGATCTGGACGACCTGACGGATGCCTTGCACGTTCAGGCGCCGGATGTGGCTCGGCTCCGGAGTACCACTCAGCCGCGCTCGCGCCGCGGGGATGAGGCTGTCCAGCACGAGCGCGGTCTTGCCCGCTCCCGACGGTCCGGCCACCGCGGTCAGGCGGTTGACCGGGAAGGTAGCGGTAAGATCGTGCAGGTTGTACAGGTCGACGATCTCGATGCTGATCTGTCCGGCGTCAGCCGCGCGGCCGGACCCGTTGCGGGAAACGCTCGCCGCGCCAGCGAGGAATGGGCCGATGATCGACTGCGGGTCGGATTCCAGCTGGCTGGGTGGGCCCGTGGCGATCACATGACCGCCCTGTGCGCCAGCGCCAGGACCAAGTTCGATGACCCAGTCCGCGGAGCGGATGAGGTCCCGCTCGTGCTCGACCACGATCACGGAATTGCCGTTCCCGGCGAGAGCGGAGATCATCTTCCGCAAGCCGGTGACATTGCTGGGATGCAATCCGACGGATGGCTCATCCAGCACGTAGAGCATGCCGGTGGTGCTCGCCCGGACCGTTGAGGTGAGCTCGATCCGCTGCCGCTCGCCGGTCGAGAGCGACGCTCCGGGCCGGTCGAGCGTGAGATAGCTCAGCCCGATGTCGAGCAGCGGCGCGAGGGTCCCGGTCAGCTCGCCGAGCAATCCGGTGGTCACCCGGCTGAGTTCAGCTGGAAGCCCGGTCGGCAGGCTTGCCGTGAACCGCTGGAATTCGGCCAGGCTCAGGGTGCTGATCTCGGCGATGTTCCGCCCGCCGAGCTGGGAATCCAGCGCCTCCGGCCGCAGCCGCGTGCCGTGACACACCGAGCAGGTCCGGGTAATCACGAACCGCTGCGCCAGCCGGCGCGTGTGCTCATTGTTGCTGCGCAGCGAGCGCTCCACCGCAGCGACGGCGTTGTCGTAGTTCACTGACAGCCGGACCGTCCGCTCGTTCCGGCCCGAGTGCAGCGTCACCTGCTGCTGCACAGGCGCGCCGTGCAGTACGATCTCGCGCTCGTGGTCAGTGAGCGATGTGTACGGCACGTCGAGGCGCACACCGAGCTCTCTGGCGGCATACATCGATAGCCGCCGCCCGCCGGAGTTCCACGGCAGCACCGCTCCGTTCTCGATCGTCTTCTCCGGATCGGCCACCAGCGTGGCTTCGTCGACCTCGGACCGCACACCCAGGCCCTGACAGGCCGGGCACGCCCCGTAGGAGTTGAAGGCAAAGGACTCCGCGCTCGGGTGCTCGAACCGCGCACCGCAGACCGGGCAGACGATCTCCTCGGCAAACGCGGCGATCGACGGTTCGACGCGGTGGCCGTTCGGGCACCGGTGTGAGCCCAGCCGCGACATCATCAGTCGCAGGACGTTCAGGACTTCCGACATGGTGCCGACCGTGCTGCGCGGCCCGGGAACTGGTGGCCGCTGCCGCAGGGCAAGCGCGGGCGGGAGGTGGTCGACCCGGTCCACGTCCGGGCGCTGTGCCTGGGTCAGCCGGCGGCGGCTGTATGTGCTCAGGCCAGCGAGGTAGCGCTGCATGCCCTCGGCGTACAAGGTGCCGATGGCCAGCGACGTCTTGCCCGATCCGGACACGCCGACCACGGCGACGGTGCGCCACAACGGCACGTCCACGTCAACGTCGCGAAGGTTGTTATGCCGGGCGCCGCGGACACCGATGGAAGTGGGCAGCGTTTCGGGCACGGATCGAGCAGTGGTCGCCATAGAACCTACCCAAGCAGGCTGGCGCACCCGTGCCGGGACCGGCAGGTGGCCGGTCCCGGCGCGGGAGCGGGCAGGTCAGTTCTCAGGGCGTAACCGGTCCGCTCGGACCCTTGTCGAGGCGCAGCGACTGCATGATCTGGAACGTCGTCGTCATCGTGAAAGCCTCGATGTCAGCGGCCGCCAGCACGCCGGTGTACTTGGCGATGACGGGTGCGGCCGCGCGCTCAGTGACGGTATCAAGGTGGGCCTTCACGCCGGCCCAGAAGTTCTCGCCGTAGTGCAGGTAATACGGCACCGGGTTGACGCTCGCCAGGGCCTCCCTCGAACTGGCTTCGATGTCCGCGATGTACTGCTGGTGCAGGGCGACGTCATCGCGGTTTGCGAGCCTGCCGAGATGCCCGCAGATGAAGTGCGACCACCGGTAGGACATCGCGATGTCGGGAGCCTGCATGTACCCCTGCACATCCTCGGTCAGGTTGACGTTGTAGATGGGCACCCAGCCGGCGTTGACGATGTCGATGAGCATCAGGGTGTCGTGGTCAGGGAAGTGGATATAGATGTTGTCCGGCGAGTGGTTGGAGCCGTGCCAGGCCAGCTCGACGCGCTCTCCGCCGACCTCAAGCGTGTAGGTATCCGCGAAGGTCACGTCCGGCACCGGCCGGGCCTGGTCGTCGTCCCGGGTGAGAAGCCGGCGCGTTTCTTCGTGCCCGATCCGGACGACGTTCTCGAACAGGAAGGCAGCCCCACCGTGGTCAGCATGATGGTGCGAGTAGACGAAGTGGGTCACGGTGTTGGTGACACCCTCGGCGGCGGTCACCTCGTCGATAGCCCGGCGGATGTTGTTGCCGATGCTGGGCGGTGCGTCGAACACGACGACGCCATCCCTGGTTGTCAGGAATGCCGACTGGTAGACGCCGTCGGTGACCCAGTACAGGTTCCGCTCGACGCGTCCGACGTAGTAGCCCTTCTCGAAGGGGGTCACGCCACGCGACGACTCCGGGATCGGCGCGTACTCGGGCAGGTCGTCGAGGCTGCCGCTGGCGGCTGGTGAAGTCACGGGTTCTCCCTGATAGCTCGAGGCACGCCCACTGCAGGCCGTGCACGGATCGCATCCCTCGCAGGCTCGCCGCTGGCCAGGTGAGAGGTCATCACCGGATCAAGATGATTCGCACCAGCCGCCGGCTATGCCTGGCTAACCGCCATAGGCGGGCAGGATGGCCCCGCTCACCGGGGCGGCAGCGTCACTAACCAGGAAGGCGATCAGGCCTGCGATCACCTCTGGTGCGACCGCATGGGCGAGCACTTCCGGGGGGAACGTGGCCCTGTTGGCGGGGGTGATCATGAGCTGCGGCGCGACCGCGTTCACCCGGATACCGTGAGGGCGCAACTCAACGTCGAGAACGCGGGTCAGGTGGGTCAGTGCGGCCTTGCTGACGCTGTAGGCCGCCATGCCGGCCGTGGGCTCGAGCGCCGGACGGGCAGTCACGTGCACGATGGCACCTGAACCACGCTGTTGCATGTGCGGTGCCACTGCCTGGCTCAGCCAGAGCGCGGCGCCCAGGTTGACATCGATCATGCTCCGGAGCGTCTCGGGCGTCGCGGCGAGAGCCTCCCCCGGCTCGAACGCCCCTATGGTGTTGACGAGCACCTGTGGCGGCCCGACCTCGGCGGCTATCCGGTCGATGAGCGGAGTCGGCACCGCAGGGTCGGTCGTGTCGGCGGTCTCGGTTCGGATGCCGTCGGGGAGTTCGCGCAGTGCCCGCTCGTTCCGGTCGACGGCTACCACGGTGAAGCCGCTTGCGGCGAGATTCGTGCTCGTGGCGCGGCCAAGCTCCCCGCCGGCTCCGGTCACGATCGCTACGGGAGCGTTCATGATGTCTGCCTCCCCTCCCCGACTGCTTGCTCAGATTCCTCGTATGCCGCTGAGAACAGGTAGGCGGTCGCGAGGCTGCGATAGGGTCGCCATCTCTCGGCGATCGCCAGGACCTCTTCCTCCGCGGGCAGGTGGTCGAGCTGGTAGGTCGTGCGGACAGCCCTCCGGAGGGCCAGGTCACCCGGCAGGACGACGTCCTCGCGGCCGAGAGCGATGATGAGCGCACCCTGCGCGGTCCATGGACCTATCCCTGGTATCTCGGTGAGTCGCGATATCAGCTCGTCGTCTGCCAGGGCAGACAGCAGGTCCGGGTCCAGCCTCCCGTCCGTCATCCGTGCGGCTAGCTCGCGAAGCGTGCTGATCTTCCGCCAGGACAGCCCGGCGTCGCGGAACTGGGCCGGATCGGTGGCCAGCACGTCGCCAGCTGACGGCAGGCGGCCACCGAAGCGTGCCTCAACGCGGGCAAGGGTTCGCCGGGTTGCCGCGACGGATAGCTGCTGGCCGGCAATCTGGAACAGCAGGGCACCAAACAAATCCATCGGCGGCAGCTCAGTCATCCATCGCCGCGGATCGAAGTCTGGCCGGTCCGCTATGAGCTTCGCCAGTACAGGGTCAGCGCTGCGCAGGTAGTCGCGCGCGTTCTGCAGCCACTCAGCGTGGCCAGCCCCGACCTGGCCGCTCTCACCCGGCGCAATCATTCCTGGGTTTCTCCTTCCTGGCGGACCTCGATCAGCTGAAGACCAAGGGCTTCGATCTCCGCCAGGACCCCGTAGAGCCCGGCCTGGTCGAGCACGCCGGTCAGGAGTGTTTCCGGGCCGCGCTGCTGACATGCCATTGCCGGAAACGCGGTGACCAGCGTCGCGCCGAGATGCCCGCTGATCCGGATCATGTACCTGGCCGAGGCAGGGTCCATGTGACGATGCTTCGACTCGGTCGGGTGAGTTCGCATCGCCAGGATCTGGTGAGACCGGTCCGCTAGCCGAGAGCACCCCCGCCGGCCTTGCGCTGGCCATCGCCCCTACACGTAACCTGACAGGATGCTGGGAGGCGTTGAGCGGCAGGCTCGCGCGCACGGGACCGGGTCCGGGCGTGGTATTTAGGGCAAACCATCGCAACCCGCGCCCGGCCGCTCCCCGGCTGATTCAGCGCGGGGAGCTTCTCGCATCACTCAGTCGGGCGGCGGAGGCGAAGGTAACACTGATCTCCGCCCCCGCAGGAAGCGGCAAGACTTCGCTGCTGCGGGCCTGGTCTGATGGTCCGGGTCGTCCGTATCGGCTCGCAGCCGTTCAGGTGCGGCGCGACCAGCAGGACACGCAGCAGTTCTGGCTCGCCGTCCTCACCGCTGTCAGGCACGCCCGTGGCGCGGGAGGCGACGGTGATCAACTGGCGGCGACACCAGACTTCAACGAAGCCGCCATTGCCGAGCGGATTCTGTTCGATCTCGCCGAGACTGACGGCCGGCGATTCCTGATCGTCGATGATCTGCACGAGCTGGCCTCGCCGGAGGCACTGGCCCAGCTGGCCCTGCTGCTGGAGCGGCTCCCCGACCGTGTGCACGCCATCCTCGCCACGCGGCGGGATCTGCCGCTACGGCTCCACAAGCTCCGGCTCGCCGGCGAGCTGGCCGAGATCCGCGCTGCAGATCTGCGTTTCTCAGAGTCCGAGACCCGGCAGTTCCTGGCGGCTTCGGGAATTGTTCTGTCAGACGCCGGCGCCGCGAAGCTGCACCAGCGTACGGAAGGCTGGGTCGCGGGTCTGCGGCTCGCGGCCATATCGCTGACCGGCAGCACTGACCCTGAGCGATTTGTCGCCGAGTTTTCCGGCAGCAGCCGGACTGTAGCGGAGTACTTGCTCGCCGAAATGCTGGACATCCAGCCGGCCGAGATCCAGCAGCTGCTCCTGCGCACGTCCCTGCTCGATCGCGTCAACGGCGAGCTGGCCGATCTGCTGACAGGTCACGCCGGGTCCGAGGGAATCCTGCTCGACCTCGAGAACGCCAACGCATTTGTCGTCTCGATCGACGTTGCTCGGACGTGGTTCCGGTATCACCACCTCTTCGCTGACCTGCTCCGGCTTGAGCTGCGGCGAAGGCTGCCCGAAGACGTCCCGGCCCTGCACCGGCTGGCCGCAACGTGGTTCAGCGAGCACGGCGAGATCGTTGACGCCATCCGGCACACCCAGGCGGCGGGAGCCTGGCCCGAGGCTGCCCGGCAGCTCGCCGACCACTCATTCAGCCTCACACTCGACGGGCAAGCCGAGACCATCGAGACGCTGCTGCGCGCCTTCCCGACCGGGTCCGTAACCGAGGGTCCCGACCTGCCGCTCGCGCGCGCAACCAGCGATCTTGCCCGGGGACGGCTCGACGAGGCTGCCGCCCACCTGACCGTGGCCGAAACCTCGATCAGCTCGACTCAGCCAGACCGTAAGCACCGCCTCGAAGTAGCGATCGCAGCCCTGCGGCTCTCGCTCGCGCGCCACCGCGGCCAGCTCGCGGGGGTCATCGAGCAGGTCAGATTCCTTGCTTCACCGGTCAGCGGACAGTCCGACGAGGACATCGCCCTCGACAGCGACCTGCGGGCTGTGGCGCTCATGAATCTCGGAATCGTCGAGGCATGGGCGCTCGGGAACGGCGACAGCGAGCGGCACCTGCAGGAAGGCGCCGACCTTGCCCGGCAGATCGGCCGTCCGTACCTGGAAGTTGCCTGCCTGGCTCAGCTCGCCTTCGCGTCCAAGATCGAGCCCTTTGCCACGACCCGCCAGCGCTGCATGGAAGCGATAGCGCTTGCTGAGCACCACGGCTGGGGTGCGGAGCCGGTTATCGCACCGGCTCTGGTCAACCTCGCGGGCGCTCTCATCTGGACGGGCGAATTCGACGAGGGCGAGCGCTGGCTGCAGCGCGCGGCCCGCGCACTGGAGACTGACACCGCGCCCAGCATCAGGCTGCTGCTGCACCTGGGCACCGGCATGCTGCTGTCCAGCCGCCGAATGCTCCGCGAGGCACTCGCCGAATACTGCGCGGCCGAACATCTCCAGGCCCAGCTCGACGGCTCGCATGCGCTCGCTGGCCTGCTGACGAGCTTGCGGCTGGTTACTCAAGCCCGGCTCGGGCAGGTCAGTGAGGCCCGAGCGTCTCTCGCGGCGCTCGACGCGCAGCTGGCAGGTTCTGCCGAGATCGGCAATGCCCGCGCAGCCATCTGCCTCGCAGAGGGCAACCCAGCCGCTGCCCTCGCAGCCGTCCAGGATGTCCTGACCGGGACAGCTCCGGCCGTCGGTTACGTGACCGTCGTTGAGACCAACATCCTGGCAGCGCTCGCGCACCGCGAACTCGGCGATCAGCGCGCTGCCACCGCGGCCACCGAGCGCGCACTTGCCCTGTCGGAAGCCGACCGGCTGGTCCTGCCGTTCGCGATGTCGGGCTCTGTCGAGCTACTCGAGGCCGTGCCGCGGCATGAGACGGCTCACGCCGGGCTGCTGACCGACATCCTCGACGCCATGCGCGGAATCCCCGTACCGTCCCGCGGCGAAACTCCGTGGTCAAAGGCAGAGCCACTCAGCCCGAGCGAGCTGCGAGCCCTGCGGTACCTGCCGACGAACCTCTCCCGGCCGGAGATCGCGAGCGAGCTCTCGGTCTCGGTCAACACCGTCAACACCCACATTCGCAACATCTACGCGAAGCTGCAGGCTCAGGATCGGTCCACCGCCGTACAGCGCGCACGGGAGATGCGGCTGCTGTCCGGCAGCCTGACCAGCTAGATCGCAAGATTGGAGGCGATCACGCCAGTGACCAGTCATGAGCTGCGCTACAGGCTAGGGCCGGTAACCGTGTCACGAATCGGCTTCGGCGCCATGCAGCTGCCGGGTCCGGGGGTTTTCGGCCCACCCCGAGATCACAGCCAGGCGATTGCGGTTCTCCGGCGAGCTGTGGAACTCGGCGTCGACCACATCGATACTGCCCAGTACTACGGTCCCGATGTGGCAAATGAGCTCATCAGGGCAGCGCTCCGGCCATACCCGAAAGGACTTGCCCTGGTCAGCAAGGTGGGCGCGCGCCGGGATGCGTCGGGCGGAGTGCTGCGCTACGACCGGCCCGACGAGCTCAGGCAGGGAATAGAGGACAATCTGCAGACTCTGGGGGTCGACAATCTCGCTGCCGTGAACTTGCGCCTGATTGACCATGCGCAGTCCGGCCAGTTCTTCGACGACCAGCTCGCCGCCATGATGAAAGCACGCGACGACGGGCTGATCGGCGGCATCGGTCTCAGTAACATCACCCGCGACCACCTGCTGCACGCGCTTTCCGTCACTGAGATCGCCTGCGTGCAGAATCCGACGAACCTCGCGGACCGGCGCTCCCTGCCCGTCCTGGAGGAGTGCGAGACCCGGGGCATCGCCTTCGTGCCGTTCTTCCCGCTCGGCTCTGGCTTTGGCGCTGGGAATCCGGTGCTTAACGACCCGCGGGTCCTCGCTGTCGCAGCGCGCCTGGGCTGCACTCCGGCACAGGTGGCTCTCGCGTGGCTGCTGAGTTTCCGGCCGAACATCCTGCTCATTGCCGGCACGTCCTCGGTGACCCACCTCGAGGAAAACATGGCCGTCAGGGACATCGAGCTGGACGCCGCGGCACGCGAAGACCTGGCCACAGCGAGCTAGGCGCGACCGTTATCAGCCAAGAGCCCGGTCGAGGTTATACGCAGCGCTGATAAGGGCGAGGTGGGTCAGAGCTTGCGGAAAGTTGCCCTGCTGCTCGCCGGTGCTGCTGATCTGCTCGGCATACAGGCCGAGGTGGTTGGCGTAGGTGAGCATCTTCTCGAAGGCCAGCTGCGCCTCGTCCAGGCGCCCGGCACGAGCGAGCGCCTCGACGTACCAGAACGAGCACGCCGAGAATGTGCCTTCCTCGCCCCGCACACCGTCCGGGCTGGTCCGGGGGTCGTACCGGTAGACGAGCGAATCGGACACCAGGCTCCTGGTGAGGGCGTCGAGTGTGGAGAGCCACTTGGGGTCGGTCGGTGCGATGAACTTGACCAGCGGCATCAGCAAGACGGCGGCGTCGAGCACATCTCCGCCCTCTTGCTGCGCGAATGCCTTCAGCGGCGGTGACCAGCCGCGGTCCATGACCCGCCGGTAGATCGCATCGCGGACCTCCTGCCAGCGTTCCAGGCGGGCCGGCAGGCCCCGGCGAGTCGCCAGCCTGATCGCCCGCTCCAGCGCAACCCAGCACATCAGCTGCGAGTACAGGAACTTCTTCGGGCCACCGCGGGTTTCCCAGATACCTTCGTCGGGCTGGTCCCAGTTGTCGCAGAGCCATTCGACCCGGGTGATAATCGCGTCCCACTGGGCGCTGGAGATGGGCTGGTGCCAGCGATCGTAGAGGTAAACAGAGTCCATGAGCTCGCCATAGATGTCGAGCTGAAGCTGCTTGGCTGCGGCGTTGCCGACCCGTACCGGCTGCGAGCCTCGATAGCCTGCCAGGTGGGGCAGTTCCCGCTCCGGTAGCTCAGTCCGACCGTCGATTCCGTACATCACCTGCATCGGGCCAGCGGCACTATGTTCGCGGGCGGTGGTCTGCTCGAGGATGAAGCGCATGAAGGCATCGGCCTCGCTGCTGAATCCCAGCCGCAGCAGCGCATAGACGCAGAAGGCCGCGTCACGGACCCAGACAAACCGGTAGTCCCAGTTGCGCTCCCCGCCGATCTGCTCCGGCAGGCTGGTCGTCGGCGCCGCAACGATGGCGCCGGTCGGGGCGTAGGTGAGCAGCTTCAGCGTCAGCGCTGAGCGATGGACCACCTCCCGCCACCTGCCCCGGTATTTCGAGGCAGACAGCCACCTGCGCCAGAATTCGATGGTGCCATCGGCTAGCTCCCTCGCCTCCTCGCTGGTGCATGGGCATGGCGCGGCGCCGCCGCTCGCCTCGTCCAGCGTGAATATCGCCGACTGTCCCTCGGTCAGCGTGAATGCGGCTGTCACATCACGCCCGTCGTGCTCGACCGGCACTGTCGCGGTCAGGCTGACGATGAGACTGGCTGCCGTGAAGACGACGCCGGACTGGGTCTCGGTGAGGGTGTGTGGCTGCGTCCCATAGTCAAACCGCGGAGCGATCCGAGCTCGGAACGGCATCGTCCCCCGCACGGCTAGCACCCGCCGGATCAGCCGATGCCTTTTCTCATCGACCGTGCCGCCGACTGGCATGAAATCCTGGATCTCGCCGACGCCACCGCGTGCGAAGAAGCGAGTGATCAGCACATTCGTGTCGGGAAGGTAGAACTGCCGGGTTTTAGCTGCCACAGCCGCGGCCAGTTCAAAGCACCCGCCGCGGTCTGCGTCCAGGAGCGAGCCGAACACGCTGGAAGCGTCGAAAGACGGGCAGCAATGCCAGTCAATGGTGCCGTTCGTCCCGACCAGCGCCACACAGTGCAGGTCACCGATCAGCCCGTGCTCCGACACCGGCAGATAGTCGGGCAACCGCTGATCACTTCCGGTAGCTGCCGTGGCGGAACTCCTCAGCAAGGCTCGGATGGGACGGATTCCAGCCGAGTTCATTGCGAGCCTTGGCTGCGTCGGTGCCCTGGTCGAGGAGAAGGACCTCGGCGAAATAGTCCCCGAGCCGTGACCTGGCCTCATCGTCGGAGCCAGGGACAGCCCCCGGGGCGTCAGCTGCGACGGCGGCAGCCTGCGTCAGATCGGCCACGGTCGGGTTGGACCCGTCGCCGATGACGTAGCGGCCACGGGCCGACTCGTCTTCCAGAGCACGCCGGAAGAAGTCGGCGATGTCCCCGACGTGCACGGTAGACCAGTGCTGCTGGCCGGTGCCGAGCATGATCAGGTTGCCAGCGTCGTCGCGCGGGGAGCCGAGAAGAACCCCGGGAACCCCTCCGCCGCCGTCACCGTAGGCGACGCTGGAGACAATAACGACTCCGCGCATGCCTGCTCCGTCGAGCACCCGCTGTTCGATTGGCTCCCTCCACGCCACCATGGCAGGTGCCGTGATCGGGGACTCCTCGCTGATGGTGCGATTGTCCCCGTAGATCCAGTCGCCGCTGATGTGGAGATACGGCTTGCCGGTACGCGCGAAAGCGTCGGTCGCCGCGTCGGCCATCGCGGAGTCGAGGTTCGCGCTGGTAGCGTCCCCGGGACTGGCCGTGTGAATAGCACCATCTGCACGTGCGAGCAGGCTCGCCATCCGCGGCCGGTCGTAGAGGTCAGCCATCGCAGGCGTGGCACCTGCTGCGGCGATGCTGGCCGCCTGACCGTCGTCGCGGACGACCGCCGTCACGTCGTGACCATGCTCCTGGAGCTCGGTCAGTATGTGAGATCCGATGAACCCCGTGGCCCCGGTGAGTACAACGTTCATAACTTGACTCCCCCCGTCGTGATCGTCCCCCGCCATAACCCAGGATTCCCGCCGGCCAGGTGAAATCCGATCACCCGATCTTGATGATTCGCCGTGGTGACTGCCCGCTGAATCACTGATGCCCAGACCGAGGCAACGTAACAGTATGCAAAAGGAGCGAATGTGATAACTGATACTCAATCCGGCCAGCAGCGCGCCTGGGACCGGCGTCCTGGCGCCGGTCCGCCGAGAGCGCCGGGCTACGCCGCAGAGCCCCCGGCAGCGAGTCGCATCAGGTCCGTATCAAGATCAACCCCGACCTCGGTGCCACCGGCGCTGCTGTACTCGTGCTGGTAGCTGTCCCAGGAGGCGTCTCTGATCTTGCGAGCAAAGTCGCTCTCCATCAGCAGCACGAGTTCCACCGCTGCCCGGTCGATGCGCTTGTTCAGCGCGGGGTCGCCCCAGTCTTCCGGCGCCGCGAAGAGTGAGGTCGGGATGGTCATGGCACGCAGGTAGGCGAACATCGAGCGCATCTGCTCGTCGACAACCAGCGCATGCCTCGCCGTCCCGGCCGTCGCGGCGAGGACGACGGGCCTGGCGATGATCAGATCGTCATCAAGGATGTCGATGAACGAGGAGAACAGGCCGCTGGGGCCGGCCTTGTAGACGGGCGTACTGGCGACGATCCCGTCGGCTTCGCCGAGGGCTGTGATCGCCGCCTGCAGCCTCGGCGTGATCAGTTGCGAGACGAGCGCGCTCGAGATGTCTGCGGAGATCTCGCGCAGTTCGATCACGCTCGATGTCACCGTCCGGCCGTGACAGGCCGCCAGTTCGCAGGTTCGGTCCGCGATTCGGTCGGCCAGCATTCTTGTCGAGGAGGGGTCGCTCGTTCCGGCACTAATGATCACCAGGCTGAACGGCTCCTGCGTAGCGTTGCTCATGGGCGCGCCTCTTCCTTGTGCTCGCCCGGCTGCCGCCGGTGGCATCACAGCTCCGGATACTCAGGCCTGGACGTGGCAGCGGTGTCCTGATAGGGGGACCCGCCGGTGACGTTGTCGCCGCGGTTGGCGTTCGGCCGTGGCTGACGTGGCGCCTGGTCCCCGTACTTCGCCGCGACCAGGCTCGCGTGGGTCGGTGCGTCCGGTGTACCCGGCTCGTATCTGGCTGCGGTCTCCTTGCGCAGAACCGGCACGACCTCGCCCCCGAGCAGATCAAGCTGGTTCAACACGGTCTTCAGTGGCAATCCGGCGTGGTCCATCAGGAACAGCTGCCGCTGGTAGTCACCGAAATGCTCGCGGAAGGTCAGGGTCTTGTCGATGACCTCCTGCGGACTGCCCACCGATAGCGGCGTCAGGTCCATGAAGTCCTCCATCGACGGCCCGTGCCCGTAGACGGGAGCCTCGTTGAAGTAGGGCCGGAACTCCCGCCTGGCATCCTGTGAGTTCCTGGAGATGTATGCCTGTCCGCCCAGGCCCACGATCGCCTCATTCTCGGTGCCGTGCCCGTAGTAGGCGTAGCGCTGCCGGTAGAACCCGATAAGCCGGATGTAGTGCTCCTTCGGCCAGAAGATGTTGTTGGCGAAGAAGCCGTCGCCGTAGTACGCGGCCTGCTCGGCGATCTCCGGCGTGCGAATCGAGCCGTGCCAGACGAATGGCGGCACATCGTCCAGCGGCCGCGGGATCGAGGTGAAGCCCTGGACCGGTGTGCGGAACTTTCCCTTCCAGTCGACAACGTCCTCACGCCACAACCGGTGCAGCAGGTTGTAGTTCTCCAGGGCCAGCGGCAGGCTCTGCCGGATGTCCTGGCCGAACCATGGGTACACCGGCGCGGTGTTGCCCCGCCCGAGCATGAGGTCCATTCGGCCCTTCGACAGGTGCTGCAGCATCGCGTATTCCTCCGCGATGCGCACCGGGTCGTTGGTCGTGATCAGCGTCGTCGCCGTCGACACGATCAGCCTGCTCGTCGTAGCCGCGATAAACGCGAGCAGCGTGGTTGGCGCGGAGGAGAAGAACGGGGGGTTATGGTGCTCGCCGATCGCAAACACATCCATCCCGACTTCCTCGGCTTTCTGGGCGATCCGCACGATCGCGTCGATCCGCTCGGCCTCGGTCGGCGTCTCCCCCGACACCGGGTCCCGGGTGATGTCGCTGACCGAGAAGATTCCGAATTGCATGACATTCCTCCTGCATTCGCCGCGATCCGCTCTCGCCGCGACCCGCTCTCGCCGCGGGACCACGCCTGCGGGCAGTCCGCGTGCGGTCTCCCTTGCCGGTCGGTAAAGCTATCCTCCGCGACGGGCCCAGCCCGGCGGCCGCGGGGTGCCAGGGCGTCGAGCACGGTGACCGTGCGCGTGCGAGACCCTCAGTTGATCTTCGGACGCGTGCGGGCAGCTCAGAGGGCAGAATGGGCAGGTGGACCCGGATAACCAGGGGCGGGTAACGCTTGCCGAGCTGGTGGCGACCCTGTCACTTGTCGCCGACCTCGGCATGGGACGGCCGATGGAGCGGGTGCTGCGGCAGACCGTCATCGCCATGCGGCTCGGCACAGCGGCGGGGATGAAGCAGGCAACCCGGTCGTCTGCGTACTACACGTCGCTCCTCACGTGGGTGGGCTGTGCCACCGACACCAGTGAGATGGCAGCTCTGTTCGGCGACGAGACGGAGGTGTACGCCGATACCCGCGACGGCGACCTGGGCGGTATCACTCTCGCGCTGTTCGTCGCCCGTCATCTCGGTCGCGGCAAGCCCGGACTCCGCCGGGCCGGGATGGTCGGAAGGTTCCTGGCGACCGCAGGCCGCTCGGTCCAGCAGGTGATGATGGCGCACTGCCAGGAGGCGAGCGATTTCGCGAAGTGGCTGGACCTTGGCCCCGCCGTGTGCAAGCCGCTGCTGCAGTCATTCGAACGGTGGGACGGGAGAGGGGTGCCCGGTTCGGTCGGCGCCGATGCTCTTGACCCCGCCATCCGCCTGGTTCACCTAGCCGACAGCGTTGAGGCGTTCCACCACACTGGCGGTATCGAGGCCGCGCTGCGCGTGGCCAGGGAGCGGCGGGGCACGCAGTTCGATCCAGAACTTGTCGATTGCTTCCTGGCGCGCTATGGCGAGATCCTCGACGGGCTCGCGGCCATCTCGGCGTGGGATGAGGTGATCGCACTCGACCCCCAGCTCGGTTTGGCACTGACCGACGACCAGCTCGACCGGGCGCTCGTTGCCTTCGCCGACTTCGCCGACCTCAAGTCGCCGCTGCGCCTCGGCCATTCCCGCGGAGTGGCCGAACTGGCCGCCCAGGCTGGCACGATGCTGCGACTCCCGGCTGACCATGTCGTCATGCTGCGCCGGGCCGCACTCGTGCATGACATCGGCATGATCGGGATCCCGAGCGGTGTGTGGGACGAGCCGAGGGAGTGGAGCATTTCCCAGCGCGAGCGGGCCCGGACCCATCCCTATCTCACCCAGCGGATGCTGGCCCGCACGCCCGCGCTAGCCCAGGTCGGGCACTGCGCGTCGCTGCACCACGAGCGGCTGGACGGCTCCGGCTACCCGCACGGACTGTGGGCGGACGCCATCTCGCTGCCGGCCCGGATTCTGGGCGCCGCAGATGTCTACAACGCCCTTCGCCAGCCCCGTCCGCACCGCCCGGCGCTCGACAATGGTGAGGCCGAACGGACGATGCGCGATGAGGTGCGGAGCGGGCGGCTCGACGGCGACGCAGTCCAGGCGGTGCTGACGGCCGCCGGCCACCGGCCCCGGCGCCTGACCGGCCTGCCGTCAGGGCTGACCGCCCGTGAGGCCGAGGTGCTCCTGCGCGTCGGCCAGGGCCGCTCCAACCCCGAGATCGCCGCCGAGCTGCACGTCAGCCGCAAGACAGTCTCCACCCACCTCGAGCACATCTACACCAAGCTGGGCGTGAGAACCCGGACAGAGGCTGCCCTGTTCGCGATGCGTCACGGCCTTATCACAGCCACCGGCACACCTGGTACCTGACGAAAAGATCGGGTAGTTGCCCGATCCGCTCCGCCCGGCAGATCCGTACAACGGATCCATGACCACGACAGCAGATCACGACAGCCCAGCTACGACGCTGCAGTTCGCCCTCGCCCGCTCGTTCCTCGAGGGTCTCGCGGTTCAGGACTTCGCCCGGCTCAGCGACGCGCTCACGGCCGACGCGCGGCTCCGCGCGCTGCTACCCCGAGGCCTTATGGAGTGGAATGGCGCCCAGCTGATCGCCGACCAGTTCGCGCGCTGGTTCGGCGGCACCGAGAACTATGAGCTCGTCGAGGGGGCCGTCGGCGAGGTCGGCCGCCGGCTGCACCTGCACTGGCGGCTCCGGCTGCAGGCAGGGCGGCTTGGCGCCGGCTGGTTCACCGTCGAACAACAGGCCTACGCCGACGCCGACGACGGTGGGCGCATCGCGCGGCTCGACCTGCTCTGCACGGGTTACCGGCGCGAAACCGGCGATGACTGACACGCTCGCCACCTGGGGCGGCTGGGCGCCGGCCATCCGCGACGACCCGTTCGGCCACTTCGCCGAAGCCAGGGCCCGGTGCCCGGTGCAGAAGGCACAGCTCGCCGACGGTCACCCTGCCTGGGTCGTCCTCGGCTATGAAGCGGCCCGGCGAGCACTGAACGACCCGCGCGTCTCGAAGGACATGCTCGCCGCCCTGCAGGACAACGGCGACGTCGTCGCCGAGGGTCTACCCGGACCGGAGTTCTCCCGGCACATGCTGAACGTCGACCCGCCCGACCACACCCGGCTCGACGGCTTGTGTCGCGGGCATTCGTGCCGTCCCGGATCGCAGCGATGGAGCCGGCTATCCGCGCTTTCGCAAGCGACCTCCTCGACAGGCTCGACGCCGCAGGCCCTGACGCCACTGTCGACCTCGGCTGCTGACCGGATGGGCTGGTGACCCGCCTCCGGAGGTGGTTTCCGCGTCGGACGGCATCGTCGGCTACCTGCGGGAGCTTGTCGACGCCAACCGCCGATCCCCGCCGCGGTGGAGGAGTTCATCCGGTTCACCGCTTCGGTCCCCCATGCCACCTTCCGGGTAACGAGCGAGCCGCTGACGCTCGACGGGATAGAGATCCCGGCCCACGAGCAGGTGCTGGTTTGCCTCGGCTCAGCGAACCGCGATCCGGATCGTTTCCCGGCGCCTGACGTACTGGACATCGACCGGTCCGACGGACCGAACCTCGGGTTCGGTCACGGAATCCACTACTGCCTGGGCGCGCCCCTGGCCAGGCTCGAAGCCAGAGTCGCGTTCGAGGCGCTGTTCAGGCGTCACCCTGGCTTGCGCCTCGCTGTCGGCCGTGACGCTCTCGACTGGGCCCATGGCGATGGTCTCGTCTTGCGTGGCCTTGTCTCGCTCCCGGTGAATCTCGGCCCTGCCAGACCTCAGACATGACCATCATCCACACAATCTCCACAACGTCGGCACGTTAGCTGCACCGCGCGCTGCTCGATTGGAGCAATGCAGGGGCAGCCGCCGTGCGGCTGGCCGGTTGAGGGGGAACGGCTAGCCGCGGCAGCGGAGCCAGGGCGGCCTCGGGGGAAGCCGCGCTGAGCGTCTGTGCCTGTGCGAGGGGCTGGCCAGGGTTGGGGCGTCCGGTCGGCCCCTCAGCATGTTCGCTGCACCGTCCCGACCTGCTCCCGCGACGAGCGTTCGCTCCGCAAAGCCACCTTCACCGGATCTGCACAGCAAGCGCACGATCTTCGCACATGGCTCTGATTGGTTGACAACATGAGGACGATACCGACGCAGCTGGCGGCGCATCTCGGCCCGGCCGGCGAGCCCACTGTCCGGCATCCGGTCGACTCTGTCGACGATCGCCTGGCGCGATCGCGCTTCACGCTTGACACCGCCTGGCGGCGCAAGATGGACGAAGTCATCGCGCTGTCAAAGGCGTTCTGCGGCCTGACGTCCGATGACGGCAATCCGGCGCGTCCGGATGTCCGGGCGTCCAGCAGGCTGGAAGACCGAACAGAGCGCGCTTACGACGAGCTGGTCGCCATCGAAGACGCTATTGCCCGGATAGATGACGGAACATACGGAATGTGCGCAAGCTGCGACCAGGCCATGTCGGACGAATGGCTCGCCGACAAGCCAGCAGTCCGGTATTGCCCGGACTGCTTCCTTCGGCGGGTGAGCCGACAGGAGCCGGAGTTGCCCGACATTTCGCCGTGGGTAAGTGTTCACCGTGCGCGTGCCGAGCAGGGTCCAGGCGTGCGACGCCGGCGATAGCAGCCGGCCCGGCCGGCCCTCGCAGGGTAGGTCCATCTAGTGCGGCGAGTTCCATCTGCTCTGCAGAAGGACCGCATACGTCGCCGACAGGGCCCTGCTGGCCTGGGCTTATGCACCCCGCTCTGCAGCATTGCGGATCCGCGCCAAGCAAGGGGGAAACAGTCGTGGACCTGATCACGCGCGAGGACGCACGTTATAACGAAAGCCGGGCGGTGTTCAACGCCATGATCGACCGGCACCCGGCGGCAATCGCGAAGTGCGCAACGCCCGGCGATGTCGCCAGCGCGCTCGAGCTAGCCAGGCGGGACGGCCTGGCCGTTGCGGTTCGCGCCGGGGGGCACTCGGTGGCCGGAATGTCGGTGAACGACGACGGGATTGTTATCGACGTCCGCCCGATGAAGCAGATCACGGTCGACCCCGTCACGCGGACAGCGAAGGCGGGCGCGGGGGTGACCTGGGCCGAATTCGACGCCGCCACTCAGCAGCACGGACTGGCCACCACGGGGGGCCGCGTGTCCAGTACCGGCATCGCCGGGTTCACGCTCGGGGGCGGGTCCGGCTGGGCAGAGCGGAAGTTCGGGCTCGCATGCGACAACCTCATCTCGGTCGATCTCATCACTGCTGCCGGCCAGCAGATCACGGCGAGCCAGGCCGAGCATCCGGAGCTGTTCTGGGCACTGCACGGCGGCGGAGGGAACTTCGGCGTCGCCACCGCGCTGGAGTACCAGCTGTATCCGCTCGGGCCGACCGTACTCGCCGGGCTGCTTTTGTGGCCAGAAAGCGCAGGACGCAACGCAGCCCGGGTATACCGGGACCTGGCTGCTCATGCTGTTCGCGAACTCGGCTCCGGCCTGGTCTTCCTGACCGGTCCGCCCGAGGAGTTCGTACCGGACTACCTGCGCGGGGCGACCGTTGCCGGCCTGGCACTCCTGTGGGCCGGCGACCCGGAGGAGGGACAGGATGCCATCAAGCCGTTCCTCGACCTGGAGCCAGCGGTGAACGTTGTCGGGCCGATGCCCTACGCCGCGTTCCAGCAGATGATTGACGACCCGCCGGGCATGCGCAACTACTGGTCCGCCGACTACCACGACGACTTCGACGACGATGCGCTCGATGTCTTCATCCGGTACGGCCGCAATCGCGAGTCGCCCTATACACAGCAGATCCTGCTGCCCTGGGGGGGAGCCGTCGCCGACCGCGGGGAAACCGACACGCCCCTGGCGAACCGCTCGGTGCGCTGGCTCACCCATCCGTTCGCGGTCTGGGATGACGCGGCCGGTGACCACGCCAACATCGCCTGGGCTCGAGCGTTCCGCCGCGACATGGCTCAGCACACCACCGGCGGCATTTACCTGAACTTCATCGGCGACGAGGGCCAAGACCGGATACGGGCGGCCTATGGTCCCGCCAACTACGAGCGGCTCGCGAGCATCAAGGCCGAATATGACCCAGACAACGTATTCCAGGGCAACCAGAACATCCAGCCAGCGCTGTGATCGCGGCGCGGTCTGGCAGCTAGCGGCGCGGGAGCCGGGTGTGGTTACCCTGTGGCGTTCGGCTGCGAATACGGGGCCCCTGGCGGGCGCCGGCGCGAATTCCTGGCGTGGTGCGGGATCGGAGGCCCATGGTTGCCAGTGTGCTGCTGGTCGCCAGCTTCGCTGTGATGGTGGCCGGTGCGCTGGTGTTTACCAATGCAGTCGAATGGCTCGGCATCCGGCTGGATCTCGGCCATGCAGCAGTGGGGAGCGTGCTGGCGGGCGTGGCGACCGCGATGCCCGAGTCGCTGATCCCGGTGGTGGCGATTATCGGCGGCAGGCAAGGCGACGAGATCGCGATCGGTGCCGTTATCGGGGCCCCGTTCCTGCTCGCCACGCTGGCGATGGCGGTGTCCGGCGGTGCCGCGCTGGCCTATCGCCGCCGGCGTGGAAGCACACGTCTGAAGCCCGACCGGCAGGCCACCACCCAGGACCTGCTGGTGGTCGTGTGCGCGCTGTCGCTTGCCATCGCGGTAGGCCTGGTGGGCGCACCAGTGCTGCGGTTCGCGGCCGCGGTGATACTGCTCGCCGCGTATGCGCTGGTCACCTGGAAAACGATCACCAAGGGCAGGCAGGAAGGCGCCGGCGCCGAGGCCAGGCTTGTACTTCAATACCGCCAGACGCGACCCGCCGACCTTGTTCCAGGTCCTCGCGCAGACCCTCGTCAGCCTCGGCCTGCTGATCGGCGCCGCGCAGCTGTTCGTCAGCAGCATCGAGCATCTAGCGCACGGGCTCGGAGTTGATGAGCTGATGCTGACCTTGATCATCGCGCCACTGGCCACTGAGCTGCCCGAGAAGCTCAACAGCGTCGTCTGGATCCGCCAGGGCAAAGACACCCTTGCCGTGGGCAACATCACCGGCGCCATGGTCTTCCAGACCATGCCGCTCGTGGCGTTCGCGATGATCTTCACTAGCTGGAGGCTGACCGCTCCCGCCCTGCTCGCCATGCTGATCGCGCTCGCCGGCGGCGCACTGAGCTTGATCACGCTGCGGCGCCTTGGCCGCTGGCCCCTGCCGCTCGTCGGCTGCTGGGCGGGCCTTTATGCCGCCGGGATAGCCTCAGTCATTGCTATCGCCTAACCATGACTACCGGCCATGTTTAACCAATTCACGCAACTCGTCGCGGAGGCATCGGGGTGGGCGTATGCCATCGTGTTCGTGTTCGCGTTCCTGGACGCGCTGCTACCGGTCGTCCCCAGCGAAACCGCGGTGATCACGGCCGGCGTGGTCGCCGCGACGGGTCACCTCAGCCTGCCGCTCGTCATCGTGGCCGCGGCTTGCGGCGCGTTCGCGGGCGATAACGCCGCCTACTTCATAGGCCACCGTTTCGGCCCTTACGCTAAGGCCCGCTTCTTCCGCGGCGAGAAGGGCCGCAAGACGATTCGCTGGACCGAGCGCCAGCTGGCCGAGCGCGGTGGTGAACTCATCCTCATCGCCCGCTTCATCCCCGGCGGCCGGATTGCCGTGACACTCAGTGCCGGGGCAGCGCGATACCCGTGGCGGCGGTTCGCCATCTTCGATGCCTTCGCAGGCACCATCTGGGCCTCCTACGCTGCGCTGCTCGGCTTCTTCGGCGGCAAGGCTTTCGAGCACACGCCCTGGGCCGGCCTGCTCCTCGCGCTGGCGATCGCGTTTGCCGTGACCGGTGCACTGGAGCTCGGACGCGCATACCTGCGGCGTCGCCGTCAGGTCCAGCAGCCCGACGGCGCACAAAACGAACAACGGGCACAGCATGCAGATAACGACCACGACGCAGCGCACCTCGGCACCGGTCAGGCCAGCAGCGACCGGCCGTCCCAGTCCTGACTGTTCGTCACGCCGGGGAATGCGAAGAAGTAGCCGCCGCCGAACGGCTCCACGTAATCGACGGGCGGCTCGTTGACCAGCCGCCGCTGGATGGTCTCGAAGCGCTCGCGGTCGAACAGCGCTGCCGCGACTCGCGTGCAGCCCGGCGCAGCGGTCCGACCCGTGCATATGCTGTGTGGCCCTCCCCCGCCGCCATCGAGGGATCCGGGCCAGGAAGAGAGCGCAGCCCGGTGAACATCGACGAGGCTGTGCGCCGCCGCAGCCCTGCTATCACCTAGGTTCAGGCGTGCGTTCGGGTGTTGCGGGACCATCGCGTCCGTGCGGCACGACGACATTCATCACCCTGACCAGCCTGCTTCCCGTCGGGCGTTCAGGCCCCCGAAACGGCTCGAGCACCGCTGCAAGCTCCGCTGCTACCCGCTGAAACGCCTCGACGGTCAGCCAGACGTCCGCGTTGTTCAGGGCGGCGTCCCGCCACTCCTCAGGCTCCGCGTGACCGCCCTCGGTGAACCCGAGCGCGATGGCCCGGGTCGCGTCGAATTGGGCCGCCACGACGGCTGCGGCGGCTGAGGCCCCGGCGGGCGTCGAGGTGTCCAGGTCGACCTGGAATTTGCGTCCAGTCGCTCGCCATGGCCGCTCGCGGCGGTCCGGTCTCGGGGGTGCCGATTCGGCGACGCCGTACCGTTCCAGAAGCTTCAGGTGGTACGCCGTTGCACTCGGGCTCAGCCCGGTCAGCGCCGAGCACTGAGTGGCAGTCAGTTCCTCGCCCGCCATCAGGGCGTTGATGATGGACAGCCGGGCCGGATGCGCCAGGGCCCGGATGTTGCGGGGATCCTCGAAGCGATAGGGAGCGGCGTCCTGCGGTGATCGCTTCTGGTCTTGACTCTCGGACATCGGTCAAAGGTTACCGCTTGACCGAGATATGTTAAGCGATTACTGTTCAGTGAATGCTTAACATCTCTCGCCGGGGAGGCCTTCCCCGCTGCACGGAGGATGTGCTGGACGTCCGTGATCTGCGAATGCGGTACGGCAAAACTGACGTGCTCAGCGGTGTCAGTTTCGCGGCGCACCCCGGGGAGGTACTCGCCCTGCTCGGGCCGAACGGCGCGGGCAAGACCACCACCATCGAGATCCTCGAGGGGTTCCGGATACGTTCCGCGGGCGAGGTCAGCGTGCTCGGTGCCGACCCCGCACACGGCGGCGAGGCGTGGCGGGCGAGGACAGGCATCGTGCTGCAGTCCTGGCGTGACCACGCGAAATGGCAGGTCCGCGAGCTGCTCGCGCACCTTGGCTGCTACTACGCGCCGTACTCCACGGCCAGCGTCACGCGACCCTGGGACGTGGATGACCTGCTCGAGACCGTCGGGCTGACTCCGCACGCCCGCAAGCGGGTGCGCAAGCTGTCCGGTGGGCAGCGGCGTCGCCTCGACGTGGCGATCGGCATCGTCGGCCGGCCCGAGTTGCTGTTTCTTGACGAGCCGACCGCCGGTTTCGACCCCGAGGCCAGACGCGACTTCCATGACGTCGTGCGCAGGCTCACCGACCGCGAGCAAACCACGATTTTGCTGACAACGCACGACCTGGACGAGGCCGAACGGCTCGCGGACCGCATCCTGATTCTGGCCGGCGGCACGATCATCGCCGACGGCTCCGCCGATCAACTGGCCCGCGCGATGTCGGGCCAGTCCGAGGTGCACTGGAACCGGGACGGGCAGCGGTTCGTGCACACGGCGGACGACGCGACGGCGTTCGTCCGGGAGCTGTTCCGGCAGTACGGCGACTCGGTCCATGATCTGGAGGTGCGCCGGGCCAGCCTGGAGGACACGTATATGGCCCTGATCCGCGCGGCGGAGCACGGTGCGCCGCGCATGTTGACGGCGGTGGCGACGTGAACCCGGCGCTGGTGGCAGCGCGAGCGGGACTGTCTCGTGGCTGGATCGAGTTCAAGCAGACCCTGACCACGCCAGGTGACCTGATCGCGTTCCTGATCACGACCGGCGGCTTCCTCGCCGCGATGGTCTGGACGCGGCACACGCGCGTGCCAGGGACGCACTTCTCACTGGGCACCACGATGCTGGTCAGCGTGCTGGGCCTGGACGTCGGGGTTTACGGAGTCGTCGCAATAAGTGACGTGCTCGTGGTCGAACGCGAGGACGGCACGCTGCTGCGGGCCAAGGCCATCCCGAACGGGATGCTCGGCTATCTGCTTGGCAAGGTCGTCAACTTCTCCGGGCAGATAGCGTTCGCTGTCGCGACCACGCTGCTGACCGGCGCTTTCCTGGTCACCGGCCTGGCGATCCGCAGCCCTGGCAGCTGGCTGACGGTGGCCTGGGTGCTCGTGCTCGGGCTGCTCGCCACGTTGCCGCTGGGCGCCGTGCTCGGGTCGCTGTTCCCCAGCCAGCGCAGCGCCGCGCTGATCGTGCTGCTACTAGCAGGACTTGCCGCGATCTCCGGCATCTTCTACCCGATCACGCACCTGCCGACGGTCCTGCAATGGACCGGGCAGGTCTTTCCGATGTACTGGCTGGGGCTCGGCATGCGTTCCGCGCTGCTGCCGAACGCGATGGCGGCTGTGGAGATCGGCCATTCGTGGCGCCACCTGGCCATGTTCGGCGTCCTGTCGGCATGGGCGGTCGCGGGCCTCGTGCTCGCGCCGGTAGTGCTTCGGCGAATGGCCCGCCGCGAGTCCGGCTCGACCGTCGCGGCCCGTCGCGAGAGGGCGATGCGGGGCGCATGACGGCGCGGCCATCAGGTGCAAGCGCGAACGAGCCAGCAGAAACCAGGAATAACGGGCACTGTCTGCGCTAGCCCTTCGGGGGCCTCTTCTCCACAGAATCTGCACAGCGAGCCGACCCTGGGCACACAGGGCGGTGCAAGGTTGTTGCAATGGGCGAACCACGGGGGGAGATCCACATGCCGATGACGGTTCGCGAGACGTTCGACAGAAGCACTTCAGCGTTCAACGCGCACGACATCGACGGCTTCACCGACCTGATCGCCGATGACGCGGTCTACCAGGCCCCTGGCCGGATGAGCGGTACGGGGAAGCAAGCCTGCGCACAGTTTTTCGAAGGCTGGCTCGCCGCATTTCCCGATGCCCGCGTCTCCGTTCGCGACCTGTACATCGGCGACGATGTAGCGGTCGAGGGAGGAACGTTCACCGGGACACACCACGGCATCCTGCCGAGCCCGAATGGTGACGTCCCGCCGACCGGCAACGAGGTCAGTGTGGACTACGTGCAGACCATTCGGTTCCGCGATGGCAAGCAGGCCGCGTTCAATCTCATGTACGACCGACTCCAGCTCCTGGAGCAGCTTGGTCTCAGCCCGGTCTCGATTTAGCTGCCAGGCGGCTGCCACAGGCGGCCATCACGGTGCAGCGCTCCGGTCGGGTCGGTCACAAGCAGTTAGGTTTTCTGATGTCTCTTCCCGTACTGCTCGCCGTCGATGAAAGCCACGAGGCACTCGGCCGGGTCGGGTCGCAGCTGACCCAGCGGTACGCCCACGACTATCGCGTCATGTGCCTGGCCGATCCGTGCGCGGCCGCGCAGAAGCTGACGGAACTGGCGCGCGCCGGAGAAGATGTGGCGCTCGTGCTCACCGGAATGCGGCAGTCTGCCGCAGCTCCCGGTGGCCTGCTCGAGCACGTCCGGGAGCGCCACCCGCAGGCGAAGCGTGCGCTGCTGGTTCCGGCGAATGCCTGGGCAGACAAGGCGACCGCAGACGCGATACGCGCCGCCATCGCCCTCGGTCGCGTGGACTACTACGTGGTCAGGCCGACCCGGCCGCCGGACGAGGTCTTCCACGAGGCCGTTTCGAGCTTTCTGCTCGAGTGGGCGACCGAACGACGCATCGTGCCGCACACCGTCCACATCGTTGGCGAGGCCTGGTCGGGCAGAGCCTACGAGCTCAGGGAGGCTTTCGAGCGGTGCGCGGCCCCGCACGCCTTCTGTCTCGCAGACTCAGATGAGGGGCGTGGGCTCCTGGCCAAGGCGGGCCCCCACGCGAAACTCCCGCTCATGTTTCTGCCAGACGGCCGGGTCCTGAGCGACCCGTCCAATGATGAAATCGCGGCGGCTGCCGGGGCTCCGAGCGACTTCGCGCAGGACACCTACGATGTCATCGTCGTCGGCGCGGGCCCGGCGGGCCTATCGGCAGCCGTCTACGGCGGCTCCGACGGACTCCGCGTCCTTGTAGTCGATGAAGGCGGAATCGGCGGACAAGTCAGGTCCAGCTCACTCATCCGCAATTTCCTGGGTTTCCCCAAGGGAGTGAGCGGTAGCCGACTTGCCGAGCAAGCGTACGAGCAGGCATCTGTGTTCGGGGCAAGCTTCGTGTTCATGCATCGGGCGACCGCGCTCACTCGATCAGGGCACCTGCTGAGCGTCTCGCTTGACGGCCATGGGCAAGTGACCGCCAGAACGGTGATCCTCGCCACCGGCGCCACCTACCGCCGTCTGGGTGTCCCCGCGCTCGAGGCGCTGAACGGCGCCGGCGTCTACTACGGTGGCCCGGTCTCCGAAGCGCCCGCGGTCAGCGGGAAGGAAGCCTACGTTCTCGGTGGCGGGAATTCCGCCGGGCAGGCAGCTCTGCACCTCGCCAGGTACGCCAGGCAGGTCGTCCTCCTCGTGCGCGGCGAATCACTCGAAGCCGGGATGTCGGACTACCTCGTCCGCGGAATCAAGGCCAGCCCCAACGTGGAGGTGCGCACCGGCACGGCAGTGGTCGGCGGAGGAGGGGCGGGCCGTCTCCAGCAGCTCGTGCTGCACGAGATCCGCTCGGGCAATCATGAAGCGGTGTCGGCTGACGCACTGTTCGTGCTGATCGGAGCCCATCCACACACCGACTGGCTGCCCCCGGAGATCGCAAGAAACGCACATGGATTCCTGCTCACGGGCGAGGAGTTCGCTGACGGCTGCGCCTGGCCGCTGGAACGCCGACCGTATTCGCTCGAGACAAGCATTCCCGGAGTCCTCGCAGCCGGAGACGTACGGCACTCGTCGGTCAAGCGGGTTGCGTCGGCAGTGGGAGAGGGCTCGATCGCCATGCAACTCGTTCAGACTCTCCTCGCGAGCGAGGAGTTCTGCACCGGCTCGTCGCCTGAGGAAGGCCCTGTGCTAGCGGTCGGCTAGCCGAGAAATCGGGCATCTGCCCGATGCGCCGACCATCTCTCCGGGGCCAGTCTCGGAAGGCAGAGCGGGCCGACGTGGCCACTCCGGGACCCGAGGAGAAGAGATGAGCGGAAAGGCAGTCATCAGCCTGACGACCGGCTTGGAGGATCCGGAGAAGGTAACGGTGGCATTCCTGGTCGCGGTGGCGGCCGCCGAAAAGGAGCGGCCGACACTGATGTTCCTGACCAAGGAAGCAGTCCGGCTCGCACTGGAAGGCGTGCTCCAGGGCGTGGCCTGTGAGGGCTGCCCGCCGCTGCCAGAACTGGCCAAGCGCTACCAGGCGGCGGGCGGGCGGCTGCTGGCCTGCCCGATCTGCTTCAACGCCCGGCATCTGAGCGATGACGTGCTGGTGGGTAACGCCACGCTCGGCGGCACGGTGCCGCTCTGGGAGTGGATCGGTGACGAGCCAGCCACCACGTTCAGCTACTGACTGCGGCCCGCACGAGGCCTCCCATGAGGATCCGCAGTTCTCCGGATGCGTTACCCGAGTTCTGCACAGCGCCTCCACAGCTACGTGGCCTGCTGGATGTACCGGGCCGTGAGCCGGTGGCTCCTGCCTCAAGACGGCCGGGAAGTTAGCCGCGTGACCGGTCGGCCATGGGAACGACGGCACATCGACAGGTGGCAAATCATGCCCGAGATAACCGATCCGACCTTCTACCGCACGCCCGGCGATGCGGTCACGGCCGCGCCGGAGTCGCTCGCATATGTGGCCGCCTTCGACCCGCGTGGGATCGCCAACGACGCGATAGCGGTACTGGACTGCGATTCGACGTCCGCGACATACGGGAAGCTGGTGGGCTGGGCGGAAGTACCGACTAGCGGCAACGAGCTACACCACTTCGGGTGGAATGCGTGCTCAAGCGCTCTATGCCACGGCGGCCACGCCGGAAGCCTTGAGCGCCGCTATCTGATCGTGCCGGGACTGCGCTCGTCGCGAACCTATGTACTCGATGTCGGGCCGGATCCGCGCGCACCGAAGGTAATCCGGGAGATCGCAGCGGAAGAACTTGCGGCTAAGGCCGGGTACTCCCGGCCGCACACCCTCCACTGCGGGCCGGATGCAATCTTCATGTCCGCGCTGGGCGGCGCCAACGGCGATGACGGCCCTGGCGGCATTGCGCTACTCGACCACAACACCTTCGACGTGGTAGGCCCGTGGGAGGCAGACCGCGGCAACCAGTTCCTGTCCTACGACGTGTGGTGGCATCTGCACTACGACACGCTGGTTACCTCGGAGTGGGCCACGCCATCCATGATCGAGAATGGCCTCAACCCAGAGGATCTGCTCGGCCGTCAGTTCGGCCACCACCTGAACTTCTGGAGCATGTCGGGGCATAACCTGACGCAGCGCATCGACCTCGGCGATGAGTATCAGATGGTGCTCGAGCTCCGGCCTGCGCACGACCCGACCAGCGCGTACGGGTTCACCGGCGTGGTGACAAGCGTCGCGGACCTCTCGGCGTCGGTATGGATGTGGTACCGCGATGGCGACCGCTGGGCGATCCGCAAGGTAATCACCATCCCCGCGGAGCCGGCCGATCCAGATGACCTGCCGCCGGCGCTCAAGCCTTTTGGCGCCGTACCGCCATTCATCACTGACATCGATCTGTCGGTCGATGACCGCTGACTCTATGTGTCCTGCTGGGGCACCGGTGACCTGAAGCAGTACGACGTGACCGATCCGGCCAGTCCGCGCGAGACCGCGTCGGTGCGACTTGGTGGGATCGTCGGCCGTCGGCCGCACCCGGCCGCGCCCGACCAGCCACTGAGCGGTGGCGCCCAGATGGTGGAGATCAGCCGTGACGGCAAGCGGGTCTACCTGACCAACTCCCTCTACGCAGCATGGGACGAGGTCTTCTACCCGGACGGCGTCGGTGCCTGGCTGGCAAAGGTAGACGCGGATACGACGAACGGCGGACTCTCGGTCGACGAGCGGTTCTTCCCTCACGGTGACGAGTTCAGGGGGCATCGTGTCCACCAGACCCGGCTGCAGGGAGGGGACGCCTCAAGCGACTCCTACTGCTTCACCAAGTGACGGCTCCCGAGTCCTGATCGGCTAACGCCAATGCTGTCAGGCACCGAACTGCTCGGCGCCGGCCTGGTCGCAGTGGCGACCGTCGCGGGTGCGTAGCTGGCCCGGCGTCGCCCAGGGCAGCGGCCGATCTGGTTCGCCGCCGCCGCGGGCGCGCTGCTCATCGTCGCAGCGCTGCACCTGCTCCCCGATGCATGGGCGAGCGCCCGCGCGGCTTCGCTGTGGCCACCGCTGGTGCCGATAGCCGCGGTTGCTGCTTTCACTGTCGCGGGGCTGGCGGCACGCGCTGGCTGCGCCTGTCGCGCGCACAAGGAGCAAGCCATGGGCTCCGCAGCTGCTGCGGCGCTGGCAACTCACCGCTTCCTTGAGGGCGCCGCGATCTCGCTGTCCGGCTCTGCAGCAGTCGCGATCGCACTCGCCGCGCACGCCTTCGGAGAAGGTCTGGCCACGGGCGCGCTACTCGGCGCGCAGCCACGCCGCCGGGTAGCCGCCTGGCTGACCCTCATGTGCGTGAGTCCGGTTGTCGGCGCTGGCGCAGCTGATGCGTTTGCCGTCCCGGAAGGGGCCGAGCCTCTAGTGCTCGCCATGGCAGCCGGAATTCTCGTCCAGGCCGCCTGGATGAGCCAGCGAGCGGCGTTCAGCGGCCTGCGGCACAGCCGGCTGTTGCTCGTGCCTCCCACCGCTACCACCGCGGTGGCCGCCGTGATCACCATGTTGGCTGTGCGGGGCGTCGGCTGACAGCAGATCTGCCTTGCCGTGTGCCGGGTCAGGGCGTGGCGGTGCCGTGCACTGCCACCGCTTCCTTGCGGAATGCCCGGTCGGCCAGTGCGGTTACGAAGGGACGCACGGGCCGGGGGATGTCGGACGCCACGGCTGCGCTCTGCTTCTGGGGTGCCCAGTAACGAATCGTGCCGAGCACCAGCATCCTCTTGTCGTTCGGGAGGGCGCCCAGGGCTCGCTCGCCGATCTCATCCCATTCGGACTGGCTCATGGCACGCGCAGCTATCGGCAGGATGTCTTGTTCCTCGGCGCCTAGGTGCTCCTCGAGTACGGTGAACGCCGAGTCGCAGGTATCTGCCACCGCCTCGCGCCGCGCACTGCTGGGGTCGGAGGTCCAGCTGGCCAGCTGGCCATTGAGCGTCTCGACTATCCGATGAATCTGTGCGTGCTGGCTCTCCATCACGCTGATTATCGGCTCCACATCTGCGTGCACCCGCTCGTGCAGCCGCGGCCACAGGAGCTCATCCTCGGTTGTGTGGTGGTCCGTCAGCGCTTCGATAAGGAACTGCAGATGCCCGGCTACAACCCCCGCGCGATGCGCGTCTCCTTCAGCGACGTTACGCACCATTCCGGGCGCCCTGCGGAACTCGCCACGAAAGATGCTGTGCGGGATTTGCATGTCACTGGTGTCCGTGAGAACTCCGCCGGAATTGAGTGGGTTACTGCCGATGTCAGTCGGCCGAGACTGCTCATTCACGACTATCCCCCGTCCTTGGCACAGCCCCCGAATCGCGATCCTGGTATCTCCTCGCCACGATAACGAGGCGGCCGCACCGGGCCCCGAGTCACCCTCAAGCCAGCGGCTGCCATGCAGCCCAGACTGATCGGACCGGCGCGGACAGTTACTGCGCGGCCTGCGCGCCGACGGCGTGCAGGAAGCGCAGGGCCTCGGCGTACGAGCCGACCAGGCTGGCCTGGGTGTACGGCAATCCGTGCTGGCGGCAGAACTCGCTGATCAGGGGCTGGGACCGGCGCAGGTTCGGGCGAGGCATGGACGGGAACAGGTGATGCTCGATCTGGTAGTTAAGCCCGCCGAGGGCCAGGTCCGTAAACCAGTTGCCGCGGATATTCCTCGAGGTCAGCACTTGCCGACGCAGAAAGTCGTGCTCGTCGTGGCGGTTCAGGATGGGCATGCCCTTGTGGTTGGGGGCGAACGACGCACCCAGGTACACGCCGAACAGGCCCTGCTGGACCAGGATGAACACCACCGCCTTCACCGGGCTCAGGACGAGGAAGACGACTGTCAGGTAGGCGGCGAAATGCGCGGCGAGCAGGGCCACCTCAGCCCAGCGGTGCCGCCTGGGCCCGCTCGACAGCGCCCGGATGCTGGCAACATGCACGCTGAGAGCCTCGCCCAGCAGCATCGGAAAGAACAGGAAGGCCTGGCAGCGGCGCACGATCCTGGTGGCGCCCCGGCTGGCTTCTGCCTGGCCCGGGGTCATCGCCAGAGCTCGCATCATGATGTCCGGGTCGGCTCCTTCGGTGTTCGGGTGTGCGTGGTGCCGGTTGTGCTTGGCTACCCACCAGCCGAAGCTCAGGCCGATGCCGAGGTTGCCCAGCAGCAGGCCGAGGACATAGTTGGGGCGGCGAGCGGCGCAGATTTGCTGGTGGCCCGCGTCATGGCCCAAGAAGGCGAGCTGAGTGAACATGACGGCTAGGAAGGCGGCGACCGCGAGCTGCCACCAGGAGTTCCCCGTCACAACGAACGCGGCCCAGCCCGCGGCTAGCAGGGACGTGGTGACCCCGATCCGCCACGCATAGTTCCCGGTGCGCCGGTCCATCAGCCCGGCGTGCTTGACTGCGCGCGACAGCCGTGCGTAGTCGCTCCCCCGCGTGGCCGCTGTTGTCACGCCGATGCACGGCCAACGATAGCTGGCTCCAACTGGGAATTATCTGCTGCTACGAGCGCGGACGGCCCGGACACGCGCGGCTGCCCGCCCGGCGTGACAACCCGAGACCAGGGGACGGTCACGTGAGACCGTTGTGGTCCGGCAGGATGACCGCTGACACATCAAGGATCGGGCGGCCCGCGCGCAGCGCGACGGGGAGCATCCTCATCCCTGACGGCCAGCTCATGGCAGACCCCTCCAGAAGCCGATGTCCGGCCGCCGGTCGGCGGCCGATGTCGGTGTCTCGCTTGCTCACTACGCTAGTAGACGGTTACCTGCAAATAACTTCCGGGACCAGAACTCGACGTGAACTCCCGGCTAGGCCCACGCACCATCGACCCGAACCTGGCGGCCGCCAGCTCGCCGCGACGAGCCCTGGCCTGCCCGTCAGCCCGGACAGGCCAGCGATCATAGCCCCCCGCTCGGAGGGTTGGTGTTTAATGGCAGTGGTTGTAGTCGAAGTTCGTTCACGTGTCACAGCGCCTGCGAATTCTGACAGCGGGTGCCTTGGCCTGGACTTAGCCAGACTTTCCGGCAGGCGGTCGCGACAGCCCTCAGGACGCGCAGCCGCGCTTTCCTGATGATCGCTCCAGCAGGAGGAAAGCACATGGCTCAGGGCACAGTGAAGTGGTTCAACGCTGACAAGGGCTTCGGTTTCATCGCTCCCGATGACGGTAGCGCCGACGTGTTCGTACATCACTCAGCCATCCAGACCGACGGCTACCGCAGCCTCCAGGAGAACCAGCGCGTGGAGTTCACGGCCACGCGCAGCCCGAGGGGAATGCAAGCCGAGCAGGTTCAGCCGCTCTGACACATCCCGCCGGAATCGCCAGGCGGTTTGCCCGCTCCCGGGAAAGCCGCCTGGCGATTGCGTGCTTTAGTCATAGTTTGACGAGCCTGGCGCACGGCAGCGTGATTCGCCTGCGGTGCGTGCCGAAGTCCACGACGACCGCGACCTGGGCCTGGACGTCCAGGACAGTGCCGAGCCCGTACTTGTCGTGGCTGACCAGATCGCGCGGCTCGTAGATCTCGACGGGCTCATCGGCAACGGGGGAATTGAACGGACTTCCTGGCAGGTAACGCCTCGCCGGCTCTGCGCGCCTAGGTTTCATCTCACTCACGCTACGCCCAGGTGGCCGCAGCTGGCCCAGGTTCGGTTGGGCGCACCCTGCGGCCGGACCGTGGCCTGAATGCGCGCACACGCAGACGCGGCCCGCGAGAACCCTCGAGAAGCGGCGGGCCGGACGAGCTCTCTTCGGTCACGTCGGTCACGCATGTGCGGGGCTGCTGACGGCAGCCTGGACCGTGGGAAAGCTGCCGAGCAGCCGGTCCAGCCCGGCGGCGTGCACCGCCATACTCACTGCGGGCCTCGCCGCCGCCAGGCGCAGGGATCCGCCAAGCAGCCGGGCACGCCGTTCGGTTCCAACCAGGACGGCCAGGCCCGCCGCGTCGATGTCGCTGACCAGCGTGAGGTCCAGGACGAGCTGGCTGGCGGCGGGGCGCAGCAGGCGCAGCAGCTGCTCGCGCACTGCCGGTGCGCGCGTGCTATCGAGCCGGCCGCTGAGGGCGGTTACCAGGTAGCCGCGATCTTCCCGCGAACTTGGAGCCGTCGCGCGACGCGGGCGGATGACCGCCGGTGACGCGTGGCGGCGATCAGGCGCAGCGAGCTGCTGACTGGGGCTAGACGAGCCGTACATGAACGTGCTCCTTAGCGACGAAGACGGACCGTCATCTGCCGTACTGGAGCGGCGACCGCCCTGTGAGGCCGGGACGTGAAATGGGTCGTAAGCGCTGGCCCCAGCCGTGCGCGGCTCTCAATGCCCACGAGCGGGCGATCAGTGCGACCAGGCCCTTGACGTGGGCTCCTCCGGTAACCCCGGATAGCTGACCGTCTTCGGCGGCTGAGGCTCGCGCTTAACCTTCACAATACCCTAGTCTCACAATACTAGCAACGCATTTCCAGTATTGCTGGTTCGCTCGGCTACAGCCGCTCGCTGACCCAATGCCATCCGTTCTCTTCGTCCCAGACAGGTCGCACGACGCTCGGCTCCGCGGCGTGCAGGAGCTCGGAGGCAATCCTGATCAGCTGACGGTGGAAACCCTCCGGAGTGGACGTGACCGCGGATGCGGGCGCGACCAGCGTCACTGCCGAGCCTGTGCCTCCGGCGAGCCGAGCGGTGATGTAACCGTTGTAGTCACGGCCAACTCCGACGATGGCATCAGCTCGGATGATGTCACTGCCATCGTCTTTGGCCACCCAAACGGTGCGCGCGTCCACCGACCTCACCTCGGTCATCATTCGGCGCCTCCCTCACACTGTGTCACAAGGCCGCGCGCCTGGCGGCCACTGCATGCAGCGGGGGCGGGCCGGTATCCCGCCAGGCAGCACGTCCCGGCTGCCCGGTCCCACGCGCGCCAGCCGAGCCCGGCCACGGTATGCTTGAGTAACACGGCGCAGCCATCGAGGGCGCGCCGGTCGTATGTCGCTCGGTCACCGAGCTGGTTTCCACGGATGTGGCGGCCCCACGACGATGCGGCCACCACAGTCCGAAGGACGAATCTGTTTGTCAACTCTGCCAGTCGAAACGTTCAATGCTGCCCGCCGCGGGCACCACAGCGTTCCAGGCCCCTCCACCCCCGGCGTCACGTTCGCTTCCCTCGGCGTACCGGCTGAGCTAGCCGACGCGCTGGCCAGCGCGGGTATCACTGCCCCTTTCCCGATCCAGGCCCTCACGCTGCCAGACGCGCTGGCCGGACGCGACGTGCTCGGCCGGGGCCGGACCGGCTCCGGCAAGACCCTGGCTTTCTCCATTCCACTGGTCGCTGCGCTAGCCGATGGCCACACCATGGCGTGTCGGCCACGCGGCCTCGTGCTGGTGCCGACCCGCGAGCTGGCTAACCAGGTCCACGCCACGATCCAACCGCTGGCCCAGGCCGCGGGGCTGCGGGCGGTGACCGTCTTCGGCGGCAGCCCGCAGAGCCGCCAGGTGGCCGCGCTACGGGCCCGGGCCGACATCGTCGTCGCGTGCCCCGGCCGGCTGGCCGACCTCATGGGGCAGGGTCACTGTCACCTCGGCGATGTCGAGGTCAGTGTGATCGACGAAGCCGACCACATGGCGGACCTTGGATTCCTGCCTGTGGTGAGACGGATAATGGACGCGACCCCGGCGGACGGCCAGCGGATGCTTTTCTCAGCGACTCTCGACAACGACGTCGACGTCCTAGTGCGGCGTTTCCTGCACAATCCGGCCCGACACGCAGCCGACGCGTCAGCTGTGGCACCCGCCGCCATGGTCCACCACCTGCTCACCGTCACAATCGCAGACCGGCCAGCAGTGCTCACCACGCTTGCTGGCGGCAACAACCGGTCGCTGATCTTCACCCGGACCAGGCGCTCAGCTCAGCGACTAGCCCGCCAGCTGACCGCAGCGCGGATCCCTGCCGCCGAACTGCACGGCGACCTGGGCCAGAGCGCCCGCGAACGGAACCTGGCATCGTTCGCCTCCGGTGCGGCGCGGGTCATGGTGGCGACTGACATCGCGGCCCGTGGCATCCACGTCGACGGCATCGACCTAGTCATCCACGCCGATCCGCCAGCCGACCATAAGGCCTACCTGCACAGGTCAGGTCGAACCGCCCGCGCGGGTGCCAGCGGTGTGGTGATCACCCTGCAGACACCCCCGCAAGCCAGGGACGTGGCCGCGCTGATGCGCAAGGCCAACGTCACCCCGCTTGCCGCCACTGCGCATCCCGGCTCACCGCTGCTGCGCACGATCGCCGGCGAGCTGGCCAAACCAGCCAGGCAGCCGACCGCGCAGCTCGCGTCACGGCCGGCACCGGTGGCGACGCTGGCCACCGGCCGCGCCGCGGCCGCCATGTCCGCGCGGTACAGCAGACGCCGCAGCCGCTGACGGCAGAGCCAGACCTGGCCACTCGACTGCCGTCGACGCCTCAGCCGTAGCGGTTTCGTCGCGAGGCCACCGGTCTAGCTGCCAGCCGGCCCGGTGCGCTCCGTGTTCTCGTCAGTACTGTCGGCCTTCGTGTCAGGTGCAGTTCCGTTCAGCCGTCGGCGGCTGAGGACCGCTCCGGCCACAGCGCTGGCAGCTGCCGTGATCATCGAGGCACTTGCCACCTTGCGCCAGCGCCGCCGGTGTGGCTTGCCGGGCTCGATCCGCTGCGCGGCCGAGGACAGCACGGAGGAGATCTTCGGCGCAATGCGCTCCTCCACCAGGTGCCCGGTGCGCTCAACCTGGGGCGCAGCCCAGGCACGCGTCGTCCGGACGCCGTGCTGTGCCACTGCGCTGGTGCTGCGGGCAACTGGCTTCAGGCGCGCTGCCGCCTGGCGCGCGCGAGCCAGCGCTCCATCGGCTCGGTGGTTGCTGTTCATTCCATACACCTGCCTTGGCGATGAGAATCGGCCTGGCCCCACAGCTTCCCCGATTGCGGGTGATCAACCATTCCGGAAATGGCAGCGGCCGCCCATCGCGCTGCAATGGCGTCTCCGGGCGGCCGGCGAAGCTATCAGGCCGCACCCATCAGGGACCGCGCCTGCGCGCGGCCGACTACGAGATCGTGAAGATCGCCGCCCACCTCGAGCCGACCCGACTGTTCAATCCCGCCGATCTTCACCGGCTCGAAGCTGGCTGTTCGGATCAACCGCTCGACTTCCTCGCCAGCACGGTCGTCGCTGGTCGCGTAGAACAGGACCGCCGGCTCCGGTGACCGGTTACTAGCGGACTCCAAGAGATCGGCCGACATGCTTCCAAAGGCCATGGCCAGGCGTCCCCCCGGCGGCAACCATCCGGCTACCACCTCGCCTGAGGATTGCCCCTCCGGCAGGAGACGTGCGACGTTACCGTGCGCGTCGGTGCTGAGCGGGTTGCTCGGAACGACCACGACCTTGCCGACTAGCGGCTCGGCGATCTCGCCTATGACGCCCCGCAGTGCGGTAAACCGCAGCGCGAGGACGACGGTATCGGCGCCCTGCAACGCGTCACGGTTGTTGGCGGCCACGACCGCAGCGGGACCGATTCCTGCAGCCAGCGTTCGTGCCGACCTAGTGTCGGCGCTCGAGAGCCGCAGGGCCTCGCCGCCTGATGCCAGCCGACGGGCGATAACCGATCCGATGCCTCCAGTGCCGATGATCGCGGTGGTCATGACTGAACCTCCTGAGCGTCACGCGGTGGATCGAGGCTCAGTGCCTGGAGGACTGGTTACCGTCGAATCTGCCGGGCGAGTTCCCGGTTACCTCGGCATTTACTCGGAATCGCCGGCACGCGCACTCGGTGGCCAGTGAGCGGGATACCAGTCCCCCTCTGGGTCCGTGGTTTGCCCCACCTCGATCAGGTGATCGTCGGGATCGCGGATGTAGCAGCGGATCTCATACTGGTGCTGTTTCGGCGGCGTCAGGAAGTGCGCACCCCGGGCGCTCCACTCCGCATACACCGCGTGGATGTCTTTGACCCGGATATTGAGGAAGCTGCTGACCCGGTCGGGATCCTGTGGCGTCTCCAATGTGACTGACGGCTTGTCGTCGGTGGGGCCTCCGCCGACATTGATGATGATCCAGCTGTTAGCCAGTGCGACATAGGTCACGTCGCCGGAGAACACCACCCTGCCGCCGAGCACTTCGGTGTAGAAGCGCCGGGAGCGCTCGACATCGTCCGAGACGATGAAGTGGGCCAGCACAATTCCCTCCGGGGGCGGCGGGAGCTCGACCATCGACACCTCCACTGATTAGGTCTTACACCGCGCTTACCCGGCTGCTGGGGTCCATAAGCCAGGCATCGGCCGGCGGGGGTCGCTGATCGTGGGCGGCCTCGTCACTGCAAGAGCTGCCAGGCGCGGCGCCGGCGCTAGGCCGGGCCGCCCGTTCCCGTCATGGTTGTGGTTTTTACCGCGCAGCGTTGCTCAGGAGCCGATGACGCACGGTGTCGCGTAGGGGCTCGATCGGGCGCAGATCGCTACCGGATTCCGGTACATCCCGATCGAGGGAAGCGCCTGACCCTGGAAGTCGAACAGCGTCTCGTTGTCGTCCGGCGTACCTGGCGGGCTGGCGTCGGGGGCCCACGAGACGCCGGGAATCCACTCCGGCGCCCAGTAGAACATGCCGGCCCCGAGGCCGTCCGGAACCGCAGCCAGGATGGACAACTCGTCGTTGAGCATGGAGAGCTGCCCGCCAGGGCTCGCCGGGTAGCCGTCGATCAGCTGGCTGGCCTGCCACGTGCTGTTGCCGAGTCCGTCCCCGTTGGCCAGCGTCCACGAATACTCGGTTTCCGCGATGACGATCGGCTTGCCGAACTGCGTGGCTAGCTCATCGACGTTGTTCCGCAGATCGGACAGCGAGCCCTGGTAAATGGGGTAGTACGAGAGAGCGATGACGTCGAACGGCACGTCCTGCGCCTGCAGGTTGGAGTAGAAGGCCTGAGCTCTGGCGCTGTTGCCACCCAGGTCGGTGTGGATCGCGATCAGCAGCTTGTGACCCGGCGGGTTGCCGGCGTCAGCGCCCGCGATGCCCGCCTTGAGCAGCTCGGCGAGGTTGCTCCAGCCGGTGGCTGTGGTGTTGTTGCTCCAGGACAGGCCGCCGACCCCGGGTCCGCTGCAGCCGAACGACGTCCACGATGTGGACGTGGACGGGCTCCACAGCATGCCGTTGGTGATCTCGTTGCCGACAGACACCATCTCAACTGGGGTGCCCTGAGCGGCGAACGCGGAGATGACCTGCTGGGTATACGAGCGGACCTTCGCGGTAAGCCCGTCCAGGGTCGTCGGCCATCCGGCCGGGATGCACTGCTTACCTGGGTCAGCCCAGAAGTCGGAGTAGTGGACGTCGAGGTACAGCTTCAGGCCGGCCGCTTCGAGAGTCTTGGCGAAGGCGAGATCAGTCGGCGAGATCGCTGTAACCGGCCGGCGGGTTCACCCAGAGCCGCAGCCGGGCCCAGCCTGCGCCGTTCTCGGCGGTGATATTCGCGGGGTTGGCGATGACGCCGTTGTCGGTGAACACGCCTCCGGCTGCGACCTCCTGCGGGGTGAAGGACAGATCCGAGCCGAGCATCATGCCTGCCGCGGCCGGATCAGGGCCGAAGAGCCGGAACTCTCCGATGCAGACCGGCGTCGCACCGCTGTCCCATACCTCGATCTGGGCGTACCGCGCGGACGTCAGCCGGCAGATTGCCCTTGCCTGAGCTGCGCCCGAGCGGCACGTACATGGGGTTGCCGGGGTCAAGGGCAATGTTGCGAGCTGTCGAAACTGCGTGCCAGTCGCCCTGCTGGGTGGCCACCGAGATCGATGCGTTGGCGGAGGAACTGATGCTGTCGAGGGTGATTCCGATTCCGTCGAGGTTGCGTACCTGGCCGAGGTCAACTGTGAGCGTGTCGGGCCAGGAGCTCGTGCACCAGGAGGTGGCGGCGTCTCCGTCGATTGCATCAGCGGCCGGGTTGCCGGCCTGCGAGGCGCCGGCTGTCGCCTGACCAGATAGAGCCCAGTTGACCGTCGGGACCTTTCCCGATGCCTGCGGCGCCGAGGCCGCGGTAGAGGCGATGGTTGCACCCGTCGTCACCGCAGTCGCAGCGGTTGCCGACGTCGTCGTGCTGACCTGGGTTGCGGAGGCTGCAAGGAACAAGGCGTCGTCACTTCTGGCGGGCAAGCGACCCTCGAACTCATCCATTTGGGAGCGCTCCCAACGGACGGAGCGTAGCAAAAGCCAGAGAGCTTGGAAAGTGCCTAGAACCGCGCAAGTCCGTGAATGTAGAAGAAATCATCTATTCCAGTTACATGTCGCTTTCATCGGCCGCCGGGTGGGGTCGCGGAGGCGTGCTGCGTGAGTACGCGCCGGCAACCTGGTAGCCGGACCGCGCGGTGGCGGCATCACGTGCCAGAGCGCGCAGGTACTTGTGGATTGAGCCGAGTTCCTCGGGTCTGCCACGCGCCGCCAGGTATCCATCGGGGCGCACGAGATAGGCCGTGATCGTGCCCGCCTGGCCCGGGCCGCTGGTGCCGTCCGGGGGTACCGTGACGATCTGCACGAGATCGCGATACGGCGTCCCGGCCATGCTGTCCTTGGCGCAATCCGGGTCAGCGCCCTGCACCACCAGCACGTGGCTGCCTCGGCGCAGGACCCGGAACAGGCTGCCGACCCCGTCGTCGGTGACCACCGTCAGGTCCGGGACTCGCTCGCCAGGCCGCGGACGGAGTCGGCTCCGGTCGGGTTGCGTCATGCGACTGGCCTTGTAGCCGACGTTCACCTGCGCCCAACGTTGAACGGCGCGGCGGTGGACCGGGCGGACCCTGGCTGCCGGGGGGATCACCACGTCGCGGAGCATCCGCTTCAGTGGGCTAGTCATGGTGGCGTATCGCACGAGCGTGTGCGTGAGGCCGAGCACCTGCGCGGCGACGGGCGCCCGTTCCGTGCCGTACGTGTCGAGCAGCGAATCAGGCGCGCGTCCGGCCGCGACCAGGGCGAGCTTCCAGCCCAGGTTGTGCGCGTCGGTGATCCCCGTGTTCATGCCCTGGCCGCCTGCGGGGGTGTGGATGTGCACGGCGTCCCCGGCGAGCAGCACGTGATCGCTCCGGTATACCTCGGTCGACCGGCGGTGACACCTGAAGTTGGCCAGCCAGCTAGGGTCCGACAGGACCAGCGGCTCGGGTGACCGCTGGTCGACGAGCTGCTGGATCTCGGCCAGCGCCGGCGGGCCTGGCTCGCGGTCACCAGCGAACGGCACGGTGACGCGCCACTGATGACTGCGCATCGGAAAGCAGATCAGTGGCAAGCCGCCTGCGGTGAAGAAGGCATGAATCTCGTCGTCCGGCCTGGCCCAGTTCAGCGTGACGTCGGCGAGCAGCCAGTCCTGCGGATAGGGATGGCCGTCGAAACGCAGGCCAAGCTCGTGCCTGACCCGGCTGTGCGCGCCGTCGCACCCGACTACGTAGTCAGCCGTGATGTTGCGCCGCTGACCGTTGCTGTCCACCACGCTCGCGATCACGCCGGAACCTTCGTCGGTGAGGCTCGTCAGCTCGACACCCGCCTCAACTGTGCCGCCAAGCTCCGCGATGCGCGTGCGGAGCAGCCGCTCGGTCTCGTGCTGCGGGATGTCGAGCACGAACCCGAAGCGGGTGCCGTTGAGGGACAGATCCAGGCTCACCCGGCGCCGGCCGTCGGCGTAGAACGTGAAATGCCGCACTCGCTGGCCGCTATCGACGAACCGGTCGGCGAGGCCCATCATGTCGAGAACCTCGAGCGCGCGTCCGTGAATCGCGATGGCGCGCGTTTCGAGCGCCACGCCGTTGCCCTTATCGATCAACCGGGTGTGGACGCCGCGCGTAAGCAGGTCGGCGGCCAGCACCAGGCCAGTAGGCCCGGCGCCTACGACAAGCACCTGGCAATCGCGTCGTGCGGTCTGGGGCGAGATCTGGGTGACAGTCATGCAGACCACTGTCCGCGCCGAGGCGGCCGGGATCATCTGAAGGAGTACGTACCTGGACTACGTATTTCTGGCGAGCAGGCCTTCCTCGTGCGCCCATGCCGCCAGCTGGGTGCGGGTATGGAAGCCCAGCTTGGTCAGAATGTGGTCGACATGGACCTCGACCGTGCGGACCGACAGGCTTAGCTGGCCGGCGATGTCTCGGTTCGTGTGCCCGCGCGCGACCAGCGCCGCGACCTCGGCCTCGCGGCGGGTCAGCCCAGGCCCAGCGCCGGTCGGCTCGGCAGGCTCTTGCCCGACTGCCAGCGCGCACGCGACGACGGCCGGGAATGGCATCTGCCGTCCCTCGGCGATCAGCCTGTTGGCAATCGCTTCCCCCACGCTGCGGCGCGATGGCCCTAGCCAGCGGTCCAGGTTCGCGTGCAGGACATCCGGCAGCGTGAACTCGTTGGTTTCGCTATAGGCAATAGCGGCACCCGCGAGGCGCAATGCTTCCCGCGGCCGCTCAGTCCTGGCGGCCAGCCCGGCAAAGCCCGACAACCCTATCGGGACGACAAACCTGTCACCTATCTCGAGCGTGAGCGGCAGCCCCTGCCGCAAGGCGGCCGCGGCGGCTCTGAGATCACCGAGGTCTAGCCGCGCTATTCCGAGCAGTTGAAGCGCGCGCGCCTGCAGGGAAGGGAAGCCAAGCTCCGCGCACAAGGCCGCACACCGGGTGAGCAGGCCGCAGGCGGCATCAAGCTGATCGGTGAACATGGCGACGAGTGCCGAGTAAAAGAGGCTGAGCGCTATGCCTGGCTGGTCGCCAGATGCGGTCAGCAGGCGCGTAGCGTGTTCCGCCTCAGCCACCGCTTCGGATGCTCGCTGTGTGGTGACTTTGCTCCGGCACAGCCCAAGGAAGGCGACACCCTCGGCCACCTTGTCCGCGTGCGCACGGCTGAGCTCGATGCACTCCTCCAGCCTGCGCGTAGCGTCATTGTGATCACCCTGATCGAGGGCGAGCCAGCCGGCCCCGTTCAGCGCGCTGATGCGGGCGTTCCCGCTGACGCTAACGGTGTCCAGCAGCTCGGCTAGTCGTTCCCTTCCCTCGGTGAAGTAGCCGCGCAACGACCAGAAACTGGACATTCCCGCAGCGAGTTGCAATGCGCTCGCCAGGTCATGCTGACGGCACCAGTCGATGGCAGCCCGGACATTGTTGTGCTCAATCTCAAGCTCCTCGATCAAGTCCGCTCGCAGCGTCAGGGGACGCTCGGCTCCGCGGGTCAGCGCCAGGCACGCCCTGGCATGGGCGCTATGGATGCGGTCGGCTTCGGGCCGCTCGTTCAACCGCTCGACGGCAAACTCTCTGATTGTCTCCAGCATCATGTATCGCGATGAGCCGGGCACCTGTACCTGTCGTACCAGGCTGTGATCGACGAGCTCTTGCAGGCCGTCCAGCACTGGCGGGCCGACGTCCGCCGAGGCCTCGCAGACGGCCTCGATCAGCTCAAGCGTGGCGCCGCCGCGGAATACCGAGCAGCCCGCGAGCAGCCGTCGCGCCCCTTCGCTGAGCAGGTCGTAGCTCCAGGCGATCGTGCTGCGCAGGGTCTGCTGGCGGTCGGGCAGGTCCCGGCTCCCACCGACCAGTAGCCCGAGCGAGTGCTCCAGCCGGTCGAGGATCGCCTCGGGTGGCAACAGCTTCACGCGCGCGGCCGCAAGCTCGATGGCAAGCGGCAGGCCGTCCAGCTTGGCCACTATCTGGGCAATGACCGCAGCGTTGTGCTCGTCGACCGCGAAGCCCGGTACGGCCGCGGCCGCACGCTCGCTGAACAGCCGGACCGATTCACAGACGGCAAGCGACGCGGGTGTCGCGGCCACCAGCTGGTCAGGAAGGGCGAGCGGCTCAACGGGACACTGTTGCTCTCCCGACAGGCGTAGCGAGGACCGGCTGCTGGCCAGGATGCGGACGTCCTCGGTACGTCGCAGCAGCTCAGTCACGATCGAAACAGCGTCAAGCAGGTGCTCGAAGTTATCGAGCACGATCAGCAGCTTGCGGTCAGCCAGGTACCCGGCCAGGTGATCAATCAACGGCCGGTCTTGCGAATCGTGCAGTCCGAGACGCTGGGCGATCGATGAAGCAACAAGCCCAGGGTCACGCAACGGAGCAAGCGGAACGAAATACACGCCGTCTGGGTATTCGCTCGCGACCAGCGCGGCTAGTTCGATGGACAGCCGCGTCTTGCCGCTGCCGCCCGGCCCGGTGAGCGTCAGCAGGCGGCTCGTTTGCAGCAATTGCCGTGCTCTCGCCAGCTCGTCCTCGCGCCCGATGAAGCTGGTCAGGGGCTTAGGCAAGGTGGCCTGGCCGCGACCGAGGCTCCCAGGGACAGGAGTGCCAGGGTCGGCGGTTCCGCTCGGGACATCCGACATGCGAAGACTCTGCCTGATGGTGCGTGTAGGGCCCGGACCTGGCGCGGGTCAGCCCCTGGCCCAAAGCATAGCCAGCCCGCCGGTTCACAGCGTCCTAGCACCAACGCCGCGACGCCGACGCGGCTCGCCGCCACCAGCCGGAATTATCCGGGCGACTCGGCCGGGCGGTGTCCCCAGGCGCCGATGAACGCGAAGCCGCAGCCCAGGAAGTCCGGATCGTCGACGCTGGCCTCGAGCCTGGCTTCCTCAGCAGCGGTCATCACCCCCGAGGAGATCAACGGCCCGGCCATGGCTGCAATGCTGAGCCGGTAGAACTCCGCTAGCGCGGTTCCCGGCTGCACGATGTCGAGCTCAGCGTCGGCGCCGATATCCGCCAGCCCCAGCTGGTGGATCTGCCGCAGGAGCGCCCTGCCTTGCGCCAGCGACCCGTTCGGGAATGCCTCATGCCAGGCACCAGGATGCGCGGCCCAGATCGGATCGAAATCGGCCAGCCACATGCCGAAGTCGCAATCCTCCGCCAGCAGCCAGCCACCGGGTGCCAGCCAGGAGACCATCCGCCGCAGCACGGCCATCCGGTCCGGGATGTGCATGAGCACGGCGCGCACGTGCACAAAGTCAAAGGACCCATGAGGGAACTCGTCGCTGGTTACGTCGTGGCGGAGAACGTCGAGATTGGGCAGCGAAAGCTCGGACAGGAAGCCGGTCTCCAGATCGGTCGCCGTAACCCGGCCAGTCGGGCCGGCATACTCGCACAGCCAGCGTGCAATTGAGCCGCGCCCGCCGCCCACCTCCAGGCACCGTGCGCCAGGGGCCAGGCCGAGCGCCTTGATCCTGCGCACCGTGAGCGGATCGAGACGTTCCGCGAAGAGCTCCAGCCGACGGCGCTCATCCGGGCCAGCGTGCGGGAATGCGTAGTGCCTCGCGCTGTCAGTCACCTGCTCGCTCCGATACGACACGTGCAGCGCCAGGCCGGACGTCGCCGACCCTGCCTTCACGTAAATCGATGCAGCCCACGCCCTGCCATCGCCGAGCCTAGCTGCCCACGCTGCCACCGGGACACCACGTCACAGCCTCACGTCGGCGGACTGCACCAGCCTGGAGACCTGTGACGTGCTCGACTCAGCGCTCGTCTCGCACCCGACGCTCGCTGACCGTCGCACGGCGCGGGCCCGGGATGCACTCCGAGCTACCTCAACCGAGGAGAAACGTATGCAAGGCGGTCCGTCCCTGGTCACCGGGTTCCCGAGTCTGGATCGAGTGTGCAGCGCCGCGCACGATCACGAGCTGAGCGTGGGGAGCGCTCGCCGCTTCTTGCCGGGCCCATTCCAGCGGCGTGCTCAGGTCGTGGTCACCCGCCAGGATCAGCGTGGGAACGGCTGGTAGTTCTGATTTCGGTGAGGCCTCCGGCGCTGCCGGGGTGACGGGCCAGTCCAGGCACGTCTGCATGATTCCGTCGTTGGCGGCTGTCGTGGCATCGAACGGCCAAACCTGGCTGGTCGTCAGCTTTGCGGTTGCCCTCGCGAGGGCGGACATGCGCTGAGATTGGGGAACGGCGTCAGATCCCCAGGGGAATCGCAAGTCGGTGCAGAAGGTGGCCGCGTGCAAGCCGGAGCTGAACTCGCTAGGAGAACCGCCGCCCTGATTGAGTCCTTCGATGAGCTGATCCAGGCGTGCAGGCTGGCCGAGCCGAGCGGCATGCAGCGCGCCGATTACGTCGCCGAAACCCGGTGGCACCTGCGCCGGGTTCGGCTTGCGGTAAGTCGGGTCGATGAACTCGTAGGTGACAAGCATGTCAAAGATCTGCACGCCGTCACCCCGATGCCGCACCAGCCATGCCACATCCGATGCCGGGTCGAAGCCACAAGCCGGCTTCGCCTGGCACGCCGCCCGCAATACGCGACCGACAGCGCGAAGCCCGACCAGGTAGAACGCATCGGTATGGCCGGGGTCAAAGTGCGGCAGCACCGAGTCCAGTACGAGCTTGGACACGTGAGCGGGATAGGCGAGGGCGTAATGCTCAGCCACGAATGACCCGTAGGACACTCCGTCAACGACCATCTTCCGCACGCTCAGCGCCTGCCGGAGCATGTCAATGTCGGCGACCGTCTCCGCGGTGGAGTAGAAGCGCCGGTTCGGGCCGATGATATTCGCGCAGTCCTGTACCGAGCTCCGTGGCGGAACAGTGATATCGGAGCTGCCTACCGCGGCTTGCAAGGCGGGGCAGTTGATCGCGCCGAACTGGCCGGTTCCGCGCTGGTCGAACATGACGAGGCGGTAGTCCTTCAGGACCGGCCCAATCCTGTTGGCGATGCGCGGCACGAACGGAACGCCCGGCTGACCGGGACCGCCGGTCAGGAATAGCAGTACGCCACGAGGGGCGTTCACGTTATCGGCCGCCGCGACCTGCAAGCCCAGCGTCCCAGCAGTGTGGCCGCTGTGATCCAGCGGAACCCTCAGAGTCGAGCAGACGAACCCCGTGATACCGGCACATGGGTGCGACTGAGTTAGGTGCGCCGGCGCTCTCGTGCTGATCGACGTTCTCGCAGAGCTAGTGTGGCGCGCCGGCGCACAGGCTGACACCATCGCGGCAACGAGAACAGCAAGCACCAGCGATGTATGTCTCACATCGTCAACCGCGCTTCATGCTCGCATCCGTCTGCTATCGCCTAGTGTCCAGCCACCCGGCCCGTCTGACTAGCTCTGGAAAGATCGCGAGAAGGTAGGAGTTGGTGAGCGCAATGTCAGCACCAACTCAGCACGCATTTCGCCTGCCATCCAGCACCAGGATGAGCAGGCCGCGCTGCCGAGCAGCAGCAGCACCTAACCGCACCTACGTCGGCCGTTGCTGTCATCGAAGCCAGCATCGAGGGCATGCAAGGCGGTTCGTGCGCATGTACTCTCGCAACGATGACAAGAGGGGCGGAGATCCGGTTCTTGCACTTCGCTGGTCGTCGTGTCGCTTATGCGGTGACCGGCGCCGGGCCACCGCTCGTGGCCCCGGCGTGGTGGGTGAGTCACCTAGAGCTCGACTGGGGCGATCCAACCTTCCGAGGCCTGTGGGAATCGGTTGGCGCGGGCTACACCGCGGTCCGCTACGACCGGCTTGGGGTCGGTATGTCCGACCGCGACCTGCGTGACGAGGACCTGACGCTCGACGGCGAAGTTGCGCTGCTGGGTGCTGTCCTCGACGAGCTGGGACTGGAAAAGGTCGTGTTGCTCAGCGGTTCGGCGGGGGGTTGCGCGGCGGTCGCGTTCGCGGCTCGTTTCCCTGAGCGGGTGGATCGCCTGCTGCTTTATGGCGCGTACGCTGACGGATCCTCGATCGCCTCGCCGGAACTGCGCCAGGCGATCATCGCAACCGTGCGCTCGCACTGGGGACTGGGTTCGCGTGTGCTGGCCGACATGTTCCTCGGCGACACCGATAGCGCTGAGCAGGAGCGGTTGGCGCGCCATCAGCGCGCAGCGGCGAGCCCGCAGACCGCGGCGGCGTTGCTGGAACTCATCTACCGCAACGATGTTCGAGGAGACCTGGCGCGAGTGCGCGCCCCGACTCTGGTCGTGCACCGCCGTGGCGACCGCGCGATCCCCTACCACCTCGGCCGCGAGCTCGCGGCGGGGATCCCCAAGGCGACGCTGATCCCGCTCGCCGGGACCGCCCACTTCCCGTGGGCAGGAGATACGCAGTCGGTGGCGCATGCGCTGCGCTCGGTTCTGGCGCCCGAAGCTCCGGCCGATATTGCCGGTCAGCCCGCGGCGGTGCTGCTCTCTAGCCGGGAGCGCGAGGTGCTGACGCTGGTGGCGAGCGGGCTGAACGACTCGGAAATTGCGGAACAGCTGGTGTTGAGCCAGCACACCGTGCACCGCCACGTCGCGAACATCCGCAATAAGCTCGGGCGAGGTTCTCGTGCGGCGGCGGTCGCTGAGGCAGCGCGCCTCGGCCTGCTCTGAGGCCGATCACCCGAATGGGCCATTCTGGTGAGATGGCCCAGGTGAGCGATGCGCTCCAAACCTTCGTGTCCGTACCGTCGCCTGCATGGAGGACGAGGTCACGCAAGGCATTCCATCGGGCGACTCGGCTTGGGCACGCGCTTTCGCACTCCTGTATGACCCCTTCGTCTGGGTGGGCGAGCGGGCCGGACTGCGCGCTCACCGAAAGGCTCTGCTCAGCCACGCGCGCGGGTGCACGCTCGAGATCGGCAGCGGCACCGGCCTGAACCTGCCGCACTACCCCGACGACCTTGACGATCTGGTCCTGGCGGAACCAGACGCCGCGATGCGCTCCCGCCTTGAGAGGAAGTTGAACCGCAGCGGCCGGAGGACGAAAGTGGTGGACGCGTCGGCGGAACGGCTGCCATTCCCCAACGGATCGGTCGACACGGTCGTCTCGACCCTCGTGTTGTGCACGGTCGACGGCCCCGACGTTGTACTGCAGGAGATCGCGAGGGTATTGCGGCCCGGCGGCCAGCTGCTCTTCCTCGAGCATGTCCGCTCCGAGTCACCGACGCTCGCCCGTTGGCAGGATCGGCTAGCCAGGCCTTGGCGTCGCTTTGCACGAGGCTGTCGCTGCAACCGCGCCACCGCGGAGCTGATCACGACCTGCGGTCTGGAACTCGAACAGACGCGAGAAACGTCCTGGCGCGGAATGCCGCCGATCGTGCGACCGCTCATCGTCGGCCGGGCGACCGTTCAGAGTAGCCCAGGGCACGAAACGGAAGGATCGGTCGCCGGGAATGCTTGGATGGCTAAGGGTGAACTAGGAATCAAAACTGCGTGGCAGGCGATGACACACGCGGTGGCGTCGCAGTCGCCGCCTGCTGCGAACGCTCTATCCCTTCCCGAACGGCCTCAACGACCTCTGGCGCGGGGGCGCCGACCTTCGCCTCGCCCTCCCGCAGCCCGCGTCGCTGACGCTCTAGGCTCAACCTCAGCATTCCTTCCGTAACGTGCGGAGCATTGTGCCGGGCCGCGCTTACCGCCCCAGAGATGACTGCCAGCTTGATGTCCCGCCCGCTGACGCCGTCGACAGCCGACAGGTTGTCAATGCTGAGAGAGGGCTCCACAGGCAGCGAACTTGGGAGGTGCAGCTGCCAGATGGCCCGGCGCGCGTCGAAATCGGGCAACTCGAAGTCGACGTGCAACAGCCGGGAGTCGATCGCCTCATCATAGCTGTGCGGCAGATTGCTCGCGAAAATCACCAAACCGTCGAAGCTGTCGAGTGCCATAAGCAACTCCGTTCGCATCGAGTTGATCGCGCTCTCGGCTGCTTGGTCAGGCTGAGCAAATCGGCGCGACAACAGCGACTCCGCTTCGTCGATGAAGATTATTGCATTCTCGCGCCGAGCGGATTCGAACAGCCCGGCCAAATTCTTCGGGCCCTGCCCATAGTATTTGCTCTCCAGGTCAGATAGCCGACTAAGAAGGATCTTCTTCCCCAGATAGCTGGCAGCGGCGTGGGCTGCCATAGTTTTGCCGGTTCCCGGTGGCCCGCGGAAGTTGACAGCGATCGACGGATGCGGCTCGATGCTCCGCAGTCCCCAGGTACCGAATACGACAGGAGACACCTTTACGAACTCGATGCAGTCCAACAGCCGTTCGCGGGTACTAAGGGGAAGTATCAGCTGCTCCAGCTGGTAGTTCGGCTCAATCGGGACGAACTCTATGTGCTGTTCTTTGTCATCCCGGGCGGTGCCGGCGTTCGAGTCTTGCGGGGCTTGACTGATTTGGCCCAACGGCTTCTGCGCGCCGTACTGAGCGACCAGCTGAAAAGGCGCCGCTCCGTGCCGCCAAGCTACGTCGCTGAGCAGTTTCGCGATCTTAGCTCGCACACGGTCGGCATCCTTATCAGGAACGCCAGGCATGCTGCCTTCAAAGCTGATCTGCGACAGGTTAGAACTGTACACGGATAACTCCCTTGCCCGCCGTGAGCGCGTCGGTTAGCTCTTCGTCCGGGCTCTTTACCTTCCACGCCTGCTGAATTGATTGCCCTGGCTGGGCTATCTGGCCGGGCGCTGATCGACATCACGCGACGAGGGGCGGCGCGCGCTGGCGTCGCCCCTCTCGCTGCTGTGGTCTGAGCTGGCCTTATCGGAGCACGATCACGGGCGCGTCGGTCGGGGTCGGCAGCTGTGCTGCCCCGGTCGAAGGCGTCCTGGTCGGAGACCGGACGCGAGAGCGCTCCAGGACCAGGCGAATCTGGTCGCGCATGTAGAGAGCGCCGGCCCCCTCGATCGACAGTGTGAGGGCGACGGCGATGCTGATCAAGATGCCCAACGCCATGAGCGCGGCGAACAGGATCTGGATGCTGGTCATCGGAGTATTCCTTCCAGTGGCGAGTTCGCTCGCGGGCCCCCGGTATCACGATGACGGCCGATATCAAGTGCGTCAAGCCCGAGCGATGAGTGGAGTCTCAGGCTGCGGCTGTCGTTACTACTGAGGGCAACCTCGGACCGGCGCAGCTTCGAGACCGTGAACCGGCGCCCCAAGATGCATCCCGCGACCGACACTTCTCGACAAGCGTGGGCTTGGCGGGAGGAGAAACTCTTCATCCGCCAAGCGCCACGCTTTACCCAGCCGGAGATGCCTGGTCTAGCCGAGATCACCGGTGCAGGTACCTCCGTCGTTGTCGCTGGTTGTGCCGTCCGGACAGGTGGTGGCCGACCAGACGACCTTCTTGAAGTTGGTCCCCCTGGCGTTGGCACCGGCCAGGGTAGCGGAGGTTAGGTTCGCGCTTTGCATGTTCGAACCCGACAGGTCAGCGTCGGACAGGTCGGCGTTTTGCAGCTCAGTGGCGGAGAGGTTCGCGCCTGAGATCTGTGCTGCGTGGAGGTTCGTGTTGTTGACCTGATCACCTTGGAGGTTGGCGCCCTGGAGTGCTGCGCCGGACGCGTTGGCGCCCGAGAGGTTGTCGCCCTTCAGGTTCGCGCCCTGCAGGTTCGCGTCGATCAGTTTTGCTCCGGAGAGGTTAGCCCCGGACAGGTTGTCGCCCTGGAGGCTGGCGCCCTGCAGGTTCGCGCCCTGGAGGTTCGCGCCGGACAGGTTCAGGCCCTGGAGGTTGGCGCCGGACAGGTCGGCGCCCGACAGGTCGCAGCCCTGGCAGTTGGCAACCACCGTAATGTTCGATGAGGTGCCGGTGATTGGTGCAGTCCGGTTGACTGGGGAGAAGTTCGCCAGGGTACCGAATTCCAGTTGGCTTTGATCTGTGATGGCTGTGCCGACGGGCACCACGTCGGTCAGACCTTGGATCTTCACTTGGTATTTGCCTATGCCGACGCTGGACGGAACTGTCACGGTTGCGGCGAACGTTCCGTCGGCTGCGGCTGTCACGGTCCCGAGTGGGACACCTGCAGGATTCCTGGCCGAGACCAATTCGATGTCGGCGGTTGGTGTCGTCAATCCGGAACCGGTGACGTGGAGGGTCGAACCTGGCCGCACACTCGACGCGCTGACGGCAACGGGAGCCGTGTTGTCCGCATTGCGCAGGAACGGGAAGTCCCAGTAGTCGTATGCGAAGTTATCGTTCCTGGTTGCAACTAGGACACCGTTCCCTTGATCGGCCAGTGCCCAGTCGCTCGACTGGATGTCGGAGATCGTCCCGTCGGTGTTCAGCTCCCATTGCTGGTCCGCGTTCAAGTTGCAGCGTTGCAATGTGACGAGTCGCACGGAACTGGTGCTGCCGGGGTTCTTGCCCCCCAGCCCGTTGCCCATGTCGAGGCAGAGGTTGTTAAAGATCAGGAACGCACCCGAGAACGACACGTTCTGGTCGGCCTGGGCGTTGTCGCAGGGCTCCATCGTGACCTGCGTGCCGACCGTCACGCTGTTACCCGGATCGGTAATGCACAGGCCGGTCCCGTCCGGAGTTCCGGTGGCGCCCGCCGGTCCTGGCACGCTCTGGTACTGACCAACGTCCAGTGACGAGTCCAGCGGCGTGCTGCTGCCGTCGGGCTGGGTATTGCACTTGTCAGTCGCAGGATCAAAGATCGGGGTCGTGTCGACGGTCTCGTTGGGGCCCGGATTGAGGATGATCGGATCCGCGAGCGGGCTGCCGTCGGGGTTGGAGAGCGTCAGCGCATCCTCGCACAGGATCACGTCTGGCCAGTCTGCGTCTTGCCCGCCGACCCATAGATCGAAGTGAATAAAACCTGGGCCGGCGTCTGGGCCGGGCCCGATTGTGCCGTCGGGATTGTTCGGCGCAGCGCCTCGCATATCCTGACCGCACTCCGTGCAGGAGTCTTCCCCGATGAAATACTTGTGGAATCGGGGAATGTAAATCTCCGTCCCGAACCAGAGTTCGGTATTCGAGGTAGCGAACGTGATCGGGTCTGCGTAGGTCCCGGTTCCGCCCGCCTCGGTGTGAATGCCCTGGCCGACTGTGTTATTGGGGAACGTAATGTTGCCGCCGCGGTGTCCAGCGGCAATGTCAGCGCTCGGCGGAGTGTTGTCCGGGAAGCCGTACATCGTAAGCCACGCCGAAGTTGAGAAGGCGGGCGTGGTACCGAACGCCGTCGTGTAGGGCTGCCCCGACTTAGGAGCCACAGTAACGGCGGGGTTGAGTCCCACCACGGTGGACTCGGTCACTACCTTGGCGCTTCCAGGCGTGTCGCCGTTTGTTGCGTTGGTCGCGGTGACCGTCACCTGGATCTCGAGACCGACATTGGTGACGACGGGAACGTAGTCCTTGGCGGTTCCTTGCGCGCCCGTAACCTTCGTCGCGGCTTCAGTACTCGGGTTAACCGTCGCCCATTGGTAGGTGAAAGTGGTGCCCGCCATGTCATTCCAGGTGCCCGGATCGGCGAGGAGGAGGGTACCGACTTGCGGTGTCGTCTGCGGGGCGCCGCTATTATCCAGCTTCGGCGTCAAGTCCGGGTTGACTACCGTGATAGATGGACCAGATCCCGGTACGGGTGCCAAAACGACGGGATCGGCGAATGCGCTCTGGCTAACCCCGGCTACACCGAGAAGACACAACGCGGATACTGCCGCTACAACTACAGCCCCTGCGAAGGCCGACCGTTTTGCCACGAGACCTCCTGACCTCAATATGTCGATCTCTTGGTTCGTGCGACCGAAGCCAAGCCCGACGGACGACGGACCGTCTCCGCTGCAGGCGTCGTCGCCGGTAGTAACTGTTAGGAAGATATACTAACGATCTCTGCCCACAACGTAAAGACTGTCGGGGTAATGACGGTTTCAGTGCTATCTGCCGGTCTGGTCGCGCCGTTCTGTCTCCTGCGCGCCGCTTCGCGTTTTGCCTGCTAGTTCAGCTCTCCAGCGGCAGGCCTCCAGCCTGCAGACTCCCGAATCCGTCTGGTCCGCTTGTTGATTGCCGACCTGTCAGCCGCGCCTCGCCGGCCCATATGCGTGCCAGTGACCGCGACAGGTGCCTCCGGAACTTCGAGCGGTCGTGGCCGCGCCTCGCCCGGCGTGGCCAGGAGTGACGTCTGCGTTGACAATGCGCCAGTGCAAGGCGAAAGTCAGGCAAGGTTGCTGCGCGAGGAGCGGTTGGCGAGCCACGAAGTCTGCCGCTGCCTTCGTGCGAGCGCAGCGTGCAACGGAAAGTCTCACGAGCCAGTGCGGCCAGATCTGAACGGAGGGCAGGTGCAAGCTGGCTGCTGGACATCGCCGGCCCGAATGGTGATCGGCCACGGTGCGGCGGATTTGACCAGATGCGACTTCTGCTGATCGGCGCGCCAGGCGCAGGCAAGGGAACGCAGGCCGAGCGACTCGCCGCGCGATTCGGCATCGCGCACATATCGAGCGGCGACCTGCTGCGCCAGCACGTCCGGGACCAGACACCCCTCGGCCGGACAGTCAAGTCCTACCTCGACCGCGGTGACCTAGTCCCGGACAGCCTGGTCATGAACATGCTGCGTAGGCCTGTACTGGCAGCGACCCGCGGCTATGTACTTGATGGCTTCCCGCGGACCATCGAACAGGCGAAGGCATCGTATGCCGTCGTCCGAAGCCTCGGCGCCGAAGTTCAGGCCGCGATCCACCTCGACGTTCCCCGCGAGGACCTGATGCGTCGGCTTAGTGCCCGCGGCCGGGGAGCAGAAGACACCGAGGCTGTCATCGAGCACCGCCTAGATGTCTACCTGGCACAAACCGTGCCGCTCCTCCACTACTACGCCGGACGTGAATGGATGTTCACCGTGGACGGCGCCCGGCCGCCGGACGCCGTCCACGAGGACATCGCGCGGCGCATCCAGAGGCTGGTCGCGCTCATTACAGGACCGACAGTGTGAAGCGCGCGGCCCCTTTCGCGGAATGGCGTACAGCCGACGCGATGCAACCGCAGCGCGACGGTCCCCCTAACCGCTATCCAGGTGCTCCTGTCGTTCCCGCTGGTCCGAAATTAACCGGTGGCAAGGGTTCCGGCAGACCCGCGGTCTTACTCCTGTGCTGACCGGCGCATCCGGCTTCGGCGTAGCGGGACAGATCGCAGTCGCCGGTCGCCGACAGTCCGGTCGCGGCCGGGCGCCAGCTGGTTCTGGCTCGAGCTGTTTCCAGGACAACGCGGCCGGCCGCGCATCAGGGTTGCGATCGGAATCGGTAGCGCGCGCCCCGTCCCGCGTCGGCTGGGGGCGGGCATCTCAGCGCTGCAAGCTCGCGAATACCCTCGCTCTCGCGGTCCGCGATGTAGACGAGGGTGCAGGCCCGTTCAAACCGGGCCCCGATCCGCTCCCACATCCGCACCGAGCGCAGGATGGTTTCCCGGTCGCCGCTGAGTAGTCCTGCCACTCGAGTGGTGTGGGCGGCCACGAAGTCGTTCTCGGCCGCGAACCCCTCCGCTTCCTCCAGCCTCTGCTGCCGGTCTGCCGCCTGAGCGATCGCCGCCGCCTCGGCCACCACGGCTGCTGTGTAGGAGGAGAAGGGCGCGTATTCATGCGCCTCACGGCTCGTGCCAACCGCCTGAACCAGCTCGTGATCTCCGGAATGAAGAGCGACCCGGAGATCCGAGTAGAGAGAGAACCCGCTGGCGGTCCGGCCCCCGCATACCGCCTGGGCGTGTCCCCGCCAGGCCTGGTAGCGCTCCCGGTCTCCCCGCAACCCATGAACGAGCGCGGCAGCGTAGTAGGGCGGCCCCATCCAGCCGGCGGCTGGCCGCCCGGCCTGTATCCATCCGGCCAGCATGATCTCAGCGTGCTCGGCGGCCTCGTCGAACTCACCCTTCAGGGCAAGGGCGATCACGAAGTTGTTGGCCGCGAAGTGGGCAAGCCCGAAGGTCGCGTCGTCCTCGGCCTGGCGGCGGGCCATGGCCAGAGCCTCGTCGAGCTGGCCCGTGGAGATCGCGGTCTCGGTCGCCATGTGGTAGATATCCGCGATCTCTCCGCCGACCTGGGGGTCGTGGCGGGCCATCCGGTCCAGCAGCTCCACCCGCTCGGCCGTCAGCCGGGCCGCCTCCCGATGGCGGTATTCGACCGTGTACGCGGCGGCTCCGGCGTCGAGAGCGATGCTGATCAGCCGGGGATCCTCGGTCTGGCGGGCCAGCTCGACGGCTTTAATGGCCGGGCCCAACTGCGAGTGGGCAAGCCCGTTGCTGGTCGACCACGCCTCTGCAATGGCCAGGTACGTATCCAGCTCGAGATCGTCAGCCGGGCCGAGCTGGCGGGCCCGATCGACCAGGTCTGCGACCTCCTGCAACTCGAACACGCGAGTGAAGAGAGCCGGGGCCCGGCCTGCCAGGCCAGCGGCGTCGGCCAGGACAATTGCGGCCGTGCGGGTGTCTCTGGCGGACAAGGCCCGGTGGAACGACTCCATCAGCAGGTTGAAGGCGGCCTCACCCCGCATCTCGGAGAACTCCGCCGCTGCGGCCAAGCGCAGGGCTGCGATGGCGGAGGCGTCGTCGGGCGCCAGACCGACCGCTGCGCGCAGGTGGTCACGCGCTTCGGCCAGGTACCGCCGGGCGAACGCCAGGTGACCTAGGGCCATGGCCAGATCGAAACCGGCACGTCCCTGGGAGCTTCCCGTCACCGCCGCACGCAAGTCGTCGACCACGGCATCAAAGGATTCCCGCCAGGATTGACCCGATTCAAGCGCACCCACTAGCGAACGGGCCTCGCCCACGGCCCAGCGCAGGTGACGTTCGAGGGCGCCATCCAGCTCGGACTGACTCGCTAGTTGCTCCGCTGCAAAGGCGCGGATGGTGTCCAGCATTCTCCAGCGACTGCGGCCACCGCTGTCGCCTCGGATCAGCAGGCTCTTGTCGGTAAGCCGTCCGACCAGATCACCCGCTTCGGCGGGGGTTCCTGAGCCTGTGACTTCGTGGGCAGCTGCCAAGTCGAAGCCGCCCCGGAACACGCCCAGCCGACGGAACAGGACCTTCTCATCCCGGTCGAGCAGGTCGTGACTCCAGTCGATCACGGACCGCAGCGATCCGTGGCGGTCCTCAGCGCGGCCGAGCCGGCTCAGCAGCCTCAGGTGGTCATCGATGCCGGTGAGCAGGCCGTCCAGACCGAGCGAATCGCGCCGCGCTGCGGCCAGCTCGATGGCAAGAGGCATCCCGTCCAGACGCCGGCAGATTTCGGCGACCAGCCTTTCGTCCTGACCGCCGTGTGGTGCGGAACTGGACCGCTCAGCGAAAAGCTGAGCCGCTTCCGAAGTGCCCGACTGACCTGACCCGCCATCGTCCCAGATCAGGCGGAGTGGCGCCACCGCGAAGACCCGCTCTTCCTCCAGGTCGAGGCGCTGGCGGCTGGTCGCCAGTACGACCACATGGGGACACGACTCGAGGATCGACCGGACCAGAGCGCCGACTGGAGCCAGGAGGTGTTCGCAGGTGTCCAGGATCAGCAGGCACCTACTGCTCCGCAGTCGGTGCAGCAGGACCTGGTCGAGGCTCTCGTCGGGTCGCTCGCCGATGCCGAACACGGCCGCTACCGCCTGCACGACGAAGTCCGGCCCCACCGGGACCAGGCTCACGAATCCGCCTTCTCGCCAGTCTTCGCCACCCGTGGCGCGGGCCACCTCAACGGCCAGCCGGGTCTTCCCGACGCCCCCAGGGCCCACCAGGGTTACCAGCCGCGAACCAGCGAGCAACCGCACCAGACCCTCAACCTCGTGGGCCCGGCCTACGAACGAGGTCAGGGCCGGAGGCAGGCCGACGATGCCCGCAGGAGTAACGGTCTCGGCCAGGACTTGTGGCGCCAGGTTCGCAAGTTCTCGCCGGTCGGCGGCTCCTAGCTTGCGCAACAGTGACGCCACGTGGCTCTCCACGGTGCGGATAGAGATGAACAGCCGCTGGGCGATCTCAGCATTGGTCAGGTGATCGGCCAGAGCACCCAGGACCTCCAGCTCGCGACGCGATATCTCCCGCAGCAAGGACCCTCCCCCCATCGCTTACTCATTTTCACCTCGGATCACCCGGCAGGCGAGGGAATCGGGCGGCGGCCATTTCAGTAGTGGATCCGTGGTGGCCACGGATGCTGCCCGTTGTCGCCCTGGCCGAGACTGCGAACAGCGCCGCCGACGGCGGTCCGGTTAAACCAAGAGCAGTCGTAACAGGAGGAGCAGGACGATGGATGAGCAAGCACTGATGGACTTCGTGCACAAGGCGGTCGGGGACGTCGGGTCCCTGCTGGCAGGATCAATGGTCGTCATCGGGGACCGGCTGGGTCTCTACCGGGCCATGACCGGGACCGGGCCGGTCACCAGCGACGAGCTGGCCCGGGCGACGGGAACCTCGGAGCGGTACGTGCGGGAGTGGCTGGGCGCCCAGGCTGCGGTCGGCTACGTGCGCTACGCCGGCGACGGGCGCTACGAGCTTCCCGAGGAGCACGCAGTGGCCTTGACCGATGAAACGAGCCCTGCCTGCGTCATCGGAGCGTTCGAGGTTGCGGTCGGGGCCGCCCAGGCGACGGACCGGATCGCGGACGTATTCGTGACCGGTGAAGGCATTGGCTGGGGCGATCAGCACCCGCACGTGCACACCGGTTGTGAGCGCTTCTTCCGGCCCGGCTACATCAACTTCCTGACCAAGAACTGGATCCCCGCACTCGACGGAGTCGAGGGCAGGCTCGGGCAGGGGATCGAGGTGGCCGACGTGGGCTGCGGGCACGGGGCAAGCACGGTGCACATGGCCCTGGCCTACCCCAACAGCCGGTTCACTGGATTCGAGCCCCACAGCCGTTCGGTAGAGACCGCGCGCAAGCGGGTGGCTGACGCCGGCGTCGCTGACCGCGTCAAGTTCGAGTGCGCCACCGCGGGCGGCCTCGCAGGGTCATACGACCTGATCGCCTTCTTCGACTGCCTGCATGATCTAGGCGATCCCGTCGGCGCTCTCAGGAGCGCCAGGGCCCACCTCAACGACGGTGGCACCGTGCTGCTGGTCGAGCCCATGGCCGGCGACCAGGTGGAGGACAACCTCAATCCGGTGGGAGCCGCGTACTACGCCCTCTCCACCCTGCTATGCACGCCCAACGCGATATCGCAGGAGCGGCAACTGGTTCTTGGCGCCCAGGCCGGCGAGGCCCGGCTGCGTCAGGTGGCCGATCAGGCCGGGCTGTCACAGTTCCGCCGAGTCGCCGAGACGCCGTTCAACCTGGTGCTTGAGCTCCGAGCCTGACTCCGCGCGCCGCCAACGGCCGCTGCAACCTTGCAGTAATGGGTGGCGCAGGATGGCTGAGCGGGCGGTCGACCGGTATCGGAGCCCGGTCGACCGCTCGCTCATTCCTTCCCGCATTAGCGCCATGACCTGCGGTTATTAGCGCACGTCAAGCCCGGTGACGGCCTTCCGATGATCATGCGCCGAATCTCCGACGTGCCCTCGAAGATGGTGAAGCTGGTGGAAGTGCAGGCAGTTTCCGCAGGTAGATGGCTGGATCTCCGAGCACATGTCAGCACCAGCTCAGCACCACACGTCTAGACCATGTCGACCGCTTGCGAATTACGCTGATGGCGTGTCGACGGCAACTGAAAACTGGACAGGGCGCGGCAAGGCGGCAAGCCGTCAACTGATCCCGCACGTCGCGCTCATCCCGGCCGTTTCGCTGCGTGCCTCGCCGCCGCCGGCTCGGGCGGGAGCAACGCGGCGATCATGGCCTCGGCGATGAAGGCGCCGTAGCGTCCTGGCGGCCAGCCGCGCTTGAGGACAAGCAGTTCATAAAGCTCGGGTGAGCTGTACGTCCACATCACCTCGCCGGCCTGCTCGACTGTGATGTCGGGACACAGGTGCCCGGCCACCGCGAGGTTGCGCGCGTTGGCGGTCATGCGGCTCAGGCGCGCAGCGTCGACCTCGGCGAGCAGCCCTGCCATCTCCGGATCGGCAGCCGCTGCGGAGCGCACCAGCAGCATGATCGGCGAGATCCGCGGGGCGACCTCGACGGTGAGCTCGCCCCAGCCTCGGATGATCTTCCGGGGATCGGGCTCGTGCAGCTGCAGCTGGTCGGATCTCGTTTCGGCCGGGACCGTTCCTTCCCCGGCTAGTGCCGCGGTGCAGATCGCACGCACCAGGCCAGGTTTGCCCCCGAATGCCTTATAGATCGTCTCGACCGAGACCCGCGCCTCCGCCGCGATCGCGGCAATTGTCGTCCCCGCGAATCCGTCGCGCAGGAAGAGCTGCCGGGCCGTCTCGATGATCGCGTTGCGTGTCTGACGCGCCTGCTCGGCCCGCCGGGCCGAGTCATACCGACGCCTGGGTTTGACAGGAGTCATTATTCCGATCCATAGTGACGTATCGATTACATGAGAGTGTATCAAAATCTTAGGAGTGCAGCATGGATAGCCATGGGACTGAAGGCGGGCCAGCGGCGATGGTCGAGCGGCTCCGCGTCGCTACCAACGCTCATGACCTGGAGGCGGTCGTCAGCTGCTTCGCCACCGATTACCGCAATGAAACTCCGGCGCATCCTGAGCGCGGCTTCACCGGACGGGATCAGGTACGCAGGAACTGGGAGCAGATCTTCGCTGCCGTGCCTGACGTCACCGCCGAGGTAGTTCGCGGCGCCGTAGACGGGGACACGGCCTGGACTGAGTGGGAGCACCGCGGCACGCGGACCGACGGATCCCTGCACATCATGCGCGGCGTGGTGATCTTCGGCGTGCGCAACGACGTAGCGGACTGGGCCCGTTTCTATCTCGAACCAGTGCAGGCAGATGGCCACAACGCCGACGCCGCGGTACGCCACCAACTAGCCCCAGGCGGCCCGCGATGATCCTCATCGCCGGTGGCACCGGCCGACTAGGTAGTGTCCTGGCGGCCCGGCTGACCGGCCGAGGACTGGCGGTCCGAGTGCTAACCCGTGTCCCCGCGCGGGCAGACCACCTCGCGGCGCTTGGCGTCGAGGTAGCGACCGGCGACGTGCGTGACCCGGCCAGCCTCGAAGCCGCTGCTCGCGGTGCCGACGTCGTTGTCTCGGCGATCCACGGATTCACTGGGCCGCGGGGTACGTCCCCGGCCACGATCGACTACCAGGGCAATGTCAACATTATCGATGCTGCCCGAGCGGCGGAGGCTCAGTTCGTGCTGATGTCCGTCGTGGGTGCCGCCGCAGACAGCCCGATGGAACTCTTCCGGATGAAGCACGCCGCAGAGCAGCACCTGCTGGCCCGTGATGGCGACTGGACGATCGTGCGGGCCACCGCGTTCCTGGAACTGTGGATCGATGTGCTGTCCAAGACCGCTGCCCGCTCGGGACGGCCCGTCGTCTTCGGGCGCGGTGACAACCCGATCAACTTCGTCTCCGTCATGGACGTCGCCGGACTCGTCGAGCAGGCCGTGACCGACCCGACGACCCGCGGCCGCATCCTCGAGATCGGCGGTCCTGAGGACTTCTCGTTCAACCAGCTCGGCGCGGCGATCCAGCAAGCCGCCGGGCGGCCCGCCTCACCCCGTCATGTGCCTCCCCTGATGCTGCGGCTCATGGCACGCTCGGCAACATACCTCAAGCCAGAGCTGAGTCGGCAGGCACGCGCGGCGCTCGTCCTGGACCGGGCCGACTTCAGCTTCGATGCGACCGCCATCCGCGAGGCTTACCCCGGCGTTTCATGCACGCCGCTGAGCATGTGCCTTGTCCAATAGGCCGCCTCGGCTCCGCGGGACCCCGCCCCAGTCAGCTTGCTGACGCTGGCCGTCGACAGGTGCCGCGGAGGCCGTCCTCAGAACGGGACTTCGCTGGTGAACAGGCCGGCCCCGTGTCCACGGCCGCCAAGTTGCGCGCGACGGCGCCGAGGGATAGATCCTCGGTCTCCGGGTGTCCCCGGTCGGGTGCATAAGCTCGGCCGGCCGTGACCTCTATCGACGCACGCCGACGCAGTCGGCGCGCCGAACCTTCCCTGGGACCGAGACGGTAGATTCCCTGGCCGTCCCGGCTCTTCCGGCTCAGCCGGCTAGCAGGAGGCGGCGCCAGGCATCGGCCAGGAAGCGCTCGTATCGTTCAGGGGTCCAGCCGCGCTGGCCGACGAGCAGCTCGTAGAGCTCAGGCGCATTGGTCGCCCAGACTATGTCGGCTGCCTCATCGAGTTTCACTCGCAGTTCGCCGACCGCGGCCAGGTCCGCTGCGAATCGGCGCATATTTGCCGCGCGGCGGTCGGAGATCTCGCGCCACAGCGAGGTTAGCTCCGGCTCGGCCCCGGCAGCCTGCTGGATCATGCCAAGAACAGGAGCAAGACGGCCGGCGATCATCCGCATCGCCGCAGCATAGATCTGGATCTTGGTTTCAGCATCGGGTGCAGCCTGGATCGCCTGCACATAGTCGCGCTCGTCTGCGGCCACGGCCTGCGTGCCGCCGGAGATCGCGGTCTCGATCAGCAGTCGGGCTAGCTCGGGCTTGCGGCCGACCGATGCATAGATGGTGTCGAGCGCCACATCGGCCCGCGCGGCAACCGCGGCCATCGAGGTGGCTGTGTAGCCGCGCGCGGTGAACAGCTCAAGCGCGGCGTCGAGGATCGCCTGCCGTGTGCGCGCGGCTGCTTCCCGGCGCTTGGTCGCGTCGTACCGGCGCTTGACGTGTGGCTGCACGGGGTCCATGATAGCAATATTAATCCGAAATATCTTCGGATTAATATTGGGGAGGCAACCGCGATGACATACGCATTCACCTACGAGGTGCCGATAGACACCGAGATCTACACCCGCATCAAGGACGGCATCGGCACGGAGCCCGCGCCCGGCATGATCGCGCATCTGGCCTACCGAACCGAAACCGGACTGCGCTACGTAGATGTATGGCAGTCCAAGGACGACTGGGACGCGTTCGAGCACGACCGGTTGCATCCCGTCGTCCACACGCTGCTGCAGGAGATTCTCGGGTTCGTGCCGCCCGAGCCGTCGCGAACCATGCTGGACCTTGTCGACGTCTGGACAGCCGATTACGCCCACACGGCATGACATCCAGGTATCGGCCTGGCCGCTAACCATCTCCGCCTCGTCTTAACGCCGCCGCGGTTTGCCCTCCCAGGATTCTGGGAGGGCGCTTCGGTTAGCTCATAGCCGACTGGTTCCGGTGTGCGTCATCAAGGAAGCGAAGTGGCCGCTGGAGGAACGCAGCTTCCGTCAGACGGCAAGAAACTGGACCTGGAAGCCATGCGGACAACATCTCGACGAGATTTAGTCTCTCGGAAATCGCCTCTAGGTTGCGCTAGGTCCAGCACCCTGCCGCATACAGCATCGACCACTGGCCCAGAGCGCTGCACCTGACTCAGCGCGGGCGAGCCGGACGGCGTCGGGGGCCAGCAGCGCACCGTGACGCAAGCCTCGATGAAGACCGCCCGTAAGCTGGTTTCTGCCGCTCTGCACGGGGGTGTGTGTGATGAGGGCTGGCTGGGGGGCCGTTATGCAAGCCGATCCGTCGTCTTCAGACTGGGTCCGCTCCGGGGGCGGATCTGTTGCAGCGCTGTGGCGCTATCCGGTGAAGTCGATGCTGGGAGAGGAGCTAAACGCCGCGGAGGTCACCGAGCGCGGACTGCTGGGGGACCGCCGGTTCGCCGTCATCGACGCCGCGACCGGAAAGGTCGCGGGCGCGAAGAATCCGCGCAAATGGGGAAATTTCCTGGACTTCCGCGCCGCCTACGTCGAGCCCCCGCAGCCCGGACGGGAGCTGCCCGAGGTCCGCTTGACCCTTCCCGACGGGACTGCCGTGACCAGCGGCCAGCCCGCCTTGCCGCAGATCCTGTCCGGCGTGCTCGGCCGCCAGGTCGCGTTCGCGGCTACGCAGCCCGAGGGCGAGCCGGGCGGCACGGCCGAGGAATTCTGGCCGGATATGGAAGGCCTTGACCTCAGGGACACCGTGACCGACTTCGACCTGCCGGCGGGGACCTTCTTCGACTGTGCCCTCGTACACGTGTTGACGACCGCGACCATAGACCGGCTCCGCGCGCTATATCCGCAGGGGCGCTTCGAGGCGCGGCGCTTCCGGCCTAACATCGTCGTGGCGACCGCCCCGGATGAGCAGGGTTTCGCAGAGGATAACTGGATCGGTCACACGCTCGCGATCGGGGACCGTGTCCTCTTGCGCGTCACCGGTGCCTGCGCTCGCTGCGTCATGACCACGCTGCCGCAGGACGACCTGCCCAAGGACTCCGGCATCCTGCGTACCGCAGCCCAGCACAATCAGGTAAACGTCGGGGTCTACGCCGATGTGATCGTCGGCGGCGCGATCCGTCGCAGCGATCCGGTCGCCCTCGCCTGAGCCACGCCCATGCCAGGTGGAAGGTCAGCGGCCAATCCGCGGTGACGCAGGCCCCGGTGGGTCACCGCGCGGCGCACGCAGTTGCGCATCAACAAGCATGGTGTCACGGCGCGCAATTCTGTTCCGGGCGCATCGGATCGGCTGGTCAGGGGCAGCGTATTTAGACGAGCGTCCGCTCCTTCCGCGAACAGCGCGCGATCTCCTGTTTTGCGGGCGGCCTCCTTAGCTCGGGCTTGGCCCGCCTGGCCGTGCACGGAGCAAGACCAGGCTGGCCGTCGGCGAAGAGCAGAGGACCAATGCCTCGCTACATCGGCGTGGTCAGGTTGTAGCGGGCGATGACGTCCGGAAGCCAGCTCGGCTGGCCTAGCTGGATGCCATAGCGTGCAGCGAGTGGCATCAACTGCTCGGGATCGGGTGGTCCGCCTGCGAGAATCTCGGACAACTGCCGGAAGACGCTCTCGAATCCGGGCGGGCTGATGATCTCGATCATTCGGGCCGGTACCTGGCCGGCGTTCCACATGGTGTGCATCTCACCGCGCGGCTTCGTGATATAGCCGCCTGCGCCCAGAACAACTTCGCGGTTGCCGGACCTGAACCCAATCTCCCCCTCAGTGACGATGGAGTACTCGTCCTCCCGCGTATGCAGATGAGGCACTACCAGCGCGCCGGGGGCGGCAGCCGGGATGGGGCAGGTGACCCGGACGTCTTCGTACTTCACATCGCTGCTGACGTGGGTTGGACGTGCCACGGACACCAGTGAGGTGGCAGCGCTCTTTGGCGATGAGACGGAGCTGTATGCCGCACGCGCGATGAAGACCTCGGGGGTGTGACGCTGGCGCTGTTCGTGGCCCGTGGCCCGTCACCTCGGCCGGGGTAAGTCCGGGTTCCGCCGGGTCGGGATGGTTGGAGCGTTCCTGGCGACCGCTGGCCGCTCGGTGTAGCAGGTGATGATGTCGCACTGCCGGGAGGCGAGCAATTTCGCTGAGCGGCTGGACCTCGGTCCCGCGGTGTGCGAGCCCGTTCTTCAGTCATTCGAGCGGTGGGACGGGAAGGGAATACCGGGCTCGGCTGGCGCCGATGCGCTTGCGCCGGCCATCCGCCTCGTCCACCTGGCAGACAGCATCGAGGCGTTCCACCAAGCCGGCGGCACCGAGGCCGCGCTGCGGCAGGGACAGGCGGCAGCCTGGCTGTCATCTTGATCGCAGGAACGCTGCCCGGCGTGATTGCCGGGTCCTTCATCCGGCTCAAGCTGCTTGCAGCGTCGGAGAACGGTGGTTGCGACTGGCTTGTTGGAGCAGGCCGGCGAAGAAGGCTCGATAGTGGATCAGCTCCTGGCGCTGGTCCCGGCCTCGACGTTGTCGGCGGCTGTGTTCGTGGTGATCTGCTGCGCCGCCAGGTAGTGGCCAACCGTTAGGAAATGTTCGACGGAAAGGTCGGCCATTGCCCGGTCGTCGTATTCGACCGGGTAGCCCGTTTCATTCATAACTTCGTGACGAGCGCATAAGCTGCGGCCACTGCAGACTCCGGCGAATCGACGAAGCCCTCCTGACATCGGTGCGCTCACAACTGCACCCGCGCCCAGTCGCCGGCACGGCAAAACGCGCGCGCAAGGTCGAAATTATTGGTGCAGCGGTCATCTGGCCTTGATCATTTCTGCGGGTCACTGACCTGCTTCCCATGAGCCGCCCGCGTGCGGGTCTGTGTCCTCGGCGTACAACATCAGCGCACTTGCGCGGCCGAAGTCGGGTACCACGGTCTGCGCTGCGCGCTGTCCCGCGGAAGGGCTCGCGACCTTCCAGAAGCCTCCAGCGCAGCGCGGTGTCGGAGCTGTCTTCATGTTCGACGCAGTAGCAGAACGGCGTGATCGTCGCCGTCGTGCACGTGCTTACCGAGTGCCCAGCCAATGCGATCGACTATGGCGGTCATCCGTTCGGCAGCGATGTTGCACTGCGGCCACCAGGGTGTGATCAGGAGCTGGTAGCGGGCACGCAAGTCGACCTGGGCGCAGGCCGCTGGGTGACGGTGGTGCCCACCAAGACAGCTCCCGGCGCCACGAGTCCCGCGAGCCGGGCAAGCAACCGGCGATTGCCATCACGAACATGCCGGCAACGCCGAAGTCAGTCCCTCGGGGCCGCATTCCCGACCAAGCCGAGGGCCTCGACCGGTTCGCCTTTTCGCGCGCTCGTGTGCGTCTGCTCGAGTTGCGGGCTCAGGTTGGTCGTGTCCAGGCGATGAGCTCCCGCGTGTCGAGCCAGAGCTCGCGGCCGACGATCTCCATGCTGCCGCTGTGGTCCGCTGGGGCTTCCTCTTCCCATACAAACTGGTGCTAATTTTTCGCTTTTCAAATCAGTTACACGATATAAGCATATTCATCACTTTTATGGAATTCCGCGAAGGTAGCGTTGTACCTAGCGGGGTGCGCGGAGATCCACCGAACCCCTCAACTGAGGAGCACCAGATGACCAGCACCGCAAACCGAGCAGTGAACCAGACCGCCAACGCAGCAGCCGCTCAGCTCGCCGCTCAGCTCGCCGCGCCGCCCGCGCACACCACAGTCGCGGCGTCCGGCGGGTCACCGACTACCAGCCGCGAGCCGCCCGGCGAGTCGGCAGCTGCCACCGACGCCCAGCACACAGCCGAGAACAACAAGCCCGCAGTCTCGCGCAAGCCCGCAGTCTCCGGGGCTGCCAAGCCCACAGCACACTTCGCCGCGGTGGGCCTGGCGACCCGAATACCCGAGCTCGCCAATTGGATCGCCGCTCGCCCGAGCTTCACCTTCGCTGAGGCCGCAGCGGCGAGCGCTCCGTCCCCGTGCAGCCTGACCGTGATGGCCTACACGCTCCCCGACGCCAGACTCGCTTCAGCTCTGACCGCGCTGGGCTACGTCGTGACGGCCGGCGGCAAGAACGGCTATACCGTTACCGCGATCGGGGCCACGGTTTAGGACACTGCTGAACGTGAACGTCTTGCACAGCGACGCGCACGGGTACGACTGCAGGTGCATGTAGCCTGCCAAGGCAGACGCCGAGACCGGCGCGACCAATCGCGTCCCGGTACCAGTAGCCGACCCAGCCGCCGATGTCAGCCAGCGCCCTGGCCAACGGGCGCTAGCTTCGGCAGCTACGGGCCCGAGGAACTGTTTGACGCTTCGCCAGGGTTCCCAGGCCTGCCTCCGTGTCAAGCGTCTGCTTGCGCCAGCGCCTACCAGACTTGCGATGTCAGTCGCCGAGCTGTCCGCCTGAAGCAGCGGCGGCCTTGGCCATCTGCTTAGTCCTATCAGCGGCGTATCGGCGGTAATCGTCGCGGACCTGGGCGAGCACGTTCCGGTCGTACTGCGTGGTTGCAGAGGCAAGCCCAGCAACTGCTGTGGCGATCTTTGCGGCTATCTGGTCGAGCGTCAGCGCTGTCATGAATTGCTCCTAATGTCGGGCTACCTTTTGCAAAATTGCTCGTGGCGACCACGCAATTACAGGCGAAAGACTGAAGTTAGCTCGTCGAGCGGGCGGCTTAGGTTTCTACGGCGCGGCTGCCGCCAGCGTCGCCATCCTCAAGCCAGTCGCAGCTTGATCCACGCTTGGATGAACCGAGAACCTGTCCATTAGTCCGGTGACGCTCAGCACCCTGCGAACACGCTGCTGCGGGGCGGCGAGGGGCATGTCGCCACCGCTTTCCCGTGTCCATTGGAGCATCCGCACCAGAACTTCCAGGCCGAAGTGGTCGATGAAGGCCAGGCCGGCCAAATCCACGATGATCGACGGCCCACAGGCAGCCACGGCCGTCATCAGATGTGAAGCGAGAGCCGGGGCGTCGGCTAGACCAAGCTCGCCGTACAAGGCGACCACGGCGTGACCGCCCTGTCCCGCGACGCTCAGCTCCATGTCGAACATGGGCCTTCCTTCCGATCTTCCGGCCGGTCCTTGCTTCGACAGCCGGCCCGCCCTTGCGATGGCCAATCGCCCGACGGTGTACGGACCTGACTGGGTGGCGCGGGACCGGCCGCCGAGCAGCGAACGCTCCGTGAGACACAGGCCGCCTGCCGACTTCCTCCTCGGCCCAGATTCTGCTGGTCGGGCACCACGCACGCGCACGAAAGAAAACTCCGAACCCTTCAGCGCAGCCGCGATACTCGCGGATCTGCCAGCTACCGGGGTCCGGAGCAGCGTCCCAACCGTACTCCTCCCGCGCAGACGGCGGTACCTCGCGCCGTTCCTGGCCGAAGCCGCAAGCCGGCGCGGGCCTGGCAGGCGGGGCACAATACTCGAGCGCCCCCTGAAGAAGGTCGCTAGCCGACTGCGCCCTCCATCTGCAGCTCGATCAGCCGGTTGAGCTCGAGGGCGTATTCCATGAGCAGCAGGCCCCCCGGCAATGCCGGGCAATGCCGCTGATGCCATTTGCGGCTCTCGGAGGGGTGTGGGATCCATCGGCAAGCCAGCGCCCGCGACGGGCCCGCGAACCAGCGGATGCGCCGACCGTGATGACAAGCCAGTTGCCTGGCGCTGATCACGTGCCTGCCCGCCTGGCCGGCACCCGGCCAGGCGGGCACCGTCCAGGTCAGCGGTGCGCGTACCGGCGGCGCGACCGGGTCCGGGACGAGCCGGACCGCGAACTGCCGGACTGGCGGGTGACCAGGTGGTAGGCGAGCAGCAGGATGGCTGCGCCGGCGATGGCAGTGAGCCAGGTGGAGGCGTTGAAGAAGCCATGCAGAGTTTGGATGTGGAAGATCTTGGTGGCGGCCCAGCCGCCGCCGAGGGCTCCGGCGATGCCGATCAGGCAGGTGATGATGAGGCCTTGCTGTCTTTTGCCGGGGATCAGCATGTTGGCGAGCAGGCCTGCGCCGAGTCCGAGGATGATCCAAGCGATGATGCCCATGACGGGCTCCTTAATCAGTGACGTGCGTGGGTTGCGCGTGAGTTGGTAGCCGGTCTGTCCGGACGGGGCGCGGCCTGCAGCAGGGTTGTCGCTTAGGGCACGCATGATCCAGGCGGTTGCCGGGTCTTGCGGTGACGGTGTCAGCTGGCCGGCGGCTGGCGCCGGTCGCGGCGCATGATCCGCCGCAGCTGGGTGATCCGGGCGGTTCCGGCGGCGGCCATGATGAGGGCGCCGGCGATGGCGGCGAGGACCAGGGCGACGGCCAGCGACAGGCGCAGGTGCGCGCCCAGGAAGCTGATGTTCACCGCGTGCGCGTTCTGGATGATGAAGATCATCACCACGATCAGGCCGGCGGCGGCGGCGATGAGGCTGGTCCGCATGCCGCGGATCCGGGTGTGCGTCCGCCCGGACTTACGCGCCGGGGCCGCGGGTGGCAGCTGGGGGGAGGTGCCGTTGGCGGACTGCGGCGGCAGGGTGGTGGTGGCGCCCCGGGGGGCTGGTTGCTCGGTCATGGCGGTGCTTCCTTCGCCAGTGAGAGCGGGCCGCTGAAGCGTGGCCGGGCATCTCGCTGAGTGACCCGGTCTCGTTGCGGCCGTCGGCTGCTTGACTGTCCGGATCTGCTCCCAGCCTACACAGGAAATCAAAAACTCGCAATCGATTTCTAGAAATGTGTGGTAAGTTTCTGAGAGTGGAGACCTGGAAGTTCCTCACCAACCACGCCCGGGTGCTGCTGTGCATCGCACGCGACCCCGGCGTCCGGCTCCGCGACCTCGCGGCCAGCCTGGGCATCACCGAGCGCAGCGCCCATGCAATCGTCACCGACCTGACCACCGCCGGCTACGTCGTCAAGCACAAGCACGGCCGCCGCAACCGCTACCAGATCCAGGCGCACCTCCCGTTGCCCGAGCCCGCCAGCCAGGAACCCGCCATCGGCGACGTCCTCGCCATGCTCGTGGGCGACGGCTCCGGCCAGAACCGCCGGGACTCAGCACCCGGTCGCGAGCAATCCAGCATCAGCGATAGTGATCAGCAGCAGCCTCCCGGAACCTCGTAGCAGCCGAGCCGGCCATGCCTCAACTCGGCGAGCCGGCACCGCGTGGGCGGCGGCGCGGGCGCGGACGGCCCCGGCGCGGGGTTCGTGCTGACTATGATCCGATCCGGTCACCGACAGCGCCTGCTAGGTCAGCCGGCACTCGCCGGCCTGCTTCCGCCGTCACCCTGTGCCCCGGCGCATTCCCCGGAAGAAAATTGCTAGTTTCAAATTGCCGGCATATCCCTCAGAGGAGCACTGGGAGCATCCGCCGCCGGCCGCTAGCAAACCCAGGGCCATTAAAGGTGCGTGCCATGTTCATCGGCCTGGTCATCGCCATCGCCGTGTTAGCCGCCAACATGATGCTGCGCAGCCGCCGCCGGCGGTAGCCATCGCGACCAGCACGCCGAACGCACGGTCCAGTAGCTCTCCTCACAACGAAGGCGTGCAGCAGCGAGCACGACATCGGCCGACGAGTACCTTGCGGACCAGCTTGCGCTGTCCCGCCTCGATGACGACGGCGCCCCACTCGGTCGGCAAGCGGCCATCTACGCCCAAGCCTCAGTGAGCGGGCACGGCTCAGCCTGGTCCCCTCGACAGCGCCGCATGCCGGCCTGGGCGGCGGGTGGTGGCCCCGCTCCAGAGACGCGACCGCTGAGCTGCCCGGGCTCATCGCCGAGCTGAGCACCCGGGCCGGGCGGGTGCGCCGGGTGGCACTGCAGCTCGATGCATTCCACAATATTCCGCACAAGCTCACGGCCGGCGGCCGCGAGGTACACGTGGCCTGGTTCCGGTACATGAACATGAACACGGTCCTGCTGACCATGGCCGGCCGTGACGACCTCGTCCTGCTGGTGGTCCCGCCAATGGCTCCCCCGGCAGCCGCAGCCCGTGCGCTCCGCGCAGCGCGCCGTCCCGGCGCAGGCTCGGCCGACGCCATTCTGGCGGCCGCGGGCATACCAGCCGACGGCTCCACGTATGCGGTGAGCAAGATCACGACGGTGAGAGAACGCGGCTGAATTCGGCCAGTGTCCAAGGGAATTAGGCTCGCTTACCGGGCCTTCCTGCTCGGCCAGGAAGTAGGTAGTCATGCCGGCCTGGGCGGAGCACATGACGTTCCCGGTCAGTTGGATGCTGGCGGTGTGCTGCGCGGCGGCGCTGGCGGGATGCGGGTCTGGCAGCGGCCCGGATGTACTGACTGCGGCCACACGCGTCGTCCGCACCTCTGCCGGGACGGTCGCCTACCGCGAGCTGGGCAGCGGGCCCGCGCTGCTGCTCATCACCGGAGCGGGTGCGTCCATGGACGGCTGGCCGTCGAGTTTCATCGACGCCCTGGCCGCCCATCACGAAGTTGTGGTGTTCGACAACGCCGGGGTCGGCCGGACAGTGAAGGTCAGAAATGCCGGCGATTCATTCCGGCGTCCCCTCGTGAACTCCCACGAGTCCAGTCTGATAAGCCAGCACGACAGCCTGGACCCGGTCCCTGAGCTGGAGCTTAGTGAGAATGCGCCCGACGTGCGTCTTGACCGTGGCCTCGCTGAGGGTGAGGCGGCCGGCCAGCTCGGCGTTGCTGAGGCCATGCGCGAGCAGCCGCAGCACTTCGAGCTCACGGGGCGTGAGTGCAGTCAGGTCAGCATGGACCGGCACGTTCACGGGCTCCGCGGGCGCAAACCGCTCCACCAGCCGGCGGGTGATCGACGGCGATAGCAGCGCATCCCCGGAGCGCACCAGCCGGACCGCGGATACCAGGTACTCCGGCGTCACGTGCTTGAGCAGGAATCCGCTGGCCCCGGCGGTCAGCGCCGCGTAAACGTACTGATCCAGGTCGAACGTGGTCAGGATGATGATCCGGCACTCCCTGGCCGGCCGCGCCGCGAGGATGCGCCGGGTCGCCTCGAGCCCGTCCATGTCCGGCATCCTGATATCCATGAGCACGACGCCGGGTTTGTGCTTCAGCACCGCGCTCACGGCCTCGGCGCCATCGGCGGCCTCCGCGACCACCGGGATGCCGGCCTCGGCCAGGATCATCCGGAATCCGGCGCGGACCAGGGCCTGATCGTCGGCGATCACCACCGTGGGCTGCCCGGGCACGCCTGGCCAGCGCCACCGGGCCGGGGACGCTCATGAGGATGCGGTGACCGCGACGTCAGGCAGCGTCGCTCTCACCCGCCAGCCCCCGGCCGGGCGCGGCCCGGCGTCGAACTCCCCGCCGTAGAGCGACAGCCGCTCGCGTAGGCCGAGCAGGCCACGGCCGCTCCCCGCGACGCCGGCCGGGCTGGTCCTGACTGAGCTCGCTGCCCGGCCTGGCAGGTGATCGCGCCCGCCATTGTCGCTGACGTCGACGACCACCGCATCCTCGCGATAGTCGAGTGTCACGACGGCCGCGGCCTGCCCGGCATGCTTCATGGCGTTGGTCAGGGCTTCCTGCACAACCCGGTAGGCCGTGAGGTCGAGGCCAGGCGGCAGCGTCCGCGGCTGCCCGGTGACGGTCAGCTCAACCGGCAGGCCGGCGGAGGCGACCCGGTCGACCAGCGACTGAAGGTGATCAAGGCCAGGCTGCGGCTGCAAGGGTGCGTCCGGCTCACCGGCGTCGGTATGCGCCTGCATGCCCTCGACCGGGGATAGCAGGCCGAGCAGATGCTGCAGCTCAACCAGGGCCGTGCGGCCGCTCGCCTCCACGGCCAGCAGTGCTGCCCTCGCGTCGTCCGGCGACCCGGCGAGAACCCGCCGGGCGGCGCCGGCCTGCACGACCATGACGCTGACATTGTGGGTGACAACATCGTGCAGCTCGCCGGCGATCCGCGAGCGCTCGGCAGCCAGGGCTCGCACCGTGGCCGCGCGGTGCTCGGCCTCGGCACGCTCGAGCCGTTCCTGCGAGTGTCCCGCCTGGTGCCGCCACCGCCGCACGGCGGTCCCGACGAGCACGACCGGGATGAGCACGAACAGGGCGGTGAACCTGCCTGGCTGCGGGATCGTAGTGTCGGAGTATATGGCCGTGACAATGACCCCGGCGAACAGCACGCTCAGCACCGCCGCGCCGCGGTAACGGCTGTGCACACCGCGGAGTATGCAGCCAGCATGATGCGCGCCGAATGAGATGAAGTTCGTGTCCTGGTCTTCGGCCACGATGCCGAGCAGCACCACCCAGAACACCGCAACCGGGTAGACGCGGCGCAGCGCTAGCGGGGCCGTTGTGATCAGCTGGGCCGCCAGCGCTGCCCCGCCGACCGACCAGGGACGACGGTCGTCGATCATCAGGGAGGCGATGAAGGCGGCGCATGCCAGCAGGGCATCGAGACCGACAGCCCGGTAACTCAGCACGGGTCGCGGCTCTGTCACCCGGGCGAAGGCAAGCAGCCGGGACGGCCAGGCACGCAGCTCGGAAAGCCTGATCATGGACCTATTGTCGACGCTCCGCGGCCCTGCTGACGTCCACCAGTAGCGGTAGCCCGTTACCTCAAAAGGATGACGCTCGGCCATGCTCCGCCTGATGTGGTAGCGAGATTGCCGCATTCGGCGGACGCGCAGCGCGCCATCGCCCGCCTACCGTGCACGCCATGGACGCACTGATACGGCTCGACGATGTTACGAAGCGTTACGGTGGTGCCGGCCGGGCCGCCCTCGACGGCATCGGCCTCCAGGTGGCGGCCGGCGAGGCGGTCGCCATCATGGGACCGTCCGGCAGCGGAAAGTCAACCTTGCTCAATCTCGTCGCCGGCCTCGACCGGCCGACTCGCGGCGCGGTCACTGTTGGCGGGAAGCGGATCGACCGGATGACCGAGTCCGGCGTAGCCAGGTTCCGCCGCCAGCAGATCGGCATGATCTTCCAGTTCTTCAACCTGCTCGACGACCTGACCGTCCTCGACAACGTACTGCTGCCGGCCCAGCTCGCCGGGGATGCGCAGGAGCAGACGCCCGGGCACGGGCCGGCGAGTTGCTCGCCGCGCTGCGGATCTCCCAGCACGAGCACGCCTATCCGGCCCGGCTGTCGGGCGGTGAACGGCAGCGGGTGGCGATCGCCCGGGCGCTGGTGAACCGCCCGGCGCTGCTACTCGCCGACGAGCCGACCGGCGCGCTGGACACAGCGGCCGGCGACGAGATCGGTGAGGTGCTGCTCGACCTCAACCGGGCCGGCCAGACGCTCCTTCTCGTCACCCACAACCCGCAGCTCGCGGCTCGCTACGCCAGCCGGACCGTGCAGCTCGTCGACGGCACGATCGCCGCCGACGTCATGAACGGGGCGCGGCGATGATGCGCTGGCGGCCTGGCGCGGTGGCGGTCGCCGCCCGCGGGGGCGTGGCGCGGCGCCGGGCAACCACGATCGTGATCGGCGTCGTCGTGCTGGTCTCGACCGCCGCCTGCACGCTTGCCCTCGGCCTCGTTGTCGACTCCAGGTCACCGTTCGACGCCGCGTTCGCAGCGCAGCGCGGCGCTCACCTGGCGGTCACCGTCGATACAAGCCGGGCAACTCCGGCACAGCTAGCAGCGACCGGAAGGCTGCCCGGCGTCACGGCGCTGTCCGGTCCGTTCGGCGAGGTAACGGTCAATCCGGTCATTGGCGGTGGCCCTGGCGGTGGCTACAGCGCGCCGCCGATCACGCTCGTCGGCCGGCCCTGGCCCGGCGGGCCGCTCGATGACCTGACTCTCATTCACGGCCGCTGGCCGCAGCGACCCGGTGAGTTCGTGCTGTCCAGCGACTCTGGCCTTGGCCTGGATCTCGGCGCGCATATCACCGCCCGCGGCGTGCCCGGCTCGCCGGTGCTGACCCTCGTCGGCGTCGCCAACTCCGTCGGGCAGACCGCGGACGGCTGGGTGCTGCCGGCCGAGGTCGCGGCGCTGCGCGCGCCGGGCAACCCGCCGAGCGCGCAACTGCTGTACCGGTTCGCTTCCGCCGGCACCGTCGGCGCGCTCCGCGCCGACGTCCGGGCCCTGGCCAGGTCGCTGCCCCGCGGCGCCATCGTGGCGACGCAGTCGTATCTGGCCGTCCGGGAGCAGGAGGACACGGGCATCGCGCCGATCGTCCCGTTCGTCGTCGCCTTCGGCCTCATCGGCCTGGTCCTGTCGGTGCTGATCGTCGTCAACGTGGTCAGCGGCGCGGTCGTCGCCGGCTTCCGGCGGATCGGGGTGCTGAAGAGCATCGGTTTCACGCCTGCCCAGGTCGTCGCCACCTACGCCTCCCAGATCACCGTGCCAGCCTTGGCGGGCTGCGCGGCGGGAGTCGTGCTCGGCAATGTGCTTGCCGTGCCCGTGCTCAGCCGGACCGCGAGCGTCTATCAGGTCGGCGCCCTGGTCGTGCCTGCCTGGGTGGACGTCACCGTGCCGGTGGCGATGTGCTGCCTGGCCGGGCTCGCCGCGATTGCGCCAGCTATCCGCGCCGGACGGCTCAGCGCGGTCCAGGCGATCGCGATCGGGCGGGCCCCGCTGCAGGGCCGCGGTTATGCCGCCCACCGGCTGCTGGCCAGGCTGCGGCTCCCGCGGCCCATGACCATCGGGCTCGCCGCGCCGTTCACCCGGCCAGCACGCACCGCGGTCACCCTCACGGCCGTCCTGCTGGGCGCCACCACCGTCACCTTCGCGGCCGGCCTGACCGGATCGCTCAATCGCGTGGTGGTCGGCCAGTCGCACTCGCAGGCCGAGCCTTTGCAGGTCTACCTGCCGTCCGGGCCTAGCGGCCCGGCCAACCACCCCGGCCCGGGCCAGCCGGCACCGCTTCCGGTCGCGGCGCAGGAGCGCGCGGTCGAGGCCGCGCTGCAGGCGCAGCCGGCCACGCTCCGGTACGTAGCCGAGGCCGACGCGCGGGTCAGCATCGCCGGGCTGACCGGTCAGGTCGACGTGACCGCGTTCCGCGGGAACGCGCAGTGGACCGGCTACGACATGATCAGCGGACACTGGTACACCGGGCCCGGCCAGGCCGTCGTTCCGACCAATTTCCTCACCGTCACCGGCACGGCTATCGGCGACACCGTCATCGTCGAGTATGCCGGGCACCAGATTCCGGTGCGGATCACCGGCGAGGTCTTCGATACGGACAACCGTGGCCTCGCGATGCTCACCGACTGGCGGACGCTCGCCGCCGCCGACCCCGGCCTCATCGCGCCGGCATACGACGTCGGCCTGCGGCCGGGCACCGATCCTCGCGCATACGCCGCGAGCCTTGGCCGGTCGCTCGGGTCCGGCAGTTCCTTCAGCCTCAATACCAATGATCCGTTCTTCGTGACCCTGACCGCCCTGATCGCGCTGCTGACCTTGCTGCTGGCCGTGGTAGCCGGGCTAGGCGTCCTCAACACCGTCCTGCTGCACACCAGGGAGCGGGTCCACGACCTCGGCATCTTCAGGGCGATCGGCATGACGCCGCGGCAGACCATCATCATGGTCATCTGCTGGGTCGCCGGGCCCGGGCTCGCTGCCGGGCTTGTCGCCGTGCCGGCCGGGATGGCCGTGCACCGGTACGTGCTCCCGGTCATGGCGCACGCCGGGGCCACCAACATCCCGCCCAGCTACATCGCCGTCTACACCGGTCCCGAGTTCGCGCTGCTCGCCCTCGCTGGCCTGCTGATCGCCGTGGCCGGGGCACTGCTGCCCGCCGGCTGGGCAGCCCGGGCCGCTGCGGCCACGGCGCTGCGCGCCGAGTGATGCGCACGCCATGGTCGCGAGCGGTGGGACAAAGCCAGCGTCGCCAAATCTGATGACCGCCTACATGATCCTGCAGGATCATCCCCTGTCTGCAGGGGGGTCGCGTCCGGATATCACGGTCGAGCCGTCGGATGCGGCCGCCTACCCGTCGCAGGCTCGCGACGGCGACACGATAGTGGCCATCGCCGCCGGGGAGGCGATGGCCGAGCGCAATGCGCTGGCGGCGCTGCTGCCGCCGTCGACCGACAACACCGCCGGGCTACTCGCGCGGTGCAACGCCGGCAGCCAGGACGCGTTCACGGCGAAGATGCACGCCACCGCCAGCCGCCTGGGCAGGACCGGACCGCGCCCTCCCCCCTGACGGGCAGTCAGGTTCGCGTCATGAGTCCGAAGGCCGCCTCAAAGGCCACCCTGAGCGCCATGACCGGAAGGCCCCGCCCCCGCACAGCTAGCCCGGCCGACCGCGCCTGGGCGCATCGCGAGCCCTGCTGTCCAGCGCGGGTACGCAACCGCCCAAGCCCGAGTCAACGGCTCTTTAAGATCCGCACCAGCGCCATGACCTGCGGTTATTACCACACGTCGAGCCCGGTGATGGCCCTACCGATGATCATGCGCTGGATCTCCGACGTGCCCTCGAAAAATCGTGAAGCTCCTGGACGTCCGTGCAGTTTCCCCAGCTAGATGGCCTCATAGCCAGGAGCATGTCAGCACCAACTCAGCACGCTCTTTAGGCCATAGCCGACAGGTTCCGGTGTGCGCTATGGAAGAAACGAGGCGGTCACTGGAGGAGCGCAGGGTTCCGTCAGACGGCAAGAAACTGAACCTGGAAGTCATGGGAGAACATCTCGACGAGACTTAATTTCTCGGAGATGGCCTTTAGGTTTGCGGCAGGTCCAGCGCCCGACCGTGTCACGTGAGGCGCCGAGCGCGGCACTGGCGGCACTCTCGCTTTTTGCGAGGTTGCCTGGGCGGCGGGCGGCGCGACTCGGATCGGTTACCGAACGGATGATCCGTCTCTAGGAGGATCCGGTCGAGCCTGATCAGCGGGTTTCGATCTGGCTGACTGGGGGGCGGAGCCATCCAGGGACTCTCGGAATGGTCCGACGACTTCGATGGGCAGCCGTATTCGGCGATGACGGCCACGCTCAGCAGGACTCCGAGTACAGCAGTTGCCGCGTCCGGGATCGTGAACGGGGCGCGGAAACCGGACGCGGACGCTTGGGGTGCTGACGCGACGCCGATCACCAGCGCTGCCCAGGCCGCCCCGCGCTTACCGGTCCGGTACCCCCGCGCAGAGGCCATGCTGACGACGGCCGCTCCGATGCCGGCCGTGACCAGCCCGGCGGTCGAGGCGGCCTGGCGGGATGTCATGAGAACCAGGCTGCAGCGGGTGAGATCCAGGGCGGCGGTGCCGAGGAGCATGGCATTGGTCAGCCGGAGACCGGTCCGACGGCCCGTGGCGGGAGACGACGTTCCGGGCACCGCACCAGCAGCCGCGACGTCTGCGCGCGCACGACTGAACATCAGCACGCGATCTCGCCGGTCTCATGCAGCTGCTGGCGCAGCGCCTGCAGCGCGTAGTGCATGCGTGATCTGGCCGTGCCATGCGGGATGCCGAGTTCCCTGGCGACCGCCACGAGGCTGCCACCGTTGTAGAACGTCTGAACGAGTACTGTCCGGTGCTCCGGGCACCAGCCAGGTCTTTGCCTTCATGAGTCCAGCGGGGCTGCCGCCCGCGCCCCTCGCTAGCTGAGACATGCGGCCCGCATGGACAGCGCTGGATGGTTCCAGATCTTGCTACGGGCAAACGGCGTGCCTCGAAGATTCCGAGTGCACGGCCCCCTTCAGGCCCAGCACTCTTGCTACGACCAGTGGTTATCCCCGCACGTCAAGCCCGGTGACGGCCCTTCCGATGATCACGCGCTGGATCTCCGACGTCTGCCGCCGGCCGGTCCCGGCCCAGGACTGGTATCGATGTCGGCGCAGGCGAAGCGGGACTCCTCGCCGATGCGTGCCGCGGTGCACATGGGAGGGACGAAGATGACAACGTCGCCCTTGCCGCCCCGATTGCGGTCGGGCCAGCGAGGCGACAGCCTCGGAATCAATCGCCCCGTCAGCCCTGGGGCTGCCGCCTGTGCTCCGGCTTACCTGAGCAGCGAGCTGAGGTTGGCCACCTGGACGGTGTCGCCGGCATCACCCAGCAGCGGAAGGCCGAAATTCAGCTCAATCGTCTGCAGCAGCGAATAGTGGTCTGCGGGTGCGGAGTCGACACGGTGCCCGACGCGCCTGGCAATCACGATCATCGGGACGTGCCCACCGCCGTATATGGTGCCGCCAGCCAGGTCACCACCGCCGCCGCTGGCCGGGTTGGCGGGCGTGGCGGGCAGGATGGGGGAATCGGGACCGGGTGCGGTGTCGGTCGGCCCGAACGGGGACTGGTCTTCGAAACCGCCCTCGTCCCAGGTGATGAAGATGGCCGAGTGTCCGGTCCACGCCTTGCTATGCGTGATGGCCTCCACCCAGGTGCTCAGGAAGGTGTCGCCGTCCTGATACAGCGCGGCCTGCAGGGGGTCGGTCGGTGAACTGGGGAACGGGCAGGCCGTTGCGCCCCCGTGCATGTCGTTGCAAACGTTCGGGGTGATCCAGACGAACTGCGGCACACTCCCGGTCGCCAAGTCGGTGCTGAGCTGCGTCAGCGGGACGACGTTGTCGGCCCGCGTGGGGTTGTTGAAGACGTCCGGGTACATCAGGAACGGGTCGTGCTTGCGCACGTACAGCCCATCCGGAGTCTGGGCCACCAGGTCACCGGCGAAGGGCAGATCTTCCATGTACGCCTTCCAGCTCACACCCGCAGACTCAAGCTGGTCGACCAGATTCTGGTGGTTGAACAACGGCGCCTGGGCGACGTCGTCGCTATTGGAGCCCCAGTTCGACCCGCTAGTAGCAGCGATGTAGTTGGGCAGGCTCACGTGAGTGACGCCGAAGTAATTAGTCGCCAGCCCATTATTGGCCGCGAGCTGCTGAATGAACATCGTATTCGGGTTACTCGGCGACAGGAGGTCGTCATAGGACGTGTTCTCCATCATGATCACGAACACATGCTTCAACGGAGGGACCCCCAGCGACTGCCCGCTGCGGCCAGAATTGTTCACGGGGTGGGCACTTGCCACGATCGGCCCGACAACCGCACCGAGCAGAAAAGCCACCGCGAAAGCTGCCGCCCAGACAGGCAGCTGAAGCAGGCGCCGACCCCCGGACCAGGACCCTGTTCGTCGCATCATCGCACGCACCTCCCAGATCGCAGTCAGAAGGCTGCGCAACCACCCGCCGCCGGCTGGCGATGGGATACCTGCCGGCTCTGCCGCGGCGGCAGCTAGATCACATCTGGAACGGAGCCGACTGACAGACGGCGCGGTGTGCCGCAACCTCCTTCCATCGCGGTCAGTGTGACCTCACGAAATCGGCAAGTCAACGCGCTCGCAAGGTCCGACCGAGATCGAGGCCCACGCGGCTTGAATTGTTAGCGCGGACTCGACGCGCTAGAACGCTGCGCGACTGGCTTGCGGCAAGAGCTCCGGTTGCCGCATACCGGGCAGGTATGCAACGGAACGGGCCTGTGCGCCGCCGACACCATCTAGCGGCGTCCACCGTCAGTGCCAGGAGCCAGCCACGAGCATTCGCGGTGATCGGCGAGTCGGAATGGTGGGTCACCATTGCCGACGCCACGCTCGTGCGCTACCAGCCGGACGTCTACAGCGGCGTCCAGGCGGGGCACACCCGGATGCGGCAGCCAGATCATCGAGGGGACGCTCGCCGGGCTGCCGTTCGTCCGAAACCGTAAGAGCTATGACGCCGATCAGGACGATTTCATCCAGCCGTGCCCGAGCCCGGCCAGGTAACCACCTGGATGCGGAAGATCGTGCTGGAGCCAGACCTAGGTCGCTTGCACCGAGCGGGCGAGCATCGGGAACGACGCGCTGCCACGCATACACGGACTATCTGGCTGGCCACAGTGTCGGCGAAATGTTCTCGCAAGTCACCGAGTTCCTTAATCGGGCAGCCGCAAGTGCGGCCGAACCTGGCGACCGCCACGAGCTCAGTCCAGCCGGAACCCAGCACGGCGACCCCGTAGTGATCACGCAAGCTGCGAAAGCAGTTATAACACGCTAGTTGCCCTCAGCAAGGAAGAGAGGCCCGATGGCACGCCGGTGTGCGGACTGTCAGCTGACTCGAGCCCTTGAGGGCATTCGCTTCAGGGACACTCTTTGCTTCCGGCGCGCCGCCCGGCCACCACCCGCGCGATGAAAAAGGACATGGTCAACCCGGCACGCGCTCTCCCAGCGCCATACCGCTGCGGGGACCGGGAGACGCTCGCGAGGCGAATAGCGTCATGTCAGTGAGAGGACCCAGCCAGGTAGCCCACCCGCCGGGCGATGTTGACGGCATGGTCGCCGAGCCGCTCGTAGAGCCGCGCGACCAACGCCAGCTCGATCGTCGCCGGCGAAGTCATCCGGCCCGAGGTGAGGTCAGCCATCAGGCTGGCATGCAGGTCGTGCATCTCGTCGTTAACCTTGGCGAGGGCCGAGGCGGCCGAGCCGTCCCTCCCATACCAGCAGTCCGCGGCCTGCTGCCACAGGTCGCAAGCAAGTTCGCCCATCCGCGCGGTGAGCCCACGGCAGCGCGACGACAGGTCGGCCGCGAGAAGACGACTGGCCCGGGCGGCGATCTCGCATTCCAGGTCATGGGAGCGCTCTAGCTCGGGCGCGATCCGCAGTACCGTCAGCAAGAATCGCAGGTCCGAAGCGACGGGCGCCTGCAAGAAGATCTCCCGGCTGGCCAGCTGTTCAATCTCGTGACAGAGCGCATCGATGGCCCGATCCCGGTCGGCCAGCTGCCGGTTCACCTCCTTGCTGCCGCTCAACAGAGCCTCAGTAACCGTAGCCAGGTCATGGCAGACCACGGCGAACAACTCAATGACCTTGGCGTCGATCGCATCGAGCTGGCGGTCGAATTCACGCCGAGGCTGGGCCACAGCTACCTCCTCACCGAGGGCTGGCGCGGCCCGCAGCGCGCTGGTCGCAGCAGGGGCGGCTGCAACCTTTGAGCGGCTTGACCTGAAGGGCATCGTGCCTCCTCGGGTATCGGTCGCTGTGCCTGGCTGTCCACCTGACCTACGCTTCACTGGGTGCGTACGCAAGCGAGGCATTCACCTTAGGGCAAGATGCTGTTCATCTGCCGTTCACTTTAGCGTCGGTTGCGCGTCGCCTCAGCTACATGATTTCCGGGCAGTGGGAGCACACGTGCCCGGCGGGGGGACGAGGCAGGTGGCGTTTGAACGCCCGTGTTTGCCATGACTGACGCTTGAACTAACGACCTGATCCCGGCCCTGGACGAGGCATCCCTCAGTAGGTTTCATCTGCGGGCTGTCGTGGCGTCCGGCGTGGGGTTCTTCACCAACGCCTACGACCTGTTCATCATCGGGTCGCCGGACAGTGCAGCCGGCCGGATGTGAGCCGCCCAGCCCGTCTGGGTGCTGGGCGCATCGCCGGCGGCGGCTCCGTCCCGGACCAAAGGACAGCCTGCGCGACGCCTGCCGCGGGGACGGGGTCAGCGCACCAGAACCTGTCCGGGCATCTCCTGGGCCGTGGGGGCGGTGTCGCGAATGCTGCTGGTGATGTCGTCCAGGCTGCGCCCGGCGGGCTCTGGCAGGACGAGGGTGAGGGCGAGGCCGAGCACGGAGACGCCAGCGGTGAGCAGGAGGGTGCCGCGCAGGCCCAGCGATGTCTGGAGGAGCGGGAAGAGGAAGACGCCGATGAACGCGCCGAGCTTGCCGACGCCCGCGGAGATGCCATGCCCGGTGGTGCGCATGGTGACTGGGAACAGCTCGCTGGGCAGCACGAACGTGGTCATGTTCGGCCCGAATTCGGTGAAGAAGTAGCTGACGCCGTAGACGATCAGGAACGGGGCGACCGTGGTGGTCATGCCCGGTAGCGCGCCGATGACGAGGAAGCAGAGCGCCATCATGGCGAACCCGATGAGCTGCAGTTTCCGGTGGCCGATCCGGTCGAGCCGGGCGATGGCGAGGATGTACCCCGGTACCGCTGCTACCACGAAGATCGCGAGCTGGAGGGCGATCTTGGTCATGGTCGAGGCGCCGGGGGAGATCAGGCCCAGGATCTGCGGCGTGGAGATCGTGTTCCCGTAGTAGGCGTAGTCCAGCAGGAACCAGCAGCCCGCGGTGCCGGCCAGAATGATCAGCCAGCGGCGATTGACAAGGAACGCCCGAAGGCCAGTCTCGGGGTGTGCGCGCACGGGAGCCGCGGTGCCGTCGGTCGGGACGTTACGAGCGCTTGCTGCCTGGTCAGCCTGGCTCTGCACGTGCGCCTGGTAGCGGGGTGATTCTGGCATCCGGCAGCGCAGGTAGACCACCGCGGCCGCCGGCACGGCGCCGAGCGCTAGCAGGATCCGCCATACCACGTCGTCGCTGGTGCCGGAGCCGAGCAGGGCCAGCGCGATCAGCGGGCCGATGATCAGGCCGAGCGCCTGGGTGCCGAACACCATCCCGACGAGCTTGCCGCGGTCCTTGCGGTTGGCGTACTCGCTGACCATCACGGCGCTGACCGGGTAGTCGCCGCCGACGCCGAACCCGAGCACGAAACGGAAGGCGATCAGCATCCAGAATGATTGTGACAGCGCTGATCCCACAGCCCCGGCGATCATGATCGCGGCAACCAGCCAGTACACCCGCTTGCGGCCGACCTTGTCCGCGTAGCGCCCGAACATCAGCGCGCCCAGGCACGCGGCCGCCAGCATGGTGCTGTTGAGCAGGGCCAGCCGGCCCGGACTCAGGTTCCAGTCCCTGGTGATAAGCGCCGAGGCGACCCCGATGATGAACAAGTCATAGGCGTCGGTGAAGAACCCCACGCCGGACGCCACGACCGCCCGCAGATGGGATCTGCCCAGCGACGCTTCGTCCAGGGCCGTGACCAGGTCGCCAGATGCGGCCCCATTCGCCGCTGATCCGATGCGCAATGCTGTCGTCCTCGCTGCTCCCCGGCGGGCACCGATCCGTCTGCCGCAAGCTATCGAGGCCAGCCAACGGGCAACCGACCTGAAGATGAACACCAGGTGAACGGAAGGTAGCCGGCATCGGAATGGCGTGGGCCCTGCGCTCGCTGCCGGACCACGAGGCAGGCTTGTGTCACCGATAGCATCGACCAGGTGGCTGATGCACGGGACTGCGCGCAGTGCGGACTTTCGTTCGCACCGCTCCGTGAGCATGCCCGGTTCTGTTCCGCCAGGTGCCGGGTCGCGTGGAACCGGCAGCACGCCAGCGGTCCCGCTGCCGGGGAGGGAGCGCTGGACTGGTCCGTCACCGCGATGCGCGAGACAACCGACCGGCTGCAGCAGGCAAAGGGGTGGGACCGGCCGCACGCTTTCACGGCGATCACCGAGGCGGTGTGGTGGGTGACGATGGTCGACGCCACCCTGGTCCGCTACCACCCCGACGCTTACGGCGAGGTCCTGGCCAGCCACGACCCTCACCAGCGGAAGATCATCGAGGGTACTTTCGGCGGACTGCGGTTTGTGCGGAACAGGATGGGCTACGAGGCTGACCATGAAGACTTCATCCAGCCGCGGCCGCAGGGCTCCGGCGGGGCCACCGGGCGGATCGCAGCCTGGACATGGCGGCCAGTCCCCGAGCCCGACCTCACGTCCCTGCAACCCCGCGGGCAGGAGTGGGAGATGAGCCGCTATCGCGCCTACCAGGTCCAGCTAGTCGATCACCCGATCGGGGGCACCTTCAGCCTGGCAGCAGCCTTTCTCCGGAAAGCCTCGGAAATGAGCCTGACCCGCCGGTGATGCGACGAACAGGAATCACGCCGATGGCCGGACGGCACCTGGCGGGCCCCGCCGAGATCGGTCCTTGCTCACCAGGATTTCGCGGTGCTGTCCTCGCCTGGGGGGCCAGGCCTCGTCCCCCGGCGGCCAGCCTTTTCACAGAACGCGAATCGGCACCGCCCGCCCGGTGCTCCGCCGATATGCGCGCCTCGTGACCGGCTGGGTCACCAGGGACAGCCGCAGCGAACGGGCCATTCTGTCTGTCGCACCGGCCCGCTCAGGGGTGGCGCTGCAGGGCAGTGACGGCCTGGTCAACGGAGGGGAACAGGTGGTCGGGTCCGAGCTGCTGCAGGATCGCGCCGTGCTTGAGGTCGTGGTGGACCTGGTGCGACGCCCTGGCTATCGCGATGGTCACACCCCGCCGCCCGATCTCGGTGACCAGGTCACGCAGCGTCTGCAGCCCGGTGTCGTCGATGTCGGACACGCCGGCGGCGTCGAGGACGACTGCGTGCACCGGGCCCGGCGCGGCGTCCACGAGGTGGCAGATCCGCAGGCGGAGGTAAACGGCGTTGCCGTACCACAACGGCGCGTCGACCAGGTAGACCAGGATCCCGGCTACCTGCTCGGTCGGAAGGCCGATGTCGGCCGGGATCCAGTGATCGGTGCCCGGTGCTCGTCCGAGGATGGCATCGCCGGGCCGGGCGGAGCGCCGGGTGCGGTCGGCCAGCGAAAGGATCAGCGCGAGGGCTACGCCCTGCTCGATGCCAATGACGGCGACGGCTACAAGCGCAGTGGCGGCAAGAGCGAACTCGATCCGGTCGAAGCGGAAAATGGCCCGCAGCTCACCGCGCGGAAGAGCTGGCAATGTACACCAGCATTGCTGCCAGCATCGCCGCTGGAAGGTCGGTGAGCGGCGCGGTGGCCGCCAGCACCACGGCCAGGACGACCAGAGCGGCGATGGTATTGGCCAGCTGCGAGCGGGTACCGGACGCGGTCGCGATCGCAGTGTTGGGCGGGCTGGCGTCCACCGGGAATGCGCCGATCAGCCCGGCGGCCACGCTGCCGGCCCCAATGCCGATCAGGTCCCGGTTGACGGTGCTGGCAGCCGGGGCCTCTGCGCCCTGCTGCCGGACCGTGGCCGCGGTCTGCGCGATGCATACGAAGGCCACGGTGAGCACGAGACCGGGCATGCGGCGGACCTGCGACCAGGAGACCGGCGGCAGGCGGACGTGGGGCAGCCCGCCGTGGACGGCACCGAGGATCGCTACGCCGTGGTGGGACGCCAGACCAAGGGTGTCAACCGCCACGATGGACAGGATCAGCGCCAGCAGCGTCCCCGGCAGCCGGTGGCTGATGCGCTGGGCGGCGGCGATGATCGCCAGGACACCCGCGGCGATGCCGACTGACCAGCCGTTAATGTGGCCCAGCTGCCCGGCTACCTGGCCGATCCGGTCGACGGTGGTGGTTCCGCCGCCGCTCACCCCGAGGATGACCGGGATCTGGCGGACAACGATCTCGACGGCGATGCCGGCCAGGACTCCGGTGATCACCGGGGTGGACAAGAACTCCGAGATCCAGCCGAGGCGGAACAGCCCGGCAGCGATCAGCACGCCGCCGACCAGCAAGGCAACAAAGGCGATCATGACAGCCAGGCTGAGCGACAAGCCCGAGATGTAGGGAAACGGGTGAGCTGGGTCAACGACCAGCGGCGTGAGCACCGGAAAGATCCGCTCCCGGAATAGCTGGTGCAGCACCCCCTGCTCGGCGGCCGCGAGCTGCTTCCAGCGCAGGATCTCGATGTCTGCTGCTGCCAGGGCAGGCCGAACCGAATCGCTGAAACACGCGGCATGTCGGCGGGCGAGCTCGCCCGCCGTGTTCAGGGTGTTCTCCAGCACCTGTTCCGGCGGTACCCCGATGGCGCTCTCCACCGGCAGCCCCGCCGCCATCCGCCGGATCCGGCCGGCCACTCGGACCATGAAGAACTCGTCCAGGTTGCTGGCGAAGATGGCCACGAACCGCGCCCGCTCAAGCAGCGGGACGGTCTCGTCTTCCGCCAGCTCCAGCACTCGCTGGTTGAACCTGAGCCAGCTCTCCTCGCGATCCAGGTAACGGCCGGGCGGCAGGTGGCCACTGCCTACCTCGACACGCGCTTCCTCCGCTTCTGGCATGACCGCCCAGTCCGGACTACCCGGTTGCACCGGGTTTCCGCCAGTCCCACCGGCCTGCGAATGGCCGTTCCCGTGGCCAGAGTGACCTCGCTGGCTGCCGCCCCCGTCTCCGGCCCTCGACGGGCCACGGGCCGGCGCGTTCCCCGCACGCTCCTTGCCGCCCTTGCCGCGGTGTGGCGTGACCTGAGCTGAGCCCATGTCCGTAATGGTCCCCAGCCTGCGACGGTTGAAAGGCCGCTCGCCGGTTTGGCACAAGGTATCAGCGAGACGCGTGCCGTCGTCAGGATCTCGGGCGCGGCCAGCGCTCCAGTTCGCCCGCTTATAACCGGTCGAGTTCAGCAGTGCCTGAATGCCCAGGCGCACAGGCCTCGGGTGCAGTCCTGCTCTCCCTTGGCAGCTGACCACTCAGTCGAGTCGACCCCTCTCCCGGTCCGGCCTGGCGTCAGGGGGCGCGTACGGTGGATATGGGGCGACGCAAGGGGGGATGGTATGTCTTCACAGCAATACCAGAACGCGGCCGATATCGAGCACACGGCGGCCAAGCCTCTTGAGACGCCCGTCAGCTACACGGGCAGTCTCAAGAGGATTATGCCAATGGCTGACGGTGGCTCGGGGTGGAAGGTGGCCGGCGTCGTGGCCTTGCTCGTGCTGTTCTGGCTACTGGTCACCACAACGTTCTACAGCATCATCTTCGGGTCCCTCGTGCTCATAATCGTCTGGTTTATCTACACGCAATCCCGCCGCCACCGCATCAGGGATGCGCGGGCCGCCGTCGTCAGCGGGGGCAGCGGCGACATGAAGCTGATGGCGGGCACGCTCGCGGCGGTGGCTACCACGGGCAGCCATCACCGCGTTCGGCGGGGAATCTGCAGGCGGTAGCTCAGGTAACTCGGGAACGCCAGCGGTAGTGCCCGGGAAGTGCCAAATGGCTCAGGTGGTGAGGGGGCGCTAGCTCAACTGGCGATGCAGAACGCGATGGCCAGCCGGGCAGTGGCCAGTCGTGTCGCTGAACGTCCCAGAGACACGGTGCCCGGTGGGCCTGGGAAGCGTTGCCAGATTGTGGCGAGCTGCGCAAGCGGCTAGCTAATCCTGGATCTGGGCAAGATCAGCACGTGACACTCACCGCAGTCAATGCGATCTCTGACATGGTTGCCCCGGTCGTGCTGCTGACCGTGGGCGCCATGGTCTCCAACGGGCTGATCACGATCTACAGCGACATTGATAACCGCATGCGCGACATGACGCGCGAGCGGCTGGAAATCCGGCGAGGGCCAGCAGGCGAGGTGCTCGATCCCGACAGCGTGCCAGCTATCGACCAGGAGCGGCTGACCGAGATAGGCGTGCAGCTCCCCATGCTGCTGCGACGTCACAAGCTGACGCGCCTGTCCGTACTCACCATCTACGTTGCCCTCGTCGTGCTCGGAGTCAGCATCGTGGTCATCGCCATAGCCGTCGCCCTGGACGACGAGATCGTCGGACGAGCAGCGCTCGGGCTCGTGCTGGCTGGCACGATCATCATCCTGCTGGGCCTGGGCGTTGCGGCCATGTCCCTGGCCAAGTCCGCCGATGCGATCAGCTTACGCCGTGAAGAGCACTACCGAACTCGGCTAGTCGGTGGTCCCCTGCATAGTGGAGCTATGACCTTGGTTCCCCGGCGAGCCACGGGTGTGGTTGTGTCACGAGAGCATCTACCAGGCCGTGTATCAGCCGGGATCGGTGTACAGGCGGCGGTTGCGAGTGCTGGCGGCGCGCCCGTCTTTGTGTGGTTCCGGCTCACGTGCGAAGTTCTGGCTCCCGCTGATCTGCGCCGCGGTTCCGGTTGATGCGCGACGCAGGCTTCGGCTGAAGTGCCGGTAAGAGCGCGCTGCGGCCCAGTTGCGGCACCGTCGCCCGCGCGGCCGCACCGGTAGCTGCGGACCTCGTTCGCTACGGTGAGTTTCTCGTTGGCTACGGTAAGTCTGTGATTGCCATAACTGCCGTGCCCGGGCGGCAGGGATCTGCCGGGCTGACCGACATGCCGGAGCCGCCCCGGAGGACGGGCCGGTCCTGGTCCAGACCCTGGCGATTGGTGTCTGCGGTACTGATGCCGAGATCATCAACGGCGACTACGGGTGGGCGCCCTTGGGTGAGGAGCGCCTGATCATCGGGCATGAGTCGCTGGGACAGGTGATCGAAGCCGCCGCTGGGACTGGATTCAGCACCGGTGACATGGTGGTCGGCATCGTGCGCCGACCCGACCCCGTCCCGTGCCCCGCGTGCGCTGCCGGGGACTGGGACATGTGCGCGAACGGGCTGTACACCGAGCGGGGAATCAAGGCCCGGCACGGCTACGCTTCGGAGCGGTACCGCATTCACCCCGAGTATCTGGTGGCCGTAGATCCCGCCCTCGGCATCCTCGGCGTGCTGCTCGAACCGGCCACCGTGGTCGCGAAGGCCTGGGACCACATCGAGAAGATCGGCCGCCGGTCCACCTGGTCGCCCTCGAAGGTGCTAGTTACCGGGGCCGGGCCGATCGGGCTGCTGGCGGCGCTGCTGTCGGCGCAGCGCGGCTACGACACTTACGTGGTCGACCTGGTCACCGAGGGCCGAAAGCCCGACACCGTGCGGCGGCTCGGCGCAACCTATTTCCACATCGACGAGGTCGAGAAAGCGGCCAGCCAAGCCGACATCATCATCGAGTGCACGGGCCACGTCCAGATGCTGCTTGAGGCGGCCCCCCAGCACGTACGGCACCGGATCACGTGCCTCACCGGCGTCTCATCTGCCGGAACAGGGGTCACCGTCGACCCAGGACTCCTCAACCTGAACATGGTGTTGCAGAACTCCGTAATTTTCGGGTCTGTCAACGCCAACCGGCATCACTACGAACTCGCCGCCAGAGCCCTCGCTGAGGCCGACCCGGGCGTCCTGGCCGCCATGGTCACCCGTCAGGTGCCGATCTCCGGCTGGGCCGATGCCTACAACCGGCAGCCAGATGACATCAAGACCGTCCTCAGCTTCCCCGGCGCATCACGGTGACCGCGCGCCTCGCACGTGACTGCTGCCGTCACGGCGGGCATCTGCCGTTCCCGTCAGCCGGCGGTACGCGGTGCACGGAAGGCCCGTGCGGATTGGCGTCCGCGGCTAGCGTTCAGGGGATGAAGCTGACGTGCAGTAGCACGATCAGGGCGGTGAGACAGAGCCGGCTGGCCACCAGCCGGCTGCCGGCTGGCGAGTACGACGATCAGCGCCAGGCCGGCCAGCGCCTGGGTGGCGGACAGCTAGCTTCGCGGAACATTCGGCCAGGCGCGAGGGTGATCAGCCCGCAGCACGAACTTCGTGGAGCTCGTCGTGTCCGCGAGCCGTCGGCCTGCAAGCGCGTAGCGGGCTGCTTTACCGCGCCAGGCCGCGCTGCCAGGGTCGGGACCAGCTGACGGCCGGTAGCTGTCTGGACGGGATGGAGATTAGCTGTGCGTTCTCACGCTGACCGGGCAAATGGCGATCACGACGTGGTGGTCATCGGCGCCGGCCCGGCCGGGCAGTCGGCGGCCGAGTTCGGCGGGAACCTCGGCTACTCCGTGGCCCTCGTGGAGCGCGACACTGTGGGCGGCACCGTTGTCACCAGCGGCGGCGCTCCGACCAAGGCGTTCCGCGAGGCTGCCGCCTACCTCAGCGGCTTCGAGAAGGAGGAGATTTACGGGGTGTCGCAGTCGGCGCCGCCAGAGCTCGCCTACCCGGCCCTCCTGTCCCGGGCGCGCGAGGTCAGCGAGCAGCTCCGAAGGCTCACTCTCGAGCATCTCCGCGAGCGCGGCGTGGAGCTGGTCCGCGGCGAGGCGCGGCTCGACGGCGACCACGAGGTCGTGGTGGGCGATGGCGGGCCGGAGACGCGCCTGCGGGCCGGGCGCGTCATCGTGGCGACCGGCTCGAGCCCGCTGCGCCCGGCTAGCGTGCCGTTCGACGATCCCAGTGTCTTCGACTCCGAGACCATCGCGGGTATCGGGCGCAGGCCGCGCGAGCTGCTGATCGTGGGCGGCGGGGCAATCGGGATCGAGTACGACACCATCTTCGCAGCGCTCGGCGTTCCGGTGACCATCCTTGACGCCGCCGCACGGCTGGCAACCATGATGGACGGCGAGATTTCCCGGCGGCTTGAGCACGTCTTGCGAGAGCGGGGCAGCCGGGTGATTCTTGGCACGGGCATGACCGCCGTGCGGCGGGACGGAGATGGCCTGTCTGTCGGGCTGCGGGATGGCCGGCAGCTCACCGTTGATGCGCTGCTGTTCGCCGCCGGCCGCAGCGTGAGCACAGCGGGCCTCGGCCTGGACAGAGCCGGGGTCAAGACCGACGAGCGCGGCCGGATCGTGGTGGATGCCGAGCGGCGGACCAGCTGCCCCTGGGTATTCGCTGCCGGGGACGTGATCGGCCCATCCCTGGCCTCGATCGCCGCCGACCAGGGACGGCAGGCCTTGTGCGGGGCGCTCGGCCTTGACTTCTCCGTGCATGTCGACCAGACACCGGCCGCGGCCATCTACGGGCTGCCGGAAGTAGCACGCGCGGGCAAGAGCGAGGAAGACTGCGCGGCGGAGGGGATTCCGTATGAGGTCGGGCGGTGCGAGCTGGGCACCACACCGCGCGGGGTGATCGCCGGCCAGGAGGGCCTGCTGAAGCTTGTCTTTCATGACGGCACCGGGGTCCTCCTCGGCGTCCACGCGATCTGCGAGATCGCCTCGGAGATCGCCGGGACCGGCCAGGCCATGATCCACAACGAGGCGACCATCGAGGACGTGGTCCGGATGGCCTACAACACGCCGACCTACACCTACGGCTACAAGCTGGCCGCAGGCGACGCCTTGACCAGGATGAATCCCCAGGTGCTACGCGCGATGCGGCTGCCGTCGAAAGCCCACCGGATCTGACCACCCAGCAGCCGCCCGCAGCCGTCAGATGAAACTCGAAACTCTCGACGCCACCTTCGTCATCGATACCTTCCTGCTGCTCCTGATCGGCGTCGGCCCGAAGATCGCGCTGGTGCCCTTCCTCGAAACGACTGGCACAATGCCGCAGGAAACCCGGCGCCGGGTCCTGCGCAAGATGCTCACCACCGCCGGGTCGGCTGCTGTGGTCCTGCTGGTCCTGGGCGGCCTGCTGACCTCGCTGCTCCACTTCTCACCGGGGGCGCTGGGCGTATCCAGCGGCATCATCCTGCTCATCATCGCCGTCGCCATGGTGCTCGGGCATAACGACGGGACCAGCGGCGGCATGGCAGACAAACACCGAGACCCCATGCAAGCTGCCGTCTACCCGCTGGCGGTCCCCTACCTGCTCAATCCGGCCGGGATCGTCGTGCTGGTCACCGCCTCCGCCGAGGCCAGTTCGGTAGCGGTCCTCGCCGTCGTCGTCGGCATCCTGATCGTGATTCTTGCCCTGGACGTGGCCGTGTTCCGGTGGGCCGCCCGGGTCAGCGACCACATGGACGCGGGCCGGATGCTCGTAACCGAGAAGATATTCGGCTTCCTGCTCGCGGCGCTGGCGGTCCAGCTCGCGCTCAACGGCCTGGCCGATGTCGGGGTGATCCACCTCACGAGCCACTGACAATAAGCCCACTCACCGACAGGTCGCTGACAGCCGATAACCATCCCAGAACATCGACGGCGTGCGGCCAGTCAACGTCGCGCGGGAATGAGAGCCCGATTGATGGCGGACAGTGGTCACGTCCGGCGATCAACTCAGTGATCACCCGATGGTGTCCGGTCCGGGCTTGATCGCGCGCATCGTGATCGCGAGGGTCCGCGCCCGGCAGCGCGAGGACCCGGTTTCGTTTCACATCCACGCAGCGCCATGCAGTGGAGAATTCTGATGCGGGATGGGCTGACCCTTAAGCCGGGTTCTCGATACCTGGGCCTGATTTGAGTCAGCTCCGCTGACGAGGGCCGGGTCGCTAGTCGTGCCGCGTGTGCGCGCGGTCTCGGTGCCGGCAGGCTGGCGCGGTATCAGCACGCCAAGGCCGAGACCGATCAGGGCGAATACGAGGAGCATGGTGGCCGATGCGGCGAACGGATAACCCTCCGCCGCCGCGACTAGGACTGAGCCGACCAGGGCCGTGCCGAGGGACGATCCGATGTTCGACACGCTCCTGGATAGGCCCGATATGTCACCCTGGTCGGCCTCGCTGAAGCTGGACTGGACGACATTGACCGATGAGGTCAGCATGATGCCCACGCCGGCGCCGAACAGCAGCAGGCCCGGCACGTAGCTAAGGTTCCCCGAATCCTTCCGGACTAGCGCCAGCAGGAGCGCCATGCCCGCCGACGTGATGAGGAATCCCACAATGATCAGTGTTCGCTGCGCGTGCCGCCGGGCGAGGCGGTCTGCCGCCGCGGACGTAGCGAGGACTCCGATGGTGGCTGGTGTGAGCATCAGGCCAGTCTGAATCGCGTCGTAGTGCCGGACTTGCTGGAGGAAAACTGAGACGACGAAGAATGATCCCTGCAGGACAAGCCACTGGATGAGCTGGGTGCCCATGCCAAGGTTGGCAACCCGGCTCCTGAACATCCGCATGCGGATGAGTACGTCGCGGCCTTTCTTCTCGCCGGCCCTGATGTGCAGCACGAACCAGAGCAGGAACAGCGCGCCGATCGCCACGCAGATCCAGACCGGCGAGATCCAGCCCTTCGGGATGATGACGGTGCCGCCGATCGAGAAGTCCTTGCGTGCACCCAGGAAGCCATACGTCCGGGAGATCAGGAGCCCCAGCACGACGAAGAGTAGGCCAAGAGCCGACAAGATCGCGCCAAGCACGTCGAACCTAGGCCGCTGCCCGGTCGTCACAGGTTCCGCGATTCTGCGGGCCATAACGATAATCCAGAGCACCACCAGCACCTGCAAGCCGAACGACGCGCGCCAGCTAATCGCGCTGGTTATCAGCCCGCCGATCAGCGGACCGGCCGCCGCGCCAAGGCCACCGGCGCCGCTGACGATGCCGTAATACCTGGCTCGTGACGTCATATCCGGATAAGCGACGGTGATCAGGATGTAAATCGGCGGGATCATCAGTGCCGATCCCAGGCCCTCGAATATCGAGTAGCCGACGATCAGGACTCCGAGAACGGGAGCAAGCAGGGCCAGCACAGCGCCCGCCGCGTAGATGGCCAGGCCGATGACGAAGCACCGCTTGCGGCCCCAGATGTCAGTGAGCTTGCTACCAGGGATCATCAGGGACGCCATGGTGAGCGTAAACAGCGTGATGGCCGTCTGCACGCCGATGACGGTGGTGTGGAGATCGGCGGCGATCGAGCTGATCGCCACGTTCATGTTCGTCGCCGCATAACTCGCGATGAACTGCGCCAGCGCCAGCGGCAAGATTATGGACCCGGCCGGTGCCGCACGCCGCGACACAGCCGGGGACGACGCATCCACCCCGCAGAAGTGCCCGTTACCGCTCCACCGGCATCATCCCGACAGGGTGATCTTCGCCGACCCGACTAAACCGGCGGGCAGCAAGGGAAGGGCCTCGGGGCAGCGCGCCATCGGTCAGCGGCATCCGGTCGCTTGGCTCCTCACCGAGTGCTCACCGTGAGCTCGGCCGGGCACTCAACTCCGCTAGGCCATCACGGCCACGCGGTCAGCAGGCCCGCGCCCGGTGCCCGTAGCCGCCGCCTGGGTCGGCCACCACCGCGAACAGCGCGCCGAACAGTGCGCTGAGAAGATACTGCTCGTACCCGATCGCCCAGAAGACCACCAGCGGCACCAGCGCGACGTCCAGGAACAGAACTCCGCGCGGCCAGTTGATCCCGGCGGGGTTGAGCTCGAACACCTTGGACAGCCAGCTCATGACCTTCCTGCCATGGAGGGGCTGTCCGTGTCCTCCGGTGGCAGTAGCCATAGCCGCCTTTGCGTCCTTCGTGCCTGAACATGCCGCACCGGGCTGGAGCTGCCGATGCCGCTCGGCGAGTGTGTACCCGCGCTGGGGGATCGGATGCGCGCCCGTCAAGGCGGCCAATCCCCAGGTGTCGGTTGTCGCGGCTAATGCGTAGGTCATCGCCGGGCTTGTGTGCCGCCGGCGTTTCCCAGTTGTCGGCGGCGACTGACCGCGCCGACGATGATCTTGACCGCGAGCGCGAAGATGATGAGATCAGCGATGATCTGGCCCGTGACCACGAGCCGCGCCGCCTGGCTCTTGGCCGTGTTGTCGCCGAACCCGACCGTCGACAACACGGTGACGGTGAAGTACAACCCGTCAGTGTGCGTCAGCCGCGCGCCGAAGTTGCTGGCCGACATCGTGCCCATGACGACATAGGTGCCGGCGAACAGCACCAGGAACAGCGGAACGTTGATGGCCAGGGCTTCGATCGCCCGCAGGCCCGGGGTCGGTGACCGGATGATTGACCCGGGCGTGAAGCGCGACCAGTCCGACGAACACCACAAGCCCGATGACCAGGATCGTGACGGCGGTCGCGGTCGAGGAGTGGTCCAGGGGCAGCAGATAGTAGATGGCCACCAGCCCGGTGGTGGATCCCACTATCCGCAGCACAGCCCACACGATCGCGCGGTGCGAGGATCTGGCCGCACGCCGGGCGTGCGGCCCGGGGCCCCGCTATCAGTCACCGATACCCACCGGCCTCAGACATCCGACCCGCCGGTTAGCCTTCCGGATCCAGCCACCAGTACGTCAAGTAGTGAGATGTCCACGGCTGAGCTGGGCTCGCCGGCACTTGCGGCCCGCCGCGAGCAGCAGGATCGTGCCCACCCCGACGGGGATCTGGTCAGTGCTCACAGCGCGCCCTCCCCCCGCCAGCCTAGCCTGCGTCATCGGAGCGCACGCCTTCGCCGCGACTCCCCTGTGGTGATGTACCGCGGCGAAGTTCCCCGAAACCGTGGAGATTTGATCTTGGTCCGTACCCTATGGAGGTGTCGGAGCGCAGGCGCTGTCCGGGTGGAGGTCGTCGATTTATCGGCAGTTTCCGCAGGTAGATGGCGTGCTGCACGGGCATTTGTCAGCACCAACTCAGCACCACGATCTGCCCCGCGCGTGCATGGACGGCGACCTCCTGCCGCATGAGGCGCTGCGAGACGACTCGCGGCGATCCTTCCGCTACCAGATCCGCCCCGGCGGAGCAGGTTTGCGGGGCGTCCGTGCTCGCTGGGTGAGGCGCTCAAGCCGCCCGCCGGTGGTCATGGTGTGCCGCCCGCGAAGGCGCGGGCTTCGTCGATCAGCTCGGCCCATCGGGCCGGGTCGCGGTCGCCGATCAGGATCCATTCGCGGAACGTTCTGCCCGCAGGGGCGAACGGCTTGCCCGCGCCCGCCCGGATCAGCTGCTCGACGCGGTGCTTGGGGAGCTTGACGATGAGGTCGCCGGAACGATGGTCGCAGGAGGCGAAGAACGCGCCCGAGACGCGCAGGCACGGAAAGCCCATCATCGTTCCGGTAGCCACGTCGCTACGGGCCAGGGCGGCCGCGCTGACCTCCCAGAAGAAATCGGCCGGCTGCTCAGTCATGCCTCCCTCCTTCCATTACTCCTTCTTGGCTGGTGTCCGGCTCGACCTGCAGCAGGTAGCCGGTGGCGGCCAGCCAGCGCGGCCACGCCGGATGAGGGCCTTCGACGATCACCTCGCCGCTGGCGCGGCCGTCGTCCCAGTCGGACTCGCCGGCGGCCCAGCGATCAAGGAACCCCGAGCTGGTGCGCACGATGAGCTCGGCGCCGGGCGCGGCACCAGGTTCGTGCCGTAGCCGGCCCGCGGTGAAGTGCAAAGTCGCGGGCCGGTCATCGACCACGAGCTGGAACTGGCCGTCGGCGAGCGCCTGGATGCCGGCGACGTAGCTGACATCGAAGCTCTGCTGTGCCGAGCCGTCGGCAGTGGGGTCGGCCAGGAAGCCCGCCCCCCACCGCCGCAGTGCACGTAGCGCCTCCTCCAGTTCCTGGCCGCGTGCGGTCAGCGTGTACACGACGCCAGCGCCGACCGCGCCCGGCTGCCGGGTCACCACCCCCGCCCGTTCCAGACGCCGGAGCCGGTCAGCGAGCACGCTGGTGCTGATGCCAGGAAGCCGGTCAAGCAGTGCACCGTAGCGGCGCGGCTGCTTGAGCAGTTCCTGGATGATCACTAGCGTCCACCGCTCGCCGATCACATCCAGTGCGCGCGACAGCGGGCAGAACCGCGCGTAGCCGCTCCAGGGCCTGCTGGGCATCGCGGGCGTCCTCCGGCCGGGCGTCAGGAGCCGGGCATCAGCGCGGCCATCGCCGCGGTGTCGAAGATCAGGCGGGCCGAGGCGAGCTTGCCGTCGCGGAATGAGTTCCACTCGTCCATCGGGATCGACCCGGCACCAGCCGGGGTCTCGATCTTGAAGTCGTAGAAGGAGCAGAGCTCCCCGCCGTCCTCCCACTGCCGGTGAATCTCGGCGCCGCGCATGATCGGACCCAGCGGTGCTGAGCCCTCCAGGAACGCCGCCTTGCCCTGAGACTGAAGCATCGGCCCGTGGAAGCGGAAGTCGTCGGTGAGCAGCTCGGCAGCGCCGGCCGTGTCACCGGAGGTGAATCGCTGCAGGTAAGTGCGGAAGATCTCGGCAGGCGACATCGAGCCTCAGTCTCTACTCTCTTGATAGGAGTTTCCTTTTATAATGGGAGTCTCCTGAGCAGTTGTCAATTGACGGCGCAGCCAGACCAGTCCGCCGCCAGCACGCCCGCGCTGCTGACCTCGGCTCCGGGAGCGAAGCAAGCCACGATTCGCAGCGGGCCCTGGCGCTGTGGTGCCATGCTCCTTCTGGCGCCGCCCAGCTCGTCACGATCTCCGCGCTGCTGTCGGCGGATCCGGAGCCGGCCACATGGTCGATCCTGCTGGCCTAAGGCGCGACAGCCTCGGAGACTTGCAGCGTGCCGCCGCGGCTCAGGAACGGATGGCCCGCCACAGCACTGACGGCCGCGTCGAGGCTGTCGGCGATGATAATCGTGTAACCGCCGACCTCTCCGCTGGCCCTGCCGTCGGATGCGCCCGAGCCGGTGACAACTCTGGACGGACCGAGCGGCGAGCCGGGATCCACCATGTTCTCGCCTACGGTGCCCGCCCACTCCATGAATGCGGACATCATCTGTTCCCGTGCCTCGGGCGTTGGCGGCGGCGGACTGGCACCGTGATAGGTGATCAGGAACGTAGGCACAGCAACCTCCATTGGTCCGAAGTAGGTGGCGAAAGGCTGACAGGGCAGGACTCGCCTCCGGCCGCAGGAGGCCGTCCAGCACCAAAGAATTGCCGGCCTTAGGCAAGGCTGGCTATGTTCGACAGGACAATCCTATTGTCCAGACGTCCGGAGCGCCGCGCATGGATCTGCTGAATAGCAGTGGTCCGGACGCGCTCGCCCAGGCGCTCGGCGCGATCCAGGTGCGCAGCAGCGTCTATTGCCTGTCCGAACTCAGCTCGCCGTGGGGATTCCGCGTCGAGGGCGCGAACATGGCGAAATTCCACCTCGTGCTTGAGGGCTCATGCCGTCTTGAGCTGGCCGACGCCGACGCTGTGCATCTTGGCCAGGGAGACCTAGTCATCATCGCCGGGGGCGATGCGCACGTCAGCGCGACGATCCAGGCTCGCCGGTCCAGGCGCTGGACCTGCTGATCGCCGAGCATCCGCTCGATGCCGGAGCACGGCTTCGCTACGGCGGCGCGGGCGCGCGCACCAGGCTGCTGTGCGGCGGCTTCAGCCTGCAGAACCCGATGGCCCTGGCGGCCTGCATGCCGCCAGTCCTGCAACTCGACGCGGCCGCCACCGGCATCAGTGCTTGGCTTAAGCCTGTGTTCGCGCTCGTGCGGCACGAAGCAGATCAGGCAGTGCCCGGCGCCCAGGCGGTTTTCGCCAAGCTCGCCGATGTCTTCCTGACCCAGGCGCTGCGGACATATCTGATCGGCGCGGACCAGGCTGGCCTGCTCAATGGCGACGTCGCCTCCGATCCCATGGTGGAACGCGCGGTTCAGCTACTAGGCCAGCAGCCGGACAGGCCATGGACACTGCACACCCTGACACACGAACTCGGCACTTCCCGCAGCCTGCTAGCCGAGCGGTTCCGGGTGGCCAAGGGCGACAGCGTCATGGGGCACCTGGCTAAGGTGCGGCTGGGGCGTGCCGCCGGTTACCTCACTACGGGCAGCCTGAGCCTTGATGCCATAGCCCGGCGAACCGGGTACGCGAGCGGCGCGTCGCTGTCGAAGGCATTCAAGCGCGAGTTCGGCGTCTCCCCCGGCACCTACCGTCGCCTCAAAGGCGATATCGCCACGCTCAGCGCTCTCTAGCCAGGGGGCCAGGGGAGCCGTGCGCAGCCCCGACGAAGTCGACGAGGTGATGGACCGCAAGGTCGCGGGGACGCGCCGCATGGGCCAGCTAGTCGACGACATGCTCCGGCTCGCCCGGCTCGGCCAGCATCCATGCCCGTCGCAGCTGCCGGTCGACCTCACCGCCGTGGTCACGGCGGGCGCGGACAGGGCTCGGGCCGCCGATCCCGCGCGGACCTTGCAGGTGCAGGTCGTAGGGGGCCTCACCGTGGCCGGCGACGAGGAACTGCTCCGCCGCGCCATCGACAGCCTGCTCATTGAACGTGCTCGTGCACACTCCGGCAGGCACCGGCGCGGTCATCAGCGCGTCCGCCGTCGGCGGCCGCGTCACCATCGAGGTCAGCGACGATGACCCCGGCGTTCTGCCGGATCACCTGCCGCACCTCTTTGAGCGCTTCTACCGAGCCGGACCGCGGTCGGACGGCTCAGGCTCGGGGCGACGGCCGCTGACCCGGAAGCGACTGATCTAGATGATCCTGACGCGTCCTGCTCGTCCATTACCCGGATCTGGAGGCCAACGGTATCGCCGCTCTGCACGCGCACATCAACTCACGTCGGGTCCAAGATCGAATGGCCGATGGCCGCGCCGGTCAGGCGTTCGGGTCGGGGCCGGGATCCCCGCCTCGGATCCGGATGTCGCACCGGCCGAGGTAGAACTCCCACCCCTCGCGATGGTGGTCGCGCTGCTGTTGGCCGGGCAGATCGTAGTGGCGCAGCACGACGCGCGTCCCGCCGTTCTCAGCGTGCAGCGTGATGACGACACGTGTGCTGCCGGGCGGGACGGCGTGGCCGTGGGTCCAGCCCCAGGTGAACACCAAGCGGTTAGGCGGGTCTATCTCGACAAACGTGCCCGCCGCCTCGACCCCGTCTCGCATGCGGACGCGGTAGGAACCTCCAGGTGTCGGCTCGAGCGTCGCGTCGCTGCCCATCCACTGGACGTAGCGGCCCGGGTCTGTGAAGTACGGGAATACAGTCTCGGGCTGCGCTGCGACGTGCACGCTGACCTCGACGACGACGTCATCGGTCATGCCCGGTCCTGTCCCGCTGCTCGGCCTCGGCAAGATCCTTCACACGGCCGAGCCCGCGCCGCCAGTGATCTTCGACGGCGGCGCGGAGGGATCCCAGGGCGGCCCTGTCGGCGCGGTAGATACGGCTTGTTCCCTCCCGGCGCTCAACCAGGAAGCCGGCCGTCTTCAGGATGCGCAGGTGCTGGCTGACTGCTGACCAGGACACCTCGAACTGGGCCGCAATGTCCCCGGCGGCCAGTTCGCGGTCCCACACCAGCTCCAGTATCCGCAGCCTGCGGGGCGCGGCGATCACTTGAAGCGGTTCCACGCCCACCTCGCTCTGTCTCCGCCCGTCGTCAGCACCGGGCATCTAGCTCAAAGACCCGCTTGACGCTCGGCGACTATTTTAGATACAACTAAAATAACTCCGTTCACATACCCGAGCAACCGGAAGAACTCCATGGACCGATCAATCACGCTGGCCGCTGATGTCGACGCAGATCCCGCCCGTGTCTTCGAGGTCCTCTCGACAACACAAGGGCAGCGCGCCTTTTGGACCGCCGACTGCGATG
>CAVQZV010000013.1:0-5487 GCA_963718765.1 uncultured Actinomycetota bacterium
CACGAACACCAACTGTGTCACGCGTTCGAGCGACCACCACCGCTTCCGCCCGCGGCCAACTCGCGTTTCCGACAGGCGAAACGTTCCGCGCAACCTTCGAGACTGAAAGTGCCATTTCTATGCTTTCCTCTCTGGCGGCCGTCGCGGCACCCGAGCTCGAAAGGGAGGACGGGGTGCCGCGACGGCGTCGGTGCGAAACAGCTAGCGGGTCTGCTGGAGCGCTAGTTGTTGGCAGTCACTTGAGCCAGTGCGGCGGCTCCGGTCGCCTTTCCGGTCAGCGCAAGCTGCTCAGCCTGGTAGATCTCGGTTCCGACCGTCGGCCACTTGGTGCCGAGCAGTCCCGTCCGCGAGCGGGCGTCAGCGACGATGGAAACGAAGGGGGCCAGGTCCGGGTTGGAGTTCCCGAAGGCTGCCGCGATGGTCGGGTTCGACGGGATGTAGTTGTTCTCCGTCGCGATCGTGTTCTCGTTCTCCGGGCTGTTGATGCAGGCGACGATCTTGCCCGCCGCTGCTTCCTTGGCCTTGTTGCCCGTGTTCGGAACGGTGAACGTCTCACCGCCGAGCGGCGCCTGCGACTTCTGTCCTGCAGCGCTCGCCGGAATCGGCACGTAGCCGAAGTTCAGGCCCTTGACCGCCTTGAGTGCGGGGATGTTCCACGGGCCGTTCTCCATCATGGCTGCCTTGCCCGCAGTGAACTGGTTGAGAGCATCTCCCTGTCCCCAGCCGACGACGCTGGCCGACACGGAGCCGTCCTTCACCAGACTGGCGAGGAAGTCCAGCGCCTGGGCGTTCTGCGGCGAGTTCAGCTGTGTTTCGGTGCCACCGTTGCTCCACATCCAGGGCATGAACTGCCAGGTGCCCTCGTACGTGTTCGTCCCGGCGAACGCAAAGCCGTACTTGCCGTTTCCGGACAGCGTCTTGGCGTCGGACGCCAGCTCTGCCCACGTGGTCGGCGGGGTCAGGCCCGCGGCCGCGAACATGTCCTTGTTGTAGAAGAGCGCGAGCGAGTTGACGCCCGGGGCCAGACCGTAGAGCTTGCCGTTCAAGGCTGCCGGCGGCGAGCACTTCCTGTTCCACGCCCTGGCCGGTAATGCCGTAGTCCGACAGCGGCGTAAGGGCACCCGAAGAAGCGATCTGCTGCACATCCGGGTTGTCGAGCATCAGGACATCCGGCAGCGTCTTGGAGGTCTCCTGCTGCAGCACCTTGGTGATCAGGCTGGCCCCGGGGACGTGAGTCGACGTGATGGTGTCACCCTCGGCAGCAGCGCACGCCTTGTAGATCTTGTCGTAGTTCGCGGCCAGCGGCGTCGGTGTAGTAGTCCTCGATGGTGAGGCTGAGATGGCTCGCCGGCGGCGGGCGCCGACGATCCGCACGCCGTGAGGGCGAGCGGGAAGGTTGCGGCGATTGCGACCGCCGCAACCAGTCGGTTAGTCTTCATGATTGGTGGCTCCTTTGTTGATGCATGACTCGGGATTCACTGTGGTCCTGGGGGCGTTGGAGCGCCCCCAGGGTCCGGGGGCGTTGGAGCGCCCCAGTTTTTGGCCTTAGCCTCGAATCGATTCGATAACGGTTGGCGAAGTCGGCCCCGGAAGGCCCGGGAGCTGACATGATAAATGGTTAGTTAGGGCTGGTCGGGGAGCTTGGCCGGGGCCGGCGCGGTGGTGTCGCCGACTTTCAGGGTCGGCGCCAGGATCGTCACCGACGCCGCGGTTTCCCCGTTGGCCTGCGCTGCGAGCAGGCGGACTGCGGTACGCGCCAGTTCCTCTACGGGCAGGGACGCGCAGGTGACGGACATGTGAAGCCGCTCGGCCTCGTCTTCGGGGCAGATGGCGACGACCGAGACGTCCTGCGGCACCCGCAGCCCGAGACCGTTGAGGCGGTCGATCACCAGGGGCAGGGCCCGCTCGTTGTAGACGATCAGGCCGCTCAGGCCCGGGACCTTGGCCATCAGGTGGTCGACGGCGCGCACCACGTCGCCCGGCTGCCCGTCGCACGCTGTCCAGGCCCTGCGGGCCCGCGCCTCGCGCAGTGCGGCCATCGCCCCGTCTCTGGCGTGCACGGCGTAGGCGACGTCTCGCCGGAAGGCGGCCGGGGACTGGCCCACGTACCCGACGGCGCGGTGCCCCAGCTCGAGCAGGTGCTCGGCACACAGACGGCCGGCCAGCGCGGTGTCGAAGTCGGCGAACGGCAGGCGGGCGGGATCGTCGGGCGTGCCCACCAGGACCGCGGGGCACTTGAGCGAGCTGAGCAGCGCCACCCGCGGGTCGTTGCGCTGGACTTCCATCAGCATGACGCCGTCGACTTGCGAGCTGGTCACCGTGTCCCGGATCGCGGACTCGCCGTCGTTGTCGGTCAGCATGAGCATCTTGAAGCCGAGGTCCTGCGCCGCGGTCAGCGCCGCCCAGACGTACGGCATCTGCACCTGGTTGTGCGGGCCGTGCACCATGGGCAGGGCCATCGCGATGACCCCGTTGCGGCCGCTGCGGATCGAGCGCGCCCCGGCATGCGGCCGGAACTGCAGTTCCTCGATCGCCTGCTCGACGCGGCGCCGGGTCTCCGGCGAGATCGGGCGGCTACCGCTCAGCACGTAAGACACGGTGCTGCGGGACACTCCGGCCCGCCGGGCGACATCCGTGATGGTGACGGCCATCCGAGCACTCCTTCCGTGTCGTCGAACTGATTCGATGCGAGGACCGTACACCCGCATGCTCGACCACACAAGAGTCGCGGACGCGGCATTTCTGATGGATCTCCATGACGCATCCGCCGAAGCGGCGGCGAGAGCTGCCTCTACGGTTCCTGCAGGTGAGCACGCTCATCAGAGCGCGCTGCAGGTGCCGATTGGCGCCAATCTCGGGCCGAGCGGTCCGCCCATGCCGACAGCACCGCATCGCCGAAGACTGTTGAACCGATTCAACTGAATCTGGCGAAGACGCCGTGAGACCGGCCGGGATTACGGCCGCAGAGACGAGGGGTCGCCGATCACGCGCTGGACGACGCTCGTGGCCGCGCCGACCACTGGTCCCTCGCGGCGCAGCGCTGATATCGCGAGCCCGGCCGGATTCCAGGGGCGGATCCGTACCCGCGAACCGAGTTCCTGCTGCATGCCAGGCGTGAGCCACGCGGCGAGCTCGGCGTACGCGCCGCCGAGGACGATCTTCTCCGGGTCGACCAGGTTGACCGCCCCCGCAAGCGTGATGCCCAGCGCGCTGGCCTGCGTCCTCAAGGGCGCCAAGCACTTCGGTACGTCCCGCGGCAGCCGCGGCTGCGAGCAGGGAGATGCGGTCGCCGGGCGCGTCACCCAGACCGCACGTCCGCAGCAGCGCTTCTTCTCCGGCGTATTGCTCCAGGCATCCATGTGAGCCGCACGTGCAGGCTGGCCCGTCTGGGTGGACGGGCATATGGCCGAGCTCGCCCGCGAAGCCACGACGACCGCGCAGCAGCTTCCCTTCCGCGACAAGCGCGCCACCGATGCCGGCGCCCGCCGAGACATGCACGAAGTCCCCGCCGACCGCGCCGTGCCACAGTTCGGCGAGCGCGCCGAGGTTCGCCTCGTTGTCCACCTCGACGAGCAGCGCGCGCAGCGGCTCGGGAAGCAGCGGCCTAAGCTCGGCTGCGACGTCGACCTCACGCCAGCCAAGGTTCGGGGCGTGCGCCACGATTCCGGCCTTAGCCACCAGGCCCGGCACGGCGATTGCGAGGCCCGCCGGTTCGAGCCCGTGGCCGGCCGCCTCCGCCAGCGCCACCCGTGCGAGTTCGGCCAGCGACCCCAGCGTCTCCCGCGGCTCCCGGCCGCGCCCCGGCGCCGGCCTGCGGATCTGCACCCTGACCTCTTGCCTGAGGTCGACGACGCACGCTCCGAGGTGCTCGACCCCGATCTCCAGGCCAAGCCCGCAGGGCCCGCGGTCGCTGACGGTGAGCGCCGTGCTCGGCCGGCCGACTCGGCCCTCAAGGCTCACCCCGCGCTCACGCAGGAGACCGGCCTCGATCAGGTCGCTGACCAGGCTGCCCACGGCCGCCCTGGTCAGGCCGGTCGACTCGGACAGCTGGGCGCGGGAGGCAGGTCCGAGGCGGGCGACCGTGCCGAGTACCAGCGCCAGGTTCGCCCGCCGCATCCCCTGCTGGGATGCGGGGCCGTCGGGCTCCCGGTATCCGCCTGGTGCGCCGCTCACGCGAATTCTCCCTCCTGGGGCTCAGCCGTCCGAATCTAGCAGTGCTCCGACGAGGCGCAGGACTGGCTGGCCTGGCCCGCGCCCGGCGCGGGTCTTCCCAAACACCGCACCAGTCCATTAATTTGTATTCTGCGTTTATCAATACCATGTGACCGGCGAGAACCCCGGTCCGTGCCGCGAGCCTTGGAGCGTTACGTTGAGCAGCACACTTACCCCAAACCCTGCGGACAAGTTCACCTTCGGCCTGTGGACCGTCGGCTGGCAGGGCCGCGACCCGTTCGGCGACGCCACCCGGCCCGCGCTCGACCCGGTCGAGGCCGTGCACCGGCTCGCCGAGCTCGGCGCCTACGGCGTCACCTTCCACGACGACGACCTGATCCCGTTCGGCTCCGACGACGCCGCGCGCGCCGAGCGGATCGGCCGCTTCCGCGCCGCGCTGGACGAGACCGGGCTGCGGGTGCCGATGGCCACCACCAACCTGTTCACCCACCCGGTGTTCAAGGACGGCGCGTTCACCGCGAACGACCGCGACGTCCGCCGCTACGCGCTGCGCAAGACCATCCGCAACATCGACCTCGCCGCCGAGCTCGGCGCCGCAGGTCTACGTCGCCTGGGGCGGGCGCGAGGGCGCCGAGTCCGGCGCGGCCAAGGACGTGCGCGTCGCGCTCGACCGCTACAAGGAGGCCTTCGACCTGCTCGGCGAGTACGTCACCGACGCAGGGCTACGACCATCCGCTTCGCGATCGAGCCCAAGCCGAACGAGCCGCGCGGCGACATCCTGCTGCCGACCGTCGGCCACGCCCTGGCGTTCATCAACAGCCTCGAGCACCCCGAGCTGGTCGGCCTCAACCCCGAGGTCGGCCACGAGCAGATGGCCGGGCTGAACTTCCCGCACGGCATCGCGCAGGCGCTGTGGCACGGCAAGCTCTTCCACATCGACCTCAACGGCCAGAGCGGCATCAAGTACGACCAGGACCTGCGCTTCGGCGCCGGCGACCTGCGCGACGCGTTCTGGCTGGTCGACCTGCTCGAGTCGGCCGGCTACGAGGGCCCGCGCCACTTCGACTTCAAGCCGCCGCGCACCGAGGACTTCGACGGCGTCTGGGCCTCGGCGGCCGGCTGCATGCGCAACTACCTGATCCTCAAGCGAGCGGGCCGCCGCCTTCCGCGCCGACCCGGCGGTGCAGGAGGCGCTCAAGGCGGCGCGGCTCGACCAGCTCGCCCTGACCACGCTCGCGCCCGGCGAGAAGCTCGCGGACCTGCTCGCCGACCGCAGCGCCTTCGAGGACTTCGACGTCGAGGCCGCCGCGGCCC
>CAVQZV010000014.1:0-715448 GCA_963718765.1 uncultured Actinomycetota bacterium
TAGAAGAGCGGTCCATTGGTGGCATGAAGCCGAGCTGACCAGGCTGCGTCCCGCACGTTCTCCTCGTCGGCCGCGATGACGAAGGCCATCTTCTTCGCCGACAGGAACAGCTTGATTTCCTCACCGTCACCGGCACGGCTATCGGTGACACGGTCACTCTCGAGTTTGCGGGCCACCGGATCCCGAGGCGGAGAACCGGATTTGTGCGCCGGACATCGATGACCCGGCCCCAGTCCGGGCTGGTCCGCAGTCGCCGAGGGAGGTCAGCGTTCGAGGCGTCATGCGTGGACGATGACGCGGCGCCGGTAAGGCTGGAGTTGAAGGGTCACCGCCGCTTCCATCTGCAAGGACGCCGCCGCGGCCTCGCCCATCTCGTCAGTGAGCGTCGGCATCGCTTCCATGACGGCGCCGAAGGTCGCTGGCACTCGATCTGCCCACCGGCAGATTCCTGGTACGAGTCGATTGCAAAGCCCGCAGTCGCGAGCAGCGGGGCGTAGTCGGGCACAGGGTCGACGCCGAGAACAGGTATTCCTGCGACGCGCTCAGGGTCCACCTCGAATGCGGAGAACGCCAGCCGCCCCCGTGGGCGCAGGATGCGGTAGGCCTCGCGGAACACCTCGGTTTTGTCGGGGGCGTACTGGATGGCGTCGACACTTAGTGCCGCGTTGGCGGCACCATGGCCAAGTCCAGTGCTCGCAAATGTGCCTTGTTGATAGAGGGAACGGTCCGTCAGGCCAACCTGCTCGGCGCGCTTGCGAGCTTGCGCCAGGCCCGCGGATGACGGGTCGACGCCGATGACCGATGCTCCGCATTGTGTTGCGATCCACAGGCCCGGTCCTCCGGCGCCGCATGCCAGATCAGCGAGCACTGTTCCTTCGCCAAGTTCGAGGTAGTGCGCCATGACTTGAAGCTCGTCGTATGTGAGGAAGCTGATGTGAGCGAACTCAGCGGGGAATGGGCCACCGTAGGCGTGGTCAGCCCACAGCCTCGCGAAGGCCGGACTCGATGCGGCTGCAGCGTAGACCGCGTCGTAGCCGTCCACGACTACATCGAAGGCACTGTCGGCTCGGGCGCCATCACGCCGCGAGTTCTGATCGGGTTTGTTCACTAGCCGACTTTCTCGCCTGCGGGGACTTTCAGGCAACATGCGCGGCGTTGCCGCTGGCCAGGACCATCGCGACGGGCCGCCGTCGACAATTCTTCCGTAACGGCCCGCCGTGGCGGTAGAGCCTGCCGATGATGCAGAAGCCCTCGGCGGCGGTGATCGTCTCGCCTTTGTGCTCCCTTGACGCGGGTATCGCCACGGTTACGCAGAACCGGGCAAATTGGGCATCACGGTGTCTCTATCCTTGAGGCATGTCTCAAGGCGGCCTGGCATTGCTCCTTCGTCTGAACAAGAGCTGGCACGATGGCATATCTGCCGAAGATCTCTACGAGATCACTCGCGCTTGGTGGGTGATCTCGCCTGCGAACGCGCACCGCGTGGAACGCGTGCTGGCGGTAGCGGGCGGGATCGTACGCGAGGTCTACCGGCCGACGCAGTGGCTGCCCTCGCCTGTCGAGGGGCTGGAGAACCGCATTGGGTTCGAGGGCGTGGTTGCCCCCGACCGCGGGACATACGTCGGCCGTGACGTCTCCAGCCTGTTCCGCCCCGGGTCAGCCAACCCTGTCCGCTACCTGCCTCTCGATGCGCTCATCGAAAAGGCGGTGATCACACCTGAACCGGCCCACCGGACCCCATCGGCGGGAACGGAGAAGTTCCCTGCCGGAGCCGCCGAACCGGGACTGCTGGAGCGGGTTCTTCCCCTCCTCGAGGCCTTCGAGAAGGACCTGCTATGGGCGCAGTCCCGGGCAGGGCAGGAGCTGTTCCACTCCAACACGATCGCGTGGTTGCTCAGGAACTTCCCAATACCGTGCGCGCCATTGCTCGACCTTCTCGGCGCCGCGCGCTATGACGGCGTGGGCCAGGTGGACGTCTGGCGAGAACGCCGCCATCTCGACATCGTGATTGACCCCGTCGGCGCGTCCCCGAAGGTCGTCATTGAAAACAAGCTCTATTCTGTGCCCTACCCGGCACAACTCATCCAGTACAACGCCTATCCGCTCCCGTGGTCGCCCGACCACGGTGAGCGCGGGGCGCACGATACCCGGTACGTGCTCCTGAGCCTCATGGCACCGTCGTTCCCGCTCCCCGACCCCTGGGCGCATGTCGACTACCGTGACCTAGCCGGGGCACTCGCCCAGATCGACGCTGCCGCGCTCGGGCGTACCAGCGACCAACTCACTCACTATCGCGCACTGATTCACCGCCTGGTCGCGCTGGCCGAGGCGGTCGACCCGGCACAAGCACTCGACGAACCCTTCACCGCGACCGACATCGTCGCGCAACTACCAGGCGGAGGACTCGACGGGGCCATCGCACGCATGCGATTCAGTGGCCTCGCCCAGGTAGTTCAGACCCATTTCCATGAGGCCAAGTCCTTTGAGGTCGGCGGCGACCGTGGCGGCATCATCACGTACTGGCGCCGACTGGCCGACAAGCGCGGCATTGGATGGCAGTTCCAGGAGAGCCAACTGCGGTTCTGCATCACGGTCGAGGACGCAGACCTCCAGGGCGAGACCCATCGCGGCGAGCGAGAGAAGATAGTCGAGGCGGAGCACGCCGACTTTTTCGACCACACCGGCGTCGAAACCATCCTCGGGTCCTACTTGAGGGCGAAGAGCTACGCTCCCAGCGCGTGGCTCGGTTTCAATCCGGACTTCGTCTACCGGCACCGTCCAGTGAAGCCTGCTGTCTCAACGGCCGTACTTGCCCAAGCACTGGCCTCGATGACGAAGCGGGTCGATGACTTCGCGGACAAGGCCGGGTACGACAGCTGAAGATTAATGGCTCGGCCCGGAGTACGGGCGAAGGCGAAGAACCGCGCCCTGGGAAGGCGACCCGCTACCCGAGTGTTGCTCGGCTCGTGCCCGTCATCAGAGCCAGCACCAGCGCAACGGCCGATCGCCAGAAACCGGAGTTCACTGGGCCGTTTAAGATCCGCACCAGCGCCATGACCTGCGGTTATTACCGCACGTCAAGCCCGGTGACGGCCCTACCGATGATCATGCGCTGGATCTCCGACGTGCCCTCGAAAATCGTGAAGATCTTCGCGTCCCGATGCCAGCGCTCGACCGGGTAATCCCGGGTGTAGCCGTAGCCGCCAAGGATCTGGATCGCCTGCTCCGTCACCCTGACCGCGGTTTCCGCGGCGAACAGCTTGGAGATGGAGCCCTCGGCGTGTTCGAACGGCACACTGTGGCGGGCCATCCAGGCAGCGCGCCAGGTCAGCAGCCGGGCCGCGTCCACGGCAGCCTGCATGTCGGCGAGCTGGAAGGCGATACCCTGGTTCTGGCCGATCGGCCGGCCGAACTGCGTCCGCTGCGTCGAGTACTCAGCCGCGAACTCGACGGCTGCCCTGGCGACTCCGACCGCCATCGCTGCCACGCTCGGCCGGGATTTCTCGAAGGTCCGCATGGCCGCCTGCTCGCCACCCGGCTGGCCCTCGGCGATCCTCGCCAGCCGCGCGTCCAGGCGCTCCTTGCCACCGACCAGGCAGCGGCCGGGGATGCGCACGTTGTCGAGGACAACCTCGGCGGTGTGCGACGCCCGAATGCCGTGCTTCCGGAACTTCTGCCCCTGCGACAGCCCCGGCGTCGCCGGCGGCACGATGAAGGTTGCCTGCCCCCGGCTGCCCAGCGCTGGATCCACCGAGGCCACGACGACATGGATGTCGGCGATGCCTCCGTTGGTCACCCACGTTTTCGTACCGTTGAGCACCCACTCATCGCTGGCCTGGTCGTAGACGGCCCGGGTACGGATAGCACCCACGTCGCTGCCAGCGTCGGGCTCCGAAGAGCAGAACGCGCCGAGCCGCAGGTCACCGGGACCGCCGAACATCTGCGGCAGCCACTCGCCGACCTGCTCCGCGGTGCCGTTGCTCGACACGGCCACGGCCGCCAGCCCGGTGCCGACGAGCGACAGCCCGATGCCAGCGTCTCCCCAGAACAGCTCCTCGAACGCCACGACGAGACCGAGCCCGGTGGCCTCGAACCACTGAGTCGCGAAGAAGTCGAGCGAGTAGAGGCCGATCTTCGCCGCTTGCTCGAGGATCGGCCAGGGTGTCTCCTCGCGTTCGTCCCACTCGGCGGCCGCAGGCCGGATGACGTCGCGGGCGAAATCATGCACCCAGTCTCTGGTCTGCTTCACGTCGTCAGACAGCGCGAGCGAGAACTCGCCCGTGCCCTCGTTCGGACTGCTCATCTTGCTCCTCGCACTGACACCGGCGGCCGGCGATGTGCGCGCCCCGCTAGCCAAGTTACCCGTCAGTAACTACTCTAAAACGGCGGTGCCTGTTCGCGCCAGACCTGTCTGTTCACTAGTGTCCGATCCGGGCCACCAGCGGCGCAAATGTCATCAGGACGGTCGCCAGGGCCGCCGCCGAGAGAGGGAGCCGATCCGCATGGAGTACGACCGGTATCAGTACCTCACAACGGAACGACAGCCGGATGGCGTGCTGCTCATCACGCTGAGCCGGCCCGAGGTACTCAATGCCGCCCACGAGGACATGCACACCGAGATGGCCGCCATCTGGGCGGACATCGACAAGGACGACCAGACGCGGGTCGCGGTGGTTACCGGGCCGGCCGGGCGTTCTCGGCCGGGGGCGACCTCGCCATGGTTGAGCGGCAGATCGGCAATTACGATCTCGTGTCCCGGATGCTGACAGAGATGGGCGAGCTGGTTTATAACATGGCCAACTGCTCCAAGCCCATCGTGTCGGCGATCAACGGCGTGGCCGTCGGCGCCGGGCTCGTGGTCGCGCTGCTCGCCGACATCAGCATCTGCGCCGAGGATGCGCGCCTCGGCGACGGCCACGTCCGGCTCGGGGTCGCGGCCGGCGACCACGCCGCGATCATCTGGCCTCTGCTCTGCGGCCTCGCCAAGGCCAAGTACTACCTGCTGACCGGCGAGATGGTCAGCGGCACCGAGGCAGAGCGGATCGGCCTGGTGTCGCGGGCGCTGCCGCAGCAGGACGTGCTGCCCGAGGCGCTGCGCGTCGCGGGCCGCCTCGCAACCGGGCCGCAGCAGGCGATCCGGCTGACCAAGCGAGCCCTGAACGGCTGGCTGCGCACCGCTGGCCCGATCTTCGACCAGTCCGCTGCCTACGAGATGCTCACCTTCCTGGGCGAGGACATCAAGGAAGGCCTGGCCTCACTGCGGGAAAAGCGGGCGCCGCGCTTCAGCTGACCGGCGCCCGCGTGCCGCCGCACGTCCGCGGCGGCGCAATGCCGCTTACTCGGGCCTCGGATCCCAGCGGAACCGGCGGACCGCCACAACAGCGCCGACGATCCCCCAGGCCGCGAGGACCGCGAGGTGGGGCCAGTCTGCGCCCGCGTGCCGGGCGAGCGGCCCGGTCAGCGCCTCGTTGAACGGGCGGACGGGAAGCCAGCCGGCTATCCGGTTCAGCAACTGAGAGTGGATGGGCAGGTAGGTGCCGGACAGGAACAGCAGCGGGAACAGTACGAGCTGAGTGACGGCAGGAGCGGCCTCGGCGTTCGAGATCACCGACGCCACCGCGAATCCGAGCGAGCAGAAAGTGGCCGCGCCGAGCACCAGCGTGATACCGATCGCGAGCCAGTGTGACGGGAGCGGCACGCCGTACAAGCGCCCGACGCCGATGATGAGCGTGATGTCGGCCAGGCTCACCAGGATGCAGTTCGCGAGCATTCCGGTGAAGTAGGCCCACGCGGGCAGCGGCGTTGCCCTCGCTCGCTTGAGGATCCCGTTCTGCCGCCGCGCCGCGAGCACGATGGCGACCTGCCCGTAGCAGGAGCCCAGCACCGATAGCGCGGCGATCGTCGGGACGTAGTACTCGAGCGCCGACAGACCGCCGAAGTACGCACTCTTCGCGATTCCGCCGAACAGCGCGCCCATGATGGTCACGAATAGCACCGGGAACACGAATGTGAAGATCGCGCTCTGCGGATTGCGCCAGAACGACAGCTGCTCGTAGCCGATCTGATGGACCAGCAGCGCCAGGCTGCTGCGCCGTCGCGGCAGCGGGCCGGACGAAGTCGCGGTGGTCATCTAGTTGTCCTTTCCAGGGCGCCGTCGGGCGCGCCATCGCGGGTGAGATGCAGGTAGACGTCCTCCAGGCTTGGGCGTTCCACGGCGAGGCGCGGGAGCTCGACGCCTCGCCGCATCGCCCAGGCGGTCAGCTCGTGTAGCACTGCGGTCGGGCTGGCTGTATCGATCAGCACGATGTCGCTGCGCACATCGGCGGGCACCGGAAGGTCGGCGACCTCACAGCCGGCCGGCAGCGCGAAGGTGACGCGCGCCTGATCCGCGCCATGTCCGGCGAGCCCTGCTGGCGTACCCTCGGCCACGACGACACCTCTGCTGAGCAGTACAACCCGGTCAGCGAGTGCCTCGGCCTCGGCCATGTCGTGCGTGGTCAGCAGGATCGTGGTGCCGGCTTTCCGCAGCTGGCGAACGAGCCGCCACGCGTCGTGACGCGCGGCCGGGTCGAACCCGGTCGTCGGCTCATCAAGGTAGAGCACCTCGGGATCGCCGATCAGGCCGAGCGCGAGATCAAGGCGACGCTTCTGACCGCCCGACAGCGAGCGGACCTTGCGCCGCTCCAGGCCAGCCAGGCCCACCAGGCTGATGACCTCGGGCACGCCCCTGGGTGCCCGGTAGTACCCAGCCTGGCGGGAGAGTGTCTCGCGCACGGTGAGGTAGGGCTCGACCGCGATGTCCTGCAGGACCAGGCCCGTCCGCTCGCGCAGCTCGCGTGCGGTCGACCGGTCGCCCGGGTCGAGGTCGAGCACGGCGACGGCGCCGCCGTCGCGTGCCCGGAAGCCTTCCAGGATCTCAAGGGTCGTGGTCTTACCTGCTCCGTTCGGCCCGAGCAACGCGACGATCTCGCCGTGTCGCACGGAGAAGCTCACGTCGCGCACGGCCTGCACGAGGCCGTAGCTCTTGCGCAGGCCTGTCACCGTGACGGCGTAGCCCGTGGCCAGCTGGTCCCGGTTCGAGGAGCGTGCGGTCGGTTCGGGCCCGCCGGTCATGCTCGTACCCACCGGACGTTCACCGTCAGGTCGAGATCACGAGCGGCGAGTCCGCGAGCCGCGGTGATGCCGAATTGCGTCCTGGCGATCTTCGTCCTCGCACGAACGGTGAAGGAGCCGCGGGATACCTCGCAGGTGGTGATCGCGAGAGTGACCGGCATCGTCGTGTCGCGGACCGTCAGCATCCCGGTCAGCATCTTGCGCCCGGGTTCGATTTCCTCGGACTGGAAGGTAATAGCGGGGTATCTGGTCGGGTCCAGGAATCGTGCGGAGAGCACGCTGCGATCGCGCGCGGTGCTACCGGTCCGGAAGCTCGAGGCGTCGATCTCCGCGCGGATGGAGGATCCGGTTAGCGGGTCGGATATATCGGCGACCCCGCAGCGGATTGCGAACGTGCCGCGGACGGGTGCCAGGCCGAACAGGTGTCGCGTGCGGAACGTGACGCAGGAGTGGGCCAGGTCGATGGCATAGTGGCCAGGCTGAGGTGCGGCCGCGATGGCCGCTGTTGTTGGTTGCATATCTGCATTCCAGGCCAGGGGCCGTGCCGGGAGGTAGGGCCGCCGGTCGGGTCTGACTCCGCCGAAAGGATGCCGCATCGAGTCGGGATGCAACTTTCGTAGGGTTCTGGCCAGCCGAAGGTATCGGCAGACCAGGTAGACGCGGGACTATGCCATAGCGTGAACTGCATGAGCACTTGGTCGTCGGCCAGGCAACACCCGCTGGTGCTCGACGCCCTCATCGCGGGTTTCTTTGTGCTGCTCGACACCGCCACGACGCTCGCGGGCGCCTCCTGGTGGCCTGCGCACCCGGGCAAGCTCGCCTGGGCCATGCTGGCCGTGCAGGCTCTGGCCGACGCCTCACTCGTGCTCCGGCGGCGCGCGCCCATGCTGGTGATCGCCATCCTGGCCGGGTTCACGCTCACGATCTCGCTGCTGATCTCGCCCGCCGGCGCCCTGACGCCGGAGAACGCCGGGAACCTCTGGGCGCCCTACGGAACTGTGCTGGCCGCCTACGGACCGTTCTTCTACCGAAGGAACCGCGCTGCTGCGTTCGCCGCCGTCGGCACACTGACCCTCATCGTCGCCAGGGTCTGGGAGCCGTCGGCGGCCGTGATCACGATCGGCCTGCTCAGGACGGCTCTCGGCCCGCTGCTGGCGGTTTATTTCATCGCACGTCATGAGATGCTGCAGGCGCTCCGCGACCGGGCGGAGCGGGCCGAACGGGAGCGCGGCTTGCTCGCCGAGCAGGCCAGGGCTGACGAGCGAGCCAGGCTCGCCGGCGAGATGCACGATGTCGTCACGCACCGAGTGAGCCTCATGGTGCTCCAGGCAGGAGCGCTGAGCATCACCGCGGCCGACGAGGAGACCAGGCAGGCAGCGGAAGAGCTACGGTCGGCGGGCGTCCAGGCGCTTGATGAGCTGCGCGACCTGATCGGGATCCTGCGTACCGCGCCCGAGGACGACCAGGCGCTTGCGACCTCGGGCCTCGACGATCTGATCGCTGAATCCTCGGCAGTCGGCACGCCTGCCGAGCTCGTTGAGCACGGCGACCCGGCACTCGCGTCGCCCCGTGGTCAGGCGTACTGCATACCGGATAGTTCGCGAGGCACTGACGAACGTGCGCAAGCACGCGCCAGGCGCACAGGTTGTCGTGTGCATCAGTTACGACGAGGCGCAGGTCCGGCTCAGCATTCGGAACTCCCCGGCCGGCGTTCCTGCGGCCAGCGCCCTGGCTGCGACTGGCTCTGGCCTCGGCATCGCCACCCTGCGACAGCGCGTCGAGCTTGTGCAGGGCAAACTGCAGGCCGCTGGTACCCCCGATGGCGGATTCTGCCTGGAAGCCACGATGCCGTCGTACGTTCCGACCACACAGCCGGCGTGAGTCGCATGGTCACGGTGGTAGTCGTCGACGACGAGCCGATGGTGTGTGCTCATCTGCGCACGATCCTCGGCTCCGCGCCGGACATTGATGTCGTGGCCGAGGCGCACGACGGCGCGGCAGGCGTGGAGGCTGCCGTCCGGACCCGGCCGGATGTCGTGCTCATGGATCTGCGGATGCCCGTGATGGACGGGATCGCCGCGATCGAGAGAATTGTCAAGATGACCGATCCGCCCGTCGTGGTGGTGCTGACGACGTTCGACGCCGACCAGTACGTGCTCCGCGCGTTGCGGGCAGGCGCAGCCGGGTTCCTAGTCAAGTCCACGCCGCCGACGGACCTGATCGGGCTGGTGCGGGTCGCAGCCGAGGGTCACATGGTGCTGTCCCCCGCGGCGGCCCGGCGGCTGATCGCAGCGTCCGCCGACAGCCAGCCTGCCCGCGAGCGCGCCCGCAGGCAGGTCAGCTCCCTGACCGAGCGCGAGGTCGAGGTGCTGGCCGGCCTCGGTGAGGGGCTGTCCAACTCCCAGATCGCGACACGGCTGTATCTGTCCGAGGCGACGGTCAAGGGATATGTCTCACGCGTGCTGGACAAGCTTGCCCTCGATAACCGGACCCAGGCAGGGCTGCTGGCGCACGACGCGGGCATCGTCAGCGACCGCTGACGTGCTGCGCGGCGGGTAGCTGACCGGGCCTAGTCGGCCGCGTGTCGGTCGAGGAACTCGAATATGTCTGTCTCGTCGACGCCGGGAAAGCTCCCGGAGGGCAGCGCCAGCAGCACGTGCGAATGAGCCCGTGCCGACGGCCAGGCCATCCCGTCCCATCGCGCCGCGAGCGCAGCCGGCGGTCGCTGGCAGCACTCGCGGTCTGGGCAGGACGATTTCATCCGCCGCGTTGTGTCCCGGCCGCGGAACCATCGACTGTCCTCGTACGGGACGCCGAGCGTGATCGCAAACCCCCGTTCCCTCCCCGAATCGATGAACGCGGCACACAAGTACGTGCCAGACGGGGTGTCGGAGTACTGGAAGTACGGGCTGAACCTGTCCGGCGCGGCGAACACCTGACGACCGGCCCACTGCCGGCACATCCGCTGTCCCTCGATCGCGCCGGTCGGGTCAGCCGGGAACACCACGCCGTCGTTCTCGTACGCCTTGTAGATGACGCCGCTCTCGTCGTTCTTGACGAAGTGGCAGGGAATGCCCAGGTGGTGTGTCGCGAGATTGGTGAACCGGTGCGCGGCCATCTCGTACGACAACGAGAACACGTCGCGCAGGTCCTCCACGGACAGATCGCGCCCGTCCTTGGCCTCGCGCAAGAATCTCGCCGCTGCCTGCTCTGGCACCAGCACCGCGGCCGCGAAGTAGTTGGCCTCCACCCGCTGGCGCAGGAAACCGGCGAAGTCGGCGGGTGCGGAGTGACCGAGCACGAAGTGCCCGAGCGTCTGCAGCAGCACTGCGCGCGGCGTATGCATCCCCAGCGGCTCCTGCTTGAGGTAGATCCGCCGGTTGCGCAGGTCGGTCACCGAGCGTGCCGAGCGGGGCAGGTCGGGCACGTAGCGCACCGCGAAGCCGTAGCGGCTGACCACGGACAGGAGCATGCCCTGAGACAGCGCGCCGCCTGTGTAGCCCACCGGCTGGAGCGCTTCTGCCGCGGCAGCCTCGATCTCGGCGAAGTAGTTGCCCCGCTCGGCCATCATGGCCCGCAGGTCCGCGTTGGCAGCTCGCGCCTCTTCCGGCGTCGCCGTGGGCTTGAGCCGCTGCCGGCGCAGTTCGGTGTGCAGCGCGACGACATGTTCGAGCACGTCGGTCGGCACCTTCGCGCCGACCCGCAGCGGCGGCAGCCCGAGGTCGGACAGCACCGGATCGCGCTGGGCATCTGCCACCGCCACCTCGAGCTGCGCACGCCGGCTCGGCGGCTGGCGGCGCATCAGCTCGTCCGGCGACACCGAGAGGGCAGATGCGAGCGCCTCGATGAGTGACAGCTTGGGCTCACGCCGGCCGTTCTCCAACAGCGACAGGGCGGACGGCGCCCGGCCAACCCGCTCCCCCAGCTCGGTCAGCGTCAGCCCGCGGGCGCGCCGGATATGTCGCAGTCGCTGACCGAACATGCCGAGATCAAGCCCGCTATCTGGCAAGGATTTCCGATCTTCACCAGTGAAAGTCGTCACTTCTTCACTGTAACGGAATAGTAGAGAAACTTCACACAGTCGCGGCTAGCCACCGCCCACCCGCCAGGCGAGCCTGATTAACAGGCCGTTTACTGACACCCGGGGACGACCAGCTAGGAGGACCGCAGTGAACGACAGTCGCCTCGAGGGCACTCGCAACGGCGCCGGTGGTGCCAGCAATCCCGACCGCCAGGCAGCCGCGTTGCACCAGGAATGGGCGACAGATCCACGGTGGGCTGGCATCGAACGCACGTATGGCGCGGCGGATGTGATCCGCCTGCGCGGCTCGGTGCAGGAAGAGCACACGCTGGCAAGGCTCGGCGCGGAACGGCTGTGGTCGCTGCTAGTGCAGGACGGTTACGTCAACGCGCTCGGCGCGCTGACCGGTAACCAGGCCGTGCAGCAAGTCAAGGCCGGTCTCAAGGCGATCTACCTGTCGGGCTGGCAGGTGGCCGCTGACGCGAACCTGGCTGGCCAGACCTACCCCGACCAGAGCCTGTACCCCGCGAACTCCGTCCCGGCGGTGGTGCGGCGAATCAACAACGCGCTCCTGCGCGCCGACCAGATCACCTGGGCGGAGTCGCGCAACGAGGGCACCCCGTACTGGCTAGCGCCGATCGTGGCCGACGCGGAGGCGGGCTTCGGCGGCGTGCTGAACGCGTTCGAGCTGATGAAGGCGATGATCGCGGCCGGTGCTGCGGGCGTGCACTGGGAGGACCAGCTCGCCTCCGAGAAGAAGTGCGGTCACCTCGGTGGCAAGGTGCTGATCCCGACCAGCCAGCACATCAAGACGCTGAACGCCGCCCGGCTGGCCGCGGATGTCTGCGACGTGCCGAGCCTGATCGTCGCTCGCACCGACGCGCAAGCGGCGACGCTGCTCACGACGGACATCGATGAGCGGGACCAGCCATTCGTGACCGGCGAGCGCACTGCTGAGGGCTTTTACCGGGTGCGCAACGGCATTGAGGCGTGCATCGCCCGCGGGCTGGCCTATGCGCCGCATTCAGAACTGCTCTGGATGGAGACCTCAACGCCGGATCTTGCGGTCGCCCGCAAGTTCGCCGAGGCGATCAAGGCCGTCTACCCGGACCAGATGCTCGCCTACAACTGCTCGCCCTCGTTCAACTGGCGCGCGCACCTGGACTCCGACACCATCGGATCGTTCCAGCGGGAGCTGGCGGCGATGGGGTACAAATTCCAGTTCATCACCCTCGCGGGCTTCCACGCGCTCAACGAGTCGATGTTCACCCTCGCCCGCGGCTACGCCGACCGCGGCATGTCCGCCTACGTGGAGCTGCAGGACGCCGAGTTCGCCGCCGAGACCGCCGGATACACCGCGACCCGGCACCAGCGGGAGGTCGGCACTGGCTACTTTGACCTCGTCACGTCGGCAATCAGTCCGGACGCGTCCACGACCGCGCTGACTGGCTCAACTGAGAGTGAGCAGTTCGCGGCCGCGCACTGATCCCGGCTCACCTGGCCGCACTGCGGCCCCTCACGGAGATGCGGAGGGCCGCGGTCGCACCCGGCTGGCCCGGGACTCCAGGTACCGCTGCTCGGCGATGCTGGCCGTGGCCCTGGCAGCGCGCCGGTAGTGCTCGTGGGCCCCGGCCGTGTCGCCGCTCCTTTCCAGCAGATGCGCCCGCACGGACAACAGCCGGTGATGCCCGGCCATCCGCTCGTCGCTGTCCAACGTGGAAAGCAACGCCAGCCCGGCCTGCGGGCCCTCGATCTCGGCCAGTGCGATCGCCCGGTTGAGGGTGACCATCGGGTTGGGCGCGATCCGGTCCAGGATCAGGTAAAGAGCGTGTACCTGCGGCCAGTTGGTCTCCCCGGCGCTAGCCGCGTCGGCATGCGTGGCGGCGATGGCGGCCTGCAACTGGTAAGGCCCTAGCGCCTGCCCGGCCAGCGCCGCCTTGACCAGCTTCATGCCCTCGTCGATCAGAGCGCGGTCCCACTTCGCGCGGTCCTGCTCGTCCAGCGGCACGAGATCACCCGCCGACGTTGTGCGTGTCGTGCGACGGGCGTGGGTCAGCAGCATCAGGGCGAGTAGCCCGGTGACCTCGCCATCCCTGGGCAGCTGCGCGTGCACCAACCTGGCCAGCCGGATTGCCTCCTGCGCGAGGTCGGCGCGGTGCAATTCGCTGCCCGAGGAGGCGGCATAACCCTCGTTGAATATCAGGTAGAGCACGTGCAGGACGACGCGTAGCCGCTCCTCGAGCTCCGCGCCGTCAGGCACGCTGAACGAGCCGCCGGCCGCCTTGATGCGCTGCTTAGCCCGGCTGATCCTGGCCGCCATGGTGGCTTCCGGCACCAGGAATGCACGGGCGATCTCGGCAGTCGTCAGGCCGCCCACCGCGCGTAGCGTCAGGGCGGTCTGGGAGGCCGCGGTCAGCGCCGGATGGCAGCACAGGAAAAGCAGGACGAGCGTGTCGTCGGTGTCCGGTACATCCTCAGGCACCACCTCGGCGGTAGCCGCCGCCGACTCCCGCTCGCGACGCGCGTGGTCGCTGCGAATCTGGTCGATGAGCCGCCGGGAGGCGACAGTCATCAGCCAGCCGCGTGGGTTGTCCGGGATTCCGTCGTCCGGCCAGTGCGCTGCGGCGGCCAGGACGGCCTCCTGGACGGCATCCTCACACCCTTCGAACTGGCCGTGCCGACGTACCAGCGCGCCGAGAACCTGCGGCGTGAGCTCACGCAGCAGGTCCTCGACGGCAGGTACTGTCATGCCTCCAGCGGTCCGTTGGCGAACATCACCTGCCGCACCTCAACCCCCAGCCCCTCGATCGCGGCGTCGGGGATCTGCGACGCCAGCTCGATCGCCCGCTCCTTGTTCTCGCAGTCGATCAGGTAGAAGCCGCCCAGATACTCCTTGGCTTCCAGGAACGGTCCGTCGGTCACCACCGGCTGACCATTTCGCACGTGCACCACGGCCGCTTGTGACGGGTCGGCCAGCGCCTGCGTGGTAATCAGCTCGCCGGACTTCTTCAGCGCCTCGATGAACTGACCGTGCCCGTCGCCGATCGCCGCCTTCTCCTCGTCGGTTAGCGCGTCCAGCACGGCCGGGTTGATGTGCAAGCCGATCAGGAACTTCATCTCGTGCTCCTCGTGGTTCGCGAGCCCCGGATAGGCCCTTCGACCCATTGGTCGGCGCCGCAGCCCTCATCTTGACATCCCCGTTGCACAACCTCGCATGAGCCTTCGAGCAGGCGTTGACAACCCTAACCCCTCTAGGGTTATATAGGGGGTATGCCAAAGATTAACGTCTACCTGCCTGACGACCTCGCGGACGCGGTGAAGGACGCCGGGCTGCCCGTGTCGGCTATCTGCCAGCGCGCGCTCGAGCTAGCCGTGCGGCGCGTGACCGCGGTCCGCGAGACCGCAGCGGGAAGCTACAGCGATCTGGTCGAGGGTGCCGGCGTTACCGAGTTCACGGCCCGCGTCCTGAAAATCCTTGATGCAGCGCGGGCCGCCGCCACTGATGACGAATCAGCGCTCGACTCCGGCTACCTGCTGCGCGCGATGGTCTCGGACGCCGACAGCATGGCTGTCCGGGTACTTACCGCACTCGACATCACGCCCCGGCACATTCGAGCGGCACTCGACCGCCGGAGCGCTTCCGCTGAGCCGGGCGCGACGATGTCAGCTGGGCGGGCGGCGGGCGTTGCCCCAGATGTGGCCAAGGTGCTTGAGCTAGCGGCCAGCGAGTCCGCAGCGCTCGGCACCAGCTATATCGGGACCGAGCATCTTGCACTCGGAATGATCGGCGACCCAGACGGCGCAGCCGGTCACGTGCTCCGCTCTCTCGGCGCCGACCTGCGGGTAACGCGGCGCACAGTCGCCGCCGCCCTGGCCGGATGGGATGCCGGGTCGGCGCGTGCTGCTGAGCAGCAGGACGCTGCGAGCCACCAGGCTGGCCATATCGCCGCGGCCGTCCAAGCCGAGCTTGCACCGATGCTCGCCCGGATCGAGCGGCTGGAGAGCCTAGCAGCGCAATGAATCGTCGCCGGCTCAGCGCCGCCCATCAGCCGGGCCGCGAAAAGTACAGCCGCTAGGAGGCGTCTCCGTGCACCGCGGCGACCTCGCCCGTCGGCGCGGGAGGCACCACCGTGGCCGCCTCGTCCTGGTGCAGCCGGGACGGCCACCAGTTCCACTTCCCCAGCAGGACCACGGTGGACGGGACGAGCAGCGTGCGAACCAGGAAGGTGTCCATCAGGATGCCGAGCGCAAGGCCAAGGCCGATGTCGCGGATCTGACTCGCCCCTGATCCGCTGCCGGCCGCGAACGTCAGCACGATGAAGGAGCCAGCCAGCACCAAGCCGGCCGAGGTCACGGTCGTGCCGGTCACGCTGACGGCCTTCGCGACGGCCTGCCGAAGCGGCAGGCGGTGCGATTCCTCCCTGATTCTCGTCATCACCAGGATGTTGTAGTCCTCGCCGAGCGCCAGCAAGAAGATGAACATCAGGAACGGCATGAAGAACACCAGCCCGCCACTGTGCCCGGCCTTGATGAACACGAGCACGGACAGACCGAGGGCGGCAAGGTAGGAGACGCCCACCGACGCGATCAGGTAGAGCGGGGCGACGAGGCTGCGCAGCACGAGCGCGAGCAGCAGGCCGATGGCCGCGATCGCGATCGGGATGATCAGCTTGAGATCGCTCGTCGAGATGCTGCTGATGTCGTTCAGCGCCGGAGCCTCGCCGGCGACGCCCGAAGCCGTGGCGCCGACCGAATTCTGGATCGACGTGGTGGCCGCCCGGATCGCCGGGATCACGTTGATGGCGGCCGTGCTGCCAGGGTCGCCGGCCCGCAAGCCGGTCGAGAACATCACGGTCCGGCCGTCGGGGCTGACGAAGTTCGCGGTTACCCGGTACAGCTCGTAGGCCTGTGCAGGAATGCGGCCGCCCTGCAGACTGGCGGGCGACGGCGTAGCGGGCAGCCGATTCGCCGGGCCGAGCGCGCCGAAGAGACCCTGATACTGCGCCGGCGTCAGGGTGACACCGCCGACCGGGTTCAGCGGGCCCGCGACCTGGGTGAACAGCTGATGGCTTGCCTGCAGCTCGGCGGTCGCCTTCGCCAGCGGGGCGGCGTCGTTCCAGACCGGCTGCGAGAACCGGAAGATCAGCGTTGTCGGGTTCGCCGACGACTGCGGAAAGTGCTTCGCGAGCAGCGCCGCGCCAGCAGCCGAATCGCTGCCCGCCGGAGGCGCGGTGTTCCCGCCGAAGCCACCGGAGGAGTAACCGAGTACCGCGAACGACAGCCCGCCGAAGAAAACCACGCCCGCCAGCAGGGTCGGCACCGGGTGCTGCACGATCCGGCCGGCTACCCGGCCCCAGACGCCCAGTCCTCCGCTGCCCTGGATGCTCCACGGAATCAGCTTCGGCCTGCCGAACATGGCCTGGAACAGCGAGCGCTTGACCGCCAGCAGGGATAGCCGGATGGACAGCAGCGCGGGCAGCAGCGTCAGGCCAGCCAGCAAGATGACGCCCACGGCGATGGCGAACGGCCAGGCCAGGTTGGAGTAGAAGGAGAAGCTGGCAAGCAGCAGTGTCAGCACGGCGGCCACGACGGTCAGGGCCGATGCGCTGATGGACTCGCCAACCCTCGTGACCGCCTCGACGATCGCCGCCCTGGCTTCCGGCCGCGGTCTGGCCAGGTCCGCGAGCACGCTGCGGCCCGTTCCCATCGTTTCCGGGTGTAGCTCTCCGCCGGTGCCGTGCTGACGGGCGCGCAACTCCTCCCGCACGCGGAACACCAGGAACAGCCCGTAGTCGGTGCCCGCCCCGATCACGAGGACGATCAGCAGTAGCTGGGCGATCGGCGACACCTGCAGACCGTGTCTGGCGGCCTCAGCCACCAGCGGTCCGGCGATCGCTACCGACAAACCGGCGGGGAGCACCGTCGTGATCGCGAGTGTTACCGACCGGAAGATGAAGACCAGCAGCAGGATGACGAACAGCACCGAGAGGGCCTGCACCCGGTTACTGGTGCTGCCAGACGCCTTCTGCTGATCAACCTGGACGGCCAGGTCGCCTGCCACGTGCGCGTGCAAGCCGGCCGGCAGGCTGGTCCGCGCGATCTGCGCCCGCAGGCCGTCGACCAGATTCGTGGCCCAGCTCTGATTCCCGCTGCCGGTGAACTGCGCCATCGCGATCAGCTGCTCAGCCTGGCCGTCGGGCGATCTGCCGCCGTTAACGACCTTGGTAATTCCCGACACGGTTGCCAGGTTCGCCTGGAGGTGCGCCAGCGCGGCCACGTCGGCTGACGTGAGTGGTCCGCTCGTCGTCGCGGCGACGACGGGGATCGGCTGACGGTTCGACGTCCCGAATGGCTTGGCCAGGTCCGCGGCCTGCGAGCTGGCCGCACTGGCCGGGAGGAACTTCTGGTTGTTCCCCTGAGTCACGCTGGACAGCCCCGGCAGCTGCGTCGACGCAGCAATGGCGCCGGCTATCCAGACCAGCACCAACAGCCACCGGAATCGAACACTGAACCGGCCAACAGCCCCGTAAATCGCATCCACCCGCATGGTCAGGGATCCTACGGGAACGGCCACGGTGAACCGGCCGCCGACCAGGACCGGCCACTGCGCTCCGTGTGCCCTTAGCCGCCGGCCGTTGGCTCCTCACCGGCAGCGCGCACCATGCCGCCTGCATGCGGCAAGCTGGTGGCGAGGCTTGTCTCGTCGCCAAGCGCATCAACCGCCGCGGTCAGCCGGCGCAGAGCCGGAAGTGAGGAGTAGAGGCTGCGCCGTCCCGCCGCGGGCAGCGCGGTCAGTGCAGCCGCCAGGATCTGCTCGTTCACGTCCTGCCAGTCGGCGAGCACAGCGCGGCCAGCAGGGGTCAGATCGAGGACGGCGGTGCGCCGGTCGGCGACGCCACCGGTCCTGATCACGAGGCCCCTACTGGCCAGGCCGTTGACGAGTGTCGCTACCGAGCTCGGGGCCAGCCGCAGCAGCCGGGCCACCTGGCCGGGTCTCGCGGCCGGGTTCTCTGCAAGGCAGGACAGGAACTCCAGCTGGGCTACCGACAGGCCGCCAGGAAACGAACCGCCGGGGCCGCGGGCCCGCGCGGCACGACGCATCGCGCGCCGCAGCCGGGACACCGCGTCAGCGATCGCGAGACCCGGAGGGTCGTGCGCCGAACCGCCCGCACGGCGGCGGCGGCGGCGGAATCAGCTGAAGGCACCGGTGGCCTCTCGAGCTGCTACTTCGCCTGCTGCCTTCCCGCCAGGGGCGCCCGGCAGCGGGCGGATCGCCAGTGCGATGACCGCAGCGCAGGCGCCCGCGGACGCGAGCATCGCGAACGCCAGCGTCCCGCCCGGGTGGCGGCCTCCGCCCGCGGAACCGCCGACGTGCAGCGCTAGCGTCACGAGTGCGATGCCGAGCGTGGTGCCGATCCCCCTGGCCATGTTGACCAGCCCGCCCAGTGTTCCCGCCGAGCTTGCCGATCCGGTGCGCATGATCAGGGCATTGTTGGCGGGCACGAGGATGCCGAGGGTGAGGCCGGCCAGGCCGAGCAGCACGGTAATTCCTACCGTCGAGCTAGACATAAAGATGAGCATAACCATGACCGCAGCGCACCCGGCCGCGCCGATGCTCCCCCGGGTTCGATTCCGTAGCCCTGGCGGAAGGACGGCCTCCGCTGTCAGCGCCGCGACCCCGAACCCGGCCGGCAGGGCGGACAAGATCAGGCCCGTACGCACCACGCTGCCGTGGCCGGCCAGAAGCTGCGGCACGAGCACGAGCGGGCCGAAGAGCATGAGGTATCCCAGCAGCGCCCCGGCCAGGCCGAGCGTGATCCTGGCCGACCGCGCGAGCTCGTGCGGGATGAGCGGATGCCGCGCGTGCCGCTGGCGGACCGCGAATGCGCCAGCGGAAGCCACCGCGATCCCGGCCATCAGGCCGCCGAGCCATCCCGGCACTGGCAGGCCGCCGACGACTGAAAGGGCCACCAGCAGCGTCACGCTGAAGGCACCGAGCAGTGCGGCGCCCGGCCAGTCGAATGCAGTCGGCTGGCATCGCTCGGTGGTCCGCGGCAGCAGGTAACGCCCCGCGACGATGGCCAGGCAACCAACCGGCACGTTGATCCAGTAGACAGCGCGCCAGCCGACCGTCTGGGTCAGCAGCCCGCCGAGCGTGGGGCCGAGGCCGAGGCCGATGGCCTGCGCGGCCGCCTGGATGCTGAGGCCGAGCCGCATTCGGCCCGGCGGCGCGCTCGTGGTCACGAGCCCGACGCTGTTGGCCTGCAGCATCGCGGCGCCAACCGCCTGGAGCACCCGGCACGCCACCAGCACGCCGAGCGACGGGGCAAACGCGCAGGCTGCCGAGCCCACCGTGAAGACGGCAAAGCCATATCCGTAGACGAGCTTCCGGCCGATCGCGTCGGCGATCCGCCCGGCGGGCGTGAGCAGCGCCACCAGGACGAGCAGATAGGCGAGCGAGACCCACTGGACGGCGGCGAGTGGCGTCCCGAATTCTCGCTCCATGGGCCGGAACGTCAGCGTCACGATGCTCGCGTCGAGCTGACCCATGAAAGCGCCGAAGCACACGACCCCAACACCCAGCCAGGGCGCCCACGGATGATGGCGGATTGCCTCGGGACGCGGTGCTTCAATCAAGATAGTTCTGTAACCGAACATTCTTCGGTCTACTGTACCGGGCGCCGGACAGCCGGCTGCCTGGCCAGAGCTGCGGATCGGCCGGCGATTTCGCGCTGCCGGACAGCTGGCCGGTCGTATCGTGACTACATTGGCGTCGCTAATTGCTGCCACGCAGGACATGCCCTCGCAATGCACCAAGCTGGTGAGTCTCCGGACATGCCGGGCGTGGTGCTGGCCTGGCAGCGCCATTGCCGACAGACTCGATGACGGCACGTCCGAGATTCGCCCTCAAGCGACCGGTGTGCCTCTGGAGGGACCAGGATGCAGGAACTGCGCCTCGTCGCGGTGAGCGAGGACGGCAGCTACGCCATCCTGGCTGTGGCGGGGCGGAGCGACCGTTTCCTGCTGCCAATAGACGACCGGCTGAGGACTGTCGCGAAGGGTCAGTTCTCCCGGCTCGCCCAGTACGAGATCGAAGTGGAGAATCCGTTGCGACCCAAGGAGATCCAGGACCGCATCCGGGCTGGCGAGACGGCAGAAGAGATCGCTGACGCGGCTGGCATCCCGCCCGACCGAGTGCGCCGATTTGAAGGTCCCGTGCTCGCTGAGCGGCAGTATCGGGCGCAGGAAGCACAGCGTGCCACCATCCGCAGTCACGGCGAGGCCGGACCCGGGCCGCGCCTGGGCGACATCGTTACCGAGCGGCTGAGCCGTGCCGCCGCGAGCGCCGATACCACCGAATGGGACTCCCGCAAGCGGCCGGACGGAAACTGGCAGGTGCAGCTGCAGTTCGTGATCGGCGGCCGGACGACTATCGCCGAGTGGATCTACGACCCGCGCCGCAGACACGTCATCCCCGACGACGAGCAGTCGAAGCGGCTCTGCCTGCCTGCGGACGAATGGGCGGCCATCGTGCTCGCCGAGCGCACGCCGACCGCTACGGTCACGCCCATCGGCTCTCGCCAGCACGCGAGCTACCCTGAGCCCGCCCGTGACTTCGAGCGCCGTGGCTCGACCGCCGCCGCCCGCAATCGTGAGGCCGCGCTCGCTGCCGCCCTGGTCAGCCAGCCGACCCCGGCTGACCAGCGAGGCCAGGGCGCTGAGCCCGAGTTGCCGGCTGAGTGTCGCGGCCGCGAGCGGGACGACAAACGAACCCGCGAAGCCGGCGAAGAAGTCGGGACGGCCCCGGCGGGCATCGGTGCCGTCCTGGGACGAGATCATGTTCGGAACCTCGCGGCAGCCCGACTAGGCTGGCGGGTCGCTGGCACGTCGTCTCGCCCGCCGGACGGCCGAGCCATCGGCAGCGAATGGGATGGGCAGACACGACGAGCAGGGAGACAGTGACCGTGCGCCGCAGCGCAGGTGACCGCCGGCGACCGGTGGCACTCCGGCTGACGGCGATGGCGGCCTGCGGCCTGGTGCTGACCGGCTGCGGGCTGCTGGGCAAGCCTCAGCCGCTCAGCGCGGACGCGCCCCTTGATATGTCGGTAACCAGTCCGGAGTTGACCGGCGGTGTCATACCGGCCCGGTTTACCTGCCACGGGACAGGTGAGAGCCCGCCGATCTTCTGGTCCGGAGCGCCTGCGGGCACCAAGTCGCTGGCCCTGATCGTCGATGATTCCGGTGCGCCCATCTCGCCGCGTGTCTACTGGATCGTCTTCGACATCGGCGTAGGCACGACCGACCTCCAGATAGGGCCGCCCGCATCGGCACGCAAGACGGCGCAGTCAACGCTGCCACCCGGCGCCCGGGTTGCCCTGAACAGCGCGGGGACCGCCGGCTACAAACCGCCGTGCCCGACCGGCTCGGATCACAGCTACCGGTTCACCGTGTACGCGCTCAACACCTACTTCGGCTCCTCGCTCCCCGATCACAGCAAGCTGCTGCTGGCGTGGACGATGATCGCGAGCCACGTGATCGGACGCGGCACGTTCACCGCACGTGCGCTGCCCGGCTAGGCAACGGGCTCGTCACGTCGGGATAGCGCGCTGCCGGTAATCCGAGCTAGAAGCACGCATGAGCGTTATCGATTCGCTACTGTGAGTGGCAGGTCACGTGCAGATAGTCGACAGACACGCGTAAAGTTCCCGAATTGCGTGACAAGGCGTAGACCGTCCGCCAGAATCGCTGTTCAAGCAGAGAGAACAGCCTTCGTTTGTACCGAGGGTGCTTGCTTGCACACGGGGGAGGCTCGCGCAGGTGGTCGCGCGGGTCCTGGCTAGCGCTGCCCGAGGCCACGACAATGGGATGGTGAGATGATCCAGACGATCTTGATTGTCCTCGTGGCTGTGGTCGTGCTGATCGTCATAATCGCCGTGCTCGCCCTCCGCTACTTGCGCGCCGACGACTCCGACAATTTCGACGACATCCCGGACGAGCCGCGCGCGGCCCGGCGGCCCGCCGAGCAAGACCGCGACCGACTGCGGGCTGCGCCAGGGCGCCGATCCCGGCAGCCTGAGCAGGTCACCGAGGTGTGGGCAGCCGATCGTCCGGCCCGCACGCCGGATAACCGAGTCCCGTCCGGATTCCGCGACCGGGACACCGAAGCGCGCGCGACCGGCCCGCAGCGGGCGGCCACCCAGGCCAACGCGCGCCGGGAGACGGCGGGTGCGCGGCCGGTCCGAGCGAGTGCTCGGCCGGACGGCCCGGAGTCTGCGACCAGCAGCTGGGACTCGCTGTCTGATGTCGATTACTGGGCAGAGCTCGCTGCTGACAAACCCGAGATCACGCCTGCCGACGGCGGCCCGGCCGCCGCGGCCCGGCACGGAAGTGAGCCGGCCTCCGACATCAGGCCAGCAGCCGGACGCCCGGTCGGGCGGGGAGATCGCCCGGACTCCGGGCAGCTTCCGGTTCGCAGGCGCCATCAGCCATCCCGGCCCGCCCAGCCATCCCGGCTAGGGGGCGCGCCATCAATGCGGGCGGCCGATCCCGGCCAGACCGAGCAGATCGACGTACGCGCTGCACAAGCAGCGTCGACGCGGGTCAACGGCGATGCAGCCGCCTCAATCACGGATGGCCTGGGTCGTCGCGGTCTCTCGCGGCACGGGAACGGCCAGCGGCCTGACGCGCCAGCGGCGCAGCAGCACCCGCGGCCCGGCGCTCAGCGCCCAGCCGGGCCGCGCCAGGCTCAGCCAGCTCTCGGTGCCCAGCCAGCCCTAGGTGCCCAGCCCGCTTACCAGTCCCGGCCCCCGGCCCCGGCCGCAACGCCGTATCCGAACGGGCACGGCAACGGCGCCGCCGACAACGACCCGCTCACGAGCCCGTCGTTCCCGGCTATCAACGACGCCGACAGCCGCTCGTACCGGACGCGGCGGTCCGGCGGCGCCGGTCAGGACAACAGTGGCCAGCACACTCGCCCAGCAGCCAGCCAGGAAGCCACGAGTCACCAGTTCATCGACTACTCCTCCGCGCCCCGTCGCGGCGCGAGCCGATCAGACGGTTATCCCGCCCAGCCGGCCGCCCAGGCAACTGAGCATCAGTCACCCACTGCTCCGGCCGCGAACCCGTACGGCAGCTATGTCAGCCAGCCTCAGCCGGCCTACTCCGAGGCCGCCCGTCCCCAGGCTGGCTACCCGCCGGCCGAGCTTCCGCAGACTCCGGCGCCGAGCCTCGCCTCAGCCGCCTACAGCGGCTATCCGGCCGGCCAGCAGGCATCCTCTGGCGGCTGGTACGCGTCCCCGGCAGTCGCGGCCGGAGGCCTGCAGGCGGCGGCGCCACTCGGCCAGCCCACCGAGGGCTACCTTCCGGCGGCCGGGATCGGTGGAATCGGCCAAAACGGTGGCAGCCACGTGCTGAACGGATCACCGGCTCGCGGGTACGCCGGCATCGACTACAGCAGCATCCGCTATGACGACCCGGTGTACCCCGAGGCGCAGGGTGCGCTTCCGAGCCACGGATCGGCCGGCCGACCCACCGCACAGTACGACCAGCAGGGTTACGGAACCCCGGACCCCAGCTCGGGTCAAGACGGATACGGGGCGTATCCCGGCTACGGCACGGGCGGTCGCTGACTGTAACACCCCGGCTACAGCGCTTCCAGGCGGCGCAATCCGGGCTTGACAACACCCTGCTGCCGGCGATCAGAATGTGCCGACCCCCCAAAGCAGGTGCCATGCGGCTAATAGCCCGAGATCACGCGCGGAGCTATCACCTGCACCGGCTCGCGACCGCGCTCGATTCAGCGGGCTTCTCCGCGACGGTGAAGACGTCCTATCCCGCTGCGCTGCACGTGTTCATGCCCGGAGCGTCCATGCTCGCCGAGAGCATCGACTGCGTCCCCGGCACCAGCGACGACGGCAGACTGCATTGGTACTACCGCTGGTCGTGGGGCGAGGTACTGCACGACACGAGCGAGCCCGATGCCGCGGCCGCCAAGATCGCCGAGGTTCTGTCGGCGCGCTGACCGCCAATCTGTGATCAGGTGAATTCCGGCATCCCCGGAGGGGTGCGAATTTACCTGATAATCGACTGGCGGTTTACCAGGCGGCGAAACAGCCGGGCCCGTAACGGTAGTGTTTCCAGCGGCGCATGCGCCCCTGGCACTGGTCGCAACAACCGGCTGCCAGGGACGCGTTTTTGCAGGCACGGACCCCGGGTCCGGCGGTTGGCAGAGCGGAGGGATCGTCACGTGCAGGTTGCTCAGGCAGGCAGGCTCAGCAACGTCAGGTACGACATACGCGGACCGGTCCTGCGGCGAGCTCGCCAGCTTGAGGCCGCTGGTCACGAGATCATCAAGCTCAACCTCGGCAACCCGGCCCCGTTCGGCCTCGACGCGCCTGAGGACGTGCTCAACGACGTCGTCAAGCACATCGGCGATTCCCAGGGGTACAGCGACGCTCGCGGCATCCTGCCTGCCCGGGAGGCCGTGGCCCAGTACTTCGACCGGCGCGGCGTTTCCGGTGTTACAGCAGACGACGTCTACCTCGGCAATGGCGTGTCCGAGCTCATCGTCATGGCGCTGCAGGCACTCCTCAACCTGGGCGATGAGGTGCTGGTGCCCAGCCCGGATTACCCGCTGTGGACCGGCGCTATCAACCTGTGCGGTGGCCGCGCGGTGCACTACCGATGCGACGAGCAGGCCGACTGGAACCCAGACCTGGAGCACCTGGCCAGCTGCATTACCGATCGGACCAGGGCGCTGGTGATCATCAACCCGAACAATCCGACGGGTGCGGTCTACTCGCGCGAGACGCTGCTCGGCATGCTCGACCTGGCTCGCCAGCACGGCCTGCTGGTGCTGACGGACGAGATCTACGACCAGATCCTCTATGACGAGGCCGTGCACTCTCCTGCCGCCGCGCTAGGGCCTGACTTGATGGTGCTGACGCTCGGCGGGCTCTCCAAGACTTACCGGCTGGCGGGCTTCCGGTCCGGCTGGCTGGTCGTCTCCGGTCCTCGTGACCACGCAGCCGACTACCTGGACGGGCTCGAGTTGCTGGCGAACATGCGGCTCTGCCCGAACGTGCCAGCCCAGCACGCGATCGAGCCGGCGCTCGGCGGCCGGATTGACATCACGCACTTGCTACTTCCTGGCGGCCGGCTGCGCGACCAGCGCGACTACGCCTGGCAGCGGATGACGGCCATTCCGGGCGTGACCTGTTACAAGCCGGCCGGCGCGCTGTACCTGTTCCCGCGGCTGGACCCGGAGGTCTACTCGATCACCAACGACGAGCAGATGATGATGGACCTGCTCGACCAGCAGTACGTGCTGCTGTCCCACGGGACCGGGTTCAACCTGCCGACGACCGACCATCTCCGGCTGGTGTTCCTGGCGAGCGTTCCGCTCCTCACCGACGCGATCGACCGGATAGCCGCGTTCCTTTCCGATTATCACCAGTAGAACGGAACGGGGTTGCTTCTGGTTGGTGCCGCCGCCGGGCCGCGCCGACTGAGAGTCCTAACCCGCCCGCAGTCTTCATTGCCGGAAGTGCAGGTCTAGCTCGCTGGCGTAGCGGCGACCGAGTTCGTCGCCATGCTCGCGGATCCAGTCGGTGACGGCGATCGTGCCCGTGGCTGGCCCGGCCGAGTCTGCCAGACCTGCCGCCATCGAGCGGTACTCGTCTGGCGTCAGCAGCGTGTCGCGCAGCGCGAGGCCGAGCAACGCAGCCAACGCTGAGACCGCCGCGCCCGGCACGGGCACGATGACCGACCGGCTGCCGATAGCGGCGCGGATCTCCTGGACGAGCTGCCGGAATGTGACCGACTGCGGTCCGACGGCGTCGATCGTGACGGTGTCGGCTCGGCCGCCGAGACTGACGCACAGCGCGCCGAGATCGTCGACGTGGATGGGGCGCAGCCGGTAGTCACCCCGGCCGCCGATGGCAAACACGGGCAGCCGCCGCAGCAGCCACGCGATGTTGTTCACCAGCACACCGCCCCGGCCGAACAGGATCGCCGGCCGGGCGATCGCGTGCGACGGCACCCCGCAACCAGCGAGTGCCTCCTCCACGAGAGCCTTGCCGCGGAAATAGCTGTCGGCCGAGGCGAGGCTGGGATTGGTGATGGACACGTGCACGATCCGCTGCACACCTGCAGCCGCTGCTGCTTCGAAGAGCAGCCGCGAGTTCGTCACGGCGGCTTCATGGTTCACCTGCCCGTGGGCGAATCGCACCCAGTACGTGTTGTAAAGCGTGTGAGCGCCCGCCAGCGAGCGCCGCAGTTCGTCCGGCGCGGCGAAGTCCAGCGGCCCGATCTCGACCGGCGAGCCGGCAGGCGCGCGGCCCGGATGCCCCGTCAGCGTCCGCACGCCGTGCCCGCCGTCGAGCAACTGCCGGGCTATTGCGGCTCCCGAGTAGCTGAATGCGCCGGTGACGACGTCAAGCTGGGTCATCGCTTCTCCTTCCCGCCGCCGGGCAGCCGTAGCCCGGCAAGCACGTCCAGCAGCCTGGCCAGCGAACCAGCGGAGTCGAGGACAGCGAGCGCCGCGGACCGGTCCCCGTCCAGACTCGCCAGCAGCTCGAGCCCGAGCAAGCCTGCTACCAGCGCTCGCGCCGCCTCGGCTGGCGGCAGCAGCCTGGCCGCCGCAGACCTCCCGAGCGCGCGCCGTACGGCCTGCTCGGTCAGCTCGCGCCAGGGCGCCAGCCGCTCCGCCACTTGCGGCCCGAGGCCCGGCACCGAGTGCGCCGCCGTGACCATCTCGATCAGCACCCGGACGTAGCCGGCGTCGAGGTCGGCAGTGAGGACTTCGCGAGCGGCGGCCGCGAGCGCGGACGCTGAGCTCGCGCTGGCCAGCATGTCGCGATAGGCAGCCATCCGCCGGGAACTGACCTCGTCAAGGGCCGCGAGCAGCAGATCGGTGACGGAACCGAAGTGGTAGAACACCAGCGCCTGGCTGCAGCCAGCCCGGCTGGCAATCTCCCGTGCGCTCGCGCCAGCGAAGCCTGCATCCGCCAGGGCCTCGATGGCGGCACTCACCAGCGCACCGCGCACGTCAGCCGACTGCGCACTACGCGGCTTTCCTGCGCGCGGTCCCGCCTTCGCCATGGCGCACCTCTCCTACCCACGCCCTGATTGATTAGTTTGAGCAACCGCTCAGACTATAGCACGATCGAGACCTGGCAGTCGTGGTCCCTCATGCTTGGCTGACGGCCTGCAGATCGCCGAGCCAGCGACGCGTGGCCGCCGGAGACGTTAGCCGGATGACCGCCGGGCCGTCCGGGTCGGCCGCCCACGCGCGCATCCGTGCCCGTTTGCCCGCGAACGACCGGAAGTGCCATACCAGTATCGAGTCGCGGGACACCATCTGCCGGAAGCTTTCGGTGTTCCCGTTGCAGATCGTCCGGCGGTCGATCGCGCGGGCCAGGGTGCGCCGGGTGAGCCGGGCGAGCGAGCGCCAGCGCGGGTAGTCCAGCGCAACAATCAGGTCGACCCTGGCCAGCACTACGTCGATCCATTTGCTATAGCCCGAGTCAATGATCCAGCGATCGCCACTGCAGATCACCGCGATCCGGCGCCGCTGTTCGTCCGCAGGCACTTCGACCCAGCCGGGTTCCCAGGTCAGGTCGTCCACGCGGTGAAACGGCAGCCCGGTGCGCTCGGCGACTCGCTGCGCCAGGCTGGTCTTGCCGCTGCCGGTGACGCCGTAGATCAGCACCCTGTCGGCCACGTCGCGATGGTATCCAGCCGCTGCGGCAGGCAGCTAGCGCGTTGCGCGTTCGCCGTGCACCATAGATCAGGCCGGCCAGCGCGGGCCCGGCCAGGGTCGATGAGGAGGTTCAGCATGCCGGTCGTGCAGGCGAATGGGATCGACGTCTACTACGAGGTGCAGGGCGAGGGTGAGCCCCTCGTGCTCATCCCGTACCTGGCGGCCGACCAGGCGTGCTACGCGTTCCAGGTCGCCGACTACGCCAAGGAATTCACCTGCTTCACCGTGGACCTGCGCGGCGCCGGGCTGTCCGGCAAGCCGGAAGGCAGCTACTCGACCGAGCTGCTCGCCGACGACATTGCGGCGTTCATGAAGGAGACCGGGCTGGACAGCGCCCACGTTTCGGGGCTGTCGCTCGGCGCGGCGACCGCGATGCACCTCGCCGCCCGGCATCCAGACATGGTGCGGTCGCTCTCCCTGCACAGCGCGTGGGACGCCACCGATCCGTTCCTGCGCGTGGTGGTCGAAAGCTGGCGGACCATGGCGCGCGGCATGGACAGCGTCACCGACATGGTGATCGCCGGGATCTTCCCCTGGTGCTTCACGCCGGAGCTCTACGCGGCGCGGCCGGAGTACATCGACTCGCTGGCGGACTTCGTCCGCAGTCGGCCGATGCCGCCCGTTGACGCGTTCCTGCGGCAATCCGACGCCGTACTCAGCCACGACGCGCGGGCGGTACTGGGGTCGATCCAGGCACCGACGCTGATTACTTTCGGCGAGCACGACGCCTGCACGTCGACCCGATTCGCCGGTCCGCTGACCGAGGGAATACGCGGCGCCGAGCTGATCGTGTTCGCCGGTGCCTCTCATGCGCCGATCTACGAGGTCACCGAAGAGTTCAACCAGCGGACGCTGGAGTTCCTGCGGCGAAACTCGGGCTAGCAGGAACTCCAGCGGACGCAGGCCGCTAGCTCTGCTGGTTCTGGCCGAGCAGGATGCTCAGCGGGATCGCGTCGCCCATGACGTTGTAGCCGACGTCGTTGGGGTGTAGGTGGTCTCCGCTGTCGTAGACCGGGTTGAAGGTTTGCTGGTCACTCGGGTCGGCGAGATCGGCTGCGAAGTTGATGACGCCGTCGAACTTGTGCTGGGTCAGGATCCACGCGTTGACCTGCTCCCTGATCACCTCACCGGCCGCATCCTGGTATCCCGTCGTAGCGACCGGCAGGGTCAGGAAGGGCGTCAGCGTTCCTGCGTAAATCCGCATTCCGCGCGCGTGCACGGCGGCGATGATGTGCTCATACCCGGCTTCGATGGACGCAGCCGTGGCCGGCGGGTTGTCCAGGCCCAGATCGGTGAACCCGATGTCGTTGATGCCTTCCAGCAGGATCACCACCTTGGCGCCGGGCTGGTCGAGGACATCCCTGGTCAGCCGGTGCAGCGCGCTGACCCCGGCGAATGGCGAGTCGGTCAGCACCTGGTTGCCACTGATGCCTTCGTCGACGACCGAGAGCGTCGACCCGCTGATCGCGTCGAGGCGCCGGGCCAGCACGTTGGGCCAGCGATCATTGGCGTTGGTGTCGGACTGGAAGCCGTCGGTGATGGAGTCGCCGAAGGCAACCACCGATCCGGTGACGTGGCCAGATCCGGGGACGTCGACACCGTCTGCGAACATCCAGCAGGTGATCGTCGTCGGGTAGCTGGCTGCGTTATCTGTCGTCGCGAAATCACCGGAATTGGGATTGGATACGAAACTGTCCTGGATCGCTGTGGCGTGATACGTCGCCGGTCCGGACATCGACTGGACATAGGCACTGACCGCGAGGTCCTCGAGCGGCTGGACGGTCAGCTGCACCGGGTCGCTGACGACTTCGGCGCCGATCGGGATAGTGATGCTGGTCTGCCCGCTGAACTGTAGCTGCCGCATCGTGCCAGGTACCGTCTCGGCTCCGGTCTCAGCCACCGCGACGGACGCGTCACCGATCGTCAGCGGCGCGGTGCCGAATGCATTGCTCAGCCTGATCCTGACCCGGTTGCCGCCGACGCTGGTGTAGACGATGTTGCGGACTGTCTCGTTGCTGAACTGGCCCGACCCGGCCGGGCACGTCTGCGGGTTGAAGGCGTTGACGGTTCCGTCCATGGGGCTTGAGGCCCACGTGCCGACCCAGGCGGGGTGACCCTGGCCCTGACCCTGACCCCGCTGAGAGTTCTGCCCCGACGCTGAGAACGCGACGAGGGGGACGACTAAGCCGGCAACCGTTCCGGCTGCCACCGTGGCGCGCAGCCACGGCTGTCGGATTAAGGCCGCGGCGACGTGGCTGGGCATTCGAGCATGCAACATGAGGGCTCCTTTCGAGCGGGGGGATGGGTCCTCAGGTGCGTGGTGGCGCAGGCCTCGTGCCATCCGTGGGATGACAGCATGGTGCAGCGGCGAGTCAGACTAGCCCTGCACGGTGTGCGCGCAGGCCGATAAAACCCAGTTGCCACCATTCGACAACCTATGCCCGCCGAGCAGCAGGCGCTAGCCGGGTGCGCGCGTCGGCGCGGCCAGTCGCGGCAGATCGGGCAACGGCAGTCGGCGGGCTGCGCGATCGCGCCGCACCCTCGCGAGCCGCAGAAGCCAGCCGGCGATTCCTGCCGCTCCCTGCATCCAGCCGACCGCCGGCGGCAGGTCTGGCGGACTGACGCGGTGCTCGGTGTGAGACCACCGAACACCCTCGGCGTCGGCAATGCTCCGGCCGAGTACGTCGTCCGCGAGCACGCCAGACCACTCAAGCCAGCTCGGGTCCCCGGTTTCCTGATAGCGGTCGAGGGCCATCTCCCCGACGCCGGCGGTGCCGCAGCATTGGCCGAGGTTGTCCCAGAATCCTGGGTACAGCCGGACCGGGAGCCCGCTCCCCCGCACCGCGCGGCGGCAGGAGTCGGCATGCTGCCGCCAGCCCTGGCTGGGGCGAAGCTGATCAAGTAGCTCGAACAGCCGCAGCGTCCCCGTCGGGCCGTGACACCAGCCATAGCCAATGGGTGCCTGACCATCCTTCGGCGGAATCCGCATTGGCACCGTGATGGTGCCGTCGGGCTGGCTGCCGAGCCGGACCAGCCGCCTTGCGGCGGCCTGCGCGACGTCGATCAAGTCTGGCCGGTCCAGCGCTGCGCCGACTGCCGCCAGCGCACAGCCAATTCCGGCGGCCCCGTGGGAGAAGTTGGGCATCAGATAGCTGATGTCCGGGTGCGCGTACCAGTCCGGCTCGCCGTCGGCCCAGACGGCGCTAGCAGCCAGCCGCTCGGCGAGGACACTATCTGGCTCAGGGTCGCAGTCGAGAGCGAGCATCAACAGGAGTATGCCTGCCTCGCCGGCGATGACGTCACGCCAGGAGCTCAGCGTGCGTCCCGACATAGCTGCCGCTGCGAGATCAGCGATCGCCGCGCGCGCCGCGGTGTCTGCTCGCTCGTCACCGGCCGCCTCCGCCCAGATCCGTAGCGCCGACGCGTGGCCGGCCAGGCCGGTGTACAGGCCGAGCTCATCGACGAAGAGCGCGTCATCGCCGGCTGCCCGCACTCTGTCCCTGAGGCCCGCACCGCGCGCTGCCGACACGAATTCAAGCCGACCGACGGCGGCGCCGGCGGCACTGTCGAATCCGTCGATGCCGCTCAGCCGGGCTTCGGCGAGCGCGACCAGCACTCCGGCCGTACCGCTGTAGAGATCATCCGTCAGCGGACAACCTGGCTCTCGGGTCTCCGGCCAGCTGGCACCTCCGTCGGCCGGCATCGCGGCATCTGCAACCCAGCGCAACGCCCGGTGGGCGGCTTCGGCCAGGTCCACCAACCTGCCACCCCCTGCTTCGTGCGCGCGGCGTGGTCAGGTGTTGCGCACGGCCCGGATCGACTCGCGCAGTGACGCCGTCGTTGCCAGCACCGCGGTCGGCTCGTACCCGCAGTGCGCCATGCAGTTCGCGCACCGCGGGTCCTTGCCGCGGCCGTAGGAGTCCCAGTCGGTGGTCTCGATCAGCTCCTTGTACGTCTGCACGTAGCCGTCGGCCATCAGGTAGCAGGGCTTCTGCCAGCCGAGCAGCGAGTACGAGGGAATACCCCACGCCGTGCAGGCGAAGTCGGTCTTGCCCTCCAGGAAGTCCAGGAATAGCGGCGTGTGGTTCAGCCGCCAGCGCCGCCTGTTGCCGCCGTCGAACGCCTTGCGGAACAGCTCCCGCGTCTCGGTCACGCCGAGGAAGTGCTCCTGGTCAGGTGCCTTCTCGTAGGCGTAGGCGGGCGAAATCTGCATGCTGTCGATCTGCAGGTCGTCGTTGAGGTAGTTGAGCACGTCGATGACGGTCTGCGGTGTGTCGGTGTTGAAGAACGTGGTGTTGGTGTTGACGGCGAAGCCACGCTGCTTCGCCTCCTTGATGGCCGCGACGGCCTCGTCGAACACGCCTTCCTTGCACACCGACTCGTCGTGCCGGTCGCGCAGGCCGTCGATGTGCACGACGAAGGCGAAATACGGCGATGGCGTGAACTTGTCCAGCTTCTTGGGCAGCAACAGGGCGTTCGTGCAGAGGAACACGAACTTCTTCCGCTTGACGAGCTCGCTGACCAGAACATCGATCTGCGGGTGCATGAGCGGCTCACCGCCCGCGATCGACACCATGGGCGCACCGCACTCCTCCATGGCGGCGAGCGCCTGCTCGACCGGCATCCGCTGCTTCAGCATGCTGGCCGGCTGCTGGATCTTGCCGCATCCCGCGCACTTGAGGTTGCAGGCAAACAGGGGCTCCAGCTCGACGATCAGCGGGAACTTCTTCTTGCCGCGCAGTTTCTGGCTCATCAGGTAGGTCCCCACCCGAAGGCTCTGGCGCAGAGGCATGCTCACGATGACACCGTCTTTCTGGTTAGTACTGCCCTGTCATCTGCCCGTCGCAGCTCCTTAGGGAGCCCGAACTGGACTGACTCGGTCGCCACGACGACCTCCTCGGTGGTCACCTCGCCGAGCCCGCCGAGGGCTGCCACGATCTGCCCGACGATCGCCGGCGGAGCCGACGCTCCGGCCGCGATCCCGATGGTCGACGTGCCCGCCAGCCAGCTGAGCTGGATGTCCTCCGCGCTGTCGACCAGGAAGGCCTTGGTCCCGGCGCGCTCCGCGGTCTCGACAAGGCGCACCGAGTTGGACGAGTTCGCCGATCCGGCAACCAGCACGAGGTCGGAGCGAACCGCGATGGCCCGGACCGCCTGCTGCCGGTTCGTGGTCGCGTAGCAGATATCGGCGGTCCCTGGCCCGGTCGCCGTCGGGAACCGCTCGGTGATCGCGTCGACGACGGCGGTCGCCTCGTCCGCCGCGAGCGTGGTCTGCATGACGTAGGCGACCTTAGCCGGGTCGGCTGGCCGCAAGCCGGCCACGTCCGACGGCTTTTCGACCAGGGCCATGGAATCCGGGGCCTCGCCCATCGTGCCCTCGGTTTCCTCGTGGCCGGCGTGCCCGATCAGCGCTACCAGGTAGCCGTCGGCGGCGTACCGGCGCGCCTCGGCGTGCACCTTGGCGACGAGCGGGCAGGTCGCGTCGATCGGATCCAGGCCGCGGCGGTCAGCCTCCTGCCGCACCTCCGGCGAGACACCGTGTGCCGAGAAGACCACGGTCGCGCCGTCGGGTACCTCGCTCAGCTCGTCCACGAAGATCGCGCCCGCCTGCTCGAGCTCGGCGACGACCGTGGCGTTGTGCACGATCTGCTTGCGCACGTATACCGGCGCACCGTGCTGCTCCAGCGCCAGCTCGACGATCTCGATGGCGCGTTCCACGCCGGCGCAGAACGACCGCGGGCTCGCCAGCAGCACCCGGCGCGGACCGGCCGCCGCCGCCCACCGCGCCAGCACCGGGGCGGCCGCGCGCAGCGACCGCAGCGCCGTGAGGCCGCCGGTCACGATGCGCGGGCTCGCCAGCGGATGAGCCGGGGTGTCGGAGATAGCCCGGAGCACGACTGCCGGACCGCCGACGGCTCCGGCGAGCAGCGGCGCGGATTCCATATCCACGGCGATGGCACCGGTCGCCGCGAGCGCGGCGTGCTGACCGTGCCGGACCAGGTGCGCGACTGTCGCAATCCGGCCGGCCCGCGCGGTCAGCCCCGCTCGGCGCAGCTCCCCTACCAGCAGCGGCGCCGACGGGCAGCTCACCGACGTCGCGCCGACTATGCTGTCGGCGCCCATCACCTCGGTCGCGACGACCAGGTCGCCGACCCGCAGGTCGTCGGTGAGCGCTCCGGCCACTCCGCCGACGGCTAGCGCTTGCGGACCTGCGGCCGCGATCCTCGCCGCGGCAGCGGCGGCCCTGGCCGGACCGTAGCCAGTCCTGACCACCTGGGCCTGTTCCGTGCCCTGCGCCGCGTCGAGCCCGCGGCGCAGGGCCCTGGCCTCGAAGCGCAGCGGTGCGCACACCGTCAGCCTGCTCACAGGCCGCCGCCCAGGTAGCGCCCGAGCGCGCTCAGCGGGAACACAAGCCGGTACAGGTGGTAGTTGATGTAGAAATCACCCGGAAAGCCGGTACCGGTGAACTGCGGCTCGTCCCAGGTGCCGTCAGGCCGCTGCGTCTCGACGAGCCACCCGACGCCGCGCTTCGCACTGGCCATGGCGTCATCGCCGCCGGCCGCAAGCAGCGCCAGCAGGGCCCACGCGGTCTGCGAGGCGGTCGACGGGCCGCGCCCGGCCCAGCCGGTGTCGTCGTAGGAGCGCAAGTCCTCGCCCCAGCCGCCGTCTTCGTTCTGGTGCGCGATCAGCCAGCTCACCGCGCGCCTGATACAAGGCTTGCCGGGCAGCACGCCGGCCGCGATGAGCGCGGGCACGACCGCGCCGGTGCCGTAGATGTAGTTCGCGCCCCACCGGCCGAACCACGAGCCGTCCGGTTCCTGGTTCCGGAGCAGCCACGCCACGCCCCGCCGCGCCGCCCGGCTCGCCCCGAGACCCGCGGCAGCCAGCGCCTCGATGGTGTGCGCGGTCACATCGGCAGACGGCGGATCAATGACCTCGCCGAAGTCACAGAATGGCAGCTTGGTCACCAGCCGGGAGGTGTTGTCAGCGTCGAATGCGCCCCAGCCGCCGTCGCGCGACTGCATGCCGGTCATCCAGGTGAGCGCCCTGGCGGCGGCCGCGCCGGCCGCCGCGGCCATCGAGTCGTCCGGCTGCTCGACCCGGCCGAGCGCCAGCACAACCTCGGCAGTATCGTCCACATCCGGGTAGCCGTCGTTGTCGAACTCGAACGCCCAGCCCCCCGGCGCCAGGCCGGGCCGCTGCACCTGCCAGTCGCCAGGCCCGCGGATTTCCTCGCCGAGTACCCAGCGGGCCGCCGCCTGGAGTGCAGGGTGGTTGGCCGGCAGCCCCGCGTCAGCGAGCGCGACCATCGCCAGCACCGTGTCCCAGACCGGTGACTGACAAGCCTCCAGCCGCCGCACCTTGCCGTCGGCGCCGTCCTCGATGATGGTGAACCGGTCCAGGCCGTCCAGGCCGCGCTTGATGACCGGATGGTCGAGTTCATACCCGAGCAGGTGCAGCGAGAGCAGGGAGTACACCCAGGGCGGCTGGATCCCGCCCCAGCAGCCGTCGGCCTCCTGGCGGGCGATAATCCACTCCGCGCACCGCCGGTAGGCGGCTGTCCGCAGCGCCTTTTTCGCCTTAAGGTCGCCAAGCCTGTTCTCCAGCACGTGCAAGGCACGGTCCAGGCCGCTGAAGACGCTCGCCCATGGGTCGTCCCGCCAGGCACCCGCAGCCGGCTCCGGGTGCGCGCCGCCCGCCGGCGGATCGAGCTCAGCAAGACTGAACGGCAGTGGCCGGACCGGCCGCAGCGTGCAGACGATGGTCAGCGGCACGATCGTCTGGCGTGCCCAGCAGCCCCAGTCGTACACATTGAGCGGAACCCAGCGTGGCAGGTAGATCAGCTCCGGCGGAATCACCGGCAGTGCGGCCCACGGCCACGCCCCGAACAGCGCGAGCCAGATCCTGGTGAAGACCCGGCTGGCCGGGATACCGCCGCGGCTGGTGATGAAGCTGGCCGCGCGCGTCATGTGGTCAGCCTCGACCGCGTCTCCGGCCAGTCGCAGCGCCACATAGGCCTCGACAGTGGTTGACAGGTCTGGGTCACCGCCGTAGAAGTTCGACCAGGTCCCGTCGGCGCGCTGCTGCGACCTGATCCACCGCGCCGCCGCCTCGGTTTCCTCCTCCGTCCGGATGCCGAGGAACTCGCGGAGCAGCAGGTCCTCGGCGTCCATGGTGACGTTGGTCTCCAGCTCCCCCTGCCACCAGCCCGCCGGGTCCTGAAGTCCGGTCAGATGACGGACAGCGCGGTCTCGCGCTCCGGCTGCCAGATTGACAGTCCCGGCAGTCACCATTGCCGCGCCGTGATGAACTCGGCGATGGCGGCGAACTCAGCCCGGACGTCCTCGGGCATCTCCGCGCTGGACAGGCAGCTGAGGGCCGATGCTAGCTCGTTGTCGGCCATCGTCTCGATCTGCTCTTTGCCACCGGCCGCCTCAACCAGTTCGGTGGCACGGCTGACCTCGTCCTCGCTGAATTGGTCGGGGCTGGCGAGCAGCGCCGCGAGCTCGTGGCCCGCGGCTGTGCCGCTGCTCAGCGCGGCCACCACTGGCACGGACTTCTTCCTGGCCCGCAGGTCTGACCCGACTGGCTTGCCGGTGACCTCGGGCGCACCCCAGATCCCGAGCATGTCGTCTACGAGCTGGAACGACAGGCCCGCGTGTGCACCGAAGCCGCTCAGGCTCATCGCCAGGCTGGCGGGCCCGCCGACGTAGATGACGCCGATACTGCACGCGCATGCCATCAGGGCTGCGGTCTTGTCCCCGGCCATGACCAGGCACTCCTCCACGGCGACATCGTCGCGGCGCTCGAAGGCGAGGTCGGAACCCTGACCGGCGATCAGGCGCTGCACGGCCGCGGACAGGCAGCGCGCGGCCCATACCCCGTACGGCTGCGTTTCGAGCAGCATGTCCTGGGCGAGCGCCAGCAGCGCGTCGCCAGCCAGGATCGCCGCGCCGACGCCGTAGACGGTCCACGCAGTTGGCTGGTGGCGGCGCTCGGTGTCGCCGTCCATGATGTCGTCGTGCAGCAGCGAGAAGTTGTGCACCAGCTCCACGGCGGCGGCCGGCACGACGCCCCGCTCCGGGGCAGCCCCAGCCGCCCTGGCCGATAGCAACGCCAGCGCCGGTCGCAGGGCCTTGCCGGACGCCCCGCCGGGGATCGGCTGCCCAGCGGCGTCCGCCAGGCCGAGGTGGTAGGCGGCGACGGTCCGGACCGCCGGACTCAGCCTGCTCACCGCCTCGGAGATCGCAGGTCCGGTCAGGTCGCGCGCCGACTGGACGCCAGCTGGCATGGTCACCGTCATGACGCCCTCGCAGCCGACAGATCCGTTGCTGGCAGCGAGGCCAGCACGCTGGTCAGCTCCCGCGCGGCATTATGTCCGCTTCGCACGGCACCCTCCATGGTGTCCGGCCAGCCGGTGGCGGTCCACGCACCGGCCAGCACCAGTCCCGGTACCGGTGTGCCGGCGCCGGGTCGCAGGGAGCCACAGCCTGGCCCCTGCCGGAACGTCGCCCGACGCTCCCGGGTAACGAAGAAATCCGTGATCGTGGCTTTCGCGGCGGCCGGGAACAACCGCTCGAGAGCCGGAACGAAGAGCTCGCGGATCGCGGCCGTCGGCACGTCCACAAGATCATCGGCTGCCGAGACGGAAACCGCCAGGTACTGGCCGGATTCCACGCCCGCTTGCCTGGTCTTGTCGAATACCCACTGGACGGGCGAGTCCACCGCGGCTACGAATGGCAGGTCGGTGACCTGCTGGTCGTAGATGACGTGCACGTTGACGATCGGCGAATAGCCGAGCCCGGTCCAGGCGCCGGCCTGGCCGAAGCCCGCGGTCCCGGCCAGCCGGGCCGCCTGCTCGGGCGGCACGGCCAGCACGACGCCGTCGGCGAGCACTGGATCATTCTCCGCGCCATCCGGCAGCTCCTCCGCGTCCGCCCCAGCCCGCTCGCCACGCCCGAGCCGCACGAGGAAGCCGCCGCCAGCGAGCCGCTCGACGGACGTGGCCCGGGCACCGAGCCGGATCTGCGCTCCGAGCCGGCCGAGCAGGGCGACGGTGGCGTCCGCATGCAGCCGCCCGAGCGGGACGGTCGCCATGCCGATGTCCGCGGCATCGCGGCGGCCCAGCAGGGCGGTCTTGATCACCTTGGCCGCGAGCGCCGTGCTGGCCTCGTCGCCGTCGATGTTCAGCGCGGAAATGATGAACAGGTCCCACAGTCGCCGCCTGGCCCGTTCCCCCTGGCCGCGAGCCGCCAGCCACTGGCCGAGCGGCTGGCCATCAAGCGCCACGCTGGCCGGGTCGGCAAACCGGAACGCGAGCGCGGCCCGGCCTACCTTGGCCCGTTCGGCCAGCGACAGCAGCGGGTAGCCTGCCAGCGCTCTGGCCAGGTGCAGCGGAGAGGGCAGGGCGCTTCGCCGCAGCCGGGCCTGGCCGTCCGGCGCCAGGACCGTGACGTCGAACCTGTCCTGGATGGCCACGGAGCCGGTCACGCCCAGTCTCGCCAGCAGCGCGGTGTAGTTGGTGCAGCAGCGCAGGAACACGTGCTGACCGTTGTCGACCATCATTCCGGCCCGGGCGTAGGACGTCGCTGCGCCACCGAGCCGAGGGCGGGACTCCAGCAAGATGACCTCGGCGTCCGCGTCCCGGAGGGCCATCGCGGCTGTGATGCCGGCCAGTCCACCTCCGATCACGACAACGCGCCGCCCGGTCATGGCGCGGCCTCCGGTGTCTTGCGGCCCGGCCGGCGGGTGCTGAGGCCCGTGATCGCCGCGAGCGCGATCAGCGCCTTCTCCCGGCCCGGCAGCGACATCCGCGCCGCCAGCGCCTGCTGCGGGCTGGCAGCGATGTGCTCGAGCAGCCGCCGGTAGATGCCGGCCATGGCCCCGGTGCACGCCGCGCTGCGCCAGTCCAGCATCGGCAGCAGCTGCATGCCGACCCCATACCAGGCGCGGGCCCGCTCTGCCTCGAAGGCGACGAGGTCGGCCACCGGCCCGTCGATCTTGCCATCTCCGCCCTCGGCACCCGGGGGTATCAGGGCGCAGCCGAACCTGGCGAGGTCGTCAGCCGGGAGGTAGACGCGGCCGTTCCCGAGGTCCTCGCGTACGTCGCGCAGGATATTGGTGAGCTGCAGGGCTATGCCGAGTGCGTCGGCCAGCTGCTCGGTCTGCTGGTCGCGGCTGCCGAAGACGCCTAGCGACAGCCGCCCGATCGAGCCGGCCACGCACCGGCAGTAGTGCTCAAGCTGGCTGAAAGTGTCGTAGCGGTCGCCGCGCACGTCGGCCTCGCAGCCGTCGATCAGCTCGCCAAAGGCTGCTAGCGGGATGCGGAACCGGCTGGCGGCATCGCGCAGCGCGATCAGTACCGGATCACCGGTCGCCGCCGCGTCGGCGGCCGTACCCGCGGCGAGCGCCGTTAGCGCGGCCCTCGTCTCGCCGAGGGCCGCGAGCTTCTCCGGAGCCGGCAACGTGCCATCGCCGATGTCGTCGATCCGGCGCGCGAGCGCATAGACGGCGGACAAGGCGCGCCGCTTATCGCCGGGGAGCAGCGCGATGCCGTAGGCAAAGTTCTTGGCTTGCTGCCGGGTGATCGTTTCGCAGCGGCGGTACGCAGCACTGATGTCCGCAGCGTGGGGTGCGCTGAAGGTCACTGGTTCACCGGCCTCTCACCGGCCCCGCACCAGTGCAGTGAGCAACCCGGCGGCCGTACGCCCTCTCGACGGCTTGGCGGTGACCGCGAGCACGTCGTAGCGGGCCTTGGCGAGGGCAGCCAGCGCCGCCCGCCCGCCGGCCACGTAGCCCGCGACCGCGGCCCGTGCCGGACCCCGCAGCTGGCCGATCAGGGGTGAGCCAGCGCTGATCAGTGCGGCAGCCTTTGCCGCCTCGGCAGCGATCAGCACCCGAAGCTGCGGCGAGGCGGCTGATCCGCCCAGGTCTGTCTCCGTGCAGCCGTGGCTGCGCAGATCGTCGAGCGGGATATAGATGCGCCCGGCCAGGTAGTCCTCGGCCACGTCCTGGAGGTGCTCGACGATCTGCAGGCCGCTACACACGCAATCGGACAGCCCGGCGCGGTCAGGAGTGCTGACGCCGAATACATGCAGCACGATGCGACCCACCGGATTGGCTGACAGCTCGCAGTAGCCGAGCAGGTCGGCGAACGTCTGATAGCGGAACACCACCTGGTCTTGCTGGTTGGCGGCGATGAGGTCACGGAAGGGCTGGGCCGGGATCGCGCACTCGGTAACCGTCCTCGCCAGGCCGCGCACAGCAGGGTCGCGCGGCTGGCTTTCCTGGCCAGCGTCGTGGCCTGTGTTGTGGCCTATCTGCGGCGTATAGAGCCGCTCCAGGTCTTCAGCGAGGTCGGCCAGCAGCTGCTGCCGTTGCTCCGGCGGCGCCTCGTCGCCGGCGTCGTCGACCGTCCTTGCGAACCGATACACGGCCATCAGGTGCTCGCGGTACCGGCGCGGCAGCATCCTCAGCGCGACCGGGAAATTCTCGGCTGCGGCCTTGCCGGTCAGGTCGCCCGGGGCAGGCTGACGCCGGGCAGACTGCTGCCCATGCATGATCCCAGGCCCGGCCCCGTCGCGAGTCACGGTGTCTATTTCCGCACGACGCGCTATTTTCATGCAAACAATGACGTGCGCGTCACCTGATGCCAGCGTCAGCTTCCGCTACCCCTGCAGGCCCGCTATACGGGGCGCTACCTGGGCCTGAGCGGTCGACTGGTGAGTTTTGTCATAATCTTCAGCGGGCAAGAAGTTACATCTGGTTAACTATCCCGTGGCAGCATAGATGGCCAGGCTGGCAGCCGTGGCGACACGACCGGCCCGACTGTGGCCGCCAGGCTGAGCACGGTTACGCTCCGAAGATGTCTAGGGACCCGGGCTGGCCTACGGACAGGTGCGCGGCGAGCAGTCGCGCAGCGCAGTACGGTAGGGACCTCACGCGTGCGGGCAGCTGATCCGAGGGCAGCAGCGAACCAGACCGGCCCTCTGGGCAACGCGCCGCGGAGCGGCGGCAGGCCACAGAGGGGCGGGCAGCTGAGCGAGCGGGCCGACGGCGGGCCGCAGCAGTTGCGCCCGTCTGTCGATGGCGGTGTACCTGCCCTGCAGCGTGAGCTTGGCGCCCACGGCCGGGAAACCGTCCGGCGGCTGCTCGAGGCAGGGCTCGCCGAGTTCGAGGAAGCGGGTTTCCAGTCTGCCCGGGTCGAGGACATCGTGCGCCGGGCCAAGACCTCGCACGGTACCTTCTATCTCTATTTCGCCAACAAGGACGACCTGTTCCGCACGTTGCTGCGGGACGCTCTGGTCGATATGGCGGACATCACCGACGACTTCCCCGTCGTGACAAGCAACGAGGCGGGGCGCACGGCGCTGAGGCAGTGGGTCGAGCGCTTCTGCGACATCTACTCGGCCCACGCGACCGTGATCCGGATACTTAGCCAGGCCGAGATCGTCGGCGAGAGTGTCTTCAGCGACGGCCTGCAGGTGCTGTTCCGGCTGTCGGAGGTTATGACGCAGGGCATGACGGCCGCCGACGGCAGTCCGGCCGGGGATGGCCTGCGCACCGAGCACGCCGAACTGACGGCGGTCGCCTGCCTCATGATGCTCGAGCGGATCAACTACCTGATGAGCGCCGTGGAGGTCCGGCTGCCCAAGGAGGAGATGATCGACCGGCTCGCCGCGATCATCTACGCCGCGTTCCGGTCCTGACAGTCAGCAGCTCGGCTACGTCGCGGTGATGTACGACGACCCGTCCGCCGAGAGGTGCACGTCGGTTGACTGGACCAGCTGCCGGGCACCGGTCCCGGCTATTCCGGCAAAACAGCCAACCACCCAGGTGCTCGTCCCGCCAGGCTGGACGTCAGACCCGAGGGTGATGAGCTGCCCGACCGGCCCGTCCAGCGTGCCCCCGAACGGAGCTGTAACGCTGTAGACCGTACCGGAGATGCTGCTGGCGATGCTGCCGTCGGCGTTGAGCTCGAACAGTACAGCCGAGCCCTGATAGCCGCTCGGGCACGCGTTCGTCGACCACACGGGCGTCAGCGTGGCTGCGCCGCCCGCCGGATCGAGCGTCAGGTACTGCGGCGGAGGGCTACTCGGTGCCGAAGACGCTGACAGCGCGGGCCGGGGCGATGGCCTGGGGGACGGCGCGAGCGTTGGCACGGGCGGCGGGATGCTGCTCAGGACGGCCTGCACGGGACTCGGCGACAGGCGGCCTCTCGGGGTGGCAGTCGACGCTGTAGCTCCGCCCGGCGTCGCATGGCTGATGCCAGCGGCCGGGCCAGCAGCCGGCTCAGGATGGGGCCGACCCAGAAAGCCAAACCCAGCGCGCCCCAGGCCGACGGCGCAGGCGACAACTAGCGCCAGCCACCAGCCGCCTCCCTGGCCGATTCGGCTGAGGACGCCATGCTTCCCGGAATCCCCGAGTTCGCGCCGGGCACGATCCGCCATAGCTCCCGCCCAGGCTCGGTAGCTGTCCAACCACACGGGAAATCTAGCCGTCGTGTGGGCACGTTCCAGCGCATTGCCTGAACAGCTGATGAACTTACTCGGGGTAGCAGGTGAGCTGCCTGTAGCCGGGTTCTGCTACCGGCGCTCAGCGTTCCCCGCCCAGGCTTTATAGGTCTTTCAGCACCGAGATCATCAGCTCGCCCGAGTCGCGCGGCGAGAGCGCGGCCGCCTGCAGGTGGCGGAAGAACGTGTTGTAGCTGTGCACCTCGGCCGCGTCCTCGAGCCACACCATGCCGGTGGGGTACCCGATGGCCGCAACGTCAGGGTCGGCCGGGTCAGGGAAGGCCAGGATGACGAAGGGCAGGTCCAGGGTGACATGGGCGCCGCTAGTGAACGGGATGAATTGCAGGACCGTGGTTTTCATCGAGCTCAGTTCGATGAGGTGCTCGATCTGCCGGCGCATGACTTGCTGACCGCCAACCTGACGCCGAAGCGCGGCCTCGTCCAGGACGACCTGCACGGCAGGCGGGCTGACCCGGGCGAGCCTCTGGCGTTCCATCAGCATCTTGACGATCCGGTCCGCAGGACCCGGATACCTGCCTGTCCCGACGCGGCTGCCCGTGACAACCGCACGCGCGTAGTCCTCGGTTTGCAGCAGGGTCGGTACCCGGGCCACGGCGTACTGGCGAATCTCGCTGGCCTCGCTCTCCATCCCGAGGTACGTCGCGAAGTGCGGTTGGACGTCGGTCCAGGTGTGCCACCAGCCCTTCTCCCGGGATTCGCGGGCGAGCTGGACGAAGGTGGCTCGCTGGTCCTCCGGCACGCGATAGATGGCGAGTAGGTCGCGGACGTCGCGTGGCGAGACAAGAACACGGCCGGTTTCGATCCGACTGATCTTGGACGCAGAGCAATCGAGCCGGGCAGCGACCTCGTCGCACGTCAGCTGCGCCGCCTCGCGCAGGCGCCGCAACTCAGCAGCGAGACGCCGGCGCCGGACCAGGCTCACAATCCTGCTCTGAACCAGCGTTCATGTTTCATGTTGCCGGCCATGGTACTAGGCAAGCCCGCGACCTCCGGTTTCCTTTACCCAACGCGGACTTGACTGCCGGCGCTCCATCAGCATTGCCATGGAAGCGCCGGGCTGACACCGGCGCAGTGGAACGCTAAGCGCTAGCCGTGGCGGACGCGCCGGTATCCGCCGCTGACCCAGTCGGTCACGAGGCGGCCGTATTCCTCCGCCGCTTGCTCCCAGGCGAAGTGGCCGGCGTCGAGAGGATGAATCTCGCTGTTAGGAAGGAGGTCGTGGAGGTACTCGTTGTTCGACCACGGCACGAGCTCATCGTCACGGCCCGCCACGATCTGGGTCGGCACGCTGATCGACGGCAACAGGTCACGCAGCACCGGGTTCTGCTCGGGGTAGTGCCGGACGAAGCGCGCGGACTCCGCGAAGCGCCCGAGGTCGTAGGCGCTGACGTAGTCCTCGTGGACCTCGGGTTCTGTGACACTCGGGGCTGCAGCCTCGACGGCTGCGCCGATGTTGGTTCGGGCGTCGAGTCCCCGCACCACGTCCAGGCTCGGCGCTTCGATGATGTCCTTGAGCGCGCCGCCCGCTTCGATCGGGTAGCGGACTGCGCCACCGCCGATGGTCAGGCTCGTGACTCGTTCCGGGGCTTTCGCGGCAAGGAACAGCGCCGCGGCCGTGCCGACGTCGGGGCCGACGACGTGCGGAGCTCCAAGGCCCCACTCATCGATCAGGCGGGCCAGGAACCTCCCCGAGGTGTCCGGACCGATGAGTTCAGGGCGTCCGTCGGAGTGGCCGAACCCTGGCAGGTCTATGGCGACGACCCGTCCGAGTGTGGCGACGCGGTCCCAGATGCGACGGAAGGCCCAAAGGCTCTCTGGCCATGGCGACAAGAGCAGCACCGTGACGCCCGAGTCCGCCTTGCTGTCTGCCACCCTCACTCGCACTCCGTCGCAGACGCGGAAGTACGTACTGATCTGCGCAATGGTCTGTGTCCCCATCTGACAGGTCTCCTTCCTCAGCCTCACTTGGCTGTCCGGCCGGTCCAGCACACGCGGCTAGGTCCTTGGGGTCAGACCCGGCCCGCTCGGAGTGCGGCGTCGACAAGCTCACTTGCCGCGTCTTTGGCGGCTCTGGCGGCCGCCGGGCTTGGGTCGAGCCTCGACTGCGCGAGGGCTCCGTCGTAGAGCAGCGTTAGCTGCCTCGCCAGCGCGCCTGGATCGGCAACGCCGAGGGTGGTGGCCAACTCGGCCAACTTTTCGAGCAGCCACAGACGGACGGCGCGAGTGACGTCGGCGGCGGAGCTGTCGAGCGCTGACTCGGCGGCCGCATTTGCGAACGCGCAGCCGCGGAACCCTGGTTGGGCCACGGTCGAGGCGAGCACGTCAAAGATGGCGAGCAGCCGCCCCCTCGGGTCGTCATGACGCTCGATCTCCGCCAGCAAACGCGCGCGCCGCGCTTCGTGGCGCGCCTCGAGATAGGCCCGGACAAGGCCGTCCTTGCTCCCGAAAGTGCTGTAGAGGCTTGCCTTCGCGACACCGGCGCGCTCGATGATCTTGTCGATACCGACGGTGTGCACACCGTGCCCGTAGAAGAGCTCGGTGGCGGCGGCCAACAGCCGGTCACGGGGCGAACCGCCTTCGACAGCTGCAACCATCACGCCATCATACAGACAGGTCTGTCTACTCGCAAGACTGGCCTGTCTGCATGACGCGGCGAGCTGATGACGGCAACGACGAGGTGCCGAATAGAAGCACCGGATGACCAAAAACATGCTGATCAGAACCAGGGCGGCGGGCGAGCTGGCCTGTAGGCCGGGTTCTGTGCACCCGCTTGCGCGGGCCGACGGCCATCCATCTAGGGCTGCCGTTGCCGGCAGCCTCGAGCGGTCTACCCGCGAGCTCGGGCGGGCCGCCCTCGATCGCTCGCGCAGGAGCAGCACCGCTGCTCCCTCTTGACCTTGCTCCGGGTGGGGTTTACCGAGCCGCCCAGGTCACCCTGGGCGCTGGTGGTCTCTTACTCCACCGTTTCACCCTTACCCCCGTAACCGGGGGCGGTTTGCTTTCTGTGGCACTGTCCCGCGGGTCACCCCGGGTCGGCGTTACCGACCACCCTGCCCTGCGGAGCCCGGACCTTCCTCGGCGCGCCAGCGAGAGCCGACGCGACGCGGCCGCCCGGCCAGCTCACCCGCCGCTGTTCATCAGCATACGGGCCGGCTGGGCCACGGCCTAGCATGCGTGGGGGCGGGCAGCACCGGCTACGCCGGCACCGCCCGCCCCATCAGCGGCCTTCGGCCTGATCGTCAGTGAATCAGGCTGCCCAGCAGACTGCCGTACTCGCCGTTGCTGCGCGACTGCTGAGGCGCGGACAGCGACAGCGAAGAGCTCGGCCGCATGCCGCCCGTCGACGGACGGCTAGCAGGCCGGCTCGGTGCCCGGCGGACGCTCGAGCGACCGCGTGACGCGGTGGTCCGAGACCGGGAAATGGTGGAGCCGCGTCTGCCAGGCGACGAATCGCCCGAGGCCTCCTTGCCTGAGGCTGACATCGCCATGGCTGAGGGCCTGGCCGCCGCGGACCGTGCCGTTGTGCGCGACCGCGACGTCGTCCGCGGCCTGGCCGTCGTCGACCTGGTAGTCGTCGACCGGCGTACCGTGGCTGCCGCGACCGGCTTTGCCGACTGCATTGACTTGGCCGCCGTCATCAGCGCCTTGGCGGCCGTGGTCATCGCCTTGGTCGCGGTGTTCATCGACTGCATCGCCGACGACATCGTCCGCGCGGAGGCTGTCGCCTTCGTCGCGGCGGCTGTCATCTTGCCGGCGGCCGACGTGACCTTGGTCGCTGCCGTGGAAACGCCCTTGGCCGCGGTGGCCGGTGTGGTGCCGCTGCGGCTAGTGGTGGTCCGCCGGGTAGTCGTGCCGCGGGTCGTCCCGGTCCGGCTCGTCGTGCTGCGACCGCCGGAGGTCGTGCTGCGCCGGGTTGTGGTAGCGCGAGACGCCGTCGGCCGGGAAGCGGCCGATCGGGATGCCGTGCTGCGGGTCGACCGCGACGCGGTGCTCTTCGTGGTCGATCGCGACGCCGTGCTGCGGGCCGGCTTGGCAGCGGAGCTGCGGCTGGCCGATCGCTTCGCGGAAGACGTCTTGGAGCCTGATATGGATGAGGACCGGCTCGCAGTGCCACGTGACGCACTGCGGCTTGCCGGCCTACTGCGAGCGGAACTCGCCGAACTACGGCGGGGCGCCGCTCGGGTCGTGGACTGATTAGGCACTGAAAATCCCCCCGTCTTGATCAATTACGTGGAGTGCTATTCCACACGCGGAGAGTATTTACACGCCTGACGGCGCGATCGGCGAGAACAATGAACTCAACCGGTCGTAAATCGGCCGCTAGGTGCGGAGCAGATGAGCCAGGTCGGCCAGCGCAGATGCGCCGGGTCGGCTAGCGCAGATGGGCTGTGTCGTTCAGCGACCGTAGCAGTGCGGGACCGTCGGTGAACCACGCGGCCTCGCAGAGCGCGGCGACGTCGAGATGCATCCGGAACATGGCGGCTGGCGGCGCCAGCAGCGCCCGGCAGACGAGGGTCTTGATCGGCGTCACGTGACTCACGACGACAACCGTCTGACCCGTCCGCTCGGTCCGCAGCCGGTCAAGGGCGGCCTCGACGCGCTTCGCGACGGCAGCAAAACTTTCGCCGCCGGGCGGCGCCGCGCCGGCGTCTGCCTGCCAGGCCGCCATCTCCTCTGGCCAGCGGGCGAGCACCTCGCCGAACGTCAGGCCTTCCCAGTCGCCGAAATCGGTCTCGACGAGGTCAGGATCGACCGCCAGCGGCAGGCCGGCGGTGTCGGCGACGACTTCCGCGGTGCGCAGGGCACGGCTCAGGGGTGAAGTCACGACGACGTCGATACCGCCGCGCTCGGCCAGTCGGGTGGCGACGGCGGCGGCCTGCTCCAAGCCAGCGCTGGTCAGCGGGATATCAGCACGGCCGGCAAACCGGCGTTGCGCCGACATCTCCGTTTGCCCGTGCCGCAGCAGCAGCGTGGTCAGTGGTGCCGCTCCTGTTGCGCGCCAGCCGGTCGTTTCAGAGCCCTGACTCATCGGTCCTGACAAGGATCCGCCGGCACTCCTCGCACCTCATGACGTCGTCGGGCGCCGCGGCGCGGATCACGTTGAGATCGCCAGCATTTAGCGTGAGATGACACCCCTGGCACTGACCCCGCCGTAGCGCGGCCGCGCCGACGCCGCCATGCTGCGCGCGCAGCCGCTCGTACAGGTCCAGTAGCTCGGCCGGCTCCTCAGCGGCTACCGCCACACGCCGTTCCGACGCCTGCGCTGCTAGCCCCGCGATCTCCGCCACTGCGGCGTCTCGCTGCTCGGTCACCGCCTGCATGTCAGCGGTCACCGACACTCGCTCGGCACCGGCTTCCTTGAGCCGTGCCTGGGCCGCGTCCAGCCGCTCCATGACGTCAAGTTCGACATCCTCGAGGTCGGACTGCCGGCGCAGCAGCGACTCGATCTCTGACTGCAGGTTCTCTAGCTCACGCGGGGAGCTGACCTGGCCCGCGTCCAGCCTGGTCCGGTCCCGGCCGATCCGGCTGCGTACCTGCTCGACGTCCGCGTCTGCCTTGGCCTGCTCGCGCTTCAGGTCGCCTTCGCGCGCCTCCAGCGTCGTTATCTCATCCCGGAGCGCGCGATCACGCTCCTCGAGGCGGCTGACCTCGGCGTGCTCGGGCAGGCTCTTGCGGCGATGCTCCAGCCTCCCCAGATCTGCATCGAGATCGGCGAGCTGCAGCAGCCGCAGCTGCGCTTCGGGGGATGCTTTCACGCTCGCCACGTTAGCCTGCCGCAGCCGCACCTGTCGCCCCGGTGGCCGGCCAGCCGGCCGTCCTCAGATCCCGAGCTCCAGCCGGACGATGGGCGCCGACGTGGGCTGGCGCGAGCCGCTCGCTGGCTCCACCGTCAGCTCGAGCTTTTCACCCCTTGCCAGGCCGCCGACGATCATCGGGCCGGACATGCCGCGGTGGCCGGCAGGCAGCATGCCCGCGGGCGTGACGCGGGCGGGCCCGGCGAGCCACAGCTCGTAGGCCATCACACCGGGCAGCCGGACCAGCCCGTGTGCGGTGAAGACCAGAGCCCGGGCCTGGTGCGACATAACAATGGTCGCCGTGCCGCCCGTGCTGACCGCGGCTGTGAGGACCGCCGCGTCGTGCGCGCCGAGGACGGCCGTCATCGCGCTATCGCGCCGTTCCTGCGCGGTCAGCCGCTGCTGCATCGCGCCCGCGTGCAGGCCAAGCACCACCGCCGCCGCGACGAGCACGACCGCGAGGCCTGCGGCTACCGCGGCCAGCCACGGGCGCACCATCCTCCGGCCGGACAGCGCGCGGCGGCGCCGCGGCCCCGCCACCGCGCGGTTCTCGGCCACCGCGGGCGGCAGCTGCCGGACGACGGCCGCGGCCTGCATGGTCGACTGACGCAGCTCCTGGCGCGGCGTGATGGCCGCCGCGGCGGCAAGCCGGGCGGTCCCCTCGCGCAGCTCGCGCACGTCGTCGCGGCACTGTTCGCAGGTCAATAGGTGCCGTTCGAACTGCGTCCGGTCGTCGTCCTCGACCGCGTCGAGGACATAAGCGCCCACCAGGGTGTGCAGTCCGGTCTTCCGCTCCCCCATCAGTCCACCCCCAGGCAGTCCCGCAGCCTGATCAGCCCGTCTCGCATCCGCGTCTTGACGGTCCCCACGGCGACGTCCAGCAGCTGCGCGACCTCGCGGTAGCTGTATCCGCCGTAGTAGGCGAGCGTCACCGACTCGCGCTGCAGCTCGGTGAGACCGTCGAGGCAGCGCCGCACGCGCTCCCGCTCCAGGCTCGCCTCGACCGCCTCGGCGACCTGGTCGTAATCAACCTCCGCGGTAGCGGATCGCGCCTCTCGCTGGGCGGCGCGCTGCTCCGACCTGACCCGGTCCACGGCGCGACGGTGCGCGAGCATCGCGATCCAGGCGGCGGCCGAGCCGGCCGCGGGGTCGAACCGGCTGGCGGTCCGCCAGACCTCGAGGAGCACCTCCTGCATGACCTCTTCGGACTGGGCCGGGTTTCGCAGGATCCTGCGCACGGTGCCGAGCACCGCCGGGGCAGCGCGGTCGTAGACCAGAGCGAACGCGTCCTCGTCGCCTCGTGCGACCGCAGACAGCGCCGCCTGCAGCTCATCCGTTCTGGCCGGGCCGGCGCGCCCGTGGCGGCGCGCGCCGTCGGCAGGGCTGCCAGCCACAACGTCCACGTTCCCATATTCGTCACCGGGGCGGTTCCCGGCTTGCCCGTCCGCGGTCGGCACCAATCCGCCCGCCGCCCTGGTACGAATACGGATGTGACCTCTGTGCAGCCGCCGACCCCGTCGCGCGCGGCGCTGGCCGGCCGTGGCAGCGTCGTGGGGATCGTCACGGCCCTCGTATCGCTCGGCGTCGCGCAGCTTGTCGCCGCCGCGCTGGCCTCTCCTATCGGCGCTCCCGTCGACGCGGTCGGCGCGCTGTCGATCGACCACTCCCCGGCCGCCGTGAAGAACTTTGCCATCTCCACGTTCGGCAGCTCTGACAAGACCGTGCTGGTCTGGGGCATCCGAGTAGTGCTCCTCATGTTCGCGGCCGTCATTGGCATCCTGGCCGTCCGCAAGCTCTGGTACGGCCTGGTCGGCCTGGCGGTGTTCATCGCGATCGGCGTGTTCGCCTCCCTGGTCCGGCCGACATCGACAGCGGCCGACGCGCTACCGAGCCTCGTCGGCGGGGCGGTGGCGGCGATCGCGCTCCGGTACTTCACCGGGCTCGCCAAGCGCGGGCTGCCAGCCGCGGGCGCAGCGCCACCGGATCGGTCGCGGCAACAACGTTCGCGACCGCCGTCGGCGGGTGCAGCGCCACCGGATCGGGCGCAGCAACAACGGCCGCGGCCGCCGTCCCCCGTCGACTGGACGCCGCGGGGCGGAAGGCCCGCCGATGACGTGAGCGGCCGGGGCGCCAAGCGGCAGCAGCCGGCCTGGGCAGCGGCCGACCCGGGCCCGGACCGGCGCAAGTTCCTGGTTACGAGCGGCGCCGTTGCGGCCGGCTCGCTCGTCGCCTACGGCGGCGGCTCGTGGCTGGCCAGCAGCCGTGATGTCGGCTCTGCCGCGCGGGCACTGCGACTGCCGCGACCCGCCAGCCCGGCTCCGCCGCTGCCGCCCGGCACGGACCTGAACATCCCTGGCCTCAGCAGTTTCGTCACCCCGAACGGCAGCTTCTACCGGGTTGACACCGCGCTCGTGCTGCCCGAGGTGCTCCCGTCGCAGTGGCAGCTGCGCATCCATGGCATGGTGCGCAAGCCGCTCGTGCTCAGCTTCGCCGAGCTGCTCAAGCGACCGCTGATCGAGGACTACGTCACGTTGTGCTGCGTCTCGAACCCGGTCGGCGGTCCCTACGTCGGCAACGCCAAGTGGCTCGGCGCGAGCCTGCGCGACCTGCTGCAGGAGGCGGGCGTGAAGGCTGGGGCCAGCCAGCTGCTCTGCACCTCCTCGGATGGGTTCACCTCGGGCACGCCGGTCGAGACCGCGATGGACGGCCGGGACGCGCTGCTCGCGGTCGGCATGAACGGCGCTCCGCTGCCGGTGGCGCACGGGTTCCCGGCCAGGCTCGTTATCCCGGGCCTTTATGGCTACGTGTCGGCGTGCAAGTGGATCGTCGACATCGAGGTCACGACCTATGCGGCCGCGCAGGCCTACTGGGTGCCGCGCGGATGGTCTCCGCAAGGGCCGGTCAAGACCGAATCGCGCATTGACGTTCCGGGTATCCAGAACTCCGTCCATTCCGGTTCGACGGTGCCGATCGCCGGGGTGGCCTGGGCGCAGCACAAGGGCATCGACGCCGTTGAGGTGCGAATCGCCAGCGGGCCGTGGCAGCAGGCCCGCCTCGCGGCCGTGCCCGGCATCGACTCCTGGCGGCAGTGGGTCTACGACTGGGACGTCAACGTCCGCCCCGGCAACTATCTGATCGAGGCGCGGGCAACCGACAAGACTGGCTACACCCAGACGTCGCTGGCCGAGCCGCCGGAACCCAACGGCGCGTCCGGGTATCCGTCGCTGCTCGTCAGCGTCACGTAGTCACGGCACCTCGCGGCGCGCAGCACGCTCACAGCAGCCCGTCGGGCGGCGGCCCGTACATGTAGGCGCCAAGCCAGCGGCCGAGCTCGGCAAAGAAGGCCTGCCGGCCGACGCCGCCCGTCAGATCGGCCATGCCGGCGGGCGCGCCCGCCTCGGGCAGCCGCAGCCACGTCACGTGGCCGGCGATCTGTCGCGGAACTGCCGCCCGCCGCAGCAGCCGTCCTGCCCCGCCCCCGGCCGGGGACAGCACGAGGACTGGGCACGGGATGTCCAGTCGCAGCGCCGGGCCGGGCGGCCACGCGGGCCGGTACAGGATCAGCGCGTCGGCCCCATGGCTCGGCGGCGAGGACAGAGAGCTGGCTGCGCCCCGTGCGCTGGCTGCGCCCCGTGCGCTGGCCGCCCCCCGGGCACACCACAGCGCCGCGGCTGCCGCAGCCGGGCCCTGCGCGGACACGATGACGTGCTCGATCCCGTCCGTCTCGCGCAGGTGCGCCGTCACGGCGTCCAGCTCGGCGAAAGTGCTCGTTGCTGTACCGCCTCGCCGACGAAGCCGGCCTAGCCGGGCAGGCAGCCGCAGGCCAGCCAGATAGAAGTGACAGGCGCGCTCGGTGAACCAGCTGGCCAGGTCCGCCGGTACGACCGGATCGCCAGCCGCTTGCAGGTGCAGCACGGCTCGCCTGCTCGGCTGTGCTGACCGCAGCCGGAACAGGGCCGCGTTCGGCCGGGGTGGCCGCGAGCGCGCAATGTCGGCACCGGCGGCGGCCAGCACGGCCTCGTACTCGGTGATCGCGTCGCGACTCGTGCTGATGCTCAACTGCGCTCCAGTTCCAGCAGACAGTGTCGCATCGTAATCGCACGGTCACGGAACGGACACGCCGGGCTTGGGTTCGCTAGCATCATGCCGGCAGAAACGCCCGTTGCTACCATTTACCGGCAGGGAACGCGGCATGCCTGGAGCTGGTGAGGTTTGCCAGCGGGCGGCCGCGGGAAACACCGCGTTGAACTCGCCGGTGCGAGTGCCGCAGCTTGCGGGCTGCGGTCTTGCTGCATGCACACGGCGACGAGGCCCCTCCATGTATGAGATGGAGGGGCCTCGCCATGTCCCACCACGCAGCGTCGGCCCGGTTGCCCGCGCCAACACCTTGCGGCGTGACACTCGTCTCGCCGACCTGGCCAGCCAGTTGCCCGGCCGCCGCTTGCGGCGTGACAGCCGTCCCGTCGCTCTCACCAGCCGGTTGCCCGGCCGCGTCGTGCGGCGTGACGTGCGCTCGCAGCCCTGGCAAGCCGATTGCTCGGCTACGCCGCGGCGAAACCGATTGCTCGGCCACACCGTGTGCCACGAAGCGCCGCTTTCGTCGGAATCCAAGCGAGCCCGGTAAACGCCGGTCTCCTAGACCCGCCCGGCATTCTCAGAGTTGCCCCTGAGGCGGATCCCGTCTTCAGCAGTGAGGAATTTCTACGCCCTGCAGACCAGCGGCACAAGGCCTTTTCCGGGATTACTTCAAGATTCTTTTGTCATCCACAGGACATCCCGTGTTTATCCCCCGTGCACCCGACGTCTCCACCGTGTCGTCCACAGCTCGGTCCACAGTTCCCGGGGATAACCACGAGTCGCAGCGGACTTGGCGGCGCTCTGGTCCGCTTCCTGCCTACGATGCTCGCAACTACTTCAGACTGCACGGCGGCGTGCTGGGAGGCTCGGTGACTGACATGCATGGCGACGCCAGCGCGAGGCCGGAGCTAACCGTTGAGCTCGGCGACGACCACGTGGCCACGCTCGAGTTCAGCCGCCCGCCCAACAACTTCTTCAGCGTGAGCCTCATCAGTCAGATTGCCGATGCCTGCGATGAACTGGCCGCAGCTGGGCGCTGCCGGGCCATCGTGCTGTGCAGCGCCGGACGCGTGTTCTGTGCCGGCGCGGACTTCGCGGGCGCGCACGCGATCGGCGCACCGGACGGCACGCACCTGTACGACTTCGCGGTGCGGCTCTTCCGGCAGCCCCTGCCCGTCGTGGCTGCGGTGCAGGGGGCCGCGATCGGGGGCGGGCTTGGCCTCGCGATGGCGGCTGACTTCCGGGTCGCTGTGCCCGAAGCCCGGTTCGCGGCGAACTTCGCTCTCCTCGGAATCCATCACGGGTTCGCGCTAACCGTGACGCTGCCTGCCGCTATCGGCCCGCAGTCCGCGATGGACCTGCTGTATACCGGCCGCCGGGTCGGCGGCGACGAGGCGCACGCGCTGGGCCTGGCCGACCGGCTGGCTCCGCCGGGCAAGGCCAGGGAACACGCTCACGCGCTCGCCGCGCAGATCGCGGCCTCGGCGCCGCTGGCTGTCCGCTCCATCCGTACGACCATGCGCGGCCAACTCGCGGACCAGGCGCGCGCGGCGATGGCCCGCGAGCGCGCGGAACAGGAACGGCTCATGCAAACCGCGGACTGGAAAGAGGGCCTGGCGGCTGTCTCGCAGCGGCGCCCGGCCAGCTTCACCGGCCGCTGAGGGAAAGGCAGGGCGCCCCCATGCCCGTACTGGAACGGCCAGCAGGCAACATCCGCTACCAGGTGACTGGCAGTGGCGGCCCGGCGCTGCTGCTCAGCCACGGTTTCGGCGCGACATCCGCCATGTTCGCCGGCAATGTGGCGGCCCTCGCCGCCACGCACCGGGTGGTGACATGGGATCTGCGCGGCCACGGCGGCAGCGACTACCCGGCCGATCCGGAAAGCTACAGCAGCGCGAATGCGCTGGCCGACATGGCCGCGCTGCTGGCCGAACTCGGGATTGACGTGGCCGTGCTCGGCGGCCACTCGCTCGGCGGCTACCTGTCACTCCAGTTCGGCCTCAAGTACCCCGACCGGGTCACCGGGCTCGTGCTCATCGACACCGGTCCCGGTTTCCGCAACGACGCCGCCAGGGACGGCTGGAACGGCCAGGCCCACAGGACGGCGGCCCGGCTAACCGAGCGAGGTCTGGCCGGGCTTGGCGGCAGTCCCGAGCTGCACGACGGCGAGCACCGCGACGCGACCGGGCTCATCAACGCGGCCAGGTACACGCTGACGCAACAGGATGCGCATGTCATCGACGGGCTGCCGCAGGTCGCCGTGCCGACGCTGGTCATCGTCGGCGCCGACGATAAGCCTTTCCTCGGCGCCGCCGACTACATGACGGCGAAGATCCCGCACGCGCGCAAGGTCGTAATCCCGGCGGCCGGGCACGCACCGAACGTGTCGCGGCCGGAGATCTTCGACGCCGAGCTGAGCCGGTTCCTTCGGGAGCTCAGCTCTCCGGGCACGCCAGTCTCAGAGGCACGGTCATGACCACGCGGACCGACGCGGCTAGCCCCGAGCAGGTCCGGGCCGAGCTCGCCGCCTGGGTGCGCGAGCACTGGGATCCGGACCTGCCGTTGCGCGACTGGCGTGCATTGCTGCTCGAGGCGGGCTGGGCGGTGCCAAGCTGGCCGCAGCGATGGTACGGGCGCGGGCTGCCTGCCTGGGCTGACGATCTGGTCGCCGCCGAGTTGCTCCGGCTCGGCGCGGTCGGCGTTCCGGTCGGCAGCGGCTCGTGGCTGGCCGCGCCGACGATCGTGGCGCACGGCCCGGACGAGCTGCGCGAGCAGCTGCTCCGCCCGATCCTCACTGGCGAGCAGACCTGGTGCCAGCTGTTCAGCGAGCCGGGCGCCGGGTCAGACCTCGCGGGACTCTCCACCACCGCGGTGCTGGATGGCGACAGCTGGGTGGTCAACGGGCAGAAGGTGTGGAACACCAGCGCGCATCACGCCGACATGGCCATGCTGCTCGCCCGCACGGACAGCTCCGTGCCCAAGCACCAGGGCATCACCTACTTCGCGCTGCCGATGAAGCAACGCGGCGTCGAAGTCCGCCAGCTGCGCCAGATGAATTTCCACGCCTCGTTTAACGAGGTCTTCCTCACCGACGCCCGCGTCCCGCGGGACAACGTGGTCGGCGCGGTCGGACTAGGGTGGGCGGCAGCGCTCACGACGCTGGCCTACGAGCGCAGGTTCGCCGCGCTGCAGCGACCCGCCTACTCGCCAGCCCCCGGCCGTGCACTGGCGGAAGCGCGGGCCGAATCCGAGCGCCACTTCGCCACCTACTCGTGGTACCCGCAGCGAGCCGGCCGGCCGGATCTGGTCGTCGAGCACGCACGCGCGGCTGGTGTCGCGTCGGATCCGGTTGTCCGCCAGGCCATCGCCCGGCTGATCACGCTGCACCGGGTTAGCACGTGGACAGCCGAGCGTGCCAGGGCCGCGCGCGCACTGGGAGCGCGGCCTGGCGCGGAGGGCTCGATCGGCAAGCTGGCCGCGAGCAACGTGGCCAGGGAATCCGCGCGTGTGCACTCGCTGATCGCAGGCGCCGCCGGGCTCCTTACTGGACCTGACGCGACGCACGGCGGAGTGATCGCCGAGGTGCTGATGTCGGTCCCCGCAGTGTCGATCGCCGGCGGCACCGACGAGATCCAGAAGAACATCCTGGCCGAGAAAGTGCTCGGTCTGCCCGCCGAGATACGGGCCGACCGCGACGTGCCGTTCAGCCAGATCAAAGGCCGCGGCTAACGCGGCCGATATCTTGCACGCCATTTCGAGCACCTCGGCCTAACTCGCTAAAATTGTCGATGGATTGTCAGACCTCGTTGGTATTCTCGAACACAGATCTGATCGATTCGCACCGGTTCCGGAGGTGACCGCGCGATGTGCCAGGCGACCGCCACCACCGCTGGTCCCTCGACCGCGACTGAGGCGCTGGCGTTCGTGCGCGCGGGTCTGAGCTGGCTGGCCTCGTCGGACGCGACGGAGCTGACTGGCGCCGAGCGTGCCGACGTGCTGCGTGGCCTGGCGCAGGCCGAGTCTGTGCACCTGGCCGCGACCGCGAAGGTTCTGTCGGCGTTCGACGCTGCGGAGGACTACGCCGCAGACGGGCAAGGCGGCCCGCGGGCGTGGCTGCGCTGGCAGACGCGCGTCTCGCGCCCGACTGCGGCCGCGTCAGTGGCCTGGGCGCGGCGCCTTGCGGGGCGGCTGCAGGTCGCTGAAGCGCTGGCAGCCGGACAGCTTTCGGTGTCGTATGCCCGCCGGATCTGCGACTGGATCGACGAGCTGCCGGAGGATGTGCAGGACGCGGCGGAGGGCATCCTGGTGCAGGCCGGCCTCGGTGGCGCGGACCTGAGTGAACTAGCGGCCGTGTTCGAGGAGATCCGGCTGAGGACCGCCCGGCCCGACACCGACGATGACGAGGGTCGTCGGTTCGCCCAGCGTTCGGTGCTGCTGGACACCTACTACCGGGGCAACGGATACCTGCGCGGCGACCTCACGCCGCCCGCAGCGGCGGCCCTGCAAGCCGTGCTCGACGCGCTCGGCGCCAAGGTCGGCCCGGAGGACACCCGCAGCCGCGAGCAGCGCGCTCATGACGCGCTGGAGGAGGCGTGCCGGCGGCTGATCGCCTCTGGCAGCCTGCCCGAGCGGGCCGGCCAGCCGGTGCAGATCGTGCTGCACATGACGCTGGCCCAGCTACTCGGCCAGACCGAGTTCGACGACGCGCTGGCCGCGTGGATCGGCGCCAACGCTGTCCCGGCGCCGCCCGGCGCCGACTGCGACGCGGCCATAGTGCCCATCGTCTCCGGCACCATCGACCCCGATGTCCTCGCCGACCTGGTGGACCGCTACCCCGGTGTAGCGATGCCTGACCGCGCCGGTTTCGAGCCTGAACCCAACTCGCCCGCCACCGGGCCCGGCGACACAGGAGCGGACGCGGCTCGCAGCGACGACCGACCCGGACACGAGCGACGAGACCCTGCAGCGGGCGCGTCGCGCCGCCGCCGGGCTGACCATCGCCGACGCGCTGCGGCTGCTTTCCGGGCCCAGCGGACTGGCCTCCCGGCTCCGCGGCCAGCTGGCCCGACCGGCCGGCACCATCAGCCTGCCGCTCGATGTCGGCGCTGCCGCCGACATCCCGGTCCAGATCCGCCGCGCGGTCACCCGCCGGGACCACCACTGCCGCTTCCCTGGCTGCGACCAGCCCGCCATCGCCTGCCACGTGCACCACCTGCGCAGACGCGCCGACGGCGGCGGCACCTCGGTCACCAACTGTTGTCTGCTCTGCCCGTTCCACCACCTCATCGCGGTCCATAGATGGGGCTGGCAGCTGGCCCTGAATCCAGACGGCACCACCACCGCGACTAGTCCGGACGGCAATCGCGTCTTGCACAGTCACGCGCCACCGAGCGCGGCGTGAAGTAGGTGCTCGCGGCTTGTTGCTCGGGAGTATCTTCAGCAGCTGGAGGGTCTGGCAATGAATGATGAGCACCTCCAGCGCTGTTCGAGCGCGGAGTGGGCCAACACGGTCCGGGAGTGGATCATCCCGTGGGTTCTCGACGGCATCGATCTGGGCAATGACGTCCTTGAGGTCGGCCCTGGCCCCGGGTTGACGACCGATGTGCTGCGCGCCCTTGTCCCCCGGCTCACTACAGTCGAGATTCACTCCGAGCTGGCCAGCTCCCTGGCTGCCCGGCTCGCTGGAACTAACGTCGAGGTGCTGTGCGCCGACGCTTCCCACACGCAACTGGCCTCCGACAGGTTCTCCGGCGCTGTGTGCCTGACCATGCTCCACCACGTTCCGAGCGTCGAGCGCCAGGATGCGCTACTGGCCGAGATCCATCGCGTGCTGCGGCCCGGTGGCGTGTTAGCCGGCGAGGACAGCCTCGACGGTCCTGAACTGCGTGCCCTGCACGACGACGACACGTACGTCCCGGTCGACCCTGGCCACTTCGCGGCGCGCCTGGCCGCGGCGGGTTTCGTGGAAATCGAAGTCGACACGAATGAATACGCCGTCCGCTTTCACGGCTTCAAGTCGACAGCGTCCGCCATCGACACTAAATAACCTGTAGTTGGCACCACCACCGGGGCCAGTACCGACGGCAGCAGGGTCCTGCACAGCCACTCATCACCCGCTGCCGCCTGACCTTGGCACGCGGCGCTGGACTGGCTGTCAGTCGCGATGTAACGTGACCGCGTGGACCACGCGACTCGGGATGAGGTCAGCGCTGCCGTTGGTGTGCATGCCGAACTCGGCAATGACTACAGCGAGGCGCTCGCTGAGGGCCTTGTCGAGCGGATCGGAGACGAAATCGACAAGCGGGTGGATGCGAGGCTGGCCCGAGGAACGGGGCAGACCGCGCCGTCCTCGCCCCGATCGCCGGTAGGCGCAATCGTCGTGCCGCTCGCCACCGTCGGCATGGGCGTGGCCGCCACCGCCTTCACTATGCTGTCGAACGTGAGCGTCGGCCCCGTGACCACATCAAGCACAGGCGCCGTTCGCATATCGGTGGGCGGCACACAGCTGCTCGTTCTGGCGATCATCTGGGCGGCGATTGCCGTCGTCAATCTCGCGTACTTTCGTCGCCGCTGACACCCGCGCGCGAGGGGGCTTAGCGCTGCTGTCGAAGGTAGCGACTGGTAGTCGTTTTAAATCTCGTCCCGTTGTCACAACCACCGCGACTAGTCCGGACGGCAATCGCGTCTTGCACAGCCACGCACCACCCAGCGCCGCCTGAGCAGCCGAAACGGTGCGCTTCGCCGGCTCCCGTCATACGGCTTGACCCGGAGGTATGCCGAGGTCTGTGAGAAGCTGTGCGGGGTAGGAACAGCGCCCTCACGGCGGCCAGCGCCGCGCGGATCTGTTGGATGGCACACGTGGCTAACGCGCAGAAGAGATGGGACTCTGACGACCGGTTCACTGGAGTGGCCGACGCTAGCGCGTTCGCGCACGCCATAGAGGAACTGGCCGAGCTGGCCCGCCGCCCGCGCTGGGTTGCCGAAGACCCCCAGATCCATCTGGCACCCCACCTGCGCGGTGCCGGCGTGGAGGGGCTGCGGATCGCTGAGATTCGCACTGTGCGGGATGGCGTGCTGTCGGTGACTGCCGAGTACGACCACGAGGCCAGCCGCGGCGAACTTCGTCGGCTTGCGTGGGCGCTTCTCGGGACCATCGCCGAGCCCGCAGCCAGCGTGCGGGAGCGCCATGACGACGACGCAGCAGTCTACGAGGTCGTCACAGGCATCCCCGCCAACACCGGCCCATTCGCCAGCCACGGCCACACCATCCGGCTCACGCTCACCCCGACTGCTCGCTCTGGCGGTTCGGCAACGCAGCGAAGTGACGGGCCGGACTAAACAACCAACGACTGGCACCACCACGGCATCTAGCCCAGACGGCCGACGAGTCCTGCACACCACCGACTGCAGCGTGACGTGTCGCCAAGCTCTTAGCCGTGCCGCTTCGGTCGCATCTGACCCGACGTTGGGGTGATGGTTTGAAGCTGACCCATGACCGCTCACCTTGGCTCTGTCAACGCCACCGGGCCTGACTAAGCGTCGACCCGCCCGGGAATGAATGAGAAGGATTCCAACTCCGCACAAACCGGGGGATAAGCCATGACGAGTTCTGTATCCGCTGACGCTCAGATCCGTCCCTTCCGCGTCGACATTCCGGAAGAGAAGCTCACCGATCTTCGGCGGCGCATCGCGGCCACGCGCTGGCCCGAGAAGGAGCCGGTCGACGATCAGTCGCAGGGCGCGCAGCTGGCAAAGGTACAGGAGCTCGTCGGCTACTGGGCCACTGATTATGACTGGCGCAGGCTCGAGGCCAAGTTGAATGCGCTCCCGCAGTTCATCACGGAGATCGACGGGCTCGATATTCATTTCATCCACGTCCGCTCGCCGCATGCGAACGCGCTGCCGCTGATCATGACTCACGGCTGGCCGGGCTCGGTCCTGGAGTTCGTGAAGGTGCTCGGGCCGCTCAGCGATCCCGAGTCCGATGGAGCTGCCGCGGAGGACGCCTTCGATGTTGTTGTGCCCTCAATGCCCGGTTTCGGCTTCTCCGCCAGGCCGCAGGCGACAGGCTGGAATCCCGAGCGCATCGCCGGCGCTTGGGTTGAGCTGATGAGGCGATTGGGCTACGGGCGCTACGTCTCCCAGGGTGGCGACTGGGGTGCGCTCGTCACGGACGTGATGGGCCGCCACGCGCCCGGCGGTCTGTTGGGTATCCACGTCACCACGTTGCTGGGCGCGATCGAACGGCCACCAACGCCGAACATGCAAACGACCGTGCCTCCCGAGGTCGCGAAGGCGCTCAAGAACGGTGAACCGGCGCCGGCGGGCCTGTCGGCCGAGGAAACGATCGCCTATGAAGGGGCTAAAGACTTTGCCGCGCGCGGCTCGGGCTTTCGGGCGGTGAATAGCACGCGCCCGCAAACGATCGGCTACTCGCTTGCGGACTCGCCGGCCGGCCTGGCCGCTTGGTTTTACGAGAAGTTCGCGGCATGGACCGACACGGACGGCGAGCCTGAGCGCGCCCTGACGAGAGATGAGATGCTCGACGACATCACGCTTTACTGGCTCACGGACACAGCGGCGTCCTCGGCCCGCATTTACTGGGAGGACAGCGCCCACAAAACCAAGGCCGGCGAAGTCTCGATCCCTGCGGCCGTGAGCAGGTTCCCAGGAGAGATAATCCCGGTACCGCGCAGCTGGGCCGAGCGCGCCTACCCCAACCTCGTGTACTTCAACAAACTCGAGAAGGGCGGTCACTTCGCCGCCTGGGAACAACCGGAACTCTTTGCGGGCGAGATGCGAGCGGCATTCAAGTCGCTGCGCTGACGCACCAGCGGGCGACCGCGGCGCGCCAGATAGGCCCACTAAGAACGGAAGCCTCCCGATCACGTCGTGCCACGCAATAATGCGCATCGTGCCGGAAGAGCTGCACAGCGCCAAGCACCGCCGAGCACGGCATGAACTGCAAATCCCGCTCAGCGTCCGGCTAGCCGCCTCGTGGCGGTCTTACCTCTGGGGGACGGTCTGGGTCGCCGCCCTCTCGCTCGTGGCCTTCGTCGTCGGCTTTGGCCTTACGGGCGACCCCGTTGATCAGAGGGCGGAGAGTTCGCCGTAGCCCGGACCTCTGGTCCTCCGGCAACCATCCGGTCTGGCAGGCAGCTCGCCGCAGCTGGCGGGCGTACCTGGGCCTTGTTGGGCTAATCGTCTTCGGTCTGTTGCTGCGGCACTTCTACGGCTGACTGGTGCTCGCGACCAGCACGTCCGGTGGTCAGCCGCGGCGTCGTCGTCGCGGCTGCGTCAGGGACTGCCGATGTCCCCGGCTCAGCCTGATCAGGATCAGATCACCTCTCAGCGCGGCCATATACGAGTCGTAGACGGCGCCCGCTGAGCCATCATCGGCGCGGCGCAGTTCGCCGTCGTTGTCCGCCTGGGTATCCCGCACTTCCACGAGCTCTGCCTTGGGCGGCTCAGGCGGCGGCGGGTCGTAGGCCTCTACGCCGCCGTCACGTACCAGTTTCGTAGGCTGGCCGGCCGAGAAGTACCGATCCTCATGCACGAGGTACGGGTCCTGGTACCAGCCGTGCGCCTTCACTCATTCCCCCGAGCTCAAGACCAGGATAGGTGGCCGGAGAAAAGCGAGCGCACCGCAGCGGGCGCCGGTATCACCGGCGGTTCGGCGCTCGTGTCTGACTCGATCCCGATGGACGTCAGGGAAAATCGGGAGGGGAGCGGCGTTCCGGGTCGACGGGGCTCATGATTCCGACAGGGTTGCCGTCTGGGTCCTCGACGATGGCATAACGAGCTCCCCAGAATGCGTCGTAGGGCGGCTGCTGGCCGACATAGCCGAAGGCGGTCAACTCGGAGTAGAGGCTGTCGACTCGTTCGCGACTGGTGACCTTGAAGCCGATCACGGCGCGTGCGGCTTGCCAGCCGGCATCCCAGTGCCTGGCGAACTCGGCGCTGTCGAAGTCGAGATCCATACCGCCCGGCAGGCGGGCGCTTCGATGGTGGACCTGAAAGGCGGGATCGGTGTCGGGGATGTCCAGTCCAAGCCGCCGGTAGAAGGTCACGGTGGCTTGCATGTCCGAAACGACGAGGTTCAGCTGGTCAAGGAGCGGGCTGTCGTCCATAGGAACTTGCTACCACGCGCGAAGCGCGAGCGGGTGTTGTGCGCAGGCACGCGTGCGAGCGGCGAGTGTGTGTGACCGCGGCACAATTAGGCGGAAAGCCGGCCATCGGGTCCTGCGGCCGTGCCAGCAACTACACCAATCCGGGGGGCCGAACGCTCTGGATCCCGTGGTGACGCAAATGACGGTCGAAGCACCAAGAGACACAACCTATCTACCGCGAGGCTCCTACGTGCTGCGGCCCAGGAACCTCTTCGCCGCTGCACTCGCCGTCTGCCTGGCGCAGACGGCGCTGGCCATCCCGGCCTCGCTGAACGGTTTATTCCAGCAGGACCTCGGCCCGACCTCGGCGCAGCTCGGGTGGATCTCGGACGCGTTCCTGGTCCCGATCGTGGTGCTGGAGCTGAGCTCCGGCGTCTTAGGTGACCTGTTCGGGCGCAAGCGCCTGCTGGTCGGCGGGGCCTTGCTGATGGCAACCGGGGAGCTGATCGCGGCGCTGAGCCCGGGCGCCACCTTCCCGACCACCACGCGCCTGATGGTGCTCTGGGCGGGCACGGGTCTTGCTGGAATCGGCGCTGCCGCGGTCTTCCCCACCAGCCTGGCCATGATGGCGGCCGGCACGCATACCGTGAAGGACCGCGCCCGCGCGGTGGCCATCTGGGCGGCTGCGCTGTCATTCGGCAGCTGCTGGTCACCCATCCTCGGCGGCGTGTTCGCGCGCATACCGTTCGGTTCCGACCAGCTCGCGGGCTGGCGCTGGGCGTTCCTCTTCGTCGTTTCGGTCGCTTTGCTCAGTGCCGTCGTGTCGGTCATCGCTGCCGCCGACTCATCCTCCCCGGAGGGCCGGTCGCTGGACTGGCCAGGCCAGGTGACCATCGGGATAGGGCTGTTCGCCGTCCTTTTTGCCATCATCCAGGCGCCGGCCAGCGGATGGCTGAGCACGCAGACGATCGCGGTGTTGCTGGTGGCCGTCGCCTCGCTCCTGCTGTTCGTGGTGGTGGAACGCAGGTCGCGAGCCCCCCTCCTGCGCCTTGACTTCTTCCGCGACCGCAATTTCGCGGTGGGGGCGATCGTGACCGTCCTCGGCATGTTCGCCTTCCTCGGCGTCGGCTACGCCTCGAGCATCCGGCTGTCGGCGATCCAGGGCTTCACCCCGCTCAAGTCCTCCGTGGCGTTTGCGGGCCAGGACGGACCGGCGTTGCTGCTGCTGCCCATAACCATCTATCTGCTGCGTCGGCACAGCCCGAGGCGGACGCTCCTCCTTGGCCTGATCCTGATGGCCGTTGGCGCATTCTGGCTGGCGGCCGTCCCGATCACGGACCTCTCACTCGTCGCGGTCGTCCCGGCGTTCATCCTCGTGGGGATGGGCTTCGCCTTCGCGCTGTCGGCGGGAGCGGTCATCGCGGTGAACACCCCGCCGACGCATCTGGTAGGAATGGCCAGCGGCACGACGAACATGCTGCGAGATTTCGGCTTCGCTTGCGGCCCCGCGATCATCGGCGCCATCGCACTCAGCCAGGCGGCGTCCGCGATGCGGGCGCAGCTGGCCAGGAGCGCTGATCTGCGGCAGTCGCTGACCGCGTTCTACTCGTCGCCGGCCGGCGTGCCGGCGGCTCAGCGACCTGCCGTGGAGGCCGCCGTCCAGGCCGTCCAGTCAGGCCCCCTCGGAGCGAATGCCGTTCCGGCTACGGTGACGCAACCAGGCGGCAAGGTTCTGCCTTTCAACCCACTGCAGCCGATCGCGTTCGACGCTCTTGGTCACGCGTACGCCCTGGGCTTCGTGCTCAGCGGCGCCGCGGCCGTCGCGGCGGCCCTGCTGACCGTGTTCGGTATCCACCGGCAGCTCGACGACGACCTTCAAGACCTGGAGATGCTCGACGATTAGACCGCTTCTCGGCTCTCCCCCGACACGCGGCCAGCCTCGAGCCACATTCACAGCAAACCCAGAGCTGCCCTAGAGGCGGGGCGCGGTGGCGCCAGCCAGGCTGCAGACATGATGTCAGTCGAGGAGCCCGTCATCGCCGACGCTGACGGCCTGCGCCGTGCCGACGGCAGCCCGGTGCGCGTGCTAGTCGTCGACGACGAGCCCAGCCTTGCCGACTTGCTCGCCAGCGTGCTGCGCTACGAGGGCTGGAATATCCGCACAGCCGCGGACGGAGCTTCGGCCGTCAGGACTGCGCGCGACTTCCAGCCGGACGCGATCATCCTGGACGTGATGCTGCCCGACTTCGACGGGCTCGAGGTGCTGCGCCGGGCGCGGGCCGTCCTGCCGCACGTCTGTGTCCTGTTCCTGACGGCGCGCGACTCCGTGCAGGACCGGATTTCCGGCATCACGGCCGGCGGAGATGACTATGTCACGAAGCCGTTCAGCCTCGAAGAAGTCATCGCGCGGCTGCGCGGGCTGCTACGGCGGGCCGGGATGGCCCGCGCCGGTGGCGGCACTGAGCTCAGTGTCGCCGACGTGACGATGGACGAGGACGCATGGGAGGTGCGCCGCGGCGGCGACCTGATCGAGTTGACTGCGACCGAATTCGAGCTGTTGCGATTCCTGATGCGCAACCCGCGCCGGGTCCTCTCGAAAGCGCAGATCCTGGACCGGGTGTGGAACTACGACTTCGGCGGCCAGGCGCACGTGGTCGAGCTGTACATCAGTTATCTGCGGAAGAAGATTGACGCTGGTCGCGAGCCGCTCATCCACACCGTGCGCGGAGTCGGCTATGTGCTCAGGCCACCCGGCTGAGTGTGATGCTGCTCGCTAGCCAGACTTTGCGTGCCCGGCGGTGGCTTGCGGGCCGGACGCTGCGTGCCCGGCTGATCGGGGGTCTGCTCGCCCTGCTCGCGCTTTCCTGCGCGACCGTTGGCCTGGTGACCTACACGCATCTGCACAGCGTGCTGATCGGTCAGCTGGACACCGAGCTGACCTCTGCCAACATGCGTTATACCGGGTGCTACAGCCCCTCCCCCGACCACGATCAGCACGCCCTCGACGGGCCGGTGCCGGTCAGCCCTCCCGACGAGTGCGCGCAGCAGCAGATGACGGCGGCGTTCACCGCCGTGATCACGCCGCCGCCGGTGGTCACCGACGCTTACCTCGCCGGCAGTGACAGCGGCTGCCACCTGTCTGCAGCCGACCAGGCCGAGGTCGCGAGTGTTCCGGTCGGCCGTTTCGCCACCGTCGATCTCAGCTCCTACGGCGAGTACCGGATGACGGCCAGCCATACAAGCACGGGCATCGTCGTGACCGGACTCCCGCTCGCTCCGGTCACCCACACCTTGCAGCAGGTCGCCATTGCCGAACTGGCGGTATTCCTGGCCGCGCTCGTGATGACGGGCGTGATCGGCACCGCCTGGGTGAGGTTTTCGCTGCGCCCGCTTCGCCGGGTGGCCGCGACCGCCACCAGGGTGACCCGGCTGCCGCTCAGCAGCGGCGAAGTGAGCCTGCCGGAACGGGTGCCCGACGCCAATCCAGCCACCGAGGTCGGACAGGTCGGGGCCGCATTCAACCACATGCTCGGCCACGTCGAGGCCGCGCTCGCCCGGCGCGAGGCGAGCGAATCCCGGCTTCGCACCTTTGCTGCAGACGCGAGCCATGAACTTCGCACGCCCCTCGCGTCGATCCGCGGATACGCCGAGCTGGCTCGCCGACGCGGCGGCACGCTGCCGGACGAGGTCGCGCTGGCACTCAGCCGCGTGGAGTCCGAGGCGGCACGAATGGGCGAGCTAGTCGATGAGCTGCTCCTCCTCGCCCGGCTCGACGCGGGCCGGCCGCTAGCAAAAGAGCCGGTAGACCTATCGCTGCTGATCGTCGACGCGACGACCGACGCGCGCGCCACCGCCGCCGACCACCGCTGGCAGCTGCAGCTGCCCGAGGAGCCAGTCGTGATCCGTGGCGACGAGCAGCGGCTGCGCCAGGTACTGGCCAACCTGCTAAGCAACGCTGCCCGGCACACCCCGGCCGCGACGGACGTCATTATTGCGCTCACCGCCGAGCCGGACGTCGTCGCCCGCCCGGCCGACCCGGCTAGCACCGCCGACACCACCGGACCAGCCAGCACTGCGGTCATCAGCGTCACCGACAACGGCCCCGGCATTGCGGCCGAGTTGCTCCCGGACGTGTTCGAGCGGTTTGTGCGGGGCGATACCTCCCGGTCGCGAGCCGCCGGAAGCACCGGCCTCGGCCTGGCGATCGTGCACGCCGTCACCGCCGCGCACGGCGGCTCCGCCAACGTGACCAGCCGTCCGGGCGAGACCAGGTTCACCATCACGCTGCCGGTTAGCCCAGACTGAATGGGGAGTGTTACCATGTTACAATGGTAACAGTGACGCGAGTGCAGACCGGGCTGCGCATCGAGCGCAACACGCTGAAAGTCCTCAAAGGCCTAGCCGAGTACCTCGACCTCTCGCTCGGCGATCTCGTTGAAGGCATCGTCTTGCACGCCTTCGAAGGCAGGGCTCCATTCGGCCCGCCCACACTTGACAAGATCGGCCAGCTCAAGGCTGTCTACGGGTTGACGCTGACGGCCGCCGATGCGCACGAGCTGCAGGAGCAATCGTGACCACCAGCCAGCGGCTGACCGGCAGCCTGATAGTCGCTCTTCCACCAAACGAGGCTTTCCGGCTGTTCACTCCGCGCGGCGAACAGGACTGGGCTCACGGCTGGCATCCACGTTTCCCGGCCCCGGTCCTCGATGACGACAAGCCAGGAACGGTGTTTGTAACCGATGCCCACGGACACCACACCACCTGGCTCGTCACCGGCCGGGAGCCCGGCAGGCGCATCTCCTACGCCCGCGTGACCCCGGGTGAGCAGGCCGGCACCGTGACGGTCACCATCACTGGTGCAGGCGACCACAGCGAAGTGGAGGTCTGTTACCACCTGACAGCGCTCACGCCCGCTGGCGACCACAAGCTCCGCGAATTCGCCGACAGGTACCCTGCATTCCTCCAGTCCTGGCAGGACGCCATCGCCGCCTCGCTGCACCCGTCGTAGCCTGCGGCCGGAAGGGGCACGTCTGGTGCATGCTCACGACGCCGACCGCGCGGTGGCATGGAGCCGCCAGCTCGCCCAGGCGCATGCGGCTCTTCGTCAGCAACTGCATGACCTGCTGGCAGATCCTGGCTCGGCACCGGCCGGAGACTGGCCAGTAACGCACTGCTTGACCTTCTGCTCCGCACTATCCGCCCATCACCACGGTGAAGATGGTGGCTTGTTCGCCGAACTGCTGCGGGTCCGGCCCGATCTGCAGGACGCCGTGCGGAAGCTAACCGAAGACCATCAGCTGATCGCAGGCATCCTGGCCACCCTCAGAGATCTTGCCAGCGAAGCGGCCGGCGCCCCGCCCAGGCGCCGCCAGGTCATCGGATGGGAACTCGCGGGTCTGGCAGCGATCATGGAATCGCACTTCGGTTACGAGGAGCGCGTCATCAGCGACGCGCTCGATGACGAGGTCCAGGACACAGGCTGGACAACCGCCGTTTTCGACTTCCGGACGTAGGCAGGATGACGTGGTCCGCTTGACCCGGCCGGCCGCCGCGGCGGTGGCCCTCGCTGCCGCGCTGGCGTGCGTTACCTGGCCGACTGCCGTGAGCACCGCAAAGGCTGCCTCCCGGCCGCGGGCGGCGTCATCCGCGCCGCCGCCGAGCACGGCGGCCTGCTACAACTTCGCCGTCGGTGCGCTGCGGCGACACGTCGTCGTTCAACGGACGCCGCCGGTATGCGCCGGCCTAGCGCCCGAGGAGGTCAACGAGACGGTTGCGCGCGCGATCCGGACTGTTGTCGGGCCGCTGCCCAAAGCGGCCGCACGAAGACTGGCGGTAGTCGACAGCCGATACCTCGGCAGCCTGGTCCGTCCAGTGGCCGCGCCGCGGCCCGCGTCGGCGAGCGCGGCAGGCGGCGTGACGGCGTCGACGCTGCCCGCGCGCCTCGCCGCGCTGACCGCGTGGCTAGCGGCGGTGATTGCTGGTGCCTGGCTGCTTGCAAGCCGGCTGGGTCTACGGGGACGAGGAGGCCGCGCCCCTGGCGCCCCCGGCGCTCCGGGCTGGATCGCGGGCAGCCACGCCGGGCTGGCCACGGCCGGCCTAGGCCTGTGGGTTGCCTTCACTGTCACGGGGTCGCCCCTGATCGGATGGCTCGACGTGGCCTTGACCTGGCTGATAGCCGGGCTGGGCATGGCAACGCTTCTCGCGGACCCGCACCGAAGCTACGCACCGGCGAGCGCGAGCGGGACCGCGAGCGCGGCAGCCACCGGCACGAGCACGACGATCAACCTGACGCCGGCCCGTGGCCAGGCCCCGGTGATGACCATCGCGCTGCACGGCGCTCTCGCGGCCATCACGATGGCGCTGGTCCTGCTCGCCGTCCTCAGCGTTGGCTAGCGCGTCGCGGCCGCCGGTTCGGTCACCCAGGCTGGTTGGCCGGCCAGCTTGTCGCGGGCGGCGGCTCGTCCCGGTTGGTGATCTGCTGATCGAGTCTGGGCGGCCCGGTGATCACGAGCGCCCTGGCCGGCTCGGCGCTCGTGACGACGAATCCGTGGCGGCAGTCGCGCGGCACGAAGACGAAACTGCCCGGTCGGACGATCCAGCTATCTTCTGCACAGCTGATGCTGATCTCACCCGCGAGAAGATAGAACATCTCGTCTTCACCGTCGTGCACGTGCTCGTGCACGGACAAGCCGGCCGGGTACATCGACTCCATGACCGCCAGCTGGCCCAGCGTGGTCGTTCCGGTCGCTTTCATCAGTACCGTCGAGCCGTGGAAGCCGTAGGCACGGCCCTCACCCGGCCCGAGCACGTAGCCAGCCATCCCTGACTCCTCCGCTCTCCGCTCGCCGAATCACCTGCGGCCCGTGGCGACCCGGCGGAGCCCGTCCACCAGCGCAGGGTCGGCTATGGCGATCGCATCATCGAGGGTGAACCAGCGCACATCTTGACTTTCCCCCGGCGGCGGTGCCGGTTCGGCATCGTCGCTGACGAGCAGGTACCGCACGTCGAGGTGAACGTGCGGGCCGGCGGGATGCACGTCAAGGTGCACGAGCCGCGGCCCGCCGTCCGGATGGCGCACCGGCAGCCCGGTCTCCTCGTGCGTCTCGCGCAGCGCGGCCTGCCACGGAGTCTCGCCGGCATCGATGTGGCCGCCTGGCTGAAGCCAGCCGCCGATGCGCTTGTGCCAGTGCAGTACCGTGCCGCGCGGGCCGACCACGATCGCTGAGCCAGTCACGTGCACCGGGTCGGCATTCCGGTCGAACGGGTCGCTCAGCCGGTCCAGTTCCGCGAGGAACCGCGCGCGGGAGTCAATCTCCCTGGGCGTGACCGCGTCGAAGTCAGCGACCGCATGCCGAAGCTCGAACTTCCGGTGGTTCATTTTCGCCATGTCGTCACTTTCACTCCGCACCGCTGAGTAGCCGGTCCAGGACGGCCGGGTCGGCGCCGTCCACTTCCACGACCTTGGTCCGGCTCGTTGCACCGGTCACCAGCTGAACCGCGTGCGGTCGGACGCCAAACGCCTCCGCGATCGCCGCCAGCGCCGCCGCGGTGGCGCGGCCGTCGACGGCCGGAGCGCTCACCCGGACCACGAGCGCGCCGTCGTGGGAGCCGCCGACTGCCTGGTGCGCGGCCCCTGGCCGGACCCGGATGGTGACCCGCACGGCGCCGGTCAGCTCGCGCTGGAGGTAGCCCAGATGTTGATGCCCGACTCGATGGCTTGCTTGTCGATGGCGGCCAGCTCGTCGGCGGTGAACGACGACCGGCCGGCTGCCGCGAGGTTCTCCTCGAGCTGTGCAACGCTGCTGGCGCCGATCAGCGCGGAGGTGACACGCGTGTCGCGCAAGACCCAGGACAGCGCCAGCTGTGCCAGCGACTGGCCGCGGGCGGCAGCGATCTCGGCGAGCGTCCGGACGTGGGCGAGGTTCTGCTCGCTGATCTGGTCGGCAGTCAGCGAGCCACCCCGGCTTGCCCGCGAGCCGGCCGGGATTCCGCCGAGGTACCTGGTCGTGAGCAAACCCTGAGCCAGCGGCGAGAACGCGATGCAGCCGATCCCCTCGTCGCCGAGGACATCCAGCAGCCCGCCCTCGATCCACCTGTTGAGCATCGAGTACGACGGCTGGTGGATGAGCAGCGGCGTGCCGAGCTGCCGCATGATGGCCGCCGCCTGTTTGGTTCGTTCCGCCGAGTAGGAGGAGATCCCCGCATACAGCGCGCGCCCGGAGCGGACCGCCGTGTCCAGCGCGCCGAGGGTCTCTTCCAGGGGCGTGTCCGGGTCGAACCGGTGGCTATAGAAAATGTCGACGTAGTCCAGGCCCAGCCGGGCCAGCGACTGATCGAGGCTGGCGAGCAGGTATTTGCGTGAGCCCCACTCACCGTATGGACCGGGCCACATGTCATAGCCCGCCTTCGTGGAGATGACGAGCTCGTCGCGGTACCGCCGCAGGTCGCCGCGCAGGATCGCGCCGAAATTGGCCTCCGCCGAGCCGTAGGGTGCGCCGGACGCCAGGCGTCCCAGCGGATCGTCGGAGCTGGCCAGCGTGCTGCCGCCGTAGTTGTTAGCGAGGTCGAAATGGGTGACACCGAGGTCGAAGGCGCGCAGGACGATCGCCCGCTGGGTATCCCGCGCCGTGTCCGAGCCGAAGTTCTGCCAGAACCCCAGTGAGATCTCGGGCAGCTTCAGCCCGCTCCGCCCGGACCGGCGATACGGCATCCGCCCGTCATATCTGTCTGTCGCGGCAACGTAGGTCATGCCAGGAGTCTGTCACTACCCCGAGCGATAGCTCAGATCGTGATACTTCCGTCGTCGGCCACGACCCAGCCCGGGTTGTGCGCGACCTCCCACACGTAACCGTCGGGATCGGCGAACGCGCCGGTCGTGCCGCCCCAGTCCGCCGGAGCCGCCGACCGGACGATGGCGCCCCCGGCACTTTCGGCCTCGGCCAGCACGACGGCGACGTCCTCGGGGGAGCGTACGTTGTGCGCCAGCTCGATGCCAGGCGCGCCGTGACCGCCGAGCGCCGTCCACAAGCCGAAGACCATCCCGCCAGCCTGGAAGAAGCACACCTCGTCGTCTGGCTGCTGCGCGCCGCTCCAGCCCAGCGTCTCGTAAAACGACCGGGCACGTCGAAGGTCCGACACTCCCAGCGTCACCAGGCTTATCCGCTGCTCCATCCGGCAAGCATCGCAGACCGGACGCGGGCAGTCGTGCGCGTATCGCCTGGCGACGCTCTACTCGCCGCCGCGTGCCTGCGAGCGACCCCGCGCGATAACGGCTTCCCGGCGCCGCGCGACCTCCGCGCGATCGATGCCCGCGGCGTGCCAGCGGACTTGCGCTGCTTGCTCGATTCCGGCGGCCGCCTCGCCGACCACCTGCGAGCGGTAGGTCGCGAAGATCGCCTGCACGGCCGCCGGGTCGTTGGAAGCGACATCGGCTGCCAGCCGGAGCGCAACGTCGAGCAGATGCTCGTGCGCGACGACGTCGTTGACCAGACCCCACGCGAGGGCGGTCCGGGCGTCGACGAAGTTGCCGGTGGCGCTCATCTGGCGCGCTCGCCGCAGTCCCACCGCCTCCGGCAGCGCGTAGGTCAGCCCCCAGCCGGGCATGATCCCGACTCGCGCGTGCGTGTCGGCGAACCGGGCCCGCTCGGAGGCGATCAGGAAGTCGCAAGCGAGCGCCAGCTCCAGACCGCCGGTGACAGCCGCGCCGTTCACCGCGCCGATGAGCACCGTGGATAGCGGCGGCAGCACCGGGCTGGAACCTGCAGCGCCCAGCGGAGAGTCCCGGTCGCCGAGCTCCGCGAGATCGAGCCCGGCGCAGAACGCCGGGTCGGCGCCGGTCAGCACGATCGCCCGTACGTCGGGGCTGGCATCCAGCTCGGCCACCGACGTCCGCAGCCCGGCCAGCAGGGCAGCCGACAGCGCGTTGCGCCGGTCACGGCGGTTGAGGGTCACGACGGCAACGCCGCCTCGTCGCTCGCACAGAACGTCAGCCACGGCGCACCTCCAGCGTGATCATGGGACCCGCCTGCGAGCGTATGACAGCCGCTCATGTCGCCGTCAGCCGCCGGCAAAACCGCCGCGGGCGACTGAAGCTGCTGAACTGACCGGCCAGTCGGCGGAATACTGAGCACCGTGGACCTAGCCGCCAAGCTGCAGATCAAGCCGGGGATGACCGTGTCGGTCGTCGGCACCGGGCCAGACACGCCTGACCTATCCGGGCTCGGCCCGCCGGCAGCCGGACCGTCGGAGGCGGCGGCCGTCATCGCGTTCATCCGTCTCGCGGCGGAACTGTCCGGTCCGGCTGCGCCAGCCATCGACGCTGCTCACGACGACCGCCTGAGCTGGATCGCTTATCCGAAGGCCGGCCAGCTCGACACCGACGTCAACCGGGACAGCCTGGCTCGCGCGGTCGCGAGCCTCGGCGTTCAGCCGGTCCGTCAGGTCTCCATCGACGGCATCTGGTCAGCATTGCGCTTCCGGCCAGCGGGATAGCCTTCCGCGATAGGCGGGTACTAACCAGGCGTCCACGAGTGGCGACCCGCGCTGACAGCCCTGGCTGCCGTTACCACTCGTCAACTTCGGGGCGCGCGATACAGGCAAGGCAACCCGCTCCTGGCGTACGGTGATCAAGGGGCCACCGAGGAGAATGCCCGTGCAGATTCACGCGCTCGACCACCGGAACAGCTTCGCGCAGCAATTGTTCGCACCGCTCCCCGCCCGCTACGACCGCCTCGCTGAGCTGCTGTCTTTCGGCCAGAACGGCCGCTGGCGCACTGCGATGGTCGACCGGCTAGTTGAGGCAGGCACCACTGGGACAATCCTGGACGTGGCCGCCGGCACCGCCGGGGTCAGCCTGCAGATCGCCGCGCGGACCGGCGCGCGGGTCGTCGGCGCAGATCTGACGCCCCAGATGCTCGCGACGGGGGCGCGCAACGTGGCGGCTGCGGGGGCGAACGGCCACGTTACCCTCCTCAATGCCCGCGCGGAGCAGCTGCCCTTCGCAGACGCCTCGGTGGATGCCCTGACCTTCACCTACCTGCTGCGCTACGTCGCCGACCCGCAGGCGACGCTCGCGGAGCTGGCCAGGGTCGTGCGGCCCGGCGGCACGGTCGCGAGCCTGGAGTTCAATGTCCCCCCGTCGGCGTTCTGGCGGTTCTGGTGGCACGGCTACACCAGGCTGGTGCTGCCACTCGGCGGGCTGATCAGCGGCGGCCGGGAGTGGTATGAGGTGGGCCGCTTCCTCGGACCGAGCATTTCCGGCCACTACCGCCGCTACCCGATCGACTGGACGGTTCGCGCGTGGGAACAGGCCGGGATGCGCGACGTCGGGTACGCGGTCATGAGCCTCGGGGGCGGGCTGGTCATGTGGGGAACCCGCGCGAGTGGCTGAGCCCTCCATAACCCCAGATAATGACGGAACGGGGTCGCTTGCGGCCGGTCGTCCCGCCTACTACGCGGCCCGGCCAGGGCGGTGGCGTGACTGGTGGACGCTGCTCCACCCGCCCTACACCGCCTGGCATCTCTCCTACGTGGTCATCGGAGCGGCCCTGGCGCCGCATGTCACGCTGGCGCCGCTGATCGCCACCCTCGTCGCCTTCTTCCTCGCGGTCGGGCTTGCCGCGCACGCTCTCGACGAATTCCACGGCCGTCCGCTGCGGACGAAGATCCCCGGCCGGGTACTGCTGACGGTTGCGGCGCTCGGGCTGGCCGGCGCGCTGGGCCTCGGGGTGGCTGGCGTCGTGAGAGTCGGCTGGGTGCTCATCCCGTTCCTCGTGGTGGGGCCCGTGCTGGTCGTCGCGTACAACGCCGAACTGCTCGGCGGCATCGTGCACACGGACGCGGGCTTCGCCGCCGCGTGGGGCTCGTTCCCCCTGCTGACCTCCTACGTCGCGCAGACCGGCACGCTGTCGGCGGGGTCGCTGCTGGCCGGCGCGGCAGCGTTCGGTCTGTCGGCCGCCCAGCGGAGCCTCAGCACTCCGGCCCGGCTGGTTCGGCGTAAGTCGACGGCCGTGACCGGCCGGATCACCCTGGCCGACGGCGAGGAGCTGCCGTTGACCGCCGAACGGGTCCTGGAGCCGCTCGAGCAGGCGCTGCGCGCGATGTCATGGAGCGTCGTGCTGCTGGCCGCCGCGCTGGCGGTCGCCCGGCTGGGCTAGAGCGCGTCGTGCCGCTGCAGGAAGTTCAGCGCCGCCCAGCCGAACGGGACCGGCAGCCAGAAGCTGATCAGCCGGAAGAGCAGCACGGCGCTGAGCGCGAAGGCGGTCGGCACGTGCGCAATCGTGGTGAGCCCGCCGGACATCGCGATCTCCACCGCGCCCAGGCCGCCCGGGGTCGGCACGACCGAGCCGATCGCCTGGCCGGTCAGGAAGACAACCGCGACGGCGGCGAACGCCGCATGGGCGCCCACGGCCAGGACCGACGCCTCCAGGCAGAGGATGTAGCCGATGGTGACCAGTGTCGCTCCGCCGATGCCTTCGGCCAGCTTGGCTGGCCGCTGCGCGATGTCCAGGAGGCGCGGAATGACCTGGCCGAGCGTCGGTGCCACTCGAGAGCGAACCAGCCAGCAGCAGGCCGGCACTGCCAGCACCGCCAGGGCGACCGCCGCGATCGCGCCCAGGGCGAAATATGACCAGGTCGGTGGCCGGAACGACGTGCTCGGCGAGCCGCCGGTCAGTGCGATGAAGACGACCAGCATCCCCATGTGCAGTACCAGGGCGATGAGCTGCGACACGCCGACGCTGGCGGCCGCATCGCCGGGTGCAACCTTGGCCTTGTGCAGGTAGCGGATGCTGATGGCGACGCCGCCGACCGCCGCCGGCGCCACCAGCGTGACGAACTTGCCAGCCAGCTGGACCAGGAAGTTCGTCCCATAGTTCAGCTTTTCCAGCACGAAGCCAGACAGCGCCCACGCTGCTCCTACGTAGGTGACCACCGACATGGCGACGGCCACCAGCACCCAGCGCCAGTCAGACTCCCGCAGCACCGAACCGAAGCTTTCCCGGCCAAGCTGCCCGATGACGAGGTAGGCGGCGATCACGGCAGCGACCAGCGTCACTACACTGCGCGGCCTGATCCGCTCGATCTGCTCCGACACCGGGCCCGGCTCGGGCGCGCTGCCCATGAGCCCCTTCCGCAGCGCCGGGAGCACGTCCTTGCGCCGGCGCAGCATCGCCCTGGTCGACCGGTGCAGCACCACCGGCTGCAGGAGCGGCACGAGACTGGCGGCTGTCACCGGATCGACCTTCTGTAGTACCTGGCTGACCGCCCGTTCCGGTCCGACGAGCAGCGCCATCGCGGCGGTCAGCTGGGCTAGGTCCAGCCTGACTTGCAGGTCCGTGGCGGCGATGTCCCCGTCGCCCGGGTCCAAGAGCATGACGTCACCGTCGTAATCGCCGCCCATGATCAGGATGTGATCGGGCGTGAGTGAGCGGTGGGTGACCCGGTGCCGGTGCAGCGCCAGCACGGTGTCGAAGATGCGGCTCAGCAGCTTGTCCGACGGCGGGTAGGGCAGTTCGGCCAGGGTAGTCCCGGTGCAGTGCGCTGTCGCGATGGCCGCCGCCTCGGGTCCGACACGCAGCGCAGCCCGCAGCTTCGGAGTTGGCACGCCGGCGTCTTCGACCGCATAGGCCATCAGCGTCCTGCGCTCGATCGCCCGGCTCACCGTCAGCGTCGCGCTCCGCGACGCCGCGCGCGTCAGGCGGGCCCGCCGGTACAGCCGGTAAAGGAAGTCGGCCGCCTGCTGGTCGCGGTCGAAGACGGTCACGTCCAGCCGCTCGCCGTCCCGGCTGACCGTCGCGTACCGTCGCGTCTCCGTCCGGTTATCCGGTGTCCGGCGGATCTCCACGACAGGCGTGGTGGTCAGGCTCAGCGCCGCGGCGATCTCCGCAGCCGTCGGCCGCTCGGTACTGGTGCCGATCACATAGCGCAGGCCCGATCCCACGGCGGCTCCGACCACCAGGGTGATGAGCAGCGAGAGCAGCGTCGACGTGTCGCGGTCCAGCGTCAGGCTGGTCAGGCAGTAGAAGCCGATGGCCAGCCAGAACCAGGTGCGCCAGCGGGGCAGGCCCGACAGCCCGATGACCGTCAGATAGGCCGCCAGGCTGCTGAGGTAAGGATCGAGTGCCGTCACGCCGGTCGCGCTGCCGTTGCGCACCAGGGCGGCATAGAGCTGGTCCAGCGACTGAAGGTTCAGGATGGCCGAGCACGCTACCGCCACTCCGCCGGCCAGCACCCCGATCACTACGGCTTCAGCCAGCCTGCGCAGCTGGCTCATGACAGCCAGGCGGATCGCCAGCGCGGCTGGCAGGGCGATCAGCGCCGCAAACGCGATCGTGTGCAGCGGCGCCACCAGGCCCCTGGCCACGTGGGTGACCCCGACGACGTCGACTTCCAGCCCGGCCGCGGTGGCCTTGCCGAGCAGGCCGACGCCCACCAGGAGGGCGATCTCGAGGCAGGAGGTCAGGAATCGCAGCAGGTCCGTGGGCAGCCGGATGCGCGCTTCCGGGTCGTCCTCGACGACAAGCCCCGCCGTGGGCACGGCTGATCTGGCAAATCGGTCTGCGGCTGCCGCTACCGGAGCCGGCAGAGCATGCCGAATCCGGGCCGCGGGCGAATCGGCCGGCGGCCGTCGCCGCGACAGCCTCATCTGGGGATCGTTTCACCTCGTGGGCACCCAACACGAGGCGACCTGCTTAACCGAAGCCATATCGTGCCCGACAAGCATGAATGAGTCACTGGCCGACAGCGTCATCGTCGCCTACCATTCCGACGTGGCGTTGGCATTCCAGGCGGCGAAGCGACTGCTGGTGGGCAGGCCGATGCAGAGCGAGCGGCTGGGGCACACGCTCCTGCCGAAGAAGATCGCGCTGCCGGTCTTCGCGAGTGACGCGCTGTCTTCGGTCGCCTACGCAACTCAGGAGATCCTGCTCGTGCTCGCCGCGGGTGGGCTGGCGGTCATCGGCTACGCGCCGTGGGTCGCGGTAGCCGTCGCGCTGCTCATCCTGGTGGTGGTCGCCTCCTACCGGCAGAACGTGCACGCCTATCCGTCGGGCGGCGGCGACTACGAGGTCACGACCACCAATTTCAGCCCCAAGGTCGGCATGACCGTGGCGAGCGCCCTGATGGTGGACTACACCCTCACCGTGGCCGTGTCGGTGTCCTCGGGCATGGCCAACCTGGCCTCGGCCTTCCCGGGGCTGAACTCACAGCTCACGCTCATCGCGGCCCTGGTCGTCGCCGTTATCGCGGTCTTGAATCTGCGCGGCCTCCGCGAGTCGGGCACCGGGTTCGCCATCCCGACCTACTGCTTCATCGCCATCGTCATGCTGATGATCGTCTGGGGCGCGATCCGGCTGGGTAGTGGCCAGCACCTGCAGGCGGAGACGGCGGGCTATGCCATCCGGTCCACGGGCGAGTTCGCCGGCCTGGGGCTTATCTTCCTGGTCCTGCGCGCGTTTTCCTCTGGCTGTACCGCACTGACCGGGATCGAGGCGATCAGCAACGGCGTGCCGTCATTCCGGCAGCCGAAGAGCAAGAATGCCGCTAGCACGCTGGCCATGCTCGGCGCGATCGCCGTGGTCATGTTCGGCGGGGTCACCGCGCTCGCCCTGGTCAGTCACGTCCATATCGGCACGCTGGTCGGCGCGCCGCGCGGTTACGTGCAGCCGACCGTTATCGCCCAGATCGGCCGCGCGGTGTTCGGCTATTCCTCGCCGCTGTTCTACCTGCTGCAGCTGTTCACGGCGCTGATTCTCGTGCTGGCAGCCAACACCGCCTTCAACGGCTTCCCGGTACTCGCCTCGATCCTGGCCAGGGACGGATACCTGCCGCGCCAGCTGCATACCCGCGGCGACCGGCTTGCGTTCAGCAACGGCATCCTGCTGCTGTCGGGCTTCGCAATCGTGCTGATCGTCGCGTTCCAGGCCTCCCCGACCCGACTGATCCAGCTGTACATCGTTGGCGTGTTCGTATCGTTCACCTGCAGCCAGACCGGCATGATCCGGCACTGGAACCGGCTGCTGCGGACCACCACGGAACGCGGCGAGCGGCTGCGAATGATACGGTCGCGGACGATCAACACGATCGGTGCCTGCGTCACCGGCGCGGTCCTCGTCATCGTCATCATCAGCAAGTTCGCCGATGGCGCGTGGATCGCGGTGGCCGCGATGGTGGTGATCTGGTTCACCATGAACGGGATCCACCGCCACTACGCTGCCGTCGCCGAGGAGCTGACCCCCGAGCACACGACCGCGCTGACGCTGCCAGCCAGCAACATCGCCATCGTGCTGGTCTCCAAGCTGCACCTGCCGACGCTGCGGGCACTCGCGTACGCCCGCGCCACCAGGCCGCACAAGCTCACGGCGCTGACTGTCAACGTCGACGAGGCCGAAACCGCCCGCCTCCGGGAGGAGTGGGAGGCCAGCGGGATGCCGCTGGCGCTCACGGTCATCTCCTCCCCCTACCGGGAGGTGACCCGGCCCATCATCGAGTACGTCCGCAGCCTGCGCCGGGAAAGCCCGCGGGACATCGTCACCGTCTACATCCCCGAGTACGTGGTGGGCCACTGGTGGGAGCAGGCTCTGCACAATCAGAGCGCGCTCCGGCTCAAGGCGCGGCTGCTCATGGAGCGAGGAGTGGTGGTGGCCAGCGTCCCGTATCAGCTCGCATCCGCCATCCGGAACGCTCAGGAGTCCGATCCGCTCGCCCCGCCACGGCTGCTCGCCACGCGGGAGGCGCTGCACGCGGCCGAGGTGCGACATGACGTCAGCGAGCTGCCAGCCGACCGGGAGGGCAGTCGGCCGGTGTCGATCGCCGACAGCCGGCACCGCGAGATCGTCGACGTCGCCGGGACGCTGCGGGCAGTCACGCTACGGCCGCGTGGCAGCACCCCGTCGATGGAGGCCGAGTTGTGGGACGGCACCGGGAAGGTGACGCTCGTCTGGCTGGGCCGCCGGGACATCCCGGGCATCGAGCCGGGCCGCAAGCTCGTCGTGCACGGCCGGATGACCACGCTCAAGGGCGAGCGCGCGATCTACAACCCGCGCTACGAACTGCAGCCGGCCGCGGCCAGCGACCACTAGCCTGCCGGCCGGAACCGGTATCCCATGCCGGGCTCGGTCAGCAGATAGCGGGGCACCGACGGATCAGGCTCGAGCTTGCGCCGCAGGTTGGCAACGTACACGCGCAAGTAATTGGCCTCCGTCTGATAGCCAGGTCCCCATACCTCCTGCAGCAGCTGCCGCTGCGTCACCAGCCGGTCTCGGTTGCGCACGAGCACCTCAAGCAGCTGCCACTCCGTGGGCGTCAGCCGCACGTCCGAGCCCGCGCGGGTGACCAGTTTCCGGGCCAGGTCGACGGTGAACTCGTCGGTCGTGATCACGGGCTCGTCGGGCGCGGGGGACGCGCGCCGGACGGCGGCGCGAAGCCGGGCCAGCAACTCGTCCATGCCAAACGGCTTGGTCACGTAGTCGTCGGCGCCTGCGTCGAGCGCAGCCACCTTCTGGTTCTCCTGGCCCCAGGCCGACAGCACGATGATCGGCGTCGAGGTCCACCCGCGGACTCCCCTGATCACCTCTGTGCCGTCCATGTCGGGCAGGCCGAGGTCGAGGATCAGCACGTCCGGGCGCTCGCGCGCCATGGCAGCCAGTCCCGAGGTTCCGTCCGCCGCCGTGCTCACCTCGTAGTGACGAGCCGTCAGATTGATCGTCAGCGCCCGCAGGATCGCCGCCTCGTCGTCGATGACCAGGACCTTTGTCATGGCGTCGCAGTCATGGCGTCCCAGTCATGGCGGGCCGGTCATGCAGGTCCGGTCATGCAGTCACGCTGGCTGTACTGGCGGCTGCGGCGGGCAGGGTGACCTGCATGGTCAGTCCCCCGCCGGGAGTGTCAGCCGCCACAACGGTACCGCCCATGGTGTCCAGGAAACCCTTGACCACCGCCAGGCCCAGGCCGACCCCGGTGACTCCGGCTCGGTCGGCGCTCCCCTCAAGCCGCTGGAAAGGCTCGAACATCCGGACCTTCTGCTCGTCCGGCACGCCGCAGCCGTGATCGATGATCTCCAGCAGGACGCTGCCGCCAGCCTGGCTGGCCCGCATTCCTGGCCGCTGGCCAGGCGGGGAGTACGCCAGCGCGTTGGCGAACAGGTTGGCGAGCACCCGCTCGAGGAGGCCCGGATCGGTCAGGACGAGCGGCAGCCCGTCGGGCACCGCCAGCTCGAACGGACTGGGCCCGTCCGGTCCCGCGCCGTCAAGGCCGCGCAGCGCCATCGGCGCGACCTCGTCGATCGCCGTCGGCCGGAGGAAGGGCTGCAGCGAGCGGGTGGTGAGCCGGCTCATGTCGAGCAGGTTGCCGATCAGCGCGTCGAGCCGGTCCGCTGACCCTTCGATCGTGGCGAGCAAGGCTGCCTCGTCGTCGGCCGTCCAGTCCACATCCGTCTGCCGCAGGGTGCTCACGCTCGCCTTGATCGACGCCAGCGGGGTGCGCAGATCATGGCTGACGGCCGCGAGCAGCGCTGTGCGCATGCGGTTGCCCTCGGCCAGCGCCTCCGCCTGCGCCGCCTGGGTGCGCAGCCGGTCCCGGTCCAGCGCGGCCGCGAGTTGCGCCGAGAGACCGTTCAGCAGCCGCGGCGACAACGGCCGGTACTGGCCTGCCACCTCCAGGATCAGGTCAGGCCGAACCTCCACTCGCTGCGAGGCACCCGAAGCCGCCGTGTCACCGGGCTCAGCGTCGCTGCCGGCCGCCCGGACCCAGGTGTCCCCCGACAGCTCCAGCAGCCGGGCCCGCCCGCCGCGAGTGGCGGTCAGGTGGTCGAGTACGGCCGCCGGGGTGTCCCGGCCGCCGAGCACGGTCTGCGCCAGTGCCAGCAGGTCCTCGGCTTCCTCCGTGCTGCGCCGGTACTGCCTGGCCCGCAGCGCGGCCAGGTGCACCACGCTGCTGACCGTCACCGCGACGGTCACGAACAGCAGCAGCGCCAGCAGGCTTTTGCCATCCGCGATCGTGAGCGTGTGCAAGGGCGGGGTGAAGTACCAGTTGACGAGCAGGCTCGCCGCTACGGCAGCGATCACGGCGGGCCAGAATCCGCCGACAACCGCGACCGCCACGACGGCCGCGAGGTAGACGAGCAGGTCGTCACCGAGGCCAAGGCGCAGCCTGGATAGCAGGAACGTCAGCAGCGGCAGTCCCCCGGCCAGCAGCACGCCGGCCAGCACCACCCGCCGGGCTCCGATCGCTCCGGTCAGGGAGTGCAGCCTCCGGCGGGCGAGCCCGGTACCAGGACCGGTTGGCACCTCGCTGCCCTGCTCGCTCTCTGACGGAACAGGTACTTCCACAATCCATAGTGTGACTGATCCAGCGAGCCGGCGCGCCACTACACCGACTGCTATCCCGGCCACGGTGCAACCGCCGATTACCAGCGCCGCCTGCCCACCTAGCCGAGCCGTCGGCTGCAGTTCGGCATAAGGCGGCCGGGAGAATCCGATGACCGTCAGCCAGCCGATGACGCCGAGCACCGGAGCCACCGCTGGCTCGGCTACGGCCGAGCCAGCGAGAATCACGAGCGCGACCAGCGCGACAACCCAGCGGGCCGACAGCGCGCCGTGACTGGCGGCTGCCGACGCACCGATCACCAGCAGCGCGCCGAACCCGGCGGGCAGCGCCAGGGGCGCGGCAAGACCCCGTCGGCGCCGCGGCGGTGTCTCAGCTGGATAACCCACGGCCGGTGCCCCCGGCTGACATGCTCACAGTGCCAGGCTTACCCGCAGCCACGGCTTGTCTCGGTGATCTTGATACCTTCTTAACGCTGCCGGGCGCGATATTCACGGGTTCTTTGCGGCGGCCGCCAGCGACCGCCGGCAGATAATCGAGGTATGGACGCAGCCTCGCGGCCGACAACCGAGCCGGAGCCGCCTGGCGAAGCCGCGCCGTCGACCACCAGCGCGGCCGGCCTGCCGGACTTCGCAATGCTGCCAGTCGCGGTCGTGGCCGGACTGCTGACCGCGCTGCTGATCGCCTTCTCGGACTTGTACGGGTATCACCGGGACGAGCTGTACTTCATCGCGTCCGGCAGGCACCTGGCCTGGGGCTATCCCGACCAGCCGCCGCTGGTACCGCTCATCGCCCGGCTGATGACTGACCTCGCGCCGGGCTCGCTCGTCCTGCTGCGGCTGCCGTCTGCCATCGCGGGGGGCCTGCTGGTAGTGCTGACCGGGCTGCTCACCCGCGAACTCGGTGGCCGGCGTGCAGCGCAGGTTCTGGCCGCCGCCCTCATCGCCGTCGCGCCCGTCGTCATCGGCGCGACCCACTTGCTCAGCACGACCACTTTTGACCTGCCGTCCTGGGCGCTGCTCTGCCTGATCCTGGCGCGCATCCTGCGCACCGGAAACACTCGGCTGTGGCCAGTGGCAGGCGTCGTCGCAGGCCTCGCACTGCTCGACACCGATCTCGTCGCGTTCCTCATCCTCGGGGTCGTTGTCGGTCTCGTCATCGCCGGACCGCGCCGCACGTTCCGGTCCGGCTGGTTCTACGCGGGCGGCGCGATCGCGCTCGCGCTCTGGTCCCCCTACCTCGCCTGGCAGGGCAGCCACGGCTGGCCCGAGCTGAGCGTGGCGCACTCGATCGCGGCTGGTAACTCTGGCTCGTCGGCGCCGTGGTGGCTGATCGTGCCCGAGCAGCTCGTGCTCGTGCCGGTGTATTTCGCCCCGGTCTGGATTGCCGGGCTGATCCGCTTGTTCCGCGATCCGCGGCTGCGCTGGTGCCGGGCCATCGGCATCGCGTATCCGGCGCTGGCGGTCGCATTCATGCTGACCGGCGGCAAGCCGTACTACCTGGCCGGGATGTTCCCTGTGCTGCTGGCCGCCGGGGCACAGCCCGCCGTGGACTGGGTTGGCCAGGCCAGGACACCGCGCCGCCGCCTGATCGCCGCAGGGCTAGCGCTGAGCCTGCTAGAGCTGCCGATCACGCTGCCGGTGCTGCCAGTCTCGGTGCTGCACGACACGCCAGTCGTCGCGCTCAATTACGACGCGGGCGAGACTGTCGGCTGGCCGGCCTTCGTCGGGCAGATCGCTGCTGCCTACCGGAGCCTGCCGCCCGCCCAGCGGGCCCACGCGATCGTCCTGACGAGCAACTACGGTGAGGCGGGCGCCGTCGACAGGTTCGGCCGGGCCGACGGCCTGCCGGCCGCCTACAGCGGCCACAACGGGTTCTGGTACTGGGGCCCGCCGCCCGCCGCCGCGACGACGGCCGTGGTCGTCGGCTACGACCGCTCGGAGCTCGGCTTCTGCCGCACGGTCCGGCTTGCCGGGCTGCTGAACAACCACGAGAGCGTCCAGGATGACGAGCAGGGCGCGCCGGTATGGATCTGCCAGCCAGACCGCAGCTGGGCGGCCATCTGGCCATCCCAGCGGGACTTCGGCTGACTTCGCCTGACGTCGGCTGACTTCACCTGACCCCTCGCTGAGATTGAGCAAGACCGCGGTCACCGGCAGGCCGCGTCCGCGAGATGATGGCCGGATGGCCGACATGATCCTGCGCAACGCCCGGCTTGCAGGCACGCAGACACTCACCGACCTCGGCGTCTCTGGCGGCCGGATCGCCGACCTCGGTCCGGGCGAAACGGCGCCGGAAGTCATCGATCTTGCGGGTCGGCTGGTGACGCCGCCGCTCGTGGAGCCGCATATTCACCTGGACGCCGTGCTGACCGTTGGCCAGCCGCGGCCCAACGTGTCTGGCTCCCTGTTCGAGGGCATCGCCGTCTGGGCCGACCGCGTTGCCAGCCTCAGCTACGAGGACGTGCAGTCACGAGTGCGGCAGGTGCTGCGCTGGCAGCTCGCGTGCGGCGTCCAGCACGTTCGCAGCCACGTCGACGTCACCGATCCGCAGCTTCGGGCTCTCCGGGCGCTGATCGACCTGCGCGAGGAGATCCGCGGGCTCATCGACCTGCAGCTCGTCGCGTTTCCGCAGGTGGGCATGCTCAGCTTCGACGCCGGCCGGGACCTGATGCGCCAGGCGGTCGAACTGGGCGCGGACGTGGTCGGCGGCATCCCGCACTACGAGCTGACCCGCGAGGACGGCGTCGAGTCGGTGCAGTTCGCCATGGCGCTCGCCGACGAGCACGGTCTCGCGGTCGACATCCACTGCGACGAGACTGACGACGATCACTCACGGTTCACCGAGGTGATGGTCGCCGAGACGATCCGCCGCGGCATGTCCGGCCGGGTGACCGCCAGCCACACCACCGCCATGCACTCCTACAACGGCGCCTACGCCTACCGGCTGATCACCAACATCGCCAGGGCCGGCCTGCACATGGTGACCAACCCGCTGGACAACTCGGTGCTCCAGGGCCGGTTCGACACCGGCCCGATCCGGCGCGGCCACACCAGAGTGAAAGAGCTTCAGGCGGCCGGCGTGAACGTCTGCATCGGGCACGACTCCGTCATGGACCCGTGGTACCCGCTTGGCTACGGCGACCCGCTGCAGGCCGCGTTCGTGCTGGCGCACTTCGGCCAGATGTCCGGCGACGCCGAGCTGCGGCGCCTCATCGAGATGATCACCGTCAACCCGGCGGCCGCGCTCGGCGTGACCGACTACGGCCTGCGGACCGGCGGGCCGGCCGACCTGGTCGTCTTCGACGCGCCGTCCGAGGCGGACGCCCTCCGGCTGGTCGCGCCGCGGACGCTGGTGCTCCGCGGCGGAAAGGTCGTGGCCCGCGCCACCCCGGCCCAGCACACGGTGATCTGGGGCGGTACCGAGGAGCCGGTCACGTTCTTGCGCGCCTAGCCCCGTGCCGTTGCAGCGGCTAGCCGTGAACACTCACCAGGCGATTGCCGGTGTTACGGTCCATTCATGGCAAATCCGCAGCCGGAGGTCCCGGCTGAGATCGAGGGCTACCTCATTGATCTGTATGCACGAGCAGGTCAGATTGGCGGTGCTATCGGCGGGATCGCGGCCGGCGCGATCGCGGGGCCCGGTGCCGCCGCCGCGGGAGCCGGCCGCGGCGGGGCGCGCGGCGGAGCCAGGGGCGCGGCGCGGCTGCGGACCAGGGTCGAGGAGCGCACCGGTGACGTGCCCGGCACTGCCGATCAGGCTGCTGCCAGGCTGACGGCCGCATTCCCGAGAGCTCAACCACTACCCGCTAGCGGTGGGGTCAGGCTGGCTGTGCCGGTGGGCGCGACGGGCCTGCAGCAGATCATCCTTGACGCGGAATTCGGCCCGGCCGGTGATGCGGCCGTGCACGTCCGGCTGCGAGGGTTCGGGAAGGAAGGCCTGATCAACCGCAAGCCGACCCGGACTGTCACCGACCAGGCCTGGGCGGCTGTCCTGGCAGACAGATGACGGGGCCGCGGGGGGAGGCTCCTGACCGGCCCCCCACGGCCCCGTTCCCCTCGTGTCTTGTGCGGGTTAGCCGGCCGTCACCGCCTCGGTCTCGCCCGGCACGTGCAGGGTTTCCTCGGACTGGCTGTCCCGCTGGAACCTGAAGAACAGCGCGTAGAACAGCGCGGCGAGGACGAACCCGACCTCGAAGGTGAGGTCACCCACCTGCGGGACGTGCTTGGGCACCAAGCCGGTGTAGTCGGTCTGGTTGGCGAACAGCCAGATCGACAGCGCTATCGAGGCGGCCATGGCGACGAAGCCACCCCATGGGTTGTGCCGGCGGTCAAACAGGAACCCGGCCACGTTCTTGCCGCGGCGCAGGAACTGGTCGGCGAAGTAGACACCGAGCCATGGCGCGATCCAGTACGCGATGACCAGCAGGAAGTTGTTGTACTTCGTGCCCGCGTCGGACAGGCCGGACCAGGCCACGAAGAACCCGGCAACGCCGAACACGATGGCGACCAGCGCCCGCCGCAGAACCAGCGGCAGCTTGACGCCCATGGCGAGAAACGACATCGAGCCGGAGTAGACGTTCAGCGCGTTCGCGCAGATCGCGCCCAGCGCGATCGCCAGCAGCGTCACGTCGCCCACCCAGGTCGGCATGTGGCTGACGAAGCCCGCCGTCGGGTTGTCGCCGTACTTCGCGACGCTCGTGATGGTGGCCGCTGCCGCGCCGACGATCTCCAGCACCACGCAGGACACGAAGACGCCGAGGCCAGCCCAGATGCCGGCCGCTGAGCGGTTGCTGTCCTTGGGCAGGTAGCGCGTGTAGTCGGACGCGTACGGGTTCCAGCCAGCCGCGTACCCGAACGCCGCGCCGAAGGTGATCAGCCAGCCGCCGAGGATGCCGCCGGAGAACGGCGTGGTGTGCGCGCTGTAGTGCGACTTAGAGAAGATGACCACGGAGGCGATCACGAAGATGATCACGAGGACGGGGAAAGCCCACCGCTCAAACGCGTGCACCAGGTTGTGCCCGAAGAAGGCGACCGCGAGCTGCACCAGGACGATGATGAGCAGGCAGAGCTTGGTGTTCCAGCTGAGCAGGGCGTTCAACGCGAAGGCGCCGCTGACGCTGTTGACGGCGAACCAGCCGACGCCCGCCACCAGAGAGTTGATGCCGGCTGGCAGGATGTTGCCGAGTCGCCCGAAGCCGATCCGCGACAGCACCATCTGCGGCACGCCGAACAGCGGTCCGCGCGCGGCGAGCGTCGCCATCGACAGTGAGCCGAGCGCGGTGCCGAGCACGACTGCCAGGGCGGTCAGCCAGAAGTTCAGGCCGAAGAACCAGACGCCGATGAACCCGACGAAGACGGTCGCGAACTCCATGTTCGGTGAGACCCACGTCCAGAACTGCTGCAGCGGCTTGCCGTGCCGTTCGGCCAGCGGGATGTACTCAGCCCCGCCCGGCTCGATCTTCGCTACCTTCGCGCCGTACGTCCCTTCCCGGACGTCAGCTTCGATCACCGCGGAGTTGCCCGCGCTTGTGGTCTGGGTCACTTGCCGTACACCCTTCAGCTCGATGTGGCCTACACAGTGGCTGCGCGGGCAGCCGAATCGATCATGGAGAGCTGGTCATGATCAAGCGGGTGCGCCTCCCGCAGCGGCAACAGCATCCGGGCCGCGTGCGGACGGAGTCGGGGCTCAGTTTGACGCACCGTTGTTTCCAACATGTGTCGGCTAGGAACTGATTCCCCGGTGGTCCCGGCAGCACCAACCGTAACGCGATGCCGCCGGGGCGTGCGTCGGTGCGACTGGTGACCGGCCGCACGGAAATCGGCGGGCGCGCCGCATCAGCCTTCGGCTGGTACGCCGTCGTCGCCGCCTGTGTGGTGCTGGGCAGCGACCTCCGGACGCTCTGGATTTTCAGACCTGGCGGCCGCGCTGGGCGCTGCGCCACTGGCGGCCTGGCTGGGCTGCGAGCTGGCGGCTTGGTGACGCGGCCGGAGTCACGCTCGTGCACCGCGCGGGGTCGGTTGCGGTCTGGCTAGCGGCACTCGTCTGGGCGCTGACGGCGGCGGCGCTCGCCGCTGACTGGTGGCGGACCGCCTAGCCCGCAGTGGGCGGCTTGCAGACCGCGCCGTGGTCGGCACCCGATACCAGCGCCGCATACTTGGCCATCGCACCGGTCGTGTAGTGCGGGGCCGGGCGCTTCCAGGCCGCCCGACGTCGGGCCAGCTCCCCCTCGTCCACGCCCAGCTCCAGCCGCCGCTCGACCACGTCCAGCAGGATCGGGTCGCCGTCGGCCACCAGGGCGATCGGGCCGCCGTCCCACGCCTCCGGGGCGACGTGCCCCACGCAGGCGCCGAACGTCGCGCCGGAGAACCGGCCATCGGTCAGCAGCGCGACATCCTTGCCGAGGCCGGCGCCCTTGATCGCCGCCGTAACCGCGAGCATCTCCCGCATGCCGGGACCGCCGCGCGGGCCCTCGTACCGGATCACCAGCACGTCACCCTTACTGACGTTGCCAGCGGTGACCGCCGCGAAGCAATCCTCCTCGCGCTCGAACACGCGAGCCCGGCCGTCGAACCGCAGCGTCTCGATGCCCGGCGTCTTCACGACCGCGCCGTTCGGGGCGAGCGACCCGCGCAGCACGGCCAGGCCGCCGTCCGGCTTGAACGGGTCCTTGACCGGCCGCACCACGTTGCCATCCGGCGAGAACGCGTCGGCCACGTTGTCGCCCAGGGTCTTGCCGTTGACGGTCATCGCCGAGCCGTCGATGAGCCCGGCCGACAGCAGCTCCTTCACGATGACCGGAACCCCGCCGATCTGGTCGAGCTCGCTCATCACGTACAGCCCGGACGGACGTACCGACGCGATCACCGGCGTGCGCCGGCTGATCTCGTCGAAGTCGTCCATGGTCAGCTCGACGCCGAGCTCGTGGGCGATGGCGAGCAGGTGCAGCACCGCGTTCGTCGAGCCGGCGGTCGCCATGACAACGGTCGCCGCGTTGAGGAACGCCGTCCTCGTCATGATCTGCGACGGGCGCAGGTCGGCCGCCAGGGCAGCCACGGCGGCCGCGCCGGTACGGCGGGCCAGGTCGGTCCGCTCGGCGGACACGGCAGGCGCGGACGCCTCACCGGGCAGCGTCATGCCGAGCACCTCGGCGCACATGGACATCGTGTTCGCGGTGTACATGCCGGCGCACGAGCCCGCGCCAGGGCACGCCGCGCGCTCCACCGCCAGCAGCTCCGCATCGGACATCGCGCCCGAGGCGTGCTCGCCGACCGCCTCGAACACGTCCTGGATCGTGATCGACTTTCCGTGTATCCAGCCGGGCAGGATCGTCCCGCCGTACAGGAAGATCGACGGGATGTCGAGCCGACCGCAGGCCATCAGCATGCCCGGCAGCGACTTGTCGCACCCCGCGATCGTGACCAGCGCGTCGAACTGCTCGGCATGCACCATCAGCTCGACCGAGTCCGCGATGACCTCGCGGGAAACCAGCGAGGCCTTCATGCCCTCGCTGCCCATGGAGATGCCGTCGGAGACAGCGATGGTGCCGAATTCCAGCGGCACGGCGCCGGCCTGCCGGACGCCCTCCTTTGCCGCCGCGGCGAGCCCGTTCAGGTGCACGTTGCAGGGCGTCACCTCGTTCCAGGAGGAGGCGACCGCCACCTGGGGCCGCTCGAGGTCGTCCTCCGACAGTCCGACGGCGCGTAGCATCGCGCGCGCAGCTGCCCGGGACGGCCCGGTGGTCAGCGGGCCGGACCGCGGCCGGGGCAGGTTCGTAGGCGGGTGGGCATGCGACATCTAGACAGCCTCCGACATCTTCTCCGCGAGCGGCTCCGCGCCAGCCCGCAGCAAGCCATACGCCACGCCATCAGTGAGCGCCTCCCACGAGGCGGTCACGATGTCATCGGACACTCCGACCGTAGTCCACTCGCCATCGGCATCGGCCGAAGTCAGCATGACCCGGGTGACCGCGCTCGTTGCCGCCCGGCCGTCCAGGATGCGTACCTTGTAGTCAACCAGGTGGATGCCGCGCAGCTCGGGATACACCTCCGACAGCGCCCGGCGCAGCGCCTGGTCCAGAGCGTGCACCGGCCCGACACCCTCACCCACCGCGACGACGCGCCCGGTGGGCAGCTGCAGCCGCACAATCGCCTCGCTGCGATCATCGGAGCCGTCCCGTTCCACCACGACCCGGTAGCCCTCGAGCTCGAACCAGGACGGCAGGACGCCCGCGCTCCGGCGCACCAGCAGCTCGAACGAGGCGTCGGCCGCCTCGTATGCGTAGCCGCGGTGCTCGGCCTCCTTCACCTCGTCGAGCACGCGGCCGGCCAGGCCGGGGTCAGCGGACAGGTCGAGGCCGAGCTCGGCCGCCTTTGCCAGCACGTTGCTGCGGCCGGCCAGCTCGCTGACGAGTATCTGCGCCCGGTTGCCGACGGCCGCGGGTGACACGTGCGAGTACGCGTCCGGCCGCCGGGCGATCGCCGAGGCGTGCAGTCCCGCCTTGGTCGCGAACGCCGAAGACCCGACATAGGGCTGCCGGGCCTCGAAGGGCAGGTTCGCCACCTCGGCAATGGTCCGCGCGGTGGAAGCAAGCGCCCCCAGCCGCCCCTCGGGCAGCAGTGAGTGCCCGCGCTTGAGCTCGAGCGAGGCAATGACGGAGAACAGGTCCGCGTTGCCGCAGCGCTCGCCGTAGCCGTTGGCCGCGCCCTGCACGTGCACGCTGCCCGCGCCGACGGCAATCACCGAGTTCGCCACCGCGCACGCCGCGTCGTTGTGGAAGTGCACGCCCACCGACAGGTGTTGTCCCGGGGGGCGACCCCCGGACCCCCGAGGAGCGCGTCCCTGCCCGAACAAGCCGGACACCTCCGTCACGATCCGGGCCACGTCGTCTGGCAGCGTGCCGCCGTTGGTGTCGCACAGTACGAGGGTGTCGGCGCCGCCCTCGGCGGCGGCGGTCAGCACCTCGAGGGCGTAGCCGCGGTCAGCGAAATACCCATCGAAGAAGTGCTCGGCGTCGAACACCACCCGCCGCCCGGCCGCCGCCATGTAGGCGATCGAGTCGGCCACCATGGCGAGGTTCTCTGCCCTGGTCGTGCGCAATGCCTCATCGACGTGCAGCGTCCACGACTTGCCGACCAGCGTGACGATCGGCGTCTGCGCTGCGATGAGCGCAGCGAGGGAGGCGTCGTCCTCGACATGCCGGCCAGGCAGCCGGGTCGCTCCGAACGCGGCCAGCGCGGAGTTGTGCAGCTTCAGCTGCTTGACCCGCTCGAAGAACTCGGCGTCCTTCGGGTTGGAGCCCGGCCAGCCGCCCTCGATGACGTCCACGCCCAGCGCGTCCAGCGCGATCGCGACCCGAAGCTTGTCGGCGACCGTGAGGTCAAGCCCCACCTGCTGCGAGCCGTCTCGCAGCGTCGTGTCGTACATCTCGACTTTCGGTGTGACCTGCACCGGCTCTGCGCGTCAGGCGCATAGCGCTCATGACACCGTCCCCCCGTCGGCCAGGTGCGTCAGCAGTGCCTTCTCCCACTCCCCTGTGCCCGCGGGCTGGCCCTCCGCGAGGACCGCGCTCACCGCATCGTCCAGGTCCGCCGCGGCCGCGTCCTCGCCGAGATGCGCCAGCATCAGCGAGGCCGAGAGCACGGCCCCCGCCGGATTGGCGAGGCCCTTACCCGCTATATCTGGCGCCGAGCCGTGCACGGGCTCGAAGATCGACGGCCCGGTGCGGTCCGGGTTCAGGTTGCCGCTCGGCGCGTAGCCCAGGCCGCCGGTCAGCGCCGCCCCGAGGTCGGAGATGATGTCGCCGAACAGGTTGTCGGTGACGATCACGTCGAACCGCTTCGGGTCGTCGACCATCCACAGGCACGCCGCGTCCACGTGCGCGTAGCTCAGCTCGACGCCCGCGGCTGCGGCGACCTCGCGAGCCACCCGGTGCCACAGGTCGCCCGCGTGGGTCAGCACGTTGGTCTTGTGCACGAGGGTGAGCCGGCCGCTCCGCGACGCCGCCAGCGACGCCGCGTACTGCACGCACCGCTGCACCCCGGCCCGGGTGTTGAGCGACTCCTCGGTCGCGGTCTCGAACTCGCTGCCGCGGTGCACGGTGCCGCCGGCGCCCGCGTACAGGCCCTCGGTGTTCTCCCGGACGATCACGAAGTCCAGGTCCGACGGCTGGTGCTTGCCGACGGCGCCGCGGACGCCGGGCCGCAGCTTGGACGGCCGCAGGTTCACGTACAGGTCGAGCTCGAACCGCAGCCGGAGCAGCAGGCCGCGCTCCAGCACGCCGGGCGGCACGTCGGGAGTCCCGACCGCGCCCAGCAGCACCGCGTCCGACCGCCGCAGCTCGGCTAGCACCGGATCCGGCAGCACCTCGCCGGTGGCCAGGTAGTGCTGCCCGCCGAGGTCGCACGACCGCCAGTCGATACCGAACCCGTGCCGGCCAGCGACCGCGTCGACGCACGCCCGCGCCACGTCGGTGACCTCCGGTCCCACGCCGTCGCCCGGCAGATGGGTGACGACGTGGGTCCTGGCTACGTCACTGGCATCGGCCGCCATTACTCGTCCATCTCCTTGGCGGCCGAGCCGAGCCAGCTCATCATCGCGCGCAGCGGCTTGCCGACCTGCTCGATCTGCGCGGTCGTCGCCTCGGCCCGCAGCCGGTTGAAGTTCGGCCGTCCGGCGTCATCCTCGGCGACCCACTCGCGGGCGAACTCGCCCGCCTGGATGTCGGCCAGCAGCTTGGCCATCGCCGCCCGGGTCGCGTCGCCGATCACCCGCGGGCCGCGGGTGAGGTCGCCGTACTCGGCGGTGTCGCTGACCGAGTAGCGCATCCACGACTCGCCGCCCTCGTACATGAGGTCGACGATGAGCTTGAGCTCGTGCAGGCACTCGAAGTAGGCGACCTCCGGCTGGTAACCGGCGTTGACCAGGGTCTCGAACCCGGCGTTCACCAGCGCGGTGACGCCGCCGCACAGCACCGCCTGCTCGCCGAACAGGTCGCTCTCGGTCTCCTCCTTGAAGGTGGTGACCAGCGCCCCGGCCTTGGTGCCGCCGATCGCGGCCGCGTACGACTTGACCAGATCCCACGCCTTGCCGGTGGCGTCCTGGGCTACCGCGACGAGTACCGGCGTGCCGTGGCCCTCCTCGTACTGGCGGCGGACCAGGTGACCCGGCGCCTTGGGCGCGACCATGGCGACGTCCACCGAGTCCGGCGGGGTGATGTAGCCGAAGTGGATGTTGAACCCGTGCGCGAAGAACAGCGCGTCGCCCGGTCGCATATTCGGCTCGATCGCCTCGGCGTACAGCTTGCGCTGGGTGGTGTCCGGGGTCAGCACCATGATCAGATCGGCCCACGAGGCGGCCTGCTCCGGCGTCGTGACCTCCAGCCCGGCCGCCTGCGCCCGCTTGCGCGACCGGGAGCCCTCGGGCAGCCCGACCCGCACGTCGCAGCCGGAGTCGCGCAGGCTCAGCGCGTGCGCGTGGCCCTGCGAGCCGTAGCCGAGGACCGCGATCTTGCGGGACTGAACGAGTCCGAGGTCGGCGTCGCTGTCGTAGTACACGGTGGCCATGTCGGGAGTGTCCTCTCGGAATAGATCTTCAGAACGGAACGGGGTCGTCAGGCCGCGGTCTCGGCTTCGAGGCTCGCGGTGTTGTTCGGCACGGCCGCAATGGACTGGTCGGTGATCACACCAGCCCCGCGCGCCAGCGCGATGCGACCGGTGCGGACCAGCTCGCAGGTGCCGTAGCTGTCGAGCATCGCCAGCAGCGCGTCCAGCTTGGCCGGGCTCGCGACCGCTTCCAGTACCAGCGTGGTCGGGCTCATGTCCACCACGTTCGCGCTGAACACCCCGGCCACCTCCAGCAGCTGGCCGCGCAGCGCGGGATCCGCGCGCACCTTGATGAGCGCGAGCTCGCGCTCGATCGCGGCGTCGTCCGCGAGCTCGACTACCTTGAGCACCCTGACCAGCTTGTCGAGCTGCTTCTTGACCTGCTCCACCGGGGTGGTCGCGCCGTCTACCACGATGGTGATCCGGCTGACCCGCTCGTCGTGGGTGGGGCCGACCGCGAGCGAGGAGATGTTGAAGGCGCGCCGGGAGAACAGCCCGGCGACGTGCGCGAGCACGCCGGGCTTGTTCTCCACCAGCACCGACAGCGTGTGCGTGCTCATCCCAGCTCCATTTCACGCCGCGACGCCGCGGCCTGGTCGTCGGCGCTGAACTCAGGGCCCAGCAGGATGTCGTCGTTCGGGTGCCCGGCCGCGACCATGGGGAACACGCCTTCCCGGTCGTGCGTGCGGAAGTCGACCACCACCGGCACGTCGGTGCGGGTCAGCGCCTTGTCGAGCACCGCGTCCACCTCGTCGGCCCGGTCGCAGCGCAGCCCGACGCAGCCGTAGGCCTCGGCCAGCTTGACGTAGTCGGGGATCGCGGTGCCGAGCTCGACCGAGGAGTAACGCTCGTCGTAGAACAGCTCCTGCCACTGCCGGACCATGCCGAGGAAGCCGTTGTTGAAGATCAGCACCTTGATCGGGATCTTCTCGATGGCGCAGGTGGCGAGCTCCTGAGCGGTCATCTGGAAGCAGCCGTCGCCGTCGATCGCCACGACGAGCTCGCCGGGCCGGCCGACCTGGGCGCCCATCGCGGCGGGCACGGCGAAGCCCATCGTGCCGGCCCCGCCGGAGTTAATCCAGCTGCGCGGGCGGGTGAAGGTGTAGTGCTGCGAGGCGTGCATCTGGTGCTGGCCGACTCCTGCCACGATGATCGCGTTGCCGCCGGTCATGGCAGACAGCCGCTCGGTCACGTACTGCGGCTTCAGCGGGCCGTCGCTGTGCTGGGTGTAGCGGAGGGGGAACCGGCGCTTCCAGCCGTCCAGGACGGCCCGCCAGTCGCTGGTCTCCGGCGCCGCGCCCACGCTGATCGCCTGGGCGACCGCGCCTGCGAGGGCGACCATGGTGAGCCGCAGGTCGCCGACGATCGCGACCTCAGCCCTGCGGTTCTTGCCGATCTCCGCCGGGTCGATGTCGGCGTGCACGATCTTCGCGCGAGGCGCGAAGTCAGCCAGCTTGCCGGTCACCCGGTCGTCGAACCGGGCGCCGAGGGCGACGATCAGGTCGGCCTCCTGCAGCGCCGACACCGCCGGGTAGGTGCCGTGCATGCCGGGCATGCCGAGTGCCAGCGGGTGGGTGTCCGGGAAGGCGCCGCGGGCCATCAGGGTGGTCGTCACCGGTGCCTGCGCGAGCTCGGCGAGCCGCAGCAGGTCGGCGTGGCAGTCCGACTTGACGACGCCGCCGCCGACGTAGAGCACCGGCCGCCGGGCTTGCAGCAGCAGCTGTGCGGCCGCCTGGATGGCAGCCTGGCTCGGCGGAGGCGGCACCTGGTAGCCGGGCAGGTCCATGGGCGGTGGCCAGTCGGTGACGCGCCAGGGTGCGGAGGCCTGCTGCACGTCCTTCGGCACATCGACGAGGACCGGGCCGGGCCGGCCGGTGGTCGCGATGTGGAACGCCTCGGCGATCGCGGCGGGAATCCGCTCCGGGTCGGTCACCAGCTCGTTGTGCTTGGTGATCGGCAACGTGATGCCCGTAATGTCGGCTTCCTGAAACGCGTCGGTGCCGATGAGCGGCCTGCCAACCTGGCCGGTGATCGCGACCATCGGCACCGAGTCCATGTAAGCATCCGACAGCGCGGTGACCAGGTTCGTCGCGCCGGGGCCGCTGGTGGCGATGCAGACACCGGGCTTGCCGGTCGCCCACGCGTAGCCCTCGGCGGCATGACCGGCACCCTGCTCATGGCGGACGAGCACGTGCCGGACACGGGAGGACAGCAGCGGGTCGTAGGTCGGCAGGATCGTGCCGCCCGGAAGCCCGAAAACTACCTCGACGCCCTGCTCTTCGAGGCTGCGCACGAGTGCCTGGGCGCCGGTGAGCTCTTCCACGGGTCTTGCTCCTTAGTTCCTGGCTGTCCAACAAAAAACCTCCCTGCCGGTCCGGCAAAGAGGTGGTAGCGCGAGCCCTGGAGCGGGTTCGCGCTACGTGATAATAAGTACGAGGTGCCGACGAAGGCTCACGGTAGATTTACCTCACGGTGGATGCGCTGCGACGCTGCAGCAAAGATCTTGCTCTGCTCAACGTACACGGTACACGACCGTTCGGTGTGCCCGGGGTCACTCTGGGCTAGTGCGCGTAGATATTCGCCGACGCCGCCGCGCATAGGTGGCCAACTCGTCCTCATGCCGCAACGTCAGCCCGACGTCGTCCCACCCGCCACCACGGCGCCACGGTTGCCCGCGGGCTTGCGGACATCCTCTCCGGGCCGGTCGAGCCGATATCAGGGACCGAGCAGGCCAAGCGGGCTCGGCGCGGCGTATTCGACCTGGGCGGCGACCTGGCCGTCGGGCAGAGTCACCTTGCTGACGTTCTTGTAGGGCGGGAAGGTCGCATGATTTTTCAGGATCCGAATTATCCCCTGAAGGTACGCCGACGATGACATTCCGCCATTCGGGTCTGTTGTCGACAGGTTGACAGCGCGGAACGGGATGCCCGGGCTGGCGCCGGGACCAGAGTCGGTGAAGCCGATGATGTCGATCGGTTGCGAATCGGCGAGGGACTGGAGCGTGAGCAGCAGGCGCGGGTCGACCTCGCCGGTCGAGAGCTCGCTCTGCGCCGACGGCGAGACTGTCAGGAGCCCGCTGTTCAGCAGCTGCTCTCCGAGCCGTACCCGGGCCTGGACATCTTGGGTCAGCGCGGTCTGGTAAGCGCCCGCTCCAGCTGAAGCGATGGGCTGGATGCTGACTGGGCCAAAGCTGGCCAGGACCGCCGGGACGACGTAGTTGCCGAGGCTGGGATTTGTTTCGAGATGGCTGCGGATTGCTGGGGTCACCACGACAATGCCGGCGCTCGATAGTGACTGCGGGTTCTCCGCGAGCTGGACCTGCTGGGTAGCCGGAATCCCGCCCGCGGTCAGCGCGGCGCACGTCTGCGGATCGCACGCGACAGCCGTGCTCGGGTCCACCTGCTGCGCAATCCAGGCCACTGCCTGATTGAGGTAAATAGCTAGCCCGCTCGGCCCCGAGTTGACGGCAGGCGGCGAGGCGGCAGGCGTCGACGGTGCCGGTGCCGGTGCCGTGGGACTTGACTTGCCCTGCGCCAGACTGGCGACCGGGGTGGAATGCAGGACCACTCCGAGGCCCACTCCCGCCCCCACGAGTACAACGGCCCCCAGGGCCGCCAGCGTCGCACCGCGATAGCGCCAGCGGCGGGGCGGCCGCCAGGGCGGGCCGCCTCCTCGCGTCGCGGATTCCTCCGGCCACAGCCAGCCGATGGACCCCACGGTTGGCCCTGTTTCCGGCGTGTTCGCCGCCCAACTAGGACGCGGCGGCTCAGCGGCACGAGGCGGCTCGGCGGCACGAGGCGGCTCGGCGGCACGCGGCGGCTCCGCCGACGCTGCCCACTGGGGCGGCTGCGCCAGCTCCGCCGGCGGTGCCCACTCCACCGGCTGTGCCCACTCCACCGGCTGGGCCAGCTCCGCCGGAGCTGGCGGCTCCGCCGGCGCTGGCGCCGCCGGAGCTGGCGCCGCCGGAGCACGCGGTGCCGCAGAAGTCGGTGGCCCTGGCTCCGTGCCATGCGGCCAATCTGGCTCCGCGGCACGAAGCGCCCTGGCTACGCGCAGCGGCACCTCGGCAGGCGACGGCTCGGCCGCATGGGATGGCCTGACAGCGTCTTCGGGCGTTGCACCCTTATCAGGTACCGCCGCAGCGGGCGGCGGCGCCACCCCGGACGGGCTCGGTGCCCGTTTCGCGCTGCGCTTACCCGGCGAAGCGGTCACTCGCGGCAGCGGTTCAGTATTCGGGTCGCCCTCGTGCCGCTGTTCTTCCTCAGAATGCTCGGCATCGATAGCGGCCCGCATGCGGTTCAGCACCGAGTTTGACAAGACCGGCTTGGCCGGCTGACCGGGACCCGGGCGAGCTGCACCTGGCACCCGGCGCGACAGCGGCGTCACGTTTCCGTCGTCTGCCATAGGGCCACCCCCTAACTATTACTGCTTACAAACGAATTGCCATTGTTATTTTTAGGTACCTCGACACCGCGTTTCAGAAGACACCTGGCAGCAGAATGGCGGTGCGGTTTCGGTAGCTGTGATAAGCCGGGCATGCCTGCAGCAGGACTTGCTCTTCCCGCACCGCCCGGTAGACCTGCAGACCACATATCGCAATCCACAACACTATCGCCGAGTAACTATTGACGGCGATGGCAATGCCGAGCGTGGACACCAGTTCGCCGACGTAGAGAGGATGACGCACCCAGCGATAAGGTCCTCGGACAACAACGTCGCGAGCCTGGGCGAGGACGGAGACGTTCCGGTCGAGGTGCCGCAGCGACCACATGGCCCACGCCATGCCGCAAATCAGCAGGACGTCAGACACAGCCTGGCGGCCCTGTGCCGACGGCGCCCCATGGAGCAGCGGCAGCGCCAGCGGCAGCCAGGTAGCAGTGATCGCCACACCGTGCGCGGTCACCGAATTGCTGGTGGCCAGCGCCGGACCGCGCCGAAGGTAGCAGCAGATGGCCAGTGCGTAGAAGGCGAGAGCGAATGCGGCGCCGACGGATCGTAGCACTCCGGCGGCCCCAGAAGTGGCCCAGTGGTCCAGGCTCAACGCGTCGGCGACCACGACCCCGGCGAAGGCCGGCACCATGATGATCCTGCCGACATCGAGTCGCGGACGGCCGAAGGGTACGGCCACAATGCCTCCTACCTAAATGCGTGCAATAGCGTGTGCGAGATGGTGATGAGCCCTGCCCCCAAAGCGACTATGAAGAGCGCCGGAAGCAAGCATCCGATCAGCGGGAAAGTCATCTTCACTGGAATCTTCTGGGCTTGCGCCTCGGCGCGCTGACGGCGCCGCACGCGCATTTCCTTGGCTTGCTCGCGTAGCACATTGGCGACCGGAATACCCAACTCGGCGGATTGGGTCAGCGCCGAGACGAACGCCCGCAGCTCGGGTACGTTCGTCCGCTCGGCCATCGCCCGCATGGCCTCGGCGCGCGACTGTCCGATCTGCATCTCCTGCAGCACGCGCGCAAGCTCCTTGGCCAGCGGTCCATTGAGGTTGCGAGCGACTTGCGCGAGTGCGGCGTCGAACCCGAGGCCCGCCTCCACGCAGATGGTGAGTAGGTCCAACCCCTCGGGCAGGGAGAGTGCGAGCCGCTGCTGCCGCTTCAGCCCCGAGTTGTAGAGCAGCACGTCCGGCAGGAAGAAGCCCGCAGCCGCGCCAGCGCCGCCGGTCAGCACGAGAAGCGCCGGATGCCGCAGCGCGAACAGCGCGCCGACCGCGCCGAACACGAACGCGCAAACTGCCTTGCTCGCGAGCACCCGGTCCGGCGTCCACCCCGGCCGGTTTCCCGCAACGTCCAGCCTGCGCTGCAGGCTACTGCGAGCAGAGCCCGGCGAGAGCTGAACAGCCATGTCTGACAGCCAGTCGGGCAGTTGGAGATGGCGGGCGCCGCCTGTCCGGGCGCCGGTCCGGTTGTCGCGGGTGTACCGCCGGTCGATCGCGGCTAGTGCCTGGGGCACGCCCCGCTTCCCTTGGCGTCTCGGCAAGAGCGCCGTAGCGAGCGCAACAACCGCGAGCACGAATGCCACCAAACCACCGTAGAGAACCCCGGAGCCGGACATTCTAGACCTCTATCTTGATCATTTGGCGCATTATGACTATGCCAAGCGCCAGCAGCACGCCGGCGCCCACGAGCATGAGCTCCCCCACATGAGTCGTGTAGAGCGGGCGCATATACGTACGCCTGGTGAGCAACAGGAAAGCGCCAACGAGAATTGGCAGTGCGACGAGGATGTAGGCCGACAACCGGCTCTCTGCACTCAGCGCATGTACCTGCCGCCGAAGGTATCCGCGCTCCCTGATGGTGTTGACAGTGGTCATCAGCACCTCGGCAAGATTGCCGCCGATCCCACGCTGAATCCGAATGGCCATGACCGTCCAGCGCAGATCCTCAGAGCCCATCCGGTCCGCGACTGTCTCCAGGCAGTCCTCGAGGGCGGCTCCAAGTCTGGCTTCCGCGAGGGCGCGGGAGAGCTCCCCGGCAGCGGGCTGAGCAGTCTCGCGCACGACCGCGTCCAGCGCCTGCAGCAGGGAGAAACCTGACTGAAGTGAGCTGGCGAGGAGTTGCAACAGGTCCGGCAGCTGCTCGGCGAATGCAGCGCGCCGCCGGCGGATCAGGAAGCTCAGCAGCATTTGCATGCTCAGCCAGCCGACTATCGCTCCCACCGGGACACCGATGATGACACCGATGATGACGCTGCCGGTGAGGGCGCTGACAGCAGCCGCTACGACAATGGCAACGCATCCGCCGAGCAATACCCATTCGGCAGGCTTGCGCGCGACCCCCGCCAGCTCCAGACGGCCGGCGAGGCGCTGCTGGGCTGCAGGGCTCATGAGGCGCTTCGTCACGTCGATCGCGACGCCGCCGGCCTTTCTGGCTGCGCCTGGATCGCTGGGGTCCTGCCTGGTCCCACGTCGTGGGCCGTAGCGAGCTATTCGCCCCGCGAGATCTCGTTCTCGGCCAGACTGCGCAGAGGCGCCAAACACTGTCAGGGCACCAAGGAATAGCGCCGCGAAGATCGCCCCCAGGCCTCCGGCCAGTGACCAGCTCATGACGCTCATCCTCGGTAGCCCTGCGGCAGGAAGACTCCCGGCGGGACTTCGAGTCCTCTGTCGGCCAGGCGGTTCACGAACATCGGGCGCAGGCCCGTGGGACGCAGCACTCCACGCGGGTGGCCGAACTCATCGGTCGCGGCGTGAAAATCGAACCTGAAGACGTCCTGGAGCACGACAACTTCGCCCTCCATACCCTGCACCTCGGTGACATGGGTGATATGGCGGGAGCCGTTCTTCAGCCGCGACTGATGCACGATCACGTCAATCGCCGACGCCATCTGCTCCCGGATAGCGCGCTGACTCAGCTCGACGCCCGCCATCATCACCATCGTCTCCAGCCGCGACAAGCTGTCGCGCGGAGAATTCGAGTGAATGGTGGTGATAGAACCTTCATGACCAGTGTTCATGGCCTGGAGCATGTCGAGGGTGGCGGCGTCGCGCACCTCGCCGATGATGATCCGGTCTGGCCGCATGCGCAACGCGTTACGGACGAGATCGCGGATTGTGATCTCTCCGCGTCTCTCCAGGTTGGCCGGGCGCGACTCGAGCCGGAGCACATGATCCTGGCGCAACTGCAGTTCCGCAGCGTCCTCGATTGTGACGATCCGCTCGTCTTCCGGAATGAAGGCGGACAGCACGTTGAGAGTCGTGGTTTTGCCCGAACTGGCCCCCCCGCCTATCACGATGTTCAGACGGCCCTGCACGCAGAGCCGCAGCAGGTCCGCGACCTGCGGGGTCATGGTGCCGAACTGGATGAGATGGCCGACTGTGAGGGGCTCAGCAGCAAACTTCCTGATCGTCAGCAGCGATCCGTCGAGCGCCACCGGCGGCACGACCGCGTTGACCCTGCTCCCGTCGGGTAGGCGCGCGTCGACCATCGGACTTGATTCGTCCACCCTCCGGCCAATTCGCGCCACGATTTTCTCGATGGTGCGGCGCAGATGCGGCTCGTCAGCGAACGAGGCTCCGACCTGGTACAAGCGGCCGCTCCGCTCCACGTAAATCTGGTCGTAGCCATTGACCATGATCTCGGACACGTCGGGATCGCGCAGGTATGGCTCCAGTGGCCCGTGACCGAGGATGTCATCTGCCACCTCCTGCGCAACCCGCGCGCGGTCCGCCGACGTCATGGGCGTCTCATCGCGCTGCAGCACCACCTGCAGCGCCCGAGTGACCTGCTGCTCCAGCTCGCGCTGGTCCAGGTGCGTGTCGTAGAGCGTCGGTCCCAGCATTTCGAGCAGCGCCTCGTGAACACCCCGCTTCAGCGGGCCAAACGGGTCTGCATAGCGGGCGGAGCGCTTGGGCACCCCGCGCCGTTCGACCACAGCCCCGTTAGCAGGCCCCCGCTGGGAAAGGCGGTCGGAAAGAGTCATGCCACGCGCCTCTTGCCGCGGGACCGCCCTTCGGTCGGCGGTCGGGTCGACGTGGTAACGAGGCGCTGCTGCGCGAATCTCATCACCGACTGGCTGACCGGATGTCCAGGGCCGTCCAGGACGATGGGCACGCCTTTATTGACCGAGATAGGAACGGCACGACTCGAAGGGATGTGCGCCGCAATCTCGGACCGCACCACCTTTCGCACCTGCTCGATACTGAGCCCCACCTTCGAGTCAGCGCGGTTCATCACGACCGAGCGGATCTGTCGTGGGTAAGACAGCATGTCCAGCATGTCGAGCGCGACCCGAAGATTCTTCAGTGCGGGCACGTCCGGAGTCGCTAGCAGCACAAGGTGCGACGAGACGTCCATGGCAGTCAGTACGTGCTCGCTAAACTGGGCGGGTGTGTCAATGACGACGAAGTCGTACATACCTCGCAGTACCGCAAGCAATTCGCCGACCAGCCTGGGCGGGATTTTTTCGGCCTCGCCAGGGGTAACCGGCGCCAGCAGCATGTCGAGGCCGGGCTGGTAGCGAGTCAGCAGCGAGGCCGCCCCCGACTCGTCCAGGTGACCTGCCATCGGAAGAGCGTCCAGCATCGTTCGCAGCGGGTCGAGCTGCACGCTGATGGCCACGTCGCCGAACGAAAGATCGAGATCGACGACGCACACCCGGCCCACACCCAGCCTGGCTAGCGCGACACCAAGATTGACCGCCAGCACGGTCTTGCCGCAGCCGCCCTTGGCGGCGAATACGGTGACGATCTGGCCCGGGGTGGATTCCTCATCCGCCGGCGGTGCCAGCATCCGCCGCGTTACCTCGTAGGACCGGCGGCAGGCAGCCGCCATGGCGGCGTCATCCCCGGCCTGGACAACGTCGCGCACGCCCGACTGCATCGCCCGCATCAGCAGCGTGACGTCAACGTCCCTACGGGCCAGGATCACCCCGACCGCAGGCCGCGCCAGCCGGAGCGACGCGGCAAATGCCAGTGCGTCACCGGTCACTGCACGCGGGCCGATGACCACCAGGGTCTCGTGCGGGTCACCGTCCAGCAACTTGGCGGCGGCCGCGAGGTTGTCCGCTCTGCGCACTTCCCCGTCGATGCCGGACAGCAGCTCCCCGGCGCTGGACGCTGGCTCGCAGAGTATGGGCACGGTTCTCTCCTCGACTTAGGGCTGGTGCCCACTGAACAGATTGTTCGGCGGCGCGAATCCGACATTGGAACTCGACCCGAGCAATGCCATCCAGGGCATGCCTAGTTCCTCGATCATGATCAGCCGCTCGGCATCGGCTTGACTCACTGCGAGCGTTACTTGCACCTGGCCCGGGCTGGACGACGAGGTGGATGGATCCGTTGTCGCCGTCACATTGTTGCCCCCGGCCGTGCTTGCACTGCTCGGGTTCTGGCCCACGGCCAGAACTTCGGCCTTCTGCACCACGAGTTGAGTATTGGCGATACTGGGGTTACTTATGGCACCACCATTGGTTACTTCGTGTTGGGCATCACAGGTCCGCGTAATCTGAGATCCAGGCCCATTAACGATGGTGTCGAACACCGCGACGTTCGAGCCAGGGGTGGCGTACTCCGCGACGGCCTCGTCCATACACAAATTCACTGTGACCGCGACCATGCCCGGCGGGATAACGAAGCCGCTCGCTGTGACGCTAGTGGAAGTTCCCAGCATGTTTTGCAGCAGCACCTGGCCTTTGGCCACCGGGCCAGTCACGACGAGACGCTCGTTCGCCGCTGTCACAGCGTGCACCGCAGGGGTCGTCAAAGACGAGTCCGGCACTTTCTCAGTGCTCAGCAGACGCTCCTGCTGTGCTTTGCTCAACGGGGTACCCTTGGGGATCGCGCCAGCAGCCACCATGACCGTTTGCGCCTTCAGGCCGTTAACGGCTCGCTCATTGGCCTGGTGTACGTAACCGAGGACCGCGACCGCACCGAGCACGGCCAGCACGGCCGCCAGTGTGATGGTCAGCAAACGGGATTTCACAGTGACTCCACTCTGCGGTGCGGTCGCCGGCTTAGCCGGTCAGGTCGATGACGGAAGCGCCCAGGCTAGGGCCAGCGAAGGTGCCGGTGGACGGAATGACCCCCTGAACGAAGTAGCCAGTGACGCAGTAGTTGGTGCCGGTGCACGTATTCGCCGGGTCCAGCCAGTCAGGCTCGAATTGCCCAGGGGGGAGGTTGTAACCGGTGAGGACGAAGTCTGCGAAGCCCTGGAGCGCGAAGGTGTTGGAGCCACTGTTCATCGACACATACACGGGCACCAGGAGAGGAATCTTATTCTGCTGCGCGTTCTGCAAGAGGGACTGGCAACCGCCCGTCACCGGCGCGCCAGGGTCCTGCTGAAATGTCGGCGCGGTGACCGACAGCGTGCAGTTTCCGCCTGGAGCGTGCGCCCAGCCCAAGGAACCTGGCCCGTCAGCTCCAGCGGGCTCCGTGGCACAGCCAACTCCGTTGCCGGGAGCCTGCGTCAACACCTCATCGAACGTGGGCGAGGGCAGCGAACTCTGCGGGGCAGGCGCGAACAGGGTGCCCTGCTGCGTCGCCTGGTCCCATTCGCAGGCCGAGATCGTGAGCGCGGCAGTGGTGGCCGCCGACGGCGGGCCCCACTCGGCCTGCGCACAGGCGCGTACGGTAGTCCCTTGGTAGCCGGAATTACCTAGCAACGTCGTCGCGAAGACCGGGGGGAGCAGCGTGGAGCCCCCGGCAGTCTGGGTGGCGGTGTAGACGTCGACGAAGTTGGTTCCGGCTGACGGTGCAGGCGGACAACTCTCGGGAGAGCCCGTGGCTGGCGGGCAGCCGCCAAGGCTGCCGGAGCCGCAAACGAGCGACACACCAGCCGTTCCGCCCGTGAGGCTGGAGGCGTTATCGTCGGCCAGCTGGCCGGCGACACCCGGCGTGCACGAACCGAGCGCACAGCTCTTGGCAACGGCTATTGCCGCCCCGTCCGCGCCATTCTGGAGCTCGCCACGTTCTTGGTAGATCTGCCCCACGTCGATTACCAGGGCACCAATTCCCAGCAGCACCCCGCCGCCGATCAACACCGCGACAAGCGCTGCGACCACGCCACGCTCGTCGCGCAGCCGTGCCAGGATGAGCCGAGTCAGCGAGGCCGTCAGGTCTCGCATGGCATCACTCCTTGCGCGCTCAGCACGATCGGAGCGCCAAAACCGGAACCTCCCATGTAAGCGACAACCGCGCCGATAGGGGTGATGAACGAGAACGTATAGCTGACATTGACTTGCGCGTCTTCGGCCGGCCCCGCGCCTGGCGGGCAGCTCGCCACGACCGTGGCGATCACGCCGCTCAGGCTGGGCGCTGTCGCCGCGACCCGGGATTGGATCGCGGCGTTGGAATATCCCAGCGCAGCGAGCCTGGCTCCCTCGCGAGCCGCGCCTGTCAGGCTTATCTGAGCGTTCAGAGCGCGCCCGAAATCGATGATCCCGAATACAATGAGCAGCAACACTGGCACCACCAGTGCGAACTCCACCGCAACAACGCCACGGTCAGCTGTCTTGCGGCTGCTCGACGGTGGCCGCTTCATCGTCCGCTGCCCCTTCTTCGGACCCCAGCGTGTGATCGCCGATTCGTGTCTGCCCGACGGCACCTGGTCAGAAGTTGAAGCCGGTGAAGACACCCTTGAGAGCGTTGCCAAATAGGACTATTCCGCCGGCGATCACAGCGACAAGCATTGTCAGGAGGACGGCGTACTCCACGGCGGTCACACCACGGTCGTCGCGGCGCACCGGCTCGGCGAGGAAGTTCTGCAGGAACGCGAAGACCTTGAACATTGGTGCTCCTTCGGAGGCTTGGTCAGTGGCACGTTCTTAATCGACCAGACGGCGGCCGCCGCCCAGCAGAGCACACACTGGACGAACTTGCTCCCGGAGCGCCATCGGGCGCACGGTCAGACAATCAGGCCGAACAGCCGACACGTCGGGCGATCGGCTAGTATCGAGCACCAGCCGGCCGACATGAAGCTCCGGTCGGCTCGTTCTTGACCCGATTGCCCCGGATCGGTATGCCGCGGACCTACGGTGGAGCGACATGAATCCGATATGGGCGGCCACCGGTGCCCTCCTGGGCCTGCTAGCCGGGGCCGCGATCAGGGGCACCGTCTTCAAGTTGTCCGTGGCGAGCGGTGATCCTGCGCGGACCGCCTGCCCGCGTTGCAGCTCGCCCTCTGTCCAAAATTGGTTCGCCCTCCGCTGCGGGCAGTGCCGCAGTAGCCTCGGCACTCCGCTCGCTCTGGAACTGTGCACGGCTGGTGTGCTCGCACTGCTGCTCGGCCGATTTGGCGGCCAGCCAGACGTGCTGGCGTTCGGCTTCTTTGGCGTCCTGGGCGTCGCGCTGGCCGCGATAGACATCGGGGTCCAGCGGCTTCCCGACCGGCTCACGTTGCCCGCGTATCCAATCTTGATCGCGTTGCTGACCGGTGCAGCCATCGTCGGCCACGACTTCGCCGCCCTGCTGCGGGCGCTGCTGGGAGGTCTGTCGCTGGCCGGGGTCTTCCTGGTGCTGGCGCTCTTGCGCCCTGGCCAGATTGGCGGCGGTGACATTAAGCTGGCAGGCCTGGCCGGGCTGGCCCTGGGCTGGCTCGGATGGCCAATTCTGATCTTCGGGGCTGCCCTCGGCTTCGTGCTCTCCGCGATCGTCAGCTTGGCCTTGCTTGCAGCACGGCGCGTCACGCTACAGAGCGCGGTCTGCTTTGGCCCTTTCCTGCTTGGCGGTGCCCTGCTCGCGATGCTCGCTAGCGCGCGCTGACCAGCGCGCCGCTGGCATCGTCACCAGCTACGGCTCGCTGATCTCGTGCGATTTCGCGTGCCAGCACAGCGTGCTTACGTCCCGTGGTCGAACTGTTACGGAGTGTAGGTTACCTTTTGATAACGATCGGCAAATCTTGCCTGCTACGTACAAGTACGAGCGGATTGTAGTCATCGACCTCGGGTCCGGGGTCGCCTGCAGTGGAGCAGAGGGCCCAAGGCTGCGGCGTTGTCGCGTACGACTGGCCTGCTCTGATCCATGGTGCGCACCTAGCCAGTTGGCGCTCAAAATCATCGGGCTACTCAAGGACAGCAATCGAGAAAACCCTGGTCGGTTCAAAATGATGGGCGGCCAACATCCCTTGGGGGGGAAGTTGCAATGCCAATTCGTGTCGGCGTTGTTGACGGACACACGCTAATCCGTTACGGACTACGCGAGCTTGCTTCACAGCATTCAGACATTGAGATAGTGGCCGAGTGTCAGTCGGTTGCGGAGGCGTCGGACACGGTCACCGCGGCACGGCCCGACGTGCTGACGCTCGCTGTGGTCCTGCCCGATGGCGACGGGCTTCAACTCGCCCGGGAGCTCCGAGAGCGTTACGCCGACCTCGGCATCGTCATACTGACGTCGATGGACGATGACGACGTACTATTTCGCGCCCTGGAGAGCGGCGTGTCGGCGTTCGTCGCCAAGACGGCTCCGCTGGCCGAGGTGCTCTGCGCGATCCGGCACGCAGCAGTCGCTCCATCGTCCTTCACAGCTTCGGGTATGGCGATGGCCGTGGCGCGGCGCCGCGCGACGCAGGACCGCCTGGCGCTCAGCCCGCGGGAGCGAGAAGTTCTGCGCTTGCTGCACGACGGCTTGTCAGTTCCCGCCATCGCTTCAGAACTGTTCATCAGCGTGTCCACCACAAAGACGTATGTGGCACGGCTGTACGAGAAGCTGGGTGCGGCGAATCGTGGACAAGCGCTCATGGCGGCGATGCATCACCGACTGATCGAATATCACCACGACACAGCACCCCCGGCCGTGGCTAGTTTCCATGGCGGCGGGGCAACTGCGGACCGGAGTGTAGGCGTAGTGCGATCGCTGGCGCTAGTTAACCGCGCTGCGGAATAGGTAGCGGAGCGGCATCCAAACGTCGCCTGTACCCGGCAAGTCAGGGTCCGGCCCCTGATCGCTGGGTACGGGCGGCCGACGCGGGGCTGGAAACCAATGCCTGCGATCCTGGTGAGTGAAATAGCCACCCAGCTTCGTCTCGGCGCCGCGACGCGTGCGGGTGTGGAACTCTTCAGTCGTAGCGGAGAGGAGCGTGACTGTCGTTGGCGGAGGAGCCGGCCGCTGCTCGAAACGAGGTGGCCCGTCTCCTGAGCGTGATGCAAAGGGTGCTCGGTCGTGAACATCCCGACACCCTCTCGACCCGGAGTCAGCTGGCCCAGCTGACAGGCGAGGCCGGCGACGCTACCGGGGCGCGAGACCAGTTGGCTGCCTTGCTGCCTGTGCTGGCCCGAGTGCTCGGCCACGAGCACCCGGACACCTTGACCGCGTGGAGCGAATATGCCCGGTGGACAGGTGAGGCCGGGGACGCCGCCCGAGCCCGAGATCAGTTCGCCGCGCTGCTGCCGGTTCGCCAGCGGCTCCTCGGACCCGGTCATCGGCGAACGCTCGCCACCTCCAGCAACCTGGCCCACTGGACTGGCGAGGCTGGAGACCCTCTGGCAGCCCGCGACGAGTACGCCCAACTCGTGCCGCTCTATGAACAGGAATATGGCCAGGAGCATCGGAGGACCCTGGACGTGCGCGGCAACCTGGCCGGGTGGACCGGCGTCGCTGGTGAGAGCGGAGAGGCTGCCAATCAGTACGCCGCGCTGTTGCCAGCCTACGAACGTACGCTCGGCCCGAAGCACCCGGACACGCTCGCGATCCGCGAGAACATCACGTTCTGGACAAGACAGGCCGGTACACGTCGCCGCAGGTTTGGTCGGAAATGGTCATAGCGGTGGTGCGAGCATCGGCAGCCACCCGAGGACGACCAGCCTCGAAGGCATCGATGGCGGCCTCGTGCCGCAGCGTGAGGCCGACGTCGTCGAGCCCCTTGAGCAGCCGCCACTGGGCATAGTCCGAGAGTTCGAACGACTCCGTTACCCCGCCGCCCACGGAAATGGTGCGAGCGGCCACGTCCAACGACCACCTCAGCGTCCGGCTTCTCCTCCAGCGCGGCCGCGAGACGCGCGGCCGCGTCCTCGCTCACCTGGGCCGGCACGAGGCCCGCGCTGATCGCGTTGCCGCGGAAGATGTCGGCGAAGCTCGGCGCCACCACTGCCTCGAAGCCGAAGTCCAGCAGCGCCCAGACCGCGTGCTCGCGGGACGAGCCGCAGCCGAAGTTCGGCCCGGAGATCAGCGTCCTGGCCTCATCCGCGCCCGGCTGGTTGAGGGCAAAGCCGGGGTCCTTGCGCCAGGCCTCGAACAGGCCTGGCCCGAACCCGGTGCGCTCGACCTTCTTCAGCCAGTGGGCCGGGATGATCTGGTCCGTGTCCACGTCGCTGCGCATGACCACGATGCCCCGGCCGGCGATCCGCTGTACTCCGCTCATCGCTGTGCTCCTTCTCCTTACAGGTCCGCCGGCGCGGCGAAGTGCCCGGCTACCGCGGTCGCGGCCGCGACCGCAGGAGACACCAGGTGGGTGCGGCCGCCCGGGCCCTGCCGGCCCTCGAAGTTGCGGTTACTGGTGGAAGCGGACCGCTCGCCAGGCGACAGGATGTCGCCGTTCATGCCGAGGCACATCGAGCAGCCAGCCGACCGCCACTCGAACCCGGCGTCGGTGAACAGCTTGTCCAGCCCCTCCTCCTCGGCCTGGGCCTTAACCAGGGCGGAGCCCGGCACGACGAGCGCGCGGACGCCCCTGGCCACCGTCCGGCCGCGGATCACGCCCGCCGCGGTGCGCAGGTCCTCGAGCCGCCCGTTCGTGCACGACCCGATGAACACCGTGTCGACGGAAATGTCGCGGATCGCGGTGCCCGGCTTCAGGTTCATGTAGGCCAGTGCGCGCTCGGCTGCCTGCTGCGTGGCCGGCGTCAGCGCGGCCCCCGGTTCCGGGACCACGTCGTCGATGAACACCGACTGCGCCGGATTGGTGCCCCAGGTGACGGCGGGCCGCAGCGCGCTGGCGTCGACGTGAATCTCCTTGTCGAACTCGGCGCCCTCGTCGGTGACGAGGTTCCGCCAGGCATCCACGGCGCGCTCCCAGTCCGCGCCCCGAGGCGCGTACTGGCGGCCCTCTAGATAAGCGAAGGTGGTGTCGTCGGGCGCGATCATGCCGGCCCGCGCGCCGCCCTCGATGGTCATGTTGCAGACCGTCATCCGGCCTTCCATGGACAGCGCCCGGATCGCCGGGCCGCGGTACTCGATGACCGAGCCGGCCCCGCCGCCGACACCGAGCGCGCGGATGATGCCGAGCACGAGGTCCTTGGCCGTACAGCCGAACGGCAGCTCGCCCTCGACGGTCACCGCCATTGCCTGCGGCTTGACCTGGCTCAGCGTCTGAGTCGCCAGCACGTGCTCGACCTCGCTCGTACCGATGCCGAATGCCAGCGCCCCGAACGCGCCGTGGGTGGAGGTGTGACTGTCGCCGCAGACCACGGTCATGCCGGGCTGGGTCAGGCCCAGCTGCGGGCCCATGACGTGCACGATGCCCTGCTGCAGGCTGCCGAGCGCGTGCAGCGTGATGCCGTGCTCGGCGCAGTTGGCCTTCAGCCGCTCGATCTGCAGGGCGGCCAGCGGGTCGGCGATGGGCTTGTCGAGACCGATAGTCGGCACGTCGTGGTCCATGGTGGCGATCGTGAGGTCCGGCCGGCGCACCTTCCGTCCGGTCAGCGTCAGCGCCTCGAATGCCTGCGGCGAGGTGACCTCGTGTACCAGGTGGAGGTCGATGTAGAGCAGCGGCGGCTCGCCTTCCGGGCTGGCCACGACGTGCCGGTCCCAGACCTTGTCGAACAGGCGTGCTGTCATGTCCGCCTCGCTCCTCGCCTCGCGCTTGTCGGCACGGTTCCTGACCGGGCCCTATCGGCGTCTCAGATAATGAGATAGCATGTTCAGGATATGGACAGCCTACAGGATGCCCACCCCAGTGCGAGCCGAACCACCGGAGTCGGCGTGCTCGACCGGTGCGTCGCGCTGCTCGACCTGCTCGCCGACGGCCCGCGGACGCTCCGGTCGCTGTCGGCCGCCAGCCGGCTGCCGCGGCCGACCGCACACCGGCTGCTGGTGGCGCTCGAGACGCACCGGCTTGTCGCCAGGGACGCGAGCGGCGCGTTCCGCCTCGGCCCGCGGCTGACCGAACTGGCCGCCGTCGCGGGTCCTGAGCTCGACCTCGCGAGCCTAGCCGGGCCCGTCCTCGACCGGCTGCACCGGGCGACCGGAGAGAGCGTGCAGCTGTATGTGCGGTCTGGTGACCACCGGCTGTGCATCGCTGCCCGGGACGCGGGCACTGGGCTCAGGGACAGCGTGCCGGTCGGCGCGCTGCTGCCTCTCGAGGCCGGTTCCGGCGGCAAGGTGCTGCTGGCCTGGTCGGGTTCGCACGGCGGGGGGCTTCGGGGGGTCGTCCCCCAGGGCCAGCACGGAGACGGTGGGCTGGCCGAGATACGCGACCGGGGCTGGGCAGCCAGCGTCGCCGAGCGCGAGCTCGGCGTGGCCAGCGTCAGTGCGCCGGTGTACCGGGCCGGGGTGCTGCTCGCGGCGCTGTGCGTGTCCGGGCCGGTGAGCAGGCTGAGCGATACACCAGGGCGGCTGCTCAGCCAGCCCGTCACCGAGGCCGCCGCCCGGCTGTCCGCCCTGCTCACCGAGCCCGACCCGGAGCCCGAGCAAGCCGCAGTGCCGCGGGTCGAGGCCCGTGCTTAAGCTATGGCCACCACAGCCAATAGCTGAGGCCAGCACAGCCAATAGCTGAGGCCAGCACAGCCAATAGCTGAGGCCGGCACGGCCAATATGAAGGGATGGACCTCGTGACCGACGAGTCGGCAGCGGGTCCGGTGGAGCAGCCCGAGCTCCCGGTTGTGATCGACACGAGCAAAGCGCACCAGGCGCGGGTGTACGACTACTGGCTTGGCGGAAAGGACAACTTCGCGGTCGACCGCGAGGCGGCTGAGCTCGCATTAGCGGCCTACCCAGGGCTCCGGCGCGGTGTCCGAGCTCAGCGGGCCTTCCTCGCCAATGCGGTGACACACCTGGCGCAGACGGTGGGCATCCGGCAGTTCCTCGACATTGGCACCGGCATCCCGACAGCCAACAACACTCACGAGGTGGCGCATTCGGTCGACCCGGACGCCCGGATCGTGTACGTCGACAACGATCCCATCGTGCTTGCGCACGCACGCGCCCTGCTCACTGGCGTGCGTCCGGGCACGACGCGCTATCTAGACGCAGACCTGCGCGATACCGACCGGGTCCTCGGCGATGCTGCGGCGCTGCTGGACTTCCGGGAGCCGATAGCTGTCCTCCTCATCGGCATCCTGCAGCTGATACCAGACGACGATGACCCGCGTGGCATCGTCACCCGGCTGATGGCCGCGGTGCCCCCCGGCAGCTGGCTGGCGATCTTCCACCCGGCCAGCGACATACTGGCCGACCAGATCGGCGCGGCTGCGCGTCACGTCAGCGCCCGCTCGGTGGTTCCGACGACGTTGCGAAGCAGGGCCGAGGTCGCCCGGTTCTTCGATGGTCTGGAGTTGCTGGAGCCCGGACTGGTGCAAGTCCACCGGTGGCTGCCGGGATCAGCCGCGCCCGACATGGGCGACCAGGTGGCCGGCTGATGCGGGCCTCGCCAAGAAGCCGTGACGGACCCGCCGAGCTGACCGACAACCCTCCCCTCATACGCAAGCGCCGTTAGCTGGCGTTATGGGAGGCTTCGGCCATGGACTGGAGCACGCTTGTCAGCGCGTTCATCGGCGGAATCGCGGGATCACTCGTCACCGGCGTAATCGGCTACGTCAGCCTCCGAGACCAGCGAGACAGGCGCCGGCGCGATCGCCAGATGCTCGACGCCGAGATAGTCGCGGATGCCGACCTGCTGCTGATGGACGTCTCTCCGTCGCGCCGCGGCCTCAACCTCGACCCGACGCCAGGCGCCGAAGCGGATCTGTGGGCAGAGCTCAGGCGACGGTCCACACAGGTCTCCCGCGAACTGGGCACGCTGGCCGCCGGCCATCCCGATGACGCCGTGCGGGATGCCGCCAGCGACCTGTCCGGCGCAGTGCTTCGCGCCACCACCCATTCGCAGTGGCACGTCCGGGACGTGCTGGCAAGCAGGGATGCCTCGCCATCGCTGAAGACGGCCATGGCCGAGCATGAATCCGCCACGGCCACGCTGGCGCGACTGCGCGAAGCGATCAAGACAGCTGGTGCGTCCAAGCGCATGCCATGGCCACGCCGCCGCCGACGAGCATTGGAGACGTGAACTACTGGTGTAGTGCGGGGTTGAGGCCGCTGAACGTGCTGGACTTCCAGGGCACGGCCTCGACGGTGCCGCGTACGCTGTGCCGGCGGAACAAGATGCCCGGCACGTCGGTCAGCTCGATCGCCTTGACTACCGTGCCGTCGGGCAGCGTGACCAGCGTGCCGCGAGTGATGTAGAGACCGGCTTCGACCGCGCTGTCGTCGCCGAGCGAGACACCGGTGCCGGCATTCGCGCCGAGCAGGCAGCGCTTGCCGATACGAATCATGTGCGTGCCGCCGCCCGACAGCGTACCCAGGATGGACGAGCCCGCGCCGATATCGGAGTCGGCGTCGACGATGCTGCCGGCCGTGATGCGGCCCTCCACCATGCACGGCCCGAGCGTTCCGGCGTTGAAATTGACGAAACCCTCCTGCATGACCACGGTGCCCTCGGCGAGGTGCGCACCGAGCCGGACTCGACTCGCGTCGGCGATGCGGACCCCGGACGGAGTGATGAAGTCAGTCATCCGCGGAAACTTGTCGATGCCGTGCACCGTCAGGGTCCGGCCGGCCAGCCTTCGCCGCGCCCGGAGCCCGTCGAGATCCGCTGGGTGTACCGCGCCCGCGTCCGTCCACGCAACGAGATTGAGCTGCCCGAAGATCCCATCGACGTTCAGCTCGCGCGGCCTGACCAGTCGTGCCGACAGCAGGTGCAGTCGCAGGTAGGCGTCGGCCGCGCTCACCGGCGGCGCGTCGAGGTCGATGCGGGACCTGGTGACCTGGAAGCGCACGTCCCGCTCCGGGTCACCCTCCGCTTCGAGGACCATCTCGGCCGCGGGAAGCTCAGCGAGGGCAAGGTCGGGGTACCAGACTTCGAGCGTCGTTCCGTCTCGGCTGGCGATCGTGGCCACGCCGGTGCCTGCTGCCCGCATGGTCAGCGAGGGTAGCGCTCGCCGTGAGCTAGCGATCCGGTAGCCAGCTGCCGTGGAATCCCAGGGGTACCAGCGCGGGCAGGTGAACGGTCGCCACCGGCTCGCCGGCGAAGTCCGAAGCGGCGAGGATCACGAGGTCCGAGGCGCTCCGCTCTGGGTTATGGACAAACGCCATCACATAGCCGTCGTCCTCGGCAGCATCCGCTGACGACGGCGCGAACACGGCTTCTCCCACGGTCGCGTCGCGCCCGAATTCGCGAGCCTCGACTGTCCCGCGCTCGAGGTCATGCCGGAGCAGCGCATTGGCGAAGGCGTCGTCGGAGAAGTCCCCGGCCACCGAGATAGCCCGAGTAACCTCACCGATCACTGCGCTATAGCCGTAGCGATGCGGTCGCGACACAATCCGGTCGTCGACCCTCGGAAACTCCTGGCCGCGGTCGTCAAGGCGCTGCTGCGAGATGGTGCCGGCCGCCGGGTCGATGACCCATCGGTCCAGGGTGACAGGCCCGTGCGCCGCCCAGAGGGTCGAGACATCGAAGGACTCGTTGTACTGGCAGAGGTCGACGACAACTCGGCCATGCTCGTCGTCATACGCGTTAAGGCAGTGAAACACCCAGCACGGCTCGATCTCGATCCAGCGGACGTCCGCGGTTCCGTCCCGCCGCAGCAGCCCGACTCGAGCCTGATGCTGCGGGTTCCACACATACGGCAGTTCCTTGCCCGCCGAAACGGCACTCAGGCTGAACGTCACGGGCAGGTCAAGCAGCACGACGTAACTGCTCGTGAGCGCGAAGTCGTGCATCATCGGGCCGTCGGCGACCGGGATGTCCGTACTGCGGACCACCGTGCCGGCCGCGTCGACAATGACGTGCTGGACGTGATCCCAGGCCCAGAAGTAGGCAATAGCGTGCAGCTCACCCGTCTGATGATCCAGCTTCGTATGCGCGGCGAAGCCACCGGGAAGCGTGCCGCCGAAGTCGCAGGGACCTACCGTGTCGAGCTCATCAGTCAGCTCGTATGGCAGCGGCCCGGCCTCGACCGTCGCGAGCGTCCGGCCCCCGTGCGAGATGATGTGCGTGTTCGCAGCGAAGTCCATGTTCTCGTGCACCGGCCCGCCAGGCCACTGCACGCCCCGCGCCTCTGCCACCTTCTTGGAGCGGACCCACCGGTTGCGATACCACTCGGCCTTGCCATCCCGCAGGCGGACGCCGTGTACCATCCCTGCGCCCATGAACCAGTGATAGCTGGGATCGTCCAGGCCGAGCGGGTTCGGCCCGTTGCGCAGGTAACGACCGCGCAGGCCGGCCGGAAGGTGACCCGTAACCGGCAGATCATAAGCCGTGATTTCATCGGTGACCGGGGCGAACGAGCCCGCGAGGAATCGATCCGGATCCGGCATCGGCCGTCCTTCCTGACCAGGAGGGTATGCACAGCGACCTGCGGGCGCGTCACGTTGGCCGGGTCAGCGTAACCGCCAGATGTCGCGCGCCACGGTAATGATCGCCGCGTGTCGTACTGGCCAAACCGCCAGGCTTAGCTGAGAGTGGCAGCCGCGCTCGCCACGGCAGCTGGCTCGTCGGCCAGGTATGGCGGCGCGGGCTCGTACTGGATATATCGCCGCACCTGCCGTGCGTGATCTCGGCCGTGCAGGGCACCGACGAGCCACAGTGCCATGTCGATGCCGGCCGACACGCCCTGGCTCGTGACCAGGCTGCCGTCCACCACGTAACGGGCGTTCCGCACGACCGTGACGTCGCCGCGGGCCTCGAGCGCGTCCTCGAAGCCGTGGTGGGTCGCCACCCGTCGGCCGCGCGCCGGACCTGCCTCGTGCAGCAGCAGTGCGCCGGTGCACACGCTGGTCGTCCACGTGACTGTCCGCGACACGGCGCGGATCCAGCCGATCACCGCCGGGTTGGTCACCTCGCGGCGGGTCCCAAGACCGCCGGGAACCAGCAGCACGTCCAGCGCCGGATGGTCAGCCAGGGTGTGGTCGGGAAGTACGCGCATCCCCTTGGCGCAGCGCACAGGCCCGGCCTGCTCAGCGATGAGCACGGCGCTGTCGCCATCGCCCCGCACCATGCCGGAGGCCGTGAACACCTCCCACGGTCCGGTGAAATCGAGTTCTTCGGCCCCGTCGAACACGAGCAGCCCGTACGTCGTCATGCGTACTCCCTGATGTCAGTCGCAGACCGGAACCGGTCCCGGTAGTCGGACGGCGCAACCCGCGCGTGCCGGTGAAACGCGCGCCGCAGCGTCTCACCCGACCCGAAGCCGCAGCGCCGGGCGATCGTCTCCACCGGATCGTCGCCCTCGGCGAGAGCTCGCTGCGCGGCCTCGATCCGCACCCGCTCGACGTACGCGGCGGGCGGCGTCCCAACCTCGGCGGTGAACTTCCGCTGGAAGTGCCGCGGGCTGAGACCCGCGCGGCCGGCCAGCTCGGCGAGGCCGTGCTCCGCGCCTGGATCCGCCTGAATCGCCGACACCACCGCCCGGATTGGGTCTGAACAAGGCTGGCCAGACCATAGCGGCACGCTGAACTGTGACTGGCTGCCTGGACGGCGCAGGAACATGACCAGCTCCCTGGCGACCGTGTGCGCGACCGCGCGGCCCTCGTCGGCCTCCACCAGCGCCAGCGCCAGATCCATTCCCGCGGTGACCCCGGCCGACGTCCAGACGTGGCCATCAGGGATGAAGATCGGATCGCAGTCCACGTCCAAGTCAGGGTGCTCCCGGCGGAGCTGAGCCTCGCGGGACCAGTGCGTGGTGACCCGGCGGCCAGCGATGAGCCCGGCCGCCGCCAGCAGGAACACACCGCTGCACACCGACGTGACCCTGCGGGCTCCTCCTCCTGCGGCGGCGATCCAGCTGATGAGCGCGGCCTCGTGTCGCGCGGCGTCCACACCACCGCCCCCGGCCACGATCAGCGTATCGATCCCGGCTGGGTCCGCGTTTGCCACGCCCGCCCCCGCGTGGACCGGCAACCCGCTGCCGGCCATGACGAGCCCCGCGGCGGGCGCCACGGTCTCGCACTGGTAACCACCGGTCAGCCGCCCGGCGCACTGGAAGACCTCGTACGGGCCAGTCAGGTCGAGTGACTGAAACCCGTCGAAAATCACGAAGACGATGCGGCGCGGTGTCACGTCATCACCCTGCAGCGGACGCGGTCATGGCGTCAACGACGCGTACCCCACACATCGCGCCATGATTGGGCGCGCCGCTCGCCAGGCCGTCAGCGGCCGATGTGAGTGTTCGTGATCGACGTGAACTGACAGATGAGCGCTGCGGCGATGAAGACAAGCCCCAGCGCTATTTCATTGAAGCGACGCAACTCCCGGCCGCTGGCGGCGAAGACGAACATAATCAGCGCCGCGATGGTCAGGATGAGGGCCAGGGCGTCCATTGTGCTCCTGAGGGTCAGCCCCAAAGATCTGGGCGATAACGTGAGGTCGTTTCCAGGTCGCGCATGTACTGTTCGGCGCTCTCGCGCTCTAGCGATCCATGGTGAGCGATCACGTCGGCGAACGCGGTGCGAACGGCGTCGCGCACCGGCCGCGCGCCGCAGACGTAGACGTAAGCGCCCTCGCTGACCAGCCTCCAGGCGAGCGCACCGTGCTGGCGGATCAGATCCTGCACGTAATCACGGCGACCCGGCTGGTCGCGAGAAGCCGCGATGTGCACATGATCGAGCACTCCCTCGGCCACGAACTCGTCGATCTCCTCGCGGTAGATGTAGTCAAGCGCGCGCGAACGGATCCCGTTGAACAGCGCGGCCTCACCCAGCGACACGTCCGCCTGCTTCATGGCGAGCCGTTCCCAGATGAATGCACGCATCGGCGCGAACCCGGTACCGGCGGAGACGAAGATCATCGGCTTCGTCACGTCATCCTGCAGGCGGAATCCAGCGGCGGAGTCGATGAACACGTTCAGCCGGTCGCCGTCCCGGAGCGTATGTACGTAGTGCGAGCTCATGCCGCGGAACTCGCGGTCGGCCATGCCTGGCACGGGCGAGGTCTCGAGGCCAACAGTCACGTGCGCGACTCCGTCGCCGTGCATCCGCGGACTGGAGCTTGTCGAGTAGTAGCGGGGCCGCAGCTGCTGGGCGACTCCGAGGAACTCAAAGATGTTCAGCGAGCAGGACGGGAGCTCATCGAGCAGCCGCAGCACGTCGTAGGCCCCCGCGTCCATCGCGGTGCGCAGCTGTTCATCTGCATCGTCTGGAGACTGCAGGACTCGCCTGATCTCCATGAGCCGCAGCCGCTCGGCGGGATCGGTGACTTTGTCCAGCATCAGGCTGACCAGCGGTACGGTCGGCCGTCCCGTGATGTCGAGGAGGTTGGTGAGGACGTTCCGGACCTGGAGCACCTCACCCTTAGGCACCGCGTGCACGGTCATCGTCTTCGGCACCATGAGCAAGCCGTCGAGCGCTACGCCGAGGTGACGCGCGACCCGCTCCACACGTTCCTCGTCGTTCTTCGGGCACACGCCGAGGTGGTCGCCTGCGTGGTAGGTGACCCCGGTCGGCAGGCTAACCTCCAGATGCTTAGTCCTCCTCGGCGACTCCGCAGCCTGCAGCTCGCGGCAGACGCGAGCGCGGGCCTCGAAGGTGGCGATGCCTACGGCGTTCGTGAGGATCGTCGGCGCCACCAGCACCCGCGATTGACCGCCGCGTCGCTCGTCCAGGCCCGGGGCTGCGACCCCCGCCGCCATAGATCGGCGGCGCGAGCCGGGCGACATGATGCGCATGATCGCAGACATGCCAGCCGCTGGCGGACTCGGCTGCACGACGGCCTCGACTCGGGAGAGCGACTTGTAGATCGCCGAATTGGAGTCGGCCCCCGTGAGCGCCTCGGCCTCCGCGTTCTCAGCCGCGAGGCGAGCGGCCGCGGCGGCTGTGGGCCGCGCCCCGGATAGCTCAAGCAGAACTGGCCAGACGCGGTTGTTCCAGTCCGCGTGCAGGCCTTCCCAGAGCGGCGAGCCCACGTCGCCAAAGGCGAAATCTCCGACCGGCGACGCGCCAAGCTCGGCCAGCCTCGTGTGCACAAAGCGGGGGAACGCGAGGTAGGCGAGCCACTGGCTGTTGCCGAGACCCCAGACCAGGTACCGGCAGTTACGCCACGTCGTGGCGCCAGGTTCGGTTCCCTCCAGCAGCGCCTTGAACGCGGCCGCATTCGACGGCGGGTTTGCGGTGTAGGTGGAGGTCATGGTGACCAGCAGCCACGGCTGCGAACGCGGCGCCGACTCCGCCAGCTGATTCAGCGTGATCACTTCGCTCGTGTAGCCGTAGTAGTGAGCGCGCTCGGCGAATCGCTCAGCCAGGTCCTTGTTAGCGCCGAAGTTACTGCCATACGAGATCACGAGATGGCGGTAGGCGCTCGTTGCCGGGATCTCTGTCGGTTCTCCCCAGTCGCGTCCGATGCCGCGGGCAGCAGACTGAGCCACCGCAGCCGCTGGCGTGACGGCTGGCATCCGCTCGCGTCGCTCCGGGTCGCGCGGCATGAGGATGATCGGAACCGCACCTGGCTTCGTCGTCACCACGGTGTTCTTCGTCACGACGGTGCCCGGCGCTGGCCGTAGCAGGAAGTGGCGGTAGATCTCGAACAAGACGACACGGAGCATCATGAACGTGACCTCTTGCGCCATGCACTGCCGTCTTCCGATCGAGAAGGGAATGAAGGCATTGCGCGGCCGCGCGGCGACCCTGTCCGTCTCAAACTGATCGGGATCGAACTTGTCGGGGTTGGGTCCCCAGTAGCGCGGGTCGCGCTGCGCTGCGAGCGTCCCGATGAGGATGATGTCGTCCTTGCGGATGCGATACGGCCCGAGCACGCCGTCCTTGAGGCTGCGGCGGATCGTCACCGGCATCGGCGGGTAGATCCGGAGCGTCTCTCGGATGACCTGCGTCGTGTAGGGCAGCTTCTGCAGATCGTCGTACTGCAGGTCGTAGTCCGGGTCGCCACCGGTGATGCCGTCGATCTCGGCGACCAGCCTGGCTTCCACATCCGGGTAGGTCCCGAGGACATGAGCCAGCCACGCTCCGGTGATCGACGGCCCGTTGAAGCCGTTCGACAGGTGCATGAGGATCTGGTCGCGGACGGATTCGGTGTCAAGGAACACGCCGGTCTCGGGATCTGGCGTGCTGACCAGGCGGCTGAGCAGGTCGTTCTGCTGGCCTCCCTGCGGCCCGGTGTGCATGCGGGCTCGCACGAGCGCGTCGGCCGTCCTGACCAGTTCCTCGTTGTTACGGCGGTAACGGCGAACGCGGGCCCGGCGCTCCCGGCCCGCGAAGAGCGTGAAGTCGGGCCGAGGATCCGCGACGCGCCGGATACTTTCCTTCGTGCTCTCGGGGACCGCCGTGGCGAACGGGTGCGGGTTGGTGGTGCCGTCAAAGAGGCCGAAATCGTAATTGCACGCGCCGCGTCCGGACACCTCGAGCGTGTACCGCTCCATCCAGACGCGCGCGTCGAGCGGCTGATTCGCGGGGAGTGCAGACCAGGCGGCGACCAGCTTGCGCGCCTGCTCCTTCATCCACACCAGCTGCGTTCGCTGGTTCATCGTCGAGTACCACGGAAGCATGACCCGCCGCACGTGCTCGGTGTGCTCCCCGTCTCCGATGACCGAGATGCCGGCGCCGCGGGAGTTGGCTAGCTGGGTGAAGAAGTTGATCTCCTCGACGCGCTTGCCGAATTGCTCCTCGTCCGCCGCCACGTGGTCGAGCAGGCCGGGGTCGGAAACGACGACGAGCCGCCACTTCTTCGTCGGGACTCCGACCGCGTAGACGTGGCCGAACTTGCGGTAGTAGTCCAGCTGGGTGTCGTTGTCGTTGATGATCTGGAAGTTGGCGAACCGCTCGCCGTTCGGCACAAGCCAGCGAATCGCGTACGGAATCTCCAGCGTGCCGTCATCCGGTGATGCGGCAGCCGGGGGCAGCGCATGCTCGACCAGCTTGTCGGAGCCGCGCGTTGGGGTGGCCTCTGCCGATCCCGCCTCCGACGTGAATGGACAGACGCCGGATGCCGGGCTTGGTCCGCCGGCTGGTGATAGTTGCTCGCTAACGGCGTTCGGTCCGGAGAACTCCTGGAGTTCCAGCCCGACCAGACGGAAGGTCGAGGCGCCGATGGACACGACATCACCCTCTGACAACAGCGCGGCCGCGGTGCGCTCGCCGTTGACGAAAGTGCCGTTAGAGCTCTGCAGGTCCACGATGCGGTGCGTGCCGTCGACCTGATGAAGTTCGGCGTGGTACCGCGAAACCTCCGCGTCGGCGATCACGATGTCGTTGTCGGGCGCCCGGCCGATGCGTAGTGTCCTGGCCAGCTGGGGCGACTCCTTGGTCACTGTGCAATGCAGGACCGGGCCGTTAGAAGGATGGCCGAGGTGCACCACGCACTCGGTGTCGATCTGGAGCTCGCGCACCAGCCGGCCGTCAGCGAAGGTTCCGTTTGTGCTCTGGCTGTCGGTCAACCGCCAGCGGCCGGCCTGCGCTCGAAGCACGGCATGATGCCAGGACACTCGCCGATCCGAGATGACAACCTCGCACTGCGAGTCACGCCCGACGAGATAGTCAGGGCCTGGCCGGAGGCGGTGCTCTAATCCCTCGATCCGGACCACCAGCAGTGGTGCGGATCCCTCCCCGCGGGGATTCTGTGTAACCACGCGCCAACTGTAAAGGCAACAAGCACGAACGAAAATAGTTCCGGCTAAAGCGGAGATAGTGCGGCGATCGTATCGTCGTCGGCTCGCCGATCTCGCCATGATGGACATGCCACACATCGCACCTTAAAGTTGGAGCAACTTATCCGCGCTGCGGGCGATGTGGGTGGGGCAGAGATGTCGTCCAGCGTCCTTATGCGATGCGGGCAGAACCTAAATCTGCCGGAACGTCCGGTGAGCGTGCCGAGTGTGAGACCGCGGCCGCGGCCGCTGACCTGGCGTGCGATGCTCGGGCTTTCCGGCCAGCCACGAGAGGTGGGTTAGCGTGCCTCCCGCGAGAGAACTGGCCGGACGTTACCAGCTGAAAGTACCGCTGGGCCGGGGCGCATTCGGCGAGGTCTGGCGGGCCACTGATGTGACCACGCGGCGATCGGTAGCGGTCAAGATCGTCCAGCTCGGCGAGATTCCGGATGCGCCACTGCTGGCCGAGGTGATCGCCAGGTTCCGCCTCGAAGCGATCACGGCTGGCCAGTTGAAGCATCCCAACATCGTGGCTGCCTACGAGGCGGGCCGGGTGGCGAACGAGCTGTTCCTGGCGATGGAACTGGTCGAGGGCGTGTCGCTGGCCCAGGTCATCGAGCAGCGGCGGGCGGCGGGCACCGGGCTGCTGCCGATACCGGCATTACTCGACCTCGCCGAGCAGGTCTCTGCGGGTCTCGCTGCTGCCCATGACGCCGGCATCGTGCACCGCGATGTGAAGCCGAGCAACCTGATGGTGACGCCACGGTTGCATGCGAAGATCATCGACTTCGGTCTCGCGCGGCTGCTGACCGACAAGGCGCCGCGGCTCACGGCGCCGGGTCTGGCGATCGGTACGCCCGTGTACATGTCGCCAGAGCAGGCCGCGGCGATGGACGTGGACAGCCGCGCCGACCTGTACTCCTTCGGCTGCGTCCTCTATGAGCTTGTTGCTGGCGAGCCGCCCTTCACCGGGGACACGCCGGAAGCGCTGCTGATGATGCAGCTGCATGGCCAGCCGGTGCCGCTGAGCATGCGTCGCGCCGACCTGCCGGCAGGCCTCGAGCAGCTGATCGTCGAGCTGATGTCGAAGGACAGAGAGAGCCGGCCGCGGAACGCGCAACTGGTCAGCGCGCGCATCAGAGAGATCCGCGCGGTCCTGCCGGATAGCGAGCCGGTGCACGAAGCGGATCGCGGTACTCTCCAGGCTGCCGACCAGACTCAGCTCCCGCGCTTGGCAGCGACACGAGTCCGCACCACGACGATTGCCGACGTCCAGCGAGATGGCGGCTGGGTCGACCACGAGACAGGACTCCCCGCGGGCGGGGCGACGGTGCTGACACCGGAGTCCCTAGCAGCGCTGATCCGCCCGAGTGGAGTAGCTTCACCCGCCGACGACGACACCGAAGAGCCAGCGAGTGCAGCCGCAGCCGGAGGTTCCACGCGGTGGCCAATTCCGCCGCCGCGCCGACCGAAGCGGCGACGATGGCGCGCTGCGGCCAGCACGTTTGTCACGGCGGCCATCATCGGTGCGGTTGCAGTGATTCTCTGGCAGCGCGCCCATGACCAGCTAAAGGTCACGGCCGTGGCGGTCGCCCCCGCACAGCCTCCAGGCAACCGCTGCAACATCACGGTCAATGTGGTCGGCACGATCGAGACCAACGGCCATGGCGGCCCGGTTAGCTATGAGTGGATCAGGAGCGGCGGCCTGACATCCCCGGTCAGCGCGGTGACCGCCGCGAGCGGGCACGCGCCGGTCCGGGTCTATCTGCGGTGGACGTTCCGCGGCAGCGGCACCTACCACGCCGGGGCCACGCTTCGCGTGCTCACGCCGGGGATTGCCAGCGGACATACCTCCTTCACCTACGCGTGCACCGGATGAGAGCGGCATGAGCAGTTCCTGGCAGGTGCCCGGTTACCGCGAGGATCGCGAGCTCGGTCGCGGATCGTTCGGCCGGGTGGTCTCGGCTACAAACGACGCATCGGGCCGCTCGGTCGCGATCAAATACCTCAACCCCAACCTGTTCCGTGACGCCGACTTCCTGGCCGGCTTCCGCGAAGAAGCCCGGCTACTCGCCGAGCTAGACGTCCCGCAGGTCGTGAAGGTCCTGACGTACGTCGAGGAACCGGGCCGGGGCGCAGCGATCGTCATGGAACTTGTCGATGGCGTCTCGCTGCACGAGCTCATCACGGAGCAGGGTCCGGCCCAGCCGGAGTCGGCCCTCGTCGTGCTCAAGGGCTCGCTCCTCGGCCTGGCCTCCGCGCACGCTCTCGGCGTCGTGCACCGGGACTACAAGCCGGAAAACGTGCTGGTCGACGCCGAGGGCGTCAGCAAGCTGACAGACTTCGGCCTGGCTACCCGCGCGGGCCATCGAGGGCCCGCCGCTGGCACGCCGCTCTACATGGCACCCGAACAGTGGGCCGGTCAGCCCGCCAGCCCCGCCTCCGATATCTACGCAGCCACGGCCGTGTTCTTCGAGTGCCTGACCGGCAGGCCACCTTTCGACGGATCGATCCGCCACCTGCGCGATCAGCACGAGCACACGCCAGTGCCCTCGGTTGAGGTTGCTGAGCCGTTCCGGGCTTTGCTCGAGCGCGGCATGGCCAAGGAGCCATCGGCGCGACCGCCCGACGCGGCAGCCTTTGTCTTTGAGCTTGAGACCGCGGCCGCCGCCGCGGCCGGGCCCGACTGGGAGGCCCGCGGTCGAAGCCAGCTGAAGGAACGCGCAGCGGCGCTGCTGCTGCTCCTTGGTGGCGGAGCGGCCGGGGGTAGCGGAGCCGCGGCGGCGACGACGTGGCTGGGCCGGCACAAGGCAGCGGCCCTGACGGTCGCCGCCGCCGTCGCGGTGACCGCGGTGGTCGCCGGGGGGGTCGCGGTCGCGAGCAGCGGCGGCCCCCAGCACCAGCCGCCGCCCGGCAACGGAATTACCCTTGTGTCGCAGCCGCAGGTCGGCGCGTCGGCCACCGTAGCGCCGCCCACGGCGGCCGTGTCCTGTGCCGCGCCTGCGGTCTTCACGTTCACCGGGACGCTGACTGTCTCTCAGCCCGGCCCGGTGTCCTACCGGTGGATCTATTCATCCGGAACGCCCGGCGCGGTGCACACCCTGCACGCCAGCCACGCTGGCAGCTACCAGGTGTCGGGCGGGGTTCTGCAAGCCAGCACGACCGGCACCGGCTGGGCAGAGCTGCAGGTGACCAATCCGCTCACGGTGACCTCGCAGAAGGCTCTCTACCAGCTCACGTGTGTTACCGCGACCGTCACTCTTGCGCTCGCCAGCCAGCCAGCATCACCCCACACCGTCCAGTGCGGCACCGCGCCACCGACATTCACCATCTTTGGCCAGATCAAGTCCAGCTTGGCAGGTCAGCTGACTTACCACTGGGTCCGCAGTAACGGCACCCAGACCGCCGCCAAGACCCTCAGTGTCGGCGCTGGTCAGACCGCTAATGTCGCCGATTCGGTGACCGCCGCGTCGGACACGTACTCCGGCAGCGACACGCTGGCTGTCACCAGTCCGGTATCGCAGTCCCAGTCGATCCCGCTCACGGTGACCTGCACAGCCACGCCGCCGCCGCCGCCTCCACCTGTCCACGTGAGCAGTGTGACGGTCTCCGGCCTCACGCTCACGGGCAGCAAGGGCGGCGCTCCGGCCTGCGTTCTCGGGCCAGAGAGTGTCACCGGGTCGTTCACCGTGACGGTCAAAGCCAGTTCGACAAGCCCGGTCCATCTGAGCTGGACAACGTCACAGAACGGCGCACAACAGGACGGCGGCAGCAGGACACTATCTGGCAGCACGAGCTACACGGTTCCTCTTTCCGGGTCGTTCGGATCCCTTCCTGACAAGAATTCTTGCCCTACCACAGTTTTCGTCGCGGCAGCGACTGCTACCGGTTCCGATGGCCAATCGGCCAACGGTTCTGCCAGCATGCAGATCCTTCCCGACTAAGGATCCGTGACGCGGGGCAGCAGCGGCCCGTGGTCGAGATGCGGCAGCACGTGCCGGGCGAACAGGTCGCACTCGGCCGCGTGCGGATAGCCGGACAGGATGAATGCCTCCATGCCCAGCTCGGCGTACTCGCGCAGCTTCGCGAGCACCTGATCCGGGTCACCGACGATGGCCGCGCCGGCGCCCGAGCGGGCCCGGCCGATGCCTGTCCACAGGTTCGGCTCGGCGAAGCCTTCGTCGTCGGCCAGGTCCCGCAGCTGGCCCTGGCGCAGCTGACCGGCTGAGGCGACGTGCAGCGACTGATCGCGGAGCCGGCGACCGGTCTCGTCGTCGAGCCGGGAAACAAGCCGCCGCGCCGCAGCCCGCGCCTCGGCCTCAGTGGCGCGGACGATGACGTGCACCCGGTAGCCGAACCTCAGCTCCCGGCCGTGCCGCGCCGCCCGTTCCCGCATGTCCGCGAGTACGGCCTCGACCGCGGGCATCGTGTCCGGCCACATCAGGAAGACGTCGGCGGCCTGAGCGGCCACCTCCCTCGCCGCCTCGGACAGCCCGCCGAAGTAGAACGGCGGGCAGCCACCTGCCGGCCGGATCCGCGGCGGGTCGAGGGTGAGCTGGACGAACTCGCCGTCGACGTCGACCGGCTTGCCGTCGAGCAAGTCGCGGAGGACCTGCATGATCTCCAGCGTCCGCCGGTACCGCGGCGACGACTCCAGCTGCTCCCCCGGCCGGTCCGACGAGATGATGTTGATCGTCAGCCGGCCGCGGAGCATCTCGTCGATGGTCGCGAGCTGGCGCGCGAGCTGCGGCGGCCATAGCTCCGCCATCCGGACCGCTACGAGCAGCTGCATCCGCCGGAGCTGCGGGGCGATCCCGGCGGCGAAGGCCACCGGGTCGATCCCCGTGATGTAGTTCGACGGAAGCAGCATGTTGTCGTAGCCAGCCTCGTCGGCCCGCAGGGCGATGCCGCGGACGTGCTCCCAGCTCGACAGCAGGGCCGGGTCCGGTACTCCGAGGAATTCATAGTCCTCGTCGCACAGCGGGCCGAACCAGGAAATCTCACAGCCCATTCCGCCTCCCGCAGATCGGCCCTAGACGCAGTCGACTACCCGGAAGGCGATCGTGGCAAGTGGCGCCCGCCTCAGGCCACCCGATGCATCCAGCCGTATCGGTCAGGCTTGCGGCCGTACTGGATGCCGACGAGCTCATCGCGCAGCAGACTGGTGACCGGGCCGGCGGCGCCGCCGCCGATCGTCCAGTCGCCACTGTCGCTGCGCACGGCGCCGATCGGGGTAATCACCGCGGCCGTGCCGCACGCGAATACCTCGGTGATCTCGCCGGACGCGCAGCCTGCCCGCCACTCGGCCACCGAGATCTTGCCTTCGTACGCCGGGATGCCGAGGTCCGGGGCGAGCTTGAGAAGCGAGTCCCTGGTGATCCCCGGTAGCAGCGACCCGGTCAGGGCGGGGGTCATGATCCGCGCGTCCGAGCCACGGCCGTAGACGAAGCAGACGTTCATCCCGCCCATTTCCTCGACCCACTGGCGCTGCGCTGCGTCAAGCCAGACGACCTGGTCGCAGCCGTGGTCGATGGCCTGCTGCTGGCCGGCGAAGGCAGCCGCGTAGTTGCCACCGCACTTAGCTTCGCCGGTGCCGCCGGGCGCTGCCCTTGTGTAGTCCTCCGACAGCCACACCGTGACCGGCTTGACCTCGCCCCCGAAATACCCGGACACCGGAGAGGCGATCAGCGTGAACAGGTAGTCCGATGACGGGTGGTTCACGCCGAGGCCGACCTTGGTCGCGATCGTGAACGGGCGCAGGTAGAGGCTGTACCCGTCGGCGGTGGGCACCCAGGCCCCGTCGCGGGCGACCAGCAGCTCGATGGCGCGCACGAACGCCGACTCCGGCAGCTCGGGCATGGCGAGCCGGCGCGCCGACCGGTTGAACCGGGCAGCGTTGGCATGCGGCCTGAACACTGCAACCGACCCGTCCGCCTGGGTGTACGCCTTGAGCCCTTCGAAGATCTCCTGGCCGTAGTGGAACACCTGGGCGGCAGGGTCCAGGGTGATCGGGCCGTAAGGCTCGATCCTGGCGTCGTACCAGCCATCGCGCTCCGACCACCGGATCGTCGCCATGTGGTCGGTGAATACGCTGCCGAAACCCGGCTGGGCCAGCCGCTGTACCCGCACGTCCGCGGGGACAGGGTTGCTGCTGGCACGGATCTTGAAATCAAGCTCCTCGCTCGGGCTCGCGGTCATGACGATCCTCTCGGTCTTTGCGGGCTGGCCCGCCAGTTCTAATTGTCGCTGGCGGCGCTGTCGCCACCGTTGTCGCGGCGGTCCATCGCTTCCTGGACCGCCTCTTGTGCTCGCCGCCGGGTGTGCATCTCGGACTCGGTCTCGACGGCCACTGGGGCTGACTGTGTTCTCAACATTTCGGGTGATCTCCTCGCGACTTCTGGCTCGGCAGGCAGGCCAGCTGAGGCGAAGTCGTGGTCCCCGGTCATCTCGTCCCGCACGCAGGCGCTGGCTTGTCCCCCTCGCGCCGACCCGTCAGGAGCGCCGCGGGCACGTGGTGCCGGACTGGAGCTGGGGATGCACTGTCATCCCGAACCCTCGGACCTCGGCCAGCGCCTCACCCCCGTAGCGGGTCGCTGGCCTGCCCTGAATCAGGTCCCGCTACGGCTGCTAAGGATGAGTACGAAGCGCCGCATGACGATTGGAATGCTATCCGAACCCCAGGCCGATGCACGGCTCGCGGGGCGAATTTTGTTGGACTTCCAAGTTTTTTTCTCGGACGTCCTACGATCGTGGACCGCGGCGGTGCCGCGAGATAGCCTCACGGCAGTGGCAGCGCACCGCCTGCCCGCTTCCGAGCCGTCAGCTGGCCCGCGCCGCGACGGCAACGAGGGACAAGGGTCCACGACTCGGGTGCTCTTTCGTCATGCCACTCACCGTGGCGGGCAGACGCGGGCCGACCCGCCAGGAATAGATGCAGCATGACTCACGACAAGGCACTCAAGGTCGCTATTCGCGAGCGCATGGCCACCACTGGCGAGCCCTATATCGTCGCCCGGCGCGCCGTGCTCGAGGCATGGGACAGCGCCCAGGGCGGCGAGCTCCCCGAGCTGAAGGCTGCCGACCAGACCGCCGAGTTCGCTGACCGCGCCCAGCAGGCGGCCGCTCGCTTGCGGGTAGCGGCGGACCAGGCCCAGGAAGACGCCGAGCGCCACCAAGACGCCGCCGACCGCGCCGAAGAGGCGGCGGAAGCCGCTGACGAGCAGGCCTGGCGGGCGCATGAGGCTGCAAGGCACGCAGCGAGCTGGGCGAACGCGGCGGAACTCGCCCGGCTCCGTGAGCAGGCCGAGCGGTTCCGGGGCCGGGCCGAGCAAGCCCGGCATCGCGCCGATCAAGCCCAGGAGGCTGCCGACCGGGGGCAGGAGCACGCCGATGTGGCTGGTGAGCGCGCCGACGAGGCCGAGGAGGGCGCCGACGAACTGCGAGAACTAGCAGACGAGTCCTGGGAGCTGGCCGACGAGGCGCAGGATCTGGCGGCCGAGGCAACCAGGAGCGCGGCCAGGGCTCGGTACGAAGCGCGCCGGGCCGAAGGGCACGCAGGAGAGCGCATAGACCGGTTCCGCGATCGGCTCGACGGGGTGGTGCAGCGCGCAGACCGGCTACGCGAACGGGTGGAGCACCTGGTCCGGGCGGCCGGGCAGGAATGGGCCAGGGCCACCGAGCGCCGTGAGGAGTAGCAGCCATTGCATGGGAGCGGGATCATACTGCCGATCGACGGCGGATTCCCGCTCCCATGCCCAGCGAGCTAGCTGCTGGTGAACGGCTCGAAGGTGTGGCTGAAGTACCAGGTGGACTGAGCCACTCCGGAGCAGCTGCCGGCTCCCTTCGTGCCGGGGCAGCCACCGTTGTCCCGCTGCAGCGCCCAGAAGGACAGCAACCCGATGCCATGGTGCTCCGCCCAGCGCAGCAGCGCGGTCGCGTCGCCGGTCGAGAAAGTCTCGGCTGCGCCGAAATCGTCGATGCCCGGCATCTCGGTGACGCCGATCATGTGCCACAACTGCCTGGCAGTCGCATCCGGGTAGAGCGCCTGCAGCTGGCTGAACAGGCCAGCCGCTGCGGTCTTGGTGTCGGCCAGCATGTCCTGCTGCGTACCGAAGAAGTAGTCAAACGTCAGCAGGTTGACGGTGCTGATAACGGCGCCGTCGGCCACGGCGTTCTGCAGCACCGCGAGTTCTGCGGCCGGCAGGCCGGTGGGGAACGTCGGCAGTGTGTAGTCGAACTGGATGTGCTGGTGGTGCGCGGCCGCCCAGGCCTCGGTCTGCGCGATGGCCTCGTTCCGCCGGTCAATGCCCGCGCTGTTGTTAACGGAGTCGGCCTCGATGTCCAGGTCGATGCGTGACACGCGGTAGGTCGTGATCAGGCTCTCGAAGACGCCCGCGATGGCGGGGACGCTCGTGCAGCTGTCAGCGATCTCGGTATTCGTAGTGTCGGCGGTGAAGCCGCCGAATGACGGAATCACATTCCCGCCGTGCGCCTGGATGGCGGCGATGTCGCTGGCGAAGGCGGCCCCGATGGGCTGGGTCGGGTCGCCGTCCCAGTCGGCGACGCACGAGCCGGCGGTCGCCGTCTGCAGGAACGCCAGCGACAGGAATTTGGCACCGGACTGCGCCGACTGCGCAGCCAGGCTGCCGGCGCTGGTGTCGTAGGTCTCGAAGTACGGAGCGAATACCCGGTATGGCAATGGCCTCGACGGGTTCTTCCCGGTTGAGGCGCTGGCGCCGGTTGCGACGAAGCCGAGCGTGACCACCGCGGCGGTGATCGTGGCCAGCCCGGCCCAGATGGATGTAACTCGTCTCATGCGCGGATCCCTTGCTAGTGCGAGCGGGGGGTGATCACGACGTCCGGACGACGTGTGAATCAAATAGGAAAGTTTCCTATTTGATTCGGACGTGACGCTAGTCCGCAGTCCCAAGACCGTCAAGGGGCTGCGCCGGTCTAGGATCAGAGCCGATGCGGCACGAGTCTTCGACTGTGATTGCCCTGGTGGGTGGCGTGTCCGGTGGCCTGCTCGCCGGGCTCGCGGAGTCACCCAACGTGGCCGTGGTCCGCCCGCCAGCAGGCGACCAGGTCAGCAAGCACGGTCAGGGAGCCTCATCGACGGCGGTCTCCCCGCAGGGCGCCTCCAGCGCCGCGCCGGAACCAGTTCGCCACGGCTGGGAGCACGGTGCGCTGGCGATGCACGACGCGGCCCGGCGGCGGGCGACCTACGTGGTGGTCCCTGCCGATCCGCTCGCCGGGGTGGCAGCCGCGTGGCGTGCAATGTGGGACGTGACATCCGGCCCAGATGCGGCGGCCGGGTTCGAGGAAGCTGCGGCCGAGACGCTCGTCGCCTGGCGGGCGAACCGGTTCGAGCTGCCCGACTATTACCTGGTCATCGCTCCACCAGAGGACACCGCTACCGGCCCGGATCTCTACCTGGGACCGGTGCGGGCGGCACGCCCGCACCGGGTGGCGGTCGCGGCTTCGGCTGCGCCCCGCGACACGGCTGGCTCCGACACCGTGGCCGGTGCCATCAGCATGCTGGACACGCTGCGGTCGCTGCCGCACGGACCGTGGTGGCCGCCGCTGGACGAGCTACTCGACGCCGCCCGCCACTTCTACGCGGGGGGCCTTGCCGAGCCTCTGCAGACACCGGTATAGCTGACAGCAAAAGGGTGTACGCGGCGGGTGACTGCGCTGCCGCACGGGTACGGGTGTGCAAGGTCGGCTAATGGCGTAGCAGAACACGGCTGCGGGACCAGGCACGAGGAGGTGGGTGCTATGCAGGCATCTGTCGGTGACCGACTGCACGTGCACGGCAAGGTAGTAGGCCAGGCAGAGCACACCGGGGAGATCGTCGAGGTGCACGGACCCGGGGGCACCCCGCCGTTCCTCATCCGTTTCGACGACGGCCATACCGGCCTGGTGTTCCCGGGGCCGGATTGCGTCGTGGAGCATCTCCAGCAGGCCCGCTCCGGCAGCGCTGGGCAGGCCCGCTAGCACCTGCTAGCGCTTCAGCTCCCGGCGCAGGCGGGCGCCGGCTAGCGTTGCGGCCCGATGCCGCTCGCCTCCCGCCTCGTCACGGACATCACGCCGCTGCGCGAATCGCCACAGTTCCGCAGGCTCTGGGTCGGTACGACCCTGTCCGCAGTCGGCGGCGCCTTCACCTTGTTCGCCCTGCCGCTGCAGATCTACGACATCACGCGCTCACCGTTCGCAGTCGGCGCCCTGGGCATCGTCCGGCTCGTACCGACCCTGGCTGTCGGCCTGCTCGGCGGCGCGCTCGCCGACGCGACAGACCGGCGCAAGCTGATCCTGGTCACCACGTTCGGACAGACGGCTGTTTCCGCTGTGCTGGCTGCGCAAGCCTTCGCGGGCCTGTCCGCCCTGTGGCTGCTGTACCTCCTCGCTGCCGTTTCCTCCGCGCTGGCCGCCGTCAGCCAGCCTGCCCGGCGGACGCTGGTCCCCAGCCTGCTGCGCTCGGAACAGCTCGCGGCCGGCCTGGCGCTCAACCGGGTCAGCTTCCAGGTCATGATGACGGGCGGCCCGGCGCTGGCGGGCATCATCACTGCCGCGGCGGGCGGGCATCTGCAGGCTTGCTACTTGCTCGACACGATCAGTTTCGCCGGCTCGGTGTACGGCGTCGCGCGATTGCCCGCGATGCGGCCACAGCCCGGTGTGGCCCGGCCCGGACCGCGGGCCATCGCCCAGGCCCTCGGGTTCCTGCGACAGAGCCCGGTGCTGGCTGGGGCGCTGCTGACCGACCTCAACGCCACGATCTTCGGCCTGCCGATCGCGCTCTTCCCGGCGATCAACGCGGAGCGGTTCGGCGGGAACCCGGCGACGCTCGGCCTGTTCACCACCGCCATCGGTGCTGGTGGCCTGGTCAGCTCCGCCTTCACCGGACCGGTCGGCCGCACTGCCCGGCAGGGGACGGTGATGCTTTGCACCGTAGCCATCTGGGGGGCCGCGTTTGCCGGATTCGCGCTAGCGCGTCCCCTGTGGCTCGTGCTCGGCCTCCTGGCCCTCGCTGGCGCCGCGGACACCGTCACCGTCGTGCTGCGCGGCACCATCGTCCAGACCGTCACCACCGACGAGTTCCGCGGCCGCGTCACCGCTGCCGAATACGTCGTCGGCGCGGGAGGTGACTCGCTCGGCGGGCTGGAGTCAGGGGCGGTGGGGTCGCTAACCTCACCAACGATCGGCGCGCTGTCCGGCGGCATCGTGACCGTCGTCCTGGCCGGCGTGATAGCGCTGGCAATCCCATCGTTCGCCCGGTACCGTTCACCGTCCTCGACAGCCCGCGAAGTAACGGGGCCGCCTGCGTCAGCGGCCGATCAGGCCGCGTCGCAGGAGACCTGATGTCAGAAACTCGCTTGGCTGCGCGCCAGGGCATCAGGTAGGCAGTGCGTATGCCTACCGAGACCGCGCGGTACTGGCAGCACGGGGCCGTCCGGGGAGTTGACCTGCTCCGGGCGCGGTTCATCACGCATCGCTACGGCCGGCACTCGCACGAGACCTATACCTTCGGCCTGATCAAGGCCGGCGTGGAGGAGTTCGACTACGGCGGCAGCCTGCTGCGGGCCGGGCCAGGCGGGGTCGCGCTGCTGAACCCGGACACGGTCCACACCGGGCAGGCCGGAACGCCCGCTGGCTGGACCTATCGCGTGCTCTACCCGGAGGTCAGCGTCGTGACCAGCATTGCCGGGGAGCTCGGCTGGCGGCGCGGCACGCCGTGGTTCCCCGAGACGGTGCTCTACGACCCGGCCACCGCCTCGCTGCTGCGCCAGGCCCATCAGGCGGCTGAGCACGGCGACCCGCTCGCTTCGTCGTCTCTGCTGACGTCGGCGCTAACCAGGCTGCTCCTGGCCCATGCCGCGCCGCAGCCCGCGGACACCCGCGTGCCCGCCAGCCGGGCACCCGCCAGCGTCCGGGCCGTCCGGGATCTGCTGCCGGAGCGGCTCGCCAACGCGCCCAGCCTTGCCGAGCTGTCCGCATTGACCGGGCTCAGCCAGTTCGCGCTCCTGCGGGCATTCCGCCGCGAGACCGGGATGCCGCCGCATACGTACCTGAACCAGCTGCGAGTGCGTCGCGCCCGGCTGCTGCTGGATGACGGGCTCGCGCCGGCCGACGTTGCCGCGCAGACCGGGTTTGCCGACCAGGCGCATCTCACCAGGCATTTCAAGCGAGTCGTGGGCGTCCCGCCGGGCGCCTACCAGCGCGAGCGCGCACGGCTGCGGCCTGCCAGCTAGCGCGCCTCCGTGACCAGCTGCGTCTCGTACCGACCGCCGGTGCTCCGGCAAGAACGTACAAGACCCGGCGGGCGTGGTCGCCTAGCTTGGCTGCATGTCGGCGCAGACGGCTGCCCCTGACCAGGCCCGGGTGATCCGGCCGGTTCGCGATGGCATCGGCCTCGGAATCGCCGTCGGGATCTCCGGAGTGGCGTTCGGCGCTGCCGCGGTGGGCTCCGGCCTGACCGCCTGGCAAGCGTGCGCGCTGAGCCTGCTCGCCTTCACCGGCGCGTCGCAGTTCGCGCTGGCCGGGGTCGTCGCGGCCGGAGGGAGCATGCTGGCCGGAACCGCTGGCGCAATCCTGCTCGGTAGCCGGAACACGCTGTACGGCCTCCGGCTCGCCGACGTCCTGCAGCCGCGCGGTCCGGGCCGGCTGCTCGCCGCGCAGGGCGTCATCGACGAGACGACTGCCATCACGCTGGCGCAGCCCGACCAGGCGGCCGGCCGGAAGGCGTTCTCGGCAACCTTCTGCACGCTGTATCTCACCTGGAACCTCGCTACCCTTGCCGGGGCAGTCGGCGCCGGGAAGATCGGGTCACCACAATCCTTCGGGATCGACGTCGTCGGGCCCGCGGCGTTCATCGCGCTGATCTATCCGAGGTTGCGGGCCGGGCGTACCGAGCGCGCGGTCGCGCTGGCAGCAGTTGCGATCGCGCTCGGCCTGACGACAGTGCTGCCGGCTGGGGTGCCCGTCATCCTGGCGTCCTTCGCGGCGCTCGGCGGCGCGCTGATGAGCCCGGCTGCGACGGGCAGCCCCGCGTGACCGGGACCTGGGTCGCGGTGCTGGCAACGGCGGCCGGCTGCTACGCGCTCAAGCTGGCCGGCCTCACTGTGCCGCCGCGCCTGCTCGCCAGCCCGCGTGTTCGCCGGTTTGCCGAGCTGGTTCCGGTGGCGCTGCTCGCGGCGCTGGCCGCCGTGCAGTCGGCGACGAGCGGCCACGCGCTTGACCTGGATCCCGCCCGGCTGGCCGGAATGGGTGCGGCGCTAGCGGCGCTCGCACTGCGCGCCCCGTTCCTCGTCGTGATCATCGCGGCGGCCGCCACCGCGGCCGTGCTGCGAGCCGTCGGCGTCTCGTGAACTGGCCGTCAGAGTAGTGTCGCACCGTGACTCTCGCCATCGAGGAACTCACCGACGTAACCGACGAGGTCGTCGAGGCATTCACCCGGCTGCTGCCACAGCTCTCCACCTCGGCGAAGTCGCTCGACGCCGCCGCGATCCGGACCGTGCTCTCCTCGCCTTCCGTCACCGTCCTGCTGGCCAGAGATGAGGGCAAAATCATTGGATCGCTGAGTCTGGTCGTCTTCCGCATCCCGACAGGCACGCGCGCCTGGATTGAGGACGTCGTGGTGGACGCAGCGGCTGGCCGGCAGGGCGCCGGCACAGCGCTGGTGCGTGCGGCAGTTGACCAGGCGAGAGCGGCAGGAGCACGCTCCGTCGACCTAACGACGCGACCATCGCGGGTCGCTGCCGGCAACTTGTATGAGCGAGCGGGCTTCCAGCAGCGCGAGACCCGCGTCTACCGCTACACCTTCCAATAACCCCAAACTGCCGCGACCCGACAAACGACGCCAGCCCTTAACAAGTCATCTGCCAACGCGTTGGCTGCGAGCGGCCGGTGTGCCGGCCCCGGCCGGACCGTTTCGTGTGGTCCGGCCGGGGCGCCGGCATGTCGGCCTCGCCCGAGAAGCTAAAGCTTGAGCAGATGCTTCACCGACTCCATGCCCTTGCTGAACGGGTCCTCCCGCGGCGCTGGCATCTGTCCCTGCGGCGTCGCCTGGTCCACCATGTCGGGTAGCGCCTTGGCCATGTGGTCGCAGGCTTCCTCGTCGCTCATGCCTGCCTGCTGGGCCACGGCATGGACCTGGCTGGGATCCATGGCGTCCTGGATCTGGGACCCGTTCACCGGCTGGTTCTGACCGTGGCCGACCCACGACTGGACCTGCTGGCCGAGCCCGCTGCTCGCCAGCTTCGAGGTCATCCCCTGCAGCCCGCCGCTGGAGCTGACAAGCTTCTGCAGGGATGCGAGACCGCCCTCCTGGCCCTGCTGGCCCCCGAGCTTGGCGGTGATGTCGCCGAGCGTACTCATGGTGCCTCCCTCTGGCAGGTACGGATCGCTACGAACCCACTGCACCGTGTCACCGGCACACAGGACATTTTTCCCTGCCCATGCGGGGGTAACCTGGCCGAGCTAGCTGGCGAGCTCGGCCACCCCGGCGAGCAGCCTCGCCACGTCCGAGGCGTCGTTGTAGTGCACGAGCCCGGCCCGCACGGCGCTGCCGGAGTCCCGGATGCCGAGCGCTCCGGTCAGCTCCCAGGCGTAGTTGTGGCCGTGCCAGACGTTGATCTTCCGGCTGGCCAGGTGCTCGGCGACGGCACGCGGAGTCCGGCCGTCGACTGTGAAGTAAGCAGTGGCGGTTCGGCTTGCCGCGCGACCATACAGCCGGACCTTCGGCATGCTCTCCAGCCCGGCCAGCAAGACGGCGAATAGCTCCTGCTCGTAGTGCTGCACGGCGGTCATCGACGCCAGCACCCGGTCCCGCAGGCCCCCACCGCCACCACCGGCAAGCCCGGCGAGGTGCTCGACGGCCGCCGTGACCCCAGCCAGGCTGGCGAAGGGCGGGGTGCCCAGCTCGAACCGGTCCGGGACCTCGTCGCTCGAGGGCACCAGCTTGTCTGGCCGCAGCTCGCGCAGCTGCGACGGCTGTGCTACGACGGCGGCCACATGCGGGCCCGACCACTTGTAGGCGCTCGTCGCGTAGAAGTCGGCGCCCAGGGCGCCCACATCGGTCGGCACGTGCGGGGTCGCATGCACGCCGTCCACGTAGCTGAGGGCGCCCGCCGCGTGCGCCAGCGTCGTGATGGCTGCGACATCCGGGCGGGTGCCGAGGACATTGCTGGCGGCCGTCACCGCGACCAGCCGGGTCCGGTCGCTGATGAGACCGGCGTACTGACCGGCCGGCAGCTCGCCGGTGTCTGGGTCAACCTCCGCCCACCGGACGACCGCACCGGCCCGCTCGGCTGCCTGCACCCAGGGCCGCACGTTCGCGTCGTGGTCGAGCCGGGACACAACGATCTCGTCACCTGGGCGCCAGCCAGCCGCCAGAGCGGCAGCGAACCGGTAGGTGAGCGCCGTCATGCTCGGCCCGAGTACCACGCCGTCCGGCTCGCCGCCCGTAAGCGCCGCGATCGCCGACCGGCTGTCCGCCGTGATCTCGTCCGCCCGGCGGCTAGCAGGGAAAGCGCCGCCGGCGTTGCCCAGCCCGGCCGACTGCGCGGCACTGATCGCGTGGATGACGGCAGCCGGAACCTGGGTGCCTGCCGCCCCGTCGAGGTAGGCGTAGCCATCGGCCAGGGCTGGGTAGGCGGCCCGGATCGCCGCGACGTCCAACTGCACTGCTGGTCATCCTTTCCGTCGCAGAAGCGGACGCGCGGTCCAGCGCGCCCACGACCGGTCGCCGCCCGGATCGCGGTCAGCGGACCGGAGGCTAGCACGGCGGCGGGAGGACGCGGGGCTGGCGCGGCCGCCGGAGGATACGGGGCTGGCACCGCGGCTGGCAGGCGCGAGGACAGCGCCGCGTCCGGAGGCCGCCAGGACAGCCTGCCAGGAATCGGCGTGCCGACTGTGCCAGGCGGCCAGCCGCCCCGTCGGCGCCGCCACCGGCAGGTGCGGCATTCCTCCCGCCCACCCGGCCAGGATGACGTCCGGATCGGCCGGGCGATACCCGGTGCCGGTCGCGGCTGCCAGATCGGAAGCATGCAGGTGCCACTCCGCGCAGGCCGCGCCGGCCATCCCGCCGACTGTCACCACGATGTCGCGGTACTGGTGATGCGGCAGGTCCCAGATGGCGGGCAGCCGGGTTGCATAGCGGCGAGCCGATGCGGCGAACGCCTCAATGTGCTCGTCCGGCGGCGCGTCGGCCAGGGCCGCCAGCTCGGCCGCGTTCTGCCGGGCGAGCTTGCGGATCAGGGAATCGGCGTGCGCTCCGGTGCCCATCAGGCGCGCATACCGGCTGACCGGCGCCGCATCGAGATACTCGTGCAGATCGTCAGCAACGCAACGCAGGTGGCCAGCGAGCTCGAACGCTCGCCACTCCGGGCACGGCGTCTGCGCGGCCCAGCCCGCCTGATCAAGGTGCGCGGTGATCCGGCAGACTGCCGCGATCCCGGCTTCGTAAGCAGCTAGTAGCTTCCCGGGGTCCGGTTGCGGCGCGGGCAGATGGCGGGAATGCGTGTGCTCCACTGGCCCCTCCCATGCCAACTGCAGCCCGGCCGCGCGCCGTCTGGCCAGAGTGCCAGAGTTGTCAGCGCTTCGCCACCTGGCACTCCGCCGGGCCGCAGAGCATGCCCGTCCCGCCGCCGCGAAACCGACGTGACAGCGCAGCGACCTGCAAGTTAACCTGCTTGTAATGCCCCCCACGACACCTGGTCCGCGGCCGCATGCCCGCATGCCGTCTGGTCTGGCGGCGCCAGTCCCCGCCCGCACGCCAGCGCAATCGCTCTGGCGCCTGCGAGAGTACCTGCGGCCGTACTACCTCAGGCTGTTCATCCTGATTGCTGCCGCCGTCACGGCGGTCACCGCCGAGACCATGATCCCGCTCCTGACTAAGTCGGTCATCGACAACGTGGTGGTGCGCGGCATTCGCGCTGAGCTCGTTCCGCTGGGGATCGCGGCGATGGCGCTCGGCACGCTCCAGGCGGGTCTGAACTTCTTCCGCCGGTGGGCAGTATCCGGCGCTGTGACGGGCGTCGAGAAGACCATCCGCGACGACCTCTACCACCACCTGCAGCGCCTAGAGCCGGCCTTTCACGACTCCTGGCAGTCTGGCCAGCTACTGTCCCGCGCCACCACCGACCTGTCGACGATCCGCCGGTTCGCGGGATTCGGCGTGGTGTTTTTCATCACGAACACGTGGACCTTCCTGCTGATCGTGGCCCTGCTGATCCGGATGAACTGGTGGCTCGGGCTGCTGACCGGCTGCCTGTCGCTGCCCGTCACGGTGCTGTGCCTGCGCTTCGAGAAGCGCTACCGGGTGCTCTCCCGGTTGTCTCAGGACCAGCAGGGTGACCTGGCGACCTATGTGGAGGAAGCCGCGTCCGGCATCCGGGTGCTGAAAGCCCTTGGCCGGCGCGATGAGGCGGCGGCGCGTCACCTGGCCCAGGCACGGCTGGTCTACCGGACCCAGGTCGATAAGGCGGCGCTGCGGGGCAAGTTCTGGGCCGGGCTCGACATGGCCCCGAACGCCGTCATCGGACTGCTGCTTCTGCTCGGCATCCTGGCCGTCAGCCGGAACGAGCTCAGTCTCGGCGGGCTGGTCGCGTTCGTCACGCTGACCCTGCTTCTGGTCTGGCCGATCGAGGCGATGGGCTTCATCATTGCGACGGGCCAGGAGGCGGCTACCGCCGCGCAGCGCATCTACGAGATCTTCGACACCCCGCCCGCGATTACCGATCCGGGGACTGCGGGCGCCGATCGCGGCCAGGACCGGCCCGGCCTGACCGCGGGGCGCTGGCGGAGCGGGCCTGCCGCGGCTGCCGCGGCGGTCCCGGCCGCGACGCACAAGGTTGCGGCGGCGGGATCCGGACGGCTTCGCTTCGAGAACGTCGTGTTCGCCTACCAGGGTGCGGTGACCCCGGTCCTGCGCGGCATCAGCCTGGAGCTTGCGCCTGGCGAGACGGTCGCCCTCGTCGGCGCGACAGGGTCCGGAAAGACCACGCTGCTCCAGCTGGTGCCGCGGCTGGCCGACGTCACCGACGGCCGCATCACCCTGGACGGCGTGGACGTGCGCGACCTGCCGCTGCCCGAGCTGCGCAGCCGGGTCGGGTGCGCGTTCGAGGACCCGACGCTGTTTTCCGCGAGCGTCCGGGAGAACGTCGCCTTCGGGGTCCAGGATGCCAGCGAGGCAGACATCCGCGCGGCGCTGGACGCCGCCCAGGCAGAGTTTGTCGCCGAGCTGCCGTGGGGACTCGATACCCGCATCGGCGAGCAGGGCATGGCCCTGTCAGGCGGCCAGCGCCAGCGGGTGGCGCTCGCCCGCGCGATCCTCGCCCGGCCGGAGGTGCTGCTCCTGGACGACCCGCTGTCCGCCCTGGACGTGCACACCGAGGCGTTGGTGACCGCCGCCCTCGCCGACGTGCTCACCTCCTCGACCGCGCTGGTGGTGGCGCATCGGCCGTCGACCGTGCTGCTGGCCGACCGGGTGGCATTGCTGGATGGCGGCGTCATCGCCGCCATCGGCACCCATCACGAGTTGCTGACGACGCAGCGGCGGTACCGGGAGCTCATGAGTGCCGACCAGATCGTCCGGAGCAACGGGCATGCGGGTGACGACGGCGGTGCTGGCGATGGCGAAGCCATCCCCGGCGTGCGGGCCGGAGCGAGCAGATGACGACCGCCCCCGCTGAGCCCTGGCGTGGCATCGCGGCAGAGCAGGAAGACGAGATCACCGGAAAGCTCGGCACGCTGCTGCGGCGCAGGTCCCGGGCGCTGCTGACCGACTTGCTCGGCCCCTACCGCCGGCTGGTCACGGTGATCTTCACACTGATCGTGAGCGCTCAGCTTGCCGCGCTGGCCGGCCCGTGGCTGGTCGGCGTCGGCATCGACAAGATCCCGGCGCTGGAACGGACCCACGACGCCGGGCCGATGGCGCTCATCATCGTGGGTTTCGCCGCCTCGGTCATCGTGCAAGCGGCCGCGACCCGTGCCTATATCACCGACATCGGCCGGCTGGGCGGCCGCGTCGTGCTAGAACTGCGCCGGCGACTGTTTGCGCACTTCCAGCGGCTGCCGATCGCATTCCACGAGCACTACACTTCCGGCCGGGTGATATCCCGCCAGGTCAGCGACATCGACTCCATCTCTGACCTGTTCGACGAGAGTCTCGCCTCCCTGGTGTCCGCGGTGCTGTCGCTCCTGCTGGTCGGCGGCGGCATGCTGCTGCTCGACTGGCGGCTGGCGCTGGTGGTCATGGCCGGCTTCCCGCCCCTGGCGTGGCTGTCCGCCTGGTTTCGCCGTGAGTCGTCGATCGCCTACCGCCGGACCCGCACAACGATCGCGCACGTGATCGTGCAGTTCGTGGAGACCTTCGGCGGGATCAGGGCCGTGCAGGCGTTCCGCAGGGAGAGCCGTAACCAGGAGATTTTCGGCGGCCTGAACCAGGATTACGCCGAGGCCACTCTGCGCTCGCAGCGACTGCTGGCGATCTTCTTCCCCGGCGTGACGCTCGTCGGCAACCTGGCCATCGGCGTCGTCCTGCTCTACGGCGGGTACCGGGTGCTTGACCACCAGATGCAGGTCGGCGTCCTCGTGAGCTTCCTGCTCTACTTGCAGCGCTTCTTCGACCCGCTGATCGACCTGTCGCAGTTTTACAGCTCCTTCCAGTCCGCGGGCGCGGCGCTGGAGAAGATCTCCGGTGTCCTGGACGAGCCGCCGGCCGTCGCCGAGCCGGAGCACCCGGTCACCCTGCCGCCGCCCGGCGGGACGGCGGATGTCCGGGGCGTGACGGGTCGTCAGGTCCGGTTCGACGGCGTGCGGTTCGGCTACCGGGCGGCGACCGTGCTGCCGGACCTCAGGCTGGAAATCCCGGCTGGTCAGACCGTGGCGCTGGTCGGCACGACTGGGGCCGGCAAGACGACCATCGCCAGGTTGCTGGCCCGGATCTACGACCCGGTCGGCGGCCGCGTGCTGCTGGACGGCGTCGACCTGCGCCAGCTCGACGACCGGACGCTGCGCCGCGAGCTGGTACTCATCACGCAGGAGAACTTCCTGTTTACCGGCTCGATCGCGGACAACATCGAGCTCGGTAAACCAGGCGCTAGCCGGGCCGAGATCGAGGCGGCCGCGAAGGCCATCGGCGCGCACGGGTTTATCGCCGCGCTGCCGGGTGGCTACGACGAGCAAGTGGGCAAGGGCGGCGGACGGCTATCGGCCGGTCAGCGCCAGCTGATCTCCTTCGCCCGCGCGTTCCTGGCCGCGCCAGCCGTGCTGGTTCTGGACGAGGCAACCTCGCTGCTGGACATCCCGAGCGAGCGGCTCGTGCAGGGCGCCCTTCAGACGATTCTGGCTGGGCGGACGGCGGTGATCATCGCGCACCGGCTGTCAACCGTCGCGATCGCCGACCGGGTGCTGGTGTTGTCGCGTGGCCGGATCATCGAGGACGGGCCGCCGGAAGAACTGCTGACCGAGGCAGGCGAGTACGCCGCTCTGCACGCGAGCTGGCAGGAAAGCCTGGCCTGAGCACCGGGCCCTGGCCGCTACTCTGGCAGCGCACGGTCAGGCGCGGGGTGCCGCTCGGCCGCCAACGCGTCCGTTGCTGGCCGGGAGTCCAGATGACCGCTGGGAACGTGAGTTCCGACGAGGCCGCGCCGAAGCGCGCGGCATCGGCCGATCACCACCCCGTTCCCCTCTCCGGCGGGGATGCGGCCGGCGATGCCCGCGGTCAGCTGCCCGCTGGCGCCCGCCCGGCGCGTAACGCCATCGTCGCTGCCGCCGTTATCGGCTACGCATGGCTCCTCGGAGGCGCGGCGCCGTTCAGCGCCCGGGCCCTGATCGAGGTGCTGCTGCCCGGGGCGGTGCTCGGCGTGATCGCCTACGCCCGGCCGCCGGAGCGCATCCCGGCGCCCGAGTCGGTCGACACCCTCGGCCTTTCCTACTGGATCATCGCCCTCGCGCTGCTTTTTGAGTGGGAGGCCTCGGCGGTCCGGGACGACACCCCATGGCACCCATCACTCACGGACCTGGTCAACCCGATGATAGCTCCGCACCCCATTAAGACGGCCGCCATTGCTGTGTGGCTGCTGGCGGGCTGGGCGCTGGTGCGGCGGTGACTCCATGAGCGACTGGGCGATCACCGTCATCGGCTTCATCGCCATCATCGCGGCCCTGGTCGTGCTGGAGATCCTGGCGCGCCGCAAGATCGGCCGCATCCCGACCATCAGCGAGTGGCTCGGCTTCGTCATGCGCCGCCCGATCGGGCGCGCGCTCATCATGGCCGGCTGGCTCTGGCTCGGCTGGCACTATTTTGCCCGCTGACTTCAGGCCCGGACTTCAGGCCCGGGGCCCGAGTCGCCCGGTGCGTAACCTGTCACGACGTTTCGCTAAGCTGGCCGCCGTGAAGAGGGGTCGGGTCGCCATCAGTGCCGCTGCGGAAGCTGACTATCTCGCCGACGTGGCGCTGGCCGCGCGCTTCCCCGAGCTCCTTGACCAGGCGCGTGCTGTCGAGCAGGAGTACCGGCAGGCGCAGGCGGGCCGCGCGCCAGAAAGCGACCAGTACCGGCTGGCCCGCGCACTTGACGTCGCGCTGACAGACGTGACGAGGGCGGCCTACGCCGCGCAGCGCGCCGAGATTGGCCCGCGCGGTTACGAGGACAGGATTTACCACCGCAAGGCAAAGGCAACGTCGGCTGTCCACGCCTGGACCGCTGAGGCCGAGCGGCTGCTGACCCTGCGGGAGACGCACCGGCTGAGCGGCTTCCCCGGCCGGCCAGAAGCCGACGCACTCGAGGCTCCCATTGCCCGAGCTACATGAAACCTACAAAGCACGACACGGAAAACCGTCACAACGGGCCATGTCGGCGTCGATAGTCCACCTGGCACAGTAGGCTGTGATCAAGACCACAACCAGGAACTATAGGAGGCACGAGCATGTGCCCGCACACGCCACGGTGTCCGGATCCTGACGGACCGGACCGCGAGGCGGCCCGTACTGTCGTCGCTCACCCAGAGCAAGGGTGGAGCCTGCTCTGCAACGGCATCGTCATCTTCGAGGACACCGGGGAGCTCCTTCCCGGTGGCATGAGCATCCCCCCGCACCGGCCGACGGACCTGCCGACGGACCTCGTGCCAGTAGCGGTTAGCAGCGTCGCTAGCTCCCGAAGCTCGGCCGCCTGAGCCCGCAGGGACCGCCGAATCTCCGGCGCCCCGCTTCCCTGCCGCTCAGCTCAGCGCTCGCCGCTCATTACCCCCGCCAGCCATTCGCCGACAGCCGCGCCCACCGCGACCGGCTTCTTGCTGAGCGTGTGCGTCTCGCCCGGCAGTACGACGACCCTGGACGCGTCCCGCTCGTCCGGGATCCCGAACGGGTCCCGCTCGCCATTGACCACCAGCACGTCGGTACCTGCCTCCCGTAGCTCGGCAACCCGGCTCTGCTCCGGGCGGCCGGGCGGATGCAGCGGGAAGGCCAGCGCGACGACCGCCAGCGCACCCGCTGCCTTCGCGGTCCGGCAGGCGACCCGCGCGCCATTGCTGCGCCCGCCCTGGACCAGTGACAGGCCAGCGTGCTCGGCCCGCAGCGCGGCGACGATCTCCAGCCAGGCGGCGTCCTGCGGGCCCGGTGCGCCAGGCGCCCGCGCACCCCGGACTCGGTACGGCTGCAGCACGCGCGCCACCACCCCGCCGAGGCGGAGGCCCGCGTCGCGCACCGCGAGGAGATCCTTGCTGTTCACGCCGCCGCCCGCGCCGTGCGTCATGACGAGAAGGAACGTAGCCTTCTCCGGCCGGTCCAGCTCGACCTGCGCGGGCCCGGCCTTGGTGCTGATTTCCACGCCGGAAGCCTAGAACAGCGGCGCCGCATAGTCACAAGGGTGATTCCGATCCCCAAGGACAGGGATGGTTGTCACTCTCGCGACCCATGGCGGGCCGAAGGCATCGTGCCTGCGCCGGAGCTAGCTTCGGCCCAGCCGACTGGCGAAGACTGCCCGCAGTAGCCGCGCCGCGGCTGCCGGGTCCGCCGCGAGCGGAGCCGAGCAGAGCGCATAGCCCGGCGAGGCCAGATAGGACCAGGCACCCCGGACGTCGAGGACGTGCACGGTGCCGTCGATCTCGCCGGGGTCGACCCCAAACTCCGCGATGGCAGCCTCCGCGGCGGCCCGGACAACGTGGTAGTCGAAAGCCCCGGGCGGTGTCCGGTCGGGCGGCCCGGCGGGCATCAGCGGACGACCGTCGGCAGCGAACGTGGCGCTGGCCACGGCGCGCAGCTCCGGAACGGACGCGAGGGACTCGAACTCGGGCGGGTCGAACGCGGCGACGTGGCGCTCGCGCATCGCGCCGAGCCAAGCATCAGGATCGTCTCCCGGACCGAGCCTGAGCGACGGGACGGCCTCGCCCGTCTGGAACTCGATGAGTCCGCGCCACCACGTAACCCACTGAGCGGCTGCCGCGGCCGAGGCCGGTGCGAGCGGGCGATCGATGGCGACGGCCAGCGGCGGCGGGATGTCCGGGGCCGGCGGAACCTGCAGCCCGGCGGCGTCCCTGGCGAATAAGGCCAGGTCCAGGTTGCCGCCGTCGCTCTCCTCGAACCGCCAGGAAGGCTGGCCTGCTACCTGCATAGCGGCAGGTTACGCCGGATCGGCGGCGTGGTGTGGACGACCGCGGGCCGATGCGGCCACGTTCCCCTATGGGTTGAGGACCTTCGCCAGGAACTGGCCGGTGTAGCTCTCCTCGACGTTCGCGACGTGCTCCGGCGTGCCGGTCGCGATGACGCTGCCGCCCCGCGATCCCCCGTCTGGGCCGAGGTCGATGATCCAGTCCGCGGTCTTGATCACATCGAGGTTGTGCTCGATCACGATGACCGTGTTGCCGCCGTCGACCAGCCGGCCGAGCACGCCGAGCAGCTTGCGGATGTCATCGAAGTGCAGTCCGGTGGTCGGCTCGTCCAGCACGTAGATGGTCCGGCCGGTCGACCGCCGCTGCAGTTCGGAGGCGAGCTTGACCCGCTGCGCCTCGCCGCCGGACAGGGTCGGGGCCGGCTGACCGAGCCGCACGTAGCCCAGGCCGACGTCGACGAGCGTCTTCAGGTGCCGGTGGATCGCCGGGATCGGCTCGAAGAACTCGGCTCCCTCCTCGATCGGCATCTCCAGCACGTCGGCGATCGTCTTGCCCTTGTAGTGCACCTGCAGCGTGTCGGTGTTGTACCGGGCACCGTGGCACACCTCGCACGGGACGTACACGTCCGGCAGGAACTGCATCTCGATCTTGATCGTGCCGTCGCCCGAGCAGGCCTCGCACCGGCCGCCCTTGACGTTGAAGGAGAACCGGCCCGGCTGGTAGCCGCGTACCTTCGCCTCCGTGGTCTGCGCGAAGAGCCGGCGGACGTGATCGAAGACCCCGGTGTAGGTCGCCGGGTTCGAGCGGGGAGTGCGGCCGATCGGTCCCTGGTCAACGTGCACCACCTTGTCGAGGTGCTGAATGCCCGTGATCCGTGTGTGCTTGCCCGGCACGATCCGCGTGCCATGCAGTTCCCTGGCCAGGGCGCTGTACAGGATGTCGTTGACCAGGGTGGACTTGCCCGATCCGGACACGCCCGTGACGGCGATAAAGCAGCCGAGCGGAAACGCGACGTCGATGCCCTTCAGGTTGTGCGCGGTCGCGCCCTTCACCACTACCTCACGGCTCTTGGCCGGCTTGCGCCGCCGGGCCGGGATGGCAATCGACTCCCGGCCGGTCAGGTACGCACCGGTGATGGACTGCGCGCTGGTCAGCAGTTCCTCCAGCGGGCCGGACACCACGATGTGCCCGCCGTGCTCGCCGGCCCTCGGGCCGATGTCCACGACCCAGTCGGCCGCCCGGATCGTATCCTCGTCGTGCTCGACCACGATCAGCGTGTTGCCGAGGTCACGAAGCCGCAGCAGGGTCTCCAGGAGCCGGTGGTTGTCCCGCTGGTGCAGCCCGATCGACGGCTCGTCCAGGACATACAGCACGCCGACCAGGCCGGATCCGATCTGCGTCGCCAGCCGGATGCGCTGCGCTTCCCCGCCGGCCAGGGTGGCCGACGCGCGGTCCAGGGTCAGGTAGTCGAGCCCGACGTCCAGCAGGAAGCCGAGGCGCGCGTTGACCTCCTTGAGGATGCGGCCCGCGATCTGCATATCCCGGTCGGACAGCTCCAGCGCTAGCAGCAGCTTGGCCAGCTCCCCGATCGGCAGGCCGCAGTACGCGGCGATGGATCGGTCATCGACGGTGACCGCGAGCGACACCGGCTTGAGCCGCGCGCCGTTGCAGGACGGGCACGGCACCTCGCGCATGAACTCGGCGTAGCGTTCCCGGCTGTAGTCGCTGTCGGCGTCCGAATGCCGCCGCTCGATGTACGGGATCGCTCCCTCGAAGTTGGTGTAGTACGAGCGCTCGCGGCCGTACCGGTTCCGGTACCGCACGTGCACCTGCTTGTCATAGCCATACAGCAGGGCCTTCTGCGCCTTGGCCGGCAGCCGCTCCCACGGCGTGTCGACCGTGAAGCCAATGGCGTCGCCGAGCGCCTCGATCAGCCGGAGGAAGTAGTCGCTGATGTGGCCCCCGCTCCACACGCTGACCGCGCCGTCGGCTAGCGTGCGCGCCGGATCGGAGACCACCAGCTCCGGGTCGACCTCCATCTTGGTGCCGAGCCCGGTGCAGTCGGTGCAGGCGCCCCACGGCGAGTTGAACGAGAACGACCGCGGCTCGAGCTCGTCGAAGGACAGGTCGTCGTACAGACAGGCCAGATGCTCGGAGAACATCCGCTCCCGGTTCGGGTCGTTCTCCGGGAGATCGACGAAGTCGAGCACGACCACGCCGCCGGCCAGCCCCAGTGCCGTCTCGACCGAGTCCGTCAGCCGCCGCCGCGACGACTCCTTCACGTCCAGGCGATCGACCACGACCTCGATGTCGTGCTTCTCGTACTTCTTGAGCACGGGCAGCTCGCCGGCGACCGCGGCCTCGAGCCGGATAACGGTGCCGTCCACCCTGGCCCGGCTGAAGCCCTTGACCTGGAGGTCGCGCAGCATCTCGGTGTACTCGCCCTTGCGGCCCCGCACGACCGGCGCGAGGACCTGGAACCTTGCGCCCTCGTCCAGTTCCAGCACCCGGTCGACGATCTGCTGCGGCGTCTGCCGCGCGATCGGCCGGCCGCACACCGGGCAGTGCGGCTTGCCCACCCGGGCGAAGAGCAGCCGCAGGTAGTCGTAGACCTCGGTGATGGTGCCGACCGTTGACCTCGGGTTGCGGCCCGCCGCCTTCTGGTCGATCGAGACCGCGGGCGACAGGCCGTCGATGAAGTCGACATCCGGCTTGTCCATCTGGCCGAGGAACTGGCGCGCGTAGGCCGACAGCGACTCGACGTACCGCCGCTGGCCCTCAGCGAAGATGGTGTCGAAGGCCAGGCTGGATTTCCCCGAACCGGACAGCCCGGTGAAGACGATCATGGCGTCCCGCGGCAGATCCAGCGAGACGTCCTTGAGGTTGTGCTCGCGAGCGCCGCGGACAACGAGACGATCTGCCAATTTACGCTCAGTTTCTCCGGGTACGTACGGCTGAGAACGGGCATCCTGGCGGGGCACAACCCTGCCAGCACATGCTATCCGGGGGGTCTGACAAAACTCGGGCCTTCGGCCAGCGGCGGAGCGCCCCTCGGCCCCGCCGGTACCACGACCCGACGCTGACAACGCATCAACCACTGCCCGGCGCATCTATATTCCCTGCTCAGCTCTACGCCCTGGCTTTGCTGGTAGGGCGTGAGGGGGCCAATGCGGCCCCTAGAAAGGCAGCAAAATGCCCATTGAGGCCCTTCGGGCGTCCTTCCTGCGGCGCCAGCGCGAGGATTGTTAGGTTGTGCGCATGACCTCAGCGACCGAGGACGCCGCGCGCAGGGCTGCTGAGCTGAGCCAGCGGATAGATGTCGCGAGCGCGCGCGTGCTGGCCACCGCCGCAGCCATCACCGACCTGCAGGCCCGCGAGCCGTCCCCGCTGCCGGGCTGGAGCCGCGGGCACGTGCTGACCCACCTTGCGCGCAACGCCGACGGGCTCCGCAACCTGCTGATCTGGGCGCGCACGGGCGTCGTGACGCCGCAATACCCGAGCGCGCAGGTGCGCAACGAGGAGATCGAGGCTGGCGCCGGCCGTCCCGCGCGCGAGCTGGTGATCGACTTCGCCAACTCCGCGACGGCCTTCGGCGACGAGGCTGCCCGGCTCCGCGACGCCGACTGGACGGCAGAGGTCCGCGCGATCCGCGGCGCGGCGCACCCTGCCTGGTACACGCTCTGGCGTCGGCTGACGGAACTGGAGATCCATCACGTCGATCTGGACGCCGGCTACCGGCCCGCGGACTGGCCAGCCGATTTCGCCCGGGAGTGCCTGCAGCAAGCAGCCGCCGGCTTCTCCGACGCCGACTCCCCCGCGGCCGTGCTGCGCGCTGCCGACGACGGGACGGAGCATCGGATCGGGCCGCCAGAACAGGAACCCATCATCACCATCACCGGGCCGCCACGCACGCTGCTCGCGTGGCTCCTCGGTCGCAGCGACGGCGCCGGCTTGGCTGTAACGCCGACCGGCCCGCTGCCGCCCGTTCCCCCGTGGTAGGTATCAGGCATGAGCTACTCAGGAAACGTCAGCGTGGGCGGTCCAGCGGACACCAGGGAACTGCCCGGTCTCACCGTCACCAAGGTGGCCGTGGGTCCGATGGACAACAACGCCTACTTGCTGCGCTGTACACAGACGGGGGAGCTCGCGCTGATCGACGCGGCTAACGACGCGCAGACGCTGCTGGACCTGATCGGCGACACGCCGCTGGCGGTGATCATCACCACGCACCAGCACTGGGATCACCACGCCGCGCTGCAGGCAGTGCAGCAGGCTACCGGCGCCGCCACGGTGGGTCATCCGGACGACGCGCCCGGGCTGCCGATCCCGGTCACCCGGCCGGCCCGCCACGGGGACACGGTCCCGGTCGGCAACGCCCGCCTGTCGGTCATCCACCTGCGCGGGCATACGCCAGGCAGCATCGCGCTGTGCTATGACGCCGACGGCGAGCTAGCCGGCGAGCCGCACCTGTTTACCGGCGACTCGCTCTTCCCCGGCGGGCCGGGCAACACGCAGAAGGACCCGAAGCGGTTCGACAGCCTGATGACCGACCTGGAGACCAGGGTGTTCGGCGAGCTACCGGACGGCACCTGGGTCTATCCCGGCCACGGCGCCGATACCACGATCGGCACCGAGCGACCGCATCTGCAGGAGTGGCGCGCCCGCGGCTGGTAGCTAGCCGGGCACGCTACAGGCACGCGTAGCAGGCGTCCATCAGCGCCAGGTTGCGCGGGTTGCGCCAGCGCGGCCCCATCTGGTTCGTGACGTACCCAACGGCCAGGCCAGCGTCCGGGTCGCAGAACCCCACCGAGCCGCCCGCGCCGAAGTGGCCGAAGCAGCGCGGCCCGCGCCCGAGCGGCCGTTCTGGATGGGTGAGCTGGAAGCCGAGCCCGAACCGCGACGGCCGGCGCAGCACGAGGTCCTCGCCGTAGGCCTGTTCCTCGCATGCTGCTGCCAGCGCCGCGGTGTCCACCACGCGGTACCCGCCGAGCCGGCCGCCGTCGGCGAGCGCCGCATAGATGCGGGCGACGCCGGCCGCGGTAGCGTGCGCGTTCGCCGACGGTATCTCGGCGCTGCGCCACGCGGGCGTGTTCACCACGCCGAAGCCCGAGAAGTCGGGCGGGTTGACATACGCACGCTCTGTCATCGGGGCGTCGGCTGCGGCGATCGCCGGAGCGCTTCCGGCCGTCTGCACCTGATCCCAGATGAAGTCGGCGACCCGCCAGTGCTGCGAGGTGGCCAGCCCGATGTGCACGTCGGCTTCGAGCGGGCCGGCCAGCTGCTGCTGCAGCAGCATCCCCGGCGTCATGCCGGTGACCCGCCTGATCAGCTCGCCGACCACGAATCCGAACGTGTTGACGTGATAGCCGTGGCCGGCGCCCGGCGGCCACCACGGCTCCTCACCGGCGAGCACCTGTGTCATGAGCGGCCAGTCCAGCGCGCTGCCCGGCGCCAGGTCCCGGCGGATCGCCGGCACCCCGGCCTGGTGGCTCAGCAGCTGGCGCACCGTCACGGCAGCCTTTCCGGCAGCGGCGAACTCCGGCCAGTAGCGCGCCACCCGAGCATCCGCGTCGATCAGGCCCTCGCCGGTCAGCCGCGCGACACTCGCGGCCAAAAGGCCTTTGCCGACCGAGAAGACATTGACCAGCGTGTCCGCCGTCCACGGCTGCTGCCCAGGGACGTCACGTCGGCCTCCCCACAGGTTCGCGACGACGGCACCGCGGACGAAGACGCAGACGGCCGCGCCAAGCTCGCCGCGTTCGGCGAAGTTCATCGTGAACTCTTCGCGGAGCGGACCAAACGCCGGATCGCACCAGCCATCAACGAGTGGCTCCGTCACGGGGCGCGAACCTGCCTTCCTGCCGCGGTGCGCCGCGGCCAGCTCGGGCGCTAGGCCGGGTTGCCAGCGATTATCTCGTCGCTGAGATCCAGGCACTCGTTGCAGATCCGCGCTTCGCCCGCCGCTGCCATCGCCTCGACCAGGTGGTAGCTCTTGCCGCAGAAGCTGCACCACTCGCCGCGGTCCGCCTCCGTCACCCGCCGGATCGTGGCGGCAGGCGTGCTGGCCGTCGTGGCTGGCCTGGCGAGCACCATGTGCACGCGGTCGACGCAACCGTCGCAGATGTAGGCATCGGGCCCGGCTATCAGCGTCTTGACCAGCTTCTGGTGCTGGCCGCAGAACGAGCACAGCAGCGCGCCCGCCCCCGCGTGACCGCCACGCCAGCTTCGGCCTCCTCCGCTTGCCTCGACGAGCTGATGGACGCGCTGATGACTCAGGCCAAACTCGTGAGCGATCTCCCGCAGCGACCCGCCCGCGAGCTGGAGCCGGCGTATCGCCCGGTTGAACTCGGTGCGGAGGGACTCGGCCTGATGCTCAGCATCGATGAGGCGAGCTTCCGCGGCTTTCGCCTGAGCCAGCAGATTCCGGTCCAGCGGCACGTGTCTAGCGTACCTAGACAAACTCCACGGGTCCATCTCGTGCCCCGAACGCCGAGCACCGGCCGCGGTAGTATGCCCCATCATGACCGAAGTGCGCGAGATCGCGATCGTCGGCGCCGGCCTGCTAGGGCTCGCGGCCGCGCGCAGCCTGACGAATCGCGGCCGCGACGTCGTGGTCCTGGAGCGGGCCTTCGTCGGGCACGACGGAGCCGGCTCCAAGGGCAGCTGCCGCATCTTCCGGCTTGGCTACACCGATCCTGCCTACGTGACCGCCGCCCGCCGGGCAGGCGAGCTGTGGCGCGAGCTCGAGGACGTGACCGGGCGCACGATCCTGCTGCCCACTCCGCAGCTCACGCTCGGCGCGGGACAGCACGCCGTACGCGACGCCATGATGGCAGCGGGAGCGCAGTGCGAACTGCTCTCAGCCGACGAGACCGCCCGCCGGTTCCCCGCAGTCCGGGCCGGCGGCCCAGCCTTGCTCGAGCCGGACTCCGCGGTCATCGCCGCCGCCGAGGCGCTCGCCGCGTTCCGCACCGGCGTCCTCACACTCCGGACGGGAGTGCGGGTGGTCAGCATCGCCGACGACGGCCGCCAGGTCACGCTGCGCACGAGCGAGGGCCCGGTGAAGGCCCGTACCGTGATCGTCACCGCGGGCCCATGGACCGGTGGCCTGCTGGCAACCGCGGGCGTGAGCGTGCCGACGCGGCCGACGCTCGAGCAGATCTGTTACCTCAAGCCCGCGGCGGACGCCGCCGATGCGCTGTTCGCCCCTATCTTCATCAGTCACAGCGAGCAGGCCCCCTACGGCATGCCGGTGCCGTTCTCGCCGCTGTACAAGGTAGGGATTCACCCGAGCGGGCCCGTGACCGATCCGGACGCACAGCAGCAGTCGGACGATGCGGCCCTGCTCGACCGGCTCAGGGAAGTCGCCGCCCGCTATCTGCCCGAGCACGAGCCCGAGCCGGTGTCCGGCGAGCGCTGCGTCTACGACAACACCCCGGACGAGGACTTCGTCATCGACCGGATCGGCAACGTCGTCATCGGGTGCGGCACGTCAGGGCACGGCTTCAAGTTCGGCCCGCTGCTTGGCGAGTGGCTGGCTGCGCTCGCAACGGGCGCTGGCGACGGGCCCGACGAGCAGCTACGCGACCGGTTCGCGGCAGGCAGGTTCCGTCCGCCCCGCTAGCGGCAACAACGGGATGTCAGTGCCGGGCGGCTGCCAGGCGTGCGTAGCGGGACAGCATTCCGGCCAGCGCATCGTCCGGAGAGGGGAACGTGGCAGCTCTGGCCAGCGCTGCCTTGACGAGAAGCGCGGCCTTCGCGGGATCATCGAGAACGGCCGTTACGGCGGCGGCCAGCTCGACCGGATCGCCGGGCGCGACGAGCACCGCGGCTTCTTCGCCGGTGAGTTCCGGGATCCCGCCGACTCGGGTTGCGACGATCGGCCGGCCCGCCTGCATCGCCTCCTGCACGATCAGCGCTCTCGCCTCCCACCGGCTCGGCACCACGACGACATCAGCGGCCGCGAGCAAGGCCGGCACGTCGTCGCGCGGGCCCAGTAGCCGGATGTCGCCGTCGGCCTCGCGGGCAGCCTGGGCGCGAAGCGGTCCGGCCAGCGGCCCGTCACCGACAATGACCGTAACCGGCCGGGGCTCGCGGTGACGCCAGTGCGCCGCCGCGGCGACGAGCACGTCCAGGCCCTTCTGCGGGGCGAGCCGGCCGACCGCGAGGACCACCGGGCGCCCGGCCTCGGCCATCTCGGCCCGCGCGGCCGCAACGTCCGCCGCAGACGGCGCGGGGCCAGGCGGTGCCGCCACGTCGACCTGCTCAACGCCCGCCGCGCCACAGGCTCGCAGCCGCGCCGCAAGGTCGGCAGACGCGCACAGCACCAGGTCCGCCCGCCGTGCGCAGGTCCGCTCGAGCACCGCATGGACCACCGAGGCAGCCCAGCCCTGCGGCGGCGCGTTGTGCACCGTGACCACGAGGGCCGGACGCGCTGTATTCCGGGTCAGCCCGATTGCTAGCGCGGCGAGTGCGCCAGCCCGCACGCCGTGCGCGTGCACCACGCTGGGCCGCCACGCGAGGACCCAGTTGCGCAGCCGCGCTACGAGACCGGGCATCCCGCAACGGCCGTGGCCGGTCGCCGATCGCGAGCGGAACCTCGGTCGCACTGGTTCGCAGCCGTCGCAAGGTCACCGCCGGCGCGAGCACGCTCACCGCCAGCCCGGCGCTACGGCAGCCCTCCGCCAGCACGGCCACGTGTCGTGCAGTGCCACCGTGTGCCAGCCCGGCCACGATCGAGACGCGTAGCTGCGGGGGGTTGCCGCTCACGGCAGCGTCCGGCGCATCCTCGTCACGGCGGCCCGCAGCTCGCTTCCGTCGGGCAGATAGGCGACGAGGCCGAACGCAGCCACCGTGCAGCCAGCCGCCAGCAGCGCGATCAGAGCGTCCGCGACCGGTCCGGCAGTCGGCAGCGCAGCCATCAGCGCCACGGCGGCGCCGTCGCCTACCGCAGCGCCCGCTACGGCGGCAGCCAGGCCGGACCCGGCTACCCGGCCCACGCCCGCGAGCGCGGCGCGGCCGCGGGCTGTACGGACAGCCCCGATCAGTGCCACCCCGGCGACGGTCAGGCCGACAGTGTTGCCGAGTGCGAGCATCGGGACGACCAGGCTGCCGGGCACAAGGGCCACGAGAATCACGTCGGCGACGATCACCACGAGCCAGCCGGCCACCACCGCCGTCGCCGCAGCGCGGGTCCGTCTGACGGCCAGCAGCACCCGGGAGAGGCTCGCGACTAGCCCGTAGCCGGCGAGACCCGGCGCGAACAGCGCCAGCCCGGCGGCCAGCTGGGGGATCTGGCTGTCACTCGCCGCGAGGAAGTGCGCGGCCGGGATGGCGACCGCCAGCACGATCGCGGTACCGAGGAAGGACATGAGCAGCACCGCGCGGACGGACGCGGCAGCCGTCTGGTCGAACTCGTCGCCCTCGCGCACCGACAGGGTCGGGAAGGCGCTGACGGCTATGGAAACGGCGAGCACCGCGTAGGCGGCCTCGAACGCCTGCCAGCCGTACTGGTACAGCACGATGGCGGCGCTGGTGCCGCGCCCGTTCGCCAGCACGATGACGATGAGCTGCGACAGATCCTGGGCCAGCAGGGCGGCGATGCCGAAAACGGCCAGGCCGCGGGCACGGCTCGCCACGCCAGCCGGGAATCGCAGCGTGGGTCGCACCCGGATCCGCAGTCGCCAGGCGGGCGGCAGCGCGGTGAGCGCGAGCGCAGCGACCCCGGCGGTGGTACCGACCGAGAGCACGAGCTTGGCCGTCATCGACAGACTCGCCAGATTGTCGGTGTGACCCCCGCCGAGCGGAACAAAGGCGAGGTAGGCGCCGATGACCACGAGACTGGAGATGACCGGCGCCAGGGCCGGGCCGGCGAACCGCCGGTGTGCCTGCAGGATGCCGTACAGCACCACGGCCAGGCCGTACAGCAGAATCTGCGGCGCGAACACCACGAGCATGTGTCCGGTCACGCTGACCAGCGGAGCCTGGGCGCAGTGATCCCGGTGGTTCACCGGATTCAGCAGGCTCGCCAGCGGGCCGGACGCGACGGCCACAGCCACGCTTACCGGCACGAGGATGACCGTCGTCCAGGTCAGCAGGGCAGACGAGGTCTGCCTGACTTCCGCTCCGGCGGCGGGGTCCGTCGCCGACGTCACTGCGGGCCTCGCCAGGACCGGCACCATGATGCTGGTCAGCGCGCCGCCCAGGACGACGTCATAGATGATGTTCGGAATTGTGTTGGCCGTGATGTAGGCGGTGCCCAGGCAGGTCGCACCGACCGTCTTGGCGAACACGACGGTACGGACCAGGCCGAGCAGCCTGGCCAGGATGGTGAGCGCGGCGATCGTCGCAGCGGCCCTGCCGATGCCCGTACCTGCTCGCGGGCTGGGTTCCGAGTCCTGGCCGTCCTGCTTGACCGGGACGACCTGGCCGGTCACTGCACCCGCGCCAGGCGCACGGTTCCGTCAGCCTGGCCTTCTCGCTGCTGAGCGGCCGCTCCGTCCTCGTCCGCCTCTGCTTCAGCCGGCTCTGGTCCTGCCTCCCCCGCTGGCCGGCGCCCGAGCATGTCCAGCCAGCGGAGCGGCCCGGTGCGCTCGATCACCTGGGTGAAGCTGACGAACTCACTCGCGGCGGTGAGCCCGACGATCACCGACAACACGGCGAGCCGGTCCCGCCGCCGCAGCGATGTCGCAGCCGCCATCCCGAGCAGCGCGCCGAGCGCGTTGGCGCCAGCATCGCCCAGCATGGCGCGCTCGCCGAGGTCCTCCGGGAGCAGGGCCGCTGCGGCGGCTGCCGGTGCAGCGACGTCGGCCGCGTTTCCTGCGGCGGCCGCGAGCAGTCCGCCGGCGAGCGCAGTCACCTTGATGGCCCGGCCCGGACGGAGGTCGAAGAGGTTGACCAGGTTCGCCGAGCCCGCGACCAGCGCGGCATTGATGACCCGATCGGCCGCGTTCAGCCGGCCGGGCCCGCCATCGGCCACGAGGGCGGCGGCCAGGCCAGTCGCTCCGATGCCCGCGAGCTTCACCGCGCCGGTGGTCAGCTCGCCATTGCGCAGCGCTCTCAGGTGGCCGCGGAACCCCGTGCTGCGCCGGTCCCCCGCCAGATCGTCATAACCGCCGAAGGCTGCCGCCCCGGCGGTGGCCAGCGCCGCTGCCAGCCGGTTGCGCCGGCTCGTGTCCGCGGTGATGGCCCCGGCAATGCAGCCGATCGCTACGGCCGGGCCTTCGAGCAGCGTGACGGTCTCGCCACGGTGGTTGGTTCGAGTCCAGGTGGCGGCACCGGCCGGCGGACGGGCTCGAAGTGCCCGGTACGCGGTCCTCGCTGCAGCAGCTGCGACCACCGCCGAGCGCAGCGTCCGGCCGCTCATCCGTGAGCCTTTGCCGACGCGGAGGAACTCGGCCGCGGCGTCGATGTGGCAGCCGGCGTCGGCCCGGGGCTGGGAGCAGCGGCGGGCTCAGCGCCGTAGGGCTGCGGCTTCTTGCCGTCCAGCGTGAATCGCAGCGCCTGCACCACCAGGATCTGGCCGGTCTCGGTGTCGGCGTTATCGACCGTCGAGACGGCGTTCGCCGCATTGTTCTCCGCGCCGATGACGCTGCCTGAGCCGATCGAGCTCACCGCTCCGGCCATCACTGTCGCACTGCCCGCGGACTTCAGCTCCTGGGCGACGGCCACGAGCACCTCGCTCATACTCTGCTGCGGCGGCGGCCCACCCGGAGTGACCAGGACAGCCAGGTTAGCGAGCACGTTGGCGGGAGCGCCAGCGTCGACCGAGATAAAGCCGCTGCGGCTGAACCCGGTCAGGATCGCCTGGCTCGCGGTGGGCGGCAGGCTTGCGCTGCTCGTGCTCGGCGTGCTGGTCGACGTTGGCCTGGCGAGCAGGCCGGCCGCCAGCACCTGCGCGGCTTCCTGCTGCCCGGAGACCGTGCTGTCGGGCGCTGCCGGCGGCGGCAGTCCTGCATTGTTGGCCAGGCTCTGGGCAAGCTGGCTGAGGGTCGCCTCGGTCTGCCCGCTCGTCGTGGTGAAGGCGCTCGTGAGGCTGACCTGCCCGGTCACGGTCGCGCCCGCTTCCCGCAGAGCGGTAGTGATGCCGTTCGTGACCGTGCTGTCGGCGCCGGGTGCTGCGATCAGGACGACGTGCTCGCCGGTGAGCAGCCCCGCCAGCAGCCGGGCCGAGTTGGCCGAAGCGAACGCCTGGTCGCCTGCAACCTGCTTCTGCAGGGTCCCGTTCTGCTTGGTCAGTGCCTTATTTTGATTGGTCAACCGGTGCTGTGCCGCGGTGAGCGCCTGCTCGGCCGTGCCAGTCAGCGCTGTCGATCCGACGGCCAGGCCGACGGCCAGGGCCAGGAACACCGCGATGATGGAGACCAGGTGATACCTGAAGTCGATCACTAGAAGAGTCCAGTAAGCCAGTCCCACAACTGGCGCAAGGCCAGGGTGAGGTATCCGAGGTATAGCCTGCCGACCGGCGTCCATGCCAGCGCGATGATCGGCACCAGGGCGGCGATAGCCAGGAACACTAGCGCCCGGCCCGAGATCCGGCTCTGATATAGCCGGCTCACGCCCTTCGCATCGACGATTTTGTCGCCGACCCGGAGCCGGGTCAGCAACGTACTCGCCATTCCCGGACGGCCTTTGTCCAGGAACTCTACCAGCCCGAGTCGCATGCCCACGGTGACGATCAAGCTGGCCCCCGCCTCGTCGGCGAGCAGCACCGCGACGTCCTCGCTGGTGCCGTCCGCCGGCAGCGTCACCGACTCCACGCCGACCTCCTGGACCCGCGCCAGGCCCGGCGCGCGGCCGTCGCGGTAGGCATGGACGACGATCTCGGCACCGGATTGCAGCGCCTTGTCCGACACCGAGTCCATGTCGCCGACGATCAGGTGGGGCCAGTAGCCGCCCTCGATGAGCGCGTTGGCGCCCCCGTCCACGCCGATCATGACCGGCTTGAACTCCCGGATGTAGGAGCGCAGCGCCTGCAGGTCCTCGCGGTAGCGATCGCCACGGGCGACCACCAGGGCGTGCCGGCCCGCCAGCTTGGTCCGAAGCTGCGGGATCCGGATGCCATCGACCAGCAGTTCGGAGTCCCGACTGAGGTATTCCAGGGTGTTGGTGGCGAACGCCCGGAGCTGTTCGGCCAGCCCGGCGCTGGCAGCTGCCATGACGGCGGCGACGGACTCGGCGGTCTGCTTGGTCCCCTTCGCCACGACGGCGTCAGCCAGGTACAGCGTCTCGGTGTCCAGCCTGACCTGCTGACCCTCGCTGAGCTGGTCGAACACCTCGGGCCCGACGTCGTCGACCAGCGGGATGCCGGCCTCGATCAGCAGCTGCGGGCCGAGGTTCGGGTAGCGTCCGCTGATGCTCTCGGCGACATTGATGACGGCCGACACCTGGCACCTGATGAGCGCGTCCGCGCTGACCCGGTCCAGGTCAGCGTGGTCGATGATCGCGATGTCGCCAGGCTTAAGCCGCTTGGTGAGGTTCTTCGTGCGCCGGTCAAGGCGAGCAGTCGCCTGCACACCGCCCAGGTCCGGTGGTCTGGCCCGGCGTGCTGCCGTGAAGCCTCGGTTCGGCGCCTTCATTGGCTAGCCATTTTGCCAGATGAGGCCGGGTACTACGGCCGGGCCAGCGCCGATCGCTCCGCAGCGGCCGCGGCCAGCAGTTCCCCGGCGTGCGCCTGACCGTGCTCCGAATCCTCCAGGCCGGCGAGCATCCGGGACAGTTCGCGGACTCGGCCAGCGTCGTCGAGCCTGCTGATGCCACTGTGTACGACCGTGCCGTCACTGGATTTCTCGACCACCAGGTGGCTGTCGGCGAACGCCGCCACCTGGGGCAGGTGCGTCACGACGATCACCTGGGCGAGCCGCGCGAGCCTGGCCAGACGGCGGCCGATCTCGACGGCCGCCTTGCCGCCGACACCGGCGTCGACCTCGTCGAACACGAACGTCGGCACCGGATCCGCGCCGGCGAACACGACCTCGATGGCCAGCATGATCCGCGACAGCTCACCGCCGGACGCGCCCTTGTTGAGCGGCAGGGCGGGGGCCCCGGGGTGTGCGGACAACCTGATCTCGACCTCGTCGGCGCCGTGCGGGCCAAGGCCATGGGCCGGCGTCACGGCCGCCACGATCCGGGCGTGCGGCATCGCCAGCGCGGTGAGCTCGGCGGTCACCTGCTCAGCGAACTGTGAGGCGGTCTGGGTCCTGGCGGCCGTCAGCTGCGCGGCCAGGTGGGCGACCCTCGCGGCCAGCTCGCTCTCCTGAGTCGCCAGCGTGCCGATGGTGTCGTCATCGGCAGTCAGCTCGAGCAGGCGCGTTCCGGCAGCTTTTGCCCACGCCAGGACGGCGGCAAGGTCGGGCGCGTACGGCCCGCTGACGCCCTCCGTTCCGTAGCTGCGAATCAGCCGGGTCAGCTCGGCACGACGCTCCTGCACCGCCGCCAGCCGGGCCGGGTCCGCTTCCACCATCTGGATGTAGGAGGCGAGGTCGGCGGCGACGTCCGCGAGCAGGTAGGCCGCTTCGCCCACCCGCCCGGCTAGCCCGGCGAGCTGCGGATCGTGATGCGCCGCCGACTCCAGAGCGGACCTGGCAGCAGCCAGCAGGCTGGTCACGTCGGCGGTCTCGTAACTGCCGCTAACCGGGTCGCCGGCCAGCACCTCGTGCGCGGTCGTGGCGGCCGCGTGCAGCTCGTCGGCGTTGGAGAGCCGCTCGTCCTCGGCCATCAGCTCGATGTCCTCGCCCTCGGCGGGCTCGAGGCGCTCGATCTCCGTCAGGCCGCGGCGCAGGTCCTCGGCCTCCCTGGAGCGAGCGGCTGCCGACGCGGTCAGCTCGTCCAGCTGTGCTCGCACCTGTGCATGCCGGTGGTAGGCCTGCTGGTAGGAGGCCAGCAGCCGGGTGAGCTCAGGCCCGCCGAAGCGGTCGAGTGCCTCACGCTGCCGGCCCGGCCGCAGCAGCTGCTGCTGATCGGCCTGACCATGGACGGCGACAAGGTCGTCGGCGAGATAAGTAAGCAAGGAGACCGGCACCGAGCGGCCGCCGGCGGTGGCCCGCGATCGGCCCTCGGCGCTGACCGTCCGCACCAGGATCAGCGTGCTGCCATCGTCATCCAGGTCGCCGCCGGACTCGTTGACCTGCCGGGCGATGGTGCCGCCGGGATCTACCCGGAGTCTGCCTTCCACCACTGCCCGGTCCGCCCCCGGCCGGACGCGGGCGGGGTCAGCGCGGCCGCCGAACAGCAGACCGAGGCCCGACACGACCATCGTCTTGCCCGCACCTGTCTCGCCTGTGACGACGTTAAACCCAGGCGAGAGCTCGAGCACGGCCTCATCGATCACGCCGAGGCCGGTTATCCGCACTTCCTCAAGCATGGTCGGATGGCTCCTCGTCTGCCTGCCGATATGCTGCTTGCCGCTGGGGCGCCTCCTGCCGGGCCGGGCTTCCATGGGCGGCACCGCCACGGCCTCGCCAGCCGGAAACCGGCAGACCGAATTTGACGACGAGCCGGTCGGTGAACGGCGCGCCGATCGGCCTCTCGGCGTCAGCGAGCTCGGGCAGCCGCGCCAGCAGCACTGGCAGCTCGCCGCGCCGCACCTCGACTCGCGATCCCGGCGGAAGCTCGACCATACGACGTCCATCGCACCACAGAACGGCACCTGCCGTCTCAGATTGGCCGCCAGCCACGCCGATGACCTCGGCCGCGAGCACGGACTCGGGCGACACGACCATCGGCGCAGCGAACAGCGCGTGCGCTGAGATGGGCACCATGAGCAGGGCCTCGACCTCTGGCCAGACCACGGGCCCGCCAGCGGAAAAGGCATACGCGGTCGAGCCGGTTGGCGTCGCGAACACCACGCCGTCGCAGCCCCACCGCGACAGCGGCCGGCCATCGACCTCGATCACCAGGTCGAGCATGCGCTCCCTGGCGGCCTTCTCGACCGTCGCCTCGTTGAGTGCCCAGGTGGCCGCCAGCTGCTCGCCGTTGGTGCGGGCGACGACGTCCACGGTCATCCGTCGCTCGACCGTGTACTTACCGGCCGCGATGCTCGCGACCGCGGCCGACAGATCTTCTGGCTCGGCCTCGGCGAGGAAGCCAACATGACCGAGGTTGACTCCGAGCAGCGGAGCCCGCGCAGGACGGGCCAGCTCGGCCGCCCGGAGCAGAGTACCGTCGCCGCCGACGACCAGGACCATCTCGGCACCCGACGCAGCGGCGTCCGTCACCGGCACGACCGCCGCCGCCGGGCTCGCGATCAGTCCCGCCTCGGATGCCAGCACCCTGGCACCGACCCCCGCATCGGCAAGCCGCCCGATCAGCGCGCGCGCCACCGGCAGCGCTTCGGGCCGCCCGGTGTGTACCACGATCAGCACGACCCGGCCGCTGGCCGAATCGCCTGGCCACCCCGTCACTGCGGGCCTGCCGCGACCGCGCTGGCGAGCTCGTCGTGGTCGAGCGGTGCCCCGCCGCGCCGTAGCCAGAGGAAATACTCGACGTTCCCCGACGGGCCTGGCAGCGGGCTGGCCGTGACTCCCTCGACGCCGAGACCGAGGTCAGCCGCAGCCACCGCCACGCTGGCGACCGCAGCCGATCGCAGCACAGGGTCGCGGACCACGCCGCCGCCGACCAGATCCCGGCCAACCTCGAACTGGGGCTTCACCATGAGCACGAAGTCAGCGTCGGGTGCCGCGCAGCCCACCAGCGCCGGAAGCACCAGCGTCAGGGAGATGAAGGACAGATCCGCGACGACCAGAGCCGGCGGTGGTGCCACCTGCTCGGGTCGCAGGCTGCGGACGTTCACCCGGTCCAGAGCGGTGACGCGCTCATCGGCGCGCAGCGACCAGGCAAGCTGGCCGTAACCCACGTCGACGGCGACGACATGTGACGCGCCGGCCCGCAGCAGCACGTCGGTGAATCCGCCAGTCGACGCGCCCGCGTCCAGGCAGCGCTTCCCGGCCACCGCCAGGCCACCAAACGCGGCCAGCGCACCGGCCAGCTTGGTGCCGCCGCGCGACACGTAACCGGGCGCGTCGCTGTCTCCCGCCACGGTGATCGGCGCGTCGGTCGCTACCTGCGAGGCGGGCTTGGCGGCTACCTGGCCTGCAATCGCCACCCGCCCGGCGGCAATCAGTTCCGCGGCCTGGTCGCGTGATTTGGCCAGGCCCCTTCGGACCAGCTCTGCGTCAAGCCGAAGCCTCCTGCTCATCGGGGTTGCCGCTGGTGGTCAGCCGCTGGTTCCGGCGGACTCGGGGTCGAGATCGCCGAGTACCTCAGTGAGCTCAGCGTGCACCCGCTCGAAGACCGGTGCGTGCTCACTCACCGGCAGCTCGGGCAGCCGGTCGAGCAGCCTGAGCGCGGCATCCACCCGCGGGTCACCCGTGCGTGGCGGGCTCTCCGCGGCAGCTGCGAGCGCCTCGTCGCCCGCGGCCAGGTCGTCACCGGCTGGGCCGGACCCGCCTGGCCGGGCCTGCTCGTCCATCTGTGTCCCCTTTTTCCGGCGTGGCCTGCCAGCCCGCGCCTAGCGCCTGCAGTCCCCTGCATGCACGCTACCGTCCGGCGGTACCGGCCTGGAGCACTCCGGCCGCAGCGACGCTGCCCGCCCGCCATCTGGTCCGGCCAGTGGCGCACAATGACGGATGACAGCGGAGGGAACGATGGCGACAGCCGAGGAATGCCAGACGGCGCTGGACAGCCTGATCGGCCGCATCGCCGAGATGGATGCGAAGGACCGGGACGCGCACCTGATCGACCGGACCCTGAGCGTCCGCGTTCCCGACGCGGGCGTGACCTTCGTGACCAGGCTCGGTCCGCACGGTGCCGACCCCGTCCGGCTGGCCGATGGCGGCACCTCGACCGCTCAGGTGCGCTTCACGGCCGACAGCGACGTCATCGTCGCGATCGCAGCCGAGCCGGGCGGCTTTATGCGGTCCTGGCTGTCGGGAAAGCTCCGAGTCCAGGCGAGCGTCTTCGACCTGCTGCACCTGCGCCGGCTGATGTAAGCCCGCACGAGAGCAGGCCAGCCGGCGCAAGCGGAGGAGATGGCATCCTGGCGTCATGCCCGAGGGTGACGTCGTCTGGCGCACAGCCCGCCAGTTGCAGGAGGCGCTCGCTGGCCGGGTGCTCGTACGCAGCGACTTCCGGGTGCCCCGGTATGCCACCACCGACCTGACCGGGCGGGCGGTCACCGAGACCGTGTCCCGCGGCAAGCACCTGCTCACCCGGGTCGAGGGCGGCGTCACGGTGCACACGCACCTCAAGATGGACGGCTCGTGGCGGATCGGCGCTGCATCCGGCTTCGTGCCGCGTGACCACCGGATCCGGCTGATCCTGGCCAACGGTGACTGGCAGGCGGTCGGCTCGCAGCTCGGCATCGTTGAAGTCATCCGCTCCAGCCGCGAGGACGCGGCCGTCGGTCATCTCGGCCCAGACCTGCTCGACCCGGCCTTCGACGCTGGCGAGGCGATCCGCCGGCTGCGCGCCCAGCCTGACCGCACCATCGGCGAGGCGCTGCTCGACCAGCGCAACCTGGCCGGGATCGGGACGATCTACCGGGCCGAGACATTGTTCCTGCGGGGCGTCAGCCCGTGGCGCTCCGTCGGTGAGATTGCCGACCTGCCGGGGCTCGTCGAGCTCGCCAGGCGGCTGCTGGACGCGAACAAGGATCGAGCCGGCACGGTCACGACCGGAGACCGCGGCCGTGGTGCCGCGCTGTGGGTGTACGGCCGGGCGGGTCTGCCGTGCCGGCGCTGCGGCACGCCGATTCGCCGGGCAGAACTCGGGCCAGCGCTCGAAGAGCGCACCGCTGTCTGGTGCCCGCGCTGCCAGCCAGCCTGACAGCCGTGCGGTGACGAACGAGACGACAGCAAAGCCGCGCCCGCCGGCCCGGGCAGCATTAGCGTTACGGGTGTGACCGACGCAGCCAGCCTGCCGGTGGAGATGTTCGGCGCATCGCAGGACCCGATACCGGACATGCGCACCGTTGCCGTGACCGCCAGGGGACCGGCCGAAGCGGTGCCCGCCCTCGTCTGGCTGCCCGCCGAGGGCACCGGTCCGCGGCCGGTCGTGCTGATAGGCCACGGCGCGGGGGGCCACAAGGCGGCGCCGATCGTGGCGCGCGCGGCGGGCCTGGTCACCGCGCTTGGCCTCACGGCGCTGTCGATCGACTGTCCCTACCACGGCGACCGGACCCCGCCAGCGGAGGTAGGGCTGACCGCCGCGCAGCGGCGCGAGCGGCTCGGGCTAGACGGCTGGCGGGACCGGAACGCGCTGGCTGTCCCGCAGGCCGTCGCCGACTGGCGGGCCGCGCTGGACGCCGCGCAGGCTCTCGACGAGGTGGCAACGGGCCCGGCTGGCTATCTCGGTCTCTCCCTCGGGGCGCGGTTCGGGTTGCCGCTCGTCGCGGCGGAGACCCGGATTGCTGCCGCGGTGCTCGGCCTGTACGGCACGGCGGAGTCGGGTCCGGTCGCCGACGCCGCCCGGCAGGTCACCGTCCCCGTGTTGTTCCTCGTGCAGTGGGACGACGAGCTCTACCCAAGAGAGGGCGGGCTGAGGCTGTTCGACTTGCTCGGCTCCCGCGACAAGACGCTGCACGCCAATCCCGGCCGGCACCTCGAGTTTCCCGCAGCTGAAATAGCGGAGGCGGCGAGATTCCTTGACCGGCACCTGATCCGGAATGTCAGAGCTTCCCCGTAGCGTGCCGGGCATGGACGAGGCGTGTGCTGCGGCGTATCGATTCCTGCTCAGGCAGGCCCGCCTGCTGGAGCGCAGGCTGTTCGCGAACCGCTTCCTCGGCCAGCCGGGCGGCGCCGTCATGGACGCGCTCCGTGGCTACCAGAACGAGGACGGCGGCTTCGGTCACGGGCTCGAGCCTGACAAGCGCTGTCCGGCCAGCCTGCCCATCGATGTGGAGACCGCCTTCCAGGCCATGGCAGCAGCGGGAGCTGCTGACGCAGTCATGGTCGGCCGCGCGTGTGACTTCCTGGGCCGGGTCGCCGCGACGGCGCAGGCCGGCGGCGCTGTGCCACTGGCCTTCCCGGTCATCGAGTCGTTCCCGCGGGCGGTGCACTGGAGCGAATGGACGTACCGGCCCGGCCTGAACCCGACCGCCGGCCTGGCCGGCCTGCTCCATCAGCTGGGCGTGGACCACCCGTGGCTGGCGGAGGCGACCGACTACTGCTGGCGCCAGCTGGAGTCCGGCGCCCGCATTCAGGACGCACACGAGCTGTCCGAGGTATTTGTATTCCTTGAGCACGTCCCGGACCGCGAGCGGGCCGACAAGCATCGCGCGGCGCTGGCGGACACCCTGGCCGAGGCGGAGATGTTCCACCTCGACCCGGCCGCCCAGGGATACGGGCTGAACCCGCTGCACCTGGCGCCCGAGCCCGGGTCACGATCGCGCGCCCTCTTCGACGACGCGCTGATCGAGGCCCACCTCGACAACCTGGCCGGCAACCAGCAGCCCGACGGTGGCTGGCCGATCAGCTGGGAGCCGCCGAGTGAGGCTTCCCTGCTCGAGTGGCGCGGCATCGTGACGGTGCAGGCGCTGCGCACGCTCACCGCCTACGGCCGGCTGGCCGCAACCTGACCCCCGGGCCTGGGCATCGTCGGGCATTCTCAGTTCCATGCGGAATGCTCCCTTGCTGCGCAAGGTCGACGCGGTAACGGTCCAGGTACCCGACCTGGATAGCGGTCTCCGGTTCTACCAGGACGCCCTCGGTCATGAACTGCGGTGGCGAAATGACGAGATCGGGCAGGTCGCGCTCGCACTCCCGGACGCTGACACCGAGCTGGTGTTGTCGACCGAGCTGAACTATGAGCCGAACTGGCTGGTCGGCTCAGCCGACGACGCGGCCTGTGCTTCCGCCTCGGCTGGCGGCACGATACTGACCGGGCCGTTCGACATCCCAGTCGGGCGTGTCGCGGTCGTGGCCGACCCCTTTGGCAACGTGCTCGTCCTGCTGGACCTGTCCAAGGGTCGCTACAGAACCGATGCCGACGGCCGCGTAACCGGCGTGACTCAGGTGACCGCACCCTAGCGCCGGGCGAGCTGCCCTGCGACCTGCTCCGGCGCCGCTCCGCCGCGAGCGGACCTCGCCTCGAGCTCGCGCACGCGGATGCTGAAGATCTCCGAGAAACCCTGCACGCCAGCTTCGGGGACAGTAAGGGCGCGACCGTTCCCCGCCTTGCGCAACCACTTCCGGTCTTGCAGGGCCGAAGCCATACCCGCGCCGAGGGCACCAGCCAGGTGCGGCACGCGCTCCGACCAGTCCAGGCACGAGCGTGCGAACTGCCGCCTCGCCTTCCGGCATGCCTCGACGTCCACGCCGAGCCCGGCCAGTGACTCGGCACCGGAATCGGTGACCTCGAAATCGTGGTCGGTCGCCTGGGTCACCCAACCCTGCGAGATCATGTGGTCCAGCAGCGCGACGCCGACGACGCCTGCGACATGGTCGTAGCAGAGCCGGGCAAAGCGCATGGAATCCTCGGCTATGGACTGGCGCAGCGAGCGCACCGGCACAGCGGGACAGATCATCGACAGCGCCTCGAGCGCGTCAGCGACTTCCGTGCTAGCCATCTGGTAGTAACGGTGGCGGCCAGCCGGGATCACGCTGACCAGGCCGCCGTCGACGAGCTCGGTCAGGTGCTCGCTGACCGTCGATGCCCGGACCCCGGCCACCAAGGCCAGCTCGCCGGCCGCGAGCGGCCTGCCCGCCATCAGCGCGTCGACCACCGCCGAGCGGGCGGGGCTAGCCAGCAGCCTCGCCACGCGCGCAAAGTCTGTTCCCACGCACCAGAGCTTATAGCGGCCATAGTTCGGAGATCTCCGAACTATCTGTGCAGTACGGTCATCCGCATGGTCAGACGCCTCACCATTCAGCAGTACGCCGCAGACTACGCAGAGCGGCCAGCTGTCGACGGCCGCGAACCAGCGACTATCGTCCCGGCCGCCGTCGCCAACGTCCTGGACGTCGCCGAGACATGGCTCGGCTGGGACGGCCGACCGGTCTACGCGGACGGCAACACGTGGACCCCGCACAAGGCACTGCGGCGAGTCGGCGATCACCTGGTCGATCACCTTGCCGAGATCGAGTGCCGTCTCGCCTCCCTGCCTGGGCTGCCCGATCAGTGGCACGGGCGGATGGTCACCCTGGACTGCGACTTCGCCCGGTTCACCGAGATCGACCTCGACGAGGCCACCAGCCGCCTGACTCGCCTCGCCGCCTGCTATGAGGCCAGGCTTGCAGGCCTGGAAGCAGCACAACTCGACGCACGGCCTGCCGACGACGTGTGGACGATCCGCGAGGTCGCGCATCACGTCGGCGGAGTGACCTATTACGCCAAGGTTGTTGGACGGACCGGTGGTGCAGCGCGCTAGCGCCCTGCGGCCCAGGCGGCCTGGTCGTGCACGTCCTGACGCAGCCGGGCGAGCTGTCCGGCGACCCGCTCGGGCGCCGTTCCGCCCCGGCCCGCCCGCGCCGCGATGGCGCCCGGAACGGTCAGCACCTCGCGCACGTCGGGTGTCAGCAACGGTGACACCTTCGCCAGGTCGTCGTCGCTGACGTCGGTTAGCTCGCAGTCGTGCACCTGGCACCAGACGACCAGATGGCCGACGACCTCGTGCGCCTCCCGGAATGGGACCCCCCGCCTGACCAGCAGCTCGGCCAGGTCGGTCGCGAGGGCGTGCCCGGCCGCCGCGGTGGCCGCCAGCCGCTCGGTATGGAACCGCAGCGTCGCGACCAGCCCGGCCATGGCCGGCAGCACGGTCAGCAGCGTGTCCACGCTGTCGAAGACCGGTTCCTTGTCTTCCTGCAGATCCCGGTCGTATGCGAGGGGCAGCCCCTTGAGGGTGGCGAGCAGGCCGGTCAGGTTGCCGATCAGCCGCCCCGCCTTGCCGCGAGCGAGCTCGGCAACGTCCGGGTTCTTCTTCTGCGGCATGATCGACGAGCCGGTCGCGTACGCGTCGTCGATCTCGATCCAGCCGAACTCGTGCGTCGACCAGAGGATGATCTCCTCCCCCAGCCTGGACAGGTGCACACCGAGGAGCGCGGCGGCGAAGCAGAACTCGGCGGCGAAGTCACGGTCGCTGACGGCATCGACGGAGTTGTCGGCAGCGGATGTGAATCCCAGCTCGGCCGCGACGGCGTCCGGGTCGAGCGGCAGCGACGACCCTGCCAGCGCACCCATGCCGAGCGGGCTAACCGCGGCGCGGCGGTCCCAGTCCCGCAGCCGGCTGGCGTCCCTCGCGAACGCCTGCACATGCGCGAGCAGCTGGTGGGCAAGCAGAATCGGCTGCGCGTGCTGCAGGTGGGTCATACCGGGCGCTGGCGTGTCCGCGTGCCGCTCGGCCTGACTGATCAGCGCCAGCTCGAGCTCGGTCAGCCGGGCCGTGACCATCCGGGCGTGGTCCCGCAGGTACAGTCGCAGGTCCGTGGCGACCTGGTCGTTGCGGCTGCGGCCAGCACGCAGCTTCCCGCCGAGCTGGCCCAGTCGCTCCAGCATGCCGCGTTCGAGCGCGGTGTGCACGTCCTCATCGGCGGCGGTCGGCCTGAACGTCCCAGCCCGGCAGGCCTGCCCGAGGTCGTCGAGCGCAGCGAGCATCCGGCCAAGCTCGGTGTCGGTCAGCAGGCCCGCCTGGTGCAGCACCCGTGCGTGGGCACGGGAGGCCTGCAGGTCGTATTGCGCGAGCCGCCAGTCGAACTGCACGCTGACCGACAGCCTCGCCATGGCCTCGGCAGGGCCGGACTCGAACCGGCCACCCCACAGCCGGAAGGGCTGACCTCCCCCCGGCTCCTCCTCTGCAGCCATGTCTCCCTGATTCGCCGATGTCGGCTGGCGCGGCACCGCTAGCCGGCGATGTGCCGGTCGCGCTCGGCAGCGATCTTCGCAGGCAAGCCGAACAGCTCGATGAAACCCTTGGCAAGGCTCTGGTCGAACGTGTCGCCCGAATCGTAGGTCGCCAGCGAGTAGTTGTAGAGCGCCGCGTTGCTCCGCCGTCCGGTCACGACGGCTCGACCGCCCTGCAGGGTGAGCCGGACATCGCCGGTAACCGGGCGCGATGCCTCGACCATGAACACGTCGAGTGCCTGCTTCAGCGGCGAGAACCATAGCCCGTCGTAGACCAGCTCGGTCCAGCGCTGCTCAGCGCCCCGCTTGAATCGCGCGAGATCGCGCTCAACGCACACGCTCTCCAGCTCCGAGTGCGCGGTGATCAGCACGATCGCCGCCGGCGCCTCATAGATCTCCCGGCTCTTAATGCCGACGAGCCGGTCCTCGACCATGTCGATCCGGCCGACGCCGTGCGCCCCGGCGATCGCGTTCAGCTCGGTAATCAGCTGGAGCGGCGTGCGCGGCTCGCCGTTCAGCGCGACCGGCACGCCGCTGGCGAAGCTGATGACGATCTCCTCGGCGGGCAGCCCCGACGACGGGTCACTCGTATAGCCATACACATCGGGCTGCGGCGCATTCCAGATGTCCTCCAGGTGCCCGGTCTCGCAGCTGCGGCCCCAGACGTTCTGGTCGATCGAGTACGGCGAGCGCGCGGTCACGTCGATGGGCAGGCCTTTCTCCGCCGCGAAGGCGATCGCCTTGTCCCTCGTCATGCCCGAGTCCCGGACCGGCGCGGTAACGCGCACGTCCGGCGCGAGCGCCGCCAGGCCGGCCTCGAACCGAACCTGGTCGTTGCCCTTGCCGGTGCAGCCGTGCGCGACCATGCTCGCACCGGTCTCGCGCGCAACCCTCGCCAGATGCCTGACGATGACCGGCCGCGAGAGCGCCGACACCAGCGGGTACCGGTCCATGTAGCGCGCGTTGGCCAGGAGCGCGGGCATGCAGTACTCGGTCGCGAACTCGTCCCTGGCGTCGACAACCTCGGCCGCGGCGGCGCCGCACGCCAGCGCGCGTTTCCTGATGGTGCCCAGGTCCTCGCCGCCCTGGCCGACGTCGACCGCGAGCGCGATAACCTCCGCTCCGGTCCGCTCGGCGATCCACCCGATCGCCACTGACGTATCCAGCCCGCCCGAGTACGCGAGCACCACCCGCTCCGTCACCTGGGCACCTCCTTCACATGGTTGTCCGATCGCTGGTGTTCTTGTTCTGCCGCTCTGGTCCGCGACGCCAGCCGCAGCAGTGCGTCGGCCAGCTCGGCTCCGCCGGCCGGCTCACGGGCAATGACGAGAACGGTGTCGTCGCCGCCGACGGTGCCGAGCACGGCCGGCCAGTCCGCGTGGTCCATGGCCGAGGCCAGTAGCTGAGCCGCGCCAGCTGGCGTGCGCAGCACGACGAGGTTGGCGCTCGCCTCGGCCGAGATCAGCAGCTCGGCGGCGATCCTGGCGAGCCGCGCCGACGGATCGGCGGCCGATGGGGCAAACGGCCCGCCGGCCAGGACGGCGCCGAGTCCGGACAGGCCACCCGGACCGGGCTCACCCGGCAGCGCGTAGACCAGCACGCCATCCGCGCCGCGCAGCCGGACCGCGCCGAGTTCTTCCAGGTCACGCGAGAGGGTCGCCTGAGTAACCCGCACGCCCTGCTCGGCCAGCAGCTCGGCCAGCTCTTCCTGAGACCTGACCGGCACCGACTTGTGGCTGAGGATCGCGGCGATCTGCGCGTGCCTGGCCGCCTTGGTGAGCGGACTATTCACGCCGGAAACGCCCCCAGCAGGAAGCACAGCAGCGCCTTCTGCGCGTGCAGCCGGTTCTCGGCCTGGGTGAACACCACGCTCGCCGGGCCGTCGATCACCTCGGCACTGATCTCCTCGCCGCGGTGCGCGGGCAGGCAGTGCAGCACCCGGCAGTCCGCGCTGGCCAGCGCGAGCTTCGCGGCGTCAAGGGAGTAGGGCTGCATCAGCCCGGACCGCGCGCTCTCCTCGCCTTCGGAGCCCATAGAGGTCCACACGTCGGTCGCGAGGACGTCCGCGTCCGTGCAGCCCTCCTTCACATCGGCCGTCACGTGCACCGAACCGCCCGTCCGGCGGGCGAGGCTCGACGCGGTGGCCAGCTCATCGCCGTCCGGCCAGTAGGCCTCCGGAGCGCAAATCCGCACGTGCAAGCCGGCCGTGGCGCCACCGAGCAGGTAGGAGTGTGCCATGTTGGACGAGCCGTCACCGAGGAAGGTCAGCGTCAGGCCCGCCAGCTGACCGCAGGCCTCCTGGATCGTCAAAAGATCCGCCAGCAGCTGGCACGGATGGAACTGATCGGTCAGCGCGTTGACGACCGGGACGCTGCTGGCCCCGGCCATTGCCTCGATGCGGTCCTGACCGAAAGTCCGCCAGACGATGGCGGCGACCTGCCGCGAGAGCACCCGGCCGACGTCCTCAACGGCCTCGCCTCGGCTCGCATGCGTGGCCTGCGCGTCGATCAGCAGCGGGTAGCCGCCGAGCTCGGCGATGCCGGCAGCAAAGGAGACTCTGGTCCGCAGCGACGGCTTGTCGAACAGCACCGCGACAGCGCGCGGCCCGGCCAGCGGATGCCAGCTGTACCGGTCCCGCTTGAGCCGTGCCGCGAGAACCAGTACCTCGGCCTGCTCCGCCGGCGACAGGTCGTCGTCGCGCAGGAAGTGCCGCAGCGGCGAGCTCGCCCGGGTCATGCCCCGGACTCCTGGCCGGCTAGCACGACCCCCGCCGCGTCGAGGATGCCGGGCAGCGCGGTGACGAACGAGTCCGCCTCGGCCGCCGACAGGATCAGCGGCGGTGCCAGCCGGACAGCTTCGGGCTGGACCGCGTTGACCAGGAAGCCTTGCCGCTGGGCGGTAGCCGCGACCGCGGTGGCAGCCGTTCCGGTCAGTGCGATCGCCAGCCAGAGCCCGCTGCCGCGCACGCCGGCGATCAGCGGATGCCCGGTGCCCTCGATCCCCGCCGCAAGCTGATCGCCCACGGCGGTCACGTGTGCGAGCAGCCCCTCCTTCTCGATGGTGTCCAGGACGGCAAGGGCCGCGGCGCACGCGATCGGGCTGCCACCGAACGTGCTGCCGTGATCGCCCTTGCCCAGCACCGAGCCGCACCGGCCAAGGCCGATACACGCGCCGATCGGCAGGCCACCGCCGAGGCCCTTGGCGAGCGTGAGCACGTCGGGCAGCACACCCTCCCGCTGATGGGCGAACCACTCGCCCGTCCTTCCGATGCCGCTCTGGATCTCGTCGAGCACGAGCAGCGCCCCGGCCGCATCGCATGCTGCCCTGGCCGCCTTCAGGTACCCGGCGGGGGCCGGCACGACCCCGCCCTCGCCCAGGGCCGGCTCGAGGAATACCGCGGCGGTGTCTGCGCCGACCGCCTCCTCGAGTTCGGCTGCGTCGCCGTACTGCACGAACCTGACCTGAACGCCGAACGGCCCGAACGGCAGCCGGATCGAGTCCTTGCCCGTCAGGCTCAGCGCGCCCATCGTCCGGCCGTGGAAGCTGTGCTCGGCCGCGACGATCACCGGCCGCTCCGCGCCCTGCGCCTTGCGCACCAGCTTGAGCGCGGCCTCGTTGGCCTCCGCTCCCGAGTTGGCGAAGAAAACCCGGCCGTCGGTGCCGAGCAGGCCGATGAGCCGCTCAGCGAGCTCGACCTGACGCTCGTGCAGGAAGAGGTTCGACACGTGCGCGAGGGTGCCGACTTGCCGACTGACCGCCTCGACGATCGCCGGGTGACCATGGCCGAGCGCGCTGACCGCGATGCCGGCGATCAGGTCGAGGTAGCTGTTGCCGTCGACGTCCCACACGGTGCAGCCCTGGCCGCGGGCGAGCGCGACCGGCGGCATCCCGTACGTCAGCATCATGCTGGCGCCGTACCGGTCTTGCAGTAGCTCAGTCGCTGACATGATCCGCTCCTTCGTGGACCTCGGGGGTGTCGGGCACGACCATGGTGCCGATGCCGGAATCGGTGAAGATCTCGAGCAGGATCGCGTGCGGCAGCCGGCCGTCAAGCACGTGCGCCTGCGGCACGCCACCGCGCACCGCGGACAGGCAGGCTGCCATCTTGGGGATCATGCCCTCCGACAGTGACGGCAGCAGGCTGGCCAGCTGCGCCGCGGTGAGCTGGCTGATGATCTCCGGCTGGGAATCGCCCTCGTCCCCGCCCATCCAGTTCCGGTGCAGGCCGGCCACGTCAGTCAGGAACACCAGCTTGGCCGCGCCGAGCTCGATGGCGATCGCCGCGGCCGCTGTGTCGGCGTTGACGTTGAGCACCTCGCCCGATGCGCTGCGCGCCACGCTCGAGATCACCGGGATCCGACCGTCAGCCAAGAGGGCCCGGACCGCACCGGGGTTGACCGCGTGGACCTCTCCCACCTGGCCAAGGTCGATCGGCTCCCCGCCTGCGTCCGCCTGGATCCGCCGCGCCGTCAGCAGGTGGGCGTCCTCGCCGGACATGCCAACGGCGAACGGACCGTGCGCATTGATGAGACCGACGATCTCCCGGTTGACCTGCCCGGTGAGAACCATCCGGACGACGTCCATCGTCTCCTTGGTCGTAACGCGCAAGCCGCCGGCGAATGTCGCTTCCATGCCCAGCCGGTCCAGCTGGGCGTTGATCTGCGGCCCGCCGCCGTGCACCACAACGGGCTGCAGCCCCGCATATCGCAGGAAGACCACGTCCTGGGCGAACGCGACCCGCAAGTCGTCGTCGCTCATCGCGTTGCCGCCGTACTTGAGCACGACGATCGTGCCGTGGAACCGCTCGAGCCACGGCAGTGCCTCGATGAGTGTCGCCGCCTTGGAAACCGCCCCGGCCTCGGTGATGGTGTTCGTCATGTCGAGTACGCCGAGTTGAGGTGAACGTATTCGGCGGTCAGGTCGGTCGTCCTGATGGCCGCGCCGTGCTGGCCGGCCGCGAGGTCCACGGTGATCGTCACGTCGCGGAGTGACAGGTCGACCGCGGACCGGTCCTCCCCCGGCTCGCCCGCCTTGCACAGCCAGACGCCGTTGATGGCCACGCTGAGCTGGTCGGGCTCGAACGCGGCGCTGGTGGTGCCGACAGCCGCCAGTACCCGGCCCCAGTTCGGGTCCTCGCCAGCGATGGCGCACTTGAGGAGGTTGCATCTGGCCACGGCGCGGCCGACTTCGACAGCGTCCGGCTCGGTCGCGGCCCCAGTCACCTCGATCGTGATGGCCTTGCTGGCGCCCTCGGCGTCGGCCTGCATCTGCCCGGCCAGGTCAGCGCAGGCCTGCGTCACCAGGGCGGTGAACTCGGCCTTGTCCGGGACGGTGCCGCTCGCGCCGCTCGCCAGCAGCAGCACCGTGTCGTTGGTCGACATGCACCCGTCGGTGTCGAGGCGGTCAAACGTCGTGGCCACCGCCGAGCGCAACGCCGCATCCAGGTCGGCGGGGAGCAGGTCGGCGTCGGTGGTCAGCACGACGAGCATCGTCGCCAGCGCCGGGGCTAGCATGGCGGCGCCCTTCGCCATTCCGCCGATCTGATAGCCGGTGCCCTGGACCGCGGACGTCTTCCGCACCGTGTCCGTCGTCCTGATCGCATCGGCCGCGGCCAGCCCGCCGTCCTTCGAGGCCTGCCCGGCCGCAGCTGTCACGCCGGCCAGCAGCTTGCCGATGGGAAGCCGCTCGCCGATCAGCCCGGTTGAGCAGACGGCGACCTCGCCGGCGCCGGTATCCAGCAGGCCGGCCATGTGCTCCGCAGTGCGGTGGGTGTCCTGGAAGCCGGCCGGACCGGTGCATGCGTTCGCGCCACCCGAGTTCAGCACGACAGCGCGCACCGAGTGGCCGGCCAGCACCTGCTGGCTCCACAGCACCGGGGCCGCCTTCACCCGGTTCGCGGTGAACACGCCGGCCGCCGCCTCACTCGGCCCGTCGTTGATGACGACAGCGACGTCAGGGCTGCCTGACTCCTTGATGCCGGCGGCCACGCCGGCGGCCCGGAAGCCCTGCGGGCTGGTGACGCTCATGGTGCGACTCCGATGGTGGTGAGCCCGGCAGTTTCCGCCAGTCCGAGCATGAGGTTGGCGTCCTGGATGGCCTGGCCCGCGGCGCCCTTGCCGAGGTTGTCGATGGCCGCGACGGCGACTGCCCGGCCAGCGCGCGGGTCGGCCGCCACCTGAAGCTGAACCCCGTTCGAGCCGCCGACCGCGGCAGTGGCGGGCCAGCTTCCTTCCGGCAGCAGCGTGACGAACGGCTCACCCGCGTAACTGGCGGCGACGGCCGAGCGCAGGTCAGCAGTACTGATGTTCGGCCTCGCGAGCCGTGCCGTGCAGGTGGCCAGGATGCCCCTCGGCATCGGCGCTAGCAGCGGGGTGAAGCTGACCGAGGACGGCACCCCGCACGCCTCGCCGAGCGCCTGCTCGATCTCCGGGGTGTGCCGGTGGGCGCCTGCCATCGCATACGCGGAGACCGAGCCCATCACCTCGCTGGCGAGCAGGTCGGCGCGCAGCGACCGCCCGGCACCCGAGGTCCCCGACGCCGCCACCACCACGATGTCAGCAGGGTCAGCCAGCCCGGCTGCCACGAGCGGAGTGAGGGCGAGGATGGCGGCCGTGGCGTAGCAGCCAGGCGCGGCCACCCGCGTCGTGGCCCGGATGCGGGCGCGCGCGCCGGGCAGCTCAGGGGTGCCGGTGACCCAGCGGCCCGGATGCGGGCCGCTGTAGTGCCGGGCCCAGGCCGCGCCGTCCGCCAGCCGGAAATCCGGGCCGAGGTCGACCACCTTGACATCGCCGGGAAGCTGCGCTGCGGCGATGGCCGACTGTCCGGCCGGCAGCGCGAGGAAGACTAGGTCGCTGCCGGCCAGCGCCTCGGGGCCGTGCGGCTCGAGGACCTGGCTGGCCAGGCCCGGCACGCCGGCCAGATGCGGGTGCAGCTCGGCGATGGTCTTTCCGGCGCTGCCTGACGCGGTGGCAACGGCCAGCTCCAGGTCGGGGTGCCCGGACAGCAGCCTGAGCAGCTCGCCGCCGGCGTAGCCGCTGGCGCCAGCCACTGCTATGCGCGCTCCCATTGACCCTCCGTTCCTTCGGGCGACCCCTGTCTGAACCGCAGACAATGAAGGGTCCGGTCACCCGGATCCTATGAATGATTATGCAGGTCTATGACTGATTATGCAACTGGGGGCATTCCACCGGTAACGGCCGGCTCTCAGATCTGCTATCCGGCTGGGCCAGCCTGCGGCCAGGCGGCATGATGGGCGGCGAAAGGAGACATGCCCGCATGGTCCGGCCCCGTATCGCGGCACTCGCCGCCCTGTCCGCCCTCGTGCTAGCCGGCTGCGATGCCGGCCAGCCGACGACGACCGCCGTTCAGGTTTGCGGTACCGGCAAGACCGCCGCCCACGTGCCGGTGCAGATCGAGGTCGACCGCGGCCAGGTGTCGTGCCAGACCGCAATGCAGATCGAGGCCGCGTACGCCCGGGCAATCGCCGACGGCCTCGCGCCGGGAAACGGCGGCGGCGGACCGGTCAAGGTGAGCGGCTGGACGTGCCAGGGGCTGGACACGCCGCAGCTGCTGAAGACAGGCGAGACGTCCAAGTGCGTCAAGGACAGCCACGAGATCGTCACCATCCTGAAGACACCCAGCTAAGCCTCGGCATCTGGTTAGCCCGTCGTCGACGGCCCTGACGTGGCGCCCACGACGGCGCCGATCACGATGAGGAGGACGAAGAGGGCGAGCCAGCAGCTGCCGAGCACGATGCCGGCTATCGCCAGGCCCTTGCCTCCCTGGCCTGTCGTGCGAATACGGCTGAGCGCGACGGCGCCGAACACGATGCCGAGTATCGCCGTGACGACCCCGAACCCCAGCAGGCCGAGCACGAACCCGGCGATGGCCAAGCCACTGGTGCTGGAGGACGGCATCACGGGCGGAGCCCAGCCCGCCCACTGGCTGCCGACCGGCGCCGGCGCCTGCGCATAACCGATGTAGCCAGGCGTCAGGCCGGTGCTGGCATCGCCCTGCGTATCTTCGGGCACCCACAGCTGCCAGTCCGGCGGCACTGGCGGCCAGCTCGGGTCGGGCCGCCAGCCGGGATCTGGTGTGAACCCTTCCGGTGGCGGAGGCCAGCCTGGCGGCGGATTAAAGCGGATGGCCACGACAACCAGCTCCTGATGATGCCTCCAGCCCGGACTCGGCCGGCCAGGGCTAGCGCCGATGTCGCGACGGCGCGCGCGACGCGTAGAAATTAGCAGTTACTGGCGCCATTGACCACAGGTTCCGGTTCACGTCCAGGCGGTGCAATACAAGTGCCGCAGCGGGCCGCCTAGCTCTTGAGCAGTGACGACGTCAACGTCGGCGTCGGGTTATAGACGATGCAGCTGATGGTGCGTTGACCACCAGCCCACGAGTCCTGCAGCGGGTACAGGAACCGGATAGACATGGAGGCTGTTAGCTTGCTGCCGTCCAGGCTCGCCTGGACGCGGGACGTACAGCCGCTGCTCGCGAGGCTGTGCATCTTCGCATCGCCCGGATAGCTGGCCGGCGATCCGCTCACGTTGAACGTCGCGAAGATCTGCGCGTTGTGCGCGTCAGTGCACGATGTCTGGACGACCGTCGTGACGGTCTGCGTCTGCCCTGCGGTCGGCGTCGGGTTGTCGAAGCAGTCACCGGTCGTGAGCGTGAAGGGGTCGACGCTCTGGCTCGCCCCCGGTGACAACGAGGCTGCCACGCCGGGCGACTTCGGCGTGGAGTTGCCGAGCAGCGACCCGGCGACGACGAGGAGGACGACGCCTACTGCGACCCACGCTGCGCTGAGCACAATCCCGGCGACCGCGAGACCCTTGCCGCGCTGATGCGTCGTGCCGATGCGCTTCAGGGCAACGATGCCGAAGATGACGCCGAGAATCGCGACGCCCAGGAGGCCGAGTACGAACGCGGCGATGGCCATCCCGCTGGTTCCCGACGGCGGCGGGGACTCTTGCCACGGCGACGCCGTCAGCTGTGTCGTCCCCGGCGAAGCCGACGACCGCCGGTGCGATGCAGGCGCGGTGGACGGCGATCGCGCACGGTACGTACGGTAGCCCTCAGGACGGCCGTCGTCTCGCTCGTCCTTATCAGGCACCCAGAGCCGCCAGCCAGGGGGCGGTGGAGGCCATCGGGGGTTAGGCCGCCAGCCAGGACCCGGCACGAATCCTGGCGGCGGAGGCGGCCATCCGGGCGGCGGATTGAACCGCATGGCCACGACGACCAGCTCCTGACGATGACACCCAGCCGGACTCGGCCGGTAGGGGCTAGCGCCGACGTCGCGGCGGTGCACGCGACGCGTAGAAAGTAACAGTTACCGCCGCGGTTAACCACGGTTTCCCGGATCAGGTCACGGCGGTGCTCAGCGCGTTGCTTCGGCGTGGGCTAGCTCTTGAGCAGCGACGACGTCAGCGTCGGCGTCGGGTTGTACACGACGCAGCTGACAGTCCTGACACCGGCAAGCCATGACGTTTCCTCCGGGTACAGGTACCGGATGCTCATGGAGTCCGACACCCTGGCGCTGTCCAGGCTCGCCGGGGCGCGCGCCGCGCAGCCGCTGCCGGCGAGACTGCTCATCTTCGCGTCGCCCGGATAGCTGAGCATCGATCCGCTGACGTTGAAGGTCGCGAAGATCTGTGCGTTGTGCGGCTGCGTGCACAGGATCGGGACAACCGATGGGACGCTCACGGCCTTGCCTGCCGCTACGGCCGGCATGTCAAAGCAGGCGCCGGCTTTGAGCGTCCAGGGCTTGACGGCCTGGCTGCCCGCCGCGGTGGACGCCGGCGCAGGCGGCGCTGACGAAGAACTGCTGCTCGTGATGGCGACGACAACGGCGACGACGATGCCGACGACATAAAGCCCTAGCCAGATGCTGCCGAGCACGATCCCGGCGGTCGCCTGGCCCCTGCCCCGCTCGAATGTCCGCCGTATGCGATTGCGCGCGATGATGCCGAATACGATGGCCAGGATCGCGCAGATCCACACGAAACCCAGCAGTCCCAGCACGAACGCGGCGACGGCCATGCTGTCGGTATCCGATGACGGAGTTGGCGGGTACATGGGCGGGGCCTCAGGGAAACCCGCCAGGGCAGGAGCCCGCGGGTAACGGACGGAGCCCGTCGTCAGCCCGCTGGCTGCAGCAGTGTCCTGGTCATCTGCCACCCACAGCTGCCATCCCGCCGGGGCTGGCGGCCAGCTGGGGTCGGGCCGCCAGCCGGGATCCTGCGTGAATCCTTCCGGCGGCGGCGGCCAGCCCGGCGGCGGATTAAAGCGCATGGCCACGACAACCAGCTCCTGAGGATGACACCCAGCCGGACTCGGCCGGTCAGGGCGAGCGCCGATGCCGCGGCAGCGCACGCAGCGCGTAGAAGGTAGCAGTTATCGGTAGGTCTGACCAGAATTTTCTCAGGTGAGGTCACCATCAGGCGGTGCGCAGGATGGCGCCGGTGGCACGAGCCGCCTCAGCCACGGCGGCGTCCCGTGCCGCGCTTGCCTCCTCCGCCGTGAGCGTGCGGTCTGGCGCGCGGAACCGAAGCGTGTAGGCGAGTGACTTGCGCCCCTCCCCGGCCTGATCGCCCGTATAGACGTCGAACAGCCGCACTGACTCGAGATGCACGTCGCCAGCGGTGGCGGCGCCCGCCGCGAGCGCACGCTCCACGTCTGCCGCCGGCACCGACTCCGGCACGCTCAGCGCCACGTCCTGCACGGCTACCGGGTAGCTGGACAGCTCGGGCGCCTGCACCGGAGCGAGCGCATCGGCGGCCGTCTCGATGACCGACATGTCGAGCTCCACAGCCGCCGTCCGGGCCGGCAGCCCGAACGCCGCCACGACGCGCGGGTGGAGCTCGCCGGCATGACCGGCCAGCCACTCCTGTCCATGCTCGCTCCGGACGAACAGCGCGGCACAGCGGCCCGGATGCCACGGCTCCTGGCGGCCGGCGCGAACCTCGAAGTTAACCCTGCTGGTTTGCAGTACCCGGCGCGCCGCCTCGACGGCGTCTTGCCAGCCTGCTGGCCTGCCCTGACCCCACCATCCGGCCGGCTCCGCCTGGCCAGCGAGGACGGCACCGACGTGCAGCGGCTGGTCCGGCAGCGCCGCCTCAAGCTGGGCGATCTCGTGCACCGTCGGCCCGCGGTCTACTCGCAGGATCGGCGCGGCAGCCGGCGCCTCCGCGCGCGGCCGGAACACCAGCCCGAACTCATACAGGGCGACGTCGGCGAAGCCGCGGCCGACGTTGCGCGCCAGCGTGCGGAACAGACCGGGCAGCAGCGTCGTGCGCATCAGCGGCTCGTCGTCGGTCAGCGGGTTGGCGAGTCGCACTGCCAGTCGGGCGGGATCCTCGGGCACCAGCTGGAGCTTGTCGAAGTCCGCAGTCGAGGTGAATGGATGACTCATCACCTCGACGAAGCCGCCGTAGGCCAGCGCGCGGCTCACTGTGCGGCGGAGCAGCTGGCGGCCGGTCAGGCCCTTGCCTCCTGCCGCGCGCACCGCGCTGACCGGGATGTTCTGGTATCCCTCCAGCCTGATGACCTCTTCTGCCAGATCGGCCGGGTCGGTCAGGTCTGGCCGCCAGGACGGCGGCGTCACCAGCAGCATCAGGTCAGGGCGGTCGTGCCTGCCGTGGTCGTGCCGGGCGTGCCTGGTGGTCAGTTGCCCGCTGGACAGGCCCGCCGGGCTGGTGTCCGCTGCCGTCGCTACGACGCCGCCATCCGGCTCGGGTACCTGATCCCCGGGCTTCTGGATAACGGTGCAGCCCACCTCACGCAGCCGGGCACGGACGGTGTCCAGCCCGTACACCACCCCGGCCAGCCGGTCGGGGTAGTCGGTCGCCATCGCAATCGTCACCGCCGGGATTTCGGCGGTGGCCATCGAGCAGCCGGGCACCACGGTTCCGCCGCCGAGCGCGGCCAGCATCGCCGCTGCCCTGGCGGAGGCACGCAGCGGGAGCTCAGGGTCCACTCCGCGCTCAAATCGTGCCGACGCCTCCGAGGCGAGCCGGTGCCTCCGGCTTCCCCTGGCGATGCCGCGAGCGGAGAAGTGTGCCGCCTCAACCACCACGTCACGCGAGGCAGCAGACACCTCGGTCGCAACGCCGCCCATAGTGCCGGCCAGCGAGATCGGCCCGGAGGAGTCGGTGATGAGGATGTCCTCGGGGTCGAGCGTCCGGACCACGTGGTCGAGCGTTTCCAGCTTTTCGCCCGGCAGGGCGCGGCGCACGACGATCGGGCCCGTCAAAGCGGCCCTGTCGAATGCATGCAGCGGCTGGCCCAGCTCCAGCATCAGGTAGTTCGTGACATCCACGGCGAGCGACACCGATCGCTGGCCGACCCTGGCGAGCCTGATCTTCATGCTGATCGGGGCCGGCATCGCCGGATCCAGGCCGTGCACCTCGCGGAGCGCAAACCGGTCGCAGGCTGTAGTGTCGGCGATGCTCGCCGGGTAGACGTCGGCCGAGATCACCTCGACATCGCCGGGCAGCCCGACGTCAGCAGGGTCAGTGAACGGCACCCGGTAGGAGATGGCGAGTTCGCGCGCCACGCCGCGGACCGACAGCGCATAGCCCTTGTCGGGCGTGACGTTGATGTCGAAGACCACGTCGCGCAGGCCGGCATAGCTGACGAAATCGGTGCCGAGCGGCGCATCGGCCGACAGCACCAGGATGCCGGTGTGATCCTCGCCGATCGCCAGCTCCGCCGCAGAGCAGATCATGCCCTCCGAGACGCGGCCGTAGGTCTTGCGCGCGCCAATCTCGAAGCCACCCGGCAACACGGCACCTGGTGCCGCCAGTACGACCCGGTCCCCCGCCGCGAAGTTGGTGGCACCGCAGATCACGTGCCGGTTCTGCCCGTCGCCGGTCGACACCTGGCAGGACCTGATCGGCTTGTTGAACCCGGTCAGCTCCTCGACGTCGAGCACCTCGGCGATGACCACGCCGGAAATGTCGTGGCCGACGTGCTCGATCGACTCGACCTCGAGGCCGCAGGCGGTCAGCCGCGCGGCCATGTCCTGCACGGCGGCTTCGTCATCCGGGCGTACTTCTGCGGCCGCGAACTCGAGCAGCCACGACAGCGGTAGCCGCATCACGCCTCCATTCCGAAGGCTCGGCTGAACCGCACGTCGCCCTCGAGCGTGTCCCGGATATCGGTGACACCGTCCCGGACCATGACCGACCTGTCGATGCCCAGGCCGAAGGCAAAGCCGCTGTAGCGGTCGGTATCGATGCCACAGGCCGCCAGGACGCGCGGGTTCACCATGCCGCAGCCCGCGATCTCGATCCAGCCCTGAGACCGGCAAACCCGGCATGGCGCGCCGTCGGGCCGCGTGGACGCGCCGCGGCAGACGTGACACTCCATCGACACGTCCGCTGACGGCTCGGTGAACGGGAAGAAGTCGGGCCGCAGCCTGGTCTGGAGCCCCTCGCCGAACATGGCCTCCACGAACGCGTTGATCGCGCCGCGCAAGTCAGCCATGGTCAGGCCCTGGTCCACCGCCAGGCACTCGATCTGATGAAAGACCGGGCTGTGGGTCGCGTCCAGGGTGTCAGTGCGATAGCACTTGCCGGGACTGACCACATACAGCGGCAGCGGGCGCGTGAGCAGCGCGCGGATCTGTACCGGCGAGGTGTGCGTGCGCAGCAGCACGCCGGAGCGCTCGGCACCGTCGCTGCCCGCGACAAAGATGGTGTCGTACATCTCCCTGGCGGGATGGTCAGGCGGGAAGTTCAGCGCGTCGAAGTTGTACCACTCGGCCTCGACCTCCGGGCCCTCGGCGACCTCGTAGCCCATGGCGACAAAGACATCGACGAGCCGCTCGCCCACGGTGGTGACCGGATGCCGGGCGCCGCGCAGCGACCGGTCCCACGGCAGCGTCACATCCACGGCTTCCTCGACCAGCACCCGCTGATCGCGCTCGGCCTCAAGGTGAGCCTGGCGCTCGGTGAGCGCCGTCCGGACGGCAGCCTGCGCGGCACCGACACGCTTGCCCGCCTCCGCTCGGGCGGCCGGCGGCAAGGCGCCGATCTCGGCTCTGGCCAGCGACAGCGGCGACCGGTCACCGGCGTGCGCGATCCGGGCAGCCTTGAGCTCGTCGAGATCGCGCGCGGCTGCGATGGCCGACAGCGCGTCGGCCTCCCTGAGTTGCACTTCCGCAGGCGCCAGCGCGGCGACCTCGACGGGGTCAAAAGCCTTGTTCGGCGCGGACATTTCAGTCCCAGCACTCCTCTGGCAATGGGTTACTCGCAATCGATTCCGGCTGAAAACCCGGCGCGGCGCGGTTGACTGGAGGCGAAGGCCCGCCGGCTAGCCGAAGTCGGGAGTCCCGGCGGGCATGGTAAATCGGAACTCCGCGCCGCCGCCTGGTGCCTGGTGCACCGTGATCTCGCCGCCGTGGGCCTCCACCAGCCCCTTGACGATGAACAGCCCGAGCCCGGCGCCGCCGCGCCGCTTGGCGCGCCAGAACCGGGTGAAGACCCGGGGCGCAACCTCAGGCGCGATGCCAGGCCCCTGGTCGCGCACTGCCACCGCGACGCCAGGAGCCCCTGCCACGACCGCCGACTCCACCACAGTCGTTACGGTACCAGCCCCGTGCCGGACCGCATTCTCGATCAGGTTCGAGAGGATCTGGTCGACCTTGTCGGCGTCGAGCCAGGTCTCCGGCAGGTGGCTCGCCGCCTCGATCCGGTACCGGTCGTCGCTGTCACCGGCCGCGACCCGGCCGTTAATGATCTTCCTGGCTCTGGCCGGGATGTCGACGAGCTCCCGGTGCAGCTCGATCCGGCCGGCTTCGATCCTGGACACGTCCAGTAGCTCGGTGATCAGCCGCGTGACGCGGTCTGCATCCGCGTTGACGGTCTCTAGCATCACGCGCTTCTGGTCGTCGGTGAACCTCGGCCACTTGGCGAGCAGGGTCGCTGTGAACCCCTTGACGCTGGTGAGCGGCGAACGCAGCTCATGGGCGACGGTCGAGACCAGATCGGCACGGCTGCGCTCAAGCAGCATCCGGTCCCTGGCGCCTCGCAGGGTGATAACGAGGCGGCGCACGTCGCCGGATCCGCCACCGCTGCGACGCTCGCGGACATAGCCGACGCTCACCAGCAGCTCCGTGCCGTCCGGCAGGAACAGCGCGTGCTCCGGATGCCTGGTCCTGGTGGACAGGCCATCGTAGGGCTCGGTGAGCGTCCACCAGCTCCGGTTCTCGTGGTCGTGCAGCGGCAGCACCTGCCGCACATCCCGGCCGAGCGCGGCCGCCAGCGGGATGCCGGTGAGACGGGTCGCTGCCTGGTTGAAGACCGTGACCCGGGCCGTCCGGTCGGCGATCACCAGGCCGTCGGGCAGGTCGTCGGCGATCAAGAGCGAGGACGGAACGAGGCCGCCAGACAGCGCGGCCGTCGGCACGGCAGCAGCCGCAGCCATAGCCCTGGCCGCCGACCCGCCTGCGACGATCCCGTCCACCGCGCCCGCCTCTGGGAGCCTGAATTAACTTCCTGCCCCCGGCACGACTCAGCGCGCGCCAAGCCACGGCCACTCGGCAGACCCGGGGGAAGACCGCCGTCGCAGCGCCGCTGCGTCATAGGGATCCCGCGGCGGCTCGCCACCGGATAGAAGATGACGCAACGTGATCAGACTTTAGCCCATCCGCAACCCCGGACAGTACTACCGAGGCGGTACCGCCGTGATAGCGCCGAGGTGTCCTGCGTCACGGCCGGCTGCGCGCATGCCGTGCCGACGCGTACAGGCAGAGGGCTGCGGCCGCGGCGAGGTTGAGGCTCTCAGCCTTGCCGTAGATCGGCACGGCGATCGCCGCGTCGGCGAGCGCGAGCAGGCCGTCCGGCAGCCCCCACGCCTCGTTGCCGAAGAGCCAGGCCGTCGGCAGGGTCAGGTCCGGCCCGCTCGCCGGATCGTCGAGGACATGGCCGGCGCGGCCGTCGGCGGCAAGCACCTGGAGACCCGCCGCGCGCAGCCCGGCGATGACATCAGTGAGTGCCGGCCCCGCGACAACGGGCAGGTGGAACAGGCTGCCGGCCGAGGACCGGACGCACTTGGCGTTGTAGGGGTCGACCGACGCAGCCGAGAACACCACGCCATCAGCGCCGGCGGCGTCGGCGGATCGGAGGACCGTGCCCGCGTTGCCCGGGTCACGCACGCTCGCCAGGACCGCAACCAGGCGCGGCTGCGCGCCGGTCAGCGCGGCGAGCGGCACATCGACGAAGCGGCACACCGCCAGCAGCCCCTGCGGGGTGACGGTCTGGGCGAGTTCGGCCATCACCTCGCCGCCGACCTCGTGCACCGGCACACCCAGACCAGACGCCTGCGCCGCTAGGTCCGGATGCCGGGCCCGGCCCTGGCCCGTGACAAACAGCTCGGTCACCACGCCGGGGGTGCGCAGGGCCTCCCTGACGACCTGCGGACCCTCAGCGAGAAAGCTCCGGCCACGCTCCCGGAAGGCCTTCTTCCCAAGCTGGCGGGCGGCCTTCACCCGGGCCGAGCGAAGCCCCGGGGCACCACCAGGCCCAGAGCGGCCGGCCGGGTCATTACGGACCTAAGCCGCCGGCGCGTTGACGTCGGCTGGCAGTGCCTGCCGGGCGACCTCGACCAGGGCGGAGAACGCCTGCAGATCGGAGACAGCCAGCTCCGCTAGCATCCGGCGATCAACCTCGACCTCGGCGAGCCGGAGCCCCTGGACGAACCTGTTGTAGGTCATGCCTTCGGCGCGGACCGCGGCATTGATCCGCTGAATCCACAGCCGCCGGAAGGCGCCCTTCCGGTCCTTACGGTCCCGGTAGGCGTATGTCATCGAATGGAGCTGCTGCTCCTTCGCTTTGCGGTACAGGCGCGACCGCTGGCCCCGGTAGCCGCTAGCGCGCTCGAGGACTACCCGGCGTTTCTTGTGGGCATTGACCGCCCGCTTCACGCGTGCCATCTGGACGACTCACTTTCTCGCAGCGGGCTGGGTCACTTACCCAGCAGTTTCCTGATCTTCTTGCTGTCGCCCGGCGACAGCTCTACATACCCGGCCAGGCGCCGGGTCGTCGTGCTCGGCTTGTGCTCGAGATAGTGAGCACGGTTGGCACGCCGCCGGATGATCTTGCCGGTCCCCGTCAGCCGGAACCGCTTGCTGGAACCGCTATGCGTCTTCATCTTCGGCATGTCGCCGTGTCTCCGTTCCCTCGTGCGCAGGCACGTCCGCGTGGCGTGCCGTCAGGCACGGCATTCCTCGCCGGGCAGCACGGCTGCCCGGCCTGATGTGACAGGCCGCGGGCTGAATTCAGCCCGCGGCGTGGCTGGTGTCTACCTATCAGCCTCGCGTGCAGGTCTCGAAGCGGCCGATCGGCCAGCGTCCGCGGCGACCGGGCGCGGCCCGGGCACCGGAGCGTCACCAGACCGGCGCGGCGGCGCAGGCTTCGCCGAAGCCGCCGACCTGGCTCCGGTCGTGCCGCGCGGCGCACTTGGCCGCGGAGCGGCCGACGCCGGCCCGCCGCGTGGCGCGGCCGGGCGCGGTGCCGCTGGGCGCGCTGGCGGTGCCGTGTCGCCGGCGCTGGCCGACGGCTCGGCCGTCTGCTGCGGGGGTTCAGCCGCGTCAGAGGTTGCGGCCGGCTCTGAGTTCGCCGCTGGCGTCGTTTCTGCCGTCGGCGCACTGCGCGCGGTCCGGCTGCTGCGCGCGGCTGGCCTGGTGTCCACGGCTGGCACGGTGTCCGCGGCTGGCACGGTGTCCGCGGCTGGCACGGTGTCCGCGGCTGGCACTGTGTCCGCGGCTGGCACGGTGTCCGCGGCTGGCACGGTGTCCGCGGCTGGCACGGTGTCCGCGGCTGGCGCTGTGTCGGCGGCTGGCACTGTGTCTGCCGCCGGAGTCGCCGCCTGGGCCTCTGGCTCAGCCGAAGCTGTATCCCGGCTGCCCGAGCGGGTGGCCCGCTCCGCCCTGGCCGCCGCCATCGCCTCGGTCTTACGCTTATGCGGCCCGATAACCATGATCATGTTCCGGCCATCCTGCTTCGGAGCAGACTCGACGAAGCCCAGCTCGGCAATGTCGCCGGCCAGCTTCTGCAGGAGCTTGAACCCGAGTTCAGGCCGGGACTGCTCCCGTCCCCTGAACATGATCGTTACCTTGACCTTGTCGCCTTGCTTGAGGAACCGCTCGACATGGCCTTTCTTCGTGCCGTAGTCGTGCGGGTCGATCTTGGGCCGCAGCTTGATCTCCTTGATCACAGTCTGGGCCTGGTTCTTGCGCGACTCCCTGGCCTTCAAGGCTGATTCGTACTTGAACTTGCCGTAGTCCATCAGCTTGGCTACAGGGGGCCGGGCCATGGGCGCAACCTCGACCAGGTCGAGATCTGCCTCCTGGGCCAGCCGGAGCGCATCATTGATGGCGACGATCCCGACCTGCTCACCAGCTGGGCCGACGAGCCGGACTTCGGGGACGCGGATGCGCTCGTTGATACGAGGTTCGGTGCTGATGTGACCTCCTTGTGTCACTGTGCTCACGCTCGGGGACTATCCCCGGCCTGATTGCGGAGCCACCTCTGCTGCAGAAGTGAAAGGCCCCGCATCTGTTGCGCTGCGGGGCCACCAGTGCGGGAGTCTGCCCGGCCTCAGGACACGCCTGAGGCCACGCTCCCGCGACGCTACCTCCGTCCGGCGTCCTAGGGACTCCGGCGGAAGGCGTCCGGCCTGTCAGCAAGCCGCCGGGCCTGCTGGCCGCCAGGCCGCACCTCGCGCGACCTGGCATAGATACCCGCCGACAGTCCCGCATCCCGCCTTCCGATCACCTCACGGGCGGCGTGGCTGCGGCGACCTAGCTGGCTAGGTGGGAGGCGGCCGAGGTGGTCCTCCGCTTGCGCGCCTGGCGTGGTCCGCCGGGGTACCCGGCTACCAGGCGTTGTGTCTTCAAGAGTAGCCCATCACGGCTGCCGCAGGAATCGGCAGAGTGGCTATCCCTGTAGTGGCTAGCACGAGGCGGCTAGCGGTTATTCCGCCTGCGGTCCAGTTCGGCCAGCCCGGCAGCGCGCATCTGCTCAACCGGCGCCCGGTGGCCCGTCATGAGCTCGACCTGGCCGACAGCCTGCTGGATAAGCAACTCATAACCGGAGATAACTGTCGCACCGCTCGCTGCGGCCGCGGTCGCGAGCGCCGTCGGCCATGGGTCATAGACGACATCGAACACGGCTTTTGCGGTGATTGCGCCGCGTGCGAGCTGCTCGGCCAGCGGCTCCGCCGCGTGCCCGGGTACGGTCGAGATCAGCAGGTCCCAGGCCTGGCTGGCGAGGCCAGGGCCCAGCTCGGTCAGCCGGACCTGCATGCGGAACCGGCTCGCAACTGCTAGCAGCGACTCCGCCCGCTCAGGTGCCCGCACCGCCACCGTGATCTCGCCCGTGACGGTGTCCCGCAGTGCCGCGATCGCCGCGCAGGCGGTGGCGCCGCCGCCGATGACGGCCACGTTCCGCTCCGGGGTAACGCCAGCGCCGCGCATCGCCCGCGCCATGCCCGGCACATCGGTGTTATGGCCGACGCGCCGGCTGCCGCGCAGGAGCACCGTGTTCGCGGCGCCCACGCGCGTCACCAGCGGCAGCGCCAGGTCGAGCAGCGGCAGCACGGCTCGCTTCAGCGGCATGGTCAGCGACAGGCCAGCCCAGTCAGGTCCGAGCGAGCCGAGCAGGCCGGGGAGCCGCTGCTCGTCGCACTCGATCGCCTCGTAGGCCCAGTCATCCAGGCCCAGCGCGCGGTAAGCGGCGAGGTGCAAGACGGGCGAGAGCGAGTGAGCGACCGGCGAGCCGAGAACCGCCGCCCGGCTGGCCGCCACCGGCCTAGATCACCCCGTTCTTCTTCGCCAGCGCCTGCCAGTTCAGGAACTGGGAGTAGGAGCCCGTGAAGTAGGTCGTGCCGGTCTTGTCCACCGTGACGAAATAGAGCCAGGCGTCGGCGGCGGTGGAGTGCGGGGCCGGGTGCAGGAACGCCTCGATCGCCGCGATGTCGGGCGAGTCGATCGGGCCGGGCGGCAGGCCCTTATTCAGCCGCGTGTTGTAAGGGCCAGGCGCGTTCAGCTGGCTCACCGTGAGCTTGTCGGTGTGCACGCCATCAATGTAAGCAATCGTGCTGTCCATCCCCAGGGGCATTTTCTGGTTCAGCCGGTTGTCGATGACGCGGGCGACGTCGGCGTAGTACTTCGAGCTCACCTCGGCCTCCAGAATGCTGGCCCCGGTGATGACCTGGGCCGGAGTGAACTGCGCCTGGTTCGCAGCAGCCACCAGGTGGATGGACGCCACCTCGGAGTTGAACTGCGTCACCATGGTCTGGAGGAGCTTCAGCGCTGTCTCGCCCGGTGCGAGGTCATAGGTATCCGGGTACAGGTAGCCCTCGGCTTTCCCCTGCGCGTACGCGGGCAGGCCGAGCGCTGTGTTGCTGATCGCCGCCTGGAACTGGCTCAGCGGGATGCCGGTCTTCTGTGCCAGGAGTGGCAGGATGTCGGCTTCACGCATCCCGTCCGGGATCGTCACCTTCGAGTTGATCAGGTTCTTCTGGTCCGTCAGCGCCGCGTAGGCCGCGGCCGGGCTCATGTGCAGGTGGACCCGGTACGTGCCGGGGTGCAATCCGGACTTGTTCGCCACATACGAGGCCCACGGGTCGATCGCCTCGATCACGCCCTTGTGCAGCAGTTGCGTGCTGATCCCGTCGAGCGTGTCGCCGGTCTTGACCATGACGAGCACGTGCCCGTACCCCGAGCCCACATAGCTCGCGTGCTTCGCCTTGTACTGGCTGTAGTAGTGGTAGCCCGTGTAGGCGATGCCCGCGACGATAGCGAGGACGATGCCGAGCGCTATCAGCCCGGCGTGGCTCTTGCGCTTCTTGGGCGGCTTGGGCGGACGTCCCCCGCTCTTGCCCCGGCCCCCGCCGCTGCGCCGGCCATGGCCGCCCAGGTCGTCGTCGCCGGCGCCGAAGCCGCGGAAGAAGCCGTCGTGACGGGGGTCCTCCGCGTCGAGCTCGCCCTCCCCGGCGGAGCGGCGGCGCGTCAGGCCGGGGTCGTCCCCGGCATCCTGCGGGTCGCGCCACCGGTACAGCTCGTCGTCCTGCTGGTCGTAGGCCCCGCGCTCATAGCCGTCCCCGGCTGCGCTGGCGTACGGATCGTGCCCGGCGAATCCGTCCTGCCCGGCAAATCCGTCCTGCCCGCCGTAACCGTCCTGCCGGCCGTAGCCATCCTGGCCCCGGTACCCGGTCGCGTCGCCGTACCCGGCTCCGTCCGCATAGCCATCGGGGCCGGCATAGCCGCCACCACCGGTGTCGTACGGATCACGCCCGCGCCGGTAGGAATCGGTCGAGGCGCGCGGGTCGGTCATGTTGTGCGGACCGCTGGCGCGCGGGTCCGGCCTGGCGAACGGGTCAGCCGCGCCGTACTCCCCGCTGGTATAGGGATCGCGGGAGGTGTAAGGGTCGCCGGCGGTGTAAGCATCCTGGCCGCCGCCACCGTACTGGTCGTCGGCGTAGCCGCCGCCATAGCCCTGGTCAGCGTAGCCGCCCTCCGCGTATTGCTCCTGGCCGTAGCCGCCCTGGTAGCCATTCCCGTAGCCGGCCGCCGGATCGCCGCCACCCCGGTAGTCGCCGCCGTAGCCGGCCGCCGGATCGCCGCCACCCCGGTAGTCGCCGCCGTAGCCGGCCGCCGGATCGCCGCCACCCCGGTTGTCGCCGCCGTAGCCGTCAGTTCCGTACCCCTGCGGCCCCGTGTGCCGCTGCGAGCCATAGTCGCCCTGGTCGGCGTAGACCTCCGGGCCGTACTCGGAAGCATCGTCGTCGCGCCCGGTAGCCTGCCGCCGGTCGTCAGCGGGACCAGACCCGCGACGCCGATGAGAGCGCCGCCCGCCGTCGCTATCCCGGCTGCGCGGCGGCGAGTTCCAGCCCTCGTACCCCTCGCGGCTCATCGGTACTCGCCTCCCGCGTCAACGAGCTGACCAGCCGGCTGCCCTGTCGCACGCTCGCTGTCCAGGGCGCCCTGAAGCACGACAGCCGCGGCCGCCTTGTCGACCGACGCGCGCCGGGCACGTGAATCCATGCCGCCCTGCTGCAGGGCAGCATGCGCCAGAACCGTGGTGAACCGCTCGTCTACCAGGCGGACCGGCACGGGTGCGAGCCGATCCGCCAGCGCCGATGCGAACGCCCTGCCGTCGCGGGCTGCCTTGCCCTCGCTGCCGCGCAGGCCAACGGCAAGGCCAACGACGACCTCGATCGCGTCGCTGTCGGTCGTGATCCGCACCAGCTCGGTCAGGTCACCCGTCCCGCGACGGACGGTCTCGAGCGGAGACGCGAGCACGCCGTCGGGGTCGCTGCGGGCCACGCCAATCCGCACGGAGCCGATGTCGATGCCCACCCGGACACCCGGCCTCACGGCAGCTGCCCTCGGATTGGGCCACCGCGAGGCTCTGGGGATGGACAGGCAGCGGACACGCATTGTTTCGGTCCGGCCACAAGTTGGCAGCGACACGGACTCACCCTACGGCACCTGAGCCCATTATGTCCCGAATAAGAGCGCGAACCGCCTCGCCGGCGGAATCGATGAGCTCCCCGGCGCGGTCGCCCAGCGGCGCCCCGCCGCCCTGCGCGACGTCGTCTTTGCCGCCACCTCGGCCGCCCAGCGCGCCCGACGCGGCGAGGACCAGTGAGCCGGCCCGGAGACCGCGCGACCGGCCCGCGTCGCTGACGGTCACGACCACCGTCGGCCGCCCGTCTGCCACGCCGATCGTCATGACGACTCCCGGCCGGTCCGCCGGAATGCGGCCCCGGATGTCCAGAGCCACTTTCCGGACCTGATCGGCGGCCACGCCGTCGGGGACGCGGTAGGCGACGAAGGCCGCACCGCCGACGTCCTCGGCACGGTCGGCCTCGTCGGCCGCGCCGCCGAGTAGCTGCGCGGACTGCGCCCGCTCCAGGTCACGCTCGGCCTCCCGCAGCCGGGTGACGATTCCCGATATCCGCTCCGGCAACTCCTCGCGCCGCGCCTTGAGCTGCTCGGATAGCTGGCTCACCAGGACGCTCTCCTTGGCCAGGTACCGGAACGCGTCGATGCCCACCAGCGCCTCGACCCGCCGGACCCCGGACCCGATCGACGACTCACCGAGGATCTTGATCAAGCCCAGGTTGCCTGATCTGGCCACGTGCGTGCCGCCGCACAGCTCGCGCGAGTATTCGCCGACCTCGACGACGCGAACCTGGTCGCTGTACTTCTCGCCGAACAGCGCGAGCGCGCCCATCGCGCGTGCCTCGTCGAGCGAGGTATGGAAGGCCCGCACCTCCAGGTCGCTGATCAGGACCTGGTTGACCTCCTCCTCGGCAGCGGCCAGCACCGACTCGGCCACTGACCCGAGAGCGGTGAAGTCGAAGCGGAACCGGCCAGGCGCGTTCTCCGACCCTGCCTGCGCGGCCGACTCGCCGAGAGCCCCCCGGAAGGCACGGTGGACCAGGTGCGTGGCGGTATGCGAGCGGGAGATGGCCCGGCGTCGCTCGACGTCGATGTCGGCATGCACCGTCGCGCCGACCACGATCTCACCCGCGGTCACGGTGCCACGGTGCACGATCAGGCCGGGCAGCGGCGACTGCACGTCTGTCACCGACACGGTCGCGGAATCGCCTGCCCCGCTTCCGGCCGACGTGATGACGCCGTTGTCGGCCAGCTGACCGCCGCCCTCGGCGTAGAACGGAGTCCGGTCCAGCACCACCTCGACGGCAGTGCCGGCGCCCGCGGCCGGCACGGCCACCCCGCCCACAATGAGGCCGACCACGGTCGCGTCGGCCGCGACCTCGTCGTACCCGGTGAAGGTGACCCGGCCGGCCTGCTCGAGCACGCGGGCGAGCACGGAAATGTCGGCGTTGCCGGTCTTCTTGACCGCAGCGTCAGCCTTGGCGCGCTGCCGCTGCTCGGTCATCAGGCGGCGGAACTCCGCCTCATCAACGGCCAGGCCCTGCTCGGCCGCCATTTCCAGGGTCAGGTCGATCGGGAACCCGTAGGTGTCATGCAGCTGGAATGCCTGCGCGCCGCCGATGGTCTCGCGATCGCCCCGCCGGGTTTCCTCGACGGCCGCGTCGAAGATCGCGCTGCCAGTGCGCAGCGTCGCGGAGAACGCCGCCTCTTCCGCGTCGATGACCGTATGGATGTTGGGCGCATCCCTTATCAGCTCGGTGTACTGCTCGCCGAGCGCTCTGATCGCGACCGCCGACAGCTCGTGCATGAAATTCTCGTCCGCGCCGCCCCGCCCGGCGCCGTAGCCGCCGCGCTGCGCGCCCGACAGCAGCCGCAGCTTCTGCATGCTGCGCCGCAGGATCCGGCGCAGCACGTAGCCGCGACCCTCGTTGGACGGGATCACGCCGTCGGCCACCAGCATGACCGCGGTGCGAACGTGGTCGGTCACTACCCGCAGGGCAACGTCGGAGCGCTCGTCGACGCCGTATCGCTGCTCGGTCAGCTCTGCGGCGCGCTCGAGCACCCGCCACATCGTGTCGATCTCGTAGATGTTGTCCACGCCTTGCAGCAGCGCGGCCATCCGCTCCATGCCCATGCCGGTGTCGATGTTGCGGGACGGCAGGTCGCCCACCACGTCGAAGTCCGTCTTTGCCCGCACCGCACCGAGCTGGTACTGCATGAAGACGAGGTTCCAGACCTCCAGGTACCGATCCTCGTCGACCTCCGGGCCGCCTTCCCGGCCGTACTCAGGCCCGCGGTCGTAGTAGATCTCCGAGCACGGGCCACCGGGGCCTGCCACGCCCATGTGCCAGTAGTTGTCGGCGAGCCCTCGCCGCTGGATCCGGCTCTCGGGGACACCGACGACGTCATGCCAGAGCTTGGCTGCCTCGTCATCGTCGTGCAGCACCGTGACCCACATCCGGCCCTCAGGGAAGCCGAACCCGCCATCTGCCTCAGACCGGGTGAGCAGGTCCCAGGCGAACGGGATGGCCTTGTCCTTGAAGTAGTCGCCGAAGGAGAAGTTGCCCAGCATCTGGAAGAAGGTGCCGTGCCGGGTGGTCTTCCCGACCTCCTCGATGTCCGGCGTCCGCACGCACTTCTGGCAGGACGTCGCCCGCCGGAACGGCGGAGTCCGCTGGCCCAGGAAGTACGGCTTGAACGGCGCCATCCCGGCGTTGACCAGCAGCAGCGTCGGGTCGTCGGCGACGAGGCTGGCCGAGGGCACCACCGTGTGCCCCTGCTGCTCGAAGTAGCTCAGGAAACGGCGGACGATCTCTGCCGACTCCATGGCGGCCATCCTTCATCTCGACTCCGGCCCGGACACGCCAGGGCCGGGAAGCGGACTGTTCAGCGCCCGGATGTGCGCTGTTCGCTGGCGCCGAATCCGGCTGAGGCGGACCGGTCACTCCGACTCCCGAGCGTACGGGCTAACTCCCCGCGGTGAAGACTCCAATACTCTGCCATGCCCTCCCGCACGTCCCGGACGAACACGGCGGCCGACACGGTACTGGCGATCGCACCGCGACGCCGAGCCGGTGCCTGATGGCGCGGGCGGCCAGTCAGGTTATCGTTGCCGCGCACCTGGCGCGAATCGGCATGCCGTCCGTTCTGCCCGGCCGCGGGCGGACCCTCGACTCCGAGGCCGAGCCCACGAGCCAGCCGGGTCACGCGGCGGTAACCCATCACGCCGAGGGCCGCCCCGGTGGCGAGCCAGAATCCGCGCCGTATCACCGCGGTCCCGCCAGCTGCGCGCGCGCCGGCGGTACCGCCGGAGCCGGGCCGGTCGCAGTGGTGATGACGGCGCGGGTCACGGGGTCAGCAAGCACCGCAGCGCGCCCCCGCTGCGGGTCCGCCAGCGTGGCGGCCTGCACCGACCGGCGCACGATCACGGCCCGGCGCACGCCGTGGACCAGCGCGGCGAGTCCGGTCACCGGTGTGCTGACGGCGGCAGACATGGCCCTGGCCAGTCCGGTGATCGCCACCACGTGGCCGGACAGCTCCGCCATGTTGGCCGTCACCTGGTCCATGCCTGCGGTGATGGAGTCCGTTCGCGCAAGCTGCTCATTGGTGCGGTCCACGGCCGCCTGCGCCCGGTCAAGCAGCAGGTCGGCACGCCCCGAGTAGTCGATCATCAGCCGCTTCGCGGTGGACAGCACCCGGCTGAGCTTGATCAGCACGACTACACTCACGGCCGCCAGCACGGCGAAGGCAACCGCGGCGATCAGCGCCGCCAGCTGCCCGGCGCTCATGCCCGCCCCTTCCTCATGAGTCCGCCCTTCCTCACCACACCCCCCGTCGACCGCCTGCTGGCGGCCTGCGCCGACCTTATCGCGGCCGCGAGCGGCGCAGACGGCCCGCCAGGAACTAGCCCGCTCCCCTGTTCGGCCGTTCCGGGTCGGCCTCGGCATCGTGCGGGTCGCCGTCGAGGACCGCGCGGATCCGTTCGGCGCGCTCACTGACCCGGGCCTCGCCGCCGCGGGCGGTCGGCTCGTAGTAGCGCCGGCCGGCCACGCCGTCGGGCGCGTACTGCTGCTGCACTACCCCGGCCGGATCGTCATGCGGGTAGACGTAGCCCTTGCCGTGACCGAGGCGGGCAGCGCCCGGGTAGCTCGCGTCGCGCAGGTGCCGCGGTACCGGCCCGGCCAGCCCCTGCTGGACGTCGGCGCGAGCCGACAGGATGGCCTTGGCCACGGCGTTCGACTTAGGCGCGAGCGAGATGTGGATGACCGCCTGGGCCAGGTTCAGCTGTGCCTCGGGCAGCCCGACGAACTCGACGGCCTGGGCCGCCGCCACCGCCGTCTGCAGCGCAGTCGGGTCGGCCATGCCGACGTCCTCGCTCGCATGCACGATGAGCCGCCGGGCGATGTACCGGGGATCCTCCCCCGCCTCGATCATCCGGGCGAGGTAGTGCAGGGCGGCGTCCGCGTCGCTGCCGCGCATGCTCTTGATGAACGCACTGATCACGTCGTAGTGCTGGTCCCCGGCGCGGTCATAGCGGACCATCGCGCGGTCCACCGCGCGTTCCAGCAGCTCGACGGTGATCTCGCCGCCGGCGGGCAGGCCGATCGCCGCAGCCTCCAGGTACGTCAGCGCCCGTCGCGCGTCCCCGTTGGACAGCCGAACCAGGTGCGCGGCCACCCCCTCGGCGAGCCGCACCCGGCCGGCCAGCCCCCGCTCGTCGGCGAGCGCCCGCTCGATGACCACCAGCACATCCGCGTCGGCCAGCGGCCGCAGCGTCAGCAGCAGGGACCGGGACAACAGCGGTCCGACCACGGAGAACGACGGGTTCTCGGTAGTTGCACCGATGAACGAAACCCAGCGGTTCTCCACCGCCGGCAGCAGAGCGTCCTGCTGCGTCTTGGAGAACCGGTGCACCTCGTCGATGAACAGCACGGTCTGCTGCCCTGTCATGGCGAGCTCGCCGCGCGCCGTCTCGATCGCGGCGCGCACGTCCTTCACGCCGGCCGATACCGCGGACAGCTCGATGAACCGCCGCCTGGTCACGTTGCTGACCACATACGCGAGCGTGGTCTTGCCGCTGCCAGGCGGACCCCACAGCAGGACCGACATGGGCGCGTCGTTATCCGCCAGCTTCCGTAGCGGCGATCCGTCCCGGGTCAGATGGTCCTGGCCGACAACTTCGGAAAGGAAACGGGGTCGCATCCGCACCGCCAAGGGCGCTTGAGCGTGCTCGGCCTCCTGGGCTGCGTCGTCGAACAGGCTCGCGTCCGCGCTGCTCACAACTGCGACATTACCCGCTGGCTACGTCACGATCTCCTGGCCCGGTCAGTGGCCACCGGGGCCTCAATGGGTGGTTCGCTGCCCCTCTATGGGCCACGGGGGCCCCTTCACGCCCCTGGCGGCTCACTGAGGCGGCCGGCCGATGGGCGCGAGAGTGACACTCACCCCGGTCTTGCGGGATGGTTGGCACCAGTGCCCCCATCCGCGGAGAGCCGGAGTCGATGAGCGAGCAGATAGCGCCATTCCGCATTGAGATCCCTGAGGCTGATCTTGAGGACCTGCGGCAGCGGCTGCGGCTGACCCGCTGGCCGGAACCCGAGACTGTCGACGACTGGTCGCAGGGCGTACCGCTGGTCTACGTGCGCGAGCTGTGCAACTACTGGCTGGAGAGCTACGACTGGCGCGCGTGCGAGGCGAGCCTCAACCGGTTCCCGCAGTTCCGGACCGAGGTAGACGGGGTGGACATTCACTTCCTCCACGTCGCCTCGCCGCAGCCAGGCGCGCTACCACTCGTCATGACTCACGGCTGGCCCGGCTCCGTGGTCGAGTTCCGGAAGGTCATCGGCCCGCTCACCGACCCGGTGGCGCACGGCGGGCAGGCCGCCGACGCGTTCCACCTCGTCTGCCCGTCGCTGCCGGGCTACGGGTTCAGCGGCAAGCCAGCCCGGCCCGGCTGGGGAGTCGCGCACATCGCCGACGCCTGGGATGAGCTGATGACCCGCCTTGGCTACGACCGGTACGGGGCGCAGGGCGGCGACTGGGGGTCCGGGGTGACGACGGCCCTCGGTATCCGGCACCCCGACCATGTCGCAGGCATTCACCTCAACATGGTCGCCGCAAGGCCCGATCCGGCCGCGATGGACGACCTCACCGAGCGGGAGAGGGCGGCAATCGCGGCGTTCCAGCACTACTGGGATGTGGATTCGGGTTATTCCAAAGAGCAGTCCACCCGACCGCAGACGGTCGGCTACGGGCTGGTCGATTCACCGGCCGGCCTCTGCGCGTGGATCCTCGAGAAGTTCTGGTCGTGGACCGATTGCGATGGCGACCCGGCGAACGTGCTGACGAGAGACGAGTTGCTGGACAACATCATGCTGTACTGGCTGCCCGGCACCGGCGCGTCGTCGGCACGGCTGTACTGGGAGAGCTTCGGCAAGGGGCTCGGCGGGACAGGGACGGTCGGCGTCCCGGTGGGATGCTCGGTCTTCCCGAAGGAGATCTTCCGGCCGTCCCGGCGGTGGGCCGAGAAGGGATACCCAGACCTGCGGTACTGGGGCGAGCCACCGCGGGGAGGTCACTTCGCCGCGTTCGAGCAGCCGGAGCTATTCGTGCAGGAGGTGCGGGCCGCGTTCCGGTCGTTCCGCTAACCGCGCCCGGCGCTATCGAGATCGCTACCCGGCGGCTTGCGGCTGCGGGCCGGGCTTGACGTCGATCCCGGCTTCCCTCCGCTGCTGCTCGGTGATCGGCGTGGGAGCGCCAGTGAGCGGGTCGTGTCCGGAAGCGGCCTTGGGGAACGCGATGACGTCCCGGATCGACTCGCGCGCGGTCAGCAGCATCAGCATCCGGTCCCAGCCGAACGCGATGCCGCCATGCGGCGGCGGCCCGAACCGCAGCGCATCCAGCAGGAACCCGAATTGCGAGGCGGCCTCCTCCCGGGTCAGCCCGATCACGTCGAAGACCTGCTGCTGCACGTCGGGCCGGTGGATCCGGATAGAGCCGCCGCCGATCTCGGTGCCGTTGCAGACGATGTCGTAGGCATCCGCCAGCGCGCCGGCCGGCTCAGCCGCGAATTTGTGCACCCAGTCCGGCAGCGGCGAGGTGAACGGGTGGTGCACGGATGTCCAGCCACCCTCCCCGTCGTCCTCGAACATGGGCGCGTCGACGACCCAGGTGAAGGCCCACCCGCTGGGATCGATCAGCCCGCACCGGTAGCCGATTTCCAGCCGGGCGGCACCCAGCAGGGCGCGCGCCTCAGCTGCGCTGCCGGCCGCGAAGAACACGGCGTCCCCGGCAGCGGCCCCGGCCGCCGCGACCAGGCCGGACCGCTCGGCCTCCGATAGGTGCCTTGCCACCGGGCCGGCGTCCGACACCGTGCCGTCGGCGCCGATCAGCACGTAGGCAAGGCCCCTGGCCCCGCGCGACTTCGCCCACTCCTGCCAGCCGTCTAGCTCGCGGCGCGACTGGGCGGCGCCTCCCGGCATGACCACGGCACCGACGTGCGGGGCCTGGAACACCCGGAACTCCGACTGCGCGAAATAGTCCGTGAGGTCGGTCAGTTCCTGGCCAAACCGCAGGTCGGGCTTGTCGGAGCCGTATCTCGCCATGGCGTCGGCATAGGTCATCCGCGGAATCGGCCGCGGAATCTGGTACCCGGCCAGCTCGGCCCACAGCCGCTCGACCAGGTCCTCGGCAACCTCGATCACGTCCTCCCTGGTCACGAACGACATCTCCAGGTCGACCTGGGTGAACTCAGGCTGCCGGTCGGCGCGGAAGTCCTCATCCCGGAAGCAGCGGACGAGCTGGAAGTAGCGCTCAAGCCCGGCGACCATCAGCAGCTGCTTGAACAGCTGCGGCGACTGCGGCAGGGCGTACCAGCTTCCCGGCCGGAGCCGGACCGGCACCAGGAAGTCACGCGCGCCCTCGGGTGTGGACCGGGTCAGGAACGGTGTCTCGACGGTCACGAACCGGTGCCCGGCCATCACCTCGTTGAGCAGGTAGACCGCCCGCGACCTGGCCTTCAGCGCGGCGGCCATGTCGGCCCGGCGGATGTCCAGGTACCGGTACTTCAGCCGGACTTCCTCGTTCAGCTCACCGCTTCCTTCGATCGGGAACGGCAGCGCGTCGGCCTCGGATAGCACCTCGAGCGCGGCCGCCGCGACCTCAATCTCGCCGGTCGGCAGCTCCGGGTTCTCGTTTCCGGCCGGGCGCCGCCGGACCGCGCCGCTGACCAGCACGCAGAACTCGTTCCGCAGGTCGTGGGCCACGTCCTCCTCGCGAAGCACCACCTGGACGATCCCGCTGGCGTCGCGCAAGTCGATGAACACCACGCCACCGTGATCACGCCGCCGCGCGACCCAGCCAGCCAGCTGCACCTCCACCCCAGCGTCGGCCGCCCGCAGGCTGCCCGCCTCGTGGCTGCGGATCATCGCTCGCTCAGCCTCTCTCTCGTCATTCGTGCCGGGCGGCCGCGCAGCGCGTTGGCACCGCGGGCACTGGTACCCGGCGTTCCCCGCCCGGACAGCCTTACAGTCCCTTTACCGGACCCTTCGCCGGCACCAGCCCGGCCAGGAAGGGGTTGTGCTCACGCTCCGCCCCGATGGTCGTCTGCGGCCCGTGCCCCGCCAGCACGACGGTTTCGTCCGGCAGCGGCAGGCACACTCGGGCCAGGCTAGCCAGGATCGTCTCGTAGTCGCCCCCCGGCAGGTCGGTGCGGCCGATCGACCCGGCGAACAGCAGGTCCCCGGTGAACAGCATTTCCGGATCCGCCGCCCCGGGCAGCCGGAAGGTCGCCGAGCCCGGCGTGTGGCCAGGCGCGTGGTCGACGACCAGCGTGATCCCAGCCAGCTCCAGCGTCATCCCGTCGGCCAGCTCGCGAACGTCGTCCGGCTCGCTGAAGGTCAGCCCGCCAAACAGCGACCGCGAAGCCGGCAGCGCCAGCCCGCGGGCCGGGTCAGACAGCAGCGCGCGGTCGGCGGGGTGAATGTAGGCCGGGATGCCGTGGGCGCCGCACACCGGCGCGACCGACCAGATGTGGTCAATGTGGCCGTGCGTGGCCAGCACCGCTGCCGGTTGCAGCCGGTACCGCTCGACGATCTCACTGATGCCATCCATGGCATCCTGGCCCGGGTCGATGATCAGGCATTCCGAGCCCGGCGCGTCCGCCACGAGGTAGCAGTTTGCCGCGAACGACCCGGCGGGGAACCCGGCGATCAGCACGTGCCCTCCAGTTCTGGCCTCCCCGGGCAGATCGCGCCGGGTGTGTCCCAGGCTACCGAGAACGACCGCTAAGACGGCTCCTGCCTGGCGTTTCTGCCGAGCAGGACACGACTTGGGCGCGGTTGGGTACCGATATGTAACGACGGCATTACCAGTGTCCGCACAACGGTACGATTCGCGAAGTTTCGCAGATCGCTGCCAAAGCGACCGACGAAGCCTGGCTGGCCACCGTTGCGAGCCCGGCAAGATCGCAGGACACTGCGGATGAGCAGGAGGATTAGCACGGGTGGCAACGAAGAAGGAGCGGCAGCGCGAGCTTGCCAGGCAAGCCTACGAGCGCCGCATGGACCGGCATGCGCAGCGGGCCAAGCGCGCGCGGCAGGCCTGGGTCATCTCGATCGCTGTCGTCCTCGTCGCAGGGGTCGGGCTCGGCTCGGCCTTTCTCGCTGGGCTCTGGAAGACCCCGGCCCCGGCGAAAAAGCCCGTGGCCAGCACAAGCCCGGTGCCGAGCCCGTCCGCGGGTCCCACCTCCGCCCTGGTCAATGGCAAGTGCGTGTACACCGCGGCCGGGACAGCAGCCCGCAAGGTGTCCCTGCCGTCAGCGATGCCGGACACCAGCGCGACCTATACCGCGACGATGACGACCAGCCGCGGCACGATTGCCATCAAGCTGCTGAATAGCAAAGCACCGTGCACGGTCAATTCGTTCGTCTCGCTGGCCGGCCAGAAGTTCTTCGATAACACGCCGTGCCACCGGCTGACCACCACCCAGAGCGGCATCTACGTGCTGCAGTGCGGCGACCCGACCGGGCAGGGCAGCGGCGGTCCGGGCTACGTGTTCTACACAGAGAACCTCAAGGGGGCCACCTACCCGGCGGGCACGGTGGCGATGGCCAACTCCGGCTCAGCGGACAGCAACGGCAGCCAGTTCTTCCTCGTGTACAAGAACACGCCGCTCCCGGCGAATTACACGCCGTTCGGCACGATCACCAGCGGCCTCAGCGTCCTGCAGGCCGTAGCTAACGCGGGCACCGACAACTCCAATGGAGCAGGCGACGGGAAGCCGAAAGAAGCGGTTCAGATCGAGAGCATGACGATCAGCAAGACCTGACCAGCGTGTCCGGTCAGGTACTGAGCAGGAGGTACGCGGTGAGTACCGTAAGCGATCCGTGGGGCCGGGTGGCCGAAGACGGGACTGTCTATGTCCGAACTGCCGAGGGCGAGCGCGAAATCGGCTCATGGCAGGCCGGCAGTCCTGACGAGGCCCTGTCCTTCTTCAAGCGCAAGTTCGACTCGCTTGAGACCGAGATCAGCCTGCTCGAGCAGCGCATGAACAGCACCGATCTGTCCGCCGGCCAGGCGAAGACGGCCATCGCGAGGCTCACCCAGGCAATCGCCGACGCACACTGCATCGGCGATCTTGACGGCCTGCGGACCCGGCTTGACGCGCTGGGAGGCACGGTCGAGCAACGCCGCGAGGAGCACCGTGCCGCCCGCGAGCACGCGCGGACCGAGGCGCACGAGGTCAGGGAGCGGATCGTCGCGGAGGCCGAGCAGCTGGCCGCGGAGGCGACGCACTGGAAGGCCGGCGGCGAGCGCATGCGCCAGCTGCTCGACGAGTGGAAGGGGGCGCCGCGCGGCGACCGGGCTAGCGAGGCCGTGTTGTGGAAGCGGCTGTCGGCGGCCAGGAACGGCTTCGCCAAGCGGCGTAAGGCCTACTTCGCTGGCCTCGAGGAAGAGCGGGCAGCCATCCGCGAGAGCAAGGAATCGCTGGTGACCAGGGCCGAGGAACTCTCGACGTCGACCGACTGGAGCGCGACGGCTACTGCCTACCGCGAGCTGATGCGCTCCTGGAAGCAGGCCGGCCGAGCCGACCGGTCCGCCGAGGACGAGCTCTGGAACCGGTTCAAGGCCGCCCAGGACGCTTTCTTCGCCGCCCGCGCTCAGGTCCTGGACGCCAAGGACCGCGAGCTGCACGAGCACGTCGTGGTCAAGGAGCAGTTGCTGGCCGAGGCCGAGAAGCTGCTGCCCGTGACCGACTCCCGATCGGCCCGCGCGGCTTTGAGAGGCATCCTCGAGCGCTGGGAACGGGCTGGTGCCGTACCTCGGGACGCCCAGGACCGGCTCGAGGGAGGCCTGCGCCGGGTCGAGGAGACGCTCCGCAAGGCGGAGGATTCGCAGTGGCGCCGCACCAACCCGGAGGCACTATCCCGGGCCCGCGGCACCGTCGAGCAGATCCGCTCGGCCGTGACACAGCTCGAGGGCCAGCTCGCCAAGGCCCAGGCGGCCGGCGACCAGAAGACGCAGCAGCGGACGCAGGAGGCGCTCGCCGCGCGGCGGTCATGGCTGGCCGAAGCCGAGCGCACGCTGGCTGAGCTCTCGTCCTGATGGCTCTTAGCCGCTGACGCGGTAGACGTCGTAGACGCCGTCCACGTTACGGACGGCGCGCAGCACGGCGCCCAGGTGCTTGGGATCACCCATCTCGAAGGTGAACCGGCTGAACGCGATCCGGTCGCGAGTCGTGCTGACCGTCGCGGACAGGATGTTCACGTGCTGCTCGGAAATCGACCTCGTGACGTCTGAGAGCAAGCCGGTGCGGTCCAGCGCCTCGACCTGGATGGCCACCAGGAACTGGGAGCCCTCCCGGGGAGACCAGCGCACATTCACCAGCCGCTCTGGCTGCGACTCCAGCAGGTGCATGAGGTTCGTGCAGTCGGCGCGGTGCACCGAGACACCGTTCCCCCGGGTCACGAAGCCGGTGATCTCATCTCCGGGCACCGGCGTGCAGCACTTGGATAGCCGGGCCCATACGTCAGCCGAGCCCTCCACCACCACTCCGGCGTCGCCCTCTGGCGTGGCCGGCCGCGGCGCGCGGGTGACGAGCGTGGCCTCGGCCAGGTCCTCCTGCGCTCCGGCGATCCCGCCGACGGACTTGATGAGCTTCTCCACGACCGACTGCGCGCTGATGTGGCTTTCGCCGACGGCTGCGTACAGCGCGGACAAGTCCGCGTACCGCAACTCGCCCGCGATCGCATTGAGCGCGTCGGCCGTCGCCAGCCGCTGCAGCGGAAGGTTCTGCTTGCGCATCATCCGGGCGATCGCGGTCTTGCCGGCCTCCGCGGCTGCCTCGCGGCGTTCCTTGGAGAACCAGTGCCGGATCTTGTTCCTGGCCCTGGCGCTCTTCACGAAGCCGAGCCAGTCGTGGCTCGGGCTCGCGTCGGGCGCCTTGGAGGTGAATATCTCGACGGTATCGCCGTTGTTCAGCGAGCTCTCGAGCGCCACGAGGCGGCCGTTGACCCGCGCTCCGATGGTCCGGTGACCGACCTCGGTGTGGATCGCGTAGGCGAAGTCGACGGGCGTTGCGCCCTGGGGCAGTGCGATGACCTCGCCGCGCGGGGTGAACACGTACACCTCGGCGCTGCCGAGGTCGAATCGCAGCGAGTCGAGGAACTCGGCCGGATCCTCGGTCTCCCGCTGCCAGTCCACGAGCTGGCGCAGCCAGGCCATGTCGCCCGCGCCGCTGCCGCCGGCCAGCTCCTCCTTGTACTTCCAGTGCGCGGCGACGCCGTACTCTGCCCGCTTGTGCATGCCCCAGGTCCGGATCTGCAGCTCGACCGGCTTGCCCTCGGGGCCGATCACCGTGGTGTGCAGCGACTGGTACATGTTGAACTTCGGCATCGCGATGTAGTCCTTGAACCGGCCGGGGACCGGGTTCCAGCGCGCATGGACGATGCCGAGGACCGCATAGCAATCGCGCAGGGAGTCGACGAGCACTCGGATTCCCACGAGATCGTAGATCTCGTCGAAGCCGACGTTGCGCGCGATCATCTTCTGGTACACGGAGTAATAGTGCTTCGGGCGCCCGGTGACCTGATTCTTTACCTTGGCCTCTTTCAGGTCCTCCTGCACGTCCTCGACCACTTCCTGCAGGAAGGACTCCCGGCCGGGCGACCGCTCCGATACCAGCCTGGCGATCTCGTCGTAGCGCTTGGGGAAGAGCGTCGCGAACGCGAGGTCCTCCAGCTCCCACTTGACGGTATTCATGCCGAGCCGGTGCGCGAGCGGAGCGAAGATCTCGAGCGTCTCCCTGGCCTTCCGCTCCTGCTTGTCCCGCGGCAGGTAGCGCAGCGTCCGCATGTTGTGCAGCCGGTCGGCGAGCTTGATCACCAGCACCCTGATGTCCCTCGACATCGCGACGACCATCTTGCGGACGGTCTCGGCCTGGGCGCTGTCGCCGTACTTGACCTTGTCCAGCTTGGTGACGCCGTCGACCAGGGCGGCGATGTCGTCGCCGAAGTCGGCGCGCAGCTCGTCGATGGTGTACGTCGTGTCCTCGACGGTGTCGTGCAGCAGCGCGGCGCCGATGACGTCGTGCGGCATGCCGAGCTCGGCAAGGATGGTGGCGACAGCCAGCGGATGGGTGATGTAGGGATCGCCGCTGTTTCTCGACTGGCCGGCGTGCATCCGGGCAGCGGCCTCATAGGCTCGCTCGATCAGCCGGATATCTGCCTTCGGGTGCGTCGTGCGCACCGTCCGGATCAGCGTCTCGAGTACGGGGTTCACCGCCCCGCCGCGCGGCGCGCCGAGCCGGGCGAGCCTGCGCCGCACCGCAGCCGCGCCAGACGCGACCTCGGCGCCAGGCTGACCCCCCGGCTGGGCTGTCCCCGGCTGCGCCGCCCGCCGGGTAACTCTGCTGGCAGCTGACCGGGGCGCCGACTTCGCTTCGCCGTTCCTTCGGCCCGAGCCGGGCCGACGGCCGGACGCGTCCGGCGCGCGGGCCTCACTGCCAGCCTGATCCTGCTCGGCCGCCTCAGCCGAGTCGCGGCGATCGTCCGTCTCGGTCTCGCCGGGTGGCGGTACGGCGGCGGGTTCTTCGCTGCTCGTGTATCCGGGCATGCTGCCAGCGGATGTCACCCCGCTGTCCGCCGTGGGCAGGCCCTGGGTGACATCGGATCCGGCCGTTCCGGCCGTCGCCACGTCACCGGCCACACGCGCTCCTTACGTCCGCCGTGTCACGAGTCTATCGGCGGACGTATCGGGAGGTGCCGGGCTCCCGCTAAGCGTCACACCGTAACGAGAGAACGTATCGGCAGGCCAGCCAATTTCCCGCGGCCGTGAAGGAACCCGAGTTCCAGCAGAACGCCGATGCCGACCAGGCTCGCTCCCGCCCGACTGATGAGTTTTGCCGTGGCCGCCGCCGTCCCCCCGGTAGCGAGCACGTCATCGACGATCAGCACCCGGTCAGCTGGGTGAAATGCATCGGTATGCACTTCAAGGGTGGCGACACCGTACTCCAGTTCGTAAGACTCGGCGTAGGTCTGCGCGGGCAGCTTCCCCTGCTTGCGGACGGGGACGAAGCCCGCGCCGAGCTCGCAGGCTACCGGTGCGGCCAGGATGAAGCCGCGGGCCTCGATGCCCGCGACCTTGGTAACGCCCTCGTACCCGGCGGCCAGCGCGCCGATCGTGGCCGCGAACGCCGGACCGTCGGCCAGCAGCGGCGTGATGTCCTTGAACAGGATTCCGGGCTGCGGGTAGTCAGGCACATCCCTGATCCTGGCCGTCAGCAGATCGCCGATGTCGGCGGCCACGGGCGGCTACCGCCGCTTCTTCTTACCGCTCGGACGTCGACGGGCCGCCGGCCTGCGGACGGGCTGCTGCCGCACTCCAGGCGGTCGCGCGCTCGCGCCGCGCGGCTGGCCGGCGGCGGCCGGAACCGCCTCGTCGTCGGCCAGGCTGTCGTCGGCGTCGGCGTCGGACTCGGCCAGGTCAGGATCGGCGGTCGCTGAGGCCGGCTGTTCGGCTGCCGTGCTGGCGCCGAGTCCCTCGAGATCCGTATCCGCGGTCTTGCCCGCCTGACTGGCTACGCTCACTGAGGCGGTGCTGGCCGGCGCTTTCGCCGCCCGGCGCTGCGCCGCCCGGCCGCCAGCCTCCCGGAGCGCTACCTGCTTGGCCAGCTGCTGGTACTGCGGCTGACGTTCCTTCAGGTCCGCCAGCACCGGGGTCGCGATGCAGATGGAGGAATACGTACCGGACAGCATGCCGACGAACAACACCAGCGACAGGTCCTTCAGCTCGCCATTGCCGAGCAGCAGCGTGCCGACGACGAGGATGGCGGCCACAGGCAGCAGAGCGGTCAGCGACGTGTTGATGGACCGGACCAGCGTCTGGTTCAGCGCCAGGTTCGCCGCCTGGCTGTAGTTGCTCTTGCGGTTGCCGAGCAGCGGCGCGGTGTTTTCCCGCACCTTGTCGAACACCACGACGGTGTCGTAGAGCGAGTAACCGAGGATCGTCAGCAGTCCGATGATGGTCGCGGGGCTCACCTGGAAGCCGGTGAGCGCGTACACGCCGATGGTGATCACGATGTCGTGGGCGAGCGCCACGAATGCCGCGGCGGCCATCCGCCACTCAAAGGCGATCGACAAGTAGATGACGATCACGATGAGGAAGGCGATGAGGGCCTCGATCGCCTTCTGCGTCACCTGCGAGCCCCAGCTCGACCCGACGGTCGTGATGGACACGTTGCCGGACGGCATGTCGAATTGCTGGGCGATCGCCGACTGGATCTTCAGCGACTGGTTCGTCGACAGCTGGCTGGTCTGCACCTGCCAGCTCGGCGCCTTGCCGTTGAAGGGCTTGATCTCGGTGATGGTCGGGTTGGTCCCGCCGTTGTTGTCCACGACCTGCGTCAGGGTCGTCTGCGTCACGGCCGGTGCGGCGGGCACGGTGAACAGCGAGCCGCCCTTGAACTCGACGCTGTAGTTGAGGCCCCGGAAGATCAGCGCGAGGATGCTGATGACCAGGATAGCCGCGGAGATCGTGTACCAGAGCTTCTGGCGGCCGACGAAGTTGACGGAGACCTCACCGCGGTACAGCCTGCCGGCGATGGACCTGCCGAACATCAGGCCTCCCTGGTACTGGTCGTGGTCCGGGCCGAAGCGCTGGCTGAGGTGCCCGGCGCCGGCCGCCGGCTGCCGCGCCACGGCGCGCGGGCGCCGAGCCTAGCCGGATCGAGCCCGGAGAGCGGGTGGCCCTGGCCGTAGAACTTGGTGCGCGCCAGCAGCGTGATCATCGGCTTGGTGAACAGGAAAACCACCACGATGTCGATCAGCGTGGTCAGGCCCAGGGTGAATGCGAAGCCGCGGACGTCACCCACCGCGAGGATGTACAGCAGCAACGCGGCCAGGAACGAGACGGCGTCAGCGACCAGGATCGTCCGCCTGGCGCGACCCCAGCCGCGCTCCACCGCGGCCCGCAGCGATCTGCCCTCGCGCACCTCGTCCCGCAATCGCTCGAAGTACACGATGAATGAATCGGCGGTGATGCCGATCGCCACGATGAGACCGGCGATGCCCGCCAGGCTCAGGGTGAATCCGGCGCTCTTCGACAGCAGAACGACCGACAGGTAGGACAGCACGGCCGCGATCCCCAGGCTCAGCACCGAGACGATGCCGAGGCCGCGGTAATAGAGGAACGAGTAGATCACCACGAGCAGCAGTCCGACTACGGCGGCGGTCAGTCCGGCTGACAGCTGGTCGGAGCCCAGCGACGGGGAGACCGACGAGGTGTAGAGGTTCTGGAATGACAGCGGCAGGCTGCCGTACTTCAGCACGTCCGCGAGCTGGGTGGCCTGGCTCTGGCTGAAGCCGGCGCTGCCGCCGTTGATCTCGCCCGAGCTGGAGAATGCCTGCGTCACCTGCGGCACCGACTGCAGGTCACCGTCGAGCACGACCGCGAGCAGGTCGAGCGGCGAGGTCGCCGCGCCGGTGCTGGAGGAGTAGTACTGGTTGACCATCTGCGTGGTCAGCGTGCCCAGCTTGCCAGCCGCCGGGTTCCTGACGCCGAAGGAGACAACCCAGCCTGAGGTGGCCACGTCCTGGGCCTGGACGTTGGTCAGGTCCTTGCCCTGCACGATCGCCTTGTCGAGCGCGTACTTAATGCCGTTCTGGCACGCGACGGTCTGCACGTTCGGGTTGTCCCAGGCGTTCGGGTTCGCGCCGTAGATCTGCGTCTTCCAGTTCTTGTCGGTGCAGTTCACCTTGTCGAAGAGCGCTACGGTCCCGGGCGTCAGCGCCTGCGGGTTGCCCTGCCCGTTCGCTGTCGTAGAGAGGACCGGCTTGCCCGACGAGCTGACGGCCGGCGACGGCGATGGCGAGGCAGAGGCGCTCGCACTCGGCGAGGCGCTCGCAGCTGCGCCCAGCTTGCTGGCGCCTGCGGCCTGACCCGACCCGGAGGAGGGCTTTGCCGAGGCCGATCCCGAGCCCGCTTGCGGGGAAGCGGATGAACTGGGGCTGGCGGACGAACCCGGGCTGGCGGACGCGCTCGGCGAAGGACTGGCCGAGGAGGAGGTGTTGGGCGCTTCCAGCAGGACCTGGCGCATTCGCAGCAGCGCCGTCTCGCCAACCAGGCTGGCGACCTTCTGCGCGCCAGCGCCCGGTACCGAGACCACAATCTGGTCGGAGCCCTGCGGGACCACCGTCGCGCCAGTGAGGCCGGTGGCCTCGACCCGGTTCGTGATGATCTGCACGGCCTTGGCCATGGCGGCGGAGCTGGGCGGCGGGGCGGTCGTCTGGCCTGGTTGCTTCGTCGTCACCGCCTTGAGCGTGATCGACGTCCCGCTGGACAGATCAAGGCCCCGGCCAACGACGAAGCTCTTGTGCCAGTGCGACGGGCTGCCGATGTTCGCGCCGATCACGCCGAGGAGCATCGCGACGAGCAGCACGAGAAGGACAGCCAGATACCGCCACGGATGGGGGGTCGGAGTACTTGGAGGGGCCACGGGTGTGTTTTCTCCGGCTGAGTCGGGGCGGCGTTACCGGTTCAGGTCACTACTCTGCTGCGGCCTGGCCGACGCGTCGTCGCCCTCCGCCTGCTGGTCGGCCTCGCCTGGCGCAGATCCGGCTGCATCCGTGTCGGGCATCGTGTTCATCACGCCGTCTGGCGTGTCATCGGGAAGTACCTGCCGGACCGCCTGCCGCAGCATCTTGATCTGGACGCCCGGAGCCACCTCGATCATGACGTTCTTATCGTCGCCGTCCCGCACGGTCCCATAAATGCCGTGCACGGTGACTACCCGTGAGCCGTTCGTGACCTGGCGCTGAGTGTTCTGAGCATTCTGCTGGCGCCGGCGATTCGACCGGAAGAAGACGAGCATCATCACCGCGATCAAGACGAAGATGAGCAGGTACGACGTGGCCGAAGAGGAACTCTTCGGGGCGGCGGCGGCGAGTATCATCGCAGTCCCTGTCATGGAGGGACATCCTTCCGGTTGAGTTCTGCCCCGGCGGTTAGCTTAGGGCCTGCACCTGGCGAGTGCGGAGCCGGGACAGCGCCGATTTTCGGCGTGATTTTGACCAACTGCCGCAGTGTAGCGGCGCGCGCGTGGCGCACCAACAGACTACGGCCTATCCCAGAGTGTTCGTTACCAGGCCACAACTGTCCGTGACATTTCGCCCACGGTTACTGATCGAAGAGGGCCGCCGTGCCCTCCTGTGCCGCGCTCCCCCAGGCGGTTCGGGCTGGGGCCGGAAGTCCCAGGTGCTGCCAGGCGGCGGGGGTGGCTACCCGGCCCCGCGGGGTGCGGGCGATGAGACCCGCGCGGACCAGGAACGGCTCAGCCACGACCTCGACTGTCTCCGCTTCCTCGCCGACGGCAACCGCCAGGGTGGACAGCCCGACCGGGCCGCCACCGAACATGCGGACCAGCGCGGTCAGTACGGCCCGATCCAGCCGGTCGAGTCCGCTGTGATCCACCTCATAGAGCTCCAGCGCCGCCCTGGCGCAGTCCCTCGTCATCACGCCGTCACCGCGCACCTCCGCGAAGTCGCGCACCCGGCGCAGCAGCCGGTTCGCGATTCGGGGCGTGCCCCTCGACCGGGCCGCTATCTCGTCGGCGCCATCGTCGCGCAGTGCCACGCCCAGCAGCCCGGCTGACCGGCGGACGATAACCCCGAGTTCGGCGGGCTCGTAGAAGTCCAGGTGCGCGGTGAAACCGAACCTGTCCCGCAGCGCGGCCGACAGCAGCCCCGCCCTCGTCGTGGCCCCGACGAGGGTGAACGGCGCGATCTCCAGCGGGATCGCCGTCGCGCCGGGTCCCTTTCCGATCACGACATCGACCCGGAAGTCCTCCATGGCCAGGTACAGCATCTCCTCGGCTGGCCGGGCGACCCGGTGGATCTCGTCGATGAACACGACCTCGCCCGCGCTGAGCGTCGACAAGATAGCGGCGAGATCACCAGCGCGCTCGATCGCCGGGCCGCTGGTTATGCGCATCGGGGCGCCGAGCTCGGTCGCGATGATCATGGCCAGGGTTGTCTTGCCCAGGCCGGGCGGGCCGGACAGCAGCACGTGGTCGGGCGGCCGACCGCGCTGCAACGCCCCCTGCAGCACCAGCGAGAGCTGCTCGCGCACCCGCTCCTGGCCGATCAGCTCGGTCAGCCGTCGCGGCCGTAGCGCGCTTTCGACGACCCGGTCGTCGGCGTCGGCAAGCGCCGAGGTGACCCGGTCCTGGTCAGCGTCGCGGCTGCTCATGACCCGCCGAGGACACGCAGGGCGGCGCGCAGGGCCACCGCGACGTCCACCTCATCTAGCTCGTCACCCGTCAGGTCGGGCTCGACCGTGGCGATCGCCTGATCAGCTTCCCTGCTGGCCCAGCCCAGGCTCACCAGCCCCTTCCGGACCTGGTCCTGCCACTGCGGAGCGCCCGCCGGAGCAGCGAGCGTCAGGGGCGCCGTGTCCCCGTCACCCGGCGCCCCCAGCCGGCCCGACAGCTCGAGCACGATCCGCTGCGCGCCCTTGCGGCCGATGCCGGGTACTGAGACCAGCGTCGCCAGGTCCTCGGTCGCCACCGCGCGGCGCAGCGCATCAGGCGTGAGCACGGCCAGCATCGCCTGCGCGAGCCTGGGTCCCACGCCGCTCGCGGTCTGCAGCAGCTCGAACACGTTGCGCTCATCGTCCGTGGCGAACCCGTAGAGCGTCAGCGAGTCCTCGCGCACCACCAGTGATGTCGCCACTCTGGCCCGCTCGCCTGGCCGCAGGCCCGCCAGCGTGGCTGGCGTGCACTGGACGAGCAGGCCGACGCCGCCGACCTCGATGACCGCGCCGTCGGGTGCCACGGCCGCGACGCTGCCGGACAGGTGCGCGATCACCGGACGCCGCCGGCCGGCCGGCTGGCGGCCGCGGCCTGCGCGGCGGCCGCCAGCCGCTGCTGGGCGGTGCCGCGCCACAAGTGGCAGATAGCGAGCGCCAGGGCGTCCGCGCTGTCGGCCGGACGCGGCGGGTCAGCGAGCCGGAGCAGCCTCGACACCATCTCCGTCACCTGACCCTTCCCGGCCCTGCCCGAGCCCGTGACGGCGGCCTTGACCTCGCTCGGCGTATGCAGCGCGACCGGCACGCCGCGCCGCGCGGCGCACACGATAGCGACAGCGCCCGCCTGCGCGGTGCCCATGACGGTCCGCACGTTGTGCTGACTGAAGACGCGCTCAACGGCCACCGCGTCTGGCTGATGCAGGCCGATCCACTGATCGATGACCGACTCGAGGGCAAGCAGCCGGGCGCCGATATCGTCACCGGCCGGGGTCCGGATCACGTCGGTGCCCAAGAGCCGAAGGGGTCGGCCCGGCTCGCCATCTATGACCCCGATGCCGCACCGAGTCAGGCCCGGGTCGACGCCGAGCACGCGCATCTGTCACCGTTCCCGATCGTGCAGCCCGCCTGCGAACACCTGTTCGGCACACTACCGGCTGGCCAGCCAGGCAGGGCAGCGGCGCGCCGGCGGCCGGCGGCGAACAAGGCGGCCACGTTCCGTTCGCGGGCAGTCCGGGGGGACCGCCTCACCATTACCATTCGTCGATCACGAACGCCTGGCCGCGGAAGGCGGACTCCAGCGCTTCGTCGTGCTCCGGGTCGCCGCCAGTCGCCAGGCCCGCAAGGCGCAGCGAACCCATGGCTGACCCGGCGAACAGCGCGGCGAATCCGCGGGCGCCGAGCCGGAGCGCACCGGTCCCGGCACCGCCGCTCATTACTCGCTGCAGGCTGCCCTCGCCGCCGGTGACCTCCAGCCGCCAGCCGCCGACGTTGACGGGCAGCACCGGATCGGCGAGCTCGAGCGGGACGGACACGGTGATGTCGGCCGGGAATCCCCGCGCGGCGATCGCGGCGCCGGCGTCCACGATGCGCAGCATCCAGGAATCGGTGCGGCGGAGTTCGGTGTCCGGCTCTCTGGTGAGGACGTGCACCGGGTCGTCCGGCGCCAGGCACGCCCTGATAGTCGTGGCCATCGTGGCGTGCGAGGCAAGGATCCGCCAGAGAGCGCGGGCGGTCGCGGCCGAGGCGGCGATGAGCTCCTCGACGTCGATCTCACCCGTCTGCCGCGCCCACCGGTAGCTCAGGAAGCCGTCGTCGGCCAGGTAGGCGAAGTGCTCGGGGTCGTCGAGCCAGTCGTGCAGTTCCCACGGCTCGCGGGTGTTGGGCCCGCAGTGCCGCAGCCTGGAGTGCACGAGGCTCTTGACCGCGACGATGGCCTCGCCGTCGTCTGGCGTGGCCCGCCGCAACGCCGGCCCGGTCGGCGGGGTGCCCTGACCGGCGGCCAGCGAGGCCGGGCCGGCGGGCACCGACTCATCGGGCCCCATCAGCGAGGCCAGTGACCTGGCCGGGAGCACTGTCTGATACTTCCCGCCGGCGATCTCCCAGCCGAACGATCGGTAGAGCGGCGCGGTGGCGGGATAGAGCACCGACACCGGGTAGCCGCGGTCGGCCACGTCGCGCAGCAACCTCGCCATCATCGCGGTGCCGACGCCCCGGCCGCGCTCCTCGGGCGCCACCTTCACCCCGCCGATCCCGGCCATGGGCATCGACCGGCCGTGCCACCACTGCCGCATCTGGTGATACCGGGCGCTGCCGACGAGGCGGCCGCCGTCGAACGCGCCGATCGTCGCCCCAGCCTTGATGCTGGTGCGCACGCTGTTCATCCAGGCTGGCAGTTGCGCCGCACTGACCGCTCCGAAGGCCCGCCGGCGCAGGTCAAGCTCGGCCTCGATGTCGTCGCCGGGGCCGAGCGGGCGGAGCTGCAGGCCGCTCAGCGGCTCACCCCGGCCACGGCCATCGTCCAGGTCCGTGCGGTCACGGCGGTCATCCGGTCACTCTCCACCGAGCTTGTCCATGATCTCGTCGGAGACGTTGTAGTTCGCGTAGACATCCTGGACGTCGTCGGAGTCCTCGAGAGCCTCGACCAGCCGGAATACCTTCTTGGCGTTGTCCTCGTCCAGGTCGATCTCGACTGACGGCAGGAACGGCCGCTCCGCCGACTCGTAGTCCACGCCGGCGTCCTGCAGCGCCGTGCGCACCGCGACGAGGTCGCCTGGCTCGCTGATGACCTCGAACGACTCGCCGAGGTCGTTGACCTCTTCGGCGCCGGACTCGAGCACGGCGGCGAGGACGTCGTCCTCGGTGACGCTGTCCGCCTTCGGCACGATCACGACACCCCGCCGGCTGAACAGGTAGGCGACCGACCCGGGGTCGGCCATCGAGCCGCCGTTGCGGGTGAAGGCGACGCGCACATCGGACGCCGCCCGGTTCCTGTTGTCGGTCAGGCACTCCACGAGGACGGCGACGCCGCCGGGCGCATACCCCTCGTAGGTGATCGACTCCCACGCCGCGCCACCGGCCTCCAGCCCGCCACCGCGTCGGATCGCCCGGTCGATGTTCTCGTTGGGCACCGAGCTCTTCTTGGCCTTCTGGACCGCGTCGTAGAGGGTCGGGTTGCCTGCCGGGTCGGGGCCGCCGCTGCGCGCTGCGACCTCCACGTTCTTGATCAGCTTGGCGAACAGCTTGCCGCGCCTGGCGTCGACCACTGCCTTCTTGTGCTTGGTGGTCGCCCACTTGGAGTGGCCGCTCATGCCCCGTTCCTCACCATGTCGACGAACATCTCATGAATACGCCAGTCCGGGGTGAGCTCGGGGTGGAACGAGGTGGCCAGTGCCCGGCCCTGGCGGACCGCGACGATCTTACTCGTGCCGGGGTCGGTGGCGAGTACCTCCACGTCTGGGCCGACCTCCTCGACCCAGGGTGCGCGGATGAAGACGGCGCGGTACGGCGGGCCTGGCAGGCCGGCGATGACCAGGTCGCGCTCGAATGAGTCAGCCTGCCGGCCGAACGCGTTGCGGCGGACCGTCATGTCGATGCCGCCGAGCGTCTCCTGCCCGGACGCCGGATCAGGTAGCCGGTCGGCAAGCATGATCAGGCCGGCGCACGACCCGAAGACCGGCAGTCCGCCGCCGATCCGCTTCCGGAGCTGCTCGGCCAGGCCGAAAACGTCGATGAGCTTCCAGATTGTGGTCGACTCACCGCCGGGGATGATCAGGCCGTCGACACGGTCGAGCTCATCCGGCCGGCGCACGGTGACGGGCGAGGCGCCTGCCGCGCGAAGCGCGCGCAGGTGCTCGACCACATCACCCTGCAGCGAGAGGACGCCAACGACCGGCGCGCCCGCCACTGGCGCGCCGGCACCGGCGCCGACACCGGCGGGCTCGGTGGTCACCAGCCGCGGCCGGCGTATCGCTGCTCCGGCGACAGCGTCTCGAGGTTGATACCGACCATGGGCTCGCCGAGGCCGCGCGACACCTTCGCGACGACGTCGGCGTCGTCGTAGAACGTGGTCGCCTTCACGATCGCGGCCGCCCGGGCGGCCGGGTCCCCGGACTTGAAGATGCCGGACCCGACGAACACGCCCTCGGCGCCGAGCTGCATCATCATCGCCGCGTCGGCCGGGGAGGCGATGCCGCCGGCGGTGAACAGCACGACCGGTAGCTTCCCGGCCGCGGCCACGTCGGCCACCAGCTCATACGGCGCCTGCAGGTCCTTCGCGGCGGTGAACAGCTCATCCCCGGACAGAGTGCCGAGCCGGCGGATCTCGGCGCGGATCGAGCGCATATGCCGGGTCGCCTCGACCACGTTGCCGGTACCCGCCTCGCCCTTGGACCTGATCATTGCCGCGCCCTCGGTGATCCGCCGCAGCGCCTCGCCAAGGTTGGTCGCGCCGCACACGAACGGGACGGTGAACTGCCACTTGTCGACGTGGTAGGCCTCGTCGGCGGGCGTCAGCACCTCGGACTCGTCGATGTAATCGACGCCGATGGCCTGCAGTACCTGAGCCTCGGCGAAGTGACCGATCCGGCACTTAGCCATCACCGGGATCGACACGGCGGAGATGATCCCGTCGATCATGTCGGGGTCGCTCATCCTGGCCACCCCGCCCTGCGCGCGGATGTCAGCAGGCACCCGCTCCAGGGCCATCACCGCGACGGCTCCGGCGTCCTCGGCGATCTTCGCCTGCTCCGGGGTGACCACGTCCATGATCACGCCGCCCTTGAGCATGTCGGCCATGCCGCGCTTGACGCGGCTCGTGCCCTTCTGCGCGATCTCTGGCTGCGACGGGTTCGGAACGGACACGGCAAACCTCACTTGCTCACGCTGACGGTGGTTTCATCGCAGGCGCCGGCGGCAGTCCGGCTCGGCACCCGCAGGTGTAGCGCTTCCGGAGGTGCCGGAGAAGCGCTATCGAAAAGACCCACACATCAGGATAGCAGTTTGCGAGTAGCTGGCCGCTCCCCCGCGCGCGCTGCTAAGCCCGGAACGAGGCCGCATCGGCGCGCCATCGCGCCGAGCACGCCAGCACGCCAGCGCGCCAATGTCGCCGCCGCGAGCCCGCGGAACCACTTTTCACGCGCTGTGGCTGCGCAGAAGCCGCAAATAGGACCGCGGAACAACCACAGCGCGTGAAAAGTGCGATGGCGCGGAACTTCGCTGCCCGGTTTAGACCGGTATGGCGCGCGACGTCGGTGGAAAGTCAGGCCACCTGCGGTCAACGGGTGAGATGGGGGATGTCGGCGGTGGGCCCGCCAAGTTCGTCAGTCGGTACCAGGGAGTCGTCGATCTCGAAGAACTCCGGCAGCGGTGCCGTGCCGGCCAGCCGCAGCACCACCACGATCCAGTGCCGCCGCGCGACGCGGGTGACGGCCACCGCGTCGTTGTAGAACTTCCGGGCCAGGAACACTTGGTGGGATGCGCTCTCGAGCTCGGTGAGCAGTTCCTCGGCACTCTCCTGGCCAGCCAGCAGGGCTCGGAAGTCAGGCTGGCTGAAGACGGCGCGCAGCGCCCTGGTCAGATCGCTTTCCGGCATCTCCCGCGCGTTGCTGGCCGACCTCGCGTCGTGCGCAGCACCGGCGAGCAGCACGCTGGTAGCCGGGTCCAGCAACCCGGACGAGGCGAGTTCCAGGGCGATCGAGCTTCGCCGTACGAGCGCCGCGTCCAGTGCAAACCTGGCTGCATCGAGGCGAGCGTGCAGCCTGTCCAGCCGGCCGGCCCGCCAGGAGATATAGACGCCCAGCATCGCCAGGGCGGCGACGACAAGGATCGCTATCACCGCGGTCATGGCGCGACACTCACCCGCCCGGCCACTGGCAGCACGGCCTCATACACTCGCAGCACGTCGCGGGCGATGACCGACCAGTCAAACTCGCGGACCGCCGCCATCGCGGCCGAGGCGAGCGCCGCGCGGTGCGAGGGGTCGTCGAGCATCCGGCTCGCGGCTGCCGCGAGCCCCGCCGGGTCGCCGACCTCGAACAGCTCACCGGCCTCGCCACCGCGCAGCACTTTGCGGAACGCGTCGATGTCACTGGCCACGATCGGCGCACCGGACGCCATCGCCTCCACCAGCACGTAGCCGAAGCTCTCGCCGCCAGTGTTCGGCGCGCAGAACACGTCGACCGAGTGCAGCATCCTGACCCGGTCGTCGTCACTGACTTGCCCGAGGAGGATCACGCGCTCACGGTAGGCGGCCGGGACCTGGGACAGCGCGTCCTCCTGATCACCACGCCCGGCGATCAGCAGCCGCAGCCCCGGCCGCTCCGGTGCCAGCAGGCTGAACGCCGCGAGCAGGATGTCGAGGCCCTTGCGCGGCTCGTCCATGCGGCCCAGGAAGCCGAGGGTGCCCCCCGCGCCGGGAAACCCTGCGAGCGGCTCGGCTTTCTCGTACCGGCGCACGTTCACGCCGTTGGGAATGAGCACGGCGTCGCCGCCCATGTGCTCGACCAGGGTGCTGCGGGCGGCCTCGGCGACCGCGATCCGGCCGTTGATCTTCTCCAGCGCGGAGGCGAGGATCGGCCCGGCGGCATGCAGCACCCGCGACCGCGGCAGCGCCGCGTGCATGGTGGCGACGATCGGCCCGTCGGCGACCCAGCAGGCCAGCAGCGACAGGCTCGGCGCGGCCGGCTCGTGCACGTGCAGCACGTCGAAGTCGCCGTCCTTCAGCCAGCGCCGGACCCGGCTAGCTGACACGAAGCCGAACGACAGCCGGGCCACCGATCCGTTGTAGGGCACCGGCACCGCGCGGCCCGCCGGGACGACGTAGGAAGGCAGCACCGCGTCGTCCTCGGCCGGCGCGATCACCGAAACATGGTGACCGAGTTCGATGAGCGCCTCGGCTAGCCCGCTCACGTGCTCCCGGACGCCGCCGGGCACCTCCCACGTGTACGGGCAGACCATGCCGATTCTCATGACGGCCTCACTGACCCTCCGGGCCGGGCCAGCCATCCCCTGACAGCTGACCATTCCTGAGCGCCTGCGCGGCGGCCCTGTCCTGCCGCACTGGGTCGAGATCGGCGACGAAGACCTTCTGCAGCATCAGCCAGTCGTACGGGTGCTCCCTGATCCCCTGCTCGAAGAAGCGCGCGACGTCCTGCATCATCGCGGCGACCTTCTGCGGCCGGGTACCAGCGGTGGGCTGCTCGATCTCGGCGCCGATCTTCAAACCGCACTTGCCGTCGTCGTCGAACCACAGCACGGCCGGCACGAGGGCAGCGCCGGTCTGCACGGCAAGAGCCGCAGACCCGGCCATCATCTTGGCTCTTTCGCCAAAGAACTCCACCTCTATGCCGCTGCCGGTGACATCCCGGTCGCAGGGCAGGGCCACGAACTTTCCCGCCCGTAGTCGCTGTGCCAGTATCCCGAATGGCCGTGCGCCCCCGCTGGCAGGTAGCACTTCCATGCCCAGACCTTCACGGAACGTAACGAACCGCTCGTAGAGAGTCTCGGGCTTGAGCCGCTCGACGACCGTGGTGAGCGATCCCGAGCCCTGCGCGATGAACCACGCGCCGGCCTGGTCCCAGTTACCCATGTGCGGCAGCGCGACGACGACTCCCCGCCCGCTCGCCAGGATGTCGACGATCGTCTTGATCTGGTTAGTCGGGTCGTGAATGCCGTTAGTCAGCCGGCCTGCCGGCATCACCGGCAGCCGGAAGATCTCCAGCCAGTACCGCGCATAGCGGCGGAGCACCTCGCGCGACGTCATCCTGAGGGTCTTGCCGTCGACATCCGGGCCGAGCACGCGGACCAGGTTGGCCTCGAGCACCTGCACCCGGGGGCCCTCTCGCCGCCAGGCAATGTCGGCGGCGAAGCGGAAGACGCGCTCCATCCACGACTCGGGGAGCCGGCAGACGAGGCTCCAGCCAGCCCCGTAGCCGACGTCGATAATGCTGTCCTTGACGCCCGGCACCGCTAGCCTCTGGGCCAGGCGTCCTGATGCCCGGCGACGGGACCGGCGACACCTGTCGCCTCGCCGGCGGAACGAGAACTCTTCGCGTCCGGCCCGGCGGCATCGGAGTCGGCAGCACTGGACCCAGCAGCACCGGACCCAGCAGCACCGGACCCGGCAGCACCGGACCCGGCAGCACCGGACCCGGCAGCACCGGACCTGGCTGCACTGGAGTCAGAGGCGTCAGAGCCGGCCGCCTCATCAGCCGCCGGGGCCGCCTCATCAGACGCCGGGGTCGCCTCAGTCGGGGCACCGTCATCCGCGGCCGCGAGCTGCGCCGCGGACCGCCACGCTGCGTGGACTCGCTGCCCGAAGGTGAAGGTGCTCGCGGCGGCCAGCAGCCACAGCCCGATCGGCAGCACGTACGGCACCCCGAGCCCGGACAGGCCCGTGGCCCCCAGAGCGATCAGCAGCCGCTCCGTCCGCTCGGCGAACCCGACGTCGCACTTCAGGCCGAGGCTCTCCGCCCGCGCCTTGGCGTAGGACACCAGCGCGCCGGCAACCAGGCAGAACACCGCTACGCCGGCCAGCACCCTGTCATGCCCGCCACGCAGGAACCAGGCGGCTAGCCCGACGAACACCGCCGCGTCGGCGATGCGATCCATGGTCGAGTCGAGGAACGCGCCGAACTTGCCGGTCGTGCCCTTGATCCGGGCCAGGGTCCCGTCGAGCATGTCGGTCAGCACGAAGCCAGTGCAGACCATCACGCCCGCGAACAGGTGACCGGTCGGGAACAGCGTGAGCGCTCCCGCCGACATGCCGATCGTGCCGATGATCGTGAGCGCGTTCGGAGTCACCGGCGTGCGGGCCAGCATCTGGCCAGCCGGTGTCAGGACGCGGTTAAGCGCAGGCCGCAGGACTTTGAGCATTGCGGCTTGATCCTACTGGCGACCGTGGCTAGCGCTGTCGGCGCGCCATCAGGGGATCTGCGGTGATGTCCCCCGCTGTGGCGCCGGATTCCGGTGCATTTCTCCCGGTTAACTAAGCCGCCCGGCGCCACGAGCGCCGCTGGCCCGCGGGGAATCACGACCCCGGGGGTTGTGATCCCTGACCGGCAGGTAAAGGCTGGGCGTGCGGCAGTGGACCACGCGGCTACAACGAGCGGGGCGGGACCGGGTAGGAAGCAATCTCAGGCGCTTCAGGAGGCGATACCAATGGCGGAGAAGTCACACACTGCGGGAGCCGCCGGCCGGACATCGGCGGCCGGCCAGCCCGATAGCGTACGCAACGTGGTGCTGGTCGGCCACTCAGGAGCAGGGAAGACGACTCTGGCCGAGGCCCTCCTGGGCTCGACCGGAACCATTCAGCGCGAGGGCCGGGTCGAGGACGGCAGCACGGTCAGCGACTTCGACGAGGTCGAGATCAGGCAGCAGCGCTCGGTCAACCTGACCCTGGTGCCCTTCACTCATGAGGACGTCAAGGTCAACCTCCTGGACACACCCGGCTATGCCGACTTCACCGGTGACCTGAGGGCCGGGCTGAGAGCAGCGGACGCGGCCCTGTTCACCGTCTCGGCCGCCGAGGGCGTTGACGGACTGACCCAGATGCTCTGGGAGGAGTGCGCCGCCGCCGGCACTCCGAGGGCCGTCGTCATCACCAAGATCGACCACCATCGCGGCGACTTCGCCGAGGCGCTGGACGCCTGCCGCGCCGCGTTCGGTGACTCCGTCGCGCCCCTGTATCTGCCGGTCACCGACGGCCAGGGCGGTGTGCAGGGCCTGATCGGGCTGCTGTCGCAGCGCTTCTACGACTACTCCACCGGCACCAGGACCGACAGCGACATACCGGCGGCCGACGCCGACCGGGTCGCGGAGGCTCGCGGCTCCCTGATCGAGGCGATCATCCAGGAGAGCGAAGACGAGTCGCTGATGGACTCCTACCTGTCCGGCGCCGAGATCGACGTCAAGGGCCTCATCGCGGACCTGGAGACTGCCGTCGCCCGGGGCACCTTCTACCCGGTCCTGGCTTCGTCCGCACCGCACCACATCGGCATGGCGGAACTGCTCGAGGTCATCACCCAGGCCTTCCCGCCGCCCGCCGAGCACCCGCTGCCCTCGGTGACCACGCCCGACGGCAAGCCGGTCACGAACCTGAAGACCGATCCGGACGGTCCCCTGCTGGCTGAGGTTGTCAAGACGACGTCCGACCCGTACGTCGGCCGGGTCAGCCTCGTGCGCGTGTTCTCCGGCACCCTCCGCCCAGACGCGACGGTGCATGTGTCCGGCCACGGCCGGGCCGCGAGCGGTCACGCCGACCACGACGAGGACGAGCGCGTCGGCGCCATCACATCGCCGCTCGGCAAGCAGCAGCGCCCGGTCGCCAGCTGCCCGGCAGGGGACATCTGTGCGGTCGCGAAGCTCGCGACCGCCGAAACCGGCGACACGCTGTCCGACAAGGACAAGCCGCTGCTGATGGAGTCCTGGTCGATGCCCGAGCCCCTGCTGCCCGTGGCGATCTCTGCCAAGTCGAAGGCGGACGAGGACAAGATGTCCCAGGCACTCGCCCGGCTCGTGGCCGAGGACCCGACGCTGCGCCTGGAGAACAACCCTGAGACGCACCAGCTCGTCCTGTGGTGCATGGGCGAGGCGCACGTGGACCTGGCGCTCGACCGGCTAACCAACCGGTACGGGGTAGCGGTCGAGACTGTCGAGCTCCGGGTACCGCTCCGCGAAACGGTGGCGGCCAAGGCGCAGGGCCTCGGCCGGAACGTCAAGCAGTCGGGCGGCCACGGCGAGTACGGCATCTGCAGCATCGACGTCGAGCCGCTCGGCTCCGGCGGTGGCTTTGAATTCGTCGACAAGGTCGTCGGCGGCGTGGTGCCACGGCAGTTCATCCCGTCGGTGGAAAAGGGCGTCAAGGCGCAGATGGAACAGGGCGTCCTGGCCGGCTACCCGATGGTCGACATCAAGGTCACGCTGTTCGACGGCAAGGCGCATTCCGTCGACTCGTCTGACATGGCGTTCCAGAAGGCCGGGCGGGCTGCGCTCAAGGACGCCGCCACCAAGGCACAGGTGCAGCTGCTCGAGCCGGTCGACGAGCTATCGGTCCTCATTCCCGACGGTTACGTCGGAGCGGTGATGTCCGACCTGTCGTCCCGCCGCGGCCGCGTCCTCGGCACCGAGCCAGTAGCCGGCGGGCGAACCCTGGTCAAGGCGGAGGTTCCGCAGACCGAGATCATCCGGTACGCCATAGACCTGCGCTCGATGTCACATGGCACGGGTTCGTTCACCCGCAAGTACCTCCGGTACGAGCCACTGCCGAGCCACCTCGCGGACAAGTTCGCGAAGGCCGAGAAGAGCTAATAGACAGGGAACGGGTAGCTCGGGGCTGGTGCACGTCTGCACACCGGGCGGCCAGACGGCACTCAACAGCCGCCCGGCATGCAGACGACACCAGCCCGTTTCAGATCCGATGGCTCATCCGTTTTGTCCCTGTAGACCTGGGCGTACTCGCGTGCAAGCGTGAGAGTGAGACGTCGGTTCACGCACCGCACGACTCAGCTGGCAGGTTGAACCGGGGGGAGGCTGAGCATGCTCGCGCAGGAGATCGACCTCTACAGGGTTTTCCGAATTCATCCGACGGCGATGGCGCTGCTGACCGCCGACCTGGAATTCATTGATGCGAACGACGAGTTCCTGGCAACGACGGGCCGCGAGCTGGAAGAGTTGATCGGCCAGAAGGTATTCGCGGTGCTTCCCAAGATGCCGCCAGATCCAGGCGGCCAGCCGAAGTGGACTGCCCTGGAACAGGCCCAGGCTTCCGGGCGGTACGAGAGCCTGACGCTGGAACGATACGACATCGAGGATCCGGCCAGCCCCGGCGTCTTTCAGCAGCGCTACTGGTCGTCCGCGGTCACGCCCGTCCGTGGCCTTGACGGTCACGTGGAGATTCTGGAGCTCAGCACGCGAGACGTTACGCCGATCATCGACGAGTTCAAGAAGCTGCAAGCCCAGGAGGGCTAGAAGGCGGGTCGCGTATCCGGTGCAGGCCGAGCCGATTCGGGCGACGGCGGCCGGAACGACCCCGTTCCCGTTCTTAGGGGTTTTGGGGTTTTTCCGTTGGCCATGACGCTGCGAGGATGACGCGCGTGTCGGCGAGGAGCTGAGGCAGGACCTTGGTGCGGCCGACGACCGGCATGAAGTTGGAGTCGCCGCCCCAGCGCGGGACGACGTGCTGGTGCAGGTGCGCGGCGATCCCGGCGCCCGCGACCTGGCCCATGTTCATGCCGATGTTGAAGCCCTGCGCCTGCGAGGCGTCGCGCAGCGCGGTCATGGAGCGCTTCGTGAAGTCGGCAAGCTCGGCCGTCTCGGTCTCGGTGAGGTCGTTGTAATCGGCGACGTGCCGGTACGGCACGACCATCAGGTGGCCGCTGTTGTAGGGGTACAGGTTCAGGACCGCGTAGACCTGGTCCCCGCGGGCCACGATCAGTCCGTCAGCATCGGACATCTTCGGGATTTCGCAGAACGGGCACAACGCCGCGCTGCCGTCGGTGGGCTTGTTCTCGCCTTTGATGTAGGCGAGGCGGTGCGGCATCCACAGGCGCATGAGACCGTCGGGCGCGATCTCATCCGGCACGTCCACGACGCCGTCGCGGGGGTCGGGGGCAGCAGGCTGGTCTGGGTCGAGCCCGGGGGAGCCGGCACCTGATCCGCCACCGGCGTCATACCTGGATCCGGCTGGCGACGGCTTCGGTGATCTCGGCGATGGCGTCGACGACGGGCACGCCGTTCTTCTGCTCGCCGCTGCGGTAGCGGAACGACACCGCCCCTGCCGCAACGTCGTCGTCGCCGGCGAGCAGCATGTACGGCACCTTCTGGCGCTGGGCGGAGCGGATCTTCTTCTGCATGCGGTCGTCGCTCGCGTCGACTTCGACCCTGATGCCGTGCTCGCGCAGCCGCGTGGCGACCTGCTCGAGGTAGCCGACGTGCTGGTCGGAAATGGGAATGCCGACCACCTGGACCGGGGCAAGCCAGGGCGGGAACGCGCCCGCGTAGTGCTCGACCAGGATGCCGAAGAACCGCTCGATCGAGCCGAACAAGGCCCGGTGGATCATGTATGGCCGCTGCCGGGTTCCGTCGGCCGCCTGGTACTCAATCCCGAACCGGCCTGGCTCCTGGAAGTCGACCTGCAGGGTGGACAGCTGCCACCGGCGGCCGATCGCGTCCCTGACGTGAACGTCGATCTTCGGCGCATAGAAGGCGCCCTCGCCCTCGGCCACGACGTACGGCAGGCCAGACTTGTCGAGCGCGTACCTGAGCGCAGCCTCGGCCTTGTCCCACTCGGCGATCTCGCCGACGAACTTGTCCGGCCGGGTGGACAGCTCCGCTTCGAAGTCGGTCAGCCCGTAGTCGCGCAGCAGGCCGACGACGAAGTCCAGCAGGCTGGCCAGTTCGCCGTGCAACTGGTCGGGCGTGCAGAAAATGTGCGAGTCGTCCTGGGTGAACCCGCGAGCCCGGGTGAGACCGTGCACGACGCCGGACTTCTCGAACCGGTACACGGTGCCGAACTCGAACAGCCGTAGCGGCAGCTCACGATAGGACCGGCCGCGCGATGCGTAGATCAGGATGTGCATCGGGCAGTTCATCGGCTTGGGGTAGTAGCGAGCGCCCTCCATTTCCATGGGCGGGTACATGCTGTCGGCGTACCAGCCGAGATGCCCGGAGGTCTCGAACAGGTTCGACTTGGTGATGTGCGGCGTGTAGACGAATTCGTAGCCGGCCTGCTCGTGCCGGCGGCGTGAGTAGTCCTCGAGGGCCTTGCGGATGATGCCGCCCTTGGGGTGGAAGACCGGCAGCCCGCTGCCGATCTCTGACGGGAACGAGAACAGGTCCAGCTCGGCGCCGAGCTTGCGGTGATCCCGCTTCTCGGCCTCCTCCAGCAGAGTCAGGTACTCGTCCTGTGCCTCGCGGGACGGCCAGGCGGTCCCGTAGATCCGCTGCAGCTGCGGGTTCTTCTCGCTGCCGCGCCAGTACGCGCCGCCCGACCGCGTCAGCTTGAAGGCCGGGATGTCCTTGGTAGTCGGCACGTGCGGGCCGCGGCACAGGTCCTTCCAGCGCAGGTCGCCGGTAGCCGGGTCGAGGTTGTCGTAGATGGTCAGCTCGGCCCCGCCGACCTCCACCGACTCGCCCGAGTCCCCGAGTGCGGCGTCGCCGTCTGGGCCTGTCGCGGCTTTACCGCTCTTGAGGCCGATGAGCTCGAGCTTGTACGGCTCACCGGACAGCTCATGTCGCGCTTCGTCGTCGCTCACGACGCGGCGGCTGAAATGCTGGCCCTGGCGGACGATCTGGCGCATCTTCTGCTCGATGGCCTTGAGGTCGTCTGGGCCGAAAGCCTCCGGGACGTCGAAGTCGTAGTAGAAGCCGTTCTCGATGGGCGGACCGATGCCGAGTTTCGCCTGCGGGAACAGGTCCTGCACTGCCTGCGCCATGACGTGGGCGGTGGAGTGGCGCAGGATGTTCAGGCCGTCTTCCGAATCGAGGGTGACCGGCTCGATGAGGTCACCTTCGGTCAGCCGGTACGCCAGGTCGCGCAGCTCGCCGTTGACCCTGGCCGCGACGGGGCGGGTGGCCGGCTTAGTGCTTGCTTGCTGGCTGGCGGCCAGTGCCTGGCCGACCGTCGTGCCCTCTTCCACCACGTGCTCGCTTCCGGCGAGGGTGATGTGCAGCTTGTCGGCAGGCACGGCAGGCTCCTCTTGGTCTGGCCGGGGCCCGCCTCGGCTGGCCGCAGGCGGCCCAGCGCCGCGGGGCGGGCACGATCCCAGGGCCTGATCACCCCGAGGCCTCGATGTTATCGACGGGAGGCGGCCGGCGTCGCGGCCACCTGCCGGAAGGTTCCGCGGCCGGCTAGGCCGTCGGGCTGCCGGCCGGCGTCAGCGAACCGGCGCCGACGGTGACCAGGCTGCCATAGGTGAGATATGGCCAGGCCTGCGCGGCATTGGAGAGATTCAGCTCGACGCAGCCGAGGCTCTGCGGCCAGCCGTAGCTGCCGCGCGGGAAGTAGTGCACGGCCTCGCCCGACCGGAAGTACGCCACGAACTGCACGGGGTCGGCGTACTTGGTTCCGTCGGGGTTGGTCCCCTTCATGATCTGGTTCCGGTACCGCAGGTAGACCGGCGCGGTGCCGACGGTCGTGGGGGCCGCCTGGATCCCAGTGTTGGCCAGGAAGTGCAGCACCTCCTGCCCGTTGTGCCAGATCGTCAGCGTCTCCGGATTGGCCTCGCTCGCGATGGCGTAGGTGTAGCCGTTCTGGTTGCTCTGCCCGGCGGCCACCGCGCTCAGCAGCGCAGCCCAGACCTGTGGTCCGGCCACGCCATCCATGGAGAGGCTGTGGTCCGCCTCGAAGGCCATGATGGCGCCCCTGACGATCAGGCCGCTCGCTGCACCGTTGTCCCAGAAGCTCTGCAGCTCGGACGGGTAACCCGGCTGCCAGCTGAACGAGCCGGATGGCGGGCTGTAAATGGCCGCGATCTGGCCGAGCGAATCGCTGGATGCTGGCGCGATTGCCCCGGGGGCTGCCGCCCAGGTGAGCGGCAGGTAACCGAGCTGGGCGAGCAGCTGTGGGATCCGGGCTGGCTGGTACGTGCCGGTCTCGAAGCTGACCTGCACCGCGCTGCCCAGCAGGCCGCCGCCGGCCGATCGGACGCCCTGCGTCCCGGCGGGCATGCTGACCGTGACGTGGGTGCTCTGGCCGAAGGCGGCGGTGGGGACGAAGTGGAGCGTGTCCGTGCCAGCGCCCTGCCAGCTGCCTGCCACCCTGGGGGTGATCGTCGGCAGCGGGGAGCCGGCGGCGACCGGCGCTGAGAAAGTGATCGTGATGTCGGGGACGCCGCTGACACCCGTGGCGCCGCTCGCCGGGGTCGCCGACACCAGCAGGAGCGGGGCGACCGAAGGCCGCGCAGGCGCGCTCGCTCCTGTCCTGGCGGCTGCGGCCGCTGGCTGCGCCGTGCCCCGCGTCATCACGACCCAGACGCCGGCGACGATCACGAGCACGATCGCGCCAGCGATGGCAGCGATCCGCCCGCGCGCGCTCGTCAGTGTGGACACCGGAGTCTCCCTCGTAGCCGGTCCGCCGCTCCGCTGACGACGGGCGGTCCCACAGGGTCATCTCCTGCACGCGCGCAGGGGACCCCGTGTCAGTGACTTTAGATGGCGAGCCTGACATCTCGCCGTGAGAACGGTAAAGAATCGGATACAGGTTCAGGCCCGTACCGAGGGTATGAAACCAGGACAGCCGGTCTGACCGCCCGGTCGCGGCTTACCGGCCCGGCACTAGCTCACAACGGTGACGAGGCTGCCGTAGCTGAGATACGGCCAGGCATGCTGAGCGTCGGACAGGTCCAGCTCGACGCAGCCCAGGCTCTGCGGCGAGCCGTAGCTGCCGCGCGGGAAGTAGTGCACGGCGTCGCCGCCATTGAAGTAGGCGACGTACTGCACCGGGTCCGCGTAGTGGCTGCCGTCGGGGTTGGTGCCCCGCATGATCTGGAACCGGAACCGCTCGAACACGGGGAAGGTGCCATCCACGGTCGGGGACACCGGGATGCCGGTATTGGCGAGGCTCTGCTGCACGATCTGACCGTTGTGCCAGATCGTTAGCTTCTCCGGCGATCCCTTGCTGGCGATGGCGTATGTGTAGCCGTTGGTGTTCCGCTGGCCGCGCTGCTGCGCCGCGAACAGGGCATTCCACACCTGCGGCGTGAGGTTGCCAGCGATCGGCATGTTGTGCTCTGACTCGAACGCCATGACCGCGCCGGCGAGGATGGCGTTGCCCTGGTCGGGAGACCACTGGTCTTGCAGCGTGGCCGGATAGCCGGCGGCCCAGGTGAACGTCCCCAGCGGCGGGGCATACGCGATGCCCTGCGGCGTCTCCGCAGCCGGGTCGTCTCCCTGCATCCCTGTCACGCCCAGGCCTCCGCGCTCGGGACCCCACGTCAGCGGCAGGTAGCCCTGCTGCGCCAGCAGCACCGCGAGCCCGGCCTGGGAATAGGAACCCGTGGTGAACTGCGACGTTACGGACGACTTCAGCAGCCCGCCGTCGGCCGAGCGGACGCCCGACGGTCCCGCCGGAACTCTGACCGTCACCGTCGTCGAGGGCTGGAAGGCGGCGCCCGGCACAAAGATCAGGGAATCGCCCTGCGCCGTCCAGCTACCCGGCACGCTCGGGGTGATCTTCGGCTTCGGCGACCTCGGCGACATGTCGCCCGAGAAGGTCACGACGATCGGATCGGCCCCGTCCACTCCTGTCGCCTGACTTGACGGCGAGATCGCGGTCAGGCGGACCGGAGCCGGAGTGCTGCGGGCTGCCGGCCCGGATCCCCCGTGGCCAGGCTGGGTGGGCGACGACTGCGTCACCGCCACCACAACGCCGGCTGTCATCGCGACCGCGGCCGCGGTGCCAAGCACGATGAACCTGACGCTTGGCCGATGCGCATCGCTGCCGGTGCCCGGCGGCTGAGCACCGGAGCCGGGTGGCACACTACCCGCGCTGGCGGTCGGCTGGTCAGGGTCCGCCAGTGGCGCCGGGGCTACGGCGGGCTTGCTGCCGTTCGGACTGGGCTCGTTCGGACTGGGCTCGTTCGGACTGGGCTCGTTCGGACTGGGCTCGTTTGGACTGGGCTCGTTCGGACTGGAGCCGACTGCATCGCCCGCCTCAGATCGATCGTCACTAGGCTGCCGCGCAGGCCGCTTCACTCCGAACACGCCTAACCCCCGTCCATGGCGCCACCGGTACAGCACGCTTCGCACTCCCCCGCGGCTGCGCGCCGGTCAGTCTAGTTACTCAGCGTTACAGTGCGTACCCGAGGTGCGACTAGGAAAGCCTTGGGGTGCGTAAACGATCCGTAAGGCGTGCCGGCACCCGCGGCTCGATGTGGCTCAGCCACAGTCGACAAGGGTGTACATGTACCAGTCCGGGTTGTCTGCGGGCGCGATCAGCATGGTCGACGCGCCGTGACCAGACTGGTGGAGGCTGGCCGGGTAGTCATGGCTGAAGTAGCAGTAGGAGTCGCCCCGGTTCGCATCAGCGGTGCAGTACTGCAGCTGGAGATTCACCGCCTCGGACCGCATCTGGGTCAGGTCCGCGTAAGAGTCCGGGGTAGTAACTGCGTGCAAGGCCGCAGCATTGTCCGAGTTGTACGCCGCGGCGAGGTAGGTCATGGCCGTCTCGGGCGAGCTGAAATGCGGTCCCTGGTAACCAGCAGCGGAGGCCGTCGATGGACTCGCGGCCGGCGCCGTTGACATATCCGCCGAAGAGGCAGCCGGACTCGGAGCCGCCGGACTTGGCGCTGTCGGCGGAGTGGCGTGATCCTGCCCGGCCATCGGAGAGCTTGCCGAGTGGGCAGCCGCATTGAGACGCTCGGCTGTCAGATGACCCGACCCGGTAGAGCCGCATCCGGCTGCCGCGACCAGAGCGCCAGCAGATATGCCGGCGATTGCCAGCCCCCGCACGGTGCCTTTCATGGCCGATCCCTTCGCATCGACGGGCCGCTCCTCGGCGGCCTAGTCGAGCGTGCACGGCACGCGCAGTCGCGGCCAAGGGGAAGTATCCCCAGGTGGGAAGGGGTTCCCAGACACGTCAGCCCCGGTCGGAAGCCGGGGCTGATCTGCGGAGCTGTGGTGGGCGATACTGGGATCGAACCAGTGACCTCCTCGGTGTGAACGAGGCGCTCTCCCGCTGAGCCAATCGCCCGTGCATCCGCGTCGCCCCTCAGGGCGCCAGGATGGCGACACTACGGCGCATCCGCGCACGAGACGGCCTGGCCGCAGAGCGATCTCAGCGTAGCGCATGACGATCCCGGCCTGCGCGCCTCGAATAGGCCGGTCGTGAGGCCTATGCCAGGACGCCGATCAGGCCGACCGGTGGCCTGGACAGCGACGGCGCAGACCCACCTACCGCCGCGGCTGATCAAGCCCTGGCGACGGCCCCAGCTAAACGGGAAAGCATAAAAAGTCCGGACATATTTATTTATCTAATTACCTGCGTCATAGCGCTCTCAGCTGGACAGACAGGCTATTTCCTGATGAAAGCAGCACGGGCTTCTCCGGCCTGCGTATCCTCGGAGCACAGCTCGGTGCTCCAACCGGCCTTCCCTGCCCCTCCTGAGACGAAGGTCACAACTGATGCTTGTTACCCGCCGGGATGATCCTGCGTCTAAATCGGTGTTTTATTGCGAGAAGCGTTTGACCACGTCGTAGCCGGTTTGTAGAGCGGTGACCGAGGTTACGAGCAGCTTCTTTCGCGGAATCAAGATCTCGCGAAACCAATTCCGCGGGACACGCGATGTCCTATGTGATAGGGCAAGCGCGCACCAATATGTGAAGCCCGGCAATCCGGGACACGACAAGGCAAAGGTCTGACCCGATGATGAACAGCAGCGTGACTGTGTCCGCCGATCTCGGCCTGAACCTGGTAGTTCCCGACCACGGAGCCGTTCCGCTCGTGGCGAGCCTCTACTACAGCGCCGAGGACCCGTACGCGATTCGCATGGCTTTCCATGTCGGGACCGACGAGCCGGTCGAGTGGATCTTTGCGCGTGACCTGCTGGCTGTCGGCCTGGGGGGCCCGGCCGGTGAGGGTGACGTTCAGGTGTGGCCTGGCGATGATGGCGATGGCGAGGTGCTGAACATCGCGTTGTCGTCGCCCTTCGGCGAGGCACAGTTCGAAGCCCCCCGTGACTCCACCGCAGCGTTCCTGACCCGGACCTACGAGGTCGTCGCGCCTGGTCACGAGAGCGAGTACGTGGACGTCGACGGCGAGCTGGACGAACTGCTCTGGCGAGCATGACCGAATCGGTAGTGAATATGGCCATGCCTGCGCAGGCGTGGCCATTTCATTTCACGGATCGGGCGACTCAGCCGATCGCATACCGAAAACGTCCCCAACCTTCCCGCTCAGCGGACCGGGTGCCGATGCGAGCAACGAGCCATTGACCTTCCGGATCGGCTGCACGTCCCTGGTTGTCCCGGTTAGGAATGCTTCATCGGCGGCTTCCAGCGCCTCGATGGGCAGATCTTCCTCGGCCGCTCCGGCCCACTCGATCACCAGCGCCCTGGTCACCCCCGCCAGGCAGCCCGCCGACAGAGGCGGCGTCACTACCCGGCCGCCGGTGACGACAAAGATATTGGTACCGGTCCCTTCACACAGATTCCCGGCCGTGTTCGCGAAGATCGCCTCGCTCGCCCCGTGCTCGGCCGCGAAGGCCAGCGCGCGCACATTCTCGGCATACGAGGTGGTCTTGAGGCCGGTCACGGCGCTGTGCTCGTTCCGTGTCCAGGGCACGACCGCGACGTCGACGAAGTCCGCGCGCGGCCGCTGCTCTGCGAGCGCAATGATGGCCGTGAGGGGCGAATCACCCCGTTCCGATCCAAGGGGCGCGACGCCTGCGGTCAGGGTTATCCGGAGCCTAGCCAGCGCCACCCCCGGGTATGACCCGACGACCGCCGCCACGCCCGCCCTGACGTCGTCGAGGTCGGGCGCTGGCAGGCCCAGGCCGGTCGCGGACGCTGCCAGCCTGGTCAGGTGACGGCTCAGCGCGAACGGCTGGCCGCGAGCGACCTTGACGGTCTCGAAGACCCCGTCGCCGACCACCAATCCGTGATCGAAGACCGAGATCCTTGCCTCGCTGTCGGGAAGCAGTTCCCCATTGATCCATACCGGCACGGATCTGACGCTAGCGCACCCGCGGGCTGCGGGCGGGTGAGCGCGGCGACCGGGCGGCCTATCCGGGTATGCGAGTTTGCCCGCCGGCCAGGATCGGCTACAGTTTCTGAACGCACCCCGGTACGGCTGGCGTGTCCAGCGCAGGATCCGGGAGCAGGCGGACGTGGCTCAGTTGGTAGAGCATCACCTTGCCAAGGTGAGGGTCGCGGGTTCGAATCCCGTCGTCCGCTCCGAGGTGCCGGAAGCCGTCTCGCGAGCTGACGGTCAGCTCGGCTCTTCGGCACCGGCCCGACCCCGCAGGGGTCGGCCTGTGGCGGAATGGCCGAGTGGCTTAGGCAAGGGCCTGCAAAGCCCTGTACGCGGGTTCGATTCCCGCTTCCGCCTCGATGGGCGGTTAGCTCAGCGGGAGAGCGCTTCCCTGACACGGAAGAGGCCACTGGTTCAATCCCAGTACCGCCCACCAAGGTCAGAAGGGGTACGCCCCTGCAAGCCGGCCCCGCACCAGTACCCAGCCGATGGGGCCTACGCGCTCGGCCAATAGCGCCCATCCGATCTAGCCACCGGGCCAGAGCACACCTGGCTCGTGCCGGGCCGCTCCCTCCGGCACCGCTGAGCCGGTCCGGATGATCCGAGCCACGCGTCAACGGCCAGCGGCACGCGCGCCCGACACGCCCCGTCGGTCACGTTTCCTCCTCGCCCTGTGTCAATCTGGCATGGCTCTATCGCTGTGCGTCTGCGCACCCCCGGTCGGGCTCGGCGTTCGTCGCGAACGGGACGCGCAGCGGCGCGGACGGCGGCAGCCGGGGAGCCCGCCCGCGGCGGACGTAACCGCGGCGATCAGCACTGTTAACAAGATATATCTTGTGCACGACTCTCAACGCGATATAACGTGTTCGCCGACGGGGTTGCGTATGGTGGCGGGCCGATGAGTTCGCTGGCCGGGAGCGTCAGTGTGACGATGTTCGGCCCGAATCCCGCCGGCGGTTGCTAGCGGGGCCCCTCGATCTTTCCGGCCCCGTGTCGATCTGGAGTACCGGCGTTCGACGCAAGGGCAGACAGAACTGCCGAACGTAGTAGGAGGGTGAGATGAGTAAGGCCCGCGCGATAGTTGGCTTCCCGAGCGGGCGTCGGGGGAAATGGATGGTCCTCGTCGTGTGGCTAGTGATACTGGCCGCGGCCGGCTCGCTTGCCAGCAAGCTGACGGGCGCCGAGAAGAACGACGCCCAGTCCTGGCTCCCGGCGCAGGCGCAGTCCACGAAGGTGCTGGCCCTGCAGTCGCGGTTCCAGTCGCCCAACGTCTACTCCGCCGTGGTGGTGTACAGCCGGCCGTCTGGGCTGACGGCCGGCGACCGGGCGAAGGCCACATCGGACGCGGCGAAGTTCGGCACCGTGCCCCGCGTGGTGCGCAACCAGGTCTCGGGCCCGTTCGTAGCGCGGGACGGGAAGGCGATCCAGACGGTGGTTCCGGTTAACCTCGGCAAGACCGGCTGGAACGCTGCCGGCCCGGCCGCCGACGCCATCCGCGGCATCGCGCAGGCGAACGCGCACGGCCTGGCCGTGCATATCGCGGGCCCGCTGGGCACGGCGGCGGACTCGGCGAAGTCGTTCAAGGGGATTAACGGCACGCTGCTGTATGCCACGCTGGCGATCGTCATCGTGCTGCTGCTGATCACTTACCGAAGTCCGGTGCTATGGCTGCTGCCGGTGATCTCGTCAGCCGTGGCGCTGACAAGCTCCCAGGCTCTGATCTACCTGCTGGCCCGGCATGCGGGCCTGACCGTGAACGCGCAGAGCGCGGGCATCCTGGACGTGCTGGTGTTCGGCGCGGGAACCGACTACGCGCTGCTGCTGACCGCGCGCTACCGCGAGGAACTGCGACGCCACCAGGACCGGCACGAGGCGATGGCAGTGGCGCTGCGGCGGGCCGGCCCGGCGGTGGTCGCCAGCGCCGGCACGGTGATCGTCAGCCTGCTGGCCCTCCTGATCGCGGAGCTGAACTCCACCAAGGGCCTGGGCCCGGTACTGGCCATCGGCGTGGCCGTCGCTTTGCTCGCGATGATGACGCTGCTGCCAGCCCTGCTGGTGATCGTCGGCCGTTGGGTGTTCTGGCCCGTGCGGCCTGCATACGGCTCCGCCGAGCCGACCTCGCGCGGCATCTGGGCGCAGGTGGGGCGCAGCATCGCCGTGCGGCCGCGGGTCGTCTGGGTAGCCACCGCGGTCGTCCTCGGCGCCTTGGCGCTTGGCCTCACCGGGCTGAAGGCCAGCGGCCTGACGAACGCCCAGTCGTTCCGCGGTCACCCCGACTCGGTGGCCGGCCAGACGGTCCTGGACCAGCACTTCGCCGGCGGCAGCGGGCAGCCGGTCGTGGTAGTCGGCAATCAGGGGGCGGCGGCCCGGCTGGCATCGGCGTTCCGCGCGACCCCGGGGATCACCAGTGTGACGCCCCCGGCGATCCGGGCCGGACACGCGTACCTGGAGGGGACGCTAACCACGGCGCCCGACAGCCAGGCGGCCTACGCCACGATCGACCGGGCCCGGTCCAGCATGGCCGCGGTTCCAGGCGCCGACGCGCTGGTCGGCGGCAACACCGCGATCAACCTCGACGTCCAGCGGGCTGCAGCGCACGACCGGAACGTCATCATCCCGGTCATCCTGGCGGTGGTGTTCATCATCCTCGCGCTGCTCCTGCAGGCGGTGGTAGCCCCGCTGATGCTGATCGCCACCGTGGTCCTGTCGTTCGCCTCGGCACTGGGGATCAGCGCGTTGTTCTTCAACAACGTGTTCCACTTCGGCGGCGCGGACACCTCATTCCCGCTGTTCGTCTTCGTCTTCCTGGTCGCCCTGGGCATCGACTACAACATCTTCCTGATGACCCGGGTGCGAGAGGAAGCCGCGCGCCACGGCACCCGCCGCGGCGCGCTCACCGGCCTTGCGGCCACCGGCGGGGTGATCACTTCGGCCGGGGCAGTGCTGGCGGGCACCTTCGCCGTCCTCGGCACCCTGCCCGTCACCTTCCTAACCGAGCTCGGATTCGCCGTCGCGGTCGGCGTGCTGCTGGACACCATCGTGGTCCGGTCGGTCCTGGTCACCGCGCTCAACCTCGACCTCGGCCGCCGACTGTGGTGGCCGAGCAGGCTGGCGCGCGACAGCGCCTACGAAGAACGCGCCGCGACCGTCGCGGAGACCACCGCGGCTCCCTGACGGCCGGCCGCTACAACCAGTGCTATTACCGCCGCCATCGGCCTGCTGGACGCCAGCAGGCCGATGGCAAGGCCGGCAGAGTCACGCTGGGTGGGCGCCCGGCGAGCACCGGTTCGCTGTTTCCCGCTACCGACGCGCGAGCGCATAGTGGCGCGGCGCGGCCGCGAACGTCGAGCCCGCCACACGCGCGCTCGACCGGCTGAAGGTCGGCACCGACACGACCCTGCCGATGGAGGGTGCGGCCGGAGGGATCGGTACGGTCGCTATCCAGCTCGCGGCAGCCCGTGGCGCGGCCGTCATCGGTACGGCCAGCGCACGCAACTACGAGCTCGTCGCAGGGCTCGCGGCGACACCGACCACCTACGGCGCCAGGCTGGGCGATCCCTGCGGCTGGTCGGCATCTCCGTATGCGTCGTGCCACTTCCACCAGGCATACGGCGGGCTCTGGGGATACCCCTGGGGCGAGTCCTCCCAGGTCTCTTGCCTCCCGAGCGCGGTGATGTCGAGGTAACTCCAGGTGCTCCTCATCGTCTCGTCGCCGCGGTTGTTGACGAAGTAGGTGCGGAAGATCCTGTCGCCGTCGCGGATGAACGCGTTCGTGCCGTGCCACTCGTCCACGCCCAGGTCTGCGTCGAACTCGTCGGTCATGGTGTACCAGGGCATTGTCCAGCCCATCCGCGCTTTCACGCGTGCGATGTCGGACTGCGACGAGCGAGAGACGAAGACGAGCGTCGTGTCGCGGGCATTCAGGTGGGCGAGGTGAACGACTTGATCAGCCACCAGCTAGCATCCAGGGCACGCGTGGTCAGGCCAGCCGTAAACGCCCGGCTCGACGAAAGCGCGGTAGACGATCAGCTGGCGACGGCCTGAGAACAGGTCGAGCAAGCTCGCATGACCGTCGGGTCCTTCGAACGCATAGTCCTTCTCCACCGCCAGCCACGGCATCCGCCGCCGCTCCGCAGCTAGTGCGTCCCGAGCGCGGGTCATCTCCTTCTCCTTGATCAGTAGCTGCTGGCGCGCGGCATCCCACTCGGTCGGCGTGACGATCGATGGTGTCTTCATTGAGGTCCCTGCCTTCCTGTTCAGTTCAGGACCGACAAGTGACGGCCATGGCGGCTAAAGCGACCGCACCGGAAGCCGGTATTGGACCGGCGCGTCGGGTTAGGCCGGCCATGGCAGTAAAAACTCGATCGGCGACCGCCCCTATGTCAGTTGGCATCGAAGTAGTCGGCCAGGTCGCTGCGCTCGCGTGCCCGGCCTTGGGGATGTGAGTCGTAGGCAGCCCGGTAGGCGTCCGTAGAGAGCTGGGCGAAGCCGGTTTCCACCACGCGTAGCCAGGGTGCATGCCGAGCCGATTCGAGCGTGAACTCCGCGGAGGTACGTTGCGGATCGTCCCCCTGTATCTCGTCGAGTTGCCAGGTGAACCCGATTTCCGTCGGCTTCTCCGCCCGTTCTGAGGGGGTCGGTGCGCCCTAAGGCGCTAGCCGCGGTCCTCGAGCAGATCGAACCAAGGTCGCCCTGCGCTCCGCCGCCAGGCTGCACGACGGTCAGCGGCGGGGCATCGATCCTGTTCACGACCGACCACCCCTAATGTGATGTACAGCACCGTTCACTGAATAGGCTCCCTGCCAACGGTGGCGTCAAGACTTAACTGACCGCAACGTTCGCTGGAACCCCTGGCCCACCGGCTGGCAGCTGGACCGAGTTGGTCGGCCAGACACGACAGCGGACCGTCGAGGCTGGAACGCCCTTTTCGCCGCGTCCTGCGCGCGCTGGATATCGGCGCTCAAACCCATCGATCTCGACGCGCGGCCCCGATATCAGCGATCCCAGCCAACGTCTCCGTTCCAGAGTGGCCGACTTCTGCCGCTTCCACCGCCCAGGCGCCGACATGCGGGCCACCCTCAGCTACCTCCAGGTTGAAGCTCCCGCAGGCTGGCCATGTGATGAGCTTTCCCAGAGTCTGAACAGTTTCAGGGAACCCCCGCCCCGCCAGGACTCTGCCAGGCAGGTGCCGTGAGGATCATTCCCTTCCAAGCCCTTCGCGCAGCTGGGCGGCCCGCCGGAGCGCTGCCAGTGACCGCTCAAGACCGCAAAGCCTGGGTTCCCTCGTGGCTGCGCGGGAAAACCCAGTACATGAGGCGTGGCTAGCGCCGACGGCCCCCGCCTTCATACCTGATCTCCACTCGAGTCCCAACGTCAGGAGGAATTTCATCATGCCTGCAACCAGCCCGGTCGTCCTTGAACCTGCTGCGCAGCAGGTCGCCGACACATTCTCCAGACCGCCGTTCATCTATGAAAGGACGCCCGCCGAAGCGCGGCAGATCCTCGACGACGCCCAGTCCGGCGTCCCGGTCAGCAAGCCCGCAGTGGACGAGGAGTGGATCACTGTCCCGTCCCCGGTAGGCGAGGTGCGGGTGCGCCTCATCAAACCGCAGGGAGCTACCGGCATGCTGCCAGTCATCCTCTATATGCACGGCGGCGGCTGGATCCTGGGCAACGCCGGCACTCACGACCGACTCGTGTGCGAACTATCCGCCGGAGCGCGTGCGGCGCTCGCCTTCGTCGAGTACCCGAACGCACCCGAAGCCCAGTATCCGACCCAGATCGTGATGGGCTACGCGACGGCGCAGTGGATCACCCAGAACGGGGCAGCCAAGGGCCTGGACGCCGGCCGTATGGCGGTGGCGGGCGAATCGGTCGGCGGCAACATGACGACCGCGCTCGCGCTGATGGCCAAGGAACGCGGCGACGTCAACTTCATCCAGCAGTCGATGTATTACCCGGTCACCGACGCGGCGATGAACACCGCGTCCTTCGAGCAGTTCGCTTCCGGCTACTACCTGAGCAGACCGGAAATGGAGTGGTTCTGGGACGCCTACCTGCCCGACATGACGCGGCGCGGCGAGATCACCGCATCACCGAACAGGGCAAGCACGGACCAGGTCACCGGCCTGCCGCCGACCTACCTGTGCGTTGACGAGGCTGACGTGCTGCGCGACGAGGGAGAGGCCTACGCCGCCAAGCTCCGCGCAGCCGGCGTCCCAGTGACGACCGTGCGCTACGACGGCACCATCCACGACTTCATGCTGCTCAACGCACTCAGCGACACTCGCGCCACCCGAGCAGCCATCGGCCAGGCCACCGCGTACCTGCGCGCCGGGCTAGGAACCAACTAAGCGCCAATCCTGGCCTGTCTCGCCATCATCACCACGGTGACGCCGAGCAGCGATCCGTGGCATCGCTCCACCTTCCCGGTGGAGGTTGGATACTGGGGCTGGGTGAGCAGGTGGGTGATGCCGTTGTCGCGGCAGATCCGGTCGAACAACACCTCCCCTCCCTTGCCGAAACGATCCGTGAACTGCTTACCGTTATGCGTCAAAACTTCGGCTGGAACCCCATACCGCCGCAGCGCAGCGGCGAACGCCAGGCACACCTCCCGGCCGGTCTACGTGCCACGACCTGGCAGATCACGCAGAACCGGGAATGATCATCGACCCCGGTTACGATCTTCGCCTCGGTCCCGTCGGCCAGGAACACCCCACCCACGATGTCCAGCTGCGACAGCGCTATCGGCGCGTCCCGCTCCCACCGCCGGTTGGACTCTTGCGGCCGCTTACGCGGCGGCTCGATTAACCCGTGACGGACCAGCACCCGGTAGACGCTCATCCTCGACGGCGGCGGGCTCACGCTAGCTTGCCCAGCTCGTGCGCCAGCCGAAGGCAGGTAGTCGGCGTCCACCGCGACCATCGCAGAAACGATGATCGGTCCCGCCTCCGAAACCATGAACGCAGCAATAGCCTCGAGGCTGGCGTGGGACTCGTCGACGCTCGCCAGGCTGCGACTCGTGTGAGCTACCAGCGCGGTCGCTGTCACCGCCGAAGCGGATGGCGGTGCACTACGTACATGACGTACACTAGGAGCATGACCGAGAACGCCGTGCCGTTGCCCTACGAGGTCCAGGAGATGACCACGACCGAGGCCCGCAAGCACCTCCCCGAGCTTGTCAACATGGCTGCCTACGGTCATGTCACCACGGTGCTCGTGCGCGATGGCCGTCGACTCGCCCGCATCGTCCCCGAGGAGGACGCTTGGGTCTACAGCCCAGCCTGGCAGGACAAGCTCCGGCAGGCGGAGGCCGACCTGGCTGAAGGGCGCACCCGGAGCTTCGCGGACGACGAAGAGTTCCTGCGGCACCTCGATGACCTCGATGGCGAGGCCGGCGGGTGAAGTACCGGACCACCGCTGCGTTCGATGCAGCGCTGGCCAAACTGCCTCGAGAGCACCGGAAGCTGTTCACCGATGCCGTGCGCGGTCACGTCATCCCTGCGCTCGCAGCCGGCGCACACCGCGGCACGGCTCCCTGGCCAACCCGGCTCCGCGTCCACAAGATCGGCGAGGTCTACTCACTCACATGGAGTTTCGCAGGCCCTGACGGCCGGGCGCTGTTTAGCATTAGCCCCGACAACGACGGCAAGCCGGTCCTGACATGGCTCGCTGTTGGGTGCCACGACATCTGCCAATAGCTCAGCCAGCTCGGGCTCGCCTAGCCACTAATGGCGGCGGTTGCCTGCAAGGCCGCGACCGGAGCGGTCGTCATCTCAATAGCACCTGGCCGACTCCTTGCAGCGCGCGCCAACGGTGGCATGGGGCGCTGGCAGCAAGATCAAAAAGAGTCAAACCAAGAGCCGACAGTCTCAGATTTCAAGCTATGTTCCTCGATCTCCGACGAAGAAATTGCAGATCAAAGCCCACAAGGCCACATTCAGCTACATTCCTGGCATCCCTGACACGGAAGAGGCCACTGGTTCAATCCCAGTACCGCCCACCAGGTCACAACGTCGCGGCAGCGCGGCCACGGATCCGTGATCGCCGTCAATTGCGGCTGGGCTGCTGCGAGCCGACCGCCTACGCGCGGTGCGAGCGTCAGCAATTGACGGCTCCGCAGAGGGAGTCGATCAGGGCGGCGGTGTTTCGCCTCCTTTAAGGCCGGCTTGGACGAAGCGAATCACCTCGTCCACGAGCTCGAGAAGTTCGGCGGCGCTCGGGGGCGCGGCCAGGCCCTGTGCTTCATCGCTTTCGTAGAGCTCACGCAATCCGGCGACGGCCGACAACGCCGCTATGCGCGGGATCAGGCTGTTCCCGGACTTGCCGAGGTCTTTGCCGATGGCGTCGGCGAGGGTGCGCTCGAAGGGGTAGTAGCTGGCCCGGGAGCGGCCTCGAAGCTCGGGTTCGTTGGTGATGATGTGCGCTCGCAAGGCTCGCCGCTGCCAGAAGCGCCCGTCCAGCTCGGACGCGCTGGATTCAACCTCTGTCATCGTCGTTGCCATCCAGTCGCGCAGCGCATCAAGCGCGGATTCGTGCGGTCCTCGCGCCGACAGACGTTCGCTCAGGCTGTCGAGCGTGAACGGTTCCGCATCGAGCAGGAGTTCCTCCTTGGCGGGGAAGTGCACTGTCACAGTTCTGGGTGCGACCTCGGCTTTTTCCGCGATGTCGTTGATTGTCGTCTCGCGGTAGCCACGCTCGGCGAAGAGCTCGAGAGCGGCCTTCTGGATCGCCTGCCGGGTACGCCTCTTCCGTCGCTCCTGGCGGTCAACCACTTCTGCGGTCATGAGACCATCCTACTTGACAAGCACTATTACTAGCATAGCATTATTGCTATACTAGTAATATGGAGGCACTCATGCCAGGCTTCATCTCCGACAGCCCGCTCGCCCGCGATCTGATCCGCATCGGCGACGAAGCGATCGCCCGCGCGGACGACGCCGCGCTCCGCGCCTACTTCGCTGAGGACTACGTCTTCCACGGGCCCGGCGGCGACCTGGGCTTCGATCAGCTGCGCGCGTACTTCGGGTCCTTGCGCGCCGCTTTCGCCGGCCTGCTGCTCGTCCGTGAGCAGATCATCGTGGACGGCGGGTTCCTGGCGGCGCGCACCACGTTCTCCGGTGACTTCACCGGGGTCTTTACCTACTCCCCCATCGGTCCGGTAAGGCCCACCGGTCAGCACCTCGAGTGGGAAGTGATCGGTACCTTCCGGTACGACGACGAAGGCCGGCTGGCAGAGGAGTGGGTGCAGACCGACTACCGCAGCTTCCTGACCAAGCTGGGCGTGACCACGGCAGAGTCTGCCCGACAGGGGTCGTAGCCGTGCGCGCATCACCCGAATGCCTGGACACCCCGATGCTTGCGCACGCAGGTCCGCCCGCGCTGAACGGACCGTCTCCGGGACTGGGGCAGCAGGGTCCACGGGATGCCAGCCTGCCAAGGGCATCCGGATCTGATCTCACGAGCCTTCGGCGCCCGCTGATCGTGCTGGCTGTCGGAACGTTTGCGATAGGCACCGACGCTTTCGTGATCGGCGGTGTGCTGCCTGCAGTGGCTCGAAGCCTTGGCGTGTCGACAAGCTCGGCTGGTGGTCAAGGCGAGCGTTCAACGACGGCCTGCTCTCGCTCCGGCTTGCGAGGGTCCCGGTGCAGGCCCGCCATGGCGTTCTGAATGATCATTTCCAGGAACTCGGCGTCGATCTGTTCCCGTGAGAACCAGCGGCGGTAGAACAGCGGCCCGAGCAGGGCGGCGGCGATGGCGTTGCGGTCGGCTGCCGGCGGGATCTCCTTTCTGAGGGCTGCCCGGTCCAGCGCCGCTCTCAGCGGAGCGGCGTGCCCGCGCTGGATCCTGCTGTGGATGCCGGCGAACTCGGGATCATGCTCGGCTGCCTCAATGATCGAGGGCAGGATGGACGACCACCGCGCCGTGCCCAGCAGATCGGCAATGCCCGTCAAGACTGCCCTGAGGTCGCCGTCAAGGGAACCGGTGTCCGGCGGCGCTTCCTGGCCGTCAATCATCTGTGAGCAGGCGTCGATGACGAGCGCTGAGCGGCCGGCCCAGTGCCGGTAAATGGTGGTCTTCGCAACCCCCGAGTGCCGGGATATGTCGTCGATGGTCAGCTCGCCCAGGCCGGCCTCCATCAGCAGGTCCAGCGTTGCCGTCAGCACGCGCTCGCGCGACACGAGGACGCGGGGGTCGGGGGCTGCCTTGCCGCTCACCCCCGGCCCCTCGCGCGAGCGCGCCGCCTGAACGGCGCCGGAGCTCTTCTTCTCCATGGGAGGGCCCTCGTCTTTCGCTATTTGCCAGTAGCGCTACGCTACGGTAGCGTAGCAGAGTATACCACTCACGAGAGGGGAGCGACCCGATGGATTTCGCCTCTGTCCGCATGATCACCGACGATCTCGAGCGGGTGGTCCGGTTCTACGAACAGGTCACCGGAGTGCCAGCAGTCCGGCCCGCGCCCGTCTTCGCTGAGCTGCACCTGCCGTCCTGCACCATCGCCTTCGGCCACACGCAGACGGCGCAGCTGTTCAACAATTCGGCTCGCCCCGCGGACAACCACACCGTGATCATCGAGTTCCTCGTCGATGACGTCGATAGCGAGTACGAGCGGCTGAAGCCCCTCGTCAGCGACTGGGTGCAGGAGCCAACCACGATGCCCTGGGGAAATCGGTCCATCCTGTTCCGCGATCCCGACGGCAACCTCGTCAATCTCTTCACCCCCGTCACCGAAGAGGCCGTGAAGAGATTCCGCAGCCAATAGCGGGAATCGCCTGCCAACAGACCCGGCTCGCGCCCACCGGTAGCGTTCTCTTCCCGGACGTGAAACCCCAGGCGACGTTCGCAACTGGAAGTTGCGGCCGTATACGGGTGACCCGGTGCCGTGCAGAGCGTGGATGACTGCGTCGTCTGGGACCCGCACGTAAGCCTGTAGCTCTTCCGCCTGTTGTCCCTTGATCAGCAGCCAGTGTTCAGCAGCCACAGGCCTTTGGCTGTCAGGCTCGGGCCGTGTCGCGCCCCGTCAAGTTCCAGGAGCCGTCAAAGCACCTTGGAAAGAAACGAGATCGTCCGCTCCTGCCGCGGATTGCTCAGGACGTCCCGCGGCCGACCGACCTCGACCACAACGCCCCCGTCCATAAACACGAGAGTGTCCGCGACCTCGCGGGCAAAGCCCATCTCGTGGGTCACCACGATCATGGTCATGCCCGACTCGGCCAGCGTGCGCATAACGCCGAGCACGTCGCCAACAAGCTCGGGATCCAGAGCACTCGTAGGCTCGTCGAACAGCATGAGCTTGGGCTGCATGGCCAGAGCCCTGGCGATTGCCACTCGCTGCTGCTGGCCTCCGGATAGCTGCCTGGGGTAGGCACGCGCCTTGTCTTTCAAGCCAGTGTCCTCAAGCAACGTCATTGCGAGCTCAGTGGCCTTGTCTTTAGACAGTCCGCGCACCCTCATCGGCGCCTCGATCACGTTTTCAAGGGCAGTCATGTGCGGAAACAAGTTGAATTGCTGGAATACCATGCCGATTTCGGCTCGCTTGGCGCATATTTCCCTGTCGCGTAGCTCGTAGAGCTTTCCGCCATGGTGGCGGTACCCCACCAGCTCACCATCGACCGACAGCCGACCTGCATCTATTTTCTCCAGGTGGTTGACGCAACGAAGAAGGGTCGACTTGCCGGAACCGGACGGACCGATGATGCACATCACCTCACCACGCCGGACCTCTAGGTCAATGCCCAGCAGGACTTCGAGTCGTCCAAAGCTCTTGTGCACACGCTCCGCGAGCACCATCGGAACGCTCGAATCAGTAGCAGCCGGCGGCGGTGCTCCGAACGCGCTGGTCACGATTGATCCCTCCCAGGACTTCTCGCGGCTAACGGGCCAGCCAGTTGCGGGTGATCAGAAGATTCCGGCGGAGCCGCTGCAGTGGTGTGGACGGCAGCTCGCGGGCGGCGCCGCGCGCGTAATAGCGCTCGAGGTAGTACTGGCCGACCGTGAGCACCGAAGTCATTATGAGATACCAAATGCTCGCCACTATGAGCAGCGGAATTGTCTTGAAGTTCGCCGAGTAGATCAGCTGGACAGCGTATAGGAGCTCGGTGACTGTGATGACGCTCGCCAAGGACGACGTCTTGAGCATCGAGATTGTCTCGTTGCCTGTCGGCGGGATGATCACCCGCATGGCCTGTGGCAAGACGATCCGCCGCATGGTCTGAGCCCGGGTCATGCCGAGTGCCTGGGCGGCCTCGACCTGGCCATGTTCGACCGACAGGATGCCGGCCCGCACTATCTCCGCCATATATGCGCCCTCGTTGAGCCCAAGCCCGAGGATCGCAGCCGTGAGCGCCGAGATGACATCGTTGGCGTTGGCGTGAGCAAATGATGGCCCGAACGGGACCCCAATCGAGATACGCGGGTAGAGAAAGGCGAGGTTGAACCAGAACAGAAGCTGGACCAGGACGGGCGTTCCGCGAAAGAACCAGATGTATATCCAGCTCGCGCCCGCCAGGAGCGGGTTGGCCGACAATCGCATGACCGCCAGGATCACGCCCAGGACGATCCCGATCGCCATCGCCACGACCGTCAGCAGGATGGTGATGCCTAGGCCTTTCAGCACCCGCTGAGACAGAAAGTACTGTCCGATGACGTTCCACTCGAACCGAGGATTCGTCGCCAAGGTGTGTACGAGCATCGCGACCAGGACGAGCACCACGGCTGCGGCCACCCACCTGCCGGGATGGCGGACCGGCACGGCCTTAATCTGCTCAGGTGGCTCAGTCGATCCAGGTGTCTCGACCGTTCGCGGCGTGGTCACGGTCTTATCCGTCCGAGCGCGCGCACGCGCGGCGGATTGCGCACCGGTCAGTCAGCTTGTTGCCCCGTTGATCTGCGGGTTGGTGATCGCACCCTCCTGCACCCCCCACTTCTTCAGGATCTTCATATAGGTGCCGTTCGCCATGAGGTGCTTCACCGCGGCCAGGACCGGCTTGCGCCATCCCGTTGTTCTTCGGGATGGCTATCCCGTAGGGCGCGGAGTTGTAAGGCGCACCAGACAGCTTGAATGCGCCATTCGACAGCTTGACTTGGTACGCAGCCACGGGTGAGTCAGCCATAGCGACACCGGCGCGGCCTGAAGACAGAGCCAGGTTCACGGCGTTCTGATCGTTATACACCTGGATTGTCACGGCGGGCTTGCCCTGCGACGTGCATTTGCCTGTCTGGGTTTGCGCGTCACTCTGCTGAGTCGTGCCCTTCTCCACAGCCACCGTCTTGCCGCACAGATCGGCCAAGGATGTGACGACTGGCCCGCCGGTCTTGACGTAGAAAGAGGTGCCCGCCACTAGGTAAGTGACGAAATCGACCGTCTTCTGCCGCTCGATGGTGTCGGTGAATGATGACATGCCGAGGCTGTACTTGCCTGAGGCGAGACCTGGAATAATCGTGTCGAACGTCGCGTTTTGCATGGCGAATTTGAGTCCCATAACCTGCCCGAGGGCCTTCGCCATGTCCGCATCCATGCCGATTACGGTGTGGCCATCGGGCGCGATGAACTCGTTAGGCGCATAAGTGGCGTCAGCCGCCACTTTGAGCGTTCCCTGGGACTTGATCGATGACGGCACCTGCGCGGCAATCGAACTGACCGCGGCCTGACTGGGCACCGCCCCCGGCGATGTCGCCGTCCCACTCGTTCCACTGCTGCTACATGCCGCCAGCAGCACGCCGATCGTAACCAGCGCGCCAGCGCCGAATATGGGCTTGCGGCGAATGTACATTGTCATCGGGAAACCCCCGTGTCCCCCGTGTGTCCCCGTCACAGTTCCCGTGTGTCCCACGTCACACTGAAACGATCACAAGCTACTACTACGCCATCAGCAGTCTCACCACCGGCTCCCGTGAATCCCGGATATGGGCCAGGAACGGGGCCGCCGTCGGCTCGTCACGTGCGCATCGGTGCCGTCCGCCAAGCGACACTGGGGCACACCGGCGTGGTAGCCGGGAAATCGGTGCTGACTGTCGGTACGGGAGGGCGGCGGTATGGGTGAGCGCGAGCGGCCGCGGCGGAGCTTGTGGATGTTCGGCCTGGAATCGGAGGAACCGAGCTACGAGCAGCGGACCGCGGCGGCGGCGCGGTTGTCGCAGCAGCTGGGCGTGGAGCTGACGGCCCCGCGGATCCCGCCGGCCGAAGCGCTGGAGCTCCGGCCCCCGCGGATCTTGGCGCCGGATCACCTCGCGGCGTTCTGCAGCGCCAGCACCCGGGAGCGCGCCTACCACTCCTATGGTGCCGAGCGGTCGCTGCACGGCCCTGCCGGGTACTACCCGAACCCGCCCGATGTGGTGGCGCATCCGCGCACCGAGGCGGAGGTGGAAGCGGTCCTGTCGTGGTGTTCGGATCAGGGCTACTGCGCGATCCCGTTCGGTGGCGGCAGCTCGGTGGTCGGCGGGGTGACCCCGCCCGCGGATGCGGGACCGGTCGTGACCATCGCGCTGGATGAGCTGGATCAGGTGCTTGAGGTCGATGAGGTGTCCCGGGCGGCGCTGATTCAGGCCGGCGCGTTCGGCCCGCAGCTGGAGGACCAGCTCCGGCCGCACGGCTACACGCTGCGCCACTTTCCGCAGAGCTTTGCCGGGTCGACGCTCGGCGGGTGGATCGCGACCCGCTCGGGCGGGCATTACGCGACCAACCACACCCACATCGACGAGTTCGTCGAGACGGTGCGGATGATCACCCCGGCCGGCTGGTGGGAGGCGCGCCGGCTGCCCGCTTCGGGCGCCGGACCGGACCCGAACCGGCTCGCCATCGGGTCCGAAGGCATCCTCGGGATCATCACCCTGGCGTGGATGCGGATCCAGGCCCGGCCGCGGTTCCGCGCCACCGCCAGCATCGCCTTCCCGTCCTGGGAGGCAGGTTACGAGGCCGCCCGGCATATCGCCCAGGCCAAGCTGTGGCCCGCCAACCTGCGGCTGCTCGACCCCGCGCTCGCCGCCGCGAGCGCCGGCCTGGACGGCACGCAGGCCGTGCTCCTCGTGGGCTTCGAGTCAGCCGAGCTGCCGCAGAAGGCACTGCTCGAGCAGGCCGTGGGCATCGCCCGCGACAACGGCGGGATCATCGGTGACGACGAGCTGACCGTTGATGACGGAACCGGTGCGCCGACCGGGCGGTCCGGCGCGGCCGGCGCCTGGCGCAACGCGTTCATCCCCTCCGGCGTGGGCCTGACCGCCGGCCTCGGCCTCATCGGCGGCACCTTCGAGACAGCCATCACCTGGGACCGGTGGCCCGCATTCGACGCGGCCGTGCGCGAAGCCACGCGGAACGTCCTCGCGCAGGCCTGCGGCGGCGGGACCGTGAACTGCCGGTTCACCCACGTCTATACCGACGGCCCCGCGCCCTACTACACCTTCGCCGGCGGCTACCGCCACGGCGCCGACCCGGCCGCCACCCTGGCGGAGATCAGGGCCGGAGTAGCCGACGCGGTGATGGCAGCCGGCGGCACGATCACCCACCACCACGCGGTCGGGCGCGAGCACCGCCGCTGGTATGACATCGAACGGCCCGAGCCATTCGCCCTGGCACTGCGTGCAGCCAAGAAAGCGCTCGACCCCGCCGGCGTCCTCAACCCCGGCGTGCTCATCGACCCCTGATGCCAGCACGTGCCCACGCTGGTGTTGCACTGACGTGGAGTCGTGTACGTACCGCTGGATAGTGCGTCAGCGCGACAGCGCGGACACCGCGGCTTGTGCAGAACCAGCTGGGTTGACCTGAGAGGAGTGGGTCCCAGCCACAGTGAACTGCGAGCGGCTGACGAGCCGGGCCCCCGTAGGATGAATCCGGCGATGGGGCTCGTCGACAACCGCCTTCGATGGCTGATGGCTCCTGGTAGGCGCCCATGTGGCGAGGACAGGAGCGTGTCATGGCATCGGCCCCTCCCCCACTACCTGGGTTCACAAGTTTGCTGTCGCCCGAGCAGACGGACAGGCTGCCGGGGACGGACACCGCGGGCGAGGATTTCATCTCCGACCTCAACCTCGATCAGATCATCGAGGCCATCTCGGCTGACCGGGACGAGCGCGAGCTGATCACTCGCGTCCTGTACCGCCAGGTCCGCGACATCGACACCCTGCAGTACCGTCACGAGGTTTTTCGCGATCTGGAGGCTCCGGGGCTGCTCGCGGTGATCAGCCGGTTCGGCGAGCAGATGCGCCAGGTGCGCAGCCACCTGCGCCAGCTGCCGGGCATGCGCTCCAGCGAGCAGCGGCAAGGCTGGTTCCTCGACGCGACGGCGATCTACTGCACCGCGGTCCGGACACTGGCCTCCGAGCTTGCTGACCGGTCCATCCAGTCCCGCGGCCTGCAGTCGTTCCGCGACTGCCTGGCCCGGTATGCAACTTCGCCTGCCTTCGAGCGGCTCGACGCCGACACAGCGGAGCGCAAGACGGACCTGGCCCGTGTCATGTACCTGGTCAGGATCAGGGGCCCGCGCGTGGAGGTGAGCCGGTACGACGGCGAGCCCGACTACAGCGCCGAGGTCGAGGACGCCTTCGCGCGGTTCCAGCAGGGCGAGGTCAGCGACTACCGGCTCCAGTACCGGACCTGGCCGGCCATGACTCACGTCGGCGAGCAGATCCTGACGCTCGTCGCCCGGCTGTTCCGGGAGGAGTTCGCCGCGCTGGCCGAGTTCTGCCGTCGGCACGCCGGTTTCGCTGACGCCGTCATCGACCAGTTCGACCGCGAACTGCAGTTCTACCTGGCCTACCTGGACTACGTAGCGCCCCTGCGGCGGCCGGCCTGCCGTTCTGCCACCCCGATCTCACCGGCGAGCTCGAAGGAAGTCTTCGCCACCCAGACCTTCGACCTGGCGCTCGGTGCCAAGCTCACCGCGACCGGGGCGACCGTCGTTACGAACGAATTTCAGCTCACTGGTGCCGAGCACGTCATGATCGTCTCCGGCCCGAATCAGGGCGGCAAGACCACGTTCGCCCGGACCTTCGGCCAGCTGCATCACCTGGCGAGCACCGGCTGCCCGGTGCCGGGCACCTCGGCCCGGCTGTTCGTGTTCGACAAGATCCTCACGCACTTCGAGCGCGAGGAGGACATCGCCAACCAGACGGGCAAGCTGGAGGACGACCTGCTGCGGATCCAGCGCGCGCTGCTGACCGCCACGCCGAGCAGCATTGTGATTATGAACGAGATCTTCGCGTCGACGACGCTGAGCGACGCCCGGTTCCTCGGCGACAAGGTGCTGACGAAAGTTATCGACCTCGACCTGCTCTGCCTGTACGTGACCTTCGTCGAAGAACTCGCATCTCGGGGACCGGCAGTAGTCAGCATGGCCAGCACGGTGGTGCCCGGCAATCCGGCCGCGCGGACCTACAAGGTCGTGCGCAAGCCTGCCGACGGGCTCGCCTACGCGCTGGCGATTGCGGACAAGCACCGGGTGACCTACGACCAGCTGAAGGGACGGCTGGACTCGTGAAGGCGCACCTGCTGTACCCGGACGCCGATTTCGATTTCACGGCGGAGCTTCCGCCTGGCTACCAGGACCTGATCCAGGACCTGGAGCTGGACACGCTGCTGACTGCCATGGCGGGCAACGACAAGTTCCTGCGCGATGTGTCGGCCCGGGTGCTGCTGACGCCCGTCACCGACCCGGAGGTGATCCGCTACCGGCAGCAGGTACTCGCCGACTGCATCGCCGAGCCCGACGTCGTCCGCCAGATGTATGACATCTCGGTCGACGGCTTGCGTGCCAAGCGCGGCGTCTGGAGTTTCCTGGGATCGCGCTATCCGTCGTCGATCCTGTCCGGCGCAATCAATCAGCTGGAGGTCCTGATCGTCCGGCTCCGCCAGCTACGCCAGCTCGCTGACACGAACGCGGCCAAGGTGACCTCCGCGGGACTGACCGCCCTGTTTGGCAGCCTGCAGCGCGACCTGGACGACGAGTACTTCGACACCCTCGCCCGCCACATCCGGCAGCTCCGCTTCCGGGACGGAGTACCGATCAGCGCGGAACTGGACCGCGACAACGGCGGCATCAACCTGGTGCTCCGCTCCGGAGGCGGCCGCCGCGGCTGGAAGGAGCGGATCGGCATCGAGGAACGGTCGGTGTACTCGTTCTCGATCGCGCCCCGGGATGAGGCAGGAGCCCAGGCGCTGGCGGATCTGACCAGTCGCGGGATCAACCTGGTAGCGAACGCCGCGGCGCGCTCAGCCGAGCACGTCACCAGTTACTTCACCATGCTCCAAGCCGAGCTTGGGTTCTATGTCAGCTGCCTGAGCCTGCACGGCCAGCTGACGGCGCGCGCGGTGCCGGTGACCTTCCCGGTACCGATACCGGCAACGACGGGGAACCAGCCGGAGTTGCAATGCGAGGATCTGCGCGACGCCAGCCTGGCGCTGCGGATCGATCGCGTAGTCGGGAACAGCGCCGATGCCGACGGCAGGCCGATGATCATCATCACGGGCGCCAACTCGGGCGGGAAGTCGACGTTCCTGCGGAGCCTCGGCGTGGCCCAGCTGATGCTGCAGTGCGGCATGTTCGTCACCGCGCGGGCGCTCCGGGCGAGCGTCTGCCGTCAGGTCTTCACGCACTTCATCCGTGCGGAAGATCGGTCGATGGTCAGCGGCCGGCTCGACGAGGAGCTCAGGCGGATGAGCGTCATCGCCGATCAGGTCAGTCCCGGCTGCCTCGTGCTGTTCAACGAGGCGTTCGCGGCGACGAACGAGCGGGAGGGATCGGAGATCGGCCGCCAGGTGGTGCACGCCCTGCTGGAGGCGGGCATCAGGGTCTGCTTCGTCACGCACCAGTTCGACTTCGCCGACAGCTTCCGCCGGGACCGGCCTGACACCACGCTCTTCCTCCGCGCGCCGCGTCAGCCCGACGGGCAGCGCACCTTCCGCCTCGAGGTCGCCGACCCGCTGCCGACTAGCTTCGGACAGGACATCTACGACCGGATCGGCGGCTGGCTCGGCGAGGCGCCATCCCCTCGAAAGAGGATGGTCACGTAGCAGAGCAGTGCCACTGCGGCGGACACGGCCATGCCATACGAATCCCCGTCTTTCCCGCCGCCGACGAAGCTGGCGCCCGAGAACCAGGCCGAGATGATCGCGAGGAGGCCAACGCCGCTGAGCACTGTTGCGGCTGCCTTGCGGGCCACGGCCGGCCCGGACGACGAGGGCTATCGCGCTCACCACGAGCAGCGTGCCGACCAGCGCGTGCAGGGTCAGCGCCACCGGACCGTGCGCCACCGCCGCTCCGAACGCTGCAAAGGGCCCCTTGCCCCGGCCAGACACCGGAGTCGTCTCGTACAGATTCACCCACATCCCGAGGGCGTACTGGAGGAGGAGCAGCAGCGCGACGGCGAAGGTGTTCGGCCGTATGCCACGACCTCGGCTAGAGCTGACCGGAGTGGCAGGGTTGCCCGTCGCGTCACTGCGGGTCACGCCGGGGCCCTTTCGCTGCTGGGGTCGTCCCGAAGCAGATGCCGGCGCAGGAAGTCGAGCTCCGCGGCGACGACCGTCTCGTGCTGGTCGAGGAAGGCCGCGTAATGCGTCCCGTCTATCTGGACGATCTCGCTTCCCGGGACCCGGGCGGCGGCTTTCAGCGCCGGTGCCGCGAGGACGGACTGGTCGCCGGTGCTGATCACGGCCAGCAGCGGGCAGCTGATGCGGCTGGCGGTCCGGCCCGGCCGGTACAAGGCGATCGGCACCACGGAGCGGGCCGCGATGGTCTGCTGCCAGTCCGGGTAGGCGTTGCCCGGGTTGAGCGCGCGATCGCAGTCGGCGGCGTCCGGCGTGGTGAGCATCGCGACCGCGCCGCGCGGCCCGGCCAGCGGCACCACCAGGGGCTCGCGCCCAGCCAGTCCGCGGGCGACGTCGCGCAGGGCGATCAGCGGGAAGCGGGCGAGGACCCCGGGGGTCTCGTGCATCAGCGCGCGCGGCGAGCTAGCCGCGCCGTCGACCAGCGGCGCCTGGGCGATGACCGCGGCGAGACGACGCTGGTCCGGGTGCCGGGCGGCGAGACGGAACAAGTGTCCCGCGGCGAGCGAGAAGCCCCACCCGGCGATCTTTCCGGCCGTCACGCCGGGCAAGGACGCGGCGCGGTCTAGCGCCGCCTCCCAGTCAGCCAGCTGCTCAGGGACTCGAACCACTTGCCTAGGCGTTCCGCCGGACTCGCCGATATGGCGGTGGTCGAAGGCGAGCACCGTGTACCCAGCGGCATGGAAGCGGGCGGCGAACCGGTCGGTCAGCCGGCTCCTTCGTCACTCCCGCCCCGCCCGCCATCACCACGCACGCGCCGTTGCTGCCCTGATAGTGCCAGGCAGCGCAGTCATCAGTGCCGCTGCGGAAAGTGATCCTCTGCCGCTGTGCCGCGGGGAGCCCGTCGATGACGCCGCCGGCTGCCGTGCTCTGGTCCATGGGATGTCCTTTCCCTGTTCGGCTCTGCCTGCTCCTGTGGCATCGGCCACTGCTAGGCCATCAGATGCGTGCGTAATCCGCCGTCGTGAACTAACATACAGGCAGTACGTATGTATGTCGAGGCCGCATGACGAACCTTGCGGCGATGTGGAGAATCGGAGAATGTCATCCCAGGCTTCCGCCACCGCACGGACACGGCGCACTCAGGCCGACCGCTCAGCCGCGACCCGTGACGCGCTCGTCGCGGCCGCGCGCCGGCTGTTCGCCGCGCACGGGTTCGCGGAGGTGTCGACCGACGCGATCGTCGCCGCGGCCGGAGTGACCAGGGGGGCGCTGTATCACCAGTTCGCGGACAAGACTGCGCTGTTTGAGGCCGCCCTGGCGGCTGTCGAGGCTGATATCGCCAAGCGGCTAGCCGCTGAGGCGGCGGCGGCCGGGATATCAGATCCGGTCGAGGCCCTGCGGCACGCCGTGCGGACCTGGCTCGACATCTGCGTCGAGCCCGAGATTCAGCGCATCGCGCTCATCGACGGGCCGTCTGTGCTGGGCTGGACCCATTGGCGCGAGGTCTGCTATCTCCACGTCCTCGGACTGGTGCAGGCCCTCGTGGCCCAGGGCATCGAGCTGGGACGGATCCGCCCCCAGCCGGTGATTCCGCTCGCGCACGTGCTGATGGGAGCCGGCGACGAGGCCGCCCTGTACGTCACCGAGGCCCCAGACCGCACCCAGGCGCGAGCCGAGATGATCCAGATCCTCGACCAGCTCATCCAGGGCCTGACCGTTTAGCGGCCCTCGAGCGGCCGGATCGCGCGCCGCAGCACGCCGGAACACGCCGCGACTTACACCGCCGCGATCAGGTACGCGACGAGCACCGCCACGAACACGTAGAGCAGGTACAGGTTGACATCGCCCGACTGCAGCGGCCGGACGAGACCGGCCAGCCACTCGACGGACCGGATCACCGGCCGGTACAGATAGCGCTCGAACACCGGGGTGACGGCCGCCTCATAGTGCACCGGCCCGGACCGGCCGGCTGGGTCATCCGACGCCCGCTGCACGGACACCGACGGCCGGTACAGGGCGTCGAAGGTGACCCGCGTCGGCGCCGAGAACGTCATCGCCGAGTACTGCATGCGCGGCCGGAACACCAGCATCCCGCCGTCCCAGACCGGCACCACGGCCGAGGAAGCGCGGGGCCGCCCGGCCCGGTAAATCAGCACCGGCACGATCATCACCGCCACCAGGAACACGGCCAGGTACGTGGGCGAGAACCCGGAGAAATCGAGGTGCGCGGGGATCACGGTCAGTTTGCCCGGCAGCAGCACCGGGCGCAGCACCACGCCGGTCGCGGTCCGTATCGCCCGAGCCAGCCCGACCAGCAGCAACGGAGCGCCGACCGCGAGCGCCACGCACGCGGTTGCGAGCAGGGCCGGCCCCGCCACTGGCTGGCCCCGCTCGCTGGCCGCCGCGGCCTGCCGCGTGCGCGGCATGCCGAGGTAAGGGATGCCGTAACCGCGTACGAACGCGTAGATCGCCAGGCCGCTAGTGAGGCCCAGCGTGCCGGCGGCGAGCACGATGAGGATGGCCACCAGGTGACTGCCGGTCCGGAAGCCCTGAAACAGCCCCTGGAAAATCAGCCACTCGCTGACGAAGCCGTTGAGCGGCGGCAGCGCCGCGATGCCAAGGGTGCCCACGAACGCGATCACCCCGGACCTCGGCATCAGCCGCGCCAGCCCCCCGAGCCGGTCCATGTCCCTGGTGCCGGCGGCGTGCTCGGTCACCCCCGCCTCCAGGAATAGCAGCGTCTTGTAGCAGCCGTGGTTGAGCACGTGATACAGCCCGGCCAGCAGCAGGAACGCCCACAGTGCCCGCTGGCCGTAGGCGAGGAAGGTCATCGCCGCGCCGAACGCGGTCACGATGATGCCGACGTTCTCGATCGTGGAGAACGCCAGGAACCGCTTGATGTCCCGCTCCCCCAGCGCGTACAGGATGCCGATCGCGGCGGTCAGCGCGCCGATCGCCATCGTCACGATGCCGGTCCAGGCCGGCCCGCCGGGGAGCAGCCGGAATCCGAACAGCGCGATGCCATAGACCCCGAGCTTGGTGATGACGCCGGACAGGAACGCCGAGCCGTCGGCGGGGGCCACCGGATGCGCCGCGGGCAGCCAGACGTGCAGCGGCACCACGCCGGCCTTGAACCCGAACCCGGCGAGTGCCAGCAGGTAGGCGGCGTCCCGCCAGGCTCCCGGCACGAGGTGCGCGCGCGCGGCGATCAGCCCGAGGTCCATGGTGTGCGTCTGCGTCGCGAGGATCGCGAACGCCGCAACGATCAGCACGAACCCGGCCTCCGACAGCGCCAGAAACCAGAACGCGCCGCCGGCGACATCGGTGCTGCGCGGCCGGTGCAGGATCAGCGCATAGCACAGCAGCGCCATGGATTCCCACGCGACGAGAAACGTCAGGACGCCGCCGGCCGCGAGCACCGCAAGGCTGGCCAGCAGCGCGAGATTGTAGGCGCACAGATAGACGGCGGTCCCTGGCGAGGCGCTTTTCTGGGAACGTGGCAGATACAGGCCGATGCCGATGGCCACGACGCCGAGCAATATGGCGAACACCCCGGACAGGCTGGTTGCCTGCAGTTGCAGCGTGCCGACGACAGGCGAGCCGCCCGCCGACAGCACGGGCGAGTCAGCGGACAGCAGCGCGGCCACGCCGCCGGCCAGCGCGGCCGCCCCGCCCAGCACGGACACTGCGCAGCCGCCCCGCAGCATGATGCCCCGCGCCGGGCTGAGCAGCCCCGTCAGGGCCGCGCCCGCCCACCCGCCAGCGGCCACGGCGAACAGGATCAGTGCGGTCACGCGGCGCCTCCCTCGGTGAAGCTGAGCCCGTTGGCCTGCTCGGCGAGCCGGCCAACCGCAACCAGCAGGCCCTGCAGCAGCGCAAGCGGACTGGGCGGGCAGCCTGGAATCCACACGTCGACCGGCAGCAACTTCTCGACCGCCCCGTAGCAGAAGGCATCGGGCTGGTACACGCCGCCGAGCGCACATGCGCCGGTCGCGACCACAAGCTTGGGCCCGGGCATCGCGTCGTAGGTCTTGCGCGCCGCGACGGCGAACGCTCGCAGCATCGGCCCGGTCACCAGCAGCAAGTCTGCGTGCCGCGGTGCCGGGGTGAAGAAGAATCCGAGCCGGTTCAGGTCGTAGTGCGGCGCGGCGAGCATCCGGATCTCCTGCTCGCACGCCGCGCACGAGCCGGTGTCCAGCGTTCGGATGTGCAGGCTGCGACCGAACTGCCGGGCGACCGCGCGGCGGACTTCTTCTGCAGCAATCTCGGGGGTTGCGGGGGTCGCCCCCGGCGGCGGCAGAGCCTCGGCGCTCACTGGCCTTCCCCTCCTCGCAGCGGGATGCGCTTGATCAGCGCCGTCCTTGCGGTAGCAGCAAGCCCGAACTCGCCGCTGGTGCCGACCACGCCCGGCGCGCAGTCGCGGCACCGGCCGCACGCCGTGCAGGCGCCGGCGTCGAAGATGAGCGTGTCGCCGTCCCTGGCGAGCGCCCGGCTCGGGCAGATCGCCACGAGCCGGTCTGCGATGTCGCGGGTGAGCGCGCCGGTCCGGAAGGCCGGCGGCGTCGGCAGACCCGCCGCCGACGGGTCCGTCCTGTCTGGGTACCGGGTGGTGACCACGCCGCGGCGCAAGCCCCGGACGAACCACAGTGGCATGATGGTTGCCTCCCCCTACCGGGCCGTGCCCGCGACGGTCAGCCAGAAGCTGGCCTCGATGATCGGGATGTCGGTGAACACGTTCTGCGACCGGCAGGCGTCGTCGAATCCGCGCCAGTTCCGCACCGCCGCCGGGCGCAGCCTCGCCCGGCTGATCCGCCCCGAGGGGTCGAGCTCCACCCACGCCAGCGACTCGCCGCGGGACGACTCGGCCCAGCCGAGCCCGGACCGGCTCTCGCCGGCGCGGTAGTCCGGGATCCGTCAGCTCGCCAGGGCGGGCCGCGTCTGCCAGACCGCCGACCAGGCGCACGGACTCGGCCGCCTCGGCCAGCAGGACGCGCAGCCGGGCCAGGACGTCTCCCGCTGGCTGGGTGGCTACGTCCGGGACATGCGCCGCATAGCAGCCGTACGGGTGCTGGGCGCGGGCGTCGATGGCGACCCCGCTCGCCCGGGCGACCGGGCCGACCAGGCCCAGCCGACCAGCCTCCTGCGTGGTGACGATGCCGGTGGCCTCGAGCCGGTCGAGGAACGAGTTCGTTTCGAGCAGCGCGTCGGCCGCGCGGCGCAGCTCGGCGTACGCGCCGGGCAGGCCCGCTTGCAACTCGGCCGCGTCCGGTGCCACACGCACGCCGCCGATGGCCAGCACGTTGAACAGGTAGCGGTGGCCGAACACAGCCGCGTTGAGCCGCAGCAGCCGCTCGAGCGCGATCTCCGCGGCGGCGCGGCCGACGGCCAGCCCGCACGCCTGGCACAGCGCGGCGACGGCGGCCGCATGGTTGTACAGCCGTTCCAGCTCGAGCGCGATCCCCCGGCTGGCCATCGCCGCCGGTCCGGGCTCGATCCCCAGCGCAGCCTCCGCGGCCGCCGCGAACGCCCAGCCGTTGGCGATCGCGCCGAGGCCCTCTGCCCGTTCCACACCGAACAGTGCCTGCTGCGGTGTCTGGCCCCGGGCTCGCCATTCGACGCCTCGGTGCTTGTGCCAGGTGAACAGGTACAGGTCGACGATCTCCTCGCCGCTCGTCACCAGGCCGTAGTAGAGCGACTCGACGCCCACCTGGCGGACCGGGCCGAACGGGAACTCGAACGCCTGCCCGCCGACCACGTGCGGGGCGTGCACATCCTCCGGCGGCTCGTCGGGTGCCCGGCCGAGCCGCGGCAGGTCGATCTCGGCCTGCGGCGGCGGCGTCGCGACCCGGTTCAGCGGCTTGCTACCGGACGGCCTGATGCCGAACTGCTCGTAGATCTCGCACTCCTCCGCGAACGCGGCCGGCGCGATGTCCGACAGCGCGGGATAGCGCGGTCCGCCTACCGGGGTCTCGGTGATCAGGTAGCGCTGATCGCGATCGAGCGCCCACACGGCGCGCAGCGTGACAGGGTCAGATCCGGAGGCGAACAGATCGGCGAGCCGGGCGCCCGGGAAGTCCGCCAACTCGGCGGTCACCGCCTCCAGGTCGGCCTCCGCCACGTGCGCGACTGTGACCGGCCCGCCTGAGTCCGCGACGACGGACGGCAGCGTGCCCGAGGTGTCTGGCCTGACCGCCGTCATCCCAGGACCGCTATCGAGTGGCTGATGAGCGTGCCGAGTCCGGCCGGGATCCACAGGCCGAGCACCAGCAGCACGACCAGGCCGGCAGCGACGGGCAGCACCGCTGCCAGTCCCGCCGCCCGGCCGGGATAGGGCGCCTCCACCGGTACCGGTTCCCCGGTCGCCATCCCCGTTGTGGTCCGTGCGAACGCCACGAACGCGACGGCCAGCAGCAGCAGGAGCAGCAGTGGCAGCACCGGGCTAGCGCCAGCGAACCCGGCCCGCACGATGGTGAACTCGGACAGAAACAGCCCGAACGGTGGCGAGCCCAGCACGGCGAACGATCCGAGCAGCAGCGCGGCGCCGGTCAGCGGCACCGCGGCGAGCAGGCCGCGCACACCCGCGGACTCCCTGGTGCGGTAGCGGAGCGCGACGTCGCCGCTGGACAGGAACAGCACGGCCTTGGCGATCGCATGGTTGAGGGTGTGCAGCAGCGCGCCGTAAAGGCCGAGCACGCCGCCGAAGCCCAGCGCGACCGCGATGATGCCCATGTGCTCGACCGACGAGTACGCGAAGAGCCGCTTGAAGTTGCCTCTCCGCACCATGAACAGCACGCCGATGACGACCGACAAGAAGCCGAATACCAGCAGCACCACCCGCGGGAACTCCGCGCCGAGCCCGGCCCGCGCGATCGCGAGGAACCTGATGATCGCGTACATGCCAGTGTTGAGCAGCGCGGCTGACAGCATGGCGCTGGCCGGGCTCGGGGCCTCGGCGTGCGCGTCCGGCAGCCAGGTGTGCATCGGCGCCAGGCCAACCTTGGTGCCGTATCCGACGACCGCCAGCAGGAACGCCAGCCGCAGGCTGGCCGGCGCCAGCGCGCTGGCGTGCGCGAAGAGATACGGCCAGGTCAGCCGCAGGTCCGCGGCCAGGTGCAGGGTGCTCGCCGAGTAGAACAAGAACAGCGTGCCCGCCAGCGCGATCGTGACGCCGAGCGAGCTGATGATGACGTACTTCCACGCCGCCTCGAGCGAGCTGGCCTTGCCCTCGAGGCCGACCAGCGCGGCGCTGGCCAGCGTGCTCGCCTCGATGAGCACGAACAGCAGGCCGAGGTTGCCGGTCTCCATCGACGCCAGCATGAGCGCGGCGAACAAACCGAAGAAGAGGTAGTACAGCCGGACCTGGAAGCCGGACAGCCGCCCCGCGGCCTCTTCGGCCGACACGTAGCCCACCGAGCCCACGGCGGCGAGCACTGTGACAGCGGCGACGGTCAGCAGGAAGAAGCAGCTCAGCGAGTCCACGTACAGGTAGCCACCGAGGCCGCGCAGCGGCGCGCGGTGCAGCTGGCCGACTGCGAGCCACACCGCACCAGCCAGCGTGACGCACGCGCCCGCCGCGCTGACCCAGCCGGCCGCCCTGGCCCGCGCCCCGGCCGCGGCTGCGACGGTGCCCGCGAGCGGACCGGCTAGCACGATGAACGCGAGGATTGTCATCCGTGCAGCTCCCTCAGCTCGGCGGCGCTCGCGCTGGCGAGCTCGCGGGTGAGACCGGACACGAACACGAGCATGATCAGCACGCCCGCCACGATGTCGAGGAAGATCCCGGCCTCCACGATGAACGGGAAGGTCGCGACCAGCGTGATGGCGCCGAGGAACACGCCGTTCTCCACGATCAGCCAGCCGACCAGCTGGGCGACGGTATGCCGGCGCACCACCATCGCGAGCGCGCCGAGCAGGATCACCGCGGTCGAGAGCGGCACGACCGCGGCGGCGACCAGGCCGTGCGGCAGCAGTTGCGGCCGGGTGACGAGGTAGGCGAACGCGGTCAGGCCACCCCCGGCGATGAGCGAGGTGGACAGGCCCGTCGACAGCGCCGCGTCCCGCTTGAGGTCCAGCCGCCTGAGCAGCAGCCGGCGGGCCGCAACCGGGATGCCGATCCCCTTGATCGCGAGCGTGGCGGCGGCCAGGATCCACAGCTCCACGCTGCCGAATGTGTAGGCGGCCACGCCTGCCGCGAACGACAGCACCACCGACTGCGCGCCGTAGTACGCGACGTACCGGTTGAACAGCTTCGAGCCCAGGCAGGCAAACGCGAGCAGCAGGATGACAACACCGGACAGGTCAAGCAGCACGCCCGGCACGCTGGTGGCCGACAGGTTCTGCATGCTCATGCTCCGATCACGTACGAAGTCGCCACGCCGACGAGCGCCAGCAGGAAGGCGGCGCCGAGGAACTCGGCGATCCGGAAGAACCGCAGCTTGGCGAACGAGGTGTCGATCACGACGATGGCCAGGCCGCAGAGGGCCAGCTTGCCTGCGAGGGCCGCGATGGCGACGACGGCCGAGAGCGGATCGGCCCCGTTCCCCAATCCCCAGGGCACCACGAAGACGTTCATGAATATCGACGAGAGCAGGAAGAGCTTCATCCAGCTCCCCCACTTCATCAGCGCGTAGGCGCGGCCGGAGTACTCCAGTACGCGGCTCTCCTCGATCATGGAGATCTCGGTCGCGCCGCCGTGGCTGTCGACGGGAATGCGGCCGTTCTCGACCAGCACGATCATGAAGAACGCCAGCAGCCCGAGCAGGTGCGTCGGCAGTACCAGCGCGTACGGCGAGCCGGCGATCGCGTGGTTCATCAGGTACGGGTTGTCGGAGGCCGACACCGCACCCACGGTGAAGAACACCAGGATCAGCGCGGGCTCGGCCATGCTGCCGATCCAGCTCGCCCGGCTGGCCCCGAGCCCGCCGTACGGGCTGCCGGTGTCCAGTGCCGCCAGCGACGTCATGAAGCTGGCGAGTGTCAGCACGAACGCGCCGCCGATGAGGTCAGCGAGAAATGCCAGCGGCAACGGCGTGTTGGTGATGACCGGCACGATGACCGACACCGTCAGGTAGCACGCGAACGTCACGAACGGCGTGACCGCGAACACCCATGACGCCTGGTCGCTGGTCGCGCTGCCCTTGCGGAGCAGCTTCGCCAGGTCCCGGTAAGGCTGCAGGACGCTCGGGCCGCGCTTGGACTCGACGATCGCCTCGGCCCGCGCGAGCACTCCCGCAAACAGCGGGGCGCCGAGCAGCACGACCAGGCTCTGCAGGATCTGCGATGCGACAGCAGACAGCAATACGACCTCCACCCGGGCGGCGGTACACCGTGCGGGTAGAGGCCATTAGTCAGGACTTGCCCTGACGTAACGCGAGCCTCATCGCGTATCGACAAGCATACACGTCACTAGCGTCCCGTGGCAGATCTAACATCGGCGGAACCATCAGGCTTACTGTCCGGCCATAGCCTGCTGCGCGGCCTGCCAGTTGTCGTTGTCTATGTGGCCCACGACTGCGTTATGGGGCACCAGCCGCAGGCATACGTCCATCCTGGAAATGGTCTGCGGCGTCGGCTGAATGCCCGCGGGCAGAATGAATGTGGGCCGAGTCGGATCCGGGGGGTATGCAGTGGGATCGGGCCAGTTCGGCTCCCCGTGGGCGCGCATGCACCGGGCGAAGCTCGCCATGCCGTTCCACTCCTGCCGCACCTCCGCGGCGGTAGGCCCGCCGCCGCTGTTCGGGAGCAGGTGCGCGCAGGCCAGGGTCGCCGTCGGGTACCGGGAGTTGCTGGCCGAGAGTCGCTGCAGGGTGTTCTTACTGAACTGGCCGTCGCCGCTAGGGTCGGGGAAGTCCGGCACACCGTGGGAGCGCACGCAGCGCGCGTAGGCCAGAGCCTTGGTCACTGAAGCTCCCGTACGCGATGAGCCGCCTGAGCCAGGAGATGACGGGCTGCCGCTGCACGCCGCTGTTATCAGGGCAAGGGTGACCGTGGCAATGATGGCGGCCGAGACATGGCTGGGGTGGCTCAAGGTGGTCTCCTCAGATGCTCCAGAGCGCCTGAGTGGGTGACAGGCGCGCGGCACGGATCGCGGGCAGGAGGCCGGCGAGGGCCCCGATGAGGATGGCTGCGGCCAGGCCGCCGGCCCATCCCTGGACCGGGATGACGGCGGGCCAGTGCTTGCCGTGCGCGTACGCGGCGGTGGCGGCCGCGCCGATGGCGACGCCGGTGACGCCGCCCGCCACGGCTAGCAGGATGGCCTCGAGGAGGAACTGAGCGCGGATCTGGCCTTTGGTGGCACCCAGGGCACGGCGCAGCCCGATCTCGGACCGGCGCTCCAGCACCGAGATCACCATGATGTTCGCCACGCCGATGCCGCCGACGAGCAAAGCGACGGCCCCGAGACCGAGGAACAGGGTGTCGAGCGCCCCCTTGGCGTCGGCCTGGGCGGTGAGCGCCGCGGAGGGCTGAGAGACGGCGACGTAACCGGGGTTTTCCGGCAAGGACTGGGCACCGAGCAGGCTGTCTACCTGCGTGGTGACGGCAGGGTTTCCGGGATTGGTGCGGACGTAGATATCCGACGGGTGACCGTCCAGGCCGAGGTAGCGCTCGGCAGCGGGGAAGCCGACCAGGACCGCTGAGTTGATCTCAGGGGCGTAGGTGGCGGGGATCGGATTGAGGACGCCGGTGACGTAGAACCAGAGGCCATCAGCGGGGCAGGTGGTGGTGGCGCACAGCCAGATCCGTTCTCCTGGCCGGATCCGGTCGATCCCCAGCAGGTCGGCAGCCTGGGCGCCGAGCACGGCGACCGGCTCGCGGGCGGTGGCGGTGTTGAGGTAGCTGCCGTGGGCGATGGAGGTGCCGGCCACGCCGGGCAGGCCCAGGCTCGCGGCGGCCACGGTCAGCGCGTTGGTTTCGACCGGGGGAACCAGCGGGCTTCGGTAGGCATTGATGCCGTTGACGGTGCCGGTGTCCTGGACACGGGTGACGCCGGGCAGCCGGGCGATCATGCCCGGCGCAGCCAGCGGCAGCTCGGCGGGCTGGCCGGTGAGCGTCTGCCCGTTGGTGACGGTCAGCAGGTTGGTGCCGAGCGCCTGGATCTCGTTCAGCAGCACAGCCTGGGAGGAGGCGGCCAGGCCTAGCACCGCGACAATCGCGGCAACGCCGATCGCGATGCCCAGTCCGGACAGCCCGGCGCGCAGCTTGCGAGTCCGCAGCCCGATGCTGGCCAGGGCGGCCACGTCGGCGGGCCGCAGCCGAGCCGTGGGCGGCGCAGCCTGGGGTCGTGACGGAGCCGTCATGACAGGCCTTCACGGCGTCCGGGCTCGGAGACGGATGCGTCTGCGACGATGCGCCCGTCGAGCATCTGGATCCGCCGGCGAGTGCGGGCGGCGACTGCACGGTCGTGAGTGATGATGACGACCGTGGTGCCAAGCGCGTTGAGTTCCTCGAGCAGCGCCAGGATGGCAGCGCCGGTGACCGAGTCGAGGTTGCCGGTGGGCTCGTCGGCGAGCACCACCGCCGGCCGGCCGGTCACCGCGCGGGCAATGGCGACGCGCTGTCGTTCTCCTCCGGATAGCTGAACCGGCCGGGCACTGGCCCGGTGGGCGAGCCCGACCCGGTCCAGCGCTTCGGCGGCGAGCAGATGACGCTGGTCGCGCCGGATGCCGGCGTACAGCAGCCCGTCGGCCACGTTCGCCAGCACGGTCTCGTGCTCGGCGAGGAAGAACTGCTGGAATACGAAGCCGATCCTTGACGCCCGGAACGCGGCTAGCTGGCGGTCGGTCATGCCAGCGACGTCGACACCGGTGACCTGCACCGTGCCGGCGGTCGGCATGTCCAGCGTGCCCATCAGGTGCAGCAGCGTGGATTTCCCCGACCCCGACGGGCCGACAACCGCCAGCAGCTCCCCGGCAGCCACCGCGAGATTCACCTCATTCAGCGCCCGCACTGGCGGTGATCCCGGGTATACCTTCGACACACTCGCCAGCTCCAGGACCGGAGCCGCCGGCGCAAGCCTGGCGGCGGCCTTCTCGGCCGCCAGGGGCTCCCGGGCGCGCACGGTCATGACGACGCCACCACGACTCGCTGCCCCGGCGCCAGCGCCCCGGACACCTCCACCATGCCGGAGCTGTCGTCAAAGACCGGCCCGACCGTGACCGGCACCCACCGCCGAGCGTCACCCCCGCCGGCGACCTCGACGTCGTACCCGCCCGGCCGGGCCAGCAGCGCCGTCACCGGCACCGCCAGCACGCCGCGCGCGGTGGCGGTCGTGATGTATACCGTCACCGGCGCCTGATCCAGGCTGCCGGCCACCGCCGGGTCGGTCAGTTGCACGGTCGCCGGAACTGTCGTCGTGGTGGTCCCGCCCGGAGACGGGGACGTGGTTGCCACCGTCCCCACCTGCGACACCACGCCCGGCGTGGACGCCCCATCGGGCAGAGTCACGCTCACCGCGTCACCCCGCTGCACCTCCGACTCCAGCGAAGGGTCCAGGGCGATCGTCACCACGTGCTCGACGGAGGTCGCCTGCAGCACCGGCCCGGCAGCGGGGCCGCCCAGGCTCCCGGTCACCTGGGCGACCCGGATCGGCCCGGGCTCGAACACCACCTGCCCCAGCGACAGCGACGCAGGAGGCGCCGCCACGCCCGCGTGCTGCTCCAGCCGCTGCACCCCGTACGCCGTCTGCTGGGAAAAGTAATCCCAGCCCGCCGCCGCGACCTCAGCCCTGCTCGCGTCCCCCAGCGAAACCAGGTCGTGGTTGAGCTGCGACACATCCGCGCCGGATACCCCCTCGCCGAGCGCCCGCCAGTCCGGCACCGTCCCGTACAGCAGCACGACCGGCGACCCGTTCCCGGTCTGGTACAGGACCTGGCCCTGGCCGATCACCTGACCCGGCTGCGGCAGTCCGGTCAGCGTCCCCCCGCCCTGGCCCGTGACGGTATAAGCCCCCGCGTATCCCAGCGTCGCCGCCACCGGTGTGGTCGCCGACAGATCCTGCCGCCTTACCACCGCCGTCGCCGTCGGTCCCTCCCCCGACGCCGCCCGCACGGAAGAGGCCGCCGGGAACGCGCCTGCCCGCCACGCCGATACCGAGCCCACGGCTACCACCAGGAAGCCCAGGACCAGGAAGCCGCCCCGGAGGCGTTTGCGCGTCGATCCAGGCGGAGCAATGTCGCTCATGTCAGCCCCAGGCCAGCAGCGAGCCTGCGGGATCCAGCCGTGTGCACTCGCTCATCGCGGTGCTCATCAGCGGCGGAGGCGGGCGCGGGACGTTGATGGCGAAGAGAGGGCGACCTTGTGGATCGATCGAGGGGTCGGGCCAGTTCGACACGCCGTGGGACCGCATGCACTGGGCAAATGACTGACCCGCGTTCATCGCGTGCTGCACCAGGTCCTGCGGACAGACCCCGGCCAGATAGCACTGCTGGAGCGAGCTGGCGGTGAGTGCTCCGCCGGTGGCAGGGAGCAGGTGCTGGCAGTCTCTCTCCGCGGCAGTGAATACGGAACTGCTGACACCGAATCGCTGCGCGCCGCCCTTTGGCAGCGTTGGCACCCCTCCGACGACAGTGGGGTCGGGATAGGTCGGCACGCCGCGGGCGCGCATGCAGGCCGAGAAGGCTACGTCCGACCGGGAGCTCGCTGACCCTGCCGCATGAGGTGATTCGCCAGAACCAGGCGATGACGGACTGCCGCTGCACGCCGTCGCCAGCACGGCAATGGCCGCGACGGCGAGCATGACAACCGCGCTCCGCGCTGTCTTTCTGTGCATCGTCTGCTCCGATCAAGTGGTCCGAGCGCTCGGCTCCTCCGGTCTAGCAAGACGGCCATGACACGGGTCGAACAGCGATTGTTAGCCGGATTTCATCCCTGCAGGCGCACACTGAGCTGGTGCGGGTACTGGTCGTGGAGGATCACGTTGCGCTGGCCAACCGCATCGGCGAGGGCCTGCGCGACGCCGGTTTCGCCGTCGACGTGGCCCACGACGGAGCGGCCGCCCTCGAAGCCACGACCAGCACCGACTACGACGTCATCGTGCTCGACCGCGACCTGCCGGCCGTGCACGGCGACCGCATCTGCCGGCAGCTCGTCCGCGACGGCACGCCCAGCCGCATCCTGATGCTCACCGCCGCCGCCGGCGTCGACGACCGGGTTGACGGCCTGGAGCTCGGTGCCGATGACTACCTCGGCAAGCCGTTCGCCTTCGCCGAGCTGATCGCTCGCCTCCGCGCCCTCGGGCGGCGCGGGCCCGGCTCTCCCGCCGTCGTCCAGCGCGGCGACCTGGTGGTCGATCGCGCGCGGCACCGCGTCAGCCGCGCCGGCGTCCCGCTGACGCTGACCCGCAAGGAGTTCGGCGTGCTGGAGTGCCTGGCCGGCGCAGACGGCGCCGTGGTCAGCGCCGAGCAGCTGCTCGAGCACGTGTGGGACGCGTACGCCGACGCGTTCAGCAACACGGTTGCGGTTACCGTCGGCCGGCTGCGCCGTAAACTCGGCGATCCGCCACTGATCGAGACCGTCACCGGCGTCGGCTACCGACTGTGACACGCCACCTCAGCGCCCGCTCGCGGCTGACGCTGCTCTACGGGTCGCTGTTCGCCTTCGGCGGAGCAGCGCTGGTAGTGATCACTTACCTGCTCGTCGCGCACACCCTGCAGAACACGACGGCCACCAGCCTGCCGCCGTCGCTCCAGCCAGCGCTCGGCAAGTGCGTGGTGGCGGCGCAGACCCAGGCTCGCCCCAGCGCACTGAACCAGTGCGCCGCGCTGTACGCGCACGGTGTGCAGGCCGGTGCCGCTGCGCAGCGCAGCTCGACACTCGCCCACCTGCTCACCTACTCGCTGCTCAGCCTGGCTGGAGTCACGATGCTCGCCGCGGCCGCGGGCTGGATCGTGGCCGGACGAATCCTGCGGCCGGTGCACCAGATCACCGCGGCCGCTCGCACCGCGAGCGAGCAGAACCTGTCGCGGCGCATCGCCCTGCAGGGTCCGCGCGACGAGCTGCGTGAGCTCGCCGACACCTTCGACACGATGCTCGAACGGCTCGATCTCGCCTTCACCAGCCAGCGGCAGTTCATCGCCAATGCGAGCCATGAGCTCCGCACCCCGCTGACCGTCATGCGTACCGCGATGGACGTCGTCCTCGCCAAGGCCGAGCCGACGCGCGAGGAACTGGTGTCGATGGCTGCCGACGTCCGCCAGGCCGTCGATCACTCTGAGCGGCTCATCGAGGCTTTGCTCGTACTCGCGCGCAACGACCTGTCCCGAGCGCTCACCGACCCGCTGGACCTCGCCGCCGTCGCCGAGGACGCACTCGAGGGGCGTACCGGGGGCGACATCACGATGACCACCACGCTCGCCGAGGCACCGGTGACCGGCGACGGCGTGCTGCTCGAACGGCTCATCGCCAACCTGCTCGACAACGCCGAGCGCTACAACATCCCTGACGGCACCATGACGATCTCCACCACGACCGATGACGGCTCGTCGCTGGTGAGAGTCCTCAACACCGGCCCGGTCATACCACCCGACCAGGTCGACAGGCTGTTCCTGCCGTTCACCCGGCTCGACGACCGCACCCGCCACGACGGCTTCGGTCTCGGCCTCGCCCTGGTGTCGTCCATCGCTACCGTCCACAACGGAACCGTGGACGCAACCGCCCTGCCCGCCGGAGGCCTCGACGTCACGGTGCGCCTCCCGAGACGGGACAGCCAGACCGACTGAACCGGTTTCCCTGACGCCAGTTCACAGCGTCGGCCGACTGGATCGTCTTGACCCGACGGCGCTGCCATTGCCAGACTTGCTGCCCGGCGAAGGGGCTCGCCATCAAGTGCGGCATCCGCCGCTGACAGTCCCTGCATCCGCGACCAGGCGGTGAGGGGGCGCTAGCGTGCCGGCTGCGACCCCGATACCGCGAGGACCCTCGGTCCTCACCCTGTACAGCGCTGACGACCTGCTGACGGCACCCGGCTGCCCGGTGTGCCGGTACGCCACCGAAACCAGCGACCGCTACCTGGGCTGGTTCGCGCTGGAGGGCCACGCGCAGCCCGCAATGATCACCAGCCTGTGCGCCTGCCTCGGCATGTGCGCGCGGCACACGCGCAGGCTGGTGAGCCAGCCCGGCGCGGCCGTCCGGCTGACGGCCGTGTACCGGTACGTGATGACCGCAGCGCGAGACCGGCTGGCCGGAAGCCGAGTCCGGCTCCTCGCCTGCCCCGGCTGCGAGCACGATGACGCAGCCGCCGGCCGCGCGCTGGACACGCTGCTCGATGGCCTCGAGGACGGCGCCGTCCGACACAAGTACCGGGACCTGGGCGGCCTGTGCCTGCCGCACCTAGACGCGGCCGCGGCCGGGCCGCGACGGGTAGTGAGCTGGCTGAGCGAGACGCTGCGGGACAGCATCGACGCACCCGGCGTCCCGTGCGACTGGCTCGCCGGGTCGGACCGCGACGCGGAGGTGCGCGCGATGCTCCGCAGAGCGCTGCCCCTGCCTGCGGAGGATGCAGCCGCGGCCTGCCGGCCGTGTCTCGCCGCAGCGGAGGCCGAGAAGCATGCCGTGGAGCGCCTGCCGGGCCTGGCTGGCGATGGACCCGACGCGGCATTCGCGCTGTGCGCCCGGCATCTCGCAGACGCTGCGACGGCGGCCGGCGGCTTCGCCAGCCTCCGGATGCTGCTGGCCTGGCAGGCGCGCTGCCGTGCGGGGCAGCCGCAGAAAGGCCCGGTTCACTGGCTGCGCGGCAGCCGGCGGAGCCGGGGCCTGGCCGGGCAGTGCAAGGTCTGCCGCGTCAGCCGGGATGCCGCGCAGCGGTCCCTCGCGCACGTGTCCGACGCCGAGGCAGCACCTGGCAGGCCGCTGCTCTGCGTGCGGCACCAGATCATCCTGAGTACGGCCGATCCGCGGGCCGGAAGCGCGTTCGCGCCCGCTGCCGCCCGGCGCGCTGGTGAGCTCGCGGACGAACTCGCGGCGGCATTCGAGCGCACGGCGCAGGCACGCAGCCACCAACGTGCGGTGCCAGAGTCTGACGCCTGGCGGCGCGCAGCGGCCTTCCTCGACGGCGAGGTCTTCGGCGGCTCTCCGCCGCGGCGATCCGCGGATACTCTGCGCAGGGCGCAGCCATAGGCCGCACGCGTCGCACCTGTCAGTCGGCACTCGAGTTCGCCGCGACGCTGACCGCGGCGCCGTCTCCGCCGTCCGGCAGCGACGCCAGCACCTCGCGCAGTGCTCGCTCGCGGGTCGCCAGCCCAGCCAGCCGCTGCTCGGCTTGCTCGCCAGCGTCAGCGCGGATCTGGGCGGCGCGGTTCAGTGCTTCGCCCAGCCGGCCGGCCGTCTCGGCGTAGCGGTGCCGCACGTCGGCGGCCAGCCTGCGAGTCGCCTGGGCGAGCCGGTACTGCAGGTCGCCGCGCGCTCTGCCCAGCTGGCTGCCGACCAGATCGGGCACCTCGCCGAGCAGTCGCTGGCGGGCGAGGCGCCGGCCGTAGTCCCCCGGCAGCCTGCGCCGGATAGCTCCGGCTAGCAGCTCGGCCTGATCCACGCGCTCCCGGAGGGTGTAGAAGAAACCAGCGTCGGGTGCGAGCCGGTCGCCGGGGGACGGCAGTGCGAGCTCGATGCCCAGCAGGTCCGCCGCGGCGGACCGGACAGTCGCGAGGTCTGCCGCCAGCTCGTCGGAGAGTCTCTGGTCAAGGTCTGCAAGACCCTGCTCGAGACCGGCGGCTTGTTCCCGCCGCCACGCGTCGACTGCCTCGGCGACCATGCCGGTCAGCCGGTCCCGGCCGAGGCGCTCAATGTCGGTCGGCGACGCTGCCGCAAGCTCGGCGTCGAGCACGCCCGCCATCCGGTCGCCGAGATGCGCAGAGAGCCGCGACCGCGCCTGGTCGGCGGCCGAGTTCAGCGCCTCGAGCAGCCGGCCGGACTGGGCAGTAGCGCGGTCCTCGGCATCCGACCGGCGACTCGCCAGCCCGGCCAGCGTGCGGGCAAAGGCGGCAAGCTCGGCTCCGGCCTCCTCGCCTGGCAGCCGCGCCGCGCGCTGCGCCAGGGTGACCTCGTCCAGCAGCCGCCCGCCGATTCGCCGGAGATGCCGGCTCACCGACAACTCCAGCCCGGCAGCCCGCCCGGAGTTCAAGAACGTGAGGAAGTCGGCGGCGAAGGACCGGAAGCCTGCGTCGCCCGACGCACCGAGAGCCGCACGCGCCGACAGCACGTACACGTGCTCGGGATGGCCGGTCGCCTCGGCCACCACCCGGCTGGTGAACGCCGTCGCCTCGGCCAGCGACCCAGCGTCCAGGTAGTCGGCCTTATTGAGTACGACGAACAAGACCACCGAGAGCCCCGCAACACGGCGGAGCAGGTCTCGCTCACTGGCCGACACGGGCGGGTCCGCCGTCAGCACGAAGATCGCGGCATCCATCGACGGCAGTACCTCGGCTGCGGCCGTCGTATTGTGCGGGTGGATCGAGCCGACGCCGGGTGTGTCCACGAGCTCGACGCCGCGAGACAGAAGCGGCGCGTCCAGCCGGACGGTGACCGCCGCTACCTGGCGGCAGTTGCCGGGGTTACCACGTTCCGTTCCGAAAGCAGCAAGGTCGGCCAGCGGAAACGGTCGCGTGTCACCGTTCAGGAAGCGGACCTCGATGCCCTCCTGATCTGCAGGCGCGTGCAGCACCGTGGCGGGCACCGCGGTGAGCGGTGTCACGCCGGCCGGCAGCACCTCCCGGCCCAGCAGCGCGTTTGCCAGCGTGCTCTTGCCCCGCTTGGCCTCGCCCGTGATCAGCACACGCAGCCTGGTCGCGGCCAGCCGGTCACGCAGGCCCGCCAGCGTCTCCTCGTAGCTGCCGTCGGCCAGCTCGTCGAGCCGGTCGATTGCGGCGCGAATCGCTGTCTGCACGCGGTTCACCTACCTCTGCCAGGTAGGGACCGTTGGCGGACTGCGCCGCAGTTCGAGGGCGGGCCCCTCCGCCCGTGATGCTGACTGCCAGGCTAGTCCTCCGCTACCGGATGGCACACCGTCGCCGCGCGTGCTATCACCACTGGCGCCAGACCACCTGAGCCGCTTCGAACGCTGCTGCACTTAGCCGTGAGACGGAAATGCCGCCCGGCCCGGCACGATTGCCAATCCAGAAATGCGGCAGCTTCAGTGAGCGACAGCGCGGTTATGACTGATCTGCGCCATAGTGGCGGCAGCCGGCTAGGAGAGTCTCAATGCCGCTGGAATTCAGCCACGAAAGCCTCGTCTTGCGGGTTGGCGGTGACATCCTAGAGATCCTCATCAGGGGTGCTTTCAGCCATCGTGTTCCGCTGGCCTGGGTGGCGGTGCAGGTTCAGCCGGCCATCAAAGGCCATCTAGATGGTACGGATAGTGTCGGCGCGCTTCGACGCGCGACTGTACGAGGTGCAGCAGAAGGCCAGGAGCGCGCTGGAAATGGCCGTAGAGCAAGTCATCAGGACCGAGGATGAGCCCCGGTACCGCCAGTTCTTCAGCCATGTAGCGCAGCTATGCGGTCGCCCCATGGCGCCCTGACGCGGTCACTGCCACCAGGGAGAACGCCACTAGCAGCGAAGACGCGGAAAGTCACTCAGCGATTGCTGCCGTTCTAGTGCGCGGCTTCGTACTCACTCATCAGCTGGGCACTGATACGCCCGCGCTCGGATACCTGAATGCCGTTCTCTTTCGCCCAGGCGCGCACCGCCGCGCGGTCAATCCGCGGGCCGGCCGTCCGGCCCTGACCGCCGCGATTCCGGCTTCTAGCTATCCGCCGGCCAGCATCGATATACGGGGCGATGTCACGTTCCAGCTTGGCCCGATTATCCGCACTCAGGTCAATCTCGTACGTCACGCCGTCCAAGCCGAATGTCAGAGTCTCAGCATCCGGCGATCCGTCGATGTCATCAGTAACCACGACCGCCACGCTTCGCGCCATAGCGCTCATCGTCTCGGCATTTCTGGCCGCTGTCAAAACAACGCGCGGGCCGCCGGAGCGCCACGCTGAATGGGGGTCGGGCGGGCGCTCACCGCAGACCGAGGCGGGTGCGCCGAGGGCCACCCCCGGCGCGCCAAACGCTGACAAAGCGCGCCGGGGTGGCGGCGGGCGGCCGTCCGGCCGGCCGGTGCCGAGACGGTGCCGGATCGGCCCGATCCGCCGGCGACCGCGAAGTAACCCCGCGTTGGTGTCATAAGTCCGTGCCGGAACGGGAAAAAGGAAGTCCTGCGGCATGACAGCGCGATATCGAACGTGATCGGATCAAACAGTAATCCGTCCTCCCGGGGGAAGTAATGCACAGAGTCGACGTGCAGCTTGAAGATGACCTGACTGGCGGGCCAGCCGATGAGACCATCCACTTCAGCCTGGACGGCCGGTCCTACGAAATCGACCTCAACTCACGACACGCGGCCGAATTCCGTCACCGGCTGGGGCCCTTCACCGAGCACGCCCGACCGGTCCGCTCGCAACGCTCGCGCGTGACCCGCAGGTCAGCGGCTAGCCGTGAGCGGAGCCGGCAGATACGTCTGTGGGCTGAGCAGCGTGGTTTCGCCCTCTCGGCGCATGGGCGGCTGCCAGGCGACGTGATCGAGCAGTATGACCGCGAACACGGCGCGGACCGAGCCGCAGAAGCGCCAACCCGGCGGCTTACCGGGCAGCGCAGCAGTTCGGCTCGGCAGGCCAGAAAGACCAGTGCTGGCGCTCGGTCGCCCCGGCAGCGTGCCGCGCCGCGCGGGGCGTTAGGTAGCCGCGCGGGGCCGTCGGCCAGCCGGCCGGTTCCGCGTCAGCCAGGACGGGTCCTCGGTCACAGCCAGCCCGGGGGATCCGGCGCAGGTACGATTGCCGCGAGTGCGACCTATGGCGGCGGGCCAGGGTCATCGTGCCAATCCCAGTACCAACCGCAATCGGGGGTGTGCACCTTGCCGCCCGTTGCCTGCTCGGCGGGAAGGCAGCTGGCATGCAGAGTGTGACGAGCGAGGTCAGCCAGCGGCCTAGCCGGACCCGGCTCAGCATGGGCTCGCTCGTGCCCTTGCTGCTTCGGCGTCCCGGTACACTCGGCGGCCGAGTCGGGCTCATCGCGGTCAACCTGGCCTGCGTTGCCGCCTTCGTCGCCTTCCCGCATGCACGCGACGTGGCGTTCGGCCCCTATCGGGTCGATCTTGATGTGTACCGGATAGGCAGCCGGGCCTGGCTCAGCGGCGTGCACTTGTACGGCCCGCTGCCACCCACGATGTCAGGAGCCCGGCTGCCGTTCACCTATCCACCGGTGGCCGCGATCTTGCTGTCTCCGCTCGCTATGGTCCCGATGGCGGTGGCGAGCGCGGTACTGACGACGGCTTCAGCAGGGCTCCTCGCGCTGGTGCTGCTGGCGTGCCTGCGCAGCGTGGACCAGACCGGCGAGCACGTCGGGGGATGGGCCGTCTGGTGGCTGCTGCCGCCGGCCCTCCTGCTCGAGCCGGTGCGCAACACGCTTACGTACGGCCAGGTCAACATCGTGCTCATGGCGTTGGTGGCGGTGGACTGCCTCGCGCCGTCGGCGCGCTGGCCGCGAGGCAGCCTGGTCGGCCTGGCCGCCGCGATCAAGCTCACGCCAGCCGCATTCGTGCTCTACTTCCTGCTCCGGCGGGATTGGCGGGCGGCCGGAATGGCTGCTGCGTCATTCCTGGCCGCCACCGGCGTCGGCTTCGCGCTGGCCTGGCACGACTCGGTGCAGTACTGGACCAGGACCGTGTTCGATGCCAGCCGGGACGGCGGCCTGCCGTATGCCGCCAACCAGTCCGTCGTGGGCGTCCTCACTCGGCTCGGGCTCAGCCACCCCGACCTGGCTAGTGTCTGGCTTCTCGTGGCGATTGCCGTCGTCATCGCGGCGTGGCGGGGGATGCGCCGGTGCTTCGCGGCTTCGCAGGACTGCCTGGCCCTGTCCCTCAACGGCCTGGCGGCGCTGCTCATCTCGCCGATTTCGTGGTCACACCAGTGGGTGTGGTGCGTGCCCGCCGTGGTCGCCCTCGCGGCCGCCGGCCTGCGACATCGAGCCTGGGGCCTGGGTGCCGCGACGGCCGCGGGAATTGTGATCTTTGCCATCGGTCCCCAATGGCTGCTCCCGCACGGCCATTTTCGTGAACTCGGCTGGTCCACCTGGCAGCAGATTATCGGCAGTGCCTATGTGGGCTTTGCCGCGACCATCCTGATCATCGCGGCCCTCGGGATGTCTGGCCTGACGGTGCGGGCGGCACGCGCTCGGTCGACTCAGCTAGCTGAAAGCTGATCTTTCGGGCGCGTTCGCGGGCGCTGTCGATTACCTCAGCGACGGAAATGCCAGCAGAGAGCGCGGCCGCGCGCGCGTCAGCAAGCTCCGGCTGCACCGTGACTGGTTCACCGTCGAGGAAGCCGCGCTTGACACTCACCGGCTGGCCGCCGACCTCGACGACCACGCTGTCTCGCGGTAGCGAATACCGCTCCACCTCCGTGATCCTCGCCCCGAGCGTGGTTGTCGTGCGGAACAGCTCCCGCACCACCGAATCGAGCGAATCGGCCTCGGCCAGGGCGCTGACGACCTGCGCGGGCCTGCCGCCCCGCATCGTCGCCGGGATCAGCCACGCGTCGATCGCGCCCGCGAACCGGAGGGCCTCAAGGACGCCGGGCCACAGTCTGGGATCAAGATCGTCAATTGTGGACTCGACCAGCCGCAGGGTGGCGACCCGCCACGGCCGGGACGCGCTTGCCGGGTCCCCCGCGACGACGCGTACGACGTTCGGATGCCCCGCAGGGTCCCGGCGGCCCGCGCCGCAACCGGTCACCCTGACCACCATGGCGGGCAACGGGCCCCAGCCCGTCGCGACCGCAGCCAGCAGCGCGGCACCTGTCGGGGTGCACAGCTCGCCCTCCCCCGGGCCGGCGCTGACCATTCCTCCGGCACCGGTCAGCAATTCGACGACCGCTGGGACGGGAACGGGCACCGATCCGTGCGCGGCCGCCACCATGCCGCTGCCGAGGCCGACGCTGGAGACCGTGATCGTCGCGGCCTTATCGAGCAGGCCGAGTGAGTGCAGCGCGGTCGCGGTGCCGGCGACGTCCGCGAGGGCATCGAGCGCGCCGACCTCGTGAAAGCGGATCTCCGGCACAGCGACACCATGGACCCGTGCCTCCGCCGCGGCGAGCAGCTCGAAGACCTGCTCCGACAGCTCTCGGACCGGCCCTGGCAGCTCCGCCGCCGCCAGCACGACCAGCACGTCCGCGAGAGTGCGGTGGACGGTGCTGGCCTCCGCCGTGACCTCGGCCCGCCTCGCCCGCAGCCCATGCCTGCGCACATCGGACAGCTGGAGCGAGATCGTCTCCCCCGCTACACCGCTGATGGCGGCGAGCGCTGCCTCGACGGCGCGGCGGTCGGCACCGGCGTCGAGCAACGCCGCCAGGATCATGTCACCAGCCGCCCCGCAGCTCGCGTCGACCCAGAGGCATCGCAGGTCGCCGCCCGGACGGGCACCGGGGCTGGTCACGGCTTCCGTGCCGGGCGGCGGGCGATGCGGGCCGCGCAGACAGCGGCGCCGAACCCGTTATCGATGTTGACGACGCTGATGCCCGGCGCGCAGGCGTTGAGCATCGTCAGCAGCGCCGCGATCCCACCCAGGCCGGTGCCGTAGCCAACGCTTGTCGGAACCGCGATGACGGGAACGCCGACCAGCCCGGCGATGACACCGGGCATCGCGCCGTCGGCCCCGGCCACAGCGACGATGGCGTCCGCGGCGGCGAGGGTGTCCAGTTCTGCCAGAAGCCGGTGCAGGCCCGCTACTCCGACATCAGCGATGAGCACCGCAGACCCGCCGAACACCTGCGTCGTCACGACAGCCTCACGCGCCACCGGCAGGTCGGATGTGCCGGCGGTCACGACCGCGACGGTCCCGTCCGGCTGCGGCAGCGGCCCCACCACCACCGTCCCGGCGACGTCGTCGATCCACGCGGCCGGGAAGGCTCCCTGGCACTCCGCCCGGGTGGCTGCGTCACACCGGGTCGCCAGCACCGCGCGGTCGGGATGCGACTGGGCGAGGCCCCGCAGCGACGCCACCGTCTGCTCGGGCGTCTTGCGCAGCGCCAGCACCACCTCAGGGTCACCGGTCCGGCGCAGCCTGTCGATGTCCAGCCGAATGTCGCTGCCAGGGCGGGTCACCTCGTTATCGTGCCATAATCGGCGCCGTGGGCCCCGACCCGGCGGATACCGCCCAGGCAGATTCCGCCGGCACCGATTCCGCAGGCAGAGCGCTGCTCGCCTGGTTTCGCCAGCACCGCAAGGTGCGGGTCGCGTTCTCCGGCGGTGTCGATTCGTCCCTCGTGCTGGCCGCCGCCACGCGCGCACTCGGCCCGGCCAGGGTCGAGGCGGTGACCGCGGTGTCGGAGTCCCTGCCGAGCGGGATGCTGACGGCCGCGCGGCAGCTCGCTGCCGAGCTCGGGGTCTCGCACACCGAGCTGACGACGCGCGAGCTCGACAATCCCGGTTACGCGGCCAACGGCGCGGACCGGTGCTATTTCTGCAAGGCCACGCTCATCGACACGATCGCGCGCCTCGGGGACGGGCCGCTGCTGGTCACCGGAACGAACGCGGACGACGTGCGGGCGGGATGGCGGCCGGGGATCAGGGCCGCGGCCGAGCGCGGCGCCGGCACACCGCTCGCGGACACGGGCATGACCAAGGCCGCCGTCCGCGCTCTCAGCCGTAGCTGGGGCCTGCCGACCTCCGACCGCCCGGCGAGCCCGTGCCTGTCGAGCCGGATCGCCTTCGGAGTGCCGATCACGCCGACCCGCCTGGCCCGCGTGGATGCGGCCGAGCAGGCCGTGCGCGCCGTTCTCGGCCGAGCCGGGCTGGACGTCCATGACCTGCGCGTACGTGATCTCGGAGACGCAGTGCGGCTGGAGGTCGACGCACCGGCGGTGGCAGCCGTCCAGCAGGTCGAGGCCCTGATCCCGGCGATCGCGGCCGCCGGCTTCGGCACGGCCGCGATCGAGGTCGCCCCGTTCCGGTCTGGATCTATGAATGACGCCCTGGCACCGGACCAGCGGTACCGCTGACGACTAACGCGAGCCGGCGGACTCCAGGTAGGGGATCGTCTGCGGCCCCTCTGGCAGGACGCAGATACGGGCCCCGGAGCCGAGCCTCCGGCGCTCGCCGGCGATGGTCTCACTGATGTCGCAGGTCTGACTCAGGTGCGCGTCGGCCAGCTCGGCGTCCGACAGGTACGAGGTGTGCATGATTACCCGCGCGCGAGTCTGGATCTGCGCCTGGATTTGCACCTGCCACTGATCAGGAATGGTGACGGTCCGGCCGGAGATGTCGTCCAGGAGGTGCTGCGGCGACGCGGCTGAGCGGAGAACCGCCCGGTACGACCCGTGATCGGGATAGCCGTCGCGGCACTCGGCGGCGCAGATGATCATCCCGCCGTCCTTGATGATCCGGCTCGCGGCCGACATGCCCTTGACGGACTGATAGAGGTTCTGGTCGAGCGGATAGCCCGAGCCGGTCGTCACGACGATGTCAAACGGCGCTGGAAGCGGGCGCATGGCCAGCTGCCGCGCAAGCCGGACGGCCGCGGCGTGCATCGGCAGGATGTCGCCGCCGAACGCGGCGACCATCTGCTTGCGGCGGTTCAGGACGACGTCCAGCGCGTACGTCACGCCGGTCGCCGCCGCGATGGCACGTACGTCGTCGTGGATCGGATTACCGACCGTGATTCCCCAGGTGGCCTGTGGGTGGCCGATCCGGGCGGCGTCATGCAGGACGAGCACCGTGTCAAGACCCGCGAGGCCCGGCGCGACCATCTTCGGCCCGCCGGAGAAGCCGGCGAAAAAGTGCGGCTCGACGAACCCGGTCGTGATCTTGATGTCCGCGTTGGCCCATTCGGTGTTGAGCCAGACCGGGACGCTGTTGCCGAACGTCCCCGCCCAGGTGAGGCTGGCCAGGTCGCGCGAGTCGTGGTTGACGATCCTGACCGAGTCGACGACGGCGTCGCCGAGCATGGCGCGAAGCTCGGCATCGGTGTTCGCCCGGTGCGTGCCCGTGGCGATGAGCAGGACGATGTCGCGGCTGTCGATGATCCCGTCGAGCTCGCTGAGCACGGCCGGGATCATGAGGTCCCGTGGCTGCGGGCGGGTGCCGTCACAGATCGAGATCGCAACCGTCTGGCCAGGGCGGACCCGCTCCCGTAGCGGCGCCCCACTGACCGGCTCGCGCAGCGCTTGCGTGAGGGCCGCCGCGCTATCGGGCACCGCAGGCGCGTCCTGCGGATATACGACCACCGCATCGTCGGGCACGGCAATGTCCAGCCCGTCGTCGCCGTAGGACAGCCGAACCTGCACGGTCATGGGAGAACCGTAGCCGAGTCGGCCCTCCCGGTCCGGGTCACGATGCGACCGAATGCGGTGAGCTGACCTAATGGTCTCGATCAGCCCTGTATTATGTCCGAGATTTATCCAGACATACTTAACGAACTACATGGATCCGCAGCGCGGCAATAGCATTTCTTCCTCTGTAGCGCTCAGCGGCCCGCCCGGCGGGGACCGCGGCGAGCGCGGCTTCCGGCCGGACGTCCAGGGTCTGCGTGCGCTCGCCGTCGCCATGGTGGTCATCTACCACCTGTATCCAGCCCTGCTGCCCGGCGGCTTTGTCGGCGTCGACGTCTTCTTCGTGATCTCCGGTTATCTGATCACTGGCCAGCTGTGGCGCGGGTTCAGGTCCACCGGCAAGGTCGCGCTCGCCGAGTTCTGGGGAAGGCGGGCCCGGCGGATCGTGCCCGCCGCTGCGCTGGTGCTCGCAGTGACCTGGGTGCTCTCCCGCCTTGTGCTGCCGGCTACGCAGCTGGCGAACACCGCCGAGCAGATCCGGGCGAGCGCGCTGTATTACCAGAACTGGCTGCTCGCGCACAACGCAGTCGACTACCTCAAGTCGAGCGACGCGGCCACCCCGGTTCAGCATTTCTGGTCACTGTCTGTCGAGGAGCAGTTCTACCTGGCGTGGCCGCTGTTGTTCTTGGTGGCCGGCCTGGTGGCCCGTCGGCGTGCGAGCCGGGCCCGCCATGTGACCGTAGGCTGCCTGGCCGGTGTGCTGGTAGTCGGCTCGCTGGCCTTCTCGATCTACTACACGCGGACCGACCCGCAGGCCGCTTATTTCGTCACCACGACGCGGATGTGGGAACTCGGCCTGGGCGGGCTCATCGCCATCATGCCCGCGCGGCTGGGCTGCGCGCTCGGTCGGCAGGGCTGGCTCGGCTGGGCTGGCCTGGGCATGGTGCTCGCTTCTCCGTTCGCGCTGCGCGGCACAGCGGCGTTCCCCGGCGCCGTGGCCCTGCTGCCCACCGGCGGCTCGGCCTTGCTGATCGTGGGCGGCTCGGCCAGTGGCAGATTTGGTCCGGCCCGGCTGATGTCGGTGCGACCGATGGTCTTCCTGGGCGGCATCTCCTACTCGCTGTACCTGTGGCACTGGCCGATCATCGTGCTGTACCAGAGCTACCGCGACAGGCCCATAAGCCCAGAGAGCGGTGTGGCACTCGCTGCCCTGGCGGTGCTCCTGGCATGGCTGACCAAGATAACAGTGGAAGACCCGATCCGGCTGTCACGAATCTTTGCCGGGCATCGGTGGCGGTCGGTATGCACTGCCCTCACGGCGGCGGTACCGGCTGGCCTGGTGTCGGTCTACCTGGTTTCGCTGCCAGCGGTGTGGGATGGCGGGCTGGGCGCGAACTATCCGGGCGCGGCAGCGCTCGCAAACCCGGCCAGGCACGTGCGGCCGGAGCCTGTCCGCCCGGCGCTCGCGACCCTGCAGGCCGCGATGCCGAAGTACTGGCAGCAGGGCTGCCTCGACTATGAGGCAGCACCCAAGGCCTGCGTTTACGGCGACACCAAGAGCCCCGTGCTGACAATAGCCCTGGTCGGCGACTCGGTGGCCGGGAACTGGTTCCCGGCGCTCGAGCAGATAGCCGTGCAGCGGCACTGGAAGCTTGTCACCGAACTGCACGCCCAATGCACGTGGACCGCGACCATGATGGTCGACAAGGCCAATGCGCCGTATACGACGTGCCACGACTGGGGCGTCAACGTGCTTCATGACCTGGTTACCAAGATCCGGCCTGATGTCGTCGTCACCTCGGCGCTCGCCGGCCGGGGAACAGTCAGCCACCCGACGCCGGGGCCGCAGGCCTACGCCGACGCAGCCGCGGGGATGGCACAGTACTGGCGGCAGCTAGAGGCAAGCAAGATCTCAGTCGTCGCCATCAGGGAGACGCCGACGATCTACACCCTCGTGCCTGGCTACTGCGTCTCCCAGCACGGGCCGTCGTCATCGGCCTGCGACGAGCCCACATCGCAGGCCGTCCTACCTGATCCCCCGACCGAGCTGGCTGCACAGCAGCTCGGCGGGACCGTCAAGGACATCGACATGAACTCGTTCATCTGCGGGCCGACCGAGTGCGCGCCCGTTGTCGGGAACGTCATGGTCTACCTGGACAGCGACCACCTGACGAACAGCTACGCCGAGACGCTCGCCCCCTTCCTGTTGCCCAGGCTGCTACGCAGCGTCCCCGCCCTGGATCGGACTGGCTAGCCCGTGGCAGAAGCTCAGGATCGGCGTGAGCTGATCCTGTCGACGGCGGCCGAGATGTTCGCCCGCAAGGGACTGCGGGCGACGACCGTGCGGGCGATCGCCGACGCCGTCGGCGTGTTCTCCGGCAGCCTGTATCACCATTTTCCGTCCAAGGACGCGATCTTCGACGAGGTGCTGCGGCGCTACCTCGAGGACATCCGGGCCCGCTACGCGGTGGTGCTGGCCAGCGGGAAGCGACCCGCCGACTGCCTGCACGACCTGGTCATCACCTCGCTGGCGGTCGCCGAGGAGCAGCCGCACGCGACCGCTATCTACCAGAACGAGGCCCAGTACCTGCGCGAGACGCCGGGCTTCGGCGACATCCAGGCGGCAGCCGCGGGAATCCAGCAGACCTGGCTGCAGGTCATCGAGGCCGGGGTGGCCGACGGCAGCTTCCGCGACGACATCCCGGCGTGGGTGTTCTACCGGCTGATCCGCGATGCGGTCTGGCTGTCCGTCCGCTGGCACCGGCCCGACGGGCCGTACTCCACCAGCCAGCTGGCCGGCGATGTGACGTCGCTATTCCTGCACGGCTTCGCCGCGTCTCGTTAGACGCCGCCGCGCTTGGTCAGGCGTCGCCGCCCGGACCCGCGTGGGAGCGCAGAACATACTTGAGGACCTTGCCGGCGGCGTTCCGCGGCAGCTCGGCGACGATCTCCACGTCGCGCGGAACCTTAAAGTTCGCCATGCTTTCCTGGCAGAACGCCACGATCTCCTGCGGGTCGATCTCCGCCCCGGGCCGCGGGATCACGTACGCGCGGCAGACTTCCCCAAGCCGGTCGTCTGGCACGCCGACCGCTGCCGCCTCGGATACCTTCGGGTGCCGGGCGATCAGCTGCTCGACCTCCGCCGGGTAGACGTTGAACCCGCCGACGATGAACATGTCCTTGAGCCGGTCGGTAATGCGCAGGTTGCCGTCAGCGTCCAGGCAGCCGATGTCGCCGGTGTGCAGCCAGCCGCCGGTGTCGATAGCCGCCGCGGTAGCCTCGGGGTCGCCGAAGTAGCCGCGCATGACGTTGTAGCCGCGCACCAGCACTTCGCCGATCTCGCCGGCTGGCAGCCTGCGGCCGTCCTGGCCAGCGATGACGACCTCGGTGCCCTCGATCGGACGGCCCACGGTCGACGCGATGGTCTGCACGTCGGCATGGCGGTCGCCGACGGTGACGGTTCCGCAAGCCTCTGTCAGGCCGTAGGCGATGACGACGTCCGGAAAGAGTTCGGCTCGCATTCGCTCGACGAGAGCGACCGGAACGACGGCCGCACCGGTCACGGCGAGGCGCAGCGAGCTCAGGTCGGCGCTGCTCCGGGCCGGGTGGTCAAGAAGCGATGCGTACAGCGTCGGCGGTCCGGGCAGCACCGTAATCTTCTCGTCGCCGACGAGCTGCAGCGACCGGGCGGGGTCGAACACCGCCTGCAGCACCAGCGTCGCCCCCGTGATGAGGCAGGCAAGCAGACCCGCCTTATAGCCAAACGTGTGGGACAACGGGTTGACCACCAGGTACCGGTCTTCGCGCCGGAGCCCCACGCCAGTACTCCACGCCTCGTAGACGGCCACGTTCTGACCGTGTGCCGTCATCGCTCCTTTCGGCCGCCCCGTCGTGCCCGAGGTGAAGAACATGTCGGACATATCGTCCGCACCCACCGCGTCCAGGCGAGCCGTGACCGGCCCGGCAGCGACCACGTTCCCGCTGGCGAGGAAGTCCGGGAACGGGTGCGCATCGGCATCGCCGGTCTCCCCCAGGGACACCATGTCCAGCTGGCTCGGGACACCGCCGGCGGCACGCAGCATGCCGAGGTAGTCATTGCCCAGGAATCCGTTGTCAACGAACAGCATCCGTGCGCCGCTGCTGGCCAGGATCCAGCTCGCCTCGTCGCCCTTGTACCGGGTGCTGACCGGGACAAGCACTGCGCCGACCGACACGGCCCCGAGCGCTGCGACGACAAAGCGGTGCCCGTTGCCGGCCCACACCGCGACGCGGTCACCCGGTGTCACGCCGCTCGCGATCATCGCGGCCGCGCAGCGCCGGACCTCGGCCGCCAGTTGCCGGAATGTCCAGCGTACGTCGCCGTCGACGAGGGCCTCGGTGTCACCAAACTCTGCCTCGGCCCTGGCCAGCAGCTGCGGCACGGTGTTGACGAGCAGCGCGGCCATTACAGTCCTCACTGTCGGCGGGTCCGCAACACTCTAGCCTTGAAGATCAACCGCTTGGTAGCGTCGGGCCATGGCCGAGGCCTTCCTGGTGGACGCGGTCCGCACCCCGGTTGGCAAGCGCGGTGGCGGGCTCGCGGCCGTTCACCCCGCCGACCTCGGCGGGGCGGTGCTGACCGCCCTCGTCGAGCGCACCGGCGTCGACGCGGAGGCGGTCGAGGACGTGATCTTCGGCTGCGTCGACACCGTCGGGCCCCAGGCGGGTGACATCGCCCGGACCGCGTGGCTCGCGGCCGGCCTGCCTGACCACGTGCCCGGCACGACCGTCGATCGGCAGTGCGGCTCGTCTCAGCAGGCCGTGCACTTTGCCGCCCAGGCAGTGCTGTCCGGCACGGCGGACGTCGTCATCGCCGGCGGCGTTCAGAACATGAGCGCGGTGCCGATCTCGTATGCGATGACAGCGGGTAAGGCGCTCGGGTTTGCCGATCCGTTCCGGGGCTCGGTTGGCTGGCAGCGCCGCTACGGCGGCCAGGAGATCTCCCAATTTCGCTCCGCCGAGATGATCGCCGAGAAGTGGGACATCAGCCGGGAGGACATGGAGGACTTTGCCGCCCGGTCACACTCGCGGGCGCTGCGGGCTGCCGGCGAGGGCCGGTTCGACCGGGAGATCGTGCCGGTATTCGGGCTCGCTGCGGACGAGACCCCGCGGCAGCCAGACTGGGCAAAGATCAGGTCGCTGCCGACGCTGGTGGAGGGCGGGCGGCTGACCGCGGCGGTGTCGAGCTCGATCGCCGATGCTGCCGCCGCGCTCCTCGTCGTGAACGAGGCCGGCCTGCGCACGCACGGGCTGACGCCGCGGGCCCGGATCCACCACATCTCCGTCCGTGGCGCCGACCCGGTCTGGATGCTGACCGCCCCGATCCCGGCCACAGCGCACGCGCTGGCGAAGTCCGGGCTGACGCTCGCCGACATCGACCTGGTCGAGATCAACGAGGCGTTCGCGTCGGTCGTACTCGCCTGGATCGCCGAAACCGGCGCCGACCCCGAGCGGGTGAACGTCAACGGCGGCGCCATCGCGCTCGGTCACCCGCTCGGCGCGACCGGTGCCCGGCTGATGACGACGCTGCTCCACGAGCTGGAGCGCACCGGCCGCCGGTACGGCCTGCAAGTCATGTGCGAGGGCGGCGGCCAGGCCAACGTCACCATCCTCGAATGCCTCAGCTGACCAGGCCCTGGCCCACAGCGATGGACAACCCGGTTGAGTTCGGCGGCCGCGCGGTCATCGTCACGGGCGGCACTCGCGGCATCGGCCGGGTGATCGCCCAGACTTTCCTCGCCGCCGGGGCCGACGTGCTCGTCTGCGGGCGAAACGAACCCGAGAGGTTGCCTGCCGCTGCCGGGCGTGCGGCCGAATTCACTCGCGCAGATGTGCGTGAGCCCGAGCAGGCTCGCCAGGTGATCGACGCCGCGGTCGAAGCGTTCGGGCGACTGGACGTGCTGGTCAACAATGCAGGCGGAACGCCGAGCGCGGACGCAGCCACGGTGTCGTCGCGGTTCGTCGAGCGGATCGTGGCGCTCAACCTGCTGGCGCCGTTCTACATGGCCCAGCCCGCTAACGCCGTCATGCAGCAGCAGGTCGGCGGCGGCGTGATCATCAACATCGGCAGCGTCTCGGCGCACCAGCCGGCGCCGCTGAGCGCCGCGTACTCGGCCGCCAAGGCCGGCCTGATGCAGCTGACCCGCTCGCTCGCGCTGGAGTGGGCGCCGAGGGTCCGGGTGAACCACATCACAGTCGGTCCGATCATCACGGAGAATGCAGCGCTGCACTACGGCGCGGACAGCGGCGCGGAGGTCGCCCGGGCGATCCCTATGGGCCGGCTCGCGGAACCGGCCGATGTCGCGTCGGCGTGCCTGTACCTGGCGTCCCCGCTGGCTGCCTATGTCACGGGCACTGACCTCGCCGTGCACGGCGGAGGCGAGATCCCGGCCCGGTTCCTGGCCGCCCAGCCAGCCAGGACAGCTGACCGCGATCCTGGCCCGGACAGGTGAGCGCCCCGGTTACCCTGACCGGTGGACTGGCCAGTTCTCTCCCTGTTTCTGGCCGGGCCAGCTCGGTAGCACCGTGACCTGAGGAGTTGGCTGCATGAGCGTGCCGGAAACGGAATCCGGTGAGGCCGCCGTGAGCCCGGCCGTCGCTGCACCAGCCGCGCCCGAGAAAGCAGATCCATGGAGCCGACCCGCGGCTGCCCTGGAACGGGAAGCCGCGAGCAGTCGACATCATCTGCTGGCTGGGCATCGTCCTCAGCGGCGTGTATTACTGGGCTCTGCTGCCCCTGCGTGTTTCGCTGGTCGGCACCCATCCCGTCGTAGCCGAACTCATGAATGGCGGCACCGAGTCGATCATCTCGGCAGCCGCCTTCGCCCGCACCGGGCACGGAACGCTGGCCGTGGTGCTGCTCGCCGCGATTCCGGGACTTATAAAGTTCGACGCCTTGTACTGGTGGGCAGGGCGGCTGTGGGGCGAGCGCTTCATCATGGCCCTGCCCGGCAGTCGACGCGTCGCCAGGCACCTGGGTCGCATCCAGCGGGCCGGCCGCAGGTTTACCTGGCCAGCCATGGTGATCAGCGCCTTCCTGCCGATCCCGAGGGCGATCATCTTTGTCATTGCTGGCTGGGCCGGGATGCGGCTGGTCACATTCCTCGTCCTGGACGCGATCGGCGCGATCCTGTGGACCGGCCTGCTCGCGGGCCTGGGGTACTCCCTTGGTCACCGCGCGGTCGTCGCGGCTCAGACCATCTCCCACTACAGCTGGTGGGTCACGCTCGTTATCGTGGCGCTGACGGTGGGCCTGATCGTGCGCGGCCAGCGCCGGCAGACGGCGGTGCCGACGGGCGCGCCCGGCCCGCCGCAGGAAGAATCTCAGCAGCCGTCCGGGTAGCGCCGTGCTAGGCCTGGCGGGAGGCGCCATCAGGCCAGGCGGCGATGCAGACACGATTGCCGGCGCGGTCGGCGAGGATCCAGGCTGCTGGGGCCTCGGAATCGTCGACGACCCGGCCGCCGGCTGCCAGAGCGGCGGCCAGCCGCTGCTCGGCCTCTTCTCGGCCTACGGATACGTCGACGTGCATCGCGTGACGCAGGGACTTGGCCGTGTCGAGGCTCTGCATCCAGACCGTCGATCCGTGGCCAAGGGGGTCAACGGCGTTGTCCTCGGCCAGCTCGCGGTACCCGAGTACCGCCCGCCAGAAGCCGACGTCGATCGCATCGGGGTGGGCCGCGATGGCGAGCGACACCTCCTGCGGCAGAGTGCGGTCGGCCGTAGCTCCGTGTTTCCTGGCCACCGCCGAAACCGCCTGGGCCAGCTCAACATGCCGCTCCTCCAGCTGGAAGACGCCGCGCGTCAGCCGGACGCCGAGCTGGCTATCGGTGATCGTCATCAGCACGCCGCCCAGTCCGGGGATCTGCGCTACCGCCTCAGCCAACCGGGCCGCCGCCGCCAACGACGGCACGCGGAAGACTGCTGTCGCGCCGCCGTGCAGCACTACCCAGTCGGCGACACCCTCCGCGGCCAGGAACCGCCGCCATCCCTGCTCGCTCACGGCCACCTCCCATCGCGAAATGGTAGCCAAGCTTGCAGTTCCGTGGCGGACGTCATCAGACTGAGGAGCGCCGCCGCGCTGAGAAGGGACCGAGTGTGGCTGAATCCGATGTCACGCCAGCGATGGCCAGGCGCTGCTTCCGCAAGGCCGAGCCGATTCACGGGATGATCTACTTCACGCCCCACCGCGGGGAGTGTTACGCGAAGATCGGGATCACCCACCAGCGCATGGCCTACTTCGCCTCGCGCGCGGCCGCCATGGGTGAGGTACCGGCCGAGACGGTCATCGCGACGTTCTTCAACTTCAACCCCGAACTTGTCCGGCGCGCGATCCCGGCTGCGTGGCAGATCACTACTCCAGCGCAGGTGCTGGCCGCCCGTCTCGAGGCTGCCGACCGGTCGCTCCGCCAGGCCTGGGGCAAGGACGTGGCCAGTCCGGCGGTAAGCGAGGCCGCTGACCTAGCCCGCCGTGCCGCTGAGCACGCCACGAGCCGGCCAGATGGCCGCCCGCTGTTTGCCAGCCATGCCGCCCTGCCGTGGCCCGAGCATCCGCACCTCGTGCTGTGGCATGCGCAGACGTTGCTGCGGGAGTACCGCGGCGATGGCCATGTCGCGCTCCTCCTGACCGAAGGGCTCGACGGCCTCGGCGCACTTATCACCCACGCCGCCACCGGCAGCATCTCCGCCGACGCACTGCGAAGCAGCCGCGCCTGGACTGAGGCGGACTGGGCGGCAGGCGAGCATCGCGCCCGCGCGCAGGGCTGGCTAGCGCCCGGTCCTCAGCTCGCCCTGAGCGAGGACGGCGCGCGCCGCCGGCAGTCGATCGAGCACCGCACCGACGAGCTGGCCATCTTCCCGTACGAAGCGCTCGGCGCGGACGGCTGCAATCGGCTCGCCGAGGTGGCCGCGCCGCTGGCAGCGGCGGTCACAGCCGCCGACCTCGGCTTCCCCGCACCGCTGGCCACTCACTACACCCGGAGTCAATGAGTGCCGCGGTCTGGGACCAGGAGTTCTTCCGCCGTCGGGCGGCCGGGGAGCCCGACGCAGCTCAGCCGCCCGGGGGTGCCGTGGCCATCCCGGTCGTCCCCGCGTGCGCGACGATTGCTGAGCTGTTACTGGCTCGCGCCGATGATGGCAACACCGCGTTGCTCTTCGAAAACCAGCGCTGGAGCTGGCGCGAACTAGTGCAGGAAGCTGCGACACGCTCGGCAATCCTCCGGCAACTTCGGCCGAGGGACCGTCCCTGGCACGCAGGTGTGCTGCTGGAGAACACGCCGGAGTACGTCTTCCTCATCGCCGGTGCGGCGCTCTGCGGAGCGACCGTGGTCGGCATCAACCCGACCCGGCGCGGGGTGGAGCTTGCGGCAGACATCAGCGGCACCGACTGCGCCATGATCGTGACCGACGACGCCTACGGGGACCTCCTGGACGGCATCGGCCACGGCGTGCCGACGATCCTGGACGCTAGCGGCTCCGACTATGCAGGCCTGCTCGCCAGGTACCGCGACGCCCCGGTGGCGGCGACGGCGGAAGGGCTCGACCCGCGCTCGACGTTGCTTCTGCTCTTCACGTCCGGGTCGACTGGCGCGCCCAAGGCGGTGAACTGCTCGACCGGCCGATGGGCGTTCATCTGCCAGGTGACCCCTCTCCAGTTCACCGCTGCGGATGTGGCCTACAACGCGATGCCGATCTTTCACGGCAACGCGCTGATGGGTTCCCTCGGCCCGTGCCTGGCCAACGGCGCGGCGTTCGCGATGCGCCGCCGGTTCTCCGCCTCCGGCTTCCTGCCTGACATCCGCGGAGTCGGCGCGACCTTCTTCAACTACGTCGGCCGCTCTCTCTCCTACGTGCTCGCCCAGCCTGTACGGCCGGAGGAGGCAGACAACGAGCTGCGCTTCGGCTTCGGCACCGAGGCCTCGGCCCGTGATCGCGCCGAGTTCTCGCGGCGATACGGGTGCCCGCTGCTGGAGTCCTACGGCTCTTCCGAGGGCACCTGCTACATCATCCACACGCCCGACACGCCCGACGGCGCGCTCGGCGTTCCGCAGCAGGGATTTGACGTAGACATCGTCAGCGCCCGTGGCGAAGTCTGCCCGCCGGCGCGTTTCGATGCGAGCGGCGCGATGGTCAACCCCGGGGAAGCAATAGGCGAGATCGTGTCACGCGGAGCCGCGGCGCGCTTCGAGGGCTACTACAAGAATCCGGCCGCCACCGAGCAGCGACTCCGAGACGGCGACTTCTGGACCGGCGACCTCGGCTACCGCGACGAAACGGGGTTTTTCTGGTTCGCCGGGCGGACAGCGGACTGGCTGCGGGTGGACTCGGAAAACTTCGCTGCCGCTCCTGTCGAGCGGATCCTGAGCCGCTTTACCGGTGTCACCGCGGCAGCTGTCTATCCGGTCCCCGACCCGGTCACCGGTGACCGGGTCATGGCAGCCCTCGAGGTCCCTGTCGGCGACTTTGATGCCGGTGCCTTTGGCGCCTTCCTCGCTGACCAATCCGACCTCGGCACCAAATGGGCGCCGCGACTGGTCCTGATTACGGCAGCCCTTCCGCTGACTGTCACCCACAAGATCAGCAAGCCAATCCTGCGTCGCCTGCTGTGGAGCGGCCAGAATCCGGTCTATGAGCACACCGGCGACGGCTATCTGCTCATGTCAGCGGATCGTAAGGCCGCCCTGGAAGCCGAATACAGAGCGCACGGCCGGGATCATCTCCTGCGGCTGTGACGCTCAGAGATCACCGGCCGGCGCGGCGTGCTCCGATGAGGATTACCGCCACGACGGCCGGCTCGGATCCGTGATTGCCCCAGCGGTGACGCGTGCCGTTCTGCACCACGGTGTCACCCGGACGCAGGGCCATCTCGGCTCCGTCATCCAGTTCGAGGGTCACCTCACCCGAGAGAACAACTTCGAAATCGATCGTGTCGGTGGTATGCATCCCCGGGTTCTCCGCCTCCATATGGCCTACCAGGCCCGGCAGCTTCTCCTCCACCTCCGCTAGCGCCGCCTCAAGATTCAGCTCGCCGGGTGCCGAGGAGGTCGCCGGCGGCACGGTGAACAGCCCGAAGCGATAGCCACCCAGAGGCGGGAAGTACGTCGGCTGCGGCGTCGGAGCGCCGTCGTCCGGGAACGTCGGCGGCTGATCGGCACCCCACAGGAGGTGGAACTCACCGCCCGGGATCAGCGCGACGGTCACCGGATCGACAAGCGCGTCCGAAGCAAACACCGCCTTACCGGCATCATCGTGACCGGTGACTACCCGCCGTACTCGCATAGTGATCCCCTCTCATGAGACCGGCTGGGACTCCGCCCAGGTGGTTCCCGATGCACTCGGCAGCGCGCTCCCGACGTGCGTGACCCAGGTGTGGTCCAGATCGTGAATAGATGAGCAGCCCATGAGCTGCAGCGACCGCGCCATTTCTGCCCGCAGCACCTCCAGCACGTGTGAGACGCCATCCTGTCCGGCTAGCGCGAGGCCCCACACGTACGGACGCCCGATCAGCACCGCCTTCGCGCCCAGGGCTAGCGCCTTGAGCACGTCGCTGCCGCGACGCACGCCGCCGTCGACCAGGATCTCCATCTTGTCGCCGACGGCCGCGACGACCTCCGGGAGCACGTCGATGGTCGCGGGCGCTGCGTCGAGCTGACGGCCCCCGTGGTTCGAGACGACGACACCATCGCAACCGAGGTCAAGGGCCCTTCTGGCATCCTCGGCGGTGAGCACACCCTTGACGAGCACGGGTCCGTCGAAGTTCTGCCGTACCCAGGCAACGTCCTCCCACGTGGGCGAGTTCGACTCCTTGTAGCCCATCTCTGGCAGAGCCATCGGCGTGCCATCACGCGTCATCCCCACCGTGTTCGCCAGCTGGAACGGCATCCCGTCAAGGACGTAGCGGGCAAGCCAGAACGGCCGCGGCGCGATCTGAGGACCGAGCTTGAGAGCATTCGCAGCGTTGACTCGCATCGAATAGCTGAATCCGTTGCGCCAGTTCCGTTCGCGTTTTGACCCCACCTGGGTATCGATGGTCGCGACGATGGCCTTGTAGCCGGCCGCCTTCGCCCTGCTCACGAGGTTCTCCATGCCAGCGCGGCCCATGAATCGGTACAGCTGAAACCAATGGCGGTCCGGCGAGCTCTCAGCGATCTCCTCGAGCGAGAAGCTTGATGCGGAGCTGGCGATATGGATCGTGCCCGCGGTCGCGGATGCACGTGCCACGGCGATGTCCGCCTGAGGATGAATGAGCCGGAGACCACCGCACGGGGCTGCGAGAACCGGGAAAGAAATACTCTGCCCGAACAGAGTCGTCGACAGTTCCGGCTCCGGGACCCAGACGCCCATCCTCGGGCGGAAGCGCAGGTCACCGAAGCCCTCGGTATTCCGGCGCATCGTGACCTCGTCCTCGCTGCCGCCATCGACATAATCGAAGACGGCGCGTGGCAGTGTCCTTTTCGCCAAGCGGCGCGCGTCCTCGTAGTTGAGAACCTTGGCGAGCCGAGTTCGCTGAAACTTGCTTATCGCCATGTGCTGCTCCTCAGCGATCAGTGCGCCTGGCGTGCTCCAGGAAGGCAGACACGCCCGTGTTGATCATAGATCTGGACGTTGGCAGCCCACTTGGTTCGAGCGCGGAGCAGCTTCAGCCGGCTGAGCCAGGCCCCCTATCCGGCCTCGCTGTGATACGAGTGCCGAAATCCTGTCAGTTCCGGCGGGGACGCAGACGTCGACTAGTCCCCCCGATCCATAGGTACAGCGCCGGCAGCACGAAGAGGTTCAGCACCGTCGACGTCAGCAGCCCGCCGAGGATCACGACCGCCATCGGGAACTCGATCTCCTGGCCCGGCCGGTCACCGTAAACCATCAGCGGGACCAGCGCCAGCGCTGTCGCCATCGCGGTCATCAGGATCGGTGACAGCCGCTCGCTCGCGCCACGCAGAACCAGACCGAGCCCGAAGGGCTCGTCTTCCTCCTCTTCCAGATGCCGGAAGTGGCTGATCATCAAAATGCCGTTCCTGGCGGCTATTCCCAGCACGGTGAAGAAGCCGACCAGCGCACCGAGCGTGACCGTGCCGAGGAACAGCCAGGTAGCGACCACGCCACCGACCAAGGCCATGGGGAGGGTGAGGAACTGCAGTAGCGAGAGCCGCCAGCTCTTGAACGCGACCTGCAGGAGCAACAGGATCAGCAGCAACGCCGCGGACCCGTACTCAATGAGCCGGTGCTGCGCCGCGGCACGCTCCGTGGCCTCGCCCACGAGTGCAGTCCGGTAGCCAGGCGGGAGCTTGATCGTCGCCATGGTCTTGTTGACGGCCGAAACGACCGAGCCGAGCGACCGGCCGCTGACGTCAGCGTCGACCTCGGTCTGCCGCTCGCCGTTCTCGCGGAAGATCACGCTCGGGCTCGGCACCACGTCGATGGAGGCGAGCTGGCCGAGCGGCACCTGTCCGCCGGAGGGAGTGTCGATCGGAAGATTGCGCAGGCTCGTCAGGCTGGCCCTGGTCGCCGGTGTGCTCCACACCGCGACGTTGACGAGCTTGCCGGCAATCGTGAGCGTCGACACCGGCTCGCTGGCCATCATCACAGCTGCCGCGCGGCGGATGACCCCCGGCGAGAGGCCGTAACGCTGGGCTGCGGCGAGATTCACGGTCACGTCGGCCTCCGGGATGAACTCCAGCGGAGCTGGCTGTACGTCGACGAGTCCCTGCACCTTCGCGAGCTTCGCCGCTATCTCGTTGCCGAGCTTCCCGAGGGTCGTCACGTTAGGCCCGTAGATGCGGACCGCAACGTCTTCGGTCGTACCGTCGGTCAGCACCTCATCGATGCGCTCATGCAGGTACGTCTGGACGTCGCTGAAGGCGCCTGGGTGACTGGCCGCGACCGCCCGGATGGCCCTGAGCGTACGGGCATAGTTGGCACCCGGAGCCAGGCTGATCCAGTTCTCGGAGAAGTTGACGCCGGACACCTCCTCACCCAGCAGAGCCTGGCCGACGTGCGTTCCCACGTGCTTGACGCCGGGGATCGCCAACAGCTCATGCTGGATCTCTGTCACCTGCCGGTCCTGCTCGTAGACGGATGTTCCTGGCTTCGTCACGAAGTGCATGAGGAAGTCGGGCTCCTTGAAATCCGGGAACAGGTCTGAGCCAAGCCGCGGGTAGATCACGATCCCGGCGACGATTGCCAGCGCGGCTGCGATCAACGCGACTCTCGGTATCGCTACCACCGACCGCAGCAGCGCCGCGTAGCCACGCTTCAGCACTCGCATCAGCGGGGGGTCGGATCGACGCAGGGGGGCGCTGGCCAGCAGGACGAGCCCGAGCGCAGGTGTCACCGTGAGGGCGACCGCCATCGAAGCGAGCACCGCCAGCCCGTAGGCCAGGGCTAGTGGCTCAAAGAAGGCTCCGGTGAGCCCGCCGACGATCATGACGGGAACGACCGCGACGATATTGATCAGCGTGGCATAGAAGATCGCCACGCGAACCTCCACCGACGCTGCCAGCAGCAGGTGGAAGGGCGTGGTTGGCTTGCCCTCCGCGCGCCAGGCGCGCAGCCGCCGGACGATGTTCTCCATGTCGATGATCGCGTCATCGACGACCACGCCGACCGCAACAGCGAACCCGGCCAGGATCATCGTGTTGATCGTGGCGCCGGTCTTCTGCAGCACGAGAGCGGCGGCAGCTAGCGACAGCGGGATCGCGAGCAGGCTGACGAGCGCTGCTCGCCACTGGAACAGGAATGCGAACAGGACGAAAGCGACGAAGATGCAGCCGAGCAGGACTGACTGGCCCAGGTTGTGCAGGGCCTGCTCGATGAACGTCGACTGGCGGAAGATGCCAGTGTCGATGTGGATGCCGCGCAGACCTGGTGACAGCTGGTTGAGCGCGGCGAGCACGCCATTGGTGACATCGAGCGTGTTGGCGCCGGGGAACTTCTCGATCACCATCATCAGGCCCGGACCGCCGTCGATAACCGCATCTCCGATGACCGGCGGGTAGCCCCACTGAACCTGCGCTACCTGCCCAATGCGCAGGTAGCCCGCGCCCTGACGGGCGATCGGCACATCGGCCATTTGAGCCGGCGTGGCGATGGGCTGGATATTGCGCAGGTACATGCGCTCGGAAGGATTCTCCAGGAAGCCCAGTGAGCCGACCGCGGCTCCGGTGGTGTACTTGAGCTCTCCCGAGTCAACGGCGTCTGCGGCAGTCGACATCAGCTGGTCAAGGCTGACGTGATTCGCGGCCATCTCGGCCGGATCGGCCTCGACCATGATCTGCTTGGGCTGGTCGCCCCAGATAGCCACGTTTGCCACGCCGGGCACGGCCATGAGCTTCGGCCTGATCGTCCACTGCGAGATCATCGACAAGTCGAGTGGTGACACAGTCTTCGAGCTAAGCCCGATCTGCATGACGCGGCTGGTCGCCGACACGATCGGGTAGAGCTGCGGCGGATCGCACCAGGTTGGAAGTGCTGGTGCGGTGGTCTGCAAGCGCTCTTGCACGAGTTGCCGGGCGTGTAGCTCGTCGGTCCCGGCGCGGAAGTACAGATAGATCGCCGAAAGCTGCGGCTCGGAATCGGAACGGATGTCATAGACACCCGGGACACCTTGCAGAGCAGCCTCGAGCGGAACCGTCGTCAGCGATTCCACCTCAGTAGGCGACAGGCCGAGGCATGCGGTCTGAATCTCCACCGAGACCGGAGCGAACTCCGGAAAGACATCGAGCTTGTCATGACCGAGCGACTGCACGCCGAAGAAAAGCAGCACGGTCGCGAATCCGATAACGATGTACCGGAACTTCAGGCTCGTCGCGATGACCCAGCGCACGGCTCAACTCCCCCGCTGCATTCAGACACCGGCTAGGTCTCGACCCCGACGCCGTTCTGGACGCCGAGCAACTCCTCGCCGCCCCGGCTGACAACCTCGGTCCCTGGCTGCAGCCCGGCGGTCAGCATCACCTCGTTGTCGTTGACGGTGCTGACGGTCACGAACCGTCGCGTGTAGACGAGTGCCGATACCTTGACGTAGACCGCTGTCTGGCCATTGGGCTCGTACAGCAGCGCACTGTAGGGGACGAGAATCAGCGGGCCGTTGGCAACTGCCTGCGCCGTCTCGATGCCGATGCGCCTCGCGCCGAGCGGCGTCAGCACCACGCTGAGGGTCCGGCTATTACCGATGCGCTCCATCCGCGCGGGCGGCACCTGCGCCGCTGTGCCCGAGGGAGCAGGTCCGCAGCCCGCCAGGCCCGCGAGCACAAAGGCCGCTAGCAGGCCAAGCCCGAAGAATCTGGATTGCTTCGTGCCCATCTAGCTGCCCCCCACCAGAACGCCGGCGCTCGACGGCGGATCCGCAGGCGGTGCCTGCTCCGGCGCCTCGTCGGTCGTCGAGTCGATGTCGTGCACGCCAATGATCAGGCACACGGCCGGAAGGACGAACAGGTTCACGAGGGTGGCGACGGCTAGCCCGACCATGATGATGACCGCGGCGGGCCTGACCAGCTCGTTGCCGGCTGCGTCGCCCGCAGCCACGAACGGCACGAGCAGGACGGCGGCGACCACGCTGCTGGCGAACGTCGGCAGCGCAGCTCCTGCGGCCCGGTCTACCAGCGCCGCGGAATTCAGCGGGCCGTCTTCCGACGACCGCCGTCTCCTGATGCGAGCGGCTACGCCGATAGCCTGGCGCAGCGAGAGTGCCAGCACGCCGAGCAGCCCGGCTGCCGCGCTCAGCGAGGTGGAGTAGCCCATCGCGACCACCGCACAGGCGGCAGCCGCGGCGGGCACGATCGCAGCAACAATGACGGTCATGGCCATCCGCCAGCTATCGAGCACGGCCTGCGCCACCAGGATGATGCCGAGCAGCGCGGCGAGTGCATAGCTGATAAGGGAACCGGGGGAGCTGCCCGCGCGGCCGGTATCCAGGATCTGCGCGTGGTATTCGAGCGGGAGGCTCATGCGGCTGCAGCCGGCTGCTCAGCAGGGCGGTGATGGCCGGAGCGTTCCCCTTGACGGTAGCCGTGACGTCGAGGTACGGCGACATCGCCTGATGCTGGATGTCAGTCGGCTCGCCCGACACCGTCACGCTGGCCACATTGTCGAGCCGGACCTGTCCGCCAAAGCCATTGTCGATGAGCATGTTCTGGATGCTCCCGAGGCTGGACCGGTCCTGGGCATCCGCCAGCACGACCACGTCGAATACCTTCTGCTGCTCGAAGAAGTTCCCGACGGTCAAGCCGGACACCATAGTGCCGGCTTCGCGCCGGACATCGCCCGGGGCCAGGCCCTGATCGAGCGCCTTCGTCAGGTTGACTTCGACGTTGATCGTTGGCTGGTCGACCGGCGTGATCACGTGCGCCTGGCGCAGCCCGCCGATGGTCGCCATGACCGAGCGCACGTGCGACGCGAGACCACTCAGCACGCCGAGATCTGGTCCGTAGACGCGAACGGTCTCGGTTCGCGGCGAGCCGGTGAGCACGCCCGCCATGACCTCGTTCTCGTACGTGCTGACCGTGCCGGACATGCCGGGCGTTCCCTCGACGACGCTCTTGATGCCGGCCACTGTGCGGTCGTAGTCGGCTCCCGGCCGGATGGTGACCCACAAGTCGCCGGAGTTGGTGTCCACGATCTGCTGGGAGGACACTGCCTGGCCAAGGGTCGCAGCCACATTCTGGACTCCCGGCACTGCCAGCAGCTCCCGGCTAGCGACAGCCGAGATGCGATCAAGTTCGGGCAAGGACATGCCAGGCGCCCCGGTCCAGCTGACCACCAGATTGCGGTCGGAGAAGGTCGGCTGCGACGGGTGCAGTTCAGGCAGCACTAGTGATAGACCGAGCACGCCGAGGACGCCCAGCGTTGCCGCGGCGGCCAGCGGCCGAGCCCGAACCCGCAAGGCCCGCCGCAGAAGGGTCGCAGACCAGATTTCGATGCGCATCGCAAGGGCTGTCTCGCGCGGCGCGCGGCCGGGCGACGACGTCACGATGGCGGTCAGGGCCGGCGCGACAGTCAGAGCTACCACCATCGAGGCCCCGATGGCCAGGGCAAAGGCAACGACCATGGGATGCAGGAACGTCGCGGTCAGGCCGGAGGCAGCGAAGATGGGGGCGACTGTTAGCAAAGCAGCAAGGGATGCTGCGGTGAACGACCCGTCCGGCTCGCGCACGACCGCGTCATGGACGACAACGGACAGCGCCAGAACCAGGCCGAGCAGGACCAGCGAGTTGAAGGAGTACCCGAGCACCTGCAGGATGAGCGTCGCGGCGACCAGCGAGAGCGCCATTGAGGCCAGCACGATGAACGGCACCCTGCTGCTGAGCACGAGCCCGGCCAGTGCCAGCACGGCCAGGATCCCGGCGATGATGAGGGCGAGCAGGACGTTGCCCGTCGCACTCGCCAGGTAGCTAGCTGGCTGGAACAGCGAGGTGTCGACGGTTACGCCGGTCAGAGCCGGCCTGAGCTGGCCGAGCGCCCGGCGGATGCCGGCGGTCACCGCGGTGACGCTCGCGTCAGGAAGTTTCTGGATCACCAGCACGAGGCCCTGGCGACCGTTGACGAGGCCCTGGCCAATCAGCGGCTGATGACCCACCGCGACCGTGGCCACCTGGTTCAGCAGCACCTGGCTGCTGGTGATGGCGGCGGGTGTGTCACCGGACGCTGGCGCGACACTGCTGCTGGCGAGGACCGGGATCTGGCCCAGGTTGGCGGGCGAGCCGAAGGGCAGGATGTGGCGAATGGTCAGGCGCTGGTTCTGATTTTCCAGGAACCCGCCCGTCCCGGGGGTCGAGCCTTGCAGGTAGCTCAGTGGTGATACGAGCTGTGAGTTGCCCACCGCCGCGACCACATCGGCCAGGCTGACGTGGCGAGCCGCCATCGCCGTGGGGTTGACCTGGACCTGAAGCTGCATGTCGGCCTGACCGAACGTCGAGACGTTCGCCACTCCCGCCACGCCGAGCAGTCTCGGCACGACGGTCCATCGAGACAGGACGGACAGGTCGATCTGGCTCAGCGTTCGCGACGTCAGGCCCACGAGCATCACGTCGCTCGTGGTCGACAACGGCGGCAGCATCACCGGCGGCTTGGAAACGTTGGGCAGCACGAATGCCCCGCTCAGGCGCTCCTGTACCAGCTGGCGGGCCTGGTAGAGGCCTGTTCCAGGCGCAAACTGCAGAACAATCGACGACAGTCCTGCGATGGAGTCCGAGGTAACGTTGACGACGCCCATGACGCCCTCGAGAAGTGTCTTCTCCAGTGGCACCGTGACGAGGGATTCGACCTCCTGGGCAGACAGGCCCGGGGCATCTGTCTGAAGCTCGACAAGGACAGGTGAGGTTTCCGGGAGGACGTCGACCGGCATCCTCGGCAGGCGCGCAACGCCAACGATCATTAAGCCCGCAGCCAGCGCAACAATGAGGAACCGGAACCTGAGGGTCGCGTGAGCCAGCGCAGCCAACATCTCGGACCCCCGCCTATCCGGACATCAACGGCCACTACCGCTGCATCAGCGCGCCCCTGAATGGATGCGGTGCTGCGCCAGTGGACCCCTCCGGCATCAGGATATCTAGCTATTTGCTGTTTATCCATCGATAAGCGATCACTATTGCGCTGCCATTCTTTGCCGGCGGATGCGGTACCGCCGCGCTACCGGGCAGGCCCCGCCCGCAGCAGGCCCGCCTCGCGGCCGATCTCCGCTCGCAGGGCGCTGACAGGGCCGAGCAGCAGCTGGGTGGACTTGGCCCGCTTGAAATACAGATGCGCCTGGTGTTCCCAGGTGACCCCGATGCCGCCGTGCAACTGGATCATCTCTCCGGCGGCCTGGAGGAACGTGCGCGAGCAGTGCAGCGCCGCGAGTGGCGCGAGCGTCGCCAGCCCGGCCGGGTCATTGCCCGCAGTCCAGACAGCGGCGCGAGCGGTCGCATGCGCGGACTCGACCGCCACCGCCAGGTCAGCGGCGCGGTGCTTGAGCGCCTGGAACGACCCAATCGGCCGGCCGAACTGGCGGCGGGTCTTCAGGTAGTCAACGGTGACGTCCAGGCAGTGCCGGGCCGCCGCCGCGCACTCGGCAGCGAGCAGCACCCGCTGCAGCGCGATCGCCGTCGCCGCTGGGCCAGCCGGCAGCGCTGGCGCGCGGTCGAACCGCACAACCGCCTGTCGGCGGGTCTGATCCAGCGTGTCCAGCGGCTCGATGCTGGCGTCCGCGCCGTCCACCGCCAGCAGCCGGTCGCCCGCGCGAACCAGGAGCAGGCCGGCCACGGCGCCGTCGACCACGTTGCTCGCCACGCCGCTGAGTGTCCCGCCGGCCATCGTCACGTCGCCGTGCAGGGCGAGCGCGCCCGTCAGCGAGCCGTCGGCCAGCCGAGGCAAGTACCGCAAACAGGCCTGGCTGGTCTCGCTCGCGGCCGGGCCGGCGAGGACAAGCGCCACGACCGCCGTGGACAGGTAGGGCGAGGGCAGCAGCACCCGGCCGAGTTCCTCGACCGCGACAGCCACCTCGCCCGGCCCGGCGCTCGCGCCACCGTGCCGCTCCGGCACCGCGAGAGCGGTGAGGCCGAGATCGGCGAGCCGTTCCCAGACCGCGGCGTCGTAGCCAGAGACGCTCGCCATGGCAGCACGCACCTGCCCAGGCGTCGCGTGCCGGCGGGCGAAAGCGCGGACGGCATCGCGCAGGGCGGCCTGCTCGGGAGAATCGGCGAACTCCATCAGCGCGGCTCGCGCGGCAGGCCGAGCCCGCGCTCGGCGATCACGTTGCGCTGAATTTCCGCCGAGCCGCCGTAAATGGTCTCGGCCCGGCCGAACAGGAAGAGCCGCTGGGCGTTGTCGAGGTCGTAGCCCGGACCGGTGATCGTAGCCCCGGCACCGGCCACGTCCATGGCCAGCTCACCCAGCCGCTGGTGCCACGGACCCCAGATCAGCTTGTTCGCGTTCGCTTCGGTACCGTGCGCGCGGCCCGGCTGCGGCTGGAGCGTCGCCAGGGTTGTGTAACGCATCACCTGCAAGCCGATCCATGCCTCGACAAGCCGGGCCGATAGCTCCGGGTCGTCGATCGCCCCGGTCTCCCGCGCGGCGGCGAGCACCGCCTCGAACTCCCGCCGGAAGCCGAGCTGCTGCCCGAACGTCGACACGCCCCGCTCGACGGCCAGCGTGCCCATCGCCACCCGCCAGCCGTCTCCCGGCGCACCAACGATGTTCTCAGCGGCTGTTCTGGCGTCGTCGAAGAACACCTCGCTGAACTCCGACGTGCCGGTCAGCTGGACGATCGGCCGAACCTCGATGCCCGGCTGGCGCATCGGCACTAGCAGGTACGACAGGCCGTGATGACGCTCGGCCGCCGGGTCGGTGCGCGCGAGCACGAAGCACCAGTCCGCGATGTGCGCCAGCGACGTCCATACCTTCTGGCCGTCTAGATGCCACTCGCCGCCGTCCAGCCGGGCCCGGGTGGTGACGGCAGCCAGGTCGGAGCCGGCGCCCGGCTCGGAGTAACCCTGGCACCAGAGCTGCGTCCCGGCGAGGATGCCGGGCAGGAACCGGGCCCGCTGCTCCGCCGTGCCAAACATCAGCAGCGTCGGCCCGAGCAGCTGCTCCCCCATGTGACCGACCCGCGCCGGGGCTCCGGCCCTGGCGTACTCCTCGTAAAAGATCACCTGATGAGACCATGGCAGGCCGCGGCCGCCGTCGCTCGGCGGCCAGCCCAGCCCGGTCCAGCCAGCCTCGCCGAGCCGCCGCTCCCAGGCCGTCCGCTCCTCGACGAACTCGTGCTCCCGGCCCGGTCCCCCGCTGCCCGCCAGCGCCGCGAAGTCGCCCGCCAGATTCGCGGCCAGCCAGCCAGCAACCTCGGCGCGGAACGCTTCCTCCCCCGGCACCGCCACTGGTCAGGCCCGCTCGTCCTGATGGCGCGCGTCCCGCATTGACCGGGCGTCGTGGCCGGCCAGCGAGTCGGCGCCGACCTCCGCGTTGTGCGCGTGCGCGAGGTGATGCAGGCCGAATACCGAGTCCATGCCCACCTGCAGGCCCATCGCGTCCTCGGCCTGGTTGACAGCCTTCTTCGTCAGCGCCAGGCCAAGCCTTGGCATCGCGGCGATCTTGGTTGCCAGCCCCGTCACCTCACTCGCCAGCTGGTCACGCCGCACCACCCGGTTGATCATCCCCAGCTCATACGCGCGCGCCGCGCTGATTCGCTCGCCCAGGAACAGGAACTCCTTGGCCTGCCGCGGCCCCATCACCCACGGGTGGGCGAAGTACTCCACGCCCGGGATCCCCATCCGCACCACCGGGTCGGCGAAGAACGCATCATCCGACGCGACGATCAGGTCGCACACCCAGGCGAGCATCAGCCCGCCCGCGATGCACGCGCCGTGCACCTGCGCGATCACCGGCTTGGGCAGCTCCCGCCAGCGCCGGCACATGCCCAGGTACACCTCCTGCTCCCGGGCATACCGGCTCTCCCCGCCTGGCTTGCCGACGTGATCCCACCACAGCCCGGCCCGCCGGCTGAACGACTGGTCGATGTCCCGGCCCGGCGTGCCGATGTCGTGCCCGGCCGAGAAATGCTTGCCGGCGCCGGCCAGCACCACGACAGCCACGGAATCGTCTGCGGCAGCCCGGTAGAAGGCGTCGTCCAGCGCGTAGGTCATCGCCGAATTCTGCGCGTTGCCGTACTCGGGCCGGTTCATCGTCACCCGCGCGATCGCGCCCTCGACCTCGTACTGGACGACCTCGTCAGTCACCGGGCTCATCCCCTTCCTGTGCCTGAGCGGGCAGGTCCCGCCCGAATGACTCGCGCAGCCGGCTGGACACGCCAGAGAGGTTCAGCTCGAAGGTGTAGCCCTGCTCATACCGGTAGCTGCGCCGCACGTCCCACGGGTCGATGCCGTTGAACGCCTCCTTGGCCAGCCGGATGACGGCCGGATCCTTGCCTGCGATCTGCGCGGCCACCTCGAGCGCCGCCGCACGCAGCTCGGCGCGCGGCACCACCCGCAGAACCGAACCGAACGCGTGCAACTCTGCGGCGGTCGCCGTGGCGGCGGTGTACATCATGGCCCTGGCCTTGTGCTGCGGCACCAGCCGAGACAGGTGGGTGGCCGCGCCGAGCGCGCCGCGGTCGACTTCCGGGAGCCCGAACGTGGCGTCCTCGCTCGCCACGATGACATCGGCGTTGCCCACCAGCCCGATGCCGCCGCCGAGGCAGAAGCCGTGCACGGCGGCGATCACCGGCACCGCGCACTCATACACCGCGGCAAAGGCCGCGAAGCACCCCCGGTTGGCGCCGATCAGCGCGGTGAACCCCGCGTCCGCCTGGATCTCCTTGATGTCGACGCCCGCATTAAAGCCACGGCCCTCGGCGCGCAGCACGACGACCCGGACGTCCGGGTCAGCGCCGGCCGACCGCACCGCGTCGGCCAGCTCGAACCAGCCCGATACCGGCAGCGCGTTCACGGGCGGGTGATCGACGACAAGCTCGGCCACCCCGCTGGCCACCGCGGCAGTGATCACGGACGCTCCTTTGATCAGGGGTGCTGGCTGGAGACCGAGACGACCTCCCCGGTCAGGTAGCCGGAGTAGTCACTGGCGAGGAAGACGATCACGTCGGCGACCTCCCACGGCTCTGCGGCCCGCCCGAAGGCCTCGCGGGCGGCCAGCTCGGCGAGCAGGTCCTCGCTCATCACCTTCGACAGGTGGGGGTGCATGGCGATGCTCGGCGACACGGCGTTGACCCGCACCCCAGCCGGAGCGGCCTCCATGGCCGCACACCGGGTGAGGGCCATCACGCCGGCCTTGGCCGCGGCGTAATGTGTCTGGCCGGCCTGCGCCCTCCAGCCGATCACCGAAGCGTTGTTGACGACGACCCCGCTGCCGCGGGGAATCATGTGCCGCAGCGCTGCCCTCGTGCACCGGAACGTGCCGCCCAGAGTCACGTCCAAAACCGCGCTCCATTGCTCGTCCGTCATCTCGACCAGGGGGGTCTCGCCACCAAGGCCGGCGTTGTTCACCACCACGTCGAGATGGCCGTGCTCGGCGATCGCAGCGTCGAACAGGCGCTGCACCTGCGCCTCGGCCGTGACGTCACAGGGGATGGCCAGCGGGCGCTCGCCGCTGATCTCGGCCAGCTTCTCTGCGGCCTCGCCGAGCCGGCGCTCGTGCTTGTCGCTGATCACCACCATGGCGCCTTCCTCGGCGCACCGCCGGGCCGTGGCGAACCCGATGCCGGTGCCGGCCGCCGCGGTCACGAGCACGATCCGGCCGTCGAGCAGGCCGTGGCTGCGGTGCGGAGGCCGTGCGCTCACGTGACACCGCCCAGCCGGTCGAGGGTGGCGGTCGCCTCGGCGACAATCCGCTGCACCAGCTCGGCGCAGCTCGGCAGGTCGTCGATGACACCCGCCACCTGGCCGCTGGCGAGAGTGCCGAGGTCCAGGCGCCCGTCGACCATGCTGGCGCGGAGCATCATCGGGGTGTTGGCCGCCATGACCACCTGCATCCAGCTCAGCTCGTGGCTGCGCTTCATCGCCAGCCCTTCGGCGACAATAGCGGGCCAGGGCGTGCCGGACATCTTCTGGAACGCGATGGCGTGGGCCACCGAGCGGCGCAGCCGGGACAGCGGGCCGCCGCTGATGAGCTGGTCCGCCAGCGGCGTCCGCAGCACCCGCTGTGGCACGCCGTCCAGCACCGAGGTCACCACGGTGTCGGTAACGGTCCGTTTGAGGTACTCGGCCTTCACCGCCGCCGGCACCGGGCTGTCGCTTGTCAGCAGGAACCTGGTGCCCATCGCGACGCCCGCCGCGCCGTAGGCCAGCGCTGATACCAGGCCGCGGCCGTCGAAGAACCCCCCGGCGCCGATGACCGGCACGTCCACCGCGCTGACGACCTGCGGCAGCAGGATCGACGTCGGCACCACGCCGGTGTGCCCGCCGCCCTCGGCGCCCTGCGCGATGACCGCGTCGGCGCCCCACGCGGCGACCTTCTCGGCGTGCCGCCTGGCCCCGACCGACGGGACGACCACCAGGCCGTCGTCTTTGAGCGAGCGGACCACCCGCTCGCTCGGCGCCAGCGCGAATGAGGCCACCCGCACCCCGTGCCTGACCAGCAGTCTCGCGCGGTCGGCAACATCCGGCGCGTCGCCGCGCAGGTTCACTCCGAACGGCCGGCCGGTGAGCTCGGCCGTCCGCCCGATCGCGGTGTCTGTCTCGGCGAGCGTCAGCGTCCCGCTGGCGAGGATTCCGAGCGCGCCGGCGTTCGCCGTCGCAGCCGTCAGCTCCGGCGTCGACACCCAGCCCATGCCGGTCTGCACGATCGGGTAGTCCACGCCGAACAGGTCGCAGATAGGCGTCCGCAAGGCCGCGCTCGCGGTGTCGCTCACCCCGCCACCTCGCGGCCCCGCAGCCCGTCCGGGTCGATGACGTCCCGGATCAGCGCCAGCTCAGCCGCCACCGGCTGCCGGGTCTCCGGTACATCGCCATCGACCGCGAGCTCGAACCCCGTGCTGTCCACTACCTCGTCGACGGTCACTCCGGGATGCACGGACACCAGCCGCATGCTGTGGTCAGGGCCGCCGAAGTCCAGGACGGCCAGGTTCGTCACCACCCGGCGCAGATCGAGGAACGCCGCCACCGCCGGACCCGCGGCGCGCGCCCGGTCGTAGCCGACACCGGAGACCATGTCCACCCGGGGGACGAACACCCGCGGCAGGTGCCGCGGCACCCAGTAGCTGACCGGGTGGTTCACCGTGTTACCGGGCGCGCCGCGCACCCCGAGCAGCTGCCGGGCAGGCCTTGTGTAGTCGCCGATGGCGGAGATGTTGGCGTTGCCGTACCGGTCGATCTGGGCCGGGCTCATCATGACGTGCCGGCGGCCCGCCCAGACCAGGTCGAACACCGACCGGAACGGAATCCACCCCTCGACCGGGCCCGGCGCGGGGTGGCCGAGCGCCCAGGTGCCCGTTACGTAACAAGCCTCGCCGTCGGACAGCAGCAGGTCCGGCTCGAACGTCGCCCTCGCCAGCCGGGCGCCGGCAGTGGGGATCAGCCCCATCGGGCTCGCGGCGATCTCGCCGTCGCCGCGCCACGCCTCGGCGCAGGCGACAATGCAGACCTCGGCCCGCGACGCGCTCACACCGCGGCCCGCTGCGCCGCGACCGCAGCCTGGTAGGCGGCCTCGTCGCCCGCCAGGTAGGTGGCGGCGAACCGCGCCCACTCCTGCGGATCCTTCGCGGCCGCGGCGTAGCCGCGCTGGAACTTCTCGTCGCGGCCGTAGTCGGGTGCGCACGAGGTGAAGTGTGCCCCGTTCGGGGCCTCGACCACGCCGGCCACCATCCACCGGTGCACCCGCAGCCGGGTCGGGCCGGCGGCCGCGAGCTCAGCGGTCGGCACGATCCGCTCGCACGACACGTACGCCTGCTCAGCCGCCGCGCAGAACAGGTCGTCGAAATACAGGTCGTCGCCCAGGAACTGGGCGTTGCCGGAAGCGTCGGCGCGGTTCAGGTGCACGAGTGCGGCGTCGAGGGGCAGGGCTGGCACCGCGACGAGTTCCTCGGCGTCGCCGTAGGGCGAGCGCACGGTGCGCAGCTGCGGGTTCACAGCCAGCACATCCGACCCGAGGCCCGCCCTGGTCGGCAGGAACGGCAGCCGGCAGGCGGCCGCGTACAGCGCCCACTGCAGCATGCCCTCGTCGTACTCGGTTACCTCGATCGCGCCGGCCTGGCGGGCCGCCTGGAAGTGCGGCTCGAGCGGAATCGAATCGAGCGACACGAACCCGAATATCAGGCGCCGGATCTTCCCGGCCGCGCACAGCAGCCCGACGTCCGGGCCGCCGTAGGACACCACGGTCAGGTCCCGCAGATCGCTCCGCACGAGCGCCCGCACCAGAGCCATCGGCTTGCGGCGCGAACCCCAGCCGCCGATGCCGATGGTCATCCCGGACCGCAGCCGGGCGACGACCTCATCCGCGAGCATCCGCTTGTCCGCCACAGCCGTCCCGTCGTCGCATCCACCGCCGCCGCGCAGGTTGGCCAAGCGTAGCAAGCGCTTGGTACGCAATCGAGAGGGAACGGGGCCGCCGCGGTTCGCCGCAGGCTTCCCCGCTGGCCGCTATACGGAGGGACCGGGCAGCCGCTCGAACGACGGCGACCGCCGCTGCAGGTAGGACTGCACGCCCTCGCGGAAGTCCGGCCGGCCGAAGCTGTCCACCATGAGCGTGCGGGCTTCCTGCTCGGCACCGAGCAGTCCGGCGTGCAACTGCTGATACACCTGCCGCTTCATGACGGCCAGCGATGCCGGTGACGCGGTCGCGGCCAGATCCCGGACGTACTGCTGGGCGTGCGCAAGCACCTGATCCCGCGGCAGCGCGGCGTTCACCACGCGGAGCGCGGCCGCCTCCACACCGGTGACCTTACGAGAGGAGAACAGCAGATCGAGCGCGACGGCGGTCCCCACCAGCCGTGGCAGCAGCCAGCTGATGCCCCACTCGGCGATGAGCCCGCGCTGCGAGAACGACGTGGTCAGCACCGCATCCTCGGCCATATATCGCAGGTCGCACGCGAGCACGATGGGCACACCCATGCCCGCTACCGGGCCGTTGATCGCCGCGATAACAGGTTTCGGCACCGACATCAGATAGGTGTACGTGCCGAGGTGCAGGTCGTCCCCGAATGACGCATCGCCAGGGTCCGCGTCGAGCGCGCTGTCCATGCCGGGCGGTGACGCGACGCTGCGGTCCCCGGTGCCGATGGCCGCCAGCCTGCTGAGGTCGGCCCCGGCGCAGAACCCGCGACCGGCTCCGGTGATCACGATCCCGACCACCCGCGGGTCGTGCTCTGCCGCCGCGACCGCGTGCCGCACCTCGGCAGCCATCTGGTCGGTCCAGGCGTTGAGCACCTCGGGTCGGCTCAGCGTGATCGTCGCGACCGGGTCCTCGACGTCGTACCGGATCTCTTCGTAGACGGTCATGGCTGCCTCCTCGCGCGGGTCCCGACGACGAAGCGTACGGCCCGACATAGTCCGGCAGCCACAAATACGCCGGAGGGTTCTCCCGTTATGGTTGAGAGTGAAAATATCCAACCGGTCCGACGGCCATAACGCCGCCGTCGCCAGCCCGCTCCCCGGAGGTCATTATGGGCAACTGGCAGCTTGACCCGTACCACACCCAGGTGGAGTTCGCCGCCAAGCACCTGGGCATGATGAACGTCCGCGGCCGATTCGAGGACGTCAGCGCGGTCGCCGACATCGACCCGGATAACCCCGAAGCCGCTTCGGTCGAGATCACGATTCAGACGGTCAGCGTGAAGACGAACAACCCGGCCAGGGATAACGACCTGAGGTCCGGCAATTTCCTGGAGGTCGAGAAGTACCCGGTGATCACGTTCAAGAGCACCGGCGTGTCGACGACTGGGGACAATCAGTTCGACCTGCATGGTGACCTGACAATCAAGGCCACCACCCACCCGGTCACTTTCCACGTGACCAGGTACGGCGAGTTCAACGACCCGATGATGGGGCACCGGATCGCCTACGGCGCCCAGACATCGATCAAGCGCCATGACTACGGCGTCGCGGCCAACTTTGTGCTGGACGGCCGGCTCGTGGTCAGCGAGGAGATCCAGATCGAAGTCGAGGGCGAGCTGGTCGAGCAGCAAGAGACAGCCGAGGCGGCCGCGGGCTGAGGCTCAGACAGGTAACGGTGTCGCGTGGGCAGCGGCCCGCACAGCGTGCGGGCCGCTGCCCACGGTTCGCGACGAGGGCTCTAGGCGGGCGGCTCGGCGCCTGCCTGGTGAGCGTGTACAGACGGCCTGTTGTGCAGGTACAGCATCTGCCGGGTGGCTCCGTTCCCGGCGCGGACCGGCAGCGGCAGCTCGTAGCGGACCTCGCGGCGGTGGTCGGCGAGCTGGCGATCAGGGTTATAGACGCTGTTGAAGCGCCAGATCATGCGGGCGAAGTTGGTCTGGCCGCGGGCCAGGTTGCGCGCCAGCACCTTAGCCGCGCCGACGGCCGCGCTCATCCCCAGGTGCTTGCGGTTGATGACCGCCTGGGTGCGGACGAGCTCGCGGTAGAACTCATCGAGCGGCAGCGTGGTCGGAACGACAGCGTGCTGGATATCGAAGAGCCGGTAGTCGAGGGTGGTGAGGCGGCGCGACTCGGTGTGCCAGATCTCGGTGCCCGGATAGGGGGTGAGCACGGTCAGGTGCACGATCTCCGGTACCGACAGAGCGAAGTCGCGGACGACGCGGAACTGGTCGACGTCCCACGCCGGGTCGACGATCAGGTTGATCGCGACCATGATGCCGAGCTTTCGTGCTGCCTCCAGAGCGTGGATGTTCTCGTCCTGGCTGACTCGCTTGCGGTAGAGCTCCAGGCCGTCGGAGTCCAGCGCCTCCATACCGAGGAACATGTAGTTGAGCCCGAGCCGCGCCCACCGCTCGAACACCTCGGTGTTGCGGAGGAGCACGTCGCTCCGGGTTTCGAGGTAGTAGCGCTTGCGCACGCGCCGTCGCTCGATTTCGGCCGCGATCGCGTCGCCGTGTTCAGCGCGGATGAAGGCGACGTCGTCGACGATGAACACGTTCGGCTCGGCGATGGAGGCCAGTTCGTCGGCAGCGACCTCGGGTGACGCCTTGCGGTAGCTGCGGCCGTAGAAGGTCCACGCGGAGCAGAACGAGCAGTCCCACGGGCAGCCACGGGTGAACTCGATCGAGGCACACGGGTCGAGTTCGCCAATGAAGTACCGGCGCCGGTTGCGCATCAGGTGCCGCGCGGGTCGCGGCGAATCGATGCTCTCCAGTAGCCGCGGACCCGGGCCGGGTCCGTCGGCGGTGACGATTCCCGGCACCCTGTCGAGCCCGCCGTCGCGGATCGCCGCGAGCAGCGGAACGACTGCCGTCTCTCCCTCGCCGCGCACCACCGCATCCACCGCACCATCGGCCTGCTCGAGCACGTGGCTTGCGACGAAGGACACGCTGTGCCCGCCGAAGAACACGAAGCAGCCCGGCAGGGCCGCCTTGATGCCATGCGCCATGTCGATGGCCTCGGGAATGTTGGCGAGGTAGTTCAGCGAGACTCCGACCGTGTCGGGCCGGAACTGCGCCAGTTCACGATCGAGCTCCCTGCGGTCAGAGACCTGGAGGTCGAGGGCACGCACCTCGTGCCCGGCGGCCAGCGCCGCGCCGGCTACCCGCTCGAGGCCGAGGGGCTCCAGCCGCAGAAAGATCTCCGAGTACATCAGCGCGCTGGGATGCACGAGCATCAGGCGCATGTGCACCTCCGGGTGTTCAAGCCACGAATCAGCCGGGGATACTCGCCGGGATGGCTAGGCGCGCGGTACTCCTGACGGGCTCGCTCGGACTCGGGCACGACATGCTCGCTCGAAGTTGCGGTGACCTGCTCGAGGCCCACGGCTGGCGAACCCGGTACCTGAACAGCATGTCGCTGCTCGGACCCTGGTCCGCACAGGCAGGCGAGCGGGTGTTCGGCCATCTGGTCGCCGTTCCCGCGCTGTACGACGGGCTGCATTTCGCGCACCTGCGCGCGGGCAGCTCGGTCGCGACGGCGCTGGACCGCTGGGCCGCGCGGCGAGTGGTGCCCATGTTGCGGGCCGAGCTCGAGCGCGAGCCAGCCGACCTGGTACTCAGCATTTTCGCCACCGGGGCAGCTGCGGCGGCCCGGCTCAAGCCAGAGGCGCCCGCGCGCCGCACCGTCGTGCTGTGTCCCGACGTTGCCGCGCACCGGCTCTGGGTTACCGCGGGTACTGACCTGTTCCTCGTGACCTCCCCCGCCGCCGCGGCCTCTGTCCGCCGGTTCCTGCCCAGGGCGCGCGTCGCGGTCATCCCGACGCCGGTCCGCGCGGGCTTTTACGCCGCGCCCGAGCAGCAGCAGGCCAGAGCCGCCCTCGGCATCCCGCCCGGCGAGCCGTGCGCGCTCGTCATCGACAGTGGCTGGGGCTTTGGCCGCGCGGTCGACAGGGTCGCGCGCCTCGCGAGATCGGGCGTGCACGTGCTCGCTGTTGCCGGTCGCCGACAGGGCCTGGAGCGTGAATTCCGATCGCTGGCGGTCGGCTTGCACTCGGTGCATCCCTTCGGTTTCAGCGATCGGGTACCGGAGCTCATGGCGGCCGCCGACATAGTGATCGCCCTGCCCGGAGCCAGCACCTGCGCCGAGACCAGGGTCGTGGGAAGGCCCCTCTTGCTGCTCGACGTTATGCCCGGTCACGGTCGCGATAACCTGCTGCATGAACTAGAGCTGGGCGGGGCAGAAGTATGCGGACCGACGCCCGCCGACGTCGCGGCGGCCGCTCTGGCGCTCCTGGACACGGTGCCGCGACCGGCGAGGCGCAGCGACCACCCGACACCCAGCTGGGAACCGGCCTTTGACGACGCATTCCGGCATATCGGCCTCAATCTCGGCCACCGAGAACTAGCCGAGGCAGGATCTCGATGATGCGAACGCTGTTCCTTCACCCGCCCTCCTTTGAGGGTTTCGACGGCGGGGCGGGCGCTCGCTACCAGGCCAAGCGGGAGATCCGCTCGTACTGGTATCCGACCTGGCTGGCCCAGCCCGCCGCGCTCGTGCCCGGCGGCAAGCTGGTCGATGCCCCGCCGGGCAGGCCTGGCCCTGGCCGACGTCACCCCTCTGGCCCGCGAGTATGACCTGGCTGTGCTGCACACCAGCTCGCCAAGTTTTGCCGGAGACGTCAGAGTGGCGGCCGCCCTGAAAGCCGAAAACCCGTCACTGCTCATCGGCATGGTGGGGGCCAAGGTCGCCGTCGAACCAGAGCGCTCGATGCGTGCCGCCACCGCGATCGACTTCCTGGCCAGGGAGGAGTTCGACTTCACCATTGCCGAGGTCGCCGACGGGCGCCCGCTCGAGGGCATCCGCGGCCTCAGCTACCGCCGCCCCGATGGGCAGGTCGTGCATAACCCGGACCGGGAGATCCTCACCGACATGGACAGGCTGCCTTCGGTGGTCCCGGTATACAAGCGCGACCTGCGGCCGGAGAACTACTACATCGGCTACCTCAGGCATCCCTACCTCTCGCTCTACACCGGACGGGGCTGCCGGTCCCGCTGCACGTTCTGCCTGTGGCCGCAGACGGTCGGCGGTCACGTGTACCGGACCCGCAGCGTCGAGTCCGTGCTGACCGAGGCCGCGCTCGCCAAGGAACTCTTTCCCCAGGTGAAGGAGCTGTTCTTCGACGACGACACGTTCACCGACGACCGGCGCCGGGCCGAGGAGATCGCGCGCGGTCTCGGCAGGCTGGGCTGGACGTGGTCGTGCAACGCGAAAGCCAACGTGCCGCGCGAGACGCTCGCGGTGCTACGTGAGAACGGGCTGCGGCTGCTGCTGGTCGGTTACGAATCCGGCAGCCAGCAGATCCTGATCAACATCAAGAAGGGCCTGCGCGTGGAGCGGGCCAGGCAATTCGCCGCCGACTGCCATGATCTTGGCATCACCGTGCACGGCACCTTCATCCTCGGCCTGCCAGGGGAGACGAAGGAGACCATCCGCGAGACGATCGAGTTCGCCAGGCAGGTCAATCCGCACACCATCCAGGTCTCGGTTGCCGCTCCCTACCCTGGTACCGAGCTCTACCGGCAGGCCATCGCCAACGGATGGCTGCCAGCCGAGGACGACGGCTCGGCCCTCGTCAGCGAGGACGGCACGCAGCTGTCCCCGCTGTCATACGCCGACCTCAGCCACAGCGAGATCCTGGACTCGGTCGACAGCTTTTACCGCCGGTACTACTTCCGCGCGGGCAAGCTGGCCGAGATGTCTGCCGAGCTGGCGCGCCACCCGCAGACGGCTGCCAGGCGGCTGCGTGAGGGCGCGGAGTTCGTCCAGTTCCTCGGCAGGCGCCGCCGACCATCAGCGGCGACCTGAGGCCGGCATTTCCGCGAGCGAGCTGACGCTAGCGGGCGGTCCGACCTGGTCTTTGCTGCATTTTTACTGTGATGGGATGCCATACTGGCGCGAGGCGACCAGGGCGCGGATACGGTCGCCGTTCTGTCGCCAGGGAGCGCTATGCGAGAGTCGGTCGTCACGCTGAAGGACGTGGCCCGGCTGGCCGGGGTGCACCCGGCCACCGCCTCGCGGGCGCTCAACCCGGAGACGCGGCTCCTGGTCAGTGACCTGACCGCGAGCCGGGTGCTGGCCGCCGCTGCCGAGCTCGGCTACCAGCCGAACGCGGTCGCCCGCAGCCTGCGGACCCGCCGGTCGAACACGATCGGCGTGCTGATCCCCGACCTGACCAACCCGCTCTTCCCGCCGATGGTCCGTGGCCTGTCCGACCGGCTGGAGACCCTTGGTTACGTAGCGCTGATCGGCAATACCGACGGCGACGATGCGCGCGGACGTCGCGTCTTCGAGCAGATGGGCGCCCGCCATGTGGACGGCTACGTGCTCGCCACCGCCCACCTGCACGATCCACTGCTGACCGACGCCACGCGGTCCGGCGTGCCCGTCGTGCTGATGAACCGAGTCGCAGCGGACGAGGACTTCCCGGCCGTCACGGTCGACAACGAGTCGGGCGTCAGCCTCGCGGTCCGGCACCTCGTCGCGCTCGGCCATCAGGACATCGCCTGCATCGCCGGACCGCTCGATGTGTCCACGGGGCTCGCACGCTACCGCGGCTTCCGGTCGGCGATGGCGGACGCCGGACTCGATGTGCCGGACGACCGGATAGCCTTCGCCCGCTCGTTCTCGATCGACGAGGGCTACCGCTGCGCTCGCGAGATCCTGGCAGCCCGGGACGGCTGCACCGCCCTGGCGGCGGGCAACGACATGCTCGCGGTCGGCTGCTACCGCGCCCTCGACGAGGCCGGACTGAGCTGCCCCGGCGACTTGTCCGTCGTCGGGTTCAACGACATGCCGTTCATTGACATGCTCCGGCCGCCACTGACCACCGTCACGTTCTCCCACCAGCAGGTTGGCGCGCAGGCGGCTGATCTGCTGATCGAGCGGCTGAACGGCGCCACCGGACCGGCCAAGCTCATCTACGTGGTCCCCGAGCTTGTCATCCGGGGATCGACCGCCCGCCGGTCCTGATGCCCGGCCCCCTTCCGGCCACCCGCCGGTCAGGCGAGGATCTGCACCGGATGCTCGATCAATGAGACAAAGGCCTTCATCCACTCCGCCGCGGTGGCGCCGTCGATCGCCCGGTGATCGACCGAGAGCGTGACCCGCATCACGGGGCCAGCCCGCAGCCTGCCTTTCGTCACGACGGGAGCGTCGTGCACAGCGCCGACGGCCAGGATCGAGGATTGAGGCGGGTTGATGATCGCGCTGAACCGCTCGACGCCGAACATCCCCAGGTTCGTCACGGCGGTCGCGCCGCCTTCGAGTTCCCGCTGCTGCAGGCGGCCGGCCGCCGCTCGCTCCACCAGGTCGGCAGTTGCCGCAGCGACCGCGGAAATCGTGTACTGCTCGACCGAACGGAGGACCGGCGTCACGAGACCACGCGGACTGGCGATGGCAATGCCGATGTCGACGTTCTCGTAACTCAGCATCGCCTCAGGCGTCCAGGTCACGTTCATGGCCGGCACGAGCTGATGCGCGCGGGCAACGGCCTTGACGACAAGGTCGTTCACAGAGACCCGGGCCGTCCTCGTGCCGTCATTGAGCTCGGCACGCAGTCGCAGCAGCTTGCCTGCCCGGGTAATCCCGTCGAGGTAGAAGTGCGGGACGGTCTGCTTGCTCTCGGTCAGCCTGTCGGCGATGGCCTGGCGCATCCGGTTGTGTGGCACGGCCGTATACCGGGGCGGCCCTGCGGCGCCGACCGGACTCTGCTGGCTCGCTGTCACCGCGGCAGCTGGCAGTGGTGCCATGGCCAGCTTCTGATCGGCTCCAGCCTGCGATGTCCGGATCGCCTGCTCGATATCACGGCGCATGATTCGGCCGGCAGGCCCGGTCCCGGAGATAACGCTGAGATCAAGCTCGGCCTCGCGCGCCAGCCGCCGGGCGAGCGGGCTGACAAAGATCCGCTCGCCCTCGCGGTGCTGACTCGGTGGCGGCTGCTGTCCGTTGCCGCTGACGACCTCCACGGCCCGCGGGGACACCGCCGGAGGACTGGCGGACATTGCCGGAGGACTGGCTGGCGGAACCCCCTCCGCGAGCAGTGTCTCCTCGATGCCGTCCGACGACTCGCCCGGTACACCGATCAGCGCGATGGGCTGACCGACCGCAACATCGGCCCCCTCTCCGACGAGGCGGCGCAGGATCACGCCGTCCTCTTCGGCCTCGATGTCGATCGCCGCCTTCGCGGTCTCGACGACGGCGATCACCTCGGTAGCCGAGTACGGGACGTTCTCGGCGATGGGCCAGGTCGCCAGCACCGCCTCCGTTGATCCGGCCGAGATCTCCGGGACTCGCAGCAGCCGTGCCATCGTCACAGCCCTGCTAGCTCGATGAGCGCATTCGTCACGTCGCTGACTCCGGCGATGGCCGCGCCCTCCAGGACCTTGCTGATCGTGGGGGATGCTTCGCCGCCGGTCACCCGCTGCACGGGGTGGTCAAGCCAGTCGAAGAATCGCCTGTGGATCTCGTCGGCGAGCCAGCCGCCGTAGGAGGTGCCGAGCGCACCCTGCTCGGCGATGAGAACCCGGTTGGTCTTGCTGATACTCGCGCCGATCGTGTCCCAGTCGATGCTGGCGCGGTCGAGCCAGCGCAGGTCGATCACCTCCGCGTCGACGCCGCATTCGGCCACGGCGTCCTGGACGCGAGACGTCATGGCCAGGTAGGTCAGCACGGTCAACTGCGTTCCGGTGCGGCGGACCGCGGCCCTGCCGACAGGCAGGCAGAAGTCCCACTCGTCGGCAGGCACCTCGCCGACGGTTGTGTAGAGATCGACGTGCTCCAGGACCACGACCGGGTCCCGGCAGCGCAGCGCGCTGTTCATCAGCCCGATGTAGTCGAACGGAGTCGACGGCGCCACGATCCGCCAGCCCGGTGAGGTGGCGAAGATGCCCGCCGGGTCCATCGAGTGCTGCGACCCGTAGCCGGTGCCGATGGCGACCTTGCTGCGCAGCACGAGCGGCACGTCATTGCGGCCGCCGTACATGTGCCGCGCCTTGGCGATCTGGTTGAACAGCTGGTCGGCTGCGACCCACATGAAGTCGGCGTACATGAACTCGACCACCGGGAGGAAACGTCCGTCCAGAGCCACTCCGCCGGCCAGCCCGGCAAACGCGTTCTCGCTGATCGGGGTTCCCAGCACCCGGTCAGGATGGGCTCGCTTGAGGCCCTTGGTGGCGCCGTTCGTCCCGCCGCTCAGCTTGTGGATGTCCTCGCCCATGATCACGATGCGGTCGTCGAGGCTCATCCGGCGCGCCATCACGCCGGCCACCGCGTCGATGAACTTCATCTCCTGCACCGCGCCGCGGAAGTCCGCGCGGTCGGCGAGCGGTGCATCCGCGAACTCGCTCAGGTCTCCGCGCACTCCCACGTCGACGAAGGCCGGATCTGGCCACTCGGCGGCCTTGATCCGACGCTCGTCTGGCTTGCTTCCGGGTACCGGCTCCAGCAGTACCGCGCCGATCTCCGCCATCAGGTCGGCGGCTTGCTGCCGCGCCGCTTCAATGGCCGACTCGGTCAGGATCCCGCGGCGCGAGATGTGCCCGGCGATCTGGGCAATCGGGTCGCGCGCACGCCACTCCGCCTCCTCCTCCCTGGTGCGGTACCGGAACGCGCTGCCGGGGAACGGGCCGTTCTGGTGGAAGTAGCGGTAGACGTCTGCTTCCACAACGGCTGGCCCGCGACCAGCCCGCATATGCGCGACCGCCTGCTGCATGGCCAGGTACACCGCCAGGGCGTCCATGCCGTCGACTTTCCAGCTACTGATGCCAAAGCCAGGACCGCGCGCCGACAGTCGCGGCTCGCCGGTCGCCTCCTCGACCGTCGTCGACACGGCGTAGCGGTTGTTCTCGATGAAGAAGCACAGCGGCAGCCGCCAGGCGGCCGCGAGGTTCAGCGACTCCAGCGTGGAGCCGATGTTGATGGCGCCGTCCCCGAAGTACGTCACGGCAACCGCGCCGGTCCCGGCGTGCTGGTGCGCCCACGCCGAGCCGGCCGCCTGCGGTACCCCGCCGCCGACGATGGCGTTGGTGCCGATGGCGCCGGCCTCCCGCCACTGCAGGTGCATAGAGCCACCTCGGCCGTGGCTGAACCCGCGGTCCAGGCCGCAGACCTCGGCCAGGCTGCTCAGCAGCACCGAGCGGACCTCGTCGGGGAACGGCCGAACCGGGTCGATTCCCTTCGGCGCGACATAGGACAGAGCTTTGGCCAGGAACTGGTGGTGTCCGCGATGCGAGCCGTTGACCGTGTCGTCGGCGTTCAGGGCCAGGATGGAACCGACCGCGCCACCTTCCTGGCCGATGCTGGAGTGCGCAGGCCCGTTGATCAGGCCGGCGGCGGCCAGCTCCAGTACGTATTCCTCAAAGGCCCGGATCAGGATGAGCTGCGCGAAGGCGCTGACTAGCAGCTGCGGGTCAGCAGCGTCCCAGTCCTGCTGCGTCGCCACAACCTCGACCCACGACGCGGACATCCGCAGCTGATTCTGCTCCATTGCGCTCCCCTGAGCTTTGGCGTCACTGCACGGCAGCTGACCGGCCTAAGCCGAGCCCGTTCCCTTTCGGTCGAAAGCTTTGCCACCCGGGTAGGAGACGAGCTCGAATTGCATGCCCCACGGGGCCAGGAAGTACACCCAGCGCTGGCCCTCGCTCGGCCCTGTGCTCGCGGTCGGCTCGCCGAGCACCTGCACGCCGCGAGCCCGCAGGTAGTCGACGGCAGCGTCGAGATCGTCGACGTACAAGGCGACGTGATGCCCGCCGTAGTCGCTATTGCGCGGCAGCATCTGGCGCTGGTCCGGTGCCGCGTACTGGAATACCTCGAAGATCGCCTGGCTGCCGCAGCGGAAGAAATGCAGCTCCTCCATGACCGCACGGGCATGGACGTTCAGACTGCTCAGTCATCCAGTCGTCGTCGGCGTGCACGAACGGGCCGAGCGAGTACATGTACTCGCAGCCAAGCACGTCGACCAGGAATTGCCGGGCCTGCTCGAGATCGGGCACGGTAAACCCAATGTGGTCGACGCGGGTCAGTCCGGGAATCGCCACGTGCAGCTCACCAAGTTAGTACGGGTTGGCAACCACGAGCTCCTGGGCGGGGAACAGGGTGAGGATCCTGGGACCGTCCGGCGTCACCACGACCTCCTCCTCGATCCGCGCCGCGGAGAACCCGTCCGAGGCCGGGCAGTATGTCTCGAGCGCGAACACCATCCCGGCCTGGATCTCGATGGGGTGGTCCAGGCTGTTGAGACGGCTGATGATCGGCCGCTCGTGCAGGCCGAGGCCGAGGCCGTGCCCGAACTGAAGCCCGAAGGCCGCCATCTCGCTGGCGAATCCGAATTCGGTCGCCGCCGGCCACAGCCGGGCGATGTCGTCGGTGCCCACGCCGGGCTTCACCGCATCGATCGCCGCGTCCATCCACTCGCGCGCCTTCGTGTAGGCGTCGCGCTGCGACGCGGTGGCGTGGCCAACACCGAAGGTGCGGTAGTAGCACGTGCGGTAGCCGTTGTAGCTCTGGATGATGTCGAAGAAGGCCTGGTCGCCGGGCCGGATGATGCGGTCGGAGAAGTTGTGCGGGTGCGGATTGCAGCGCTCACCGGAGACTGCGTTGATCGCCTCGACCTGCTCGGAGCCCATCTCATAGAGGCGCTGGTTCGCCAGTGCCACGATGTCGTTCTCCCGGATGCCGGGCTTCAGCTTCTCGACGATGTCCTGGTACACGCCGTCGACCATGGCCGCTGCCTGCGTCAGCAGCATGATCTCGTCCGCGGACTTGATCTGCCGTGCGTCCAGCATCAGCTGCTGCGCATCGACGACCGTCAGCCCCTGCCGCTGCATTTCGGCGAGGAACGGCAACTCGATGATATCGACGCCGACCGGCTGGCTGGCCAGGCCGCGCTCAGCGAGCAGCTGCCTGACCTCGGTGACTGCCGACACCATCAGTCCCGCGTCAGGCGCGATCGCGCCGCGCAGGCCGAGCATGCCGGCCCGGCAGTTCTCCGGCGGCAGCCAGGAGCAGTAGAGCTGGTGGTGCTTTGCGGCCGACCCGAAATCCCAGAGCACCGGGTCCGCGTCCCTGGTCACCAGCGCGTAGCGGGTCATCTTGTCGCCGAGTGCGCCGCCGATCCAGGTCTGCGTGGTGTACCGGATGTTGTAGAAGTCGAACAACAGGAACGCGCCGCACTCGCTGGACTCCAGCGCGGCGCGTGCCCGGTCGAGGCGGTATCGTCGCAGCCGGTCGAAGTCCACGCGCTCCTCGAAGTCGACGCCACCGTGTCCCGGTGCCCGGAGCGGGCGGGCGCTGGCCATCAGCCCTCCAGTCCGTCGTCGACCTCGGTGTCCTCGGGCTCGAGCGTGATGCCGGACCGCCTGGCCTGTTCCAGCAGGAGCGTGGCGAAGTCCTCAGTCCGGTAGCCGGCGCCCAGCGCCGACGCGACCAGGGCTGCCGCGGCGGCGGCAATCGGCATCGGCGCCTCCAGTTCGCGCGAGGCGGCGAGGCCGAGGTCGAAGTCCTTCAGCAGCAGCGGGTTGGTGAACGTGGGGGTGAAGTCCAGGTGCACTAGCGCCGGTGACTTGTACCGGGTGAACATCGACCCCAGCACGGAGTGATTGATGAACTCGAGGAAAGCCGCTCGGCTTGCGCCGCCCTTCTCCGCGAGCACTGTCACCTCGGCCAGCGTCTGTATCGTGACGCCGAGCAGGACGTTGTGGCAGATCTTGACCAGCCGCGCCACCTCGTCCTCGCCGACATAGGTGACCCGGTGGCCGAACAGCTGCAACAGCGACTCCGCCTCGGCAAAGGTCTCGAGCTTGCCGGACACCGCCAGCGACAACTTGCCCGCGCGCACCACCTTGGGGTTGCCGCTGACGGGCGCCGCCAGGAATTCGGTGCCCCGCTTCTCCCCCGCTGCGCGGACTGCGGCCGACGCCTGCGTGGAGACGGTGGTGAAGTCCACGAGCAGCCGGGGCGCGCTGACCGGATCGGATAGCACCCCGTTCGGCCCGGCCGTCACCTCCAGCAGGTCATCCGACGAGGAAACCATGGTGAACACCACATCCCGGCCGGCGAGGTCCGCCGGGGACTCAGCAAGGACGGCGCCCCGGCTGATGAGCGGAGCGGCCTTGGCCTGGGTGCGGTTGTAGATCGCGACGTCATAGCCCGCGTCCACCAGTCTGGACGCCATCTGCAGGCCCATCCTGCCTGCCCCGATCCAGCCGATCGAGGGTTGCTCAAGCGCCCGGTCTGCCATCACGACGTCCTTCCCGCATGGCCCTCCGCAGTGATCACGCAGTGACCGCGGCACGAGCGCCCCATCACACCCGGGCACATTATCACAAACGATTGCAGGCGAGAAGAGCCGCTTCGTCCCGGCATCTGGTTCACGTTCGTCCTGATATCTGGTTCACGCCGGCACCCGTGCCTGCGCCATGAGGGCGGCCAGCGGCGGCTCGGGTTCCAGGACGTACAAGGCCCCGCCGATACGGTCCGTCACCCACAGCAGGCCGGTGTCATCCACGAACAGATCGTTGATCTGCGGCACGGGCTGGCTCGCCCGCGCCTCCGGCACCCAGTGCGCAACCTCGACCGGATGCACGGGGTCGGCCAGATCGTAGACGCGCACCCCCGCGCTGAAATAGCTGACGAACACCAGCCGCTCACTGCGATAGGAGCCTCGCTGGTTCTCATGCAGGTTGTGGGCGCCGAACCGGAGGGGCAGCCGGCCAAATCCGGCTGGTTCCGGGCAGACGGAAAGCACCCGCAGCTGACCGCCGCTGACATCAATGACCCGGACCGCCCGGCTGGGGGCTTCCGGGCCGTCTTTGACCTGCTCGTCGGTAGCGACTACCAGCTCCCGACCGGGCAGCGGCAAGCAGGTATGCGTCGACCCGCCGTCCCAGCTGAGGTGGCCCACCTGGCGCGGGTTCGTCAGGTCGGACACGTCCAGGATGACCATGCCCGCGTCGTCGTAGCCGAGGTAAGCCCTGTCGCCGGCGATCAGCGCGTGGTGGGCGGCATGGCGCTCGGCCGGGGGCCAGCCAGGCTGCTCGTCCTCGCGCTGGCCGGGCCACCACCACCGGCCCGCCTCGGCTGGCCGCGCCGGATCGGACATGTCCACGACTACCCAGATGCGATCCCGGAACCCATCCGGGATGGCCGACATGTGCGCGTGCTGCCCTCCCGTCCAGACGATCCGGTGCACGCCGCGGCCGCCGCTGGCCCAGAACCCGACCTTGCGGGGCCGTAGCGGGTCGCCGAGTTCGTAGACGCTCAGGCCGGCCTGATAGGGCCCCGACATCTCCGCCCGGTACGGGAACTTCTCGACGTTGACGAGCAGCAGGCCGTCGGCGACCTGCACCTTGTGCGTGTGCGAGCGCGGTGCCGCGAGCCACTGGGTGACCAGGACCGGATCGGCCGGGTCGGCGACGTCCAGGATCGATGTGCCCATTCCCGTGGTGCCGGTGTGCCCCACATACAGCGAATCGCCGCTGCGTATCACCTGCATGCCGTCGCCGTAGCCGCCGAGGTCGTGGTGACCGAGCAGCCGCAGGCCGGAGGCGCTAGCGGTGGCGGCAGCTCCGGCTGGAGTCGGTCGGTCGCCCATCAGCTTGGCACGCGGTGGTTTGCCGTCGCGCCCAGCCGCTCCGCGGCCCAGTCAGCGGTGGCCTGCCGGTGGAAGGGCGCGAGGTTCGCACAGCCGTGATTGCCCTGCTCGAGCAGCAGCAACTGGGCCTCACCGCTGGCCTCGTCGACCAGTCGCTGAGCGTGCTGCCACGGAATGAGGCGATCGAGCTTGCCCATGACCGCGAGCAGCGGGCAGGTGATCTGCCCGGCACGGCCCGCCATCGTCAGCTCGTCAGCGCGGCGCCTGGCCGTCGCCATGTCCGGTGACTTCGACCTGACCCGGAAGGCCTCGCGCGTGAGAATGGGCCTGGAGTCCCAGCCGTCAGCGAACGAGTACGGACCGGCCAGCGCGACGCACGCGCGCACCCGCTCGTCACCGCTGGCCACTCGCGGCGCGTAGTAACCGCCGAGACTGACGCCCCAGACACCGATCCGGTCCCCGTCGACTCCATCCTCACCAGTGAGCCAGTCGATGATCGCGGCTCCCGGCACCTCCCAGTCGCCCCGGATGGCCAGGTCGTACTCCGCCTCACCCTGACCGGGACCGTCCACGCTGAACGTCGCGATGCCGCGCTCGAGGAACAGGTCCTCGGTACTGCGGAGCTCTTCCTTGGCCGAGTCCAGTCCCGGGATCATGATCATGGCAGGATGCGGTCCTGGCCCGGCTGGCAGCCGCAAGACGCCGACCAGGCGCGAGCCGTCGAACGGGATCTCCACCCGGCGGCCCGGCGGATCGAGGAAGGGCAGTGCATCCGTCAGGCAGCGCACCGCCTGCTCATGGGCGGCACGCATCTGGTCCATGTCACTGACGAACAGGAACTTGGCGAAGTGGAAGTAGACGGCTGCCTGCGACAGGTGCTCGCCCGCCGAGATCGTGTGACTGGCCGCCAGCGCGTCCCGGCCGAGCCGCTCGTGCTCGGCACCCACCGCGCTCCAGGCCGCGCACCACTCATCCCACGACGAGATGCTGTTGACGATCCGGTCAAAGTCGCCCGCGGTCACCCCGTTGGTCGTGAATCGTGGTGCCCAGTGTGAGATCGCCATGGCCAGCCTGTCGTCCATGTCCGGATCCTCCGCCTTCCGATTGGCATTCTCGGGCTCTGCAAACGAATGCATACTCTTGCCAGGAGGCAATGGTCAACACCTGGAGCCGACGGCGCCAGCGGGTGGCAGCCGTTTTTCGCGCCCGGCGCTTGCGAGGGAGATATGGAGACAGACGAGTTCCGCCTGGTCGTCAACGGTGTCCTGCAGACCGTCGCGTGTGAGCCAGATACCCCGCTGCTCGACGTGCTCCGGCACGACCTGGGTCTGGCCGGGCCACGGTTCGGGTGCGGCCTCGGCCTCTGCGGTGCCTGCTACGTGCTGGTCGGCGAACGGGCGAGGTCCTCCTGCGACATGCCGATCTCGGCCGTCGACGGCCCAGTGACGACGGTCGAGGGACTAGCGGCTGGCGAACAGCTGCATCCGGTGCAGCAGGCTTTCCTGGACGAGCAGGCGGCTCAGTGCGGCTACTGCAGCTCGGGCATGGTCATCAGCGCGGCGGCACTGCTGCGGGCCCAGCCTGCGCCGTCGGAGCAGGACGTCCGGCGCGCGCTGGACGGGAACCTGTGCCGGTGCGGCTGTCACGGCCGGATCGTCCGCGCCGTGCTGCGGGCAGCGTGCGGACCGGTCCCCGCAACTGCCGCCGTGGCGCCGAGCAGCACTGCCGAGACTGCGGCACCCAGCGCCGGGGCGGCCATGGTGCCTGCTGCGGCCCGGCCAGCCGAGCTGCCCGCCAATCTCGCGGCCAACCCGCTGCTGACGCGGTGGCTCGACTTCAGCCCGCAGGGCGAGGTCACGATCCGCACCGGCAAGGTCGAGTATGGCCAGGGCATCTGGACCGCACTGGCCCAGATCGCCGCGGAGGAGCTGCAGGTTGACCTGGCACGCGTGCGCGTCGCCCCCGTCAGCACGAGCACCAGCCCGGACGAGGGAATCACCTCAGGGAGCCGCTCAGTGGCCGAGTCCGGCGCCGCTCTCCGACAGGCCTGCGCGCAAGCCCGCGATCTCCTGGTCACCGCCGCCGCGGCGCAGCTTGCCGTCCATCGATCTGCGCTGACAGTCCGTGACGGGCAGGTGCTGGCGGACGGGGGCCCGACCGGTCACAGCTACTGGTCGGCGCTGGCACTGGGCGCGCTGGACCGCGCAGCCGGTGACCCGGTGGCGCCCAGGCCGCCGTCGCAGTGGACCGTGGCCGGCCGCAGCGCGCACCGGCTCGACCTGCCGGACAAGGTCACCGGGCAGCAACGGTTTCTGCACGACCTGCGCCTGCCGGGCATGCTGTACGGCCGGGTCGTCCGACCGCCGTCGCTCGCGGCGCGGCTGGCCGGCCTTGACGTCGTGCATCTCGGGCCCGACGAGGTCCTCGTGCGTAACGGCTCGTTCCTCGGGGTCGTGGCCCCGACGGACCGGGCCGCGCTTCGGTCGGCCGCACGGGTTGCTCGCGCTGCCCGGTGGGACACGCCGGGAACTCCGACGTCGCTGCCCGACGAGCACAACGTTCGCGCTTTCCTGCTAGGCGCTCCGTCGGAGGCAGAAACCGTGCTCGACCGCGGCGATCCTGCTGCCGCGGCCTCGGTCGATGTCGCGATGACGGCGGAGTTCACCAGGCCTTTTCTTGCGCACGCGTCGATGGCGCCCAGCTGCGGGATAGCCCGCTGGGAGGCGGGTTCGGTGACCGTCTGGAGCCACAGCCAGGGTATTTTCGCGCTCCGCGCGGGGATCGCCGCCGGCCTTCGAATCGACACCGGGCAGGTCACGGTGCACCACGCCGAGGGTGCCGGCGTCTACGGCCAGAACGGTGCGGATGACGCGGCCATGGACGCGGTCCTGCTGGCCCAGGCCGTGCCGGGCCTGCCTGTCCGGGTGCACTGGACGCGAGAGGACGACATGCGCTGGGCGCCCGCCGGACCGGCCATGCTCGCCCGCCTCTCCGCAGGCCTCGACGCGACGGGCCGGATCATGACCTGGCGGCAGGACGTCTGGAGCAACGGCTTTATCGGGCGGCCCGCCACCGGCGGGGAGCCGCGGTTGCTGGCGCTGACCCACCTGAGCGACGGGCAGCCGATGCGGCCCGCCTCTGACGGGGTGCCGTCGGGCGCGATGGGAGCGACCCGCAACGCGGTGCCCGGCTATGACATTCCCGACGTGCACGTCACCCGGCACCGGCTGACCGAGATGCCGGTCCGCACGTCCTCGCTCCGGTCGCTCGGGGCGCACCTGAACGTGGTCGCCATCGAGTCGTTCATGGACGAGCTGGCGGGCGCCGCCGGCCGGGACCCTGTGCAGTTCCGCCTTGACCACCTGACCGACCCGCGGGCCCGCCGCGTGCTGGCCGAGGCGGCGCGGATGGCCGGATGGCATGCCCGCGCTCGCGAGGACGGCACCGGGTTCGGAGTCGGGGTGGCGCGGTACAAGGGCGTGGCCGGCTACTGCGCAGCGGTGGCGGAGATAGCAGCGGACACCTCGGTGGTGCTCCGCAGGCTCTGGCTCGCGGTGGACGTCGGCCGGGTGATCAACCCAGACGGCGTGCTCAATCAGGTCGAGGGCGGCGCGGTACAGAGCGCCAGCTGGACGCTGCGCGAGCAGGTGCGGTTCGACCAGGCCCGGATCACGTCAGATAACTGGGACAGCTACCCGATCCTGCGGTTCACTGAGGTGCCGGAGGTGGCGGTGCGGATTGTCGATGCACCGGGCGAACCCGAGACCGGAGCAGGCGAGCTGGCGCAGGGGCCGGTAGCCGGCGCCATCGCCAACGCGGTGGCCGACGCGGTCGGCGTGCGCGTGCGCGATCTCCCGCTGAACCGTGCGCAGATCGAGCGAGCAATCGCGGCGAGTTGAAGGCGCGTCGGTGCAGTTCACGCCTGCCCGCACGTCCGGAGGAGACGCGCCGGGTGGGGCTCACGTGCGCCAGTGGACCTTGGTAAGCAGGCGCAGGCCCTGCCGGGACGTGAGATTGGGCAGGTAGGCGCGACCAATCGCGGTCGCGATCGAGCCGAGTGCGGCCGGATCCGGGTAGGCCATGTAAAGCGGGTGATAGACCGGCTGGAACTTGGACTTGAAGTGCAGCAGGGACTGGAAGCCATACACCGGCTCCATGGCGTTCGCGATCATGTCGAGCAGGCGCTGCAGCGCGCACGGCTGTTCGCCGCGGTCCAGCCGGGCCAACGGCGCACCCGAGAGGCTGATGAAGCGCGCCCCTTCTTCCTGGAATGTCAGCGCTGCCGTCGCGATCAGGAACTCCATCACGCCGTGGGGTGTGCCTGGCTCGGTATTCCTGCGCATGAAGTCGAGCGTCCAGCCAACCGGGCAGCTGCTCGCGTAAACGGGCATCCAACTCGTGATGGCGTGGACCCTGCGGTCCGCGCCCACGGCGATGATGCAGCGGATGTTCGGGTCGTTGAGCTCCTCCAGCCCGCCCAGTGTGAAGCCCATCTCGGGCAGGCCCTTGTCCGCGACCCATTTTTCAGAGATCTGGCGGATCTGGTCGACGAGTTCCGCCGGCATTTCCGAATAGCTCCACCACTCGGCGGCAATGCCTTCCTTGGCTGCCTTGTTCAGGGCGCCCCGCACGTGCCGCCACTTGTCGCCCGCGAATTGCAGGTTCGCCAGCGGGACCAGGGTGTCCTCAGCGATTTGCACCGACTTCCAGCCGAGCCGGTCTGTGAGAGCACGGGCGCGCGCCGTCACGCTGTACAGGCATGGATGCAGGCCACGATGCTCGCAGAATTTAGCGAACTCCGTAATAGCAGAATCGAGAGCGGCCGGGTCGCCGTACGGCTCGCCGACGGTCACGGCGACCCCGGCGATGGCCCGGTATGCGATCGCGGCTCGCCCGTCCGAGCTGAACCAGTACGCGTTTCCCGGCCAGGTCGACATGTAGGAGAGCGTCGAGCCGCCACGGGTGAGGATGACACGTGCCCGGTCGGCCACGTCCGCGTCGCGATGGGTGCTGGTGTGCAGGAAGAACGCGGCAAGCGCGCCGAGGATCACAATCCAGCACAGCAGAGAGACCCACCCGTAGAGCAGCCTCCCGACTATGTCCGCCGGGAGGAAGCGGTTGCTGGACAGCATGCTTGCCAGGAAGCGCATCGGCAGATCCTGCACGGGTGCGCGGAACTCCGGACTCGAACTGGAGGGGTCGCGCAGCAGGAAACCGTGCAGAAGGAACGCGCCGCAGCTCACGCCCAGCGCGGTGGCGAGGGTGACCGTCAGCTTCCTGACCGTCCGGCGGTCGGCGGTCTGATCGAAGTGCCGCCGGGTGACCAGCAGCACCGTCAGGGTCACGACCGGCAGCAGCGTCGCCTCCCTGGCTGCCAGAATCGCCCGCGCTGCGGCATCAAGCCTGCCGATGCGCACGTGCGGGCCGAGATGGGCCGCGTAGGCGACCCAGATGCTGACACCGAGCACGGCAAGGTTGACGATCACCGCGAGCCACCAGGCAAGGCTGCGCCCCCGGCGCAGTCCGTATGCGCAGAGCAGCAGCAGCAACGCAGGTGCGGTTTGCATGGGCCCACCCAGCCACGCCGAGGAGAGCGGCTGCCCGCGCAGGCCGTGGCAGGCGACAGCTAGCCCTGCGTGCGGGCAGATGGCCGCGACACGCGCACCTGATCCCTGGCTGGCGAACAGCAAGGAGGACCGCGACATCGGGCCGCGTGCGCTGGCGACTAGCGCGTCCAGCAAGGCGCCAAGTGCCGGCACCGCCACCAAGACGCCGACCAGCATTCGTGCCTCCCGCTGGGACGCGCGCGGTCCCGCCCGTAGCCAGCCGCGGTCGTTCATCAACGCCATGGTTACGAGAACACTCGCCGCGCTGCATGCCTGCGCGACCTGCTCCAGATGCCCGATGTACAGCACGCCAATAGTGATGGCAAGGGTCAGCAGCAATCGCAGCCGCCGACGCCACAGCGGGGGAAGCGTGCAGCTCAATGCAAAGCCCACGCCGAGCAGACCAGGAAGTCCACCGACGGCCGTCTCGCCCGCCAGGGCGTGGAGCCACGGTTCGCGGGCCAGCCCAGCCAGCCCAGCCAGCTCGATCAGGCCGACGGCCAGCAGGAGGCCACCGGCCTGGGTGACCAGCAGCGTGGTGAACGTGCGGGCTGTTCCCATCCGCTGCTCGGCTGGTGGGAGCATGAGCAGGCTCAGCAGGGTAACCACCAGGTAGCCGCGCAGGCCGGACGCCCACAGGCCTGCGCTGAGCGGAGTCCACCAGTATCCGTGCTCGAGTGACGGCAAGCCGGCACCGAAATGACCGGACAGCCAGGGCGACGGCCCGTGTGCGATGCTGCCGGCGACGAGCCCGGCGACCCACACCGCAGCGAGGTAGCACATCGTCGCCGGAGCACGCCGGGCGTGCTGCCAGGCCAGGCCGGACAGCGATAGTCGGCGGCGAAGCTGATCCTGGGGCATCGCGGTGGCCTGTAGCTCCGGCGTGGCCGAAGCAGACTCCTGCCGTTCGGCCCCGATCCGGCCCTGGCGGTGCAGGACGGCCGTCATCGCGGGTGGTCCGTGATACCCAGCCCGGCGCTCAGCCAAGTCACCTTGTGCTCTGGCCCGTTCGGCGTAACCGCCATCGGCGACCCGAAGGGCGGATTAGCTGCCTTCTTACTCCCGCCCATGGAACGCCTCGCGCACCTCTCTCAACCAATCCAACGCCTGTGCCGTCAGCTTGGTTTTGCCGAATGGGATCCGCGATCGACGAGACACGCGACCGGTGTCTCCGCGTGAAGCTAACGATGGGTAGCTAGGCAACGCTTGAAGAAGCCGCCCCACACAATGCCCGTCCCGCATCGCTAGCGCAGCAACTTTGCCAAAATCATTCTTAAACAGGGCAATCTTGCGGCTCCGGCCCGCACTTGCATGATGTCGCCGAGGGGGCCTGTGTCACCCGGCCCGGCGGGCCGCTTAACTGCGGCCGCGTGCCTCTGTCGTCCCATTCCCTTGCCTGCCACCTCAATCCCTGCAATGGTTTGCATGGCCGCCAAGACCCGTCAGCGGCGCCAGCCCGGACAGCGCCCGCCAGCAGGACCGGAAGGAGCAGCATGGACACCAGCGCTGACATCGTCGTGGCCGGAGCCGGGCACAACAGCCTGATTGCCGCGTGCTACCTGGCCAAGGCTGGTTATAGGTGCCTGGTCCTGGACGCCCGGCCCATACCCGGCGGCGGTGCCGCGACAGAGGAGCTGCTGCTGCCGGGATTCCTGATCGACACCTGCGCCACCGGTCACACACTCATCCGCGTCAACCCGCTCCTGACCGGTGACGAGCTGGGGCTTGTCGCGGATTATGGTCTGCGCTACATCGACCCCGATCCGGTCGCGCACGTGGCTTTCCCTGACGGCGAGCACCTCACCATGTGGCTTGACCGGAGCCGGACCGCCGAAGAGATCGCCCGCTTCTCACCGGCCGACGCCGCGAGCTACCTGCGCATGCTGGATGAGTACGACGACGTGAAGTCAGTCTTCAGTGGCTCACAATTCACTCCGGTGGGCTTCGGGCCCTCACTGGACGCGCAGCTCGCCGAGCACCCGCGCGGCCGGGTCTGGCAGCGGCGGCGGGTTCTGTCCGCGTGGGACATCATCAGGCACGAATTCAGCAGCCGCCACGTCCAGGCGTTCATGCTCTGGATGGCCTTCCAGACTAACCAGGCCGTCGACGTTCCGGGCTCCGGCATGCTTGCGTACTCGCTGATCTTCGGGCGGCAGCAGCGCAGCTGGTCAGTCCTGGCGGGTGGCTCGGGCCGTCTGACCGACGCACTGACCGGCTACCTGGAAAGCCATGGCAGCACGGTGCTGTGCGACAAGGAGGTGACGCAGCTCGTACTCGACGGCGACCGCTGCGTCGGCGTGCAGACCACCGACGGCGAGCAATACCTGGCCGGTACGGCGGTGCTGTCCACCATCCATGTCACGCACCTGCGCGACATGGCGCCGCCGGCTGCCTGGCCGGAAGAGTTCCACTACGCAATGGACACCTATGACGTCGGCATCCCTGGCTTTGGCGTGTACCTGGCCACCAGTGCACCGCCGCAGTTCAGTACCGCGGCCGGGCCGGTGACCGCCGTGTCCGGCGGGACCGTGGGCTGGCCAGAGGACGTCGTGCGGCTCGGTCAGGATCTGCGGACCGGGCGGTTCGTGCCCGACGTGCCGTGGCTGCTCGTCGCCACGCCAACGCTGGTCGACCCGGACCGCGCCCCGGACGGCATGCACACGGTCAAGATCCTCAGTCAGCAGATCTATGAGCTGCCGGCCGGGATGCCGGACTGGGAGACAGTCAAGGCCGAGCACGCCTGCCGCCAGCTCGCCCACCTGCGCACTGTCACGACCGGCCTGACCGACGACGCGATCCTCGCTCAGCTGGTGAAATCACCTGCTGACTACGAGAAGCTCAACCGGCATATGGTGCACGGTGCTTTTCATGGCGGTGACCGCGGAATCGCGGGCAGCGGCGCGCAGCGGCCGGTGCCCGGCTGGGCCTCGCACCGGATGCCGATACCCGGCCTGTACCAGACGGGCGGCTCGACCCATCCCGGTGGATCCATCACCGGCGCGCCCGGTCGCAATGCGGCGATCGTGCTCCTGCACGACCTCGGCCACGACCCGGCGGAGGTGCTGGCTGCGCCACCGCGCGCCAGGCAGACCCGTCCGGCTGCCGCCGGCTGAGCGCAGCGTGCGAGACTGCAGGCCTGCCGCCAGGGCACCGGCCAAGGGCACGTCGTGATCATCGATGCGCACGCGCACATCGTGGTGCGGGCGGCAGCTGCCAGCCCGGGTCTAACCGAGGGCTGGCGGCCGCACGTGGCCGAGGTAGCCGGCCGTTCCGCGATAACCCATGGCGGCCGTGAGCTGACCTCCGTCGTCAGGGAGTTCACCGACCCCGAGCGGATGGCGGCGGAAGCAGCGGCTCAGGGTGTCGGCCACCTGCTGCTGTCCCCCTGGGTGCGGCTGCTGCCGTTCGGGCATCCGCTGCCCGAGGCCCGGCAGATCTGCAAGGTACAGAACGACGCGCTCGCCCAGCTGGTTGCTGCCGACCCGGACCGGTTCAGTGCACTCGGCGTTGTGCCGCTGCAGGACCCGGCTACTGCGGCGCGCGACCTGCGCACGCTGATGACAAGCGGACTGGCCGGGGTGGAGCTCACGCCCGAGGTCGCCGGGCGCTATCTCGGCGACGACGCGTTCGGGCCGTTCTGGGCGGCGGCCGAGGACGCCGGGGCGCTGGTGTTCATCCACCCGGCGACTCGCGGGCTCGCCCTGCCGGTCTTCGGCGACTATTACCTGTGGAACAGCGTGGCGAATCCGGTCGAAACGGCGATCGCCGCCACCCACCTGGTGATGGCGGGAGTGCTGGAACGGCATCCGGCGCTGAAGATCGTGCTGGCGCACGGGGGCGGGGCTTTGTGGGCTGTCCGGGGCCGGCTCCGGCGGGCGTACGCACAGGTGCCAGCGGCCCGCCAGAGGCTGCGGGAGGCCCCCGACGCATCGCTCGCCCGGCTGTACCACGACACGGTGACCCACGATCAGGCGCTGCTGCGCCGGCTCATCGACGACGCCGGCCCGGAGCATGTCCTGCTCGGCTCGGACCGGCCCTTCGACATGGGCAGCGACGACCCAGTGGGTGAGGTACGCGCGCTTGGCCTGCCAGCCGCGGCGGAGACCGCGGTGCTGGGCGGGAACGCGGCGAGACTACTCGGCCGCACCACCGCGGCGTGAGGAGCGACGGCTCCCGTGCTGCCGCTGGAGACAGCGCCCGGCGGCCGCCGGCCGGGTCAGGACGCTGCGCGGGCCACCCGGTCCAGCCCCGAGCCATGCAAGTCCGCCGCCAGCGCGGTCAGCTCGGCTGCCGACACCTGCGTGAGCGGCGGCCGGACCGGGCCTCCGGACATCCCGAGCAGGCCCGCCCAGGCCTTGATGTACGGGATCGGGCTAGCGCCCCGGCGGCCGGCCGCATCGTGATGCAGCCACCTGGCGGCCGCGGCGCGGACCGGCTCGAGCGTGGCCGCCACCTCCGCCGCGCGCACCGTGTCTCCGGCCAGCGCGAGCTCGGTGTACTCACGCATGGGGCGCCAGCCGGGCACCTGGTACAGGTAGGGGGCCGCCGAGGACATGAACACCTGCTGACCGTGCTCGACCATGTTCTCCAGCCAGGTGCCCTCGTTCGGCTCGCACACCAGGATCCGGTCCCCGACGCGCCGCAGCACCTCGAGATAGCGGTCGTGCTCGCGGCCGACCTTGATGCCGCAGACGTTCTCGATGTCGGCAAGCCGATCGATTAGCCGCAGCGACAGGCTCACCCCGGCATACCTCGTATCGAAGAGCCAGATCCCGATGCTGACGTTGCGGCACAGCCACGAGAACCACTCATACAGCCCGTCGTCGTCGGCGCTCGGGTAGTACGGGTTGATCACCACCGCGAAGTCCGCTCCGGCCGCCTCGGCATGCCTGGTCAGCTCGATCGCTTCGGTCACACTGTGGTGGCCGGTGTGCGCGATGACCGGGCACCGGCCACGCGCCGCGGCGACCACGGCGGTGACGAGCTGGCGCCGCTCGGCGCCGCTCAGCGCCCAGAACTCACTCATCACCCCGGCGCAGAACACGCCGTCGACGCCTAGTTCGCCGGTGAGGCGCTCCATGTCTGCGCCGAGCGCGAGAGTATCGAGGCGTCCGTCGTCGTCGAAAGGCGTGGTCGTGGCCGCCCACAGCCCGCGGAATCGCTCGCGGGCCGCCGCCTTGGCCTCGGATCGGGCGTAATCCACTGCTGCCTCCTCGTCAGAGCGTCTCCGCCAGCCAGTCTGCGACCGCGGGCCGGGCCTTGTACCAGACGTTGTTGACGATGTGCACCCCGTCGTCGAACACCAGCGTGGTCACCGGCCCGCCGTACTCGGCTGCGACCTTCTCCGCTTGCGCGGGCGGCGAGGCGGCGTCGAGACCGCCGTAGACCTGCAGCAGCGGCACGGTAGCGTCGCCTGCGACTCCGGCCAGGGTGATGGCCTCCATGACGCCCGCCGGGTCCGGCCCCAGGTGCTGATATTGGCCCACCCTGGACAGCGGCTCCATCGTCTCGAACCGGCCCGCCGGGGTGTACCAGCTCGAGATCGACACCACGGCGCGGACCCGGTCGTCGATCGCGGCCGTGCGGATGGCGAAGAGCCCGCCATAGGAGATACCGCCGACAGCGAGTCGCCCGGTGTCGATGTCGTCGCGGGCTGTCAGTGCATCGATGATCGACTGGACCGCCAGCTCATAGCCCGGCCGGAGCTTGCCCTCGAAACTGACGCTCCCCTGGCCCGGCCCGTCGAACGCCGCGAAAGCCATGCCGCGCTGAACGATGTAGTCCCCGAGGTTGTACAGCTCTTCCTTGGTGGAGTCGGCGCCGGGCAGCAGCAGCACGACCGGTGGCCGGTCCGCAGCAGCCGGGATGCGCAGGTATCCGTTCAGCGTCAGGTGCTCGAACGGAACGGTGAGGATCTCCATGGGCGGATCCAGGTGCGGCGCTGCCCTCTCCCAGGCCCGGTCCATGCCAGCGAGGGCGACGCGGAACTGCTCCTGATCGTGGCTGAACATGAAGCTCGCCCAGTGATAGAACAGGCCCGCGCGCAGGTAGGCATCACCCGCGGTCCGTGAGCGCCCGGCCACGAGCGCTTCGTCGCCGCGGTCGATATGGGCCTCGGCCTGCTGGCACCACGCTCCGCACCACTGCTCGTAGTCGGTGATCTGCTCGCGTAGCTGATCGAACTCCCAGGGCGAGACGTAGTTCGACAGGATCCGCCAGGTGAAGCGGCGGTACATCGACTCCAGCCGGTCGTCCATGCGGCTCCTTCAGCTGTGTGAGTTGCTCGCGGCCGCGGTCTGCCTGCTGGCGAGCCGTTGCTCGGCCTGATGCTCGCCCACCCGCAGCGTCATGAGAGCGCTCGTGCCGTTGCCGTGCGTCATGGTGAGCGCGTCGCGGGCCAGCTTCTCGACCGGGTAGCCCGCCATGATCCCGCGGCCGCCGAACAGGAACAGAACCTTCTGGGTGACCTCGATCGCCACGTCTGCCAGGTAAACCCGGACGCCCCAGGACAGCTCGGGGGCGAATGACTGTGCGTGCGAGTACTCCCAGGCGGTTCGCAGCAGGTAGCTGCGGGCCGCGTCCAGCAGAATCCGCATCCGGCCGAGGTCGTGCGCAACGAGCTGGTGCCGGTGAATAGGCACGCCCCCTTGCACGCGGTCGAGCGACCAGTCGAGCGCGGCCTCGTAGGCAGTCCTGGCGATGCCGAGGCACATCGCAGCGTTCGTGATGTTGGCTGCGATCAGGCCCCGTTCCGCGGCTGCGTAGCCCTCGCCGACCGCAGTCGTCGCGTGATCCGCGCCGACACGGCAGCCGGTGAACCACACGTCGGACTGCGGCGAGCCTCGCTGGCCGAGCTTGACGTACAGCGGGCCCGTCCGCACTCCGGGCGTGTTGGCCGGTACCGCGAACATGGTCGCGCCGCTGCGGATTCCGGTGGTCGGGTCTGTCCGCGCGAGCACGAAGAATAGCGAGGCGATGGGGCCGTTGGTGATCATGGCCTTCTGCCCGTCCAGCACCCAGTCATCCCCGTCGGGCCGCGCGCGCAGCATCGCGCCGTGCCCTGGCGCGTCGTAGGGCAGCGCGTTGTCCGAGCCGGCGTCCGGCTCGGTGCTAGCGCTGGCCGGCACGAAGCGCTCGTCGCTAGCGATCCCCCGGACCACCATGTCGCGGATGGGAGCCGGCATCCTCGGCACGAGCCGGGCAAAGCGCCAGTAGTGCCGGAAGAAGTAGCCGACCGACACATCGCCGGCCGCCAGTTCCTCGCCCACCAAGCACTGGGTCACCATGTCCGCGCCGATCCCGCCGAATTCCGGCGGAAGCGGCAGCGCCTTCAGGCCCAGCGCGGTGCCCTCCCGCATGAGGTCGAAGGGAAAGTCCTCGGCCCGGCTGAGCTGCTCTAGGCGGGCCGCGGCCGGACGGACGACCCGCTCGGCGTAATTCCTGGTCCTATCCACCAGGTCTCGCTGACCACTGGTCAGCTCGAAGTCCATCGCTCAGGTGCTTTCGCCGGGACCGCCGGAGCCAGCCGTCATGACATCCGCATCAGGGCTCACTGGCCCCCTCCCCCACCGCGACTTCGCCTTCCTCGATCGTTCCGCCCAGGTACAGCGCGCGCATCTGCGGGTTCGCCAGAATCTCCGCTCCGGTACCTTCGAGCCGCACCCGGCCGGTCTCCATGACCACCCCGTGGTCAGCCAGACCCAGCCCGACGCGCACGTTCTGCTCGACCAGCAGGACGGTCCGGCCGTGGTCGCGCATCTGCCTGATGCTGTCATACATAAAGGCGGCGGCCCTGGGCTCCAGCCCCATGGACGGCTCGTCCAGCACGACGAGCTTGGGATCGAGCATGAGCGCGCGGGCGAACTCCACCATCCGCTGCTGCCCGCCCGACAGCTGTCCGGCCCGATCGCCAGCCCGCTCGGCCACAATGGGAAACTGCTCGGCCACCGCGGCCATGCGCTGCCGCACCTCGCGAGCGTCGCGCAGCAGGAAGCCGCCGAGCTCCACGTTCTCCCGCACCGTCAGCTCGGGGAAAAGGTTCCTCGACTGCATGACCTGGACGATGCCGGACAGCAGGATCTTCCGCGGTGTGGCGCCGGCGATCTCGGTGCCACAGAACGTCACGTTGCCGGCACGCGGCTTCAGCAGTCCGCTGACGATCTTGAGCAGCGTCGACTTCCCGGCGCCGTTCGGGCCGACGATGCAGGTAACCGAGCCCTCCTGCACGGTCAGGTTCACCCCGCGCAGCACGTCGCCGCTGCCATAGCCGGCGTACAGGCCGCTGATGGTCAGCATGTCAGCCCGCCGCCTTCACGTCGCTGCCGAGGTAGGCCTCGAGAACGTCGGGGTTGGCCCGCACTTCGTCCGGGGCCCCAGCGGTCAGGGCGCACCCTTGATGCATGACGTTCACGTGGTCACACAGCCCCATGACGAACTCCATGTCGTGCTCCACGATGACGAAGGTGACACCGCTCTTGTTCAGGGCGCGGATGCGGTCGGCGAGACCGCGCAGGAGCGTCGGGTTGACTCCCCCGGCCGGCTCGTCGAGCAGCATGACCGAGGGACTGGCGATCATGATGAACGCGAACTCCAGCAGCTTCTGCTGGCCGTAGGACAGCCCGCCGGCTGGCTCGTCGGCCAGCCGGGTGAGCCCGACGAAGTCCAGCACCTCTGCCGCCCGGGTCCGCTCGGCCGCAGACTTCCAGGAGCGCAGTTGTCCGATGAAACCGCGTCGCTGGGAGGCGACGTGCAGGTTCTCCATGACCGTCAGTCGCGGGAAGACGCGGGTGACCTGGAAGGTCCGCCCGACACCGAGCTCGAACACCCGGTCCGGGGAGGAGTTGGTGATGTCCTTGCCGCGCAGCGCGACGCGCCCGGCGTCCGCGGTCTCATAGCCGCTGATCACATTGAACAACGTCGTCTTGCCTGAGCCGTTCGGCCCGATCAGGCCGTTGATTGCTCCTTCTTCGAACGTCATCGAGCAGCCATCCAGCGCCCGGATGCCGCCATAGGACTTCCTGATGTCCGACACCTGCAGGATGCTCATTGCGCTTCGTCTCCGCCCACTAGCGGCACCCCAGAGGTCGCCGGCTTCGCCGTCGCTGGCTGCGCTACCGCCGATGACGGACCAGGCGGCGCGGCCAGGCGCTGCTGCCGTGCCACCAGGACCCGCCGCCACAGTTGCGTCACAGCCGGCGTAATCCCACCCGGCAGCAGCCGGAGGATAAGGATGAACAGGACGCCGTAGGCGATGAGGAACAGGTTCGCGTTGCCGAACTGCAAGTAGAAGTACTGCTGGATCGGTATCAGCAGGAGCGCGCCGACGACCGGCCCGGACAAGGTGCCGATACCGCCGACGAAAACCAGCACCGCCACCGCAAGGTCGAACATCGGATCGAACCCGAACTGGGGGTAGACCGAGCCGACGAAGGGCGCGTAGAGGCCGCCAGCGATCCCCACGAAGAACGCTGACGCCGCATAGGCGATCAGCTTGGTCCGGGTGGTGTGGATGCCGAGCCCCCGGGCACGGTCCTCGTCGTCACGGATCGACAGCAGGCCGAGGCCGTACTTGGACTGCCGCACCCACCACGACACCGCGCACGCGACCACGGCGGCTGCCAGGCCGACGTAGTAGAAGGGCTCGTTGAAGAAATTGCCCTGCCAGGTCGGAGATGGCAGCTCGAGACCGCCCGATCCGTTCGTCCACCAGGTGAAGTTGAACGCGAGCAGCTGGAGAACGAACATGATCGCGACGGTCAGGATGATGAAGGTGTGCTTGCGCACCCGCAGGACGAGGAAGCCGATCGGGATCGCCAGCACGGCGCTGACCAGCCCCGCTACCGGGAGAAGGGCGAAGGTGTCCCAGCCTGCCGCGATCTTGGCGTGCGTGACTATCAGCGCCACCGTGTACTGCCCCAGGCCGTAGTAGGCGGCGTGTCCGATCGAGATGTAGCCCGAGTACCCCGAGAAGATGTTCCAGCCGCACGCCGCGACCAGGAAGATCATCGTGAACACCGCGATGGACGTCACCGCCGGGTTCGGGAACAGCAACGGGAATGCGGCGAGGAAGACCAGCAGCAGGCCGGTACCCGTCCGGCGGACCGCTCGCGGCGGCTCATAGGGGATGTGGTCCGGAGCTGCGGCACCCACCGGCGTCACGTCGAGTGCGGTCACTGGGCACGCACCGCCTTCCGGCCGAGCAGTCCCTGCGGCCGGGCCAGCAGAACCAGGATGAGAACGAGGTAGAACGTCGTCTGGCCCCATGTGGGTGACCAGACCACCGCGACGACGTCCTGGATGACCAGCATGACGACCGACGCAATCAGCGCTCCGCTGAGACTGCCGAAGCCGCCGAAGATGACGATCGCCAGCAGCCGTGAGATCAGGTCGTAGGAACTGGCCGCGTCGAAGGAACTGGTGAGACCGAACACCATCCCCCCCGCCGCGGCCAGTGCTACGCCGATCCCGAGGGTGAAGGCGGACACCCAGTCGGTGTCAATACCCACGAGGCGCGCCGCCGTCGGATTCTGCATGGACGCCCGGAGGCTGCGACCGAACCTGGTCCGGTAGAGCAGGTAATAGACGCCGGCGAGCAGTACCACGCTCATTGCGAAGGCGTACAGATAGATGTCAGGGAAGACGAGCGAGCCGAGCTTCACCGAGGAGTTGACATAGGACGTGTGGATCTGGACCAGGTTACTCGTGAAGATCAGGTCAAGGATTCCCTCGATGATCGTGCCCACGGCGAACATCACCAGGAGCGACATGATCACGCGGTCTTGCTTGATGGGCCTGATCATCGACCAGTACACCGCGACGCCGATGACGAACATCCCCGGCAGGGTTATCAGCAAGCTCAGGAACGGATCGATGCTCAGGTGCGAGAAGAGCGCATAGCTCAGGTACGCACCCAGGACAACCAGGATCCCCTGGGCAAAGTTGACGATGTCCATCACGCCGAACACGAGCGTCAGGCCGCCAGCCATCAGCGCGTAAAACCCTCCGACCAGGATCCCATCAATGATGGCCTGGAGAACCAGCATCAGGACACTCCCTAGCTTCTAGCTCCCGGTTGCCCCGGCTCGCTCACCTTCCCTCTGCGGCGAGTTAGCCGTTGGCACCCCAGGCCGGCTTGGCGGCCATGATCGGCACGGTCTTGCCCACGCCGAGGGGCAGTACGTCCTGGAGCGTTCCGCTCTGCCACTGGAACACGAACGGAGTAGCGGCTCCGTTCTCGCCGTCGGACAGGAACTTGACCGGTCCCTGGACACTGTTGAACGTCGCGCCCGAGTGCAGGTAGGCCTGCAGCTTGGAGTTGTCCGTGCTGCCGACGTGGTTGACCGCCTGCGTCAGCACCTGGCCAGCGGAGAAGGCTTCCGCCACGTCGGCACTGATGTTGTTGGCGTTGTTGTTGACGCCGGACGTGCTGCCGAACAGCTTGAGGTACTCCGCCACCATGGCCGAGTTCTGGAAGAAGGTCTCACCGGGGTACCAGGTGTTCGGCACCATGATCCCGCCGGTGTTGGTGGAGCCCACAGCCTTGACGAAGGCTGCGCCCTGGTCCGGCCCCGACGCCTCCACCAGGATCTGCGGGCTGTACTTGTCCTGGATGAAGTCCTGGATGAAGGCGTATCCATCAGGCGGCATCGAGCCAAGCACTACGACCTGCGCCTTCGACGCGGCGATCGCGGAGGCGATCGGCGTGAAGTCGGTGGTCTCGACCGGGTACAGCTTGTAGACCGCGCTCGTAAAGCCGTGGGCGGTCAGGTAGCTGCGCGCGCCGTCGAGCGTCGGCTGGAGGAACGGGTCGGTCATCGAGGCGTAGGCGACGGCCTCGGGCTTGTGCGTGGACGCGAGCCACTTCGCGAATGTGACCAGCTGGTACTTGGCCGAGGCGCTGACATCAAAGACGTTCTTCAGGCCTTGCTGGAAAACCGACGGGCCACCGCCGATGCCCTCGAGCATCACGTAGCGGTACCGGTTGGCGATAACCGAGGAGGGCTTGGTCAGCAGCGTGGAGTAGGGGCCAAGCACGTAGTCGACGTGATCGACGGTGATGAGCTTCTGGTAGTTAGTCACCACCTGGGTCGGGCTCGACCCGTCCGAGAGGAAATCGATCTTGATCTGGCGGCCGAGGATGCCGCCGTGGGCGTTCTGGTAGGCGGCCCAGGTCTCGTAACCCTGCTTCGTGGCCAGGCCGTCCCCGGAGAAGTCGCCGGACAGCGAAACCGACACGCCGATGGTGATCGGACCGGACCCCGAGGAACTTCCCGAGGATCCGCATCCCGCTGCGGCCAGTGCGAGCACCGCCGCGCCCGCTGTCCACAGGCCGACATGACGGCCTGCGCGTCCCATGCCAAGCTTTCCACGGAGTTTCATGGCAAAGAATCAACCTCCTGATTCGGCGCCGGCCAGGTCGACCGGCCACCACCTCGGCTCCAGAAGCACACGTTCTTATGCCGCTTGGGAGCCGTTTCCTCTCGCTGGGAGGCGCTGGCACGGTGGGCCTGCCAGGCCGCCAGCAAGTTGTTCGCAATTGTCGGCGGCGGGGCGTGCCGACTTCGCGAATACCGTTATCGCTGTAGAAAGGGTGAAACACAAACGATTGCAGTCATGCTACGGTCCGGGTATCAGGGGTGTCAACGCCTCGCCGGACACGCTCGAAACGGTGTCCTGCGGCCAGCGCCAGGGACGGGAGGCCGACGATGACGGCGGGCATCGGACCAGGTAGGGCGGCCACGACCGCCGGAGCCGACTGGCCTGCCGCTGCCATGGTAGTGGCGCGCGATGTGCCTATTCCTATGGACGACGGCATCGTCCTGCGAGCCGACGTGTTCCGCCCGCCGGGTCCCGGCCCGTTTCCCGTGATCATGTCCCTGGGGCCGTACGGGAAGAGCATGCCGTTCCAGTCCGAATGGTTCGCGAGCCGGTGGGAGCGGCTAGCGTCCGACCATCCGGAAATTACCGAGGGGTCCAGTTGCGCGCACATGAACTGGGAAACCGTAGACCCCGAACGATGGATCCCGCACGGATACGCCGTTATTCGGGTCGACTCCCGCGGCGCGGGCCGCTCGCCCGGGCTCCTCGACCTGCTGTCCCCGCGCGAGATCCGGGATTTCTACCTCGCGATCGAGTGGGCCGGTGGCCTGACGTGGAGTAACGGGCGGGTTGGCCTGTGCGGCATCTCCTACTACGCCATCAACCAGTGGCTGGTCGCCGCACTGCGACCGCCGCATCTGGCCGCGATACTGCCCTGGGAGGGCGCCAGCGACCACTACCGGGACATGTCGCACCACGGCGGGATCAGCAGCAACGGTTTCTTCGAGCGCTGGTATCCGCGCCAGGTGCTGCCCATGCAGCACGGCCTCGGCACCGCTGGCGCGCGGAGCCCGTGGGTCAGGGACGGCCTGGCGACCGGCCCGGACACGCTCCCGGCTGCGGAACTGCGGGCGCTGCGCACCGATTACCTCGGCGAAATCCTGTCGCACCGGCTCGATGACGACTGGCACGCCGAGCGCAGCGCGGACCTCGGCCGCATCCAGGTGCCGCTGCTGTCAGCGGCCAACTGGGGCGGTCTCGGGTTGCACAGCCGCGGCAACTTCGAGGGGTTCGCCCGAGCTGGCTCGGCTGCCAGGTGGCTCGAGGTCCATACGGGCCGGCACGAGGAACTCTTCTATACCGGCTATGGCGTCGAACTACAGCGGCGCTTCTTCGACCGCTTCCTCAAGGGCGCGGACAACGGCTGGGACGATGGGCCCGCGGTGATGCTCGCCATCCGCCATGCCGACGGCACCATCCGTCACCGCGGCGAGAAATCATGGCCGCTGGCCACAACCGAGTGGACCCACTGGTACCTGGACGCCGCCTCGGCCCCGCTGCTCGCGGCTGGGCCGCCGCGGGCAGCGGCCAGCGCCGCGTTCGATGGCCTTGGCGACGGCGTGACGTTCACCTCGGCTCCACTGACCGCTCCGCTTGAGCTCACCGGACCGCTGGCGGCCGACCTTCAGGTCAGTACAGATAGCGACGACGCCGACCTGTTCCTGACGTTGCGGGCATTCGGGCCCGACGGTCGCGAGGTGACCTTCCGTGGCGCGAACGACCCAAGGGCCCCGCTGTCACAGGGCTGGCTGCGGCTTTCGCATCGCGCCACGGATCCTGCCCGGTCGCTGCCCTGGCGGCCGTGGCACCCCCATACCTCGGCTGAGCCTGCGAGGCCCGGCCACTCCTACCACGCGGCCGTCGAGCTGTGGCCCACCTGCGTCGTGCTCCCGGCGGGCTGCCGCCTCGCCCTGTCCGTGGCCGGCCGCGACTTCGCCCGGCCAGATGGCGTGGACGGGTTTCACGGTTCCGGTCCGTTTGCGCATGACGATCCGGCTGACCGCCGGCCGACCACAACAGCCGCCATCACCACAGTGCACACCGGAGGCCGGGCGCAGTCCTGCCTGCTGCTGCCGATCATCCGCTGACCTGACCGCTGCCGCACGGCAGCAGTGGCTGCTAGCTCCAGCCGTGCGGCTCGGTGTCCAGCAGGTCGAGGTCGGCCAGGCCGTGCCGCAGCCGCCCCGCCTGATCGTCATCGAGGTCGAGGAGCGGCAGCCGGACACCGCCAGCATGACGGCCGAACATTGTCATGGCGGCCTTGACCGACGCCGGGTAGCCGGTCTCGCGCAGCAGGTGCCACAGGGCCGACACCCGGTACTGCAGCGGCCTCGCGCGGGCCGTGTCGCCGTCGCGGCATGCCTCATACAGGCTGAGGACCAGCCCGGGCGCGATGGCAGCCGACGGCGAGAAACAGCCGGCCCCGCCGACCGGCATGGAGGTGAGCAGGTACTCGACGCCGGTCAGCATCGAGAAGCCCGGCCGGAGCGCGCTGGTCCGCGCGCACGCCTCGGTGAATGACTGCATGTCGTAGCTCGCGTCCTTCACGCCGGCGAAGTTCGGACACCGGGCGATCAGGTCCGCCAGCAGGTCGGCGTCGAGTCCCACACCGAGCCGGCTCGGAAGTTGTAGGCGAGCACGTCCACCGATACAGCCCGGGCGACCGCGGTGAAGTGGGCCATCAGGGCCGCGCGCGGCGGCCGCCAGTGGTAGGGCGTGACGACGATAACGGCCGCGGCACCGGCCTTCTCCGCGTGCTGTGCCAACTCGATCACCTGGTCGGTGCCGGGCAGGCTGACGTGTGCGAGAACGGGTACTCGCCCGCCAGCGGCGCTCACCGCCGTCTCAACGAGCCTGTTGCGCTCGGACATGCTGAGGTTGAGCGATTCACCGGTGTGCATGGGCAGCGCCAGCCCGCGCACGCCGCGGGCGATCAGGAATTCGCAGGTTCTCTCGAGCGTGTCCAGGTCGACCGCGCCGGCGCGCGTGCAGCGGCGTGACGGGCGTGCCGATGACACCGCCGATCGCGCCGACCCGATCTGCTGCAGCCATCAGGTCCCCTCGGTCATGGTGACGATTGGCCGGATCGCCTCCCTGCTGGCCAGGGCGGCGAACGCGTCGGCAAGGTCGCGCAGCGCATACTGGTGCGCCGTGAGCGGCCCGGTCACGACGGCGCCGGAATCGAGGAGCGCGATCATTGCCGGGTAGGCGTTAGGGCTGGAGCGAACACCCAGCACGGACAGCTCGTCGAGCACTAGCGGGTCAACCGGCAACTCGGCGCTCCGCCCGCCAGCCAGACCGAGCACCGCCACCGTCCCGCCACGCCGGGATGCGCGCATCGCCTGCGCGAGCACCGCCGGGTTGCCCGAGCAGTCGAAGACGTAGTCGGCGCCGCGGCCGCCGGCCGCAACGCGGACGCCGTCCACCGGGTCGGTCGTGCTGTAATCGACCACGTCGGTGCTGCCGAGCTCGCGGGCGGTGACCAGCCTCTTGCCGCGGCCCACGGTGATCACCCGGGTCGCGCCAGCGGCGCGGGCGACCTGAAGCATCAGCAGGCCAAGCAAACCGGGGCCGAACACGGCCACGCACGATCCGGCTTCCAGCCTGGCCCGGCGGGCCGCGTGGACCGTCAGCGCGCCCTGGTTGACCAGCGCGGCGGCCGCGTCGCTGACTCCCGGTGGCACCCGGTGCAGGGCAACCGCCGGGCGCACTGCGTACTCGGCCAGCGCTCCGGGCGCGGTGTGCCCGTAGAGCTTGAAGCCCGGTTCCCGGACCCGCTCGCACAGGTTGTAGCGGCCCGCCCGGCACATCGGGCACGCTCCGCAGCCAGTGTGGTTCTCGGCGACCACCCGGTCGCCAACCGTCAGGCTGCTGCGCTCGGTGCCAGGGCCGAGGACAGTGACCTGTCCCGACCATTCGTGCCCGATGATGAACGGCAGGGAGGGCGGCCACGTGCCGCGATAGTCGCCTGCCACGATCTTGAGATCGGTGCCGCAGATCCCGCAGGCGAGCACCCGGCAGAGAACCTCACCGGGCCCGGGCAGCGGTACCGGCACCCGCTCCACGGTCAGCTTGCCAAAGTCACGCAGGACGGCGGCGTCCATCTCGGCCGGCACGGTCATCAGTGTCATCGCGGCGACACCGCGGGCGCAGCGCTGACCGCGACGCCGGCATGACCATCCGGCGGCATCGGCGCGACGTCGCCGACCTGGGCGGATGTGCCGCTCCGATCGAGAAAATCCCAGATCTCGCCCGCCCTGCGCACCACGTGATCCGCCACCGCCTCGGCGATCTCCTCTGCGCGATCCGGGTCAGCCCGCTCGGGCCGGCCATACCAGCCCGTCGGGGCGATGTCCCGGAAGTCCTGCAGAACCGGGTAGACGTCCGGACGCCGGAACAGACCGTGGGCCGCCTCGCCGGATGCGCGGTCGCTGGCGTCGATCTGTCTGTCGAGCTGGACCAGCCCTGGGTCGTAGGCCAGCACCGCCGCTGTCTCCATGGAGCCGGCGTGGGTGAACTCCATCTCGTCCGGATACATGCTGTGGGTGATCACGTGGGTCTCGGCGATCACGATGCGCACCTGGCACTGGTGTTGCGCTTGCGCCGCGGCGACCCGAAGAGTCGCGGAATTGCCCTCGTGCCAGTTCACCAGGAGGATCCTCGATGCGCCTGCCCGGCTCAGCGCCGCGCAGACATCGAGGAGTACAGCGGAGAGCGTGGCCGGTGATAGCGACAGGGAGCCCGGCCACGGCAGATGATAAGGAGCAACGCCCACCGGGCCGAGCGGCGCGACGACGGTGTCCAGCCGGAACGCCACCCGTTCCGCGATGGACTGCGCGGCGAACGCATCGGTACCTAGCGGCAGGTGGCCGCCGTGCTGCTCGACGCTGCCGGCGGCGACGACCGCCGTGCCGGTCGCGGCTAGCATCCTGGCGGCAACCGGCTGCGACAGTCGCTCCAGTTGACGATCGGGGTGACGCGGCATCGGCTGTTAACCTCCGTATCCCGCGGTAGCGCCCTGCGCGACCGCCCTGCGGTGAGCGCCGATCGGCGTCTCCCAGGTTTCAGTGACCACGTCGACCAGCGCTGGCCGGTCGCTGCGAAGACCTGCTGCGAGCGAGACGTCCAGCTCGCCGGGATCTGTGACGCGACCGGCATGCAGCCCGAAACCCCTGGCCACATCAGCAAAGGCAACGTCGGTGAAGTCGTCGTCCTCGAAACCGCGGCCGAAGGTGATCCGCCGGTACCAGCGGATCCAGCCCAGCGACCGGTTGTTCAGCACGACGATGGTCACGGGCAGCGCCAGCTCGGTGAGCGTCGCCAGTTCACCGACCGCATAGCCGAGCGCGCCGTCGCCGGTCAGCACGACTGTTCGGCCTGCGGGCCCGCCAGCGCTGGCAGCAGCGGTGGCCACGCCGATCGCAGCTGGCAGCGCATAGCCAAGCCCGGCCAGGCCGCGCGGGCTCAGCACCCGGCGCCCTGGTATCCGCTGCTCGAAGTACACCCCGCCCCAGCCGCTGGCTAGGCTGGCATCACAGATGAGCTGGTCGGCCGGCCCGAGCAGCCCTTCCAAAACGGCCAGTACTCGCTGCGGCGCTATGGGGACGGCGTCGCTGGCCCGCTCCCGATCGCGGACGGCTCGCCAGTCCGCCGTGAGGTCTGCCAGCCGGGTCCGCCACGGGGCTCGGTCAGGCTCAGCCTCGGACGCGCGCTGGCTGGCGGCCTCCGCTGCGTCGGTTGCAGCGCCGGCCCCGGGTTCAAGTTCGGCCAGCAAGGCGTGCAGCCCAGCCCTAGCGTCACCCAGCATGGCGGCCTCAACCCCGAACGCCCGGCCGAGCTCGGCCGGATCGATGTCGAGCTGGACTACGTCCTGGTCGGCCCGAGGCAAAGTCCAGCCGTAGGTCGCGCCGCTGCTTGCCTTCGAGCCAACCAGCACCACGACGTCCGCCTCGGCCAGGGCAACGGCTGCCGCGCTGGTGCCCATGGTGCCGGTAGTCCCGACGCTCAGCGGATGGTTCTCGGCGATCGCTCCCTTGCCGCTCAGGGTCGTTCCGACGGCTGCGGACAGTCGCTGCGCCACGGCGGTCAGCGCATCGCCGGCGCCAGAATTCATCACTCCGCCGCCAGCCAGCAGGAACGGCCGGGCGGCCCGCCGGAGCACCCGGGCAGCGGCGGCGACATCAGCTGGCTCTGGCGGCGGGCGGAATGCCGGGAAGGAACCGAACCGCAGTGCCGCAGCGGCTGGCACGACCGATTGTGCCGGGCCATCGAGCACGTCCTGCGGCAAGAGCAGCGCGACCGGCCCCGGCCGGCCACTGGTCGCGGTGCGGAACGCCTGGCGCACAAGCCCTGGCATCGATGCCGCATCCGGGATGGCCGCCAGCCACTTGGTCACCGGAGCCAGCAGCGCCGCCTGGTCGAGCGCCTGAGAGGCAGCACCGCGATACCGGTGCGGTGCCATCCGCGCTGGCAGGTCGCTGACCAATGCAATGACCGGGACCGAGGCGCCCAGGGCTTCGCCGAGGCCGGAGGGAAGCTTAGCCGCGCCCGGGCCCACGGTCGCGTCACAGATGCCAACCTGGCCGGTCAACCGGGCATAGCCGTCGGCCGCGTAGGCGGCCGAGCGTTCATCCCGCATCAGCACGTGCGTGACCTCCGGTGCCCCGTCCAGCATCGCGTCGTACAGCGCGAGCGTCTGACCACCGGGAACACCGAACACGTGACGGACGCCGTGCTCCGCAAGCAGGTCGAGGAGCAGTGCCCCGCCATGCCCAGCGGGCGGCCGCTGGGATTCACCGGACAGCACCTGGCGGTCCGGCCCTCCGGGCTGACTATCTGGCCCCACCGAGAGCGGGTCCACGCGACGACCTGTCCCTCCCGCATCTGTGCCTTGCACGCGACGCCTGACTGGGCGGTATCCGACGGCAGAATGCCACGCCAGAAGCCAATGCAACCGTTTGCAGTCATGCTGTCGCACGCATTTGCAGCTTGTCAAGCGTGGCCGGGCAGGCGCCGACCGGTTCAACCGGCGCGACTACCGTTGACCGCCCGGACCGGCCGCCGCGGTCAGGAGCTGACGACCGGCGGCGGCGCGGTGGAACCCCGCACGATCAGCTCACCGGCGATCAGGATTGTCTCCGGACGCCTTCGCGGATCGTCAATGAGCGTCAGCAGCAAATCGGCGGCCCGGGCTCCGACCTCGTACTGCGGGATCCGGATCGTGGTCAGCGGCGGCTGCAGACGGCTAGCCAGCAGCATGTCGTTAAAGCCCACGACCGAGATGTCGGCTGGGCACGCTCGGCCGCGTTCGGCTGCCGCAGCGATAATGCCCACGGCAAGCAGGTCGTTGCCCGCGACCACTCCCGTGACGCCCGGATGTTCGGTCAGCAGGAGCTGCGCAGCGGCGTACCCTGCGTCCTCGTCGAACGCGCTGGTTTCGAGCGTCGCCGGTTCAGGCAGGCCGAGCCGCTGCACGGTCTGCTCGAAGCTGGCAAGGCGCCGGGCGCCGTTCGAGGTGCTGAGCGGTCCGCCCACGAAACCCAGCCGCCGATGGCCGAGGGAGAACAGATGCTCCACGGCCTCGAGACCGCCGTTGGAGTCGTCGGGAATGACCGCCGATACGCCGCCGCGGTCGATCGTCCGGTTGAGCAGGACCAGTGGAGTACCACCCGCCCGCAGCTCGTTCACCAGGGGGTCGTCACGTAGCGCCATGGCCAGCAGCAGGCCACCGACCTGACTTTCCAGCATGGCGGTAATCTGCCGACTCGCCTTGCCCATGTCGTTATCGGTACTGGACAGCAGAAGCGAGTACCCTGCCCGATCCAGCACATCCTCCGCGCCCCGCACCGCGGGCGGGAAGAACGGGTTGGTGATGTCCGGGATGACCATGCCGATCGACAGCGAGCGCTGGGTCTTGAGCGCGCGCGCCATTCCATTCACCCGGTAGCCCAGCTCGCCGGCTGTCTCGCGCACGCGCTCCAGGGTCTGCGGGTTCAGCAGCGACGCGGTGCGCTCGTTCAGCGCGCGGGATGCCGTGGAAATGTGTACGCCGGCCGCCTCGGCCACGTCCTTAAGGCGGGGCGACCGCCGCTCGGCGGTCATCTCCGCACCACTAGGCGCGCGTCCGAGCCCGCGACCAGCCAGCAGTCCGCGCTCATGACTCGTCCGGCTCCCCCTGCGCGGCCATCCTGGCGATCATGGGACGACGACACGTGACCACGCTCCGTCGCAAACGCTCGCATTCACCGTTGGCATGACTGTACCAGTCTGCTGGCCAGGCATTACATCAGCAATTTTGCGACACACCCGTCCCGACCTGCATTGTCGTGTACTGCCCTAGCCTTGACATGCACTCCGGGCCGTCATTAGCGTCGCTGCAAACGGTTGCTGACGCTCTGTCGGCCTGCCCGCGATGATGCCTCGCAGTGGAAGGGAGACAACTGTGCCGGATGTCGAGATCACGTCGGCGGTGGCCAACTGGGGTCCGCGCTTCACTGCCCAGGGCGTTGATCCGAGCGACTTCGCCCGGGTAACCGGTCCGCTTGAGCACTGGGCAGACTGGCTCGATGCGTGGCACGCCAACGGCGACGTGCATGCCGCGCTCGCCCGCGAGGCCGAGCAGGCCAACCGATCCCTGACCGCAGGCCAGGCATGGGTGCACGCCGCTCTCAGCTATCACTTCGGCAAGTTCGTCTGGATGCTGGACCAGGGCAGGCACCGGGTCGCCGCGGACCAGGCGGTCGGCGCCTTGCGCAACGCGCACCGACTCCTGGATCCCTGTGCCGAGCGGCTAGAGATCGACTTTGACGGCGCCACCATGGTCGGTAATCTGCGCAGGCCACCCGGCGCGCGCCGGCCGCCGCTCGTGCTCCTGATCGCCGGCCTCGACTCCACCAAGGAAGAGTTCTTCGCGGTAGAAAACATCTTCCTTGCCCGCGGCCTGGCTACCTTCTCGCTTGACGGGCCTGGGCAGGGCGAGACCGGCTACACGCTGAGAATCCGCCCTGACTTCGAGGCACCGGTCGCCGCGGCGCTCGACGTGCTGTGCGCCCGCGATGACCTGGACGCGGACCGGATCGGCGTGCTCGGTGTGAGCCTCGGCGGGTACTACGCCGCCAGGGCCGCAGCCTTCGAGCCACGCATCAAGGCCGTGGTGATCTCCGGTGGTCCCTACGATTACGGCGCGCTGATCCGGGACCGGCCGCCGCACAGCTTCGCGACCTTCGCACGGGGCAGCGGAACCTCCACCAGGGAGGAGACGTGCCAGTTCGCCGCCCGCATCACCCTCCAAGGGGTGCTCGGGCGACTCACTCAGCCCATGATCGTGGTCTTCGGCAAGCGCGACCGCCTCGTCCCATGGCAGCAGGCTGCCCGGGTGGCGAGCGAGGCTCCGAACGCAGATCTGTGGCTGTTCGAGGAAGGAAACCACGTCTGCATGAATCTCACCTACCGCTGGCGGCCGCAGGCAGCAGACTGGCTAGCCGAGCGACTAGGTGAGCTCTCCTAACCGGCCGCGCGCGCGGCCGGCTTTCCGGTCGCGTTCGCCGTGATGGCTGCCTCATTCCTCGCGGCCGCCGCCGTCGTGCTGGTACTCGTGCGGGACTCAGCCGGTTAGCGGTTAACCAGGCTCATGTCCGCGTAGCGGTCGCCGGCAGCAGCGCCAGGCGGGAACGCCTCCGCGAGGCTCGCCAGCTCCGCAGGCGCAAGGTCCAGCGCTGCGGAGGCAAGGTTCTGCTCGAGATGCTCGATGCTGGCCGTGCCGGGGATGGGAACGATGTCATGTCCCTGCGCCAGGAGCCAGGCCAGCACAAGCTGGGCGGGAGTGACTCCACGGGCCTCCGCGATCGAATGCAGCCGCGCGGCGACGGCTGTGTTGGATTGCAGGTTGTCGCCCTGGAACCGGGGATGGTCCCGCCGGACGTCCTCGGCCGCAAGCTCTGCCGGATCGCTGAAGCGGCCCGCCAGGAAGCCACGGCCGACCGGCGCGTAAGCCACGAATCCGATTCCGAGGTCGCGGACTGCGGACAGGATCCCGGCCTCCGGATCCCGCGACCACAGGCTGTATTCGGTCTGCAATGCGGTGATCGGATGGACGGCGTGCGCTCGCCTGATCGTGTCGGGAGCCGCCTCCGACAGCGCCAGGTGGCCAACCTTGCCGGCCGAGACCAGCTCCGCCATCGCCCCGACAGTCTCCTCGATTGGCACCTGCGGATCGACCCGGTGCAGATAGTAGAGGTCGATGTAGTCGGTGCCGAGCCGCCGCAGCGAGGCGTCGCAGGCCTGCGGAACGTATGCCGGATCACCGTTGACGCGGAGGAATGCCCCGTCCGGCTTGCGGATGTTGCCGAACTTGGTCGCGAGCACGACACGGTCACGACGGCCCGCGAGCGCCCGTCCCAGCAGTTCCTCGTTAGTGAACGGGCCGTAGGCGTCGGAGGTGTCCAGGAAGGTGCACCCTAGCTCCAGCGCCCGGTCCAGCAGCCGCAGCGAACCCGTCTGTTCCGGGGTTCCGCACATCCCGCTGAGCGCCATGCAGCCGAGCCCGATGCCTGACACCTCCAGCCGTCCGGCGCCGAGGTACCTGAGCGGAAGTGCGCCGGTCGCCCCGGTCACAACGCTGCCGGCCAGCTAGCCAAGGCGAGGAAAACGCTCACCGTTCCTCCATGGGCACCTCGTCGAAAAGCGTATGTGCGCTCACAGGCGCGGATCGTGCAATCGTTTGTCGCATCGTAGCAGCGGGCCAGCCGCCAGGGCGGCGATCCTCGGGCGACCCGTTCCGCCGCGCTATAGCCGGTTATGCTAACCAGCAGGTGAGCCGGGAAGCCTGGTCGGCGCTCTCATCGATGCCGACCGAAAGGCTCGCTATGCCAGTTCTGGCGCCACCCGGGCCGGGCGCGGTGCGCTGCGATGATCGGCGTGGGCGCTGGGTTAGCGCGGTTCCGTGCTCGCGGTAATCGTCTTCTCCGCCGGCACGGTCGTGAGCCTGGTGGCGAGTCAGCGGCTGGTGACCCGCCTGGAGCGGATCGGCGCCTGGCTCGGCCTCTCGGAGGCACTGCTCGGCATGGTGGCGGCGCTGGCCGCTGACGCACCGGAGATCTCTGCCGCCGTGAGCGCGCTGGCCGGTCACCAGCAGCGCGTCGGTGCGGGCGTGGTGCTCGGCTCCAACGTGTTCAACCTGGCCGCCCTGCTCGGCCTGGGTGCCGTCGTCGCGGGGCGGATCGGGCTGCATCGCCGCGTCGTCCTGCTCGGCGGGGCGATCGCCGGCTGGGTCGCGATCGTCGCCCTCGCCGTTGTCGGCGGCGTGCTCCCGGTGCTGGCCGGCCTGGTGCTGGCTGTCGCCGTGCTGGGGCTCTACCTGGTCCTGCTCGGTACGGAGGGCCGCGGGATCGCGGGCCGGATCATGGATGGCACCCGCCTGCCCTGGCGCTGGCAGTCGTGGCTGCGTGCTGCGGTCACCGAGGAAGAGATCGAGCTCGAGGATGCGATCCAGCCCGGCCGCGGACGCTGGCCGGACGTAGCGGCGGCGGGCACTGCCCTGGTGGTGGTCGTTGCGGCCAGCGTTGCCATGGAACGGGCCGCGGTCAGCCTCGGCCGTCGTTACGGCGTGCCCGAGATTATCGTCGGCGGGCTGGTGCTGGCGGCCGTGACCAGCTTGCCGAACGCCGTCGCCGCGGTCTACCTGGCTGCCCGCGGTCGCGGTCACGCTACCCTGAGCACCGCTCTCAACAGCAACACCATCAACGTCGTCGTCGGCCTGCTGCTGCCCGGCGCCATCCTCGGTCTCGGCCGGCCGACGGCCCAGGCAATGCTGGTTGTCTCCTGGTACGCGGCGCTGACCCTCGCGATCCTCGGGCTCGCCTGGCGGCACCGCGGCCTTAGCCGCGTCATAGGCGCCGTGGTCATCGCCGCCTATGCCGCGTTCTGCGGGGCGCTGCTCGCAGTCGCCTACGACGTGGCTGCCGCCGTAGTCGTGCCGGTCCTCAGCGCCCTCGCCGCTGTCGCGGTCCTCACGGTGTTCCGCCGCCCCCGCGAGCCGGGTCAGGGTATAGATGAGGCATGACGACGACCATTCCGGAGAATTTCCGCGATCTGCTGAGCACCGACTGCGCCACCCTCGCCACCATCGGCCCGGACGGCCGGCCTCAGCTCACTGAGGTCTGGTTCCTGTCCGACGACGACGGCGTTGCCCTGTCCCTCAATACCGCCAGGCAGAAGACCAAGAACCTGATGAGCCGTCAGGAGTGCACGCTCTTCATCCTCGATCCGGCCGGGCCGTACCGCTACCTTGAACTGCGTGGCGACGCCGAGGTCACGCCCGACGACGACTACGAGTTCGCCGACAAGCTCGGCGCGAAGTACAAGGCTAACCTCCGCGTAATGGACCAGCCGGGCCAAAAGCGCGTCGTCGTCCGCATCATGCCCGTCCGCGTCAACGCGGTGAACATGCGCGGCTGACAGCGTGCCTGCTACACCTGACAGCCCGGAGGCGCAGGGCACCGTGGTGCCGGACTCGGGCCGCTGGCTGGTGCTGGTGTACCACGTGCCGTCCGAACCCAGCCGGCTCCGCGCCGCGGTCTGGCGCCGGATCAAGGGTCTCGGCGCCATCTACCTGCAGTCATCGGCCGCCGCGCTGCCAGCCAGCACCCAGGCCGAGCGCGCGCTGCGCAAGCTCCGCAGCGAGATCACGGACATGTCCGGTACCGCCGTGCTGCTGTCCTGCAACGTGCTGGCAGGGCAGGCCGACATCGAGGCCCAGTTCCAGGCAGCCCGCAACGACGAGTACGAGGAGATCGTCGACAAGTGCCACGACTTTCTTGCCGGAATCGACAAGGAGTACGCCGAGAAGCACTTTAGCTATGCCGAACTGGAGGAGAACGAGGTCGACCTGGTCAAGCTGAAGACCTGGCTAGGCCGGGTCCGCGAGCGCGACGTGTTCGGCGCGTCCGGACTCCAGCAGGCGCTTACTGGCCTCGCGGAGTGTGAGGAGAAGCTGGAGGTTTACGCCGCACGCGTCTACGCCGAGGAAGCGGAAAGCCGCTGAGCACTGCCTGCCCGCTGATGGCCCGGGCGAGGGTCACCGGGAGCAGCACGACGAGCAGCAGTGGCAGTACCCACCAGGCCGGAACGTGGGCGGAGTGCAGGCCCCACGTGGCGAGCAGGCCAGCGACGACTCCGGCCGCCACTACCCAGTCGTCGCCGATCACGAAGTCGTACCAGAACGCGCCGAACGCGCGTAGCCGCGCGCCAGGCCCGCGGCCTGGAGTCCCTGTCTCGGTCATCGCACACCCTGCGCAGCCAGGTCCGCGCTCGCTCCGCCCGCCGATCCGGCCCTGGTCCCGCCCGGTGATCGCCGCAGCAGCCAGGTCAGCGCGATACCGAGCAGCGCGACCGCTGGGATGATCACCAGCAGCGCGGCATCTGATCCAGGCCATGTTGCCCCGGCGCCCTCACCGCCCCAGAACACGCCAAAACTGGTCAACATGATCCCGACGACGAACTTCATCGTGTTCTCCGGCACCCGCGCCAGCGGCGCCCGGACCGCGAACCCGACGGCGGCGACCAGCACGATTGCGCAGCCCGCTGCGATCGATGCCAGCCCGACGTTCTTGGCGTTCGCGCCGAACGTCAGCACGATGAACACGACCTCCAGCCCCTCTAGCAGCACGCCCTTGAATGCCAGCGTGAAGCCGTACCAGTCGGGCGCCAGCAGGAACCGCCGCGTCGCCTGATTCTTCGCCTCGGCCAGGTGTTCGGCGAACAGCTTGTCCTCGTCGTGCAGCGACTTATGGCCGCTCGCTCGCAGCACCGCCTTGCGCAGCCACTGCAGCCCGAATACCAGCAGTAGCGCCCCGACCACGACCCGGAGGGCCGTTATCGGGATCGCCGCCACGGCCGGCCCGAGAACCGCGACGACAACGGCCAGCACGGCGAGCGCGGACACCGTCCCGGTACCCGCAGATCGCCAGTCCCGCGCTGTGCCGGCGGCCAGCACGATGGTCACGGCCTCGACGGCCTCGACGGTGCATGCCAGGAACACCGCGATGAACAACGCGCTGGCACTCGCACTCACCGAGTCCTCCGTCTCCCACCATCGAGCCAGCTTGACGCCGTTAGAGCCAGCTAGCTGGTAAGTCTAACAGCTGTCACATCAGAGATACCACGGAGGTTACTGCTGAAACGGCTCCCCGCGTGCGCCGAGCAACTCGCGTGACGCCAGTCCTGCTTACGGCCGGGCAGCCGGGCCGCTGGCTTCTGCCCGTTGACCGCCATCCGTCACCGTCGGGGTCGTCTCGGGCCGCTGTATGTCGTAGCGGGTGATGGCGGTGTAACCCACGAGCACAACGATGAACAGCAGCAAGACGAAGCTGACCTGGCCCTCCCCGTAAGCGAGCCCGGAGAGTACCTTCGGTTTTCCGAAGTAGTCGGCGAACGAGGCACCGAGCGGCCTCGTCACGACATAGGCGGCCCAGAAGCAGAGCACCGAGTTCAGCTTCAGCTGGGACCAGGCCACCGCGGGCACCATGATCGCCACTGCGAACAGTACGGCGGAACCCAGGTAGCCGAGATGGAGCACACGGGCGGTGAAATCGCCGAGCGCGGTCCCGAGGGCGAACGTCGCGAAGACAACCGCCCAGTAGAACAGCTCGCGCCGCCGGGTGACGATGCTGTGGATCGACAGGGTGCGCTCGCTGCGGTACCAGAGCCAGAAGATCACCGCTAGGACGACCGCCCAGAACGCCGACGTACCGCCGTAGGGGATGCCGATGATCAGGTGCATGAAGTCTGCCGCGCCGGTGCCGAAGATCGCGATCGCGAGGGCCAGGAACCAGTAGGCGGCCGCCAGGTAACGGCGCGTGCTGAACTGAAGGACGACCGCGATGACGAAGATCGCGACCTCGACCACGCCCGTCAGCAGGTAACCGTGCGGGACCAGGAAGTCCGACACGGCCTCGCCTCCCGCTGTCGTCAGCAGCTTGATAACCCAGAACAGGAACGTGATCTCGGGCACTTTCGAGGCGAGCGGCTCGCGCCGCGACGCGACTGAGGCGTGGGCCATCCCCGGTCCCCTTCTGATCTTGGCCAGTGCCGGCGCGAGCTTACGAGGCGCACAGCGCGCTTAGCGGTGTGCAGTATACGGTCCGGCGCCGGCCGTGGCCGGCGCGCCGGTGACTAGCCGGTCGCGGCTGCGACCCGGCCGGCGGCACCGGCCGACGGCGACCACGTTCCGTTCTGAAGGGTTTATCGGACCGTGTCCTGGCCGGCTGCGCTGCGTCCGTCCGGACCTCGCCGCGACTGGAGGGCGACCAGCCCCACGCTGACCCACCCGACGGCGACAGCGAGCCAGTAGTTCACGATCCGGAAGGCGAGGACGGCCGATACCGCGGGCAGCCGGCTGGCCCCGTAGGCGACGAGCACGACGGCGAGGCTGCCCTCGATGATGCCGAGGCCGCCGGGCACGATCGGCAGCGACCCGGCGACCACCGCCGCGCCGTAGGCGAGCAGCACCCCGTGCCACGGAATGGCAGCGTGGACGGCGCGGAAGGCGCACAGCAGGCAGCCGAAGTCGCAGAGCCACACCCCGGTCGCGATCGCGACCACCCCCGCCGTCGCCGCCGGGCTCAGCGGGATGTCCCGCATCCGGGTCAGTGTCCCCGCGATCCGGGCCGGCAGTCCGCGCGGCTGGCTGCCGGGCGGCTGATGCCGCCGGCGCAGCCAGGCGGCCGGCGACGGCGCTCGCCAGGCCCAGCACGAGGTCGCGGCGGATCAGGACTGCTCCCGCGGCGAGGACGACGAGCAGCCCAAGGACGGTTACCCCGATACCTGCGGGACTGGCTGCCTTGCCGCCGGCCACCGTGGTTGCCGCCAGCGCCACGAGGACGCCGGTCAGCAGGACGACGGACATGCCGATGGCCTGCGCGACGAGGATCGTGAACACCGTCCAGCCGGCGGCGGCCGCGCTCGCCCCGCGTCGCCGGTAGTAGCGGTAGCGGTAGGCGCTGGAGGGGGCCGGCTCCCCCGGTACCGTGCAGGCGATCGCGTCGTTGGCGAGCGACAGCAGGAACAGGCCCGGCAGCGGCACGTCCGCGCCCGGGTCGGCGAGCCGGAGCACGCGCCATTGCAGCGCGGCGTAGCCGAGCAAGGACAGTGATTCTGCGCCGATCGCCGCTGCGACCCATTGCGGGCTGGCGCTGCCGAGCTGGCGGACGGCCGCGTCCAGCTCGCCTCGCCTGCCAAACAGCAGCGCGAGCACGACGATGCCCACGACAATGCCGAGGGCGTAGCGAAGCAACTGCGCCCGGGTGCGCGCCGCCGCGGCCGGAGCATCGGGGGCCGCTGCCGCTGAACCCCCCGCGATGCTGACCAAGGGGGGCGACGCCCCTGAACCCCCCGCGGGGGCGAGATCGTCCGCCATCGGACCATGATGAAGGACCGCAGGCCCGGCTGCCAGGTCCAGGGGTTAGACCGGGGGAAGAGGAGCGCTTCGGTGGCACCGCACTTCGAGGGCAGGATCGGAACGGACTGGCGGGACTCGGAGCCCTGGTGGCCGCCCGAGCCTGTGCCGCCGCCCGGTGCACCGAATGTCGTCCTCGTGGTGCTCGACGATGTCGGTTACGCGCAGCTCGGCTGTTACGGCTCGGACATCGAAACGCCGGTATTCGACGGCCTCGCGGCCGACGGCGTGCGGCTGGCGAACTTTCACACCACCTCGCTGTGCTCGCCTACCCGGGCCTGCCTGCTGACCGGCCGCAATCACCACCGCAGCGGCATGGGCCGGGTCGCCGACCTCGCTGTCGGCTTCCCCGGCTACTGGGGCAAGCCGCCGCGAGAGAACGGCTACCTCTCGGAGATCCTGCGGGCCGCCGGTTACGCGTGCTACGCCGTCGGCAAGTGGCACCTGTCGCCCGAGGACGAGACCAACATGGCGGGATCGCGTGCGACCTGGCCGCTAGCCCGCGGTTTCGACCGCTGGTACGGGTTCCATGGCGGCGAGACGCACCAGTTCGTGCCGGCGCTGTTCCACGACAACCACGCGGTGCGCCCGCCGCGGTCTTTCTCCGACGGATATCACCTGACCTCCGATCTCGCGGACCGGGCCATCGAGTTCCTCGGTGACCTGCGAGCCGTGGATGCCGACCGGCCGTTCTTCCTCTACTTCGCCACCGGCGCGTGCCACTCCCCGCACCAGCCGCCTGCGTCGTGGCGGGCGCGCTACCACGGCCGGTTCGACACCGGCTGGGACGCGTGGCGTTCCGCCGCGTTCGAGCGGCAGCTCGCCTCGGGCCTCCTGCCGCCGTCGACCGCTCTGTCGGCGCGGCCGGGCTGGGTACCGGCGTGGGAGTCGCTCTCGGCTCGCGATCAGGCCGTCGCCGCGCGGTTCATGGAGTGCTTCGCCGGGTTCCTGTCCCACGCCGACGCACAGGTCGGGCGCCTGCTGGACTTCCTGCGGGAACGGGGTGAGCTCGACAACACGGTCGTCTGCGTGGTGTCGGACAACGGGGCCAGTTCCGAGGGCGGCGCCGAGGGCTCCATCAACGACATGCGCCTGCAGAACCTGGACCCGGCCGGACCGGACGAGATGGCGGCCCGGATCGACGAGATCGGCGGTCCGCTCACGCACAACAACTATCCGTGGGGCTGGACGATGGCGGGTAACACGCCGTTCCGCCGGTGGAAGCGCGAGGTACACGAGGGCGGCGTCGCCGACCCGTGCATTCTGTCCTGGCCGGCCGGGACGACCCGGGACCTGGTCCAGCCCGGCGCCATCCGGCACCACTTCGCGCACGCGATCGACGTGCTCCCCACCGTGCTCGAGCTGACCGGGGTCTTGCCGCCGGCGGAACTCGACGGCATCGAGCAGACCGCCCTGGACGGGGTCTCGTTCGGCTACCTGCTCGGGCAGGCGGGCGCGGCGGCTGCCGAGCGGCACCAGACGCAGTACTTCGAGATGTTCGGCTCGCGGGCGATCTACCACCGTGGCTGGAAGGCGGTCACTTTCCATCCGGTGGGCCCGCTGTATGACGACCAGAACCCGAACGCGCCGTTCGACGAGGACGTCTGGGAGCTGTACGACGTCACGTCGGATCTGTCGGAGACCCGCGACCTGGCCCCGCAGCATCCGGAGAAGGCGGCGGAGCTTGTCGATCTGTGGTGGCAGGAGGCGCGGCGCAACCAGGTCCTGCCGCTGGACAACAGGCCGCTGTGGGCACTCGTGCACCCGAAGCCGGACCGGCGGCAGCCCCGCTCGGAGTACCGGTACGCCCAGGGCGGCGCGCCGGTCCCGGAATCGGTCGCTGTCAACGTGCGGAACCGCTCGCACGTGCTCGTCGTCGATTTCGTCGTCGGCGACTCAGCCCGACGGGGTGCTGCTGGCCCTCGGCTCCGCGCTCGGCGGCTGGTCCCTGCACATCCTGGATGGCCGGCCCCGCTACGTGCACAACCTGTACGGCAAGGAGCGGCACGTCGTCGCGTCGGCCGCTCTGGTGACTGCTGGCGAGCACCGGCTTGAGTACGAGTTCACCAAGGACGGCGGACTCGGCGGCACTGGCGTGCTGCGCTGCGACGAGGCTGAGGTCGGCCGCGGTGCGATCCCCCGGTTCACGCCGTCCGGGTTCACCGGCACCGGCGTGGGCCTGACATGCGGTTACGAATGGGGACCCGCAGTCGGTGAGGGCTATTCGGCGCCGTTCACTTTCCCGGGCGTGATCCGCCGCGCCATCGTGCGCACCACCGGACCCGTCGTCCGCGACCCGCTCGCCGAGCTGGAGGCGATCCTCGCCGAGCAGTAAAGCGCCGAGCAGTAAAGCGCGCTGCGCGAACCCCCAGCGCTCGGGCATGGCTGGCTAATAGCTACCCCTCTGGGGGTACCAAATGACCACCCATGAGCGCGGCGACCGTGCTGCTCCGTGGTCGCGCCAGGCCTGAAGGGTGCGTCGTCAGGCGACCACGACATGGAACTCAATGCGGTAGACGAGCGTGTCGTCGTGCACCGGTCCTGCGTGCGCGGTTCGGCGGCGCAGCGACTCCAGGTCCTGCTCGCCGGTGCGGTCCAGGTCGGCGTCGGTGACCGAACTAAACGGCACCAGCTCCATGGACTCGACCTCGATGAGCGCCGGACCGACGGCGTACCGCCCGCCGGCGCGCACCTGCGGCCGGCTCCACAGCCGGAACGTCAGGGTGATGTCACCGGCTATCACGTCGTCGCGCAGTTCTCGGCTGAACTCCACGGCTCCACGGTACGGGGCCAGTACGGCCAGCGGTGCATAGCCAGCGGGACCTCCGAGAGCGAGCGGGACATATTGCCCGCCGCCACGACCCCGTAGTAGCGTCCGGGGCGCGGCCGGCGTGTTACCAGGCTGCTGCCACCGAAGGCGAGCAGACAGGAGTAGCGATGGCGATTGACGAGGCGACGGCTGGCCTGCTCGCGGCATACGCCGAGTCCGGGGCCCCGCCACTGCACGAGCAGACACCGCAAGAGGGCCGCGAGGCGATGGCCGCGATGGGCGCGCTGTCCCCGCCGGGACCCGATGTAGCCACGGCGTACGACGAGCAGGTCTCGACCGCGGATGGCGGCCAGTTCGCGGTGCGCGTCCTCGTGCCCGCCGGCGACATTCGCGCGCTGCTGGTGTACTTCCACGGCGGCGGCTGGGTCATCGGCAACCTTGACACCCATGATCCTGTGGTAAGGGTTCTCGCGAACCGGCTGCACGCCGCCATCGTGAACGTCGACTACCGGCTCGCCCCCGAGCACCGCTTCCCGGCCGCGGTCGACGACTCGTGGGCCGCGCTGCTGTGGGCGAACGAGCGGATGACCGAGATCGCCGGCGGTGTCGTTCCGCTGGTGGTGATGGGAGACAGCGCCGGCGGCAACCTGGCGGCCGTCGTCGCCCGCCGCGCCCGCGACGCGGGCGGACCCCGGCTGGCCAGCCAGGTGCTCGTCTACCCGGTGACCGACGCGGACCTCGATACGGCGTCTTGCCTCGACCCGGAGAACCAGCTGCTGTTGACGCGCGAGTCGATGATCTGGTTCTGGGACCACTACGCGCCCGACCTCGCCGACCGGAAGCACCCAGACGCCTCGCCGCTGCAGGCCGACGACGTCAGCGGGCTGCCGCCCGCCATCGTGCTGACAGCGGAGCATGATCCGCTGCGCGATGAGGGTGAGGCGTACGCGGAGAAGCTCGCTCTCGCCGGGGTTCCCGTCGCCCGGCGGCGGTTCACCGGCCAGATGCACGCCTTCTTCACCATGGTCGGGGTACTGCCGGGGAGTGCCGAGGCCATCGACTATGTCACCGACAACCTCGGACGGCAGCTCGCCGCGGAAGGAGAGGCGCAGCCGGCTAGCTGACCGGTGCGCCATTGCGGCGTGGCCGCCGACGCGGCCGGCCGGTTCCCGCGCGGGGTTCGGTGACAGCGACCGGCTGACGCGACACGCCGCCGAGCCGCGCGGCCGGCCGGACTTCGGCGCAGGTTCAGCGCGCTCGAGCGCCACGTCCCCGACGGCCAGGCCTGAGCGGATTTAACTTCAATGTCACGTTCATGTAACGGTTACCTTCGGCGCTTGTGGTCGCACACCGGTCGTTCTACGCTCCTGCCATCAGGAAAGTAAGCGCTTTCTGAAACCCCTTACTCCGAAGCGGCAAACGCCGAAGGGCTGCAAGGGACCCAAGGTAAGCGCTTACGAAAGCGCTTTCGTAAGCGCTTCCAAAACGGGCCGTAATGCCCGGCCTACGAGACCGGCGGTGCAGGAAGTGGATGCAGTTACTGGCGCGGCTGCTCAGCCAGGGCAGTCAAGTCAGCCAGGGCAGTCAACTCAGCCGACGCATGCTGCCGTGCCGGTCCAGCCGACCTTCCCGACGCAGACCGCCGTTCTGGTTCAGCCGGCTCAGCCGCCCACGATCTACGACGTAGCCAGGATCGCCGGGCTGTCGATCGCCTCGGTCTCGCGGGTGCTCAATGGTCAAGGCAACCCGAAGGCCGACACCAGGCACCGCGTCCTGCAGGCCGTTGAAGAACTCGGATTCGTGCCCGACGGCGCCGCCCGGGCACTCAGCGCCCGGCTCAAAGAGGTCATCGGGGTTGTCGTCCGGCGGCCGCAAGGTCGCGACGCCAACATGTTCGCCGATGAGGATGAGAACCTCCAGTTCCCCGACATGATCAACCGGGGCATGGAGATAGTGGCCCAGCGGCACGGCTTCGATCTCCTTATCAGGTCGGTGGATCTGGACGAGCCGGATGCGGGCCGACAGATCTTCGCGCTGGCCCGCAAGAGCGACGGGCTCATCCTGCACGACCGCGTGCTGTCGCCCGAGCAGCTGGACGTGCTTTCTCGCCAGGTGCCGGTCGTCACACTGGCCGGCCAGCCGACGGAGACGACCGCAAACGTCCACGGCGACAACGAGGGCGGCATGCGAGATCTCGCCCGCCACCTGATCTTCGATCACGGCTACCGGACGATCGCCTACCTGGCCGGGCATGAGGGCAGCCCGGACAGCCTGAGCCGAGGCGAGGCGCTGGCGCAGGAGGTAGCTGCCGCGGGCGCGTGGCTGCTCTCTGGCGAAGCGTGGCGGGGTGGCTACCAGGCGGCGGGCGGCGCGCAGGCCATCGAGAACCTCATAGCCGCCGGTACCGAACTGCCGCGAGCCATTGTGTGCGCGAACGACCAGTCCGCGATCGGCGTGCTGCACGCGCTGACGCTGCATGGAATCTCCGTGCCCGGCGACGTCGCGGTGACCGGGTTCGACGACATCCCGGTAGCCCGGCACTTGCGCCCGCAGCTCACCAGCGTCCGCCAGTCCATTCAGGACCTCGGTGCGACCGCGTTCGAGACCGTCTACGCCATGATCGGCCGAGGCCCGGACGGCGCCGACAGCCCCCGCGGCCGGGACATCGCGCTGCCGACCCGGCTCATCCGCCGCGAGTCCTGCGGTTGTGACCAAGAGTTCCTAGCCCAGCAGAAGTCCGAGGGGACCAGGTAAATGGCGGGAATGTTCGGGAGGGCCAGTTAGCTCGGGTGTCCCTTGTGGGATGCCCGTTCCGGGCTGAAAATCGGGGGTGGCTGCCCGCCGACGCCGAGCGCCTATGGTCGCTGGAGGCCGTCAGTTAGCTGGGTGCCGGGGGCCGCGCACTGGGTCCTTCCTTGTCGCCTTGAGCACGCGGATTAGATTCTGCTTCCCCTTTGCGGCCCCTGCGGGCAGCCACCTGGTGGCCGGTCCGGAGCGAGGAGGTCGCGGATGCTGCGGGAGACGCAGGAGCGTGAGGAGATCATCGAGCGGGTCGCGGCGCTGGATATCGGCAAGGCCGAGCTGACGTGCTGCGCGCGGGTCCCGGATCAGGACCGGCCGGGCCGCCGGCTGCATGAGGTGACGACCTGGCCGACGATGACCCGGTCGCTGCTGGCGTTAGCGGCCCGGCTGGCCGAGCTGCGGGTGAGCCGGGTGGTGATGGAGGCGACCAGCGATTACTGGAAGCCGGTGTTCTGGGTGCTGGAAGCCGCGGGGTTTGACACCTGGCTAGTGAATGCGCGGGACGTGAAGCACCTGCCGGGCCGGCCCAAGACCGACAAGCTGGACGCGGTGTGGCTGTGCAAGGTCGCCGAGCGGCAGATGATCCGGCCCAGCTTCGTGCCGCCGCCCCCGATCCGGCGGCTGCGGGATGTCACCCGCTACCGGATTGACCTGGTGGCCGCCCGGACCGCGGAGAAGCAGCGGGCCGAGAAGCTGCTGGAAGACGCCGGCATCAAGCTGAGCGTGGTGGCCAGCGACATCTTCGGCGTCTCGGGACGGGCCATGCTGGCCGCCCTGATCGGCGGCCAGCGCGATCCGAAAGTGCTGGCGCAGCTGGCCCGCACCTCGATGCGGCGCAAGATCAGCGCGCTGGAAGAGGCGTTCAGCGGGCACTTCACCGATCACCACGGGTTCTTGCTCGCCAAGATGGTCGGCCGCGTCGATGGCCTGGACGCCGACATCGCCGAGCTCGATCAGCGGATCGAGGAGCTGGTCGCCCCTTTCGCTGATGCGGCTGACCGGCTGGATGAGATCGCCGGCATCGGCCGCGTCGCCGCCGCGGTCATCATCGCCGAGATCGGTGTCGACATGAGCAGGTTCCCCACCGCCGGTCACCTGGTCTCGTGGGCGAAGTTCGCGCCCGGCGTGAAGGAATCGGCGGGCAAGAAGAAAGGCAAGGGCACCACCGGCCACGGCAACCGCTACCTGGCCCGGATCCTGGGCGAGGCCGCCGTCGGCGCGGCCCGCACCGATACTTCCTGGGCGAGCGGTACCGGCGGATCGCCCGCCGCCGCGGCTCGAAGAAAGCCATCGTGGCCGTCGGCCGGTCGATCCTGGTCATCATCTGGCACCTGCTGTCCGACCCGGGCGCACGCTACGCCGACCTCGGCTCAGACTTCTACGACACCCGCATCGATCCCGACCGTCGCCGGCGCGGCTATGTCCGCCAGCTCGAGGCCCTCGGCTACACAGTCATCCTCGAACGCGCAGCCTGAACAACCCCTAACCCCAGCCCGGCTCCGCTGCGCTCCGCCGGGCGCTGCCGCGCGCCATCAACTCACCGATTTTCGGATTAGATGCTCGTGATCGCACGGCGGCTCTTCTTCTACGCGGTGACCGCTGCCGTCGCCATCAGCCTGGACTTCCTGATCCCCCGGCTGATCCCCGGCAACCCCGTCGACGCCATCCTGTCCCACATGCAGGGCGTGACCGTCACGAAGGCCACTATCCACGCTCTGGACCTGCAGTTCGGCGTCCACACCAAGGCGAGCTGGTGGGCGCAGTACCTGCACTACTGGAGCAACGTCCTGCACGGCAACCTCGGCGTGTCGTCAGGTAACTCATTCGCGCCCGTCAGCACCGTCATCCGGGAGGCGCTGCCCTACACGCTCGGGCTGGTGGGTGTCGCTACGCTCATCAGTTTCGTGCTCGGCACCGCGATCGGCGCTGTCGTGGCCTGGAAGCGCGGCAGCTGGATGGACAATCTGCTGCCGGTCGTCACGTTCTTCCAGGCCGCGCCGTACTTCTTCCTCGCCTTCCTGGCTATCGACCTGTTCGCCATCACGCTCGGGTGGTTCCCGACCTCGCGGGCCTCCAATGCCACCGACTTCCCGGCGTTCACCTGGCCCTATATCAGCGACCTCATCAACCATGCGGTGCTGCCGGCGCTGACGATCGTCGTCGCGTCGGCGGCCGGCTGGATAGTCGGCATGCGCAACGTGATGCTCACGACGATGGACGAGGACTATGTGCTCCTCGCAGCGGCCAAGGGACTCCGGAAGAACCGGGTGATCTGGTACGCAGCCCGCAACGCGATCCTGCCGAGCATCTCCGGCTTCGCGCTGGCGATCGGCTTCATTGTCTCCGGCTCGCTGCTCACCGAGATCGTGTTCAGCTATCCGGGCCTCGGCAGCCTGCTCCTGCAGGCAGTGTCCAACAACGATTACTCACTCATGCAGGGGCTGTTCCTGATCATCACCTTTGCGGTGCTCGCGGCCAACCTGATCGCCGACTTCGTCTACGTCTTCCTCGACCCACGCACCCGGCAGGAGGCCTGAGCCATGGCGGTAGGCATCGGCACCGAGCAGCTCACAGGCAACAGCCCCGTGCCGGAACCCGCAGCGGGCGGCAGGACGGCGGCCCGACGGCCGCGCGCACTGCGGCTGCCCCGCTCTCCGAAGATCATCGCGGGCCTGGCCGTGTTGGTGTTCTTCGTGCTCCTGGCGATCATCGGGCCGCTCGTCGCGCCCTACAGCCCGGATGCGACCTTCGCGAACTCGCCGGTCCCGCTGCCGCCCTCGGGGGCGCACTGGCTCGGCACCACGAACCTGCAGCAGGACGTGTTCTCGCAGCTGCTGGTCGGCGGCGGCGACATGCTGATGGTGTCGTTCCTCGCCGGGGTCATCGCCACGGCTCTGTCGGTGGTGATCGGCGTGGCCGCCGGCTACCTGGGCGGACTCGCGGACGACCTGCTGTCCATGCTCGCGAACATCTTTCTGGTGATGCCCGCGCTGCCGCTGCTGGTGATCCTGTTCGGGTTCCTCGGCAAGACCGGCAGCAACGATCTCTTCCTCGTGGGCCTCATTATTTCCGTAACGGGCTGGGCTTGGGGCGCCAGAGTTCTGCGCGCGCAGACGTTGTCGCTGCGGAACCGGGACTACGTCGACTCGGCCCGGATCATTGGCGAGCGCCGGTGGCGGATCATCTTCACGGAGATCCTGCCGAACCTCACCCCGATCGTCGCCAGCTCGTTCCTGTTCACCGTGCTGTACGCGGTCGGGACTTACACCGCGATGTCCTTCCTCGGACTGGTCAATCCCAACTGGAACTGGGGCGGCATCCTGTTCTACGCCCAGGCCAGCAACGCGGAGCTGACCGGGTACTGGTGGTGGTTCATCCCGCCCGGTCTCGCCATCGCCCTGCTGGGCACCGCGCTGGTCTTGCTGAACTTCGGCATCGACGAGTTCATCAACCCGCGCCTGCGTGCGGCCGGGCTGACCAGGCGCTCCGGCGACCGCCGCCGGGCTCGGGCGCTGCGCAGCCAGGAGTTCGCGCTGACCCTAGTCATCCACGCGGCGACGACGGGAACCTCAGGTAAGGAAGGCAGGGCGTGATCGGCGAGCGGCTGCTCGAGATTCGCGGTCTGTGTGTGGACTACGGCGAGGGGCCGGGTGCGGTGCACGCGGTCACCGGCGCCGACCTCGTGCTGCGGCGCGGTGAGGTAGTTGGCCTCGCCGGCGAGAGCGGCAGCGGCAAGTCCACCCTGGTCATGGCGGCCACCAGGCTGCTGCGGCCGCCGGCGGTCATCACCGGCGGCGAGGTACGGCTGTTCGGCGAGGACGGCAGCGTGGTCGACATGCTGACGGCCGACTACCAGGCCCTTCGCGTGCTTCGCTGGTCGCAGGTGTCGCTGGTGCTGCAGAGCGCGATGAACGCGCTCAACCCGGTTATGACAATCCGGACTCAGCTCACCGACGCGATCGCTGCGCACATGCCGCGAGTGTCCCGCCGGGAGCGCGCGGCCCGGGCAGCTGAGCTGCTGGAGATGGTTGGCATCAACACCGACCGGCTGAGCAGCCATCCGCACGAACTCTCCGGGGGAATGCGGCAGCGCGTCATGATCGCCATGGCACTTGCCCTGCAGCCCCAGGTGGTCGTCATGGACGAGCCCACGACGGCGCTCGACGTCGTCACTCAGCGGGAAATCCTGGAAGAGCTGAAGGACCTGCGGGACAAGCTCGGTTTCGCGATCCTTTTCATCACCCACGACCTGTCCCTGCTCATCGAGATCGCGGACTCGATCGCGGTGATGTATGCGGGCCGGCTGGTGGAGCAGGCGCCCGCGGGCGCACTCTTCCGTGCTCCGCGGCACCCGTACACACTCGGCCTGCTCAGCTCGTTCCCGCCGCTGCACGGTCCGCGGACGCCGATGACCGGCATTCCCGGCTCGCCCCCTGACCTGCGGATGCTGCCGCCTGGCTGCGTGTTCCACCCGCGCTGCCGGTTTGCCCTCGACCGGTGCGCTTCGGACGATCCGCCGCTGGTCGCCGTCGGCGCCAGCGGCCGGCTGGCCGCTTGCTGGCTCCAGCATCGCGACCAGCGGACTCCGGTGGAACTGGCTGTGCCCGAGCCATCCGACGCGGACTGGGCAGCCCCACTCGCTCCGGCGGAGCGGATAGAGCAAGGGAGTACGGCATGACCGCGCCGACACTAGCGGCGCCCGACACGACCACGGCCGTGCTCGAGGCCCGGAGCCTCACCAAGCACTTCCCCGTGCACACGGCCGTGCCGGGGGCGGCCCGGCGGCTCGGCCGGATCGGCGGGTCCGGACCGGTGGTGCACGCCGTCGACGACGTGTCGCTCGCACTGCGGGCTGGCCAGGTCACGGCCGTGGTCGGCGAGAGCGGATCGGGCAAGACCACCCTGGCCAGGCTGCTCGCCCGGCTCGCGAACCCGACCTCAGGCGAGCTGCTGCTGGGCGGCCGCGCTGTGCCGCGCACGCAGCGACGGCAGCTCGACTACGCCAAGACCGTGCAGATGGTGCTGCAGGACCCGTTCGCTTCCCTCAACCCGATCCACGACGTCCACTACCACCTAGCCGGCCATTCAAAGTGCACCGCCTGGCCCGGGCGGGAGCTGATCTCGATGACAAGATCGCGGCGGTTCTCGAGCGGGTGGCGCTGACACCCGCCGACCTGTACGTGCACAAGTACCCCCACGAGTTGTCTGGCGGCCAGCGGCAGCGGGTGGCAATCGCCCGGGCGCTGGCCGTGGAGCCGCGAGTCCTGCTGGCCGACGAGCCGGTGTCGATGCTCGACGTGTCGATCCGCCTCGGCGTCCTCAACCTGCTTGCCGACCTGCGGGATCGCGATCACCTCGCGATCCTCTACATCACGCATGACATCGCCTCGGCCCGGTACCTGGCCGACACGGTCATCGTCATGTACGCGGGCCAGGTCGTCGAATCCGGACCGGCCGTCCGGGTCACCGACTCACCGGCCCACCCCTATACCCAGCTGCTGCTCAGCGCCGCGCCTGACCCCGAGCGGGTCACGCCGGTCACGCTGCGCGGCGCTGGCGCCCCGCCCAGCGCGGTGGCGCCGCCATCTGGCTGCCGGTTCCGACTCCGGTGCCCGCACGCCATGGCGATCTGTGCCGAGCGGACGCCGCCGGCCCTCTCCGCCGGAAACGGGCACGTCAGCGCCTGCTGGCTGCTCGATCCCGGTGCCCAGTCCCCCGCCGCACCGCGCCGGGAGACGACGCCACACGCCCGCGAGGGCTCGCCCGACCTGGAAGGAGGAGAGGTGATGAGCACCGACACGGCCTAGCGGCAACCAGGTCACCGACAACACCGGTGCACGGTCTGCGGGGCTGGCGAGCTTCCGGGGGATCCCGGCAAGCAGCTACCCGGCCGACCGGTGCCGCCACCAGCAACAGACCCCGACACGGTCATCACATCAGGCCGGCATACGGCCGGCCGGGCACCTTTGGAGTCTAGAGGTAATGAATCGCAAAATCGCAGGCAGCATTGCTGCGGGAGCGGTCCTCGCGATGGGGATTGCAGCCTGCGGCAGCACGTCTGGCTCATCATCAGGCTCATCGAGCAAACCACTCACCATCGTCACCACGGCCATCTCACCGATGGTCGATAACTTCAACCCGTTCGGTACTACTTCGATCGGGTACGTCACCCACGCCGTGAACCTCTACTACGAGCCCCTGATGGTGTTCAACACCCAGGACCCCACCCAGGCGCCCATCCCCGAGCTGGCCACGGCCTACTCGTGGTCGCCCGACGGCAAGACACTCACGATTACCCTGAGGTCCGGGGTGAAGTGGAGCGACGGCAAGGCGTTCAGCTCGGCCGACGTCGCGTTCACTTACAACCTGATCAAGAACAACGCGGCGCTGAACGCCAACTGGACCATCCCGGTCCCGGACAGCGTGACGGCACCAAACGCCACGACGGCAGTCCTCACGTTCTCCGCGCCGGAACTGGCCAGCGCGTTCTACATCCTGCAGACGCCGATCGTGCCGCAGCACGTCTACCAGAACGTGTCCAACCCGGCCACGTACAAAGACGCCAACCCGCTGAGCGATGGCCCGTACCTGCTCGACAAGTTCAGCTCGACGGGCTACACCATGAAGCTCAACCCGAGCTACTACGACAAGTCCAGCATCAAGGTGTCGGAGCTGAGCTTCCCCGCCTACTCCAACAACGCCAACCTGCTGCCGCCGTGCTCGGACGGCACCATTGACTGGTGCGGAATCTCGATCACCGGCGTGTCGCAGAACTACCTGTCGAAGAACAAGGACAACGGCCTGTGGCAGCCCTCGGCGCCGTACTTCAGCGACAACAACGTCGTCGGCCTGTTCTTCAACACGACCAAGGCTCCGCTGAGCGACCCCGCCGTCCGGCAGGCAGTCAGCTACGGCATCAACAGGCAGCAGCTGTCGACGGACGGTGAGTCCAACAACGAGCCGCCGGTGACCAGCTCGGCCGGCATGCTCTCGGCGCAGCAGAGCTACCTGCCGTCGAGCCTGGCCAACGACCTGCCGGCCACCGGCAGTGCCTCGAAGGTCAGCTCGATCCTTACCGCCGACGGGTACAGTCAGGTCGGCGGAAAGTGGCAGAAGAACGGTCAGCAGATCACGTTCTCGATCGAGGACCCGGTCAGCTACACCGACTACTACACCGACGCGCAGCTAATCGTGAAGCAGCTCAACGCGCTCGGGTTCAACGCCTCGGTCAAGGGCGACGCAGGCACCAACGGCCCGAACATCTGGACCGGTGACCTCAACAACGGCAGCTTCGACGCTGCTATCCACTGGGGTGCCCAGGGGCTGACCCCGTACTTCACCTACAACAACTGGATGAACTACACGCTGTCGGCACCGGTCGGCCAGACCGCCGGCGCTAACTACGGCCGGTTCAACAACGCACAGGCACAGGCGGCGCTGAACGCGTACGCGACTGCCACCACGACCGACGCGCAGAACGCCGCGATCGCGACGCTCGCCAACGTCGAGTCCACCCAGGTCCCGGTGGCGCCGCTGCTGCAGGGCGCGTCATGGGCGGAGTTCTCCAGCCGCGACTACACAGGCTGGCCGAGCTCGAGCAACGCCTACTCGGACCCAGGTCCGAACATTCCGGAGGTGCTCGTCGTCCTCCAGCAGCTCAAGCCAGTTTCCTGAGGCTGCTGCGACCGTGACGACATCTCATCACGGGTGCACCCTGCCCGGCCGGGTTCCCGGCCGGGCAGGGGCCACCCGCCCGCACCACGCCGCCGGCCGCACGCGAGACGTATCATGACGGTTCCGGAACTGACGACCCGCCCCGCCACGAGGAGTACCACCAGCATGGATTCGGCGGAGCCGACGGACCTGTCAGCGCCCGCGGGCGGGTCAGGGGGATCCTCATCCCGGCTACCAGCGATCCCGCTGGTGATCGCCAGGCCTCCCACTGAGCGCGACCTGGCCGCAGCACTGCCGATCCCGGAGAAAGTCCGGCTGCTGTCCGGCGCCGACAGCTGGCGCACCCACGACTGTGCGCCGATCGGGCTTCGGCCGATGGTTACCTCCGACGGCCCGAATGGCGTCCGCGGTACGTTCAAGGACGAGCGCCATCCGTCCGCGTGCCTGCCCTCGCCTTCCGCTTTCGGTGCTACCTGGGACGTGGACCTGGTTTATCGAGTTGCCGCCGCGCTCGGAGCCGAGGCCCGGAGTAAAGGTGTCGATGTACTGCTGGCGCCGACAGTCAACCTCATGCGGACGCCGCTCGGTGGCCGCGGATTCGAGTTCTTCGCCGAGGATCCGGTGCTGACTGCCGGCCTCGCAGCCGCTTACGTCCGCGGCGTGCAGTCAGCCGGCGTCGGGGCGACGGTCAAGCACTTCGTCGCCAACGACTCCGAGACCGCGCGGTGGACCTACGACGCCCGGCTCAGCGAGAGCGTCCTTCGCGAGCTCTACCTGCCCCCGTTCGAGACCTGCGTCCGGGAAGCCGGCGCCTGGCTCGTGATGGCCGCGTACAACAAGGTCAATGGCACCCGGATGACCGAGAACCTGCGCCTGCTGCGGGACGTGCTCAAGAACGAGTGGGGCTTTGACGGCGTCGTCACCTCGGACTGGGATGCGGCGCGCAGCACACGCGAAACCGCGCTCGCCACGCTGGACCTGTCGATGCCAGGACCCGACGGCCCCTGGGGCGAACTGCTCGTCCGCGCCGTCGAGGACGGCACCGTCACCGAGGACCTGCTCAACGACAAGGTCGTCCGGCTGCTCCGGCTCGCTCGCCGGGTTGGCGCGCTGTCCGAGTCGGCGGCTCCGGCGCCGGCCAGCCGCCCCGTGAATGGCCGGGCGCCGGCGCTCGTCGCCGCCGGGCTGCTCCGGCACGCCGCGGCCGAGTCCTTCGTGCTTCTCCGCAACTCCGGCGACGCGCTGCCGCTCGACAGCCGGATCTCCAGGCTTGCCATCATCGGCCCGAACGCCATCAGCCCGGTCATCCAGGGCGGCGGCAGCGCGGGGGTCACCCCTGTGTCCGTTTCGGTGCCTGCGGACGCGCTCCGAGCCGCGCTGGCTGACCACGTGGAGGTCAGCGTCTCGGCTGGCTGCCAGACGTGGCATACCGTGCCCGAGGCGCCGCCCGGTAGCCTGACCGACCCGGTGACTGGCACGCCGGGCTTGCACCTTGAGTTCACCGACGCCCAGGGCGCGGTCATCGCGGCTGAGCATCGGGCGTCGGCGAACCTGGCCTGGTGGGACGGGGTTCCGGACGGCATCGGCTGGGGCAAGCCCGGCCGGGTAGTTCTGACGGCGACCTTCCGACCGGAAGATTCCGGGAGCCATCTGCTCGGCCTGGCTGGCGTCGGCGGCCTGCACCTGGAAGTCGATGGCGTCACCGTGATCAACGGCACGACCACGGTGCCCAACGACCCCGTCGAGGCCATGACGCGGCCCGGCGAGCTTCGCGCTGGGCTATGGCTGGAGGCAGGTGCCCCGACGCGGCTGCGAGTCGAGTTCCGCCCGGCCCCGGACGGCGAGGGTCCGCTGGCCGTTCGGCTTGGCATCGTCGCCGTGACCGAGGACGCCGACCTGCTCGCGGATGCCGAGGCCATCGCGGCCGCCGCTGACGCTGCGGTCGTGGTGGTCGGCTCGGCGGAGCTGACCGAGAGCGAGGGCTTTGACCGGCCCACGCTGGCCCTGCCCGGCCGGCAGGATGAACTCATCGCCCGGGTGGCAGCGGTCAACAGCAACACGATCGTCGTGGTCAACTCGGGGATGCCCGTGCTCATGCCATGGGCCAGGCAGGCCGCAGCGGTCCTCTATGCGTGGCTGCCAGGACAGGAGTTCGGGGCTGCGCTGGCCGACGTGCTGCTCGGAAACGCAGAGCCCGGCGGCCGGCTGCCGGTGACCGTCCCGGCGACCGAGACCGCGGTGCCCGTTCTGCATGCCAAGCCCGCTGACGACGACACCCTGGACTACACCGAGGGACTGCTCATCGGCTACCGCGGGTACGACGCGGCGGGCCTGGAGCCCGCTTATCCGTTCGGCCATGGCCTCGGCTATACGACCTGGGAATACGAGTCCCTGGGCTGCGCTCGCTGGCTGCCCGACGGTGGCGACCTGGAGCTCTGCGTGCGCATCCGCAACACGGGCAGCAGGCCGGGCAAGGAAGTTGTGCAGGCCTACCTGGGCGAGCCGGGCGATCCGGCGCGGAGGGGACGCCCGGTCCGCGCGCTCGCGGCGTTCGCCGTCGTGCGCGCGGCACCCGGCGAGACCGCACAGGTCACGGTCACGGTCCCGGCGCGGGCGTTCGCTCGCTACGACGAGTCGCTGGCCAGCTGGATCACGCCGGGCGGCGAGTTTACCGTCCAGGTCGGCCCGTCATCGCGAGACCTGCGGCTGACGGCGGCGGTGCGGCTCACCGCCTTATCGAGCGCCAGGTCGGGCCGGGCGTAGCGGGCGCCCGGCCCGACCTGGAAGTACCCGCAGGCGCCGCCCGGCGGACAGCATCCCGCTCGCGCGTGACGGCAGCTCGCCGACGGTTTGGCGCGTCAGGCAGCAGGCCGGCTCCTGCTGGACCGGAGCGCGCCGTTGCCGTCGCCGGCGTCAACGGCGAGAGGGGCGATTGCCGGGCGCATCGTCACCACTACCGGCCTCGGCCCGGCCTCCGCCTGATCTGCGCATACCACCGCCTGCGCTGCGGCCGTACGCGGCGATGACCGAGTCGTAGGCTCCGGCTCCGCCGTCAGCGCTGGCCGGCGCGTGCGCTCGTCGCGCACAACCTGATAGGTGGACAAGCCGATGCCTGTCACGATGCCAGCCCCGCCGGCTATCTGCACTGGACCCAGTGGGTTGCCGAAAAGCATGACACCGATGGCCGCGCCGAACAGCGGCTCCAGGTTCAGGAAGGCCCCGGCGACGTCGGCGGTTACCCGGCTCTGCGCGAAGGCGAACAACGTCGTCGGCGCCACGGTGCCTGCCAGCACCAGGGCCGCTGTCGCCAGCATGGCCGTCGCGCTGCCGCCGTGCGCAGCCACCGGCCCGCCAGCCAGTGCCGCCGGCAGCACAGCCAGCGCCGCCGCCAGGAGCTGCACCGCCGTCATGGCGACTGGGTCCCGGCCGCGGAGCAATCGCGCCTGGGACACGGTGAACCCGGCCGAGGCTAGCTGCCCGGCGAGCACGAGCCCGTCTCCGCCAAGACTCGACCCAGCACCCCGGCCACCGGCGATGAAGGCGACCCCCGCCAGCGATAGCGCGAACCCGGCCCACGCCACCGGGCGCGCGACACCAAGACCGGTCACGGCGGCGATGACAGCCACCAGCACCGGGGTCGCGCCGATGAGCAGCGCCGCGTGCGTCACGCTGGTCCGCTCGATGCCCAGGTTCTGCAGCAGGACCGAACCCCCGTCGCCGGCCGCGCCGGTGACCAGAATCGCGGGACTCGTTGCGGCACGCAGCCTCGGCCTCGTCACGATCGCCAGCAGCGCGCCAGCGAGCGCGAACCTGACGAATGCGAGCCAGCCAGGCGCCAGCCAGGCCAGCGCTAGCTTGGACAGCGGCACCGTGGTGCCCCACAGGACGCCAGCGGCCACGAGGGCCGGGACGACGAGACGGTTGCGGAAGTTCATACAGCTAGCTAACCTGCGAGCAGCTGTCTATTTGGTGGCTGACGTTCTAAGCCAACTATAATTTTGTAACATGGCCGTTTCGCTTGATGACATTGATCTGACACTGCTCACCGAGCTGCAGGCCGACGCCGACCGCACGAACGTCGAGCTCGCCCGCATGGTTGGCCTGTCGCCTGCCGCCACCCTCTACCGAGTCCGCAGGCTCAAGGAAACTGGCGTGATCCGCGTGATCAGCGCGCAGGTCGATCCGGAGGCGGCGGGCTTCCCGCTGCAGCTGTACGTCGCGGCCACGGTCGGCCGTCATGATCCGCGGTCCACCAGGCTGTTCGAGGACCAGGTCAGGGCCCTGCCTCAGATCATCGCGGCGGACAACGTCACCGGCGAGATGGACTACCTGCTGACCGTGGTGGCCCGGGACGTGACAGAACTGCAGGCAGTGCTCGCGGCACTCGCGACCCGCGGCGGCCAGCGGCTGATCAGCTATCTCAAGCTGGCTGAGATCAAGCCGCCATCGCGACTGCCGCTGCAGCTGAATGCGGAGATCGGGCCGGAGCTAGGCGCGCCCGCACGGCGAAGCCGCCGGCGCAGCTAGCTCTGCCTGCCGCGGACGTCAGTCGGCCGCTGGGGTGGGCCGGGCCGTCAGGGGGGCGTCGTCGGTCGTGGCCGTGACTGTCGTAGTCATGCCGTGCGGCGCCTCTGAGGCCGTCGACCGCCATACTTCCTGCACAATGACCTGCCCGGCACCCGCGAGCGGAATCGCCAGCAGCGCAGCCACGAAACCGCCGAAGATCCCGCCGACCCAGCTGCCGATGGACGCGCCGACCAGGATCGATACGAGTACGAGGAGCGGGTTGATCCGCACCGTGCGGCTCATGATCAGCGGGTTGAGCACATGGTTCTCGACCTGGGTGTACACGAGGAAAACGATCAGCGTGACGAGCGCGGCCGAGAAAGAGTGGGTCAGCGCGAAAAGCACGACGGGAATGCCAGCCAGTGCCCCGCCGATCATCGGCAGGAAGTCGACCAGCGCCACCCAGAGAGCCCACAGGAAGGGGAACGGCACGCCCAGGATCAGCAGCGTGACCAGCACCACGACACCCGCGATGACGGAGGTGGCGAAGTTGCCGAGCATGTAGCCGGTCACCTCGGCGTTGACCTGCCTCGCGATGCCGCTATAGCGGCGCGCCCTGCCAGGACTCATCATGCCGAGCAGGCCCGTCCGCATCTTCGGGCCCTCCATCAACAGGAGGACCACCAGGACGAAGACGGTCAGCAGGGAGAGGATCAGCGAGACAGCGCCCTTGCCGAGGCTGAGGGCAGGTGTGGCCAGGTCTCGCGCGTAGCCGGCCAGTTTGGGGGCGTTCTGCTGCACCCAGGCCTGCAGGTGATACCGCGTCACCAGGTGACCGAGCCAGCCCTGGCCGTGCTGCGTCCGCCGCACGTAGGCGGGCAGGTCGGCAGCCAGGTGGCTCGCGCCGTTGATCAGCGGGTAGCCGAACGCCGTCGCGAGGCCGCCGAACGCGAGGACCGCCAGCAGCGTGACCACCGTGACTGCCAGACCGCGGCGGCGCAGCGGCCGCTGGAGCACGACGACCAGCGGGTTCAGCAGCAGCGCGATGAACCCGGAGACCACGAGGAGGAGCAGAACCCCGCGGAGCCGGTCAATCAACTGGGCGGCGAGGTAGACGAGCACGACAACGGCGACCGTGGCCAGGATGGCCCGCAGGGGAATGTTTCTCGACTCAGCCGCGTGCCACAGCCGCGCCCGGCGGGTGGTGATCGGCGGATCTGCTTCGCTCACCCGGCCAGCATGCCAGGTTCTCCCTCCGGAGGGCGGTAGCAGCTAGCCGACGGGGGGCGGTGAGCCCTGCGCCGTGGCAACCAGGGCGGGATCCCACTCGCACACCTTGCAGGCGTGGCTGAACGCCGACCGGGCGAAGTCCAGTCCGGCCGCGTGCGGGTCCGGGCTGGCAACGACGCTGTCCCAGTCCAGGATGAACTCGCCGAGACCTGGTTCCCAGTGAGCGGCGGGCGGCCTGAGCTGTGCGTCTCCGAAGCTGACGGGCGCCGGGTGGGCGTAGGCGTAGAAGGCGGCCGACGGATACCGCGGGTCCCCGGGCCACCAGCCGACGGACACCTCCTGCGCGTCCATGGAGTTGCGCATGATGAAGCCACGGGAAGGCGGCTCGGCGGGCTGCCCGGAGAACAGGTTCACCGCGAGGTCAAACGACCCCCACCATGCGTTGACCGGCGTCGTCCGGCCGCGGAAGGGCGCCCGGAACTCGGCGAGCACCATCGCGGCCCGGCCGGCCGCCTGGAAATACGCCTGCACCTGGTCGGGGTCGTACCGCGCGTGCTCCTCATCGGCGTCCAGCGGATCGTGCCACCAGACCTCTTGGGGGGTCGGATCGATGATCACGGGCCCGGCCAGCCGGCGCACGGCTGCGAGCAGGTGCCTGGTGACCTCGCCCACGGGCCGGTCAGGCGTCAGCGGGATGCGCCCGGCCTGGCCGCTGCTGTGCTCAACGATCGCCTCGTGCGACCTCAGGTCCAGCAGCGCGACGAGCCATCCCGAGCCGTCGGGAGCGGGCAGCGGCGCGGTTTCCCAGCCTCGCGCCGTCAGCCGCAGGGCCGCGTGCTGCAGCTGCGGTTCTGGCGGCGCCAGGGCGACCGAGAGCTTCCCGAGTACCTGCGTGTGCGCGTGCAACGTGTCGCACGTGTCGCTCCACTGCGAGTACGACACGGCCGGCCAGCGAGAGGTCATGCCTGAACGCTATGCCGGTACTTTTCGACGGCTCAACGCGACCCTCAGCTGCCGCGCGCGGCCAGCCCGGGCGCGGCACGACGGCCCCGTTCCCCTCCCCGGCCTTGACATGTGACCAAACGGTCACATATTTTGGATCGTGTGGATGAGGTGTTCAGGGCACTGGCCGACCCGACGCGCCGCGCGCTGCTCGACGAGCTGTTTCGCGCCGACGGGCAGACGCTGAGCGCGCTCGAGGAGCGGTTCCCGATGACCCGGTTCGGCGTGATGAAACACCTCAGGCAGCTTGAGGAGGCGGGACTCGTGGTGACGAGGAAGCGCGGCCGGGAGAAGCTGCACTTCCTTAACCCGGTGCCGATCCGGCTCATCCACGACCGCTGGGTAAGCAAGTACGCCGGGCCCTGGGTCGCCGGGCTCAGTGAGATCAAGCAGAAGCTGGAGAAGCCCATGGAGAAAATCTTCGAGATCTATATCCGGACGACCCCGGAACGGCTCTGGGAGGCGATAACCGACCCGGACATCCGGCGCAAGTACAACTTCGGCGCGAGCGTCGAGTCCGACTGGAAGCCAGGGTCACGGCTCGAGATGGGCCACCCGAACGCACCGGGCCTGCTCGGGGACGGCGAGGTCATCGAAGCCGACCCGCCGCGCCGGCTCGTGCACACCATGACCGCCCTGTGGAGCGACGACGTCAAGAGCGAGGGCGCCACGAGGGTCACCTGGGAGATCGAGCAGGTTGCCGACTCCTGCCGGCTCGTCCTCACCCATGACCAGCTCCGCGAGGGCGCGAACGACGAGATCTACGGCGGCTGGCCGATGATCCTCTCCGGCCTGAAGACCTGGCTGGAGAGCGGCGAGCTCCTCACCACACCCGGATCACTCATGTACGAGAGCGACTGGAGGCAGTCATGACCGAGGCAACTCAGGTCACCCGCATCCGCACCATCGGCGTCCCTGTGCGCGACCAGGACAGGGCGCTGGAGTTCTACACGGATGTTCTCGGGTGCGGCAAGAGCCTGGACGTTCCGGTCGGCGGCGGCGGCCGCTGGATCGAGGTCACCCCGCCCGGCGGCGGCACCACCATCGCCCTGACCGTGGCGAAGCCGGACGTGCCAGCAGGCGTCGAGACCGGGATCCGGCTCTGCGCTCCCGACGCTGACGCGTTCCGTCAGCACCTGCTCGACCATGGAGCGAGCGTGGGCGAGGTCCTGCGCTGGCCAGGCGTGCCGCCCATGTTTGCCTTCCGCGACCGGGACGGCAACGGCCTCGAGATCGTCCAGGAAGCCTGACGGCAGGACCCGGAGGATCTCGATGGCACACATCGTCGCTGATATGTCGGTGTCGCTCGACGGATTCGTCGCCGATCCGAGCGACGGGGTCCAGGACGTGTTCGCCTGGTACGGGAAACCGCAGCCAGAACAGTCGCCGCGCGAGCCGGACGGCGAGGCAGAAGCCATGGGCCTCGGAGTCATCGTGTATGGCCGACGCACTTTCGACTGGCTAACGGCTGGAACGACCGTCACCCCACGGGTGCGCCGGTGATCGTCGTGACGCATGAGGTTCCCGATGGCTGGCCGCACGAGAACTCGTCTGTGTCGTTCGACACTGGCGGGATCGAAAGCGCCATGACGACGGCCGAGAAGACCGCCGGGGGCAAGGTGATCGCGCTTGGCAGCCCGAGCATCATTCAGCAGTGCCTGGCGCTCGGTCTGGTGGACCGGATCCAGGTCAAGGTGGTGCCGGTGCTGCTCGGCAGCGGAATCCGGATGTTCGGATCCCTCGCGGCCGCACCGGTCGAACTCGGCAATCCCGTGGTCTCCGAGGGGAACGGCGTCGCCCATCTCTACTACGACGTCGTCCCGCGGGAGGCGGCTCTAGTCAGCTGACGATCGGCTCCGGGAGCGAGCTGTCGCCGCGCTGAGCCCGACACCCTGACGGTTCCGAGGACTTTCCCGCCGGAGATGCCCCTTTCGTGGCCATGGAACCGTCAGGGTGTCGACGCATCCCCGAGCTGAGCGCTCGCGGCGAGCGGCGCCCCTCGTTCGTGCTTGGCATATCGCGCGTTTGCTAATCATAGTTTGCGCTTGATATAGTTAGCACATAGCCAAGCAGGGAGGGTCCTGATGATCGACAGCAAGACGGTGAAGGAAGTCCAGAAGGAGCTGATCGCGGCCGTCCAGCGCGGGCAGGAGCAGGTCCGCAGGGGGCAGGAGCGGGTGCGCAAGAGCCAGGCGCAGGTGCGGAAGAGCCGCGAGGCCGTTACGGGCGTCGTCAGCGAGCTCGCCAAGGCCGGGCTGGCCGCCATTCCGGCGGGCCGGACGGTGCACGTTCCGACTCCCACGGAGGCGCGCGAGCAGGCCAGGGAGATCGCCAGCCACGCGATTACCGTCCAGCGAGAGCTGGCGGGCAAGGCCTGGCACGCGGCCGGCCCGTACGCGGAGCGGGTTAGGAGCACGCAGCGCGAACTGACCGAGAAGGCACGCCACACCGTTCCGTACGCCGAGCGCCTCGTCGCGGCCCAGCGCGACCTGGCTGACCGGGCCCGTCGCGCCGGTGTTGCCGAGCAGGTGGCCGCCGCCCAGCGCACGATCGCTGAGAGGGTCATGGAGGCTGCCCGGGTTGCGACCCCGCTTGTCGCCGAGGGCAGGGCCAGGCTGAGTCAGATGGTGGTCATCGTGCGTCCCGACGCCAGCAAGCCAGCGGCCGCTGCCGACAGCGCAGGTGAGCCGGAGCTCGCGGAGGTCCGGGAGCTGGCCGTCAATAAGGAAGCGGACGCGCCGGCCAAGGCTGAGCCGAAGGCCAGGACCGCCAAGCCGAAGACCGCGACGGCCAAGGCCGGAGCCGCTAAGGCTGGCGCCGCCAAGACCGACACTACCAAGACCGACACCACCAAGACCGGCACCACCAAGACCGGCACAGCGCGCGCGACCGGCACGAGCAAGCCGCGCGCCCCTAAGAAGTAACGGCTGACGAAGCAACGGGCCGGGCCTGGCGCATACAGCGCGGGCCCGGCCCGGCTCTCAGCTTCAGGCTCACCTCGGAGGTCGAGATGAACGAGCCGTGGGACAGCCAGATGCAGGCGCTTGGTGCCTTCATCCGCAGCAAGCGACAGCTCGCCAATATGTCGCTGCGACAGCTAGCCGAGCGAACCAAGCTCTCCAACCCGTACCTCAGCCAGATCGAGCGCGGCCTGCACCAACCGTCCGTTCGCGTCATCAGGCTGATCTCTGAGGCACTCGAGGTATCGACGGAGACCCTCCTGGCGCAGGCAGGGCTGCTGCACCGGGACTCGCGCGGCGAGGATCACCCTGAGTCACCACCGCCCGACGTCGAGGCGGCGATCCGGGCCGAGCGACGCCTGACTCAGGATCAGCAGAACGCGCTCATTGCCGTGCTCCGAAGCATGCTACCGACCGAGTAATACCGATCAGCCGCACATGTCGGGTTTGGCGTCAACATCAGTGAAGCAGCGCCAACCGGCTGGCCGGGCCATTACGATACGGCAGCGTGACCGATCTCAACGAGCCACAACCACAGCCACCGCCCCGAGATCCGCTCCCCCGGCGCGGCGGTCCGCTCGTGCCCGGTGGCACGGATCTGCCGAGCCGGCGACCGGTCACTGAGCCCAACGGAGAGGCTGACTTGCCGCTGCCCCGTCGCGGCGGCTTGCTGCCCCGTCGCGGCGGCTCCCTGCCACAGCGCGACGGCTCCCCACCGCAGCGCGACGGCTCGCTCTCGCCACAGCGCGACGGCTCCCTGCCCCAGCGCGACGGCTCCCTGCCACAGCGCGACGGCTCCCTACCGCAGCGCGACGGCTCGCTGCCGCAGCGCGGCGGCTCGCTGCCCCAGCGCGGCGGTCCGTCTGACGCAGAGCAGCCGCTGCCCCGGCGGACTACACGATCCCGGCGGCCGGGCCGTCACCGCAGCCCGCACCGGCTGTCGGTTGCGTCGGATGCGCCCGCCCTGGTGCTAGCGGTGCCGGGCACCGCCGCAGGCGACACGGCCGGGATCGGGCCTACCGTCGCATCTGTCGCCGAGCTGTCTTGTCCTGGTGTTGAGATCCTGGTCGGCTACCTGGACGGCCACGAGTCGGCGATTTCTGACTGCCTGGCGCCAGCGGACCCGGGGTCCGGCGACGGCGAGAATCAGTTTCCGCGGGTAATCGTTCCGCTGCTGCTCAGCCCCAGCGTGCGCTTCGACGGCGCAATCCGGCGGGCGGTCGCCGAGTCGCGCGTGCCGGCCGTACTCGCCTCGCATCTCGGCCCCCACCCGCTGGTCGCTGAGGCATTGCACTCCCGGCTGGCCGAGGCCGGACTGGCGCGGGTCGCCAGGTCGGCCGGCCTGTCCATCTCGGCTGACAGCCGCGGCATCGTGGTGCTCGCGGACGCGGGCGAGGAAGCCACCAGCGCGGCCGCCGTCGCCGCTGTGCTGCTCGCGTCGCGGCTTTCGGTCCCCGTGGTACCGGCCTCGCTCGGTGACCCGGCGAGCATTGTGACCGCTGTCGAGCGGCTGACCGAATCCGGATCCCGGAGCCCGGTCCTCGCGCCGTGCCTGATCGGCCCGGAGATTTCCACCGAGGTCCTGGCTGACCTGAGCGCCGCGCTCAGTGCGCCGTGCGGTCCCGTGCTCGGCGCGCACCAGGCGATTGGTCAGCTCGTCGCGGTTCGCTACGGCGCGGCACTGGCCAGCCTCACGCCCACGGGCTGACCGACTACGGCCGCGGCCCTGGCGCAGTCATTGCGGCCCGGCCACCACGTTCCCTCCTTCATGTTCTCGTTGACACCACTCGCCGGCGTGCGCTGGGCTTACTTTGTGATAGCCGCACAGCGGTTCACATCCCGAACGCACGGCTGAGAAAGGGTGACGACATGAGCGAGTGGAACGCCATGACCTATGAGGGGAAGGACACGATCCTCCGAGTCGTCCGGCGTGAGGCCGAGCAGATGTTTGCACTGGCCGAGGAGCCCGGCGCCTGGGAGGCGCCCACCGCGTGCGAGAACTGGAAGGTCAAGGACGTCATCGGCCACCTCGTGGACACCACCGAGGGCTACTTCCGCGCGTTCGAGACGGTTCAAAGCGGCGACACGGCACCCGACGCGCACGGCCTGCTGGTCATGCACGAGCTGGCTGGCTCCTCGGCGCAGCAGTTCGGCAGCCTGACGCAGGCGGAAATGATGGCTCGGGTCCGCTCGGACCTGGACAAGATGATGGGCATCCTGCAGCCGCTCACCCCCGAGCAATGGGGCGGCATGATGGTGCCGCACGCCTACATGGGGCCGGTGCCCGCCTTCGTCTACGCCGGAGGCCAGCTCATGGACTACGGCGTGCACACGTGGGACATCCGGCAGGGCACCGGACGCGCGCACGCGATCCCGGCCGACGCTGCCGACCTCCTCGTCCCGTTCATGTTCATCATCTGGCAGTCCACGATCAAGCCGGACGCTGACCTGACCCCGTTCCAGATCGGCATCCGCGTCAGCGGCCGCAACGCAGGCGACACCGTGGTCTCCGTCGGCGAGGGCGGCATGACCTATGAGCCCGGCAAGATCGATGACCTGCCGGCCATTATCGAGTTCGACCCGGGCAGCATGGTGCTGACCGCGTTCGGGCGGTTCAACGGCGGCACGGCGATCGGTGACCCCGCCCTGGCCGACCGGTTCCTGAACCTGTTCTACCGGATCTGAACGAGAGCGCGGGCCAGCACTGGTCGAGCGCACCCTGATCACGTCCGGGCCATTAGCCCGCGGTATGCGGATGGCGGTGGTCCTTGCGATGTAGGTCAGCTGAACGACGCGCGGTTCCGGGACACCGGCCGTGGCTGCGGCCCGGACTGGTTGTCCCGGAACCGCGCTGCCGCCGTACGTCGCCCGTGTCCGTCCCCCACAACCAGAACCTGCGCTGGACCGTCATAGGAGAGAGACGCTGACGTTAGCCCCCTGGCGTCTGGAGTTCTGAGAGATAGAGCCAGAGCGTGGGGCGCGAGGGGCAGGCACGATGAAGCTGCGGATAATCCTGGCCACGATCGCGTCGACGGTGACGGCCGCCGCCATCCTGGCTGCAGCCGATGGGCGGATCGACGAGTGCAGCCCGCGCCGCTCGCGACAGTGCGCGGGCTGCCGGAACTGCGCAGGTCGCGGCGGCAACGGCGAGCGGTTCCGGGCCTGCAGCGGTACTGGCCGGAATGAGCGAGCCGCAGCGCGTCGGGCAGCTGTTCATGGCCGGAGTACCGGCCATCGGTCCGGTCAGCACCGCCATCAGCACCGACATTTCGACCGACCACGCCGGCTCGGTCATCCTGACCGGCCGCAGCAGCGCGGGAGTGACGGCGACCCGGCAGCTCACCAATCAGCTGCAGAGCCTGGCCACCAGCGCGGCGACCGACGGTGTGCCGCTGTTCATCGCCACCGACCAGGAGGGCGGCAACGTGCAGGTGCTGTCCGGCCCTGGCTTCTCCGCGATGCCGACCGCACTGTCGCAAGGCAGCGAGTCCTCCGCGCAACTCCGCCAGAACGCATTCGCCTGGGGCAGTCAGCTGGCGGCGGCCGGGGTGAACCTGGACCTGGCGCCGGTATTGGACACCGTTCCGCAGAACCTCGCGTCGACCAATCAGCCGATCGGCGTCTTCCAGCGCGAGTACGGCTTCACGCCCGCTGCGGTTACCGCCGCCGGGACGGCTTTCATCCAGGGCATCCACGAAGCGGGCGTGGGCACGGTCATCAAGCACTTCCCTGGTCTCGGCCGGGCCAGCGGCAACACCGACACCACCCTGGGCGTCACCGACACCGTCACCACCTCAAACGACCCGTTCCTGCAGCCCTATGCAACCGCGGTGAGCTCGCACGGCGTCCAGGGCGTCATGGTGTCCGAGGCCATCTACACCCAGATCGACGCCTCCCACCAGGCCGTGTTCTCATCGGCGGTGATCGGCGGGATGCTGCGCAGCGAGCTCGGCTTCAACGGCATGATCATGAGCGACTCGATGGAAGCCACCGCGGTCAGCGAGCTGACGCCGGCGGAACAGGCGGTCGATTTCATCAATGCCGGCGGGGACCTTGTCCTGGCGACCGACCCAACCGTGATCCCGGCGATGTACAACGCGGTGCTGGCACAGGCGCAGGCATCCTCGTCGTTCGCCACGCTGGTGAACCAGGCGGTGCTGACGGTGCTGACCGCTAAGCAAGCGCGGACCGTAGCGGACGGGCCAGCAGCGATACAGCTGGCCAACAAGACGATCGCCATCTACCGCACTGCTAGCGACGGGAGTATCTCGGGCACGAGCCAGACTGCGCCCGGCGGCGCCTTCAGCCCGTTGTCTCAGGTCAGCCCGTCAGGCACCACCTTCCGGGGCGTGCCGGCGGTTGTGCGGAACTCCTCCAATGGCCTGATCTCGCTGTTCGCGCTGACCACCGCCGGCTCGATCCAGGAGGCCACCCAGTCGGGCTCCGGCGGCTCGTTCCCCAACTGGCAGACGATCGGCAGCGGCAACCCCGCCCTGGCGTACCCGCCGGACGTGGTACAGCTCACCGGAGGCCTGTACGCCGTGTTTGCCGTGGCGGGCAACGGGACCATCTGGGGCACGAAACAGACTCAGCTCGGCGGCGCCTTCGGCCCCTGGTCGCAGCAGAGCCCGGCGGGCCTGAGATTCCAGGACAAGGTCGCGTCGCTCTTCGCCAAGGGCCTGATCTCCCTGTACGCCCTGACCAGTTCCGGCTCGATTGAGGGCTCCACACAGTCGAGCTCCGGCGGGCGGTTCAGTAACTGGGGAGCGATCGGCACCGCCAACCCAACCCTCGCATGGCCGCCAGACGTGATGCTGCTATCCAGTGGCGTGATCGCCGCGTACGAAGCAGACAGCACCGGCAACGTCTGGGGCACGAGCCAGAGCACCGCAGGCGGGCCGTTCGGGAGCTGGCAGCGGCTGGCCAGCGGGGTGGACTTCCAGGGCAAGGTGGCGTCGCTGGAAATCAATCACCTCATCTCGCTGTACGCGCTGACCAGTTACGGCTCGGTCCTCGGCACCACGCAGTCGAACGTCGGCGGCTCATTCCCCAACTGGCAGACGATCGGCAGCGGTTTCAGCAACCTCGCCTCGCCGCCCGACGTGATGCTGCTATCCAGTGGCGTGATCGCGATGTACGCCGAAGACCCCGGCGGCAGCATCTGGGGCACGAACCAGAACACCGCAGGCGGCCCGTTCACGCCCTGGCAGCCCATCCCGTGACGCAGCGCAGCACGTGCCGGTTATCGGCGTCCTTGCGCCGCTCACGAACCGGTCTGCTCGCCGGGCGCCGAACCGGCAGCTTCCGTGACCGCCTCGGCGTCGTACTCGGCTGGCCTGTTACCGGCCGGCAGCTGGTGCTTGGCCACCCGCGACGTCGGCGTCCGCGGCAGCTCGCCGATGGCCTCGAAGTACCGGGGTACCTTGAACGCTGCCAGCCGCTCCGCCGCGAACGCGCGCAGCGCGGCGAAATCCACGGCAGCTCCCCCGGCTGGCACGATGAACGCCTTGACTTCTTCCTCGGAGAGTTCGGAGGGCACACCGACCACGGCCGCCTCGAGCACCGACGGGTGCGCCTCGAGTACATCCTCGACCTCCAGCGGTGACAGATTCTCGCCACGGCGCCGGATCACTTCCTTCACCCGTGACACGAACGTGTAAGTGCCGTCCCCGTGCGCGGTTACCAGGTCGCCGGTGCGCAGCCAGTCGCCGTCCATCACGGCAGCGCTCTCGGCCGGCATCCCGAAATAGCCCGGCGTCAGCACCGGGTTGCGCAGCTCGAGCTCGCCGGTCTCTCCGGGCCCGAGCACAACGCCCGAGTCGGCCGACACAACCCGTGCGTGGTTGATGACCCCGAGGTAGGGATGCTGGCGGATGGTGCCGAGCGTGCCGTACGGTCGCGACCCGTGCGGCCAGATGAGCCCGTAGGGCGACTCGGACAGCGCGTAGCCTACGACGATCCGCAGGCCGAACCGGCGCTCGATCTCCAGCTGCCGCTCGCGCTCCGGCGCTGGCCCGGTGTAACACAGTCGCAGCGGCGAGTCCGCGTCGTCTGGCTGCTCCGGTTGCCGCATGAGGATCTCCAGCATCGCGCCGATGGCGTTGAACTCCGTCGCCCCATGCCGCCGCGCGATGTCCAGGAACGAGCTTGCTGAAAACCGCCCGGCCAGGACCAGCCCTGCGCCGCAGGCCAGCGACCCCATGACCGAGTACGCCGGCGCGTTGACATGGAACAGCGGCAGTGTCGTCATCATCCGGTCAGCCGCGGTCAGCTCCATCCAGAACGGGAAGCCCTCCCCCGCCATCGCATACGCCCGGTGGGTCTGCATGACCAGCTTGGACCGCCCGGTCGTGCCCGAGGTCGGGATGAGCACGGCGAGGTCATCCGGTCCGACGGCCGCTGACGGCAACGCCACCGACCGAGCCGCGGACGGCGCATTGTCGGGCGGAACAAGATCATGAACGTCAAGAACGGGAGGGAACGGGGCCGCGGGCGGCTGGTCTCCATCCGCCGGGTCGCCGAGCCTGGCCGACTCGACAAACGCGGCCAGGCCCCGGTCGGTTATGAGCAGTCGCGGTCGCGCCTGGCGGATCAGCCCGGCAAGCTCAGCGGCTGAGCTGCGCGGGTTGACCGCGACCGCGACGGCGCCGAGGGAGGTGACGGCGAGCCAGCAGAACAGGTATGGCGGCGTGGTGGCGGCCGTCAGCATGATCAGGTCACCCTTGCGGGCGCCCGCGGCCTGCAGCGCGGCAGCCGTCACTCCGACGGCAGCGACCGCGGCCTCGAACGTCAGCGTGCCCTCGTCGCTGCGCAGCCAGATCCCGTCAGAGTCACGGTCCGCTGCAGCAGCGAGCAGCCTCGGAATCGTGCCTGTGTAGTTGTCTCCCGCCGTCACGCTTCGCAGCCCGCACGCGTGTACACGGTGGTCATGTCGTAGTCCTTTTCCGGGCCGGTGACACGCCAGATCTCGGTGAAGCAGTCGGGGCTCAGCCACGTCACAGTCACCGCATATCGGTCCGCCCGGCAGGAGTGGACCGCCCGGCAGCTCCCGGTTCGCAGGTCAAGCCGGAAGAACGCGCGCCCGTCGGCGAACCGCACGTCGGCTCCGCCGTCGGCCCGGCCGACGTAGCGCAGGCTCCGGCTGGCCGGGCCCCGGTGCTCGCCGAAACGCAGCTCACCCTGCTCGGCGAAGTCCAGGACGCCGCGCCCGGCGCGGACCGGCGCTGACCGGAAACTGGCCCGGCCGCGGAATTCCCCGGCCTGCCCGCTACGGTGATCGGCGATCTCGCGCACCACGTCCCAGTCGCCTGCCAGGTAACCGACCGTGCCGCCCGGCAGCGATGGGCCTCCGCCCGGTTCGCCGGCCACCGTCTGGCATTGGCCTGCTGGTGCGTATGCCGTCACGGCGGCACCCTACCCCGCGGCGTGACAAGCCGCGCAGACCGGCCGCCCCGGAAGGCTACCCTGACTCGGGCGCTTGCCCGAGTGACGGCCGCTGCCGCACCAGCCGGGCCAGCACGTCCAGCTCGGCGGCCAGTGCGGACCGGCCACGGCCGGTGATACGCACCCAGGTGCGCGGCCGACGGCCTTTGTACCCCTTCTCGACCTGGACCAGACCGGCCTCTTCCAGAACGGACAGGTGCCGCGACAGGTTGCCGGCCGTCAGGCCGAGTGCCTCGCGCAGGTAGCTGAACTCTGATTGCCGCGCTTCGGCCGTGATGGTGAGGATGCCGAGGCGGTGCCGCTGATGCACGACGTCGTCGAGGCCGTTGGTCGGAAACTCGGCCAACGCTCAGTCCTCCGGCGCTGGGGCGTGCTGCCGGCGCTGCACTACCCAGGCGCCCGCCCCCGACAGCAGGAGCACCAGGGCAGGAAGCAGCACGTTCGGCAGGGCGCTGGCCGCCGGGCTGATGCCCGAGCCAAACCAGTTGTAGAAGTCGTTCTGGATGTCGTACAGACTGGCCAGCAGCGCGACCGCCAGGTAGACGACCGCGATTATGGTCAGTGCCGCGCTGCGCTCTGCCCAGGCCAGGTAGCACAGTCCGAGCCCGATGAGCACGAGCGGGAATGTGCCCCGGATAACGAGGTCGCCGGGCATGACGAACGGCAGGACAAACACCCGGCCGACGCGCGTCACCTGTTCGGCAATGAGAGGGATGACGAGCGCCAGCGCAACGACGACGAGGCCGGTGATCAGATATCCGCGCGCGGGCGTCTGAAGGCCAATCCGGTTGCCGCGCCAGCGGTACCAGATCACCGTCGCGACGATGCCCAGCAGCAATGCGCCCAGCCAGTAGTACGCGATCCCCCGGTAGCTCCCTAGCGCGAACCCGCCGAGGAACGGGCTCTGCAAGAATGCCGGGCCTGACGGGCTCGAGTAGGTCACCCGGCCCCTGGGGAACTGCTGAATGTAGAACGGCGCTGACGCGCAGGTCAGCAGGCCGAACAGGATCAGCGGGAACCAGTACGCGTGCCGCGCGAGCCGAGCCCGCCGTCGAAGTGCCCGCACCTCGCCGAGCAGTTCGCCAGGTTCGCCCGACCGGGCCGCGCCGCCTGCTTCGCCGCCGTTCCCGCCGTTCCCGCTGTTCCCGCCGTTCCCGCCGTTCCCGCCGTCGGCCGACGACTGCGATCCTGCGCCGCCGTTCCCGCCGTTCTCGCCGGCACCGTCAGCGGCCGACGCTCTCGATTCTCGGTCGCCGTTCCCGCCGTTCTCAGCAGTACCGCCGCTCACGCCATCTCCTCTCGTCCGCCATTAAGTTTGCGATACCAACTAGTTTGGCGTCAAGCAGTGTCGGCGGTTGCGCCCCCCGGACCGCTGGCCAAGGATGACAAGGTGAGCACCATCGACCTGCCCGGCGCGGCTAGCTGGCTGACCGGTGTCCGTCGCCTGGCCGTCCTCACCGGCGCGGGCATCTCGACTGATAGCGGCATCCCTGACTTCCGTGGCCCGTCCGGCGTGTGGACTCGAAACCCGACGGCGGAGAAGATGTCCAGCTACCAGGCCTACGTCTCCGACCCTGAAGTCCGGCTGCGGTCGTGGCAAAACCGGCTTGCCCACCCGGCCTGGACCGCCGAGCCGAATAGCGCTCACCTCGCCATCGCCCGGATCGCGGACCGCATCGACACCTGGGTGATCACCCAGAACATCGACGGCCTGCACCAGCGGGCTGGCGTCCGTACCGACAGGGTGCTCGAGTTGCACGGGACAATGCACGCCGTGGTCTGCGTCGGCTGCGGCGACCGGACCGGGATGCCGGAAGCACTGGCGAGGGTGCGGGCCGGCGAGGACGACCCGCGCTGCGCCGACTGCGGCGGGATTCTGAAGTCGGCCACTGTCATGTTCGGCCAGCCGCTGGACCAGAAGGTCTTCGCGGGCGCTGTCGCCGCTGCTAAGGCCGCCGACCTGTTCCTGGCCATTGGCAGCACGCTGATCGTGGAGCCCGCCGCGTCCCTCTGCGCAGTCGCCGTCCGCGCCGGCGCGCGCCTTGTCATCGTGAACCGCGATCCGACCCCCTACGACGCGATCGCCACTGCGGTCATCCGGCAGCCCATCGGCGAGGCAGTCCCGGCGATCGCCGAACGGCTGCTCGCGAGCCTCAGCGATCAGGCGAGCTAACGGGGAGGCCGGCTATCAGCACCGGGCTCCGCGCCACCGGCGTGCTGTCGTTCGGCCAGCCTGTCCAGCCCAGTCTGCAGGCCTGGCGCGACGCGGTGCAGCAGCGCCCCCAGTCCAAGTTTGGCCAGCTCAGCGACTCACAGTGGCGTTCGGGTCTGGAGCGCCTCGATGGCGCCCTCGCGGCTGGAGCCAACCCTGAACCGGTCAGCGAGCGCTACGACGTACTCATCTTCGCGGCCTGACCGAGCCGATCCTCAGGGCACGACGGTGACGGGCCACCTGCCAGCCCGGACCAGTCGGACGGCGAGCGATCCGACGAACCGGTGCCCGGCGTGCGCCGACGCGCCGACCACGATCGCGTCGGCCCGGACCTCTCCCGCGATGCGGCCGATCTCGGTGAACGGCTCTCCCCTTGCGGCCACGAACGTGATCGAGATGCCGAGTTCGGCACCGATCTCCATGGCCCGCCGCTCCATGTCAGCCGCGGTCGCGCGGAACGCCTCGTCTCTGGCCACGGTAACCGCGGCGCCCGTCGGCCCGGCCGCGCCGAGCGAGGCGAGCGGGGCCACGAACACAGCGATGAGCCGGGCACCCTGCCGGCGGGCCAGCCCCGCCGCATACCAGCCTGCCCGGATCGAGGTGGTCGAGTCGTCGACCCCGACCAGGATCACCGACGGGCCATCGGTGCCTAGCTCGAAGGCGCCATCGCGGGCGGGCATCACGACGCATCACGGCCCATGTTCTCGAAGTCTAGGGCGGGCCGCCCGCCCGGGCACGTGGCATGATCGCGGCGATGAGCCCTTCCGCACCACCCGGCGAAGCCGCGCTCGCGCAGGTAGTCGCGGCTATCGACCCCGCGCTGCAGCTGACCGCGAGCTGGCCCCTGGCAGGCGGCGTATCTTCGCAGGTCACCGCCATCGAAGCAGGGCTGCCCGGCAGCGCTGCGCAGAGGCTGGTGGTGCGCCAGTACGGACCGGCGAACCTGCTGTGCGACCCGCATAGCGCAGCGCACGAGTACGTGCTGCTGACCCTGCTGCACAGCGCCGGCCTCGCGGTACCGTCGCCCCGCCTGGCTGATGAGTCGCGTGAGATCCTGCCGGTTCCGTATCTGGTCACCGAGTTCATCGAGGGCGAGGTCTGCACCGAGCCGGCCCAGCTGACGTTGCCCGTTACCGACTTCGCGCGCGAGCTCGCGGCGTTCCTCGCCCGCCTGCACGGCGCGGGCGTGACTCGCGCTGCTGCACCGCACCTGGCCGACAATGGCACCACAGCGGCGCAACGGCTGGAAACGCTGCCCGGTCGGCTGGATGCCGCCCTCAGCGAAGCAGCCGTCCGCGCCGCACTGGCCGGCATCTGGCCGCCGCCCGAGGTCAACAGGCCAGTTCTGCTGCACGGGGATTACTGGCCAGGCAACGTGCTCTGGCGACACGGCGCAATCACCGGCGTCATCGACTGGGAAGACGCCGCCTTTGGCGACCCGCTCGCTGATCTCTGCCTGACCCGAATGGAACTCTGCATGGCGTTCGGCACCGCGGCGATGCACGAGTTGACGCGGGAATATCGCGACCACGTGCCCGGCCTCGACATGACCGCGCTGCCGCACTGGGACCTGTATGCGGCACTGCGGCACGCTGGCCGGATGTCATCCTGGGGCCTGGCGGCCGCAGACCTAGCCAGGCTGCGCGCTGGCCACCGGGCTTTCGTCGCCGTAGCGCTGGCTCAGGTCGCCTAGCCGGGCCGCCCGAGGCCGCTTTCGCAGGCGTCGATAGCCACCTGCACCCGGTCCCCGAGCCCGAGCTCGTGCGGATCCTCACGCCCGGCCGGGTCTTCGACGTCCCGCGGGCCTCTACGATGAGCGAGGCCAGCCTCGACGTCAGGACCGCAGTGACAGATTCCGCCCTCAATTACGACCATCCGCCTGCTCCGCCGCTGCCGGCCTGGCGCGTGCTGGACATGTCTCAGGCGATCTCCGGGCCGTACGCGGCGCGGATCCTGTCGGACCTGGGCGCGGATGTGCTGCGGCTCGAGAGCCCGCGCACCGATGTCACGGAGTACTTCGGCGCCGTCACCGACGGCCGCAGCGGCATGTACGCGCAGATGAACGCCGGCAAGCGAAGCATCGGCGTCGACCTGACGGCGCCCGGCGCGGTCGGCCTGGTCAGCCGGCTCGCTGCCGCTGCGGACGTCCTGATCGAGAACTTCCGTCCCGGCATCATGGACCGGCTCGGCCTCGGCTACGCAACGCTGTCGGCCATCCAGCCGCGGCTGATCATGGTCTCGGTCTCCGGGTTCGGCCCTGACTCCCAGCGACGGGCGCTGGCGCCGGTGATCCACGCGGAATCAGGCCTCCTGGCGCGGCACGCCGACCTCGATGAGCGCGAGCCCACGGACCTGCCGCTCGCCCTGGCCGATACGGTGACCGGGCTGCACGCCGCCATCGCCGTGCTCGCCGCCCTGCATCAGCGCGCGGCCACGGGACTCGGCCAGCACATCGGCCTCAGCATGCTCGCCGCGGTGGCAGCCAGCGACGACCACGCCCACGCTGCCATCGACGCGAGTGCCGAGCCGTACTCGTCCCGCGGCACGATCTGGGCCGCGCCCGGCGGAGCATTGCTCATCGCCGCGCCGCCGAAACACGCCTGGGCAATGTTGTCGAGGCGAGGACTCATCGCGGATCCGGCGCCGCCCGGCAGCGATCTGGCCACGAAGTCCGCACTGCGACAGCAGGCGATCCGCGATTGGATGACTGGCTTCGCCGACCGCGCGAGCCTCCTTGCCGAGCTCGAGAAGGCGGGCATCGCCTGGGCAGAGATCGGCGACGGCGCGGATGTCTTCGCCGGCGGCGCGCACACGGCTCGTCTGCCTGGCACGGACCGCCGCGTTGTCGCGATGCCGTATGCGTTCTCGGCCGCGACAGCTGGCGTGCGCCGCGGCGTGGCCGCGCGCGGCGCGCACAATGCCGAGGCACTCGCCGACTGGCTCGGGTTTGCCGGCGACGATGTCGCCGCCCTGACCGCGGACGGCGTGCTGATCGCCGACTGACGCGGCGCGGCGGTTGTCAGCCGCCTGTTCCGGCCGGATGCCAGCGCACGATGCGGAACCCGTAGTGCACGGCTCGCTCCACCCCGCCCCGGTCGAAGCTGCCATCCGGGCCCCGCTGGATGCCGACGAACCGCGCCGCGGCCGGATTGCCCGCCGCCATGGTCTGGAGCAGGCTTCCGACCTCGTCGATATCGCTCACCAGCTCAGGCGTGGCCGAGATGTCCCGGCCGCGAAGCCTCAGCCGGACCGGAGTGCCAGCGACGAGGTTCAGCTTCCACTTTCCGCCGCCGGGTGTCAGCAGCGCGTCGCCGTCCCGTACATAGCTCACTGGCTGCCGGTACGTCTTGCCGCTCTTGCGGCCGATCACGAACGCGAGCATGAGGTTGCGCCCGAGTGGCGTCGCTACTGGCAGGCCAAGGATGACCCGCATGGGCACGTTGACGACACGGAAGAAACGCGCCTGCAGCCGACGGCTGAGCGGCGGCCTTGTGGTCTCTGGCATCGATCGTCACTCCCTCACGGCGCCGATATCCGGCGCCGACAGCACGATTCAGGCTGTTCAGACGGGCTGGTCATGATCGCTCCTCAGCAAGTCCGGCCCACGGCAGGCCGCCGTCCGGCCCGCCCGCGTTACCCGACAGCCGGCCCAGCAGCCCTTCGAGCCCCGTCATCTCGGCATCGGTGAAGCCGGAGCGCAGCTGCCGATCGAAGGCAATCGCCGCATCCCGGAGCCGGAGGAACGCGGCTTCCCCGGCTTCGGTCAGCGCGACGACGTGGATCCGCCGGTTGGCCGGATGCCGCTCTCTCGTAATCAGGCCGTCCGCTTCCATGGCGTTGAGGTGGTGGGTAAGCGTGGCTTCCCTGATTCCCACCGCTCCCGCCAGCTCCCGCTGGTTTTCGAGCTGGCGGGTCTTGACGTTGAGCAGCACGAGCCAGACCGGAAGCGTCCCGCCCGCCGAGACGAGCGCGTCGTCGAAGGCCCGGCTGACCGTCCTCGCCGCCTGGGCGAGTGCCAGGCCGATAGGCAGATGCGCTGGTCGCATGCCTGCAGCCTAGCACAATGATTGACGTCTAACCCTTTGACTCACAACGCTTAGATGTCTATGCTTCTGCTCATGACGAATCAGCAGACTGGACGTAGCTCCCAGCTCGCGGGCCGGCCCGGCGGCGAGTCCTCGAAGTGGCTCGGGCTGGCCTGTATCTCGATTGCGCAGCTGATGGTGGCGCTCGACGCGACGGTGATCAATATCGCCCTGCCGTCCGCGCAGCGCTCGCTGGGCATCACCGACCCGCAGCGCCAGTGGGTGATCACCGCCTACACGCTGGCGTTCGGCGGCCTGCTGATCCTGGGCGGGAGGCTCGCTGACACCATCGGCCGGCGCCGCGCTTTCCTCACCGGACTGACCGGCTTCGCGCTGGCTTCGGCAGCGGGCGGCGCGGCGCCCGACTTCGCTGCGCTGGTCGCCGCCCGCGCCGCTCAGGGCGCGTGCGCGGCGCTGCTGGCGCCGACCGCCCTGTCGCTGCTCGCCGTGACGTTCACGGCGGCGAAGGAACGCGCGAGGGCGTTCGCGGTGTTCGGCGCGATCGCGGGCATGGGCGGAGCGCTTGGCCTGCTGCTCGGCGGCGTGCTGACCGAGTACCTCAACTGGCGGTGGTGCCTGTTCATCAACGTGCCGATAGCAGCGGCGACGGTCGTCGCCGGCCTGCGGGTGCTGCCGGCCATGCCACCGCAGCGCGGCGCGCGACTGGATATACCGGGCGTCGTCCTGGTCGTCACCGGCCTGGTGGCGGTTGTCTACGGACTGTCGAGCGCGGCAACGCTGGGCTGGTCAGCGCCTGTCACCCTGGCGACCCTCGCAGCGGGACTGGCCCTCCTCGCCGGTTTCCTGCTGACCGAGTCAGCAGCGAGCGCGCCGCTGCTTCCGCCGCGCATTCTGGCCGACCGCAACCGCGGCGGCGCGTACGCGGCCATCGGGCTGGCCGTCGTCGCCCTGTACGGGCTGTTCTTGCTGCTGACCTACGACCTCCAGGTCGTGCAGCACTACTCCGCGGTGCGGGCGGGCCTGGCCTTCCTGCCGCTGTCGGCGGCGGTGCTTGTCAGTTCCACGACCGTGTCCCAGGCACTTCTCCCGAGGGTGCCGCCTCGGGCTCTCATGGCTCCCGGCCTGCTGGTGGGCGCGGCCGGGATGGCGACCCTCACGCTGCTGCACGCCGGTGACAGCTACACGCTGCACGTGCTGCCGGCTGAACTGCTACTCGGCCTTGGCATGGGCGCCGTGTTCGTGCCCGCGTTCTCGACCGCAACGCTTGGCGTCGGCGAGCGCGACGCCGGCGTCGCTTCCGCAGTCGCCGGGACCTCCCAGCAGGTCGGCGCCTCGATCGGCATAGCGCTGCTCAACACGGTCGCCGCGGCCGCGACCACGGCCTATGTCGCGGCGCATGGCAAGGCGCTGACCGCCGCCGCGCTCGTGCACGGCTACGCCGTGGCCGCCGGCTGGGCAGCCGCGATCCTGCTGGCTGCCGCCGTCGTTGTCGCCGCGCTGGTCACCGCCCGCCCGCTCCGGCACTGAAGGGCCATGTTGGTAACTTTGCTGCCCCTCTAAGGGCCGCATTGGCCCCCTCACGCCCGACCGGGTAGCTGCCATCAACCTGCGCCAGGCCCACCGATGACGTCTCGCAGCGTCGCGCATAGCCGGGCGACCGCAGCGGTGAAGGCGTGCGGGGGCGGTTTCGCGTAGCCGACGACGAGCGCCGGGCCGACGTCCTGCTCGCCAGCCCGAAAGCCCGCGAGCCCCTGCACGGCCAGACCCCGCCCGGCCGCTCTCGCGATCACGTCCTGTTCGGTCACGCCGACCGGCAGGGCGACGACCGCGTGCAGTCCTGCCGCGATGCCGGTGACGCGAACCTCGGGGACCTGTCGGGCGAGCGCACCGCGCAGCAAGTCCCGGCGTCGCCGGTAGACGAGCCTGGCACGCCGGACCTGCCGGTCGTAGCCGCCCGACCGGATCAGCTCGGCCAGGGCTAGCTGATCCAGGCTGCTGCTCAGCCGCCCGGCCGCGCTCTTCGCTGCGCCGACCGCGTCCAGCAGACCTGCGGGCACAACGAGCCAGCCGAGCCGCAGCCCGGGTGCCAGGCTCTTGCTCGCGGTCCCGGCATAGACGACCTGCTCGGGCGCGAGTGGCTGCAGCGCGCCGACCGCCTGCCGGTCGAAACGGAACTCCCCGTCATAGTCGTCCTCGATCACCACTGCGCCGGTCTGCACGGCCCAGTCCGCCACCTGGCGGCGCCGCTCCGGCGCGAGCGCCGCCCCGAGCGGGAACTGGTGCGCGGGCGTCAGTAGCACTGCGCCCGTCCCGGACGTCAGCTCGCCGACGGCGGCGCCGCGATCGTCGACCGGCAGCGGCACGCAGCGCAGGCCAGCCCGTGACGCGATCTCACGGTGACCGGCAGAGCCAACGGACTCGACGGCGAGCACTCGTGCCCCCCTGGCGTGCAGCACCTCGCAGACCAGTTCCAGGCCCTGGCTGAAGCCGGCGCAGACCACGACGCGATCGGGGGTGACGCGCACGCCGCGCGCCCGGCTGAGGTACTCGGCCAGCGCGGCGCGCAGCACCTCCAGGCCGCACGGGTCGGCGTAGCCGAGGTCAGCGGCGGGAGCAGTGGCCAGCGCTTTGCGAGCGGCAGCCAGCCAGGCAGCGCGCGGGAAGGCCGTCAGGTCGGGCGTTCCTGGCCGCAAGTCGTAGCGCGGCCCGCGAGCTGCCGCGCCACCCGAGACCGGGCTGCGCGCTGCGGCCAGCTGGCCCGCGCGCTCCGCTACCCAGGTGCCCGACCCGTGCCGGGCTGACAGCCAGCCCTCGGCGACGAGCTGGGCATAGGCCTGCGACACCGTATTCCGCGCGACACCCAGGTCGCGCGCCAGGCTCCGCGACGAGGGCAGCGCGGTGCCCGCCGCCAGCCGGCCGCTGCGGACCGCATCGCGCAGTGCCGACTCCAGCCTGGCCCTGGGCCGGCTGCCGGACAGGTCCAGATGGACGTCGAGACCGGCCGAAGTGGACCACGTTTTTTGCATAGAATTGGATCTTAAACCTGAGCCTCTCGCGGTCTAGCGTGGTGCTGTACCGAGATAGCAGCCAGCGAAGGAGATTCCGAATGACAACCGTGGACGAGACCGTCCAGGCCCGGCTCGACTTCGACTCGGAAGCGCCCGACTTCAGCCGCGCGATGATCCATCTCGACCGGGCCGCGACGAAGGAACTCGACAAGGTCGACTTCGACGTCCGGCTGCGCGAACTGGTCCGGATCCGCGCGTCGCAGCTCAACGGGTGCGCGTACTGCATCGACATGCATACCAAGGACGCCAGGGCGGCCGGCGAGGCCGAGCAGCGGATCTATGCGCTGCCGGCCTGGCGGGAGACGCCGTTCTTCAGCGCCAGGGAGCGGGCCGCGCTCGCGCTGACCGAGTCGGTCACGCTGATGCCGCAGACACACGTTCCGGAAGCCGACTTCGCTGCGGCGGCCGCGCAGTTCACGCCGGGCGAGCTCGGCGCGCTCGTCAGCCTTATCGTGACGATCAACGCGTGGAATGCCATCGGCGTCACGACCCGGGCCTGGCTGCCCGGCTCGTACCAGCCATGAGCGCCGGCGCAGAGCGGCTGCAGGCGCTGCATGCCGGCCCGCTACCACTGATCCTGCCCAATGTCTGGGACCCGGTCAGCGCGCAGGCGTTCGCCGACGCCGGATTCAGCGCGCTGGCGACATCGAGCAGCGCGGTAGCCGCCACCCTCGGCTACCGCGACGGAGAGACGCCGGGTCCGGAGATGTTCGCCGCAGTCGCGCGGATCGCCCGCAGCGTGAGCGTTCCGATCACGGCCGACGTCGAAAACGGCTACGGGCTGCCGCCCGACCAGCTGGTCACCGCGCTCGCGGACTGCGGCGTGGCCGGCTGCAACCTCGAGGACTCGGACCCGGTGAGCCGGGCGCTGACCGACCCGTCCCAGCAGGCGGATTTCCTTGCCGCCGTGCGAACTGCGGCAGGGCGGGATCTGGTTATCAATGCCCGGGTCGATGTGTATGTGCGGCCGTCCACCGATCCTGGCGACATCACCGACGCAGCGGTCGCGCGGGCGGGTACCTACCTTGCCGCCGGGGCCGACTGCGTCTATCCGATCGTCGCGCCTCCCGCCGCCATACCAGAGCTGGTGCGCCGGATCGACGGCCCGGTCAACGTCATGTGCCGGCCGGGCGGGCCGACCCTCGCCGAGCTCGCTGCCATGGGCGTGGCCCGGATTACCTTCGGCGGCGGCCTGCACGCCCAGGCCGCGCGCTGGGTACGGGACCTGGCCGGGACCCTCGCAGCACAGGCAGGCTCGATCGGACCGGCCGGGAAGTAACGGCGTTCGCGCGCGGGAGGCGGTCGAGCTTGGCTAACTCCAGCGCAGCGGCAGGGACTCCACGCCGTAGATCCCCTCGATGTTGCCGAGCACGGCAGGCCCGTCGAGAGCCAGGCCCGGCATTCGCGGGGCGAGGAACGTCAGCGCCTCCTCCAGTTCCGCCCGGGCCAGGTTGCTGCCCAGGCAGAAGTGGGGCCCGGCACCGAAGGTCAGCAGCCGTCCGTCGCGCGGCGCGGTGATGTCGAAGTCCTCGCCGCCGGGCTGCTGGCGGTTACCCCGCTCAGAGCACACCGCCACGATGGTGCCGGCCGGGAAGAGCACACCGCGATATTCGACCGACTCGACGCAGATCCGCGCGGTGACCGGCGTGATCGGCTCGAACCGCAGCACTTCCTCGACAGCCCTCGGGACCAGGCTCAGGTCCGCGCGGATCGCCTCCCACTGCTCGGCGTTGGTCGCAAACAGCCGCAGCGCGTGGCCGAGCTGGGCCTGCGTGGTGTCAACGCCTCCGGCGATGACGTCCAGCACCAGGTTGACGCACTCGGGGTGCGACAGCCTGTCGCCCGCCTCCTCGGCCGCGAGCAGCTGCGTCAGCAGGTCCTCTCCGGGGTGGCTGGCCCGCTGAGCCAGCAGGTCCTCGATGTAGTCGTAGGCCTGCGCCGCGGCCTGCTCCAGCTCGGCCAGCTGCGTTCCCAGCGCCTGGATGTCGAACTGGCGCTGGATCAGCGTCGACCACACCTGCAGCCGGGGCGCGTCCGCCTCGGGCGCGCCGAGCACCGCCGCGATAGTCAGCGACGGGTACGGCCGGGCCACGGCCTCGACGAAGTCGCAGGCGCGATCTGCCTCGATGGCGTCCCAGAGCCGACCGAGGAAACCGCGCATGACCGGCCGCCACCGGTCGGCCGCGCGCGGCGTGAAGGCGCCGCCCACCAGGGACCGCAGGCGCCGGTGCCGGTCCCCTTGCTGGTTCAGGATGTTGGCATCGATCACCTCGCGCAGGCGACCGGAGGTTGCCCCGAACAGATCCGCGATCTCCCGGCCGGGAAACGCCGTACCCCTGGCCCGGAGGAAGAACTCCGCCGCATCACGGTCCAGCACGAGGTAGGCCAGCGGCGAGGACGCAAGCCAGCCGACCTCGCCCTGGCCGGCCGCCTCGGCGAGCCGCTCGTGGTAGTTGTCCCCAGACAGTTCACCGCTGGTCAGGTCGATCTCAGCCAGCCTGAGGTCAGTCACTACAGCCATGCGGACAACCTCTCAAGTCAGCGCGCAGCCCGCAACAGAGCGGCCGTTGCTCTGTGCGACGCGGCCCTAAGACACCCCCTGGGTCCCCATTTGTCATGGAACGATGTAGACGATGTCCAGGCGTGTTTTCTCGGCAGCCGGCCGTGGCACATCCTAGCTGTCAAGCCCGACGAGGCCAGATTCCCGAAAGTGAGCTGAGTGCGTTCATGACGGCAGTCCCTGCGCCCCGGTGGGGCATCCTCAGCACGGCAAACATCGCACGTGGCGCGTTCCTGCCGGCGCTGCGGGTGGCCGGCGGAACCGCGGCGGCGGTGGCCGGCCGGGACCTCGCCCGGGCTCAGCAGTGGGCGGCGGAGAACGGCGTCGGCAAGGCCGTGCAGGGTTACCAGGCGCTGATCGATGATCCCGGCATCGACGCCTTGTATATCCCGCTGCCGAACTCGATGCACGCCGAGTGGACCATCCGCGCCCTGCAGGCGGGCAAGCCCGTCCTGTGCGAGAAGCCGCTCTGCGGCGTGCTGCCCGACACCGAGCGCGTGCTGGCGACCGCCAGGGAGTCGGGCATCTTGCTCTGGGAGGCGTTCGTCTTCCCGTTCAGCGAGCTGACTGGCCGGCTGCGCTCGCTGATCGCCGACGGCGCGATCGGGGAGCTCCGGGAGATCCAGTCGAACTTCCATTTCAAGGTCACCCGGCCCGACAACATCCGGCTGTCCGCCGGCTTGCAGGGCGGTGCGCTCAGGGATGTGGGCTGCTATCCGGTCCGCCTGGCGCAGGAGTTCTTCGGTGAGCATGAGACAGCCTCGGCGGCGCACGAGATCGGCGGCGACGGCGTCGATATCGAGACGTGGGGCATGCTCGGCTACGCCGGCGGGCGCAAGCTCCTGCTGTCCTGCGGGATGCGCCGGGACCGGGACACCTTCGCCAGGCTGCTGGGCACCGCAGGCCAGATCCACGTGACCAATATCTTCCACCCGGAGATGTCCGATCAGGTGACGCTCTACCGGCCGGGTGCCGAGCCCGCGGAGTTCCGGCCGCGGGTTGCCGAGCCGTCATTTGCCGCCGCGCTCCGCCCCATCAACGCGGCGATCACCGGGCAGGAAGAGCCCAGGCTGCTGGCCGTCGATTCCTCGCTCGTCACAGCCAGGGCCCTGCACGACCTGCGCGCTCCGTAGTGTCGCTTCGGATCGCGGCCCTGCTGCCCTCTGCTGGTTAACTTGGACTGCTATGGGAGATCCGGCTGCCGACGTCCTCGTCATAGGCGCTGGCGTGATCGGCCTGACCACCGCGATCTGCCTTGCCGAGGCGGGCATCACGGTGCTCGTGATGTCGGCCGAGCAGCCCCGCCAGACCACGTCCGCCGCGGCGGGCGCGCTGTGGGGGCCGCACCTCGTCGGCAAGGACGAGCGGATCGGCCGGTGGGCCGAGGTCACCCGGGACCGTCTGGACGAGCTGCGCGCCCCGCGGATCGGAGCCAGCGCGCTGGCTGGTGTCGTGCGCAGGGTCGAGGGCGTGGCGGCCTCGGCGACACCCGACAGCGAGCCTCCCGAGTATGCAGCGGCCGGCAGCCTGACGCCGTGCCGGCCAGACGAGGTCCCAGCCGGCTACGCGACCGCCTGGCGCCTGACGGCGCCGTTGATCGCCATGCCCGGCTATCTGGACTACCTTTCCGAACGACTCACCCGGGCCGGCGGCACGGTCGCCGTCGGACCTCGACTGCGCACCCTCGCGGACGCGCGATCCGCAGCGCCTGAGACCCGCGTCATCGTCAATTGCACCGGGTACGGTGCCCGGGACCTCGTGCCCGATCCAGACGTCACGGCTGTGCGCGGGCAGGCTGTCGTGGTGCGCAATCCCGGCATCACCGAGTTCTTCGTCGGGTCCGGCGCCGCCGGCTGGCCGCTGACCTACCTGTTCCCGCACGACGAGGTCGTGCTGCTCGGCGGCACCGAGGAGAAGGGCAGTGCCAGCCGCGAGCCGGACCCCGGAACGGCCGAGCGCATCGTCGAGGCGTGCGCTGTTATCCGGCCGGAACTGCGCGGCGCCGCAGTGCTGGAGCACCGGGTCGGCTTGCGGCCTGTCCGTCCGTTGGTCCGGCTCGAGGCCGAAACCGGCGATGGCGTCACCGTCGTGCACAGCTACGGTCACGGCGGAGCCGGGGTAACCCTGTCGTGGGGCTGCGCCGAGGACGCCACGCAGCTCGTCCTCGACGCGCTCGGCTAGCGGCGTCAGAAGCCAGGGAACATCGCGCGCAGCTTGTCCAGCACCTCCGCGTCACCCGACACCGAAGCCGGCGTGTGCTCGGGATCCATCCGGCCGTAGGACAGCCGCAGCAGAGTCTCCGCCGGCATGACGACGTGCGGCACCGCATCGTCCCCGGCCGCATCCTCGCCCGGCCAGTTCACCACGCTGACCGACTCGCCCGAGCTGAGCAGGTAGTCGCGCTCCGGCTCGGTCGTGGTGATGCGCACCTGGAACGGCTCTGCCAGCGGCTTGCCCAGCCGCGGCGCGAGGAACTGCGGAACGTTGTCGATGAGCAGGCCGACAGCGTCAGATTGCACAGTGGCGGCCGGGTCATGCATCACCGCCACATCCCACGTGTGCAGCACGTGCTCGCCGAGGCGCAGCCGGATGATGCCGGTGGCGTCCAGCTGCATGCCGAGGAAGTCCAGCCGGGCCGCGGCCAGCTCCTCGTCTGTCAGCTCCTCCAGACGCTGCACGTGCTTCTCGTCCGAGGCGATCGCATCGGCTGCCTGAGCGTCCGGGCTCTTGGCATTCCACACATCCCACACCGGCGGGAATTCGTCCCGGCTGGCCGGCGGACCCTCGCCGAGCGCGCCGGGCAGCATCAACAGTGCGATCTCGGCTCCGCTCCCGATGTGCGACAGCACCTGCGCGCTGGTCCAGTCCCGGCAGTACGACCGACCCCGCACCTGCTCGGGGGTCATGGGCTCGACCAAGCGGGCGAGGTTGTCGTGGGACCGCCGGAGCGTGGCGATCCACGTGCGCGGGCCATCTGTCACGATTGCCTCCATCTTAATAACGGAACGGGGTTGTCTCGCATCTCTGTCGCCCGCCCGGCCGCGGCTAGGGTGGGCGAATGGACATCGGATTCGGCGCCCCCGTGTCGGGTGCGTGGGCTACACCGCAGAATCTAGCGGCATTTGCCACGGCAGCTGAAGCTTCCGGATACCACTCGCTGTGGAGTTTCCAGCGGCTGCTCGTTCCGGCCGGCTCGCAGATGGACCCCGTTTACCAGAGCGTGCTGGACCCGATGGCAGCGCTTTCGTTTGCCGCCGCGGTCACCAGCCGGATCCGGCTCGGCGTCGCGATCGTCAATTTGCCGTTCGTCTCCCCTGGTTACCTGGCCAAACAGGCGGCGTCGCTGGATGTGCTGTCCGGCGGGCGGCATGATCTCGGTCTCGGCATCGGCTGGATGCCGGAAGAGTTCGCGCTGACCGGTGCGGACATGGCCCATCGCGGTGCACGTGCGGCCGAGTACGTGCGGACGCTGCGCACACTGTGGGCGGGCACAGTTCCGTCGCCGATCGGCGGCGTGCACTACGAGGTGCCCGCTGGCACGCAGCTGCCGCGGCCGGTCCAGCCAGGCGGACCGCCGGTGCTGCTCGGTGGCATGGCCCGGCCGGCGCTGCAGCGCGTCGGCCGGATCGCCGACGGCTGGATCACCTCCAGCCGGACCGATCTGTCGAGGATCGGCACGCTGATGGCCGTGGTGCGCGAGTCCGCCGAGGCTGCCGGGCGTGATCCGGGCGCCCTGCGCTTCATCTGCCGGGGCGTGGTCCGGGCCGGCGCGCCGGTGACCGGGCCGGACGGACAGCGGCTGCTGCTGTCCGGCGAATACGACCAGATCCGCGCCGACACGCACTGGCTTGGCGAGCAGGGCGTCACCGAGGTGTTCTACGACCTTAACTGGGATCCGCAGATCGGCTCGCCAGACGCCCCGCCGGCGGAGGCCACCGTGCGGGCGCGGGAGATCATGCACGCTCTCGCGCCGTGACCGTCTCGTCGGTCACCGTCCTGCCCTACGACTGAGCCGCAGCGGCATCGCGCGCGGTAGCCCGTATCCGGCCGAACAAGTCCGGGTAGTCATAGGCGGCCTCTGGCCGGGCCCGCACCGCCTCATCGAGCAGTCCGGCATCTCGCCCCACGAGGATCCGCCAGTCCCCCGATCGCACGCCGTCAAGGATGATCGTGGCGGCCTGCGCCGCACTCAGCGGTGCCTTCTCCCGGAAGTCGGTTTCGGCCCGGGTCAGCACCTGGCGCAGGTCGTCAGCCGATGGCTCCGCAGGCAGCCAGCCGACCCGGATCAGGCCTATGCGAGCGCGGGCCGGAATCAGGTCCTCAACCTGCTCGTCTGTCATGGCTTCGGGTTCCGGCAGCCCCTGCGCACGCCGGCTATTCGCGATGATGTCGGTGCCCACGTGCCCCGGCATGACGACGGCGACCCGGACCTGCGGCGCGTTGATCCGCAGGTCTTCAATCAGCGCCTCAGTGAAGCCCTTGACGGCAAACTTTGCCGTGGCATACGAGGTGTTCGGCATGCCAGGGCCGCCTGTCGCCCAGAAGCCGTCGACGCTGCTGGTGTTCACCAGCACTCCGTCCCCGCTGGCGATGAGCAGCGGCAGGAACGCGCGGGCGCAGTAGTACACCCCCCACCAGTCGACCGCGAACGTGCGCTCCCATGCCTCCCGGCTGTCGCGGACGAAGCTGGCACCCCCGCCGATCCCCGCGTTGCTGAACACCACGTCGACGTGAGTGGCCGAGTGCTGCTGCAGCACCTCATCGCGGAATTGCAGCACCTGCTCTTCCACCGAGACATCGCAGGCGTGACTGGTAACCCGCGGGCCCGAGCCTGCCTCTGCCCGGGCCAGCTCTGCGGTTTGCGCGGCAGCGTCCTGCTGCCAGTCACAAGTCGCAACCGAGCATCCGTCAGCTGCCAGCTGGCGGACAAGCTCGCGGCCCATCCCGGAGCCGCCGCCGGTCACCACCGCGAGCTTGCCGGTGAACGAGTCCACAGCCGCTTGCCTTCAGCGGCGCCGGCGCAGCGCGGGATCGCTCAGTGCGGGCGGGACGTAGCTCGCGTCCGCCGGGTTGAGGTTGACACCGGGCGGCACGATCTCATCGATCCTGTCCAGCAGGTCGGCCGACAGGGCTTCGGGCGCGCCGAGCTGGCTGTCCAGGTGCTCCATGGTGCGCGGGCCGAGGATGGCCGACGTCACCGCCGGGTGGCTGACGACGAAGCCGAGCGCCAGGTGGATGAGCGACATGCCCGACTCGGCGGCCAGCTTCGCGAGCTTGTCGGCAGCTTCCAGCTTGGCCTGATTCCCCGGCAGGCTCATGTCGAACCGCTGCGGCAGCCGCCGCGACCGCCAGCTCGCTGGCAGGCCGGCGTCGAGCCGGTACTGACCAGACAGCCAGCCGCTCGCGAGCGGACCCCAGGTGATCACGCCCATCTGATGCCGCTGGCAGGCCGGCAGGACGGCCGCCTCGACGCCGCGCACGAGGATCGAGTACGGCGGCTGCTCGCACACGAATCGCTCGCGACCGCGGCGCTGCGAGGTCCACTGCGCTTCGACGATGTGGTCGGCCGGAAAGGTGGACGACCCCGCGTAGAGGATCTTGCCGGCCCGGATCAGGTCGGTGAGCGCCCCGAGCGTCTCGTCGATGTCGGTGTCACTGTCCGGCCGGTGGATCTGGTACAGGTCGATGTAGTCGGTGCCGAGCCGTCGGAGGCTGGCCTCGCACTCACGGATCAGCCAGCGGCGTGAGTTGCCGCGCTCGTTGACGTCGCTGCCCATCACGCCGTGCGCCTTGGTGGCGAGGACGACGCTCGCGCGCCGGCCGCCTGCAAGCGCCTTGCCGACGATCACCTCCGATTCGCCTTCGGAGTACACGTCGGCGGTATCGACGAAGTTGATGCCGGAGTCGAGCGCCTTGTGGATGATCGCGATGCTCTGGTCGTGGTCCGGGTTACCCCAGGTGCTGCCGAACATCATCGCGCCGAGGCAGAAGGGGCTGACCCGGACGCCGGTAGAACCAAGTACGCGAGTGGTCATGACCGTTACCCTACGGGCCTCGGTCTCAGGACCGGCGATCCCTGCGACGATAGGTCATCCAGTCCTGCTTGCCGCCTTGCAGGCTCGGACCGCCCCGCTCAAGAGCCTTCACGTCGACCCGATTGTGCAGCGCTTCCTCGGTCGAGGCACTGACCCTCCAGCCGCGTCGCTTAGCGCGATAGTCGTACACGACGGCCAGGGCGATGGCGACGGCTATGACCCCCGCTACAACCAGAATAAACAGCATATCTGTAACCTAAGCGAGCAACTTATGGCATACAACATCTCGCGCGGATAATCCATTCTCGCTGCCGTGTGAAGAATGCCCGCCGCGTTGCGCGAAGTGGACGAGACAGAGCCGCTAGTCCTGGCGCAGGGTATTGCTGGGTGACACCCCGTAGGTCTGCGATTATCGGCCTGGACCGCATCCTGGACGTCTACACCAGCCTCGGGGACGCCATGCCACCGGAGTCCGCTGCCATCCAGCTGACCGAGTGAGCGTTGCCGTCCGCGTCCGCGACCGGATCTACCAGGTCTGATCGCGAGAAGTCCGGGTCGCGCCCGGCACCGCTGAGGAGCCCGGCGATGGCAGCATGCCCAGCTCGATTGCCCTGGTCACTGCCGCTGTCCGGTCAGACACGCCGAGCTTGCCGAATGCCCGCAGCAGGTGCGTCTTGACAGTGGCCTCGCTGATGAACAGCGCACGGCCGATGTCGGCGTTTGTCTGACCCCGGGCGACCAGCGACAGCACCTCGGTCTCCCGGCCGGATAGCGGCTCGACGGCGGGCCGCCGCAGATGCGAGACGAGCGGCCGGCCACCGTGGGACCGAGCACGGTCTCACCGCGAGCGGCCGCGCGGATCGCGGTCACCAGGTCCGGGATTGGCGTGTCTTTGAGCAGGTAGCCAGCAGCCCCGGCTTCGACCGCGCGGACGATGTCGGCGTTGCTCTCGTAGGTCGTCAGCACGATGACGCGGGTTCCCGGCAGGGCGGCGAGGATGCCCGCGGTGGCCTGCACGCCATCGCCGCCCGGCATCCGCAGGTCCATGAGCACGACATCCGGCTGGTGCCGGATCGCCAGCGCGACCGCCTCGTCTCCCGACGCTGCCTCGGCGACAACCCGGATCCCGGGTTCCGCCGCGAGCATGCCCCGCAGACCCTCGCGCACCACCGGATGGTCATCGGCGATCAGAACACCGAGCGGGTCCGGCGACCGGGCAGGCACGCCGGGCCCGTTCCCCTCAGAAGCGGGCGGACCTGGCGTGCCCGCGCTCATGCGGGAACCTCGGCCAGCACCGACGTGCCCTTCCCTGGATCACTCTCGACGGTCAGGCTGCCACCCGCCTCAGCCACCCTGACGCGCATGCCGCGCAGCCCGTAGCCGCCGTTAACCGCCGCAGGGACGAAGCCGACGCCATCGTCGGTGACCTCCAGCTGCACACTCGTGCCGGAGTAGCGAAGCCGGACCGCGACCTGAGCGGCGGCTGCGTGCTTGCGCACGTTCGCGAGCGCCTCCTGGCCGGTACGCAGCATTACCACCTCGGTCGCGGCGGGCAGCGGCCGCTCCGGGCCGGAGGCGTCGAAGTTTGCCGTGATCCCCAGCTCAGCGGCTGACCGCTCGGTGAGCCGGCGCAGCGCGTCGGTAAGCGTGCCCCCCTGAAGCTGCGCCGGGGCGAGGCCGGTGACCAGAGTGCGTGCTTCGGCCAGGTTCTCCCGGGCGGTCTGCGCCGCGAGCGCGAGCTGGTCGTGCGCGGTGGCGGGTGCGTGGTCGAGCTGCGCCTGCGCCGCCTGGATCAGCATGAGGATGCTCGAGAAACCTTGCGCGAGCGTGTCGTGGATCTCGCCGGCCAGCCGCTGCCGTTCGGCGAGCGCGCCAGCCTCGCGGCTCACCTCAGCCAGCTCTGCCCGGGTCGACTCGAGCTGCGCGATCAAGGCAGCGCGCTCGATGCTCTGTGTGACGATGCCCGAGACGTAGCCGCCGTAGGCGACAGTGAAACCGATCGCGAAGATGCCCAGGCAGACGCCGCTGACGACGCCGACCGGCCGACCATGTGCGGCAATTCCGATCGAAGCCGCGCCGATGCAGCTCATGACCACCACAGTGCCGAGCGCCCGCCGGGACGTCGTGACGTGGTAGCAGTGCGGGTTGAGCCCAAAGGCCAGGAACCACGCATTGGGCGCCAGCATGTCCGCGACGCCGAACAACACGATGAGGCCCGCCAGGTAGACGCCGCTCCGGAGTGCCGGGGCGTCGGGTCCGGCAGTCATCATGCGACGGCCAATGAGCAGGTACCACGGCACCATCGCGGCCAGCGCGGCGAGCGCTACGGTCCGGCCTGGCTGGGCGCTGGTGGCCAGGACGACCACGGCCGTGGCGGCCAGGACCAGCGCGTAGAGCAGATCCCAGCGGCCGACGCCGGCCTGCCAGGCGCCGCCGGATTCAGTCAGCGGTCGCGGCTCGGCAGCCAGCGGAACGTCGTCGCGCACAGCACCAATCCTCCCGCTATCCACACTGCCAGGACCAGCGCGATCTGGCCGTGCTGCCAGGAATGCGCGGGCTCTAGCGCCGCGGCCGCGTTGGGCAGGAACACCGAGCGCAGACCCTGACTCATCCACTTGAGCGGGAACAACGCCGCGATGTGCTGCAGCCAGGGCGGCACATTGCTGAACGGCACATAGACACCGGAGATGAACTGCAGCACGACGAGCGGAAGCATGATGACCGGCCCGGCGCTCGAGCGTGACCTCGGCAGGCTGCTGGCCGCGATGCCGGCGAGCGAGCAGGCCACCGTGCCGAGCGTGAGCACCCACGCCAGCGTCCACCAGCGGGCCGCGGTGTCGGGCAGGCGCAGGTGATAGAACGCGACGCCGACCGCCAGGAGGACGGCGACTTCGGTGACGGTGCAGGCCAGCACCAGCACCACTTTGCTGATGAAGTACGCGGCCGGTGCCATCGGCGTGCCACGCAGCCGCTTGAGCATGCCCCGGTCACGCTCGGCCGCGATGTTCAGTCCGAGGTTCTGGAAGCTGGTGGAGCCGACGCCCCCGGCGATCATGCCGGCGGTGAACAGCGTGCCGACGGTGACACCGTGGCCGGTGACCTGATGACCGAAGATCGAGCCGAGCATGATCAGCATGATCACCGGGAGCGCGAAGACGAACACGACCGTCTGCCGCTCGCGGAAGAAGGCACGGACCTCCAGCCGGCCCATGGCCAGGCCAGCCCGCCAGCCGCCGGGCAGTCGGTGCTGGGTGAGGCCGTGATCGCCTGCGTCATTGCGGCGCGGACGCAGACGCGGACGCGGGCTCGGGCGGAGGCGCGAGCCTGAGCGGGTGCGCGTCGCTGGCGGCGCAACCGGGGTTGTCGTCATCTGCTCGCTCCGATCAGCTCCAGGTAGGTGTCTTCCAGGCTGGGCCTTGTCACGGTGAGTCCCGGCACCTCGCCGCCGAGCGCGGCGGCCAGTTCAGCGACGAGCGCGGCGGGTGTCGCCGTGGTTACCGTCTGCCTGCCGGCGCCCGGCCGGTCCCAGCTGACCTGCGCCTCGGCGGCGACAGCTGCGCCGAGCGAGGCGGGCGGCCCGGACGCGACGACGCGACCCGCCGCGAGCACGGCGACACGATCGGCGAGAGCCTCGGCCTCCGGCAGGTAGTGGGTCGTCAGCAGGACCGTGGTTCCCTCAGCGGCCAGCTGCCTTATCAGGTCCCAGAACAAGCGGCGTGCCTCGGGATCGAACCCCGTCGTGGGCTCGTCCAGGAACAGCAGCTCCGGGCGCCCCACGATGCCGAGCGCGACATCAAGCCTGCGCCGCTGCCCACCGGATAGCTGGTGCGCGCGCCTGTGCTCCGAGCCGCGAAGGCCTACCAGGTCGATCAGCTCGCCGGGATCATGAGGCTGCGGGTAGAAGCTGGCGAACTGGCCGACGAGCTCGGCTACGGTCAGCTCAAGCTCTCCACTGAGCTGCAGCACGATGCCGATCCGGGCCCGCCAGCGCCGGCTGCGGGCGGCCTGCACGGGATCCTCGCCGAGCACCGTCACTGCGCCGGAGTCCCGGTGCCGGTGGCCGGCGAGTATCTCCACGGTCGTGGTCTTGCCCGCCCCGTTGGGGCCGAGCAGCGCGAACACCTCGCCGCGGGCGACGTCGAGGTCAACCCCATCGATCGCGGTGGCGGCGCCGTAGCGCTTGCGCAACCCGCGTACCTGTATCACGGCGTCTTCGGTCATGACATCCAGGCTGGGCGCTGCGCGCCTGCGGCACAGCGACCGGACGGCGGCACTTGCTGTCCACCATCCGGTTGACAGCAGGCGCGATCGCGGGCGCGCCCGTGCGGGCTTGCAGTGGCGTTCAGCGCCAGACCCGGCGATCCTGGTGACACCCGATCAAGCTGACCTGCGAACGGAAGGTGTCTCGTTGACGGCAGAGGCCGACGGCGCCGCGCACGACCCAGCCACCGGGCGCGCCCGACTGGAGGGCAAGGTGGCCATTGTGACCGGCGCGGGGTCACGCGCCGATGGCTTCGGCACCGGGCGGGCGGCTGCGGTGCTCCTTGCCAGGAACGGGGCCCGAGTGCTCGTCGTCGACCGAGACCAGGCCGCCGCTCACCACACGGTCACCCTCATCGAGAGCGAGGGCGGCGTCGCGGAGGCGCACGTCACCGACATCACGTCCGCGGACGGCTGCCGGGGGATGGTCGATCACGCCGCGAGCACCTGGGGCCGCCTCGACATTCTCGACAACAACGTCGGTGTCGAGGGTGCCGGGACCATTCTGGACGCGGACTGGGAGCAATGGGATTCAGTCATGACCGTCAACGTCAAGACGATTGCCCTCGCCAGCGCTGCCGCGCTCCCGCACCTGTCTCGCAACGGCGGAGCGATCATCAACATTTCCTCGATCTCGGCATTCCGGCCCCGCGGGCTAACGCCTTACAGCACCGCGAAAGGCGCGGTGATCGCGTTGACCCGGGCGATGGCGGTGGATCATGCGGCCGCCGGGGTCCGCGTCAACTGCATCGCACCGGGGCCGATCTACACGCCGATGGTGTACGCGGCAGGCATGAGCCAGCAGGTTCGGGAACGGCGCCGCCGGGCCTCGCTGCTCGGCATCGAGGGCACTGCGTGGGACGTCGCCTACGCGGCGGTCTTCCTCGCTTCCGACGAGGCCCGGTACATCACCGGTGTCGTCCTGCCTGTCGATGGCGGCGTCTCGCTGCGAAGTCCGGAGCGATGAGGTGGGTCGCCTGGACGACAAGGTGGCCGTCGTCGTTGGTGCTGGCCAGACACCCGGCCAGACCATCGGCAACGGCCGGGCCACAGCAGTGCTGTTCGGTCGAGAGGGCGCGCACGTGGTCGCCGTGGACCGTTATCTCGACGCTGCCCAGACCACCGCGAATGCCATCAGGGCGGCGGGCGGCAGCGCGCTGGCGCTGAGAGCCGACATCACAGTCGAGCAGGACATCGAGGCATTTGTTTCGGAGGTGGTTGCCCGCCTCGGCCGCGTCGACATTCTTCACAACAACGTGGGAGTCAGTCTCGCGGCCGGCGACAGCCCCGTCGCCGATATCACCGGCGACGCATTCGACCGGGTAACTGCCATCAACCTGCGCGGCATGGTGATGACCTGCAAGCACGTACTCAAGGTCATGCAGGTCCAGAAGTCGGGAGTGATCGTGAATATCTCATCGATCGCGGCGCTGGCCGACTATCCGAACATCGCCTACAAGACATCTAAGGCGGGCGTCATCGCGCTGACCCAGAACCTGGCAGTGACGTATGCCCCGCACGGCATCCGTGTCAACTGCATCCTGCCCGGTCTGATGAACACGCCGATGGCAATCGAGCCTCGGGTGGGCAGGGACGGGATGACCCGCGAACAGGTGATAGCACTACGGGACTCCAAGGTCCCTCTCGGCAAGATGGGGACGGGCTGGGACGTGGCCGAAGCAGCGCTGTTCCTCGCATCGCCGCAGGCCGCCTTCATAACCGGGGTGGCGCTCCCCGTCGACGGCGGTCAGAGTCTCATGATCGGCTAGCGCGATGGCCGACCCCAGCCGCGCGTGCACACACCGGCGCCGAACGGCTATCCTGTCCGCCATGACCACGCAGATGCCCCGTATCCCGGCCAAGCCAACGCTGGATGGCCTCGAGGACAAGTGGACGCAGCGCTGGGCTAAGGAGCGTGTAGTACAGGTTTGACCGCTCCCGGAGCCGCGCCGACGTCTATTCCATCGACACGCCTCCGCTGACCGCCAGCGGCTCCCTGCATCTCGGCCACGCCTTCTCCTACAGCCAGACCGACGTTGTCGCGCGCTTCTGGCGCATGCGCGGCAAGGAGGTCTTCTACCCGGTCGGCTGGGACGACAACGGCCTCGCGACCGAGCGGCGGGTACAGAACTACTACGGCGTGCGCTGCGACCCCGCACTGCCCTACGATCCGGGGCTCACCCCTCCGACCAGCGGTGGCGGCCGGGCCCTGTCCCCGGCCGAGCAGCTGCCGGTCAGCCGGCGCAACTTCGTCGAGCTGTGCCGCGAGCTCACCGAGCACGACGAGCGCGCGTACGCCCAGGCATGGCAGCGCCTGGGCCTGTCGGTCGACTGGGAAATGAGCTACCGGACCATCGATGACCGCGCGCAGGCGATCGCCCAGCTGGCGTTCCTGCGCAACCTTGAGCGCGGTGAGGCCTACCGGGCCGACGCACCCGCGCTGTGGGACGTGACCTTCGGCACCGCGGTGGCGCAGGCCGAGATCGAGGACCGCGAGATCCCCGGCACCTACGTCCGGCTCGCGTTCGACCTCACTGGCCCAAGCGCCGGCGAGGCAGTCGTCGCGACGACCCGGCCCGAGCTGCTGCCCGCCTGTGTGGCCCTCGTCGCGCACCCAGACGACGCGCGCTACGCCGCGCTGGCCGGCACGACCGCGGTGACGCCGCTTTTCCGGGTGCCGGTGCCGATCCTGACGCACCGGCTGGCCGACCCGGCAAAAGGCACCGGGCTGGTCATGGTGTGCACGTTCGGCGACATAGCCGACGTGACCTGGTGGCGAGACCTTCAGCTCGAAACGCGGCCCATCGTCGGCGCGGATGGCTTGCTGCTGCCCGGCACGCCGGAATGGATCACAGCCTCCGCCGGACGGGCGGCCTACGGGCAGCTGGCCACGGCCGGCCGTCGCGGCCAGAAGGCGGGCAACCGAGCTGCTCGCCGAGGCCGGCGCGGTGCGCGGCGAGCCCGAGCCGGTCCGGCACGCAGTGAAGTTCTACGAGTACGGCCAGGCTCCGCTGGAGATCATCTCCACCCGGCAGTGGTACATCCGCAACGGCAGCCGGTCCGCCGAGCTGGCGGGCATTCTGCTGGCTCGCGGTCGCGAACTGCAGTGGCATCCCGCGCACATGCGCGCCCGGTACGAGCACTGGGTCGAAGGGCTGACCGGCGACTGGCTGATCAGCCGTCAGCGCTACAACGGCGTACCAATCCCCGTGTGGTATCCGCTGGACTCGCTCGGCCAGCCCGACGAGAGCAGCCCGATCCTGCCCGCGCTCGGGGACCTGCCGGTTGACCCCGCCGCGGAAACGCCGCCCGGCTACCGGCCCGAGCAGCGCGGTCAGCCGGACGGCTTCGCCGCCGATCCGGACGTCATGGACACCTGGGCCACCTCGTCGCTGACTCCGCAGCTGGCAGGCGGGTGGCCAGGCGACGACGATCTGATGCGCCGCGTCTTTCCCATGGACCTGCGGCCGCAAGCCCACGAGATCATCAGGACGTGGCTGTTCTACACGATGCTGCGCGCGCAGGACGAGGAAGGCGTGCTGCCGTGGCAGCACGCGGCCATTTCCGGCTGGATCCTTGACCCGGACCGGAAGAAGATGTCCAAATCCAAGGGCAACGCGGTCACTCCGATGGACCTGCTGCGCGAGCACGGCAGCGACTCGGTGCGGTACTGGGCTGCGAGCGCCCGGCTCGGCGTCGACACCGCGTTCGACGTCGGGCAGATCAAGGTCGGCCGTCGCCTGGCCATCAAGATCCTCAACGCCGCCAGGTTCGTACTCGGGCTGGGATCGCGACCCGCGATGGATGGCGATCTGCACGGGCCGGAGCAGGACAAGGTCGGGACCGACGACGGCGAGATCACTGCGCCCATCGACGTCGCCCTCCTGCGCCGGCTCGCCGGTGTTGTCGAGCGCTGCACAGCAGCACTTCAGGGCTACGACCACGCAGCCGCTCTCGAGCAGGCCGAGCGGTTCTTCTGGTTCTTCTGCGACGACTACCTCGAGCTCGTGAAGACGCGCGCCTACGGTGAATCCGGCGAGGCCGGCGCAGCCTCGGCGAGGGCGGCGTTGCGGCTGAGCATGTCGGTACTGCTGCGGCTGTTCGCCCCGGTGCTGCCGTTCGTGACCGAGGAAGTGTGGTCGTGGTGGCAGGACGGGTCCATCCACCGGTCCCCCTGGCCCGACCCAGCGGAACTGCGCAGCCTGGCGGGTCCCGGCGACGACGCGGTGCTCAGCGCGGCGGCAGCCGCGATCACGGCGATCAGGAAGGCGAAGTCCGCCGCTGGCATCCCGATGCGCGAGCCGGTACCCGTTCTGGTCGTGACGGCGGCCGAGGCTGAGCGCGCTGCGCTGGCCGCGGCGGGCGGTGACGTGCGGTCCGCGGGCAAGGTTGCCGAACTCCGGCTGCAGCCCGGGGCCGACGGCGCCGGACCCGGTTACGAGATCGAGCTGCGCTAAGTCAGGCCGGCGATCCGCGGCCCGCGGTCGCTGCGCCCCGTAGGCTGCGGTCCATGCCGTCCATCATCAAGACAGTGAGCTTCGACTGTGCCGACGCGCTCGTGCTGGCGCGATTCTGGGCCGCCACCCTCGGCACGGACGTGGACGACGACGCGACGACCGACCGCGCCTACGTCGAGGCGCCTGGCTGGGGCGGGCCGAACGTGTGGTTCGTCCGGGTACCGGAGCCGCCGCGCGAGGCCAAGAACCGGATGCACTTCGACCTGCGTTCCCCGGTGACGATGGGCGCGGAGGTGGACCGGCTGACCGCGCTGGGCGCGACCGTCGCCGAGCGGTTCGACAGCCACACCACCATGCACGATCCCGAGGGCAACGTCTTCTGCGTGGAACTCGGCCCTGACGACGCGGCCGGCTAGCGGCGCCGGGAGGGCTGCCAGGTAGTCTCGCCAGCATGGACAAGGTGCAGCTGTCAGAAGACGAGTGGCGGGCCAGGCTGTCGCCCGAGGAGTATCACGTACTGCGCGAGGCGGGCACCGAAGCCCCGTTCACCGGCGAGTACACCGACACTGAGACCAAGGGCGTCTACCGCTGCCGCGCCTGCGGCGCCAAGCTGTTTTCCTCGAGCACGAAGTTCCACTCCGGCTGTGGCTGGCCAAGCTTCTACCAGCCCACCGAGGACGACGCGGTGATCTTGATCGAGGACCGCTCGCTCGGCGGGGTCCGGACCGAGGTCCGGTGCGCCGCGTGCAACGGTCACCTCGGGCACGTCTTTGCGGGCGAGGGCTACGACGTGCCAACCGACCAGCGCTGGTGCATCAACTCGGTGTCGCTGACGCTCGAGGAGGAGTGACCGCGCCTCGTCCGGGCGAGCTGCGGCTGATCAGGCCGGGTGACCTGTCCGGCGTCACGGCGCAGACCAGCGGCATGATCAGGTCGGCCGCGATCTCCGGCGAGCTGACCGGCGCGGCGTCGCTCTGGATGGGACGCACCGAGCTGCCGCCGGGCGTGAACTCCGGCGACCATCACCACGGCGAGTCCGAGACGGGGATCTACGTAGTCGCGGGTACGCCGGTGTTCGTCTTCAGGGATCCGGCGACCGGCGCAGATGTCCGGCTCGAGGCCCGGCCAGGAGACTACATCTGGGTGCCGCCGTGGGTCCCGCACCGGGAGGAGAACCCTTCGCCGGACGAGACCGCCGTGATCGTGCTGGCCCGGTCCACGCAAGAGGCGATAGTCGTCAACGTCGACTCGCTCTAGCGCTAGGACCGATGCTGCAGGCAGTCCGGGCCGAGCTCGGACAGCCTGCCCAGACCTGCGAGCCGCATGGTCAGCTCGAAGTCGTTGCGCAGCGCGCGCAGCACGTGCCGGACGCCCGCCTCCCCGCCGAGCGCCAGGCCGTATACATAGGGGCGGCCGATCAGCACCGCCTGCGCACCGAGCGCCAGCGCCTTGATCATGTCGGCGCCGCCGCGGACGCCGCTGTCGAACAGTACGGCAAGCTTCGAGCCGACCGCCTGAGCGATGGCGGGCAGCGCGTCCAGGGCGGCGATGGCCCCGTCTACCTGACGCCCGCCGTGATTGGACACCACGATGCCTGCTACGCCAGCCTGCGCGGCGCGCTGGGCATCGGCGACCGACAGCACGCCCTTGAGCACGATCGGCCCGTGCCAGTGGTCCCGCAAGAACGGAATGTCCTCCCAGGTCAGCGATAGGTCCCCGAACATCTGGGTGGAGCGCAGGATGGCGGTTTGCGGGTCGTCGACGACTGAGGTCACCTGGCCGGCCTGAAACGCCGGATCGGACAGGAAGTTCTGGATGCCGACGCCCTGGAGGAACGGCAGGTAGCCGTTGTCCAGGTCGCGAGGCCGCCACGCGAGCATGCGGGTGTCCAGCGTGACGACCAGGACGCGGTAGCCGGCCGCCTCAGCCCGGCCGAGCATGCTGGCCGCCACCGCCCGGTCCTTCGGCCAGTACAGCTGGTACCAGCGCTGCCCGTCGCCGCTCGCCGCCGCGACGTCCTCCATCGCGGTCGACGCAGCCGTGCTGAGGATCATCGGCACGCCGGCAGCGGCGGCCGCTCTGGCCACCGCCAGCTCACCGTCGGGATGGGCAATCCCGAGCACGCCGACCGGTGCGAGCAGGAATGGCACCGTCAGATCGGTGCCAAGCAACCGGGACGCGTACGACGGCGTGCTCACGTCAGTCAGCATCCGGGGCACGATCCGCCACCGGCGGAAAGCGATCAGGTTCTCCCTCGCGGTCTCGCCCGAGCCGGCCGCCCCAGCGATGTAGCCGAAGGCGCGGGGCGCCATGATCGCCCGGGCCGACTCCTCGAGCTGGTGCAGGTCAGTCGGCAGGTCCGGCACCGCGCCGGTGAGACCGGTCAGGTAGATCTCGTCCTGGTAGCTCTCAAGCTGCTGGCTCACGTGGCACCGTCCTGGTCCTGCCGACCCCCGTGCGGCCGTGCGTCACACATGGTGTCATGGCTGCCCTGGCCGGGCCCGGGCCGCCTGAGGCTAGCCGAGGGCGTCCAGCAGCCAGTCGCACCAGGCGATCGCGTGGCGCTCGAACGATAGGCCGCGGCGCAGCGTCGCGTAGTCGAAGAAACGCGGAGTCGCCGGGTCAAGCGGGCCGTCGCGCTCGATTTCCGCGGCGATCGTCTCGTACCGGGACAGCATCTCGCGGTGGCGGTCGCGCAGCCCGGAGATCATCTCGCGAGCGCAGGCCGGATCAGCGAGCCAGAGCGAGTACGTCTTCAGCAGCTCCTCGCTTCGCGACTGCTCCAGCTCAGCCGGGCTGACCACCCACGCCGCGAGCGCGCCGCGGCCGGCGGCGCTGATCGTATACACCTTGGTATCGCGCGGGCCGGGGCCAGGCACGACCCGGCTCTCGACGAGCGAGTCAGCCTCCAGCCGGCCCAGCTCGGGGTAGATCTGACTGTGGCTCGCACTCCAGAAGTACCCCACCGGAATGCGCAGCGACTGGGCCAGCTCATAGCCGGTCCCCGGCTTGCGGGCGAGCAGGCCCAGCAATGCATATCCCAGCGTGGACGGCATCGCGCTATAGTAGCGACTATGTCGAGTTCGACATATAGCGGTATGGAGCAGTGCACTCAGCCGGAACGCCGCGTGCGCCGCGCCGGCCGCATGATCGCCGCCGTCGTGCGCGGCGTGATCGCCGCCATCGTGCGCAGCGTGATCCCTGTTCTCCTGCTCTGCTTTCTCGCGGCGTGCTCGGGGGCCGGTGCCAGTCGCGGCGATGCGCACGGCGCCTCTGCCGGTACCGGCGCCGCGAAGACAGCGAAGCGTCTGACCGCGCTCGCGAAAGCCGGATGGCAGTGCCTCGCCTCGACGCGCCCGAGTCTCGTGACTCTGCCCGGGGCGCCGCCGGTCGCGATCCTCGGCACCAGCAAACGCGCGGTGGTGCTCTCCGACGAGAGCGACGAGAACGCCTGCTCGTGGCGGTCGCTTGCGGCAACGCTCGCAGCCGGAGGGTACCGGGTTGCTCTCTATGACTACACCGCGGATCCCCGGGCGAACCTGGCCTCGGTCGTGGCCTACCTGCGCGGGACCGGAGCCCGCACCATCGCGCTGGTCGGCGCGTCCGAGGGCGCCAAGACCTCCATCGTCGTCGGCGCGGGGCTGAACCCGCCGGCGGACGCTGTGGTGAGCTTGTCCGCTGAAGAGGCGCTGCTGGGCACGGACGTGGCGCCGTATGCCGCGCAGCTGCGTGCCGCGACTCTGTTCGTGACCGCTCAGGATGATCCGTTCGGCGCGGCCACGGCCACCGTCGCCTACTATCGCGCCGCGCCTGCCGCCGCCAAGCAGCTGCTCGTTCGCCCGGGCATGGCGCACGGCACTGAGTTGCTGTCCGATCCGGTGGTCCGCCAGGCGGTCCTCGACTTCCTCGCCAGCCATGACGACTGAGTCCGGCCGCGCCCGGCTGGCGCCGGTCATCCTGTGCGCTGCGCTGACCGCCGCCCTGCTCGCCGCGTGCGGTGGCTCTGCTCCAGTCGCACCGCCGGCCGCGACACATCGGGCCTCCCCGCCAGCCGGCCTCACGACGTCTGCGGCCGCGGCCGCACCGCAGCCTTGCGCCGGCCTGACCGGCGCACGGGCCCGGTGGCTGCCGATGGCCGACGGAGGCCGGCTCGAGGCCAATACAGCCGGCTCGGGAACGGCGGCAGTGGTGTTCCTGCACGAGATCGGCAGAACGGGGATGTGCGGCTTCGCGCCGTACGCGGAATGGCTGATCCAGCACTATCAGGTTCAGGTCGTGCTGGTGAACCGCTGTGGCTACGGCGCGTCGGACTGTCGCAACCGGGCCGACACAACCGACATCCGGGCTGAGACCGAACCCGCGGTTTCCTGGGCACGCGGGAACGGCGCGCGCACGGTGACGCTCGTTGGTGCCTCGGGCGGGGGCGGCGACGCCCTCGAGGCGGCAGCCCTTGTCCCCGGCGTGTCCGCCGTGGTCGACCTCTCCGGAGACGTCAACGACACCAGCGCAGACAACAACGTCCTCGCGCCGCGGGTGACCGTCCCGGCCCTGCTGGTCGTGGCGCCGGACGACCCCTACTGCTCGGTCGCGGTGATGCAGTCCATCTATGCGCAGATCGCGGCGCCAGCTAAGCGGCTCATCATCGAGAGCCAGCTTCCGGCCGTGCATGGCTGGGATCTGCTGCTCGACGACAACCACCAGCCGCGGCCGCTGGCGTCCGTCGTCGCCGACTGGGCCGTGCGAGCAGGGACCTGACACCCGCAACCGGGCTGAGGCCGCACACGGGCAGAATGCTGCCATGCCGGCGGCCAATGATCTCGCAGCAGCGCTCCTCGACGAGTACGCCGAGCTGACGACGATGACCGGTGGCGACCCCTTCCGGGCAAGGGTGTACACGCGGGCGGCGAGGGCGGTCGCCGCCTACCCGCAGGATGTATCCGGCCTGCCGACGGCAGGGCTGCAGCAGATTCCTGGCGTCGGCAAGTCCATCGCAGCCAAGCTCGCCGAGATCGCGGTCAGCGGCAGCTTCACCGAGCTTGAGGACCTGCGAGCCGACATCCCGGCCGGGGTCCGCCAGCTGACCCAGGTCCCCGCGCTCGGGCCGAGACGAGCGCTGCAGCTCTACCGCGAGCTGCAGATCAGCTCGCCTGCCGAGCTCCGCGCCGCTATCGAGGCAGGCCACCTCGATGGCCTGCGCGGTTTCGGCCCGAAGAGCGCGGACAAGCTGCTCCGCTGCCTGGACCTACTGGAAACCGCCGGCGGGCGAGTGCTGCTCAGCATTGCCGCCCGGACGGCAGCGGCCGTCATCGACGCGGTCGGCGCGGTGCCAGGGTGCCTGCGGATAGCCCCGGCCGGCTCGCTGCGGCGCGCGGCCGAGTCCGTCGGTGACGTCGACGTGCTGGCCGCCGCGACCGATTCCGGGCCGCTCATGGCGGCTCTGACCGCTATGCCGGAAGCAGCGGAGATCATCGCGTCCGGTCCCAGCAAGACGTCCGTCAGGACTCCTGCCGGGCTGCAGATCGACCTGCGGGTGGTGCCGCTGGACAGCTGGGGCGCTGCGCTCCAGTACTTCACCGGCTCGCAGCAGCACAACGTCCGGATCCGCGAGATGGCGGTGCGGCAGCAGCTCAAGCTGTCGGAGTACGGGCTGTTCGACGCCGAGTCCGGCGAGCTCATCGTGTCGCGCACCGAGGAGGAGGTGTACGAGCGCCTCGGCCTGGCGTGGATCCCGCCGGTGCTCCGTGAGGACACCGGCGAGATCGAGGCCGCGCGACTCGGCGAGCTGCCGAACCTGGTGGCCGAGCAGGACGTCCGCGGTGACCTGCACACCCACACGAACCTCACCGACGGTGCTGCCTCGCTGGCGGACATGATCGCGGCAGCCCGGGCGCGCGGCTGCGAGTACTACGCGATCACCGACCACGCGCCGAACCTGGTCATGCAGCGGATGACGGATGAGAAGATGCTGGCCCAGCGCGAGCAGGTGCGACAGCTGAGTCAGCAGGCGGTCGCGGCAGCAGCCGGACGGCCGCCGATGGCACTGCTGCACGGCGCCGAGCTGAACATCGCGCCGGACGGCAGCGTCGACTGGCCGGCGGACTTCCTGGCTGGGTTCGACGTCTGCGTCGCGTCGGTGCACTCGCACTTCGACCTGCCGCGCCGGGAGATGACCAGGCGTTTCGTTGCTGCCTGCGAGAACCCGTACGTCAACGTCATCGGGCACCCGCTCACCCGCAAGATCGGCCGCCGGCCGCCAGTCGACGTGGATCTAGACGAGCTGTTTCGCGCGTGCGCCCGGACCGGAACGGCACTCGAGATCAACTCCCATCCCGCGCGGCTCGACCTGCCGTCTGCATACCTTCGGGCAGCTCGCGACGCTGGGGTGAAGTTCGCCATCGACAGCGACGCGCACGCGACAGCCGAACTCGACAACATCCAGTACGGCGTGGCCACCGCCCAGCGCGGCTGGCTGACCGCAGACGACGTCATCACCACCTGGCCGCTGGACCGGCTCAGCGAGTTCCTTCGCAAGGGCCGCTAGGGCCGCAGCGCCGCCCCATCTCAGCCACCAGGCGACGCCTATGATGCCCGCATGCGCTTCAGTATCTGGTCGGCCCGGGCAGAGTCATGGCACGACATCGTCGAGCTTGCCGCCCACTGCGAGCAGACCGGCTGGGACGGCGTCTACGTCGCCGATCACTTCATGCCGAACAGCGGCGACAGCGAGCCGCTGGACGGGGACTTGCTCGAATGCTGGTCGGTGCTCGCGGCCCTGGCCGGCCTGGTGCCGCGCGTCCAGCTGGGATCCCTGGTCAGCAGCGTGACCTACCGGCACCCTGCGGTGCTCGCCAAGATCGCGGCGGCAATCGACCAGATCAGCGGCGGCCGGCTGACGCTCGGCGTCGGGGCGGGCTGGCAGCTCAACGAGCACTCGGCGTACGGCCTCGAGCTCGGCACGGTGCGAGAGCGGCTCGACCGGTTCGCCGAGGCGGTGCAGATCCTTCGCTCGCTGCTCGACGAGCCCCGCACGACATTCGCGGGCCAGTACTACCAGCTAGCGGACGCGCCCAACCAGCCCCAGCCGGTCCGCGGCAGCGTGCCCCTGCTGGTCGGCGGCGCCGGCGAGCAGCGCACCTTGCGCATCGCCGCCCGGTACGCCGATCACTGGAACTGCTGGTCCTCGCCGGAGCTGCTCGCGCACAAGCTCTCGGTTCTGCGCGCGCACTGCGCAGAGGCAGGCCGCGACCCGGCTGGCATCCATATCTCCACCCAGGCAGAGCTCTTCCTGTCAACCGACACGCAGTGGCTGGCTAAGCGTCGGGAACAGCCTGCCGGGAGACACCCCGTGATCATCGGGACTCCCGCGGAAGTGACCGAGGTCGTCGGCCAGTACGAGGCGGCAGGCGCCGATGAGCTGATCATCCCCGACTTCACCCTCGGCTCCGCGAACCGCAAGAAGGACACCTGCGACCTGTTCATCGAGGAAGTCGCGACCGCGTTCCGCTAACGCGCAACGCCATGGGAACAGGGTTCGATCGGGCTGACCACGCACCCGCGGTGGCGGCCTGCTAGGCGCGCATCGGGATCGCCAACCTGACCCACGGTATGCGGCCCGACCTCATCTGGGCGTCGTGCGCCTCGCACAACATGGTCCGGCGCGGGTCCTGCGCCACGGTGATCTCCCACGTCACGGCTCCGAGCCGGGTGCACGGCATGTGCCACGAGGTGGTCCTCATGACGTCCGGGGAGATTATCCGGCGGCCCGCGCCGCACATGCCAGTGAAGTCGTTACACCGGTCGCAGAAACCTAGCCGGGCAGCGTCGCGGTCCTTAATGGACCCGGCGCACTCCGGGCACCTCCGGCATACCGGCCGCTCGTCATGCCGCCACAGCCGGAGCATGCCGCGTGCGCTCGTGCTAACAGCCATGTGCTTCTGCCCCTCGTGACGTCCGCTCAGCGGAGCCGGTGACTCCCGGCCATGGCCCGGCCGAGATGCGGTCGAGCATTCCGGTCATGAAAATCGTGGTAGCGGGTGAGATAGCCGGACCGGCTCCCGTGCCGCCGTTGGTGCACCGGGTGTCAGCCATGACCGCGCGCATCGCGCGCAGGTGGGGTGCGAGGAGCGCAGCGAGGCGGCGCGCCGCTTCGGGCGTGAGTGGCGCTGCGGTGTCGGCAGTCATGACCATTCCGGTATCCGCTCCAGCGCGCGCTGGGCTTCACAGTCAGCCAAGCACGCAACCGCCGCACTCGCTACAGATTCGACACAAGCCACGACTGTGTGTAACCGAATGGGGTGTTTGACGGGCTGCCGCACACGACTCGGCATGCGGCCGAGCTTGGGTCAGGCGGTCGGGCGGCGCGTGAAACTCCGGCGCCGCCTAGGGTCAGGGCAGCGTCGCGACGAGCTCGTCGGCCGGCTTGCGACGCCCGGTATAGAACGGGATCTCGACCCGGGTGTGACGGCGGGCTCGCGCCCCGCGCAGGTGTCGCATCAGGTCCACGATCCGGTGCAGTTCGTCGGCCTCGAACGCGAGGATCCACTCGTAGTCGTTGAGCGAGAAGCATGCCACGGTGTTGGCCCGGACGTCGGGGTACTCGCGGGCCATCCGGCCGTGCTCGGCCAGCAGCTCGCGCCGCTCCGGGTCCTCGAGCAGGTACCACTCGTAGGACCGGACGAACGGGTAGACGCTGACATAGTTCTTCGGCTCCTCGCCGGCCAGGAAGGCAGGAATGTGACTCTTGTTGAACTCGGCGGGCCGGTGGAGCGCCATGACCGACCAGACCGGCTCGCTAGCCCGGCCGAGCCTCGTCCGCCGGAACCTGGCGTACATCTCCTGCAGGTCGTCTGAGGACGGCGCCACCCACCAGAACATGTAGTCGGCATCGGCCCGCAGCCCCTGAACGTCATAGCAGCCGCGGGTGACCACGCCCTTCCCCGCCGCCTGCTGACACAACTCGGTCACCTCGGCGGCGAGACCAGCCCGGCCGTTCTTGGCCTGCATGGCGACGGTATCCAGGCCGCCCCGCGCCGTCACCCGGAAGACGGACCACATGGTGTAGCGGATCAGCTCGTTCAGCTCGCGGGCCTTCGGGCGCGCTGCCGACCCTGCCTCGTCAGTCCCAGCCATGTAGTCATGTCTACCAGAGCCGCGTCGGCCGACCGGAGGGCCAGCGAGCTGCCAGCCCAGGCGCGCTGCTACGGCGATTCCCGCGCCACAGCGTCGATGCTGGCCTGGCGCCGGAGCGGCTGACACGCTGGTGATGTTGGCTATCTTGGCCGCTGCATTGTAAAGTGATATCACTATGGTATCAGAGATACAAGCGGAGGTGGCAAGATGGCGGCTTCAGAGGTTCCGGCGACCGCAGCGCTCCTGCCTGCGACCAGCCCGATAGCCGAGATCGAAGCCAGCTCGGCGGCCGGCATACCGGTGTTGTGCGTGTCCATCCTGGGGCTGCTGGTGGCAACAGGGCTGCTGATCTGGGGCATCGTCGCGAAAATCGGGGCGCTGGCCGTGCTCGGCGTCCTGCTGTTCCCGATCTCCGACATCGGCTTTCACGGCCTGACAGCGGTTCTGCCGGGTGAAGCGCGCGTGCTGCAGCTGTTCGGTGCCTACCACGGCACCGTCCGCACGCCCGGCTTGCGCTGGGTTAACCCGTTCACCAAGCGGCGCCGCGTGTCGACCAGGGTACGCAATCATGAGACGCCCATTGCCAAGGTGAATGACGCCGAAGGCAACCCGATCGAGATCGCCGCCGTCGTCGTATGGCAGGTGCGGGACACCTCCAAGGCCACTTACGCGGTGGATGACTATCCCAAGTTCGTCGCGACCCAGACGGAGACCGCCGTTCGGCACGTCGCATCCAGCTATCCCTACGACAGCCGCGGCACGGGCGCGCTCTCACTTCGGGACAACGCCGACGAGATTACCGAGCGGCTATCCGCCGAGATCGCCGACCGGGTGCAGGCGGCGGGCGTCCAGATTATCGAGTCCCGTCTGACCCGGCTCTCCTATGCCCCCGAGATCGCGCAGGCGATGCTGCGCCAGCAGCAGGCGAACGCGGTAGTCGGTGCGCGACAGCGGATCGTCGAAGGTGCGGTCGGCATGGTTCAGCTCGCATTGCAGCGCCTCGAGGAAGAGGGCGTCATCGAGCTGGATGAGGAGCGGAAAGCCGCGATGGTGTCCAACTTGCTTGTCGTCTTGTGTAGTGAGCAGGCGACCCAGCAGGTGGTCAACACGGGCTCGCTGTATCAGTGACAACGCTGCGGTGACGAGGGGCAGCCACAACGGTGACCGAGCGCAAGGGAATCTTGCTCCGGCTTGACCCGGCCGTTCACGACGCGCTGTCCAGGTGGGCGTCGGACGACCTGCGGAGCACGAACGCGCAGATCGAGTTCCTGCTGCGGCGAGCACTCGCCGAGGCCGGGCGGCTGCCAGCCAAGGCCAGGCCGATGCGACGGCCGGGGCGGCCACGCGCGGATACGTCGAGCTCAGCCGGGTGAAGTCGTAGCTACCGCCACCGCAACAGCTTCGATCTCGACGAGCTGGCCTGAATATCCGAGCACGCTGACTCCTAGCAGCGTGCTCGGCGGGTCGTGCGGGTCGAACGCAGCATGCACCACCTGCCATACCTCGACCAGGTCACGCTGGTCGGCCGACGCCACGTAGACGGTCGTCTTGAGCACCTCGTTCAGGCTCGCCCCCGCCGCAGCCAGGGCCGCTTCGAGGTTGGCGACGGCGCGTCTGGCCTGCGCCGCATAGTCGCCAGCGTCGGTCACCACGCCCGCCTCATCGATGGGGCAGGCACCAGCGGTAAAGACGAGACTGCCGGGCGGCGCGACCGACGCATAGGCGTACGGAGCACCCGGGTAGAGGTCACTGGCACGAATCAGGTAAGCGGGCATGTCCGGATCTTGCCACGCATCGCGCCGGAGCCGAGCGAAAGGGCGCGAGAGGGACGGCCACTACCGAAGAGGGCCATGAATGACACCCCTGCGCCCATGGGGCGGCGCGCCTCAGGTCCAGATTGCGCAGTCGACGCCGTCGCTGAACCGCTCGGGCTCGGTAGGCAGCCGAAGGGCGCTGCCGTCGGCGACGCGCCGCGCGGTCCAGGCGACAGCCGCCGCGTCGAGCACGTCGTCGACGCCAACCCGTAGTCCGGACAGGCCCAGGTCGCCGTCGAGGTCAATGCCCTGAGCCGCCAGCAGCTGACGCCGACGCACCGCGCCCGCCCAGGTGGACTTGCTGTCGCGCAGCGGCGCTCCGGCCATCGCTGCGAAACTCAGCTCGGGATGGGCCTCGACGACCGGGCTTCTCAGCGTCTCCCGCCGCCACCGGTCCACTTGCAGGATCTTCGCTCGCAGCCGGTAGGCCTGGCTGGAGATACCAGCGCCGGTCAGTTCGCGGCTTGCCGACAGTGCCGCCGCGTACGTATCGGCCATGAGCGCGACTCGAACCGGCGTCAGGAATACCGACGCATGGCGCGGCCCGGCTGCCTTTCTGGCCAGCAGATCTGCCTGCCGGGGCCCGCTGTCGGCCAGCCCGATCGGGATGTCGATCGCGATTGCGTCCAGCGGTTCTGCTGCGGACGCCATCGCGACGAGGCCGCCAATCTCGGCGTGCACCAGGGCACGGACGCGGCCAGCAGACAGCACCACGCCGACCCAGCCCACCGGGCACGCGTCCGCGCCCAGGACACCGCTGACCGACATGCCGCCATGCTGTCAGGTATGGGCGCGGACCGGCCCGATGATCTCGTCGGCCAGCCACCGCGCGACGTTGTCCGGCGCTGGCGGCCGGACGGCGAGAACGACGTGGCCGAACCCGGCTTGGATCACCCTGGCGACAAGCTGCCGGACCGCAGCCGGATCGTCGGCGCTGACGATCAGCTGCACCGACCGCAAGACGCTTGCGGGGTCCCTGCCGACCGCCTCGCAGTGCCGGTCGAGCACGGCGCTGCGCTCGGCCAGGAACTCCAGGCTGGCGTGCGGCGGACCTGGCACATTCCAGATATCGGCATGCTCGGCCACCACGCGCAGCAGTCGTGTCCCGGTACCGCCGACGAGCACCCGCGGACCGTCTGGCTGGACGGGCTTGGGCTCGTTGCGGGTGCCAGTCAGGCTGAAATACCTGCCGCTGAAGTCGAACGCGTCCTCGGTGAACATCCGCCGGACGATGCAGATCGTCTCGGCCAGCCTGCCGAGCCCTTCGGCCGGAGTGGTCACCGGCAGCCCGTAGGCGAGGTACTCCGGCAGGCCCGGATGCTGGTCGGGGGTGCGCAGCGTCCCGGCCGGCAGGGTGCCGCCAGCGCCCAGTCCCAGGATCAGCCGCCCCGCGGAGATCACGTCCAGGGTCGTGGCGATTTTGCCGAGCACCGCTGGCTGCCGGATCTGGTTGTTGGTTACCAGGAGCCCGAGCCGCAGCCGCTCAGTCTGGGCGGCGAGGGCGGTCAGCAACGTCCATCCCTCGAAGCATGGCCCGTCCTTCGGGCCGGAGAGCGGCAGCATGTGATCCCACAGCCAGGCGTGCTCGATCTCCGGTACCTCGTCCGCCTGCTGCCAGGTCCGCAGGATGTCCTGGTACGTCGTGTGCATCGGCGACGTCTTGACACCAAAGCTCACATGGTTCGCATCCAGCATGACGCTGCCTTCCAGGTTTTCATCAGATTGCCTGATCATCAGTATAGCTGATTATCAGCGATAGGGTACGGTTAACCCCGTGACGGAGGGGACGACCGACGTGCTCGCCGGGCGGCTCGGCTACCTGCTCAAGCACGCGCAGCAGCAGCTCGTGCGGGCAGCGATGCCCGCCATGGCTCCGTTCGGCATCGACGGCCGCGAGCTGGCGGTGCTGACCGTCCTCTCCGCCGGCGCTCCGCTCTCCCAGCAGGAAGCGGCTGATCAGCTGCGGGTCGATCGCACGACGATGGTGTCGCTTGTTGACGGGCTCGAGGCGAAGGGGCTGGTGGAACGGCGCCGGAGCGCACCCGACCGGCGCAAGAACATCGTTCAGCTCACGCAGGCCGGCCTGCACTGCCTGCGCGAGGCCGGCCGGGCACGGGACGACGTGGACCGCGAATTCCTCGCCCCGCTCGGCGATGCGCTTGCTCGCGATTTCATCCGAGCGCTGCAGATCCTCGCGCGCGAGGACTAGCCGGCCGAGAGCCCGGCGATGACGTCACCGTAGAGCAGCCGTTTGTGCTCGGCCACCGTGCGGCGGTCCTTGGGCGCCAGCCCGGCTGCGATCGTAATCGCAGCGGGCAGCACCTGGTCGGCAGCGGCGGACTCGTGCACGATCCCGGCGGCCGCCGCTTCCGGCCCGCCGTAACGGCGGCCCGTCATAACCGCCTGCTGCACGGCCCTGGCCGGCAGCTTGGCGGTCAGTACGCTGAGGAACTGCGCGGACAATGGCAGCCCGAGATCGGCCTCGGGCATGCACCAGTACCCGCGGTCCTCGCGCATCACCGCGACGTCATGCGCGCTGGCGAGCAGCGCTCCGGCCCCGAAGGCGTGACCGTTGACCGCAGCGACGGTCAGCGCCGGAAAGCCGAGCATCCGGCCGAGCAGGCGGTAGACGGCGGCCAGGTATTCGGTCGCGCGGTCCGGTGCGGACGCCAGCCAGTCCAGGTCCAGCCCGTTGCTGTAGAACTTCCCGTCCCCGGTCGTCACGAGGGCACGCGGCCCGTCAGCGGCCTCGACCTGGTCGAGCGCCGAATTGAACCGGTCAAGCACATCCATGCTGAACCGGTTCTCGCCGGCGCGCATCCGCAGCACCCAGACGTCGCCGTCGCGGTCGAGATCGATCACAGCGTCTCCCAGGTCGATGTGTCCCGACTGCCGAGGTAGCTGAGCACCTGGTCGGCCGCGAGCCTCGCGGTGGCGATGCACGCCGGTATGCCGACCCCGTCGTAGGCGGCGCCGCAAACGGCGAGACCCGGCAATGCCGCGATGGCCGCCCTGATCCTGGCCACCCGCTCGAGGTGCCCGACGCTGTACTGCGGCAGCCCGCCGCCCCATCGCGTCACCCGGCTGTCGACCGGCTCGCCCCGCACCCCGGTCGCCTCGGCGAGGTCCGCCGCGGCAAGCCTGGCCAGCTCGGCGTCGTCGCGCTGCAGTACCGCGTCCTCTCCGAGCCGCCCGACCGAGCACCGGACCAGGTGCAGACCCGGATCACTGCGCTGCAGGTGCGGCCACTTGACGGTGCTGAACGTGACCGCCTTGACGGTGCGCTGGTCAACTGCGGGCACGAGGAATCCGCTGCCGGTCAACGCGGCCGGGAACGCCGACACCGGGTACGCCAGCGTGACGACCGCCATGCTCGCAGAGCGGATCTCGCCGAGCGCGGCAGCGGCCGGTCCCGACACGCCCGCCAGCAGCCTTCCGGCCGGGGTAGCGGGCACCGCGATGATGACCGCATCGGCCTCGACCGACTCGGGCGCATGGGCCGAGCCGACCGTCAGCCGCCAGCCGGTGGCGGTGCGCACGAGCTCGCGGACCATCGCGCCGGTCCGCACGTGCGCGCCCGAGCCGGCGGCCAGCGCTGGCGGCAGGGTGCCGAGCCCGCCGGTCAGCGTGGTGAACACCGGCGGAGGCGGGCGCTGATCCGGACTCCCGGCTCCCCGCCCAACGGGCGACGGGAGCAGTGAGGCAGCTGCTTCCGCCAGGGAGCGATGTCCGTGGGCGGCCCCGGCCAGGGCCGGCAGCGTCGCCGCGAACGACAGGTCCTCGCACCGGCCGGCATATACGCCGCCGAGCAGCGGATCGACCAGCCGGTCGACTACCTCGGCGCCAAGCCTGTCGCCGACCCGGCGCGCCACGGACTCGTCGCCGGCCGGGTCGTTCGGTGGCAGGCTAAGGTCCTGCTTCGCTCTCGCCACGCCGTCCGGCGACACGATGCCACTGGCCGCGAGTTCGTCGAAGTCGGCAGGCACGCCCATGAACTGCCGGCGGGGCAGCGGCCGGACGGCGCCGCGAGTCCAGATGCCGGCCGACGTCGTGCCCGGCACCTGCAGGTCGCCGGACATCCCGAGCGAGTGGATGAGGCCGGTGCCTTCCGGCCGCCTGGCGAGCAGCGCCTCGGCCCCGGCGTCGACGGTGACACCGGCCACCTGCGACACGGTGAGCTTGCCGCCAAGGCGCGGCGATCCCTCCAGCACCGTGACGGTCAGGCCTGCGTCCCTGAGCAGGTAGGCGGCAGCCAGGCCGGCGACGCCGCCGCCGACCACCGCGACCGAGCGCGAGCGCGGCCCGCCGTCGCGCGCCGCGGAGTCATCCATCCTCAGAACAGTCACGGCAATGATTATCGCTAGTGCCGGAATCGTTATCGTCGGCGCCGGAACCGCTCACCCGGCGGTGGCGTCCGACGTGCATGACCAGCATGGTTAACCCCCGGCGCTGCGCACTCGGCGGCGCCATCCTGCTCGCAGGCTGCCTGCTCCTCACCGCGTGTGCGGGCGGCGGCGCCTCATCCGGCTCATCCGTCTCGCGGGCGGCCCCGGCCGGGCTCCCCGCCAACGGCACCGCTGGCTCGGCCGACGCCAACAGCACCGCGGGCTCGGCCGCTGGCAAGGCCGCCGGGCTGACGGCAGGCCTGACCCCGGCGAACCAGAACATCATCTACACGGCCACCATCACACTCCGCGCGAGCGACGTCGGGGCCACAGCGAGACGGATCACTGGCATCGCCGTGGCGGCCGGCGGATACGTCTCGGCCGAGAATGCCGGCTCCGCCAGCCCTGGCCGGACGGGCGAGACGATCGGCATCACGCTGAAGATCCCCGTTCCCTCCTATCCGGCGGTACTTTCCCGGCTGTCCTCCCCTAGCCTCGGCAAGCAGCTCGGCATGAAGCAGCATGCGAGCGACGTGACGCAAGAAGTCGCTAACGTCAACAGCCTGGTGACTTCGGAGCAGGACGCCATCGCCGCCCTCGAGGGGCTGCTCAGCCACGCGGCGTCGGTGGCCGATCTGCTGCAGGTTCAGCAGCAGATCAGCGCGGACGAGACCACCCTGAACTCCCTGCTGGCGCAGCAGCGCGCGCTGAACGGCGAGACTAGCTACGCGACAGTGACCATGACGCTGGTCAGCCCGCACCACGCGGCCCCGCCGCACAGTCCGGCCCGCCACAGTTTCCTGACCGGGCTGCTCGCAGGCTGGCGCGCGCTGCAGCACGCGGCCGGCTGGGCCGCGACCGCGCTCGGCGCGGCGCTACCGTTCCTCGCCGCCGGCGCCGCGCTGGCAGCTGCGGGCTACGCGGGCAGGCGACGCTATCTGCGCCGGCGGGCGGCCGGGCCGCCGGCGGCGGCAGCGTGACGCGGGCTGCCGCGCCTGCAGGTGGTCGTTGGCCAGACCGGGAGCGTGTGTCAGGCGGACCGGGCGGATTCGCTGTGCACCAGCTCGGTAAGCCTGGTCAGGACGTCCGGGTCGGTCTCCGGCAGCACGCCGTGGCCGAGATTGAAGATGTGACCCTCGGCTGTCCGGCCACGATCCAGCACCTGGCGCGTCCGGCGCTCGATGACCTCCCACGGCGCCAGCAGAACGACCGGATCGAGGTTGCCCTGCAGCGCCTTCCCCGGCACGACCCGGCTGACGGCCTCGTCCAGCGGTACCCGCCAGTCCACCCCGACGACATCGGCGCCCGCCTCGCCCATGGCGCCGAGCAGCTCACCGGTGCCGACGCCGAAGTGAATCCGGGGCACGCCGGTGTCGGCCAGCGCGGCGAACACCCGCCGGCTGTAAGGCAGCACGCTGCCGCGATAGTCGTCCAGGCTGAGCGCTCCGGCCCAGGAGTCGAACAGCTGGATGGCGCTGGCTCCGGCGGCGATCTGCGCCTGCAGGAACCCGATGGTGATGTCGGTGAGCCTGTTCATCAGGTCGGCCCACAGCTCCGGCGCGCCGTACAGGAGCGCCTTGGTCAGCTCGAAGTTCTTCGACGGCCCGCCCTGCACGAGATAACTGGCCAGGGTGAACGGGCCGCCTGCGAAACCGATGAGGGGCTTGCTGCCCAATTCGTCGACCAGGGCGGCGACGGACTTGGTCACGTAGGGGACGTCCGCAGCTACCAGCGGCCGGAGCTTCGCGACATCGGCGGCGGTCCGGACCGGACGGTCCACGACCGGGCCGACACCCGGCCGGATGTCGATCCCGATACCGATCGCGCGCAGCGGGATGACGATGTCACTGAAGAGGACCGCCGCGTCCACGTCGTACCGGCGAACCGGCTGGAGGGTGATCTCGGTGATGAGGTCCGGGTTGGTGAGGGCGTCCAGCATCTTCCTGTCGGTCCGCAGCGCCCGGTACTCGGGCAGCGACCTTCCGGCCTGGCGCATGTACCAGACCGGCGTATACGGCACCTTCTGTCGGCGACAGGCAAGAAGGAACGGGGATTCTTGCGTTCGCGGTGTCATCCCAGGATGATCCCACACCACTGGCTCGGCCCGAGGGGTCCGGCGAATCCCAGTGGGCGGGCAGCTGTCCCGGTTTGGCCGAGGCCGGCACATGCCAGATCCATGAGGTTGCTCGCCGGCACCGGAACGCTCTCGCGTGACACGCCGTCCGAGGTCCGGTGCCTGGCGCGCCAGTCGTGTCAGCATCATTACCGGGGGCACGCTGAGGAGGTTCCGATGACCGAGATCATCCGGCACTGTCCTGACTGCGGGCGGAGCCGGCTGTTCGCCCCGCACCACGATCTGTCGGGGTGCTGCCCGGACAGCGCCGACCAGTCCTGTCCGGAGTGGTTGTGCGTCGCGTGCGGCGCCACCCTGCTCATCGGCGCCATCCCGGTTGCCTCCGAGCCGAGCCGGGCTGGCACGACCGGCCGCAGCGACCGAGTGGCCTGACCGACTCGCCGCCCGTGCCTCCCAACCCGCCGTGAAGCCCGCCGACCGAGTCATGACCAGTCACGCCGGTTCCCCCCGCCACCCTGGTGAGCCTGCGCGCGAGCGCCAGGTTCCCGGCGAAGCCGAATTCCGCCGCGCCGTCGCCGACATGGAAGCGGAGATCGCCGTGCAGCGGCAGCTCAGACCGGAGCTTGGCCTGGAGGCCGAGGATCCGCCCCGGCGGCTCGCGCCGCTCGCTCACGCGCTGGCGGCAACGGTCTACCTGGCAGATCTGCCGGGTGTCGCCGGGCCGGGGGCGCCCGCCGAAGCTGATAGCGCCATCGGGTGGGGCCGGTTCGTATTGCTATTTGACGCGGCGGGTCAGCCCGGATGGGATGGGAAGTATCGGATCATCGGCTATGTCCAGGCCGAGCTCGAGCCTGAGCTAGCGTCCGACCCGCTGGTCAACGAGGTCGGCTGGAGCTGGCTGACTGAGGCGCTGGACGGGCAGACCTCCGGATACAGGAACATCAGCGGGACAGTGACGGCAGTGGTGACTCAGGGCTTCGGCAGCAAGCGGGACGAACCGACGTCAACCGGGTTCGAGCTGCGCGCATCCTGGTCTCCGGTCACGTCCGGCGAGTCGGCGGGGCTTGGGAGCCATCTGGCCGCCTTGTGCCAGGTCGTCTGCACGGCGGCCGGCCTGCCGCCGCTGGCGCCCGGGGTCGCGGCCCTGCGATCACCGGGACGCCGACCTCGACCGTGATGAGTAGCTCCGGCCCTCGTGCCAGCCGGGACGACGGCCAGGCGCCGGACGTCGCGGCGGCCCCGCCGCGGGGTTCCCGGCCATCGGGGTCTCCGGCATCCCCGGGCGGCACCGTGTCCTCGCAGGCACCACCGGCGCCCGCCGAGCGCCACGTCGAGCTGCTGCTGGAGCCGCGAGAGGGGCTGCCGCCGCTCGTGGCGACGAACGCCGATCTCGCCGCCGCCACCGCGGCGCTCGGCCGCGGGACGGGCCCGGTCGCCGTTGACGCCGAGCGGGCGTCCGGCTTCCGCTATGGCCAGCGTGCCTTCCTCGTGCAATTCCGCCGAGCCGGCGCCGGGACCGTGCTGATCGACCCGGTGGCCTGCCCGGACCTGTCCGGGCTGGACGCCGCCCTCGCCGGGACTGAGGCAGTGCTGCACGCGGCGTCCCAGGACCTCGCGTGCCTGGCCGAACTCGGCTACCGGCCGAGGCAGCTTTTTGACACCGAGGTCGCCGGGCGCCTGCTGGGCTGCCCGCGGGTGGGCCTTGCCTCGATGGTCGAGTCCATGCTGGGCTTCGGCCTGGAGAAGTCCCACTCGGCCGCCGACTGGTCTACCAGGCCGCTGCCGGTCGAGTGGCTTCAGTACGCGGCACTCGACGTCGAGGTCCTCATCGAGCTGCGCGATGTGCTCGCCGGCCGGCTGACTGAGGAGGGCAAGATCGAGTGGGCGCTGCAGGAGTTCGCGGCGGTGCTCGCGGCCGAGCCGCACCCGCCGCGCACCGATCCATGGCGGCGGACATCGGGTATCCATCGGGTCCGGAACCGGCGCGGCCTGGCAGTGGTCCGCGAACTGTGGCTCGAGCGCGACCGGATCGCCCAGCACCGCGACGTCTCGCCGGGCCGGGTGCTGCCGGACTCCGCCATCATCGAGGCAGCGCGGATGATCCCGGGTGAACCGGCAGAGCTCACGGCCATCCCCGGCTTTACCGGCCGGACTGCCCGCCGGCACCAGGCCGACTGGATGCGCGCCGTTGGCCGGGCCCGGGCACTAGCCGAACGCGGGCTGCCGCCCGCTTCCGCGCCGGCGGGCGAGGGCCCGCCCCCTGCACACCGCTGGGCGGAGCGTGACCCGGAAGCAGCGAGGCGGCTGACCGCAACCCGCGCCGTCGTGGCCGCCCTCGCAGACTCCCATCACCTCCCTGCCGAGAACGTGCTGCCGCCGGATTGTGTCCGCCGGCTCGCCTGGCAGCCGCCTGCCGAGCTCAGCCCGGCAGCGGTCGGTGCCGACCTCGCGGGCTACGGAGCCCGGCCGTGGCAGATCGAGCTCACGACGATCCCGCTCAGCAAGGCGCTCCTGCGGATCCTGGAAAAGGGATCGGAGTGACTCAGGCCGTCCGCCGCAGGACCTGCAGGTCACAGGGCACGGCAGAGCCCGGCTGCCGCTGGCCGGCACACGGCAGTAGCCGCCCTGCCGTCGGGTAGTGCGGGAACACATTCATCAGTACCTCGCAGTCGCAACGGCCGCCCAGCTGCTCCAGCCTGGTCAGCAGGCCCGTGGCCAGCGGGGCTCGCACACCGCGCCACCGGATCGCCCACCGGTGCGTGCGGTCGCAGCCGAAGTCGCCCAGCATCCGCAGCAGGAAACAGCGCAGGCACTCGCGGTCGTCGGGCTCGGTCAGCGCGCCAGCGAGCGCGATGAGCTCGGCCTCGACAACCTCGGCGATATCGTCCTTCATCGTCCCCTCCTGCAAGCCCAGCCAGGTCCGTGGCGCCAGCCTTCCGGCGCACCGCGCGAGGCCGGATCTCTTCCCCGTAGGCTCTGTTTTACTGCAGGCCACTGACAGTCCGGCCGCGTCGCCGTGGCGTCTGGCGGGCTACGCTGGGCCGGTGCACTGGGCGGGCGGAACGGGCCGGATTGGCGAGGCCGCGGGCCAGGCCAGGCCCGGCCAGGGCACAGTGCCAGCCGGGCCGGCGGGGCACCGCGTGACCACCTGGGGCCTTCGCGTGCTCACCGCCGCGTCGGTCGGCGTGGCGGTCGCCCTTGCCCTGGCCGAGGCAACCGGTCACCAGATCGACTTCGACATCTACCGGATGGGCGGCGGGCACGTCTTCGGCAGCGACCTGTACGCCGTGCGGCTGTCCCGCGCCCTCATGGGCGGCAGTCCGGGCATGCACTTCACGTACCCGCCATTCGCCGCGGTGCTGTTCGTCCCGTTCAGCTGGCTTCCGGTCAGGGCCGGGCAGGTCATCTGGGCGCTGCTGAACCTGGCGGCGCTGTTCGCCGTCGCGGCGGTGAGCATCCGGGCGGCGCGCCCGCAGTGGTCGCGCAGCATGGCCTGCGGGATCGCGGCGCTGGCATTGCTTCCGGTCGCGCGGCTCAACCCGGCCGCCCTGACAATCGCACTTGGGCAGGTCAACATCGTCATCGTGCTGCTGGTCCTGGCCGACCTGACCTGCGTCCTGCGGGTGGGCTCCCGAGCTGGCGGGGGGTCTTCGGGAGTCGTACCGCGGGCTAGCAGCATGCGCGGGATCGGGGTTGGCATCGCGGCGGCGGTGAAGCTCACCCCGCTCATCTTCATCCCGTTCCTGTTGCTGACCCGCCAGTTCAAGGCGGCCGGCACCGCCCTCGGAACGTTCGTGCTGTGCTCGCTCGGGATTTTTGCCGTGGCTCCGCATTCCTCGTGGCTGTACTGGTCGACCGAGATCTTCGACGACCGGCGCTCCGGCAATCTGCGCTACATCAGCGACCAGAACCTCGCGAGCGCGCTCCAGCGATTCACCGGCGGCCCGGTCGCCCCGCTGCTGGTGGGGCTCGTTGCGGCGCTATTCGCCTGCGGCGGGCTGGCCCTCGCGGCGTGGGCGTACCGCGCCTCGTCACCCCTGCTCGGAATTCTGGTGTGCGCAGCCACCGGACTGATCATCTCGCCGGTCTCGTGGGTGCATCACTATGTGTGGGTCGTTCCGCTCCTTGCCTGGCTGGCGCTGGCCAGCGACCGGCCACGCGGCGGGCCGTGGTGGGCACTCGGGCTGGCCGTGCTGCTCTGGGCCGCCCCTGTCTGGTGGGTGCCGGATCCGCAGACTGGTTACGGGGGGCCGCTAGTGCTGCTGGCAGGCAACTCGTTCTTCCTGGCCATGGTGGCCTTTGTCGTGCTGACAGCCGCCATGCTCGGCCGCCGTGCCCGGTCACCCCGACGTGCGGCTGACCGCTCCCGGCTGTCAGACCCGGCGAGCAGAATAGCTACGTGAAAGGGCTTTCCTGGGCATCCCTCAGCACGCCCGTCGGCCTGGTGTCGGTGGGCTGCAGCCAGGCTGGCGTTGCGCGCGTTCGCTACGGTCGTCCCGCCGTCTCGACCAGCGGGGAACGCGGCGCCGCCGACCGCAGCGGCGACAGCGGGAGGCCGTGGGGGGTTGTCCCCCAGGCCGGCACAGCGATGCTGCCACGTCGTTCGCGGAAGCGGCCAGGGCCGAGTTGCTTGAGTACTTCCGGGGCGACCGCCGGGCCTTCGCGGTGCCGGTGGACTGGGCGTCGACCAGCGGGCCGCAGGGCCGGGTGCTGACCGTGCTGGCCGAGACGGTCGGCTACGGCGAGACGATCAGCTACGGGGCGCTGGCCCGCCGCGCTGGCCTGCCAGCCGACACAGGATCCGCCCGCGCCGTCGGATCGGCCATGGCGGCCAACCCGCTCCCGATCATCGTGCCGTGTCACCGTGTGCTCGCGAGCGACGGCCTCGGCGGCTACAGCGGCGGCGACGGCATCGAGGTGAAACGATGGCTGCTCATCCTGGAAGGCTCGCACCCGCCCACACTTGACTGGCACTTGCAGGGGCTTGCGGGGGTCGACCCCCAGGCTGGTACCAGCTAGCGGCCCCTAGCCCGTAAGGCATCGTGCGCCGGGTGATACCGCTGGGCCGCAGCCAGCCGGCCGCCCGACCGGTGGAGCACGAGGAACTCGCCTTTGCGGAGCGGCTTGTCGGGCGGCGGTCCGGCGCACAGGTCGCCGTACGCCGCGGCCATCAGCACCGGGAGGTTCTCCCGGTGAGCGCAGATGACGATCGGCTCGTCCGCCGCCACCAGGGCTGCTGCTGCCTTCTCGGCATCCGGTCCGGCGCCAGCCCGGCCGTCGGCCGCATCGAATGCAGGCTCGACCACAACCTCGCCGATGGCGGAGGCGTACGGGCGGACCGTCGCGACGCATCGCTCCGCCGGTGCGCTGACGACGCGGGTCACGCCGAAGCACCGCAGCAATCCAGCCAGCGCCTGAGCGTCCCGCTCCCCCTCGGCGTCCAGCGGTCTCGCGGAGTCGTCACCCTTCCAGGCCGCCTTGGTGCCCGCCGACGCGTGCCGGAGCAGGATCAGCGGCGTCGTGCGCCGGGGCCCGGCGAGGAACTCCGTTATCGTCTCGGCATCCCGCTGGTAGGTGGTGCGAGTTCCGACGGCGGCGTCCGCCGATACCCAGGCAACCTCGTCGACCTCCTGGTTCGGGACGAACTCGGCAGCTGCGGAAGGCGCTTCGGCGACCCAGTAATCGACTCGCTTCGGCAGCTCAGCGGCCAGGTAGCGAACCGGCGTCAGCCTGCGGCCCAGGCTGACCGCCAGCCCGGTTTCCTCCGCGACCTCGCGGACGGCCGCCAAAAGCAGGTGCTCGCCGGGCTCGATCTTGCCCTTAGGCAGGGTCCAGTCGCCGTATTTCGGCCGGTGCACCAGCAGCACCTGCGCACCGTGGCCCGACGGCCGCCACACGACCGCTCCGGCAGCTCGGATTTCCTTGGCCACGACGTCAGGCTTCGGTCGTGCGACCACGCCGCGACCGGATCAGTAGGTCCTGGATGTCGGCGAGCCGGTCTCCGGAGTCGTCGAACTGATGCCTGGTCCAGGTGCCGTCCGGGCCGAGCCACCACGACGAGATCCGTTCATCCATCGCCATCCTGACGAGATTCCGGAGCTCGGCTCGCTGCGCTCCGTCGTTGACTCGGACGAGTGTCTCTACCCGCCGGTCCAGGTTGCGGTGCATCAGATCGGCACTGCCAATCCACACCTCGCCGGGCGAGTCACCGGCGCCGGTGCCGAATGCGTAGATCCGGGAGTGCTCGAGAAACCGGCCGACCACGCTGCGAACCCGGATCGTCTCCGATAGGCCGGGCACACCCGGCCGCAGCGCGCAGATCCCCCGTACCCACAGGTCGATCGGCACGCCGGCCAGCGAAGCACGGTAGAGCGCGTCAACCATCTCCTCGTCGATGAGCGCGTTGCACTTCATCTGGATCAGCGCCGGCTGCCCAGCCCTCTGCAGCTCGACCTGATCGGCGATGCGCTTGAGCAGGCCAGGCCGAACCCCGGCGGGCGCCACGAGCAGCCGGTGGTAGTCGGTCTTCCGGCTGTAGCCGGTCAGGTGGTTGAACAGGTACGTGACATCCTCGGCTACGTCCCTGGCCGCGGTCAGCAGCCCGAAGTCCTCATAGAGCCGCGCGGTCTTCGGGTGATAGTTGCCCGTACCGAGATGGCAGTAACGGCGGAGCGAGCCGTCGGTTTCCTCGCGCACGATCAGCGCCATCTTGCAGTGCGTCTTGAGCCCCAGCATGCCGTAGACGACGTGACAGCCCGCCTGCTCCAGCTTGCGCACCCAGCCGATGTTGGCCTGCTCGTCGCCGCGCGCCTTGATCTCGACCACGACCACGACCTGCTTGCCCGCCTCTGCCGCGTCGATGAGCGCGTCGACGATCTCGGAGTCACCGCTGGTCCGGTACAGCGTCTGCTTGATCGCCTGAACCTTAGGATCAGCCGCGGCCAGCACTAGCAGGCGCTGCACGCTGGCGGTGAACGAGTCGTACGGGTGGTGCACGAGCACGTCGCGCTCGGCCAGCTGGCTGTAGACGTCGGCCACGTCATGGGCGAGCGCCGTCTCGGCGGGCACGAATGTCGGGTACTTCAGATGCCTCATGTCAAGGTCGGCGATGGCGCTCAGGCCGGACAGGTCCAGCGGGCCCGGCAACCGGTAAACGGCCTGGCTGTCCATGTCGAGCTCGGTGATCAGCTTTTCCAGGACCTCGGCGGAGATCGACTCCTCCACCTCCAGCCGCACGGCGGGCTCGAACCGGCGCCTGGTCAGCTCCCGCTCCAGGGATTTCAGCAGATCCTCGGTGACGTCCTCGTCGATTTCCAGGTCGGTGATCCTGGTGACCCGGAAGGCGTAGTGCTCGAGGATGTCCAGGCCGACGAAGAGCTCACCCAGGTGCGCCGCGATCACGTCTTCCAGCGGCACGAACCTGTTGGGCGCCACGGTGAGGAACCGCGGCAGGAGCGGCGGCACCTTGACACGCGCGAACATGGTGCCGCCGGTCACCGGGTCGGCGATCGTCAGCGCCAGGCTGAGCGACATGCCCGAGATGAAAGGGAACGGGTGTGCCGGGTCTACCGCCAGCGGCGTCAGCACCGGGAAGATGCGCTCCTTGAACAGTCGCTCCAGCCGGGTCTGCTCGTCTCCCGCCAGCTCTTTCCAGCGCAGGATCTCGATACCCTCGCCGGCCAGATCTGGCTGCAGCATGTCGGTGAAGCAGCGCGCGTGCCGCACCGACAGCTCACGGGCATGCTCCAGGGCGTGCTCAAGGATCTGCGACGGCGACTTGCCGGAGGCGGCCTCGACCGGCAGACCGGTGACCATCCGCCGGATCCGGCCGGCGATCCGTACGCTGAAGAACTCATCGAGCCCGGTGGCGAAGATCGATGCGAACCGCACCCGTTCCAGCAGCGGCACATTCGGATCCTCGGCGAGCTCGAGCACTCGCTGCGCGAACCGCAGCCAGCTGTCCTCCCGGTCGAGGTAGCGGTCGGCCGGCAGCTCGTTCCCGAGCCTGGACAGCCTCGCCTGCTCGGTCGTCTGTCGCTCGCGCACTGCCGCCCTGGTGCGGGCGCGTTCCGCGGCAACCTGGTGCTTCCTGACCCGTTCCTGCGCCGCAGCCTGCTCGCGCTCGGCTTGGGCTAGGGCGGCCGAACGGGTGCGACGCGGTGCTGCGGACTCCATGTCCCTATTGTCACCAGTTCAGCGTCCGCCAAAAGGGCCGACCCCGGAATCTACCGACAAGGCTTACCCAGTCACCGCCGAGACGGCCGATAGAGTGAGGGACCCGTCACCGGCGGATGGAGGTCCCATGCGGATCGGTACAGGGCTAGCCGAGCCTGGCGGCCTGGACGCGCTCGACGGGCTGGCCGATCAGCTGCGGGCCGCGGCCGACGACGGCTTCTCCTCGGCATGGCTGTCGAACATCTTCGGCCTGGAAGCGCTGACCGCGCTCGCGGTTGCCGGGCGCCAGGTGCCTGGCATCGAGCTAGGCACCGCCGTCGTGCCGAGCTACCCCAGGCATCCTGCCGTGCTCGCCCAGCAGGCCCTGACTGCCGACCTTGCCCTGGGCGGCCGGCTGACGCTCGGCATCGGGCTGTCCCATCAGATCGTCATCCAGGACATGTACGGCTACAGCTTCGAGCGGCCAGCGCGCCACATGCGGGAGTACCTGGCCGTGCTGCTGCCGCTGCTCGCCGGGGACCCGGTCAGCTTCGACGGTGCGACCCTGCACGCCCACATCGGGCTGTCAGTACCCCGTTCCCCCCGGAGGGTGCCCGTCCTCCTCGCGGCTCTTGCACCACAGATGCTGCGCCTCGCCGGGGAACTCGCCGACGGCACCGTGCTGTGGATGACCGGTCCCGCCACCGTCCGGGACCACATCGTGCCGTCGATCACCGCCGCGGCAGCCGCAGCCGGGCGCCCAAGCCCGCGGGTGGTGTGCATGCTGCCGGTGTGCGTGACCGACGACCCGCCGCAGGCCCGCGCCGACGCTGACAAGGTCATGGCGATCTACGGCCAGCTGCCGTCGTACCGGGCGATGCTCGACAAGGAGGGCGCGGCCGGCCCGGTGACGTCGCCATCGTCGGCCAGGAGGATGCGGTGGCGGAGCAGATCCGGGCGCTGGCCGGCGCTGGTGTCACCGACTTCGTCGCAGCAGAGTACGCCCGCGGCCCGGACGGCCCGCGTACCCGCGCGCTGCTGCGTAGGCTGGCCGCCGAGTTCAGCTAGCCAGCACCCTTCCACCGGTACAGGTCACGGAGCAAGGAGATCTCCGCACCGTGGTGGATTACCTCGCGGCTGATGTGCAGGACCAGGGCGGCCATCGAAGCCTCCGGGAAGGGCTCCGCCGGGCCGCAGGGCTTAGCGAGCCCCTCGGCCCCCAGGCTGCGCACGCCCCTGATCCAGCCCGAGTAGCCGTCGTCGAGCTGGGCCAGTGCGTCCGCGGCGCTGTGCGCGTACTCCCATGTCCGGTAGTCCGCCGGAGGCCCGCCGAAGTGGGCGGCGTTCCGTGCGCTGAAGACGCCCACGATGAGATGGGCGAGCCGCCAGGCGATGGTCGTCACGGGCGGAGGGTCAGGCTGGGGCCACGCGAAGTCGATGGTGTAGTCGCCCACACCGGCCGAGACCGGGGCGGTGCTTTCGGCCCGGCGCCGAATGTTCCAGCAGCCTTGAACGGGCTCCCAGAAGTACTCGTCGTCGGTCAGCCCGTCCAGCCGCGGCCGGAGCTGATTGTCCCAGTGCCATTCGAGCTGGCTCAGCAGCTCGGCGTTCCAGTCGATGCTCATACCTGGACGCTAGACTTCAATGCGGACAGCTATGGTCCGCAATTGCTGGCAGACTGAGATTTGTGGTGGAAACCTCGGCCCGGCTGCTCCGCCTGCTGTCACTGCTCGGTACGAGGCCCGACTGGAGCGCGGCCGAGCTGGCGGAGCGCCTCGGGATAACGCCGCGGACTGTCCGGCGGGATGTCGCCAGGCTGCGCAGCCTCGGCTACCCGGTGCATGGCGTGCCGGGCGTCGCGGGCGGTTACCGCCTCGGTGCCGGCGCGTCCCTGCCACCGCTGCTGCTGGATGACGACGAGGCCGTCGCCGTTGCACTCAGCCTGCGGACGTCGGCGACGCACGCCGTTAGCGGCGTCGGCGAGCCCGCGGTGCGGGCCCTGGCCAAGCTTGAGCAGGTGCTGCCGAGCCGGCTCCGCGAGCGCGCAGCGGCGATCGGGCAGATGACCGTGCCGCTCACCGGGCCCGTTCCGGGCGTGGACGCGACCGTGCTGATGTCCCTGGCGCGAGCCTGCCGTGGACGTGAGCGGCTCGAGTTCGGTTACCAGGATCGCAGCGGCGGGACGAGCGCCCGGCGCGTCGAGCCCCATCGGCTGGTCCAGGCTGGTTATCGCTGGTACCTGGTGGCCAGGGACATCGACCGAGATGACTGGCGGACGTTCCGTGCCGACCGGATGGAGGCGCCCCGACTGACCGGCGTCAGGTTCGTGCCCGCCGACCCGCCGGACGCCGCCGCGTTCGTGGCCAGGGCGGTTACCACAGCGCCCTACCGCTACCAGGCCAGAATCCTGGTGCATGCGCCAGCCGACGTCGTTGCTGGACACGTGCTACCGACCGTTGGCGTCATCGAGCCGGGTGACGCTGATAGCTGCGTCCTGATCATCGGATCGGACTCGCTCGACGCGCTCGCCTTCCAGACCGCGCTACTGGACTTCGACTTCGAGGTGCTGGTGCCGCAGGAGTTGGTAACTCGGCTCGCCACGCTTGCCGACCGGCTCACCGCTGCCTCACACGCCAGCCTCGCACGGCAGTCGCCCTGACTTGATCGCCGCTAGCAGGGCCGAATAGTCACGCTCGTTCTGGTCCGCGTAACTGGCGGCGAAGTCCGCGATGGCTTCGTCGAAGACATCGGAGGAGCCGAGGTAGCCGGAGATCGCCGATCGGTCGCCCGTCTTGGCATGCGAACGGGCAAGGGTCCAGCCGCAGTACGACCCGTATATCTGCAGCAAGTCTGGCGGCATCCCGGCGATGTCGAAGGAGAATTTCCAGTCACGGAGCTGGCGCACGTAGTAGTCATGCGGCCGGCCGTCGAGCCCGTGCACGACGCGGATCCAGCCCAGGAAGATGTCACTGGCTGCCTGCATGTACCGCTGACCCAGAACGACGCGCTCACCCTGGTTGCCGGAACGGCGTGACCCGGTCCGGCTCGGCCCGGCGAACTCGGCGAGAACCGAGCGCTCGGCCTCCTTGACCTGGAGGAACAGCGGGTCGGTGCCGTCCGGCGCCAGCATCAGGACGATCCAGCATCGGGTGCCGACACTGCCGACACCCACCACCTTCCGCGCGATGTCGACGAGCTCGTACCGGGCGAGCAGCTCGCCGGTGTCTGCTGGCAGACTCAGCCGGTAGGACGCCAGCAGCTCATGCAGCATGCCGAGCACCCCCGTGGCCTCTTCCTCACTCGCGGTGAAGTCCCGCAGCGGGATCAACAGCGGCGGGTCAGAGACGATCTGCGGGCGGCCGTCGACGATGCGGGTCAGCTTGGCAAGCGCGCGCAGGCTGTCGCTGCCGTGCGCCTTGGCCAGGCCAGCCTCCACCCGCCTGCGCATTTTCCCGGTTGGCTTCAGCTGCGCCTGAACCTGGTCGGCGTCCAGGCTGGCATACCAGACGTCGAGGTTGGTGGTGCTGACAAAGTCGCGCATCGCCTCCCGGTACCGGGCCACGGCCGCGAGGACTATCTTGCGGCGCTGCCGGGAGGCGACGTTGTTTTCCCGCGCCGCGATCTCAAGGCTGGCCGCCAGCCGCTTGACGTCCCACTCCCACGGCCCTTGCAGCGTCTCGTCGAAGTCGTTGATATCGAACACCAGACGGCGCTCGGGCGTGCCGAACAGCCCGAAGTTGGACAGATGCGCGTCGCCACAGGCCTGGACGAGCATGCCGGTCGTCGGCGTGCTGGCCAGGTCGCTCGCCATCGGCAGGGCGGCGCCCCGGAAATACGCGAACGGCGAGGCCGACATCCGGCCGTAGCGCACCGGCACCAGGTCCGGCAGCCTGCTGCGCGCCTGGCCTTCCAGGAGCTCAAGAGGGTCACGGCGATCAGCGGCCAGGTCAAAAGCCGCGTGGTCCTCGCGCGGCACCAGTGACCGGACGGTCTTGCCATAGCTCGCGCGCTCAGCCGATGCGGACAGGCTCCCGGCCGTCGGCCACCCGGGCTGCTTGCTGCGCGCGCCGCCCGCGGTCGCGGCCCGCTCCGACTTTGCGGCTGACCGAGGCTTCGCGGCTGGCTGAGACTTTGCGGCTGACCGAGGCTTCGCGGCTGGCCGAGGCTTCGCTGCTGGCCGAGACTTCGCTGCTGGCCGAGACTTCGCTGCTGGCTGAGACTTCGCTGCTGGCTGAGACTTCTCGGCTGACCGAGACCTCGGGACGGGCTGTATCTTCACGGCGGACATCGCATGCCTTCCTTCCGCGCGGCAGCCGCGACGGCCACGCGTCACAGCCGCCGTATCCCGCCTGCCTGACACTCACGTTACGGTCTGGCCAGGCCACCGCCGGGCGCTCCCGCGATGCTGTCCCCCTACCCCGATTGACGGCAGAAGTGACCTCAGCCTCCGCCAGAATCCGCGGCTAGAGGAGGCCGCAGGCCTTGTCCAGATCCTCACGGCTGGCAAGCTTGACCCTGGCTCCCCGGCCGAGCCTCGTGGCCAGCTCCCGCTCGGCAGCCTCGATCTTCAGCCAGTCCGGGTAGCTCACATGTCGGCGGTCGCGCCCGGCGAGGATGAGTGCCAGCGGTGATCCGCCTGCCACGGCTTCATCCGCCGCAGGCATCCGAAGCAGGCCGGCCCGCGGCAGCTGGACGTCCGCCGGGCCTGGCCCGCCGGCCAGGTCGGCCAGCAGCGAGCGCACGGTCTCGGCGGCATCCGACTTATTCGTGCCGATGACGCCGGTCGGTCCGCGCTTCAGCCAGCCCGCGACGTACTCGCCTGGCAACGGCTTGCCGTCGGGCCCGAGCACACGGCCCGCCTCACTCGGCACCGTGAAGGACCGCTCGTCGAAAGGAACCCCGGCGAGCGGCACACTCTGGTACCCGACGGATCGCAGCACCATCTGCGCGTCGAGCTTCTCGAGCTCACCGGTGCCAGTGAACTTGCCCGACTCATCCAGGCGGGTGCGCTCGAGGGTCAGCTCATCGACCGCACTCGTCCCGTGAATCTCCACCGGCCGCAGCCAGAACCGGACGGTCAGCCTGCGCGCCCCGCCCGCCGGGGCGCTGCGCGCCCATTCGGAGATCACCGTGTAGTTGCCCCGTACGCGCCTGTCCGTCTCCGCCAGCTGCGCGCTCTGGCCGCTGGAGTCGTAGGCGTCCAGGTCTGCCTCGCCGGGGCCAACAACGACATCGACGCCCGGCAACTCCCCGAGCTCGCGCAGCTCCTTGGTGGTGAACTTCGCCTGGGCGGGACCGCGGCGGCCGATCATGTGGACCTCGCGCACCTTGCTCGCCTGCAGCGCTTCGAGGACGGGCTGAGAGACGTCAGTCTCGCGCAGTTCCTCCGGGTTGCGGGCGAGGATCCTCGCCACGTCGACTGCCACGTTTCCGACCCCGATCACCGCCACCGACTCGGCGTCCAGGGTGAACGCGGCCGGGTCAACATCGGGGTGACCGCAGTACCAGTTGACGAAGTCGGTTGCCGCCACGCTGCCGGGCAGGTCCTCGCCCGGAATACCCAGCTGACGGTCCCGCATCGCCCCGGTCGCGTAGACCACGGCGTCGTAGGTCGCGAGCAGGTCCTCGCGCGTGACGTCGTCGCCCAGGTGGACACCGCCGACAAAATTCACGCCGTCATGCTCGAGCACGTTCCGCAGGTAATCGGCGATCGACTTGATCGACTTGTGGTCCGGCGCCACCCCGTAGCGAACCAGGCCGTACGGGGTGGGCAGTCGGTCGATCACGTCGACCGTGATCGACTGCGGCGGGTCCAGCGCCGCGGCCTGCTTGATCAGTGCCTCGGCTGTATACAGGCCGCCCGGACCCGAACCGATGACGGCAACCTGGAGAGTGTGCATGTTCTCGATTCTGCCCTGACGCTTCCGCACAGGAAGCCAGACCCAGGTTCCGGACTCCCGTTCTGCCCCGGTATACCACGAATAAGACTGTGGTGCGCCGCGAATAAGGCGGCGGGCCGGGACCTATGGGGGGGTGAGGTCCCGGCCCACCGCATCCGCCACCGCGATGGCACGCGGTGCGGCTGGAAGACCGGTCAGCCTATGGGTGGGATGGCTTCCCGGTCGGGTGCGGTTTGTGCTGGCGCGCCCCTGACTGCCGCGCGCCAGGATGCGCTACTTCGGCGCAGTAGCTTGGCACGTTGGCGGCGCCCCCAGCTGCCTTCACCAGATTGCGAAAGGCTACCGACTTCTCGACGGCGCCGCCGTGCTCTTTGACATGCGAGTAGGAAGTGCACAATCCGAACCTGGGGTGCCCGCTGGCGTTCGGGCCGACCGGCGTCCCGCTGTGGCCCGCTGCCGGGCTGGCCTGAGGCTCGGATGTCGGCCGTGGCGCTCCGATCGTGTCGTGCGCCAGTGTCTGGGCCGCGGCCGGGAGCGCGCCGGCGTATGCAGCGGCGGCGATGCCGCAGAAACCGAGGACGGCGACGGTGCCGGCCGCGGCAGCTCGCGTTCGCAGCAGCGGCATGAGCACAGCGGGACTAATCCGGCCCGACCGGGCTGGCTGTCGCGACGCGCTGACCCGGCGGCGGAACTCGGCCAGAGCGGCGCTCTGTCCGACCGTCTCACCGGCAGCTGACCCCGCACTGAGCGCGGCCAGCACATCGGCCACATGGTGGAGCGACGCTGGCGCGTCGACGGCGGGCATATCACCCGCGAGCAGCGCCGCCAGGGCCGTGTCCGGGATCCCGGATACATCCGTGCGAGACGGCCACGTGCGGTTTGGCATGTCATAGTCAGAAACGCCGCGGTCGGTCACAGCGTTACGCCCGTCTCAGTCAGGCTCTCAGCCAGCTTGCGCAGGCCCCGGTGGGCGGCTACCCGGACCGCGCCGGGACTGCGTCCGACTATCCGGGCCACGGCGTCCGTGTCTAGGCCGGCGACGACCCGTAGCAAGATCACTTCCGCCTGTGCCGTCGGCAGGTCAGCGAGCATTGCGATCGACGACCTGGTGCTGAGATGCTCGAGCGCCTCGTCAGCCGAGTCAGCGCTGACGGGCAGTTCGTGTGGCGGCACGTCGTGGATCGGCGCCGCAGCTTGCCGGGACCGGCGACGCGCCTGATCGATCGTCCGGCGGCGTGCAGTCGTGAACAGCCACGCCCGCCAGGCTGCCTCGTCGCCGCGGAAGAGGGACAAGCCGCGCACCACGTGAAGCCACGTGTCGGCAGCGATGTCCTCAGCCGCCTCCGGCGCGGTCACTCGCAGGTATCGCAGGAGCGCCACGTTTCCGTCCAGCCACAGCCGGGTGAATGCCTCCTCATCACCCAATTGGGCAGCCCTCAGGATGTCCCCGAAACCCGTACCGATCACAGCGCCGAGTATCACTGGGCCGCGGCCCGCCCGCAGCGATATCGCCATTTCGGGCGATACGGGAACGGGGATCAGACCCGCATGCGGGCCGCCTGCGAGCGCTGCCCGGCGGAGAGCTAGCGTTTCTGACCGTGCGCACCGACACGCAGCCGCCGGAGATAAGCCTCGCCGGAAGGGTGGCGCTGGTGACCGGTGGCAGCGGCGGCATCGGACGGGCTATCGCGCTGGCGCTGTCGTCGGCCGGGGCCAGCGTTGCCATCGCCTACGGTGCCAGCGACGCGCCCGCTCATCAGCTGGCAGGCCAGATCACCGCGGCCGGCGGCCGGGGCGCCGCGCTGAGCGCCGACCTGGCCTATCCGGCCGAGATCGCGCGCCTGGTGCAGGAGGCTGAGGAGAGCTTCGGTCAGGTGGACGTGCTGGTCAGCAACGCCGGGATGGGCAAGCGCCAGCCTCTGGAAGCCATCGCCGTCGAGGACTTCGACGACACGATCGCGGTGAACCTGCGCGCGCCGTTCCTGCTCGCGCAGCGGCTGCTCCCGGAGATGGCCCGGCGTGGCTTCGGCCGCGTGCTGTTTGTGTCGTCAGTTGCCGCGTTCACCGGTGGCGTGATCGGGCCGCATTATGCGGCGTCCAAAGCGGGCCTGCACGGGCTGACCCACTCGCTGGCGGCGAGGTTCGCCGACGATGGCATCACCGTCAACGCAATCGCGCCCGCGCTGATCACCGAGACCGGCATGCTGCCCGGGGAGCCGGACGAGTTGCGGCAGCGAGTGCCAGTGGGCCGGCTTGGACGGCCGGCAGAGGTCGCCGACCTCGCGCTGGCTGTGCTGCGTAACCCGTACCTGACCAGCCAGGTCATCTCCATCGACGGCGGAATGTATCCGCACTAGCCGGGTCGCTGCCAGCGACGGCGTGGAGGCCGCCGGCTTTACCGTTCCTTGCCGACACCTGCGGCGTGCCTAAAGCTCGTCGCGGGTAGCAGCACCTTCTGGCATCCGGGGGGAACTAGACGGGCCGGGGGAACGCTCAGTGACAGCCAGTCGCCGTCGGCCTGCAGGCCGACCGGTGTCGCGTGTCCTGGCCCGGACGGGCGAGCTGGCGGTGGCGGCCGGCCTGCTCGCAGCCGGGCTCGCGCTCCCGCCGGCCCTGCTGGCCGGCTCGGCCGTGCGCGACGCCGCGCAGACGTTTGACACCCTGTCCGTGCCCCAGCTGACCGCGATCCCCTCACGGTCCGCCATTCTGGCGAGCGACGGCAGCGTCATCGCGTACTACTACCCGGATCACATCTACCGGGACCCGGTGAGCTACAGCCAGATTGCGCCGTCGATGCGGCAGGCGATCGTGGCCATCGAGGACTCTCGGTACTACCACCACGGGGCCATCGACCTGCAGGGCACGATGCGGGCGATCGTCACGGACATGACCCGGGGCCGGATCCAGGGCGGCTCGACGATCGCGCAGCAGTACGTGAAGAACGCGCTCCTGCTGACCGCGGCCAACAGCGCCGAGCAGCGTGCGGCCGCGGCAGACACCGTCGCACGCAAGATCCGCGAACTGCGGATCGCAGCGAACGTCGAGCACCAGCTGTCGCCCGACCAGCTGCTCGCTGCTTACCTCAACGCCGCCTACTTCGACAACGAGACCTACGGTGTCCAGGTGGCCGCGCAGCGCTACTTCGGGACGACCGCGGCCCGGCTCACCCTTGACCAGTCGGCGCTGCTAGCGGGTCTCGTCGAGAACCCGTCGCTGTACGACCCGGTCACAAACCCGACTGCGGCCGTCCAGCGGCGTAACCTCGTGCTCGCCCGGATGGCTCAGCTGCACTACATCAGCCAGCGTGCGGCCGTCACAGCCGAGCGAGCGCCGCTCGGCCTGCACTATTCCGTGCAGTCGCTGCGCGACGGCTGCGCGGGGGCGGCGCCCGCGACGGCGTGGTTCTGCGATTACGTCGTCGGGGAGATGCGCACCACCCGTGCCTTCAGCCAGGCCTGGCATGAGCTCAACACTACGGGTGGCCTGACGATTCGCACGACCATGAGCAGTCGGGACCAGGCGGCCGCGCAGAACGCCGTGAGCTTCATGCTGCCCTCACCCCCGTCCGGTTACAACCCGGGCCGCAACGCCGCCGCCGAGGTGCTGATCCAGCCCGGCACTGGTCGCGTCCAGGCCATCGCGGTTGATCGCGCCTACGGCACGCAGCCAGGCCAGGACAGCATTAATTACGCTGTCGACTCGGCCGCCGGAGGCAGCGCGGGCGTGCAGACCGGCTCGTCGTCGAAGGTGTTCACCCTCATCACAGCGCTGGAACAGAACTACCCGTTCGGCTGGAAGATGTCCGTCAAGTCGCCCAGCACCGTCGGTCCCTACTACGACTGCCGCGGACAGCCCACCGGCCCGTTCCAGGTCAGCAACGCCGAAGGGGCGGGCAAGGGCACCTACACGCTGTACACCGGCACTACGCAGTCAATCAACGTGTTCTTTGCTGAACTGGAGCAGAAGGTCGGGCTGTGCAATGTGGTGCGTACCGCGGTCAGCATGGGAGTGCACCGGGCCGATGGCGGGTCGCTGCTCGACAGCTCAGGCAAGCAGGGCTCGCCGACCTACCAGCCGCCCGCTGACGACTTGCCGTCTTTCACGCTGGGCGCGGTGAACGTGTCGCCCATGACGATGGCCGCGGCCTACGCGACCGTGGCGTCCGGCGGCGTTTACTGCCAGCCGGTCGTCATCGACCGGATCAGCGCCCCCGGCGGCCACAGGCTGCAGGTCCCGCAGGCTGGCTGCCACCGGGTGATGTCAGCCGACGTGGCCGCGGCCGCCACCTACATCCTTGAGGGCGTGCTGACGACCGGGACGGCGAAGGGCGACGGCGTCACGCGTGCCGGCGTCTCTGTTCCGCAGGCGGGCAAGACCGGAACGGCGAATAGCTTCGACTTCGCGGCGTTCGGCGGGTACACGCCCAAGCTCGCCGGATACGTGTCGATGTTCAATCCGGTCGGCCCGGTCACCCACCCGATGGTGGGCTACGCCTCCTGCTACCGGTCAGCGGGCGGCGGGGAGGACTGCCCGGGCTCAGTGTTCGGCGCAAATGCCGGGCAGATCTGGCAGCTGACATTCGAGTCGGCGGACCTTGGCACGCCTATCGGCCAGTTCGTCGCTGTGCCCGCCAGTTCCGGGTACTTCCGCCAGGGCCGGGGCCCATTGCCGAACACCCAGCCCGCGGTCGCCTTCGCTACGCCGGCTGGCCCTCGTCCGCGGCACGGTGGCCATCACCGGTGACGGAGAGCTCAGGCGTGAGCCGTGCCACCAGCTCGGTGATCTGGCGCGCCAGATGCTGCGGCGTGAGACCCTGCGCGTCCAGCAGCTTGCCGCGCTCGCCGTGCTCCAGGAATCGCTGCTCGAGGCCGAAAGTGCGGACCGGCGTGTCGATGTCGTGGTCCCTCAGCAGCCTCGCGACCGCGTCCCCGAAACCGCCAACCCGGCCGTTGTCCTCGGCGGTCGCGACGAGCGCGTGCTGACGCGCGGCGTCTGCCAGTGCGGGATCGAGTGGCTTGACCCAGCGCGGGTCGACGACCGTGACCCCGATGCCGTGGTCCGCGAGCCGGTCGGCGGCCTCGGCGCAGACCCCTGCCATCGAGCCCGCCCCGAGTAGCAGCACGTCGCGCCTGGTCGGGTCAGCGGGCTTTCGCAGTACGTCCATACCGCCGAGCTTGCCCACGGCCGGGACGTCAGGGCCGGTGAGCCGGCCGGGAAAGCGCAGCGCCGTCGGGCCGTCGCTGACCTCGACCGCTTCTCGCAGCAGCTCGGCGATCCTGCCACCATCCCGCGGAACGGCGATGCGCAAGCCTGGCACAAGCTGGAGGGTCGAACCGTCCCACATGCCGTGATGGCTCGCGCCGTCGGGGCCAGTCACGCCCGCCCGGTCGAGCACGAAGGTCACCGGCAGCCGATGCATGGCGACGTCCAGCAGAACCTGGTCGAACGCACGGTTCAGGAACGTCGCGTAGATCGCGACAACCGGGTGCATGCCGCCCATCGCCAGGCCGGCCGCGCTGGTGACCGCGTGCTGCTCGGCAATGCCGACGTCAAATACCCGGTCCGGGTAGGCCGCCGCGAACTTCGCCAGGCCGGTAGGGTGCAGCATGGCCGCCGTGATCGCGACCACATCCGGCCGCTCGGCGCCGATCGCGACCAGTTCGTCCCCGAAGACCTGGGTCCAGGAACGCGGCGTTGCCGCCCGGGCAGGCGCAGTAGTGGCCGGAGCTGTCGGCGCGGGCGACACCTGGTGCAGGCAGTCCTCCTCGTTCTCCTCCGCTAGCTGGTAGCCGAAGCCCTTGCGGGTGATCACGTGCACGAGGACCGGACCGCCGAAGTCGCGAGCCAGCCGCAGCGCCTGCTCGACCACGTGCTCGTCGTGGCCGTCCACGGGGCCGAGGTACTTAAGACCGAGGTCCTCGAACAGCACCTGGGGCTGCAGGACGTCTTTGATGCCCTTCTTGATTCCGTGCAGTGTCTCAAACAGCGGTCCGCCCACTATGGGGGTGCGCGACAGCGAGAACTTGATGTAGTTCAGCACGTGCTCGTAGCGCTGCGATACGCGGACCGACGCCAGGTGCTCGGCGAGCCCGCCGATCGTGGGCTGGTAGGACCGGCCATTGTCGTTCACCACGATGACGACGCGCCGGTCCTTCGCACTGGCGATGTTATTCAGCGCCTCCCAGGCCATGCCGCCGGTCAGCGCGCCGTCTCCGATCACCGCCACGACGCTGCGGTGCCCCTCACCGCGGAGCTGGTAAGCCTTGGCGAGCCCGTCGGCGTAGGACAGGCTGGTCGACGCGTGTGAATTCTCGACCAGGTCGTGCTCGGACTCCCCCTGGTTCGGGTAGCCGGCCAGGCCGCCGCCCTGCCGCAGCGTGTCGAACTGCGGGTACCGGCCAGTGAGTAGCTTGTGCACGTAGGACTGGTGCCCGGTATCGAACAAGATCCGGTCCACCGGGGAGTCGTAGACGCGGTGCAGGGCAATGGTGAGCTCCACCACACCGAGGTTCGGCCCGAGGTGACCGCCGTTCTTGGTCACCACCCGGATAAGGACGTCTCGTATCTCGGCGGCTAGCTGGGGCAGGTCCTCCGCGCTAAGGTCCTTGAGATCGCGCGGACTGCGGATGCGCTCCAGCAACGTCACTGATCTGCTCCTCGTGTCGTCCGCCTCCGGGCCGGCGCGCACGCTCGCACCGCCTGCACCGTAGCGCTGTCAGTTGTTCTCCGAGCCGTGCATCCATGGCCGCACCCGGCGGTCTGTACCCCTGCGAACTGACCCGACACCGGCCCACGGCGCGAGCCTGGTCTTCAGGCGTACTGCGAGAGCATACAAGCCAGAGTGTATTTCGCTTGATCTGCGCCGCAGCGCAGCCTCCCCACGCAGGCGGCTCGCACGCCGGCTCCGGCGTGAGGGTGACGAAAGGTTCAGCACCGCGCACAACCGGGGACACGCACTCTGACCAGGCTCTTCTCACGTCTCGCAGGCTCCTGCACCCTGCTGGCGGCGACGCCAGAGCCCCGCAGAGATTCCATCTGGGAAGCTGACGCGGCTGTCAGCATGGGCTCGGCCCTTTACAGTTACCTCCATGGCAGGCGAAGTGTCCCCGGTCAGCCGGCCGAGCGCTGGCGAGCTCCGGGCATCCCATGCGGACCGGGACAGCGTCGTGGAGCAGCTTCGGATCGCCGCCGGGGACGGCCGGCTGACACCCGAGGAACTCGATCAGCGCCTCGACGTGGCGCTCACCGCGAGGACCTACGCCGAGCTGGCCGCTGTCACCGCGGATCTGCCTGCCGGCCGCCAGCCTGCTGGTGTCGCGCCGCGGCCGGCCAGAGATCTACTTCGGTTTGACCGGCGGGGCGGCAACGTCAGCCAGTCGGGTCAGTGGGTACTGCCGGCCAAGATCGAGGCTGACGTCCGCGGCGGGCGCGTGAAGCTCGACCTCACCGATGCAGTCATCAGCTACCCGACGCTCCCGGTCGACGTCGACGTGCGCGGCGGGAGCGTGATCCTCGTGGTCAAGCCCGGTATCACCGTCGATGCGAACGACCTGGCCATCGCGGGCGGCAGCGTGAAGTTCCGCGGCGGAACCGAGAAGCCGGCCCCGGTCACGCTGCAGGTAGAGCTGTCCGGGCAGATTCGCGGCGGCAGTCTCGTCGTCCGGCTGCCACGACGCAGCTTCTGGGGGTGGCTGACCCGCCAGCCGAGGCCGTACGCCTGACGTTCTCCGTCAGGCCGGCCCAGCTGATCGTGCGGGCACGGTCCTTGCCCGTCCGGCCAGCCATCCGGTGACCAGCTGGGCCGCGGCTACCGCGACGAGCAAGAGTCCGGACGCGGCCCAGCCGCCAGTGGCGTGGTGCAGGAAGCCGATCACCAGCGGGCCGATGCTGGCGATCAGGTAGCCGATCGACTGGGCAAAGGCGGACAGCGAAGCCGCCGTGACGGCGTCGGGTGCCCGCGCCATCGTGAAGAAGATGCCAAGCCCCAGCGTGGCGCCCTGGCCCAGGCCAAGCACCAGGATGGCCGGGACTGCTGCGCTCTCGGGGCCGAAGAATGCGCCAATCAGACCGAGCGCGGTAGCCACGTTGGCCACCACCGCAAGGCTGCGCTGGTCGGCCACCCGTTGCGCCAGCATCGGGATCAGCAGCGCGGTCGCGGCGTTGCCCAGGTTCATCAGCGCCAGCAGGTCGCCTGCATGCACAGGGCTGACGCCCCGGTCACGGAACATGGTCGGAAACCACGACAACGTGGCGTAGTAGGACAGGCTCTGCAGCCCTATGAACAGGGTTACCTGCCAGGCAAGCGGCGAGCGGACCATCGCTGCCCCTCCGCGCCGCCGGCCAGGGCGACCCAGTCCGGCACCGGCTGGCCCCGGCGGCCCCGGTACCGTCCGGTACCGCAGCTGGGGCAGCCAGATCAGGGCGGCCAGCAGGGCCGGCCCGGCCCACAGGCCGAGTGAGATCCGGACCGCGGCGCTGCCAGGACGCATGCCGCCGCCGGCGGCTGTGAACACTGGCACCGCGATCAGCGACGCCACCACCGCGCCCGCCGTCAACATGAGCAGGTACAACCCGATCACCACGCCGGCGTGGTCCGGCATCCGCCGCTTGACCAGGCTAGGCAGCAGCACGTTCATGAGCGCGATGGCCGCACCGGCCGCGATCGTGCCAGGGAACAGCAGCGTAGCTGGGCTAAGGCTGCGAACGAGCAGGCCAGCGGCGAGCAGCGCCAGCGCCAGCCCGAGGACCCGCTCCTCGCCGAGCCGACGGCTCAGTGGCGCGCCTGCCCCGGAGAACACACCGAAGCACAGCACCGGCATCGCGGCCAGCAGGGCCAGAGTCGCTGCAGAGACATGCAGCGCCGACTGCAGCTCCGGGAACAGTGGCGGCAGGCCGGTGATCGCGGCACGCAGATTGACAGCGAGGACGAGGACGCCAGCGACCAGGAGCGGGGCGCCGCTGCGGAGCCGGGAGCTCGCCGATGGTGCCGCTTCCCGGAGCCTCACCCGCGTCCTCCCGTTCTGTCAGGCGGCCGTTTTGTCGTCCGGCTGCCGGGGCGCCTGATACAGGGAACCGTGACACGTGCCGGTGCTCCGCGGGAGTCTATGCGGCCAGCAGGGTGCGGCGGCGCTACGCACAGCCCCGGCCAGGGCTACAGTGTGCGATGGCAGCGCGACGGAGAGTCACCGCACGCTAGCTCCCCGCCAACCGCCGAGTCTCACCAGAGAGCTGCACGATGACCTGCCCGCACTGCCGTGGCGTCGACCGCCGCGCGTTCCTCGGCCTTCTCGGTCTCGGAATCGCCAGCGTTCTCGCCGGCTGCGACAGTCCCGGCCGCGCTGCCACGACCGCCAGTCACCTGCGCCGCGGCCTGCACCCAGCCGCGACCGCCGCCCCGGCGACACCACCCCCGCCTAGTCCAGCCCCCATCCCCCCGCCTGTTCCTGGCCCGTCCAGTGTTATCTGGCAGGGGCCACCCGCGGCTGTCGCGGCGAGACAGGTCGCCATCACCATCGACGACGGCTACTGCGCCGAGTGCGCCGAGGCCTATGCCAGCCTCGCCCAGACCACGGGTATCCACATCACCTTCAATCCCAACGGCTGCTACGGCGAGATCTGGACCCCGCTGGCGGAGACTCTCAAGCCCCTCATCGAAATCGGGCAGGTCCAGATCGGCAACCACACCTTCAACCACTTGGATCTCACTGAGCTCGCCGACACGCAGATCACCGCCCAGCTCGAGCACAACGAGGAATGGATCCAGCAGACCTACGGAATAACGGCCCGGCCCTGGTGGCGGCCGCCGTACGGCTACCATGACGCGCGTACCGACGAGCTCGCCGCCTCGCTCGGCTACACCAACGTGCTGATGTGGAACGGCAGCTACGGCGACTCCACCCTGCTCAAGCCCGCCGAGCTCCTGCGCCTAGCCAGGCAGTACTTCCATCCGGGAGCGGTCATGCTCGGCCACGCCAACTACCCCACCGTGACCCAGCTTTTTCCTCAGATCGCCGGGATCCTCGCTAACCGCGGTCTGCACCCCGTCACCCTCGACGAGATGTTCGGCACGAGCCGCAGCACTGGAAGATCAACGTGACACGCGGCCCGACGGGCCGAGGTGGCCGTCCTGCCACTGGTGCCGGCGGTTAGGCCGGGGGCCGACGACAGTAAACCGCTAGTGCAGCCTTGGTGGGCTCTTAACCCGAGCTCTGCTGAAGTGTCCGCCATGGGAAGCCACAGTCTGCGTGCGCACCGTGACGCCGGTTTGCGGCGGCTGGCGCGCCTGACCTGGCGGGCGGCGCTGCTCAGCCTGGTCACGGCGTTCGGCTTGACGACGCTCTTCGCTCGGTCGGCCGCGCACGACGGGGCTAGCACCTCAGCTTCGACGCAGTCGTCGGCAGGACAGACGACGGCCGGGAAGGGAACGTCCTCGGCCAGCTTCCCGGCAGCCAGCGCTTCGCCGTCGGCTGGAGCGTCCGCTGCCGGGAAGCCGTCGCCCTCGGCAGGCACCTCCACGCCGACCTCGACGAGCACCAGCGGCAGCACCCAGGGCACGCAACCCGCGGGCGGTACAACCTCCCAGCCAGCGCCAGCGCCGACGCTGGCGCCACCAACCCACTCGCCGACCCCGGCACCGAGCCCCACTCCCGCACCGACCAAGTCGAGCGCCTCTCACCCGTAAGGAGCGATGCTCGTGTCGGCTGTGGCCGCAACACGCACGGCGATCACTAGCATCCGGGCAGTGCCCGACCTTATCTGGACCGGCTTCCGGGCATTCGGCACCTTCGGCGCGCTGCTGGTCACCCGGCAGGCTGCCGCTCGGAGTGCGCTGGAGGTCCTCGGCCGGGAGCTGCGCGCCATCGATGTGGCCTGCTCACGGTTCCGGCCGGATTCTGAGCTGACGATGCTGAACGGGGAGAACGGGCGTCTGCACGCGATCAGTCCGCTGCTAGCCGAGGCCCTCGCCGTCGCGCTGCGCGCCGCCGCAGCCACTGACGGCGACGTGGATCCGACGTGCGGCCAGTCCCTGGTTCAACTCGGCTACGACCGGGACTTCGCCGAGGTGATAAGCCGAGAGCCCGGTTTGATCGCGGCTCCGCTGGCAGCGGGCGGCTGGCAGCGAGTCGACCTCGACCAGGACGCGCTCACCGTGCGGGTCCCGGAGGGCGTCCTGCTGGATCTCGGCGCGACTGCCAAGGCGCTCGCGGCGGACCGGGCGGCCGCAGCGATCGCGGCCACGGCCGGCACCGGAGTGCTGGTCAACCTCGGCGGTGACATCGCCGTCGCCGGCCCGCCGCCACCCCGTGGCTGGCGAATCGAGATCGACGCCGACGGCGGTGACGCCGGTCCGGGCGACGGCAGCCATCCGGTGGTGGCCCTCTGGGATGGCGGCCTCGCCACGTCGAGCACCGGTTCGCGCGCATGGAGCAACGGCGGCCAGCGGGTGCACCACATTCTGGACCCGCGCACCGGTGCGCCAGCCGACAGCTGCTGGGCGGCGGCCAGCGTTGCCGCAGCCAGTTGCGTTGACGCGAACGCGGCCAGCACTGCCGCGATCATCAGGTCGGCGGCAGCGGCGGGCTGGCTCGCCAGCCTGGGACTGCCAGCACGCCTGGTCAGCTCGACCGGCGCAGTTATGACCGTCGGAGCGTGGCCAGATGAGCTTTAGCGGACCCGGACTGTGGTACGCGACGAGGGCAGCGGGCATCGTCGCCCTTCTGCTGCTGACGGCAACCACGGCGCTGGGCCTGCTCACGGCCGGGCGGGTCGCGACGCCGATCTGGCCACGGTTTCTCGTCATCGGACTGCACCGCAACATCTCATTGCTCGCGCTGACTTTCCTGGGCCTGCACATCGGCACCACGGTGGTGGACACCTACACCTCGATCGGGATCCAGGACGCGGTGATCCCCTTCCTGTCGGGTTATCACCGGTTCTGGCTTGGCCTCGGAGCGATCGCCTCGGACATGTTCATCGCGGTGTCGGTGACCAGTGCGCTGCGGCAGCGAATCGGCCACCGGTTCTGGCGACTGGTGCACTGGTGCGGCTACCTATGCTGGCCCATCGCGATGGCACACGGCCTCGGCATCGGCACGGATCGCAGCCAGACGTGGGTCTTCTTCCTCGCCGTAGCGTGCGGCGCCGCTGTCGCCGTCGCAGGGATCGTTCGCGGGCTCCAGCTGATCCCGCCGCGCGGGCTGGCGCGATGACCGTCGAGCTCATCGCGCGCCGACCGGTGCGCGGCGCGGGTCTCCCCCGGCTGCTCGCCGGACGCGGTGACCTGCGGCCTATCGGCCTGCTCGAGCACGAGCGGCTGCACGGCCCGCTGCCGCTGCCCAGCCCGGCCGGGGCGGGCGCGGCGCGACAGCGCACAGCGGCTGATAGAAGCTCATCGAGCGCTCCCGGCTGACCGGGCGAGGCGGAGCGGGCTTCCCCACCGGCCGCAAGCTGCGCTCGGTGGCCGAGGCCAAGGGCCGGCCGGTCGTCGTGGCCAACGGCGCCGAGGGCGAGCCCGCCAGCACCAAGGACCGGCTGCTGCTCGGCAGATCACCGCATCTTGTCCTTGATGGCATCACTCTGGCGGCCCTCGCCGTCAGGGCTGACCGCGCCTTCCTCGTCGTGCACCAGCGGCAGCGCAGGCTGGGAGCGAGCCTGGAGGCAGCGGCCGCGGCGCGCGCGGCCGCCGGCATCGACCCGATCCCGATCGAGGTCGTCGGGATCCCGGATCGCTACGTTGCCAGCGAGCAATCCGCCATCGTCCAGTACCTGGGCGGCGGACCCGCCCTGCCGACGTTCTCGCCGCCGCGGACGCACGAGCGCGGCTTCGACGGCCGGCCGACGCTGGTGAACAACGTCGAGACGCTTGCGCATATAGCACTGATCGCCCGGCATGGGGATCGCTGGTTCCGGTCTGCCGGGGTACCCGGCGCAGCCGGGACGATGCTCGTCACGGTCAGCGGCGCCGTCGCCAGGACTGGCGTCTATGAGGTCCAGCTCGGCACGCCAGTCGGGGCAGCTCTGTCGTTGGCGGGCGGCCCCACCGAGCGACCGCAGGCAATCCTGACCGGGGGATATTTCGGCACCTGGCTCCCCGTGGACCTCGCCTGGCAGCTGCCGCTCACGCACCGCGACTTCAAGTCGGTCGGCGGCGCGCTCGGCGCCGGCATCATCGTCGTGCTGCCGGAGACCGCCTGCGGCCTGGCGGAGACAGCTCGCGTCGTCCGCTACCTCGCTGCCGAGTCGGCCGGCCAGTGCGGCCCGTGCCTGTTCGGCCTGCCCGCACTTGCCGACGCTCTCGCTGACCTCGCCTACGACGGCCAGCAGCAGCCGGCCCGGCAGGCTGGCGTGCTCGTCGGCCTCGTCGAAGGCCGCGGCGCCTGCAAGCTTCCCGACGGCGCCACTCAGCTCGTGCGCAGCGCCCTGGAGACGTTCGGCGTCGACGCAGCCTGGCACGAGGAGCGCGGCCCGTGCTACGGCATCGAGCGCGCACCAGTGCTGGACGTGCCGGGCGGGCTGGACGGACTGGTGAGCCAGATTCTGCGGGTGAACCCGATCGTCTGCACCGGGCGCGGTGTCTGCGCCGAGCTGCTCCCCGAGCTCATCAGCCTGGACCCGTGGGGCTACCCGATCGTGCCGCCCGCTGAACTCGATGATGAGCTGCTCGACCTCGCGCGGAAGGCGGTGGCAGCGTGTCCGGTGCTTGCCCTGAGGCTTCAGAAGCGCTAGCCGCGGCTATTCATCGGAGGGACCGCTGGAAGGCTCGGGGGACACCGGGAACACCTGCGCGACCGGGGTGCCCGACGAGCAGGACACCCGCATGACCACGCCGCCCGCGGTGTTGCTGAAGGTAACTTTCGCTACCGGGGCCGGGCCTCGGGTCACGTTGTGAGCCGTGTATCCCTGATCCGGACTCCAGTAGACCAGGTAGGCGCCACCGGACTGGCAGGCGGCAAGCACGCTGCCGTCCGCAGACGTCAGCAGCGTCGGCGCCACGCTCGACGGTGCGGCACCGCCGGCCAGCGGTCTAAGGCCCGGTGTCGGTCGGACGGGCCCGGCAGGCGGGCTCGGTGAGATGCTCGCCGACACCGCTGGGGTCGGGCTCACCGAGCCGCCAGCATCGAGATTCGCCCTGCTCGGGACCCCGGCGAACAGCTGCGTCTGGGCGCTGAGAAGGCCGTGCGCCAGCGCTCCGACGGCGATCATGCTGCCGGTCGTCGCGGTCAGCGCGCCGAGCACCCACGCGCCGGCGCCGATCAGGAACCCTGAGCGCACCGGCCCATCGTCGAGGCTCTGACCTTAAGCGCGAGTAAAGCCAGGAACAACGTGTCCACGTGAAGGCCGTAAATTATGCTAAACCACCGAATTAAACCGTCGATTTGACTTCGTGGCGATAGCAGACCGACTACCGTCTGCGATGTGGCGCAGCTTCTGCTGGTGGAAGACGACGCACCGATCCGGCACGCCCTCGTCCGGGCACTAACCGAACGCGGCCACGTCGTGACCAGCACAACCACGGCCATGGCCGCGCTTCAGCAGGTCGTCGATGCACCTCCGGATCTCGTCATCCTGGACCTCGGACTGCCGGGCCTGGACGGCTACGAAGCGTTGCGGATGCTGCGCGCCGTCAGTGCCGTACCCGTTGTGGTCGCGACGGCGCGTGACGACGAGGCTGACATCGTCCGGGCGCTCAACGCCGGCGCCGATGACTACCTGGTCAAGCCGTTTGGGCCAGGCCAGATCGACGCTCGGGTGCGGGCCGTGCTCCGCCGGGCCGGTGACAGCACTCGCTCGCGGGAGGCCCCGATCCGGGTGGGGGGCCTGTGGCTAGACGGCGAAGCGTACGAGGCGGCACTGGACGGGATCCCGCTCGAGCTCAGCAGGCGCGAGTTCGATCTGCTCTACTACCTCGCTCGCCACGCCGGGCAGGTCGTGCCGAAGCGTGACCTGCTCACGCACGTCTGGCGGATGCCGTACGGCGGCGCGGACAAGACGGTGGATGTCCACGTGTCCTGGCTGCGCCGCAAGATGGGCGAGACGGCACAGGAACCGAGGTACCTGTACACGGTGCGCGGTGTTGGCATCAAGCTCGCCGCACCAGCATGAGACTGCGAATCGTCCTGCTCGTCCTCGCGATCAGTTCGCTGATCCTGGTGTCGTTCCTTATCCCGCTTGCCCTGCTGCTGCGGACGTTTGCGGCCAACCGGGCCACGAGTGCGGCGACCGCGCAGGCACAATGGCTGGCACCGCTCGTTGCCACGCTGAGCGCCGATGACTTGCGTGCCACGCTTGGACGTGTCAACGCGGCAGACCCGCAGGAACCCACGAGCGTCTTCCTCCCTGGCGGTCACGTGCTCGGCGCTGAGCGCCGTGCGCTCGGCGGACGTCCAGCTCGGCGCTTCGCGGCAGCAGCTTCACGCGCGGGGTTGCAGGCGGCGAGAACGTCCTTGTCGCGGTCGCGGGCCTCGCCAACGGCACCGCTGTCATCGAGACATTCGTGCCGGATTCGAAGCTCGACCAGGGCGTCACCGAGGCCTGGCTGCTGCTCACTGCCATTGGCGTGGGCCTGCTCGCTCTCAGCGTCGTCATCTCCGCTCAGCTCTCCCGCTCGCTGCTGATGCCGCTGGCCGCGGTGGCGAGGGCGTCAGAACTACTGGCCGACGGTGACCTGTCCGCGCGTGCGCCCGCACGACGGACCGCCCGAGGTACAGCAGGTGAGCAGCGGGCTGAACCGGCTTGCGGCCAGGATCGGTGAGCTTCTCACGAGGGAGCGCGAGACGCTCGCCGATCTCTCGCACCAGCTGCGGACGCCGCTGACTGCGCTGCGGATCGATGCCGAGTCGCTCCGGGACCAGGCTGAGATGGCTCAGCTCACCACGGACGTCGAGGCACTCACCCGGACGGTGAACGAGATCATCAGGGAGGCCCGGCGGCCGTCAGCGTCCGGCGGGCGTATTGCCTGCGACGCAGCCCAGATCGTGCAGGAGCGGGCCGAGTTCTGGCAGGCGCTGGCCGAGGATCAGGGCCGGTACATGGAGATCAGCATCGGTACCGACTGGCTGCCGGTGCGGGTACCGGCACAGGACCTGGCCGCCTGCGTCGACATCCTGCTCGAGAACGTCTTCGCACACACCCCTGAAGGCGTCCCCCTCGGTGTCCGGCTGGCCGGGCGGGCGGGCGGCGGCGCCTGGCTCACCGTGGCAGACGACGGCCCTGGCTTCGCCGATGACACCAATGGCTTCCCCGTCGTGCGCGGCGCCTCCGGCCGGGGTTCCACCGGCCTCGGCCTGGACATCGCACGCCGGATTGCCGAGGCATCGGGCGGATCACTGACGATCGGCCGGTCGCCGCGCGGTGGCGCGGCCATCACGCTGGCGCTCGGCCCCACAGCCGCGCCCGCCGAGCGGGAGCGTCAGCAGAAGGGCGCGGCCGGCCACCGGCGGGGGCGGAAGGAACCGAGGCGCAGCAGGCCCATCGACGCGAGGCTCAGCGCAGAGCTGTCAGAGTGGTCGGCCATCGTGGGCCACGACGTGAACGCCACTTAGCTGCCCACCATGCGCCAGGCGTGCCGCACTGGCCGCGCGCGACGCCGAGATCGGCTTTGCTGGCGGTGTCAGCACCGTGAGGATGCCCGTGATGGCCAGCACGATCGCGAGCACTGCCAGCTCGAGCCGTGTCGAGTGCGAGGGGCCGACGCCCGGCACGGGGTCGCGCTGCAGCCAGCGCCGGCCAGCCATGGCGAGGCCTGCTGCCGCGGCGACGACCAGCACTTTGGCGACAAGAAAGAGGCCGTACGCCGTCGTCAGCACCGACCTGACCGGAACCAGAAGCACTGCGGAAATGATGCCGCTGATGACCACCATGGCGAAGAGCCACGCCGCTGCCGTTGCATAGAGCCGGATGATGCCCCGCACGGCGGTCGGATGATGACGCCACTCGATTCCGGTCCGCAGCGCGTAGGTCAGCAGGCCGGCCCACAGCACCGCTGGCGTCACGTGACAGAAGGTGAGCAGCGCGCCACCGACCGGGACGATCCCCTCCGGGTGCGACCGGATCCCCTCGGCGACGATCACGCCGGAGAGCATGAGCGCTGCCCAGCCGGGCCTGCGCAGCCGCGCGAGCACCGCCGCCACCGCGAATAGCACCACCTCGAACGCCGCGATCTCCGCCGTGCCGCCCGAGCGCAGGCCTGCCGCGGGCGGCGAGGCGAGCTGGGCCGCCAGCCCGGGCCCGGCCAGCGCGGTCACCAGCAATGCGGCACACGCGGCAAGACCGAGCAGCGAGCCGCGCACCGCCCACGGTCCCGGAAGGGGGCCAGGCCGCTCGCCCTTGTACTGACGCGCCAGGCCGCGGCCGGCCAGGCCGCCGAGCGCGATGACAAGGCCTGCGAGCATCAGGCCGCGCTCGAGTCCGGTCAGCCACAGTCCCGGCACGGACAGCCGAGCCGCCGCGCTAGCCGCCAGCACGGCGGTCTCGACGCTTGTCTCGGGGTGGCCGACGGTGCACCGCCCGACAGTAGCGCCAGCTATGACTGAAATGCCTAGATCTTTACTGAGCTGATACCGCTTGTGCAGCGAGTTCTCAGCTTGGCTGACGGCTACTGCCTGCCGAGCAGCGACCGCAGCACGTACTGCATGATGCCCCCGTGCCGGTAGTACTCGGCCTCGCCAGGCGTGTCGATCCGCACGATCGCGGTGAACTGCCTGCCGTCCGCGCGCACCGTGACCTGGCGCGGCGATTTCCCGCTGTTCAGCACCTCGACGCCGGTGATGTCAAACACCTCATGCCCGGTCAGGCCCAGCGACGCCACGCTCTCCCCCGGCATGAACTGCAACGGCAGTACGCCCATCCCGATCAGGTTGGACCGATGGATCCGTTCGAACGACTCCACCAGCACCGCTCGCACGCCGAGCAGCGCCGTGCCCTTGGCCGCCCAGTCACGCGACGAGCCCGAGCCGTACTCCTTGCCGCCGAGCACGACGAGCGGCGTTCCCTCTGCCAGGTACTGACGGGAGGCGTCGTAGATCGACATCTGCTCGCCGCCGGGCTGCTTCACCGTTACCGGGCCCTCGGTGCCGGGCGCCAGTTCGTTGCGCAGCCGGATGTTGGCGAACGTGCCGCGGATCATCACCTCGTGGTTGCCGCGCCGCGAGCCATAGCTGTTGAAATCGGCCCGCTGCACACCGTGCGACGTCAGGTACTGCCCGGCCGGGCTGTCGGTCTTGATCGCCCCGGCCGGCGAGATGTGGTCCGTCGTGACCGAGTCCCCGAGCACCGCGAGGACGCGCGCGCCGTGGATATCGGTGACCGGCGCAGGCGTCAGATCCATCCCCTCGAAGTACGGCGGGTGCCGCACATAAGTGGATTCGGGATCCCAGGCGAAGGTGTCACCCGGTGGGACGTCCAGCTCCTGCCAGCGTTCGTCGCCGGTGAACACGTCGGCGTAGTCCCGGGTGAACATCTCCGGGGCGACGGCTGTCTCCACGATCTGCTCGATCTCGCCCGGCGACGGCCACAGATCGCGAAGATAGACGGCCTGCCCCGACGACCCCGTTCCGATCGGCTCGTTGACCAGGTCGATGTCCATCGTTCCGGCAAGCGCGTACGCGACCACCAGCGGCGGGGAAGCCAGGTAGTTCATCTTGACATCGGGGTTGATCCGGCCCTCGAAATTGCGGTTGCCGGACAGCACAGAAACGACCGCCAGATCGTTGTCCGCGACGGCGGCGCTGATCGCCTCCGGAAGCGGTCCGGAGTTACCGATGCACGTGGTGCAGCCGTAGCCAACAAGGCTGAAGCCGAGCTTCTCCAGGTACGGCGTCAGGCCGGCCCGCTCGTAATAGTCCATGACGACTTTCGAGCCGGGCGCGAGCGTGGTCTTGACCCACGGCTTGCGCTCCAGCCCTGCCTCGACCGCCTTTTTCGCCAGCAGTGCCGCGCCGACCATCACCGACGGGTTGGACGTGTTGGTGCAGGACGTGATCGCGGCGATGACGACAGAGCCGTGGTCAACCGATGTCTGGGTGCCGTCGTCGAGGGTGACGTCGACGGGCCGCGTCAGCCGGACGGCCCCCGACGCGCTCGCAGAGGTCGCCGTGCGCCCGCGCTCCCCGCCGTTCTCGCTGTCGGCGACATACGGATCGGAGGCCGGGAAGGTGCCGGCGATGTCGTCGTCGAGCTTGTCGAGCTTCACGTAGGAGCCGAGCGACTCGCGGAACGCGGACTTGGCGTCCGCCAGCGCGACCCGGTCCTGCGGCCGCTTCGGGCCGGCCAGCGACGGTACCACCGTGGACAGGTCAAGCTCGAGCTCCTCGGAGTAGCGGGCTTGGGCCGCCGGGTCGTGCCACAGCCCCTGCTCCTTGGCGTAGGCCTCGACCAGGTCGATCTGCTCGGCCAGCGCCGGTCAGCCGGAGGTAGGCGAGCGTCTCGGCGTCGATCGGGAAGATCGCGCAGGTCGAGCCGAACTCCGGGCTCATGTTGCCGATCGTGGCCCGGTTCGCGACCGGCACGGCGGCCACTCCCTCGCCGCAGAACTCAACGAACTTGCCGACCACGCCGTGCTTGCGGAGCAGCTCGGTGATCGTCAGCACCAGGTCGGTAGCGGTCGCGCCGGCCGGCAGCTCTCCGGCCAGCCGGAAGCCGACAACCTTCGGGATCAGCATCGACACCGGCTGGCCCAGCATTGCCGCCTCTGCCTCGATACCCCCGACTCCCCAGCCGAGGACGCCGAGGCCGTTCTGCATCGTGGTGTGCGAGTCGGTACCCACGCAGGTGTCCGGGTAGGCCACTGGACGCCCCGTCTCGCCGGAACCGTCGGCCGCGGCGGTCATGACGACCCGCGCCAGGTGCTCGATGTTGACCTGGTGCACGATGCCCGTGCCCGGCGGGACGACCCTGAACTGGCGCAGCGCTTCCTGACCCCAGCGCAGGAAGGCGAACCGCTCCCGGTTGCGGTGGAATTCCAGCTCCACGTTCCGCTCGAAGGCGTCCGGCCGCCCGAAGACGTCGGCGATCACCGAGTGGTCAATGACCAGCTCCGCCGGGACCAGCGGGTTGATCCTGGCTGGGTCGCCGCCGAGTGCGCGCATCGCCTCGCGCATGGCCGCCAGGTCGACGACCGCGGGCACACCGGTGAGGTCCTGCATGATGACCCTGGCGGGGGTGAACTGGATCTCGGTGTCCGGCTCGGCAGCGGGATCCCACTGCGCCAGCGCCCTGACGTGGTCCGCGGTGACGTTCAGCCCGTCCTCGGTACGGAGCAGGTTCTCCAGCAGGATCTTGAGGCTGTACGGCAGGTCGCCGGCGCCCGGTACGGCATCGAGCCGGTGTATCTGGTAGCGGGTGCTGCCGACCGCAATGTCGGCGACGCTGCCGAAGCTGTTCCCGGTCATGATCCTTGCCTCCTGCAACTTGGTCCGCTGCGGTTGCTCACCGCGTCCGGCGGCTGCACTGCCCTGCGCTGAACCCTGCATGCATCTTGCCGCGCCCAGCGCAGGCCTGGCCGGCTGGCCCCGGTTCTGCCTGGAGCACCGTGGCGCTGCGAGGTATCTCGATGTCAAGTTATCTAGAACGGAGCGTAGTAAGCCAACTATCTTGACGTCAAGTTATCGTTTCTGTCTGGCGCCCAGCGTGACACCAGCCGACGTTGCCGCGCTCAGGACCGTGGGAAAGGCTGGGAGCGACACCACCGTCTAAGGAGCACTATGGCGCAGGCAGCGCAGTGGCTTCAGCTGCCGCCGGATCACCTGTTCGGTCTGGCGGCGCTCCCCTACTGCTCGTATACGACTGCCCATACGACTGCCCATACAACTGCCCACACCGCGGCGCAGCTCGCTGAGCAGCACCGCGTCGGCGTCGCCATCGGCGACCACGTCCTCGACCTGACCACGGCCGCGGAGCGGCTCCTGCCCGCCCGCGCACACCTGTTCCGGTCCGGGACGCTGGACGACTTCCTGGCGGCCGGCGACCGCGCCTGGGCGCAGGTGCGCGACAGCCTGACCGCCTGGCTCTCCGGCGAGCAGTACCGCGCGGCCATCGAAGATCTCCTTGTGCCGACTGCGGCCGTCCGCCTGCAGCTGCCATTCACCGTGGCGGACTACGTCGACTTCTATGCCTCGGAGAACCACACGGCCAATGTCGGCCGAATCTTCCGGCCTGGGGCCGAGCCGCTACCTCCGAACTGGCGGCACCTGCCGGCCGGCTATCACGGCCGGGCAGGCTCCGTCGTGGTGTCGAGCACCGCGGTACGCCGGCCCTGCGGCCAGTCACGCGCGCCCGGCGCGCAGGATCCGTCCTTCGGGCCGACCACACGGCTCGACTTCGAGGCCGAGCTGGGCTTTGTCGTCGGAGCGCGCAGTCATCTCGGCGAGCCTGTGCCCACCGCGCGATTCGCCGAGCACGTCTTCGGCGTCTGCCTGGTCAATGACTGGTCGGCTCGCGACATCCAGTCCTGGGAGACGGTGCCGCTTGGCCCGTTCACCGGCAAGTCGTTCGCGACCACCATCTCGCCGTGGGTGCTGCCACTGGCTGCCCTCCGGCACGCTCGCGTCCGGCCGCCGTCCAGGGACGCGAAGCTGGCCGGCTACCTGACCGAGACGACGGACTGGGGTCTCGACATCGACTTCGAGATCCGGCTGAACGGCCACGTGGTCTCCCGGCCGCCGTACGCCACTATGTACTGGAGCCCGGCGCAGATGCTCGCTCATCTGACCGTGAGCGGGGCACCCGTGCGTACCGGCGACCTGTACGCGTCCGGCACCGTCAGCGGTCCGGAGCCCGGCCAGCGCGGCTCGCTGCTTGAGCTCGGCTGGAACGGGGCCGAGCCGGTTTCGCTGCCGGACGGCACGTCGCGGACATGGCTGCAGGACGGGGACGAGATCAGCATCACGGCCACTGCGCCCGGCCCGGATGGCGCCAGGATCGGGCTCGGCCGCGCGACCGGTGCGATCTTGCCTGCTGTGCCCGGCTCGCCGGCAGACAGCGGCTGACCCGCCTCAGCATGCGATGCGCTGCCAGGTCGTCACGGGCTGGGCGGCCACGATCGCTGCCATGTAGCCAGGTACTGGCTCGGTCAGGGAGACCTTCCAGCCTGGCTCGGCAGCACCACGTAGCCGGATGACCGGCGCCGGTCGGCACTCAAGCTCGGCGTCGCGCAGGACAGCCAGGCCACGGCCAGTCGCTTTCGCGTAGGCCTCCTTGGCGACCCAGTGCCGGTAGAAACTGCGCGTGGGCGAGCCTGCGCAGCCGGCCGCGATGCAGGCCGCCTCGGCGGCTGCGAACCGCGCGGTGACGAGGTCCGCCAGACCGGGGCGCGGCTGGACGTGCTCCAGATCGGCCCCTACCGGATCCGGGGACACGGCGAGGAGCGCGATCTCGCCGCTGCGGCTGAGGCTGAACTGCAGGCTTTGGCTGGCTGCGGCCAGCCGCGGCTGGCCGCGGCCGTCATCGGCGAACCTGAGCCGCTCGGGCTCACAGCCGAGATAACCCGAGAGGATCACCCGGACCGCGGCGCGGCTGGCGGCGAACCGCGCGCCGTCCTCCGGGCGCAGGTAGCTGGCGGACCGGTCGCGCTCCCCCGCAGCCAGCACGATCCGGCCTGCCGGCCACGTGTCCAGATCGACGAGCCAGGCGTGCACGTCTTTGGGGCCGATCGCGGCCGTGCCTGGATTCGGGGCCAAGACCGTAACAGGGTTCATCGTGCTTCCCGTCGCGCTCGCGGGCACCACTGCACTCGCGCTGACACTACGATGGCCATCGCCAGAAGGCGGGAGAATTCAGCATGCACGGGCCGACGCAGCGGTGGGACCAGCCGCCCGATCCGCGGGAGAGCACCGTCAGCATGCCCCGCATCGACCCATCCTCGCTTACCGGGCAGGTCAGCGAACCCGCGACCGCAGCACATGACGACGGGGCCGGGATGGAGCTGCCTGGATTCGGCGACCCGTACGCCCTGCCGGCGCGCGCGCCCGAATCGGCGCCGGCAGACGCGGGGGGTTCCGGGGGGTCGTCCCCACGGGTGGTAGCTGCGCCAGCGCCGCCGACTACAGCGGAAGCGTCGGTTACGCCGGAGGTAGCCGCGACGCCGCGGCCGGCGATTGCCAGCCCGCCCGAACCTGCGACTCCGCCGCCGTCCGCGACCCCGGAGCTTGCGCAGCCCGAGGAGCTCGTTGCGCTCGAGACGCCGGATAAGCCTGGCGCGATCGGCCGCGGAACCATCGGCCAGCCGCCACCGCCCGCCGTGCGGCGGGCCGCACCCGGCGCGGCCGGCCAGCCGCAGGCGGGTTCGATCGCCGAGCTGCGAGGACGGCTGGAGAGGCTGCCCGACGGCCACCCGTCGTCTCCCTATGACGACGCCGGCTGGCTGAAGCCATCGCCTACCCGGCTCCGCCAGTTCGAGCTGGGGCTGCCCGCGCGGTCTCTGGGCACGTCGGCCGGCTACTCCGAGCGGCTCGGCATCGACCCCGACGACGACTGGCTGAACGACGGCTTGGCCCGACCGACTCCCGCTGACCCAGGTCCGGAGGCCGGAAGTCCCCGCGACGAGCTGCTGCCCAAGGCGGCACCACCGTCGGCACCGCCCGTGGAAGAAAGGCATCGCGCCGAGACCGTGGCTGCTGACACCAGGCCACCGCGCAGCAAGGCCGGCCAGGCCGCGGCCGCTACGGACTCCGTCCGGGAGGACACCGTTCGGGAGGACACCGTTCGGGAGAACACCGTTCAGGGCCCTGCCACCCAGCCGGCGAGGGCGCCGTCACCGGGAACCCGCACGGCAGTGCGGAACGGCCACCACGACTCCGGCTGATGGTGATGGTGATGGTGATGGCCAGCTTCGCCTCCAGCACCCCTACGCCAATGCCGCCGGACCAGGCCAGGCCGACAACGTCTCCGGCCCCGATGAGCCTGCGGCAACCCGGATGCCTGCTCGAGACCCTGCCGCTGACCGCAGGTCCGGGCCCTACGATCAGCGCAACGGCCACCACCCGGCGGCGGATCAGCCGACAGCGAGCCGGGATGAGCCCGCTGATCCGGAACGGGAACGCCGGCGCTCGGACTCGGACGGCGGCGAGGTTTCCCGAGACGGCGAGGGAGCGGTGGCGGCTCGCCCGCGGCTTTCGCCGGAGCTTCGTGATCTGCTTGACCGGATCATGGCCGCCTGCCGCGCGGCTGAAGGCCGGACCGCGCGGGGCGGCTATGGCACCAGTGGACTCACGCCGGCGCTGCGGCGTATTGCGGCCCAGCTACCGACCGGCGGGCTGGCACCTGGCAGCGAGGCCGACACGCTGAAGCCCGCCGACCGGTTCGCTGCCCGGCTAGTCAGGCTGATCGATCGTCAGCCGGGCCGGCCGCCCGCAGAGCTGGCCAGCACCATCACCGACGGCATCAGGTACGCGTTCACCTTTCCCGGCCCCGGCTACACCGAGGGCACGTTGCTCGTGCATCGGAAACTCAAGGCCCAGGGTTTCGACCTCGAGGCGAGGCGGAACCAGTGGAACAGCCGCGAGTACAAGGGCGTCTTCACCCGGTGGCGGGATCCTGCTCATGGGCTGGCTTTCGAGGTGCAGTTCCACACCACCGACAGCTGGGCTGTGGTCAAGCAGACCCATGACGCCTACCTGCGGATCACCGACCCAGCCACGCCGGCAGCCGAGCGCGCCCGGCTGCGCGCGCGTCAGGCCGCAGCAGCGGCGACGGTCAGCCCGCCGCCTGGCTGCCTCGATATCGCCGACTTCCGGGCGGAGGCCCGGTGAACGACCGGGTGCAGTACTTCGTCATCGTGGCCGACCAGCGCAGCCGGGCGGCCGCCGGCCTCGCGCGCCGGACCAACGCCGAAGCAGGGCCGGTCGACGAGACACTGCGCGGGGACCTGACCTGGCAGCTCGACTCGGCGATCGTCGAGTGGGAGTACGGCGACCTGGCCGCCGAACTCGTGCCGCTCAACGAGTCGGAGGCCGAAAACCTCACCCAGGCGTTCCGCGCCCGGTGGCGCGGAACGCGCTGACACAGGTCAGGACTCTGGTTCGCGTCCAGGCATCGCCCGCTCGAAGAACTCGCGGATCAGTTCGCGCTGTCGCTGGCTCACCCGCTCGAAATGGCGGTCGAGGTTGGCTTCGCCGATGGCCTCGGCTGTGATCAGTAGGTCCTTGATCTCATCGAGTTTTTCTGCCGCGCCCGGCGGGAGCGACTCCGCGGTTTCGTCCGGCTCGGCATCGGCCGGGACGGCGGTATCTTCGGCTGCCGGACCGGCGGCAGCTTCCGGCGCCGGTCTGGCTGTGTCTAGCGACGCCGGCCCCGCGACGCTCGCGGACGGCTCTGCGCGCGCTGGCTCGAAGGGTCCGCGCGGCGTCTCCAGCGCCCCGGGGCGCGGAACAGCGGTCGCGCCGGGCAAGATCACTGGAAGCGGAGCCGTGTCCTCGTCATCGCCACGATTCGTGGTGAGCGGGGCGCGCGTGCCTGGCGTGTCGTCACTCGCGATCGTCGGTGCGGACGCCGCGCCTGGCTCTTCGGACAGCAGCTGCAGCGCCTGACGCACCCGGTCGAGATCCGCCAGCGAGAGATTCGCAGTGCGGTGTGGCCGAGCGTCAGCAGCGGGCTGCGCCGACAGGGCTTCGGGCGGCTGTAGTGGCTCCGGCCGGGCTGACTTGTCGGGGCCTGGTTGAGACTGTGCCAGCTGAGACCGTGCGGGCTGAGGCGGCGCGGGCTGAGGCGGCGCGGGCTGAGACCCGGGAAGTGCGGGGCGAGACCCGGGAAGCGCGGGCTGAGACCCGGGCAGGGCGGGCTGGGACCGAGGCGGCGCGGGCAGGGCGGGCTGGGACCGAGGCGGCGCGGGCAGGGCGTGCAACTCGGGCCTGACTGGCCGGGGCCGGTCGGGCTGCACCGACCGCTCGGCAGCGGCCAGCGGCGCCCGCTCGGCTGCAGGCACCGGTGGCCGCTCGGCTGGCGGCAATGCCCGCTGGGCTACCGGAGGTGGCGGCCGCTCCCTTGAGAAGCCTCGGCCCGGTCGCGGCGCCCGGTCGGCTCGCGCCGGCCACGAGCCGGCATCTGCTCGCGCGCCTGGTTCGTGATCCGGGCGCGGCCCTTCGCCGTGCAGTGGTGCTGGCGGCCCACCCGGCCCGAGGCCCCGTGCCGCACGCCCGCCGGCATCGCGCCCCGCATCGGCGTCCCCGTGACCGGGCAGCCCGCCCGGACGTCCGTTCTGGTCTTGCCGCGGCTCGCCACGCGACGGGCTACCAACCTGCGCCGAACGCGCCGGCCCGGGCCGCCCGGCCTCGGACCGCGCTGCCGGAAGCTCTGTTCGCTGCGCTGGCTCGGCAGGCCTGGCACCTGTCGGCGGCGGCGCAGCCGACCTGGCCGGGCTACCGGCACTATGGCCCGGCGGAACCCTGCCCCGGTCATCGTCGCCACCAGGCTGATTCCAGCGACCGGGCCGGTAGCCGTCCGAGCCGTGGAAGTCGTGCATATCCGGGCCGGGCCGGCGATCCGGCCGAGCCGGAAACGCTCCTCGGCCGTCGCCAGGTCGCAGATCGCTTGGTCCGGGCGGGCTGACAGCCCGGCCGGGCCGGACGACACCGGGATTCCGCCAGCCTCCGGCATGGCCGCCTGGGTCGGCCGTGTGCGGGTCGCGGTGCCTATCGCCCGGCGCACTCAGCTCTCCCGCACGCTGCTCCCCCGCACGCTGCTCCCCCGTACGCTGCTCTCCCGTACGCTGCTCTCCCGCACGCTGCTCCCCCGCACGCTGCTCCCCCGCACGCTGCAGCCGGCCGAACGGGTCGGTGTCCGGCTCGCCGGCTGGGCCGGTCACGCCTGCGGGCGGGCGCGGACGGACCAGGCAGTCCGGCCTCCTCAGGACGCCAGGCGGTTCCTCGGTCCCGCCGTTCGGAGTCCGGTTCTTGGGCTCGCTGAACGCCCGCCCACGGGCCCACGTCCCGCTCCAGATCGGCTCGCGGCGGAACCGGCAGGGGCGCCGGCTGATGGGCACCACGGTCGGACTCCTGGTTGGGGCTCTCCTGCCGCCGGGTACGGGGCTCCTCGCGGCCAGGAAGCAGGTCTGCGCGTTCGCCAGGCCGCCCGCGGCTGCCAACCTGAGCTGCCTGTCGGCCGGCCGCGTCCTTGTCGGCTGCAGTCAGCGCTTCCGGCCGTATGCTCTGTCCGCGGAACTCACTCAGCCAGTTCTCGGCGTCTTCCTCGTGGTCACGCCGGTCGCCTGGTGCCTGGCGATCATCCCGCCTCCAGCGCACCGTTACCTCCACGACAAACACCTGCGAGGCCGAGCGCACGGCAGCCCGCCCCGAGGCTGCGCCCGGACTCCACCCCTGTCGGTCAAGGGTCCCATGCGCGCCGGGGCGCCGCAACCGGCCTGCGCGATGCGGCCCGCGCACGCAGGCGGCGGCGTACCGCGCTAGCCCGTTCCGATCTGTGCTGGTAGCCCTGGCTCTCAGAGTGCCTTTCTGGCTGCAGCACTGTCCGCTAGCGTTACGCCTGTCTGCATGAGATCGACGAGCGGAGGCGTCATGGATCGACAGGTTAAATACCTTTTGCCGGAATCCGAGATGCCGCGGAACTGGTACAACGTGGTCGCCGACCTGCCATCGCCGCCACCGCCGCCGCTGCATCCGGGCACTCGCCAGCCCGTCGGCCCCGACGATCTGGCCCCGTTGTTCCCGACCGCGCTGATTGCCCAGGAGGTGTCAGCGGAGCGGCACATCGCCATTCCCGACGACGTCCTGGACATCTACCGGCTGTGGCGGCCTACCCCCTTGTTCCGCGCCCGCCGGCTCGAGCGCGACCTGGGCACGCCGGCTCGCATCTACTACAAGTACGAGGGCGGCAGCCCGGCTGGCTCGCATAAGCCCAACACGGCCGTCCCGCAGGCTTACTACAACGCGGCCGAGGGCGTGAAGAAGCTCACCACCGAGACCGGCGCAGGCCAGTGGGGTAGCGCCCTGGCGTTCGCATCCGCGCTCTTCGGCCTGCAGCTCGAGGTGTGGATGGTCCGCGCCTCGTACGACCAGAAGCCGTACCGCAAGATGCTGATGGAGACCTACGGCGCGACCGTACATGCCAGTCCGTCCGACCGCACCAATGCGGGCCGCGCGATTCTGGCCGAGCACCCCGGCTCTACCGGGAGCCTGGGCATCGCCATCAGCGAGGCTGTCGAGGTGGCGGCCGGTGACCCGGACGCCCGGTACGCACTCGGGAGCGTCCTCAACCACGTGCTCATGCACCAGACGATCATCGGCGAGGAGGCTCTCAAGCAGCTCGCGGCGGCCGGTGATACCCCGGACGTCATCGTCGGCTGCACCGGCGGCGGCTCGAATTTCGGCGGGCTGTCGTTCCCGTTCCTCCGCGAGAAGCTGGCCGGACGGATGAACCCGGTAATCCGCGCGGTGGAGCCGGCGGCCTGCCCGTCCTTCACCCGTGGGGTGTATGCCTACGACTTCGGCGACACTGCCGGAATGACGCCGCTGCTGAAGATGCACACGCTCGGTCACGAGTTCATCCCCGATCCGATTCACGCGGGCGGGCTGCGTTACCACGGCATGTCGCCGCTGCTGTCGCACATCTACGAGCTCGGCCTCATCGAGGCGACCGCCAAGCCGCAGTCGGAGTGCTTCGCCGCGGGACTGCGGTTCGCCCGGACCGAGGGCATCGTGCCCGCCCCGGAGCCGACGCACGCCGTGGCGGCCTGCATCGAGGAGGCGCTGCGGTGCAAGGAGACGGGCGAGGAGAAGGTCATCCTCACCGCGTTGTGCGGCCACGGACTGCTTGACCTCCCCGCCTACGCCGCTTACCAGTCCGGGGAGATGCGCGACCTTCAGCTCAGCGACAAGGCTGTCGAGGAAGCGCTGGCAGGGCTGCCCGCCTAGCAGGCCGGTTGTCTCGCCCGTATGCGCGGCCGAACCCGGGCCGGGAGGAGGGGGAAGTCGGCCCGGGTCGCTGGCACGCATCCGCGGCCGTCGGCAGACGCGCACGGCAGTTGCTGGTCGTAATAAACGACCGTTCAAAACACCAAGACTTTCGTACGCCCCGTGACAATGCCTTGTCAAGGAGCGCGCTGACAACCAAGTGAGGGCACCGCGCGTCTGTTACATGCCAAGGACGCGTCACACCCGAGGTAGCTGATAGATGATCACCGCCGAATGTCTCCCTGACCTCGGTGATCCGCTGCCGATCGGGGCCACGCCTATCCAGGCCCGGCTGGCCGCGGCCGCCATCGAGTTGTTCTATGAGCGAGGTGCCCTGGCGACCACGGTCAGGGACATCACCGCCGCGTGCGGGCTGACGCCGGGCGCCCTCTACAACCACTTCGCGTCCAAGGATCACCTGCTGTACCTGGTGGTCAGGGACATCCACCGGCTTGTGGATGATCACCTCGCCGCGCTGCTGGCTGCGACGGACGACAATCCAGTCACGCAGCTCACCGTTGCCGTAGGGCTCCTCGTCTCGCACACGGCTGGCTTCAAGAAGCGCTCGCGTGTGGCCAACCGCGAGTTCGTCTTGCTGACGGGGTCACGGCGAGTGGAGATCACGGCGCTCCGCCGGAAGCTGCGCGACCGGTTCGGCGGGATCATTGTCACCGGGGTCAAGCAGGGGGCCTTCAGCCTGGTCGGCGGCGACGACATCGACGCCGCAACGATGCATGCCGCAACGATCATGACGATGTGCGTCCGCATCAGCGAGTCAACGCTCGAGAGCTCTCCGCTCAGCGTCAACGCCTTGCAAGACCGCTACGCAGAGCTGGCGCTCCGGATGGTCGGCGCCAGCCAGCCGGTCACCGAATCCGGCGACCCATCTCCTTAGTCGAGTAGCCGCCGAGGTCGGTCACCGCCGCCTGGAAGCGGTCGGAGTGCAGCAGCGACCACAGCGGCGCGAGCAGCGGACTGTCCATGACCTCGGCCGCCACGACCAGGTCGTACGGCTCCTGCGTCACCGGCACGAAGTCGAGGCCGAAGGCACGGGCGGCGGCCTGGATCCCGAGGCCGGCGTCGCAGCGGCCTGCCGCGATCGCGGCCGCGACCGCCAGGTGGGTCGGCTCCTCCCGGGCGTAGCCCTCGACCGCATCCGGGCTGATCTGCAGTTGCGCCAGCTCGTAGTCGAGTAGCACCCGCGTGCCGGCACCGCGCTGACGGTTGACGTAACGCACTCCACGCCGGGCGAGGTCAGCGACGCTCGCGAGGCCGAGCGGATTGCCCGCCGCGACAATGAGGCCCTGGTCGCGGTGCACGAGCCGGACTACCGCCGGGGCGGCAGCACCGAGCACCCGGTCTACGTACGGCAGGGTGTATTCACCGGTGGCCGGGTCCAGCAGGTGAGAGCCCGCGATATGGCACAGCCCATCGCGCAGCGCCACCAGGCCGCCGAGCGAGCCGACGTTCGACGACGCCAGCGTGACCATCGGGTCGTCAGCCCGCAGCGCCGAGGCAGCCAGGTCGAGGACCAGGTCGTGCGACCCGATAGCAACGATCGTCCCGGCGATCTCGTCGATTCCGCGCAACAGCTCGATGCTGACCTCCTCGCCGGCGTGGTGGCCCTCCTGCCCCGCCGGCACGACCAGCAGGCCGTCGGCGCGGACGAGCGAGGTGAGCACGCCGGCGCCGCGAGGCAGCGGCGACGCGACCAGCGTGCCGCCCACCATGCCGAGCCGCACGCGAACCCAGTCGTCCATGCCCAGCGGCGATGCGAGCTTGCGTGCGAGCCGCGCGCGCATCCGCGGCCGCCGGCGCGGCGGCGCTCCGGCCAGCTCGGCGAGCAGCGGCTCGGCGAAGATATCGAAGGTGAGCGCGGCGGAGACTGGGTAACCGGGCGCGCCGAGCACGGGCGTGCGGCCAACCGTTCCGAGCACGACGGGATGACCCGGCCGGACGGCGACCCCGTGCACCGCGAGACTACCCAGGCTGGCTACCACGCGTGCGGTGTAGTCATCCCGTCCGGCGCTCGAGCCGGCTATGACAATGAGCAGGTCGCACCCGGCGGCGGCCGCCTGCACCACGCTCGCGATCTGGCCGGGGTCGTCCGGCTCGACCGGGAGACAGCGCACCTCGCAGCCGACCTCCCTCGCCTGCGCCGCCAGCATGAGCGAGTTGGTGTCCAGGATCTCGCCAGAACCGGTCGGGGACCCGATCGGCCGCACCTCGTCGCCAGTCGGCAGGATCGTCACGAGAGGCCGTCGCCGGACGAGCAGGTCGGTCGCGCCGGCCGCTGCTGCTGCGGCGATGTCCGCAGCCCTGAGCCGGTGGCCTTCCGGCAGCAGCAGTTCGCCCGCGCTGATGTCCTCGCCGATGGAGCGCACGTGCTGGTACGGAGGCACGGCAGCGCGCAACTCCGCCATTTCGCCAGCGAAGTGCACGTGCTCACGCATCACAACGGCGTCGCGCTCGCCGGGCATCGGATCGCCGGTGTCGACCACGTCGTAGGCGTCCGGATCCAGGCACACGGGGGTGGTCTCACTCGCGCCGACGGTGTCCGCGGCCCGCACCGCGATCCCGTCCATTCCGGCGGCGTCAAACGGGGGCGAGGACCGGGTCGCCCACACTGGCCCGGCGGTGACCAGGCCAGCCGCGTCCGCGACCGGAACCTGCACCGCGGGCAGCCGGACGGGACAGCCCGCAGCCTCGCGGGCCGCTCGCCACGCTTCCAGGGCGCTGGCCGCGGGCACGTCCTTGATAAAGGGACTGTTGCCTGCCATGTCGCTGCCCACGATAGAAGCTTCAGTGGTAGAGGGTGATCTCGACATCGCTGTCGGCGTCAAATCCGGTTGCTTCCTCCGGGATGACCAGGAACCCGTCGGCAGCGGTAAGGACCGATAGCAGCGCGGACAGGCCGAATACCGGCGTAGCCGCGCCGTCGGCGACGCGGACCTGAACGACGTCGAGGCGACCGGTCGCCGATGGCAGGTCGCGGGTGAGCCTGGCACGGATGACCGGCTCTGGCGGCGGAGCCGTGCAGCCGCCAACGAGGCGCACCAGCGGGATGCCGAGCACGCGGAAGACGACCAGCGCCGAGCGCGGATTTCCCGGCAGGCCGATGATCGGTATGCCGCCGCAGTCGGCGAGCAGGGTTGGCTTGCCCGGCTTGATCGCCAGCCCGTGGCACCAGATGCCCGGTGGGCCGAGGCGGGCCACCACGACAGCCGTCTCGTCCCTGGCCCCGACAGACGACCCGGCCGAGACGACAATCAGGTCGCTGGCGGGCAGCGCCGCGCGCAGCGCTGCCTCGAGCTGAGCTGGGTCGTCGGGCACGATGCCGCCGCTGGCCGGCTCGCCCCCCGATTCTGCCACCATCGCGGCCAGCGCCGTCGCCGTCGCGTCGCGCACCTGGCCTGGCCGCAGCTTGATGGTCGCCGGCGGCACGACCTCGTCCCCGGTGGAAAAGATGGTCACCCGCGGGCGCGCACGAACGTTCACCGACGTGATACCGGCCGCGCTCAGCATGCCGAGGTCCTGCGCGCGTAGCGGCCGGCCGGCGGGGACAAGCACGGCGCCTTCCGCCGCGTCCTCGTCGGCCCGCACGACACCTTCTCCTGGCGCGACCGGCCGGACTACCTCGATAGTGCCGGACATCGCCTCGTGGGTGTACTCGATCATGACGACGGCATCCGCTCCAGGCGGCAGCACGCCACCGGTCGGCATGCTGACGGCCGCGCCGGGCGTGACCGCCACGCGCGGTTCCGCGCCCATGAGCACGGCACCGCTGATCTGCAGATAGCCGGGCAAGCCCTCTGACACGCCGTAAGTGTCGGCAGCCCGCACCGCGTAACCGTCCACAGTCGAGCGGGCAAAGCCGGGCAGCGGATGCGGCGCAGTGACCGGGGCCACGGGCACCCGGCCAAGCGCAGCCGTCACCGGCACAGTCTCCGGCGCAGTCCGCCTGTCCGGCCGGAACCCCGCCAGCGCCTCGGCGACCGTGCGGGTGGTGAAGAACTCCCGGCCGGTGTCAGCCTTCGTTGTGGTTCCCGTGGCCGTCAGCGCTCGCCGTCATCTTCAGCACGCTCGCCACCGGGCCGAGCGCCACCTGGCCCAGGCCGCAGATTGAGGTGCGCCGCATGACCTCCTCGAGCTGCCCGATCCGATCGGTCGCGTCGGCCGGCCCGCCGCCACCGGCCAGCAGGTCGGACAGCATCGCGTGCGCCTTGGCGGACCCGACGCGGCACGGTACGCACTTCCCGCAGGATTCGTCGCGGAAAAACCGCAGCACATTGACCGCGGCGGCGAGCAGGTCGGTCCCCTCGGCCATGACGACCAGCGCACCCGAGCCGAGCATCGACCCGGCGTCGCGTACCGTGCCGAAGTCAAGCTCGACGTCGAGCTGGCCGGGACCGAGGAAGTTCGACGACGCGCCACCCGGCTGGATAGCGCCCACCGGCCTGCCGCCGGACACGCCGCCAGCCTGCTCGAGCAGCTCCCGTGCGGTGGTGCCCATCGGTACGCAGTACACGCCGGGCCGTTCGACGTGTCCGGACACTGCGAAAAACTTCAGCCCGGAGTGCTCGCCCCTGCCCTGGCCGGCCCACCACTGCGCGCCGCGCCGGGCGATAACCGGTACGTGCGCGAAGGTTTCGACCGAGTTGATCAGAGTCGGCTTGCCGTGCAGCCCGTACACGCCGGGGAACGGCGGCTTGTTGCGCGGCTCGCCACGGTGTCCCTCCATGCATTCCAGCAGCGCAGACTCCTCGCCGAGGATGTAGCCGCCTGGCGAGGTGAACACCTCGACCGACAGGCGCAGCCCGGCCCCCGCCGCGTCCGGCCCGATCAGCCCGGCGGTGCGCAGCCGTTCGATCTCGCCGCGGATGACGGCCTCTTCAGGGCCGTACTCGTGCCGGATGAACACCCAGCCTTCCTCGGCGCCGACCGCGAGCATGCCGAGCAGCAGGCCCTCCAGCACCAGATGCGGCTGAGTGGCCAGGATCTCCCGGTCCTTGAAGGTGCCGGGCTCAGACTCGTCGGCGTTGCAGATCACATACTTCGGCGTGGCCTCCTGGGCGGCGACAAGGTCCCACTTGCGGCCGGTCGGGAAGCCAGCGCCGCCCATGCCGCGTAGCCCGGCGTCGTTGAGCTCCGAGGTAATCTGCGCCGTGTCCAGGGCACCCGCCAGCACTGAGCGCAGGACGCCGTACTGGTCATCGGGCCCGGCGTAGGGATCGTTGGGCCAGCTCACGGCTGCGCGCGCAGGTGCCGCCGCACGGTGGCCGTTGGGGTGCGCCGTGGTCGCGCTGTGGCCGTTTCCCGCCGCGGGCGCGAATGGCGCAGTGTGCCGGGCCGCCTCGACTGCGGAGTCCGCGCCGTCCATCGACACCGGCGCCTCGTTCACCGCGCAGGCCGGGGCGCTGTCGCACCGGCCGAGGCAGGACCCCTCGACGAGCTCGACATCGGCGTGCTCACCGTAGCGCTCGCGCAGCGCCGCGATCCGCTCGTCGGATCCGCGCAGCCAGCACGACAGGTCGTGGCAGACCCGCAGCTGGACACGCTCCGGCGCCGAGGTCCGGAAGTGCGGGTAGAACGAGATCAGGCCCTCGATCTCGTACAGCGGCCGGTGCACGTCGTGGGCGAGGGCTACCAGTTCCTCGCGGGGCAGCCAGCCGACCCGCTCCTGGATGGCGGTGAGCGCAGGGATCAGGCTCGGGCCGGGGAACTTGCCAGCCCTCGCCTCGACGCCAGGGACCCGCGCGGGCGCCTCAGCCATCGGCGCGCCCAGCTCCGTCGGGTCCGGCAGCACCAGCCTGCTCGGGCTTCCTGGCGCGCTCGATGCGCACCGCGCAGAACTTGAACTCGGGGATCTTCCCGACCGGGTCGATCTCGTCGGTGGTCAGCAGGTTCGCTGCCGCCTCCCGGAAGTGGAACGGAATGAAGCAGTTGCCGGGCGCCTCGGTATGCGAGACCTTGACCGCGAGCTCGATGGAGCCGCGGCGCGAGGTCACCCGGGCCAGTTCGCCGTCCCCGAGGCCAACAGACGCGGCGTCACCAGGGTGCATGTACACCTGCGCCCGGGGGGCGATCGCGTCGAGCGCGTAGGACCGGCGGGTCATTGAGCCGGTGTGCCAGTGCTCGAGCAACCGACCGGTGTTCAGCACGAATGGGTATTCCGCGTCCGGTAGTTCCTTGGCCGGCAGCCACTCGGCCGGCACCAGGTGTGCCAGTCCGTCGTCGGTGTTGAACTTCTCGCCGAACATCACCACGGTGCCGTCGCTGCGCTCCGGATCCGGGTTCGGGTAGAGCTTTCCTGACAGCCCCAGGTTGTCGTACGTGAGGTTCTTGTAGCTCGGGGTAACCGAGACCAGCTCCTCGAAGATCTCCCGCGGTGACTCGTAGTGCCAGCCGAGTCCGATCCGGTTGGCGATGTCCTGGATGACCTCCCAGTCGACGCGCGCCTGGCCGGGCGGATCCAGTACCTTGCGGCTGAGCTGCACCCGGCGGTCGGTGTTGGTGAACGTGCCCTCCTTCTCCATGTAGGAGGAAGCCGGCAGGATCACGTCGGCGAACTCGGCCGTCTCGGTGAGGAAGATGTCCTGGACGACGAGGAACTCCAGCGCCGACAGCGCCTTGCGCACCTTGTTGATGTTGGGGTCGGACAGGAACGGGTTCTCGCCCAGCATGTACATGCCGCGGACGCCGCCCTTGAGCACCGAGCCGATGATCTCGGTGACCGTCAGGCCCCGCTTCGGGTCGAGGTCGGAGATACCCCACGCCGTCTCGAACCCGGCCTTGACGGCCGGGTCGTCGGCCTTCTGGTAGTTCGGGTAGTACATCGGGATCAGGCCCATGTCGGAGGCGCCCTGCACGTTGTTCTGACCGCGCAGCGGGTGCAGGCCGGTGCCCTGCTTGCCGACGTTCCCGGTGATCGAGCACATCGCGATCAGGCAGCGCGCGTTGTCAGTCCCGGTCGTGTGCTGGGAGATGCCCATGCCCCAGAAGATGATCCCGGCCTTCGCCTCGCCCCAGATCCGCGCCACCCGGCGGATCAGCTCCGCTGGCACGCCGCTGATCTGCTCGGCCCGCTCCGGCGGGTAGTTTGCGACGGTCTGCTTGAGCGCCTCGTAGTTGGACGTCCGGGTCGCGATGAAGTCATGGTCCACGAGGTCGAGCCGGATGATCTCATGCATGACGCCGTTGTACAAGGCCACGTCAGTGCCCGGCTTGAGCTGGCAGAAGATATCCGCGTGGTCGGCCATCTTGTCCGCGCGCGGGTCCACGTAGATGATCGTGGTCCCATTGCGCCTGGCCTGCTTGAAGAAGCTCGACGCCACCGGGTGGTTGGCTGGTGTGTTCGTGCCGGTGACGATCGCGACCTCGGCGTTGATGACATCGCCGTACGTCGTGGACACCGCGCCGGAGCCGATTCCCTCGAACAGCGCGGCCACGCTGGAGGCGTGGCACAGCCGGGTGCAGTGGTCAACGTTGTTGGTGTGGAAGCCAGTCCGGATCAGCTTCTGGAAGAGGTAGGCCTCCTCGTTCGAGCACTTGGCCGAGCCGAAGCCGGCGATCGCCGCCGGGCCGCCGTTCGCATAGATCTCGGTGAGCCGGCGCGCCACGAGGTCGAGCGCCTCCTCCCAGGTGGCCTCCCGGAAGTGCGGCAGCACCTCGGCGTAGTCGACCAGACCGCCCGGCTTCTTCCGCTTGCCCTTGCCCTTGCCGTTATTCGCGCTGCCGTTGCCGCCGCCCGCGCCGTCCTCGCCACCGTCGCCGTTTCGCACGCCGGCCATCTCGCCACGGACGTCAGCAGACAGCGCGCCCTTCGGGTAGGACTCCTCGCGCCGGATCAAGGGCACCGTCAGCCGCTGCGGAGAGGCCGCGTAGTCCCAGCCGTACCGGCCCTTCACGCACAGGCGGCCGTGCGAGCCGGGCTGCTCACGACCTTCGGCGTAGGCGATCGCGCCGCGGTCCCGGTCTACGTAGTACGTCAGCGCGCAGCCCACACCGCAGTAGGGGCACACGGTGTCGACCATGTCGAGCTCGGTGCGCGGCCGGATCGGGACGTCGTGGATCGGCTTGTTGGTGAGCGCGCCGGTCGGGCACGCGGCGACGCACTCACCGCAGGACACGCACGAAGAGTCCGCCATGAGATCGTTCAGGTCGAAGGCGATCCGGGTGGTGTAGCCCTTGCCGCTGCGGCCGATGACGTCGTTTCCCTGGATGTCATCGCAGGCCCGCACGCACCGGTCACACAGGATGCACGCGTCGTGGTCCACGGAGATGACCGGGCTCGACGCGTCGGCGCCGCGGCCGCTGCCGGCGGCAAGATCGTCCGGCCGGGTCACCCCCAGCCGGTCGGCCAGGGCCAGCAGCTCGTTGTCCCCGGTGGTGACCTGCTTGGGGTCGCGGTCACGCTCCGGCTGGTCAGCCAGCAGCAGCTCGACGAGTGTTGAACGGCTGCCGTCAAGCTCCGGGCTAGTCGTCTGGACCTTCATGCCGTTCTCGCACGCCCGCACGCAGGAGGCGGCAAAGGCCGGCGCGCCGACATCGACAACGCACATCCGGCAGACCCCTACCGGGTCATAGCGTTCGTCGTGGCACAACACCGGGATATCGATGCCTGCCGCCCTGGCCGCAGCCCAGATCGTCGTGCCCTCCGGAGCCGTGACCTCGCGACCGTCGATCGTGAGCGTGACCGTCCCGGTTCGTTCCTCGGCAGTGATGGCCATGACCCGAGTATCCGCCGTAGCAGCGGGTCTGGCCAATGTGTGGCGCTTCAAAGCATCGGGCCGCGATATGTCACGTCAGGTGCAAATCCGTGAGCGAATCTGGATCCGGGTGGCCCTGGCCGTCTAGCCCGCGGGCCGCGTAATAGCCGTCGATCATGAGGCGGAGCCGGTCCGGCGTCAGCGCGGCGACCCGGCCGGATGCGAGCTCGAGCGGCTCGGACAGCAGCCGCTCCGGTAGCCAGTCGTCCTCGGGCTGCCAGCCCTCTCGGAGGTTGAACATGCGCTTGGCGAGGACGATGCGTTGCGCGGTGCGCCGCAGCTCAGGGCCGGTCAGGTCCCAGCCGGTGACCACCGAAAGCAGCGCCGCCCACTCCGCGAACGGGTCCGTAAAGACGCCGCGGAGGAACTTGCACAAGATCATCGAGTCCATCACCGCGGCCCGGTCCTCGGTCTCGATGGCGGCTGCCACGTGCGCTGGTCCGCCGTCGAGCCGGTCGAGATCGCCGGACAAGTCGGCCTCGTAGGCGCCCGACCGGTTGTGATCCGCACCCCGGGCGTTGACAGCCAGTCCGAGCGCCATGGCGTGCAGGGACCGAGGCTCGTAGCCCGGCATCTCCAGCCCCTTGACGTGGGGTGCGAAGGCCGCCGATCCTCCCCCGATGCGCTCGGCCGCGCGGCGTGATCCCTCAGCGAGCAGGTCGCCGAGCCCGGTCCGAGCGCCGATCTCGTCGAGCGCGCGCATCAGGGCGCCCGCGTCGCCGAAAGTGAGCCATGGCGCGTCGATTAGCCCGCGCTCGACGCACTCCATCGCCCAGGCGATCGTGCCCCCGGCGGAGATCGTGTCGATGCCCAGCTCGTCGCATCGCGCGCTGGCGCCCAGCACGGCGTCCGGGTCGGCGACCCCGCACATCGGGCCGAGGGCAAACACGTTCTCGTACTCCACCCGCATCTTCTTGCCGCCGCGCGCGGCATAGATGTGCTCGCAGCCGATCGTGCACGACGCGCAGCTGTTCCTCGCCACCGTGCGCAGCTGCGCCAGTTCCTCGGCAGCCAGCTGCGGTGCTTGCTCGAAGGTGGCCGCCTGGAAGTTCCTGGTAGGCAGCGTGGCGAGGGCGTTGAACGCGAGCAGGTTCGCCAGCGTCCCCAGCTCGCGATACTTGGCAGTGGCGGGCCCGAACGAGCGCGCCCGCAGGTCGCGCGCGGCGGCCAGCACCGCCTCCGGATCGGCTGGCGGGACCTTGCGCGCTCCGGCCCGTACCGCCACTGCCTTGATCTTCTTAGCTCCGAGCACGGCACCGAGGCCACCACGGCCGGCGTGCCGCCCGTCGTGGGAGATCGTTGCGTACCAGACACCGCGCTCCCCGGCCGGGCCGATCGCAGCGGCCCGCCAGCCCCGGCCGAGCCGCTGCCGCAGTCGACTCTCTGTGTCGGCAGCGCTCAGCCCGGCCAGGTCCGCGGCCGGCTCGAAGCGGGCACCGTCTCCGTCGACGAGCAGCACGGACAGCTCGCTGCGCGCGCCCCGCACGACAAGCGCATCGTTCCCGGTGAGCTTGCCCGCGATAGCGAAATGACTCGAGGCAAGCGCGTCCGTCAGCATGCCTGTCAGCGGCGACTTGGCCACGACCGCGAACTTTGCGCTGGTCGTCAGCGAGGTTCCGACGAGGGGCGAGAAAACAAAGCTCAGTGGTGCCGCCGCGTCGAGCGCGTCGACGCCTGGCGGCGCAAGCTTGTGGAGGAGCCAGGCGCCCAGGCCTGCCCCGCCGAGATAGGCCCGCAAAACCTCATCCGGCAGCGGCAGCGCGGTCGCCGTTCCGTCGTCGGCGTCCACGACGAGTGCCTGGCCGAAGTAGCCGCCTGCCGTCATGACCTCAGCCGCCCGCGTCCGCTGACAGAAAGAACACCGTATCCCCCGCGGCGAGCGGCGTCTGCCCCTCGCGGGTGATCCGGTCGCCGTTCAGTGCTGCTGTCACGTGCCTGCCGAGCGCGACGCCAGCAGCGTCGGCGGCTTCCGCGATGGTGGCCGCCCGAACCTGCTCCGGGCCCCGGCGGCCATCCGCCAGCACGCCGAAACGCTGCACTGTTACCTCGGGCGCTAGGCGGGCCCTTGCCGACTGGTAGTCGGCCGGCTCATTGACGTTGAGGACGGAATCCAGCTCGGGATCGAGAGCCGCGAGCACCGGGTCCGCACGCAGCGTGGCCTCATCCAGGACAGCAACGTTGCACTCCTCGAACAGGAACGCCGGCTTCAGCCGGCCTGCCTGAACCAGGCGCTCAGCCGCCGGGGCGAGCGCGGTGCGGTAGGACGCGGCCAGCGGCTGCCGGAAGCCACGTGCCAAGGGAAGGGCGACGTCCGTCCCGTCCTGGACCGCCCGGAGCACGCGGCGCACGAAAGCCGGGTGCAAGAACGGCATGTCGGTGGAACTCACGAACGCGACTTCTGCCTGGCCAGCGAGGGCAGCCAGGCCGGCGGCGATTCCCTGAACAGGCCCCTGGCCCTCCTGCGGGTCATCAACGACCACAGTGTCCGGCGGCAAAGCGGGAAGCTCCTGGGCCGGTGCCCGCACGACGACGACCGGCCCGTCGGCCGCCCGGCCGATGATGGCCACGGTGCGCCACAGCAGCGTGGAGCCGTGCCATTCCAGAGCCGCCTTGGGCGAGCCCATACGCGAGGACCGCCCGCCGGCCAGCACGACGCCCGCTGCTTGAGCCATGACTTCATGCTAGGCGTGCATCGCGGCACAACGGGCAAGTCAGAGTCACGGGGCAAGTCGTCGCTGGGCCGGACGGACGTCTCATGCAAGGCAGCCCGGACTGCCCGGCGCCGCTGCGAACACGGTCGGACCGGACAACCGGGACGGAAGGAAGTCGAGCGGCCGGAGGAACTGTCCGACGGCGAGTACGCCGGCTCACCCTGCCCGACAACAACCGGCCTGCCGACACGGCGGATTGCGCCGACTTGCTCGCGGCCGAGGAGCCACTCGGAATCCGAGTCGACGGCGCCGCAGTCAGTATGACGATGCGGACCGTCGACAAGATCGCGGGCTGGGCGTTGCTAGCCGGCAGGCTGCCGCTGGCCGGTCACATTCTGCTCGTCAGTGGCCGGGCTTCGTTCGAGCTCGTGCAGAAGGCCGTCCTCGCTGAGATTCCGGTGCTCGCAGCCGTCTCCGCGCCCTCCTCGCTTGCCGTCGAGCTAGCCGAGGAGGCCGGACTTACCCTGGTCGGTTTCCTACGCGGCCAGTCGATGAACGTCTATACGGGCGCAGCACGGATCGCGACCGAGCCTGGGCGGGGCGACCAGGGCAGCTGACCCCGCACGGGCCTCCGGCCGGCAGGGCAGGACTGGTCAGTCGCGCTTCTCCCACGCACGGGCCAGTTGCTGGATGCGCGCCGCTGTTTCCTCCAGGGACTGACCGCGGCCAACCGCCTCGCCGAGGAAGTACGCGGTGAGCGGCGCGGCCGGGCGATCCACCAGGTGAGCCGCCACTCGGGCGAGGTTCAAAACGGTCTTCTGCACCGCATCGTCGCGGTGCAGGCCAAGCTCGGCGCATATCGCATCCGACCAGTCGTCCAGCGTGCTCATTGCTCTCCGTTCGACAGCGGCGCATCCGACCGCTCCTTCATAATCCTGCGGTCGTCCGCCAACCGACGCGTTACCCCCTCCCGGTCGAGCCACTCCAGCAGGGGGATCACCACACGCCGGCTCGACCGCAGCGCCTGTCGCGCTTCCGAGGCGGTGAACGGCTGTGGCAGCCCGGCCAGGATCCGCGCCGCTCGCGCAGCGGCGTCCGCCGGCAGCACCACATTGCCGGGAAGCCGACGCAGCAGGCCGGCGCGCTCGGCGGCCGCGGTGGCCCGCGCATCGAGCCCGAGGTCCTGCAGGCGGCCGCTGTCCGGCGAGCTGAACGGCGCGTCGGCGAAGTCAGCAAGGAGCGCCTGGACGGCCGCGGCTACCGGGGCCGGCAGCCCGGACGACGCATCGTGAGTCCCGCCGGCGTGCCCGGCAGCCGCCTGCGCGGGCCCGGCCTGCGGAACGGTGGCTCCAGCCCGCGGAACAGTGGCTCCAGCCCGCGGAACAGTGGCTCCAGCCTGTGGCGAGCGCGACGCTCCGGCAGCGTCCGCGGCGTCCGGTAGCGCACCGCCGGGAGGGCGACCCGGCCGCAGGTAGCCGCCGTCCAGTCGCACGTTCTCATCCAGGTCGGCGCCGTCCTGCCAGGCGACCAGCGCCTCGACCAGGCCACGATCGGGCAGGCCCAGCTCGGCCCGGGCCGCATCGACGGCAAGACCGAGCGCGAGCGGGTCGCGCCTCGCATGCTCCGCAACCGTCACCGCCAGCCGATGCCGGAGCTGCCGCCAGTGCGCCTGATCGGAGAGCCAGTCGCGACCCACCGCAGCAGGCAGGTGACGCAGACCCATGGCTGATGCCGCGGCAGACCGAATGAGCTGATGCCGGCGCAGCAGGTCTTCTGCTCGCGGCGGCTCGGGCCACGATGCCAGCTCGCGGCCGGCGGCCGCACCGGCGCCGGTGCCGCGCAGCCGCGGCGGAATCACGTCGAGCACCGTCGCGCCGATGACTAGCCGCCCCGTCGCCCGGTCAGCGGCCGCGCCTGGGTCGCGCAGCAAGACCCGGTCACCCACGTGCAGCGGGAGCGGGTGCTCCAGAGTGAGCCGCGCGATGCTGCCATCGAGCATGCGGACACCGGTCACGGCACGCGCAGCGCCGATATGCAACGTGAGCCGGGGTGGCAGCCGGGGTGGCAGCCGCCTTGCCCCGCCCGGCCGGCCCGGCCTGGCCGGACCGGCCGGCACCGCGAGCCTGACGTCGATCACGCTCGTCATGGTCCAGCGGCCGGACTGGACAAGAGCCATCCCGCGACTGAGCTCGCTCGCACTGACCCCGCGCAGATTCAGCGCCACCCTTGCGACGCCGGACACCCGGGCGGCCGACGCACCGAGCGACTGCACGCTCCGGACCCGGGCCGGCCTCATCGCGGGCGTGAGCACGAGCTCGTCCCCTGGCCCCACGGTCCCGGCCTGCAGCGTCCCGGTGACAACGGTGCCGCTCCCCTTGACCGCAAACACGCGGTCCAGCCACAGCCGGATGCTGTCCTGCGGGTCGGGCACCGGCAGTCGCGCTGCCAGGCGGTCGAGCGCGGCGATCAGATCAGCTATGCCCTGGCCGGTGACCGAGCTGACGGGGACGGCCTCGATCCCGCCGTCACGTCCGAGGCTCGTCTCGGCGATCTTGCCTGCGGCTTCTCGCAGCGCCGGGCCTGGATCTGCGAGGTCGGACCGAGTCACCGCGAGAATTCCGGCGCGGACGCCGAGCGCGTCGATCGCCGCGAGATGTTCGGCGGACTGCGGCATCCAGCCTCCGTCCGCGGCGACCACAAACACTACGGCGGGCGTCGCGCCGGCGCCCGCGAGCATGTTGGAGACGAACCGCTCGTGACCAGGCACGTCGACGAACGCGATCTGCTCGCCTGATGGCAGCGTCATCCAGGCGAATCCTAGGTCGATGGTCATGCCACGGCGGCGCTCCTCTTCCCACCGGTCCGGCTCCATCCCGGTGAGCGCGCGCACGAGCGCTGACTTCCCGTGGTCGACGTGACCGGCCGTCGCGACGACATGCACCGCTAGCAGCCCCGTTCCGGTCTCTAGACGGTAGGCGGCGGAGGCGGACGGGAATCGAACCCGCCGGCGACGCAGAACGCCGCCCACCGGTTTTGAAGACCGGGGGGGCCACCAGGCACCCGGACGCCTCCGGGCCCGACGTTACCCTGCCGTGTCTCGGGCTAGATTGACCGTGTGACCGCAGCGGCCGGTGTACGGCTCACCCAGTACGCGCATGGCGGCGGGTGCGCGTGCAAGATCCCGCCCGGCGAGCTGGAAGAGGCCGTTAGCAGGCTGCTGCCGGCCGGGCCGGCCACCGACCTGATCGTCGGTGTCGAGCACGGCGACGACGGCGCGGTCGTGCAGGTGGGCCCGGGCCTTGCGGTAGTCGTAACGGCGGACTTCTTCACCCCTGTCGTGGATGACGCCTACACGTTCGGGCGGATCGCCGCGGCCAACGCGCTCTCGGACATCTACGCGATGGGCGGCGTGCCGCTCGTGGCGCTGAACCTGCTCGGCTGGCCGCGCGACACGCTCCCTGCCGACCTGGCCGGTGAGGTGCTCCGCGGCGGCCTCGACGTGGCGCGCGCCGCGAGCTGCCACGTCGCCGGCGGCCACAGTATCGATGACCCGGAGCCGAAGTACGGCATGGCGGTGACCGGGGTTGCCGACCCGGAGGCGCTGCTGCGGATCGACGCGGGGAAGCCAGGCCTGCCGCTTACCCTCACCAAGCCGCTCGGTCTCGGCGTGCTGAACGCCTGGCACAAGGCAACCGGCGAGGTCAGCGACGCCGCGATCGAAGTCATGACGACGCTGAACGCTGCCGCAAGCAGGCAGGCGCTGGCCGCCGGGATCACGTGCGCCACCGACGTGACCGGATTCGGGCTGCTCGGCCACCTGTACAAGCTCGCCCGCGCGAGCGGCGTCTCGGCCGTGATCGACCACGCCGCGGTGCCCTACGTCGCGGGCGCGCGGGCGGCTGCGGCCGCCGGCCACATGCCGGGCGGAAGCCGCCGCAATCTCGACTGGGTGCGCCCGCACACCGACGCCCGGACGCTCGGCGAGGACGAGCTGCTTCTGCTGGCCGACGCGCAGACCTCCGGCGGCCTGCTCGTAGCCGGGGAGCTGCCTGGCGCCCCGGTGATCGGGGAGCTGATCCCGCGCGAGGACAGCGTGCTGATCATCCGCTAGCTGTCCCAACGTCGCTCGTGCAGGCGGTGCTGCCCCTCGGCCGTCGCGGGCCCCTCGGCCGTCGCGGGCGCCGCGGTGCGCCGCGGGTGCGCGAGGATGGAACCCGTGGATTTCGAGCCGTACCGAGGTGAGCTGGTCGCTTACTGCTACCGGGTGCTTGGCTCGGTCCACGACGCCGAAGACGTCGTGCAGGAGACGATGCTGCGGGCGTGGAAGGCCCGCGACCGGTACGACAGCGCCCTGGCCTCGGTCCGCACCTGGCTCTACCGCATCGCGACCAACGCGTGCCTGTCCGCGCTGGAGGGCCGTGCTCGGCGGCCGCTGCCGTCCGGGCTGGGCGCGCCGAGCGAGGATCCGGGGGCACCGCTGACACCGGCGCTGGAGATCCCCTGGCTGCAGCCGTTTCCTGACGCCCGGTTTGATACCGGGACCCGTGCCGACATGCGGCTGGCGCTGGTAGCCGCGATGCAGCTCCTGCCCCCGCGCCAGCGTGCCGTCCTGGTGCTCCGGGAGGTGCTGGAATTCAGCGCCGCTGAGGTCGCCGTGCAGCTCGAGACCACCGTCCCGGCCGTCAACAGTGCCCTCCAGCGAGCCCGCGCCGCTCTGGCGGATAGCCGGGAGGCCGACGAGGTGAGCGAACCAGACGACCCCGAGGTCGCCGCGGTGGTCGAGCAGTACGTCCGCGCGTTCGAGGCCGCCGATGTCCCGGAACTCGTGCGGCTGCTCGCTGCCGAGGCAGTCCTGGAAATGCCGCCAGTGCCGCTGTGGTACCGGGGCAGCCGCGACTACGGCATGTTCCTCCAGCGTGTTTTCGAGATGCGCGGGCCGGGCTGGGCTATCAGGCAGCTCACGGCCAACGGGCAGCCCGCGCTGGCTGCGTACGCGCCAGAACCCGGTGGCGGCCACCGGGTCCATACGCTCCAGGTGTTCACCATCGCGGGCGGCCGGGTGACACGCAACGTGGCGTTCGCCGACCCGCGGGTGTTCGCGGCGTTTGGCCTGCCTGAGCGGATCGCTCGGAATTAGTTCGGCAGGGAGCGATGAGTCCAGGCGGTGCCGCCGGTAGGTACTGGCGAGCATCGAACTGGAGGGAGACCCATCGTGAGCGTCATCGTCATCGAGTACCTGACTGTGGACGGCATCGTGTCCGACCCGGACGGCTCCGGCGGATTGCCGGGCGGCGGCTGGTTGTACCGGCACGGCCCTGAAGCCGTCGCCGGCGATAAGTTCCGGCTCGGCAGTCTCATGGACGACGGAGTCCTGCTGCTGGGACGGAAGACCTGGGAGCTGTTCTCCCGGATCTGGCCCGGCCGCGACACCCCCTTTGCAAACCGGATGAACGCCATCCCCAAGCTCGTCGCCACGCGCTCGCTGACCGACGCGTCAGCGTGGGCGAACTCTGAGGTCGTCCGCGACCCGATCGACGCGGTGAAACGCGAGCAGCGTGACGTGATCATCACCGGCAGCCTCAGCGTGGTGCACCCGCTGATCGAGGCCGACCTCGTGGACGAGTACCGGCTGCTGACCCTTCCGACCATTCTCGGCACCGGCGAGCGGCTCTTCCCCGCGGGCGGCCAGCCCGCAGAGCTGGCGTGCCTGTCGGCGGAGCAGGTCGGCGCTGCGGTACTGGCGCGGTACGGCAGAAAAGCAAGCTGATCTTGGGCTGCTTGCGTCGAAGTCAGGCCACGATCGCCGCGAACTCGGCTGCGGCGATGTTGCCGCCGGACAGCACGACGGCGGTCCGCCCGGCCGCCCCGACGGCGCCGGACAGCAGCGCGGCGAGCGGCACTGCACCGCTCGGCTCGACGACGATCTTCAGCCGCTCGAAGCAGAACTTCATCGCCTCGACGATGGCGTCCTCGCTGACCGTCACGACATCCTTGAGCAGCCGCGAGTTGACGGCGAAGGTCAGCTCCCCCGGCGCCGTCGCGCGCAGCCCGTCGGCCCGCGTGTCCGGCTCGGGGATGGTGACCCGGTGCCCGGCCTGTATCGACCGAGCGGTGTCTCCGGCAGCGGCAGGCTCGACGCCGATCACCGCGGCGCCGGGCAGCAGGCCGGTGACTGCAGTCGACACCCCGGCGGCCAGCCCGCCGCCGCCCACCGGGACGAGCACGAGCTCAAGGCCGGGCGCCTGGTCAGCTAGCTCGACGCCAATGGTGCCCTGCCCGGCCATGACGTCGTAGTCGTCGAACGGCCGGATCAGCGTCAGCCCGCGGTCAGCAGCGATCCCGGCCGCTACCTCCTCGCGGCTCTCGCTCGCTGGGTCATAGCGGCGCAGTTCCGCGCCGTAACCCTCGATCGCGGCGAGTTTCGCCCGCGACCCGGTGGCCGGAACAACCACGACGGCGCTGATGCCGAGCAGCCGCGCGGCAAGCGCGACCGCGGCGCCGTGATTGCCCGAGGAGAACGCGACTACGCCCGCCTGGCGCTGCGCCGGGTCGAGCACGCTGAGCCGGTTGTAGGCGCCGCGGAACTTGAACGACCCGGTTCGCTGGAACGGCTCGGCCTTCAGCAGGACCGGCGCCCCGCAGTGCTTGTCGAGCGTTGCCGAGGTCAGCAGCGGCGTCCGGTGCGCCACGCCCGCCAGCCGCTCCGCCGCCGCCAGGACACGAGCGAGGGTCAGTTCGTCCGCCACGATTGCAAAGCCTCCCCGTCTGCTGCGCCGCCCTCAACCCTATAAGGACCGGAACGTGGCCGCCGGTGCCCGGCAGCCGTCTTTAACCCGCGGTCGCCTTCTGATGGATGGCCGTCTGCTACCCCCGGAGGGGTAGCAGACGGCCATCCACGACCTGGCCCGGCGGAACACCGCAGCACGGCATCGGCTTGCTTGCTCGCATCGAGCACGGAAGCCGCTTGTTATCGCCCTCGTGGGGGTCGGGCCTTTCAGCGAGCTTCGCGAAGACCTTGTTCTGTTGTCTGTCGAGCCGCGGTGGAACCGGATCGCGGACCCGGTGTTCTTGAGATACGGCTTACGTGGCGCAGAACTGCTGATGCTGGCGGCCGCCAGGCGCATCGACTTCGGCGGCAGCCACGTCACGGTGCTGTCCGCTGAGCCAACGAGAGACGTCCTGGCTGATCGGTGCCTGGCCGGTCTCGTGGCATCGCCGCGGCCGCACGGTGCGCGGTGGTGGATCAACGCTGGCCGGCCGGAAATCGTGGATGAGTACGTGTCCCGCCTCGCCGAAGCTGGCACCATGCGGGTCGACCGCAGGCTACTCAAGACCCTGCACTTCATCACCAACCCCGCTCGGGCGGCTCAGGCCCGGGCGCGGCCGGACGCGGTCACGTCGGCGCGGGCCAGGACCGGCCTCGGGGCCGCGGCGCTGGGCGGCCTGGCCCGCGCGATTGCCCTGGACCGGCAGGTCTATTCGGGCCGGGCCTACGGAGTCGCCACGAGGAACTGAGGGAAATCGGCACGCGGCGCTGGGAGGAACCTTTCTGGTCCGGGTCAGAAGCCTTCCTTGCAGGCGCGGTAGCCAGTGTGATCCAGGCGGTCGGCGCTACCTGCGCGTCGAACGCAGCGGACTAGGCGCAGCGGACTCGCACGGGCTAACGGGCGACGATGCTGACAATCCTCCCCGGCACGATGACGAGCCGGGTGACTTCCTTGCCGTCGATCGCCGTCGCCAGAGCCGGGGCGCTCCGCAGTTCGCGCTCAATGTCTTCCTCGTCCGCGGTTGCCGGCACCTCGATCGTGAATCGAACCTTGCCGTTGACCTGCACGGGCACGCTCACCGTCGGATCGGCGGCGAGTGCTTCGTCAGCCTCGGGAAAGGCCGCGTAAGTCAGCGACTCCGCGTGGCCGAGACGGTTCCAGAGCTCCTCGGCCACGTGCGGCGCGAGCGGGGCGACCATCAAGACCAGCGGCTCCGCGAGCTGCCTCGGCAGCCCGCCCGTGTCAGCCGCAATCCTGGCTGCATGGCTCGTGAGACCGATCAGCTCGGCGATCCCGATGTTGAAGCGCAGCTTCCCGAAATCCTCGCGGACCGTCTTGATCGTCTGGTGCAGCTTGCGCGCGGTCTCCCCGGTGAGCGCCGTGTCCGTCACAGCCAGCTGGCCGGTTTCCTCGTTCACGATGCTTCGCCACAGCCGCTGCAAGAAGCGATGGACGCCGACGACATCGGTCGTCCGCCACGGCCGGCTGACGTCAAGCGGGCCCATCGCCATCTCATATAGCCGGAGCGTGTCGGCCCCGTAGGCGGCATACAGGTCGTCGGGGCTGATGCTGTTTTTCAGGCTCTTGCCCATCTTTCCGGCTCGCCGCGTTACCGGCTCACCGAGGTATGTGCTCGAGCCGTCAGCCTCGTCGAGGACATCGGCTGCAGGTACATACATGCCCCGGTCGTCGGTGAACGCGTCGGCAAGGATGTAGCCCTGGTTGAACAGCCGCCGGAACGGCTCCCTAGTCGAGACGTGCCCCAGGTCGAAGAGCACCTTGTGCCAGAACCGCGCATAGAGCAGATGCAGGACCGCGTGTTCCACGCCCCCCACGTACAAGTCGACGCCGCCCTCGCCAGGCCCGGCGCCGTCGGGCGCCATCCAGTATCGCTCGACCTCAGGGCTGACGAAGGTGTCATCGTTAGTCGGGTCCAGGTAGCGCAAGTAGTACCAGCACGAGCCGGCCCACTGCGGCATCGTGTTCAGCTCGCGCCGGTACTCCCGCAGACTGTCTCCGAGGTCCAGCTCGACCGTCGCCCATCCCCCAGCTCGGGCGAGGGGCGGGACAGGATCGCCGTGCTCCACATCGGCCTCCGGCCGGTAATCAGCGATCTCCGGAAGGGTCACCGGAAGGTCGCTGTCCGGCAGCCCGATCGGCCGGCGGTCCTCGGCATAGACGATCGGGAACGGCTCGCCCCAGTAGCGCTGCCGCGAGAACAGCCAGTCTCGCAGCCGGTAGGACCGCGACCGGCGGCCGTGACCGGTGCTGGCGAGCCAGGTGATCGCTGCGCTGATCGCGTTCTCCGTCGGCAGCCCTGCCAGTCCCATCCGTCCGCCGCCCGTGCTGTCGCCGTCGCCTGCGTAGGCCTCCGGCCAGCTGTCAGCGGGCGCGCCGGGATCCAGGGCACGCGCCGCGAGCCAGGCGGCAGGCGGTCTCACGGCTGCCTCGACGGGCAGGCCGGCCTGGCGGGCGAAGTCGAAGTCGCGCTGGTCGTGTGCTGGGACCGCCATGATGGCGCCCGTGCCGTATCCCATGAGGACGTAACTGGCAACAAAGACCGGAATCGGCCGGCCGGTCACGGGATTGCTCACGTACGAGCCGGTGAAGACCCCGTCCTTGCCCGCCCTGTGTTCGCCTGCACTGGCCCGGCGGCGCTGGCGATCACCACTACCGGCGGCCTCGGCCCGGTACGCCGCGACTGCCTGCGCCGGACCGGAGGACGCGTCCGCTGCTCCCGCCTCGCCTCGCCAGGACGGCGGCGTCCAGGGCGGGAACCGCTCCTTTGCCAGCTTCCCGGCCAGGGGATGCTCCGGGGAGAGCACCAGGAAGGTCGCACCGGCCAGCGTGTCCGGGCGGGTCGTGAACGCACTCACGGTCAGCGGCGGGTCCTCCGTGACGGCGAAGTCGATAACCGCGCCGTCGCTCGCGCCGATCCAGTTCCGCTGCATGCTCTTGATCGGCTCCGGCCAGTCGACCAGGTCCAAATCATCGAGGAGCCGCTGCGCGTAGGCGGTGATGCGCATCATCCACTGCCGCAGCGGGCGGCGGAAGACCGGGAAGTTGCCCACGTCGCTCCGGCCGTCAGCCGTGATCTCCTCGTTGGCCAGCACCGTCCCCAGACCCGGGCACCAGTTGACCATCTCCTCGGAGATGTACGCGAGCCGGTGCGAGTCGATGATGTCGCTGCGTTCGCCTGGAGACAGGTCAGCCCAGCTCCTGTCGCCGGGAGCCGGGCGCTCGCCTGATTCGAAGGCTGCGATCAGTTCGGTGATGGGCCGGGCCCTGTCCTGCCCCGAGTCATACCAGCTGTTGAAGATCTGCAGGAAGATCCACTGCGTCCAGCGGTAAAACGACCTGTCGGTCGTGGCTACCTCACGGCGAGAGTCGTGAGCCAGGCCGAGCCGGCGCAGCTGGCGGCGCATGGTAGCCACATTGAGGTCCGTCGTTACCGATGGATGCTGGCCTGTGCTGATCGCATACTGCTCGGCCGGCAGACCGAACGCGTCATAGCCGAAGGTGTGCAGCACGTGATGGCCGGACATCCGCAGGAACCGGCCGAACACGTCGCTGCCGATGTATCCCAGCGGATGCCCTACGTGCAGGCCGGCGCCGCTCGGATACGGGAACATGTCCAGGACGTAAAACTTTGGCCGACCCTGCATCGCCTCGAACCCCCCGGATAGCGGCCCGGAGGGGTTCGGCGAATGAAAAGTTCCGTCCTGCTCCCAGCGCGACTGCCAGTGCAGTTCGATCTGCCGCGCCAGTTCCGCGTTGTAGCGGAACGGCGGCATCTCGGCTGCCGCCGCTGCTGTGACCCCGCCTGCCGTGTCCTCGTCCACAAGATCCTCGCCATAGTCGGTCCGTCACCAAGGAAAAAGAAAAAGCCCCTCAGGCGATGAGGGGCAGCCGCGCTGATTCGCCGAATCAGCGCGGCTCTCGAAGAAGGAGGATCTGCCAGAAAGCCATGTCGGTACGATACCGCCACCCCGCCGCCCCGGCTCTCGCACCTGCAGCACAAGTCAGTCGAGCGCACCGAGCCCGCCGCAGCGGCGCCCCCGCTCTGCTGAAGCGAGTCGCGGTCAGGCTGCCGTCAGCACGCTGGCGAGTACCCCGACCGCGCGTCGCAGCGCGACCGCGTCTTCCTCGGCGTAGCTCAGCCGCAGAAACGAGCCCGGCGGCTCGCCGGGGAAGCTGGCCCTGCCGGGCGTGATGGACAGCCCGCGGGCAGCGGCGGCATCGGTGACCACCTCATCGGCGATGTGATCGGGCAGCCGCAGCCACAGGTGCATGCCACCCGCGGGGACGACGTCGAGATGGCAGGACGGCAGCAGCTCGCGGACGGCCCCGACGAGTGCATCTCGCCGTTCCCGCAACTGCCGGCGCAGCATGCCGAGGTGCCGTGGCCATCCGGGTGCGGTCAGCACGTCAAGGGCTATCTGCTGGAGTATCGGCGCGACGAACAGGTCGTCGCTGATCCGCCCGCGCCGCAGGCGGGCCAGCACCGGCCCGCGCGCGGCGAGCCCCGACACCCGCAGCCCGGCGGCGATGGGCTTGGACACCGACCTCAGGTAGATCACGTGGCCGTCATCGTCGGCGCTGACCAGCGGCGGCGGCGAGGGCGCGCCCAGGTCGAAGTCGCGCATCCAGTCGTCCTCGAGCAGGAACGCGCCCGCTCGGGCGGCGGCGCGCAGGACAGGCTCACGGCGGTCCCGCGCGAGGACCGCGCCGGTCGGATTGGCGTAGCGGGGCTGCAGGTAGGCGAGCCTCGCGCCGGTCCGGGCGAAGGCGTCAGCCAGCGCGTCCGGCAGCGCGCCGCCCGCGTCGCCGGGGACGGGCACGAGCACCAGCCCGGCCGCGCGCGCCGCAGCCAGCGCGCCCACGTACGTCGGTGACTCGACGATGAGGGGATCGCCGGGCGCGCACAAGTGGCGGAACACGGCCGAGAGGGACGACTGGCCGCCCGAGGCGATCAGTACGTTGGCCCCGGTCAGCCCGCCGCCCGCCTCGTCAGCGAGAAAACTGCGCAGCTCCGGCAGGCCCTGCGGCGGCACCCGGCTCCAGGTCTGCGGTCGCCGGGCCGCGCGGGAGGCCGCCGCTGCGAGCAGCCCGAGCGGCTGGAGCCGCTCGTCAGGGAAGCCGCTGGCCAGCCCGATCGCGTCGGGCGGAACCGGGTCGACGAGTCGCTCCAGTTCCGGCCCGAGACCGGCCCGGCTGCCCAGCGCGGGCGTCTGCCAGGAGAGGTCGGCATCCAGCCGCGGCGGCGAGGGGCGGGCCGCCGTGAAGGTGCCGCTGCCTGGCCGGGTCACCAGCAGTCCGCGCCGGGCTAGCTCCGATAGCAGCCGCTGCACAGTGGCCGGGCTGAGCCGGAAGCGCTGCTGCAGCTCGCGATACGACGGCAGCCTGGTGTCCGGCGGCAGGGAAACGATCAGGTTCTCGAGATTCGCCAGCGCCGGCCCGGTACGGCTATCACTGCTCACAGTTCTCCATGGAAGCACTTCCCACGGTCGTGGGGGGACCAACGCTGCCCCTAGATGTTCTGCCCGGACAGGTTAGTGACACGACTGGCGGGTGGCTGGCCGCCGAGTGCGGTGTGTCCGCGGTGATTGTTGTAAGTGTGAACCCAGGCGGGCAGGGCGGCGCGCCGCTCGGTTTCTGAGCGGTAGGCCCGGGCGTAGGCCCATTCGTCGGCGAGGGTGCGGTGGTAGCGCTCGACTTTGCCGTTGGTCTGGGGCCGGTAGGGGCGGGTGCGCTTGGCCGTGATGGCCAGGCTGGGGCAGGCGGCGGCCCAGTCGCGGGATCGGTAGCAGCCGCCGTTGTCGGACAGGACGCGCTCGATGGTGATGCCGAGGCCGGCGTACCAGGCGTGCGCGCGGTGCAGGAACGCGGCGGCGGTGTCCTTGCGCTCGTCGGCCAGGATCTCGGTGCAGGCCAGGCGGGAGTGGTCGTCGAGGGCGGTGTGCAGGTAGCCGTAGCCGATGACCGGGCGGCGGCTGCTAGTGGCGTAACGGGCCGAGGTGGTGGCGAGCTTGTTCCGTTCGCCCCGGCGGCGGCCCCTGACCCGCCAGCCGCCGCCGTCGGGGATGTTGCCCAGCTTCTTCACATCGACGTGGACCAGCTCGCCGGGGTAGTCCCGCTCATAGCGGCGGACCCGCACCGTGGTGGCCCGGTCCAGAGCCGCCAGGGGCGGGCAGCCATACCGGGTCAGCACCTGGTGGACAGTCGAGGGGTTTAACCCCAGCCGGAACCCGATCCGGGCCGGCCCCAGCCGCTGCGAGACGCGCAGGCCGACGATACGCCGCTCGGTCTTAGCCGGCGTGCGATTAGGGCTGTGATGCGGCCTGGACGACCGGTCCGCCATCCCGGCCGCGCCGCCCTGCCGGTAACGAGCCGCCCACCGCGACGCGGTCGTCGGCGACACCTGGAACCGCTCGGCCGCCCGGCGCACCGGCCAGCCGTCCTCGACAACACACCGCGCCAGGCGCAGCCTCCCTGTTTCAGTCAGCGGCGCATTACGGTGGGGCATGAGGGCCTCCTGGAGTTCGGCGCAGATGTGGTGATCCACACCGAACCCGGAAGGCCCTCCCTACATCAAGATCATCAGTGCGTGTCGTGTCACTAACGTCCGTGGTCAGTACACCTAGAGGGACCGCAAAGTCACCAACGTGGCCCTTCGGCGCGCGGGCGAGGCCTCCCGGCCATGGCACTCGCGGTTATCGTGGCATCATGGCGGGCCGCAAAGAGGTCATCGAGGCGGCCGGCCGCGCGGTGACGATCTCCAATCCCGACAAGGTCTATTTCCCGCGGACCGGGCACACCAAGATGGACCTGGTCCGCTACTACCTGACCGTCGCCGACGGGGCACTGCGCGGAGTCAGCGGCCGCCCTATGGTCCTCAAGCGCTTTGTCCACGGAGCGGAGGGCGAGGCGTTCTGGCAGAAGCGGGCCCCGGCCAACAAGCCCGACTGGCTCGACAGCGTGGTGCTGAGCTTCCCATCCGGGCGAACGGCGGAAGAGATCGTCGTCACTGACGCTGCGGGCCTCGCCTGGGTGGTCAACCTCGGCTGCATCGACCTCAACCCGCACCCGATCCGCGCTAGCGACCTCGACCACCCCGACGAACTGCGCGTCGATCTCGACCCCGTTCCCGGCGTCGGATGGTCGCAGATCGTCAGCGTCGCGCTGGTGGCCAGGCAGGTGCTCGCCGACATCGGCCTCGTCGGATGGCCGAAGACCACCGGCTCGCGCGGGATCCATGTCTACGCGCGCATCGAGCCGCGGTGGAACTTCACGCAGGTCCGGCGCGCTGCCGTCGCGCTAGCCAGGGAGATCGAGCGCCGCGCCCCGGAGGAAGCCACCTCGCGCTGGTGGAAGGAAGAACGGCACGGGGTGTTCGTCGACTACAACCAGAACGCCAAGGACCGGACCGTCGCCTCGGCCTATTCGGTCCGGCCGCGCCCCGACGCGCGCGTGTCCGCGCCGCTGCGCTGGGAAGAGGTGCCGGACTGCGACCCGGCCGCGTTCACCATCGACACCGTGCCGCAGCGCTACGCGGAGATCGGTGATCCGGGGGCGGACATCGACGACACCGCGGGCTCGCTGGACCAGCTGCTCGAACTCGCTGACGCGGACGAGGCGGCCGGCCTGCCCGACGCGCCGTGGCCGCCGCATTTCGACAAGCAGGAAGGCGAGGCCCCGCGGGTGCAGCCCTCCCGTGCTAGTGGGGGAACGCCAACCGGGCGGCGGCAGAGCACGATGCCGCTGATCGAGATCGCGCGCGCGGCCAGCGAAGCCGAGGCGCTCGCCGGCCTGGACCGGTGGAAGCTCCGGCATCCAGAAGCGGCGGCGCTGCTCCAGCCGGCCGACATCCTGATCGATTCCATGCGCGGCCGGTCGTCGACCTGGACCAGGATCCGGCTCAACCTCCGGCACATCCCGGCTGGCGAGCGGCCTGCGCAGGAGCCACTGGAGGTCGACTACAACCCGTGGGAAAACGTGGTGTTCCCCGCTCGCGGCGGTCCGCCCGGCCGCAGTCGCCAGAGCTGAACAGCCGGAGCGGCCCCGACCAGTCCGCGCGCTCAGCTCCGGCTGAACTTGACCAGGAATTCGAGCAGTCCGTGATCCTGCGTGGTCACGAAGCCGCCGAAGCTCGGGTTGGCGATGCCGTAGTCGGCGAACACAATCGGGATCGACCCGGACACCTCGATATCGGTGGCGGTCCGCTCCGCTTGCAGGGCGAACGCCACCGTCTTGGTGTGACCGTGCAACGTCAGGCTCGCGGTCGCCTGGTAGCTGCGGATCACGCCGTCGGACGGCACGGCGCCGAGGTTGATCGGCCCGCTGAGCGTCAGCTTCCCGGTCGGGTAACTGGCCGTATCCATGATTCGCCCGTCGAACTGGGCGTCTCGCTGGCTCTGGTCGCTGCGGACCGTGGCCATCTGCACCGTGAACGAGGCTGCGCTCACCGTCGTGCCGCTGATCGTCATGCTTCCGCTGACGTCGCTGGTCCGCCCGACAGCGGTGTTGTTCTGCCCGGCTAGCACCTCCTGGACCCGATAGCCCACGACGGAGCCGGACGCAACCCGCCACTGCCCAGCCACGCCGGTGGCTGCCGCTGCGGCGGCGCTCGGCGCGGCGGCTGGTGACGCGCTCGCCGAAGATCCGGACTGGAGGCTCAGCTTGGCAGGTGCCGGCCCCTCGATGACGTGGATGTACAGCCAGGTCCCGCCTACTACCAGGACCGCCAGCGCGACGACGCCGCCGAGCAGCCAGCGAACCGGGTGACGCGGGCGCAGCCGTGCCATGTGGATGTCCTCTCAGCCGGGCCGGGCCGACCGTCCGGCCTCGCGCTCTGTTCAGGCTGGCAGTACCGCCTCGGTTCACGCCTTGGCGTATCTTCTGCGTGCCTTCTGAGTTTGCGGCTAGCGCACAGCCGGGATGAGCTCGGCGAGCAGGTCGAGGTGGTCGAGGTCGCCGAGGTCGAGCACCTGCAGGTACATCCGGCTGGCGCCGATGCCGCCGAACTCGGCGATCTTCGCTGCGATCTCGTCCGGCGTGCCGGCCAGCCCGTGCTCGCGCAGCTCGTCGACCTCGCGGCCGATAGCGCCGGCGCGCCGCTTCAGCTCCTCCGGGGTGCGGCCGCAGCACACGACCTGTGCGGCCGAGAACGTCATCGACGCCGGGTCCCGGTCCGCGGCCAGGCAGGCGTCGCGCACCCGGCCGAACGCGTCGCGGGTGTCGCCGAGGCTCCGGAACGGCAAGTTGAACTCGTCGGCGTAGCGCGCGGCCAGCCGGGGCGTGCGCCTCGGACCGCCACCGCCGATGAGCACGGGCGGTCGCGGCTGCTGCGCGGGCTTCGGCAGCGCCGGCGAGTCCGTCAGCGTGTAGTGGCTACCGGTAAAGCTGAACATCTCGCCGGCTGGGGTCTCCCAGAGGCCCGTGATGATGGCGAGCTGCTCGGCGAACCACTCGAATCGCTCGCCGAGCGGCGGGAACGGGATGCCATACGCGGTGTGCTCCGCCTCGAACCACCCGGTGCCGAAGCCGAACTCGACCCGTCCGCCGCTCATCTGGTCGACCTCGGCCACGGAGATGGCGAGCGGCCCCGGATAGCGGAACGTGGCCGGGCTCATCAGCGTGCCCAGCCTGATTCGCGTGGTGTCCCGCGCGAGACCCGCCAGCGTGATCCACGCGTCGGTCGGACCGGGCAGGCCGCTGACGCCGCCCATCTTGAGGTAGTGGTCGGACCGGAAGAACGCGTCGAAGCCGAGGTCCTCCGCGGCCTTGGCGACGCGCAGCAGCGTGTCGTAGCTCGCACCCTGCTGGGGCTCGGTGAAGATTCGCAGTTGCATGTGCCCATCTTGGCGGTCCGGGCCGCGTCCCCGCGACCCAGACCTACCGGCTGGCCGGCCGAGGCGTGGCACACGCAAGGCCCGCGATCGTCGCGCCGCGGAGCATGGACAGCCGCCACGAACCCTGCTTCGGGTCCGGGCTGCTCGCCGCGACCACGAAGCTGCCAGCCGCTTGGACATCGCCGTAGGTTGTGCTCCCGTCGGTCAGCATGACCGCGGCCAGGCTGGCGGTGCTGGCCACGTAGCTCGCCGCGGATGGGGTCCCCCAGCCGAGATAACCCGGCCCGAGCGCCGGCGGGCCGGCGCCGAACGTGTCGCCCCGCTGAAGCCTGAGCACCAGCCGGGCCGGGACAGCTGGGCCGGGCGAGTAGAACAGCTCCGTCAGGCCGGCAGCGAAGTACGCTGTCTGCCCGCGCGCCGAGGCGATATAGCTCACCCGGCCAGCCGCGCGCAGCGGCGCAGGGACGCCGACAAACACCTGTTGAGGCAGCGAGTCCGTTCGCACGGCAATCACATGTCCGGACGGGATTGCCGACCAGACCAGCGCGTCACCGACGAAGGCCGGCGCCAGGAGCGGGCCACGGGCGATCACAGAGGTGACGCCGGTGCGCAGGTTCGCGACGACGATCTCGTGCGCGCTGCCGTATGCCTGCTCCCAGGCAGCGAGCGCCTGGCCGGCGCCGAGAAGACCGGTGCGCTCAGCGCCCCGCTGTGCTGGCCGGCGGGTTCCAGTTCGGTCACGGTGCCGGTCCCGGGTGACCATAGCTGCATCGAGGTGGTGTCGCCGTTCTCGCCGCCATAGGAGCTATGGATGTCGAACCAGACCAGGTCGCCGTTCGGGCCGACGTCACCGATCGCGCCGTCGTAGCTGACCGGCAGCGCCTCGATCGTCCGGACGATAGCGCCGGTGGCCACGCTTTCTTGCGCGATTCCATGGAAGCCGTGCGTGGTGGTCAACACGTAAGCCGTAGAGCCATCTGGTGACAGGGCGATCACTGTGAGGCCCGTCTGACCGGCTGTCGGCAGCGCGCGCTGGAGCTCAGCGGTGAGCGCCGGATCGGGGGCAGCAGGGCATACCGCCAGCGCTTTTGCGTGGGGGCCGGTCGGCGACTGCGCCGGGGCGCGGGCCCCAGTCAGTTCAGTGACGGCGAGTCCTAGTAGCGCGACTGCCGCCGCTGTGCCGGCCAGGACCTGCACGCGTGCGCGGCGCCGTCGCTGCCGCCCGCGTGCGACCACCCGACCGGGCGGCGGCACCGGTACGTCGGTCGCTGCCAGCTCGCCGAAGAGCCGCTCGAGAACGTCGTCATGCATCGGCCACCTCCGGGCTCGCCGGGCGGACCGGACCGGATCGGTGCACACTGCCACTACCGGCCTCGCTGATGGCGGCGGCCAGCGCTTGGCGCCCGCGCGACAGCCAGGCCTTGACGCTGCCGACGGGGCACTGCAGCTCCAGTGCAATCTGATTGACCGGCAGGTCGGCCAGATAGTGCAGCACCAGCACGACGCGCTGCCGCTCGGGCAGCGTCCGCAGCCCGGCGACCAGGGCGACGGTGTCCAGGCTGATCTCCTGCACCAGATCGCCAGAAGGCCGCCATCGCGCCGCCCGGGCTGTCCGGTTCCGCCGGAGCCGGCTGGTGGCGAGGTTGGTCGCCACCCGTCGTACCCAGGCCTCCGGTGAGTCGTAGCCGCGCACCGAGTCCCAGCGCTGCCACGCGCGCGCGAACGCCTCCTGCGCGACATCCTGTGCGTCACCGATGTCGCCGGTCAGCGCGTAGGCGTGGCGGACCACCCGCCTAGCGGTCATGGCGTAGAAGGCGTCGAAGTCAGCGGCAGCGCCGGCCTCAGTCATCGGCGGCTCCTGTCCACCCGGCCTCGCGCCGTCGGGCCGCCGGCGGTACGCCCGGCTGTCGTCGCCGTTGGCGGCGATAACTGTCACATGAGAACTGACGCCGCAGCGAGCGCCCAGGTTACAGCGAAGTCGCGGCTCAGGCCTAGGGGCGAGAAAGTACTGCCAGGCACTCGACGTGATGCGTCATCGGGAACGCGTCGTATCCCCGCAGGCCAGTCAGCTGCCAGCCGCCGTCGAGCAGTCGCCGCAGGTCCCGGGCCAGCGTCGCAGGATCGCAGGACACGTAGGCCAGCCGCCGCAGCCCTGCGGAAGCGTGGCAGAGCGCGTCAATGACCGGCCCGGCCGCGCCGATTCGCGGCGGATCAAGCACCCCGATCGAGGCATCGCTCAGTCCGGTGCGCGCCAGCACCGCCGCAGCGTCGCCGCGGTGCACCCGCACCCACGGCCAGGGGCGCAGGTTATGCCGTGCGTCACGAGCTGCCGCCGGGTCTTGCTCGACAGCCAGCACCGCGCCCTCCGGCCCGACGGCCTCGGCCAGCAGCCCGGCGAACAGGCCGGCGCCGCAATACAAGTCCAGCGCCACCTCGCCCGGCCGCGGGTCAAGAGCGGCCAGCACCGCCTGCCCGAGTACGTCCGCCGCACCCGGATGCACCTGCCAGAAGCCGCCGAGGCTCACCCGCCAGTCACGCCCCGCCGCGCGGCGCGTGAGATAACCGCGGCCACGCACCGGCGTACGCGCGCCCCGCCTTGCCAATATCTGCACGGAATCCGCGCCTATGTCCGGCATGACGGCTAGCCCGGCGCCCGAAGCCGCCACGACCACCCCTCGTTCCCCGGTCTGCGGCTCCACCGCGATCTCGACCAAGTGCGCGCCCGGCCAGCTTTCCGTGGTGACGCCGGCTGCCGTGATCTCGTCATGGGCGATGAGGCACCGGTCGATCGCGACGACCTCGTGCGAGCGGTGCCGGCGCAGGCCGGCGAGGCCACCCTGGTTGACGGCGAACGAGACCACGGTGCGCCAGCCCAGGCCAGCCTCATCGCCGGGAATGGCATCGACCGCGACGTCGACGTCGATGCCGGCGATCCGGCTCAGCTGCTGGCGGATGACCGTGGCCTTCAGCCGCCGCTGGGCCTCCAGGCTGGCGTGCTGCCAGTCGCAGCCGCCACAGCCGGCCGGCCTGGCGTACCTGCACGGCGGGGTGACCCGGTCGGCGGAGGCATGCTGGATGTCGATGGCTTCCGCGCGGGCTAGGCGAGATGTCACCTGGGTCACGATGGCGCGGACACGCTCGCCAGGCAGGGCATGCCGCACGAAAACGACCAGGCCCGTATCATCCTGCCTGGACACGCACCAACCGCCGTGGACAACCTCCCCGACGGTGAGTTCCAGCACGTCACCCACCTGCGGAGCGGAGGTGGCTATGGCAGTCACGGACAACATCGTGCCCCGGCGGTGGTCCCGCGCAGCCGGCCGGGTGCCCGCGAGGCATCGGGGGCTTGCCGTCCTGGGTATGGTGACGGCAGCGTCCTGGCTGGAAGGAAGCACGTGCATATCGTGATCATGGGATGCGGGCGCGTCGGGTCCAGCGTCGCCCACTCGCTGGAGGGCCAGGGTCACTCGGTCGCCGTCATCGACCAGGACCCTGAGGCGTTCCGGAAGCTTCGATCCGGCTTCAAGGGCACCAAGGTGACCGGCGTCGGCTTCGACCGGGATGTGCTGACCGAGGCTGGCATTGAGCGTGCCGACGCATTCGCCGCTGTGAGCAGCGGGGATAACTCCAACGTGATCGCGGCGAGGGTGGCCAGGGAGTCGTTCGGCGTCCAGCGCGTCGTGGCCCGCATCTATGACCCCCGCCGCGCCTCGGTCTATCAGCGGCTTGGCATCCCGACGGTGGCGACGGTGGCCTGGACAGCGGACCAGATGCTGCGCAAGCTGATACCTGAGGGGGCCGAATCGCTATGGCGCGATCCGACCGGTGCGGTCGTGCTGGCCGAGGTGGCCTACGGAGATGACTGGCTCGGCGAGAAGGTCTATGACCTGGAATCGGCTGCCCACACGCGGGTCGCGTTCATCTCCCGGCTCGGCGAAGCGGTGATACCAGGGCCGGGACTGGTCCTGCAGGAAGGCGATGTCGTGCACGTGATCGCGGAGGAAGCTGAGCTCAGCAAGATCGCCGGCGTCTTCGCGAGCAAGGAGCCGGGAAGGGCAGGCCGCTGATGCGCATCGCGATAGCGGGCGCGGGCGCCGTCGGGCGTTCCATCGCCAAGGAGCTCCTGCAGAACGGCCATGAAGTCCTCCTCATCGACAAGAATCCGGCCTCCATCAAGGTGCACAGCGTCCCGCGCGCGGAGTGGCTGCTGGCTGACGCCTGCGAGATCAGCTCGCTCGACGACGCTCAGCTCGAGCGCTGCAACGCTGTCATCGCCGCGACCGGTGACGACAAGGCCAATCTCGTCGTGTCACTGCTCGCCAAGACCGAGTACGGGGTACCCCGCGTGGTCGCCAGGATCAACCACCCGAACAACGAGTGGCTGTTCAATGAGTCCTGGGGCATCGATGTCGCGGTCTCCACACCGCGCCTGCTGTCGGCCCTCGTTGAGGAGGCCGTGAGCGTCGGCGATCTGGTCCGGCTGATGACCTTCCGGCAGAGCGAGGCAAACCTGGTCGAGATGACTATGCCGGCCGACGCGCCACTGGCCGGCCAGCGGGTCGGCAGCATCGACTGGCCCAGTGACACCGCTCTGGTCGCGATCCTGCGCGACAGCCGGGTCATCGTTCCCGGCCCGGACGACCCGCTCGAGGCAGGAGACGAGCTGTTGTTCGTGACCAGTCAGAACGTCGAGCGTGAGCTGGCCAAGTTGCTCGGCTGCGCCGCGTGAAGCCGGCCTGTGCCCTGAGAGCTGGCTGATGGAGGTCAGCGGGTCTCGGTGATCTCCGGGCCGCGCTCGAACGGATTCAGCAGGTCGGGCTCCTGGCCAGCCGTCTCGCTCTCCATTGCCTGGCGAGCCTCAGCAGGCAGCTGGATCTGGAGCGGCTGACGCGGCGGCTGAGCCTGCTCGCCCCGCACCACCACCACGTCAGAGAGGATCTCCCGGAACTGCTGGGTCAGCTGGTCGTCCAGCGCGGCAGGCCCGCTGATGAGTCCTCGCAGGAACCAGCGCGGGCCATCGACACCGATGAACCGCAGCGGCTGCGGCGCAACCTTAGCGCCGGCACCCTGCGGGGCAACTCTCGCCACGAGCTCGGCACCGAACGGCCCATCCCGCTCGGCGCTCTGACCACCCGCCTTGGCGACTTCCTGCGCGATCTCGGGCAGCACCTCCTGCCAGAGCCCGGCGTTGCGGGGCGCGGCGAACGGCTGCAGCTGCATGCCGCTGTCGCCGTGCACCACGGCGACCGAGATGCCCTCCTCTTCGGACATCATGACCTGAATGTCATAGCCGTCCTTCACCGGGACGAGCAAGCTGCCGAAGTCCATCCTGGCCTGGTCGGGATAGCCGCTCGCGCTGTCCCAGGGCCCGGCCGCGGTACTCACGCCGGCCAGATCCGGCTGGGTGTCGCGCAGCCGCGTCCACGTTGCCGGGTCGCTGAGGTCGGCGTGCTCGCGGCGTGCAGGTTCGGCCGCCCGCAGGTCGTCCGGCTCTGCGGCAACCAGATGAGCCCCGCCCCCTGCATCGCCACCGGACGACCAGCCCTCCTCAGCTGCGTGGTCCTCAGGCGCGTAGTCCTCGGCCGCGTAGTCCTCAGCCGCGTAGTCCTCGGCAGCTTGGTAGACGCCATCGTCCTGCGACGTGTACTCCTCGGCGCTGTCGTCGCCGGGACCGGCTACTTCGGCGTCGTAATCCTCGGTCGGCAGCCTCGTGTCGGCCGGGTCGTCACTTCTGTCACGGCGGAATCGTCGAAACACGCCGCACGCTCCTTACCTCCCGGCGTCGCCTGTAGCGGCCGGAATGTCGTCAGCACCTGGCAGGTCAGCCGCCATGGCGTGGCCGCCGGTTGAGCCGTGCCCGCCCTCCCCGCGCTGTGACCCTGGCAGAGACGTGACCTCGATAAAAACCGGGCGTTCAACCCGCTGAATAACAAGCTGGGCGATCCGGTCCCCACGCCGGAACCGCACCGGGTGTTGTGAATCAGAGTTCAGCAGAATCACCTTGATCTCGCCACGGTACCCGGCGTCCACGGTGCCCGGCGCGTTGACGATCGTCACGCCGTACCTGGCAGCCAGCCCCGAGCGAGGATGCACGAAACCGGCGTACCCAGCTGGCAGTGCGATGCACACCCCCGTGCCGACGACAACTCGCTGACCAGGAGCGATTTCCACGTCCGCGGTGAGGTACAGATCGCTGCCGGCATCGCCAGGGTGCGCCTGGCTGGGCAGCGGAAGCCCCTCGTCGAGTCGCCTGATCAGGACCTCCACGGGTCCGGGCTCGTTGCACGCGCAGGTCATTCCTGCCTTCCGCCTTCCCTCCGCCAGACGCTAGCGTCAGGCTAGTCGTCGGGCGGGTCGGCACGCAGGGCCAGCCAGGCATACGTGATGACCGCGGCAACCGGGACGGCGATGATAGCCCCGGGAATGCCCGCGACGATGGCGCCCACCGCCAGGACCAGGATGATCGCCAGCGGATGGAGCCGGATAATCCGGCCGACGACCAGCGGCTGGAGCAAGTGCCCCTCGATCTGGTTCTCCATGATCAGGACGGCCAGCAGGATCACGGCGGCGACCCAGCCCTTCGTCGCCAGCGCCACGAGAATGGCGAGGCCGCCCGCCACGAGGATGCCAAGGATAGGCACGAATGCGGCAATGAACACCAGGACGATCAGCGGGACCAGCAGCGGCACGCCGAGCAGCCAGAGCGTCACGCCCAGGATGATCGCGTGGATCGCTGCCACCACGACAGTGCCGTGCACGTAGTTCACGAGCGCCCGCCACGCCTGATCGCCGGCGTGATGCATCCGCCGCTGCGCTCGCGGGCTCATGCCGCTGATGACCCAGGACCAGATCCGGTGCCCGTCCTTCATCAGGAAGAAGGTGATGAACAGCGTGAGGACCAGCCCGGCCAGAATCTCGGCGAGGTACTTTCCGCCGGTCAGCACCGTGCCGGCCACGACCGACTTGTGCTGGGAGATGTAGTTCAGCACGTTCTGGCTGAGCGTCTGCAGCCTCGCTTGGTTCAGGTGGAACGGCGGCCCGGCTAGTGAGTGCCGGAGCTGGGCAATGGTGTGCTGAACCTCGTTGAACAGCACCTGGTACTGGTTTGCGATCTGATTCGTGATCAGCGTGATCGCTCCGGCGATCACGATCAGGGCGAGCAGAAGTGGACACCAGGTCGCCAGTACCGGCGAGAAACCGTGCCGGCGCAGCCAGCCAGCGAGCGGCTGCAGAAGTGCGGCAAGCAGCATGGCCGCGATGAACGGGAGAACGACCAGCCGCAGGTCAACCGCCAGCCGGAAAGCCACGTAGATGAGCAGCCCTGTCACCAGCAGTCGCCAGGACCAGGCAGCGACTAGCTGGAGGAGCCTCGGCACCTGACCACCCAGCTGCGGCGGAGTGGCGCCGGAAGCAGGACTACCGGGCGCAGCAGTGCTGGCTGCCGGTGCCGCGCTGGCTGAGGACGCACTTCTGGCGGACGACGCCGCAGCTGCGAGCCGCGGCACGGCGCCTTCGGTGCCGACCGACATCCTCGCCGTCCGGCCCGTCACTCGCCGGGCTTGTCACCGCGCCAGTCCGCCAGAGCCGGCGAAGGCCCGTGCGCAGGCTCGCCGACAGCGCGCTCCTCGCTGAGGACCAGAAGCTGCCCGTGCCATCCGCCGGTGGGCCGGTCATGGAATCCATGTAACCAACTACCGTAGTGGCATGCATTCCTACCGCGAGCGCCTCTTCGCGCCGCCCCTCTGGTGGGTGGCCGGCATGCTCACGATGCTGACCTTTGCCGCGATCGTCTGGACCGGGTTCGACCTCGTAATCACCCTGGCCGTTCTCGTCGCGGTGATCGTCGTGACCGCCGCATTCCTGCTGAACTGGGGCCGGGCGATCATCGAGGTAGCCGACGGTGAGCTGCGGGTAGGCAAGGACCGGCTGCCGCTGGCCGATACGGGCCACGTGCGGCCGCTCGACGAGGCGCAGGCAAGGGCCCTGCGCGGCCCGCGCGCTGATCCGACCGCCTACGTGCTCATCAGGCCGTATCTGCGCTATGCCGTCTACGTCGAGGTCATCAGCCCAGATTCACCGGTCCCGTACTGGCTGCTCGCGACGAGGCGGCCGGCGGAACTCGCGGCAGCAATCGAGAGTTCACGCCCTGTCGTGACCCACGACTGGCGGCCATGACATGATCGCCGTCAGGCGGGTAGCGAACAGCTCAAGCTCGGTTGCCGGCACGCGATGAGGAGGACGCGCTGATGGCAGGCAAGCAGGGAGGAAGCGCGGCGAGCCGCGCGATCAGCACGCTGGCTGGCGTCGGCGCCGCTTTCGCCACGCGCAAGTTGCTGTCATTTGCCTGGAAGACTGTCACCGGCAAGGCCCCGCCGGAGCATCCGGAGGATCCGCAAGTTGCCCTCGGCGAGGCGCTGATCTGGGGTGTCGCGGTCGGCGCCGCGGTGGGTGCGGCGCGGCTGCTGGCGACGCGGGCAACAACGCGCCGGCCAGAACCAGCCGACACGGAGTGAGGCGACACAGCTGACCGGTGCCGCCTGAAAGTCAGCTGGCAAGAAATGCCTCAACATCGCCACGCCTAGCGAGTACTGTTCCGCACCTGCGCGCACCACACTGGTAACCGGTGGCGGTTACGGAGGTGGACGATGGCAGCCGAGCCAAGGGTTCTCGCAATGGTTCTGGCCGGCGGGGCAGGCACGAGGCTCGCGCCGCTGACCGCCGACCGGGCGAAGCCGGCCGTGCCGTTTGGCGGCCTCTACCGCCTCATCGACTTCGCGCTGTCCAACCTGGTCAACGCTGGCATGCGGCGGATCTGCGTGCTCACCCAGTACAAGAGCCACAGCCTCGACCGGCACATCACGACGACCTGGCGGTTGTCCAGCCTGCTCGGCAACTACGTGACGCCGGTGCCAGCACAGCAGCGACTGGGACCGCACTGGTACACCGGCTCGGCGGATGCCATCTACCAGTCTCTCAACCTGATCTTCGATGACGAGCCCGACATCGTGGCGGTCCTCGGCGCCGACCATGTCTTCCGCATGGATCCGCTGCAGATGATCGACCAGCACGTCGGGCGCGGTGCTGGCGTAACCGTGGCCGCCATCCCGGTGCCGCGCCAGGAGGCAACGGCGTTCGGCGTCATCGGCGTCGCGGGCGACGGCCACACGATCGAGTCGTTCCGGGAAAAGCCGGCCGACCCGCCCGCCATGCCGGGTAACCCGGATCTGGCCTTCGCGTCCATGGGCATCTACGTCTTCAGCACCGACGTGCTCATCGATGCGCTGCGCGAGGACGCGGCCGACGACGCCAGCCGGCATGACATGGGCGGGGACATCGTGCCCTTGCTCGTCCGCCAGGGCGCCGCGTACGTGTACGACTACCTCGACAACAGCGTTCCCGGCGCGGATCCGCGCGACGTCGGCTACTGGCGCGACGTCGGGTCGCTCGATTCCTACTTCGACGCGCACATGGACCTGTGCGCGGTGCACCCCGTGTTCAATCTCTACAACGACAAGTGGCCGATCCTGACCCACGTGCCGAGCCAGCCGCCAGCCAAGTTCGTGCACGAATCTGGCGACCGGATCGGGCATGCCATCAACAGCGTGGTCAGCAACGGCGTCGTCGTCTCCGGCGGGACAGTGCGAGAGTCAGTCCTGTCCCCGGGCGTCCGGGTCAACAGCTGGGCGCGGGTAGAACGCTCGGTTCTCATGCACAACACCAGGATCGGGCGGCACGCCGTGATCGAGAACGCGATCCTCGACAAGAACGTCGACGTCCCTGAGGGCGCTGTTATCGGTGTGGACAAGGACCACGACCGAGCCCGCGGCTTCGTGGTATCCGAGGGCGGCGTGACCGTCGTGGGCAAGGGCCAGAAGGTAGTCGATTGACTGGTTCAGCCGACGCTGGTACCGGGCCCGTGCGGGAGTTTCCGGGCCATCGGGGTCTGGGCGCTACCCAGGGAGCAGAGCGTCCCGCCGGGCGTCTTCGCGTGGCGATGCTGACCCGTGAGTACCCGCCCGAGGTCTACGGCGGCGCTGGCGTGCACGTGGAGTACCTGGCCAGGTCGCTGGCCGGCCTCGTGGATCTGACCGTGCACTGCCAGGGCGCAGACAGGCCAGCCGACCAGCTTCCACCCGTTGTCGCGCATCAGCCGTGGGACAAGCTGGCGGTCGCCAACGACGCGCTGCGCGTTGTCTCGACCGACCTGGTCATGACCGCGGCGGTCGCCGGCGCGCAGGTCGTCCACTCCCACACCTGGTACGCCAACCTGGCCGGCCACCTCAGCTCGCTGCTGTATGGCGTGCCGCACGTCATGACGGCGCACTCGCTAGAGCCGCTGCGGCCGTGGAAAGCCGAGCAGCTGGGCGGGGGCTATGCCCTGTCGAGCTGGTGCGAGCAAACGGCGATCCGATCGGCCGCTGGCGTCGTCGCCGTATCGGACGGCATGAGGTCCGACATCCTCGTTACGTATCCAGAGGTGCCCCCGGATCGCGTGCACGTCATCTACAACGGAATCGACGCCGACCTCTACCACCCCGACCCCGGCCGCGACGTCCTCGACCGGTACGGCATCGATCCAGGCCGGCGGTCGGTCGTGTTCGTCGGCCGCGTCACCCGGCAGAAGGGCCTGCCGGTGCTGCTGCGAGCGGCTCAGCGGCTCGACGCCACGGCGCAGCTCGTGCTGTGCGCCGGCCAGGCCGATACCGCAGAGCTGCAGGCCGAGGTCAACGGTCTGGTGGACCGGCTGCGTGCGGCTCGCGACGACGTCATCCTGATCCCGACCATGCTGGCCAAGACAGAAGTGATCCAGATCCTGAGCCACGCGACCGTGTTCGTCTGCCCGTCGGAGTACGAGCCGCTCGGCATTGTCAATCTCGAGGCAATGGCCTGCGGCTCCGCGGTCGTCGCGTCGGCGGTGGGCGGCATCCCCGAGGTGGTGGCCGACGGCGTCACCGGCCTGCTCGTGCCACCCGGCGACGACGCCGCGCTCGCTGCGGCCGTCAACACGCTGATCAGGGAACCGGGGCGGGCTGCTGCGTTCGGCGCGCGGGGCCGGGAGCGGGCGGTGACCGAGTTCAGCTGGGACCGGATCGCTGCTCAGACTGCCGAGCTGTACGCCCGACTCGCCGTGCGGTAACGTGACTTCGCGCTAGTTCGCGATACATCTTGAATTCGGAGGAGCTGTGACCATCGAGCCGGGCGGCGACCAGAAGCCGGCGATCCGCGTCGGCGACCGGGACCGGGACGCAGTCGTGCAGCGCCTGCAGCAGGCCTTCGCCGAGGGACGGCTCGACGACGACGAGTTCGACCAGCGGACCAGGTCCGCGCTGACCGCGCGGCACAGCACCGAACTCGCGGAGCTAACCCGCGATCTGCCGGAAGCCGCCGCGCCACTCCCCTCGCCGGCCGCCTCGGGCAACCCCCGGCGGCGAGCCGGCGGATCCGCGATCGCGTATAAGAGCTCGGTCCGGCGGGCGGGCCGGTGGCGGGTCCCGGAGCGCTTCCGGACCATCGTCTACAAAGGCAGCGGCCACCTCGACCTGCGAGCGGCGGAGCTGACCGCGCACGAGACCTCCCTCGCGGTCATCGCCTACAAGTCCCGGGTGGACATTCTCGTACCGCTCGGCGTCCGCGTGAACCTCGAGGGCTTTGGCGTCAGCAAAGGCTGGTCGGCAGAGGAGGACCTGGAGGACCTGCTGCCCGCTGACGCTCCGGTCGTGCACGTCCGCGGCATCGGCTACAAGGGCACCATCGAGGTCAGCTCGAAGCCGCGAGACCTGGGCCAGTCCGAGCGTCGCGCGCTGACCTGACCGGCACGGCTGCCGACACCGAGCGGGCCGGCCGGGCGGGTGCCGTGGGATCAGGTGATCGAACCCGCGGCGGCACCCGTGATGAGCCCGTCACCCCAGCGGGCGATCTCGCCCTCGAGGTCGAGCGGGGCAATGAACTCGCCGCTCGCTAGCTCCGCCTCCCAGGCGTCGGCCGGTACTCGCCACATCACCTCGAACTCGATGCCGCTCGGGTCCTTGGCGTACAGCGACTTCGACACCTTGTGGTCGCTCGCGCCGACGAGCGCGCCGCGCCGCACGAGCCGTGCGCGCGTCTCCGCCAGGTCCGCGAGCGTGCCGACCTCCCAGGCCAGGTGGTACAGCCCGATGTAGGCGCCGCGCGGGATCTGGCCGTGCGCGACCTCGAACAGCCCGAGGTCGTGATCGTTGGCGCTGCCGGGTGCGCGCAGGAACGCGGCCCGGCCAGGCATGTGCATCCGCACCTCAAGGCCGAGTGCGTCAGTGTAGAAATCGACACTCGCTGCCAGGTCCTTCACGTACAGGACCGCGTGGTTCACGCGACGTACCGCCATGTACTTTCACTCCTCAGGGCTCTGCGCAGCATAAGGCGCGGGCGCCGCGCCGCATTCCCGCCACGGGCATGACGGCCAGAAATGTTTCGATGCCGCTAGCTCTCTAGCCCCGGATCACCCCTTCAGCTAGCGTTGGTTTAGACCCGATTACTTGACCTTTTAGGTGACCTGGCAGATGTCTCGAACACCGAAACTTTTCGGTTTGGTGACGCTTTCCGCGGCGATGTTCGCGGCCGTCCTGAGCGGGTGTGCCGGTCACGCCCCGAGTGATCACGCGAGCATCTGGGTGAGCGCGCCGACAGCTCTGGCCGACCAGGCCGTCACGGTCAAGATCACCGGCCTGGCCGGCGGCCAGCAGGTTTCAGTCGCCGCGCAGACGACCGACGCGGCCGGGAGGATCTGGCGTTCGGCGGCGGCTTTCACCGCCGATCCAGACGGCGTGGTGAACCTGGCTTCCGCCGCACCGAGCTCTGGGAGCTACCGGGGTGCAAACGGAATGGGCCTCTTCTGGTCGATGGACCCGATAGCCGGCGACTACAGCAACGAGTACTTCACCCCCGCTCAGCCGCAGAGCCGGCCAGGTTACCTCGTCCGGCTGACCGTCACCTCAGGCAGCCGTCGACTCGCCACCCGGACCATTTCCCGCGAGTATCTGGCTCCCGGCGAAACCGCCAGCGTCCTGTCGCTGCAGGCTGACAAGGTCAGTGGCGTCCTGTTCACGCCGCCGCCCGGCACGCCTCGCCACGCGGCCGTGCTGGCCTTTGGCGGTGCCGAGGGCGGCATGAGCCAGACGTTTACCGCCGCGCTACTGGCCGCGCACGGATACCCGGCCTTGACGGTGGCCTATTTCGACTGGCCAGGGCTGCCGTCTGAGTTGCTGCGCATACCGCTGGAGTACTTCACGGTCGCGGGCCAGATCCTGGCCCGGCAGCCGGGCACCGACCCGGCGCACATTCTCGTGCTGGGCTACTCACGAGGGACAGAGGCGGCGCTGCTGCTCGCCGACAACTTCCCGCAGTTGTTCCACGGCGCGATCGTGTATTCACCGTCCTCGGAGGTCAATCCCGCGCAGACAGGCGGCCAGTTCGACTACGCCCAACCAGGGTGGACGCTGCACGGCCAGGGCGTGGTGCCGGGGCCACCGATCCCGGTGTCCGATGTCAGCGGTCCGGTCCTGGCGTTCGCCGGGAATGACGACGCGATCTGGGACTCCGGGCCGTCAGCGGACCAGGTCGACGCCGAGCTCGCCGGCAGCCACTACGCCTACCAGGCGGTCATCTACCCGGACGCGGGCCACGGGGTCGGCACATTCCCGTATGAACCCATCGGCAGCCAGGCCCTCGAGGCCGTCGGCGGCACCCGCGCCGGCGACGTCGCTGCTCAGCGCGATAGCTGGGCGAAGGTGCTCGGCCTGCTCGCCGGACTCGGCAACTAGCCGGTGCGACTAGCCGGCGCGACTAGCCGGCGGAACAGGCGTGGATCGGCGGAGGTCGTTACCGTTCTCGCGGGCCCGTGTACACGCAGCGCGGCCGGATCGGAATGTTCCGCTCGTACTCCTCGAGAGCATGAGCGAGCCAGCCTGCCGTGCGGCCGGTCGCGAACATCGCCTCGCCCGCGCCGCGGACCATCCCGGCCACGGCTGCAAGAACCGCGAGCGCGAACTCGATGTTCGGATCAGGCACGGCACGGCGCCGGGCTTCGGCAGTCACCGCGGACGCGACCGCGAGCCGCTCGGAATCCGGCGCGTACTCCGCGATGAGCCGGAGCAGCAGATTCGCCCTCGGGTCCCCGTCGCGGTACACGAAATGCCCGAATCCAGGCAGCTTCTCCCCGCGCCGCAGCACGTCGCCGACCACCCGCGGAGCATCGGCCGCCGTATCCGCCGAGCCCAGCATGAGTTCGGCGCCCAGCGCCGCCCCGCCGTGCAGCGCGCCCGTCATCGCGCCGAGGCCCGTCGATACGACCGCGTACGGGTCAGCTCGCATCGAGGCCGCGACCCTGGCGGCCAGGGTGGACGCAGCGAGTTCGTGATCGGCGACCAGAATCAGCGCCGCGTTGACCACCCGGATGAGGCCGGTCGTAGCGGGCGCCGGGCACAGCCGGGTTGCAAGCCTGGCCGCGATGCCGCGCGGCACGCCGGGCCCGTCGGCTGCCTCGGCGCTGGCCGCAGGCAATGCCTCGGTCAGGCCGGCGATGAGCGCCTTCCCGGCCGCCACGACCGCAGGCCGATCCAGGTGCAGCCTGAACTGGTCGGTGGCCGCGAGCGCCGGCACGATCACCTGGATGCGCTCGAGCGGCAGCGTTTCCGCCGGCAGCGCGGCCTGGGCTGCCCGGCCGGCCGCGACCGCCGCTGGCGTCGCGGTCCATTCCCCTGCCTCGACGGCCTGACTAGCGCTGGGGCCCGCCACGGCCGCGCTCTCAGGATCGCCAGCACCAGGGAGCGTGCCGGTCCACAGCAGCGTGGCGACGTCCTCGAAACCACAGCGCAGCGCAAGATCCGTGGCACCGTAACCGCGGTAGCGCTGCGTGCTCGGGGTGATCTCAGTCAAGGCAGACTCGATGACGAACTCGGCAGACCCGGCCCCGCCGGCGAACCGCCGCGGCCGCCCGCGCTGGGCCAGCTCCTCGATCTCCTCAGCGTCGAACATGCTGGCGCGGCCGTCTGGCTCCCGGCGGCGGGTGAGCACGCCCCTGCTGACGTAGGCATAGAGGCTGGCCGGCTTGATCCCCAGTCGCTCGGCGGCTTGGGCCGCGCCAATCCACTGCGTCACAAGCGCCTCCTCCCGTGCCGCTGAGGTTGATTGTAGTCAACATTGACAGGACTGCACCGCAGCCATGAATAATTGACTATCGCCATACCGCCACAAGGGAGAACAGCATCATGACCGCCCCTGCAGACGCTGCCGCCGCACCCTACGAGGCGCCCCCCGGGCTGGCAGGCGTTTCCGTCGCCCGCACGAGGGTGTCGGACGTGCTGGGCCGCCAGGGTTTCTACCACTACCGCGGTTACAACGCGGTGGACATCGCCCGGCGCGGCCGCGTCGAGGACGCCTGGCATCTGATGCTGCACGGCGACCTGCCCACGCCCGAGCAGCGCGACGAGTTCACGGCGCGCACCGCGGCGTGGCGGGAGCTGCCGGCCGGCGTGGCCGACCTGCTTCCGGCAATCGCACGGCTGAGCCCGCCAGGCTCCCTGTCATCGCTGCGAACGGCCCTCTCGCTGGCCGCTCAGGCGCTGGGATGCAGGCCGTGGGCCGATCAGACGCAGGACGAGACGGTTGAGCAGGCCGCCCGGCTGTCCGCGATCATGCCCGTGCTCGCCGCCGCCCTGTTCCGGCTGGCCAGCGGCCGTGAGCCGGTACAGCCGCGGGCCGACCTCGGCTACGCCTCGAACTACCTGTACATGATCACCGGCGAGGAGCCTGACGAGCGGTCCAGGTATGCGATCGAGCGCTACCTGATGCTCACCATCGACCACGGTTTCAACAACTCGACGTTCACTGCCCGGGTGATCGCAAGCTCGGGCGCCGACATCGGCGCGGTGGCGACGGGAGCGCTGGCGGCGCTGTCCGGCCCGCTGCACGGCGGGGCACCCGCCCGCGTTTTCGACATGCTGGACGCGATCGGCACACCGGACAACGCCGAGCCATGGCTGCGGCACGAGATCGAGAGCGGCCACGTGCTCATGGGCTTCGGGCACCGGATCTATAAGACCATCGACCCGCGTTCCCAGCTGCTCCACGAGGTCGCCAGGGAGCTGCACAGCGACCGGGTCGAGCTATCCGAGGTCGTGGAGAAGACCGCGGTCGAGCTGCTGGCCGAGATCAAGCCGGGCCGCGAACTGTACGCGAACGTGGAGTTCTACGCGGGCGTCGTGCTGGAGGCGGCCGGGCTGCCGAGGGAGATGTTCACCCCGTCGTTCGCGTGCAGCCGGATCATCGGCTGGATGGCCAACGTGCTCGAGCAGATCGCCGACAACCGTATCTTCCGCCCGCTGGCCCACTACGAAGGGCCAGCCGCGCCACGCGAACTGCCCGGCTTCTGGCACCCTGGCACGCCATGAACCTGAGGTGATCGCCCTCACGCTGACATAGGCTAACGGTCGGGCAATCCGGACCTAACGGATATCGACGCCCCCGGAAGGCATAACCACACCAGATTCACGAGGTGCGGCGGCTGCTGCAGAACCTAGCCGCCGATCTGCCGACGGCGGCGGTTCTCCCGCAGCCGCCTGCGCTGAGACGGCGACAGCATCGCATAAGCGACGATCGGGATAGCGATAGCCGCGCCAATGATGATGCCGCCGACAAGCGGGCCTACCGCCCAGAGCAGGATCAGCCCGATGACGATCCCGATAAGGCCATACCTCATGTGCGGTGTCATGCAGGGCTCCCTCCAGGGAACTGCGTTCCCTCTTATACAAACTATCGCGCGGTGCTGGTGGTTCCCGCCGAGCAGCCGGGGTGTCCGCGCTCACGAAGCAGATGGTAGATGATGGACATCGCTACTACCGGAGGCTCCTCATGACGCTCAATTTGCCGGTCTCAGCCGAGGCCAATGAGCTGCTGACCCGCAGCCCGATGGCGCTGCTGATCGGCATGCTGCTCGATCAGCAGGTTCCGCTGGAGAAGGCGTTCAGCTCGCCCCTTGAGCTGGTGAATCGGATCGGCCACGAGCCGAGTGCGGTCGAGCTCGCCGAGTTCGACCCCGAGGCCCTGGCGGCGGTGTTCTCGCAGCCGCCGGCGCTGCACCGGTTCCCCCGGGCGATGGCGGCCAGGACCCAGGACCTGGCCAGGCTGATCATCGAGGAATATGACGGCGACCCAGAGTCGGTCTGGACCGGCGCCGGCTCGGGAGAGGAACTGGTGACCCGGCTAGCCAAGCTGCCCGGTTTCGGTGGCGCCAAGGCGCAGATATTCGCCGCGCTGCTCGGCAAGCAGCTGGGGGTCCGCCCGGAGGGCTGGCGCGAGGCAGCCGGGCGTTTCGGCGAAGACGGCTCGCACGTCTCGGTCGCCGACATCGTGGACGAGGAGTCGCTGGCAGCGGTCCGCGCCTATAAGAAGGACCTGAAGGCAGCAGCGAAGGCCGCCGCCTCCTAGCGGTCAGCAGCGGCCAGCAGCGGCCAGCAGCGGCCAGCCTGGCGCTGGCTATGCGACGTCGCCCTTGACCGAGAACTGCGAAAGCCGGATGACGGCCATCACGAGCGCCACGACGGTCACCGCCACTCCCATGCCGATGCCGGTGCCCGTGTTGAGGTTCGCGTGCAGGTCGCCGTTGTGCGCGATGGAGTTAGCGATTGCCAGCGAGTAGTGCTCGACCGACAGCAGCCCCACGCCCGGCACGAGGCTGGCCAGCAGACCCTCCCAGAGAAGCACGTACAGCAAGCTCCCGGCCAGCGCGCGGCCAGGGCTGAACGCCGCGGTCAGCAGCACGAACAAGGCGTTGTAGATCGCCGCGCCGGCCAGCGCTCCGACCAGCAGGCCGATCGCCAGGCTGTTGCCGGCACCCTTGGCGATCGCCCCCGCCACGTACTCGGGCACCGCCGCGAACACCCACGTCAGCAGCACGGCCACGACGTACTTGCTCAGCACGACCGACCGCCTGCTGACCGGCGTCGCGAGCAGGTGCACGATACTGCCGTCCTCGATCTCACCGCCGAGCACGCTGCCCCCGACGAGCAGCGAGGTCAGCGCGACAACAAGCAGACCGACCGTGCCGAGGACCTCGGGCGGCCAGGCGGCGCTGTGTGCGGTCTTCGTCAGCAGGGCCGAGATGCCGATCAGGATGACGGCTGGCAGCGCGAACAGCAGGGCGCGCTTCCGGCTCATGGTGGCGCGCAGCGTGAGTCGCATGACGACGCCGTTCAGCAGCCCGTCCATCGTCCTGACCGGCCTCTCCCTCGTCGTGGTCCCAGGTCGGGTTGTCGGCACTGTCATCTCAGGCCGCCAGCAGATAGGCGAAGACGCTTTCCAGCGACTCGTCGGCGGGTGATACCTGCAGCAGCCTGATGCCATAGTCGCGGCTGATTCCCGCGACCTCCCTGGTAAACGTGCCGTAATCGGCGGCCCGCACCTGCAGGCCGTGGGGCATCAGCTCCACCGCGTTTACCGCGGGGCGGCGCATAAGGGCCGCCGCGAGTGCCCGGTCGTCAGACGACCTCAGCACGAACACATGCGGCCGGTTCGTCATGAGCCGGCGGATCGCGCGGAAGTCGCCCGAGGCCGCGAGGCGGCCGCCGACGATCACCTGGATGGTTCCGGACAGCCGCTCCACCTCTTCGAGGATGTGCGAGCTGAACACGATGACCCGGCCGCGCTCCCCCTCGGCACTCAGGACGTCCATCATGTGCAGGCGCTGCCGCGGATCCATGCCATTGAACGGCTCGTCGAGCAGCACGATTTCGGGGTCGTGCACGAGCGCCGCCGCGACCTTGATCCGCTGCCGCATGCCCTTGGAGTACGTCGAGATCTTCCGGTCCTGCGCGTCCGTCATCTCCAGCAGCTCGATGGCCTGGCGCGCAGCGGCGGCCGGATCGGCGAGCTTGTGCAGCCTTGCCGTGGCGGCGACGAACTCCTGCCCGGTCAGGAACGCGTATACGGAGTCGCGCTCGGGCACGAGCCCGACCTGGCGGAACATCGCAGGATTGCGCCAGCTGCTGTGGCCGGCGACGGTGACCTCGCCGCGGGACGGCGCGAGGAATCCGGCGATCATGTGCAGGATCGTTGTCTTGCCGGCCCCGTTGGGGCCGAGCAGGCCGGTGACGCCGGGCCCGATCATCATGGTCACGTCGTTGACGGCCACGACGTTCCCGTACCAGCGCGAGACGCTGTCCAGCTCGATCGCGGTCATGCAATGCCAACCTTCCGGTACCGGGCGATCAGTCCGCCGATGGCGGCGGCCGTGAGGACAACGAACACCACGCCGTACACCCAGCCGTAGTGGCCGATCGTCGTCGCCTGGATCATCTGGGCCTGCACGCGATCGCCACGCGGCGCCTGCAGCCAGTGCAGCACACCGCCGAGCAGCGTAAACGGGCTGATCAGGCCCGCCAGGCTGGCGAGCGCAGACGGCTCGCCGGGGCCGACCGCGCCGAAGGCCTGCTCGCCGACCTGCGAGAGCACGTGCGCGAGGATGTAGGTCAAAAACAGCGGGATGCCAATGGCGCAGATCGCGAACACGCGCTTGCCTGTCGCAGAGGCCAGCAGCAACCCGAGGCTGGCCAGCAGCAGCGCCCAGGCGCCGCCATACAGCAGTCCCGGTCCCAGCTGCAGCGTCTGCTCGAGCACCTGGCTCGGGCCGTGCTGCTGCGTCACATTGCCGAGGTAGAGCAGCAGCAGCGGTACCTCGACCATGACCAGGCAGGCGAGCACGAATGCGATGAGCTTGGCCAGCGGATAGTCGATGCGACGGATGGGCCTGGCGAAATACAGCGGCAGCGTGTGGTACCGCAGGTCGGCCGACACCAGGTTCGGGGCCTCGATCGCCACGAAGATCAGCATCGCGACCGTGCGCAACGAGGGGATGTAGGCGTCATAGCTGACGACAGGCTGGCTGCCGGGGCGGATGGCCAGCCCGACGGCGTTGACCAACGCGGGCAGGCATATCAGCACGAACAGCAGCGCGGGGAAAATCTTCGCCTTGGCCCCGCGACCGAGGCCGAACGCGGCGCGGAAGCTGTGCCAGGTCAGGGCCGCGACGATGCCGGGCCTGCCATACCGCTCGGCGTCGTACCTGCGGTAGCCGATGTCGTGGATAACTCCGCCGTCGCTAGGCGCGGACGGCGTGGCCGGCTGGCTCGCGGATGTCAGATCAGCGGACACTGCCAGCTCCTGTCGTCTGTCCGGACCCGGCCGACGGGCCGGGCTCGGGCACCGCTTCGACGGTTGCGTCTTCGCGGAACAACTCCTCGATCCGGTGGCGGCGCTGTTCCATCCGGCGCAGCGGCAGGCCTAGCGCCGCGACACTGTCCCGCACCGCGTCATAGACCTCATCGGAGGTCAGCCGGACGAGCAGGCCCCGCTGATACGGCGCCGGGCCGAGGCCCCGCGCGGCCAGCGCGGCCTGCAGCTGCTCGGCGCCCTCCTCGACCTCGACAAGCAGAACGGCAGTGGCCTTGGTCACCGAGCTGATGGTGTCCGCGCGCAGAAGCCGGCCGCCGTCGATCGCCACGAGGTGGTCGCAGATCTGCTCGATCTCGCCCAGCAGGTGGGAGGCGACCACGATCGAGATGCCAAACTCCGACCCGATGCGCGCGATCAAGTCGAGCATCGCGGTCCGGCCGGCCGGGTCGAGGCCGTTCGTCGGCTCGTCCAGCAGCAGCAGCCGCGGGTCGCCGACGAGCGCCTGCGCCAGCTTGACCCGCTGCTTCATGCCCGTGGAGTAGGTGCCGATCTGCCGGTATCGCTCCTCGTACAGGCCGACGTGCCGCAGCGAGTCCGCGGCCCGTTCCCTGGCTGCCGACCGCGGCAGCCCGGACATCCGGCCGAGGTGAGTGACCAGTTCGGTCGCACTCACGTCTGGTGGCAGGCAGTCGTGCTCGGGCATGTAGCCGGTCAGCGTCCGGATGGCGTATCCGTCACGTACGCAGTCACGGCCGAGCACCTGCGCGCGTCCGCTCGTCGGCTCGAGCAGGCCGAGCAGGATCTTGATGAGCGTCGACTTGCCCGCTCCGTTGGCGCCGACAAGTCCGGTGATGCCGGGCCGGACCGACACGGTCAGGTCGTCGAGCGCCGTGACGGTGGTGCCATACCGTTTGGTCAGGCCGCGGGCCTCGACCACGGCGCTGTCCAGCGGATCGTGCGCCGGATCCCGCTCCTGCGTGGGCTGGACGATCAATGTCCCTCCGTCTGCCGCTGACATTGCGCCAGCCGCCTTGCGCCGCTGCGCCCGGCCAGGCGCGCAGTTCCCCGTTGCCCGGCCACCATGCTGGCAGCAAAGCGTGTATCCGCCATCAGCCCGCAGGCTGATTCGACTCCGCCTCGAAGCTGAACTTGAAGATGAATCCGCGCCCGGCCACCTGGCCAGACCGTGCTGCCGCGGCGGCAGCGACCATCATGGCAGCCAGGGAGCGCAGCTCGGTATCAGGAACAACCCGGACTGGGCCCTGACTCGCCCGCAGCGGCCTGCCCCTGGCAGCAGGCCCGGCGACCTATCGGCCTGCCGCGTACCCCTGCATGCCGCGCGGATTGGCGGCCGCATAGAGGAACCCGTCCCGCCGGCCTACCGCACTGACCCGGCCGAGCGACCACGGCGGCCGGACGTCGACGTCGTGCCCCCGCGCGCGCAGCGCGTCGATGACGTCCGGGCCGAACCGGGACTCGACCGCGAGCGACAACGGCTGCGACCCGCGCGGGTAGAACGAGGACGGGAAGTGCGCGGTGTGGAACGCCGGCCCGTCGATCGCCTCCTGCATGTTCATCCCGTGCACCACGTGCCGGAGGAAGAACGCCAGCGTCCACTGGTCCTGCTGGTCGCCGCCCGGCGTGCCGAAGGCCAGATACGGCGAGCCGTCGCGCAGCGCCAGGCTCGGCGTCAGCGTCGTGCGCGGCCGCCGGCCTGGCGCGAGGGTGCTCGCCAGGCCCGGCGTCAGCGTGAACATCTGCCCGCGGGTACCGAGGCAGAATCCGAGGCCGGGAATGACCGGGGAGCTCTGGAGCCACCCACCGCTCGGGGTGGCCGCGACCATGTTGCCGAACCGGTCCGCCACATCGAGGTGGCACGTGTCACCGGGGCCGAGCGCCGGTGACGCCACGCCGCTCGGAACGGTGGGCTCCCCCGTGCCATCGACTGACAAGCCCGGCCCCGCGCCGGACGCGAAGCCCGCAAGCGCGAACGCGGGCAGCCGTGGCTCTCGGCCCCCCGGCGAACCCGGACGCAGCTCCCCCGACGCCTCGGAACCCGCCAGCGCCAGCCGCTCCGCCGCGTAGCCGGCTGACAAAAGGTCGGCGAGCGGCACGTCCGAGTGGCGCGGGTCGCCATACCAGGCCTCCCGGTCGGCGAACGCCAGTTTCGCCACCTCGGTCACCGTGTGCACGAACTCGGCGCTATCAGGCGCCATCGCAGCGACGTCGAACCCGGCGAGCATCGCGAGCTGCTGGAGGAACACCGGTCCCTGCCCCCACGGCCCCGTCTTGCACACGGTCAGGCCGCCGAAGTCCAGCGTCACCGGCTGCTCGACCGACGCGCGCCACGCTGCCAGGTCGGACCCGGCGAGCATGCCGCGCTGCCGTGTCCCGGTTACGTCCATGACCTCGGCGCTGCGGAGGTAGTCCGCGATGGTCTCGGCGACAAAGCCCTCATAGAAAGCACGCCGCGCGGCCTCGATCTGCTGCTCCCGGCCGCTGCCGGCCTGTTCGGCCTCGGCGAGGATGCGCTCATACACCGCAGCAAGCGGCCTATTGGCGAACCTGGTGCCCGCTGCGGGCACGCCGCTAGCCAGGTAGATCTCTGCTGAGCTCGGCCAGTGCTCGGTGAACATCGGCGCGACCGCCGAGATCGCCTCACTCGCCGCCGCGAGCATCGGATAGCCAGCCTGGGCGTACCCGATCGCGTACGACAGCACCTCGCGCAGCCGCATGGTGCCGTAGCGCTCGAGCAACAGCAGCCAGGTGCCGAACGCAGCGGGCACGCACGCTGCCAGCAGCCCGGTTCCCGGCACGAGATCGATGCCGAGGCTGCCGAACGCCTCCAGGGTTGCCGCGGCCGGAGCGGGGCCCTGACCGTCGAGCACAAACGGCTGGCCGCCCGCGGCATCGAACCCGATCACCGGCACCTCGCCCGCCGGGCCGTTCAGGTGCGGCTCGACCACTTGCAGGACCAATCCCGCCGCGACTGCCGCGTCGAAAGCGTTACCGCCTTGCTCCAGCACGGCCATGCCCGTGGCGGATGCGAGCCAGTGCGTGGACGCGACCATTCCGAACGTGCCTGCCAGCTCGGGGCGGGTTGTGAAAGTCGGCATACAAAAACCCTAAATCAGAAGGGAACGGGCCGCTCCCGGTCTGCGGTCACCTGTGGCCGCGCGGCCACCTCGCGCCCCGAGAAAACACGTCGGCTAGAACGCCAACCGCCGCCCCCAGCGGAGCGTCTTAGCGGACAGATCCGGATTTCCGGCGCAGTCGATGCGAAGGACGGCAACCATGGCTCTTCCGCTCAGCCCAGCCCCCCGCAGCGGCGCGCGCCGCGTTGGCGGTATCCCGCGCCGGGCACCGGCGCGCCTTTCCTCGCTGACCTGGCCGGCTGTCCTGGCGGCGCTGGCCTGCTGCGGGCTTGCAGCGTGCGGCAGCACAGCCGCGCCTGGTGCCGGGACGACCAATACGGTGACGGTGCAGCCAAGCTCCGCGCCTGCCAGCGCAGGCGGGTCCACGCCCACCGCCAGTCAGGCCGCGGCCGGGCCCGGCACCTGCCTCGCCTCGGATCTGAAGGGCAGCCTCACCAACTCGCAAGGCGCCGCGGGCACCTTCTACACCGACGTCGTGCTGACCAACACCTCCGCGGCGTCGTGCACGCTGTATGGCTACCCAGGCGTGTCGTTCGTCACCGCGCCCGGTGGCAGCGAGGTTGGCGCCGCCGCGAACCGTAACACGGTGTCGCCCGCCACGCTGGTGACGCTAGAGCCCGGTGGCCAGGCGAACTTCCTGATGGGGCTCACGGATGTCGGCGTCTACTCGACGGCACAATGCCAGCCGACCAATGTCAGCTGGCTGCGGATCTACCCGCCCGGCGACTACGGCAGCCTCTACGTGCAGGACGCCACGCAGACCTGCGCGGTCACGAGCAAGGTCGTCCTGCGGGTCAGCACCGTCCGGGCCTGGCCTCACCGGCGCCGGGGCCTGAGTCGGCGTGGCTTCCCGGTCAGCGTGGCCGGCGGTGGCACCGTCGTAGCAGGAAAGATTCCTGTGCCGCGTCTGCAGCCGGGAGGCATCCGATGGACAGGCCCCGCTCGCTCGCCGTCGCCGCGCTCGTGGCAGGCACGCTAGCCGTCGCCGCGTGCGGTTCTCTCCCGGCTCCGACGGGCCCGGGCGCAGGCGCAGGCTCGCCCGCCGCGTCGTCCGGTCCGCAGCCGAGTAGCCCGGCCGCGGCCGTGGCGACGGGCTCGTGCGCGCCATCGGCGGTGCAGATCAGCCTCGACACCACCAGCTCCGGGGTGGCAGCGGGCAGCGCTTATGTGCCGCTGGACTTCGAGAACGTCTCAGCCAGTCCGTGCTCGATGCCGTCGTACCCGGCGGTGACACTGGCCGCGGGCGCCGGCGGCCCGGTTATCGGCGCGCCCGCCGCTCAGCAGGATCCGACGGCCGTGCAGGCAGTTGTGCTGGCACCGCGACAACGCGCTCACGCCTGGCTGCAGATCATCAACGCTGCCAACTACCCGCCGGCCACCTGCCAGCCGGTGACCGCGGGCGGATTGCTGATAGGTCTTGCCAGCGGCGCGCAGCCGAGCTTCGTCGCCGACTCGGTCCCGGCATGCGCGCACTTGCCGGTCGGCAGTCCCCTGCTGAGCGTGTACCCGACGCGGGCGGGCCAGGCCCAGCGCGGAACCATGCCCTAGCCGCGACGAGGAGCGCCAGTTCACACAGCCGCGACGCAAGGAGCGCCAGTTCACACAGCCGCGACGCAAGGAGCGCCAGTTCACACAGCCGCGACGCGAGAAGCACCGGTACATGCAGCGACCGTCAACGCCGGGATCGCGGACGCCAGGTAAGGTCAGTTCGTCATGGTCAGTAACGGCACGTCACAGGGGTCACTCCCGGGCAGCCGCCCGCGGCGGCGAGCCATGGCCGCAGTGGCGTGCGCGGTCGCAGTTGCCGGTGCCGGTCTGTCGGCCGGCTGCGCCGCGCGCGACGTGCAAGCAGGCCCTCCGATCAAGCTCAGCTCGGCGCAGGTCAGCCAGCCCGGCGCCACAGGCGTCACCGACGTCTACGTGGACGTGCAGAACAACGGTCCTGCTGACCAACTCGTGGGGGCCCGGATCAGCGTGGGCGGCACGGTGACGCTCCGGTCGCCAGTCCGCCCGGGCGTCATCGAGATGGGCACCGTGCGCAGCATCGCCATTCCGGCCAGGACCTTCACGGGACTGGACCCGAACGGGCCGCATCTGCTCGTGACCGATGCCGGCAAGATGATCTCCGGCCACGAGATCACCGTCACGCTGGTGTTCGCACGCGCAGGCGCGGTTTCGGTACCCGCCATGGTGACCAACCCGGCGACCGGCGGGGCTAGCTACTTCCTGAATTAGCGAGAGCAACCCCTGAGCCGTTACTGTTGCCGCCAGGGGAATCGCGATATATCGTTTTCGTTGGGACCAGCTGCACGGGGTGACGGAGGGCAGATGGCATCACAGCCGAGCTTGCGAATCGGGGACGCCGACCGTGAGTCAGTGGCCGCTGAGCTGCGGGAGCACTATGCGCGCGGCCGGCTGACGTTCGACGAATTCAGCCAGCGGCTTGATGCGGTGTTCGACGCGAAGACCCAGCGCGATCTGCATCGCATCACCGGCGACCTGCCCCACGTGCGCCCCGACAACGCGCCCCTGCCCAGCGCGGGAGTCGGGCAGTCGTCCGGCCACCTGACGAGCTCGCGACCCGGCGGCTATTCCCGCGGTGACCATGGCAACCGCCACTACCGCGGCGGCTTCGCCGCCCTCAGCGCGCTGCTGGCAGCAGTGGCCGCCTGGCTGCTCGTGTACGACGTGATCCTGGTCGGCCTCCGCTGGCCGCTGGGCGGCCGGATCGGCTTGCTGATCGCGGTCTTCGCGGTGATCCGTGGCCTGCTGCGGCGGATCTTCGGCCTGCGCCGCGGCACCTGCGCCAAGCGCCGCCGCTAACGCTCAGGCTGCTGACGGCACCCTCAGCGCGACCACCAGGTACCGGAAATCCGGCTGGTCTCCGGCATCCGGTACCCACGTGACAAGCGCCGGCCTGGCTGGGCTCGTGAACTCCAGCCTGATCCGGCCAGCGTCCGCGCCGGCCGCCAGCGCCGCCGCGGCCAGGCCGTCGAGCAGATAGTGCGGATTGAAGGAAATGACCTGGTCTAGGCAGGCCAGCGTGACCGGCACCGACTCGACGCCTCGCGCCCGGCCGTCCGACTGCGCCTCGATCACCACCACATCGCCCCGGAAAGCAAGCTGGACCGGGGCGCCACGGTCGGCTACCAGCGAGACCCGCCGCACGGCCTCGGTGAAGACCGCGGCAGGGAGCTCGGCGCTGGCGTCGAACGAGGACGGGAATCGGGACTCGTACTTGATGAACTCGGCGCCGATCAGCCGGGCCGTCAGTCGGCGGCCGGCCCCCTCAAAGCTGATCATCCCGTCCGCGTGCTGGCCGTCGCCAGCCGGGCCGATCGCTATCGTGACCTGCTGGCCAGGTCCCACCGTACGCGCTACGTCGGCCAGCGTCCTCGCGGGCACAAGTGCCGAGAAGCGCGCAGCCGGATCAGCCGGGTCCCAGCCGATTCTGCGCACGGCCATCCGGTACCGGTCCGTCGCCGCGAGCGTCAGCACAGTGCCTTCAGCTTCCAGGCAAACCCCCGTCAGAAGGGGCAGCGTGTCATCGCGGCTCGCCGACGGCACGACCTGGGCCGCGGCCGTAGCCAGTAGCCCGCCGTCCACGGTGCCCGCTGCGGCGGGGAGCTCGGGCAGCTGGGGGTAGTCGTCCAGCGGCAACGACACCAGCGCGAACTCTGCGCTGCCGCAGGTCACCATCATCATGTCTGCCGCGGTGCTCACGTCCACCTCGGCGGGCGGCAGGCTCCGCACGATCTCGGCCAGCAGCCGACCGGGCACGAGCACGCTGCCGGGCTCACCCACCTCGGCGGGTACGGTGGCGCTGGCGGACACCTCATAGTCGAAGCACGACAGCCGCAACTCGCCGCCGTCGACCTGCAGGAGCAGGCCGCTCAGCACCGGCACCACCGGCCGTGTCGGCAACGCGCGGGCGACCCACGAGACTGCCTCACCAAACACATCGCGGTCGACCCTGAACTTCACCGCAGCCTCCTGCCGTTCCCGCAGCCCGAGTTCTCGATCGTGCCACGAGCTGCCGACAACGCGCGCCGGTTACCTGATGCTGGCAGGAGCGGTCAGGCCACCAGCGCGGTTGGCACCGCGGCTAGCGCCGCCTCGATCGCGCCCACCAGCGCGCGGGCCGACTCAGCCGTCAGCTCGACCGCCACCCGCGCAGACGGTCCCTTGCCGGGGTTGCGGAAGTCAATGTTCAGCGTGTGCTCGGCCATCGCGTGCACCGGGTGGTCGTAGTACACGGCCGCGTCGCTGAGCGAAAACCAGCCCGCGCTGCCCTTGCCGCTGCCAGTGATCTCGATCTGCTCAGTGGTGTACGTGCACATGTGAGCTCCTCAGCTTGCCAGGTAGCGGCCGTAGAAATCCCAGATCTTCTGCCAGCCATCATTCGCGGACTCCGGGCGGTACGCCACCCGATCCACTGCAAAGAAGGCATGTCCGGCGCCGTCGTAGGTGTGGAACTCGTGCGGCTTTCCGGCCTCTTCGAGCGCCTTGCCGAGCTCCGCTGTCTCGGCGGGCGTGGGGTACTTGTCCTCGGCGCCGAACAAGCCGAGCAGCGGGCAGGACAACTTGCCGGCCAGGCCAACGATCGGCTTGACCTTGAGCGGCACTCCCTCGGGCACCGGGCCCACGATAAACGCGCCGTAGCAGTCGACAGCCGCATCGAGCGGGAGGCTGCACGCTGCGAGGAACGCCTGACGCCCGCCCGAGCAGTAGCCGATCACGCCGACCTTGCCGTTGGAGCCAGCAAGCGCGCGCAGGTAGTCGGCCGCGCCGGCGACGTCGCCGATGAGCCGCTCGTCGGGCACTCCGCCATTGGCGCGCGCAACCGCGGCAGCGTCATCTGGGCTGGCGCCCGGCGCCTCGCGGTAGTAGAGGTTCGGCATCAGCGCCGCATACCCGTGCGCAGCGAACTTCCGGACGATCTCCTTGGTCGAGGTGTCGTAGCCGGGCATGTGATGGATCACGACCACGCTGCCGCGCGCGGCCGCGCCGTCGTCCGGCACCGCCAGGTAGGCCTCGATCTCGTCGCCGCCGTAGCCGCTCATGGTGACAGTGCTGGCGGTCAATGCCTCGCTCATCGTGGTGCGATCTCCTTCCGATACGGCCAATTGTCGCGTACTGCCAGGCTGGGCCCATCTTGCCGGGCCCGCCGTTACGCGGCGTTGCTACTGGTGTCACACTCCGTGATGAGGGATCATCGAGACCGGCAGGGGGCCCCGGAGGCAGAAGGACGAGGCATGACTCCGGCAGCAATTCTTATCGTCATCATCTTCCTCGCAGCGGGGTTGACGCTCGGCTGGCATAGCCAGAAGTCGGTCGCGGCACACAACGACGTCAAGGTGGGCCATCAGCGGGTGAAGGGAGGCCGGCGGACCCGGTGGCGCAGCGGGGTTGTCGCACTGGCGGTCGGCGCACTTCTGCTGATCGCGATCTGGGACTTCCTATTCGCTCGCCACTAACTCCTGATCCGGCGCGCGGCCCGATCAGTCCGCCGAGGCTCTGCGGCACCAGCGCCGGCAGCCCCTGGATACGGGTCAGCCGGCGTACTTGGTGTACTAGCGTTCGGAAGCGCCGTTCGGTCCATTAGGAGGTCAGCGCATGCCGGGTACCGACCTGCTCGTGGATGGCTTCGGCCGCATTCGCGAGATTGTGCACGACGTGCTCGACGGCCTGACCGAGGCCGACCTGCAGTATCGCGTCGACCCGCTGGCGAACTCGATCTGCTGGCAGGTCTGGCACCTCACCAGGGTCCAGGACGACCACGTGGCCGCCGCCGGCAGGCTCACGCAGGTGTGGCTCTCAGGCTTCGAGAAGCAGTTCGGCATGCCGCTCGATGCTACGGATACCGGCTACGGCCATACCTCGGCTCAGGTTGCGGCCGTCCGGGCCCCAGCCGACCTGCTAGCCGCCTACCACGACGCGACGTACGACCAGACGATCTCGTTCGTCAGCGCGCTGACAGATGCCGATCTCGCGAAGGTCGTGGACCGCCGCTGGGATCCGCCCGTGACGATGGCCGTCCGGCTGGTGAGCGTGCTGTCGGACGACCTGCAACACGCGGGTCAGGCAGCCTTCATCCGCGGCCTCATCGAGCGCGGCTAGCCGCTCACCTGGGGCACCCGGCGCGGCCAGAAGCAGGCGGCGAGGAGCACGAGGACCGGGCCGGAGTTGGGGTCGGTGCCCTGGCCGGTGAGGATTCCGCCGAGGCCTTCGCCAATCCAGAAGAACAGCGCTACGACTGCTGCCACGGCGAGCGCTGGCCTGACCAGCCGCTGCGACTGGACGCCGATAGCTGCGCATCCACACAGGATTGTCAGAAAGATCGAGATCGCCAGTCCGTGCTGGCCAGCGACGCTGGCTACCGCGTTCATGACGGTGGTGACCCATCCGGGCTGGCCATCGGTGACGGACACGACCTGGCCGACTGCGTCAGCGGCCCGGTTGTCCGGGAGCAGGAGGAAGTAGCAGAAGCTCGCCCACAGCGCTAGCCACAGAATCCTGGCGCCGATCGGCCCGAGCGAACTGGATTCCGCTGGCGACGCTGCCGGGCTCATGGATTTCTTGTCCGTCGGCCACAACAAGATCGCTATCAGCGCGTAGATGATGACGCTGCCAGGGGCCCCGACCAGTGGTGAGGCGCCCGTGAATATCCCGCCCAGGCCTTCGCCGAACCACCAGACGGCCACTGCCCAGGCGACGGAGGCGGCCAGGGCCAGCTTCCGTGTTCGCGGGACGATGATACCGATGGCGATGAGCAGCTGGATCATGGCGAAGATCGCGTTGTACAGGGCGGCGTGCTGGAGCATCGCGTGCCCGGCCCAGGTGATGGAACTGGCGACAATGCCCGGGTTGCCGTTGGCGACGGGCAGGATGAGCTGGGTGACGAAGAACGGGCTGAACATGTACGGCTGAAACTGCAGGGCAGCGTCCAGAAGCCACAACAGCCCGAGGCAGAGCTGCAGACCCCCGCGACCGGGCTCGTCATCCAGGTACAGGCTCGCCAGATAGCGGCGTGCCGGGATCCGCCGACGGAGACGCGACCCAGCCGCGATTACCGTCATGATCGGTCCACCCTGACGATCCGGCACTGGCTGACTGCGTCGCTGGTCAGCACCGTGCGGCCGAGCTCGACGCTGGAGTTCGCTGCCACCAGCCCGCTGACCACGACGTTCGTGCTCGACGCAGCGCTGGGGTCAGCGTGCCGGAGGTCTAGCTCCACGTCGACGGCGTAGTGAGCCGGCTGGCTGGTGCGGTTGGCGACGTGAACCCGGATCCTGATCTCATCGTGGAACGTGCCGCTCCCCTGAATCGCGTAGCTGTTACAGGTGACGCGCGAGGTCGCGCTGGCATGGCTCGTGTCAGCGCACGAAGTGACCATGGCCGTCACTATCAGCGCCGCGGTGAGGGCAATGAGAGAACGTCCTCGCATGATCAGCTTCATCCAGCCGGCTTGAAGACGACCGCGGCCATCTCCCAGATCGTGGCTGCCCCGGTCGACACGCTGGGTGCCGGAGTTGCTCCCTGCCCGACCACGCCGTCCTCGACGAGCAGTTCCATGTCGCCGGTGAGTGAGACATTGACGCGGCTTGCATAGCCGGGGCCACCCGTCAGCGAGTCGCCGAACCCCGAGTCGGCGTAAAACCCGATCGCCAGCTCGTTCGGCGCGGTGGTCGCCGCGGTCGAGCCAGAGCTGACCGCCCTGGCAGTCGTCGTCGTACCTGTGGCCGTCGCTGTCCGGTCAACGGCTCCGGTGCCCGCAGCGGATGACGTGCCTGCGTACTCGAGCACGGCAATGCCCATGTCGGCCGCAGCTGAGGGCTTCGCCACGATAGTCGGCTTAGCGCCGCCGCTGCTGGTAACCGAGGCGCTCCACACGCTCAGCTGGGTTCCGTCGGAGGCGGTCGCTGAGGTCAGCTCGGTGAAAGTGTCGCCCGCGGAGTCGGTGACGCTGGCGGTGGTGGCGTGACCTGAGCTCCAGTCAGCTACCTCGACCACCAGCCTGTTCCCGGTGGTGACGGTCGCGGGCATCGTGACCGAGATGCTCGTCTTGCTGGACCCATGCGCGCTCACCTGTTGGATGAACGACGGCGCGACGGCGGCTGTTGGCGTCACCGGCAGGGACGGTGCCGATGCCGGTCCCGTACCGACCGCGTTGGTAGCGGACACGGTGAAGGTGTAGGAGTCGCCGTTGGTCAGGCCGGTGATGGTGGCCGTCGTGGCTGGAGGACTGCCAGCCACCTGGGACGTCGGTTGCGCAATGCCACCGAGGTACGGGGTGACCGTGTACATCGTGATGGGACTGCCGCCGTTAGCTGGTGCCGTCCAGCTCACGATCGCGGAGGCGTTCCCGGCCGACGCGGTCGCACCTCCCGGCGCGGCGGGAGCAGTGGGCGCGGTCGGCGTGACCGGGTTTGACGGCACTGACGCCGGGCCCGTCCCGACGCTATTGGTGGCAGTCACCGTGAATGTATAGGCGGTGCCGTCACTGAGGCCGGTGACGCTCGTGCTCGTGGCGGGCGGGTTGCCGCTGATCACTGTCGAGGTCTGCGCCGTCGCGCCGACATACGGTGTGACGGTGTAGGACGTGATCGGGCTGCCGCCGCTAGCCGGCACGTTCCAGGACACGATCGCTGACCCGTTGCCAGCCTGCGCCGTAACGCCGGTTGGCGCGGCGGGCGCCGTTGGCGGGACCTGGCTGCCTGCCTTGAAGACGATGGTGGCGAGCTCCCAGGTGGTCTTGGCGCCTGTGCCGACGGTTGCGGCTGGCGTGGCGCCGGCTCCGACGACCTGATCCTCGGCGAGGAGTTCTATGTCGCTGGTGTGAGAGACGTTGGTCCTCGCTGTGTAGCCTGCGCCGGCGGTCAGCGCGTCGCCGAAGCCTGAGTCCGAGTAGAAGCCGACGGCGAGCTCATTGCCGGCTGTCGTTGCGACGGTCGATCCGGACGAGACCGTCCCGGCTGCAGAGGTAGTGCCAGAGGCACTCGCGAGCTGGTCCACCGCTCCTGTGCCCGCCGATGCTGACAGTCCGCTGTACTCCAGCGCCGCGATGCCGGCCGACGCGGATCCCGACAGCCGGGCTGTTATCGCGGGAGAGTTGCCGGCACCCGCCGTAATCGGCGCCGTCCAGATACTGGTCTCGGTCTTGTCGGGACCGGTGAAGTGAGTCAGCTCGGTGAAGGCGTCGCCCGCTGCGTCAGTGACGCTTGCTGTCGTGGCCTTCGAGCTACTCCAGACGCCGACCTCCACGATGAGCCGGTTGCCGGTACCGAGCGGCGCCGCCGGGGTCACCGAAATGGTGCTTCCTGACAGGACGTGCGCGTTCGCCTGCTGGACAAATTTGGGCACTGTCGCTGCTGAGGGCGTCACAGCGCCGGACGGCGCCGACGGCGGGGACGTCCCGACAGCGTTCGCAGCGGTAACCGTGAACGTGTAGGACTGACCGTTGATCAGCCCGGTCAGCGTCGCGGCCGGGGCTGGCGGAGTCCCGGTCACCGTGGTCGCCGTTTGTGCAACACCCGCAAGGTACGGCGTGACCACGTAGCTAGTAATCGGGCTGCCGCCGCTGGCGGGAGCCGTCCAGGTCACGGTGGCTGAGGCGTTGCCGCCCACTGCCACGACCCCGCTAGGAGCAGCCGGCGGAGTCGGCGCCTCCGGCGTCACCGCGTTCGACGGTGCCGAGACCTGGCCAGTTCCCACGGCGTTCGTGGCCGACACGGTGAAGGTGTAGCTGACGCCGTTGGTGAGGCCGCTGACAGTGGCATTCGTGGCCGGCGGATTGCCGGTGACGACTGTCGGCGTCAGCGTGGTGCCTCCGGCCGACGGGGTGATGGTGTAGCCGGTGATGGGACTGTTACCGGAGTTGGGGGCGATCCAGGACACCTGGGCCGATGCATTGCCGGCCGATGCCGTGACGCCGGTGGGCGCCGATGGGGCGACCGGGGTCGTGGCCTGGCTGAGGCCGATGATGCTCGCCACCGACGGCGTGCCGCTGCCGTTGAGAATGAACAGCATGTAGTGGCCAGGCGGGGCGACGGCAGCGGACGACGGAAGGGTCACGTTGAGGCTTCCGTTGCCGGCCGTAAAGCTCAGCGGCACGAAATGCTGGTTCATATCCATCTGGTGGGTGTCGGTCCCCAGCGAGACCAGGTTGACGGCCGAGATCGCGGACGCATCCGGAGTGGACACCGAGATGGTCGAGCCGTAAGTCCCTGCCGACGGGGCGCCTGTGATGGTCGGCCGGGCTCCGTTAAACAGGTAGGACGGCGAGTAGATCTGGGCGTTCTCCTCCGCGGCGTTGTTCAGCCCGTCGAAGTGACCGCCGCCGGCCACCAGGACGGTGCCGTCGGGCATCAGAACGGCGGTGGAGTGATAATTCCGGGCTGCCGCTATCGGCGCCGCAGCCGACCACGTCTGGCTGGCCGGGTCCCAGATCTCGGTCGGCAGCACGCCGGAGGTGACCAGGCTCTGATCACTGGTCTGCCCGCCGCCGACGGCCAGGACCTGGCCGTTGGCGAGCATCGTCAAGGTGTGGTACACGCGCGGGTAGAGCATCGGCGCGGTCTGACGCCATGCCGGGCTCGATGCGGTGGTGTCGAGGACCGCGGTGGTCGCCCAGGCCGGCTGGGTGGTAATGACTGATGAGGCACCGCCGCTGTAGAGGATCTTGCCAGGCAGGTACATAACCGACGACCCGTTGAGGATGCCACTTTGCCCGCCAACCGCCGTCCAGCTCTGCTGGCCGACGTTCAGTTCATGGGTGACGTCTTCTGACGGCCCGATGTTGAGGACGTTCCCGTTCGGGATCAGATAGGAAAACGGGTACTCCTCCTCGTGCACCTGCGACGTCGATATTCCAGAGAGCAGCGTCCAGGTATTCGTGCCGGGGTCGTAAACCTCGGGCGTGTCCGCCCAGTGGTTCGCGTCGGTGCTGTTGCCGCTGATCGCGACGTAGCGACCGTCGGACAACTCGGTCAGCGTCGGGTACCACCGCGGCAGATTCATGTTGGCTACCCGGCTCCAGGTGTTGGTCGACGGATCGAAGATGCTCGTGTCCACGATCCCGATCTGGCCAGTCGACAGCGCCCCGTAGCCGCCGATGACGATGATGCGCCCGTCCGGCAGCTGGGCTGCCCCGTCGCAGAAGATGCTGTCCGGGGCGTTGACCGTTGTGAAGGCCGTTGGCGACGCTGGATTCCATACCTGGGTAGGTTCCGGCTGCTGCCAGCCGTCCCAGAAGATGAAGCTGCCGTTGTCCATGAGGATCGAGCTGATGGCTTCCATCGGGAATGTCATGACCGAGTTCCACTGGCCTTGCGGCTGCGCGCTCGGCGTGACGGGCCCGCTCGGTGCCGACGCAGGGCTGGTGCCGACGGAATTGGTCGCCGTCACCGTGAAGGTGTACGTCGTGCCGTTGGTGAGCCCGGACACGGTGGCCGAGGTGGCAGGCGGAGTGCCTGATACCACCGTGCCTGGCTGCGCGGCGCCTCCGCTATACGGGGTGATGCTGTAGCTGGTGATCGGGCTGCCGCCGCTCGGCGGCGCCGTCCAGGTGACAGTTGCTGCGTTGTTACCGGGACTTGCTCCCACGCCGCCCGGCGCCTGCGGAGCGCTCTGACTGGCGGACGCGAACACAACAGTCGCCATCAGCCATATCGTCTTGGCCCCGGTCGCGGCGCTCGCAGCCGGAGTGGAGCCTGCCGATGCCGGCTGCTCTTCGGCGAGCATTTCCATGTCACTGGTCGGCGACATGCTGGCCCGGACTGAGTAGCCGGAGCCGCCGCCGACAGCGTCGCCGAAGCCCGAATCCGCGTAGAACCCGATTGTCAGCTCGTTCGCCGCGGTCGTCGGTGCTGTCGGCGCTGTCTGGACCGCCGCCGCCGCCGTTGTCGTGCCCGTTGAGTGCGACAACTGGTCCACCGCCGTCGCGTCCGCCACCGGAGACATGCCGGAATAGTCCAGGACGACAATCCCCATATCGGCAGCCGATGTGGGCTTGGCAGTGACCGTCGCGACGCTGCCCCCCGTGGGGACCGGGGCCGTCCAGACACTCATCTCGGTGTTGTCTGACGCGGTGAAATGCATGACCTCGACAAAGGCGTTGCCGAGGGAGTCCGTCACGGAGCTGGTCGTCGCGTTCTTGGAGTTCCAGATGCCGACCTCAACAACGAGACGGTCGCCGCTGGACACGCTCGCGCCAGTGGTGGCCGACAGACTGCTTTTAGCTCCGCCGTGCGCACTGGCCTGCTGGACAAACGTCGGAGTCGATGCCGCGTCAGCGGCCCGCGGTGTCGCGAGGCTGCAGAGGGCCGTCGCGACCAGCAGCGCCAGTGCGCACCCACCTGACACGGCAGTCGGCCGCCTGCGGACTCTTGTGGCCATGCGCGCAGCCGTGTTGTCCAACGCTGAGGACCCCCCTCATCCCGGCTGCCCGGCCGCGCGTTCAAGCGCGGCCATTGACGGGCAAAAGATCTACCGGATTAGTCACAGGAGGCCAGAAAACCGCCGACCGGCTGGCGATCTTTACCGGATCGTTACCAAAGGGCGCGGCACCGCCGATGGTCGCCTGCCTCACCGACGCCGCACCCTGCGTCGTCGCCGCCACGGGGGTAGGAAATAGTTGAGGACTAGAACGTTTGACATGCTCAAGCGAACGGGAATAGTGTTTGAGGTGCTCAATCATTTATCAGCTCAAGCGCTCTTCAGCAGAACCGGAGTAGGACAGTGACCAGTCAGCCCGTCGACGAGCAGTCGCAGACCTGGGAAGTCGCCGACTGCTTCTTCGAGCTGATCGGGAGGATCATCAGGGAAGGCGAAGCGCTGGCCCAGGAACTCGGGGTCCCGATGCCGTTCGTCAAGGCGCTGCACTTCCTGGACTGCCCGCTGGCGATGAAGGAACTCGGCAAGCGGATGCACTGCGACGCCTCTTTCGTCACCCTGGTCGCCGACATGCTGGAGAAGCGCGGGCTGGCCCGGCGCGAACCCCATCCAGCCGACCGCCGGATCAAGAATGTCGTGCTCACCGAGGAAGGGCTCGGCCTCAAGCAGAAGATTGAGACCGAGATCACGACGCGGATGCCGTGGAACAAGGCTCTTGACCTCGACGAGCGCTCACAACTTCTTGCCCTGATCCGCAAGATGCTCAGCACCGATGCCGATGGCGCGGCCGCAACGGGGGCGGACACGTCAGAAGCCATGCACAGCAAGCTGGCGAATCTTCTCGTCCATGCGCTGCATGACAGTGAAGAGCAAGAGCGCTCGCCGGACGCCGACGCCGCTGAGCCCCCGATGGGGGAGGTGACGCGCGCCGTGAGCCACGCTGCGGCTTCTGACTGAGGCCGCCCGCTGGCCTCGATCTGACCGGCCAGCACCGCTCACGCAGAATCTGCCATCGCACAGGACCGCCGGGGGCACGTGGCCCTGGAATGGACATCAAGGCGACCAGTAGCGCGCCAAAACGTCGCCGCAACAACCAAGCAGAGCAATGCCGACAGCACGAGCCTGACGCTGGCGGCACGGATAGCGCCGTGCCCGCCCAGTCGTAAGGCGTCGATCTGCGGCCGGGTCGTTCGTATAGGAGGCGGCGGTACCGCGTCACAAAAGCGCGTCCAGGTCGGTCTCCCTTACGAGAGCAACAACCAAATCGTCGTGTCGGCAGCACTAGGTCCGTGCTGGCCACAGAGCGTAACTAAGGAGTCACCCTCAAATGCCTGCCAAGTCATCGAGCCTGGCACAACCAGCCAGCGGAGGCGCCGTCCTCGGCCGGGGGGCCGAGAAAGCGAGCCCGCCCCGCCGCCTCGGCCTGGCCCTCGTGGTCATCGCCGCAGCTCAGCTGATGGTGGTGCTGGACGCCACCATCGTGAACGTCGCGCTCCCCCACATCCAGCACGCCCTGGGCTTCTCGAACACGGGCCTGGAGTGGGTCGTCAACGCCTACGCCCTGACCTTCGGCGGCTTCCTGCTGCTCGGCGGCCGGGCTGGTGACATCCTCGGTCGGCGGCGTGTCTTCATCGCGGGCCTTATCGTGTTCTCGCTCGCCTCCCTGCTCGGCGGACTCGCTACCAGCGAGGGCTGGCTGCTCGCCGCCCGGGCGCTCCAGGGGCTCGGCGGCGCGATCGTGGCGCCGACCTCGCTATCGCTGGTCGCGACTACATTCCCGGAGGGCCCGCAGCGGAACCGGGCGTTCGGCGTCGTATCGGCCATGGCCATCAGCGGCGCCGCCATCGGCCTGATCTTGGGCGGTCTGCTGACCACCTACGCATCCTGGCGCTGGGTGCTGTTCGTGAACGTGCCCATCGGCATCGTGGTGGCGCTCCTCGCCACGCGGGTGCTGTCTGAGTCGGAGCGGCACACCGGCCGGTTCGACCTGCCGGGCGCGATCACTGGCACCGGCGGCCTGACCGCGCTGGTCTACGGCCTGTCCAACGCGGCCACCACCCAGAACGGCGTGTCGCACTTTGGTGACCTGAAGGTTGTCGCGTCGCTCGTGACAGCTGTCGTACTGCTCGCCGCTTTCGTCGTCATCGAGTCGCGCAGCAAGCATGCGCTGCTCCCGCTGCGGATATTCCGCAACCGGAGCCGGTCAGGTGCGAACCTCATCCTGCTGTGCATCGGCACGGCGATGTTCGGGCTGTTCTTCTTCCTGACCATCTTCGTGCAGACCGTCTGGGGCTACAGCGCCCTCAAGAGCGGCATCGGCTATCTGCCGATGGTCGGCGCCATCATGGCGATGGCGGGGGTCAGCGCCGCGCTGGTCGGTCGCATCGGCGCCAGGCCGATCCTGATCTTCGGCACGATCCTGTCCGCCGGGGGCATGTTCTGGTTGTCGCGGATCAGTGCCGACAGCTCGTACGCGGGCGGCCTGCTCGGCCCGATGCTGGTGACCGGGGTCGGCCTGGGCAGCCTGTTCATGCCGCTGTTCCTCGTGGCGCTATCCAAGGTCGACGAGCAGGACACAGGCGTGGCATCCAGCCTCGTCAACACCGGCCAGCAGGTCGGCGGCTCGATCGGCCTGGCCATCCTCGGCACGGTCGCGTGGACGGTCTTCGCCGATCACCTGCGCAGTTCGGCCGCGGCCGCGAAGGAAGTGGCCGCGAGGGCGGCGGCAGCCGGCCACGCCGTCAAGCCGAGTCCGCACCAGATGGCCGTCATCCAGAAGTCGATGACCGACCACGCACTCGCGACCGGCTTCTCCCGCGGCTTCCTGGTCTCGGCCGGAATCATGGCCCTGGCGCTCGTCATCACGCTGGTCATGATCCGGGTGACGAAGCAGGACCTGGAAGGCGTGAATCCGCAGACGATGGGCAGCTAGCCCATCCGGCACCGCGGCGGCCTGGCCCGGGGACTCGTCCCCGTGCCAGGCCGCCGCGGTTCTCAGGTCCCGGGCCTGCACTGGCCCGCGCGTCAGCCGCCATCGGACCACACCACTGCGCAGCACTTCCCTGCCTGCAGACTGCCAAGCCCGGCCAGGCTCCAGCCGTTAGCTGGTGCGGTGCTGCAGGTCGTGGTAGCCGGCTGAGGCGCGGGCCTCGTCTAGCCGGCCGCCAGCCGCGACGGCGACACGGATCCGCTCCTCGCGCTCGGCGATCTCGCCTGCGACTTCGAGCAGCTCGGCGGCCCGCCCGGCCGGAATGGCCAGCAGCCCGTCCGCGCCGCCGATGAGGACGTCACCAGGCTCGACGCGGACGCCCCCGATGCTGACTGGCACCTGGTAGGCGTCCGCCTGCACCCGGTCCTTGCCTGTCCGCATCCAGTGGCCGCGGCTGAAGATGGGGTAGCCGGTCTCGAGGCTGCGGTCGGTGTCCCGGCAGACGCCATCGATCACGGTGCCGGGCAGGCCCATCCGGTGCGCCGTCACCGTTAGCAGATCGCCCCAGACCGTCGCGTCGACGCGTCCGGCGTTGTCGAGCACCGGAACCTGGCCGGGCTCGAGGTCATCGATGTAGTCGCCAACCGTGCCGCGCTGGGTGCCAACGGGGACGTACCGGACCGTGAACGCGCGCCCGGCCAGCCGGAACGATCTGTCTAGCGGCCGGATCCCGAGGCACTGGCCTGCGATGCCGAGGCGGTCAAGCGCGTCGCTGATATGGCTGATGTCGAGCGCGGCAAGACCGCGCACGAGCGGGTCGCCGGCTGGCACCGGACTAGTCACGGGCCGTCCCTCCTTGTGGTCAGCATCTGCTCGTAATCGGCCGACAGCACGGCGGACGCCGGCTCGCCGGCCCGCAGCCGCCGGGCCATGGCAGCCTCCCGCGCGGCGATCTGCTCTGCCGCGACGATGACGTCGGCGGCCCGGCTGGCCGGAACAAAGACCACGCCGCTGCCGTCGGCGATCACGAGATCACCGGGCACGACAGTGATCCCGGCGACCTCGACCGGAGTGTTCCAGCCGACCTCAGCCTGCCGGCCGCGCGCCGTCGCCGGAATCGCGGCGAGAGCGTAGACAGGCAAGCCGAGCGCGGTGCTCTCGTCCACGTCCCGGCACGCCCCGTCCACGATCACGCCGCGCACGCCGCGCATTGTCGCCGCTAGCGACAGCACTCCGCCCCACCCGGCCGCGTCGACACGCCCGCCCGCGGCGACGACGATCACGTGACCGGGCTGGGCGGCCTCGATCGCGGCCGTGCCCAGGTGCCTCCTGCCGCCGCTGGCTCCGGCACGGCCGACCGGGCCGAGAGCCACCGTGATAACGCGCCCGGTCACCCGGCGAGCGACGGTGAGCGGCCGGAGGCCGGACGCGACGCCGAGCAGGCCCAGCCGGTCAAGCGCGTCTGAGCAGGCGCACGAGTCCAGCGCCGCCAGCCGCGCCAGCAGGGCATCGGGAGTGCCCTGTGTTTCCGGCATGGTTAGTCCGGCCATGTGCGCCGGGCGATCGCCACGACGAGTTCCAGCTTGGCCCGCTGCCCGGCGGCGGACACGGGATTAGCGGCCGGGACGGACGCGAACCCGCACTGGGTACTGAGCGCCAGTTCGGCCAGCGGCTTGACGTGCGCTGCCTCGGTGATCCGCTCCTCCACGTCGGCCTCGTCCTCCAGCTGGTCGGACTTCGTCGTCAGCAGTCCGAGCACCGCGACAGTGCCTGGCCGGATGTGGGCGAGAGGCTCGAACGTGCCCGCCCGGTCGGAGTCGTACTCCAGTAGCAGGCGGTCGAAGCCGAGCCTCGGGAACAGCAGGCCGGAGATTGCGCCATACCCTCCGGCGGAGTGCCAGGCGCCGCCCGGCCCGTTCCCGCGGCAGATGTGCAACGCGGACGTGATCCCGCTGACGTCATCGAGCAGCGAGCTATCGAGCTCGGCGTCAAAGACCGTCTCGGCGTCCGGGTCCCGCCCCTCTGCGGTCATCCGCGCCCGGCTATCCGGATCACAGAGCGAGCCGTAGTTCGGGGCGTCGAGCTGGATGTAGTCGCAGCCGAGCGCGACCAGATCCCTGACCACCTCGCGCAAGTAATCCCGGATCTCGGTGAGGAACTCCTCGCAGTCGCGGTAGGCCGCGATCGAGTGCTCGGGCGACCAGTAACGCCGGTGATAGCTCGGTGCCGCCATGGTGAACTTGGTCCGCGCGTGCGCGTGCCGGGCCAGGAAGGCGTACTCGGCCGTCATGCTCCCGATCCGCGCCGCGTCGGCGACCCGCCGCACTACCGCGGGGTAGCCACCTGCCGCGGCGGGCGGCTGACCGACGCCAGGCGGCGGCGGCGGCGCGGGTACCAGGGAACCTGCCACTCCCCCGCGCCAGTTGAGCACGCCGCGTCCCGGCGTAGCCGCGAAGCAGTCGAGGAACCGAGTCGTCTGCGCCCACGCCAGCCGTCGCACCTCGCCGTCGGTGATCACGTCGAGACCGCTGCCCTCCTGCAGCGCGATGGCTTCGAGCACGGCCTCGTCGAGAACCTTCGCGGCGGCCCGGTCGTCGGGACCGCTCCGGGCGGCCAGGACCACCTCGTCCGACCGCAGCAGGCTGCCGACCGTCTCTGCCCGCGGCTCCTCGCCCATCCTCTCTCCTTCCTAGCAGTCTGCGCCGGCGCCAGCGGGACGCGCGCACACCCCCAGAACCGCGAGTGACCAGCCGCATCCGCCCCGGCCACCCCGTTCCGGTCAGGGCGGTTAGAATCCGGACGGCTCAGCGGACGATCTTCGCCAGCCCCGGCACCACCCTCGCCGGATTCTCGTTGAAGATCTTCTTCTTGTCGTCCTCGGACAGGAAGCCGAAGTCGCCGATCACCGGAACCAGGTCGTCGGACGTGCGGCCGGTCTCTGGTCGCACAGCCCGGCCAGAGCCGGGCGCTTCCGAGCCGAACACCATCCGGCCCACGCCACGCTGCCGGATCGCCGCCTCGAGGAAGACCAGGTCGTACCCGCAAGTGTCGTAGAACAGGTTCCGGCTCAGATCTTTCTGCGCCAGGTGATGGTCGGTCGGGATGAACCGGTCGAGGGCACCGCCGCAGTGGCAGATGATCACGCGCAGTTCCGGGTACCGCTCGAACACGTCGCCATGGCTGAGGAACTGGCCCGCCAGGTACTGCTCGGTGAGGAAGCCGAGCTGGTAGTTGTGCGGAACCACCCGGTACCGGGAGTCGAGCGCGTTGGTGCCGTGCACGATGATCGGGATGTCCAGCTCCTGGCAGCGCTCGTACAGCGGGAACCAGTACGGCTCGTGCATGCCGGGCGTCGTCCGCCGCCCCGCCGGATCGGGCGAGGCGTACGCCGCGACGAAGCCGTACTCGGTAACGCAGCGGTTCAGCTCGTCGAGGCAGGGCGAGATGTCCGGCGCATCGCTGATCTGCGGCAGGGCGCAGGCGCCGAGGAACCGGTCGGGGAAGAACGTGCACTGCTGGTGGATCATGTCGTTCACGTACCGGGCCCAGGCCGGCACCAGGTGCGGCTCCATCCAGCCCATCGTCAGGAACGGGCGCGGGCCGATGATCTGCACGTCGATGTTCCGGTCATCCATGTACTTGGCATGGCCGGCGGCCGCGGCCCTGAACTCGTCCGGGGTCACCCCGGCCGGTCCGGCGGCCTGCTGGCCGATCGGGCTCGCCATCGGGGTGTTGGAGCCCAGCATCATGACGAGGAACGAGTTGGCGGCTTGCGGCACCGTCACGTGGCCGTGGACGTCGAGCACGGGGATGTCCTGATACACAGCTGATCCTTCCGTGGCCGGGGCGCGCTTCGTCCCGGGCTAATCCCAGTAAGCGAATGCCATGCCCGTGCCTGTGCCCGCGGGGCTCCGGTAGCCGGGAACGTAGTCGACGGCGGTCGCGGTCAGGCCTTCCAGGGCTCCCGCCGCCGCCACCCAGTTGAGGATTTCGGAGTTCCCCGACCGCAGCGAGGCGCGCGGCAGGGAGGTGAGCAGGCTCGCATCGCGTTCGGTGATGCCGGTGAGCACCCGGTGGTCGAGCTCTTCGTCGATGACGAAATGAGTAAGGCCGCCCGAGGCGATGACGGCGACGCGGGCGTCGGATTGCCAGCTCGCCACCGATCTCCGGATCACCTGGCCGACGCCGTAGGCGCGGGCCGCGGACGGCACGTTCGGCTGGTAGTAGGTGTTGATAAAGATGGGAACGAGGGGCGTCGTAGCAGGCAGCCCGAGCCGGTAGCGCGGAAACGTGAACGCGTGACCGAGGCTGCGCCGGGCGGGCTGCTGCGTCAGCAGGGTGATGTCGTAATCGGCAAGCGCCAGCTGCTCGGCGACGTGCCGGCTTAGCGCCGCGTCCACTGGGTGGCGTTCCGGGTGATCGGCGTGCACGGCCCAGGATGCTGCGCGGATGCCCTTGGGCTGCTGCGCCCGTGCCGCGGCGTTTGGCGGGAAGTCGACAAGCTCGTCTCCGGCGTAGCAGGCGAGCGCGGGGATCCCGTCATCCAGGAACAGCTCGCGCTGGTCGTCGCCGATCACTACAGCGACGTCCGGCTCGGCCTTGGCGAGCCGCTCGGTCAGCGTGGCGATGGCGTCCTGCGCGCGGCGGTACTTGGCGTCCCAGGCGGACTGGTTCAGCTGCTGCCCGATGACGGGGTCGGTGAGCGCCAGGATCTCGTCGTAGCTGTGGTACTCCCCGTCCTTGCCGAGCAGCCGCGCCTGCTCGCCCACCCGCCGGTCCCGGTCAGCGTGGTCGGTCCACATGTCGACGCCGGAGCTGAGCTGGGGGGTGTGCGACGAGGCGATCCCGACCACGATCTCCGCCATCCGGGCCTCCTCGTCGCGCTGGCGCCCTCCACGCTAGAAACGCCACCTGACCGCGTCAACGGACCTTTCACCCGGCAAAACGGAAAGCTGCCGGGTCGCTGGGGGCGCGCAACCGACAGAGTCCCGCGCCGCCGGACAGGGCCAAGCCCTCCACGCCGGCGAGGACGAGACGATCGAGCGCGGCTTTCGCGCGATGGAAGGACACTCCACCGGATCTTCATTCGGTGCCGGCCGCGCTTGCACCGCGGCAACCGACGCTGGTGTCAATCCGCCGACAGGAAGGATGACAATGCTCGGCACCGGAGCACCGATGCTGAACCCGATCAGCGCCGCCTGGAACACCGTGGCGCGATTCGAGGACTACGCGAGCGCACAGCGCGCTGTCGACCGACTCTCCGACGAGGGCTTCCCCGTGGAGAAGCTCGACCTTATCGGCAGCGAAGTGCAGCTGATCGAGCGTGTCACCGGGCGGCTGACGACCGCGCGATCCGCGGCGGCAGGGGCCCTCAGCGGGCTGTGGATTGGCCTGCTCATCGGCCTGTTCCTTGGCCTGTTCACCGACGGGAACACCTGGCTCGGCGTCATCGCGGCAGCAGCCGGACTCGGCGCCTTGTGGGGCGCCATCCTCGGCTCCGCCGCTCACGCGGCGAAGCGCGGTCAGCGTGACTTCCGCTCCGTGCGCGGGCTGACCGCCGGGCGCTTTGACCTGATTGCCCGCGAGGGAACGGTCGACAAGGCCCGGCTGATACTCACCGACGCGGGCCTGCTGCCACCGGCGGCATCGCCGACAGCGTTCTGACGACAGCGCCGTCAGAACGCATGCTGCTGTAAAGCGAGCCGACAATGTCGGTCCCGGTCTGGGTCTGGGTGGCCACGCTGGCTGCCATCGTCGCCATGCTCGCCGCAGACATGCTTGCGCATCGTGCTGCAAGCGGGTCGACGACGGCACTGGCACTGCGCTGGAGCGCTGTCTGGGTGGGTCTCGGCGCCGGTTTCGGCGCGGTCGTCTGGGCGGCCTGGGGGCCAGCACGCGCTGGTGAGTACTACGCCGGCTACCTGCTGGAAAAGAGCCTGTCAGTTGACAACGTTCTCCTTTTCGCACTGATCTTCGCCGCATTCGCCGTTCCCCGCGCGTACCAGCACCGGGTTCTGTTCCTCGGCGTCCTCGGCGCGCTCGCGCTACGAGCCGGGATGATCGCCGCGGGCGCGGCACTACTCAGCCGCTTTGCGTGGGTGACGTACGTCTTCGGCCTCTTTCTGCTGGTGACCGCCCTGCGGATGGTCCGCCCCCACGGCGACCAGTCCGCCCAGCGCGGCACCCGTCTGATCCGGCGGGTGATCCCGACCACCGATCGCTATCACGGCGACCGGTTCTGGGTCCGCCAGGCAGGTCGCCGCACGGCTACCCCGCTGCTGATCGTCCTTGTCCTCATTGAGATCAGCGACGTGATCTTCGCGGTGGACTCCATCCCCGCGGTCTTCTCCGTCACGCGCGAGCCGTTCCTCGTGTTCACGGCGAACGCCTTCGCCATCCTCGGCTTGCGCTCGCTCTACTTCCTGCTGGACGGTCTCATGAGCCGGCTGGTCTACCTTCGCACGGGGCTCGCCGTCATCCTGTGCTTCGTCGGCCTGAAGATGCTGCTCGCGGGCGTGATCCACATACCGGTCGCCATCTCGCTGGCGGTCATTGTCGCGTGTCTCGCAGCGACCACGTGGGCTAGCTTGCGCGCCAAACACCGCCGGAAGGCGCCGAGTCACGGCACCGTCGATCGGCCGCTTGACAGCCTAGTCAGTAAGTTATAGCTTACCGTTCGTGGAAACTTACGGATCGGCCGGCATCGCGGCACTGGGCGATCCGACCCGTCGGGCGATCTTCGAGAGCCTCGCGGTAGCGCCCAAGTCGGTGGGCGAGATCGCCGCAGACCTCCCGGTCAGCCTGCCCGCCGTGTCCCAGCACCTGCGCGTGCTGAAGGACGCGGGGCTGGTCAGCGACCGCCCGGACGGCACCAGGCGGATCTACCAGCTCAGGCAGCAGGGCGTCCAGGCGATCCACCGCTACCTGGACCAGATGTGGGGCCAGGCGATGGCGGCATTTCAGGCAGAAGCCGTGCGGGTGGCCAGCGCCCGGCAGGTAGCGGCGCATCAGGTAACGGAGAGCAGCCAGCAGTGATAGGCACGGCTGGCGACAACGGGCATCAGGAGGAGCAATGAGCAACCAGGCAGCTACCAGCGAGACCACTGAGACGGTCCGGTACGCGGTCACCGTGCCACTTCCGCCAGACCAGGCGTTCGCGCTGTTCACGGACGGCTTCAGCAGCTGGTGGCCAGGCCACCACATCGGGACGGCCGACATGGCCGAGGCCGTGCTCGAGGCGCGGACGGGCGGCCGGTACTACGAGCGTGGCGTGGATGGCAGCGAGTGCGAATGGGGCCGCGTGCTCGCCTGCCAGGCCCCGCACCGCATCGTGGTCGCATGGCAGATCACCGCCGATGGTGACGCGTGGGTCTATGACCCCGACATCAGCCGCGCCAGCGAGTTCGAGGTGACCTTCCAGGAGCAGCCAGACGGACGGACCCAGGTCGAACTCGAGCACCGGAACATCGGCCGACACGGCTCCGGCGCCCTCGGGATTTACCGTGGCGTCAGCGGACCGGGCGGATGGCCCGGCATCCTGGAGCGCTACGCCACACTCGCGGCAGCCTGAGCGGCACGGCCCGGAACTGGAGCGCAGCCGCGCAGAGGAGCCGGCGTGGCAGCGCAGAGGAGCCGGCGTGGCAGCGCAGAGGAGCCGGCGTGGCAGCGCAGAGGAGCCGGCGCAGCAGCGCAGAGGAGCCGGCGCAGCAGCGCAGAGGAGCCGACGCAGAAGCGCCAAGAGCCCGTTTCCTTGTTCGGAAACGGGCTCTGAGCTCCCGCGATAGGACTCGAACCTATAACCTGCCGGTTAACAGCCGGACGCTCTGCCAATTGAGCTACGCGGGATCGCTAGCGCCCAGGCCGACCCTGGCTCGGGTTCGGCGCTGCGCGCACAAGGGTAGCGCACTGCCGCGCATCTCGCGCACGGCTGCCAGGCGGGGCCGACCTGCGTGCATGGACCGGCGCGAAGCGGGCACTTAACGCAGCAAAGCTCTTGACGGGGAGAGAACCAGATGCGTCTGTATCGAGCGAGCTTCGTGGCCGGGTTCGCGGCCGGCTTCGTGGCCGGAGCGCGGTCCGGCAGAGAGACCTACGACCAGATCATTAAGTACGCCCAGACCGCTCTCGAGCACCCGGCTGTGCAGCAGGCCCGCGGGACAGTCCAGACCCAGGCACAGAAGGTCGGCGGCCAGCTCGCCGACCGGATGCCGCAGATGGCGCATAGTGCTGCGCACTCGATGGGCAACCGCATCCCGGGCATGCGGCAGCGCAACGGCGACACTGAGCAGGAAACCACCGAGACGAGCCAGTTCGCGACTACCGGCGGCGCGAGCCACCCTAAGCCCGACCTGCCGTAACTCTCGGCCGAGCCCTGCGGGCGCGCTGGCGGCCAAGGAGCGCTGCCGGCAAGACCGCTTGAGGTCGCGCATTTCGCCGTCGATCAGCCAGCGTATGCCCGTCTTTAGGTGATATGCGGTGATTTAGACCGCACGAACTTGTGGAAGGCCGGGCGCCCGGGCCTAAGCCAGGTACTCCCGCAGCATCTGGGACCGGCTGGGATGCCGGAGCTTAGCGAGCGTCTTGGACTCGATCTGCCGGATCCGCTCCCTTGTCACGCCGAACTCGCGGCCGACCTCCTCCAGTGTCCTGGGGTGCCCGTCCGTGAGACCGAACCGCAGCTGGATGATCCGCTGCTCCCGCAGGCTTAGCTGCTCGAGTACCTCGTCGAGCTGGTCCTGCAGCAGGATGAACGCCGCAGCTTCGAGGGGCATCACGGCATCGGCGTCCTCGATAAAGTCCCCGAGGTCAGAGTCCTCCTCGCCGATCGGAGACTGCAGCGAGACCGGTTCCTGGGCGATCCGCTGGATCTCGGCAACCCGGTCCGTGGTCATCCCCATCTCGGCAGCAAGTTCCTCGGGCGTGGCCTCGCGGCCGAGCTCCTGGTGCAGCTGGCGCTGAATCCGGGCCATCTTGTTGATCGTCTCGACCATGTGCACCGGAATCCGGATGGTGCGGGCCTGGTCAGCAATCGCGCGGGTAATGGCCTGCCGGATCCACCAGGTGGCGTATGTGGAGAACTTGTAGCCCTTGGTGTAATCGAACTTCTCCACCGCGCGGATAAGGCCGAGGTTGCCTTCCTGGATAAGGTCAAGGAACACCAGGCCGCGGCCGATGTACCGCTTGGCGATGGACACGACGAGTCGCAGGTTCGCCTCGATCAGACGCTGCTTGGCGGTTACCCCGTCGGCTGCGATCAGCATCAGCTCGGCTAGTTCCGCACCGTCGCAGCCGGGCTGCCCGGCGCGACAGCCCTGAACCTTCTCCTCGGCGAACAGGCCTGCCTCGATCGCCTTCGCTAGCTCTACTTCGTCCTGCGCGGTCAGCAGCGGTACCCGGCCGATCTCGCGGAGATAGATCCGGACCAGATCACCAGTGACGGCCCGGCGCGGCTCGGTCTGCGCCTGTCGCGACAACGGGTCATCGGCGTCTTGAGGCTGATCGGTAATCTCGACGCCCTCGTCAGCGAGCAACTTGAGCACGTTGTCGACAGCGTCGGCGGACAGATCGCTGCGATCGAAAGCTGCCGACAGCTCGGTCATGGCGACCGTTCCGCGCTCACGCGCGTGAGCGATGACGTCGGCTACCTGCTCAAAGGGGGGCGCAGCCGTGATGCTCATGCAGACCAGTCTGCGACAGGATCCGCGCTCGGAGCGGACACAATATTGTCACCTCGCGGTCAGTAGCGCCGGACCGTGATCCCGGTGTCTACTGCCCGCCCGTCGCCCGCTCCAAGAGCACCTTGTGCCGCTGCTCGAGCGCCACCAGGTCGCCGAAGATCCGGTTGTAGCCAGGCTCATTGACCGGGTTCAGCCGCTGCAGACGCGACTTGAGACTGGCGATCTCCCGGTTCACTGCCAGCTCTTCGACCTGTGCCAGCACCTTCTCGGCAAACGTCGCGTCCGGCTCACCGGTCCGGCCTGCCACCTCGATCGGCTCGACCGCCAGCCTCGTCACGAAGGCGCGCGCGCTGTCGTTCGGCGCGGCGGCCAGCAGCCGTTCCGCCCACTCGCGCGCCGACCCGGCGCCGGCTACTCCGCCGCTCGCCCCGATGAGATCGCACACGGCCACGTGCGCGGGCACGGTAAAGACCGTGGCCGGCAGTGCATCGAATCCGGGCCCGCAGAGTGCCGGCCGCTGGATAGCAAGCTTGAGCGCCTGGCGTTCCACGTTGACGATCGGGTCGTGCTCGTCGTAGCCGAGCTGCGCATCCGGCCCGGTCGCGAAGGGAACGGAGCCGTTGGTCGTCGCTCGGCCTGAGCTCGCGCCACCACCATCGCGCGACTGACCCGAACCGGGCCCGGCGGCCAGGCTGGTCCGGACGGCGCCGTTGCTGTCTGGCCTGGACCCGCGCACCTCCGGCTGCCCGCCGCGCCCGAGCACGCGGTCGAGCACGAAACCCTCGTCCATCATGCCGATCCAGCGGTCCAGGCTAAGCGCGTACAGGCGGCGCAGACCGCGGTCCTTGATCCGCCTCACAATCGGAGCCGCGGCATCCAGCGCGGCCAGCCTGCCTTCGGCCGTGTCCAGGTTGTGCTCACGCAGCACGCTGCGGATCGCAAACTCGAACAGCGGCTCCCGCTGTGCGATCAGGTCGCGGACCGCGGCATCGCCGCGCTGCAGCCGCAGGTCGCACGGATCGAGACCGTCCCGCTGCACCGCGACGAAGGTCTGCGTGACGAACCTCTCCTCCAGGCTGAACGCGCGCAGTGCCGCCCGCTGCCCGGCAGCGTCGCCGTCGAAGGTGAAAATCACCTCGCCGCGGAACTGGCTGTCGTCCATGAGCAGCCGCCGCAGGATGGTGATATGGCCCTCGCCGAACGACGTGCCGCTCGTCGCCACGGCCGTGCCGATGCCGGCCAGGTGACACGCCATCACGTCGGTGTAGCCCTCGACGACGACTGCCTGCCGGTGCTGTGCGATCTCTCGCCTGGCCAGGTCCGCGCCGTAGAGCACCGAGCTCTTCTTGAACAACGGCGTCTCTGGCGAGTTCAGGTACTTGGGCCCGTCCTCGTCCGCGGCGAGCTTGCGCGCACCGAACGCGATGACATCACCGGTGAGGTCGGCAATCGGCCACATCAGCCGACCGCGGAACCGGTCGATCGGGCCTCGCCTGCCCTGGCTGACGAGGCCCCCGGCCAGCAGTTCGGCCTCCGTGAAGCCGCGTCCGCGCAGATGCCTGGTCAGCGCCTCCCATTCGGCGGGCGCGTAGCCCACGCCGAACCGCCGGGCGTCGGCTAGCTCGAACCCGCGGGAGGACAGGAAGTCGCGTCCGGTCGCTGCCGCCGGGGTGTCCAGCTGCTGGGCGTAGAACTCGGCCGCTGCCTTGTGCGCCTCGATCAGCCTGCGCCGGTGAGACTGCTCCTGACCCGGGATGTGGCCGCCCTGCTCATACCGCAGCTCGATGCCTGCCCGCTTCGCCAGCCTTTCGACAGCCTCGGTGAAGCCGAGATTGTCGATCTTCTGGACGAACTTGATGACGTCGCCGCCCTCGCCCTCGGAAAAGCAGTACCAGAGCCCCTTGGAGGGAGTCACGTTGAACGAGGGCGTCTTCTCCTCGTGAAAGGGGCACAAGCCCTTGAGCGAGTCCGCGCCGCCGGTGCGCAGCTGCAGATACTCCCCGACGACCTCGCCGATGGCAGAGCGTTCCCGTACGAGCGCCACGTCCTCGTCCCGGATCCGGCCTGCCATCCCCGCCCTTCCCGGTCGCACGCTGTGGTGTGTCCCACGACGGCGCACCCGCTGTCGCGTGGCGCCAATGGCGCGAGTCTAGTGCTGCAGAGCTGACGTCCGCCCCGTAGCGCGCAGAGCCGGTCCTGACGGTCGGGTAGGGTCACCGCGTGCGACCGGTGCTCGTCCTCTGGGATGTCGATCACACACTGGTGCGCGCGGGCCGGGCGGGCGTGGCTATCTACCAGATCGTCCTCGCCGAGCTCTACGGCCTTGACCTGCCGGGCCAGCTCACGTCGATGGCCGGGCGCACGGACACCTCGATCGCGCTGGAGGTGCTGACGGCAGCGGGACTGGATGCAGCGCGGGAGCTGTCGCGGTTCCACGCCGTCATGGGCGCGCGAGCCCCGGACCTGGCCGGGATGGTCCGCGACGAGGCGACGGTGCTGCCGGGTGTCCGGGAGGCCCTCGCAGCCGTTGCCCGCCACGCCGCACGGGGGCCGGTCGTGCAGTCATTGCTGACCGGCAACCTCCCGGCGCTGGCGCAGGTGAAGCTGCACCCGCTCGGCCTCACCGAGCACCTCGACCTCGACTCCGGAGCCTATGGCGATGTGAGCGCCGTCCGCGCCGACCTGGTTCCGGTCGCCCGGCGGAACGCAGCAGCGCGCTACGGAGCCGACTTTTCCGGCCGCGCGACGGTTCTCGTCGGCGACACTCCGCATGACATCGAGGCCGCCGCGGTGTCCGGGGCCCGCGCACTCGGCGTGGCCACCGGGAGGTTCTCGGCGGCGCAGCTCACCGAGGCCGGGGCTGACATCGTGCTCCCGGATCTGGCCAGTACCGAGCGTGTCGTCGCGGCCCTCTTGGACGGCCACTCCCCCTAGCGCGCCGTCAGGCCGTCAGGCCGTCAGGCCGAACGGGCCGAACGGGCTAGCCGGCCAGCACGCCCGCCAGGTCGTCGTAGCCGAGCTCGGGGCGCGACGGCCACAGCTCCCAGTGCATCGGTGATGTGTTCCGGCTGGACTCGTAGCCAGACAGGTCGCGGATCGTCGTCAGCCGAACGTCATCGATGGGGACGCCGCAGGCGTGCACGATCACATAGGCGGCCGGGTCGGCTGCGGTGAAGCCCGACACCCAGCTCGCGAGCTTGGTTGTTCTCGCGTCCTGCTCGCCCCACCGACCCGCAGACCAGTCGCGGTACCTGTCGGCCTGTTGACTGGCGTGGCTTACCAGCGATCCGACCAGCCCGTCCGGCCGCTCGGCAGGTTCCCTGATCTGATGCAGGGCCAGGTTGACCTGTTCGTAGGTGGTCTCGAAGGCGATCTCGCGAACCGGATCGGAACCGCAGGCATTAGCTTCGGAGTCGAAGCGCGCCCGCGGATACGTGCATGTCAGGACCATCGCCGTGTCGTTGGCGTGACCGAGTCGCACGCCACGAACCGGCTGGCCGCGTCGCCCGTAGATCGGTTCGATCCACCGCAGCGCCGGCCAGTCAGCGTCGAGTCCCCATGCCGTGAAGTCGAAGGCCTTAGTTTCCATGCGTGACACCTTCTCACGCTCAGTAGCTGCCTCGCGGGAAGCACGCGCAACGGTTTCGTCACGCCCCGCCAGCAGTTCCGCACATGCAGCGCCTGTCCATGATCCGGTAAATTCAGGCTGGTCCTGGCCTGCCGGAATTAACCTGATCGCCGGCGGCGCTGCTTGTCCACAGGCAGAACGGACTGGCAACTGCGTACGGCACGACCGGGCAGGCTCGCGTTGTGGCCAGGGATCTGCCGATAGCGCTGCGCGAGCTAGCTGAGGACCAGCTCGGCGTCGTGTCGCGCACTCAGATCCTCGAAGCTGGCCTGAGCCTGCCCGTTATCGCTGCCCGGCTGGACAGGGGCAGCTGGCAGCGGGTGTTCCCTGGTGTCTACGCGACCTTCTCCGGAGAACCGGGCCGAGTCGCGGTGCTGTGGGCGGCCGTGCTGCACGCCGGGCTCGGCGCCATGCTGAGCCATCAGACCGCAGCCGAACTCGACCACCTCACCGACGCGAGCAGTTCTCGCATTCACGTGACGGTCCCTGGCTGCCGACGAGTCCGCAGCACTCCTGAGTTGTCGATCCACTACTCGGCGCGGGCCGCGCAGGCAGTTCATCCGGTCAGGAACCCACCGCGGACCCGCATTGAGGAAACGGTCCTCGATCTGTGGGAGTTGGCGGGGGGTCTGGATGACGCGGTGAGCTGGGTGACCCGCGGCCTCGGCCGGAGGCTGACAACGCAGGCCAAGCTGCGCCAGGCGGCGGACGCGCGCAGCCGACTCCGACGTCGCCTGCTGCTCGCCGAGCTGCTCTCCCCCGACGCAGCCGGCCAGCACTCCGTTCTTGAGCACCGCTATGTGCGCGATGTCGAGCGACCACACAACCTGCCGGCGGGTACCCGGCAAGCACGGGCTGACCGCGGCGGCCGGTCGGAGTAGCGGGACACGCTGTACGAGCAGTACGGCCTCATTGTTGAGCTTGATGGCCGCCTCGCGCACCCAGGCGACACCCACTGGGCGGACATCGCCCGCGACAATGCCGCCGCCGCCGAAGGTCTCACGACACTCCGGTACGGGTGGCTACCGGTCACAGGCTCGCCATGCCAGGTCGCGGCCGAGGTAGCAAAGCTGCTCACGGCGCGCGGCTACACCGAAGCCCGGCCGTGCTCGCTCGGCTGTCCAGTCGGCCGCTAGCCGCACAACCGCGAGTGCCAGGCGACCGCGGACGTGTCGGTCAGCGAGGCGATCTGGTCGATGACAACGCGCAGCCGCGCACGGTCGTCAGCTGCGGTCTCGAACTCGGGCCGGAGTAGCGCGTCGAGCGTGCCCGGTGCGCCGGCCGCGATCGCGCCGGCCAGCTCCGCGATGATCTCGCGCTCCCGGGCCTGCGTCGCCGCCACGCCTTCGCGCCGCATGACGTACGACGCGGTGACGCCTTTCAGCAGCGCGCACTCCAGCCGCTGCTGGCGCGGCACCGCCAGGTCAGCGTCGTAGCGGCGTACCGGCGGATGCCCGGCTGGCCTGGTTGCCAGCTGCGCCGCCGTGCAGAAGCGGCCGATCAGTTCGCTGGTCAGGCTCTTGACCGCCGCCGAGGCCCGCATGCTGCCGTCGAACTCGGCCGGCCAGCACTCCAGTGCGAGCAGCGCGGCGAAGACGTCGGCCAGCTCGGCCTCGCTGGTAAAGCCCGGCGGGCAGTAGGAGTCGATCGTGAGCCGGACCACGTCGGAACGCTCCGCCCCATCACGCAGGGCGGCGAGGGTGACCAGCCCCGCGTGCAGGCCGTCCTCCAGGTCGTGCACGGAATAGGCGACGTCGTCTGCCCAGTCCATGACCTGCGCTTCTAGGCAGGGCCGCTCGGCCGGGGCACCTTCGCGGACCCAGCTGAAGACCGCCGCGTCGTCACCGTAGGCGCCGTACTTGCCGGCCGAGCTGGTGTCCTCGCCGGGCCCGAGCCACGGATATTTCAGCGTGGCATCGAGAGTCGCCCTCGTCAGGTTCAGGCCAGCGCCCGGCACCTTGGCCTCCAGGCGCGTGATGAGCCGGAGGCTCTGCGCGTTCCCCTCGAATCCGCCGTACCCGGCGAGCTGAGCTAGTGCGGACTCGCCGTTATGCCCGAACGGCGGGTGCCCGAGGTCATGCGCCAGGCAGGCGGCATCGACCAGGTCGGGGTCGCAGCCGAGCGCCGCGCCGACCTCGCGGCCGATCTGCGCAACCTCCAGCGAGTGAGTCAGCCGGGTGCGCGGGAAGTCACCGGAGCCGACGCCAACCACCTGCGTCTTGGCGGCCAGCCGGCGTAGAGCGGCGCTGTGCAGCACCCGGGCGCGGTCCCGTACGAACGGGCCACGCCCAGGCGGGCCCTCTGGCCGGGCGCGCTTGGGCGGCTCCTCGGCGCGCCGCGCGGTGGCGTGCTCGTCATAGCCGCCTTCTTCCGCGGAGGCCGCCCCCCGCGGCATCACCTGCTGTCGCTACCGCCCGTCGTCTCCATGATGGCGGCGCGGCCAGCCTCCAGCCGGGCGACCGGCACCCGGAACGGCGAGCAGGACACGTAGTCGAGGCCCGCGTCGTGGAAGAAATGGACCGAGTCCGGGTCGCCCCCGTGCTCGCCGCACACGCCGATCTTGAGATCGGGCCGCGTCGCACGGCCTTCCGTGACGGCAATCCGCACCATCCGGCCGATGCCGTCGGCGTCGAGCGTCTCGAAGGGCGACACGCCGAACACGCCGAGGTCGATGTAGCGGCTGAAGAACGAACCCTCCACGTCGTCACGGGAGAAGCCCCAGCCCATCTGCGTCAGGTCGTTCGTGCCGAACGAGAAGAACTCCGCCGCCTGCGCGATCTGTCCCGCGGTCATCGCGGCCCGCGGCACCTCGATCATCGTCCCGATCAGCGTGTGCACCGAGGTACCCGTCTCGGCGGCGACCTCGGCGAGCACCTTCTCGGTCTCCTCGCGCGCAGCCTCCAGTTCCTGGATGGCGCCGACGAGCGGGATCATGATCTCCGGCTTCGGGTTGCCGCCGGCCTTCACCCGGTCGGCGGCCGCGTGCGCGATCGCCCGCACCTGCATCGCGTACAGGCCGGGCACCACCAGGCCGAGGCGGACACCGCGCAGGCCGAGCATCGGATTCTGCTCGTGCAGCCGCCGCACGGCGTCCAGCAGCTTGCGATCGGCGTCGGTGGCGCTATCACCGGCGAGCGCGATCTTGACCGACAGCTCGGTCAGGTCGGGCAGGAACTCGTGCAGCGGCGGGTCGAGCAGCCGGATGGTGGTCGGCAGCCCGTCCATGGCCTCGAAGATCTCGACGAAGTCGCCGCGCTGCAGCGGCTCCAGCGCGTCGAGTGCCGCTGTCCTGGTCGCGTCGTCGTCGGCCAGGATCAGCCGCTCCACCAGCTTGCGGCGCTCGCCCAGGAACATGTGCTCGGTCCGGCACAAGCCGATGCCCTGCGCGCCGAACCGCACTGCCCGGGCAGAGTCCTCGCCCGTGTCGGAGTTCGCCCGCACCCCGAGGCGCCGCTTCGCGTCCGCGTGCGTCATCAGCCGGTGCACCGCGGCGACCAGCTCATCGAAGGACGGGTCGAGCGTGCCCTCGAAGTACTCGACCACCGGGGAGGCGACCACGGGCACTTCGCCCAGGTAGACGGTGCCCGACGTGCCGTCGATCGAGATCACGTCGCCCTCGCGGACCGTCACGCCGCTGGTAGAGGTGAACTTGCGGCCGACGAGGTCGACCTCCAGCTCGTCCGCACCGCAGACGCACGTCTTGCCCATGCCGCGGGCGACCACGGCGGCGTGGCTCGTCTTGCCACCGCGACTGGTCAGGATGCCGCGCGCGGCGATCATGCCGTGCAGGTCGTCGGGATTGGTCTCGCGCCGGACCAGGATCACGTCCTCGCCGCGGTCCGCCCACTCCACTGCCGTTCCCGAGTCGAACACGGCCTTGCCGACCGCGGCGCCGGGCGACGCGCTGACCGCCTTGGTGATCTTCGTGACGTCCGAGCCCTCGTCGAACCGCGGGAACATCAGCTGAGCGAGCTGGCTGCCGCTGACCCTGGTCAGCGCCTCGTCCGTGTCGATGAGGCGCTGGTCGACCAGCTGCGTAGCGATCCGGAACGCGGCGGCAGCGGTGCGCTTCCCGACCCGGGTCTGGAGCATCCACAGCTTGCCGCGCTCGATGGTGAACTCGATGTCGCACAGGTCCTTGTAGTGCGTTTCGAGCTTGGACATGATGCCCATGAGCTCGCCGTAGGACTTGGCGTCGATTCGCTCCAGGTCCTGCAGGGGGACCGTGTTGCGGATGCCCGCCACCACGTCCTCGCCCTGCGCGTTCTGCAGGTAGTCGCCGTACACGCCCTGCTGGCCGCTGCCGGGGTCGCGGGTAAACGCAACGCCGGTGCCGGAGTCCAGGCCGAGGTTGCCGAACACCATGGCGACGATGTTGACGGCCGTGCCGAGGTCAGCGGGGATCCGCTCCTGCCGCCGGTACAGGATGGCCCGGTCGGCGTTCCACGAGTTGAACACGGCCATGACGGCCAGGTCCAGCTGCTCGCGCGGGTCCTGCGGGAAGTCCCGGCCGGTCTTGTCCTTCACGATGGACTTGAACGTGTCCACCAGGCCCTGCAGGTCCTCAGCGTCCAGGTCGAGGTCGTTGCGCGTGCCCTTGGCTTCCTTGGCGCTGTCGATGGCGTGCTCGAACTCCTGACCCTCGATGTCGAGCACCGTCTTGCCGAACATCTGGATGAGCCGCCGGTAGGAGTCCCACGCGAACCGCTCGCTGCCTGCCTGCTTGGCCAGGCCGTGCACCGACTCATCGGACAGGCCGATGTTGAGCACCGTCTCCATCATTCCCGGCATCGAGAACTTCGCGCCGGACCGGACGCTCACCAGCAGCGGGTCAGCGTGGTCGCCGAGCTTGCGGCCGATCGAGTGCTCAAGCTCGGTCAGGTGCCCGGTGATCTCCCCGGCGAGGCTGTCCGGTACCGACCGGTGCTGCAAGTAGTGACGACACGCGTCCGTGGTGATGATAAAGCCGGGGGGAACGGGCAGTCCCAGGTTGGTCATCTCCGCCAGGTTGGCCCCTTTGCCACCCAGCAGATCCTTCATGTCCTTGTTGCCCTCGCTGAAGTCGTAGACGAACTTCGACACTGGAACGCACCCCTTGGCATTTGCCGCTTTCTGTCGGCCTGGCGGCCCTCGGCTCCGAGCCTATCGAGGGTCCCGCTGCGCCGGGGTACAGGCTTCGGTCCTAGCCCGCCCCGCGCGCGGCACCCGGCTGGCTGTCGCGGCCGCCGCGGCCCAGAATGGCAGCCATGACACAGCGCGCGATAACGGTCGGATTGCTCAACCCCGGTGAGATGGGCGCTGCAGTCGGTCAGTGCCTGACCGGACGCGGTTTCCCGGTGCTGTGGGCCTCGGAGGGGCGCAGCGATGTCACGGCGGAGCGGGCGAAGGCAGCAGGCCTGGACGATGCGGGCACCGCACGCGAGCTGGCGGCGGAGGCCGGCGTGATCCTGTCGGTGTGCCCGCCGCACGCGGCGCTCGACGTCGCGTGGGCCGTGCACGGCTTCAGCGGCGTGTATGTCGATGCCAACGCGGTCGCGCCCGGCACCGCCCGGCAGGTCGGCGAGCTGATCGCAGCCGGCGGCGGCCGGTTCGTGGACGGCGGCATCATCGGGTCGCCGCCGGTCGCGCCGGGCGCCAGCCGGCTCTATCTATCGGGCGAGGACGATGCGGCCGTGCATGCCGTCCATGACCTGTTTGCCGGCACTGCGCTGGAGCCGCGAATGGTGGCCGGGCCCGCGAACGCCGCATCCGCGGTCAAGATGGCGTACGCGGCCTGGACCAAGGGCAGTTCTGCCCTGCTGCTGGCGGCCCGCGCCCTCGCGCAGGCCGAGGGCGTCGAGGACGCGCTCCTCGCAGAGTGGGCGCAGTCGCAGCCACAGCTCATCGGCCAGGTCGAGCGGTCGGCCAGGGCAGCGGTGACGAAAGGGTGGCGGTGGGTCGGCGAGATGGAGGAAATCGCGCAGACCATGGCGAGCGTCGGCCTGCCGGACGGGTTCCACGAGGCTGCCGCCGAGATCTTCCGCCGCTCACCGCGGCTCGGCGAGCAGGCCACCGGCCAGGACGCCCTCAGCGCAGTTCTCGATGCGCTGACCGACACCAAGCGCCTCGGCTAGCCGATCGGCGGCGGCACGAAGTCGCCTGAGATGTCGCTGAGCAGCTCGGAGTCCCGGCTCAGCAGCCCGTTAGGCGCTCCGACAGGTAGGAAACGAGCCCGTCGATGCCGATGCGGTCCTGCTTCATCGAGTCGCGCTCGCGGACCGTGACGGCCTGGTCTTGCAGCGAGTCGAAGTCGACAGTCACGCAGAACGGCGTGCCGATCTCGTCCTGGCGGCGGTAGCGGCGGCCGATCGCGCTGGCGTCGTCGAAGTCGCAGTTCCAGTGCTGGCGCAGCGCCGCCGCGATATCCCTGGCCTTGGGCGACAGGTCAGCGTTGCGCGACAGCGGCAGCACGGCGACCTTGATCGGAGCGAGCCGGGCGTCGAGCCGCATGACGGTCCGCTTCTCCAACTTGCCCTGCGCGTCGGGCGCCTCGTCCTCGGCATACGCCTCGAGCAGGAAGGCCAGGGCCGTGCGGTCTACCCCGACGGCCGGCTCGATCACGTACGGGATGTAGCGCTCGCTCGTTTCCGGGTCGAGGTAGCTCATGTCCTGGCCGGAGGCCTTAGCGTGCACGCCGAGGTCGTAGTCGGTCCGGTTCGCGATGCCCTCGAGCTCGCCCCACTCGCTGCCCGGGAATCCGAACCGGTACTCCAGGTCCACGGTGCGCTTGGAGTAGAACGACCGCTTCTCCGCCGGGTGCTCGTACCGGCGCATGTTCTCCTTGCTCAGGCCAAGGTCGAGGAACCACGACTCCCTCGCGTTCAGCCAGTACTCGTGCCACTCCTCGTCCGTGCCGGGCCTCACGAAAAACTCCATCTCCATCTGCTCGAACTCGCGGGTGCGGAAGATGAAGTTTCCCGGCGTGATCTCGTTGCGGAACGACTTGCCGATCTGGCCGATGCCGAACGGGACCTTCTTGCGCGAGGTCTGCAGGACGTTCCGGTAGTTGATGAAGATGCCCTGCGCGGTCTCCGGCCGCAGGTATGCGAGCCCGGACTCATCCTCGGTGGCGCCGAGATAGGTCCGGAGCAGGCCGTTGAACATCCTCGGCTCGGTGAACGCGCCCTTTGTCCCGCAGTGCGGGCAGGACAGGTCGGCGAGCCCGTGCTCGGGCGCCCGGCCGTGCTTCTCCTCGTACGCCTCGATCAGGTGGTCGGCGCGGAACCGGTAGTGACACGACTGGCACTCGGTCAGCGGGTCGGTGAACTGCGTGACGTGACCGCTCGCCTGCCAGACCTCGGTCGCCAGGATGACGCTGGAATCGATCCCCACGATGTCGTCGCGGGCCTGCACCACCGACCGCCACCACTGCCGCTTGATGTTGTTCTTGATCTCGACGCCGAGCGGCCCGTAGTCCCAGGCAGCCCGCAGTCCGCCGTAGATCTCGCTGGACGGGTAGACGATCCCCCGCCGCTTGGACAAGCTGACGATGGTTTCCATGCGATCGCTGCGCTGCGCCATGGCTGTTCTCCATCCGGCTGGCGGTCGGCGGCCCTGCGTGACATGCGCGACCCTTGACAAGGGCGGCGGTGTGCCCAGCTTATCGGCCCGGTGGCAGCGCCGTCGCATGGGTTTGCCCGGCCTGCGCAGGGCGGCCGCCGACGGTAGCCTGGCAAGCGTGAGCACGAACCGGCCGCCGAGGCAGCGCGTGAAGCCGCTACCGAGAGGCAGCACGCTGTTCACCCCGAACGCGTCCCCTACCCGGCAGGCAACCGAGCGGTACAGCGCCCGGCTACTGCTGTTCCTGCATCAGCTGCCCAGCTGGGTGGCTCCGGTGGTGCTCGCCGTTCTGCTGGTCGCGGGGCTGGCCGTCAAGGGGCCGGGCGGCGCCGTTGCCCTGTGCACTGTCGCCGTCGTCATCGGCTGGCTCGGCTCGGTGTCCTGGCCGCGACTGACCGCGAGCAGCCGCGCAGGCCGCCTGCTCGCGATAGCCGTGGTAGTCGGCGTTGCCGCCTACCAGGCCACCCGTTAGCAGACGGAGCTCAGACCGGAGGCTCGACCCCGACTCGATCTGCACGCGGCGTCAACAAAGGTTGACGTTGCCAATCAGGTCAATGTAAGTTGACGGCCATGGGCGAGGACATCGAGACAGCGGACGTAGTCATCGCGGGCGCAGGGCCAACCGGCCTGATGCTGGCCATCGAGCTGTGTCTCGGCGGCGTCACGCCCGTCGTGCTCGAGCGGCTGCCGGAGATCAGCGAGATCCCGAAGGGCAACGGGATTTTCGGCCAGGTAGTGCCGGTGCTCGACTACCGCGGCCTGCTCCAGCCGCTGCGCGCCGAGGCAACCTACGCCGGGCCGGTGCCCCGGTTCTTCTTCGGTCCGCTCAGCCTGGACTTCTCCCGCCTGCCGGTAAGCCCGCTGCACGTCCTGGCCGCGCCGCAGCGAACGATCGAGCGCAAGCTCACCGAGCGGCTGACCGATCTCGGCGGCACGGTGCGCCGCGGCCACGAGCTGACTGGCCTGTCACCGCGTGCGGCCTGCGGGGGTTCTCCCCCCGAGCCGCGGCACCCTGACGACGACGTCATGATCGAGGTCCGCGGGCCAGCTGGCGGCTACCGGCTCCGCGCCCGCTACCTGGCGGGCTGCGACGGAGCACACAGCCCGGTCCGCAAGCTCGCCGGTATCGACTTCCCTGGCGTTACCTCCGGCACTGTCTCCCGGATCGGCCGGGTCCGGGTGCCGGCCGAGCTGATCGTCCCCGGCACCCGCGAGCTCGACGTGCCAGGCGCCGGCCGGCTGCAGATGATGCAGCCAGTCCGCACCCCGCGCGGCTCGTACTCGATCGGACCGCAGGCCAGCGTCGACAAGGCAGCGCCGCGAGACGTCTACATCGTGTCCACCCAGGAGGAGCAGCCGGACGCCGACCTGACGGCGCCCATGACCCTCGATGAGCTGCGGTCCAGCGTCCACCGCGTGCTCGGCGCCGACCTGGAGATGAGCGACCCGATCTGGCTGACCCGGGTGGTCGGCAACAGCCGGCAGGCCGACCGGTACCGGGAAGGCCGGATCCTGCTGGCCGGCGACGCCGCGCACGTCTTCGGGCTCGGCGGATCACTCAACGCGGGCCTGCTCGACGCGCTCAATCTCGGCTGGAAGCTCGCCGCCGAGCTAGGCGGCCGCGCGCCGGACGGGCTGCTCGACAGCTACCACGCTGAGCGACACGCGGCTGGCCAGCGTGCGCTGCTGCAATCCAGGGCGCAGCGCGCGATCTCGGCTGACGACGAGTACACCCGGGCGGCCCGCCAGCTGCTCGACGAGCTGCTGGCCTACCCCGAGCCGGCCCGGCACCTCGGCGAGCTGATCGCGGGCTCCGATGTGCGCTACGACATGGCGGCCGGGCCCGGTCAGCCCGCGCCGCCGGGCGGGCCGCACGACCTGGTCGGCCGGCTAGCGCCGGACCTAGGGCTTCTGACGCCGGACGGCAGGACCAGGGTGGCCGAGGTCATGCGCGCAGCAAGGCCGGTGCTGCTGGACTTCACCGATGACGGCCGCGTCGCCGCGGCGGCTGCGGAGTGGAGCGGCCCCGTTACCCTCCTGCCCGCCAAACCGCTGACCGGGACGGCAGCGGCCGACGGGCTGCTGATCCGCCCGGACGGGTACGTGGCGTGGGCGATCGGGCCCGGTGCGACCGACCCGGCAGCCGGCCTGGAGGCCGCGCTGCGGGCCTGGTGCGGGGACCCGGTGGAGGCCTAGCCGGGCGGCGGTGGCGGCGGGTTCGGCTTGGCGCCGCCATACCGGCGGTCCCGGCTGGCGAAGATCTCGCAGGCGTGCCATAGGTGCCGCCGGTCGAAGTCGGGGAACAGCGTGTCGAGGAACACCATCTCGGCGTATGCGGACTGCCAGAGCAGGAAGTTCGAGAACCGCTGCTCCCCCGACGAGCGGACGAACAGGTCCACGTCCGGGATTTCCGGCTCGTCCAGGTAGCGCCGCAGCACCTTCTCGGTGACCTTCTCGGGGTTGAGCCGTCCGGCGGCCACGTCGAGCGCGAGCGCCTTCGCGGCGTCGGCGATCTCGGCCTGACCGCCGTAATTGACGCAGAACTGCAGCGTCAGCACGTCGTTGCCGACCGTCATCCGCTCGGCGTCCTCCAGCTCGGCGATCACGCTCCGCCAGAGCCGCTGCCGCCGGCCCGCCCACCGGATTCGCACGCCCATGGAATTCAGCTGGTCCCGGCGCCGCCGGATCACGTCCCGGTTGAAACCCATGAGGAACCGGACTTCCTCCGGCGACCGGCGCCAGTTCTCGGTAGAGAACGCGTACGCCGACAGGTAGGGGATGCCCAGCTCGATCGCGCCCATGATGACGTCGAACAGGGCGTACTCGCCGGCCTTGTGACCCTCGGTGCGCGGCAGCCCGCGCTGCTTCGCCCACCGGCCGTTGCCGTCCATCACCAGCGCCACGTGCCGCGGAATCAGCTCGCCGGGGATCTTGGGCGGCTGGGCCCCGTCTGGGTGCGGATACGGCGGCGTGACCGGGCGGTTCATCGGCTGGCCTCCTCGGGTTGTGCAGGCTCCGGTTCGGCTGGCTGAGGCGGCTCGGCTGGCTCAGGCTTACGCGTGCTCCACGTGCCTCAGCGACCTGATCGAGTGCTCGAGATGCCACTGCAGGTAAGCGGCGGTCAGGCCGCTGCACTCTACCTGGTGGCGCCGCTCGCTGGCGTCGGCGTGCGCCCAGTCGCCGCGCAGCAGCGCGATCATGAGCGCCACGGTCGCCGCTGACGGCGTTGCCGAGCCCGGGGCACGGCATTCCTGGCAGGTCAGCCCGCCGGAGGCGAGCCCGAAGGCGCGCAGCCCACCCGATGCGCGAGCGTCGGCCTCCGTGGTGCCGCAAACCGCGCACTCGGTCAGCGCGGGGGCGTAACCAGCCACGGCGAGCGACCGGAGCAGGAACGCGTCCAGGACCAGCCGCGGGTCGTGCTCGGCCTCGGACAGCGCCCGCAGCCCGCCGACCAGCAGCAGGAACTGACGCAGCGACGGCTCCTTCTCCATCGGCGTCAGCCTCTCGGCCGTCTCGAGCATCGCCGTGCCGGCCGTGTACCGGGGGTAGTCGCCCGCCAGCCGCTCACCGTATGGCCGCAGCGTCTCGGCCTGGGTGATCACGTCCAGCGACCGGCCCTCATACAGCAGCAGGTCCACGTGGGTGAACGGCTCGAGCCGTCCGCCGAACCGCGACTTGGTCCGCCGTACCCCCTTGGCGACCGCCCGGATCCGGCCTGACCTGCGGCCGAGCACCGTGACGATGCGGTCCGCCTCACCCAGCTTGTGGGTGCGCAGCACGATGCCGTCATCACGATAGGTGCCCACCAGTCCATTATCGGGCGGCCGGAGCCCGGTCGCGGGGATGGCGCGACGCGGTCAGAAAATCAGGGGGGAACGTGGCCGCTTCCGCCCTCGGCCGTCATCTCGATATTCGGTTGCCTCCGTGCGCCTGGCGGTATTGGCTGGCAGCCGTGCGCATCGAGCAGTACGACCCGAAGACCGACGAGGACCGGCTGCGGGCCTGTCACGACCTCATCGTCTCGGCTCAGCCGGAGGACGACCCGAATGTCCCGCCGCCCTCGCTCAGCATGCTCCGCGGCTGGCTCGCCCATGGCCACCCGGACGAGCCGCCGCACTGCTTCTTCGCAACGGCGGAATCCGGCGCGCCGCTCGGCTGCTACGCCCTGCAACTGCCCCAGCGAGAGAACCGCCAGAACGGGTTGCTCAACCTGCTGGTCGGCGTCGGCTCGCGGCGACGCGGGATTGGCACGGCGCTGCTGGCGCACTCCGCCCGCCAGGCCGAGGCAGCGGGGCGCACGCTGCTGATGAGCGACGCCCGGATCGGCGCGCCCGGCGCAGAGTTCGCCGCTGCGGTCGGGGCCGCGGCCGTCCTGGAGGACGCGCGGCGAATACTTGACGTGGGACCGGACCTGTACGCCCGGCTGCCAGGCCTGCGGGCGCAGGTGCAGCCGCGCGCAGCCGGTTACTCGCTGCGGCGGTGGATCGGGGCGACGCCGGACGACCTCGTCGCCAGCGCGTGCGCGCTGAACTCCGCGATGGAGGACGCCCCGCACAGCGACAACTACGAGCCGACCAGCTGGGATGCCGACCGGCTGCGGGCGGCCGAGCAGCGATCGGTCATCCAGGGCACGCGCGAGTACTCGGTTGCGGCGATCCAGGACGGGACCGGCGCGATGGCCGCGCTGACCCAGGTCACCGTCGACCCGGCAGGCGCGCCGGGCTGGGCGTACCAGCAGCTCACTGCCGTTATCCGGGCGCACCGGGGGCACCGCCTCGGCATGCTGCTCAAGGTGGCGATGCTGGAGTGGCTGGCGGAGGCCGAGCCGGAGCTCCGGCAGATCATGACGTTCAATGCGGTGCCGAACCAGTACATGATCGCGGTCAACGAGGCGCTCGGCCACCGGGTGAGCGACTACTTCCAGACGTACGAGCTGCCCGTCGAGGCAGCGCTCAAGCTGCCCGCCACGGTCTAGACCGACAGGAGCTGCGATGCCGCAGTTGACCATCGAGCCGTTCGACGGCGCAGCCGACACGCGAGCACTGGAGAACTGCTATCACCTCGTCCAGGAGTGCATCAAGGCGGACCAGCCGAACCAGGCGCAGTGGTCGCTCGGCGCGTTCCGCGCCAAGTGGGTGGAAGGGTTCCAGGGCTATCCGCAGGAGGCGTGGCTTGCCGGCGAGGAGCCCGGCGACATCGCCGGGTGCTATCTCCTGATGCTGCCCGACAAGGAGAACCTCTCGATGGCCCGCGTCGTCCTGCGGGTGGCGCCGGGCCGGCGGCGGGCCGGGATCGGCACCGCGCTGCTGCGGCACTGCGAAGACCGGGCCGTGCTGGCCGGCCGTTCCCGGCTGACGGGCGAGGTCTGGGACGGCACGTCGGGTGCGGCGTTCGCTCAGGCCATCGGCGCGAGCCCCGGCATCGCGGACGTCCAGCGGACGCTGTTTCTGACCGACGAGGTCAGGGAGCGACTACCCGGCTTGCGCCAGGAGGCAGCCGGGCACGCCGCCGGCTACTCGCTGCTTTCCTGGGTCGGCCTCACCCCGGAGGACCGCCTCGAACAGGTCGCCGCGGTGCGCGAGGCCATGTCCGACGCGCCACGGGATGCGGGTGTCGAACCGTCTGTGTGGGACGCTGCGCGGATCCGGCGGCTGGAACAGCTCGTCGCTGAGAACGGCATCACGCACCACACGGTCGTCGCACGCCATGACGCGACCGGCGAGCTCGCCGCCTTTACCCAGATCCTCACCGATCCGGGCGCACCCGCCTTTGCGTTCCAGCAGGTCACGGCCGTGGCGCCAGCGCACCGCGGGCACCGCCTCGGCCTGCTGGTCAAGGTCGCGATGCTGGGCCTGCTCGCCGAGGCTGCGCCATCGGTCGATCGCGTCGCTACCGACAACGCAGGCTCGAACGAGCACATGATCGCCATCAACCTCAAGCTCGGGTTCGAGGTCAGCGGCGTGACCCGGAACTGGGAACTCGACCTGACGACCGCGACCTGACGGGAGCCGCGACGTTAGGCCAGCCCGTTCCCGCAAAGTTCTTGATCTTGAGGTTCAGTCGTAGAAGCCAAGCCGCCGGAGCTGGCGGGGGTCGCGCTGCCAGTCCTTGGCCACCTTGACCCGCAGGTCCAGGTACACGCGGCTACCGAGCAGACCCTCGATCTGCTGCCTGGCCGCGGTGCCGACGTCCCGCAGCCGTGCGCCTTTGGTGCCCAGCACGATGGCCTTCTGGCTCGGCCGTTCCACGTACATGATGGCGTGCACGTCCGTGAGGTCGTCGCGGCCCTCCCGCGGGCCCATTTCCTCGACCACGACGGCGATCGAGTGCGGCAGCTCGTCGCGGACGCCCTCAAGAATCGCCTCGCGGATCAGCTCGGCGACGAGCACCTGTTCCGGTTCGTCGGTGAGGTCACCGTCGGGGTACAGCGGCAGGCCCGGCGGCAGGTGCGAGACCAGTACGTCGGCGAGCACGTCGAGCTGGAAACCGCTGACCGCGGACACGGGAACTACGTCGGCCCACTCGCCCAGCCCGGCCACGGCCGCCAGCTGTGTCGCCACCTGTGCACGGCTGGCCTCGTCGGTCTTCGTGACGATCGCGACGACCGGCGTTTTGCCGAGGCCGCCCAGCTCGGCGGCCAGGTACTTGTCACCCGGACCGATCCGCTCGGACGCCGGGATGCACAGCCCGACGACGTCGACCTCGGTGAGCGTCGAGCGGGCCAGGCTGTCGAGCCGCTCGCCGAGCAGCGTCCGGGGCCGGTGCAGGCCGGGCGTGTCGACGATGACGAGCTGCGCGTCCGGCCGGTGCACGATCCCGCGGATCGCCCGCCGGGTGGTTTGCGGCCGGCTGCTCGTGATCGCGACCTTGCTGCCGACGAGGGCGTTCATGAGCGTGGACTTGCCCACGTTCGGCCGCCCGGCGAAACAGGCAAAGCCCGACCTGAACTCGCCAGCTGGCCGCGGTGCCGGGGTCCCCACGTCGCGATTGTCCCCTACTCGGGCGGTCCGCCCCTAACCCGGCGGCCCTGCCTGCTCGATCCCCTCCGTGTGGTCGGCCGCCGGAGCGGCCGCCATGCTCGCCAGTGCGAGCCCGACCAGCGCCAGGCCAGCGATCGCCGGTCCGGAGAGCCGCTCATGCAGCACGAGCAGCCCGAGCACGGCCGCGACCGCAGGCTCGGCCAGGCCAAGCGTGGTCGCGGTGGGTACGGGCACGGTGCGCAGCCCGCGACCGTACAGCAGGTACGCCACTACCGTCGTGACGACGCCCAGGTAGCCGACGACCGCCAGGCCGCGGATGGTGAGCAGCCAGCCGGTATCGCCGGCCGCTAGCACGGGTGCCAGCAGCACCGCGGCACCGCCGAAGATCAGCCCCATCACAGCGCGCTCCGCGTTGCCCGCGGTGATCATCCGGGCTGCGGCGACCGCATAGACCGCGTAGCACAGCCCTGCCGCCAGGGCTAGCGCCACCCCGGCTGGGCTGACGCCGCTAGCCCGGCCGCCGGTTACGAGCACCACGCACCCGGCCACCGCGGCCGTCGTCGCCAGCACCCACCTGCGGCCGGGTCGCGGCCCGCCGGTCAGCATCGTCAGCAGCCCGGTCCAGCCCGGCGCGCTGCCGATCGCCACCACCGTGCCGATCGCCACGCCGGTCTCCCGGACGGCGGTGAAAAAGCAGACCTGATAACCGGCCACGGCCGCGGCTGCGAGCAGGAGTAGCGCCCGCCACGAGCCCGCCCGTCGGCCCATCATCCAGTTGCCGCCAGGGCGAGCTATCCGGCCGCTGCCGCCCGCGTGCTGACCGTCGGTTTGCGGAACGTCGGCGCGGCCCGCTTGCCGGACGCTCAGGCGGCTCGCCAGCAGCCCGGCAACCGCCTGCCGGCTCGTCGATGTGCTCACCGCGACGATGAGCAGGCCAGCGCCACCGATCGCGATCCGCGCCGCGCCGATCGAGTCCGCTGTCGCTCCTGGCGGCGCGAAGTGCGCAGCTGTCCCGGTGCTCCCCCACGCCGCGGCCGCGGCCAGCACGGCGACTGCCCCGCCGACTGCGGGGACGTGCGGCCGGCGCCGTTCAGGTGCTGCTGAACCGCTCAGCCCTGCGGTCTTGTCCCTTCGCACCCGGCAAGTCTGCCGCAGACGTCCTCACCCGGCCCGGCCGCCGTTGCCGGTCGGGCGCGCTTTCACTCGCACCAGGCCTCATCACTCCGGTCGCTTAGCCTGCTGCGCGACGTCAGGACCCCAAGGCCGCAACGACGGTGCCGTCTGGGGCGGCATAAAAGACGACGGCGTTCGGCCCGAGCTCGCGCACCGCCCTGACGTCGCCGGGGTCGGGTGAGCCTCCGTCGCTGACCACAGCGGCCGCCTCGAGGTTGCTGGCGCCGCTCGACACCGCCATCGCAACAGCCAGGTGAAGCGCCGACAGTTGCAGCGACGGCAGCGCGACTGCTGCAGCGGCATAGGTTCGGCCGGTCTCGTCGCGGACCGCAGCACCCTCGGCCGCCGCCACCCTCGCGCGCGCCGACCGGGCAAGTGTGATGAGTTTGACGTCTTCCGGTCCAGGTGCGGCAGGAACTGCCTCAGTCACGATGCCGATAGTAGCGGCTGCCACCGGATCGGAACGGTCTGATCTGGCGCCGCTCTCGCTGGCATCGGCTGCCGAACCCCTGCACTCTGGTCTCCAGCGACGCGAGCAGCATGGATTCTCGATCACTTTTTCATTGCTAACAATTGACCAAGTGCTTCTCATTCTTTGTTGCCAATAGCATATTTTAATGGTACAATAATTGACGCGGGCAACGGCGCACTCGTCGGCGAGTTGCTCGCGTTTTAGCGACACCGCAAGCGATTCCCGAGGCCAACAATCCCGGTTGGAGGGTGGCCACGGGCGCGGTGCTCTATCGCTGCCCCGAGTGCGCCGTCGTTTTAGAACCCGCCGATCCGGGCCCGGCCTGTCGGCTCACCGTCCAGTCCGACTCCGAACGCCGGTCGTAGCCCGGCTCGCTCGGGCCTGATACGCCCAAGCGCGGAGCACCTATTCGTGGGGCCGCCGGCTGCTAGCTACCCCGTTCCCCGCCTTGTCCTGGTCGTTGCCAGCGGTGCCGCCCGGCGATGACCCCGTCACCGATCCGCCGGTCGCTGGCCGGCCGGCATCTGCTGGCGCGCCGGGCTCGTCAGCGCGCTGCACCCGGACCGTGCCGATCCTGTTGCGGCGCCCGGTCAGGTTCTCCGCCGTCAGCCGCAGATCCGCCACCGTGGCCTGCGATCCCGCAATGGGCACCTTCCCGAGTTGGTGTGCGAGCAGGCCGCCGACGGTCTCCACGTCCTCCGCGTCGATGCCGACGTCGAAGAGCTCCTCGAGCTCTTCGACGGGCAGCCTGGCGCTCACCCTGGCGGTGCCGTCTTCCAGCCACTCCACCGGCGGGCGTTCCCGGTCGTACTCGTCCGCGATCTCGCCGACGATCTCCTCGAGAATGTCCTCGATCGTGACCAGGCCGGCTGTCCCGCCATATTCATCGATAACGATCGCCATGTGGACGTGCCGGGCCTGCATCTCCCGGAGCAGGTCGTCCACGGGCTTGCTGTCCGGTGCGAACGTAGCCGCCCTCATGATCGACTCGACCTGCTCGAGCGACTCGCCCTCGGGATGCTCATGAACCCGGGTGACGATGTCCTTGAGGTAGGCGATCCCGACGACGTCATCAAGGTTCTCGCCGATCACGGGGATGCGAGAAAACCCGCTCCGCAGTCCGAGAGACAGCGCCTGGCGCAGGGTCTTGTCGCGCTCGACGAACACCATGTCGGTGCGCGGCACCATGACCTCTCGGACGAACGTGTCGCCTAGCTCGAAGACCGAGTGGATCATGGCTCGCTCGCCTGGCTCAATGATCTGGCGCTGCTCCAGCAGATCCACCAGGCCGCGCAGGTCCTCCTCGGCGTCGGCCTGGCCGTCGCCGCGCGACCGGGACGGCGTCAGCGCCGCGTTGACCACCGCGAGCATCCGCGGCAGCGGCCCGAGCAGCCTGATCACCGGCCGCAGCACCGCCGCTGCCTGGCTCGCCACCTGCACCGGGTAGTGGCGCCCGATGCTACGCGGGATGACCCAGGCGATGAGGTAGCTCGCTACCGTCATGACCCCGGCGGTGATCAGGAATGGCCGCCAGCCAATCCCGAGCCATTCCACCAGGACGGCACTGACCAGCACAGCTGCGGAGATTTCAGTGGCAACTCTGGTCAAAAGCACAAAGCCTACGTAACGGGGCACGTCTGCCAGCACGGCCTGGAGCGGCTCCGCGGGCTCACCGGGAGCTCGAGACAGCTCCTTCGCGCCAGCCGTTGAGAGCCGGAGCAGTGCCGTCTCGGCGCTCGTGCACCAGCCGGCCACGAGCATCAGCGCGAACGCCGCGACGAGCAGCCAACCCATGACTTCTCACCCGGCCCCGTGCTGACTGTCGAGACCAGCGGGCGGCGCACCGCGCTCGGCGCGCCAGGAGGCGAGCAGCCGGTCCTGAAGGCCGAACATGGTGGCGTGCTCCTCGGGCTCGGCGTGGTCGTACCCGAGCAGGTGCAAGATCCCGTGTGCGCAGAGCAGGTCGATCTCGTCCTGCATGTCGTGGTCGGCTTCGGCCGCCTGGATGGCGGCAACCTGCGGGCAGATCACCACGTCGCCGAGCAGTACGTCGGTCGCGGCCTGGTCGGTGGAACCGTGATCGCCGTGCGGTCCGCCCGGCTGCGGGACCCGCAGCTCGTCCATCGGGAACGCGAGCACGTCGGTGGGACCGTCCTCCCCCATCCAGCGGACGTGCAGTTCGGTCATGGCGGGCTCGTCGACAAGCAGGACAGACAGCTCGGCCAGCGGGTGCACCCGCATGTCGTCCAGGACGTGCCGGGCTAGCCCGGCCAGCAGCCCCTCGTCAACGTCGATGCCGGATTCGTTGGCAATCTCGATGCTCATCTGGCCCCCGTCAGTGGCCGGTCGACTCGACTGTCACCGGTCGCGGTACCCGTCCCGGCGCGACCTGCCTGCGGGCAGCCGACCGGGCTCAGCGGCCTGCCTGGCGGCGTCGTATCGCTCGTAGGCGTCGACAATGTCCGCCACCAGCCTGTGCCGCACCACGTCGTGGCTGGTCAGCCTGCAAAAGTAGACATCCTCGACGCCATCCAGGATGTCCTGCACCTGCCGCAGCCCGCTGGTCTGCCCGCTCGGCAGGTCAACCTGGGTGACGTCCCCGGTGACGACGACCCGGGAACCGAAGCCAAGCCGGGTCAGGAACATCTTCATCTGCTCGGGTGAGGTGTTTTGCGCCTCGTCCAGGATGATGAACGAGTCGTTCAGGGTTCTGCCCCGCATGTACGCCAGCGGGGCTATTTCGATCGTTCCCGCCGCTAGCAGCCTAGGAATCGACTCCGGGTCGACCATGTCGTGCAGGGCGTCGTACAGCGGCCGCAGGTAGGGGTCGATCTTCTCGTACAGGGTGCCAGGCAGGAAGCCGAGCCGCTCGCCCGCCTCGACGGCCGGGCGGGTCAGGATGATCCGGTTGACCTCCTTGGCCTGAAGCGCCTTGACCGCCTTCGCCATCGCCAGGTACGTCTTGCCGGTACCAGCCGGTCCGATGGAGAACACCACCGTGTGCTGGTCGATGGCATCGACGTAGCGCTTCTGGTTCAGCGTCTTCGGCCGGATGGTCCGGCCTCGGCTGGACAGGATGTCAAGGTTCAGCACGTCGGCGGGCCTGACCCCGCTTCGCCGCCGGAGCATCGAAATACTGCGCTCAACCGCGTCGGCATCCAGCTGCGCTCCGCCACCCGTGAGCTGGAGCAACTCCTCAAACAGCCGCGAGGCCATCGCCACCTCGGCCTCCGGGCCGGTAACGGTGATCTCGTTGCCGCGCACGTGGAAATCGGCACCCACCACGTCCTCGATGACGTGCAGCAGCTCGTCCCCGGAGCCGAGCAGGCTGACCATCGAATGCTCGTCGGGGATAACGATCCGGATTTGCGCCTTGTCGCCGGCGCCGCCCGACGTGGGTGCGTCGGAGGGGGCGAAGTCCGCGCTCGGCCGCCGAGCACGCTCAGCTACCGCCCGCCGCGATTCGGCGCCAGATTCTGCGGAGCCCGACTGAGCCCTGCCTCCGTTGCCGGTCCTCCCGGCACCTCTGGAGCGGCCCTCGCCCTCGCGGCCGGTGACCCCGGTGCCTGTCTCTGGCCTGCTCGCCGTGCCACCTGACCGGCCGGCTGTACCGCCCGATCGGCTGGCGTCACCGCCCGGCCGGCTGGCCCTGGATCTGCCAGCACTGGGCGCCTGCGTCACGTTATCCGTCAATGGTCCTTCCCTGCCGTGGACCGACCTCGCCGGCCCGCTCGCCATGATAATGGCTGGCCGGGCCGGCCCGCGCTGGCCGCCGGGTTAGCCAGGCGGCCAGGACATCGGCCGGCCACCCAGGACGTGCGCGTGCACGTGGTCGACCGACTGCCCGGCCTGCGGGCCCGTATTGAATACCACTCGGTACCCCGTGTCGGCGACGCCTTCTGCGATGGCCACCTGCCTGGCGTGGGCGACCAGCTCAGTCAGCAGGTCATCGCCGGCCTCGCCCAGCTCACCCAGGTTCGGATGGTGGATGCGCGGGATTATCAGCACATGGACCGGCGCCTGCGGATTTATGTCTCGAAAGGCAATCGTGCGTGAATTCGCCGACACGATCGTCGCCGGTATCTCCCCGGCGGCGATGCCGCAGAACAAGCAATCAGGCACGGAGCGATCTTAACGTCTGGCCCACCGGCGCGTTCATCGACATATATGGTTGCAATGCTGCGAACCCGCGCTGCAGCCCCCTGGTCCCAGGGCCTCGTCACTTGCTGGCATTCTTCGCTCAGGGATTGGTCTTGCGCACGCGCTCGCGCATGGCTGGTGGGTGTGGGGGGTTGGGAAGTGGCTTGGAATCGTGGGCTGGCGACGCCTTGTCGCAAGATTCGCGAATGACCGCGCGTGAACCATTGGACGCGGCTGCGCGTCCTACTGACATGACCGAGACCTTGGTGGCTATGCCCACGGTCTCCGTCACCATTGGTTCTGCTGCGGACAGGGCAGTGGATGTCGATAGCGCGGTCACGGAGCTATACGGCGCCCATTACCGCTCGCTGGTACGGCTCGCGGCGCTCATGGTCCGTGATCTCGGGACTGCGGAGGAAGTGGTGCAGGAGGCGTTCGTCGCGCTGACGCACGGCGGCTGGTACCGCCTGCGCGACAACGAGAAGGCGCTCGCCTACCTACGCCAGTCAGTGGTCAACCGGTCACGCTCTATCCTGCGGCACCGTCAGGTCGTCGACCGGAACGCCCCGAAGCCAGCCCCCGATATGGCGAGCGCTGAGCACGGGGCGATTGCCTTGTTCGAGCGGTCGGCCGTGGTTAAGGCCCTCCGGTCCCTCCCCGCGCGGCAGTGCGAAGCGCTGGTGCTACGGTTTTATGGTGATATGTCGGAAGCCCAGATCGCTGAGGCGATGAAGATTAGCCGCGGAGCGGTGAAGAGTCACACTGCCAGGGCCATGGCGACGTTGCGCACACTCCTGGAGCCCGACGCATGACCGTGAACTTCGACCACGAGGCAGTCTTGCGGGCACAGCTGCGCGCGGCAGCCAACTCGCTGGAGCCGCGGGACGACGGCCTCGAGCGCATCCGGGCCCGGCTGCGGCAGCCCCGGTCAGCGTCCGCTCGGCTGCAGGCTGCCTACAGCGAGATCGTCATGCACACGCCGACCTGGCTGCAGGACGTGATGTACCGGCTGGCCGACTGGCTCCGGGTCGCCTACGAGCGGTTCGCGCCGGCACCAGCACCCGGCCGGCACCGCTCGCGGACGCAAGGCCTGCTGCGCCCGCTGGCAGCGATGGCGGTGGTGATGTTCATCGTCGCCGCCGGAACGTACGTGGCCATCGACGCGTCCACCGCGATCTTCCCGAGCAGCTCGTCGAACGCACCGTCCGGCGGCGGTCCGAATGCGGGCGGTCACCCCGGCGCTCAGGGCAACGGTTCCTACCACTCGAGCGGGACTCAGTCTGCCCTCGGCACTGCATCGAGCAATCCGGTGGCCTCCAAGGCGTGCAAGTCGGGCAAGCCGAAGCCGAGTGGGCCTGCGTCGTCGATAACACCGCAGCCAAGTGCCAGCCCTAACCCGGACCCGACCCCTAGCCGACTCCGCGTCGACCGACACCTCGTCGTCACCGGCCGACACAACCGCGGCCTCGCCCGCAACCAGTGCCGCTCCGTCTGTCGCACCGCCGCCACCGGCTACCACCAGCCCCCGTCCTGCTCCGGTGCTGACGACAAAGCCAGCCTGCTGACGCACAGCGGCCACGCTGCCACTCCGCCGGTCGCGCCGGACACCGACAGTTATCCGAGTGCGGAGCGGCGCCAGCGGTCCGTTCCGCTCAGCAGGACGCTCGCTGCCACGACTCCCGCGGTCGAGGCGCGCAGCATCGTCGGTCCGAGCGCCGCAGGAACCGCTCCGGCAGCGCGCATCGCCTCGTCCTCGGCAGGCGCGATGCCGCCCTCCGGGCCGACGACAACGACGATGTCACCGCCCGCTGGGAGTTCCAGGCTGCCGGCGTCGCGTGCCGCGTCCGGATCCAGCACGATCGCCAGCGGCGCGGCGCGAATCAGCCGGACCGCGGCAGATAGGTCGGCCTGCTCGGTGACCTCGGGAAACCACTCGCGCCGGCTCTGCTTGGCTGCCTCCTGAGCGGCAGCGGCCCAGCGTCTGGATCCCCTGGCCGCGCGCTCGCCGCGCCAGATGGCGACGCATCGGTCAGCCGCCCATGGCACGATGACGTCGGCTCCGGCCTCGGTGAGAAGCTCCACGGCGAGCTCGCCCCGGTCGCCCTTAGGGATCGCCTGCAGCACGACCAGCCGTGGCTGCGGCGGCGGCACGGTCCGCCGCGCGATCACGATCAGCTCCAGCTCACCTGGCCGGACAACGTCGACCACGCACTCGGCGACGTGACCGACGGCGTCGGTGATGTCGGCTCGCTCGCCGGCTGCCAGCCGCCGGACTGTGCTCGCGTGGCGGCCTTCTGGACCGCGCAGCACGATCCGGTCAGCGGCGAGCGCGGCCGTCTCAGCAAGAAAGACCGGCGGCCTCAGGGCAAGCCAACCTGGTTGCTAGCAGTCCCAGAACCGCTACCGGCCGTTGAACGCATCGCGGAGCCGCGAGAAGAAGCCCTGCTGGCCTGGCGCGAACCGGCCCGGCGGAGCTTCCTCGCCGCGCAGCTTGGCGAACTGGCGGAGCAGTTCTTCCTGTTCTGGCTCCAGCTTGGCCGGCGTCTCCACGGTGACATGGACGATCAGATCGCCGCGGCCTGAGCTATTCAGCCGCTCGGTGCCGCGCCCGAACATCGGGATGGCCTGGCCGGACTGCGTTCCGGGACGGATGTCCAGATCGGCAGGACCGTCCAGGGTGTTCACGGTGAGACCGGTGCCGAGTGCCGCCGCCGCCATGGGAATCGTCACGGTGCAGTGCAGGTCATCACCCTGCCGCTCGAAGATCGGGTGGGGCCGCTGCACGATCTCGAGGAACAGGTCTCCCGGCGGTCCGCCGCCAGGACCGGTCTCACCCTCGCCGGCGAGCTGAATGTGCGTACCGTCCTCGACTCCGGCCGGGATCCGCACCTTGATCGTGCGCCGGGTCCTGACCCGGCCGTCCGCGTCGCACTCCGGGCACGGCTTGCGGATAACCGTGCCGTAGCCACCGCAGGCAGGACACGGCCGCGACGTCATCATCTGGCCGATGAAAGACCGGGTGACCTGGCTGACCTCTCCGCGGCCATGGCAGATATCGCAGGTGGTCGCGTGCGTGCCGGGCGCGGTGCCCTCACCGGAACAAGTCGGACACACGACAGCGGTGTCGATGACAAGTTCCCTCGTCGTGCCGAACGCGCACTCAGACAGGTCCAGGTCAACGCGAATGGTCGCGTTCCGCCCGCGCCGGGCGCGGCTGCGCGGGCCGCGCGGCGCGGCTCCGCCGCCGAAGAACGCGTCCACGAGGTCGCTGAACGGGAAGCCGGCCGCGCCGAAACCGCCGCCCGGCCCGGACCCGGCCCTGGCGAAGGGGTCGCCACCGAGGTCGTACATCTGGCGCTTCTCCGGGTCGGACAGCACCTCGTAGGCCTGCGTGACCTCCTTGAACCGCTCCTGCAGCGCAGGGTCAGGGTTGACGTCGGGGTGCAGCTCCCTGGCCAGGCGGCGATAGGCCTTCTTGATCTCGTCCGGGCCAGCGTCCCGGCGCACGCCCAGGATCCCGTAGTAGTCGTTCGCCACCGGCATTCCTATGACTCCGCCAGGATCTGTCCCACGTATCGTGCCACCGCGCGCACTGCTCCCATCGCCGTCGGGTAATCCATCCGCGTCGGGCCGAGTACCCCGAGTCTTGCCAGCACCAGGTCATTTATCCCGTACCCGGCCGCGACCAGCGATGTGCTCTGCAGACCCTGCACATCATTCTCCGACCCGATCCGCACCGTGATGGATTCCTGGTCGCCCGACTCACCCAGCAGGCGCATCAGCACTACCTGTTCTTCCAACGCCTCGAGCACCTCGCGCAATCCCCGGGAGAAGTCCGTCGAGGTGAGGTTCGAGGCGCCGCCGACCACGACCCGCTCCTCATGCCGGGCAACCAGAGTCTCCACGATGACCGAGAACACCGCTGCGGCATTCGGCCGGTCTCCGGGGGCTACCCGGTCGGGCAGTTCCGCCACGATCGAGGCGACATCGGCGAGCTGACGACCGTCCAGGCAGGCGTTCAATAGCGCGCGCAGCTGGGTGATCGCCTCCTCTCCGATCCGGGCCGGAAGCTCGACAGTCCGCTGCTCGACGCGGCCGGTGTCGGTGATCAGGACCAGCAGAAGCCGCCGGTCCGAGAGCGGGACGAGCTCGATGTGACGCACTGATGACCTGGTCAGCGACGGATACTGGACGACTGCCACCTGCCTGGTGATCTGCGCCAGCAGCCGGACGGTCCGCATGACGACGTCATCGAGGTCATAGGCGCCAACCAGGAACGTCTCGATCGCGCGCCGCTCCGCCATGGACAGCGGCTTGACTCCGGACAGCCGGTCGACGAAGAGCCGGTAGCCCTGGTCGGTCGGGATCCGGCCCGCGCTCGTGTGCGGCTGGACGATGAAGCCCTGCTCTTCCAGGACAGCCATATCGTTGCGGATCGTGGCCGGAGACACGTCCAGGTTGTGCCGGTCCACCAGGGACTTCGACCCGACAGGCTCGTTCGTGGAGACGAAGTCTTCCACGATGGCGCGCAGGACCGCGAGCTTCCGGTCGTCGAGCACGCGTCACCTCCCTGGCACTCCCAAGTCCTGAGTGCCAAGTCTAGGGCCGATTCGCTGTGGCGGCACTTATCGCCTGATCAGCAGGACCCGGCCGAGCACCGGGATCCGCCGGGTGCGGCAGCGGGCGTAACCGTGGCCTGCACCAGCCGCGGGCCCACGCGCCTCGGGCCAGATCAGTACAACGCGGGGCGAACCCGTGCCAGCCCGCCGGGCGACCGGCGGATCCCGGCGCGACATGGAGGTCAGTCGGTGATGGCGCGGATGACCGCGTCCGCCAGCAGGCGCCCCCGACGGGTGAGCCGGACCGCGCCGGCCGTGAGCGCTTCCTGGCTGATCAGTCCGTCCGCGGCTGCCTGTCGCGCCGCAGCGCGCCCTGGCGCGGCGAGATCCGCGACCGGGCAGCCCGCCGCCAGCCGGGTAGCCAGCATGATCCGCTCGGTCGCCTGCTCGGCCTCGGTGAGGATTTCCCTGGCCTGACCGGGGCTCGCGCCGACGCCGATCCGGCGCGCGTAAGCGGCCGGATGCCGTACGTTCCACCAGCGGGTCCCGGCCACGTGGCTGTGCGCACCCGGCCCGACGCCCCACCAGTCACCCCCCGTCCAGTAGAGCTGGTTGTGCCGGCACCGGGAGCCGGGACTCGCCGCCCAGTTGGACACCTCGTACCACGAGAGGCCGGCCCGGCCAGCCTGTCATCGGCCATCAGGTACCGGTCGGCCAGCACGTCGTCGTCCGGCGCCGGCAGCTCGCCGCGCCGGATTCTCGCCGCGAGCCTGGTGCCGTCCTCCACGATGAGCGAGTACGCCGAGATGTGGTCAGGGCCGGCCGCCAGTGCAGCATCCAGCGAGGCCTTCCAGTCAGCGTCGCTTTCGCCTGGGGTGCCGTAGATGAGATCGAGGCTCAGCCGGTCGAATCCCGCCGCGCGGGCCCAGGCGACACAGCGCTCAGGGCGTCCCGGCTCGTGGACCCGCTCGAGCACCGCGAGGACGTGCGGGACCGCGCTCTGCATGCCGATGGACAGGCGGGTAACGCCGCCGTCCCGAAGCTGGCCCAGGCTCCGCGCGTCGATGGTCTCCGGGTTCGCCTCGGCGGTCACCTCGGCGCCGGGCGCGATGCCAAGCTCGGCGTCGATGGCCCGCAGGATCGCCGCCAGCTGACCGGGTGGCAGCAGCGTCGGGGTGCCGCCGCCGAAGAAGACCGTCTGCACCGGGCCTGCCTGCCCGCGCAGCACCCGCGCGGCCAGCCTGATCTCCTCGATCGCCAGTGCGGGATAGCCGTCGCGGGATGCGCCCGAGCCAAGCTCGGCCGCTGTGTAGGTGTTGAAATCGCAGTAGCCGCACCGGGTAAGGCAGAACGGCACGTGCACGTAGACGCCGAACGGCGCGGCTCCGAGCCGGGCCGCCGATGCCTCCGGCAGGCTGCCGTCTGCCGGGACCGGCACGCCGTCGGGCGGCTGCCCGGCCATGGTCAGCCTGCTCTTCGCAATGGTCTCACGCTCGGGTCAGCACCTCGGCCGCGATCTCGTCCCACTTGCCGCCGCGCCCCTCCACTTCCAGCAGCCTGCGCATGACCTCGTCATCGCCGTAATAGGCCAGCATGGACTCGGCCACCGTGACCGCTACGCAAGGGCGGTCCACTACCTCCAGGTCATCACCGGCCGACACCGGGCCCGGCGTCAGCACCCGCAGGTATGCGCCCGGCCGGCCCGCCGCTGCGAACCGCTTGACCCAGTGCGGCTCATCCAGCCAGGACTTGAACGTGTTGCAGGGAATACGCGGCGCGGTGACCTGCAGGACGACGCTGCCCACTCGCCACGTCTCCCCGATCAGCGCGCCGGTCACGTCGATCCCGGCGGTCGTGAAGTTCTCCCCGAACAGGCCGTTCCGCAGCTCGCGGCCGAGCTGCTCGGTCCACCAGTCCAGGTCTTCCCTGGCATAGGCGTAGACCGCCTGGTCGAGCCCCCCATGGTTGACCTTGTCCGCGACCGTGTCGCCGTCGAGTCCGAGCTGGCGGACCTCGACGGGGCCGCTCGCCGGCCGCTTGTCGATGGCAGACCGGGCAGGCCGTCCGCCGATCAGCAGATCCGCTTCCTGACCGCGATTGACCGAGATAACCCGCGCGCCTGGCATGCACCGAAGCTAGCCGACGCGGCTGTGGCCGTCGAACTCATAACGGCCCCGATGGCGGTGCCGGCGCGCAGCGCCGGCCATACTGGGCGAGCACCCGCATCAGTGCCACGAGGACGACGAGATGAGCGCAGGCAATCCCGGCGAGGACAGCGAGCCAGCATCGGCACCTGACCCGTGGGCGCGCCCGGCCGACTTCGGCCAGCCCGGCCCGGCCGCGGCCCCGCCCGCACCCCCGGCCCAGCCAGCAGGCCAACCGTCGGAGCCCGGCGGCTTCGCGTCGCCGGCACCAGCGGCCTGGTCGGCCCCGGTGGACTGGACGCAACCGGCGCCGCCGCCATGGCCTGCGGAGGATGACCCGGCAACGCAGCCTGCGCGGAACGGCTTCAGCCCGGCGGGCTCAGATCCCTGGCCCGCGCAGCCCGCTGCCGATTCCGCAGCCGGTCGGCTCGACGCGCCGCCGGCCGGGCAGTACGGGTATCGGCCCGGCTACCCGTCGGTCGCACAGTACGGCTACCGGCCCGGCCCCCCGGCCACACCGCGGACTAACCCGGTCGCGATCGCGGCGCTGATCTGCGGCGTCGTCCAGTTCTTCCTTGGCCTGTTCGCTCTGAACTTCCTGCTGGCGATCCCGGCGATCATCTGCGGCGCGATCGGGCTCCGGCAGACCCGGCAGCGGGGTGAGGGCGGCCGCGGCCTATCCATCGCCGGGCTGGTGCTCGGCATCCTCGGCATCGTGTGGAACGTGCTCTACGTGGTGCTGATCGTCTATCTCAGGGCGCGCTGTCACGCCTACCACTTGACGGCCGCGAGCGGGGCGGCGGCACCGGCCGGTGCGACCCCGTTCCCCGCTGTCTTAGGAACGCCGCTTGTCGGGCGACTGCTCGCTGGACAGTGCCGCGACGAAAGCCTCCTGGGGTACCTCGACCCGGCCGATGACCTTCATCCGGCGCTTGCCCTCCTTCTGCTTTTCCAGCAGCTTGCGCTTGCGGGTGATGTCACCGCCGTAGCACTTGGCCAGCACGTCCTTGCGCAGCGCGCGGATGTTCTCGCGGGCGATGATCCGGGCACCGATCGCGGCCTGAATCGGCACCTCGAACTGCTGCCGCGGAATGAGCTCCCGCAGCTTCGCAGTGATCGAGAGGCCATACTCGCGCGCCTTATCGGTGTGCACGATCTGGCTGAACGCGTCGACGGGAAGGCCCTGCAGCAGGATGTCCACCTTGACGAGGCTGGCCTCCTGCTCCCCGGCAGCCTCATAGTCCAGCGACGCGTACCCCCGGGTGCGCGACTTGAGCTGGTCGAAGAAGTCGAAGATGATCTCGCCGAGCGGCATGGTGTACCGGATCTCGACCCGGTCGGCTGACAGGTACTCCATGCCGAGCAGGATGCCCCGGCGGCTCTGGCACAGCTCCATGATCGCGCCGACGTAGTCGGACGGGGCGAGCACCGTCGCGCGCACCACCGGCTCGAAGACCTGGGCGATCTTGCCCTCGGGGAACTCGCTGGGATTAGTCACGACGGATTCGGTGCCGGCCTCGGTCACCACCCGGTAGACCACGTTCGGCGCGGTCGAGATCAGCACGAGGTCGAACTCGCGCTCCAGCCGCTCCCGGACGATCTCCATGTGCAGCAGCCCGAGGAAGCCGCAGCGGAAGCCGAACCCCAGCGCAGTAGAGGTCTCCGGCTCATAGACCAGCGAGGCGTCGTTGAGCTGGAGCTTGTCCAGCGCATCCCGCAACTCCGGGTAATCGTCGCCGTCGACGGGATACAGCCCGGAGAACACCATCGGCCTCGGGTCGGCGTAACCGGGCAGCGCCTCCCTCGCCGGGGCCGACGCGCTGGTCAGCGTGTCGCCGACGCGCGCGTGCCGGACGTCCTTGACGCCCGTGATGAGATAGCCGACCTCGCCCGCAGCCAGGCCGTCTGATGGCATCGGCTCCGGCGAGATCACGCCGATCTCCAGCGTTTCGTGCACTGCCTTGGTCGACAGCATGAGCACCCGCTCGCGCCGGCTGCAGCCGGCCATCGACCACGCGGACGTAGGTGACCACGCCGCGATAGGTGTCGTAGACCGAGTCGAAGATCAGCGCCCTGGACGGGGCGTCCAGATTTCCGGCCGGCGGCGGCACCTGGTCGACGACCGCGTTGAGCAGCTCGGTGACGCCCTCGCCGGTCTTGGCCGAGACCCGCAGCACGTCGGCGGCGTCGCAGCCGATGATGTTCGCCAGCTCGGCTGCGTACTTGTCCGGCTGGGCGGCGGGCAGATCGATCTTGTTGAGCACGGGGATGAGGTGCAGGTCGGCGTCGAGCGCCAGGTACAGGTTGGCGAGAGTCTGCGCTTCGATCCCCTGCGCGGCGTCGACCAGCAAGATCGCGCCCTCGCAGGCCGCGAGCGACCTCGACACCTCGTAGCTGAAGTCCACATGGCCGGGAGTGTCGATCAGATTCAGGACGTACTGATTGCCGTCCTTGCCGCGCCAGGGCAGCCGGACCGCCTGACTCTTGATCGTGATTCCGCGCTCGCGCTCGATGTCCATCCGGTCCAGGTACTGCGCCCGCATCTGGCGGGCATCGACAACGCCGGTGAGCTGGAGCATCCGGTCCGCCAGGGTGGACTTGCCGTGGTCGATATGGGCGATGATGCAGAAGTTGCGAATCACCGCCTGCTCGGTCGCCGCCGGGCGCGGCGCGGTCGGATGCTCGGTACCTGGACGCACGCCGTCTATGGTCGCATGTCCAGGTTGTGCGGAGGACCGACGGCTTGGCAGGCCCTGGGTCGTGTCGGGCGCATCAGCCGGCTGCTGGGTCCTGGTAGCGGGCGACCGAGAAGCCGAAGAGCAGCGGGATGTCAAGCGCGAACACGGCCAGAGACAGGGTGAGCACCACCAGCAGCGAGCCGCGTGTGTGGTCGAAGACGAAGGTGAACTCCAGCAGTCCGGCGATCACCACGTAGGCCACCAGGGTCCAGCCCGCTACCTGGAAGAACACCCGCCAGGCGAACGGCCGCAGCCGGGTGACCAGGGCCAGGTCCGCGACCAGCAGCGCTCCGGCGGCGGCCAGCAAACCTACTGCCGGGCCCAGCGGCGCCCGCTGCGGCAGGTGCGCCGCCAGGTCGATGCCACCGGCTATGACCAGGGCCAAGGACGCCATCGCCAGCTCGGCGATGGGCGGAGCCGGCGCATGGTGCCCGATACCGCTCCGCCTTGCTGCACCCCGGCGCTCATGCCGTCGCCAGCCTGGTCATGATCACCAGCGTCGCCACCTGCAGGGCGCCCGTGATCCCGGCCGTGTAGATGAAGCGGCGCATCAGCCTGCCGATGAGCTCGCCGTCCGGCTGCGGTTTCCTGAGCTCGAACAGCACGCCCAGGTTCGCTGGCTCCAGGACGCCGAGCGCGATCACCGACATGATCCCGACGATCACCATCGAGGCCACCACCCAGCCATGGTGGGGGTAGCTCTGCAGGATCGTTCCCTGATAGCGGGCCAGCTGCCAGCCCGCGACCAGCGTCGTGATCACCAGTGTCGGCATCAGCAGGACCATCTTCGGCATGAACCGTGCCGAGAACGCCACCCGAGCCGGGACGGGCAGACGCCCGATGATCGGGCCCACGATGAAGCCCACGAACAGGTCGATCCCCGTCCACAGGCCGCCCCCAACGACGTGGAAGAAGTCCAGCGCCCAGAGCCGGTTAGCGGCGACTGCCGCAACAAGCCCGGCCAGCGCCACGGCCACGACCGGCAGTCCCCGGACGGGCACCACCTGCACCATGAGCGGTTCCGGTTCGGCCGTCGCGGTCGCGGTCGCCGCGCCGCGCGCGGCAGAGGTCATGTCCGTCATCGCCAAGCCCCCCGCTCAACGTGGGTGCAGCCATTCATGGGCCGGCAGGCCCGGCGGCACGGGCCGCTCGCCGACTGCCATTTCTCCCGCATCGTAAATGCGGGAACGAGCGGTGTCATGGGCGGAACCACCTATATTGGGGCCGATTCCTGGCGCAGCCGCCCGCAGCGGGGATACCCGCACGCTGCCGCAGGCACAGGGTGCCGGTTTGGGCACTAGTCGTGATCTCGGCTATCCTGACGTGGCTGTCTGCATTCCCCGTGCCTGCGCTTGCCCCGGGCTTGCGCCCTGCGCCCAGACCGGTACCGCCAGACGATCAAGACCCAGACCTAAACGAGGCATTTCGCGTGGCAAACATCAAGTCCCAGATCAAGCGCAATAAGCAGAACGAGAAGGCTCGGATCCGCAACAAGGCGGTCAAGTCCGAGCTGAAGACGTCCGTGCGCAAGTTCCGCGAGGCTGCCGACGCCGGCAACGCCGAGGCTGCGTCCGCCGCGATGCGGGCCGCGTCGGTCAAGCTGGACAAGGCCGTGAGCAAGGGCGTCATCCACAAGAAGCAGGCTGCCAACCGCAAGTCGGCGATCGCCCGGCGCGCGGAGCAGCTCGCCAAGAGCGCCTAGGTCTTCGCCGGATCCCGCCGGCGACCCGATCAGCCGGGTCGCCGTTCACCGGGATCCGCTGCGGTGGCTCGCCGTCAGGCTCGAGCACCGCTTCGCGTCACTTGGGCATTCGGCGGCCCGCGGGCAGCGGGGCCGCGATCTGGGAGAGCTTGATGTCCAGGCTGACTGCCACGAACGTCAGCGTGTCCTTCGGCAGCCTTGTCGTCCTCGACGAGGTCAGCGCCAGCATCGGCGCCGGGGACCGCATCGGAATCATCGCGCCGAACGGTGTCGGCAAATCCACTCTGCTGAAGGTGCTCGCCGGCGACCTGGAGCCCGATGCCGGGAGCGTCAGCCGGGCGCCCGCGACGACCACCGTGCTGCGGCTGGCCCAGGAACCCGACCTCAGGTCCGGTGAATCGCTGGCGGCTCACCTCGCCAGGCGCACCCAGGTCGCGGCGGCGGAGGCGGACCTGCACGCCTCGACGGAAGCGCTGGCTCGCGGCACCGCCGGCGCCGATGACGCCTACGACGCCTGTCTTCAGCGCTGGCTGGCGCTTGGCGGCGCTGATCTGCCAGAACGCATGGCTGAGGTCACCGCTCAGCTTGGCATCGCCGAGGACCTGCTGGACCGGAACGTGGCCGATCTGTCTGGCGGTCAGCAGGCCCGTCTCGGTCTGGCCACGGTGCTCCTCGCCCAGCCGGACATTCTGCTGCTCGACGAGCCGACCAACAATCTCGATGACACGGGTCTCGCCCTGCTCGAAGCTCATCTGCGCGCCACCGGGGCCGGGGTGGCGCTGGTCAGCCATGATCGGGCCGTGCTGGCGGCGGTCGCCAGGCAGATCCTGGAGATCGACGAGTTCACCCGGCACGGCTCGATGTTCGCCGGCGGCTGGGATGCCTACGTCGCTGAACGGGATGTGGCGAGCCGGCGCGCGGTCGACGAGTACGCGGCCTACGAAGGCGAGCGTGACCGGCTGACAGAGGCAGCCCGACGGCAGCGGCAGTGGGTCAGAACCGGGGCGCAGCGGGCGAACGGCGCGCGCACCCGGCTGGCCGAGCCGGACAAGAACATCAGGGCCGCGAGGGTTGCGGGCGCCCAGAACTCCGGCGCGAGCGTGGCGAGAATTGACCGGACCATTGCCCGGCTGGACGCCGACGCGCCCGGCGAGGTCCGCGAGCCGTGGCAGTTGCGGCTGTCGATCGGCGAGTCACACCGGGCCGGGGACGTGGCCGTATCCCTGACCGACGCTGTTATCAGCCGCGGCGAGGTGACCCTCGGACCAGTCAGCATGACTATCGGGGCTGCCGACCGGATCCGCATCACCGGCCCCAACGGGTCCGGCAAGACGACCCTGATCGACGCCCTGCTGGGCAGGGCTCGGCTGGATGCCGGGCATCGCTACGCCGGACCGAGCACCGCGTTCGGTGAGCTGGACCAGACGCGGCGCGACTTCTCGACGGACACGCCGGTGGCCGAGGTCGTGCGTTCGGCCGCCCGGCTCACAGAGGAGACGGCGCGCACGCTGCTGGCGAAATTCCGGCTGCGAGGTGACGCCGCACTGCGCCCGGCCAGTGCGCTGTCGCCAGGTGAGCGGACCCGGGCAGGGCTCGCCCTGCTGCAGGCGCGCGGTGTCAACATCCTGGTCCTGGACGAGCCCACCAACCACCTCGACATCGAGGCGATCGAGCAGCTCGAGCAAGCGCTCGCGGCCTACTCCCACGCGCTGATCCTGGTCACCCACGATCGGCGCCTCGCCGAATCGGTCAGCGTGACCGACTCGATCGACATCCGCTCGCTCCACGCCCGCCAGCCTTGATCGCCCAGCGGCCCGAAGACCAGCCGCCTATCGCCGGCTCCCTTATAGCTCCGCACATAGCCAGATGTCGGAGCCATCAAACCGCCATCTGCCGGTATCACTTTGGCAAATTCGGACCACAGTATCGTCCTACGACGTGAACCTGTGGCGCGGCTCAGGAGTCGGACAAGTACCAGCATTGCCCGAAAGCGGCTCCCCCCGGAAAGGGACTGAATTGGAAGCTCCGACCCACACCATCAGGAAGGCGGCGCTCGCCGTCTCCGCTGTGGCAGCGTTTGCCGCAGCGGCACTTGGACTGGCTGTTCCCGGTGCCAGTGCGAGCACCACATTCACCGCCACGACCCACCTGACCAACAGGCTCGACGGCGGCCACAACACGCTCGGCGCTCCAAACTGGGCAACTGACACCATGACCAGGGTCGCGACGCTGGTGGACAACGGCCCTGACCCGAACCGGACCGGTTACGACACCTACTCGTTCTCACTGAGTGACACGGGCACGTTCGTCACTCTCAGCAATGTGGGCAACCCGAACGGGCTCAACCCGACTACCCCCATCACCGGCACCGTCACGGGCACGATCAAGGGCAGCGGCGTCTGGACGACATTTGATGCGCCCACCGGCACAGCTAACGCATCACTGGTGCCAACGAACGTGTCTGGCAACGGCACTCCCTCATACGTGTGGCCGGGCCTGTTCTTCCCCCCGGACACGAATTTCGAGTGCCCTGGAGTGCCGGTCCCGGTGACGGCGGCGGCTATCATCCAGCCGTTCCCGCCTAACGGTTGCGGGTCGGAGAACACCTATAGCTACACGTACAAGTCCTGCTCTGAGCAGTGGGTGGATTCCAGCACCGACAACGACGGTGACGCAGTCGGCCAGAGTACCGCTCAGCAGGCGATCATCGGTGGCATCAGTGGCGAGGCATGCCCGACGCCGAGACCGTCTCCGTCTCACCACAAACCATCGAATGGCTTCCCGACCGGCGGCGTGCAGACTGGTGGCGGCCTTCCGGCGAGCAATTCGCAAGTGCCACTCATCGCAGTCCTGGCCAGCCTCGGGATGCTGATCGTGGCCGGCTTCGGGATCGCGCGGCTGCGCAGGCAGCGGGGCTAGTCAATGATCCGGCGGTGGCGGATCATCCTGGCAGTCGGTGTGGTTGCGCTGGTAGGCGGCGGCACTGTCGCTCTGCTGGCGTCACGCGGCCCGCACTACCAGCCCCGCTCGCTGCCCGTCGTTGCCCCCTCGGTGACGTCCCCGGCTCCGGCCCAGGCGTCACCGAGGGTGGCAGCGACGATCGCACGGTCAGCTCCGGTCCGGGTGATCATCCCTGCCATCGGGGTGAACGCGCCGGTGATACCCGAGGGCACTGACTCGACTGGTGCTCTTGAGGTACCGCCGCTCAGCGGACCGCAGGCTGACGATGCGGGCTGGTGGCAAGGCGGAGCCGCACCTGGTCAGAACGGCCCGGCGGTCATCGTCGGCCACATCAACAGCGCTGCGGCCGGCAACCTGGTCTTCGCTCAGCTCGGCAGCCTCAAAGCCGGGGCGTCCGTCCAGGTCGTGCTGGCCAGCGGCGTGACGGTATCGTTCACGGTCACCGCGCTGCAGGAAGTCAGTAAGAACGCCTTCCCGACGCAGCAGGTGTATGGGCCCACTCCCGGCCCTACCATTCGCCTCATTACGTGCGGCGGGACGTTCGACTCATCCAGCGGGCATTACCAGGACAACCTCATCGTGTACGGGGCCGAGGCTCCGGCCGCCTGAGGTGCGCGACCCGGCTGGCCTGCGCTCTCCGAGGTTAGGCAGCGCCCCGCCAGGCAAGCGCTCCCCGACGTTAGGCAGCGCCCCGGCAGGCGACGATCGTGGTGATGGCCCGCTCCAGGGCGTACGCGGCGCTGGCGCCTTCTCCCTTGACCTGGACGTCGGCCTCGGCGACCGCCGCGTGCGCCCGGGCGAGCCCCTCGGACGTCCAGCCGCGCAGCTGCTGACGCGCCTTATCGATCTTCCACGACGGCATGCCGAGGTCCGAGGCCTGCGCGCTCGGACTGAGGCCGCGGCCGACCGAGCCAACCAGCGCCAGCGTGCGCAGCCCGGCCGCGAGCGCACTCGTGACGAGCACCGGCGAGGTTCCGGTTGCGAGCGCCCACCGCAGCTGCTCGAAAGCCGCGGGCAGGTTGCCCTCGCATGCCTTGTCTGCAACAGCGAAACCGGTCGCCTCGGCGCGCCCGTGGTAGTAGCGCGCCACGACAGACTGGCTGACCACGCCGGTGGTGTCCGCCGCCAGCTGACTGCATGCCGCGGCCAGCTCTCGCAGGTCCGTGCCCACCGCGTCGAGAAGAGTGCGCAGGCCGCCATCGTCGGCTTTGCGGCCTGCCCGACGGAACTCGGCGCGGAGGAAGTCCATCCGATCGCCGAACCGCTTGACGGTCGGGCAGTCGATGCGCCGAGCACCGGCGGCCGCCAGGTCGGCCAGCAACGCCTTGTTCCTCGCCCCGCCGGAATGGGTCAGGACGAGCGAGACGTCGGGCGCCGCTGACCCGGCGAGCTTCCTCAGCTCCTCCGCCAGGCTCGCGGTCGCGTCCTCGGCAGACCGGATCACGACAACGCAGCCGCCACCGAACAAAGAGGGCGCGGTGAGTCCGACCAGCTCGCCCGCGGTGAGCCCGGCTGCCGCCACGTCATGAACGTCCGGCGCCGTACCGTCAGGCTCCGCCTCGGCTGCGGCCTTCACCGCTGCCACGGCAGCTGCGACGGCGCGCTCGACCAGAAGTTCCTCCTCGCCGACTATGACCGTTACCGGTCCGGGCGAGTCGCCTTCTTGCTGATCACCTTCCCGCCGCACTCCAGAGGCCATGCAGGCAGCATGCCACGAACCAGCGACCATCTGGACCGGCTGCCCGCTCAGCGCTCACTTGGTGACCGGCTCGCCGCCCCGCCAGACCCGCCCCGGCGTCATGCCGTACGACCAGGCGAACGCCCCCTCGTGGTCCGCATCCCAGGCAACGATGTCGGCCAGCCTGCCGCGCGCGACAGAGCCCCGGTCAGGTGCGCGCAGCGCCTGCGCCCCGCCGACGGTCGCGGCTCGCAGCGCCTCGGTAACGCTCATCCCGTAGTTGGCGATCGCCAGGCTGATCACGAGCGGCATCGACGTGATGCCGTTCTGTCCCGGCGAATGGTCAGAGCCGAGTGCGACCGGTACGCCGCTGTCCAGCAGCGCGCGGACTGGCGGCCGCCGGCGCGAGTCGCCGGCCGTCGCCGGACATAGCACCGCGGCGACGCCAGCGCTGGCGAGCGCCTTCACCTCATCAAGGCTGGCGCCGAGCAGCACGTCGGCCGAGGCGCAGCCCAGCTCGGCCGCGAGCATGGCCGCACCGGTCCGACCATCCCCCAGCGCGTGCAGGCGCGGCTGCAGGCCAGCCGCCCGTCCGGCGTTCAGGATCCAGGCCGCCTCACGCGCAGAGAACCTGCCTTCGTCGCAGAAGGCGTCGATGCTGTCCGCACCTGCTGCGGCGGCGTCCGCGCACCAGGTGCTGACGGCGTCGATGTAGTCATTGCGGCGGCCGAAGTACTCAGGCGGCACGACGTTGGCCGGCAGGAACGTCACGTGCACGCGGGGCATGCCGGGTTCCATCTCCAAAGATCGGAGCAGCCGGACATCCGCGAGCTCGCCGTCCCTGGTGAGGTGATATCCGGTCTTCGCCTCGACGGTCGTGGTGCCAGACACCAGCCAGGCCCGCAGCCGCTCGCGGACGCCGCTGCAGAGCGTCCACGGATCGGTGCCGCGAGTGATGGTGACGGTTGATGCGACCCCGCCGCCGGCCGCTGTTATCTCCGCTGCAGACGAGCCTCCGGAGCGCATGGCCAGCTCGGCCCAGCGATTCCCGGCATAGACCGGATGCGTGTGCGAGTCGATCAGGCCGGGAGTGACCAGCGCCCCGCCAAGATTCTCGACCTGGTCGACATCGACGATGTCGTGGATGACACCGGGGATGCTGGACGGCAACTCGGCTGCCGGGCCGGCCCACGCGATGCGGTCGTGCTGGACGAGAATCGCCGCGTTACTCCAGATCTCGGAGCCGGTCCACAGCCTGCCAATGTTCGTAAGCAGTCGTACCGTCATCTCGGCCTGCCCCCCAGCTGGCGTCGCACGGCCACGCATGCCGGTCGTGATGGGCCAACATGTCGGGTCGAATCAACTTATGGCAGAAACAGAAAGCCTGTAAAGGGCCTTTCGCCATAGGCTGACTTTTGGTCAGCCCGGCTATCTTAATGGCCGGGCTGAGCCACTCACGGGCAGCGGCACGCCGGCTTCTGCCGAGTCGGCGGAACGAGACGTTCACACGCCAATAAGGTTCTGGCGACCGGTGTTTCTGCTGGCAGGCGAGCTGCCGCGATGCTCAAGCTACCCGTTACGCTTCTATATTCCGACTCTCAGAAACGGCAGTCGCATGCGTGCATGTGCACAGTGCAATTGCACGTGCGAAATTATGCGACAGAGCGCAGCGTGATCCCGGATTTATTGCGGCAGCGCGGGCACCAGCCGGTCGAGCTCGGCGGCGAGCCCGGGTGGCACCCTGGCGGTCAGCTCGGTGCCATTCCCGCTGTGCGCCACAGCGAGCACCTCGCCCTCGTCGTGCGCCCGCGACAGCAGATCGCCCCGGCTGTACGGGATGACGACGCTGACTTCGCGGTACTGCCGCGGCAGCAGCCGCTCGATCTCGGCCAGCAGCGTGTCGATCCCGTCGCCGGTGCGGGCGGAGACGACGACCGACTGCTGCTCGGTCAGCCGCAGGCCCTCGACCTCGATCGGATCAGCGTCGTCCGCCTTGTTGATGACGACGAGCTCGGGCACGTCCGCGGCGCCGATCTCGGCCAGGACCTCACGGACGGCGGCCAGCTGTGACCGCGGGTCGGCGTCCGATCCGTCGACCACGTGCAGGATGAGATCGGCGTCAGCCACCTCCTCCAGCGTCGACCGGAACGCGTCGACAAGCTGGTGCGGCAGGTGGCGGACGAATCCGACGGTGTCGGTCAGCGTGTACGACCAGCCAGAGGGCGTCCTCGCACGGCGGACGGCAGGGTCCAGGGTGGCGAACAGCGAGTCATCGACGAGCACCTGCGCGCCGGTGATCCGGTTCAGCAGGCTTGACTTCCCGGCGTTGGTGTACCCGGCGATGGCGACCGATGGCACCGAGTGACGGCGGCGCTGACCACGCTGCACATCCCGGCCTACCGACATCTCGCCGATCTCCCGACGCAGCCTCGAAATCCGCGTCCTGATGCGCCGGCGGTCGGTCTCGATCTTCGTCTCGCCGGGACCGCGGGTGCCAATGCCGCCTGTTGCGCCGACGCGGCCGCCTGCCTGCCTGGACAGAGACTCGCCCCAGCCCCGCAGTCGCGGCAGCAGGTACTGCAGCTGGGCCAGCTCGACCTGGGCCTTGCCTTCCTTGCTGCGAGCGTGCTGGGCAAAAATGTCCAGGATCAGCGCGGTCCGGTCGACCACCTTGACCTTGACCGTGCCCTCCAGGCTGCGCAGCTGGCCCGGAGTGAGCTCGCCGTCGCAGATCACGGTGTCCGCGCCGACCGCAGCGACGAGCTCGGCCAGCTCCCTGGCCTTGCCCGCCCCCACGTAGGTCGCGGCGTCCGGCCGGCCTCGCCGCTGGATCAGCGCTTCCAGCACCTGAGAGCCAGCGGTTTCGGCGAGCCGGGACAGCTCACGGAGCGAGTTCTCCGCCATCTCCAGGGTGCCGTCGGTCCACACGCCCATAAGGACAACCCGCTCCAGCCGGAGTGTGCGGTACTCAACCTCGCTGACATCCTGCAGCTCGGTCGACAGGCCCGCCACCCTGCGCAGCGCGTGCCTGTCCTCGAGGTCTAGCTGGCCGTGTTCCAGCTCGGGCTGCTCGGCCGGCAGGTCGCCGATCGAATCCCAGCCGTCGTCACGATCTGGGCTGTTGTCTGATAGTGCGGTCATTCCACCTCTACCGGGCCGGACAGCCGCTCGCGGCTGGACGCCCGGATAGCTCGATTTTGTCGTGTTAGTGAGGTCACGGACCACGGGCAGCTCGCCGGAGTCACCAGGCTGATGCTGCCACTGCTAGCCTGCCCCCACATCTCATTAACACCCGGCGGGCCGCAGATGTGCCCGCTTCATGATCACCGGCACGCATCCGCCATCCGTAGATGGTCGTCTGCTACCCCTATAGGGGTAGCAGACAGCCAGCCATTCGGGATTGCTGCCCGCCGTGGAGGTCCCGGGCGGCACAGCGGTGCGGCGCCGGCGTCGCCATCTCGAGCCACGGAGCGCCCCGTGCCGCCCGGGTCGAAGAGTCTCCGGACGGCCTTTTACCGGGCCTAGAGGTTCGCGATGATGTCACCTGCCGCGTCGGCGGCTATCTCAACGGCGGCTTTGCCTGTCTCGACGGCAACGTCGGCGGCCGTCTCGCCGGCCTTCCGCGCGATCTGCCTCGCCCGCCGGCCCGCCCTGGCCGTGGCCCAGACGGTCCGCAACGGCAGCGGTGGCTGCTGAGGCGTCTGACCGCCGTCGCCGCTCTCGGGCGGCGCCGCCGCATTACGGCCGCGCAGTCGCATGACACAACGGTAAGCGCGGCAGATGGCGGGGGCTACCCCGCTACTGGAAGTCAGACGGCGGTCCGGTGACGCAGATGAGCGGCGCGGGTCCGTAGAGCGAACCTCGGTCCGGCCATATGACTCCGGCACGGCATGAGCTACCGTCTGGCGAGACGGGGTAGTCCAGCGGCCGACGAAGGCCCGGCGGACAGGAGGGCGCGAGATGAGCGGCGTGGAGATAGCCGGGCCGTCCGGCGACCGGTTCGACGAGATCCTCACCCCGGATGCACTGAACCTGATCGCTGCGCTGCACCGTGAACTCGGCGCGCGCCGGCGTGAGCTACTGGCAGCCCGTGCCCGGCGGCAGGAAGAGTTGTCAGCTGGCGCGATGCTCGACTTCCTGCCGGAGACCGCGGAAATCCGGGCCGACTCGTCCTGGCGCGTCGCCCCGCCCGCGCCCGGCCTGGTCGACAGGCGGGTGGAAATCACCGGGCCAACCGACAAGAAGATGACCATCAACGCGCTCAACTCCGGCGCCAAGGTCTGGCTGGCTGACTTCGAGGACGCCAACACGCCCCTGTGGGAGAACATGGTCACCGGCCATCTCAACCTCAGGGACGCGCTGGACCGGACGATCGACTTCACCAGCGAGGAGGGCAAGGACTACAAGCTGCGGCCGGATGATGAGCTGGCCACCATCGTCGTGCGTCCGCGCGGCTGGCATCTGGACGAGAAGCACCTCCTCATCGACGGTGAGCGCGCATCCGGCAGCCTGGTGGATTTCGCGCTGCATTTCTTTCACTGCGCGCAGCGCCAGCTGGACAAGGGCAAGGGCCCGTACTTCTACCTTGCCAAGATGGAGAGCCACCTCGAGGCCAGGCTGTGGAACGATGCGTTCGTGCTCGCGCAGGACGCGCTCGGCATCCCGCAGGGCACCATCAGGGCAACGGTGCTGATCGAGACCATCCCGGCTGCGTTCGAGATGGAGGAGATCCTTTACGAGCTGCGTGATCACAGCGCGGGGCTGAACGCCGGGCGATGGGACTACCAGTTCAGCATCATCAAGAAGTTCCGGACCCGCGGGCGTGACTTCGTCCTGCCGGACCGGAATTCGGTCACCATGACCGCGCCGTTCATGCGCGCCTATACCGAGTTGCTCGTGAAGACCTGCCACGCCCGCGGTGCGCACGCGATGGGCGGCATGGCGGCGTTCATCCCGAGCCGGCGCGACGAGGCAGTCAACGCGACGGCGCTGGCCAAGGTCAGGGACGACAAGACCCGCGAGTCGAACGATGGCTTCGACGGATCCTGGGTCGCGCACCCTGATCTGGTGCCGATCTGCAAGGAGGTCTTCGACAGCGTGCTCGGCGACGAGCCGAACCAGCTGGCGAAGCAGCGCCCGGAGGTGCATGTGACGGCCGCCGAGCTGCTCTCCATCAGCAAGACGCCGGGCCAGATCACCGAGACCGGGCTGCGCAACGACGTCAGCGTCGGACTGCAGTACCTGGCCAGCTGGCTAGCCGGTAACGGCGCGGTGGCCATCTTCAACCTGATGGAGGATGCCGCCACGGCCGAGATCTCGCGGTCTCAGGTCTGGCAGTGGATTCACAACGACATTCCGCTAGCCGAGGGTCCGACGGTGACGAAGGACCTGGTCGAGCAGATCATCGACGAGGAGCTGGCCAGCATTTACGCTCACCTGGGCCCGGCCTACGACGCGGCACGGTTCGATCAGGCGATCAGCCTGTTCAAGGAGGTCGCACTCGCCGACGACTACGCGGAGTTCCTCACCATCCCCGCCTACGAGCGCATGCCGTAACCGTCGGGCCGTCCCGCAGCAGCAGCAGCAGCAGCCGAAGCCGCAGCACCGCCGGTCAGGAAACGTCAGGTGTGAGCTCCGACGGCGAGAACGGCGCGCCGTGGCCGGGCATGATCCTCGCGGGCTCTAGCGCCAGCACCCTGGCCCGGGAGTGTTCTAGCAGTCCCTGGTCCTCGGCGAGCGGATCAACAGCCGGCCCCTCGCGTGACCACCACAGGTGCGTGCAGACGGCCAGCCCGAGGCCGGTCGTGACCAGCGTGGTGATGTCCTGCGCGGTATGGCCGGGCGTGCCCATCAGCCGCACCGAGGGCGAGAGGTGGAACCCGTCAGCAGGCCGGTCGGCCCACACGTCATCCTGATAGATCGCCCAGAAGTCGTGAAACCGGGCGCGTGCGAACAGCGCGGCGTTCAGCGTGTGATCAGGGTGGTGATGGCTGAACACCACGTCGGTTACCTCGTCCGGGCTGACGCCGAACCCTTCCAGCGGACCGAGAATCCGCGCGCGGCTCGCGACCATCCCGGGATCCACCACGATGACGGCGCCCTCGTCGCGGACCAGCACAACGGTGCTGGCCACCCGGTCGCCGACATAGCCGGTACACAAGACGTCGAGGCGCGCAGGCATGCGGCCATCCTGTCACGGCGCGTGCGCGGTCGAGGATCCCGATACCGGTCTGCGCGGGTCAGCCTCGATGTCCACCAGCATTGGCGCGTCGTGCGCCGGGCTGTAGCTCGTTACCCGCGCCGGCACGCGCAGCCCGTCACGGGCGTAGAACGTCTCGATCTGCACAGCTGTCGCGCTCCCGCTCGTCGTGGCGGCTAGCTCGTCGAGCACCACAAGCTGCTCCGGGCCTAGGTCCGCGTCCGGTTCTGTCCAGCCCCAGTTATCCCAGAGCACCATCTCGTGCCTGGCCAGCGCCGCCAGATCATGGATGAGGTTGTGCCGGACATACGGCCAGCCTCTGGTTGCCGGGATGTCCAGGCCGGGGTCGACCACGTACTGTTCCGGGTCCGCACCACCGGACCGGCAGGCGAGCCAGGCGGCCGGACCGGTGACGAACTGCGCCGGAGTCAGGTCCTCCGGGTCAACCCGTCTTCCGTTCGGGGCATCGAGGTGATCGTCTGCCAGCTCGGCGTCGACGAGGCGCCAGCGTTGCCGGGCCGAGTCCCAGACCTCCGCGACGACGTGATCGATGAAGAGGCCCGGCACGAAGTAGGTAGCGAAGCCGACCCTGGCCCTCGCTGGAACGCCGTGCGCGCGGGCGATCGCCAGGAACAGCACGGTGAAGTCGCGGCAGCAGCCCACCAGGCGCTCCCTGGGCACCCGCTCAGCCGTCAGCGGCCGGTCGGACAGCTCGAAGATCCGCGCCAGCATGTCCTCCGCGTACCTGGTGTCGATCTCGGTGACGCGCTCGGGCTCGACGCCGTTCGCCGCGTAGTCGCCTCCGGCCCGGTAGTGGAAGACAAGCTGCCGCGCTGCGGTACGCATCTCAGTGAGTGAGCCCGGGACCTCCTTCACGCGGCTGGACAAACGGCCCGGATTGGTGACGCGGCTCTGGCTCGCGTAGCGCTCGAGGTCAGTACGTTCGCTCACGGTCCGCGCCAGGCTGCTATCCATGGCCACCTGCTGCCTGGCTGGCGACAGGCGACGGCTCCATGAGGACCTGCAGCTCGGTCACCCAGGTGTCGCGCGGGCCGTCACAGTCGATGTAGAGCTCCCGCTCGAACGCGGTTGCCTGGTCGCCGGTCTGGTCGACCCACTCGTGCAAGACCCGGAACGCGGCAGCGAACTGGGCCGGGTCCCCGCGCACGACGGTCGTCGCCGCCCGCTCGACTGCTGTTAGGTCGATGGTGCTCATTCCGTCGCCGTCGATGATCACGCCGGCCGGGACGGGGAGCGCCGTCGTGATCCGCACCGGCCAGGACTCATCGCCGGTCTCTTCGTACTGCGCGATCGACAGGCCGTCGAACGGGACGGCGCGCTGCGCCAGAGCGGCCTGGAGCCGCGGGTACAGCCGGTCACACGCCGCGCCGATCTGGGCATAGCTCTCCAGCTCCTCGGTGAGCGCGACGACCCGCATGGGCTCGAGTCGCTTCACGATCACGTCATAGTCGGCCACCGATGCCTCCTCGAGTTGCGCGAGCCGGATCTCGACCCGCCTGAGCTGTTCGGCCTGCGCTGCCAGCTGGGCACGGGCCTCGGCCTGGCGGAGCCGCAGGATCCCGCGAAGCTGCTCGACCGTGACGTCGTCGTCGAGCAGCCCGCCCATCTGCGCGAGCGGCACGCCGAGGTCGCGCAGGACCAGGATCCGGTGCAACCGGAGGACCTGATCGGGGGTGTAGTACCGGTACCCGGTCAGCGGGTCGACGCGACTCGGCTTGAGCAATCCAAGCTCGTCGTAATGCCGCAGCGTTCGGACCGACACCTGCGCCAGGCGAGCCACGAGCCCTATCCCGTACATAGCAGCTACTCAATCAGCTGACGCAACGGAAGAGTCAAGCTGCTGTTCGCGGCCACCATCGCGGACGCTGACCCGCGTCAGCCTGACGGATGCTCGAGCCTGTCTGTCCACGGCATCCGGCCGACCAGGTTGGCAACAATCAGCGTGTCGTCGGCAGGGTCCCAGAGCAGCGTGGTCGGCGCCTGCGTGAGCGCCGTCAGTGCGCACATCTCAGTCGCGCTGGCCGGAGCGGCGTGCCGCTCTCCGTCATCGGTGATGAACAGGATCTCGAAGCGTCCCTGAGTCCCGCTATCGCCGGCCACCCAGTTCGCGTTGACCGTCGTCACTCGTCTGGTGAGCTCACTAGCTCCAGGCATGCTGGTTCCTCCTTGTCGTGCCTTGAGTTCCTGCTTCGTCGCATGGGTAGGCCGGTGCCAGACAGCAGAACGACGGCGACAATGCCGCACCCGCCGCTGACCGCGATCGCCGTCCCTGGTCCGAGGACCTGCGCTAGAGCGCCAGCGAGTGCGAAACCCGCGCCCTGCAGGGCCATCAGCCCGGCACTGCTGACGGTCATGGTGCGGGCGAACAGCGGCAGCGGCGCCGCGTCGCGGATCCGCGCGTCCAGGCCCAGCACGTAGCATCCGCATGCCCCGGCTGCGACGAGCAGCGGGATGGCTACCTGAACGGCCGGGTCCAGTCCGAAGGCGAGGTAGGGCACAAATACCGCTGCGGCGGCGGGGACGACGATACGCCGTTGCTGACGCGGGCTGAGGAACCGGACGCCGATGATGTCGCCGGCAATAATCCCGACGGGCAGCGCTGTCAGCCACCAGCCGACCAGGCTTGAGGAGTCGTGCTGGGCGGCGACGTAGGGCGCGGCGAGTGCCTCAGGCGCGACTTCGAACATCGGGACAAGCCAGAGAAGCAACAGCAGCCGTCGCAGCTCGGCGTTGGCCAGCACGGCCCGGGCTCCGCGCAGCGAGCCAGGGACGGGGCCGGCGCCGGCACCGAACCGGTCGTGATCTCTGACCACGAACCGTATCGTCGTCGCGGAAACCGCGAAGGATGCGGCGTTGACGAGCAGGGCGCCGCTCGGACTCACCACCAGCAGCAGCACACCGGCTCCGGCGTTGCCAGCCAGCTGAGCTACCTGAGCCGCGATCCGCATCAGCGAGCGGCCAGGGACGTAAGCCTCCTCGGACACCGCGTTCCGGACGAGGGCAGCCCTCGATCCGCTGGCGAGCGAGGACAGCCCGCCGATGACGAAGAGGAGCCCGAGCAGGGCCGGCACCGGCATCGACGGCCAAGCCATGCTGGCCGCCAGCAGCGCTGACGCCCCGTCGCAACACGTCACAAGCCGCCGCGGCCGCACGCGGTCAGCGACGCTGGACAGCAGGGCTCCGACAAACAGATAGGGCAGGAAGCCCAGCGAGAAGGTCAGGGCCGCCAGCACGGGCGAAGTCGTGCGGTCGTAGACAAGGACCGTCAGCGCGACGGCTGCCACGCTCGTGCCGCCGACCGATATCAGCTGCGCTACGAACAACGCGCGCAGCTCCGGCGATGCCAGCGCGCGGCGGTAGCCGACCCGGTTCGGTACCTCGCTCGTCATGGACTCCAGGCTGCCTTGCACGCCCGCGGGCCGGTATTGATTCGCTCTGACGCGTATCTTGGCGGGTGTGACCCTGCTGGCGATGCGCGGCGCTGAAGACATACTCGGCGTGCGGTTCGCGTGGTCGCCGGTGTGGGAAACCATGCACGCCGTTCGGACCTTCTACGACCCGCGCGCACGCCCGTATCACCAGGGCTGGCACCAGCTGGTAGCCGACCGCGTCGCCCGGATCGACCTGGAACCGCTGGTAGCCATCCAGCCGCTGCGCGGATTCGTCCCCGATTTTCTGACGCCGCCGCCGCGTACGCCCGCGCCACGGGTGCGGGATCAGCTAGCCGAGGTCCGCGCCACGCCCGCGGCTCAGGTCGAATCGGAGCTGCGCCTTACCAGCCAGAGTCCGCTCACCAAGCGCCACGCCCAGCTCGTCGACGCGCTCCTCGACGACCCGGCCGCGGCGCGGGACTTTCTCGCCGGCCGCCTCCACGAGGTATGGCGGGAGCTGGTCGCGCCATTCTGGATCCGCATCAGGGATCTGCTGGATCGCGACATTCAGGAGCGCACCCGGCAGCTCGCCCGCTACGGGCTCCGCAGCGTCCTTGACGAGCTCCACCCGCGCATCCGGTGGACCGCGAAGGGTCTGTCCGTCGGCGACGGCAGCCGGGACGTCGTCAGCATCGGGGAGCGAGGCCTCGTGCTCATGCCGAGCGCCTACGTGTGGCCCACCGTCGTCGCGATCGTCGACGAGCCGTGGCAGCCCACCATCGCCTACCCCGCGCGGGGTGTCGCCGAACTGTGGAAGGCCCCCACTGCGCCACCCGAGGCGCTAGCAAGGCTGATCGGGCATACCCGTGCCCTGGTCTTGGCCTGTCTCGACCAGCCGGCCTCTCACCCAGGTGGTCGCGGCCCATCTCGGGCTCAGCCCGGCTGGGGCCTCCGGCCACCTGATCGCGCTGCGAGACGCCGGGTTGCTCACGGCGACGCGCCATGGCCATGAAGTCCGCTACCGGCGGACCGCGCTCGGCACCTCCCTGGCCAGGGCGGGTCGCGGCTAGCCAACCGCTGCCGACCCCGGCCCGCTCACGGTGCGGTCTCGGCCGCCGGGCGCGAGCGCGGCCTGGCCCGCAGCTAGCGCCGTCTCGCCGGCTCTGCGTGCCTCGGCCCCGGCTGGCACGAGGATGGCGGCGGCGACCGGGAACGCGGCCACGACCGCGAACGAGCCGCCGAAGCCCAGCGCGCCGATGGCAAGCGCGAGGACTGGCGGGGTAGCGGCTGCCAGCGCGTTCTGACCCGTGTTCTGGATGCCGAGAGCACGACCGGCCCACGACGCCCCGGCGTACTCGGCGACCGCGGTGAACGCCAGGCCGTTGGTGCTCACCGCGACGAAGGCGCACCCGATCAGGAGGGGAACGACGATCGCCGCGCCGGTGGCCGCTGCCAGCGCGAGTGCCGACATGCCAACGGCGGTACCGATGGCAAGCAGCCGCATCGGGCGCATGCGGCTGCCGACCCGGTCGGACCAGTAACCGACGGCGAGCCGGGTGGCGGCTCCGCCGAACTGTGCTACGGCCAGTAGCCGACCAGCGGCGAGCACGGTCCAGCCTCGTCCGTCGACGAGGTAGACCAGCGCGAAGGTGGCAACGGTGAACTGCGGCACCACCAGGAGCGCGCTGGCGGCGTGGATCCGCCATAGCACCGGCTGCCCGTAGGGCGACGCGGCCCACGCAGGACCGCCAGCTTCCGTCGGCGCGGCGTCCGGCCGGGGCGGATCGCGGACGAGCGCCACCACGAGCACGGCAGCCAGCAGGCAAGACCCGCCGAGGAACAGCAGCGCCGGGGTCGTTCCCCTGCCGCTCCCGCCGAGGGCGGGCAACGTGGCCGCGGCCAGCGCCACGCCCAGCGGCTGCGCACTCTGCCGGATGCCCATGGCGAGTCCGCGCTCGTGCCGGGCGAACCAGCCGAGGATCAGCCTGCCGCTGGCGGCGAACACCGAGCCGCCTGCCGCCCCGCCGACAGCCAGGCAGAGCCCGAGCCCCGCGGCTCCGTGCACCGATGCGGCGACCATCAGGACCGCTCCGGCAAGACCCAGTCCCGCGGCGAGCACCACCCGCTCGCCCCACCGGTCTGCTGCGGCGCCCCATGCGATGAGGGTGAGCAGCAGCCCCGCCGTGGGACAGGCCACCAGCGTGCTCGCCAGCTCCAGGGAGAAGCCCTGCTGCCGCAGCGCCGGGATCAGGTAGGCGAGGCCGTACTGGAACGTGCAGCCCGCAGTAATGGCGACGAGCCCGGTCAGCAAGATGATCCAGCGGTTTCCGGCGGCAGACGTGCCGATCGAAGCGGGCCGGTCATCGTCCATATAGTGATACTAGCTGTCCGAATACTGAGACACCGAGGATTGGCAGCAGCGAATCGGCCCAGTGGATTGGCAGGGGGGCGGCAGAGCGGCACTATCAAGGCTAGGTATCGCGTCCGCGCAACCCGGCGATTTCGAAATGTATGCCCATATGGTTCATCGTAACGAGCTAGGTTTGCCCTGACTTGAGGAGACCGGCATGGCGAACCCGACCCCGAACTGGCAATATCCCCAGGCACCGCAGTACGCGTCAGGGCCCGGCGCCCCGCCAGCGCTGCCCGAGTCGATGCGGCGGGCCGTCTGGCTGATGTGGGCGGGCGCTGGCCTGTCCGTTGTTTACAGCGTCGTCAATGGCGCGATGTCGAACAACATGCTGTCCGTGCAGACGACTAACACGTCTACGTTCAGGGGTGCGTATGTGGGCGGGGCCGTGGTGGGGGCACTCATTCAGGCCAGCTTGTGGCTCTGGATGCTATGGAAAGTCCGCGCGGGCCGGCCGTGGGCACGCGTACTGTCCAGCGTCTTCTTCGGCTTCCAGTTCCTGTCGTTCGTGTTCGTGCTGGCAACTGGGCCAGCAGTGATCAAGATCCTGATAACGGTCTACTTCCTCGTCGCCCTTTCGGCTCTGATCATGCTGTACCAGCGGGAGTCCAGCGCGTTCTTCTCGGCTGCGCAGATTGCCCGCAGTCCGTTGGGTGGCCCCTACATGCAGGCCGGCTACGGGCAGCCGGGCTATGGCGAGCCTCCCCAGCAATACGGCCAGCCTCCCCAGCAATACGGCCAGCCTCCCCAGCAATACGGCCAGCCTCCCCAGCAATACGGCCAGCCTCCCCAGCAATACGGCCAGCCTCCCCAGCAATACGGTGAGCCGCCGCAGCAAGGCTGGACGCAGCCTCCTCAGTAACGACTAGCGCGGGCTGGGCCGGGCGGCCGGAAGTGGCGGCCGGGTGCCCGGCGAGAGATGCTGAGAACATGGACAGCGCAGACGCTGACGTCATGGACGCCGCGCTCGCGGCCATAATGGCCGATATCTGCGGCCCCGGCAACGTCGTCACCGACCCGCAGCAGCTGCGGACCTACGAGTGCGACGGGCTCACCGCGCACCGCAGCACGCCCGGCCTAGTCGTGCTGCCGGAGTCCGCCGAGCAGGTCGCGGCCATCGTCCGCGAGTGTGCAGCCCGGGCCCTTCCGTTTGTCGCCCGCGGCAGCGGCACCGGCCTCTCGGGTGGAGCGCTCCCCCGCACCGACGGCGTGCTCATCGTCATGTCCAAGATGCGCAGCATCATCGCCATCGACCCGGACAGCCGCCGCGCCATCGTGGAGCCCGGCGTCACCAACCTGTCCGTCAGCAAGGCCGTCGAGAAGTACGGCCTGTTCTACGCTCCGGACCCGTCCAGCCAGGTCGTGTGCTCGGTCGGCGGGAACGTGGCCGAGAACTCCGGCGGCGCGCACTGCCTCAAGCACGGCTTCACCGTGCACCACGTGACGGGCCTGGAGATCGTGACCCCGGACGGCGAGCTCACCTGGCTCGGCGACGGCACCGGCGCGGCATCTGGCTATGACCTTGTCGGCGCTTTTACCGGCTCGGAGGGCACACTCGGCATCGCGACCAAGATCGTGGTGAAGCTCACGCCAATCCCGGAGGCGGTCACCACGTTGCTGGCCGCCTTCACGACGATGGGCGCCGGCGGGGCGGCGGTATCGGCGATCATCGGCTCGGGCATCGTGCCCGGCGCGATCGAGATGATGGACGCGCTCGCCATTGAGGCAGCCGAGGCGGCGGTGAACTGCCGTTACCCCGAGGGTGCCGGCGCGGTCCTCGTGGTCGAGCTGGACGGGCCTGAGGGCGACGTCGAGACGCAGACCACCGCGGTCCGGGCGATCTGCACGGCGGAGGGCGCCTACGAGATCAGGGAGGCGCAGGACGCGGCGGAGCGAGCGGCGATCTGGACCGGCCGCAAGTCGGCTTTCGCAGCCGTTGGCCGGATCAGCCCGGCCTACATCGTCCAGGACGGCGTGGTCCCGCGTACTGCCCTCGAGACGGTCCTCGACCGGATCAGCGAGCTGTCCGCCGAGACTGGAATCCGGGTGGCCAACGTGTTCCACGCGGGCGACGGCAACCTGCACCCGCTCGTGCTGTTCGACGACACTAGAGCCGGCGAGCAGGAGGCCGCCGAGAAACTGTCCGGCATGATCCTCGACCTGTGCATCGAGCACGGCGGCTCGATTACCGGCGAGCACGGCGTCGGCGTCGACAAGTCGCGCTACATGCCCAAAATGTTCGGCGCCGAAGACCTCGACACCATGCAACTGCTGCGCTGCGCCTTCGACCCCGGGGGCATCTGCAACCCTGGCAAGGTGTTCCCGACGCCACGGCTGTGCGGCGAGGTCCCCGGAGTGCGTCATGAGCCTCACCCGCTCGTCGCATCCGGCCTTATCGATCAGTTCTAAAAGGGGAACGGCTTGCCAGGACTGAGTCACTGATGACAACAGGCAGCATTCCGGCCGAACTCGCGACCGCCTGTGCCGACGTGGCGGCAGCCGGCGACTCTGACCAGATCGCTGGCGTGCAGGCGCGTTACGTCGCCACGCCCGCATCGACCGACGAGGCGTCGGCATTGCTGCGTGCGGCGGCCGAACTCAGCCTGACCCTCGTGCCGCGCGGCACTGGCCGCCGGCAGCACTGGGGCGCCCCGCCTGCGAGCTGCGACGTGATCGTGGACACCCGGCGCCTCGACCAGGTACTCGAGCACGTGGCTGGCGATCAGGTCCTCCGCGTCCAGGCCGGCGTCCCGCTCGAGAATCTGGCCACAGTGGTGGCGAGCGCCGGTCAGCGGCTCTCGCTTGACCCCCCGGCTGGCGGTTGCATCGGCGGCGTGCTCGCCACCAATGCAACGGGGCCGCTGCGCTACCGCTACGGTGCCCCGCGCGACCTGCTCATCGGCATCACGGTCGTGCGAGCGGACGGCACCGTGGCGCGCAGCGGCGGCAAGGTCGTGAAGAACGTCGCGGGCTACGACATCGGCAAGCTGTTCGCCGGCTCGTACGGCACCCTCGGCCTGATCACCGAGGCGACCTTCCGCCTCCACCCCATGCCCGAGCAGTCAACCTGGCTGACCCTCGATGCTGCCGACCCCAAGGCGGCAGCCGCTGCGGTCAATGCAATAGCCGGCTCGCCGCTCACCCCGTCCGCGATCGAGTTGTCCTGGCTGGCGGCGGCTGAGCCGATCGCTGTCAGCGTGCTGCTCGAGGGAGATGACGCCAGCGTGTCGGGCCGACTCGAGCGGATGCGAGCACTGGTCGAGCGCGGGCTGGCCAGCCGGCAGCCGGACCACACGAAACGGTCCGACAGCCAGCTCAGCCACCCCACGCTCGGGGCCGATGGGACGTGTATTCGCGTTGCGTTCTGGGTCGGTCAGCTCGCCAGAGTACTGAGCACCATCCGGACGGCGGCAGTCGCGAACAAGCTCGACCCAGCAATCAGGGGATCAGCGGGCTCTGGTGTGCTCCACGTCGACATCACCCCGAGCGCCGATGCAGACGCAGTCGGACGGTTGGTGACGGAGCTGCGGGCCGGGCTCGGCGGGCTGAGCGCGGGCAGCGTGGTACCCAGCACGGCGAGCGCCGTCGTGGTGCACGCTCCGCCTGATGTCAGGGACACGGTCGACGTGTGGGGGCCAGTGCCGTCGCCGGGGCTCATGCGAGCGGTCAAGGACCAGTTCGATCCGCAGCGCAGGATGGCACCCGGCCGGTATGCAGGAGGAATCTGATGGCGGATGACGGGGCCGGCGCAGCTGGCCGGGTCGCGGCGCCGGAGGCCGGCGGCAGTCTCCTCGACCCGGACGGCAGGCTGCGCGAGCTTGCGGGTGACTGCGTGCACTGCGGCTTCTGCCTGCCGGCCTGTCCGACGTATCAGCTCTGGGGCGAGGAGATGGACTCCCCGCGTGGCCGCATTCACCTCATCACTCAGATCCTCGACAGCGGCGCGGGCACCGAGGCGACATCCGAGCATTTCGACCGGTGCCTTGGCTGCATGGCCTGCGAGACAGCGTGCCCGTCCGGCGTGCAGTACAGCCAGCTCATCGAAGCGGCACGCAGCTGGGCCGAGCCAGTGCCGGGCGCTCAGCCCGCGGCGCCCCTGCCGCCGCGCTCGCTGCGGGACCGGGCGGTCCGAGCCGCGATCTTCAGCACGTTCCCCTATCCCGCGCGCCTGCGTGCGGCGCTCGGCCCGCTGCGCGCGGCGCAGTACACCGGGCTTGATCGCGTCCTCAGTCGCAGCGCGCTGCTCCGCCGGTACCTGCCGGAAGCAGCCGCCGCGCTCGGCGTGGCGCCCCGCCACGAGCCGGGACAACGTGCTGGCCGACGACCGGTGCTGCCGCAGCGGATCCGTGCCCGCGGCAGCCGCCGAGCGGTCGTCGGCATGCTGACCGGCTGCGTACAGCAGGTGCTCTTCCCGCGGGTCAACGTCGCGACGGCCCGGGTCCTCGCGTCCGAGGGCTGCGACGTCATCATTCCGAGGGGCCAGGGCTGCTGCGGCGCGCTGTCCCTGCACGGCGGCCGCCGCGACGAGGCCGCCGCGTTCGCTCGCAGTACCATCGCTGCCTTTGATCAGGCCGGCGTCGACGCTGTCATCGTGAACGCGGCGGGCTGCGGGTCGGCAATGAAGGAGTACGAGCTGCTGCTCACGGGCGACCCGGTCTGGACAGGCCGGGCGGCCGCCTTCAGCGCGACCGTCAGGGACTTCAGCGAGTTCCTGGCCGAGCTCGGCCCGGTGGCGCCGCGCGCCGAGCTGCCCCTGACGATTGCCTACCACGACGCGTGCCATCTCGGGCACGCCCAGCGAGTCACCGCGCAGCCGCGCAGCCTGCTGCGCGGGATTCCCGGCGTCACGCTCACCGAGGTCGCCGACGCGGGCACCTGCTGCGGCTCGGCCGGAATCTACAACCTGGTCCAGCCCGCGGCGGCGGCCGAGCTCGGGGCCCGCAAGGCCGCGGGTGTCCGCGCCACCGACGCCGACCTGGTGGTCTCGGGTAACCCCGGCTGCACGCTGCAAATCGCCCAGGCACTGGCCGCGACCGGGCACCCGATGCCGGTGGCTCATGTCGCCGAGGTGCTGGATGCGTCGATCATGGGCAAGCGCCCAGAGACGCTCCTGCAGGCCGGCTAGCTGCCGGCGGCGCGGAGTTTCAGCACCTACCGCCGGGGCATGCCGTCCGCCAGTGCCGGGCGCTGCGGGGAGTTCGGGGGGGGCGTCCCCCCGGCCAGCAGCTGACACCCGGTCATCGCCGGGGGGTGGGCCTTCTGAAGTTCCTGGTGACCGCGACTCCGATCGTGCCGCTCACGGATCACGCGGTACTCGACAAGCTCGGCGGCTGGATGCGCGAGCAGGAGCGGGCAGGGCGGCTGACCGACGCCTACGGCCTCGTCGGCGGAGGCGGCTGCTCGGTGATGGACGTGACTAGCGCTGAGCAGCTGCATGAGCTGACGGCGCTGTCCCCGGTCGGCGCGTACCTGTCCTTTGACATCAAACCGCTTATTGAGCTGGACAAGAGCCTGGGCTTGGGACGCGCCCGGCTGCCAGACTGACGCCAAAGCGACGTCAAGAACAGCCGTAGCTTAGGCGGCTATGACGTCACACTGACTTGACTTGACATCATCATGACGTCAAGATGATGTCATGGATCTCAGCGAGTACGCGGAATCGCTCCGGCGGGAGCTCACATCGATTACGAAGTTCGCAGGTGACGACATTGCCAGGGCCGCCGAGATGATCTCGGAAACACTGGACTCCTCCGTCCGGCTTGCCCTGCTGGACGTCCTCTCCGCGGCCGCCGACGAGATCACCGCCAGTCTCGATGGTGCGACGATCGACGTGCGGCTCACCGGAGCCCAGCCAGAGTTCGTCGTCACCGTGCCCCACGAGTCGGCCGATCCCGGCTACGAGCCCGCCGGCGACGTCGGTGATGAGGCCGGCAGCGCGCGGGTCACGCTCCGGATCTCAGAGAGCCTCAAGGCGAGGGTCGAGACGGCCGCTGTCAACGCCGGCCTGTCGGTCAACGCATGGCTGGTGAGGGCGATCAGCCGTTCGCTCGAAGCGCCGTCAGGCACGGGCAAGTCCCGGCCACCGTTCCCCCCGCCGCCCGGCCGGAAGGGCCCCGGCAAGCGATACACGGGCTTCGCCCGAAGCTGACGATCCGTCTGCAGAACTGACAACCTCCCCCAGCAACTGAAGGGCACCGCCATGAAACAGTGGGACTTCCCATGCTCGGACCCGATCGACATCAGCATCGATTCGTGGGTATCCGGCAGCATCGCCGTCTCGGGTGAGACGGCCGACACGGTGACCGTCCTGGTCGAGTGCAGTCACCGCAGCCGGGCTGCCGACCGCGTGGATGACGTCGAGGTCGCCTTTGAGGACGGTCAGCTCTACATCCGTGGCCCGCGCGGCCTCTCCTTCGGACCGCGCACCGGCCTGGACCTCACCATCAAGGCGCCCGCGGGCTCCAGCTGCGCAGCCAAAACGGCCTCGGCAGACCTGTCCTGTGTCGGCGTGGTGAGCGCGCTGTCGCTGAACACGGCCAGCGGCGACCTCACTGCCGCGTCGGTGACCGGAGATGTCACTGTCCGGTCTGCCAGCGGTGACGTGCTGCTCGACGAGGTCGGCGGTGAGCTCACCATGCACACAGCGTCGGGCGGCACCCGGGTCAGGCACGTTGACGGCGCCGTCCGGATCAACTCAGCCAGCGGCGACGTCGCAATCGGCTACTGCGGAGGCTCGGTGTCTGTGCGCACGGCAAGCGGCGACGTCCGTCTCGATGGCGTCGCGTCGGGCCACGTCCAGGTCAGCAGCGCTACCGGCGACGTCCGGGTGGCAGTCGTTCCCGGCATCGGTGTCTACCTCGACCTGTCCAGCTTGAGCGGCAGCGTTCGCAGCGACCTCGACGAAGTGGACAGCGCTCAGGGCGACGCCGATGCCGTTGTCGAGATCCGGACCCGGACCATGAGCGGCGATATCCGCATCACCAAGGCTCGCACCGCTCAGATTGAGCCGGCTACTCCCGTGTCCGTCGAATAGGACACACGGCGCCGCCGGACTACTGGGCGGCTCGCGGCCGCCCAGTTTCCCAGCGCCGCGGTGTATGCATCAGCGGGGAGCTCGTGTCTCACCAACAGGAAATTGGGGAAGGGGAAACGAAATGGTGCACATACTGCCGGGGGACGTGGCCAGAGAACAGCAGCGAAGCATGCTCGCCGTTGCAGGAGCTGAGCGCACTGGCGCCCGCGCGCGCCAGCATCGCCGCACCGTGCGGCGCGCGGAGCGCGCCGAGCGGCGGCTGGTCACCCAGTGGGATCAGGCCCTGAAGCTGCAGGCTCGGGTCAGGGAACTCGAGTTGGCGCACTAGTGGCGTGCGGTGGCCTCTCGGGCCGCCCGCACCCCGACTGCCGCCGGCTGGCCAGCCCAGCCGGCGGCCAGCTCGCCTCGGGCGACGATCTCGGCCGGGCCAGTCAGCAGGCTGGCCGTTGCGCTCGGAGTGACGGCCAGTGTGCCGCCGGGGACGTGCACCGTCCACCCGGCCGGCGCGGCTGGCCACTCCCCGATGGCCGCGGCGGCGGCTACCGCCGCCGCGACGGCGCCGGTCCCGCAGGACAGCGTGAGGCCGGAGCCACGCTCGTGCACCCGCATCTCGATCTCGCGCTCACCGAGCCGGCGAACGATCTCGATATTCGCCCCGCCGGTCAGCTCGGCCGGACCCAGCACCCGGGGGGCACTGAGATCCACGGCCGCGACTGGCTCATCGATCATGCACGCCACGTGCGGGTTACCCACCGAGATGGCCAGGCCGGTGAGTCGTCGCCCGTCGGCGGCGACACTGCCCTCGCCGAGCACCGCCGCGCCGCCCATGTCGACGGTCAACCGCCCGTCCGGCTCCAACCGGACGGTGCGTGTCCCTGCCCTCGTGGCGATCGCAACCTCGGGTCCCCGGGCGAGCCCCTCCTCGATGAGGTAGCGGGCGAGGACTCGCACCCCGTTCCCGCACATCTCGGCGACGCTGCCATCCGAATTCCAGTAATCCATGAACCAGTCAGCAGCGGGAAGAGAGGCCTGCGCGCCGGCGAGGGGCGGGGTCTTCGGGTCGGCGAGGGTCGAAGAGTCTTCCAGCGCCGCCGTACTGACGACCCGCAGCACCCCATCCCCGCCAATACCGAAGTGCCGGTCACACAGCGCAGCGACCAAGCCGGGCGTCAGCTCTAGCTCGTCATCAAAGTCCGGCACAACCACGAAGTCGTTCCCGGTCCCGTGCCCCTTGGCGAAGCGCATAGCCCCGATGCTAGCCGCGCCCGCGGAGAGGGTCAGCGCGCGCTGCCGCGAGCGGTGCGGCGGCAGTGCTGCGAGCGGGCGGCGGCAGGGACTCCTGGGGCCATTTCGTTTGGCACCAGGAGTGCCCTGCCGTTGGCCGCGAGCCTAAGGCCGGGGCTGTCAGCTGGCGGAGACGGCGGCGAGCGCGCGCTCGGCGAGGTCCGCCCCGGCCGGGACCCATACGACTCGTGGATCGCGCCGGAACCACGACTCCTGGCGGCGCACGAATCGCCGCGTGGCCTGGATCGTCTGGGCGGCAGCCTCGGGCTCGGTCCAGTCGCCGTCGAGGAATCGCAGCACCTGCGAGTAGCCAAGCGCCCGGCTGGCGGTCCGGCCCTTCCTGAGCCCTGCCGCCTCAAGACGATGTACCTCGTCGATGAGGCCGCGCTCCCACATTCGGGCTACGCGGTCGCTGATCCGCTGGTCGAGTACGGACCGCGGCATCTCGACCCCGATCTGCACGACCGGGTAGACCGCCTGGTAGTCGGGCAGCGTGGCGCTGAAGGGCCGTCCGGAAAGCTCGATGACCTCGAGCGCCCGGACGATCCGGCGCCCGTTGCCCGGCAGGATCGCCGCGGCTGCCAACGGGTCGAGGCTCGCGAGCCGGGCGTGCAGCACGCCCGCGCCGACAACGGCCAGCTCGTCCTCCAGGCTCGCTCTCAGCTCGGCGTCGGTGCCCGGGAACTGCAGGTTGTCGATCGCGGCGCGGACGTACAGTCCCGAGCCACCGACCAGGATCGGGGTCCGGTCCCGGCCGCGGATGTCCTCGATAGCCGCTCGGGCCAGCGCCTGGTACTCCGAGACGCTGGCGGCGCGGGTAACCGGCCAGATGTCGAGCAGATGGTGTGGCACGCCCTGCCGCTCGGCCGTAGAGAGCTTGGCGGTGCCGATGTCCATGCCCTGGTAGAGCTGCATGGAATCGGCGTTCACCACCTCGCCACCGAGGGCGTCCGCGAGGGCCAGCGAGAGTTCAGACTTCCCTGCGGCAGTCGGACCCACGACCGCGACCACTGGCCGTAGCATGGCTTCAGTGTGGCAGCGCGGGGTATGTCCCCGCCCACGCAAGGTGGTAGGTGGCCGCCCAGGTCCTTGGGAGTAGCGATGACGTACGCCGACGACCTCGAGACGCGCAGCGACGAAGGTGAGTTCGACGACGAGGACGACGAGCTCGACGACGAATTCGACCTCGACGACAGCTATGACGACGAGGAGTACGAGTTCGACGACGAGGACGACGAAGACGACGACCTCGACGACGAAGACGACGACCTGGACGACGAAGACGACGACGAGGAGCCCCAGCCCTGACACGCGCCGCTACGGCGGTGCTGCCGCGCTTGACGGTCGGCAGCCGCCCGTCAGTGCGAGGCGCGGCCGGGCATACCGAGGAGCACGGGTGCTCCAGCTCCGCCGGCCACAGCGGGCCCGCCACCGTCCGCTGACCGGTCCTGCCACGCCTGCCACGCGTCACCACCCCTGGTGCGGCGCACGCTGACATGGACGCCGTCTGCCAGCAAGTAGTGCGGCGCTGCGCCCGTTATGACCGTCGTAACCACGTCGCCAGGCCGTGGCGCAGGCTCAGGCGGGGTGAAGTGAACCAGCCGGTTGTCACGCGCCCGCCCGGACATGCGGTGGGTCGCGGCATCCTTCCGGCCCTCGCCGACTGCCACCAGGACTTCCACTTCGCGGCCGAGGAACTTCTGGTTCTCGTGCCCGGCCACGTCGGCGACCAGCGCGGCCAGCCGCTCGTACCGGTGCGCGACGACGTCCGGCGGAACCTGATCCGGCATGTCGGCGGCGGGTGTGCCCGGCCGGATCGAGTACTGGAATGTGAACGCTCCGGCGAACCTCGCCTGCCGGACCAGATCCATCGTGTCCGCGAAGTCCTGCTCGGTCTCGCCGGGGAAGCCCACGATGATGTCCGTGGTGATGGCGGCATCCGGCATCGCTGCCCTGACCCGGTCCAGGATCGCGAGGTACTTGTCTCGCCGGTAGGCGCGCCGCATCGAGCGCAGCACCGCGTCTGACCCGGACTGCAGCGGCATGTGCAGCTGCGGCATGACGTTAGGCGTCTCGGCCATCGCCTCGATGACGTCGCTGGTGAAGTCACGCGGGTGCGGACTGGTGAACCTGACCCGCTCGAGGCCCGCCACGTTCCCGCACGAACGCAGCAGCTTCCCGAAGGCGAGCCGGTCACCGAACCCCACACCATAGGAATTAACGTTCTGCCCCAGCAGGGTGACTTCGAGCACGCCCTCGGATGCCAGCGCATCGACCTCAGCGAGCACATCGCCTGGGCGGCGATCCTCCTCCCGGCCTCGCAGGCTCGGCACAATGCAGAAGGTGCAGGTGTTGTTGCAACCGACAGAGATCGCGACCCACGCGGAATAGGCCGACTCGCGGCTAGCCGGCAGGACCGACGGGAACCGCTCCAGCGACTCGAGGATCTCCACCTGAGCCTGCTGCTGCACCCGCGCGCGCTCGAGAAGGACCGGCAGCGAGCCGATGTTGTGGGTGCCGAAAACCACGTCGACCCAGGGCGCTCGCTCGGTGATCGTGGCGCGGTCCTTCTGGGCTAGGCAACCGCCCACTGCGATCTGCATTCCGGGATGCGAGTTCTTCACCGGCAGCAGGTGGCCGAGGTTGCCGTAGAGGCGGTTATCCGCGTTCTCGCGGACTGCGCAGGTGTTGAACACGACGACGTCGGGATCGGTCCCGGCGGGGGCGCGCTGGTATCCGGCCGCTTCGAGGAGCCCCGCCAGCCGCTCGGAATCGTGCATGTTCATCTGGCACCCGTAGGTGCGGATCTCGAAGCTCCGCTGGATAGTGCCGCCGGCCATGGTGACAAGGGTAGATGCCGGCCGGGCGTGCGTCGCCAGAGTGCCAGCTCGCGCCCCATCTCGGTCACCCGGTACACGGTCGCACCCGATGTCCCGGTTCGCCTCCGCACCGGGTCGCCCGGTAGGGCACGATATGCCTATGACAGCGAGCGGGAACGAGGCTACCGACACGACGGTTGCAGGTGGCACAGCAGAGGCCCAGGTCAGCGAGGAGCCAAGGCTTCCCGCGGTCCCGTTCGGGGAGTGGCCCTCCCCGATTAGCGCGGCGGATGTCGCCAGAGCGCCGGCGCCCGGCAGATTCCCCATCGTGCTCGGCGGGAGCGTCTGGTGGCAGCAACTCCTGCCGGAGGAGGGCGGCCGGACCACTGTCGTTCACAGCTCCGGGAGCAAGCTGACCACGTTGCTGCCTGCACCCTGGGACGCAAGGACCAGGGTTCACGAATACGGCGGCCTGTCCTACCTGCCGATTCCCCGGTCAGCCGTGGCCCGGCTGTCCGGAGAGCCGGGCCCGTCCCGCGGGCATTTTCTGCTGTTTGCCAACTTCACCGATCAGCGGCTCTACCTGGCGCCGCCGGCGAGCGGGCCGGGTGCCGCCACTGCTGGTCCCCAGCCGATCACGCCGGATCCGGCTCGCGTGTCAGCTACGGCGGGCCAGGGGACGCTCGCACCGGGCGCACTCCGGTATGCGGACTTCACGCTGTCGCCGGACCGTAGGGAGGTCTGGTGCGTCCAGGAGCGGCACGAGGACGGCAAGGTGCGCCGCGCGATCGTCGCCGTGCCGCTCGACGGGTCAGCGGCAGAAACGCCCGAGGCGATCCGCATTCTCGTCGAAGGTGCTGATTTCTTCGCATACCCGACACCGTCGCCCGACGGCAAGCGGCTGGCCTGGATCTGCTGGAACCACCCGTACATGCCCTGGGACGGCACTGAACTTCGGGTTGCCCTGATCGAGAACGGACGGCCCGGTAAAGCCCGGCCCGTCATCGGCGGCCAGCGCGAGTCGGTGCTGGCTCCGCTGTGGCGCGACAACAGCAGCCTGTACGTGGCCACCGACTGGCCCGGCTGGTGGAACCTCTATCAGGTGGGCCTGGCGGGCGAGCCGCCGCTGGCGCTCTACCCAGCGGAAGAGGAGTTCGCCGGTCCGCTCTGGCAGCTCGGCGCCAGGCCGTTCGTGTTGCTCAAGGACGGCAGGCTCGCGGTTACCCACGGCGCCGGGCCGGTGCGGCTGGCCATCCTGGATCCCGAGTCGTTTGAGCTCAAGGACCTCGACACCCCGTTCACCGAGTTCGCGCCGGGCGGAGCCATGGCGACTCTGTCGGCTGACGGCGACTCCATCGTCGCGGTGGCTGGCGGGCCGGACAGCCAGCCGGTCGTGGTCAGGGTCAACGCGGCCACCGCCAGGACCGAGGTGCTGCAGCGCGATCTCGGTCAGCTGCCGGACCCGGCCTACCTGCCGGTGCCGCAGTACGTGGACTTCGAGGGCCCCTACGGCCAGATCGTGCACGCGCTCCTGTACCCGCCCGCCAGCCCAGAGGTCGGCGGCCCGCCCGGCGAGCGCCCGCCCTACGTCGTCTGGGTTCACGGCGGACCGACCGGCCGGACCACCCCCGTGCTGAGCCTGGCCAAGGCGTACTTCACCAGCCGCGGTATCGGCATCATCGACGTGAACTACGGCGGCTCGACCGGGTATGGCCGCCAGTACCGGGAGCGGCTACGCCGCGAGTGGGGTGTCGTCGACGTGCACGATGCGATCGCCGCGGCCCGGTGGGTGGCCGAGTCGGCGGGCGCGGACCCGGCGCGGCTCGCTGTCTGCGGCGGATCGGCGGGGGGCTGGACAACACTGGCGGCCGTCACGACCGGGACCCGGCGCGGTCGCGTTTTCAGCGCGGCCGCGTCGTACTTCGGGGTATCCGACCTGCGCGACTTCGCCCGCACGACGCACGACTTCGAGTCGCGCTACCTCGACGGCCTGATCGGACCGCTACCGGGCTACGAGAACCGGTACGACGAGCGCGCGCCGGTCGGGCACGTTAACAAGTCAACATGCCCGGTACTGCTACTGCAGGGCCTCGACGACCCGATCGTGCCGCCCGCCCAGTCGGAAAGTATCGCGGCTGATCTGGCTTCCCACGGCATCCCGCACGCCTATGTCGCCTTCGAGGGCGAGTCGCACGGCTTCCGCAAGGCAGAGTCCATCGCAACGGCATACGACGCGGAGTTGTCGTTCTACGGGCAGATCCTCGGGTTCACGCCGCCGGGCATTCCGGTACTGCCTGTCACGGTCCCGCAGGCAGCAAAGCCCGAGTCGCGGACTCGTTAGCCCCAGGGGCGAGCGCGGCCTGGCAGGCGGCCGCGACGCGTGGCGGCCACGTTCCCATCCTGAGCGGAAGTCGGCGGCAGACGGTCACCCGCCGTACAGTGCGCGCCGTCGGCTACCGGGCGAACTCGATAGCGCGCGACTCGCGGATCACGGTGACTCGGATCTGGCCGGGGTAAGTCAGCTCGTCCTCGATGCGCTTGGCCACGTCGCGGGCGATGACCTGGGCCTGGATGTCGTCGACGTCGCCAGGCTTGACCATGACGCGGATCTCGCGGCCGGCCTGCATGGCGAACACCTTCTCGACGCCCTCCTGGGCGTTCGCGATGGCCTCAAGACGCTCCAGACGCCGGACGTACGCCTCGAGCGACTCACGGCGGGCACCGGGCCGGCTGCCGCTGATGGCGTCGGCCGCCTGGGTGAGGACCGCCTCGACGGTGCGCACCTCGACCTCGTTGTGGTGCGCCTCGACCGCGTGGACGACGTCCTCCGATTCGCCGTACTTGCGGGCGATCTCGGCGCCGATCAGGGCGTGGCTGCCCTGGACCTCGTGGGTTAGCGCCTTGCCGATGTCGTGCAAGAGTGTGCACCGCCTGAGCAGCACGGCGTCCATGCCAAGCTCGCTGGCCATCATGCCGGCGATGTGCGCGGACTCGATGAGGTGCTTGAGCACGTTCTGGCCATAGGACGTGCGGTAACGGAGCCGTCCGAGGAGATTCGTCAGCTCAGGGTGCATGTCGGTGATGCCGACTTCGATCAGCGCGTCCTCGCCAGCCCGGACGCACAGCGCCTCGATTTCCGCCTTGCTGCGGTCGTAGGCCTCCTCGATGCGCTGCGGGTGGATCCGGCCGTCGAGGACCAGCCGCTCCAGCGTCAGCCTTCCGACTTCACGGCGCACCGGGTCGAAACACGACAGCAGCACGGCCTCGGGAGTGTCATCGATGATGAGGTTCACGCCCGTGACGGATTCGAAGGCGCGGATGTTTCGGCCCTCGCGACCGATGATCCGGCCCTTCATCTCGTCGCCGGGCAGGTGCAGAACGGATACCACGGACTCGCTGGTCTGCTCGCTGGCGATGCGCTGGATGGCGAGGGTGACAACCTTGCGAGCTCGCTTGTTGCCGTCACGCTGCGCCTCGGCCTCGATATCCCGGACGATGCGCGCGGCGTCCCGCTTGGCCTGGTTCTCGATCGCCGCCACCAGCTCGCTCTTTGCCTGGTCGGCGGACAGGCCCGCGATGCGCTCGAGCTCGGTGCGGCGCTCGGCGGCTAGCTTGTCGAGTTCCGCGCTGCGCGCATCAAGGTCGGCTGCGCGCTGCTCGGCCTTCCTGGCCAGCTCGTCGACACGCTGCTCGCGCTCACCGAGGCGATCTTCCCGCCGTTCGAGGTCGGTGCGCAGGCGCCTCGCCTCTTCCTTGGCCGACTGAGCTTCCTCCCTGGCAGCGCGAGCTTCGTCCCTAGCCGCCTCGGCCTCCTCTTTGGCGGCGACGGCCTCAGAGCCCGCTTCCTCTCGAGTCTTCGCGACTGCGCTTTCGGCCTGGCTGACGATGGCGGCCGCGTCGCGCTCGGCTTTGGTGCGAAGATCCGCTGAGTAGGTGTCCGCCTCCGCCCTCACCTGGGCCGTCTCTGCTGGAGTAAGCCCATCGTGGGCGACGTCGGTCTGGGTCTGGGTAGGTGCGGGCAGGCCCACGCGACGGAGTACGACGACCAGAACCGCTAGCGCGCCGATGGCGGCCAGGCAGCCCACGATCGCCAGTGCCAGCTCAGCCCCGCTGCTACTCAAGGTCGCCCCTCTCCTACCGGGCCGACGGGGGTCGTCGGCCGTTGGCAGGCACAAAGCCTGCGGCGAGGGGTCCTGCCGTTCGGCAAAAGCCTGGCGGGGCGTACGCGCATGCCGGGCGACTCGGCCGCCAGCCTCGTTCCTGCGCACTCTCGTGCAACGCAGTCTGTCGAGGTGGCGTCGTACACAGCGCGACGCGGGAACCGAGACTCGAGGAGGCAACCATCGCACCGCCACGCTGACCGGTCGTTCCGCTTGGCCGAACGCCACCGCCACGCGGCTACCCGCTGGCAGTGAGCGCTGACTCGAAGTCGTAGCCTCCCTTCTCGGACTGCCCTCTTGACCCGGCCGGCGGTCCTGCAGTCACCGCTTGCCGGGACCGGGCGTCGCCCGATCGCTCGACCGTCTACTTCAGATGACGCTCCGGAAGCTGACCGTCGCCCGCCGCCGTCTCGCCATGTCTTATTTGAACGCCCTTACACGCCGAACTTCATTGCACAGAGCAGAAAACCTCGCTGCCGTGAGGCTAAGCGCTTATAACGAAACGGTCAACACTGTCCGCACGCAGGGGAAACAAGCTCAGCCTCACCCTGCTGTCCCGCCAGTTAGGCATTGCAGGCCAGAGCGCCGGAACGACTGGGTTGGTGGTCCACGGAGAGCCGGCAAAGCGTGACGAGGAGATAGCAAGGCGGCCGGGTGGGTGGTTGGTAGGACCCCCCGGACTGCCGGCCATCTTGGCCCCCGTTCCGGCAGAAATATGCGACAGCAGCATTGTGTCCTTGGTGCCGGACGACGACTAGCGGCGGACGCTCGTGACAAAACGGTCTCGATAACTTCCAGACCCGACCAGCAGGGTGGGCCACCAGGCCGCACCCCGTTGAGGGTGCGCGCTACACACCCCACGTCTCAGTAGGCACTTCGTCGTCATCTGGCTCAGTCAGCAGAGCCAGATCGAAGGCAGCAGGGCTCCCATCCGCGGCTTCCCGTTCCAGCGCCTCGCGGATGACCCGATATGCCAGGCCCGCTGGATAGCCCTTCCGCGCCAGCACGCCCGTGAGCCGTCGCATCCGGGCCGGAACGGGCAGTCCGGCAGTAGAGGGAAGCCGCCGCTCGACCAATTCGCGGGCTGTGGCCAGTTCCTGCTCTGGATCCAGCTCACTGAGCGCGGTCCCGATGTCGTCCGAGCCAACGCCGCGCTTGCGGAGTTCCGCGCCGAGGGCACGGCCCGCCAGGCCGCGACTGTGATGACGCGATTCCACCCAGGCTCGTGCGAACATCTCGTCGTCGATGAGCTTCACCTCGGCGAACCGCTCAAGCACGGTAGCGGCAGCATCGTCAGGCACGCCGCGCCGACGGAGCGCGGCCGCGAGCTGAGCCTGCGTCCGGGGTGCCGCAGACAGCAGCCGGAGGCAGATCTGCCGGGCTACGGCCTCCGGATCGGCATCCGCCCCGGCGCGGCGTCCTGCGCGGTCATCGTCGCGCCCACTTCGAGTTCCGGCGCGTGGCGTCCGTTCACCACGCTCGCTCGGCGTCGCCGCAGTTCGCCCGGTCCCGCTACTCAGGGTGCAGGCTCCGCACCGTGGCCATGCCCTTCTCGGTGAGGCTCAGGCCAACGTTCCGCTCGGGCTCGGCGTCGAGCGTGGCGCCCACGCCCAGCTTCTCCTTGATCTTCTTCTCGATCTCGTTGGCCAGGTCCGGGTTGTCGCGCAGGAAGTTCCGGGCGTTCTCTTTGCCCTGGCCCAGCTGGTCGCCCTCGTAGGTGTACCAAGCGCCAGACTTGCGCACGATGCTCTGCTCGACACCAATGTCGATAAGGCTGCCTTCGCGGCTAATACCGATTCCATACAGAATGTCGAATTCTGCGACTTTGAATGGCGGACTTACCTTGTTCTTCACGACCTTGACGCGGGTCCTGTTTCCGACGGCGTCCGTTCCGTCCTTGAGGGTTTCGATCCGCCGGATGTCCAGCCGGATCGACGCGTAGAACTTCAGCGCCTTTCCACCGGTGGTCGTTTCCGGGCTGTTGTGCACGATGACCCCGTCGGCGAGGTAGTTGTGCGAGCCTTCCACCTCGATGTCATACCTGCTCATGATCGGGTAGCCCCTTCTGTTCTTGATCTCAAGAACAGTCGCAGGAGCAGGAACGACGACAGGCTCCGTGAACTCGGGCTCCACCCCGAACTTCCCGCGATACCGAGGAAGCAGCTTGTATTCCATCGACGGATGCACATACGGAGCCACCAGCCGCTGGAACTTCTCCGTTGCCGAGGTTGTGAACTGAAGGACCGTCACCTGCCGCTTGCCACGAACGGAAAGCCTGGCATCCAGCCCGCGAGTGTCCCGCAGGTACTGCAGGACCCTCCCTCGCGAGCCTGGGCTCATCGCCTCAACGCATAGCTCGATCCGACCTGACCCGCCGAGCGTTCTCTTCTGGAGCCCCTTCGAGCGAAGCGTGAAGCTGCCGTCGTCCATGTACCAGACCGCAAGCGCGAGTGGCGTCAGCGCCTTCAGGTAATCCCAGGTGAGGTGCTTCTTCCCATCGCCCTGATAGACGACCTCCCGCAGCTCACCCAGCTCGCCAAGAGGCGTGAAGTCAGCGAATACCGCTCCCTTCGCATTCATCGTCCTGCAGTGCGGGATGTTGTCGAGCAGCGACATTTTCCAATCCAGGTATTCAGACTGCTTCGCGCCGTGACCCATGCGGAACCTCGCGCTGTGGTCGGCGAGCCTGACTGGTTTGGAGAGGTTTCCATCACCCATCAGTGACCCGAGGACCACCTGCCACTGCTGGCCGCTCAGCATCTGCGTCTGAGCGAGCATTACGCGGTCCCCGACGCAGATCTCTCCCGCCTCGCGCCAGCCGCCGGGCGTGCGGACCAGGTGATTCGGCGTCAGATCAAACGCTGCCCGTCCATGGCCCCTGCCGCCACCTGGACGCTCCACGCGGAAGTGCAGGAACTGCTCGGTCTTCCCGTTGTTGAACCAGTTCACGACCTTCCGGGGGACGATCTTTCCGAGAGTCGCGTCATAGGAAAGAACCTCCACCGGCATCTTGTTGTTGACTATCTTTCCGATGCGCTCCCGGCTGCCATCCGCCAATGTGACATACGTATACCAGGACGCGCAGCCGAACATGACGCCGATTTTTTCCCTCAGCTGGTTAATGAAAATCGCCGTGGTCTTGGTCTGGTTGAGTGCACCGGCGATCTTGCGAAGTGCCTGTGACATCAGCCGGGCTTGCAGGCCGACGTGACTGTCCCCCATCTCGCCCTCGATCTCGGCCTTCGGCACGAGGGCGGCGACCGAGTCGATGACGATGACGTCGATGGCGCCGGAGCGAATCAGCATGTCCGCGATCTCGAGCGCCTGCTCACCGGTATCCGGCTGGGATACCAGCAGCGCGTCGATGTCAACGCCTAGCTTCTTGGCGTAGTCAGGGTCGAGTGCGTGCTCGGCATCGATGAACGCCGCAATCCCGCCAGATTTCTGGGCATTTGCTATGGCATGTAGCGCGAGGGATGTTTTGCCACTGCTCTCCGGTCCGTATATCTCGACGATCCGGCCCCTGGGAAAGCCGCCGACGCCGAGCGCCACGTCCAGCGAGATGGACCCGGTCGGGATGACCTCAACGGGAGCGCGGGTGTCGTCGCCGAGTCGCATGATGGCGCCCCGACCGAACTGACGCTCAATCTGCGCGAGCGCGATCTCCAGGGACTTGTCCCGGTCGCCACCGCTCACGCCCTTGCCGCTACCCGCCTTGTCGTTCGGTGCCATCTGGAGCTCCTGTCGGGGAAGAACGAAGGGTCACGCCGAGCCACTCCTGTGCGCGTGGCCTTATCGAGACCACCGGCGGGGACCCACCGGGCGAGCTTGCTCACTTGCTGGCCGAGACGTTACGCGGACCCACTGACAGTCCTCCCCGCCACGAATTCGCGCCCAGTCTCCCGGTCGTCCGAGAGCGCGGACGACCACCAGTGAGCTCACTCTAACGAACAATTGTTCGATCATGAAGTAAGACACGCCGCTCGGTTGGCATAGGCTCGCCACCGCGCAGAACAGGCCGGTTGCCACTGCGCTGCGGTACGGTTCGGCTCCCCGCGGAGGTCCGGCATCTGATGAGCATTGCGGTTCTTGACAGTGCCGATCCGAGGCTGGCGATAGGCCGGGTCGGTGAGCTGCTGGCAGCTGACCCGGTCGGACATAACGTCGTCGGCACCAAGCTGGCGGATGCAATCCGCTACGGCGAACCGGGTCGGTACTGGATCGGGCTGGTTGACGGGATCCCCGCCGGAGTTGCCGTGCAGCAGCCGACGGATACACCGCTGGCAGTGGCGCCGATGGCCTCGGAACTTGTCGCGGCCATCGTCGATGCCGTCGATGCGAGCAACGTGGCGTTGCCCGGGGTGTTCGGCCCGGCCGGGACCGCTTCACAATTCGCCGAGGCGTGGGGCGGGCTAAGCAAGGTCGACCCGGTACCGACGTCGGAAGAACGGGTCTACGAGGTCCGGGAACTGCGGTTCCCGGATGGCGTGACCGGCGCGCTGCGCCGTGCGGCCGAGGCAGAACTAGAACTCCTGCTCTCGTGGCTGCCGGGGTTCGAGGCCGGCGCCCGGTGGGCCGGATCCAATCCGGCGGCGGTCTTCGTCACCCGACGGCTAGCCGCCAGGGACGTCTGGATCTGGGATGATGATGGTCCGGTGTCGATGGCTGCACGCACCCAGACCGTGGCGGGAGTGTCGCGGATCCAGGCCGTCAACACTCCGCCTGAGCACCAACGGCGCGGTTACGCGAGCGCTGGCGTCGCGGCCCTGTCCGCTAGCGTGCTCGCGGAGGGCTCGCGTTGCGTGCTCAGCGCCAACGTGAACAACGTGACCGCGAACTCGGTATACCAGCGGCTCGGATACCGGGCCATCAGCGACGTGCGCCGCTACCAGCTTGGCTAGCCGTGGCTGTCACTGGCGCAGGTGACTGTCGTCGGGCAGCCTGGCACGTACTCGTCCGCTATGGGACGATCGGCATCATGACGCCAAGCGCGCTTGGCGCTGGACCTGCCAAGGCGGCGTCTGGCCGGGCCGGCAGGGTAACCAGCCCCCGGGCGCTGATCCTCGCCACGGCGGCTCTCCTGCTGATCAACATCCCCTTAACCCGCTACCGAGGCGGCGATCAGCCAGACTACTTCTGGTTGTCCCTTGCCGTGCTGCTGGCGGTGTGGCAGCTCTGGGATCACCGCCGCTTTGCGTGGGTCGCCTTGACTGCGGCCACGGCCGCGGCGTTCCCTCTGTACGGACTATCGGTTGCGGGAGTGATCAATAACGTCCCGCCAGGATGGTGGATGCTGATCACCGGCCCGGCCGACCTCCTGGCGCTGGCCATCTTGCTGAGCCCGCCCATCCGCCGGTGGGTCGCCAGAAAGCCCGCCCCGTGCTCTCAAAGCAGCCACGTCCCTGAGTTGCCTCACGGTCGTGCTCACGCGCCGACCGGAGCCGATGAGTAGAGATGGAAGTTGGCGGTAACGTCGCCGTCATGAGCTCGCCGTGGACGGATCGGGGCACCCTGACGCGCGGGCAGTACCAGACCGACGCCAATCTCGCGGCGAGGCAGTCGGTCTACGCGTTCCAGCGGCCGAGGCTGGACCTGCCCGCAGCCGTAATCAGCCTGGCCCGGCTGGACGGGACAGAGACGGTGGCCGATATCGGCTGCGGAAACGGCGCCTACCTGGCGGAGCTCAGCCGGCGGGGCCACGGCGGGCCTGCACTCGGGATCGATTTGTCGGCCGGGATGCTGCAGGCAGCGCGGAAGGCTGCCCCCGCCGCCATAGTGCTGCGCGGTGACGCCGCCCGGCTGCCCTTGGCCGACAGCTGCGCGGCGCTGACACTGGCGCCGCACATGCTGTACCACGTACCCGACCCGCTGTCTGCCATCACCGAACTGCGCCGCGTCACCAAGGCGGGCGGCCGCGTGCTCGTGGTGCTGAACGGCGCCGACCACTTGCAGGAACTAAAAGACCTTGCAGCCTCGCAGATCGGCCCGGCGCGGGCCGGGGCCCTGACGGAGCCGCTGCGGCTGGATGAAGGACAGGAGATGCTCGAAACGGTGTTCGGCTTGGTGGAACGCCATGACTTCACCTCCGAACTAGCGCTGACCGATAGCGCGCCGGTGGCCGCGTACATCCGCAGCATGACCCCGGTGCAGCAACTGCCTGACCCCGGCGCCGCCGTCGCGACGGCGGTAGGCGCGATCCCGTTCGGGCCGGACGGGGTGTTCCGGGTACGGACTCATTCCGGCTGCCTGATCGCCTCCCGATAGGCGATACGCCAGAAAGCACGCCCGCCTCGCGATCTACCAGCCGGTCCTGCGCGAGCGTCTGCCGGAGTCAGACGATCCGCTGCCACGCGGACACAAGATGGTCTGCCAGGCGCTGCCCTTATCTCAGCCGCTCTGGCACCCGGAAGGCCTCGCATACTGCCTGCCAGACGACTTTGACGTCCTCGCCGTCGGCGAGCGCCTGGTTGACGGTCCGGCCGCGGAGATCAGCCAGAACGAAGTCCTGCGCGACGCTCTGGGCATAGACATCGCCGAACTGCTCCCGCATCCGCTCCCAGAACATCGTCAGCCGCACGTGCGCCAGGCTAACCGGCGCACCCGCGCACCAACAAACGCGATGGACCGGAACGAGCACGTTCCAGCCATAGCATCGATGCCCGTGGACCTGTCTGCGCGAAGGTGGCCGCCGATGCTGTGGATCGGCGGCGGCCAAGGTGCCGGGAAGTCGACCCTCTCGTGGCATCTGGCCCGGGCGAATGACCTGCCCCTGCATCCGGTCGACCTCTGGGCCTACGATCACCAGGCACGGCTGCCTGCGGGAGACTCGCTGGACGAGCAGCTAGCCAGGGGAGCCGAAGCTGCCGCAGATGCCTTCGAATCCGCCGGCCGCCTCCGGCTGGGCCTCGTAGTCGACGACATCCTCCGACGCGACCTAGGGCTGGTTCCCGCCGTCGTCGAAGGGCCGCAGCTCATGCCCGGATTCGCGGCCTGGCTTTCTCCTGGGTGGGGTGTGTGGCTCCTGCCCGATCCGGCGCGCGCTCGCCTGGTGCGGGAGGAACGGCTGGCAAGGCAGCACACACTCGCGCGCCGCCCGCCCAACGACCGTAACCGTGCTCATCGCCTGGGGGAGCGTGACGCCCTTCTCGCCGAGCGCATCCGCAGAAGCGCAGCACTCTCTGGCTGGCCAGTGATCGAGGTGCCGCCATTGCCCGACTGGCCGGCGATCGCGGCTGATGTCGAGTCCGCTCTCGCCCCTGGCCTGCGATCAGCGCCCCGCCTGGCCCCCGGCACCGAACTCAGCCAGCAGCGCCGGTACGAGAACCAGGCAGCCGACCGCCAGGGCAGGCTCTGGATGAAGGAGGCAGAGCTTGCCGTGATGCCCAGCTACCCGTTCGGGTGCGAGTGCGGGCAGAGCGGCTGCAGCGCCACCTGGACGGCCACCCCCGATGACTACGCGACCAGGACGTCCTCCGAAGGTCTGCTGATCACCCACGGCACCCGAGATTCATGATCGGTGCTGGCGCTGCGCGCGGGCAAGCAGGTCACGGTCGGCGGCCGGTCGCCAGTAGGTGGGAGCCCAGCCCCATCAGCTCGGGCACCCGCTCGAGGGCTCGGGCGCTGTCCATGATCACCTGGCGCGCCTCCGGATCCGCCATCCTCTCCTGCAGGTCAGAAAGGAGGAACGCGCCGCATTCCACGCTCACCACGTCGGTAGCGATGAGGCCGGCCAGGCCGAACTCATCTCTCAGCTGCCCAGGCCGGTGTGTGTAGGCCGTGAACCGGCCGGGTCCCAGCGGCGGTATCACCCCGGTCCGCTCCAGCGGACCCATCGCCTCCAGCATCTCCGGCTCCTGCTCGTGGAGCCGTTGCCGGAGCACCCCGTCGTAGCGGGCCGCCCAGCGCGAGATCGCCGCCCCGCACACAGGGCCGCCGGGCCGCACGACGCGACAGGCCTCGCGCAGCGCCTGGATCCGGTCGGCGCGCCTGGTCAGGTGGTACAGCGGTCCGAGCAGCAGCACCGCGTCCGCGCTCGCGTCGGCCAGGTTCAGGCTGCGGGCATCTCCGACGGCGGCCTCGATGCCCGAGGCCGCACCAGGTTCTGCTACCGCGGCGGCTGCCAGCTGCTCAACGTGGAGGGGAACGACGTCGCGGTGAATGACGCGATAACCCAGCGCGGCCAGCCACAGCGCGTACCGGCCTGGCCCGCCGCCGATATCGGCGATTACGGCCGGCGGCGGCGGCAGGTGCCGGAGCACGATCTCCTGGGTTCGCTCGAACTCCAGCTGCCCGGCGCCCGACGTGACGAGCCGGCCGGCCTCCAGGCCGCGCTCGTAGAACTCGAGCATCGGGGCGGCATACCGGTCGTCAGCCATACGGCGATCATGGCTCGGCGGCGCGATCGCGCGCATTGCGTTTTCGGTGCGGTCAGCCTGCCCCGGCGGTACTGTCCTGCCCCGGCGCGAGGCCGAGTCGCGCCAGCCGTGAGCGGTCGGCAAGGATGTAGATCTCGGTGATCTTGCCCGCCGCGAAGGTGAAGGCCATGACCGAAGGGGACTGCCCGCCGTCAGGCGTGACGACGATCCCCGCGGAACCGCAGACCATGGCGGCGGACGCTGATTGGCAGGCAGCTGGTCGCCACCGACGCGACGCTGCGTGCGGTGATGCTGGGCACGATACCGGTGCTCTACGCGCTCGGCGTCTTGCGGGCCGGGCCGTACATCGTGCTGCTGGCCGCCTCGTCTCTGCTGCATGCCTGGGGCATCTCCGGCCAGTACACCCTGGTCGCCGAGCACCTGCCGCCGGAGTCCCGCACTGCGGGCAACGCGCTGTTGTCGGGCTTCGGGATGGCCGCCTACGTCGTCGGCCCGCTGCTGGCCGGCCTCGCGGTGGCGGCCGGCGGACCTGCGCTGCCGGTTGCCGCCGACGCAGCCTCTTTCGCCATCCTGGCCGCAGCCACCGCCAGCGGTCGTCCGCGGACCGCCGAGTCCGCCGAGTCCGCCGAGTCTGCCGGTGCGAGCGAACGGGATCGGGCTCAGGGCTTCGCGGCTATCGCCCGCAGTAAGCCGCTGGCCGGGCTGCTCGCACTGACGGTGGTCTACTTCTTCCTGTACGGGCCGGTGGAGGTTGCCCTGCCGCTATACGTGACCGGACCGCTGCACGGCGGCGCCTCACTGCTCGGCCTGTTCTGGACGGTGTTCGGGATCGGCGCGACCCTCGGCAGCATTGTCGCCGGGCTGACCCGCCGGCTACCGGTGTGGCCGGTCCTCCTGATCGCCGTCATCGGCTGGGGCGCCGCGCTCGCCCCGCTGGGCCTGCTCAGCCTGACTGTCCCCGCCCTGGCCTGTTTCGCCGCCGGCGGCCTGCTGTATGCGCCCTACCCCGCGCTGTCGGCCACCTTGTTCCAGCGGGAAAGCCCGGAGTGGCTGCTATCGCAGGTCCTCGCCGCCCGCGGCGCGCTGACGGTGCTCGCAGCGCCACTCGGTACCGCGCTCGGCGGCCCGCTCACCGCATGGCTCGGCGCCCAGCACACCCTGCTGGCCTCGGCGGCAGCCACCATGGCATGCGGCCTGGTCGCACTAGTGATCCTCGCCGCCCGCCGCCGGGGGCTCGCCCGGCTATCGCGTAACGAGGTACAGGTGGAGCCGGGCTGAGCAGCCCCGCCGCATCAGTTGGAACGAGAACCCGCCGGCGCTGGTTGCGGGACAGAACTAATAACCCTTGCGAGACAGAAGGATCCCGGCTTACCGTCAAGGGAGCTCTGTCGGTTACGCTTTTAAGGCGCCCACGAAGATGTGGCCCGTCGCGACCGGCCCGACCACCGCGTGAGCAGCGCAGCCGAGCTTCCGGAGGAAGACATGACTAGCCCGACCGACAGCCGCGGCATGTGGCTCGTCAGCCGGCGTCACATCGACCTGCTCCGGGTTTCCAGCGCGATCTGTCGCGCCTTCTGCTGACCGAGGTTCTGACCTCAACCCGCACCCGCACCGCCGACCCGGCGCTGAAGCTCCTGGGCGGCACGAGCTAGTGCCCGCAGCACGCCAGCAGAAGGACTCCCGTCATGCCATCCCAGCCGCAGCGCGGTCAGGGTCAGTGGGCCCTTGGCCACCATGAGCCGCTTAATCCCGCCGAGCGCTTCAAGAAGGACGACGACGGGCTGCACGTCCGCGAGCGCATCCTGAACCGGTACTCAGTCCTCGGTTTCGACTCGATCGACCCCTCCGACCTGCGCGGCAGGTTCCGCTGGTGGGGCCTGTACACCCAGCGCAAGCCCGGCATCGGCGGCGGCAAGACCGGCGCCCTGGAGGATGCCGAGATCGAGGACCCGTACTTCATGATGCGGGTCCGCATCCCCGGCGGGCAGCTGTCCGCCGACCAGCTCCGGGCCATCGCCGGCGTCGCCAAGGAGTACGGCCGCGACATCGCCGACGTGACCGACCGGCAGAACGTCCAGTTCCACTGGCTGCGCATCGAGGACGTCCCTGAAGTCTGGGCGCGCCTCGAGGAGGTCGGCCTTTCCAGCCAGGAAGCCTGCGGCGACGTCCCGCGCAACATCATTGGCTGCCCCGTCGCCGGCCTCGACGCCGCAGAGATCCTGGACGCCAGTGACGTCTTGCGGGTCACCAACGAGCTCGCGACCAGCCGCGACGACTTCGCCAACTTGCCCCGCAAGTACAAGACGGCGATCTCTGGCTGTGCGCTCCAGTGCGCCGCGCACGAGATCAACGACATCTCTTTCGTCGGCGTGCACGGGCCCGGCGGGCAGCCCGGCTACGACCTGTGGGTCGGCGGCGGCCTGTCCACGAACCCGATGCTCGCTCAGCGCCTCGGCGCGTTCGTGCCGCCCGAGCGGGTGCCGGAGGTCTGGGCCGCCGTGACGAGCCTGTTTCGCGATTACGGCTACCGCAGGCTGCGCAGCCGTGCACGGCTGAAGTTCCTCGTCGCCGACTGGGGAGCGGAGCGCTTCCGGGAGGTCCTCGAGCGCGAGTATCTGGAGGGGAACGGGCTGGCTGACGGTCCGCAGCCGCCAGCCCCCGCGCCTGGGTCGCGCGACCACATCGGCGTCCACCGGCAGCATGACGGCCTGTATTACGTCGGTGTTGCCCCGCACACCGGGCGCACGTCAGGTACGCAGCTGTGGCAGGTAGCCGACCTCGCCGAGCACTACGGCTCGGGTCGGGTGCGCACCACGATCGAGCAGAAGCTGCTGATCCTCGATGTGCCCGAGGAACGAGTCTCCGAGCTGGTCACCGAGCTCGAGGCGATCGACCTGCAGACCAATCCCAGCGTCTTCCGGCGCGGGACGATGGCGTGCACCGGAATCGAGTTCTGCAAGCTCGCGATCGTCGAGACTAAGGGCCGCGCCCGCGACCTGTACACCGAGCTGAGCCGGCGCCTGCCGGGCTTCGACACGCCCATCACCATCAACGTGAACGGCTGCCCCAACTCGTGCGCCCGGTTCCAGCTCGCCGACATCGGCCTTAAGGGCTCGATTGTCGACGGCGAGGAAGGCTTCCAAATCCACCTGGGCGGGTCGCTCGGGGCTGACCCCGGCTTCGGCCGAAAACTACGCGGGCTGAAGGTCACCTCGGACGGCCTGACTGACTACGTCGAGGGCCTGCTCCGCAACTACGAGGCCGATCGGGCCGAAGGGGAGCCGTTCGCGACCTGGGTGCGCCGCGCAGACCCGGAGCTGCTGACCCAGGCGGAGCAGCCCGACCGGATCGGAGCTCGGGCATGACCGGGGAACGGCAGGTCCCGTTCTACTGCCCGTACTGCGGCGAGGAGAACCTGCGGCCAGGCGGGGCCGACGCCGGCGACTGGGAGTGCCGGGCCTGCGCCCGCGGCTTCAGCCTGAAGTTCGTCGGAGTGGTTGGTCCGCGGCCGCACGACCCCGCGCTGCGGAGTGCGTCATGACCGGCCCCGCAGACCCCGCAGCAGGATCGCACGGCGAGGGCGAGCCACCCCGTTACTCCCTGATGGTGGATCTGGCCGGACGGCGCGCGGTCGTGGTCGGCGGCGGGCACGTCGCGCTGCGCCGGACCCGCACCCTGCTGGAGTCGGGTGCGAACGTCGTGGTCATCGCGCCCGTTGTGCTGCCGGAGCTGGCGGCGCTGCCAGTGACGGTGCTGCCGCGGCGGTACCGTGACGGCGACCTGGCGGCCGCCTGGCTCGCGCACGCGGCGAGCGACGACCCGCACGTCAACGCGCGGGTGGCGGCCGAGGCGGAGCGAAACCGGATCTGGTGCGTGCGAGCCGACGACGGTGCGGCGTCGCTGGCCTGGACACCGGCAGTGACCAGACAGGGCGAGGTCACGGTCGCGGTGACCTCGGGCGGGGACCCGGCGCGGTCACAGCGGCTCCGCGGCGCGATCGCGCTGGCGCTGGCGGACGGAACGCTGCCGGTGCGGCCCTTGCGCAGCCTACCGGCAGTAGGCAGTGTGGCGCTGATCGGCGGCGGGCCTGGCGATCCTGGCCTCATCACCGTGCTCGGACGGCGGCTGCTGTCGGAGGCCGACGTCGTGGTTGTCGACAAGCTGGCGCCGCGCTCGCTGCTCGCGGAGCTGGACCCCGACGTGGAGATCGTCGACGCGGGCAAGGAGCCGCACGCACACAACCTCACTCAGGCGCAGATCAACGAGCTGATCGTGGCGCGTGCCCTGGCTGGGCGGCGGGTGGCGCGACTCAAGGGCGGCGACCCGTTCGTATTTGGCCGCGGTGGCGAGGAGGCGCTCGCGTGCGTCCGGGCGGGCGTGCCGTTCCAGGTCGTGCCGGGCGTGACGAGCGCGATCGCGGTGCCTGCGTGGGCCGGGATCCCCGTCACGCATCGCGGCGTGACGCAGGATTTCTCGGTGATCTCGGCGCATCTGGACCCGTCGCAGCCCGGCGCGACCGTCGACTGGGACGCGATGGCGCGCAATGGGGGCACCCTGGTGCTGCTGATGGCCGTCGCCCACCTCGATGCCGTCGCGGCCGAGCTAGTCAAGCGCGGCAGGCCGGCGGCCACCCCCGTCGCGGTGATCAGCGACGGGACGACGCCGCGGCAGCGCGTGCTGACCTCGACGCTCGGCGCTGTCGCTGACGAGGCCGCGGCCGCCGGGTTTCGGCCGCCCGCCGTCGTGGTAGTCGGCGACGTCGTCGGGCTCCGGAACGAATTGCTGTCCGGGTTCGCCTCCGCGGCGACGGACGCAGCCGCATGGTACGCGGCCGAAACGGCGGAAACGGACGCAGGCAGGACGGTGCCGGCATGAGCTCCCCCGCGCTGCTCGCGGTCGCCCACGGCAGCCAGAACCCGGCCGCTACGGACGTGGTCCGTGCGCTGGCCCGGCAGGTGCGTCGGCTGGCTCCGGTGCTGGACGTACGCGTCGCATTCCTCGGTCATGCCGAGCCATCGCTGCCGTCGGAACTGGATGCCGCCGGGGCGAACACCGTTGTCGTGCCGCTGCTGCTCTCCTCTGGCTATCACCTGTCGGCGGACATCGCCGGGGCAGCCGATCTGGCTGGCGCACGGGTCGCCGGGGCGCTCGGACCAGACGAGCTGCTGCTGACAGCTCTGACCGCCCGCCTCGGCGAGGCGGGCGTGCCAGACGGCACGCCGGTCGTGCTCGCCGCCGCAGGATCGTCCGACCCTGCGGCGGCTGAGGACGTCCGTCAGCAGGCTGCACTGCTCGCCGACCGGCTGGGCGTGCCGGTGACGGCGGCGTTTGCCAGCGCGGCCGCGCCGACCGTGCCGGACGCCGTCGCCAGGCTGCGCGAGCGGACCGGCGGGCGCGTCGCGGTGGCCAGTTACCTGCTGGCGCCTGGTCAGTTCCAGGACCAGTTCGCCGACTGCGGCGCCGACTGGGTCACCGCGCCGCTGGGCGGTCACCCTGCGGTCGCGGGCCTCGTCATTGAGCGCTACCGGAAGGCCACCCTGGCCAAGCGCTAACCGCGCTCCAGATTCGCCACCGCTGCGCCCCTGGGACGCAGCCGACTGCATCGTTTCCGGATTCATCGAGTCGGCTCCGGCGCGCCTCCTACCGGCGCGCCGAAGCTGCGCGCTCCTACCGGCGCGGATACAGACCGCCCCAGGGCGTGAAACCGCGGTGTAGGAGCTGTGAAACCGCGCCCGCCTACGGTTACCGCAGTGCCAATCCAGTCGGCGAAGGAAGCTGAGATGACAACGACAGCTAGCGTGGCCGCCTCGGGGCTAGTCAAGACATTTGGCGAGTCCCGCGCCGTCGACGGCATCGACCTCGAGGTCCGTCAGGGCGAGATCTTCGGTGTGCTCGGCCCGAACGGCGCCGGGAAGACCACGATTCTGCGGATGCTCGCGACGCTGCTCCCGATCGACGCCGGGCAGGCCTTCGTGTTCGGCGTGGACGTCGCTCGCGAACCGCACCGGGTCCGCCAGCTAGTCGGCGTGACCGGCCAGTACGCATCGGTTGACGAGGACCTGACCGCGGCGGAGAACCTGTGGCTGTTCGGCCGGCTGCAGGGCCTGCGGTCGGCCGACGCCCGTGCGACAGCAGGCCGGCTGCTCGAGCAGTTCAGCCTCGAAGAGGCCGCGCGCAAGCCGATCTCGCAATTCTCGGGCGGCATGCGGCGACGGCTGGACCTGGCGGCCAGCCTGATTACCCGACCGCCGCTGATCTTTCTGGACGAGCCAACCACCGGGCTTGACCCGCGGACCCGTGGCCAGATGTGGGACACAATCCGGGGTCTTGCGGCGGATGGCTGCACGATCATGCTCACCACGCAGTATCTGGATGAGGCTGACCAGCTTGCCGACCGGGTCGCGGTCATCGACCGCGGGCGCAAGGTCGCCGAGGGCACCCCGGACGAGCTGAAGACCTCGATTGGCAGCTCCGCGCTGCAACTCCAGCTTGCCGAGGGTGCCGACGACGACCTGGCCCGGCAAGTAGTGCGGCGGGTGGTCGGCCGCGAGCCGGTCCTGACGCCTGAGTCAGGGCACCTCAACGTGCCGCTTGACGCGGCCGACGAGGCCGCTGACGTGCTGATCGGCCTCCGGCAGGCGGGCGTGACGATCACCTCAGTGAGCGTGACCAAACCGACGCTCGACGAGGTCTTCTTCGCCCTCACCGGCCACGGTGCGACTGAAGACGATGAATCACCAGGAACCGAGAGAGACGAGCCCCTTCTGGAGGTCCGATGAGCACCTTGACCGCCGACCCGGCCCAGGGCATCCAGGTCGGGATGCCAGTGGTTGACGCAGCCACCGCCGTAGCCCGCACGCGTCCCCGTACCAGCCTCGCGGAGACCGTCAGCCAGACCTTCTCGATGGCGTGGCGGGCGCTGAAGAAGATGCGGCGCAATCCAGAGCAGTTCTTCGACGTGACGATCCAGCCACTGCTGTTCACGGCGATGTTCGCCTACATCTTCGGCGGCGCGATCGCTGGCAACGTGCAGGCCTACCTGCCGCTGATGATCCCCGGCATCATCGGGCAGACGGTGCTGACCACGTGCATGTCCACTGGCGTCCAGCTCCGCGAGGATATGGACAAGGGCGTCTTTGACCGGTTCAAGTCGCTGCCAATCGCCCGCATCGCGCCGCTGGCTGGGCCGATGATCGCGGACCTACTGCGCTACCTGATCGCGGCCTGCCTCACGTTCGTCATGGGTGTCGCCATCGGATACCGGCCTGGCGGCGGCGCGCTCGGGGTACTCGGCGCGATTGTGCTGGCGATGATCACCGGCTGGTCGATCGCGTGGATCTTCACGTTCATCGGCACCATCGCCCGCAGCGCTCGCATCGTGCAGGGCTACTCGATGATGATCCTGTTCCCGCTGACGTTTCTCTCCAATGCCTTCGTACCGGTCAGCTCCCTGCCGGGTCCGCTCGCCGCGTTCGTCAAGGTCAACCCCGTCTCGCACCTGGTTTCGGCCACCCGGGCACTTGCCAACCATGCCGTGATCAGCGGCGAGGCGGGCTGGACGCTGCTGGCCTGCGCGATCGTGGTCATGATCTTCGCCCCGCTGTCGGTCGTCAGCTACAAGCGGCACATGTAGCGGCCGGCAGCGGACGTCAGTCCGGAAGCTCCTCGACCGCCCGGCGCGCCTGGGTCAGCAGATCCGCCGGGCGGTTCCCGGCGTAGCGAGCCCGGAACTCGGCGATCAATCCTGGTGCCGCCTTCTCGGCTGCCGGAACGATCCGATCCCAGGTCATCGTCGCGATGGAACGGTTGTAGGCGAAGCGGTCGGCCAGCACCAGGAGCCTTATTGCGTCACCGGCGGGCGCTGCACGGTGCAGCAGACCCCACGCCCCGAGCGCGAAGAGCAGCAGCCCGATGACCGGATAGTCGAGGTCGAAGCCGGAATCGTCGAACGACCTGAGCGCTTCCCGGCGGCAGGCCAAGAACAGCGCGCGTCCGTGCTCCTCCTCGGCGGCCGTCCCGAAGTAGGCATGCGCTGTCAGCGCCACTGAGTCGGCGAACAGCGTCCACGGCTCCTGACCCGTCCTGGGTATGCCGGGGAACTCCAGCTCGCGCATAGCTGCCGCGCATTCCCGGTAGACGGCCAGGCCCGTGACGTGATCGCCGCTGGCAAGCACCAATTCTGCGCGGCACGCCTGTCGGAAGGCCATCCCGCCGAACACCGTCCCGCTTCGTGCCGCAGCCTCGATCCGGTCCAGTTCCGCCTGGGCTTCCGCCAGCCGCCCCTCGGCGATCGCCCAGTTCACCAGGACGGAGCGGAGCTGGATCTCGTCGTCAGTGGCGCCGAGCCGCTGCAACACGGGCAGGGCCGCGCGCACGTGCTCAAGGGCCCCGGCGCGGTTACCGATGTGCATGGTGAGGTGGGCCAGCGTGGCGTGCGGCAATGCTCGCGACCAGGGCCCGTCGTCGTCGTCGACGAGGGCCAGTGCACGCTCAGCCGCCTCGATCGCTCCCACCGGATCACCCTCGTTTTCGCGGAGGCTGCTCAGCCACATGCTGGCCGCCACCGCCGTCCGGCGGTCGCGGTCGGCGGCCAGCGCCTCAAGCCGGCGGCGGGACGCGTCAATATCGGCCGGGTCAAACGCCATCATGGCTGTCACGAGCGTGGACAGCGGGACGTCGGCGCTGGTGCTGGCGGTCAGGTGGCGTAGCTGAGCCTGTAGCCGCCCGACGCGCTCGCCTCCGGCGATCATCGTGTTGGTCAGCACCAGTGCTATCGCTGCACTGGTCACCTCCGCGAGCTCCGGTGGTGGCTGCCAGTCGGCGAGCACGTCGGCGACCGCATCGGCCATGAGCAGCATTCGCCCGTGCTCACCGCGGACGGTCCAGAACATACCCAGCGAGGCCAGCAGCTGGACCACCGCGCTGCCGTCAGCGTCCGCGATGGCCGACCGAAGTTCGTCGGCCAGATTGTTCTCCTCCGCGGCTACCGCGTCGATCGCGGCGAACTGATCAGCGCTCGTGAGCCGGGCAGTGTTCGCACGCGCGAGGCCGACTGCCCATTCGCGCACGGCGCCGCGCGCCTCGCGGTCCTCGCCAGCGGCAGCGAGCTGCATCCGGCCGAACTCGCGCACGGTCTCCAGCATCCGGTAGCGCACGCCCGTCGAGCTCTCGCCGACAGCCAGGAGCGACTGGCCGACCAGTCCCTGGACTGCGGCAATTGCGCCATCGCCGAGCACCTCCTCCGCCGCATCGAGCGTGAACCCGTCGTTGAACAGGGCTTGCCAGCGCAGCGCTCTGCGCTCGGTCGCATCGAGGAGGTGCCACGACCAGTCGATCACTGCCAGCAGCGTCTGGTGCCGGTCCGGCGCACTGCGATCGCCGCCGCGGAGCAGGGCGAACCGGTTCTCGAGCCGCCTGTCGATCTCTTCGACCGACATCGCGCGCACCTGAACTGCGGCGAGCTCTAGTGCGAGCGGCAGGCCGTCAAGCCGGCCGACGATGCTCGTCACGGCCGGCTCGGCGAGCCGCACATTCGGCCGTGCCGCGACCGCGCGCTCGCGGAACAGTTCCGTCGCGTCATCGGTGTCCAGCTCGCCCAGCAGATACACACGCTCGGCGGCAATGCCGAGCGGCGCGCGGCTCGTGGTCAGCACGTGCAGGTCGGAGGTAGCAGAGACGAGGAAAGCCACGAGGTCAGCCACCGGATCGATCAGGTGCTCGCAGTTGTCCAGGACGAGCAGACCCGGAGACTGCGCCAGCCGCTGCGCGATGCGCGCCCGGATGTCGGCCCGGTGCTCGGCGCTGCGGAGCCGGCGGTCCTGGATCGAGTCTCGTAGACGTAGCACAGAGCTGATCTCGCCCACGACATCCTCGGCCGCGGAGACTGCCGCTAGCTCGGCGACGTACACGGCTGGCACGGCAGCATCCCGCGCGATGGCCTGCGCAAGCCGGGTCTTACCCAGGCCGCCTGGACCGACGATCGACACGACCCGCGAGCTGGCGATCAGACCCCGCAACCGGTCAAGGTCACGGTCGCGACCGATCAGCGCCGTGGCTTCGTACCGCACACCCCGGCGGACGGGCCGGTCCAGCGCCAGCAGCTCACGGTGAGCACGCTGCAGCGGCTCGCCGGGGTCTGCGCCTAGCCGGTCGCGGAGGCTGCTCCGGTAGCGGCCAAAGCGCTCGAGCGCCGCCGCCGGGCCCCGCACGGCAGCCTCAGCGCGCAGCAAGTCGGCGAGCAGGGGCTCGTCGCCGGGCCACTCGGCATGGCCGACCTCGAGGCCCGGAAGCGCGTCGCCATAATCTCCCATCCGGCTGGAAGCACGCGCCAGGATCAGCCGGGCGGCGGCAACGTCGGCAGCGGCGGCCAGTCGCACCTGCGCCAGCGGCCCGAAACCTTCTCCCGGCACCCGAGATAGCCCGTCTGCCAGCGCCAGCGCCTCCCGCGCACGCTCGGCCGCGAGCGCCGCATCGCGGTCCAGCACGGCGCCAGCCTCCCTCACGAGCAGAGACAGGCGCTCGCTGTCGACTTCGCCGGGCGCTGTACCGAGCCGGTACCCGACGCCGTCGCGGACGATTAGGCCCGCGTCGCACGCGCTGCGGGTGCGCGAAACCAGCACCTGCAAGCTTTTCTGGCCGTTAGCTGGCGGCTCGTCGCCCCAGACGAGTTCGATCAGCTCGTCGTCGGGAACCGGCCGTCCACCCGCTGCCGCGAGCGCCGAGAGCAACGCCTGCGGACGGTCGCCGACGACTGCGCTGTCCCGCCAGCGCACGTCCCCTAGCAGTTGCAGTGCTATGCCCACCTGGCCAGTTTAGAAAGCACCGTCTGTACAGCGGACCGCCTGCGCCCCGCGCTGTCCGGCAGCGTCGTTGCCCGGATGGCCCGGGCCGAGCACATAATGAGCGCACCATCACAGGCGGGACGCGACGATGGACGACCAGCTCAGCTACTACGACATCCTCGGTGTCCAGCCCGGCGCGTCCATTGACGACATCCGGCGAGCATTCGAAGCCAAGAAGGCGGTGTTGGCACCCGGCATGATTGCCGGCGCCTCGACGAGGGTACTCGTGGCCGTGGATCGTGCCCGCGAGGTGCTGGAAGAAGCTCAGCGGACTCTCACCGAGAGTGAGGCCCGCCTGCGATACGACACCGAGATCGGCATCCTGCGTCCAGGAACCGGGCTCGTCCGCCCTGTCTCTGTGCCCTCGGAGGGCGGCTGGGCGCCCGGCTGGGGCTGGGAGCTGGATGGCCGGGCTTCAACTATCGCTGCAGTGCTCGCCTTTATTGCCGACGGGCTGGCGCCTCGCCGGCGTCTCGCGCGAGCCGTTGTCGTGCCTGATGCGCGCGGCCTTTTCGTGAATCCCGCGCGCCGGCTGCTGACGCTCCGCGGCTTGCACGCCGAGCTCGTGCAGCTGACCGAGCACCCCATGCCTGTCGAGGGCGTCGTGGTTGAGCAGTCGCCGCGCGCGGGCGAACTAGTCCGCCGGTCTGGCGCGGTCACCGTGCGGGTCTGGCATCCGGCTCAGCAGCGCCAGCGACGGGCATAGCCGCGACTAAGCGTCGAGCTGCGCAGCGAAGCGGCCTGCCACGTCGAGGTACTCGGCGACCATGTCGGCGACGACCTCCTTGGCCGGCCGAACGCGGTCAAGCAACCCGACGCCCTGGCCGACGAAGTAGGTGGCGAGCTGCTGCGCGCCACTGCCCTCCCGCGACGAAGACCGGGCGATACGCTGCTGCGCGCTCGCGGTGAGCATGGTCTGCAGCGGCATCGGGAGGGCCTCCGGCGCGGCGGCAGCCTCCCACTCGTCGGTCCACGCGGTCCGCAGCATCCGGGCGGGCTTGCCGGTCAGCGACCGCGAGCGAACGGTGTCGCTCGACGAGGCCGTCAGCATCTTCCGCTGCACGGCCGGGTCTGTCTCGGCCTCCTGGGTGGTGAGCCACACCGATCCGCACCACACGCCCTCGGCGCCGAGCGCAATGGCGGCCGCCATCTGCGCTCCGGTGACGATCCCGCCGGCCGCCAGGACCGGCGTCGGAGTAACCGCCCGCACCACCTCGGGAACGAGCACCATCGTCGCGACGGTGCCCGTGTGGCCGCCAGCCTCGGTGCCCTGGGCGACGATCAGATCGACGCCCGCCGCCTGCTGACGACGGGCGTGCTCGACGGTGCCCACGAGCGCGGCCACGAGGACACCGGCCGCGTGCGCTCGCTCGGTGAGCTCTGCGGGCGGCGGCCCGAGCGCGCTGGCGACCAGCTTGATCGGGTGCCGGAACGCCACGTCCAGCAGCGTGCTAGCGGCTTCGGCGGACACGCTGAGCGTTCCCCTGCGCCCGGTGAGGTGCTCGGGCAGCGGCGGAACTTCGTATCGATCCAGCAGATCGGCGACGAATGCCCGGTACTCGGGCGGGATCGGCAGGCTCGCCTCTTCCCCGGCGCTGTCATACTGGCCGATGTCGACGAACTTGGTCGGTAGGAGCAGATCGACCCCGTACGGCTTGTCGCCGACCTGGTCGTCGATCCAGGCCAGGTCCGTCTCGAGCCCCGCCGGGCTGTGCGCGGTGGCGCCCAGTACCCCGAAGCCCCCGGCGTTCGTCACGGCGGCAACGACGTCCCGGCAGTGACTGAAGGCGAAGATCGGGACGTCGATCCCGAGCTTTCCGCAAATCTGGGTGAACACCACATCGCCCCCAGTCCAGATGATTGATGCAAATTCATCTCGAGGGTACAGCGACGTCCCGCCACTCCTCGGAGATCCTGGCGGCCCTGGAAAGCTCGCGCCGCGTGGACGTCGCCCCGGATCTTGGCACGAGCGGCGCTCGTGGGAGAGGCTTCTCGCGGGGCCCCAGTCCTGATGAGAGGTGCCAGTTGCGGAAAACTGCCTATCTCTGCGGGGTTCCTTTTAGCGGGCATTCTTGCCGGGTGCGGAGCGACGAAGCCGGTGCCGTCGGTGACGCAGCCGGTGTCGTCGGTGGCGTCCGTGACCGTGCAGGGCGCGTACGACAACCAGGACAAGCCGACGCAGGCAAGTTGCTCGGGAGCAGCACCCGAGATCGTGCTTTCCCGGACCGGCGGCGGCACGGTCGCGCAGCAAAGATCGACGATCACCTGGCTCGATGGAATGTGCGTTTTCCCGTTCTCATTCAGCCATGTTCAGCCCATGGCCTTGTACCGCATCCGCGTCACCGGTGGCCCGGCCAGTACGTGGCTAACACCACAGCAGGTAGCGCACTCGGCACTTCTGTCGTTCCATGACGGCTTCTACATCGGTCCTCTGAACAGCAACTCGGCTGAGCAGGCGTCGAAGGCCGGTGTCAGCGGATTCTGCCCCGCCGGGCAGCCGCTACCGGCTCCGTCGGCGATATCGCCCGCTGGCGGGGCGCTGCTAGCCCGGCTGCTAGCGATACCGCTCCCCGATGCGCCAAACATCAGTGTGGTGCCCCAGGGTGTCCTGTCGCTCGGTGGCTTCGCGAACGGGGTAGCTCAGAGCGACCCGGTATATCCGGAGTACCTCGCGACTATTTGCTTCCAGACTGCCGTCCACCGGGCATGGAAGTCGCCCGACGGAATCATCACAGCGGTCTATCTCATCCAGTGTGCAACGACTGCGGACGCTCGGTCCTACGTCAGTTTTACCGAGCAGGGTGACGCCCAGACCCCGCCGACCGAGATCTTCCCGGTGCCCGGCGTGGTCGACGGCGTGGGTTTTGGGGACCCGGCGATCGACAAGTACGGCAACACCATCACCGAGGTTCTGGGCGATGCCGGGAACGTCGCGATCGACATCTTTTCCTACGTGCCCAAAACTCTTGACAACCCGGGTGCCGCACTCGTCCTTCAGGAGCAGTACGCCTTGCTGATGTCAGGGTCGTCCTAGCTAGCGGTCCCGGGCCCGAGCTGCGACTCGATTATCAGCCCATCATCGGGTGCGCGGCCTGCAAGCCTGGCGCCAGCCACGGCAGCCAGACGATCGCGAGGGCGAACCCGATCGCTGCGACGCCGGCTGCCCGGGCGATGACTTCGCCGCGCGGCCAGGCCTTCTCCGCCAGGATGAGCACGGCCAGCGCGACCATCGCGAGGAGGTTCATCACGCCGACGGCGACCAGAATCACCATCAGGGCCCAGCAGCAGCCGAGGCAGTACGCACCATGGTGCGCGCCGACGCGCAGGTCCCTGGTGCGGCCGCGGAACGACCCGTAATGCAGCAGCAGCCCGAACGGCGACCGGCACTGGTCGAGGCACCTGTCCTTAAGGCCGGTGAACTGGTAGACACCGCAGGCAGCGAAGACCCCCACGGCAAGCACATGCGCCGCCGTCGGGTGGTCGCTGCCCAGCCAGCTGGTCAGCCAGGCCAGGCCGTAGGCCGGCAGTCCCGCGGCCGCCCAGACCAGCAGGTAGCCGCCGACAAGGGCGCTCAGCCGGACAGTCCGGCTCGTCCGGACAGTCCTGGCATAGATCGAGACCATCGGCGACACCGACGGCAGCATCATCGCCGCCATCATGAGCGTCCAGACCGCCACGAAGGCCGCAATGCCGAAGCCCATGGTGCCGGTCATGCCTGCCATCCCGCGGGCCAGGACGACCGTCGCGGCCCACGCCCCGGCCGCCAGGAACAGCAGCGCTGATGTCTCTGTCCGGCTCAGCCACCGCAGCGGCGGGCCGGCGGCTGGTGCGGCCCGACGCTCATCCGGACCAGGTGAATGGCGCCGCGAAGCCACTCTGGCCCGAGCGACCCCAGTCAATCCCGAACGTCGACAGCGTCGCCGTCGTGGCCGGAGCTACCGTCAGCGTCGTATTCGACGGATGTGCGACATTCTGCAGCCGAACGGGCTCGGCCCCATCCATCGCGACGAAATCGGTCACCTCGAACCCGCCGGCGTCGCCGACCCGGACATGATGGCCATGCCCGTCTTCGCTGTACTCGATGGGAACCCGTTCGATGCCGAGCAGTTCGCCGATCATGGGCCCAAGCATCGCGGGCGGTCCGCCACGCTGGCCCGCCAGCACCGCGCCGAGCTCGTCGGCTTGCGCATCGGACGCCGCGGCATCGAGGAAGACGCCCACTCGCCAGTTGCCCTCGGCCATGACCGGCGGCGTGTCCAGGAACAGCGCGAAATTGAGCCCGCTCACGTCCGTGCCATCGATCTCACCGGCAGCCACGTGATACGCGAGCAGAGCCCGGCAGCGGTCAAGCGTTGCTTTAGCAGTAAAAGCCGACCAGGTGCACGGGCAGACCGCATCACATGAGCAGGATTCGGCATAAGTGCCCGTCAGTTGCCATGCCATTTGTCCATCCCCCTCCGCAGCATTCGTGGCGCATAGCTTTGTGCTGCCACAGCCGCCTGTCAATAATCCCAAGTCACGGAAAATGGCTAGCCAGGCATTGGCCAAGTGACCACCCGCCCGGCCACCACCGTTGGATAGCGGAGAGGCGCCTCAGTGCACGTCGCCGATTGTCACCGGTACCGGGCAGGATGGGGTTATGGCTTCAGGTCATGCTCCGGGGCTCGCTGACTTCAGCGAGGCGACCAGGGCATGGTTCGGCTCGGCCTTCGCCGGTCCGACCCCTGCCCAGGCGCAGGCATGGGCGGCGATCGGCAAGGGTGAGCACACCCTGGTCATCGCGCCGACCGGCTCGGGCAAGACGCTGGCCGCTTTCCTGTGGGCGATCGACCGGCTGGCCAGTGAGCCGGTCCCGGCCGATCCCAAGCGCCGCTGCCGGGTCCTTTACGTCTCACCACTGAAGGCACTGGCCGTCGACATCGAGCGCAACCTCCGCTCGCCGCTCGCCGGGGTATCACACGCCGCACACCGCCTGGGCCTGCCCGAGCCGGATATCCGCGTCGCGGTGCGGACCGGCGACACGGCGGCAGATGAGCGCCGCAAACTCGCCACCCGGCCGCCGGACATCCTGATCACGACACCCGAGTCGCTGTTCCTCATGCTGACATCGCAAGCGCGGGAAAGTCTGCGATCGGTGCAGACCGTCATCGTCGACGAAGTGCATGCTCTGGCTGGCGGCAAGCGCGGCGCGCACCTGGCGCTGTCGCTCGAACGCCTGGACGCGCTGCGGACCAGCCCGCCGCCGGGGCACGGCGGCGGGCTCCACCCGGCCCAGCGGATCGGGCTGTCGGCCACGGTCCGCCCACCCGAGGAAGTCGCGACGTTCCTCGGCGGCGCCCTGGCCGTCCGCATCGTCGCGCCGCCGAGTGAGAAGCGGCTGGACCTGCGCATCGTGGTTCCGGTCGAGGACATGACCGACCTGCCAGCCGAGGCGCCGCGCGAGCCACGGTCGGTCCGGGTGCCCATGGCCGACGGCCAGGTTGCGAAGGCGCCAGCCGATACACCACCGGAGCCGCCCGGAGGTGACCCGGCCAGGCAGCACTCGATCTGGCCGCACGTCGAAGAGCGGGTGCTCGATCTGATCGAGAGTCACCGGTCGACGATCGTGTTCGCCAACTCGCGGCGGCTCGCTGAGCGGCTGTGCGCCCGCCTCAACGACCTGGCCGCGGAGCGAGCGGCCGCGGTCCTCGACGACGGCAGCGATGGCGCAGCACCCCGTTCCCCTCGTTTTAACGACGACTACTCGCGACCGCCTGCCGAGCTGATGGGCCAGGCTGGCGGCACGGCGGGAGCGCCGCCCGTGGTGGCGCGCGCGCACCACGGGTCGGTATCCCGGCGGGAACGCAGCCAGATCGAGGAGGCCCTCAAGGCGGGAACGCTGCCGGCCGTGGTCGCGACCTCGAGCCTGGAACTCGGCATCGACATGGGCGCGGTCGACCTGGTGATCCAGGTCGAGTCGCCGCCGTCGGTGGCCAGCGGGCTGCAGCGGACCGGCCGGGCCGGGCACCACGTCGGTGATGTGTCGCGCGGCATCTTCTTCCCCAAGTACCAGGGCGACCTGGTGCAGTCGACTGTCGTGACGCAGCGCATGCGGGCCGGGCAGATCGAGGAGCTGCGCATGCCGCGCAACCCGCTCGACGTGCTCGCGCAGCAGATCGTGGCGATGACCGCGATGGATAGCTGGGACGTCGGCGAGTTGGAGCAGCTCGTCCGGCGCGCGGCGCCGTTCAGCGGGCTGACCCGCCCCGTCCTGGACGCTGTGCTGGACATGCTGGCGGGCAGGTACCCGAGCGAGGACTTCGCCGGCCTGCGAGCCCGGCTGATCTGGGACCGGACCGCCGGCACGCTGACTGGGCGGCCCGGCAGCCAGCGGATCGCCGTCAGCAACGGCGGCACTATTCCCGACCGTGGCCTCTTCGGCGTGTTCCTCGCCGGGGCGGGCGCTGGCGGGACCGCCGGCTCGACACGCGATGGCCGCCATTCCCGTCGCGTCGGCGAGCTGGACGAGGAAATGGTGTACGAGTCCCGGGTGGGCGATGTGTTCGTGCTCGGCGCGACGTCATGGCGCATCGAGGACATCACCGCCGACCAGGTGCTCGTGTCGCCGGCGCCAGGTCAGCCGGGCCGGCTGCCGTTCTGGAAGGGCGACGCGCCCGGACGGCCGGCTGAACTCGGCGCGGCGATCGGCGCCTTCACCCGCGAGCTGGGCGAGGTGACGCCAGAGCGGGCCACCGCGCGGTTGCGTGCCGAGGGCCTGGACAAGCTGGCTGCTGCGAATCTGCTCGCTTATCTCGGCGAGCAGCGAAAAGCCACCGGTTACCTGCCGGATGACCGCACGCTGGTACTGGAGCGGTTCCGGGACGAGCTGGGCGACTGGCGGCTGGTGCTGCATAGCCCCTACGGGTCGCAGCTGCACGCGCCGTGGGCGCTCGCCATCGCGGCCCGGCTCCGGGAGCGGTACGGCGACATGGACGTCCAGGCGATCCATACCGACGACGGCATCGTGATCCGGGTCCCCGACGCCGACGACCCGCCGCCGGCGGGCATCGCCGCGCTCGATCCCGACGAGGTCGAGCAGCTCGTAACGGCCGAGCTCGGCGCCTCGGCCCTGTTCGCCTCCCGGTTCCGCGAGTGCGCGGCCAGGGCGCTGCTGCTGCCGCGTCGCCAGCCGGGCAGGCGCACGCCGCTGTGGCAGCAGCGCCAGCGCTCCGCGCAGCTGCTGGCGGTGGCGAGCCAGTACGGCACGTTCCCGGTCGTGCTGGAGACGATGCGCGAGTGCCTGCAGGACGTGTTTGACGTGCCAGGTCTGACCGCGCTGCTGCGTGACGTCGCGGCGCGGCGGATCCGGCTGGTGGAGGTGGAGACGCGGCCGGCTCGCCATTCGCGAGGTCACTGCTGTTCCGGTACGTCGGCGCGTTCATGTATGAAGGGGACGCGCCGCTGGCCGAGCGCCGCGCGCATGCGCTCGCCCTGGACTCCGCGCTGCTGGCCGAGCTGCTCGGTCAGGCGGAGCTCCGCGAGCTGCTCGACCCGCTGGTGGTCGAGGAAGCCGAGCGTGAGATGCAGCGGCTAGCGCCCGGCCGGGCCTGCCAGGACGCGGAGGCAGTCGCCGACATGCTGCGTGCCCTCGGCCCGCTGACCACCGGTGAGGTCGCGCTCCGGTCCGCCGACCCTCGTGAGGCGCCCGGGTGGCTTGCCTCGCTCGCCGCGCAGCGGCGCGTGCTGGATCTGCGCATCGCTGGCGAGCAGCGCTGGGCCGCGATCGAGGACGCCGGCCGGCTCCGCGACGCGCTTGGCGTCGCGCTCCCCGTAGGAGTGCCCGACGCTTTCACCGAGCCAGTGCCCGACCCGCTGCGGGATCTGGTGGTCAGGTACGCGCGCACCCATGGCCCGTTCGGGGCGGCTGCCGTGGCCGGGCGCTACGGGCTTGGCGTCGCGGTCGTCACGGGAGCATTGCGCCGGCTGGCCGCCGACGGCCTGCTGACCGAGGGTGATTACGACCCTTCGGAGGGAACGGGGTGGTGTGAGGCCGGTGTTCTTCGCATGCTGCGGCGCCGCTGCCTGGCCAAGCTTCGCAAGGAGGTCGAGCCTGCGCCGCCGTCGGCGTTCGCGGCGTTCTTGCCGTCCTGGCAGCGCGCTGACCGCGCTGCTGCCACTGGCTCGGCCGGCCGGGCTGCCCGGCCCGCCAGAACCGACGCGGTATACGAGGTCGTCGCTCAGCTCGCCGGCGCGGCTGTCCCGGCGTCGGCGCTGGAGACGCTGGTGCTGCCCGGACGCGTGCCGGGCTACTCTCCCGCGCTGATCGATGAGCTGACGGCGGCTGGCGAGGTCGTGTGGGCAGGCGCGGGAGGTCTTCCGGGCGGCGATGGATGGATCATTCTGACGCCGGCCGGGATCGCGCCGGTGCTACTGCCGGAGCCCGGTGAGATCACCATGACGCCGGTCCACGAGGCGGTGCTGCGGACGCTGGACGGCGGCGGCGCGCTGTTCTTCCGCGGCATCGCGGACAGGGTTGCGGCGAGCCTTACTGACCAGAGTGCGGGCGGCCGCACCTCCCGCGACCGGGACGTTGCCAGTGCGATCTGGGACCTGGTGTGGGCCAGGCTGACCAACGACACGCTGGCGCCGCTGCGTACCGTTCTCGGCTCGGGACGTCCGGCGCCGACTGGCGGTGAGCCCGGACAGGGCCGCTCGCCGGGGCGGCCGGGCGTCACGATATCGCGACGGCCGGGCTTCGGGCGCGGGGCGATGCCGTCGCACACCGGGCCGCCGACGGTCAGCGGCCGCTGGTCGCTGCTGCCGCCGCCAGAGTCCGATCCCACCAGGCGCCTGCACGCGCAGGCGCTCGCGCTGCTCGACCGGCACGGCATCCTGATCCGCGGCGCCGCCGCGGCCGAGCGGGTAACCGGCGGCTTCGGCGCGCTCTACCCAGTGCTGCGCGCGCTCGAGGACGCCGGCCAGTGCCGGCGTGGCTACTTCGTGGAAGGACTCGGCGCCGCGCAGTTCGCGTTGCCCGGCGCCGTCGACCGGATGCGAGCGATGGCAGACAAAGCACGAGCGACGGCAGTCGCCGACCCGTGGGACACCGGCCCTGTCATCACGCGGCAGGGTTCGCGCGTGACCGTGCTCGCCGCCGCCGACCCGGCGAACGCCTACGGTGCGGCCCTGCCATGGCCGGACCGGCCCGGCGATGCCGCGGGCGGTCACCGGCCCGGCCGCAAGGCAGGCGCCCTTGTCGTGCTCGCCGACGGCGAGCTTGTCCTGTACGTCGAGCGCGGCGGCAAGACGCTGCTGTCCTGGACGAGTGAGGCTTCCCTGCTCGAGCCGGCGTCAGCCGCATTGGCCGGGGCGGTCCGGGCAGGCGCGCTTGGGCGCCTCACGGTGGAACGCGCCGATGGCGGTGATGTCTACGACTCGCCGCTCGCCAACGCACTGGAGTCGGCCGGCTTCCGCGCAACACCTCGCGGCCTGCGCCTCCGCGGGTAACCAGCTCCCGGCCTGACGGCCGGTCATGCAGCATCGCCTCGCGCGACCTTCGACCAGGGCCCGCTCATGACCTCGCGACGCGAACTGCTATCTCGGGTTCAGTTCTTGGTCACGGCCGCCATGCGACGCCAGGTGGTCGCGAGCCATTTCTCGTATTGCTTCGGGGTCATCTCCAACGTCTCGCGCATCAGTAGGTAGGTCTCGGCCTGTGCGAGCACGCTGGTCGTGTCGGCCAGCCAGGTCACGTCGCACCCCGTTGGCAGCAGCCCGTCGTCGTGCGCGCGTGTCCAGAACGTCCGGATAGCGTCGCGTGTCGCGGCGCGCCCGGCTTGCGCCGCGGTAGCCAGTATCGGCTCGGTCGGCTCGGCCTGCCGGGCTACCCCGATGACATCGGCCGCAGACGTGACGAGCCGCGCGCTGCCCTTGGCAGACGCCGCGATGCGGTCTACCAGCGTCGGAGCCGTCGTGGCGGTGCGATACCACTCACGGCTAACCACGTCGATCGGCGCGAGATCGCCGGCAACAGCCCTATCGATTACTCGCTTCAGCAGGGCCGCCTTGGTGCCGAACCGGACATACACCGTCCTGTGCGCGACCCTGGCCGCGTCGGCGACCGTGGTGAGCGTGGTGGCCTGATAACCGTGCCGGACGAAGAGCGCGTGTGCCGCGCGCAGGATGCGCTCTTCGTTCTCCACCTTGCGGGCGGCCCGCAGGCCGACTGGGTTGACAGCCTTCGTCATACGATGCAGTGTAACTGTAATATTGCAGTTAAACTGCAACTAGGGGGACCCATGACAGCGCCGCAGCTGGATGGCATCCATCACGTTAAGCTGCCTGTTCGCGATCTCGGCCGGTCGCGGGCATGGTATGAGTCCCGGCTCGGTTACCGGGCCGCGATCGAGTTCGCCGAGCAGGGCACAGTGGTGGGCGTTGTGATGCACCATCCGAACGGAGGCCCGGAATTCGGGTTGCGCCTCGACCCGGCGCGCGCGCAAGCAGCCGCAGGCTTCGACTACTTCTCGATTGGCGTCCCGTCGAAGAAAGCCATCGAGGACCTAGCGGCCCGGCTTACCAAGCTCGGCGAGCCGCACGCCGGGGTGCACTTCGCGACGGTCGGCTGGATCTTGCCGGAACTACACGACCCTGACGGGCACGAAGTTCGCTTCTACACGACCACGCATCACAGCGAGCCACCACGCGATGGTGTCATGCGCATCGACAACCCCAGGGAGACCGCCGAGGCGGCCGAGCGGGCGGCTCTGCACGACCACGGGTAACCCAGGTCGATGTGCGCGTAACGCGCCAGTTCGCCGATCCACTTACCGCCACCGCCCGGTTCTCTGGTGCTGATCCGCGTCACCAGCCCCGCAGGTCGATCGGCCAGATGTCGACGACGTCGTCGCCGGAGAACAGGTAGAGCCGCTCGTGGTAGGCCATGGTCGGGTCGATGTGCGCGGGCGCGAGCCAGAGCCGGTCAGCGACCGGCCGCGGCGGCGTGACCGTGACGTGCTCGTCCGAGCAGAACAGGACCTTCCCGTCTGCCAGCTCAGGGTTTCCGTGGTCCATACCGAAGGCCTTCAGGCCCGCGTCGCCGACCGACCAGCCCGGTGAGCTGGAGATGACCGTCGCCAGCACGAATGCAGCCTGCTCAAAGGGCAGCCCTAGCCGTCCGTACGCCGTGTCCATCAACGCATACGAGCCAGCCTGGATCTCGTTAGCCCAGGTGTTGAGCGCGTACGTGCCGGTTCCGCCCGCCGAGATCAGGTTTCCGCCGACATCCGCATGCGCCGAGAGCAGCAGCTGCATCGCGGCCTCACATTGCTCCGCCCGCTCGGCGGCGTCGACGAGCCCGACCACGTGGCCTTCGTAACCCATGACGCCGCGAACCTCGAGCCCGTGATGCCGGGCGAGATCCGCCAGCTTTCCCGCATCCGATGGCGCGCAGCCGCAACGCGGCAGCCCGACGTTCACGTCGATGACTACCTCGCGCACGCCCGCGTCAGCAGCCGCGATGATGGTCTCCGGCGAGTCAACCGCGAGGGTGACCCTGGCCCCGGTCGCGATCAGGCTGCCGATACGCCTCGCATCGAGCACCTCGTTAGCCAGCAGCAAGTCGTGACCGAGACCGGCGGCGGCCATGCCCTCGCACTCACGGATCGTCGCGCACGTAAATCCCTGGTGACCCGCCGCAGCCTGGTAGCGCGCCAGCGGCGTGCACTTGTGTGCCTTGACGTGCGGCCGCAGCCGTTCGCCCGGCAGCGCCTGCGCCATGGCCGCGACGTTGCGGTCGAGCGCATCGGCGTCGACGAGCAGAGCCGGGGTGTCGATCTCGGCGACAAACACGTGTGATCAGCCCCCCCTGCCCGGACACTTCATGACTGGAGCCTCGCCCACCCGCCTCAGCCGCCGCAACTGGCATGACCATATCCATCGGACTGACGCCTTGCCCGGCCGGCCGTCAGGTCTGGATCGTCCTGGTCCAGCCGCGCCGCGTCCGCGTCAGCAGAGTAAAAGGCAGCGCTCCCAGGAAGTCCCGATGGTCGTCGTAGGCCTGCCCGGTGGCGTCTGCCCCTTCCAGGTAGCTGTAGTCCAGCAGCCGGTCGACGTGGGCTAGCTCCAGCCACATCGCCGCCTGGCCGAGCAACCAGGTCGCAACCTTGCGGCGCCGGAATCGGTCGCTGACGCGCAGGTTACCGACGTCCGCCCAGCCGGCCTGACGGGCGAGCCGCTCGCCCTCGGCGCGGACCTCCACTTCGATGTACCCGATGACCTCGCCGTCGAGGACGGCAGATAGCCGGGTGCCGTTCAGGCCCACCGTCCGGCGCACTTCGAGTCCGGCGAGCGGCGGGCTGTCTGGCCGCGCCAGATCGGCTACGCGGGCCAGGTAGACCACTTCGGTATGCCCGTCGTGCACGAACCCGGCCCGCTCGTACAGCGCGCTCACATGGGGCCACTGCTCGGGAACTCCGTAGACGCCGGGCACCGGCAGCTCGCCGCCGGCACTCTGGCTGGTGACCTTCCACCGTTCGAACTGCGCGATGCACGCCGCGATCAGCTCGCTGGCGGCTTCTGTGCCCGCAGTCCACCAGGGATTGCTGCTGACCGGCCCTTCCGGCCAGAACAGCAGCCAGCGGATCTCCCCGCCACCCCGGTACGCGACGGGCACATTCTCATCGGTGCCATAGCGGAGCAGGTGAGCGGCCGCGGCCACCCGGTTGTTCTCCTCTGCCACCAGGGTGGCGCGCTCAGCGATCCACGGATCCACGATGAACTCACCCGGTTCGCGCTCCATGTGGCTGAGCAGTGCGGCGACGGACACGCCCTGGCCGGGTACAACCGCGGCTGCGTGTGCGTTAACCAGGTCGGTGAGCTGGTCACGGTCGCGGCGATGGAATGGCCGCACCTGGATGGGTGACATGGCAGGACTCCTCGATCAGCAGGTCAGAACAGGGGAGCCGCTACCGGTGCGGTACGGCAGCACTCTAGCCCCTACTGGACGTCAGGCAAGTCCTCCGGGTATGTGACCTGCACTTCGACGACGCTGCGGGGGAAGTCACGCTGATTGTTGGTGATAAACCGGTCAGCACCGAGGCCGACAGCCGTGGCGAGGTGCGTGGCGGCAGCTGCCCGCAACCGGTAATTTGCCGCCAGTGCGGTTGCGAGCTCAGCTATGGCCAGGTCAACCGGTCTCAGGTCTATTCGAGCCAGCAAGCCCTCCAGGGCGCGCAGCTTAGTAGGCGAGCCCTCGCGGCGCGGCTTGCTCAAGACTTCAGGAAGCAGCAGCACTGAGCCGGAGCCGATGAACGTGCCGCTGGCCTGCTGGAAGAGTGCGAGCACACGACGACCCAGCGGATGGCCGGGCACCGCAGCATAGATGAGAGCGTCCGCGTCGAAGGTGTCCATCTACCGGCTGTCGCGTCCGGCCCGGATCTCGCGGATGAGTTCCTCCGCCTCGTCCGGGGTCAGCCCGGGTCCAATAGAAAGTTCTTCGTCGCGAGCGGCCATCAGCTCCTTGTGCAGCTGTGCGGCCTGCTCGATCACGACTTGTGCCCGAGGCCTCAAAACGTCCGGCCGTACCAGCACTGCCACGGGCCGGCCATGTCGGGTGATCGTGACCTCCTCGCCCGCTTCGACACGCGTGAGCAGCTCGGGCAGTGAAGCACGGGCTTCTGACACGGTCATAATGGCCATGGCACTAATTGTACATCAGTGTACATCGTCGTACAACTGTGGCCTGCTAGCGGAGCCGCCTTGCGCTGGCTGATGGCACGGCAACGCTGTGAGCCGGCTTCGGCCAGCCGCGGTCCGCATATGCCGCCGCGACTGCGTCTTCGATGGCGTTGCGCCGATCTTCCGGGACGAGTGCGAGTACGGAGCCGCCGAAGCCGCCGCCCGTCATGCGCGCGCCGAGGGCCCCGGCGGCGGTGGCAGCATCGACCGCCACGTCGGCTTCCGGCCACGAGACCTCGAAGTCGTCACGCAGGGACGCGTGCGACTGCGTCAGCAGCGGCCCGACCTCGGCGAGTGCGCCGCGGCGCAGCAGGGCTACCGCGTCGAGAACGCGCCGGTTCTCGCTGACGACGTGCCGCGCGCGCCGCCGCAGTTGCGCGTCGGCGAGCTGTTCCACGTCGTCCGGACGGTCCATCACCTCCCGCAGCGAACTGACGCCCAGCTCTCGCGCCGCCTCCTCGCAGGACCGCCGCCGTTCGCCGTACCCACCGTCGGTGTGGGCGTGCCGCGCACCGGTGTCGATGACCACCAGCATCAATCCGACCGCAGCGGGGTCGAGCGGCACCTGCTCGGTAGCGCCACTTCGGCAGTCCAGGAGCAGCGCGTGCCCGGCCTCGCAGAGCATGGCGGCGGACTGATCCATGATCCCGGTCGGCGCGCCGGCGAAGTCGTTCTCCGCCCGGCTCGCCAGAGCGGCCAGCTCCCGCCGGGGCACCTGCAGGTTCTGCAACTCGCACAGGGCGAGCCCGGTCGCGCACTCGAGCGCGGCCGATGACGACAGGCCGGCGCCCTTGGCGAGGTCGGCGTCGACGGCGATGCGCGTGCCACCGGGCCGCTGGCCCGATTCCCGGAGCGCCCACGCGACACCAAGCGGATAAGCGGCCCAGGTGGTAATCATGCCCGGGCGCGAGGGCATCGACGGTGACCGTCAACGGATCGCCGCTTTCCTGGCCCGAGCAGACAGTGAGCTCGCCGCCGGGCACCCGGCCGGCGGCGACCGCGACGCCGGACGCGAGCGCGAACGGCAGCACGAAGCCACCGGTGTAGTCGGTGTGCTCGCCGATGAGGTTGACCCGGCCCGGCGCGAACCAGACGCCGTCCGGCTCGGCGTCGTAGCGCGAGCGGAAGCTAGCCGCCGCCCGGTCGGCTAAGCTCGGCCGCGGTCATCGGCGGGCCCGCCCGACGGCCGCTTGCGTCGGATGGCCGCGGACGATCAGCAGCCCGTTCCCTCATCAGCCCAGCTCTCGCAGACGTTCAGCGGCGCGCTCGGGCAGGATGTCGCTGGCGAAGGCGTCCATGCCCGACTCCGCTCCGGCCAGGAATTTCATCTTGTCGTCGGTGCGCCGCAGCGTGAACAACTCCAGGTGCAGCGCGAACTCCCGCCGCCCGGAGCGCGCCGGCGACTGGTGCCAGGCGGATATGTACGGCGCGGGCGTCGCGAACAGCCGGGCGAACCGGCCGAGCAGGTCAAGCTGGAAATCCGCGAGTTCTTCGAGTTCGGCCGGCCGCAGACCCGCGAGATCGGGCACCCGCCGCACGGGGTAGCAGGTGTACCTCGTACGGCCACCGCGCGGCGTGCGGAACGAAGGCTGCCCAGTGGCGGCCGGCGCGGACCATTCGGGTCCCCGCCGCACGCTCGGCGGCGACGAGGTCGTCGAACAAGTTCCGGCCGGTGCGCCGCGCGTACGCTCGGGCGGCGCTGAGCATGCGGCTCGTTCGCGGAGTCACGAACGGGCAGGCGTAGATCTGGCCATGCGGGTGCGGCTGCGTTACCCCGATCTCGCGGCCCCGGTTCTCGAAGCAGTACACCTGCTCGACGCCGGGCAGCTTGCTCAGCTCGGCGGTCCTGTCGATGAGCGCGGCGGTTACCAGGCGGACCCGGTCCGGACTGAGGTCGGCGAACGAGGCGTCGTGGTCGCTGGTGAAACAGATCACCTCGCATCGTCCGGCTCCGGGCCGGGTCGCCATGAGCTCGCTGGTCGGCTCTTCGGCCGCTGCTTGCGACTCGGCCAGGGCGGGGAACCGGTTCTCGAAGACAACCACCTCGTAGTCGCTGGCCGGGATCTCGCTCTGCCTGCTCTGGCTGGACGGGCACAGCGGGCAGTCGCGCTGTTGACGGCAGGTAGCTGCGGTCCTGCCGCTGAGCGTTGTACATGACCCACGAGCGCTGCAGCGGATCGTTGCGGAGCTCGGTCTCGGCACGGATCCGCGGCAGATCGCGCTGGTCGCGGGCATCGCGCCCGGGGCGCGCGCCGGTGTCGAAGTAGATGAGCTCCCGTCCGTCCGATAGCCGGATGGCGGTTTTAAGCACGTCCACAAGCCAGCATCATGACTCGCTTCTCGGCCTGGTATCGCGGCGCACTATCGCAACGCCCTGCTGGTCGAGGGCTAGCGTGCCGTCCACTTGCCGCTCTCCGATCAGGTCGTATCCAGGCGCGGCGAGATGAACCTTGCGCTCACCGTCGGAGTGGTTGACGAGGAATTCATAATCACGGTCGGGCAGATGGCGTATTACGCGCTCCACGGCGTCGACCTCGTCTGCCCCAGTGCTGCTGGTCAGCCCGTCACGCAGGGCCGGGATCAGGTCGTAGATCCGCTGGCAGCCCGTCGGCATCCAGCCGGGTGCCGATGTAGTAGGCCGATCCCTCACCGCAGCGGGTGTGGACCACCGCCGGCGTGCCCGCCCAGGGACCACTGGCGATCGTGGCGAGCACCTCGCCATCGCGCGGGACGGCGATGTCGACCCAGAAGCTCGCCGTCGTCCTCGCTTCCGTCCGCCCACTCGACGTCGACGACGTCAGCGCTTCCGCAAGCGGTGCCACCTCGAGAACGTCGCAGCCCATCAGCGGGCGCAGCGGACCGCCGTAGGGTCCGAGATAGACCTGGTCGTGCTCGTCGACGATTCCTGACCAGTAGGAGATCACCGCCGTCCCGCCGCGCCGGACGTAGCTGACCAGGTTCGCCGCCTCTTCCTCGGTGACCAGGTAGAGGCTGGGCACGACCGTGGCCTCGTAGCGGTCGAGCGCCTCCTGCGGGTGGCAGAAGTCCAGCGTCACGCGACCGGTGGAACAGCGGGAGGTACATCCACGCGAGGTGATCTTGCATGCTGAAGTCGTGCGCCGGGCCCGCCGGACTTTCCACGGCCCACCAGTTGGGCCAGGAGAAGACCATTGCCGCGCGCGCCGAGACCGGTCGCTTCGTTAAGCGGTTCGCGTCCGGTCTAGTTCCCGGCCGAGCGAGGTGACCTCGCGCCACACCGGAGACGCCTGGCCGGAATGGGACACCATCGCCGAATGGAACTTCTCGGCGCCTGCGCGTGACGCCCGCCACTGGAAGAACAGCACCCCGCTAGCTCCCCGGCCAACCGCCTGATAGCTGAGTGCGCGCATCTGGCCGGGAGCCCTTGGCCACGTTGCGCTCCCGCCAGTTGACCCGGGATGTCGTCTGCTCCATGACGACCCAGGGCACGGACTTGTTGACCGAGCGGATCAGGTCATAGTGCATGGCGGACAGGCCCGGGCTGTCCGGGTTGGCGGGATCGGGGTAGTTGTCGGTGGAGACGAGATCCAGCTCGCGGGCCCAGCTGAAGTAGTCGAGGGGCTTGTGGAAGCCCATGAAATTCGTCGTCACCGGGATGTCCGGCCGCACCGCCCGCAGCCGCTCCCGCTCCTGCCGGAACTCGTCCAGGAAGACCTCGCTGGTGAACCGCTGGTAATCCAGCAGCTGGCTTGGGTTGGCCAGCGTCGGCGTTCACCTCGGGGGCAGCACCTCGGCAAAGTCGCTGTAGCGCTGGCTCCAGAACGCGGTCCCCCAGGCGTCGTTGAGCGAGCCGACGCTGCCGTACCTGCGCTCCAGCCAGGAGCGGAACGAGACGGCGTGGTGGTCGCAGTAGCAGTACGGGACATGACAGGCGTACTCGTTGTGCACGTGCCACATCCGCACGGCCGGGTGCCCGCCGAGCTCCGTCCGCCAGTCGCTCGACGATGCGGTCCGCCAGGCGCCGGTAATGTGGGGTTGCAGACACAGAAGTGCTGCCGGCTTCCCTGGCTGTAGCGCGATCCCCGCTCGTCCACTGGCAGCACATCGGGGTAGCGAGTGGTCAGCCAGGGTGGTGGGGCTGCGGTCGGGGTTGCGAGGTCGACCCCGATACCCGCTTCTCCCATCAGGTCGAGCACGATCCTCAGCCAGCCGAAGTCGTACGCTGCCCTCGGTCGGCTCGAGGTGGGCCCAGGACCAGATTCCGACGGTCACGAGGTTGACGCCTGCCTCGCCCATGAGCCGCGCGTCTTCCTGCCAGACTTTCCGCGGCCACTGCTCAGGGTTGTAGTCACCTCCGTACAGCACCTTGCCGGACTGCGGCCAGTGGCCGTCCCCGGCGGCGCGCGCATTGTCGGGATCTGACACGACCTCTTGGTCCATGGCCTTTGACACCTCAGGTTCACTCACCGACGATCGCGCCGAAAGTCAGCCCGCGCGCGATGTACTTCTGCAGGAAGGGGAACAGGATCAGCATGGGCAGGACCGAGACCAGCGACCCGAGAATCACTTCCGGGTAGAGCGGCTGTCCCGCCCCGGCCAGGTTCAGCTCGCTTGACCAGGCCGACAGGCCGACCGTCAGCGGGAATTTCGTGGTCGAGCCGAGGAGCACCAGCGGAAGGAAGTAGTTGTTCCAGGTGCCGATGAACGACAGCAGGAACAGCGTCACCATGCCGGGCATGAGCAACGGGCGGCTGACCTTCCAGAACACCTTGAACTCCCCGGCGCCGTCGATCCTGGCGGCGTCTAGCAGCGCCCCTGGCACCGCGTCGGCGGAAAACAGCCACATGAAGTAGACGCCGAACGGATACACCAGCAACGGCAGGATGACTCCCTGATAGCTGTTGATCAGGTGCGTGTCATGCTCGAGCAGGAACAGCGGCACCACCAGGGCGGTCGTCGGCACCAGCAGCGAGCCGACCACCAGGCCGAAGACAATCCGGCGCCCGCGGAAGGTGTACTTGGCAAGCCCGTAGCCGCACAGCGTTGACACCGCCGTGGCCAGCATGGCGGTCACCAGCGCGTAGACAGCCGAGTTGAGGATCCAGATGCGCGAAGTAGCCGCCGTCCACGGAGAACAGCGAGCTGAAGTTGGCGCCCCAGGACAGATGTGCGGGCGGCAGGAAGGTCGACGTCGAGAACAGCTGGCCGGTGTTCTTCGACGACGCTATGACGAGCCAGTAGATCGGAACCAGCACGTACAGGGCCGCGAGGGTCGCCAGCGTCGTTCCCGCAGCGGTCTTGGCGCGCCGCGCCGATCGCGCCCGCCTGGCTTGCCTGTCCGGCGCCATCGTCGTCGGGCGGCGGGCGTCCGCAGAGCTGACGACGGAGCCTGGCGGCGGTCATCGCGCTGCTCCGCGGACAGCGCCGGCCATGCCGAAGCGATGCCGCACGATCCGGTAGAAGGTCGCGGTCGCCAGATCACGGTGATCAGCGCCAGGACGATCGACTGCGCAGCCGCTAGCTGCTCGTTCCCGAACGAGAACGCGGTGTTGTAGATGATCTGGTTCGGTGAGTAACTGCCGCCGATGCTCGCGATGTCATTGAGGATCACCGGCTCGTTGAACAGCTGAAGTGTTCCGATGACCGAGATGATGCCGATGAAGGCGATCGTCCTGCGGATCATGGGCAGCTTGATCCGCCAGGCGATCTTTAGCTCGGAAGCTCCGTCGATGCGACTGGATTCCAGCACTTCCGGCGGAACGCTGGTCAGGCTGGTGAGCAGGATCGTCATGTTGTACCCGGTCCACTCCCAGGTGACGATGATCATCATGGCGTACAGGACGAAGCCGTAACTCAGCGGATTGAGCGGGCCCGATGCCAGCCCTAGAAAATGCGGGACCTTCAGGGCGTTGTCCAGATCCGGCTGCAGCAGGAACCCCCACATCACGGCGGCGATGACGCCAGGCACCGCATAGGGCAGGAAGTAAATGAGCGCGAATACCTTCCGGCGAAGGCAGTACGGGCTGTCCAGGAACAGGGCCAGCACGACGGCCAGCACGATCATCGCCGTGACCTGGATGGCCCCGAAGTACGCCATCCGTGATCACCGCGCTCCAGAACTGACCGTTCCCGACGACGTTCCGGTAGTTGAACAGGCCGACGAAGGCGCCGGTCTGCGGCGAGCGCAGGCTGAGCACCACCGAGTACAGGAATGGCGCCAGGAAGAACAGCCCATAGAGGACCAGGAACGGGGTCGTCATGGCGAGCCCGGCGCGGCCTCCGAGACCGCCGTTAGCGCTGCCACTGGGCGCCCGCCAGCCGACTGGCGCCGGAGTGCGGCGCGGTGCTCGGTCTGCGGGCGCATCCGGAGGGGCAACCTCCGGTTGCGACGAGGTTCGCATCGGTCTCCTGTTCTGCGGCGGGGCTGTGGCTGTCGCGGTGTCGCGGTGTCGCGGTGTCGCAGTTCCGCCCCGGGGCTCACGCCCCGGGGCGGAACCGCCGGTGTCACTGCGAGACCGTGTATCCGGCCGACTTGGCGTAGGCGACCAGCTGCGACTGCGTGTTCACGAGCACCTGAGACCAGCTCTCCTTGCCTGCGGCTGCCTTGCCCATCTCATTGGTGAGGAAGGTACCGAGCTCGGTGTCCCACGGGCTCCACTGGAAGTTCACCGGCACGTTAGCGGCGTACTGGGAGAACTGAGCGTTGATGTTGCCGGAGAAGTGCGGCACCGAGGCAGAGAATTCCGGAACGCTGGCACGGGCCACCGCCGCAGGGAACAGCCCGCGACCGCCACCGGCTGTCGTCGCCGGCTTCTCGTCAACGGCCAGGCCGCTCGTGGACGTGTTGATGTAGGCAGCGAACGTCGCCGCGTCCTTGACCAGGTTGGACGGGCAGTCCTTGGTCACGGCGTTGGTCGAGCCGCCCCAGTTGGCCGCGGCGTGGTCGCCGGCCGTCCACTGCGGCATCTGCGTGATCGCCCATTGCTGCGTCGAGCCGGCCGGCAGGTAGGCATCGACCATGTACGTCGGGGACCAGCCGGCGCCCACCATGGCCGCGTACGCGTCCTGCCCGATGTGGTGACCCCAGTCGGCCTGGAAGTCCTGGTCGACCGTTGACCGCGCCCTCGGTGACCAGGTTGCCCCAGAACTGCATGACCTTCTGCTCGAGGGGCCCGTCCACGTTGACCTTCCAGCTGCCATCGGACTGCACCTGGTAGGGGAACGCCCCGGCCTGCCACCACAGCGCCTCCATCTGGTCGGCGTCGTTCGGGCGCGAAGTAGGTCAGGTACTGGTTGGGGTCAGCCTTGTGCAGCGCAACCGCGTCAGAGGCAAACTGCTCCCAGGTGGTGGGCACGGGCAGGTTGTACTTGGCTCAGCACGGAAGGCTGGTACATCAGTGCCATCGGGCCGATGTCCTCGGGCATCGCGTAGACCTGGCCGTTCTGGGAGACCTGGTTCCACACCCAGGACGGGAAGTCGCTCTTGTACTGCGACACGTACTGGGTAATCGGCGTCAGGTCCTTCTGAGCGAGGAACTGGGGCAGGTGGTCGTACTCGACCTGGGTCACGCACGGCGCGCTCCCGCCCTGAAGAGCCGTGGTGAGCTTGGAGTAGAAGGTGCCGCCTGAGCCATAGTTCGGCGGGGCCGTGACCTTGATGTTCGGATAGGCCTTCTCGAAGTTGGCGATGACGTCCTTGGGATTGCTCGTCCAGCTCCACCAGCTGATGGTGACCTTGCCGTATGCCGACGGCGCGGCGCTGCTCGAGCAGGCGGCCGCCCCGGCGGCCAGCACGGCCGTGGCGCCGACGACGCCAGCAAGCTTTATCCTCATATGACGTGTTCGTTCGGATCTGACGGGTCTCATGCTTCCTCCAGGAAACCAACATCGCCCGGCGCATCGGCAGGGTAGGAGTCGAGGGCCTCTGCGTTCTTGGGAGCGCTCCCACGAATTGCCGGAACCATAGCAAAGCCCGACGCGGTGCGGAAGCCCCTCCCTACTAGCTCACATGGGGATAAGCCCCGCCACGGCCGAAACCGCAGCTGGGCCAGAGGCGGCGCGGACCGCAGCCTCCGCCGAGGCGGTCGCACAACCGGATGCGCCAGCGGAGTCGACTTCCGTTCGCAAGCCCGGCATACTCACCCCATCCGCTACCGCAAAGCGCCTGGGGGGTCGGGCTGACGTGCCGAGTCGTTCCATGGATCAGTCGCGGCAGCCCGGCAGACGACCCACCATCGAGGACGTCGCCCGGGCGGCTGGAGTGTCGCGGAGTACCGTCTCCCGGGTCCTCAATGGCGGCCTGCATGTGCGCCCAGACGCCATTTCCCGGGTCAACTCGGCCATGGGCGCCCTCAGCTACTCGGTCAATCAGGCCGCCCGCAACCTCGCCTCCGGCCGCACCGGTTCGGTTGCGTTCGTCGTATCCGAGCGACAGGAGCATCTATTCGGGGATCCCAACTTCGGCGTCCTGATCCGGATCTTCTCCCAGGAGTTGCGAAGCCGGGGCCAGCACCTGCTGGTGACGACGGCGCAGGACTACGGCGAAGAGGACTTCCTTGCCGACTACCTCACTGCCGGGCACGTGGATGGCGCGCTCTTTGCCCTGCCGCACGAGGGCGAGACGCTGCTGGCACGCGTCGCCCGCAGCGGCCTCCCCATTGTCGTGCAGGGACAGCCACTGGGATTCGAGGAGGAACTGTCCTGGGTGGCGGCTGATGAGGAGGCGTCCGCGATCGAGGCAGTCGGCTATCTGCTCAGTCAGGGGCGTTCTCGGATTGGCACGATCACGGGGCCGCTCAACACGAGCAGCGGCCGGCGGCGCCTGGAGGGCTACCGGAAGGCTGTCGGGCCTGACTCCCCACCGAGCCTCGTTGTTACCGGCGACTGGTCGCCGACCAGCGCTCGACTTGGCGCCCGCCGCCTGCTGGCCGATCACCCCGAGATGGACGGGCTGTTCGTCGCCTCCGACCTCATGGCGGTCGAGGCGATGGCGGTGCTCACCGATTCCGGCCGGCGCATCCCTGCTGATGTCGCGGTCGTCGGCTTCGATGACTCAGCCGCGGCTGTCATGGCCAAACCGCCCCTCACCACCATCCACCAGTCGTTCGAGCAATCGGCCGCCGAGGCCGTGCGGATCCTGAACGAACTGATTGCCGGGACCAGCTCCGGACCGCAGCATGTGGTGATGCCGACCAGGCTGGTGCGCCGGGAATCCGCCTGAAACGGTGAACAAACCCCGATCGTGGCTGGCGGTTTGCTACCCCCAGGGGGGTAGCAAACCGCCATCCATGACGCGGCGGATGCCCTGTCCAGAGACGGGTCGCCCGATCGTCGTGTGATAGGTAACAACCAATCTGAAAGGACACACCGTGGCAGACGATATCCACAATCCGGCCGACCGACTGCTGCTCACTTTCCTGGACGCCCAGCGCCGCACTGTACTCGAGATCGTCGATGGCCTCAGCGACGACGATCTGCGGAAGACGGTGGTGCCATCAGGCTGGACGCCGCTGGGCCTGGTCGAGCATCTGGCGGGCGCCGAGTACTACTGGTTCGACATCATCGCTACCGGTGGCGGAAGCGATCTGCCCGGGCCGGAAGAGATGGAAGAGGGCGAGCAGGACACGGACGAGGGCGAGCAGGACAGGCACGCGCCGTTCACGACCACGGACTCGAAGGAGGAGGTCTTCGACCTCTACCGCGATCAGTGCGAGAAGGCGAACGCGCTGCTGGCCTCGACTCCGCTGTCCACTCCCCCGCTCGGCCGGGTCCACCCCGGCACGGAGACGGATGTCTTCGACTTGCGCGGCATCGTGCTGCACATGATCGAGGAGACCGCGCGGCACGCCGGGCACCTCGACATCGCGCGCGAACTCCTGGACGGCAAGACCGGCCTCGGGCCGAGGTGATCTCGGCGCCAGCACCAAACTCACTCCGACGCGGGATTTTCGCCCGGCGGCAAGCTCGTCAGGCCGGGTCAGAGACCGAAGCGAGCAGTTCCACCCTGGCCTGGTCGACGGCCGCCAGGATGGCGCCGCGCAGCACCGGTGCGCCGTCGACGGCGGTCGGCACCACATCCGGCCGGGCCGGGCTGATCCGGCCGACCTCGGTGGCCACCCGGCGTGCCAGCTCGGTCCCGCCGGCGAGCCCGATGTCGCCGCCGAGCACCACGAGCCCCGGGTCGAGCACGACCGAGACCGCCGCCACACCGGTGGCCACCCGCCCGGCGAGCTCAGTAAGGAATGCCGCGGCTCGCCCGTCGCTATCGCCGGCCACCCGGACCGCAGCCGCCACCGCCTGCGCGGCCGTCGGCTCGCTGAATCCGTACTGCGCCGCCAGCGGGACTAGTGCCTGCGCGCCGACGAGCCGCTGAAATGCCCCGGTTGCCGGGTGCGTGACGTCCTGCGGTAGCGGCACGCCGGGCACCGGCAGATAGCCGATCTCACCGGCCGCACCGCCAGCGCCCCGGTGCAGCCGACCGCCCAGCACGGTTGCGAGTCCGAGGCCGACACCGATCCAGACGAGCACGAAGTCGGCAACGCCGGCCGCGGCCCCGACGGCTTGCTCGGCCATCGCTGCGAGGTTCACGTCGTTTTCCAGCGTCACCGGCCTGCCGAGGTCGGTGCGCAGCGCGTCGACGACGCCTTCGTGCCAGGCCGGCAGGTTGACGGCGAGCCGCGGGTCGCCCGTTCGGGGGTCCAGGACGCCGGGTGTGCCGATGACGAATGCCCGCAGCGACTCCGGGGGAACGCCAGCCTCATGACACGCGGCCAGGACAGCGCCGCGGACCAGTGCGACCGGATCGGCCGCGGCCGACGGATTGACCGAGATCCGGGTGACCACGTTCCCCGTAATGTCGGCCACGCCGGCACTGATCTCGTCCTGCTCGACGTGCAACCCGGCCACGTAAGCAGTCGACGGGACCACCGCGTACAGGGCGGCGTTCGGCCCGCGGCCGCCGGCCAGCTCGCCGGCCACCGCGACGATGCCGCGCTCCTCCAGCCGCGCCAGCAGCTGGGAGGCGGTCACCTTCGACAGACCGGTGTGCTCGCCGAGCTGGGCTCTCGTCATCGGCCCGCCGGAGAGCAGTAGCTCGAGCGCCGACCGGTCGTTCAGCTCCCTCAAGAGACTCGGAGTCCCCGGCCGTCGCTGCATGCCCCACCTCTCACTGACAGTGACAAACCTGACTGTACGGCGCGACGCGACCTCTTGACGTGGCATGACCCGCCGGCCGCTGCGCCGGGTGTCAGCCCGGCAACGTCTCAATCTGGCAACGGACTCTATCTTATAGGAAAGTTTCCTGTTAGTTTCTGCGCAAGGAACCAACCGTCAGGGCACGGTCCCCGGCAGGTAACCAGACTAAAAGGGTCGAACTACCTAGTTTCGACACCTAACGTTGGGTGCCGGCCTGAAGGCCACGGCCCGGCCGCAGGCGTCCGCCCGGAGGGCGTCTGCTTCCGTTTATGACCGCCGGGAAGGGAGATCGGTCAGTGACTTTTAGCAAGTCAGCGGCCGCACTTGGTGCTGTCGCCGCGATCGCTGGCGCAGCCGTGGCAGGGTGCGGCTCCAGCAGTAACTCAGGATCGGGGTCCTCAGCCCCCGCCAAGCTCGTCGTCTGGCGCATGGGCGCCGCCGTCGCATCGCAGACCACGTGGATGAATGGCGTCGTCACCCAGTGGAAGAAGGACAACCCGCAGTACAAGAACACCAAGGTCGTCGTGGACTGGATTCCATGGACGAACCGGGGCACCGACTGGACGAACGCCCTTACCAGTGGCAAGGGCGGCCCGGACATCACGGAGCTCGGAAACACTGACACCCCGGGCATCGCCGCCCAGGGTGCCCTCGCCAACATCTCGACCAGCGTCCACTCGTGGTCGAACGGGTCCCAGATCATCCCCGGCAACCTCGCTAACGACACCGTCAACGGCAACATCTACGCCGTGCCGTGGTTCGGCGGCGTGCGGGGCGTCTGGTACAACAAGAACCAGTTCGCCGCCGCTGGCATCACCTCCACCCCCACCACCTGGGCTCAGCTGGTCAGCGACGCTCAGACCCTGATGCAGAAGAACCCCGGCACGTTTGGAATCGGGGCACCGACCGACGACACGAACGCGATCGTCAGCTTCATCTGGGGAGCCGGCGGCCAGGTCGCGGTGCAACAGGGCGGCAAGTGGGTGGCCCAGTTGACGTCCCCGCAGTCCGAGGCCGGCATCAAGGCGTACGCCGACCTCCTGCTGACCGACAAGGTCTCCTCGTCCACCTACGTCGGTGAGACCGAGATCGGCGCGCCAGGCACGGCCGGCCCGGCGGTGCCGAGGAGGACTTCGCTCTCGGCAAGCTCGACATGTACATCGACGGGCCGTGGGCCCAGTCTCAGCTCGCCCAGGTGAGCACCAAGAATCAGTCGCAGTGGGCGTCGTTCCCGATCCCGAGCCAGAGCGGACCGACCCCGGCACCGGCTTTCGCGGGCGGTTCTGACCTCGGCGTCTGGGTCAACAGCAAGTACAAGACGGCCGCCTGGAGCCTGCTCTCGGTGATGGACAGCACCTCGAACGCGACCACGTTCGCGAACGCGCAGGGCTTCTTCCCCGAGTTCACTTCGGCCCTCAGCAGCCCGACGTACTCCAGCAGCGCGGTCCTCTCCGGCTTCGCTAAGGCGGCCGGTTACACCCAGATCTCGCCGCTGAACTCGAAGAACTGGGGAACCGCCGACACCGGGAAGTACAACATCATCCCGACCATGATGAAGGCGCTGGAGTCGGGCGCTGACTTCAACAGCACAGTCAGCCAGGCGAACACCCAGTTGCAGGCCGTGCTGAACACTGGTAGCGAGTAGCCAGGCCAGCTGATTCGGCACCGATAATCGCTGGCCGGCCCGCCGGGGCGGGCCGGCCAGCGCGCCAAACAACCGCAACATCACCGCGTCTGCGGACGGCCGAAGGGAGTGACGACGCACGTGGCCGAGACAATCCAGCACCCGCCAGCAGTGCTGCACGACCGGCCCAGGCCGACGCGAGTTCGCATCGGCTCGTTCATGCGCCGCCACAGGCTAGCGCCCTACCTGCTGCTCCTACCGGCGCTGATCGGCATCGCGCTGGTGATTATCTGGCCGCTCGTTCAGATGGTGATCTTCTCGTTCCAGAACTACGGCCTCCCGCAGGTCACTGGTGCGCTGGCAACGCAGTGGGTCGGGTTCGCGAACTTCACGGCCACCTTCCACGATTCGGTGTTCTGGCAGTCGCTGCGCAACAGCGTGTTGTTCGCAGTTGTGGTTGTGCCAATCTCACTTTTCGTCGGAACAATCGTGGGGCTGCTGCTGAACCGGCTCGGCAAGAAAATGTCGCTCCTGATCAGCACATCGGCGCTGCTTGCCTGGGCGACTCCGCCGGTGTCGGGCGCGGTCCTGTTCTTCTGGATGTTCAGCCCGGACGGGGGTGTCGTCGACTGGGGGCTGTCCAAGATGCCGCACTGGCTGGTCGGCAGCACGAACTGGGCGAATTACAACTGGGCAACCACAGGGGCGCTACCCGCCTACACCCTGATCTCGATCCTGGTGATCTGGCAGGCATTCCCGTTCATCGCCGTCACCGTGCTGGCCGGCCTGAAGACGATCCCGGCCGAGCTGAATGAGGCAGCGCGCGTCGACGGGGCCAGCCCCTGGCGGATCTTCTGGCGGGTCACTCTCCCGCTCATGAAGCCCATCTACCTGGTGCTGCTGCTGCTATCGGTGATCTGGGACTTCAACATCTTCACGCAGAGCTTTACGATCATCGGCCTCGCGAACACCAACGAGTACAACCTGTCGCTGTACATCTACGACAAGGCGTTCACGTTCCCGCCCACCTACGGCCTCGGCGGTGCGCTCGCGCTGATCTTCGCAGTCATCTTGCTGGTGGTCACGGTCGGCTACGTGCGATCCTCCGTTCGGCAGGGAGCCCTCACATGACGGGCATACATCTGGATACGACCAGGTTGCCGGCTCTGTCTGGGACGCAGTCGCGCTCCCGGCTGCACGAGGCGGGCCGTGCCCGGACGTCGAAGCGCGTCAAGGCGGTCAGCCTGAATGTGCTCGGCCTGCTGATCGCGATCGTGACCCTGCTGCCGATCTTTCTCATGATCAGCACGGCGTTCAAGCCGTCGCAGGATATCTACTCGCTGACCCCGCACCTGCTGCCGAGCCATCCGACGCTCAACAACTTCCGCCAGGTCAGCAGCGGTCAGGTGACCGGCGGGATCGGCTCGGTATGGCTGTTCGTTCGTAATAGCTTCGGGGTCGCACTGATCACCGTTGTGATCGCGTCGCTGCTGGCCCTGCTCGCGGCTGTCGGGGTGGCCAGGTTCCGGTTCCGGCTGCGCACCACATTCCTGATCATGCTGCTGATCGTCCAGATGATCCCGGGCCAGGCGCTGATCATCGCGCTGTTCCTGGACTTCAAGACCCTCAACCTGCTGGGCAGCCTGTCCGGCCTCGTCCTGGTGTACGCGGCTCAGGCGCTCCCGGTGACAATCTGGATGTTGCGCAACTTCGTCGCCACGGTGCCGAAGGAGCTCGAGGAGGCGGCCGCGATCGACGGCGCGACCGGGCCGAAGATCTTCTGGCGGATCCTTCTCCCCCTGGTCGCCCCCGGCCTGGTCGCCACGAGCATCTTCGCGTTCATCACCGCCTACAACGAGTTCATTGTGGCGCTCACGTTCCTCGGTCAGAGCCACAGCGCCTACACGCTGCCGATCTTCCTGACGTACTTCTTCGGACAGCACGGCGCGGCGTGGGGTCCGATCATGGCCGCGTCGACGATCTACACAATCCCAGCGATGATCTTCTTCCTCGTTGTCCGGCGCCGGCTGGTCGGGGGTCTGACCGCAGGCGCGGTGAAGGGATGACACAGGAGTTCACGGCCGACCCAGCGCTGGGCCGGCTGGCCGACGCGGTCCTGATCCCGCCATTTCCCGATGGAGTCGCCCCCGACTGGATCCGTGACGCCCTCGGCGCCAGCCTGGCTGGCGTCACCTTGTTCGGCCCGAACGTGCAGGACCGCGCGCAGCTTGGCCGCCTCATCGCAACTCTGCGCAGTGCCGCCGACGAGCCGGTCATCGCTATCGACGAGGAGGGCGGGGACGTCACCCGGCTCTCCCATCAGACGGGGAGCGACTACCCGGGTAACGCCGCCCTCGGTGCCGTCGACGACGTCGACTTGACGAGGTCCGTTTATGCCGCCCTCGGTATCGACCTCGCCGCCCTGGGCATCAACCTGGATCTCGCCCCGGCCGTCGACGTCAACACCGCCGCGGACAACCCGGTCATCGGAACCCGGTCGTTCGGCTCCGACCCTGCGCTGGTGGCCCGGCACGCGTCGGCAGCGGTGGCCGGGCTGCAGTCGGCCGGGGTCGCGGCGTGCGCCAAGCACTTTCCCGGTCACGGCAGCACGTCGGCGGACTCGCATCTAGAACTCGCCACAGTGGACGCACCGTTGCGCGTCCTGCGGGCCAGGGACCTGCCCCCATTTGAGGCCGCGATCGCCGCCGGCGTGCGCGCCATCATGCCGAGCCACCTGCGGATCCCCGAGCTCACCGGAGATCTGCCCGCGTCACTGTCCCGCCGGGCGCAGACTGATCTGCTTCGGGGCGAGCTCGGGTTTACCGGCGTGATCGTCTCCGACGGGCTGGAGATGCGGGCGGTCAGCGACCAGTACGGGATTCCCGAGGCCGCCGTGCAGGCTGTCATCGCCGGCACGGACCTGCTCTGCCTCGGGCGGGATCAGGACCACCTGAGCTTCCTGGAGGTCCGCGCCGCGCTCGTCGAGGCGGTGCGAGCCGGGCGGCTGCCCGGTAAGCGGCTCGAGGAGGCAGCGGCCAGGGTCGCCGACCTGCGAGCCTGGACGGCGCAGGCCCGCAGGGATTCGGCAGGCGCGGCCGAGTACGCCGATGCGGCTGCCATCGGGCTTGCCGCTGCCCGCCGGGCTATCGCCGTCGAAGGCAGCCTGCCGGCGCTGCACCGCCCACTCGTCATCCAGCTTGTGCCCCCGTCGAACCTGGCCGTTGGCGCCGTGCCCTGGGGGCTTGGCCCATGGCTCACCGACGACAGCTACCGCGAGATCAGCACCGGAAAACCGGCCGCCGAGCTGCCGGAGCTGGTGACCCGGCTGCTGGCGGAGGCGGACGGCCGGCCGCTGGTCGTCGTGGTGCGGGACGCCCACCGTCATCCCGTGGCAGCCGAGGCCGTCAGCCGCCTGGTCGCGGCGCGCCCGGACGCCGTCGTGCTGGAGATGGGCCTGCCCGTCTGGCGACCGGCTGCCGGGCGCTACCTGGCCAGCTACGGAGCAGCTCGCAGCAACTCCCGCGCGGCAGCCGAGGTGCTCGGCCTGGCCGGCCGCTGACTCTGGCCCTGAAGTCGCGAGCCGGGCAGCGTGATAACGGCAGGCCGGGCTCGTTGGCTGCATAATGCTGCATATGCGTCTGTCCGCGCGCTCCGACTACGCGCTCCGCGCCGTCATCGAGCTTGCCGCCGCTGGCCCTGGCCACGTGACCGCCGACCAGCTGGCCCGGACACAGGCCATTCCTGGCAAGTTCCTTGAGGCCATCCTGACGCAGCTCCGCCGCGCCGGGCTGGTCCGCAGCCAGCGAGGCCCGGAAGGTGGGTTCTGGCTGGCCAGGCCGGCCGGCGAGATCTCGCTGGCTGACGTCATCAGGGCCATCGACGGGCCACTGCTCGGGGTGCGCGGCGAGCGCCCGGAGAACCTGGGCTACACCGGCGCTGCTGAGCCGCTGCAGTCGGTCTGGATCGCGCTGCGGGCTAACGAGCGCGCGATCCTCGAGGAAGTCAAGCTGGAGCACATCGTTACCGGCAATCTGCCGCCCAGCGTGCGCAAGCTAGCCGAGGACCCGAAGGCGTGGACGTCCCAGTGGGCTAACTGAGAACGGTTGTCAGCACCGCGTGTCCGCGAAAGCAGCAACGGCCCGCGCCGTCCGGACGACGCGGGCCGCAGCTATGAAGAGCTATCGGGTGTGCAGGCGCTAGACGGGCACCATGTCGGTGTAGTCGCGAGCGATCTTGTCGAACTTCCGCTCCCGGCCCGGCAGTGTGACCGGCTCCAGCCGTGGATCGGCCTGAGGCAGCCGCTGGTCGGCGCCGACTTTCATCGCGCGCTGCGGCATGACAAGGCGCTGCGGTGTCGAGTTCGGCGGCACGCGCGTGGCGGCGCGCTCGTCTGCAGCCGCGGCCGGATACCGGCGGATCCTCGGTGTCGGCCGCGTCCTCGCCGGGCGCGCCGACCAGCGCTGGCTCCAGCGGGATGCCGAACGTGGGCTCGCTTTGCAGCTCGGCGAGCGCGAAGCCGTCGGACACCTCTCGCAGGACCTGCGACAACGGCGCCCCGAGGGCATCGCATATCGAGGCCAGCAGCTCGGAGGACGCTTCCTTCCGGCCGCGCTCAACCTCGGACAGGTACCCCAGGGAAACGCGCGCGGTCGCCGACACCTCGCGTAGGGTGCGACCCTGGCGAAGGCGCAGGCGCCGTAGCGCGTCACCGAGCAAGTGACGAAGCAGGACCATCGTCGCGCTCCCTCCCCGTGGCCGGACCTACTTGCCCTTCTACCGTACCTGCCATGGAGGACTGGGTGGGAGAGGGCGCAGCTGCGTGTTCACAGAGACGTAACACTGTAATCAGCTGGTGTCTTCCCGCAGCGCCCTGACCAGCGAGGACAAAGCCCAGCGAACCGTCGCCTCACGGACTTCCTGCCGGTCGCCGGGAACCCCCTCCAGGCCGTCACAGGAGGTCTCGGAGAGCGCGGCAACGGCGACGAACACCGTCCCCTGGGGTTTCCCGTCGGCAGGGCCTGGTCCGGCCACGCCGGTGGTCGCGAGCCCGTAGGTGGCGCCGAGCAGTCGGCGCGCCCCGTCCGCCATGGCCATGGCCACATCCGGGTCGACCGGGCCTTGCCGGGCAAGCAGGTCGCCCGGCACGCCGAGCAGAGCGCTCTTCAGGTCGGTTGCGTAGGCCACTACGCAACCGCGGACCACCACGGACGCTCCGGCGATGCTCGTCAGCGCCCCCGTCACCAGTCCCCCGGTCAGCGACTCGGCCACAGCAACGGTGTGACCGCTCGCGGCGAGCAAATCGATGGCCAGGCGGGCTAGCTCGGCTGTCTCCGCCGGTGCGGGCGGATCGACGGGCCCGAGCTGGCCGGCGTGCCCGGTCGGCCCGGCCGAGGTCACTGAACGGCCCGCCGCAGCCGGATCGCCCGGGCGGTGTAGTCCGCGCCGGTGACCAGGGTGACGACCAGGGCCGCCGCCATGACGATCTCCTGGAACTGGACAGCGTGCCAGGGCAGCACGTACAGGCTGATGGCGATGATCTGCAGCATCGTCTTGAGCTTGCCGCCCCGGCTGGCGGCGATGACACCGTGCCGGATGACCCAGAACCTGAGGGCGGTAACGGCCAGCTCCCGGACGACGATGACGCAGGTCACCCACCAGGCCAGCTCGCCGAGGATGGACAGCGTGACCAGTGCTGAGCCGGTCAGCGCCTTGTCGGCAATGGGATCGGCGATCTTGCCGAAGTCGGTGATCAGGCCGCGCCGCCTGGCCAGCTCGCCGTCCAGCAAGTCGGTGACGGAGGCCACCCCGAAGGCCACGAAGGCGATGACCCGGTCGCTGGTGCCGCCTGCGACCAGGAAGTAGACAACGACCGGCACCAGCGCCAGCCGCAGAACGGTCAGGCCGTTCGCGACGTTGACCAGGCCCGGCGGAGCCGGGCTCGCCGATGCCGGGCTCGGCGTGGCGGCCAGGCCCGCCGTGGTCGCCGCGGTCGCCGCGCCGCGAACGGCCGCGGCTGCGAGCGGCGGCACAGCGCCGTCGCGGTCCGAGCCCGATGCCCGGCTCACTGCTTGCCCGCGTCCCCCGCCACAGTGGCGTACAGGTCGACCCCCTCGCTGCCTGTGACCATCGCCTGCACGAGGTCGCCGACGGCCAGCCGGCGATGGCTCCGGATCTCGGTCGCCCCGTCGACCTCCGGCGCCTGGTGCTCAGCCCTGCCAACGTAACCACCGTCGGCCAGCGCCTCGTCGATCATCACGTCCATGGACGTGCCGACCCGCCCTGCCGCGCGCTCGCCCATCAGGTCGTCCGCGAGATCGGCGAGTTCCTCGACTCGCGCCGCAACCTCGTCGTCCGCCAGCTTGCCGGGAAGACTCGCGGCTTCGGTACCGTCCTCGTCGGAATAGCCGAAGATGCCGATCGCATCGAGCCTGGCAGCAGCGAGAAAGTCCTGGAGGATTGCCACGTCCGTTTCGGTCTCGCCAGGAAATCCAACGATGAAATTCGACCGGATCCCCGCATCCGGGGCCAGGGCTCGGATCTGCTCGATGAGAGCGAGGAACCGCTCGGCATCTCCGAATCGCCGCATCGACCGCAGCACGCTGCCACTGGCGTGCTGGAACGACAGGTCGAAGTACCTGGCAACGCCCGGTGTGCCCGCCAGCACCTCGACAAGGCCAGGCCGCACCTCAGCTGGCTGCAGGTAGCTGACGCGGACCCGGCCGATGCCTGGCACTGCGGCGAGCTGTGGCAGCAGCGATTCGAGCAGCCTGAGGTCGCCGAGATCCTTGCCGTAAGACGTGGAGTTCTCACTCACGAGCAGCAGCTCGCGGGCACCATGCTCGGCCAGCCAGCCGGCCTCAGCCACCAGGTCAGCCGGCCGCCGGGATACGAAGGCACCACGGAACGCCGGGATGGCGCAGAACGTGCACCTCCGGTCGCAACCGGAGGCGATCTTGAGCGGTGCCACCGGGCCCCCGCCCAGGCGACGGCGGACGACGCGCGGGCCAGAGGCGGGCGCGATCCCCGGTGGAAGATCGGGAACGGGGTCGCCAGGTACGCGGTCAGGACCAGGCCGGCCGCCGCCGGGCGCCGCCAGGCCATGGCCGGGCAGGTGCGCGGTCCTGCCGGGCCGGTCGGCCGGAGTCAGGGGGAGCAACGTTCGACGGTCCCGCGGCTCATGAGCCACCCAGTGCTCGCCGGCCGCTATCGCGTCCAGCCGCGCGGCGATGTCCTCATAGTCGTCGAAGCCGAGAATCTGCGCCTCTGGCATCGCCTCGCCCAGTCCTGACCCGTAGCGCTCGGCCAGGCAGCCGGCAGCGACGACCTTTACTCCGTCCGCGGCCGCATCGAGCAGCACATCGATCGACTCCTGCTTGGCGGCCTGGATAAAGCCGCACGTATTAACCAGCACGACGGCTGCATCCTCGGATTCTCCGGCGAGCTGCCAGCCGCCCTCCTCAAGGCGGGCGGCGAGTTCCTCAGAATCCACCTCGTTCCGGGCACAGCCGAGAGTAACCATCCTGACGCGGCGGGTGACGGACGCCGGGCTCGGCTGACTGGAGGGCACACCGGCAGACTACGGTAACGACGCCGGTGCCAGTGCCCCCGCTCCGCTAGCCGACGGGGGCTGGGCCAGGCCTGTCAGGCGCACGACACCCGAGAGCAATAGATCGAGATCGGGTGCGTCTGGTTGGTCGCCACCTTCTTGCCGTTGAGGTAGACGTCTGCGCCGAGCGGGTTACCAAGCTCGACGGTCATCCCGGCGACGGCAGTCGACGTGTGCTGCGTCAGCCCTGCGCCCGAGCCGATGTCGCCCGAGAACAGCACCTTGCCGTTCATCGCCGTCAGTTGAGCCCAGGTCACGTTCCCGGGATGGGCGATGATCGTGACCTGAACCTGCGTCGCTGCCGACTGCGCGGCCGCCGGGGCAGCCGAGTGTGACGCGGCCGGCGCCGCTGTGTGGTGCTGAGAGTGATGTGTCGACGCGCTCGGCGGTGGCGTCGCGCTGCTGTGCGCGAAATAGCGGAATCCGACTATGCCGGCGACCACGACGATGCCTGCTAGCAGCACGAGGGTCCAGTTCAGCCGCCGCCGCTCCTTGAGCTTGACCGGTGTGAACGGCTGGAACACGTCGGCGGCCGTAATCGGCGCCGGCGGCCTCACCGCCGAGTCGTACAGCCGCACGGCCTGATCCGGGTCCAGCCCGACCGCCCGGGCGATGCTGCGAACGTGCCCGCGGGCATAGAAGTCGCCGCCGCAGGCCGAGTAGTCCCCCCGCTCGATCCCGCGGACGATTGTCTCCCTGATGCATGTCCGCTGGCTGACCTGAGTAATGGTGAGTCCCGCCTGGCGGCGCGCAGCCGCCAGCTCATCACCAACGCTCACGCTGGTGCCCCCGTCAGTCATGCTTGCGCCCTGCCCTCCGGGCCGGGACCTTGCGGAGCCCCGCTCGCCCGTTACTGGCTTCCCCGCTTCGATTGGCTGAGACGGTCACTCAGTGTAGACATGTGATGACCAAGCGGAGTCGCCCGGGCCGAGATTCGCCCGGGATTCGCCGTGCCCTGCTCCCGCTGGCTACTTCAGTCCTCGCCGCGCAGCGAGGCAATCAAGTCGGCTAGGTCGTCCGGACGGATCAGCACATCGCGGGCCTTGGAGCCCTCGCTCGGCCCCACAACACCGCGGCTCTCCAGCAGGTCCATGAGGCCGGCCTTCGCGAAGCCAACCCGCAGCTTGCGCTGCAGCATCGATGTCGAGCCGAACTGGGTTGTGACGATCTGCTCCGCTGCCTGCACGAGCAGGTCGAGGTCATCCCCGATGTCTGCGTCGACCTCCCGCTGCCTGGCCACCGCGGCGACGACGTCCTCGCGGTAGACCGGGGCCGCCTGCTTCTTGCAGTGCGCGACGACCTCGCGGATCTCCTTCTCGGTGACAAACGCGTTCTGCAGCCTGATCGGCTTGCTGGTGCCCATCGGCAGGAACAGCGCGTCACCCTGGCCAACGAGCTTCTCCGCGCCCGGCTGGTCGAGAATGACCCGGCTGTCGGTAAGGCTCGACGTGGCGAACGCGAGCCGGGATGGCACATTCGCCTTGATCAGGCCCGTCACCACGTCCACACTCGGCCGCTGGGTCGCAAGCACCAGGTGAATGCCAGCCGCCCTGGCGAGCTGCGTAATGCGGACTACTGCGTCCTCAACGTCCCTGGGCGCGACCATCATGAGGTCGGCGAGTTCGTCCACGATCACGAGCAGGTACGGATATGGCGCGTAGATGCGCTCCGAGCCCGCTGGCGCCTTCACCCGGCCGGCCCGGACCGCCTTGTTGAAGTCGTCCAGGTGCCGGAATCCGGTAGCCGCGAGATCGTCGTAGCGCCGATCCATCTCGCCGACCACCCACTGAAGCGCGTCCGAGGCCCGCTTCGGGTTCGTGATGATCTGCGTGATGAGATGCGGGATTCCCGCATAGGCCGCCAGTTCTACCCGCTTCGGGTCCACCAGGACCATCCGCACCTCGTCCGGCGTCGCCCGCAGCAGAATGGAGGAAATCAACCCATTAATGCAGGTTGACTTGCCCGCGCCCGTTGCTCCCGCTATGAGCATATGAGGCATCTTCGCGAGGTTCGCTATGACGGTTCTGCCCTCGACGTCCTTGCCGAGGCCAACCACCATCGGGTGGTGATCCGACGCAGCCACCGGCGAGCGCAGGACGTCACCGAGGCTCACAACGTCCCGGTCGGCGTTAGGGATCTCGATGCCGATCGCGGACTTCCCAGGTATCGGCGACAAGATCCGCACGTCCGCGCTCTTGACCGCGTACGCGATGTTCTTCGACAGCTGGGTCACCCGCTCGACCTTGACCGCCGGGGCCAGCTCGATCTCGTACCGCGTCACAGTCGGCCCGCGGGTAAACCCGGTGACCTGCGCATCCACCTCGAATTGCTCGAGCACCCCGGTCAGCGCCTCGAGTACCACGTCATTGGCCTTGGTGCGAGGCCGGTGTACGGTGCCGGGCTTGAGCAGCGCTACCGGTGGCAGGGTGTAGCTGCCGTCGGTCACCGCGGCGAGCGTCAGCTGCTCCGGCCTGGCGGAACTCGCGGCCGACCCGCGGGCTGAGCCGGCCCGGGCGAGCGCCGCCGCTTCATGCCAGTTGTCCTCGACCGTCGCCGCCCCGGCGGACATGACTCCGTGCGCATCGGCCGCGGCCGCGGCCTCGGCGGCGCCGACCCCGGCGCTGTCATCAGAATGGTCGGCGTTCCGGCTCGCGTCGCGCCGCCCGAACAGGGTGTCAAGCAGCGGAGTGTCATAAGCGCGGTCGCGGGCGCCCACCTCGAGCGCGTCAGATCGCCGCCGCGCGAGCCTCGCCTGCGGGCGGCCGGTGGTCCCGCCCGCCCCCGCTGCCTCCTCGGCGGCGTCAGCGTTCAGGAAACGCATTACCCAGTTCCGGATCTCGGCAATTCGCTCGGGGATCCGGTGGACCGGGGTGCCGGTGATAACGAGCAGGCCGAAGCCCGCGATGAGCGCGAGCACGGGGACCGCCGCCCATTTGGTGACCACAGCCACCAGCGGAGCCGACGCGGTGTAGCCGATGAGACCCCCCGACGAACGGATGGCGGACACGCCGGCCGACAGCCCCGGCGTGCCCGAGGCCACATGCACCAGGCCGAGCGCGCCCACGAGCAGGGCGATCCAGCCAATCACCATCCGCGCGGTGTCGGCATTGCGGTCAGGATGACGCAGGTACCGCCAGGCGAGCAGGCTGAGCAGGATGGGCACGGTCCACGAGCCGGAGCCGAACAGCCCGCGGATGGTCAGGCCCACGGGCCGCAGCGGCCCGGAGGCATCCCACCAGATCGCGACGGCGGATCCGATCGCCGCGCAGAGCGCTGCCAGCCCAGCCCCGTCCCTGCGGTGCAGCGGGTCGAGGTCGCGTGCGCTCTCACCCACCGCCCTGGAGGCCGCGCCGACGGTGTGGGCCAGCACCATCCAGATCGCCGCGACCAGAGCGACGATCCAGCCAGCGAGAATGACGAACGGGTTGCTGGAGGGCGCGGGCGCGGCGTACCGCCGGCCGCGACGTGTAGTCCGCCGCCGGGCCGAGGTGCGCCCACGCGCTGAGCCGGACCTGCGCCGCGCCGGGGGTCGGGTTCTGCTTGCCGTGCCCCCACGCGGGCGCGCTGCGCCCTTGGACGCACGAGTCGCCATGATCCCACGGTAACGAGCACCCGTCGCAGATCGGCGGACCCGCGGCGGCGTGTCGCAGTCCGGCAGTCAGCGTCAGGGCTCGGTCGGCCTAGCGGTTGGGGAACCAGGAGCGGTTAGCTCCGGTGGGCCCATCGAGGGCAAGCCGCCGCTACTGGGACCCTGACCTCCGCCAGACTGCGCGATGTACTGGCCGGTGTCCCGGCGCCACAGGAAGATGAGCGCGGCCAGGCCGATGAGCCAGCCGATGCCGATGAAGATGGCCGGCCCGCCCGTGCGCCCCACGCTGATCACGAGCCACAGGGTGTTGAACCCGAAGAACACTGTCGAAAGGATCCGGGCCCAGCCCTTGCCGCGACCGTTCGCCCAGGCCATCCACAGCCACAGGCCGATCGAGGCCAGGAGAATCACGACGATGAGCACGAGGTAGAAGTTCTCGATCCCGTGAATCTGCGACGGCGTCAGAGGCTTACTGGTCTTAACCTTCCGCGCCGCGGTGCCGACCGCGGACTTGATGCGCCCGCTCAGCGCCAGGCTGATGATGAGCGAGATAGCGCTAACGGCCGCGCCCGCGTACATCAGGATCACGGCGATCCGCACGGACTGAGGCTGGGGCGGCCGCTCGGCGAGGTTGCTGCCCCCGCCCGCGGGATATGGCTGGTTGCTGCCACCGCCGGTCGGATACGGCTGGTAGGTCATGACCACTCCTTGTCAGCGTTCGGGCTAACCGTACCGTCTCCGGCGCGCCGCTTTCACCCTGTCAGCAGGCCGTCGCGGGACTCGTTGACGCGTCCTGCAGAGGCGACATACTGAGACCGTCCCGGCAGCAACCACCCAGGAGGGCCCGGACATGGAACTCTCGCCGTCCGCCCACGTCGACACGTTCAGCCGGGACAGCCTGCCCCCGCCTGAGCTGTGGCCTGACCTGGAATTCACGCTGCCCGAGCTGACCTACCCTGACCGGCTCAACGCGGCCGACGAACTGCTGAACCGCACGATTGACGCCGGCGGCGCAGCGCGTCGCTGCCTGGTTTCCCCCGCCGAATCGTGGAGCTACGCGCAGGTGGCTCACCTCTCCGGCCAGGTCGCCCGCGTGCTCACCGAGGACTTCGGGCTGGTACCCGGTAACCGGGTCCTGCTGCGTGGCCCGAACAACCCGTGGCTGGCTGCCTGCTGGCTCGGCGTGCTCACGGCAGGCTGCGTCGCGGTGCCGACGATGCCGATGCTGCGGACCGCCGAGCTGACCAGCATCTGCACCATCGCCCGGGTACAGCTCGCGCTGTGCGACCACCGGTTCACCGCCGAGCTGGAGGCAGCGAACGCGCCGGGACTGCGGATCGTCCGGTACGGCGAGGCGGACCCGGGCGACGTGACGACGCTCGCGGCGGGCAAGCCGGCCGGCTTCGAATCGGTCCAGACCGCCGCCGACGATGTCGCGATGATCGGCTTCACATCGGGCACGACCGGCAGACCGAAGGCGGCGATGCATTTCCACCGCGACATGCTGGCGGTCGCCGACACCTTCTCCGCCCGCGTGCTGAGGCCGGGACCTGACGACCTGTTCACCGGTACCCCGCCGCTGGCGTTCGCGTTCGGCATCGGCGCACTGCTGCTGTTCCCGATGCGGGCGGGCGCGGCCTCACTGCTCATCGAACGAGCCACCCCGGTCGAGCTGGCCGATTACATCGCTGCCCACGGCGCGACCGTACTGTCGACCGCGCCGACCGCCTACCGGGCGATGCTGGCGGCCGGCAAGGCCCCGCAGCTGCGCGGCCTTCGCCGCGCGGTCTCCGCCGGTGAGCACCTGCCCGAGCCCACCTGGACCGCGTTCCACGAGGCCACCGGCGTCAAGATCATCGACGGCATCGGCAGCACCGAGATGCTGCACATTTTCATCGCGGCCGCCGACGACGACATCCGGCCGGGCTCGACCGGCCTCCCGGTCCCTGGCTATACCGCCGCCGTGCTCGACTCCGACGGCAAGCCTGTGCCCGACGGCGAGCCGGGGCGCCTCGCCGTCAAGGGCCCGACCGGGTGTCGCTACCTCAACGACGAGCGGCAGCGCAGCTACGTACAGGACGGCTGGAACCTCACCGGCGACACCTATGTCCGCGACGCGGACGGCTACTTCTGGTATCAGGCCAGATCCGACGACATGATCATCTCCAGCGGCTACAGCATCGCCGGCCCGGAGATCGAGGAAGTACTTCTCAGCCACCCGGATGTGGCCGAGTGCGCCATCGTGGGCGTCCCCGATGAGGCACGCGGCCAGCTCGTCAAGGCCTTCGTGGTGCTCAGCGCCGGGGCCAGCGGCAGCGAAGCGCTGGCCAGCGAGATGCAGGACCTGGTGAAGCAGCGGATCGCCCCGTACAAGTACCCGCGCATCGTCGAGTTCGTCGATGCGCTGCCCCGCACCAGCACGGGCAAGGTACAGCGCTTTGTGCTGCGCCAGCAGGCTGAAGGCGCAGAAGCAGGCGGCGTCGGGCGGTAGGGCGGGTTAGCCCGCCGGTGGCTGGATGGTGCCGGCGGCCGCGATGTGAACGGCCCCGTTCCCGGAGAAATCTGACTGGGATAGCTCATTGACCGTGCTGATGGCGGTGCCGGCAGGATCTGGTTTCGGGGTGCCGGGCGAGACCAGACGCAGCGGCGTAATGCTGCCCGACACGAACTGGCCCTGGGCGCCGAGTGTGACGTGCAGGATCGCGCTGACGGACGTGATGCTGTCCAGCCCGAGCGTGTTGTAGCCGGAGAAGTTGCCGAGGCTGTAGGCGATCAGGTGGCCGTGGTACCACTGGAACCCGCGCAGCACGTGCGGGCCAGAGCCGATGACGAGGTCCGCGCCCGCGTCGATCACCCCGTGGGTGAATGCAATCGGGTTGCCTCGGTCCTGGCCGAGGAAGTACTCCTCCCCTGGCCGGACGTGCTGGGCGCTGTCCCCCTCGGCTCCGATGTGCTCCATGACGATGACCAGCTGCGCGTGCTGCTTGGCCTGGCGGACCAGCGCTTCCGCCCCCGAAATGTCGAGCGCATCGGCGTCGTAGGACCAGGGCGCGAACCCCAGCAGCGCGATCGTGATGCCGTTCCTGGTCAGGTACGTGATCTGTCCCGGGCGGCCTGCCCAGGCCAGACCGACCGACCGCAGCGCCGAGTCGGTGCTGGTTTCGCCGGCGGTCCCAGCGTCGAGGGTGTGGTTGTTCGCCACGTTGACGGCGGAGAAGCCGTCCTGCTTCAGGTCCTGCGCGGTGCTGTCGGGCGCCTCGAATTCATAGCAGTCGGCCTCGTGCGGCGCGCATTTGGTCATCGGCAGGTCGCCCAGCGCCGACTCCAGGTTCCCGATCGTGAGGTCACTGTGCAGGCTGGGCGTGACGGCGTCCAGCAGGGAGCCCGTGCCCGCCGGAGGCCAGGCGTTGAGGGTGCCGAACGTCATGTCGCCCACCCAGTCGATGCTCACGGTGCCGGAGCTCGCGCTCGGCGACGGCGACGCGGCGCCGGAGGCGGCATGCCCGGAGGATGCCGCAGCAGGGGATCGCGCACCCGCCACCGGTCCACTGCCCGAACCGCCGGACCGACTCGCCCGCAGCACGAAGCCACCGGCTCCGATCACCACGATGACGATGGCCACTGCCAGCGCAGCCTGGCTCCGTGGCGTCCACCAGGCTGCTCGCCCGCCGCGGCGAGGATCACCGCCGGGCCCGGGCTGATTCCGCCCGTGCCGCTGCTGTCGCCGGGGCTCACTGTCCCGGCCAGGGCCGGCCTCGGCTGCCCGGCGTTCAGCGGGGCGGCGCTCGGCTGGGCCCGCCTCGGCCCGGCGGCCCTCGGCCCGGCGGCCCTCGGCTGACCGTGGCTCCCGCGGTCGGCCCTCAGGGTCTCGCCGCTCCCGCGGGTGCCGCGCTTCCCGGCGTTCGCGCGGGTCCAGCGAATCTCCGGGCTCGCGCGGATCCCGGGGCTCGCGCGGATCCCGGGGCTCGCGCGGACCCTGGTCCCCTGGATAGCTGCTGCCTGCCACGGCCGCCCCGCCCTGTCGTGCCGATCCTCCCCTGGCGCTTAAGAATAGGCGCGTGATCAGCACAAAAGTGCTGACATGGGGACATCTGCGGTCGGCAGCGAGCTTCAGGCCTCGACGACCACCGGAATGATCATCGGCCGCCGCCGGTAATTGTCGCTGACCCACTTGCCTGTGGTCCGTCGCACGAGCTGGCGCAGCTGGTGGATCTCGCTGACGCCTTCCCTCGCCGCGCCGGCCAGCGCCTCCTCGACCAGCGGCCCGACCGCGGCCAGGCCGACGTCGTCGATGCCGGCGCCCCGAGCGTGAATCTGCGGCCCGGCGACGAGCTTCCCGCTGGTTGAGTCCACCACGACGACGATGGAGATGAACCCCTCTTCTCCAAGGATCCGGCGGTCCTTCAGTGACGACTCGGTGATCTCACCGACGGAGAGGCCGTCGACGTAGACGTAACCGCATTCGACCTTGCCGGCCACCGAGATCTGACCGTCGACGAGGTCGACTACCACCCCGTCCTCGGCGATCACGATGTTGCCCCGCGGCACGCCGGTCAGCGCGGCGAGGTCGGCGTGCGCCTTGAGGTGCCGCCACTCACCGTGAACCGGAATGAAGTTGCTCGGCCGGACCAGGTTCAGCACATACAGCAGTTCCCCGGCTGGCGCGTGGCCGGACACGTGCACGAGCGCGTTCCCCTTGTGCACCACGCGCGCGCCCAGCCGGGTGAGATCGTTGATGATCCGGGACACCGCGGACTCGTTCCCCGGCACGAGGGATGAGGCGAGGATGACGGTGTCGCCCTCCGCGATCCGGATCGGGTGATCCCGCCCGGCCATCCGCGACAGCGCAGACATGGGCTCGCCCTGCGACCCCGTCGAGATCAGCACGATCTGGTCGGGCGGCATCTCCTCGGCCTCCCGGAGGTCGACGAGCAGGCCGCCATGCACCGACGGAACCTTCAGGTAGCCGAGATCGCGCGCGACGCCCATGTTCCGCACCATCGACCGGCCGACCAGAGCCACCTTGCGGCCGTGCTCAGCCGCGGCGTCCATGACCTGCTGCACCCGGTGAACATGCGAGGCGAAGCACGACACGATGATGCGCTGCTCGGCGCCGGCGAACACCTCCGACAGCACCGGCCCGATGTCACGCTCGGACGTGACGATGCCGGGGACCTCAGCGTTGGTGGAGTCGGCCAGCAGCAGGTCCACGCCCTGCGCGCCGAGCCGCGCGAAGCCGCCGAGATCGGTCAGCCGCCCATCGAGCGGAAGCTGATCCATCTTGAAGTCGCCGGTGTGCAGGATCAGCCCGGCCGACGTCCTGATGGCGACAGCCAGCGCATCCGGGATGGAGTGATTGACCGCCAGGAACTCGAGCTGCCACGGCCCGACCGACCGAGAGTCGCCGGCCCCGACCTCGTCCTCAACCGGGGTGATCCGGTGCTCCGTGAGCTTGCTGCGCACCAGCGCGAGCGTCAGCCGCGAGCCAATGACGGGAATGTCGCCCCGCCGGCGCAGCAGGTACGGCACGGCACCGATGTGGTCCTCGTGCGCATGCGTCAGCACGAGCGCGTCGACGAGATCCAGCCGGTCGTCGAGGGCGGTGAAATCGGGCAGGATCAGGTCGACGCCCGGCTGGTCCTGGTCAGGGAACAGGACGCCGCAGTCGACCACGAGAAGACGGCCATTGTGCTCGAAGACCGTCATGTTCCGGCCGATCTCGCCGAGGCCGCCGAGGGGGACTATGCGCAGGCCACCGGGCGTCAGGGGCGGCGGCGGCCCCAGTTCAGGGTGCGGGTGGCTCACGGAAGCTTCACACCACCCGCGGCGAGGTCCGTGCGCAGCCGGTCGATCTCCGCCTCGGTTGCATCCGGCAGCGGTGCCCGCACCGGCCCGCCCGGCAGGCCGAGCAGGCCGAGCGCCGCTTTCGTCATGATGACGCCCTGAGACCGGAACAGGCCCGTATAGACCGGCAGCAGCTCGCGGTGGATCGTGAGCGCCTCGGCCACCCGGCCCGCCAGGTAAGCGTCGATCATGTCGTGCAGCCGGTCCCCGACCACGTGGCCGACCACGCTCACGAACCCGGCCGCGCCCAGCGACAGCCACGGCAGGTTGACCATGTCGTCGCCGCTGTAGAACGCGAGGCTCGTGGCCAGCATGACCCGCGACGCCGCGCCGAAGTCGGCCTTCGCATCCTTGACGGCGACGATCCGCGGGTGCTCGGCCAGCTGGATCAGCGTCTCCGGCGCGATCGGCGTGGCCGTCCGGCCCGGGATGTCGTAGAGCAGGTTCGGCAGCCCCGTCGCGTCGGCGACCGCCGTGAAGTGCTTGACCAGGCCGCTCTGCGGCGGTTTGTTGTAGTACGGCGTAACGACCAGCAGGCCGTGAGCGCCTGCTTCCGCTGCCTGGCGCGCCAGCTCGCAGCTGTGTGCGGTGTCGTTGGTCCCGACCCCGGCGACGACGACCGCGCGGTCGCCGACGGCTTCCAGGACCGCGCCGAGCAGCCGGGCCTTCTCCTCGTCCGACGTCGTCGGCGATTCGCCGGTCGTGCCGCTGATCACCAGCCCGTCGTTCCGCATGTCGGTCACCAGGTACTCGGCGAGGCGCGCGGCGCCGTCATAGTCGACGGCCCCGCTGGTGGTCATCGGAGTGACCATCGCGGTGAGCATGCGGCCGAACGGGGCCGAGGCGGACGCCGGAACGCCGGCGGGAGTTGCTGTCTCGCTCATAGTCAAACGCTACCGGCTGTCTTCGCGCCGGTGCAGTGCGGAGCGGCAAGCGAGACCTGAGGACAAGACCGGCGGGCGGCGTGAGCTCGGGGGTACCCGCGCCGCCCGCGTCTGCATGACTATCGCAAGCATTGCACAGAGCGTTACATGCCGAGTGCGTTACGTAAATGCAACCAAGGAAAGATAGGAACGTGGCCGCTGACACCGGCAGCCATTCGTCAGCATGGCAGCCCCATCAGCGCTTGTAAGGCCCCTCCAGCTCATACCTGGAGAGGCCTAAGGTTCATTGTTCCGCCAGTGCCCCGCTCTGCCCGGCAGCGACACGCCGCCGGCGGCAGGCTCGCCGGCGCGCGTGCCGTGGGGCGAGGCGCGGGCGAATGGTCTTATGCCGCACCGGGTTTCGCTCTGCGATAGGCTTCCGGCAGCCTGGGCGCCTGCTCCAGGTGGTGCAGTGCCCAGCGAAGCCGGTGTGATCCCGGCGCTGTCCCGCAACGGTGATGCCTCCGAGGGAGGACGAGCCCGGACGCCTGGCCTGTGCCGACGACCTGTCCTCGGAGGAAGGGCGGCTCGTTCCGGCGCCGGATCCGACGTCGCAGCGAAACGCGCTTCGTCCTCCATCACTCACGGAGGATGATCATGCGAACTCACCCCGTCACGCGGACGGCCCTGGTGGCTGTCATCGCCCTCGCGGCAGCATGCGCCGCCTGCAGCAGTCCCCCCGCCAGCGGGACCAGCTCAGTGAGCACCAGTGCGGGCTTCCCCGTCACCGTCACAACCACAGCCGGCACCGTGCACCTCGCATCGCGGCCGGACTCGATCGTGTCCCTCTCCGCCACCGTCACCGAGATGCTCTACGCCATCGGCGCGGGAAAGCAGGTCAAGGCGGTCGACAGCTACTCCGACTACCCGGCCGGCGTGCCGACCACCAAGCTGTCGGCCTTCCAGCCCAACGCCGAGGCGATCGCCGCCTACAAGCCGGATCTCGTGATCATCTCCAACGACATCAACGGCATCACTGCCAAGCTGAAGGCGCTGTCCATTCCGGTGCTCGACCTGCCCGCGGCGGCGAACGTGTCCGGCGTGTACAGCGAGATCACGGAGCTCGGCGCAGCGACCGGGCACATGGCTCAGGCCCGCGCCGAGGATGCCACGATCAAGGCGGACGTCGCCCGCATCGTGGCGTCAGAGCCGAAGCACTCGCCGCCGCTGACTTACTTCTATGAGCTCGGTGCCAACCCGTACTACTCGGTCACCGACTCGACCTTTATCGGCAGCCTGCTCTCCCTGCTCGGCATGAAGAGCATCGCGGACTCCGCAACCGGTGCGGCAGCGGCGGGCGGCTATCCGGAGCTGTCGCCGGAGTTCATCCTCAAGTCGAATCCCGACTACGTGATCCTGTCCGACACCGCCAACAACGGAGGCCAGACCGCAGCGACGGTGTATGCGCGGCCGGGCTGGTCGGCGGTGACGGCAGTACAGGACAAGCACGTCATCGCGCTCAACGGTGACGTCGCCTCGCGCTGGGGCCCGCGCATCGTCAACATCCTGCAGGCTGTCGCCACGGCGACTAAATCCGGCTCGTCATGACCTCAACCAGACCGGTGATCGGCCGGCGGACCGGACCTGCGTCCAGTCCGCCGGCCGATCCTGCCACTGCTACACCCAAACCGGAATCGGTCACGCTGGGCCGGGTCCGGCTGGGACGGGTTATCACGGTGGCCGGGCTCGTGCTACTGCTCGCGGTCATCGCCGGGGTGGCCATCGGCCCGGCCGGACTGACCCCGGCGCAGGTAATCGACGCGCTCGCGGCCAGGCTGCCGTGGCACCCGCACACCGGCCTGCCAGCGCTCGATGTCGACATCGTGTGGAACATCCGCCTGCCGAGGGTCGCGCTCGGCGTCCTGGTCGGCTCGATGCTGGCGGGCGGCGGGGCCGCCTATCAGGGCGTCTTCCGGAATCCGCTCGCTGACCCCTATCTGCTGGGCGTCGCCGCCGGGGCCGGGCTGGGAGCCACGATCGTGGTGGTCTCCGGTGGCAATCCAGCCCTGACGCCGCCTGCGGCCTTCGCCGGGGCGGTCGGCGCCGTCGCGCTGACCTACCTGCTCGGCGCGCACGCGGGACGCGGCAGCGAGTCCCCCGTGCTGAGCGGCGGTACCAGCTCGATCCTGCTCGCCGGGATAGCGGTCGCGGCCATCTTCACGGCCATCCAGACCTACCTGCAGCAGCAGCACACGCAGACGCTCGCCTACGTGTACGCGTGGATTCTTGGCGGCCTGTCCGCGGCGACGTGGTCCGACGTCTGGCTGATCCTGCCCTATCTCCTCGTCGCCGCCGTCGTGCTGCTGGCGCACCGGCGGCTGCTCGACGTGCTGCGTGTCGGCGAAAGTGAGGCCACCACCCTCGGCGTGAACGTGGCCAGGCTGCGGCTAACGGTCGTGATCGCGGCCACCCTCGGCGTCGCCGCAGCCGTCGCGGTCAGCGGTCTCATCGGTTTCGTCGGCATCATCGTGCCGCATGCCGTCCGGCTCATCGCCGGACCAAGCTACCGGGTGCTGCTGCCGGTCTCGATGATCGGCGGCGCGGCGTTCCTTGTGCTGGCCGACGTGGTGGCGCGCACCGCGCAGGCCCCGGACGAGGTTCCGATCGGCGTCATCACCGCGATGATCGGCGCACCGTTCTTCCTGTTCGTGCTCCGGTCGCGGCGTGCCAGGCAGGACCTTTCGTGATCAGCTTCGAGCAGGTCACCGTCCGGTACGGGACCACGGTTGCGCTCGACAGCATCACCGGCCGGATCAACGGCGGGGAATGGCTCGGCCTCATCGGACCAAATGGCGCAGGGAAGACGACGCTACTCGGTGCCATCAGCCGCCTGCTGCGCTACGACGGCGTCATCACGATCGGCGGGCAGCCGGCAGCCGCACTCGGCAGGCGCCAGCTGGCTCGGCTGATCGCCTACGTTCCGCAGCGGCCCCTGCTGCCCCCCGACATGACGGTCAGCGAGTATGTGCTGCTCGGCAGGACGGCCCATATCGGCTATCTGCGCGCCGAGACGGCTGCCGACAGGCGGGTTTGCGCCTCGGTGATCGAACGACTCGATCTCGGCGTGATGTCCGGCCGGATGCTGCGCGCCATGTCTGGCGGCGAACTGCAGCGGGTCGTGCTCGCCCGGGCGCTGGCGCAGGAGGCGCCCGTGCTGCTGCTCGACGAGCCGACTAGCGCCCTCGACGTCGGCCGCCGGATGGACGCGCTCGAGCTGATCGATGAAGTACGCCGCGAGCACTCGCTGACTGTGCTGTCCGCGATTCACGACCTCACGCTGGCCGGTCAGTTCGCTGACCGCCTGCTGCTGCTCTCCGGCGGTCAGGTAGCCGCCACGGGCGAGCCCGCCGAGGTGCTCACGGACGCCGTACTGGCCGACCACTTCGGCGCTAGGCGTCCAGGTGCTGATGACCGACAGCGGCGAGATCGCCGTTATCTCGCGCCGCAGCGGCAGGTAAGCCGCGCATCAATGGCTGTTTGCTACCCCTCCAGGGGTACTAAACGGCCAGCCATGGGGCCCTGATTGCGAGAATCAGGCGGCGCCGGGCTCCAGGTAGGCAACCCACTGCGGGTCGCCGTCGTTGGCCGTTAGTCTCCTAACCCAATCGCCGGCAACGGGGAGCGAGCCTTGGATATCCGCGCCGTTCAGCACCAGGCATGGGACAACAAGCTCGCCAAAGGCTTCAACGTGAACGATGTGGCGCTGGAGTTCGGGCTGCTGACTGCCGAGGTCAGCGAAGCTTTCACAGCATGGCGGAAGCGCCTACCCGACTTCGGCGAAGAACTAGCCGACGTGCTCATCTATGTTGCTAGTAGGCCAGTGGGCAGGAGGCTCCGTGCCCTACGGCTACCAGGCCGTCAAGAACGGGAACGGCTGGAAGCTCGAGGCCGACCCCGAGACCGCTGAGGTCGTCCGCGACTGGGCGCTCCGGGTCATCGCCGGGGAGTCCACGATGTCGGTCGCCAAGAGCGCTGGCAGGCATGCGCAGAGCCTGTGCATCATTCTTCGGGCCGCGCCGCTGGCGGGCCTGGACAGCCGTGTCCAGGGAGACCCCGTGCTTGACACCGATACCTTCGAGAAGCTCCAGGCCGCGCTCGACGGAGCCCGTCGCCCGCACACCAAGCGGCATGACGCCAGCCCACTCCTGGGTACCGTGTCCTGCAAGTGCGGCCGTCAGTTGTTCGTCCAGATCCAGAGCCGACCGAGCGGGAAGCGGTACAAGTACGCCAAGTGCACCGCGCGGTGCGGCGCGAAGCCCATGCGGGTCGCAGACGTCCTCGCCGCCGTCGAGCGAAAGATGAGGTTCTACGACGTGCTGCCCCACGGGACGTGGAAGCTCCCGGCCAAGACCGACCTGGGCCGGGAGGTCTCCGCGATTAAGGCCGCGATCCGCGCCCTCGACCTGGACGACCCGGACTACGACGCCAAGCATGACAAGCTGCGCGGCGACCTGCGCACCGCCCAGATGACCCCCGCGGAAGCTCCGGAGCCTGTATGGGTAGCAGACGGCCCGACTGGTAGGGGGACAGGCCCCCGAGGCAACCAGGCGCTTCATGCTCGACCACGCGATGACCGCGACCATCTAGCGGGACGGTGACCGGCTGCGAGTGAAGCTCGACGGCAGGGACTTCGTGCGTGAAGGACGCGCCCTCGGCGACAAGGCGCTCGGGCCGGATGACTTCGACGGGACCGAGGCACTCGAAGGCGGGTCTTCCTACTACTACAGCCGCACTCTGCGCCTGTGCATCCTCTCAGTACACGGTGACACGACGGCGGCGCTTCCACAGGACTGACGCAACAGCCACGCAAGCCGCGACGGGAAGGAGAACGGTAACGCCGATCACGCTATCGCGGTTCGTCACCCCCCACCCAGGTACGTAGTACACGGGCATGAGACCTCCCGGCGACGCCCCGACCCCATCGGTGCTGTCAGTCCCGTGCGCAGCGCCGTAACTCCAAGCCACCTCGCACGAGCGGTGCGGGCCGAATCCGCAAGAGATGACACGCGCGTCGATGACACGGCCCTCGACTAGCTGGTACGCCGAAGTGGCCCAGACGAACACCAGAACAAGGCAGCAGATAAGAAGCACCACCCTGCGCCAGGGAGATCTTGGCATGATCTGCACCTTACCGTCGGCGATCAGAGCGCAGATGTCGTTTCCGGCTGTAGCTCGGTCATCGGCGCGCAGACGCTCGCCCCTCGAAGACCGGGGCAGTGGCCCCCTACCTGGCGTCACCTAATCCGAAAATCGGTGAGTTGATGGCGCGCGGCAGCGCCCGGCGGAGCGCAGCGGAGCCGGGCTGGGGTTAGGGGTTGTTCAGGCTGCGCGTTCGAGGATGACTGTGTAGCCGAGGGCCTCGAGCTGGCGGACATAGCCGCGCCGGCGACGGTCGGGATCGATGCGGGTGTCGTAGAAGTCTGAGCCGAGGTCGGCGTAGCGTGCGCCCGGGTCGGACAGCAGGTGCCAGATGATGACCAGGATCGACCGGCCGACGGCCACGATGGCTTTCTTCGAGCCGCGGCGGCGGGCGATCCGCCGGTACCTCTCGCCCAGGAACGTGTCGGTGCGGGCCGCGCCGACGGCAGCCTCGCCCAGGATCCGGGCCAGGTAGCGGTTGCCGTGGCCGGTGGTGCCCTTACCTTTCTTCTTGCCCGCTGATTCCTTCACGCCGGGCGCGAACTTCGCCCAGGAGACCAGGTGGCCGGCGGTGGGGAACCTGCTCATGTCGACACCGATCTCGGCGATGATGACCGCGGCTGCGACGCGGCCGACACCGGCGATCTCATCCAGCCGGTCAGCCGCATCAGCGAAAGGGGCGATCAGCTCCTCGATCCGCTGATCGAGCTCGGCGATGTCGGCGTCCAGGCCATCGACGCGGCCGACCATCTTGGCGAGCAGGAACCCGTGGTGATCGGTGAAGTGCCCGCTGAACGCTTCTTCCAGCGCGCTGATCTTGCGCCGCATCGAGGTGCGGGCCAGCTGCGCCAGCACTTTCGGATCGCGCTGGCCGCCGATCAGGGCGGCCAGCATGGCCCGTCCCGAGACGCCGAAGATGTCGCTGGCCACCACGCTCAGCTTGATGCCGGCGTCTTCCAGCAGCTTCTCGGCCCGCTGCTTCTCCGCGGTCCGGGCGGCCACCAGGTCAATCCGGTAGCGGGTGACATCCCGCAGCCGCCGGATCGGGGGCGGCGGCACGAAGCTGGGCCGGATCATCTGCCGCTCGGCGACCTTGCACAGCCACACCGCGTCCAGCTTGTCGGTCTTGGGCCGGCCCGGCAGGTGCTTCACGTCCCGCGCATTCACTAGCCAGGTGTCAAACCCCGCGGCTTCCAGCACCCAGAACACCGGCTTCCAGTAATCGCTGGTCGCCTCCATCACCACCCGGCTCACCCGCAGCTCGGCCAGCCGGGCCGCTAACGCCAGCAGCGACCGGGTCATCGTCGGCCAGGTCGTCACCTCATGCAGCCGGCGGCCCGGCCGGTCCTGATCCGGGACCCGCGCGCAGCACGTCAGCTCGGCCTTGCCGATATCCAGCGCCGCGACCCGCTCGATGATCTCCTCACGCTCCTGCGTCTCCCGCAGCATCCGCGACCTCCTCGCTCCGGACCGGCCACCAGGTGGCTGCCCGCAGGGGCCGCAAAGGGGAAGCAGAATCTAATCCGCGTGCTCAAGGCGACAAGGAAGGACCCAGTGCGCGGCCCCCGGCACCCAGCTAACTGACGGCCTCCAGCGACCATAGGCGCTCGGCGTCGGCGGGCAGCCACCCCCGATTTTCAGCCCGGAACGGGCATCCCACAAGGGACACCCGAGCTAACTGGGCAAGATCACGGGCTGCGGCTGTAGTACTAGAAGTCCAAGAAACACGAAACCCCGATCCCAACGAAGGGACCGGGGGTCTCTGTTTGCCTGAGCATGTCTCCACCGCGTCGCAGGAGCAACACGACCTACATGCATCACTTGCCGTTGCTCGTGAGCCTCTCGCCTAGCTCGCTTAGGTAGCGCCGCTGCCAGGGGCGCGCTCGACGTCGAGCCAGTAGCCGCCGGATCGCAGCCCGTACTGCTTCCGTACCTCCGCCATTTCGGCATCGGTCAGCAGCCGCTTGGGATCATCGGGGATGCTAGCGCGGAACTCGCGGAGCCTCAGCGCGAGCGCTCCGGAGGTGCTCCCGGGATTGGCCGCAGCGCCCCTGAAACCGACATCTATCAGCACAGCAGACATGTAGGCGAGTTCACCAAGTTCTGGTCGGCCGGATTCATATAGACATTCGCCGAGGAGACGAAGGGCACTCATTCCTGGCGATTCGAAGATGCCGACCGTTCGCGTCGCAGAGCATGAAGGGTGAGGACCACATAGCCGCCGCCGTAGCTGGCGGTGATAACGACTCCAACTACAACGAAGACACGGCCCCGCCCGAGAGTGAGTGCCATGAGTACGGCAAGTGCAGCGGCATGCCCGAAAAACCAGAGAAGCCGCGCGCGGTCGCCCCGCCAATCTTCGCGTACCCGTCTGAACACGAGGGAACCGTAGCAGTGCCCTTTGCTGGCCGCTAGGAGCGGGCGAGTGTCAGCTGCCGCCAGTAAGTGAGATTGCGAACTTCTGGTCCTCGCTCCTAGTCACGACGCGTTCATGCTCAGCGCAGATGGCGTCGGTCCTGGCGACCAAGCTCGGTCGCGTCGTCTGGCCCGCTCCAGTTCATCGATTGAAGAGCCTGGGAGCGCCGGTACCGGTCCCTCCGGAATATGCCGAGCAGGAGACAAGGCGCGCCGACGGCAAAGCCGACAAAGGCAATAGTCGTGTAGATGGCAGTCCAGGCGCGAGTGCCCGCGTAGACCGGCCCGAGAAGGACGATCAGCAAGATGACCAGGAATGGTTCTGCCAGGCCGATAATGAACAGGCGGCGGCCGGGTGTCCCCTTGGAGGGCAACCCCCTGAGACCACTCAAGGTCACGCTCCTTGACGATGCGGGGCCACGGTCGTGGGAACTAGCCGCTACTGACATGCGCACTATGCGACGTGACGGCCAGTATGCCTGCCGACAGGAGCGCGAGTCCAGACTCGCAACAAGCCAGGCGCGCGTATCGGTGAGTCCGCCAAGTTCTGGTCGCACCCGTTGATGTCGACTTTCTCGACCTGCTGGTCGCAGGCAGACGCTGAGGGAGCGAGGCCGTACCGTCGGTCGCGCGCCGCGGCGGCCGTTAATCAGGCGGCGCTGGGCTCCAGGTAGGCAACCCACTGCGGGTCGCCATCGTTGATTGCCCCTATAAGACGCCAATGCGGCCCTCGGGGGGCCGCTGGGTCACGCGCGAGCGTCCATCCGAGGTCATCTATCAGGTGATCCGCTTTCCGGTGGTTGCACCGCGTGCAGGATGCTACGCAGTTCTCCCACGAATGCAGGCCACCGCGACTGCGCGGCACGACGTGGTCGATCGTGTCGGCCTTGATGCCGCAGTATGCGCACAGGTAGTTGTCCCGGCGCATCAGGGCGGCCCTGGTAAGGGGAACCCGACTGCGGTGGGGCACGCCCACGTACCGGCGCAGCCGGATGACCGAGGGCACGTCGAGACGGGTCGTCGCCGAGTGAAGCTGGAGGCCGCCGATATCGGAATGCACGACGTCCGCCTTATCCCCGAGCACGAGGCAGACCGCGCGGTGCAAGCCGACTGTTGTCAGCGGCTCAAAAGTGATGTTGAGCAGCAGCACCCGGCGCACTTTCACCTCCTGCTCCGCGAGCCCATCCGAGGAAGAACGAGCGCCCGCAGCCAGGGCCGCCGGGGCACCCGTGACAAGTGTGACTGTCCTTGCCCCGGATCGCCAACACCGGATGCCCTATTGCAACCTGAAGCTCAACGGAACTTCACCTCGACGGGTAGCAGGACAGGTGCGGACGGCCCGGATTCCGGCCGGGCCGTCCGTCCGCTGCCCGTCTCGCCCTTCCGGCCTGCCGTCCGCGCGGGCAAGGACACTAGAGTGCCGACCATGACGTCCACACCGCCCTACCCCGAGGCGCCCAGGCAGGACATCACCGAGTCGATCCACGGCCACCAGGTAAGCGACCCGTACCGCTGGCTGGAGGACGCCGGCAGCCAGCAGTCGAAGACCTGGCTGCAAGCCGAGGACGAGCTGTACGCGAGGTATGTCGCGAGCGTGCCGGGCCTCGACAGGCTGACGACGAGGCTGACCGAACTGCTCGCCGCGGGCGAGGTTAGCGCGCCGGTGTGGCGGGGGGAGCGGCACTTCCTCACCCGGCGCGAGCCCGGCCAGGAGCACGCCGTCCTCTATACAGCTGATTCGGCAGAAGCCGGGGCTGAGCGCGCCCTGATCGATCCCATCGCGATCGACCCGGCCGGCGCCACCACCCTCGACAACTGGCGTCCGGATCGCGAGGGCCGGCTGCTGGCCTACCAGCTGTCCGAGGGCGGCAATGAGGAGTCCGTGCTGCGCATCATGGACGTCGCGACCGGTGCGGACATCGACGGCCCCATCGACCGGTGCCGGTACTCCGATGTCGCCTGGCTGCCGGGCGGCGAGGCTTTCTACTACACCCGCAGACTGCCTCCGGACGCCGTCCCGGCGGGCGAGGAGCAGTACCACCGCCGTGTCTACCTCCACAGGGTGGGAACACCGGCCACTCACGACGCCCTCATCCTCGGCGACGGCCTCGAGAAGACCAACTACTACAGCGTTGAGGTGAGCACCGACGGCCGGTGGCTGGTCATCACGGCGTCGGCTGGCACCGCGCCGCGCAACGAGGTGTGGGTCGCCGACCTGGCCGCCAGCGATCCTGGCGGGCCGAACCTTCAGGTAATGCAAGCCGGCATTGACGCCCTGACCTGGCCTCGTGCGGGCCGGGACGGCCGGTTCTACGTGCTGACAGACCGGGCGGCACCGCGCGGCCAGATAATGGTCGCCGACCCGGCCGATCCAGCCTTCCCCGAGTATCCGAGCTGGCAGGTTCTGGTGCCGGAGGACCCGGAGTCAGTACTGCACGACCTCGCCATCCTGGACGGGCCCGGCCTCGGCGAGCCGGTTCTCCTCGCCGCCCGGGCCCGGCACGCGATCAGCGAGATCACCGTGCACGACCTCGCTTTCGGCGACCGCATCGGACTCGTTGAACTGCCTGGCCTCGGCACGGTCGGCGGCCTGCGTGAGCGGCCGGAAGGCGGCCACGAAGCCTGGTTCGGCTACACCGACTACGCGACTCCCGGCGTCGTGCTGCGCTATGACGCGGCCGAGGACAGGACGGAGGTTTGGCAGCGGGCTCCGGGTGCTGTGGAGGTGCCGCCAGTGCGAGCCGAGCAGGTGGCGTACTCCTCCGCGGACGGCACGACGATCCGGATGGTGGTGATCTCAGCGGCCACGGGCGACCGCGAGAAGGACGCGGCTGCGCCGGGGGGCGGCCCCGTTCCCTCCCAGCCACGGCCAGCGATTCTCTACGGTTACGGCGGCTTCAACATCAGCCTGACGCCTGCCTTCTCGGCGTCCATTCTCACGTGGGTCGAGGCCGGCGGCGTGTATGCGATCGCGGGGCTGCGCGGCGGCAGCGAGGAAGGCGAGGAGTGGCACCGCGATGGCATGCGCGAGCGGAAGCAGCATGTGTTCGATGACTTTCACGCGGCTGCGGAGACACTGATCGCCGATGGCTGGACCTCGGCCAGCCAGCTCGCGGTGTGGGGTGGCTCGAACGGCGGGCTGCTGGTCGGCGCGTCTGTCACGCAGCGTCCGGAGCTCAGCGCGGCCGCCGTGTGCTCGGCGCCGCTGCTCGACATGGTGCGGTACGAGCAGTTCGGCCTGGGCGAGAGCTGGAACGACGAGTACGGGAGGGCAGCGGATCCGACCGAGTTCGGCTGGCTGATCTCCTACTCCCCCTACCATCACGTCCGGCAGGGGACCAGGTACCCCGCCGTGCTGTTCACGATCTTCGACGGCGACAGCCGGGTCGACACGCTGCACGCGCGGAAGATGTGCGCGGCGCTGCAGCACGCCACCAGCGCGCCCGCCAGCGAGCGACCGATCCTGCTGCGCACCGAGACTCAGGTAGGCCACGGCGCCCGGGCGCTGAGCCGGACGATCGGGCTGTCGGCCGAATGCCTGGCGTTCGCCGCCGCGCAGACCGGCCTGAGCCTCGGCTGATCACGAGCCGTGCAGGGCCTCGCGGTAACCCGCGAGTGCGGGCAGGCGACTATCGCGCAGGGCGGCGTCCCGGCCGAAAGACCTGGCCACCAGGCCGATGACCGCTGTCCGGTGCTCGGCTGGCAGGCCGGTCAGCACGTCGCGGCCCAGCGCGAGCGCCTGGTCGGGCTCATCCGCAGCTAGCAGGCACCGCGCCTGGCCGAATGCAACGAGGGCACGGTCGAGCACCTCGGTGCTCGCGTACAGCTCGTTAGCCCGGCCGAATGCCCGGTGCGCCGCCTGCCAGTCGCCCAGCGTCACCAGGATGTCGCCAGCGTGGAAGTGCAGCTGACGCTCGGTGTAGCCGAGCGCAGTATCGGCGCGCTGATCGGCCGGCAGGTCTGCAAGGGCGTCCAGCGCGTGATCCAGGCTCGCTTTGGCGCGCTCGAGCGCGGCTCGCCCGCGCGACTGGCCCGGCGTGATGAGCCGCGCGTGCGCCCGTGCCCGGACGACCGGTGCCATCACCGCCGCCGCGCACGAGTGCCGGCCGGCCAGGTCGGCGGCAGCTGCGGCGAGATCCGCCGCCTCTCTCGGGTCGCCGAAGTACAGCGGTACGAGGGACTCCCTGACCGCCACCCAGGCGCGTAGCTGACGATCACCGGTCTCGTCCGCAGCTGTCCGCGCGGTCCGGAACAGTGAGCGGGCCAGCCGGTGATCACCGAGGTCGAGCATGGCGATGCCGGCGATCCCGGCGAGCTGGCTTGCCAGCCGGCACAGCCGTTCCGACACGTACAGCGGCTGGCGTTCCGCCCACATCCGGCGCACTTCCGCGAGATCCAGCAATACGTCGCAGAGCAGCCTCAGCGGCGGAACCGTCATGTACTGCCGGCCGTAGCTGACCGCGCCCTGCTCCCAGCGGTCGAGAAGTGCGGCGGATACCGTCCCGCTGAGGAGCGCCTCGTCCACCCGGCTCCGGATGCGGTCGACCGCGCCGAGGAACCGGCTGTCGACCTGGCTGCGCGGGCTGCCGGGCTCGGCCATCTGACGGATCAGCATGGCACGCAGTTCGTCGCAGTCCTCATCGAGGTTTGCACGCGGCAGCGGCACGGTCGGCTCGGCCTCGGACTCAGGCACGGGGTCTGGAGCGGGCTCCCGCTGAGGGCCGGCCGCGAGGCGGGGAGGCAGCGCGGTCCGGGTGGGCTCGCCGGCCTCGCCGGGCTCGGCTGCCGCCCGGTGGCTGCGTCCGCAGAGGCACCGTCCCTCGAATCCGAGTTCGGCGGGGTCGGCACCGTAGCTCGCGCACAGGTAGTGGAGGTATTCGGTCCCCGGTCGCTTGTGCCCGCTCTCGTAGGCCGACAGCAGCGTCTCGCTGAATCCCGGCACCTGGCGGCCGTCTGCCTCATAGCGGGCCTGCACCTGCGCCACGACGTCGGGTAGCGACACTCCCAGGGCGAGCCGGAACGCCCTGATCCTGGTGGACCCGCACGCGCCCTCGATGGCCGCGGCGATGTCGGCTGGTGGCCAGCCCTTCGCCAGGCCCCTGGCCCGTACCTGCCGCGCGACGGACACCTCGCTGCGGCTTGGCGCTAACACGGCCCCCGCGGCCGGTGAGCGGGCCGGCTCCTGCCAGCGCCGGCCGGGTCCGTACCAGCCAGCCGCGGCAGTTGCCGCATCCTCGCCCCGCTGCGCTGCCATCGGATCTCCTAGCGCCTGCACACCACTACACCCCACGCCACGAGCCCATCAGTATAGCTAACGCTTTGTAGCCTTCTCATTGCTCTTTGTTAAATCCGTGCTGGTTTACCCTGCTGCGCCGCCCGCTCGGGTGCCCGCACCACCGGCTACCCTGGAGCCTGTTATGAGCGAGACGAACGCCGCGAGCCTGTACGACGCCATCGGCGGAGAGCCAACGTTCCACCGCCTGGTGCACCGCTTCTACCAGGAGGTGGCCGAGGATCCGGAGCTGCGGCGCGTCTACCCGAGCCGGAGTCTGGGCCCTGCTGAGGACCACCTGCGACTGTTCCTCATCCAGTACTGGGGCGGCCCGACCACCTACAACGAGCAGCGCGGCCACCCGCGGCTGCGAATGCGGCACGCACGATTCGCCATCGGTCCGGCCGAGCACGACGCGTGGCTTCGGCACATGCGCACGGCGCTCGACGAGCTGGAACTCGAGCCGGCACAGGACGCGCAGCTGTGGGACTACCTCGTGATGGCGGCGGGCACCCTGGTGAACCAGCCCGATGAGCGGAGGGCCGGACCCGACCTCGGTCTGACTCCGATCTGACTCCGGCCTGAGTCTCGGCCTGACGGAGTCCGTCCGAATTTCCGGGCGCTGCCATTTGCGGCGCCCGGCCCGGGTCAAGATACTGGGAGCATCCGTTCCCACGTGGCACGACCGACGATGGCACTGCCAGCGCTTGGTCCACGGCGCCGATTAGCCCCGCCGCTGGAGGCTAGCAGTGACACACGACGTCCGCTCCGATCCCGGCGACCTCGCGCCCGGGGACCAGGTCGCGGGCTACCAGATCCAAGAACGCATCGGCCGCGGGGGTATGGCCGTCGTCTACCGCGCGCTCGACCTGCGGCTGGGGCGGCAGGTCGCGCTCAAGGTACTCGCTCCGGATCTCGGTGCGGACGAAGCATTCCGGATCCGGTTCGTGCGCGAGTCGCGGGCGGCCGCCGGAGTTGACCATCCGCACATCGTGCCGGTTTATGACGCGGGCGAGTCAGGCGGCGTGCTCTTTATCGCCATGCGCTACGTCAGCGGCGGCGATGTGCGCTCGCTGATCGAGACCCACGGCAGGCTCAGTCCTGACCGGGCCACGGCGATCGCGAGCCAGGTGGCCTCGGCGCTGGACGCCGCGCACGCGCGCGGGCTGGTGCATCGTGACGTCAAGCCGGGCAACATCCTGCTCGGCCAGGCCAGCAACGGCCTCGACCACTCGTACCTGTCCGACTTCGGGCTCAGCAAGCATTCGCTCACCTCGGCGACGCTCACCTCGACCGGGCAGTTCCTCGGCACGCTCGATTACGTCTCACCGGAGCAGATCCAGGGCCAGCCGGTCGACGGCCGGGCTGACCAGTACGCGCTGGCGTGCACTGTGTTCGAGATGCTGACCGGAGCTCCGCCGTTCCGCCGCGAGGACACCAGGGCGCTGATGTGGGCGCAGCTCGAGGCGGCACCGCCGCGGCTGACCGAGCGCCGGGCCGAGCTGCCGCCGCTGGCCGACCAGGTGGTCGCGCGGGCCATGGCCAAGACGGCCAGCGGCCGGTACGCGACGTGCCGGGAGTTCGCCGCAGCGCTGACCGCTGCCTGCGCGGCCAGGCCCGAGCGCACAGCCCCGACTGCCGCGCGGCACAACCCGGGTCCGGCCGAGCCGGGCCGCGATCCAGGGCGGCCGCGCTCGCCGTCACAGTGGCCCGACGACGGCTGGCCAACCGCGACCGCGGCGGCGGCAGACGGCGGCAAGATTGCCGCCTACCGCGGCCGGGCGGCAGACGCGGCCGCTAGCCCGCACGTCCCCGTTCCCGGTCTACCTGCGCAGCCGGAGCCGGAGCTGGCGCGAAACTTCATGACACCGGGGACGCCGCAGGTAGGCCGCTGGCCTAGCCAGCCACCGCCGTCGTCCGGGCCGAATGGCTCCGACCAGGGAACGTGGCGGCCACCGCCTGGTCCGGCCTCGGTCGGGCGCGGCCGCGCGGGGCGGCATACCGGCCGTACGGTGACGATCGCGATCTGCATCGCGATCTTCGTCCTCGGCGTGGGCGGCGCGGTCGCCTACCGGCTGGCGCACCGCGTGGATCACAGCACGCCGCCAGCGGCGCTCACGAAAACGGTCACTGTTCAGCCGAAGGCCGCGGCGGATCCTCGTACCGTCGTTCAGGAGTTCTACAACGACATCAATAACAAGCATTACGCCGAGGCGTGGCGGCTTATGTCACAGCCCGGAGGGGCTGTGGGGTTTGCGAAATTCAAGGCCGGTTACAGCCGGACGGTGTACGACACGCTGACCGTCGAGTCGGTGAACGGCGACGTCGTGACGTTTACCTTGACCGCGCAGCAGACCGATGGCACCGTGAAGCAGTTCGCGGGCACGTACACCGTGACCAACGGCATCATCAGGTCCGCCAAGGTGAACCAGGTCAACTGACGCTGCGTGCGGCTGACCAAGCTGGCGCCGCTGTTACATCCGGATGCGCTCGCCGGCCGGGTCGTACAGGGGCCTGAGCGAGGCCCGCGCCGCGGCGATGCGGTCCCCGATCTGCACGCTCCACTCGCCGGAGTCGAGCCACGCCTGGTCTGCCGGCGCGCCGTCCGCGGAGACCATGGCCAGGCCAACTGCCCCGCCGAGCGTCCAGCCGTAGGAGGCCGAGCGAATGTAGCCGACCTCCTTGCCGTCACGCCGGACGATCTCGGCATGGAACAGCAGGGGGTCCGGGTCGGTCAGCAGAACCTGCACCAGCCGCTGGGTGGGCGGCCCGGCGTTCAGCTGAGCGGCCACCGCGTCCCGGCCGACGAATCCGCCTGGCTTGTCGAGTGCAACCGCAAAGCGCAGGCCGGCGTCCAGCACCGTGTCGGTGTTGTCGATGTCGTGGCCGTAGTCGCGATAGCCCTTCTCCATCCGCAGGCTTGACAGCGCCCTGAGCCCGGCGTGCCGCAGCCCCAGCTCCCGGCCAGCTTCGACGAGCCGGTCGTAGACGCCCACCGCCTGCTCCGCCGGGATGTGCAGCTCATAGCCAAGCTCGCCGAGGTAGGTGATCCGGATGCACAGCACCCTGGCGAAGCCGACGTCGATGTGCCGGGCTGCCCGGTAGGGGAAGGCTTCGTTGCTGACATCCGCGCTCGTGACCGCCGCGAGCAGCTCCCGTGATCGCGGTCCCTGGATGGCGAGCAGTGCGTGGCCCGAGGAGACGTCGGCGGCGAAGGCGCGCGCATCGCGAGCGGCGAACTGCCCGCGCATCCAGGCGAGCGCGTGCCGGTGGGCGGTGTCCGACGCCACGACGTAGAACTCGTCCTCGGCCAGCTTGGTAACGGTGAGGTCGGCCTCGATCCGGCCGTCGTCGTTGAGCCACTGCGTGTAGGTGATCCGCCCCGGCTCGCCGTCAACGCTGCCCGCCGAGATGCGGTCCAGCTCGCGGCCTGCGTCGCGGCCCTGCACGGCGAACTTCGCCATGAAGGACATGTCCATGAGGATCACGCCGTCCCGGCAGGCGTGGTGCTCGGTTTCCCAGTGGCGGTACCAGTCCTGGCGGCCCCACGACAGTTCAGCGGTCGCGGCAGCGGCGGCAGATGCTTCATCTGGCGCGTACCAGTCCGCGCTTTCCCAGCCGCTGACGTCCCGGAAGACCGGGTGCTGCGCGGCCAGCCGGTGGTGGACCGGTGACAGCCGCGCTCCGCGCGCCGTGCGCGGGGACCGGCCGGGATAGTGCGTCGCGTAGACCAGGCCGAGCGACTCCACGGTTCTCGTCGCGCGATAATCCGGGCTGGCCTGGTAGGGGTGCAGCCGGTCGATGTTGATCCCGGTGACGTCGACGTCGGGCCGGCCGGTCATGATCCAGTGCGCGACGAGCCGGCCGATGCCGCCGCCGGTCAGGATCCCGATCGAGTTGAGGCCAGCGGCGACGAAGTAGTTCTTCAGCTCCGGCGCCTCGCCGACGATCGGCGCCAGATCCGGGGTGAAGCTCTCGGGCCCGCAGAAGAAGGTGCGAACGCCCGTCTCCGACGCGACCGGGATCCTCGACATCGTCTTCTCCAGGAACGGGCTCATCCGCTCCCAGTCCGGCGGCAGCTGGCCAAACGAGAAATCCGCCGGGATGCCCTCCACCCGCCACGGGGCGCAGGCCGGCTCGAACATGCCGAGCATCAGGCCGCCCCCTTCCTCGCGGAAGTACCCGTAGTTGGCCGGGTCCTCCAGCACCGGCCAGTCCCGGCTCACCCCGTCGATGGGCTCGGTGAGCAGGTAGTAGTGCTCTGCGGCTTGTAGCGGGATGCTGACGCCCGCCAGCTCACCGAGCTGGCGGGCCCACATGCCAGCGCAGTTGACCACGTACTCGGCCTCGATGTCTCCCCGGCTCGTGCGCACCCCGGTGACAGCACCGTTCTTGCGCAGGAAGCCGGTGACGGGAACGCCCTCGATGATCCTCGCGCCCTGCTGACGGGCACCCCTGGCAAGCGACATCGTGACGTCGACCGGATTGACCCGGCCGTCCGCCGGAATGTAGAGGCCCGCCAGCACGTCGTCGGTCCGTGCCAGCGGAAACAACTCCGCGACCTCGCGGGCCGAGATCTCGTGCACCTCGACGCCGCAGTGCCGGTTGAACGCCGTGACCCGCCGGTACTCCTCCAGCCTGCCGGGCTCGATGGCAAGCTCGATGAGGCCGACCTGGCGCATCCCGGTGGCCAGGCCCGTCTCGGCTTCCAGCCGCAGGTACAGGTCCCTGGTGTACGTGCGCAGCTCGGTCGAGGTCTGCGAGGTCGACCCGAAGGTGGCCATCAGCCCGGCTGCGTGCCAGGTAGTCCCCGACGTCAGCCGGTCGCGCTCCAGCAGCACGACGTCCGCGCCCAGGTGCGCGAGGTGGTAGGTGACCGACGTGCCGATGATCCCGCCGCCGATGACGACGACCTGCGCGCGGCCAGGCAGGTCCGCGTCCTGCGCGCTGAGCACGACGTCGATGGCTCAGTCCCTGGTGAGCTTGCGGTAGGTGACGCGGTGCGGCCTGGCTGCTTCCGCACCGAGTCGCTCGATCTTGTTCTTCTCGTAGCCCTCGAAGTTGCCCTCGAACCAGAACCAGCTCGCCCCGCCTTCCCACGCCAGAATGTGGGTGGCGATGCGGTCGAGGAACCACCGGTCGTGGCTGGTGATCACGGCACAGCCGGGAAACTCGAGCAGCGCGTTTTCCAGCGACGACAGCGTCTCGACGTCCAGGTCGTTGGTGGGCTCGTCCAGCAGCAGCAAGTTGCCGCCCTGCTTGAGAGTGAGCGCGAGGTTGACCCGGTTGCGCTCGCCGCCGGAGAGCACGCCGGCCGGCTTCTGCTGGTCACCGCCCTTGAAGCCGAACGCGGCCACGTACGCGCGGCTCGGGATCTCGGTCTTCCCGGCTGTGATGTAGCTCTCGCCGTCGGAGATGACCTCCCAGACGTTCTTGCCCGGATCGAGGCGGGCGCGGGCCTGATCCACGTAGGCGATCTGCACCGTCTCGCCGACCTTGATCGTGCCGCCGTCCGGCAGTTCCTCACCGATGATCATCTTGAACAGGGTGGTCTTGCCGACGCCGTTCGGGCCGATGACGCCGACGATGCCGCCCTGCGGCAGGCTGAAACTCAGGTCCTCGATCAGCTCCCGGTCGCCGAACCCCTTAGCCAGCTTGCTGACCTCGACGACGAGCGTGCCGAGCCGCGGCCCGGGCGGGATCTGGATCTCCTCGAAGTCGAGCTTCCGGTTCTTGTCGGCCTCGACCGCCATCTCCTCGTACCGCTGCAGCCGGGCACGGCTCTTCGCCTGCCGGGCACGCGGGCTAGACCGGACCCACTCCAGTTCATCCTCGAGCAGCTTCCGGCGCTTGACGTCCTTCTGACCCTCGACCTTGAGCCGGGCTGCCTTCGTCTCGAGGTAGGTGGAGTAGTTCCCCTCGTACGGGTAGGCGCGCCCGCGGTCCAGCTCCAGAATCCAGCCGGCCACGTTCTCCATGAAGTACCGGTCGTGGGTCACGGCGACCACGGTGCCCGGGTACTTCTCGAGGTGCTGCTCCAGCCACTGGACACTCTCGGCGTCCAGGTGGTTGGTCGGCTCGTCCAGCAACAGCAGGTCGGGCTGCGCCAGCAGCAGCTTGCACAGCGCAACGCGCCGGCGCTCGCCACCGGACAGGATCGTCACATCCGAATCTGGCGCCGGGCACCGCAGGGCATCCATCGCCTGCTCAAGCTGGCTGTCCAGATCCCAGGCGTTCTTGTGGTCCAGCTGCTCCTGCAGCACGCCCATCTCCGCCAGCAGCTCGTCGGAGTAGTCGGTGGCCATCTGCTCGGCGATCGCGTTATAGCGGTCAAGCAGAGCCTTGGTCTCCGCTACGCCTTCCTCGACGTTGCCCAGCACCGTCTTGGACTCGTTAAGCTGCGGCTCCTGGTCCAGCAGCCCCACGGTGAAACCGGGCATCAGCCGGGCCTCGCCGTTGGACGGCTGCTCGATGCCCGCCATCATCCGCAGCAGCGTCGATTTGCCGGTGCCGTTAGGCCCCACCACGCCGATCTTCGCGCCCGGCAGGAACGCGAGCGTGACCTCGTCGAGAATGACCTTGTCGCCGTGCGCCTTGCGGACACGACTCATCTGATAGATGAACTCCGGCATGCCATCAAGCGTAGGGGCTTCCGGCAAGGGCTTTAAACGGGCTGGCGGCCGGGCCGCGTCCGACTGTCGGCCGGCCCGCGTCCGGCTGCCGGCTGGCCCGCGGCCAGCCCGCGGCCACGCCAGACCGGCTCCGGCGCGACCGCGGGCACCCGGCCGCTCAGACGCCCGCCGCGGCTGGCTGAGCCTTCCGGTAACGGCCCGCGCGCGCCGTCGCAGGCTGCGATTCTGCGAACACGCCCGGCTCAGGTTGGCCGGAGCCGTCAGTGGCATCGTCGGCGATATCGTCGCCGTCGGCGCCGTCGGCGCCGTCGTCGCCGTCACCAGGAGCCAGGGCGGCGGCACGCTCCACGTGGTCGTCCCCGTCAGCCAGCAGAGCCTCCGCTCCGTCCGGCGCGGCAAGATCGCCAAGTCCGATGGCTTCAAGCTGCTGCTCGTCTTGCCACGGGGCCGCCTCGACATCTCCCGGAAGCGGAGCGCCGCCGACCGCCTGCGACAGGTCATACTCCTCCGCGGTCTGCTGGGAGCGCTGGGAGTGCTTGCTGAAGTTCGACATCCCCTTCGCCAGGTCGTGCCCCAGGAAATCGGCCACGACATCCACCGAGTTGCGCCTGGTGCCGGCCTGGTCGTCGTACTCGCGAACGCGCAGCGTTCCCTTGAGCACGATCGGATCACCCTTGCGCAAGCAGTACGCAGCGTTCTCGGCGATCTTCCGGTAGCACGTCACGCTGGCGAAGGAACTCGGAAGGTCTGTCCACTCGCCGGTCTGCCGACTGACCTCGCGCGGCGTCCAGCCGATCCGGAACGTCAACGTCTTCGTCCCGGCCTTCGTCACGCCCTTCTTGGGCTGCGTAGCGACGTACCCAGTCACGCTGAAGAAAGCATCGTTCGTTGCCATCGGTGGCCTCCTTGGCTCGGCTTTGATGCGAGCGACTCAGCGCCCGCCACCAGGCCGGCGGCCCCTCGCCGCCGGCTAACCGGCCCAGCATCAGCCGCGAGGAAGAAGTCAGGCGCCCTCACGCTGCAGCCTGTGCACAACTTCAGCCGCGGAGGCGCGCCTGTGGATTGCGGGCACCGTGCAAGCGCGGCATGTGCGAGGATGCACCGCCAGCCCGCCAGCCCGCCAGCCCGCCGGTCGCGCGAGCGCTGGCGCGCCGGACCCGCAGTCTCGCTCGGATCGTGGGCTATCCGGCGGCTAGTTGCCGGCCGCTACGCGCAGTTCCGTGCGGAACAGCCGCAGCTCGGCGAGCTCATGTTCGGCCGGGTCCACGACCATTTCGTTCGCCACGACCGTGAGACGCCGGTAGATATCGTCCAGCAGCTCGTCGGTCTCGCGCTCCGCCGCCACGCGCACGGCCCTCGTGCCGAGGCGCTCAGAAAGCCATCCGCCGACGAGACCCACCACGACCAGCGCGGCCGGCCACGGCAGCAGCCATAGATCACTGAACAGCTTCGGGACCCCGGAGGCCACCTTGCCGACGCCGATGACCAGGAGGGCTACCAGCCAGGCAAACCCGACGAGCACGCAGCCGAGCAGCACCCCTTGCAGGATGCCGACCAGCCGCCACCAGCCGTCGACGACCGGGCCGGCGGGCAGCGCGCCGGAGATCTCGGCCCCGATGGCAGCGGGAATCTCCTCGGACTTGGACCGCAGGGCGGCCCGAACCGTTCGTGACCACGGCCGCGCCAGCTCCGGCAGCCGACTGTCAGCCACCCACGTCAGCGCGTTGTCGATCTCGGCCTGCTGGGCACCCGATGGTCCGGTGGTAACGTCGCGCAGCTGCTCCCACAGCCGCCCGAGCCGCACCTTACGGGCGGGATTCGGGCTCGTCAGGCGCTCGACAAGCCAGCTAACCGGCCAGCCAACGTAGTCCGCGGCCCGCAGCTCCCGGGCGCTGCGCAGCGAGTCGCCGATGGCATCAACGCCCGCTGCCTCGGCCAGAGCCGCCCCGAGCTCTCGGGCGGTGTCTTCCGGTAGCTCCTCATCGGCGAGCTGGCCCAGGCCCGTCGGGTCGTCAGAATCGGAGTCCGTCACCCGCACCCCGTACGGCTCGAACCCGGTAACGACCTTGTCGACGTCAGCGACGATCCGCGCGGCAGTGGCCCGCCGGGCGGTTACCGATTCGCTCAGCAGCTTGCGCAGCTCCTCGATACCCTCGCCCGACCTCGCCGAGGTCACCAGGATCTGCACTTCTTGCAGTCCCTCCGTGTCCAGCAGGCGGCGCAGATCCTGCACGCAGTCCTCGATCTGGGCGGGAGTCAGCAGGTCGCACTGGTTCAGCACGACAGCGACCACGTCGGAGTGCCCGGCCAGCGGGACAAGGAAGCGGCGGTGAACCGCGGCGTCCGCGTACTTCTGCGGGTCGAGTACCCAGATGATCACATCCGAGAGCCCGACCAGCTTGTCCACGAGGTCGGTCGCATGACCCACCACCGAGTCATGGTCGGGCAGGTCAAGCAGCACTAGGCCGGTCATCGACTGCTCGCCGCCGCCGAGCGCGCTCGCCCGCGCGTAGCGGTGCCGGCGGGGAACGCCGAGCCATTCCAGCAGCGGCCCGGCGCCGGCCATACCCCACACGCAGGCATGCGCCTCCCGCGTCACCGGCCTGGTCACCCCGACCGTCGAGAAGTCCGCCCCGGCCAGCTGGTTGAACAGCGACGACTTACCGCTCCCGGTGCCGCCGGCGAACGCGACCACCGTATGACGAGACGAAAGCCTTAGGCGCTGGCCAGCCCTCGAGAGGACTTCGGCCGCCGCGGCGACCAGCTCCTCACGGAAGCCGTCGGGCCCGGTACGGGCCGCGCCGATCTGGGTGATCTGGTCCAGGGCAGCCAGCCGGACGGACAGTTCAGTGCGGTCGGCGCGGTCGCCCAGCTCCGCCATCAGCGTCGCGCTCATCGTGCTCCCTCAAGCGCGTAGCCGGCTTGCAGCAGCTCGGTTGCGGCGGTCTCGTCCGGCACCCCAGCGGAGTCAATGATCTCGAAGTAGCGCCCCGCCTCCGCCCGGAACATCTCCCCGACTCGCTCGCGAAGGTCCAGCCGCACCCGCGCCCCTATGCCGCGGAGCGTGCCGGCGCCGAACAGCGAGGCGAGCAGCCGCTCCGGGGCCCCGGCTGTGTCCTGACTGGTGTCCTCACCATCGGCCACGGGCGTGAGCACGCCAATGGTCAGCACGAGGGCGAGCGACTCCTCGTCGAACGAGGCCACCCTGGCGATCGAGCGCTTGGTGACGTTCTCCGCCCGGACCAGCTCCAGCACATGGTCCTGCCAGCCCACGACGGCGGCGACCGCGGCCTCGGCGAGGCCCGCGGTAGGCCTGGCGAGAGCGGCCGAGTCCGTCCGCCCAATCTCGGCTCCAGGAGCAGCGGCCAGGCCCAGGTCGGCGAGAGCGGTGGCAACAAAGTCGGCCTCGCTCAACCCATCGCCGCGAGCCAGGTGTCGGGCCGCGGCATCCAGCTCGCCGAGCAGGTTCGCACCGGCTGGCTGGTCCTGCCAACTCGTGACGACCTGCTCGGCGGCCCGGCCGGCGGCCGCGACCACGAGCGACTCGAGGCTGGCCTGAAGGGCCTCCTGGAGCGCAGCGACGCTAGCTGGCGTGCGGGGCTTCTTCTGCCGGCCGGGCCGGCCGCGACGGACCTGGATGCTCCGCAGCAAGTCTCCCGTTCCGGCAAAGTCCTGCCACCGGGCCAGCACCTCACCCTGCAGCAATCCACCGGACCTGGACTCCTCCTCAACCTGGTCCAGACCCGCGGTGTAGGCATCTTCGACCGACTGGCGCAGCCGCCGACGGAGCGCGAGTTGCTCGATGACCTGATCGGCGAGAGCTGGCACCCGGCTGCGGAACGTGTCCAGAACACCGGACATCGTCTGGGTCAGCACAGCCACGCGTCGGTCGTCCTGCCGTGCGGTGTCCGTCAGCCACTCCCGGACCGGGGCCGCGACCTTGGCCGGGAGCATGGAGTCGGTGACAACGGTCTCGGGGATAATGAACCGCCGAACGTCGCCAAGACCGTTTGCCGCCAGCATGCTGTCGAAGTGGGAGGACAGCTCGCGAGTAGACGCGGGAGGCACCCTCGACAGCGCAACTGCGAGCGCAGCTCCCCGGTCGCGGGCGTCCTTCAGCGTCTCCCAGACGGCGGCGTCGGCATAGCGCCGCGAGGTCGTGACGAACAGCCAGAGGTCGGAGGCATCCAGGAACTGGTGCGCGAACTCGTGGTGCGCCTCGACGACCGAGTCGATATCCGGGGTGTCCAGGATCGCGACGCCCTGCGGCATGACGTCGCTCGCCGCCAGAACGAGCAGCCCGTCCCGGCCCGGCATGGCCAGGCCCTGCTGCCGGACCCGCGGGAGCGTCGGCAGGAAGACGTTCTCGGCGAACCACCGCATGTCATCCGGGTGGCAAGCCAGCACCGGGCTGTTCGTGGTTGGACGTCGGATGCCGGTGGCGCTGACCTGCTTGCCGACGACAGTATTCATCAGCGTCGACTTGCCCGCCCCCGTCGAGCCGACCAGGGCGACAAGGATCGGCGCGCCCGACTGACGCAGGCGCGGCAGCAGGTAGTCGTCGATCTGGCTGAGCAGCTTCACCCGCTCGGCCCGCGCCTCGGTCACGCCGGGCGCCTCCAGCAGCAGCGGCACGGTGACGATCGGGTGGCGCAGCTTGAGCAGCGCTGCCTCCAGCCTTCTGGCGTCGACCCGGGCGAACGGCTCGTCCGCCTCGTCATCGTCGGCCGCCGCGCCGAAACCAATACCGGTCACGGACCAAGATCGCGGCGGGCCAACCGGCGGTCGCGACCTGTCAGCAGGTCCGCCGGCGGACCTCGTGCCGGGCCGGCCGGGCGATCCCGGATCCGCCTTGTCGGGCTCCGCAGGCTCGTAACCCGGCCAGCCGATCCCCCGGCCTTCGGCGCCCGCACTAGCGCCGGTCCCGCTACTGATGCCGGATCCGGCAAGCACCCGACCAGGAGCAGCCGGACCAGCCCGGCCGTCGCCGCGCCTCGGCGCTGAGGCCGTGGCAGCGTCCTGTGCTTCGGTCATGCTTCCGGGTCTCCCGCCCCAGCCGTGTCCCACATTGTCAGGATCAGTCCAGCGTCACATATTCATTACCTGATGGCGCGGAGTGGTCGCGCCGAGTTACGTCCGTGCATCGGCCGCGACCGCCGGTCATCGCTGCCCTGCAGCCGCCGCCGGGCGCCGGGAGCGAGCCGGTGACTTCACACCACACGACTTTCAACCGCAGAGACCGCCTTGTCAATCTTGGGGCTGGCTACCCGGCCTTGAGGTAATTGTGCGCCGATAGCGCAGACTACCGGCAGCATTGCGCGAAGATTGACGGGGCGAAGCAAGTCATGCGCGCGCCCGCCGGTAAGTACCGCGCCGGCGTTCCCGCAAACCAGAGGGGAACGGGGTCGTCGGCTGTCGCGGCGCACCCGCCCCCGGAACTGCCGTCCGGTTACCCGAGGGCTACTTTTCGGTCACTCCGGCCGAGTCAAAGGTCGCGACGTCCCGGATGGCCCTGGCTGCATTCTGGACAATGGGCAGCGCGAGCAACGCTCCCGTTCCCTCTCCTAGCCGGAGGTCTAGGTCAATCAGCGGCCGCAGGCCGAGGTGCGCCAGGCTGATCGCGTGACCCGGCTCAGCCGACCGATGCCCGGCGATGAGGCAGGCAGCGGCGCCGGGAGCCATCGCGCAGGCCGCGAGCGCGGCACTACCCGCGATGACGCCGTCCAGGATGACCGGGATCCGCAGCGCGGCGGCGGCGATGATGAAGCCGGCCAGCGCCGCGTGCTCGAACCCGCCCACCGCAGCCAGCGTGCCGAGCGGGTCGGCCGGGTCCGGCTGGTGCAGCGCCAGGGCGCGCGTCACCACGTTGATCTTCCTGGCAAGCGTGTCGTCATCGACGCCAGTGCCGCGGCCCGTGGCCGCCGCGGCATCCGCGCCCGTAAAAGCACAGATCAGTGCCGCTGACGCGGTCGTATTGGCGATGCCCATGTCGCCCGTCAGCAGGCACAGATTGCCCGCCGCTACCAGGTCATCCGCCACCTCGATGCCGGCCTCGACCGCGGCGGCGGCCTGTTCGCGGGTCATCGCCGGCCCGGCGGTGAAATCGGCGGTGCCCCTGGCTATCTTGCGCGCCAGCAGCCCCGCCACCTGGTCCAGGTCCGCGGCGACGCCGACGTCTACCACGATGACCTCGGCCCTGGCCTGCGCCGCAAACGCATTCACGACCGCGCCGCCAGCCAGGAAGTTCGCCACCATCTGAGCGGTTACCTCTTGCGGCCAGGGAGTCACCCCCTGGGCGTGAACGCCGTGGTCCGCGGCGAAGACGGCCACGGCGGCCGGCTAGGCATTGGCGGCGGACAGCGGCCGGCTAGCCCGCACAGCTGGATGGACACGTCCTCCAGCACCCCGAGGGAGCCTGGCGGCTTGGTGAGCTGCGCCTGGCGCTGCCGGGCGGCTAGCTGCGCGGCGGCATCGAGCGGCCTGATGGCGGCAACGACCTCATCCAGCATTGACTTTGTCACCAGCCTGTGTCGTCGTCAGTAAGGGCCACTGTGGACTGAGTGCTCTCGTCCCAGCCAGCCCGCGAGCCGGCTATCCCGAGGGCGTTCTGGAGCAGCGCGCTGAAGGCCGCTACCGCGACCGCCGGGCCACCCTTCTCGGAGACGTTGCTCACCGACCTCAACCCGCTGGACCGCAACGCATCCTTGACCTCCGCGGCGCCGACGAAGCCTGCGGGCAGCCCCACCACGAAGGCAGGCTCGACGTCCCTGGCGAGGATCTCAGCCAGGGCGGCGGCGCCCCCGCCGACGACCCAGAACGCACCGGGGCCTACTTCACCGAACGCCAGCCGCACGGCCGCCGCGGCCCTGCTGATCGAAGCAGTCCGGGCCAGGCGCTGCGTGAGTGACTCACCGATCTTGCAGATGACCGGGCTGTCAGCAATCCCGGCCGCCACCATCGCGGAATCGGCCACCACCGGGACCCCGGCCGCCAGAGCGGCGACGCCCTCCCCGAGCGACTCCTCGTCGCAGACCAGGTCGGTGGCGAAGTCGAAGTCCGCGCTCGCGTGAATGACCCGCTCGGTGACGTCGCGGCTGAACTTTGGCAGCCGGGACAGGTCAAGCCTGGATCGCAGGATCCGGTAGGACTCCTCGGTGATGGTACTGACGGCGGCTGGCTCAGCATCGGGCCAGATCACGCAGCCCACCTCCTACGCCAGAGCGGCAACCATCGGCTAGCCCGGCTGCCTTGACCGGGCCGTCGGCACACCAGCATCGCACAGCCGCGCCCGGACGGTGCCCGCATCGCGACTGGTCCGCTCGTGCCTACCGGCGCGGCTGGCCAGTTGGCCGGGCGTCGCCTCTCAGCACATGGATGGGCCCGGTGTCGCTGCCCGCGCCCGGCAGCGCCGACGCAGGCGTTAGCTCCTCCGGCAGTGGCAGCGCAGCCTCGCGGTCCCGCCCGGCGAACAGCACGAAGTGGAAGATCACGAACCTGGCGACGAAGGTAACGCAGTTCATGAGGAAATAGGCGCCCTGAACGACCAGGTGCCTCTTGACGTGGGTGTAGCCCATCGAAAGCGCCCAGACACTCGCATAGTGCGAGGTAAGTCCCAGGACGACCCACACCGCGAGCGAGACGATCCAGAACGGCAGTGTCTCCCGGAGCAGGTCGGGCTTGCCCTTGCGCTCCCAGGCCCACCGGCTCATCAGGTAGCTCACAAGAGCAGCCACCATGGCGGCGATGACTCCCGCGGCGCCCGCGCTATGCAGATTGAAGGGCCCGGTCAGCAGGCCCAGGACGATCTGGCTCGTGATCACCGCGGCCAGGGCGGCAGCGACGAACCGGACGAACCGCCTGGATCCCTCGGCTCCCAGCCGACGCGCAACCGGCGCAGGCAGAAAACGGACTGCACCATCAGCGATCTTGTCCGGGACGGAAGCCATCAGACTCCTAGCTTGACGGGCGGCACGAGCTGCGTCAGACAGGCATTACTGAGACAGACAGGTATCAGAGTACGTGAGCGGGCCGGAGCCTTCGCGCGAAACCTCCGCGGTCCCGACAACTGCGGCACGAGACTGCCACGCGGGAGGTCTCATGAAGATCCTCGTTCTGGGCGGCGACGGTTACCTGGGCTGGCCCACCGCTTTGCACCTGTCGGCGACCGGCCACGAGGTTGCGGTGGCGGACAACTTCGCCCGGCGAAGTTATGACTACGAGATGGGCGTCGACAGTCTGGTGCCCATCGAGAGCCTGCAGACCAGAGTGGGAGTCTGGCGACAAGCTGACGGGCAAGCATATCGGCGCCTACATCGGTGACCTGTGCGACGCCGACTTCACCTACCAGATGGTCGCTGACTACAAACCCGACGCAGTCGTGCACTACGCCGAGCAGCGAGCCGCGCCGTACTCCATGGTTGACCGCAAGCACGCCGTGTACACCCAGACCAACAACGTCGTTGGCACCCTCAACGTGCTCTATGCGATCGCAGAGCTCGACCCCGACATCCACCTCGTGAAGCTCGGCACGATGGGCGAATACGGCACACCCAATATCGACATCGAGGAAGGGTGGCTGCACGTCGAGCACAACGGCCGCTCCGATCGCGTGCTCTACCCGAAGCGGCCCGGCTCCTTCTATCACCTGTCCAAGGTGCACGACAGCCACAACATCGAGTTCGCCTGCCGGATCTGGGGCCTCCGGGCTACTGACCTGAACCAGGGCGTCGTCTACGGCCAGCAGACAGACGAGACCGCTGCCGACGACCGGCTCGCCACGCGCTACGACTACGACGCTGTCTTCGGCACCGTGCTGAATCGCTTTGTCGTGCAGGCGGTCCTTGGCGTGCCGCTGACCGTCTACGGGAACGGCGGTCAGACGCGGGGCCTGATCGATATCCGCGACACTGTCCGGTGCATCCAGCTTGCGTGCGAGAGCCCCGCCGAACGCGGTGAGTTCCGGGTCTTCAACCAGCTCACTCAGACCATGTCGGTGCTGCAGCTTGCCGAGACGATCGCCGCTGCGTTCGGAGAGCCGGTGACGATCAGCAAGCTCGACAACCCACGGGTCGAACTTGAGGAGCACTACTACAACGTGGTCTATACCGGCCTGGCCGAACTTGGCCTGCAAGCCCACCTGCTGTCGGACACGCTGATCGAATCGCTGGTCGACATCACCAAGCGGTACGCCCACCGGGCCAGGCCGGAAGCAATGCAGCCGACCATCCAGTGGCGCGCGACGTCGAGCGTCATCAGCAACTAAGTCAGAGGACGCCGAGCCGGACCGGCCGGCTCCAGCCGGCCGCCTGGGTGAATTGATCTGTCCACAGGTAGCCGTCCGTGCCGGTCCAGAAGACCTCCAGCGGGGCGGACGCGGGCCCGGCCGCGACGAACGGCGCCGAGAGCAAGCCGGCCACTCCGGTCACCCAGGCGGTGGCAGTCCAGCCCCCCTCGTTCGCAGGGTGGACCTGCCGCAAACCGCCGAGGCGTCCCTGGAACACCAGCCACTCTGTGCCAGCGGCGACAACGGGCCAGGGCTGAAGGAGCTGACCGAGCGCGCCGCCCGGGTTCACCGGTCCGGCCGCTGGCGCGCCAGGCCGAAGCGCCGCCTCCTCGATGAAGCGCGGCCGGACGAGCCGCCGCCAGAACACGTCGATCTCTCCGCTCGGTAGCGGGACCGCCTGCGGCGCGCCGCCGAGGGGTCCCATGCCGAGATCCTGCGGGCCGCCCCAGGTTCCGGACACGCCTCCGCGCACGACGCGCCACAGATTGTGGTCCCCGCCGCCCATCCAGAAGACCTCAACGTTGCCCGACAGCGTCACGACCGGATAGGGGTCACTGGCGAGACGGCTTCCCAGATTCTGCGGGCCGGCCCACCCGGAACCGGGGTCGTACTGAGCGTGCCAGAGGCGAATGCCGCCATAGCCCCGCCAGAACACGTCGATGACGCCATCCTGCTGCGCCACGGCCTCCGGCACGCCTACCGCCCCGAACTGGCCGAGTCGCTGGCCGGGACCGAAACCGTTGGACGTGCTGGTGAGCTCCCAGAGCCGGTGGCCTGCGCCGCGGTAGAAGACGTAAAGGACCGAGCCGACCAGAACGGCGCTCGGCGCAGATGTCAGGTAACCGCCGAGGTCCGTACGTGTCCACTGGCCATTACCGCTGGTCGCCTGCTCAATGAGGTGATGACCGGGACCCACGGCGAAGACGAATGTCGAGCCGTTCCCGTCGGTGACGGCAGCCGACGCCTGCGCGGTGGCGCCGGGAGACGACGGCTGCGGAGTGCTACCGGGAGACGGCTGCGGGGACGCGCTCGAAGACGGTCCCGGGGACGCGCTGGAAGACGGCTGCGGGGAAGCGCTGGAAGGCGGCTGCGGGGAAGCGCTCGGAGAGGGCTGGGGGGACGCGGCGGCGGGCGCAAGCGTCACGTCCAGGTAGTCCTGGTCGATCAGCATGCTGGCGCCGCCGTAGCTCTGCTGCACGTTCCCGCTGAACTGGTGGATCCGCCGGCCGCCCGTCCACTCCCCGGCCAGGTAGTGGCTGTCGCTGGTGTCCGCCGTCCCGTTCCACCACGCGTCGTAGATGACGTCAGGCATCGCGTACCCGCCAGTTCCGTACTGTGCGGCCAGGTCCGCGATCCCGGAACTCGAACTGCTGTAGACACCCGAGTCGTAGCCGAGCTGATGCAGCTGCGTTGTCCAGGCCGACAGGAACTGCAGCGTCGGCACCGACACGGCTGGCAGGTAGGACTCCATGTCGTAATACAGCGGGGTGCCCGGCCCGAACCCGAGCTGCTCAGCCTGCGCCACGGCGTCGTTTGCGTCTGCGGTGCCCTGCTGCGCAGGCGCGGTGACCTGACCGAAGGCGGACTGCGGGCCGGCGTACAGCGGGATGAAACGCCAGCCCGCCACGGCCTGCTGCCGCACCCATGCCGACGTCAGATTCGGCTGGGAGCAGGCCCGGTCCGCACCGCCGATGTAGATCCCGACGGCTCGATAAGGGGACTGGGCAAGCCACGCCTGCATGGCGCCGCTGCTCGGCGCTGTGCAGGTGTCGAAGCCGAGTCCCACGTCATTGGCAACGGAGGCAGGCAGCGGAGGCGCTGGCACGGTCGCAGTGGCAACGGCATGCGCCGCCATAGCCGAAACAGCCAGCTCCGTGGCTGTTCCCTGGACTGGCGGCTGGCCTGACGGCGCTGTAGTTGCGCCAGCCGACCCGGTGCGAACTGCCGTCGTGACGACCGCCGTGGCTAGGCCGGCGCTGGCGAGAATCCCGGTGATGACTGCGGGATCAGTGTTAAAGGTCGCCGTGACGGCGATGCGTGGCGCGGTTGCCGTGATCTCATGCGTGACCGGGTTCTCCACGATCTGGCGCCTGGCGGCGCTCGGCCCCGCGCTGAGCACGAGCGCTTCCGTTGTGCCGAGCAGCCAGCTCGGGCAGTTCTGGTTGGCGCCCGGCGTCCCGAGATAGACCGCGTGCAGATCGAACCGAACGCAGGTCAGCGGCTGGCGCGACAGGTCGAATACCGGCCAGGTGCTGGGAACCTCAAAGTGGTAGCCCGCATACGCGACGGTCTGCAGTCCCGGCCCGGCCTGCCCCAGGGCCGCCGTCGACCCTGCGGCCAGCAGGATTACTGCAATCGCGGCGGAGCCGGCGAGAGCAGCAGCGTGCTGTGTCGCCCGCCTGCCAATCTTCAGCATTGCCGGACGGAGGCGGCACGGATTAACACCAGACCACGTCCATTCGGTGCCCGCCCGCACGCAGCTTTACCAGGCAAGACAAACCGCAGCCTCCTATATCCGCAGAGGTGCAATTCGACAGCCGAGCGCGCAGGTGCGCTCAAAACCGCAGGCTAGCGGCGAACGGGTCGATCACCCGTACGACGCGCCGGTGCGTGATGAGCAGTTTGTCGCCGTTCGACGGCGCTAGCCGACCGATAGGGACCACTGGTCAGCCGCTGGCTCATGACACAGCTCGTAGAGCGCCGGTGGCACTCCACGCACGGGTGTTGCTTCCACCCGCCACCACTCGCTTCCGGCGACGGCGTCGCACGCAGTTTCCGCCGGCGCGAGCCATCGATCGCGCACGAAGATCACCGTGTAGATCCGGCCGCGCCAGGCGAACCTCACGGGCCTGCCGTCACGCTCCCAGACCTCGACCGGCTCGTTGCCGAAGCCGCTCATCTTGCCGCTCCCCTGGGCTAGGCACCCAGGGGGCGCCACGCTCACCGCCCAGGGGAAGTCAGGCAGTCTTCCACTTTCGAACGTACATTCGATGGCGCCCATTGCGCAAGATTGGCAGCGGTTTAGCCGGCTGCCGACCAGCCCGGCATCGGGAATCCGGCCAGCAGTTCGGCCACCTCGCCAGCGATGCGCTCGATCGTGTCGTCGTCGTCCTTGGCAGCCGCGACGATCGCGTCGTCCATCCACGCGGCGATCTGCCGCATGTGCTCCTCGGTGAGACCCCGGGTGGTAATCGCCGGGGTGCCGATCCGCAGGCCTGACGGGTCGAATGGCTTGCGGGTGTCAAACGGGACGGTGTTGTAGTTCGTCTCGAGGCCGGCGCGGTCGAGCGCCTTCGCGGCCGGCTTGCCGCCGATGCCTTGCGGTGTCAGGTCCAGCAGGATCAGGTGGTTGTCGGTCCCGCCGGAGACGAGCGTGTAGCCGCGCGCCGCCAGAGCGTCGGCGAGAGCCTTGGCGTTGGCGACCACCTGGTGTGCATACGTGCGGAACGACGGCTGAGCCGCCTCGTGAAGCGCAACCGCGATCCCGGCCGTGGTGTGGTTATGGGGGCCACCCTGCAGGCCAGGGAACACCGCCCGGTCTACCGCTGCGGCATGGTCGGCCGTCGACATGATCATGGCGCCGCGTGGTCCGCGAAGTGTCTTGTGCGTGGTGGTCGTCATCACGTCGGCGAAACCGACCGGCGAGGGGTGCGCTCCGCCGACGATCAGCCCGGCGATGTGCGCGATGTCGGCGACGAGGACGGCGCCGACCTCCCTGGCAATCTCGGCGAACGCCGGGAAGTCGATTGTGCGCGGGATCGCGGTTCCGCCGCAGAAGATCACCTTCGGCTGCTCGCGCCGGGCCAGGTCGCGCACTTCGTCGAGGTCGACGCGACCGGTGTCCGCCCGCACGCCGTACTGCACGGACCGAAACCACTTGCCCGTCGCCGATACGCCCCAGCCGTGCGTCAGGTGACCGCCCATGGGCAGCGCCATGCCCATGACGGTGTCACCGGGTGCCAGGAATGCGAGATAGACCGCGAGATTGGCGGGCGATCCCGAGTAGGGCTGGACATTGGCGTGGTCGACGCCGAAGAGCTGCTCGGCGCGCTCGGAGGTGATCCGCTCGATCTGGTCGATGAACTGCTGGCCCTCGTAGTACCGCCGCCCCGGGTAACCCTCCGAGTACTTGTTCGTGAGGACGCTGCCGGTGGCCTCGAGCACGGCGACCGAGACGTAGTTCTCCGACGGGATCAGCCGGATCTTGTCGCGCTGCCGCTGCGCCTCGGCTTCGATGAGCTCCGCGATTTCCGGATCGCTAGCTGCGACGTGCGGAATAGGCGGCTGATGCATGGCGTGCTCCTCACAAGCGGCGAGCGTACGGAGCTAATCATGCCGAATCGCAGCCGCTGCCCGGACGGCACCATCCCGGCCGCGCCAACGCGAGCCTCGAGGCACGGCGCATGGTGCTGGGATGGCGAGCACGCCGCGCCGGCGGACGGCCGGCCGTCCGCCGCGGCGCCTCATCTGGTTTTGTCAGCTGGCGACTGCCTCGAGCAGCTTCTTGCGCTGCTGGTCGCCAAGCCCGCCCACGCGGCGGTTGTCGTCAATTCCGGCCTCTTCCATCAGGGCAGCGGCCTTGGCCGGGCCGTATCCGGGCATAGCCCTGATGACCTGGGCAACCTTGGTCTTCTTCGTTACGTCGTCATGCTTGGCGAGCACCTGCGCGATCGTCAGCTTCCCGGACTTCACCGAGGCCAGCAGCTCACTGCGCTTCTTGCGGGCGGCCTGGGCCTTCGCGAGCGCCTCGGCTCGCTGCTCCGGGGTCAATGTCGGCAGAGCCATGTCACTCCTTCGGTTGAGTGGACTAACTGTCCCACAGACCCCGCACAGATCCCGGTAGCCGTGATCGTGTCGGGGTCAAGAAGCCATCTTCCCAGGTCAGCGCTTGTTACACGGGCAGTTTCCTAGCGTTCCTGGCGAGGGGTGACCCGCTTCCGGCCGGTCCGGGCCTACTTGCCCAGGATCGGTATGAGCTGTTGTACTTCGGGTTAGATCGTGAGTCCGCGCAGCACAACGGGCCGCCCGGCAGGGCAGCCTGGCACCGCGACTGGAGGCGAGTGATGGCATCGCTGGCAGCTACCGCGCGTGACCTGGCACGCAGGTCGCAGGCAGCCGTCCGGGCGAAGGACCGGGCAGCGTGGCTCAGCCTGTTTGCACCCGATGCGGTGGTGGAGGACCCGGTGGGTCCGTCGCCGTTTGATAAAGCCGGCACCGGGCATCGCGGCAGCGCCGCCATTGCAGTCTTCTACGACACCGTGATCGCGCCGAACGAGTCGATTACGTTCGACATCGAGAGTTCGTACCTATGCGGGGCGGAAGTTGCCGATGTCGGAGTGATCCGGACCGTTCTGCCCGGCGGGCGGTTTGTCGCCGTCGTGCATGGGGTCTACACCTATCGCGCCAATGGAGCAGGGCAGATCGCGGCGCTGCGGGCCTTCTGGGAGTACGACAAGGCCGAAGTCATCGAGGCCTGAGCCGGATCCGCGGGGCTAAACCGTTGCCGACGAGCAAGTAACCTTCAAGGGCGGCCGGCTGGCGCGCGCCCCGTTCCTTCGTGTCTCGGAGGCTGCATGCGCATCGGGCAGATCGCCCTCGATGTTGCCCCGCTGCGCGAGAACCGTGATTACCGGCGGCTGTTCACCGGCCGGTTCATCTCCATGGCTGGCAACGCGGTAGCCATGACCGCCGGGAACTGGCAGGTCTATGGCCTCACTCACAACTCGCTCGCCGTTGGCCTGCTGACCCTGGCGTCCGGGGGCGGTATGTTCACCGGCCTGATGGCTGGCGGGATGCTGGCTGACCGGCACGACCGGCGGACAGTTCTGATGGTGGTGCAAGGGCCGCAGGCGGTGCTCGCGGCACTCTTGATGGTCAACAGCCTCCTCAGCCATCCCGCGCTGTGGCCCTTGTATGTCCTCACGTTCTGCATTGGCCTGTGCTCCGGGCTGAGCTCGCCGGCGTCCACCGCCGCGACGCCCGCCCTCGTCGGCGACGAGAAGCTGCCGGCCGCGGCAGCACTCAACGCAACGGCCAGCCAGCTCGGCCAGCTCGGCGGACCCGCCATCGCCGGGCTGCTGATCGCCGGGCCGGGCATCGCCAGCTGCTACGCGATTGACGCCGTGTGCTTCGCGGTCTTCGGCCTGGCGATGATCGGGCTGCGTCCCATGCCGCCCGTCACGAGGGCGCAACGCCCGGGTCTGCGGTCGCTCGCCGAGGGCCTGCGCTATGTCCGCCACAGCGCGGTTGTCGGCAGCATGCTGCTCGTCGACACCAACGCAATGATCTTCGGTATGCCGCAGTCACTGTTCCCGGCGCTGGCGAGCACGCACTTCCACGGCGGCCCGGCCACCTTCGGACTGCTCACGGCTGCGCCAGGCCTCGGAGCTATGGTCGGCGCGGCCACCAGCGGCTGGACGGGCCGGGTACGCCGGCCTGGCGTTGTGGTGATCGCAGCCGGGATCATCTGGGGCGCCGCCATCGCGATGTTCGGGCTCGTGCGCAGCCTGCCGCTGGCGCTGTTCTTCCTGGCGATCGCGGGAATGGGCGACCTGATCTCCGAGGTGCTGCGGAACGCGCTGCTGCAGCGCTACACGCCGGATGAGCTGCGGGGCCGGGTCTCGAGCCTTTACCTGGCCCAGGTGACGACTGCGCCCGCGCTCGGCAATGTCGAGGCTGGCGCCGTGGCGCGGCTCATCTCGCCGACATTTTCGGTGGTGAGCGGGGGCCTCGCCTGCGTGGCCGGAGCGCTGATCCTCGGCGCCGCGATCCCCGCTCTCCGCCATGCCAAGCTGTCGACCGTAGCCGCCGAGCACGCCGCCAGCGGCGCCCGGGAGTCCGCGGCCTGAGCACAGCGGGCAAGCGGACATCGGCTCGATGGCCGTGTGGCGTGTCCGGTAGGTGACCTGAGTCGGGCACAATGTGCGGTTAGGGCGCCTGTAGCTCAGTCGGATAGAGCAGCTGCCTTCTAAGCAGCCGGTCGCAGGTTCGAGTCCTGCCAGGCGCGCCGCTGCGATGTCTCAAGTCATCGAGGACACCCCGAACCCACGTCAGGGTCGGGGTGTCTGGGTGTGCGGGGTTGTTGCTCGTGTGGGTCCGGGCGGGCGCCCGGTCGGCTGGTAGTTGCGGCCGGGGTCGAGGGTGAGGCCGCGCAGGAGCTCGCCGGTGGCGGCGTCGATGATGCGGACGTCTAGGTCCTGGATGAGCATGAGGATGTGGGTTCCGGCGTGGGTCCGGCCGACGCCGATGTGGTAGAGCTGGCCGCGGTGGCGGAGGGTGACGGTGCCGGTGGTGCCGGTGATGTCGGCACGGACGCGGTCGTGGGTGTCGGCGGCGCGGCTGCCGGGGGTGGCCTTGGGCCGGGCGTTGCAGGCGGCGGCGGGGGTGGCCCGGCGGGGCAGTGACCGGTGCGGCCGGCGGGTGTTGTAGTAGGCGGTGAAGGCGTCGAGGAGGGCCTGAAGCTGGGTGAGGTCGGCGGGCTGGGGGTGCTGGGCGGCCAGCCATTTCTTGAGGGTCTGCCAGAGCCTTTCCACTTTCCCCGGGTCTGCGGGTGGTTCGGCTTGCCGTTCTTCTGCGTGACGCCGAGACGGCGCAGCTCGTGCTCGAAGGCGTTGCGGCCGCCGCGGCCGCCCGGCCAGCCGGGTGGTGTAGACGCAGCCGTTATCGGTCAGGGTCGAGGCGGGGATGCCGTGCTCGGCGCAGGCGGCGCGGAAGGCGGCCAGCACGACCGGGCCGGTGACCCGCCGGTGGGCGGTCAGGGTGCAGGATCATCCGGGAGTGGTCGCCGGCCAGGCCAGGATCTCGGTGTCGCCGCCCGGGCGGCCGTCGGGGCGGGTCGAGCCGGTAGTGGGTGAAGTCGGACTGCCAGCACTCGTTGGGCAGCTCGGCGGCGAACCGGAGGTAGGACGAGCGCGGCCGCTTGCGCGGCTCGGGGGTGACTAACCCGCGCCGGGTCAGGTACCGGCTGACCGTCGCCGGCGACACGCTCAGCTGATGGTGGTGTTGCAGGTGCCAGGCGATGGTGTGCGGCCCGGCGTCAAGGCCGGCGCCGGCCAGGTCCTTGCGCAGGGCCACGATCGCTCGACCGCGTCCCCGCCGATCGCGGCCGGTGAGGTCTTCGGCTGCCGCGACCGGGGCTCGAACGCCGCCTCCCCTTCAACCTGGTAACGGGCCAGCAGCGTGTAGATCCACGACCGGGCGACCCCGTAGGCGCGGGCCACCTCGGCCACCGGGCGGTTCTCGACAGTGACAGCAGTGATGACAAGCCGGGCTTTCGACATGCCCGCAAACTTCGCCCCGGCTGTCCTCGATGTCGTGAGACACGCCGCCGCCACCGACCGGGCTGGTACCTAGCCCGACTGTCCTCGATGTCTTGAGACACCTGTCCTCGATGTCCTAAAACTACGCA
>CAVQZV010000015.1:0-75050 GCA_963718765.1 uncultured Actinomycetota bacterium
CGTGCCTGCACGTACAGCCCCCTGCTGAGCTGCCACGCGTCGACGTCGCCATAGTCAGGGCTTCCCATCGTTCGCTGCGGTGTCAGCGCGGTGGGAGGGGCCCCGCTGACCGGGACGAGCCAGAGCCGTGCCGCCGAGAACATGCTCGGCCCCGGACTTGGCATGCAGAACACGAGCAGATCCGAGGCGTTCCACCAGCGCACCGGCTGGCAGCCGCCTTCGTTGCTGTCAGTGCCGGGAACGGGCAGCGACCGGACCACGCCGCCGGCGTTGCTGACGAGCTCGACACCAGTGCCGCCGCCCACGATCTCAGTCAGCCCGTTGAGAGAACTGACCACCGACTCGTTCGGGCCGCCCTGGCTGAGGCTCGCCTGGAAGACACCGGTGAGGCTGTACCGTGCGATGCCGTTCTGCGCCACCAGGATGTTGTCACCGTCGGGGCGGGTGTAACCGAGTACCGCAGTGACAGCTGACGGCAGTGTGAACGTCGTGACCTGTCCCGTCGCGATGGTGAGCTCGTGCACTGTGAGCAGGCTCGTACCCGGCTGTTCCAGGAGGACCCGGCCCTTGTCGCCAGACCAGTCGATCACCGGCCACGGCTGCGTGGTGGCCGGCCACCGGTAGACCTGGTACATCCCGCCCTCGGGATCCAGCATGTACAGCGTGACCGGTGCGGCGGCATGGTAATTGCCGGTGGTGTACTCGGCGAGCGCCCAGCCTGGTCCGACTTGCGCCCACGGCACCTGCGCCAGCGTGCCCACCTGGCCGCCTGGCAGTGGCGCCGGACCGGGCTGCGCCGGGGCGGGCTGGGCGGATTGGACAGGCCCGGTGCCGGGTGTCGCAGCGGTCGAGGGAGCTGAAGTCATGGCTCTGGCTGCCGTAGCCCGCGCGAGCGCACCCCCGCCGCAGCCGGCTAGCGCGGCCGTCACGGCCAGTGCGGAGCCAGCGACCGCAGCGACAAGGACCGGTCTCATGTGCTTGCTCCATCCCGGTGAGCCAGTTAGTGCCAGGTCGATGCTGCAGTTCTACTTCGCCTAGCTCAAGGGAATCCCTCCCCATCTGGGGATGCGTCCCCAGATGGCGAGACGCGGCACCGGCGGGCCATACTGGTGGCACGGGTCGATTCGGACGGGTTTGCATGCTGTTGATCGTGATGTTCGAGACGGGTACGTGGCGCGTGCCATCGACCCAGCGGTGTACCTTCGGGCGGGCTCCGACGTGCGACGTCATGCTGCCGGACGCTGATCGCGGGGTGTCGCGGAACGCCGGCAGCTTCGACTTCCAGCACGGGACCTGGTGGCTGACCAATGCCAGCGCGTCGACCATGCTCTATGTGACGGGCGACCTCGGCTTCCGTGCCGACCTTCCGCCCGGCATGCGGCTCCCGCTGCAGCAGTGGCACGCCAAGGTCCGACTCGACGGGGTCATCTCGAGCTATGTGCTGCGGCTCCGGCTGCCCGATCTCGACGACGAGGTCGAGCCCGGCGTCGACACCGAGGAACCCGTTCCTGACCGGGTCCCTGAGCGGCTCGTCACGGCTACCAAGCTGCGCGCCCCGCTCAACGCCTCCGATCGGCTGGTGCTCGCTGCGCGGTTCGAGGAGTACCTGACCTGGAAGCATTCCGGCGCGGCGGCACCGCGCAGCGCGAGGGAAGCAGCTGCCAGGATCGGCTGGGAGCCGCACGCCGTCGCCAAGCGATGCGAGAACATCCGCAACCGGTATCTCCGGATCGGAGTCCCCGGGCTGCGCGGACCGCGCGCACTGGAAGAGCTCGCCGCGTTGCTGATCTCGACCGGCGAGCTGACGGCAGACGACCTGCGGCGGCTGCCGGCTATGCCGCCTGCGGACGCTTGACCTGCCGCCCGCCGGTCCAGACGCCGATCACGTTGGCAGGGTCGGCGAGCACGGCGATGTCGGCGAGCGGATCAGCGGACAGCGTGATCACGTCGGCGTCATAGCCGACCGCGAGCTGACCTGACCGGGGAGCCTGCGGTCCGAGCGTCTGCGGCGCAATCGCGGTGGCGGCCCGGATAGCCTCCAGTGGCGACATCCCGAGGTCGACGAGATGCACCAGCTCGGCGCCGTTGGTTCCCCACGAGGCCGGCCCGCCGGGGGTGCTGACCAAGATATCGGTACCCATCGCGATCGTGACGTCGCGCTCGTGCGCACGTGCGACCGCGTCGGCGTGAATCGAGGCGATGGCCTCGAGCTTGGCGTAGGCGTAGTCCGGCACCGCTGCCTTGTTAGCCATCATGTCGGCGATGATCGTTCGCGTGGGTACCAGGATCGCCCCCGCCTCCAGCATCGCTTCGCAGCACTCGTCGTCGAGGTAGGTGCCGTGCTCGATCGTCTTGGCCCCGGCCTCAATCGCCGCGAGGATCCCTGGCTTGCCGTGGCAGTGCGCGGCCACGACGCGTTCTGCGAGGCCCGCGACCTCAACGATGGCGCGCAGTTCAGCCCCGGTGAACTGCTGATGGATCGGGTGATCCAGTTCCGACAGCACACCGCCGGACGCGCACACCTTGATCAGGCGGGCGCCCAGCCGAAGCTGCTCACGGGCCGCCCGAGCGCAGTCGGCCGGACCATCGGCGAGCCGGCCGACACCCATCGCGCCGTGCGCGATCCAGTCCAGCGGATAGGAGTGGAGGTCTGCGTGGCCGCCCGTGGTCGACAGGATCGCCCCGGCGCCGTAGATCAGCCGGCCCAGCAAGCGAGCCCTCGGCGACGGCACGCGCAAGGTAGACGCCCATGCCTCCTACCTCGCGCACCGAGGTAATGCCGGCGTCCAGCGCGCTGCGGAGGTCACGAGCGCACCGGGCGGCCCGCAGCTGGACCGGCTCGAGCGGGGCCTTGCTGATGTCCAGTGTCAGGCTGCCCATGAAGTGCCCGTGGCAGTCCCACAGGCCCGGCATCGCCACGGCAGCCTGCTGAGTCGCCGCGCCGGGCGTGTCCGGTGCGGTCGCCGCCGGTCCGACGTACCTGATCTGTCCCGAATCGACCAGCACGACGCCGTCGCGGACCGGGTCCCCACTGCCCGGAATGAGCAGGCCCGCCTCTATCCGCTCCATGGGCGCTCCCGGTGTAATCAGCCCACGAGCGTCTTGACCGCGGCCGCCAGCTGCGTGAGTGCCTTCTTAGCGTCGGCGAAGTACATGCTCGTCTTGGGATCGAGGTACAGCTCGTTGTCGATACCCGCGTAGCCGTGGCCCATCGACCGCTTGATCACGATGATGCTGTGAGCCTGGTCGACATCGAGGATCGGCATCCCGGAGATGGCCGTGCCGGGCCGGCGTGCAGCCGGGTTGGTCACGTCGTTCGCGCCGATGACGAGCGCCACGTCGGCACGAGCGAACTCGGGGTTGATCTCGTCCATCTCCTTCAGCTGCGGGTACGGCACGTTCGCCTCGGCTAGCAGCACGTTCATGTGACCCGGCATCCGGCCGGCCACCGGGTGGATCGCGTAGCTCACCTCGACGCCGCGCGACTCAAGCAACTCAGCGAGGGCTGCCACCTCGTGCTGAGCCTGGGCCGCGGCGAGCCCGTAGCCGGGCACGATGATGACCTTAGACGCGTAGGCGAGCTGGATCGCGGCGTCGTCCGCTGTTACTGCCTTCACGTCACCGCCAGGGCCGCCGGCAACTGCCGCCGCGGCGTCACCGGTGCCGAAGCCGCCGAGCATGATGTTGCGAATCGACCGGTTCATCGCATCGGCCATGAGCTTGGTCAGGATGCCACCGGAGGCACCGACCAGCGCGCCAGCGATGATCATCGCCCAGTTGCCGATGACGAAGCCCGCCATGGCCACCGCGGTACCAGTGAACGCGTTCAGCAGTGAGATGACGACCGGCATGTCCGCGCCGCCGATCGGCATGACCATCGACACGCCGAACACCAGCGCGGCCACAATCACGATCGCGAGCAGGGCCGTGCTCGGCGACGTGATGAGGTAGGCCCCGAGCCCGACGCCGACGGCGGCCAGCAGCAGGTTCAGCACGCGCGCGCCCGGGAACGTGACCGGGGCCGAGGTGATCAAGCCCTGCAGCTTGCCCGCCGCGATGATCGACCCGGAGAAGGTGACGCCGCCGATGATGACATCGAGCAGGGTCGTAACCGACGTCGTCGCGGACACGGCCGTGCCTGCGGTCATGTAGTCGTGGATGCCAACCAGCGCGGCAGCGCCACCGCCGACCGCGTTGAACATGCTGACCAGTTGCGGCATCGCGGTCATCTGCACGTTCCGCGCCGAGTACAGCCCGAGTGCGCTGCCCACCAGCGCACCCGCGATCATGACAATCCAGCCGGTGGTGCTGATGAGATCGTCATGCACGATGATGGCGAGCGTCGCCGCGATGGCGACCACCATGCCGATGGTCGAGGCCTGGTTACCGCGGCGCGCGGTCGCCGGCGTGTTCATCAGGTGCAGGCCGAACACGAAGCTTGACGCGGCCAGGAGGTAGATGACCTGGATCGTCCAGGCGAAGTCGCTCATGCCTCGTGGCCGGTGTCGTGATGACCGTTCGGGCTTGAGCCGTTCGAAGCGACGGATTCGGCAGAGATGGGCCGCCGACGGAACATCTTGAGCATGCGGCCGGTGACCACGTAGCCGCCGACCACATTCGCGGCGGCGAACGCGGCCGCGAAGAACGCGATGATGTAGCCGACCGTGTTGTGCGCGGTGACGGCGATGAGCATGGCGCCAGCGAGCACGATGCCGTGGATCGAGTTCGCGGCTGACATCAGCGGCGTGTGCAGCGTGGCTGGCACCTTGCTGATGACCTCGAAGCCCACCCACAGGCTGAGCACGAAGATCGCGACGTCGACGAGCAGCGCCGGGTACATCAGGCGGACCCTCCCGTGAGATTGCCGTGCAAGAGGGCGGGATGCACGATGGCTCCATCCCGCGTGACGATGACGCCGGCCAGTAGTTCATCGTCGCCGTCGAGCGCGAGTGCGCCGTCGGAATTCAGGGACAGCAGCAGCGCGGTGATGTTGCGCGCGTACATGGCGGATGCCGCGGTCGGCATGCTGGCGGGCAGCCCGGCCGCGCCGACGATGGTCACCCCGTTGTCGGTCACGATGGTTTCGCCAGGCTCCGAGCCGGCCACGTTACCGCCGAGTGGACTTGCCGCCATGTCCACGATGACCGAGCCCGCGGTCATGGCCTTCAGAGCGTCCTCGGTCACCAGGAGCGGCGGGCGCCGCCCGGGGACCTGAGCTGTCGTGATCACCACGTCGTGGCGCGCAATGTGAGCGGTGAGTTCCTGCTGCTGAGCCAGTCTCTCGTCCTCCGTCAACTCCCGGGCGTAGCCGCCGTTGCCCGACGCCGGGCCGACCGTGCTCAGCTCGATGAAGGTTGCGCCGACCGATTCGGCCTCGGTCCGGGTCTCTGGCCGGACGTCGTAGGCGCTGACAACAGCGCCGAGCCGGCGAACAGTGCCGATGGCCTGCAGCCCGGCTACGCCAATGCCGAGCACCAGCACCTTGGCCGGCCGGGCGGTGCCCGCCGCCGTGATCAGCATCGGGAAGAACCGGCCATACTCTGCCGCAGCTATCAGCGCGGCCTTGTAGCCAGCGATGTTGGCCTGTGAGGACAGCGCGTCCATGGGCTGGGCTCTTGGCAGGGTGCGCGGAATCATGTCCAGGCTGATCGCGGTGACACCGGCGCTGGCCAGCGCCTGCGTGAGGTCGGGGTCGGTCAGCGGGGACAGCATGCCGATGAGCACCTGGCCGCGCCGCAGCGACGCCACGGTAGCGGCGTCTGGGTTACCGACCATGAGCACAACGTCAGCCGCGAGCGCCTCGGACCGGCTGACGACACCCGCACCTGCCTCGGCGTAGTCATCGTCGGTGAACCAGGCCCGGTCACCGGCCCCGGCCTCGACATCGACGTCGAGGCCAGCTGCACGCAGCTTGCTGAGCACCTCGGGGACCAGAGCCACACGCCGCTCGCCCGGCGCGGACTCCTTGACCACGGACACCTTCATAAACCGACCTCACTCAGGGTCGCCTGGGGGCTAGCAGCCTACCGTGAGGCCACTTCCTCATTATGGACGCTGATTCGCTGGTCACCGTGCAGGGGCCTAGGTCCCGAGCGCTCCGGCGTCGAGCCACCGTGACTGCATCGGTGCCGCACCGATAACATCCGGCGACGACCGCGCGTGCCTGGTTGGTTAACTGGCCTGCGCCGCGGTAGCCGTTGTACGCAGCGGGTATGGTTCCCTCGAATTTGCGCAGGGGAGCGCGGGGGACAGAGAGGCCGTGGATGCCTGACTTCGTGTCGTCGCCGGAAAGCGGCGACCTCGCGGCCAAGCTGGCCGAAGCGCGCCGGAGGATGGCCACGCTCGACCTGCCGCGGCCGCTGGCGGCCCGGCTGCATCGGCGGTTCATCGCAATCTGTGATGCGGTCAAGGCTCCCGGCGCCGACGAGGCGAGCGGAGAGCGCAGGCTTACCGCATTCCTCGCGGTACTTGAGCGGGGGGCCAGGGGGACTACGGGGGAGCAAGAACATGAACAAGCGGGACCTAATAGACGCGGTTTCCGGCCGGATGGGCGATAAAAAGACGGCGACCGAGGCCGTCAACGCCGTACTCCAGACCATTCAGGAGACCGTCGCGCGGGGCGACAAGGTATCGATCTCGGGTTTCGGGGTGTTCGAGAAGCAGATTCGGGCGGCCCGGATCGCGCGCAACCCGGCGACTGGGGCGGCTGTGAAGGTGCCTAAGCAATCGGTGCCCAAGTTCCGCGCCGGCGCGGACTTCAAGGCGATGGTCAACACCAGGCGAGCGAGTCGCGCCCGGTAGCGGTACCCCGGCTGTCGCCATGAACGGCCGCCGTGGGATCACCGCAGTCCGGGGCGCTTCTTCAGAGCGGTCTGCAGGACTCTGTCGACAAGCTGCCTGAACGGCATGCCGCTCGCTTCCCACATCTTCTGGAAATACGACGCTGGGGACAGGCCCGGCATGGTGTTGATCTCGTTCACGAAGATCTCGCCGCGCTGGGTATAGAAGAAGTCCACCCTGGCCAGTCCTTCGCAGGAAACGGCCTCGAAGGCGGCGGCGGCGAGGCGGCGGATCTCTGCGAGCGCTGCGTCCGGAATCGGCGCCGGGATCGCCATCCCGCTCGCCGCATCCAGGTACTTGGCCTCGAAGTCCCAGAATTCCTCGCCGCCGTCGATGAGCAGCTGACCGGGGATGCTCGTGTCCGGCGGCGCGCCATCGACGCCCTCGAGCACCGAGACCTCAACCTCTGCCGCGTCGATGGCGGCTTCAACGAGCACCTTCGGGTCGTACTGTCGGGCTGTCGTGATCGCCGCGCGCAGCTCATCCATCGTGTGGGCCTTCGAGGTGCCAATGCTCGAGCCGCCCCTGGCCGGCTTGACGAATAGCGGCCATCCGAGCGCGTCGATGTCGTCGAGCACGCGCTTGGTTTCCACCGACGCTGCCTCGGCCATCACGTCCGGCCAGTCCCGCTCCCGGACCACGACGTGCGGCCCGACCGGCAGGCCGCGGCTGGCGAAGATCAGCTTCATGTACTCCTTGTCCATGCTGACCGCGCTCGACAGCACGCCGGCCCCGACGTAGCGAACTCCGGCCATTTCGAGCAGGCCCTGGATCGTGCCGTCCTCGCCGTAGGGCCCGTGCAGCACAGGAATCACGACGTCGACGTCGCCGAACAGGTGCGGGATCTGGGCGGGCGCCGTCGCCACCACCTCACCCCCGGACCACGGCACGACATCGGCGCCCGGCTCGGCGACGGCAGCGACGGTCGGCAGCGTGCCGCCCGTGACAGCCAGCCGCTCGGGCGCATCGGCCACCAGTACCCAGTTGCCCTCGGTCGTGATGCCGACCGGGATGACCTCGTAGCGCGACCGGTCGATGGCGGACAGCATGTTTCCGCCGCCCATGCACGACACCTGGTGCTCGGGGCCACGGCCGCCGAATACGACGGCGACCCTGACCTTGCGCTGCTGCGTCACTACTCCTCCAACCTCGATAGGTGCCCTCGCGTCAGACGCCGTAACGCTCGGGCTTGGCCGACCTGGTCGCGAGTAGCTGCACGGCCTGGCCTATCTCCATGCCGTCGTGCATCACCGCGGCGATCACCTCGGTGATCGGCATTTCCACTCCGAGCCCGCGGGCCAGCTGGCGCACCGACTCCGCTGACTTCACGCCCTCCACCGTCTGGGTGGTGCTCGCGATCACTTCCGGCAGCGACATGCCACGGCCGAGCTTCTCGCCGAAAGACCGGTTCCTGGCCAGCGGCGAGCTGCAGCTGACGACCAGATCGCCGAGGCCGGCCAGCCCGGAGAAGGTGTGCTGCTCGGCGCCGAGCGCGGCGCCGAGCCTCGCGATCTCGGCCAGCCCACGGGTGATGAGCATGGCCCTGGTGTTGTCCCCGAGGCCCATGCCCGCCGCGATGCCCACGGCGAGCGCGATCACGTTCTTCACCGAGCCGCCGAGCTCGCAGCCGACGACGTCGGAGTTGGTGTAGGGGCGGAAGTATGCGGAGTGGGACGCGGCCTGGAGCCGCTCGGCGACGGATTCGTCGGCGCACGCCACCACCGTCGCGCTGTACTGCCTGGCGGCAATCTCCGGCGCGATGTTCGGCCCCGAGACTACGGCGATGCGGTCCGGGCCGGCGCCGGTGACCTCGGCAATCACCTGGCTCATCCGGTCGCCCGTGCCGAGTTCGATGCCCTTGATGAGGCTGAGGATCACCGCATCGGCGGGCAGCTGGTCGCGCCATTGCAGGAGGTTCTGCCGCAGCGACTGAGCTGGGATCGCCAGGACCACGAGGTCGGCTCCAGCCAGCGCCTCGGCTGGATCCGCGGTGGCGTACAGGCTGGCGGGCAGCGTGATGCCGGGCAGATACCGCTGCGAGGTGTGGCTGCCGTTGATCTGCTTGGCCAGTTCTGACTCTCGGCAGTACAGCGTGACGGGCGTGGCCGCATCGCACAGCACCTGGGCGAACGTGGTGCCCCACGAACCCCCGCCGAGCACCGCGGCTTTCACGGCGCAGGCATCCCTGGATCGTCGGCTTCGGCGAGCGCGCGCATGTCCTGCCGCAGCTTCCGCCGAGCGACCGCCGGGTGGTAGAACTCAGCCGGCGGCTGCTCACCACGTATGCCGCCGAGCATGTCGGCAATCTCGGTCATGATCTTGTCGGTAGCGGCCCGCAGTACCTGGTTCGCCAGCGGCTGGCCCTTGAATTCAGAGAGGTCAACCGGCGGCCCGGCGACGACGCGGACTTTCGTGCGCGGCAGGAACTTAGGCACCCACTTCCCGTACGGCAGGATGCGCTGCGCCCCCCAGTCGGCCACCGGTACCACCGGGACCTCGGATTCCAGCGCGAGGCGCGCTACGCCCGTCTTGGCAACCATCGGCCACAGCTGCGGATCTCTGGTGGCGGTGCCCTCGGGGTAGAAGATCACGCAGGAGTTCGTCTCGGCGACCAGCCTGGCGGCCTGCTTCAGGACGAGGGCGGCATCAGCCTGGCCCCGGTAGACCGGAAGCTGGCCGAGCCAGCCGAGGATGGGCCCGAGCACGGGGATCTTGAAGAGCGTCGACTTGGCCAGGAATACCGGGTACCGGCCAGCCCTGTCGGCGAGCCTCGCGATGGCGAAGATGTCCATATAGGACAGGTGGTTGGCGGCCAGGATGACCGGCCCCTGCGGAGGGATATTCTCCAGGCCGGTGAAGTCCAGGCCCATCATCAGCGAGATGCCGGGCCGGAGGATGATCTTCGAGACGCTCCGCCAGGCGGGGGAGTAGCTGCCGTCGGCTGACGTCCGTTCCTTCTTGCCTGCCATCGGTTCCCTCCGCCGCCTGGGCTGCCTGGGAGGATCATACGCATGGCACCCGAGTCCGAGGCTCCCCTTGCTTGGTCGCTCGTGGTCCCCGTCAAGGTACTTGCCCAGGCTAAGTCGCGGCTTACCGGGCTGGCCGACGAACGCCGGTCGCGGCTCGCCCTCGCGATGGCGGCCGACACGATCGCGGCGGCCGTCCGCGCCGATGTCGTCGCTGTGGTGGTGCTGGTAACGGACGATCCGGAGGTCGGCGACGCGGCCGGGGACCTCGGGGCGGTCGTGCTCGCCGACGAGCCAGCCGCCGGCCTCAATGAGGCCCTGCGCCACGGGGCCGCCTATGCACGCGGCCAGTGGCCGGACCGCGGGGTGGCCGGCCTGGCCGGCGATCTGCCCGCCCTGCGTCCGGAGGAACTCACGAATGCGCTGACCGCGGCTGAGGGCCTGCGCGTCGCGTTCGTGCCGGACGCGAGCGGAACCGGCACCACGCTGTACGCGGCAGCCCCGGGGGCGCAATTCCGCCCCCGGTTCGGCACGTTGTCCCGGAACCGCCATCTGGCCGACGGCGCTGCTGAGATCGCCGCGGGCCGGCCGCTGGCCGGGCTGCGCCGCGACGTCGACACCGTCGACGACCTGCGGCTGGCTGCAGAACTCGGCCTGGGGCCCCGCACCACGGCGGTGCTGGCCGCCGACGCTGAGATTCTCAGCTAGATGTGGACGATCGGGCAGGTGAGCGTTCTGGTGATGCCAGGGACGCCCTGAATCTGTGCCACAACCATCCGGCCGAGTTCGTCGACGTTCTCCGATTCGGCTCGGACGATCACGTCGTAGGGTCCGGTCACGTCGTCAGCCTGGGTAACGCCGGCGATCTTCGCGATTGCGGTGGCTACCTCGGCTGCCTTCCCGACCTCGGTCTGCACGAGAATGTAAGCCTGCACCATTGCGCCCCTCCACACTCGTGGTCGTTCACTAACGCTATCGCGGGAGGACGCCATTACTGTTGCCGACCTCGGCGAATTTGGGCTGATAGCCCAGATCCGTGCGCTCGTGCCCGTGCCAGGGACCGCTGTGGTCGGCATCGGCGACGATGCGGCGGTGCTTCCCGCGCCGGATGGCCGGACGGTCGTGACTACGGATCTGCTGATCGAGAGCAGGCATTTCCGCCGCGACTGGTCGAGCGCCGCCGACATCGGCGTCAAGGCAGCAGCCCAGAACCTCGCAGACGTCGCGGCGATGGGAGCAGCGCCGACGGCACTACTGCTCGGCCTGGCCGTGCCTGGCGGCACGGCGGTGGCCTGGGTCCTCGAGCTGGTAGGCGGACTGCTCGCAGAGTGCCAGCGGGCCGGAGCGATACTGGCCGGCGGCGACGTCACCAGTGCCGACACGGTCATGCTCGGCATCACCGCGGTCGGTGACCTCGCCGGCAGGCCGCCGGTGACCAGGAGCGGAGCCCGGCCAGGAGACGTGGTCGCCGTCAGTGCAGTGCCGGGCCGGTCCGCTGCGGGGCTGGCGCTGCTGGCGGCTGGCCTTGACCCAGCGGACGGCGTGCTGGCCGATCTGGTCGCGGCGCACCGGCGGCCGCAGCCCGACTACCCGGCCGGGGTGACGGCCGCCACTGCCGGTGCCACATCCATGATCGACGTCAGCGACGGGCTGATCGCTGACCTCGGCCACGTCGCTGTGGCCAGCCGTGTCAGCATCGACATCTCGTCGCCCAGCCTCGCTGACGAGCGCCTTGCTGGCGCCGCCGCGGTGCTCCGGGCTGACTGGCGCGGGTGGGCGCTGCGCGGGGGAGAGGATCACGTGCTCGCGGCTTCGTTTCCTCCCGATGCGCACGTGCCGGACGGGTGGACCATCGTCGGCCACGTCCGGGAGGGGAACGGGGTATTCGTCGATTCGCGGCCCTGGCACGGCCGCGGCGGCTGGGACCACTTCCATCCCCGTTGACCCCGAACGGAAAGCAGATGGCTGATGTGGTGGCCGAGAGGCGACGCCGCTTGATATAACGCGGTTGATGCCCCGCCATCGGATCGAAGCACCACGACAGAGGACGCTCTGGCCCGCAGCCGTACGGTCGGCTCGCCGCGTCCCGTCCCGTGCTGCCGGCCGGCGGGTGACTCCTGGCCATGCCAAGCCGGCCGTCGCTCCCGAATGGCGTCAGCGCGTAGCCCGCAGCCAGCGCCGGATCCTGAAGCAGGCCGGCCGCCGACTGGCGTGGTCCCCCTGGTTCGCTGCCGGGGCCGGCGTCGTCATCGCGACGGGTGTGATGATCTACACGCCGCACGCCAACCTGAATTTCGGGAAGGCGATCCAGGTAACCCCTTGCACGCAAGCAAGCTGCCCTCAGACCGCCCCGGCGCAGGCACCGGGGTTGCCGGCCGGTAGTGGAGTGACGGCATCGCCTAGCACCCCCAGCCTGCCGGCGGGCATGACTTTCTCGTACCAGGTGCTGAGCCAGTCGACCCAGTACGGGTTCATCATGCTGATCACGATCCATTCGCCGCACAACTTCGGCCTGTGGCACCTCTCGTTGGTCATCCCAGGAACCAGGGACCTCTTCGTCGTCTACGGCGCGCGCTGGCGGTCATCCGGCGCCGACAGCGGCACCGCGAGCAGTTCCCTCGCGGGGACTGAATCCGCCGGCTACGCCATGATTTCCGCGCACGAGAATGGCGGTGAGGGTGGGTCCAGCCAGAACGGCTACACCGTGCTGATCCAGATCCATGGCTCCGGCACGGCCGGCCAGCCCATCCACTGCACCTACAACGGGGCGCACTGCACGTTCAAGCCGTCGACCAGCCTGGCTCCGGCGAGCTCGCAGGGCGCTGGATGATCCGCGCGATGTTCTAGATTGAACTCATGCCGACCACGCCACCCCGCGTCCTCGCTGTTGCGGGCTCCGACTCTGGTGGCGGCGCGGGCATCCAGGCCGACCTGAAGACCATGCTGGCGCTCGGCGTGCACGGCATGACCGTCGTCTGCGCCGTGACCGCGCAGAACTCGGTGGGCGTGCAGGGCTACTGGGAGCTGCCGCCGGAGGCGGTGCGCGCCCAGCTCGACTCCGTGCTCTCCGACATCGGCGTGCAGGCCGTCAAAACCGGCATGCTGGCCTCGCCCGTGCTGGTGGCGACCGTGGCGGACGCGCTCGCTGAGGTGGCAGCTCCCATCGTCATTGACCCGGTGGCGGTGTCGAAGCACGGCGACAGCCTGTTGTCGGCTGGAACGCTCGATGCAGTGCGGGAGCGGCTGCTGCCGCTGGCCACCGTGGTGACGCCCAACTTGCTCGAGGCCGAGTTGCTGACCGGCATGAGCATCGGCGACGAGGCGCAGATGCTGGCGGCCGGCCGCGCCATCCTGGCGATGGGCCCGCAGTGGGTGCTGATGAAGGGCGGGCATCTGCCGGGCAGGCCAGTCGACCTGCTGGTGAGCGATCAGGAGGTGATCCGCTTCCCAGCCGAACGCATTGCGAGCGTGCACACGCATGGCACCGGCTGCACGCTCGCATCGGCCGTTGCGTCCCGCCTCGCGATCGGCGACGACGTGCCGACTGCGGTCAAGGCGGCCAAGGAATATGTCACCGGCGCCATCGCTGCGGGATTCCCGCTGGGATCCGGGATCGGACCGGTGGACCACGGCTGGCGGCTGCGGGCCGCCGCCGACCTGCGCTAGCGGCACGCTGCCGCAGGCAGCCTAGCGGCGCAGTGCCGCCGGGCTGCCTAGCGGCTTACTTTGCCAGCCTTGATGCAGGACGTGCACACATTCATCCGGCGCGGGGTCTTGCCGACCATCGCGCGCACGCGCTGAATGTTCGGGTTCCAGCGGCGCGGGGTCCGGCGGTGCGAGTGCGACACATTGTTGCCGAAGCCCGGCCCTTTGCCGCACACATCGCAGACGGAAGCCACGGGATCGCTCCAGGGAAGTGGGTACTGAGTCGCAACAGCCTATCACGCGGTCTGCTGACGGCGGTCCGGCCTATTCTGGCCCCATGGCCGTCCTCGCTGACCCATTGCGCCTCGTCGTCGGCGACAAAGCGGCGAAGCGGCTGGCCTCGCTGCTCGACCTACATACCGTCGGTGACCTGCTCGGTTACTACCCGCGGCGGTACGACCGGCGTGGCGAGCTGACCGATCTTGCCGGGCTGCGAGACGGCGAGCATGTGACCGTCCAGGCCGAGGTCTTGTCCGCGTCGACGCGGCCGATGCGCAACCGGTCAGGCTCTATTTTCGAAGCCGTCGTGACCGACGGCCATGGCCGCCTGACGCTTACCTTTTTCGGCCGCGGCCGGCAGGACTGGCGGGCGGTAGAGCTGACCCCCGGCGTCCAGGCCTTGTTCTCTGGTCAGGTTTCGAGTTTCCGCGGCAAGCGCCAGCTCACCCATCCGGAATACGAGCTACTCGGCGCCGGCAGCGGCGCGGGACGGGCGGCAGAGTTCGCTGCCCAGCTTATCGCGGTCTACCCGGCCACCGGCCAGCTTCCATCCTGGAAGATCGCCGACTCGGTGCGGATCGCGCTCGACGTGCTGGACGTCCCGGACGACCCGCTGCCCGCGCTAGTCCGGCGGCGCCACGGCCTCGTCGGCTATGCGGACGCGCTGCGCGGCATTCACCGTCCGGTCGACGACGCCGACATTGCCCGGTCGCGGACGAGGCTGAAATGGGATGAAGCCTTCACCTTGCAGGTGCTGCTGGCCCAGCGGCGGCTCGCCGCCGCCAGCTACAGCGCGATACGGCGGCCGGCGGTGCCAGGCGGACTGCTCGGCGCGTTCGATGCCCAGCTGCCGTTCGAGCTGACCATCGGCCAGCAGCTGGCCGGCGCGACCATCACCGACGACCTGGCCCGGGACCAGCCGATGCACCGGCTGCTGCAGGGCGAGGTCGGCTCCGGTAAGACCGTCATCGCGCTCCGGGCCATGCTGCAGGTCGTCGACGCGGCCGGCCAGGCCGCACTGCTCGCTCCCACCGAGGTGCTGGCGCAGCAGCACTACCGGTCGATCGCCAGCATGCTGGGCCCGCTGGCGATGGCGGGTCAGCTCGGTGGCGCGGAGCACGCCACCCGGCTGACGCTCCTAACCGGATCGCTCAACGCGCCTGCCCGACGCAGAGCGCTGCTGGAGGCAGCGTCCGGCGAGGCCGGGATCGTCATCGGCACCCACGCCCTGCTGCAGGACCGGGTGCAGTTCGCCGACCTGGGCCTTGTGGTCATCGACGAACAGCACCGGTTCGGGGTGGAGCAGCGCGATTCGCTGCGGGACAAGGCGGGAGACGGCCGTCCGCACATGCTGGTCATGACCGCGACGCCGATTCCGCGGACGGTCGCCATGACGGTGTTCGGCGACCTCGACGTCTCGACGCTGACCGAGTTGCCCCTCGGCCGGTCACCCATCAGCACGCACGTCGTGCCGGTCGCCGAGCGCCCGCACTACCTCGCCCGGACCTGGCAGCGAGTCACCGAGGAGGTAGCGGCCGGCCGGCAAGCGTACGTGGTCTGCCCGCGGATCGGCGATGAGGACGCCTCGGCCGCCGCCGACGACGACGAACTAGAGGCGGACAGCCGCCCGCCGGTCGCTGTGCTCGACCTGGCCGCCGAGCTTGCGGCTGGGCCGCTAGCGGGTGTGCGCCTCGGCATCCTGCACGGCCGGCTGCCCGCCGAGGAGAAGGAAAAGGTGATGCTGGCGTTCGCCGACGGCCTGGTGGATGTGCTCGTCACCACCACCGTTGTCGAGGTTGGCGTCGATGTGCCCAACGCCGTCGTCATGGTGATCATGGACGCTGACCGGTTCGGCGTGTCCCAGCTCCACCAGCTGCGCGGCCGGGTGGGCCGTGGCCGCGATCCTGGACTATGCCTGCTGGTGACCGAGGTTCCCGAGGCCGGGCCAGCGCGAGCTCGGCTGGACGCGGTCGCCAGCACGACGGACGGTTTCGCGCTGTCCCGGATCGACCTGGAGCAGCGGCGGGAGGGCGACGTGCTCGGCACGGCCCAGGCCGGCCGCAAGTCGAGCTTGAGGCTGCTGCAGTTGCTGCGCGACGAGGATCTGATCGGGCACGCGCGAGACGACGCGACCCAGGTTGTCGACGGCGACCCGGCGCTGGCCGGCCAGCCGGGCCTGGCAGCGGCCGTGCGGGCCCTTGTCGAGGCTGAGCAGACCTCGTTCCTGGAAAAGGCGTGAGCCCGCGGATCATCAGCGGTGCAGCCGGCGGACGCCGGCTGGCGGTGGTACCCGGCCGGATGACCCGGCCTACAAGCGACCGGGCACGGGAGGGGCTGTTCGCCACCGTCGAGGCGATCCGCGGCAGCCTGGCGGGCGCGAGAGTGCTGGACTTGTACGCGGGCTCGGGAGCCGTCGGGCTCGAGGCGCTGTCCCGGGGCGCGGCGGACGTCCTGCTGGTCGAGGCCGACGCCAGGGCCGCGCGCGTGATCAGGGAGAACGCCGCTGCGCTCGGGCTGGCTGGCGCACATGTGGTGAACGACCGGGCGGCCCGGCTCCTGGCCCGCGGGCGGGGTGAGCTCGCGCCACGGGATTTCGTTTTCGCCGATCCGCCGTACCGGGTGAGTGACGACGAGCTGACCCGGGTCTTGACCGCCCTCGCCGGGGCCTGGCTGGCGCCGGGCGCCGTAGTCGCGCTCGAGCGGGCCACCCGCTCAGGGCCGCCAACCTGGCCAGCTGGGTACGAACCAGACAGGTCCCGCAGATACGGCGAGGCGACCCTCTGGTACGGTCTGGCCGCAAGCGGCAAGCTGATGGGAAGTTCTCCGACGGGAGCGTGAGGCGCGTGCGCCGTGCGGTCTGCCCTGGATCCTTCGATCCTGTGACGAACGGGCACCTCGACATCATCACTCGCGCCGCAAGCCTCTACGACGAAGTCGTGGTCGCGGTGGCCAGGAACCCCAGCAAGACCTCCCTGTTCACTGCCGCTGAGCGGGTCGAGCTCATCCGGGAGGTCACCAAGGAACTCGGCAACGTGCGGGTTGACAGCTTCGAGGGCCTGACCGTCGACTTTTGCAAGGCCAACGGGATCTCGGCGATCGTCAAGGGGCTGCGCGCTGTCAGCGATTTCGACTACGAGATGCAGATGGCCCAGATGAACTACAGCCAGGCCGGCGTCGAGACGCTGTTCATGACCACTAACCCGCTGTACGCGTTCTTGTCCTCGAGCCTGGTCAAGGATTTCGCCAAGTACGGCGGCGACGTGAGCGGCCTGGTGCCGCCCAGCGTGCTGAGCCACCTGATCACGCGGCTAAGCCAGCAGTAGCCTTCGCCGTTTGGGATTGCTGCTGGCCAGCCGGTAGGCTTAGCGGACACTGTGCCACTACCACCAATCTGCCTGCAGCCACACTTCCATGCCGCCTACCTCGCCCGCACCTAGCCATAGGGATGCCCGGGGCCCGCTGGTCTTCGACACGAGGGATCTCGGCCCTGGGTCCGCACGTACGCTCACGCGTACCGTTCCGGCCCCAGAGCACCTGGGCGTCGAGCTGGCGCGGGTGCCCGCCGGCGCGGAGCTCGGGCTGGACCTGCAGCTTGAAGGCGTGGCCGAGGGCGTGCTGGTGACGGCGACCGTGACCAGCCCGCTGGTGGGCGAGTGCGCACGGTGCCTGGAGCCGTTTACCTCGGCGATCAAGGTGCGGTTCCAGGAGCTGTACGTTGGCGGCGGCGGGGTCGAGGACCCCGACGGCGCGGATAGCTACCGGCTCGAGGCCAGCGGTCTGCTGGACCTGGAACCGGCGCTGCGTGACGCGGTCGTGCTCGAGTTGCCGCTCTCGCCCCGCTGCGAGGACGGCTGTCAGGGGCTGTGCGTGGAGTGCGGTGTTCGGCTGGCCGACGCCGAGCCAGGCCACAGCCACGAGCGGCGCGGCGCGATGTGGGCGGCGCTGAAGGACTTCAGCAGTAATAAGGAGCAATGAGGTGGCAGTACCGAAGCGGAAGATGTCGCGGAGCAATACCAGGTCCCGCCGGGCCCAGTGGAAGGCGACTGCGCCTCAGCTCGTGGCCTGCCCCAACTGCCGGGAGCCCAAGCTGCCCCACACGGCGTGTCCGACCTGCGGTGTCTATAACAGGCGCCAGGTCATCGCGCCGTCCTGACGTGCCGTTAGACGCGAGCCCATGGCACGGCTGGAGGTCTGCGGGTGAGTGACGCTGCCGGGACCGACGGCCTGCTGCAGGCGCTGCAGGTTACGGTCAAGCCGGAACTGCTAGACCGGGCGCTCATGCATCGCTCGTATGCGTACGAGAACGGCGGGCTGCCCACGAACGAGCGGCTGGAGTTTCTGGGCGACTCGGTGCTCGGGCTGATCGTGACGGACACGCTGTTCCGCTCCTATCCTGACCTGCCGGAAGGCCAGCTGGCGAAGCTGCGCGCCGCGGTGGTCAACATGCGCGCGCTCGCAGGCGTCGCGCGCGGCCTGGGCCTCGGTGCTTACGTGTGGCTGGGCAAGGGCGAGGAGGGAACAGGGGGCCGGGACAAGTCGTCGATCCTGGCCGACACGCTGGAAGCGGTTATCGGAGCGGTCTACCTGGACAAGGGTCTCGCGCTGGCGGACGAGCTCGTGCACCGGCTATTCGACCCGCTGATCGCGCGCGCGGCCCGCCTCGGAGCAGGGCTGGACTGGAAGACCTCGCTTCAAGAACTGACCGCTGAACTGAACCTGGGCGTGCCCGAGTATCACGTCGAGGAGAGCGGCCCGGATCACCAGAAGTTCTTCCGCGCGTTCGTGCGGATCGGCTCACAGACCCACGGTCAGGGCGAGGGCCGGTCGAAGAAGGAAGCCGAGCAGCAGGCAGCGGAGGCGGCATGGACCGCCATCACCTCGGGACAGGCGGGTGCCGGAGCTTCCTGAGGTCGAGGTCATCCGGCGTGGCCTCGAGCAATTCGTCGTCGGGCGGCGCATCGCCGAGGTAGCGGTCCTGCATCCGCGCGCGGTGCGGCGGCACGCAGGCGGGCCGGCTGACTTCGCGGCCAGGCTGGCCGGCCGCGTCATCGACGACGCGCGCCGCCGCGGCAAGTACCTGTGGCTCCCCATTGGCGACGACGCGCTGCTAGCCCACCTGGGCATGAGCGGGCAGCTTCTCGTCGGCCCCGCGGACGCGCCGCTGTCGCCGCACGTGCGGACGCGGTTCACTTTTTCCGACGGCGGCACTGACCTGAGGTTCACTGACCAGCGCACCTTCGGGCACCTGCTGCTGTCGGCCGACGGCGCGCAGCTGCCGTCCCAGATCGCGCATATCGCGCCTGACCCGCTCGAGGACGCGTTCGATCTCGATGCGCTTGCAGTCCGCCTGCACGCCCGGCGGACGGGTATCAAACGAGCATTGCTCGACCAGTCGCTGGTCAGCGGTATTGGCAATATCTACGCCGACGAGGCGCTCTGGCGGGTCAAGCTGCACTACGCGCGGGCCACGGACCGACTGCCCAGGCGGCAGGTGGCGGTTCTGATGTCGGCCGTTTCCGACGTCTTCGCCGAGGCCTTCAGGGACGGCGGCACCAGCTTCGACAGCCTGTACGTGAACGTCAACGGGGAGAGCGGGTACTTTGACCGCTCGCTCGCCGTCTACGGCCGAGAAGGCGAGCCATGCCCGCGCTGTGGCACGCCGATCCGGCGAGATCCATTCATGAACCGGTCCTCCTACACGTGCCCGCACTGCCAGCCACGGCCGCGAAACGGTCGGTGGTGAGAGTGGGAGACGCTGCGGGGGGTTCCGGGCCATCGGGGCCTGGGCCACGGGGTCCGGGCCACGGGCTCCGGGGTGTCCCCGGGACAGCAGGGCCCTGGGAGAGCGGGGCCCCGGGGGAGCACGGGTCCACCCGGGATGCATCGGGTCGGCGGCTGACCGCATGGGTGGAGGGCCGCGTGCAGGGAGTCGGATTCCGCTGGTGGGTGCGGGCGAACGCGCTGGAGCTGAGGCTGGCGGGCTACGCCGAGAACCTCCCAGATGGCCGGGTCAAGGTCGTCGCGGAGGGCAACGGACGCGGCTGTGAGGAACTGCTCCGGCGACTCGAGAACGACGACGCCGCTAGCTGGCGACGGCGACCTGGCAAGGTCAGGCGGGTGACCCACCGGTGGGCGCAGGCCGAAGGTGGCATATCCGGATTCCGGGAGCGATGAGGCTTTGGGTCGGCCATTGTTTCCTCCGCTACACGGCTCTGACCTGCGGGATCGCCAAACTTGACCGAATAGCCTTGACGGTGGGACCATGAAAGTGTTAACCAGCGCGCAGCTCCTCCATGGATGAGCACTGCCGGAAGATCCTCTTCGCAGAGCAGCGTCTGGCCTGCTATTCCGGGCGCCTGCGTGCTTGCCCACCCTGGTCACTCAGTGTGGAGGACCTTACACAATGGCAAAGGCTCTACTCGGCCACGTCGGCGGGCCGGATCCCCGCATGGTCGCAGAGATGCGCCGTCTGCAGCAGCGAGTACGAGACCTGGAGGCCGAGCTTGCCCGGCTCCAGGATGAGAACGATGTGCTAGTTGCCTCGGCCGGTCACGACCTGCTAGTTCCGGTTCGCGAGCCTGCGCTCACCTAATTGGCGAGCGCTCCGGCCACGAAAACCGAACGGTGAGGGACGCGGAATGCGTCCCTCTTCGGTTTTCTCGGCTAAGGTGAACGACGGGCGTCCGGGGAGGAGTCTGCAGCTGTACCTGAAGACCCTGACCCTGCGCGGGTTCAAATCCTTCGCCTCCGCCACCACATTGCGGTTCGAGCCGGGCATTACGTGCATTGTCGGGCCGAATGGCTCCGGCAAGTCCAATGTTGTTGACGCGTTTGCCTGGGTCATGGGCGAGCAAGGCGTCAAGCCGCTGCGCGGCGGCAAGATGGACGACGTCGTGTTCGCCGGGACGGCAGGCCGGCCGGCACTGGGCCGGGCCGAGGTGACGCTGACGATCGACAACAGCGACGGCGCGCTTGCGATCGACTATTCCGAGGTCACGATCAGCCGCCTGCTGTTCCGGTCCGGGCAAAGCGAGTACGCCATCAATGGCGACCAGTGCCGGCTGCTCGATGTCGCCGAACTGCTGTCCGATTCCGGGCTCGGCCGGGAGATGCACGTCCTCGTCGGGCAGGGACAGCTGGACGAGGTGCTGAACGCCGGCCCCGAGGCGCGACGCGCTCTCATCGAGGAAGCGGCGGGCGTGCTGAAGCACCGGCGGCGCAAGGAGAAGGCGGTCCGCAAGCTCGACGCCATGCAGGCGAACCTGACCAGGCTCGTCGACCTCACCGCTGAGCTAGGGCGGCGGCTCAAGCCCCTGGGCAAGCAAGCGGAGATCGCCAGGATGGCCTCGGCGATCCAGGCGGACCTGCGGGATGCTCGACTGCGGCTGCTGGCCGACGATTACGTGACGCGTGCCGCCGAGCTGCAGCAGGATCAGGCGGACGAGACCGCAGCGGCGCAGCTGCGGGCGAGCCTGGAAGCCGCGGTCGCGGCGGCACGGGCTGACGAGGCAGGGCTTGAGGCGGCGGAGCAGGAGGATGCGCCGCGGCTTGCCGCAGCGCAAGACACGTTCGTCGCGCTGGCCGGTCTGGCCGAGCGGATCCGCGGCCTGCTCGGCCTCTCGGCGGAGCGGCAGCGGTACCTGTCGGAACCCGAGTTGCAGCGGACCGGTCGTGACCCGGACGAGCTGGACCTCGAGGCCACGCAGCTCCGGGGCCAGGAGCGCGAGCTGAGCGAGCGGCTGTCGGCAGCTCGGGAGCAGCTGACGGCGACAGTCGCCAGCCGGGAGGCAGCCGAGGCTGCGCAGGCCGAGAACGAGCGTCAGCTGGCGGCTGCTGCCAGGGCCGCTGCCCAGCGCGGGGACCGGCTGGCCCGGCTCCGCGGCCAGGTTGAGGCCGCGCTGAGCCGGGAGGGTGCGGCGGCGGAGGAAGCAGCCCGGCTCTCTACGGCGGCCGACCAAGCCCGGGTCAGAGCGGAGCAGGCGCAGGCGGAGCACACCGCGCTGCAGGACCGGGTCGCGCAGGAAACGGGCCGGGATGACCTGGCGGCGGGCCATGAGCAGGCATCCGCCGAGCTGGCGGCCGCCGCTGCCCGGGTTGCGGAGCGGCGGCGAGAGGAGCATGCAGCCAGCGAGCACCGGGCCGCGTACGCTGCCCGAGAGCAGGCGCTGGCGGAGGCGGTGACAAGCGGCGCCGACGCGTCCGATGTGCTACTGGCCGAGTCAGGTGAGTTCGACGGCGTACTCGGGCCGCTCGCTGGACTGCTGACCGTGAGCGACGGCGCGCAGGAGGCGATCGCTGCCGCGCTCGGTGCGGCCGCCGGGTCCGTGGCGGTAGCCAGCGTGGATGCTGCCGTCGAGATCCTCACCATGCTCCGCAGCAAGGAGGCCGGGCGCGCAGGGCTGGTCATCGCGGCAGACGGGGCCGGATCCGCGGAGGGTCGTCACCCCAGGCTGGCACCGCCGGAGAGTCTCGCGCGATCGGCGGCCGCGACCGGTGCCGAACCCGTTACTCCAGCAGTTGATCTTGTCAGCGGTCCGCCGGAACTCGCCGGCGCGCTCGCCGAGCTTCTCGGCGACGTGGTCGTCGTGCCGGACCTTGTGGTCGGGGTTCGGGTGCTGCAGACGCAGCCGCGGCTCCGGGTGGTCACCGCCGAAGGCGACGTGCTCGGTACGCACTGGGCTCGCGGCGGCTCGGCTGGCGGCCAGAGCCTGCTCAGTCTGCGGGCCGCCGCAAACCAGGCGGCGACGCAGCTTGGTGAAGCCGAGGCTCGCTGCGAGGCTGCGGAGCAGAAGCTGTCCGCTGCTCTCGAGGACGAGGAGCGGGCCAGGCAGGCGGTCGCCACGGCCGCTGCCGCGCTGCAGCAGGCCGACGCGGAGGCCGCGAAGACATCGGGGACGCTCGGCTCGCTGGGCGGCCGGGCCAGGGCGGCCAGGGATGAGGTCGCGCGGCTGACGGAGGCCATCGCGGCAGCGGACTCCTCGCGGCAGCAGAGCCTGTCGCAGCTCGAAGACGCGCGGGCGCGGCTGACAGAGCTGGAAGCCGAGGAGCCCGAGGACCGGGGTCCCGACGAAGCGGCCGAGGCGAGCTCGCCTGGACAGCAGCTGGCCGACGCCGCGGCCATCGCCCGCAACGCGGAGACGGAAGCGCGGCTGGAGGTCCGCACGGCCGAGGAACGGCTGCGCGCCATCTCTGGCCGTGCCGACGCCCTGGCGGCGACGGCTACCGCTGAACGGCAGGCCGCCGCCCAGGCGGTCGAGAGGGCAAAGCGGCGGGCGGCCGGAGCTCTCATCGCGGGCGCTGTCAAGGCTGGCGCCACGATCGCCCTGGTCAGGATCGTGGAGTCGGTGGCGGCCGCTGACGCGGAGCGGCAGGACGCCGACGCGGCGCGCGGTCGGCGAGACGGCGAGCTGAAGACGGTGCGAGCGCGGATCAGGGAAGCCTCCGACGAGCTCGAGCGGGTGATGGACAGCGCACACGGCGCTCAGGTAGCCCGCACGACTCGGCAGCTGCAACTGGATCAGATCGCCGAGCGGGCGCTCGAGGAGTTCGCGGTCGAGGCTGACGTCCTCACCACGGAATACGGGCCGGACGAGGCGTTCGACCGGGTGGCGATAGAGCGGCGTGGCCAGCAGGCGCAGCGACAGCTCGACCGGCTCGGCAAGGTCAATCCGCTGGCGCTCGAGGAGTTCGCCGCTCTGGAAGAACGGCACGCTTTCCTGGTGTCTCAGCTGGAGGACCTGAAGAAGACCCGGCGCGACCTGCTCACCGTCATCCGAGAGGTGGACGAGCGGGTCCAGGAGGTGTTCAGTCGCGCGTACGCCGACACCGCACGGGAGTTCGCGGCGATCATCGAGAGGCTGTTCCCCGGCGGGGAGGGCCGCCTCGTGCTCACCGACCCCGAGGACATGCTGGCGACCGGCATCGACGTCGAGGCCAGGCCGGCCGGCAAGAAGGTCAAGCGGCTTTCGCTGCTGTCGGGTGGCGAGCGGGCGCTGACGGCGATCGCGTTCCTGCTGGCGATCTTCCGGGCTCGTCCGTCGCCGTTCTATGTGCTCGACGAGGTTGAGGCGGCGCTCGACGACACCAATCTGCAGCGGCTGCTGGAAATCCTGGCCGAGCTGCGCGATCAATCTCAGCTCATCATCGTGACTCACCAGAAGCGGACCATGGAGGTCGCCGACACGCTGTACGGGGTCAGCATGCGGGGCGACGGAGTTTCCACCGTGATCAGCCAGCGGCTGCGGGAGCGCGAAGCCGTCTAGTCGCCCCAGTCTGTTTAGCCGGCACCGTCTGTCAGACTGGTTCCGCCATGGTTGCAGATCTCATTTACGCGCTGATCGGTGTCGTTGTCGTGGGCGGCGGCACAGCGGCCGTCATTCCTCTGGTCCGGTCGAGGCGGCAGCACCCCGACGGTCAGGAGCCGGGGCCTGAGCCCGGAGGCGCGACCGCGGTTGGCACGCTCGAGCGCGACGAGTCTGCGTCGGGCACGCTGGCGCCGGAGGACGTTGTCGTCGGGCCGGCGCCGAGCACCGTCATCGAAAAGCCGCCGCCGTCGGCCGGCCGGCTGACCCGGCTGCGTAGCCGGCTCGCCCGGTCGCATTCCGCGATCGGCTCCGTGCTGCTCAACCTCATCTCCACCGGCAAGCTCGACGAGCAGGCCTGGGAGCAGATGGAAGACGTCCTCATCACCTCGGACATGGGCGTCGGCCCGGCCCGCGACGTGGTCGACCAGTTGCGGACTGAGGTAAAGGTCGTCGGCACGAACGACCCCGCGGAGGTCCGCAGCCTGCTGCGGACCGGCCTGCTCGCGGTGCTCGGCCCGGATATGGACCGGTCGCTGCGACTGGCCCGGCATGGAGACCGTCCGTCGGTGGTGCTCGTCGTCGGGGTGAACGGCACCGGGAAGACCACGACGTGCGGCAAGCTGGCCCGGGTGCTCGTCGGAGACGGGAAGACGGTGGTGCTGGGCGCCGCGGACACTTTCCGCGCTGCGGCGGCAGACCAGCTGCAAACCTGGGGCGAGCGGGTCGGCGCGCAGGTCGTGCGGTCGGACCGCGAGGGCGCCGATCCGGCTAGCGTCGCCTTTGACGCGGTCAATGAGGGCATCGAGCTGGGTGTCGACACCGTGATCGTGGACACGGCTGGCCGGCTGCACACCAAGGTCGGTCTCATGGACGAGCTCGGCAAGATCAAGCGGGTGATCGAGCGGCACGGCACCGTCGACGAGGTGCTGCTCGTGCTCGACGCCACCACCGGTCAGAATGGCCTGCGCCAGGCGCGGGTTTTCGCCGAGGTGGTGGACATCACCGGGATCATCCTGACCAAGCTCGACGGCACCGCTAAGGGTGGCATCGTCATCCAGGTACAGCGAGAGCTCGGCGTCCCGGTCAAGCTGGTGGGGCTCGGCGAGGGGCCCGACGACCTGGCGTTCTTCGATCCCGAAGTGTTCGTGGACGCGATACTGGCTGGGTAGCGCGGCGGCCCGGCCAGCGGCCGCGACCCGGGACAACCACGTTCCCGGATAACCTTAGGTTGCGTAGACGCCCGCTCGCAGCAAGGACCTCAGGTGTTCGAGACTCTTTCCGATCGGCTCAACCAGGTCTTTTCATCGCTGCGTGGGCGCGGACGGCTGTCGGCGGCCGACATCGACGCGACCACCCGCGAGATCCGCATCGCGCTGCTCGAGGCAGACGTCGCGCTGCCGGTGGTGCGGACGTTTATCACGGCCGTGCGGGAACGGGCGGGCGGGGCCGAGGTCTCGGAGTCACTGAACCCGGCGCAGCAGGTTATCAAGATCGTCAACGAGGAACTGGTCGAGATCCTCGGCGGCGAGGCACGACGGCTGCGGTTTGCCAAGAATCCGCCGACCGTGATCATGCTGGCCGGCCTGCAGGGCTCTGGTAAGACGACGCTGGCGGCCAAGCTCGCGCACTGGCTGAAGTCCCAGGGCAACACACCCCTGCTCGTCGCCGCCGACCTGCAGCGGCCGAACGCGGTCCAGCAGCTCCAGGTTCTCGGTGAGCGGGCGGGCGTGGCGGTGTTCGCCCCGTTCCCTGGCAGCGGCGTCGGTGACCCCGTGGCCGCTTCCAACATGGGCGTCGCCGAGGCGCAGCACAAGCTCTACAACGTCGTCATCGTCGACACCGCCGGCCGGACCGGCGTCGACGAGGAGATGATGCAGCAGGCCCGCGACATCAGGGACGCCGTCGACCCGGACGAGATCCTGTTCGTCGTGGACGCCATGATCGGCCAGGACGCCGTGGCGACGGCGCAGGCGTTCCTCGACGGCGTCGGTTACGACGGCGTTGTGCTGACCAAGCTTGACGGTGACGCCCGCGGCGGCGCGGCGCTGTCCATCCGGCAGCTGACGGGCAGGCCGGTGATGTTCGCGTCCACCGGCGAGAAGCTGGCGGACTTCGATGTCTTCCACCCCGACCGGATGGCGTCCCGCATCCTCGACCTCGGCGATGTACTGACCCTGATCGAGCAGGCTGAGCGGACCTTCGATGAGGAGCAGGCCGCCACGATGGCGGGCAAGCTCACCTCGGGCGAGGGGTTCACCCTGGAGGACTTCGTCGAGCAGCTGGCGATGGTCCGCAAGCTGGGACCGATCGGGAACCTGCTCGGCATGCTGCCCGGGGCCGCGCAGAACCGGGAGCTGCTCAGTCAGGTCAGCGACAAGGACCTGGACCGCGCGGCGGCGATCGTCAACTCGATGACCAAGGATGAGCGGCGGAACCCGAAGATCATCAACGGTTCCCGGCGGGCGCGGATCGCGGCCGGGTCCGGCGTGACTGTCGGCGAGGTGAGCCAGCTCATCGTCCGGTTCCTCGAGGGCCAGAAGATGATGAAGCAGATGATGGGCAGCATGCCCGGTATGGGCGGGATGCGGCGGACCAGCAAGTCCCGCGGCAAGGCAAAGAAGAAGGGCCGCGGCGGCGGTCGACCCGCGGGCGCGAGCCGCGGCGCCGGAGCCGGCAGTGGTGCGGGGCGCGCGGCTGCGGCTGGCGCCGACGGCAGCGCCGGCCCGGTGGGCGCAGGCGGGCTCGGCGCTGGCGGGACCGGCGCTGGCGGGACCGGCATGGCCAACCCCGCGGCGCTGCCCGGCCTCGGGTCGCTGCCCGGTCTCGGCAATGCAGGCAGCTCCGGCGGCTTCCGGCTGCCGACGCCGCCGGGCGGTCCCGGTCAGGGCGGGTCCGGCCAGCCCAACTTGCCGCCCGCCTTCCGCGGCCGCCAGGGCAAGAAGGGTCGCTAGCTGCTGTCATGGGGGCACGAGGGCGTCAGCAACGCCCTTCTAGTGGCGTGGATGTCGCTCTGGTGCCCTATCAGACTGCTCTGATTTAGCTCCTGCGGGCCGCGTCTGGCAGAATGTGGTGACTACGCTCGGCTACGCGGCGCCCTCTCTCGCTCGCGACACCGGGCACCATGGGCGGCGTGCATCCGGATTCCTCACCCGGGGGGCGCGATCTGCCCGCACCAATTCGCTGGGAGAAGACCACAGCCGTGGCTGTCAAGATCAAGCTGAAGCGCCTGGGAAAGATCCGCGCGCCCTACTACCGGATCGTCGTCGCTGACGCCCGCACCAAGCGGGACGGTCGCGCGATCGAGGAAATCGGCAAGTATCACCCCAAGTCCGAGCCGTCGCTTATCGAAGTCGATACCGAGCGTGTTCAGCACTGGCTGTCCGTCGGCGCCCAGCCGACCGACCCGGTGCGGAAGATCTTCGAGATCACCGGCGACTGGCAGAAGTTCAAGGGCCTGCCCGGCAGCGAGGGAACGCTGCGCACCGCCGAGCCACGGGCGGACCGGAAGGCTGCGTTCGCCGCCGCGGTTGCTGAGACGCTGGTTGAGAGCGAGGCCAAGCCGAAGTCCCGGACCTCCACCAGGTCGACCAGGGCCAAGAAGGCGGAGGCCCAGGAGCCCAAGGCGGCGGCTGAGACTGCTCCTGCGGCAGAGGCTCCGGCGGCTGAGACTGCTCCTGCGGCAGAGGCTCCTGCGGCAGAGGTTCCGGCGGCTGAGGTTCCGGCGGCTGAGGCTCCTGCGGCTGAGGCTCCTGCGGCTGAGGCTCCTGCGGCTGAGGCTCCTGCGGCTGAGGCTCCTGCGGCTGAGGCTCCTGCGGCTGAGACCGCTCCGGCGGCTGAGGCTCCGGCAGCTGAGACGGCAGAGCAGACTGAGGCGGCTGCAGACGGCGCCGGCGAGGAAGATGGCAGCTCCTGACATGCTCGAGGAGGCCCTGGAGCACCTGGTCAAGGGGATCGTCGAGCACCCTGAGGACGTCCAAGTCGACAGCCGCGGGCTGCGCCGCGGACGTGTGCTCGAGGTGCGCGTGCACCCCGATGACCTCGGCAAGGTCATCGGTCGCGGTGGCCGCACGGCCAGAGCGCTGCGGACCGTGATCGGCTCGCTGGCCGGGAGCAACTACGTTCGCGTCGACCTGCTGGATGCCGACGAGGTTCGCTAGCCGCCATGCAGCTCGTAGTCGGCCGGATTAGCAGGCCGCACGGCGTACGCGGCGAGCTGGCAGTCGAGGTCCGGACCGACGATCCGGAGCTGCGGCTCGCTGCGGGTGCCGTGCTGGAAACCGAGCCCGCCGCCGCCGGACCGCTCACCGTCGCCGGCACACGGTGGCACTCCGGCAGGCTGCTGGTCAGGTTTGCTGACATCGAGGACCGGGCCGCTGCGGAGTCGCTGCGCGGCACGCTGCTGCTGGTCGACTCGGCGGACCTCGAGGACCTGCCAGACCCGGACAGCTATCGTGACCACGAGCTCATTGGGCTGACCGTGGTCGGACCTGACGGCGCACCGGTCGGCGCCGTCACGGACGTCCTCCACCACGGGCAGGACCTCCTGGTCGTGGCCGGCAGCGGCTCGCGGGCCGGAGCGGAGATCCTGATCCCGTTCGTGGCTGCCATCGTGACCGAGGTAGACCTGGAGGCCCGCCTGGTGCGAGTCGACCCGCCTGCCGGGCTGCTCGATCCGGAGGCCGCGATCTGAGCTGGGTGGCAGGCGGAGGCAGCACCGTGCGCATCGACATCATCACGATCTTCCCTGAGTACTTCGGTCCGTTGGGCGTCTCGCTCATCGGGAAGGCGGCCGACCGCGGCGACATCACCTTTGGCGTGCACGACCTGCGGGACTGGGCTCACGACCTGCACCGGACTGTGGACGACGCGCCGTTCGGCGGCGGACCGGGCATGGTGATGAAGCCTGAGCCGTGGGGCGAGGCGCTGGCCACTGTGCTGGCGCGGCGGGTGGACGCCCCGCCGCCGGAAGCTGGCCCGCTGCTGCTGATCCCGACCCCGACCGGCGTGCCGTTCACCCAGCAGACCGCGGAACGGTACGCCAGCGAGAGCTGGCTGATCTTCGCCTGCGGTCGGTACGAGGGGATCGACGCGCGGGTCGCCGAGGACGCTCGGACCCGCATGCGCGTCGAGGAGGTGAGCATCGGTGACTATGTGCTGGCCGGCGGCGAGCTGGCCGTCCTGGTGATGGCGGAAGCAGTCTGCCGGCTGCTGCCCGGCGTGCTGGGCAACGCCGAGTCCGCCGCGGACGACTCGTTCGGTGCGGGCCTGCTCGAAGGTCCCGCCTACACCCGGCCGCGGGTCTGGCGCGGCCGCGATGTACCGCCCGCGCTGCTGTCGGGCGACCACGCCGCGATCGCCCGATGGCGCCGGGACGCCGCGCTGCGCCGGACCGCGGAGAACCGGCCTGACCTGATAGCACGGCTAGTCCGGGAGGCACCTGACCTGCTGGACTCCCGCGACCGGGCGGTGCTGGCTGAGGCCGGTTTTCCGGTTGACGGCCAAGATATGGCACACTAAAGGCACCGCCCCACAGCAGGCATGCTTGTGCTCTCGTGGCTCAGTCGCCCGGGGCGTACAGACATCAGACCGATCCAGCGCGTTCGCAGGCGTGCGCTGATGATGACCGAGGAAGCGCAGCGATGCACACCGCGATTGCCGAGCTAGAGCAGGCGCAGATCCGATCCGACATCCCGGACTTCCGCCCTGGCGACACCCTCAAGGTCCACGTCAAGGTCACGGAGGGCAACCGCTCTCGGATCCAGGTGTTCCAGGGTGTGGTCATCCGCCGCCAGGGCGGCGGCGTCAGGGAGACCTTCACCGTTCGCAAGATCAGCTACGGCGTCGGCGTCGAGCGCACCTTCCCGGTGCACACGCCCGCGATCGACAAGATCGAGGTCGTGACCAGGGGCCGGGTGCGCCGGGCGAAGCTGTACTACCTCCGCGAGCTGCGGGGCAAGCGGGCCAGGATCCGGGAGCGGCGCGAGACCACGCCTGCTCGGTAGCGTCCATACCCGGCTGTCACGTAGGCGCGACAGGGTACGGCGGTGACAGCCGAGCCCGCAGAGGCAGGCGACCCGCCCGTCGTTGCGCGGAGGGCTCGGCCGCTGGCCCGCGAGCTGCCACTGCTACTCGTCGTCGCGCTCGTCATCGCGATCGTCATCAAGACCTTCGTGGTACAGGCCTTCGTCATCCCGACCGGCTCCATGCAGGACACGCTGGACGTTGGCGACAAGATCCTGGTCAGCAAGGTCGTCTACCACTTCCGGGCGATTCAGCCCGGCGACATCGTCGTCTTCGACGGAACCGGCAGCTGGGACCCGGCTCAGCCCGCCGTGACGCCCGGCCAGGGACTCGCGACCCGTATCTACGACGACACGCTGCGCAAGGGGTTCGACGCCGTCGGCAGCCTGTTCGGCTCACCGCTCAACGAGACCGACTACGTCAAGCGCGTGATCGGCGTGCCAGGGGACCACGTCGTGTGCTGCAACGCCCAGGGCCTGATCACCGTCAACGGCGTGGCGCTGGACGAGCACTCCTACCTGTATCCGGGCAATCCGCCTACCAGTGCGCCGCCAGGGGAACCTAGTCGCTTTACCATCACCGTGCCGCCTGGTTACCTCTGGGTGCTCGGCGACCACCGGGGCATTTCCGATGATTCCCGTGGTCACCAGGCCGACCCTGGCAACGGCATGATCCCTGAGAACAAGGTGATCGGCCGCGCGTTCGTCATTGCCTGGCCGCCCAGCCGATGGCGAATCCTGCCGATCCCGGCCACCTTCGGCCAGCGGGGCATCGTGCGGGCTGGATCGGCCGCGGCTGCCGCGTCCCTTCCTGCTGCGGCGGGCGCTGCGGTCGCCGTTCCCCTCTTCATTGGCTACCGGCGGACGCGGCGGACAAGGGCCCGCCCGGATCCGGATGCGTTACCGGAGCAAAGCCGAGGGAAAGCCGAACCGAGCACATTCCTGACCCGCTGCCGGCCGGACGGCCGGATAGGCTCTGCGTGATGAACGACGAGCAGGGCAGCCCGGACTGGCTGACAGAGGATCTCGGCGCCCATGGCGGCGCGGCCGAGCCAGTAGCGGCCGCCACGGCCCGGCAGGACCCGCCAGAGCCACAGGAGCCGCGGGAGGAGCCGGCTGGCGGCCAGGAGCCGTCTGATGGGCAGCAGGACGCCTCCAAGCCGAGGGCTCGGAGAGGTCAGCGGCGCTTGTCCGCCTGGCAGGAGCTGCCGATACTGATCGTGGTGGCGCTCGCCATCGCGCTCGTTATCAAGAGTTTCGTCGTGCAGCCGTTCTTCATCCCTTCGTCCTCGATGGAAGACACGCTTTTGATCGGCGATAAGGTCCTGGTCAACAAGCTCGTGTATGACTTCCGTAGCGTCGACCGTGGCGATGTCATCGTCTTCAACGGCACCGGGTCATGGAATCCGCCGGCCCCGGTCAGCCGCTCGTCATCGGACCCGATAGTTCGTGCCTATGACGTCACCCTGCGGCCGCTGTTCAGCTCGATCGCGGGGCTGTTCGGAACCCCGGCTGATCAGGGGACGGACTATGTCAAACGGGTCATCGGCCTGCCGGGCGATCATGTGGCGTGCTGCAACGCGCAGGGACTCGTGACGGTCAACGGCGTGCCGCTGCGCGAGTCGTCGTACCTGTACCCCGGTGCGGCCCCGTCGGCGATCCATTTCAGCATCACGGTGCCCAAGGGCCGGCTGTGGGTGATGGGCGACAACCGGTCGGTTTCGGACGACTCGCGGATGCGGACCGGGGATCCGGGCGCCGGCACGATCCCGGAGAACGAAGTGATCGGCCGCGCCTTCATTGTCGTGTGGCCGCCCAGCCGCTGGCGGACCTTGCCGATTCCGGCGACGTTTGACCAGCCAGCGCTCACGACGGCGGCCGCCGGGGCGCCGTACGCGCCGCTAGTCGCAGGCGTCGGCGCTGCGGTGCCGCTGACCTGGCTGCAGCGCCGGGCCCGGCGCGGGGTTCAGTACCACCGTCAAGCCATGAAGCGCCCGTGACGGTGCCCGCGGCCAGGTCAGATCGCCCGGTGGGCTTGACCCCCCGGCGGGACAGCGGGCTGACCGGCTACGAGCGGGTGCTGGCGAGAGCCGGGTTCGGGCCGGTGGCAGGGGTGGATGAGGCGGGCCGCGGAGCGTGCGCCGGGCCCCTGGTCGTCGCTGCAGTCATGCTGCGGCCGGCTCGCATGGGTCGGCTGACCGAGCTGGCCGACTCCAAGGCCCTGACCGCTGAGGCCAGGAACGCCGCATATCGTCAGGTTATGGAGGCGGCACTCGACTGGCATGTGGTGGTCATCCCGGCCGCTGACATCGACCGCATCGGGCTGCACGTGTGCAACGTGGCCGGGATGCGGCGCGCGCTCGCCGGTCTCCGGCACCGGCCCGGCTACGTGCTGACCGACGGGTTTCCGGTGCGCGGGCTGACGGCCCCGGCGCTGGCCATGTGGAAGGGTGACCAGGTGGTGGCGTGCGTCGCGGCCGCGTCCGTGGTGGCCAAGGTCACCAGGGACGCGCTGATGCGCGACCTCGGCGAGGATTTTCCGGACTATGGGTTTGCCCGGCATAAGGGATATTCCACCCCCGCCCATATGCGGGCGCTGGCCGCCCGCGGGCCGTGCTCCGAGCACCGGAAGTCCTTCGTTAACGTGCGCGGCTGCCGTCCAGCCGATGTCGAGCAGGCGCTGGAGAGCGAGGAGATTCTCGATCCGGCGGTCACGGATATGCCGGACATCGCGGGCGCCGTCCGCGACAACGAAGGCCGCCAGGTCTCGTGCTACGGGCCTGGCAGTGGGCAGAATGGCCCTATCGTTGACGTCGTCGACGAGCCTGGCTGGCCGACGGCAGGCCTCGCGGTGATGGCCCGCGGCGCCTGATCGGAGGGGAGAACATGAGCGCGGAGGATCTCGAGAAGTACGAGACCGAGATGGAGCTTCAGCTCTATCGCGAGTACCGCGACGTGGTCGGCCTCTTCACGCACGTGGTGGAGACCGAGCGGCGGTTTTACCTCACCAACCAGGTCGAGCTCAACGTCCGCCAGGCCGACAACGGCGAGGTTTTCTTCGAGGTCACGATGCAGGACGCCTGGGTCTGGGACATGTATCGGCCCGCCCGGTTCGTGAAGAATGTTCGTGTTGTCACGTTTAAGGATGTCAACGTCGAAGAGCTCGCCAAGAGCGATCTGGAGATTCCCGACTCCAAGTAACAGCAGGGAACGGGGTCGAAGTGGGCCGCGGCCGCTCGTCAGGTCGATGACATCGTCCGGTCGGCCGACGCGGCATTATGCCGGGCCCAGTGACACTTTCCGGAAGTTATCCACCAGTCGATCGTCGTCTGGCCCGGCCCGGGCTGCTTTTCCCCGGGCGCGCTGCCGTCCGCGCGGCCTGCTGTCCCTGCCCGGCAGGGTGGCGGTCGGAGGTGGTGGCCGTGAACCCGAAGGATCTGCTCGGACAGCAGGGTGAGCAGCTGGCGGCGAAGTTCCTCACTGACGCTGGTCTGTCCGTACTCGGCCGGAACTGGCGCTGCACACTCGGCGAGATCGACATCGTGGCCGTCGAAGGAAGGACGCTGGTCGTCTGCGAGGTCAAAACCAGGTCCGGAGTGCGGTTCGGCACGCCGCTGGAGGCGATCACCCGCCAGAAAGCGCACCGGCTGCGCAGGCTCGCGGTGGCGTGGGTGCGCGCCCACGGCCTGGTCTTCGATCAGATCAGGATTGATGTCATCGGGGTGCTGAGGGCCCAATCGGGTGAGTTCTCCATCGAGTACGTGCGCGGGGTGAGCTAGCGCGCCGATGGCGCGCCTGCATGCAAGGGCCATGGCCGGAGCCAGGGACGTGAGCGATGCGGCCGCTCACGTGCCCAAGCTCCGGCAAGTTTTTCGAACGGGTGGACCGGACCTGTCGGCCCGCTAGGTCGCCGGCTGGATGTTCTGGTTGATATGGAAGACGTTGTCAGGGTCGTACCGGCGCTTGAGCTCGGCCAGCCGCTGGTAGTTGCCCCGGTATGCGGCCGCCACACGGTCCTGACCCTCGTTCATCAGGAAGTTGACGTATGCCCCCCCAGCTGAGGTGGGGTGGAGTTCTTCCCAGTAGTCGCGCGCCCACTGGGTGATGCGCGGCGCACTGGTGGGATCCGGGTCGACGCCGACGATGACGCCCGCCCAGCCGCCGTCACGGTAGGCGAACGCGGTGGCGTCTTCTCCTACCCGGCTGACAGCGCCGTCGATGGGGTACATATGCATCGTGGAGTGACCGGTTGGCAACTGGTTGCCGTACTTGAGATGCACGTCGATGGCCGCGTCCGAGATCTCGTTGAAGAAGTCGGCCCGCCAGTACCACTGCAGTCCGGTGGGGTAGAGCGCGTCGAATGCACTTTGCAGCGCGGTGAACGGCATGGCCTGCAGCCCCACCACGAGCGGTGAGCCGAAGCGCTTGACCGGCTCGAGCACCTCGTCGGCCCTGTCGTGCGGTCCGGTGTAGCACCAGACGATGGCACAGGACTTGCGCCCCCACAGAGTCTCGGGGAACGGCGGCGCTGGGGGTATCGTGATCAGCCCGATCCAGCCTGACAGTTCCTCAGGCAGTGCTGGCAGGAGTTCCCGGTACCAGCGCATGACGTCCGCGGTGTCGGCAAAGTCGTAGAGCACAGGACCGCCGATGATGGTGCCGTTGTCGCCGATGTCATGGCAGCGGAACGTGAACGAAGTGACCACGCCGAAGTTTCCGCCGCCGCCTCGTAGTGCCCAGAGCAGGTCGCTGTCGGACTCCTCGCTGGCGGTCACAAATCTCCCGTCGGCCAGGACCACGTCCGCACTCAGCAGGTTGTCCACCGTGAGGCCGAATCGACGAGCGAGGTAGCCGATGCCACCGCCGAGCGTGAGCCCGGCCACACCGGTGGAGGCGATGAAGCCAGAAGGAGTGGCCATGCCGAAGCTCACCGTCGCGTGGTCGACGTCTCCCCAGGTGCAGCCCGCGTCGACCCGTACCGTGTGGTTGACGGGGCTCACCGTGGTACTGCGCAGTTGCGACAAGTCGATGACCAGAGCGTTGTCAGAGACGCCGAGTCCGGCCGCGTTGTGGCCGCCGCCCCGGACGGCTAGTTCGACGCCGTGCTCGCGCCCGAACTTGACGCAGCTAATGACGTCAGCTACGTCACGGCACATCGCCACCGCGGCCGGGTGCTTGTCAATCATGGCGTTATAGACGGCACGGGCGGCGTCGTAGCCAGGATCTGCGGGCGTGATCACGTTGCCGCGCAAGGCGGCAGCCAGGTCGCCATATGGCGCGGTATGAGTCGTTGTGGTGGACATGCGGGCCCCCTCGGGTCGTTACCGTGAAGCTTGATCACAGCGAACGTAACCCCCGCGGCGTTCGCGAATCGTTCGCGCGGCGCCGGGGTCTAGCCGGGCGGGAGGACGGCGGATGGGCGCGTCCGAACGCCTCGCCTCGCCAGGTCGTGCTCGCAGCGCCGGACTAGGGCGATACTGCCCTGTGCGGAGGCCGCCTTCGCCGCCGACTGCAGGCGTGAAATAGCCGACGGCTCCTCGTCGTAAGCAGCGCGCATGCGCATCACGTCCGGTAGCCACCAGAGATCGTCGTGGGACCGGGCCGAGATCAAGGCAGCGTCCAGGGTCGCACGCGCCGCTTCCGGCTGGTCGTTTCTGGCCAGAAGGTCGGCCTGCAGCGACAGCCAGTACGACATGCGGGCAAATGACCCTTGTGCTCGTAGATTGCTGATCCCCTGCTGGGCGAGAAGGATGCCCGACTCGTCCGTTCGTGACCAGCCGTCCAGAATCAGTGCCCATTCGCGGTAATAGGCGAATCCGTACCGGCTGCACAGCTTGCGTAGCTCGGCCACACCGTCGCACAGCGCGGGCACGTCCTGGCACAGCTGGTGAGTGATGCAGCCATAAGCCAGCGCTACGGCCAGGCAGTACGGGTGGTCCATTGACCGGGCCAGCCTGATGGCCTCGCGGCAGGCCGACCGAGCCTCGTCCTCGTGGCCCAGCAGCCAGTATGCGTACGCGGCCCAGGCCGTGCTGTGCACATCAGCCCGGACGCCGATGCTCAGCCAGCCCGCGCCTCCCGACAGCTCAGCGGCGAGCTTCAGATGACGCAGTCCCTCGGCGGGCATCCCCAGGCTCACAGCCGAGCCGCCCATGGCGAAGTGTGCCTGGCCGCTCAGTTCAGAGTCGGGGCCTGCGAGCGCAAGGGCTCTCTTGGATAGCTCATAGCCATCCGCGGTGCGTCCCTGGACGAAGGCCGTTCCCCACAGCGAGACCAGCCCGATGATCGTGGACTTCTTCCGGCCGAGCGATTCGGCGAGCGCGATCGACCGCTCGAGGATGTCTTGCAGCTCCGGGGACGAGTAGCTGTGCCTGGCATTGAGTGGCGCCGCCATAGTCTCGAGGATCGCCAGCTCCTGGCTGTCGCGGTCGGCGCCCGCGGGCAGGCCGCGGACGATCGACAGCGCTTCCTTATGCAGCCGGATCGCCTCGGCGTGGGCGAATCGTTCTGCCGCGATCCCGGCGGCTCGCCGGTAGTAGCTCACTGCCTGTGCAGGGCGGCCGCCACGCGCATACTGTGCCGCCAGTTGAGCCGCAACCGCATCGGTATCGCCAGCGTGCAGCAGTTCGAGCCCCTGTGCGATTCGCCGGTGCAGCAGCCACCGCTTCGCGGGGCTGATCTGGGCGTATGCCGTCTCCCGCAACAAGTCATGGGAAAAGTCGTAGCCGTCGCCGAGCTCACGAACGATTCTGCGATGCCATAGTTCGTCGACCGCGGCGACGACGGCGCCTGCGCCCAGGTCGCTTGCCTCGGAGAGCAGATCGAGAGTGAAGTCCGTTCCCACCGCCGCCGCAAGCCCGGCCACCTCGCGGGCCGATGCACTGGCCTGCGAAAGCCGGTTGCGCAGCACTGCGGTGTCACTGGCTGGCAGCGGAGTGCCGCCCGCATCGACAGTGCCGCGAACTGCCTCGATGACGTACAGCGGGAAGCCTCCCGTTGTTGCCTGGAGTACTGTCGCATCGGCCGCGGACATCGGCCTGCCCGAGACCGCTTCGGCGAGCTGCGCGGTATCGGCATCCTCGAACGGTCTCAGCGAAAGCTCGGTCAGCAATCCCGTAGACCGCATCCGCTCGGTCCAGTCTGCGAGCCCAAGGCCTTCGCCAGGGTTGTCGCGCACCGTGCCGGCTACCAGGATCTGACTTTCGGGTGCCAGTCCCAGGCAGAATTCAACGAATGCCAGGGTCTCCTGGTCACACCACTGCATGTTGTCAAGGATCAGCAGCATCGGCCGCCCGACGGCCAGCAATGCCCGCGCCATGCCCTCGAAAAAACGATGCCGCTGCCAGGCGTCCGCCAGAGCCCTCGAACCGACTCCCGGCTGAGCGGCACCTCTGGAAGGCACGAGCCGGTTGACTTCCATACGCCAAATCTCGTCGAGAGTGGCCGTGGCCGACTGAATTGCCGGGTTGCGCAGCCAGTCCGCCACCGGGGCCAGGGCCAACCGGCCCGATGCCCCGAAGCACCGACTGCTGGCCACGACCGCACCTTCTCGCCGCGCATCCTCGGCAATCTCGGCTACCAGCCGGGTCTTCCCGACACCGGCGCCGCCGCGGACCACCGCCAAGGCTGCCCCGCCGGTTGTGGCGGCTCGCCAGAGCTGCTGCAGGATGCCGAGTTCGCGGGACCGGCCGACCAATTGCGCAATTGCGATCCCGGACCGGCCGGCTGCAGGTTCAGCGGGCTGCGGTGCCACGCCTTCCTTGTCGTAGTCAAGCAGACGCTGGAAGGCTCGCCTTGTCGCAGGATCGGGGAGGATCCCGAGGTCGCGCTCCAGGACCGAGGCGCAGTGGTGGTACGTGCTTACCGCGCCGGCGCGATCTCCCATGTCGGCCTGGAGTTCCATGAGCGTGCGATATCCCGCCTCTTCGAGCGGCCGCAGCCGAGTCCGTCGGCGGGCCGCTTCGGCCGCACCGGCCACGTCACCCAGCCGTAGTCTCGTCTGACACACGAGGTCGCACAGCTCCACGCACTGGCCCTCAAGCTCAGCCCTGAGATCGAGCAGCCAGTCCTCATACCTTCCGGGCAGGAAATCGCCCCGGTACTGAGCCATGGCCATGGCGCCGTGTCCCACGGCACCGTCGTCATCGCCGGCCTTTGCGGCGGCTAGTGCGGCCCTGCGCTCCAGGTCGAAGATGCGGGCGTCGACGTGGCACGTCTCTGTATCCCGCCAGCAGAGATCCCTGGCTGTCACGACCAGAGAGGGTTCCTCGCCCAGCACCTGACGCAGCTGATGAAGCTCGCGGCGGAGGTTGGTCAGTGCTTGCGCGTCCGTCGATTCGGGCCACAATATGCCGGCGATCCGCTGCCGGGCCTGCGGTGATCCGGCGTGTGCGACCAGGAATGCGACGAGCGCGACCGCGCGCGACGAACAGGCCCGGACTCGGGTCCCGTTTTCCGTGATGAGCTGCTCTCCGAGCAGAGACACCTGCAGCATGCCCTACGCGGCCTCCTGACCTCAGGCTAGACCCGGTTAGCTAGGCCAGAGTCGCGGCGGCTGCGGCGGCTGGCGCGACCCGGAGGTGAAACGGAGCTTGACGCGCAACTACAGATTGTCACGAGAGTAGCCGCTGCGCTCTAGATTGCATGCCGACGAGTCGAGTGCTGCGGGCGCAATCGGGCGAGTTCAGCATCGAGCACGTGCGGAGGATCGGCTAACCAGCCTTTGGCGACTAGCGTGAACACTGGGTGAACGCGCAATGCCGGCTGCGGTCGGGTTTGATCGACTGCAGCGGCGGTAGGCGGGGCGGCATGTCTGCAAACGTCGAGGAAATCGAGACAAAGTACGACGCGCCAGAGGGCGCTCAGCTGCCGGCCATGGACGCCCTGCCGGGCGTCGCGAGTGTGGTCCGGCCGGAACCGCAGCGGCTCGAGGCCGAGTACTTCGACACCCAGGACCTGCGACTGATCCGGTCGGGAATCACATTGAGGCGGCGCACCGGCGGCACCGACGACGGCTGGCATTTGAAGCTTCCCGTCGGCCCGAACACCCGCCGCGAGATCCGCGAGCCACTCGGGACGGACCGGCAGGTGCCGGATGTGCTCGTTAGCCTGGTTCGCGGCCGGGTTCGCGGCGAGCAGCTCCGGCCGGTGGCTCAGCTGATCACCACGCGGCAGCCGGTGATCCTTCTTGATGACCACGCCGAGCCGCTCGCTGAGGTGGCCATCGACGACGTGCGCGCGGAGACTCTTGGCGATGCTCTCGTTGTCAGGAGCTGGCGCGAGGTCGAGGTTGAACTCACCGGCGGGCGCCGCGACCTGCTCGAGGCGGCGGACACCTCGTTGCGGCAGCACGGCCTGCTGCCCGCGGGGCGGGCCGCGAAGCTGGAGCGGGCACTCGGCGTCTCGTCGGCCGAACCGACGCGACCAGCCCTGAGCGCAGCGTCACCTGCAGGAGAGGTGATTCGGGAGTACCTGAGAGCGCACGCCGAGGTGTTGATCTCACTCGATCCGCTGGTGCGCCGAAATGAGCCGGACGCGGTGCATCAGATGCGGGTTACGACTCGCAGGCTGCGCAGCGTTCTCCAGGCTTACGGTCCATTCGCGGGCCTGCAGGCGCGCAGGCTCGTCAGCGAACTCCAGTGGCTCGGCACCGTTCTCGGCGCCGCGCGCGATGCCGAGGTGCTGGCTGCGCACCTGCTGACCGACCTGGACAGGCTGCCGGCCGAGCAGGTTATCGGTCCGGTCAAGGCGCGCGTTCAGGGCCATTTCGCGTCGGTTACGGCAGACGGCACGAGAGCGGTGGTCGCCGCTCTCGACTCCGGCCGCTATTTCGCGCTGCTTGACGACCTCGATTCGCTCGCTGCCTCTCCGGCGGGAGGCCCGGCAGCGCAGGCCGCCGGCTCGGTACTCCCAGCGGCCGTGGCGCGGGCTTACCGCCGGACACGACGCCGGGCTCGGCGCGCCAGCGGGGCGCCTGCCGGCCCGGCTACTAAGACCGCGTGGCATGAGGTCCGGAAGGCGGCGAAGCGCGCGCGCTATGCCGCCGAAGCAGTGGCGCCCGCGCTGGGTAGCGATGCGAGTCGCTTCGCGCGCCAGATGAAGTACGTCCAGTCCGCGCTGGGCGACTACCAGGACAGTGTCGTCGTGCGTCAGGCCGCACGGCAGCTTGGGATGAGCGCTCATCTGTCCGGCGAGAACGCGTTCAGCTATGGCGTGCTGTCTCAACTCGCCGCTTGCGAGGGCGACGGGCTCCTGGACGACGCGCAACGAATCTGGAAGCACGCGTCACGCCCGCGTTACCGGCGCTGGCTGGGCGGCTGACACTCTGGTACAGGGGCCACGGGACCGGGCCGCGCACGCTGAGTACTTCATTCAGCTGAAATTCAGCAATCACTCTTAGTGTGAGGGGGTGGACCGCGCACCTGACGGCGACGAGAAAACCCGCCGTCGGCCAGTGCTCGCTGTCTCACGTCATCTCTTCGCCGCGGGATTAGTGCTTGTCATCGCGCTGATCGCGGTCATCTCCGTCCTCGCGGCCAGGCTGAGCGACGCGCCTGGAGCTGCTCGCGCGCCGGCTGCCGCCCCCGCTCCGAGCCCGACGCCCGCTGGTCCGACGGTGGCGGCCATCTACCAGCGCGTGCGGCCGTCCGTGGTTGTTGTCAGCACCGGAGACAAGCTCGGCTCCGGCGTCATCGTGTCGAACGACGGCACGATCCTCACCGCGAACCACGTGGTCGCTGGTGCCAAGAAAATCACTGTCATCTTCTTCGACGGTACCGAGGCGCAGGCGTCGGTTTCCTCGGCCGACCCGAAGCATGACATCGCGACGCTCGCCCCTGCCGCTCTGCCGTCCGTTCTCGTACCGACCTCGCTCGGCGGCGGAGCCGGCGTGGGGACCCCGGTCGTGGCGATTGGCAATCCGCTCGGCTTGGAGGACAGCGTGTCCTCGGGCGTCGTCTCGGGGCTGGACCGCACAGCAGACACCACCGATGGCACGTTCTCCGGACTCATCCAGTTCGACGCCGCGGTCAACCCCGGCAGTTCCGGCGGACCGCTGCTGAACGCCGGCGGGCTCGTCATCGGGATCGTGGTTTCCATCGCAGATCCCGGACGTGATGACGCGTTTGCTGGGATCGGGTTCGCGGTGCCCATCGGCGTCGCCCTCGGCGGGCGCGGCGGCGGGCCTCAGATTTGAGCGGCTACCATCCGGAGGAATGCGCATGACCGAAGTCTCGGCCCAGCCCGCGAACCCGCTCGAACCCGTGCTGTTCGAGGTCAAGCGCACCATCGTCGGGCAGGACATGCTGCTGGAGCGGATGGCGGTCGCGCTGCTGTCCGGCGGGCACCTGCTCGTGGAGGGAGTGCCGGGGCTCGCCAAGACCCTCGCGGTGAAAACGCTGGCCGCGGTGATCGGCGGGCAGTTCCAGCGCATCCAGTTCACCCCCGACCTCGTTCCCGCCGACCTGGTGGGAACGCGCGTCTACCACCAGCACAGCGGTGAGTTCCAGACCCAGCTCGGCCCGGTATTCGCCAACCTGGTACTGGCGGACGAGATCAACCGCGCGCCCGCGAAAGTGCAGAGTGCGCTCCTCGAGGTGATGCAGGAGCACCAGGTCACCATTGGCCGCGAGACCTTCGCGGTGCCCGAGCCGTTCCTGGTCATGGCGACCCAGAACCCGATCGAGTCAGAGGGCACCTATCCGTTGCCCGAGGCCCAGGTCGACAGGTTCATGATGAAGGTTGTCGTCGGGTACCCGAGCCCGGCCGAGGAGCATGCCATCGTCGACCGCGCCCTGCGGCGGGCCGAACCGATCCGGGCGATGCTCACTCCGGACGATCTTATCGGGATGCAGCAGCGGGTCCAGGACCTGTATGTAGACCCGTCCATCGTCAATTACGCGGTGCGCCTGGTCACCGCGACCCGGACGCCGAGCATGGCTGGGCTGGGCGACCTGGAGCGGTATGTCAGCTATGGCGCCAGTCCGCGGGCGTCCATAGCGCTGGTCACGGGTGGCCGGGCACTGGCTCTTCTGCGCGGACGGGACTACGTGCTGCCGCACGACGTCACCGAGCTGGCTCTGGACGTGCTACGACACCGCATCGTGCTGTCGTACGAGGCACTAGCGGACGACATCGCCGATGAGGATGTCATCAGCCGGGTGCTGCGCGCCGTGCCCGCGCCCGAGGTCGTCTTGCAGAACCGCTGAGCCTCATGCGCACCGCTCCCGAACGACTCCTGCTGCGCCTGGAATGGCGCGTCATCCGCCGTCTGGATGGGCAGATCCAGGGCGGCTACCGCACCGCGCACCGCGGCTCGGGCATCGACTTCACGGGGCTCCGCGAGTACGTCGAGGGCGACGACGCGCGGCATATCGACTGGAACGTGACGGCCCGGCTGAACCAGCCGCAGCTGCGCATGTTCAACGAGGATCGCGAGGTCACCGTCTGGCTGGTCCTCGACCGCTCTGCATCCATGACGGTGGGTGCTCCTGGACGCGGGAAGGACGACGTGCTCGCCGAGCTGGCCCTCGTGCTCGCCCGGCTGTTCGGTCGTGGCGGTAACCGCGTCGGCGCGCTGCTCTACGACGTTGCGTCGATGCGCGTCGTGCGTCCCGGCGCCGGCCGGCAGCACGTCCTGCGAATCGGCGCCGAACTCGATCGCACCACCGGCACGCGCGAGACGGGGACGACGGATCTGGCTGCCATGCTCGAGGCAACGGCGCGGCTAGCCAAGCGCCGCAGTCTCGTCATCGTGATATCCGACTTCATCGGCACCGGCGACTGGGAACGCTCCCTGCTACGCCTGGCGCAGCGGCACGAGATCGTGGCGCTGCGCATCGTGGACGCCGCGGATGACAACCTCCCCGACGTTGGCCTGATCGTGATCGAGGACGCCGAAACCGGTGAGCAGCTGGTTATCGACTCGACAGACCCGCTGCTGCGCGCGCGCTTGCAGGCCGGCGTGGGCGAGCGCGAGGCTCGGCTCGGTGCTGGTATGGGCCGCGCAGGCGTGCCGATCCACCGCATCGACACCACTGCCGACCTTGCGGAGGCTCTGGTCGAGGTCGTTGCCAGCACCCAGCGCAGGCGCCCATGACTCTGTCCTCGCCTGCCCTGCTTGCGCCCGGGCTCATCATCGCGGCAGCTCTGACCTGGGCGATCATCGCCATCGCGCGGCGGCGAGCCGCCGCGCTCGCCGCCGCCGGCGTCACGGCTGCGCGCCCTGTACGCCAGACCGGCGCCTGGCTCAGCGTTACCGGAATTGCCTTGCTATCAGTCGCCGTTGCCGATCCCGCTGCCTCGGTTCCGGTGCCGCGGTCGGCCGGCACGGTCATCCTTGCTATGGATGTGTCGGGCAGTATGGCCGCCACAGACGTCCATCCCAGCCGGCTCGCCGCCGCACAGCGTGCCGCGCAGTCATTTATCGAGGCGCAGCCAGGAAGCGTCGACATCGGCGTGGTCGCCTTTGAGGAGGGCGCGCTCACCACTGCTTTCCCGAGCGCTGATCACACCGTCGCCGAAGCTGCGATCGGGCGGCTGCGGGTCGCCGGAGGAACGTCGCTGGGCTCGGCGATCATCGCCTCGCTATCCGCTATCACGCGCAAGGAGGTCATCGTCAAGCCTGGCGGCGCCGTGCCGAACATCGGCTACTGGCCCTCGGCCACGATCGTTATGTTCACCGACGGCCAGGACGAGGGCGAGGGCGTCAGCCTGGACACCGCGGCGGCAGTCGCCGAGAAGGCCGGTGTTCGCATCGATACCGTCGGCGTCGGCACGACCGCGGGTACGACCGTCGAAGCCGACGGCTACCACCTATTCACCGCTCTCAGCCCGGCGACCCTGACCTCGATCGCAAAGACGACGGGCGGCTCTTATTACCCGGCCTCGGACGCGAGCAAGCTCACTCGCGTCGCGTCCACCATTGACCTTCGGCTGACCGTGGCGAACCGGCGGGTTCCGCTCGCCGCCCCGCTGATCGGCCTGGCCCTCTTGCTGCTCGTCACGGGCGCTGTCATGACTGTCGTCCAGTCGGGCCGGGTGGTCTGAATGTCGCTGACATGGCCATGGGTTCTGCTCGCGCTGCTGGTCCTGCCGCTGATCGGCGGGATCTGGTGGTGGACCCGGCACCGGCGCCGGCGCTCTGCGGTGCGCGTGACCTCGATCGCGCTCGTGCGGGCCGCCGTTCCGGGGCAGTCACGCTGGCGGCGGCGCATCCCGCCAGCCCTGCTCGCGGCAGGGCTCGCCGTGCTGGCAATCGGCGCCGCGCGCCCGGAGGCGACGGTGCCGGTCCCCTCGTCGTCCGCCGCGATACTGCTGGCCCTCGACGTTTCCGGTTCCATGTGCTCCACCGACGTTAGCCCGAACCGCATCACGGCCGCTGAGAGAGCCGCCAGCACTTTCATCAAATCCGAGGCTGGCGGACCGCGCATCGGCCTGGTTGTGTTCGCGGGCACCGCCGGCCTGCTCGTGCCTCCGACCACCGACACCCAGCGGCTGCTGACGGCGCTGCGGGGGCTGACCACATCGAACGGCACCGCGATCGGCGAGGCGATGCTGACCGGGCTCGACGCAATCGCGCAGGTAGACCCGTCCGTTGCGCCGACCGGTGCCAGCGCTGGGACTTTCGTCCGCGGCGCCGGGTATGCCCCCGACGTGATCGTCGTGCTCACTGACGGCGCGAATACTCAAGGTGTGAGCCCGCAGACCGCCGCACGGCAAGCGGCCCAGCGCCGTGTGCGTGTGTTCACGATCGGCTTCGGCACGACCAATCCCGCGCCGCTCGTGTGCGGCGATTCGCAGTTCGGCGGGGGCTTCGGTGGCGGCTTCGGAGGTGGATTCAGAGGCGGGTTCGGAGGTGGCTTCGGCGGCCACAACCCGCTGGTGGCTGACTACGGCACACTGCGGCAGATAGCAGCCACGACTGGCGGCAAGTTCTACCGGGCGCAGAACGCCACTGAACTCCAGAAGGCACTCAGCCACCTGTCGGGTGCCTTCGAGATCGTCCACAAGCAGGTCGACCTGGCACCCTTGTTCGCCGGCGTCGGCGGTGCGCTGATCGGCGCCGCGGTCGCTTTGTCGTTGTGGTGGAACCGGACCCGGCGCCGGCTGGCGCCCGCTCGCGAGCCCGCGCCCGACTTGCAGGGCGGCTGAGCCCGGCGCGGACGCTATCCGAGGTCGCGTGATGCGCGCGTGACGGCCGCCGCGCGGCTGGAGACATCGAGCTTCCGGTAGATGTTCTCCAGGTGGGTCCGAACCGTTCCCTCGGTGATGGCGAGTCTGCGCGCGATCTGGCTGTTCGTGTTCCCGTCAGCCACGAGGCGCAGCAGATCCTGCTGTCGGGTGGTGAGGCGAGGAACAGGGTGGCGATTGCGCTCTGCATCAAGGTAGGCCTGATGCAGGTGCGGCCGCAGCAGCGTGAGCTGCGCCCGGTCGCGCTCGGAGAAATCGGCGCCCGGCCCGCGGAAGAAGAGCAGCCGCAGCGTCCGGCCGGGTCCGGCGGCATCGCCGAGGCCCACAGGCAGCGTCAGCATCAGGGCGTGGTCGAATCCGAGCGACTGATAGATGCCGCACCTGCCGATCGCATGCCATTGCCGAGTCGAGTAAAAATCCCCGATCTTGATGATGCTGCGCAGGTCACCGGTGCGGTCGGGATAGCTGCACAACTGGCAATTCCAGAAGTGCTCCCAGCGCACCGGGCACCGATCCGTCAAGGCGGCCACCCCGGGGCCGCGGACAGTCTGCGTGTACCACGTCAGCTGCCGCCCGCTATCAAAGCCGCCGAATGCGACGACGTCGCAGCCGATCTGGTCCATCAGGTCCCGCAGGAGCGACGGGGGCAGCCCCTCATCCGCCGGCACGTCCGGGCGGCTCGCGCTCACGATGTCCGCGAGAACCCGCAGGTCACGTTCGCTGGCTGTCACCGGTGTGGTCATCACGTTCCCCCAACCGCTGCCGTGGCCGCGGGCTTTATCACGGCTGTCCAGGTACGTGCCATCCGCAGAACGTCGGATAGCACGCATAAGACACGGCTGTGCAGAATCATATCCGGCCAATGATCAGAGACCGTGATGCAATTTGCGTCCGCCTGTCCCTCAGCTCAAGCCACGAGCGATCCACGAAGCCGCGCGCGGAGAAGGCCAGAGGGTCAGCCGAGGACAGGAGTTCCGATGCCACGATTCATGGATTACCACCCGGACCTGAAGCTGCCGGAAGAGGCAATCGCGCAGATCGCCGACGACGCTCGTGACGCACGGTCTGACCAGTTCGGCGTCCGTCAGATCGAGCTGTACCACAACGATGAGGGTCAGGTTTACTGCCTGCTGGAAGCGCCCGATGAGCAAGCGGTCCGCGCCCACCACGCCGCTCTCGGCGTCCCCTGCGGTGACGTCCACCAGGTAGACAGCCTCGGTTGACATCTCCATCGGCAGGCCGCGCGGTATTCACAGCACCCGGAGATTCCGCGGTGATCACACGTCCCGCGGTCGTCGCGCTGTAGCAAGCGCCCAGATGATGAAAACGTCCAAGGCGATCACGATGGCAGACCAGAAGGGGTAATACGGCAGGAATACGAAGGTCCCGGCTGCACTGATCAGCGCGAGCACTACGCCGAACCACCGGGCCCCGGTCTGACCGAGGAGGATGAAGATCCCGGCGACTACGACGATGACCCCGAGCAGGAGGCTGCTCCAACCCCACCCGGTGAGGTTCCAGTGGAACGCGTAGTCGTGCACGGTAGTCGTGTAGTGCGGCTGCGATGTGAAAAATGCCTTCCCGAGCAGGACGGCGAGGCCGGTGAGGAAGCTCAGCACGCCGCCGAGCATGAGCAGCGTCGCCGCCGCGCCAAGGGACCGAGAACGACGGCGGCGCTTACTGCGTGCCTGCTCGTACCCTGACCGCGGTGCGGCTTGCTCCGGAACCGCGTAGATGTCACGATTCCCCGTCGTCTCGCGACCGTAGTACGGAGCACTCATGACGGTCTCCCTTTCGCTGGATCCGAAAGGCTGGTTCGCCACGCTAGCGCCAGAGCCAGGTGCCAGCATCGCCCTGGCCGGATGATCCCGGATCGCTGAGCGCCGCGAAGTGAAGCAGCTAACACTGACATTCCGGGCGAATCCATCCACAGGTTGGCGAGGAGGACGCTGACCTCCCACCGGCCTGCCGCCTGCATCAACTGGCGGACGCTGCCCGCGGGAGGGTCGGGACCCGGAGGTGCTGTCCGATGGCGCTCGCGCGCTCGGCCGTAACAAATCTGGTCGGCGAAGACCTCCGAGGACCGCCGACGAGCGCTGGCTGCCCCTGTCGGACGCTTTACATATGTCGATATCAGAATATGATAGCTCGGTGGCCCGGGCTTCGACGACGTCGGACGTCTTCAACGCGATTGCCGAGGCTGCCCGCCGGGAGATCCTGGACGTTCTGATGACAGGCGAGAAGGCGGTCGGGGCGATCGTGGACGACCTCTCGATGTCCCAGCCTCAGGTGTCCAAGCACCTGCGGGTCCTCAGCGAGGTGGGACTTGTGAAGTGCAGGGCGCAGGGGCGTCACCGGCTGTACAGCCTTGAGCCCGCGCGCCTCCGGCCGTTGCACGACTGGCTGGCCCAGTACGAGCAGATGTGGAATGAGCGCCTGGACCGGATCGACGACTACCTCAAAGAGCTGCAGAAAAGGGAGAGCGGCAGTGACGGCTAATCGGCACGGATCGGCACGCATCGAGTTCCCGAACGAGCTCGAGATCCTCATCACTCGAGAGTTCGACGCTCCGATCGCTCTCGTCTTCGACGTATTGACCAAGCCCGAGCATGTGAGCAAGTGGGGTGCTACACCGCCGGACCAGATGACGGAGTGCTCGATCGACCTGCGCGTCGGAGGGAACTACCACTATTCCTTTGTGACGGAGGACGGAACCGTGTGCTCGTTTAGCGGAACCTACCTGGAGGTCGAGCCACCCTTCCGGACCGTGGAGACGTGGCTGTTCGGCGGCTGGCCGGATGCGGAGGCGGTGGAGACCTGGCAGCTGCACGAAACTGACGGAGTGACGACGGTAACGATGAGGCTGGCGTTCCGCGACAAGGCTGGCCGTGACCACTATCCCGCCAGACCCCAGGATTCGGGCGAACTGACCAGCTCCGGTGGCTTCCTAGACAGCCTCGACGCGATGGAAGATATCCTCAGGTCGCTACTCGACCTGACGGGAACGGTCTCTGAGTAACTGAGGTTCGAAGCCCGGCTTCAATGCCTGGTCACGAATGATCCGGTCCTTGTTCTGTTACTGGCCGGCTCGTAGTCGGCATCGACCTCACCTATGAGACGCGCCCACATGCCGCTGCGCGGTAGCCGAGGCATCGGCAGCCTGACCTGCCGATAACAGTTACTTGGACCCCCTCAATCAGACGCCCGTTGGCTGACGGTGTGATCACCGAGTGCGATGTCGTTGATGTGAGCTGAAAGTCATTTGCAGGACTGGCAGTACAGGGAGCGCATAGCGCACTCTCCGGGGGAGGCAGCGAACGGCCCGCAGGATCACAGGCACCACCCCGGGTGCGAGCGGCGGTACGAGGTCACGAACGGCCGCGACGTCTCTGATCTGGCTGAGAGCGGCTCGCTCCCCAGCATTGAACAGCCACGACCATAGCTCGATCGCCTGGTCACGCTCACGGCCAGGCAGTCGCCGGACGAGTTCCAGCATCTTCTCGGGTACGACGTCGAAGACTAGTGACGATCCCGGCAGCCGGTCAGCGATTGCCGCGATCAGCTCGTAGACCTCGTTGCGCTGAAAGTACGGAAACAGGCCCTGAGCCGACACCAGTACTGGCTCCGCCGGATCCAGCTGGTCAAGCCAGCCGAGGTCGAGTGCTGACCCGGCATAGCCCAATTGTCGCGGATCATGCGGCAGGACCTGCTGGCGGAGATCCAATATCGCTGGCAGGTCGACACTCAGCCACCGCATGCGGCCGTTGTCTACCCGCCAGAACTGGGTCTCCAGGCCTTCGCCCAGGGCGACCACGGTGCCACCTGGATACTGGGTCAGGAAGCGGCGCACCGCCGCATCGAAGGTAGCTACCCGGACCGCATGCCATCGGGCGCCCTGAGAGGCGTCCCCGAAGTCATACTCAAGCCGGTCAGCAACCTGCACTGCGAGCGGATCCTCGATCAGCCCAGAGGCCCGCGCCGTGGCCGCGCGACGGCCGAGATTCCACAACAGCGTCTGCGGAACTCCAGACAGGTCCACGCGAATGGGCTCCACCATGGCGATCGTAGCGGTGCCGAGCCTTCAGGTGGCCACGCCGTCGGCACCACAATAGGCAGCTGCGTCCGGGTGAATAGAACGCACGCGCTGACGCACAGTCATGCCGCTGATCACTGGCTGGGGTACGAACGGCGCCTCGGTCTACGTGCCGCGTTGACTAGCCGCCCCAGCGGCGAGTCTGTACTGGTGCTCCGGAACGTAGCGCCCGGCAGGCTTGTAACCTGCACTCGACTCGAATTCGTGAGCCAGATCTGCCAGGCTGCGAGCGTCGACCGCCGGCACTATCGGTACCGCGCCCGGATACAACGGGCGGAAGTCAAATTCGATCGTCTGCAGCTCGCTCACCGGGACAATTATCCCGCCGCAACGTCACCGTTGAAGCACCGAAGCTGACGTACTCACATGCCGCTGTCGCGATGCAGGTCGCGCGATTGAGACCGCGGGGTCACTGCGCCGAGCGGCGAGCATTGTGGTCATTGCATGCGGTAGCAGACCAGCGTTGGGGACGGGGGGCCCCTGCATCGCCTGGTGTCCTTGGAGTAGTCCCGGTTGTTGTCGTGGGAGGGGCGTTGGACACTTCTCTGGTGATCCGAGACGCAGAATTGGCCCGCCGGTTGTGGTCGAGGCTGGAACCGATCCATGCTGTCACGTACTTCTCGCCGGAGGCTCGTGCCGCGCTGTCTGGTGCCGGGTACAAGGGGTTCTGGATGGGTTATTTTGCTGGCCGGGCCGCGCCGATGGGTCCGGTCGGAGCTGAGATCGTGTTTGCCGCCTTCTACAACTTCTCGATGGCGCATGTGAGCAGGGCCATACCGGACGCCTGGTCCTTCGCTCCTCCCAGCGTGGCGTTGGAGGCGCGTCAGCGAGGCGCGGAGGCGGCGTTGCAACGGGCGTTCGCGCGCAGTGATCTGGCCGAGGCAGTGGAGAAGGCGGCGGTTTTGGCGCGTGCCGCGGCAAAGTCGGCGCCGATGGAAGGCCGTGCCCTGTTCGGAGCGAACCGGGCATTGCCGTGGCCGGAGGAACCGACTGCGGCCTTGTGGCATGCCTGCACGCTGCTGCGCGAGCACCGCGGCGACGGGCATGTCGCTGCTCTGGCTGCCGCTGAGATAGGCGGCCGTGAGGCGAACGTCCTTCAGGCCGCAGCTGGCCTGGTTCCACGCGAGGTATTCGAGGTAGCCCGGCACTACGGCGCCGCCGAGTGGGACAGTGTGTCGGCGGGACTCATCGATCGTGGCCTGGTCGGCGCTGACGGCGGGCTCACGGCCCGTGGCGAGGAGGTGCGGGCCGACGTCGAGGATCGCACCGACCGCCTCGCTCTCGCCGCCTACGACGCTCTCGACGACGACCAGCTGCTGCAGTTCCTTAATGTTCTAGCCCCGCTAGCCAGAGCTGTCATCGCCACGGGTGACATCCCTGAGGTGACGCCCGTCGGCAATCGTTTTGAATCGTGAGCAGGCAAGGGCCTTTCGGGCGGTGGCAAATCCGACCCTTGGGAGCGCGCAGGTTACCCGCCTCATAGTTATGCATCGCAAGCGTTGAGGTGTGCATGCGCGCTTCTGCCGGGGACGGCGCACGGTGTCGAGACTGGCGATCCTGCCGATGAGCGATAGACGGTTCCCGGCACGCCTCCATCGTCAGGGAGCGGATCTTGTCACATGGTGCGCGTGCGGGTGTGGACCATGCGCCAGTTCACCGGACCCCAGGACGAGCCTCCGTCGAGGGAAAAGTCCTGCGCCCAGACTGGATGCGGCCCGGCGGTGGCCATCCATCGGAAACGAGCCAAGAACTCGCGGCCTGCGTACTCGGCCTGCCCAACGAACACGCCCTCCTCGCCCGCGAACGAGCCTCGCACGGGGGCATCGAGCACGCCGGGCCTCGCCTTGGACGCCCACCAGATCTGCCACTCGTTGCTGTGAGGGTCGTACAGTCGCAGGCTGAACCCGACGAAGGCTGAGCCGTCGGGCAGTGTGCCGCGAGTCTCGTCGGCTGTGCCGAGCCCGTCGAGGATCGGCCATACGGTGGCTTCGGAGCGGAAGCGCACTCGGGGGCCGTCGGCCGGGCCGAACGGATCGAGGAGCTTCTCATGCTCCACCTGCCATGAGCCGATCAGGAAGTCGAAGTCCGAAGCCGCCATGTTCCGCAGTATGGCGAGGAGCACCGACATTTCCATGTGAGACCTCCTAGGCCTGCCGCGGGACCGCATCGGACAGTGCGCGCTCATGCCGCCGACGGAGTGGGCGGTGCGTGTCTTCATCGTGCAGGTCGGGCGACTCGGCGCGTTTCCGCTGACGGCCGCCGCGTCGTGGCCTGCGCCAGATAGGCCACTTCTGTTCTCTGTGACGCCGATCATCGCCCCTGGGGTGCGCGGCAAGCGGATCGGCGAAGAGGACGACGGACTTACAATCCCGCGGTCCAGCCACGCGAGTGTCGGCACGCTGGTGGATACTGCCCGGCATGGCGAGATTCGAGGACCAGGACCTGACTGATGCCGAATTCCGCGAGTGCGACTTGACTCGCGCCCGCCTGATCGGGGTGGTGATGCAGGACGCCGTGATCGACGGGCTGGTCAGCAATCTGGTGGTCAACGGAGTCGAGGTGACGTCGTACGTCGAGGCCGAGCTCGACCGGCGGCATCCAGTGCGGCTGCTCATCCGCTCGGCCGACCCGGCCGAACTGCGGCAGGCCTTTAGACAGCTGCGGGCCGACTGGGCGGCCACGCTGAAGCGGCTCTCAGGGATGCCCAAAGGGTCCGAGCACCAGCGCGTCGGCGACGAGTGGTCGGCGGTGGAGACTCTGCGCCATCTGGTGTTCGTCCACGACTCGTGGTTTCGTCGCTGCTGCCTGGGATCGACCGAGCCGTTCACCGCGATCGGGCTAGCGTCCGAGTTCGTTCCTGACCAGGAGGAGCAGGGCCTGGATCGAGCGGCGGCCCCGAGCCTCGACGAGGTGCTGGCCGTGCGCGACGTGCAGGGCGCCGAGCTAGAGCGTTGGCTGTCGACCGTGACGCCTGATGAACTGTCGGCGCCCGCGCCAGTGCCGGCGGGCCGGGGCTGGCCGCCGTACGCCAGGGGGAAGTCGGTGCTCGAGTGCCTGCACGTGGTGCTGGACGAGGAGTGGGCTCACCACGGTTTCTGCGTGCGCGACCTCGATCTGCTCGGGAGGTGACACAGGCATCCCGCGAAGGAACTGTCCCGTGGCCGCCCGGTAAATATTCTCTGTGAGCCGCACCGTTACGGACGCCTGTCGCCATCGCAACGTTCCGGCGCTGCACCCCGACCCGGCCTGGGCGCGCGGTGTGAGTCTGCGTGGCTGGCGCCAAGTCGGCGGGTGAGCGCCCGCTTCATCATGGACTCGCGTCGTCGAGACCTACTTGCAGAAGCTAACGCCCTTGCATGCGCGCCCTATATATGCACGCACGCTACTCTCTGGCAAAGCGCGCACATGCCGCGATTGGTTCGTGAGGGCGCAAGCAAGTCGGGGCTTCAGGCAGCCGGGGCGACTGTGACATCGAGGGTGAGAGCTTCAGCCCGATCCGGACACCTTCGCCCGAGGTCGTGAAAGTCGCTGGGGATTCAGTTGTCGGGCGTGACTGTATCCAATCGGCGCTGAACCTCCGACGTGTTCACGCCGAGAGCGCCCAGCAGCACCGCCGCAGGATCTGGTGGCTGGAGAGTGAGGATCTGGGCCAGCACCTGCTGGGCCGTGACCTGGGTCCCCCGGCGGTTGGGCTTGACTGCTTCCTCAAGCACTTTCTTTGCCGCGGGCGTCATGCGGAGGCGATCCTTTTTCGCGACGTCTCTGAACCTCGGCTTCCTCGGTACGGCGCGCATTGGCAGTGGGGGAGCGTCGGTGCCGGACCCCATGCCCAAAAGACCCAGGGCTTCGTGATCGAGCGACTCATGGGCCTGGCGAGCTTGCTGCAGGCTCACGCCCAGCACGATTTCGATCGAGGGGTCCTCCAGCAAGGCGAGCAAGAGGTGATCGGTGCCAGTTCGGCGATCACCTCGGCGACGAGCCTCCTCACTGGCCCGCAAATAGACGTGCCATACGTGGAGCTCCTCTGGCACAACGGATTCGGTGGTCATGATGACTCCTTGTTGTATTTGGTGTGCACGGACTGGCGGGTGACGCCCAAGGCGTCTCCGATCTGCTGCCACGACCAGCCCTTTTCCCGGGCCGACGCGACGTGGTTCGCTTCGACCCTCTCAGCCAGGCGATGGAGCGCCAGCGAGGCGCGAAGCCCGAGTGCCGGGTCATCCGACGAGATATTCATGCCGAGGGTCTCGATGTCCACGCCTGTCAGTTTAGACTGACAGGCGTGGTGTGTCAATCTAAACTGACACGGCAGATCGCCACACCGCGGTGCCCCAGATGGCAGGGTCACGGACGCGACTCCCGCTGTCAGGACGCTTGCCAACCCGCCCGCAGCCCTGGATGCGGGCGGCGATCGTATGCGTATGCAGCGTCAGCCTCTGGAAGTGAATGCGCGCTTATCCGCTCTCGGTGCGGTTCCGGCTTGCCGACGTTGCCGAGGAAGTGCGGCCGGATCAGTTCTGGAAAGAGCGGTACATGACGTGCAGGCCGACACCGCCCAGCGTCGGATGCGCGAAGGCCCTGGGAACGGTTCCGATCACGGTAAAGCCATGCCGCTGGTATAGCTCGACGGCAGTCCTGTTCGTCGCGACCACCGCGTTGAACTGCATGCCTGCATATCCGCGTTCCATCGCCCACGACAGCGCGAATCGGCATAGCGACGTGCCGACTCCCTGGCCGCGTGAGCCGGCCGCGACCATGAAGCTTGCTGTTGACACATGAGACCCCGGACCAGCCTGGTTGGGCCCCATCTTGGCGGTACCCACGACGCGGCCACCGGCGATGGCGACGACTGTCAGCCCCGGGGAGGCTTCGATCCAGGTGCCGTACGCCTGCTCGGCGGTCAGGCAGGGGTCGTAGGCAAAGGTCTGCTGAGCCCGGACGATCTCCCGCACGATCGGCCACACCTCGGGCCAGTCAGCCGCAGTGAACGCCCGGATGAGCACCGCTGGACGGTAGCCGGTACCCCACGGCTTCGGCAACCAGGTTTGCGGGACGCCAGGGCTGGCTCCCTGCCGTGCCGCTCCGCCGCCGACCGCGCGGAACGCGCGTCATGCCGTTATGACGGCACGGCTGTTTGAGACCTGCTGGCCAGTGATTACTCACCGGTATGCTGGGCGCGGTGCCGGGACGAAGAGCGCCAGCGGTGTCCTGGGCGGCGTTGGAAGGTTCCGGTGGCCGAAGTCAGAGATGCCGAGGTCACCATTGTCGGTGGCGGGGCTATCGGATGCGCGGTGGCCTACGTTCTGGCCGGGGCGGGCTACCGTGACATCCAGGTCGTGGAGCAGGGTGAGCTGGCCGGGGCAACCTCGGGACAGGCCGCCGGATTGGTCGGCCAGGTCCGCGCAACAAAAGAGCGGTGCCTGCTGGCCATGGCCTCGGTTGCGGTGTACGCCCGCATCGAACAAGACACTGGGTACCCAGCGGACTGGCGCCAGACCGGCAGCGTGCGGATAGCGGCAACCGCAAAGCGAGCGGCCGAGTTCCGGGCACTGGCAGCTGTGGCCCGGTCAGCTGGGCTCGAGGTCGAGTTCCTTACCCCTGCCGGACTGGCCGACCTGTGCCCGATGCTGGACACCAGCCGGATCGCTGCGGCGTTGTGGTGCCCCACTGACGGCTACCTTCAGCCCAACAGCCTGGTGACCGCCTACGCCCGTGCCGCGCGTGATCGAGGAGTCACCTTCGCGACACACACGACTGTCACCGGATTGCGCATCACTGGCGGCGCGGTGAGAGGCGTGCGCACTGACCGGCGCGCCGTCGCGACCGACATGGTGATCAACGCGGCCGGGCCATGGGCCGGCGCCGTGGCCTCGCTGGCCGGCCAGCAGCTCCCGATCGTGCCCGTGCGCCATGAGTACTTCGTTACCCGGGCCGTCGCGGGCTGGCACAGCGAACTGCCCGTTCTTCGCATCCCTGATATGCGCATTTACGCCCGCGCCGAAGGGCAGGGATTCTTGTGCGGGGGCTGGGAACCGAACGGACTGAGCCTCGACCCGCGCGCCATCACCATCGGGCAGGCGCTGGCAGTAGACCCAGACTGGGATATCCTCTCCGGCTTCGCACGCGACTTCGCCGCCTTCGCTCCCATGGCCACCGAGGCCGAGATACGCGAGGTCTTCCGCGGATTTCCGGCGTTTTCGCCAGACGGCCGCTTCATTGTCGGACCGGTCCCCGGCGTGCGCGGCCTGGTCATGGCCGCGGCCTGCAACGCACACGGTGTCTCCGGGTCAGCCGGCCTCGCAGGCCATGTACTTGAAAGCCTGCAACCAGACCCGTCCCCCTACGTCAAGTCCCTCAGTCCCAGCCGGTACTACCCCCGCACCTGGGATTGGGAATCCGCCCGCGCTCAAGCCCAGATGATCTACCAGAACTACTACGGCCTGCCATCGCAGCACGCCCAGTAGCACCCGCCATCGCCGATGCGCCGAGGGCGTGTCCTACCAACTGTGTAAGTGACGTGGCCTGACGATGAGCCGCATGAATGCGGCTCGCGGAAGGACACGTGATGACAGACACTGCGATGGTGCCACGCAAGAACAACGGCCGGCCGGATCGCCCGTCACCGCTGATCGACGAGCAGCTGGCCGACCAGCTGCTGGGCAGGGCGCAAGCCGAGGGGGTCGAGCTACTCGGCCCGGACGGGTTACTGTCCCGGGTCACCAAGGCCGTGCTGGAACGGGCGCTGGCCGAAGAGATGACCGGGCACCTGGGCTATGAGAAGCACGACCCGGCCGGCCGCGGCAGCGGCAACAGCCGCAACGGCGCTACGCCCAAGACGCTGCTGACCGATGTGGGCGCGGTGGACCTGGCCGTGCCCCGCGATCGCAACGGCAGCTTCGACCCCAAGATCGTCCGCAAAGGGCAGACCCGGCTGGAAGGCTTCAACGACCGCATCATCGCCCTGTATGCGCGCGGCATGACTACCCGAGATATCCGCGCGCACCTGCGGGAGATGTACCAGGTCGAGGTCTCAGCTGACCTGATCTCAAGGGTCACCGACGCGGTGGTCGACGAGCTCGCCGACTGGCAGGCCCGGCCGCTGGATCAGGTGTTCCCGGTGGTGTTCATTGATGCTCTGATGGTGAAGATCCGCGACGGGGTGGTCACCAACCGTGCTGTCTGCCTGGCCATCGGCATCGACTGCGAAGGGAACAAGCAGGTCCTGGGCCTGTGGGTCGGGCCGACGACCGGCGAGTCAGCCAAGTTCTGGCTCAGCGTGCTGAGCGAGGTGAAAAGCAGGGGCGTGGCCGATGTGTGCATCGTGTGCTGCGATGGCCTCACCGGCCTGCCGGATGCCATCGGCGTGGTCTGGCCACAAGCCATCGTGCAGCTATGCGTGGTGCACCTGATCCGCGCGTCGCTGCGGTATGCCTCCCGCAAGTTCTGGGTGCCGCTGAGCAGGGACCTGCGGCCGATCTACACCGCCGCCGACGAGCAGGCGGCGGCCGCGGCGCTGGAGGAGTTCGCCGCCGCGTGGGGCGAGCGGTATCCGGCAATCGTCAAGGTCTGGCGGGCGCACTGGGCCGAGTTCACCCCGTTCCTGGCCTTCCCGCCGGAGGTGAGGCGGGTGATCTATACGACGAACCTGATCGAGTCGATGAACGCCCGGCTGCGAAAGGTCACCCGCAACCGAGGCCAGTTCCCGTCCGGGCAGGCCGCCCTCAAGGTCTTGTATCTCGCGGTGCGAAACCTCGAGGATTACCGCAGTCCGAACACCGGGATCCGCAGCTCCGGGTGGAAACAGGCGCTGCAGGCATTCACTATCTACTTCGACGGACGAATCCCGACCCCATGACCGCCACGATCACTTACACAGACAGTCGGACGCTCCCTGCGCCGACGCCCACTGCGGGCTGGCCTGGCACCATGCAATGCGCGCTCATGCCGCGGTGATCACGGCACGACGGTGTCGATAGAGTCTGCGTGTGACCTCGTCCGGATCAGAACACCTTGACAGCCGGCATCGCGACACGTTGCGCCAGATCATGGAGCACCCAACCAGCCACAACATCGAGTGGCGGGCTGTCGTGTCGCTGCTGGAGGCCGTCGGCGAGGTTACCGTGCGTCATGACGGCAAGGTCGCCGTCAAGATTGGGCCGGAGCTGGAATTCCTCGTCCCGCCGACTGGCAAGGACCTTGACGACCAGATGGTCATTGACGTGCGCCGCATGCTGACCAAGGCTGGCTATCGCCCGGCATAGGCACTCGGAGCAGCGCCCACTTCAGAGCTACCAGATATACGACGGCGACCATCTCAGCGGCGTCTGAGCTTGGAGGTACTTCGTCGTCAACCTGCTAATCATGGCGTGACACTCGTCCGCACCACTGGATAGGTAGCCGAGGAGTGACAGGCTAGAGTACGGCATCCCTCCCTGGTGCCTAGCTGTCTGCCGCAGCCAGAAGGACCGCGACCGCCAGTTCTGTTTCCGGGTCTACGGGCAGATGGGCCACCTGGCTCGGTATGCCCGCTAGCGCCCCGGCGGCCTGGTATTGGCTGATGAGACGCGGGTCTATGTAGGACGAGCGCGCGACTGCAGGGGTATCACCCAGCCATTGCGCCACTTCGCGAATCGCAGCTCTGATGGCGGTGGCCCTACTCCGCGCCGCAGGCGGTGTCCCGGCGTTGGCGAGCACCACCGCCATAAGGACCGTCGCGTTCCAGGTCCGGAATTCCTTGGCGGTGTAGTGCCCTCCCGTATGAGCGGCTATGTAAGCACTGACATCGTGCGAATGCAGCGGACGCCACGCCGTGCCGTCCTGCCAGCCGAACAGCGTCTTCAGCCCGTTGTCACTACCCGCGAGCGCGCGGACCGTGCTCACCACCGCCGGGTCGGTCACATGTATCTCTCGCCGCTTGCCTTCCTTGGCGACGTAGTCGAACACCACTCCGTCTCGCTGGAAGCTGACGTGCTGCTTCTGCAGCGTCGTGGCCCCGTAATGGTGGTCGAGTTCGGCGTACTTCTCGCCCCCGATGCGGAACAAGCCGAGGTCGATGAGCCTAACGGCACTGGCAGCGACGCGCCCCCGATCCCTACCTGTCAGGCTGTCGTGAGACACCAGGGTGCCCTGGGTCCACCGTGTAGGGCGTGACAGGAGAACAGCCTCGTGAGTAGCGGCGTTGCAGCCCTGCAAGGTTCACCAGATCCGGCGGCCGGCCTGGCCGGATGGGGTGCCCGATCCGGCGGCGCGTCCGGTCCGCCGGTCGTTCACCGCGGAATACCGGGCGCGGGTGGTCGCCGAGTACCAGGCGGCCCCGCACGGGCAGAAGGCCGCGGTGCTGCGGCGAGAGGGCCTGTACCAGTCTCAGATCCGGGAATGGACATCCGCTCGTGACGCGCTGGACCGCGGGGCGCCTGCGCCCCGCCGGCCGCACCGGGCCAGGGCTGCCTCCGGCCGGAAGGACGACGATCCTGGCCGGCTGCGGGCGGAGAACCAGCGGCTGCGGCGCGAGCTGGCCAGGTCGCAGGCGGTGGTGGAGATCATGGGAAAACTGCAAGGGCTCTTGGAGACCATCTCCGAGAGCACGGGCACGCCGCCGCCGCCGGCGACGCGGTGAACGCCGCGTTCGCTGAGCTGCGCACCGCGGGGATGCCGGTGACGCGGGCCTGCGCGCTGACCGGCCGGGCGCGGGCCACCCACTACCGGCATGCACGCGGTCCGGTGCACGGCCCCCGGCTGCCGCGGGCAGTGCCGGGCAACGGCCAGGCACTGTCGCCGGCCGAGCGGGCGGCGGTGCTGGCGCTGATCAACTCCGAGGCCTACGCTGACCTGTCGATCGGGCAGATCTGGGCCCGCGAGCTGGACGCCGGCAGCTACCTGTGCTCGGCCTCTACCATGTACCGGATCGCCCGGGCCTCGGGGCAGACCCGCGAGCGCCGCCGCCAGGCCACCCACCCGGCCAAGGTCAAGCCCGAGCTGCTGGCCGACGGGCCGTCGCAGGTATGGACGTGGGACATCACGAAGCTGCGCGGGCCGGGCAGGGGAATCTTCTACCAGCTGTATGTGCTGATCGATATCTACTCCCGGTTCAACCCGTCCTGGATCATCTCCCCGGTCGAGGACTCCCGGCTGGCGACCGACTTCATTGCCGAGGCCATCGAGCGCAACGGCACCGCGCCCCGCACCGTGCACGCCGACCGCGGCACGTCGATGACCTCCAAGCCCGTCTCTGCGCTGCTGGCCGACCTGGGCGTCACCCGGTCGCACTCACGGCCCCGGGTGAGCAACGACAACCCTTACTCAGAGGCGCAGTTCAAGACCCTGAAGTACCTGCCGGAGTTCCCGGCATCGTTCGCCTCACTCGCCCACGCCCGCCAGTTCTGCGCCGGCTTCTTCCACCAGTACAACTACGTCCACCGGCATTCCGGCATCGCCTGGCACACCCCGGCGTCAGTGCACTTTGGCACCGACGCCGCGATCGACCAGGCCCGCCAGAACACCCTCACCGCCGCCTGGCACGCCCACCCCCAGCGGTTCGGCCGCCGGCCGCACCCGCCCGTCATGCCGGCCCAGTCCTGGATCAACCAGCCGGTACTACAGCCAGTCGAATAAACCTATCGAAACTGTCTCATTTGACTTGACAGATTCCGGATCGAGCTGTCGGTGTCGCAGGTCCCGCAGGGAAGCCGCACGCAGCGAGGGCAGCGCGCCTGCGAACCGGAGCATGTGGTCGAACTTCTGGACGTCACGCTGCTCTCGCCACAACTGGTGGTATCGATACTGGGTCCGTCCGCGGCTGTCCACGCCGAGCGCCTGGATGTGGCCGAGCGGATCAGGGGCTATCCACACGCTGTCCCAGGCTGGCGGAATCGCAAGCACCCGGATCCGGGCCAGCGTATCCAAGTCGGTGATCTCAGCACCCGAAGGCTCCACATACCGGACTGCGCCCCCAATCCGGACTCGCCCGATGCCTGGCAGACGCGGGTCACTGCGATGAAGACCCGGAACGGCGGCGGGCATCGGGTTGTAATCCGTCACGATCACAGTCTCACACGGCAACAACTGCTGGCCGAGCGCGAGTAACCGCCGCTATGGAAGGCTGTCTAATCTTCTGCCCGGTCATTGGCCTGGCGTCCTAAACGAGACGTTGCCGGAGGCAGGGTCGGCCCGCATCGGGTCAGTACGTGCGACACGGCCTATCTCATGTCCAATGGCGAATCGCGGGCGTGGAGCCGGCGCAGCCGCCGCCCCAGGCGTCTTGCTGTTGGGTGGTTCTCCTATTTGGCTCCGGCCGCGGCGCATAGCCAGTTCGGGAAGTCTGCGCCTGCTCTGGCTGCGACCGGAGTCAGCATGTGACCCGCGTCTCCTACGACCTTGGCTCGACGACCCTGGGCACGATCCAGCGGTGCTTGCCGATCTTGCGGTCACGGGTGAACCCGAGCTTCTGGTAGGTCGACAAGGCACCGTTGAACAGGAATCCGGCGGGCACCGAGCCGGCGCCCTCCGGGTATCCCTTGACGGTCCCGCCGCCCAGACCCGCGATGAGGTCAAACGCACCGGTGCGGCCTGGTCAGCTCCCGGCACGCCTCGTTATCTCCGGCCCGTGCCCGCGAGCGCAGTTCGGCGGTCACCATCCTGCGCGGCTTCCTTCCCCATCACGTGACGATTCGACCGGTATATACACCGCCCGGGGGGGGGCGAACTGGCCGGCTCGCGGGCGCCCAGTTTCCCGGCGCCGCGGTGTATGCACTACCGACCGCCCGAACGATCCGAGCGCCGGATCGTGCCGCGGCAGCCGGAAAACGACGCTGGAGGTTGACGATGGAATCGTCCGCATCGGCCGGGCGCGTGGCGCTCGCCGTTCTCGATCGCCGCCGCCGCGGGCGCTCATGAACGTGCGCGTCTCAGGCATGCGCGCGAAAGCAGCCAACCGCAGGAAGCAAGTGAGCAGGACGTTCGCTCGTGTGTTCGCCGGCTGGCGGACGGGCCTGTCGGGGCCCGTCATCGTTCTTCAGGCTGGAACCGCGGTCAACTACTTCGGCACTGGGCTGGTGCTTCCCTTCGAGATCATCTACCTGCACCAGGCCCGCGGCTTCCCAACGGCAACTGCGGGGCTGGTGCTGGCGGCGGTCATGGGCACGGCGGCGGTCGTAACGCCCTTTTCGGGTGCGCTGCTCGATCGTTTCCGTGCGAAGCCGATCCTGATTACCGGCAATCTCGCGAGCGCAGTGGGCTACGCGGGCTTCGCATTCGTCGACCGTCCCTGGCAAGCCTTCGTCTGCTCGGCCGTCGGCGGCGCCGGGTTCGGAGTCGCGAATACCGCGAACCAGGTTCTGAGCCTGACCCTGGTCTCAGCGGAGCAGCGCGCCTCCTCGATCGCGCTCCGCCGAGTCGCAGGCAACTTCGGCCTTGGCAGCGGTGCGACAGTTGCGGGCTTCATCGTCGCTGCCGCCAATAACCTCCGCGCATTCCAGGCGCTCTACCTCTTCGACGGCGTCACCTTCGCTGTCTTCGCGCTGGTTGTACTCGTGGGGATCCCGAATCCTCGCCTTGCGAATGCTGCGCCGACGAGCGACCGGGAAACAGGCTTCCGAGCAGTTGCTCACGATCGGCTCTTCCTCATCCTGATCGCCGCCAACATCGTGCTCGTGATGACCGGCGGCGCGCTCTTTTCCAACATCCTCCCGCCGTTTGCGAAGACGCACACGCCTGTCGGACCGGGCGAGATCGGCATCGTCATCTTCATCAACACCTTCTTCATCGTCGTCGCGCAGATTCCAGCCACACGGGTCGTCAAGCGGATGCGCCGCGCACACGCACTTGCCGCTACCAGCGCGCTATTCGCACTCGGCCTGCTCGCGGTCCTGCTCGCAACGCTCACGAGCTCGACGCTCACCGCTACCACCGTCTTGGCTGGGGTCGCGATCGTGATCGCGATCGGTGAGTGCGCGCAGTTCATCGTGCTCGGCCCAATCGTCGCCGACCTCGCACCGCCGCATCTGCTCGGCCGCTACATGTCGCTCTACGGCCTCACCTTCACGGTAGGCGTGGCCCTCGGCCCCGCGGTCGGCGGCGCGCTGCTCGCAACGTCACCCGACGCCGTCTGGTGGGGGGGCGCCTTGACGGCAGCACTGATCGGAGCCGGGTTGCTGCGACTAGGCGACCGGATACCCGACCCGCTCTTGCAGACGCCATCCCCTCCGCCGCAAGCGGCACCAGAGGCGATGCGGGATTCCCCTGAAAGTGTGGAGACCTGAATAAAGCAGATCTTGGTTGTGCCTGGTTCTCCGTAGCTGCCATGACACCGGCGGAGCGCAAGCGCTGTGAAGGTGGAGACGCCGCAGCAAAGCGAGGACGTACGACCTTGACCGCGGCAAGCTCCGGCCGATGCTGGGCGACGGAGAAGCAGACTCGTCATGGTCAGGTCGCCTCCTTCGCGCGTTCGGCGAGCAGCTGCTCGTAGACCCCGGCGGGAGTTTCTGGCAGGCCGAGTGCCGCCGGCGGGTGTTGTAGTCCTCGATCCACGCCGCGACCGCGGCCCGGGCCTGCACCCTGGTGGCGAAGCGCTGCAGCGACCGCAGCTCGAACTCCAGGGTGGAGTGCCACGATTTCGATGATCGCGTTATCGAGAGCGGACCCGGGACGGCTTATGGACTGGGCGATGGAAAGCCGCTAGCAGGCCTGCCGGAAGGTCCCGGCGGTGTACTCGGCTGCCCCGCCCGCGCGCTCGGCCAGCAAGTCGCCGGGACAGCGACCCGACTCAACAAGATCAGCGAGGTCAGCCACGGCCGGCCTGAGCTCGGCCGGAACACGGCCGGCAGCGATCGCCACACAGCGGCGCACGGACGTGGCCAGCGCGGCGTTGGCGAGCCCGTCCCTGGTCGCCTCGGTCCACAACTGCGCCGCCGGCTCGGCCGCCGCGGTCGCGAGGTCGGCCGCGACCGGGTCGTCCATCAGGGTGGCTGTGACTGCCGCGATCGCCGGCCACCACCGTGGCGCGGACATGTCCAGGTAGCGCACTTCCAGGTAGCCACGCAGCCGGACCGGCGGGAACAGCGTGCTCAGGTGCGTCTCGAGGTCCGCGGCCGTGGGCGGCCGGTTGCCCAGCTTGACCGCACCGCTGGCCCACAGCGAGAACGGGACTGAGCAGCCCACCGCCAGGACGTCGTCGCCCCCGCGCACGAACGTGACCGGGGCGCACATCGCGAACCTGGCCCAGGCTGAGGCGGGATCGAGCGCCTCGTCGCAGCCGTTCTTCGGAGCGCAGCCCGGCACCGGGCCGCACGTGCGCGCGTCGAGCCGGCTCCAGGCCCGCTGCCGGACGGACTCCAGCCCGTATCGCCGCATCCCCCCGCGCAGCCTGCGGATGCGGAAGAACTCGTTCGGCGCGCGCAGCCTCTCCATGGCCGGTGCTGGCTACCTCCCCGGGAGTGAGCGCGGTAGCCCGAACCACGGCAGCACGCTGGCCTCGAAGCGGGTCATGCCGCAGATCTGGCCGCCGGCGAGGGTGAGCACCCAGAAGGCCGTCGCGTGGCGGATGCCGTCCGGGCCGCGCAGGTAGGCTCCGAACGCGGGCTGGCCGTTGGCTCGGGTCGGGACGAGGCCGTACCTGCGGCCGGCGGCGAACTGGCGGGTGCAGTAGCGGGTCACGAGGTCTCGGCCCTCGTATCCGAAGGGCTCCGGAGGCATCGCGATGAAGACGTCGTCGGTCAGCAGGGCCACCAGCGCGTCGAGGTCGGCCGACTCCCACGCGCGGGCGAACTTGGACACGATCGCGTCCTCGGCGGGTGAGCCAGCGGCCGGTGGCGGTTGGTGGCCGGCCGCTGGCTGCGGCTGGCGCTGGAGGCTGGCGCGGGCCCGTTTGAGGGTACTGTTCGCCGAGTCGAGGGTCACCTCCAGCATGCCGGCCACCTCGCTGGCGTGGAATCCAAGGACGTCGCGCAAGATGAGGACGGCGACCTGGCGTGGCGGCAGCAGCTGCAGGGCGGTCACGAAGGCCAGCGAGATGGCTTCGGTCTGCTCGTAGCGGGCCTCCGGCCCGGGCGGCACGTCGACGGCACCCTCGAGGAGGGCGTCAGGAAACGGCTGCAGCCAGACCGGCTCGTCGCGCGGGGTCGGCACGGGCGGTTCGAACCGCGACATATCCCACTCCCTGGCCGGGCGCCGGCTCGCTGCGCGGCGCGTGTTGAGGCACCGGTTGGTGGCAATCTTGTACAGCCAGGTACGCAGCGAGGCGCGTTGCTCGGTGAACCCGCCGATGCCTTGCCAGGCGGCCAGCATCGTCTCCTGGACAGCGTCCTCGGCGTCGGCGAAGGATCCGAGCATCCGGTAGCAGTGCACCTGCAGCTCCCGCCGGTGCGGCCCGGTCAGCTCCCGGAACGCCTCGCCATCGCCGGCCCGTGCCCGTGAGAGCAGATCGGCTGTCACCATCCTGCGCGCCCTCCTTCCCCATCACGTGACGCTTCCACCCGTATTTACACCGCCCAGGGGGCGAACTGGGCGGCTCGCGGCCGCCCAGTTTCCCGGCGCCGCGGTGTATGCACTACCGACCGCCCGAACGATCCGAGCGGCGGATCGTGCTTGGCGCAACAGGAGGAACCGCCGTCATGACCGAGCTCATCAGCCCGCCCGGCGCCCCCGTGGCGGCCGGCCCGTACTCTCCCGGCCTGCTGACCGGCGACTGGATCTTCCTGTCCGGTCAGGGCGGCTTCGACCCGGAGACAGGCGAGCTGGTCAGCGACAATATCGCCGACCAGACCGCACAAGTGTTCCGCAACATCGAGGTTCTGCTGCGCGCGGTCGGCGCGTCGCTCGACGACGTCGTCTCCTGCCTCGTGCACCTGAGCGATCTCAGGCAGTTCGCCGAGTTCAACGCCAGCTACGCAAAGCAGTTCCCAGGCCCGGTAAAGCCGGCTCGCACTACGGTGGGCAGCAACCTGGTGGCCGGAATGCGGGTGGAAGTGACAGTAGTCGCCCGCAGGCCAGGCGGCACGCCTAGCGCCGGCGCCCCGGCGGGCAAGTGAGGGAAGCGTGCCCGGTTCCGCCCTGCCGCGCGCGACCCGCCTGTTCCTGGCGGGCAACGCGGTGGCGATGACCGGCAACGGACTGGTCATCGCGTTCACCCTCATCTACCTGCACCAGGCCCGCGGCATCGCGCTCCCCGTCGTGGGCCTGCTCCTGGCGGCAGGGGCGGCCGCCGGCCTCCTGGCCGTGACCGTCTCCGGTATCCTGCTCGACCGGCTCGGCGCGCGCCGGGTGCTCACGGGCATCATCCTGGGCCAGGCGACCGCCCAGGTACTGCTCGCCTGGGCCCACAATGCCGCAACCGCGCTCCCCGCCCTGCTCCTCTACGGAGCGACCTGGGCACCGATGTTCCCAGCCATCGCAACCGTGATCGCCGAGCTGACCCCGGATCCAGACGCCCAGCAGCGCGTGTTCGCCATCAACTTCACCGCGCAGAACGCCGCGATCGGGATCGGCACGGTACTCGGAGCCGCCGTCGCGAACGTGCATCATCCCGGGTCTTTCCAGGCCCTGTTCCTGGCCAACGCGGTATCGTGCCTGATCTTCGCCGTGGCGCTGACCTTCCTGCCCGCTCTGCGCACCGCGCCCGCAAGGAAAGAGCCGCGAGCCGGCTACCGGGACGTGCTTGCCCGCACTGGCCTGCGCCTGGTCCTGGTGGCATCGCTCCTCGTTGCCTTCACCGCGTACCCGGCGTTTGACTCTGGCCTTCCGGCCTACGCGTCAGTCGAAGCGCACGTGTCGGCGCGTGTCGTAGCCTTGTCGCTCACCGTCAACACCGCCCTCATCGTGCTCGCCCAGCTGTTCGTGCTGCGCCGCGTCCGCCGCGCCCGGCGAAGCAGCGCGCTTGCCATCAGCGGGCTGATCCTCGCCGCCTCCTGGGCGGTGTTCGGCCTCGCCGCGCTGCCGGTCGCGGCCACCGAGCGAATTGCTTTCGTGTTCGGCTTCACTGCGCTGTTCGGGCTCGGCGAGACCGTGCTGGCACCCACTGTGAGCCCGCTTGTCAATCGCCTGACCGACGACAGGCTCCGCGGGCGGGCCAACTCACTCGCCGCCCTCTCCCAGTCTCTGGCGTTCATCATCTGCCCCGCACTGGCAACCGGCTTCATCGCCGCCGGTGCAGCCGCGGTCTGGATTGGCCTGCTGTGTGCCGGCTGCCTCGCCACCGTCGCCGTCGGAGCCCGGCTTCGCCGCGCGCTGACCTCAGACCAGGACCATGTGACCGAAGCGCCCGCGACCCGGCCTGAGCCGGTGGCAGGCCGCCGTCGCGCAGCGCGGTCCGGGGCGCGTTGCTGACCGGGCTGCTGGCCGCGGTGTTCGAGCCCAGCTTGGATAGCAGGCTCCCGCCGGAGTCGCTGTAGGGGGCCGCGAAGATCTGGGGTGGCCGCAGATCGCGGGAGGCGCTCCATCGTTCAAGACGGTTTCTGCGTCTGCGGGTACCGTCTGAAAAGTGACCGGAAGCGAGCTACGACGGGCAGGGATGCTGATGGAGTTCGGCGGCCTTTCGACGCCACTGGTGGCCGATGCCTGTGTCCGCGTGGGAGTGCCGCTGCGGGTCGCGCCGCCGGGGATCGGCGCCGTCATCCCTGGACAGCGGATCGCCGGACGGGCACTGCCGGCCCGCCACTTCGGCAGCGTTGATGTGTTCTTGGAAGCCTTCAGCGGCGCAGCGCTTGGCGACGTCCTGGTCGTCGACAACGGCGGGCGGGAAGATGAGGCGTGCGTCGGCGATCTGGTCGTGCTGGAGGCACAAGCGGCAGGGGTCGGCGGAGTGGCGGTGTGGGGACTGCACCGAGATACGGCGGAACTGACCCAGATCGCCCTGCCGGTATTCAGCTACGGCCGCTGCCCGGCCGGCCCTGTTCGCCTCGATGAGCAAGAACCATCCGCGCTGGCCAGCGCACGGTTCGGGGCATGCCTAGTCACCCGCGACGACATCGTATTCGGCGACGACGACGGCGTGGTGTTCGTCGCGGCCAGCCAGGCTGAGGAGGTCCTCGCCGTAGCCCGGCAGATTGGCGATGTCGAGCAGGATCAGGCCCGTAAGATCCAGGCGGGTCAGACCCTGCGCCAGCAGACAGCTTTCAGCGAATACCTGGCGCGGCGGGCAGCCGAACCGTCCTACACCTTCCGGCGGCACCTGCGGCGGATCGGCGGTGCCATCGAGGAGTAGGCGGCCCTGATGGCCAGCCGCCACCGGCGACTCGCCCGGACTGGTGGTCACCCACCACGTCGCGCGCCGGTCAGCAAATGCGCACCGTGCTATAGATCCCCAGCGCCGCGCGTGAACGAGCGCTTCGTAACCGCCGCTATGGAAGGCTGTCTAATCTTCTGCCCGGTCATTGGCCTGGCGTCCTAAACGAGACGTTGCCGGAGGCAGCGTCGGCCCGCATCGGGTCAGTACGTGCGACACGGCCTATCTCATGTCCAATGGCGAATCGCGGGCGTGGAGCCGGCGCAGCCGCCGCCCCAGGCGTCTTGCTGTTGGGTGGTTCTCCTATTTGGCTCCGGCCGCGGCGCATAGCCAGTTCGGGAAGTCTGCGCCTGCTCTGGCTGCGACCGGAGTCAGCATGTGACCCGCGTCTCCTACGACCTTGGCTCGACGACCCTGGGCACGATCCAGCGGTGCTTGCCGATCTTGCGGTCACGGGTGAACCCGAGCTTCTGGTAGGTCGACAAGGCACCGTTGAACAGGAATCCGGCGGGCACCGAGCCGTGCTCTCCGGGTATCCCTTGACGGTCCCGCCGCCCAGACCCGCGATGAGGTCAAACGCACCGGTGCGGCCTGGTCAGCTCCCGGCACGCCTCGTTATCTCCTGCCCGTGCCCGCGAGCGCAGTTCGGCGGTCACCATCCTGCGCGGCTTCCTTCCCCATCACGTGACGATTCGACCGGTATATACACCGCCCGGGGGGGGGGCGAACTGGCCGGCTGGCGGGCGCCCAGTTTCCCGGCGCCGCGGTGTATGCACTACCGACCGCCCGAACGATCCGAGCGCCGGATCGTGCCGCGGCAGCCGGAAAACGACGCTGGAGGTTGACGATGGAATCGTCCGCATCGGCCGGGCGCGTGGCGCTCGCCGTTCTCGATCGCCGCCGCCGCGGGCGCTCATGAACGTGCGCGTCTCAGGCATGCGCGCGAAAGCAGCCAACCGCAGGAAGCAAGTGAGCAGGACGTTCGCTCGTGTGTTCGCCGGCTGGCGGACGGGCCTGTCGGGGCCCGTCATCGTTCTTCAGGCTGGAACCGCGGTCAACTACTTCGGCACTGGGCTGGTGCTTCCCTTCGAGATCATCTACCTGCACCAGGCCCGCGGCTTCCCAACGGCAACTGCGGGGCTGGTGCTGGCGGCGGTCATGGGCACGGCGGCGGTCGTAACGCCCTTTTCGGGTGCGCTGCTCGATCGTTTCCGTGCGAAGCCGATCCTGATTACCGGCAATCTCGCGAGCGCAGTGGGCTACGCGGGCTTCGCATTCGTCGACCGTCCCTGGCAAGCCTTCGTCTGCTCGGCCGTCGGCGGCGCCGGGTTCGGAGTCGCGAATACCGCGAACCAGGTTCTGAGCCTGACCCTGGTCTCAGCGGAGCAGCGCGCCTCCTCGATCGCGCTCCGCCGAGTCGCAGGCAACTTCGGCCTTGGCAGCGGTGCGACAGTTGCGGCTTCATCGTCGCTGCCGCCAATAACCTCCGCGCATTCCAGGCGCTCTACCTCTTCGACGGCGTCACCTTCGCTGTCTTCGCGCTGGTTGTACTCGTGGGGATCCCGAATCCTCGCCTTGCGAATGCTGCGCCGACGAGCGACCGGAAACAGGCTTCCGAGCAGTTGCTCACGATCGGCTCTTCCTCATCCTGATCGCCGCCAACATCGTGCTCGTGATGACCGGCGGCGCGCTCTTTTCCAACATCCTCCGCCGTTTGCGAAGACGCACACGCCTGTCGGACCGGGCGAGATCGGCATCGTCATCTTCATCAACACCTTCTTCATCGTCGTCGCGCAGATTCCAGCCACACGGGTCGTCAAGCGGATGCGCCGCGCACACGCACTTGCCGCGACCAGCGCGCTATTCGCAATCGGCCTGCTCGCGGTCCTGCTCGCAACGCTCACGAGCTCGACGCTCACCGCTACCACCGTCTTGGCTGGGGTCGCGATCGTGATCGCGATCGGTGAGTGCGCGCAGTTCATCGTGCTCGGCCCAATCGTCGCCGACCTCGCACCGCCGCATCTGCTCGGCCGCTACATGTCGCTCTACGGCCTCACCTTCACGGTAGGCGTGGCCCTCGGCCCCGCGGTCGGCGGCGCGCTGCTCGCAACGTCACCCGACGCCGTCTGGTGGGGGGGCGCCTTGACGGCAGCACTGATCGGAGCCGGGTTGCTGCGACTAGGCGACCGGATACCCGACCCGCTCTTGCAGACGCCATCCCCTCCGCCGCAAGCGGCACCAGAGGCGATGCGGGATTCCCCTGAAAGTGTGGAGACCTGAATAAAGCAGATCTTGGTTGTGCCTGGTTCTCCGTAGCTGCCATGACACCGGCGGAGCGCAAGCGCTGTGAAGGTGGAGACGCCGCAGCAAAGCGAGGACGTACGACCTTGACCGCGGCAAGCTCCGGCCGATGCTGGGCGACGGAGAAGCAGACTCGTCATGGTCAGGTCGCCTCCTTCGCGCGTTCGGCGAGCAGCTGCTCGTAGACCCCGGCGGGAGTTTCTGGCAGGCCGAGTGCCGCCGGCGGGTGTTGTAGTCCTCGATCCACGCCGCGACCGCGGCCCGGGCCTGCACCCTGGTGGCGAAGCGCTGCAGCGACCGCAGCTCGAACTCCAGGGTGGAGTGCCACGATTTCGATGATCGCGTTATCGAGAGCGGACCCGGGACGGCTTATGGACTGGGCGATGGAAAGCCGCTAGCAGGCCTGCCGGAAGGTCCCGGCGGTGTACTCGGCTGCCCCGCCCGCGCGCTCGGCCAGCAAGTCGCCGGGACAGCGACCCGACTCAACAAGATCAGCGAGGTCAGCCACGGCCGGCCTGAGCTCGGCCGGAACACGGCCGGCAGCGATCGCCACACAGCGGCGCACGGACGTGGCCAGCGCGGCGTTGGCGAGCCCGTCGCTGGTCGCCTCGGTCCACAACTGCGCCGCCGGCTCGGCCGCCGCGGTCGCGAGGTCGGCCGCGACCGGGTCGTCCATCAGGGTGGCTGTGACTGCCGCAATCACCCGCCACCACCGTGGCGCGGACATGTCCAGGTAGCGCACTTCCAGGTAGCCACGCAGCCGGACCGGCGGGAACAGCGTGCTCAGGTGCGTCTCGAGGTCCGCGGCCATGGGCGGCCGGTTGCCCAGCTTGACCGCACCGCTGGCCCACAGCGAGAACGGGACTGAGCAGCCCACCGCCGGGACAGTCGTCGCCCCCGCGCACGAACGTGACCGGGGCGCACATCGCGAACCTGGCCCAGGCTGAGGCGGGATCGAGCGCCTCGTCGCAGCCGTTCTTCGGAGCGCAGCCCGGCACCGGGCCGCGCGTGCGCGCGTCGAGGCCGGCTCCAGGCCGGCTCCCGGACGGACTCCAGGCCCGTATCGCCGCATCCCCCCGCGCAGCCTGCGGATGCGGAAGAACTCGTTCGGCGCGCGCAGCCTCTCCATGGCCGGTGCTGGCTACCTCCCCGGGAGTGAGCGCGGTAGCCCGAACCACGGCAGCACGCTGGCCTCGAAGCGGGTCATGCCGCAGATCTGGCCGCCGGCGAGGGTGAGCACCCAGAAGGCCGTCGCGTGGCGGATGCCGTCCGGGCCGCGCAGGTAGGCTCCGAACGCGGGCTGGCCGTTCGGCTCGGGTCGGGACGAGGCCGTACCTGCGGCCGGCGGCGAACTGGCGGGTGCAGTAGCGGGTCACGAGGTCTCGGCCCTCGTATCCGAAGGGCTCCGGAGGCATCGCGATGAAGACGTCGTCGGTCGAGAGCAGGGCCACCAGCGCGTCGAGGTCGGCCGACTCCCACGCGCGGGCGAACTTGGACACGATCGCGTCCTCGGCGGGTGAGCCAGCGGCCGGTGGCGGTTGGTGGCAGGCCGCCGGCTGCAGCAGGCGCTGGAGGCTGGCGCGGGCCCGTTTGAGGGTACTGTTCGCCGAGTCGAGGGTCACCTCCAGCATGCCGGCCACCTCGCTGGCGTGGAATCCAAGGACGTCGCGCAAGATGAGGACGGCGACCTGGCGTGGCGGCAGCAGCTGCAGGGCGGTCACGAAGGCCAGCGAGATGGCTTCGGTCTGCTCGTAGCGGGCCTCCGGCCCGGGCGGCACGTCGACGGCACCCTCGAGGAGGGCGTCAGGAAACGGCTGCAGCCAGACCGGCTCGTCGCGCGGGGTCGGCACGGGCGGTTCGAACCGCGACATATCCCACTCCCTGGCCGGGCGCCGGCTCGCTGCGCGGCGCGTGTTGAGGCACCGGTTGGTGGCAATCTTGTACAGCCAGGTACGCAGCGAGGCGCGTTGCTCGGTGAACCCGCCGATGCCTTGCCAGGCGGCCAGCATCGTCTCCTGGACAGCGTCCTCGGCGTCGGCGAAGGATCCGAGCATCCGGTAGCAGTGCACCTGCAGCTCCCGCCGGTGCGGCCCGGTCAGCTCCCGGAACGCCTCGCCATCGCCGGCCCGTGCCCGTGAGAGCAGATCGGCTGTCACCATCCTGCGCGCCCTCCTTCCCCATCACGTGACGCTTCCACCCGTATTTACACCGCCCAGGGGGCGAACTGGGCGGCTCGCGGCCGCCCAGTTTCCCGGCGCCGCGGTGTATGCACTACCGACCGCCCGAACGATCCGAGCGGCGGATCGTGCTTGGCGCAACAGGAGGAACCGCCGTCATGACCGAGCTCATCAGCCCGCCCGGCGCCCCCGTGGCGGCCGGCCCGTACTCTCCCGGCCTGCTGACCGGCGACTGGATCTTCCTGTCCGGTCAGGGCGGCTTCGACCCGGAGACAGGCGAGCTGGTCAGCGACAACATCGCCGACCAGACCGCACAAGTGTTCCGCAACATCGAGGTTCTGCTGCGCGCGGTCGGCGCGTCGCTCGACGACGTCGTCTCCTGCCTCGTGCACCTGAGCGATCTCGGGCAGTTCGCCGAGTTCAACGCCAGCTACGCAAAGCAGTTCCCAGACCCGGTAAAGCAGGCTGGCACTACGGTGGGCGGCGGCCTGGTGGCCGGAATGCGGGTGGAAGTGACAGTAGTCGCCAGCAGGCCAGGCGGCAGGCCCAGCGCCGGCGCCCGGCGGGCAGGTGAGGGAAGCGTGCCTGGTTCCGCCCTGCCGCGCGTGACCCGCCTGTTCCTGGCGGGCAACGCGGTGGCGATGACCGGCAACGGACTGGTCATCGCGTTCACCCTCATCTACCTGCACCAGGCCCGCGGCATCGCGCTCCCCGTCGTGGGCCTGATCCTGGCGGCCGGGCCGCCGCGGTCTCCTGGCCGTGACCGTCTCCGGTGTCCTGCTCGACCGGCTCGGCCCGCGCCGGGTGCTCACCGGCATCATCCTGGGCCAGGCGTCCGCCCAGGTACTGCTCGCCTGGGCCCACAATGCCACAACCGCGCTCCCCGCCCTACTCCTCTACGGAGCGACCTGGGCACCGATGTTCCCAGCCATCGCAACCATGATCGCCGGGCTGACCCCGGATCCAGCCGCCCAGCAGCGCGTGTTCGCCATCAACTTCACCGCGCAGAACGCCGCGATCGGGATCGGCACGGTACTCGGAGCCGCCGTCGCGAACGTGCATCATCCCGGGTCTTTCCAGGCCCTGTTCCTGGCCAACGCCGTATCGTGCCTGATCTTCGCCGTGGCGCTGACCTTCCTGCCCGCTCTGCGCACCGCGCCCGCAAGGAAAGAGCCGCGAGCCGGCTACCGGGACGTGCTTGCCCGCCCTGGCCTGCGCCTGGTCCTGGTGGCATCGCTCATCGTTGCCTTCACCGCGTACCCGGCGTTTGACTCTGGCCTTCCGGCCTACGCGTCAGTCGAAGCGCACGTGTCGGCGCGTGTCGTAGCCTTGTCGCTCACCGTCAACACCGCCCTCATCGTGCTCGCCCAGCTGTTCGTGCTGCGCCGCGTCCGCCGCGCCCGGCGAAGCAGCGCCCTTGCCATCAGCGGGCTGATCCTCGCCGCCTCCTGGGCGGTGTTCGGCCTCGCCGCGCTGCCGGTCGCGGCCACCGGGCGAATTGCTTTCGTGTTCGGCTTCACTGCGCTGTTCGGGCTCGGCGAGACCGTGCTGGCACCCACTGTGAGCCCGCTTGTCAATCGCCTGACCGACGACAGGCTCCGCGGGCGGGCCAACTCACTCGCCGCCCTCTCCCAGTCCCTGGCGTTCATCATCTGCCCGGCACTTGCGACCGGCCTTATCGCTGCCGGTGCAGCCGCAGTCTGGATTGGCCTGCTGTGTGCCGGCTGCCTCGGCACCGTCGCCGTCGGAGCCCGGCTTCGCCGCGTGCTGACCTCAGACCAGGACTATCGTGACCGAAGCGCCCGCGACCCGGCCTGAGCCGGTGGCAGGCCGCCGTCGCGCAGCGCGGTCCGGGACGCGTGGCTGACCGGGCTGCTGGCCTCGGTGTTCGAGCCCAGATCGGATGGCAGGCTCCTGCCGGAGTCGCTGTAGGGGGCCACGAAGATCTGGGGGTGGCCGCAGATCCTGGGGGCGCTCCATCGTTCAAGACGTTTCTGCGTCTGCGGGTACCGTCTGGGAATGTGACCGGAAACGAGCTAGGACGGGCAGGGATGCTGATGGAGTTCGGCGGCCTTTCCACGCCACTGGTGGCCGATGCCTGTGTCCGCACGGGAGTGCCGCTGCGGGTCGCGCCGCCGGGGATCGGCGCCGTCATCCCTGGACAGCGGATCGCCGGACGGGCACTGCCGGCCCGCCACTACGGCAGCGTTGATGTGTTCTTGGAAGCCTTCAGCGGCGCCGCGGATGGCGACGTCCTGGTCGTCGACAACGGCGGGCGGGAAGATGAGGCGTGCTCGGCGATCTGGTCGTGCTGGAGGCCCAAGCGGCAGGGGTCGGCGGAGTGATGGTGTGGGGACGGCACCGCGATACGGCGGAACTGACCCAGATCGCCCTGCCGGTATTCAGCTACGGCCGCTGCGGCAGGCCCCGTTCGCCTCGATGAGCAAGAACCATCCGCGCTGGCCAGCGCACGGTTCGGGGCATGCCTGGTCACCCGCGACGACATCGTATTCGGCGACGACGACGGCGTGGTGTTCGTCGCGGCCAGCCAGGCTGGGGAAGTCCTGGCCGCAGCCCGGCAGATTGGCGATGTCAAGCAGGATCAGGCCCGTAAGATCCAGGCGGGTCAGACCCTGCGCCAGCAAACAGCCTTCAGTGAATACCTGGCGCGGCGGGCAGCCGAACCGTCCTACACCTTCCGGCGGCACCTGCGGCGGATCGGCGGTGCCATCGAGGAGTAGGCGGCCATGACGGCCAGCCGCCACCGGCGACTCGCCCGGACTGGTGGTCACCCACCACCTCGCGCGCCGGTCAGCAAATGCGCACCGTGCTACAGGTCCCCAGCGCCGCGCGTGAACGCGCGCTTCTGCCGCAGTGAGACTCACACCGAGCGCCGAACTGGATGTTCTGCGAGCCCAAGCACTATCGGCCCAGCGCGCGCAATAACCAAATGACGCGGCCGATCACTGCGGCAACCAAGTCTCGATGGAATATGCCACACAATGCATGAATATGTGTGTGG
>CAVQZV010000016.1:0-14112 GCA_963718765.1 uncultured Actinomycetota bacterium
CTCGTCGGTCAGCGAGATGCGCAGTCCCCGGTTGAGGAACGCCGTCTCCTGCATCCGCCGGGACAGGGTCTCGAAGGACCAGTCGGTGGTCTCGAAGATCGTGTCGTCGGGCCAGAACGTGGTGGTGGTCCCGGTCTCGGTCCGTCGGCTCGCCGCGGTGCAGCGGCGCCAGCGGGGCGCCGCGCTCGTAGGACTGCGACCAGAGGTAGCCGTCCTTGCGCATCTCGATGTCCACCCGGCACGAAAGCGCGTTCACCACGGAGAGGCCGACGCCGTGCAGGCCGCCGGAGACCGCGTAGGACTCGCGGTCGAACTTGCCGCCCGCGTGCAGCGTGGTCATGACGACCTCAAGCGCCGGCCGCTTCTCCACCGGGTGCATCGTCAACCGGAATGCCGCGGCCGTCGTCAATCGACCCGGACGCCGCCGTCGGCAAGCAGGGTCACCTGGACCTTGCTCGCGTGCCCGCAAGCGCCTCGTCCACCGAGTTGTCCACCACCTCGTACACCAGGTGGTGGAGTCCGCGCTCACCGGTAGAGCCGATATACATGCCGGGACGCTTACGGACGGCCTCAAGGCCCTCGAGTACCGTGATGGACCGCGCATCGTAATCGGTCGACAAATGAAGCTCCATCCTGCTGCTGGCAACGCCCTAGTGCCTGGTAACCAGTTGCCCCCGGTCACCAGCCGATCGGCGCTGCCGCCCTACGGTCGCGCGGCCCTCACGCAGCCCCAGCCACCGGCTCGTCTTATCCGCGTGACTACCTTCTATTTTAGCTGTGGTTACCGACACTCGGGCCCGCCTTGACGGTACGTGTTACCCGATGTGTCGCAGGGGTTCGGGACGGCGCCGCCAGGGCCCGGACAGGTAGCTCATCTCGGCTGGGGCTGAATCCTGTCCACATATTGGAACGTTTGAGCGGGCAGTTATCTTCCCGAAAGCCCAGGTTATCTGCGAAAACGGGCCGGTAACCGGACGCGCAGGCGGCCGGGGCGGCGCGGCGGCCCTGACGGGCCGTTGACCCGGATGTGCCGGACCGTGTTGTGGCCGAGCTCTTCCGCTAGCCGCTTGAGCAGCTGCGGCGCCATCAGGCGGAGCTGGGTGGCCCAGGCGGGAGAGTCGGCGGAGACGGTTAGCTCGCCCGAGTCGAAGGACTCTGGCTTGCTGTGCAGGGCCAGCTGGGGGCCCACGATGTCCTGCCAGTGGCCGAAGACGGCGCCGACGGCGGCCCGCTCGCGCCAGCCTCTGGCGGACAGCAGGCCGCCAAGGGCGGCGGTGAGCGGCTGGGGATCGTCGCGCCTTGGCCGTGGCGACCATGAGGCAGCGGATGCGGAATCGGGTGGAGCAGCCGCCCGTTCGGCATCCTGCGGTTCTGGCTCCTGCTGGCGCGGACCGGCACCCGGGCGCTCGCCTCTCGCCCAGGCGTCGGCTCTCGCGCGGGCCAGCGCCTCGGCGGCCAGCCGGGCGCGCTCCGGGTCAGGCCGCATCGTTTCCCCGGGGATTTTCGCCCAGCCCCCGGAGACCCCCCAAGCATGGGGGAGTCCCTCCCCCATCGCCCCCTCGCCGGGCGAAGCCCCGGGACGGCGCCTGCGGCGCCGGGTCGTCCGGCTGGGGTCGTTGGTCCGCTTCATCCGCCTCGCTCGCGGCGCCGGGCACCTCGGTCAGGGTGCCGCCGGAGACCTTGAAGTGGGCGCCGGCGAGGATGCCCGGGATGTCTTCCGGTACCGCCGCGGTGACCAGGACCTGCTCGGCGGCGGCGACGAGGGCGGCCAGGCGGTCACGGCGGCCGGTGTCAAGTTCGGCGAACACGTCGTCGAGTATCAGCACCGGGTCCTCGCGGCCGGCCCGGAGCAGGTCGAAGCTGGCGAGGCGAAGCGCGAGCGCGAGCGACCACGACTCGCCGTGGCTCGCGTAGCCGCGGGCCGGAAGGCCGCGCACGCTGAGCTCGAGCTCGTCGCGGTGCGGGCCGGCCAGGCAGACGCCGCGGTCGAGCTCGCTCGCCCGCACCTCGAGCAGCGCCGCGAGCAGCGCCTGCTCCGCGGCGCGCACCCGCTCCCCGTGGCTCGCGCCGGCGTCGGCCTGGCCCGCGTCCCCGGTGGCCTGGCTCTCGAACGAGCGCCGGTACTCAAGCGCGGCCGGGCCGCGGCCGTCGCCCGCCACGGCCGCGTACGCGCGTTCCACGTACGGGCGGAGCGCGGTGACCAGGTGCTCGCGCGCGACCAGCAGCTCGGCGCCGGTCCGGGCCAGGTGCGCGTCCCAGACGTCGAGCGTGGCCGTCACCGCCTCGCGGGACTGCCTGTTGCCCTTGGGGCCGCCCTTGGGCCCGCGGACTTCAGCAGCGCGGTGCGCTGCTTGAGCACCCGGTCGTAGTCGGCGCGGACCGCGGCGTACCGCGGGGCCATCGCCACGAGCAGGTCGTCGAGGAACCGCCTGCGCTCGCCGGGGTCGCCCTTGACCAGCGCGAGGTCCTCGGGCGCGAACAGCACCGTGCGCAGCACGCCGAGCACCTCGCGCGGCCTGGCCAGCGGTGTCCTGTTCAGCCTGACCCGGTTGGCCCGGCCCGCGTTCAGCTCGATTTCCACAAGCGCGTCGTTGGTGCTTGTGGAAACCGCCGCCCGGATGATCGCCTGCTCGGCGCCCTTGCGGATCAGCGGGGCGTCCTGCGCGGCCCGGTGGCTGGCCAGCGTCGCCGCGTAGCCGACGGCCTCGACGAGGTTGGTCTTGCCCTCGCCGTTCGGGCCGCTGAAGATCGTGACACCTGGCTTGAGCGGCACGTCGACATCCGTGTAGGACCGGAAATCGGTCAGCGCCAGCCGAGTGAGATACACGTATTCGAGGTTAGCCGTTGCGGCCGACGCTGGCGGGTTTTGGCCGTCGCGCTAGCCAGCCGCCTGATCGGCATGAGGACGTAGCGGTAGTCGGGCTGTGCCTCGCCCTTGCCGGTGATCACGGCGGGGCGGGTGGCCGTGGTGAACGAGATGCGGACCGTGTCGGAGTCCACCGCGTTGATGCCGTCGAGCAGGTACTGCGGGTTGAAGGCGATCTGCATCTGCTCGCCGTCGAAGCTCGCGCCGATCGCCTCGCTCGCCTGCGCCTCGTCGCCGGTTCCCGCCTCGAGCAGCACCTCGCTCGCGGCGAAGGTGAGCCGGACCGGGGTGTTCCGCTCGGCGACCAGGGAGACGCGCTTGACCGCGTCCGCGAACGCCGCCGCGGGCAGCTCGGCGACCGCGGAGAACTCGCTGGGCAGCAGGGTCTGGTAACGCGGGTACTCGCCGGAGAGCAGCCGGGTGGTGGTCCGCCGGCCGCCGCCTTCGAAGCCGATGATGCCGTCGCTCGCGCCCTCCGTCGTGGAGAGCGCGACGGAGACCTCGGCGCCACCGGTCATCTGCCGCGCGGTGTCGCCGAGGACCCGGGCGGGGACGAGGACCGCGGTGCTGAGGCCGGGCGCGACCGGCGTCCAGGCGCAGCTCGCGGATCGCCAGCCGGTACCGGTCGGTGGCGACCAGCGTCAGCGTGTCGCTCGTTGATCTCCATCCTGATGCCGGTCAGCGCGGGCAGCGTGTCGTCCCGGCCGGCGGCGATGGCGACCTGGTGGATGGCCGAGGCGAACGCGTCGGCGCCGACGGTGCCCGTGGTGTCGGGCATGGTCGGCAGGGTGGGGTACTCCTCGACGGGCAGCAGCATCAGGGTGAACGTGGCGCTGCCGCACTTGAGCGGTCGTCCTGGCCCCGTCGGTGGTGAGGTCGACCGGCTTGGCGGGCAGCGACCGGACGATCTCGGCGAGCAGCCGCCCGGAGACGAGCACCGTGCCCGGCTCGTCGGCCTGCACGGGGATCGTCGACTGGGCGGAGACCTCGTAGTCGAAGGTGGACAGGGTTAGCTCGTTGCCCGCCTGCAGGCGCATGCCGGCCAGCACGGGAGCCGTGGGCCGCGCCGGGAGCGCGCGGGCGGTCCATGCGACGGCCTCTGCGAGTGGGTCACGCTCAACCTGGAGCTTCACGGGATGCCTCCTGCCGGTGATGTTTCGGGTCTCGCCTTGACGGGGTATGTCACTCCTGGCCGGGCTGGTTTCCCCAGTCCAGGCGCGAGCCTACTTGTTCTTGGGATTCTTTGAGTTATAAGAACGTAGTAGTAATAGGGGCTGTGGATGGTGGGGATAACGTCGTTGTCCCCAGCTCACGGCCCTTTCTTATGCACAGGCCCTGTGCGGCCGTTGTGCAGGCCAGCGGGCCGTATGTGGACAGTGCGGAAGTTTTCCCGGGTTGTCCACTGGTCGTCCCCCGGTTTTCCACGGGTTGTCCACCCAGTTTGTCCACAGGCCTTGTCCACAGGTTCTGGATAACTCTTGTGGACAACCTGTGAGTTGAGCCTGGCAAGTGATTGCCTGTCACGGGCCATTGCTGCCGCCTTTACCTTCGCGCATCTGTCCCGCTGGCTAGTTCGCCCGCGCCTGCTGCTTGATGCGGTTGGTGAGCTCGGTGACCTGGTTGTAGATCGAGCGGCGCTCGGCCATCAGCGAGCGGATCTTGCGGTCCGCGTTGATGACCGTGGTGTGGTCGCGGCCGCCGAACTGCTGGCCGATCTTGGGCAGCGACATGTCGGTCAGCTCACGGCACAGGTACATGGCGATGTGCCGGGCGGTCACCAGGACCCGGGACCGGCTCGTGCCGCACAGGTCGTCGATGGACAGCCCGAAGTAGGCGGCGGTCTGCGCCATGATGGTCGCCGCGGTGATCTGCGGGCCGCCGTTGCCCTCGACTCCGGGATGAGGTCCTTGAGCACGATCTCCGCGAGGCTCATGTCCACCGGCTGCCGGTTGAGGCTGGCGAAGGCGGTGACCCGGATCAGGGCGCCCTCGAGCTCGCGGATGTTCGTGGAGATCCGGCTGGCGATGTACTCCAGCACGTCCGGCGGGCGCGTTCAGGCCCTCCTGGATCGGCCTTCTTGCGCAGGATGGCGATCCGGGTCTCGAGCTCCGGCGGCTGGACGTCGGTGAGCAGGCCCCACTCGAACCGGCTGCGCAGCCGGTCCTCCAGGGTGACCAGCCGCTTGGGGCCCGGTCGGAGGAGATGACGATCTGCTTGCTCGCGTTGTGCAGGGTGTTGAAGGTGTGGAAGAACTCCTCCTGCGTCTCCTTCCTTGTTCTCCAGGAACTGGATGTCGTCGACGAGCAGGACGTCGACGTCCCGGTACCGCCTGCGGAAGCCGTCCTGCTTGCCGTCGCGGATCGAGTTGATGAACTCGTTGGTGAACTCCTCCGAGCTCACGTACCTGACCTTGAGGCCGTTGTAGAGCGTCTGCGCGTAGTGGCCGATGGCGTGCAGCAGGTGCGTCTTGCCCAGGCCGGAGTCGCCGTAGATGAACAGCGGGTTGTACGCCTTCGCGGGCGCCTCGGCGACCGCGACGGCGGCGGCGTGCGCGAACCGGTTGCTGCTGCCGATGACGAAGGTGTCGAACGTGTACTTCGGGTTCAGCCGGGCGGAAACCGGGCGCGGTGGCTGGTCTTGCTGCTGCCTGCCCTGCCCCTGCTGCTCCCGCTGTCCCCGCGGCTGGTACTGCTCCATGTCAAGTGGCTCGGGCGGGCTGGGCTGCGGCTGCTGCGGTGTCAGCGGATGCTGCTCGGGTGGCAGCTCCTGGTATCCCTGGGGGATGCGGTAGGGCTGGTAACCGGATTCCCGGTAGGAGTAGTGCTCCGGCTGCTGGTACTGCGGCGGCGCCGGGCGAGCGGAAAGCTCCTCCTGCTGCGGCTGCGCGATCCTCGGCCCCAGGTCATCCGCGGGCACCCCGGTCAGCGGGTCCATCACGGAGAGCGGCGAGCTCGGTGGTCCCGGCGGCTGCTCGGGCTGGGTGACGGTGCTCGGGTCGACGGTGACGGCGATCTGGACCGGGCGGCCGAGTTCCTTGGAGAGCGCGTGAATGACCAGCGGCCGGAGCTTGGTCTCCAGGTGCTCCTTGACGAAGAGGTTGGGGGTGGCGATCAGCGCCGTGTTCTCCACCAGGCCGAGCGGCCTGGTCAGCCTGAGCCAGGCGAGCTGGCTGGCCGGGAGTCCCATCTCGGCGAGCCCGTCAAGGGATCGTGCCCAAACGTCCGCCAGATCCACATCACTCACGATGCGCTCCCCTCGCCTCGCCGTATTGCCCGAGCCCCGGGCCGAATCGACCGTGCCGACCGCTAACCGCAACTCGTTGTCCACAGGCTCGTCCACAAGGTGTGTACGTGCGCCGCAGTGCGGTTTCCCCATCCCGCGGCGGCAGCCAGGCCCCCCGGATGGCGATCTGCGGGTCTCGATTTTTCCACAGCCTAGGTCGCCGGCGACAGCTCCGTTGTGGAAATCGCTGTGTTGCCCGGCGGTAGACCGGGAGAAGCTCAGTTTGACCTGTGCGAGGATCGCCCTTACCGTTAACAGGCTGACCCATGCCACGTCGGCGGTGCCGCCGTGCCTAGCCAGGCTTGCGCCTGGCCGCGCGACGCATGGCATGTCCGCCTTTCATGAGGCATCGAAGCTTTCGAACCGACCTGGAGTTCCAGTGAGCAAGCGCACGTTCCAGCCGAACAACCGCCGGCGGGCACAAGGTCCACGGCTTCCGTGAGCGGATGCGTACCCGTGCTGGCCGCGCCGTCCTTGCCGCGCGCCGCCGCAAGGGCCGCGAGCAGCTCTCCGTCTGAAAAGCGGCCGGGGGCCCCAGGATGCCCTCGGCTTGCAGGAGGGGTCGTGCTGCCGCAGCAATCGCGGATGAGGAGCCCGGAGGAGTTCAAGCGCGTGCTGCGCTCGGGCCGGCGGGCTGGCGGCGCTACCCTCTCCGGGCACCTGCTGCTGACTGCCGGGTCCCGTACCCGAGGACGCCAGTCCGAAGGTAGGCTTGGTAGTCAGCCGTGCGGTTGGCTCGGCGGTGGTTCGCAACCGGGTAAAGCGACGGCTCCGGGAACTGATGCGCAGGCGGCTCGCCTCGCTGCCCGGGGGTTGCTTGCTCGTGGTGCGTGCCCATCCGGCTGCCGCTGGCGCACGCCAGGCGGATCTAGCCGCCGATCTCGACCTGGTGCTCGGACGACTGCTGCGGCGGCAGGTTGGGGCGCTACGCCAATGAGCGAGCTATCACCCGGGGGGACGACCCCTCGTCAGCCCTGCCTGCACGAACCGCGACACGAGGTCGTGACCGCGGCTTCTGCCACGCCGGAGACGGCGGGTCCAGAGCCGTCGCCGTCACTGGCAGCGCGGGTCCTTATCGTTCCCGTGATCGGCTACCGTCGGTTCATCAGCCCCCTGCTTCCCCCGGTATGCCGGTTCGCCCCCTCGTGCAGCGAGTACGCCCTTGAGGCGCTGCGGGTGCATGGCGCGGTGCGGGGACTGTGGCTGGCCGTGCGGCGGCTCGCCCGTTGCCACCCCTTTAACCCCGGCGGATACGATCCCGTGCCCCCCCGGCCCCAAGGAGTTATCAGTTGAGCATTCTGAATCCGCTGTTCGATGCGGTCGCGTGGGTGATGATGCGCATCCATGCGGTGCTCGCGGTGCCGTTCGGCGCGTCGAGCGGCGTGACCTGGGGCCTGTCCATCGTCCTCCTCGTGGTGCTGATGCGGCTCATCATGGTGCCGCTGTTCATCAAGCAGCGGAACTCCATGTGGAAGATGCAGTCGCACATGCCGCAGCTGCAGGAGCTCCGCAAGCGGTACAAGAACGACAAGACGCGTCTCAACGAAGAGACGATGAAGTTCTACAAGGAGAACGGGATCAACCCGCTGGGCGGCTGCCTGCCGCTGCTCGCGCAGATGCCGGTCTTCTGGGCGCTGTTCAACGTGCTGCGGGCGATCGCGGAGTGGAAGCCAGGGCAAATCCCGAAGTACGGGCTGACACTCCCCGTCGTGGAGAGCGCGCAGAAGGCGCGCATCTTCGGCGTGACGCTCTACGACAGCTTCCTGCACCCGAGCCCGGGCGAGACACTGACGTCCCGGCTCATCATCCTCGTGTTCGTGCTGGTCAGCGCGGCGACCACGTTCCTGACGATGAAGCAGAGCCAGCGGCGCGGCATGCTGAACCAGACGCCGCCAGACCCGGACCAGCCGGGTGCCGCCGCGGCGCAGGCGATGTCGAAGAACATGATGTACATCGCGCCGTTCTTCGCGCTGTCCGGCCTGTACTGGCAGTTCGGCCTCGTCATCTACTGGGTCACCACCAACGTCTGGACGCTGGGGCAGCAGCACTTCCTGTTCCGCAAGCTTCCGGTCGTGGGGAGCGCTACCGTTGGTGCGTCTGCGGTGCAGGCGGCGTCAGGGAGTTCAGCGGCGGCCAAGAGCGGTACCTCCAAGCACGCAGCGCCAAGGCGGCGGCCCGGCCGGCCCGGCGGCGGCTAGTTCCGCGGCGGCAAGCAAGAGCGCGTCCGGGTCTGCGACCGCGCAGGCGCCCCGCACGAAGGCGAGCGCCAACGGTTCTGGAGCCGACGGCGCCGCGAACGGCTCGAGCGTGCTGCGGCGGTTCAGCAGGAGCAAGGAAGAGCCACAGGACGACGTCCCGGCCGCTCCGCAGACCAAGGTCGTCCGGCAGCAGCCGGTCCGGCAGGCACGCAGCAAGCGCGGCAATCCCGGCAATCCCGGCAAGAGGTGAGCGTCGGTGGGCGATGGTTCAGGTGAGGGGGTCGGCACGGTGGTAGGTCAGGAGCAGGAGCTGAGCAGCGTGATCGATAGCGACAACCTCGTCGAAGAAGCGGACGATGATCTGGATGACGTGGCCGACGACGAGGAAGACGAGACGACGACGAGGAAGACCTGAGCTCGCTCGAGGAGGAAGGCGAGATCGCCGCCGACTACATCGAGGGGCTGCTCGACATCGCCGATCTCGACGGCGACATCGACATGGACGTCGAGGGCGACCGGGCGATCGTGTCGGTCGTTGGCGCGACGCTCGACGAGCTCGTCGGCGACGACGGTGAGGTGCTCGAGGCGCTGCAGGAGCTGACCCGGCTCGCCGTGCACCGCAAGACCGGCTCGCGGGCCCGGCTCATGCTGGACGTCGGGGGCTTCCGCGCCAAGCGGCGGGCCGACCTCGCGGAGCTCGGCCGCTCGATCGCCGCGGAGGTGTCGCGGACCGGAGAGCCTAAGAAGCTGCGCGCCATGTCCCCGTTCGAGCGGAAGATCATCCACGATGCTGTCGCGCTCGCCGGGCTGCGGAGTGAGTCGGAGGGCGAGGAGCCGAACCGGCGCGTGGTGGTCTTCCCGGTCGGCTGAGGCGGGTCACGGTGGCCGCGGAAGTGCCCGCCGAGGCCGCCGGCGTTTTTGGCGGCGCGCTTGACCAGGCGCGCCGCTACGCGGAGCTGCTGGCGACCGATGGTGTCACCCGCGGGCTTATCGGCCCGCGGGAGACCGATCGCCTGTGGGACCGGCACCTGCTCAACTGCGCCGTGGTGACCGAGCTGTTGCCCGAGCACGGCCGGCTGGTCGACATCGGGTCCGGTGCCGGGCTGCCGGGGATCGTGCTCGCGATGCTGCGTCCGTCGCTAGAGGTCACGCTGCTTGAGCCACTGCTGCGGCGAGCGGTTTTCCTTGAGGAGTGCGTTGCCGAGCTAGGGCTGGCCAACGCCACGGTGCTGCGGGCCCGTGCGGAAGACAAGGACGTCGCGCAACTGCGGGCGGACATCGCCACGGCGCGGGCGGTCGCGCCGCTCGACCGGCTGGTCGGCTGGGCGGCTCGGCTGCTGCGCCCCGGCGGCCAGCTGCTGGCGATCAAGGGGCAGTCCGCGGAAGCGGAGCTTGCCGCCGCGGGGCCGGTTCTTTCCCGCCTAGGCGTGCGGAGTGCGGAGGTTCTGCAGGCCGGTCACGGTAGGGTCGTATCTGCGACAACGGTTGTCCGTGTCGTCACGGGAGGACACGGCCGAGAGGAGCGAGCAGGTGCTCAGCGCAGCCGGCGTGGGGTGGCCTGACGGGGGATCGGCTCCGATGCCTTGTGTGACCGGGCTGGGGTGGCCCGCAGCGCAACTCGGATTTTCGTCGTTTCAATCCCCTGAGCAGGTCTCGAGTAAGCGGGGCGCGGAGGGTGTGTCGGTGAACGGTCAAGAGGATCTGTCCCTCCCGGGTTCGGACCGGGTTCGTAACGCGCTGGCGGCGGCGGTTTCACGTGGAACACCGGATGTGGTGGCGAGCACGGGCGAGATGAGAAGCGCCCTCAGCAGCGGAGGAGATCGGATGTCGGCGGATCCTGCGGTGCCCGACTCGGAGGTCGTGGTGCCCGACGCCCCGATAACTCCGGGGGATACGCCGATCGCGCGCGCGGCCGAGGCGGCCGTCGGCGTCCGCGGCGCGTCAAGCGCGAGCCGTGGCCGCGACCGAGCCGGTGCCGGATCATGACCATCGCTAACCAGAAGGGCGGCGTCGGCAAGACGACGACCGCGGTGAACCTGGCGGCGAGCCTGTCGCAGCACGGCATCCGGGTCCTCGTGGTGGACCTGGACCCGCAGGGGAACGCCTCCACCGCCCTGGACGTCGATCACCACGTCGGACGCGACTCGGTGTACAACGTGCTCGTCGAGGAGCGCCCGCTGCCGGAGATCGTGACCGAGGTCGAGGGCATGCCCGGGCTCTACTGCGCGCCGGCCACCATCGACCTGGCCGGCGCCGAGATCGAGCTGGTGCCGATGGTCGCGCGCGAGATCGCGCCTGACCCGGTCGATCGAGCAGCTCGACACGACCAACTTCGACTACGTGCTGATCGACTGCCCGCCCTCGCTCGGCCTGCTCACGGTCAACGCGCTGGTGGCGGCGGAGGAAGTGCTGATCCCGATTCAGTGCGAGTACTACGCGCTCGAGGGACTTGAGCAGCTGCTGCGCACGGTGGAGCTCGTCCGCGGCCACCTCAACGCCAAGCTGCGGATCTCCACCATCCTGCTCACCATGTACGACGGCCGCACCCGCCTCGCCACCCAGGTCGCCGACGACGTCCGGTCCCACTTCGGTGACGTGGTACTCCAGACCATCATCCCGCGCTCGGTCCGCGTCTCCGAGGCGCCGAGCTACGGCCAGTCCGTCATCACCTACGACCCGGCCTCAACCGGCGCCGTGGCCTACGCCGAGGCCGCCCGCGAACTCGCCTACCGCGGGGTCACCGCGTAACCAGCTCCGCGCCGCGTGGCCGCGTGGCGTGAATTAGTCCTCGGCGGGCCCGGTCCTGGTGGCCGCCTCCGGGGACATGGCCTTGACGATGCGCTCAAGGTCGTCGATGGTGGCGAACTCGACGACGATCTTGCCCTTCCGCTGCCCCATCTCCACCTTCACCCGGGTCTCGAAGAGATCGGAGAGACGGTCGGAGAGGTGGCGGAGGCCGGGTGCGACCGGCTTGGCCGTCGGCCGGCCTGCGGGACTGCTTCGCCGGTGGTGTCCTCGACGGAGCGAACCGAGACGATCTCCTCGACGGAGCGGACCGAGAGGCCCTCGGCCACGATGCGCTGGGCGAGGCGCTCCTGGGCGAGCGGGTCGTCAAGCGAGAGCAGCGCCCGTGCGTGGCCCGCGCTGATCACCCCGGCGGCGAGCTTCTTCTGCACGGCGGGCGGCAGGTTGAGCAGCCGCAGCGTGTTGCTGATGTGCGGACGGGACCGGCCGACCTTCTGCGCGAGCTGCTCGTGGGTGGCGCCGAAGTCGTCAAGGAGCTGCTGGTAGGCGGCGGCCTCCTCGAGCGGGTCGAGCTGCTGGCGGTGCAGGTTCTCGAGCAGCGCGTCGCGCAGCATGTCGGTGTCTGGCGTCTCGCGCACGATCGCCGGGATGTACTCAAGGCCCGCCCGCTGGGACGCACGCCAGCGGCGCTCGCCCATGACGAGCTCGTAGTTCCCGCCGCCCAGCTTGCGCACCACCACCGGCTGGAGCAGGCCGACCTCGGTGATGGAGGCGGCGAGCTCTTCCAGGGCGTCTTCGTCGAAGGTCCGCCGCGGCTGGCGGGGATTCGGCGTGATGGAGCCGACGGCGACTTCCTCGAAGTAGGCGCCCGCCACCTGGCGCAGCCCGCTGTCGGCGGCTTCGTCCATCGCGGCCGGGCCGACGGGCTGCTGATGCCCGTTGGCGCCCGCCGCGCCTTGGGCGGTGCCGGAGGGACCGGGCCCGCCAGGGGCCGCGCTGCCGGTGCGGGGTGCATCGGGGATCAGTGCTCCGAGACCCTTGCCGAGCCCTCGCCGTTGCTGCGCCACTGCGTCTCCTGTGTCATGCCGTTCGTGCTGCGGAAACGGCCGGGCTTGCCGAGTGGGTGCCGTGGCCGTCCCTCCAATTTAATGGCAACCGGGCGTGAATTTGGCGCGTTCACCGAGCCTTGTTTCACGTGAAACACTTCACCTGCCATCTGGCGGCTGGCGCTGTTTCACGTGAAACGCGGACCGGGACGCTACATCCGGGCGGCCTCAGCTGCCCGGGCCGTGGCGGAGATATCGCTGAGGAACGCGTCGACATCGCTCTCCTTGGTATCGAAGGCGGTCATCCAGCGGACGACGGAAGCGGACTCATCCCACACGTGGAAGATCCAGTCTCGCTGCAGTTCCGCGATGTGCCCGGGGTCGAGGCGCGCGAACACGGCATCCGACTCGACGGGGTACACCACGTCCACGCCGGGAATCTCCGCAAGGCCCGCCGCGAGCCGCGAGGCCATCGCGTTGGCGTGACCGGCGTTCCGCAACCAAAGGTCGTCGGTGAGCAGGGCGCCGAACTGCGCGCCGAGGAAGCGCATCTTCGACGAAAGCTGCATGTGCTGCTTCCGCAGGTACGGCGCGTTGAGCCCGTCGTCGGCCCGCATCACGATGACCGCCTCCGCGCCCATCGCGCCGTTCTTGGTGCCGCCGAAGCTGAGCACGTCCGCGCACGCGGCGATATCCGCAAGGGAGCAGCCGAGGTGCGCGGCCGCGTTGGCGAGGCGTGCGCCGTCGAGGAACACGCGGAGCTGGTTGGCCGCGCAGAATTCCTTGATCGCGCGCAGCTCGTCGAGCGAATAGCAGGTGCCGAACTCGGTTGACTGGGTGACCGCGACGACACCCGGCTGAGCGAAGTGCTCGTCGCCGCGGCCGGCCAGCCGGGTGGCAATGAGCTCCGGTGTGATCTTTCCCTCCACCGCGGGCACCGTCAGCAGCTTGGTGCCGAGAATGCGCTCGGCCGCACCGCACTCGTCGGTGTTGATGTGCGCGGAGTCGGCACAGATGACGGACTCGTGCCGGCCGAGCAGCAGGCCGAGCCCGAGCACGTTGGCGCCGCCGCCGTTGAGCACCAGGTACACCTCGCCCTGCGCTCCGGCGAGCCGGCGAATCTCACTGACCGCGTGCGCCGTCCAGGGATCCGCGCCATAAGCCACGGCGTCGCCGACGTTCGCCTCGGCGATGGCACGCATGACGGCCGGGTGAGTGCCGGCGTGGTTGTCGCTGCCAAAGCTCTTGCGTGCTACCGGCCCGGTCATCGGGATCCTCCAAGTAAGTATTTCTAGATCACGGGTCACAGCATTCCCTGCCGTAGGCGGGGTACCATGCCAAAATAGTGGCTACTTCACGCTGACCTGATCGGGGAACTCAACGGGATGTCACGCCGACTTGTCAACATCACGCTGGATAACCTCGGCGACATTCCGCCGAGTTGCCGCTCCTGCGTTTTCTGGGAACTGATCCTGTCAGCAAGTCCCGCGCCGAGGCGTCGGACCCGGGACTGGAGAAGGAGTCCTGGATCTCCTCGGTGCTGCTTGAGTGGGGCAGCTGCGGCAAGATCCTCTACGTCGACGGCGTGCCCGCCGCCTACGTGCTCTTCGCCCCTCCACCCTACGTCCCGCGCTCGGTCGCCTTTCCCACGAGCCCGGTCAGCGCCGACGCGGTGCTGCTGATGACGGCGCGGGTGCTCAGCGAATTCTCCGGCGGCGGCCTGGGCCGCATGCTGATCCAGGGCATGGCGAAGGATCTCACCAGGCGCGGCGTGCGGGCGATCGAGGCCTTCGGCGACAAGGAGTGGACCGCGCCCGCCTGCATGCTGCCGGTTGACTACCTGCTCGCGGTCGGCTTCAAGACGGTCCGCCCGCACCACAGGCACCCGCGGCTCCGCATGGAGCTCCGGTCGACCCTCAGCTGGCGCGAGGACGTCGAGGTCGCGCTGGAGCGCCTCCTCGGCTCAATGACGCCG
>CAVQZV010000017.1:0-16074 GCA_963718765.1 uncultured Actinomycetota bacterium
GACCGTGCGGGCCGCGCTGACCGCGGTCGAAGCCGACTGGGACGAGCTGCCCGGACCCGGCAAGGCGGAACTGGAGGACTACCTGCGCGCGCACCCCGTCGAGCGCGAGGGACGCTTCGGGGTATCCAGCGAGGAGGTCGGCGATCCGGATCAGGCCCTGGCCGCAGCGCCTGTGCGGCTAGCCGCGACCTACCGGGCCGCGTATGTCGCGCACGCGCCGCTCGAGGCGCGCGCCGCGCTGGCCCGCTGGGAGGGCAGCGAGCTAACTGTATGGACGGCCACGTCGACCCCGTTCCGGGCCCGCGGAGAACTCGCCGCAGAGTTCGGAATCGATCCGGCCAGCGTGCATGTGGTCGTGCCGGACTACGGCGGCGGGTTCGGGGGCAAGCACGGCTCGGCCGTGGCGCTCGAGGCAGCGCGGCTGGCCAGGGCCGTCGGCCGGCCGGTGCGGGTGCAGTGGAGCCGCCGGGACGAGTTCATCGCGGGATACCTGCGGCCGGCCGCGATCATCGACGTCGCGAGCGGGGCGGACGAGACGGGCACGCTGACGGCCTGGTCATTCGCGAACGTCAACTCCGGCTCCGCCGGGCTGCTGACCCCCTACCGGGTACCGAACCGGCGGCAGCGTTACCAGCCTGCCAACTCGCCGCTCGCCCAGGGCTCGTACCGCGCGCTCGCCGCGACGGCCAATAACTTCGCGCGCGAGTCACACCTCGACGAGATCGCTGCCGCGGTCGGGGCGGACCCCGTGGAGTTCCGGCTGCGGCACCTCGACGATGAACGGCTGCGGACGGTCCTCGAGACCGCGGCAGCTGAGATCGGCTGGCCCGGCGACGACGAGCCGCCGGGTTCTGGTACCGGCATCGCGCTCGGCTTCGAGAAAGGCGGGCGGGTCGCGACGGCCGCGCGCGTCGAAATCGGCGCCGACGGCGCCGTGCGGCTGGCCCGGCTGGTCACCGTCGCGGACTGCGGCGCGGTCGTCCACCCCGACGGGCTGGTCAACCAGATCGAAGGCGCGATCGCCATGGGGCTCGGACCGGCCTTGTTTGAGCAGATCGACTTTCTGGCCGGGCGCATCCTCAACGCCTCGATGTCGGATTACCGGGTGCCCCGGCTGGCCGACGTTCCGGCCGACAGCAAGGTGGTCCTGATCGACCGGCCGGACCAGCCACTGGCCGGCGGCGGCGAGGCGCCCATCGTGGCGGTGGCGCCGGCAATCGCCAACGCCATCCACCGGGCGTGCGGGGTGCGGCTTCGCTCGATGCCGCTGATCCCGGCGGGCCGGCTACCCCGGTCTGGCTAGCCGCGCTGGCCTTCGCTTGCTGCGCGCTGCACCGAGTGTCGAGTAGCGTCGTAATGTCCGCAGGAGGTGTGCTGTGTGGCGGAGAAGGCGTAGCGTGCACCGCCTGGCCGCAGCGCTCGCCGAGGCGCGCGCCGAGCAGGCCGAGCTTCGACGGCGCATGGCGGCCTTCGAGATGATCGCCGCGACCGCCGCGGCCCCAGATCTCGCCGCACCACCCGTGCCACCGATCCTGGCCGCCGCGGCGCGCGAGCTACGCGCCACCGAAGTGCCGGTGCGCCTCGACGTGGCTGGCGCCGAGGTGATCGCGGTCGTTGGCGGCGCCGGTGATCCGCGTCTGTGGTGGGCCGAGATCTGTCGGCTGGCAGCACCGGGGGCTACGTGATCCGCCTGCAGCACGAGGCCTTACCGGCGGGTCTCAGCGCCATCGTCCGCCGCCGGGCCGACGGCGACCTGGAGGTCATCGTCTCCACCGCGCTGAGCGGAGGCCGCCAGCGAGCGGCCGTCCGGGCCGGGCTACAGGCGATGGAGCCAGCCAGGCGCCGCGTAACGCCGCTCCCGCTGCCGGCCCTGATCACGCTCGCGCTGGGCGGGACGTGGCTGCATACCATCGGCCGGCTGCTACGCCTGCGTGCGGCGGCGACGATCGCGGTGGCCGCCACGGCCGGCGCGGCGGCGGTTGCCATCGCAGTGGCGCCCCACGTGCATGGCCCTGCCGTCACGGGCCGGAACCCGGCGGGCGCGGCGGTGGCGCCGCCCGGGTCGGGAGCCGGCCCGGCACATGCCGGCGCCACGCCGTCGGCGCCGATAGTCGCGCAGCCGCAGCCGTCGGCGATGCCCGTGGCGGCGCGCTCATCGACCGCAGGTACTGCACCGTCGGCTACGTCGCAGCCGGTCCCGGCCACGACAGCAGGTCAGGAGGCACCCGGCACGCCGACACCCACTCCGACGCCCTCTCGGACGGGCGGCGGACCCGGCATCTGCCTGGAGGTGCTCGGGGCCTGGATCTGCTTGTAACAGGAGTTACGCGCGCCGCTGCATCGCCTCGCCGGCGCCATCCTCGCCATCCTCGCCATCGCGCCAGGTACGCGCTAGCGCGACGAGCCCCCGCACCACGTCGGGCGGCAGTCCGGGTGTGCTGGCGAGGTGACGCAGCGTCGGATCGGAGTACTGGCTGTCGTCGGTGCCAGCTGCCAGGCCCGGCTCACCGCCGGCCAGGATGCGCCGGCAGGACCCGGGAGACCAGCCAAGCTCGTTCTCAATCACGGCCAGCGTGCTCGGTGACACCCGGTGCCCGTTTTCGAGCTTGCCGAGAGTGCGGTCGGTGACACCGGTCGCGGCTGCCAGCGCGCGGCGCTCTCGCATGCCGAGTTCCACTCGGCGTGCCACGACGTAGTCGGCGAGTCGCCGCCAGTCATCACCGGGCATGAGCCCATCCTGCCCGAAGTGACCAGAAGATTCCAGTCATTTCTCTTGACTTATCTTCCGGTTCCTTCCTAAAGTGACCATTACCGTTATGGTCGCCGAGAAACGGCGGACCTCGTTTGTGGAGCGTCCATGTGCGACACCGACCAGCCGGCCCCCTGGGCCGGGCCGCCGGTGGATTGCCAGCTCCATGAGGCATATTACCGACAGCTCGTCCGTCTGGCTGCACTCCTGACCGGCGACCAGGACGCTGCCGAGGAAGTAGCCACGGCCGCGCTCGCGGCGCTGCCACCGTCGCTAGCGCTCGCCAGCGACAGCGTCGCTCGCTTCCTGCAGCGGCAGGTGCTTGTGCGATGCCGGCGTGCCCGGCCGCGCCATTCGGGCGGCCCCGGCTTCGCGCAGCTGCCAGTCGTCCGGGCGCTGCAGGAGCTGCCGCTGCACGGGCGCGAGGCTGTCGTGCTGACGCACTACCTCGAGCTCACCTGCCAGCAGGCCGCGGTTGTCGCCGGGGTGAGGCAGGCCGTGCTGCACAAGAGGCTCGGCCGGGCTATGCAGGTGCTGCAGGATCGCCTGCCGACGGCCGGAACGGGCTGAGGTGACGATTCAGCGCGGGCGAAGTGAATGCCGAAAGCCACACAGCGCCGCGAGACTGGCGCATCACAGAATCTTGCCCGGATTCATGATCCCCTCCGGGTCGAGCGCATCCTTGATGGCGTGATGCACTGCCATGGAGATCGGCCCGAGCTCGGTGGCCAGCCACCGGCGCTTGATGATCCCGACCCCGTGCTCGCCTGTCAGCGTGCCCCCGAGCTCGAGCGCCCCGCGAAAGATCTCGTCGGCGGCTGCCCATACGTTCGGCGGTACGTCAGGTAGTCCCCGGTCGAACACGAACAGCGGATGCAGGTTCCCGTCCCCGGCGTGCGCCACGGTCGCGATGAATACTCCGTGCCGCTGCGCCGCCCGCTCGATCCGGCCAACCATCTCCGGCAGCGCGCTCCTCGGCACGCAGACGTCCTCGGTCAGCGTGACGCCGAGCCGCTCGAGCGCCGGGTACGACAGCCGGCGCAACTCGAGCAGCTGCCGTGACTCGGCATCTGAGGCGGAGACCTGGGCCGTCTCAGCGCCTTCGCGCTGGCAGATCTCCAGCATGGCCGCCGCGCCACGGTCGGCTTCATCGCCGTCGTCCTGGGCGATCAGTAGCGCCTGCACGCCGCCGAACCCGGTGTTCTTCCACTCGTCGATGGCCCGCAGTGTCGCCGCGTCCATGAGCTCCAGCATGCTCGGCCGCAGCCGAGCCGCCAGGATGGCCGACACCGCGCCGGCCGCCGCCCCGAAGCTGGCGAAGCTCGCCGCCACTGTGCGCGGATAGCGGTCCGGCCGCGGCCGCAGCCGCAGGGTGGCCGAGGTGATCACGCCGAGCGTGCCCTCTGAGCCCACGAACAGGCCAGTCAGGTCGTAGCCGGTGACACCTTTCACGGTGCGCCGCCCGGTAGACAGGACCTGGCCGTCGGCGAGCACGACCTCCAGGCCGAGGACGGAGTCGCGGGTGACGCCGTATTTCACGCAGCGCAGACCGCCGGCATTCGTCGCGAGGTTGCCGCCGATCGTGGAGATCTCACTCGAGCTCGGATCGGGCGCATACATCAGCCCATGACCGGCCGCCGCGCGGTCGAGATCGGCCGTCAGCACGCCCGCTTCGGCCACCGCTATCTCATTGACGGGGTCGAGCTCCCGGATCGCCGCCATCCGGGCGGTCGACAGCACCAGGCAGCCGTCGGTCGCGGTAGCCCCGCCCGCCAGGCCGGTGCCCGCGCCCCGTGGCACCACCGGAACCCGGTGCTGCTGGGCCCAGCTGAGGGCGGCCGATACGTGCTGTGTCGTACGGGCCAGCACGACACAGCACGGCTGACCAGGCGTCAGCGCGGGCGTCTCGTCGTGCCGGTAGGCCGCGATGACATCAGGGTCGGTGATGACAGCAGCGTCCGGGATGGCCGTGCGCAGCTGGTCGAGCTCGATCATGGAGGTCGTCCTTCCGGCTGCGGCCATTATCAGCCTGCCAGCCGCTCACTACCCCGTTCCCCTCCTCATCGAAGTGATCGCGATTGCGCTGATACCGTCAGGCCATGCCCTCCTCAGTTCCCGTCATCGACCTCGCGCCGTGGCGCAGCGGAGATGAGGCCGGCCGCACCGCGGTCGCCGCGCAGGTGGACGACGCGCTGCAGCGCATCGGGTTCTTCCTGGTCACCGGCCATGGCGTGGACAGCGAGCTGCGCGCGGCGGTGCGCGCCGAGGCACGCGGCTTCTTCGGGCTGCCTGCCGAGACAAAGCAGCGCTACGCGGTCACCGTCGGTGGTCGCGGCTGGCTGCCGCCGGGCGTCGAGGCCAACGGCTATGCCGAGGGCACGGCCACTCCGCCGGATCTCAAGGAGTCGTTTGCGGTTGGCGCTGATCAGCCGACCGGTGACCCGGCAGTAGACGGCTACTGGTTCCAGCCCAACGTCTACCCGGCCGAGATACCGGGCCTGGCCCCCGCGGTCGTCGGCTACCTGGCGGCCATGCGGTCGCTCGCGGACGAGCTGCTCGTGGTGTGCGCCGCCGCGCTGGGGCTGGAGACCGATTTCTTTACCCGGCACACCGGTCATGCGACGCACACACTCAACGTGAACTGGTATCCGCCCATGACGTTGACAGGCGCGCCGGAGCCGGGCCAGTACCGGATCGGCCCGCACACCGACTTCGGCACCGTCACCGTCCTCGACCGCGAGCCGGGCCGCGGTGGCCTGCAGGTGTGGACCGAGGATGGCGGCTGGGAGGACGCGCCGTATGAGCCGGGCGCGTTCACCATCAACACCGGCGACCTGCTGGCCCGGTGGAGCGGAAGCCGGTGGAAGTCGAACCGGCACCGGGTGCTGCCGCCGCAGGCTGAGGCGCCGGACGAGGATCTCATCTCGCTCGTCTACTTCTACGAGGCCGACCACGACGCGGTGATCGAAGCACTGCGACCGCCGCTCGGCAGGCGGGGCGACTACGGGCCGGTGAGGTCGGCGGAGTTCCTGAAGGAGCGGCTGGACGCGATCACCGTCGGCTAGTCCTAACGCTCCAGCCAGGCCGAGGCCAGCATCGAGCCGCCGTTCATCAGCCAGATGGCCGCCTCCCGGTCGCGGCGGTCGGTGACGAGCACGGGAGTACAGCCGGGGTTGATAGCCCGGTGATACTCCATCTCGGCCACCGCCGGAACCCAGCCGCTGACCGCCAGCTCGTCCTCTACGGCGGCCCAGTGCACCGCGTTGTTGACATGTCCTGCTTCATCGAAGTCCGTCGCTCGCAGTGGCCAGGGCCGGCCATCAGCCACTTCCGCACTGTCCGGGCGGGGGTGCGACAGCCGGACAGAGGCCACCCGTCCGCCAGCCGACGGCCCGTAGATCTCCAGGAAGCTCTCCGACAATGGCACTAGCCGGCCGTCTGCCTGGCCGACGACCGCCCACACGGCCCTCGCCTGGACCAGCTCGCCATCGGCGCCGCACAGGGTGGTCGTCCGCTCGGCCCAGCGCGGCCCGGTCCCCGAGCAGAAGGTTCGGATCGCCAGCTGCTCTCCGGCCCCCGGCAGCGACGAGATGGACAGCTCGCACCGGCGCATCAGCCACACGACGGGCTCGGCCAGCCCGGCATCGGCGAGGTCGTCTTCGGCGGCCGACTGCAGGTACCGGGCCACCGAGTCCAGCCCAGCCGGCCGGACGGGGCCACGTCGGTGCTGCGGACGATCCGCCGGGTCTCGTACACCCGGCCGCTAGGCGGGCCCTCGACGAACGGAGGCGGGAACGAGTCCATCCGGGCATTCTCCCGGATGCCGCCCGGGTCGGGCCGGCGCGGGTCGCCAGCTTGCCGCGGGTTGGCGGGCACCGGCGTCGCTGGTCGGCCTTCCCGGTGCCGGGCAGCCCATGCCATGCGGTATGAAAGACCCCTTGGCATCCTCCCCCTCCTGAGGGTGGGGGATTCCAGCTACGCGACAAGGAGCGGAAGCTGAGGTTCGCGGTTCACCGGCTGGCTAGTTCCCATGCCTCCCCGCACGGCATGCCCTGCCGCGATGTTCCTGGCAGCGTTCACATCAGCGTTGCAGGAGCATCCGCAGGACGTGCACGCGAACAGAGCTTGGCTCTTGCGACTGTTCGCGTCCACGGTCCCGCACTCCGCGCAGCGCTGGCTGGTGTAGGCCGGGCTGACTTTCTCGACCCGGCCCGCAGCCTTGTACTCCAGGTAGATGGCGATCTTTCCCCAGCCTTGCTGGAGGATCGCCCGGTTCAGTCCGGCCTTGGCTTTGACGTGCCGGCCGGGAGCTTGCGCCGTTCCCCTGGCCGACCGGGTCATGTTGGCGATCTTCAGGTCTTCGATCCGGATCACGTCGTAGCTGCGGGCTATCTCGGTGCTGGCCTTGTGCGCCCAGTCCGTCAGCGCGTCGGCGTTCCTTACCCTGGCCTTCGCGAGCGCCAGCTTCGCCTGTTTCCTGCGGTTGCTGCCACGCTTGGCCTTCGACAGCTTCCTGGCAAGAACCCTGGTCTGCTTCGGCTCAGGAGCCTGAAGCATCGTTCCGTCCGACAGCGCGAGCGTCACGGTCACGCCACGGTCGATGCCGACGATCTCCCCGGTACCCGGACCGGGGAGGGGGGCCGGGACGTGCGCGAACGCGACGTGCCAGTGGCCGGCCCGATCCCGGTTGACCCTATAGGACTTCACCCCTTCCGGGATCTCACGCGACCAGCGGAACCGGACCCAGCCGGCCTTGGGAATGCGGACGTGCCCAGAGTGGCGGTTCAGCTGATGTACATCCCATTGGTTGCCCTGCTGGCCGACGATCCGGAACCCGTCATCCCGCCCGGCCTTGCGCCACGACGGTTTACGGTGCGTGCCATGGAAGAAGTTGCGTATGGCCTGGTCGAAGTCACGCAGCGCCTGCTGCTGAACCATCTGGGAGCCCTCGGCCAGCCACGGATTAGCGGCCCTCGCCGCGGTCAGCTGTCGGCACTGTTCGTTGTAGCCAGGCGCCGATTTGCGGCCTGCCCGCCACCACTGATGCTGCTCCACCGCAAGATTCCATATGTACCGGGCATCCGAGCAATGCCGCAGCAGGACCGCCTCCTGCGCGGGCGAGGGTTCAAGCCGGTACCGGGACATACCCTTAGCCTGCCAGCCGGATACGACAATCCGCGTCGCCGCGCGGGCCACCAGGTTTCCAACCGCCTTCAAGGACCGAATCTCCACCGGAGGTATCGATGAAGCCCGCTGAGCTCCAGCTCCTGACGTCGATCGAGGACCGGCACTGGTGGTACCGGGAGCGCCGCGCCATCCTCGCCCGGCAGCTGCGACGGCTGCCCGCGGCCGGGCGGGCACTTGACATCGGCGCGGCTGGAGGCGGCAACACCCGAGTGCTGCAGCAGCACGGCTGGGAGGCGGTCGCGCTCGAGTACTCCGACTCCGTGGCCGACGTGGCCAGGGCACGCGGTATCTCGGCGATCCGGGCGGACGCCAGGCACCTGCCGCTGGACACGGCGTCGTGCGGGCTGGTGACCGCGTTCGACATTCTTGAGCACATCGACGAGGACTACCTCGCAGCCGCCGAGATCGCTCGGGTGCTGCAGCCCGGCGGCACCGCGCTCATCGCCGTACCGTGCGACATGGCCCTGTGGTCCGCCCATGACGATGAAGTCGGGCACGTCCGCCGCTACAGCAGGCTCGGCCTCGTTGAGGTGATCGAGAAGGCCGGACTGACCGTTGAGCAGGTCTGGAGCTGGAACGTGTTGCTGCGCCCGGTTGTGGCGCTACGTCGCAAGTCTTCTACCGGAAGTGACCTCAGCGCGGTCCCGCCGCTGGTGAACGCCGCGCTCACCTCGATCATCGTCGCCGAGCGGTACCTGCCCGTCCGGTCCCTTCCTGGCGTGTCGCTCTTCCTGCGCGCGCGCCGTCCCTAACCGGCGGACAGACGGCTCGAACTGGATTTTCCGGGCAGCCGCCAGACCGTCGGATTGCTTGTGCCCCAGCACAAGCGCAGCGCTTAGCCCGTTGTGGTCACTGAAATTCCTGACCGGATTACGACGAACCGTCGTCGGCAAAGTCGCAGGATGACCGTTCACCGGAGCACTGTCGCCGGGCACAACCGGACGCGCCGGCGGTTGGCCCGCGGCCCGACGACACCCGGTGAGCCCGCTGCGACCATGGATGCGACTCGTCACTCGTCACCGAGTGCGGCGACTACTGGGAGACAGTATGCCGAGTGAGAGCCCGGCCTCCGGGTGGCCACGACCGACCCGGCCCCGGGTCTCTGCACGCTTTGCTTACGCGCTGCATGCCCTCGTGGCCCCTCGGCCCTCCTACCGGTGGCTGGCCGCCCAGCTCGAACGCCATCCACGAGTTGGCAGGTGGTTCACGGCAGGCGAGCGGATAACCAAGGAGCAGATCTTCGGCTGTCAGATGTGCGGCCAGTGCGCGCTGCCGGCCACCGGCTACGCCTGTCCGATGACCTGCCCCAAACAGCTCCGCAACGGTCCGTGCGGCGGCGTGTCAATCACCGGTCAGTGCGAGGTGCATCCTCAGATGCGCTGCGTGTGGGTGGTGGCGGTCGAGCGAAGCGAGCGGACGGGCCATGGCTCCGACCTCGACCTGCTGCAACGCCCGGTCGACCGGCGCGAGTTCGGCCGCAGCTCCTGGGTCAACTACTGGCAGGGCCGGGACGACGGTCTCTGGGTCGCCGCTACGCCGGAGAATCCGGCTCCGCTGCTGCGCCCTGATCTGCGCCGGGACGCTGCTGGGGCAGCACAGTGACCGTCACCGGGGCAGCAGGCCTGACCGGCCCCGCTGACGGTCAGGCTGGTACGGCGGGAGGGCTCCGAGCCGCTATCGCGTCCGGGCGCTTCGTCGTCACCGCCGAGATCGGCCCGCCGCGGGATGCCAACCCCGAGGCAATTACCCGGAAGGCCGGACTGCTGCGCGGCTGGGTCGACGCCGCGAATGTGACTGATTGCCAGGGCGCCAAGGTGAAGATGTCCAGCCTGGCGGGCAGCGTGCTCGCGCGCGCCGCCGGCGTCGAGCCGGTGATGCAGCTGACCTGCCGCGACCGGAACAGGATCGCGCTGCAGTCCGATCTGCTCGGCGCTGCGGCGCTCGGCATCCCGAACGTGCTGCTGCTCACCGGGGATCACCCGCGGTTCGGTGACCACCCGGAGGCCAGGCCGGTCTTCGACCTGGACGGCGTGCAGCTCACCTGGACGGCCCGCACACTCCGCGACGGCGCGCTCATCTCTGGCCAGCGTCTCGAGCACCGGCCCGGCTGGCTCATCGGCACGGTAGAGAACCCGTTCGCGCCGCCAGTCTCGTTCCGGGCCCGGCGGCTGGCGAAGAAGGTGGCCGCGGGAGCGGAATTCGTGCAGACCCAGTACGTCTTCGACGTCGAGAAGTTCGCCGCCTGGATGGCTGAGCTGCGCGACCTCGGAGTCACCGAGCGCTGTGCGGTCCTCGCGGGCATCGGGCCGATCCGGTCGCTGCGCGTACTGGACGTGCTGCGCAGCGAGGTGCCCGGCATCTACGTGCCCGATGACGTGGTGCGCCGGCTTCGCGGCGTCCCGGCAGACCAGGTGGCCGACGAGGGCATCACCCTGTGCGTGGAGACGATCCAGCAGGTCGCGCAGATTCCCGGCGTCCGCGGGGTGCACCTGATGGCGTTCGGTTTCGAGCGCGGCGTCCCCGACATCCTCGAGCGCGCGGGAGTCGGCCCGCGGGCGGTCATGGCGCACGCCCAGGAGGGGCTGTAGCGATGCTGATCGAGTTCCGGCCGCACACCCGCCTCCGGGGAAAGGACCCGGTGGACTTCGCCGCCTCGGTCACGCCGGTCGTGGAAGCGCTGGCGGAGGCGAGCGACGCAGGCTACGACGACCTGGGCCGGGCGCGGGTGACCTGTGACTGGGTTCAGTACCGGCAGAACTTCCGCGACGTCGTCGACGTCCGGCCCCTGCTGGACTATCCGGCGACCCCGGTCAGTCCTGACCAGCCGCCGCATCCGGCGGGCCCGCCGCCCTACCGCTGGGAGATCGCGGTCGATGTCCGGCGCGCCAGCGGCGTGGCACTGAAGGACCTCACCGCGCGACGACTACGCGACACCGGCGCCGGCCGAGTCTTCCTGGAGGACTGGGGCCCCGGCACACAGAGCTGCATCTGGGACTTCAACGCGCTGTACTGGACGGCGCTCGCGCAGTGGGAGAAGGCCGCCGGCCACGGCTACGAGCAGGCCCTGCCCGGCGGGGAGAGCGACGCGCGGAATCGCGACGCAGCCCGCGAGCTGGTCACCGAGCTGTTCTCGATCTGGGATGGGCTGGCGCTGGCCGGGGCGCTGCCAGACCAGCTCTATGTGGCCGAGCTCGGGGTGGGCAACGGAAGCCAGGCGAAGGTCTTCCTGGATGAGTTCCGGGACGCCGATACTGCCCACGGTCAGGACTACTACCAGCGGCTGCACTACCTCATGTGCGACTTCTCTCAGCACGTACTCGACCTCGCCAGGGAGACCGTCGCGCCACATGCCGCTCACGTCAGCTCTGTCTCGCTGGACGCAACCCGGCCGCTTCGATCGCTGGGGTTCCTGCGCGGCCGGGTTTTCCTGCTCTACATCTCCAATGTGTACGACAACCTGCCGACCGACGAGGTCGCGCAGTTCGGCGGTCAGGCTTACCTGGTGCACACGCGGGCGCACTTCCCGCCCGATGAGGCCGCCGATCTCGCCACGTCGGCTGCCGCGACGCCGGCGGAGCTGCCGGGCCTCGTGCACAAGCTGCTGCGGCTCGGACCCGACCTGCTCCCGGACGCCGCGCCCGGTCACTTCGCTGACACCGATGCCGCGGTGGCGTTCTGGCGGCGAGCCTGGGCCTCGCTCCGGCTGGCCGAGCGCTACGTCCCGCTGACGGGCCTCGACCTGTACCGGCTGGCTACGTCGCTGAACGGGGAGATGCTCCGGCCGATGCTGGAGTCGGGCGGCGACATCCGGATGCATGTCAATAACGGGGCCCTGGCCAGCTTCGCCGACAGCATCGAGCTGCTGCACCCGTTCGGCAAGCTGGTCTGCCATGACCTGTTCCTCACCGACGTGCAGGGCTACCGCACTGCCTTCCGCGGCCCCGGCAAGTACGACGGGTCGGTCGTGAACTGGGTGAACGGGCCGCTGCTCGCCCACGTCGGGCGACGCCACGGGCTGGACGTTCACTATGAGGCGTTCCGGCACCGTCGAGGCGGCAACATCGTGACGATGACGGCCCAGGCCAGGGACTGACATGGCGACCGGACCACTGCTGGCGCGGGTGCCTCTGCTGCCCACGACCGTCGTCGGCTCCTATCCGGTATCCGACTGGATGGAGCGACTGAAGACCGACTACTTTCGCGGCCGGATGAGCCACACGCAGCTCGCTGATTTGCACGAGATGGCGATCAAGGCGGCGCTACGCGACCAGGAGCTGGCCGGCATTGACATCGTGTCCGACGGAGAGCTACGGCGCGACAACGACATCGACTACTTCCTGGCCCGGCTCCCTGGTGTCTCCATCGCAAACGCGGCGAAGGATTTCTACTTCGACTACTACGAGACCACCCTGCCCCTGCCGCTGCCCGAGCCGGACGGGACGCCGCTGCGGCTGGCCGATGACTTCGCGTTCGCCGCCAGCTACACCTCGGCGCCGATCAAGTTCTCGTTCACCGGACCGTTCTCTCTCTCCCGCCACCTGCGCGGCAAGGCCTACGCCGATAACCGTGAGCTGGTCCTTGCGATCGCGCGCTTCCTGCACGCCGAGGCGTGCGCGCTGGCCGACCGCGGCGCCAGCCTGCTGCAGATCGACGAGCCCTTCCTGGCCGGCCACCCCGACCAGGTAGCGACGGCTGTCGAGGCAATCAACATCGTCGCCAAGGACGTCGACGTGACCTGGGCGCTGCACGTGTGCTACGGCAACCGCTACGCTCGCCCGCTATGGCAAGGGCACTACGACTTCCTGTTCCCGGCGGTGCTCGACGCGGCGGTGGACCAGCTCGTCCTCGAGTTCGCCCGCAAGGGTTACGAGGACCTGCCCGTGCTCGCCAAGTCAGGCTGGGACCGCGACGTCGGCCTCGGTGTGATCGACGTGAAGAGCACCGTGGCTGAAACGCCACTCCAGGTGGCCGACCGGATCCGCCGGGCGCTGGACATCGTTCCGGCCGACCGGCTGGTCATCAACCCTGACTGCGGCCTGCGCCATGTGCCCGGGCCGGTCGCACGGGCGAAGCTCGCCGCTATGGTCGAGGGCACCGCCATGGTCCGCCGGGAGCTCACCGCCCCGCGGCCCGTCGGCCCGGAGCCATCAGGCCGCGCCAATGGCGCCGCTCGAACAGCATCACCGCAGAAAACCTCGCGCAAGGAGACTGACGCATGACCCAGGCAGCACACGGCGACTACTTGTTCACCTCCGAGTCGGTGACCGAAGGGCACCCGGACAAGGTCGCCGACGCCATCTCCGACGCAGTGCTGGACGCAGCTCTTGCCAGTGAGCCGTACTCGCGCGTGGCCTGCGAGACCCTGATCACCACCGGGATGGTTGTGATTGCAGGCGAGATCACCACGCCGGAGAACCTCGACTATTCCCAGATCGCCCGCGACACCGTGATCCGGATCGGCTACGACAACGGCGACTGCGGCTTCGACGGCAAGACCTGCGCGGTGCTGGTGGCGCTCGACAAGCAGTCCCCTGACATCGCCCAGGGCGTCGACGAGGCGCACGAGATCCGTGACAAGCAGTCGGAGGACGATCTGGACCGCGCGGGCGCGGGCGACCAGGGCATGATGTTCGGCTACGCAACCGACGAGACGCCGGAGCTCATGCCGATGCCGATCGCGCTCGCCCACCGGCTGGCCCAGCGGCTCGCCGGAGTCCGCAAGGACGGCACGCTCCCCTACCTGCGTCCTGACGGCAAGACCCAGGTGAGCATCCGGTACAGCGGCCACATCCCGGTCGGGATCGAGCGGGTGCTCATCTCCTCCCAGCACGCACCTGAGGCCTCGGCGGATGAGATCCGCGAGGACCTGTGGAACCACGTGGTCGTCCCGGTGCTGCCGGCCGAGTTGTACGACAAGGCGGATCTGCACCGTGACCTGCTGGTGAACCCGACCGGCCGGTTCGTCATCGGCGGCCCGGTCGGCGACGCGGGCCTGACCGGCCGCAAGATCATCGTGGACACCTACGGCGGCTACGCGCGGCACGGCGGCGGCGCCTTCTCCGGCAAGGACCCGTCCAAGGTCGACCGCAGCGCGGCGTACGCGGCGCGGCACCTGGCCAAGAACGTGGTCGCGGCGGGCCTGGCCCGGCGCGCTGAGGTGCAGGTCGCCTACGCGATCGGCGTGGCCCGGCCGGTGTCCCTGCTGATCGACACATTCGGGACCGAGCGGGTGAGCACGGATCTGATCGAGAAGCTGGTCCTCGAGCACTTCGACATGCGCCCCGCGGCCTTCCGCCGGGACCTGGACCTGCACCGTCCCATCTACTCGGCGACTTCGGCCTACGGTCACTTCGGCCGCACCGACGTCGACCTGCCCTGGGAGCGGACCGATCGCGCCGATGCGCTCCGCGAAGCCGCCGGGCTGCCGGCCGCGTCCGGTCAGACCGCCGGATCGAACGGCACGGTTCCTACCACGGCATGACGTCGACCAAGCTTGGCGAAGGTCGGGCGTCGGATCGTCGCCAGCGTGGCCTCGTTTCTGCGCCGTACCGCGCAGCTTTGAACATGCACGAATAGGCGAACAAGATGGGAGGCGCCCAATAGTCAGTCGTCCGGCGGCGACTGCTCTTCCGGATTCACGTGCCAGATGTGGGCTTTCGCATCGAGCCGGTACTGCTCCTCTTGCTGGGTAGAGACGCCGACCTTCCAGCCGCGCCGCTTGGCCCGGCGGTCGTACACCACAGCCCAGGCGATGGCGACGACGATGACTGCCGCGATGATCAGTAACACCACGCCGCCCACAGTAGATCCGGCATCCCTGCCGTTCAACCGTTCCTGCACCATCGGCGCGTGCTGAGCTGCTGCTCGACGGCCCTACCGCCATCGTGTTCTAGAGCTGGCCGATCGTGCCCGCGGTGATCAGCGGGGCAAGATGGTGCTGCGGCCCGGGCGACCATTTCCTGCAAGGCGGCAACGTGCTGCTCGAATGCAGCGCGCCCGGTGTTCGTCAGCCGCGCCGAGGTGCGCGGCCGCTTGCCGACGAACCCCCGTCCTATCTCGACGTAACCTGCCTGCTCGAGCGTGGCCAGCTGCTTCGAGAGCGCGGAGTCGGACAGGCCGACGCTGTCGCGGATGAACTGGAACTCAGCCCACTCCGATGCGGCGAGCAGCGAAACGATGGACAGCCGGGTGGGCGCGTGGATGAGCTCGTCGAAGCGCGCGCGGGCCATCACTTGGCACCGGTGCGGTTGCCGAGCATGATCCGCCGCAGCTGCCGGTTCAGAACGGGGCCGCCAAGACCCATCACCAGGCCGCCCACCCCGCATCCGATGGTGGCTGGGTAAGAAACACCCGCTGCACGGAGTCCGAATGCGATGCCGAGCGAGCAGCCCACGATGAGCGCCACGAAACCCAGGATGGCCATGACCGCCATGCCGTCTAGCAACCCGCCGTGCACCCTGGCGTCGAGGAACTGGCTGCGAACCGCGGCGCCCGTCGCGGCGAGCATGCCCACGACGAAGACCGGAATGGTGATCCCGAGGGCGAGATGAGTCTTGGTGTCGACGCCGACGGCCAGCACCACCATCAGCGCGCCCACGACCCACCAGTACCACGCCGGCACTATCGCCCGGTCGATAACTTGCTGCTGCCGCTTGCGGATCTCCGCGAGGGCGTCAGCCGCCTCACCTGGATGCAGGTCGCTGTTCACGAGCTCCCCTTGCTCCACACACTAGTACTTGCCTACTAGGAAAGTAACATTAGCTTTCCTGGTAGGCAAGTACTTTCCAGGCTGGGTTTCAGGCTGATGGCGGCCCCGCTGTCACGCGACGGCCACGGGGAACAACTAGCGGAGCAGAACAGGGTGACCTGTTGCCGACAGCGCGAGCCCGAGGAGGAAGAGCGCGATCAGGAGAGCGGCTACGAGCAGCGTGGTTGTTCGCCTCGGCCGCCATTGCTTATGAGGGTGCGGGTGCGGCTTGTTACTCATCATGTTCCCCTCATGGAACAGCGGCGATCCGATCGTAGGCGGCCTGGCAGTACTACGCCAGCTTCGCGGTCGCCGCCAGGTGCACCGACTCAGCCGCGGCGCTGCAACGACATTTAAGATCGCGATATGCGCCCCTTAGTCGGTCTTCGCG
>CAVQZV010000018.1:0-1261422 GCA_963718765.1 uncultured Actinomycetota bacterium
CTGGCCAGGACCGGTCATGCTGACATGTTTGGCCCGCTCCCGTTCGGCGCCGACGCGAGGGGCCGGCCCGTCTCGCTGCCGCTGATGTACTCCAACCTGCTCACAGGCGGCCTGCCGGGTGCCGGTAAGAGCATGGCCACGCGGGTTGTGCTGCTGGCCGCAGCGCTTGACCCGATCTGCGAACTCCGCGTGTGGGAACTGGCGGGCAAGGGTGACCTGGCCGCTCTTGAGCAGGTCGCGTTCCGGTACGGGTCCGGTGTCGACGACGGCACCATCGGCGACTGCCTGGCCGACTTGCGGGACGTGCACCGCGAGCTGGAACGCCGGGCAAAGATGCTGGCCGGCCTGCCGAAGAACGACGCACCGGAGAACAAGGTCACAAGGGAACTGGCGATGCGCCGCCACCTTGGCCTGCACCCGATTGTCGTGGCGGTCAGCGAGTGCCAGGAGCTGTTCTCCCACCCGAGGAACGGCAAGGACGCCGGGGATCTGTGCACGGCGATCATCAAACGGGGCCGGGCTCTCGGCGTGATGCTCGTCCTCGACACGCAGCGTCCAGACGTTGCGAGCCTGCCCACCGGGATTTCCGTCAACGCCGGGTCCCGGTTCGGGCTCCGTGTCATGGATCACGACACTAACGACCGGCTACTCGGGTCAGGGACGTACAAGGCTGGTATCCGGGCTACGGATTTCTCTCCCGATGACCTGGGCATCGGGTGGCTGGTCGGCGCCGGGCCGGTGCCACGGATTATCCGGACGTATTACATCGACGCCCCGGCCGCGGACCGGATCGCCGGCCGTGCCCTGGCTGCTGGTGTCGAGTCGGGTCTGGCTGAGCCTGTTGCGCGGCCTGCGGACCGCGACATCCTCGCTGATGCACTGGCCGTGTTCGGCGCCGATAGCGGGTTGCACTGGCAGGTGCTGGCTCAGCGGCTGGCGGCGCAACTCCCGGACCGGTGGGCTGACGTAACCGCTGATGCCGTGTCGGCGGACATGCGGGCCGCCGGGGTCACGGGCGGTCAGGTGAAGATCGGCGGGGTGAACCGGCAGGGCTGCCGCCGCGCTGACGCGCAGGCCGCGCTGGACGCCCGGTGACCCGCTGCCGGGTAGCACGAGTGCTACTGGCCCGTGACCTGCGTGGTAGCAGGCCGTCTGCTACCGCCGTGACTGCTGACCTGCGAGGTAGCACGTGCGGGCTGGCAGCGCCGATGGGGCTGATTCTGGCGTCTGGCGGCATGTCAGCCAGGGACGTGGCTGGGCTGCTCGTTCTGGCCGTCGCCGCCGTCTCTGCCTACTTCGGATCGTGCCTTGTCTGGCCGTATGCCCGGTGCCTGGCATGCATCGGCCGCAGCAGGCGTAATCCCGTCTCGACGTCGAAACGGTGGGGTCGCTGCCCGGCATGCGGGGGCACGGGGGAACGGCTCCGCTGGGGCACGCGGGTCATCCGGCGCTGGCGTGGTGGCAGGTGGCCCCGGTGAGCCTGCTCTACGACACCTGCGACAAGTGCGGCGGCACCGGCTACCAGCCCGTCCCATTCACGAAACACCTGTACCGCTTCCCGTGCCGAGGCTGCCACGGCACCGGACAGCGGGAACGACTCGCCACCCGCGTCTGGCGGATGGTCCGCCACGGCGCAGCCAACCGAGAGGACTACTAGCCATGCCCACGTCACACTGCCGTCACCCGCAGCACCACTCCGGCTCGTCCGCGGGTCCGCCCATCGGCCTGCTCGCCGCGATTGCGCTCGGCGCGGTCGTCATCGCGTTCTGGCACACCGTCGTCGTCGCCCTGGTCGTTGTCGCGTTCCTGGCCGCAATCGCTGGCGCGGTCATGCTCCTGGTGCACGCGGCCCACTCCGAGCCCTACGACGCGGCTGACCGCCAGCAGGACACGCACCGCGCCGTCGCCGACCTCCAGCACCGGATCACCGCCCAGGTCGGCCAGGCCATCCTGACAGCCCGCGTCGACCAGCTCGAGCGCGAGTCTGTGCGTGACCGGGTCGCAGCGATCGAGACACAGCAGGCAGCTCGCGCTGAGGTTGAGCGGGCAGTCATCCTCGCCGCGATTGAGCAGCAGAAGGCGCAGCATCCAGTCGAGGCTGCGACCTGGAGCGAGCGTCAGGCGCTGCCGGTCGGGGGCTCGATCCCGGCTGGCGAGCCGGCTCGCGGCGACTGGTGGGGGAGTGATGCTCGTCACCGTCATCGTCGTGATCGTCGCCGGTTATCTCGCGTTCCATGCTGGCCACGGTCATGCCACCGTGCGCCACCTTCGCGGCAGAGGACTCGCCCCATCGGTGTACTGGCGGGCTGGCATGCGCGGCCCGTGGGTCAGCGTCCGGCTGCCTGGAGGGCTCCGCGTCGGGCACAAGCTCTGACTCGTCACGCATGTAAATGTGGGCGAGGTCCGGCACCCCGCTCTTGCCGACCTCGCCCACCAATACGACGCCCCAGCCGGCTAGTTGGTTTACCAGCGGCTGACTCCTTGCCCTGCTGGCTGGTGGCTGGCATGGCGCAACCATGCGGAGCACCACCAGGGCGGCGCGTCGCAAAGCTGCCCGTCTGCGGCGCAGTCGCCGGCCCAGATCGTCACCATGCACGGCAGGCTAGGCAGGCCGTTGTTACCGCGACCATGTCTAGCCGTTGCCGCATGAAATGAAGGAGTTCCCGTCCCACCAAAGTGGCAGGGACTCTTGTCTGTGCGACCTAACTGCTTATCGCGAGGGACACATCCCGGATGCCGGTCATGTTCACAGTGCAGTTGGTGTAGTTGGTCGACGAGTCGCAGCCGGTCCAGAAGACGGCCCCCCCGCCAGGCCCTCCGGGATTTCGCTGTTCCGCCTCTGTCAGCACAACGGTCCCGCTGAAAAGGCCGCTGCAGGTTACCGTCTGGCCAAAGGGGACCACGCAAGAAATGCCAGCCGGGGCGCTGCCGACTATCACATCTATGTCCGCCGAGTTTGAGTTGGACACCGTCACGTTAAGGCCATAGCTGGGATTGGTCTGCTTGCAGACCGCTGTGACCGTGTCGGTCCCGTCGGGCTGCGGCGCGTAGCTCACCTGCAGGGTGCCGGCATACGGCGTTCCCTTGTCACAAGGCGACCCGATCATCGAGTCCATGCTGCCAATCTGGTTCCAGTCCAGCGGCAAGTAGCCCTTCGGACAGGTGGTAGTCACCGACGGGTTGATCACCTTCAGGTTGCCGCCGGAGTCGTAACAGCCGTAGATGTTGCCGGCCGAGTCAGTCATCGGCGGCGACGACGAGGCCGCGGCGAACGCGGTCCCGCCGGCCATCAGCGCGGCTGCCGCAAGCCCGGCGACCACCAGCCCGATCCGTTTGTTCATGTGCCCCGCCCTCCGCTCAAAGAAGCGGCCCGCCGGCTAGCCCTGCCGACGGGTCCGCGATCAGGACGGTAACCGCAATTGCCACGGAACGACCTGGCCTGGCGCCAAGATAGGCAGCTCACAGCGCCAAAATAGGCACACGAGTCACTCGGGCATCGTTGCGTCTAGGCACTCGCTAGGGCGTCGCCGCGCCGCCGGGCTGACCGGTGACCTCCGCGCCTTCCCTGTGCCGTAGCTGGTACCACGCGGAGACGTTCAGCCGTCGGTCTGACTCACCACAGCGCCTTGCTGGCCGCTGCTGGCGGGACCCGACCATACGGGCAGCACCACCACAGCGGCGCGTCACACAACTGCCCGTCCGCCAGACAGCCACCGGTCCAGATCGTCACCATGCCCAGCTCGCTAGGCCGCCAGGTGTCACTCCCGCGTTGCACAGCCGTTACCGGCGACGGAATGTGCACCGTGTCCCTATCTGGCGCGTCACATCAGTCGGGGCACTGCAAGAAGGAGCAGCCGTGAGATGTTCAAGGGGCGTTCTCGCCGGGGCGCTGATCGTGCTCGTAGCCGCATGCGGCGGTAACTCACCAAAGAGCACGACTACACCGGCTGCGCATGTCTCGGCACCGGCGGCGATAACGGCCCCCGATCTGAATGCCGAGCTTCTTTCGGTCAGCGATCTTCCCGCCGGCTGGTCGGTAATCCCCAGCACGAGCAGCGGCTCCACGGAAGCCGAGTGTCTGACGAACGCCAAGACCGTTGTCAAGGGCACGAGCAAGGCCGACGCGCAGTTTGCGGGCGGGTCGAACGGCCTTCCCCTGGTGGACGAGGCGCTGGGTTACATGCCGGGACAGGCGTCGAAGGCCATGGCGGCCTTTTCTCAGGTGATGGCTGGATGCGGTCACATCAGCGTGACATCGGGCGGGGATACGCTCACCGGCACCGTTGGAGCCATGTCGTTCCCTGCCGTTGCGGACAAGTCAGCCGGCGTGGCAGATGAACTTGTCAGGCACGATCTCCGGGATATCGGTGACGCTCGGGATCGACCTGGTGTTGTTCCGGAAGGCCGACACCGTGGGGTTTATCTTCTATGCCGACCTCGGAACCCCGGACATTCTCGCGGTCCAGACCCTCGTCCGGGACGCTGCCGCGAAGCTGCAGTGAAGGCGGCCAGTCTCTGCGCGGCCGGGTAAACCTCCTGCCGCTCAAGCCCGTCTTAGCCATGCAGCTGCCGCGCGCATGCAACGGACGCACGAGCAGCCCCGGGCGGGGTACGTGGTCCGAGCGGGGCATCCGCGCGGCGGCTGCGCTGACCAGCGCTGGCGTACGGCTCACCGCAGTGCGGGCCGGAACGTCGCTGCGGTTGGTCAGCTGATCTCGCCCGACCAGGGCCGGATGACACCGTCCCGGCCGCGCACCCGGCGCGGGACTCGCTCGTAGCTCTCCGGTCCCTCGAGCGGCTGAAGCGTCGCCGCGCGAACGGACACGACCTTGTGCAGCGGTCGGCCACCCTGCTCGCTGACCCACGAGATCCAGGCATGCCAGGACCCGTCCACTTCCAGGAGTTCCCACGCCAGCAGGTGGGCGACGGTCGTGTCACCCAGGCGGACGATCACAGTGACCTGATGAGTGGTCCTGACTGTCAGGCCAGTCGCTCGCCTGCCGCGGAACAAACCGGCAGCCTGACGGGCGCTGTCGATCGTGATGGCCACGACGCTCAGGACGCCGCCGTCGAGCCGCGCGCGGCGGCTGAGGCCGGCTAGATCCCCGGTCCCGTACGGGTTGTTCGCCACCAGCAGTGCCTGAGGCGAGTCGATGTCCACCTCTTCTGCGTGCGCGGTCAGCCGTGCGCCCTCGTGGCCCTGAAGAAGATCCGGGAGCAGATCGAGGGTGGTGGCGAGCTTGTCGTCCCGGTAGGCAGGTGTGTCGACGACCTCGGCGTAGGCGCCGAACGAGGCGTTATTGACAAACGTCCGGCCGCCGACCTCGCCCAGGTCGACGAGCAGGTCAACACCGTCCGACAGCGCCGCCAGGCAGGCAGCGGGATCGTCGCGGTCCAGGCCCAGATCGAGCGCGAAATGGTTACGGGTGCCGGCGGTGATGACCATGAACGGAATGCCGTGCTCGGCGGCGATCCCCGCAACCAGGCCCTGGGTGCCGTCACCCCCGGCGACGCCAAGCAAGTCAGCGCCGCCAGCGATCGCATCCTCAGCGACCGCGGCAACGTCTATCTGCTGCAGGCAAGAAGTTCACCGCTCCGCGATACGTCGAGATCAGCTCAATCTTGTCGGCCTGGCGCCGCTAGAGTGCCGCTACCTGCCGCGCAGTCTCCTTGTTCTGCGCGAGCAGCGCTCGTAGCGCAATGACCGCGGCTATGCCTGCCGTGAAAACTGCGAGCCAGGTGGGCAGATCACCTAGATCGAGATGAAAGCCGGACGCGACCGGACCATACGTTGAAGCAACCGCCATGGAACGGGAGGTTAGCGGTTCCCCGCGCCTTGAGCTGGCCGCACCGCCGACCCGGCGCCCGCTGCTCGTGCTGCGCGGTTTCGAGAGCGTTCCCGTCCGCGCCAGGCAGCTCGCATCGCAGTCCGTCGCGTAGTGGCGGACGACGCTGGTGCGCGCCCTCCGGCGGTGCGGCCGGATTCGGCAGCGACTTGATCTTCGCACCTCGCAACGAGCACCAGACAACTGGCGCCTCGAAGGCGCGCCGAGTTAACCGCTGATTTACCGCCACGTTGCGATTTGTTGCGATAGTCTTTCCAAAATTTTGGGGGGACTGTGTTGACTGCCATTTTGCGCGTCATGGCTAGGCGACGGCCGCAACAGGGCGCTCGAGCCCTGGGAGTCGCGTGTGCAACTCTGATCGCCACCGGGGCAATGTTCTTCACCGGCCCCCCGCCAGCGTCGGCTGGCGTGACAGGGTTCGACCCCCAGTTGACGCGAGCACCTTACCTAACTGACCTCACCCAGACGTCCGTGCAGGTCAGCTGGGCAACGGCGAGCCAATTCCAGGCAGTAGTGGAATACGGCCCCGCTGGCAATTGCACCGCGCAGTCAGCAATCGCCACGAAAATGGGCAACCCAATCACAATCGGGACGACCACCGAGTATCTGAACTCGGTGCTGGTCACTGGCCTGTCACCGGCCACGGCGTACTGCTACCGGATCACCAACACCGGCGCGACCCCGGTGGATCTGCTCGGCTCGAACCCCTCGCCGCAGTTCACCACGCTCGAGTCGGCGAACGGCAGCCAGCCGGTGACCTTTGACGTGCTGGGAGACTGGGGCGACACTACGAACGGCGCGGTCAACGACGGCTCACTCAACGTCAACCAGGCCGGGGTCGATGCTCAGATCGCCGGCAGCGGCGCGCAGTTCGCCGTGTCCGTCGGCGACGTGGCCTACCCAGGCGGAACTCAGACAGAGTACGGCGACCTCAACCAGACCGGTGCGGACGTCAGCGCAGTGTTCGGACCCTCATTCTGGGCCGTGCCCGGGGAGACAATCCCGTTGTTGCAGGTTGACGGCAACCATGGCCAGAACGTGACATCCATTACAAACTGGCCGGAGCTGGTGTCCGCCGCGTCCTCAAGCGGCGGCTACTCGATGGTGTCCTATCCCTCGTCGATCGACGGCATCACGCCGCAGACCAGCGGCTACCCAACGACCAACTATGCCTTTAGCACCGGCGGGGTGCGTTTTTACATGCTCGACGCCGCCTGGGGCAACAGCAACACCGGCACGGCGACTGGTGGCGCCTGCGGCTTGAACTGTGCGATCTACCAGGTCGACCGTGATGCGCATTGGACCCCCACGTCGGCCGAGTACCAGTGGCTCACCCGGGACCTAGCGGCCCACCCCGGCGGACTCAAGTTCGCGTTCTTCCACTTCCCGCTTTACACCGACAACGCCACGCAGACGACCGACGCCTACCTGGACAACAGCCCTGGCAGCACCGGCAGCCTGGAGCAGCTGCTGCACAACAACGGCGTCAATCTGGTCTTCAACGGCCACGCTCACATTTACGAGCGCAATATCGCCACCCCAGGCGGGGTGACCAGCTACGTCACCGGCGGTGGCGGCGGCCAGGTCGAGCCGGTCAGCCACTGCTCGACCACCGACGCGTATGCAGTTGGTTGGTCCTACAGCAGCTCCACCGGGTCAGCCTGCGGCGCGGCGACCGTTCCCACCAGCGATGGGCAGATCTACCACTTCCTGAAGGTCACTGTGAACGGCACCACCGTCACGGTCAATCCGGTCAACTCGCTCGGCCAGGGCTTCGACGCTCAGACCTACAACTTCGTCCCCGACTCCACGGCACCCACCGCGCCCGGCGGCCTGGCCGTGAGCCAGCTCACGGTCGGCCAGGACAAGCTGACCTGGACCAGTGCCACCGACAATGTCGGCGTAACCGCCTACGACATCTACCGAAACGGCACCTACCTGGCGACTGTCGGCCCGCAGGTGACCAGCTACACCGATTCCACCGTATCGACAGGGCTGCGGAATACCTACCAGGTCGCCGCCAGGGACCTGGCAGGCAACGCCACCAGTGCCACTGTGATCACCGGCGGTAAGAAGGACACCACCTCGCCAACAGCGCCCGCCAAGCTCAGCGCTAGCGCGGCTGGCTACAGCCAGGCCTCGCTCTCGTGGAACGCATCGAGCGGCAAGTCCGCCGGAGTCAGCTACTACACGATCCTGCGAAACGGGAAGGCCGTCGCGCGGGTGCCCGGGACGACCACCTCGTACGGCGATACCGGGCTGACCCCGGGAGCCGGCTATACCTACCAGATCACCGCCACGGATTCGGTCGGGAACACCTCCGCGACCAGCAACACCGCGACTGTGACTACCCCGGCCGATTCGCCCCCGACCACCCCTGGTGCCCCGACCCAGATCAGCGTGTCATCCTCACAGGCGTGGCTGACCTGGGCGGCATCCACCGACAATGTCGGGATCTCCCGCTACGACGTCATCCGCAACGGATCCGTGATCGCTTCGGTCTCAGGCACCAGCTACATCGACAGCACCGTGGCACCGAGTTCCGCCTATACCTACCAGGTGGTCGCCTACAACGCCGCTGGGATGAACGTGCCCAGCGGCACGGTCACGGTTACAACGCCCGCCCAGGGGATGGTGTTCTCGGACGGTTTCGAGACGGGTGACCTATCGCAATGGACCACCGTGAACGGGTTGACGAGCGAATCAGCCCAGGTCCACACCGGCAGCTATGGGGCCGAGGAGGCGAGCGCCGGCTCGCCCACGAGCCCTGGCTCAGCTACCTACGCGACCGAATCCTTGCCAGCCGCATATACCCAGCTGTGGGCTCAGACCTGGGTTTATATCGCCAGCAGAACCTCAGCCGTAAACCTGATCGGGTTTGAGCGGAGCAGCGGTGCCTCGATCGTCAACCTCGGCCTGAGCCCGACCGGCAAGCTGCAGGTGCACGACAGTTCCGGCACCGTGCTCAGCAGCACGGTCATGCCCACAAGCGGCTGGCACCGGCTTGTCCTGCACGCGGTCGTCAACGGCACATCCAGCAGTGTGGACGTCTCCCTGGATGGCGCTCAGGTCGCGGACCTCTCGCTGACCGGGCGGAACCTGGGGACCGGCCCAATCGCCACACTCCTGCTGGGGGATACCTCTGGTGCCTCGGTAGGCAATAGCTACGACATCGACTTCGATGACGTCGGCGTGGCGCAGAGCCCTCTCTGACCTGCTGACATCACCACAGGCCCCGTTCAGGCGCTGGATGCGTACCGGGGGTCGGTTAACCTACGGGTCCGCGTCGTGGTCGTCTGGATGACGGCGACGGGCATGGTCATCGCAGATCCGGCCGACGAGGGCGTGCTCAACGGGGCGGGTCTCGATGCCTCGTTGCCGAGGTGGATCTCCCGCAGTTACATCGAGGCGATGCGGCGGATACTGCCGCCGCTCCGGTTCCGCGCTGAGGTCCTCGGCGAGTGGGTCGGCGCCGGGGATGCGTTTTTCTCCCGCGAAGACATCCTCGCCTGCGTCGCGGACTTCCCGATGGTGCGTGACGGGAACGGCTCGCCGGCGGTTATCGGGCTCGACTGGGGCAGGCAGCGCGACCGGCACGCGATCGTGGTCGTGTCGCTGCTCCAGGACTACGGGCAGAATGGCCGGCCGGTCGTGATCGTCCCGTGGTGCGAGACCAGCAAGCGGGAGTATGACGACCAGTTCGCTGAGATCGAGGCGCTCGCCTCGTGCTGGCAGGCCACCATCTGGTCAGAGACCAACGGGCCCGGCGACCCCGCGACAGCGCACCTGCAAAGGCAGATTACCGGGCGGCGGTCAAAGGCCAGTTCTCCAATCAGCGGGACAAGGAAGCCGCCTACGCCCGGCTCAACATGCTGCTCGAGCAGCGGGCCATCGTCCTGCCAAACGACGGCGAGCTGCTCCGCCAGCTCGGCGGCGTCGCAGCGACCCTCACACCGTCGGGCGGGATGCGGATCGAGGCCAGGCTCGAAAGCATTCACGATGACCTGCCGGACGCGTTGAGCCTGGGCGTGTCTAAGCTCCCCGCCCAACTCCCCGAGGTGCCGACTGCGCCGGTGCCAGAGGGCACCGAGTGGGCCGAGACGCCGGCGGGGGTGCGAGTGCCGCTCACATTCACCACGCTCCGGCCCGAGCACGCCTGGGACCAGATCTACGGCGGGATCTGGAACTGTCCCGATTGCCACGTCCCGGTCGGCGCCTACCGGGAGACGTGCACCACTCCCGCTTGCACGGGCACCAACCCGGACCCTCCGGCACCGAAGGCTCCGGCACAAAAGACCACCTCCGCCGCGGCCGCGCCGACGGCTGCGGATGCGACAAGGCAGGTTGAGGCTGAGGCGCGGCCGCTCGGCAATTACTGGAATCCGGATCTGTGGGAGTGCCGTAACAGGCACAAGTTCGACCGCCGGTTCACCGAGAAAGGCCCCGACTGCAACCCTGGTCACGGACCCCGACCCGGTCGCGGGCCGGGCGGATCTCCAGTCGGGTCTGCTCAGGTGCCCGCAGCGCACCAGAGGGCACTGGCGATCGGGCTGAGACGGTGAGCAACAGGCGGAAGCTACGGGCGCCCTTGGCCCGCCACCTTCAGGTGACCGACCTCGAACCGGTCATGCCGAAGCCGATCGGCAGTGCCTCGTGACACCGGCACCGCGCTAGGTTCCGTCCGGCAGCAGGCCATCCTCCGGATGCTCCAGCGCCCTAGCCGTCGGCGGGATGAACAGTCTGACGAAGTCGGTGCCGACCGCCGCCCGGCACGAAGGGCAGGCCAGTCCCCAGATTGTGTATACGCCGATGCCGTAGTCGTCCGCATCCATCAGTGCCGCCCAGTCCGCGGGTGGCTCGTTCCCGTTGCCGTGCAGCCGGCCGCAGCGGGAGCACGCGATCAGGTGATCGACACTCATCGAGTGCGGCCGTCGGCCGTCGGGCAGCGTCATGGCACAAGTGTGCCCTCCCCGCTCCGGCTAGCCCCCGGCGCAGGAGGTGAAGAACTCGGCGAGCCCGTCGCCCTGGCCGCACTGCTAGGTGTCAGCCCCGAGAACGAATCTGGCCCTCTCCGGCCGGAGCATCTCAAAAGGAGTCATGCACTTGATGCCGAGCCCGATGCAGACGTTTGGGATCTTGATTCGTTTGATCGCGTGGTCGGCGCGTTCGTGCGTCACAACGACATAACTCCAGGCGTGCGCCTGCGCGACTAAGTAGTAGTCAGCCACCTGCAGAAAAGTGCTGATGGCGGACGGCGTGTAGCGCTCCACGGTGGCCGGCTGGCTCGTCCACAGGCTCACCGCTTGCAGGCTCGCAATGACGGCATTGTCAGGCGGCAGGAACATGCCCGGGCGGTCCGACACCCACTCACTGAGATCGTCCTCAATAGCCTTCAGCTCGCCCTCGACTTTTTCGATGCTGAAGACGGATCCAGCGGCGTGAGCCGCATCCAGCCAGTCCCAGAAGGCTGGGCAGAAGTCCAGGCCGTAGTGAAGATTCTTGGCCTGAATGAAGACGTCGGAGTCTAGGAGATACGGCATTACGTAACGCCTAGCTTCGACGCCAGGGCATTGAACGTCGAGATCTTCCTGAAGCCCAGCATGCGCAGAGCATCTTTGTAGAGGGTCTGGCCCTCAAGGGTGCTCGTGATGACGGCCCTGGTGAACGCCTTGCTGGTACGCACTGGCTGGGTGTTGTAGAAGTTGCCACCGTCCCCGGCGCGGGCCTGGACCAGACCGCGCAACCTGTCGAGCTCTGCGCGATAAAGGTTCCCGAACGCGCCTTCCGGTACGCGGCCCGCGTCACGGAGTTGACCGAGAACCACCAGCGTGCTCGCCCTGTACTTGCTGGCGAGCCGGTCAAGCTCGCCAGCGAGCGGAGCTGCTCGGTTGAACGAGCTCGCGACGTCCTCCAGCGGGGCCAGACACTCGGCGGCGACCCTGCTACACCATCGCTCTGCTGCTGCCGCACTGGGGTCACCAGGACGTGAGTCGTCAAGAGCATCCTGGCCGGTCCAGATGTGGGCCATCTCGTGGAAGAGCGTGAAGATCTGCGCCGCACGAGTGTCCGCACCGTTAACGAAGATCACAGGAGCGTAGGCGTCGGCTAGCGCGAAGCCCTGAAACTCGGCCGGGTCGAGCTTCCGGTGAGTATTACTACCGACAACCCCATTCACCATCACCAGCACGCCCAGGTCTTCGGCGTTGTCGGCAAGCTGCCGGAACGCATCGTCCCAGCGCGCTGGCCGGTCAGGAATCTCGAACCTCAGCGCCCGCCGGATGGTCTCTGCCGCCCCAGCGACGTCGGAACCCACCTCAAGAGATCCCACAAACTGCAAGGGCTGGGCGAGCGCCGAGCGGGCGTAATCGCGGTACCACTCCTGCCGCTGCTGGCTTTGATAGATCGTGTCGAGGAGATCTGGACTGGGTTGTGCGGCTGGCTGGCCAGCGCGCCGCCGGAAGTCGGGAAGCGGTATCTCGATATCGGGCGGACCGGGCAGGAAGAAATACCCGACGGGCGTGTGAGTAGCGTCCGCGTACTGCTCCAGCTGCTTCAGCGTCGGCGAGGCAGTGCCGGCCTCCCAGTCGTCAAGCTTTGCGAACCGTCGCCGCAAATCCTCGGCAGCAACGCCTGACCTGTCGCGGGCCCACGCGAGTAGCTGGCCGCTTACCGGGACGCGAACCACCACGGCCACATTGTTCCTTCCACTTGGCCAGCTGCGCCAGCATCAACTCGCAACACTCTTAGGGCCGTTTTGACCCTTTGGTTATTCCCCGCCAGGCACTTCTCCTACCGTTAAGGACGCGTCCGCGGCAGGCAGTCGGGTGAGCATGGTCACGGCCCGCACCGCGCTGACCGGCGTAGAGCCCTAAATACAGACAGACCCGCGCGGGTTCAGGACACCTCGATGCGCTCCAGGCGGTCCTCGCCTGACACGCCGGGGGTGTCAAGCTGCATCGCCATCTCGACGCGGCGGTTGGCCTTGTCAGCGATCAGGTTGTACTGCCCGGCCGCAGCCTGCGCCTCAGCCAGCCTCTCCGGGTGACCGAGGCACTCGCGGATGACCTGCAGGTGAGCCTTCAGCGCACGGTCCTCGTCGTCGTGGAGCAGCGCGATCTGACCCAGGCTGCCCAGGTTCTCCGCTCCGGTCTTCGTGCGGGTCAGATCCGCGTACCTGGCCATTGCCAGCTCGAAGGCGTCCTGGTCAGCCCGCTCGATGGCATGCCTGATCGCCTGCCGGATTCTGACCTTCTCGGCCTCGGTAGCGACCCTCGGAGCCGGTGCGGGCCTGCTCCGCGCAGCCGTCGCAGGACGGCGGCGCTTCTTGCCGCCCAGCCGCACGCTGTAACCGAACGGGCCGGGCAAGGGGATCCGGAAATAAAAGCCCATCAGTCTTCCCTCCCTGGATATGAAGCTGACGCCCGCCGGGCGTCGGGGCTAACCGAGCAGACGAGCTTTCTGCGCAGCAAACTCCGCATCCGACAGGACGCCTGCATCCCTGAGCTCGGCCAGCTTGCGCAGCTCGTCGGCCACCGAGGAGGATGGCGCGGGCGCAGGCGGCGCGGCGTGAGGCGCGGGACCGCTCATCAGCTGGAGCAGCAGGTTCTTAACCTGCTCCGCCTGAGCTTTGGTCACCCGCATCTCGGTCACATCTCCCGCGGTCGCGACCCGCACCGTGGTGTAGGACAGGCCTGCGCGGTGCGTGGTCACACCCTGGATCATCCGGACCGGGATCATGTTGGAGTCCCGGCGCGAGTGCATGGCGAGCAGGGACAGCCCGCCCGTCAGGACCGCTCCCGTCGCCCCGCCCGGAGCCCTGAGGCTACGCCGGTCCCACTCGATCCGGTCCGGGTATATGGCCACCTTCGCGTTGCGTCCGTCGATGTGAGAGGTGAACTCCATCAAAGGGGTTTCGGCCATTTCTGCTGCCTTTCCTGGTTATGCCTGTGTGACGCTCGGATAAGGTGATCCGTTGACCGACCTTTTGCGCGAACCTGCGACCAGTTGTTCAAGCAACTCAAACCGCGGCGCGCCTGATGTCGGGTCGGCCGAGCTCGCCGAGCGCCTCCCTGGCCACCTCGATGCTCGGGCTGTAGCTCAGCGCGATCATGACGGAGTTCGCGGCCTGACGCTGCAACCCCTCGCTCCGCCGGACGATCGCTTGTGCCTGGTCGGCGAGTTGCTTAGTCGGCGTCATCTGGTCTGCTGCGGGTTGGTGTGGTCGGTCTGGTCGCGGCGGCGCCGGGCCTCGGCCATCTGATGCAGTGAGGGCACTGGCGGTATCGGCTCCTGGTAGCCCCCTGCGCATCAAGCCGGCGACCTCGTTGTGCGACATGCCGGCGTCTGGCACGACCGAGTGAAGCGCGTACGTGGCACCGAGGACGTGACCAAGGCCAAGAACGCGTCGCTTTGGCGAACCCACTGTGAGGATCGGTGGGCCGAATGGCCGATGGCCGCCGTCGCGAGACTGGAGGCTCAGGCCTGGGTCGATCGGCTCGCCTCGACGCGTCGGGCCCGGCACCTGGGGCGGGCTGTGAACGCGCACAGCGAGGACGTTCCGCTGCTGGGCCCGGCGACCATCCGGGACATCGTGCACCTGATGAGCAGCCTCTACCGGCTCGCGATGCGGGAGAACCCCCCGCTCGTCACGGTCAACCCGTTCGCCGACCTTGAGCTGCCGGAGATCGACCCGCGGGCCGTGCAGTTCTACGAGCACGAGGAAGTCGAAGCGCTGTACGCCGCGCTCGAGGCGAACGGCCCACAGTGGCGGACTCTCGCGGAGCTCGGTATGGACGTAGGGCTGCGGCCCGGCGAGATCTACGGTCTGCACGGGCACCGGGTCGACTGGCTTCGCTCCCAGATCCAGGTGATCGACGTTATGACCAGGCTTGGACTTCGGCAGCACCCGAAGTCCAAGAGGTCCCACAGAGTCGTGCCCGTCCCCGCTCGCACCCTCGAGCGCATGTCCGTGCTGATGGCCGGACGGCCCCGTGACGCACTGGTATTCACCGCGCCCGAGGGCGGTCCCGTCACCGACGGACACTTCCGCAACCGGGTCTGGTACCCGGCCGTCGCAGCGGCGAGGCTATGCAGCAATCCACCTTCGGGGGCCGACCGGAAGCTCCGCGGCGGGACATGCACACCGCTGGGATGCGACGACCCGCAGCACAAGATCCGCGGCTTCCCGCCCCGGATAATGCGCCACACCGCTGCGAGCTGGCTGGTGCAGGACGGCGTTCCGCTGTACGACGTCCAGGCCCTGCTCGGGCACGAGGACTACGCGACGACGCAGAGGTACGCTCACCTTGCGCCCGGCGCCCATGGCAAGGTTCGGGAGTCCTGGGCACGGCGTTCTGACGCACGGCTGACGCACGAAGCAAAGGAGGGCCGCTCCTCATGATTAGAAACAGCCCTCTGACCTTGGTCGGGGTGGCCGGATTTGAACCGGCGGCCTCTTCGTCCCGAACGAAGCGCGCTGCCAAGCTGCGCTACACCCCGCGAACCGCCCGAGAAGTCTAGCTGATCCCCGCTACGAGCGTGAGCAGCGTAGCCTCCGGTCGGCAGCAGAACCGGACCGGGGCGTAAGGCGACGTACCCAGCCCGTCCGAGACGTGCAGCCATGGCTCGCCGTCCGCCCCGGTTCCGGGGTAGCGGTGCAGGCCACTGGCCAGCTCGCGACTGATCCCGCAGTTGGTGACCAGCGGACCCGTGCCTGGCAGCCGGATCTGTCCGCCGTGAGTGTGACCGGCCAGCAGCAAGTCGAAGCCGTCGGCGGCGAACCGGTCCAGCACCGCAGGCTCGGGCGAGTGCATGACGCCGAGCCGCAGGTCTGCGGCGCGATCAGCGGTACCCGCTACCTCCTCGTACCGGTCCCTGCCGATGTGCGCATCGTGCACGCCCGCCACCTCGACGTCGTGCTCGCCGACCTTGATCCGGGTTCGCCGGTTGCTGGCGTTGAACCAGCCCGCGCTCTCCAAGCCCGCGCCGAGCTCTGCCCAGGGCAGGTCGTCGATATCGTGCGCGTGCTCGTCGGAGCTGGTGCGCCATATGTAACGGGCCGGGTTGCGCAACTTCGGCGCATACAGGTCGTTTGAGCCGTACACGAACACGCCAGGGCGGCGTAGCAGAGGTCCGAGCGACGCCAGGAACGGGCTCACGGCCTGCGGGTGCGCGATCGAGTCTCCGGTGTTGACGACCAGGTCCGGCTCGAGCGCGTCGAGAGTGCGCAGCCAGGACATCAGGCGATGCCGACCGGGCGTGAGGTGCGCGTCCGAGATGTGAAGGATGCGCAGGGGTGCGACGCCCGCCCGCAGTACCGGGACGTCGACGTAGCGCAGCGCGAACCAGTTCCGCTCGATGACCGACGAGTAGCCGACGCCGGCGGCAGCCGCGACGGCGGCAGTTGTGAGGAGGGTTCGTGCTCGCATCCGTCTATGGTGCCACGCGCTCGACAGCACGGCGCCATCAGCGGCTGGGCCCTCGAACACGGCAGGATGGGACCATGCCGACACTCAAGGATCAGCTCAGGGCCGATCTCACGACCGCGATGAAGGCACGGGACGAAACGCGAACCCGCACGCTTCGGATGGCTCTTACTTCTATTAGTAACGAAGAAGTATCCGGCGCGGCCGCTCGTGTCCTCACGGACGATGAAGTCCTCAAGGTCCTCACGAGGGAGGCCAAGCGGCGCCGGGAGGCGGCTGCAGCGTTCGGCGAGGCCGGGCGAGCCGACCAGGCGGCCGCCGAGCGGGACGAAGAAGAGGTCCTGGCCGCCTACCTGCCGGCCCAGCTCGACGACGCGGAACTTGCCGCACTCATCGCGGCCGCCATCACCGAGACCGGCGCCTCGGGCCCCGGCGGGATCGGCCAGGTCATGAAGGCGGTCACGCCAAAAGTGGCAGGCCGGGCCGAGGGCAGCCGGGTCGCCGCCATGGTGCGCGGCCAGCTCGCGAGCACATAGCCGCCTGTCATCGGCGCCAGAGCTGCCCACCCTCGAAGAAGGCCCGCCCGAGGCGCACCCTCGGGCCACAAGCTGCCGGGCCGGTGACCTCGGCGTTAGGGGGTCGGGTTGGGGGTGGGTGGCTTCTTCTTACCACCGCCCGGCGGGCAGCTGGGGCTCGGGCTGGGCGTCGGGTTCGGAGTGGCGCCTGTCGGCGGGCCACAGCCGCTAACCGGAGCGCCGAAGCCGCCGCCCTGCGAGAAGAAGTACCCCGGCGGGCCCGGGAAGGGCGCGTTCGCGCCGAGGTCGGCGTGGAGGAACGTCCATTCCCACGTCGCGCCCGGTGCGTTGTCGCCGAACATCTGACCGGGGCAGGGGTTTCCATACCCGTACAAGGGGTCGGAGGCGTAACAGGCTCTGGCCCCCAGCATCGCACCTGACGTGGTCGGGTTGATCGGATTGAACACCGACACGTAAGCGGCCAGCCTCGGCGTCCAGCCGGCAAACGCGGCGTAGTAGCCGCCGTTGGCGGTACCAGTCTTCGCAGCCTCGGCATGGCCAGGGGTGGCGCGGCCGGCTGCGGTGCCCGGTGACTGCAGTACTTTCTGGAGGATGTAGTTCGCGGCGGCCGCGACGCCAGCCGGGATCGCCTGGTGGCAGCTGGGGGCCCGGACCGGCAACTGCTGGCCGGACGACATCACCTCGATCTTCTCGATGGCCTCCGGGCTGCAGTAGACGCCGCCGGAGGCCACCGTCGCGTAGGCAGCCGCCATGCTCATCGGAGACACGCCGACTGCGCCGAGGGTGAAACTGGAGACGTTGTCTGCCGACAATCCCGCGACACGGCCGAGCTTCGGGTCAGGGGAGAGCAGAGAGGTCCCGTCGGCTCGCGTCATGCCCATGTTCACCGCGGTCTTGACGACGTTGCACAGCCCGACCTGCTTCTCCAGGTTGACGAAGAAGGTGTTGACCGACTCCACGGTTGCCTCACCGAGCTGATACGTCTCGGTGCCGGCGAACGCCTGTTCGGCGTTGTTGAACTTGAAGGGCGGCACCCACTGGCCCTTGCAGCTATAGAAGGGGCCGATCACCTGCGGGTTCTGGATGGTGATGGTGTGACCGAACGGGTCGCCTTGCTCGAGCGCCGTGATCAGCGTGAAGATCTTCGACGACGAGCCGGTCTGCACGCCGACCGAGCTACCGCCGTACTCCTCGTTCACGCCGTAGTCGAGGTAGGTCTGCCCGGGGCCGTTGCCGTAGCTGCGGTTCTCGGCGATGGCGCGCACGGCACCGGTACCGGGCTGGATGAGCACCTCGGCGTCGGCGTTGCGGCCCGGGTTGGCTCCGGAGTTCTGCGGCTCCACCTTGTTGACGGCGTTTTCAGCCGAGCCCTGGTCCTGCGGGTCCATGGTGGTGTAGATCGCGAGGCCGCCGGTGTCGTTGATCTGCTTCCAGACCGACGGGTAGTCGATCTCGAGCACGTGCTGGACGTAGTCACAGAAGAACGCGGAATTTGCTGCTTGCGGGCTGGTACAGCCGGTGTGCAGTGGTGCGTACGAGCGAGTCAGCGCGATGGGCGTCTTCGCGGCCGCTTGGTAGGCCGCTTGCGAGATGTAGTGCTGCTGCCACATCTTCTGCAGCACCGTGTTGCGACGATCCTTTGCCCCCGTGGGGTTGCTGACCGGGTCGTACAGGGTTGGGTTCTGGACAATGCCGGCCAGCAGCGCCGCCTGCGGCAGGGTGAGCTTGGAAGCGTCCTCGCTGAAATACACCTGCGACGCGACCTCGATGCCCCACGCGTTGTTCTCGAAGTAAGCGACGTTGAGGTAGGACGCCAGCAGCTGGTTCTGGGTCAGCTCCTGCTCGACGTCGGCAGCGAGCCGCAGGTCTTGGATCTTCCGGCGCAGGTCCGGGTAGACGGCCTTCTGAACGGCGTCCTGGTTGTTGCCTGCCTGCAGCACCTTCACGTTCTTGACGTACTGCTGAGCGATCGTGGATGCGCCCTGCAGCCCGCTGCCACCGGAGTTGTGCAGCAGCGCGCGCACCGTGCCGCGCGGGTCGAGCGCGCCCTGGGAGTAGAAGCTGGCATCCTCGACCGCCACGATGGCGTTCCGCATGACGGGGGCGATCTGGTCGTAGCTAACCGGCACCCGGTACACGTCGTACGGGTAGAGGTACGTGACGACGTTGCCCTCGGCGTCGTAGAGAACCGAGCGCACCGGGGCCGCGCCGAGCTTACCTACGGGCAGCGTGTTGAAGGTCTTTGCGGTGTCTCTGGCGGCGATGCCGGCGATGCTCACCACGGGAAGCACGGCTGCCGATACCAGCAGCGCGGCTGCGACCGTCACGACGAGTAGGCGGCCGATCGACTCTGGGATCCCGCCGGCGCGGCGAACTGGGATGAGCACCCGAACAGGCTACGCTGCATCCGCAGTCGCTAGCCAATACCCCGCAGATCGCAGTCCGAAACTGATCTGGCCGCGGGATCGGCGTTACTGTGCGTAACCAAATGACAACGGAAGGACGTCGCCGCTGCTCAACGCGCCCGCAGTGTAGCTGCTAGTGGCTTGTGTCTGTATAGCTCAACCGGGCTATTCACGAATGGACCCCCTGGGGTCTAGCGCTACGCGCGAGACTTCCGTAAGTTACTCTTCCGCGACCATCACTCGCCGGAACCTGACGCCCCGAGTCGGCTCCGGACCGCAACTGAACGCCACCGAGGCGTGACTAACCCCCCTGCGGGCGTGACGATCAGAGGGAGCTGGGCCACATGTGGATCACGGACTGGACTTCGCGTGCCGCGTGCAAGGGAACTGACCCGGACGAGCTGTTCGTCCAGGGCGCGGCGCAGAACCGGGCCAAGCTGATCTGCCGCGGCTGCCAGGTGCGCACGGAGTGCCTGGCTGACGCTCTGGACAACCGGATCGAGTTTGGTGTCTGGGGTGGGATGACCGAGCGGGAGCGCCGCGCGCTGCTGCGCCGGCGGCCAGACGTTACCTCGTGGCGCGAGCTGCTGGAGAACGCGCGCAACCGCTACGAGCACACCGGGGATGAACTCGTCGCCAGCTAACTCCGGGCTGACTGCGGGCCGGCTCCAAACGCCTGTCCGATGACACGCAGGCCGTCAAGATCGTGCACGTCCTCCGGCTGAGCCGGAATCTCCGCCACCGGGACCAGCGGGTGTGCCGCGGTGAAATGCTCGGCGGCCCGTCGTTGCACAGCCGCCAGTTCCATCCGGTCGGCGTGCAGCCGCAGCGCCGCGGCCGCGAGAACCCGCGCCGCATTCTCCGGCGTGTCTTCTGATCCAGACTGGCCCGTCAGCGCTCCGTTCGGACCTGCCGACTGGAGGACCTCTGCAGCGGCAAGGCTCCTGGCGGCCGAGAGCTGCGCGGCCGGCAGCCGCTCCACCCGGTTGAGAATGAGGCCGGCCAGCGGCATCCGCTCGGTGTCGAGCCGCTCCACGAAGTACGACGCCTCCCGCAGTGCATCGTCCTCCGGCGCTGCGACGACGAGGAACGCGGTGCCGGGCGCTCGCAGCAGCTGGTAGGTGTACTCAGCGCGCTCGCGGAAGCCGCCGAACATCGTATCCAGGGCGCTCACGAACGTCTGCACATCCCGCAGCACCTGTGTGCCGAGGATCTTGGTGAGCACGCCCGTGACGACACCGAAGCCCGCGTTCAGGACCCGCAGGTACGCCCGGCCGCCGACCTTAGCCGGGGCGGTCAGCAGCCGGAGCAGCCGGCCGTCCAGGAACCGGGACAGCCGCTGCGGCGCGTCGAGGAAGTCGAGCGCGGACCGGCTCGGCGGAGTGTCCACCACGATCAGGTCCCACTCGTCTGCCCGCCGCAGCTGACCGAGTTTCTCCATCGCCATGTACTCCTGGGTCCCGGCGAAGCTGGACGACAGCGACTGGTAGAAGGGGTTGGCGAGAATCTGGGCCGCACGGTCTGGATCGGCGTGCTGCTCGACTATCTCGTCGAAGGTGCGCTTCATGTCGAGCATCATGGCGTGCAGACTGCCAGCCGAATCGGCCCCGTTACCCTCGGTGGCGTTGCCGGGATCGAGCCTGAGCCCTGGCACCAGCCTGGGGGTGTTGTCCAGCTTCGTGAGACCCATCGACTGCGCAAGCCTGCGGGCGGGGTCGACCGTCAGCACGACGACGTGCCTGCCCCGCTCGGCCGCGCGCAGCCCGATGGCCGCGGCAGCCGTCGTCTTGCCGACCCCACCCGCGCCGCAGCACACGATGATGCGCGTCCGGCGGTCGTCGATGAGCCGGTCGACGTCGAGGTGCGGTGGTCGGCGGGTCGTCATCAGGCCGCCTTCTGCTCGCGGAGGGCGGCGGCGAGGCGGTACAGGCCGGCCAGGTCGATACCCCCGCTGATCCATGGCAGGTGGTAGCAGGGCTGAGTCGCCTCGTCCAGCCGGCCCTGCTGCAGATTCTGCGCCACTGCGGTGCGGGCCTGGTCGCGCACCTCGGTGGCGAGCGCGGCGGCCAGATCCGGGCTGTGGTCGAGGCCGGCCGACTTCAGGCCCAGCGCGAGCAGCGCCTGGTCGAGGTCTCCGGCCGCGGCTGCCTGGACCTGATCGGGCGGCAGCGCGAGCGGCCTGGTCATATTGACGATGATCCCGCCCGCTTGCAGCCCGCCGAGCGAATGCAGTTCCGCGATGCCGTCGAGCGTCTCCTGAACAGGCATCTCCTCGAGCACCGTGACGAAATGCACAACGGTCTGCGGGGACCGGATCACCCGCTGCACGCTGTCGGCGTGCCCGCGGATCGGCCCGACCTTGGCGAGGTCCGACACCTCACTGGACACGTTGAGGAACCTGCCGATCCGGCCGGTCGGCGGCGCGTCCATGACGACCGCGTCGTACACCGGCCGGCCCCCTGCGCCCTTTCGACGGACCGCTTCGGCTGCTTTGCCGGTCAGCAGCACGTCGCGCAGGCCGGGCGCGATGGTGGTGGCGAAGTCCATGACGCCGAGCCGGGCGAGCGCGCTGCCGGCGTGACGCAGGCTGTAGAACATCTCGAGGTACTCGGTCAGAGCCGATTCCGGGTCGGCCACCAGGGCGAACACGTCGCCGCCCTCCCGCGCCCGGCTGCCGAGCCCGACCCCGATCCGCCGCTCGGCGTACGGCAGCGGCGGTACGTCGAACAACTGGGCGATGCCCTGGCGGCCTTCGACTTCCATGAGCAGCACGTTCTTGCCGTCAGCGGCCAGCGCGAGGGCTAGCGCGCCGGCCACCGTTGTCTTTCCGGTACCGCCCTTGCCGGTGACGACGTGCAGCCGGACGCCGTCCCAATGGGTATCACGCGCAGCCACGATTGGAGATTATCCGGGCACGAGGAGCAGGTGGCGCCTGGCCGGTAGCTGCTGACCACTGGGCCGGGTCACTAGGCTGGGTCATGACGGGCAGTGCACTGCCCGCCGACGGGGCCTGCACAGGGAAGAAGGTGCTCAGGCCATGGCAGCGGTCTACGCAGTCATCGTGATTGTCGGTCTCATCGCGCTCATCCTGGCCGGACGATCCGTCAAGATCGTCCAGCAGTACGAGGAAGGGATCATCTTCCGGTTCGGCCGGGTGCTGCCGGGGATACGCGGACCGGGCCTCAAGCTGATCAACCCGATCAGCGACCGGCTCGTCAGGGTCAACAGGCAGATCATCGCCATGGGCATACCAGCCCAGGAGGGCATCACCCGCGACAACGTCAGCGTCCGGGTGGACGCCGTCGTGTACTTCAAGGTCGTCGACCCGATCAAGGCGACGATCAACGTGCAGAACTACCAGAACGCGATCTCCCAGCGCGCCCAGACCTCGCTGCGGTCCATCATCGGCCAGTCGGAGATGGACGAGCTGCTGGCGGACCGGGACACCGTCAACCGGCGGCTCGCGACGATCATCGATGAGGGGACTGAGATCCCCTGGGGAGTCAAGGTCGACACCGTCGAGATCAAGGACGTGTCACTGCCCGAGGGCATGAAGCGGTCCATGTCCCGCCAGGCAGAAGCCGAGCGGGAGCGGCGCGCGCGGATCATCACCGCTGACGGCGAGTTCCAGGCGTCCAAGCGGCTCGCCGCTGCCGCCAACGTGATGTCCCGTGACCCGGCCGCGCTGCAGCTGCGCTTGCTCCAGACCGTGGTCGAGGTGGCGGGGGAGCGCAACAGCACGCTCGTCATGCCGATTCCGGTCGAACTGCTCAGGTTCTTCGACCGGTTCACGCCGGGCTCGGCCTCCGCCGACGCCGGGGCGGGTGGTGCTGAGGCAGTCAGCGAGCCCGCGGATACCCGCGAGGACGAGGTCAAGGCGCTGGAGAGTGAGGTCAAGTCGGCCGCAGACTCGCTGGCGGACGGCTCGGACCCCTCGATCGAGAACGCCGCCGCGGGTCCCGCCGCTATCGCCCGGGCCGGCGACTCGCTGGACATTCCAGCTGTCCCGGACATCCCGGAACTGTCCCCGGAGGAGAAAGGCGACATCGGCACGGTGCACCACGCCAGAAGCGACAAGCCAGGCGACTCGTCGGACTCCGCGGACTCGGCGGACGGCGACGGCGCGGACGAGCCCGGCAAGGACTGACAAGCCGCCGGGAGCAGCGTCGCCGGAGCGCGGCGGGAGTGGGTTGCGGAACCCGCTGGAGGCGACGTCCGCCGTCCGGCTGCGCGGCGGTGCATTAGGGTTCGGGCTATGGCCAAATGGGAGTACGCAACGGTGCCGCTGCTCGTGCATGCGACCAAGCAGATCCTGGACAACTGGGGCGACGACGGCTGGGAGCTCGTCGCGGTCGTGCCCGGCCCGAACCCGGAGCAGCTCGTTGCCTACCTCAAGCGGGTGAAGGAATGAGCAGCGAGGACGACGCCGCAGCGCAGCTACAGTCGCGGCACACGCCTGCCGAGCGGCTCGCGGCGCTTGGCCTGACCCTGCCTCCGGTGGTCCCCCCGGTGGCTGCCTACGTACCGGCGGTCCGGTCAGGGAACACCGTCTACACAGCGGGTCAGATCCCGATGGCCGATGGCCAGCTCCTGTCGGCCGGAAAGGTGGGTGCCGAGGTAGGCGCTGCCGAGGCCGCGGCGCTGGCGCGGACCTGCGCGCTGAATGCTCTCGCGGCGGCTGCATCGGTCGCCGGCGGGGTGTCAGCGATCAGCCGCATCGTGAAAGTGACCGGGTTCGTCGCCAGTGCACCGGATTTCACCGGCCAGCCCCAGGTGGTGAACGGTGCCAGCGAGCTGCTGCTCGAGATCTTCGGCGAGGCCGGCCGGCACGCTCGCAGCGCCGTGGGCGTCGCGGTGCTCCCGCTCAATGCGCCTGTCGAGATAGAGCTGACCGTCGAGGTCCGGGACTAGAGCGGCGACGTGCCAGAAGAGACAACGAAGGCTGCCGAGGTCCGGCTGCCGGGCAGGCTCGGTGACGCTGCTCGCGAGGTCCTGTCGGGGCGCGAGCCGCCTGCCGTGCCACGTGACGCGGCGACGGTCATGCTGGTCCGGCCCGCAGCTGCCGGCCTGGAGGTGTACATGCTCCGGCGGCAGGCAACGATGGCGTTCGCGGCGGGAGCGTACGTCTTCCCTGGCGGATCTGTCGACCCGAGGGACGCCGACGAGGAGGTCAGCTGGACCGGGCCGGACGCCGCCGAATGGGGCCGGATCTTCGCCGCCCCGCCGTCGCTGGCCAGGGCGCTGGTGTGCGCCGCGGTCCGCGAGACTTTCGAGGAATCTGGCGTTCTGCTGGCCGGCGAGTCGCCCGAATCGGTGGTCGCCGACACGACGAGCGACGACTGGGAGGCCGACCGCCTGGCGCTGCTCGACCGATCGGTCTCGCTCGGCGAGCTGCTGAACCGCCGCGGGCTCGTCCTGCGGGCAGATCTGCTGCGCCCGTGGTCGCGCTGGATCACCCCGGTCATAGAGCCGCGCCGGTTTGACACCCGGTTCTTTGCCGCCGCACTGCCGCCTGGTCAGCGGACACGGGACGTCGGCGGCGAGGCTTCCGAGGTCGCCTGGGTCCGGCCGGCCGACGCGCTGGCCGCGGGACGCCGCGCGGAGATCCGGCTGTTTCCCCCGACGATGGTGTCGCTGTCGGAACTGGCCGAGTGCGGAGACGTCGGCACCGTGCTGTCGGGACCGCGCCAGGTGGCGCCGATCATCCCTGAGGTGCATGAGCGTGAGGGGGCTGTCTGGCTGACCGTGCCGGGCCTCAGCGACTTCCCGGCCGTACCGGACGGTGCCTCGTGACAGCGGACCGACTGGTCAGACCGATCGACGGCTCGGGCACCAGTCGGGCCCGGTGCGTGCTCGCGCCCAACCCCGGCATGATGACGCTGGATGGCACCAATAGCTGGCTGGTCGCCGAGCCCGGGGCGGGCTCGGTCGTCGTTATCGACCCCGGCCCGGACGACGAGCAGCACCTGCAGCGGATCTGCCAGATGGCGGCCGAGCGAGGCCAGCGGATCGTGACGATCGTGCTCACTCACCGCCACCTCGACCACTCCGCCGGAGCACCCAGGCTGTCAGAGCTGACGGGCGCGCCGGTGCTGGCGGTCGATCCCGGCCACCGGCTGGGCAGCGAGGGCCTCGCGCCCGGTGACGTGGTGGACGACGGCGGCTGTGAGCTGCGCGTCATCAAGACGCCTGGCCACACCTCCGACTCGGTCAGCCTGCACCTGCCAGCTGATGACGCGGTGTTCACCGGCGACACCGTGCTCGGCCGCGGCACTGCCGTCATTGCCGAGGATGGCAGCCTGAGCGACTACCTTGCCTCGCTCGCGCGGCTGCGCCTGCTGGCCGATGAGACCGGATTGCAGGCGCTGCTACCCGGGCACGGGCCGCTGCTCGCCGACCCGGCCGCCGTGCTGGATTACTATCTGGCGCACCGCGCCGAGCGGCTGGACGAGGTGCGGGCCGCCGTCGCGGCCGGCGACCGGGCGCCAGCGCAGATCGTCCCCCGGGTCTATGCGGCCGTGGACCGGGCGCTCTGGCCGTTCGCAGAGTCGTCCGTCCGCGCGCAGCTGCGCTACCTGGGCGAACAGGGCGAGCTTCCGGCGGACGTCACCTACTGACGGCCGCCTGGCGGCCGCGCTGTGGCTACCGGGCCCGCTTGCGAAGCCGGTCCACGTCGGTGATCAGGACAGACTTGGCAGCGAGCTGAATCCAGCCGCGGGCCGCAAAGTCCGCAAGCGCCTTGTTCACGGTCTCCCTGGACGCCCCGACCAGCTGGGCCAGTTCTTCCTGGGTCAGGTCGTGGCTGACCTGGATTCCGAGCATGCCCGGCGAGCCGAACCGCTCGGCCAGGTCCAGCAGCGCCTTCGCCACCCGTCCGGGTACGTCAGTGAAGACCAGGTCGGCCTTGACCTCGTTAATCCGCCGCAGCCGCTGGGCGAGGGCCTGCAGCAGGTGCATCGCCATCTCGGGCCGGCTCGACAGCCAGGACCGCAGGTCGACGTGCGCGAGCCCGGCCAGGTCGGCGCTCGTCACCGCGGTCGCGCTCGAGGTCCGCGGGATGGGATCGAACAGCGATAGCTCGCCAAACATCTCACCCGGGCCGTGCACGCTCAGCAGGTTCTCCCGGCCGTCCGGCGCCGCCTTTGTCAGCTTGATCTTGCCGGACAGGATGATGTAGAGCTTGTCGCCAGTGTCGCCCTCAGCGAACAGCCGCTCGCCGCGGTCCAGATGCACGTCCATGATGCGGGCCCGGAGCGCGCTGGCGTCCTCGTCGCTGAGCGTCTCAAACAGCGGCGTCTCCCGGAGCACGTCCTCAACGGGCGTCATGGTCCCTCCACGGCTTGCGCGCGGACTGCCTGGCACGAGACTAGCGGGTGGTCGGCCTAGCCCTCTGAGAGGCTTGCGGCCAGGCGTTCCCGGCACGCGATGATCTCGGCTTCGGCTACATCGACGCCCACCCAGGTCGACGCCTCGACTACCTTGTCGGGCTCCAGCGCCTTGTAGACCTCGAAGAAGTGCGCGATCTCCAGCTGGTCGAACTCCGGCACATCCGATATGTCCTGCAGATGCGACATCCTCGGGTCGGTTGCGGGCACGCACAGCACCTTGTCGTCGAGGCCTTTCTCATCCCGCATCCGGAACATGCCGATGGCACGGCAGCGGATCTGGCAGCCAGGGAACGTCGGCTCCTCCAGCAGCACGAGGGCGTCCAGCGGGTCGTCGTCGTCGGCGAGCGTGTCCTCGATGAAGCCATAGTCAGCGGGGTAGCGAGTCGAGGTGAACAGCATTCGGTCGAGCCGGATCCGACCTGTCTTGTGGTCCATCTCGTACTTGTTACGCTGCCCCTTGGGAATTTCGATGATGACCTCGAACTCCACGCCTTGCCCCCAGCGCATCGGTGGCTGATTCTTCTTGTCTTGGCAACCTAGCGCGAGAGCGCATATCGAGAGGGGAACGGGGTGCTGCGTCGTCGCAGTCGCCTGCTGCCGGCGGCGATCGGTGTGCTGTGCGTGTTCACCCTCGTGGCTGGTCTCACCGTCGCGAGACTGCTGCCGCACCGGCTCGCGCTCTGGCGGCCGCCGTCCATCGCGGCTGCCCGGCTGGCCATCCAAGGGCCGGTGCTCGATCCCGCGAGCGGGGCGGCGTCCGGCGCGGAGAGCGTGACCCCGGCGGGAGTCAGCCGGGCGCTGGCGCCGGTCGTGACCTCATCGGCGTTCGGCCCGTCGCTCGGAGTGCTGGTGACCAGCCTCGCGACCGGACAGGTGCTGTACGCGAGCAACGCGAACTCGGGGTTCACCCCGGCCTCGACCAACAAGCTGGCCACGGCCGCCGCCGTGCTCAAGGTGCTCGGCCCGACGGCCCGGCTGACGACCAGAGTCGTGCTCGGAGCCGGGGCCGGCTCCATCGTCCTGGTCGGCGGCGGGGACCCGACGCTTGCCGCGGGCCCGCCGCTCGCGACCGAGTACCCGCAGCCGGCCACCCTGGCCGAGCTCGCCAGCGCCACCGCGCAGGCGCTGCGATCTCGCGGCCAGCACATGATCCACCTCGGATACGACACGTCCCTGTTCACCGGCCCGACTTTTGCGCCGGGCTGGACGTCTGGCTACGTGACGGGCGGCGATGTCACCCAGATCACCCCGCTGGAAGTCGATCAGGGTCGCGTGACCCCGGCGGGCAAGCCCGTTGACGCCATGGCCGGCGGCTCACGCTCAGACAATCCGGCCCCGCAGGCCGCGGCCGTCTTCGCCGGATACCTGGCCGCCGACGGGATCACCGTCACCGGTTCGCCGACCCAGGTCGTTGCACCTGCGAGGGCCGCCGACATTGCCTCGGTTCGGTCACCACCGCTCGCGCAGATCGTCTACTGGATGCTCGAGCAGAGCAACAACGTCATCGCGGAAAATCTCGCCCGCCAGGTGGCGATCGCGACCGGGAGGCCCGCCTCGTTCAGCGGCGCAGCGGCCGCGGTGACAGCGGTGCTGCGTGGCCTCGGCATCACCGGCGAACTGCAGCTCTCTGACGGCAGCGGCCTGTCGCCCGATGACAAGGTCGCGCCGGCGACCCTCGTCCAGATTGTCCGGCTGGCGGCGGCCACCAGTCAGCTGCGGTCCATGCTGACCGGGCTGCCGGTCGCGGGGTTCTCCGGCACGCTTGGCCCCGGCGGCAGCGTCTTCGGTCCGGGTGGCAGCGACGCGCCCGGGGTGGTGCGCGCCAAGACCGGCAACCTGAGCCAGGTTGCAGCGCTCGCCGGCAGCGCTTATGCGAAGAACGGCCAGCTGCTCGTCTTCGCTGTCATGGCCGATCAGATTGCGCCGGGCGCACTCACGCGCGCTGCCACCGCAATGGTGACGCTCGCGAACGCTCTGGCCGGCTGCGGTTGCCGATAGCAGTCGGCTGCTCGTGGCCCGGCAACGACGAACTGGCCCGGCTGCACGTACGGTGGAGGGGTGAGTACCACTCAGATGATCGACTGGCAGGTCGCGACATCCACCGGTGTGCGCTGGGTCAGGCCAGGGCCCCAGGTCAGCATGGCCGAAGCCAGGAAGGTCGTGGCCGAGCTGCGGCAGCTCGCCGACGCGGTCGCCGAGCCGGTGCGTAACCTCACCGGCCTGCCTGGCGCTGCCGACGACGGCAAGGTCGCCGTGGTCGACCGGCCCGGCTGGATCAGGGCCAATGTGGATGGCTTCCGGGTGGTGCTCGACCCGCTCGTGCAGCAGCTGTCGGAGAAGCCGAACGTGCCGCAGCCGGGCCCGCTGATGTCGGCGGTGGGATCGCGGGTGACCGGGATGCAAGCAGGGCTGATCCTGGCGTACCTGGCGAGCCGAGTTCTCGGCCAGTACGAGCTGTTCCTGCCGCCTGACCCGGACGCGCCGGGCGAGGATGCGCCTGCGGGCCGGCTGACGCTGGTCGCGCCGAATATCGTCATGGTCGAGCGCGAGCTCGACGTCGATCCGCATGACTTCCGCCGCTGGGTGTGCCTGCACGAGGAGACGCACCGGACACAGTTCACCTCCGTGCCGTGGCTGCGGCCCTACGTGCAGCAGCAAATGTCAGACTTCCTGCTGGCCTCCGACCTTGATCCCGCGTCGATCCTGGACCGGATCCGGGCGGCGGCCGACGCGGTTGCCGGTGCGGTGCGCGGCGGCGACGGCGAGAGCCTCATCGAGGCGATCCAGACGCCGCGGCAGCGCGAGATCCTGGACCGGATGACCGCGGTCATGACCCTGGTCGAGGGCCACGGCGACTACGTCATGGACGCGGTCGGGCCCGAGATCGTCCCGTCTGTGGCGGAGATCCGAGCGAAGTTCACCGCGCGCCGCGGGTCGGCGGGCCGGATGGAGCAGGCCATCCGCCGGATCCTCGGCATCGACCTCAAGATGAAGCAGTACGAGCAGGGCTCGCGGTTCGTCCGCACCGTGGTCGCCGAGGCGGGGATGCCTGCGTTCAACAAGGTGTGGACGTCGCCAGACACGCTGCCGACTAAAGACGAGCTGACAAACCCCCGGTCCTGGCTGGAGCGTGTAGACGGGGCCACCCCGGCTATCCCGGCGGATGCCGCGGAGGCCGATGAGCCGCCGCGAGACGCTAGCTCCGCCGACTGAGGACTGATCTCCGGTGGGCCCGCACCCGGCAGTGGCGGCTGTCCGGCACGCCGTGCGGGCCAGCCTTGCCGGGCTAGAGCCGGGCGACCTCGTCCTGACGGCCTGCTCGGGCGGCGCGGACTCGCTGGCCCTAGCGGACGCGCTCGCCTTCGAGGCGCCTCGCGCAGCGATCATGGCTGGCGGTGTCACCGTTGACCATGGCCTGCAACCCGGTTCGGCCGTCAGGGCCGAGCAGGTGACCCAGCTGATGACGAGGCTCGGACTCAGCCCCGCGCTGTCGGTTGCGGTGACCGTGGCCGGCCCCGGCGGGCCGGAGGGCGCCGCCCGGGCTGCCCGGTACGAAGCCCTCGACCAGGCTGCCCACTCGACCGGAGCCGTCGCCATCATGCTCGGCCACACCCTCGACGACCAGGCCGAGACCGTCCTGCTCGGCCTCGCCCGCGGGTCGGGTGCACGGTCACTTGCCGGGATGGCCGGCCGGACGGGTCACTACCTGCGACCACTGCTGCGGATCCGTCGTGATCAGACCAGGGCAGCGTGCGCGGCCGCTGGGCTCGAGCCGTGGGAGGACCCGCACAACAGCGATCTGGCCTTCACTAGGGCCCGGGTCCGATGGCAGCTGATGCCCGTGCTGACCGAGGTGCTCGGGCCTGGTGCCGCCGAGGCACTAGCCCGGACTGCCGAGTTGCTGCGGGCCGACGCCGATGCCCTGGATGGCACGGCCGCCACCGAGATTGCCGGGCTCGGCGGGGTCGCCGCCGCGGCGGGCCAGGGCTGGTCGGTCGCTCACCTGGCTGCCCTGCCCGCGGCAATCCGTCGCCGCGCGCTTCGCCAGGCTGCGATCGGAGCGGGGTCGCCGCCCGGTGCGCTCTCGCGCCGGCACGTCGCGAGCCTCGATGAGCTGGTCACATCCTGGCACGGCCAGCGCTGGACGGACCTGCCCGGCGGCGTGAGGGGCGAGCGCAAGTATGGCAGGCTGCTGATCACCAGACCTGCTCTCTCGGAGGTCGGTCCCCTGGCCACCACGGCCCGATCGGAGGAACCTGGTGGACGCGAATGACATGGGAACCGATCTCAAGGACGTCCTCATCACGGCTGAGCAGCTGCGGCAGCGAGTGCGCGAGCTCGCCGCGGAGATCGACGCCGATTACGCGGATCGCGAACTCCTGATCGTCGGCGTGCTGAAGGGCGCCGTCATGGTCATGGCGGACCTGGCCCGGGCCATGCACCGGCCAGTGGAGATGGACTGGATGGCGATCTCGTCCTACGGCTCGGGTACCAAGTCCTCCGGTGTCGTGCGGATTCTCAAGGACCTCGACATCGACATAAGCGGACGCCACGTGCTGGTGATCGAGGACATCGTCGATTCCGGGCTGACGCTGTCCTGGCTGATCGGCAACCTGCGGTCGCGCGGCCCGGCGTCGGTGCAGGTGTGCGTGCTGCTGCGGAAGCCGTCGGCGGAGGAGATGGACATCGACGTGGCCTACACCGGCTTCAGCATCGAGGACGAATTCGTCGTCGGCTACGGGCTCGACTATGCCGAGAAGTACCGGAATCTGCCGTTCATCGGCACGCTTGCCGAGCACGTCTACCGGCCGGGAGCCAGCTAACAATGCGCCCGCAGCCTGCCGGGGAACCTATCTGCCGATGAAATTCGTTAACCTGGGTAAGAGGCGTAAGACGGCCGCCACTGCCCCTGCGCGGTTGCTACTGTGCCGGCCACGGCCGGCTCGGTGTAACGTCGAGTATTCCCGTGCCGTGGTGGCGGGGAAGAAATAGCCGCGCAGACACGCTGGAAACGCACGGAGCCCCGTCGTTGCGGCGAGGCATGAAGCTCGTCAGGAGGGACTGGCCGGACCGGTGGGCCGTTCATCGATGGATCTAAAGCGTATTTTCCGCGGCTGGGTGCTCGCCATCCTCTTTGTCGCCATCATCCTGGTCATCCTGTTCAGGCTCGTCAACACCAGCCCGCAGTACCAGCAGGTGGCGACCTCGCGCGCTATCGCCGCGATCCAGACCGGGAACGTGAAGTCGGTCACGCTCACCGACGTGGACCAGACGATCCAGCTCACCACCAAGAGCGGGCAGAACTGGGAGGCGTCCTGGGTCGGCGCCCAGGGCTCGCAGATTGCCAACGACATGCAGAAGCTGGTCGCCAGCCACCAGCTGCCTGCCGACGCCTACAACGTCAAGGTGCCCAAGAGCAGCTCGTTCTGGACTCTGGTGTTCAGCTACCTGCCGTTCCTCATCATCTTCCTGCTGTTCATGGTGTTCCTGAACCAGATGCAGGGCGGTGGCTCCCGGGTCATGAACTTCGGCAAGTCGAAGGCGAAGCTCATCACCAAGGACACGCCGAAGACCTCGTTCGCCGACGTAGCGGGCGCGGACGAGGCCATCGAGGAGCTTCAGGAGATCAAGGAGTTCCTGCAGAGCCCCGGCAAGTTCCAGGCGATCGGCGCCAAGATCCCTAAGGGGGTGCTGCTGTACGGCCCGCCAGGAACCGGTAAGACGCTGCTGGCGAGGGCGGTTGCCGGTGAGGCTGGCGTGCCGTTCTACTCGATTTCCGGCTCGGACTTCGTGGAGATGTTCGTCGGCGTTGGCGCCTCCCGGGTCCGCGACCTCTTCGAGCAGGCCAAGGCCAACGCGCCCGCCATCGTGTTTGTCGATGAGATCGACGCCGTCGGCCGGCACCGGGGCGCCGGCTTTGGCGGCGGTCATGATGAGCGCGAGCAGACGCTGAACCAGCTGCTCGTCGAGCTGGACGGCTTCGACACCAAGGGCGGAGTCATCGTCATCGCCGCGACCAACCGGCCCGACATCCTGGACCCGGCGCTGCTGCGTCCCGGCCGGTTCGACCGCCAGATCGTCGTTGCCCAGCCCGACCTGGCCGGCCGCAAGGGCATCCTGCGCGTGCACGCGAGAGGCAAGCCGTTCACCTCCGACGTCGACCTGGACATCATCGCGCGGCGTACCCCCGGATTCACCGGTGCCGACCTGGCGAACGTGATCAACGAGGCGGCGCTGCTGACCGCCCGGTTCAACGAGACGCAGATCCAGATGTCCTCGCTCGAGGAGGCCATTGACCGGGTCACCGCGGGACCGAAGCGCAAGAGCGTGCTGCTGTCGGAGAGAGAGCGCAAGATCATCGCCTACCACGAGGGCGGTCACGCCCTGGTGGGCCACGCGCTGCCGAACGCCGACCCGGTGCACAAGATCACGATCATCCCGCGCGGGCGCGCGCTCGGCTACACAGCCGCCGCGCCGGCCGAGGACAAGTTCCTGGTCAGCCGCGCCGAAATGATGGATCAGCTGGCCATGCTGCTCGGCGGGCGGACTTCCGAGGAACTCGTCTTCCACGAGCCGACGACTGGCGCCGCCAACGACATCGAGAAGGCATCCCAGATCGCCCGCGGCATGGTGACCGAGTACGGCATGAGCGAGCGCCTGGGGGCGCGGAAGTTCGGCACCGGCGACGGCGAGCCGTTCCTCGGTCGCGACATGTCGCACGCGCGCGACTACTCCGAGGAGATCGCCTCGGCGATCGATGACGAGGTGCGCAGGCTCATCGAGTCGGCCCATGACGAGGCGTGGGAGATCCTCGTGCAGTACCGGGATGTGCTCGACCACCTGGTGCTGCAGCTACTCGAGCACGAGACGCTGTCCCGCGATCAGGTGCTTGAGATCTTCGCGCCGGTGCACAAGCGCCCGACGCGCGGCTCGTACACCGGCTACGGCAAGCGGCTGCCGTCGGACCGCCCGCCGGTGCTGACACCCAAGGAACTGGCGCTGACCGCCGCGTCAGACGGCGGGATCGGGCCGTCGCTGGGCAACGGGCAAGCATCGAGCGCCGTCGGCCTCCCAGCTGGCTCCGCGCAGCCTGGCACCAGCCCGGGACACAGCTCGCCGCTGGGTGGCGCGTCCGCGCTCGGCGGCGCTTCCCCGCTGGGTGGCGCGTCCCCGCTGGGCGGGGGGACCCCGCTCGGAACTAACCCGTTCGGCGGTGACAACCAGCCCGGCCAGCACAGCGGTGAGAATGATGCGCCAGACGGCGAGGGGAGTTGACGGACTCCGGTTTCGACCTCCCCCGAATTGAACGCGCCGTCAGGGAAATACTGCTGGCGGTTGGTGAGGATCCCGATCGGGACGGTCTGAGGGATACCCCTGGCCGGGTGGCCCGGGCGATGACCGAGCAGTTCGGCGGCCTGCTACTGGCACCGGGCGACGTGCTAACAACCGTTTTCGATGCCGATCATGAGGAAATGGTCCTTGTCCGCGATATCGAGATGTACTCCACCTGCGAGCATCACCTCGTGCCTTTCTTCGGGCAGGCGCACGTTGGCTATATTCCGAATGAGAAAGGCCAGATAACGGGGCTGTCGAAGCTGGCCAGGCTGGTCGACGTCTACGCCAGGCGACCCCAGGTGCAAGAACGAATGACGAGTCAGATCGCAGACGCCTTGATGGAGATTCTGGAGCCGCGGGGCGTTATCGTGATAATTGAAGCCGAGCATCTCTGCATGTCCATGCGCGGTGTGCGCAAACCTGGGGCGAAGACCGTGACGTCTGCCGTCCGTGGCTCATTCCTCAGCTCGGAAACCACCCGGCTCGAGGCCATGAGCCTGCTGGCCTACCGCCGCTGACCGCAGAGCGATTTGTGATGCCGGAGTTTGCCTCCGGCCTTAGCAGGCGACGACTACGCTGAGCCAGTGAGGCGAGGCCTGACCTTATTGTCCGATATGACTGACCCGACCGGGCCGCTACCGCCGAGGACACGGAGCAGTGTCGCCGAGCGGCCGGCCCAGCCAGCGGTTTCGCGCGCCATCGACCTGCGCCAGCAGCGTCGCTGGGTGCCCTTGGGTGCTGGCCTGCTCGCGCTGGTTATCGGCCTCGGCTACATCATCGAGGGCCTTGTCCCGCACCTGTATCACCGGCGGCTGCGGGGCCTGTCCGACATCCTGCCTGGCACCCTGGTCAACCTGACTAGGACAACCGATGTGATCATCGGCGTCCTGCTGCTCATGCTGTCGCACGGCCTGCGCCGTCGCAAACGCCGGGCGTGGGCGGCGGTGATGGCGTTGCTCGCGGTTGGTCTGGTGCTGCACGGCGGTCTGGGCATCGTCACTTACGCGGCGATGACCGACAATGATCCGGCGAGGCCGGTCGTGCATCCCGTGCAGCTCGCCGGCACCGCGGTGCTGCTGGCGGCGCTCTACCTCTTCCGCGGTCAGTTCTACGCGGTTGGTGACCAGAGGTCCCGGTGGCGTTCGCTGTGGGTGCTGTGCGGCCTGATACTCGCAGACCTCGTGATCGGGCTATCGGCGCTTTCGATCATTGGCGGAGTTCGCGGTAGTTACTCGCTGTCTCAGCGGATCTACGAGGTGATCGTGAACGTGATCGGCTTCACCGGGCCGATCAGGTTCATTAACGAAGGGCGGGCCGACCACTTCGGCTTCGTCACCGGTGGACTTGGGCTCTTGACCCTACTGCTCGCGATCTACCTGTTCTTGCGGCCGGCCGGGCCCCAGGCTCGGCTGCAAGCGCCGGATGCGACGCGGATCAGGGAGCTGCTGAACCGGTACGGTGAGCAGGATTCGCTGGGCTATTTCACCTTGCGCGATGACAAGAGCATTCTGTGGTCTGCGTCCGGCAAGTCGTGCATTGGCTACCGCGTGCTCTCCGGAGTGATGCTGGCCAGCGGTGACCCACTCGGCGACCCCGAGGCCTGGCCAGGCGCGATTCATACCTTCCTGGACGAGGCGGCCCGGCATGCGTGGGTGCCGGCCGTCATCGGCTGCAGTGAGCTCGGGGCCGAGATCTGGTGCCGCGAGGGCGGGCTCACGGCACTCGAGCTTGGGGACGAGGCCGTCGTTGGCATCGCTGACTTCACCCTCGAGGGCCGGGCGATGCGAAACGTCCGGCAGATGGCCGGCCGCGTGAGCAAAAAGGGCTACGTGGCTGAGGTGCGGCGGGTAGCCGACATTCCGCCGGCCGAGATCGCCTCCATGGTCCGGCAGGCGGACAGCTGGCGTGGCAACCCCACCGAGCGCGGCTTCTCCATGGCGCTCGGCCGGATCGGCGGGCCAGACGATGGCCAGTGCGTTCTCGCGACCGCCACGCAGGACGGGGTGCTGCGCGCGATGCTCCACTTCGTGCCGTGGGGCAGCGACGGCCTGTCGCTCGACCTGATGCGCCGGGATCGCGGCGCTACAGCGGGCCTCAACGACTTCCTCATCGTCGAGGCCATCAAGTGCGCACCCGACCTTGGCGTCAAGCGGATCTCGCTGAACTTCGCGGTGTTCAGGGCGGCGCTCGAGCGAGGCGAGCGAATCGGGGCCGGGCCCGTGCTGCGTGCCTGGCGCGGGTTCCTGCTGTTCTTGTCGCGCTGGTTCCAGATCGAGTCCTTGTACAAGTTCAACGCCAAGTTCTGCCCGGAGTGGGTACCGCGGTTCCTCGTCTTCCCCGGCACGAGGGATGCGCTGCGGATCGGCGTCGCCGCGCTCGAGGCCGAGGCGTTCCTGGTGTGGCCCACTGTCGAGATACGCAGGCTCCGCCGAAGGCTCGCTCGACCGTTCGGGCGAGCGGCGGCTGGCTAGCCGGGGCGCACGGCTGATCGGTCCGAATTGCCGGGTTTGCGAGTCCTCGGGCGGGCGGGACCGGTGCGGCATGTCGACCAGCCGGAGCGCGTAGATTGGCCTTTATGAGCGCTAGCGATGGCTCACCCCGACCTCAGCAAGGCGGGCTGCCCGCAGCCGGGCAGTCCCCGGAAATTCCGGCGGGTCGTCTCCCCCGGCAGCGCTGTCTGGTCATGGGCGTGGTCAACGTCACGCCCGATTCGTTCTCCGACGGCGGGACGTGGCTGGATCCGGACAAGGCCATCGCGCACGGCCTCGAGCTCGCCAGCCAGGGCGCGGACATTATCGACATCGGCGGCGAGTCGACACGGCCAGGCGCTCAGCGCGTGCCACTGGAGGACGAGCTACGGCGGGTCATGCCGGTCGTCGAGGCGCTGGCGAGCGCTGGCAGCTATGTCAGCATCGACACGATGCGGGCTGAGGTAGCGCGCCGCGCGCTCGCGGCCGGGGCGCGGATGGTGAATGACGTCAGCGGTGGCCAGGCCGATCCGGAGATGGCGACCGTGGTGGCGGCCGCCGGCGCTCCGTACGTCGTCATGCACTGGCGTGGGCACAGCGCGGATATGTATGGCCCGGCTGTGTACGACGACGTCGTCACCGAGGTGCACGACGAACTGGGGCGGCGGCTGGCCGCCGTCGTCGCGGCGGGCGTTCATCCCGGCAACGTCATCCTCGATCCCGGCCTTGGCTTCGCCAAGCTTCCCGAGCACAACTGGACGCTGCTGGCCAACCTCGACCGGATCGCCCGGCATGAGGGCTACGAGCAGCCGCTTCCCGTCCTCGTGGCAGCGTCCAGGAAAGGTTTCCTCGGCAAGCTGCTGGCCGGTTCTGACGGGCGGCCGCGCTCCTTCGCAGGCAGTGACGACGCCACGATCGCCTTGTCGGCGCTCGCGGCCGCAGCCGGGGCCTGGTGTGTCCGCGTCCACATGGTGCCCGGCAATCTCGACGCCATGCGGGTTGCCACGCGGTGGCGCCAGGAACTGCTGGCAGGCGCAGGCTGATGCTGGACCGGATACGCATCGCTGGCCTGCGGGTCCGCGGATATCACGGCGTGTTCGACCACGAGCGCGCTACGGGCCAGGACTTCATCATCGATGCCGTCCTCTGGCTCGACGCCGCTCCCGCAGCGGCCAGCGATGACCTGTCGCTGACGGCGGACTACGGCGGTGTTGCCGGACGGCTCGCCGAGATCGTCGCTGGCCCTCCCGTCGCGCTGATCGAGACGCTAGCGGACCGGCTGGCGGCCGTCTGCCTGGCAGAACCGATGGTGCGCGAGGCCGAGATCACGGTACATAAGCCGCAGGCTCCGGTTGAGGTCGAGGTCGCCGACATCAGCGTGACGATTCGACGGAGCCGGGCATGACCGAACACGCCGTGCAGCGTCCGGTCGTGCTGGCACTTGGCAGCAACCTCGGTGACCGGATGGCCAATCTCCGGCTTGGCGTCGAGGTCCTCGACGGCGACGGGATCACGGCAACGGCCGTATCCGGGGTCTTTGAGACAACCCCCGTCGGAGGCCCGGAGCAGGACAGTTACCTCAACGCGGTGCTCCTGGCGACGAGCGCGCTGCCGGCCGAGCAGGTCCTGACGCGGTGCGAGGCGGCCGAGTCGGCGGCCGGCCGGGTGCGGACGGTGCACTGGGGACCACGGACGCTGGACGTCGACATCATCAGCTATGACGACGAAACATGGGCCGAACCGGACCTCACGCTGCCGCATCCGCGGGCGCACGAGCGAGCATTCGTGCTGGCCCCGTGGCTGGACGTCGATCCCTCCGCGGTGCTGCCGGGCCGGGGTCGGGTTGCCGACCTGCTGGCCGCCACCTCGATGGCCGGCGTGTGGCGGCGCCCGGAATTGCGGCTCACCCTGCCGGACCGGCACGCGGGGGTGGCGTCGTGCACATGACCCGGCCCGGCACGCTCGCGGGCATCTTCGCCATCTGCGCCATCGTCGGCTGGCTCGCGACGAGAGCCACCTTCACGAGCCTGCCGCTGTTGCCTCTCACCTCAGTGCCGGCGCTCGCCGCGCTGGCCATAGCAGAGGCCGCGGTTGGCCGGAGTGTGCACAACAGGCTGACTGGCCGGAAGACGGCCAAACCGGTAGCCCCGATCGCGGTCGCGCGGCTGGTCGCGCTCGCCAAAGCGAGCTCGGCGGCAGGAGCTGCGCTCGGCGGCCTGGTCGGCGGCTACCTGATCTATGTGCTGAGAGAGCTGGACAAGACCATGCCCGCGCGCGATGCCCGGGTGGCCGGGGTGACCCTGGCCGCCACTCTCCTGCTCATGGCAGCGGCGCTCTACCTCGAGCGCTGCTGTCGTGCACCGAAGCCCCCGGACGACTCCGACGACGACTCCGATCACTCACCAGACAGCTGGCAATGGCATTCCTAAGCACGTCGCTGTCAGCCCCCGGCCACGCGCGAGTCAGCGCCATCCGCGAGGATGCTCCGCGTGACGTCTGACGCTGCGCCGCACTGGGCCGGGCAGTCTGGCGCCGGTTCCGAGCACCCCGCACGCCTGAGGGTCGGGGTCATCGGCGCTGGCCGGGTGGGCACCGCGCTTGCGGTGGCGCTGAGCAGGGCAGGGCACCGGATTACCGCCGTGTCAGCCGTGTCGGACGCGTCCAGGGAGCGGATCAGCCGGTACCTGAGCGGGACCCCGGTGGTCCAGCCGGCGGACGTAGCCGACGCTTCCGACCTGGTGCTGCTGACCGTTCCCGACGATGCCCTGCCGGGACTGGTTCGCGGCCTCGTGGCGACCGGGGCACCGCTGGTTGGCCGGATGCTCATGCACACGAGCGGTCGTCACGGGCTCGCCGTGCTGGAACCCGCTGTCCAGGAGGGTGCGCTGCCGCTGGCGTTGCACCCGGTCATGACTTTCACCGGGCGCGCCGACGATGCCGACCGGCTCGCAGGGATCTGCTTCGGTGTCACCGCTCCTGCCGTCCTTCGGCCGGCAGCCGAGGTGCTCGTCATGGAAATGGGCGGCGAACCGGTCTTCATCGCCGAAGCCGACCGGGACCTGTATCACGCCGCGCTGGCGGGTGCCGCCAATCATCTGGTCACGCAAGTCGTACAGGCCGAGGATCTGCTCGCGAAAGCCGGAGTGGCGCAGCAGGCCCGGATGCTCGGCCCGCTGCTGTCGGCCGCGCTGGACAACGCCTTGCGGCTCGGCGATGCGGCCCTCACCGGCCCGGTATCCCGCGGCGATGCCGATACCGTCGCCGGGCACGTGGCGGCGCTGCGTGCGGAGGCGCCCGAGGCGCTACCCGCCTACCTCGCGCTCGCCCGATTGACCGCGGCGCGGGCTCTGGCCGCGGGCACGCTGACCGCTCCGGACGCCCGCCGCCTGCTGGACGTGCTCGCCGAGGCGCCCCGATGAGGCCAGCACAGTGAGAGAGCCGCTATGACCGAGGCGAACACAATGAGCGCGGCCCCGGAGGCCCGCGCCGCGGTGCCGCCTCTACCCATGCTCGTCCGGACCCGGAGGGGCCTGGCCGCTGCCCGGGCCGCGCTGCCCGGGCCGGTTGTGCTTGTTCCCACTATGGGTGCGCTGCACGACGGTCACCGCTCGCCGCTGCGCGTCGCGCGCGGCCACGCAGGACCCAACGGCTCGGTCGTGGTCTCCATCTTCGTGAATCCGCTGCAGTTCGGCCCAGCCGAGGACTTCGACCGGTATCCAAGGCCGATGGAGCAGGACCTCGCGGTCTGCGCAGAGGAGGGCGTGACCGCCATCTTCCACCCGAACATCGCGCAGATGTATCCAGCACCGCCCATGGTCACCGTCAATCCCGGACCAGTAGGCCGGCTGCTGGAGGGCGCTTCCAGGCCGGGCTTCTTCGACGGGGTACTGACCGTCGTGCTGAAGCTGTTCCAGCTCGTGATGCCGGACGCGGCAGTGTTCGGCGCGAAGGATGCGCAGCAGCTGGCGCTCATCCGCAAAATGGTGATCGACTTCGACCTCGGCGTGCAGATTCTCGAGGCGCCCCTGTACCGCGAGCCGGACGGGCTCGCTGCCTCGAGCCGCAACGTTTATCTGTCGGCGGCAGAGCGAGCATCAGCCCTCGCGCTGTCCCGTGCCGTGGATGCGGCGCGCGCCGCTGCCCCTGGCGGTGCCCCGCAGGCAGTGGCGGCAGCGCGCGCCGTGATCGACCAGGCGGCCGCGGCCAGCCCGCCCGTCCAGCTCGATTACCTCGTGCTCGCCGACCCCGACAGCTACGCGGAGGTCAGCGCCGATCACACAGGCCCGGCGATCCTGCTGGTGGCTGCGAAGGTCGGTGGCACTCGGCTGATCGACAACGTGCGCGTCGAAGTCGGGCCGTCGTGATCGCCCGGCGCCTGCTCGCGCCTACGCCAGGCTGGCGCAGGGAAACCGATGTGGTCGTTGTCGGGTCCGGGGTAGCGGGCGTCACCACGGTGCTTGCCGTCCGGCACGCGCTGCCGACCGCCCGCATCCTGCTCGCCACGAAATCGGTGCTCGATGACGGTTCGACGCGTTGGGCGCAGGGCGGCGTCGCGGCAGCCCTCGGGCCCGGCGACACCCCAGAGCAGCACCTGCAGGACACGCTGACGGCCGGCGCCGGGATCTGCGATGAGCGGGCTGTCCGCGCGCTCGTCACTGACGGTCCTGGCGCTGTGCAGCGGCTGATAGCGCTCGGCGCCTCCTTTGACCGGGAGCCTTCCGGGCCACTGTCGCTGACCAGGGAGGGCGGTCATCTGCGGCGGCGGATCGCTCATGCCGGCGGCGACGCAACCGGCGCCGAGATATCGCGGGCGCTCCTCGCCGCGCTCGCCGAGGGCGGGCAGAGCGCAGAACTCGAGGTGATCGAGCACGCGCTCGCCATCGATCTGCTACAGACGGCGGATTTCCGGGCGGCGGGCATCACGCTGCACGTGCTCGGCGCGGGTCAGCGCGATGGCGTCGGCGCGGTGCACGCCCGTGCCGTCGTGCTGGCAACCGGCGGCTTCGGCCAGGTTTACTCGGCCACAACCAACCCGCCGGTATCAACGGGTGACGGACTGGCCATGGCGATGCGGGCTGGCGCGGAGGCCGCCGACCTGGAATTCGTCCAGTTCCACCCGACGGTGCTCTGGCTCGGCCCATCCTCACGCGGCCGGCAGCCGCTTATCTCCGAGGCTGTGCGCGGTGAGGGCGCTGTCCTGATCGACGCTGCTGGCCGCCGCTTCATGGCCGGACAGCATCCCCTGGCCGACCTGGCGCCGCGCGATGTGGTGGCGAAGGCGATCATGCGTGAGCTGCTCACGTCCGGCACGGATCACGTGTACCTGGACGGGCGACAGCTGGGCGCGGCGGAATGGACCCGCCGGTTCCCGACGATTCTGGCGAGCTGCCGCGCGCACGGTATCGACCCGGTGACCGAGCCGATCCCGGTGGTGCCGGCCGCTCACTACGTCAGTGGCGGCATCCGCACGGACCTGCACGGCCGCACCAGCGTGCCCGGCCTGTACGCATGCGGCGAGGTCGCCTGCACCGGAGTACACGGCGCGAACCGGCTGGCATCCAATTCGCTGCTGGAGGGCCTGGTATTCGCGGAACGGATCGCGGTCGCCCTAGGCCGCGGCCTGCCCCCGGCTGCCGAACCGGCGGCCGACACCCGTCCGGCCCGTCTCGTGGACCCGGCCGCACTCGCATCGCTCCAGCAGCTCATGACGGCGGACGCAGGGGTGCTGCGGTCCGGGCCTGGCCTCGCCCGGGCGGCGGCCGGACTGGCCGAGTTCGGTCTGGACTGCGATAAGCCGGACGCCGACGCCTGGCAGGTCACGAACCTGCACCTCATCGCCACCGCGCTGGTCAGCTCGGCGCTGGCCCGCGAGGAAACCAGGGGCAGCCACTGGCGGGAAGACTTTGCCAGCGCGATCGATGCCTGGCGTGGTCACCTGATCGTGTCCGCGGGCGAGTCGGGCCTGACGTCGGTGTTCGAGCCGGTTCTGGACGCTCAGTCGTGACTGGCCCGAGCGACCGGGAGGCTGATGGCGGATGTGCCCCGGACGGCCCCGTTCCCATCCTGAATGAAGAGATCACGAAGCGGCTGCGCGCGGCTGGGCTTGACCCCGCCGCAATCTCGGCCCTGGTTGCCGCCGCCCTGGCCGAGGATCTGGCGGGCGGCGCTGATGTCACGACGGCGGCGACCGTGCCGGGCGGTGCGCGCGGCCAGGCAGACGTCGTCGCACGCGCCGCCGGCGTCGTCGCCGGGCTGCCGGTGGCGGAGACGACGTTCTGGATTGCATCGGCAGGCGGGGAGCTGGCGTGCACCCCGCGCGTCACCGACGGCGATCGGGTTCAGTCTGGGCAGTCCGTCCTGACCGTTCTGGGCCCGATCGGTGCGTTGCTGACCGCCGAGCGCACGGCGCTGAACTTGCTCTGCCACCTGTCGGGCGTGGCCACGCTGACCCGGCAGTGGGCTGACGCCGTTGCCGGGACGCGGGCGCGCATCCGCGATACCCGCAAGACCACTCCCGGGCTGCGGGCGCTGGAGAAGTACGCAGTGCGCTGTGGCGGCGGGGTTAACCACCGGATGTCGCTGTCCGATGCCGCCCTCATCAAGGACAACCACGTCGCGGCTGCCGGTTCGGTCAGCGCGGCGTTTGCGGCCGTCCGCGCCCGGGCGCCCGGACTGCCCCTCGAGGTGGAGTGCGACACGCTCGATCAGGTTTCCGAGGCGCTCGCGGCGGGCGCCGACCTCATCTTGCTGGACAACTTCGAGATCGCGGACATGACGGCTGCGGTGACGCTGGCGGCGGGCCGGGCGCTGCTGGAGGCGAGCGGCGGCCTCACGCTGAGCCGAGCCAGTGCGGTCGCGGAGACGGGGGTGGACTACCTTGCGGTTGGGGCGCTGACCCACTCGGCGGCTGCCCTCGACTTCGGGCTGGACCTGCTGCCGCCCGGCTAGCGCATCGGGAGCGTCATGCTGCTGACGATCGACGTGGGTAACACCAACACGGTGCTCGGCCTGTTCGACGGCTCGGACGTCGTGGAGCACTGGCGGGTTTCCACCGACCCGGAGCGGACGGCGGACGAACTAGCCGTGCTGCTGCAAGGGCTGCTGCGGCAGAGCACGCTGTTCGCCGAGCCGGACGTGAGCGGGATCGCGCTCTGCTCCACGGTGCCGTCGGTGCTGCACGAACTGCGGGAGATGTGCCGGCGGTACTACGGCGACGTGCCCGCCGTGATCGTGGAGCCGGGCGTGAAGACCGGTGTGCCGCTGCGGTACGACAACCCGAAGGAGGTCGGCAGCGACCGCATCATGAACGCGGTGGCGGCGGTGCACCTCTACGGCGGGCCGGCCATCGTGGTCGACTTCGGCACCTCGACCAACTTCGACGCCGTGAGCGAGCGCGGCGAGTTCGTGGGCGGCGCGCTGGCACCCGGCATCGAGATCTCGGTGGACGCGCTGTCCCGGCGCGCCGCACAGCTGCTCAAGGTCGAGCTGGCCAGGCCAGCCCACGTGATCGGCAAGAGCACAGTTGAGGCTCTGCAGTCGGGCATCATCTTCGGCTTCGCCGGTCAGGTCGAGGGCATCGTGACCCGGATGGCAGCTGAGCTTGCGCCGTCGGATCCCGACTCGGTCACGATCATCGCGACCGGGGGGCTGGCGCCGCTGGTCATCCACGAGGTCGGCGTGATCGACGCATACGAGCCGTGGCTCACGCTGATCGGGCTGCGGCTGACCTACGAGCGGAACACCGCACCCGCGCGTGCGAGCCGGGAGAGTCCGGGCCGGGCCGGTGCGGGCTCCGCTAGTGCGGGTCCGGCTGGCGGGGGCCCGGAGGGTGCCAGCCGGTCGGCGGCCGGCCAGGACGCTGCGGTCACCGGCTGACCTGCGCCCCGGTAACCTCAGGCATGTGACGCAGGACGACCGAGACGATTCGCTAGCCGCGACGCCGGGCCGCGGGACACTCGCACCCGAGCAGATGCAGGTCCGGCTGACCAAGGTAGATCGGCTGCGCGCGGCCGGCGTCGACCCCTACCCAGTCGGCTACCCGCGGACGCATGCCATCGCCGACGTGCGGGCGGAGTTCGGATCGCTGCCCGCCGATACCTATACGGGCGTCACCGTCGGCGTCGCGGGCCGGGTCATGCTGTACCGGAACGGCGGCAAGCTCTGCTTCGCGAGGCTGCGCGACGGCAGCGGCGAGATCCAGGTGATGGTCCGGCTGGACCGGGTCGGCGAGCAGGCGCTGGCAGCCTGGAAGACCGACGTCGACCGGGGTGACCACGTCGGCGTGACCGGTGAGGTCATTGCGTCGAAGTCCGGCGAGCTGTCTGTGCTCGCCGACTCATTCGCTATCACCGCCAAGGCGCTGCGTCCGCTTCCGGACAAGCACCGCGGGCTGACCGACCCGGAGTCGCGGGTGCGGCAGCGCTACCTGGACCTGATCATCAACCCGGAGGCGCGTCGCGCGGCGGAGGTGCGCGCGGCGGTAACCAGGGCGGTTCGCGAGGAGCTGCATGACCGCGGCTTCCTGGAGGCAGAGACGCCGGTGCTGCAGACGCTGCACGGCGGGGCCAACGCACGGCCCTTTACCACGCACATCAACGCCTTCCGGCTCGACCTGTACCTGCGGATCGCGCTGGAGCTGCACCTCAAGCGGCTCGTTGTGGGCGGCATCGAGCGCGTCTACGAGATCGGCCGCATCTTCCGGAACGAGGGCGTCGACGCAACCCACAATCCCGAGTTCACGATGCTCGAGCTCTACCAGGCCTACGCCGACTACAACACGATGCAGACCCTGACGAGGGAGTTGCTCCAGGCCGCGGCGGTGGCTGCGAACGGCAGCGAGGTTGCGCTCCGGCCGGACGGCACCGAGGCCGACATCAGCGGCGAGTGGCGTGAGGTCACCGTGCACGGTGCGCTGTCCGACGCGCTCGGCGAGGAGGTAACGCCGGACACCGCGGAACCGCAGCTGCGAGAGTTCGCGGCCAAGCGGCAGATCGAGCTGCAGCCTTCCTGGAGCCGGGCGCAGGTACTGCTCGAGCTGTACGAGCACCTGGTCGAGGCGCGCACTGTTGAGCCGACCTTCTACCGGGACTTCCCGGTCGAGGTGTCACCGCTGACTCGGCAGCACCGGCACGACCCACGGCTGGCCGAGAAGTGGGATCTGGTCGCGTTCGGCACCGAGATCGCGACCGCCTATTCCGAGCTGGTTGACCCGATCGAAGAGCGGGCCCGGCTGACTGCTCAGTCGCTGCTGGCGGCCGGCGGCGATCTGGAGGCCATGCAGCTGGACGAGGATTTCCTGATGGCCCTCGAGTATGGGATGCCGCCGAGCGGCGGCATGGGGATGGGCATCGACCGGATGCTGATCATGCTCACCGGCGCGCCGATCCGGGAAACCGTGCTGTTCCCGCTCGTCAAGCCCGGCTGAGCTGAGCCGAGCCCCACGCATGGGCTCGCTCGCAGATGATGCTGCCCGGCCAGAGGGGGGAGGCCTGACCGGGCAGCAGCGGGGGAAAGAATCGGAGCCGCGTTAGGCGACGATCCGGACGGCGCCCACGAAGTCGCTCCAGTAGATGGGCTCGACATGTACCGGAATCCCGAACGTAGGCGCGTCGACCATCAGGCCGTCGCCGACGTACAAGCCGACGTGACTGATATCGGCGAAGAAGAACACCAGGTCGCCAGGCTCAAGCTGATCCCTCGAGATGTGCTCGCCCTCGTTCCACTGATCGCCGGTGAAGTGCAGGAGGCTGATGCCGACCTGGGCGTAGGCCCACAGGACGAGGCCAGAACAGTCGAACGAGCTCGGGCCAGCCGCGCCCCAGACGTAGGGATCGCCGACCTTGGTCAGCGCCCACCTGAGAGCCTGGACGCCAACGCTATTGCCATTGACCGTGATGTTGGGATACTGGCCGGTCTGCTGGTAGATGGAGGCCGCCTGGGCGAATGCCTGGCTGTTGAAGAAGTTCTCGCGCTGCTGGATCGCCGAGACCTTGCCCTGCATCTGGGCGGCGAGCTGGGTCGCGCGGTGCTGCTGCTGGGCCGCGGCCGCCAGCGAGCGCTGGGCTGCGGTCTCGGCGCTGGCGACGAGGCTCACCTTGGCGCCGTTCTCCCGCTGCAGCTGAGTCATGATGGATGCCCGGTCGAGCAGGCTCTGCGGAGAGTTGGCGGTCAGCAGCTGAAGAGTCGGGTTCAGCCCGCCGGTCATGTAGTTCTCCACGGCGATAGCCGCGATGGTGCCCTGATCCTGGGAGAAGATGCCCAGGTCCCTCGCTGCGTTCTGCTGCGCAAGCTTGGCCTGGGCCTGGGCCTGGGCGAGCTGAATCCGCAGGCTGTCGTACTGCTGGCTGAGCGCGTCGATCTGCTGAGCGAGCTTGTTTGCCTGTGCCAGGGTCGCATCGAGGGTGGGGTTTCCCGTAGGCGAGGTGGCCGTGGATGCCCTGGCCACGGCAGTCGGCAGGAGCGCCGCGAAGATCGCGACAACCCCAAGGATCGCCGTCCGCCTGCCCATCCGCGCGACCCGGTGTCCGGACCGACGCTGCTGGTTCGGTGCTAGTGATGCTGGCCGTGCTACATGCCTGCGCGGCATGCGCATCACGCATCGTCTCCTCTCCTAGGCCGCCTACCGGGTTAGCTGACGGGTTCGGGCCGGAGGAGCCCTACGGCGGGCTGCGGAGCTTGCAAAGCATCCTCAGCCTGCCGATTCACCCCAGGGATTCGGTGGGTCCCCGGCTTCCTGATCACTCGGTCGCGATCAGGAACTCGGCGGTGCCGCAGGCGGGCGCCTGCAGCGGGTTTCAGCGATGCAGAGTAATCCAAACTGTCGTTGTCCCGGGCCGGAACCGGCAAAATCCTCCGGCCGTCACACCGTCGCGGCACACCCCCGTATTGTCTACGCCACCGCGTACTGGCGCTTTCATGGTCCGCCAAAGCCGTCCTTAGGCCGTTGTTTTCTCTGTCTGCGCAGGTCAGGCGGCGTGTCGCAAACGATCGCCGGTCGTGATACGCACGTGATCTGCAGTTGGCGCGCCGGCGCGACGATCGCAACGGCGATATGTGCTGACGTGGTAACGCTGAGTTGAACGCCGCCATTGGCGATGAGTGACCTTGTTTGGGATGCTGGCACCCAGGCAGAGCGCGCCGCGATTCGTCGGCTGCCAGCTGCCGACGAGGCTGGGCAGCCGCCCCTGCTTGACTTCGACGGAGGCGATTTCTGGATGGACTACGGGGTCAGGCGAGCCAGGACGACTGACGTACGCGCCATCCGGGAACTCGTGGACGCGAACGTCAAGTCGGGCCGACTGCTGGACAAGCCGACAGTGACTCTCTACGAGGACATTCAGGAGTTCTGGGTCGCCACTACGCCGGAAGGGGAAATCGCCGGCTGCGGAGCGCTGCACGTTATGTGGGAGGACCTAGCCGAGATCCGCACGCTCGCGGTCGCTGTCGATCATCAGGGCCGCAGCGCCGGGCACCTTATAGTCGCAGCACTGCTCGATACGGCCAGGGAAGTCGGCGTTAGCAGACTATTCGTGCTGACGTTCGCGGTGGAGTTCTTCCGCAGGCACGGCTTTGCCGAGATCACCGGACAGGCGACTGATCCCGAGGTGTATGCGGAACTGCTGCGCTCCTATGACGAGGGTGTCGCTGAGTTTCTCGATCTTGACCGAGTGAAACCGAACACCCTTGGCAACACGCGCATGCTGCTGCGATTGTGAGCAGCGCCTTCTCCGCTATCGCAGGCAACAGGACTGCGACCGCCAGCCTGCCGACACGCGTACTAGCCTGGTGAGAGTACCGGGTTAGCCGAGCCAGAGGGGTCCTGGGTCACAATGCAGGCGCTGTCTGCGCTAACGCCGCCGCTTCTGGTGTGCGTCGTGGTGATCATTGCCATTGTCGCGTTCCTGCGGCACGAGATGGGCCGCTCCCGCACCGACCGTTCTGGCCCCGGCGATGAGACCGAGGTCCCTGGCGTGCCAAGTCCCGCCGAGACCGATAAGAAGCAGAACAAGCTATCCGATGCGTCGCACGCATCTTCGGACGATAGCGGGCCAGTGCCGCGACGCTTACAGTGAGTCACGCCCGGCTGGTGGATTGTCGGGTCCACGCGATAATAAACGGCTATCTGGAATTGTCATGCCAGCGCGCCATGGTATATCTTTAAGTCCCGAAAAGACTTAGGTGAAAGGTAGCTGGATGGTCCAGAAGACCGTGGTCACGATGGTTTGTGACCTACCCCACGATGAAGAGGTTAGCGGGAACGAGACAGTTTCCTTCTCCGTTGACGGCACTGGTTACGAGATCGATGTGTGCACCGCCCATGCCAAGGAACTGCACAACATCTTCGGCGGCTACATCGCCCATGCACGGCGGGCCAGCGCAGTAGGGAGACCGCGCCGCAAGACACGCAGTGGCCCTGGCCGTGAGCGGAGCTCGGAAATTCGCCAATGGGCTCGCGAGCGCGGCGAGAAGGTTAGCGAACGGGGTCGCATTCCGGCATCCATCATTCAGGAATACGAGGCCTCCCACTAACGGAACGGCTAGTTATGCGGCCGGATGTGCTCCCGGCTTTACCGCCCGGTGTGACTGTTTGCCGGCTGCCTGGGGCTGATAGGCCACCGCCGTGCTCTTATCTTTGCTGTGCCGCGCTTCCTGGTGTTATGTGTTATCAGCGAGGGCCGTCCTCTGAACGCGTGCCCATCGTCGCCACCAGCATTGACCGCCCGCGCTGACTCAGTCCCGGCTAGCTGGCCGGCGGGCGAGCCGGCGGACTGTGAGCGGCCTGACCGCTAAGCGATCTTCGAGCTAGTTGCCGGTTTTGACCGGACAGCGCGTGCCTGAGCGGCAGCTTCTCGCCTGGCTCGGACCCGCCCGAGGAGCCTGAGCCGGGCTCCACTGGTGGCGCTGGCGTTCGCTGGTGGCGTAGCCGGGCCTATTTGCTTTCGCCTGCGGCGTACGGGGGAAGACTCGCCAGCTAGCCCGGGTTTCAATGGGATGAACGCCTCTAGGGCTGGGAACGTTTTGATCAGTGCGGCCGTCGCACGTCATGGCGCCGCCCGGCGTACGGGCTAACATGCGGAAGGGACGGGGCAGCACGGTCCCGCACCTACCGCTCTGTGAGGAGCGACGAGATGTTCGAGAGGTTTACCGACCGGGCGCGGCGGGTCGTGGTCCTGGCTCAGGAAGAGGCCAGGATGCTCAACCACAACTACATCGGCACTGAGCACATCCTGCTTGGCCTCATCCATGAGGGCGAGGGCGTAGCGGCGAAGGCGCTGGAATCGCTTGGTATAAGCCTCGAAGCGGTGCGTCAGCAGGTTGAAGAGATCATCGGCCAGGGTCAGCAGGCACCCTCGGGCCACATCCCGTTCACGCCCCGGGCCAAGAAGGTGCTTGAGCTCTCCCTGCGGGAGGCCCTGCAGCTTGGTCACAACTACATCGGCACTGAGCACATCCTGCTTGGCCTGATCCGGGAAGGCGAGGGTGTCGCCGCCCAGGTTCTGGTCCGCCTCGGAGCCGATCTGAACCGGGTCCGCCAGCAGGTGATCCAGCTGCTGCATGGCTACCAGGGCAAGGAGCCCGCAGCCGCTGGTGCGCCCTCCGAGACCGCGCCTTCGACCTCTCTCGTCCTTGACCAGTTTGGCCGCAACCTGACCGCGGCGGCACGGGAAGGCAAGCTCGACCCCGTGATCGGCCGGGAGAAGGAGATCGAGCGGGTCATGCAGGTGCTGTCCCGCCGGACCAAGAACAACCCGGTCCTGGTCGGTGAGCCAGGCGTCGGCAAGACTGCCGTGGTGGAGGGCCTGGCTCAGAAGATCGTCAAGGGCGAGGTCCCGGAGACGCTCAAGGACAAGCAGCTCTACACGCTGGACCTGGGCGCGCTGGTGGCGGGCTCCCGGTACCGCGGGGACTTCGAGGAGCGGCTGAAGAAAGTCCTGAAGGAGATCAGGACCAGGGGCGACATCATCTTGTTCATCGACGAGATCCACACCCTGGTCGGCGCAGGGGCCGCCGAGGGCGCTATCGACGCGGCCTCGATCCTCAAGCCGATGCTCGCCCGTGGTGAGCTGCAAACCATCGGCGCCAGCACGCTGGACGAGTACCGCAAGCACCTCGAAAAGGACGCCGCCCTCGAGCGCCGGTTCCAGCCGATCCAGGTCGCCGAGCCGACGATCTCGCACACCATCGAGATTCTCAAGGGCCTGCGGGACCGGTACGAGGCACACCACCGGGTCACCATCACCGACGACGCTCTCGTGCAGGCGGCCCAGCTGGCCGACCGGTACATCAGCGACCGGTTCCTGCCGGACAAGGCCATCGACCTCATCGACGAGGCCGGCTCGCGGATGCGGATCCGCCGGATGACGGCCCCGCCTGACCTGCGCGACTTCGACGAGCGGATCGCGGACGTCAGGCGGGAGAAGGAGTCGGCGATCGACTCGCAGGACTTCGAGAAGGCCGCATCGCTGCGCGACAAAGAGAAGCAGCTGATCGACAAGAAGGACGCCAGGGAGAAGGAGTGGAAGGCCGGTGACATGGACACCCCGGCCGAGGTGACCGGGGAGCTCATCGCCGAGGTCCTCGCTACTGCCACCGGTATCCCGGTGTTCAAGCTCACCGAGGAGGAGTCGCAGCGGCTGCTCCGGATGGAGGACGAGCTGCACCGCCGCGTGATCGGCCAGAACGATGCCATCAAGGCGCTGTCGCAGGCCATCAGGCGCACGAGGGCAGGACTGAAGGACCCCAAGCGCCCCGGTGGCTCGTTCATCTTTGCGGGGCCGTCAGGCGTCGGCAAGACGGAGCTCTCCAGGACGCTCGCTGAGTTCCTGTTCGGTGACGAGGACTCGCTCATCCAGCTGGATATGAGCGAGTACATGGAGAAGCACACCGTGTCGAGGCTGTTCGGCTCGCCGCCGGGCTACGTCGGCTACGAGGAGGGCGGTCAGCTGACGGAGAAGGTGCGCCGCAGGCCGTTCTCGGTGGTGCTGTTCGACGAGATCGAGAAGGCGCACGGCGACATCTTCAACTCGCTGCTGCAGATCCTGGAGGACGGCCGCCTGACCGACGCCCAGGGCCGGGTTATCGACTTCAAGAACACCGTCATCATCATGACGACCAACCTCGGCACCAAGGACATCTCCAAGGGCGTGACCGTGGGATTCGGCACCGCGAGCGAGTCAACCGGGTCATACGAGCGGATGAAGAACAAGGTCGGTGAGGAGCTGAAGCAGCACTTCCGGCCCGAGTTCCTGAACCGTGTCGACGACGTGATCGTGTTCCACCAGCTCAGCCAGGACGAGATCTTCCAGATCGTCGACCTGATGATCACCAAGGTGGATGAGCGCCTCCACGACCGCGACATGGGCATCGAGATCCGGCCCGCGGCCAAGAAGCTCCTCTCGGAGAAGGGCTACGACCCCGTGCTGGGTGCCCGGCCACTGCGGCGGACGATCCAGCGGGAGATCGAGGATCACCTCTCGGAGAAGATCCTCTTCGGCGATCTGAAGGCCGGGCAGATCGTGATCGTCGACACCGAAGGCACGGGCGAGGACACGAAGTTCACCTTCAACGGCGTCACCAAGCCGTCCGAAGTGCCAGACGCGCCGCCGGTGGAGGTCGAGTCCAAGGCCGGGGCGAGCGGCGCCACGGCCACGACGTCGTCGGAGTAGCTCAGCCGAGAATCGGCAGGAGAGCGCCGCGCAGACCGGCTCGGGTCCGCGCGGCGCTCTCCTGTGTCCGGGCTGCTCAGGTGGTGATGATTTCGCTCGCCGGAGGCGCCGTCAGTGGCGCGACCGAGTTCCACTGGGAGAACGTTAGGTGTTCGCCATTCGACGAATCAGAGATGTACAGCACGTACGGCGTTCCGGTGCCTGCGACATCGATCGTGTACGGGCCCTGGATGAACTTCAGCGCCGCTTGACCGTCGAATGTGGACTTCTGGAAGACGTCCGCGGTGTCGTTCCGCACCGATGACGGCACGGAGTCCATCATCTGCTTCGTAAGGCTGCCTAGGTTCAGGTCCCCGGCGAACTGACTCATCTGAGACTGCGGGATGGCGACATATTTGCCGCACATGCTGCTGCAGTCGGATGCAGGAAGGTTGGCAGCGTTCAGGAAGCTCTGGTCGACCTTCACGTAAGCCTTACCCGCTACCAGCAGGATCGTGTAAGACTGCGCGCCCTGGCCGACAGTCCCAAACGCGCCGCTGCCCTGGAAGGTCATGTCGAGAGTGTCCAGCTGCGAGCCTTCCTTCACTGACCCGGAAATCTGGACGCTCGTCGCTGACTTAACGGCGGCCTGCATCGCGGGCACGATCTTCGCCGCGGTGTCCGGATTAGCAGACGGCGATACGCCGCAGGCGGTGACAAGTAGTCCCGAAGCGATAGAAATGAGCACTATCGTGCCGCGATGAAGCCTCATGGCAGGAATGCCTCCGGTCAAGATGCGCCAAGCAAGTGCGGAGCAGATATTCAGCGCATAGTCAGATAGAGGACCTCATACTAGGACTCACGTTGAGCCCTCAGCTAGTACGGCCGTCGGCGCTCAGAAGGAGCGGATAGCACCGCCGTCTATGGGAATCATCGCGCCGGTGACGTACGAAGCGGCGGGGGAGAGCACGAATGCGGCAGTCTGCCCGAACTCGGCGGGCTCGCCATAGCGGCGGAGCGGGATGCTCCTCGATACGCGCGCACGTACTTCGTCAGGGTCGCCGACGAGGGCATCGAGCTGGCGGACCCGGTCGGTGGCGATCCGCACGGGCAGCAGCCCGTTGATCCGGATCCCAGACGGCCCGTGCTCGTCGGCGAGCGTCTTAACCACGCCGGCGAGCCCCGGAAAGAGCCCGTTAGAGATGGCGAGGCCGGGGAGCGGCGCGCGTACGGAGGCGGCCAGGACGAAGGCAATTGAGCCGCCCGTGCCCGTTAGCGACGCGGTCGCACCGTCATCCTGGCGGTCGCCGCCTAGTTCGCCCGCGAGGACCCGAGCCAGCCGTACCGCGCCCAGGAAGACGCTCTCGAACGCGGACCGCCACGCTTCGTCTTCCGTGTCGGCGACCGTTCCGCCTGGTGACCCGCCGACGCTGATCAGCGCACCGTCCAAGCGGCCAAAACGGTCCCTGGCGGCGGCGATCAGCTGGCTCGGGGCAGCGGGGTCGGCGTTATCTGCGATGGCCGATGCGGCGGCACCGGGCGCGGCGTCCTGCGTGAGGCGAGCTACGGCGGCTGCCGCTGTGGACTCGTGGGGAGCGCTGAGGAGCACGCGTGCACCGTCTGCGACGAGTGCCTGCGCTGCGGCGAAGCCAAGGCCCCGGCTGCCGCCGGTCACCAGGAACACCCTGCCTCGCAAGCCGAGATCCATGCGGCCATTCTGCCCTCGTGTCCTGACTCGTTAGTCAGGCACTAGCTGGCCTCGCCCGGCAGGCCAAGCGCGCCGTCCGGGCGGCAGATAACCAGACCGTCGGCGATCAGGCCTGCCAGCGAGCGGCTGTACTGCGCGGCGTCATGCCAGGCCTGTGCAAGGACGTCGGCCGAGACAGGCGCGGCCGACGCGCGGAGCACTGCCAGCAGGCGTCCACGGCATTGCCGGTCACTGCCCGGATAGGCGGGAGCGGGCCGACGCGCCGGGGAGGTCGGCCGCCCGAGGCGCAGCCAGGCACAATCGGCAGCGAGAGGGCAGTCGCCGCAACGCGGCCGGGCGGCCGTGCAGACCAGGGCGCCGAGTTCCATCAGGCCAACTGACCAGCGTGCCGCCAGTTGGCCGTCCTCGGGGAGCAAAGTCTGGGCCAGCTGGCGCTCGGCAGCTGTCGAGGCCGGGGCCGGCAAGAACGCACCGGTCACCAGCCGGGCGAGCACGCGGCGGACGTTGGTGTCCAGGACGGCGTGCCGGCGACCGAAGGCGAAGCTCGCCACGGCTGCGGCGGTGTACGAGCCTACGCCGGGCAGGCTCTGCAGCTGGTCCGCGGAAGCCGGTACCTGGCCACCGTACCGGGCCACGATGAGTCCGGAGCTCTGGTGCAGGCGAACAGCGCGGCGGGGGAAACCGAGCCGGTCCCACTGCCGGACCGCATCTGCCGGGCTTGCCGCGGCGAGCGCCGCAGGTTCCGGCCACCGCTGAAGCCAGGCGGCATGCGCTGGCAGCACCCGGCTGACCGGCGTCTGCTGGAGCATGACTTCGCTCACCAGGATCGACCAGGGCGTGGCGCCAGGCCGGCGCCACGGCAGGTCCCTGGCGTGCGCTGCGTACCAGCGGGCGATGGCCGGCGCAAAGTCAGTAGGCATCAGCAATCGATCCTCGCACCACAGCAGGGCGGGAGCGAGCGCCGGCTGAACCCGGCAACGGCATCGACGAGCTGATGATGGGTTTCTCGGCCGGCACGAGTGGCACGGCAAGGCACCTGCTCTGCGCCGGCGGGTCGGCCAGCCAAATCCCCCGTGCTCTCGCATACTTCCGCTATGGCTGAGACCACGCCCAGCCAGCGGCCGGAACGCGCCGCTGTCTACTGGCGGCGGCGGGTGGCCGTGCTGGTCGTCAGCATGTCCGTGCTGGCCGGGATAACCTGGTCGGCTGCTGTCGTCCTCGGTGGCGCGGCCCATTCCGGCAAGACTGCCGCGGGCCGGTCTAATCTGCCGGCGCGATCGGTCCCGCAGGCCTCGAACACCGGGGCGGCCACCGGGGTGCAGAATGACGTCGCAGCTGACAGGCTGGCGGCACCCCTGCGCGCGGCAGGCCGGTTGTGCCCGGCCGGCCAGGTGGTGGTAACCGTGTCCGCCACCCAGGCAAGCTACGCGGCGTGGCAGCAGCCGAGGTTTGTCGTCGATGTGGTGTCGTGGGCGAGTTACCCGTGTTCCTTCGACGTCGGCGCGGGTCACGTGGTTCTGCAGATCTCGGCTGGCCCGGCGCAGATCTGGACATCGGCGGAGTGCGCTGAGGGGCTTGCGTCGCAGCCAGTGACCCTGCACCGTGGCGTCCCTGCCGTGGTGGCCATGACCTGGGATAAGCAATACTCCTCGGCCGGCTGTCCGGTGCCCGGTGAGGTAGCCCCGGCTGGCAGCTACACGGCCAGCGCTACCGGTGCCTCAGCAAAAAGCAACGAAGTGACGTTCTCGATCAGCTGAGGCCGGACGGCGTCAGGAGTAGCGGTCGAGCAGGGCAGCCTCGGCGATACGCGAGAGCCCGTCCCGGACTGCCAGCGCCATGGCCACGTCGACGTTAGGAACGTGCTGCAAGTCCTGCGCGCTCGCCGACAACAGCTTCTGCAGGCCGCCGAAATGCCCTACCAGGCTGTCCGCGACGTGCTGCGGGAGCCGCGGGATCTGGCCGAGCATCCGGTGGCCGCGCGCACTGACGTGCGCGTCTGGATCCCCCGGGTTGCGCACGCCGATTGCTGCGGCGACGGCCGACAGGTCGAGCAGATCATCTGCACGAAGATCGGCGAGCCGGTCAGCGCCCAACTGGGGGGCAGTCCCGGCCTGATCCGGCCCGTAATCGCTGAGCAGCAGTCCTCGCTCACGCCGGGTGCCCACGATGAGCTCGTCGAGCTGGAGCCCGAGCAGCCCGGCGTCCGTGCCCAGCTCGACCAGGTGGCCGGTTACCTCGTCGGCGACCCTGCTGACGAGCTCGAGCTGCTGGGCCACCACGGCAATGTCGGCGACCGTCGCCCGGTCCTCGATCTCCATGGCGGTCAGCGCCCGAGTCGTGACCTCCAGCCGCCGCTTGTGTCGCTCGAGGGTGGCCAGTTCCTGGTGCGCCCGGGCCAGCAGAGCGGCCGAGTCCTGCAGGACATACCGTTCCCCGGCGGCAAACACGGCGATCGTACGCATCGACTTGCTGACGGAGATGACCGGGAACCCAGTCTGCCGGGCGGCCCGCTCGGCCGTTCGATGCCGGGTGCCGGACTCTTGCGTCGGCAGCGCCGGGTCAGGCACGAGTTGGACGGCCGCTCGGAGAATCCGGCGGGCTCGCGCGTCGAGCACGATAGCGCCATCCATCTTTGCCAGCTCGCGTAGCCGGGTGGCGGAGAACTCCACGTCAAGCTCGAAGCCGCCGGAGCAGATCCGCTGGACGACGGCGTCTGAGCCCACCACAATGAGCGCCCCGGTATTGCCGCGAACGATGCGGTCCAGGCCATCCCGGAGGGCGGTGCCCGGCGCAACCATCGTCAGCGCGGCGCGACGCCCCTCATCTCCGCCGATGCTCACTAGACCGCACCTACCTCAGTGCCCTCGCTGTCACGCGCAGTCTAGTCACCGGGCCAGTGCGCTCCGAGCGCCGCGACGATGGCCGAGCGCACGTCTGTGACCGCAGTGACCCGAATGCTGCCGCCGGTGCCGGCATCCGTGCCGACGGCTTCCAGGTGCCGCGCCGGGGCTGTCGCGACTCCGGACGCCAGAAGGGACCCGGCCGGGATAATCGCCCGGCGGAAGCCCAGCCGCTCCGCCTCGGCGATTCGCCGCTGTATCCCGGTGACGCGGCGGATCTCGCCGGCCAGCCCGACCTCACCGACGGCAACCAGATCGCCCGGCACGCTGATATTCGCGATCGCGCTGGCGACCGCCAGGCCGACGGCGAGGTCGACGGACGGCTCGGTGAGCCGGGCGCCGCCGACGCTGGCGGCGAAGACATCGCTGCGGCCGATCCGTACGGTCGCGCGCCGCTGGAGTACCGCCAGCATCATGGTGACCCGCGCAGAATCCAGTCCGGAGACCACCCGCCGTGGCGGCAGCTCGCCGACGGTCGCGCTCACAAGCGCCTGGACCTCGGCGAGCAGCGGCCGCCGGCCTTCGAGTGTCACCGTGACGCACGTGCCGGGCACCGGGTCGTGCCGCTGCGATAGGAACAGTCCGCTGGGGTCAGGCAGGCCGGTGAGGCCGTCCTCACCAAGCTCGAAGCAGCCGAATTCGTCCGTCGGGCCGAACCTGTTCTTCAGCGCGCGCACCATCCGGAGCTGCCCGTGCGGATCTCCGTCGAAGTGCAGCACGACGTCGACGAGGTGCTCGAGGGTGCGCGGTCCGGCTACCGAGCCATCCTTGGTGACATGACCGACCAGCACGGTGGTCAGCGTGCGCTGCTTCGCCAGCGCGGTCAGCGCGGCAGTGATCTCCCGGACCTGGGTGACGCCGCCGGCCACGCCCTCGATACCGGCAGCGGTGATCGTCTGCACGGAGTCGACGATGAGCAGCGTCGGGTCGATCGCCTGGACGTGACCGAGCACAGCAGCAAAGTCGGTCTCGGCCGCGAGGTAAAGCGAGTCGCTGATCGCGCCAATCCGGTCGGCGCGCAGCCGCACTTGAGCAGCGGATTCCTCCCCGGTGACATACAGCACGCGGCCGGAGGCGGCCGCCAGCGCTCCCGCCTCCAGCAGCAGCGTCGACTTGCCCACGCCTGGCTCGCCTGCCAGCAGGACAACGGCACCGGGTACCAGGCCGCCGCCGAGCACCCGGTCGAGTTCGCTCAGCCCCGTCGGCCGCATCGTCGCGGCGGCGCCGTCGACCAGCGCGATCGGCAGGGCGGCGGCCACCGGCTCGGCTGGCCGCAGCTGCGCGCGAGATCCGACGCGACCCAGATCCTCGCCTGGGCACTCGGCCACCGTGCCCCACGCGGCGCAGTCGCCGCAGCGGCCCGCCCATCTTGCTGTCCGCCAGCCGCAGGCGGAGCACTCGAATGCTATGGCGGTCGCAGACCTGGGCATGCTCGGAAGGTACCGGGCGCTACCGACAGTCGGCCGGGTAGCGCCGCAGGGCCCTCGACCAGGCCCGAGTTCTGAACCGAGCGGCGACGCGGACCAGCTACCTGACCGGCATAGGCTGAACCACGGAGGCACGGCCGGGTCCGGACCGGGCCGCCACCGGTTTGCCGGAGGAGTTGCGAGTGCGCAGGCCACGAACGTGAGTGGGATCAGGGTGGCGCTGTCGACCGCCTCGGTGTTCCCGGAGCGCGCGCCGGACGCGTTCGAGACCGCTGCCCGGCTCGGCTACGACGGGCTCGAGGTCATGGTGACGACCGACCCGGTCAGCCAGGACGCCTCGGTCCTGCGCAAGCTGTCCGATTATCACGGCATCCCGGTCGTGGCGGTGCACGCACCGAATCTGCTGATTACCCAGCGGGTTTGGGGCCGGGACCCGTGGATCAAGCTGGACAGGTCGCGAGAGCTCGCGGAGGCGCTCGGTGCCCAGGTTGTCGTCGTGCACCCGCCGTTTCGCTGGCAGCGCGACTACGCCCGGTACTTTGAGACCGGGATCGCCGAGATGTCCGAGTCAGGCGGCGTGACATTCGCCGTCGAGAACCTCTATCCGCTGCTCCGCGGCGAGACGGAGATTGCTGCTTACGCGCCGCACTGGAACCCGATCGAGATGGATTCGGCCGCTGTCACCCTGGACGTCTCGCATGCCGCCGTTTCCGGCTCTGACGTGCTCGCGATGGCCAGGCAGCTCGGCGGGCGGCTCGCGCATGTGCATCTGGGCGACGGCACCAAGCCCGGACTGCCGGATGAGCACCTAGTGCCCGGCCGCGGCACGCAGCCGTGCGGCGAGCTGCTGAGATGGCTAACCCGCAGCGGCTTCGCGGGTTACGTGGTGCTCGAGGTCAGCACGCACCGGGTTCCGACGCTGGCCGACCGGCAGGCCGATCTGGCCGAGTCGCTGCAGTTCGCCCGCCAGCATCTTGCCTCCGGGCCGGCCTGGACGACGCAGAACTAGGCTTCCAGGATTAGCGTGACCGGGCCGTCGTTGACGAGGTCTACCTGCATGCTGGCACCGAACACGCCAGTGGCGACGGTGGCGCCGAGTCCCGTCAGCTTCGCCGCGAAGGCGTTCACCAGCGGCTCGGCGACCGGCCCGGGCGCCGCGGCGCCCCAGCTCGGCCGGCGGCCCTTGGTCGTGTCTGCGTAAAGGGTGAACTGGCTGATCACCAGGAGCGGGGCACCGGTGTCGGCGCACGACTTCTCATCGGCAAGGATCCGCAGGTGATAGACCTTGCTCGCAAGGGCTGCGGCGGTGGCTGCGGTGTCGGAGTGGGTGACGCCGAGCAATACCACGAGTCCCGGAGCGCCGAGCTTACCGACGACCTCGCCTGCCACAGTGACGCTCGCCCGGCTGGCGCGCTGCACGACTGCCCGCACGACTCGGGATTCTGCCATGGGAACGGGCCCGATTAGACTGCGGTGGCTGTTACCGCTCCCTGCAGGAGGCGCTCTGACCATGGCCGGCGTCGGCACCACAGTAGGCACACAGGGCACGCTCATCACCGTCGCACCGACCGGCGCGGAGCTGGAGAAGGACGCGGTCCCGGCGCTGCCCGTAACCCTGGACGAGCTGGTCAGCACGGCCATCGCGTGCCAGGATGCCGGAGCCGCGGTGATCCACGTGCACATCAGGGACGACGGGGCCAGGCCCACCCTGGATCCCGGGCGGCTGACCGACACGGTGCGCGCGCTCCGCGAGGCCACTGACCTGGTAGTGCAGCTATCCACGGGCGGCGCGGTCACCGACAGCTTCGAGCGTAGGCTGGCGGTTCTCGACGCGGCTCCTGACGCCTGCTCGCTGACCTGCGGGACGGTCAACTTCGGCGCGGACGTGTTCATGAACCCCTGGGGCTTCATCACCGAGCTCTATGCAAGGACGCAGGAGCTCGGCATCGTGCCCGAGTTTGAGCTGTTCGATTTCGGCCATATCGCCACGCTGCATCGGCTGCTTGCCGAGCTCGGCGAGCCCGCCGGCGGTCACGTCCACTGCGACCTGGTGATGGGCGTCCCGGGCGGCATGTCAGGGAACGCGGCCACCCTGGTGCAGGCGGTCGGTGCGCTGCCGCCCGGCGCGACGTGGTCAGCTACCGGGATCGGACGGACCGCCGTCCCGGTGCTGTTCGCCGCGCTGGCGGCGGGCGGCCATCTGCGCGTCGGGATGGAAGACACGGTCAGCTATGCCCGCGGCCGGCCGGTCACCAGCAACGCCGAACTGGTGGCCCGCGCCGCTGCTGCCGCCGAACTCGCGCAGCGGCAGGCCATGAGCCCGGCCGCAGCGCGCACGATGCTGGGGGTGCCCGATCGCGGCTGAGCGCCCCGCAGAGGCCGGCGCCGACGGCGCCGGGCTCGTCAACCCGGTACTGGCGGAAGTAGTCAGGTCCGGGTATACCGAGTCCGCGCACCGCGGTGCAGTGGCCGTCATCTCAGCCGAGGGCTCCGTGCTCACGACCGGTGGCACAGCCAGCGCGCCCATGTACCCGCGGTCCGCCAACAAGCCGTTCCAGGCTGCTGCGATGCTTCACTGCGGACTCGATCTTGATGGTGAGCTGCTAGCCCTGGCCGCCGCGAGTCACTCCGGTGAAGGCTTCCACGTCGCCGGCGTCCGGAAAATCCTGGCCGGTGCCGGGCTGGCTGAGCAGGACCTGCGCTGCCCGCCGGACCGTCCGCTCGATGACGGAGCGTGGGAGGCCATGGTCTTGGCCGGTGAGCCAGCGGACCGAGTGCACATGAACTGCAGCGGTAAGCACGCCGCCATGCTCGCCACCTGCGTCGCGTCCGGCTGGCCGACGGCCACCTACACAGAGCCAGAACATCCGCTACAGCAGCGCATCAAGGCCGTGCTCGGTGACCTCGCCGGGGAGCCGGTGAGGATGGTCGGCGTCGACGGCTGCGGCGCCCCGCTGCTGGCGATCTCGGTGGCCGGGCTGGCTCGTGCGTTCCGGGCTATGGTGCTGGCCGCCCCCGGGTCGCCGGAGCGGCGCGTGGCCGATGCCATGCGAGCGCATCCGGAGTGGACGTCCGGCACTAACCGGCCAGAGCGTGCGCTGATGTCCGCGGTTCCCGGCCTCCTGCTGAAGTCCGGTGCCGAGGGCGTGGAGGGCTTCGCGCTGCCGGACGGCCGGGCCGGCGCCTTCAAGATCGATGACGGCGCCGCGCGGGGGCGCGTTCCGGTAACCGTTGCCCTGCTGAGGCGGCTCAGCGCCGACGCGGAGCCCGGAGCTGACCAGGCGGTGCTCAACGAACTCGAGACCAGCGCGGTCACCGGCGGAGGCCAGGTAGTCGGCGAAATAAGGGCTGTGCTGCGGCAGCTGTCCTGGTATCCGGCTGGCTCGACGGCCCCGGAGTGACGCTGCCCTCCGACGGAGATGGGCTGGGCGATGGCGATGGCGATGGCGACGGCGACGTCACCGACGCTGGCAGGCTGACGCGGCAGCCCTTGCTGGTGCCGCTCTGCGGGAACGCCATGGCGAGTCCGTCGGCGAAGTACAGGGCGCGCTCGTAGTACCCGGCCGAGGTGTAGTGGATGCCGTCAGGGATGAACCAGCTGGGCGCGGGCAGCGCGGCCCAGTTGAACACCCGCATGTTCGGGTACCGGGTGCAGGCTTGCGCCAGCGCGTCGTTCCACTTCTGCATATTGGCTTCGGCGTAGGGGCCCGACGACAGCAGCGAGATCACGTTCACCCACATGACCGGCTCGCCCTGGGTGAGCTGCATCATCTCGCTGATCCGGGCGGCGAGGGTGACGTTCGAGCCGACAGCGACGTCGGCCGTGTCGTTGGTGCCAAGAGCGATCACCCAGCACCCGTGGAAGCCATGTCTGGTTAGGTTCTGCGCTGCCTCCTCGCCGTTGGTCGTGCCGGGCAGCGTCTCGATGACCGAGCGGGCGCCAACGATGTCGGTATCCACCGTCTGCACGCCGACGCCGTCGTAGCGCGCCTGAATGCGGTCCGCCGCGTCCGGCAGGTAGTCCGCCGATACCAGGCCGTCGGAGGTCGAGTCGCCAATGTGCGCGACCGAGGTACACGACGTACGCAACGTCCAGGGCTCCACGACCGTGGGAGAGGGGCTCGGGGCAGCCGCGCAGGCCGTGCGTGCCCTGCCGGTCCGCAGGCAGGTCCGCTTGCCCTGGCTTCCGGCAGGTTCGCGGGCGCCGCTGCCGGAACCGGCGCCGCTGCCGGAACCGGCGCCGCTGACGGAATGGGTCACAGCTAGCCCGCCGCTGCCGCCGGCCAGAGCCGCCGTGCTGGAGGATGCAGGGATGCCGCCGACGCCGGCCATGCCTGTACAGGCGATCGCGAGCACGCCGGCCGCAGCGGCCGCGGCGGCCACCCTGGGCGCGCCAGGCCGCGCGATGCGACGACGCTCGCGCAGCCGTCTCCACCCGCGCGCGATCGCACCGCGCCGCACCGGTTCCTCCACGAACCGCCAGGACAGCGCGGCGAGTACCACGGTGGCCGTGACTTGTGCTGCCGCCCTCGGCAGGTCCTCAGTGGCGTTGGCTGGCGACGTCAGCACGATGACCGGGTAATGCCAGAGGTAGATGCCGTACGAGCGGACACCGATCCAGCGCAGCGGAGACCACCCGAGCGCGGCTCCGACGATGCTGCCGGGACAGGCCGCTGCAGCCACAGCCGCGGCCGTGGCAAGGCTGAGCAGGACCATGCCGCCCTGGTAGAGGAACGGAGAGTACTGGCCGACGCGCCAGGTCATCAAGACGAGGACCAAGAGTCCGGCAAGGGCGGGCACGTCTAGCAGGCGGCCGGTTTTCGTCGCCGACCTGCCAGCGCGCTTGCTCGGCCACAGCATGGCCAGGGCCGCGCCGATGAGCAGGCCGGCTGCCCGGGTGTCGGTGCCCTCGTACACCCTGGTCGGGTCGACCCCCGGCTGATAGAGCACGTACATGGCGATGGCGGAGGCGGCGGCGAGAGCCAGTGTCGGGATGGCGAGCCAGGCAATGCCGCCGGCGCCGCGCCGGCGGATGAAGAAGAGACCAAGCAGTAGTAGCCACGGCCACAGCAGGTAGAACTGCTCCTCAACGGCGAGCGACCACAGATGGTCGAGCGGTTCCGGGGGCGCGAACCTGGCGAAATAAGACTGATTTACCCCGATCAGGTACCAGTTGCTGGAATAGGTCGCAGCGGCCGCCACCGCGCCGCGGAGACTGCCGAGCCTGACGCGGTCGGCGACGGTGACCCAGGCCGTCACCACGATGAGCATGACGAACAATGCGGGCAGCAGCCGCCGGCCGCGCCGAAGCCAGAAGTTCGCCAGATGAAGGCGGCCGGTGGCGGTCCACTTGCCCAGCAGGAGGTCGGTGATGAGGTATCCGCTCAGCGTAAAGAAAACGCCGACACCGAGCAGGCCGCCTGGCGCCCAGCTGAACTGCTCGTGGAACGCGATGACAGTAAGCACCGCGATGGCCCGGAGCCCGTCGAGGCCGGGCATGTAGCGCTGGTCCGAGCCGACAGGCCTCGGCATGAGTTCCCCCCAGCGTGCTTTCGCACGTGCCCTGGGGAGGTACCCCGAGCCAGGTGATGACTACGTAAGGATCTTGGCAAGCTCCCGTCAATTACTGACCACAACAGTCCTGCTCTGCCCGTGGGCAGGGAACGCGCTCGTCAAGGCGCGGGCGATGGCAGCCGCCCTGATGACATACCCAGCCGAGGTGTAGTGGATGCCGTCAGCCAGATGCCAGCCAGGCTGCACCATCCCGGCCCAGTTGAAGATGCGCATGTTCGGGTAGAGCTTGCTGGCCTGGACCAGGGTTTTGTTCCACAGTTGCATGTTGGACTCCGACCATGGCCCGCTGGTCAGGTCAGTCTGCGCCGTCACCCACAGAACGGGCTCGCCGTGGACGGCCGCCATCATCTCCCGCACTCGAGTCAGCATGCCGACGGTCGAGCCCGCCGCGACGTTGGCGGCGTCGTTGGTGCCGAGGGCGATCACCCAGCAGCCCCGAAACCCTGCGGCATACCATGCGCTGCCGACCCGCTCGCCGTTCTGCTGGCCGGGCAGCTCCTCGACGATCGAACGGCCGCCGGAGGCATCGATCTGCACGTGCCGGACTCCGACGTCACAGTACTGCGCAGCCAGTCGCTGTGCCGCATCAGGCAGCCAAGCCGCGGAGACCATGCCGACGGAGGTCGAGTCGCCGATATGCGCGACAGACGAGCACGAGGTGCGGGGGTCCGTCGGGGATGCTGCTGGCCGCGGCGCGGTCACCTCCGAGCGCGGCCGAGCTGCTGCGGCGGCCACGCCCCGGCCGGTCAAGACCCAGGCGGCTGCGGCGCTGACCACGGCAACGGCGAGTACGGCGCTGACGACCGCGAGCACCCCGCGGCGGCGACCGGCGGTCGGCCCGTTCCCTGGTCCTGTCGGGTCGGCACTGGTGCCGGCACTGGGGCGCATCGCATCTCCGTCTCGAGGCTTCTACCAGGTCGAACGCCGGGACGCGGGGACGCGATTCCAGCTGGCTGACCCGTTTGCAGCTGCAAGCACCCTGGTGCAACACTGGCGGTATGAGCCCGGTGAATGTCAGCGCCATCGGCGCGTACATCAGGGAGCAGCGCGAGCAGGCCAAGATCTCCCTGCGCCAGCTGGCGCAGTCGGCTGGCATTTCCAACCCGTACCTGAGCCAGATTGAGCGCGGGCTGCGGCGGCCGAGCGCAGACATCCTGCAGCAGATCGCTAAGGGCCTGCGAATATCCGCGGAGGCCCTCTACGTGCAGGCGGGTTTCCTGGAGGACCGGCCGCCCGGCTCGATCGTCCGCGAGGCCGTGCTCACCGACCACGAGCTCACCGAGCGGCAGAAGCAGATGCTCATTGAGATCTACGACTCACTCCGTAGGGAGACAGCGCTGGCCAGGGCCGAGGCCGGTGAACTCGTCGACGATGAATCGGACGGGCCGCCAGGGGCCGCGGAACTAGCCTGGCCGGAGGACATCGGCCCGTCCGCGCTCCGGTCCGGGCCTCGCCGGCTCGCCATCGCGGGTGATCCCGACGAGCCGGACGATGAGCAGGACGAGGACTCAGGCGGCAGTGGGGGGACGGTCCATCCGTTCCCGTCGCCTGGTCAGAGCGGGTAGCGTGACGTCGTGACTGTAAACACGGCCGCCCTTTCGGTGGTCAACCTGTCTGGCATGTCGCCGGTCGGCCTCTTCTTCTGGGTGCTGTGCGTCGCCGCATTCGTCGTTGAGAGCTGGGCGTTCGTCGACGCGATCATCCGGCCCAAGGCCGCTTTTCCTGCGGCTGGCAAGCAGACCAAGCCCATCTGGCTGATCATCCTGGGCGTGGCGTTCGTGATCGGCATCGGCGGGGCGGTCGGCGCCATCTTCCTGCTCAACGTCTTCCCCATCGTCGCCTTCGTCGCGGCGGCGATCTACCTGGTCGACGTCCGGCCCAAGGTCAGGGCGCTGAAGCCAGGTGCCCGACAGGGTCCGTACGGTCCCTGGTAGCCACCGCCAGCGGATCGGAGTCGCCTGATGACCGAGGCGCAATGGCGCACGCACCGGCTCGAGCTTGACGACCAGACCCTCCGCGAGTGGGACGCCGTCGTGCTGGACTCGGGCGATGACGGGATCGTCCTCGACCGGTCGGCCTTCTACCCGGGTGGCGGCGGGCAGCCGCCGGATGAGGGCGTCCTGCTCTGGGGCGGCGTGCAGACCCGGATCGCCGGCGCACGCAAAGGGGACGACCTGTACCTGATACCGGCAGAAGGCGATCCAGTGCCGCCGGCCGGCTCGGCCGTGCGCGGCGCTCTCGCCGACGACCGGCGGACCGCGCTGATGCGGACCCACTCCGCGCTGCACGTGCTGTGTGGCGTCGTCTTCCGGGACTACGGCGCGCTCGTCACCGGCGGCAATATGGAGCCGCTGGTCGCCAGGATGGACTTCGACCTGCCCGAGCTGCCGGACGGCTTCCGTGACGCGGTGCAGGCGGCGTGCAACACCGAGGTGAGCGCTGACCGGCGCATCGACGCCCGGGTACTGCCCAGGGCCGAGGCCTTCCAGCTGCCCGACATCATCAGGACGGCCACCAATCTTGTCCCCGCGGATGTCGAGGAAGTCCGGATCATCGACATCGTCGGGCTGGACCAGCAGGCCGACGGCGGAACGCATGTCGCCAGCACCAAGCACATCGGCCGGATCGAGGTCGTCAAGATCGAGAACAAGGGGCGCGGCTTCCGGCGGCTGCGGATCAGGGTAGCCGACTAGGTCCGCCTAGGTCGCGCGACCGCCGACGCGTCGCCCGGTTCAGCGAAGGGGCAGCACCAGCAGCGCGGCTGGTAGCACCACAAGAGCCGCCGACACGGCCAGCACCAGGGTGGTGGCGACGCCGTTCAGCACCGGAGGCGGCCGCAGCAGCCGGATTACCCTCGCAGCCACTTCGCATTCGGTCGGCGAGCCGGCTACGGCGAGCGCACCGGCGGGCACGCCGCCCCCGCCTGCAGCGCCAACACGCAGCAAGGCGGTGGCCAGTTCTCTGGCCGGCAGCTGCCGGAGGACCCGGTCGTCGGCGTGCATTTCCAGCAGCAGGCCCACGGCGCGATAAGCCCGGGTGGTGATGCCGGCCCAGCTGAACGCGCGGAGCAGCGCGATGAACGGCAGCAGCACGAGATCGTGCCGTTCTCGGAGATGGGCCCGCTCGTGCGCAAGGACGGCTGCCAGCTCGTCAGCATCCAGGAGGTCCAGGACTCCGGCGCTGATCACGATCTCGGGCCGAAGACCGGGCAGGCAGTAGGCGGCGGCGGCCGGATGGTCGACGACCAGCGCGCCCGGCACTTTCGGATCATCGTGTGCCAGCAGGATGAGCAGCTCGCGCTGCCGCTGCCGCGCACGCAGCACCGAAGCAGTGGCTGCCACCAGAATCCAGCACAGGATGGCGAGCAGCAGGATGCCCGCGACCAGGCAGCCGAGCCGCACCAGCCCTATTGCGGCCACCGGGTGATCAGCCGTCACCAGGCTCGCCAGCCGCTCGAGCGTGCCAGTGCCAACCCCGCCGCTGCTGGTGACCGCGAATCCGATCAGGGCACCCACGGCTGCCAGTCCCCAGCTGAGTCCCAGGGCCTGCCAGAGCAGGATCGCTGCGACCGGCGACCTGCGTGGCCAGGAAGCAGCGGCGAGGGCGCTGGCTGCCGGGATGCAGCCGATGGCGACCGCGGCAAGGATGAAATCGGCGGCGGACACGCCCTACCCCCGGTGTGCCTCGCCGAGCGTTCCGAGGGCTCGAAGCAGCGCCTGGGCCTCGGTCCCGGACACGCTGCGGGCGAATCTTGCCAGCGCAGCCTGCCGGTCCCCGGTCTGGTCCAGGGCGCTCAGCATGAGCTCGGTCACGTACGCTTCCCGGCTTTCCGCGGCACGATAGTGCCATGCTCGGCCATTACGCTCCCGCCGGGCGAAACCCTTCTTGGCGAGCCGATCGAGGACCGTCATCACGGTCGTGTGAGCTAGGTCCCGGTCGGTGAGCTGGCTGCTCACCTCGCGCACGCTGAGCGGGTCCGCAGCTTCCCACAGCACGTCCATTATCGCGCGCTCAAGCTCGCCGAGTCGGTTCACGCGATAATTCTAACTTGGACGAATTGGGCTCACTAGTGCCGGGACCGGCCCACCCGCCCGTCCTGGCCGGACCTGACGCAGCCTGCTTCGCGGCCTGCTCCTTGAGGTCATGGCGCCGTCGAGCTGCAAATGTCATCCAGAGATCGTCCGTTTTGCGGCTTGCGGTTAGAAGCCCGGCTGGAGAGTGGAGACGACGAGGTCATCGGCGTACCAGGAGTAAATCCTGCCGGTGGAGTCGTCGCCCAGCTGGACGTTGCTTATCGGCACGGTACCCAGGTTCTGGCCACTCACTACGGACGTCCAGCCAGTCGAGGTGCCGAACTGGACGGCGTTGCCGTCCAGCCATACCTGCATCGTCCCGGCAGTCTGGTTCACCGTGAAAGTCACCTCATGCCAGCCGCCCGGCACGACCGAGGCACTGCCGAGGTAGCTGGCCTTCGTGACGTTGTTGAGTACTTTGATGACCCCAGCTGCGTTGAGGTAGACCTGGGCCACCTGATAAGCGGGCGTTGAGGCCGTGGTCTGGGTGCGCAGTCCCAACAACGTCATCGCCGTCGACTGACTGGCCACGTAGATCCAGCCCTGTGCGTAGAGCGTCGACGACGATCCGGGCAGGTTCTGGAGCGCGAACGTCTGACCGCCGGTACTGGTTAGCTGCGCCGCATCCGAGCCGGCGTGCACCGTGCTGGTCTGTACCGCGATCTGGCCGACCACGGGGTTCCAGCCGGTAAGAGCTCCCGTCTCGAACCCGGTTGTGAGAAAGGGCGTGGTCACAGCGTCCGAGCTGCCGGGCTGCGAAGGTGTGCCGCTCTGGTCAACCGCCGCGACGGCGTAGGAATACGCCGTGCCCGGCTGCGCGGCCGGGTCAAGGTAGGACGTGGCCGAACCTGGCACGCTAGCGAGCGGAATCCCATTCCGGGTTATCTCGTAGCTCGCGATCGTGCCACCGGGTTCGCTCGAGGCACTCCAAGTCAGCTGAACCGATGTGGGGGACGTAGCTATGGCGGTCACATTCGACGGCGCCGTCGGCGTCGGCGGCGCGAAGGTGTAGGTCTGGCTATCGAATTCCTGGCCTGCTGCATTGATGGGGTCGACCGTGACGGTATTGCCAGAGACGGTGACCTTCAGGAAGTTGTAGACCTGAGAGTCAGATGTCGGCGCTGACGCGCTACCGCACTTCGAGCCCTTGCCGGCGGTATAGGACCAGCCGACACCGTACGCATCCCATGGGGAGCACCCTTTCCCAGCAACTGGCTGAATGACCCCGCCGCCGCCGCCGGTGACGTAGCTCAGAATTGTGTTCGGCCCTGCCGTGCTATTGCGCTCATAGTCATGCGCGTGGCCGCTAAAGGCGATGTCCACGCCGTTCTGCGCCAGCAGCGGCTCAAGATCCTGCTGCAAATAGACGTCGCTGTCCTGGGTGGCGTTGTCGGAGAGGAGCGGGAAGTGGAAGAAGGCTAGCTTGATACCGCCCGGGTGCGTCTGGAGGTCGCTGACCAGCCACTGGTATTCCTCATCGCCTGGCAGGAAATGGGCGTCGGCGTCAACCTGGTAGGTCTTGCAGTTCATGCTGCCCGCCGTATACGGACAGGCGGCGCCTCCTGCTGTTCCGACGTTGGCGTCCGACCAGGATCCGTCGAGAACATAGAACCTCACGTTGCCCGAGGTGAACGCATACCAGTCAGCGGGGTAGGACGCCGTACTGATCCCGTCGACTGACGAGTACTGCTCCATGGCATACGTCCCGCCCGAGCTTGCCGCGGTACCCGATTCTGGCCAGGCAGTAAGAGTGTTCGCGTTCTGTCCGTGGTTGCCGTCCGCGGCAAAAACGGGGATGCCGCCAGTAAGAGGCCAGTAGCTTGGCCCGAACACATCGCTGATCTCGGTCAGATCCGGCGCGCCGACCGTGGTGCCAGTCTGCTCAAGGTCTCCGTAGTTGTAGTTGCCGCCGTCGTTGTAGGCGATGTCGCCGACAGCGACCAGGAACCGGGCCTGCGATGAGCCGATGAGACTGTCGATCGCCGCCTGATTGCTGTTGACCGATGTCGGAGAGTTGCTGCCGCGGTCGGCGGTTTCACCCATGTCACCGACCACGTCGAAGGTCAGTGACTGGGCGGAGCTGACATTCGCCGGGTCGAGGGTCGTGAAAGTTTCGTAAGGCTGCGAAGCCGGCAGGAGGTTGACCGCGGTGCTGTCCGAACCGAAGACCTCGTAACAGTAAGTGGAACTTGCATTCAGTCCGGTAATCGGGACGGAGGACTGGTAGTCATAGCGGGCTGCGTAGGTGCTGGGCGGATTCGGTGAGACCCGCACCTGAGTGACCATCGCGGAAACCACCGGCACGCTGCTGGCCATGCAATTGCCGAGCGATCCGTAGTACAGGGTGCCGTGGATGTCGGGATTAGTCGCCCACGTCACGACGGCGGATGACTGCGTCAGGTCAGTGACGTACGGCGCTCGGGCCAGTACAGGGTTAAAGCCGCTATAGGGCACCACCGGAACCGGCCCTGGGCCGCTACCGTAACTCGATGCCAGCGCGGCTGTCGGCTGCGCGGCAGCTGCCAGCGATACGACTGCGGCGAAAATGGCAGAAAAAGTACGGGGGACAGTTCGCATTGCGTGCAATCCACTGAGAGTTAGGGCGTCCGACGGCTGAAGTTAACTCATTAGACGCCGAGTGCAGCAGCTGGGTTTACGGCTTCCCTGAATTGCACGGTTTGGTGGATATTTGGGGACGGGCGTGTGCTCGTTTCGCCAGCCGGCCAATCTCTCCCGCAGAAAGGAGGATGCTCATACGCAGGTCGGCGCAGTCATAGCTCGCCAGCGCAGAGACAGCGCGTGTATCGCTGGTCGCGCTACGGTGCAAGCGTGTCCGTACCGCGTATCGGTGTCAGCGTAGATCTTGTCATCCTGACGGTCCGCCGCGGGCAGCTGAGCACTCTGGCCTGGCGCCGCGACACCGATCCGTATGCCGGGCTGCAGGGCCTGCCCGGCGGGTTCATCCGGCTGGACGAGGACCTCCCGGCCGCAGCGGCGAGGGTGCTCGCCGAGCGGGCCGGCCTGCCGGGGGCGCCGGTGCACCTCGAGCAGTTGCGCACCTACGGCTACCCGGACCGGGATCCGACCCGGCGGGCGGTCTCAGTGGCCTACCTCGGCCTTGCGCCTGACCTTCCCGCGCCCGATCAGCCGCAGATGAGCTGGCAGCCGGTCAGTGCCCTGACCGAGCTGGCATTCGATCACGCCAGGATCCTCCAGGACGGAGTAGAGCGGGCCCGGTCGAAGCTGGAGTACACCTCGCTGGCGGCGGCGTTCTGCCAGGACGAGTTCACGGTCGGCGAGCTGCGGCGGGTGTACGAGATCGTCTGGGGCGCTGCCCTGGATCCGCGTAATTTTCATCGTAAAGTCACAGGCGCCCGCGATTTCCTGGTCCAGACCGGCACCGTGACCACGTCCGGTGGCCGCCCGGCTCAGCTCTACCGGCGCGGTAGCGCCGTCCTGCTGTACCCGCCGATGCTGCGGTCCCGTGACCACGGCATCGGCCGGCGCCGCCCGGATAGCATCGAATTTCCGGCGGCGAGCAGCGGAGGAGGATGACTGTGCCTGCAGAGTCACCACGGTTCCGGGCGGTACTCGACCAGTTCGTCGGCTACAAGCCAGGCAGGGCACCGACCCCGGCAGGCGGCCGGACGTTCAAGCTCTCGTCGAACGAGTCACCGTTTGATCCGCTGCCATCCGTCCGGGGCGTGATCGCGGCCGCGGCGAGCCACATCAACAGGTATCCGGACAACACCGCCGCTGAGCTCATCGACGCCCTCGCGACGAGGCTGGGCGTGCCTGCCGAGCACGTCGCGGTGGGGTGCGGATCGGTCGGGATCGCGCAGCAGCTGCTGGAGGCAGTGGGCGAGCCTGGCGCCGAGGTGATCTACGCGTGGCGCTCGTTCGAGGCGTACCCGTACCTGACCGACCTTGCCGGTGCCACCCCCGTGCAGGTCCCGCTGCGAGACTTCCGGCACGACCTGCCAGCCATGGCGGCGGCCATCACCGAGCGGACGAGGCTGATCTTCGTATGCACGCCCAACAACCCGACGGGGCCAGCCGTGCAGCGGGCAGAGCTCACCGACTTCCTCGACCGGGTGCCGGCCGACTGCCTGGTCGTCATCGACGAGGCCTACGTGCAGTACGTGCGCGATCCGCAGGTGCCGGACGGACTGAGCCTGTATGAGAGCCGCCCGAATGTTGCCGTGCTGCGCACCTTCTCCAAGGCATACGGGCTGGCCGGGCTCAGGGTTGGCTACCTCGTCGGGCACGAGCCCGTAGCGGATGCGGTCCGCAAGACGATGCTGCCGTTCACGGTGAATTCGATCGCGCAGGCCGCGGCGATCGCATCGCTGGCGGCCGAGTCCGAGCTGCTCGAACGGGTCGAGCTGGTGGTCAAGGAGCGCGACCGGATCCGGCGCGAACTGGTCGGCCAGGGCTGGACGGTGCCGCCGACCGAGGCCAACTTCGTCTGGCTGCCCCTCGGGGATCGCTCAGGCGAGTTCACCGAGTTCTGCGACATCGCCGGCGTCAGCGTCCGGCCGTACCTGCCCGACGGGGTTCGGGTCACCGTCGCTGACCCGGAGGCGAACGACGCGTTCCTCGCCGCCGCTGCCAGCTACCCTCACCGCGCCTGACACCCAACCCGGAGAGCTAGCCGACGACCTCTTCGGCGATGTCGGCTCCGAGGGTGGACAGCCGCGAGGCAACCGAGGCATGTCCGCGATCGATCAGGTAGCCAGGTGCCACCACGGTCTCTCCGTTGGCCGCGAGGCCCGCCAGAATCAGCGCGATGCCGCTGCGCAGGTCGTGGGCGACGACCTCCGCTCCGCGCAGCGGCGTCGGGCCGTGCACGAGCGCGACGTCGCCTGCTACCTCGACCTTGGCCCCCATCTTGTTCAGCTCCTCGGCCAGCATGTACCGGCCGTCGAAGATGGTCTCCCTGATGTAGCTCGTGCCGTCCGCGAGGCACGACAGCGCCATGATCGGCGATTGCAAGTCAGTGGCGAAACCGGGGTATGTGTCGGTGATCACGTTGATCGGCCTGAGCTGCCGGTCCCGGCAGACCTGCAGGATCGCGCCGTGGGTGGCGAAGTCAACACCCATCTGCTCCAGCTTCCACCGGGCGACACCGAAGTGCTCGAGCGAAGCGCCGACCAGGCTGATCTCGCCGCCGGTGATGGCAGCCGCCATGGCGAACACGCCCGCGTCGATCCGGTCAGCCATGACGGTGTGCTCGACGGCGGTCAGCTCCTTAACGCCCTCCACGGTCACGAAACCGGTCCCGCCGCCGGTGATCCGCGCACCCATCCTGGAGAGGAATGCGATCACGTCGAGCACCTCGGGCTCGAGGGCGGTGTTGTCGATGATCGTCGTGCCAGGCGCGAGCGACGCGGCCATGATGAGGTTCTCGGTGCCGGTGTGCGAGGGAGTGTCGAGGTAGAGGTGGGCGCCCTGCAGCTTGTCCGCCTTGATGCGGATGACGTTGTCGCCCTCCTCGACGATGGCGCCGAGCCGGGCGAATCCGCGGTAGTGGAAGTCGAGGGTCCGGGTACCGAGGTTGCAGCCGCCGATACCCTCGATAGTCGCCTCCCCGAGCCGGTGCAGGAGCGCGGGCACGAACAGCACCGAGGCGCGGAACCGCCGGGCGATCTCGGCCGGCAGCACGGAGCTGGTGAGCTCTGACGCGTCGACCACGAGGGTTCGCTCCGCCTCGTGGAACTTGACGACAGCCCCGACCGCCTGCGCCAGCTCGACAGCCCGCTGGACGTCCTCGATCACCGGAACGTTACGCAGGACCGTCCGGCCCTTCTCCGCCAGCAGGGACGCTGCGATCATCTTCAGCGCGGCGTTCTTGGCGCCCTGCACGAATACAGTGCCCTGGAGCGGATTACCGCCCCGGACGATGTAGCGGGAAGCTGGGCCGCTCGTCGTCATCGCGATGGAACTCCTGTCGGCTAGCTGCGGTGCCCGGTTGCCCGGCTTCCGCACCGGGCCATCTGCCCGTGCAGACGACTGGCAACCGTCAGAGTAGGCCGCTTGTCGTGACGTCAAGTATTCCACCGTGATCGAGCCCCCCAGACCATGACGGCAGTATTACGTAAGGTATCGGAGCGACCTCGTAATGTGATTAATAGGGTGACCGGCTAGGAGTCCCAGCGCAATCCGGTGATACGCTCATACGCCGCCACATAGGTCTGCCTGGTTTGCGCGATTATTTCGTCGGGAAGTGCCGGCGGCGGTTCGCCGCTGTGCCGGTCCCAGCCCGATGCGGGCGAGGTGAGCCAGTCGCGGACGAGCTGCTTGTCGAAGGACACCTGGCTACGGCCGGGCTGCCACGACTCGATAGGCCAGAACCTGGACGAATCCGGGGTGAGCACCTCGTCACCGAGGCGCAGCATTCCGTCCGAGTCGACGCCAAACTCGAATTTCGTGTCGGCAACGATGATGCCTCGCTCGGCAGCGAGGTCAGCGCCCCGCTGGTATACCGCGAGGGTGATCCTGGCCAGCTCTGCGGCAGTATTCGCGCCGACGAGGGCAGCTAGCTCGGCCGTTGTCAGGTTCTCGTCATGCTGACCCTGCGGCGCCTTCCTGTCCGGGTCGAAAATCGGCTCGGGCAGCCGCGATCCATCGGTGAGCCCCGGCGGCAGCGAACCGCCCGCTACGGTCCCGTCGTGGCGGTAGTCGGCCAGCCCGGTTCCGGTCAGGTAACCGCGGGCTACGCACTCCACGGGCAGCATCGAAAGCGGCCGGCATGCCAGAGCCCGGCCAGCGAACTGCTCCGGCACCGGGGCGTCGACGAGGTGGTTGGGCACGATATCGGTGAGCCTGCTGAACCACCATTGAGAAAGCTGGGTAAGAATTTTGCCTTTATCGGGGATGGGCGTTTCCAGCACATAGTCAAAAGCAGAGATCCGGTCGGTGGCGACGAGCAGCATAATCCCGTCGTCAGTCTGATAGAGCTCCCTGATTTTGCCGGAGTAAACGTGCCGAAGTCCGGGTGTCATACGAGTTTCTCCAACCGCTCGAAGACACAGCCCAGCCGCCGGACGAAGTACGAAGGCGTGCAGATCTCATCCAGCCGAGCCTCGTCGAGGACGTGGCTGCCTCGCGCGGCGTGGGTGCGCAGCGTCTCGCGGAACGGCACGCCGGACTGCCAGGTATCCATCGCGGCCCGCTGGATGAGCGAGTACGCGTCCTCGCGGGCCATCCCGGCCGACACCAGCTCCAGCAGCACAGCCGAGGTATAGATGAGGCCGTGACTTGACTCGAGGTTTGCCAGCATCCGGGCCGGGTCGACGGTCAGGCCCGCCATCATCCAGGTGGTCTCGGCCAGCAGGAAGTCCGTGCCGATCGCGGCGTCGGGCAGCGCGATCCGCTCGGTCGAGGAGTGGGAGATGTCCCGCTCATGCCACAGGGCGATGCCTTCCAGCACCGGCACAACCTGGGCACGGACAACTCGGGCCAGCCCGCTGATCCGCTCGGCCCGGACGGGGTTGCGCTTATGCGGCATGGCGGATGAGCCCTTTTGACCCGTTCCGAAGGGCTCGGCCAGCTCCCTGACCTCGGTTCGCTGTCCGTGCCTGACCTCCAGCGCGACAGCGTCGCAGACGCTGGCGATGATGGCGAGCACGCTCACCCATTCGGAGATCCCGTCCCGGAGAACCACCTGGGTCGCGACGTCGGCAGGCCGCAGGCCGAGCTCGGCGAGCACCGCGGACTCGATCTCCGGGTCGATGTTGGAGTATGTCCCCACCGCGCCCGACAGCTTCCCGACGGCGACCGCCTGCCTGGCCCGCAGCAGCCGGTCCCGGCACCGGTGGATGGCAAAGGCGAAGTCGGCGACCCGGTGGCCCCACACGTCGGGCTCAGCGTGGATGCCGTGCGTGCGCGCCACCCGGATCGTGGCCCGGTGCACCAGTGCGTGCTCCCGCAGCACCTGCAGCAGTTCCTCGCACCGCGCCGTCAGCACGTCGGTTGACTCGGTGAGCTGGAGCGCCAGTGCCGTGTCGAGCAGATCGGACGAAGTCATGCCGTAGTGCACATAGGCGGCTGCTTCGCGCGGCGTGGTGTTGTTGGCCCAGGCCGACAGGAACGCGATCACGTCGTGCCCGGTGACCGCCTCCAGCGCGGCCACGGCCTCCGGGGTCGGCGGCTGAGCGGCGGCGACCGGACCTACCGTGTCCGCGGGTACGGAGCCCGCCTCTGCCTGCGCGGTCAGCACCGCCGTCTCGATCTGGCACCACAGCTCGTACTTGTGCGCCTCGCTCCAGACGTGTCCCATGGCTGGCAGCGTGTAGCGGTCTATCACGGCACTATCCTCCCGCATCCGGGTCGGCCTGACCGGTTGGCTCCCGGCCCAGCGCGCGCTCGGCGAGCAGCGGTGCGACCAGGACTACGGCCACCACCACCAGCTGAACGTCAAGCCCGGCGACTACGCCGACCGCCATGGTGGCCAGCGCCAGCGCCGCGGCCAGCGCCCGCGCCGAGGCCGGCCCGATCCGCAGCTGTCGGCGCACCGCCGCATTACCGCCCAGGAAGAGGGCCGCTCCGCAGGCCAGGACCGCTGCCTGTCCGGCCGAGGTGCGAGTGGCACCAGCGTGCATGACCGCGGTAAGAACCCCGGCAGCAAGCCCAACCAGGCCGAGCAGGAGAGGGATGAAGCCGTAGAAGAAGGCGCTGAGCGCGAGGGCCGGCCGGCGCGCGCTTCCCACCCTGGTCAGCGCCTGTTCCGCCCGTTCGTCGTCGCCTGAGCCGAAGACGAGCCACCACAGCGCTGCTGCCACGACAAGCCCGAGCAGGGCGATCGCGAGCAGCGTCCAGTTGACACCGCTAGGCCGGCTCACCGGTTCGGCGGCGCCGATACCGACCGCCGCTACGGACTCGCCGATCGCGACGATCAGCAGCGCGCTGTGCCGCTCGACGAAATGAGCCGCCCGAAGCTGGAAGAGTCCGGCCGGGTGCACGATCAGCGGAGAGCCGAGCTGGACGGCCAGTGCCGCGATCCACAGCAGGTAGGCGGCCACGTTCGCGTTACCGCCCGGGCCGTGCAGCAGCCCTGCAACGATGACGAGCAGGGCGGACGCGGTGTTGAACGGTGCGACCCGCATGATGTTGGTGTTCACCCGGTAGTACAGGAAGGCGTGCACCACGACGACGAGCAGGTAGCCGAGGCCCAGTACCACGCCGTAGCTGCCGAACCCGTCGGGTATCGCGATCCCGACGATCAGGAAGCCTGCCATCCCGGCTAGCAGCCCGAGCCGCTCCGCGGTGCGGACGGGCGGCCTCGAGTTGGTCAGCCAGGCATAGGCCCCGTACATCCACCACAGCAGGCCGAAGATCAGTATCACCTTGCCGACCGCCAGCCAGGACAGCTGCGTAGCCAGCACGGACGTCAGCTGAATGAGGGTGAACGCGAAGACCAGGTCGAAGAAGATCTCCAGGGTGCTGACCCGCAGCGGCGGCTCGGCCTCGTCGGCCGCCTCACCTGGCGGCGGCCCGTTCCAGCCCGCGGCCGCACCGCCCTCGGTCATGTCCGCGGGCTGGTACCGGGGGCTGGCATGGCCGCGATGTCGCCGCGGAAGAAGCCGCCGCGCATCCGGATGAGCGCTGCTGCGTCGTAGGCACGGGCGCGTGCCGCAGCCAGATCGTCACCGGTACCGACGACGTTGAGGACCCGCCCGCTGTTCGCGGTCAGGCGGCCCGCGCTGTCGCTAGCGGTCCCGGCGTGCAAGACATAACAGCCGGGAACGTGGCCGGCTTCGGCGAGTCCCTCGATGAGGGCGCCGCGGACCGGGCTGACCGGGTATCCCTCAGCGGCGATGACCACGGTCACGGCGGCGCCGGGCAGCCAGCTCAGCTGGCCGGCGGCGGCGAGGTCGCCGCGCGCGGAGGCGGCCAGGAGGCCGCCGAGCGGCGTGCCGAGGCGGTCGAGCATCACCTGCGTCTCCGGATCGCCGAATCGCGCGTTGAACTCGACGACCCGCGGGCCGCGCTTTGTCAGGCACAGGCCGACGTACAGCAGCCCGCTGAACGGCCGCCCGATCCGGCGCAGTTCGGCCAGGGTCGGCGTGACCACTGTCGACAGTGTCTGCTCGGCGAGGTCATCAGGGGCCCACGGCAGCGGCGTGTATGCGCCCATGCCGCCGGTGTTAGGACCCTCGTTCCCGTCTCGTGCCCGCTTATAGTCCTGGGCCGGCTGCATCACGACCGCATCCGCGCCGTCGGCCAGCGCGAAGACTGAGACCTCGGGACCGTCGAGGAACTCCTCGATCACCACGGTGCCGCTGGCATTGGCGTGCGCGAGCGCCTCGGCCCGGTCAGTGGTCACGACGACGCCCTTGCCCGCCGCGAGCCCGTCGGCCTTGACGACGTAGGGGGGCCCGAACTCGGCTAGCGCGGCGACTGCCTCCGGCTCGGTCCGGCAGGTCCTGGCCGCCGCTGTCGGCACGCCGGCCGCTGTCATGACCTGCTTGGCGAACGACTTGGAGCCCTCGATCATGGCCGCGCCCTGACCGGGTCCGAAGCAGGCGAATCCGGCCTCGCGGACTGCGTCCGTGACGCCCGCTACGAGTGGTGCCTCCGGGCCGATGACCACGAGGTCAACGGCGAGCTTCTGCGCTAGGGCAGTCACGTCGGCCGGACTGGTAGCCGTCACGTCGTGCAGCTCGGCGAGCTCGCCGATGCCCGGATTGCCAGGCGCCGCGTGGAGGCTCGTGACCTCGCTGTCCCTGGCCAGCGCCCGGACCAGCGCGTGCTCGCGGCCTCCGGAGCCGAGGACCAGAATGCGCACGACCCAGAGCCTACCGGCCGGGCGGCCGGTGGCCCTGGTTCGCAACCAGGCGACTCCGGCGGTCATGCAGAGCGCAGCGACCAGCACAGTATCCGGGCTGGACAGCCGCGACCTCAGAGCACATCGCGCAGCTGGACGATCTGGTCCCGGCGCGGTCCGACGCCGATGGCGGCAACGGGGGCGCCGATCAGGTCCTCGACTGCGCGCACGTAACGCTGCGCGTTCTTGGGCATGTCGGCGAAGTCCTTTGCCGAGGAGATGTCCTCCCACCAGCCGTCCAGGTACTCATAGACCGGCCTGGCGTGGTGGAACTCGGTCTGGGTCATGGGCACCTCGTCGTGCCGGGTGCCGTACACGTCGTAGGCCACGCAGACCGGCACCTTCTCCAGCCCGGACAGGATGTCGAGTTTGGTGATGAAGTAGTCGGTGAGACCGTTGACCCTGGTCGCGTATCGCGCGATCACCGTGTCCAGCCACCCGGTGCGGCGCGGCCGGCCCGTTGTCACGCCGTACTCGCCGCCGGTCTTGCGCAGCCACTCGCCATGGTTGTCGGTGAGCTCGGTGGGGAACGGCCCGGCTCCCACCCTGGTCGTGTAGGCCTTAAGGATCCCGACCACCCTGGTGATCCTGGTCGGGCCGATGCCGGAGCCGGCGCAGGCACCACCCGCGGTCGGCGAGGACGAGGTGACGAATGGGTATGTGCCGTGGTCGACATCGAGAAGAGTGGCCTGTGCGCCCTCGAGCAGGATTACCTGGCCGTCGTCGAGAGCCTTGTTGAGCACCAGCCCGGTATCCGCGATGTAGCGGCCGATCCGCTCGGCGAAGCCCAGGTACTGCTCGGCGACGCGGCCCGCATCGATGCCGCGGCGGTTGTAGACCTTGGTCAGGACCTGGTTCTTCTCCCGCAGCACGAGCTCGAGCTTCTGGTGCAGGATGCCGGGGTCCAGCAAGTCCTGCATCCGGATGCCAACACGAGCCGCCTTGTCGCTGTAGGCGGGGCCGATGCCACGGCCCGTCGTGCCGATCCTTGCGTTACCGAGGTAGCGCTCGGTGACTTTATCGAGCGCTACCTGGTGCGGCATGATCAGGTGCGCGTCGGCCGAGATGAGCAGCCGGTCCCGCCACACGCCGCGCGCCACGAGCCCGTCGATCTCCTCAATCAGCACCTCGGGGTTGATCACGACCCCGTTGCCGATCACAGACGTCGCGTGATCGGACAGCGCCCCGGACGGCAGCAGGTGCAGCGCGTAGCTCTCGTCTCCGATGACCACCGTGTGGCCGGCGTTGTTGCCGCCCTGGTAGCGAACCACGTAGTCGACTCGGTCGCCGAGCAGGTCGGTGGCCTTGCCCTTGCCCTCGTCGCCCCATTGGGCGCCGACGATCACGATGGCGGGCATGTCACAGTCCTCCTCTAACAGGACGAAAGCCCCAGGGGCTGCGTCATTGCATTTAGCTGCAAGCGCGGCACAGGGGCTCTTGCAATCTGATGCTACCGGCCGGGCAGAGCGCTGACCCGTGGACGTCACTGAGTCAGGTCAATGAGCACGACGTCCAGGCCCGGGATGTAGTCGAAGTGCCGCAGATTGGCTGTGGCCACCCGCCAGCCGCTGGCGATCGCCGTCGCTGCGACGATGCGATCATGCGCGCCGACGTCGGCGCCAGCGGCGGCGAGGCCGGCCCACAGGCGGGCATGAGCGCGCGCCGTCAGCAGATCGAATGGCAATGGAGGAAACGCGGCGAGGATCATCTCGACGAATGCCTCGCGTCGCGGGCGATGCTCAGGTGTCGCCCGATGCACTCCGTGCAGCAGTTCCGACGCGGTGATGGCGGCGATCCCGACCTCCTCCACCTCTCCTAGCTCGCTCGTCAGCCGTCTGAATACCTCATCGAGCACGGCCATCTCGCGGGCCTGACGAACGGACCGCTCGATATGGATGAACACCGTGGCGTCTAGGAGCGTGCCCATGGATCGTCCGGAGCCACACCCACTTCGCGCAGGACTTTCTCCATATCGGCAGCGAAGTCAGGGTCGGGCATGGGGCCGGCTGCCAGCATTGCCAGTGCCTCCCGCAGTGACCTGCCCCGGCGCGCAGATCGGGATGCCGTCGGCGCATCGTCCGGGTGAACGATGACGAAAGAGGGACGCTCCCTGTTGACGACCACTACTTCCTCATGGCGCGCCACAGCTTCCCGCGCCCGGCGTGGGATGCGTACTTCCTCGGCTCTGATCGTGGTCACGACGTCAGGGTACCAATTACCGCACGGAAGCGTACGGAAGCGTACGGAAGAACTCAGGATGACGAGTCGAGCCCGGCGGCGGCCGCCGGGCTGGCCTCGGCGAGAAACTCGCGGCAGCGGGCTGCCTCGTCCTCATCACCGATGGCGGCTGCCGCCAGCGCCAGCATGTGCAGGGCCCTCAGGAACCCCTGGTTCGGCTCGTGCTCCCACGGCACCGGCCCGAACCCGCGCCATCCTGCCCGGCGCAGCTGATCAAGGCCGCGGTGGTAGCCAGTCCTGGCGAACGCGTAAGCGGTCACCGGCTCGCCGTTGGCCAGCGCCCGTTCGGCGAGCGCGGCCCAGGCAGCCGAGTAGCTAGGGAACCGCGCGGCTGCCTCGGCCGGGTCGCTGGCTGCAGCCAGCGCTGCCTGGGCATCGTCATCGGCCGGAAGATAGGTGGCCGACGGGCCGCCGAGCAGGTTCTCGTGCATGCACCGCCCCCGTTTGTCAGATGCGCTTGCCAGCCGACAGCAGATCCTCGCACGCCTGGACTACCCGGCGGGCCATCGACTCCTCGGCTGCCTTGCCCCAGGTCCGCGGGTCGTACGCCTTCTTGTTGCCGACGTCCCCGTCGATCTTGAGAACGCCGTCGTAGTTGGCGAACATATGGCCGGCTACCGGGCGCGTGAAGGCGTACTGAGTGTCAGTGTCGACGTTCATCTTGACGACGCCGTAGCCGATGGCCTCGCGTATGTCGGCCAGGTCTGACCCGGAACCGCCGTGGAAGACCAGGTCGAACGGCTTGTCCTTGCCATACTTGGTACCGACCGCGTCCTGGATGTCCTTGAGGATGGCGGGCCGTAGCCGGACGTGCCCGGGTGCGTAGACGCCGTGCACGTTCCCGAAAGTCGCGGCCAGGATGTAGCGGCCGCGCTCGCCCAGCCCGAGGGCCTCGGCCGTCGCCAGGGCGTCCTCGGGCGTGCTGTACAGCTTCTCGTTGATGGCGCCGACGACGCCGTCCTCCTCGCCGCCGACGACACCGATCTCCATCTCCATCACGACGCGCGCTGCTGCGCACTTGTCCAGCAGCTCGGATGCGATCTGCAGATTCTCGGTCAGCGGCACTGCCGAGCCGTCCCACATGTGCGACTGGAACAGCGGCTCCTCGCCGCGGGCTACGCGCTCGGCCGACACCTGGACCAGCGGCCGCATGTACCCGTCGAGCTTGTCCTTAGGGCAGTGGTCGGTGTGCAGGGCTACGTTGACCGGGTACTTGACGGCCACCGTACGGGCGAAATGGGCGAGGGCCACCGCGCCTGTGACCATGTCCTTCACCGTCGAGCCCGATAGGTAGTCGGCACCGCCGGTGGATACCTGAATGATCCCGTCGCTCTCCGCCTCGGCGAAGCCGCGGAGGGCTGCGTTGAGGGTCTGACTCGAGGTGACGTTGATCGCAGGATAGGCGAAGCCGTGCTCCTTCGCCCGGTCAAGCATCTCGGCGTAGGCCTCTGGCGTCGCGATGGGCATGGTGGTCAGTCCTCTCCTGACTTGAGTCAGTGCCAGTATCGCCGAGGTGGCCGGCTGGCCCAACTCGGCCGGTGCGACTTCGCTGCTTTCCCCGGCTGCGACGCCGGCCAGGGCTACGCTCAGATCATGGGACGCCATGATGCGGACCCTGCCGATGGTCACCGCTACACCGGCATGGTGCTGCTTTCCGCGCTGGTCTTGGCCCTGCTCGTGGTGGGTGCGCTGGCGCTGACCGCGCTGTCACACCACTAGAGCAGACCAAGATCATCAAGCTCGAACGCGGGCAGATACTCCAGACCGCGCTCAGTGATCACGCGCCGCGCGCCCCTCTCGACGACGACGGCGACACCCACGACCTCGGCGCCGGCCTCCGTGAGTGCGTCGACGGCCGTCAGCACCGAACTGCCGGTCGTCGACGTGTCCTCGACCGCCAGGACGCGTCGGCCCGCCACGTCGGGACCCTCGATCCGGCGCTGCAGCCCGTGCGCCTTCTCAGTCTTGCGCACGACGAACGCGTCGAGCGTGCGGCCACGAGTGGCGGCGGCGTGCAGCATGGCCGTGGCGACTGGGTCGGCGCCGAGCGTCAGGCCACCGACCGCCTCGTAATCGAGGCCGGCAGTCACGTCCAGCATGACCTGACCCGCCAGTGGTGCCGCCCGGCCGTCCAGCAGCACCCTGCGCAGATCTATGTACCAGCTGGCGCGCTGTCCCGACGACAGAGTCACCTCGCCGTGGACGACGGCTAGCTCCTTGATCAGGGCGAGCAGCTCAGCCCGGCGGTCTGTGGCAGCGGCGGTCACGGCAGCCGAGCCTACCGGTCGACGCTGGTCAGCCCAGCGACGGACACCTGGTAGTTTCAGCGGGCTGGTAGCCGGTTTCGGCGCGGTTCGCCAGTCCACCAGATAGGTAAATGGGGTGAACAAGCGGCACAGATGCCGGTCTGGCAGATAGCTCTGCGATCCGCACTATGTGCCACGGCTGCGCCTGTGCGCTGGTAACGTCACGCGCAAGGGGAAGGACGGTGTCGCGTTGGATCGGTGCGCGCTGTTCGTGGACGCAGGTTACGCGCTGGGCGACGGCGCGCTAGCTGTCCACGGCACTCGCAATCGTGACTCGGTTTCCTGGGACTATGCGGGCCTCCTGAAATTGCTCAGCAGTCTGTCCAGGGAGCGGACTGGACTGCCCCTGCTGCGCTGCTACTGGTACGACGTCGCCGGGGCCACGAGCCGAGTAGCGGAGCACGACGCGCTGGCCGACATACCTGGAGTAAAGCTCCGGCTGAGCAAGGCGAGGCCGAGCCGCAAGGAGGGCGTCGAGGCGGAGATCCGGAGGGACCTGACCGCGCTGGCCCGTAACAGGTCGGTGAGCGATGTGATCATCGTCAGCGCCGAGGAGGACCTCGCGCCGGTGATCGCGGAGGTGCAGGAATTCGGGGTCCGGGCGGTGCAGCTGCACATCGGCACGGACGGCAGCTGGGCCGCCTCCCGCGCACTGCGGCAGGAGTGCGACGAGGTCATGGAGATCTCCCCGAGCCACCTGCGTCCGTATGTCGACCTCATTTCCGGCGCGGAACCACAGCCCGCAGCCGTTGCCTACCGAGAACTGCCAGCTGGCGCCGCTCAGGTCAGCGGACCGCACCCGGTGGTGACGACAGCAGGCGCGCGCCTGTTCGACTCTCCGCTGCCGGCCGGCTACGAGCGCGCGGCTCAGCTGGCGGCCGCCGGTGGCCAGACTCTGGACACGCGAAGCCAGGCACCGCAGCCGCAGCTGGGTCAGCAGCAACCGAGTCAGTCGCAGCTGGCGGCCCTCTATCATCAGGCCGATGTGGGCGGACCGGGCCTTGGTGCGGCGGCCGATGCTGGCTATGGTCAGGCGGCGTTCGCCGGATCCGAGGGCGCGCACTCAGCGAACGGCCACGCCGGCACCGCCCACGCGCACGACTTCCCCCAGCGCGGTGTGGCCCCCGATGGCCGCGTGCACAGCGGCCCGGAACTCGCTGGTGAAGCAGATCAGCCGGTCTTGGGCCTTGCGCCCCCGCCAGGTTTGGCTGGACCGGGCGCGCACGCCATGCCAGGCACCGGCGTGCCGGCCGGTGGAGGCCACGCCAATGGCCTTCCGGCTGCTGCCGCACCAGCCAACGGCGTCCCAGGCAACGGGATGCCCGCCCATGGCTTGTCCGGTACTGGCATGCCTGCGAACGGCATGCCGGGCAGCGGACTGCCGCCGGCACAGCCTGCGGCTCCGGTGATGCAGCCGGGTGTCATCAGCCACGCCGGATCCGTCGGCGGTCAGCTGGGCGTTTGGTCCGGCGGGCCGCAACACCAGTTGCCTGCCGGACCTGGCCAGCCTGGCCAGCCAGGCCAGCCGCTCACGGGACAGCTGCCTGCGGGCCAGCAACCGCATGCGCTGCCGCAGTCAGCGTCGGCTCTGCCGCCTTCCTCTGGGCTCAACGCGGGGCAGCACAGCGCGCGTGGTCTAGCCGGTCAGCAGAACGCCCTGGTTCCTTTTGACGCCCAGCGCCCGCCACTGCCGCAGCGTCAGTTGCCGGCCGGCAATGGCATGCCTTATGGCGAGGACCGCGGCGGCTATCCGGGTCAGATGCCGGCGTCGTCGCAGTTCGGTGGCCCGCCCGGCCAGCAGCCGTACGGGGCCGGCCCTTACGGGGCCGGGGCGCCAACGAGCCCGCCGCCGCCTGCGCAGCTGCCGGTAAGCGAGGCGGTTCAGTCCGCGCACGCGGAGGGATTCGGGTTCGGCGAGGCGGTCGCGCGAGACGCCCCGGCGCTGTGGCTCGAGGCTGTGCTGGCCAGGAAGCCACGGATGCCGTCTGACCTCGAGGCCCGGCTGCTGCAGGGATCGGCGCTGCCCATCGACTCGCTGCTTCACGACGAGGTCCGCCATGCGCTGCGCCGTGGCTTCTGGGATGCTCTCGAGCGGTCCCGCCACTAGTAAGCGGCTGTCGCCACCTCGCAGCCCCTCGCTCCGCCTGCAGGCTGCTGGTTTGATACCAAAGCCATTACAGACGCGTTGCCCGGCACATTGAGTCGGATTCCCGGATACGTTGGTCACGTGCCGTCACTGAGCCGGGAGACTTTCGACTCACTTGAGTTCGACGCAGCGGCCAGCGGTGATCACGCGGCCGCTGCCCAAGAGATGACCAGGCTCGCGACCCTCGGCACCGAGACAGCCAGCATGCCCCGAGCCGAGGCGTGCCTTCGCGCGGCGGACCAGTGGCTGCTGGCCGACGACCCAGCCGAAGCGGCGGACTGGTACCGCCGGGCCATTGCTGACGGCGGTCCGGTTTCCGTCGACCCGCGGGTGGGACTGGCCCGGGCCTTGTTCCAGCTCGGCCGCGAGGATGAAGCACAGCGTCTGCTCAGCACGCTGGCGGCGGAACGGCCGGCCGATCCGCGGACTTGCGACCTGACGGCGGAGCTGCTGCTCGACCGCGGCGACATGATGGGCGCACTGGGCTGGGCGACTACCGGGGTAGAGCTGTGCCTTGGGGCCGGCCAGCGGCTGGACGGCGCGCAGTCCGAGCTGCTGCTGCTGCTGCGGCTGCGCTACCGGATCCGCAACGACCTCGGGCTGCCTGAGGACGACTACGACGCCCTCCTGGACAAGGCCTAGCCAGGAGTCAGGGTTAGACGGCCTGGCTAGCGGCCGCGCGCTCTGGCCCGACCCGCAGCGCGTCGGCCCCTTCGTCCACGTCGACAACTACCGTGTCACCGTCGGTGACCTCGCCGGCGATCAGTTCCCGCGCGAGTTTGTCGCCGATCGAGGACTGGATCAGCCGTCGCAGCGGCCGGGCCCCGTACACCGGGTCGAAGCCTGTGACCGCCAGCCACTCGCTAGCCGCCGGTGTCACCCTCAGCGTCAGCCTGCGGCCCGACAGCCGCGCCGCGAGACGGCTGACCTGCAGATCGACGATCTGGGTGAGCTCATCCATGGTCAAGGCGTCGAACACGATGACGTCATCGAGCCTGTTCAGGAACTCGGGCTTGAACGTCGCCCGGACCACCGCCATGACCTGCTCGGTGGTCTCGATGTCGGACAGCGTCGGGTCGGCGATGAATTGTGACCCGAGGTTGGACGTCAGGATCAGGATTGTGTTCCGGAAGTCCACGGTCCGGCCCTGGCCGTCGGTCAGCCTGCCGTCGTCCAGTACCTGCAGCAGGATGTCGAAGACCTCCGGGTGCGCCTTCTCCACCTCGTCGAGCAGCACGACGCAGTACGGTCGGCGCCGGACTGCCTCGGTGAGCTGGCCGCCCTCCTCGTACCCGACATAGCCAGGCGGGGCACCGACCAGCCGCGCTACCGAGTGGCGCTCGGAGTACTCGCTCATGTCGATCCTGATGATCGCCCGCTCGTCGTCGAACAGGAACTCGGCGAGGGCCTTGGCCAGCTCGGTCTTGCCCACACCGGTAGGGCCGAGGAACAGGAACGAGCCCGACGGTCGGTCCGGGTCGGAGATTCCAGCCCTGGATCGACGGACGGCGTCCGAGACCGCCTGCACCGCGCGCTGCTGGCCGATCAGCCGGTTGCCCAGCTCCTCTTCCATCCGGAGCAGCTTGCCGGTCTCGCCTTCCATGAGGCGGCCCGCCGGAATGCCGGTCCAGGAGGACACGACGTCCGCAACGTCGTCGGGTCCGACCTCCTCCTTTACCATCGGCGCTTCGGCCGGAACGGCGGAGCCACCGTCCTCGCTGGCGGCTGCGGCTGCCTCGGCGATCTGGCGTTCCAGTGCCGGGATCTCGCCATACATCAGCCGGGACGCGGTCTCGAAATCGGCGTCGCGCTGCGCTCGGTCTGCCTGACCCCGCAGCTCGTCGTACTGCTTCTTGAGCTCGCCGACCTTGTTGAGGCTGGACTTCTCCCGTTCCCACCTGGCCACCAGCCCGGTGAGCTGCTCCTGCTTGTCTGCCAGGTCTGCGCGCAGCCGTTCGAGCCGCTCGCGGCTGGCAGCGTCGTTCTCCTTGGCGAGCGCCATCTCCTCCATCTTCAGCCGGTCGACGGCGCGCTGCAGCTCGTCGACCTCGACCGGCCGGGAGTCGATCTCCATCCGGAGCCGCGACGCAGCCTCATCGATGAGGTCGATCGCCTTGTCCGGCAGGAACCGTGCGGTGATGTACCGGTCCGACAGGGTCGCAGCGGCAACGAGGGCGGCGTCAGAGATCTGCACCTGGTGGTGCGCCTCGTACCGGCCCTTCAGCCCGCGCAGGATGGCAATGGTGTCCTCAGCCGACGGCTCGCCGATCAGTACCTGCTGGAAGCGCCGCTCCAGGGCTGGATCCTTCTCGATGCGCCGCCGGTACTCATCCAGCGTGGTGGCGCCGACCATCCGCAGCTCGCCGCGGGCGAGCATGGGCTTGAGCATGTTCCCGGCGTCCATCGCGCCTTCGGCTGCGCCGGCTCCGACCACGGTGTGCAGCTCGTCGATGAACGTGATGATCTGGCCTTCGCTCTGCTTGATCTCGTTCAGGACTGCCTTAAGACGCTCCTCGAACTCGCCGCGGTACTTGGCGCCCGCGACCATCGCGCCGAGGTCGAGCGCGACCACGCGCTTATCGCGCAGCGACTCGGGCACATCCCCTGCCACGATGCGCTGGGCGAGGCCCTCCACCACGGCCGTCTTGCCCACGCCTGGTTCGCCGATGAGCACCGGGTTGTTCTTGGTCCGCCGGGACAGCACCTGGATCACCCTGCGGATTTCCGCGTCGCGGCCGATAACCGGGTCGAGCTTGCCGTCCCTGGCAGCCTGGGTCAGGTCGATGCCGTACTTCTCGAGCGCCTGATAGGTGCTCTCCGGATCCGGCGAGGTCACCCGCGCATGGCCGCGAACATGCTCGAAGGCGTCGGTGAGTTGCTGTGGCCCGGCGCCTGCGTCGCGCAGCATGGTCGCCGCCTGGCCGCCATCGGTAGCCAGGCCCGCCAGCAGGTGCTCGGTGGAGACATACTCGTCCGACATCTGAGTCGCGACCTTGCCCGCAGTCGCGAGCGCGGCCAGCAGCTGGCGAGAGGTCTGCGGGGCGCTGACAGTCGCCCCGGCCGCCTTCGGCATCCGGGCCAGTTCGGTGCGCGCCCGGGCCAGCAGGTCGCCGGGATCAGCGCCGACCGCGCGCAGCAGCGGTGCAGCGGTCCCGCCCTCCTGCTCGATCAGGGTAGCGAGCAAGTGCAGGCCGTCCACGCTGGGATTACCAGCCGCGGCGGCTGCCTTAACCGCCTCGGACAGAGCCTCCTGGCTCTTCGTGGTCAGCTTCTGGTCCACAGTTGTCAACTCCCCGTTGTGTTCGCCCGGTTGAGCTGCGGCCGGACCGGCCGGATCAGCCGGCGTCGGCCACGTTCGGCCTGGGTTGGGGTTTGATGTCCGCGGCGGCGACGGCCTGCGTTCCGGGCGCGCCGCCCGCGGCGCCTCCCGCCGGGGCGCGGCCTGCGGCCGGCGCCCGTACGGGCACGAGTGCCGCGCCGTCGGGCCGGCCGCGCGCCAGGGTGGCCAGCCGTGCTGCGACAGCCCGCGTCGACTCCAGTTCGACGCGAAGCTGGCTGATCTCGGCGGTCAGCTCGGCAACCAGGATCCGGTTGCGCCGCTCGGCGAGCTCGAGCTCGAGGATGCGCTTGACGCCGTTGAGGTTGATGCCCTCCTCCTGAGACAGCCGCTGTACTTCGCGCAGGCTCAGGATGTCCCGGAGCGAGTAGCGCCGGCCGCGGCCGGCCGACCGGCCCGGCGAGACCAGCCCGAGCCGGTCGTAGGCGCGCAGGGTCTGCGGATGCAGCCCGGACAGTTGTGCCGCCACTGAGATGACGTACACCGGGGTGTCGTCGGTGAGCTCGAAATCGCTGGTCATGTCATCTCCCTCGGCGGCTAGCCGTTGGCGTCGCGCAGCAGGTCGGCTCGCATGTCCGGGCCCGCCGTCGCGTCCCGGAACTGCTCAAGCGCGTCGCGTGCCTTATCGCTCAGCTGCTGCGGGACCTGGACGGCCACGGTGACGAGCATGTCGCCGGCGGTGCCGTCCTTGCGCCGGACACCCTTGCCGCGGACCCGGAACGTGCGGCCGCCGGGAGTGCCCGCGGGAATCCGCAGGCTGACCGGCATGCCACCGAGTGACGGAACCTTGATCTCGGCGCCGAGCGCGGCCTCCGCGAACGTCACCGGGACGGTGATCGTCAGGTTCGCTCCCGACCGCCCGAAAACGCCGTGCGGATGCGGCTTGACATGGACGCGGACGTACAGGTCCCCGGCCGGGCCGCCATTCTCGCCTCGAGCGCCCTTGCCGGCCAGCTTGATCCGTCCCCCGTCCTCGACGCCGGCCGGGATCCTGGCCTGGATGGTCCGGGTGCTCATCGCGCGTCCGCTGCCCGAGCACGTCGTGCAGGGGTCGTCGACGACCAGTCCCCGGCCGCGGCAGGTGCGGCACGGCTCGGAGAACGCGAAGCTGCCGAGGTTGCGGCTGCCCTGTCCGGTTCCCTCGCAGGTCGGGCACACCCGAGGTACGGTGCCGGCCTTGGCTCCGGTGCCCTTGCACACGGAGCACGGACCCTCGCCGGTCAGCCGCAGCGGCACGGTCGTCCCGTTGATCGCGTCGACGAAGGTTAGCGTGGTCTCTGTCTCGACGTCCGCGCCGCGCCGCGGCCTGGTGCGGCTCGTGGTCGTGCCCCCGCGGTTGAAGACGCCGCCGAGCAAGTCGCCAAGCCGCCCGCCGGCACCGCCAGCATTGCCGAACAGATCGCCGAAGTCGATGTTGTAGCCGCCCGAACCAGCTCCGGTCCCGGATCCTGGCATCCGCATTCCGCCGCCGAACAGCGAGCGAGCCTCGTCGTATTCCTTGCGGCGCTTGTCGTCGGACAGCACCGTGTATGCCTCGGAGATCTCCTTGAACCGCGCCTCCGCCTTCGGGTCGCCCTCGTTGGCGTCGGGGTGGTACTTGCGGGCGAGCTTGCGGTACGACTTCTTGATCTCGTCGGCTGAAGCGCCCTTGGACACCCCGAGGGTCTTGTAGAAATCCTTCTCCAGGTAATCCTTGGTGCTCAACGTGCCTCTTTCGGGAGCTCTGTCATGACCGGGGCCAGCCGCCCGGCGGTGCGGGCGGCCGGCCCCGGCTCACTATTCATTCAGTCAGTCGGCGGTGTCGTCAGGCGCCGCGCCGGGTTGCTCCTGGTCAGCCGCCGCCTCCTCCGCGGGTGCTGCGTCGGCCTCCAGCACCGCGTCTTCTGCGGGTGCCGTCTCCTCTGCCTCGCCGCCTCCTGGCGTCTCAGCGGAGCCCGGCTCGGCGACCGCCACCCTGGCCGGGCGGATGATCCGCTCACCCACCCGGTAACCGGGCTGGAAGATCTGCACCGCGGTGGGCTCGGTCACGTCTGCCGAGTACGAGTGCGTCAGTGCGTCGTGCAGCGTGGGGTCGAACGGGTCTCCCGCCTCGCCGAACGATGTCAGGCCGAGCTTGGCAGCGATCCCTTCCAGTGACTCGCTGACCGACTTGAACCCGCCGGTCAGCTCGTCGTGTTCCCTCGCCCGGCCGATGTCGTCGAGCACTGGGATCAGTTCGTTGAGCACGTTGGCAAGCGCCTGCTCGCGGACGGCCAGCCGGTCTCGTTCGACCCGCTTGCGGTAGTTGGCGTACTCGGCCTGCAGTCGCTGCAGGTCGGCCGTCCGCTCAGCCAGCTTCGCCGCTGCATCCGCCGCGGCGGCAGCAGCCGCCTCGGCCGGGTCGCGAGCGTCACCGCCCTCGGCGTCCTGGCCGGTGCCGTTGGCGGGCGCCCCGCCCGGCCGGGACACCGAGTGCTTGCCGGGTCGCCCTTGCCCGCCCGGCGCCGGCCCGCCTCGCGGGCCGGCCTCGCCGGTATCGCGTACCTGGCCAGTGGTCGGGTCAATCCGCCTGCGATCGCGGACGACGGGACCCTGGCTCTCATCCTCAGGCCTCATCAGGCGGCGCCGCCCTCCTTGTCGTCGTCCACGATCTCAGCCTCGACGACGTCGTCATCGTGGCCGTCCGCCTCGGCTTCCGGCTCGCTGGCCTGCGCCGAAGCCTGCTGCGACTGGGCGTAGATGGCGGTGCCCATCTTCTGGCTCACCTGAGCCGCGTGCTCGGTCGCCGTCTTGATGGCCTCGGTATCGGTGCCCTCGAGCGCCTTCTTCAGGTCCGCGATAGCGGCCTCCACCTCGGACTTGACGTCATCCGGGACCTTGTCGGCGTTCTCGCCGAGGAACTTCTCGGTCGTGTAAGCGAGCGACTCGCCGCGGTTGCGGACCTCAGCCTCCTCGCGCCGCTGGCGGTCCTCCTCGGCGTACTTTTCGGCGTCCGCCATCATCCGCTCGATGTCGTCCTTGGCCAGCGCGGAACCGCCCGTGATCTGGACGGACTGCTGCTTGCCGGTGCCGAGGTCCTTGGCCGACACGTTGACGATGCCGTTGGCGTCGATGTCGAAGGTGACCTCGATCTGCGGGATGCCACGCGGCGCCGGGGCGATGCCAGCGAGCTCGAACATGCCCAGCTTCTTGTTGTACGCGGCGATCTCACGCTCGCCCTGGAACACCTGGATCTGTACCGACGGCTGATTGTCATCGGCGGTCGTGAAGATCTCCGACCGCTTGGTCGGGATCGTGGTGTTCCGCTCGATTAGCTTGGTGAAGATGCCGCCCTTGGTCTCGATGCCGAGCGAAAGCGGCGTGACGTCGAGCAGCAGGACGTCCTTGACCTCGCCCCTCAGCACGCCAGCCTGCAGGCTCGCGCCAACGGCGACGACCTCGTCCGGGTTGACGCCCTTGTTGGGCTCCTTGCCGCCGGTCAGGTCCTTGACCAGCTCGACGACGGCGGGCATCCGGGTGGAGCCGCCCACCAGCACGACGTGATGGATCTTGTCGAGCGGGATGCCGGCGTCCTTGATCACCTGCTGGAACGGTGACTTGCAACGGTCGAGCAGGTCAGAGGTCATCTTCTGGAACTCTGCCCTGGAGAGCTTGGTGTCCAGGTGCAGGGGGCCCTGCTCGGAGTGGGTGATGTAGGGCAGGTTGATCTGGGACTCAGTCGAGCTGGACAGCTCGATCTTCGCCTTCTCCGCGGTCTCCCGCAGCCGCTGCAGCGCCATCTTGTCCTTGGATAGGTCGACGCCGTAGCTGTTCTTGAAGTCCGTGACCAGCCAGTCGACGATCCGCTGATCCCAGTCGTCGCCGCCGAGGTGATTGTCGCCGCTCGTCGCCTTGACCTCGACGACGCCCTCGCCCACCTCCAGCAGGGACACGTCGAACGTGCCGCCGCCCAGGTCGAAGACGAGGATGGTGGCCTCGTTCTCCTTCTCCAGGTGATACGCCAGTGCGGCCGAGGTCGGCTCGTTGATGATCCGCAGCACGTTCAGCCCCGCGATCTGGCCGGCCTCCTTAGTCGCCTGCCGCTGCGCGTCGCTGAAGTACGCGGGCACCGTAATCACGGCGTCGTTGATTGTCTCGCCCAGGTACGCCTCGGCGTCCCTCTTCAGCTTCTGCAGGATGAACGCGCTGATCTGCTGCGCCGTGAACCTCTTGCCGTCGATCGAGACGCTCCAGTCCGTGCCCATCTGGCGCTTGACCGAGCGGATGGTCCTGTCGACGTTGGTCACGGCCTGCCGCTTAGCGACTTCCCCGACGAGTACCTCGCCATTCTTCGCGAAAGCCACCACGGACGGCGTGGTCCGCGAGCCCTCGGCGTTGGCGATGACTGAGGGCTCTCCGCCCTCGAGGACGGCGACGACGGAGTTGGTCGTCCCCAGGTCGATGCCTACCGCACGTGCCATGTGTTCTGTCCTTGGTCCGATCTGAAAGGTTGAGTGCTGACGGCTCAAGTCTGCCACGCCCACGTAAGCCTGGCAAACTAGCTGAGCCTACTCGGCTCAACTTTGCTGTCCCGCTGATCCGAACTATACGGGTGGGGTGGATATTCCCTGGGAACGGGCTAGTTTCCGACCGCAGCGCTCTGCCAGTTCGCCGTTATGAGGCGCTGTTCAGGAATGCGCGTGTGAGCGGCGGTACCGTGGCAGTGCCCCGATGCCACTAACATCGGCCGTGCTCAGCGGGCACCGGTCAGCCCGAGCGGTCGCTGTGCACGCATCGGATCGCAGGAGGATCGGCCGTGCCGCTGGACGACTCATCAGCCGAGGGAAGCGCCTCGGCAGGCGCCTCGGCAGGCGCCTCGGCAGGCGCCTTGCCAAGCGCCTGGCTGGCGAGCCCCCGCGACATAGCGCTGCCGGACTCTGGCGGGCTGGCAACCGGCCCGGAGGACGGAGCGGCGGACACCGAGAGCCGGCCCGACCGCGGACCTGCCCGCGGGACCGGCCTCCTGGACCCCGTTACCGTGCTAATCGCAGCGAGCGTCACTGCTGCGTACTGCGTGATCTCGGTGTTCCACTATCTGCGCCGCGACCCCACCTCCTGGGATCTCGGCATCTTTACCGAGTACGTGAAGCAGTACGCGCACCTGCACGCGCCCGTCGTGGACATCAAGAGCGCCGGTTACAACCTGCTCGGCGACCATTTCCACCCGATCGTTGCGCTCGTGGCGCCGTTCTTCCGGCTGTTCCCGTCGCCGGTCACGCTGCTCGTCGTCCAGGCGCTGCTCGCGGGCGTGTCCGTGCTGCCGGTCAGCCAGCTTGGCCGTGAGCTGCTGGGTCCTGCCGCGGGCCGCTGCGTCGCCGCGGCCTACGGACTGTCGTGGGGACTGCAGCAGCTAGCGAAGTACGACTTTCACGAGATCGCCTTCGCGGTGCCGTTGCTTGCGTTCTCGCTGTCAGCCATGGTTCGCGGCCGGATGCGAGCCGCCGTGGCGTGGGCGCTCCCGCTGGTCTTCGTCAAGGAGGATCAGGGCTTCACGCTGGTGGCGATCGGGCTGATCATGGCGTTCGCCTACCGCCGCTACTGGGCTGGCCTGCTGGTTTCTGGCTGGGGCCTGTTCTGGTCACTGCTGGCCATCATGGTGATCATTCCGCACTTCAGCGCGCTGCACAGCTACCAGTACTGGACCGACGCGGGCGCGTTCAATCCGACCGGCGGCCACTTCAGCGTCAGCGGTCTCTGGTCGACCGTCAGCGACGGCGCGTCCACCAAGCTGCCGACGCTGGTGATGATCCTGCTGCCTACCGCGTTCATCGCGCTGCGCTCGCCCATCGTGCTCGCGGCCCTGCCGAGCCTGCTGGAGCGCGCGGTCGACACGAACTCGGCGTACTGGGGCACCGACTGGCACTACAACGCCACTGTGATGCCGATCGTGTTCATCGCGGCGATCGACGCCATGGCCCGGATCCGCGCCCAGCAGCGGCCGGCCAAGCTCGCGCTGGTGGCGCATCGCTACGGCGCCGCCGCCATGGTGGCGATCTGCGCCGCCCTGGCCTTTCAGTTTCCGCTCACTGAGCTGTGGACGCCCGCCACCTACACGCTCGGCCCGCACGTCGCCGCCGAGAATCGCGCCATAGCGGTGGTGCCGGACGGCGCGACGGTTTCGACCGACCTGGACTTGCTAGCGCCCCTCGCCGCGAGGACCGACACGTTCTGGCTTGGCACCGCCGCGCTCGACCCGGCCACGCAGTACGTCGTCTTCGACACCCAGAGCACAGACTGCACGGCCTGGGAAGCGGTCTGCGCCGAGGCAGCCCCCCCGGCGGTGCTGGGCCAGGTTAAGAACCTGGAGCATGGCGCGAGCTACCAGCAGGTCTTCGCCAGCGACGGGGTCTTCGTGCTCCGCCGCGTCGGCAGTTAGCGCGCCCGGAATACGCAGTTCGCTTGATTCCTGACCCGGCTCACTCTGACATCCTGACGCTTCCGAGGACTCTCACGCCCGATGCGCCCCTTTTGTGGCAGCGAAAGCGTCAGGGTGTCGCCAGGGCGGGGAGGCGCGGGTCAGTAGACCGACATGGTGGTCAGGAACAGCCAGGACACGATTGCCAGCGACGCGGCCGAGCACGCCACCACGGCGTCGTGCCAGCCCTGCCGCCGGCTCAGCCGGGCTAGCGCCCACGCCAGCGGGAAGAGCACCGCGAGGTACCGGGGATCACTCGCCAGCGGCCGCTGCGACCAGGAGTCGGCCAGGAAGAACAGCATGCAGCCCCAGGCATAGACGGCGTAGACCGGGCGGGCGCGCACCGCGACCCAGATGCCGAGCACCAGCCCTACCGCGACGAGCACGAAGTCGAAGGCCGGCCACCCCTGGCCGCCGAGCGAGCCGCTGCGTACCGCCAGATCGAGACCGTGCCAGAGTGACTGCCACGGCGGCACGACGTCGCGCTGCCACCAGGTCTTCTCCAGGGCGATGGGCCGGTGCCAGTCGTGGTAGCGGAGCTGCCAGAACAGCAGGTACCCGGCGATTCCGGCGAGCGGCAGTGCGCTCGCGCACAGGCGCGGTACCGCTGTCGCGAGCGTGCCGCGCCAGGAGGGCCTGTCGGGCCCGCGGTGCCGCTCAACCGTCTGGTGGATGGCCTCGGCCGCCAGCGCAAGCGCGACGATCAGCCCCATGCTGCGCGTCAGCGTGGCACCGAGGCCGACAACGCCCGCCCAGCCCCACCGGCCCTGCCTCGCCAGCGCGAGCGCGCCGACTGCGAACAGCAGGAACAGGGCTTCGGAGTACAAGCCGAACAGGAACACCGCGGTCGGGAAGATGGCCAAGTACAGCACCGCCCGCCGGGCGGTGACCTGGTCGTACTCCCGCTCGGTCAGCCGGTACAGGATGACCATCGCAGCCAGCAGCGCGCCGTTGGAGACCAGGTAGGCCGCGAGGAGCAGGTGGCCGAAGCACAAGTAGCCGACCAGTCGCACCAGCATGGGAAAGCCAGGGAAGAACGCGGCGGTGGCGTCGTGACTGGAGTAACCGTGCGCCGCGATGTAGAGGTACCAGTTGGCGTCCTCTCTGTTCCAGTCCGTGAAGGCGTTGTGCCAGCCGTTGGTCAGTGGCAGCGGCTGCCCGTTCGGCATCGAGGCAGCCGGCTCGGAGGTCAGGCCCCACGCGGCGGACGCCAGCACGAACAGGGCGATCCGCACGGCCAGGTACACCCCAGCGCAGTAACGGAGCGCAGGCGACCCGACGCGCAGTCGCTGGAGCACCGCGGCCTGCCAGGCCACCCGCCCGGCGCCTTGCGCTGTGATCACCCTGGCGGTCATGTCAGAACACCAGGGTGGTCGAGACGAAGAGCCAGCCGACGATAGCCAGGCCGGCCGCCGAGACGCCGAGCACAGCCTGGTGCGCGCCTGGCCGGCGACCGAGCCGGGCCAGGGGCCAGATCAGCGGGAAAATGGTGACCAGGTACCGCGGGTCGCTCGCGAGCGGCCGCCCCGGCCACGCCGCGCAGAGGAACAGCAGGATGCTGGCCCACGCGTAGACCGCGTAAACCGGGCGGGCGCGGACCGTCACCCAGATTGCCAGCACGATCCCGGCCGCGACGAGTACGAAGTCCAGTGTCCACCAGCCCGTGTTACCGGCCTGCCCGTATTGCACGGCCATGGTCAGTCCGTGCCAGAGCGTCTGCCAGGGCGTGGTGAAGACGCGGCCCCAGTTGCTGTTCTCCAGCCGGATCGGCCGGTACCAGTCGTGGTAGCGCAACTGCCAGAACAGCAGGTAGCCGCCGAGGCCAGCCAGCGGCAGCGCGCTTGCGCCGAGCCGGAGGACGGTACGGGGCATCAGGCCGAGCCGGGTGGCCTTGGCGGGCTCCGTTCCACGGCGCTCCTCGATCGCCTGGTGCGCGGCCTCGGCCGCGAGGGCCAGGACCACGGCGACGCCCGCACTACGGGTGAGCGTGGCAACAATTCCGACCAGGCCGGCCCAGCCCCACCGGCCGCTCCTGGCCAGGGCGAGCGCGCCGACAGCGGAGAGCAGGAAGACGGCCTCGGAATAGGTATCGAACAGGAAGAAGGCGGTCGGGAAGACGCAGAGATAGAGCACCGCCCGGCGCGCCGTGGCCTCGTCGTACTCTCGCTCGGTCAGCCGGTACAAGATGACCAGCGCCGCCAGAAGGGCACCGTTGGAGACCAGGTAGGCGGCCAGGTACAGGTGCTCGAGACAGAGGTAGCCGACGACGCGGATCAGCGCCGGGTAGGCCGGGTAGAAGGCGGCGCTGGCGTTGTGCAGGCTATAGCCGTGCTGTGCGATCTGCAGGAACCAGAGGGAGTCCTGCTTGTTCCAGCCGGTGATCGCGTTGTGCCAGCCATTAGTCAGGACCGGAACCGAGCCGTCGGGGGCGACAGAGGCGTGCTCGCCTGTCAGCCCCCAGGCGGCGGCGCCCAGGAGCAACAGGGCGACGCGGACGACCAGGTAGACGCCAGCACTGTAGATCAGGGCGGGCAGCCAGTCCTGGGCACCGTGCAGCCGCCGCGATGTCGCCCCCGAGGGCTCGTCGCGGTGCCTGTCGGCGACACTGGCGGTCACACGACCCTCCCCAGGAATGCTCGCGCTCGCTGCATACCCTAATGCGACCGGGACGCGCGATGGTCGTCCTAACGTGCCCGCGTACGCTGTGACCCGTTGCCATAACTGGAGGTTGCGTTGGCACTGCGCATCATCATCGGACTTGTCCTGACCGTCATCGCCGGTGTGCTGGCAGGCCACCGCCTGTGGTACCTGGCGCGCATCGGCCGGACCGCGCAGCCCGCTCCCGAGCGGATCGAGGCACTGCGCGAGCACCCGGCCAGACAGGGCGAGACTCAGGTCACCGAGGTCATCGGCCAGCGCAAGCTGCTCCAGTGGTCGGTGCCGGGCCTAGCGCACGCCTTCACCTTCTGGGGCTTCATCGTCTTGCTGCTGACTATCATCGAGGCCTTCGGCGCGCTGTTCAGCGAGCATTTTGCGATCGTGCTGATCGGCACCTGGGCCTGGGTCGGCTTCCTCGAGGACCTGTTCGCAGTGATGGTTCTCGCCGGAATCATCACTTTCGCTGTGATCAGGCTCACGAGCGACCCCAAGCGGGAAGGCCGGCGATCCCGATTCGCCGGCTCCCACACCGGCGCGGCCTGGCTGGTGCTGCTCGGCATCTTCCTGGTCATCGCGACACTGCTGATGTACCGGGGCGCCCAGATCAACACCGGCAACTTCCCGTACCCGCGCGGCGCTTTCGCGTCCGAGATTGTCGGGCACTGGCTGCACCCGGCGGGGGCGGCGAACAATGGCATAGAGACCACGTTCATCCTGCTCCAGCTGGCGGTGATCCTGGCTTTCGGCGTGTTCGTCACCTACTCCAAGCATCTGCACATCGTGGTCGCGCCGATCAACGTCCTGTTCTCGCGGCGCCCGAATGGCCTCGGCCCGCTGGAGCCAATGCGGTCCAACGGGAAGGTGCTGGACTTCGAGGAGGCCGATCCCGACACCGACGTCTTCGGCATCGGCAAGGTCGAGGACATGAGCTGGAAAGGCATGCTCGACCTGGCCACCTGCACCGAGTGCGGCCGGTGTCAGTCGCAATGCCCGGCGTGGGCCACCGGCAAGCCGCTGTCCCCGAAGATGATCATCCTCGAGCTTCGCGACCACGCGTTCGCTAAGGCGCCGTACCTGCTGGCCTCGTCCGACGAGGCGAGGGCGGCGCTGCCAGAGGCGGCCAGGGCGGAGGCAGAGCGGCCGATCATCGGCGACGAGGACGCCCATGGCGTCATCCACCCCGATGAGCTGTGGTCCTGCACGAACTGCGGCGCGTGCGTGGAGGAATGCCCGGTCGACATCGAGCACCTCGACCACATCGCCGGCATGCGCCGGTACCAGGTGCTGGTGGAGTCGGCCTTCCCGACCGAGGCGGCCACCATGCTGAAGAACCTGGAGAACAAGGGCGACCCGTGGGGGATGGGCGAGTCGCGCCGGAGCGACTGGATGAGTGACCTCGGCTTCGAGGTGCCGGTCGTCGACGGCAAGATCGGTGACGAGGTCGAGTACCTGTTCTGGGTCGGCTGCGCAGGTGCGCTCGAGGACCGGGCGAAGAAGACGACCAGGGCAATCGCGCAGCTGCTGCACACAGCAGGGGTGAATTTCGCTGTACTGGGCCCGGCCGAGACCTGCACCGGCGACCCGGCGCGGCGAATGGGCAACGAGTTCGTCTACAGCATGCTGGCCCAGCAGAACATCGAGACGCTGAACGAGGCCGGCGCCCGGAAGATCGTCGCCAGCTGCCCGCACTGCTTCAACACCATCGCGCGTGAGTACCCGCAGCTCGGCGGGAACTACGAGGTGATCCACCACACCCAGCTACTGGCCCGGCTCGTGGCCGACGGCCGGATCAAGCCGGTCAGCCCCATCGAGGAAAAGGTCACCTACCACGACCCGTGCTTCCTCGGCCGGCACAACCGGGTGTTCACGCCGCCGAGGGAGATCATGGAGCACGTGCCGGGCGTGCAAGCGCAGGAGATGCACCGGTGCAAGGAGCGTGGCTTCTGCTGCGGGGCCGGCGGCGCGCGGATGTGGATGGAGGAGCGGATCGGCAAGCGGATCAACACCGAGCGGATCGACGAGGCGCTCGGCACCGATCCCGACACCATCTCGACCGGCTGCCCCTTCTGCCTGGTCATGCTCGGCGACGCGGTCGCGGCGAAGCAGAGCTCCGGCGAGGCGAAGGAGTCGCTCGCGGTCGTCGACGTGGCCCAGCTGCTGGTCCGGTCAGTCCAGCCGACCGTGGTCGGCGCCGCCCCGGCCGACGGAGCCGCGGGCCCGACCAGCGACACGTGAGTGGACTCGCGGCGGGTTGAGTCGTTCAGCGACGGCGTGTTCGCCGTCGCGATCACGATTCTCGTCTTCAACCTGCTTCCGATTGCCGACGAGACAGCGCGGCCACCGCACGATCTCACTGCCAGTACGCTGCTGAACCACTGGCCCGCCTACTTCGCCTACGTGGTCAGCTTCCTGACCATCGGCATCATGTGGCTGAACCACCACACCATGCTCTCCGCCGTCAGCCGGGTCGACCGGTCTGTGCTGGTGCTGAACCTGCTGCTGCTGATGGGCGTCGTCGCGATCCCGTTCCCCACGGCTCTCGTAGCTGATCACCTGAACGACGGTTCGGCGGGCAAGGTCGCCGCCGTGACCTACGGCCTGGTGATGATCGCGATTGGCATCGGCTTCGGGTCGCTGTGGATCTACCTGGCCGCGCACCAGCACGAGCTCGGGGCGCGCCGCCAGGTACGCACGCCGCGGCTGTCGACGCTGAGATTCACTATCGGCAACGCCGGCTATGTCGGCGGGACCATCGTCGCTGTGTTCGCCCCGGTCGCCGCGCTGATCATCTTCGGGCTGCTAGCGGCCTACTACCTGTTCCAGCACCTGCCGGACCCGACCGCCGAGAGCGACGGCGCGCCGGACGATTAAGAGACGACGCGCACGGGCAGCCAGACGCGTACCCGGGTGCCCATGCCCTCGGCGGATTCGAGTGTCGCGGAGCCGCCATGCGCGGTGGCGATCGCTTCGACGATGGACAGGCCCAGGCCGCTCCCGCTGGTCCGGTCGGGCCCGGGGTCGTCCGCTAGCTCACCGTGGCCGGACATGGCGGCACTCGCGCCGGAACCGGTGCCCTCGCGACTCATGGCAACCGCGACAGGGTAGGGCACGGTCGCCCAGTCGGCCGCGTTCCGCACCTGGTCTTGATCTTTATCCAGGCCAGCCAGCGGGTCCGCCCCCCGGTGAAAGCGATCGAAGGCGCGCGCGGCGTCCTGCCCCGACATACCCGGACCGGCGTCTGTCACCTCGATCAGCACGCCGCCCTCACGCTCACCGACCGCCACCACCGCCGGCGTGCCTGGCGGAGTGTGCTCGCGTACGTTGCCGAGCAGGTTGGCGAGCACCTGCCGGATGCGCGCCTCGTCCACCACGGCCACCAGATGCGGCGGGGCCGCAGCGCGCACGGGACGATCGGGCTCGACCGCGATCGCGTCGGCCACCGCGTCCCTCACCAGGCTCGCCAGGTCGGTCTCGGCCAGGTCGAGTGACGAGGTGCGGTCGAGCCGAGCCAGCTCGAGGAGTTCCGCCACGAGCACGCTCATGCGCTGCGATTCCTGCTCGATGCGGCGCATGGCGTTCGGCAGCTGGTCCGGGCCGAGCGCACCCTGCCGGTAGAGCTCGGCGTAGCCGCGGATGGTCGTCAGCGGAGTGCGCAGCTCGTGAGACGCGTCGGCGGCGAACTCGCGCACCTTCTGCTCGGACCGCAGCCGGGAGGTGAACGCCTGCTGGATGCGATCCAGCATCGTATTGATGGCGGCACCCAGCCGGCCGATCTCGGTCGCCTCGCCGCCGTCGGGCATCCGGGCGGTCAGGTCGCCTCGCGAGGTGATCTGGTTGGCGGTCCTGGTCATCTCGTCGAGCGGCTCGAGGCCGCGGCCGATCAGCCACGCGCCGCCGAGGGCCAGCAGCAGGATGAGCGACAGGCCGGTGATGAGCTCGGCGAGGACGAAGCCGCGGACCTGGTTATCGAAGGTGCTGACGTCCTGGCCGACGAACAGCAGGGCCTGGTCGGCGGGCACATACCGGCTTGCCACCTCCAGGCCCGGAGCGAACTGGACGGGCTTGCAGCCTTGCCTGGGGAACTGCTGGCAGCTGAGCGCCCGGAGCTGCGCGGCAGCCCTGGCGCGACGGCCCTGCTGGACCAGCGTCATGATCGGCGCCACCGCCGGGCGCTTCAGCCACTGGCCAACCAGGCCGGCCAGCTGAGCCGTCACCGGCCCCGTGGTCAGGGACGTGACCTGCGCGGGTCCGGCGAGCGGGACCTCCACCGCGGCGTAGCCCGTGGAGCTCTGGTTCTGCGCGAGCTGCGGGTTTTTGGCGAGAATCGTGGCCGCCGCGCTGAGCCGCTGGTCGCCCGACGCGGTCTGCGCGCGCGCTCGGGTCGTGACTAGGTACGCGCTGACCGTGCCCATGATCAGCAGCAGTACGACCGTCACGGCGACGAGCATCACGAGCATCCGGCCGCGCAGCGAGAGTTTCCGGTCGCGGCGCACGTTACCCAGACCCGTCTGCTGCTGGCCGCAGGGTGTAACCGACGCCGCGCTGGGTGTGAATCAGCGGCGGGCCGAGCGGGTCGAGCTTCCGCCTCAGGTAACTGACGTAGGTCTCGACGATCTGGGACGCACCGGAGTAGTCCCAGCCCCACACGCTCTCGAGCAGCTGTGCCCTAGTGAGCACCCGGCCCTCGTGGCGCATCAGATAAGCGAGGAGCCGGAACTCGGTCGGTGACAGCTCAATCGGAACGCCCGCTCGCCGCACAGTCCAGCGGTCCTCGTCCAGTTCCAGGTCAGCCACCCGCAGCGCTGCGCTCCCGCTCGGTCGGCCATCAGGCGTGGCCTCGCCCTCAGTGGCCCTGGACGCGCGCCGCAGGACGGCCCGGACACGCGCAACCAGGGCCTCTACCGAGAACGGCTTGGTGACGTAGTCGTCGCCGCCGATCGCGAGCCCGGTGACGGTGTCCGACGAGGTGTCGCGGGCCGTGAGGAAGATGACGGGCACCTCGTTCCCGGCAGCGCGGAGCCTGCGGCAGACCTCGAACCCGTCGAGATCCGGCAGCATGACGTCCAGCACGATGAGGTCCGGCCTGGCCGCCTCGGCCTGCCGCAGCGCTTCCCGCCCGCTGCCGGCCGTGCTGACCGAGCAGCCGTGGAACTTGAGCGCCACCTGCACGAGTTCACGGATGTTGCGCTCGTCGTCGACGACGAGCACCTGCGGTATGCGGTCGTGGTCTGTCATCGCGTCCTGCTGGTGGCGTGCTGACTCAGTGGCGTCGTGCGTCCGGCGTCACGAGGCTACCGGCTGGTGACGGCAGCTGGCGCGTCCAAACGAGGCCGGCCAGCACGCGAGTAGGGACCCGGCCCCCCGGCGGGTCCCTACTCGCGTATGCCGAGCTATGACGATGACGATTTCGCGATCCGGATCAGCAGCGCGTTGTTGGCGCCGCTCGCCACCGTGCCGCCGACGAACACCTGCTCGCCGGTGGAGATCGCGCTGGCCGAGGCCTTGCTGCCGGCCTGGCGGATGACCGTGCTGCTCGTGATATCCCAGGTCCAGGTGGTCCCGTCGGCGGCTGTCACGGTGATGACCGAGCCGCTATCGGACTTCACCGTGCCGCGCTCGAAGGCGACGGTCCGAGGACCCGCCTTCCCGCGGAAGGTCACCTGGCCATGCTCGCCGCCAACCAGGGCCAGGCGCACGAGGGGACTGCTGCAGAAAGCATGGAGCGCGTGCGCCAGCTTGTCATGGTTGCTGTTGAGCGCCTGGTTGACGATCGCGGCGCAGCGGGACGCCTTGGTGCCCGGCGACGTTGCGCCGGGGGACGTCGAGGCTGCGGGTGTCACGCTCGATGACGGGCTTGCCGCTGCCGAGGCGCCGCCGGTCACCGCTAGGCCGATGACCGTGCCGGTGGCGAGCAGCACCGCGCTGACGGCGGTCGTGGTAACGATCCGCCTGGTCCTGCCCGACCAGCGCGGGCGACGCTGCGGGCCGTCTGGATGCGGGTTCCCCGGAGGCGGGTTCCCCGGGGGAGGGTTCTCCGGAGGAGGGTTCCCTGGAGGACGGCTCCACGGATCAAAGTTCTCAGTGTCCATGGATCAAATCCTGACCGGCGACCATGAGTAATGGAGCTTCTCGACCTGGGAGATTCCCGGGAACTGGCCGCGAATCGCGTCCGGCCTTGCTACATCCGCTCGGGCACGCTGATTCCCAGCAGCCCGAGGCCGGTCACCAGGACCCGTAGGGTCAGCGCGCACAGCGCCAGCCGGCTGCCCCTGATGTCGCCCTCCGCGCTGAGCACAGGACACTGCTCGTAGAACGTGGTGAACGCGCTCGCCGCCTCGAACAGGAACCCGGCCAGCTTGTGCGGCTCCGCGGCCGTCGTGACGTCCTCGACCGCCCGGCCGAAACCGAGCAGCTGGAGGGCAAGCGCCCGCTCCGCGGGCGTGCCCAGGATGATCGGGGCGGGGCTGGCGGTCACGGGATCGAGGCCTGCTTTGGCGAAGATCGAGCGAATCCGTGCCGCGGCGTATTGCAGGTACGGGCCGGTGTTACCGGTGAGCGCGAGCAGCCGGTCGAAGTCGAGCACGTAGCTGGAGTCCCTCGCCACCGACAGGTCGCCGTACTTCAGCGCGCCGATGCCGACCGCCTCGGCGATCTGCCGCCGCTGCCCGGGGTCGTCGTAGCGATCCCTGATGACCTCCTCCGCCCGGTCGACCGCTTCGTTGATCAGCGTGATCAGCTTGACCGAGCCGCCGGACCTGGTGCGGAAGCGCTTGCCGTCCTCACCGGCGACCATGCCGATGGCCGCGTGCTCGGCGCGGACCTTGTCGGAGAGCCAGCCTGCCTGCCGCGCCACCGCGAAGATCATGGCGAAATGCAGGGCCTGCTCCGACCCGACCACGTAGATCAGCCGGTCCGAGCCGAGGTCGCGAGTCCGGTACCGGATTGCGGCCATGTCCGTGGTGTCGTAGCCGTAGCCGCCGTCGCTCTTACGCAAGATGATCGGTAGCGGGGTGCCGTCCCGCGCGGTAAAGCCCGGCGGGAACGCGCACAGCGCCCCCTCGCTGATCACCGCGACGCCCAGCGACTCGAGTTCGTGGCAGACGTCGGCGAGCATCGGGTTGTAGAAGCTCTCGGGCGCCAGGTCGGCGTCCGTCAGCGTGACTCCGAGCCGCTGGTAGATCGAGTTGTAGTACTGCTCGGTGTCGCGCACCAGGATCTGCCACAGGCGCATCGTTTCCGGGTCACCGGACTGCAGCGCGACCACCCGGCGGCGGGACCGGTCGGCGAAGCCCTGGTCGCCGTCGAACTTCGCCTTCGCTACCTGGTAGAAGTCGTTGATCTCACCAGCTGCCAGCTGGTCGTACGCAGCCTGCTCGCCCACGTCCAGCAGGTGCTCGAGCAGCAGGCCGAACTGCGTTCCCCAGTCGCCGATGTGATTGGCGCGGACGACGTGGTGGCCGAGGTACTCGAGGACCTGGACGACGGCGTCGCCGACCACGGTCGTCCGCAGATGCCCGACGTGCATCTCCTTGGCGACATTCGGCGCAGAGTAGTCCACCACGACGCGCTGAGCATGCTCGGCGAGCGGGGTGCCGAGCCGCGGGTCTGCGAGTTGCTCGGTTGCCTGCGCGGCGATCCAGTCGTCAGCGAGGGTGATATTGACGAAGCCCGCGCCGCTGACCTCTGCCTTGGCGACCGCGGCGGAGGCTCCGAGCCGGTCCGCTACCGGTCCGGCGATAGCCCGGGGCGACCGGCCGACGGGCTTGGCCAGCGCCATGGCGGCGTTGGACTGGTAGTCGGCAAAGCCCGACGGCCGGATCAGCGGATCGGCGTCGGCGTACGCGGCGCCGAGCTCGGCCGCGAGCGCTTGGCGCACGAGCTGGCCGAGGGCTGCTTCCGGATCTGTCATTTTGCCAGCCTACCGGCCCGTTCGCTGGCTACCTCGGTGCCTGCGGCCGGATGGCGCTGCTGGTAGGGGATGCCCCGCGGTCCGACCTGCGCAGGAAATGACCAGCCCGGCTGGGTCCGAGTCGCTCCCGGATCCGCTCGGTGATGTGTCGCTGCGTGAGTTCGGCCGCGAGCCTGCAAGCCGCGGTGGCGCCGCGGGCGGTCACCGCTCCGTGCGCGATCACCACAGTTGCCTCGAGACCGAGTAGGGCCGCTCCGCCATAGGTTTCCGAATCGAAGCGCTCGCCTAGCTCGCGCAGCCCGCGGCGTTGCAGGAGCGCGCCGGCCCTGGCCGCAGCGGATCCGCCGAGGACCTCCCGCAGCTGCGCCGCGACAAAACTGGCCGTACCCTCAAGCGTCTTCAGCGCGACGTTGCCGGTGAAGCCGTCTGTCACAACCACGTCGACCCGGCCGGAGAGCAGGTCTCCGCCCTCGACGTTGCCAGTAAAGCTGAATGGCATGCCGCCGTGCTGGGCGTCACTATTGAGCAGTTCGTAGCCGCGCCTGGCCAGCTTGTTGCCCTTGCCTGGCTCCGCGCCGATTGTCAGCAGGCCGACCGTGGGCTCGGCGATGCCGAAGCCCACCTCGGCATATGCCACACCGAGCTGGGCGAACTGGACGAGCATCTCCGGCTTGGGGTCTGCGATGGCGCCGGCGTCGATCAGCACGGTTGGTGTCGGCCGGGTCGGCAGCACGACGGCGAGGGCCGGCCTGGTGACACCGGGCAGCAGCCGTAGGCGAAGCTTGGCGGTTGCCACGATGGCACCCGTTGACCCCGCTGACATGACCGCTCCGGCCTGGCCCCGCCGGACCAGCTGGCAGGCCACCGCGATGCTTGACCGGGGCCGACGCCAGCTGGCGAGGGCGCCCTCGTCCATCGCGACCGAGTCCTCGGCCGGCTCGATGTATACGTCTGCGGCCGCTGGCAGTCTCGCGAGCAGTGGCCGCAGCTGACCGGGCCTGCCGGTGAGGGCGATCCTCACCCCTAGCTCGCGGGCAGCCTTGATCGCGCCAGCGACGATCTCCCCGGGAGCGTGGTCGCCGCCCATGGCATCGACGGCGATCATCCGCCGTGGCGCGGGCCAGGGCTCACGGTCGTCGACGTGCGCAAGCTCGTCGTCTGCCTCGAGGTCGGACGGTAGGGCCGGAAGCGGCGCTGAGCTCGCTGACCGGCTCAGGGCACTGTCCGGCTGCTGTACTGCATGGCGCCTAGCCTCTCATTGCATTGGGCCCGGCGATGGGCGGAAATCCCGGGGCCGACCGTCAGCCGGTACTGAGGATTCTCCGATAACGATGAGATTGCCGGCCGAAATTCGGTCAACTCCAGTCAACTGGTGGGTCACGAGAGACAAAACGGGTAATCATGGAGTGGGGAACGCGCCAACCCGCGGCGCGGGGATCATGCGCACGTTCAAGGTGCCGCGACGACGCGTCACCGGAGGGAGTGGCATGACCGTTCAAGATTTTCTCCCTGTTGTCCCCCTGCAGGGCCGTCGCTTCCGCGCATATTCGGCCAAGCACCTGGACGGGCTGACCGCGCGGGCCGGATTCAGCCCAGCCGAGCAGCTGGCGATTCGCGCCGTTGCGACAGTGCTGCCGTTCCGGACCAACGACTACGTGGTCGAATCGCTCATTGACTGGTCTGCTGCGCCGGCTGACCCCATCTACAGACTGGTTTTCCCGCAGGCGGACATGCTGCCGCCGGGAGATGTTGCCCCGATCGCGGCGATGCTGGCTCGCGGTGCGCCGGACCTGGAAGTCCAGGCTGCCGCCCGCGCGGTACGGCTGCGCCTGAACCCGCACCCGGCCGGCCAGCTTGTCCTGAATGTGCCGACGCTGGCAGATGAGCCGCTGCCAGGCGTCCAGCACAAATATCCGGAGACGGTGCTGGTCTTCCCGAAGCAGGGCCAGACCTGTCACGCGTATTGCACCTATTGTTTTCGCTGGGCGCAGTTCGTCGGTGAGCCCGACCTCAAGATGGCGACCGACGATATGGGCCGGGTGGCTGAGTACCTGGCGGCCCACCGGGAGGTCACTAGCGTCCTGATTACGGGCGGTGACCCGATGATCATGGGGACGGGCGTGCTCCGGAGGTACGTCGAGCCGCTGCTCAGACCAGAACTCGACCACATCGAGTCCATCCGGATTGGTACCAAGTCACTGTCCTACTGGCCGCAGCGGTATGTCTCGGACCCAGACGCTGACGACGCTCTCCGGCTGTTTGAGGAAGTTGCCGCCGCGGGCAAGACGCTCGCTCTGATGGCGCACTTCACCCACCCGCGAGAGCTAGAACCGCCGCTGGTGGCCACCGCGATCAGCCGGATCGGCTCCGCCGGTGCCGTGATCCGCACCCAGTCTCCGCTGATCAGGACCATCAATGACGATGCGATGACCTGGTCGACCATGTGGCGGACGCAGGTGCGCATGGGCCTCATCCCGTATTACATGTTCGTTGAGCGGGACACCGGGCCCCAGGGCTACTTCGCTGTGCCGCTGGTGCGGGCCGCGCAGATTTTCCGCGATGCCTATAGCTCCGTCTCGGGGCTATGCCGGACCGTCCGCGGACCGTCGATGTCGGCTACTCCCGGAAAGGTCTGCGTGGACGGCGTCGCGGAGATCGCTGGCCAGCGGGTGTTCGTGCTGCACATGATCCAGGCCCGCGATCCCTCGCAGGTGGGCACGCCATTCTTTGCTCACTTCGATCCGGATGCGGTGTGGCTGTCTGATCTGCGGCCCGCGTTCGCGGACCGGTTCCCGTTCGAGTCGCTTCCGCCGGCGCGAGTCGCGTAGGAACGACGACTGCGTGGAGACGTTCGCGTTCGGCTCGCTGAGGCTCACGTCCGTCGAGGCGGCGGCCGGCGCTCGGATGCAGGCTATCGATTCTGCGGCGTGACACCCTGACGGTTTCGCGGTGTCAAACCTCTACAAATCTCTCATTAGCCTGCTCGTAACCGTCAGGATGTCAGCGGATGGTCCGGCTCAAAGGCTCCCTATGCCCGGATTGTCTCTGGCGGCGTGACCTCTGGATGCCAGCGGGCCGCGGAGGCCTGAGGGCCTGCTGGTGAGAGCTAAGGCTGGCGGGGATCTGCCGGCCTGCTCGCGGAAGCTATGGCTGGCGGCGATCTGCGGGCCTGCTGGCGGCGATCTGCGGGCCTGCCAATGACAGCGCGACGCCTGTGGTGGGTCAGCCGGTAGCGGCGGCGCTCGGCTCGGTTACCTCGCTGGTCGCGCCGCTCGCGGCAGACTGCTGCTGCTTGATGAACACGCAGCTGACAGCGCCCGCCAGCAGGAACAGGATCGGGGCAATGATCGATGGCCGCATCGCCGCCACGAACCCGTGGGTGAAGATCTGGCTCCCCAGGCTGGCGCTCTGGTGGCTCGGCCCGACCCCGAGCCCGCCCTTCGCCGCGGCCTGGAAACCGGCCAGGAGCCTGTCGCGAGCAGCCGCCGGCAGATGTGCGCCCCGCTGGTTGATCTGATTGGTGAAGCCAGCGATGAGGCGGTTCTGGAGGAGCGCGCCGACACCAGCCGTGCCGATGACCGTGCCTACCTGACGGGTTGTGTTAAAGACACCGGAAGCCGCCCCGGCCAGTCTCGGATTGACGTTGCGCATGGCCACCGTGATCATCGGCGCGAACGTGCAGCCGATGCCAATACCCGCGACGAACTGCGGGGCGAGGAAGTCGTACCAGGCGGAACTGGTCTGCGCGATGACGGCGATGGACCCCATGCCGCCCGCGAAAAGCACCAGGCCCACCATCAAGATGTACTTGCCGCCGATCCGGTCCGACATCCGCCCGGCGACCGGCGCGACGAACATCGAGACCAGCGACGCGGGCGCCATCGTCAGGCCGGCCTTGAGCGCGGAGAACCCGAGCACGGACTGCAGGTAGATGGTGAAGGGCAGGAAAATCCCCAGCATGCCGATGGCGATGAAACCCGTGACGAGATTCATCAGGGCATAATTCCGGTCCTTAAACAGGGCAAACGGTACAAGCGGCTCATGACCTTGTCGCCTGGCCTGCTGGTAGACGAACAGACCCAGCAGCACGGCGCCGACCCCGAACAACAGCGGGATGGAGATGAATGACGTGATCGTGCCCCAGTTGTACTTCTGGCCTTCAACCAGTGCGTAGCAGAGCAGGAGCAGGGCCAGGCTGGCCAGCACGATGCCGCTGATATCGAAGCGATGCCGCTGGCCGGTCCGAAGGTCCGGGATGTAGACCACGGTCAGGATCAGCACGGCGATGCCGATCGGCAGGTTGATGAAGAAGATGTAGCGCCAGTCGAACGCGGTGACCAGCAGGCCGCCGAGCGTGGGCCCGGCGATGGTGGCGACACCGGCGACTGCGCCCCACACGCCGAATGCCGCGCCCCGGCGTTCCGGCGGGAACACCATCGTCAGGATGGCCAGTGACTGCGGCATGAGCATGGCGGCGCCGAGGCCTTGGATCGCCCGGAATGCGATGAGCCAGCCCGCAGACGGGGCCAGGCCGCACGCGGCTGACGCCGCGGTAAACAGGGCAACTCCGGCAAAGAACATCTGCCGCTGGCCGAGCAGATCCCCGAGCCGCCCGCAGGTGATCAGCAGGACCGCGAGTACCAGCGCGTAGGCGTTGATGACCCAGAGCACGTCATCGAGCGATGCGTGCAGCTTGTCAATCATGTTGGGAATTGCGATGTTGACGATCGTCAGGTCGAGCAGCGTCATGAAGAAGCCGAGCGAGACGACGATCAGGACGACCCACGGATTGATGCCGCGCTTCGCGCGCGCCGCCGCTGTGGCCACGGATTTCCTCCCCCGCTGATGACCCGAACCAGGCCTCACGTTACGGCAAAGGTCTGACAGCCGGAGGGGGACGGGCGCCGCTGGATAAGGGGGAATAGCGGCGAAATCAGGAAGTCTGCAGGAGACTTGCCCGGCTTGAGATGATCCTGGCGCATCCGGGTGGCCCGCCCAGGTTGCCGGCCGTGGCCCGAAGTATGCTCCCGGCCATGGAAATCAACGGAACCGCTGCGATCGTGTCCGGCGGGGCTAGCGGCCTGGGTGCCGCAACAGTCCGCGCGCTTGCTGGGGCCGGCGCCAAGGTAGTCGTCGCGGACCTCAACGAACAGCTCGGCAAGGCGCTCGCCGACGAGGTCGGCGGGGTGTTCGTGCGGACCGATGTCAGCGATGCCGATTCGGTGCGCGCAGCCGTCGATGCGGCCGCCTCGGCTGGCCCCCCGCTGCGCTTCATCATCAACTGCGCGGGCATCGGCTGGGCACAGCGAACCGTCGGCCGCGACGGCTCGCCGCACGATCGGGCCGCCTTCGGCAAGGTCATCGATGTCAACCTGATCGGCACGTTCAACCTTATGAGCATCGGCGCTGCGGCGGTGGCGAAGACCGAGCCGGACAACGCCGACGGCGCCCGCGGCGTTGTCATCAACACTGCCTCCATCGCCGGGATCGAGGGACAGACCGGCCAGCTTGCTTACTCGGCATCGAAAGGCGGAATTATCGGCATGACGGTGCCTGCAGCCAGGGACTTGTCGGCCATCGGCGTCCGGGTGAACACGATCTGCCCCGGCATCATCGACACGCCGATCTACGGCAACGCTGCGGGCAGCGAGGAATTCAAAGCCAGGCTGGTCGCCCCGGTCGTGTTCCCGAAGCGGATGGGCACAGCGGACGAGTTTGCGCACCTGGTCCGCTCGCTGATTGAGAACGACTACATGAACGCCGAGGTCCTCCGTTTCGACGGCGGCATCCGCTTCCAGCCGAAGTAAGGCAAGCTGAAGTAAGAAAGGTCAGACCCAATGCCCGCAGTCCTGACCGAGGTCAGCGACGGTGTCGCCGTCATCACCATTAACCGGCCGGAGGCCAGGAACGCGGTCAACGGCGAAGTGGCCCGAGGGATCGCCGGGGCTGTCGACGACCTCGACGCCAGGAAGGACGTGCAGGTCCTGATCCTGACCGGGGCCGGCGGCACATTCAGCGCGGGAATGGACCTGAAGGGCTTCCTGTCCGGCGACTCGCCCGCCTTTGAGGACCGCGGCTTCGGCGGCATCGTTCAGCGCCCTCCGGCCAAGCCGGTCATCGCGGCCGTCGAGGGCTACGCGCTCGCTGGCGGCTTCGAGCTGGTCCTCGCGTGTGACCTGGTAGTGGCGAGCGACGCAGCGAAGTTCGGGCTGCCCGAGGTGCGCCGCAGCCTGGTGGCAGGAGCGGGCGGGCTGCTCCGGCTGCCCAAGCGCATCCCCTACTACCTGGCGATGGAGATCGCACTGACTGGCGAGCACTATCCGGCGTCCCGGCTGTATGAGGCGGGTCTGGTCAACCGGCTGGTCCCGGCCGGCCAGGCACTCGACGCGGCGAAGGAACTCGCCAGCCGGGTCGCCCTCGGCGGCCCGCTCGCGCTCACCGCGACCAAGCGCGTCATTGTCGAGTCCGCCGACTGGCCTGCGGCGGAGGCCTTCGAGCGGCAGGGCAAGATCATCGGGCGGGTGTTCGTCTCGGCGGACGCCCGCGAGGGCGCGCTGGCGTTCGGTGAGAAGCGCGCGCCGGTCTGGAAGGGCGAGTAAGCCCCGGGGTCAGCACGGCCGAATCTCCGGCTGTTCTTGCCATCTGGCGGCGGCGGCAATCTGTTGCTGCGGCACCGGCCAGGACGGCCACGTTCCCTACGGTTATGGCTTTAAATGCGACGATGCCCGCCGCTGCCGGGGGAGCAGCGACGGGCATCGCCCGGGGGCGCCGCGCGGTCGGGGGTTGCCGCGCGGTGGGGGTGCGGGCTAGCGGGATGTGCCGGCCAGGGCCGGCTGGGGCGCGTGCCTGGCGAGGCGCTCGCGGAGCCTCGCCCGCCCGCGGTGGATGCGGGACATCACGGTGCCGATGGGGGTGTCCATGATCTCCGCGATCTCCCGGTAGGGGTAGCCCTCGATGTCGGCGAGATAGATGGCAGCCCGGAACTCGGTCGGCAGCTCGCGCAGGGCCTGCAGGATGTCGGAGTCGGTGAGCTTCTCCAGCGCCTCGGCCTCGGCCGACCGAGCCGGCGGCAGCAGCGGGTCGCCGCCGGCGTGCCACTCGTCCTGGATGTCGGCGCCCAGATCCTGGACCGGCTCTCGCTTCTTCTTCCGGTAGCTGTTAATGAAGGTGTTGGAGAGGATCCGGTGCAGCCAGGCCCGCAGGTTGGTGCCCGGCCGGAACTGGTGGAAGGCCGCATAGGCCTTGGCCAGCGTCTCCTGGACGAGGTCCTCAGCGTCGCTGGGGTTCCTGGTCATGCGGAGAGCGGCCGGGTAGAGCTGGCTGATGAGTGGGGTCACTTCGCGCTCGAACTGTGCCTCGCGGTCTGGCATGGTCGTGAGCTGCGCTGGCCTCGGCTGCGGAGCCTGAGCAGCCTGCACTTCCGGAGCGGCGGCTTCGGGCAGGCTGCGCCCGCTCGCGTCGGTCCGTTTCAAGATGAGGTCTGCCCTCGCCATGGTGTTGCTCCGCTCTCGTCGGGGGAAACTGACGGAGCTAAGACGTAACTGGCGGGTAACTCGGATGCGTGATCTGCGTAACACTGCCATCACGCAGCGTAAACATCCTGGTCGCGCCGCTTGGAGCTCAGATCCAGCGGTGGAACCACATTCGCGACATCCACGACGAGTACGGGATGATCTCGGCGGTGAGTACGGGGTAGAGGTAGGCCAGGTTGATCAGCACCGCGATCAGGTAGCCGCCGGCCCCGATCGCGCCCATCGCACGCCTGCCGGGTGCCGCCCTGGTCGGACCGATGATCAGCCCCAGGCACAGGATAATCGCGATGATCATGAACGGCTCGTACACGACCGCGTAGTAGTAGAACTCGGTGCGGTTGTCATGCCAGGCGTACCAGATCCACGGCAGCCAGCCGGCAGCGACGCCCAGCAGCGCGGCTCCAGCCCGCCAGTCCCGGCGCGGCGCCCGGTGAAATACCAGGTCGCCGATCAGGCCGCTGAGCCACCAGAACAGGCAGAAGACGAGCGCCAGGGTGCCGCCCCACCAGATCAGCGGAGTACCGATCGCCAGCACTTCGGAAGCCTGGCCCGTTGGAACGCCGCATTTGGGGCTCGAGCACCAGTAGAACGAGATGGGCCGCGCCAGCACCGCCCACCCGAGCGGGTTGGACTTGTAGGACTGGAACGACGACAGCCCGAGCCCGAACTGCAGCATCCAGTGGTTGTACTGGTACCAGGAGTCGATGGCCGACAAGACGGGTGTGTGATTCCCGTTCTGCGCGGCCAACGTCCGGTCATAGCCATTACCGGTGGCGAACCAGCCGCTCCACGACGCCACGTACACCACGAGCGGGGCAGCGAAGAACCAGAGCGGCAGCCACTTGGCATCGTGGCGCAGGCTGCCGAGCTGCCAGCTCCGGAACCCGGCGGCGCGCCGTGCTCCGAGGTCCCAGGCAACCGCCAGCCCGGCGAAGGCAAACAGGTACCAGAGGCCGTTCCACTTGGTCGCGACTGCCGCGCCCAGGCAGAGCCCGGCGGCGACGCGCAGCCAGCGGATTCCGAGACCGGGGCCGGTGCCGTCGCCGGGAGCCGCAGCAGCGCCCTTGGCCTTCATCGTGGCGACCGTGCGGTCCCTGTCGATGACGAGCAGCCCGAAGGCCGCCAGGACCCAGAACATGAGGAAGATGTCGAGAATCGCGGTGCGGCTCAGCACCAGTTCGAGGCCGTCGAGGGCAAGCAGCAGGCCGGCGGCGCAGCCGAGCATGGTCGACCTGGTCATCCTGCGGACGATGCGCGCGAGCATGAGGATGGCGACCGTGCCGACGACAGCAGCCGAGACCCGCCAGCCGAAGGAGTTCAGCCCGAACGTCCACTGACCGATGGCCATCATGATCTTGCCGAGAGCCGGGTGCGCCACGACCTCGCCCGTCAGGTGGCCATTGGTGTACTGGAAGATGTTGGGGTTGCCCCGGATGAGCAGATCGTTGACGTTCTTGACGTGATTGAGCTCGACTCCGTGCCGCAGGATCGAGTTCGCGTCCGGCACGTAGTACGTCTCGTCGAAGACAACCGCGTTCGGCTGGCTGAGCCGGTAGAACCGCAGGATGCCGCCGAAGATCATGATCAGGGCGGGCCCGGCCCAGCCCCAGAAGGTGCTGCCGAGAACGAGCGCGCTGCCGCTCAGGCCGGCCCTGGTCAGCGGCGAGGGCTTGTCCGTGCTCGTGGCAGGCGCCGTCTGGTAGACGTCCATCGTCAGCAATGGTATTGGCCGCCCGGCTAGCCTGAGCACGACATGATGAGCGCGAGCGCCGGACAGCCAGGCAAAGGCCCAGCAGTTCCCGGGCCTGGCACGTGCTGGGCAGCCAGGTCAAGCTGGCACCCTGACGGTGGCGGCCGTGCCGATCGGCGACCCGGCCGACGCGTCGGCCCGGCTCGGGCCCGCGCTCGCCTCGGCCGGCCTGATTGCGGCCGAGGACACCCGGCGGCTGCGCCGGCTCGCGTCGGCCCTCGGTGTCCGGTTGACCGGTCGCGTTGTCTCCTACTACGACGACGTGGAGGCGCGCCGCGCGCCCGGCCTGCTCGCCGAGCTGGCCGCCGGGCAGGATGTGCTGCTGGTGACCGATGCCGGCCTGCCAGGCGTCAGTGACCCCGGATACCGCCTCATCGCGGCGGCGGCACAGGCCGGCATCAGGGTGACGGTGCTGCCGGGCCCATCCGCGGTCACGACCGCGCTGGTCGTCTCCGGCCTGCCAGGCGACCGGTTTGCCTTCGAGGGCTTCCCGTCGCGACGGCACGGCGAGCGGGAACGACGGTTTGCGCAGCTGGCGGCCGAGCCCAGGACGCTGATCTTTTTCGAGTCACCTCGCCGTATCGGCCAGACGCTCGCGGAGCTGGCGGCTGCGTTCGGCGCTGACCGCCGCGCTGCGGTCTGCCGGGAGCTGACAAAGACACACGAGGAGGTGCTGCGGGGCACGCTCGGCGAGCTCGCAAGCCAGTTCGCTGACGGCACGCTGGGGGAGGTCACGCTCGTGGTGGCCGGCGCGCCCGCCGGCCCGGCCGAGCCTGCCGCGCTTGGCGAGGCCGTGGCGCAGGTGCAGGCCCACGTCCAGGATGGCGTCACGACGAGGGACGCGGTCGCCGCTGTCGCGGCCGCGACCGGCCTGCGCAGGCGAGACCTCTACAACGCCGCCGCTGCCGAGCAACCCCAGGGGCAGCAAGGGTTACTCTGATGCCCTTCTAGGGGCAGCGGGGGTTACTTTGATGCCCGGCGAGCCAAGGCAGGATGGCGTGGAGATAGCAGAGCACATCGCATCGCTGGAGCGGGACGGGCAGCTCATGGCGACGGCGGCCGAGCAGGCCGGCCTTCGTGCGCCGGTCCCCTCGTGCCCCGGCTGGCAGGTGCGTGACCTGCTGCGTCACCAGGGCTACGTGCACCGATGGGCGGGCCGGTACGTGACCGAGCGACTGCCGGACGCGGTGCCCGCCGGGACCGAGGCCGAGATCCTCGCGGCAGACCCGCCCGATGGGCAGGTGCTGGACTGGTTCCGCGAGGGGCACGCCGCGCTGGTCGCCGCGCTCCGCGCGGCTCCGCCGGACCTGTCGTGCTGGACGTTCCTGCCCGCCCCGTCGCCGCTGGCGTTCTGGGCGCGCCGTCAGGCCCACGAGACGGCGATCCATCGCGTCGATGCCGAGCTGGCTGCCGGCGGGGTCGTCACCTCACCTGACCCGGCATTCGCGGCCGACGGCGTCGACGAGCTGATCATGGGGTTCCTTGGCCGGCACGAGCGGCGGCTGACGGCTGACCAGCGGGCTGGCGGCAGACGGCGCGTGGACGTGCAGCTGACCGACGCCGACGGCGAATGGGAGGTCGAGCTGACCGAGGACGGCAATCGCGCGGGGAGCGTGCGGCGCGGCAGCGGCCACGGTGGCCCGGACTGCACGCTGACCGGCCCAGCGGCTGGCCTGTATCTGGTCCTGTGGAACCGCGCAGAACCCGGCGCGGCCACGGGCGTCAGGGTCACTGGCGATGCCGCGGTCCTGCGGTTCTGGCGAGACGGCACGCGGGTCACCTGGGCGTAACCCGCCGACTCCCCGTCCGACGTCGGCCGCGACGGCCGGACTCCCCTAGGCTGGCAGCATGACCAGCCGTCACATCCTCGCGTGCGCAGCATGGCCGTATGCCAACGGCCCGCGCCACATCGGCCATGTGTCGGGCTTCGGCCTGCCGTGCGACATGTTCGCCAGGTACCAGCGAATGAGCGGCAACCCCGTGCTGATGGTCAGCGGCACCGACGAGCACGGGACCCCGATCCAGGTGCAGGCCGACGCTGAGGGCGTGACGGCGCGCGAGCTCGCCGACCGTTACAACCGGGTCATCGCCGAGGACCTGACCGGGCTGGACATGTCGTACGACTTGTTCACGCGCACCACAACGCATAACCACTACGCGGTGGTGCAGGACATGTTCCGCGGCTTGTACGACAACGGCTACATCTTCACCCGCACGTCGATGGGCGCGGTGTCGCCGTCGACCGGTCGCACGCTGCCCGACCGCTACATCGAGGGCACGTGCCCGATCTGCGGATTCGAGAACGCACGCGGCGATCAGTGCGACAACTGCGGCAATCAGCTTGACCCCGTCGACCTGATCAACCCGCGCTCGAAGATCAACGGCGAGACGCCGGTGTTCGCGGAGACCGAGCAGTTCTTCCTTGACCTGCCGGCGTTCGCGGACGTGCTGGGCGGCTGGCTACAGAGCAAGAGCGGCCAGTGGCGGCCGAACGTCCTCAAGTTCTCGCTGAATCTGCTCGGCGACCTGCAGCCGCGGGCCATCACCCGGGACCTGGACTGGGGCGTACCGATCCCGCTCGAGGGCTGGCAGGACAGGCCAGACAAGCGGATCTACGTCTGGTTTGACGCGGTGATCGGGTACCTGTCGGCGTCGATTGAGTGGGCTAAGCGGATCGGTGACCCCGACGCGTGGCGAGCCTTCTGGCAGTCCGGCGACGCCGAGTCCTATTACTTCATGGGCAAGGACAACATCGTCTTCCACGCCGAGATCTGGCCCGCCATGCTGCTCGGATACAGCGGGAGGGGCGCCCGGGGCGGCACGCCGGGCACGCTCGGCGAGCTGGACCTGCCGTCCGAGGTGGTGTCGAGCGAGTACCTGACCATGGAAGGCCGCAAGTTCTCCTCGTCCCGCTCGATCGTGATCTACGTCCGGGACTTCCTGTCCCGCTACGACGTCGACGCGCTGCGGTACTACGTGGCGGTGGCCGGACCGGAGACCCAGGACACCGACTTCACCTGGAACGAGTTCGTCCGGCGGAACAACGATGAACTGGTCGCGAACTGGGGCAACCTCGTGAACCGGGCCGTGTCGTTTGCCGCCCGCAATATCGGCGAGATACCGGCAGCCGGTGAGCTGACTGCCGGCGACCGGGCGCTGCTCGACAGGTCCCGTGCTGCGTTCACGACGGTCGGCGAGGCCCTGGCAAAGTGCCGGTTCAAGGCGGCCAGCACGGAGACGATGCGGACGCTCGCCGAGGCGAACAAGTATCTGTCTGACCAGGCGCCGTGGAAGCTGCGCGAGTCTGATCCCGACCGGATGCGCACGATCCTGCACGTGGCCCTGCAGCTTGTCGACGACGGAAAGACGCTGCTCACGCCGTTCTTGCCGAGGTCATCGCAGAAGGTGTTCGAGATGCTCGGCGGCGCTGGCGAGTGGTCCGGCATGCCGCAGATGCGTGAGGTGAACGAGAACGGGGGCCCGTCTTACCCGGTCATCACCGGTGACTACCGGACCGCGGCACGCTGGGAGTCGGCGCCTATCAAGCCAGGGATGAAGCTCTCGACGCCCACGCCGCTGTTCACCAAACTGGCACCCGAGGTCGTGGCCGAGGAGCTGAACCGGCTGGAGCAGGGGTGACGCCGCCCGCTGACGGCTCTGGCCAGGCGGAGTTCGGTGCTGATTTCGGCCCTGGCCCCGGCACCGGCCGGCCTCAGGCCGCGGCCCCCGAGCCGCTGCCCGGCACCGCATTCGACAGTCACTGCCACCTCGAGATGATCGACATGGCGGTCGCCGACACGCTCGCGCAGGCGGCGGCCGCGGGCATCAGCCGGGTCGTCACCGTGGGCACCGACGTCGCGTCCGCGCGCTGGGCCGCGGAGTGCGCGGCCACGTTCCCCGATGTTTATGCCGCGGTCGCTATCCACCCGAACGAGACGGCCGCGGCGGCCGCGTCGGCCGCGCAGCGCGACTCCGTGCTGGCCGAGATCGCCGCGATCGCCGCGCTGCCGCAGGTGCGCGCAGTCGGCGAGACCGGGCTCGATTACTACCGGGACAGCACGGCGCCGGATGTGCAGCGAGCCTGGTTCCGCGCGCACATCGAGATCGCTAAGCAGGCCGGCAAGCCGCTGATGATCCATGACCGGGACGCGCACGCGGACGTGCTGTCGATCCTGGCCGCCGACGGCGCGCCCGAGCAGGTCATCTTCCACTGCTTTTCCGGCGACGCCGAGCTGGCAGAACGATGCGTGCAGGCCGGCTACGTGCTGAGTTTCGCTGGCACCGTGACGTTTGCCAACGCCGGTGATCTGCGCGCCGCGGCCGCCATCGCGCCCGCCGAGCTCATACTCGCCGAGACCGACGCGCCGTTCCTGGCCCCGGCTCCGAACCGGGGCAAGTCCAACGCACCGGCACAGGTCGCGCACACCATCCGTGCGATCGCTGCGGCCAAGCAGATAGATGTCGCGAAGCTGTGCGCGGTCATCGAGGCGACCGGCGAGCGGGTCTTCGGGCCCTGGCCCGCGTAGCGGCGCCGGTGTTGCCCGATCCGCTGCCCGCAGCCCGGCTGCTCGGGCCGACTGAGATCAAGGCGCTCGCGGCCAGGCTCGGCGTTCAGCCCGCGAAGCGGCTCGGGCAGAACTTCGTTATCGACGCCGGCACGGTCACCCGCATCGCGGCCATGGCCGGGATCCGGCCGGACGACGTCGTACTGGAGGTAGGGCCGGGTTTCGGCTCGCTGACGCTACCGCTGCTCGCCGCGGCGCACCGGGTCGTCGTGATCGAGGTCGACCGAGCACTCGCCGCCGAGCTGCCCGCGACCGTCGCTGCCAGGGCGCCGCAGCTGGCTGAGCGGCTCGAGGTCGTCACCGCGGACGCGGCTCGGGTTGGCGCGCTGCCGGGCGAGCCGCCCACCATGCTGGTGGCGAACCTGCCCTACAACGTGTCGGTGCCAGTCGTGCTGCATCTGCTGGACAGCGTTCCGACGCTGCGGCGCGGCCTGGTCATGGTGCAGGCCGAGGTCGCCGACCGGATGTGCGCGCCGCCCGGCAGCCGGGTCTATGGGGTGCCATCGGCGAAGCTGGCCTGGTTCGCTACGGCCCGGCGGGCCGGCTCAGTGCGCCGGGCGGTGTTCTGGCCGGTGCCGCGGGTGGATTCCGGTCTGGTGGAACTCGTGCGGCATTCACCGGAGGCCGCCGCACGGCTGCGGCACGGCGCGGGCAAGGCGGAGACGTTCGCGGTTATCGACGCTGCGTTCGCGCAGCGGCGCAAGACGCTTCGGGCTGCGCTGGCCAGCTGGGCCGGCTCGGCGGCCGCGGCGGAGGCCGTGCTGCGCAGCGTCGACGTCGATCCCGGGCTGCGCGGCGAGGCACTGAACGTCGAGGACTTCGCGCGGATCGCAGCGGCTGCGGGCGCGCCGGGCCCGGCCCGGTAGCATCGGCACGTCGTGATCACAGCAATCAGGCCAGTTCCGGCCGCCGTGACCGTGCGCGTACCGGCGAAGGTCAACCTCCAGCTCGCTGTCGGGCCCGCGCGCGACGACGGCTATCACCCGCTGGTCACGGTGTTCCACGCGGTGTCGCTGAACGACGAGGTGACGGTGCGGCCCGCGGCCAAGATGGCGCTGGCCGTGACCGGCGAGGATGCGGACCTGGTGCCGACCGACCGGTCCAACCTTGCCTGGCGGGCAGCGAGCGCGCTGGCGAAGGTTGCGGGGGTGCGGGGCACCGAAGCTGCGGTACGGATCGAGATCCACAAGCGGATTCCCATCGCAGCGGGTCTTGCCGGTGGCAGCGCGGACGCGGCCGCGACGCTGGTGGCGTGCAACGAGCTCTGGCAGGCGGGCCTGTCGCAGCGCGAGCTTGCCGAGGTAGCCGCTGCGCTCGGCAGCGACGTGCCGTTCTCGCTCATGGGCGGGACCGCCGTCGGTCGCGGCCGGGGGGAGCAGCTGACCCCGGCGCTAGCGGCGGGGAGCTATCACTGGGCGCTGGCGTTTGGCCGGTCCGGATTGTCGACCGCGCAGGTGTACTCGACGTTCGACCGGCTGCGGGCGGCGCGGGAGGCGACCGGCGCGCCGCCGCTGCCCGAGCCGTCGCTTAGTACCGAGCTCATGACGGCGCTGCGATCCGGTGATCCGGCCAGGGTGGGGCCGCTGCTGACGAACGACCTGCAACCCGCCGCGCTATCGCTGCAGCCGGACCTGCGCCGGACTCTTGCTGAAGGCCGCGAGCACGGGACGCTCGGCGCGATTGTGTCTGGCTCCGGACCGACCTGCGCGTTCCTCGCCAGAGACGCGGCGCACGCGCGCGAGCTGGCCGTGCTGCTGACCAGCGCCGGCGTGTGCCGGGCGGCCGCGCGGGCGAGCGGGCCCGTTCCCGGCGCGATGGTTGTACGGGACGGCGGACGGGTGTGAGCCGTCCCGTCGTCAATCTGGTCAACCTGGAGCAGGCGAGCAAGGCGTACCACGAGCGGGTGCTGCTCGACCAGGTGTCCCTCGGCGTGTCCGCGGGCCAGCGGATCGGCGTCGTCGGCCGCAACGGTGCGGGGAAGACCACGCTGCTGGCCGCGCTCGCTGGAGCGGCGGTGCTGGACTCTGGCCGGGCCACGCGTGGCCGCGACGTCAGTGTCGGGCACCTGCCGCAGGCGCAGCAGCTTGCCGGGACGGTCGGCGACCTGGTCTTCTGCGGGGTGGCCGAGCACGAGTGGGCCGCCGATCCGCGCAGTCGTGCCGTGATTGCCGGGCTGCTCGGCGGTATCGACACCGGCGCCGACGTGCGCGCGCTCTCGGGCGGCGAGCAGCGCCGGACCGGGCTGGCCGCGCTGCTGCGCGGCAGCTACGACCTGCTCCTGCTCGACGAGCCGACCAACCATCTGGACATCGAGGCGATCACCTGGCTGGCGGGCTACCTGCGCCAGCATGCGCCGAGCTACGTGGTCGTCACGCACGACCGGTGGTTCCTCGACGAGGTCACCGAAGAGACCTGGGAGGTCGCCGGCGGGCAGGTGCATATGTATGAGGGCGGATACTCCGCGTACGTCCTTGCCAGAGCGGAACGGGCGCGCCTTGCCGTCGCGGCCGACCAGCGCCGGCGGAATCTGCTGCGGAAAGAGCTTGCCTGGCTACGGCGCGGCCCGCCGGCCCGGACCAGTAAGCCAAAATTCCGGATCGACGCCGCAAACGAGCTCATCGCGGGCGAGCCGCCGCCACGGGACGGCGTTGAGCTGACCCGGCTGGCGTCTGCGCGGCTGGGCAAGACCGTCATCGAGCTCGAGGACGTGTCAGCGGTGGTGCCGCGCGGCGGGCTCGACGCGTCGTCGTCCCGGCCAGGCGGGAGCCGGAGCCTGCTCGACCACGTGACCTGGCAGCTCGGCCCTGGCGACCGGGTCGGCATCGTGGGGGTCAACGGCAGCGGGAAGACGACGCTGCTGCGGTTGCTCGCCGGGCTGCTGTCGGTCCCGGTGGGCGGTGCGGTCACCACCAGCGGCCGGGTGGTCACTGGAGCGACCGTTCAGATCGGGATGCTGACTCAGGAGCCTTCTGATGTCGATCCGGATCTGCGTGTGCTCGACGCGGCGTCGCGGGTCCGTGACTCGGCGGTTGTTGGGAGGCGGGAGCTCTCTGTCAGCCAGCTGCTGGACCGGCTCGGCCTGCGGTCGGAGCGGCAGTGGGCGCGGGTTGCCGACCTGTCCGGCGGCGAGCGGCGCCGGCTCCAGCTGCTGTTGCTGCTGCTCGCGGAGCCGAACGTGCTGCTGCTGGACGAGCCGACGAACGACCTGGACATCGAGACGCTGACCGAGCTGGAGGACCTGCTCGATGGCTGGCCGGGCTCTGTCGTGGCCGTCAGCCACGACCGCTACTTCCTGGAGCGGGTGACGGACCACGTGCTGGCCCTGGTGGACGGCAGGCTCGCCTACCTGCCCGGCGGCGTGGACGAGTACCTGCGGCTGCGGGCCGCGACGCCGGCGGCCGCTGCGCTACGCGCGGTGCCGTCGGAGGGCTCAGGCGGCTCGGCCGCATCCCGGCAGCGTGCTGGGCAGAAGGAGCTGGCGCGGCTCGAGCGGCAGATCACGAGGCTGACCGATACCGAGGCGCAGCTGTCTGCCGACCTCGCGGCGCACGCGAGCGACTACTCCAGGCTCGTGGAACTCGGTGCGCAGCTGCGTGCTGCCCAGGACGAGCGGGCCAGTCTCGAGGAGCGGTGGCTGGAGGTAGCTGAGGAGATCAGCTAGGTGTCGGCAGGCCTGTGTGGTCGGCCCGTGCTGGTCGCCGGGGGGGCGTGTGCTGGTCGGCCGTGTGCTGGTCGGCCCTGTGCTGGCGGGGCCCGTGGTAGAGGGCTCGGTGCTGGCGGGACCAACGTCGAACGGAGCGAGCAGGACGCGCAGCAGGCCTGCCAGCTCCTCCTGCTGGTCAGCGGCGAGCCCCGCGAGGAGCTCGCGCTCGCGCCCGAGGAGGGCCGCCACTGCCGCGTCGACCCGTCGCATGCCGTCGCTGGTGAGCTCGACCAGCACGCCCCGCTTGTCCAGCGGGTCGTGCTGTCGCCGCACGAGTCCCCGGGCTTCGAGCCGGTCGATGCGGTTTGTCATGGTGCCGGAGGTGACCAGCGTCGCGCGTAGCAGCGCGCCGGGGCTGAGCTGATAGGGCGAGCCCTGCCGGCGCAGCGCTGAGAGCACGTCGAATACCCACGCCTCCAGCCCGTGGGCGGCGAACGCGGCTCGACGGGCCCGGTCGAGGTGCCGGGCGAGCCGCGACACGCGGCTCAGCACCTGCATCGGAGCGAGGTCCAGGTCGGGCCGCTCGGTTCGCCACCGCGCCACGATGTCATCGACCTCATCGCTGACCGATCGGCCTTCGCGCGCCATGCTGCGGAGCATATCTCTTGACATCGAGACTTCGGGCACGATAGACAGGGTAAGGTATCTCGACATCAAGATAAACCGGCCCCCGTCCATGGGGCGCAAGAGCGTCAATCACGACACTCTTAGGGGAGTGGCTGACGCTCTCGCACTCCATGGCGGCCTCAATTGGCTGGCTACCAGCGACTGGGGAAGCGACATGTGGGACCCACGGCAGTATCTGCACTTCGCGGACGAGCGATCGCGGCCGTTCTTCGACCTCGCGGGCCGGATCGGGGCGGCGAGCCCCGACTACGTGGTCGACCTCGGCTGCGGGCCGGGCCAGCTGACGGCGTCGCTGGCGGATCGATGGCCGGAGGCGACGGTGCTCGGGCTCGACTCCTCGGCGGAGATGATCGACGCCGCCACCGCGGCCGGATATGGCAACGGTGATTTTCGGGGCCGGCTGAGCTTTGTGGTCGGGGACGTCAGGGACTTCAAGCCGGATAGGCCGGTTGACGTGATCATCTCCAACGCGGTGCTGCAGTGGGTGCCTGATCACCTCGACCTGTTGCCGCGATGGGCGGACTACCTCGCACCCGGTGGCTGGCTGGCTTTCCAGTTGCCCGGCAATTTCGACCAGCCGAGCCACGCGGTGCTCCGCGAGCTGGCCGCCTCGGACCGGTGGCGAGATCGGCTGGCCGGCGTCAAGCTCAACCGGCAGGCCGGGGACCCCGCAACCTACCTGGACGTGCTGACCAGGGCGAGACTGGTCGTTGACGCCTGGGAAACCACGTACCTGCACGTTCTGCACGGTCCCGACCCGGTCACCGAGTGGTACAAGGGGACCGGCCTGCGGCCGGTGCTGACGGCGCTGGAGCCGGCGGCAGCCGAGGAGTTCGCGCGGCAGTACGGCGAGCGGGTCCGAGCGGCCTATCCCGCGGCCCCGTACGGCACCGTCCTGCCGTTCCGCCGGGTGTTCGTGGTGGCGCACAAGCCGGGCGGGACGCAGACGCGGTCCTGAGGGTCGGCCTGGGTCACTGACCTTCGCGCAGCTGCTTGGCGGCTGCGGCCGACAGCTGCGGCTTGGGATCGAGCTCGCGCAGCCCGTTCCAGGCAAGGTTCACCAGATGTGCGGCCATCTCCTCGAGCCCGGGATTGCGGGCGTCGAGCCACCACTGACCGGCCGAGGCGACCATACCGACGAGCATCTGCGCGTAGACCGGTGCGAGGCCCGGGTCATACCCCCGCTTCTCGAGCACGTCGCCGAGGATGTACTCGACCTGGCTGGCGATGTCGCTGATCAGGCTCGCGAAGGTGCCTGAGCCGGAGGTCGGGTTGGAGTCGCGGACCAGGATCCGGAAACCATCGGAGTTCTCCTGGATGTAGCGGAGCAGCTGCACCGCGGCCAGCTCGAACTTGGCCATGGTGTCCTCGCCCTCGAGGAGCCTGGTGCCCATCGTGAGGAACCGCTCGACCTCGCGGTCCACGACGACGGCGTACAGGCCTTCCTTTCCGCCGAAGTGCTCGTAGACAACCGGTTTGGAGACGCCGGCCTGGGCAGCGATCTCCTCGATGGAGGTGCCGTCTAGGCCGCGCTCGGCGAAGAGCCGCCGGCCGATGTCGAGGAGTTGTTCACGACGCTCCTTGCCGGTCATCCGTCTGCGGTTCGGTCCCGATTGGCTTGTCACCACTCCATCTTGGCCGGTTAAGCCTCTTCGGGGCGAACTGGTTCATGACTGACCCGTGATGGCGCGGGGCGCCGCGTCATTGACCCGAGGCGGCGCGTACCGAGCTGCTTCCTGGTGAGCTTGGTCTCATCTGGCCATCGGACGTCGTACGCCCAGCCGAGCTTCTCGGCGAACCAGATCAGCCGGCCGGCCGTGTCGATCTGTCCGCGCAGCGCGCCGTGCCGGGCGCAGGTCGGGTCGGCGTGGTGCAGGTTGTGCCAGGACTCGCCGAACGAGAGGATCGCGAGCCAGTTGACGTTCCTGGACTTGTCCCTGACCTCGAACTCCTCTTTGCCGAACGTGTGGCAGATGGAGTTGATTGACCAGGTGACGTGATGCAGGAACGCCACCCGCACGAGACTGCCCCAGAAGAAGGCGGTCAGCGCGCCCTGCCATGACCATGACCACAGACCGCCTATCAGCGCTGGCAGAGCCAGCGAGATGATCGCCAGCACCAGGAAATTCTTGGAGATCAGCCTCATCTTGCGGTCCGCCAGCAGGTCCGGGCAGAACTTCTCCTGCGACGTGCGGTTGCCGTCGAACATCCAGCCCATGTGCGCCCAGACGAGGCCCTTGGTGAGGGCTTTCCAGTCGTCACCGAACCGCCACGGCGAGTGCGGGTCGCCCTCGCGGTCGCTGTACTTGTGATGTCGCCGGTGGTCGGCCACCCAGTTCAGGATGGGACCCTCGAGGGCCAGCGAGCCAGCGATGGCCAGCGTGATCCGGAGTCCGGGCTTGGCCTTGTACGACAGGTGGGTGAAGTAGCGGTGAAAGCCCATGGCGATGCCGAGCCCGGACACGTAGTAGAAGACCACCGCGATAATCACGTCGTGCCAGCCGAGCCCCCAGCCCCACGCGAGCGGGATCGCGGCGAGGAGCGCGAGCATGGGAACAGCGACGATGACGGCGATGAGAGACTTCTCGACCGGACCTTTGGGCGTGTCTTCGTAGTCACCCAGCGGTGTTTTCGGGGATACGGCAGCCGCCTGGACCGAAGTGGCGGATCTGGTCTCGATGGTGCCCTGGTTAGTCATGTCAGACACAGTGGTCATGGGATCCTCGCCTGGCACTGGTGCAGGTTGTCCGCGACGTGAGCGATGCAAGTTGTCTGCGACGTGAAGCGCTCCGCAGTGCCGTGGGCAAGGGCCGAGCAGATACGCTTACGTAACCGTAACCTACGAAACCGTAAGTTGCACTGCCAGCGGGCAAAAATTTGCCAGCAGTGCCGTCAACGCAAGTCAGTTGTGTGCCCAGCGACTTACCCATCCCCGTCGCCGCCATGCGTGCCGTTGCAGTCAGCTGCCTTGTCAGTGGCTCGATCTACTATTCGAATATGACGAACAAAGTGCAATTTCCGCAGTTACGCGACCAGGCCACGGCGCTCCGGATCGCAGGCAAATCGCTCCGCGAGATCAAAGAAATCACCGGCGTCCGGAGCAACCGCGCACTCGACGAGGCGCTTGCGCGGCGTACCGCCCCAGCCTGGACTCGTCGGCCGCTAGCAAAGGACGACCTGCGCGACGCAGCGCGGGAGTTGCGTGCCAGGGGCTACACCTACCTGGAGATCGTCGCCGAGCTCGGTGTGTCAAAGAGCTCAGCCTCGCTATGGTGCCGCGACATGCCGCGCGTCGGTCGCCTCAGTAACGAGGAGATCCGCAAGCGCAATGCGGAAGGCGTGAGTGCCTTCTGGGCGAAGGAGTCACCGCGCCGAGAGGCGAGGCGCCAAGAGATCAGCGACCGAGCGGGCGCAGAGATCGGAGCGCTGACGGACCGGGAAGTCATCATCGCTGGCGCCATGGCTTATTGGTGCGAAGGCTCAAAGAACAAGCCCTACCGGCGCATTGGCAACGACGTGGCTTTCATCAACAGCGATCCGAAGCTGATCTTGTTCTTCTTGCGTTTCCTGAAGGTCGCTGGAATTGAGCGCGAGCGTATCTATTGCCGGGTTTCCATTCACGAGAGCGCGGACGTTGCTGGCGCCGAGCGGTTCTGGCAGCAGGTCACCGCCATGCCGGCCGATCAGTTCCGGCGAACGACGCTGAAGCGGCACAACCCGGCGACCACCCGTAAGAACACCGGTGACGACTACCACGGCTGCTTGATCGTCCGTGTGCTCGGAGCAGCCGAGTTGTACCGGAAGATCGAAGGCTGGGCTACAGCCGTGATGACTGAGGCCGAGCAGCACGCCGATGTGACCGGGATGGGTGAGGACCAGAACCTAGGTTTGCTGCTCCCAGGCGAGGGCTCGAACCTCGAATACGGACTCCAAAGGACCGCGTGTTGCCAATTACACCACCTGGGACGGATAAGTCCGAATTAGCCCACCTGGAGAGCGGGCCACCGATCACGAGGGTACCGTCATTGATGGCGCATGGCCGGGTGCCGGTAGACGATCTGCGGGCGCCGGACGACGAGCACGCCAATATGGCACGATCGTGAGCGGTGTCTCATTGCTAGCCAATGTCTGCCCAGGCCGACCCTAAGACAGGTAACCGCCCGGTATCCTGCCCGTGTCAGGAGAGTGACATCCGTCCTGCGGCGCGTCCTCCGGCGAGAGCCGTAACGATCTCCCGGCGGCGCCCGTCGGAGGCTAATCGTAGCGACCACCAGCGATACCGAGGAGCCGAGCCGAGTGACACCTGACGGTCCGGCCGCCGTCATCGTCCTGGCGGCGGGCGAGGGCACCCGGATGCGGACGAGCACGCCCAAGATGCTCAACGAGGTGTGCGGGCGCGCAATGCTCGGACACGTCGTGGCTGCGGCCCGCGAGCTCAGCCCGCAGCGCCTGATCCTGGTCGTTAGTGACCTCGACGGGCAGGTCGCCGCCTACGCGCGACAGCACTGCCCGGATGCAACCCTGGTGCTGCAGGAGCGCCGCGGCTCCTGGGGAACGGGCCACGCCGTGCGCACCGTGATCGAGCACGTCGGCAGCATCGACGGAACGGTCGTCGTGCTGTTCTCCGATACCCCGATGCTGCGCGGCGCGACGCTGGTGAGCCTCGTCGAAGCGCACGAGGCCGCCAGCGCTGCGGTGACCGTGCTGACAGCCACGGCGCCCGACCCGACCGGTTACGGCCGCATCCTCCGCGACGAGGACGGCCAAGTCAGCGGCATCGTCGAAGAAGCGGACGCGACCGATGACCAGCGGACGCTTACCGAGATCAGCTCGGGCATGTTCGCCTTCGATGGTGAGCTGCTGGCCGACGCGGTCAAGCGGGTGCCTGCAGCGGCGGCCACCGGAGAGGAATACCTGACCGAGGTGCCCGCGATCCTGCGGGCCGATGGTCACCTGGTCGGCAGCGCATTCTGCCCGGATTTCGATGAGATCCAGGGCGTCAACAACCAGGCTCAGCTCGCGAGCGCGCGGCGGGTGCTCAACCAGCGATTGCTAGCCCGCCACATGGCGGCCGGAGTAACCGTGGTCGACCCGGCGAGCACCTGGATCGATGTCGGCGTGCAGATCGAGCCCACCGCGAGGATCTGCCAGGCGACTCAGCTTGAGGGGAACACCACGATCGGGGCCAGGGCCACCATCGGCCCTGGCAGCCTGCTGCGCGACACCGTTGTCGGGGCGGGTGCGGCGGTGCTCCAGTCGGTCTGCGAGACGGCGGTGATCGAGCCCGGCGCCGTGGTGGGCCCGTTTGCGCACCTAAGGAAAGGTGACCCCCAGTGACTGGCATGAAGGCCACGCCGGAACGGAAGCTGATGCTCTTCTCCGGGCGTGGCTACCCCGAGCTCGGGCTTGAAATCGCGGGCTGCCTCGGCATCGAGCCGACGCCGACAACCGCATACGAGTTTGCCAACGGCGAGATCTTCGTGCGCTTCCTCGAGTCGGTGCGTGGCTGCGACGCATTCGTGCTGCAGAGCCACACCGCGCCGATCAACAAGTGGATCATGGAGCAGCTGATCATGGTGGACGCGCTCAAGCGCGCGTCGGCCAAGCGGATCACCGTCGTGACCCCGTTCTTCGGCTATGCCCGCCAGGACAAGAAGAGCCGCGGCCGCGAGCCGATCTCGGCAAGGCTGATGGCGGACCTCTTCCAGACGGCGGGCGCCGACCGGCTGATGGCAGTCGACCTGCACACCGCGCAGATCCAGGGGTTCTTCGACGGCCCCGTTGACCACTTGTTCGCGCTGCCGATCCTGGCCTCCTACCTGGAAGGCAAGCTCGATGTGTCGCGGGTGACAGTCGTCGCGCCGGACGCTGGACGGGTCCGGGTCTGCGAGCGGTGGACCGACCGGCTCGGCTGCCCGCTGGCGATCATCCACAAGCGGCGCGACCCGGACGTGGCGAACCAGGCGCGGGTGCTCGAGGTCGTCGGCCAGGTGGCCGGCCGCACCTGCATCGTCGTCGACGACATGATCGACACCGGCCAGACGATCGTGAAGGCGACGGAGACGCTGTTCGAGGAGGGCGCCGAGCAGGTGATCGTGACCGCTACACACGGCGTCTTCTCCGGCAGCGCCGTGGACATGCTCAAGAACTCGCGGGTCAGCGAGGTGGTCGTGACGAACACGCTGCCGATCACGAACGACAAACGGTTCGACAAGCTCACCGTGCTGTCGATCGCGCCGCTGATCGCACGGGCGATCAACGAGGTCTTCAGCGACGGCTCGGTTACTAGCCTGTTCGACGGCCAGAGCTAGCAAACCAAGACCAAAACCGAAATTCACGGGGGGAACGTGGCCACCCGGGCCTCCGCTGCCCGAATGGCCGCGGCCGCCGGGCGCAATGGCATGCGACGCGCGCGCGCACGGTAAGATCAGCAAGGACTTTCTGTCAGCTCAAGGAGTGGCACAGTGCCCGAGGTAAGAATCACCGCGGAGCCGCGGACCGAGTTCGGCAAGGGGCCAGCGCGCCAGATCAGGCGCGCCGGCCGGGTCCCGGCCGTGCTGTACGGGCACCACAGCGAGCCGAAGCACATGACGCTGCCCGGCCACGAGGTGCTCATGGCCATGCGCACCCCGAACGTGCTGATCAGGCTCGAGGGCCTGCCTGGCGGCGCTCAGCTGGCGCTGCCGAAGGCGGTGCAGCGCGACCCGATCAAGGGCTGGGTCGAGCACCTTGACCTGCTGCTTGTCCGTCGCGGCGAGAAGGTGACCGTCGACGTGCCGGTCGTGGTCATCGGCGAGATCGCGCCCGGCGGCCTGCTCGACCAGCAGCTTGTGCAGGTCGAGGTCAAGGCCGAGGCAACAAATATCCCGCAGTCCATCGAGGTCAGCGTCGAGGGCATGGATATCGGCTTCGCTGTCCACGCCCGCGACCTGAAGCTGCCGTCGGGTGTCACTCTCGAGGAGGAGCCCGACCTGCTGGTGGTGCATGTCATCGCCGCGCCCACGGCTGCGGAGATCGAGGCCGACCTCGGCGAGGTGGCACCGGAGGCGGAGGAGGCCCCGGCTGCTGCGCCAGAAGGGGCCGAGGCGCCGGCCGAGGCATCCGCAGGCGAGGAGCCTGCGGCCCGCTGACCGCCGGCCAGCGCGGGCGGCCCCCAGCCGGGGAGCAGGATCTCGATGTCCTTCTTGGCGGCCAGCGTTGCCAGCGGGGTGGCCAGTTTCCACAGCGCCGGGATGGCTGAGGAGCGCTGGCTGATCGCGGGCCTGGGAAACCCTGGCCCGCAGTACGCGGCCAACCGGCACAACCTGGGCTTTCTCGTCGCCGACGAACTCGCCGAGCGGGCCGGTGTCCGCTTCAAGCGCGACCGGTCGCGGGCGGAGGTGGCCACCGGCCGCCTTGCGGGTGTCCCGGTCATCCTGGCGAAGCCGATGACGTTCATGAACGTCTCCGGACGGCCGGTCGCGGCACTGCGGGGTTTCTACAAGGTGCCCGGCGATCGCATCGTCGTGATCCACGACGAGCTCGACATCCCCTTCGACACCGTCCGGGTCAAGCTTGGCGGCGGCGACAACGGGCACAACGGTCTGCGGTCGGTAACCACTGCGCTGGGCAGCCGGGACTATTACCGGATCAGGGTCGGCATCGGCCGGCCGCCAGGCCGGATGGACCCAGCCGCCTTTGTGCTCCGGGACTTTTCTGCGGCCGAGCGTGAGGCGCTGCCGGTCCTGGTGAGCCGGTCGGCCGATGCGGCCGAGGTCCTGCTGGAGCGTGGTCTGGCGGCGGCTCAGAACGTGTTCCACTGACTGGCACGGTAGGCTGACCAGGCATCGCGGCGTTTGCCGACGAGGCGAGGGCGAGGAGGAGTGCAGGTCAGGTGGGGCGCAGTTGAGCATCGCTGACGACCACCAGCTGGCCTGGCAGCTCGCCCAGGAGGCGGGACGGCGGCTGCTGGCCCTGCGGACCGGCGGCGAGGTGCCGTCCGAGGCGCTCCGGGATGCGGGCGATCGGCTGTCGCACGAATACCTGACTGCCGAGCTTGCTCGGCTCCGGCCGGGCGACGCGGTGCTCTCGGAAGAAGGCGCCGACGACTCGGCCAGGCTAGTAGCCCGGCGGGTGTGGATCGTAGACCCGCTCGACGGCACGAGGGAGTTCGGCGAGCCGGGCCGCACCGACTGGGCTGTGCACGTCGCCCTATGGCAGGACGGCGAGCTGGCCGCGGGCGCGGTGGCGCTCCCGGCCGAGGATCGGGTGCTGAGTACCTGGCGGCCCGAGGACCGCACGGGCCACGAAGGTAACTTTGCTTCCCCCCTAGGGGCGGCAAAGCGCCCGTTGCCGCCCCCGGGCGACAAACTCCGGCTGGTGGTGAGCAGGTCACGACCGCCAGCGTTCGTCGCCGGGCTTGTGGCCAGTCTCGGTGCGGTCGAGGTGCCCATGGGATCGGCCGGCGCCAAGGCGGCGGCGGTGATCACCGGCCAGGCCGACGCCTATGTCCACAGCGGCGGGCAGTACGAGTGGGACTCGGCAGCCCCGGTCGCCGTCGCGCTGGCGGCCGGTCTGCACGCGTCCCGGATCGACGGGTCACCGCTTCGGTACAACCAGCCCGATCCGACCCTGCCTGATATCGTCATCTGTCCGGCCGAGCTAGCCCCGCGGCTGCTCGGCGCGATCGCGGCCGCGATGAATGGCGGCCCCGTTCCGCAGTCTTTTAGCGCGACCACGGCGCAGGGAGAGCAATTCTGATGGGCCACCCCCGCACGGACTATCTGCCGACGCAGCTTGACGTGCTCGAAGCCGAGTCGATCCACATCATGCGCGAGGTGGCGGCCGAGTTCGAGCGGCCGGTGCTGCTGTTCTCCGGCGGCAAGGACTCCATCGTGATGCTGGCGCTCGCGGAGCGAGCGTTCTGGCCGGCCCGCGTCCCGTTCCCCGTGATGCACGTGGACACCGGGCACAACTTTCCCGAGGTGCTGGAGTTCCGCGACCGCCGGGTCGCCGAGGCGGGCACGCGGCTGATCGTGGCGTCGGTACAGGAGTCCATCGACGCGGGCCGGGTCGTCGAGGAGACCGGGCGGTGGGCGAGCCGCAACCGGCTGCAGACCACGACTCTGCTGGACGCGATCGCGGACAACCAGTTCGACGCGGTGTTCGGCGGGGCGCGGCGGGACGAGGAGAAGGCCAGGGCGAAGGAGCGGGTGTTCTCGTTCCGGGATGAGTTCGGCCAGTGGGATCCGAAGAACCAGCGACCCGAGCTGTGGAACATCTACAACACCCGGATCAGGCGGGGCGAGCACATCCGGGTGTTCCCGCTGTCGAACTGGACCGAGCTTGACGTCTGGCACTACATCGACAGGGAAGGGCTGGAGATCCCGACCATCTACTTCGCGCACTCCCGGCAGGTGTTCGAGCGGGACGGGATCCTGCTGGCCGACTGCCAGTACGTGACGCGGCTCGCGGACGAGGCGGTGTTCGAGGCGCGGGTGCGCTACCGGACGGTGGGGGACATGTCATGCACCGGCGCCGTCGAGTCGACGGCGAGCACGGTCGACGAGGTGATCACCGAGATCGCAGCCACCCGGATCACCGAGCGCGGTCAGACCCGCGCGGACGACCGGACCAGTGAGGCAGCGATGGAAGACCGCAAGCGGGAGGGTTACTTCTGATGACGGCGAGCCAGCCCAGCTCGGCTGACGGCCGGCACATGGACATCCTCCGCCTGGCCACCGCGGGGTCGGTGGACGACGGCAAGAGCACACTCATCGGGCGCCTGCTCTATGACTCCAAGGCGATCTTCGAGGACCAGCTCGCGGCCGTCGAGCGGACGAGCCGGGAGCGCGGCGAGGAGTACACGAACCTGGCGCTGCTGACCGACGGGCTGCGCGCCGAGCGCGAGCAGGGCATCACGATCGACGTGGCGTACCGATACTTCGCGACGCCACGCCGGAAGTTCATCATCGCCGACACGCCCGGTCACATCCAGTACACCCGGAACATGGTGACCGGCGCTTCGACAGCCGACCTCGCGATCGTGCTGGTTGACGCCAGGAACGGGCTGACCGAGCAGAGCCGCCGGCACGCCTTCCTCGCGACACTGCTGCGAGTGCCCCACCTGGTGCTGGCGATCAACAAGATGGACCTGGTCGACTACAGCTCCGAGGTCTTCGATCGGATCTCAGACGAGTTCACCGCTTTCGCCGCGAAGCTGGAGATCGGCGACCTGACGTTCATCCCGATCTCGGCGCTGCACGGGGACAACGTGGTGCAGCGCTCGGGCAACATGCCGTGGTACGACGGGCCGTCACTGCTCCATCACCTGGATAATGTGCACATCGCCTCGGACCGGAACCTGATCGACGTCCGGTTCCCCGTGCAGTACGTGATCCGACCGCACCAGGCCACCGACCCCGAGCTGCATGACTACCGCGGGTATGCCGGGCAGCTCGCCGGGGGTGTCCTGAAGCCCGGCGACGAGATCATGCACCTGCCGTCCGGCCTGACCTCCCGGGTCAGGCGTATCGACACGCCCCGTGGTCCGGTCCCGGAGGCGTACCCGCCGATGTCGGTCACGGTCCTGCTCGAAGACGACATCGACATCTCTCGCGGGGACATGTTCTGCCGGCCGCACAACCGGCCATCCGTCACTCAAGACATCGAGGCGATGGTGAGCTGGATGAGCGAGGCGAGGACACTCACGGCGCAGAGCCGGCTGCTGGTCAAGCACACCACCAGGACCGTCAAGGCGATCGTCAGGGACCTGCAGTACCGGCTGAATGTCAATACCCTGCATCGCGACGAAACGGCAACCGAACTGAGCCTCAACGAGATCGGGCGGGTTACCCTGCGGCTGACCCAGCCGGTGTTCTGCGATCCGTATCAGCGCAACCGGATCACCGGCGGCTTGATCCTCATCGACGAGGCAACCGGCGGCACCGTCGGCGCGGCGATGATTACCGACGCCCGCTGAGCACGGGCGCCGGGCTGACACCATGACGCGCGCCCAACTGGACAAGCAGCCTGCTGAGGTCTCGGCGATGTTCGACCGGGTGGCTGAGCGATACGACTTGCTCAACGACACGCTGTCGCTAGGCATGGACCGGCGATGGCGCAAGGTGGTCTCCCGGTCGGTGGACGGAGGGTCCGGCCATCTCGTGCTCGACCTGGCGGCGGGCACCGGCACTTCGTCGCGCGCCTTCAGCCGCCGGGGCGCGCAGTGCGTTGCGTGTGATTTTTCCCTCGGCATGCTGGCCGTCGGGGCGCGCAGGCCGGCCGCCGGGCTGGCGTTCGCGGCCGGCGACGCGCTCGCGCTGCCATTCCGGGATGCAACCTTTGACGTGGTGACGATCTCGTTCGGACTGCGCAACGTGGCTGACACCGGGCAGGCGCTGCGCGAGATGCTGCGGGTGACCCGGCCCGGCGGGCGCCTGGTGATCTGTGAGTTCAGCCACCTGCCGGTGCAGCGGCTCAACGCGATGTATGAGCAGTACCTCGCGCGAGTGCTGCCGGCGGTAGCCAGGCGGCTGTCCGGGAACGCGGAGGCCTATGACTACCTGGCCGAGTCGATCCGGGACTGGCCGCCCCAGCAGGTGCTGGCCGGGCTCATTGCCGCCGCAGGCTGGTCCGGCGTCAGCTGGCGGAACCTGACCCTGGGCGTAGTCGCGCTGCACGAGGCCCGTCGGCCGGGCTAGCGAGCCGCTGGGGCGCGGGCCGGTCATTCGTCCGCATCACGGCAGGACTAGACTGCGTGCGTAGGAAATCTTGTGAAGGCGTTCACAAGACAGATCAGGACGGGTCCGTGACCGAGCAAGCTCCCCCCGCCGGCACGCCGGACTTGGCCCCTCAGGATGCCGGTGTCCCTTCCGGCAGCACTGCTGGAGAAGCCGAGATGCGTGCTGCCCGCTCACGCATGCCCGGCGGCGAGACAGCAGACGTGCTCGTGGTCGGTGCCGGGCCCGCCGGCTCGGCGGTGGCCTACTACCTGGCGACTGCCGGCCTCGATGTGCTGATGCTCGAAAAGACGCATTTCCCCAGGGAGAAGGTCTGCGGTGACGGGCTGACCCCGCGCGCGGTCAAAGCCCTCACCGCGATGGGCGTGCCGATGCCGGAGGACGACGGCTGGCTGCGCAACAAGGGCCTGCGGATCATCGGCGGGGGCGGCCGGATCGAACTCGACTGGCCTGACCTTTCTAGCTATCCGGGCTACGGGCTCGTCCGCCAGCGGACCGACTTCGACCAGATTCTGGCCCGGCACGCGCAGAAGGCCGGCGCCAGGCTGCTGGAGGGCACCGCCGTCACGGCCCCGCTGCTGGATGACCGGACCGGCCGGATCACCGGCGTGACGACTAAGGACGGCCGGCAGTTCCGCGCCCGGCTCGTGGTGGCCGCCGACGGCAACTCCTCCCGCCTGTCGGTGGCGATGGGCCTGCACAAGCGCGAGGACCGGCCGCTCGGCGTTGCCGTGCGCACCTATTACACGTCGCCCCGGCACGACGACAACTACCTCGAGGCATGGCTGGACCTCTGGGACGGCACCGCGCTCCTACCCGGCTACGGCTGGATTTTCGGTATGGGTGACGGAACGTCCAACGTGGGGGTCGGTCTGCTGAACACCTCGTCCGGCTTCGGCGAGATCGACTACCGCGACCTGCTGCGGCGGTGGCTGGCCACGATGCCGGCCGAGTGGGGCTTCGCGGAGGAGAACCGCACCCAGCCGATCCGTGGCGCGGCGCTGCCGATGGCCTTCAACCGGACCCCCCATTACACCGGGGGGCTGCTCCTGGTGGGCGACGCTGGTGGCCTGGTCAACCCCTTCAACGGGGAGGGCATCGCCTACGCGCTGGAGTCCGGCGAGCTCGCCGCGCGGGTGATCACCCAGGCGCTCGCCCGGACCACGGCCGCGAGCGGCGAGCGGGTGCTGCAGACCTACCCGAGGCAGCTCAAGGACGCCTACGGCGGCTACTACACACTGGGCCGGGTCTTCGTCGAGCTGATCGGCAAGCCGTCGTTCATGAAGTTCGCGACGAAGCACGGGATAAAGCGCCCGGCAGTCATGCGCTTCAGCATGAAGCTCCTCGGCAACCTGACCGAAACCCGCGGCGGAGACGCCGTGGACCGGCTACTCAATGCGGTGTCTAAGATGACGCCGGCGGCCTGATCCAGACAAAGGGGGTGACAGCGCGATGAGCCTGTACGTGCCGATCCTGGCGCTCGGCATCCTCTCGGCGGTTTTCGCGGTGTTCTCGCTCAGTCAGCCGGCTCGCTACGCCGGCCCGAAGCGGTGGAACAGGGCGAAGCTAGAGAGCTACGAGTGCGGCATCGAGCCGACCACGCAGCATGGCAGCAGATTTCCCGTCAAGTACTACCTGACAGCAATGCTCTTCATCATCTTCGATATCGAGATCATCTTCCTGTACCCGTGGGCCGTGTACTTCGACAAGCTCGGCGTCTTCGGCCTCGTGGAGATGGTCACGTTCATCGTGACGGTGCTCGTCGCGTACGCCTACGTCTGGCGGCGCGGCGGGCTGGAGTGGGACTAGCCGATGGGTATTGAGGACAAGCTGCCGAGCGGCCTGCTGCTGACGACGGTCGAGAAGCTGGCCGGCTACGCCCGGAAGAGTTCCGTGTGGCCGGCCACCTTCGGGCTGGCCTGCTGCGCCATCGAGCTGATGGCGGCCGGCGGTCCGCGCCATGATCTGGCCAGGTTCGGCATGGAGAAGACTGGCTCGACTCCGCGCCAGGCCGACCTGATGATCGTGGCAGGCCGAGTCAGCCAGAAGATGGCGCCGGTGCTCCGCCAGATCTACGACCAGATGCCCGACCCCAAGTGGGTGATCTCGATGGGCGTCTGCGCGTCCAGCGGCGGCATGTTCAACAACTACGCCATCGTGCAGGGCGTCGACCACATCGTCCCGGTCGACATTTACTTGCCCGGCTGCCCGCCGCGGCCGGAGATGTTGCTCGATGCCATCGTCAAGCTGCACGACAAGATCCAGAACATGAAGCTCGGGATCAACCGGGAGAACCAGATCAGCGAACTGGAGGAGGCCGGACTCCGGCGGCTGCCGATGGTGGCCGCTCCCGGTCACGGCCACCCCGACGAGCCACCCTCGTCTGAACTCGGCGGGATTCCCGAGGCCGCCCACCCGGAGCGGCAGCACGGGTGGCCGGAATGAGCGAGTCGGATAGCAACCAGCAGCCAGCCGTGCCGGATCGGGCCGAGCTGGCAGGCCGGGAGCGGATGACCGAGCCGGTGGTGCGGACCGGCATGTTCGGCGCGACGGGAACCGGTGACACCTCTGGCTACGGCGGGCTGCAGGTGCGCCGTCCCCCGCGCGTCGCCAGCCCGCGGCCATACGGCTCTTACTTCGACGAAATCGCCGACCGGCTGGCGGACGCCCTGGGCGGGGCCGGGAGCTCCTTCGGAACGGCCGTCGAGCAGGTTGTGGTTGCCAACGGCGACCTGACCTTCTACGTCCGCCGCGAGCACCTGCCAGCGGTCGCGTCCCGGCTGCGCGACGACCCGCAGCTGCGCTTCGAGTTGTGCCTGGGCGTGTCTGGCGTGCACTATCCCACCGAGCCGGGAGCCGAGCTGCACGCCGTGTACCACCTGCTGTCGATCACGCACAACCGCAGGCTGCGGCTTGAGGTAACGGCCCCGGACGCCGATCCGCACATCCCGTCGCTGGTCAGCGTTTACCCGACGTGCGACTTCCACGAGCGGGAGGCGTGGGACTTCTTCGGCATGATCTTCGACGGTCACCCGGCGCTCACGAGGATCGAGATGCCGGATGACTGGCGCGGGCATCCGCAGCGGAAGGACTACCCCCTCGGCGGCATCCCCGTCGAGTACCGCGGCGCCACCATTGAGCCGCCTGACGAGCGGAGGTCTTACGAGTGACCGCTCCAGCAGACCACCAGACCCACGGCGCCACCGCGGGCGGCACCGGGCGGGACGACGCCCGTTCCCATGCCGATCCGTACGAGATGGGCTCGGGTGAGGACGACGAGGAGGGGCGCGTCTACCACGTCACCGGCCAGGACTGGGACGAGGTCGTCGCGAGCGCCGACGACCTGCACAGTGACGAGAGGCTGGTCGTCAACATGGGCCCGCAGCACCCGTCGACGCACGGTGTGCTGCGCCTGGTGCTGACACTGGACGGCGAGAGTGTCACCGAGATCCGGCCGGTGATCGGCTACCTGCATACCGGCATCGAGAAGAACATGGAGTTCCGTACCTGGACGCAGGGCGTTACCTTCTGCACCCGGATGGACTACTTGTCCCCGCTGTTCAACGAGACCGCCTACTGCCTGGCGGTGGAGAAACTGCTCGGCATCGAGTCCGAAGTACCCGAACGAGCCAACGTCATCCGGGTGCTGATGATGGAGCTCAACCGGATCGGTTCCCATCTGACTGCGGTCGGGACAATGGGCCTGGAAGTGGGCGCCACGACGGTGTTCATCTACGGCATGCGCGAGCGGGAGAAGACGCTAGACCTGTTGGAGCTCATCACCGGCCTGCGGATGAACCACGGCTACATCCGGCCCGGCGGGGTCTCGATAGACCTGCCGTCAGGCGCGCTGGAGCGGCTGCGGGAGTACGTCCGGATTATGCCGGGCCTCCTTGGCGAGATCCGTGCTCTCTTCGATGCCGCTCCCGTCTTCCATGCCAGGAGCAAGAACGTCGCGTATCTCGACGTGACCGGCTGCATGTCGCTCGGTGTCACCGGCCCAATCCTGCGTGCCGCTGGGCTGCCCTGGGACCTGCGTAAGAGTCAGCCCTACTGCGGCTACGAGACGTACGAGTTCGATGTGCCAGTTCAGCAGAGCTGCGATCCGTTCGGCCGGTACCTGGTTCGGATGGACGAGATGGATCAGTCGCTGCGGATCATCAGCCAGTGCGTGGACCGGCTGTCCGGACCGCGCCCGGCCGACGACCCGGTCATGATCCGCGATGCCAAGATCGGCTGGCCCGCCCGGCTGGCACTCGGCCCGGACGGGATGGGCAACTCGCCCGACCACATCGCGCACATCATGAGCCAGTCGATGGAAGCCCTGATCCACCACTTCAAGCTGGTAACGGAGGGGTTCCGGGTCCCGGCCGGGCAGGCGTACGCGGCCGTGGAGTCACCCCGAGGCGAGCTTGGCTGCCACTCGGTGAGCGAAGGCGGCACCCGGCCGTGGCGGGTCCACTTCCGCGACCCGTCCTTCACCAACCTTCAGGCGGTCTCCGCGATGTGTGAGGGCGGCATGATCGCCGACGTGATCGCGGCGGTCGCCAGTATTGATCCCGTGATGGGAGGCGTGGACAGGTAATGGCGCTGAGCGAGGAGACGCGCGCCCGGCTTGCGCCGCAGGTTGCCGAGATCATCGGCCGCTACCCGAAAGCGCGCTCGGCCCTGCTGCCGCTGCTGCACCTGGTGCAGTCGGAAGAGGGGTATGTCTCAGACGACGGCATAGCATTCTGCGCTGAGCAGCTCGGCCTGACTGAGGCTGACGTCACCGGCGTCGTGTCCTTCTACACGATGTACAAGCGCAAGCCAATCGGGGAGTATCACATCGGCGTGTGCACGACTGCGCTGTGCGCGGTGATGGGCGGCGACGCCATCCTTTCCGACCTCAAGGAGCATGTCGGCGTCGGCATCGACGAGGTCACGCCGGACGGCAGGGTGAGCTACGAGCACGTGGAGTGCAACGCCGCCTGCGACTACGCGCCTGTCGTGATGGTCAACTGGGAGTTCTTCGACAACATGACCCCAGCGAAGACCCGGGATCTGGTCGACGACCTGCGCACCGGCGCCGACGTCGCGCCGACCAGGGGTGCGCCGAGGCTGTGTACCTGGAAGCAAGCGAGCAAGATCCTGGCTGGATTTCCTGACGACCAGGCGACCGGTGGGCACACCGCGGGCGAACCGTCGCTGGCCGGCCTGCGGATCGCGAAGGAGCAGGGCTGGACGCCCGGCGACACCGGAGGGCAGCAGTGAGCACGATCCTCATCCCCGAGCTCAGTGCTCACTGGGACGAGCCCGACTCGTTCACCCTCGCCGCTTACCGCCGGACCGGCGGTTACCAGGCGCTGCCGAAAGCCCTGGCGATGTCTCCCGACCAGGTCATCCAGACCCTGAAGGACTCGGCGCTGCGCGGCCGCGGCGGAGCTGGGTTCCCGACCGGAGTCAAGTGGGGATTCATCCCGCAGGGTGACGGCAAACCGCACTACCTGACGGTCAACGCCGACGAATCTGAGCCAGGCGCGTGCAAGGACATGCCCACGCTGCTGGCGAACCCGCACGCGCTGATCGAGGGCATCATCATCGCCTGCTATGCGATTCGCGCCGAGAAGGCCTTCATCTACGTGCGCGGCGAGGTGCTGCACGTTATCCGGCGGCTGCAGCACGCCGTCGCCGAGGCGTATGCAGCGGGCTTCCTGGGCGAGAAAGTCGTTGGCTCTGATCTCAACGTGGACGTGGTCGTGCACGCGGGCGCGGGCGCCTACATCTGCGGCGAGGAGACGGCGCTGCTGGACTCTCTTGAAGGTTTCCGGGGGCAGCCCAGGCTGAAGCCGCCGTTCCCGGCGACGGCCGGACTGTACGCGTGCCCGACTGTGGTGAACAACGTCGAGTCGATCGCCACGGTGCCCTACATCCTGCAATACGGCTCCGCAGAGTTCGCCCGCTTCGGCACGGAGAAGTCCAAGGGCTTCGGGCTGTTCTCGCTGTCGGGCCATGTGACCACGCCTGGCCAGTATGAGGCACCGCTCGGCACTACGCTGCGTCAGCTGCTCGACCTGGCCGGCGGCATCCGCGCCGGGCACCGGCTCAAGTTCTGGACGCCCGGGGGCTCCTCGACGCCGCTGTTCACCGACCAGCACCTCGACGTCCCGCTCGACTACGAGTCGGTGGCGGCGGCCGGCTCCATGCTCGGCACCCGGTCGATCCAGCTGTTCGACGAGACCACCTGCGCTGTCCGCGTCACGCTTCGCTGGTGCGAGTTCTACCAGCACGAGTCGTGTGGCAAGTGCACGCCGTGCAGAGAGGGCAGCTTCTGGGTCGTCCAGCTGCTGCAGCAGCTCGAGAACGGCCAGGGCAGCGAGGCCGATCTCGACAAGCTGCTGGACATCTGCGACAACATCACCGGCCGGGCGTTCTGCGCGCTGGGCGACTCGATCCAGGCTCCGGTCGCATCGTCGATCAAGTACTTCCGCGACGAGTACATCGAGCACCAGCGGATTGGCGGCTGCCCGTTCGATCCGGCCGCATCGACATTGTTTGCCTTGGAGCCGGCCTGATGACAGTCCAAGTTAGCGGCACAACAGGCGGGGAGCCGGCCAGGCCGGCCGACGGAGTCCGCGTCACGATCGACGGCTTCGAGATCACGGTGCCCAAGGGCACGCTCGTGATCCGGGCCGCTGAGCTGCTCGGCATCCAGATCCCGAGGTTCTGCGACCACCCGCTGCTCGATCCCATCGGGGCCTGCCGGCAGTGCCTGGTGCAGATCGAGGGGCAGCCGAAGCCGCCTGCGTCGTGCACCACTACGGTGACCAACGGCATGGTGGTGCGCACCCAGCTCACATCGCCGATCGCGGAGAAGGCGCAGCGCGGCATGATGGAGCTGCTCCTGGTCAACCACCCGCTTGACTGCCCGATGTGCGACAAGGGCGGCGAGTGCCCGCTGCAAAACCAGGCAATGTCGACCGGCCAGGGCGAGTCCAGGTTCTACCTGACCAAGCGCACGTTCCCCAAGCCGATTGCCCTCTCCGCGCAGGTGCTGCTCGACCGGGAGCGGTGCATCCAATGCGCCCGCTGCACCAGGTTTGCCGACCAGATCGCCGGCGATCCGCTCATCGAGCTGCTCGACCGGGGTCCGCAGGAGCAGGTCGGAGTCGCCGAGGGCGTGCCGTTCGACTCCTACTTCTCCGGTAACACCGTGCAGATCTGCCCGGTCGGCGCGCTCACCGGCGCCTCGTACCGGTTCCGGGCCCGGCCCTACGACCTGGTGTCCACGCCGAGCGTGTGCGAGCACTGCGCGGCCGGCTGCCGCCAGCGGACTGACCATCGGCGCGGTGCTGTCACCCGGCGCCTGGCTGGCAACGAGCCCGCGGTCAACGAAGAGTGGAACTGCGACAAGGGCCGGTGGGCGTTCACCTACGCCACCCAGCCGGACCGGCTGAACTCGCCGCTGCTCCGCGACGAGCACGGGGTGCTCCAGCCAGCGTCGTGGCCGGAGGCCATCGCTGCCGCCGCTCGCGGGCTGGCCGCCGCACGCGGCCGGGCCGGCGTGCTGACCGGCGGCAGGCTGACCGTCGAGGATGCCTACGGCTACGCGAAGTTCACCCGGCTGGCCCTCGGCACCAATGACATCGACATGCGTGCCCGGCCGCACTCCGCCGAGGAACTGGAGTTTCTCGCCGAGCACGTGGCCGGGCGGCCGGGACTTAGCTACGCCGAGCTGCAGCAGGCGCCGACCGTGCTGCTGGCCGGGTTCGAGCCGGAAGACGAGTGCCCGATCGTGTTCCTGCGGCTGCGCAAGGCGGTCCGGAATGGCACGACGCTGGTGTACTCGCTGGCGGCCCTGGCCAGTCGCGGCCTGATGAAGCTGTCCGGCACCCTGCTGCCGACCGTGCCCGGCGCCGAGTCGGCTGCGCTCGCGGCCCTGGCAGACGACACCGAATCGGCCCTCGCGGCCAGCCTCAGGGAGCCCGGTGCGGTGATCCTGGTCGGCGAGCGGATGGCCGAGGTTCCTGGCGCGCTATCCGCCGCCGCCCGGCTGGCCGACGCGACCGGTGCCCGGCTCGCGTGGATTCCCCGCCGGGCCGGGGAGCGCGGCGCCATCGAGGCCGGCGCGCTGCCGACGCTGCTGCCCGGCGGCCGGCGCATCGGCGCGGCCGGCGCGACCAGCGAGGTCGCCAGGGCCTGGGGAATCGCGTCGCTGCCCGCCGGACCGGGCCGCAGCACCAGCGAGATCCTCGCCTCGACCGCGGACGGAGCCATCGCGGCCCTGCTGATCGGCGGTGTCGATCCCGACGACCTGCCGGATCCGGCGACTGCCCTGGCCGGCATCGATGCGGCCGGCTTCATCGTCAGTCTGGAGCTGCGCGTCAGTGCCGTGACCGACCGGGCCGACGTCGTCTTCCCGGTCGCGGCCGTGGCCGAGAAGCAGGGCACGTTCGTGAACTGGGAGGGTCGACCCGGCTCGTTCCAGGCCGCGCTGACCGTGCCGACTGTCCGGACCGATCTGCATGTGCTTGCTGCGCTGGCAGACGCGATGGACGTGCACCTCGGCCTGCCGGATATCGAGTCCGCACGCCGCGAGCTGAACGAGCTCACAGCGGCGCCGACCCCGGTCACCGCTCCGGGCGACACTGCCCCGGTTGGGCGCATCGGCCAGCTGGCGCCGGAGCGTCCGGGCGCGGGCCGGGCACTGCTATCAACCTGGCATAATCTCCTCGACGCTGGGCGACTGCAGGACGGCGAGCCGAATCTCGCTGGTACGGCGCCTGCCGCCGCAGCCCGGATGTCGGCCGCGACAGCCGCCGAGGCCGGCACTGCTGACGGCGCCAAGGTAACCGTGGCTACCGGCCGTGGTGCCATAACAGTTCCCGTGGAGATCACCGACATGCCTGACCGCGTCGTCTGGCTGCCCGCTAACTCGGCAGGCAGCGCCGTCCGGCGCCAGCTGGCGGCTGGTCACGGCAGCCTGGTCTCGATTCGGAGCGCGGAATGACTGGGCTTGCTTCAGCTGTAGCGGCCGGGCAGCCGGTCAGTAACGTGCCGACGCTGGCCAGCTTCGGGCACGACCCGTGGTGGATCGTGCTGCTCAAGGTGCTCATCATCTTCCTGTTCCTGATGCTCGGCACCCTGTTCATGATCTGGGCCGAGCGCAAGGTCATCGGCCGCATGCAGCAGCGGCCCGGCCCGAACCGGGCAGGCAAGTTCGGCCTGCTGCAGTCACTGATGGACGGCATCAAGCTGCCACTCAAGGAAGACATCATCCCCCGCGGCGTGGACAAGGTCCTCTTCGTCCTCGCCCCAGCCATCGCGTCCATCCCGGCATTCATCGGCTTCGCGGTCATCCCGTGGGGCCCGATCGTGTCGATCTTCGGGCACCGGACCCCGCTGCAGCTCACCGACCTGCCGGTCGCCGTCCTGCTGATCCTGGCGATGAGCTCGATGGGCGTCTACGGCATCGTGCTGGCCGGGTGGTCGTCCCGGTCGCCCTACCCGTTGCTCGGAGGGCTGCGCAGCTCGGCCCAGGTGATCAGCTACGAGATCGCGATGGGCCTGGCGTTCGTCCCGGTCTTCCTGTATGCGGGCTCGCTGTCGACGTCCGACATCGTCGCCGCCCAGATCCACGGCGCGGAGTTCCACATCTTCGGCTACATCTGGCACTGGCCGTCCTGGTACGCGATCCTGCTGCTGCCGTCCTTCGTGATCTACATCCTCACCATGGTCGGGGAGACCAACCGGTTGCCGTTCGACCTGCCCGAGGGCGAGGGCGAGATCGTCGCCGGCCACATGACTGAGTACTCGTCGCTGAAGTTCGCGCTGTTCTACCTCGCCGAGTACGTCAACATGTTCACCGTGTCCGCGCTGGCCACGACGTTGTTCCTCGGCGGCTGGCGGGCGCCCTGGCCGATCTCGGCGTGGCCGACCTTCGACAACGGCTGGTGGCCGGTGCTGTGGTTCCTGCTCAAGGTCGCGGCGTTCATGTTCTTCTTCATCTGGCTGCGCGGCTCGCTGCCGCGGATCCGCTATGACCAGCTGATGCGGCTGGGCTGGAAGGTGCTGATCCCGTCGGCGCTGGCCTGGACCCTGATCGTGGCCACGGCCCGGGTCTACCGCCAGCAGGGCGCGAGCCCGGCCGTGTACATCATCGGCGGCGGGATCGTCGTGGTGCTGCTGGCGCTGCTGTGGAGCTGGGAGTCGGCCGGCGAGCGGACTGAGCGGCTGGCGGCGGAGGCCGAGGAAGCGCGCATCGCGACAGGCGGCGAGCCTGAGCCCTTGCCGGCGTTCCCCACGCCCCCCATGGACCTTCCGCACTACCACGGCATCGGTCTGGCCACGAGCAAGCCCGTGCTGACCGGGGCGGCCGACGACGAGGCACAGGAGGTGACCAGTGGCTGATTTTCTTGGCCCGGTTAAAGGCTTCGGTGTGACCTTCCGGCAGATGTTCAAGCAGGTCGACACCGTGCAGTACCCGGAGCAGAAGCTCCCGACGGCGCCCCGCTTCCACGGTCGGCACCAGCTCAACCGCTGGCCGGACGGGCTGGAGAAGTGCATCGGCTGCGAGCTGTGCGCATGGGCCTGCCCGGCGGATGCGATCTACGTGGAGGGTGCCGACAACACCCCGGACGAGCGGTACTCGCCCGGTGAGCGATACGGCCGCGTCTACCAGATCAACTATCTCCGCTGCATCCTGTGCGGGCTGTGCATCGAGGCCTGTCCCACCAGGGCGCTGACCATGACCAACGACTACGAGCTGGCCGACGACAGCCGCGAGAACCTGATCTGGACCAAAGAGCAGCTGGTCGCTCCGCTGCAGCCGGGCATGGAGGCTCCGCCGCACCCGATGCGGCTCGGCGAGAGCGAGCAGGACTACTACCGGCTCGGCGCCATGCTGGCCAGATCCCAGACAGGACAGTCGCAGTCCGGCGAGGAGGAGCAGTGACGGGCGGTCATTCGCTGATTCTGGCCGGGCCGGCCGCCGAGACCACCCGGCTGCTGACGTTCTGGGTCCTGGCGATCGCCTCGGTTCTCTCCGCCCTCGGCATGGTGCTGGCCCGGCGCGCCGTGCACTGCGCGCTGCTGCTGGCCGTGGTGATGCTCTCCCTGGCTGTCTTCTACGCCATGGAGGGCGCGCCGTTCCTGGCCTTCGTGCAGGTCATCGTGTACACCGGCGCGGTGCTGATGCTGTTCCTGTTCGTGCTGATGATCGTCGGCATCACGGCGGCCGACTCGATCATCGAGACAATCCGGGGGCAGCGGCTGTGGGCAATCCTCGGCGGTCTCGCGATGCTCGTGCTGCTGATCCTCGTGATCGGGCACGCCGTCATCATCGGCCCGGCCGGCAAGGCCAGCGCGCAGTTCGGCAACGCGAACGTGACAGCGCTAGCTCATCTCATCTTCACCAAGTACGTCTTCCCGTTTGAGATCACTAGCGCGCTGCTCATCACGGCGGCGGTTGGCGCGATGGTGCTGACGCATCGGGAGCGGCTCCAGCCCAAGCCCACCCAGCGGGAGCTGGCCGCGGCCCGGATCGCCGGCGGCCACCCGACACCGCTGCCGGGCCCCGGGACCTACGCCCAGCACAATGCCGTTGACATGCCGGCCCTGCTGCCCGATGGCAGCCAGTCCGAGCTGTCGGTCAGTCCGGTGCTGACGGGCGGCCGGCCAGCATCGGTCAGCACTGGCCGACCGCCCGCACTTGGCGGCACGCAGCCAGACGGTGAGCAGCCGGGCCTGACGGCCGGGCCTTCCGCCCGTCCAGATCGACGGGGAGACGGCCCGGAGGCAGGTGAGCAGTAGTGGTCAGTCCGGCACACTTCATATTCCTCTCGATCATCCTGTTCGTGATCGGCGCCATGGGCGTGCTGGTCCGGCGGAACGCGATCGTCGTGTTCATGTGCGTCGAGCTGATGCTCAACGCCGCCAACCTGGCGTTCGTGGTGTTCGCCCGGATGCATGGCGGGCTCGACGGTCAGGTAATCGCCTTCTTTGTCATGGTGGTGGCGGCCGCCGAGGTGGTCGTCGGGCTGGCGATCCTGACCTCTATCTTCCGGGCCCGCAGGTCCGCGTCCGTCGACGACGCGAACCTGATGAAGTACTGACGAGAGGGAGTCATGCTCGCGACCCTGCACGCCACCGGCCTCCAGGATGCCGCCTGGCTGCTGCTCGCGCTCCCGCTGCTCGGCGCGGCGATCCTGCTGCTCGGCGGCAGACGGACGAACTCCTGGGGCCATCTGGTCGGCGTGGCCATGCCGCTCCTGTCGTTTGCCTACGGCGTGGCGGCGTTCGTGCAGATGCTCGGCTATCCCGCCGCGCAGCGCTCGCGCGACCTGGTGATCTACCAGTTCATCAACGTCGGCCGGTTCCAGGTGCCGATGGGCCTGCGGCTGGATCAGTTGTCGATTTGCTTCGTCCTGCTGATCACCGGGGTCGGCTCGCTGATCCACATCTTTGCGGTCGGCTACATGTCGCACGACCCGGAGCGCCGCCGGTTCTTCGGCTACATGAACCTGTTCCTGGCCGCGATGCTGCTTCTGGTCCTGGCCAACAACTACCTCGGGCTGTACGTCGGCTGGGAGGGCGTCGGACTCGCGTCCTACCTGCTCATCGGCTTCTGGCAGTTCAAGGACTCGGCGGCCACGGCCGCCAAGAAGGCGTTCATCGCTAACCGCGTCGGCGACGTCGGCCTGTCGCTCGCGATCATGCTGATGTTCTTCCAGTTCGGCTCTGTCACCTTCACCGGAGTGTTCGGTGCTGTCGGAGCCGCTAGCCACGACATCGTGCTGGCCATCGGGCTGCTGCTGCTGCTCGGCGCGTGCGGCAAGTCCGCGCAGGTGCCGCTGCAGTCCTGGCTGCTGGACGCGATGGAAGGCCCGACCCCGGTGTCGGCGCTCATCCACGCGGCCACCATGGTGACCGCCGGGGTCTATCTCATCGTCCGGTCGGCCCCGATCTTCGACCTGAGCGCCGGAGCCCGGCTGGCCGTCGCCATTGTCGGCGCCGTCACGCTGCTCTTCGGCGCGATCATCGGATGCGCCAAGGACGACATCAAGAAGGCGCTAGCCGGCTCCACCATGAGCCAGATCGGTTACATGATGCTGGCAGCGGGTCTCGGCCCGGCGGGCTACGTGTTGGCTATCGCGCACCTGCTGGCGCACGGCTTCTTCAAGGCCGGCCTGTTCCTCGGCGCCGGCTCGGTTAAGCACGAGATGGACGACGAGGTCGACATGCGCCGCTTCGGCGGGCTGTCTGGGCTGATGCCCATCACCTGGGTCACCTTCGGCCTCGGTTACCTCGCCATCATCGGCGTTCCGCCGCTGTCCGGTTTCTTCACCAAGGACCCGATCATCGACGCCGCGTTCGCCAAGGGCGGCACATCCGGAGCGCTGCTCGGCACCGCCGCTCTCATCGGCGCCGGCATCACCGCGTTTTACATGACCCGGGTCATGATCATGACCTTTGCCGGCCAGCGGCGCTGGGCCGAGGGCGTACACCCGCACGAGGCACCCCCGGTGATGACCGCGCCGATGATCGTGCTGGCGGTCGGCTCGGTCGCGGCCGGCGGGTTCTTGTACCTCGGCAACCGGCTGTTCAACTTCCTCGGCCCGGTCACCGGCTCACCGCCGCCCTCCCACGGCATCTGGTCCGTACCGGGCGTTGCGACGCTGGCTCTCGTCGTGGTTGGCGCGGCGATCGCCTACGTCATGTACGCCCGCCGCGACGTGCCGGTGACCGCGCCGGCCGGAAGTCCGGTCACCATCGCGGCGCGCAAGGACCTATACGGCGATGCAGTCAACGAGTCGCTGCTGATGCGGCCTGGCCAGTGGATCACCCGCCTGTCGGTCTACTTCGATAACCGCGGCGTCGACGGGCTGGTCAACACCGTGGCCGCGACATTCGGCGGGTCATCCGGCCTGCTGCGCCGGGTGCAGACGGGCTTCGTCCGCTCGTATGCGCTGTCCATGTTCCTGGGAGCCGTGCTGCTGGTCGGCGCGCTCCTGCTGGTGCGCCTCTAAGAGAGTGGTAAGGCTGACGAACTGATGAGCACTTTCCCCTGGCTGACTGTCGCGGGAGCGATCCCGCTGGTCGGCGCAATCGTGGTCGCGCTAACCCCGGGCAGGTCGGCGCCCGGCGGCGCCGCTGACCAGCGCGCGCGCGACCTGATGGTGAAACGCATTGCGCTGGTCTTCTCGCTGCTCACGCTCGCCGAGGTCATCGCGATGGCGGTCCGCTACCGGACTGGCGGTCCGCGGTTCCAGTTCCAGCAGGTCTACCAGTGGATTCCGCAGTTCGGGGTGCATTACGCCGTCGGTGTGGACGGGATCGCCCTGGTGCTCATCCTCATGACTGTCGTGCTGATGCCCGTCGTGGTGCTGGCGTCGTGGAACGACGTCGAGGACGTGACCGCCAGCGGCGGCCGGGTCGCCGGCGCGGCGGCCGCCCCCGGCCGGCCACCGCGGGTACGGAGCGTGAAGTCCTATTTCGCGATGATGCTCGTCCTGGAGACGATGATGATCGGTGTCTTCGCGGCCACCGACGTCTTCCTGTTCTACGTGTTCTTCGAGGCCATGCTCGTGCCGATGTACTTCATGATCGGCAGCTACGGCGTCGGGCAGCGCCAGTACGCCGCCGTCAAGTTTTTGCTGTACAGCCTGCTCGGCGGCCTGATCATGCTGGTCGCCGTGATCGCTCTGTACGTCTACTCGATTCAGGGCGGCCACGAGGGCACGTTCCTCTTCACGCAGCTGACTCACATCGTGCTGAGCTCGACCGTGCAGAAGTGGCTGTTCCTCGGCTTCTTCGTGGCGTTCGCTATCAAGGCGCCCCTGTGGCCATTCCACACCTGGCTGCCCGACGCGGCGACCTCGGCGCAGCCCGGGGCGGCGGTGCTACTGGTCGGCGTGCTGGACAAGGTCGGCACGTTCGGCATGATCCGGTACTGCCTGGACCTGTTCCCCACGGCCGCGCACTTCTTCACGCCGCTCGTCATCGTGCTGTCGGTCATCGGGGTGCTGTACGGCGCTGTCGTCGCGATCGGCCAGGCAGACATGAAGCGGCTGATCGCGTACACGTCGGTTTCCCACATGGGCCTGATCACGCTCGGTATCTTCGCGATGACGAGCCAGGGCCAGGCGGGCGCCACGCTGTACATGGTCAACCACGGCTTCGCGACCGGAGCGCTGTTCATCCTGGCCGGGTTCCTGGTCTCCCGGCGCGGTTCGCACCTCATCCGCGACTACGGCGGCGTTCAGAAGGTCGCGCCGGTGCTGGCCGGGCTGTTCCTCGTGGCCGGGCTCGCCGGCCTCGCGCTGCCCGGCTTGTCGACGTTCGTCAGCGAGTTCCTGGTGCTGATCGGCACGTTCACCCGCTACCAGGCGGCCGCGATACTCGCCACTGTCGGCATCATCCTGGCCGCGATCTACATCCTGTGGTGGTACCAGCGGACCATGACCGGGCCGGTCCGCGAGGAAGTGGCGGGTATGCCGGACCTCAAGGCGCGTGAACTGTGGGCGGTGGCACCGCTCATCGCGCTGATTGTGGTTCTCGGTGTCTATCCCAAGCCGGCCCTGGACATCATCAACCCGGCCGTGACCGCGACCCTCAGCGGCACCCACAGCACTGACCCTGTGCCAGCCCACCCCGCTGGTACCCACGTGGTATCGCACAAGCAAGGGAGCCCGAGGTGACCGGGACCGTCCTGGCCGCTGCGCCGACCATCGCGCCGCCCTCCTTCGAGTGGAGCCTGCTCTCCCCGATGCTGCTCGTCTTCGCGGCGGCCCTGGTCGGCGTGCTCATCGAGGCGTTCGCGCCGCGCGACCTGCGCCGGCCTATGCACATCATGCTGACCCTGGGCAGCCTGGCCGGTGCTTTCGTGCTGACGATCGTGCTCGCGGCCACGAACCCGATCTTCAACGGCGGCAAGCCGGGTAGCGTCGTCGCGGTCGGCACGGTCGGCGTGGACCGGCCCACGCTGTTCATCCAGGCGACGATCATCGTGCTGGCTTTTGTGAGCGTCCTGCTGATCGCGGAATCCTCGCTCGAGGTCAGCGCCTTCACGCCGCGGGCGGCAGCCGTGCCCGGCAGCGCCGAGGAGCGGGAGGGCCTGCTCGCTGGCGTGGCCCATACCGAGGTCTACCCGCTCACCCTCTTCGCCGTCGGTGGCATGCTGCTGTTCCCGGCGGCCAACGACCTGCTGACGATGTTCATCGCGCTCGAGGTGCTCTCCCTGCCGCTCTATCTGCTGTGCGGGCTGGCTCGCCGCCGTCGGCTGCTGTCCCAGGAAGCCGCGATGAAGTACTTCCTGCTGGGCGCGTTCTCGTCGGCGTTTTTCCTGTTCGGCATCGCCATGCTGTACGGCTACTCGGGCTCGGTCCAGCTGTCGGCCATCGCTACGGCGGCAGGCACCGGAAGTGCATCGACGACGCTCCTGTATGCCGGCATCGCACTGCTCGGCATCGGCCTGCTGTTCAAGATCGGCGCCGTGCCATTCCAGGCCTGGAAGCCCGACGTCTACCAGGGCTCGCCTACGCCGGTAACTGCTCTCATGGCGTCCTGCACCCTGGTGGCGGCGTTCGGCGCGCTGCTGCGCGTCTTCTACGTGGCGTTCGGCCAGCTGACCTGGGACTGGCGGCCCGCGATGTGGGCCGTGTCCATCCTCACCATGCTCGTCGGCTCGATCATCGCGATCACCCAGACCGACGTGAAGCGGCTGCTCGCCTACTCGTCGATCGCGCAGGCGGGCTACGTCCTCACCGGCGTCGTCGCGGCGAATTCCCGCGGCCTGTCCGGCAGCCTGTTCTACCTCGCCGCCTACGGCTTTTCCATCATCGGCGCCTTCGCGATCGTCACGCTCGTGCGAGACCGCGGCGGCGAGGCGGCCCACCTTTCGAGCTGGGCCGGCCTGGGCAAGCGATCCCCGCTGGTCGCGGGGGCATTCGCGTTCTTCCTGATCGCGTTCGCCGGGATCCCGCTGACGAGCGGATTCACGGGCAAGTTCGCGGTGTTCCAGGCCGCCATCCAGGGTGGCGCGACGCCTCTGGTCATCATCGGTGCGATCAGCAGCGCCATCCTGGCGTTCCCGTACGTCCGGGTGATCGTGCTGATGTACTTCAGCGAGCCGGCTATCGAAGGACCGGTTGTCGTCCGGCCGAGCGCATACACCAGCACGGCCGTCGCGATCGGGGCAGCGGTGACGCTCGTGCTCGGCATCATCCCGCAGCCGCTACTGAACCTCGCCAACCATGCGGCAACCCAGCTCTTCGTCCGGTAGCCGCGGGCCGACCGGCCCCGACCGCTGGCCTACCGTCGGCTTATCGTTGCAGCAGCGAGAGGATAGCCTCGGCTATGACCGGCCCGGCAGCGGTACAGCGGGCCTATCGAGGGGATTCGGTGTGATTGCTGCTGTTCCGGTGGAACTCGCAGACGACGCACTCGCGGCGGACGTCGTTGACGGGCTGACGCGAGTCGAGGACGGCCTGCGGCATGCCTTGAAGTCCCAGCATCCTGTGCTCGCGGCGTCGTCCGCCCATCTGATGGAGGCTGGCGGCAAGCGGCTACGGCCGATGCTGGTGCTGCTCGCGGCGCAGTTCGGAGACCCGCAGGACCCGCGTGTCGTGCAGGCTGCCGTGGCGCTTGAGCTCACGCACCTGGCCACGCTCTATCACGACGACGTGATGGACGAGGCCGACACTCGCCGTGGCAGCATCAGCGCCAACTCGCGCTGGGGTAACTCGGTCGCGATCCTGACCGGCGACTACTTGTTCTCGTGTGCGTCGGAGATTCTCGCCGAGCTCGGCCCGGACGCCATCCGCATTCAGGCCGAGACGTTCAGCCGGCTGGTCACCGGCCAGATTTCGGAGACGGTCGGCTGCCAACCTGGCGAGGATCCGCTTGCCCACTACCTGGGCGTGGTGACGGAGAAGACCGCGTCGCTATTCGCTACCGCCGGCCAGTTCGGCGCCATGTTCGCCGGCGCGGACGCTGACGTGATCGCGCGGGTGACCCCGGCGTGCCGCGCGCTCGGCGTGGCTTTCCAGCTCGCGGACGACATCCTCGACGTTGCCAGCGCGTCCCAGCAGTCGGGCAAGACGCCGGGGACCGACCTGCGGGAAGGGGTGCGGACGCTGCCCATGCTCTACGCGCTGCGCTCCGCCGACGGTCGCGACGGGCGGCTCTCGGAACTGCTCAGCCTTCCCGACCTGGCAGACCCGGTCCTGCACGCCGAAGCGCTGGGCCTTTTGCGCGTCCATCCGGCCATGGAGATGGCCAAGGCGGACACCCGCCGGTGGGCCGATCTTGCCCGCGCCGAGATTCTTGGCCTGCCGGACGTGCCGGCCCGCGCCGCCTTCGAGGCCCTGTGCGAGTACGTCGCGGAGCGCAACGGCTAGCGCCTTGGAGCGCGCCCTGCGGCCGGTTGCGTGACGTCTCGATCTACCGGGAACACCCTCGTTACCCTCTCGGTTGTCGCAGGCGGATGCGAGGAGGCACGGTGAGCATATTCGGAATGCGCAAAACGGCCATGGTGACCGCGGCGGACGCACTGCCGGGCCGCCCGAACGCTATGCCGGTGCCCGAGCGGCACGAGGTTCTCGGCACGCCGCTGGCGCCGCCGTACCCGCCCGGCACGCAGGTCGCGGAGTTCGCGCTCGGCTGCTTCTGGGGCGAGGAGAAGACGTTCTGGCAGACACCCGGTGTCGTCTCGACGTCGGTGGGCTATGAGGGCGGATTCACGCCGAATCCCACATATGAGGAGGTCTGCTCCGGCCGTACCGGGCACGCCGAGACCGTCCGCGTGGTCTTCGACCCGGCGAAGGTGAGCTACCCGGAGCTACTCCGGAAGTTCTGGGAGTCGCACGACCCGACACAGGGCATGCGGCAGGGCAACGACCTCGGCACCCAGTATCGCTCGGCGATCTTCTACCACAGCCCGGAGCAGAAGGCGCAGGCTGAGGAGTCGGCTGCCGCGTACCAAAAACGGCTCACCGAAGCTGGCTATGGCCAGATCAGCACGGAGATCGCGCCGGCCGGGGAGTTCTACTTCGCCGAGGACTATCACCAGCAGTACCTGTACAAGGTGCCGAATGGGTACTGCCCGGACCATGGCACCGGCGTGTCCTGCCCGATCGGCGTCGTGAAGGCCAGCGACTGAACGCTGTACGGCCACCTGATCGGCACGGGCAAGGACCCGAACTCGCTGTACGTCGGTTACCTCATCGGCGCCGGAGCGATGATCGCCGGGGGCCTGATCGCGGCCTTCCTCGCCGTGAACGCCGAGGGCAAGGCGCTGGAAGACGTCGCTACGCCGTTTTCGGTGATCGGCAAGCCTTCGGAGGCGATCTTCCGGACCGGCGGGCAGCCTGGCCCGACGATCAGCTGAGCTCGCCGCTCGCCGCTCCCGGTGCGGTGCGGCTTAGCCGCCAGTGCCGGCATCGGCTGGCCTCGGCTGCTGTTTGCGGGCCCGGTATGCGGCGACGTGCATGCGGTTGCCGCAGGTACGGCTGTCGCAGTACCGGCGAGACGAGTTCTTGGACAAGTCCACGAACGCCTTCTGGCACGCCGGGGAGGCGCAGGTGCGAATCCGGTGGATCTGGCCTGCCACCACGAGCCAGGCGAGGCCCATGGCAAAGTGGGCCGCCATCCTGTCCGCTAGCGGCGACGCCGGGCTCGAGACGTGCAGGTGCGGACCGCGACCGTCGTGAGCGGCGATCTGCGGGATCGCGCCGGTCGATGCCAGCAGCGCGTTGATCCGGGCGATCGCGACGGGTTCCGAACCCGCCTCGCAGGCCGCCAGGACCAAGTCCAGCTGCTGCCGGTAGCCGAGCGCCGCAGACAGGTCGCCTGGCCTCGCGCGGGAGCCAGCGAATGCATATCGGTCTGCCAGCCGCTGCAGGTCGGACACGTTGCGGAGCTGGTCGGGCGAGCCGGCCCGGCCGGTGTTGATGAGCTCGATACAGCCGGCCATCGCCTCGATCTGGTCAGCATCAAGATGACTTTGACTGCTGTCAGCGAGGTCCCGTAGCCTGGCACTCATGTCAGTACCGTACGGCGAATCGGTCATGACATCCACCAGGATCTCCAGCGCCAGCAAGCGCCGCCGCCCCATGCTGCTCGCTGCACTCGGCGCCGGCTGCATCTCGTCGTCGGCCATTCTCGTGACGCTCGCCCGCACCGACGCCGTGACGACCGCTTTCTTCCGGTGTGCGCTCGCGCTGCCGGTGCTGGTGCCGCTGGCGGTGGCCGAGCAGCGCAGGCTCGGTCGCCGGTCGCTGCGGAGCCGGGTCAGTGCGGGAGTGGCCGGGCTCTTCCTCGCCGTCGATCTCGTGTTGTGGAATCACGCCATCGCGGACGTTGGCGCTGGGGTGGCGACCGTTCTCGGCAACCTGCAGATCCTGTTCGTCGCCGCATTCGCGTGGCTTGTCCTGCACGAGCGACCGCACCGGCGGCTGCTGGTCATGCTCCCGGTGGTGCTCACCGGCGTCGTGCTGGTGTCGGGCATGCTGGGCGGGGGCGACCGAGGTGCCGGACTGCATCCGGCCGCCGGAGTCGCATTCGGCGTGGCCACTTCCGCGGCCTACGCCTGTTACCTGCTCATCCTGCGCGGAGCTGCCGGCCAGAGCCAGCACGTGGCCGGCCAGCTGGCAGACGCGACGGTAGGCGCGACCATCGGCGCACTCGCCATTGGGCTAGCTCTGGGCGGCTTGCGATTCGACGTGCCCTGGCCTGACCTGCGCTGGCTGCTCGCCCTGGCCTTGATCAGTCAGAGCGCGGGCTGGCTGCTCATCACCGCCTCACTGCCGCGGCTGCCCGCCGCCATATCGTCGCTCGTGCTGCTGCTCCAGCCAGCGGCGGCGCTGCTGCTCGCTGACGTCGTCCTCCGTGAGCGGCCAGCTCTCATTCAGCTGGCGGGTGCGGCGCTCGTGTGCCTTGGCGTGGTCACCAGCACCCGGACCAGCGCCGCTACGGCGGTGCGCGAGACTGACCAGCCAGGTCAGGACGTCCTAAGTCCAGTGGCGGTGACGGCGAACAGCACGTAACCGTAGCTCAGGCTGGTCGCGGCCGGATGCTGCCGGAGCCAGGCGGCGGCGACCGTGTCGGGCAGCTCGATATGCAGCACCGCGGACAGGTCGTCGCGGCTCACGAACCGCAGCTCCGACCGGACTTCATGCCGGCGAGCGGCCCGCCCTCGCCACCAGGCATCCACGGTCGCGGCCGTCTCCAGCGGCGGCCGGACCGCCGAGGCGGCCAGCAGACGGGAGAACTCACCCCAGCGGTAGTCGTTGTCCACCACGACGAGATGACCGCCGGGCCGCAGCACCCGCAAGACCTCGGCGAGGCCGGCGTGCGCGCCCGGCGGGAAGAAGTAGGCAAACCGGGCGTGTACGACGTCGACGCTGCGATCTGACAGCGGTATGCGCTCGGCCGAGCCTGCCAGCACGTCGGCGGCCGACAGCGAGGACACCCTCGTGAGCGCCGCGGACCGTAGCGCGGGGTCAGGCTCGATCCCGAGCACCCTGGCTGCGTCAGCGGCATACCTCGGCAGCCAGTACCCGGTGCCGCAGCCAAGGTCCGCGATGGTCTTTCCGGCCCAAGGGGCCAGGTGACGCATCGCAGCCAGCACGTGCCCCGCCCGGTCGATGGCCTCGTTCTCGAGCTCGTAGCTGGCTGGATGGCCGCCGATATTGGGCGCGAACCGCCAGTCTGGGAACTCGGTGCGTGCGCCGCGGCGCGCGGACGCGGGGCTGGCGACGGCTACAGAGTGGGCGGTAGGCACGCCGCATTATCGGTCAGCGGACGCCGGTCAGGCGAATCAGCCCCGCGACTCAGCCGAAGATCGCGTGCAGGCCGGCGAGATTCTTGTTGATGATCCCAGCGACATCCTGTGTCGTCTGGATGCCGTAGCTCTCGGTCTGCCCGCCGACCGCCGGGCCATTGAGGACCGCCATGTCGTAGTTGATGTTGCTGCCGGTGAACACCCCGAGGCTGTTGATGATCCAGTCAGCGGCAGCCGGATGCGCTAGCCAGCCGTTCTTGATGTGCACCGTCACGCCCGCGCCTACGCCGGACGACACGCCCCACCGCTGCGACGAGGTGACCTCGGCCATGAGCGAAAGCACATAGGCCCGCGCGTACGGGCCGAGAATGCTCGCGTAGCTGAGTGCATTCAGCTGGGTTAGCTCATCCTGCGCGGTGATCTGGGTCAGTCCCCAGACCGAGGACAGCACGGTGCTGTGCATGCCCTGCCGGTTGAGGTAGTTCTGCATGGCACGCATGCCGACCTCGTTCCACAGAGCGGTGGCCGCGCTGTTGTTGGACAGCGTGATCATCGAGTACGCAAGGTTTCGCTGCGCGGATGTCAGATGGCCCACGCCGCCGATCTTGTACAGCAACGCGCTGAGGATAGTGACCTTGATAACGCTCGCGGAGTAAAAGTGCTCCGTCGGGTTGAGGACACAGGTGACGCCCAGGGCCGGATCCTCTTCGTAGATAGCCACCACCGAATGCGGTCGCTGCGTCAGTGTCGCGGAGATGTCGGCCGACATGCGGGCGGCGGCCAGCGGATGTGCACTCGACACACAGATGGGTGCCGACACTGCGGCTGCCGGAACGGTGCCAGCCATGGCCACGCCGAGCGATGCCGCGATGATGACCGTGGTGACACGCAGCCGCGTCCTGAGCCGTGTCCGCTGATGCTCCCCGTTGCCTGGCATAGCTCCCCGTTAGACCGAAGTGTCCTGTGAGATTACGACAGTTCGCGCTATCCAGGGAAAGAGCATAGAGACCCGCCGCCCTTGCTTGCTGGGAAAAGACATCACGAACTCGTGTCGAAATCGGGCCGCCGCCGTTCGTGGCATCTAGTGAAAGGGGATGCCGGTGGGCATCCGGACCGCGAGCAGGAGGCACGAGCAATGAAGTACGTAATGCTGATCTTCAACACCGAGGCTGCTGGTCAGCTGACCGCCGAGGAGTATCAGGCGTGGAGTCCGGAGATCTTCGCCTGGTATGAGAAGCAGAGCGCGTCGGGGAAGATGCCCGATGGCGGTGCGCAGCTTCAGGGACCCGAGACCGCGCGAACGGTGCGGCCTGGCGGCGTCACCGACGGCCCGTTCATGGAAACCAAGGAAGTGCTGGGCGGCTACTCGGTGCTGGAGACCGACACCTACGACGAGGCTGTGGAGATCAGCAAGACATGGCCGGGAGTTGACCGGGGCCTGATCACCATCGAACTCCGGCCGGTCGTCGAGTTCTGATCGCCCAGCCGTGTCCTAGGGATTCAGCCGGCGGGTGAGCAGCTCGCGCTCGGCGGGGTTTGCCGCGAGCGCGAGTGCTCGCTCGTTGGCGACCCTGGCCTCGGCGGCCCGGCCGACGGCCGAGAGCAGTTCGGCCCGCACCGCATGAAACAGCCGGTAGTCGTCAAGGTCAGCGGCTATCGCCTCAAGCTCAGTGAGCGCCGCTTCCGGCCCGACGGCGAACCTCGTCGCGACCGCGAGGTTCAGCAGGACGACCGGTGACGGCGTCATGATCTGCAGCCGGCCGTACAGTAGCCGGATCTGCCGCCAGTCAGTACGGGAATAGTCAGACGCCGCCGCGTGCAGTGCCGCGATTGCGGCCTGGATCTGGTAAGGACCGGGCCGTCGCAGCGCGATGGCGCGGTCCAGCAGCCCGGTGGCCTCGGCGGCCAGTCCGGCGTCCCAGCGGCTGCGATCCTGGTCCTGGAGCCGGATCAGGCGCCCCCACCCGTCGAACCGGGCGGCGGCCCGCGATTCGTGGAACAGCAGCAGCGCGAGCAGCCCGAGCACCTCGGGCTCGCGTGGCATGAGCCGGTGCAGCAGCCGGGCGAGCGACATTGCCTGCGCGGCCAGGTCGCGCCGGGCAGGCGTCCGCCCGGCGCTCGCCAGATAACCCTCGTTGAAGACCAGGTACACGACGGCCAGCACCGCGGCAAGCCGCTCGCCGAGCTCATCCGGCTCGGGGATACGGACCGGTACACTCACTTCGCGGAGCGACCGCCGTGCGCGCGACAACCGTTGTCCCATGGCCTGCTCTGAGACCAGGAACGCGGCCGCGATCTCCGCTGTCGTCAGGCCGCAGACGGCCCGCAGGGTCAGCGCGACCTGTGAATCGGCTGGCAGCTCCGGATAGCAGCAGGCGAACACCAGGCTGAGAAGGTCGTCGTCAGTGTCCTCAGCGGGCTGGTCAGCGGGCGGTCCAGCGCGCTCCTGAGTAACCGCCAGCAGGGCAAGCTTTTCCCGCCCCGCTTGTACTCGCCGCTGCCGGTCGATCGCCTTGCGCTGCGCGGTCGTCGCCAGCCAGCCGCCCGGATTCGGCGGCACACCGTCGCGCTGCCAGTGCTCGAGCGCCTCAACGAATGCGTCCTGAACTAGCTCCTCGGCCAGGCCGACATCGCCGATGCGCCGGGCCAGGCTAGCGCGCAGCCGGGTGGCTTCCTCCCGGTAGGCCCGTTCAAGCATCGCGACGTCGGCGTCCACGCCCACAAGTCTGGCAAAAGGAGCCGACAGTCCGCCGCCCTGTCGGCCGGAGCCAGCTCGATCCAGGCGCCCGGTCAGGCCGGGGCGCCGCCACGGCCGGCGCCGCCCCGGAAGCGCGATACGCCCTCGATGACAGCCGGATCCTCGAGCGTCGCCATCCCGCGTGCGAACTCGTTAGCCATGGCATCGTCGAAGCCGAGCGACATCGAGTCCAGCGCGGCGGCCCGGTCATTCCGCATGCACGTCTGCGGGAACGAGGCGATCTGCGCGGCGAGCCGCTCTGCTTCCTCGCGAGCGTCTCCGGTGCGCACGATCCTGGTGACCAGCCCCATCTGCTGAGCCTCGGCTGCCCCGACCGCTCGACCGGTCAGGATCATGTCGAGAGCCTGGCCAAGGCCCACGATCTGCGGCAGCCGCACGGTGCCGCCGTCGATCAGCGGCACTCCCCAGCGGCGGCAGAAGACCCCGAAGACTGCGTTCTCCTCGGCGACCCGCAGATCGCACCACAAGGCGAGCTCGAGGCCGCCCGCCACCGCGTGCCCGGCCACCGCCGCGACTACCGGCTTGGACAGCCGCATTCGCGTCGGCCCCATCGGCCCGGCACCGTCCGGTTCGACCCGGTTGCCGCGCGGGCTGCCGAAAGCCTTGAGATCGGCACCGGCGCAGAAAGTGCCGCCCGCCCCGTACAGGACGGCGACTGCGGCGTCGTCGTCAGCATCGAAATCGCGGAACGCCTCGGCGAGCGCTGCTGCCGTCGGCCCGTCGACGGCGTTGCGGGCCTCCGGCCGGTCGAGGATCACCGTCGTGACCGGTCCGGACCGGTCGACGCGTACGGGAGGCCGCGCCGGCGCGGGACTGGCGTCCGATTTGCGGACAGTAGCGTTAGGACCCGGGGATCCCTCGCCCGCCGGTGCGGGCACGGCTAGCCGACCTGCCAGGTATCGCTGCCGGCCATCAGCTCGGCTAGGTCTCCGTCGCCTTGGCGCTGCCGTGCTGCCTCGAGCTGCGCCGCCATCAGCTCGTCATAGCTGGACCGCTCAGCCTTGCGGAACACCCCGATGGGCGTGTGCGCGAAGTCGCTGCTATCCAGCCGGGACAAGGCGAAGGCGTAGGCAGGGTCCGGTGTGCCGGCGTCGTGCACCAGCAAGGACTCTGGATCGGCTTCGTCGACCGGAACAGGCTCCAGCCCTCCGTAGCGGCCGACCCGCAGGCCAAGGCCGCTGTCCCGACCGAACCGGATCGGCTGGCCGTCTTCGAGGCGGATCAGGCGCAGATCGCGCTCGGCCGGTTCGGTGACTGGCAGGAAAGCGTCGTCGTTGTAAATCGGGCAGTTCTGGTAGATCTCGACGAACGCAGTTCCCTTATGATCGGCGGCCGCCCGCAGCACGCTGGTCAGATGCTTGCGGTCGGAGTCGATCGTCCGGGCGACGAAGCTCGCCTCGGCGCCGATCGCGAGTGATATCGGGTTGAACGGGGTGTCCAGCGACCCGTACGGCGTCGACTTGGTGACCTTGCCCTGCTCGGACGTCGGGGAGTACTGACCCTTGGTCAGGCCGTAGATCCGGTTGTTGAACAGCAGGATCTTGACGTTGACATTGCGGCGCAGCGCGTGGATCAGATGGTTCCCGCCGATGGACAGGGCGTCGCCGTCCCCGGTGATGACCCACACCGACATGTCAGGCCGCGACGACGCCAGGCCGGTGGCAATCGCCGGAGCGCGGCCATGGATCGAGTGCATGCCGTAGCTGTTGACGTAGTACGGCAGGCGGGACGAGCAGCCGATGCCGGAGATGATGACGAGGTTCTCCCGCGGGATCTCCAGTTCGGGCAGGAAGGACTGGAACGCGGCGAGGATCGCGTAGTCGCCGCAGCCAGGGCACCAGCGAACTTCCTGATCGGACTTGAAGTCCTTGGTGGCGAGCTTCGTGTCCGCCTTCGGCACGAGGGTCAGCGATGCGAACCTGTGCTGCGGCTCGGGGAACTCGGTGCTCGCGACACCGTTCCCGGACGAGCCGTTGCCGTTACCGGCTGCAGCGTCAGACATGAGCGATCACATCCTCGATAACGTCGGCGAGCTCGGCCGCCCGGAACGGCAGGCCCCGAACCCGGTTGTAGGACACCACGTCGACGAGATAGCGGCCACGGAGCAGCAGCGCGAGCTGGCCCAGGTTGATCTCCGGCAGCAGCACCTTGTCGTAGGACCGCAGTACGTCGCCGAGATTGGCCGGGAACGGCGAGAGATGCCGCAGGTGTGCCTGCGCAATCGAGTGGCCGGACAGCCGTACCCGGCGGACCGCGGCGCCGATCGAGCCGTAGGTCGAGCCCCAGCCCAGCACCAGCACCTTCGCCGTGCCGTCCGGGTCGTCGACGGTGACCGGCGGGATGTCGGCAGCGATGCCGTCGATCTTCGCCTGGCGCAGCCGGACCATCGTGTCGTGATTGTCAGGGTCGTAGGAAATATTGCCGGTGACGTCGGCCTTCTCGATGCCGCCGATGCGATGCTCGAGGCCGGGCGTGCCGGGTACCGCCCAGGGGCGAGCCAGGGTCTCAGGGTCGCGCTGGAACGGCAGGAACGGAGGTCCGGCCGCGCCGTCGACGACCACGTTCCCGCTCGCGAACTTAAACTCATCCCGCAGTCGCGGCAGATCGTCGACGGACGGGATGCGCCAGGGTTCGGACCCGTTGGCCAGGTAGCCATCGGACAGGATGATCACCGGCGTGCGGTACTTGACGGCGATCCGCACGGCCTCGAGCGCGGTGTCGAAGCAGTCAGCCGGGGTGGAAGGCGCGACGATGGCGACCGGCGACTCGCCGTTGCGGCCGAACATCGCCATGAGCAGATCGGCTTGCTCGGTCTTGGTCGGCATCCCGGTCGACGGCCCCGCGCGCTGGATATCGCAGATGATCAGCGGCAACTCGACCGAGGTGGCGAGGCCGATTGTCTCCGCCTTCAGGCACATGCCGGGGCCGGACGTGCTGGTCACGCCGAGGCTGCCGCCGAAGGACGCGCCGAGTGCGGCGCCCACGCCGCTGATCTCGTCCTCCGCCTGCATGGTCCGCACACCGAACCGCTTGAGCTTGGACAGCTCGTGCAGGATGTCCGAGGCAGGGGTGATCGGGTACGAGCCGAGGAACAGCGGCAGCCCCGACCGGCGGGAGGCCGCGACCAGCCCGTAGGCGAGCGCGGTGTTCCCGCTGATGTTCCGGTACTTGCCGGGCTGCAGCTTGGCCGGCTGGACTTCGTACTGGACCGAGAAGTCCTCGGTGGTCTCGCCGTAGTTCCAGCCAGCCTGGAATGCGGCCTTGTTGGCGGCGAGGATCTCCGGACGGGAAGCGAACCGGGTGTCCAGGAACCGCAACGTACCCTCGACGGGCCGGTTGTAGAGCCAGGACAGCAGACCGAGCGCGAACATGTTCTTCGCCCGCTCAGCGTCCTTGCGGCTGACGTCGAAGTCTTCGAGGGCCTTGACAGTGACCGACGTCAGCGGGATGGCGTGGACCTGGTAGCCGTCGAGCGAGTCGTCTTCGAGCGGGTTGCTCTCGTAGCCGACCTTGCCCAGGTTGCGCTTGGTGAACTCGTCGGTGTTCGCGATGATGTCGGCGCCGCGGGGCAGGTCGTCGATGTTCGCTTTGAGCGCGGCCGGGTTCATGGCCACCAGGACGTCTGGCGCGTCACCCGGCGTCAGGATGTCGTGGTCGGCGAAGTGCAGCTGGAAACTGGACACGCCAGGCAACGTGCCAGCCGGGGCGCGGATCTCAGCCGGGAAGTTCGGCAGCGTCGACAGGTCGTTGCCGAAGGCCGCAGTCTCCTGGGTGAACCTGTCACCCGCGAGCTGCATCCCGTCGCCGGAGTCGCCGGCGAACCTGATGATGACACGATCGAGCTGCTGGACCTGCTTGGTCACAGTCAACCCGCCTCCTTCACGCGCCGAGGCCGGGTGAGGGACACGGTGACGGCGTGCATATTGGCGTCACTTCTTTTCTTGGTCTGATCAACCCCACCGCCCAGGCACGCCACCCCGCACAGGCCGTCGGAGAACAGCGCAACATCACAGCAAGCTTCTCACCTGCGGTGATCTGCCGACGGAAACGTGCCCGCAACTAAAATACGATTCTAGTACAGCGTCCGGGCGCGCACAGGAGAGCGGCCATACCAACTGGTACGTAAGTGGTCAGGTAACCGCGTGTCGGAGTCAGGCAACGCCCGGTAATTGCCGACGATGTCGTCGGTCTCTAGGCGGTATTAGTTGGCTGTGCCCGGTTGGCGGCGGACACCAGGTCGAGCAGCTGTGCCAGCGTGTCGAGCTGAGCCGTGCGGTCGCCTTCCAGCTTGACCTCCAGCGTCGTGATGCCGACGTCACGGTAGAGCCGCAGCCGGTCGGCGATCATCGCGGGCGTTCCGACCAGGTTGGTCAACGCCCCGAGCTCCAGCGGCACCCGGTCGGCAGCCTCCTCCCGCCGCCCGGCTAGCCACAGTTCCTGGATGGCTCGCACGTCCTCGTCGTAGCCCTGCCGGGCGAACGCGGCCTTATAGAAGTTCTGGTCCCGCGAGCCCATCGCGCCGATGGTGAACGCGTATCCGCGGGCGTGCCGCCGGACGGCCGCGTCGACGTCGTCGGTGAACTCGACCGCAACCGGGATCACCAGATCGAGATCCGAGAGTGACCGGCCCGCTCTGGCCGCCCCGGCGTGCAGCTTGTCCAGGAACACCGCACCGTGCTCCGGTATAAAGGCGTTGCCGATCCAGCCGTCGGCCAGTTCCCCCGTTAGCTCGAGGTTGCGCGGCCCGAGCGCGGCCACGTAGATCGGCACTCTCGTCGGAGTGAGTGCTGATCGCAGCGCCCGGCCAGCCGAGCCGGGCAAGGGCAGCTGGTAGACCCGGCCCGCATGACTGAGCCGGTCGCCCGCCGCTACCGCCCGGACGATCTCGATGGTCTCGCGGGTCATCGCGAGCGGCGAGTCGAATCTGACGCCGTGCCAGCCCTCCATGACCTGCGGCCCGCTGGTCCCGAGCCCGAGCCGGAGCCGCCCATCGGAGAGCTGCTGAAGGGACATGGCGGACATCGCCAGCATGGCGGGCGATCGCGCACCGAGTTGCGCGATCGCGGAGCCGAGGGCGATGCGCTCGGTACGGGCAGCAAGGTAGGCGAGCGGCGTGAAGACATCCTGGCCCCAGGTTTCGGCGACCCAGGCGGAGCTGGCGCCGATCATCTCGGCGTCGCAGACGAAGTCAGCATCCTGCGATGAGGCCACCCGCGCCGCGATGCCTAGCTGCATGCTGCCCATTGTCTCGCGCGGTTCGGGTAGTGACGCGGCGTACCATGCGGGAATGGATGCCACCGAGCTGCGGTTTGGGGACTGCCCGACTACTGAGGCGGAGCTGCTGATCGATGCTCCTCCGGCTGCGGTGTGGCCGCTGGTGTGCGACATCCAGACGCCCGCGCGGTTCAGTTCGGAATTCCAGGGCGGCGAGTGGCTGGACGGTGCGACCGGCCCGGCGCTCGGTGCGCGCTTTCGCGGGCACAACTTCCATGAGGCGCGGGGCAGCTGGCAGACCGAGTCGACGATCTGCGAGTTCGAACCGGAGCGCGCGTTCGGCTGGGCGGTCGGCGACCCGGCCAGGCCAGCGGCGCGCTGGCGGTTCACCCTGGAGCCTGCCGGGTCACGTACCCGGATCACTCAGTGGATGCAGATGGGTCCTGGTGAGAGCGGCATCAGCGAGCTCATCGAGCAGATGCCGGACAAGGAGCACCGCATACTGCGCCGCCGGCTGGCCGAGCATCAGGTCAACATGACTGCCACGCTGGCTGGCATCAAGTCGCTGGCCGAGGCCGACTAGCGTTCAGCTGAGCGCCCTCATCACAGCTCCTTGAGCGTCCGGGCGAGGGTGTGCAGCGCCCGGTGCGCCGCCGACCTGACCGTGCTCGGGCTGACGCCCATCAGCCTGGCGATCTCGTCGTCCGGCAGGTCGAGGTAGTACCGCAGCACGAGGGTCTCGCGCTGGCGGGCGGGCAGCAGATCGACCGCGCGGATCAGGTCGTCACGCTCCACGCCGGCGAACACCGCGGCCTCAGCCGACGGCGCGGGCAGCTCGTAGAGCACCCGACGCTGGCGGACCGCGCGACGGCGCAGTACCGACCGGCAGGCGTTCACCACAGACGCCCGGACGTAGTACTCAAGGCCGTCGATCTGCGGTAGGCGGTCCCAGCGGCGGAACAGATTGCCGAACGCCTCCTGTACGACGTCCTCGGCGGCGTGCCGGTCGCCCAGGATGACATAGGCCAGCCGGATCAGCCCAAGGGCCGTCGCCCGGTACAGCTCAGCGACCCTGTCAGCGGCGAGGGCCCGCACCGCCGCATCATCGAGCTTTCTCGTTGCCGAGGGCGGCGGGCCGGGCAGCCGGAGCGTGGCTGCGGTCGGCAGCTCATCGCTGCTCGCGTCAGAAGTAGCGTCCTTATGCGTTGCATCCTGGTTAACCCCGCGACGGAAACTTCGCCGAGATTCCTGCACGCCGTCGCTCATGCCGGCGCTACCAGGCGGCATCGATGACGCCCGCTGGCCAGGGAATTGGCGTGAGCCGACGGCCGGAGTAGATCGCCGCCGTCTGGCCGGACGGAGTCACCAGGTAGGGGTATGCGAATTCGGCGCGGAAGACGATGAACTTGCTGCCGTCGTTGTTAGTCCAGAGGAGGTACTCAGCCAGTTGAGCGTTAGCCGGATGTACCAGAATCTGGCGCATAAATGCTGTCTTACCGGTCGTGACTGAGACGCGCAGCAAAAAGCTCCGATCGGCCGAGCCGATGCTCGTGCTGTATTGAATGAAGACTGACTTACCGTCCGGAGTAACGACGGCATCGCTCCAGAGGGGATACGCGGTCCTGACAGGCAGCGCACGGCTGTCGGCGATCAGCTCTTGGCCAGGCGCATCAAGATCAAGCAGTCGCAGCTGCGAGCCTGCGGGCCCTGAGATGAAGAGCACCGATCGTCCGTCTGACGTCCACGAGAGCTGCAGCTCGCTCGGATCTTGAGCAATCGACCCAAGACCGATCGGCCCCCGCGCGCACCGGCCATACGCACAGAATGTTCTGATCCACGTCCGCCGTGTGCCATCGGCCAGATTGAAGATGGTCAGCTGCCCCGGGGTATTTGTAGCGATCGCGCGGCTCGGGTCCGTGAAGATCACGGCGAGCGACCGGCCATTGGGTGACAACGCCATGGCCTGCACATACAGTTCGCTAGCGATTCCGGCCCGGGGCAGCGCCGTCAGCTGAGCCCTGGCGGTCGGCGTTGGCGACGTCGGGTTGATGCGCAGCAGGAAGAAGCGCTGCGCATAACTGGAGTAGACCTCCCCATCTGCCGTTTGCTTTTGGGTGGACGGCCCCGCGGCAAGCAATACGAAGGTGCGGTCGTCGGCCGCCGCGGTCACGCTCACGAACGCGTACGGCCGGGGCGCGCTGACGCTGGCGACCGCTGTGCCCGTCGATGTCGCGCGGACCGTGGCGACGGCCGCGCGCGGCGCGACAGGATAATGCTGAGAACCCGGATGGCTGGCGATGAGCGCGACGTAGTACGGCGGCACGTTGGTCTCGATTGGCCCGGCCGGCGGCGCCGGGCGTCCTGGCAGCGCCCCTGCGACTGCCAGCGCGCCGGCGACGATGGCGAGCACCGCGATGGCCGCGGCGACCGCGACCACCCATCTAGTGCTCGCGAGCGTGCGAACCGCGCCACGCCGCTGTCGTAGTTCCAGCGGCGGCGGCGGCATCGGGATGTCACTGGCCTTCGCCTGGAAGGCCGCGCGGAGCCGGTCCTCGACCTCCGAGATGGCCTCCGGCCCAGGCGGTCGCCCCGTCGCGTTATCCGCCGAATCCCGGTGCTTCACGCCAGAAGTAACGCGCTAAGTGCCACGATGTTGCTTCCCGAGCGGCTGATGATCCGGTCGCCTGGCAGCCCGGCACCGCTCCGGTTGCTAGCGGAGGATAAACCGCTCGACCGCGTTCGCGAAACCCTCGTCCTCGTTGGAGGTGGTAACGCGGCGGGCGGCACGCTTGACCTCGGGGCTGGACTGGCCCATCGCGATGCTCAGGCCCGAGTGGGCGAACATCAGCACGTCGTTGGGCATGTCACCGATGGTCGCGATGTCGTCCGCGTCGACCTTGTACTGCACAGCCAGGTATTTCGCCACCGCGCCCTTGTTGGCTTGCGGGTGCGTCACGTCCAGGTAATACGGCTGCGAGGCCGCCGCGCTGACGTGGTCGCCGAACCTGTCATGCACGGCCTCGGTGGCCTTGTTCACCGCGTCGTGATCGTCGCTGACGCCGACCAGTTTGGCCACGCTGCCGGTCAGCGACTGCACGCCGTCGGACATGACCTTCGGCTCGAACTTCACGGTCCAGGATTCGCGCGCGACGTGCGGGCCGTCCGCCTTGGGCACGTACCAGTCGGCGCCGCTATACAGCCACACATCGAGCTTGAACGACGACATCATGTCGGCGACCGGGACCACCAGCTCTTCCGGTAGCGCCCGCTGCTCGATGACCTTCATGTCACGGTCCACCAGCAGGCCGCCGTTGAACGCCGCGATCGGGGTCTGAATATCCAGCGGCTCGATCAGCATGGCCATGCCGCGTGGCGGCCGGCCGCTGGTGATCGCGAAGGTGACCCCGGCGTCGTGCAGCTTGTGCACTGCCGCGATAGCGCGGTCAGTCAGCACTTTGTCCTGCGTGACCAGCGTGCCGTCGACGTCAGCGAGCAATAGCTTCACGGTCGGCGTCGCCACCCGTCACTCCCGTCCGCGCAGGAAGGCTGGCTCGGCCCGGCGGTAGGCGTCGATGACATCCCGGTACCGCGAGGAGATCTCGTAGACAGCCTCATCGGCCGACGCCTGCCCGGTCAGGTATTTCTTCAGCGACTCCTCCCACAGTGTCCGTCCTACGGCGAACCCGTCGAAGCCGTCGACCGCGGCTCCGATCTTCACCCACTGAATGACCTGCTGCTCGTCCGCCCCGCGGCCCAGCACGATACATTTCACATCGTCCCGGCCCTCGACCTGCGCCTGCGCCACTACCTGCTCGCAGGCCGCCGTCGTGTCCAGGCCCTCGATCTTCCAGATGTCCGGCTCCACGCCACCACCCTGCAGGGCCGTGATCGTCGCTACCACCAGATCGGGGCGCAGCTCCCGGTCGTAGGTTCGCTGGTCCCCGCCGAACCGGTCAAGCTGGTCCTTCGTGGCCGGCACCAGCAGCTCGAACAAGAACTTGCGGCCCCGTTCGTGCAGCCAGTCGCTGAGCAGTGACAGCCGATCCGTCTGACGCGCATTGAGGGCCGCGTCGCCCTCCGGGTTGTAGCGCACCAGAACCTTGCTGAACGTCGGGTCGAACGCCTCGATGTGAGCGCCGAAGTCCTCGCCGTACTGGAACTGGAACTCCTCCTGGCCGGACTGCTCCACCGGCATCGCCAGCGGGACGCGCTCGGTTTTCGCGCGCCGGGCAACGCCGGTGCCGAACTCCTCATCCACAAGGACGCCGCAGACTGCCCGCGGCGCGCCCTCGGCCAGCGCCCGCACGAACGCGTCAAAGATGATCTCCTTGACCTTAGTGATGCCGTCACGTACCTGCGCAGGAACCGGTTCGGAGGCCCCGAACAGGTCATGCTCGAACGACCCCCGGTGGTCGAACGCCACCAGGTAGAGCGGCTTGTCGTAACCCAGTGTCATGAGCGCTCCCTTGACGCAGCTAAGACCACGGGGCGGTTACCGGCAGATGCCAGCGGTACGGCTCGATGAGCTCGTTCACCGCCGCAGGTCCCCAGGATCCCTGCGGGTAGGACTGCACCGGCGGCGGGTTCGTGAGCAGTGGCTCGGAGATCTCCCAGAGCCGAAGGATGCCGTCCGACGAGGTGAACAGTGCCTGGTCCCCGAGCATCGCGTCCAGGATGAGCCGCTCGTAGCCCTCGAGGGCGTTCGCCTGGGCGAACGAGTTGGCGTAGTTGAACACCATCTGCTCACTGCCCAGCGTCATCTCCGCGCCGGGCTCCTTGGCCAGGAACTTCGTGGTAATCGAGCCGGGGTCGGCGAAATCGATGATGATCTCGTTGCGCCGGCCGTCCGGGATGTCCTTGCGGTGCGTCTTGAACATCCGCAGCGGCGGTTCCTGAAAGCCGAGCGTGATGACCTGCCGGCCAGCACCCAGGCTCTTGCCCGACCGCAGGAAGAATGGCACGCCCTTCCAGCGCCAGTTGTCCACCTCGGCCTTGACCGCGACCATCGTCTCGGTCTGGGAACCCTGCGACACTCCCTTCTCCTGCAGGTAGCCCTCGTACTGGCCGCGGACCACGTGCCGGACATCGATGGGCCGCATCGCGTCGAAGACCTTGGTCTTCTCGGCCCGCAACTGCTGGGCCGAGAGCGCGGTGGGCGGCTCCATGGCCACGAACCCCAGTACCTGGAACAGGTGCGTGACGATCATGTCGCGGTAGGCGCCGGTCTTGTCATAGAAGTTGGCCCGGCCCTCGATGGACAAGGTCTCCGGTACGTCGATCTGCACATAAGAGATGTGCGACCGGTTCCACACCGGCTCGAACAAGCCGTTGGCGAAGCGGAACGCCAGGATGTTGTCGACCGATTCCTTGCCGAGGAAATGGTCGATGCGGAAGATCTGCGACTCGTCGAACACCGCGTGAATCGCGTCGCCGAGTTCGATGGCGGATTTCAGGTCGGTGCCGAACGGCTTCTCGATGATGACCCGCGACGCCTGGTTCGCCAGGCCGGAATCACCGAGCATTCCGACCACCGACGTGAACGCGTCCGGCGGCACGGCCAGGTGGAACAGCCGCCGCACCGACCCGCCGATGTCCCTTTCTGCCTGCGCCACCTCGTCAGTCAGCGGGCCGGTGGCGCCCGGATCGGCGGGCGCGAACGACAGTCGCTGGCAGAACTCCTCCCAGCAGTCCGCCTCGTGTGACGGCTTGGTGACGCAGAAGTCCTGCGCGGCCTGCTTCGCGCGGTCCCGGAACTCATCCGTGCTGATCGCGAACGAGGCGGGCGAGGTTCCGACGATGCGGTACTTGCGCGGCAGCAGCCCGGCCGCCGCGAGGTGGAACAGCCCGGGCAGCAGCTTGCGCTTCGCAAGGTCGCCGGTCGCGCCGAACAGCACGATGACGTGGTCGTCCGGTCGGTGACCCCGAGAAACGAAGGCACCCGTCCGCTCGCGCGAGTCAGGGCTCTTGGCGGTGGGGGTTGGGGTCATGGGGTCCTCACTCGTCCGGGGCGGCTGCGGCATCGGCGAGCACGAGGGAGCGGGCGGCCCGCACCCGGCCCGCCGGGATGGACTGGTCGCCGGCCAGCAGGCGCGACAGCGGATCCCGCTTGTCGGCGCCAGTGACCAGCCACAGTAGCTGCTCGGCACGGGCGAGCGCGGGATACGTCAGCGTCATCCGTTGTTGCCCCTGGTACGGCTGGGTCACTGCAACCAGCGCGCCCGTCACGGACAGGACCGGATCACCCGGCACCAGTGACGCGGTGTGGCCGTCCGGGCCGAGCCCCAGATGCACGAGGTCGAAACGCTCCGGCAGGCTGGCCGAATACGCCGCGGCGGCCGTATCCAGGTCTGCGTCGTTCACCGGCATCGGGTAGACCCGGGCGGGCGCGTCCCCGATGCTCTCTCGCAGATGCGTGAGGTTCCGCGAGGAGTCACCCTCCGGCGCGATCCGCTCGTCCACCTGGAACAGCTCGACTTTCGGCCAGGGCATGTCCTCCTGGGCTAGCGCCGCGAACATTGCCCACGGAGTGTGCCCGCCGCTGACCGCGAAGGTAAACCGGCCACGGTCCGCCACGGCGGCCAGTGCCCTGGCCGCGACGTAGCCCGCAGCCTTGCGGGCCACTGCATTCGCGGTGTCCCACACTCCGAACTCATGCTCCACCGATCAGTCCTTCTTTTCCGCGTGCCCGCCGAACTCCGACCGCATCGCCGACAGGATCTTGTCGCTGAAGTCACCCAGGCCGCGCGACTCAAACCGCTCGTACAGCGCGGCCGTGATGACCGATGCGGGCACGCCCTCCTCGACCGCGGCGAGCACTGTCCACCGGCCCTCGCCAGAGTCCGATACTCGCCCCGCGAACTCATCCAGCTCGGGCGACTTGGCGAACGCCGCCGCGATCAGGTCGACTAGCCAGGAACTGACGACCGACCCCCGCCGCCAGACCTCGGCGACCTCGCCGACGTTGATCTGGTACCGGTATGCCTCCGGGTCGCGGAGCGGCGTCGTCTCCGCATCGGCTTCCTGGTGTCCGGCGAGGCCGACGTCCGCGTGCTTGATGATGGACAGGCCCTCGGCGATCGCGGCCATCATGCCGTACTCGATGCCGTTGTGAACCATCTTGACGAAGTGACCTGCCCCGTTCGGCCCGCAATGCAGGTAACCGTGCGGCGCCGTGCTGTCGGCGAGACTGCGGCCGGGCGTCGGCTCAGCGCTGCCCTCGCCCGGCGCGATGGTCATGAAGATCGGGTCCAGGTGCGCGACCACGTCGTCCTCGCCGCCGATCATCAGGCAGTAGCCGCGGTCCAGTCCCCACACGCCGCCGCTGGTGCCGCAGTCGACGTAGTGAATGCCGAGGGCCTTCAGGTCGGCCGCGCGGTCGATGTCGTCCCGGTAGTAGGAGTTACCGCCGTCGATGACGATGTCGCCAGCTGAAAGGTGCGGCTTCAGCCCCTCGATTGTCGATTCCACGACGCTGGCCGGCACCATGATCCAGATGGTCCGCGGCTGTTCGAGCTTGCTGACCAGGTCGGCCAGCCCCGAAGCGCCGGTCATGCCCTCGGCTTCCAGCTGCTCGATCGACTTACGCGATCGTGCGTACCCGACGCAGTGATGGCCGTCCTGCATCAGGCGGCGCACCAGGTTGCCGCCCATCCGGCCGAGACCGATCATGCCGAGTTGCATTGGCTTATCCGTTGGCATGGCTAGCCTTTCAAAATCCCTATGGGAACGTGGTCGCTAGGACTGGGTCTTGAGCTTGCGGTACCGCCGTATCAGGGCGTTGGTCGAGGAGTCGTGATCCAGCCGCGGCTCCTGCGCTGACTCGAGTTCCGGCGCTATCTGGCTGGCCAGCGCCTTCCCCAGCTCGACGCCCCACTGGTCAAACGAATCGATCTGCCAGATCGCGCCCTGGGTAAACACGCTGTGCTCGTACAGCGCGATCAGCGAGCCGAGCAGGCGCGGCGTGAGCCGCTCGGCGAGCAGGACGTTCGTTGGCCGGTTGCCCGGCATGACGCGGTGCGGGACGACGGGCTCTGCGGTGCCCTCGGCGCGGACTTCGGCTGCGGTCTTGCCGAATGCCAGCGCCTGGGCCTGCGCGAAGACGTTTGAGGTCAGCAGGTCGTGGTGGTTCCTGAGCGGGTTGAGCGACTGCCCAAAACCGATGAGATCAACCGGAATGAGCCGCGTTCCCTGATGAATGAGCTGGTAGAAACTGTGCTGCCCGTTCGTGCCCGGCTCGCCCCAGAACACTGCCCCGGTCGGGTAGTCGACGGGCTGCCCGGAGAGCGTGACGCTCTTGCCGTTCGACTCCATGGTCAGCTGCTGCAGGTAAGCGGGGAACCGCTTGAGGTACTGGTCGTAGGGCATGACGCCCACGGTCTGCGCGCCGAAGAAGTCGCCGTACCAGACACAGAGCAGGCCCAGGAGCACAGGCAGGTTCTGCGCCAGCGGCGCGGTGCGGAAGTGCTCGTCCATCGCGTGGAAGCCGGCCAGCAGCTCGCCGAAGTTGTCGGGTCCGATCGCGATCATCGTGGACAGCCCGATCGCGGAATCCATGGAGTAGCGGCCGCCGACCCAGTCCCAGAACCCGAACATGTTGTCGGTGTCGATGCCAAACGCGGCTACTTTCTCGGCGTTGGTGGACACAGCGACGAAGTGCTTGGCGATCGCGGCCTCGTCGCCGCCGAGCTGGGCGAGCACCCAGTCGCGGGCTGAGGTGGCGTTGGTCAGCGTCTCCAGCGTGCCGAACGTCTTGGACGAGATGATGAACAGCGTCTCCTCGGCGCGCAGATCGCGGGTGGCCTCGACGAAGTCGGTCGCGTCCACATTGGACACGAACCGGAAGGCCAGATCGCGGTCGGCGTAATAACGGAGGGCCTCGTACGCCATCACTGGCCCGAGATCTGAGCCGCCAATGCCCACGTTGATCACGTTGCGGATGCGCCTGCCTGTGTGCCCTCTCCAGTCGCCAGTGCGGACCCGGCTGGCGAAGCTGCGCATTCTGCCGAGCACCTCGTGGACCTGGTGCACGACGTCCTGGCCGTCGACGACCAGGGTCGCGTCCGCTGGCATCCGGAGCGCGACATGCAGGACCGCCCGATCCTCAGAAACGTTGATGTGCTCGCCGGCGAACATGGCGTCCCGGCGTTGTGGCACACCCGATTCCTCGGCCAGCTCAACGAGCAGAGCCATGGTCTCGTCGGTGACCCGGTTCTTGGAGTAGTCGAGGTAAATGCCCTCGGCCTGGGCCGTCATGCGCTCGCCTCGGCGCGGATCGTTGGCGAAGAGCTCGCGCAAATGCAACTCGCCGATGTCGGTGTGATGACGCTCGAGGGCCTGCCAGGCCTTGCGCTCGCGGAGCGGCGGGACTTCCGTCATGTCGCGTCTCCTTCGATGGGCATCGGCTATCTACCCGCCGGGTGTGGCTCCAGCCTGTCACGCCGCTCGCGGCAGGCCGGGACCGGTGCATACACAATTGGTGAACCCATGGCTTGCACTTGCCGTGGTAACGGTCATGATGGTTGCTGACGTGACGAAGACCGAAACGAGCCTGCCGCCTGGACTGCGGCTCCTGCTGAGGGTGACCGGGGCGGGGCTGCTGATCGCGACTGCGTCCATTCACCTGGACCTTTACCTCACCGGTTACAACACGATCCCGACAATCGGCCCGTTGTTCCTGTTCCAGGTGATCGTGGCCTTCGCGCTGGGCGGGCTCGTGCTGGTGACGGGCTGGCGACTGGCCGCCGCAGCAGGCGCGCTGTTCGCGCTCAGTACGCTAGGCGGCTACCTGATCACCGTGCAATTCGGGCTTTTCGGCTTCCGTGAGGTGCGCACGACTGCCGGGATCGTTGCCGCGATCCTTGAAGTGCTGGCCTTCGCCGTGCTGGCTGTCCTCGCGGCGCTACCGGGTCGTCGTCAAGCAGCGGTGCCGCGCGGCACGCCCGACTGGCTCAGCAGCCGGGCGAACGTCGGCGTTACCGGGCTGCAAGCCGCGGCGGCCGTGGCCGCGATCTCGGTCGTGGCCCTCGGGCTGACCGCCGGTGCCCTGGCGGGCGCCGGCCTCGGCAGCAGTTCCGCTTCATCGTCCAGCGGCACATCAGGCGGTGAGCTGAAGACCGCCACGATCGCCGGGACGACCGTACTCACGAATGGCACCGGGCGGACGCTCTACTGGTTCGCACCGGACACCAGTACCAAGTCGGCGTGCTACGGCTCATGCGTCAGCTACTGGCCGGTGGTGACGGCGCCGCAGAAGGCCGGTCCCGGCGTGCACGGGACGCTCGGCACCATTCAGCGGACAGACGGGTTGACCCAGGAGACCTACAACGGCCACCCGCTCTACACGTATGCCGGCGACTCGGCACCGGGGCAGGCGAATGGCAACAACGTCAACCTCAACGGCGGTCTGTGGCACGAGATAGTCGTGACCGGCTAAGCCGGGCAGGATCCGCTCCCTGCGGAGAACGGGTTCAACGGCGGATGTACGGGCACCGCACGGGACGAAGATGACCCTGCGGCCAGCACGAATCCGAGCGCCGCTCCGCCGAGTTCTGTGCGCCATCCAAGCCAGCCGAGCGCCAGCCCGGCCAGGCCGGCGAGCTTGATGTCGCCGCCGCCGATCGCGCCGGGCCGGATCAGACCGAGCAGCAGGTAAGCGCCGCTGAGGGCTAGGCCGCCGAGTAGCGCTCGGCCAGCGGCCAGGCCTGGCGCGACCTCAGGGGTACCGGCGAATCGCCCCGCAAGTGCGGCCACTACTGCGCCGCACACTAGCTCCAGCAGCGGTATCGGGCCGAGTCGCGCCTGGCAGCCGCTGCTGCGAGCGACGTGCGTGTCCGTTACCGGTAATTAACGAACTGCAGGGCAATGTCGAGGTCCTTGCCGCGGAGCAGCGCCTGGACATCCTGTAGCTCATCCTTTTTCTTGGATGACACGCGCAGCTCGTCACCCTGGACCTGGGCACGGACTCCCTTCGGGCCCTCCTCCCGGATGATCTTGGAAATGTTCCGGGCGTGGTCCTGGGAGATGCCTTCCTTGAGCCCGACGTGCAGCCGGTACTCCTTGCCGGAGAGCTTCGGCTCGCCGGCATCCAGCACCTTGAGCGAGACCGAGCGCTTGATCAGCTTCTCCTTGAACACGTCAAGGACCGCGTTGGCGCGCTCCTCGCTGTTGGCCTTGATCTCGACGGCTTCCTTGCCCGACCAGGCAAGAGAGGCCCCGACGCCGCGGAAATCGAACCTGGTCCCGACCTCCTTAACCGTCTGGTTCAGCGCGTTGTCGACTTCCTGGTGATTGATCTTCGAGACGATGTCGAAGGAAGATTCGGCTGCCACGGTGCTCAGGCTATCGCCGCGGCCGCGCAGGCTGGGCCACCGATGTGAAGTAGCCAGGCAGTTCCGCTATCCTTCTCAGTGCCCGTTCTGCGGAACGGCACGGCAGGTTGCCCGAGTGGCCAAAGGGAGCGGTCTGTAAAACCGTCGGCTCAGCCTACGTTGGTTCGAACCCAACACCTGCCACCACTGTGATCTCTCAAGACATCGAGGACACCCTGAACCCACGCTGGTCAGGGTGTTGCTTCTTGTCTGGGACGGGACGGCGGGTTTTGTTTCCGGTGGGCTGGTAGTCCCGGCTGGGGTCGAGGGTGAGCTCGCGGAGGAGCTCGCCGGTTGCCTTGGCGATGATGCGGATGTGCAGGTCCTGGGTGAGGATGAGGACCTCGGTTCCGGCGTGCTTGCGGCCGACGCCGATGTGGTGGAGCTTTCCGGCGTGGCGCAGGGTGACGGTGCCGACGGACCAGATCCTGTCGGTGCGGACGCGGTCGTGGGTGTCGGCGGCGCGGTCGCCGGGGCCGGCCCTGGGCCGGTCGGCGTAGGCGGTGGCGGGGGTGGCCCGGCCGGGCAGTGACTTGTGCGGCCGCTGGGTGTTGTAGTACGCGGTGAACTCATCGAGCAGTGCCTGGAGCTGGGCGAGGCTGGCAGGCTGGGGCTGCTGGGCGGTGAGCCATTTCTTGAGTGTCTGCTGGAATCTCTCGACCTTGCCCTGGGTCTGGGGGTGGTTCGGCTTGCCGTTCTTCTGTCGTATGCCAAGGCGGCGCAGCTCGTGCTCGAGGGCGTTGCGGCCGCCCTTGCCGCCGGACAGTCTGGTGGTGAAGACCATGCCGTTGTCGGTCAGGGTCGAGGCGGGCGCGCCGTGGGCGGCCACGGCGGCCCGGAAGGCAGTCAAGACGATCGGGCCGGTGACGCGGTGGTGGGCGGTCACGGTCAGCGCGAGCCGGGAGTGGTCATCGAGCCAGGTCAGGATCTCGGTGCCGGTTCCGTCCGCGAGGGGGTAGTGGGTGAAGTCTGCCTGCCAGCACTCGTTTGGCTGGTCGGCCTGGAAGCGGATGTAGGAGGACTTCGGGCGTTTGCGCGGCTCGGGGGTGACCAGGCCGGCCCGGGCCAGGTACCGGCTGATGGTCGCCGGCGATACCCGGGCCTGGTGGTGCCGGGCCAGGTGCCAGCAGATCGTGTCTGGCCCGGCATCCAGGCCCTGCTCGCTGAGTTCCTTGCGCAGCCGGATGATCAGGTCGGCGACATCCGGGCTGATCGCCCGTGGCGACCTCTGCGGCCGCCGGGACCGCGGCTCGAACGCGGCCTCGCCCTCGGCCTGGTAGCGGGCCAGCAGCGTGTAGATCCAGGACCGGGCGACCCCGTAAGACCGGGCAACCTCCGCGACCGGGCGCTTCTCAGTAGTGACAGCGGTGATGACGAGCCGGGCTTTGGACATCCCCGGAGCGTGTTCGCGGCCCGCCAGCCAGCCCGGCAGCCGCGCCGGCCCGGGTGTCCTCTATGTCTTGAGAGACCCTGTCCTCAATGTCTTGAGGCTGGACACAACACCTGCCACCACCAGCGGAAACGGCCCCTGGCCTGGGTATTCTCGGGATCACGGGCCGCGCCGCTTGTCGCGCGAGATGTGCATCTGAGTCCCGCTGAGTCCGGTTCTCTACAGCTGTCCACGGACATATAGCGGACAGCGTCCGCGATCATGACGCACGGATCGAGCGGCCGATGCGCCCAGATCCGGTGGCTGGGGTTTGGCTGACGGAGACGCCGCTGCCCCTTGTGGCTGCCGCAGTGACGGGCACAAGACTGGCACCTGGACCGCCACGATCTTCACGATTTTCGAGGGCACGTCAGAGATTCAGCGCATGATCATCGGAAGGGGCTCCAGTGACGGCAACGACCGCGCTAGGCGCCTTCACGTGATCGCGTGTGCATGCTAAACCGCTCGACCAACCGCAGGTCCTCAGGCTTTTGGTGCCGACGGCCAGGCCACGCCCGCGATGGTTGGTGAGCCTGTCGCAACCCGGCAGGGCAACGCAGCGACGGCCGCCGGACGAGCCTGCCATCGACCTCGGATGGACCTTTCATGTACCGGTCGTAGACCGGCCGCGGACCTGGACGCGGAAACGACGTCCGTAATCACACAGCTTCATCTTCGAGGTGCGGCCCTGCATGTTCGAGGTGCCGCCGCGCCTGGCCTCTGTACCGGTTTGTGTGCCACTCAGGAGCAACACCGAGCAAACATGATTGCGGACGATCTTCACACGGTTCTCATCGGAGGAGTGGCGTTCGCATTGGGACCTGCTCGGGCTAGGCGAGCAAGGATCAGAGGTCTGGGCAGTAATGGGACAGCAGGCTGCTGGTGAGCTGCTCTCCCCGGAGGCTGAGCGCATGCAGGTCTGACTCGGACATTGCCCGGAAGTTCGTCGGGTAGTTCCGCACGCGTTCTGCGGGCACGAGATCGCACACCGGAATGGGCAGGCGGTCATCGGGCATGCCGAGGTACGCGTGGATGAAGCCGTCGATCAGCCCGGCTGCGGCAGCCTCGTGGAGACGGCCGCGGGACGAGTCCTGGGTGCGCCGGTGGACGATCTCGAAGCTGCGCCGGAGTCGGGCGCTGGCGAAGTGGCCGGATGCGAGTGGCAGGCGCCTGCGCCCGGCGTCGCACGCGATGATGTAGTTGACGTCGTAGGCATGGGCGGTATGAGCGGCCGAGCGGCCCTGTTCCAGTGCCGAGAGCCCCAGATTGTCGTAGATTCCGCCGTCCGTGAGTAGCACGACATGCTGTTCGGCCGGGTCGTCAGGGTGCCGGCGGAACGTGTACGTGCGTTCGACTGCCGGGAGTAGGAGCGGGAATGCGCCGCTGGCCGCTACGGCGTCTGCGACTCGAATGGGCTCCTCGATCAAGCCGTATGCCGAGCACGAGCTTCGCAGGCTGCCGAAGCGGACGGCATTGCTCGTCCGCAGATCCGTGGCGGTGATGACGGTGGCGACGTCGGCGTGGCTGACCTGGTTAACAATGCGATCCCCGAAGATGCGCGCGGCCAGGGTGTCCCTGAGCGCGTCGGTCCGGTTCGCCGCGCGCGTTATCGGCTCGCCGGCGCGCCGCACCAGCGCCGCGCGCGAGGCGTGCGCAAGGTTACGGCCTAGGGCGTCGCTGGTCATGCCGTCCGCGGCTCGGCACTCCCGTTGGGGACTACCTCCGGCCGCTTGCCGTTCCTTGGACCCGGCGGGCGGGGCTGCTGAATCAGTCGATTCCGGGCGGGGGCCTACTGGCTTTGGAGACGAACGGTTGCCTGCAGGCTCTCGGCCTCGAGAGCTTGACGGAATCGCTCTAGCGCCTGGCTAGTGCGCTGGGCGACGGTGGCAGGGTCCGACCCGGTAGCGAGGGTGACGGTCACCGCCAGGCGTCGCGCGGCGGCGGGACCGGTGAGGATGGCGTTGACGCGCTGCACGTAAGGGCTGGCGGTGAGGTCAGCCTCCAGCGCATCGGTGAGGACCCCGGCCCGCAGCCGGGTAGCACCGCGGCGCGGGCTGGTCTCCAGCGCGATGTCGCCTAGAGCATCGGTGCGAGCCTGGACGGCGAGCCAGCGCAGCGCGAGGAGCGTGATCACGACTGTCCCGACGGCGACGCCGGGCCAGAACCAAGACTGGCTCGCCGGATAGCTCCTGACGTGCTGGTCGGTCAGGGGTGCGTGAGCGGACCCGAGCAGCACCGGCCCGGCGGCCAGGCCGCGAGCGAGCGCGTACGCTGCTGCGGCGAGCAGGATTAGGCCGACGACGGCCAGGCCGATCCGGTTTCCGCGGGCGGTACGGCGGTTCACCGGGCTCAGTCCTCCTTTCGTCGCACGGTCACGCTGGCGTGCAGCGGCCGCAGCGCTGCCATTTCCTCTAGCCGGGCGGTGACGGCGGCTTTTACCTGGCCCGACCGGCCGCGTGCATCGCGTAGCGGGCTCGATGCCCTCACCCGGATCCGCCGGGTGCGGATCTTCACCCGGGCGCGGCTGATGCCGTCGACTTCGGTTGCGGCTGCGGCCAGGTAGCTCCGTAGCCCGTAACGGGTGATGCCGGTGACGGTCTGAGGATCCGGTGAGGCGATGGCGACCATCGTGCCGCGGCCTGGCGCGAGTCCTAGCACGATCAATGTGATCCCGATAGCGGCGGCGGCAGCCGATATGGCCAGCGTCGCCTGGTCGTCCCAGTGGAGCTGCCGGCCAGCCTGGGCTGCGGCTGTGGCAAACAGGACGTCGTGGTGGCCTGCGAGCGCCGAGATAACCATGGTTGCGGTGAGGATGCCGGCGACGGCGAGCAGCGTGGCCACTATGACGGCCGGGAGCACGCGGCGGGGCCGGAACGAACGGGCCGCGGCGTTACGTTGCGCTACGTCGGCCTGAGGCGCCGGCCCTTTTACCACCTGCTCGGGTGGCACCTTGCGTGCAGGCGTTCCCTGGAAATGACCCCCGGCAGTCATTGCACCCGCCTCTGTTCCCGGTCCGGGAGGATGAGACTGGCGATATCGATGTCGACCTGACGCACGTCCAGCCCTGTCAGCTCACCGACGCGCGAGATTACCCGATCCCGCACGGCGCGGGTCACCTGCCGGACAGGATTCGGGTAGATCACTGTCAACGTCAGCTGGATGGTGGCCAGTTGCCCGTCCACGCGGGCCGTGGCCTGCGCGAAGGTGTCCTGGGTGTCGCTGCCGAGCTTCATGCCGAGGAAGCGTGATGAGGCACCGGCAGCGTGCTCGGCCTCGGCAACCGCCTGGCCCGCGATCCGCTCCACCACGCGCTCGCTGATCTCAGTGCGGCCGCGGGCTCCTGCCGGCAGCGCAGCCGGCGGCGTCGGGAGCAGTTCGGCCCCTTGGAGGTCGGCGGTTGCCGCCCCGGTCATGACCGCCTCAGCATGTTGCGCAGTTCGCTGAGATTAAGGTCGCCGGCGAGGGCGCGGCCGCCCAGGAACCCGATGACGCCCAGGGCCAGCACGATGATGAAGGCGGTGATGCCGCCAAAGGCGCCGGCGAATCCCACCGCGGTGCCGAACGCCAGCCCGATGACCGGCGCCCGCCGTCTGTCATTCCTGTCTGTCATGTCTGCTCACCTCCACTGCTGCATCAGCCGGCCGCGCGCTGGTGCCGGGCTGTGGCAGGGTCACGAGCGGCCCGGACACCTGGCGACCTGGCGTCCGCTAACTGGTTGTCGCCGGGTAGCTGAACGTCCTCGATGCGCACCTCGACCGCAAATCCAAGGGGCCACGCCGCTGGCTGCTGCATGCACCTGGCGCGCGGCATCGGCAAGCGGCCCGTAGCGTGCGACCACCGCGATCACCACCACGTGCTCCCGGACTGCCACGCCACGTACGATGCGTCCGGGCAGGTAGGTCGCCACCGGTCCGTCGGCGAGGCCGGCGACTAGCGGGCAGGCAATTACCGCAGCGGCGATCCGGTCCGCCGTGCTCGCCGGCCCTGGAGGATGCTGGCCGCCGGCTTTCTCGCGCACCGGAGAAGCAGGACTCACTGGACGCGCGGATCGGAGTGCTCATCGTCGTCGTCGCCCGGCAGATGGACGTCACCGACGGTGATGTTGACCTCGGTGGCTTCGAGCCCGCACATTTTCTCGACGGCGGCGATGACGTTACGGCGTATCCCGGCGGCCAGATCCGGGATGGACACGCTGTACTCGACGATCACGTCCAGGTCGACCGCGGCCTGCCGCTCGCCGACCTCGACCGTCACGCCCTGGGTCACGCCTGGCGTGCCGGCACCGACGTGCGGGACCTCTGATCGCACTGAGCTGTGCATCGGCGGCCCTGCCGCAAGCCAGGCTGGCGCACAGCCGGGCACGGCCAGGCACGGCCCGTTATCTTCGCGGCGCTACCCGCAGCGCGGCGCGCTAATCACCACGCCGCAGAGGCTGGGCCTCAAGCGCTGCGGGAAGCCGAAGATAATGCCGCCGGCGATGTCCTCATGCGCCGCCGGCTGTCGCCCCAAGGCGGGTGACCTGGCCCGCGGCACGGACGCGGAACTCCTCGAGAAGATCCGCGTGACGCCGTGCCCTGGCGATGAGCTCATCCAGGCGACCGGAGTCGAGCCGGTTGTCCGTATCCGCCAGAACCCGCAGCGTGCGCCAGCCCGCGGCCTTGCCTTCCACGCCCAGCCGGAGCATTTCCAGCTCTTCAAGGCTGCTCAGCGGCGACCGGGTGAGAAGGTGGCCGTTGAGTTTCAGCCGTGCAGCCTTCTCGCCGATCCACGCGGCGTAGACCTTGTAGGCGCGGACCGGGATGCCAAGTGCGGCCATGATGTCCTGCAGCGCGGCACGATCCTGCGCTACTTCAGCGGCCAGATGCTGCAGGGTGACGTCGGCCGCCGGGCCTGGGTGTGATGCCGCTACCCGGCGTGCCAGCTCAAGGCCGCCGGTCGCGCCCGCCAGGTGATCATTAAGGTAAATTCCGAGCAAGTCGTGCCCGGATCGCCTGGTGCCTGTCGTGGTGGCTGCCCCTGCCATGACCCCTCCACGCCGGATTCTGGATGTGTACCCTCACTGTCTGCCACCTGAGACGCGCCGTATGCATCGAAGGGCGCACCAGCTCGCATAGTCTCGCTGGCGACCTCTGGCCCCGGAAGAAGCGCCTGGTATCGCTGGCGGCTGCGATTCTCAGGTCAGGCTCCAGGAAGTCGTCGCGCAGGTCAGGCTGCGGTGATCCTTAGCTTGTGCTGTGGCGGGTAGCGGCAGGTTTATGGGGACAGTGACTTCGCGTGAGGGGTTCGTCGCGGCGCCGGGCAGTGAGCGACCGCGCCGTTATCGCCCGAAATTGCGTTATGAGCTGATCGGGGTGCGGCCTGCATGGCCATGAGTTGCTCGGCACTGATGCTGCCGCGTTGCGGCGGCAGGACAGCTTGTTCGCCGGCGAGTCAGGCGGCTTGCGGTGGTATCAGTGCCTGCGCTGCGATTCGTGGATCGCGCTCACCCCGCCGCGGAGCGCGCCTCGGCCTACCCGCCCGACCGCTCGGATGTCTCTGTGCCGCTGCACGGGCGGCCGCTCCGTGAGCGGTATGTTCTGCGGCTGATCGCCGTCGACCGGATCATTCCTTTCCTGGTCCTCTCCGTCCTGGCGGCCGTGATCTTCCTGTTCGCTACCAACAAGGCCGCGCTGAACGCGGAGTTCACTCGCGTCCTTCAGGACTTGCAAGGCGGCCTGGGTGGTCCGCTCGTCAACGCCCGGCAAGGCGTTGTCTATGACCTGCGCCGGCTTTCGCAGTCAGCATCACCAATCTGTACCTGGTCGGAAGACCGGATCAATGGTTGCGCAGCGAGATCTCGTCGGACTCGGCGATGGTGTCGGCCTCAATCGCGCGTAGTCCCTGGCCGAGCCGCTCGCGGGCCTGCCGCAGGAGCATGAGCGCATTCGTGGCTGGGCTCTGCGCCGCGGCACGCTCCGGCCCTGCGCCGTGCTCCTCGATCAAGTGCGCCTGAAGAGCTGCGGCGATTTCATCGGATGCCTTCAGGGCCTGATAGATGGCCCGATCCCGTGCGGTGTCCTCAACCATGCCGACAGTATCTCGTTTGCCTGTCTCCGTTGGTGCCGCGCCAGGTCTCAGATTCGAGCGAATCCGGCTGCCGAGCGCCTGCCTAAATCGCGTGCCTAGGGCGAACTCCGCCTGTCGCCCTTGCCGTTAGCCTCGCCCAGCACCAGACATCCGGGCTGACCGCCAAGCGCCTGTCGCTCACCGTGGCGGTCCGGTGATCGGCACTCGCGAGCGGGCAACTCCTATGACCGGCTCGTGACGCATCACTGTTCCCGGACCCGCTGGCCCGGATTTTTCAATTGCGGGTATCGCGCTCACTGTTCCCGCTGCGTCCAGCCGTCCTGGCCGCGGGTCCGCCGGCCCATCACCGGCCGCTCGCAGGGTGTGCCAGTTGCCCTGGTTCCCCGTCATGAGGCATGGCCGGCCCCGCTTCTACGAGGTTCCGGGAGGCTGCTGCTGATCACTATCGCTGATGCTGGATTGCTCGCGACCGGGTGCTGAGTCCCGGCGGTTCTGGCCGGAGCCGTCGCCCACGAGCATGGCGAGGACGTCGCCGATGGCGGGTTCCTGGCTGGCGGGCTCGGGCAACGGGAGGTGCGCCTGGATCTGGTAGCGGTTGCGGCGGCCGTGCTTGTGCTTGACGACGTAGCCGGCGGTGGTCAGGTCGGTGACGATTGCATGGGCGCTGCGCTCGGTGATGCCCAGGCTGGCCGCGAGGTCGCGGAGCCGGACGCCGGGGTCGCGTGCGATGCACAGCAGCACCCGGGCGTGGTTGGTGAGGAACTTCCAGGTCTCCACTCTCAGAAACTTACCACACATTTCTAGAAATCGATTGCGAGTTTTTGATTTCCTGTGTAGGCTGGGAGCAGATCCGGACAGTCAAGCAGCCGACGGCCGCAACGAGACCGGGTCACTCAGCGAGATGCCCGGCCACGCTTCAGCGGCCCGCTCTCACTGGCGAAGGAAGCACCGCCATGACCGAGCAACCAGGCCCCCGGGGCGCCACCACCACCTTGCCGCCGCAGTCCGCCAACGGCACCTCCCCCCAGCTGCCATCTGCGGCCCCGGCGCGTAAGTCCGGGCGGACGCACACCCGGATCCGCGGCATGCGGACCAGCCTCATCGCCGCCGCCGCCGGCCTGATCGTGGTGATGATCTTCATCATCCAGAACGCGCACGCGGTGAACATCAGCTTCCTGGGCGCTCACCTGCGCCTGTCGCTGGCCGTCGCCCTGGTCCTCGCCGCCATCGCCGGCGCCCTCATCATGGCCGCCGCCGGAACCGCCCGGATCACCCAGCTGCGGCGGATCATGCGCCGCGACCGGCGCCAGCCGCCGGCCAGCTGACACCGTCCTCGCAAGACCCGGCAACCGCCTGGATCATGCGTGCCCTAAGCGACAACCCTGCTGCAGGCCGCGCCCCGTCCGGACAGACCGGCTACCAACTCACGCGCAACCCACGCACGTCACTGATTAAGGAGCCCGTCATGGGCATCATCGCTTGGATCATCCTCGGACTCGGCGCAGGCCTGCTCGCCAACATGCTGATCCCCGGCAAAAGACAGCAAGGCCTCATCATCACCTGCCTGATCGGCATCGCCGGAGCCCTCGGCGGCGGCTGGGCCGCCACCAAGATCTTCCACATCCAAACTCTGCATGGCTTCTTCAACGCCTCCACCTGGCTCACTGCCATCGCCGGCGCAGCCATCCTGCTGCTCGCCTACCACCTGGTCACCCGCCAGTCCGGCAGTTCGCGGTCCGGCTCGTCCCGGACCCGGTCGCGCCGCCGGTACGCGCACCGCTGACCTGGACGGTGCCCGCCTGGCCGGGTGCCGGCCAGGCGGGCAGGCACGTGATCAGCGCCAGGCAACTGGCTTGTCATCACAGCCTGCGCCGCCCCAACAAGCCGGCCCTGCACCCGAAGGGAAGTAACGCCATGACTCAGACCACTGCACCCCCCCGCACAACAAGCACGCTGCCGCCCCCGTCAGCCAGCGGCTCCACCCGATCCCCGCCGCAGCCGGGTGATCCGCGCCGGTCCTGCGGCGACCGTCAGCAGTGAGCCGACGACAGCGGCTAGGAGCAGGGCTCCGGCCAGCGGCAGGACGAGGTGCACTCTCAGAAAGCTGATGTTCGCGCCGGCTGGTGTGCAGTCCAGCCAGGATGACCAGCCTGGACGGCCACGGTTCCGCACGCTGCGGCCGCGCATAACGGCGTCTCCTGCCGTGATGTCGACGGCAGGAGACGTGCTCGCGGGTGGTCCAGGCCCGGCAGAGGCGGCCGCCGGGCCCGGTGGCGTCAGGCGCCGTTCTTGTCGGCTGTGCCGGTTATCGCGGGCTTGCCCTTGCCAGCGCGGACGTGGATGCGCTTGGCGTGGGCTTCCGGTGCCTTGGGGACCAGGATCATCAGGACGCCGTCCTGGGCGGAGGCCTGGATCTTGTCTGCCTGCACGTGGCTGGGCAGGGTAATCGACCGGCGGAACGCGCCATAGCGGCGCTCGGTCCGGTGGACCTTCTGTCCGGCCGCTTCGGCGGCTGGGTGCCGCTCGCCCTGGATGGTCAGCAGGCCGTCCAGGAAGGTGATCTCCAGGCCATCATTCCCCACGCCCGGCATGTCCGCGGCTACCAGGTAGGCGTCCTTGTGCTCGGTGATGTCGACTGCGGGTGCCCACGCCTGGCTGGCAGAGCCGGTGCCGGGCTGCTGGCCGAACTGGCCGATCCAGTGGCCCGGCATCCTGCTCAGCCTCGCCAGCTCATCCTGCGCGCTGCGCAGGTCATCGAATAGGTCCCAGCTTGTCATGACTGTCATGTCGTTCTCCCTCACGTGTCTCGCCGGGCCGGCGGCCTGGCGAACCCGGGAAAAAAATGCAATTCGAGTGAACGACATTCGCCTCCGAGTAACACTGTTCACTATACTGTGCACATCGTTCACAGTCAAACTCAGGGCCCCGGAGCCGCCTATGCCGAACCCGCCGCACGGACCCGCCAGCGCGGGCCAGCGCGATCTGTGGTTCAGTCCCCCGGACGGCGAGCAGAACCGCCGCCGCGCCCTAACCCGCGAGCAGGTCGTCGCCGAGGCGCTCGCGGTCATCGCCGCCGACGGCGCGGGCGCCCTCAGCATGCGCGCCCTCGCCGGTCGCCTGGGCGTGGTCCCTGGCGCGCTATACCGGCACGTGCGCAACAAGGAGCAGCTCTGCGACCTGGCCGTGGACGGGGTGCTGGCCGAGGTCGACACGCAGTCCGGGCAGGCCTCCGGCTGGGCCGGGCAGGTCAAGGCCCTCGCCCGCCGGCTGCGTGCGGCCCTCGAAGACCATCCCGGCGTCGCGGCCCTGCTCAAGACCCGCGAACCCCTCGGCCCGCACTCCCTGGCCCTCTCCGAGGCGTTCCTGTCGCAGCTGCAGCAAGCCGGCCTCCCGGCGCGAGACACCGCCCAGGCGTTCTCCCTGGTGTACGACTACACCATCGGCTTCGCGCTCAGCCGACCGCACAACCGTCAACGAGCAGCGCGTCCAGGATCCCGCGACCCGGCGCCAGCTGCACGCGTTCTTCCGGTCGCTGCCAGCCGACCAGTTCCCCGCCCTGGCCGCCCTCGGCCCGCACGTGTGGGCCGGCAACCGCGACCAGCGATTCACCGCCGGCCTCGACACCATCCTGGCCGGGCTCCAGGCACGAAAAGCACGCCCGGCGAGCCGGCCACCCCGACGCTGACAGCAGCAGGCTGCCAGGTGCCACGCGCCGCAGACGGATGGCGCCGAGGTTCGACCTGGCCGCCGGGCGAAGCCAGTGCCGGAACCTCGGCTAGCTAAGCCGCGCCACGCGCCACCAGGCTCCGCAACAGTCGCAGGCACCCAAACGGCGCGTCCCATGGGCCGACAGCAACGACCAGCCCAAGGCCCGGGTCGTGGCGATCTTGCGCTATGACCCGGCGAGCCCTGCAACTTCCTCGGGTCGAAGCTGGCCACGGCGCCTATCACGAACATGCCAGCAGCGCCGAAGACAATCCCGCGGGCCCGCATTCCCGGCCATGCCCAGGGCCTCGACCGCTTTGCGTCTGGGCGGGCTCGTCTGCGCCATTGCCATGTACCGTGCGAACTGTTTCGAAGCGCAGCAATCGACCCGGCCAGCGCGGCCCGCGATCAGGCCGACGCCGATCAAAGCGGCCAGCCACTTTCTGGCGGGGGCCAAGATGCGGATGTGGGGTTTGGCGGGCTGGGAGTTTCCGGAGGACGGCCCAGGCATTGGCTGCAGCACAACCCTCGCAGGGACCGCAGGTGACCGATCTGCCGATGACGCGAGACGGTCCTCCATCGCCGGAAGAGGCTCGGCCTGCAAGGCCCCTGCACGGCCAGGCCCCAGGGCGCCCGGGCCGCTGGCTGCCAGCGCGGGGCCGAACAGCGCGGTAGGCAGTAACTGGCGCGCGGCGACACAGGCGGGAACACGGTACGGCCGATGATGAGGATCCGCATGTGCCCGGCGCAGTGTCCGCAGTGAGAACTGGTTGCCCGGGGGGCATCGTGCGTCCAGCTTGCTGTGAATCGGCCGGCATCGGAACAGGTCCGCCGGAAACTTGCGGCAGGCCTATTTCCTGCCCGCTCCGCGGGTTGAGGCGCACAGTGTCGGCGAAGGGTTCCCGCCCGGGCCTGTGCGGCAGCCATGCCACAGCTCGCCATGCGCCCAAGATGCCCGCCGGGCAAACCCGGCCGCAGGCGGCCGGCCGGACGCTTGCGGGGGGCTACGCCGGTCGTTACGATGACGCTGCGGTTAGGTAGTCGTCCCTTCACTCGGACGGTTGGTGATCGTGTCCTCGAACCGCTCCAGACCCTGGTGGCACGCCTTGATGCGACCGGAAGGTGGGGCGATGAGCACGACATTTCTGCCGCAGGCGCGCGGCCCGGATCATGACGGCGCGCAGTGTGAGCAAGCCAGCAGCGCCGGGAGTGCACTGACCTGGGGCATCCATTCACACGGCCAGACGGCCTTCGTCATTCTCAGCGGCGAGCTCGACATCGCCACCGCGCCCGGCCTGGCCCAGCGGCTGGCGCCGCTCGCAGATACTGGCAAGCATCTTCTCCTCGACCTGGCCGGGCTGCGGTTTTGTGACTGCGCCGGGCTGAGCGTATTTCTGCGCTTGCGGCAGCGAGTCATGTCGGCTGGCGGCTCGCTGCGCCTTACAGCGCCTACTGGCGCGATACGCCGGCTACTCGTGCTGACTGGGCAGCACGATCTGCTTTCGATCGCCGCTGGCCCGGTCGAGGTGATCAGGACGCTCGGCTGCGACGTCGTCACGGCGCCGCCGCTCCCGCCAGCTGATGACACTGACATCGTCTACCCGCAAGCCGGTGCCGTTCCGGCCGTGACCGTGGCCTCGTGACCGAAACTACCGAGCTGATCGCGGCGGGCCGCAAGACGTGCAGGCCGCCGGCAGTGCTCGCTGGCGTTACCCGCAACTAGGCCGGCAGGGCGGTAGCCGCCTGGACAGGGTGCTAGTCACGGTGCGTGCGGTGATGGCCCACCTCATGCGCGTCGATGCCAGGCCGGGAGGCTGCCCTCTGGGAACATCCGGTACCGGACGGACCTGAAACGCGGCGGCGGCTTGCGCGGACGGAAGGTTGACGTCGGCCGCGCAAACCCTCGTGTCAGTAGGCCACGCCGATCTTCCGCCGGCGGCGCGCCGGGAGCGGTAGACGATGTAGGGCCGCCACAGGTACCACAGCGGGTAGCTCCAGGCGTGCACGAGCCGGCTGAACGGCCAGACCGCCCAGATGGCCCAGGCGGCGGTAGCGTGGATCTGGTCGATGTCCGGTGTGTACGCGATCGCGTGCACGTCGGGGGAGCCGGAGAACAATCCGCGGAACCAGGGCCCGACGGTGGTGCGGTAGTCGTATCTGTGGCCGAGCAGGTTGACCCCGATGGTGGGGCGATGCCGTGAGGATGACGATCAGCAGCAGGACCAGCGCGACGTAGTCGACCAGGCTGGTGGTGGCCCGCACCCGGGGCACGAGCAGCCGCCGGCCGGCCAGTACCACGACGCCGACGATGACCAGCACGGCGGCAAGGGTGCCGGCGGCCGCGGAGAACCACCGGTAGTCGTTTTCCGGGATACGCGAAACGGTCCTCCATCGCCGGAAGAGGCTCGGCCTGCAAGGCCACTGCACGGCCAGGCCCCAGGGCGCCCTGGCCGCTGGCTGCCAGCGCGGGGCGAACAGCGCGGTATGCGGTAGCTGGCTGGCGCGCAGCGACACTGGCGGGGACACGGTACCGCCGATGATGGGGATCCGCATGTGCCCGGCGCAGTGCGCGCAGTGAGAACTGGTTGCCCGGCGGCTGCGCGGGGCGCGTCGGCGAGCGCGGTTGCCGGCAGCGTAGGCAGCGAGCGCACGCCACGACGATGGGATGTCGTCACGATGCAGAAGAACTCGCCGCGGCAGCCTGCTTTGCTGTCTCCTTGGCACGCTCTGCGGCGTAACGCTTGTACTCGTCCAGGATCTGGGCGTACACGTTCCGGTCGTACTGGGACGTTGCCGCGGCTAAGCCGCTCTCTGCCGTAGCGATCTTTGCTGCGATCTCTTCTGGTGTCAGCGCGGCCATGCCCGCATCATCGCAGCACGCATCGATGCGGGTTACCGCCTGTCTGAAGCTGCGGTCCGGGCATGTGTGTGGCTGCTCGAAGCCCGCGTCCGCGCCGGAACGCGAGGGCGGTGTCGCCGTCATCGAATCGCACCAGGTAGGCAGTTCCCTGCCGGCTCCGCGGACCTCGACGATCTCGCCCGTGCCCTCAGGCCGGCGCGCTCCTTGCCGTACGCAGGATAGCTAGAAACTAGCAATACATTTCTAGAAATCGTGGTAGTCTTTAGCGTACGGAGGGCTGGAGCATCCGCCGAATACCCGTAGCTGCGGAAGGCGGAAACCGCGGGGGGTTGGGCCTGCTGCCCGGCATTCCGTGCGGCGCCTCGTCACAATCGCGCACAGTAGCGCATGCACCGAGCTGTCGCTCGTGCACCGCTGCGATACCACATCAGCACCGCCGCCGACACAACAAACTGAGTCCGGAGGCACCTCCGCATGACCACGATTGCGCACCCCGAGCTTGAGGGGCTGGAGCGTTACAAGTTCGGCTGGGCCGACTCGGACGTGGCCGGCGCTACCGCGCGCCGCGGCCTGTCCGAGGACGTCGTCCGCGACATCTCGGCGAAGAAGAGCGAGCCGGACTGGATGCTGGAACTGCGCATGAAGGGCCTGAAGCTGTTCCGGCGCAAGCCGATGCCCAGCTGGGGCGCTGACTTGTCCGGGATCGATTTCGAAAACATCAAGTACTTCGTCCGCTCGACCGAAAAGCAGGCAGCTAGCTGGGACGAGCTGCCCGCGGACATCAGGAACACCTACGACAGGCTGGGCATTCCGGAGGCAGAGAAGCAGCGCCTCATCGCCGGCGTAGCGGCGCAGTACGAGTCCGAGGTCGTCTACCACAAGATCCGCGAAGACCTGGAGGAGAAGGGCGTCATCTTCCTCGACACCGACACCGCCCTGCGCGAGCACCCGGGCCTGTTCCGGGAGTACTTCGCCACGGTCATCCCGGTCGGCGACAACAAGTTCGCCGCGCTGAACACCGCGGTCTGGTCCGGCGGCAGCTTCATCTACGTGCCCAAGGGCGTCAAGGTGGACATCCCGCTGCAGGCCTACTTCCGGATCAACACCGAGAACATGGGCCAGTTCGAGCGGACGCTCATCATCGTGGATGAGGGCGCGAGCGTGCACTACGTCGAGGGCTGCACCGCGCCGGTCTACTCCTCCGATTCGCTGCACTCCGCGGTCGTCGAGATCATCGTGAATAAAGATGCCCACTGCCGGTACACCACTATCCAGAACTGGTCGAACAACGTGTACAACCTCGTCACCAAGCGAGCGGTTGCCTATGCAGGCGCGAGCATGGAGTGGGTCGACGGCAACATCGGCTCCAAGGTCACGATGAAGTACCCGGCCGTCTACCTGATGGGCGAGCACGCCAGGGGCGAAACCCTCTCGGTCGCCTTCGCGGGCGCGGGACAGCACCAGGACGCCGGAGCCAAGATGGTCCACTGCGCGCCCAACACCTCCTCTCAGATCATCTCCAAATCGGTCGCGCGGAGCGGCGGGCGAACCTCGTACCGCGGCCTCGTTGAGGTCAGGGAGGGTGCCGAGCACTCCAGGTCGACGGTCAAGTGCGACGCGCTGCTGATCGACACGGTCAGCCGGTCCGACACCTACCCTTACGTGGACGTGCGCGAGGATGACGTGGAGATGGGCCACGAGGCCAGCGTCTCCAAGATCTCTGAGGATCAGCTGTTCTACCTGATGAGCCGCGGCATGACTGAGGACGAGGCCGCGGCCACCATCGTCCGCGGCTTCGTCGAGCCGATCGCGCGCGAGCTGCCGATGGAATACGCGCTTGAGCTGAACCGGCTGATCGAACTGCAGATGGAAGGCGCAGTCGGCTAATGACCTATGACCAAAAAGGACGCCACAAGCCATACCAAAAAGCCAGCCGGCTGATACCCGTCGAACAGTGTGCAGTGACGAGGTTGGACATCTGGCATCCCAGCTGAGCATAGGAGGCCTTCCGTGTACGACCCGAGACGGGGGTACCCGCGGTTCCCCACGTGCTGTACCGCGATCCGGCAGCCGCCGCACGCTGGATAACCGAAGTTCTGCGCTTCCGCGAGGCCATCCGGTTCACCGTTCCGAACGGCGGCCCGGTCGGGCACATAGAACTCGAACGACACGGTGCCGTCCTCACGCTCGGCCTGGCCGGCAGCCGTTTCGGACACCGAGGGTGCTGTCGTCCCCGTTGGCTGCCGTCCATTCGACGAAGTAGTTACCGATCCGGGGAGTCATCACCATGCTTCCGGCGCTCACTCCCACCCAGACCGTATCGGGCAGTGAAGGCAGGAGGTCCGCTAGCCCGCTCTCCCGCATCCAGTGGCACAGGTATGTCGCCTCGCCGCCGTCCACGAGCAGGACGTCAGCCTCCTGGACCCACGGGACCCACCGCTCCTTGTCGATGCTGGGCAGTGCTGTGAGTTCGAGGACTCCAACCGACTTCCAGCCCAGGTCGCACATGGCTGACGGCGACCGTCCGGCGATGAAACGCCAGGCCGAAGCCGGCGTGCAGTAAGGTTGGCCCCACTCCGCTGTCGGTATGCAGAGAGCGCTGCAGTCGGCGATCGGCCTGCCCAGCAGGTCGACCAGCGCATCGCGGATGCTCGCGTTCGTGACACCCCGGACGTGAGAAGAAGCCTCACGCTTGCCTCCTGTACATAGCCGCAATGACGCTGTCCTCGAGAGCTGGGAGATCTGGTGCATAGCACGACAGACTGAACACCATAGCCGTCAGACGAGACCCAGCGCGGGGAGACATTCCTGAACCCCCGCCAGGTCGATGTCATCGCGTCGGACTCGCTCCCAGGCCCCTCGGGTCAGCCGCCAGCGCTGGATCGGCGCGGCCTCGCCGCGGCGGGTGTCCCAGGTAGTGCCGTTCGGCTCGTAACCCAGCGCTCGGGACACCTGGTTGGACGCGTGGTTGTCGGTGAATGCGTCGCTCTCGGCCTCGCGTGCGCCCAGCCCGGCGAATGCCAGGTGCAATACGGCGGCGCGCATTTCCTTCCCGATCCCGCGACCACGCTGGCCCGGCGCCAGCCACGAGAAGGTGGAAAACGTCCCGAACCTGGTGAACTCAGACCCTTTCAGGTTCTGCATCCCGATCGGCTCGCCGTCCATGAGGACGACGAAGTACAGCCGCCAGAAGCTCTCGTCCACCCGGGCACGCCCCGCCCAGATTCCCCGCAGCCACCGCCACTCGCGGTCGGGACTGTCTGCGTACAACGACATCGGGTCGTCGAACGGCCATGGCGGGGCATCGGCTACGCCAGCGCGGACAACCGGGACCAGCCGCTCCAGCAACTCATCCGCTGCCCCGGCCAATGTCAGCCGCGGCGTCCGAACCTCAAGGTTCAGCGGAGGGTAGGTGTGGATCACACCCGGACTGTATGCGGACAGGGCACCGGGCGCACCCGGATATCCATCCCGAAGTCGCAGGATTCGGAAGCGGCTCAGTAGGTGCCGAGGATGTCAACGACAAAGACCAGGGTGTCGGTGCCCTTGATCCCGGCCTGTGTGGAACCGGACGTGCCGTAGCCGTCGACGGGGGGCACCACGAGTAGCACCCGGCTGCCGATTCGCTTGCCCACCAGGCCGGTGTCCCACCCCTTGATGACCTGACCGGTGCCAATCTGGAAACCGGTCGGCGAGCTACGCTTCCACGACGAGTCGAAGACCTTGCCGGTGCCCCAGATCACGCCCTCGTACTGCGCAATGAGCAGCTTGCCCTTCTTCACCACGGGCCCCGTCCCCTGGATGAGGGTCTGGACCTGCAGTGTGGCCGGTGGCGCGGTTTGAGGTATGCGGACCGTCGGGGCGGTGCCAGCCGATGAGGTGCTGACCGTTGGCAGCCCAGTCCCACTGACCGCCTGCTGCGTGCCGTGCGCGCTGGCCGTCTTCTGGTAGGAGGCAAGCACGTCCACAACGACGACCAGCGTGTCTTTGCCGGAGACCGAAAGCTGGCTGTTTCCCTTGGTTCCGAAGCCGTCCTTCGGCGGGATCGTGATCAGCAGCCTGCTGCCAGCTCGACTGCCGGTCAGGCTCTTGTCAAGCCCAGAGATGGTGGACCCAACGGTCAGTGGCTGTGGCTGGCCCGTGGACAACTGGCTGATCCTCTTGTGTGTCGAACCGGTCCAGGTGTATGCGGTGAGATCTACAACCGCCAGGTCACCCTTGGCTACGAGCGAGCCGTGCCCGCTGATCAGCTGGTGCGACTGCAGGATGGTCGGCGGTGTGATGTCGGGAATCGTGACCGCTGGCTGCTTCGCGCCGAATGCTCCGGAGACCGTTATGGAGGGTGGCAGGTTCGCATAAATGAGCCCGCCGGTACCAAGGCCGACTACGAGCACCGCCGCACTCGCAATCAGCAGCCGCCGCCGCCGCGTACGCCGCTTGGCCGCCTCGCGCCGGGCGGCCGCCGCGGAACGCTGGCGGTCGCGCTTGATCTTGCTGCTCTGTCCAGCCGGTGCGGCAGGCCGCGGCTGCTGGTGGCCGCGATTGCCGCCCGCCTTCCTGCCTTGTATCGTCACCCAGAACTCCAACGAGGTGTGGCGGTGTCAGCGAGCCACCCTGGTCCGGGTGATCGGCTCATAACACCATACGGGAGCAGCCGCCCTGACAAGGCCCTCCAGCGGCCGGGGGTAGCGCCTCGTGCCTGGCCCGTCAAGATCCAAACCGGGCCACAGCGCGACTTTTAGGGCTCGTCACAGGAACGGCCGCCCGGCGATCTCTGGGCCGCCCTCCCGGTCTCTGGTCAGGAAGTAGGCGCCAATCGCGGTGTACGCGGTGTCCACATAGTTGGTGTGGTTGGCCGCGGTATTGATGTCACGGAAGGCTTTTTCGATCGGACGACCTCGGTAGACGGCGCTCGACCCGGCTATTTCGAAGATGAGACCAACTGCCTCCTTCGCCGCTCTCACGGCGAAAATGTTCGCCTCGCGTAGCCGGACCCGCAGTTCGAGGCTGAGTTCGGGGTGGGCACTGGCATCCTCATGGGCTATCCGCACGGTCTCGTGGAGAAGCGCCCGCGCGGCGCGGATCTGGACGTCCGCCCGGCCGAACGCTATCTGGTGGGCCTGCATGTGCCCCATCGCCGCTTGCCGCGCCGACCCCGGAAGGGGTCTGGAGTTGACAGTGCGCACGAACGACTCCAGGGCAGCGGATGCGACGCCAAGGGCGTGAGCGCCGTGACCCACTTCCGGCATCTCCTTCATACGAAACAGCGCCCGATCATAGATAGGCGTGGCGTAGAACCCCGGGTTGACCTGTTCCTCCGGGACAAAGAGGTCGGATATCTCGAAGTCGCCGCTTCCTGTGCCGCGCAGCCCTAGGCCATCCCACGTATCGATGAGGCGGGCCTGGTCGGCGGGCCATATTGCGAGCATGCGCTGCGGCTGCCCGCTGGCGTCCAGGACAGGTGACCCGTCCTCGCCGCAGACGAACGACATGCCGCCGAGCCAGGTCGCAAAGGGCGAACCGCTGGCGAACGGCCAGCGGCCGCTGATGCGGTAGCCGCCCTCCACACTGACCGCTTTCCCGCCGATCCGGCCCAGGCTCATCGCGAGGATCAATCGCCCGCCTGCCCGCTCCCGGAAGCGCTCGAACCTCTCGGGATCGAGGAACGTCAGCCCCACGCCCGACTGGATAAACGCCAGCCATCCGGCCGACGCATCCATACGTGCCAGCTCCTCGATCATCTGCAGCCATTCGACCGGGTCGGCTTCAAGGCCACCGACCTCCCGCGGGAGCATCGCCCGGAAGACGCCGGCATCGTAGAACGCCTCGGCGAGCGCCAGCGGAATACGCCCCTGCTCAAGAGCCTCCGCGTGCTCACGGATCAGCGGCTCAAGAGAACGCGCGAGAGCGATCAGCGGGGCACCCTCGCCGTGAGCGACCGCGATCGCGCCGGGATTGGAGACGGCCATCAGGATTCCTCCGCTGGTCAGGTGGCTTGCACGGTTCCAAACGCCCACGCCACCATCAGCGGGAACTCGTCGCGCCAGAACGCACCGCCGTGCGACCCGACCCGCTCTGTCATGACAACGTCCGCACCCGCATCGCGCAGCGCGACTGCCCACCGGGTCGCGTTCTTGAGGAAGAACGGCTCCAGCGTGCCGGCCACGAGGTACGTGCGCGGAATCGAACTCGGCATCACGCCAGGCGGCCGGCAACCCCCGCCTGGCGAAGCGCAGAAGACGGCACCGTAGAGGTCCGGATGCCGGAGCCCGATCGCGAGGGCTAGCTCGCCACCCGCCGAGACACCGAACACCGAGGTGCGTTCGGCGGGCAGCGCGATCCCGAATCGCGAGCGCGTCCATCGGCGGACGTCGTCGACGAAGAACTCCTCGTGCGCCGCGAACCGTTCTGAGTCAAAGCCCGGCGAGTACTCATGGAGCCGTAACGTCTCATCGGCCACTCGGTGTACACCGACGATCATCGTCGACGGCACGTCGGCCGCCTCGACGACTCCGCCCCATTGCGAGATCAACTGACCGTCACCAGCGAATACGACTGCCTCGGGCGGGTCTGCCGGCATGTACACCGTGACCCGCCGGCCGCCGTCGTAATCGAGCGTCTCGGTGACAACCTGTCCCGCCTGAGACATGAGGCAACATTAGTGCAGCGCGGGCCGGCGGCCCGCCGGTCAAGCTTGAGATAACACAAATTTGTGTTATCTCAGTTTTAACTGTAGCTTGTAGACATGCCAACTGATGCAGAGATCACGTTCGCGGACCACGCTGGTCGCCTCTATGCCCGCCGCTACGGCATGGCGCCAATGGTGGGCCGTCTGCTGGGCTATCTCGCGATCTGCGCTCCGCGCGAGCAGAGCATCGCGGAGCTGGCCGAGGCGTTGCTGGCGAGCCGGAGCGCGATTACCGGCGCGGTCAACACCCTGGACCAGCTCGGTCTGATCCGGCGCTCGCGGGCGGCGGGTGAGCGAATGGACCGCATCTGGATCGACATGTCCAGTCCCCGGTCGACTGGCTTCGACGTGACCGAGTACCAGGAGCAGGGCGATCTGGCGCGCGAAGGCCTGGCCCTGCTCGCCGACGAGCCGCCCGAACGGCGGGCGGTCCTGCTCGAGTGGGCGGCGTTCGCCGATTTCCTGGTGGCGCGGCTGCCGGAGCTAGAGAAGGACTGGAAAGCCCACCGCGAGTCCCTGCGTGTCACAGGCGAGCTCCCCGACACCCCACCGCATCACTGAGCCCGACGCTGATCACATCACTGAAAGCGAGTAACCCGTGACGATCAACCTGACCAGGCCGGCGATTAGCGCCCGGGCCGTGCAGAAATCCTTCGGCGAGCACATCGTGCTCGACGGGGTCGATCTTAACGTCGCCGAAGGCACCATCTTCTCCCTGCTCGGGCCCAACGGTGCCGGGAAGACAACGATGGTGCGCATCCTGTCGACGCTGATCGCGGCCGATGCCGGCGAGGTCCGGGTTGGCGGACACGACGTGGTCACCGACCCCGACGCGGTGCGCGCCGAGATCGGAGTCACCGGCCAGTTCTCCGCGGTCGACAACTACCTCACCGGCGAGGAGAACCTGCGCCTGATGGCCGACCTGCGGCACCTCGGCCGCGAGGCCGGAGGCCGTCGGATCGCGGAGCTACTCGAGCGGTTCGACCTGACCGACGCCGCGCGCAAGCCGCTATCGACCTACTCGGGCGGGATGCGGCGCAGGCTGGACCTGGCGATGACGCTGGTCGGCGACCCCGCAGTGATCTTTCTCGATGAGCCCACCACCGGGCTGGACCCGCGCAGCCGCCGCACCATGTGGCAGATCATCCGGGAACTGGTAGCCGATGGCGTGACAATCTTCCTCACCACTCAGTACCTCGACGAGGCCGACGAGCTGTCCGACCACGTCGCGGTACTGGATCACGGGCGGATCGTCGTCGAGGGCACCCCCGCCGAGCTGAAGCGGCGAATCCCTGGCGGCCACATCCAACTCCAGTTCGCCGAGGCGGACGCCCTGCACGCCGCAGCAAGCATGATCCCAGGCGCCGCGCCCGACGACGATCAGCTCATTCTGCAGGTCCCCGGCGACGGGAGCGTCGCGTCGCTGCGCCGGGTGCTCAACGAGCTGGACGACGCCCGCATTGACGTGGAGCACCTGTCGATCCACACCCCTGATCTCGATGACGTCTTCTTCGCCGTCACCGGCCGCGCCGCTACCGAATCCACCGTCCGCCAAGAAGAGGAAGTCCTCCAGCCATGACCTCGCTCGCCTACACCCTCACCGATTCCGCGACGATGCTGCGCCGGAACCTGAAACACCAGCTCCGCTACCCGTCGCTGACGCTCATGCTGGCTGGCATGCCGATCGTGTTCCTGCTGCTATTCGTCTACGTCCTCGGTGGCCAGCTCGGCACCGGCCTCGGCGGACACGGTGCCGTGGGCCGCGGCGCGTACATCACCTACGTCGTCCCCGGCATCCTGATCATCACCGTGGCATCCGCCGCCCTCGGTACCGCAATCTCCGTCGCCACCGACATGACCGGAGGCATCATCGACCGGTTCCGCACCATGGCCATTTCGCGCGCGGCCGTGCTCACCGGGCACGTGATCGGCAGCCTGCTGCAAACCCTCGCCGTTCTCGTGCTCGTTCTCTGCGTTTCCCTGGCCATCGGCTTCCGGTCCCATGCCAACGTCCTTGACTGGCTAGCCGTCGCCGGCACACTCGCGCTGTTCGCGTTCGCGCTCATCTGGCTGTCCGCCGCGCTGGGCATAGCCGCCAAGAGCGTGGAAACCGCCAGCAACACCCCCATGTTCCTTACCCTGCTGCCGTTCCTGTCCAGCGCTTTCGTGCCAACCACCAGCATGCCGGCCGGGCTGCGCCAGTTCGCTGAATACGAGCCCTTCACCCCGGTCACCCAGACCGTCCGCGGACTTCTCACGGGCGGCCCTATCGCCACCCACGCCATACCCGCCATCGCCTGGAGCGCCGCTATCGCTCTCGTCAGCTACCTCTGGGCCGTTCGCCTCTACAACCGCCGCCGGGCAGCGACACCCAGCTGACGCGCGGGCCGCACCTGCGCTCGGATTCAGATGACTCCGGGCATCGGCCGTTCCGGTCCAGCCTGGTCCGGAACGGCCGGCGGCAGCTCCGGGTGTTAGCCGACGTTCGCAGCCAGCTCCTCGTAGGCCGGGAGGAGCTCGCCGAAGCGCGCCCCGGAGTCGCAGCGCCCCTGCCCGGCGAGGTGAGCTGCGAGATCTTCCACATGGATCTGGATCCCGGCCCCGTAGCCGGCGAGGTAGCGCAGGGGCATGCCCCGTTCCTCCCAGACCACGATGGTCTGGTCGCCATCGGCGGCCAGCGTGACCTCGATGGCAACCTCGTCCGGCTCGTCGTGTTCCTTGGTCACCACCAGCAGGCGCCGCGGCGGTTCGCAGGCTGCTACGCGTCCGGTGCCTTCCCAGCCGCTGGCGAAAACGCGTGCGCGGAACTCACCGCCCAGCTGCAGGTCGCCTTCGACCTCGCCGTACCAGCGGGCCAGCCGCGAGCGACCGGTGAGTGCCGACCACACGTCGTCGATGTCGGTGTCGACGCGGTTCTCCATGCGCACGACACCGTTGCCTCCGGCCGACCCCAGGCTGCCCAGGATCCGGGCGGCCCCGCGAGCCTCGCTGGTCATCTGACGCTCCTTCGCCCGAGTATCGGACCGGGTCATCATGCCCTCCTAGCAGACGCCGTTCTCTGCTGCTACGACGAACGGGCCGGCGGCGGATGGACAGGGCCTCGTTCGTACCGGCGTGCCAGGCAGCCTCCGGCGATTTCGCTGCGCCTGGCAGCATTTGCCCATGACGGATTCGCAGCTGACGGACTTGCCAGCTACGCCTGAGGTCATCGTTCGCGACTACGCCGAAGGCGACTACGCCGCTTGCCGGTCTCTGTGGGCGGAGCTGACGGTGTACCACCGCAGTATCTACGGGGACCCGTCGATCGGTGGAGACGATCCGGGAGCGGGATTCGACGATTACCTCGCCACCTCCAACCGGATCCGATCCTGGGTGGCTGAGTCGCAGGGCGGGGTTGTCGGCCTGACCGGTCTGTTCGACTGGGGTAGGAACGGAGAGGTCGAGCCGGTCGTCGTCGCTGAGGCAGCGCGGGACCACGGCATCGGCCGCATGCTCATCAACCGGGTTGTCGAGGAGGCTCGTGCCCGTGGTTATGAATACCTGGCCATCCGCCCCGTGGCTCGCAACGTGGCCGCCGTGCAGCGATTCCATGCCGCCGGGTTCCGGACTCTGGGGGGCCACGTGGACCTCACGATGGACCTGGCGGAACGACGACATGAATGGCTGCACGGAGCCAGCCTGCACGGTCTGGACTTCGGCTACTGAAAGCCGCCCGTGCTACACCAGGGCCGGCACCAGGTGACCTCGGTGCTGCCGCTCGTATCGGTCGCCGAGACCGCGGCGCGAGGCCAGGCTGGCCAGCGGTGCCATGACGGTCTGGACCAGGCCGGGCATGACCGGCGCAGCGACCTCGTCCTGGAACTCGCGCATAAACAGAGCCAGGTCCAGGGGCTTCGGCAAGCCCGAGCGCAAGGTCCGGCCCTCGGCCGCGAGCGCGGCCACGGTCTCGAATAGCTCCTCCATCCGCAGGGCTGGCTCGACCCGGACCCTGACCACTGCGGTCGTGTCAGCTGCGTTCGCGAACCGGTGGTAGGTACCGGGCTCTACCACCACCAGGTCGCCTGCCTTGGCAACCACCGTGCGCAAGCCCTTGCGGAATGTCACGGCGCCGTCGAGGACCTCAAAGCTTTCTTGCTGACCGGGATGAACATGGCCGCCGGGAACGCGCCCGTTCGGCTCGACCACCAGGTCAAACTCCAGGAGCTTTCCGGCGGTGTCGTCCGACGTAGCGTGGAAGACAAAGCGCTCGCCTGTCACCGGGTTGTTGAGAACTTGTCCGCGGTATCCCATCAGAGTCTCCTCTGGTCTGCGGCGTTCGCCGTCCGGCTGCGCTGCTGTTATCTGATGGGATCCATGCTTTCCCGCGACTGCCTGCACGGTCGTCGGCCAGCAGGCGTCACTTCACGTGCTCCGCGCGGAGCATGAGTGGCCGAGGGAGTACGAGCACAGGAGTAGCCACGGGGGTGGCCGGGAGTACAGCGCGAGATGCGGTGACCCAGGGAAATCAGGCGCCGGCCTACGCCGTGAACCGAGGCTGGAGAGCGGCCGGGTTCAGGCCTTGCTTGCTGCGCCGTCGCCGTCGGCTGCCGACCAGTCGAGGACGACCGCGGCCGTCCAGGACTGCTGAACCGAGCCGAGCGGCGCTCCGGTGAAGGGCTCGAAATACTCGGCGAACTCTCCCCCAGTGGCGACCTGGTCCAGCGAATCGTGGCGCAGCGCTTCCGCGCGGCTGGCGCAGCCGAGCAGGTTCAGTGACCGCCACAGCAGCCAGTCGATCACCGGCCAGACGGGGCCGCGCCAGTAGTTGTGCGCTTCGAACACGGGCTCAGCAGGGCTCGTGCTCGGCAGCAGGCGCCAGCGGAGGTCGGGGTCGCCGCAGAACTCGGCGGAGTCGAGCAGCGCGAGCTGAACCTCCTGCTGCCGAGCGTCCGTGGTCGCGGCGAACAGCGGAGCGAAACCCGCGAACGTTCGCAGCCGGATCTGCTCCCCGCTGCGGACGTCGTAGTCGAGGCAGAGGCCGCTCTCTGGGTCGAAGCGGCGCGCAAGCCCTGACCGCCCGCGGTCCAGCCAGCCGGCGAGGCGCGCCCGGTCACGGTCACTGGCTCCTGCAACGTCAGCAAGATCGAGCAGCGCGGCGTTCGCGGCGACAAGGACCGCGCTGAAAAAGACGTCCTTGATCAGGAACGGGTACTCGCGGTAGATCTCGGCGTCGTCGTACCGGTACTTCCGCAGCAACTCGACCAGCCACAGGTAACGGTCGTAATCCCAGTCGGTCGGCCGCTGCGACGGGTCGCCCACCTGACTGGTATCGAGCCGGGTGTAAGGGCCGGGCCTGGCTACCTCGATGCGTGCCAGCGCGTGATCCCAGCGCGGCGAGTTGTCGGTGCCCTCCCAGGGGTGGTACGCGGTGACCAGGCCTGAAGACTCCGGGTCGCGCTCGGTGGCAAGGTAGGCATGCCACGCGACCAGCCGCGGGTACAGCGCCTGCAGGCGGGCGCGGATCTCAGGCCGGTGCGCTTCGGGAGTCAGCTGCCAGATTCGCTGCACAGCAAGCGCGTGCACGGGCGGCTGGCAGATTCCGGTGGTCGGAATCGGCGGCGCCGCCGGTGATATCGCGCAGTCCCACCATTCGGGCCCGGGAAAGTACGGCTTATCGGGTCCCGCGCGGAACACGATGTGCGGCACCATCCCCGTCGACCACTGGGCCGCGAACAGTTGCTCGAGTTCGGTCATGGCCCGGCGGACGTCCAGGTGTGCCCAGCCGATGGCGATGAAGGCGCTGTCCCAGCTCCACTGGTGCGGGTAGAGCCGCGGTGCCGCCCTCGTCCAGTTGCCTGCGTCGTTGCCGTGCAGCACGTCAGCTGCCTGAGCTCGCAGCACTGCGCGAGTGTCGGCGGTCATGGTCACGGCGCGTCTCCATTGGCCGCTCGGGGCTGGGTACCAGAAGGCCAGCAACGCTGGGGCGCAGCGCCGTGTTCCTGATCAGGCAAAACGAAAAGATAACGGTCGGGGAACGGGCCGCCGGCTATCGCGGCGCTATCGGATCCGGGCGCAATCGGTCGCCAGCGCGCCGCAGCGTGCCGCTACTTCATACAGACGCAGAATCGGTCCTGGAGCTCATCGAGCGCTTCGAGCCGGCCCGCCTCGAAGGCCTCGTCCCAGAGGCTCGCCACGGCGTGCTGGATAGTCTCGTCGTCGCGCCCGCACAGCGAAAGCATCCGCTGCAGCGCGTCGTCCCTGCGCTGGTCGCTCACCGTCTCTCCCCTGGCTAGTCCAGACACATGCCTCTTACCACTGTGGCGTCATTACCGGCCGCGTGGCAGGGCCGGGTGATCCGCGCTGCCGGGACCTTAGTCCTGCCCTGACCATGCGGCTGAGTTCTAAGCTCGTCACCGTGGCACTGGCTCAACCTCACGGTGGCCCGGCAGCCGGGTTCTGTGCGACCCTCGAAGTCCGCGTGAAGCCGGAGCAGGGTTTCACTGGGTGGTGACGGTTGTGGAGAGGGTGCACGCTCAGCAGGCCGCGGCGGCTGGCGGGTCGGCCGCGACGTCGAAATGCAGGCGGTCGAGGCGCTGCTCGACGTCTCGGGGGCGGTGCGCTGCCTGCTGCTCGCCGGAGACCCCGGTATCGGCAAGACAACGGTGTGGGAGGCCGGCTTCACCTATGCCCGTGACCGCGGGTTCCTGGTGCTGCGCGCGCGGGCCAGCGAGGCGGAGACGGGCCTGTTGTTCGCCGGCCTGGCTGACCTGCTGGAGAACGTGCCGCCGGAAGCCATGGCGGCGGTGCCGGCGCCGCAGCGGCACGCACTGGATGTAGCGACCTGCCGGGCGGATCCAGGCCAGAAGGCGCCAGCGCCGTTCGCGGCCTCGGCCGGGCTTTTGAGCCTTCTCAGCGCTGCGGCAGCGGGCACGCCGCTGCTGGTCGCGATCGACGACGTCCAGTGGCTCGACCGGGCCTCCGCCGAGGCGCTCAGGTTCGCCGCGCGCCGGCTCGTCCATCGCGCCGAGCCGATCCGGTTTCTGCTCTGCCGCAGGCCCGGCCGCCGCGCCGTGCTCGAGGAGGTCTTCCGGGCTGCCCGGCACGCTCGACGTCAAGACGCTAGGCCCGCTGAGCATCGGTGCGATCCAGTGGGTGCTGGCCCGGCACCTGGCCACGCTGCCACCGCGCCGGGTGCTCCGCCAGATCTACGAGGCTGCCCAGGGCAACCCGCTGTTCGCGCTCGAGCTCGCGCGGCTCGTGGCGGCGGGAGGCATTCCCGAACCGGGCGCTGAGCTGCCGATTCCGGAAGCGGCTGAGGACATCTTCGGTCCGCGGGTCAGCGCGCTGCCCGGTCCGGTGCGCACGGCCGTGCTCGCCACGGCGCTCAGTGCCAGCCTCACCGTGGCTGAGCTCGCCGGCGTTGTGGGCGCGCAGGTCGTCGATGAGGCCTTCGGCACCGGGCTTCTGGTGGCAGAGCACGCGGGCGTCCGGCTGTCGCACCCCCTGCTCGGCGCGGCAGCCAGGCAGCTGTCGACCGCAGCCGAGCGCCGTGAGCTGCACTTGTCGATCGCCGCCGCAGTCAGCGACCCGGTGCTGCAAGCCAGGCACCGGGCCGAGGCCTCGGCAGGTCCTGATCCAGAGCTTGCGGGCACCCTGGCAACGGCATCGGAGGCTGCCCTGACACGCGGTGCGGCCGTGGACGCTGAGCAGCTGGCCGCCAGCGCGCTGCGGCTGACGCCGACCGGTTCGGCTGAGTACCCCGTCCGCATGCTCGCGCTGGCGCGCAGCTACCTCGTGATGGGTGACCTGACCCGGGCTGGTGATCTCCTCGGCCCCCGGCTGGCTGACCTGCCCGCCGGGCCGCTCCGCGCCCGTGCTCACGTCATTCTGGGCGAGGCGTCCGCTGCAGTCCAGGAGGAGGAGCACCTGGAGCAGGCGCTGGCAGAAGCCGACGGTGAAGCGGACCTGCGTGCTTATGCCCTGGCGCGCAAGGCGCTGCTGCTGGCGGTGAGCCTGGTCGAGCGCATTGACGCGGCCGAGAAGGCCGGCCGAGACGCCGTCCGGGCGGCCGCCAGCGCCGGTCCGGACCTGCGCCTGCGGGCCTTGTCAGCACTGACGTGGGCCAGGATCATGCGCGGGCGACCGATCGAGAACCTGCGCCAGTCGGCGCCACCGCTGCCGGAACGGTCGAGCCCGCACGGCACTTCCATCGAGCACCCATTCGCCGTTCGGCTGGCCTTCCGCGGCGAGGTGGCAGGTTCACGAATCGTCCACGAGCGGCTCCGGGCACTGACGGAGGAGTCCGGCGACGCTCGCGGGAACCTGTCCGCCACGATCCAGCTGTGCGAGCTGGAACTTCGAGCGGGAGACGTCCAGCGAGCTGGCAGCCTGCTCGCCGACCTGGAGGAGTGGTCGGGGCTCGACGAGAGGCGAACCGTCAGCCTCCGGCTCCGTGCCATGCTGGCCGCGGTCTCAGGGCTGCCCGACGACGCGGCCCGGCACGCCGCGGAGGCGCGCACGGGTGAGTCGGCCGGGCTTCGCTGGGACTGGCTCGAGGCAACCCGTGCGGCCGGAATCGCCGCGTTGCTCGCGGGGGAGCCACAGCGGGCGGCTGATCTGCTCGGTGCCGTCTGGGACCACACGGTGCGTGAGCAGGTGGACGAGCCCGGCGCCTTTCCGGTCGCCGGAGACCTGGTAGAAGCGCTCGCGCAGTGCGACGAGAACGAGCGCGCCCGGGCAGTGACCGAGCGGCTGAGCCTGCTCGCGACGCGCCAGCGGCACCCGTGGGCCGGCGTCACCGCGGCGCGGTGTAGTGCCATCCTTCGCCTGGCCGGCGAATACGACGATCAGGCAGCGGATGAGCTGGCGGGCGCTGCAGCTGACTACGAGCGGCTTGGTCTGCGTTTCGAGCAGGCCCGCGCTCTGCTCGCGCTCGGTCACGAGCAGCGCCGGTCTAACAAGCGCGCAGCTGCCCGTGACTCGCTCACGCGGGCCAGGCAGGTCTTCGAAGAGCTCGGCTGCTCGGGCTGGTCCGCTCGCGCGGCGGATGATCTCAGGCGGGTCAGCGGCCGGCGCGGTGGTGACGAGGGGCTGACCGCCAGCGAGCTGCGAGTCGTCGAGCTGGCGGCCCAGGGACTTTCGAACAAGGAGATCGCGAGCCGCCTCTACGTGACCGTGTACACCGTCGAGGCCCACCTGTCCCATGCCTACGCCAAGCTGGGCGTGCGGTCGCGCGCTCAGCTCGCCGCGCGGCTGGCCGCCGCGGAGTAGGGCGACCACATTGATCCGTCCTGTCGTTGCACCGCTGACCCCAACCTGGATGCAATCCGGCTTGCGGTAACCACAGCCCATAAATTCCAGTTTTCCGGAATAGTCGCCCTTAGGTCCTGCGGTCTAGCGTCGTGGAATGCCCGAGTTCCTCGCGGAGGCCTACCTGTCACGGTCCGCCGTTGCCGCTGGCCGGCCGGAAGCCACCGAGGTCGCCCGGGCTGCCGGACAGCTCGCAGGAGGGGGGCGAGCTGTCCGGCTCACCCGTTGTATCTACATCCCGCAAGACGAAACTGGCCTGTACCTGTTCACGGCCGAGTCTGCGGAGGCCGTCCGCGCGGTGGCCGCGAGCTGCGGACTGACGTTCGAGCGGGTCGTGGAGGCGCTGTCCGACTGGCAGGCGCCCGGCGACTAGTCGACAGACTCCAGTGCCCGGCTGGAGGGATGGGTCACCGACAGCCGGGCCCGCGCACCCTCCAGCAATGACGGCGATGCGCTGAAGCTGGTGAGCGCGTCCAGGAAGTCCTGGCCCCCGATCCGCAGCACGCGGCAGTCGGATATCGCGGTGACGGTCGCCGTCCGGGGCACGGCGCCGAGCAGCCCGATCTCTCCGGCGTAGCTGACTGGCTCGAGGGTCCGCAGGAAGACGGACTGCAGCCGGTTCTCCCCGATCGCGGAGACGTCGAGCCGGCCTTCGGTCAGCACGTAGAAGGCGTCGGCCACGTCGCCCTCCGCGATGAGCACGGTGCCGGCCGGCACCTCCACATCCTCGGCAGCGGCAGCAAGACTCTCCAGGCTCGACCGGGACGCGGTGCGGAACAGGTCGAGGCGCTCCAGGATCGCGACCCGCGGCGCGATCAGTTCGGCCTTGGCCGCGGCAACCTTGTCGGCGCGCACTAGCCAGGGCAGCGCGAGCAGGCACAGCGCCGGGATGCCAGCGCCGTAGACGAGCATCGTCGGATGCAGGCCGGCACGCAGGATGAGCGGAGTGATGAGCGCGCCCAGCGAGATCGCGGCGAGGACGAGGGCAAAGAAGGCGCCGAATACCCGGGCGACCATGTCGGCGGGTGCCGAGCGCTGCAGGGCGGTAATCGCGAGCGTATCGACCACCAGGGTGCCTGCGCCGCGCAGAATCTGGAGCGCGAACCCGACCGCGGGCTGGTGGACCACCACCAGCAGCGCCGTCGGCAGGCAGAACACCGCCATGCCACCGAGGATCGCCCCGGCGAGGCGGGTGCGCGCCGCGAGGCGGTTTACCAGGACGGCGCCCGCCACCCCGCCCACGCCGAGCCCGGCGAGCAGGTACCCGTACCCGGAGGTCCCGGAATGCAGCTGCTGTCGCGCGATAGGCACGAACAGCACGGTGTCGGTCCCGTAGACGAAGCTCGCCAGCACGCTGAACGCGACGAAGGTCGCCACGGCGGCCGACGAGGCCAGCGCGCGGAATCCGTCGGCGACCTGGCGGAGCGGTCCAGCGGAGCCACCCTGCGTCACGTCGCTGGGCCGGCTGCGCACCGACATCACCGGCAGCATGACCGCGGCCACGGCGAAGCTCACCGCGTTGATCGCGATGGCAAGGGCTGGGCCGCCCACGAGCAGCAGGCCGGCGCCGATCGCCGGGCCGGCCACGACCACTACGTTGTCGATGGTGGCATTCAGGGCGTTCGCGGCAGCGAGATCCTCCTCGCCGACTACCTGCGGGATCAGCGCCGCGACCGCGGGGTTGTACGGGCTTGTCACAACCGCGGTGAGCCCGGCCAGCACCAGCGCGAAGGCGACCGGCGCGGCACGCCAGGCGACCAGCGCGAGGCCAGCCTGCAGCAGCAGCGCGAGGACGTTCAGCCACACCATGAGGTTGACCCGCTCGAACCGCTCGGCCACCACGCCGCCATAGGCGCTGCACACCAGGGACGGCAGGAACCGGCACAGCGCACCGGCCGCTACCCACGCGGTCGAGTGTGTCTGGTCGTAGAGCAGCACCATCAGCGCTACGTTGTAGGCCCATGATCCGCTAGCCGACACGAGCTGGCTGCCGAGCAGCCATCGCAGGTCCGCCGAGCGCAGCGCCGACCGGTAACCGGCGCGCTTACCCGCCGCGTTCCCCATCGCGTCCCTCCCTCGCGTCGGCGGCGAGCCTAGACCTAAAAGGGAACGGGCAGCATCGGCGGAATCACCCATCTCGGGACGCGGCGGGTGCCTATCTTGGCCGGCCGGACTACCTATCTTGGCCGCGCCGCTCGGACGCGCCCGTGGTGCAGGCCCGTTGCGCCGGTACGATCCGGCAACCAGCATCGAGCGGCGAGGCGGCCGGTGGAACTGTTTTTCTGCGGCGTCCGGGGATCAACGCCGGCGCCTGGCGCTGCCTACGTCCGCTACGGCGGTCATACCTCCTGCGTGGCCCTGGCGCATGACGGTGCCGTTCCGAGCCTGGTCCTCGACGGGGGAACGGGTCTCGCGAATCTGGACCGGGTACTCGGAGAGGCGGCGTTCGACGGCACGATCCTGCTCGGTCACCTGCACTGGGACCACACCCACGGCCTGCCGTTCTTCACGGCGGGCGCCCGGCCGGGTCACCGGGTGCAGGTCCTGATCCCCGCGCAGGGCCCGGACGCCGAACGTGTCCTCGCCCGGGCGTTCTCTCCGCCGCACTTTCCGGTTGAGCCGAGCGCCCTGGGCGCAGGCTGGAGTTTTGGCTCCCTCGAGCTGGGCGCCTGCGTGCTCGAGGGTTTCTCGGTACTCGCCCGCGACATCCCGCACAAGGGCGGCCGTACCTTCGGGTTCCGGGTGAGCGACGGCACCAGCTCGATCGCGTACCTCTCCGACCACCATCCGCTCGCACTCGGGCCAGGTCCGGCTGGCCTCGGTGAGCTGCATGACGCGGCGCTGGAACTCGCCGCTGGGGTGGATCTGCTGATCCACGATGCTCAGTACACGGCAGACGAGCTACCCCGGCTGGCCTACCTCGGGCACTCCTGCCCCGAATACGCGATAGCTCTGGCTGAGGCAGCCGGTGCTCGCCAGGTCTGCCTCTTCCATCACGCGCCGCGGCGAACCGATCACGAGATCGACGAGATGATCGGCCGTCTCCGAAGCGGCCCCGTTCCCATCCTTATTGCCTCCGAGGGCTTGACGTTCCGCCTCGCCGCCCAAAATGGGCAGCCGCGGCGGCCAATATAGGCAGCTCTCCGGATCCGTCGGCCATCGATGTGTCCCTAGCATGTCGCTCATCCGGGTCCTGACGCGGGAGGGGCGGGCCATGGTCAGAGCACGATTCGGTATCGCGGCGGCATCCGTCGCCGTGGTCGCGGGCGGCTTGCTCACGGCAGGCGCTCTCGCCGCGGCGACGGCGGGAGCAGCGACCAGTTGCAGCCCGGGGACTGACTGCTACAACGTGACGGTCGACCAGGCGAGCGTGGCGGCGGGCGCGACCCGGGCTTTCACCTTTACCGTGACCAACTCCAGTAGCGAGACTCTCGGCTCGGTCCTCCTCACCGCTCCGGGCGGCTTTGTCCTCACCAGCGCGTCGGGCGGTACCGCTTCGCACACCCCGGGATCGGCGCAGTTCCTGAACCTCGGCCTCGGCGACGGCCAGTCCGCGACGCTGAGCCTCGAGGCGACGGCTCCGTGCAGCGGCGCCGGATCCGCGTGGACAGTCCAGCCGGGCGAGTCGAGCCAGTTCGCCGGAACAAACGGCGATGACGACGGAGACGCCACCGCCGACTTCCAGGCGAGCAGCTTGCCCGTGACGGTGACGCCGAGCTGCTTCCTGGCGTTCCAGGACGAGCCAAACGGGACCGTGGCGGGCTCGCCGATCACGTCGCAGAGTGGCTCTGAGGGGAGCCCGGTCTCAGTCGATGTTCTCGACGGCAACGGCAGCCTGATTACCAGTTCGACCGCCGCGGTCACCGTGACCATCGGAACGAACCCGGGTTCGGGCACACTGTCCGGGACCCCGACCATCGGCGCCGCCGGCGGCGTAGCCAGCTTCCCTGGCCTGTCGATCAACCAGACCGGTAGCGGGTACACACTCGTCGCAACGACGACGACTCCGGGGATCGCCCCGGCGACGTCAGCCTTCTTCGACATCTGGAACGTGCTGCAAGGCTGTTCCGGCGCATCCTGTTCGGGGTCGTCGTCGACCACGACGACAACCGGGACAGTGACGACATCCTCCGCCGCCTCGGGCCAGTTCCTCGGAGTCGGGCTCGGCGGCGCCACCTTCGCTTGCGGCGGGTCGTACCGGCCGCTGTCGGATCCGCTCAGCTTCGACGTGCTCAGCTCGTCGGGCGCGGCCGATTCCAGCGCCGTGTTCACGGTCACCCTGCAGCTCAGCAAGCAGGTGGTCCAGTCCTCCGGTCACCCCGGTGCCTCGAGCTGGCAAATCTGCTTCGGCTCCGCCTGCCGTTCACCGCTCTGCCGGGTACCTCCGGGACCGTCACCATCGGCGGCGTCACCTACTTCACCGGGCTGCTGCCCGATTGCTCCAGCACCCAGCGGGCGCCGTGCGTGCAGCAGCGTAACAAAGCCAACGCCGGAGTCGAGGTGGTCACGTTCCTGGCGACCGGGGACGCGTACGGGAAGATGTGAGCCGGGCTCATGTTGCTCTGCCGGGACTGCCATAGCGAGAATCCCGTGGGGTTCCGGTTCTGCGGCTACTGCGGCGCCGAGCTCGTGCAGCTCGGCGCCGCAGCCGAGCTGCGCAAGACCGTCACCATCGTCTTCTGTGACCTGAAGGGCTCGACCAGCCTGGCGGAGCTCCTCGACAGCGAGGCGCTTCGCGAAGTGCTCGGCGTGTATTTCGCAGCCATGCGGCAGGTGATCGAGCGGTACGGCGGCACGGTGGAGAAGTACATCGGCGACGCGATCATGGCAGTTTTCGGCCTGCCCACGCTGCACGAGGACGACGCACTGCGGGCCGTTCGTGCTGCATTCGACATGGCCGCGGCGCTGAGAAACGTGAACGTGCGGCTGCAAGCAACATGGGGCGTGACGCTCGAGAACCGGACCGGTGTCAACACCGGTCAGGTCGTTGCCGGCGACGCGGCGGCCCGGCAGCGGCTGGCCACGGGTGACGCGGTCAACGTCGCCGCGCGACTCGAGCAGTCGGCGGCTGCGGGCGAGGTGCTGATCGGGGAAACGACGTTCGCCCTGGTGAAAAACGCCGTGTCCGCCGAGCCGGTGGAACCGCTGGAACTGAAGGGCAAGGCCGAACGCGTCCCGGCCTACCGGCTTACCGGGATCAAGAGCGCCGAGGCGATGTGGCGCCGGCAGGACCTGCCGGTTGTAGGCCGCGAGAGCGAGCTGACGCTCCTCCTCGACGCTTTCGACCGCGGCCCTGGCCAGTCAGCCTGCGCCGCGGTGACGGTACTCGGCCAGGCTGGCATGGGGAAGACGCGGCTGGTAGACGAGTTCGTCCGGCGCATCGCAGGCCGAGCACAGGTGGTGCGCGGCAGGTGCCTGTCGTACGGGGATGGCATCACGTTCTGGCCGCTAGCGGAGGGACTGCGACAAGCGGCCGGGATCTCGCCTGATGACCGGGAAGGCGAAGCGCGGGCCAAGCTCTTCTCGCTCGCCGGCCCGGAGCGTCAGGATGCCGCGGAGCGTGTCGCATCGCTCATCGGCCTGAGTGCCGGCAGCTACAGCAAGGACGAACTGCTGTGGAGCGTGGGCGCGTTGTTTGCCGCCATGGCCAGCCGCCGCCTGCTCGTGGTCGTCTTCGACGACGTGCACTGGGCTGAGGACGTCTTTCTCGACCTGGTCGAGCATGTGGCCGATCCGTCGCAAGGTGCGCCACTGCTGGTCGTGTGCGCCGCTCGCCCCGAGCTGCTCGACGAGCGGAGTCAGTTCCTAGCCCACCGCGATAACGCGAGCCGGCTAGAGCTCGCTGAGCTGGGCCGGGCAGAAGCGGCGGCGGTGATCGGCGTCCTGGCCGACGGACTTCGGTTGCCTGCCAGCCTGGAAGACCGGATCCTGACCGCTGCCGGGGGAAACCCCCTGTTTGTCGAGCAGATGATCGCCACGCTGATCGACGCCGGGACGATCTACGATTCCGGCAGGGGCTGGGAGGTAGCGGGTGCCTACGAGGAAGTAATCGTGCCCCCGAGCGTCTCATCCCTGCTTGCTTCCCGCCCCGACCGGCTTCCGCCGCTGGAGCGGGCGGTGCTGGAACGAGCGGCCGTGATCGGTCTGGACTTCCAGCCCGCAGCCGTCGATGCGCTCGGCGCCGACGCCGAGTCGGCTGCCGACCTCGGTCCAGCGCTGTCGGCGCTCTGCGGCAAGCGCCTGATCAGGGAGACGGGCGAAGATTCGGACGGCGACCGATACCAGTTCACCAACTTGCTGGTGCGCGACGCGGCCTACGATCGCCTGCTGAAGCGGTCGCGGGCGCGGATGCATGAACGGTTCGCCGACTGGCTGATGGGGGCTTCCCGTGATCGCGTGGCGGAGCTGGAAGAAATCATCGGCTACCACCTGGAGCAGTCCTTCGGGTACCGGGCTGAGCTCGGCCCGGTCGATGAGCAGGCGCGCTCGCTCGGAGACCGTGCTGCCCGGCACCTCGGCATAGCCGGAGGCAAGGCGGTCGGACACGGCGACATGCCGGCCGCGGCCAGCTTGTTCCAGCGGGCGGCTGGCCTGCTGGCATCCGACCACAAGGAACGTGCGCATTTCCTGTTGCAGGCCGGCGAGGCACTCGGTGACATTGGCGAGCTAGCGTCCGCCGAAAAAGCACTCGCCGAGGCACTGACGGGTGCCGCGAGGCTGCGGACCGACGCGGTCGCAGAGGCACGGGCTGCCGAGCTAGCGGGTTTGCAGCTTCGCTACTCGACAAGTGCCGCTGGGGAGGACGACGACGTGGTCACGCGAGCGGGCGACCTGATCGCCTCGCTCGAGGCGGCTGGGGATCACAGCGGGCTGGCGCGCGCCTGGCGGCTGCTGACCTTTGCGCACTGGAGGGCGAGCCAGTACGGCCGCGCTGCCGAGGCCGCCGACCAGATGATCCGCCACGCCACCCAGGCGGGTGACGAGACGACCGCGCGCCGGTACGCCGGAGCGCTGGCGCAGTCGGCGCTGCTCGGGCCGACGCCTGTCACCGAGGCGATCGCTATCTGCCGGCAGGTGCTTGGCCGGGTGACCGACGACAGGAAGGCGACTGCGATCACAGAGGTGACGCTGGCCCACCTCGAGGCGATGCGCGGCAATTTCGCGGAAGCGAGGGTCCGCTACCGGCGCAGCCGGTCACTCCTGGAGGAGTTCGGCTGGCGGCTGACCGCAGCGGGGACCTCGCTGGACTCGGCCGTAGTCGAGATGCTGGCAGGCGACCTTGAGGCCGCGGAGGCGGAACTGCGCAAGGATTACCACACGCTGGACCAGATGGGCGAGCGCAGCTATCTGTCCACGACCGCCGGGCTGCTCGCCGAGGTCCTCTATCGGCAGGGCCGCCGTAGCGAGGCGGCCGAGTTCGCCGCGAACTGCCGGGAGCTGGCGTCCTCCGACGACGTAGCCTCGCAGTTCCACTGGCGTTGCGTTGAGGCGAAGCTGCTCGCGCGAGACGGTCCGCGGGACCGTGCGGTCGTGCTCATTCGCGAGGCCCTGGGCCTCCTCGGCGATACGGACTTCCTGAACCTGCAAGGCAACGGGTTCATGGACCTCGCTGAGGTCTGCCAGCTTTGCGGCGAGACCGGGCAGGCGCTCGACGCGCTGGCTCGGGCGTCCGAGCTTTTCGAAGTCAAGGGCAACATCGTGTCGGCACGGTCCGCCGCGGTTCTAGCCGCGGACCTGCAGGCCATCGCCGGCCGGCAGGCGAGCTAGTTATCGCTGGTCGCGGCGCGGATCTCTGCCACAGCACCGAGCTAGGCGCGAGGTTTTGGATGGGCAAATAGTTGCTTGTGCGAAGCGTTTGTCATCTACTATCACGCCATGGGTGGGGGGGGTCACGCTTGCCGTCGATCATGACGGCTTGCTGGAGCGATCGGAGCAGCTGAGGACCCTAGGCGAGGACCTCGCTGCGGTTGTCGCTGGCGGGCAGGGGCGGATCGCGCTGCTATCCGGCGAGGCCGGAATCGGCAAGAGCGCGTTGCTGCGCCGGTTCTGCGCGGGCCTCGACGGGACTGTGCCGGTGTTCTGGGCCGGGTGTGATCCGCTGTTCACGCCAAGGCCGCTCGGACCGGTGCTGGACCTGATCGAGCAGATCGGCGGCGACTCGGCGATCCGTGCCCTGGATACCACGAAGCCATACGACGTCGCCGGTGCCCTGCTGCGCGAACTGAAGGCGACGCCGTGCGCGCTGGTGCTCGAGGATCTGCACTGGGCAGACGCGGCGACCCTTGATGTGATCGGCGTAGTAGGGCGGCGCATCGCCACTGTCCCGTTGCTGCTCATGCTGACGTACCGGGAGGACGAGCTGGACCGGGCGCACCCGCTCCGGATCGCGCTCGGCCGTCTGCCCGGAAGCGGCCAGGTAACCAGAATCGGGCTGACCGGCCTATCGCGGCAGGCCGTGGCCAAGCTGGCAGGCTCGGCTGACGTCAGCGCCCGCGAGCTGCACAAGTGGACGTCCGGGAACCCGTTCTTTGTCACCGAGGTGCTCGCGTCCGGCACGACCCGGGTACCGCACACTGTCCGCGATGCCGTGCTCGCGCGCTCAGCCCGGCTCGGCGACGCCGCTCGAGATCTGCTGGACGCGATGGCGGTGGTGCCCGGCCGGGCCGAGATGTGGCTGCTCAACGCCCTGGTCCCGGATGCCGCCGCGGCGCTGGACGAGTGCCTGAGGCGCGGGATGGCCGTGCTGGCCGACGACAGCGTGGAATTCCGGCACGAGATCGCGCGACAGGTGATCGAGGAGTCGCTGCCACCTGGCAGGCGGGCGGCTCTGAACCGCGCGGCAGTGGCCGCGCTGGCCGCGCGAGAGAGTCCCGACCTGGCGCGGCTGGTCCACCACGCCGATGCGGCGGGTGATGCCGAAGCCATGCTCCGGTTCGGCCCGGCTGCTGCTGAGCGGGCCGCAGCGGCCGGTGCCCGGCGCGAGGCTGCGGCCCTGTACGCGCGGACGCTGAAGTTCTCCGCTGGAATGGCCTCGCACGAGCGCGCCGAGCTACTGGAACGATTCGCGGCAGAGGCCTACTTCATGGCCATGGGCGAACAGGCGACCGAGGCGCTCGAGGAGGCCGAGCAGATCTACGCCCGCAGCGGTGACCTGGCGGGGAGGGGCAGGGCGCTGCGACTGCTGGCGAGGCAGCTCGGGCAGGAGGGGCGCCTCACCGAGTCCAGGGCCGCGGCGCTGCACTCCATCGCCGTGCTCGAGCAGCTTCCGCCGGGACCGGAACTCGCCCGCAGCTATGCCACGCTCTCGGCCACCTACTACGGCATAGGCGAAGACGGCGAGGCGATCCGGTGGGGCACCCATGCGATCGAGCTGGCCGACCGCGTCGGCTCCACCGACGCGCTCGTCTACGCGCTGAACAACGTCGGCACCGTCGAGCTTCGCCGCGGGCATCTCGATGGCCTCGCAAAGCTGGAGCGCAGCCGCGACCTCGCAGCGGAGGCGGGCGACGAGGCGGGAGTCGGGCGGGCATACCTGCACCTGGGAATCGTTCTCGGCGCGCGTCGGGAGTGGCTGCTCGCGGAGCGCTTCCTTGCCCCCGGCATCGGCTATTGCCGCGAGCACGGCATGGAGGCATACCAGTTGTGGCTGACGGCGCTGCAGGCTGAGTCGGCGTTGGCCCGCGGGCACTGGGACGAGGCGGTGGCGATCGCCACGTCCGTCCTGAATGCCGCGCCAGAGAGAGCCGGCCTCTCGCGCTGCAGCGCCCTGGTCGTGCAGGCCCTGGTCCAGGCCCGCCGAGGCGAATCCGGCTACTGGCCGCTGCTCGATGAGGCGGCGCGGAGCGCCAAGGTGCTGACCACCCCGCTCGCTCTCGCACTGGTCGCCTGCGCGCGGGCGGAGGTGACCTGGCTGGAGGGAGCCTCGCCGCAGCGAATGGAGGCGGAGACCGACCATATCGTGGTCACCGATCCAGCGGGTATCCCGTGGTTCGCAGGTGAGCTGGAGGCCTGGCGATGGCGGTCCGGGCTGCCGCGCCGCGACATAGCCAATGCCGGCCTGCTCGAACCGCACCGGTTCGAGCAGGCCGGTGACAGCGCGGGCGCAGCGCAGTGGTGGGAGGAACGCGGCTGCGCCTACGAGGCAGCTCTCGCACTCGCCGGCGGTGACCGCGAAGCGCAGCGCCGAGCCCTCGACATGCTGCAGTGGATCGGCGCCCGGCCGGCGGCCGCTCTCGTCGCGCGGCGTCTGGCGGCAAAGGGCGAACGCGGGCTCCCGCGCGGCCCGCGGCCGGTGACGGCTGCTCACCCGGCAGGCCTGACCGGCCGAGAGGCGGAAGTGCTAGGCCTGCTCGCCGCCGGGCTGAGCAACGGTGAGATCGCCACCCGGCTCGTGGTATCGGCCAGAACTGTGGATCATCACGTCTCGGCGATCTTGCGCAAGCTGGGTGTCCGCACTCGCGGCGAGGCCAGCGCACTGGCCGCGCGGCTGGACACGACGGGTGCAGGGGCGCCGCACGAGAGCTGGTTAGCCAGCGCCTGAGACAATTCCGGCCGGACTCGGGCGGAACAGGTAGTTGCGCTGGTCCAGTGAAACCTGGCTGGTCTCCCGCCAGCCGTCATGCCACGTGTACATCGCGTAGTCGCGCTCGGTGAGCCAGTCCACGATGTCCTCGGGACCGTAGTGATAGCGAGCAGTGTGGCGTGCCTCGATCTCGACCAGGAGAGCTGGCCTGAAGTCCTTGATCGTCCGCTCCCCGCCGTGCAAGACGTGCAGTTCGCCGCCTTCGACGTCGATCTTGATGAAGTCAAGCCGGGTAACGCCAGTCCGCGCGATCAGGGCATCCATCGTGTCGACCGCCACGGGTACCTCCTCGTGGCGCACGAACTCGACGTTTGGCCCGAGTCCGGAAGACTTGCCGGTGAGGAAGGAGCGGCCGGTCACCGCCACGCGCCGGCCGAACGGGACGCTCATCATGCCCTCGCGCGGCTCAGCGTCGAGCGCCATGGTGTACTCGCTCAGGTTCTTCAGGCCCTTGATTCCGAGAATCCGCCGCCACGCGGGGTGCGCGAACTGCAGCGGTTCGACGCTGTGCACATGGCCCGACGGGCCGACGAGCCGGGATAGCGCGAAGCTATACAGGCCTGCAGCTGCCCCGACATCGAGGCAGACGCTCCCCGGCCCGACCAGGTCCGCTAGGCCGAGCATCTCCGACTCAAGGTACGGCGTCCACCGCGCCATGGCCATGACGGCTCCGTGGGTTACGCCAGCACGCACTCTCAGTCCAATCACTCGCGGGGATGCCACCCGGATCCGCAGACCACAGCCGGAGGCGCAGATAGCCAGACCCGGGGCCCCCGGGTCCGCAGGCAAATGTAAGCGATGACGCCCATCCCGGCAACCGGGAAGCAGTTGGCGGTCGCGGTGACCAGGGCAGTGCGGAAGGTCCCTAGGGCCCCCGGGCCCGCTCAGGAAGGCTGCCGGCCCTCATGGTCCGAAGGCAGGGAAGGTGGGACGGGTTCTGTCGCCGGTGCGGCCGATAGTGTGCCAGGCAGAGCGCGAGGGAGTGGAGATGCCTCACCGGGTTGTCATCATCGGCGCCGGTTTCGGCGGAATCGGCATGGCGATCAGGCTCAGGCGGGCAGGCATCGAGGATTTCGTCATGCTCGATCAGGCCGATGACCTCGGCGGTATCTGGCGCGACAACAGCTACCCCGGCCTGACCTGCGACATCCCGTCGCAGCTGTACTCGTTCTCGTTCCGGCCGTGGCACTGGAGCCGGCGCTACCCGGCGCGTGAGGAAATCCTGGCCTACCTGCACGCGCTGGTGGACGAGCACGACCTCGGCCCGCACTTGCGTTTCGCTTGCGGCGTGGTCTCTGCTGAGTTCGACCAGCGCACGGCAGGCTGGAACCTTACGCTCGCCGACGGCGACGTGCTGCAGGCAGCAACGGTCATCTGCGCCGTCGGTCAGCTCGGCAGGTCGGCGTTGCCCGATATCGACGGCCGGGACACTTTCGCTGGCCCGTCCTGGCACTCTGGCCGCTGGAATCATGACGTCGACCTGAGCGGCAAGCGGGTGGCCGTGGTCGGGACGGGCGCGAGCGCTATTCAGTTCGTGCCCGAGATCGCCAAGGTCGCTGGCCACGTCGATGTCTACCAGCGCAGTGCGCCATACGTGCTGCCCAAACCTGACCGGCGCTACCGTGATGCCGAGCATCTCCTCTTTGACTCACTGCCGCCCGTTCGCAAAGCCGACCGGCTGCGCATCTTTCTCTACGGCGAGCTGCTCACCACCGGTTTCGTCCGGTCGCCCAAGCTACTGGCCGGGCCCATGCAGATGTGGCGCCGGCAGCTACGCAGGCAGATTGCCGATCCACAACTGCGCGCCAAGTGCGTGCCTGACTACGTCATGGGCTGTAAGCGGGTGGTGTTCTCCGGCGACTGGTATCCCGCCCTGGCGCGCCCGACTGTCGAGCTGATCACGGAACCGATTGACCGGATCGTCGCTGAAGGCGTAGTGACGGCCGACGGAACGACGCGGCCGGCCGACGTGATCATCTACGGGACCGGGTTCCGGGCGGGCGAGTTCCTCGCCCCCATGGACGTCGCCGGCCTCGACGGGTTGCGGCTGAGCGACGAATGGCGGCACGGCGCGCAGGCCTACCTCGGCATCGCCGTCGCGGGGTTCCCGAACTTCTTCATGCTCTACGGACCGAACACCAATCTCGGCGGCAACTCGATTCTCTACATGCTCGAGGGCCAGATCGGCTACGTAGTCGGCGCGGTCCGGGCACTGGAAGCCGGCCGCCTCGCCTGGGTCGACGTGCGCCCCGATGTACAGGAGGCGTTCAACAGCTGGGTGCAGTCAGCCAGCCGAACTTCGGTGTGGGAGAGCGGCTGCCACAGCTGGTACACCACGGCCACGGGACGCAACACCAACAACTGGCCCGACCACACGTTCCTGTACCGGTACCGGGTCCGGCACTTTGATCTCGCCGCCTACCGGGTGATGCCGGAGCTGACGGCCACGGCCAGAAGCACCGTCGCATGACGACCCTCCGCGTGCGATTTGATCTGGGGGTGCCACGGTCAGTCGTGCGGCTCGGCGTGCGGCAGCTCGGCCGGCGCTGCCTCGACCCAATGCTGCCCTGGGAGGTGCAGCGCCGCCGGCTGGACCAGCTCACCCGCGGGGCGATCCTGCCTCGCGGCACTACGGTCGCCCGGCAGGTCTTCGGCGGCGTGCCCGCCGAAGTCGTCTCGGCTCGCGCGAGCAGCCGCCAGCCGACCGTCATTCACTTTCACGGCGGCGGCTACTGCGTGGGCTCGGCGCGGACTGCGAGGGCATGGGCGGCGCACCTGAGCGCGCAGGCTGGCTGCCGCGTCGTGCTGCCCGAGTACCGCCTGGCGCCCGAGCATCCGCATCCGGCGGCGATCGAGGATGCCCGCGCCGTGCTGCGCGCTCTCGGCCGGGAGGACACAACCGGCCCGCTGGTGGTCTCGGGCGACTCGGCTGGCGGCGGGCTCGCCCTCGCGCTTTCTCTCGCTGTGCGCGACGAGGGTGGCGAATTGCCCGCGGGCTGCGTGCTGCTGTCGCCGTGGCTCGATCTTGGCCGCGATCGCAGCGCCGTCGCCGATCTGGTACACCGCGACGTCCTGCTCAGCCCGGACTGGCTCGATGCTTGCGCTCGCGCATACGCCGATCCGGGGGTCTGGGCCACTAGCCTGGTGTCGCCGCTGTGCGCCGCGCACGAGGGACTGCCCCCGCTGCTCATTCAGGCTGGCACGGACGAGATTCTCGAGCCGGACGCCCGGCTGCTGGCGGTGAGCGCCTCGGCTGCCAGCGTTGACGTGACGTATACGAGGTGGCCGGGCATGTGGCACGACTTCATGCTTCAGCCCGGTCTGCTGGCCGCCGCTGACAGCGCGGTCCGGCAGGCGGCGTGGTTCGTCGGCCGGGTAACCACCAGTACTTGAGGTAATCCGCCGCGGGGTCAGAACTTCTCGATGGCAGGGATGACTCGCTCGGCCATCAGCTGCAGCGGCTGCAGGGAGCCGACGTCGGCGACTGACCCGTGCGCGACCTCGATGCCGAGTTCGGCCAGCTCGTGCAGGTGCTCGATGGTTTGCTGCACCCGCTCGCCGTTCGGGCCGAAATCGAACCGGGTCTGCGCTGTTTTCTCGATCTCGGCGTAGTCCCGGCCCTCGGCCGCGCAGTGCTCGCGCAGCACGTTCAGCTTGTGCGCAAGCTCGCCGGAGTCGCGGATATTGCATGCATCGGCGTAGCGGGCGACCAGGCGGAGCGTCTTGCGCTCACCGGAACCCCCGATGAGGATGCGCGGGTGCGGCCGCGTCAGCGACTGGGGAGAATTGAGCGTGCGGCCCAGGTGATAGTGCTTCCCCTCGAACGGCGCGTCGTCTCCGCTCCACATCTGACGGCAGATGCGCAGCGCCTCCTCTAGCCGCTCATACCGCTCTGACAGGGGCGGGAAGGACAGACCGAGCCCGTCCGCCTCGGCTTCGTTCCAGGCTGCTCCGATGCCTAGCATCGCGCGCCCGCCGGACAGCACATCGAGAGTGGTGACCGCCTTGGCCAGCAGCCCCGGCTCCCGGTACACCACCGCAGTGACCATGGTCAGCAGCGTGACGCGCTCGGTCCTGGCGGCCAGGAAGCCGAGCGTGGTGTACGCCTCGAGCATCTCGTGCTCGGGCGGTCCCAGATGCCCGATCTGCCAGAGATGGTCCATCACGCTGATCCGGTCGACACCCGCCTGCTCGGCGTGCTGCGCCACCTCGCCCAGGCGCTGCCGCAGCCCGGCCGGCCCGCTGTCCCAGGTGAAATCCGGTATGTGCAGGCCAACCCTCATCCGCGCGGCTCCTCGTCGTCTGGTTCCCGGCATCACGATAACGCCGCGTCTGCCCCTCGGTCAGCTGTCGCGGCCGGGAATCCGGCGCTGCTGCAGACCATCGAACTGGCCCAGGCGGCGGAGGACCTCGGCGTCGACGGCGCATTGGTCCGCGTCCATCACTTCGAGCGGCAGCTGTCCTCCCCGCTGCCGCTGCTGTCGGCCATTGCCGCGCGGACGAGCGCGTGAGTGACACACGCGCCGGGCTGCACCCCGGTGGTTCTGGCACGGCTGTGACAGCGAACGCCCGCCCGCAGGTTACGTACTCTCACGGATATACGTTCAGTGGCTGGCTGGCCTGCGGACGGGCTGCGCTGAGCCTACGTGACCTTGCGCTTGCCCCGGGCTCGCCTGACCCGGGCCATGACCTGCGCGGCGGCTTCCCAGGCGATGATCGCGAGCTGGACGGCCAGGAAGGGCCGCCACGGGGTTACCATCGCCAGCCCGCCAACCGCAATAACAAGCGAAAGCCGCACCGGCACGGCGGACGGTGCCGTGATGACCTGACGGGCGCCGTGGGCGCCTGCGAATCAGGATGCCTCCGATGACCAGCCAGACGACGGTGAGCACTGGACCCAAGACGTCGAACAGCATGTGGCGCTCCAGGGGGCGAGCCTGGCCCGCGCGCAGGCCAGGCTCTCATCGTAGGCGCTGATCAGGCCGCGATCACGCAGCCCGCGCCATGATGGGCTCGCCGAGGCTGAGACGTTCGCACCTACGCGGGAGAACCGGAAGGCCTCGCTGCCGAGCTGGCCGCCGACGAGGCCGTGCGCGCTGCGGACACGGTGCTGTTCACTGTTCCGAACCAGCTCGGCGTTGGTTATAACGCGCGCATCCTGGAAACGATCGTCCGGCACATCGCGCCCGCTCTCGGCTGGGCGCCTGCCGGGGCGACGGCGCCGGCCTGACGGCCGCGCGGAGGCCGAGAACTGCAGGACGAGCCGGCGCCTGACGCCTACGGCATCGCCCGCAGCATCAGCACCCGTCCGCCAGCGACCCTGCCCTCGATCTTATCCAGGTCAACGACAATTGCGACGCCGCGGCGCCGGAAGTCCACCTGCTGCTCGCGTGGGTGGGAGTTCTCGAAGATGGTCGCGCGCTCAGTGGGGTCATGCTCGACCCGCGCCCGGCCGTAGAACGTGTAGGACGTCCTCCGGGCCGGATCGTTGTAGAAGAGCGTGACGTGCGGCCGGTGGGCAATGTTCTGGGGCAGGCCACCCTCGGGCTCGCGAGCCCACAACGCCAGCTGATCGTCGGTGTACGCCTGGATCGTTCCGCGGAACGACAGGTGAATCTGCTGGCCTCCGTCCAGATAGGCGATGAGCATCGGGGTTTGATTGTCGAGGGCGCCATCAACTGCCGCCTTGATCTCTGGATCCAGGCGGAGCGTGCGCGGCGATGGCGGCGCCTGCGGCAGGGTCTGCTGCTCGACGCGCGCAATCTTGTCCCCCGCGAAATCGAAGACCAGCTCCAGGCCGCCGAACGGGGCGGTCGGTGTCAGCGCGGCTATCACGGTAACTCGGTCGCCATCGGCAGTCGGTTCCGACCATCGCGCTCCCGCCGCCAGTAGCCCGGCTGTCCGCGGCTCGCGCAGCAGCGCGACCGCCGCCTCCACACCATCCGCCCGGCCGAAGTTCGTTTGCACGACGACGTCCTCGGTCAGCACGCGGCCAACGAGACCGGAGCTGTCTTCGCCCGACCTCATGAGGGCGGTGGTGTAGGCCTCGACAGCCGCGCTCCGAGCTGTCATGTCCTCAGAACTCCAGGACGAGGCGGCCTCGGGTACCGCCTGCCTCCAGCATGCGGTGAGCCTCGGCGGCGCGCTCGGCCCGCAGCGTCCGCGCGACCCGGAGAGTCACCTCACCGGATTCCGCCTGCTGGCGGAGGCGGTCGAGCTTGTCGTGCTCGCGGGCATAGGTGCGGACGAACACCGGATGGAAGGTGATGCCGCGCTCGGAGTCGCCGGTGTAGCCGCGCAGGGTGGCGATCTGGCCGTCGTCGCCAACGGCCGGGACAGCCAGCTCGTTCAGCAGGGCCGCGTCGATCAGACCGTCGGCTCCCTCTCGGACCACCGCGCGGACGTGCTCCGCGAACGCCGGGCCGCGAGGCACGACAACGTCGGCGCCGAGCTCCTTGACGAGCGGCTCGTCCTGCGGCGCCGCGTCGGCGATGATCCGCAAGCCCGCAGCCTTCCCCAGTTGCACCGCGTAACCGCCGACGGCGCCCGCTGCGCCGGTGACAGCGAGCGTCTGTCCTGGATTCAGGCCGAGCAGGTCGAGCGCAAGCCGGGTAGTCAGTCCATTCATCGGCAGTGTCGCCGCCTCGGCGTCGGTGGCGTCCGCGGGCGCACGCGTCACGGACTCAGCCGGTACCACGAGCAACTCGGAGTAGGCGCCGTGCGAGCCTGACGGCACCACGATGGCCATGACGTGATCGCCGATCTGGAGTTCTGTCGACGTGCCGGGGCCGATCTGATCGAGGGTCCCGGCCGCATCCATGCCGGGCACGTACGGTGGCGGAATGTCCTTGAGCTGCGCCGCCCGGCCGCCGCTGCGCAGCCCCGTGTCGGTTGGGTTGACCGCGGCTGCGTGCACACGGATGCGGACTTCGCCAGGACCCGGCTGCGGGTCGGGCAGGTCCACGATGTGCAGGACGTCTGGGTTGCCGAACTCGGTGATGCCGACAGCTCTCATGGCAACGGTCAACCATCACCGGCGCGCGGTATTCCCCTGGACTCCTAACGCCGCGCGCCGGAGTCAGCCTGACCTGCTCGACTTCCTTGCCGGGCGCTGGCGCCGGTCGCGTGCATAGAGGATGGCGGCCTTGCCATCACCGGGGCTGCGGCGCTCTTGGTCGAACAGCGTGGTCGCCGCCACCAGATCGCTGAGCTTCGCATACCCGTAGGTGCGCGAGTCGAAGTCCGGGCTCTGATTGGTAAGGATCTGGCCCAACGAGGCCAGCGGTGCCCATCCGTCCTCGTCCGAGGCAGCTGCCACGGCATTGCGCAGCCGGTTCACCAGCGTGGTGTCCGCCTTGAGCTGGGCGGCAGAGGCGCGCGGCACCGGCGCTAGTGCCGCGTCCGTATGGGTGGGGGCGTCGTCGGCGTAGCCGAGGTTCTCGACGTAGATGAACTTGTCGCACGCTGCCACGAACGGCTTCGGCGTCTTCCGCTCACCGAAGCCGTAAACCGTCAGGCCTGATTCGCGGATGCGCGCCGCCAGTCTGGTGAAGTCGCTGTCGCTTGACACGATGCAGAATCCGTCGAAGCGCCCCGAGTACAGCAGATCCATGGCGTCGATGACCATGGCCGCGTCCGTGGCGTTCTTGCCGCGCGTGTAGGCGAACTGCTGGATCGGCTGGATCGACTCGGCCAGGAGCTGGTCCTTCCAGCCGCGCAGGCTGCCGGTAGTCCAGTCGCCGTAGGCGCGCTTGACGTGGGCTGTCCCGTACTTGGCGATCTCGGCCAGCAGCGCCTCGACAATGGCAGGCTGCGCATTGTCAGCGTCAATCAGAACCGCCAGCCTGGCGGAGTTCTCGGTGACCATAGTCACGGCGGTCCTTACGTCTGCGGCTCGGACAGAGTGGCGGCTATGCGTTCGACCATCTCGGTGAGGACGAGCTGCGGGGTCGCGAAGTTCAGCCGGAATGCCCCGTCGCCGCCGAGGCCGAACGCTGGGCCGTCGACGACGGTGACATGCGCGCGTTCGGTGACCAGCACACCGGGCGAGTCCGGCAGGTCCATCGCCGTGCAGTCGAGCCACGCGAGATAGGTGCCGTCCGGCCGACGGTAGCGCACCTGCGGCAGATAGCGGGTCAGCATTCCGGACAGCAGTGTTCGGCTGTCATCGAGATAGGCGACAACCTCATCGAGCCAAGCCTCGCCGTGCCGGAACGCCGCGATGCTCGCCGCAACCCCCGGATTGCTCGCCCCGCGCACTGTGAAGTGCCCGAGCTGATCCCATCGGTCCTGGTCCGCCGGGTTGCTGAGGATCACCACGCCGCACTTGAGACCGGGCAGGTTCCATGCCTTCGACGCCGAGGTAGCTGTCATCGTGTGCCCGGCTGCTGCGGCCGACGTCGAGGCATACGGGATGTGCCGCAAGCCGGGATAGACAAGTGGAGCGTGGATCTCGTCCGCGAATACCCGGCCGCCGTGCCGGTCTACCAGGTCCGTCAGCTGTGCGATCTCGTCTCGCGTGAAGACACGGCCGAGAGGGTTGCACGGGTTGCAGAAGATCAGCAGATGCCCGCCTGCACGGAAGGCGTCGTCGATCGCCTGCAGATCGAGAGTGAAGAAGCCGGTGTCCTGCTCCAGCATCCGGACCTGGATGATCTCCCGGCCGAGATTGCCCGGCACCGACAGGAACGGCATATAGGCAGGCGTCGGCAGGATGACGGGTGATCCGGGTCGCGAGAAGTGCGTTATGGCGATCTCCAGCGCCTTGATCACATCCGGGACCGGGTGGACAAGTCCCGGCTCGATATCCCACCCGTACCGCCGCCTGGCGAAGTCCGCGCACGCAGATCCGAGGTCGTCGGCCAGCCAGCTCGGCAGGTAGCCGAAATTTGCATCCGCTGACAGCCTGGCGAGCGTGTCGAGAATAGGTGGCGCGGCGCCGAAGTCCATCTCCGCGACACCCCCTCCGTATCCGTCCGGTCCGGGGGAGGTCCACTTCGCGCTGCGGCGGGCGCGGAGCATCGCCGTAGTCGTCGCGTCGATGGCGTCCCGGAGGCGGCCGGGTGCGCCGCCACCGGCGAAGGCAGGAGTTGCCGCCGTGTAACCGGTCTGTGTCATGCCTTCCGCTGTCTCCGTACTGCCGTTAGTGCTGACCCCACTGCTACGCCTGGCCGCCGTAGATGACGTAGTCCAGCCGCTTGAAGTAGACGTCGATGCCCTGGAACCCAGCCGCGCGCAGGTAACCCAGCTGCTGCTCGAGCGGGACCATGTAGCGGATGTGGTTCTCGTAGCGAGCGTGCTCTTCTGGCGTCCGATGGTGTCGCTTGCGGGCTGCCTCGGGGTCGACGCGGTCGGTCGCCCGCTCCCAGGTGGTGGCGACGATGGGATCGTCGGCGCGGACAGGATCGTAGTTCAGGTACCAGCCGCCGGGCGCGAGTCGCTGGCGGATCTCCGTAAACAGGCTCTGCTTGCGCGAGTCGGGCAGGTGATGAACGCACAGGGAGGTCACGACCGCGTTGACGCCGGCCGGGATGGCAGCGGGCCATTCCCCGGCCAGCATGTCGAACTCGACGTACTGGTAGCGGCCCGCGAAGCGGCGCATCTCGAGTTCGCCTGCCCCCATCATCTCGGCCGAGAAGTCGGCGAGGATTGCGGTGGCTGCCGGGTAACGATCGAGGATCGCCTGGGAGGCGTTGCCGGTGCCGGCACCAAGATCCAGGAACGTAAACGCATCCTGCTCGGTGAAGGGCAGCAGCAGCGCCATGAGCTGCCATCGCGCCCCGTGGTTGCGCTGCCGGGCGGCTGCCTCCGCTGCCCATGTCGTCACGATCTGATCGGACTTCCAGATCGCCGCATTGGTGTCTGCCTGGTGCTCCACCCCAGCAGGCTAGCCCACCGAGCGGCTCCTCGTAGTCGGCCGGGCCGCCCGCTTTGTCCTCCGTCCAACGGGCCCTCGACCGGCCCGTTGGGCGACGCCACGGCTGGGAATGGGATGGCAGGAGGAACACAACACCCGCACTCGGTTCCAAGGAGGGGCCATGCCACTACCCGCTCGTCGGCTGATGCCGCAAGGCCGGATTCCCGACCTGCTGGACTGGTTTGACGCGCCCTGGGCGTCGATGCTGCCGTTCGGATCAAATTCGACATTCCGGGTCGAGGACTACGTGGATGACGGCAAGTACATGATCCGCGCCGAGCTCCCCGGCGTTGATGCGGAGAATGACGTCGAGGTGACCGTGGAATCTGGCCTGCTCACGATCCGCGCCGAGCGGCACGAAGAGACGAAGCAGGATCGCCATTCCGAGTTCCGCTACGGCTCTTTGTCCCGGACGGTCGCCCTGCCCGAGGGTGCTGACGCCGACAAGATCACCGCACGATACGACAAGGGAATACTCGAGGTCACCGTCCCGGTCCCGCAGCGCGCCAAGGCGGGTCCGCGCCAGATCACCGTGAATAAGGCGGGCTGAGGCTCCCGCCTGGGCTGCGGTCGTTACCGCACGACCGGCCCGGCCACCAGAGGGTGGCCGGGCGGGCGCGATGGCGGGCGCGTTACTTATCTGTTGATGATCAGCGGGATCACGCTGCCGCCGTTGTCATAGACGCCAGCGGCCCATAGCTGGCCATCGACGCTGGTGATGCCGCCGAGGATGTTGCTGCCGCTGCCTGGGTTGGGCGCCGGGTTGATGGACCAGGTACCGCTGGTTCCCTTCAGCACGAGGGTGTTGTTGTTATCAGTCGCGGGATCAACGTAAGTCCCGACAGCCCAGACGCTGCCTGCGGCGACCTGGATGCCCCACAGGTTGGTCCAGTTCGCGCCGTCGGGAACGGCCGGCAGCTGCGGAATCGTCCACCTTCCGTTCTGGTAGCCCGCGACGAACGGCTGACCGCCGCCCTCCGGGCTATCTGCCTCGCCGTCCACCCAGACCTGGCTGGCGGTCGCCGAGATTCCGTCGAGCATGACGAGGTCCGCGGAGGCGGGCGCCGGCATGGACACAACCGACCACCGCGTGCCGTCCCAGTGCTCCACCAGGCCCTGGTCTGGCGAATCGCCGTTGAGCTGCATGCCCGCCGCCCACACGTTGTCGGGGTTCACGGCGTCGACGGCGTAGAGGTGGTTACCTGACGAGCCCGGATCGGATGTGGGGACGATCGCCCAGCTGGAGCCATCCCAGTGCTCCGCCAGCGTCTCGAACTGGCCGTTCTTGCCTTCCTGGTCTCCCACGACCCACACGTCCGACGGCGACAGCGCCGTCGCCCCGAAGAGCATGTCGCGCCTCGAGCCGGGCTGCGGGACGTTCACGATCGACCACTGCGAGCCATTCCAGCGCTCCAGCAGAGCCCGGTCCTGGTAGCTGGAATTCAGGTACTCCCCGACGGCCCACGCCTGGCCCTCGCTGGCCGTGACTCCGTAGAACGAGGTGAAGTTGACGCCCGTCGTTGGTGTCGGCACCACTGTCCAGTTCTTGCCATTGAAGTGCTCAGCGAAGGTGAGAGTGGCGTCCTGGTTGCTGGTCGCGGTGTCCGGCAGGAAATCGCCGACAGCCCAGATGTCGCTGGGCGAGGACCCGGCTATCGCGCCGACGCTGTTGTCCGACGTCCCGTAGAGCTGAACCTTATTCGTAGTCCAGCCACCGCCCTTCGCCGTGCTCATGGTCTTCGATGTCGGCTCGGTAACCGCCGGGCTTGGCGTGGGCCAGGTCTCCTGCGGCAGCGGCTTCGTCGCGATCGCGGCCGAGCCGGTGATCGCGAACAGCGGGCTATAGGGCTGCACATTGGCCGTGTCGCAGGTGAGCCGCAGGCATGGCAGGCCGAAGGTCTGCTGGATCGCGGCGAGCGTGGAGTAGTGGTTGGCAGGCTGGGAGTCCTGCACGCCGCGCGGGCCGTGGCTGGTGATCACAATAGTCGCGACCTGGCCGGCGCCCGGGTTGGCGTCGCAGCAGCCCGCGGTGTCGTCGCCCTCGTCGAAGGTAACCACGATCGCGTTGTTGCCTGCCGCCCAGGACGGGGCGTTGGTGATCTCGCTGACCAGGTGACCGAGGTAAGCGTCGCCGACGGAGACCAGGTGCTGGTCCTGCGGGTCACCAGGGTTACCGCTATCCAGGCAGTAGGGCGGGTCGCCGTGCATGTCATGGCATTCGTCCGGGATGATGTAGCTGAACTGCGGCACGTTACCGCTGCTCAGATCCGCGGTGAGCTGCCCGACGGGGACCTGGCGAGACCAGTCCCGCCCATTCAACGAGGTCGTGAAGTTCTGGATGCCGTCGTGCTTGGACACATACAGCGGGTCGCTGTCTGGTGCGCCGTTGCACTTCTCGGGGTAGCAGATGCCCTCGTAATTCGGGTGCGGCAGGGCCTGCAGATATGCCTTCCAGCTGACCCTGGCCTGATCCATCTGACTGATGAGGCTCGGCCCGTCGACCGTGTTCTTCCAGTACGCGTCGTCGCTCACGACGTTGCTGAATTGACTCCCTCCCAGCAGCCCCACGTAATTGGGCTCGCTGCTGAACTGGCTGACCCCGAAGTAGTCGGTCTCGAGACCAAACGTGCTGGCGAGGTAGTTGAGGTTGGGTGCGGCCGGGTTACCTATCACGTCGGTGAGACCGTGGTTCTCCTCCACGATGAGGAACACGTGGTTCAGCGCGGGCATGGTTGATGTGGGCTGAGCGGATGCTGCGGGGGCGGCGACCAGCGCGCCGCCCAGGGCCAGGGACACCGCGACCAGGAAGATCTTTGGCAGTCGGCGCCTGGGACTAGCGACGAGCCCTAATAAGCGAGCGGGATTCGGCATCGTTCCTCCTAGTCACGAGTGCCGGCAACCGGCAGCGACCCGACGGGGTGCCGGGCGAACCATCGGATAGTGAAACAAGCCCTGCTGAACGAGTCGTGACGCGGCGGCAACAGCTGAGCGGTCGCTCGCCTGCGTGCTGCTGAACTTCTCGGGAAGATCACGGACTCGAGAGCCTGAGAGGCGCCCAGTTCGGTGCCCTGGCTGCGTCCATACCGATGTCAGCCCTACCGGTCAGTTCTCGCCCGGACAGGCGAGCCGACCACCGCGGAAGGAGATGCGTCATGCGTTACGCCCTGCTGGTCTGTTACGACGAGAACGCCAAGGTCAGCGCGGAGGAACGAGAGCACCGCGCCGCCGGCCTCGCGTCGGCGCCGACTCGGCTGCGTACCGAAGGCGCGCTCGCTGACGGGCTACGGCTGCAGCCAGCGTCGACCGCCGCGACGGTCCGCTGCTGGGATGGCGGCGACGTCATGGTGTCGCCCGGCCCGGCTTCCGCAGGCCGTGAGCAGCTCGCCGCCTGCTATGTCGTCGACTGCCCGGATACTGACGCGGCGATCAAGGTCGCCACGAGTATCCAGGCTGCCTGGTATGGGTCGGTCGAGGTGCGTCCCGTGGTGGCCGAGCCGCGCTGACGGGCGTGGGGGGCCAATGCGGCCCATAGAGGGGCAGCAGACTGCCCAATGAGGCCCCTACTGCGCGCCCTGCCGCTACTGGGCGCCCTGCCACGCGCTGCGGTCCAGGGAGTAAGGCAGGGCGCGGGCAATCGTGAGCGAGGTCTGCTGGGTCAGATGCACCTCAGTCTCTGACCGGAGCTGCTGACGTAGTTCCGCCGTGAATTCCTCGCGCACGTCGGCTGCCCAGCTCAGCGACGTCGCCCTGGTGTTCTCCACCGCCACGACAATCTCGGGGGAACTAGCGATTCGCTGCGTGTGCGTCTTGTGGATCGGTGTCTCGAACAGGCCGGTGCGCGCGACGACCTCGGAATTGGCAGAATGCGGCCCTTGCACCCGGCCACTGGCGGCGCCGGTGCGGGCAGCCCACATGCCACGGAGGGCCGCACCAAAGGGGTCGTCGTAGCGCTCGGCCGTTTCCAGCAGCGCGAGCCAGCCGCCCGGCCGCAACAGCCGCGAAGCCTTGCGGAACTTCACCTCGGGATCGACCCAGTGAAACGCCGTGCCGGAGACGATCAGGTCGTAGGAGGCTTCTGCAGCGGCGAATTCCTCGAACGAGACAACCTGCAACGAGATGCCTGTGCCCTCGAGGCGGCGGTCGGCTGCGGCGATCATCGACGTGCCGATGTCGATGGCCGTCAGCCGGAACCCGTAGCGCACCAGCCCTTTGGTGAGCTGGCCGGTGCCGCATCCGACCTCGAGGACGTCGCTGCCAGCGCCGACCCCCGCCGTGGCAACGGCAAACTCCACGATTTCGGCGGGGTACCCGAGCCGGGAATCGTCGTAGAGCTGGGCTACACCGTCGAACAACGTCCGCTGATACCGCCGCGTGGTGAATTCTCGCTCGGTCTCCGGTTCCATGGCGACGAGCTTCTCGCCGGTCAGTGGGCGATTGCGAGTTCCACGATCTTGACGATCACGAGGATCGTCGCGACCGCCAGGTAGACCTGCAGGGCGCCAACGGCGAGCTTGCGGCTGGTGGACATCGCCGGCCGCTGGAGCAGGTGCAGTGGCGGCATCCGCCAGTTCTCGCGCCCAGAGCGGTCCACCGGCCCAGCGGTCGGACCGGCCGCACGCAGCCGCCGGCTGACCAGGTACCCCGCGCCCAGCACGCCGGCGGCGCCGCAGACGATCATGATGTCCAGGATCTGCCGCGCATTGATGGCCGGGAACAGCACCGAAGCGGTCAAGATGACCGACAGGGCGACCACAACTGCCACGACCGCGCCGGTGAAGACGTTGGTCTTGCTGCCATTGACCCACGGGCCGAGGACCTCGCGGTCGTTGCAGAGCAGTAGCAGATACACGCTCGCGCTGGGCAACAGCACGCCTGCCAGCGCCTGCACGCCCTCGGTGAGCAGGCCGAGCGGGGAGCCGGGGATGAGCACGACGGTCGCGGCGAGGGCAATCACCGCCGCGTAGACGAAGTAGAAGCCCTTGGCCCCGCGCACGCCGCGATGCAGCGAGTGGCGGATGCCGAAGACGTCGCTGATCGCGTACGCCGTTGACAGCGAGACCGCGAACGCGCCGATGATCGACGCGTCGAGCAGCGCGATCGCGAACAGCACGCCCACGGCGCGGCCGCCGTACGCCTGCAAGCCCGTGGCGAGCCCGGCCGTGTCGATGAAGTGCCCGGAAAAGTGGCTGTGCGCGAACGCTGCCGTGGTCGCGCCCATGATCGCGCCACCGCCGACCACAACCGTCACGATGCCGATCCAGAGGTCGGCCTTCTCGTACTTCATGAACCGCGGCGTGATCCGCTTGTCGACGACGTAGCTCTGCTGGAAGAACAGCTGCCACGGGGCGACGGTCGTCCCGACGATGCCGATCACGAGCAGCATGACAGTCGACAGGCCGCCAGCTTGGCCGGGTAGCTGCGGGACGACGAACCCGCGCGTCATCTCCGATGCAGCCGGGTGAGCGAAGATGTAAACCGGGATCAGTAGCAGGCTCGCGCCGCAGAATGCCATGGCGATCCGCTCGAACCGCCGGAAGTCGCCGGTGAACGCTGCGGCGACCACGACGACCGCGGCGAGCAGCACAGCCGGGATCTTCGGCAGGCCGAGGTAGCCAGCGGCCAGGGTGACGCCGATGAACTCGGTGACAATCGTCAGCGCGTTGAGGATGAACAGGTCTACGACACTGAAGGTGCCCCAGAACTTGCCGAACCGCTCCACGATCAGCCGGGCGTGCCCGACGCCGGTGACCGCGCCCAGCCGGACGACCATCTCCTGGTTGACATACAGCACGGGAACCAGCAGGAGCAGGGTCCACAACAGCTTGGTGCCGTAGTTCTGGCCAGCCTGACCATAGGTGGCGAACGCGCCGGCGTCGTTGTCGCCGACCATCACGATCAGGCCGGGGCCGACGATCGCGAGCAGTGTCTTGAGCACGGCCGAGCCGCGGCGTGGCGCGAGGTCGTCGTGGCGGATCGTGCCGAGGGCACCGCGGATGTCACCGGCGTGCTCGGGGTCCAGTACTGCGCCGGCCATGTTCATGGTCTCGGAGGCCATCGCCATTCCTCCCTTCACTGGGGGAGGCACGCAGCATTCATCCGCTCTGCGCTCGCGCGCAGGAACATCAGCTCGCAGGGCGGGTGGCTACCGCGTGCAGGTGGGAAACGAGATCGGCTGAGTGACGGGCCGTTGATGGCCCGGTCTACTGGGTTCCATATCTCGCCTCCCTCCGGTCATGGCACACGCGGGCGCCCGTCGTGGCACGTGAGGGACCCGCCGGAAAGCGGCATGCACCCCTTCTCGTCAGAGCTTTGGCACGACACGACGTAGCACCGCGGGGTGCAGCCACTTCGGGTCACCCCTTAAGCCGGGGAGACCTGTCCTGACCCTGGGCGTCTCTCGACGTCGTCGGATCAGTGGCCTGTGTTCGTGTCGACGCCTCACCGAACGAGGTGCCTTATTCAGACTTCCTTCAGACTATCCGATTCCGGGCGGCGCGGGCAACGCCGCAGGTCAGTGAGCGCCATCACAACCCGGTCGCGGGCCGGTGCTTCAGTGCGTGCCCGGCTCGTGCGCAGCGTGCGCGGCGGCCTCGAGCTGGAAAGTGGAGTGCTCGACGTCGAAGTGCCCGGCCAGGCACGCCTGGAGCTGGTCGAGCAGCTGCGGTACGTGGCCGTCGGTGAAACACGAGTCGTCAACGATCACGTGTGCGGAGAGCGCTGGCAGGCTGGATGTGACAGTCCACGCGTGCAGGTCATGCACGTCTTTGACATGGCTCGCGGCGAGCAGGTGGGCGCGCACCTCGTCGAGGTTCATGTCCTCGGGCGCCGCCTCCAGCAGGATGCGGCCGGAGTCGCGCAGCAGGGACCAGGCGGCCTGGACCATCAGGGCCACGACCAGCAGTGCCGCGATCGAGTCGGCTCTGGCGTACCCGGTGATGATGATGATGACGGCGGCAGCCGCCGTACCAAGGAATCCGTACAGATCGGTCAGTACGTGCCGGAACGCTCCCGCGACGTTCAGGCTGGACCGGCTCGCTCTGGCTAGCAGCCGGGCGGCCAGGATGTTCACCACGATGCCCGCGAGGGCCACGGCCAGCACCGGCCCGCCACGGACGTGTGCCGGGTGTACGAGCCGCTCCACGGCTTGCACCGCCACGATGCCCGCCACGACCAGCAGAGTTATGCCGTTGGCGGCGGCGGCAATGATCTCCGCCCGCTTCCACCCGAAGGTCCAGGCACCCGCCGGCGGGCGAGCGGCCAGGCGGATGGCCCACAGGGCGCCGCCTATCGCGCCGATATCGGCCAGCATGTGCCCCGCATCGGAGAGCAGCGCCAGCGACCTGGCCGTCACCGCGATGACAACCTCGGCGACCACGAACGCTGTCACGAGGGCCAGTGCCGCGCGAAGGAAGCGACGATCAGCGTCAGGCCCCGGCAGGTGCCGGTGGGCCGCCCCTCGCTCCGCCGGGGAAACATCGTCATGTGAATAACTGTTCATATAATCACTAGTGTATCATTGAGCCTATGAGCCAGCCATCGGCGCGGGCGCCAGACAGCCGCATCCCGCGAGCCGCGCTGGATGCCGCCTCCGCGGCCGCAGTTGCAGAGACCATGCAGGCCCTCGCCGCGCCGAGCCGCCTGCTCATCCTCGCGCGGCTCCGCCGCGGGTCGTGCACGGTGACGACGCTTGCCGCCGACGTCGGCATGGCACAATCCGCGGTGTCCCATCAGTTGCGGCTGCTGCGTCACCTCGGCCTGGTCAGCGCTACCCGGCAGGGCAAGACAACGATCTACGCGCTGTACGACGAGCACGTCGCCATGCTGCTGGACGAGGCCGTGTACCACAGCGAGCACCTGCGCCTCGGCGGCCGGGATGAGCCCGGGCTGGACGTTGCAGCCGGCCGCTGACCGCGCCGCGCCGCGGCCCATATTGACGCCCATTGCCGCGTCCCAGTTGACTGACCTTGCCGCGCGCGGCGCGAGACTGGCGACGACTGGAACTCCGCGATTGGCCGGCTGATCCTGGCCGCAGCCGCACTGTCCAGGAAGGCGGTGGGCGTGAAAGAAAGCTTCGCGACGGTCCTGGAGACCGTCGCCGACGTCCGCGCTGATCGCATCGCCGTGACGCAGGGCGACCGCAGCCGGACCTGGCAGGAGCTTGACGAGCGGGCATCCCGGCTCGCCGCGGTGCTCGCTGATCACGGCGTCGGCCGCGACACCAGGGTGGCGATCGCGCTGTACAACGGCATCGAATACCTGGAAAGTGTGCTCGCCGTGCTGAAGCTGCGCGCGACCCCGGTGAACGTCAACTACCGGTATCAGGCGCAGGAACTGCAGTACCTGTTTGGTGACGCGCGCGTCGAGGCGATCATTTTCGACGCGTCGCTAGGGCCGCGCGTCGACGAGGCGCATCAGAGCACCCCTGGTGTGCGCACGCTCATCGAGGTCGGTGGCGGCGTGCCGGCGGGCGACCACCTCGATTACGCCGCTGTGATCGCGGAAGCCAGCCCGCTGCCGCGGACCGCACGCGGCGTCGACCACTGGCTGATGTACACCGGAGGAACGACCGGGCAGCCAAAGGGCGTGCTGGTTACCCACGAACGGCTGTACTTCATCGTTAGTGGCAACGGGTTCGGCCTCCTCGGCGAGCCGGTGCCAGCGTCGCTGGATGACCTGCGAGCGACGACGCAGCGGCTGTCCGAGTGCGGCGATGCGATCGTCTGCCTTCCCGCGCCACCCCTGATGCACGCCACCGGGATGTACACCACGCTCGGGGCCTTGCTGGCGAGCGGCAGAGTCGTCTTCCTGACCGGCCGGTCCTACGACCCCCGCGAACTCGCCCGTACCGTGGCGGCCCAGCATGTAGACACCGTCTCCATCGTGGGTGACGTCTTTGCCCTGCCACTGGCGGATGCACTGGACCAGGCTGCCGCCGACGGCAGCCCGTATGACCTGTCCAGCCTGCGCCGCATGCTCAGCGTCGGCGTCACGTGGACCGCAGAGGTCAAGCGGAGACTGCTGATGCACGCGGACTTCGTCTGCCGCGACATGATCGCTGCGTCCGAGGGCGGCCCGTTCGCGGTGTCCGAGACCAGGCGCGGCGACGACGTCGTCACGTCGCGCTTCATGCTCCTGCCCGGGGCGAGAGTCATCGACGAAGAGGGCCGCGATGTGGTGCCTGGCTCGGGTCAGGTGGGTGTGCTGGCCGCCCCGGCCGACGACGAGATCGGCTACCTCGGCGACGCCGCCAAGACCGCGCAGACATTCCGGACCATTGGCGGCAGGCGCTGGGTAGTCCCGGGTGACCTGGCCTCGCTAGAGGTTGATGGCTCTGTCGCCTTCCGTGGCCGCGACAGCCGCGTCATCAACACCGGCGGCGAGAAGGTCTTCGCCGAGGAGGTAGAGCAGGTCCTCCTCCAGCATCCGGGAGTCCGGGATGCCCTGGTCGTGGGACTGCCGGATCAGCGCTTCGGGCATCGTGTGACGGCGGTCGTGGCACCGGTCGGCGATGGCGAGGTGACAGCGGAGGATCTGGCCGCCTACGTCGCGACCCGGCTCGCGAGCTACAAGAAGCCGCGGACGGTCGTATTCGTCGACGATGTCCAGCGCAGCCCGTCCGGTAAGCCGGACCTGCGCTGGGCAGCAGCTGCCGCGGCAGTAGATGGCGGGTCGGACGGCCTGCCGCCTGACGTTCCCTCATGATCCGGTAACTTCCGGCGACCCAGGAGCGGCCCGAATTCACCTGATCACGAACGCCGAGTCACCAGGGCTGGCACGGCTGGGAATGGGCGTGGTTGGTGTCGCAGCCGGCCCGGGCAGCGGGTTTCATCGTTCGTCTGATGAGCCTACAATCGCCCTGAGCGGTCGGCCGTGTAGCATTCCGGCAGGTGAAGCTGGTCGGCCGGTTGGGAGGACGTGCTGGTAGACGTCGCAAGCGCGCTGCGCGTCGAGCGGACGCCCGCGCCAGTGCGCGCACAGGTCCTGGACAATCTGCGCCAGGCAATCATCGAGCGTCAGTTTGCTCCCGGCCAGCGGCTGATCGAGCGTGAGCTTGTCGAACTGACCGGCGTGTCCCGCACCAGCGTCCGCGAGGCGCTGCGCGAACTGGCAGCCGAAGGCCTGGTGACGGCGATCCCGAACAAGGGGACCGTGGTCGCTAGCGTCAGCGCGGAGGAGGCCAGGCAGCTGTATGAGGTGCGCTCGGCGCTCGAGGCGCTGGCGGGCCGGCTGTTCGTTGAGAACGCCACTCCGGCGCAGCGCACCGCGCTGGTCAAGGCGCTGCAGCGAGTCGAGCGGCTGGCAGCCAGGGGCGCTTCGATCCTGGCGGCGAAGGACGCCTTTTACGACGTGCTGTTCGAGGGCGGAGGCAACGACGCGCTCCGCACGGTTGTCGCGGGATTGCACGCCCGGGTGAGCGTGCTGCGGTGGCTGTCCCTGTCGGTGCCTGGCCGCGCGGCGCAGAGCCTCGCGGAGCTGCACGCGATCGTTAACGCGGTACTCGCGAACGATCCCGAAGCCGCAGCGCGCGCCTGCAGCCGGCACGTCGAGGAAGCAGGCAGGGTAGGCCTGATGGCGCTAGCAGAGCAGGACGGCGCCTAACTCCGGGCTTGTGGCGTGGCCCAACCGTGAGTCTCTTGTTACTCCTCCGGACTTGCTGCCGGCCGGGTAGGCACGGGCGATCCTAGATTGTATGATGATCAGACGGTTTGGGTTCCGCTGTGCGGTGCGGCGCGCTGCCGGCTCCATCTAGTGCAGGAGGAGAGTCAATGGCCGATGGCCAGGAGCGCCTGCAGCGCGGGCTGGAATTGAGGCGCGAGGTTCTGGGTGACAGCTACGTCGACAACGCCCTGGCCGCAGCGACGGAGTTCACCCGGCCGATCCAGGAGTACGTCACCCAGGCCTGCTGGGGTGAGGTGTGGAGCCGGCCGGGCCTGGATCGGCGGACCCGGAGTCTGGTCAACCTGGCGATGCTGACCGCGCTGAACCGGATGACGGAGTTCGGCGTCCACGTCCGCGGCGCCCGGCGGAACGGCTGTACCGAGGCGGAGATCCAGGAGGTATTGCTGCAGACGGCTGCCTATTGCGGCGCACCCGCCGCGCTCGAGGCGTTCCGGGTTGCTGAGAAGGTGCTCAGCGAACTGCGGGCCGAGATCCCGGCGTAAGACCGCCACGCTGACCGGGCGCCGCAGGAGGGCGGCCGGTCAGCCACGAGCGGTGAAGCGGGTCGGCCGCAGCCCGCGGCGGCCCAGCGCCCGGACGGTGACCAGGTATTTCAGGTGGCTAGACGGCCACTGGGTGATATTGGCCCCGCTGCTGTCGTGGTAGTAGTTCGTGCAGCCTGAGTCCATGGCGGAGGCGTGCGCGGCGAGTTGCCGGTCGATCCACGTGACGTATCTGTCCTGGGCCGCGCTGTCGGTGTCGACGTAGTGCCACTGTCCCCGTTCGATCCCGGTCACGGCGCGGACCGCGAACTCCGCCTGGCGCTCGAGCTGGGCGATAATCGATCCGGCGCCGTTGGTGTTCGGGCCGTAGAGGATGAAGAAGTTCGGAAACCCCGCCACCGTTATGCCGAGATAGGCAGCTGTCCTGGATCGCCAGGCCTGGCGCAGGCTGATCCCGCCAGCGCCCCGGACATCCAGGGTGGCGAGGAAGTTCGTCGGCTGGAACCCGGTGCTCATGACGAGCACGTCAACGGCGCGCTCGGCACCGGTCTCGTCCACCACACCGGACCTGGTTACTGACGTCACCGCGCGCGGGACGAGCTCTACGTTCGCCCGGTTCAGCGCGGCATAGAACGTAGACGCCAGGACCACCCGCTTGCAGCCCCACGGGTAGCCGGGCGTGACGCTGGCTTGCACGGACGGATCGGCGACGGCCGAGGAGATGAAGGCAACGCAAGCGGCCCGCCGCTCCGCCTGCCGGCGGCTGCTCAGGTCGAACGCGAGGCCCCGCTGGGCCGCCTTGTAGAACAGCCAGGCCCGGTGGGCCTTCTGGGCGCCGGGAACCTTGCGGTACACCCACCGCTCGGTCGGGCTGAAGGCGCGTTCCAGCTTCGGCTCGATCCAGCCAGGCTCGCGCTGGAACACATAAAGCTGCGACGCCTGCTCGGCGACGGCGGGCACCACCTGCGCCGCTGTCGACCCCGTGCCGACCACCGCCACGCGGCAGCCTGTCAGGTCTAGCCCGGCCGGCCATTCCGCCGTGTGGCACGCCACGCCGCCGAAGTCAGCCAGCCCTGGCCAGTCCGGGATGCGCGGGACGCTGAGCAGACCGACGGCGGAGATGACCACGTCGAAGTACTCGATGTCGCCGGTTGCCGTGCGCAGTTCATAGCGCGCTTCGTCGTCGAGCCATCGGACACCGGACACCGCGGTGCTCAGCCTCAGGTGCGGCCGCAGGCCGAAGAGATCGACGACATCTTCTGCGTAACGGAGTAGTTCGTGCTGCGTCGCGTGCGTGCGCGGCCAGTCGTAGCGGGCGAAGGAGAAGGAGTAGGCGTGCGAGTGCACATCGACCTCGCAGCCCGGATACCGGTTGTGCCACCACGTGCCGCCCACGCCTGCGGCCTTCTCGAAGATCACAAATTCCGCGCTGGTCCGCTTGCGAAGGTTGACGGCCGCTGCGATGCCGCCGAAGCCTGCGCCGATGATCGCGACCCGCACCCGGCGCCGCACCGTTCTGGCCCGCACTAGCCTGGTCCCCCACCTGCAGTCGTCGTCAGCGTGCCACGAAGCCGCCGTCAACCGACAAGATCGCGCCGGTAATCGCGCTGGCGGCCGGCGAGGCCAGGAACACGATGGCTTCGGCGATCTCGGCCGGAGTCAGTATGCGGCCGATCGGATGCTGGCTGATAGCCGAGGCACGGCTCGCGGCAGGGTCGGGGTCCGCTGCCGCGTCACGCGCGTTGGCGACGAAGTCGGTGTCGACCGCTCCGGGCGCCACCGCGTTGACCCGGATGCCGCGGTCGGCGTGCTCGACCGCGAGCTGGCGGGTCAGCTGCACGATCGCGCCCTTGGTCATCGCGTACACCGTCTGGCCGGGCATTCCGACCAGCCCGGAAATCGATGCGAGGTTGACGATCGATCCACGGGTCTGCGCCAGCGCGGGCAGCGATTCCCGCGCGTGGAGGAACGCGCCGCGCACGTTCGTGGCCATCAGCACGTCGAAGTCCTCATCGGTGCAGTCCTCCGTGGGCTTGCGCAGGAACAGGCCGGCGTTGTTCACCAGCAGGTCTAGGCGGCCGAACGTGCCGGTGGCCAGACCGACGGCGCCCTGCGCCGACCCGGTGAGGGCCACGTCAGCCTCCATCGCGATCACCTTGCCGGGGAAGGCGGTTGCGAGCTCGCGAACCTTCCGGGAGATGTCCTCGGCGACAACCGCGTAACCACGCGCGAGCAGCAGGCCGACCACGGCGCGCCCGATGCCGCCCGCCGCCCCGGTGACGATAGCTACCTGATCCGGTGATTCAGCCATGGTCCGCTGCCATTCCTTCCCGGTCCTGCGAGGTGGACAGAACGCTGTCGTGACCGCCCGCCAGGCTGATCTCGGCCACGTGCAGGCCGTCGGCATATTCCCGGGACGGGAACCGCCGGAACAGCTCGGCCTCGTGGAACGGCAGCACCCGGCTGGTCTCGCGGCCGATCCACGTCAGCGCGTCGTCGATCGTGTCGAGCCAGACCGACTGGCTGCCCGTCGACGTGCCGATCGGTTCGAGCACGCCATCACCCGCCAGGCCCTCCACGTTCTGGTAGGTGTACACGTTGTCCCCGGCGAATAGCCACCGGCCGTCGGCGGCGTTCTCGACCAGCGCGAACTGTGAGCCAGCCGTGTGCGTGTCGAAGGCCGGGCGCAGCTCGATCCTGTCTGTCACCGGGAGGTAGCCGTTGACATAGGTCACGTGCAGGTCGTTCTCGCGCTCGGTCAGCAGGTCCGGCAGGGCCGGGTCGGTCGCCCGGAGCAGGAACTCGAATCGGCGCGGCCGCGCCACCGCCTCGGCGTACCGCGTCAGCTCCCGTCGCTGCACGTAGACGTGCGCGTTGGGGAAATCAGCGACACAGCCGGAATGGTCGAGGTGATTGTGCGTCAGCAGGATCGTGTCGACATCGCCGGGGCGTACGCCGAGGCGGTCGAGCAGGTCGACCGGGGAGCTCCAGTACGTCTCGCCGTACCGGTCCGAGAGGCGCTGGTGCACCGCAGTATTGGAGAAGCCGGTGTCGATGAGGACGCAGCGGTCCGCCGACCGGAGCAACCCGAAGCAGTAGGGCATCCGCCGGTGCCCCTGGTGGGGCTGCGCGACGAGCAGGCTGCTCGCCGGAAAGCGGTTCACGTAGCCGTACTCCAGCACCCAGATCGAGTAGTCGGACACGGTCGTGCTCATTCCGCTTTGCGCGGCGGCTGGATATCGAACACGCTGAGCTGAGTCGCCAGCATGAGGTAATAGCCGACGAGAGTAACGAGCTCGAATAGGCGCGGTGCCGTCAGCACGTCCGCGGCAGCCCGGTACTCGGCATCGTCGAGCGAGCCGGTATCAAGAATGCGCCTGGTTGTTTCGTACACGACCCGTTCCTCCTCGGTATCCAGCTCCGGTGCCCTGCCTGCGGCCAGTGCGGCGAGGTCGTCCTCCGTCAGGCCCGCTTTCAGGCCGGCCTGCGCATGCGCGAAACGCTCGAACTCGCTCTGGCGGTGCTGCGCGACCATGAGGATGGCGATTTCCTGCGCTCGCCGTGACAGGCTGAGCTCGTACCGGATCGCGTAGCCGAACCGTTCAAGCGCCAGTCCGAGCGGCTGACTGAGTACCCAGACCGCGGGCGGGCCGACCAGCTGACCATGAGCGTCGACCAGCGGAAACGTGCTGCCAGGAGCAGCCCGGACGCCTGTCGCGTACCTGTCGTAGAACTCACGCTGCTGCGCCGTCATGTCGGCGAGTTCGACCGGGGGAACGCGCGGCATTAGCTCTCCTCTCCTGCCGGGCTGTCGGCCTGATCCTGCTCGAGGCTGCCGTAATCGAGCCCCAGGTAGGCGCGCGGGTTGACGGCCATCATCTGGCGTAGCTCGTCAGACGACCAGCCGAGATACGCGAGCTGCTCGGCAAATATCCGCAGGCACTCCGGTTGCGGTGGCGCCCAGCGGGAGAACGCGTCGGTGGTCAGTACCGCATGGTCCGGCCCGACTGCACCGATGGCCTCGTGGACGCCGCGGATGGACTCGCGCCCGTCGGGGTGCAGCAGCGGGCCATTGCAGAACTCGACGTAGGCGCCGAGATCAGCGAAATCAACGAGCTCCGCGGGGTCGGCGGCGTAGTGCAGCGGGTGCGTTACCAGGATCTTCTGACCTGTCTGCGCGCAGTACTCGGCCACGGCGCGGCTCTCGGCAAGCGCCGCATGACCGGTCGCAAGGGACAGGCCGAGCTCGCGGCAGGCGTCGATCACCTCGGTCGCTGCGCCGGACAGTCGTCCGTCGGCGGCCAGCAGCGAGATGGCATTGGCGGCGGCGTACTCGCGGAACGACGGCACCGCCGACACCAGCAGCCTGGAGATGTACCCGTCGCGGGCGACGTCGGCGGCCGCACCCCAGGTGGGCAGGAACACGACCCGGGCACCGTGCGCGGCGGCGAGTTCCACCAGCGTCGCCGACAGGCCGCCCATCGCCGGATTGAGCGTAATGCTGCCGAGGATGGTGAAGTCCAGTCCGGCGACCCGCTCCTGCAGCAGCCGGGCACGATCGGTGGTGATCCACAGGTGCGACTTCAGCACCCAGCCGGAGATCCCGTACGCGTGCGCTAGCCGCACGGTCTCGAAGTCATCGCCGCGCAGCTGCAGGCCGGCCAGGATGTCGGGCTGCCCGTGCACGTGCACGTCGAACGCCGACCTGACGAGCGAGTCATAGCCGAGCGGAAGTGCCGCAGGCAGCGTGCCAGGACCCGGCGAGGTCGTGCCGTCGCTAGCCACGCGGCTCCTGCTGGAGCCACCGCGCGATCTCGGTGTGGTCGGCCCCGGCCGGCATTTCCGCGTCCGCGGTGGACCACGCCACGACGGCGGCCCTGCTGAGCGGCGCCGGAGTGCCCGCCGCATCCGCGAGCTGCAGCGCGATCTTCATGTCCTTCACCATGAAGGCGATGCTGAATCCGGAGTCGAACCTGCCAGGCAGGACGTAGTTGGGCCACTTGTTCTCGGTGGATCCGCTGCGGCCGCTTGAGGTGTTGACGATGTCGAGCATGACGGCCGGATCGAGCCCGAACGCCTGGCCTGCCAGCATCGCTTCGGAGCTGGCCAGCAGGTGCGCAGCCGACATCAGGTTGTTCAGCGCCTTGATGGCATGGCCTGCGCCAGGGATATCGCCGGCGTGCACGACCCGCGCGCCGAGCACGCGCAGCACCGGTTCAATCAATGCCAGGACATCGGGCGGGCCGCCCGTCATGATCGTGAGCGATCCGGCGCGCGCCCCCACGACGCCGCCAGAAACCGGCGCGTCGACGAGAGCGATCCCGCGACCCCCGGCCTGCCGGGCGAGCGCCTGGGTCCGGGCCGGCTCCGACGAGCTCATGTCCGCGACCACTGTCGGTGGCCGGACCCGGTCGAGCAACCCGTCACCGAGCAGGACCCGATCGACGACATCGGAGTCGGGCAGCATGAGGATGACCACGTCCGCACCGTCCGCCACATCCGCTGGCGACTTGGTGAGCGTAACGCCGGTCGTGGCGGTCAGCCGGGCTCGGGCCTGCTCGGCCACGTCGTACGCCCTGACCTGGTAGCCGGCTGCGGCGAGCCGGCGGACCATCGGCTCGCCCATGTTGCCGAGCCCGACGAAGCCGACGGTGCGGCTGCTGCCCCGGGGGGCCGCACCTGTCGTCATGTACCGCTGCCGTAGTCGTCGTCGGACACCGGCCCGTGCCAGCTGGTCCGCCCGAGCGAGATGGCCAGGTGCAGCACCATTGAGTCCGGGCCGCCGCCGTGCCAGTGCAGCTCGCCCGGCGGCGCCCAGACCAGGTCGCCCGGACCGATCGGCCTTGGCGCCTCGCCGTGCGTGCCGACCACGCCGCGCCCCTCCAGCACGTGGAGCACCTGGCCGTTCTCGTGCGAATGCCAGTGGGTCCGCCCTCCAGGGGCGAAGAACACGCTGGTCACCGCGGCACCCTCGGTGCCGTCGAGTAGCGCGTCGGCGTAGACCGTGCCGGTGAACGTGGCAGTCCGATGCTCGGTCGGCGCGCCGGCCGGGCCTTCCTTAGCGCTGTCTCGCCTGATGATCTCCATGATTCACGCGTCCTTCTGGCTGGGGCCGGTTTCGTGCAGGCGGATGCCCCCGGCGATGTCGCCGAGGGCATCGACCACCTTGTTACTGATCTGATCGCGGTAGCCGAGGCTGCTCGCGAGCCCGAAGGCTGCCAGCGGGCCGGCCGCCTGGAGCGACGGCACGCCCAGTTCGGCCAGGCAGGCCACGTAGAGATCGATGTCCTTGCTCATCAGGGCGCTGGTCAGGCCACCCTCGAGGTAGTCGCCTCGGATGATGTGCGGGAACCGGTTCACCGTCGCGAAGTTCACGCCGCTGCTGGCGTTGATGACGTCAAGCACCTGCGCCAGATCGAGCCCGGCCTTCTTCGCGGCGAGCATGACTTCCGCTGTCGCAGCCAGGCTAACCGCGTTGAGGAAGTTGTTGAGCACCTTCGTGGTGTGACCAGCGCCCGCCGCACCCATGTGCACGACTTTGGCGGCGATCGGCTCCAGTACCCACGTGATTGACTCGAGGGCGGCGGCAGAGCCGCCGACCATGATGGTGAGCGTGCCGCGCTCGGCCGCCGCGGCCCCGCCCGAGATGCCGGCGTCCAGGAACTCGACACCTCGCTCGGCAAGCTCAGCGTGCAGCGCGATACTGGAGCTCGGTGCGGCGGTGCTGAGGTCCACCACCACCTGCCCGGCCCTGGCCGCCGCCAGCACGCCGCCCCCGCCGCGGATAACCGCCTCGATGACCGGGGTGTCCGGCAAGGAGAGCAGGATGCAGTCGCTGCCCCGGGTTACTTCCGTCACCGACCGTGCCGGCTTCGCTCCCGCAGCGGCAGCCCGGCCAGGAACGGGGTCGTATCCCAGTACCGGATGCCCGGCGTCGACGAGGCGCCGGGTCATCCGGCCGCCCATGTTGCCGAGCCCGATGAAGCCGATTCGCTGCAGGCTCATGGCTGTGCACCACTCCGTAGCTCGCCGTCCTGTGCTAGCTCGCCGTAGAGGGCCCGGTCGTGTGCAGCGGTGTCCCACGCGCCGGCACCGCCCGACGGACGGACCGAACTGACGATGCTGGCTCCGCCGTCAGCAGACACCACCTCGCCGGTCAGGTACGCGGCGTCGGCACTGAGCAGGAACGCAACCACCGCGGCGATGTCGTCGGGCGTGCCCGCCCGGCGTAGCGGCGTCGTGCTGGCCCGCCGCGTCATGTCATCCTTGCCGCCTGGTGCGTCAGGGGTGGCAGCGAACAACTCGGTCGGGACGATGCCGGGTGCAACCGCGTTGACCCGGATGCCGAGCGGTCCGCCGTAGACGGCGGCGCCGTGCAACAGCCCAAGGACGGCGTGCTTCGACGTCTGATAAGGGAGCAGGTCTGCGCTGCCGCGCAGACTGCCAATCGATGCGGTGATGACGATCGCACCCGGGCTGCCCGGCATCGGATCCTGGCGGGCGAACTGCCGGAAAGCAGCCCGGATGCCGAGGAAGACGCCGCGCACGTTTACCGCCATGACCCGGTCAAACTCCCCGACGGCCAGATCGGGCAGGGCGGCTAGCGACCCGGCGATTCCGGCGTTCAGATGATGCAGGTCCACCCGGCCGAATCGGCTGACAGCAGCGTCCATGTAGCGCGCCACGCTCGCCTCGTCGGACACGTCAGCGCTCACCCACGCGCCAGGTCCCGGCAGCGACTCGGCGACTGCACGGGCTCGCGAGGAGTCGCTATCGACGACGACCACCCGGGCGCCCTCGGCCGACAGTCGCCGGGCGGTGGCGGCGCCGATACCTCCCGCACCGCCGGTCACGATCGCAACCTGGTCGTCGAGCCTGCGCATCCCGCTCATCCGTGCGCACCGTTTCCATCGGCGGCAGTGCCGGAGCCCTCGGCGTTGGGCGGCGCCGAAGCTGGCGCCAGCGGGGCAATGCACACGGCGAGCCCGGCGAGCTGGCCCCCGGCCGCGGGGAACCTGCGCATGACCTCGGGGTCGTGGCCGGCGACAAGAATCCTCGCGTCGCCCGCCGTCAGGTTGCGCATCAGCTCGAAGCCCTGATACATCGCGGGCAAATCGGCCACGTGCGTAAACGGTCGGTCCAGCCGCATCTCGTCGTAGTAATGGAGTGCATCGGATGCGATCACGACCTCGCTGTGCTCAGTGCTGATGAGAACCACAAGCTGACCAGGAGTATGGCCGCCGAGTTCGAGAGCGTCGATGCCGTCCGCGACGGACTGCCGGGTGGCCGAGCCGCCCGGCGGCGCACCGGGGAGCAGCCGGAGCCGGCCCGTCGCGCGCGCTCTGATCAGCGCTTCGATGTCTCCGGCCTCCGCCGACGTGGCGAACAGCGGCCGGCTGGCGAGCGGGCCGGTCCAGAATTCGTACTCACGCGCTGACATGATCAGCTCGGCCGACGGAAACGCATCCACGTTGCCGATGTGGTCGTAGTGCGCGTGGGTCAGGATCAGCATGCTGATGTCGGCGGGTTCGATGCCGAGCCGCCGCAGCGCCGCCACGGGCGGGCAGAGCATCGTGCGGCCTCGCCGCGCACCGCTTGCGTCGTTGAAGCCGCAGTCGATGAGGATCGTGCGCTCTGCGCTGCGGGCCACCCAGAAGAAGTAGTCCATCTGGGTCGGCTCATCAGGCTCGCCGTAGAGACCGAAGTGCAGGAAGACGTCGCTCTTGGTGGTTGACCGCGTCCCGTACCTGACGGCAGTCACCTCGTAGCCAGGGCTGCCACCGGGTGAGACCACATCCACCTCGCGCCGAGGAATGTTACTGATCTGAAGCCTTGCTGCCTGGTGAAACTGCTGCTGATTGACGACAATCCGCGCCCGTACCATGCACCATAGCGGCAGCATTTCTGCGCGCGAAGCACCCTATTGCGAACAGGGAAGATGCCGCTACGATGTATGCCTATCATACAAAGATTGCGCCGCATTGGCAGTCAGTCTGCTCGCAATCCGGAGGAGGTCGCAGCTGTCGTACCGGGCGTGAGGCTGGCGCACCAGAGGTGGACCGGGATGTCGGCCACCCCTCCGCTGTTTCAGCGTCGATAGGAGAGCTATGAAGTTCAAAGCATCTGCCGGCGCATCGATTGCGATGCTTACCGGCGTGTTGATGCTGGCGGCGTGCGGGTCGTCGGGCTCACCAAGCTCGTCGAACTCAAGCGCCCCCACCGGCACCAGCACGAGCACTGCCGGGACCGGCAATTACCATCCCGTCAGCGATTACGCGGGCTTTGTCGGCGGCTCGGGTAAGGCCGACTCCAGCAAGTCACCCATCGAGATCGGCGTGGTCAACCAGCAGGGCGGCTCGGCTGACATCGCCCCGGAGTGGACCGACGGCACGAGCCTGGCCGAGCAGTACATCAACAACGAGGCCGGCGGCATCGACGGGCACCCTGTCAAGCTCGTCACCTGCACGATTCCCGACACCACCTCGGCCGCTCAGCAGTGCGGCCAGCAGTTCGCGAACAACAACGCCATCCAGTCGGTGGCCATGGGAGCCGTCGTCATCGGTAACCAGCCGCTGGAGCAGGCACTAGCACCGACCAACAAGGCGCTGGTCATGGGCGTCACCATCCTGCCGGTCGACTCGACCTACAAGTCCGGCTACATCCTCTACGGTGACGCGACCCGGGTCGAGGCGCCGATTGGCCAGTTCATCCACCAGTACCTGCCGAACGTCAAGAGCGTGTCAATCATCTACGCCAACGTCCCCGGCAGCGACGTCCCGAACAAGGTCATCGCCTCGACGCTCCAGTACTACCACATCACGGTCAAGCTCACCGCGTTCGACCCGAGCAGCTCGAACATCACCGCCCCCGTCATCGCGTCGGGGGCCGCGACAGCCGGCCTCGTTATTGACGGCGCCGGTAACCCGGTGCAGTGCTCGGCTGTCTACAAGGCGCTGAAGCAGCTCAATATCACCACCCCGGTGCTGGCCAACGTGCCGTGCGACTCCGCAGTCACCGCTCAGGGCGACGGCGGGCAGCTGCCAGTCGGCTGGTACTACGCGAGCGCCAACCCGCTGCCGGGTGACCCGGCCGACCCGAGTCTCGCCGCCTTCAAGGCGGTGGCTGACAAGTACGGCGACCCGACGGGCGCCTCGGACGCCTGGGTCGCAGATGCGTTCGGTCAGATTCTGACCATCGCCAAGGTGTACAACCAGATTCTCAAGTCCGGAGGGACGATTTCCACGGCCAGCGTGAACGCTGGTCTCAAGAGCCTCAAGGGCGCGATCCCGCAAGGTCCGCCGCAGCTGCAGTGTGGCTCCATCCCGGGTGCGCCTGCCATCTGCAACGAAGAGGATCAGTTCTTCCAGAACACCTCACCCGGGGTGTTCAAGGCGATAGCTCGCTGGATCGGTGCGCCGCCGGGGTGGACACCGCCAGCCGGACTGTTCTAGAGAGAAGAATGTGGCGCGCTGCGTCCCGGTCGGAACTACCAGGCCGGGGCGCAGCCCCGTCAGACGTCGGCTGAGGCGCGAGACGGACAGACGAACAGAAGGGGCCTCAGTGAGCACCGAGCTGCAGGGACAAGTGGCGATTGTCACCGGGAGCGGCCGCGGGTTCGGCCGGGCTATCGCCGAAGGGCTAGCAGCCGCCGGAGCCGTCGTCGTAGTCAGCTCGCGGACCCAGTCGGAGATCGACGAGGTCACCAAGTCGATCGAGGGCGCGGGCGGCATGGCGCTGGGCCAGATCGCTGACGTAACCAAACTGAGGGACGTCCAGGCCCTCCGCGTTGCCGCCGAGGAGAAGTTCGGGCCGGTCACGCTGGCCGTGCACAACGCAGGCGTGCCGTGGCCCTTCGGTCCCACCTGGCTAGTCGACCCGGCTCGCTGGTGGAGCGCCCAGCAGGTGCACGTGCTCGGCGCGATGCACGTCATTAACACGTTCGTGCCACCGATGGTGGAGCGGCATAACGGCCGCGTGGTGGTGATCTCCAGCGCTGGCGGCACCAGGGTCGCGCCGTACCTGTCTGGTTACGGTGTCGCGAAGAACACCCAGATTCGGCTCATCGAGTTCCTCGGTCACGAGGGCCACGAGGCTGGCGGCGTCTCTGCCTTCGCGGTTCACCCCGGCGACGAGCTGACCGGGATCTCGGACATGACGATGAATGACCCCGACGCGCAGGAATGGCTGCCGTGGTTTGTCGACCACCTGCACGCCAAGATCGGAGAAGACAGCACGGCGGGCTTCAAGGCGTGCGCTGACCTGGTCGTGAAGCTCGGCACGGGCCGTTACGACCGGCTGTCCGGCCAGTACCTCACGCCGTTCGAGGATCTCGACGCCAAGCCAGACTCGGTCTTCGAGGCACCCTCACTCGACCCCCACCCTGACTGACGGCGCGCGTGCGGTAGAGACGGCCCGCACCCGCTCCCCGTCCCCCCGGGGAGTGACGCGAAGGAGGGAGGGGTCATCGACAAGGTCATCGGCAGCCCTGCGGATGCGGTCAGCGACATCGGGTCGGGCAGCGTTATCGGCATCGGCGGGTTCGGCGTGATCCACGGGTTTCCCGTGCACCTGATCACTGCAGTCCGTGATCGCAGGCTGACGGACCTGGTGGTCGTGTGCAACTCCCTGGGCGCTCAGCCGACACACCCGGTGACCCTCGTCGAGCACGGCCAGGCACGGAAGCTCATCGCCGCCTTCTCCGCCAGGGCGGGCGACGCAGTCAGCTCTGCGCAGGTCATCAGCCCGGTTCCGCTCGAGGTCGAGCTCGTACCGCAGGGCATCCTGGTCGAGCGGCTGCGCTCCGCCGGGGCCGGCCTCGGCCCGTTTTACAGCCCGGTCGGCGAGGACACGATCCTGGCCGAGGGCAAGGAGCGCCGGGAGTTCCACGGCCAGCGCTACGTGCTCGAGGCGCCGCTGCGGCTCGACTACGCGCTCATCTATGCACGGACCGCGGACCGCGCCGGAAACCTGGCGTTCCGCGGCGCGAACCAGAACTTCGGGCCCAGTTTCGCCAAGGCGGCAAAGGTCGTGATCGCCCAGGTCGACGAGATTGTCGACGCCGGAGAGCTCACGCCTGACCAGATCGGCCTGCCGGGAATCTTCGTCGACCGCGTGGTGCAGTCACCGACGCCGCGGACGCCGCTGTGGCGCGAGCCGCGCCCGGAGGAGGACCGCCGTTCCTATCAAGGCCGGCCTGGTCTGACGCCGCGCGAGGTCGGTGCCCGGGTAGCCGCGCTGCTACCCGACCACAGCTACGTCAACCTCGGCGTCGGCCTGCCGACACTCGTGTCGGACCACCTGGCCGACCGGGACGTCATGCTCCATGCCGAGAACGGCTTGCTCGGTTACGGCCCGCGCCTAACCCCCGCTGAGGCCGACGACGACATTTATAACGCAGCCTCCGAGCCGGTCTCCCTGCGGAGGGGGGCGTGCGCGTTCGACACCGTCGCCGCCTTCGAGATGGCGCGCGGCGGCCGGCTCGACGCCGTTGTGCTCGGCGCATACCAGGTCGGCGCGGACGGCTCGTTCGCGAACTGGACGACACCGCAGATGGGCGGCGGCGCCATCGGCGGGGCGATGGACCTCATCGTGCATCCGGGCCGGCTGATCATCGCGATGCGGCACGCCGAGCGATCCGGCCAGCCCAAGATCGTCCGCGAGTGCCAGTACCCGGTGACGGGCACCGGCTGCGTCGACCTGGTCGTGACCGACCTTGCCGTGGTCGAGCGGGATGAGCGCGGTCTCGTGCTCCGCGAGTGCGCGCCCGGGTTCAGCCCCGACGACGTGCGCCAGCTGACCGACGCGCCGCTGACGGTCGAGCTGTGGGCGGAAATGAACGACACCAGCCGGTCACGTCACCTCTCCTGGCGCGCGGAGATCCGACACGGCAGGAGGGCAGCGGCATGACCGGCCCGCTGACCGGCCTGCGGGTCGCCGACTTTGGCCAGTACATAGCGGGCCCGCTGGTCGGCGTGCTGCTCGCCGACCAGGGGGCCGACGTGATCCACGTCGACCCGCCCGACGGCCCGCGCCTGGCCGGGGTTCCCGACGCTTTTCTTAACCGTGGCAAGCGCCGGGTGATCCTTGACCTCCGGCAGGCCGACGACCTGGACGCCGCCCGGCGCCTCGTGGCGTCGGCCGATATCGCGATCGAGAACTTCCGGCCCGGCGTGCTCGCCAGGCTCGGACTCGACCTGACGGCGCTCCGCCCGGAGAACTCGGGCCTCATCACGTGCTCACTGCCCGGCTTCGGCGCGGGTGATCCGCGCGCAGGCATGCGCGGCTACGAGGGGGTCATCGCCGCCGCGACGGCGAACTGCGAGCCGCGGAACGGCGAGGAACCGCCGGGCTGGGACTGGAGCCGACCGACCTATTCCGCGCTGCCGTTCGCCTCGAGCTTCGCCGCTTACCTCGGCGCGGTGAGCATCGTGATGGCCCTGATCGCGCGGCACCGGACCGGCCGCGGCCAGCACATCGAGGTGCCGCTGTTCGACGCGATGTTCACCCTGATCGGCCACAGCGGCGCCTACTCCGATGACCGGGGCCTGCACCCCCCGAGGCCTATCCACGTCCGCGGTTCCGGGGCGTTCCGGTGCTCCGACGGCCGGTACGTCCAGTTCGACACCTCCAGCCCCCGCCACCTGCCCTGGTTCGCCCGGGCGGCTGGACTGCTCGGCCGGTGGGACACCGAGCTGCTCGACCTGGCCGCGACGGCGCGTCCGGAGGTGAACGAGCGCCTGCACGCGCGGCTCCGTGAGGAGTTCGAAACCCGCACCGCCGCTGAATGGGAAGAGCTCGGCAATGCCGCGGGCGCCGCGATCGGCTTTATCCGGACCCCGGCCGAGTGGATCGCGACCGAGCACGCTCGGAAAACCAGAGCCGTCGCCGAGGTGACCGACCCCGAGCTCGGACCGATCTGGTGCGCCGGGGTGCCCATAGCACTGAGCGAGTTTCCCAACCCTCCCGTTCAGGCGCGCCGCCCGGCCGGCGCCGATACCGCCGATGTGCTCAGAGAGCTGGCAGACCTGCCTCCGCGGAGGACTGGGTCCGGCCCAGAGCCAGATCTCACCCAGCCGCTGGCAGGGATCCGCGTGCTCGACCTCGGCCTCGCGCTGGCCGGGCCGACGTGCGGGCGGATCCTTGCTGAATTCGGCGCTGACGTAGTGAAGATCGGGAACCCCGCCGCTGGCGTCTCGGGGTACCTGAACCGCGGCAAGGACTCGCTGCTGCTCGATGTCACCAAGCTCGGCGGGCAGGAGGTGTACTGGCGGCTCGTCGACAACGCGGATGTCGTTCTGGATAACTTCGCGCCCGGCACCGCCGACCGGCTGGCGATCGGGTACGACGAGGTGCGCGCCCGGCGCCCGGAGGCCGTTTACACCTCCATCAGCTGTTACGGGCTCGGCGGGCCATGGACTCGCTGGCGGGGCTGGGAACGGCAGGGCCAGGCGGTCACCGGGATCATGGAGCGAACCGAGCTGCCGTCCGTGCTCGGCCCCTACAACATCGTCGATATCGGCACCGGCATCCTCGGCACCTTCGCGACCGCCCTGGCTCTCTATCACCGGCAGTCAACCGGCCGGGGCCAGCTCGCCAGCGCGTCGCTGGCCCACACCGCCACCTACCATCAGGCAGCGTTCATGTTCGACTTCCCCGGCTACCGGTCCGCCGAGCCGCGCGGCTACTTCACGCTCGGCGAGAGCCCGCTGCAGCGCTACTACCGCGCCAGCGACCAGTGGTTCTTCCTGGCCGCCAGGCTTGCGGACTTGCGTGCGCTCCTCGAGATGGCCGGGGTAGCCAAGGTTGCCGACCTGGAACGAGCCCTCGAGACAGCCTTCGCATCCGACCACGCGAGCAGCCTGGTCGCCCGGCTCACCGGCATGGGTATCGCGGCGCACGTCGTCGTGCCGGTCGCGGACCTGATGACCGACAAGGGCGTCCGGGCCCGCGGGCTGAGCGTCACCCAGCAGGTCGACGGCGTCGGCAGCTGCACGATGCCGGGAGTCTCGCCGCGGCTATCCGACACTCCGGCGCTAGTCGGCCGGCCGCCAGGCCGGCCAGGTGAAGACGCCGAAGAGGTCCTCGCCTCGGTCGGCCTGGCCGACCGGCTGGGTGCGCTGGAGCGCGGCTGGGTGGTCCGGGCAACCGATCTGCCGGCGGCCTGGCCGTGAGACAACGAGCACCCATCACGTCCCGGCGGTAAGCCAGGCACTCTAGCGGGAGGACGGAACAACCACCGTGCATCGCAGCGAGACAAGGTTTCTGACCACGCATACGGGCAGCCTGATTCGCCCGGACAGCCTGATCGCGGAGCCGCCCCCCGGCGCCGACGCAAGTACTCGTGCGGAGTACGAGCACGCGCTCACGGATGCGGTCGCCGACGTGGTCGCCCGGCAGCGTGACGTGGGCCTTGACATCGTGAACGACGGTGAGTTCGGGAAGTCGAGCTGGTCGGCCTACGTGCTCGGCCGGATCAGTGGCTTTGAGGTCCGCCCGGAGCAGCTCAAGCCGCTGGACTGGCTGGGCCGGGACCGGGAGAGGTTCAAGGGCTTCTTCACCGGCAACCCGGAGATGCCGGTTGCGCTGACCGGCGCGCCCGCCGAGGTGTGCGTCGGACCGATCAAGTACACCGGCCACGACCTGATCACCCGCGACCTGGCGAACCTCAAGGCGGCGACCGCTGACCAGCCCGACGGCGAGGTATTTTTCACCAGCGTCGCCCCGGCGAGCACGGCATACCAGGGCGTGAACGAGTACTACAAGACCGAGGAGGAGTACGTCTACGCGATCGCGGAGGCGCTCCGGCAGGAATACCTGGCCATCTACGAGGCGGGGTTCTTGCTCCAGGTCGACGACGCGGTGCTGGCCAACATGTACGACCACATTGTGCAGGACGGCGAGGGGGCCTACCGGCGCTGGGCGCAGCTCCGGGTCGACGCACTCAACCACGCGCTGGCCGGGATCCCGGAGGAGCGGATCCGCTATCACGTGTGCTTCGGCAGCTGGCACGTCCCGCACGTTGCTGACGCGCCTCTTTCAGCGCTCGTCGACTTCATGGTGCAGGTGAAGGCCGGCGCTTACTCCATCGAGGCGGCGAACCCCCGGCACGAGTGGGAGTGGGAGGTGTGGGAACAGGCAAGGCTGCCGGACGGAAAGATCCTGATTCCCGGCGTCATCACCCACCACACGACCACGGTCGAGCACCCCCGCCTGGTCGCGCAGCGGCTGGAGCGGTTTGCCGGGATCGTCGGCCGCCAGAACGTCATCGGCGGTGCCGACTGCGGTTTCGCCCAGGCAGCGGCCATCCAGCGCACGCATCCCGAGGTGATGTGGGCGAAGTTCGGTTCCTTGGTCGCCGGCGCACAAATCGCGTCGGAGCGTATTTGGGCTTCATGACGACGCCAGCGAGCGCAGAACGGGTTCGACTCCTTTTCGGGAGCCGATTTACACAAGCGAAAAGGAGACCATCATGACAGTGCTAGCGCAGGACATCGCCGGCGTGGACCGGGGCTTGCCGGGCAAGGAGGCTGGCAAGTGGCCGGGCGTGCCGGAGACGGCGGAGCCAGGGCCGGGCGAGCTGCAGCAGACGCCCCAGGAGATCGAGGGACCTTACTTCCGGCTGGGTGCCCCGATGCGCTCCAACCTGCTGGAGCCGGGCGACACGGCGGGCATCGTGCTCACCGGGCGAGTGCTCAGCGAGAAAGGCAACCCGATCGCGGGGGCGGTGGTCAACTTCTGGTCATCCGACCTGGGCGGTAATTACGACATGCTCGGCTACCGGTACACCGGCTACGTCGTGACCGACGAGCAGGGCTGGTACGAGGTCACCACCATCATCCCCGGCTGCTACGAGCCGCGGGACGCCAAGCACATCCACGTCAAGGTGCAGGGCCTGTCCAGCCCGGTCACGACGCAGCTCTACATCGAGGGCGAGCCGGGCAACACCGACGACGACTTCTACCACCCCGCGCTGCTCGTGCCCTGCACGGTCGACGAGAACGGTGTCAAGCACGGCAGCTACGACTTCGTCATCAAGCAGGTCACCGAGGAGGAGAACGTCACGCCAGAGAGCCTTGCGGCCAGGGTGTAACTCTCTGCGCTACCGAATACCGTCCAACGAAGGGCAGGCATCGCGTGTCCCAGGTCATTGTGTTCCTGCTGCTCGGGATCGGGTCGGGCGGCCTGATCGCGGGCATCGGGATGGGCGTCGTGCTGAGCTACCGCGGCGCCGGGGTCATCAACCTGGCGACGGGGGCCGTCGCCATGCTTGCTGGCTACTTCTTCTGGGCTATCAGGCTCGGGAAGTTCGCCACGATTCCGGCCGTCCCGGCCGTGATACTGACGCTCATCTTCGCGGTGATAGTGGGCGTGCTGTTCGACCTGCTGGTGATCCGGCCGCAGCGGACGGCGACACCGCTGGCAAAGCTGATCGCCACGCTGGGCGCCCTGCTCATCTGCCAGGCGTTCATCGTTATCACCTTCGGCCAGTCGGCGGAGCCGCAGCCGGTGATCCTTCCGTCGAACAATGTCATTCTCTTCCGCGATCCCATCCCGGTGTACAACTTCATCATCGGCGGCGTGATGCTGGTGATCATGGCCGCGCTGGCGGCGTTGTACCGGTGGACCCGTTTCGGGCTGGGCACCCGTGCGGCCGCGGAGAACGAGGCGCATGCCATGTTCATGGGGCTGTCGCCGAACTGGCTGTCGCTGGCGAACACCGTGCTGATGGCCCTGGTGATGGGCGCCACCGGGCTGCTCGCGGCCTCGGTTGTCGAGCCCGACCCCGGCACCCTTCCGCTGATGGTGATACCCGGCCTGGCGGTCGCGATCTTCGGCCGGTTCACCTCGTTCACGGTCACCTGTATCGGCGGCATCGTGCTCGGAATGGCCGAGTCGTTGCTGACGTACTTCTCCAACCAATCGTGGTTCCCCACCGACCAAGGGCCGGGCTACCCGCTGCCCGGTACCCAGGACTTGCTGATCTTCCTGGTCCTCGTGATCGCGATGTACTTCCGGGCGGGCAAGATCCCGGGTCGCGGCGACGTGCTGGAACGCCGGCTGCCCGCGGCGCCGCCGCCCAAGCACCCGGCGCGCAGCGCGCTCGTCTGCGGAGTCATCGGTGCGGTCGCGATCCTGCTGCTGCCCGGCGGGTACCGCAACACCCTGGATATCTCGCTGATCACCGCGATCTTCCTGTTGTCGGTCGTCATCATCACCGGCTACCTGGGGCAGGTCTCCATCGTCCAGCTCGCGCTCGGCGGCTCGGCTGGATTCGCCGTGTCGCACTTCGCGACCAACTTTGGCATCGGCTTTCCCTGGGCGCCGATCATGGGCGTGATCATCGCCGTACTGCTTGGTCTGTTCTGCGGGATACCGGCGCTGCGGGTGCGCGGCGTGAGCCTGGCCGTCGTCACGCTGGCCGCGGCCGTGGCTATCGAGAACTTCGGCTTCGGTAACAACACCTGGGGCGGCGGCGTCAAGGGCTCGGCGGTGCCGGCGCCGTCGCTGTTCGGCTGGCAGTGGGGACCCAACGCCTCGCTGCACGGGCTGTTCGGTGCCGAGCCGAGCCCGCTGTTCGGCTGGTTCGTGCTGATCGTCCTGCTCATCGTCGGGCTGCTCGTATCCAACCTGCGGCGCAGCGCGCTCGGTCAGGACATGCTCGCGGTCCGGGCGAACGAGCGCGCGGCGGCGGCGGCCGGCATCAACGTGCGGCAGACCAAGCTCCTCGGCTTCGCGATCTCGGCCGGGGTGGCCGGCGTGGGTGGCGTCCTGCTGGCCTACGCGTACAGCTCGATCACGCCTACCAGCTATGACACCGCGACGTCACTTGCGCTGATCGCGTTCGCCTACATATGCGGAATCTCGACCGTGGCGGGCGCCATCTGGGGCGGCATGATCTTCATTGGCAGCATCTCTGCCTACGCCCTGCTGGAGTGGTTTGGCCTCCAGGGCGAGTGGTTCACGCTGGTCGGCGGCGCGCTGCTCATTGTCACGCTGATCCAGCGGCCGGAAGGAATAGCGACGGCCACGTTCTACGGCGACAAGCCTGCCATCCCACTGCCCGCGTTCCTGAGGCGTGGCAGCGCGCCGGCGAGCCCGGCGCTGGCCGAGCACATCGACGAGGCAAAGGTGGCGTCATGACCGCGGTGCTGGAAGCCAGCAAGATCAGCGTCAATTTCGGCTCGGTCCAGGCGCTGGTGGACGTCGATCTCGAAGTGCCAGCGGGCAAGCTCGTCGGCCTCATCGGCCCGAACGGTGCCGGCAAGACGACGTTTATCGACGCGATTACCGGGTTCGTCTCGGCTACCGGGACCGTGATACTGGACGGCCGGGACATCTCCGGGGAGCCGCCGCATGTCCGCAGCCGGCTCGGTCTAGCCCGGACCTGGCAGACGCTGGAACTGTTCGACGACCTGACGGTGCGCGAGAACTGCGTCGTAGCCTCGCGACGACCGACCACGCAAGGCTCGCTGGCGCAGATCGTCCTCGGCCGCCGCCAGCAGACCCGGTCGGCGGTGGACGAGGCGATCAGGATCCTGGAGCTGAACGACTTTGCCGAGCGGATGCCGAGCGACCTATCGCAGGGCAAGCGGAAGCTGGTCGGCGTCGCCCGTGCGCTGGCCGGCCAGTCGAGACTGATCCTGCTCGACGAGCCGGCCTCCGGCCTGGACAGCCAGGAGAGCCTCGACCTCGGGCGCCGCCTGCGGCGCGTCGTCGATGAGGGGGTCGCGATGCTCCTGGTGGACCACGACATGGCGCTGGTACTCAACGTGTGCGACTACGTCTACGTCATCGACTTCGGCCGCGTGCTGGCCCACGGTGCGCCAGCCGAGCTGCGCACCGACGAGAAGGTGCTGGCCGCCTACCTGGGCGGCGTGGCGACGGTGTCGGAGTCGGTCGGGACCGCCGCGGAGGGTGCTGGTTCGACCCCGGCGGTGCAGACGGGAAGGGCGAACTAGTGAGCGACACGGTCCTGGAGGTCGACGATGTGTCGGCGGGTTACGCCGGCGCGGAGGTCATCAGAAAGATCAGCATCACCGTGGGCACGGGCGAAGTAGTCGCGCTGTTCGGCCCTAACGGGGCCGGGAAGACCACGACGCTGCGGGTCATCTCCGGCATCATCCGCCCGAGCCGCGGGATAGTTTCGTATTTCGGCGCTGATCTCGCCAAACAGTCGCCGACCCTGCGTGCCAGAGCGGGGATCGCCCATGTGCCTGAGGGTCGCGGAATCTTCTACGGCCTGACGGTCGCCGAGCATTTCCGGCTGGGCTACCGCAGCGAGCACATCGACCCGGCGATCGTGTACGAGTATTTCCCGGCGCTGGAGCCGCTGAAGGACCGGCGAGCTGGGTTGCTGTCTGGTGGTGAGCAGCAGATGCTCGCGGTCGGGCGGGCGCTAGGGCGCCGACCGAAACTGCTGCTGCTGGACGAGCTCAGCCTCGGCCTGGCACCCCTGCTGGTCGAGCGGCTCCTGCCGGTGGTCCGCACTTACGCCCGCGACAGCGGCTGCGCGGTGCTGCTGGTCGAGCAGCATGTCCAGCTGGCTACCGAGATCGCCGACCGCTGCTACGTCCTGTCGCACGGCGACATCGTCCTGCACGAGACCGGGGAGCGGCTGATCAAGGATCCGTCCCTGCTGGTTGCCAGCTATGTCGGGCAACAAGCGCCGGAGCCAGGCAAGGCCGTTGCCGGTAGCGGGAGCGGCGCGTGACGTTACGCGGAAAGGCCTGCATCGCTGGTGCCTATGAGCACCCAGACCGGAAGATCCCCGGCAAGTCGATCGCGCAGGTACACGCGGAGGTCGCGCTCGGGGCGCTCGCGGACGCGGGCTTGTCGGTGGCCGACGTGGACGCGTACTTCTGCGCGGGCGATGCGCCCGGCTTCGGACCGGTGTCGATGGCGGATTACCTCGGTTTGAAGCGGCTTCGCTTCGCGGATTCGACCGAGACCGGCGGGTCGTCCTACATCGCCCACGTTGGTCACGCGGCAGCGGCCATCGCAACGGGAAAGTGCCGGGTGGCGCTCATCACGCTGGCCGGGCTGCCCCGATCGCAGCCGGTGCCCCGGCCGTCGGCGTCGGCGCTGGCGCCGGAGGCGGGGTTCGAGCAGCCGTTCGGCCCCACAACGGTGTCCATGTACGCGCTGGCGGCCCGCCGGCACATGCACGAGTACGGCACCACGAGTGCGCAGCTCGCGGCCATCAAGGTGGCCGCGTCGCAGCACGCCCAGCACAACCCGAACGCGATGCTGCCGAATCCGGTGACGGTGGAAGAGGTGCTGGAGTCGCCGGTGATCTCCGACCCGCTGCACCGGCTTGACTGCTGCGTGGTCAGTGACGGCGGCGGGGCGCTGATAGTGGTCGCGCCGGAGGTGGCCGCCGACCTGCCCCGGCAGGCGGTGAAGGTGCTCGGTCACGGCGAGTCGCCGAAGGTCTCGGCGGGCGGCCCCATCGACCTGACCTACACAGCTGCGGTGTGGTCGGGGCCGCGGGCATTCGAGGAGGCGGGGATTACGCCCGCCGACGTCGACTACGCGTCGATCTACGACTCGTTCACGATCACCGTGCTGCAGACGATCGAGGACCTCGGGTTCTGCGCGAAGGGCAAAGGGGGCGCGTTCGTCGCTGACGGGGCGCTGCTGGCTCCGCACGGCGCGCTGCCGTTCAACACCGACGGCGGCGGGCTCTGCAATAACCACCCCGTGAACCGGGGCGGAATGACGAAGGTCATCGAGGCGGTGCGCCAGCTGCGTGGCGAGGCGCATCCGGCCGTGCAGGTGCCGGACTGCCAGATCGCGCTGGCGCACGGGAACGGCGGGTCGCTGGGTACCCGGTCCGCCGCCGCGACAGTCGTCCTCGGCCGGGAGGACACATGACCACGCCCGCCGCGTCGGAGCCAGCACTGCCCGCGCCGTCGCCGGCTATCAACCCGGAGACGAAGCCATTCTGGGACGCGGCGTCCGAAGGCCGCCTGCTGCTGAAGATCTGCCAGGACTGCGGCGCCGTAATCTGGTACCCGCGCGTCTTCTGCCCGGAGTGCGCAGGGCTCACGGAGTGGTTCGAGGCGGCCGGCCGCGGCAGCATCTACAGCTACACCGTCAACCACCGCGGCGAGGGCGCGTACCAGGGCCTGCCCCCGTTCGTGCTCGCTTACGTCGAGCTGGACGAGGGCCCGCGGATGATGACCAACATCGTCGGCGCGGACGCCGCTGACCTTGCCGTCGGCTTGCCCGTCGAGGTCGTGTTCCACACCACCCCAGACGGCACCGCGTTGCCACGGTTCCAGCCTCTACTGCCCAGGGGGGACACCGTGCCTGCAAGGAACGCTTCCGACCCCGACGGCCGTGCTTCTGGCGACCCGCATTAGCCGCCGACGACCCCGTTACTCAAGGAATTCTGCGCAGGAGGAGAAGATGACAACCACGAGGATGAGCGGCGCAGAGTACCTGGCGCGAACCCTGGAAGCGTACGGGGTCACCGCGGTCTTCTTCGTCCCCACGATCCTCAGCAAGGCGCTGTATGAGATGGAGACGCGCACCAGGATCGACCGGATCCTGACCCACGGCGAGAAGGCCGCCGTCTACATGGCTGATGGCTACGCGCGTGCGTCGGGCCGCCCCGGCGTGTGCATGGCGCAGACCGTGGGCGCCGCGAACCTCGCGGCCGGGCTGCGCGACCCATTCCTCGGCGGCTCGCCGGTCGTCGCGTTTACCGGCGGGCCGTACAACTGGAGCCGCGGCCGGAACTATTACCAGGAGATCGAGGACTTCCCTCTGTTCAAGCCGGTGACGAAGTTCAGTGCGCAGGTAACCGACTCAGGACGGCTACCCGATCTGCTCGCGCAGGCGTTCGCCGCGTCCGTCGCCGGCCAGCCGGGGCCGACGCACCTCGAGGTCTTTGGCCACTCCGGCGAAGATGTCGAGGATGGCGAGGTCGACGTGGCGGTGCCCGAAGCGCGGCCGTTCGTGGTACCGGCTTACCGGACCCGGGCTCCCGCCGAGGCGACTGCGGCCGCCGCGGCGCTGCTAGCCGCGGCCAGCCGTCCGGTGATCGTGGCGGGCGGCGGCGTGCGCGCGTCCGGGGCGAGCGCCGAGTTGCGAGCCCTGGCGGAGAGACTCAACATCCCGGTCGCCACCTCGCTCAACGCGAAAGATCAGCTGCCCGGTGATCACCACCTCAACGTGGGCGTTCCGGGCGTGTACGCCCGGGCCAGCGCCAACCAGGTGCTGCTCGAAGCCGATGTCGTGCTGTTCGTCGGCAGCAAGACCGGCAACCAGGTCACCCTCAACTGGCAGATCCCGCCGCTGCGCACGAAGGTCATCCAGCTCGATATCAACCCGGACGAGCTCGGCCGGCACTACCCCGACACCCTGGGCCTGGTCACCGATGCGAAGCTCGGCCTCGCTGACCTCGCGGCCGCATCCGCCGAGGACGTCAGTGCTGGCCGGCTGGCATGGGTGGCGCGAACGCAGCACATCGCTGGCCAGTGGCGGCAGAATTACGCCGAGCTGATGGCCTCGGATGCCGAGCCGATCCGTCCGGAGCGGCTGGCCGCGGAGTTCAGCAGGCACCTGCCCGGCGATGCGCTGCTGGTTTCCGACACCGGCCACGCTGGCATGTGGACCGGCGGCATGGTCGACCTGACGAGCCCGCGCCAGGGATTCATCCGGGCCGCCGGCTCGCTGGGCTGGGGCCTGCCTGCCGCCATCGGCGCCCAGCTCGCGCAGCCGGATCGGCCGGTGATCCTGTGGACCGGCGACGGCGGCCTCTGGTATCACATCGGCGAGCTCGAGACGGCCGCCCGTTGGCAGATCCCCGCCGTCATCGTCGTGAATAACAACCGCTCGCTCAACCAGGAGATCAACGTCTACTCAAGGGCCTACGGCGGCTCGCTGCACGGCCGGCACGGCGAGCTGTGGCATTTCCGCGACACCGACTTCGCCGCTGTGGCGGAGTCGATGGGCGTGCTGGGCCTGACCGTGTCGAAGGCCTCGGATTTCGAGTCGGCGCTGGAGAAGGCGCTGACGAGCAACGGTCCGGCGCTGATCAACGTGATCACCGAGATCGAGGCGATGGCTCCGAGGTCCACCACCGAGCGTGCCGCGGCGAGCGAGCTCGCTGCCAACTAGCGGAACGGAAGGTACAGAACCATGCGTGGAGACTCGACCGCGGTACAGGCGGCGGATTTCCGGTTTGACGCGGATGCGGCCTGGGAGCAACTGCCAGCTGGCATCTCTCACAAGGACGTGTCGGCCGTCGACACCGATTCGCAGGACCGGGTGTACCTGCTGACGCGCTATGACTCCAACGTGCTGGTATATGAGCCGGACGGGTCGTTCGTGACGGAGTGGGGCGGTGAGCATTTCACCAATCCGCACGGCCTGACCGTGGGCCCGGATGACTGCGTGTGGACGGTGGATAACGGCGACCACTCGGTGCGGAAGTTCTCATCGGACGGCAAGCTGCTGCTGACCCTCGGCCGGCCCGGCGAGCCGTCGGACACCGGTCACCAGCAGGGCGGCGGTTTCGTCGTGCACAACGTGGAAACCGTGGAGCGGCCCGGCCCGCCGTTCAACGGGTGCACCAATCTGGCGATCAACTCGGCCGGGCGGATCTATGTGTCCGACGGATACGGCAACTGCCGCGTGCATGCCTTCTCGCCGGACGGGGAGCTGCTGACGTCCTGGGGTGAGGTGGGCATCGGCGCCGGGGAGTTCCATCTGCCGCACGGGATCGCCGTCGGTCCCGACGACCGGGTGTATGTGTGCGACCGGGAGAACGACCGGATCCAGGTCTTCGACCCCGACGGAAATTACCTGACGCAGTGGACCGACGTGCAGCGGCCGTGTCACATCGCCGTCGATGCGGATGGCTACTCCTACGTGGCGGAGCTGTGGCGGCCGAAGGGCAAGGGCTCGTTCACCCGCGGGTTTATGCCAGAAGACCGGCCGGGCCGGGTCACGATCTTCGACCGGAACGGCGAGATTGCCGCCAGGTGGGGGGCGAGCACGGTCGGCCGGACCGCGCCCGGCAACTTCATTGCACCGCACGGCATCGCCGTCGACTCTCGTGGCGACCTGTACGTGTGCGAGGTTGCCTACACCTTCGGGGTGCGGGCCAACGGCGTCGATGCGGCCGAGGCCGCCGCTCATCAGATCCAGAAGTTCACCCGGCGCACCGCCTGACAGCGGCAGAAAGGAATGAGCATATGAAGCACAGCACCGACGGGATCCGGTCGACGCACGGAGGTAATCTGCCGCGGCCAGCGGAGTTCGACGCGCTGCTGCAGCAGGGCCCGGTGGTGACCGCCGAGGTCGCCGCGGAACTGCCCGGGGCGGTGCAGTACGTGGTGGACCGGCAGCTGGACTGTGGCGTGAATGTGATTAACGACGGCGAGTACGTCAAGGCAGCCGGCGGCGGCTCGTACGCCGGGTACATCCACCAGCGGGTCACCGGCTGGGAGGTGCTGCCGATTGATCATTCCAAGCCGCCCAAGCGTGACGGCGTGGGCGGGCGCGAGCGTCGGCTCTTTCCCGGTTTCTACGAGTCGGGGCTGTGGTTTCAGGGGTCAGGCGGGCCTGTCCGGCCGGGTTACTTCACGCCGGGCCGGCCGCCGGAGCCGACGACCGAGCGGGTGGCCACCGGGCCGGTGACCTACACCGGGCAGGAGTCGATCGCCGCGGATGTCGCCGCGCTCAGCAAGGCCCTGGAGGGCAAGCCCGCCGAAGTAGAGGGTTTCGTGGCAGCCCTCGGCCCGCTAAGCCTCGGCGCCAGCGCCCGGAACGCGTATTACTCCTCCGAGGAGGAGTACATGATGGCGGTTGCCGAGGTCGTGCACGAGGAGTACAAGGCGATCACCGACGCCGGGTTCATCGTCCAGGTCGACGAGCCGGAATTCGCCACCTCCTGGCAGTTCTACCCGGACTGGGACGTGCCGCGGTACCGCCAGTACCTGGAGTCCTGCGTTGAGGTCGTTAACCACGCGCTGGCCGGGCTGCCAGAAGACCAGGTCCGCTTCCACGTCTGCTGGGGAAGCGGACACCGACCGCACGTATCAGACATCGACCTCAGGGACATCGCCGACCTCATCCTCAAGATCAACGCCCAGGCCTACTCGGTCGAGGCCGGCAACGTCCGGCACGCCCACGAGTGGAGAGTCTGGGGCGATGTGAAGCTCCCCGACGGCAAGATCCTGGTGCCCGGCGTGATCTCGCACGCCACCGACCTGGTCGAGGCGCCTGAACTCGTCGCCGAGCGGCTGGTCAACTACGCCAGCGTGGTGGGCAGGGAAAACGTCCAGGCTGGCACCGACTGCGGCATCGGCTCGCGGGTCGGCCACGAGGAGATCGTCTGGGCCAAGCTGCGCGCCATGGCCCGCGGCTGCGAGCTAGCCAGCCAGCAGCTCTGGGGAAAATGACGGAAGGACGGCAGAGATGACTTACGACCTGCTGGTCAAGGGCGGCCATGTCCTCGACCCTGGCCAGGGCCTGGACGGCACGCTGGACATCGCGATCAGCGGCGGCAAGATCAGCCGGATCGCCGCGGACATACCAGCGGACGAAGCTACCAGGGTGATTGAGGTGCGCGGCGATGGCAGGCACGTGGTGCCGGGCCTGATCGACCTGCACACCCATGTCGCGTTCGGCGCCACCACCGATGGGGTCGGCATGGGCAGCTGTGACCCCGATGTCATCGGCGTGCACTCTGGCGTCACCACCGTCGCGGACGGCGGATCGGTAGGCGTCGCGAACGTCGGCGTCTTCCCGGCGCACATCCTGCCCAAGGCGAAGACGCGCGTCATCACGTTTGTGAACGTCGGCAGCTACGCGCACACCATGCCGGGGCCGGCCGACGTCAATTCGCTCGAGGACATCAACCGGGACGCGATCCAGAAGGCTGCCGAGCACAACCCAGGCCTCATTGCCGGCGTCAAGCTGCGCATCGTCGGCCCGGTGTTCGCGGACATCGGCGAGGAGATCATCACGAAGGCCAAGGCGGCAGCCAAGGACCTGGGTGTCCCGCTGATGGTGCACATCGGCGACTTCACCGCCAGGGACGAGGCGTCGGCGGCCCGGCGCGGCGAGCTGACGCGCTTCCTGCTCAAATCCTTCGAAGCCGGCGACATCCTTACCCATCTATGCACGCCGAACGCGGGGCGCGTGCTGGACCCCTCGGGCCAGCCCTATCCGGAGGTCGCCGAGGCCAGGGCGAGAGGTGTCATCCTGGATTCGGCCCTCGGCCGCGGCAACTTCGGCATCGAGGTGGCCCGGCGGCAAGCCGATCTGGGCCTGTATCCCGACACCATCAGCAGCGACCTCACCGCCTTCGGGCAGACCTTCCACAGCCTGCTGGAGTGCATGGCCAAGTTCATGTCCATCGGCTACACCCTGCCCGACGTCGTGAAGGCGACGACCGCCAGTGCCGCGCAGGTGCTCGGCCGGGCGGATGAACTCGGCGCCATCGCCGTCGGCCGCGACGCTGACCTGACGATCCTCGACGTCGTCGAAGGCGACTTCACCTTTACCGACACCACCGGGCAGGCATTCCGCGGCGGCTACGGGCTGGCGCCCGTGCATACCGTGAAGGCGGGCGAGGGGTTCTCGCCAGGGTGGGGAACGCACCCGTGGGGCTGGCTGCCGGCGTCCGGCTAGGCCGCCGCAGCGCCGCTGCCCTTACGCCATGTGAGGGCTGACCAGGGGTCGGGCCGGGCGCCTGGCCAGCCCTCGGCCACGGCGCACCCGGCCTTTCGCCTGATGAAATTTGTGCACTTGTGGCATTGCGCGGACGATCACACCTATGCCAACGTCTCCATGAACTAGCCAGATAACCGGCAGTCGGCTGCGCCGCCCGGTTGAATTGTGGGCAGACCCTGAGGATCGTGACGAAGCGAACCGGCGGCCGGGGCATGGCCGCAGAGAGGTAAGGCCTGATGAGCATCCTGGGCACGAGGGTGATGCGGACTGAGGATCCGCGGTTGCTCACCGTCGGGGGCACCTACGTTGACGACCTGCAAGTCCCGGAGCTTGCGCAGGCGGCCCGGGTCACCTTCGTGCGCAGCCCGCTCGCGCACGCGCTGATCACGGGCATCGACGTCTCGGCCGCGCTTGAGGCGCCCGGCGTAGTCGCCGTGCTGACCGTGGCCGACATCGACGATCTGCCGCCGCCCCCGCCACCGCCCGAGGAAGGTGCCGAGCCGCCACCCGGAAGCGAGGCCGCACCACTGCCGCTCGGTGGACACTGGGCCGAGCCGCTGCTGGCCGTCGACCGGGTGCGCTTTGTCGGCGAGCCGGTCGCGATGGTGCTGACCGACGACAGCTACCAGGGCGAGGACGCTGCCGAACTGGTCAGCGTCGACTATGAGCCGCTGCCCGCGGTGGCGGATTTCGACAGCGGGCTAGCCGGTCATTCGCTGCTGTTCCCGCCGACCGGATCGAACATCGCCCTGACAATTGGCTCGACAGACGAGGGCACGGCCTTCGCCGACTGTGAAGTCGTGGTCGAGCAGACCATCGTCAATCAGCGCCTCGCGCCGGTGCCGATGGAGGGCCGGGCGGCGGCCGCCGTGTGGGCCGACGGCAAGCTGACCGTCTGGGTGAGCACGCAGAACGCGCAGATCAGTCGCTTCATCCTGATGGGTGTCTTCGGGCTGGACATGGAGGCCATCCGGGTTGTGGCGCCCGATGTCGGCGGCGCGTTCGGTGCCAAGATCGGGGCGGACCGTGACGCGCTGCTCGTGGCCTGGGCGGCCAGGCACACGGGCCGAGCGGTGCGCTGGGCGGAGACCCGGAGCGAGAACCTCGTCGGCATGACGCACGGCCGGGCACAGCGCCAGCACATCAAGATCGGCGGCACCCGCGACGGGCGCATCCTCGCTTACCGGAACGACGTCGTGCAGGACACCGGCGCGTACCCGCGGATGAGCGGATTCCTGCCGTTCCTCACCGGCCTCATGGCTTCTGGCCCGTACGACATTCCGACGGTGCAGACCGCCTACCAGGTCATCGTGACCAACACGACGCCGATCTCCGCCTACCGGGGCGCCGGGCGGCCGGAGGCAACCGCGGCCGTTGAGCGGGCCGTCGACCTGTTCGCCGCCGAGATCGGGATGGACCCGGCGGAGGTCCGCCGGATCAACCTGGTGCCGCCTGACAAGTTCCCCTACAGCTCGGGAGGCGGCGCCGTCTACGACACCGGCGAGTATGTTGCGGCCCTGGACAAGGTGCTCGCGGGGGCGGGCTACAGCGAGCTGCGGGCCGAGCAGGCCCGGCGCCGGGAGCGTGGCGACACGCTGCAGCTGGGTCTCGGTCTGGGCAGCTACGTGGAGATCACCGCTGCAGACGCCGCGGGCGGGGAGACGGCCCGGGTAATGGTGCACGACGACGGCACCGCCACGGTCTACACCGGCAGCTCGGCGCATGGTCAGGGACATCACACAGCGTGGGCCATGCTGCTGCAGGACGAGCTCGGCATTCCGATGGACGACATCACGGTCGTGCACGGTGACACTGACCTGATCCCGTTCGGCACTGGCACGTATGCGTCGCGGTCGCTGCAGCTCGGCGGGACGGCGGTCCGCATCGCGGCCATCGATGTCAAGGAACAGGCCAGGGGCGTGGCCGCCGCGATGCTGGAGGCGAGCGAGGCAGACCTGGAACTGGATACCGGACGAGGTGTGTGGCAGGTCCGGGGAGACCCCGCGTCGAGCCGGACCTGGGCCGAGGTGGCCGCGCACGCCGGGCCGCAGGGCCTGGCCGCGGACGCCAACTTCACCGAGGGGCAGCCCAGCTTCCCGTTCGGCACGCACCTCGCCGTCGTCGAGGTCGACACTGAGACCGGCAAGGTGCGGCTCATCCGGCACGTCACCGTCGACGACGCCGGACCGGTCGTCAGCCCGCTGCTCGCCGAAGGGCAGCGGCACGGCGGCATCGCCCAGGGCGCGGCGCAGGCGCTGCTGGAAGAGGTGGTCTATGACTCCGACGGCAACCCGGTGACCGGGACGCTGGTGGACTACGCGATCATCACCGCTGCCGAGCTGCCGAGCTTCGAACTCCTGGCGAGCGAGACACCGACGAAAGCCAACCCGCTCGGAGTCAAGGGCATCGGCGAGGCCGGCACGATCGGAGCGACGCCAGCCGTGCAGAACGCAGTGATCGATGCGGTCAGCCACCTCGGTGTGCGCCACATCGACATGCCGGCCACCCCGGCCAGGGTCTGGGCCGCCATCAACGATGCAAGCTCTACTGGGGAGGGCCAGTGAAGGTCACCGTGACAGTGAACGGCAGCCAGGTCGAGGCGGAGATACCGGATCGCACGCTGCTTGTGCACTTCGTCCGCGAGCAGGCTGGGCTCACCGCGACCAACGTTGGCTGCGACACCAGTTCGTGCGGGGCCTGCACCATCTTGCTGGACGGCCGCTCGGTGAAGTCCTGCACGCTGCTCGCGGCGCAGGCCGACGGCCGCGAAGTCGTCACGCTGGAAGGGCTGAGCGACGGCGATGGCGAGCTGCACCCGGTCCAGCGCGCATTCCGCGCGGAGCACGGCCTGCAATGCGGCTTCTGCACGCCGGGCATGGTCATGGCCGCCGTGTCCCTGCTCGATGAGAACCCGGCTCCGAACGAGGAACAGGTCCGGACCGCGCTCGAGGGCAATCTGTGCCGGTGCACCGGCTATCACAACATCGTCCGCGCCATCCTGGCGGCGGCTGGCGAAAGGCAGGCCAGTTGATCCCCGCACCTTTTACCTATAAGCGGGCCTGGTCGGTCGACGAGGCGGTCGACCTCGTCGCCCGCGACGGAGAGGACGCCAAGTTCCTGGCCGGCGGCCACTCCCTGCTCCCGCTCATGAAACTGCGGCTGGCTGTGCCGGAGACGCTGGTGGATATCGGCCGGCTCGGCGAGCTCAGCTATATCCGGGACGAGGGGGACTATGTCGCGGTGGGTGCGGCGACCACCCACGGTGAGCTGGCTGGGTCGAGCCTGCTCGCGCGAGAGGTCCCGCTGCTCGCCCACGCGGCCGGGCAGATCGGCGATCCTCAGGTCCGGCACTGCGGCACGATCGGCGGGTCGCTGGCCCACTCGGACCCGGCCGCTGATCTGCCGGCCGTCGTGCTGACGCTGGACGCGACGCTCGTCGCCCGCGGACCAGCAGGCACCAGGGAAATCGCGGCCGCGGACTTCTTCCGCGGGCTATTCGAGTCGGCCCTGGAACCGAGCGAGCTGCTGACCGAGATTCGCGTCGGCAAGCCCGCCGCTGCTGGCTGGGCGTTCCAGAAGTTCACCAAGCGGGCCATCGACTGGGCCATCGTCGGCGTAGTCGTGCAGGGCGGCCGGGTCTCGCTGGTGAACATGGGCCAGACACCGGTTCGGGCCGGTGCGGTTGAGGCGGCCCTCGCCGCCGGCGCATCGCCGCGAGACGCGGCTGCGCATGCAGCCGAGGGCACCAGTCCGTCGGACGACCTCAACGCCCCGCGCGCGTACCGGGAGCACCTGGCCAGGGTCCTGGTGCGGCGCGCGCTCGAGGACGCGCAGGCCTTGGCCTGATCAGACAAACAGTGCCGGGGGCCGCGTTAGCGCGGCCCCCGGCACTGCGACGGCTGGCATCGCGACCGTCGGGAGCGACGGCGAGCTAGTGCTCGTGGATGAGCAGGCCGCGCACGTTCTTGCCGTCGAGGAGGTCCTGGTAGCCCTGATTGACGTCGTCCAGCCGGTAGGTGTTGGTTACGAGCTCGTCGAGCTTGAGACGCCCGGCGCGATACAGGTCCATCATGCGCGGGATCTCGTCGAACGGGTTGCCGCCGCCGAACAGCGCACCCTTGATTTCTTTCTCGAAAAGGGTGAGGAAGAAGCTGGGCAGCTTGATGTTGATCTTGTCGGGCCCGGCGAGGCCGGTTACGACCACGCTGCCGTGCTTGCGGACGGCGTTGAAGGCCGACTCGATGACGTCCTCGGTGACCACGCCGACGGTAACCAGCGCGTGGTCGGCGCCCACGCCGCGGGTGAGCTCGGTGATGAGTTCTTGTGCCTCGGACCCGCTAGCTGCCGTGTGCGTGGCGCCTAGGCGCTCGGCTGCCTCGCGCTTGTTCGGCAGCGGATCGACGGCGATCACGTGCTGCGCGCCCGCGAAGGATGCGCCCTGCACGGCGTTGATGCCGACTCCGCCGATCCCGTAGATCACGACCGTGTCTCCCGGCCGCACGCCACCGGAGTTGACCGCGGTGCCCCATCCGGTCGGCACGCCGCAGCCGACGAGCGCCGCGACCTCAAGCGGGAGGTCATCGTCGATCTTGATGCACGAGTGCACGGAGACCGTCGCGTACTGGGAGAACGTGCCGACCAGGCACATCTGGCCGAAGTCCTCGCCGTCGCCGTGGAACCGGAACGAGCCGTCAGGCAGGCAGTTGTCCACGAGCAAGGCGCCGAGGTCGCACAGGTTGGACTGCCCGCGCGAGCAGAACCGGCACCGGCCGCAGACGGGCAGGAACGAGCAGACGACATGGTCGCCCGGCTTCAGCCCGCTGACCCCGTCGCCGACCTGCTCGATGATCCCGGCTCCCTCGTGGCCGCCCACGATCGGATACCGGACGGGAATATCGCCAGTCCGCACGTGATCGTCGGAGTGGCACAGTCCGGATGCGACGTAACGGATCAGAACCTCGCCCGCCCTCGGCGGATCGAGCTCCAGGTCGACGATCTCCCAGTCCTTGCCGACGCCTCTCAGTATCGCTGCCCTGGTTTTCACTACGGTCTCCTGCCGGTCCGGCTGCCATTGACGGATATCTCTGACTCGTCACTGTGAGCCTGGCCGCCACGGCTGTCAATGTGAACCGGACCAAGAAGACTGGCGGAGCCGCTGGGATCCCCACCAAGGGCGTATGGGCCATTGAATCCCCGCCCCCGACGAGCTACGGCGCGAGTGATGTTGGCAGGTCGCGGAGCATCAAAAACTACTCGCGCCCGCTGTGCCAGTATCGTCAGATAATCCGGCCGAACGCTTGCGGGTTCCGCGGGCCAGCAGACGCCGTAAGCTCGATCGCGAAATCGCCCAGCACGAGAAGTTCGCGTAGTATATCCCAGGTTCGCGGCCCAGGGGGTAGAAAGACCCAGTGGACTCTGTCAAGTACTCGATCGTCATCCCCATCTATAACGAGCAGGAGTCCCTTCCGGCCCTGGTCGATCGGCTGCGCCCCGTCCTGGACAAGCTGGACGGCCCCGCCGAGGTCGTCCTCGTCGACGACGGTAGCCGCGACGCCAGCTACCCGATGATGATCGACGTGAACGGGCGCGATCCTCGATTCAAGATCGTCCAGCTATCGCGGAACTTCGGCCATCAGATCGCCATCACGGCGGGTATGGACGTGGCGTCCGGCCAGGCAGTCGTCGTCATGGACGCCGACCTTCAAGATCCTCCGGAAGTCATCCTCGAGCTTGCCGAGCGCTGGCAGCAGGGCTACGACGTGGTCTACGCGGTGCGGGAGCGCCGGGAGGGCGATACGGTCTTCAAGCGCCGGACGGCGACCCTGTTCTACGGGATGCAGCGGCGCCTCGCCGAGATCGAGCAGCCTGTGGAGGTCGGTGACTTCCGACTGGTCGACCGGCGGGCCCTCGATGCCTTTCTGCAGATGCGCGAGCGGAACAGATATGTCCGGGGAATGTTCTCCTGGATTGGATTCCGGCAGACTGCGGTGCCGTATTCCCGGGCCTCGCGCGAAGCGGGGGACAGCAAATACCCGCTGCGCAAGATGGTGCGCCTGGCGCTCGACGGATTTATCGGATTCTCCACGGCGCCGTTGCGGCTAGCGCTGTCGCTTGGCTTGCTGGTGGCACTTGGATCCGTGGTCTATGGCATTGTCCTTATTGCATTGAAGCTGGCCGGGGTTTCCCAGGTATCCGGCTATGCTTCGTTGCTGGTAACGATCACATTCCTAGCCGGAGTGCAGCTGACGGTGGTTGGCATGGTGGGCCAGTACGTGGCGAGAATCTACGACGAGGCTAGGGCGCGCCCGCTGTACCTGGTGCGCGAGGCCCGCGGTTTCGCGACGGGCGGGCATGCCAGCGACGAGGCGCTCTGGCCCGCCGGGCAGCCAGGAGTCCCTCACCCGCGGACAGCGCACTCCGCCGTTGCCGCCCTCGTGATGGCCCCGCTGAGCCGTCATGGCGAAGGCCAGGCTGCGGCGCCTGGCTCAGCGGTCGTCCAAAACGTGCAGCCGGCGACCGTGCAGGACGCCACTCCAGTTGCCTGGTATCGCCGGCCGAGCATCCTCGGCCTGCTCGCACTGGCGTTCTACCTTGCCGTGTGGCTGACCACCAGCGGCCGCTACCTGGTGAGCCATCCCCTCGGGGACGCTCACCTTGACCAGGTCAGCCAGGACCCCAACTTCTACACCTGGTGCCTTCGGTGGTGGCCATATGCCATCGGCCACCACCTCAACCCGTTCTTTACCCATCTGGTCCGTGCACCGGCGGGACACTCCCTGGCCTGGGTGACCGCGATCCCGCCGATCGCCCTCCTGGCGGCGCCGCTCACCCTCACGGCCGGGCCGATCGTGACCTTCAACCTGCTCGTCATCCTGGCGCCGCCGCTTGCGGCCTGGGCTGCATTCGTGCTCTGCCGCCGGATAACCCGGAAATTCTGGCCGTCCCTGGTCGGCGGGGCCGTGTTCGGCTTCTCGGCGTACGAGATGAACCACATCGCAGCCGGGCAACTCAACCTGACTTACAGCCTCCTGCTGCCGATCCTGGCCTACCTGGTTGTGCTCTGGCGCGAGGGCGCTATCGGAACCCGGGCGTTCGTCATTCTCGCGGGCCTGACGATGGCCGTGCAGTTCTACCTGTTCCTGGAGACATTTGCCGACCTGACGGCGCTGCTGGCAGTGTCGCTGGTTGTCGGCGTCTTGGCCGCCGGGCGTGCCAGGCGGCCCGAGGTGCTGAGGCTGGCTCGGTACCTCGGCTACGCCTATGCGGTCGCGATTCTGCTGGCGCTCCCCTATCTCGCCTATGCGCTGACGGTCAAGGCCCCAGTCCTGCATGCCGATACGAACCTGGACCTGGCCAGCCTCGTGATCCCTCGGCCGGGGACCACCACCAGGATCTCGTGGCTCTACGAACTGGCCACGGGGCCGATACCGGTCTCGGCGGCGGGCTATGTCGGGATCCCCGTGCTGCTGGTGGCCCTGCTGCTCGGGGTGACGGGCTGGTCCAGCAGACTCGTCCGGTTCCTGGTCGGCATTGTGGCCTTCGTGATCCTCGCCTCGCTTGGGACCTCGCTGCACATCGGTGGCGGCCAGGTCTTCACGTTCCCGTGGGCCCGGATCTGGCAGCTGCCCATCGTGCGCAACGCTTATCCCTCCCGGCTGATGCTGTTCGCCTACCTGGCCCTCGCGGTGATGACGGCGCTATGGCTCGCCCGGCCGCAAGCCAACCGGTGGCTGCGAGCATCGCTGGCGGTGCTAGTGGTGGCAGCGCTCGTGCAGGACGCCGGCGCGATCGACATCTACCCGCGCAGCACTCTTCCGAATTTCATCAGCTCGGGCGACTACCGGAAGCACCTGTCCCGCGGGGAGACGGTCGTTGTCGTGTCGGACGTCGGCAACGCCGGCATGCTCTGGCAGGCCCAGACAGATTTCTACACGCGGCTCGCCGGCGGCTATATCAACCAGGCCATCACGAAGGGCAGCGACCTGCCCCGGCAAGTACAGCGGCTTTCGACGGCGAGCCCGGCCAATGTTGCCCGCTTTGAGAACTACGTGAAGACGGAGAAGATCGGGGCAATACTGGTCGACCGCAACCACTCGCCGAAGTGGGTGGGCATGTTCTGGCGGATCGGGCTCAAAGGTCACTACTACAGCGACGTGATCGTCTACACGGTCGATGGCTGCCGGACATGCCGCACGCTCGGTCCGAGCGATATCCCAAGCGGCGGCACTCCCGCACCCAGCCCGGCGCCTTCCCGTCCGGCCCTCTAGGCGGCGATCCTTCGGCGCCGCGTCCAGGGCATGGAGCCAACCCGAGGAGGGGCCGTGACCGTCGACGAACTGCTCAGCTATTGCCTGGGAAAGCCAGGCGCGTGGCGGGACGAGCCGTGGGAGGGCGACGTCGTGGTGAAGGTCGGCAGCAAGATCTTCGCCTTCCTGGGGCCGGAATCGAGGGCCAGCGTGGGGCTCAAGTGCGGCGCGACCCGTGAGATCGCCGACGAGTGGCTGGCCCGATACCCCGGCGACGCCACCGTGATGGCCTACATCGGCCGATCCGGGTGGAACGACCTGCGGCTCGGCGGCGACATCCCAGACGAGGAGCTCCGGGAGGCGGTCGATGCCTCCTACGACATGGTGGTCGGCAAGCTGCCCAAGAAAGATCGCCCGTCGGCGAGCCGGTAAATTCGGTTGCCCGCGCGGCCTGCCCCACGCGACTATGCGGGGATGACCTGGACCGCACCGGATATCGACCGCGTCGAGCCGCAAGAACCCGCACCCGAGCGCGCGGCGCTGCAGGGCTGGCTCGACTATCACCGCGCGACTCTGCGCTGGAAGTGCGCCGGCCTGACCGGCGACCAGCTCGTCATCCGGCCGGTGGCGTCGTCGACACTGTCCCTGCTCGGCCTTGTCCGGCACATGGCCGAGGTAGAGCGGTCCTGGTTCGGCCGTCGGCTCGACGGTCAGGACATCGGCCTGCTCTATTGCAGCGACGAGTTCCCTGATGGCGACTTCGACCTGGCCGATCCGGCCGGCGCGGAGGCGGACTTCGGTGCCTTCGCCGCGGAGTGCGCGGCAGCCGACGACGTAGCCCGCGGCCGGTCGCTCGACGACACGTTCCTGAGTCGGCCCGGCACCACCCTGGACCTGCGCTGGATCTACCTGCACATGATCGAGGAGTACGCGCGGCACAACGGCCACGCCGACCTCATCAGGGAACTCATCGACGGCGTCACGGGCGATTAGCCAGGCTCGGCCAGCCGGGCGCGGGGCGGAGTCAGCTTGGCTGTCCCCGCCCCGCTGGCCCGGTGACTATTTCGCTACGGGGTCGCGTCGGATAGCGCGTCCCTAGCGAAATCGTGTTCCACAGCCTGCAGCTGACGAGTGTCGGCTTCGAGAGTGTGGACGTCCTGCCTGATCGTGGCCGCAGACGCGCCGCTCGCGGAATCGCTCGCGAGCACGTGCAGATCGAGCTGAACGATGTCCAGGTTCGCCTGCACCCACTGGGCCTCGGCTGGTCCTTCGGGAGATCCGGGAGCCACGGTTGAAAGCGAGCCGAACAGGCCGTGCGACTCGCCGAAGGGACCTGCGGTGAAATAGACGGTGTTGCTGGCGCCTCCGCTGCCGCCATTTCCGACCTTCAGCGCCCACAGCCCGTCGATCTGAATCGGCTCGCCGTCGGGGTCATCAAGCTGGCCTAGCTCCGCTCCGGTGCTCGCATCGAAGGCGTGGATGAGCCCGTCGCCGAAATTGCCCACCAGCAGTACCGGATCGCCGCCGGCGTTGAGCCCGGCGAAGCCCTGCGGCGCGATCGCCATGCCCCACGGCGAATCGAGCGGTCCGCGCGTGACAAGCCGGACGTTTCCGCCAGGCAGACCCGGGCTGCCATCGAGGTTGAAGACGTCGACGAAACCGCGGTGCGGGCCGGCCGCGTCGTCGTGCCGGAGGGCGTCCTGCCGCGCGTAGCTGACATAGACCTGCCCGTTCAGCACCTGCACGTTGAACGGCGAATACCCGGCAGGCATGGCGGGGTCGCTGAACGCGCCTGCTGGCAAACCCGTGACCTGGTCGAAGTGGGTGTCATAGGCCTCGACGGTTCCGTCGCGGAAGTTCGTGGCGTAGAGCAGGGCGGTGCTGTTGGCATCGCTGGCGATGATCGGGGTGCTGCTGGCCGCAATGGCGAGGCCCTTGTAAACCGCGCCTGTTTGCTGGCCGGGGTTCGGGTTGGTGAAGTTATTGCCCGAGTTGTCGACAGCGATGGCGGCGTCTGCGCTCACACCGCCCGGGCCGGCGAACTTGCCAGTCGGGTCAATGCCCGGGTTCCAGCCGACGATGGTCCCATCCTCGGTGTCGAAAAGGAACAGGGCTGAGGCCGACGCCGTCTGCCCGCTCTTGTTGAGGCCAGTGACCTGGAAGGATCCGCTAGGCCCGATGTTGAAGACCGTGCCGGTCGGGGTGCCGCCAGTGTTGGCTACGGGTGTCGGGATGTTCACGACCAGCGGATTGACTGAAACCGTGCCGCCAGTCGGCACCTGGTAGAGAGTGGTCACCCCGGCGTTGTTGTCCGAGATCCAGAACGGGCTTGCGCCGCTCTCGGAGATGCCCCAGGCATTGACCAGGTTGGGGTCCTGGACTGCGGCAACGCCCGGCAGGTCGGATACGAGGTTAGTTTGCAGGACCGTCCCGGAGCTGGTGCCGCCTGGCGCGGCCTCGGCGCTCATGCCGGCGTCGGTCAGGGAACCCGCCGCGACCACGGCGAGCACGACAAGCGAAGGGATAGACAGTCGCCGTAACGACAGCAGGGGAACTTTCACGGTGCGCTCCATGTTCTCTGCCGAGACCTTGGCCCCGGATCCGGTAGCTTCTCCTCGGCGGAGCGCACCCAGCTAACCGGACTGCAGTCGCAACTGTACGCCGGGTGACGTTCTACGGGCGCTCGTTAACCTTTTGTTCAGCGCGGTCCCGACGTAATCGCTGGTCGAGTGGCGCGCTGCGCGTTGCACGAAAGTGCGGCTAGCGCAAGCCGCCAAGCCGGCCGAGGGTGTCGTCGAGTTCGGCCACCAGGCTGCTCATGACCTCGGCGACCGGCCTCACCTCATTCATCCGGCCGATGATCTGGCCGACGGGCATCGGGACGACCTCCGGATTGCCGGAGGCCATCAGCCGCTGGTGCGCCCCGGCGACCAGGAGGTTCTGCAGCGGCATTGGCAGCGGATCGGGTGCGCCGGGCTCGGTCCACGCATTAGTCCAGCGGTTCTTGAGCAGCCGAGCGGGCTTGCCGCTATAGACCCGCGACCGGACGGTGTCGGACGAGCTGGCCGCGAGCAAGGCGTCCCGAACCGCCGGGAGTGGCGACAGAGCCGCGTATTCCGAGGTGACCAGCCACGCCGAGCCCATCCACGCCCCAGCCGCGCCGAGGGCGAGGGCGGCTGCGATCTGTCGGCCGCTGCCGATACCGCCGGCCGCCAGTACCGGCACGTCAGGCCCGACCGCGTCCACGACCTCCGGCACCAGGACCATGGTGGCGATCTCGCCGGTGTGCCCGCCAGCCTCGTAGCCCTGGGCCACCACGATGTCGACGCCGGCCGCCACGTGCGAGCGAGCGTGTGCGGCCTTCCCGGCCAGCGCGGCCACCAGCATGCCGCGATCATGCGCGCTGGCGATGACGTCCGGCGGCGGGGAGCCGAGCGCATTGGCGATGAGCCGGGCCGGATGGCCGAGCGCCACCTCGACCTGCTCCCTGGCCACCGAGTGCAGCCAGCCGAGCACGCCGTCCGCCGTCTGACTTTCTGTTGGCAGCGGCGGCACGCCGAGCCTGATCAGCGTCTGCTCGACGAACTCCCGGTGCCCGGCCGGGATGAGCTGATTCAGGTCGATGGCCGCGCCCTCGGCAGGGATCGTCGCCGGCATCACCACGTCGACGCCATAGGGCCGTCCGTCGGTGCTGGCGTCCATCCAGTCCAGCACCGTGTCCAGTTCGGCCGCGTCGTTAAACCGCACGCAGCCGAGCACGCCGAGCCCGCCGGCCCGGCTGATCGCGGCAGCGACGTGCTCCGACGGCGTGAACCCGAATATCGGGTGCTCGATGCCGAGCACGTCGCAGATTGGTGTGCGCATAGCAGCCCCTTAGGCAGAAGCTGGCTGGCCCTTGGCCGCGTCAGCGTCCTCGCGCGGGCCGGTGGCCGCCAGTTGCTCTTCGGCGTACCGGTGCGCCCAGCGGTAGTCGGCCTTGCCCGCAGGCGTCCGGCCCACATGCTCCACCAGCCAGATCGACCTCGGCACCTTGTAGCCCGCGATCTGAGTCCGCAGGTGCGCGTCCAGGGCCGTCAGGTCAACGGCCTGCCCGTCACGCGGCTGGACGAGGGCAGCAACTCGCTGTCCGAGCCGGTCGTCGGGTACACCGATCACGATGGCATCGAAGATGCTGCCAAATGACTTGAGCGCGCCCTCGACCTCCTCGGGATACACCTTCTCGCCGCCGGTGTTCACACACGTGTTGCCCCGGCCGAGCAGGGTGATGGAACCGTCCATCTCGACCCGGGCCCAGTCGCCCGGCACCGCGTAACGTGCGCCGTCGACTTCGGCGAACAGCGCTGCGGTCTTGACCGGATCCTTGTAGTAGCCGAGCGGGACGTGACCACCGCGGGCAATCCTGCCTACCTCGCCCCGGTGCGACCGGCCGGTTGTGCTCATCGATCACGATGGTCGAGGGGCCGGCCGTTACCCTCGGTCCCTCGGTCTTCCCGGTGCCCGCCGATACGAAGCCGAGGCCGGTGAAGCCCGTCTCGGACGAGCCGATCGCGTCGGTGATGACGATGTTCGGCAGCAGCTTCAGGTACTGATCCTTGACCGTCGCCGAGAAGATCGAGCCGTTGCTCGACACGGCGATCACCGAGGATGCGTCGTAGTGGTTCTCCTGGTATGCCTCGATCAGCGGCCTGGCCATGGCGTCGCCGACCATCACGATCGTGTTGACCTTGTGCCGCTCCACGGCCCGCCAGGCTTCATGGGCGTCGAACTGCGGCAGGAGCACCACAGTGTCACCGGCGAACAGGGCCGGGAGCGTGCTCCACTGCGCGCTGCCGTGGATGAGAGGTGCGAATGCCAGCCGCACCATGCCAGCCGGGCCGGCGCTCCCGCGGCGGCTCTGCTGCCACTCATCGGCCAGCCTCTCACCGGTGGCGAAGTCGATACCTCCGCCGAGCGTGCGCCACACGTCCTCGTGCCGCCAGAGCACGCCCTTGGGGTATCCGGTCGTGCCGCCGGTATACAGCAGGTAGATGTCGTCGGGACTCCGCTCGGCAAAGTCCCGCGCCGCCGACTTGGTCGCCAGCGCCGCAGCAAAATCCACCGCGCCAACGGGCAGCGCCACGCCGCTGCCGTCGTCGATCGCGAGGAGCGCGCCCAGATCAGGGAAGTCCGGCAGCAGCGCGGTTACCTTGTCGCCGTATTGCCGGTCGAAGACCAGGCCTTTCAGTTCGGCCTCGCTGAACAGGTACCGCAGCTCCGCCTCGACGTACCGGTAGTTGACATTGACCGGAATAGCCCGCAGCTTGTAGCACGCGAGGAAGGCCTCGACGAGCTCGATGGAGTTCCGGCCATAGACGCCGACGTGGTCGCCGGTGCCGACACCGGCCGCAGCGAGGTAGTGCGCTAGCTGATTAGCGCGCGCCTCGAGCTCAGAGTATCTGACCTCCACATCGCCGCAGGCGATGGCCAGCCGCTCCGGTACGGCGTCAACGGCGTGCTCGAAGAGGTCAGCGATGTTCACGGCCATGGGTACGAAACTAGAACGTGTTATCGTTCGGCACAACCGGCCACGCACGCGGATTTGCCACTGCGACGTGGCCGGCGAGGAGGTCGTCCAGATGTCCGCCACCTCGGTCGGTCACGGGGAGGAACCGCACGCTCTGGTGGAGCTACGCGGACACGTCCTCGTTGTCACGATGAACCGGCCGCAGGCGCGCAACGCGCTCAGCGCCCCGATGATGGCGATCATGCGAGAAGCCTGGGACCGAGTCGACCACGACCCGCAGGTCCGGGTCTGCATCCTGACCGGAGCCGGCGGCGCATTCTGCGCTGGCGCCGACCTGAAGGCCATGACCACGGCGCATCCAGGGGACTCGTTCCGCTCCGGTACGTTCGATCCGTCGGTGATCGAGCCGCTGCTCAAGGGCAGGCGGCTGGCTAAGCCGCTGATCGCCGCCGTAGAGGGGCCCGCGATCGCGGGCGGCACCGAGATCCTGCAGGCCACCGACATCCGGGTGGCCGGACGCAGCGCCCGGTTCGGCATATCGGAGGCTCGCTGGGGCCTGTTCCCGCTTGGCGGCTCGGCGGTCCGGCTCGTCCGCCAGATCCCCTACACGGTCGCCGCCGACCTGCTGCTCACCGGCAGGCACATCACCGCGGCGGAGGCCCAGGCCATCGGGCTGATTGGCCACGTCGTCGAGGACGGCCAGGCGCTGACCAAGGCGCTGGAAATTGCCGAGATGATCGCCGCCAACGGCCCGCTTGCGGTGCAGGCGATCCTCCGTACCATCCGCGAGTCAGAGGGCCTGGCCGAGAACGACGCGTTCGCTCACGAGGCGAAGCTCGGCATGGCTGTATTCGCCAGCGAGGACGCCAAGGAGGGACCGCGCGCCTTCGCCGAAAAGCGCAAACCGAACTTTTCCGGCCAGTGAGCCACTCACGACAGACGATGGCTGGCGCATCGCTACCCCTATAGGGGTAGTAGGTCGCCATCCATGCGCGCTGCGTTGCTCCCGGCGGACAACTGGCCGGACGGGTCGGTCAAAACAAGGAGTGCCACAGCTGAGCCGGACATAGTAGCTGGGCCGAAGTAATCGTCGGCCGAGACTAGGGACTCCCAGATACCACGTTGCCCGGCGCTGACTCTGAAATCTGAGAGCAAGCTTGATCCAGTGAGGAGCCCTCATGACACGCGAACCCGCCGGCGACCCTGACGGAACCGACGTTGGCGCTGTCAACCGCAATCACCTGCTACTCGTAGGTGCCGGTCCGGGCCTCGGCCTGGCCGTCGCCCGCCGTTTCGCTGCCGGGGGTTACCGAGTCACCTTGGTGGCTCGAAGTGCCGACAGGCTGGGCGACCTCGCGGGCAGTCTGTCGGACACTGGCGCCGAGATCGGCACCATCGAGGCGGACGCGAGCGATCCCGAGGGCCTGCGTGCCCGAATGACCGACTTCTACCGCGGCGCCGGTGCGCCGGGAGTCATCATCTACAACGCGGTCATGGGTGCGCCGGATCGCCTGTTGACTGCGAGCGTCGCGCACCTCCAGGCGGCCTACGCAGTGGACGTAATCAGTGCCATCGTTGTCGCGCAGGTGGCCGCCCCGGCCATGAGGGCCGCAGGATTCGGCACCATGATCGTCACGGGAGGCGGATTCGCAGACCACCCGATCCCAGCCCTCGCGACCGTCTCTCTCGGGAAAGCCGCCCTCCGGTCGGCCGCGACCATGCTGGGGGCCGACTTGGAACCGGACGGAATACGGGTGGCGACGCTCACGATCGCCGGACAAATCGCTCCCGGCACTGCCTTTGACCCAGAGCGCATTGCCGAACGCTACTGGGACGTCGTCCAAGCAGACGGCCCGTGGCAGGCGGAGTTTCGATTTACCGGTGAGTAGGCGCTGTGGGCGGGATCCGCGGCTGCGGGTCCCGCCCAAGGGTCGGCTGCAGCGGCCGCGATTCACGACAACTGGCGCCGCCAGCTAGAACGTGTTTCACTTTCATGCGTGCTTACGCCGCTCAGCGCTCCGCTGGAGATCAGCTTCGACTACACCAGGTCGCTGGGCCCGGTACTCGGCCGGTTCATGCACGGCCTGGCGGAACGCCGCATCCTGGGATCCCGCAGCGCCGACGGCCGGGTGCACGTGCCGCCCGCCGAGTACGACCCGGTGACGTTCGCGCCCCCGCAGGAGCTGATCGAGGTAGGACCGGCAGGCACGGTGCTGACCTGGTCATGGCAGCCCGCACCGCGCGAGGGCCAGCCGCTGGACCGCCCGTTCGCCTGGGCGCTGATCCAGCTCGATGGCGCCGACACCGCTCTCTTGCACGCGGTCGATGCGGGCAGCCAAGCCGGCCTGCGCACGGGCATGCGAGTCACGCCGCGCTGGGCCGCTGAGCCCGCCGGGCGGATCACCGATATCGAGTGCTTCGAGCCCGCCGACGAGGCCGCGACGAGAGCTGCGGCACCGGCAGCCACCGAGCCCGTTCCCCTCTCCGGTACGGAGACGGGAACGATGATCGCTCCGATCAGCCTCCGCTATACCCACAGCGCATCGGCGGAGGAGAGCCGCTATCTGCGCGCGCTCGCCGAGGGCAAGATCATCGGGCAGCGGTGCCCCTCCTGCAGCAAGGTCTACGTGCCACCACGTGGCGCGTGCCCGACCTGCGGAGTCCCGACCGCGACGGACGTCGAGCTGCCGGACACCGGCACGGTGACGACGTTCTGCGTGGTGAACGTCCCGTTCCAGGGACAGCGGGTGCCGGTGCCATACGTGGCCGCGTCGGTGCTGCTCGACGGCGCCGACATCCCCTTCCAGCACCTGATTCTCGGCTGCGCCCCCGAGGACGTCCGGATGGGCATGCGAGTCCGGGCGGTGTGGAAGCCGCCGGAGCAGTGGGGCACCACCGCGGAGAACATCGACCACTTCGAGCCGACCGGCGAGCCTGACGCGCCGTACGACTCCTACGCCCACCACTTGTGAGGACCACCCGCTGATGCGTGACGTTGCTGTTGTCGCATTCGCTGAGGCGCCGAACGTGCGCCGGACCGACGGCACCACGAACGGCGTGGAGATGCTGGTGCCTGTCTTCCGCGAGGTCTTCGACCAGACTGGGCTGATCAAGGGCGACATCGGCTTCTGGTGCTCAGGCTCGTCGGACTACCTCGCCGGGCGGGCGTTCTCGTTCGTCTCGGCGGTCGACGCGATCGGCGCGTTCCCGCCGGTCATGGAGTCGCACGTCGAGATGGACGGCGCGTGGGCGCTGTATGAAGCGTGGGTCAAGGTGCTCACCGGCGACGCGGACATCGCGCTGGCTTACGGATTCGGCAAGTCGTCGGCGGGAGACCTGCGGCGAGTGCTGGCACTGCAGCTCGATCCCTATGTCGTGGCGCCGCTGTGGCCGGACTCGGTCAGCATCGCTGCGCTGCAGGCACGGCTCGGTCTCGAGAAGAACCTCTGGACGGAACGGGCGATGGCTGAGGTCGCGGCCGCGTCGCGGGCCGCTGCTGTCTCGAACGCCAGGGCCCAGCTGTCGGGACCTGCCGATGTCGACGACCTGCTCGCCGCGCCCTATGTGGCCGAGCCGCTGCGCGCGCACGACTGCGCTCCAGTCACCGACGGCGCGGCGGCGGTCATCATCGCGGCCGGGGACCGGGCGCGCGAGCTGTGCGAGCGGCCGGCCTGGATCACCGGGTTCGCGCACCGGATCGACTCCGGGTCGCTCGGATCGCGTGATCTGACGGTTGCACCGTCCGCGGCAGGGGCGGGCTCGGCCACGGACGCTTCTGGCGTGGACGTGGCCGAGTTGCACGCGCCGTTCACCCACCAGGAGCTGATCCTGCGCGCGGCCCTCGGCCTGGGCGGCGCCGTGCATATCAGCCCTTCGGGCGGGGCCCTCGCGGCAATCCGATGTTCGCGGCCGGACTGGCCCGGATCGGGCACGCCGCTCGCGCTGTCTCGTCAGGCGGAGCCGCTCGGGCGCTCGGGCACGCGACCAGCGGCCCCGCGCTGCAGCAGAACCTCGTCTGCGTGCTGGAGGGGCGATGACGGCTAACCGGGCGGCGGTGCTCGGCACCGGGCAGACATACCACCGCAGCAAGCGGCCGGACGTGTCGATGGCGGGCTTGTGCCGGGAAGCGGTGGATCGCGCCCTCGCCGATGCTGGGCTGACCCTGGCCGACATCGACGCGGTGGTCGTCGGCAAGGCGCCGGACCTGTTCGAGGGCGTCATGATGCCCGAGCTGTACCTAGCCGACGCGCTCGGCGCCGTGGGCAAGCCACTGCTGCGCGTGCACACGGCCGGTTCGGTGGGCGGCGCCACCGGCGTGGTCGCCACCAATCTCGTGCAGGCGGGCGTGCACCGGCGGGTGCTCGCGGTGGCGTTCGAGAAGCAGTCTGAGTCCAACGCGATGTGGGCGCTATCGATCATGCCGCCGTTCGCGATGCCGCTGCTCGCCGGCGCGGGCGGGTACTTCGCCCCGCACGTGCGCGCCTACATCCGGCGAAGTGGCTCACCGACCCATGTCGGCGCGATGGTGGCGGTCAAGGACCGGCGCAACGGGGCCCGGAACGAGTACGCGCACCTGCGACAGCCCGACATCACGCTGACGGATGTACTGAAGTCTCCGATGCTGTGGGACCCGGTCCGGTTCGACGAGACGTGCCCGTCTTCCGACGGGGCGTGCGCGGTCGTGATCGGCGACCAGGCAGCGGCCGAGGCGTCGTCGCGGCCGGTCGCGTGGATCAAGGCTACGTCGATGCGCACCGAGCCGACCATGTTCTCCGGCAAGGACCACGTCAACCCGCGGGCCGGGGCGGACGGCGCCGCGGCGCTGTGGGCCAAGGCCGGCATCTCGCGGCCGATCGACGAGATCGACGTGGCCGAGATCTACGTGCCGTTCTCGTGGTTCGAGCCGATGTGGCTGGAGAACCTTGGCTTTGCGGCGCCGGGCGGCGGGTGGAAGCTGACCGAATCAGGGGAGACCGAGATCGGCGGTCTGATCCCGGTGAATCCGTCCGGTGGCGTGCTGTGCTCGAACCCGATCGGCGCGTCCGGGCTGCTGCGGTTCGCCGAGTCGGCCATGCAGGTGATGGGGACCGCTGGTGAGCACCAGGTACCGGGCGCGCGGGTCGCGCTCGGGCACGCCTACGGCGGCGGCTCGCAGTACTTCTCCATGTGGGTTGTCGCGAGCACGCCGGACTGAAGCAACCTTGACGTCTTGGCCATCCGGGTCCAATCGACATCCTGGGTTAAGGCCGACACGCCGTAGTAACGCTCGACGTTATTAACGCGTAGCGTTATCATGGACCGTGATCCGATCTTTCGGAGACAAGGACACAGAGGCCGTCTGGGAGAGACGAAGGTCTCGCAGGCTCGATGCGGCCATCCAGCGAGTTGCCTGGCGCAAACTCGCCATATTGGACGCTGCTGAGACTCTGGGGGATCTGCGTGTTCCGCCGGGCAATCGGCTGGAGAAGCTGACAGGGGATCGAGCTGGGCTGCACAGCATCCGGGTCAACCAGCAATGGCGAATCTGTTTCCGGTGGTCGGATGCGGGACCCGAGGACGTGGAGATAGTCGATTATCACTGAAGGGAGGTCGGAGATGCATGAGACGCTGATGGAGCCGGTGCATCCTGGCGAGATCCTCTACGAGGAGTTCCTGGCGCCTCTTGCGCTGAGCCAGTACCAGCTGGCGAAAGAGATCAGCGTTCCTGCTCGGCGTATTAACGAGATCGTGCATGGTCAGCGCCGGATCACTGCTGACACTGCGCTACGCCTCGCTCGGTTCTTCGGCACATCCGAGCGTTTCTGGCTGAATCTACAGTCCCGCTATGACCTTGAGATTGAGAAGGACCGGCTTGGGGACGTGCTCGATGACATCCAGCCGATGAAAGTCGCAGGCTAAGTCCCGAGACACATCAGGAACAAGACCTTGCCGCGATGCGGCGGCCAAGGGCGTCGTGCCCAGCAGGCAGGTCGGCCTGGGTGAGCGGCTGCAGCACGTCGAACTCGTTACCCTCTGGGTCGGCCATGACCACCCAGCCGACGTCGCCCTGACCGCTGCTGACCCGCGAGGCGCCGAGCCCCTCAAGCCTTGCGACTTCGGCTGACTGATCGGCTGGACGAAGATCCAAATGGAGCCGGTTCTTGCCGGTCTTGCCTTCCGGAACTCTGAGGAACACCAGGTCGGGAGCGATGCCGTCTTCGGGGCTTCCCGCCGGCGGCTCGAGGCAGACTTGGTCCTTGTCCTCCCAGGTACGGCGCCAGCCCAGCGCGGACTCCCAGAAGCTAGCGATCGTGGCCGGGTCGGCGGTGTCTATGCACAAGCACTGGATCCGTATGTTCATGTGCTGGTCGTGTTCAGGTGAGCGGGCACGGTCCAGCTATTTACATCGACGGTTGCCTCCGCCGACCGCGGTTAACTGCAGTATCGTTCCATTGCTTCCACAGGGGCTCCGCTGATCGCACCAGGTCTTCGGCCGTTTCCGTGCTGACGCCGAGAGCGGCGCGACATTCCGCGCATAGCGTCAGGACTTTAGTCCTGTGTTCCACATCACAGTGGACGCTGGACCGCCTACTGCATCGGCGTTTTTCTCTAAGGACCATCGGCCCCTCCGTCACAGCCTGGAATTCGTCGCTGCCGTGATCCGTTACCTGCTGACTGGGAATCCGAACGTTCATCGTCTGGCGCAAGCCGGAAGCGGGGGGGCATGACAGAGGCAACCAAGCAGCTCATGACACTGGCCCGGAGGCTCGATGAGGCGTTTGCGGCTGGTGACATCGAGAAGGCAAAGCGGATTGCCGCAAAGCAGAATGCCGTCATCGACGCGGTCATGGGGAACGGTAGCGGGAGTTAACAGGACAGGACGTCGCATAAGAGCGCAGGACGTGGTTACTTCAGCTGTAGGTGACGGGCAGGCGCTTGACGCCGTTGAGCCAGCCGGACCGCAGCCGCTGGGCCTCGCCCGCCTTGCTGATGTCGGGAATGGCCTCGGCGATCGCGTTGAACATTAGGTCGATCTCCAACCGGGCCAGGTTCGCCCCGAGGCAGTAGTGCGCACCGGTTCCGCCGAAGCCCACGTGCGGGTTGGGGTTGCGCAAGACATCGAAGCGCTCGGGGTGGTCAAATGCCTCCTCGTCGAAGTTGGCTGACCGGTAGAAGATCCCGACTCGCTGGCCCTTCTTGATGGCCTGGCCGCCCAGCTCGGTGTCCCTGGTGGCGGTGCGCTGGAATGCGGTCACCGGGGTGGCCCACCGAACAATCTCGTCCACCGCAGTATTCGGGCGCTCCGCCTTGTACAGCTCCCACTGGTCCGGGTTGTCGAGGAACGCCAGCATGCCGTGCGAAATCGCGTTCCTGGTGGTCTCGTTCCCCGCGACCGATAGCAGGATGACGAAGAAGCCGAACTCGTCCTCGGTCAGCTCACCTCCGTCAACCTGGGCGTTGACGAGCCTGGTGACGATGTCATCGCGCGGGCAGGCACGCCGGTCGGCTGCCATCACCATGCTGTAGCCGACCAGCTCGGCAGCGGCAAGCTCGCCGTCGCCCTCGAAATCCGGGTCGTCGTAGCCCACCATCTCGTTGGACCAGGCGAAGATCTTGTGCCGGTCTTCCTGCGGCACGCCGAGTAGCTCCGCGATGGCCTGCAGGGGCAGCTCGCAGGCGACGTCGGTGACAAAGTCGCCCGTGCCTTCCGAGAGGGCGGTGCTGACGATCTGCTCGGCTCTTGCGGTGAGCACGTCGCGGAGGCCATTGATGGAGCGCGGCGTGAAGCCGCGGGAGACGATGCCGCGCAGCTTGGTGTGCTGCGGCGGGTCGATATTGAGCATGATCAGCCGCTGCATCTCGATCTGCTCGCGGGTCGTGCCGCGGATGAATCGGATGATGGCGCCGTTTTCCTCGCTCGACCACGTGTCGCTGTCCCTGGACACGGCCACCACGTCGCTGTGCCGGGTGACCGCCCAGAAGCCCTCGTCGCGGAAACCCATGTCGGTGGGCTGCGGGTTCCACCGGACCGGGGCGGAGCGGCGCAGTTCGGCCAGTTCCTCCTGGGGCACCCGCACGGCGTACAGGTCGGGATCGGTCAGGTCGAAGTCCGGCGCTACCTGCGGCTGTCCCATGACTGGCCTCCGGATCTGTAACGTGTTCTAGTTGGATTCAAGCATGCGTGACACCCTGCCGAGAACCCCGAAGGAGCATCCCGTGGGCACTGCAGTCATCGTGGAGGCGGTCCGGACTCCGATCGGCAGGCGGCGCGGGGCGATGGCAGGGCTGCACCCGGCCGAGCTGCTCGGGCACGCCCAGACCGCCCTGCTCGAGCGCGCCGGGGTTGATCCGGCTGAGGTCGAGCAGGTAGCGGGCGGCTGCGTCACCCAGGCCGGTGAGCAGGCGGGGAACGTCACGCGGACGGCATGGCTGCATGCGGGCCTGCCCCAGCAGGCTGGCTGCATGACATTGGACGCGCAGTGCGGCTCGGCGCAGCAGGCGGTGCACCTGATCGCCGGGCTGATTGCCGCTGGCGCCATCGACATCGGCGTCGGCTGCGGGGTCGAGTGCATGAGCCGGGTCGGCCTCGGCGCAAACATCGGCACTGGCATCGGCACGCCCAAGCCGGACTCGTGGACGATCGACATGCCGAATCAGTTCGAGGCCGCCGAGCGGATCGCGCGGCGCCGCGGCTTCACCCGCGAGCAGATCGACGCCTTCGGCCTGGGCTCGCAGCAGAAGGCGCAGCGCGCCTGGGCCGAGGGCCGGTTCGATCGTGAGGTCGCGCCGGTGAAGGCTCCGGTGCTGGATGGCGAGGGCCAGGCCACCGGCGAGCGCCGAGTGGTGGACCGCGACGGAGGGCTCCGGGAGACCAGCCTGCAGACGCTCGCCGGCCTGAAGCCGGTCCTGCCTGACGGCATGCACACTGCTGGCACGTCGTCGCAGGTCTCGGACGGAGCGGCGGCGGTGCTGCTCGCTGACGAGACGCGAGCGCGTGAGCTCGGCCTGCGGCCGCGTGCCAGGATCGTGGCCCAGTGCCTGATCGGCGACGAGCCTCACTACCACCTCGACGGCCCGATCGCCGCGACCGAACGGGTGCTGAAGCGGGCCGGGATGACGATCGGCGACGTTGACCTGTTCGAGGTCAACGAGGCTTTTGCATCGATCGTGATGTCGTGGGCGAGCGTGCACGAGCCGGACCCCGACAAGGTCAACGTCAACGGGGGTGCGATCGCGCTCGGCCACCCTGTCGGCAGCACCGGATCCCGGCTGCTCACCACGGCGTTGCATGAACTCGAGCGCCGGGACGCCAGCACCGCGCTGATCTCGATGTGCGCGGGTGGCGCCATGGCCACGGCGACGATCATCGAGCGGTTGTAACGCCACATCAGGCACGGCTACGTCGCGGCGGCGTCGAGCTGGGCGAGTTCGGCGTCAGCCACCTGCTGATCATCCGAGAGGCTGGGTCCTCCGCCCCTGCCCGACTGGCGCTGCAGCAGCACCGTCCCCGACGATGGTGCCTATGGTCGCGACGGTAGCGGTGCTCTCCGACATCCACGGCGTGCTTCCGGCTCTCGATGCCGTCCTGGCCGAACCCGAGGTCGCAGCGGCCGACCGCATCATCCTGACCGGTGACATCGCCGCCGGCCGCAGCCAGGCCAGGTTCTCGACCGGCTGCTGAGCCTCGGCGACCGCGTCACCTGGGTACGCGGCAACGCCGACCGGGAACTCGCGGATCTCGCCCTGGGCAAGGACATGCCGGTGCCCGATGAGATCTCACCCTGGGCCGCACGCCAGCTCAGCCGCGATCACGTCAGCCTGCTTGCCGGGCTGCCGCACCCGGTGACGTGCGAGGTGGACGGCTTCGGGCCAGTGCTGTTCTGTCACGGGACTCCACGTGATGACGCGGAGGTCGTGCTTGTGGACACCCGCCTGGAGCGCTGGGCAGAGGTGCTGGCCGGCCTGCCGGCCGAGGTGACGACCGTCGTGTGCGGGCACACTCACATGCAGTTCATGCGGCAGGCCCACGGCCGGCAGATCGTCAATCCAGGCAGCGTCGGCATGCCGTACGGCCGCGCCGGGGCACACTGGGCGCTGCTCTCCGGCGGCACTATCACGCTGCGCAGATCCGAGTTCGATGCCGCGGCTGCGTGCGCCGCCGTCGCCGAGCAGTCAGCTTTCCCGGGTGCCGCTGAGTGGGCGGATTACTTCCTTCACGCGCGAGCCAGCGACGCCGACGCCATCGCGGCCTTCGGCCCGCGTGACGGCCGAACGACGACGCCGCCGGCTGGCGGCTGACAGCCGAGCGCTGGCCTCGGCCGGGCAGCCAGCCGATGTGACGCAGGTCACATTGAGCTGCGTAACGCGGCCGGATGCCGCCGTCGCTGTAGCGGGTGGATCCGGTGGCCTCGCTTGCGCGGGCCCGAGCTAGGGAGATTCCAATGCGCCTGCTACTGAAGTCCGTCGCGGCCTGTACCGGAGCCGCCGCTGTGATTGCGATCGCTGGCTGCAGGCCGGCCTCGATCAACGCCAGCCAGGCGGCGAATGCGTCTGGGGTAACGGCCGCCTCGAGCAGCGCGGCGTCCCCGACCGGCGGTTCTAGCCAGGTGGCCGGTGCGGCCGCTGCCAGCTCGCCTGCGGCTGGCATGGTCGCGACGTCGGCTGCCGCGACCAGTCAGATTGCTACGGCGCTGTCCATCGGCATGACCCTGCCGGTGCATCACCCGGCACAGACGACTGCCGTCATCGCGGGCCTGCTGTCCGAGCCAGGGAACGGCGGTGCGCCGCTGGCCGGCCGGGTCGTGTGGCGGCTCCAGCGACTGGGTACTGGCGGCTGGCTGCTGTTCCGCAGTGGCGTCACCGGCCCGGACGGCCGAGTGGCCTTCCAGGTACATGTCGTGGTGGGCGCCGCGTTCCGGCTTGCCTACGCTGGCACGCCGAACCTCGCGCGGTCGGTCAGCGCAATCCGGATCGTGACCGCCTGAACGGGACCGGAACCGCACCGGGGCGGACGTCCCTGGCCAGCGCGAACTGGCCACGGGACGCCCGGACGTCTGCGACGCTACTGCCGCAATGATGACCGAAACGAGCGATCTCACCGCTGCCCTGACTCGGGCGAGCGCGGGGGACGAGGCCGGGTTTCTCGAGCTGTGGCGAGCCCTCCAGCCACGGCTGCTGCGGTTCCTGCGGGTCTTCGGCTCCGAGGACCCCGACGACGTCGCCAGCGAGACGTGGCTGCAGGTGGTCAGGGACCTGCCCAGCTTCGCCGGCGGCGAGGAGGATTTCCGGCGCTGGTTGTTCACCATCGGCCGGCACCGCGCCATCGACGCAGCGCGGGCGAGGTCACGCCGGCCTGCCGCGGCCGCAAACGCCGGCCTGGACATCCTGACTGACACCCAGGTCGTCGAGGACCAAGTTCTGGATGCACTGTCCGCGCGCCAGGCGGTGGCGATCCTCGCCGTGCTGTCGCCGGACCAGGCGGAGGCGGTGGCGCTCCGCGTCATCGCTGGCCTGGAGACGCCGGACGTTGCGCGAATCCTCGGCAAATCGGCGGGCGCCGTCCGGGTCGCACTGCACCGGGGCCTGCGCGCCCTGGCGAGCAATCCGTCGGTCCGGGCGCTCGCCGGGCACGGCCCGGGTGCCATGGCCGCTACCCGGTCCGTTACCGCGATGTCAGCGACCGTGGATGCCCCCGTTCTCGACCCCGGCACCGCGACGACCGATCCGAACATGGTCCTGCCGCGCTTCGGCGAGCGCGAGCGCGACCGGAACCCCTGGACCCGGAAGGAGGAGGACTGATGGCCTCGGACGTGACGCGCGAGATCGGCGTGGACGATGCCGGGCTTGACATGCTGCTGGCAGCGCTGGTTGCTCCGGGTGAGCCAGCCGAGCTGACGGGGGATCAGGCCGCGCTCGCCTTGTTCCGGTCCGGCCGCCTCAGCCACGCCGACGATCAGGTCGGCGCCTGGCCGGCCGCGCCCGGCCGGTTTGCAACCCGCCCGCTGCGCAGGCCGATCCGCTGGCAGCCCAGGCTGGCCGCCGCGGCAGCGGTCGTTGTGTTCGGCGGAATGGCCGCCGCCGCATACGCGGCCGCGCTGCCAGCGCCGGTTCAGCACCTCGCGCACGAGGTCTTCCAGTTCGCCGGCGTGCCGGACACCCAGCCGACCGGACCGGGTCCGCTCGGCGCGCAGCACAGTCAAACGCTCGCCCCGGCTACGTCTGCCGGACCGGGTCCATCCGGTGCAGTACCCGGCGCGACCGGCTCGCCGGGCACCACGGCGCCCGCCGGCTCTGCCTCGCTGTCGGCCGCTGCGAACAGCACCCGGATCACCGCGGGCACCGCAGTCGTCATCACCGGTCGTCTGAGCTGGCCGGGCCGTGCCCTCGGGGGCCTCACGTTCACACTGCTGGAACGGCCGACGCTCTCCTTGGCGTGGCATGCAGCAGGGTCGGTACAGACAGATTCCGGCGGGAACGGGGCCGTCACGGTTCCGGTTGTCGGCACGAACGCGGTGTTCCGGCTGGCGGTGTCCGGGGTAGCGATCAGCCCGGACGTGCGGGTGACCGTCGTTCCGACCGTTTCCGTTGCACTGCAGACCGGAAGCGGCGGCAAGGCCGATGTGCTGAGCGTCAGTGCCCCGTACGCTCAGCACGGCGACGTGGCCGTGCTCCAGGTCTCCGCCCGCGGCGGTGCGTGGTCTGACGTGCGGCAAAATCCGCTGACCGCCGGCGGGACGACCGCATTCGTCATCGACGCCACCCTGCTGGCGAACGATCAGGTCCGCGTGGTGCTGCTGCCCACGGGCCTGCATGCCAGCTCTGACAGCCCGGCCGTCATGGTGCCGCCGCCGGGCTGACGCCTCTCGCGCGGGCCGGACAGTCAGGCGTCGGCTGTCACGAGCCGGTAGCCGAGGTCGAGTTCGTCTAGGCGCAGCAGGTCGGCATGCTCCTTAGCCCACTGGCCGGAGGCGAGGTCGGCCGCCAGCCGGTCCAGACCGGGACGCAGCAATTCAGGGCTGACGAGGGTCATGAACGACATGCCGGCTTGCACTGCAGGGTCCAGGTAGGCCTCCGGACGTCGCCAGAACGCGGCGGCGAAACCGTCTGCGCAGTCGTGCGGGACCGGAACCGGAGTCGCGACCGCACCGCCGAGCAGGGCGGTGAGCCGGTCGAGCGGCACCGCCCGCCCGGCATCAGCCCGCCCGGCGTCTTGGAGGTAGTCCGACATGAGCCAGAATTCGGTGCTCATCTTTGCGGGATCCGAGGTGAGTAGCACTATCCGGCGCGTGGCTATGCGGCGCATCTCGGCTATCCCGGCTTCGATGTCGCTCCAGTGGTGAACAGTCAGCACGGCGAGCGCCGCATCCACGCTGTTGTCGCGGAGCGGCAGGTGCTCGGCGACGGCCTGCACCGCCGGAGCTACCACGGCCGGCCGCTGGCTGATCATGGTCAGGCTGGGCTCGATCGCGACAACGGTCTGCGGCGGTTCATAGGACCCCGTGCCCGCACCGATATTCACGACACTCCGGGCGTCCTCAAGCTGGTGCGCGATTGCCTCGGCGATCCGCGGGTCGGCGCGCCGCGTGACTCCGTAGGTGCGGCCAAGCTGGTCGTAGCGGGCCATGTCTCTGATCCTGACAGATGCGCCGAGCGCGCATAACAATTTGCTAGCGAGCACGCAAATTCCAGGAGCTGCCCAACCCTGACGCTAACGTCAAGGTTAAGGTTGACGTACATATGTCAGCAGGACTAGGAGCACGCATGGCGGTCGAGGAGCAGAGCCTCGAGGCAACCCGGGTCCCGGAAGGCCGGGGCAGCCACTACAAGTGGATCGCGCTGTCGAACACGACGCTCGGCATCCTGATGGTCACCATCAACCAGTCCATCCTGCTGATCTCGCTGCCTGACCTGTTCCGGGGCATCAAGCTGAACCCGCTGGTGCCGTCGAACACCTCCTACTTCCTCTGGGTGTTCATGGGTTTCACGCTCGTCACCGCGGTGCTGGTGGTGAGCCTGGGCCGGGTCGGCGACATCTACGGCCGGGTCAAGATGTACAACCTCGGCTTCGCGGTCTTCACGCTGTTCTCGATCCTGCTGTCGGTGACCTGGCTCACGGGCTCGGCCGGCGCGATCTGGATCATTGTGATGCGCGTCTTCCAGGGCGTCGGCGGCGCGTTCCTGTTCGCGAACTCGACAGCCATCCTCACCGACGCGTTCCCGGTCGAAGAGCGCGGCAAGGCCCTCGGCATCAACGGCGTCGCCGGCATCAGCGGCGCGTTCCTCGGCCTGCTGCTCGGCGGCGTGCTCGCACCCATCGAGTGGCGGCTCGTGTTCCTGGTCTCGGTCCCGTTCGGCCTGTTCGGCACCGTGTGGGCCTATCTCAAGCTGCGCGACAACGGCGTGCGCATCCCAGCCAAGATCGACTGGCTGGGCAACACGCTCTTCGCGGTCGGACTCGTTGCCATACTCACCGGCATCGTCTACTCGCTGCTGCCCTACGGCGGGCACCCCGACGGCTGGACCAACCCGTGGGTACTCGCGGGCATCTTCGGCGGCATCGCTGTGCTGGTGCTGTTCGCCTGGGTCGAGACCAAGGTCGAGGCACCGATGTTCCGGCTCGGCCTGTTCAAAATCCGTGCCTTCACCTTCGGCAACATCGCGGCGCTGCTCGGCGCCCTCGGCCGCGGTGGCATTCAGTTCATGCTGATCATCTGGCTACAGGGCATCTGGTTGCCGCAGCACGGCTACAGTTTCAGCCAGACACCGCTATGGGCCGGCATCTCGATGTTGCCGCTGTCAATCGGCTTCCTCATCGTCGCGCCGCTGGCGGGTTTCCTGTCCGACCGGTATGGCGCACGCTTGTTCGCGACGACCGGCCTGGCGATCTCGGGCGGCGCGTTCCTGCTGCTGGAACTGCTCCCGATCAACTTCAGCTACGTCTGGTTCGCGGTCCTGATCTTCCTCTTCGCGGTCGGCATGGGACTGTTCTTCGCCCCTAACCAGGCCGGGGTCATGAACAGCCTGCCGCCCGACCAGCGCGGCGCGGGCGCGGGCATGATCAACACCTTCCAGAACTCCGCCACCGTGCTGTCAATGGGCCTGTTCTTCACCATCGTCACGCTCGGCTTGGCCTCCCGCCTGCCGGCGGCGTTGTTCAAGGGCCTGACGTCGGCCGGCGTGCCGGCGGCGGCTGCGCACGCGGTGGCGAACGAGCCGCCGATCGGCAGCCTGTTCTCTGCGTTCCTCGGCTACAACCCGATCCAGCAACTGCTCGGCCCGAGCGGCGTGCTGCAGAAGCTGCCCGCCAGCCAGGCCGCCTACCTCACTAGCCGGTCGTTCTTCCCCAAGCTCATCGAGGAACCATTCGCAAGCGGCCTGCATCTTGCCTTCACCTTTGCCGCCATCGCGACGGTCATCGCCATCATTGCGTCGGCAGTACGGGGCAAGCGGTACGTGCACGCTGAGCCGGTGTCGGGGGATGCGCCAGTTGACCCGATGATCGACGAGATGGTGGCCTACCCCGTCGCCGCCGAGCTGGCCGAGGAGGCCGCGGGCGCTGACGCACTGGGCGAGAGCAGGTAGCCGATGGATGTGACGGCAAGCGGGCCCGATGCCGGACAGCTGCTCGGCATCGGCGCCGCGGCGCAGCGGGCAGGGGTGTCGCAGCGGGCGCTGCGCTACTACCAGCAGATCGGATTGCTGACGCCGTGCGGGTGCACGCCGGGCGGGCTGCGCCGGTATTCCGAGGAGGACCTCGCCAGGGTCGCCAGGATCCGCCAGCTGCAGGAGCTGCTCGGACTCGACCTGGATGCGATCGCCAGAGTGCTCAACGACGAGGACCGCATGGCCCAGATCAAGCGCGCCTACCTGGACGAGGACACCAGCCGCGAGGAGCGCCAGGAGCTGCTCCGTGAGAGCCTTAACCTGCAGCAAGGCCTGCGTGCGATCGTCGAGGCCAAGCTGCGCGGGATTGAGGGATTCCTGGCCGACCTGGACGCCCGTATCTCCAGGACACGGGCGCTGCTCGACCAGCCGCCCGAGCCCGTGAGCGCCGGTCCGGCGCGGATACGCAGCCGGAAGTCCTGAGATTCCCCCGATGAGTTCGTGCCTGTCTTCACGCTGACGTGGGAGTAACCGTGTCCCTGCATCTGCGCAACATCCCGACGCGCGCCGCCACCGGCGCCTACATCCTGCATTCCGGCCTGTCGAAGTGGAATGGCAGCGAGGAGCAGGCCAAGGGCATGCACGCCATGGCATCCGGCGCCTATCCGTTCCTGGCGGACGTGCCGCCGGCGACCTTCCTGAAGGTGCTGTCCGCTGCCGAGATCGGCATCGGCGCGGCGCTCCTCACGCCGTTCATCGGCAACCGGCTGGCCGGGGCCGCGCTGACCGCATTCTCCGGCAGCCTGATGGGCATGTACCTGCGCACGCCCGCCTTGCACGAAGAGGGCAGCATCTGGCCGACGCGCGCGGGAACCGCGATTAGCAAGGACGTCTGGATGGTGGGCATCGGCATCGGCCTGATGGCCGACCGTGCCTAAGCCAGCTCAGCTCGCGTTGGGGGCGGCGCCTTTCTGGCCGCCGGTGTTTGCGTCCGCGGAGGCGCGGCTACTAGCCGCTACATCCAGTCGGCGTACCGCGGCCAGGCGAGCAAGGTCTCTACCACCTCGGGCAGCGTGCCGTCGTCGGTGGCCGCCGACAGCGTAAACCGGCCGCGATAGAACAGCAGCGGGTCGCCAGCGGTGCTGTCCCCGAGGCCAGTGACTCGGGCAATGACCACGTAGTGGTCACCTGCCTCGTGCACGGTCTCGACGACGCACGATGCCCAGGTGAGCACGCCGCGGAGGACGGGCAGCCCGGAAGGGTCCGGAGTCCAGCTGACGCCGTCGAACTTGCCCGGGCCGCTAACCCCGAAGCGCCGGGCCAGCTCGCGCTGCCCGGCGGCCAGGATATTGGCGCAGAACCGGCCGCTGGCCGCGAGCCGCGTCCAGGTCATGGACGTCCGGGCCGGGCAGAACAGCACGAGCGGCGGCTCCAGCGACAGTGCGGCGAACGCCTGGCAGGCGAAGCCGACCGGCTCGCCGGCGTCCAGTCCGGTGATGACGGCTACGCCGGTGGCGAAGTGGCCGAGCACCTGACGGAACCGCTGGGGATCGGAATGGAGCGGAACTTCAGCGGCAGTCATGGCCTCAGTGTGCGCCACCGTCGCCGAACACATGACCCCACAGGCTGACGGCCGTACTTTCCCGCGTCACCCACGTGCTGTCCTCGACGGTCAGCCCGTCGGTGCCGTACTCGATGTCGAAACCCCCCGGTGTCTGCACGTAGAACGAGACCATGTGGTCGTTGGCGTGCCGCCCGAGCGTCGAGCTGATGCGAGCCTTGCGGCGTCGGCACCGGTCCAGCGCTAGCCCGACTTCATCCAAGCTTGCGACCTCGACCATGAGGTGCACGATGCCCGCCGCCGGGGTCATCGGAGCCAGGGCCAGCGAGTGATGCCGCGGGCAGCTGCCGAGGAAGCGCATCCACGCCGGCGGGCTGCCGGCCGGACGCCCGAAGAACTCCCCAGGCAGGCGCATTGAATCGCGGAGCCTGAACCCGAGCAGCTCGGTGTAAAACGCGAGCGTCGCCTCGTCGTCGGTCGCAGGGAGCACAACGTGGCCCATCCCCTGGCCGCCGGTGACGAACGTGGTCCCGTACGCACTGACTGCCGGCCGGCTGTCGAGCGCCGCGCCGCAGAAGATCTCCAGCGCGTTGCCAGACGGGTCGTCGGCGTGCAGCAGCCCGCCGACCCTGCGGTCCGCGAGCTCGGCCGCGTCGGCGCTTTTCACCGCTACCCCCGCGACGGCGAGGATGCGCGCCACCTCGGCGAGGTCCCGCTCGCCGGTGACCTCCCAGCCGGTGGCAAGCAGCCGGTCCCGCTCGCCGGGCACGACGAGGATCCGCGCGGGAAAGTCGTCCATCCGCAGGTAGACTGCGGCCGGATCAGGTCCGCGGCCCTCGGACATGCCGAGCACCCTGGTGCCGAACTCGCGCCAGGCGCCGGAGTCGGTGGACTCGATGCGCAGGTAGCCGAGCGAGCTGATCAGGCCGGTCATGCCGCACCTCCGGCCAGGAATCGCAGCGACAGCTCGTTGAACTCGTCGAACTTCTCCAGCTGGGCCCAGTGCCCGCAGCCGCCGAAGACGTGCAGCTGCGCCCTGCGCAGCTGCTTCAGCGCGATCAGGGCACCGTCGAGCGGGTTGACCCGGTCCTCCCGGCCCCAAATCAGCAGCACATCGTGCCTGAGCCGGTGTGCTTCCCGCCAGAGCATGCCATCCTCCGCGTGCTCGCCGAAGAACGAGCTTCCCATGGCTGCCATGCCCGCCAGAGCCTCGGGCCGGCTGGCGGCCGCATACCGCTCGTCGATCAGCTCCTCGGTGATCAGCCGCTGGTCGAACACCATGACCCGCAGGAAGGCTTCCATCTTGTCGCGGCTCGGACCGGGCGGTGCGGCGAAGTCCATCAGCCGCCGCACGCCTTCGGTCGGGTCGGGCGCCAGAACGTTGAGCGTCAGCCCGCCGGGTCCCATCAGGACCAGCGCCGGCCCGGTCCGCGTAGCGCAGCGCGAACCGCATCGCGGTGCCGCCGCCGAGAGAGTTCCCGATGAGATGCGTCTTGCCGATGCCGAGTTCATCGAGCAGGCCGGCCACCGCGTCGGCTGCAAGGGTGAAGAAGTGACCGGTCGGTGGCCGGGCCACGGACCCGCCGTAGCCGGGCAGGTCCATCAGCACCGCGCGGAACCGCTTAGCGATGACGGGCATGTTCTTGCCGAAGTTGCTCCGCGATGAGGCGCCGGGACCGCCGCCGTGCAGCAGGACGACGGTGTCCGCGTCGCCTCGCCCGGTCCCGCCAGCCGCGACCGCGCAGGGACCTGAGTCGTAGTAGCGCACCGGGTAGCCGTTCCCGGCCCACGTCCGCGCGCTTGTCGCGGCATCAGCCACAGAGTCAGTCATGCCTGGCTCACAGCATCGCGTCGGCGGGCACCGGCAGACCGAACTCGCCGCCACCGAACATGGACAGCGCGCGCTCGGGGTCGTTGATCGCGTGCACCCGGCCTGCGTGGGCGTCCCGCCAGAACCGCTGGATCGGCGTTCCCGACTTCAGCGCCCGGCCGCCGGAGTTCTCGAACAGCCGGTCGATCGCCCGGATCGCCTGCCCGGTGCCGCGGACCTGGTCGCGCCGGATCCGCAGGCGCAGCTCAATCGGGATTCGCTCGCGGGCGACGGCATACCCGATCAGCTCGGTCATGTTCCGCTCGAGCGCGAACCACGCGCCATCGATCTCCGCCGCCGCCTCTGCGATCCTGACCTGGGCGAACGGGTCGGCTGCCGCCTTCTGGCCGGCGTAAGCCACACGGACCCGGTCGCGCATGTAGGCCGCGTGCGCGTCGTATGCTCCCGTGGCCATTCCGATGATCGGGGTCGTGATCGAGTACGAGAACACCGAGCCGTACGGAAGCCGGTAGAGCGGGGCGGGGTTCAGCTGCTGGCCGGGGCAGTCCAGCTTGCTGACGTCGGTGAAGCTCAGCGACCGGTGCTCGGGCACGAAGACTTCGGAGACGACGATGTCGTTGCTGCCGGTGCCGCGCAGCCCGACGGTGTCCCATACGTCGTCGATGACGTAGTCGGCCCGCGGCAGCAGGAACGTGCGGAAGTCGATGGGCTGGCCGGCCGCGTCGGTGACAATCTGGCCCAGCAGCACCCAGCTGGCATGGTCGCAGCCCGACGAGAAGCTCCACCGGCCGCTGACTCGGTGGCCGCCCTCCACCGCGACCGCCTTGCCGGTCGGGGCGTAGGACGACGAGATCCGCGTCGCTGCGTCGGATCCCCAGACCTCCTGCTGCGCCTGGGGCGGGAACAGCCCGACGTGCCAGGGGTGCACGCCCACTACGGACGCGACCCAGCCCGTCGAGCCGCAGGCGCTCGCGATCAGCCGCACCGCGGAATAGAAGGTGAGCGGATCGGCCTCAAGCCCGCCGAAGCTGGCTGGCTGGAGCAGCCGGAAGAACCCCGTTCCCTCCAGAGCTTTGATGGAATCGGCGGGCACGGCCCGGCTGTCCTCGGTTTCCTGGGCGCGATCGCGCAGGGCGGGCAGTAGCTCACGCACGCTCTCGACGACCTCGCGCCCGACGCTGTCCGCCACTACAGGGCCTCCGATCGCCACGCCGCAGACCTAGACTAGAACATGTTCTAGTCTAGGGGTAGCCGAGTGTCACTCCGGGGAGGGCGCATGAACGGCCGGAGCGGAGTCCGGAGTATCGACGTCGGTGCCCCGCCGTCGAGGTTTGCCCGAGGCTGGCACTGCCTTGGCCTGGCGGAGCCACTGCGGGACGGCAGACCGCACGCGGTCGAGGCGTTCGGAACGAAGCTAGTGGTGTTCTCGGACTCCGCTGGCGAGCTCCACGTGCTCGACGCGTACTGCCGCCACATGGGCGGCGACCTCAGCCGGGGCACGATCAAGGGCGACGCCATCGCCTGCCCGTTCCACGACTGGCGCTGGGGGGCCGACGGCAAGTGCGCGAGGATCCCGTACTCGCGGCGGGTGCCGCCGACGGCGCGGACTCGCTCGTGGCTGCCGCTGGAGCGAAACCAGCAGCTGTTCGTCTGGAACGACCCGCAGGGCAATCCGCCGCCGGACGACGTGACGATCCCGCGGATCGACGGCGCCTACTCCGACGAGTGGAGCAACTGGACCTGGGACTCGCTCACCGTCGACGCGAACTGCCGCGAGGTCGTCGACAACGTCGTCGACATGGCGCACTTCTTCTACATCCACTTTGCGTTCCCGACCTACTTCAGGAACGTGCTCGAGGGGCACATCGCCTCGCAGTACCTGCGCACCAGGTCCCGGCCTGACTACGCGCCCGACACCGGCCGGCCGTCAGACGGCAGTGCCGAGATCGGGCTGACGTCCGAGGCTGCCTACTACGGCCCGTCCTACATGATCGACTACCTGAACTACGACTACCACGGCGTGCCGATGGACGCCGTGCTGATCAACTGCCACTATCCGGTGACGCCGGAGCGGTTCGTGCTGGAGTGGGGAGTCATCGTCAGGAAGCTGCCCGGGCTGTCGGCCGAGCAGGCTGACAAGGTCGCGGCGAAGTTCGCCAAGTTCGTCGGGCTCGGTTTCCAGCAGGACGTGGAGATCTGGACGCACAAGACCCGTATCGACAACCCGCTGCTATGCGCGGACGACGGCCCGGTCTACCAGCTGCGCCGCTGGTACGAGCAGTTCTACCTGGACGTGGAGGCCATCCCGGCCGACATGGTCGCGCGGCACGAGTTCGAGATCGACACCACCCGCGCGGTCGAGGCCTGGGAGGCCGAGGTCGCCGCTAACCTGGCCGCGCGCCAGCACGCGCCCGCTGCCGCCGAGGCCGCTTCCACGCCGCCATGACCGAGCCGGGCATGGTTCACACGGGCGTGGGGGGACCCCTGCTGCCCCTAGAGGGGCAGCAAAGTGCCCACCGTGGCCCTGGCGAGTCCTCGCGGCGCGATGAGCGCAGCTTGCAGTACCGCAGAGTGCGGTGCTGCGACTGCGGCGCGGTTGTCCTGGCGGCCAAGTTCAGCATCCAGCACACCAGCGTGCAGTGGGACGCCACGGCCGTGCGCCGGTGCGCGGAGTTCGGCCGGCGGGTGGCGGCGGGGGAGCAGACGCCCCTGATCGAGCGCTGCGAGGCGATGCGCGCCAGCATCGACGCCGCGGCCGTCGACGGCGAGTTGCCGGTGGCGCCGCCGTGACCGGTACCGGCGACCGCACGTTTCACCGGCTGCGGGTGGCGGCCGTGATTGCGGAAACCGAGGAGGCGTGCTCGCTCGTTTTCGAAGTACAGCCGGAGCTAGCCACCGAGTTCAGCTACCAGCCTGGCCAGTTCCTGACGCTGCGGATCCCGAGCGAGCGCGACGGCTCGGTCGCGCGGTGTTACTCGCTCTGCAGCTCGCCGCTGACCGGCGAGCCGCCGACGGTGACGGTCAAGCAGACGCCGGGCGGGTACGCGTCGCGCTGGATCGCGGCCAACGTGCGGCCGGGCACCGAGCTGGACGTGCTACCGCCGGCCGGCATGTTCGTGCCGCGATCGCTCGACGACGACATCCTGCTGCTCGCCGCCGGCAGCGGTATCACCCCCGCGATGTCGATCCTGAAGTCGGTCCTCGCGGCTGGCACCGGCCGGCTGGTGCTGGTGTACGCCAACCGGGATCCGCAGTCGGTCATCTTCGGCGCGGCCCTGCGGGAGCTGGCGGCCGCCGCCGGGCCGCGCCTGGTGGTCGTGCACTGGCTGGACGTCCTGCAGGGTCTGCCGGCCGGCCCGCAGCTGGCCCCCCTGATCCGGCCGTTCGCGAGCTACCAGATGTTCGCGAGCGGGCCCGATCCGTTCCTCGCCGCCGTCCGCGACGCTGCCGCGGCGGTGGGCGTGCCGCCCCGCGGGGTGCGCGTTGAGCGGTTCCTGTCTCTGCAGCACAACCCGTTCGACGTCGCGGCTGTTACCGAGATGGCCGGAGTGGCGGCAACGCTGCAGGTCACCCTCGACGGGCAGACTCAGTCGCTGGACTGGCCGGCGGGCACCCGGATGCTGGACCTGCTCATCGACGCCGAGCTGGATCCGCCGTATTCGTGCCGGGAGGGTATCTGCGGCGCGTGTGCGTGCAAGCTCGACGGCGGCAAGGTCGAGATGGCGAACAACGAGGTGCTCGACGAGGCTGACCTGGCGGACGGCTACATCCTGGCCTGCCAGTCCGTCGCGCTCACCTCCGAGGTGAGCGTCAGCTACGAGTAACGCGGCCGCGTCGAACGCGCTACCTCGCCTTCTTGGCCGGCAGCGTGGCGTTGAACGCGAGCGCGCGACCGACCCACGCCGTGAGGCCTTTCTCCGTGTCGGTGCCGCGCGGGCCGACCAGGATGAACCCGGCGCTCGGGCCGCGCTGCCCCATCTCGAAGGGCCGCGCGGCGGGCTGGGCCAGCGCTGAGTCGCTAGCCTCCGGGCCGACGCGGACCAGCAGGTCCTCGCCCATGACGCCGCAGCACATGTTCCCGCCGATCATGAACGCCAGGCCACCGAACATCTGCTTCTCGCTCGTCGTCGCCCGCGCGGCCGACAGGGCCGCCCGGGTCCGATCGGCCAGCTCCTCGTCAAACGCCATCTCGCCCTCCCGCCAGAACCCGCTTTCGCCACTCTTCCATCGCGACGGAGATGGCCGCCACCCCGGCGACCCAGGCGGTGAGGTGCGTCGCCCGGCGACCGGGCGTCAGCCCTCGACCCGTGTCAGGCAGCGCGTAGCTGGCTCGCCGTCGACGAGCCAGCTGGTCAGCTCGGCCAGGTCGGTGACATGGCGGTGCGGGCCGTCGCAGAAGCCGTACGGGTCCACGTGGACGGGATGCAGGCCCGCGCCGGTCGCGCCATTGACGTCGAAACGGATGCTGTCGCCCACGTAGAGGCTGCGCTCCGGCGGGACGCCGAGCACGTCGATCGCGAGCTGGAAGATTCTCGGGTCTGGTTTCTCGATGCCGACCAGGTGCGAGTCGATCACAGTGGCGACCTGAGGAAGGTCGCCAGCCTCGACGGAGCAGACGCCGTGCTGCTCGAGCCACTGCGCCACCGTTCCCCACGCGTTCGATACGACGGCGAGCTGGTAGCCCGCGCCCGACAGCGCGCGCAGTGCGTCAGCGGCACGCGGCACCGCGACCCACGCCGTGCCGGTCATGACGTCCTCGATCAGCGCGGCTGCCGCGTCTAGGCGCTCGTCGGGGACGCCGATGAGCGCCGCCATGGCCCGGTGGTGGGCCAGCCAGTCGATCGTCTGCATCTCGTCGAGGAGAGGAAGGGTCGCGTAGTGCGCCCGGCGCCAGTCCTCCGGCGTCGACTCGCAGTCGAGGGTCGCGATGGCCGCCCGCCCGGCTTCGGCGTCCGGCAGCAGCAGCACGCCGCCCGCGTCGAATACCACGGCATCGATGTCCCGGCGGTCCGGCAACGACAGCACCTCCACGACCGAAACCCTACGCGATAGCAGGGCGAGAGCCGTGCTCCCGCAGGACTAGCCAGAACTGGAACGTGTTCTACTATGGACCGCGAGACGGCGACGGACGACGGAGATCTGATGGCAGCCGGTGAGCCGGACTTCGACTTCGACTTCGTCGTCGTCGGCAGCGGGGCGGCGGGTATGACGGCGGCCCTGACCGCGGCGCTGCGCGGACTGCGCACGGTCGTCCTCGAGAAGACCGAGTATTTCGGTGGCTCGACGGCCCGCTCCGGCGGTGGCGTCTGGATTCCGGGCAACGCCGTGCTGCGGCGCTGCGGCGTGACCGACACCCCCGATCAGGCCCGCCGCTACCTCGCGCACGTCGCGGGCGAGGACACGCCCGCGGCACTGCGAGCCGCCTTCCTGGAGCACGGACCAGCGATGCTGGACCTGGTCCTCGCGAATACTCCGGTTGACTTCACCTGGGTGCCGAACTATGCGGACTACTACCCGGAGGCGCCAGGCGGCCGCGTTGGCGGCCGGTCGGTCGAGCCGAAGCTGCTGGACGCTGCAGTGCTCGGCGCGGACCTGGCAAGCTTGCGGCCGCCCTACCTGCCCGCGCCCGCCGGGATCACGGTGACGCAAGCCAACTACCGCTGGATGAGCCTGGGCACCAGTCATCGGCGCGCCATCACGACGACCGCCAGGGTGACCGGCCGCATGATCGTCAGCAGGCTGCGCCGCCGGCAGTTGCTCAGCATGGGCCAGGCGCTCGCGGCCGGACTGCGGGCCGGCCTGGCCCGGGCCGGCGTGCCGGTCTGGCTGAGCACGCCGATGACCGGACTGGAGATCAGCGGCGGCCGCGTCACCGGCGTGCGTGCACTGCGCGACGGCCGGCCCCTCATCGTCCGGGCGGCTCGCGGAGTACTGCTGGCAACCGGGGGATTCGAGCGCAGCGCCGAGATGCGGAGCCGCTACCAGCGCGCGCCGATCGGCGCCGACTGGACCGTCGGCTCGCCCGGAAATACCGGCGACGGGATCGAGGCCGGCGCGGCGGCCGGCGGCGTGCTGACCCTCATGGATGACGCCTGGTGGGGGCCGTCCATCCCGCTGCCCTCAGGGCCGGTCTTCTGCCTGGCCGAGCGCAGCCTGCCTGGCTCCATCTTCGTGAACGCGGCCGGCGAGCGATTCATGAACGAGGCCTCGCCGTATGTCGACGCCGTGCACGCGATGTACGCCAGGCACACCGACGACAACCCCCACATCCCGTGCTGGATGATCGCCGACCAGCGCTACCGCAACCGCTACGTGTTTACCGGCGTGCCGCCGCGCAAGCCGCTGCCGCGCCGCTGGTATGCGTCCGGCGCCGTGTTCCGGGCTGGCTCGCTCGCCGAGCTGGCGGGCCAGATCGGTGTCAGCGCCGACGGCCTGGGCAAGACGGTGGACAGGTTCAACGAATTCGCGAGGGCCGGCAAGGACGCCGAGTTCGGGCGTGGTGACTCCGCCTACGACCGCTATTACGGTGACCCGGGCTGCAAGCCCAACCCGAACCTGGCCGCACTCGCCGAGCCGCCGTTCTACGGCATCAAGATCGTTCCCGGCGATCTCGGCACCAAAGGCGGGCTACGGACGGACGAGCGTGCCAGGGTCGTGCGCGGTGACGGCAGCGCCATCGACGGGCTGTACGCGGCAGGCAACACCAGCGCCCTGGTCATGGGCCGCAGTTACGCGGGGCCAGGGGCCACCATCGGCCCGGCCATGACCTTCGGCTACCTGGCCGCCCTGGACGCGGCATCTGGCGGCTGAGCGCATTCGTCCAGGCGGGCACGCAAGAATCGTCGCATGGCCGTAGCTCGCTCAATCGGTTTGTTCATCGCCGCCGGGCTCGCCGAGATCGGCGGTGGGTACCTCGTCTGGCGGTGGCTGCGCGACGGAGCGCCCGTCATTGTCGGCGTCATCGGCGCGGCCGTCCTGGTGCTGTACGGAGTGATCCCGACGCTGCAGCGAAGCCATGACTTCGGCCGGATCTATGCGGCCTACGGCGGGGTGTTCGTGGTGGCCTCGTTGTTGTGGGGGTGGGGAGTCGATGGCAGCCGGCCGGACCGTTACGACGCCATCGGCGCCGCTGTCGTCCTGGCCGGCGTCGCCATCATCTACTTCGCGCCCCGCAGCTGAGCTCGTATCCGTTGGTCGCGGCCGAGCTGGTAACGACCCAGTTCCGCGCATCATCGCTGGGTAGATCGCCGATACTGAGGCGAGGCGGGTGTGAAGAAAGGGGTCCTGGGCCGTGCTGCGCTATGACCGGGTCGTAGTCAAGCTGAGCGGCGAGGCGCTGGCGGGGGAGGGCGGGTCGGGCGCGGATCCGGCGAGCCTCGCCCGCGTCTCCGGCGAGGTGCTGTCGGTGCGCGAGCTCGGCGTCCAGGTCGCCGTTGTGGTGGGCGGGGGCAACTTCTTCCGCGGCCGGATGGCCGAGGGCTGGGGCATCAGCAGAGCCGAGGCGGACAACATCGGCATGCTGGGGACGATCATGAACGCCCTGATGCTGCGTGGCGCGCTGACGGCGCGGACCGATATCGACATCCGGGTCATGACGGCGGTGCCGATCCAGACCGTGGCCGAGCCGTTCATCCGGCTGCGCGCGATCCGGCACCTGGAACACGGCTCGATTGTGCTGCTGGCGGGCGGCATCGGCCAGCCGTACGTGACCACCGACTACCCCGCCGTTCAGCGTGCCCTGGAACTCGAGGCGGATGCGCTGCTCGTGGCCAAGCGCGGCGTCGACGGCGTCTACGACAGCGATCCGAAGCTCAACCCGAACGCGGTGCGATACGAGCGGCTGACCTACGACGAGGCCCTGACGGCCGGGGTCCGGGTCATGGACACCAGCGCGTTCGTGCTGGCCAATGAGCAGTCCCTCACCATGCACGTGTTCGACGTCGCAGCCGCCGGAGCGATGCGGCAGATCTGCGAGGGCGTCGACCTCGGAACCCGGATCACGGTCAAGGACTGAGGCCAGGCCCTGGCCGCTGGCGGCCCGCCCGGACGACATCGGTCAGGACGCCCAGACCGAGCGCGCCAGCCGGGACCAGCGTGACAAGGGCGGGGATCTGGTACCGCCAGGAGAACACGAACAGGTCCGACACCAGCAGCAGGAATACCGCCATGCCGAAGAACAGCAGGCATGCCAGCGCGAGCTGGCGGGTGCGGGCGTCCAGCCGGCGTCGTACGAGCGCGATCAGCGAGCCAGCCAGGCCGGTGACGGTCAACAGCGCCAGCAGCGGGCCGGGCGTGTAGCCGCCGTCGAGCTGGTAGTGGTGCAGGAAGTCCGCAACCGGCCGCCAGACGGCGGGCGGCCCGCCGCCGTACTGCCGGGTCATGGCGTCGACTTCTGCCCTGGTGGCGTGCGGGGAGAAGTACTGGAATGACCGCGGGAACTGCCAGCGGGTGATCGGGGGATCACCCGGCGCAGTCTGGCGGGTGACGGCGTAGAGCTTCAGCGCGTCATGGCCGTAAGCGCCGAGGACCCGGAGCGGCTGCTGCTTCAGAACGGCGGAGTTGAAGCTCGTGATCGTGCCGTTGACCTCGTCGATCGGCTGGTTCTGGTAGATGGCCTGGACCGGGGAGGCAGGGTTGAACGCCAGCCAGTCGTCGCCGCTGGCCTGCTGTGCCGCGGTCGGGCAGATCGCGCGCTCGGCCGCTGGCAGTCTGATGGTGGCGCAATCCACGGCTGCGGCAGTGCGGCCGTACAGGGACGTGACGCCCTGGTGTGAGAGCCCGAAGAGGCCGGTGGCCAGGAGCGAGCCCGTGCTGTAGGCAAGGATCGGCACCGCGAAGGCAACGAACAGCGCGGCGGCCCGGCCGAGGGAGCGTCGCCAGCCGCCGCTGGCCGCGAGCAGGTAGATCACCGCGGGCACAACCAGCACCTCGCCGACCTGGGCAACGGTGGCCGAGGTCCCGAGGACAAGGCCCGCTGCGACGATCCGCCGCCAGCCGGGATCCGGCCGCCAGAGCAGGATCACCAGGCCGGCCACGATGAGGGCCTCGAACCAGACGGTGGGCATGATCGTTTGTTCCTGCTGCAGCTGATAGCCGTCCAGCAAGACCGGGGCGATGGCCAGCGCCGCAAGCCACCGCGACACTCCGCGGCGCAGCAGCAGCACGTAGAGCGCGACGGCCATGGCGAGGCCGAGCAGATGCTGCACGGCCGCGACGGCGTCAAAGTTCGAAACGAACAGAATCGCCCGTAGCGGCGCCTTGTAGCCCTCGGGGTCGTTGCCAGCCGAGTTCTGGATGTACTTGACGGAGTCGATGTAGAACAGCGCGGGCCGGTAGGCGAGCGCGGCGAGCACCCGCAGGACCAGGCCAGCCGCCATCAGCAGCGCGGCCAGCCAGTGCCACCGCAGGAGGGCTCCGGCAGCAGCCCGGCGGCCCGGGGTCGCAGAGCCCGCGGCGGCCGCGGCGGCGCTGGCCGGGGCGGGGGAAACTACCCCGTTCCGGCCCAGAACGTTCACCAGGGGGTCGCGGTCAGCCGATGCGCCCCGGCCCGCCCTGGACTTCTCCGTTGTCATACGTGCCCCGGCGGAACCCATCCCCCGCTGGAGTGCCAGAGGGCCAGGACCACTGTGACGATCGCGAGCCAGCGGGTCATCCGGTTGCGCGGGACCTGGGTCAGCGCGACCCACGGCAGCGCGGTGTACCACGCGAACACCCACGGCGCGACCACGATCCACGCGTAGGTCAGCGCGAACGGTGCGACCACCTCGCGTGGCTGGTCGGCCGAGATCCGCCGATAGACCAGCCAGGCGACGACGAGCATGCTGACCAGCCACAGGATGCTAATCGGCAGAGCCAGGCCCGCCTTGGTGCCGCCGAGGTGCAGGCCGATGAGCTGCACGAACCACCACGGCGACGGCAGGGTGACCCACTGCGACCCGGCGAAGAGCGGTTTCAGGGCTTCGAGGCCGTAGAAGCTGTACTCCAGCGACACTGTCGCCATGGCCGCGAGGGCGATCCGGGCGAGGCGGCCGTACTCGCGTCGGCGCAGCAGCGGCCAGGCCAGGCCGACCGCGACCAGCACGGCGGTGATCTTGACGCCGCAGCCCAGGCCGATGAGCACCCCGATCGCCACGTCAGCCCAGAGGCCCCAGTGGCCCCTGGCGCGCCGGGCGAGCTGGATTGCGGCGATGGCGGCTGCGGCCACGAACGTGTCGAAGTGACCGCCGCCGACGAGCTGCTGAATGAGGACCGGGTTCGCGGTCCAGAAAAGTGTCGCCCGGATCGGATCGTCGGAGGTCTTGAGCAGCAGCAGACCGACGGCGAGGAAGGTGATGCCGTTCAGCATCATGAGCACCCAGATGGTCGTCTGGACGCTGCCCCCGCCGATCGTGGCCGCGAACGACTGGATCCAGGTGGCGACCGGGCCGTAGACCGATGGCTGATGCGCCCACAGCAAGCCGACGGTGTTGAAGTACGCAGGATCGTGAGCCCTGAGCCAGACCAGGGCGTTGGCCTGGTACGGATCCCGGCCGAGCGAGGCGAGCCGGCCATAGGCCGCATAGCTGGCGGTGTCCGAAGAGCCCACCGGGGTGAGGCAGACCATGATCGCGACGACAGCGGTGCTGGCCAGCAGCAGCTTGCGCGGGTCCGGGCGCCATCCTTGGCTGTGCGCCCACAGCATCCCGGCGAGCCCCAGGCAGGCCAGGATGTCGCCGCTATACAGGACCGCCGAGGTGAAGATGTCGTGCAGGCCAGCATGTGCCGGCAGGTGCCCGGGGTTGAGCACCCGCGAGACCAGGTCGGTCAGCGGCAGCCAGATGTTTGGCAGGGTCTGGGAGTTCGGCGCCGTTGCGCCGACAATCATTCCGAGCAGCAGGCCAGCCCCGGCGAGCGCCATGGCGATTCTGGGGTTGGCGACTCTGCTCCACGAGAGCTTCCGGATGACCGCGCTCATGACCCGCTCGACCGGGCCGGTCGGCTCAGCCGCACGCGGCGGCGCGGCCGGGCGCGCAGGGGCGGCCGGCCGCGCAGGAGTGACTAGGCCTGATGCGGGCGAGCCAGGGCGGCGGGACGAACCGAGCTCAAGCGGCGCGGATAGTTCTGGGGCGCCGGCTGGGCTGGCCGGTTCCGCCTCCGGTGCCGTCACGGTGGCGCCGGTGGCACGGATCACACCTGGCCGGCCGTTGGTGGCATGGCCCGCGACACCGTTACCGCTGGCGGGACTGCTGGCCCCTGAATCCGCCGCCTTGACCGGTCCTGACGAATCGGCAGGGTCGGCGGACACCTGCGTCACGTGGCGCCCACCTCCATCGGAGACCCGCTTGGCCAGCTAGTCGGCCCGCTCGGCGCTTTCTGAACTCCCCGTACGTTCTTACCGCTCAGCTGGTCCTGATTGCGGACCTTCGATCAGCCTAGCGACCACACGTGCGTCCGCGCCGGATTCGTCGGATATCGTACCCGCTCGCGAGAGCGGGGGCGCCGTCGTCGTGATCACCGGATCGATCGTACAGTCACCGCCGCGTGACCCAATTCACTACCGGACCGGATAGCTATTCACCTGCAACGGGCGATGTGAACGCGGGCCGCGGCGGGAAACCGTTACTGAATACGTGCTGTCTGAACCAGGCGGACGACAGGGCACCTGGGCGGCACGCGTGACCGGGGGTTGTCATGCGCAAGGCCGCCATTACCAGCGGCGTGATCGGACTGATCCTGCTCATTGCCGCTGGGCTGCTGGCCTGGTGGATCACTCCGTCCTACGTCGCACGGTTGCCGGGTGACTACAACAAGACCCGCACCTTCGACGCCAAGGTCCACAACCTGTTCAACCCGGCCGCGCTGGCCACCGGCAATCCTGGCGCAGCGATGAGGACAAACCTCTCGGGAACACTCACGCAGAATGTCAGGACGCAGCAGACGTCGGGTAACACGGCGCTCATCCAGGACACCCGGACCGTCAAGGTGGCTGGCGCTTCGGTGGGAACCCTCGTCTCGCACTACGCGGTGAACCGGCAGACCCTGATGGCGACCAGAACCCACCCGAGCAACTGGAAGGTCACACCCGCCAGCGGCATCACCGTCAGCTGGCCGCTCGGCGCCAAGAAGCAGAACTACACCGGCTGGATCCCTTATACCGAATCGGCCACGACGCTGAAGTTCCTGGGCCAAACCCAGCAGGGCGGCATTTCCACCTACGAGTACCGTGCCACCGTTCCGCCGACCCCGATCAAGAACACGCAGGTGCTCAAGGCGCTGCCGGCGTCGCTGCCGACGTCCCTGCTGCCCAACCTCAGGGCCGCCGGACTGGTCACGGCGGCGCAGATTGCTGACCTGTCACGGATTTTCCCTGGCGCGACGTCGATCCCGCTCGGCTACACCTACCAGGCCAGTAACACCTACTTCGTCTCGCCGGCCACCGGACTGGTCGTCAACGTCGCCAACAACGAAACTCAGATGGGCGGGGTCAGGCTGCCAACCGGCACGATCGTGCCACTGATCCCGGTTCTGGCCTACACCTACCACATGAGCTCGGCCAGCATGTCGCAGGTAGTGACGGACGCGAAGAACGGCAGCAGTACGATCACCGTCCTCGGCGTCACCCTGCCGATCATCTTTGCGGCGCTCGGCTTCCTCCTGGTGGTCCTCGCCGTGCTCCTGTGGATCCGCAAGCGCAGCCGCGGGAAGCCCGTCGAGCGAGAGCCCGGTGTGCGTCACCCGAGCCCGGCCGGCCGGGTGACCTGAGCACCGAACGCGATCTGTTCGCGCGTGCCTTTCCGCAGTAGCCAGGCTCGCCAGCTGAACGGAACGGGCCGCCATCGAGTCGCGGCCGTCGCCTGCCTCGCGGGCCTGGCGATTCGCGGCACCGCGTTCTAGCATTCGCTGGTGGCACCGATCGATCGCCGGGTACGGGTGTGGGACTGGTTCTTGCGGCGGGCGGGGTCGGTCGCCGCGATGAGCGACGACAAGGTCATCGCACGGCAGTCCCGCCACGTCCCGAGTAATGCGCTGGTCAACCGGATCTTCGGCGGCGTGACGCCGGGCACCGAGGTGCGCGACCTGACCATCGCCGGCCCGGCAGGGGATATCGCAGTACGTGTCTACCGGCCTTCCGCAAGCCCGGCGCAGGACCGGCCGCTGATCCTGAACATTCACGGCGGCGGGTTCGTCTGGGGCGATCTGCGGCTGTCCGACTGGATCTGCAGTTCGGTCGCCGTCGCGGTCGGTGCCGTCGTCGTGTCAGTGGACTACCGGCTGGCGCCGCTGCACCCGTTTCCCGCCGCTGTGGACGACTGCTACGCCGCCCTGGTGTGGGCAGCGGAGAACGCCGCCCAGCTGGACGCGGCGACGCCGCCGCGCATCGGGGTCATGGGCGAGAGCGCGGGCGGCAACCTCTCGGCGGTGATGTGCCTGCTTGCGCGCGACCGTGGCGGGCCGCCGGTCAGCCATCAGGCCCTGCTCTACCCGGCCACGGACATGACCCGCGTCCCGCAGGCTCCGGCAAGGTCGCTCATCATCTCCGGGCCGGAGATGCATGCATTCCGTCGGATGTACCTGGGTGACGCCGATCCGGCCGATCCCCGAGTTTCGCCCCTAAACGCCGCGGACCTGGCCGGCCTGCCCCCTGCGCTGATTCAGGTAGCCGAGCACGATCCGCTGCGTGAGGACGGCGTCCGGTACGCGGCGGCGCTGCGGTCCGCTGGGGTGCCGGTTCGGTTCACCGAGTACGTGGGCATGCCGCACGGTTATCTGAACTTCCCGGGTTTCTGCCGGGCAGCGCCGCAGGCGCTGGCCGAGATCTGCGCGGAGCAGAGAGCGGCGCTGGCGCCCGGCGCGGTTGGCTCAGCGACCCACGACCCGGCCGCAGCCGAGGTCAGCTGAGCAGGTCAGCGACGGCGGCGATGGCCGGCTCGATGGCGCGCTCGGTCACCTGGCCGAAGCCCAGTACGAGCTGCGGCGGAGTGGTTGAGCGGGTCGAGCGGAAACTGCTCATGCCGTCCAGCCTGACCCCGCGCTCGCGCGCTGCCGCGACCACGGCCTGCTCGTCTGCCACGGCCGGCAGATGCGCGACAGCGTGGAACCCGGCCGCGAGACCCGTCAGCCGGATGTCAGGCGCATGCCGCGCCAGCGAACGGATGAGCGCGTCCCGCCGGCTCGCGTAGACCGCCCGCATGCGGCGAAGATGCCGGTCGTAACGGCCCGATTCGAGCAGCGCAGCCAGCGCCAGCTGGTCGAGCGTGGAGGTGCCGCGGTCGCTGACCCGCTTCGCTGCCGCGATGGCCTCGGCGAGTTGCGCCGGCGCGACGATCCAGCCGAGGCGTACCGCCGGGGCGAGCGCCTTGCTCGCGGTGCCGATGGTGACGACGCGGTCCGGGGCGAGACCCTGCAGCACGCCGACGGGCTCCCGGTCATACCGGAACTCAGAGTCGTAGTCGTCCTCGATGATGTAGGCATCGTTCCGGCGCGCCCAGTCGATCAGGGCGTGGCGCCGCTGAGCAGCCATGACGACACCCGTGGGTGACTGGTGGGCCGGAGTGACGATAACGGCCTGAGCGCCGCAGTCCTGGAGCGCGTCTACGGCGATGCCACGCTCGTCGACGGGTACGTGAACCGCGCGCAGGCCTGCCATTCCGGCCGCCGCGACCGTCTCGCTGACGTCGGTGGCGCCGTACCCGGGGTCCTCGAACGCAGCGCACCGCACGCCGGCCTGAGCGAGCGCCTGCAACGTCAGGACAATGCCCTGCGCGAATCCGGTGCTGATGATCAGGCGGGCGGGGTCGGCGGCAGCGGCGCGAACCCGGCCAAGATCGCCGGCGAGCACGGTGCGGAGCACAGAGCTGCCGCGCGGGTCGCCGTAGCCGAGATCAGGAGCTGACACCGTCGTGCATGCTTCTCGCGTCGCCCATACCCAGTCCGCGCGCGGGAAGCTCGCAAGATCCGGTACACCGGACTGGAAGTCGGCGATCAGGTGCGGCGGCTGCTCGGGACGATCGAGTTGCTCGGTCGGCGCCTGATGCGCGCCCGTCGCGACCCTGGTGGCCGAGCCGATCTGGCTCACCAGGTAGCCCTCAGAGAGCAGCTGGCTGTAGCACTCCTGGACGAGGCCACGCGACACGCTTAGTTCCCTGGCCAGCTCGCGTGACGACGGCAGCCGCTCGCCGGCGCGAAGTCGGCCGCTTCGTATCGCGTCGCGCAACACCCCTTCCAGCTGGGATTTCAGGGGCTGGCCGCTGTCACGGTCCAGCTGTACCAGGAGCGCCGGGCTCAAACCGGACCACTGGATCACCATGAGATTGGACCTTATCAGTAGCCCACTTCGGCCATACGGTCGCTGTCATGAGCACATCGACATGCACGGAACCGCACGCCGGCGTGAAGCCCGAGGTCACGGCGGCTAGCCGTCGCGCGTCGCGGGAACGCATCGTCACCGGCCCTCTCGCGCTGGTGTTCCTGGCCGAGTTCTGCGCGCTCACCAGCTTTTCCCTGCCGTTCTCCGTCATGCCGCGGTATGCGACGGAAGCGGGCGCCAGCAGCGCAGGCGCCGGGCTGGTAACAGCGGTGCTCCTGCTAGGCACCGTGGCCGCCGAGCTAGCAGCGCCGGCACTGATGGGTCGCTTCGGGCATCGGGCGCTGCTGACAGTCGGCTTTCTCTTGCTCGGCGTTCCGGTTCTCGCACTGCTGCCCGGCGGCGCACTGGCCGGCATCGTGACTGTCAGCGCCGTCCGAGGCTTCGGGTTCGGCCTCAGCACCGTGCTGACGAGTACCCTCACCGCGAAGCTGTTGCCAGCCGACCGTCGCGGCGAAGGATTTGGCCTGTACGGAGTGGCAGCCATGGCTCCTGAGGTTGTCGCGCTGCCCGCTGGCGTCTGGCTCGCCGATCACTATGGCATCACCCCGGTCGTCGTTCTGACGGCAGTGAGTGCGCTGATTCCCGTAGCAGTGTTCCGCCGGCTGCCGGCCACGGCGGGCCGGCGGCAGCAGGCTCGCGAACTCGCCGACTCCGGACGGCCCGACGGACTGCTGGCGGGCTTTCGCCGTGGCGGGCAGCGCAGGCCCTTCCTCATCTTCGCTTCCAGCACGGTGGCGGCGGGCGTGATCGCCTCCTTCCTGCCGCTCGCCACCGGGGTGGCCAGCAACATCGTCGTGGTCGGCCTGCTCCTCCAGGCCCTGGCGGCTACGATCACCCGCTGGTGGGCTGGTCGGGTCGGTGACCGGCGGGGTCACGCGCGACTGCTGTTCCCGGCGCTCGTGGTCGCGGCTGCGGGCATGATCACCCTGATCGGGCTCTCCTCGCCGGCCGCCGTGATCGCGGGAATGTGCCTGTTCGGCGCGGGTTTCGGAGTCTGCCAGAACGCGACCTTCACGCTGATGATCGACCGCATGCCACCGGCCGGAGCGGGCACCGCCAGCGCCCTGTGGAACCTCGCCTACGACGCGGGATACGGGGCGGGCCCGGCAGCCTTCGGACTGTTCGTGGGCCACATCGGGTTCCCTGCCGGGTTCGCCCTGACCGGCGCGCTGATGCTCGCCGCACTGCCTGGCGCGCGGCGCGAGTATGGCGCGAGCACCCCGGAGGGTTAAGTCGGCAGGCCGGCCAGAGTGATGTCGATGGCCCGGAGCGCATGCTCGGCGTCTGCGCTGCGGTCGTGCTCGGAGCGAAGCCGGTAGACAAAGATCGACAGGTCATCGAGCGCCCAGCGGAGCCGGTAGAGGGCCAGCGCACCGGCGTCGACCGGCCGGCCGGTGGCGCGGGTGTAGCGGGTCGCCTCATCGCAGCTGGTATCGCTGATGACCCACCACAGGTCCCGTTCCGGCGGAGCCAGGCCAACGGTGTCCCAGTCGATCAGGAGCGTCTCGGTACCCGCCGTGAGGAGATTGGCCGGGTGCGGCTCACCATGGGTGATGACGGGCTCGAGGGCTGCCGCCCGCTCGGCCAGCCGGTCGAAGCGGGCCAGCAGGTGGCGGATCTGCCCGGCCCTCGGAGCGAGCAGGGCGCGGGCCGGCTCAGAAAGCTGACCGCCGTCCCATGGCCGACCTATGTCACTCAAGGCCGTCTCCAGGTCATTCCTGTGGGCCAACTCGATTTCCTGCAGCGGCACCCGGAACCTGCCAGGCGCAGCACTGTGCAGTGCCGCCAGCATGTCCACAAGGTGGTTCCGCTCACCCGGCGGGAGCTCCACGCCGAAGACGCCGCAGGCACCGCGCACGTAAGGAAATACGGCAACCGCGTGTGCGCAGCCTAGGCGCACGATGACGGCCCCGTTCCGGTTCTTGACGGGAGCCAGCACGAACGGAAGGCCTGCGTGGTCCTGCAACGCGACGGCCAGTTCCATCGCCATTGCGAGACCCTCGGCCACCGCATCGCGGGTGCCGCCCAGCCAGCGCTTCTGATCGAGGTCGTCGACGGTGGCGAACCATTGCCGGCCAGCGCGGTCACGCACGATCCAGTGGTAGCTGCCGCCGCCGACCTGGGCGTACTCGGCCGCTGCGACATCGAGCTGCCAGCCGTCGTGCAGGGCGCTGCAAAGATCGCGATCAACGACGCCAGCCGGCCTGTCCCGCACGAATGGTCAGGTTAGAGGCCCGTCGACCGGGGGGCCAGGTGTTTTCTCCGGGCCCCCCGGCGCCGTCTGGTCAGATGAGATCGAACCGATCGAGGTTCATGACCTTTCCCCATGCGGCCGCGAAGTCCTGCACGAACTTCTGCTGCGCGTCGTCGCCGGCGTAGACCTCGGCGATGGCCCGGAGCTGAGAGTTGGAGCCAAACACCAGGTCGAAGCGGGTACCGGTCCACTTGTGTGCGCCGGTCGCGCGGTCATGGCCCTCGAAGGTGTCCTCGGACTCCGACGTCGCGTGCCAGGTCGTGCCGATGTCGAGCAGGTTGACGAAGAAGTCATTGGAGAGGACCCCAGGCCGGTCGGTGAAGACGCCGAGGCTGGATTTGTCGTAGTTCGCGGTGAGGACGCGCAGGCCGCCCACGAGAACGGTCACCTCAGGCCCGGTCAGCGTGAGCAGGCTCGCCCGGTCGACCAGGGCGTGCTCTGCCTGCCGTGCCTGGAGCTTGCCGGGATAGTTGCGGAACCCGTCGGAGGCCGGCTCGAGGACGGCGAACGACTCCACGTCGGTCCATTCCTGAGTCGCGTCCGTGCGTCCCGGCGAGAACGGAACCTGGACCTCGTGCCCGGCGTTCTTCGCCGCCTGCTCGACGGCCGCACAGCCGCCGAGCACGATCAGGTCGGCGAGCGAGACATGCTTCGCCCCGCCAGCCTGCGAGCTGTTGAACTGCTCCTGGATCTCCTCGAGGGCCCGCAGCACCTGGGTAAGCTCGGCCGGGTTGTTGACCTCCCAGTCGTTCTGCGGGGCGAGGCGGATACGCGCACCGTTTGCTCCGCCCCGCTTGTCGGTGCCGCGGAATGTCGAGGCTGACGCCCAAGCGGTCGAAATCAGCTGCGGGATCGTCAGGCCAGAGGCGAGGATCGTGGCCTTGAGGGCGGCCACGTCCTGCGTTCCGATCAGCTCGCCAGTCACCGCCGGGACGGGGTCCTGGAAGAGCTGCGGCTCCGCGGGAATCTCCGGCCCGAGGTATCGCGAGACCGGCCCCATGTCGCGGTGAGTGAGCTTGAACCACGCCCTGGCGAAGGCGTCGGCGAGCTCCTGCGGATTCTCGTAGAAGCGCCGTGAGATCGGCTCATAGATCGGATCCATCCGCAGCGAGAGGTCCGTCGTGAGCATCACCGGGGGGTGCGTCTTCGACGGGTCATGAGCGTCGCGCACCGTGGTCGCCGCGGCCGGGTCCGTCGGGATCCACTGCCACGCGCCGGCCGGGCTCTTCGTCTTCTGCCACTCGTACCGGAACAGGGTCTCGAAGAAGCTGTTGTCCCAGGTTGTCGGCGTGGGCGTCCAGGTGCCCTCGAGCCCGCTGGTGATGGTGTCGCTACCCATGCCGGTGCCGTAGCTGTTGAGCCAGCCGAGGCCCTGCTCCGCGAGCGGGGCGCCCTCGGGCTCGCGACCGCAGTACTCGTCCGCATTTGCAGCACCGTGAGTTTTGCCGAACGTGTGCCCGCCGGCGATGAGAGCGACCGTCTCCACGTCGTTCATGGCCATGCGGCGGAACGTCTCCCGGATGTCGCGGGCGGCGGCCAGCGGGTCCGGGTTGCCGTTCGGCCCTTCGGGGTTCACGTAGATGAGGCCCATCTGGACGGCTCCGAACGGATTGGCCAGCTCCCGGTCGCCGCTGTAGCGCTCGTCGCCGAGCCACGTGGTCTCCACGCCCCAGTCGATGTCCTCGGGCTCCCACACGTCCTCGCGGCCGCCGCCGAAGCCGAAGGTCGTCAAGCCCATCGACTCCAGGGCGACGTTGCCGGAAAGGACCAGGAGGTCGGCCCACGAGAGCTTGCGGCCGTACTTCTGCTTGACCGGCCAGAGCACCCGGCGCGCCTTGTCGAGGCTCGCATTGTCGGGCCAGCTGTTGAGCGGCGCGAACCGCTGCTGGCCGCGTCCCGCGCCGCCGCGCCCGTCCGCGATGCGATAGGTGCCTGCGGCGTGCCACGCCATGCGGATGATGAGCGGCCCGTAGTGGCCGTAGTCGGCTGGCCACCAGTCCTGCGAGGTCGTGAGTACTGTCTCGATGTCCCTCTTCACGGCATCGAAGTCGAGGGTCTTGAACTCCTCCCGGTAGCTGAAATCCTCGCCCATGGGATTGGCCGTGGGCGGGTTCAGCTGGAGCACCCTCAGATCCAGCTGGTCCGGCCACCAGTCCCGGACCGACCGGGCTTCGGCCGAGTGGGCGACCGGGCACTGGGTCTCGTCGTACATGATGTCCTCCGTTGGCTGTGATGCGGGCGCCGGCGGGCTGGCGCGGTTACCTGTGGTTCGGGTTCTTGGACTGGCACTCCGGGCATCGGCCCCAGTAGATGACCTCGGCTTCGTCGATCTCGTAGCCCCTGTCGTCGACGGCCCTCAGGCACGGCGCGGAGCCGACCGCGCAGTCGACGTCGGCGGCCCGGCCGCAATCGCGGCAGATCACGTGGTGGTGATTGTCGCTGACCCTGGCCTCAAAAAGCGCCGCCGACCCTGCGGGCTGGATGCGCCGGATCAGGCCAACGTCGACCAGGACGCCGAGCACGTCGTAGACCGCCTGGAGCGAGATGGAGCCCAGCTCTGCCCGCACCGTCTCGGCTACGGCGTCGGCGGTCACGTGCGGCTCGCGCGAAACCGCCCTCAGGACGGCGAGGCGCTGGCCGGTGACTCGGTAGCCACGCTGACGAAGGAGGTCAGCCGGGTCGCTGAGCACGTCTTCAAACCTATCAAATCTGGAGTTAGTCCGTTAATAGAATCAGTACAGATACCTGCGCTTTGTCGGCCTGAGGTCACTCTCTCGGCCCAGGCTATGCCTGGCAGCCTCCGGGGCTGCGGCGGGCTACGCTGGCATCGTGTCCCCGGACAGGCTGGTCGACCTGCCGCATCTGCGCCGTGCCCGCGATCTGATGGACCGCGAGTACGCGAGCCCCCTGGACGTCGCCGCGGTCGCTCGGGCTGCGCTGATGTCGACCGGGCACTTCTCGCGGCAGTTCCGCGCGGCGTACGGGGAGACGCCCTACTCCTACTTGATGACCCGGCGAATCGAGCGGGCGAAGGCACTGCTCCGCCGCGGCGACATGTCGGTCACCGAAGTCTGTATGGCGGTCGGGTGTACGTCGCTTGGCTCGTTCAGTTCACGCTTCACCGAGCTAGTGGGCGAGACGCCGACGGCCTACCGAGCCCGGGACCACAGCGCTCTCGTCGGCGTGCCTGGCTGTGTCGCCAGGGACCTCAACCGCCCGAGTCGCAGGCCGCGCAGGATCGACGGCACTCGAGAGGCGCTGGCCTAGCATGGCAGGCATGGATGTCACTGTTGCCCGCTGCTTTGTCCTCGTCCATGACCCGGACCTGGCCCTGGCCTTCTACCGCGATGTGCTCGGCCTGGAACTGCGTAACGACGTCGGTAACGACGGGTTCCGGTGGATCACCGTCGGTGCGGCCTCGCAGCCCGACGTGTCGATCGTCCTTACGAACTATCAGTGCGGCAGTCCGGCCGACGGCGACGTCATCGCTGCTCTCCTCGCCAAGGGAGCCCTCTACGGCGTCCACTTCAGCACCGACGACCTCGACCTCGTATTCGAGAAGGTGCGCGCGTCGGGCGCGGACGTAGTCCAGGAGCCGATCGAGCAGCCATGGGGAACGCGGGACTGTGCTGTTCGTGACCCGTCAGGAAATCTGGTGCGAATCGATCAGCCGCCTGCCGCGTGATCACAACCCGCTAGTCACCCGAATGTAAAGGAAGCTTGCCTTCTACGCCGGCCTGGCCAGGTACAGGTCCCGCGGGGCTTCTTGATCGTCACTCGCCAACTACTGGCTCGCTGGCTGGAAGAGTCTTCTCCATGTAGATGCGGCGATAGCCGTTCTCGGTACGCCAGCTGCTGACGTGATAGCCCAGGTGTGCGTATATTTCCTGGTTCTCAGTCATGACTTCGTTCGTGTACAAGGCAAGACGCCGGACCCGGCGTTTCCTGGCGTGGTCTTCGGCGAATTCCATCAGCCGGCGACCCAGGCCGCGGCCCTGCTGATCCGGGTGAACGGCGACGTTCTCGATGAGGATCGTGTCGTCTACCTGACCGAGCGAGATCAGGCCGGTGACCGGATTTCCGGCGACCCAGATGGTGCCACTCTCAATGGCCGGGCGGTAGTCACGCAGCAGCGGCGCCGGCGGCTTGTCCATGCGGCTGCGGTACTTGTCGTAGGCGGCGGCGATGACGCGCTGGATTGAGGGCAGGTCGGCCTCCGTTGCCTGCCTGAGCGCGAATAGCTCGCTAGCCGAATTCAAGTGGATCCCGCCTCGGGGGTAGTCGTACTGGGCTTGGACGGCCTCGAGCGCGAAGTGGTGTTCTGGCCCACCTCATTCTTACTGGCGCAGCAGCGTGTAACACGCCGCCACTCCTACCGGAATAAGGGGATGAGGAAGCGCTCGGCGCTGGCCAGGTGCCCGCTCCTCCACCGCCGGGAGCGGGTCCACCGCGAGCAGCGGCAACCTCACAACATCCGTGGCTAGCGAGGTGATCGTCGGCGCCGGAGTGACGACGAGTCTGTTCGTGGGCGGTGTTAGTGGTTTCACCGCGCGGATCATCACCCCTGTGGACGGGGACATTGAGGGCGACGAGTTCGTCGGCGCCCCTGGCACCTACGCCGCGAAGGCGGGCATCGCCGACAGTGCTGGGGCGTGGATCATGCAAGCCGTGGCATTCCGCGTCGCGTGACCTGGGAGGGCTCTCCGGGTTGTTCAGGCGGCCGAGTGGTCGGGCAGGCGAACGCCGAAGCCCTTGACAGCGAGCTTGAGCAGGACCTGTCCCGGTGCTTGCAGCTCGGTTACCTTGGCGGCGCTCAGTTGCTCGAGTTCGGCGAGCCTGGCCGCGTAGCACCCGTCGCCCGTGCGCCGTGCTTGGCTCAGACTCATCGCGTTGGCCCATACCTTCTGTCGCGCCTCGCGCAGGAAGCGCCGGGTGCCGCTCTCATTGAACGGCTTTAGCAGGCGGTCCACCAGCGAGCCGGGCCCCGCGATGCCGGACAACTCGTCGCCCTCTGCCGACACGCGGGAGGCGAGGATGTCGTCGATCGCCTTGTGGTCCGCTTCGCGCCTGGCGATCAGCTCCGCATCGTCAAATTCCTCATCGGTAATCACGGCCAGGAGGGCCTGCGGCAGGTCGTAGTTGATGTGCGCATTCATGCCGAGCAGCAGACGGTTCAGGGCGGGCAGCCCACGCCGCGCAGCGAAGGCGGTGGCCCAGGGCCGAGACGGCTGCGTTCCGGCCTGAACCTGTTCCAGCGCCTCGAGATAGAGGTCGGCGAACGCAACGTCCCAGCGCTCGGTCCACTCCGGGTCGGCAAAGCCGCCCGGGCGCTTGATCTCGTCGGCGACGGCGATCGTCGTCCGCAGGTAGGTCGCGTGGAAGATCCGCTTCGGATCACGGGCGGCTTCCATCGGCTCGAGGAGTTCCTTCATGCGCTCGATCAACGCGTCGATCATGCGGCAATTATGACGGTTCTGTGCTCGGCCGAACCCGATGCGCGAATTCACGCCAAGCGCGTTGTCGCGCCCGCCCACAGGGACGGGACCTGGCCGGCCGCGGCGGGGTATTCGGCGCGAGCGGCCGCGAGGTGAAATTACGCATGGGCTTGCGCGCGCAGATGTGGCCTGGTCTGTCATTGTTACTTGAGGGTTAGCAAGTACCTAGGTCTCAGGGGTCTCAGGTGGGGAGCAAGTCCGCCCATGACGGTTAGTTCTGATGTGGCTGGCGCGCCAGTGCAAGCAGGCCGTGCGCTCGGACCGCGTTATAAGTGGATCGCGCTGTCTAACACGACGCTTGGCATGCTGATGGCGACAATCAACCAGTCGATCGTGCTGATCGCACTGCCTGACATCTTCCACGGCATCGGGCTGAACCCGCTGACACCCGGTAATACCAGCTACCTGCTGTGGATGTTCATGGGGTTCCTGGTGGTGTCTGCGGTGCTCGTGGTGTCGTTCGGCCGGCTTGGCGACATGTTCGGCCGGGTGCGGATGTACACCCTGGGCTTTGCGGTCTTCAGCGTGGCCTCGATCTTCCTGACAGTGACGTGGATGCACGGTGCGGAAGGGGCGATGTGGCTGATCGTCTGGCGGGTCGTGCAGGGCATCGGCGGCGCCTTCTTGTTCGCCAACGCCGCCGCCATCGTCACTGACGCGTTCCCGGCGAACCAGCGCGGTACTGCCCTCAGCGTGAACTCGATCGCGGCTATCGGCGGTTCATTCATCGGACTGATCCTCGGCGGCGCGCTCGCCCCGGTGAACTGGCACCTGATCTTCCTCGTCTCGGCCCCGATCGGCGTGTTCGGCACCGTATGGGCGTACCTCATGCTCCATGACATCGGGGTGCGCAAGCACGCGCAGATGGACTGGTGGGGCAACTTGCTGTTCGCCGCTGGCCTGATCGCCATCCTGGTCGGCATCACCTACGGCCTGCTGCCCTACGGCGGGCATCCGATGGGCTGGACCAACCCGTGGGTGCTCACCGCGCTGTTCGGCGGCCTCGCGGTGCTAGTCATTTTCGTGTTCCTCGAGACCAAGGTCGCCGAGCCGCTGTTCCGTATCTCGCTGTTCAGGATCCGGGCGTTCGCTGCCGGGAACGTCGCGAGCCTGATGCTGGCCATGGGCCGCGGCGGCATGCAGTTCATGCTGATCATCTGGCTGCAGGGCATCTGGCTGCCGCTGCACGGCTACAGCTACAGTCAGACCCCCCTGTGGGCGGGCATCTACCTGGTGCCTTTGACGGCCGGCTTCCTGGTGGCTGCTCCGCTGTCCGGAATTCTTTCCGACAAGTTCGGCCCCAAGGCGTTCACCGTGGGCGGGGCGCTGTTGACCGGAGCGACCTTTCTGATGCTGATATTTGTGCCGGTGAACTTCGCCTACTGGGAGTTCGCGACCGTCATCGCCCTCAATGGCTTCGGCTCGGGCCTGTTCGTATCCCCCAACTGGGCGGAGATGATGAACTCGGTCCCGGCCGACCGGCGCGGCGCGGCTAGCGGCATGATCGCCACCTTCCAGAACTCCGCGTTCGTGCTATCGATCGGCATTTTCTTCACCCTGATGGTGGCCGGCCTGTCGAGCAAACTCCCGGCGGCCATGTACAGCGGGCTGACCGCGCAGGGCGTCCCGGCCGCCACGGCCGCGCCGATCTCGCACCTTCCCCCGATCGGCGTGCTGTTCGCCTCCTTCCTCGGCTACAACCCGATGCGGCAGCTGCTCGGTCCGCTGCTGCATCAGCTGTCCCCGGCGCACGCGGCCTACGTGGCCGGCCGGGAGTTTTTCCCGCACCTGATCACAGCACCGTTCCACGGTGGTCTCGGCGTGGCCTTCGGATTCGCCATAGCGGCCAATCTCATCGCAGCTTTTGCCGCGGCGCTGACGGGCCGGCGCAGGCCGGTACCTGCCCCGGGCGCGTCACTGGGTTACGAACTGGCCGCCGTGGCCGCAGAAGGAGGCTTCGAGCCCGGCGAACTCGTCCTCCCCGGTGTCCCGGAAGAGAGCACCGAACCGCCTGACAGGTCCGACTAAAGCCAGGTGTCGCGATGGGATCGTCGGAATCTAGCGGTTCTCCGCCACGAACTGGCTGGCGGTAAAGGAGGCGCCAGCCGGGTCGGCAAGGATGGCGAATCGCACCCACGGCCCATTTTGCGGCTCGGCAAGGACCGAGCCGCCGAGTTCGCGCGCTCGCGCAGCTATCGCGTCCGCGTCGTCGACGGCGAAGGTCACGCTCCAGCGTGCCGGGCCGCCGTCTCGGGGCAAGATCGTCGCTACGACGTCCTCGAAACCCTCGGGTGCGCCCATCTGCTTCATCCCCGCGCGCATGCCGGGGTTGAGCTCCTCAAGATGATCGCCGTAGCCCGGCAGAGCCCACATCGGCGAGCCGGCATCGATCGTCGTCCAGCCGAACACGGCGCCGTAGAAGGCCCGAGCGGCTTCGAGATCGTCGGTGTGCAGGTTGTTGAAGTTCACCGCGCCATGCTCGTTGACTGCCGCCGAGCCGAGGTGCGATCCGGGCTGCCACACGCAAAATTCCGCACCTTCGGGATCGGCGAACACGCCCATCCGCCCCGCGTCAAACACGTCGAACGGCTCGGAGAGCACGCGCCCGCCCGCCTCGCGCACCCGTGTCGCGGCGGCATCGGCGGACTCGACACGGATGTAGGTGTTCCACTCCGCCTGCAGTGGTGCACCGGGGGCCTGCGAGGAGATCGCGGCTGCGTCCCGGCCGTCGATGCGCGCCATGTAGTAGTGAGCCCCGGCGTCGGGAGGCATCACGTCCTCGGTCTGCCAGCCGAAGAGCCCCGAGTAGAAGCGGGCGGCGTCCATGGGATCGGGCTGGTTGGTGTCGACCCAGCACGGCACCCCGGCCGGGTAGTCATCTCGTGTGCTCATGACGGCAGGCTACAGCGGCTCTCATCAGCGTCGGGCGTTGGTACCGCACCGCACTTCGGTCGTCCGCCCGCGTCTGCCGCGCACCCCGCGCTGTCGTCACGCGCGGCCTAGCTCGCTTGCTCTGGTGGATGGCTGGCTAGTCCAGCGGGCTGGGCGCGCCATATCCGACCCGCAGCACGGCCTGGCCGCCAGGTAGCGTCAGTTGCTGCGACCATGCGGGGCGGTACTGTGCTCGCTGGGCGTTGATGACCGCCCGCATCCAGCCGACATATGCGGAAAGCGTGAGGTGGGCTGACGGGACGGCCGTCGCGAAATCCGCCCAGCGCAATAGGCTGGCAGGCCCGCCGCCAGGCGACTGGCTGAGGAAGTCCACGATGCGTAGCGGGTGGCCAGCGGCCATGAGTGCGATCAGCGGCGGCAGCCTTGGGTCGATGTCGCCGCTGACAACCTGAGCCCAGGCGGTGGCCGAGAGCACAATATTGCCGTTGGTCAGCAGCTGAGCGTCGACAGCTTTCCGTGCTTGCGGCGCCGAATGCTGGGCGGCGCGATACTTCTCGGCACCGCCGGCAGGGACGAGCCTGATGTCGATCCTGGAGCCTCCCGACCCGAAGCTCGCGAGGACGGCCGGAGCGTAAACGGAGGCCAGTCGGCTGCCGAACTGGGCTCGGACATCGGCAGTGGCAACCACGAGGTCTGAGCCGAGGGGATCGTTCGACATGGGTCCGAGCGGCACGAGGTTCGCGGACGGGAAGCCGTCTTTGGCCAGGTCCGCGCACACCTGGTAATCGCATGACACGAGTGCCGCGCGACTGACCTGGTGCACTATCCACGCGACGGCCTGGGCCCGAATTGCCGCATCAGTCACGAGGCCCTGGCTCGTCCTAGTGTGATTGCCTGTTGCTTGCTCAGACGCGCCCCGCCGGGAAAGAGCGAACGCAAGCCCGACCGCACTCGCTGCGATCAGAATCAAGGCCACAAGCGCTGCAGTACGCGCACGCCAGGAGGTCCGGCCAATCCGGCGCCATTCCCACCAGTGCCCGGGCGCTGAACCGCCGCCGGTCCGGCCATCGCTGCTGTGGCGTCGCCGCTGGGGGGGAGCGGCGGGCGCACGGTCTGAGCTCGCTGCCTTCTCATCCGTCACGAGCGATGAGGCCATATCCGGCATTGGGCCGATGAGCTGCGCTCCGGCAGCCACCAGAACGCCGAGCGCCTCGCGCGCAGACGGCCTGGCGGCGGAGTCCTTGCTGAGGCATCGACGGACGAGCACGCCGAGTGGTCCGGGAAGACTGCCGACATCTGGCTCGGAGTGCAGAATGGCGAATGCCGTGGCAGTCAGCGACTCGCCCTGGAAGGGCAGCTGACCGGTACCTGCATATGCGATCGTGACGCCCCACGACCACATGTCGGCCGACGCGGTCACCCGCTTCGCGGCCAGTTGCTCGGGAGACATGAACGCCGGCGTGCCAATGGCGATTTCACCAGCCAGCCCGGTCGTGGTCATGCCGGGAACCGCCGCCAACCCGAAGTCGATCACCACCGGTCCGTCGGGCCCGAGGAGGACGTTGGCAGGCTTGAAGTCGCGGTGCACCATGCCGACGGCATGGACCGCACCGAGCGCGGTCAGAGTCGCGACGGCGATGCGATCGAGCGCCGGACCGCTGCGTGGCCCGAACTGCTCGACGACCTCTACCAGCGATGGCCCATCGACGTATTCGCTGACGATGAACGGCCGCCGTTCGAAGATCCCCGCGTCAAGAATTTGCGCGGTGCAGAACCGGGCAACCCGCTGCGCGGCGGCAACCTCCTTCAGAAAACGGCTCCGCACCTGTGGGTCCGTGGTTGGCGGCAGGAGCTTGACAGCCGCCCGGCCTCCAGCGGGACTGTCAGCCAGGAACACCACGCCCTGCCCGCCTTCGCCGAGGCGGCCGAGTAGCCGGTATGCACCCACCTCGCGCGGATCCGTTTCGCGCAGCGGAAGCAATCCAGGCATTGTGAACCGACTGGAGGTCACTCGGCCATTTTGCCTCGGCAGCGCACCGTATACCACGATTTCGTTTAGCCGTCTCCATGACGCTACGACCCGCCAACGCGTATCGCCTCCTCCACGCACGGGCACTCGCATGCCGCGATGAGGCGCGGCGCCTCCGGAGCACGAACCAGAACTGGCTGCCGCGCAACTCAACGGACCGCCTCGGAGTGTGTTAACTCAGCAGTGCCCGATTCCTGGGCGGCGTGGGGGAAGATGGCTTCACGCGCACGTCGGAGGCGGGGACCTTGGCCGTGCAACTGGCAGCAGCGCCGCCAGCGAGTGGGGACCAGTGTTCGGCAACAAGAGCAATAACGGCAGGAACGACAAGGTTAGGGAGCAACTCGAGAATGGCGGCGGGCAACGAGCGTGGGCCGTCATCCTCGATTACCAGTCCCGCTACGGGACGGGGCGGTATTCGGTCGTGCCCCAGAACATGGTCGACCACGCCAAGCTAACCCTGCGGGTCGAGCCGGAGGGCCAGGCACCATTCGAGGCGACCGTGCGCGCGAGTTTCTCCAGTCACAGTCCGAGAACCGGCGGGTCGATTGGCGTGATCTTCGATCCGCACGACCGCGAGAAGCTCGCCATCTGCCCGGAGTGGGCCTTTAGCCCCGAATCGGTTGGCAAGCCTCGGACGCAAGAGATGATCGCGGCGTTCCTAACCGGTAGAACCTTCCTTCCAGCCTTATCTCCAGTACCGGCAGCACAGCCCCGGCCGGAGCCGGGGCTGTGCTAGTTCCGAGGTGCCGACCCGGTCAGCCGACCTTGTAGGCGTAGGGGAAAGTGACGAGTTCGTCGGAACTGATGGTGTTGAAGTTGAACGACTCGACCGTGAGGAACCCGCGCACGGTCGTTCCCGTCGCGTCCGTGGGGCTGATCTGCACCGTGATGGTGCCGGTCTGGCCCGGCTGGAGGACGAGCGGGTTGTAGGTGTTGCTGCCGAGCTCGACATCGGCCCACAGGTTGCCGGCCGAAGTCGACACGTCGGGAGCGAAAGCGTTGGTCACCGCCAGTGCTCCGCAACTGTAGGTCGTGGCGGTCGCCGTCGTCGCGAACGGACCCTGTTCGGACGGAGCGCACGACCAGATCGATGCCGGCAGCTCACTTGCCGTCGCCAGCGCCACGGCACTGTCGCCGATGGGCTGCGCCCCGACGTCGGGGGTGCCGAAGTCCGGGCTTGTGTCGAGGGTGATCGGCACCGTGGAGGTGGCCGCCAGCTCCATAGCCGGACTGTATGGCGGCAGCAAGAACTGCGGGATAAGGCCGCCGTCGGTTATGGGCAATGGCTCGTTGTTCGGAGAGGCGAACAGCGCTGCCAGCGGAAGCTGTGTCTGCTGGTCACGACGGGCATCGACCATGAAGCCCTCGGGCTGGGTCCCGGTGTTCTTCACCTTGATGGTGGCCGTCGCCGTCGAGCCTTGCGGGATCACGACATGGACGGAATCGGGCAAGTTGGCGGCCTGAGCCCGCACCCGGTTGTACTGCAGCCGGGCGGTGAAGGTGGTTGCCGTCAGGACCGAGTCCACGTTGTTGGCCTGCACGACCAGCAGCGACCAAAGCCCGGGAGTCGGGTTCTGCCGGAACAGCGAGATGTCCTGCAGGTTGGTCCCGCTCCCGTCCCACTGCTCGGAGCTCTGCACGTCGACGGGTGTCCCTGATGGATCGACCAGGAACGCCAGGACCTGATAGCCGGTGTTGTTTACGTGGATGGTGGCGTCGAGGTCCGACTGGTGCCCCGTCACCTTGAACTGGTAGGGCAGCTCCTGGCCGGCGAACGCCATGCGAGCGTTGCCCCCGGTGATCGTGCCGCTGAAGGTCTGTCCCACAGATGCCAGGCTGCGCAGGGTGATGGGAACCGTCGCCCGAGGCAGACTGCCGGCCGGACCGGAGCCGAACACCAGCGACTGGGACTCGTCACCGGGCTTCGCCGGTGTGGTGACCGAGACCCGGAAGGTCTTCGACGCCCCAGGCGCGAGGGTCGCCGTGGCCGGCGACACCGAGCCCTGGACCGTGTGGAACGACTGCGATGTGATCGTGAACGTCAGCGGCCCGGTGTAGGAGTCAGGTCCAGCAAACGCGGTGTCGAAGATGAGCATCGTCCACTGCCCCGGCTGGGCGGTGTGAACCTCGTCCTCGCTGAAACCTCCCGCGGGGAAGCCGGCAGGCCCCTGCGGCCGGGACTGCAGTACCAGCCTGCCCTCCGGATCGAACAGGTCGAACCGGATCGTCTGGAACTGCGCCGCTGCCGATTGGTCCCACGCGATGGCGGTATGAAGTCGGTCGGTATTCGCAGGGACCGTGAACTTGACCAGGTGGACGTCGCCGACTGTGGCGCCGGTCTGATAGATGAACGTCGGATCAGTGGCCTGGTTGAGCTGCAGTTGCCCGCTCGCGATCGTCGTTGGCGAGCCGAGCGCCCGGACCGACGGTGCAACGGCTTGGGTCGTCGCCCCGTCGTTAGTCACGGTCACTGCAGTGGTCGTCGTCCGCCCCGGAACCGCGACACTGTTGATGGCGTTCGGTGAGTAGAGCAATGCGTCGCCGGTCTTAGTTGTATTGCCGAGCGACTGGGCGGCCTGGACCGCCCGGAGAGCGTCAAGCAGTCCGGCGCCCTGGTCGGCGGCACGGCTGCCGATATCGCGCGAGGTGCTCATGAGGATCTGCTTGACGAGCGCAGGCGACGGCGTCGTACCGGCATGGGTACCGCGGTATGCCTGAATAACCAGGGCCGCAACACCGGCTGTGAGGGGAGCGGACTCGCTGGTCCCGCCGAAGGCCTCGATGGGCTGCGGGCTTGGACCGTGGTAGGTGTCGCTGCACTCGACGAAGGTCGCGGTGTTGGTGGAGCAGTCCGACCAGTTGGCCTCACCGGGTGCGAGCACGTCAATCGTCCGGTTCGCCTCAGTCACGCCGGAGCTGCTCAGCCCTGAGACCTGGTCGCTCAGCCAGCCGCCTCCGCCAAACTGAATGCCGTAGGAGGTGGTCTGCTGGTACAGCCGGTAGTCGGTGGTGGCGCCTGCGGATATGACGTCAGGGTCGACTGCCGGGCTGCCGATGGTGTTGGTCCCGCCAGCGTCGCCGCTACTGACCACCACGGTGAGGCCGGCTTGGACCGCGTCTTCATCAGCGACGGCGATCGGGTCGGTCCCCTGGTTGGGGATCGGGTTGCCACCGAAGGATTCGCTCAGGATGTCGACGTGATCGACGTTGATGGCGTAGTCGATGCCCTGGAGGATCTCGCTGTTGAAGGCAAAGTTCGTGTCGCCGAAGACCTTCATGACCGCCAGGCTGGCGCCGGGAGCGACGCCTTCGATCTTGATGTTGCAGCCGGCTGGCAGCGGGTGGGCCGGATTCACCTCTCCGCTGAGGTCGAAGGTCTGATTGCCCTGGCTGATGATCGAGCTGGCGTCGCCGAAGGCCTCTCCGCCGCCGGTAACTCCATTCACTCCTTCACCGCTGAAGTCCTGATAGTCGAAGATGGCCGACGGGCCCGAACCACCATTGCGCAGGAAGTCGGGGATGTTGGGATCCAGGCCGTCCGGGAAGACGGCCACCTTGACGCCGGTGCCGTCGGCCAGTGAGTGGGCTGCCGGCGGCCCACCCGGGCCGAAGTCGACGTTCATCGACTGCAGAGCCTCGGGTTCGAGAATCGGCTGAGCCGGGTTGGAGGGGCATGCGTCCGCAGGCGTGCCCGAGCCCTCCGTACTCGTCGCAGCGGCCGTCGGGGAGTTCTGGCCGGACTTCACCGCGGCAGGCACGGCAACGATCTGCGGCGTCGATGCGGGCGCCTGGACCTGGGCATCCGGGACGACCGCGGCGACGGCCGGGTCCTGTCGTAGCCGGTTGGCCTCGGCGCTCGACATCGTGGCTGATACTGCGCTCACGAACGAGTACGAGTGCAGGTTCCGAGCGTGCAACTGCGAGAGCTCGTGGGTGATCGGGCTCTCATCAGACGCTAGCCGGGAGCGCCTGACCGTGGTGGCCTGCGGAGCCTCCGGGTGCTGGTTGCGGAGCAGCACGATCATCTTCTGGTTGGCAGACGCGGACAGCGACTGGATCTGCTGCGGGGTCAGGGCGGACAGATACGTTTTGAGTACCGGGGGTGAGTTTCCGTTGGTCGCCGCTGCAGCGACGACCCCGGGATAGGCACAGATCAGGCCGGCCACGCCTCCGGCTAACCCTGCTGCGACGAAGAAACCCCGTACGCGCCGATGACCCGCCATGGCAGCCTTCCCATCCACTTCGTTGTGGCAACTGCGCAGTCCGCGCTCAGCCGATCTACAGCCCCGAGCGAACTATGTCACAGGCCTTCGGTGGTCACAAGCAACCATTTTTGACCTGACCAGCTCTGCCGGCGAACTAAACCCGGCCACAGCAGTCCAGCACGACGGTGGCTACTTCACTCGGGCCAGCTCGCCCTGCGCACGTTCGCCGGAGCGGCGAGCACCCTGCAGAGGACGCGGCAGCCTGTCCCGCTGAGACCGGAACTGTCGCAGCCGAACGCTAGCGTTGTGATACCTCGCGCCAGCCGGTGACCGGTCGTGGCGTGCATAGCCGTTGCGCCTGCCCACCTGAGAGGAGCCGACAACTATGAAGATCGCCCTGCTTGGCACCGGCTTCGGTCAGGCTCATGCCGCCGTCTACGCCGAACGGTCCGACGTGGACCAGGTGGTCGTCTTCGGCCGCACTCCGCACAAACTCGCGGCGATCAGCGGCCAGTTCGGCTTCGCCACCACCAGCGACCTCGACGCCCTCATCACCGACCCGTCGGTGGACTTGGTCGACATCTGCCTCCCCACCTCGCTGCACACCGACGTGGCCGTCCGGGCCATGCAGTGCGGCAGGGACGTTCTCATCGAACTGCCGATGGCCGCCACGATGGCGGATGCGCAACGCATCATCACCGCTCAACGGAACACCGGCCGCCGCGCGTTCGTGGACATGTTCTCCCGGTTCAGCCCCGCCAGCCAGTACCTGCGCCAGGCCGTCGCCGACCAGCGGCACGGGCCGCTGCGAGTGTTGGAGACCGAGGGCCGGACCACTCTGCTGTGGGAAGGCTACGACCTCACCCTGGACACCCTTGCCCTGGACATGATGCACGCCGACTTCGACCTGATCACAAGCCTGCTCGGCACGCCAGCCGCCATCCACGCCGTCGGCACAAGCGTCAGCGGCGGGCGCGGTTCGGCCGCCGAGGTGACCCTCAGCTACCCGAACGCGATCGCCCGATGCGCCAGTTCATCGCTAATGCCGCAGTCCTACCAGATGCGCGGAGGCTGGCGGGCCACCTTCACCCGCGCCGTGCTCGAGTACACAATGCGCGCCGGCTTCACCGGGGCAGGGGCGGCCACCTTGACCGAGTGCAGCATCGAGGGAGAGCGTGCCATCGACCTGCCCTCTACCGGCCCGCCCTGCGCGACGATGATCGACCGCATGCTGGCCTGCCTGACAGGCCAGGCAGACAACCTGATCGACCCCAGGAGCGCGCTTGCCGCGCTGGACCTCACCCTCAAGGTGCACCGGCGGCTCACCCACCCAGCGAGCTAAACCGCGGACACGGCCGCACCGCTAATCATCCTCTGTTCCAGCGGTGTGCTTGGTTTCCGCGTTGCGCACGTAACGGTCCGCGTGGCGCGTTATCGCTGCTCAGAGTGCCTGCAGTGGTCAGGGGCGGGGTCGAACCGCCGACCTTCCGCTTTTCAGGCGGACGCTCGTACCAACTGAGCTACCTGACCAGGGCGGCCGCCGGGACCCTCGGAAGGAATCCCTGGCACCGGCCTGAGCGGTCCTGACGGGATTTGAACCCGCGACCTCCACCTTGACAGGGTGGCGAGCACTCCGAGCTGCTCTACAGGACCCAGCACCTACGCCGAGTATGGACCCGGTGTGCCCCCAACGGGATTCGAACCCGTGCCGCCGCCTTGAAAGGGCGGTGTCCTAGGCCACTAGACGATGGGGGCTCGACGGACATCGCCGCCTGGCCCGTGGCGCCCGCCGTCGGGGACCGCCCCAGCATAGGGGACGAACCACAGTGCCGGCAAAGCGGCCTGCGGCGGGACGGCGCCAGGTCGGCGGCTGTGCCTCAAGAGCCTGTCTTGCTGATGAACCGCTCAGCGATCGAGGCAGTGTCGCCTTCCTCCGGCATCAGCGCCCAGGCGATCACGTAAGCGATCGCGCCGACACCTCCGAAGAAGGTAAGCACGGCGAAGATCAGCCTGATCACTGTCGAATCAACGCCGGTATAGGCAGCGAGCCCGGCGCAAACCCCCGCAACCCAGCGGCCAGCGAACTTGCGCTCCAGCCGCTTGCTCGCGGGCGGGCCGCCCTGCCCCCAGGCTTCCGGCGCGGGGGGGCCCTGGTCCGCGGAGACCGACCCGGACGGGCCCGTATCGCCATTCACGTCGCTCATAGACACCATGATGCCCCTGATCCTGATCCGGGCCACGCCCATGGTCGGGACCGGGCCGAATACGCTAAGCCGGAAGCAGAAGAGAGGAGCCGATATGCCCGGCAGTACGGATCCGGCGCCCACCGACCTGCTCCGCATCGACGACGAGCTGGGTGACGAGGAGCGGCTGGTCCGGGACACCGTGCGGAAGTTTGCCGCCGACCGGATCCTGCCGAACATCGCGGACTGGTTCGAGGCCGGAACGCTGCCGCGAGGCCTGCTGCCCGAGGTCGGCAAGCTGGGGCTGCTCGGCATGCACCTGACCGGATACGGCTGCGCTGGGATGGGTGCAATCGCCTACGGCGTGGCGTGCCGGGAGCTGGAAGCAGCCGACTCGGGGCTGCGCAGCCTGGTCTCGGTGCAGGGGTCGCTGGCCATGTTCCCGATCTGGAAGTACGGGTCGGATGAGCAGAAGGAGGAGTGGCTGCCGCGGATGGCCGCCGGGGAGGCGGCCGGCTGCTTCGGCCTCACCGAGCCCGACCACGGATCCGACCCCGCGAGCATGAGCACTCGGGCGCGGCGGAACGGCGGCGACTGGGTCCTGACTGGCAGCAAGATGTGGATCACGAACGGCGGGATCGCCGACATCGCGGTCGTCTGGGCCAGCACCGACGACGGCATCCGGGGCTTCCTGGTGCCGCGCGGAGCCCGCGGTTTCACCACCCGCAACATCCACAAGAAGCTCTCCCTGCGCGCCTCTGTCACCTCCGAGCTCCACTTCGATGACGTCCGGCTGCCGGCCAGCGCGGTCCTGCCCGGAGTGCAAGGCCTGCGCGGCCCGCTGTCCTGCCTGTCCGAGGCGCGGTACGGGATTCTGTGGGGCGTGACCGGCGCGGCCCGGACCTGCTTCGAGACCGCCGCCGAGTACGCCCGCACCCGCGAGCAGTTCGGCAAGAAGATCGGCGGCTTTCAGCTCACCCAGCGCAAGCTCGCCTGGATGCTCGCTGACCTGCAGCGAGCCCAGCTCCTCGCGCTGCATCTGGGCAAGCTCAAGGAAGCCGGGAGGATCACGCCCGAGCAGGTCAGCCTCGGCAAGATGAGCAACGTGCGGACCGCGATCGACATCGCCCGTGAGGCCAGGACCGTCCTCGGCGCGAACGGGGTGACGCTGGAGTACCCGGTCATCCGGCACGCGAACAACCTGGAGTCCGTGCTCACCTACGAGGGCACCGAGGAGATCCACACCCTGGCGCTCGGCCAGGCAATCACTGGCCTTTCCGCCTACCGGTAGGCGGAGGTGGTGCCCACGAGCGCGGTCCGTGCCTCCGGAATGCCGGGAGCGCTGGCCGCGATCTTGGCTGACGCCGCTGGCGGGCGCTTCCCGCCTGCCGACGGCATGGTCAGCATCCTGCCTCAGCCTTCTGATCGGGACGCTGGGGTCATCTCGTTCACGGCGCATTCTGTGATCTTCGCTGACATCGATCACGCCTGGATACGAGCCCAGCTGGACCCTGGCGACCTGTCCGCCCCGCTGTCCGCCGCGTTTCTGCACACCTTCGGCCAGCGCCTGGGTCGCCGCTCGCACAGCATCGACATGCTGACGTGCGCGCAGGCGCTCCCCGACGCGGCGCCAGCGGACACCGCGCTCACCGAGCTAGCCGAAGCAGAACCGGAGCAGCCCCGGATCGCGCGGGCGCTGCACTACCGTGACGCGGTGCGGGCGTGGCTGGCCGACGGGGGTGTCGTGACCATCGGCCAGGGCGTGGCGGGCCGCTGGGAGACGTCAATCGAGGTGGACCCGGCATTCCGCGGGCGGGGCCTCGGCGCCAGGCTCGCCGTCGCGGCCAGGCACCTCGCGCCGGCGGGCGTGCCCTTGTGGGCTCAGATCGCGCCGGCTAACGCGGCGAGCGTCCGCGCTTTCCTCAGCGCCGGCTTCCGGCCCGTTGGTGCCGAGGCGCTACTGAGCCGTGAGGCCGGCGCATAGCCTCCGCGGCGCGATGGTCCCCATGGAGAGGGAACGCGGGTCTGCCACTCCCGGCACCTGCCCGGCGGCGGTCGATGGGCTGCCGGGACCAGTCAGGTCTGTCGGCCGCCCGCGTGAAAGACTCGGCCGGTGGGCGCCATTCCGGGCCGTGACGCCGCCGGTCCCCAGCGGGAGCCCGGACTGGCCACGCGGGGCCGCGCTGTCACGCACGTGGCTGAGCCCGACGGAGCACGTTCCGTCCTTTTTGTCCTTCTGGCCCTGACGTTCCTGAGCGGCGTGGTGGACGCTGTCTGCTACCTGGGCCTTGGCCGGGTCTTCACCGCCAACATGACCGGGAACATCGTCATCCTGGGCTTCGCGGCCGCCGGGGCGCCGGGATTTTCCGTCAGCGCGTCCCTGACCTCGCTCGCGGTCTTCCTCGTCGGGGCAGTGGCTGGCGGCCGGCTCGCCGCCAGCGTCGCCAGCCGCAGCCGTGCGCTGTCAGCAGCGATCACAGCCGAGGCGATCTTCGTCGGGGCCGGCGCCACGGTCGCCTGCACGGTGGCCACCGTCGCGACCGGCTGGGCCAGGTACACGACGATCGCGCTGCTCGCGTTCGCCATGGGGATCAGGAACGCCGTCATCCGGCGGCTGTCGATTCCTGACATGACGACGACGGTACTGACCATGACTCTGACCGGGCTGGCTGCGGACTCGACCCTGGCCGGCGGTACCAACCCGCGGGTCCTGCGCAGGGCTGCCTCGGTCATCGCGATGCTGCTCGGCGCCATCGCCGGTGCCGCGCTGTTCCTGCACAAGGGACCCGGCCTGCCGCTCGTGCTCGCAGCCGCTGCCGCGTCCATCACAGCCGTCGCTGCGGAAGCCAGCAGCTCGATTCGCGGTTACCTCGACAAGAAATGAGGCAACAATGAGCGATCCCGTCATCGTGACCGACAACACCGAAGAGTCCCGGCTGGAGATTCACGCCGACGGCGACGTGGCCGAGCTCATCTACCGCACCAGGGCAGGCAGGCTCGTGCTCATCCATACCGAGGTGCCGGAAACTCTCGGCGGCCGCGGCCTCGGCGGCCAGCTCGTGCTCGGCGCGATCGGCAAGGCCACGCACGAGGGGCTGACCATCGTGCCGCTCTGCCCGTTCGCGCGCGGCTGGCTGGAGCGGCACCCGGACGACGCCGCAAAAGTCAACATCGACTGGGCTGAGCGCGACACCGGCTGACCTCACGAACTGCCGGACAGCCGGTCGTGCCAGGCCCTGGCCCCCATCATGACCTCGGCCAGTCCAGCCCGGACGACGCGGTCGGCACCGGGCTGCCGGGCCAGCACGCTGCCGCGGCAGCCCGCCACCATGAGCACCCGAGCGTCCGCGCGCTCCAGCCAGCTCTCGACAGCCGCAGCGGTGGGCTGGTCCAGGCCAGCGGGCCGGAGTAGGGGACGCCCGAGCTTGTGCGCGGCCCGGGCCGTCTCACGGCATCCCGATCCGCCCGCCGGATCGATGAGCAGCACCGCATCCGCTAGGTAGGCGCAAGTCCACGTCCGGTACCGGAAGCTAGCGCAGCCGAGTTCATGCACGGCCGCGCCGCCGAACTGCCGTCTTCGGACGGTGGTCAGACTGCCGTCCTCCTGCCGCAGCCCGCGCGGGAACACCAGTTGCACGCTCAGGCCCGCTCGGAGTGCCGCCATGGCCGCTTCGGTGTCCACTCCGGTCTGACCGCCGGTCAGCACCGTGAGGCCAGGCTCCGCGCGCACGAGCGGGCGGAGCTTTGCCTCCTCGGTCGGTGCGGTGCTAGTACTCCCGGCGCCCGCGCGCGGGGAGCGGCCTGCCCCGGAGGAACCAGCCACGGCTAGCGCGGCGCGACCAGCAACGTCTGGAGGCCGCTGCCGACGACACCCGCTGTGTCCGCGAGCTGCGTTTCGGCCAGGCCAGTCCCGGTCCCGCCCATGGTCGTCCTGGCGTCGAGCAGCACGAATTCGCCAACCGGGTCGCGGTTAAGGATCACGGTCAGATCGACGTTCATGAAGGTGTACCTCATCGGGTCGACCGCCATGCTGACGCCGCTGCCAGAGTCGGCCACCAGCAGCGTCCTGCCCATGGGCGACAGTTCCTCGCCGGGCAGCAGCGGAATTCGCGGCCGGGCCCACACTCGGCACGGACCGGGCTGGTTGAAGTTGCCCGAAACGAAGCGCCAGTCGATCTCCGCCAGGTAGCCGTCCTGGTGCCCGCCGGGGAACCGGGGCGCTTGGTCATCGGTCGGGATCTCGGGTACGGGTTCGCCCGTGCCGACGACCGGAGCAGTCTCCGATGTGGCGATACGCCAGCCCCTGGCGACCAGTACGTCCTGCCCGTCGGCCGCTAGGACGGTCTCGAGCAGCGCGACGCGCTTCCCCGGGCGCAGCAGCCGCGTCCGGGCCGTCAGGACGCCGACCGGGACCGGGCGCAGGATGTCGACCGCCACCCGGGCCAGCCGAGTAGTCCCGCTCGGCTCGTGCCGCTCCAGCTCCCTGGCGGCCAGCGCCGACGGCGGCCCCCCGTGCTCAGCATCGGCACTCCACGGGCCGGCTGTTGCCTCGGTGGCGCGGTAGCTGCCAGCGCCGAGCGGCTCGAAAAAGGATCCCCGCACGGAACGGGATGTTACCGGCCGGTCGCCAGGTGGTCGCGAGCCGAGGGCAGGCGCACCAGAAGATAAGGTGCAGGTCGACAGCGCGACGCAGGGGAGTCGGTACGCTTCGTGCGACGGCGCGGACAATCCGCTCCTTGGGGTGCTAGCTCAACGGTAGAGCAGCGGACTTTTAATCCGTGGGTTCAGGGTTCGAGCCCCTGGCGCCCCACCACCCGCGTATTTCCCCAGCTGAGCTGCCCATTCCGGCTTCGGCTGATGAGTAACAACGTTACCGCGCTTGGGCTGTTCTTGGCGGCGTATGGGTCTTTCGCCGCGTCAGGGTGAAGCGGTACAGGAAGCGATACAGCCGTGCTGATTGATCAGGCAACGCGGCAGGCGCACCCCGGCGTGCTGCTAGAACCACCAGCGGTTGCCGATATAGCTGACGATGGCGAACACGGCCATCATGACGATGACGACGGTGAGCACCTTGTGCGTGCGGATTAACTCCTTCACTGTTCCTCCGTAGCTCCGGCCGTCAGATGCCGGTCGGTCGGCACCCGATGGGGAAGTCGATGCACTCCAACGTTAGGACGGTGATAGCGACTTCGATTGATCGGTGACACTCCGGTGTTCGGTGGATGTTCGCCCTCAGTCGGCATTCAACTTGTAGCCGCCCTTGTTCGCGCGGGCTGGCTGCCAGGCTCGGTCAGCCCGCGCGTCGGCGGCCGCGGCGCGTCGGGGCTGCGGCAGGCTCGGCCTTCCCGCCCTCGTCCGGGGCCCCGGACGACTCCACGAGCCGCTGCCCGGCGCGCGCCTCGGCCGCTTCCACGCACTCCAGCTCGGCGTTGGTGCGCAGGATGGCTACCTCGATCGTGAAGGCTGCGCCGGGATCGTCTACGGCGGGCCATTCGCGCGACTGTCGAACCTCAGCCCTGGCCAGCTCTTCAGCGTGACCACAGGGCAAGGGATATTCCGCTACCGAGTCCTCGACGTACGGCAGGCGGGGGATCCGGTTCCCCGGTTTACGGCTAGCCAGGGATGGCTGATCCTCGCCACCGCCGATGGGCCTGCCTTCGCACCCTCCGGCGTGCTTCGCGTTGACGCCAACCTCATCTCCAAGCCTCAGCCAGCTCCCGCGATGGTCGTGTCCGCTGCCGTCATCGGGCCGAGTGAGCTTGCGCTGGGTACCGACACCCTCGCGTGGGTGCCGCTGGTGCTGTGGGGTCAAGGGCTCGTGCTAGCCGCCGCAGGGATCGGCTGGATCGGCTCGCGGTGGAGTCGATGGCAGAGCTGGGCTGTCGCCGTACCCGTCCTCGGCTATCTCGGCCTGGCTGTGGCCGATCAGGTCACCCGCCTCCTGCCCAACGTGATGTAAGGGGCCCGCCGATGACGCCGCGAACCCAGGGCCCACCCGACAAGGACCAACTCGCCGTGACCGATCGACCTGGACCTGATCGCGACGCGGCCATCAGCGATCGGCAGGCCGACACCCTGACATTCGGCGCGCCGGGCGCGCTGGCTCAGCTCGAGGCCCGGGACATCACCGCGTGGTTTGGCGACCACATGGTGCTCGAAGGAGTGTCGCTGACGATGCAGGCCGGCCACGTGACCGCCCTCATCGGACCATCCGGATGCGGCAAGTCGACGTTCCTGCGCATCCTCAACCGGATGCATCAGCTGGTACCAGGAGCAGCGCTCGCCGGCGAGGTGCTGCTCGATGGGATCGACATCTACGATCCGGGCCAGCGCCTCACCGAAGCGCGACGCCAGATCGGCATGGTGTTCCAGAAGCCCAACCCGTTTCCGGCAATGAACATCTATGACAACGTGCTGGCCGGACTGAAGCTAACCGGCGTGAAGGCGAGCCGGGCTGTGAAAGACGATCTGGTGGTGGAGTGCCTGACGAAGGCCGGGCTGTGGAGGGAGGTGCGGGACAGGCTTCGCCAGCCAGGTGGTGCGCTGTCGGGCGGCCAGCAGCAGCGTCTGTGTATTGCTCGATCGCTGGCTGTCCGGCCCCGGGTGCTGCTGATGGACGAGCCGTGCTCGGCGCTGGACCCGACCTCCACGCGCGTGATCGAGGAGACGATGGCCGACCTCGTCAAGGAGGTCACCATCGTCATTGTCACTCACAACATGCAGCAAGCTCAGCGGGTGTCGGACCAGTGCGCGTTCTTTCTCGCGGAGCTGGGCACCCCGGGCAGCATCGTCGAGCACGGCCCCACCGACGCCATGTTCAACTCCCCGCAGGACCCCCGCACGTCCGACTACGTCCACGGTCGGTTTGGCTGACCTGGCGCGAGACTGCGTCCTCGATCAGGAGCTGCATTCTGCCGCAGCCCCTGCGGCTCGTTACTCCGCTGTCAGGCGATCGATCCCGGTGAACGCGAACGCAGCCTCAGCTTTGCCGGAGGTTGCCAGCGCCAGCAAGCCCAGCGTGCGCTGGCTCAGCGTCGGCAACGCGCTGAGCGGATACCAGCCGACCTCCAGGGACTCGGCGTCGTTCACCCGGGCCTGGCCGCCCACGGGCCGGCAGCGGAACGTGAGCTCCAGGTACTGGACACGGTCGCCGTTCGGGCACGTCATCGGTGGTGACACCGTCACCGCTACCAGGCGATTCGGCACGGCCGCTACGCCGGTTTCTTCGAAGATCTCCCGGACCGCGGCGTCGGCTGGCTCCTCCGCCGGGTCGATGATGCCGCCGGGCAGTGCCCAGCAGCCGGTGTCAGTGCGGCGTCCGAGGAGGACATTGCCGCTGGAGTCGAGGACGACCCCCGCGGCGGTGGACAGCCACAGCGGGTCGTGGCCGACGTGCGCGCGGAGCGCGGCGACGAAGTCAGGGGTGGGCACGCGCGCGAGACTACCCGCCAGCGGAGACCCAAAGGCTGGTCGCGGCATTAGGGACCTTCGGCCGTGGCGGCGCGGCGGCTGGCCGGGTTGACTGTCTTGTCATGTTCGTGCGCGAGGAGCTGCGGCTGCCTGCTGAGTTCGCGGCCACCCGCGACCGGCTGTCTGCCGTGGCGCACTCCGGCACGCTGCTGACGGCCGCGCAGGCGGCCAGCGACGGGCCAGGTACCCGCGACAGCAATACCGGGCTGACCCGGGTTGGCCCGCTCGGTCCGGTTCGAGGCCTGTCCCGCGTTGTCGAGGTGCAGTTCGGCGAGATTGTGGATCACCAGGAGTCCGCTCAGCTAGCACTGCGGTGGGACGTCGCCGGGCCTGGCGGCGGGCTCTTCCCGGCCCTCGATGCCGACATCACCCTGGCCAGGGTGGGCGAGCTGGCCACGACGCTGACGCTGACTGGCGTCTACCGGCCCCCGCTTGGCAGCGTGGGCGCCGGGCTCGATCAGGCCATCCTGCATCGCGTGGCAGTGGCGACCGTCCGGGACTTCCTCAGCCGGGTCGGTGCCGCTATCTCATCGTCCGAGACGTCGGCCGAGCCGCGGTAGCAATCCTCGCTTCTGCATGCCGGCGTCACGCCGCAATGGCCGGCTCGTCGACAGCAGGCCCGGGCAGTTTGTGACCAAGGTCCGCACCGGGTGTGACCGAGAGCACTAGGGGGCGAACTCGGGCCGGCGCGAGGGTGAGAGGGCCTTGGCGCCTGCCGCGGCGACGGATGTGACAGCTCGCTAGGAGCCTGACATGCACCTATCAGCACTCGCTCACGCGGGCGACAGTCTCCCGGCCCTTGCCCACGCAGCCGGCGGCGCGGCCAGGCCGCTGGCGCTGGACCTGAACGGTCCGGGTAGGTACCTGCACTGGTCGTTCATCGAGATCTCGCTGGCGAACCTCATCGTCATCGCGGTGATGATCGTCATCTTCGGCGCCGCGCTGCTGGTCAGGTTCCCGCACAAGGCGGGGGCCGACCTGCCGCCAGCTGACTCCACCGAGGACCTGACAATCGCCGCGGCGGCGCCGGAGGCCGGCGACCAGCACATGTGGACCGCGAGGGTGCGGGTCGGCGTCATGAAGGTGCTGGCACCGAAGAAGCTGCTTCCCGACCGGCAGCCTGCCTACGTTTCCTCGTGGATCTACGTGTTCGGGGTGGCGTCGCTGGTGGCGCTCGGCATCGTGATCGTCTCCGGTCTGGCCCTCGCCGTGGGTGGCTCGGACTGGTGGCACACCAACCCGGTCGGGCACTTCTTCAACAGCCTGCACCTGTGGTCGGTGGAGCTGTTCATGGCTTTGCTGGTTATCCACCTGTGGGGGAAGTTCTGGATGGCGGCCTGGCGCGGCCGGCGGGCGATGACGTGGATTACCGGCGTGCTGGCCTTCCTGGCGTCGGTTATCACGTGCTTCACCGGCTATCTGTCGCAGCAGAACTTCGACTCGCAGTGGATCGCCACCAACGGCAAGGACGCCTTCAACGCCGTGGGCGTCGGCTCGTTCTGGAACGTCTTGAACTTCGGCCAGATGTTCATGTGGCACATCGTGCTCATGCCGCTGGTACTGCTGGCCGTGGTCGGTGCGCACATCCTGCTGGTCCGCATGCGCGGGGTCAGTCACCCGCTGCCGGACAAGCGGGCCCGCGGCCGGGCCGCCCGGAAGGCGGCCGCTGCTGCGGACGCCGGGCCATGGCGCGGGCCGAGACGCCGCTACGACATCCTCAAGGAAGGCACCATCGCCGCGGTCGTCGTCGGCGCGCTCGTGGTGATCATGGCCGGTGTGCTGTCCTCTCCGGACGTGCCGTCGCTGTCCATCAAGACGTGGGGCACGGTCGACCCGGTCGGTTTCGTGAACACCTCGGCGACAGAACTGGACGGCGCCAGCACGTCGTCCGCCTACGGCCCGCCGTATAACAACGGCACCGGATCGGTCCAGCAAGTCGGCCCCGTCAACTGGCAGAAGCTGTTCGGCATCACCCAGCCGGTCGACTCGGCCAGGCTGTTCGTGCTCGACCCGCTCGCTGTCCAGGCCAAGACTGACCCGCGGCTGTCGGCGGCGCTGACCACCTACGCCGGGGCGACTGCAGCACAGCAGGTCAACTGGGCGACGGCCTACGACAAGGCGACAGCGCCCGGCTCGACGAAGGTGCCGTTCAACGGCGGCGACCTGAAACTGCCCTCTGCCGGACCGGTGCCGGTGATGATGGCGGGCGAGCTCACCATGGCCCGCAGCGGTGCGCTGGACTCCGACCTGCTCGCCCAGCGGCAGTTCTACGGAAGCGACTACACCAAGCCGCTGCTGTTCATCGCTGACGGCGGCTACTACAACCAGCTGGCGACGAACATGCATCTCACCGGCGACCAGTGGGGCGTCATGAACGAGACCGGCAGCTACCCGGGCCAGCCGTGGCTCTGGCTGTACCAGATGTGGTACCACGTGTCCCCGTTCCAGAACTCCGCGAGCGTTGACATCTGGGCCGTCTACCTGACCGGTATCTGCACGCTGCTGCTGCTGGCTGTCCCGTTCATCCCCGGCCTGCGGGATATCCCGCGCATGGTGCCGCTGTACCGGCTGATCTGGCGGTCCTGGTATCGCCGGCCAGGCAGCACTGACCAGTCCGCTACGGCTGCCCAGCAAGGGCACATTGTGCGTCCAAGCTGACTCTGCCGGGCGTCAACGGACTGCAGCCTCGTCCCGGCCCGGCTCCGGGCGGCGCGTCGTGCCGGCGGGGTCAGCTGCTGGTGGCATGGCGGTAGCGTCCGATCGCGGCGGGGATCGTGATGATCAGCAGCGCGGCGAGCCAGATGGTGGCCTCGATGACGGGCCGGGTGGTGGGGCCGCCTAGGCACAACGCGCGGAGGGCGTTCGTGATGACGGTGATGGGGTTGGCTTTGGCAAAAGCCTGCAGCCAGCCGGGCATGGTGGCGACAGGGACCAGAGCCGAGCTGGTGAAGAACAGGATGACGACCGGGAAGATCCCGGCCAGGCCCGCCGACTCGGGGTCTTTGACGGCTAGGCCGAGTAGCAGGTTGACCCAGGAGAACGCGACCCCGGTCGCCACGGCGAGCACGACGGCGGCGGCCGCGGAGCCGGGTCCGGCGTGGAACCGGAACCCGACGGCTGCGCCGACGCCGGTCATCAGCAGGACGACGAACAGGTTCCGCAGCGCGTCCGCGGCGACTCGTCCTGCCAGCACCGCGGCGCCGGTGATGGGCAATGACCGGAACCGGTCGATCATTCCGGTGCCGAGATCCTCGGCGATGGCGACCCCGGTCTGGGAGGCGCCGAACCCGAGCGACAGGACGAAGATGCCGGGCAGCAGGTAGTCGATGTAGCGGGCGGTGCCGGGGACGTGGACAGCGCCGCTGAACGCATAGGTGAACAGCAGGACGAACAGCACTGGCTGCAGGGTCGCGAATACCAGCAGGGTGGGAACGCGGACCAGCCGACGGAGGTTGCGCCCGGTGATGACGGCAACGGCGGTCATTGCAGCCGTGGGCCTTGCAGGGCGCAGCGCCTTCGCGGTGGTGATCACAGCGGTCATGACGTGCTCCGTTCCTTTTCGGCGGGCTGCGGCTGGTCAGCGGGAACGCTGCTGTCGGCTCGCGGGTCACCGGTGAGCTGCCCGGTCAGGGCTAGGAAGGCTTCCTCGAGGGTGGGCCTGCGCAGAGCCAGGGCGCTGACGTGCAGATCAGCGTCGGCAAGCCGGCCAGCGACGATGGGCAGGATGGCCGCCCCATCCGCAACGGGAAGCACGATCCGGCCCGCAGCCTCATCGACGGCTGGCTCACCGGTGGCCAGCCCGGCGACTGCGGCCGCCAGGCGTCGAGGGTCCTGGCCCGGAGCTACCTGCACATCGAGCCGGTCTCCGCCTGCCCGGGTTCTCAGCTCGTCGGGAGTGCCGCGGGCGATCACGTGGCCGCGGTCGATGATGACGATCGTCGCGGCGAGCCGGTCGGCTTCCTCGATGTACTGGGTGGTCAGGAGCAGGCTCGCGCCCTCGGCGGTGAGCTGGCCGAGGACCTGCCACAGCGCGAGCCGGCCGGCCGGGTCCAGGCCGGTGGTCGGCTCGTCGAGGAACAGCACGGGCGGCGCGGCGATCAGGCTGGCTGCGACATCCAGGCGGCGGCGCATGCCCCCGGAATAGGTGCGCACCAGGCGGCTTGCTGCGCCGGCCAGGTCAAGCTGCCCGGCCAGTTCGGCCGCGCGGAGCCGCGCGGCGCGGCCTGGCAGGCCGTAGAGCCGGCCGATCATGGCCAGGTTCTCCGTTCCGGTCAGGAACGGGTCCACTGCCGCGTACTGCCCGGACAGGCCGATCAGCCGCCGCACCTCCTGCGGCTGCCTGGCCACGTCGAACCCGGCCACCAGGGCCCGGCCCCGGTCGGGTCTGAGCAGCGTCGCCAGGATCCGCACTAGCGTCGTCTTCCCGGCGCCGTTCGGGCCGAGAAGCCCCAGCACGCTGCCCGCAGGCAGCTCCAGGTCCACGCCGTACAGCGCGGTCACTGGCCCGAACCGCTTGCCCAGCCCCTCGGCCACGACCGCCGCGTCTGTCATCGCCTGCCTCCAGCGCTGCCCGACCCAGCCGGTTCCCGGCTAAGTAGGATAACTACCTATAGCCTTCAGGGGTAGCATACCTACTTATGAGGGCGGATGCGCAAGCACTCAAGGGGCACCTGGACACGCTGCTGCTTGCCAGCCTGGAAAACGGTCCCCGGCACGGGTACGCGGTCCGTGAGGCGCTGCGCGAGCGCGGCGGCGCCCGGTTTGATCTGCCCACCGGCACCATCTACCCCGCGCTGCGCCGGCTTGAGGCGGCTGGCCTGGTCGACGGCACCTGGGCCGAGGACAGCGGCCGGCGCCGCCGGGTCTACCAGCTCACCGCGGCCGGGCGCCGGCGGCTTGCCAGTGACCGGGTCTCCTGGCTGGACTTCGCCTCCGTGGTCACTGCGCTGCTGGAGCCAGCGCGATGACCAGCCCGCTGATCACCGGCTACCTGACCGGACTGCGCAACAGCCTTCCCGCTCCTGTCGCGGACGAGGCCGCCGACGGCCTGATCGAGACCTACGAGCGCCAGCTCGCTGCCGGAGCCGGTGACCAGCAGGCCGCGCGCGCCGCGGTCGCGGACTTCGGGGACCTGGCCATGGTGGTCGGTGAGTACACGCGCCAGGCGCCGGGCCGCCGCGCCGCCCGGCTGCTACTCGCTACCGGGCCGGCCGCCGGCGCCTGCTGGGCCGCCGCGCTGATCACCAGCCATGCCTGGACCTGGCAGCTACCCGGAACTGCCCGGCTCGCGTTCGGCGCGATCCTGCTCGCGACGGCCCTGGTGTTGCTCGCCGCGGCAACTAGCCGCCGCAGCTACCAGCGAACAAGACTGGCCCTGGTGGCTGGCCCGATCATGATCGCCCTGGACGCTACGGCCGTCGCTGTCGTCCTGACCGTGGCGCCGGCCTTCACCCCGGTGCTTTTCATCGCAATGGCCGTGAGCCTCGGCAGGATGGCGGTTACCACTCGGACACTTCGCCGCCTCACGGCCCGCTGAGGACGGACAGGCGTGGAATTGTCCGCTCCAGTCGGTCAGCCGTCCTGCCGGGCCGGAATTCCGCCGCGGAGCGTGTCTTCCACGCTGGCGAAGGCATGTGCGGTCAGCCACAGCCGTAGCAGGTGCCGCCGCTCGACTGGGTCGTCGTAGTCGACGTAGGCCTCGCGGGCGTGCAGGATCTTGGCGTTGTTGAGCAGCTGGATGTCGCCGGGCCGGAATTCCATCTGCAGGTAGAACGACGGGTCGTTCGCGATCCCCTCGAGCAGCTCGAGGGCCTCGAGCTGCTGGGCGGTGAGCCGCGGTGCCTGTTCGTGCCGCTGGGCGTCGCGGATGTACCAGCCGACAAAGAAGATCCGGGGCGCCCCGTCGATGTCGAAGATTACCGGCAGGCCGAAATACGGGTCCTCGCCCAGGGACTGCTCGTCGTTGCGATCCCAGGCGAACGGCTGCCGGAGCACCTCAACGAGGTCGGGTCGGCGGCCCAGCATCTCGTTGTAGGCCGCCATAGAGGAGACGATCTTGCTCTCACCGCCCGTCCTGGCGGTCTTGAGACACAGCAGACCGACAAGATCCGATCCGTCGCAGTGGAAGTCCTGGCGCTGGTTCGTGGCATATAGCCGGACGGCCGGGCTGTCGCGCACGACCCCGGTGTCGCGGACATGGCCGAGCAGGTCGCCGGCGGCGTTCTGGCTGACCGGAGCGCCCAGGTGCAGGCCGAGGCCGACATAGGCCAGCTCCGTCTCTGCCTCCGACAGCAGATCGACCGGGAAGCCGCGGATCAGCACGAACGCTCGGCCCGCCGACAGCTCCCGCACCCATCCGGCCAGCTGAGCCGCCATGCCGGGCAGCGGGAAATCCCCCCGCCGGACCGTGGCAGCGGTCACGCCGGCGCCGGTCGCAGCCCGCGTTGCGGCCACGATCTCATCCCGCTCAGCGTTCGTCAGTGTCGTCATCCACTCGGTGGCGCCACCGAAATCGGCTGGCCGCCACACCGAAAGCGACGACACGGTCCCTGGTACTACCTTGCCCGTTGTCACTTGTCCTCCGAAGAACTAAATCAAGACAGGCTGCTCCGCAGACTCTAGGACCAGCCTTCCCCGCTCGCTGACCCGCTGCGCCTGGGCCTGATGCCCTGGTCGCGTCCCGGTCGGCGGAAAGCGTGCGTCTGCGACCTGAGCGACGCCTTCGGGTCGTTGAGATGAAGCTTTGGCAACTAGCCGTTGCTGGCTAGCTTCTCGATGAGGTTGGCGACTCGGTCCCGGATCTCGTCACGGATGGGCCGGATCTTGTCGAGTGTCATCCCTGCCGGGTCGGCGAGTTCCCAGTCCTCGTAGTGCTTGCCGGGCAGCAACGGGCACGAGTCGCCGCAGCCCATCGTGATAACGACGTCAGCAGCTAGCATGAACTCGTCGGTGAATGGCTTGGAGAACTCATGTGAGATGTCGATGCCGACTTCGGCCATCGCCTCGATCACCCTGGGGTCGACTGCCGAGGCGGGCTGCGACCCGCCCGACCAGGCAACCGCCCGTCCCTCCGCCAGGTGGGAGAACCAGCCAAGCGCCATCTGCGACCGCCCGGAGTTGTGCACGCAAAGGAACAGCACGGCGGGCAGCCTGCCGCTCGCAGCGGCCTGCGCATGGGCGAGGGCCTGAAGCCGCTGCCGTGCGAATCGCTCTGCGCCGACCGCCAGAAAGCTGCGCACGGTGGCGCGGCTGGCCAGCTCGGCGTAACTGTCGAGCAGCAGCGACTCAATGGTTTCCTCGCCGAAGATGCCGCGGAACTGCGTGTGCAGGTCGCGGGCAGCTGCGTGCAGGCTCATCCGGTCAGCCGGCGTCATTTCGTGGCTAGCCATCTCGGTTTCTCCTTACGTGCGGGACAGCACGACCTGCCTGGCCCAGGCCTGGGCGCCCATTTGGACCGCCTCCCACGGGCTTCCGAGGGGAGGGGTGTACGACAGGTCAAGGTCGCTGATGTCTTCGACGGTCATGCCGTTGAAGATGGCGGTCGCGGCGATGTCGATCCGCTTAGCGATCTCGGCGTGCTTGTGGCCGAACAGCTGCATGCCGAGCAGCCTTCCGGTGCGGCGATCGCCCGTAACACGCATCGCGATGCGGTGGCTCCCGGGGTAATAGGCCTTGTGGTCGTCAGCCTCAGAAGAGACGGTAACGGGGTCGTATCCGGCCGCAGTAGCTTCCTGGTCGCGGAGCCCGGTGCGGGCCGCGGCCTGGTCGAAGATCTTCACTACCTGGGTGCCGAGGCTGCCCGCGAAATGCCGGTCGCCCCCGAGTGCATTCTCGCCAGCGATCCGGCCCTGCTTATGCGCGGTGGTGCCGAGCGGCAGATAGGTCTCGCCGAGCAGGCGGTGGTGCGTGATGACGCAGTCCCCGGCGGCTAGCACGTCTGGCAGCCCGGTCTGCATGGCGGGGTCAACCTGGATCGCGCCGCGCACGCCCAGGGTGGCGCCGGCGGATGCGGCCAGCTCGGCGTCCGGGCGGACACCGGTCACGACCAGCACGAGGTCGGCTAGGTGCTCGACGGCTTTGCCATCAGCAGTCTGTGCCGCGACTTCCAGGCGACCCTTGCCGTTGGGCGACGCCTTGCTGATCCGCTGGGCGGTCGTGCCGGTCAGCACCTCGACCCCCTGTGCGGCGAGCTCCCCATGAACGAGGGCGCCGAGCTCGGCGTCGACCGTCGGCAGGACCTCAGGTAGCTGTTCCACCTGTGTCACCGCCAGGCCGCGGGCAATCAGGGCGTCGGCCATTTCCAGGCCTACGTACCCGGCGCCGATGATGATCGCGCTCGCCGGGGATGTCTCCTCAAGCGTCCGCATGACGGCGAAGGTGTCGCCCATGGTGTGCAAGACGTGCACGCCGTCGTCGGGTTCGAGGGCCTCAAGTCCGGCAAGCCCGGCGATCGGAGGGCGGACCGGGAACGCACCGGTGCCGACCACCAGACGGTCATAGGCGATCAGCTCATCCTGGCCGTGGGGACCGGCGACCTGGAGCTTACGGCCGGCAACGTCGATCCGGCGAGCGGTGGTATCCAGCCTCAGGTTCATGCCAGTGGCTTCGAGGTCGGCGACAGTGCGGTGAGCGAGATTGCGCCAGTGCGTGACCTCGCCGGAGACGTAGTACGGGATACCGCATATCGAGAAGTTCGGAAACGCGTCGGCCAGGACGACGGTGACCTCGGCGGACGGGTCGAGCTCACGGGCGCGCAGCGCCGCGCTGATGCGGCGTCGCTGCCGCCAATCATGACCAGGTGCATGTCTGATCCCCGTCTCCTTACTCGCTGAGGTAGCCTGCGGAGCGGCGAGCAGGAGGCGTCGCGCCGTCTGCGGTCGTGCCCGCTGCGTGTGGTACCACCACGGCCGCGGCTTCAGCTGGTGTCACCTCTGGATACAACGTCTTGACCACTACAAGGGCTAGCACACCGCCGACAATCTGGGCACCAACGAACGATGGTGCCGAGCTGGGTGCAATGCCCGCGAAGGTGTCGGAGAACATTCGGCCGATGGTGATCGCCGGGTTCGCGAAGCTCGTCGACGAGGTGAAGAAGTACGCCGCGCCGATATAGGCGCCCACGGCCGCCGGGGCTGACCGCGCCCTTCCGGACCGGGCCAGCGCCATGATCACCAGGATGAGGCCCAGGGTAGCGACGATCTCAGACAGGAAATGGGCCGCTGAGGCCCGGCTCTTCGTGGAGATGCTGGCTGCCGTCAGGCCGAACATCAGGTTGGCGACCACCGCGCCGGCAACGCAGCCGGCCACCTGGGCAGGCAGATAGGCAGCCGCATCGCGCCACCGCAGCCCGCCAAATGCGGCGTCGACAAATGACACCACTGGGTTGAAGTGACCGCCGGACACTGGGCCGAACATCAGGATGATCGCGAACAATCCTGCGGCTGTGGCAGCCGCGTTCTCCAGCAGTTCCAGGCCTGTGTTTCCGGGCGACAACCGCACCGCAGCGATCCCGGACCCGATCACCGCGGCAGTCAGGAACGCGCTCCCGGCGAACTCGGCAGTCAGCCGCCGCCACAGGACGATCTCGCTCACTCGGGACTCCCGGGTCCTTAATAGACGGCTATCGATACAGGCTCAGCTTGTCAGCGTGCATCGATCATCGTCAAGATAGAGAGATGTCAATCCAGCATGCGGCTCGCGAACTCCCGGTCATTGCGGTCCTCAGCGCTGACGTTTGTGCGCAGCCGGCTCTGGTCGGTGAGTCCATCGATGAGACAGCTGCCGCGGGACTGGCGCCAGTGTTCAAGGCATTGGGGGACCCGGTCCGGCTCCGGCTCATATCGCTGATCGGCGTCCGCGAGGGCGGCGAGGTCTGCGTCTGCGATCTGGCCAGCGCGTTCGATCTCACTCAGCCGACGATCAGCCACCACTTGAAGGTGCTGCGTGAGGCCGGCCTCATCGATAGCGAGCGCCGTGGCACCTGGGTCTACTACCGGCTCGTCCCGGCGGCGCTGGAGCGGATGGCCGCCCTGCTTACCATCCCGGCCAGCTAGATGAAAAGGTCGCGGGGGGCTGCCTTGGCTGGCAGCCACCCCGGACCGGTAGTTGACTGGGCCGATCAGGCGCAGCACGTCCCGGCAGTCGCGGACTCGGAGCTCTCCGTCGACGGATCTGCTCCGCAGCACTGCTTTCCGCTGGCGGACTGGTCGAGTGAGGCTTCTACGCTGGCCCAGCTCTGCTCGCCGTCCTGGCCCCAGAAGGTCTGGGCGTCCGCGAGAACCGTGTAGATCTCCCAGCGCTCGCCGTTGGGCGCGCCCTCCACCCAGAACTTGTCCTGCCGCGCGTAGCAGCAGGTCGTGTCGCGCTCGTCGATGGATGCCAGGCCCACCCCGGCGAGCCGGGTCTGCTCGGCGTCCACGGCGTCAGTGTCGGCGACCTCGACGCCGAGGTGGTTGAGACTGCCACCCTGGCCCGGGTTCTCCATGAGGATGAGCTTGAGCGGCGGGTCGGCGATCGCGAAGTTTGCGTAGCCGGGCTTCACCTTCGCTGGCTCGGTACCGAAGAGCTTGCTATAGAAGCCGATGGACTCGCCCAGGTCGTCAACGTTGATGGCGAGCTGTACGCGGCCGGTCATGGAAACCTCCACAGATATTGATAGCCGTCTATGTTCTGTCTTGCCATGAGCTTGCCACAGGCATCGACCTCTGTCAATATAGATCTATGTCGAAGTCTCTGATCGTGCTGGATCCCGTGGACACCGTGGCGTGCTGCCCGCCCCTGTCGGCCCGACCTCTGTCCCAAGCCCAGGCCGACCAGATCGCCCCAATGCTCAAGGCACTCGCCGATCCGGTGCGGCTCCGGCTGATGTCGCTGGTCGCCTCTCATCAGGGCGGCGAGGCGTGCGTCTGCGACCTCAACGACGCGTTCGACCTGACCCAGCCGACCATCAGCCACCATCTCAAGGTGCTTCACGAGGCCGGACTGCTCGACCGGACCAAGCGCGGGGTCTGGGTCTACTACCGTGCCAGGACCGAATCGCTGGCTAGCCTCGCTGCCCTGATCGGAAACGCACCCGCTGTGGCGGACATGCACTCCTAGGCGCCAGGCTGAGCGAGGACCAGGGCATTATCTTTCTCACCGCGGCCGTCTTCGCGATCCTGCGGTGGCAGCAGATGTGATATCAGATGACGACGATGCTATCATCGGTCGCTGTGAAACAGCTGCTCCTGAGAGTTCCCGACGACGTCCATCGCCGGCTCGCAGCGCGCGCGGCGAGGGAGGGCCGGAGCGTGAACGCGGTCGCGACCGAGATCCTCGACGCCGCCGCAGACGCTGACGAGGGGGACCGTCGGGCGCGGCTACGGGCAAGAGCAGCGGCGCTCGGCATCCTCCGCGCTGCCTCCCCCGCCCGGCCGATCGGTCCCGCTGAGAGGGAGCGCATCATCGCGACCATGAAGGGAATCGGCCCGATCGCGGACAAGCTGATTGCTGAAGAGCGCGAGATCCCGTGATCGCGTATGTTGATTCGTCCTTCCTGGTGCGTGTTTACCTGCCCGACGAGAACGGTCACGCTGACGCCGCGGCGACACTCGTTGACCCCGACCTTGCCCTGATCACCGGCACGTGGGCCCGGATCGAAGTATCAGGCGCGCTCGTTTGCGCCGCTCGAGCTGGAAGGGTAAACGAAAAGCGCTTGCTGGACCTGCTTGATACCGACCTGGCAGTGGAAGGCCCTGTCACTGTTGTATCGGCGCCCCAGGTTGACGTGGAAGAGCGCGCGCTCGGGCTCGTGCGAGCTCACGGAATCCGGGCACTGGATGCGTGGCATCTTGCGACTGCGGCGATCGTCGCGCCGACGCTAGCTGAACCCGGCGAGGACGTTGGCTTCGCTTCGCGGGACCGGGCCCAGTCCGAAGTCGCTGCCGTCCTCGGTTTTCGCATCCTCTAGCAACACCGTCACCGAGCCTGCCGGGTGATATCAGCGTCCCGATGCGCGCCTTACCCTGGCTCGCTATTCGCTATCGGCCTCGCCGGCGCGCCAGGCCCGGCACGCGAAGGCGGGTCCGGCTCGGTGAGGCCGAGCAGCGGCTCGTCGGCCGACCGGATATCGGCCGTTGGCAGCCCGCCGGGATACAGCTTGCGCACCTGCTCGGCGACGGCTATCGCGATCTCGACGTGCTGGCGGCGGGAGGCAGCGTAGAACTCCTGCGCCTCAGCGCTGAGCTTCGGCAGCGCGTGCAGCGGTTTGTCGCTGACCGCCAGCAGCGTCGCGGTGGGGATGCGATAGCGGAACCCGTTCGCGGCCACGGTGGCCGACTCCATGTCGACCGCAATCGCCCTGGAAAGCCGCAGCCGCTCAGCGACCTGGGCCAGGTTGAGCTCCCAGTCACGGTTCGCGGTGGTGAAGACGATCCCCATCCGGCTGCGCAGGCCACGGGCGCTGACCTCGCCCAGCAGCAGCGTGTTGAGCGTGTGATTAGACACCACCGGCACGCTCAGCGGCAGCACGTCGTCGAGCACGCGGTCGTCGCGCATATACGAGCTCGCCAGCACCAGGTCGCCGATGTCCTGGTGATTGCGCAGCCCGCCGCAGTGACCGATCATCAGCACCAGGTCAGGGCGCAGCACGGCGAGATGATCGGTGAGCGTCTTGGCGTTCGACGGCCCGACACCGATGTTGACCATGGTCAGCCCGGCCCGGCCCGGCAGCGGGTAGTGCCACGCGGGCATCTGCCGGTCGGCCGAATCCGGGCCGATGCAGTTCGGCAGGGCGGCCCGGAACTCTGTCACATGCCAGGCGTAGTTGGTGAGCAGCACGTACCGCTGGAAGGCCGCCGCTGGGGTGCCGGTGTAGTGTGCCAGCCGGTCGATCGACAGTGCCATCCGCTCCGGCGAGAACAGGAACAGTTTCTTGCGCCGCGGATCTGAGCTCGCCTCATCAAGGGCCGGGCCGAGCGCGGGATCGTGCAGGTCGACCGCCACCCGGCCGGGGCTGACCGACACCGTCGCGCCTGCGGCGGCGAGCCGGCCCAGTTCGCGCTCCAGGTACCACCGGATGGCGGCCGGCGCGGCGAACTCGCCCTCGAGCACCGGGTTGTGCGCCGACCAGGGCCGCTCGACCGTCAGCCGCGAGTACCTGCCAGCGCGGTCGGCGTCCTCCATCGCGTCGCACAATCGCGCGACCTCGGGCCGCCGCGCGCTATCCGGAACTGCGGCGAAATCCACCGACGTCGTCGTCATGCCGCCATCATGCCGCGCGTCGCCCGTCGTGATGACAACCAGGTGGGGAACGGGGTGGTCACGGGCGGGTGCCGAAGGACGGCCGGCCTGGCTGGGCGGGCAGGACCGCGTAGGCGTCGCGGATCCACTCGCACAGCAGTGGCCTCGACTCGCGCGGATCGACGATGTCCTCGATGCCGAATCGCTCGGCCGTGCGGAACGGGCTACGGACTGCGTCGAGGCGCGCCCTGACCTCGGCGAGCAGGGCCTTCGGATCGTCCGCGGCCTCGAGGTCGGCCCGGTAGGCGGCCTCGATGCCGCCCTCGACCGGTAGTGAGCCCCAGTCGGCCGACGGCCAGGCCCACCGGCGGACCAGCCGGTGGCGGTTGACCAGGCCTGCGCCGCCCACCCCGAACACCCGCCGCACGATAATCTCGGCGGCAGGCACGCTGGCCTGGTACACGGCGCTGATGGCCCGGACTCCGTGACGGATCGTCGCGCGCTGCTCGGCGCGGGTGCCGATCAGCAGGCCCGGCTGGTCGGTGAACGTAACGATCGGGAGGTGGAACGTCGAGCACAGGTCCGCTAGCCGGATCACTGCGTCCGCGCCCTCGGCGGTCATGCAGCCGCCCGCCACGTACGGGTCGCAGGCGACCACGCCGACGGGGTGGCCATCGAGGCGCGCCATCGCGGTGACGATCGAGCCGCCGAAGCGCTGGATCTCCAGCACCGAGCCGGCGTCGAGCACCGCAGTCAGGATGTCGCGGATGCGGTACGGCTTGCGCCGGTCCCGCGGCACCGCAGACAGGAGTGCCTCATCGCGGCGGCCCGCAGAATCGGCGACCTCGGCGGGCGGCTGGACCGGCGGCAGCGAGTACGCACTCGACGGCAGGTACGACAGGAACCGCCGGATCAGCCCGAACGCGTCGCGCTCGGATGCGGCAATCAGATCAACGGCCCCGTTCCGGGCATGAACGCGCGCCCCGCCCAGCGCCTCCTTGTCGACATCCTCGCCCACCCCGCCCTTGACCACCGGCGGACCCGCCACGAACAGCTGCGACGTCCCCTCGACCAGGATCGACAGGTGGGCCGCAGCGAGGCGGGCGGCGCCGAGGCCGGCCACCGGGCCCAGGCCAGCCGCGATCACCGGCACGACGGACAGATTGTCCACGACAAAGTTCCAGCCCGGGTTGACCGGCACGTAGGTGTAGCCGTGCTGCTCCAGTGACTTGACGCTGCCGCCGCCGCCGGTGCCCTCGACCAGCCGGATGATCGGCAGCCGCAGCTCGTTCGCCAGCTGCTCGGCGTAGATCTGCTTGCCGATGATGCCGGCATCGGCGGCGCCGCCGCGGATCGTGAAGTCGTCGCCGCCGACGACCACCTTGCGGCCGTCAATCCGGCCCGTCCCGGTGACGAAATTGGCGGCCATGAAGCTGGCGAGACGGCCGTCGTCGTCGTAGCTGGCCGCACCTGCGAGCGCCCCGATCTCACTGAACGAGCCGCCGTCGAGCAGCGCTGCAATCCGCTCGCGGACTGTCAGCCGCCCGGCGTCGTGCTGTCGGGCGATCTTCGCGGGACCGCCCATCTCCGCGGCGAGCTGCTGCCGCCTTGCGAGCTCGTCGAGCTCCGGTTGCCATGTCATGGCGACAGAAGCTAGCTCACCGGGCCAGCTCCGGGCCAGTGAGTGAGCCCTCGCGAGGCTCCGCTCGCCCTGCCGTCAGCACATTCGGATGCTCGGTAACCTGAGGTTGACGACCTGACTTTTATCAAATTAGTGCGCAGCGCGCTCCGCGCTGCTGGTCGTACCGCAGCGCGTTAAGGTCGTCGGGCAAGGCGGGCCATCGGCGCGATGATGATGATGTGGTCGCCGGCCTGGCTCTGGATGGTGCGGTAGCGCGAGCCGTGAGCCCGTCATAGGACCGGCGCACCGCAATCCGGCAGCCGACATCGTCGGTCATTCGGTCTGGCTGGCTCGCGGGTGGCGTGGACGGACAGCCAGTTCCGCATCCGGTATGCGCGGTGCAGGCGGACATTACGGATGCTGAATCCAGCTGCCGCCAGCAGCGCAGTGAACTCCGGTTCGCGGTAACGCGTGAACCACCGCCTCTGGTCGGAACCGTAATGTGTGGCCGCCTCAAAGCCTTCCCCGTCGCCTTCAGCGATCGACATAACCAGGCTGCCGCCGCTGCGGATAATGCGGGCGAACTCCGCGAAGGCCCTCGGTGCTGCTTCGCGAGGCAGATGCATCAGCGCGGCCCAGCACCAGATGCCATGCACCGAGCCGGCCTGCAGCGGCAGGCGGCGCATATCGGCCTGGATGAGTCCTGCAACCTCACCGGCCTGGAGCTGCCCGAGAGACAGATCGACACCGGCAACATGCAGCCCGCGCGCACGGAGCATCATGACATCACGCCCAGGTCCGCAGCCGATGTCAGCAACAACGCTCCCAGCGGGGACACTCGCCGCCAGCTCATCCAGCCGCTCGGCAACTTCCGCTGCAGCGACCGAGTTCTGTCTGGCGTACTCGGCAGCGATCGCGTCGTAGGTCTGGCGCGTCTCCGCGCCGAGATCCTGCCCGACCGCTACGGCATGCCCGCTCTGTTCCGTCACCAGGCCAGTATGTCCCGTTATCGCCGCCATCCTGCAGGGTTCCTCTGACCGCGAAGTCGGTGCACAGCCGCAAGCTAGATTGCACCACGGGTGACGTTGCTGATCACCGCTATGGCCTGGCGGAGGTCGTTGGGTAGCGGGTCGGCGGCGGTGAGGGTGTGCGGCCCGGCCTGGAGCTTCCCCGAACCACGAACCCGCAGGTCACACCGCCGCACAGCCCGAGAACCTGCAACCTTGATAAAAGTCAGGTGTCATGGCGACAGAAGCCAGCTCACCGGGCCAGTTCCCGGCCAGTGAGTGAGCCCTCGCGAGGCTCCGCTCGCCCTGCCGTCAGCACATTCGGATGCTCGGTAGCCTGAGGTTGACGAGTGCCTGACGGTTAGGACGTCCTGCTGTGCGTGCAGTCGATATCCTCATCTCCGCTGTCTGGCTTGCGTTCTGGATCTACTGGCTCGTGGCTTCCACTGGCGCCAAGGCCGGGCGAAACAGGTGGACCCAGTTCGCGGGCTTCCGGGTCGGAATCTTGCTCGTCGTCCTGCTGCTCCTTCGGCTGCGGGTCCTCAAGGGTCATGAGGTCACGAGCAATGCGTGGCTGCTGGGCACCGGCACCGTCCTCTTCGTGCTGGGGCTGGCGCTGGCTGTCTGGGCCAGGATCTATATCGGCCGCAACTGGGGAATGCCGATGTCCAGGAAAGACGAGCCGGAGCTGGTGACGTCTGGCCCGTACCGCACCATCCGGCATCCCATTTACACGGGCATCATCCTCGCGATGGTCGGCACGACCATCGCGGTAAGCCTGTACTGGTTCATCGCGGTTGTCGCGCTGGGAGCGTATTTCAGCTACAGCGCTGTGACCGAAGAGCGCTACATGGCAGAGCAATTCCCGAATGCTTACCCGGAGTACAAGCAGTCGACGAAGATGCTGATCCCCTACCTCTTCTGAGCAGCAGGTATCCCTCTGAGGGGCAGTTAGGCCGCGGTCTCGGCGCCTGTCTGCTGTTCGGGCGACCCCTCGGCTACGGCGAGGTGCTCCGCCATCACCACCTCGGCCTCGTGCTCGAGCCTGGGCAGTGCGCGGTCGGCCCGCCATTCGGAGAACGCCATCGACAGCAGCGACGGCACCAGATCGGTGGACCGCCGCACCACCCACGCGGTGCCCTTCGTGGCCATCCAGCCGAACTGCTCGACCCTGGTGGGCGGCTCCTCGAGCGGCTCCGCGCCGGGCGGCGGGCCGACCGGGTGGCCGGCCTCGGCCAGCAGCTCGTGAAACCTGCGGGCGATGTGCCGGTGTCCGCGCTCGCTCGGGTGCAGGCGGTCGACCGCCCACATGGCCGGGTCGTAGACAAAAGGGTCGCATGCCGCGTCGAAGTGGTGCGTGCCGAACCGCTCGGCCACCTGGTCGATCACGTCGTTCAGCAGGTGCGCCCGCCTGGCCAGCGGCCTGGCCAGCACGTCGGGCAGGTGGAGCATCCGGCCCGGATCGGGCAGCCGCATGGTGAGCACGCCCGCGCCTGCAGCCCGCAGGGCGCCGATGACGTGCGCCGATGACTCGGCGAGCCGGTCGGGATCGAAGTTCGGGCGCAGCGTGTCATTGATGCCGATGATGACGCTGGCAACATCCGGTCGCAGCTGCAGCGCAGCGGGCAGCTGATCACGCTCCAGGTCGGCCATGAGCGCGCCGTTGCCGGCGACTATGTGCAGCGCGGGATCTGGCAGCGTCTCAGCGAGCAGCACGGCCCACCCGCGCCAGGCCCGCGTCCCTCGACGCTGGCCCGGCACCGGAGCAAGCCGCACCGGATCGCCGATGCCGAGCGTGATCGAGTCGCCTAGGGCGACAAGTGTCGTCACGCCGCCACCGCCTCCCGCGCGGTCGAGCGTCCTACCCCGAGGACGTCAGCGTAGTAGCCGAGCAATTGGTCGCACATCACCGGCCAGGTGCGGCCGAGGACCATCTGCCTGGCCGCTGCGCCCTGTGCCGCGCGCCGCACCGGGTCCGCTAGCAGCGTGGCGACGGCCTCGCCGAGCGCCCCGGCGTTGCCCGGCTTGACGAGGAATCCGGTTACACCGTCCCGGATGAGGTCCAGCGGGCCGCCGGCGGCCGGGGCTATCACCGGCAGTCCGCTCGCAGCGGCCTCCTGGAGCGTCTGCCCGAAGGTGTCATGCGGGCCGGCGTGCACGAACACGTCGAGGCTCGCGTAGATGGCGGCGAGATCCTCTCCGCCCCGCTGGCCGAGCAAGACGGCCGACGGTATGGTCCGGCGGATCGCGGCCTCGGCTGGACCGCTGCCGACGAGGACGAGACGCACGCCGGGCAGGTCAGCGATCGGCGCGAGCAGGTCGACGCGCTTTTCCGCGGCGAGCCGCCCGACATAGCCCACCACCAGCTCGGCTCCGGCAGCCAGCCGGGCGTGCAGGTCCTCGCTCCGCTTGGCGGGATCGAATCGCACGCAGTCGACGCCGCGCGCCCAGACTGCGACCCGCTCGATGCCGTGAGCGCGGAGGTCGGTGGCAGTCGCCGTGCAGGGTGAGAGGGTGAGGTCGGCGGCATTGTGGATCTTGCGCAGCCGGTGCCACGCGATGGCCTCGCCGATCGTGCCGGTGTGGTAGGTGCGCGCATAGGCCGGCAGGTCCGTCGCATACACCGCGACGATTGGCACGTGTTCTCTGATCGCGGCGGCGCAGCCTCCGGCGCCTAGCACGAACGGGCCGGCCAGGTGCACCAGGTCGGCCCCGTGCTCGGCGATGGCCGCACGGACCCGATTGCCCGGCAGGCCAACCCGGAAACCGGGATAAATGGGCAGGCCGACAGACGGCACGCGGATGATCGGGAAGCTGTACTGGTGATCGGGTAGCGGCACGCCGCGGGCAGGCTCCGGAGCTATTACCAACGGCTCGTGGCCCCTGGATAGCAGGTGCTCCGCTACGCGCACCGCCGTGTGCGCGACGCCGTTGACATCGGGCGGAAATGATTCCGTGACGTAAGTAACTCGCACGCTCACACGCTCCGCTATGACCATGCCCGCGACATGCGATTCGCCATGACGGCGCAGCGAACTGTGGATGACATCTCGGCGATCTGCAACGGACCGGATTGGAACGCTGGCGCGTGGTGACGGTGAATCGCCCTAAACGCCACAAGTCGGGCAACGTCCGGGTTAGCGGAGCAGCAGCCGGGCAGCGAGTTCCAGGTGTGCCTCGACATCATCGGCCGTTGCCCTCCTGGTCACCCATGCCACCAGATTGGAGAGCCAGACGTCGCCGATGATTCGGGCGATCGAGCGCTCGTCGGCGGTGGGCTCGCCGTCGTGCATGGCTCTGGTGAGCATGTCCTCCATGAGCTGAGCGACAGTGTTGACCTCGGCAGCCGCGCTCGGGTCGGCGAACATGAACGCCCGGGTCATGGCCTCGATGAGCAGTGGTTCCCGCTGCATGGACCGCGTAACCCGGTGCAAGACGAACAGCACGCGGTCGTCAGCGGTGTCGCCGGGCAGCGGCGAGCGGCCGAGCCGCTCCTCGGCTCGCTCGAACTCCATGGCCAGTCCCGACACCAGCAGATGGATCTTGGAAGGAAAGTAACGGTATAGCGTGCCCAGGGCTACGTCGGCACGGTCAGCGACGGCCCGCATCTGGACCGCCTCGTATCCGCCGCGCGACGCGAGCGCGAGCGTGGCGTCAAGTATCCGCCTGCGCCGGTCGCGCTGGGCCGCCGAGCCGAGATCAGCGGGCGCGGATTCGGCGCTGGCTGCCTCGGCCTGCTCACCAGTAGCTCTCGGCGCTGCCATCGTGGCCTCTCGTCCTCGCCGGGCACGCTTTCGTGCCGCGTCTTCGGCCAGCGAGGCATGGGTGCCATGACCCGGCCGGATCACGATCCGTGCGCCGCCAGCCTAGCAACGCTCAGGCCGCCGGCCCTGGCTGCGACCGTTCGCGCTGCTAGCTCCTCTAGGTATAACGTGTTCTAATTTTGGGGGCCAGCGGCGGAGGAGGAGCGGTGCCGATCGCGCTCACGGAGGAGCAGCTTGCGCTGCAGTCCTCGGTGCGGGAGTGGGCCAAACGGACCGGAACAATCGAGCTCGTCCGTGCTGGCGAAGCCGGTGGCGCCAACATGGCCGAGCAGGACTGGGCGAGCCTGGCCGAGCTCGGCGTCCTCGGCGTCGGCCTGCCGGCCGAAGCAGGCGGAGCCGGCGGAAGCGCAGCCGACCTGGCCGCAGTGCTGGCCCAGCTCACCCAGTCGCTGGTACCGGGTCCGGTGCTGCCGACACTGCTGGCGGCTCGCGTCCTCGCAAGCTGCGCGCAGGAGTCGGCGGGTGCCGCCGCGGCGCTGCGCGGCATCGCAGCCGGCCAGATCTCGGTCGCCGTCCTGCTGGACAGCGCAGACCCGGAGGGGCGAGCCGGCGCCACCACCGCCGAGCCGCAACCGGATGGGTCGGTCCGGCTGACCGGGCACGGCAGTTCAGTACTCTGCGCGGGCAGCACAACGCACCTGCTTGTCGGTGCGAGAGTCGACGATGGCGCCCCCGGTGCCAGCGAGTGGTACCTGCTGGCCGCCGGAAAGCCCGGCGTCACTGTCATGGCTCAGCAGCCAGCGGACTTCTCCCGCACGCTCGCCGGCGTTGCGCTGGAGGGCGTGCCAGCGGGACGCGGCGAGTGGCTGCCTGGTGTGACAATCAGCCGGGTGCGTGACACGGCTGCGGCGCTATTCGCGGTGGACGCGGCAGCCGTGGCGAGCTGGTGCGTGCGGACGGCAGCCGAGTACGCCGTGATCCGGCAGCAGTTCGGCCGCCCGATCGGCGGATTCCAGGCGATCAAGCACCTGTGCGCCAGCATGGCCTGCCGGGCCGAGGCCGCGGCAGTGCTGGCGTGGGACGCGTCCCGCGCGATCGACGACGATCCGGCCGAACTGTCCCTGGCGGCCGCCGCGGCCGCCGCGTACTGCCTGGACGCGGCCGTCGACGTGGCAAAGGACTGTATCCAGGTGCTCGGTGGCATCGGCTTCACGTGGGAGCACGACGCTCATTTGTACCTGCGCCGTGCGGTCGCGCTGCGCCAGCTACTCGGCGGGTCGCCGGCCTGGCGGGACCGCACCGCGGTACTCGCCGCCGCCGGCGCGCGCCGGTCGCTGACCCTGGCCGGCGGGGACGACGAGGATGGCGAGCTGGCAACTGTTCGGATCACCGTCCGGGAGGCAGCGACCCGCGTAGGCCAGCTGCCCGTCAGCGCGCAACGGGCCGCCCTCGCCGAGTCCGGGTACGCCGCGCCGGCCTGGCCGCCGCCCTACGGTGTTGCCGCCACCGCTGCCAGCTGCCTGGTGATCGACGAGGAGCTTGCTGGCGGCGGGCTCGCCAGGCCAGACCTCGTTATCGGCGGCTGGGCCATGGCCGCAATCTTCGGCCATGGCAGTACGGCGCAGCGGGACCGGTTCGCCGGGCCGACACTGCACGGCGAGATCACCTGGTGCCAGCTGTTCAGCGAGCCGGAAGCGGGCTCCGACCTGGCGTCGCTGAAAACCAGGGCCGAGCGGGCCGATGGCGGGTGGCTGCTCACCGGACAGAAGGTGTGGACGTCGCTCGCCCGCGAGGCTGACTGGGCCATCTGCCTGGCGCGGACGGACGCATCCGTACCAAGGCACCAGGGTCTGACCTTCTTTCTCGTCGCGATGGACAGCCCGGGCGTCGACATCCGGCCCCTGCGCGAGATCACCGGCCGCGAGATGTTCAACCAGGTGTTCCTCGACCAGGTCTTCGTACCGGACGAGTGCGTCGTCGGCCTGCCGGGCGACGGCTGGCGCGTTGCCCGTACCACCCTCGCGTCGGAACGCGTGGCCATGGGCACCGGCTCTTCTGTCGGTGACGCCGCTGAGCAGCTGCTCAAACTAGCCGCCGCAGCTGGCGCCGCAGCCGACCCGGTGGCCCGGCAGCGCCTCGGCGCGCTCGTGGCTGAGGGGATGGCTGTGTCGCTGCTCGACCTGCAGGCCGTCATGGCCGCACGAACGGGAGGTGATCCCGGTTCGCTGGCGGCCGTGCGCAAGCTCGTGGGAGTGAGTCACCGGCAGGCCGTCGCCGAGGCAGCGCTCGAGATCGCGGGCACCGCTGACGGCACGGCCGTGCACGACTTCCTGCTGACCCGGTGCCTGAGCATCGCGGGCGGAACGACTCAGATCCTGCTGTCGCTGGTCGGCGAACGGCTGCTCGGCTTGCCCAGAGAGGAAGCGCGGTAGGCGGTTCCCGGCAGGAGCCGCGGGCCCGATCGCTCCGCGATCTGGCGGCCTGGTCCGCCAGGTCATCCAGCGGCGGCTTGCTCGATGAGGCTCGCCACCGCGGCCGGTTGCGACACGAAAACAGAGTGACTCGCCGCCACCTCGGTGACGGCAGCACCCGCCCGCTCGGACATGGCCCGTTGCGCGGCCGGCGGGATCATCTTGTCTCCCGTCGTGAGCAGGTACCAGGCCGGCTTCGTCCGCCACGCGGGCTCGCTGATCGTCCCGCCAAGCGCATCCACGCCCCAGGGAACCTGCGAGTCGGCCATGAACGCCGCCTCCGTGGCGGGCACGTCACCGGCAAAGGAGTCGTGGAACTTGTCGCGGTCCAGGAACAGGTAGCCGTCCTTGGGCGGGAGAATCGGCGGCTGCGGCGCGTCCTTTGGGAAGCCGGCGAGGAGCGTGTTCACGGACTCGCCAGCATCCGGCGCGAAAGCGGCTATGTAGCCCAGCGAGGCCACCTTGTCATGGTTGCCTGCCTCGGTGATCACGGCACCGCCGTAGGAATGGCCCACCAGCACGACCGGGCCCGGCTGTTCATCGATGATCCGGCGAGTTGCGGCGACGTCATCTTCCAGCGACAGCGTGGGATTCTGCACGACGCTGACGTTGTAGCCATCTCTTGTCAGGATGCTGTACACCCCCTGCCAGCCGGATCCATCCACGAAGCCGCCGTGCACAAGTACAACGCTCCTGGCCGGTGCTGCAGTGCTCATCGCGTCCCCCTCCGCTTCCGGAGACCCCTTTTCATCAGGTCACCCCTTGATCGTGCGTGGCGCCGCTCGTGCGTAGCTGTGATGTCCGGCCGCTACGCCTCTTAACCGCGCCTACCCAGTCGACCCTTACCTCCGCGGCCTGTGAGGCATCGGCGGCAACCGGGCATGACAGCTACCGGCGAAACGCGGCTGCTGGAGGTCAGCAATGAACCGTGACCCAGGCCCACCTCAGTCAGTGGCGCGTCGGGCAGGCGCGGCGACACTAGACAGCCCTGCTCCGATTGCCTGAAGGAGTCTGCGACGCTCACGCGCCCCAGCCCTACCGGCCGCCGTGTGGCCTTCTGGATCGTTACCTACCTATTCGCGACGCTCATGCTCGGCACAACGTTGCCTACGCCCCTGTATGTCCTCTATCAGGCTCAGTGGCACTTCTCCTCGGGCATCACCACGGTCATCTTCGCGTCCTACGCGGTCGGAGTCCTCGCCGCACTCCTGCTGGCCGGCCGTGCCTCCGACCAGGTAGGCAGGCGGCCAGTGCTGTTCGCGGCGCTCGCCCTCAGCGCGGTCAGCACCATCGTGTTCATCGTTTCGCCCGGGGTCGGCTGGCTGTTCGTCGGACGGGTGCTATCCGGGATCTCGGCCGGGCTGGTGACCGGCACGGCCACGGCGGCCCTCACCGACCTCTACAGCGGCCCATCGCCGCGGCGCCCGTCGATGGTCGCCACGGCCGCAAACATGGGCGGGCTCGGCCTCGGTCCGTTGATTGCCGGCCTGTTCGCCCAGTTCGTCCCCGGTCCGACAGTCTTGGTGTTCGAGGTCTACCTGGCCGTGCTGGCAGTCGCAGCCGTCGGCCTGGTCTTCGTTCCCGAGACCGTCGGTGACCGGCAGAAGCTGACCCTGCGATTCTCCGGCCTCGGCATACCACGAGCCGGCCGGAGCGAGTTCATCGCCGCCGGTGTTGCGGGTTTCGCCGCGTTCTCCCTGCTCGGCATGTTCACCGCGCTGGCCCCGAGTTTCCTCGGCAATGTGCTGCACGAGCACAGCCACGCGACCGGCGGCGCGGTGGTGTTCGCCATCTTCAGCACGGCGGCCGCTACCCAGCTGCTACTCGCCCGCTTCCCTACCCGCGCGGTGATCTTCTTCGGGCTCACGGTGTTCATGGCCGCGCTGGCCATCATCGTGGCCGGACTGTCCCAGGCATCGCTGGCCCTGTTTCTGATCGGGACGATCGTTGGCGGGGTCGCGGTCGGCGCGGTCTTCATCGGCAGCCTGTCGACCGCCAACCGACTGGCGCCCGCCGAGATCCGCGGCCGGGTGGTGTCGACGTACTTCGTGTTCGCGTACGTGGGGCTGACCATCCCGGTGATCGGAGTTGGCATCGCCTCGCAGTACGAGGGCGATTTCCGGGCCGTCCTGGTATGCGCCATCGTGCTCGCAGCGCTCAGCGCCGTCTCGATGGTGGGTATCCTCCGGTCCAGCAGCAGGTAGTCGCCGCAGCGGCGCGCGCTGGGCGCTACAACAGCGGTTCGTCGCGGCCGACCGATTGGCTCCTCTCCAGCGCTTGCATCCCTGCGCAGCACGTCGAAGAGAGGTCCGCCCTTGTGATACCAGCGCGCGCTCAGGTAGAACAGGTTCTAGATGGCGGCTGCCTCGATGTCCCTACCGGAGGTGGGGCAGATCAGGCCCCGCAGCGGCTTGGCTAGCTCACCGGACTGCCGAGGGAGGAGTCGTGGACTTCGCCCCTGGCGAGGCCGAGACTGAGGCTGCCCGGCTCGCAGCGCAGATCCTCAGCGCCGCTGGCACGGCCGGCCATCCGGCTACCGCCGGCCCGGCGAGCACCGCCGACCTTGTCGGCCCGGCAAACACAGCGGAACGCGCCGACTTCGATCCGCGGCTGTGGAAGGAACTGGCCGGCGCCGGGTTGCTGTCGCTCGCGGTGCCGGAGCGGCTGGGCGGCGACGGACTCGGGATGCAGGTGATCGCCGCCGTGCTGACCGAGGTCGGCAGGAACGCCGCCAGTATCCCGGCGCTCGCCAGTCTCGCCCTGGGCGTCTTGCCGGTTGCCCGCTGTACCGACACCGCGCTGCAGCGGCGACTGCTTGCCGGAGTGACGTCGGGCGACACCATCCTCACCGCGGCCATCCGTGAGCCGTCGGATCCCCGGCCCGACGCTCCCGCGACCACGCTCAGTGCGGGAGGCGTGTCCGGGGTCAAGATCGGCGTCCCGTACGCGGCCGCCGCCAACTGGATCCTGGTGCCCGCCAGTACGCCCGCCGGGGCGGTCGTGGTCGTCGTCGAACCTGACTCCGACGGGCTGTCCTGTCAGCGCACCCGCAGTTCATCCGGCCTTCCCGAGTACACCGTGCGCCTCGAGCACACGCCGGTGCTGGCGATCCTGGAGGGCTGCCCGGCCGACACGCTGGGCCAGCTCGCCGTGGCCGGCGCGTGCGCAGTGGCTGACGGCGCGCTGGCCGCCGCGCTCGACCTGACGTCGCGGCATGTCCGCGACCGCGAGCAGTTCGGCCGGCCGCTGGCGACCTTCCAGGCGGTTGCGCAGCAGATCGCCGATGTCTACGCAGCCGCCCGGACACTTCACCTGGCGACGGCGTCGGTGTGCTGGCGGCTCGACACCGGCCGCGATGCCGCCTACGACGCCGACGTGGCCGCCTACTGGCTCGCGGAATACGCCCCGCCCGCGCTGCGTACATGTCACCACCTGCACGGCGGCCTCGGTATGGACATTAGCTACCCGCTGCCCCGTTACTCCGCTCTGATGACCGACCTCGTGAGCTTCGTCGGCGGCGCGGACGCCGGCCTTGACCACCTTGCCCGCTACGAGCTGGAGCATCCGGAACAGCCGATCGAAGCCCCCGTGGTGTCCGAGCCGGTGGGGAAGGGCATCTGATGTTCCTCGACTTCACCGATTCCCAGCGGGCGCTGCAGGCCGACTTGCGCTCGTACTTCGCGACGCTGATCTCGCGGACCGAGCGCGAGGAGATGCTGACGCAGCGGCACGGGCATATTTACCGGGAAGTGGTCCGGCGGATGGGCCGGGACGGCTGGCTCGGCGTCGGCTGGCCGGCCGAATTCGGCGGCCGCGGTCTCGGACCTGTCGAGCAGCAGATCTTCGTCAACGAGGCTGCGATAGCCGACGTGCCGCTGCCATCGGTCACGCTTCAGACGGTCGGCCCGACGCTGATGGCGCACGGCACCGCCGAGCAGAAGGACTTCTTCCTGCCGAAGATACTGGCCGGAGAGCTGCACTTCGCCATCGGTTACACCGAGCCCGGCGCAGGCACCGACCTCGCGTCGCTGAGAACCAGGGCGGTGCGCGACGGTGACCACTACATCGTCAACGGACAGAAGATCTTCACGACGGGCGGGCACGACGCCGACTATGTCTGGCTAGCCTGCCGCACCGACCCGGAGGCGGCCCGGCACAAAGGCCTGTCGATCCTCATCGTCGACACTGCCGATCCTGGCTACTCCTGGACCCCGATCATCACCCACGACGGCGCGCACCACGTGAACGCCACCTATTACTCTGACGTTCGCGTCCCGGTAGCAAGGCTCGTCGGCGCCGAGAACTCTGGCTGGCGGCTGATCACCGAGCAGCTCAACCATGAGCGGGTGATGCTCGGCCCGTCTGGCCGGATCGGCGTGCTGTGCCGACGGGTTCGCGACTGGGCCGCTCATACGGTCGGCCCGGACGGGCGCCCGCTGCTGGAGCAGCCCGACATCCGCCGCGCGCTTGCCGCAGCAGGCGCGGCTGAGCGGGTCAACGAGCTACTGAACTGGCAGGTGGCGGTGGCCGACAGCCTGAATGTCGCCGACGCGTCGCTGACCAAAGTGTTCAGTTCTGATCAGGTGCAGCGGATCGGTGCGCAGCTGGCGGAGGTGGTCATCAGGCACGGGGACCAAGCCGATGCAGATACCGCAGACCTGGCCCGCTGGCTGGACGTGCAGAACAAGCGCAACACGGTGCTGACCTTTGGCGGCGGCGTGAACGAGGTGCAACGTGAGCTGATCGCGACCGCTGGTCTGAAGCTCCCGCGGGTTCCGAGGTAACGGGGGTTCTAATGGACGCAGCCGCCATCCAGGCCGCGGCCGAGCGGGCACGCTCGGCCGGCTTGAGTTCGCCGCGGCTCGGCCGGGATCCGGTGAACCTGCCGGTGATCCGCGCCTGGACCGACGCCATCGGCGACGCCAGCCCGGTGTACACCGACGCCGGGTTCGCCGCCCAGTCGGTGCACGGCGGACTCGTCGCGCCGCCCGCGATGATTCAGGTGTGGACCATGCCGGGCCTGCGGCCCGCGACGAGCGGGGGTGACGATCCGCTCGGTGTCATGACAGCCGCGCTCGACGACGCCGGCTTCACCTCGGTGGTGGCCACCAACTGCGACCAGACCTATGCGCGCTACCTGAGGCCTGGGGAGCAGCTCGCAGTCCGTGCTGAACTGCTCGACGTCACCGGACCCAAGCGGACGGCGCTGGGCGAGGGCTGGTTCGTCACGACGCGCAGCACCTGGTACTCAGGCGACGAGCCGGTCGCCACGATGGATTTCCGGGTGCTCAAGTTCCGCCCTCCGGGCTCCTCCGCCGCGCCAGCCTCGGCTGAGCCAGCCCCGGTTGGGCCAGCCTCGGCTGCGACTCCGCTGGGTGCCGCGATGCTGCCGCCGGTGTCAGCGGACACCGAGTTCTTCTGGGCGGGCACCCGGCTGGGCGAGCTGAGGATCCAGCGCTGCGGCGGCTGCGGCGTTCTCCGGCACCCGCCGGGACCAGCGTGCCCGCGCTGCGGCAGCATCGGCAAGGCCGAGTACCAGGTCGCCGCCGGTACGGGCACCGTCTACAGCTACGTGGTGCATCACCACCCGCCGGTTCCGGGCAAGAAGCTGCCGATCATCGTCGCGCTCGTCGAGCTGACCGAGGGCGTCCGCATGCTCGGGGAGCTGACCGGCATCGACCCCGGCGATGTGAGCGTCGGGATGCCGGTCCTGGCCAGCTTCGACAGGATTACCGACGACATTGTGCTGCCCGGCTGGCGGCCGGACGTGCCCGGCGCGCTGCCGGAGCTGCGGATCCACGTCACGCCCACCGTCGTGGTCGCGACGGCGCTCGCGACTCGCGACTTCTACCCTGCCCACCACGACCGGGACCTGGCGGTGCAGCGCGGCAGCAAGGACATCTTCCTCAACATCCTCACGACAACCGGCTTCGTGCAGCGGTACGTCACCGACTGGGCCGGCCCTGACGCGATCGTGCGCTCGGTGTCGATCCGGCTCGGCGTGCCGTGTTACGCCTACGACACGCTGACCTTCACCGGCACGGCGGCCGAGACTCCGGACGGCGATCGGCTGATCGCCGTCACGGGTCGGTGCAGCCTCGGAGACCACGTGACCGGCACGGTCAGGTTGGCGCCATGATCCCGGACTCAGCGGCGATCGCCGGGATCGGCGCGACCGAGTTTTCCAAGGACTCCGGTCGCAGCGAGCTGCGGCTCGCGGTGGAGGCGTGCCGGGCCGCGCTGGACGACGCCGGCCTCGCCCCGTCCGACGTCGACGGCATGGTCACCTTCAGCATGGACTCCAGCGCCGAGATCGCGGTAGCGCGCGAGCTCGGCGCAGGTGAGCTGACCTTCTTCGGTCTCGTCGGCTACGGCGGCGGCGCGGCGTGCGGAACGGTGCAGCATGCGGCCATGGCCGTCGCGACCGGAGCGGCGAGCGTCGTGCTGTGCTACCGGGCGCTGAACGAGCGGTCCGGCCGCCGGTTCGGCCAGGTCTCGACCGGCGCCGTGCAGGGCGCGACGACATCGGCCATCGACAGCGGCTGGCACTACCCCATGGGCCTGGCCACGCCTGCGGCCACGGTGGCGATGGCCGCCCGCCGCTACATGCACGAGTTCGGCGCGACCAGCGCGGACTTCGGCGCGGTCGCGGTGGCGGACCGCAAGCACGCAGCCGCCAACCCGGCGGCCTGGTTCTACCAGCGGTCGATCACGCTCGCCGATCACCAGGAGTCGCGCTGGATCTGTGAGCCGCTGCGACTACTGGACTGCTGCCAGGAGACGGACGGCGCGGTGGCAGTGCTCGTGACCAGCCCTGAGCGCGCCCGTTCCGCAAAGAATTCACCCGTGCTGATCCGTGCCGCGGCCCAGGGGAGCGGGCCGGACCAGTTCACGATGACGAGCTACTACGGCCGCGACATCACTGGCCTGCCCGAGATGGGTGTCGTCGCGCGCCAGCTCTGGCGGCAGGCCGGCATCGGTCCGGCCGACGTGCGGACCGCGGTGCTGTACGACCACTTCACCCCGTACGTGCTGATGCAGCTGGAGGAGCTGGGCTTCTGCGGCCGCGGCGAGGCACGGCACTTCGTCGCGGACGGCGCGATCGAGCTGGACGGCGCGCTTCCGCTGAACCCGCACGGCGGTCAGCTAGGGGAGGGTTACCTGCACGGCATGAACGGCATCGCCGAGGCGGTCCGGCAGGTGCGCGGCACGGCGGTCAACCAGGTTGCGGGCGACGGCCCGGTGCTTGTGACTGCCGGCACGGGCGTGCCCACGAGCGGCCTGATCCTCGGTCGCGATTAGCCGGGCTAGCCTGCCTCGGCCGCGGCGGTGGCTACGGGATGGCGGCGATGCGGCTGTGCACGCCGATCAGGAGCGCCAGCTCGTCGGCTGCATCCGGGCCGGCTCCGGCGGGAACGACGCCGCCAAGGCTGGCGTCGCCGCGGCTGCGGCCGCCCGGGCCCAGGTAGGCGCACAGCAGGCCGATCCTGTGCTGGCGGGCGAGTTCAGTCCAGAGCGCCTCGACGTCCATCGCGGCGCTGAACTCGTCAGCCTGCCAGAGCAGCGACACCATCTCACCGCAGACCTGCACCGGGCGCTGACCGTCTTGCCCCGCGCGCTGGATCACCGGACTCATGGTCCGCCAGAACGCCGCAGGGTCCGGCCAGCCCTGCGTGAGGACCTGATCAATGGCAGCGCGCGCGTCGACGACCAGATAGCTGCCGTCCGTGTGCGCGGCTGCGGGATCGAAGCCGGCGTCGGCGATCTGCCGCTCGATCTGCCGCTCGTGCTCCGGCGTGACAACGGCGACACCAGCGCCGCCGTGCCGGATGGCGCTGAGCAGGTACGCCGCAACGGCGTCAGCCATGTTCGCGTCGGTCTCGCAGAACGCCGCGATGTGCTCGTCCGGGCGTAGACCGGGCACGGCAGAATCCTCTCGCGGTCGGCGGTCCCTCGCCGCAGCGCCTTCTGCCCAGCACAGAGCGGGTTATGCGCGCCGCTGACATCGGCGTCGGGCGCGACGCCTACGGCACACGCACCGTGACCCGACGAGATAGCTGGTCAGGTCGCGCCCTGGTGCGGCCGGCGGTCGTGCAGCCGGCCGCGAGCCCACCTGACGGCTCCCGGCAGGAAGGATCCGAGCACGGCGCACGCAGCGCTGATCAGCGCGATGTTGCCGCTGCGGCCATCCCCGAGCTGCTGGCCGCCCCACGCGCCGAGGCCTGCGCAGATGAGGGCCGAGCCCACGATCCAGGGGACCAGTTGCTGCCGGTACACGGCCTCCATCCTGGCATCCGCTGCGGCTGCTCCTGGCTGCGGCCCGCATACCCTAGGCGACGTGACCCCCGACAGCCTGGCTTCTGCGCGCAGCGTGCTCGACCGATTCCCCGTTTTCGACGGGCACAACGACCTCGCCTGGGCACTGCGCGAGCGAGGCGGGCCGGACCCCGCATCGACGAATCTCCGTGACCGGGTCCCGACGCTGCACACCGACCTGCCGAGGCTGCGGCATGGCGGCGTGGGTGCCCAGTTCTGGTCGGTGTACGTTCCGGCCCAGCTTCAGGGCGAGGCCGCGGTGGCTACGACGCTGGAGCAGATCGACCTGGTCCGGCGACTTGCAGCCCGTTATCCGGATGCGCTGGAGCTGGCTGGCACGGCGGCCGACGTTGAGCGGATCATGGCCGACGGCCGGGTGGCATCGCTGCTCGGCGCCGAGGGCGGTCACTCGATTGCGTGCTCTCTCGGCGTGCTGCGGGCGTTGTACGGCCTCGGCGTGCGGTACCTGACGCTGACGCACAATCTGAACGTGCCGTGGGCCGACTCGGCGACGGACAAGCCTGCCGCTGGCGGGCTCACCGAATTCGGCCGGGAGATAGTCAGGGAAATGCAGCGGCTCGGCATGCTGGTCGACTTGTCGCACGTCGCCGCCACCACGATGACCGATGCCCTGGACGCGGCCGACGGGCCGGTGATCTTCTCCCACTCGTCGGCGCGTGCCATCTGCGATCACCCGCGCAACGTGCCCGACGACATCTTGTCCAGGCTCGCCGCGAGCGGCGGGCTCTGCATGATCACCTTCGTGCCGGCGTTTGTCGCGCAGCGTTGCCGCGACTGGCAGCTTGGCCTGGCCGAGGAGATGGGCCGGAAGGGCCTCGATTACCGGGACCTGTCCGCCCGCACCCAGATCACCGCCGAGTGGGCCGCCGCGCACCCGCGGCCGCGGGCGACGCTCGCGGACGTGGTCATCCACGCCGAGCACGTCCGCGAGGTCGCCGGCATTGATCACATCGGCCTCGGCGGCGACTACGACGGAACCGACGACCTGCCGGACGGCTTGCAGGACGTGTCGTGCTACCCGGCGCTCGTATCCGCCCTGCTCGACCGTGGCTGGACAGAGAAGGACTGCGGCAAGCTCACGAGCGGCAACGTGCTGCGAGTGCTGCGCGAGGCCGAGGAAGCTTCAGCCGCCATCAGTGCGACCCGGGGCCCGTCAGCTGCCGCGATCACCGACGTGGATGGCTAGGACCACTTGGTCTGCGGCTTGCGCTGCGCCACTCCGTCGATGAAAACGTCCACCTTCTCGTCATAGAAGGCAGCCAGTCCGGCGATCTTCTGGCTTTCCGGCAGCGGGGTCCGGTAGATCCAGACGACGTCCTCATGCAGCGCCTGCCCGGTGTCGACCGACCAGTAGCCGGCCGTTCCCTTATACGGGCAGTGGGTGGCGGTGCTCGAAGGCCTGAGCAGGTCGGTCCTGATGTCGCTGAGCGGCAGGTAATACCGCGGCGGCAGCCCGGTTTCGAACAGGATCCGCGGGCTGTCCGAGTCGGCGACCGTCACCCCGTCGATCTCTACTTGCACGCGCCGCGAGCTGGCGAGGATGTCGACTCTGGTGTGCGGGTCGCGGGCGTGGGTGTAAACCGGCTCGTCCTCCTCCAGCCACTCGCTCATGGCGTCCCAGTCGAACCGCACGGCGTCGTGCAGCTGCCGGGCCGGGCTGGCCGGGTACTTGCGGGCAGCCCGGTCAGCCGCGGCCCCGCCGGGTACCTGGACCGTGAACAAGTCGGCCTCCCCGAGCCGAGGGTGCGGCTCACTCCCCGCCGGGATGAGCTTCGCCGCCACGTCACCAGCCGGAATGTAGTACGTGGGGAAATACGGCACCTCCCAGACGAGCAGAGGCGCTGTGGTATCGGCCACGAGCTCGCCAGCCAGCAGGATCCGGACTCGCTTGCGACTGTGCTCGACCCTGATATCGTGCGACGCGGTCACGGTCATGGGTTCGCCTCCAGGTCGACGTCCTCGCTAGCCACAGCGCAGCCGCTCCGCCATGTGTTCCCGATCAATCGCCAGATGATTCGCTGATCGAGAACCAGGTAGCTTCTGAACATGAGGCTTGGCGTGCTGGATGTGGGCTCGAATACCGTTCACCTACTGGTGGTGGACGCGCACCAGGGCGGGCGGCCGGTCCCGGCGTTCTCGCACAAGGCCGAACTGCGGATGGGCGAGCACCTGGATGCCGAAAACCGGCTGACCGATGGCGGCTGCCAGCGGCTGCTTGACTTCGTCCACGAAGCGCTTCGGATCGCCGAGGACAAGGGCGTGCGCAAGATCCTGGCGTTCGCAACCTCCGCTGTCCGCGACGCCGCCAACGGCGACGAGCTGCTGGCGCGGATCGAGGCGGAGACGAATGTGGACATCCAGGTGCTGCCGGGCGTCGACGAGGCCCGGCTGACCTTCCTGGCTGCCCGGCGGTGGTTCGGCTGGTCGTCGGGCCGCCTGCTGATGCTGGACATCGGCGGCGGATCGCTGGAGATTGCCGAGGGTGTGGACGAGGAGCCAGACAACGCGGTGTCGCTGCCGCTCGGCGCCGGGCGGCTGACCCGGGACCGCCTTCCGGGCGACCCGCCGTCTGCCGAGGTCGTGCGCGCGCTTCGCCGGTATGTCCGGGCTGAGATCGCCACATCTGCCGGGATGCTGCTGCGGGACGGCCCCCCGAACCACGCGGTTGCGACCTCCAAGACCTTCCGCCAGCTTGCCCGGATCGCGGGCGCGGCCCCGTCGAATGAGGGCAGCTACGTTCGGAGGGTGCTCAAGCACGCCGACGTCACCGGGCTCGCTGAGCGGCTGCCGAAGCTGACCCTCGCCGAACGACGAGATCTGCCTGGCGTGTCACAGGGCCGGGCACACCAGCTTGCCGCCGGCGCGATCCTGGCCGATGCCGCGATGGACCTGCTCAGCCTGCCAGAGCTGGAGATCTGCCCCTGGGCCCTCCGGGAGGGCGTGATCCTGCGCCAGCTCGACGTCCTCGGCGAGTAATCGCTGTAGCCGGGGTCTTGGCGCGAGACCTGGCTATTCCGTGATCGCCTTCAGGTCGGCCGCCGTGTCGTCTACCTCTCGAGGAGCCGCGCCATCCGATCGGCGACTCGGAGATTTAGGCGCCGGGAGGTCCGCCTCAGGCCCGGTGGGCAGAACCCGGCCGGGCACCCGGGTCGGCCCGACGGGAAGGGCAGGCGTACCGGTCGGAGCCGGACGGCCGGAAGCCGGCGGGGCTGCCGACGGACCATCGGCGGGGCCGGACGGGCCGTCGGGTGCACCAGGACTGCTGGCCAGGGGGCCCTGCAGGCCGAGCGCGGGGCCGGGCTGCGGACGCGCCTGGTGCTGACCGTTGCCCGGTGACGCGCTGTGCGACGACGCCGGCCGCGCCGTGCCCGTAGCGGAGGGGGCTGAACCCGGCAACCCGGGCCGCTGCGCCGTCGACAGCGCCGGCTGGCCATCGGGCTGGCCGTTGCCACCGGCGTGCCGGCCGCCATCTGCCGGGGCGCCAGGACGAGCGTTGCCCGGCCGGCTCTCACCTCCGGCCGATCCCGCCACGATTCGGGCGACCTCGTCCTCCAGTGAGCCCCGGTCGGCCTCGCCGGCGACGAGCGAGGTGACGACGTCGCGCACTTCAGTCAGCCGGCGCAGGGTCTCGGTGTGGCGTGACATCAGCAGGTTCAGCCGCCGCTCGGCGCCGTCATGAATGGCCGTCGCTCGTGCTGTTGCCTCGTCAAGCTGCTGCTTAGCCTGGCTCTTTGCGGTGGCGAGGGCGGTGTCCGCCTGCTTGGTGGCCTCGGACACAACTTGCTGCGCCTCGGCCGTCGCGTTCTTCCGCGCGCTCTCGGCTTCAGCCTTGGCGGTCGCCACGGTCGTCTCAGCCTGCTCCTGAGCCGCGCTCAGCATCCGCTCGGCCTGCTCCTGCGCCGCCGCCCGGCTGCGGTCGGTCTCGGCCTTGACGTCGGTGCGCAGCTTCGTGGTCTCAGCCTCTGCGTCGGCGCGCAGTTTCGTGCTCTCGGCCTGGGCGTCGGTACGCAGCTTGGCGATCTCATCATCAGCCTTGTTGCGCTGCGACTTGGCCTCGTCGTCCGCCAGCTTGAGGATCTGGCCGATCCGCTCGCTGATCTCCTGGTGCGGCGGCTTACCCGATGACCGCGCGGCCGACAATTCCAGCTTCAGCCGCTCGCTCTCATCGAGCGCCTGGGACAGCCGGTCCTCCAGGTCCCGTCGGCTATCGACCAGGCCGCGCATCTCCAGCCTCAGCTGGGCAACGGCTTCGTCGACCTGCATCCGGCTATAGCCGCGCCGTTCCAGTGCGAACTGGCCTTCGTGGCCCAGGTCGGTCTCGCTCATGTGTCACCCATCACGTCAATTGCCGCAGCCGCCAGCGCCGGAGGCGCGGGCGGCCACGAGAAACTGCCGAAGTCGCGACTCTGCCGGATCCATGGGAGAGCGGCCGGACGCGTGCAACCTGCTGAGATGTCGGGCACGACTCTGTCCCTAAGTCGCACCAGGCGCAACCGAAACGCTGTTTTCTGCTTATTTATCTGCTTTGCCGGGCGAATCATGGCCTCGGTGGCCGAGCCGGCCGGAACGTGCGGCGCGCTGTCCGCCAGTGCGAGAATCGGCTCGCGCGACGGTGCGCGCGTGCCCGGAGGTCGGGTTCTTCGTGCCAGGCCAGGAGGTCGCTCGTGTCTGCAGAGGCCCGCGTCGGCTCGCTAGGCTCCGACAGACCGTCCATCCACCCGGAGGCGTGGATCGCACCGGGCGCAGTGGTCATCGGCAGGGTGACGCTCGGTCGCGCCTCCTCGGTGTGGTACGGGTCGGTCCTGCGCGCCGACGATGCGGACATTGTGGTTGGCGCCGAGTGCAATATCCAGGACCTGTGCTGCCTGCACGTCGATCCGGGTGAGCCAGCCGTGCTGGAAGACAGGGTCAGCCTTGGCCACCACGCCACCGTGCACGGTGCGCACGTGGAAACCGGTGCGCTGGTCGGTATCGGGGCAATCGTCCTCGGCCGCGCCAGAATCGGCGCAGGCACCCTCGTCGCCGCCGGAAGTGTCGTGCTGCCTGGCACGCGATTGCCAGCCGGGGTGCTGGTCGCGGGCGTTCCGTGCCGGGTCGTGCGCGAGCTCACCGACGCCGACCGGGAGTCCTTCGCAGATACAGCCGTCAACTACGCGCGGCGGGCCGGGCGTCACCGCACGGCGAGCTGGGCCGAGCCGGGAGTTCTCGGTAACCACGACGAGTAGTAGCGGAAATGGCCCTGATGGGTCATGCGCGCCGACCATGCCGGTCACTAACCTCTCCTGGTACGGGCGACACGATCGGGCCTGAACCAGCTCGGCACCTTGGAGGTGCGGACGTGCGAGACGACCTAGACCTCCGGTTCCACGACGTCGTGGCGCTCGAGGAGATCGAGCTCTACGCCGAGGTGCTGAGCGCTGTGGCAGCGGCCGATGGCCCGCTGACGACAGAGGAGATCGACCAGGTGCTCGGACTGCGCGGGCGGGCCACAGCCGACTCGCGCGCGAGCTGACGGCCGCCGAGGTCAGGCCCGCTGTTCCGCCGAGCCGCCACCGGCGAACATCACGTCCGTGCCGGAATGCGAGAAGCCGAGTGACTCATAAAGCCTGATGGCGGCCACGTTGTCCTCGTCGGCATAGAGCATGACCTCTGGCAGCCCCCGGTGACGCAAGTACTGCAAGCCGATCAACGTGAGCGCGCGACCGAGACCGGTGCCTTGCTCGGCGGGGTCGACGCCGACGACATACACCTCGCCAACCGACGGTGACCCTGCCTGCCCGCGATGCACTTTCGTCCAGTGAAAGCCCGCCAGCTCGGTGCCGCGCTCGGCGAGGAAAAAACCGTCCGGGTCGAACCACGGCTCCCGCTCCCGCAGCTCCAGGTCTGCCCGCAGCCAGGATCCCTGCTCCGGGTGCCGCGCGAACGCCCGGTGGTTGACCCCGACCCAGGCGTCCTCGTCCTGGCCGACCAGGAACGTACGCACCGAGACGCCCGCCGGGAGCTGCGGCTCGGCGAGGGGCGGCGCCAGCGGCCGTCGCATCTGCCAGAGCGCCCGCGAGCGGCGGAAGCCGGCTGCCGCCGCCAGCGCGGTGGCGGCGGGCAGGTCACCGTGCGCCCACACCCGGAGCTGCCTGCCGCCGGCCTCGGCGACGATTGCGCGGCCGAGCGCGCTGCCGAGCCCGCGCCGCCGGGCGGATGGGCGGATCACCATCTCACCAGCGGGTCCTTCGGCTGGATCGGCCGGATCGCCAGGATCGAGGTGCCCGTAGCCAGCGAGACCTCCGGAGTGCCACAGCCGGACATGGCGCGCTCGGGGGTCTAGCCCGCTCCGGACGCTCAGTATGGCGTGCTCGGAAAGCGGGCTGACGCGGTCGGCATCCGCGGCCTCGCGAACCAGGTCAAGCACCTCGTCGGCATCCGCCGGCTGCAGCGGGCCGCTGACCCGGACCTCCACCCGTCCCGCAGGCGCACGGCCAGATGCGGTGCTCACGTGTCCCGCCTGTCAGCCGCCATCGCCAGACCTAGGAGTCGGCATGCGCTACCAGGAAGCCGGCGGTCAGCTCGCCCCGGCGGCCTTCGGCCAGGTCTTCACGCGCGCTGTCGTCCGGCACGTCGGGTCCTTCGTCGTCGCTGCCGGGATCGCCGGCCGGGCTGTCCGACCGCATCCTGCCGGACTTGCCCGGCACAAACCGGTAGCCGACATTGCGGACCGTGCCAATCAGCGCCTCGTCTTCTGCGCCGAGCTTGGCCCGCAGCCGCCGCACGTGCACATCGACTGTCCTGGTGCCGCCGAAATAGTCGTAACCCCAGACCTCCTGCAGCAGCTGGGCCCTGGTGAACACGCGGCCCGGATGCTGGGCGAGGAACTTCAGCAGCTCGAACTCCTTGAAGGTCAGGTCGAGCGAGCGGCCGTTCATCTTCGCCGAGTAGGTCGCCTCGTTGACCACCAGGCCGCCGGAGCGGATCTCGTCCGGGAGCTGCGCCGTGGTCTGCGTGCGCCGTCCGATGGCCAGCCGCAGCCTGGCCTCGACCTCGCCCGGGCCGGCAGTGTGCAAGAGCAGGTCGTCGGCTCCCCAGTCGGCCGAGACGGCCGCCCAGCCGCCATCGGTGACGACCGCGATCACCGGCACCGAGGTCGTCGCCACCCGCAGCGTCAGCAGGAGGCGCTTTGCCAGGACCAGGTCCCGCCGTGCATCGACAAGCACGGCGTCGGGCACGGGCCCGGTGATCACGTGCTCGGCCGCGGCGGGCGCGACCCGCACGGTGTGCGGCAGCAGGCTCAGTGACGGCAGGATGTCGGCTGGTGGCTCCCGGCCGCTAGTGAGGAGCAGGACGTTGCTCAACCGCTGCCACCTCCGGCCCCCGGCGCATTCGCCGGCACGAGAACTCCATCTATCTCCCGGTATAGACCCGGGTCGTCGTCGTCCGGGGCCGCTATAGGCGAGGATAGCTGACATGGCCATCGTGACCATGCGCTACTGGGCGGCAGCCAAAGACGCTGCCGGTGTTTCCGAGCAGTCCGTGACCGCGGACACGCTCGCCGACGCCCTCGCCGTGGTCACCCGGTCCGCCGACCGGACGGCACTGCGCGCCGTCATCGCGAGATCGTCGTTCCTCGTCGACGCGGCACCGGTCGGCCGCCGGGCGGCTGAATCAGTCCAGCTCGAGGATGGGAACGTCATCGAGGTACTGCCGCCGTTTGCCGGCGGATAGCGAAGAGCAGGCGGAGGGATGCCGGAGAATAGCGAATTGCCGGCGGGAAGCACTACTGCGTGAACCAGGACGGCGTCTCGTACGTGCTAAGCGGTGTGACAGGCCCGGGGGGTAAGGCGAGCGAGTCTGGTCGGATGACGACCGACGAGGAGCTTGTCCGCGCGCTCTACGCTGAGCACGCCGGGCCACTGCTCCGGTACGCGGTGCACCTGATGAGCGGCGACCGGCAGCGGGCGGAGGACATCGTCCAGGAGACCCTGCTCCGGGCGTGGCAGCATCCAGAGGCGATCGCCGGGCGGCCCGCCAGACCGTGGTTGTTCGCAGTCGCGCGTAACCTGGCCATTGACTCCTACCGGGCCCGCAAGGTCCGGCCACAGGAGGTGGGCGAGGCCGCACTGGAGATGCGGCCCGCACCTGACGAAGCGGAGCGAGCCCTGGAATCGTGGGCGGTCGCGGACGCACTGCTGTCGCTCAACCCAGAGCACAAGCGGGTGCTCCTCGAGACCTATTACCGCGGCAAATCTGTCGCTGAGGCCGCGGCCACGCTGGGCGTGCCAGGCCGGGACCGTCAAGTCGCGAACGTTCTATGCGCTCCGGGCGCTCAGGTTGGCGCTGGAAGAGCGGGGGCTGGCGCCATGACGCTTCGTGGTAACAGCAATATCAACGGCGGACCGACGTGCCGCGAGATCCGGCACCTGCTCGGTGTCTACGTTGTCGGCGCGATCGAGCCGGCCGAGCGGTCGGTGGTCGATGAGCACCTGGCGACCTGCCAACTGTGCCGGGACGAGCTTGCCGGGCTGGCTGGCCTTCCGGCCATGCTCGGCCGCGTTCCCTCCGTCGATGTCGAGCAACTCAGCCATTCGGCGACCGCGCTGCCCGAGACCATGGAGCCCTCCGCTCGGGTGCTGGACTCGCTGCTGGCGAGCGTGGCAGCGCGCCGACGGACCCGGCTATGGAAAGGCGCGGTCGGGCTAGCCGCCGCGGCCGCCGTGATCGTGGGCGGCGCCACCGCCGCGGTCGAACTGGCGAACCCTGCGGGTCAGTCTGCGCACGCCGACGTGGCCAGCGCGACAAGTAGGACCACCGGGGTGGCTGCCGTCGTCGACTACACGACCACTCCGTGGGGCGGCACGGCCATGCGCGTACAGGTGAGTGGGATCGCGCCGGGCACGAATTGCCAGTTCTGGGTCGTGGGGAAGGACGGCCGGGCGTTCGCCGGTCAATGGACCGTGCAGGGCAGCTACGGCGACCAGGCCTGGTACCCGGCGGCGTCGGGGGCCTCGCCCGGCTCGGTGCACAGCTTCCAGCTCACCGCGGCCGGAAAGGTGCTCGTGAGCATCCCGGCGAGCTGAGCCGGGAATGCCCGGGGCCGCGTGTGCGCTGTGATCCCATGTGTCTCCCGGTCTGATCGTTCTGATTGCGGCGCTCGGCGTCGCGCTGCTGGGCGGCGGGGCCTGGCGGCGGACGAACGGCCGGATGCGCGCCCCCCGAACCCAGCAGCAATTCGCCGGCCTGGTCACCGCTGACGCTGCGGAGGGGAACGGGGCCGTCCGGCTCCCGGTCACTACCTCGGCCGCGGACCTTGTGCTGGCGCCGGGGCCTGCCGACCAGGGGCTACGGCTATCCGGCGAACAGATCGGCAGCGCGCTAGGAGACCGGGCGACGCTCGTGCAGTTCTCGTCGGCCTTCTGCGCGCCGTGCCGTGCAACGCGCCGGATCTTGGCGGATGTCGCCGGAATGACCGGGGGCGTCCAGTATGTCGAAATCGACGCCGAGTCCCGGCTGGACCTTGTCCGTCGGCTGAACGTGCTGCGGACGCCGACGGTGCTCGTGCTGGATGCGGACGGCGGTATCGTGCGGCGAGCCAGCGGTCAGCCCAGGAAAGCCGACGTGATAGCCGCGATCGGCGCCGCGGTGGGACTCTGACCATGACACGAGGGGTCCGCCCGCATAACATCGGCTACGTGTCTCCACAGACGGACAGCTGCAGCCGGGCCCGGCGCCCGGAGATCGCGCTGACCAAGCGCCGCGCCGTGGATTTCTGCCGCGTCGCGACTGCCATCTGTCCGGCTGCACCCCGTATGGCCAGCTAACACAGTCGCTAGCGCGCTGAACCTGCCGCCGTTTGCCGGTTCGGAGTCTGATACGGCGCGCTGGCCGGCGGCCGTCAGGCAAATCCAGCCCGTTCCGGTCTCAAGGGCCCGGCGCAAACCCTGGCGGTATCCAGCTAGCAGTCTCGAAGCCAAGGAGAGTCGGAGTGCAGATTGATCCGCGCGGGCCTCGGTTTGGCGCCCTCATCACTCTGGTGATGTTCGCTGCCGTGCTGATCACGGGCAATGTCTGGGTGCTGGTCGCGCAGGCAGTGATGTTCGCTGCGGGCACGTTCCTGGGACTGGCGAGGTCCCCGTACGGCCTGCTGTACCGGTGGCTGGTCAGGCCTCGGCTCGGCCCGCCCGCTGAGCTGGAGGATGCGGCGCCGCCGCGATTCGCCCAGGCGGTGGGCCTGGTTATCAGCGTGATCGGCATTGTCGGCTACGGCACCGGGGTGGTGCCGCTTGGCATGACGGCCGCGTCCCTGGGGCTGGTGGCGGCTGTGCTGAACGGAGTTTTCGGCGTCTGCCTGGGATGCGAGATGTACCTGCTGATCAGGCGGACCTGGCCGACCCTGTCCGGGGCTGACACCACAGCCCGGGGCTGACAACACAGATGTACGTAACAGGCGGGGCTCAGGGCGAGTCCGGCCGGTATTCAAGGAGGAATCGGGCATGAGCCGTTCTGACGTCCTGGTGGACGCTGACTGGGTGGAGGCGCACCGCGACGACCCCGGTGTCGTCCTGGTTGAGGTGGACGAAGACACCAGTGCCTACGACAAGGGACACATCCGCGGCGCTGTGAAGATCGACTGGAAGAAGGACCTGCAGGACCCGATCCGTCGCGACTTCGTCGATCGCGCGGGCTTCGAAGCACTGCTGTCCGAGCGCGGGATCAGCAACGACGACTCGGTCATCCTGTACGGCGGCAACAACAACTGGTTCGCCGCGTACGCGTACTGGTACTTCCGGCTATACGGGCACCAGAACGTCAAGCTCCTGGACGGCGGACGCAAGAAGTGGGAGCTGGACTCCCGCGAGCTGGTCACCGACGTGCCGCATCGCCCGGCCACGAACTACACGGCGAGCGAGCAAGACGCGACCATCCGGGCCTTCCGCGACGAGGTGGTCGCCGCCATCGGCACCAAGAACCTGGTCGACGTCCGCTCGCCGGACGAGTTCGCGGGCCGCCTGCTGGCACCCGCTCATCTGCCGCAGGAGCAGGCGCAGCGTGGCGGGCACGTGCCAAGCGCACGGAATATCCCCTGGTCCAAGGCCGCAGACGAGGACGGGACGTTCAAGTCCGACGACGCTCTGCAGGCCCTGTACTCCAGTGCTGGGGTCGACTTCGGCAAGGACACGATCGCGTACTGCCGGATCGGCGAGCGGTCGGCGCACACCTGGTTCGTCCTCCACGAGCTGCTCAATCAGGCCAACGTCAAGAACTACGACGGGTCCTGGACGGAGTACGGCTCTCTTGTCGGCGTGCCGATCAAGCTCGGAGACGAGTCCTAATGGCGGCTCAGACGGACGGCTGCGGCGCGCCGGCGGGCGGTGTGCCGATCAAGGATGCAGGCAACCAGGCCATCATCCAGGGCCGGGTGACCAGGGACGGTGCACCGGCCCGGGCCGGGTATGCGCGGCTGCTGAACTCGGGCGGCGACTTCGTCGCCGAGGTGCCGCTCGGTGAGGACGGCGGCTTCCGGTTCTTCGCCGCGCCAGGCGAGTGGACGCTGCGGGTGCTCGCCCCCGGCGGGATCCGTGCCGAGCAAGCCGTGACGGCCGCCATCGGCCAGATCAGGGAGCTGGAGGTAGCCGTCTAGCACCGCGGGGTCTGCGCCAGACCGGCAGGGTGCAGGGCGACCGCCGAACAGGTGGTTGCGCTGCACCCTGCCGCGTTCCCTGGCGGCCTGCCGTTACCCGACTTGCCACCTGCCGGTTACCGGAGCGACCGAGTGGTGTTCAACGTCCGTTCATCTTGCGCGCCTAGAACAGAGCCTGCCGCAGAACGAACGAAAGCAGCCAGGTGGTCATCGGGTGGGCCCTGGCGCGCCTGACCGTAAGGGGACGACAGCAGCATGGGTCGGCTGGCAGAGCTCGGCGACCGCGCGAGACTGACCGGCGCGACTCACCGGCGTTCCACGAAGTGACCGGCGATGACCGCCCCTCCCGCCGGCTGGCCGGTCTTTGCCGGGGATGACGAGCCCCCGCAGCACGCGCAGCCGGCCGCTGACGAAGCGACCGGAACACGCGGTCGCCGGTCGCCCCGTCAGGCTGCCCGGCGGCCTGACCGTGGACCTGCGCAGGGTCAAGTGGTGAGCGTGCTCGCCGACCGGCTCGCGGCCGCTCTGGTGCATCACGAGCCGGGCTGGCGGCTTCCGCGTCACTCAGCGCTGGCCAGGCGCTACAACGTGAGTCCCGCGGAGATCGACGCGGCAGTCGAGGAGCTTGTCGGCAGGCACCTGGTCCGCAGGCTGGCCGACGGCCAGCTCTACCGCGCCAGCCCGGCGGAATACGTCATCGGCATCGAGGGTGTTCCCGGCCTCACCACCTACGTCGACACGATGGGCGGCGAGTTCGCGTGCCGCGGCCGCCAGCTGACGTGGCGGCTGCCGCCGGAGGACATCGCGTGGGCTCTCGGGCAGCCCGCCGACCAGCAGGTGTGCCTGATCCGGCTGCTCTGGACAGACGGCGGTGAGCCCGCCGCTCTCTGCACGACCTACATCCCGGGTGATCTCGCGAGCCGGGTCAGCCTCGGCACTGCCGCGTCCCTGCCCGCCACCTTGAACCTGCTGCAGGTCACGGCGGTAGCCGGGATCCCGCCACAGGCCGGCGAGGCTGTCGACAGCATGCCGCCCAGTCCCGGCTCGCCGCCCGCCCAGCTGCTGTCGGCCTCGCCCGCCGCGATGCACATCGAGCTGCAGGCTCCGCCCCCCTCGGTGGCGCGCAGCCTGCGGCTCACGGCCAGCCAGCCGGCGCTGATGATCACGGTGAGGTTCGCCGAGCCCGGCGCGGATCGTCCCGTGGCGCTGACCATCGCGGTCCTGCGGCCGGACATGTTCCGGGTCATCGTTCAGACACCGCAGCCACCGTTGCCGGCACCGGGCGGCGCCGGCAGTTCGGCGGATTCCTGGGCACACGCCGCGGAAGGCTGGGAATCTTGACCCGCCATGCGCAGCCTTGCGGCCGGAGTGCTGCAGCGCGAACCGCGGCGCTCGCAGCCGGGTGACGCTCGCCGGCCGAACCATCGCGGCGAGCTGGCGGCTGGGCTGGGCACGATCGCGCTGATCGCCGAGCTGCTGCTGATCCCGTTAGCCGTGCCGGCATCCCTGGTGCTGGTCGCTGCCGGCCGCGTTTCGCGGTGGCGGCTGGCGTGGCTGTTGCTGCCCTTGCTGGCTGGCACTGGCTGGCTGGCCGCAGCCGGACCGCGCTGGGCGGTAGCCACCGTGACAGCCGATCCAGGTCTGCTCATCTCCGGCCTGAGGCACTCCGTGGCGGACTCGGCGCGGCTGACTACTCCCGGCGGCGCCGCTGCAACGGCCCTTGCCTGGCTGCCCCGGCAGTTGCCCATCGCGTTAGTGGCGGGCGCGGTCCAGGCCGGCCTGGTCACGTGGCTCAGTCAACGCCGGGGTGGCTGGAGCTGGCGGCCCGGTCTGATCGCTGCCGCGCGGCGGTGGCGCGGCCGGGCACTGCTGGCCGCCGGCCAGAACGTCACCGAAGCAGGCTTCGCCATCGGGCTGGATGCCCGCACCGGCGGGCTCGCCGGACTCAGCTGGGCCGAGGCGGAGCGGGCCGGGCTGTGGCCGCCCGGTACTCGCGCGGCGGTGACCGGCGGCCGCTCCGCGGCACCGCGGGGCAGGTTCCGCCAGGACCTGCTGTACCTCGGCTGGCAGCCGCGGGCCGAACCGGATCCGGGTGAACCGCCGGCGTCGCCGCCGGCAGTCGGGCCCGAGCACGTCAGCGGCCAGTCGCTGGCTGCGCAGCGACGCGAGCACGCCCGGCTTGCCAGGCCCGCGCGCGTGATCAGCGTGCTGGTACTCGCCACGGCGGGCGCCGCGGCCGGGGCATGGCTGGTCGGCTGGCTGCCCGGAGGCCTTGCGCTGCTCGTGGCCGCGATGGCGGTGGCCGTTGCCGGCCGCGGCTGGAGCCAGCTCGGCCGCGCGCGCCGCGAGGTGGCTCGCCAGCGGCGCGCTGAACAGATGCGGGCCGCCGCCTTCGAAGAGGTGCGGCGCGAGCAGCAGGCAGCGGAGCGCGAGGAGTACGCCCGGCAGCTGCGCGGCTGGCGGCAGCGCGCGGCCGGGTCCGCCCGCAGGACGCACTGGCATCCGGTGACCCTGCCCGTCACGGTGAATCGGCTGGACGTGGCGGGCGGCACGATAGCGGGCTGGTCGGCGTTGCTCGCGACCATGGCCGTTGCGCGGCTCGCCGCTGGCGGCGAAGTCACGGTGGTCGACCTGACCGGCGGCGGGGTCGTCGCTGATCTGCTGGCCGTCGCCCGCCACCAGGGCGCGCGGCCCCTGTTCTGGCGACTGCCAGCAGACCTGCCGCGGCTGAATCTCGGCGCGGAATTCAACCGGGAGCTGCTGGCCGACGTCCTGGCCCGCACCGTCGCCGCGACCGCCGGACCAGGGATGACACCTCCGGGTCAGCACGACCCGGCGGAAGACGCTGCCCTGCTGCGCCGGGTGCTGGCCGTACTCGGCGACGGAGCGACGCTGGCGCAGCTGGCGGCGGCGTTACGCGCCGTCGGCGAGATCGGCGGCCCGGCCGACCACTTCAGCTCGGCAGAGCTGACGTCCGATCAGCTGGCCCGGCTCGGCAGCCTCGCCGGTCGCGGCGCCGGGCCGGTCCTGATCGAGCGGGCGTGGGCCGTGGAGAGCCGGCTGCAGGCGCTGAGTCCGCTGGCGAGCGGCCTGGTCAGTCAGCCCGCCAGCGCGCTTCGGGTCGCCTGGCTCGACAGCCGAGCTGCCTCGCTGGACAGCGCCACGCTCGCCGCCTACCTGGTCATCGCGCTCGCCGAGACCCTCCACCAGTCCCGGCCCGGCCCGCGGTGGCAGCAGAGCGTGTTCCTGCTCGGTGCCGAGCGCCTGCCGGCCGACGTGCTTGACAGGCTCTGCGATGCGACTGAGCTCACCGGCACCGGGCTGCTGCTGGGCTACCGGTCGATCCCGCCCCACGTCCGCGACCGGCTCGGCCGGGGTGACGCCGCGGTGGCCTTCATGCGACTCGGCAACGCCGCAGACGCGCGCCTTGCGGTTGAGCAGATCGGGACCGAGCACCGGTTCGTTATCAGCCAGCTCACTGACACAGTCGGTGCGTCGGTCAGCGACACCGGAGGCGGCTCCTTCACCGGCACGGCAGGCACCGCGCACTCGGTGGCGGATTCGAAGTCGCTGACCGAGACAGCGGGCCGCAGCCGAGGCAGCGGGCGCAGTCGAGCGGGTGGCTTCGCACCGTTCGCTGGCCTTACCGGATCGGCCAGCCGCGACGCGAGCTTCTCCACGGCACTATCGGACTCGCGGTCGGTCAGCGCCGGGATCAACACGGCCACCTCGTGGGGGCTCAGCACGTCCCGGACGGTCGGGACGACCGGATCGGTAGCGCTGGCCGCGCAGCGGGCCCGTGAACTGCTGGTCGAGGCCAGCGAGCTGCAGCAGCTCCCGCCGAGCGCGCTGGTGCTGTGCTACCCCGGTTCGGGCGGCCGCCAGGTCCTGCTGGCCGATGCGAACCCGGCGATCATGGCGCTGCCAACAGCGACGCTGGCTGTACCCGCACCTGATACGGCACCGGCCGACCGGCATCATTGACCCGTGACGCGCGCGTTCCGTCAGGTGGATGTCTTTACCGGTACCCCGTACCTCGGCAACCCGCTCGCGGTCGTGCACGACGCTGACGGGCTGACCGATGAGCAGATGCAGCGGTTCTCCAGCTGGACCAACCTGTCGGAGGCCACGTTCCTGCTGGCCCCGACCGACGAGCACGCGGACTACCGGGTGCGGATCTTCAACCTGGCCCGAGAGCTGCCGTTCGCCGGGCATCCGACTCTGGGCAGCTGCCATGCCTGGCTGGAGGCTGGCGGGCGGCCGCAACAGCCGGGTGTCGTCGTTCAGGAATGCGGGGCCGGCCTGGTCACGATCCGGGTCCGCGAGGACGGTTCCGCCTTCGCGGCGCCCCCGCTCATGCGGTCCGGCCCGGTGGAGGAGCCGGTGGCAGAGCAGGTAACCGCCATGCTCGGCATCGACCGGGACGAGATCGTGGACCTGCAGTGGGCCGACAACGGACCGGGGTGGATCGCAGTCCTGTTGTCCAGCGCCGAAGCCGTGCTGACAGTGCGGCCCGCCCCTGGTGACCTCGACGTGGGCATCGCCGGCCCGTATCCGCCGGGCGCGCCGGCCGACTTCGAGGTGCGCACCTTCTTTCCTGTCGCAGGCGTCACCGTGGAGGACCCAGTCACCGGCAGCTTCAACGCCGCGCTCGCCCAGTGGCTGCTGGGCGCCGGGCTGGCGCGGGCGCCGTACCTGGTCCAGCAGGGCACGGTGCTCGGGCGAAGGGGCCAGGTTCGCGTCACGCAGGACGCCGACGGGCAGGTGTGGGTGGGTGGCAGCGCAGTCACCTGCGTCGCCGGCACCGTGGAGCTGTGACGAGGCCCACCACGGCCGGCCGTGGGCGCGATGGGTGCGAGGGTGACAGCCATCCTCATCTTGCGGCGTGGTTGACACCGCGGCGCCCTGTTGGTCTGCGTGACGCCGGGCACAATCCGGACCAATGTGCTCGCACGGCCGACCGCCGCCTGGTAAGCACGCAGCATGGCAGCGTCAGCAGGCATCGGCAACGGCTCGGCCGCGCTTTGGTACCGAGTCCACGCCGTGAGCGCCGACTCCCTCGGCGGCACAGCGGCGGCCGACTATGCGGCGGTCCTGCCTGCCGCGCTCAACGCAGCCCGGCACCGGCGGTCGTTCATCGTCGGCTGGCTTTCCCGTGGCGGTGGTGCCCCGCTGGAAATGATCACGAACGCCGGGCCGCTGTCACCCCTCAGCCACGCCGCTCCCGCGGACGCGCCGTCTGCCGCTGCTAGCGCGGACGCGCCGTCTGACACTGCGGACGCGGACGCTGGCGCCGAGCCTGCTGATCACGCTGGGTCCGACGCCGCTGCCGCGGTCGAGATGCTGTTCCCGTGGGGAGCGCGCGGCCAGGTGATCGGTGCGAATATGATCGCGGAGCTGGACCGGCTCGTCTGGGCTGCGTGCCCCGGCCGGCTGGTCCCGGTCAGCCCGGATGCCCCGGCCAGGCCCGGGCTGGCCGAAGACGGCAGGCCGCCGACCCTGTTCGAGTCTGCGCTGCAGACCCTGATGGGCCGACCGTTCGGCTGGCTGGTCGTCGCCGACCCCACCGACCTCATCGAGGACGAGACGGCAGAACTGCGCAGCCAGCTGACCGTGCTGCGGCGCTACGAGGACGAGCAGGCCAGGTTCGAGGCCGGCCGGGCCGAGCAGCGGCTGGCCGAGCTCGACGCCTACCGCGAGGCGGGCCTGTGGCACGTGCGCGTGCTCGTGGGCGCGGCCACCGAGCAGGACCTGGCGCTCATCGCGCCAGTGCTGGTGGGATCGGCCGACCTCAGCGCGCACCCCTACCGGTTGCGCTGCCCGGACGGCGCGCAGGAGTTCGCCGACGCGCTCGCTGCCCGGCTGACCGACCCGTCGGACGGGTCGGCGGTTCCGTTCGCGGCGACGGCCGGAGCGCTCGCCGCCGTGACCGGCTTGCCGCGGCACGAGGTGCCCGGCGTCCGGCTGATGCGCGCCGGCTACTTCGATGTCACGGCCGACGAGCGCGACCGGCAGCCAGGCATCGAACTCGGCCGGATCCTCGACGCGCGGGACCGTGAGGTCGGCGCGTTCAGTGTCCCGCTGACCACCCTCAACCGGCACGCCCTGGTGACAGGCGCGACGGGATCGGGGAAGTCGCAGACTGTCCGGCACCTGCTCGAGCGGCTGACCAGTGCCGGCATCGGCTGGCTAGCCATCGAGCCGGTCAAGTCGGAATACGGCCTGATGGCGGCCCGCCTGGCCAGGACCGGCGACGAGCGCCGCCGCGGCAGTGAAGTCACGCTGATCAATCCTGCCGACCCCGAGTCAGTGCCGCTCTCGGTCAACCCCCTAGCGCCCGAGCCGGGATACCCGGTGCAAGGACACATCGACATGGTCCGCGCGCTGTTCCTCGCGGCCTTTGACGCCCGTGAGCCGTTCCCGCAAATCATGGCGCAAGCGCTGCAGCGGGTCTATGAGGGGTGCGGCTGGGATCCGCTGACCGGCGCCGGACGTGCTGATCAGGATGCGCCGCCCGCCGTGCCCACGCTCGCGGGCCTGCAGGCCGCGGCTCTCGCGGTGATCGAGGACGTCGGCTACGGGCGGGAACTGCAGGCCGACATGCGCGGATTCATCGACGTGCGGCTCAGGTCGCTGCGGACCGGCTCGGCGGGCCGGTTCTTCGAGGGCGGTCACCCGGCCGATATTCGTGCGCTCCTGGACCGCAACGTCGTTCTCGCGCTGGAGGATGTGGCCAACGACGAGGACAAGGCGTTCGTGATCGGCGCCCTCCTCATCAGGATCGTCGAGCACCTGCGGCTGCGGGCCAGATCCGAGTCCATCGAAGGACTGCGGCACGTCATCGTGCTCGAGGAGGCGCACCGCCTGCTGCGGGCGGGCCGGGATGGTGCGAGCGCGCACGCGGTCGAGCTGTTCGCCGGCCTGCTCGCCGAGATCCGCGCCTACGGTGAGGGAATCGTGGTCGCTGAGCAGATCCCGGCGAAGCTCGTTCCCGACGTTGTCAAGAACACAGCGCTCAAGGTGCTCCACCGGCTGCCCGCCGCCGACGACCGGCTGCTCGTGGGCGCGGCAATGAACCTGGACGAGCGACAGTCACGGCACGTCGTGTCGCTGCCGCCGGGGGAGGCGGTTGCCTTCACCGACGGCATGGACCGGCCGATGCGCATCAGGGTGCCGTTCGGGGGAAATCGCGAACTGCGGCGCGAGGGCGCTCAGCCTGAGGTCACCGACAGCGGAGCGGCGGGCCTGCGCGGGACCGACTCTTCGCTCTTGCTCGGCCGCCGGTCGGCTGGCTGCGGCCAGGCGTGCCGGGGGGTCCGGCCGTGCACCCTCGTGGAAGTCCGGGCAGCCGACCTGGTGGCCGGGTCGGCGCGCGATGCGTGGCTTCGGGTCTGGTCGGAGGCATACGTGCTGGCACACCTCGTCAACCGGCCGCGGCCGCGGGTGCCGGTACCGCTCCGCACGCGCTGGGCGCAGCTGCCAGAGCGGCTGCGCGAGTGCGCGCTGGCCACCGCTCTGGACGAGGCAGTGCAGCGTCGCAGCGGGGTGCTGCGGCCGAGTTACGACCCGGCCGCGCTGACTGCGGCGTGCGCGGCCTCGGCGGCAGGGATGCTGGATGGCGGGAAGGGCGCCGGGACGATGCCGGGCATCACCTGGGTCATCCCCCAGCTGCAATGGCTGCATGAGCTGGAACGCGTGTGCCCGCTCGACGGGCCGCCACCCGACCCGTTCGGCCAGGCCCCGGCGCTCGACTACTCCCTGCCGGGGCTAGATGGCGAGGACGTCAAGATCGGCCAGCGGATCAGCGGCCTGCGCCGCCATCCGCTGTCGATGGAGGTGACCGGCAACCGGCTGGTCGCCTGGACGGCGCTGCTCGGCGGGGACGACCATCAGGGCTTCATCGACGATCTCGCAGCCGTGGCCATCGGCGTGAGCCACCGCGGCCAGCTGCGGAAGGCGGCCGGCGAGATGGGCGTGACGGGGTGGCTCGAGGCGGTCCTGTCGTGGCCACGGCGATTCATCGTCGGTACCGACGATCAGGCGCCGCTGCCGGCCCCTGATGGCGACCCGGTCGCCGGGTAGCATCGGCCGACATGAGCAAGCTTCCGCTGCGCGCGCGCCTTGCCACGTCGCTGGGCAGCGCGGCGGGCCGGGTGTCCCGGCTGGCAGGACGGGGCGACGGCTCGGTGATCGGCGGCGTGCTCGGGCTGCGGGTCGAGCCGGAATTGCTCCGGCTGCTCGCGACGGGCCGGCAGATCGTGCTGGTGACCGGAACCAACGGCAAGACCACCACGACCCGGCTGGTGACAGCGGCGCTCTCATCGCTCGGCCAGGAGGTCGCTACGAACGCGTTCGGCGCCAACATGGAAGCCGGACTCGCCTCTGCCCTCGGCCGGTCGCCCGACGCTCCCTACGCGGTGCTCGAGACCGACGAGCGATACCTGCCCGCCGTCATCGAGGCCACCCATCCGAGGGTGGTCGTCCTGCTGAACCTGAGCCGGGACCAGATGGACCGCGCGGCCGAGATCTGGCTGACGGCGCGCCGGTGGCGGCGCGCGCTGGAAGCGGCTGACGACTGCCTCGTCGTCGCCAATGCCGACGATCCGCTGATCGCTTGGGCCGCCGCGGCGGCACCGCGCGTCACCTGGGTCGCTGGCGGCCAGCGCTGGCACGAGGACTCCTGGTGCTGTCCGGAGTGCGGCTCGCACCTGCGCAGGGACGAGCTTGGCTGGCGGTGCGGCGAGTGCGGCTTCGTTCGCCCGTCGGCGCGGTGGGTGCTGAGCGGCGACTCCGTCATCGACGAGACCGGTCAGGTCCGGGAGCTGGCGCTGGCCCTGCCGGGCCGGGCGAACGCGTCGAACGCCGTGATGGCCCTCGCGGTCGCCGCCTACCTGGGCGCGGACGTGGATCAGGCGCTGCCGCTGCTGCGGGAGGTCAGGTCCGTGGCAGGGCGCTACACCCTGGTGGAGCGGCAGGGCCGCCAGGTCCGGCTCCTGCTCGCCAAGAATCCCGCTGGCTGGCTCGAGGCGTTCGACGTCCTCGCGCCCAAGCCAGTGCCGGTGCTGCTGGCCGTCAATGCGCAGGGACCGGACGGGCGGGACACCTCGTGGCTCTGGGATGTCGACTACCGCGTCCTCATCGGACGGCCGGTGTTCGTGACGGGTGAGCGCGGAACCGATCTGGCCGTCCGGCTCGAGGCCGACCAGGTGCCGTTCGAGCTGGTGAGCGGGATCGACGACGCCGTCGGCCGGGTGCCGGGCCGAGAACTCGACGTGCTCGCCAACTACACGGCCTTCCAGCAGATCCGGGCAACCCTGGGCCGGGCAGTGTGACCGCGAGAGGAGAGGCATGACCGACCGCGCGGGCCGGCACGCAGCCGAGCGCGACAGGACCGACGGGCTCCCCGAGGCGGAGTTGCGCCTTGCCGAGGCCGGACGCGGTGCGGGCGAGTACCGCGGGCGCCCGAACGGTCGCCACGCGGCGCCCGGCCGGGACCTCGCATCTCACCCGGCCGGCAACGGCCAGGGCGGCCCGCAGAATGGCAACGGCCAGGGTGGTGCCGCGGACCGCGAGCCGGCGCCGGCCGCGATGCGTGGCCGACGCCGGCCCCGGCGACCGGACCGACGCGGGCCGCCGCGGGCGCGGCCAGCCGGCTCAGGCTGATCTGGGTGTACCCGGACCTGCTCAGCACGTACGGCGACCGCGGGAACCTGCTGGTCCTGGAGCGGCGAGCCAGGCTGCGCGGCATCGACGTCGAGGCGGCCGGGATCGACGCAGACCAGCCCGTTCCCGCCCAGGGTGACATCTACCTGCTCGGCGGCGGCGAGGATCTGCCGCAGATCCTCGCCGCGAACCGGCTGCGCGCCGACGGGGGCCTCGCTACGGCAGCCAGCCTCGGCCGCGTGGTCTTCGCCGTGTGCGCCGGCTACCAGGTCATCGGCCACGAGTTCGGCGGCGTGGAGGGTGAGCCGGTCGGCGGTCTCGGGCTGCTGGACATCAGCAGTGGCCGGGGTCAGCGGCGTGGGGTCGGCGAGCTCGTCGCCGATGTCGAGCCGGAGCTGGGCGTGCCCCGGCTGACGGGATTCGAGAACCATCAGGGCGTCACCCATATCGGGCCGGGGGCGCGCCCGCTGGCCCGGGTGAGCACGGGCGTGGGCAACGGGGACGGCACGGAAGGCGCGTTCGCGGGGAAGATACTCGGCACCTATATGCACGGGCCGGCCCTCGCCCGCAACCCTGGCCTGGCCGACTTGCTGCTGAGCTGGGTGGTGGGCCCGCTCGCGCCGATCGACCCAGCCGCTGAGGAGTGGGCGGCCCGGCTGCGCGCCGAGCGCCTGGCCGCGGCGGCTCAGTAGACCAGCGCCTGAGCTCCGTCCGCCAGAGCCTCGGCGACGAATGTCGCGGCCCCCGCGATCCGCACGCCGCCGACAACATCCTCGGGGGTGATCTCGCGCCGCGCCGCGCACTGCGTGCACAGGGTGACGGTGCCCATCGTGAGCACCGTCTCGAACAGTTCCGGGAGCGGCGTAGCGTGCGGTAGGTGGAGATCTGGGCAGCCGGCGGGCAGGGCGAACCAGGACGCTTCGCCGGTGAGCCACAGCGACACCTGCACGCCGCTCGCCGCCGCCGCCGCGGCCACGGTCAGCGCCTGGTTGCAGCGCTCTGGCTCCTCTTTGCCCGCGGTGAGCTTGAGCACCAGCGAACGTGCCGTCATGTAAGGCACCCTAGCGCTGCCGCTGCCGATGGCACCGGCGTGGCACCAGCGGGACCGCCAGTGCCGTCCCTACACTCCCAGCGTGGCCCCTGTGCTCACCGGCATCGTGCTGGTCGTGGCTCTCGTGCTGGTCGCGGTCGCGAGCTTCGGCCTCGTGGTCGGGTTGTTCCGCGTCAGCCGGCGGCCGCCGGCTCAGTAACGGTCGTGGCGAGGCCGGGTCCGCCTGCCAGCCGCTTTCGCGCGTCCGCCATGCTTGCTAGAAGGCTTGCCAGAAGACCGCGCGCGGCTCACGGTGGAGGACGTCATGCAACCTGCCCAGCCGGCTCCAGCCTCCTCCGGCGGACTGCCGCAGCACTTCGAGCAGCACCCGAGCCTCGACCCGGTACGCTTCCTGCTCGGCCGCTGGGAGGGCGCCGGTGTCGTCGGGTACCCGACCATCGAGAGCGCGAACTTCGGCCAGGAGATCACCTTCGGCCACAACGGCAAGCCGTTCCTGATCTACTCAAGCCGCACCTGGCTGATCGAGGCTGACGGCACTATCGGCAGGCCGCTGGCCATGGAAACCGGCTACTGGCGCCCCCAGGAGGACGGCGGCATCGAAGTCGTCCTCGCGCATCCCACCGGGATCACCGAGATCTACATCGGCACGGTCACCGGGACGAAGATCGAACTCGCCACGGACGCGGTAGTCCGGACCGCGACAGCCAAGGAAGTCACCGCGGGACGGCGGCTCTACGGCCTCATCGGCGCTGACCTCGGCTGGGCCTACGACATGGCCGCTGTCGGCCAGCCTCTGCAGTCCCACGTCTCCGCGCAACTCAAGCGCGTCGCCTGAACCCTGCCACTGGCGGGTAAGACACCAGAACTTCACTTTCAGGTCGTCTGTTCGACACCTCGGATTCGCCAGTGGATTCCACCAGATCGACAAACTGTCCTGCGGATAAGCGGCCCGATTCATGCCGCAGGTCCGGGCTGCTCATTCCGGGAGCAGCAGCAGAAGAAGACACTTAAAAGGAGAAAATGACCATGCAACCTCGGGGCAGGAAGCAGGTGACCGTAGTGGGGGGCATCGCCGCCCTCGCGGTGGCCGTGTCCCTCTCAGCATGCTCGTCGTCGCCGTCCAAGCCAAGCGGCGCCTCGTCGCCCACCGCCGCGCCGCTCAGCGGCACACTGAACGGAAGCGGATCGACACTCCAGCAAACGTTTGAGGAAGCCGCCATCTCGCAGTTCAGGACGGTCCAGCCTGGGATGACGGTCAATTATGACCCGGTCGGCTCGGGCACCGGCCGCACCAACCTGTACGCCGACACGGTCAACTTCGCGGGCTCGGACTCGCCGGTCCCGTCAACCGAGGCGGCCAACTTGAAGGGGAGGTCGATACTCTACTTCCCCATCTTGATCGGCCCGATCGCGGTGACGTACAACCTCACAGGCGTCAGCAACCTGAAGTTGACCCCGACGGTCATCGCCAACATCTTCGAGGGCAAGATCACGTCGTGGAACAACGCGGCGATCACGGCGCTCAACCCGGGCGTCAGCCTGCCCAGCACCCCGATCACAATCGCGGTCCGCTCGGATTCCTCCGGCACGACGCAGAACTTTGCCCTGTTCCTGCAGACGGCTGCGCCGAGCGCGTGGACGCTCGGCGCGACCTCGACGATTAGCTGGCCCTCGAGCGCCAGGGCCGGCAGCGGGAACTCCGGCGTGGCGCAGATCGTCAAGTCCACTCCCGGCGCCATCGGCTACAACGACCTAGCGACTGCCAAGGCCTCCGGGCTGTCCTTCGCCTCGGTCCAGAACTCGTCAGGAAAGTACATAGTGCCGACGTCGGCCTCGGCGTCAGCGTCCGCATCGAGCGTGACCGTCGCGCCCGACCTGACCTTCCACGCCGTATGGGGCACTGACCCGGCGGCTTATCCGATCACCGCACAGTCCTGGGTCATCGTCTACACCAAGCAGCCGAGCGCCAGCGACGTGAAGCTGCTCCAGGCCTATATCGGCTATCTGCTCGGGAACGGCCAGTCGCAGCTCGATCCTCTCGGTTATGCGCCGCTGCCCGCCTCCATCGACCAGATGGCGAAGGCACAGCTATCTAAGATCACCTCCTAGTCAGTAGTGTGATCAATGTGGCAGACAGGCATGAGGTGGGCACGTCGCCGTGGTGAGTGACTCGGCGCGGGCGGACCCGGCGATGCCGGCCGGGTCCGCCCACCCACTGCTGCAGCGGCGTGCGATCGGCGACCGCGTGTTCCAGGGCCTTGCGCTGGCGTCGGGCCTGCTGGTGCTGGCGATCCTGATCCTGATCGTCGTCACCACGACACAGCAATCCACGTCGTGGTTTACCCACGAGGGAATCTCCGGGATCTTCTCCGCGACCTGGGACCAGGCCAAGGGTGAGTTCGGGGCACTGAGCTTCATCTACGGCACGGTCGTTACGGCGCTTATCGCGGTCATCCTGGCCGTCCCGGTCAGCGTGGCGATCGCCGTGCTACTCAACGAGGTCCTGTCATACCGGCTGGCGCGCCCGATCGTATACGTGATCGATCTGCTCGCCGTGGTCCCTTCCGTGGTCTGGGGCTTGTGGGGGCTCCTGGTATTCGCGCCGTGGCTGCAGCACATCTACTCCTCGATTGCCTCGGGCGTCAAGGGCATCCCGGTGCTGGACGCGCTGTTTGGGGCGCCGAAGAGCGGGGGTGTGAGCGGGGCCTCATTCTTCACGGCAGGCATCATCCTGGCCTTCATGATCACGCCGATCGTGACCTCCCTGTCGCGCGAGGTCGTCGCCACGGTGCCGGACATCGACCGAGAGGGTGCGTACGCTCTTGGCGCTACCCGGCTGGAGATGATCCGCGGCGTGGTCTGGCCACACAGCAAGAGCGGGATAGTCGGCTCAGTGCTCATCGGGCTGGGGCGGGCGATGGGCGAGACGATCGCCGCGGCCCTGGTCATCGGCGCCTCGCCCGTGATCACGTCACACCTGTTCGTGCCTGGCTTCAACATGCCAGCGGTCATCGCCGACCAGTTCGGCGAGGCTTTCGGCGAGTTCCGGGCCGCTCTCATCGGAATGGGCGTGCTGCTCTTCATACTGACGATCATCATCAACGTCATCGCGCGCGCCGCCGTGGGGCGCTCCGTCCGGCGGCAGCGGGGTGCCTGATGGCCATGACTCCAACCACTCCGCAGCAGCTCGACCTGCGCGAGCCGCGATCCTGGCGGCGCACCAAGAACCAGATCGCCTCCGTACTGATGGTATTCGCGTTCGTGCTCGTGATCATCCCGCTGGGATTTGTCCTGTACACGGTGATCGCCAAGGGCGCCTCCATCATGAGCTGGCGGTTCCTCACAGGCGGCCCGATTCCGCCTGGCTTCGAACCGGCGGGCGTCGGCGGTATGGGGCCAGCGGTGGTGGGGACGCTCCTGATCACGGCGCTCGCCACGGTCATCGCTGTGCCGATCGGTGTGCTGGCGGCGATCTACGTCAACGAGTACGGCGGCAATCGGTTCCTGACCCGGATCATCAGGTTCATGGCCGATGTCATGACCGGCGTGCCGTCGATCGTCATGGGCCTGTTCATCTTCTCGATCTGGGTCATCCACTTCGGCTACTCGGGCCTGGCCGGTGCCTTCGCTCTCGGCTGCCTGATGCTGCCGGTCGTCATCCGCTCCACCGAGGAGATGCTCAAGCTCGTGCCGGACCCGCTGCGCGAGGCCAGCTACGCGCTCGGATCCAGCAAGGCTCGCGTGACAGTGACCGTGGTGCTGCCCGCCGCGCTCAGCGGGATCGTCAGCGGTACCCTGCTGGCCGTGGCCCGCGCCGCCGGGGAGACCGCACCGCTGCTGTTTTGCATCCTGATCGCGACTACCACCAATGCCAACGTGTTCAGCGGCGCCAACACCGCGCTTTCAACGCAGATCTTCTCAAATGCCGCACAGCCCTACAGCGGAGCGCAGGACCGCGCCTGGGGCGCGGCGCTTACACTGATTGCTATCGCCTTCATCCTCATGATCGTCGCCCGGCTGGTCACCGCACGGTTTTCCCGATACTCGCGCTAGGAACGACATGGAACAGCCTGAGCAGAAAATGGCCGAGCTGGCGCTGCCCTCGCTAACGTCGCGCCGAGCGGCGCCGGAGGGGCCTGGCAAGTCGGTCTTCGATACTGAGAATGTCTCGATCTTTTACGGCTCATTCAAAGCTGTTACTGATGTCTCGTTGTCCGTTTACGAGAACGAGATCACAGCGTTCATCGGGCCGTCCGGCTGCGGCAAGACGACGGTGCTCCGGACGCTGAACCGCCTGAACGACCTCATCCCGACGGCTCGCGTCGAGGGTTCCGTGAACTACCGCGGCCAGTCGCTCTACGCCCCGGACGTGTCGGCGACGGCTGTCCGCCGCCGCATCGGCATGGTCTTCCAGAAGCCGAACCCGTTCCCGAAGACCATCTACGAGAACGTCGCGTACGGGCCGCGCATCAACGGCGAGCGCAAGAAGGCGAACCTGGACCTGATCGTCGAGCGCTCGCTGCGTCAGGCTGCGCTCTGGGACGAGGTGAAGAACCGCCTGAAGACCTCGGGCCTGAGCCTGTCAGGCGGCCAGGCGCAGCGGCTGTGCATCGCGCGGACTCTGGCCGTCGAACCAGACGTGGTGCTGATGGACGAGCCGTGCTCGGCGCTTGACCCGATCGCGACCGGCGCGATCGAGGACCTGATGCACGAGATCAAGTCCCGGTACACGATCGTCATCGTCACGCACAACATGCAGCAGGCGGCGCGGGTCAGTGACCGGACAGCCTTCTATTCCGTGCTGCGGGACGAGAGCAGCGACACCCGGACGGGCGTGCTCGTCGAGTATGACATGACCGAGACCATGTTCCAGAACCCGCGCGACCCCCGGACCCAGGCGTACGTCACTGGCCGGATGGGCTGAGGCTCTCTGTCCGCGGGCAGGTCGCACTGTCCCCGCAGGCAGGGACCGAGGCAGGGCTTACCTACGTGCCGGTGGCTCCGGCCAGGTAGACCACTCGCCGGGCGATATTGACCGCGTGCGCACTGAGCCGGTTGTAGTCCCGCGCGACAAGCGTCATCTCCATCGTCACCGGCAGCGCCATTCCCCCGGAGGCAAGCTCAGCCACGAGGCTGGTGTGCAGGTCGTCCATCTCGTCGTCAAGATCAACGAGCGCGAGCGCGACCGAGCGATCACGCTGGTACCAGGAATCGGCTGTCCGGCGCCACATGTCCGATACGACATTCCCCATCCGGTCCACCAGACCGCGGGTGCGCGGCGTGAGGTCGGCGCCGAGGATGTGGTTGGACTGGGCGGCGATGTGCATGAGCAGATCGTGTGACCGCTCGATCTCGGGCGCGATCCGCAGTACGGACAACAGGAAACGGAGATCGGACGCGACGGGTGCCTGCAGCACGATCTCGCGGTTGACCAGCTCCTCGATTTCCGGGTACAGCGCGTCGACCAGCAGCTCGCGCTCGGCCAGCACCTGGAGTATCTCGTTGTTGCCGGTCAGCAGCGCCTGAGTTGCGCGTGGCAGGTCCTCGGCGAGGAGCGCGAAAAGCTCGATGACCTTGCTCTCAATGGCTTCGAGTTCGCGCTCGAATTCCTGCCGTTGCCCGGTCATGGCCTAATCCTACTGGCGGCGGACGTCGAGTCCCGGAATGGCTAGCGCAAAGGTAAACCCCGGGCCGCTCCCGCACCAGGTCTGTTCCGGCGCCTATGCGCCATTAACAAACCCGCCGCGGGGACCGGCTGGACAAGGCCGGTCAGCCCGGGGGCCCGGTGTCTGCCGTGAATTCGCCGGCCGCCGCTCTGCTTCCAGAGCCAGCACAGCCCGGCTTGCCAGGCTGCCAACCACGCGCGCCAGACAGGACGCGCACGATCAGCACCGATGAGCAGGCCAGAGGCGGCCGGTGATGCGCCTAGCGCGGCAAGCCGCGGTTCAGCGCTTCACGCAGGCGGCGGCTAACGGACAGCCACCTCGCAAGTCCGACATCTATGCATACGTTGGACCACCTCCTTTCCTGCGTAACCGCAACGCTACGTCAGCGCGGCGCCGGCCGGCAAGCACGTTTAGGCGGGGCCTGGCCCGAGCAGCGGGGACCGCTGCCGCCAGGCCTTCACTAGACTTGCTTGCATGGTGCAGACGTGGGACGACGCGCTGCGAGCGGGTGGCTATCGCGTCACCCCCCAGCGCCAGCTCGTCCTGGAGGCCGTCGCCCGGCTCGAGCACGCGACCCCGGAAGAGATCTGCGCGGAGGTCCGCCAGACCGCCCGCGGCGTCAACGTCTCCACCATTTACCGGACCCTGGAGTTGCTCGAGCAGCTCGGCCTCGTCAGGCACAGTCACATCCACCACGGCGCGCCGAGCTACCACCTGACCGAGCACGCCCAGCATGTGCACCTGATCTGCCGCGTATGCGAGCAGGTGACCGAGGTGGACAAGACGGCCGTGCGACCGCTCGTCGACGCGCTGGAGGAGAGCCAGGGCTTCCTGACCGACGTCGGTCACCTGACCGTTTTCGGCATCTGCTCTGCCTGCCGCGCTCAGTAACCGCGCTTCGTAACGAGGAGGGAAGGGAACGTGGCCACCTACCGGCGCAGCCGCCCGTCCGGCCGATGATCAGCCCGCTGCTCGCGACCCCTGGGGCCGTCCCGGCCGACGGGATTGACGCAGGCGTCGCGGCGCACTACGGCGACCCGTACGGCGAGCAGCGGGCCGTGGCCGGCGGCTTCGGCGTGGTGGACCGGTCGCACCGCGGGGTGCTGCGGATCAGCGGCGCTGACCGGCTCAGCTGGCTGCACAGCCTGACCACCCAGGACCTGGAGCGGCTGACACCTGGCCCCGCTGTGGAAGCTCTGGTGCTGAGCCCGCAGGGCCACGTCGAGCACCACCTGACCCTGACTGACGACGGCAGTACGACCTGGATCCACGTGGAACCGGGCGAGGCCGGCTCGCTGCTGGAGTTCCTGAACTCGATGCGGTTCATGATGCGCGTCGACTCAGCAGACGTCACCGCCGAGTACGCCGTGCTCACCATCCTCGGGCCGGCGCAGCCCGGCGGTGATCTCGGCGGTATCCGCCTCGATACCGGCTTCGGAACCGACCTGATCGTCCCCCGCGAAACGCTCGCCGACGTCGTGGCGGGTCTGCGCTCCGCGGGTGGCGCGCTGGCCGGGATGTGGGCCTACGAGGCACTGCGGATCGCGGCGGGCCGGCCGAGGCTGGGCCTGGACACCGATCACCGCACGATCCCTCATGAGGTCGGCTGGATCGAGATGGCAGTCCATCTCACGAAGGGCTGCTACCGCGGCCAGGAGACGGTAGCCCGGGTGCACAACATCGGCCGCCCGCCGCGCAGGCTGGTGCTGCTACACCTCGACGGAAGCGAGGACAAGCTGCCCGCCCACAGCGCCGACGTCATGCTGGACGGGGCGAGCGTCGGCTTCGTCGGGTCAGCCGCCCGGCATTATGAGCTTGGCCCGATCGCCCTGGCGCTGGTCAGGCGCACGACGCCAGTCGCGGCGACGTTCACCGTGGATGGCATCGCCGCGGCGCAGGAGGTACTAGTCTCGCCTGAGGCCGGGGCGAACGTGCAGATCGACACCGGACTGCGGCGCCGGGGCAACCTGATGGGCCGCGCGCGCTGACGATCGCACTGGCCGAGCACGATCAGGTAAATTCCGGCTACCTGTACGCTGCCGGAATTAACCGGATCATGTGGTAGCGGACTGGAGGTCTCGTCGGTGCTACGCCAGGCGCTCTTGGCGCTGTCGGCTAGCGGGCCGGCCCGCGACGCGATCATGGCCACGCCGGCCACCCGCAGCGTGGCTGCCCGATTCGTGGCCGGCGAGACCATCGACGAGGCGATCACCGTCAGCCGGGACCTGGCCGATGACGGCCGGCTCATCACCATCGACTTCCTCGGTGAGGACACGACCGACCCCGCGCAGGCCACCGCCGTTACGGACGAGTACGTGCGACTGCTCGGCCGGCTCTGCGAAGCCGGGCTTGCTGCCAGCGGCCGGGCCGAGGTCTCCGTCAAGCCGACCGCTGTCGGGCTCGGTCTTCCCGGCAGCGGCGAGAAGACAGCGCTGGAGAACATCAGGAGAATCGCGAGCGCGGCGCGTAATGCTGGCACCACTGTCACCGTGGACATGGAAGACCACACCCGGGTGGGCGCGACGCTGCGGATGGTCGCCGAGCTGCGCGCCGACTTCCCCGACCTCGGCTGCGTGATCCAGTCTTATCTACGGCGCAGCGCGGACGACTGCAGCGCTCTCGCGGCGTCCGGCTCGCGCGTGCGGTTGTGCAAGGGCGCCTACCAGGCGCCCGACGGCATCGGCCTGACCGGTAGGGCTGAGGTGGATGTCAGCTACGCCCAGTGCCTGCGGATCCTGCTCGACGGGCCCGGCTATCCGATGCTGGCCACCCACGACCCGCGGCTGATCAGGATCGCCACCGCGCGGGCCGGGCTAGCCGGCCGGGATAGCGGCAGCTTCGAGTACCAGATGCTCTACGGGATCCGGCCGGCTGAGCAGGCCCGGCTGGCGGCGTCGGGCGCGCAGGTCCGGGTCTACGTGCCGTACGGCAGCGACTGGTACGGCTACCTGGTGCGGCGGCTCGCCGAGCGCCCGGCGAACCTCACCTTCTTCCTGCGCGCGCTCAGTTCCCGGCGCTGATTGGCCGCAGCCGGTACCGGTAGGCTGCGTCCGTGATCGCCATTCTGGGCGCCGGCAAGATGGGCGAGGCGCTGACCTCCGGCCTGCTTCGGGCAGGCGTCGTCGGTCCTGGCGATATCCTCGCCGCGGTGCGCCGCGACGAGCGGGCGAAGCAGCTGCGCGACGGCTACGGCATCGAAGTCATGTCGGCGGCGGAGGCCGCCGGGCTCGCCCAGACGCTCGTGATCGCGGTGAAGCCTCAGGACATGGCCGTGCTGCTGGACGAGATCAGTCCAGTCGTCACGCCAGCGACCCTGGTGATCTCCGTGGCGGCAGGGATCACCACGGCGTTCATCGGCAGCAAGCTTCGCGGTGACGTGCCGGTTGTCCGGGTCATGTCGAACACGCCAGTCCTGGTGGATGAGGCGATGAGCGTCATCTCACCCGGTCGGCACGCTACCGAGCAGCACCTGCGCAGGGCTGAGGAGCTGCTGCGGCCAGTCGGGAAGGTGCTGCGGATCCCGGAGGCGCAGCAGGACGCCGCGACAGCGCTGTCCGGCAGCGGCCCCGCGTACGTCTACTTCCTGGTCGAGGCGATGGTGGACGCCGGCATCCTGCTCGGGATGCCACGCAGTGACGCCCTGGAGATGGTGAAGCAGGCTGTGTACGGCGCTGCCACGATGCTGCGCGACTCGGGTGAGCACCCGGTGCTGCTGCGGGAGGCAGTGACCTCGCCTGGCGGCACGACGATCAGCGCAATCCGGGAGCTCGAGCGGCACGGAGTCCGTGCGGCTGTGCTGTCGGCGATCGAGGCTGCCAGGGATCGCGGCAGGGAGCTCGGCGCCGGCTGACTCCACCCAGCTCGTCCGCCCCATCGGGTCGTGACCCCAGACTCGTGGCTGCCTCACCACTACCCCTGCCGGGGTAGCACAGGGGCATCCACGCGCGCGGCTCGCGCTTTCTGGCGGGCAGAGTCCGGGCGTCGGAGTGGGATTGCTGTCGTGGGAGCAGCAGCCAAGTCACTCCCATTGAAGATCATTTGGCAGGTTAGGCCGGTCGCAATGGCCGACGATTGGCTGCGGCAGTCCTCAGCTACGCTTCGCGGCCGACTGCTGAGCTGCGGCTATGCCAGCCGCCACGTCGGCAACCCGGGATTTGCTGAACTGTTGCCGAATTGGCGCTGCTGGGGACGGTTGCCCTTTCCCATACAGGACTTACGCTGGAGACAGGCGTGACTGGTGCGCCAGGTCTCGTGAGGCGTAGCAGGTTGGTCGGAAGAGGGCTATCAATGGCAGCAGAAGCTACTCCGCTCAGCGAGGTCAGGTTCTTGACCGTGGCCGAAGTGGCCGCGATCATGCGCGTTTCCAAGATGACTGTCTACCGACTCGTGCACTCAGGTGAGCTGGACGCCATCAGAGTCGGACGCTCGTTCCGGGTGCCCGAGCAGGCGGTGACCGGTTACCTGAGGGAAGCGTACGTAGGGGCGGACTGAATCGCGGGCTCCCGACCACGGCCGGCCGCTCGGCGTATGCGAGGCGTGCTCTGCGGGGGGTACGCTGTGGCGTTGGCATGTGTGCCCGGCCGCCCGATCTGGCGAGCATATGAGTAACATGCCTCAGCCAGGACAGCATTTAAAGGTGGTCTCGTGGGTTCAGTCATCAAGAAGCGTCGCAAGCGGATGGCGAAGAAGAAGCACCGCAAACTGCTGCGTAAGACGCGCGTTCAGCGCCGGAACAAGAAGTAACCGCAAGCGGGCGGTCCGGGCGGTCGCGGCTCTGGCTTACGGCGGTGCTCGCTATCGCAGTGCTGACTGCGGCCGGGATCGCGATGGCCGGGCCACGTCGTGACTGAGCCGGCACCGCGCGGAAGATCCGGCAGGCAGGACTGGCTGGCAGGCCTGGCTGGCCTGGCCGAGTTTGCCGGGCGGCGGCTGCGCCGCGAATACGAGGTCGACGAGTTCGGGTTCGATCCCGACCTGAACTCGGCGCTGATCATGCCGGCCGCGCTCGCGCTGTACCGGAACTGGTTCCGGGTCCGGATCCGCGGACTGGAGAACATCCCCGACACAGGCCCGGCGCTGATCGTGGCTAACCATTCCGGCGTCCTTCCGGTCGACGCCGTGATGCTGCAGGCGGGAATCTTCGCCGAGCATCCGCGGCACCGGACTCTTCGGCTGCTGGGCGCTGACCTCGTGTACTCCCTGCCAGTGCTCCGCTCGCTCGCCCGCCGGAGCGGGCACACCCGAGCCGATCCTGAGCAAGCGCACCAGCTGCTGACCGCGGGCCAGCTCGTCGGGACCTTCCCTGAGGGCTTCAAGGGAATCGGCAAGCCGTTCAGCGAGCGGTACCGGCTGCAGCGATTCGGGCGCGGCGGATTCGTCCGGACGGCGGTGCAGGCAGGCGTGCCGATCATCCCGTGCGCGATCGTGGGCGCCGAGGAGATCTACCCGATGATCGGCAATGCAGAGGCCCTCGCCCGGGCCCTGCGGCTGCCCTACTTCCCGGTGACGCCGTTGTTTCCCTGGCTCGGTCCTCTCGGAGCCGTGCCGCTCCCGTCGAACTGGATCATCGAGTTCAGCGAGCCGGTCCCGACCTGCGACCTGGCGTCGGCCGACGCCGATGACGAGCAACTGGCTGACCTTGCCGACCACGTGCGAGACACGATCCAGGTGCGGCTGGACGACCTCGTTGCCGAGCGCGGCCCCGCATTCAGCTAGCGCGCGGCCCTCAGCTGGCAGCGCGGCGGCGCCGGAGCGCATAACCGGCCGCCATCCCGCCCGCGAGAGCACCCGCACCCGCCAGCGGCAGGGCCATCAGTGTCGCGCGCCGCGCGGACCTGAACTCGTGGACCGGCCAGCCGCGGTCGCGGGCCGTGCGTAGCAGGTCCGCGTCCGGGTTGACCACGCTCGGGTGGCCAACGAGTTCCAGCATGGGCATGTCGTTGGCAGAGTCGCTATAAGCGCTGCAACGGCTGAGGTCCAGCCCTTCCCGGCTCGCCAGCTTCGTGATCGCCGCCGCCTTCGCCTGGCCATGGAGCAGACCGCCGACCAGTCGTCCGGTGTAGACGCCATCGGCCGTCTCAGCGATAGTGCCGAGCGCGCCGGTGAGGCCGAGCCTTCGCGCCAGGATGTCTGCGAGCTCCACCGGCGTAGCCGTGACCAGCCAGACTCGCTGGCCCGCCTGGAGGTGCTGCTGCGTCAGCTCTCTGGTGCCTTCCCAGATGCGGTCGGCCATCGTGTCGTCGTAGATCTCCTCACCGAGCGCGACGATGTCGCCCAGCCGATGGCCCGCCACGAAGGCGAGGGCCGCTTCCCTGGCCGCGTCAATGTGGTCAGCGTTCTCGACGCCCCTCAGCCGGAACGCCACCTGGCCCAGCGTGATTCTGGCCAGGTCCGCAGGCCCGAACATCCTGCGCGCAGCAAGGCCGCGGGCGAAGTGATAGAGAGAGGCACCACGCATCAGGGTGTTGTCGACGTCGAAAAAGGCGGCCGCCGTCAGATCGGGGACGACCGATGCTGGGCCGGCTCCCGCCGTCGTCACCACGGCACCCGTCACTGCGTCGTCCAGGCCGGACTCGGCGCTCATGTCTACCAGGCTACCGGCGGTTAGGTCGCAGGCTGAGCGCGGCGCGATACCGTCATCTGACTGTCACGGGACCGCCATGGCCGCGGCATCTCCCCGTCGCCAATCGGTCGGCACGAATGGCAGTGATGCCGTTATTTCGGTTGCCCAAGACGGCTGGTGTCAGCAGGGCCACAGCATGGCCCCGCATCAGGCACCATAGACACCGATGCATACTCTCATCGCCGTCGTCGGCGCGCTGGTGGCCGCGGTCGGCAGCGCCGTGCTACTCGCCCGATGCTTCCGCGCGCTCCGCGGCGATCTCATCGCCTGGTCCGTCGGCCTCCTCGGGCTTCTGATCAGCCTCGGCGCACAGGCGATGGGCTACGCGTCCGGTTATGACCCCGCCATCTTCCGCGCGATGGAACTGGGCGGCCAGGTCATTGCGCCGCTGGCGTTCGTGGTCGCGCTGTGGGATGTCGCCGGGAGGAGCGCAGCGGCCAGGTTCTGCGCTCGGCTCTACGTCGGCGCGCTCGGCATCATCGCACTCGTCGTGCTGGCGCTAGACCAGCTGACCACGACGCCGTTCACCAAGACGTGGCCGCCGCCCTTCACGTATTACCAGGTGCCGCCGAATTACGTGCTCATGCTCGTCAGCGGCGGGGTGACCGCGGCGCTGACCGTCTGGGCCGTGCTGCTCGTGCTGGTCCGGTCCTCGCAGCCTGGCTGGCGCGATGCCGTGCCCGGGCAGCTGCTGGGCGGACTGGCGGCCCTGGGCGTGGCGTATCCGGGCCTAGCCGAGTTTGCCGTCAGGCATCTCAAGATCCACGTGCCGCTGGGATCGGTCTTCACCATCGCGCTGACACTCGCAGCGGTGCTGGGCTGGGTCGCGGGCATCCAGAGCTCCCGGCTGAACCTCGCGGCCATGCATGGCCAGGAGCCTGACGGGGGTCGGGACGACCGGAGCCGTCCTGCTGCCGACGGCTACCGCCGCGCGGGCGGCCCGGGGCCGGACAACCGGTCCGCCGCGGCCGACGGCTACCAGGACCGCGGGTATCCAGCAGCCGCCGGAGACCGGGGCAGCAGCTACCGGGATGACAGTTACCGGGACGACAGCTACCTCGATCCGGTCGGCGGCGATGGCGGCGTGTACCGCGGCCGCGGTCTGTACCGGTCCGAGCGGCCTGGTTACGACCAGGCGCGGAGCCGACCTGACGATCATCGGGAGACCGAGCCCGCCGAAGGCTATGCCGACTTCGCGACCGGTGACTTCGACCCTTCGGCTATCGATAGTGCCGCTGCAGCAGACGGACGCAGCTGGCAGGCCCCGGAGGACCGGAACGGCCGGCGGGGCGACCAGGACGGCGAACCGCGCAGCCGCGACGACATGCCCGACCAGCGGCGTAAGGAACTTTTCGGGCAAATAGTCATCTACACGCTGATGGAGGAGCACGTCGATGCCTTCGACCGGCTTACCGAGCGGGTCGTGGAGCTGGTCAGGCAGCGCGAGCCTGACACCCTCGTCTTTATCTCGCATGCCGTCCCATCCGCGCCGACCCAGCGGATTCTCTATCAGGTGTTCCGCTCCCGCAGCGCGTACCAGCGGCACCTGGCGCAGCCCTACGTGCAGCAGTTCGACCTCGACCGGCGCGCGTCTGTGCTGGCCACGAACGTGGTGGAGCTCGGCCTGCAGCAGGCGAAGGTGTCGCCGTTCCCGTCCGTCACGGAGCTGTTCCCCGAGCCCGGCTACGACACCTCCGGCTTCGAGCGACCTGACTACCTGCGTGACTACGGCCGGAACTCGGCTCCGCGGGGCGGGAGCTCACGGGAGTACCGGTGACCGGGGGGCAGCGCCGGCACGTCATCACGCTGCTGAGCCGCCCGGGCTGCCACCTCTGCGACGACGCGCGGACCGTCATCGGCAGGGTGGCCGCCGATCTCGGCATGAGCTGGGAAGAACGCGACATTACCGCGTCGCCCCACGACCTGGCCCGATACTCAGAGATGATCCCCGTCACCTTGATCGACGGAGTCCAGCATGATTTCTGGCGCGTGAGTGAGGAACGTCTCCGGGCTGCCCTGCTGCGATGAAATGCGGCCGCGGCCGGCCGTTTTGGCGGGGACCTCATCCGGCGACTTTGTGCAAACGTTCACAAGGGCGTACCGTGATACATCGAGATCAGGCGTGGCTTCCCCAGCTCGCGCAGTGCCAAATCGAGAGTCCCCCAGGAGTACCGGCGCATGTCTCGCCGTCCCGTCACCTCCGGCCAGCCGGCTACCGCCACCGGCAGTGCAGCCCAGGCAGCCGGCCGCAACGCCGCCACCCGGGCCGCGAGGAGCGGAGATGCCGCTCGTCAGGCGGCTGACGGGGTGGGCAGGCCGGGTGCCAACGGTCACGGCATCCCGGACGCGACGGTCGCGCGGTTGCCCCTTTACCTGCGCGCCCTCTATGTCCTTGCAGACCGTGGCGTCGCGACCGTCGCCAGCGACGAGTTGGCTGCTGCCGCCGGTGTCAACTCGGCCAAGCTCCGCAAGGACCTCTCGCACCTCGGCTCCTACGGCACCCGCGGCGTCGGCTATGACGTGGACTACCTCGTCTACCAGGTCTCTCGCGAGCTCGGGCTTACGCAGGACTGGCCCGTACTCATCGTCGGCGCCGGAAACCTCGGCCGCGCCCTCGCCAACTACGGCGGATTTGCGTCCCGCGGGTTCCACGTGGCAGCGCTCGTGGACAGCGACCAGGCGGTCGTGGGCACCATGATCGCCCGGCACACCGTTCGCAGTGCCGCCGACATCGAGGACGTCATCCGGCGTTTCGACGTCGCGATCGGCGTCATCGCGACTCCTGCGGCAGTCGCCCAGAATGTCTGTGATCGGCTCGTGGCCGCGGGCATCACGAGCATTCTCAACTTCGCGCCCGTCGTGCTGAACGTGCCTTCTGGCGTCGATGTGCGTAAGGTCGACCTGTCGATCGAGTTGCAGATCCTGGCCTTCCACGCCCAGCGGCGAGGAACGGCGGCCGTCCGGCCGGACGACCGAAGCCTGGACAGGCGTCTCGCCGGTCGGCGAATAGACGGAGCGCGGGGAAAGGCGAGCGGCGTGCCGGGGGGCAACAGCGTGCCGAGCGAGGAGCTGGGCTTGAACATTGCTGCGGAGCTCAGCGCCCGCGGAGAGGCCCGGGGGGCAGTTCCGCCGGGACAGCACGACGGGGGGACACGGGGGGTCGTCCCCCCGGGACAGCACAGCGGCGGGCCGCGCTATGGCTCAGCTTCCTACCAGGCGGCCGACGATGACGACTTCGAGACGGGGGCCCAGGCGGTAGGGACATGAGCGTTCTGGTCGTCGGACTCAGCCATAAGGGCGCGCCGCTGGCGACGCTCGAGCGGGTCGCGCTGTCCGGCGACGCGCTCGACAAGCTGCTCCACGACGTATCCAGGGCGGACGACGTGGCGGGCGCGCTCGTGCTGAGCACCTGCAACCGGGTCGAGATTTACGCTGAGGTCGATAAGTTCCACAGCGCCGTCGCGGCAATCTGCGAGCTGCTCTCGCGCCACTCGCAGGTACCGTCCGCTGATCTAACGCCCTTCCTCTACGTGCACTACCAGGACCGCGCCGTCCAGCACCTGCTGGCCGTGGCCTGCGGTCTTGACTCGATGGTGATCGGCGAGAGCCAGATTCTCGGCCAGCTGCGCCACGCGCTCCATCTGGCGAGGGAGCGGGGCACGCTCGGCCGGGCGCTCTCTGACCTCGGCTCGCTCGCGCTGCGAGCCGGAAAGCGCGCCCAGTCACAGACCAGCATCGGCGCGGCGGGAGCGAGCCTGGTCAGCGTTGGTCTGCAGGTAGCGACCGGGCACCTCGACGGGAACGGGGCCGCCGGCAGTGACGGTGCTTCGTCGCCGGCTCCAGCCGGGCTCGCCGGGAAGCGGGTTCTGGTCATCGGTGCTGGTGCGATGAGCGGCCTGGTCGTGGCCAGCCTGGCCAGGGCAGGAGCAGCCGGGCTGACGGTCGCGAGCCGGACTGTGCAGCGCGCCCAGCGTCTCGCCGCATCCGCTCAGGGGCGGGGCACCGGGATGTCCGATCTTGTCGGCGAGGTGGCGGCCGCCGACCTGGTGGTGACCTGCACTGGCGCGTCCGGTCACGTGATCACGGCGGACATGGTTGCGGACGTGATGCGCCAGCGCTCGACCGGACTCGTCCTGCTGGATCTGGCGATGCCGAGGGATGTCGACCCACAGGTGGCCGAGCTGCCCGGGGTCATAATTACGGACCTGCAGACGCTGGCCGCGGACGGCCACTCAGCCTTCGACCCGGGCGAGCAGGCGATCGGCGAGGTCCGCCGGATCATGGCCGACGAGCTCGCTTCTCACATGTCGGTCCGGCGGGCGGCGGCGGTGACGCCGACCGTCGTGGCCCTGCGGGCCAAGGCCGCCAAGGTCGTCGACGCCGAGGTCGCCCGGCTGTCCGGCCGCCTGGACCAACTGGACGGTGTCGCCATGGCGGAGATAGCCAAGTCGATGCAGCGAGTGACCGACAAGCTGCTGCACGATCCGACCGTCCGCATCAAGGAACTAGCCGGATCACCGGGCGCCGATAGTTACGAGGACGCGCTGCGCGTCCTGTTCGATCTCGACCCCGCCGCAGTACAGGCTGTGGCGCAGGCTGATGCCAAGCTCGCCGGCTGGCCGCAGGTAACGCCGGAACCGCGGCCGCAGGCTACGACCGGGTCGGCTGGGGAGGTCGCATGAGCACCGCCCCCCTGCGCCTCGGCACCCGCCGGAGTCCCATGGCGATGGTGCAGGCCGGTCTCGTGGCCCGCGCGATCACGGCGCAAACCGGACGGGATGTCGAACTCGTCGGGATCGAATCGGCGGGCGACCGGAGCCCGGCCCTGATCACCCAGATCGGCGGCACGGGCGTATTCGTCAGCGCGCTGCGCACCGGCCTGCTGGCGGGTGAGGTGGACGTCGCCGTGCACTCGCTCAAGGACCTGCCCACCGGCGCAGCCGCCGGGATCGCGCTGGCCGCGGTGCCGCCCCGGGATGACCCGAGGGACGCGCTGGTGACCCGGGACGGTGCAAAGCTGGCCGACCTGCGGCACGGTGCGATCGTGGGTACCGGCTCGCCGCGCCGAGCTGCGCAGCTGCTGCTGCTGCGACCGGATATCCACCTCGTTCCGGTCCGGGGCAACGCGGGGACGAGGCTCGCCAAGGTCGAAAACGGGGACATGGATGCCCTCGTCCTCGGCTACGCCGGGCTGTCACGCATCGGCCGGCTCGACGCAGTAGCTCAGGTATTCGAGCCGGACGAGATGATGCCGTGCGCCGGCCAGGGCGCGCTCGCGGTTGAGTGCAACCAGGCCAGGGAAGGTCTCGTGGCGCTGCTCGGCGCCATCGACGACCCGGTGAGCCGGGCGGCAACGACCGCCGAGCGGACCCTGCTCGGCGCGCTGCAAGGCGGCTGCGCGGCGCCAGTCGGCGCGTATGCCAGCGGAATGGACGTACTTCGGCTCGACGGCCTGGTCGTCGCGGTCGACGGGGGAATGGCGCTTCGCGGCAGTGCAAGCGGCCCGCTGGCAGCGGCCGAGGAGCTCGGCCGTCAGGTGGCCGCGGATCTGCTCAGCAGGGGCGCGGCACGGTGTATGCCAATGTCCGGTACGACGGGGGTCGGCGGACAACTCACGAGCGGGGACGATGACAAGTGAACCCCACACCCACCAAGAAGGTCACGAAGCAGGCGAGGCCGGCGAGCGAGAAAGCCGTACGGTCGACGGGTCACGCAGCGGACGCTCGGGTACCCGGCTGGGTCGCGCTCGTCGGCGCTGGCCCTGGCGATGAGAATCTCCTCACGGTGCGGGCTGCGGCGCTCATCGGGCGTGCCGACCTAGTGGTCGCCGTCCCGTGGCTCGGCGAGCGGCTTGGCCATCTGCTCAAGCCGGGTGCCACGCTGGTCGACACCGACGCTCAGCTGCAGGATCCCAAGCTGCTCGTCAAGGCGGCCAAGGCGGGCCAGCTTGCAGTCCGGCTGTTCGGCGGCGACCCGTTCCTGTTCTCCAACGCGGCAGCGGACGCGGTCGCGTGTGCGAAGGCACGGGTGCCGTTCGAGGTCGTGCCCGGCGTGTCAGCGGCGACGGCGGTGCCTGAGTACGCCGGTATCCCGCTGACCTCTGACGCGAGCGGCGACGTGCGGATCGTGCACGCATCCGAGGTCAGCCGGATCTCGGCGACCGAGGGGACGCTCGTGATCGTCGGCGCTGAGACGGGCCCGGTCGACCTGGGCAAGATGCTCATCGCGGCAGGCTGGGCGGAGACGGCGCCGTTCGCTATTACCTGGAACGGGACTACCACCGAGCAGCACACGGTCGTCGGCGCGCTCGGCTCGATCGCGGCCGATCTCAAGGCCGCCGGCGTGAGCTTGCTGACTGCGCACGGGCCGGCCGTCGCGGTCGTTGGCGAGGGTGTGACGGCGCAAACGGCGCTGTCCTGGTTCGAGACCAAGCCGCTGTTCGGCTGGCGGGTCCTCGTTCCGCGCACCAAGGAGCAGTCGGAGGAGGTCTGTGACCTGCTGCAGGCTCGCGGTGCGGTGCCGGAGCAGGTTCCGACGATCGCAGTGGAACCGCCGCGTACCCCTCAGCAGATGGAGCGGGCCGTCAAGGGCCTGGTCACCGGCCGCTACCAGTGGATCGGGTTCACGTCTGTCAACGCGGTGCGGGCGATCCGGGAGAAGTTCGAGGAATACGGGCTGGACGCTCGCGCATTCGCCGGCGTCAAGGTGGCCGCGGTGGGCGAGCAGACCGCTGCGGCGCTGCGTGCCTTCGGCATCATGCCCGACCTGGTGCCCGACGGTGAGCAGTCGGCCGAAGGCCTTGCCGACGCCTGGCCGGTTTATGACGAGGTGCTCGACCCGATCAACCGGGTGCTGCTGCCGCGGGCCGACATCGCGACCGAGGGTTTGCTCTCGAGGCTGACGGAGCTGGGCTGGGAGGCCGAGGACGTCACGGCCTACCGGACAGTGCGCGCGGCTCCGCCGCCAGCCCCGGTGCGCGAGGCCATCAAGGGCGGCGGATTCGACGCGGTGCTGTTTACTTCGTCCTCGACGGTGCGCAACCTGATCGGAATCGCGGGTAAGCCGCACGCCGTCACGGTCATCGCGGTGATCGGCCCGCAGACGGCCAAGACAGCCGCCGAGTTCGGCCTGCGCGTCGACGTCGTGGCGTCGAAGCCGTCGGTGAGCTCGCTCATCGAGGCCCTGGCCGCGCACGGCGCCGAGCTGCGGGACGCGGCCATCGAGGCAGGCGAGCCGGTCCGCCGGCCGAGCGAGCGGCGTCGCGGGGCGCGGCGCCGGATCCGGTAGAAAGGCTGGACAACCGGGAGGCGACAGTGCCGGCTAGCTATCCCGTTACCAGACCTCGCAGGCTCCGCCGGACGGTCGCGATGCGCAGGCTCGTCGCGCCGGTCGCCATCCGTCCTTCCGGGCTGGTGCTGCCACTGTTCGTGAAGGAAGGCATCAGCGAGCCGCAGCCGGTGTCGTCGATGCCGGGCGTCGTTCAGCACACCCGAGAGAGCCTGCGCAAGGCCGCGCACGAGGCTGTCGAGGCGGGCGTCGGCGGGCTGATCCTGTTCGGCGTGCCGGCGGTCAAAGACGGCCGGGGCTCAGCGGCCGACGACCCGGACGGCATCGTCCAGGTCGCGCTGCGGGACCTGGCCGCCGAGGTCGGCCCGGACACGGTGCTGATGGCGGACTTGTGCCTGGACGAGTACACCGACCACGGTCACTGCGGGCTGCTGACGGCCGCTGGCGAGGTCGACAACGACGCGACGCTGGAACGGTATGCCTCGATCGCGGTGGCGCAGGCTGAAGCTGGCGTGCACGTCGTGGCGCCGAGCGGGATGATGGATGGCCAGGTCGCGGCGATCCGGGGCGCGCTGGATGCCGCCGGTCACGCGGAGGTTGCGGTCTGCGCATACTCGGCAAAGTACGCGTCCGCGTTCTACGGGCCGTTCCGGGAGGCGGCGGAATGCGCGCCGCAGTTCGGTGACCGGGCCTCCTACCAGCAGGATCCGGCAGCCTCGCGGGACGGGGTCCGGGAGGCGCTGCTGGACGTCGACGAGGGCGCCGACATCGTCATGGTCAAGCCGGCGTTGCCGTACCTGGATGTGATTTCGGCGGTTTCGGCTGTCTCGCCGGTACCGGTCGCGGCGTATCAGGTCAGCGGCGAGTACTCGATGGTCGAGGCGGCCGCGGCCAGCGGCTGGCTAGATCGGGACCGGGTGATCATGGAGACACTCACGGCGATCAGCCGCGCCGGGGCCGACATCATCCTGACCTACTGGGCAGCCGAGGCCGCACGCCGGCTGAGCTAGGCGTCGAGCAGCCCGTCGGCGTGCTCGCGCGGCCGGCCGCCGCCGGCCGGGCCGTGGGTGTGGGGGACGGCGCCGACAGCTTCCAGGTTTTCTGGCAAGTCCTCGTGCGCCCCGGCGAGAGGCGCCGGGCTCGCAAGCCAGATCCACTTCCGGTAGGACCAGAACCGGAACAGCGTGCCGAGGCCGGTGCCAATGACCAGGGCGACGTTGTACCAGGCCACGCTGTGGCCAAGGCCAGCCAGGTCGAGGAGACCGATGCAGCCGTAGTAGATGAGCAGCCCGACCCCGTTCAGCACGAAGAACATGATCGAATCGCGGGTCGTGCCCTTGCCCTGGCGGTGCCGGAACGTCCAGTACCGGTTGCCCAGGTAGGTGATCGCCGTGGCCAGGATCGTGGCGATGGTGATGGCCTTGTACTTGCCGATCGGGTGCAGCGCGTTGGCGACGCCGAACGTGACGGTGAACCCGACAGCTCCGATGGCCAGGAACTTGAAGCCCTCGTGGATCAGCTGGCGGAATCGCGCATAGAGCTTGCGGATGCTGCTCACCTGTTGGATCTGCCTCCTGACCGCTTTCGCCCGATCCTGCCCATGCAGAGTACCGCCTCGGGGCGCTGCCGATACCGGAGTCTTGCCGAACTCAGGCGGCCTAGATGCGGCGATGGGCACCCGGCCGGCTATGCGCGGGTGCGCGCACGTCTGAGCCGCGCCCTGGCGCGGCATGACGCGCCACGGCATGGCCGGGCGGGCGCGACGCGGACAATGAGCCGCGAGCCCTGATTGCCGGTGCCGTGATCCCGACTGCCAGAGCCGGTTCCGGGTAGCCAGGGAACGCGGCGGCCTCCGGCCCGGGCTTGTGCTGGATCGTCCACACCCACCGGCGATAGGACCAGAACCGGAACAGCGTGCCCAGCCCGGTTCCGACAACCAGTGCCACCGTGTACCAGAACCTGCTCTCCAGGTGCATCAGATCCTGGATAACCCAGATGCATCCGTAATAGATGACCAGGCCGACGCCGTTGAGCAGGAAGAAAATGACGCTCTCCTGCCTCGCTCCGTCTCCCTGGCGGTGCCGGAAGGTCCAGTAGCGATTGCCAAGGAACGTGACGATCGTGGCCGCGATGGTCGCGATGGTAATCGCAACGTACTTGCCGAGGCTGTGCAGCGCGACCGCCGTCGCGATCGTGAGCAGCATGCCGATGCCGCCGACGATCAGAAATTTGAAGCTCTCGTGAATGAGGAGGCGGAATCGCTGGTACGGCAAGCGGGCGCTGATCACGAGCCTCCTAGCGTGGCAAAGCAGCGTGCCGGCCTTGCAAGCTGGAGGCAACTCTAGGTGAGGTAGCCAGGTTCCAGCTGACTATCGGCAATCTTTCACCGTGAGCTGCCAGCTGGTCCCGGCCGGTGCGTGGCGAGCACGGAGGCTCGCGGTGCCGTGCCCAGGTCGGGAACCGGGTAGCCTGGTCACTCCACCGTCTCTGTCGCGCAACGGCTTGATCACGCAGCCGAGGCTGGTTCGGGAGTGCCGACTGCTGCACGGCATGCTCGAATGCGACAGGGACGGCTCAGGGCTTGCGGGGGGTTTGCGCGGGGATTTGCGCGGGGCTGGAGCAGAGAAAGGTCCACGTGGTCGAAGCAGTACTGCGCCACAGGCGCCGCAAGGCGGCCGGGCGGACCGGTGATGCCGCCGCGCGCTACGCCGCGCTGGGCTGGCAGGTATGCCCGGGTGCCTACCAGCCGGGTCAGACCGACCGGCCCGCCGGATTCCTGCGGTCGTGCTCGTGTGACCGGCTCGGCTGTCCGTCGCCCGGCTCGCATCCGATGTCTCCGGCGTGGCAGAACGTGGCGAGCGCCGACCCGCAGCGCATCGCCCGCTGGTGGGCGACGATGCCAGCGGCGAACGTCATCCTCCCCACGGGGCGAGTATTCGACGTGCTCGACGTGCCCGCCGAGGCAGGACTGCTGGCACTGAGCACAATGGAGCGGACTGGCGTGCGGCCCGGCCCGGTGGCGATCAGCCCCGGAAGCCGGGCCCATTTCTTTGTCCGCTCGCGCGGCGCGCCCGATGACGAGAACGAGTGGTGGTCATGCCACCTGGACTGCCTGCCGGAAGAGGTGGCGGACGTTGCCGAGCTGCGCTGGCACTGCCGGGACAGCTATGTGCTGGCACCTCCGTCCCGGGCCGCAGACGGTCCGCCCGGGCGCTGGCTTCGTGACCCGGAGACTCATGCGCTGCCTGACGCCGTGCCCGTCCTGGAGCTGCTTGCTGACGCGTGTGAGCAGGCGGGACCGTGACACCGAACACGATCCGGCCACAGTCGGCTGAGCTGTTCGAGCGAGCCAGCGCCGTCCTGCCTGGCGGGGTCAACTCACCTGTCCGCGCGTTCGGTTCGGTCGGCGGCACGCCAGTCTTCATGGCGTCCGGCAGCGGCCCGTACCTGACCGACGTGGACGGTAACCGGTACGTGGACCTGGTCTGCTCCTGGGGTCCCATGATCCTCGGGCACGCGCACCCGGCGGTGGTGTCCGCGGTGCAGGCGGCCGCCAGCCTGGGCACGTCGTTCGGAACCGTCACCGCTGCGGAGGCCGAGCTGGCGGCCGAGATCGCCGCGCGCGCCCCGGTCGAACGGGTGCGGCTGGTGAACTCTGGCACCGAGGCGACGATGACCGCCATCCGGCTGGCCAGGGGCTTTACCGGGCGGCGACTGGTGGTGAAGTTCGCCGGCTGCTACCACGGCCACGTCGACGCACTGCTAGTGGCCGCTGGCTCGGGCGTCGCCACGTTCGGGCTGCCCGACTCGCCGGGCATTACCGGGGCAGCCGCGGCCGACACGATCGTGCTGCCGTACAACGACGTCGAGTCGGTGCGTCAGGCGTTCGCCGCGAACGGCGCCGATATCGCCTGCGTGATCACCGAGGCGTGCCCGGCGAACATGGGGATCGTCCCGCCAGCGGCCGGCTTCAACGAGCTGCTGGCCGCCCTGTGCCGCGAATTCGGCGCGCTGCTGATCATGGACGAGGTGCTGACCGGCTTCCGGGTGACCAGGTCCGGCTGGTACGGCCGGGAGGGCATCGCCGGTGACCTGACGACCTTCGGCAAGGTCATGGGCGGCGGGCTGCCAGCCGCGGCGTTCGGCGGCCGTGCAGAGATCATGGCGCGGCTCGCCCCGGCTGGTCCCGTCTACCAGGCCGGCACCTTGTCGGGTAACCCCATCGCCACTGCCGCCGGGCTCGCCACGCTGCGCGAGTGCACGCAAGATGTCTACGCCCGAGTGGACGAGGCGGCCGCGGCCGTAGCGAAGCTCACCGCCGACGCCCTGACGACAGCCGGTGTGCCGTACCGGCTGCAGGAGGCCGGCAGCCTGTTCTCCGTCTTCTTTGGCGTCACGGACCCGGTCCGCGACTTCGGCGCGGCCCGCAGCCAGTCCACCGCTGCCTACGCTGCTTTCTTCCACGCGATGCTGAGCCGCGGCGTATACCTGCCGCCCTCTCCGTTCGAGGCGTGGTTCCTGTCCGCGGCACATGACGGCGAGGCGATCAGCCGCGTCGCGGATGCCCTTCCGGCCGCGGCGGCGGCCGCCGCAGCCGCTCTGAGCTGAGCATTCTCGAGGCGCGATAGTCTGAGCGCCCGATGAGCTCTCCCGATCACGGCCAGCCGGCGGCTGCCAGCGCGAACACCGCCTTTGTGCACCTCGTCCGGCACGGCGAGGTGGACAATCCAGGAGGCGTCCTGTACGGACGGCTGCCCGGCTTCTCCCTGTCGGAGGCGGGGCGTGTGATGGCGAAGGCGGCCGCCGACTTCCTGGCCGGCCGCGACGTCACCGTGGTGCGATCCTCGCCACTCGAGCGGGCGGTGCAGACGGCGGAACCCATCGCAGCAGAGTTCGGCCTGCCGATCGTGACCGATGACCGGCTGATTGAGGCTGCGAACCACTTCGAGGGGCTGCGGTTCGCGGTCGGTGACGGCGCCCTGCTTAAGCCTCAGTACTGGCTCTACTTGCGCAATCCCTTCCGGCCTTCCTGGGGTGAGCCCTACGCGCAGGTCGCCGCCCGGGTGCTCGCGGCGGTCAGGGACGCAGCCGCCGCCGCTGGCCGCCATGAGGCTGTCTGCGTCAGCCACCAGTTGCCGATCTGGTCCGCACGCCGGTCGGCGGAGGGAAAGCAGCTGTGGCACGATCCGCGGCGCCGGCAGTGCGCTCTCGGCAGCGTGACCACCTTCACGGTGACCGGCGGCCAGATCACCAATGTGCAGTACCGTGAGCCGTCAGGTCCTAGCCGACCGCAGGTAGCCGGCGCCTGAGCAACCCGGAGATCACTGCGCAGCGCTGCCTTTCGCCGGCCCGCCGTCACCGGAGGGTGCCGGCATCCGGCACAATGGGCCGGGTACTACTGCCTGTAGGAGATCGTTTCGTGTCGCGCTTGCCAGCCCCGCGCCAGTTGCGCCTGCCGGGTCTGCCGCGCCTGCCGGGTCTGCCGCGTCTGCAGCGCAGGACAGGAATCGGAGTTGCCGTCGCAGCGGCCGCGATCATGGCGACAGCCGGCTGTGCCGGCGGCGACATCGGGGGGAACAACCCGGCGAGCAGCGGCCAGAGCTTCGTCGGTCACAGCTACGAGTCCACCTACTACCAGTCAGGCAGCCGACCGGTGGCGCCGCTCGTGTCCGGCACCACGGTGACCGGCCAGCAGCTGAGCTTGTCGCAATACCGGGGCGACACGATCGTCGTCAACTTCTGGGGCTCCTGGTGCGCGCCCTGCCGTGCGGAGGCGCCGGCCCTCGGTCAGCTGGCGCGTCAGCTTGGCCCGCGCGGCGTCCGTTTCGTCGGCATCGACATCAGGGACGAGCCAGTCAGCGCGAAGGCGTTCATGCAGCAGTTCAACGTGGGCTACCCGAGCATCAGCGACCCGAACGACGAGATCGCGCTGGACTTCCACAGCACGGTTCCCCCGGCCGACATCCCGACCACGCTGGTGATCGACAAGAACGGCCGGATCGCCGAGCGGATCTTCGGCGCGTCGACCTACCGCCAGCTTTTGTCTGTGATCAACCAGGTGACCGGGCAGGCCGCATGACGGCTACCGAGGACGACGCGACGACGGCCGAGGCCATCACGGCGAGCCGGCCGACGAGCCTTGGCCCGGTGGGCTGGCTGCGCTGGGGCTGGCGCCAGCTCACCTCGATGCGGACCGCGCTGATCCTGCTGTTCCTGCTGGCCCTGGCGAGCGTGCCCGGATCCGTGCTGCCGCAACAGGGCGTCGACCCAGCCGCGGTCAGCCAGTACTACCAGTCACACCCGGCACTGGCCCCGATCCTGAACCGGTTGTCGCTGTTCGACGTGTTCGCCGCGCCCTGGTTCGCGGCCATCTACCTGCTGCTGTTCGCCTCGCTCGCGGGCTGCGTGCTGCCGCGCACGGTACGCCTCGTCGGCTCGGCCCGCCAGCAGCCGCCGCGCGCTCCTTCCAATCTCGCACGGCTGCCCGCTAGCGCCCGTTACCGAACGGCCGCCGCTCCCACCCAGGCCCTCCAGCAATCGAAAGCCCTGCTGGCAGCCCGCAGGTTCCGGATCAGCGAAGGCGACGGCTGGGTTTCGGCCGAGAAGGGCTACCTGCGCGAGGTCGGCAACCTGCTGTTCCACGTTGCCCTCCTCGCCCTGCTGTTCTCCGTGGGCCTCGGCGGCATCTACGGCTACAAGGCGAACCGCCTGCTCGTCGTCGGCCAGGGCTTCGCCAACACCCCGACCGCGCTTGACGTGTTCCGGCCCGGCCGGCTGGTCGGCCCTGGCAACCTGGCTCCCTTCGAAATCAGCCTGCACGGCTTCACTGCGAAGTACGTCAGCTCCGGGCCCGAGCTCGACCAGCCGCTCTCCTACGACGCGAGCCTCACCTACCAAGTCCAGCCCGGCGCGCCGGTCCGGCACTACCAGCTCCAGGTGAACCACCCGCTCGTCGTGGACGGCGTCAGCGTGTACCTGATCGGGCATGGTTACGCCCCGGTCTTCAAGGTCACCGACGGGACCGGCACGGTGCGCTGGAACGGCCCCGTTCCGTTCATCCCGGTCGACCAGACCACGCTCACCTCCGAAGGGGTCATCAAGGTCCCGGACGCCAGGCCGGGCCAGCTCGGCTTCGCTGGCGTCTTCCTGCCGTCTGCGGTCGATGCGGGCGGGCGCCTCGCCTCCGCGTACCCGGCCGCGCTGAACCCGCGCGTCAGCCTCGTCGGCTTTACCGGCAATCTGGGCATGAACTCCGGCCAAGCGCAGTCGGTCTACCAGCTCAACACCACGGGCTTGCGCCAGCTGCCGATGCAGCCGCAGCCGCTCGCCGCCGGCCAGTCGCTGAAGCTGCCGGACGGCCTCGGCACCGTGACCTACGTCGGTTACCAGCAGTGGGTCAGCCTGGCGATTACCTACGACCCTGGCCAGCTTCCTGCCCTCATCTCGGGCATCGCGGCCCTGGCCGGACTGATCCTGTCGTTCCTGATCCGCCGCCGTCGCGTGTTCGTGCGCGCCGGCGCCGCCGCGGACGGCAGCACCGAGGTCTGGCTGGGCGGGCTCGCCCGGTCAGACGCCGCTGGCGGCTTCGAGGCAGAGTTCGAGGAGCTCTCCGGGAAGCTGCGCGCCGAGCTTGCGGCCGAGACCACAAGACCGTTCGTTCCGGAACGGGGTGGGCTTGCCACCCCGGCCGCTGCCACGCCGGCAGCGGAGTCCGGAGCCACTGACGATGCACTGGCCAGTGCCGTGTCCCCGCAGGACACCACCAACGGAGAGTGAGCTGGAATGCCCATCAACGCGAGCCTCGGCGATCTCAGTAACGGCCTGCTCCTTGCCGCTGTCGTGCTCTACGCGCTGGCGATGCTGTGCTACGCCTCCGACTTCGCGTTCGCTCGGCACCGGATCACGGCCGGGCTGACCGATGCCAGTGTTGCCGAGGTGCCCGCAGCCGAGTTCGTCGCGGCCGGATCCGGCGGCCCGTCGACAACTGTCATGGACAGCCTTCTGCCCGCTTCCGCGGCGCCGGCGGGCGAGCCAGCCAGCCGGTGGCCGTCCGGGTTCTGGCTCCGGCTGGCGTTCGGGCTGACCTGCGTGGGGCTGACGGCGCACCTGCTGGCGATCCTGACCCGCGGGATTGCCGAGAACCGGACGCCGTGGGGCAACATGTACGAGTTCATCGCGGCGTTCACCTGCATGGCGGTGCTCGTGCTCGTGCTGGCCTCGGTCTGGAACCGGGCCTACTACATGGGGCTGTTCGTCATGATCCCCATCGTGTTCGGCCTCGGCATCGACCTCACCGTGCTGTATACGCCGGCGGGCTCGCTGGTGCCAGCACTGCAGTCGTACTGGATTGCTATCCACGTCACCGCGATGATCGTCGCGATCGGCCTGTTCATCTTCGGTGCCGTGGTCACCACGCTGTACCTGCTGGCCTCCCGCAGCGTGCGCCGGCTGGCGGCTGGCCGGCCATCCTGGTCGGCCGGCATCCTGCGGCACGTGCCCGCGCCGGCGGTTCTCGACCGGCTGTCCTACCGGAGCATCCTGTTCGCGTTCCCCGTCTGGACGTTCGGGGTCATGGCCGGGGCGATCTGGGCCGATCACGCATGGGGCCGGTACTGGGGCTGGGATCCCAAGGAGACGTGGTCATTCATCACCTGGGTGGTCTACGCGATGTTCCTGCACGCCAGGGCGACGGCCGGATGGCGCGGCCGCCGGGCCGCCTACATCCAGCTAATCGGCTTCGGCTGCCTGCTGTTCAACGTCATCGGCGTCAATATCTGGATCAGCGGTCTGCACTCCTACGCCGGCATGGGCTAGGGGCGGGAACAGCTCCGCCTGATCTGCGACACTGATAACCCGCTGTCGGAGGTCCCGTCTTCGCGGCCCTCGCGGATGCGCCGGCCAAGCTCGAGCAGGAACTCGGGGTCGTCGTCCGGACCGAGGGGGCGCCGCTCGACGATGAAACCGACAGCGCCGGCTGGCTCCGCGTAGCCGCCCGCGGCCTGTGCGGCCGGGTGCCGGTACAGCGACTCGGCCCGGTCGAAGCCGCCGGGCGGGTAAGGACTCGACCGGTGCAGGCCGAGGCGCCGAGGCCGTCCGGCCACCAGCCAGGCAATCGCGCCGAACACCCAGAAGGCGCCGGCGATGATCAGCCAGGTGCCCTTGGACAGCGTGGTGAATTCCGAGTCAGGAGTCATCGTGATGTCGAGCATGCACGGCAGCACGAATCCGACGGACGCGAGGATGATGAGCGCGCAAGCCAGCCACATGCGAGGCAGCCTAGTGGCTCGGCACGCGTGCTCGGTCATGAAATGCAACATCTGCCCAAGTCGCCCTGTGCGCTACCGGACTGGGCGGTTCGACTACATCCGGGTGACATAGGGCTGGCTTGCAACGACATCGGCAGGATACGCCGGCGGCTGCGGGACATCCGGATGACGGCCATAGCCAACTTCCGCACCGCAGGTGATTTGCCCCACACTGAGCGTTATTGGCGTGCTGTGCCGCCCCGGCGGCGTCTCGGTTATCTTGCTTAGCCGTGCCGGCGGGAGCGCGTGGAAGAAAGGACGGCCCTGGCTGAGGGTGCCGCCTCAGCCACTGCCATTCTGCGAGTTCGACTCGCCGTCGAGTAGCTCGCGGACCTCCGCCTCCCGGAACCGGCGGTGTCCGCCCGGCGTCCGAATGCTGCTGATCCGGCCGGATGCGGCCCACCGTGTGACGGTCTTCGGGTCGACCCTGAACAGCGCGGCTACTTCCCCCGGTGTGAGCAGGCGCTCACTGCTGCCGTCCATCTCACCAACTCCCTGGGTCAGAGGGCTGTCCCCAAGTGTCGCAGAAACTCGCGAACTTAGCCACAAACAGCAGCTTTATCCCTCGATTCGGAAAATTCCGTCTGAGGCGCTTGACCCCTAGCCCGCTTGCGCGTCGGAGGGGCCCGCAAGGGTGCACGTCAGCGCCGCCAGGCGCGGTGCTCTAGTCTCAAGGTGTCATGCGTGCAACGTTGTCCTACACCCTGCTGCGGGTCCTCATCTTTTTCGCCGTTGCACTGATCCTCGCCCTGTTCGGAGTGCACGGCATCACGCTCATCGCGGTTGCACTGATCATCAGCGCAATCGTCAGCCTGCCGCTGCTGTCCAGGCTGCGAGACCGGATGTCGGCTTCCCTATCGCACCGGGCCGGCAGGTTCAGCACCAAGCTCGATGAGGGCACCCGGGGCGAGGACGTTGACTGATGGCCCGCCCCGCGCGGTTCGCTCCCTCGGCGTGCCGGGGCTAAACCGGCTAGCGGCCGATGGGCGGCTGCTCGGCTAGCCAGCCGCCCGTTGTGAGCATGGACAGCACTGCCTGAACTGCCTCGGTCCTGCTGACTTTCGAGGTGTCGATGATCAGCTCGGCGTCGGCAGGTTCCTCGTACGGGTCGGACACTCCGGTGAACTGGTCGATCAGACCGGCCCTGGCCTTGGCGTACAGGCCCTTGCGGTCACGTGCCTCGCACACCTCAATGGGTGTCGCGACGTAGATGAGGAAGAAGTCGCCGACCTCGCTGACCATCTGACGGACCCGCGCGCGGGCGGCGGCATACGGAGCTATCGGCGCGCAGATCGCGATGCCACCGTGCCGTGCGACCTCAGCCGCCACAAAGCCGATCCGGGCGATGTTGAGATCGCGATCGGCCCTCGAGAATGCGATGCCAGCCGACAGCAACTGGCGGACCAGGTCACCGTCGAGCAGCGACACCTGCCGGTCGCTGCGCTCGGCGAGCACGTCAGCGAGATCTCTCGCCAGCGTGGATTTGCCTGACCCTGACAGTCCGGTGAGAAACAGCACGAGCCCGCGCTCAGCACGCGACCGCCGCACCCGCCGGAGCTCGCGGGCAACGGCCGACGGCATGACCCAGGACGGGATCTGTATGCCGGCGTCGAGCAGATCACCGAGCTGATCAGGCGACAGATCTTCCCGCTCGGTGCCCGCCTCGATGAGCGCGTGCGGACGCCAGACCTCCGCAGCCGGATCGTAGGCCCAGTCGCCGGAGGACAGAATCGGGATGACCGCGCTGGCGGCGAGGTCGGCGTCCGATGGCAGATCGGCTGGGTTCGCTGCGGCTTGTGCGGTCGGTGCGGCCCCGTCGACGATGAGCTGCGTGGCGCCGTAGGCGGCGGCGACGCGCGCGCAGATGGCCTGGTCGCGCGCCCGGCCAGCCGCGCCCGCCGTATCCTGATGCCGCGGAAGCGGCACCGGCACGACCAGCGTGCCTGGTGGCAGGCTCGGCGCAGCGGCGAGCACGGCGCGGATCAGCGCCTGCGCCGTTGCGACGACATCGGGATGCCCGGCGACGAGCGGCAGGATGAGCAGCCGGGCGGATCGCTGGCTGGCCAGGTGCCGTAGCTGTCCGATCTGCCGGTAGCCGAGCGGCCCCCTGGTCGCAAACGCAAGCACCAGAGCGTCACCGAGCCTCGACCTGGTCTCTGCCGGGGTCAGCATCAGCCGGCGGAAGGGCCCGTGCTCAGGCGACCGGTTCGCCGACACCGGCCCGGCCAGCCGCACTAGCTCTGCTGCTGTGGGTTCGGGGGGTCGTCCCCCCGGGCCAGCAGCCTCGAGCGATGTCCGCTCGCGGATCGTCATGACGGCGATCGGCGTGCCCTCGGGGTCCGCGAGCAATACCCGGCCGGCGGTATCGTCAACGGGCGGAACGTCGAGGGTGATCGGGACGGGGAACGGGGTGCCGTCGGCGAGCTGCCAGCTCCGGGCGACCGCGCTGGCGTCGGCGTCGGTCATGAAACCGGTCAGCGGGGCGTATGCACCCGACAGCAGCAGCTCGAGATCACCGAGCTGGCTCGGCGTGAGCGTACACGCCGGCAGCGAACTGAGCTCGTCCGGCGAAACGGCCCCGGCCTCGGCAGCCACGTCCTTCCCTCCTTCTCACCGTGCATGGGAGTGGGTTTGCTGCTGCCAGGGCAGCAGCAAACCCACTCCGACGGAGCATCACAAGTACGAGGCGCCGCTAGGGCCACGATTCGACCAGTATGCGTTTCCTGCGACGCTGGCCCGCGGACCAGTGCTGAGGCTACACGCGACCGGCTGGCCGTGGTTCGAGGCCGGGCGGCCGTAAGGCGGGCCGTAGACTAGGAGCATCCCGCCGTCGTGTGCCCCGCCAGGGCAGCGGCTAGCAAGCTAGTAGCCCAGCCGTCTCGGCGCGGGCCTTTTCGTGCTGCCTATGTAGGGACACACGTGACGCTTTCCGGTCTCCTTCCGGTTATCACTTCCGACCCCGACCTGCAGCTGGCGCTCGACCAGGCCACGCAGACGCCCGCCCTTGGCGGCGACCTCGTGGCACCGGCCGCGCTCCGGCCGGTGCTCGTCTCGGCACTGGCCGGCGCAGGGCCGGCCCTCGCTGGAGTCACGGTGGCGGTGACCGCCACGGCCCGCGAGGCCGAGGAACTGGCGGCCGCGCTCGGCTCGCTGCTGGGGCCCGATCGCGTCGGGTACTTCCCGGCGTGGGAAACGCTGCCGCACGAGCGGCTGTCGCCGCGGCCGGACACGTCCGGCCAGCGACTCGCGATCCTGCGCAGGCTCGCCCACCCCGATCCGTCCGATCCGCGGTCCGGGCCGCTGCAGGTGCTGGCCACACCAGTGCGCAGCTTGCTGCAGCCCATGGTGAGCGGCCTCGGCGAGCTGGAACCGGTCAAGCTCGCCGCTTCGGTGCCGGCCAGCCTCGACGACACCGTGACGCGCCTGGTCGACATTGGCTACGCGCGAGTGGACATGGTCGAGCGGCGTGGCGAGCTGGCGGTGCGAGGCGGTCTGCTCGACGTCTTCCCGCCGACCGAGGAGCACCCGCTCCGGGTGGAGTTCTGGGGTGACGAGGTCGAGGAGATCCGCTACTTCCGGGCCAGCGATCAGCGCAGCCTGGCCACTGCCGAAGACGGCCTCTGGGCCCCGCCATGCCGGGAGCTGCTGCTGACCCGGAACGTCCGGGACCGGGCCCGTCAGCTCGCCGCTGAGTGGCCGGGCCTGCACGACATTCTCGGCAAGATGGCCGAGGGCATCGCCGTCGAAGGCATGGAGGCGCTCGCCCCGGCACTGTCCGAGTCGATGGACCTGCTGCTCGACTACCTGCCGCGCGGCAGCAAGATCATCGCCTGCGATCCGGAGCGGATCCGGGCGAGGGCTGCGGACCTCGTCGCGACGAGCCAGGAGTTCCTCGAGGCCTCCTGGGTCGCTGCGGCCGCGGGCGGCGAGGTGCCCATCGACCTCGGCCCCTCCGCGATCCGGCCGATCGCCGAGGCGCGCGGCCTGGCCGCGAGCCTGGAGGTGCCGTGGTGGACGATCACGCCGTTCACCCCGGCGGGCGATGGGAAGGGCCCCGACGGCGGCCCGCAGGACGACGACCGCGAGGGAGAGCCAGCCCCGTTCCGTCTCTCAGCGGAGCCAGCGCCCGCCTACCGCGGGGACACCAGCCGTGCAGTCGCCGAAATCCGCCAGTGGCTCGCCGACGGCTGGCGCGTGGTGCTGGTGACCGAGGGTCACGGCCCCGCCAGGCGGCTGGCGGAACTGCTGCGGGGGGAGGGGATCGGCGCCGCCGATGGCGACCTGGCGCGGCCGCCGGAGCCGGGACTCGCGCACGTGTCCACCGGGATGCTGGAGTCGGGCTTTGTCTGGCCTTCCGCGCGGCTGACGGTGCTGGCCGAAGCAGACCTGGCGGGAACGCGGTCTGGCACTCGCCAGTCGCGTCGCATGCCGAGCCGCCGCCGCGGCGGCATCGACCCGCTGCAGCTGTCGCCGGGTGACTACATCGTGCACGAACAGCACGGGGTCGGCCGGTTCCTCGAGATGACCAGCCGTACCGTGCAGGGCGCGACCAGGGACTACCTGGTGATCGAGTACGCGCCGAGCAAGCGCGGCCAGCCGGGCGACCGGCTCTACCTGCCGACGGATCAGCTGGACGAGCTGACCCGCTACACCGGCGGCGAGGCACCGACGCTGCACCGGCTCGGCGGCGCTGACTGGGCGAAGGCCAAGGGCCGGGCGCGCAAGGCGGTCAGGGACATCGCGGCCGGGCTGATCCGGCTGTACCAGGCACGGATGGCCTCACCGGGGCACGCGTTCGGCCCGGATACGCCGTGGCAGCGCGAGCTGGAGGACGCGTTTCCTTACGTGGAGACGCCGGACCAGCTCGCGGCCGTGGACGAGGTCAAGGTGGACATGCAGCGGTCGGTCCCGATGGACCGGCTCATCTGCGGTGACGTCGGCTACGGCAAGACCGAGATCGCGGTGCGGGCGGCCTTCAAGGCCGTACAGGACGGCAAGCAGGTTGCGGTGCTGGTGCCGACGACGCTGCTCGCCGCTCAGCACTTCGCGACGTTCGGCGAGCGGTACGCACAGTTCCCCGTCACCATCCGCCCGTTCTCGCGGTTCCAGTCGGCGGCCGAGGTGGCCGACACGATCGAGGGCCTGTCTTCCGGCAAGGTCGACGTCGTGATCGGGACGCACCGGCTCCTGTCGCCGGACGTCCGGTTCGCGCGGCTCGGCCTGCTCATCATCGACGAGGAGCAGCGGTTCGGTGTCGAGCACAAGGAGTACCTGAAGCAGCTGCGCACCGAGGTGGACGTGCTGGCCATGTCGGCCACGCCGATCCCGAGAACTCTGGAGATGGGCATCTCCGGGATCCGCGAGATGTCCACGATCCTGACGCCGCCCGAAGAGCGGCATCCGGTGCTGACCTCGGTGGCGCCGTATGACGAGCGGCAGATTGCGGCGGCGATCCGGCGCGAGCTGCTGCGTGACGGCCAGGTGTTCTTCGTGCACAACCGGGTGTCGTCGATCAACAAGGTGGCCGCGCGGCTCGCCGAGCTGGTACCAGAGGCACGGATCGGCATTGGTCATGGCCAGATGAACGAGCACGCCCTCGAAAAGATGATGAGGCAGTTCATCGACCGCGAGTTCGACGTGCTGGTGTCGACCACGATCGTCGAGTCGGGGCTGGACATCCCGAACGCCAACACGCTGATCGTCGATCGCGCCGACGCCTACGGCCTGCCCGACCTGCACCAGTTGCGCGGGCGCGTCGGGCGGGGCCGCGAGCGCGGCTACGCCTACTTCCTCTACCCGCCGGAGAAGCCGCTCACCGAGACGGCGCATGAGCGGCTCGCCACGCTGCAGCAGCACTCCGGGGTCGGAGCCGGGCTGCACATCGCGATGAAGGACCTGGAGATCCGCGGCGCCGGGAACCTGCTCGGCGGCGAGCAGTCCGGGCACATCGCCGCTGTCGGCTTCGACCTGTACGTGAAGATGATCGGCGAGGCAGTCAGGGAGATGCGCGGCGAGGGCCCGGCCGAGCGCAGCGAGGTCAGGGTCGAGCTGCCGGTCGACGCGCACATCCCGCATGACTACGTGACCGGCGAGCGGCTGCGGCTGGAGGCCTACACGCGGATCGCGTCGATCGACTCGCAGCACGACATCGACGCCGTGCGCGACGAGCTGACCGACCGGTTCGGGCCGGTGCCGCCGCAGGTGGAAAGCCTGCTCGCGGTGGCGCGGCTACGCGCGGTCGCCCGGGCTGCCGGGCTGACCGACATCGCGCTCCAGGGCACGAGGATCAAGTTCAGCCCCGTCGAGCTGCCCGAGTCCCGCGAGGTGCGCCTGCAGCGCCTCTACCCCGGATCGATACTCAAGACCTCGCTCAGTAACATGCTCGTGCCGGTGCCAAAGGCTGCCGGGGCTCGTGCACCCGGGTCTGCGCCTCCGGGGCCAGCGACAGTGTCCTTCGGCGCGCCCCCGCTGCGCGACCGGGACCTGCTGGCCTGGTGCGAAGAGCTCATCGGCGCGGTGCTCGCCGGGCTGCCAGCGGACCAGGGTTCGCCCGCTGGTGCCGCGCCGGGTAGTGTCGCGCCGGATGCTGATGCCGGCGGTCCGGCGCCAAGAGAACGGCAGGGTTGAGGATGAGGGTGCCCCGTAAGGCGGCCGTGCTGACGGCGGCGGCCGCGGCGGCCTGCGTTGCCCTGTCTGCGTGCGGCTCGGTGCAGATGGGCGCGGCGGCGATCACCGGTAGCTCCCGGATCTCATCCACGACCTTGACCAATGAGGTCGTCAACCTCAATGCGGCCTACCAGGCGGACCGAGCCAAGGGCATCACGCCGCAGCAGCCGGTCGGGCAGGAAGCCCAGCAGGTGCTCACCTGGCTTCTGCGCTTCCGCATCTACGACAAGCTCGCCGCGCAGCACCGCATCTACCCCACCCAGGCGGAGGTGAACGCGCAGCTGTACGGCGCGAACGGCCTGTCCAGCGCTGCCAAGCAGAACAACGCGACGCTGGATGAGTACGTGTCGGCGGCCGGTGCGTTGCCGCCCGACCTGAAGCCGCAGCTCGGCCGGTATTTCGTGATCCTGTCGAGGCTGGAGAACCGGCTCAGCGGCGGCAAGACGCCGACTACTCAGGCGGAGCAGAATCAGCTGTCGTCCGCCGTCGCGCACCAGCAGTGCCTGGCGAGCAAGAGCCTGGGCATCACCGTGAACCCGCAGTTCGGGCGGTTCGACTACAGCAGTTACTCCGTCGTGCCCGCGCCGTCGACGCTGGCAGCGTCTGCGACGGCATCCAAGCCGGCTTCGGTGAAGCTGACTCCCCCCTGCTGATGAGCGGGCAGGGCGAGCTCGAGCCGGGCTACCGGCTGCTGGAACTTGTCCAGGTCATGGACACGCTGCGTCGCCAGTGCCCGTGGGACGCCCGGCAGACCCATGACAGCCTCACGCCTTATCTGCTGGAAGAGACCTACGAAGCCGTCGACGCGCTCACGACGGGCGACCAGGCGGCCGTGCAGGAGGAACTCGGCGACGTGCTGTTGCAGGTGATGTTCCACGCGCGAGTAGCGCAAGAACGCACCGACGGCACCGGGTACACGATCGACGACGTCGCCGGCGGCATCATCGACAAGCTGACCCGCCGTCACCCGCACGTGTTCGGTGACGTGACCGTGTCCGGATCCGACGAGGTCAAGCGCAACTGGGACCAGATCAAGGCGGCGGAGCGGGCTGCAGCGAACGCGGGCGGGCCGGTCTCGGCACTGGACGGAGTGCCGCTGCATCAGCCGGCCCTGTCTCTCGCTGCGCAGCTGCTGCGCCGGGCCGAGCGAGCCGGGGCGCCCGCCGAGCTGGCCGGCCCGTCCGAGGAGGTCGCTGGCGCGGCCGAGAGAGGCGAGACCGGCGAGACCGGCGAGACCGGCGAGACCGGCGAGACCGGCGAGACCGGCGAGTCCCGCGGGAGTGACCTCGGGCAGGAGTTGTTCGACCTGGTGGCTCGCGCCCGCGCGCTCGGCCTCGATCCCGAGCTCGAGCTCCGCTCCGCGGCGCTCGCCTACGCCGACCGAGTGCGCGCTTGGGAGGCGAGCCAGCGTCAGTCCGGCTAGCTCATGCCATAACTGCGCTGCTGGCCTCAGGCACCCACAGAGGCGTCAGGTCGTTGCCGTCACAGCCTTGATGACCGTGGCGTACAGGTCATTCCAGCCGAGGACGGTGAACCCGGCGGTGCTCAGCAGCAGGCTGGCTCGCTGCCGTGTCCGTGCCTTGCCGCGCCGCGCGCCGAGCAACGTGGGCCGGAGCAGCGGCGAGAACACATCGGCGAGCACGAGGTGGCCGCCTGGGGTCAGGATCCGGGCGCACTCGCGGAGGCCTGCCTGCTGGTCTTGGTCGAAGGATGTCGTGCTGACGACCAGGTCGAAGACGTCATCCGGAAAGGGGAGCCGTTCCGCGGCGGCCACCGAGAAGTGCAGGCGGCTGTCACCGGCCGCCTCCTCAGCAGCAGCGATCATGGACGGCGCCGGATCGACACCGGCCAGCCCGATTGCCCGCGGGTACTGCCCGGCCAGCAGCCGCAGCAGGTATCCGGTGCCGCAGCCGACGTCGAGCACGGTCCGGGGAGCCGCATGAACCGACAGCGCGAGATCCGCCGTCCGCCCGGCGATGTCATGGTGAAGGCGGCCGAGCCAGCCCTGCTCGTAACCGAGTGCTCGCTCGTCGAAGGCGGCGACATCGCGGTGCGCGGGCATTCCGGCAGTCTGGCAGGCGAGGCTCCGTCAGTCGCTCGGAAGTCGGTGCGCCTGGCCCGCGGGCCGAATCGTCAATGTCCGACCACGTTCGGCTGAGGCCTCGGCCGGCAACGGCGTGGCCGGCCGGCCACCTGGTGACCGCTCTACTAGGCTCCGATGTAAACCGTAATATCCCAAGTCTCTCGGGGGAGCATCCGTCGTGGCCTCGATCGAAGCCGTCTTCGCCAGGCAAATCCTCGATTCCCGTGGCAACCCGACCGTCGAGGTCGAGGTCGTACTGGACGACGGGTCGCTGGGCCGTGCGGGCGTGCCCAGCGGCGCCTCGACGGGGGTGTTTGAGGCGGTCGAGCTACGGGACGGGGATGCCGCCTACGGCGGCAAGGGCGTCACCAAGGCGGTCCAGGCGGTGATCGACGAGATCCAGCCGGAGCTGCTGGGCTACGAGGCCGACGAACAGCGCCTGGTGGACTACGAGCTGATCGATCTGGACCGTACCCCCGACAAGTCCCGGCTGGGCGCGAACGCCATCGTCGGAGTGAGCCTGGCCGTCGCGCGGGCTGCGGCCGCGTCCTGCGAGCTGCCGCTGTTCCGGTACCTGGGGGGCCCGAACGCGCACCTTCTTCCGGTCCCCATGATGAACATCCTGAACGGCGGGGCCCACGCCGATACCAACGTGGACATCCAGGAATTCATGGTCGCGCCGGTCGGCGCCAGCACGTTCACCGAGGCGGTCCGCTGGGGCGCCGAGACCTACCACGCTCTGAAGGCGGTGCTCAAGCAGCACGGCCTTGCTACCGGCGTCGGCGACGAGGGCGGGTTCGCGCCCAACCTGGAGCACAACCGCGCGGCGCTCGACCTGATCATCGAGGCGATCGGCAAGGCCGGGTTCACTCCGGGCCGCGACGTCGCGCTCGCGATCGACGCGGCCGCGAGCAACTTCCTGGACGGTGACCGCTACGTTTTCGAGGGCGGGGCCAAGACCGCGGCCGAGATGACCACCATCTATGCGCAGTGGCTGGACTCCTATCCACTTGTCTCGCTCGAGGATCCGCTCGCCGAGGAGGACTGGGCGGGCTGGCGCGAGCTCACCGCCGAGCTCGGGGGGCGAGTCCAGGTGGTCGGCGACGACATCTTCGTGACGAACCCAGCGCGACTGCGGCGCGGGATCAGCGAGAAGGTGGCCAACTCCCTGCTGGTCAAGGTCAACCAGATCGGAACGCTGACCGAGACGTTCAGCGCGGTCGAGCTGGCGCACCGCCATGGCTACACCACGATGATGAGCCACCGCTCAGGTGAGACCGAGGACACGACCATCGCCGACCTGGTCGTCGCGCTCGGCTGCGGCCAGATCAAGACCGGGGCGCCGTGCCGGTCGGAGCGGGTGGCGAAGTACAACCAGCTGCTGCGGATCGAGGAGCAGCTCGGTGACGCCGCGGAATACGCCGGCCGGCAGGCATTCCCGCGTTCGGTGGCCGAAGTTCCGTGACCCGGGGCGAGACGCACTCCCCGGGCAGGGCCGGCGACCCAGGCGACGTGGGTGACCCGGGTGACCCGGGCGGCTCAGGCGGCAGGCCGGCCCTCCTCGTGCGCCCGAAGCTCACCAGCCGAGCCGCTGTGCTGGCGGTCGTGCTCTGCGCCATCGCGCTCAGCCTGGCCTACCCCGTCCGCGAGTACATAGCGGAGCGCCGGCAGATCGATCAGCTCCAGACGCAGAACGCGGCGATCGCCGCTCAGGTGCAATACCTGAAGTCACAGCAGCGCTCGCTGACCTCGCCGGCCCGCATCGAGCAGGAGGCGCGTGACACTCTGCACATGTGCTTCCCGAGCCAGACCTGCTATGAGGTGATCACCCCGGCGCAGCCGCATCGGAGCAGCGCGGTCCCGCAGACGGTCACCCCCTGGTACGCGCGGCTCTGGGAATCGGTCAGGAAGGCCGACGGACCCCCCGCCCGGTCTGGCTCGTGATCGACGCCAGCCAGCCAGGGCCGGCGGACCTCGCGGTCGTGGCCTGCCAGCTCGGCCGTGCGCCACGGGGCGTCATGCGGATCGTGCACCGGTGCCCGTGCGGCCTGCCCGACGTCGTGCAGACCACGCCGCGGCTGCCGGACGGCACTCCGTTCCCGACGCTCTACTACCTCACGTGCCCGCGCGCCAGCGCGGCGATGAGCAGGCTGGAGGCGGCCGGGGCCATGCGCGAGATGACCGCGCGGCTGCGGTCTGACCCGCGGTTGGCGGAGCGCTACGCTGCCGCCCACCGCGACTACCTCGCCAGGCGCGCTGCTGCAGCGCACGAGGCCGGCCAGGAGCCGCTGCCAGCCGGAACCCAGAGTGCCGGCGGCATGCCGGACCGGGTGAAGTGCCTGCACGCCCTCGCGGCGCACGCGCTGGCAGTGCCCGGGGTCAACCCGCTCGGGGCTGAGGCGGTCCAGGCGGCCGGCGCCTGGTGGCAGTCTGGACCGTGCACGTCAGACGGAAGGCAAACAGATGAGTAAGCGCGTGGCCGCCATCGACTGCGGGACAAATTCGCTGCGCCTGCTGATCGCGGACATCGACCCGGCCAGGCGCGAGCTGACTGACGTCGAGCGGCGGATGGAGATCGTCCGGCTCGGTCAGGGGGTCGACGCCACCGGACGGCTCGCGCCGGAGGCCCTCGAGCGGACCTTCCGGGTGCTGGCGGAGTACGCCAGCCTGATCCGGGATGCCGGGGCGTCCGTCGTACGGATGGTCGCCACCAGCGCGACCAGGGACGCGAGCAACGCAGGGGAGTTCAGCCAGGGTGTCCAGGACAGGCTCGGCATCACGCCCGAGGTCATTACCGGTCTCGCGGAGGCCAGGCTGTCGTTCGCCGGAGCAACCGCGGAACTGGCCGCGCCCGGGCCGGGACAGCACCCCGAGCCTCCGTACCTCGTTGTCGATATCGGCGGCGGGTCGACCGAGTTCGTGGTGGGGAAACCGGGTGCCGATGCCAGCGTGGTCGGCGACCTGGCGGAGATCTCGGTCGACATCGGGTGCGTCCGGCTCACCGAGCGTCACCTGCACACCGACCCGCCTGCCACAGCAGAAGTCGCGGCGACGACCGCTGACATTGACCGCGCGCTCGACAAGGTCGCTGCCGCGATCGCCGTGCAGGACGCGCGCACGCTGGTCGGGCTCGCCGGGTCGGTCACCACGATCACCGCTATCGCGCTCGACCTGCCGGCGTACGACGCCAGCAAGACCCACCACGCCCGGATCCCGGCGGATCGCGTGCACGAGGTGACCTTGGAACTGCTGAGCAAGACCAGAAGGGAACGGGCTGCTATCCCCTCGCTGCATCCCGGCCGGGTTGACGTCATCGGGGCGGGTGCCCTCGTCCTGGACCGTGTCATGCAGTGCTTCGGTTTCGGCGAGCTGGTCACCAGCGAGCACGACATCCTCGACGGGATCGCCTGGTCGATTGCCGACGGCGGCTGAGACCGGACCGAGGTCATCGCGGTGCCAGAGCACGAGAGGTCTGCGGTACCACCGGGCACGGGATGGCCCGAGGACCCGGCAACGGCTGACACACCGGTCGCCCGCAGCGCTGCGGACGTGGCGGCGCTGGCCGCCGGAGCGGGCTCTCTTGCCGAACTCGCCGCCCGTGAGTCGGTCTGCCGGGCCTGCGAGCGGCTCGTAGGCTGGCGCGAGGAAGTAGCCGCGACCAGGCGGCGGGCGTTCCAGACGCAGACGTACTGGGGTCGCCCGGTGCCCGGCTGGGGCGCCGACCTGCCCAGGATCCTCATCCTTGGCCTGGCGCCGGCCGCTCACGGCGGCAACCGTACCGGCCGCATCTTCACCGGTGACCGCAGCGGCGACGTCCTGTTCGCGTCCTTGTGGCGGTGCGGCCTAGCGTCACAGCCGGGCTCACTCGCCGCGGGCGACGGTCAGCGGCTGCTGTCTGCACGCATGACGGCGACCGTTCGTTGCGCACCGCCAGGAAACAGCCCGCTGCCTGCCGAGCGTGATGCGTGCGCGCCATGGCTCGCCGCTGAGCTCGCCTGTGTCTGGGACAGCCTGCGGGTGGTCGTGTGCCTCGGTCATTACGCCTGGCAGGCGCTGTGGCCGCAGCTCGCCGCTGCTCGTTATGCAGCGCCGAGGCCACGGCCTGCATTCGGCCATGGCGTCGAGGTCAGCGTCAGGCCGCCAGCGGGCGGCGAGCCGCTCACCGTCGTGGGCTGCTACCACCCGAGTCAGCAGAACACATTCACCGGCCGGGTGACCGAGTCCATGCTCGACGCCGTGTTCGGCCGGGCCCGCGATCTGGCCAGCGCACCACCCGCGCAGACGGGCCCTGCGGACTACCTAGCGTAATAAGAATGGCGAATTGGTCACTGCGAGTATAACTGCGAAAGATCGCAGCACGTGGTTTAACGACATTTGACTCATAAGCGGGTCGCATTAATTGCGCAGCCTAGAGCAATCAGTTGGGAGCGAGGTATCATCGCCATGCCCCCGTAGCCCAAGGGAAGAGGCCGGCCCCCTAAAAGGGTCCCCAGTGTCGGTTCGACTCCGACCGGGGGTACCTGTGACCTGCGTAAATGCGCAGCAGCGAGGACGGCGCTGGCGGCCAGCTGACGTCAGCTCGTGTTCGGCGCGAATTCGCCGGCGGGTAACGTTCCTGAGGATTGACCGGCTAGAGAAACTGCCGCGTTACGGCCGGTACGGTCATAATGCGAAGTCTCGGCCATGCCATACCTGCGCCAATGCGGAGACCTGCGCTGGCGCTCTGGAGCAGCTAGATCAGCCGCTAACATCGGGGCCAGCCCGGTCGATCGAGATCCGCACGATCAGTCGCTTGTCCCGTCGCATCGCCGCGCGGTAGTCCTCCCAGTCCGGATGCTCGCCCGAGACCCTGCGGTAGTAATCCTCGAGAAGCGGCAGCGCATCGGGAAGATGGATGATCTCAGCGCGGCCCTCGGCCTGGACCCACTCCCCGAAGAATCGGTCGTTCAGGACACACACCGAAGCGCGGGAGTCACGGGCCAGGTTCTTGGCCTTCATGGCCGTTTCCCTGGTACTAATCAGGAGTCGCCCCTCGTCATCGACCGCCACCACCACCGGAGATAGCTGTGGCCGACCGTCCGCGCGGGTGGTGGCCAGGACCGCTCGCGGGTTCGCGGCGATGAATGTGGTCGCGCGCCCGACGTCCACTACCGGCTAGGCGCCGAGGAGCCTGGTGCGGCGCCGTACCTCGTACTCGTGCACGAGTGCGCTGGCATATCCGTGGGAGAGGCCGTGCTCGTCGGAAAGCCAGTGCGCTAGGTCATTACAGCGCAGGAAGGCCGGGCCAGATTCAATCCGGCTGAACCACTCTCGGAGTTGGAGGCCCGTCACGGACGGGATACGGGCGAGCAGATTCTGATGCATCTCCGGAGAGTGGGTCAGGGACAAGTGGCACCTCCGCCGTGTGGATTACTCCATGCTGTCGAGAGTGCACCCACCAGAGGCTGCCTGACAACCCCCCGAGGGCGTCGTTTCGTCATCAGTTCGTTACCTGACTGGCAGGCTCCGGGCAAAATCGACTATCCGCCCCTCGCCAGCCGTCGTGAGGAGGCGCAAACGGGCAGGTGATGCCCGAGGAAACGATGCTCTGCCCGCTTGCGCCCATGTCAGCTCGGCTCGGCCCGTCCCGTCAGCCAAGCCGCTCGAAGACCATGGCCATGCCCTGGCCGCCGCCCACGCACATGGTCTCCAGCCCGACCGACTTGTCGTGGAACGCGAGGCTGTTGAGGAGCGTCGAGGTAATGCGCGCACCCGTCATGCCGAACGGGTGGCCGACCGCGATCGCGCCGCCGTTGACATTGAGCTTGTCGATGTCGATACCAAGGTCGGTGTAGGACGGGATCACCTGCGCCGCGAAGGCCTCGTTGATCTCCACCAGGTCGACATCGTCGATGGTCATGCCCGCCCGGGCCAGCGCCTGCCGGGATGCCTCCACCGGGCCGAGGCCCATGATCTCCGGGGACAGCGCGGTGACACCGGTCGAGACGATCCGCGCCAGCGCGGTGATGCCGAGTTCGGCCGCCTTGACGTCGCTCATGACGATCACCGCAGCCGCGCCGTCGTTCAGCGGGCAGCAGTTGCCGGCGGTGACGGTCCCGTCCGGCCGGAAGACCGGCTGCAGCTGGGAGACCTTCTCGATGCTGGTACCGGGGCGGGGGCCGTCGTCAGCCGATACAACACCGCCGTCGGGCAGCGTGACAGGCGTGATGTCCCGCTGCCAGAAGCCGTTGGCCAGCGCCTTTTCCGCGAGGTTCTGAGAGCGGACGCCGAACTCGTCCTGCGCCGCCCGGCTTATCCCGCGGAGCTGGGCGACGTTCTCCGCGGTCTGGCCCATCGCGATGTAGATGTCCGGGACGTTCTCGTCCGCGCGCGGGTCGGTCCAGGTGAAGCCGCCCTTGGCCATCTCCGCGGCCCGCGCCTCCGCGTCCGCAAACACCGGGTTCTTGGTGTCCGGCTGGCCGTCACTGCTCCCCTTGGCGAACCGGCTCACGCACTCGACGCCGGCCGAGATGTAGATGTCTCCCTCGCCGGCCTTGATGGCATGAAAGGCCATCCGGGTGCTCTGCAGAGACGACGAGCAGTACCGGGTGATGGTGGTGCCAGGCAGCGAGTCATAGCCGAGCATCACGGCGACGACGCGGGCCATGTTGTAGCCCTGCTCGCCGCCCGGCAGGCCGCAGCCGAGGATGAGGTCGCTGATCTGGTCCGGGCTGATCTGCGGTACCTTGGCGAGCGCCGCCGTGACCAACTGCGCGGTCAGGTTATCCGGGCGGATGCTCGTGAGTGATCCCTTGAACGCCCGGCCGATGGGCGAGCGGGCTGTGGCGACGACGACTGCCTCCGGCATGGCGACTCCCTGCGAAACTTGTGTTGTTACTCACCAGCAGCTTATGGAATCCGGGCCTCAGTAGCGCCCCCGGCAGCCCGGAAGGTGGCGACGTGAGCTTTGTCACCGGTAACACAGCGCCGGAATGAGGCGTTGTGCCTGCGCCCAATGTCAAATTTGATCTACTGCAGCAGCCTGGAACTAATGCGCCGGGACGTCTGCAGGTAGGCTCGGCCGACCCCCGGAGGAAGCATGTCTTTCCCGAGTGACCTGGAGATAGCCAGGGAAGCATCACTCAAGCCCCTCGAGGACGTGGCTGCCGAGATGGGCATCGGCAGCCATCTGCTGGAGCCCTACGGCGAAGAGGTCATGAAGATCAAGCTCGCCGCGATCGACGAGCTAGCTGACCGGCCCCTGGCCAAGTACGTCGTGGTCACGGCGATCACCCCGACGCCGCTCGGCGAGGGCAAGACGACGACGACTGTGGGACTCGGGCAGGGCCTGCATCACATCGGCAAGAAGGCGACCATCGCCATCCGGCAGCCGTCGATGGGGCCGACGTTCGGCATCAAGGGCGGGGCCGCGGGCGGCGGGTACAGCCAGGTCGTGCCCATGGAGGTGCTGAACCTGCACCTCACCGGCGACATGCACGCGGTCACGGCGGCGCACAACATGCTGTCCGCGATGATCGACAACCACCTCTACCAGGGCAACTCGCTCGGCATCGATCAGCACAACATCACCTGGCGTCGTGTTCTGGACGTCAACGACCGCGCGTTGCGCAACATCATCGTCGGGCTCGGCGGGCGCGGTGATGGCGTGCCGCGCCAGACCGGATTCGACATCACCGCCGCGTCGGAGGTCATGGCCACGCTGGCGCTCACCTCGTCGCTGGCTGACCTGCGGGCCCGGCTGGCCCGCATCGTGATCGGCTACACCAAGGACGGCACGCCCGTCACGGCTGAGCAGCTGAGCGCCGCCGGCTCGATGGCCGTGATTCTGCGCGAGGCGATCAAGCCGAACCTCATGCAGACGCTGGAGAACACGCCGGTGCTCGTGCACACCGGGCCGTTCGGCAACATCGCCACCGGGAACTCCTCGGTGGTGGCCGACCTGATCGGCATTCACAGCGGTGACTTCCTGGTCACCGAGGCTGGCTTCGGCGCGGACATGGGCGCGGAGCGGTTCTTCAACATCAAGTGCCGCACCTCCGGGCTGACCCCGAACGCCGCGGTCGTGGTGGCGACGGTCCGCGCCCTCAAGGCGCACTCTGGCAAGTACCGGATCATCGCGGGCCTGCCGCTGCCGGAGGACCTGCTCGCCGAGAACCCAGACGACGTCCTGGCTGGCGCGGCCAACCTGCGCAAGCAGATCGAGAACGTTCGGCAGCACGGCGTGCCCGCGGTGGTCGCCATCAACGCCTTCCCCACCGACCACCCGAGCGAGCATGAGGCGATCAGGGAAATCGCTGCCGAGATGGGCGCGCGGGCCGCGGTGAGCACGCACTTCGTCGACGGCGGGGCTGGTGCGAGCGAGCTGGCCGAGGCCGTAGCAGAGGCCTGCAACGAGCCGTCGCACTATTCGCCGCTCTACCCGGACTCGGCGACCCTGCGGGAGAAGATCGAGACCGTGGCCACCAAGGTGTACGGAGCGGCCAAGGTCGAGTACTCCGCCGAAGCGGCCAAGCAGCTCGACACGTACGAGCGTGCGGGCTTCGGGCACCTGCCGGTCTGCATCGCCAAGACGCACCTGTCCATCTCGTCCGACCCGGCCCTGAAAGGTGCGCCGACCGGATGGACGCTGCCGGTCCGCGAGGTACGCGCCTCGGTCGGGGCTGGCTTCGTGTACCCGATCTGCGGTGAAGTGCGAACGATGCCGGGTCTCGGCTCCAGCCCGGCCGTGACTCGTATCGACCTCGACGAAGCCGGGGAGATCGTCGGCCTGTCCTGACTCGCCGTCGGCTGCCGCGAAGACTTATGTACATCCACCTGTACATAAGTCTTCGCGCTAGCTAAGTAAGCGCTTACCGGAGGAACACCGCTTACCGGCAAGCGGCGGAGTCGGTGGCCGCTGCGTGGGATACCGTCGAAGCAAGCGTCCCATCACGGCAGAAGGCGGCCACAAGTCCCATGCAGGTGCACGACTCCCTGATCGAACTGGTCGGGAACACCCCGCTGCTGCGGCTCCGCAAGGTCACCCGCAGCCTGCCCGGCGGGGGCGCTGGGCCGCTGGTGCTGGCGAAGGCCGAGTACTTCAATCCCGGCGGCTCGGTCAAGGACCGGATCGCGCTGCGCATGATCGAGGCCGCGGAGGCATCGGGCGAGCTCCGGACCGGCGGCGTCATTGTCGAGCCGACATCCGGCAATACCGGCGTGGGTCTCGCAATCGTGGCCGCCGAGAAGGGCTACCGCTGCCTGTTCGTCTGCCCGGACAAGGTCGGCCAGGACAAGATCGCCGTGCTCCGGGCCTACGGCGCCGATGTCGTCGTCTGCCCGTCCACGGTGTCACCGACGCACCCAGATTCCTACTACTCGGTGTCTGACCGCCTGGCCCGCGAGACGCCGGGTGCCTGGAAGCCGAACCAGTACGCCAACGCTGGAAATCCCGACTCCCACTACCACTCGACCGGCCCCGAGATCTGGGCGCAGACCGAGGGCCGGGTCACTCACTTCGTGGCCGGGATCGGCACCGGCGGCACGATCACGGGCACCGGGCGGTATCTCAAGGATGTCTCCGGCGGACGAGTCAAGATCATCGGGGCGGACCCGGAAGGCTCCGTCTATTCCGGTGGTTCCGGCCGCCCCTACCTGGTCGAGGGCGTCGGCGAGGACATGTGGCCGGACACCTACGACAAGAGCATCTGCGACCAGATCATCGCCGTCAACGACGCCGAGTCATTCCTCATGACCCGGCGACTGGCGCGCGAGGAAGCGCTGCTGACCGGCGGCTCGTCCGGCCTGGCTGTGGTCGCCGCCCTCGTTGTCGCGCGGCAGGCGGCCGAGGGCGACGTCATTGTCGTGCTGCTTCCCGACGGCGGCCGCGGCTATCTCGGCAAGATCTTCAACGACGACTGGATGGCCGACTACGGCTTCCTGACGGCTGAGACGGCAGAGCCCCGGGTCGGCGACGTCCTCGAGCGCAAGGCAGGCTCGGCGCTCCCGGCGTTCGTCCACGCCCACCCGGACGACACGGTCCGGCACGTGATCGCCAGCCTGCGCGAGTTTGACGTTTCTCAGCTTCCGGTGCTGAGTGCCGAGCCGCCCGTCATGGCCGCAGAAGTCGTGGGCTCCATCGTGGAGCACGACCTGCTGGACGCGCTCGTCACCGGCAAGGCCGCGCCCGACGACGTGGTAGCTGGACTCATGTCGCCGCCGCTGCCCATGGTCGGCTCGGGCGAGCCAGTCAGCGCTGCCGCCCGCGCACTGGGTGAGGCCGGTGCCGCGATCGTGCTCGTCGATGGCAAGCCAGCGGGCGTTATCACCAGGCAGGATGTGCTCACCTTCCTGTCTGGCCAGCCGGGATAACGGCCGCGCCGGCCAGCCGGCCCGTTCCCTCCTAGACTGGGCGCCCTGGCGCAGCACTGGCGCAGCACTGGCCGCAGCAAAGGGAGACGCCCACCATGCAGCACGAGGGGTTCGAGACGCTCGCGATCCACGCCGGCCAGGACGCCGACCCGGCGACGGGGGCCGTCGTGCCGCCGATCTACCAGGTGTCGACGTACAAGCAGGACGGTGTCGGCGGGTTGCGCGGCAAGGAGCTCGGCGCGGCGGCACGCTGGATCGAGGGATACGACTACTCGCGCACCGACAACCCGACCAGGGGCGCGCTGGAGGAGTGTCTTGCCGCGCTCGAGGGCGGCACGCGCGCGCTGGCGTTCGCGTCCGGGATGGCCGCCACCGACTGCCTGCTCCGTGCCGTCTGCCGGCCGGGTGACCACGTGCTCATCCCCGACGACGCCTACGGCGGAACGTACCGGCTGTTCGACAAGGTCCTGACGGACTGGGGCGTGACCTACCAGCCGGTGCCGATGGCCGACGCCAGTGCCGTGCGGGCGGCGCTTGCGCAGCAGCCCGCTCGCCTCGTCTGGGTCGAGACCCCGACCAACCCGCTGCTCGGCATCGCCGACCTCGCGGCGCTGCGCCAGCTGGCCGCGGAGGCCGGCGCGCTGCTCGTCGTCGACAACACGTTCGCCTCGCCGTATCTGCAGCAGCCGCTCGCGCTCGGCGCGGACGCCGTCGTGCACTCGACCACGAAGTACATCGGTGGTCATTCCGATGTCGTCGGCGGCGCTGTCGTGATCATCGACGCGGCGCTCGGCGAGCGTCTCTATTTTCTCCGGAACGCGGTCGGCTCGACCCCCGGTCCGTTCGACGCGTGGCTGACGCTGCGGGGGGCCAAGACCCTCGCGGTGCGGATGGACAGGCACTGCGAGAACGCCGCGCGGATCGCGGACATGCTGATCTCGCACCCCAGTGTGACGCGGGTGTACTACCCGGGCCTGGCCTCGCATCCTGGCCACGAGGTCGCGGCGAAGCAGATGCGCGGATTCGGCGGCATGGTGTCGTTCCAGGTCCGCGGCGGCGCGGCCGAGGCGGTGGCGGTGTGCGGGCGCACCCGGCTGTTCACCCTGGGCGAGTCGCTCGGCGGGGTCGAGTCACTGATCGAGCACCCGGCGCGGATGACGCACGCGTCGGCCGCCGGATCGCCGCTGGAGGTTCCGGGTGACCTAGTCCGGCTGTCGGTCGGCATCGAGACGTGTGAAGACCTGATCGAGGACCTGCGGGAAGCGCTCGGTTAGCGCGCCTAGGTGGATCAGTGCACCGACCTGGCCGGCGCGCGCCATCGCTGCCAGCCAGAGTGCACCGGGAACAGCCGTGACGGAGTGGGCGGCGCGGCGGCCATCTCACTGCGCGACCGTAGCATCAGACCGGTCGGTACCGGTTCCCACCACGGCTCAGCGGCGAGCAGCGCGCTGTAGAGCTCGTTCTGGCCGGCTCGCCGGGACTGGCCGTCTGCGGCGGGGCGGAGGATGAGTTCGGCGGGCGCCGGCTGGTCGGCGGCCTGCCAGCGGAAGTCCGCGGAAATCCGGATCCGGTCGGCGTGGTTCGGCAGCGCGGCGTGCGCGGTCAGACAGTGAAAAAGCAGCACGTCGCCCGGCTGGAAATCCGTCGTCGCCCAGCCCGGCCCGTCGGCGGGCAGCAACCGCGGGCGCTGCGGCGGCCCGAGATGGCTGCCGGGTAGCAGCGCGAGCCCGCCGAGCTGCGGCGGGATGTCCATCAGCGGCAGCCAAGTCGTCAGCATGTCCTGCACCCCGGAGATGCCGAAGTCCTGGTGCACGTACCGGCTGCGGGTGACCGCGCCCCGGCGTTCCGGGTACACCACGCGCAGCACCTTGACGGGATAGCAGAACGCGCCAGCCCCGAGGATGAGGCGGACCAGGCCGCGTAGCGCCGGCAGGTAGGCGAGCCGGTTGAGGCCGCGGCTGGCAAGCGCCGCGCGGAACGACGGGTCATCGAGGGCCTCGCGCACGCCCGTCGTCCGGCGCAGGCCGGCGTGATTGCGGGCGGCACTCGTCCAGCCGCCGAGGGTCAGCTCGGCGTGCACGCTGTCGTGGGCTGCCTGCACGTCCGCGGGCCGGAGCAACCGCCGGAAGAACAGGTAACCGTCCTCCGCGAGCCGCCGCCGCAGCCCTGCCTGATCAGCCTGAAGAGTGATGGAGTCGGCCAGTTCATGCACGTGCACTACGGTAATGCCGGTCACCGTCGGAGCACCGATGGCGCGCGAGGGCTGCTCACTCGCATGAAGGGTGACGGATAGTCACCAATATGACATCGTTGTCCAAATGCGCTGCCTCTTCCGGTAACGCGTGGTTCAACGCCGCAGACCGACCGGTAGCTAACTGCGCAGAATGGAACTGCGATGCCCGTCGACGACCAGCTCAGCGCCAGCCATGCCATCCGGCCCGCCGGCACCCGATCGCCGGCCCACCATGGAGGATGTGGCCGCCCACGCGGGCGTCGCCCTGAAGACCGTGTCCCGGGTGGTCAATGCGGAGCCCGGCGTCACGCCTGCCACGGCCGAACGGGTGCGGGCCGCTATTGCGGAACTGGGCTTCCGCCGCAACGACAGCGCGCGCATCCTGCGCAAGGGACAGACAGCCTCCATCGGCCTGGTGGTGGAAGATATCGGCGACCCGTTCTACTCGGCACTGTCGCGGGCGGTCGAGGACGTCGCCCGCTCTCACGGTCACGTGCTGTTCACCGGGTCAAGCGACGAGGACCCGGCGCGCGAGCAGGAGATCGCGCTGGCGTTCTGCGCTCGGCGGGTCGACGGCCTGATCCTGGTCCCCGCATCAGAGGACCACACATATCTGAGACCCGAGATCGCCGCAGGCATCGCGACCATCTTCGTGGACCGGCCGGCAAGCCTCATCGAGGCTGACACGGTACTCACAGACAACGCGGGCGGCGCCCGGGACGGTGTCTCCCACCTGGTCCGCGCGGGGCACCGCCGGATCGGGTTCATCGGTGACTCCCCGCGTATCTACACCTCGGTGGAGCGGCACCGCGGCTACCGGGAGGCCATGGCTGCGGCCGGGCTGAGCGTGGACGACTCCTGGGTCACCCAGGCGCCGCCTACCCCGTCGCGCGTCGAGACGGCGCTGCGCCGGATGCTCGCCGGGTCGGCCACGGCGGTGTTCTGCGGGAACAACCGGATCTCGGTGACTGCACTGCGCCTGCTGGCCACCATGGATGAGCGACTCGCGTTTGTCGGCTTCGATGACTTCGAGCTGGCGGACATGCTGACGCCGGGCGTCACCGTGGTGGCGCAGGACGTGGCGAGGATAGGGCGGCTTGCCGCGGAACTCCTCTTCCGTCGTCTCGACGGCGACCGCCGGCCGGCCGAGCGAACTGAGGTCCCCGCCAAGCTGATACCGCGGGGCTCGGGCGAGATCCCCCCGCGAGGATGAGGGGCGTCCTGCCCGGTACCGCGTCACCATCCGCCGAAGGTTTTCAGCCTGCGGGCGGGGAGGGCCTTGACAGCACAAGGGTGGGCGGCAAATGATCGGAGAGCTTTGACATCGTTGTCAGACCGGAGGATGGCACAAACGCTGAGCAGTGGCTGAACCGGCCTTGGGGGGTTGTGACGCGGGTGCTCGACCCTCGCTCTCCTGGAAGGACGACCCATGAGGCCCAAGCACCTGCCGGTCCCTGCCCGCTGCGCAGCGGTGGTGACCTTAACCGCAGCAGCAGCGCTCGCGGTTGGCATTTCGCTCGCTGGCACGGCTGTCGCCGCGTCGACGCCTGGCAGCACCACAAGCCCCGCCCCGAGCACCAGTCCTGGCGCCAGCACTCCGACCGCCGCGCCGACCCCTAGCCCTGGCGCCAACGGCATCACCTGCACGAAGAACGCTGTCGGGCACCTGTCCGATTGCGCGAAGCCGGTGGCCAAGAGCAAGATGCCTGCCGGAGCGAAGAACAACGCGACGCTCGCCCAGCCGGTCACCGACATCGCCACGATGGTGGACACCCGAACCTGGACAAGCGGGGGCGGCAACACCTACCCCGGTGCCGACGTGCCGTTCGGCATGGTCCAGTGGAGTCCTGATACGTCGCCGGACCGCAATGCCGGCGGAGGCTATGGATTTGGCGACACGAGCCTCATCGGCTACAGCCTCACTCACATCTCCGGTCCGGGCTGCGGCGCGGCCGGAGACGTGCCGATCCTGCCGATGACCGGGGCGCTACCTGGCGGGAACCCGAACAACGTCATGACCTCGTTCACCAACACGGGCGAGGTCGCGCAGGCCGGCTACTACTCGGCGCAGAGCAACGGGCCGGACAACACGATCACATCGGCGTTCACGGCATCGCCGCACACCGCGATGGGCCAGTTCACCTTCCCGTCGACCACCGCCGCCGACTTCCTGATCAAGCTGCGGGACAGCCAGAACGGCGACTCCGCCGATTCTGCCCAGATCGTCGGCAACAATGAGGTCACCGGCAGCGACACCAGCGGCAACTTCTGCGGCGAGACCAACAACGACGGTCAGGTGCAGCAGTACACGGTTCACTTCGACATCGTGTTCAGCCAGCCGTTCACCTCCTCTCAGGTCATCACCGCGTCTGGCCAGACCACACCGCGCGCCGTGTTCCTCACCTTCGACACCACCGCTAACCCCGTGATCGACGCCAAGGTCGCTATCTCCTACGTCTCCACCGCCAACGCGCAGCTCGACCTGCAGACCGAGAACCCGGGCTGGGACTTCGCCTCGATGAAGACCGCAGCGCAGACAACCTGGAACAACCTGCTGGGCAAGATCCAGGTCTCCGGCGGCACGGCGGCCCAGACCCAGGAGTTCTACAGCCTGCTGTACAAGGACTTCATGCAGCCCAACATCTCCAGCGACGTCAACGGCCAGTACACGGGCGCTGACATGCAGACGCACACGATTAGCGCACCGCAGCAAGACCAGTACGGCACCTTCTCCGGCTGGGACATCTATCACTCGCTGTCACAGCTGCAAGCCATGCTCGACCCGCAGGCTGCGTCCGATCAGGCTCAGTCGCTGCTGAACTACTACTCGGAGGATCAGCTCCTGCAGCAATGGGGCTACCTGAACCTCAACAACTACGTCATGGTCGGTGACCCCGCCCAGTCGATCATCGCCGACTACTACGCGTTCGGCGCCCGCAGCTTCAATACCAGCGAGGCGCTGACGGACATGCTCAAGCAGGCCACCACGGTCAACGACGTTCGTCCCGGCGAGGCGCTCGAGCAGAAGTACGGCTACCTGCCTGCCGACGGCAGCTACGGCTGCTGCAACCCGCATGGAATGGTCGCGACGCTGCTGGAGTACGACACCGAGGACACTGCCCTCTCCCAGTTCGCCAGTGCGCTCGGCGACACCTCGGACGCCGCGATGCTGGAGGCACGGGCGAATAACTGGGAAAACCAGTTCGACGTCGCCAATGGCCTGCTCAACCCGAGGAACGAGAACGGCCAGTTCGTGCCGGGGATCGTCCCGACCTTCCCGGACAACAACGAGCTGTACTACGTCGAAGGCGATGCGTACGAGTACCTGTGGAATACCCCCAACGACTATGCCGGGCTGTTCTCGCTGATGGGCGGGGATAGCAAGGTAGTTCCCGCGCTGACGCAGTACCTGTCGCAGCCGAACGGGTTCGGGATGTTCGCGCAGCTGTCCAACGAGTTCGACTTCGGCGAGCAGTACGCGCTGAATTACGCCGGTGACCCGGCCGGTACCCAGCAGGCGGTCAACACGATGCTGAGCACGATGTTCCCGCCGGGTCCGAGCGGCCTGCCGAACAACGACGATCTGGGCGCGAACAGCTCCACGTTCATCTGGGAGATGCTGGGGATGTACCCGGAGAACTCGGGCAGCGACAACCTCGTCTTCTCCGGCCCGCACTTCCCGCACGCCTCCATCGCCCTGGCAAACGGCAAGACGATCACGATCAACGCTCCTGCCGCCTCGGCCAGCAACTACTACGTGCAGAACCTGAAGCTCAACGGCAACGAGGACCAGCAGCTCTACGTGCCGTTCTCCACCCTGTCGGAGGGCGCCACGCTGGACTGGAACATGGGTAGCACACCCAGCGACTGGGGCAACGCGCCGAAGGATGCTCCGCCGTCCTACACCGCCGGGCTGCGGTCCGCGGTCGGGTTCGTGGGCAGCCAGCAGGTGACGGTGGCACCGGGCGGCAGCACCACCGTGCAGATTGGCGCGCATGATGCCGCCAGTCGCGCGCAGGCCGTGCAAGCCAGTGTGTCCGCGCCGGCCGGGCTGAGCGTCACCCCCGCCTCGGCCACCCTGCACGTCCCCAAGGATGGTGCCGCCTCGATCAATGTGACCGTCACCGCGGGCTCGTCGACGGCGCAGACGTTCTACTCCGTTCCGGTCATCTTCACGACAGCATCGGGCAGCACCGAGTCACTCAGCCTGCTCGTACTGGTGGCCCAGCCCGGCAGCCTGCTGACCGCGTACAACAACAGCGGAATCTCCGACGACAACGGCGTCAGCGGTGAGTTCGACAACAGCGGGTTCAGCTACTCCGAGCAGGCGCTGGCTGCCGCCGGCCTGACCGCGGGGCAGCCTGTCACGGTGGACGGGGTGCAGTTCACCTGGCCGTTGCCAGGGCCGGGGTCCCCGGACAATGCGATTGCCGCGGGGCAGCAGGTCACCGTGAACGCGCCCGCCGGGACGCAAACCCTGGGGTTCCTGGAGCTGCCACCAACGGCCCGAGTGAGGGCGTGGCCACGCTGCACTACTCCGACGGGAGCAGCACGCAGTACTGGCTCGGCCTGAGCGACTGGACCCTGAACGGAGGCAGCGCATCGCAGCCGTCGTTCGGCAATCTCGTCGCGGCGCAGATGACCTACCGGGACTGCATGGGCTGCAGCGGGCCCGACAATGTCGGGACCGACGTGTTCTACACGGCCCTGCCGGTCGATCCCGCGAAGACACTCACCAGCATCACTCTGCCGAACGGGGCGAACCAGGGCAGCCTGCATATCTTCTCCATCGGCACGTCCATCCAGCCGCTGAGCCCGCCGGACATCACCTCGCTGAGCCGGGCGACCGCGTCGGCCGGCCAGCAGGTCACCATCACCGGATCCGGATTCGGCACCACCCAGGGTTCGGGTTACGTCGCGTTCACCGATAACGGCGTCAACTGGGGCGCGCCCGGCAACGTCGCAGCGTTCCAGGTTGACACCTGGAGCGACACGGCGGTCACGTTCAGCGTGCCTACGCCCAGCGGGAGTGGCGGCGAGTTCGCCGTGGCGCCCGGCACGCCCGCGTCGGTGACCATCGTGAACAGCGCCGGCGCCATGTCTGACAGCCCCGTCCTGCAGATAACGCCGACGGCCAACCCGGCTGACTACTACAACAACGCCGGCATCTCTCCAGATAACAACCAGTCGTGCGCCGACTTCGACGGCGGCGGCTTTACCTACTCCGCAACCGCGCTGGCCAACGCCGGCCTGACGCCGGGTGCGACGGTCACTGCCAGTGGCCTGGCCTTCACCTGGCCCAACGTGGCCGCCTGCTCGCCGGACAACATCCTGGCCGCTGGGCAGACCATGCTGATGAGTCCAGCGCCCGGAGCTACCACGCTCGGATTGCTCGGCTCGTCGAGCGACGGCGGCTCGCAGGGCACGATCATGATCAACTACACCGACGGCACGTCGTCGGCCGCGACTGTGTCCTTCAATGACTGGGCCTCGGCACCGGGCGGCGGGGACACGGCGGTGGCCACGATGCCGTATCGCAACTCGGCGAGCGGTACGTCTCAGGCCATCACGATGTTTGTGTTCGCCACCACGGTGCCCGTCGACCCGTCGAAAACAGTGGCGTCGGTCACCTTCCCGGACGTCAGCAACCAGCTCGGGCAGACGGCGATGCACATTTTCGCCGTCAGCCTGGGCGGCTGACGGCTGCTGGTAACCGGGCTGCGGAGGCCGGAACCTGCGGGATCCGGCCTCCGTGGCCTTCTGCGGCGCCCTTCCGCGGCGGTGCCCGTACGTAGCGCATGATGGACGCGTGGGCGAATCCGGGCACGGGTTGTTCGGCGAGTTGTTCGGCCGTGGCGGCGCGGGCCCCACCGACGAGGACTGGCTGCAGGCGATGCTGGACACTGAGGCTGCGCTGGCCCGGGCGGTGGAGCGGGCCGGCCTCGTGACCGCCGGTGCGGGATCGGCGGTCACCGAGGCCGCGCGGGCGGACCGGTTCGACATCGGCGAGCTCGGCCGGGCGGCCGTGCTGATCGGCAATCCGGTGTCCGCGCTGGTCAGTTCGCTGAGTGCGGCGGTGCCGCCGGAGGCGCGGGACGCCGTGCACCGCGGCGCAACCAGCCAGGACGTCATCGACACGGCCATGATGCTGCTGGCGCGGCGGGGGATCGAGGCGATCGACGCTGACCTCTCAGCCGCCGCGGAATGTGCGGCCGGACTCGCGCGGGAGCACACGTCGACCGTCATGGCCGGGCGCACGCTGCTGCAGCAGGCGGTCCCGGTGACGTTCGGGCTGGTCGCGGCCGGCTGGCTCACCGCCATCGACGAGGCGCGGCGCGAGCTTCACCGGGTTCGCGCGACGAGGCTCGCGGTCCAGTTCGGCGGCGCAGCCGGCACGCTGGCGTCGCTCGGAGACGCCGGGCCTGCCGTGGCCGCGCTCCTCGCGGAGGAACTCGGGCTGGCCGACCCGATGCTGCCCTGGCACACCAACCGGCTTCGGATCGTTCAGCTCGCGGCCGCGCTGGCCGGGGTCTGCGCGGCTCTGGGCGTGGTCGCCAGGGACGTGACGCTGCTGGCCCAGACCGAAGTCGCCGAGGTGGCCGAGGGCGGCGACGCGCCGGGGCAGGGCGGCTCGTCGGCGATGCCGCACAAGCGCAACCCGGTCGTGTCGGTGCTCATCCTCGGGTGCACCCGGCGCGCGCCCGGCTTGCTCGCGACGCTAGCCGCCGCTGCCGAGCAGGAACACCAGCGCGCCGCCGGGGCGTGGCATGCCGAGTGGGAAACGCTGTCCGAACTGCTGCGACTGACCGGGTCGTCCGCGTCGTGGTCGGCGACCTTGCTGTCCGGGCTGCGAGTCGACGCGGCTCGGATGCGCGCGAACCTGGACGCGGCTGGCGGCCTGCCGCTCGCCGAGCACCTGACGACAGTGCTCGCGCCCTCGCTCGGACGCCTGGCCGCGCATGAACTCGTGGCGTCCGCGTCTGGCCGGGCGGCAGGCGGGGGAATCAGCCTGCCCGACGCGCTGCTCGCGGACCCGACCGCGGCCGCGGCGCTACGGGAGAACGGGATCGGGCCGGCCGAGCTAGCGGCCGCCGCCGACCCGGCCGGCTACCTCGGCGCCACGGCCGAGTTCGTTCGCCGGGCACTGGCCGCGCACGGCAGCCCTCCTTACTAAGACCGGGGCTCGCAGCGGACTTATGGATGCCTCTCAGCTACCCCTCTGGGGGTAGCAAATCGGCACACGTGAGCGGCCGAGACTGATCGGGCTGACCGAGCGGAAGGGATTGCTGAGTTGACTGATGATGAGCGCAGGGCTGTTGGCATGCGGGTGCGGCGCGAGGTGCTCGGGGACGTGCATGTCGATCGCGCGGTGGCGGGCACGAACGAGTTCACCGCCGACTTCCAGGACTTCATCACCCGCTACGCCTGGGGTGACCTATGGGCCAGGCCAGGCCTGACCCGGCAGCAGCGCAGCATGATCACCCTGGCGCTGCTGGCGGGCCTCGGCCGCCATGAGGAAGTGGCCATGCACATCCGGGCCGCGCTCCGGAATGGCGTTACTCCGGCCGAGATCAGCGAGGTGCTCCTCCACGTGGCGGTATACGCCGGCGTCCCGGCAGCCAACCGGGCGTTCGTCATCGCCGACAATACGATCAAGGAATCTTCGTAGTCCGCACGCCTGTTCACTTCGCGGATCCCTCGGATAATAGTGGCGGCAGCCGGTATTAGCCGGAGGGCGACCCCCGCGACCCCCGGCGGGTGCCAAACGGGGGACGACCCAGCACCCTGCGGGCGCCGGGCTGGCCGGTTAACCCCGCAACCCCCCGCGGGCAGAGCAGAGGACGGATCGAACGTGGCAGAGATCGTGACCCTAGCCGAGGCGATCTCGGCCACGGTGCACGACGGCGATATGGTCGCCATGGAAGGGTTCACCCACCTGATCCCGCACGCAGCCGGGCACGAGGTGATCCGACAGCGTCGGCGGGATCTGACGCTGGTCCGGATGACGCCGGACATCATTTACGACCAGCTCATCGGCGCAGGCTGCGCGCGCAAGCTGGTGTTCTCCTGGGCGGGGAACCCCGGCGTCGGATCGCTCCACCGGTTCCGCGACGCGGTTGAGCGTTCCTGGCCAGGCCCGCTCGAACTGGAAGAGCATAGCCACGCCGGCATGGCGAACCGGTTCGCCGCTGGCGCCGCCGGCCTGCCCTTCGCGGTCCTCCGCGGTTACCGCGGCACCAGCCTGGCGGAAAACACCGCGGGCGTCGCCGACATCGTCTGCCCATTCACCGGAGAGACGCTGACCGCGGTCAGCGCGCTGCGCCCCGACGTCGCGGTGATCCACGCCCAGCGCGCCGACCGCCGGGGCAACGTCCAGTACTGGGGAATCACCGGCGTGCAGAAGGAGGCCGTGCTCGCGGCGAGCCGGTCCGTCGTAACGGTCGAGGAGATCGTGGACACGCTCGAGCCGCTGCCGGGCGCAATCGTGCTGCCGTCGTGGACCGTCAGTTATGTCGCGGCCGTGCCGGGTGGCGCTCATCCGTCGTACGCCCTCGGCTATTCGGCCCGCGACAACGACTTCTACCTGGCCTGGGACCAGATCAGCCGGGACCGGGACCAGTTCGCGGCCTGGCTCGACGAGCATGTGTACGAGACAGCGGTCGCCGGTCGCGGGAGCGCGCCAGCATGCTGACCTACACGGCAGACGAGATGATGACCGTGGCCGCGGCGCGGTCGCTGCGCAACGGAATGACCTGTTTCGTTGGAATCGGCAGGCCGAGCGAGGCGGCGAACCTGGCGCGGGTCACCCATGCTCCCGACTTGGTGCTCATCTACGAGTCGGGCACGATTGGCGCGAAGCCCGGCCAGGTGCCGCTCTCGATCGGCGACGGCATCCTGGCCGAGACGGCCGACTCAGTGGTCAGCGTGCCAGAGATCTTCAACTACTGGCTGCAGCCTGGCCGCATCGACGTCGGATTCCTGGGCGCCGCGCAGCTCGACAAGTACGGCAACATCAACACGACGGTGATCGGCCGCAGCTACGCGCAGCCGAGGGTCCGGCTGCCAGGGGCTGGCGGCGCGCCGGAGATCGCCGCGTCGTGCAAGGAAGTCATCGTCATCGTGCGGCAGTCCCGGCGCACCTTCGCCGAGCGAGTGGACTTCGTCACCTCGGTCGGCTTCGGCGACGGGGCAGGCAGCAGGCAGCGACTAGGCCTGACCGGCGGCGGTCCGCGGCTCGTCATTACCGACCTCGGCCTGCTGCGGCCCGATGCGGACTCCGGCGAGCTTGCTCTCGTGGGCAGCTACCCCGGCGTTTCGGTAGCCGAGATAAAAGAGAAGACTGGATGGGATCTGGTGGTATCGCCGGATCTCGCCGAGGTCCAGCCTCCGACGGAGACCGAACTGATCGCGCTGCGCGAGCTGTTGTCGACAGCGCCTGGCTCGGCGCGCCAGGATGGCGCGCCGCCTCCCCGTCCAGTCGGTGAAGGAGTCCCGTCATGACAGTCAGCAACCCGCCCGTCACGACCCGCGGGCTCGTGCTGCCCCGCTACGAGTCGGCCGCTGGCACGCACCCCCCGCTGGACTCGCCCGAGTACAAGTCGTCAGCCCTGCGGCACCCGAAACAGCCGCTCGTCCCGCTGCCGCAGCGGCTGACCGAGATTACCGGGCCGCTGTTCGGTGCCGAGCGCGTCGGCGAGCACGACGCCGACCTGACAGCCGGCCATGCGGGCGAGCCGATCGGGGAGCGGATCATCGTGAGCGGCCGCGTGGTCGACTCCGACGGCAGGCCCGTCCCCGACACGCTGCTCGAGGTCTGGCAGGCTAACGCGGCAGGTCGGTATGCGCACCACGTCGACGACCACCCCGCGCCGCTCGACCCCAACTTTTCCGGCGGTGGCCGGTGCGTCACGGACTCGCTTGGTTACTACCGGTTCGTGACGATCAAGCCGGGGCCGTACCCGTGGGGCAACCACTACAACGCGTGGCGGCCTGCGCACATCCACTTCTCGCTGTTCGGCCGGGCGTTCACCCAGCGGCTCATCACGCAGATGTTCTTCCCTGGCGACCCGCTGTTCCCGCTCGATCCGATCTTCAACTCGATCCCCGACGAGGCGGCGCGCCAGCGGCTCATCTCTAGCTTCGACATCGATAACACGGTGCCGGACTGGGCGATGGCCTATCGCTGGGACATCGTGCTCCGCGGCCGGACCGCCACCGTCTTCGAGACGGAGGAAGGAAAGTGACCGCGGGGATCTCGCCGTCGCAGACCGTTGGCCCGTACCTGGAACTCGGGCTGCCCTGGGCCGACGGGCCGTTCGTGGTCCCGCCGGGAACACCGGGCTCCATCCGCATCACCGGGCAGGTGCTGGACGGTGCCGGGGCGCCACTGCCTGATGCAGTGGTCGAGACGTGGCAGGCTGATCCAGCTGGCCGGTTCGATCACCCCGACGATCCGCGCGGCGCCGCGAAGCCGCCCGTCGCCGGGTTCCGGGGCTTCGGCCGGTCGACGACCGATAGCGAAGGGCGCTTCGAGATCGTCACGCTGCGGCCGGGGCCGCTGCCGACTCCGGACGGCGGGACCGAGGCGCCGCACCTCGACGTTTCGGTGTTCGGCCGGGGCATGCTCGACCGCACGGTAACGAGGATCTACTTCCCGGACGAGGCGGCCGCGAACGCCGCCGACCCGGTCCTGTCGGCGATCACCGACCCGAGCCGGCGGGCGACGCTGATCGCCGAGACTGAGGCAGACGGCCACCTGCGATTCGACATCCGACTGCAGGGAGACTGCGAGACCGTGTTCTTCGATGTGTAACGGGCTCCATGCCTGAGCCGCCGACCGTACCAGTCGCGCTCGCACCCGGTGCAGGACTGATGCTCGGGGCCGGCCCGGCGCCCCGGTACTGGTGCTCGGCAACTCGCTCGGCACGAGCACCCAGGTGTGGGACCTCCAGGTGGCCGAGTTCCGGAGGCATTTCCGGCTGGTCAACTACGACCTGCCCGGCCACGGCGGATCGCCCGCTCCGGCGGCTCCCTACACCATCGCCGCGCTGGGCGCTGGGGTGCTCGCGCTCCTGGACTCACTCGGCGTCGGCCACTTCGCGTACTGCGGGATCTCGCTCGGCGGCATGATCGGCATGTGGCTCGCGTCGGCGGCGCCGGACCGGATCGCCGCCCTCGGCCTGGTCTGTACCTCGGCCTACCTGCCGCCCGCCGACGGCTGGCGCGCGCGCGCCAGTCAGGTTCGCGACACCGGGATGGCGTCGGTGTCTGCCACGGTCGTTGGCCGGTGGTTCACGCCGTCGTTCGCGGCTACTGCACCGCAGGTCGTGAGCGAGTTCACCGCCGAACTTGAGCGCACCGACCCGGTCGGCTACGCAGGGTGCTGCGAGGCCATCGCCGACATGGACCTGCGGGGCGACCTGCCCGATATTGTCGCTCCGACGCTCGTGCTCGCAGGTGCCGACGATCCCGCGACGCCGCCGGAGCATGGGGCGGCCATCGCTGACCTGATCGACGGCGCGCGGCTGCAGGAGATCCCCGCTGCGGCGCATCTCGCGACCGTGGAAGCAGCGGACACGGTGACCCGAGGTCTGCTGGCGCATCTGCGTGCCGCGAACGGTTCTGCCGATACTGGGCGCTCCCGGAGTTAGCATGCAGGACAATGACAACAAGTGCGCGCAGAGCGAACACGACAGCGGTGAGCGGCCGGGGTGCGGGGGCGAACCCAGCGACCAGGCCGGTACGCAGCGCACCGGTGGGTGACGGTAGTGCCGGTCCCACCGGTCCGGCGCGCAACAGCGACTTCGTCCAGTCACTCGACCGCGGCCTTGCCGTGATCAGGGCGTTCGGGCCGGACCGGGAGCGGCTGAGCCTGAGCGAAGTTGCGCGGGCTACCGGGCTGACCAGGGCGGCGACCCGGAGGTTCCTGCTAACCCTGGTGCAGCTGGGCTACATGCGGAACGACGGCCGGGAGTTCTCCCTGCGCCCGCGGGTGCTCGAGCTTGGATATGCCTACCTGTCGGGCCTGGCGCTGCCGGAGATCGCGGCACCACACCTCGAGGAACTGGTCGCCAAGGTGCGCGAGTCGTCGTCCGTCTCGGTACTCGACGGCGACCACATCGTGTACGTAGCCAGGGTGCCGACCAAGCGGATCATGACCGTCGCGATCTCGGTCGGCACCAGGTTCCCGGCCTACGCCACCTCCATGGGCCGCGTCCTGCTGGCCGCCATGAGCCCGGAAGAGTTCGAGCGCTACCTGGCCCGGGCCGATCTCGCCGCGTTGACGGGGCGCACGGTCACTAGCCCGGACGAGCTCAGTGACATCGTCGCGGAGGTCAGCCACCGAGGCTACGCGATCGTCGACCAGGAACTCGAGGAGGGGCTGCGGGCCATAGCAGCACCCATCCACGGATCGGGCGGTAAGGTCACGGCGGCCATCAACGTCTCCGCGCACGCCAGCCGGGTCAGCCTGGCGGAGATGCAGGCAGACCTGCTGCCCGCCCTGCAGGAAACTGCCCGCCGGATAGAGGCGGACTTGCGCTCGCAGGGCGCCTGAGCGCCCGCGCGGCCGGAGAGCCGGCCCATCACCGTTATGACACCGTTACGCACTTGTGACTGGTCTTCCTGCCGCGTGTCACAGCCGGGGCGCGCGCCGGTATCAGGTCGATTTGAGTCGTTGACACTGCTCCGGCACGCTGGTTAGGTTTCTACATTGCGCATAGGCGTACGCCACGCGCACACCTCGGATCTCGCGATCACGCTGCGCCAGACTCCTCTGAGCGCAGTAGCTCAGTACCAGTGGCTTCGGCGCGATTTCCGCAGGGCTTCGCGCGGAGCCCGGGCGGACGCAAGAGGAGATCGATGACGGATGAGTGATCAGACTGCGCACTCCGACAGCACCAGCGAGTCCTTGGCGATCAGCCGCCGAGGATTGCTGCGCGTGGCCGGAGCCGGCGCTGCCTTCGCAGGTTTCGGCGGACTGCTTGCGGCGTGCGGCACCAGCCTCAAGGGTTCGGGCTCGGGTACCGCCAAGGGCATCACCATTGGCTGGATCCACCCGCTGACCGGATCGCTGGCCGGCTTCGGCGCGCCCGACAACTGGGTGATCTCCAAGATCAAGCAGACCGCCCCGTACAAGAACGGCTTCAAGATCGGCGGCAAGACCTACCCGGTCACCATCAAGTCCTATGACAGCCAGTCCAGCCCCACCCGGGCCGGTGACCTGGCCAGTACCGCGATCCTGACCGACAAGGTGGATCTCCTGCTCGCCTCGTCGACCCCGGAGACCGTCAATGCCGTCAGCAGCAAGGCCGAGACCCTGGGCACGCCGCTGATCTGCGCGAACATCCCGTGGGAGTCGTGGTACCTGAACCTGTTCCCGAAAGGTAACCCGCAGCACGCGACCGAGAAGGCCAAGTACGTGACGATGTACTTCCTCGGCGCCGAGCACCTGGTCCAGTGCTTCATCCCGATGTGGAACCGGATCCACTCCCAGCTGAACACCAACAAGGTGGTGGCTGCTGCGTTCCCGAACGACTCCGACGGCAACGCGTTCCGTGCGGTGTTCCCGCCGATCGCCCAGTCCGCGGGATACACCTTCGACATGTCGTCGGCTTACCCGGACGGGACGACGGACTACACGTCGATGATCTCGGCGTTCAAGGCGGCGGGTGCCGACTTCTTCACCAACGTGCCGCTGCCGCCCGACTTCGCCACGATGTGGCACCAGTCGATCCAGCAGGGCTTCAGGCCGAAGCTGGCGACCGTCGCCAAGGTGCTGCTGTTCCCGCCCGACGCCTACGCGCTGGGGTCCGCGGCTTACAACGTCGCGACCGACGCGTGGTGGACGCCGACGCTGCCGTGGACATCGTCGTTCACCGGGGAGACCTGCCAGCAGCTGGCCAGCGATTTCGAGGCGAGCACCAACGGGCAGTGGAACTCCAACATCAGCAACTACAGCCTGTTCGAGGCGGCACACGCGGCTCTGTCCTCCGTGAGCGATCCGCACGACAAGGCCGAGGTGGCCGATGCCATTCACAACGTGAACATCCATGGGGTGGCCGGGCCGCTGAACTTCGCCTCGGGCGGCCCAGCGCCAGGTGTGGCGATTACCCCTCCGGTCGGTGTGCAGTGGCAGAAGGGCACCAAGTACCCGGTCGAGATGCAGACTGTCGACAACACGCTGCAGCCGGACGCTAAGATCACCGCAGATCTGAAGCCCACCAACTCCTGACCGGATGGCGAGCGCGCTGCTTGAACTCGACCAGGTGACGAAACGGTTCGGCCGGGTCGTCATCGCTGAGGAGCTGTCGCTGGCCGTCGGGCCCGGGGACTGCGTGGGCATCGTGGGGCCGAACGGTGCTGGCAAGACCAGCCTGTTCGGCCTCATTTCCGGTGATCTCGCACCGGGCTCGGGCGAGGTGCGGTTCGCCGGGCGCACGGTCACGAGGCTCGACGCGGCAGCGCGGTGCAGGCTGGGCGTCGGCCGCACCTACCAGGTGCCGAAGCCGTTCGGCGACATGACCGTGTTCGAGAACGTGCTCGTCGCCGCCCAGCAGGGCGGCGGCCTCCGGCGGCGGGCCAGCTATGCGGCGGCGGTCGAAGCGCTGGACCGCAGCGGCATGTCCGGCCAGGCGAACGTGCCCGCCGAGCGGCTCGGCCTGCTGCAGCGCAAGCGGCTGGAGCTGGCGCGTGCCCTGGCCACCCAGCCGACACTGCTGCTGCTGGACGAGGTCGCCGGCGGACTGACCGATCCGGAGGTCGCGCAGCTCGTCGAGATCGTCCGGGGCGTCAACGCCGAGGGAACCGCGGTGATCTGGATCGAGCACGTCGTTCGCGCGCTGACAGCCGTTGTGAGCCGGCTGATCTGCCTGGCCGGCGGCAAGTTCGTCGGGGACGGCGAGCCTGCCGCGGTGCTCGCCACCCCGGCGGTGCGCGAGATCTTCCTCGGCACCGAGGTCACCGCGGCGCTGGCAGGAGGATCGCTCGCCACGAGCTCGTTGCAGGCGCCGGCCGACGTTGACCGGAGCGAGTCGTGAGCACGCCGCCGGACGACGGACGGTCAGCGGCTCCGCTGGTGCAGGTCCGCGACCTGGTCGTGCACCACGGCCAGCTACGGGCCCTCGACGCGGTCTCCCTGCAGGTGTTCCCCGGCGAGGTCTACGCGATCATCGGCGCGAATGGCGCGGGCAAATCGACACTGCTGCGTACCATCGCCGGCCTGCATCACCCGACGGCTGGCACGGTCGTGTTCGACGGCCAGGATGTGACCCGGCTGCGGCCAGAGCTGCGGGCCAGGCAAGGGATCGTCATGGTGCCGGAGGGCAGGCGCCTGTTCGGGTCGCTGTCGGTCGAGGAAAACCTTCAGGTCGGCGCCTCGTACGCCCGCCAAGGCCCGTGGACGATCGAACGGGTATACGAGCTGTTCGACTGGATGCGCGAGCGCCGTGCGCAGCGCACCGCCCAGCTATCCGGCGGCGAGCAGCAGGCTGTCGCCATCGGCCGGGCGCTCGTCGCCAACCCGCGCGTGCTGCTGCTCGACGAGCTCTCGCTCGGCCTGGCGCCGGTTGTCGTCCAGCGCATCTATGGCATGCTCCCGCAGATCCTGGGGACCGGTGTAACGGTGCTGCTGGTGGAGCAGGATGTCAGCCAGGCGATGCGGGTGGCATCGCACATCCACTGCATGCTCGAGGGTCGGAGCACACTCGAGGGGCGGCCAGCCGACGTGACGGCGGATCAAGTCGAGGCGGCGTATTTCGGCCTGGCGGCCGTCGTACCCGGCGCTCCGGCGGTGGAAGGGAGCGAGGCGTAAATGGCCTGGGTCAACGCCATCATCCAGGGCGTGCTGACCGGCGGGCTGTACGCGCTGTTCGCCTGCGGGCTGTCCCTGCTCTTCGGCGTGATGAAGGTCGTCAACCTCGCGCACGGCGATCTTGCCGTTGTCGCGGGCTACGTAGCGATTGGCATCATCACCGTCACCCACATCCCGGTGCTCTGGTCCTTCGTCATCGCCGTGCCGGTCATGGCGCTGGTCGGCTATGCACTACAGCGCACCGTCATCCAGAGCGCGCTCAATCGCAGCGTCCTCACTACCCTGCTGGTCACCTTCGGCCTGTCGATCGTGATCGAGAACGGGCTACTCCAGTTCTTCACCGCCAACAGCCGCGGTATCGGCAGCGGGCTGGCTCTGGTGCGAGATTCCTTCAACCTCGGCTCGCAAATCCAGATCGGCTACCTGCCCCTGGTTATCTTCGCGACCGCGGTCGTGGTGCTGCTCGGTCTGCAGTACTTCCTGTCTCGCTCGAAGTACGGCCGTCTCATCCGCGCCAGCGCCGACGACCAGGAGGCGGTGCAGCTAGCCGGGGTGGACTACCGGCACGTGTTCGGCATCGCGGCCGCGCTCGCCTTCGCCACGGTCGCGCTAGCGGGCATCGCCTACGGTATGGGCTCGCAGCTCGATCCGACGACCGGTAGCGATGTCATCCTGCTGTTCGCCTTTGCCGCCGTGGTGATCGGCGGGCTCGGCTCGCTGTGGGGCACCCTGCTTGGCGGCATCGTGCTCGGCGTGGCTCAGCAGATCGGCGCCCAGATCAACATTTCCGACGAGATACTCGCCGGGTACATCGTCTTCCTTGTCGTGCTCGTATTGCGCCCGCAGGGGCTGACTACGCGGAGGGCCCAGTCATGAGCCTCGTCGCAGAAGCCGGCACCCAACCGGTCGCACAATTCCGGGTCACTCGGTCACGGCGAAACGTGGCCTGGACCGGAACCGGCGCGCTGATCGTTGTCGTCGTGCTCGCGCTCATCCCCTACCTGGTCTACTCCGGCACGACCACCATCATGGTGCAGGCGTTCATCGTGCTGACCCTCGCGAGCATGTGGAACCTGCTTGCCGGATATGCAGGCCTGGTGTCAGTCGGCCAGCAGGCGTTCGTCGGTCTGGGCGCCTACTTCGTGCTCATCCTCGCGCTCCACGGGATCTCGCCATTCGCCGCGCTTCCAGTTGCCGCAGTGGGCTGCGGCGTCGCTGCCCTGCCGCTCTGGTGGCTCGTATCCCGGTTGCGCAGTGGGTACTTCGCCATCGCTACCTGGGTGCTTGCCGCCACGGTGATGCTGATCATCGAGAAGTTCTCGTCGATCGGCGGCGGTACGGGCCTGCCCCTGCCGGGCCTGGCCGGTTACAGCCCGACGCTGCTAACCGCGTACACCTACTGGACCGGACTCGCCGTCACGGTGCTGGCGATGCTCACCGTCTACCTTCTGCTTCGCGGCAGGCTCGGCCTGATGCTGACCGCGATCCGAGATGACGAGGCGGCCGCGCGCAGCTCTGGAGTCAAGGTCGGGCTGGCACGGCTGCTGGTCTTCGTCGTGGCGGCCATCGGCTGCGGTGCGGCGGGCGCGGTGCTGGCCATCAGCCAGCTTCAGGTGCAGCCGAGCGCGGTCTTCAGCATCTCGTGGACTGCGGAGATGGCGTTCGCCACCATTATCGGCGGGCTCGGCACCATCGAAGGGCCGATCATCGGCACCGCGGTCTACATGGTTCTCCAGCAGACGCTGGCTTCGTTCAACGCCTGGTACCTCATCGTGTTCGGCCTGGTCGCGGTCCTCGTCGCGCTCTTCGCCCGGCGCGGGCTGTGGGGACTCGCTGACGACCATCTGAACGTGCGGCTGTTCCCTGTCGGGTACTACTTGCACACCCCCAGCAGCGCACGGCGGGATACGAGCAGCGCCTAGATCACCCGTGCCGCGATCTGCTGGGCGGTCGCCTGAATCGTCGGCCCGAGCTGCGCGACGAGTTCCGTCATGGCCGCCGGGGACCACGGGATAGCGACGTTGACCGCCGCCACGACCTCACCGGAGCGCGAGCGCACCGGCGCGGCGATGGAGCGCAGCGCGCTCTCGAGCTCCTCGTCGTTGGTGGCGAGACCGGTCCTGCGTACCTGCTCGAGTTCGGCCAGCAGCGCGCCCCGGTCGGTCAGGGTGCGGGGCCCGCGCTGAACCAGGTCCATCCGGTCGAGCAGCCTGTCGAGGTCGGGGCGCGGGACGAAGGCGAGTAGCGCCTTGCCGGTAGCGCTGCAGTACGACGGCAGCCGCGAGCCGACATGCAGGCTGAACTCGAGGTGGTGGTAGCGGCCGGGCCGTCCCCGGACCCGGTCGATCAAGATCACATCGGTGTCATCACGGATGGCGAGATTTGAGGTATGGCCGGTCGTGTCGGTGAGGCGCCGCAGGTGCGGCGCCGCGACATCCCGCAGCTCGAGCGAGCCGAGCATCGAGAATCCCAGGTCGAGGACGCGTGGGCCGAGACGGTACTTGCGTGTCGAGCCGTCCTGCTCCAGGTACCGGAGCGTGGCCAGTGTCGCGACGTAGCGATGCGTCGTGCTGCGGGTGAGCCCGAGTTCGCGGCCTAGCTCGCTGATCCCGAGCGTGGGCCGGTCCGGACGGAACGCCGCCAGGACCGCCAGCCCGCGCTCCAGGGACTGGGAGAAGCCGGAGCTGATGTCTGCCTGTTGCATGTTCCGGATACTAGAACAGCGTCTTGATAAATGAACACCCTGTGACGAAGGTCGGCCCTGCTTGTTCGCGTCATTCGCAGGATTGCGGGAGATGAGGAGCCAGCTGGCCGGCGGCGGGTGGGGCAGTTCCGCGCGCGGGGGGCGGGGCGGGCGACCGCGGGACGAACCTGGCGGCAGTACCTAACCGTTGGCGATGAGCGCGCTCACGGTGGTCGGCACCGCGAAGCCGGTGTAGTTCTCGGCGAGCGACGTGGCCGCGGCGCGCGAGCCGACGACGTAGCGCAGCTGGGAGAGCTGGAGCTGCATCTCCATCTCGTCGGCGCCGGGAGTGCGGTGCAGCATGGTGGTCATCCACCAGGAGAAGTGCGTCGACCGCCAGACTCGCTGCAGGCAGGTGGCTGAGTAATCGGCAGCGGGTCGCTGATCGCCGTGCAGCAGCGCGTCCAGCGCCGGGGCGAGCACCGCGACGTCGGCGAGCGCGAGGTTGAGCCCCTTGGCTCCGGTGGGTGGCACGATGTGCGCGGCGTCGCCGGCCAGGAACAGCCGGCCGTAACGCATCGGGGCGCTGACGAAGCTGCGCATCGGCGTGATGCTCTTGTCCACGATCGGTCCCTGCTGCAGCGTCCAGCCTGGCAGTCCGAACCGCCGCGCCAGCTCGGCCCAGATCCGCTCGTCCGGCCACGCCGGTATGTCCTCGTCCGGCCCTACCTGCAGGTACAGCCGGCTGACCGTGGGGGAGCGCAGGCTGTGCAGCGCGAAGCCGTTCTCGTGATGGGCATAGATGAGTTCGTCGGTCGACGGTGGCACGTCGGCGAGGATGCCGAGCCACGCGTACGGGTAGTCGCGTTCCCACGTCGTCAGCAGTCCCGGCGGGATCGCCGGGCGGCAGATGCCGTGGAAGCCGTCGCAGCCGGCGATCGCATCGCACGTGACTTCGTGCGGGGTGCCGGAGGCATCGGTATAGCGCAGCACCGGCCGGTCCGTATCGAGGTCGGCCACGGCGGTGTCGGTCACGCTGAACTCCAGCGCGCCGCCGTCCGCGAGGCGCCGGGCGATCAGGTCCTTCACGACCTCGGTCTGGGCGTAGACGGTGACGGTCCGGCCGGCCAGGTCGCGGAAGTCGATGTGCCGGCGCTGCCCCTCGAACTGCAGGTAGATACCGCCGTGTACAAGGCCCTGCCGGTCCAGCCGGCCAGCCAGGCCCGCATCGCGCAGCAGCGCAACGCTGCCGTCCTCCAGCACGCCGGCCCGCTGCCGCGCCTCGCAATACTCCCGGCTGCGGATCTCGATGAGCACCGAGTCGATGCCGCGCAGCGCGAGCAGGTGGGACAGCAGCAGCCCGGCAGGTCCGCCGCCGACAATGCCAACCTGAGTGCGAGCGCGCATGTCGTCCTCTGCCGCGCCGCCGGGACCCGACCGATCGCGGCGAACCCGGTCAGGGAGCGCTATGTGCGCTTAACGAACATTAGTACGCACCCTGGCGGTTGGCCACGTACTGCAGCCGCCAGGTCCCAACAGCAAGCCGGGGGCGGCAGCTTGCGCTGCCGCCCCCGGCTGGTCGTACGGGCCGTCGCCCTGGTTCGGGGTGATGCTTACTTCTTGCGGGTGAACCAGGCCGCGCCGCCGAGCACCAGCCCGACCACGATGGCCGCGGTGCCGCGGTACACGTGACCGCCGCTGCTGCCCTTGACGTGGCTGCCCGAGTCAAGGAACGACGGTGCCGCGCCCGCGAACCACAGAATGCCAACGATGAGGCAGATAATGGCGATGATCGCCAGAATGATGGTGAGCGACCGCTTCGAGCCGCCGGACACGCTCTCAGAACTCACGATTCCTCCTTGATGCTGGCCGCCCGGAACTTTGGGGGCACAGCTTAACCAGGGCGCAACTACGACCGGCACGGTACTCCTGCCGGGTTAGCCGCACCGCCCGAATGCGGCAAACTTCCGAAAATTTTATCCGTGTTTCGGGCGGTTATGGGCGCCATACCATCAGCACGAGGATGACGAGCCAGAGCAGGTTCACCACCCCGCCCAGGGCAGCGATCCGGCCGCGCTCGACCGACGCGATATGCGCCGCCTCGGCCGCCTGCTGGCCGGTGCCGTCCTCGCCGTGCTGGCCGGACTCTACCCCTTCCTCGCGGTCAGCGTTGCGCCCGGCCTTGTCGTCCGACGCCTGCTCCGCGAGCGCCCTGATGGCCTTCCGCTGATCCCTGACGATCAGCACGAGCAGTACGATCGCGACGACGAAGAGCGTCATCGAGACGGTCAGCCACGGTCGGCTGAACGCGTGCACGATGTTGGCGAGCACGATGCCGGACACGAGCACGAGCAGTGACGCGGCCGTAAAGATCAGCGTGATCCGACTGAGATAACGCAGTACCGGTATGTTCCGGTGCCGGATGTAGCGAGGCGTCGAGGAAATGGCGAGCGCCACCGGCCCGATGGTGAAAATCGCGAAGGCTATGTGCAGCCAGAGAACGAGCCTGTCGCCAAATGACATGGCCAGATCCTAGGCCCGCGGCCCGCTCCGCGCCTACACGCGCAACGGGGCGGCCACGTCATCTCGCGTGCTGGCGGCGCGTGGAAAGGAAGTCCTTGACCACGTACTCACCGAGACTGTCCGACATCGCCCGCAGCACGCGGCCGCCGTTCCGCCTCGCAACCTCGTCGACGAAAGCGGTCAGCCGCTCGTCGTCGGCCAGCATGAAGATATTCATCGTCGCGCGGCGCCTGGTCATCTTGTCGACCTCGGCCAGGGTTAGCTCAATGGTTTCTGGCGACGGCGGCCAGTCGAACCAGAACCGTCCGTCCCGGCGCAGATGCGCTGTGGGCTCGCCGTCGGTGATCACCATGACCACGGGGCTGTGCTCGGGCCGCCGATCCAGGAATCGGCCCGCCAGCACCAGCGCGTGGTGCAGGTTCGTGCCCTGCACCATGTCCCAGCTGAGGCCGGCGAGCTCGGTCTCGCGCAGCTCGCGGGCGTAGTTGGAAAAGCCGATGACCTGGATCGCGTCCTGCGGGTAGCGGCTGCGCACCAGTGCGTGCAGGGCGAGCGCGGTCTGCTTGGCGGCCCCCCAGGTGCCACGCAGTGCCATCGAGTAGGACAGGTCCACCAGCAGACACACAGCCGCTGACGCGCGCCGGTCAGTCTCGGTGACCTCGAAGTCGTCCACGGACAGCCGGACGCTGGCCGAGCCGTTGCCGGGCGCGCGCTGCCCGTCGGGCAGCTGCCGGGCCGCCTCGCCCGGCGAGGCCGCCTCCGGTCGCGGTGCTGCCTGGCGCAGGAGGGCGTTCCGCACCGTGGCAGCGGCGTCGATGGCCTGCTCGTCCCCGAATCGCCAGGGCCGTGTGCTGCCGGTGTACTCGCCCGCCTGCCCGGCGTCGTGCTGATCGTGGTCACCGGAGCGGCCGTCAGGCAGCTGAGCAAAAACCTTGCGGAGCGCCGTGTCACCAAGCCGCCGGACCGCCTTGGGTGTGAGCTCGAGCCGGCCGTCGGTTCGCTGAAGGTAGCCCTGGCGCTCCAGCTCCCGCTCGATCTGCCGCAGCGCCTCCATGTCGTCGACGGCCTGCCGGCCGAGGGCCCGCCGCACCGCTTCCTCGTCGATGTCGTCCAGCCGCGCGCCTGGATAGTCCTGTCGTAGCGAGTCCTCAAGGTCGGCGAGGTCGGCCAGCTCGGACAGCGCCGTGGTGGCGTCGCTGAGACCAAGCGGCTCGCTGCCGGTCATGCCCGGCTGCGGCCAGCCCTGGTCGATGTCCGGACGGCGGGCGCGCAGGCCGTCAGCCAGTCTCGACATCTCGGCAGCCAGCCCGGCATCCTCCAGCGCCTGCGACATCAGGCCGGCCAGTTCGTCGCGCTGCTCGTCGGTCAGCGAGTTGAGCAGCCGCTCGGCCGCCGCCATCCGCCGCACCAGCGCGTCGATGAGTTCCTCGAGGTTGGCCGGTGAGTCCGGGAACATGTCGCCGAACTCGGCCATGAAGTTATCGAAGTCCTGCTGGGTGTGCTCGCCGCGCGCGTCGGCGTCGAGCATGGCGTTCAGCGCGGACATCATGTCCTTGACGCGCTGCAGCGCGGCCGGGTCAGGATCAGACAGCGCCTGCCGCATCCCGCGGAACTGGCTGTCCAGCACTTCGCTGCGCAGCAGCGACTTCAGCTTCTCGAACGTCTGCCGTGCCGCAGCCGACTGCCAGTCGTAGTCAGCCAGCCGCCTGATCGCCTGAGCGGTGTCGGATGGCAGGCTGTCCAGCTCGGCCTCGCGCAGCCGGGCCGAGTCATCAGGGTTCGGGAACAGCTCGGCGCGCTCCTGGCCGATGGCGGTGTCCAGCAGCGACCGGACCTGGTCCAGGATGCCGTCCAGCCGACCCCGGCTGCGGATCTCACGCTGCCGCTCGCGGACCCGGCGCAGCAGGTCGTCCAGCCCGCGGTGGCCGGACAGTCCGCGTCGCAGCAGATCGCGCAGCGCGCTGGCCGGGTCGGTGCCGTCAAGCACGGACTCGCCCAGGGAGTCCATGGCACCGCGCACGTCGTACGGGGGTTCGAGCGGATCAGGACCGCCCGCGTACTCGCCATAGCGATAACCCGGCACGCGCGCTCACCTCCTTAGCTGCGATGCCCTGGCGGCCCGGACTCCTTGGGTCGCCGATCGGCTACGGGTGCTCAGGTCCGGTACACCGAGCCGCCGTCGGTCGAGTCCTTGGAAAGCCGGCGCATCAGGTACAGGCCCTCGAGCGCGAACTCGAGCGCGGCTGCCGCCTGGCCGAGCGACTCGCCGCCGGTCATCTGCAGCCGCTCCATGATCTTCGCCAGCCCGGTCACCTCGCCGATACGACGAAGCAGGTCGGCGGCCGGAACCAGGTCGCCGGTCTCAACCGAGCCGCCGTCGCTGAACCTGGCCAGCAGCCCGGACAGGTCGGCGTTGCCGAGCAGCGCGCGGAACGTGTCGCTCTCGGCGCGACGCAGCAGGTGGTCAAGCACCTCCTGCTCGCGCCCCTCCTCGCTCACCTCGAACTCCACCTTGCCGCGAAGCGTGCTGATAACCGACGGGAGGTCGCACACCCGGGCAACCGGCTGAGGCTCGCCGGTGATCGCGGCGCGCCGCACCGCCGAGGCGGCCACGGCCTCCGCGGCCGCGATGGCAAACCTGGCCGATACGCCGGACCGCGAATCCACCGCTGGCGATGCCCGGACCAGCCTGGTGAACCTCGCGATCACCTGGATCAGGTGGGCAGGCAGCACGGCGCCGGGATCAGCCCCATCCCACGCGAGCTGCGACTCCTGCATGATGAGCGCCAGCTCGGCGTCCAGGGAAAGCGGGTAGTGCGTCCTGATCTCCGCGCCGAACCGGTCCTTCAGCGGCGTGATAATACGGCCACGGTTGGTGTAGTCCTCCGGGTTCGCGCTGGCCACCAGGATCACATCGAGCGGCAGCCGCAGGGCGTAGCCGCGGACGCTGATGTCGCGCTCCTCCAGCACGTTCAGCAGCGAGACCTGGATCCGCTCGGCGAGGTCGGGCAGCTCGTTGAGGCTGAAGATGCCGCGGTTGGTGCGCGGCAGCAGGCCGAAGTGGATGGTCTCCGGGTCGCTGAGCGTCCGGCCCTCCGCGACCTTCACCGGATCGATGTCGCCGATGAGGTCGCCGACGCTGGTGTCGGGCGTGGCGAGCTTCTCGCCGTAACGGTCGCCCCGGGGACGCCAGCTGACGGGCAGCTCATCACCGAGTTCGGCGGCGAGCCGCAGGCATCGCGCACACACAGGCACGTACGGGTGATCGTTGATCTCACACCCCGCGACGGCCGGCGTCCACTCGTCGAGCAGCCCGGTCAGCGTCCGGATGAGCCTGGTCTTGCCCTGGCCGCGCTCGCCGAGCAGGATCACGTCGTGACCGGCGATGATCGCTCGTTCCAGGTGCGGCCGCACGGTCTGCTCGAAGCCGATGATGCCGGGGAATGGGTCCTGCCCGGCGCGCATCGCCTCGAGCAGGTTGTGCCGCAGCTCCTGCTTGACGGTGCGCAGCTCGTGTCCGCTAGCGCGGAGTTGCCCGAGCGTGCTGGCATTGGGCGGGGCCGAGGCGGGTGGCTGACCCGGGAGTGGCGGCTGCGAAGTCGTAGGCTGCACCATTCGACACTATGTCGGCGCTCACCTTGATCGCACCTTGGGAGGGTGGCGAATGGATGAGACCCGCCCGGCGCTCGCCGTCGACATCGGCGGCACGAAACTAGCAGCCGGCCTCGTTGAGCCGGGTGGCCGCGTCCTCACGTGGGCGCAGGTGCCGACGCCAGTCGGCCTCGATGCCGAGCAATTGTGGCGAACGCTGAACCTTCTGATCAGCCAGGTCCTGGAGCGAGCGGACGTCACAGGGGCGGACCTGGCCGGATGCGGCTGCGGCTGCGGTGGCCCGATGGAGTGGCCTGCGGGCCTGGTGTCGCCCCTGAACATCCCAGCGTGGAACCGGTTTCCGTTGCGGAGCAGGCTGGCGGAGCGGCTCGGCGGCATTCCGGTCCGAGTGCATAACGATGCCATCTGCCTGGTGGCAGGCGAGCACTGGCGCGGGGCCGGCCGGGGACGCAGGAACGTGCTCGGCATGGTGGTGTCAACCGGCGTCGGCGGCGGCCTGGTGCTCGACGGACGGCTCGTGCAGGGCGCCTCCGGCAACGCCGGGCACATCGGCCACGTCGTGGTGGATCCAGATACCGGCCCGGAATGCGGTTGTGGCGGCCACGGCTGCGTCGAGGCGATCGCACGCGGGCCCGCACTGGTCCGGTGGGCCCAGGCTGAGGGCTGGCGGCCCGAGCATAAGGACGCCACGGCGAAGGATCTCGCTGGTGACGCGGCGCTCGGTCATCAGATTGCGACGGCCGCGATGCGCCGCGCCGGCCATGCGCTGGGGGTGGCCATCGCGTCCGCGACGTGCCTGTGCGATCTGGAGGTTGTTTCCGTGGGCGGCGGCCTGTCGCAGGCGGGAACCTTGCTGTTCGACCCGCTGGAAGAGGCGTTGCGCGCCCACGCCAAGCTCGGCTTCGCGCGCGCGGTCAGCGTGGTGCCCGCCGGGCTTGGTCAGAACGCCGGTCTGGTGGGCGCGGCGTCCCTCATCTTCGCGGCCGACCGGTACTGGGCCGGTGACTGAGGCCAGGACAGTTTCCTGATCGCCCGCCGTCGGTGCCACAATGCAGCCGTGACCACATCGGTCGAGCCCGACGACGTCGTCGCGGCGCGTGCCACCCTGGAGCCGATGATCCGGCAGACGCCGCTGCTGGAGTCGAGCGCACTATCTGCGCTTGTCGGCGGCCCGGTGTATCTCAAGTGCGAGAACCTGCAACGAGGAGGCTCGTTCAAGGTCCGCGGCGCCTACGTGCGCATCGCCAGGCTGACCGCCGCGGAGCGCGCGCGCGGCGTCGTCGCGGCCAGCGCCGGGAATCACGCACAGGGCGTCGCGCTCGCCGCTGGAGAACTCGGCGCGGCGGTCACCGTCGTCATGCCGACCGCAGCCCCGCTGCCGAAGGTCGCAGCGACCAGGTCCTACGGCGCCGAAGTGGTGCTGTACGGTTCGACCGTCGAGGATGCCCTCGCCCGAGCGCAGGAACTAGCCGCGGCCACCGGTTCGATCTTCATCCACCCGTTCGACCACCCGGACGTCATCGCCGGCCAGGGGACCATCGGCCTCGAGATTGCCGAGCAGTGCCCGCAGGTTCGCACGATCGCCGTGCCGGTCGGCGGCGGCGGCCTCGCGGCTGGCATTGCTGTCGCGATCAGCGCGGCCCTGCCCGAAGCCCGGCTCGTCGGAGTGCAGGCCGAGGCGGTGGCGCCAGTCCGGGCTTCGGTCGCCGCCGGCCATCCGGTCAGCGTGCAGCCGGCCGCGACGATGGCGGATGGCATCGCGGTCGCCCGGCCCGGAGATCTCACGATCGCACTGCTGGCGGCCGCCAGGCCGGATCTCGTCACCGTGACCGAGGAGAACCTGTCGCGTGGGCTGCTGCTCTGCCTGGAGCGGGCCAAGCAGGTGGTCGAGCCGGCCGGCGCGGCGGGGATCGGAGCCATCCTGGAACACCCCGGCGTGTTCCAGCCTCCCGTCGTCATCGTGTTGTCCGGCGGCAACATCGACCCGCTCCTGCTGTCGAAGGTGCTCCGGCACGGCCTGTCGGCAGCCGGCCGCTTCCTGGCCTTCCGGTGCAAGCTGCCTGATCGGCCAGGCGCGCTGGCGACGTTGCTCACCGAACTCGCCGACCTCGGAGCCAACGTGCTCGACGTCGTGCACGAGCGGGTCACGCCCGACCTGCGGGTGGACGAGGCTGAGGTCAGCCTGCACCTCGAGACCCGGGGCCCGGAGCACACAGACTCGGTTGTGAGCCAGCTGCGCAAAGCCGGCTACACGCTGATGTTCAGCTGACTACCAGGAGGCGGATCGCCGTGCCCGGTCGTCGAGGGCACGCCGACGCACCACGATGGTGCCGGCGAGCTTGTCGTGCAGCGACTGCGCCCGGGAGTCCAGCAGCGGCAGGCCGGCGTCGGCGGCCCACAGGATGCCCCCGACGAAATTCAGCGGGTAACCGAAAAACAAGATCGCCGGACCGGCGAGAAACACCACCGCCCGAATGCCAGCCGCGAGCACGCCGAGCCGGGAGCGGTCCGCAGCCCGCACGACCCGCATTCCAAAGGCCAGCTTGCCCACAGTCGCGCCCCAGGCCGCGTGCTGCACCCAGAAGTAGGCAAGCGCGATGCCGAACATGCCGAGGAACCAGTAAGTAGCCGCGTGCTGATACGAGGCGCTGCTGAGGATCCTGGTAAGCTCCGCCTCCGCGGCCGGGGTCGCGTGGTCCGGGTGGCGGAGCATGAACGCCTGCACCTCATGAACGACCACTGACAACTGCGACCAGAGCACGATCGCCGACACCAGGATGATGATCGTCCAGTCGATGGTCTGGGCGGCGAACCGAAGCCACGGCGGCGCGAGGGCTGGGTCGCGCCGGGCCGCTGCCCCGAGGCCTGGCCGCACCGGAGCTGGGCGGCCGTAGCGTGGCTGCCCGGGCGCTTGCTGGCCCGATCCGGGCTGGCCGTATCCGGGCCGCCCGCCGAAAGAGTGCCGCAGCGTTCCGTAGCGCGGCTCGCCCTGCTGCGGCGGTGCGAGATAGGCCTCGGGCAGCGCCTCGTATCCGTACAGCGTCGGCGGCTGAGGCGCCGACGCTGGCACTGTCGCCGAGGCCGGCTGCGGATCGGAGCCCGGGTGCGGGGCAGAAGCTGGCTGTGGGACGGAACCTGGCTGCGGAGACATATCCGACTGCTGAGGCGTGCCCGCCTGCCCAGAGGCGCCCTGCTGCCCGGTACCGGCGAGCTCTGGCCTCGCCTGGGCTAGCTGCTCTGGCGGACCTGGCGCCGCCGCACCCTGCTGCTTTGTCTCGTTCTGCTGCGTCATCCCGGTCCGTCCTGCCGATGGCCCTGAACGCGGTCAGCCGAACCTGTGCCGCCCGCAGCGCGCGCCCGCGGGCCCAGATGGCCCGCTAGTAACCACTGTATTCGGGAGAGCGAGGAGCCTGCCGGGTGCGCCGCCATACCCGCCAGCCCGTCGCGCAGCACGGCCAGCGTCGCAGGACGCGACTGCCACCGGATTCAGGCTAGGGAGGTGACGCCAGCGGGTCAGAGATTTCCGCGCCGCTCCTGCTCGCGCTCGATCGCCTCGAACAGCGCCTTGAAGTTGCCCTTGCCGAAGCCCTCCGAGCCGTGACGCTCGATCAGCTCGAAGAAGACCGTCGGCCGATCCTGCACTGGCTTGGTGAAGATCTGCAGCAGGTAGCCGTCCTCGTCACGGTCGGCCAGGATCTTCAGCTCGCGCAGCTCCGCCAGGCCTACCCGGGTGTCACCGACCCAGTCGCCCAGGGTGTCGTAGTAGCTGTCCGGCGTGCCGAGGAACTCCACGCCTGCCGCCCGCATGCCGCGCACGGCGCCCACAATGTCGTTGGTGGCCAGCGCGATGTGCTGGACGCCTGGTCCGCCGTAGAACTCCAGGTACTCGTCGATCTGCGACTTCTTCTTGCCCACGGCCGGCTCGTTGATCGGGAACTTGACCTTGCGGCTGCCGTCCGCGACCACCTTGCTCATGAGCGCCGAGTACTCGGTGGCGATGTCGTCGCCGACGAACTCCTTCATGTTGGTGAAACCCATGACCCGGCGGTAGAAGTCCACCCACTCATCCATCCGGCCGAGTTCCACATTGCCCACGCAGTGGTCTACCTGGGTGAAGAACGGTCCGGCCTGCTCAGCTGCCAGCGGCCCTGTGGCCACGTAGCCGGGCAGGTACGGCCCCGAATAGCCGGCTCGCTCGACCAGCGTGTGGCGGGTGTCGCCATAGGTCGCGATGGCCGCAAGCACGACCTTGCCGTGCTCATCCGCCACGATCTCCGGCTCACGCAGGCCCCGCGCGCCGCGCGCCACCGCATAGTCGTAGGCGGCTGACGCCGATGGCACGGCGATGGCCAGGTCCGTCACGCCGTCGCCGTGCGCGGCGACGTGGATACCGAGTGCCGTCCCGGAGCGCACCGGACCGCGGAATTCGAACCGGGCGTTGCCCGACTCGAGTACGAAGGCCGCCTCATCGCGGCAGCCGGTCTCCGGCCCGCGGTAGGCGATACAGCGCATGCCGAACGCGGTCGAGTAGTAGTGCGCCGCCTGCCGCGCGTTGCCGACGGCAAACACGACCGCATCCATGCCCAGCACCGGGAACTGGTCGGCTGACGTTACCCGCTCGCGCACTGCCTCGGCCGTCATCGCTGGCTCCCTCGCGGTAATAAGTGGCGATCACGGCAGCATCCTTCAGGCGGGCATGCTGCGCAACTGCGGGTGCGACACCTAGGCAATATGCCTAGCCAATGCGCCAGTCTGCTGGAGATCTTGTACAGTTTGGTAACGGGGTGACCAGGCCTTGATCGATGACCTAGACGCGCGGCTGCTCGGGCTGCTGAGGGCAGAGCCTCGGGTCGGTGTCCTGGAGGCCTCGCGGCGGCTCGCAGTCGCCCGCGGCACGGTACAGGCCAGGCTCGACCGGATGCAGGCGCGCGGCGTCATCACCGGCTACGGGCCCGACGTCGACCCTGCCGCCCTCGGCTACGCGGTGACGGCATTCGTAACGCTGGAGCTCCGGCAGGCTCGTGGTCACGACCCGGTCGCGGAGCGACTCGCCGCGATCGCGGAGGTGCTGGAAGCGCACACCATCACCGGTTCTGGGGACATGCTGTGCCGCGTGGTCGCGCGGAGCAACGCCGACCTGCAGCGGGTGATCGACGCGATCGTGGCCGTGGACGGGGTCGTGCGTACCTCGACGGTCATCGCGCTGGACAGCCCGCTCCCGCACCGGGTGCTCCCGCTGATCCGTGCCGCCGCGGCCGGTCAGTAGGTCGCCGCCGTTGCAGGTTTTGTCTGGTATTTGCTAGGTCCGGGTGTCGGCCGGGGCTACACCGACGAGTTCCATCGCGACGTCCAGCAGCGCCTGCTCGAGCTCCTCCTGGCTGGACACCTGGTTCTGGTAGCGCAGGCAGCAGAAGCTGACGCTCATCAGCGAGGACGCGGCCCTGACCTGCTCACGCAGCGTCGCGCCGGGCTCGGTCAGCAGGTCGATGAGCGCATCGATCCGCTCCCGGAACAGCTCACCGCGCTCCTTGGCGCTCGCCAGGCCGGCCACGGCGGCCTGGTTCTGCTGCAGCATCCGGAAGACCTCCGTGCCGCCAAGAACGATGCCCAGGTACCGGCGGACGATCTCAGCCCTGGTGGCCGCGGTGCGCGGCTGAGCCTTTCCCCACTCGATGAGCTCGTCCAGATCGGCGACGTAGTCCTCGACCAGGCTGCGGACGATGTCTTCCTTCGACTTGAAGTAGTAATACAGGGCCGCCTTGGTCACCCCGAGGTGCTCGGCGATCTCACGCAGGGACGTCTTCTCGTACCCCTGCTCGGCGAAAAGCTGCAGGGACAGCTCACGCAGCCGCGCCCGGGTGTCGCGGCCGCGGTCGTGATGCTCGCTGCCAGTCGTGTCTGTCATGACCTCGCCTGCCTGCTCCTCGCCCTCTGGTTCAATCTACTTGACGGCCGGTTAGTAACGAGCATAGCCTGTTCTCTGCGCAGGATGCTAGCCGGTCGGCAGGTAAGTTGACAGCACCCTTATGTCGGCACCGTCGGTACTGTCGCGCGACATGGACGAAACACCCGCACGTGTGAAACGAGGAATCTCAGCCCATGGCAGACAACGCGGCAGCGGCGGCCCCGGCGACAGATGTGCCCAGCGGACCGCAGCGGGAGATCCTCATCGTCCTGCCTGGCCTGTTGCTGACGCTGATCATCGCGATGCTCGACCAGCTCGTCGTCTCGACAGCACTGCCGCGCATCGTCGGTGATCTGGGCGGGCTGAATCACCTGGCCTGGGTGGTCACGGCGTACGTGCTGGCGTCCACCATCACGACGCCGCTGTACGGCAAGCTCGGCGACATGTACGGGCGGAAGCGCCTGCTGATGATCGCGATCGTGATCTTCCTGATCGGCTCTGCCCTGTCTGGCCTCTCGCACACGATGGACCAGCTGATCATGTTCCGGGCGCTGCAGGGTCTCGGCGCCGGTGGCCTCATGGTGGGCGCGATCGCGACGATTGGCGACCTGGTGCCGCCGCGCGAGCGCGGCCAGTACATGGGTTACATGATGGCCGCGATGATGCTGGCCATGATCGCCGGGCCGCTGGTCGGCGGCTACATCACCGACAGCCTGTCCTGGCGGTGGATCTTCTACATCAACATGCCGATTGGCGGCGCGGCGCTGGTGTACCTCTGGGCGACGCTGCACTTGCCGCGGAAGCGCGTCGAGCACCGGGTCGACTACCTCGGCGCGGTCGTCATCGCGGCCGGGGCCACGGCCATCGTCCTGATGACAAGCTGGGGCGGCAGCCAGTACCCGTGGGGCTCGTGGGAGATCCTGACGCTTGCGGCCATCGTCGCCGTCTCGCTGGTCGCCTTCTTCGTGGTCGAGGCGCGGGCGGTGGAGCCGATACTGCCACTGCACGTGTTCAAGAACCGGAACTTCTCGCTGGCATCGAGCATGAGCTTCCTGCTCGGGTTCGTCATGCTCGGCGGCATGACGTTCCTGCCGCTCTACCAGCAGACCGTGCAGCACGCCTCGCCCACGACGAGCGGGTTGCTGCTGATCCCGCTGATGTTCGGCTCGATGGTCACCTCCCTGATCGCCGGTCGGTTCACGGTCAAAACCGGCCGTTACAAGATCCTCCCGATCATCGGCGGTGCGGCGATGACCTTTGCCATCTTCCTGCTGACGAATCTCGGCCCGCACACCTCGCGCCTGGTCACCGGCCTGTTCTATGTGGCGCTGGGCGTCGGGATGGGCTTCCTCATGCAGATCACCTCACTGATCGTGCAGAACAGTGTGGAACTGAAGGACATGGGCGTGGCGAGCAGCTCGCGGACATTCTTCCAGCAGATCGGCGGCTCGATCGGCGTGTCCCTGTTCGGCGTGATCTTCATCAACCGGCTGACCGCGATCATCAACTCGCGGGTGCCGGGTGCTCACCTTCACGCCAGCAGCAGCAGCCTCGACCCAGCCACCATCAACACCCTCCCTGCGGTCATCCGCGACGCGGCGTTCTTCGCCATCAGCAAGGGCCTGGACGCGGTGTTCTGGTGGACCGTCCCGGCGGCCGCCCTGGTGTTCCTGCTAGCCCTGTTCGTCAAGGAAATCCCGCTCCGTGGCCGCGCCGACGGCCCGACGACTCCGGCGCAGGTGGTCGAGCAGGCTGAGGAGGCTATGTACGCCGAGGCGGTCGACCTGGGCGCCGTTTAACACTGTCATTCACGACAACGGCCGCCCGCGAGAATCTCGCGGGCGGCCGTTGTCGTGTGATCTGGCCTGGCAGGCGGTGGCGATACCACCACCGCCCGGCTAGGCGCCGCCGTAGGGCACTGCGTCGATGATCTCGACCGTGGACGACCGGCCATTCGGGAGCGTGTACGTGGCGGTCTCGCCGACCTTCTTGCCGCTGATCGCGCTGCCGAGGGGTGACTTAGGCGAGTACACGTCGATCGGGGCGCCGCTTTCCTCACGGGAGGCCAGCAGGAAGGTCACTTCCTCGTCGTCGCCCGCGAACCGGACGGTCACCGTCATGCCAGGACCGACAACGCCCTCCGTACGAGGCGGCTCGCCCACGCGGGCGGTCTCCAGGATGTGCGTGAGCTGGCGGATCCGGGCTTCCTGCATGCCCTGCTGATCCTTGGCGGCGTGATAGCCGCCGTTCTCACGCAGGTCCCCCTCTTGCCTGGCAGACTCGATCTTCTGCGCGATCTCGATCCTGCCCGGGCCAGCGAGGTAGTCGAGCTCGGCCTTAAGCCGGTCGTGCGCCTCCTGCGTCAGCCAGGTGAAGGTGTCGTCACGCGTCTCGGTCACGGGTACTCCTAGGTAAATTGCGGATGTTCGGGTCCGCTGCCGGGGCCGTCAGGCCCACGGGGGTAATCCTTCGAGGCTAACAAGGCTCCGCAACTACGTGGTACCTGTCAATGGCGCAGCCTAAACAAGTCAGGGCGAAGCTGGGCAAAGCAGGCTCCTTCGGCGTCAGAAGGTCGACTCCGGACCCACGCGCGTCAGGCTGTACCGGCATAGGGTCAGTTTTCGCATTCGCTGCGCTACCCGGAGGTCGAGATGGGCAATCATCCGGTACTTGGCTATGTGGTCTGGGCAATCCTGATCGGCGCTGTATTCGCCTGGGAGGGGCTGGCGCTGTCGGGCATCAGCGGGAGCGTGCCCACCCTCAGCGCCACCTTCCGGGCGATCATGCGGTATCCGCCTGGCCGCTGGGCGCTGCTGGCGCTGTGGCTATGGTTTGGCTGGCACCTGTTCATCCGCGGCTGGCACTTCCTGCTCCGGGGCTGACCGCTGCCATGTCGTCCCACCTGATCCGCCAGGACCTGCTGCCGGTGGGCGTCGGCTACGCCATCCTCATGATCGTGCTGGCCGCGGGCCTTTGGGCCGCGCGCCGCCGGGTCGCGTCCGGTCGGTCCCTGACGCGCCATGCCGGCCGGTTCAATCGTGGCTGGCCCGCACTGCTCTGGCACGTCCTCATGGACGCCGTCGGCGGCTACCTGCTGCTCGCGGTTGTCGTCGTGCTGTACTACTACCTCGTCGCCAAGGTCGCCAGCAACTTCCTCGAGAGCGAGTTTTCTGGCGCGGCGGTGCTTCTCGCGATCGCGCTGCCGATCTATCTGGGGGCCACGTGGCTCCGCCAGCGGCGCGCGGTCCGCCGGGGCGATTCACCCGAAGAGAAAGGGAACGGGCAGCCTCGGGCCTGATCCCGGTCGACCCCGTTCACGGGTTCCGGGCGGGACCCGCGGCTGCCGCGCGGAATGAGCAGCTCTGCGCTCCGTGTTGTCCTAATGATCGCTCCCGTGCCCCGAGCTCACACTGAGGTGACATTCCGCGTGCTTGCCGATCCTGACCTTGACCGGTCGCAGTCCGGCCGCGGGCCGTTGCGGCTTATGGCGGTGCACGCGCACCCCGATGACGAGTCCAGCAAGGGCGCCGCCACGATGGCCCGCTATGTGCGAGAGGGCGTCGAGGTTCTGGTTTGCACGCTGACTGGCGGCGAGCGCGGCGACATCCTCAACCCGGCCATGGAACAGCCGGGCGTCAGGGAAAACCTGTCCGAGGTGCGCAGAGCCGAGATGGCGGCGGCCCGCGAGATCCTGGGCGTGCAGCAGCGATTCCTCGGCTTTACCGATTCCGGTCTCCCCGAAGGTGACCCGCTGCCGCCGCTGCCGGAGGGGTGCTTCGCACTCGAGCCTCTCGAGCGCGCCGCCGCTCCGCTGGTACAGGCCGTGCGGGAGTTCCGCCCGCATGTGTTGCTGACCTATGACGAGAACGGCGGATACCCGCACCCCGATCACGTGAAATGCCACCAGGTGTCGGTCGAGGCGTTCGAGGCGGCGGCTGACCCGGACCGGTATCCGGGCTACGGCGAGCCGTGGCAGCCGCTGAAGCTGTACTACCACGTCAGCTTCAGCCGGGACCGGGCCGTCGCGCTGCATGAGGCGATGCTGGCGCTCGGCCTGGACTCGCCGTATGCAGACCGGATCGCGAAACTGGACGACGACGCGGATTCGGGTAAGCGCCGGTCGCTGCCTGTCACGACGCGGGTGGTATGCCGCGATTACTTCGAAGTCCGCGATCAGGCGCTGCTGGCCCACGCGACCCAGGTGGACCCGGATGGCGGGTGGTTCACGGTCCCGATCGAGGTCCAGCGCACCGCCTGGCCGACCGAGGACTATTATCTGGCCAGGTCAGTGGTTGACGCTGATCTGCCAGAGGACGACCTATTCGCCGGCATCCGGGAGAGGGTGAGCCTGTAATGCACGTGGTGGCGGCTCCGTCGCCGAGCGTGTGGGCGCAGCCAGGCACGCTGGGCTTCCTCGTCGTGTTCGGCATGGGTGTCGTGCTGTTCTTCGTTTTCCGGTCGATGTCCAGGCACCTGCGCAAGGTGCGGGACGCTGCGCAGCGCGAGGCCGAGCAGATGGAGCAGATGGAGCAGGCCCAGCAGGGCGGGCAGGCCCAGGACCCGGGGCAGGCTCAGTACTCCGAGCAGGCCCAGTACTCCGAGCAGGCAGGACAGGGCGGCATACGCGGCCCTGGCGTGGACCGGATCATGAGCGGCGAGTAGGACCACTTCAACCGCTAGGCGGGCTCTGGTACCACGTGCGGGCCCACGGGGCTAGCACTGCGGCAACGCGGCGTGTCGCAGCGCAGACCTTGCTAGCGTCGGCAGTGATAACCCCGGCGTACGCGGGAGTGCTCGGCCATGCTGGTGATCCACGGGATCTGGGCCGATGGTGCGCTGCGCGTGTGGGCTGAGGACTCTGGGTGCGCGGCTGCCGTAGCGGCCCGGCCTGACGGCGCCCTGAGCTTCGCGCGGCCACATCCGTTCGCGGCGGCGCCCGCCGCGCTCGCCGACGTGCTGGCCGGGCTCGATGACGTCGCCGACATCGTCCGCAAGGCCACCGAGGACGAGCTGACCCTCTGGCTGCCCAGCACGCGTGACCGCCCCGCCGGATCGCCGGATGCGGCGGAGGTGGCCGAGGCAACCGGACCCGTCGCCGCTACCGGCAGCCGGCGGCTAACGACCGGGACGTCCCCGGTCGCGAGTCCCCCGCGGATTGCCCCGGCTGCGGCGGCGCGAACGATGCTGGCGCCGTGGCAGCTGCCGGGGCTTGGCTTCGAGCCGGGCGCAGCCCTGGCCCTGCTCCGGGCGGTTGGCCAGCCGGACGCCCGGCTTGCCGATGGCATCCTCGCTGGCAGCCTGCACTACCTGGCCGCCCTCGCGGCGCTGGCCGCCGACCTCGCCGTCCGCGGACGCGTGCTGCCCGGCGTGCACACAGCCGACGACGGGAGTTACGCCGCCCGGTGGCGTCCGGTGCTCGCCGGGCCCGATGCGCTGCGCGCCCGCGAGCTGACCGGCGCGCTACCGCCGCTCTGCCGGGCCACGAATGCGGCGGGGGAGTCGTCGGCCGCGATCGTGACCGAGGCGCTGGACCTGCTGACCGACGCTGCCGTGCGGGCAAGACTGGCCAGACAGCCGGGATTCGCGCTGCTACCGCCGGGTGGCGTTGCGCACGAGGGCCCGCCGCTCACCGATCGCTGGGCCGCTGCGCTCACCGGCGCGGACGGCCGGCTCGCTGTGTCCGAACGTGACCGCGCGAGGGCCGCGCAGCTCGCGTTCGCGCTGTGGGCCTGGCAGGACGCCGCGCAGGAGCCACCGGGGCCGGTGCGGACGTGCTTCCGGCTGATCGAGCCCGATGCCGCGGGTGACGACGACAGCTGGCAGGTGGAGCTGGCGCTGCAGGCCACCGACGACCCGAGCCTGCTGCTGCCGGCCGCCGACATCTGGTCCGGCGAGGCAACCGACGGGTGGTCCGCGGCGGGCGTCAGCTATCCCGAAGACGATCTGCTGGCGGGCCTGGGCAAGGCGTCCCGGCTGTTCCCCGAACTGGATGAGGCACTGCAGAACGCGGCGCCTGAAGCGGTACCACTGGACGCTCGCGGTGCGCTGCGGTTCCTGACCGAGACCGGTCCGCTGCTGGCCGGAGCGGGTTTCGGCGTGCTGCTGCCCGACTGGGTGCGCCGTTCCCGGCTGGGACTGAAGCTCACTGCGCGGTCACGCAACACGGGCCAGGGCTCGGTGACCGGGCCGGTCTTCGGCCTTGCCGACCTCGTCAACTTCCGGTACGAGCTGGCCATCGGCGACCAGACGCTGAGCGCGGACGAGCTGACCGAGCTGGCCCGGCTCAAGGTGCCGCTGATCCGGCTACGAGGACAGTGGGTCGAGCTGGACGAGCGGCATCTCAAAGCGGCGCTGCGGTTCCTGGAACGCCGCGGCTCTGGCACGATGGCCGCCGGCGATGCGCTGGCGGTCGGGCTCGGCCAGGACGTCGCCGAGCTGCCCGTCACCGAAGTCGACGCGGACGGCTGGCTCGGCGACCTGCTATCTGGTGCCGCCGACCGCCGAGTTGCTCCGATGAGCACCCCCGCGTCATTCCACGGCCAGCTGCGGCCCTACCAGGAGCGCGGCCTAGCCTGGCTATCCTTCCTCGGCGGCCTCGGTCTCGGCGCCGTGCTGGCCGACGACATGGGTCTCGGCAAGTCACCGCAGACACTGGCGCTGCTGCAGGCTGAGCGGGATGCAGGCACCGCCGCCGGCCCGACGCTGCTGGTCTGCCCGATGTCGCTGGTCGGCAACTGGCAGCGCGAGGCCGCGAAGTTCACTCCCGGCCTGTCGGTGCATGTGCACCACGGTGCAGACCGGCTGTCAGGGCCGGAACTAGCGGCGACGGTCGCCGCAGCGGATCTGGTCATCACGAGCTACGGCGTGGCGTCGAGGGACCGGGCGGCGCTCGGCGTCGTGCCGTGGTCCAGGGTTGTCTGCGACGAGGCGCAGAACATCAAGAACGCCCGCACCCGGCAGGCGGAGGCAGTCCGGTCGATCCCGGCCCGGTCGCGGATCGCGCTCACCGGAACGCCGGTGGAGAACCGGCTGACCGAGCTCTGGTCGATCATGGAGTTCACCAGCCCGGGCCTGCTTGGCCCGGCCGAGCGGTTCCGGCAGCGGTTCGCCATCCCCATCGAGCGCAACGGCGACGTCGCGGCGACCGAGCAGCTCCGGCGGCTCACCGGCCCCTTCATCCTTCGCCGGGTCAAGACTGACAAGAGCGTGATCGCCGACCTGCCGGACAAGCTCGAGATGAAGGTCTGGTGCAACCTGACACCCGAGCAGGCTTCGCTGTACCAGGCAACGGTGGACGACATGATGGCGCGGATCGAGGCGGCCGAGCCGGGGATCGAGCGGCGTGGCCTGGTTCTGGCCACGATGGCGAAGCTCAAGCAGGTTTGCAACCACCCGGCTCACCTGCTCGGCGACGGGTCCAGGCTGGACGGCCGGTCCGGAAAGCTGGCGCGCCTGGAGGAGATCTGCGAGGAGATAACCGAGGCTGGCGACCGCGCGCTGTGCTTCACCCAGTACGCCGAGTTCGGCCGGATGCTCCAGCCGTACCTGGCCAGCCCGGCTTGGCTGCCCGGTTCACTTCCTGCACGGCGCCACCCCGAAGAAGCGGCGGGATGAGCTGGTGGCGCAATTCCAGGAAGAGACGGGCCCGTCGGTGTTCCTGCTGTCCCTGAAGGCGGGCGGCACCGGGCTGAATCTCACGGCGGCCAGTCACGTCATCCATGTGGACCGGTGGTGGAATCCGGCGGTGGAGGATCAGGCGACCGATCGCGCTTTCCGCATCGGCCAGCGCCGGGACGTTCAGGTCCGCAAGTTCGTCTGTGTCGGCACCGTCGAGGAGCGTATCGACCAGATGATCGAGGACAAGAAGGCCCTCGCACAGGCGATCGTCGGCAGCGGCGAGAGCTGGCTCACCGAGTTGTCGGTCGCCGAACTGCGCGAGGTCATCGAGCTCTCGCCAGAGGCGGTCTCGGAATGAGCGGATGGGACGGCGAACACTACCCGCCCTCGCGCCCGCGCAAGGCGGTCGGCGGGATCAAGGCGCGCAGCAAGCGCGGGCCCATCGGCGAACAGTGGTGGTCCCGCCGGTTCATTGAGGTGCTGGAATCGCTCGGACTCGCAAGCAGGCTGAGCCGGGGTCGCAGTTATGCCCGGTCCGGGCAGGTAGTCGCGCTGGATGTCGGAACCGGTCACGTGACCGCGACCGTCCAGGGCTCCCGGCCCAGGCCCTACCGGGTGCGGCTAACCGTGGTTCCGCTGACGACGCCGCAATGGGTGGCTGTCGAGGAGGCGCTCGCGGCGCGGGCGATCTTCCGCGCCCGGCTGCTCGCGGGCGAGATGCCGGCTGAGATCGAGGAAGTGTTCGCCAGCTGCGGCACGCCGCTGTTCCCTAAGACGGCCAGGGATCTGGACATGACCTGCTCCTGCCCGGACTGGGAAGTGCCGTGCAAACACCTGGCCGCCGTTTGTTACGTACTGGCCGAGGCCTTCGACAACGACCCGTTCGCCATGCTCGCCTGGCGGGGCAAGGGCAGGGACGAGCTGCTGGCGTCGCTGCGGCGCCTGACCGGCGGCCGCGACACGGCCGCGACGCGGCCGGTCATCGATGTCGCGGACCGGCCGCTCGCCGATTGCGTGACCGAGCAGAGCTTCTGGGAGTCATCACTCAACGCGGCGCGGCTGCGCTCGCTGCCGCCAGCCGTGCCCGCGCCGCCCGACCTCCTGCTGCGCAGCGTCGACCCGCCGTTGCTGACGGCCGGCGGACAGGACCTGCCAGCGCTGTTGCGGCCCGCCTACCTGGCAATGGCCGCGAGCGACGCTGGGGAGGCAGGCGACAGTGGATTCACCATCATGAACCGGCTCGATGGCCCTGACAACGCCCGTGATTAACTTTATAAATGATCATCAGGGACGCATATCCGGGCGAAATGGCGGAGATAGGCGAGCTCCGGCTGGCCGCCTACCGGGCTGACGGGTTCCTGGCGCCAGACTCGGGTTACGCGCCACGGCTGCGAGAACTCGGCGCGGACGGGCTCGGTGCCGTGCTCGTGGCTGTCGATCCCGATGGCGGCCCGCCACTCGGCACGGTGATGCTGCAATTCTGGCCGGACGCTGGCCACGTGGTTCAGGGACCGGGCGAGGGGGAGATCCGCGCTCTCGCCGTGCGGCCCGCGGCGCAAGGCGCAGGTGTCGGCCGGGCGCTGCTGGCTGCGGTGATCGACCGCGCCGTCGGCGAGGGACTCCGCCATCTGCTGCTGTGCACCCAGCCTGACATGGAGGCCGCCCAGCACCTCTACGAAGAGGCCGGGTTCATCCGGCTGCCAGAGCGAGACTGGTCGCCAGAGCCAGCGGACCCGCTGCTCGCCTACGGCATGCTCCTCGCGGCCGCGAAGGCAGGCCAGCTGGCCGGTTAGGGTGGACTACTGCGACGCGAGGACATCGAGGCGAATGTGAGGAGAGTCGTCATGACCAACGGGCTACCCGAGGTTCCGGCCGCGGCGGTGCCAGACGGGGCATGGCTGCTCGACGTACGAGAGATCGACGAGTGGGTGGCCGGCCACGTTTCGGGTGCGATCCACATTCCGCTCGGTCAGCTTGGCGCGCGCACTGCTGAGCTGCCGGCCGACCAGGAGATCTACGTGATCTGCCGGTCCGGTGCCCGGTCGGCACGGGCGGCCCAGGCGCTCAACGGGGCTGGCTGGCAGGCGGTCAACGTGGGCGGCGGAATGCAGGACTGGGCCGCCGCGGGCAGGCCGATGACGGCAGACTCCGGAGCCGAGCCATTCGTGGCGTGACTCAGCGGCCCGAGGCCCTCATCAGGACGCAGTGACCCGCAGGACGTCCTGCTCGGCCAGCGCATCAGAACCTGATCTGGGCCCGCAACCGTGCCCAACTTTTCCTGGTAGAAGTACTCAGACGGATCGGGGCTGCGCGAGCGGAGGCTTGCCCGCAGCTCGGCGCGGCAGCGGATACCGCAGGCCGAGCATCGAGGCGAGGTCGGCCAGCATGAGCTCGAACATGGGCGCGGGATCGTCGAGAGCGAACTTGAGGTGTCCGAACGCCTCGAGGCTCACCGCCCCGTACAGCCGTACCCAGCAGCGCAGGAACGTCTGCAGCGCGCCGAGCGGAAGGTCGGAGCCGGTCAGGTCGCGGTATCGAGCTAGCTGCTGACGCAGCGACGGATCGATGTCCTGGTCCGCGGGGATTCCGAACGGATGCCGACGGTACAGGTCGCCATAGAGGTCGAGGAATATCTGGCCAAACTGGTAGCCGCAGTCGACTGTGGGGTCGTTGTGGATCTCGTGCAGCATCTCAAGCCCCGGCAGCGGGCTGCCGAAGATGAGGCTGAACTCCGGCACGTGCACGAGCGTCCAGTCACGGAACGCCCGGCATCCGGCGGTCAGCTTGAGCGACATGACGTCGTTGCTGCTGATGTCAGCGGGCGCACCCTCCGCCGCCGTGTGAATTGCGCCGCGAACATAATCCGCGAGGTCCATGAAGATGCTGCCCACCACGTGCCGGAGCAGTTCCTCGTGGCTGCCGAAGTAGCGGTAGAGGGCCGGCGCCGTCATGCCCATTTCCCGCGCGATCGCGCGCAGGGACGCCCCGTCAGGCCCCTCTGTGACCAGTAGCCTGCGCGCGGTCTCGATGATCTCCTGCGTCGTCGCGGCCCGGAGACGATCGCGCCGCCGGCCGCCAGGTGGCATTGGCATGCCCGGAAGTCCCGGAGGACTCCATCTCTCGCCGGGGCTGTGCGGCGCCTGGGCCATGATCGTCATCCTCCTCCTCGGCCGGCTCGACGTGGCGCGGGCGCCCACATCCGCGGCCCGCGCTGCTCAGCTGCTCGGGCTTGACAGCGGTTAACTCTGTATGCCAAGTTTACAACGTAAATGCTTTACGGCGTTAACTCAAGTGCAACCCACTCGCAGTGTTAACCACAGCAATGCCCGCTAACCACCATAGCCGTGGAGAATCTCATGTTCGAGTCCTGGGGACGAATCGTGTTCCGGCGCCGTCGGCTGGTCCTCCTCGTCGCCCTGGCGGCGATTGCGGCCGGCGCGGCCTGGGGGACGGGTGTTTTCCGGGATCTTCAGTCGTCGGGCGGGTTCACCCCGCCGACTAGTGACAGCCAGCAGGAAGCCAACATCGCCAACCGCGCTTTCGGCCGGGACGCGGCCGACGTCGTGGTGCTGTACACGGGTAACGACCAGCTAACCGTCCATTCACCCGGCTACCGGGCGGCCGTCACAGAGAGCCTGGCCCGGCTGCCCGGCGGCCGCGTCACGTCGGTGCAGACCTACTGGTCGACCAGCAACCCGCGGTTCGTCAGCGTGGACGGCCGGGTGAGCTATGCCGTCATCGAACTCGCGGGCAGCAGCGACACGGCGCGCACCGCGAACTACAACGCGATCAAGAATGACTTCTCGGCACGTGGCCTCACCGTGGGGGTCGGCGGGCAGATCCCGACCGAGACAGCTATCAACACGGAGGTCAGCAGCGATATCGGCCGGGCCGAGGGAATCTCGCTGCCGGTACTGCTGATCCTTCTGACCGTCATCTTCGGCAGCCTGGTGGCCGCGAGCCTGCCCGTGGCGATCGGTGGCATCGGCATTATCGGCTCGTTCGCGGTGCTGCGGCTTCTGACGCTGGTGACGCCGGTCTCCATCTACTCGATCAACATCACCACGATTCTCGGCCTCGGCCTGGCGATTGACTACGGCCTGTTCATGGTGGGCCGGTTCCGCGAGGAGCTGCGCCGACAGCCCTCGGTGGAAGAAGCCGTGGCGAGGACGGTCGCAACGGCGGGCCGCACGGTGGCGGTGTCCGGCATCACTGTTGCGGCGGCGCTAGCGAGCCTGCTGCTGTTCCAGGAGACCTTCCTGCGCTCGATGGGCTACGGCGGTGTGGCGACCGTGCTCGTCGACATGGTGGCGGCACTGACCGTTATGCCCGCATTGCTGGCCGTGCTCGGCCGCCGGGTCAACGCGCTGCGAGTGCGCCGGGCCGTGCTGATGCCGCGCGTAGCCGAGGGGAGCGGCGGGTGGTACCGGCTCGCTGGAGCCGTGATGCGCAGGCCTGCGGCCTTCGCGGCGGTAATCGTCGTGGTCCTGCTCGCGCTCGGCTCGCCGTTCCTGCGGATCTCCTGGGGCAGCGTCGACGCGCGGGACCTGCCCGCCGCGGCCCAGCCGCGAGTCGTCAGTGAGCAGCTGGCGCGCGACTTCCCCGGCAACGCCACCGCACCGATCGAGGCGCTGGTGGCTTTCCGGGCGCCGGTGGCCGGCTCGCCCGCTGAGCATCAGGCACTGGCATCCTTCGCGCGCCGCCTCGGCGAGGTGCCGGGTGTGACCGGCGCCCAGGTGACCGGGATACGCGGCGACATCGGACGGATCGATCTTCGTTACGGCCCTGATCCGGTGTCGGCGCAAGCGCGCCAGATCGCGCAGCACGTCCGCGATGTAGCCCCGCCTGCCGGGGCGCGGGCCTACGTCGGCGGGCAGACGGCGGGAATCGTCGACGAGCTGGCAAGCCTGTCGGCGACGGTGCCATGGATGGCCCTGGTCATGGCGGCCGCGACGTTCGTTCTGCTGTTCCTCGCATTCGGCTCGGTCGTGCTGCCCCTGAAGGCCGTCGCGATGAACCTGCTGTCGCTGTCAGCGACGTTCGGCGTGGTGGTGTGGATCTTCCAGCAGGGCCACCTGTCAGGTCTGCTTCAGTTCACGCCCACCGGTTTCATCGACCCGACCATGCCTATTCTCATGCTCGCGATCATCTTCGGCCTGTCGACGGACTATGAGGTGTTCCTCCTGTCGCGGGTGCGGGAGCGCTACGACCAGACCGGGGACAACACAGACGCCGTCGCCACCGGGCTGCAGCGCACCGGCGGCGTGATCACGAGCGCTGCGCTGCTGCTTGTGATCGTCATCGGCGCGTTCTCGGCTTCCGGCATCACGTTCATCAAGCTGCTCGGCGTCGGGATGATCGTGGCACTGGTGATCGACGCATCGATTGTCCGGGTCCTGCTGGTCCCGGCGACCATGCGGCTGCTCGGCCGGGCTAACTGGTGGGCGCCGGGGCGGCTACGCCGGCTGTACGCGCGGTACGGCATCGGCGATAGCGATGCCGAAGCCGGCGCCGGAGTCCGGCGGCGTGTTGTGGAAGGCTCGGTGCGCTAGACATCTCACCTTGACGGAGGCACTACGTGCAGTACGTGAATTTCGGCTCTACCGGACTGCGCGTGTCCCGCGTGTGCCTCGGCATGATGAGCTACGGCAACAACAGCGAGCGACCCTGGGTGCTCGATGAGGCGGCGACAGAGCCCATCGTCAAGGCGGCGGTCGAGGGCGGCATCACCTTCTTCGACACCGCCGACGCCTACTCGGCCGGTGCCAGCGAGGTGGCGACCGGGCGCCTGTTGCCCAAGTTCCTGGACCGGGAGGAGTTCGTCCTCGCGACGAAGGTCTATATGCCGATGGGCCGGGGCGAGAATGAAAGGGGCCTGTCGCGCAAGCACATCCTGTCGGGTATCGACGCCTCGCTGCGCCGGCTTGACATGGACTACGTCGACCTCTATCAGATCCACCGGTGGGACTACGGCACGCCGATAGAGGAAACGATGGAGGCGTTGCACGATGTGGTCCGCGCCGGCAAGGCGCGCTACATCGGCGCCAGCAGCATGCACGCGTGGCAATTCGCCAAGGCGCAGTACACGGCCGACGCACACGGCTGGACCAGGTTCGTGTCAATGCAGAACCACTACAACCTGGTCTACAGGGAGGAGGAGCGGGAAATGATCCCGCAGTGCGTCGACCAGGGCGTGGCCGTGATCCCCTGGAGCCCGCTCGCCCGCGGCCTGCTGGCGGGCACCAGGACCCGCTCGGGCGAGCGCCGCACGGTCCGGTCCGGCACCGACCCGTTCGGAGAGTCGCTGTATCAGCAGCCGACCGACTTCGACGTCGTCGAACGGTGTGCGCAGGTGGCGGCCGAGCGCGGCGTGCCGTCCGCGCAGATTGCCGTCGCCTGGCTGCTGCAGCGGCCTGGCGTCACGGCACCGATCGTCGGCGCGACCAAGCTCGGCCACCTCGAGGACGCGCTGGCCGCCGAGCAGCTGTCGCTGACGCCCGACGTAGTGCGGCTGCTCGAGGAGCCGTATGCGCCACATCCCGTCCTGGGTCACATCTGACTCCGCCGTCATAGCGGGGTGTAAGAGTTACCCTTGCACCCCTGAGGGCTGGTGCCGGGTTGGCACGTGGCCCGGTGCGCGGGCGGGAGGTTTCGCTATGGCGTTCGAGGGCTGGCCTGCGGAGGCGCTGGAGTTCTACGAGGGCCTCGCGGCCGATAACTCGAAGTCTTACTGGCTGGCGCACAAGCATGTGTATGACGCATGCGTGCTGGCTCCGATGCGCGAGCTGCTGGCCGAGCTTGAGCCCGAGCACGGAGACTCCAAGATCTTCCGGCCCTACCGGGATGTCCGGTTCAGCAAGGACAAGTCGCCGTACAAGACCGAGATGGCCGCCGTCTTCCGCGATGGCTACGTACGGCTGTCGGCCGACGGCCTCGGCGCTGGCCGCGGCATGCACGAGATGACCCCGGACCAGCTCGACCGCTACCGCGGCGCGGTCGCGGCCGACGTCACCGGCGAGGCGCTCGCCAAGACCGTCGTGACGCTCCGTGAGCAGGACATCGAGGTGCAGGGCCACGAAGCGCTGAAGAAGGTGCCGCGCGGCTACCCCGCTGACCACCCGAGGGGCGACCTGCTGCGTCAGAAGGGGCTCTACGCCTGGCGGCAGTGGCCGGTCGAGCCGTGGCTAGGGACGCCGGCGGCCCGCTCTCAGGTGGCTGGTTTCCTGGCCGCTGCCGAGCCGCTCAGCGACTGGCTTGCGGATCACGTCGGCCCGTCCGCGTCAGCCGCTGATTGAGGAGTGCCGAGTTGGTGGTCCCGTGACCCACGAACTCGGCACTCATCCAGACCCGCGCGTTACTGCGGCGGCAGCCCGGTCATCAGGTCGGGCGACGTTTCCATCCCGGCGCGCCACACCGACCGGGCAATGATCTTGCGGGGGTCAACCCGGTGCCGGTACTTCGCGGCGACGTGGGTGATCTCCTCGAGCAGTCCCTCCGACAAAGTCGTGGGCTCCAGGCCGAGCGCCAGGAACTGGTCGTTCCGCACGATCAGGTCGTTCTCGTCCGCTTCGCGGCGCGGATTCGGCAGATACGCGATCTCGGCGCCAGTCATGTCGCCGATCAGCTTGGCCAGATCGAGCAGGCGGTGGGACTCGGTGACCTGGTTGCGGACTAGCACCTTGGAGCCGGATTCCGGCGGGTTGCTGAGCGCGATCTCGATGCAGCGAACGGTGTCGCGGATGTGGATGAAGGCGCGGGTCTGGCCGCCAGTGCCGTGCACAGTCAGGGGGTGTCCGATGGCCGCCTGCATGAGGAACCGGTTGAGCACGGTGCCATAGTCACCGTCGTAGTCGAACCGGTTAATGAGCCGCTCGTCCCGGACGGTCTGGTCAGTCTGGGTGCCCCAGACGATGCCCTGGTGCAGGTCGGTGATCCGCAGCCCGTCGTTCTTGGCGTAGAAGGAGAACAGCAACTGGTCGAGCGTCTTGGTCAGGTGGTAGACCGAGCCGGGGTTAGCCGGGTGCAGGATCTCCCGCTCGAGCTCGCCATCCGGCGTCGGCACCTTGACCGCCAGGTAGCCCTCCGGGATGGGGGCGCTGCCTGACCAGCCGTACCCGTACACGCCCATCGTGCCCAGGTGCACCAGCGAGGCGTCCACGCCCGTCGCCACCAGCGCGGTGAGCAGGTTGTGGGTTCCGCGGATGTTGTTGTCCACGGTGTAGCGCTTGGTCTTCTCGCTCCGCATCGAGTACGGCGCCGCGCGCTGCTCAGCGAAGTGCACGATCGCGTCCGGCCGCAGGTCGGTCAGCAGGTCAGCCAGCCGGTCGTACTCGGCCGCCAGGTCCACGTTCACGAACCCGATCTCCCGGCCCGACACCTGCCGCCACGCAGCCAGCCGGTCGGTGATCGGCCGGATCGGCGTGAGCGAGTCGACTTCCAGCTCGACGTCGATCTTCCGGCGGCTCAGATTGTCCGCGATCGTGACCTCATGACCCTGGTCGGACAGGTAGAGCGACGTGGGCCAGCCGCAGAATCCATCACCGCCGAGGACCAGAACGCGCATAAATACTCCAACCTTTGTGCTCTACGGCTCGAAGGACGCCGGTAATCCTGCGCAGTCGCGGCAGTTTACCGTCCCATCTACCCGCGATGGCACATTCCATACCGCTCTGTGACGGGTCCGACACCCAGGCAGCTCCGGCATCCCGGCGCCCTGATCCGTGCCCATCACGGTTCCCACCAGCATGGACCCGCAAGCGGATGCTTTCCAGCGCGACAGGGGATTGTCAGCGAATGGTCAGGTTCAATTCAGTTGGGAACGTGCAGGCGCCGGCGAATGCCACGGCAGGGGCCGCGGCGCCAGGGCGCAAGGGAATGATGGAGTCATGGCAGAGCGGCTTCGCGGCGCGACCAGCCCCTATCTCCTTCAGCATGCCGACAACCCGGTCGACTGGTGGCCCTGGTCGGATGAGGCGTTCTCCGCAGCGGCGGAGCGGGACGTGCCGGTGCTGCTGTCCGTCGGCTACTCGGCGTGTCACTGGTGCCACGTCATGGCCCACGAGTCGTTCGAGGACCCGGAGACCGCCGCGCTCATGAACGAGCGTGTGCTGGCCATCAAGGTGGACCGCGAGGAACGGCCGGATGTGGACAGCGTCTATATGGCCGCCACCCAGGCCATGACCGGCCAGGGCGGCTGGCCGATGACGGTGTTCATGACCCCCGAACGGGAGCCGTTCTTCTGCGGCACCTACATCCCGCGCGCTCAGTTTCAGCGGCTCGTTCTCGGCGTATCCCAGGCGTGGCGCGAGGACCGGGCGCACGTCGCTGCGCAAGCCGGCCAGATCGCCGCCGCGCTGGCTGACCGCTCCCGCCAGCTGACGCCCGATTCGCTGGCGGCCGAGCTTGGCGCGGGCGAGCCGGAAACGACGACTGGCCTCACGGCGACGGCTGCGGACACCCCGGCCGAACGCCGCCTCGCCGATGCGTGCGACACCGCGGTGACGGCGCTTGCACGCGAATTCGACGCGAGGAGCGGCGGGTTCGGCGGCGCGCCGAAGTTCCCGCCGTCCATGGTGCTGGAGTACCTGCTTCGGCACTGCGAGCGGGTGACCGGGACCGGCGCGGATCAGGCGCTGGCCATGACTAGGGTCACCGCGGACGCGATGGCCAGGGGCGGTATGTACGACCAGCTCGGCGGCGGATTTGCGCGCTACAGCGTCGACGCCCACTGGGTCGTCCCGCACTTCGAGAAGATGCTCTACGACAACGCGCTGCTCGCCCGCGTCTACGCGCACCTATGGCGGCGCACTGGCAGCGGCCTCGCCCGGCGCGTGGCGATCGAGACCTGCGACTGGATGCTCGCCGAGATGCGGACGGACGAGGGCGGGCTCGCAGCGGCGATCGATGCCGACAGCGCCGGCACCGAGGGGGCGTTCTATGTCTGGACACCGGCGCAGCTCGCGACTGCGCTCGGTGCCGATGACGGCGGCTACGCCGCAGCGGTATTCGGCGTCACCGAGGACGGCACGTTCGAGCATGGCGCGTCCGTTCTGCAGCTCCGTGCCGATCCGTCCGACCCGAGCCGGTTCAGCCGGGTCCGGGCAGGCCTGCTGGCGGCCCGCGCGGAGCGGGTCAGGCCAGCCCGCGACGACAAGGTCGTGGCCGCCTGGAACGGCCTGGCCATCGCCGCGCTGGCAGAGGCAGGGCTGCTGTTCGGCCGGCCCGACCTCGTGTCGGCGGCGGCGGCCGCCGCCGAGCTGCTGGTCGGCGTCCACCTGGACGCGGGCCGGCTGACCCGGACGTCGAGAGGCGGGCTCGCGTCCGCGACGGCCGGCGTGCTCGACGACTACGGCTGCGTGGCGAGCGGCCTGATCGCGCTTGCCAGCGTCACGACCGACAGCGCAGCAGCGGCGAGGTGGCTCGGGATCGCCGGCGAGCTGGTCGACACGGTGCTGGCCAGGTTCGGCAACGGGACCGGCGGGTTCTACGACACCGCCGACGACAGTGAGCTGCTCATCTACCGGCCGTCTGACGTCCCCGACGGCCCGAGCCCGTCAGGAACTTTCGCCGTGGCGGACGCGCTGCTCAGCTACGCCGCCCTGACCGGCTCGGCTGCGCACCGGGACGCAGCGGTCGGGGCGCTCGCGGCAGTACCGGCGCTGGCCGGACGGTTTCCGCGGGCAGCGGGCTCAGGGCTGGCCGTCGCCGAGGCGGTGCTGTCCGGTCCCGTGGAGATCGCCGTCGTCGGACCGCCCACCGCGCTGCGCGATGAACTGCACCGCACGGCCCTGACCGCCGCCCCGCCGGGCGCAGTTGTCGCCTGCGGCGACGGAGGCCTTGCCGGTGCGGCCGCGCATACCGCGGCGATCCCGCTGCTGGCAGGCCGCGGCCCCGTCGACGGCAAGGCCGCTGCTTATGTGTGCCGTCATTTCACCTGCCGTGCGCCGGTAACCGAGACGGCCGAGCTGGTCGCGGCTCTGCAGTAGCCGAGGCCACGTAGGCACACCACCGCGTTGCGCCCGGAAATGGCGCGCGTTTGGCAGAAGTTCGTCAAGGCTTTGCCCGCCCGGTGCCCCAATTCGGCATGCGCATGCCCGAAGATCGAGATTTGCTGGGTATGGACGTGTGCGGAATGCGCGTGCATCGTAGATAACGCGCTTGCCAGATCCGGACACCGAGGGGAGTCACCGGTGCGCGACGGACTTCGTCGCCTGCACGCTGTCGTGCGGGCAGGCGTCGCACCGGTGAGCAGTGCACCCGGCCGGCATCGGATGCGTGCCGGCCTCGGGATCTCAGTGGCTGTCGGTGCTGCGGTCGCTGCGACCGTGGCGGTAACCGCGACCTCGGCCCCGGCGCTGCGGCGAGCGCCGGGCCACGCGAGCGCTGCCACAGCGAATGGCGCGACGCCCGCCGCGCTCCGATACGCGGGCCTCCTGAGCGCTATCGGCACCAGGCCAGCCGGCAGCGCGGTCGCGCAGGCCGCGGCGCAGCGCGCCCGGCTTGGCGAGACCGAGATTGTCGCTGCGCAGAAAGCCGGCCTGAACATGCCGACAGGCGGCGTGCTCGTGTCGGCCGGGACCGGCCCCGCCAGCGCTGGCGCCGCGTCCGGCTCAGGAGGACAGCAGCTGCCGCCGGCCGGGCCGGCGCAGCAGGCCGACCTGTTCGTCATCGCGCCGCACACGCTGTCGCCTGCGGCGGTGCTCGCGATCGGCAAGCTGCCCGGTGTAGCCGCCGTCAACCAGGTCGACGCCGCGCGGATCGACGTGGGCGGCAGCGACGTCGCGACGCTCGGGGTGGACCCGGTCACCTTCCGCCAGTTCGCCGCGGCCCCGACGGCAGCCGCGACTGCCCTGTGGCAGAACGTAGCGGCCGGCGATATCGCCGTTTCTTACCTGATGGGCCACCAGGAGAACCTGCCGCTCGGCGGACTCGTTACCGCGACCGGAGCGAAGAGCGAGAGCCTGCCCGTCGGCGGCTTCGGCACCGTCGGGATCGCCGGCGTGGACGCCGTGGTCTCGGCTGCCGTTGCCGGATCGCTCGGCATGCCGGCCGGCAATGCGCTCGTGGTCAGCGCACCACAGGCGCGGCTCAGCGTGCTGGTCAGCTCGATTCAGAAACTGCTGCCAGCCGGCGGCACGGTGGCACCGCTGGTCGCGCAGGCGGCCGAGACCGCCGGTTCGTCTGCCGCCGGGCTGGCAGGCGTCAGCGGGATCATCACTAGCAGCAGCAACAGCCTCCCGGTGGCGGAGACCAAGGCGTTCCTCGCAGCCGCGCTCAGCAGGGTAGGGGACCCGTACGTATGGGGCGGCAGCGGACCGACCGTGTTCGACTGCTCCGGACTCGTCCAGTGGTCGATGCGACAGGCCGGGGTGGTCATGCCGCGGGTAGCGGCTCAGCAGGCAGAGACTGGACCGCTCATCCCGCTCGCCCAGCTGCAGCCGGGGGACCTGCTCTTCTACCACACCGACCCGACGGCCCCTGCCTACATCTCGCACGTCGCTATCTACCTCGGTGGCGGCCTCATGGTGCAGGCGCCTGAGCCGGGCAAGGATGTAGAGGTTGTGCCGGCCGACTTCGGGTCCGGCTTCGCGGGCGCGGTTCGTGTCGACCCGCCGCTCGCCGCTGCCGTCGCGGGCTAGGGGCAGGCTGCCGGGCAGATGTTGCGCCCACGGTGCAGCGGTGTAATCATAATTACATGGGTACTGATACGTCGTCGCAGGGAGCCGGGTCGGCCGCGGAAACGCTGCGCGCCTGGTTCACCGGGCGGCTGCCGGACGGCTGGTTTACCGGCCCGCCGGATGTCACGGTGGACCGCGAGGAGATCACGGTGGTCGGGACGCTGTCAGCGCCCGACGTCGCGGGCGAGCCTGCGGGCGACGCAGCGGCCGCTGCTGCCGCCGAGGGCCGCAGCCGGCGCTTCCGGGAGGAGACTCGCGACCACCGGATCGAAATTGCACGCGAAGCCGAGCATAAGTTTGGCCGGAAGGTCTCCTGGGGCGTCGAAGTTGGCGGCAATAGGGTGATGTTCACCACTTTTTCCGTGCCAGTGATGACCAGACTGCGGCAATCTGAGCGGCAAGTGCTCGACACACTCGTGGATGGCGGAGTAGCCCGCAGCCGTAGTGACGCGCTCGCCTGGTGCGTGCGCCTCGTCGGCGCGAACTCGGGCACCTGGCTGACCGACCTGAGAACTGCTCTGCGCAAGGTTGAGCAGGTCAGAGGCGAGGGCCCGGAGTCGTAACCGGCAGAGTGGCGGAAAACCCGGGGGAAACGGGTTCGCCCGTGGCTAGTGCCGCCGTCGCACTGGCGCGCCCTGGCGGGAAACCCCGTTCCCTTCTTGATTCTGCCGGCGAAGTGTCGTCAGCCGGAAACGGTACGGAATTGATTGCCTGGGTCGGCCCCATTTGAACCTCTCGTACCGGGGTATGCTCCCCCAATCCCGGGAGCACGGCGAGGAGCGGTGGCGGTGGCGGCACGATGATAAAGACGCGAGCGGACTCGGCTGACCTGGAAACGACGCTCGACAGCGCTGGCCTTACGAATGAGGCGGTCCGCGACTTCGTCCGGCACTGGGCAGGCCATACCGGGGCGAGCCGGGTCGAGGTGGTAGGTGCCGCGGACGACGGCCGGCTGGTGCGCGAGTCGCTCGCGGCTGGCGAGATCTCGCCAGCGGGTGAGGGGCGGTACTACGCCCGCAGCTATGTCAAGGACACCGCCCGCTCCGAAGAACGCACCATCGTCGCCACCTCCCGGCCAGGCGACAAGGGCGTGTACAACAACTGGCGCCCGTCGAGCGAGATGCGTCCGCTAGTGGCCGAGCACATGCGCGGCGCCTCGGCTGGCAAGACCATGTACGTCGTTCCGTACCTGATGGCCCCGCCCGGCGCGCCGCTGGCGCCGTACGCGGCCGGCGTGGAGCTCACTGACCACCGCACGGTGGCGCTGCACATGATCCGGATGGCGCGCTGCGGTGTCGAATACGTAAACGACCTCGCCGAGCCGGGCAGGTTCGTCCGCGGCGTGCATGTCACCGGCGATCTGCCAAACCTCGGCCAGGGCACCCCGGACGACCAGCGCTACTTCGTGACCGTTGCAGACGAGCGGACGATCCTGCACTTCGGCTCCTCGTATGGCGGCAACGCGCTGCTCGGCAAGATCGCGCACGGGCTACGGCAGGCGTGCTACGACGGCTGGGTGTCCGAGGAGTTCCTGGCCGAGCAGTTCATGCTGATCGGCATCACCGACAAGCAGACCGGTCGTACGTGGCACATCTGCGGCGGTTTCCCCAGCGCATCCGGGAAGACCAACCTCGCGATGATGCTCGCGCCGGACAGCCTGGGCGACCGCTATCACGTCTCGTTCTACGGCGACGACATCGCCTGGCTGCAGGTAGATCCGTCCGACGGCAGGATCTACGCGATCAACCCCGAGTTCGGCGTGTTCGGCGTCGCCAAGGACACCAACGAGGTGACGAATCCCACCGCGCTCGGCTCGGTTGCACCCGGCACGGGCGTGCTGTTCACGAACGTCGCGTACAACGAGCTCACCCAGGAGGTCTGGTGGGAGGGTCGCACGCCGTCTCCGCCTGCGGATCTGGCCGGGTGGCGGGACTGGACCGGACAGCTGATCTCTGAGCGATCGGCCGATGACGCGGGCAAGCCGTGGGCGCATCCGAACAGCCGGTTCACCACGACGCTGGCCAACGTGCCCAACATCGCGGCGGACTTCGAGAACCCGCGCGGGGTGCCGATCGACGCGATCATATTCGGCGGCCGGACCCGCGACCGCGAGCCACTGATCCGCGCGATCACCGACCTGGCCGAGGGGGTCTACGACGGCCTGACGCTGGGCGCCGAGGCGACGTTCGCGGCCGAAGGAGTTGACGGCCAGCTCCGGTACGACCCGATGTCGATGCGGCCATTCATGTCGTATCCGGAAGGCGCATACGCAGCGCACTGGCTGCGCATCATCGGATCAGCCTCCGACGCCGGGCGGCCAATCTTTGCGCACGTTAACTGGTTCCAGCGGGATTCTGGTGACGGGCATTTCCTGTGGCCGGGCTATCGCGACAACCTGCGCGCTCTGCTGTGGCTGATGCGCCTCAAGGAGGGCTCGGTGCAAGGCGTGCAGACTCCGGTAGGCATCGTGCCGGCAGCCGACGAGCTCGACCTCGAGGGCATGTCGATCAGCACGGCGGACCTTACGAGGGTGCTCAGCATCGACGCGCCGCGCTGGCGGGCGGAGATGGCCCGCCGCGAGCGGCACCTGGCCCAGTTCGACGGACTGCCGGACGAGATCTGGGCGGCGCACCGCCGGGTCGCTGCGGCGATTGACGCGCTGCCGGGCTAACGCGAGGGCCACGTCGGTTACTGCACTGCCCTTCTAGGGCCTCCAAAGTTACCAACGTGGCCATTCGGCTCCGCCTGTCACCCGTGGCGGGGGGTGCCGGTTTCGGACAGCCCGATGTTAACGTTCCGTTATGGGGGAACTACGCTGCGTCGATGGCTCCGTGCTGTCCGTCGAGCCCGTGAGCTGCCATGACCGCGCCGGGCGGCCCTACGAGATCACTCTGAGCCTCGCCAGAAACTCGGCGCCGTTCGCGGCCGTCGGCCAGCGGTGCGGGTACCAGCTGGCTCAGCTGGCCGAGCGGGTCAGCGCGGCTCGCCACGACCCGGCGCAGGCCGCTGCCTGGCCAGACCCTGACGACCGGTTCCCCGTTCCCGGCGTCGGTGACAGCACCGGCGGGGGCGTTGGCCGTGGCAGGCCGGAGGGCGCGCGGGGCGGTACCGTGCGCGCTGCAGGCGACGCGGCTGGCGATCACGAGTACTTTGCGCTGCGCTCGCGTGACCGGGTGGACCCACCGGGAGCGGGTGAGCTGCGCTGTGTCCTGCGGTCGAGCGCCATCTGGCTGGGTGACTGCGCCGGGATCGGCCAGCACACGCCGCGCCAGCGGACTGGCCACCGGCTACCTGCACCGGCGCCCGCCAGCGGTCCCGGCAGCTGGCGGCTGACGAGGCGAGCAGTGATCGAGGCCTGGGGAGCCGGCGGTGTCGGCGTGCGAGCTGTCCTGACTTCAGCCGAACTGATGGCATTCTTGGATACGGTTCTGACGGGCATGGCCGCCGTCGCGGCATCCGACACCGGGTCGGCGCGGCAGGAGTCAGCCAGCGATCTGCCGGCCGGGCAGGACCCCGGCGGCACGGCGATGCCGCGCTGGCAGCAGCAAGGAAGGGTGCCGGATGCGATTCCGCAGTCTCGTCTACCGGCTGTACGAGCACAGGCTCGAGGCGGCTCTGTCGCCTCAGGCGATTCCCCGGCACGTGGGGGTCATGTGCGACGGTAACCGGCGGTGGGCACGGTCGGCTGGCCTTGCTGACGTGAGCAGCGGGCACCAGGCGGGCGCAGACAAGATCTTTGAGCTACTCGAGTGGTGCCAGGAGACCGGCGTCGAGGTCGTCACCCTCTGGCTGCTGTCCACCGACAACCTGTCTCGGCCGGCGGCCGAGCTTGAGACCCTGCTGCGCATCATCGAGGACACCGTTCGCGAGCTGGTGGCTCAGGGCTGGCATGTCAAGCCGGTCGGAGCTCTCGACCTCCTGCCGGCCGATACGGCCCGCATCCTGAAGGACGCCGCCGAGGCGACGGCTGGTCACGACGGCCTCCTCGTCAACGTCGCCGTCGGCTACGGCGGGCGGCGGGAGATCGCGGACGCCGTCCGCTCCCTGCTGCAGGAGCACGCCAGCCGGGGCACGACGATCGAGGAGCTGGCCGAGCTACTCGACGTGGACCATATCGCCGAGCACCTGTACACGGCGGGCCAGCCCGATCCGGACCTGGTCATCAGGACCTCGGGCGAGCAGCGCCTGGGCGGCTTCCTGCTCTGGCAGAGTGCCCACTCAGAGTTCTACTTCTGCGACGCCTACTGGCCCGCTTTCCGCAGGGTCGACTTTCTCCGTGCGCTGCGGTCGTACGGAGAGCGCCACCGGCGGTTCGGCGCCTGACTGCTCCGCCCTCGGCCCGGGGGTCTGACCTTGCAGAACCGTGTGAATTGCTCGTTACGGTACTTCCCCCTCCCGGCCCGCTTAGGTACGGTCTGAACTGACGGGTGGTACGTAGCCGCCCGCCGGGAAGGCCCTTGAGATCCTCGAGCTTCGCGTCCTGGTGCGCAGGCGAGATGAGCGAAGGGCCGGGTTCCCGGCCCCTCGCCGGGCCGGACCCGGTCCCGCCGACACGTCTGTTGTGTCCGACCGCGGCGTCGCCTGGCGCCCAGGGGAGAGCGAGTGGCCAGTACCTCAGCACGCCGATCCGCACCTGCTCCGCGCGCGCTGGATGCGCAGCCAGCGCCTGCCGTCGCCACCGGGCTGGCGCGTGCCACCCGACCCGCGAAGCGAGCAGGCGCCACCAGGTCTAGCCGGGGTTGCCGCACCTACGTACTGGACACCAGTGTCCTGCTCGCGGACCCGGCAGCTATCGGCAGGTTCGCTGAGCATCGGGTGGTGCTGCCGGTCGTCGTTATCACCGAACTCGAGGCCAAGCGCAATCATCCAGAGCTCGGCTTCTTCGCCAGGCAGGCCCTACGTCACCTCGACGACCTCCGGGTCGAGCACGGACGGCTCGATGCCGACATCCCGGTCGGCGCGGCCGGGGGTAGCATCCGCGTCGAGCTGAACCATTCCGACCCCTCCGTACTCCCGGCGGGCTTCCGGCTTGGCGATAGCGACACGCGGATCTTGTCGGTGGCGTGCAGCCTCGCTGCCGAGGGCGAGGACGTGGTCCTGGTCAGCAAGGACCTGCCGCTGCGAGTCAAAGCCGCGGCGGTCGGACTGACTGCTCAGGAATACCGGGCCGAGCTGCCGCCGGACTCGGGCTGGACCGGCATGGCCGAGCTGGACGTGACCTCGGCGGACATCGATGAGCTCTACGAGACGGGACGACTGGAGCTGCCCGCGGCGCGCGATCTGCCCTGCCATACCGGCCTGGTCTTGCTGTCAGGCGTGTCGGGGGCAGGCAGCGCACTCGGCCGGGTTCAGGCCGACAAGTCGGTCCGCCTCGTCCGGGGCGACCGGGAGGCGTTTGGTCTGCGGGGACGCAGCGCCGAGCAGCGCATCGCGCTGGACCTGCTGCTGGACAACGAGGTCGGCATCGTCTCCCTGGGCGGCCGGGCCGGGACTGGAAAGTCGGCGCTGGCGCTGTGCGCCGGCCTGGAAGCGGTCATGGAGCGCCGACAGCACCGCAAGCTCGTGGTGTTCCGCCCGCTATATGCCGTCGGCGGTCAGGAGCTTGGTTATCTGCCGGGGTCCGAGGCGGACAAGATGAACCCGTGGGGGCAGGCAGTCTTCGACACCTTGTCCGCAGTCACTTCGCAGTCCGTGATCGACGAAGTCATCGCCAGGGAGATGCTCGAGGTGCTGCCGCTCACGCACATCCGGGGGCGGTCACTGCATGACTCGTTCGTCATCGTGGACGAGGCACAGTCGCTGGAACGCGGCGTCCTGCTCACCGTCCTGTCCCGGATCGGCGCGGGCTCGAGGGTGGTCCTCACCCACGACATCGCTCAGCGCGACAACCTGCGGGTGGGGCGGCACGACGGCGTCGTGGCCGTGATCGAAAAGCTCAAGGGCCATCCCCTTTTCGCGCACGTGACCCTCGTGCGGTCGGAGCGCTCGCCGATCGCCGCCCTGGTGACCGAAATGCTCGAGGACTCCGGTTTGTGACAGTCACTCGGCCTGGGCGCGGGGGTCGAGGAGGGCGTTCGCGATGGCCAGGTCGTCGGTATAGGTGATCTTGAGATTACGCTCGCTGCCGCTGACGGCGCCGATCGTCACCTCGGGGAGGTAGCGCAGCACGACGCCGCAGTCGTCCGTCGCAGGGATGGTCGCGAAGGCCTGGTCAGCGTCTGCCAGCTGGTAAGCCTTCCGGATGACCGAAAGCCGGAATCCCTGCGGGGTCTGGCAGCGCGCCAGGGCCTGGCGCGGCAGCACCCGCTGGATTGTGCCGTCGGCGATTTCCACGATGGTGTCGGACGACGGCACCACAACGCCGATGGCCTGCCACTGGTCGAGCGCCGCGACACAGTCCGCGATGATCCGCTGGTCCACAAGAGGCCGGGCGGCATCGTGAAAGAGCACTTTGGCGTCGCCGGGAACGCCGGCTGTCAGCCACGCGAGGGCCCGCCTGGTCGAATCGGTCCTGCTGGCGCCGCCCGCAATGACGGCCGCAACCTTCTCGTGGCCTGCTAGGTCGCGTGCGACCTGTTCCTGGATGGCGGTGGCCGTCACGACGAGGACCTGGTCGATGCCCGGCGCATCTTCGAAGGCGTGCACGCAGTGCTCGATGAGGTTGCGTCCAGCAAGGACGCGCAGCTGCTTGGGACTGGCCGAGCCGAACCGGCTGCCCGACCCGGCCGCCAGCACCACCGCGACGGTTTGCATGGGCGGACCTTACCTGGTCCAATCCGGCGGGCCGAGCCGACGCCGGCCGGCCTCCGCCCTGACCGCTATATACGCTAGGTAGCACACTGACTACATAGTGCTCCAAGAGGCGTTGAGTACTGAGGATGCTGGCGCCGCCGGCCCTGTCCGGCCGGCGCCTGACGCAAGTGCAGCGCCGGCCGGCAACGACGCCGAAGCCGGTGGCAAGGTGCGCCCGCGGGGGCGCCGCTTCTCGGGTGGGCGTCCGGCCCGTGGGTCATCCAGCCAGTCGCGATCTGGCCCGCCGGCGCCCGGCAGCCGGCCTCGCGCCGGCGCCATCCCTGCCGACGTTCCGACTTCCGCCGCGCTGGACGCGATCAGCCTGAATACCGACAGCGGACCGTCAGAAGCGCAGCAGAAATCGGAGGCGGTCGTCGGTTCGGTGGCAGCCGACGTCACCGCAGAACCGGGTCCGGGCACCCACGAGACTGAACCGCCGGGCGGAACATCGAGCACGGAGCTGGCCAGGAGTGCGCCGGGAATGCCCGCGGCCGCGCCTGAGACGGCAGGTAACCCGGGGCCCGCCTGGCCCCTATCCGGGCGCCGCAGCCCCGAGCTAGCAGCTGATGAGGCGTTGCCCGCCGGCGTTATCTCGGGCGGCATCCGTCCGGAGGCTGGTGTCGTTGGCGTTGCCGGGCCCGGCAGTGCCGCCAAGCTGGCTCCTGTTGGCATCCCGGTTGCCACCGGTGACGCAGTCACCGAACCAGCAGCAATCCCGCCACTGTTTGTTCTCGACGCGAGCCGGGCCGTGCTCTCCTGGGCGCGACAGCGGCATCTAGGACCCAGCTCAGCTGCCGGCATCGCGGTGGCGCTGGCGGCATGCGCAGCGGCCTGGTTCTCGGCCGGGACGACCGCTGACACGGTCCGCGGCGTGGCAGCGCTGTGGTGCAGCTATCTGATGCTGGTCGCGGGCCGGCTGGTCACCGTGCGGACCGATACCGCGGACGCCGATCATCGGGCCGCCGGCCCGGTTCGCTGGCTCGCTGCCATCGGGGGCAGCATCGCCGAGGCCGCCGTCTACGCAGGCTTGACAATTGGCGCTGCAGTGGAACGCTACCCGGGCGTGTGGGCGCTAGGCCTCGGGGTAGTCGGCCTGGTCGCAGTGCGGAACCTCATGACCGCGTGCTCGACACCGTACGGTCTGGGGAATCCGCCAGAGACCCAGCTCGGCCGAATCTGGGCCGCCGTGGTGACGATGGCCGCCGGGCGGCCGCTTCCTGGCCGTCGGCATCGTCGCGCCCTTCCTTGGCGCGCGGACGGCCTTGCTCGTGCTGCTGGCCTGGGGGATCAGCACGGTCGGCTACGGCCTGGCGGGACGAGCGGTGCCGGACGTCACGGCCGACACCGGCGGGTCGGATGGTCCACCGGCCGCCTCAGCCGTCCTGCTCAGGCTGCGCGACGATGGCATGCTCGCCCGCTACCTGGGTGCGCTTGTCCGCGGCAGCCTGCTGCCGCTGCCGCCTGCCATCCTCGGGCTGGCGGCCGTCACGGCCGTCGCGGCGTTCGGACTGCACGGCTTGCCAGGACCGCTCCTCCTAGCACCTGCGTTCGTGAGTTTGCTAGCAGCGCCCGGATCAGCCAACGCCCACCTCGGCCGGCTGGACTGGCTTGTGCCGGTGCTGCTGCTGAGCTCGCAATTCCTCTACATCGGGGCGGTGGGTGCTGGCGGGCGCGTACCAGGTCCGGTCGTCTTCGCCCTCGGCGCGGCTCTGCTCGTCCGGTACACCGACCTGGCATGCGCAGAGCGGCCAGTCCTGCTCGTCCGGCCGCGTCGTCGCGACAGCGTGGCCCGAGAGCACGGCACCGCGCTGGGCTGGGAGGGACGCATGCTCTTCGTCGGATTCGCCGCTGCGCTGGGCATTGCGACGGCTGGCTATCTCGTGCTGACCGCGTATCTCGTGCTGCTGATCGGCGCGAAGGCGGTTCGCAGCTGCATCAGTGTCGCCCGAGGACGACGCAGGCTAATACGCCCGCGCTAGCGAGGGGCAGCTGCCGCGACTGCGGTACCAGGCTTAAGCCGCCAGCCAAGGACGTTGCCGATCTGGGTGGTCGGCTGCCCGAAGAGCTGAATCAGGAACTGACCGAGCCGGCTGGTCGGCCGGGTGACGGCGACGACGGCGGCCGGATCCCAGCTCGCCAGGTCGGCCCGGATCTGCGCCCGCGACGGCTCGGGTTCGGTGTACTCGCCGGCGTACAGGTAGTCGATGTAGTACGAGGTTGGCGTCATGCCTGACCGGCCGGCCCGGCCCTGTCGGCCGGGCTGATTCGGCGCGATGAAGTCACCGCCGATCATGCTGGCTGGCTCGCCGGTATCCGCCTGCCACCGCATGACCCCGGAGGTGCCGGAGTACGGATAAGGAGCTAGCAGCACCCGGGCGTCTGACGGCAGGTCCAGCGCGGTGAAGGTCGCGGCGTAGCCGGCCGGGTACTCGGCCGACCGGCACCGGGGCGTACGGGGCAGGCACCAGCGGCAGCAGGGCGACCACGGCAATGCCAGTGGCGATCCAAGCGCCAGACCGCCAACGAGAGAACGGGGCATAGCGGCGGCTGCGCGCCAGGTCCAGCGAAAACGCCAGAACGGCTGCAGCGCCGGCGTCAGCCAGGATGGCCAGCCGGTCGGGAACCATTCCTTCGATCACCGGCAGGTGCTCGACGAGAGTCCAGGGCAGCAAGAACGATGGCAGAGTGACGTGCGGCTGGAGAGGCCTCGCGCCCATGCCGAGCCACTCGAGCAGCAGGCAGGTCACGCCTGCAACCCGGACCGGCAGCTCCCGCCAGAACCAGACGATCGCGAACAGCAGCACGATGATCAGCAGCACGCCCAGGTAGGCAAGGTACTCGGGCAGCGGCTGGGGATAGTTGTTGGCGAGATTCCCCATACCGGGGGTGTGCAGCAGCACGCCCTCGGACGGATTGACGAACGCGATCGGCAGCGTCCCGAGGTTGGTCAGGTGACCGTGATAGCTGATGATCGTCGTGGCGGCGGCGCCCTTGGCCGTCACGCCGTGGAACTGGACCCACAGGCCGCGCGCACTCACCACGAGTCCGACGACGGCTGCGGCGCCTAGGCCGATTGCCGTGGGCCGGATCCGTGGCCGCACCTCGTGCGGCTGGCTCAGCGCCAGCACGGTGAGCAGCAGCACGGCCGCGATCGCGACGTCGACGAGGGCTTCCTCGCTGATGAAGATCTGGGCTGCTGCCATGAGGCCCAGCCAGATCCCGTTACGCACGGGTCGGCCCTGGCCGGTGACCAGCCGGAGCACCCGGTCGATTATCAGCGGGGGCAGCATGGCGAGCACCAGCGAGTAATGCCCGATGCCGGAGTTGACCAGGGCAGGGGAGAACCCGTAGAGCGCGCCGCCAAGGGCCGCTGCAAGCGGGCTTGCGTGCCAGCGGCGCAGCACGTAGAACATGCTGGCCGCCGATCCCGCGAATCCGATCACGAGGAGGACCGTCAGCGCCACCTGCGGGCCGGCCAGCAGCGTGACCGGGGACAGCACCACCCCCGGCAGCAGCAATGACGTGTTCCACATCAGGTTGACGCCGTGAGGGGCGTTCAGGGCCGTCGTCATGAGCGCAGGCAGACGGAAATGCTGTACCGCGGTAGCGGCATAACGCATGAACCAGGTGGCCTGGTTGACGTCCTCGACGTCGCCGTTCTGGCGGGTGCTGGCCGGGCTGACGAGGATCCGAGAGCAGACGTAGATCGCGCCGAGGACGTAGCAGTACATAGTTATGGCCAGCGGGCTGGCGAGGCGGGCGATCACGCCGCGACGTTCGGGCGGTTGCGATGACTCGACCACCTCTGTGGCAAGTCTCGTCACCGCCGCCTCCTTGGGAATTCTCTAAGCTGTTCTTCAGGTAGCAATAACCATGCCGTGCTCCGGCAAAGTTAATGCAATGGCCTGCGCCATCTAGTGGCGTCCAGCGCATCGTTATTGTTCTGGTACTGCGTTTTGCGCCCATCCGGTTGCCCGCATCGGCGAAAATGTAGTGGTCAGTTTACGGTACGGTCGAGAGCGGCCAAGGCGAATAGCTTTGCCTGATACCTGACCATGCGGCGCAGACTAGAGACCGCCCTCGGCGGCTCCCTGCCCGGCATGGCCGATAGGCTCATGGCGCTGCAGCAGCGCTCACCGGGAGTCACAAGTGCATGGCCTCAAAGTTAGCGGTCAGCGGGCAATCGTAGCCGGTCGGCCCGCACGTCGGCCGCTGAGCCGGGACAGCGTGCTGTGGCTGATCGTGGTTGCAGCCGCGTTCTTCGCCGCGGAGCTGACGCCGGCCTTGCTCCGCATGCCGCTCGGAACCGATGAGATCACTTACATCGCGAGGACGAGCGTCCGCGTCTCCGGTGTCATGCTGCCGCCCGTGCACGGCCAGGGCGCCGGCCTGCTCGCCGCACCGGTGACCCTGGTCACCGAGTCACTGCTGGCCGTCCGCATCTGGATGGCTCTGCTGTCCGCGGTGGGATTGTTCCTCGCCCTGCTGTGCTGGCGCGGCCTTCGCCCGATGTGGGTGCTTTCGCTGGCGGGCCTGATCCTCGCCAGCCTCGCCATCACCCAGGACAGTGGCGTGCAGATCTATCCAGACTGGTGGGGAGCGCTCGGCGTCCTCGCCCTTACCGGTTTGGTGCTGCAGGCGGTCAGCCGCGGCATGGCTGGGCGGCTCGTGCTGCCCCTGATCGCGGTGGCAAGTCTGGTCATCGTCGTGATGCGGCCTCAGAACCTCGTCTTCATCATGGGCCCCGCGGCCCTCGCGGTGATCGCGGTGCCGGCGTGGCGGCAGCCGAGGATCCTGGTTGCCATGGCCGCCGGGACCCTGCTGGGCTTCCTGCAGTGGATCATCGGGGCGTACATCTGGTATGGCGGCTTCGCCGAGCGGTTGCACGAGGCGGGCCAGGAGCCGCCAGCGTTCAGCCTCTACTTCTCGTTTGGCACGCAAATGAAGGTGCTGAGCGGGCCCTGGTACTGCGTGCCGCCGCGAGGCTGTCAGGGCTGGGTCATGCCGTGGGAATCAGTCTGGTGGGTCGCCTTCCTCGGCGTGTCGGTCCTCGGCGTGGTCGTCTGCTGGCGGACAGGAGCGCGGGCATCGGCCGTTCTGGCGGCGGCCACCGCCGCGTGGGTGCTCGCCTTCTATACCTTCCTGGTGCCGTTTGGCGCGCCCCGGTACCTCCTGCCGTCGCTGGCGCTGATGTCGGTGCTCTCGGCTGACGCGGTTGCCTGGCTCGTGACTGAGGCTCGCTGGCGGCGGGCCGGCGTCGCGTTTGCATGCGTCTTCCTGCTGTCCGGGATCATCTCGCAGCGCATCGTGCTCCAGCACCTGGCGCGCGCGGAACAGGCCGGGCGGCCATTCCTGTCCAAGGCCGACCGGCTGCGCGACCTGGGCGTGCAGCCGCCGTGCGTTGTGAAATCAACGCCGGTCGCCTACTACCTGGGCTGCGCCGCCCCCTGGGACGGCCAGTCGATGAACGATGTGCTGGCTCACACCCCGCAGGGCCTCAGCGGCTGGCGGGAGGAGAGCCTGACCGACGGAACGACGATCTACCTCCCGCTGGCGAGCGCCCAGCCGACAGGCAGGTAATAGCGCACGGCACGCGCCACGATGCAGCTGTGCGATTTCACCGCGAACCGGGTTATCCGTTAGCCGGTGAAAGCGCCGCTGTCGCTGCAGATATTGGTGCTACCAGTAATACCGCCGTAGGTACTCGCAATGCTGGAAAGACCCGAGCTGGCGCTGCTAGAGCTACTGGTGCTGCTATTGCCAGCCGACTGCAGCGAAGTGAATGTCGAGCCGAGGATCAATTCCAGCGTCGTGCCCGTAAGGCTCGGATCCTGTTGCAGAGTGACGTTGCTGACGACCTGCGCCAGTGCCTGGGCCTCAGCCAGTTCGGCTGGCCCGCTGTACTCGATCACAGAGCCGGTGTAGGTATTGGTCGCCGCATCGCCGGGCGGGCCGGCAACGGTGAAGCCGCGCTGGCTCAAGTTCGCGGACGTCGAGCTGGCAATGCCCTGGGTATGTGACCCGTTCAGCACCTGCACGCGCACATCGGCCGGGGTGACCGATGCCACCGCCGGGGCTGGCGACTGGTCCGTCTTCGGCAGCGAGGTGTCGTGGGCTATGGCGGTGAACAGATCGTTGGCCTGCGGCTGCACCCACTGCACCCAGTTCGTGTTACCCGAGTTCGGGCTCTGCGACGAGTTGATCCACTGGGCATTGCCGGTATAGGTCGTCCACGGCACTGTGACGAACTGCACGGCGTTTCCCTTGATCCCCCGTAGCGCCTCGCCGATTCTCAGCATGACCGGCGCCGTCAGGCCGCTGTCGGTGACGACGTCCTGGTGTGAGGTCAGCGTGTCGATGACTGACAGCATCGTGGAGGGGCTGCTGAGGAGGCTGCTGTGCTCGATGCCCTGGAACAGCGACGCCATCAGAAACTGATCGCGCTGGATTCGCTGCGTATCCGAACCAGTGCCGAGGTATTCCCTGGTCCGCCAGAATGCGAGTGCCTCGCGGCCGTACACGTGGTGCATTCCGGCACTGAGGTTAAGCCCGGATGCCGGGATATCGACGGCCTCGGGCAGGCAGACGTTGACACCGTGCAGAGCGTCGATCACCTGCTGGAACCCGGAGAAGGTGAGCTCGACAAAATCGTTGATGTGAATGCCGGTGGTCTGCTCGATGGCCTCCCACAGGCAGCCAGGCCCGCCGTAGGCGTATGTCGCGTTGATCTGCTCGATGGCGTACGGCGGCTGGGCGGTCTGGCCTGACGTGCCACCCTCAGGGGTACAGTTCAGGATCGGCACGACCGAGTCGCGCGGGATGCTGATGACGTCGATGCTGTGTGCGCCCGGAGCGATGTGGACCAGGATGATGGTGTCTGAGCGGGCCCCGGCGATGCCCTCTGTGCCGCCGATCTGCCCATTCACACCGACCCTCGTGTCCGAACCGATGAGCAGGATGTTCTCAGCATTCGGGTCTACCGGAGGCCGGCTCGCCGGGTGGAGGTCACCTGACACATCGACTCGGGCAATGCCGTCCCAGGCTGCCCGGTATTTCAGATAGACCGCGAGGACCCCGCCCCCGACAACGACGGCCAGCAGGACGGCCAGTGAGGCGAGGACCGCTGTGGAAGTCTTGAGCTTGCGGCCAGTCCGTCGTCGCGGGACCTGGCCTTCGGCGGGGGCCGCCGGCAACGTCACGTTGGCAGCGGGCTCGTCGTCGGTGGGCATGACTCCTCTGGGTCGGCATCCATCGGCCTGGTCAGCGGCCATTTCTCCGGATGCAATGGTACGTGGTAGCAATGAGAACGCGAAAAATTAGCCCTAAAGGTAGAGGACGCTGACGGTTAGCTGAATGTAGCTACTGTGGCCTTCGTCACAACCGCGACTTGCCCCGACCCGCTGGGTTTTCCGCTTCACGGGCCTGCATCACGGCTGCCGCGATCACCCGTACAGTTAGCCTGTGGCGCCACCCGATATGGCCGACGGCGGCCGCAGCGCTGACCCGCAGCCGACGCGCCCGGATGCGGCAGAGCCGAGTCAGGCCGACGAGGCCGGTGGCGCGGGTAGAGCGGCCACCGCGGTCCGGCCCATCACCGCCGTCATGTCCCCGGTAACCCGCACCCTGCTGCGCAGATGGCCGCCAAAGGGGTCAGCTCGTTCGGCCATGTGGCTGCGGCATGATGACGCGGCGGGCGTGCTGCTCGCGCGGCTCACGGTCCTCCCTGTCGTGCTGCTGCTGGCCTGGCTCATCCCCGGTGTGCCGCTGCTCCTCGCGCATGCCTTCGAGCCGGCCCCGATGCTCCTGATCTCGGTGCCGCTCGCGGTCGTGCTCGTGGTTGTCGGGCTGCGTGTCGTGCCCGCTGGCTGGCCGCGGCTGCTGCCCGCCGCCAGATCGACCGAGCCCGGCTGGACTCGCTGGTTCGGGCTACTGGCCACCGTCGCGGTCGTAGCAGGCCTGACGGCCTGGCAGCTCATCGAGAGCTCACAGTCGCTGATCGTGGTCCGCGATCCCGGCACCTACCTGCAGACGGGCTACTGGATCGCGCAACACGGATCGTTGCCGATCTCGGAAATGCTCTCCGCATTCGGCGGCGCTCATCCAGGACTGCACTTCGCCAGCACCGGGTTCGTGACCCACGGGTCCGGGATCTATCCGGCCGTCGCTCCCGGCGTCCCGCTGGTCCTGGCCGGGGCCTTTTGGGTGCACGGCACAACTACCGCTATTGCCATGGGAGCGCTGCTCGGGGGCCTTGCCGTGCTGAGTTTCGCCGGTCTCGTCGCTCGTCTCGTTGGCCCGCAGTGGGCGCCAGCCGGCGCACTGGTGCTCGGGATCAGCATGCCCCAGCAGTACGTCAGCCGGACCACCCTCAGCGAGACTGCGCTGCAGATCACGCTCTTCGGTGGTCTTAGCCTACTGGCTGACTCGGTAGGGCTGCGCGCAGCCCGGCCGGCTGCCGGATGGGCAGTGGTGGCCAATCCGCAGGAGCGCGCAGCAGCATGGTGGGCCCGCCTGGTGTCGCCGGAGCGCGCTCTCGCGGCCCTGGCCGGGCTGTCTATCGGATTCGGCCTGGTGCTCAGCCTGGAGGCGCTGCCGTATCTGGTCGCGGTTATCCCGTTCGGCTGCGCGCTGATCATCGGTCACCGGCCCCAGGCAGCCCCGTTCCTGATTGGAATTGTTGTCGGCGTCGGCTACGGACTGCTGGGCACCTTCCTGCTGGATCGCCCCTACCTGGACTCTGTTGGCCAGTCGGCTGCTCTTGCCGGAGTGGTGGCCGTGTGGCTGATCGCAGCGTCCGTCATCGTCATCTATGCTGCGCGAACAGGCTGGGTGCGCCGCACGGTGCCGAAGGCACTCGCGGCCAAGCCGCTGCGCTGGCTGCCCTGGATTGGCGCGTTTGCCGTGCTGGCCGCGCTCATCGGACTCTTTGTCCGGCCGTACGTCCAGCGAGTGCACGGACATCCCACCCTCGCCGATTACACCTTCATCGCATCCCTGCAGCGCCAGCAGGGGCTGCCGGTCGATCCGACCAGAACCTACGCGGAGCAGACGCTGTACTGGCTCATCTGGTACATCGGGCTGCCGACAGTGCTGCTCGGCGCGTTCGGCATCGCCCTGGTGGTGCGCCGGAGCGTTGGCGCGCTGCTGGCCTGGCGGGACCCCACCAGTGTGTGGCGGATGTGGGCGCTGCCGACCGCGCTGATATGCGCCGGGACGGCGGTCGTGCTCTGGGCGCCAGACATCGTGCCGGACCAGCCGTGGGCGAGCCGGCACCTCGTTGCTGTCGCTATGCCCGGGCTCATCCTGTTCGCGCTGTGGGCCTCGTCGTGGCTTGTCCGACTGGCGCGGGACCGGGGTGCCCGGCCGGTTACCGCGGGCGTGGCCGGCCTGTTCTGCGTCGCGGCGATGCTGGTGCCGACGGTGGCTACCACCTTCGGGCTGGGAGTGAGCCACACCACGACTGGCGGCCTGCGGCTGGTGACCCAGGAGGGTGTGGCGCTGAAGCGTATCGGGGTCGGACAGTCCGACGCTGTCAGGGGGCTCTGCGGGCGAATCCCGCACAATGCGTCGGTGGTCATCGTCGACGGGCAAGTGGCGAATCAGTTCGCGCAGGTCGTCCGCGGGATGTGCGGCGTGCCGGCGGCGTGGATGAGCGGGCAGCCAGCCGCTTCCGTCCAGGCTGTCACGGCGTCGGTCGTAGCGGCCGGGCGCCAGCCCGTCCTGCTGGCTGCATCGGCGCGCCAGCTTGCCGCGTATGGCGGGTCAGCGGAGCCCGTGCTGAGGCTGACCACGACCGGAGACCCGCACGAGCTGACGCAGCTGCCCACGTCGCCGCAAAAGGTCACCTATCAGGTCTGGATGTCGGTGCCGCCGGCCGGGGGGGTCGGCGCCTGATGGTGGTGACAGTCAGTCTTGCACCAACCGTGGCCCCGCTGGCTGGTAGCGGATTTGCCAGCCAGCGCTGGCCCTCATAAAGTAAAGGGACGCGACGCGGGGTGGAGCAGTTCGGTAGCTCGCTGGGCTCATAACCCAGAGGTCGCAGGTTCAAATCCTGCCCCCGCTACCAGGTAAGTGCAGGTCAGAGGCCTGATCGCCGGGAACGGCGGTCGGGCCTTGATCTTTATAGCAGCGGGATGGCAGCAGGATCTGGCCCTATGCACCGGTCGGTAGCGGGGACGTTCGGCATGAATTGGCATCGCGCAGCTTCGGCGGCCGAAGACCGAGATCTTCGAACATTGTCTCGGACATGCTGGCCACCCGGCTGGATCTTGCGGCCTGGGGCCGGAGATGTTCGAAGTGCCGCTGACCGGCAGTAGCTCAGCTGGGGGTGACGAGCCTGGTCTCGTAGGCGATCATCACGAGCTGGGCGCGGTCGTGGGCGTCTAGTTTCATGAGCAGGCGGCTGACGTGCGTTTTGGCGGGGGCAGCCGAGATGTGCAGGCGCTCACCGATCTCGGCGTTCGACCAGCCTCCGGCTACCTCGGCCAGGACCTCCCGTTCCCGGGTTGAGAGGGACTCGAGCAGTTTCGGCGAGGAGTATGGCCCGGGCTCGGGTCGGCTGGCGAATTCGCGGATGAGGCGGCGGGTGATGCCTGGGGCCAGCAGCGCATCACCGTCGGCCAGGGTGCGGATCGCCGCCAGCAGTTCCTCGGGAGCGGTGTCCTTGAGCAGGAACCCGCTGGCGCCGGCCCGTAGCGCGCGGTAGACGTAGTCGTCGAGGTCGAAGGTGGTCAGTATGAGGACCCGGGCTGCGGCAGTGTCCGGGTCAGTGGTGATGGCCCGGGTTGCCTCGAAGGCGTCGAGGACCGGCATCCGGACGTCCATCAGGACAACGTCGGGGTGGTGCTGGCGGACTAGGGCGACGGCTTCGGCACCGTCTGCGGCCTCGCCGACCACTTTCATGCAGGGCGCTGCCCCGACCACTACCACGAAGCCGCCGCGTACCAGCGCCTGGTCGTTGGCGATTACGACGCGGATCGTCATAGGACGCCGTCGCTGATGTCGCTGCTGCGGAGGTCTGTGGTGGGGATGCTGGCCCTGACGCGGTATCCGGCCGCGTCCGGTCCGGCGGCCAGTTCACCGCCGAACAGCGCGGCTCGTTCCCGCATCCCGATCAGCCCGTGACCTCTGCCCGCGCGAGACACTGAGGGGCCCACCTGGACGCGGGGCCCGTCGTCGGTCACTTCGATGCTCACCTCGCCGGGCAGGTAACTGATCCGACACGGGCATGGGTAGGCCCGGCATGGCGGACCACATTGGTCAGGGCTTCCTGCACGATGCGGTAAGCGGACAGGTCGGCTGCAGGGGACAGGGCGCGGGCGATGCCATCAATGTCAACGTCGACGGCAACCCCGGCTGCGATCGTGTCGGCGACCAGGCGGGTGAGGTCACCGAGCCCGGGGCGCTGGGCTCAGCTCGGCGTCGTGATCGTCCGCGTCGCGCAGCATGCTGACCAGCAGCCGCATCTCTCACAGCGAGCGGCGGGTGGTCGTCTCGATAATGGTGAGGGCCTCGCGCGCCTGGCCCGGGTCGGTGTCGATCAGCCCGGTGCCAGGGCCCCTACCAGGGCCGCGAGATGTCCATGCACGAGCAGACCGCCGCCGCGACCGGCTTCAACGTGTACTTCTGCGACCCCCAATTCCCCTGGCAGCGAGGCCTCAACGGGAACACAACGGGCTGATCCGTCAGTACTTCCCCAAGCACCGATCTGCCCGTCCCACCCGCCGCGACCTCCAGCGAGTCGCCACCGAACTCAGCCGGCGGCTATGCCGAGAGATGGATACGCACAGCACGAGCTGAGTGCACCGACCGGATCCTGGTCTACGACGAACGGCACCTTCGATCAGTCCTCCGCAATTGCGCCGGCCATTACACCGGCACCGGCCCCACCAGTACCGCCAGCAACGACCACCCGACCACGACGACCAGACCAGCGCTCCGCTGGACCTGCCGGTTCAGTGGCGCAAGGCGCTCGGCGGCGTGATCCACGAGTACTCCGAGCCGCGAAGCCGACTCATGAACACCTGGTCAGACACCATGGAACGAGTCTTGAAGCGGTACAGGATGCTGCTGAGGGAGACCAGGCCGAGCAATGCCCGCGACCGCCGGGACCTCGCCCGGACATCGCGTAACCACCGGCCATCGCCATAAGGGTACGCCGATCGCGCCGCCGCCGATGCCGGTCGCGAAGAAAGCGCTGAGATGCGGCGGGTCGCTCAGGAACACCCCGCGGCGAACGCCAAGGGGCTGGCGGCGAGCCAGCGCCAGCCCCGTCGTCCCTCGGTACGGCGCAGCCACTCCGCAAGGCCGAGCATGCCGCCGGGCGCGAGGATCCAGGCAAAGGTGCCGGCCCACCAGACCCCCGACCCGCTGCCGGCGACCTGCGCCATGAAGCCGCGCAGGCTGGCCGCCCAGGCGAGGCCGCACAGCGAGCCGAGCCCGATGTAGTGCCACGCTCGCGGACGGCCGCTGCTCTGTGGGCGGGTGCAGCTGACCTGGGTTGTCGTCATGGCTGGCTCAGTGGTCGTCGCGGACACGCATCAGCCCGTAGCCGAGCGCCGTGTACAGAAGCATCCAGCCACCGATGCCCAAGCGGCCGGCGGTGAAGGACCCGGAGATGGCCGGGCTCAGCGGGAAGAACACGTACACGCCAAGTGCCAGAACGAGCCACGGCATCCACCGCACGCCCGCCCAGGAAGACCGGCCTCGGCGTAGCAGGGCGATGCCGGCGAGGGTGAGGCCGAACCCCACTAGGAGCACCGGTACGGCGTACGCGTTCTCGATCAGGTTGCCGCGAGACGAGTGCTCCGCGACGCCGTACGCCGACATCGCGATCACCTCGAGCAGGGCGAGGAGAGCCAGGCCGACGACAGCTCCTATGACCGCGATCCGGGCGGTGCGGGATGCGCGCACTGCGGGGAGACCGCCGAGCGCGGCTACACCGATGGCCAGCGGGACGTGCTGGAGAGCGAACGTCGCCTGGGCGACCACGAAGCCAGCCGAGGTGAACGGGTAGCTGAACCGGTCGACGGACACCTGCTTCGGCCAGACCAGCACGAGGGCGGCCTGGGCCACGCCGACCAGCGCGGCCGCGAGGCACCACGCGCCGGCGGTGTGCACCCAAGGTCGGATCGAGCTGGTGGTGGATGAGGATGTGAGCGTGGTCATCGGGACCTCCCTGGAATGAGTTGTACCGACGGTAGAATCGCCGGATGGTCCCTGGCATCGGGCGGCGCTCGCGAACGCGGATGCGTGCTGGCACTTAGCTCGGTCGGGGGTTCTCGCGCTGTCGCGCGGGCGGCCCCTGGTGGGAAGATCGAGCCATGAACGAGTCCGCGGCCCGCGTCGCGGTGATCGTCGCCGTCACGGCCACGGTCGTCCTCGAGACCGTGGCCGTGGCGCTGACGCTCGGCGTCGGCGCGCTGGACCAGGCCCTCATCTACGCTGTGTACGCCATCGTCCAGGTTCTCGCGGGTGCCGCGGTCGTCTGGTCCCACCCTCGACACCGGGTCGGCTGGCTACTCGTGGTGTTCTCTCTCTTCAACGCCACTTTCACCGACGCGCTCCTCGCCTACGGCAAGCAGGCGGCGTTGCACGGCTGGCCGGCCGCAGCACCGGCCCAGGTCGTCGCACTCTCCGGCTGGATGGTCGCCGCACTCGGGCTGGTCCTGCTGTTCTTGTGGTTCCCCGACGGGCGCGTCCGCGGGCCCGGCCGCTGGATTCCGTGGGTGTGGGCCGTGGGTGTGCTCCTCGGTCTGCCGGGCTGGGCGCTGAACCCTCGGCTCAGCCCCGAATTCGCCGGCCACGTCAACCCGTACGCGGCGAGCGCCACCTGGACCGAAGCGCTCTTCCTCTGCGGCACCGCCTTAGTCGTCGCGGCGCTGCTGGCCTCGGTCGTCGTCTTCGTCCTGCGGTTCCGAAGCTCGGAGGGAGTCGAGCACCTCCAGCTGAAATGGATGGCGTTCGCCGCGGCAGCCGTCGCCGTCGTGCTCCCGATCTCGACGGTGCTGTGGACGGTGTGGCCACCCGTCCAGCTGCTCGCAGCCGCGGCGTTGACCCTCCTCCCGGTGGCCACGTCGGTAGCGATCTTGCGCTACCGCCTCTACGACGTCGACCTCATCGTCAGCCGCACGGTCGCATACGCTGCGATCACCGGCCTGCTGGCGGCGACGTACGCCGCGGTGGTCGTCCTCGCGGGCGCGGCCCTGTCCTCACCGATGGCGGCCGCTGCCGGTGCGTTCGTCGTCGCGGTCGCGTTCCGGCCGGTCCGCGACCGGGTCCAGGAGACCGTCGACCGCCGTTTCCGGCGTGCTCGCTACGAGACCCGCCGCGTGATGGCCGACTTCGTAGACGCCCTCCGTCGAGGCGTGGCGTCTGTCGACGACCTGGAGGATCAGTTGCGGGCGGCGGTCGGCGAGCCGACGTGCACCGTCGCCTTCGACACCGGGACCGAGGGCTGGCTCGACATCCACGGCCAACCGGTTACCGACGACGTAAGGCGCCAGGTCCCTACCACGATCGCGACAAGCGCCCATCTGACCCCCGTCGTGGTGCACCCGCCCGGCGCGGAGCGCCTGGTCCTCGAGGCGCTCGACGCGGGCCGGCTGGCCTTCGAGATTGCCGCGCTCCAGGCTGACCTCCGCCGCCAGGTCGACGAGCTCGACACGTCCCGGGCACGCGTCGTGGCCGTCGCCGACCAGGAGCGGCGCCGACTGGCCCGCGACCTCCACGACGGCGCCCAGCAACGTCTCGTGACCATCGGGCTCACCCTGCGGCACGTCCAGCACACCCTGCACGGATCCGCCCCGGAAGCTATCCACGACCTCGACGAGGCCGTCACCGAGTGTGCCCACGCTATCGACGACCTCCGCGAGCTCGCCGGCGGTCTCCGGCCGTCGAGCCTCGACCACGGCCTGCGCGCCGCCCTCGACGACCTCGCCTCCAGGACCCCGAGCCCCGTCCGGCTCGACGTCACCACCGAGCGGTTCACCCCCGAAATCGAGACCGCCGCCTACTTCATCGCCGCCGAGGGACTCACCAACGCCGTGAAGCACGCACAGGCCCAACGAATCGACCTGGCGGTCGCCCACGACGCCGGCCAACTCGTGGTCGCCGTCGACGACGACGGCATGGGCGGTGCGGACCTCCGCCGGGGAACAGGGCTGATCGGCCTCGCCGACCGCGCCCGCTCACACGGCGGCACCCTGGAGATCACGTCTCGTCCAGGCGCCGGCACGAGCCTCAGGGCGACCCTGCCGTGCGCGTGATCATCGCCGAGGACCAGGCGCTGCTGCGCGATGGTTTGGCACGGCTGTTCACGGACAAGGGCCACGCCGTGGCCGCGACCCTCGGCTCAACAGACGGTCTGATGGAACTGGTCGCGACGACCTCGCCGGACCTCGTCGTGCTCGACATCCGAATGCCACCGTCATACACCGACGAAGGGGCGACCGCCGCCCGCCTGCTAAAGGTGGACCGACCCGACCTCGGCGTCCTCCTTCTCTCCCAGCACATCGAGACCGCGAATGCCGCGGACCTGGTTGCCTGGCCGGCCTTCGGCTACCTCCTGAAGGACCGCGTCTTCGAGGTCGACGAGTTTGTCGAGGCGGCCGAGCGGGTGGCGGGCGGTGGGTCGGCCCTCGACCCCAAGGTGGTGGCGGCCATGGTCGGCGCACGCCTCGGCGCCGGGAAGCTCGACCTGCTGTCCGACCGCGAGCGCGACGTGCTCGGTCTCATGGCCGAGGGACTCACTAACACAGGCATCGCCGAACGGCTCTCGCTGAGTCCCAGGACCGTCGAAGCGCACGTCAGCCATCTCCTCACTAAGCTCGACATCGACGACTCGGACACTGCACATCGCCGCGTCCTCGCCGTCCTGTCCTACCTCAACTCCGACACGTCGCCATGACCAGAGCCTTGCCACGTGCTGTTGAGCTGCACGACCTCACCAAGTCGTTCGGGGACGTTCTCGCGGTCGACGAGGTGAGCACCGTCAAGCTGCCGGGCGAGGTCACGGCCCTGCTCGGGCCCAACGGCACCGGCAAGACCACCCTCCGGACGTTCCTGGGTCTCGTGGCACAAAGCAGCGGGACCGAGACGTTCGGTGGCAGGCGGTACGACGAGCTGACGGACCCTGTGCGTCGGGTCGGCGCGGTCCTCGAGGCATCCGGCTGCCACCCCGGGCGTACCGCACTGGATCACCTGCGCGTCCCCGTGACAGCGTCCCGGCTGCCCAAGGACGCGCCGATGCGCGTCCTGGCTCTGTTCATCGCGTTCTACGCCGGCTTCGCAGTTCAGCAGTTCGCCGAGCAGCGCGGCGTCGCGGCCGTCCCGGGTCGGCCGCCGATTACGCCGACATCCCGCAGAACGCGCTGCTGGCCGTCGTCACCGGCGTAGTGTTCCGCTTCCTGAGCCAGCAGCGACCCGACCAGGTCCTGCAGATCGCAGGCGCGGCGGCGTTCGCGACCGCGGCGGTCTGCGGCGTGCTGACGGAGACCGGCCCGCAGAACGGCGTGAACACCATGCAGGTTGGGGACGTCGACGGTGTCCGGCTCCAGGGTCTGCTGTTCGATGCCGGCACGGTCAACTCCGCGGCTCTCCTAACGGTTGGCACGGCCGGTTCGACCGTGAGCCACGCGAGCAACCCGATCTCCGTCCAGGACGTGTTCTTCCGGATCGGCGGCGATATTGCCGGCAAGGCCTCGGCCAGCCTGGTCGTGAACGCTGACGACACCATCGTCGACGACATCTGGGCGTGGCGCGCTGACCACGGCAACTCAGGGACGGTCGGCTGGACAACCAACACCGCCGGCAACGGCCTGACCGTGAACGGCAACAACGTCGAGGCCACTGGCCTGTTCGTGGAGCACTACCAGCAGACCGAGGTCGCCTGGAATGGCCAGAACGGAAAGATAATCTTCTTCCAGAACGAGATGCCCTACGACCCGCCGAACCAGGCGGCCTGGATGAACGGCAGTTCTAACGGCTACCGCGCGATCGTGGTGGCCAGCAAAGTCACCTCGTTCGGCGCGTGGGCCCTGGGCAGTTACTGCTACTTTAACGTCAACCCCGGCCGTCAGCTCGGCCAACGCGTTCCAGTCGCCTTCCACCGTCGGCGTGGCCTGGCACGATCTGCTCACTGTCTCGGGGCCGAAGCGCATCTCCCGTTCGGCGGCAACGGCGAGTCCGGCAACGGCTCGCGCCAATTACGCATGTGGGTACTCGACCAGTTCACACGGTGGCAGTCGATGAACTCGGACTACTCCGGCCGCCTGCAGAAAGCGCAGATAGACGTCACCGAACTCACCCCCGATGAGTCATTCCGGCTCCCAGACTGACCGCGCAGCACAGGTTGGACGTCGCGCCCGCGAGCCGGGTCATTTTCTGATGCGAGCGCTTCGACGCGGGCTGGGCGCTGGGGTAGATAGCGCGAGGTCACCGAAGGCCGGGCATCCAGCGGAGCCCCGGCCGACCGCTGACCGACACGGCGACGGCCGCCACGCACACGACGAGGACGATCCACCACACGGTGTTCGACGAGAGGCCGCCGCCACCGGAAGTCGGGAACGTACTCACCCGACTGGCCACCCCCGGCAGGAGAGTGGGCGCCATCAGGATCAGCACGACGGCGGCGGAGGCCTGCGCTCCCGGCTCACCGGCATGCGTGCGGGCTACAGACGCCCCGGCGAATCCCAGCACCACGTTGCCGGCGAGCGCGAGCCCGGTCGCCGTCCACGGCAAAGCCAGCCCGCGCTGCGCACCGGCCAGCATCAGCACCGCGCCGGCGGCGAGCGGGACCAGCAACGCCAGGGCGCGGATCCCGGTACGCCGAGCGGGCCCGGTGGGTGTCACGTCGACGACCATGCTGGCCGGCTCGTCGAGGACGAACGCGGCCGCGGCGGCGAGCAGCGCGAAAGCTATCGGGAACAGCGCGGTGGTGGTCGCGGGCAACGCGATCCCGCAGCCGCCCACCGTGACCGCCGCGCCGCTGGCCCCCGTGACCGCCGGCCACGCTCCGGCCCGCAAAATCGTGCGGACCATCATGCGTTCACGGCGTGGGTGAACCCACCGATGCTCGCCAGTACGAGCATGATCGTGGCTAGCACCAGGGCGATCTGAAGGGTCCGGGTGACCCGGAAGCGCACCCGGCCGTCGGCCCCGTGCAGCAGGGCCACCAGTACCGCGGTCGCGCACAGCGCGAGCTGCCAGCCGAGGAAGAACCACGGCGAGCCGCGCCAGGTGGTCAACTCCGCGCCGTTCGTGATGATCGTGAAGAACGCGAACGGCGAGAACAGCCGCAATGCCGTGAAGCCCGTCGAGTCCGGATGCCACAGGGTCGGGGCCGTCGCTGCGTTCACCCAGCCGAAGATGACCAGGAACAGCACGAGCGCGGCGCCCGGGAAGCGGACCCAGCGGCCCAGCGCGACACCGAGCAGCGGGCCGCCGAGCGACGGGACGACGATTTGCCCGACGAGGACGGCGATCTGCGCCGGCGGGCTGAACGCCCCGTACACTCGGGTACCGACCGGGTGCAAATGCAGGAAGGCGAACAGGGTCAGCACGCCGCAGAGGAACGGCACGACCGCAACCGTACAAAGGGCGGCGGTACGCGCCGGCAGCGTCGTCGGGGTGACGCCGACGACCGGCTCGCTGTCGCGCATGGAGCGGGTCAGCCAGAACGCGGCCATCATGCCGAAACCGCCCAGGAAGATCGCCGGGTACCAGTTCCCCGTGCCGAGCCCGGTGGCCGGCGCGCTCCGGTTAACCCACGTCGACCACGCGGTCATCACGACGGCGAACAGGAAGACCGGGTTGACGACGAACCGGCGCAGCTCGCGGGCGGCGAGCGCGACGAACGTGGTCCGGCCGGCGACCGCCTCGGAGCGGGTAGGTGCGAGCGCCGCGGTCACGACGCTACCTCCTCGGCCGCCTGGCGGTCCGGCAGCTCGCCGCGCAGCAGCAGGTACGCGTCTTCGAGAGACGGTTCGACATGCTCGACGCCGTCCCGCGTCTGCGCGGCGACGTTGCGGTACCGCCCGGTGCCGGTCCGCCAGTAGACGGCGGCCGCCGGGTCCGGCTCGTCGGCGAGCCACACCCGGCCCGCGGCCCGGCGGACGAGTTCGGTGACCTGGCCGTCGTACCGGACCCGGCCCCGATCCAGCACGATGACGCGCTCGCACAGGGCCGCGACGTCGTCGGTCTGGTGGGTGGACAGGACCACGACCGACGTACGCGCGATCTCCGCGAACACCGTCCGCAACGTGACCCGCTGTTCCGGGTCGACGCCGCTGGTCGGCTCGTCCAGGATCAGCACCGGCGGCGACCCGAGCAGTGCCTGCGCCAGCGCGACCCGTCGTCGCTGGCCGCCGGACATGGCCCGGATCCGCTTCGCCGCGACATCGGACAGCCCGACCTGATCGAGCACCCGGCGCACTTCCGCATGCCGGGCGTCCGGCTGGCTCCACTCCTTGAGCAGTGCGATGTAGTCGACGAACGCGAACGCGGTGAAGCCGCGCGGGAACCCGACATCCTGCGGCAGGTAGCCCAGCCGGCGGCGGATGCCGGTGCGTTCGGCCGGCACCTCCGGGTCCCGGCCCAGCACGCGCACCTGACCCTGGCTGGGCGGCAGCGCGGTGGCCAGCAGCCGCAGCAGGGTGGTCTTGCCCGCGCCGTTCGGGCCGAGCAACCCGATCACGCCGGGTTCCAGGTCCAGGTCGACGTCAGCGAGGGCCCGGGTGGCCCCGAACGTGCGCCCGACGCCACGCAAACTGATCGAAGCGGTCATCGCCGCTACCTCCAGGGTCGAAGCTGGCGCAGGTGGCGCCGACGTACCAGAAAAACTCCGAACGACGCCGCGGCCAGCGCCAGGAAGGCCGCCTGGGCCTGGCCCTGGAGCAGCGCGGCCGGCGAAGCCGACCGCGCTGCCAGCAGCCAGACCGTCATGAGCCAGGCGACGCTGACGGCCATGGCCGCGTTCAGCGGGCTGACCCAGGTCGACGCGGCCAGCACCACCGCGACGAAGCCGACCGCCGGCAGCAGCCAGGCGACCGGCGCCTCACCCGGCACGACCAGCCCGAACAGCAACACGGCCGGAAGCGCGAGCGCGAGTACCGCGATCGTGCGCAGCAAGATCAGGCGCAGGGCCGGGTAAGGCGTGACCATCTCCGGTTCGAGAGCCGGGTCCCACCGCCGGTCGTAGCTGAACGCGACCACCAGGCACGGCGTGAGCGGCGCCACGGCCAGGAAGAACCAGAGCCCGCTGTCGTGCCCGATCACCGCCGCGAGGGCGGCGAACGCGAGCACCGCGGCCACGCCGACCAGCCACACACCGCGGAACGCGCTGGCCACCGCGACCAGCCGGGCCTCGTGGGCCGGGAGCCCGGCGGCGCGCAGCAGCCGCTCGAACACCGACGGGCGTGGTACCTCAACGGCGTCGCGCGTGCGGTCCCACACCGCGGCGAGGTCGACCACGGCGAGGTTGACCGCGGTGGACGCGGTGTTGACCCGGGCCCGGCACCGCGCGCAGGTAAGCAAGTGCTGCTCGACCGAAGCTCCCTCGGCCGCCCAGTCGGTCCGCTCGACGTAACGCCGAAGTGCTTCGTCGTCGACATGCCAGGCGGTCATGACAGTCCCTCCGCTAGCGTGGCCCGCAATTGTGCCTTGGCCCGGTACAGGCGCGTCTTGACGCTGCTCACCGGCACATGCAGCAACTGCGCGGCTTCCCTGGCGGACAGGCCGTCCAGCACGACGGCCTGGATGACGGCGCGCATTTCCGGCGACAGCCGCGCCAGGGCCGCACCGATGTCGCCGTACTCGACCGACAACAGCACTTGGTCCTCCGCCGCCGGTACGGTCCCGTTGCTCTCGAACACGCCCGCGATGTCCGTCCGCTGACGCAGGCGGCTGACCAGCCGGCGGATGGCGATGCCCCACAGCCACGCCGCGATGTCGCCGTCACCGCGGAAGCCCTGCGGTTTCTGCCAGACCGCGACGAACGTGTCCTGAACGGCGTCGGCCACGAGGTCACGGTCGTTGCACCGGCGCGCGAGCCGGAGCGCGAGCCAGCCGGCATGGCGATCGTAGAGCGCGCGGAAGGCACCGATGTCCCGTTCGGCGACGGCGACCAGCAGCGTCTCGTCGCTCGGGGGACCCTCCATACCTCAACTGTCGCGTCCCGGGGCCGGAAAAGATTCACCCCGCCCTGGGAACTTTGTCGGTCTGTATCCGATGTCGCGGTGCCGAAACCGGCGTGGCAGTGGGTCGAGTCGGCTCAGCATCGGCTGATGCGGACTGGCGCGCACCGAAGTGCTGTGCTGGATCTGCTCGTCTGCGCCTGTGCGGCCATCCGCGGACTCGTGGTTCTACACGATGACAACGACTTCGTTGTGGCGGCACAACACCTGCCTGATCTCGCCGAGCGTGGTCGGGAACGGGATCGCCTCAGTGATCGAGATGAGGTTGGCCGGAGGCAGGGTGGCGCGGCGCGCGCCTTCGACCTGCCGGCCCCCGCGGCGATATGCGTCGGCGGCGTCCGGGCAAGTACGCGCTTGAGGCCGTAGGTGACGGTCACCCGATGGGTAAGGTACGGCCGCCGCTCGGCGCAGGAGCAGAAGGGCGAGGACGGTCCCGGCGATGAGGAGCCCCTGTTCAGCGAGCCGGACGGGCTGGCGGGCCGTGCGCTGGCTGCGATGAATGTCAGCGAGCAGAGTGTGCGTGCCGCCATCTGGGCAGCGCACGGTGGGACCGCAGACGACGAGGCCGCGGATAACAGCATCGCGTTGGTGGCGCCCGGCGGCAGCGCCGCCGGGCCTGCCACGCCTGACGACGGCACGGCGGAATCACGCCCCGCATTCGATCATGATGCCAGGCACGCGCTGCAGAGAGCTCTGGCCGTTGCGCTGCAGTTCGGCCACAGCTACATCGGTACCGAGCACATTCTGCTCGGACTCTACTGGGACGAGGAGAACCAGAACCTCGCGGCAAAGATCCTGGCCCAGGCCGGCGCTCCCGAAACCGTTGCGCGCGCCTACATCACCGAGATGCTGCGTGGCCTCAGCACGAGCAGCTAGCGTCAGCTAGGACCTGGGCGGCAGACACACGACGTGCCGGCGCAGGTGAACTGCCTATGTCGATGAGCTGGGGATGGTCAGCTTGGCGGCCTCCTTTGGAATTTATTCGCTGGACTTCCACAGGTGGCGGATCAGGCCAGCCGGTGAGCACCAGGCCGTTGGCTAGTGGCCCCTCTCGGGTTCCTGGCCGTCCGTGGGAGCCGACGTGTGGAGGTTGCTAGCGCCTTGGGGCGACAGCTGCCGAATATCGTCGCGGGCGCCGGGGCAGTGAGCGTGCCCGGCCCGGCGGCGGTGCCGGTCGGGTTCGACGTGCTCGTGCTGGCTGTCGCCGTGGGGAGTCCCCGTTCCGGAGCTGGCCGTCACCTCCGCCACGTCGGGTAACCCGAGTGCGGACTGCCTGGGCGTTGTCAACGACGCGGCGGAGTTCGCGCTGTGGCTCTCGCCGTACATCCTGGCCAGCACCGGCCGGGTGCTGGCGACGGTACTGAAGACCCCGGATGAGGAGGTCGATGACCACCTGCGGGCGCTGGCCGAGATGGCCGAGGCGTCCGGCGGCGGCATCACCGACCCGCCGAAGTTCGCTTCGATGGTCGACGCTTCCCGCCGGGCCCGCAGACGGCGACGGTGAGCACTGCCGGGCGCTTACGGTCAATGCCGGACAGGGTTGAACAGGCCCAGACTGCGCTCATAACCCAGAGGTCGCGGGTTCAAATCCCGCCCCCGCTACCAGATCAGAGGCCTTTGGCAGACCGCCGGAGGCCTCTCTTCATCTGAAGCCGTCGGCGGCGAGTGACGTTATTCCCATTAGCTGAGTGCCCGACCTGCAAGTTGCGCGATAAGCACATCCACCTTCTCTCGGATGGCGTCGCGGATTGGCCTGACCTGGTCAACGCTCAAACCTGCCGGGTCGGGCAAATCCCAGTCGGAGTAGCGCTTGCCAGGGTAAACGGGGCACGCATCGCCGCAGCCCATGGTGATCACGACGTCGGCGACCAGCACCTGGTCGGTGGTGAGCCGCTTGGGCATCTCGCGGGAGATGTCGATGCCGATTTCGGCCATGGCCTGCACCACGGCCGGGTTGAGCTGGTCGGCGGGTTCTGATCCTGCTGACATGACGCGGACCTTGCCAGCTGCTTCATGCTCGAGCAGTGCGGCGGCCATCTGGGATCGGCCGGCGTTGTGGGTGCAGACGAAGAGAACTTCGGGGATGTCAGCCATGCGGATGCCTCCGTTGTTATCCGGCGAGCTGTGCTTGAGAGTGGGCGCTGGACTCGCCGCGTCGTATCGGATGGACAACCACGGCTAGCGCCGTGCCGAGGATGCCACCCACGATCTGTGCGCCGATGAACCCGGAGACCGAGCTGGGCGCGATGCCGGCGTAGGTGTTGGTGAGACTGCGGCCGATCGTGACGGCCGGGTTGGCGAATGAGGTCGAGGCAGTGAACCAGTACGCGGCGCCGATCCAGGCGCCGACTGCCCAGCTCGCATGCTGTAGCCGGCCGGTCCTGGCCAGGGAGACGATCACCAGGAGCAGACCCGCCGTCGCGACAACTTCGCTGAGCAGCAACGGAGCACCCACGCGGTGCTTATGCGATGGACTGAGCACGGTCTGGGTGAACATGCCATCGGCGAGCGCCGCTCCGGCGATAGCGCCGGCGATCTGGCAGGCGATGACAGCGGCGGCCTGGTCGATGCCGTAGTGGTGCCCGGTGCGGCGGCCGAGCAGCCAGTCCGCTCCGGTGACGACGGGGTTGAACTGCGCACCGCCGGCTGGCATGAATATCAGGATGAGCACGGCAAGGCCCATCGCGGTGACGAGTGAGCTGATGAGCAGCCGCAGGGCAGCGTCGCTGGTGAGGTTGGTGGCCGCGATGCCAGAGCCGACGACAATCGCGACCAGAAGGCCGGTGCCGGTGAACTCGGCAATGACCCGCCGGCCGATGGTGGCAGTCACGCGGGCTTGACCGCGCGAATGACGGCCGAATGCAGGCCCGGTGCGGCGTCGTTGGTGAAGGTCACCGATGCGTCGGTGAAGCCCGCGGCGACCAGCCCGTCGACGTACTCGCTGCGGGACAATGCGCCTGCGATGCAGCCGACATAGAGGCCTGCCGCGGCGCGGTCGGCCGGGGTCATATGGTCTTCGGCGACGACATCGGAGATGCCGATCCGGCCGCCTGGCACCAGGACGCGGTGCATCTCGGCGAGCACGGCGGGCTTGTCGACAGACAGGTTGATGACGCAGTTGGAGATCACCACGTCGACGGCGCCGTCGGGCAGCGGGACGGCTTCGATCTCGCCCTTGAGGAACTCGACGTTCGTGGCGCCAGCCTTGGCCGCGTTGGACCGCGAGAGGGTGAGCATGTCGTCAGTCATGTCGACGCCGTAGGCGTATCCAGCCGGTCCGACGCGGCGGGCGGAGAGTAGGACGTCGATGCCGCCACCGGAGCCCAGGTCTAGGACGCGCTCTCCTTCACGGAGGTCCGCGACAGCAATGGGGTTTCCGCAGCCGAGACTCGCGAGCACGGCTTCCTCAGGCAGTTCGTCGGTTTCGCCTTCGCGGTACAGCGGCCCGCCGAATGCGTCGGCGGTGTCCAGTGCTGCCGATCCGGTTCCGCAGCATGAGCCGGAATCTGACGTGCCGCAGCAGCTCGCGGAGACACCAGCCTTGGGTTCCATGACCGCCCGGGCGGCCTCGGCGTAGCGGGCGCGGACTTCCTCGCGCAGGTCCGTGCTGGCCTGGTCGGTCATGGCCGTCCCCTTATGCATAGATCATGATCGATGCGATAAGCGTCGCATCACCAATAGACGATTGTCAATGCGTACCGCATACTAGATGAATGAGTACCGCCGTCACCATCCAGCCTGGGCGCGCGCTTCCGCTCCTTGCCGACGAGTGCTGCACGCCGCTCGTGCGCGAGCCCCTAACCGCTGACCAGGCAGCGGATCTCGCGCGCATTCTCAAGGCGCTGGCTGACCCGACCAGGCTGCGACTGGTTTCGATGGTTGCTGCCCACGATGACGGCGAGGCGTGCGTCTGCGACCTCACCGACCCGCTCGGCCTGACCCAGCCGACCATTTCGCATCACCTCAAGATCCTGATGGACGCCGGCATCTTCACCCGCGACCAGCGCGGCAGGTGGGCCTATTACGCCCTCGTCCCGAGAGCGCTTGATGCCCTGTCGGCGGTGCTCAGCACGAGCACCTAGGTTCGCCCGTCTCGTAAAGCAGCCGATGCCGCACTTAGTCGTCGATGGCCTGGTAGGCGGCCGTCCAGAAGTCGAAAAGGATCGGCAGCCCGGGCGGCGCGGGCGCCCGCTGGATCATGAGGATTGTCGTCATGTCCTCGGCAGGGTCGTTGTACCAGCCGGTGCCGTATATGCCGGGCCATCCGTAGCTGCCGACCGAGGCCAGCGGAGGGTAGGAGACAGGCCAGGGTCCGAGGTGCGCGCGCCGGGTGCGGACCGACATCCCGAAACCCCATCCGATGTCGTCAAAGTAGCCCGGCCGGAACCCGGAAACTGCCTTCTGCGCAGGCGTTAGATGGTCGCTCGTCATCAGCGTCACCGACGGCCGCGAGAGCACCCGCTCGCCGTGGTGCGTACCGCCGGCGAGCAGGGCCGAGGCGAAGGCGAGGTAATCGCTGGCGGTCGAGACGAGGCCGCCGCCACCGTCCTCGAATTCCGGCGGCCGGCTCCAGTACCCGTCGGGGCCGTCCTCGACAACGATCTCGCCGGTGGCGTCGTCGCGCTGATAGGCGGTCGCGAGCCGGCTGATGTTCTCGAAGGCCACGCTGAAGGCGGTGTCCTTCATCCCGAGTGGTTCGCAGATCCGCTCTCGCAGGGCGTCCCCGAAGGACATGCCTGTGGCACGGGCGATGAGCACGCCGGTCACATTGGCGGCCGTGTGGTACATCCATCGCTCACCCGGCTGGCAGACGAGCGGAAGCTTGCCAAGCCGACGAATCCACTCGTCCGGAGACCCTGGCTCGTCGCTCTGAAGCGCATTCAGCGCGTCGGCGATCGGGATCGTTCCCGGCTCAGCCACGACGATGCCGGTGCCGAGGGTGAAGGTGAGCAGATCCCGGAGCGTTATCGGGCGTTCCGCCGGGACGGTCTCTTCCAGCGGGCCGTTCGGATCGGCGAGCACGGTCATGTCCGCCAGTTCCGGGAGGAGCTCGTCGACCGGGTCATCGAGGCGGAGCGTGCAGTCCTCGACGAGCGTCATCGCGCAGGCGGCGACGATCGGCTTCGACATCGACCCGATGCGGCAGATCGTGTCGGCTGTCATCGGCGTCCCCGAGCCCTCACCCTCGAAGGCGAGATTGCCCGTAGCCTCGATGCGGACCTCGCCGTGTCGGGCTACGACAGCGACCGCACCAGGGACGTAGCCGACATCGAGGTGACGAGAGAGCACTTCTCGCACGCGGGCCAGCCGTTTCGACGAGAAGCCGCCGGTGGTCACTCTCGCCTCCTCATCCTCATGTCCGTGCTTGTACCGTATGACGGCGGCGGACTGAGATGGATCCAATTACTCCCCGGCAAGCTTGCGGTTGCTCGGCCCTGACCACGTCCGCCGCGGGCCACCGACCGGCACATGCGGAAATCTGCCCTGGGTTAACTTCCGCCAACGCCGATGACGATCAGCACGACGGCCTGTCGGTCATGCCAGTTCTTCCTTGAAGCCCTGGCGCCACGACGGGTAGCGCAGCTGCCAGCCGAGCTCGCGCTTGGCCTTGGCGTTAGAGAAAGCACGCCCCTCGGTCATCATGCCCACCACCATCTCGCCGGCTAGCAGCCGGGCGAGCCAGGCAGGTAGCCGCCTCGGTGGCTTAGCGCCCGCGCACTCGGCCAGGTAGGGCAGCCACTCCCGGACCGGGGCAGGCTCGTCGTCAACGATGTTGAATACGCCCCTGGCCCGCTGCTCGACCGCCAGGACGGTAGCGCTGGCCGCGTCATCGAGATGCACCCACGAGAAGTAGCCAGTGCCACCCCCCACGAGCGGGAACAACCGCCTCCGCACGAGCTTGACCCGATCGTCGGTGGCACCCGGTCCATAAAGCGAGCCGTAACGCAGGACCGCGCCGCCTGCATGGACGACCACGTCCTCGAGGTGACTGACCGCCCTAGCCGCTTCCATCACCTCCAGCGGGTCCTCTTCGGACTTGACCCATCCGCCTTGGCGGATCCCGTTGAAGATGCCGACACTCTGGGCCACGAAATGGGGTGCTCCGAGTGCCTGGGCTGCGGCCAGCAGGTGATCGGTTCCCTCACTACGGAGCTGGTTGGTGCTGGCGAAGAAGCGGTCTGGCTTCCTCAGGTTGGGTTTGCCGGCGTGTGCCTCGGAAAGGCCAGTCATCTCGTTCACGATCGCGTCCGGCTGCGCCGCGGCCACCGCCTCGCCGACCGAGATCTCATCCAGCCCGTCCATGACGACCCCGGCGGCGCCTAGCTGCTGCAGCAACCCCAGCTTGGCGGCGTTCGTCGTCGTCGCGGTTACCTGGTGGCCACGGGCCACCAGCTGCGGCACCAGCCGCCGCCCGACGACACCCGTACCGCCTGCCACGAATACTCGCATTGCCATCGCCCTCCTGTTTCCAGGAACTGACCCTCTAACCCAAGACGTGACAGCCCTAGCTATCTGTGACATGGGAGAGCGGCCGGGCGATGGGGATGAGTCTCTGCGGGCGGATCGGGAGGAGCGCCCCGGCGGCGCCTAGGCCATCCTGGCGACCATGAGCACGATCAGAGTAAAGGCCACGACTACGAGCAAGCAGGTCATCACCACCACCGCGGTCTTGCTCGCGAGCAAAACAAGAAGCTGCCGTTCCACCTTCGGCTCCGGCGACTCGAATGGCTTATCGTTGTCGCGCGCCAACCGCTCGAAGTCGTAGAACGGGTCATAGGACCGGCCGGGTCCCCGGCGCCCAGGCCACTGCGCCCACCGAATTTGTGATCTTCTCGCCATGTGACCTCCCGCCGAGTGACGAACGGCTGGGTCAGCGCAGGGGGAACTCCAGTCCGTGCTCGGACTCCGGCCTTGTTCCGAAAATACGCCGGTCAGACTCAGAGATGGCGACATCGTTGATGCTGGCTTCACGCCGCCGCATCAGGCCGTGCTCGTCAAACTCCCAGAGCTCGTTCCCGTAACTACGCCACCACTGCCCGGACATGTCGTGGCACTCGTACTGGAACCGCACGGCGATCCGATCGTCGGCGAAGGCCCAGAGGTTCTTGCGCAGGGCATAGTCCAGCTCCCGCTGCCACTTGGCAGTGAGGAACCTGACGATCGTTTCGCGGCCAGCGAAGAAGCTGTTGCGGTTGCGCCAGACCGAGTCGACGGTGTAGGCCCCGGCGACTCGCTCCGGGTCGCGCGTGTTCCATGCATCCTCAGCCGCCTGGACTTTCTTCATCGCAGAATCGCGGTCGAACGGGGGCAAAGGAGGTCGGTCCGTCATCGCACTCTCCCGGCGGCAGTTGTTGCGGCCCTGGACTGGAGTCTAGGAAGCGATCGCCGGGCGGCTCCGGCGGATGGCGTGTCAGAGCCTTTCAGCACGATCAGCAGCCCTTGATGCCTGCCAAGACCCGCACCTACGCTCAGGTGGGTCGCGCCGCACCAGGAGCGCTCATGAGTCTGAGGGGAAAGAATGGGTGAGGCAGAGCCCGCATACTCCACGCTGTGGCCGCTCGGCCGGGCGACCCAGCGCGGCCGGCGCGCCCAGGCGGGCCTCGAGAAACTGTCCGGCGCGCGCATCGCGCTGCTGTGGGATCACCTCTTCAAAGGTGACGAGATCCTTCGTGCGTTCGCCGACCGGCTCGGCCGACAGTTCGCCGACACCGAGTTCATCGATCACACGCACTTCGTCGGCGACTTCGGCGACGACTACTCCGGACTTGGCACGCTCCGCGAGCAGCTTGCCCAGGTGAACGCGGACGCGGCCGTCGTGGCCGTCGGCGCGTGCGGGCGCTGCACCGCCGGGGTCATGCGCGCGGTCGCAACTGCCGAGGAGGCGAATCTCCCCGCGGTGGGCGTCGTCTCCAGCGGGTTCGAAGCGATGGCCCGTTCGGTCGCCAAGATCTTCGGCGACGACGAGCCTCGCCTCGCCGTGTACCCGGGCGCGATCCAGACCGACACCGACGAGACGTTCGGACGCAAGGTGCACGAGATCGTCCTTGACCAGATTGAGGAGGCGCTCCAGCGATCCAAGCCAGGCGCTCCGGATGGGGAAATCGAGATCGAGCCGGAGCCGCGAGAAGTCGTCTTCACCGGGTCGCTCGACGAGGTCGAGGAGTACTTCCTGCGTAAGGGCTGGAGCGATGGCCTGCCGATCGTCCCGCCCACGCCGGACCGGGTCGACCGCTTTCTTGCAGCGACGAAGGAGGAACCCGGCACAGTCCTCGGGGTGCTGCCTCCTGAACTGCGCGAGATCACGATCACGAACATCGCGGTCAACGGCGTCATGGCCGGGTGCCGGCCGGAGTACATGCCGGTGCTCGTCGCGGTCGCGCAATGCCTCATGGATTCGCGATTCCGGCTAGAGGATCTGACGTCCACATTCGGCCTCGAACCGCTCGTCGTGGTGAGCGGCCCGGTCGTGGAGACGCTCGGCTTCAACACCGGGACAGGGGCGATGCGCGTCGGCAGGCAGGCGAACACGAGCATCGGGCGCTTCCTGCGCCTGCTGCTGCGCAATGTCGGCGGGCTTCGCATCCCGCCAGGCACGAGCGACGCGGGAGCGATCGGGTACTCGTTCAACGTGGTGATGGCCGAGGATGAACCCTCGACCCGGGCGCTCGGCTGGGATCCGTTCCGTGTTGATAACGGCTTTGCTCAGGACTCGAGTACCGCCAGCGTGCTGCTCGTCACGAACCATTCAGCGCCGATCTACACCGCGGGTGAGTCCGCCGAGGAGCACCTTGAGACCATCGCACGCATTCTCGCGAACGCCATCGGCCCGTGGGCCTACACCGCGGCGGTCCACGGCGGCTTCAATCCACTGCTGCTGATATCCCCCAGCGTGGCCCGGGCGCTGCACGATTTCGGTGTCGACAAGGCCGGGATCCGCACATATCTCTATGACCAGCTGCGGATCCGCGCGGACGTCACCGAGCGGTACGCGCATCAGGTCGGGCGGACGGACTTCAGCTTCGCGGCGAGCATCGACGACCAGGAGCTGCGTGCGTCCTGGGTTGCGTCGACCGATCCGGCCCGGCTCGTCCCGATGCTCATTGACCGCGACTGGACGAGCATCGTCGTCGGCGGAAACCCGGGACGCAACCAGTCGCGGGCGTACGTCGGAAATCTCGTCGCGGGACCACCCGTGACACGGCAGATCGACCTCTAACCGGAAAGGCGACCGAACATCGCCATCACGCTGGTCAGCTGACCGCGCGCCCAGTCGTACTGCCGCGTGTGGGTATGCCCGCGGTAGACCGTCTCGATCGTCATGATCAGCATGAGGTGCAGGCAGTAGATTCGCCGGCGCGACCGTTCGCTCTCGGTCAGTGCGCCTCGCCCGTAGCCGCGCGAGAAGGGGGCCGGATCGCCGAACGCCGGCAGCTGGGTGGCCGCGAAACCGGCCTCGATCAGCGGGTCGCCGTAGAACGCGCGCTCGTGGTCGACGATGCTGACGATCGCGCCGTCGCGGATCATCACGTTGCCATCCCACAGGTCCCACTCGACGTAGGCGGGCTCGGTCACCTCATCGAGGCTGTCCGAGTTCTCGGCCAGTACCGTCCGGATAACCCCGTAGTCCCAGCCCAGGTCGACGTGGCGTCGCTCGCCGTCGCGCAGCACGTCCTCGACCATCCCGGTGAACACGGAGCGCCAGCTTGGGCTGCCGGGGCCGGCCAGCGGGCCGAAGCCCGGGCCGCGGATGGAGTTCAGCTCACGGTTGGCCGCCCCCAGAGCCTCGTGATAGCCATCCACGTCCGCAGCGGCCAGCTCGCCCCGGACGACGGCGAGGTTGTCTGCATCGACATACGGCATGAAGAAGTAGTCGGCATCACACAGCTCGTGGCTCTGGTCGGCGAAGTCGACCGTCGGGACCGGCACGGTGGTGTGCTCGCGGATCAGCTGCAGCGCGGCCAGCTCGATCGCCATCGCGCCGCGCTCGTACGTCATCACCTCAACCGCGGGCGGTGGCGCGATCTTCAGCACCACGCTCCGGCCATCGGGCAGCCAGATCCGGTACGCCACATTGAACCAGCCGTGGCCGAGCTCCTCAACCCAGCCTTCGCCGTCCGGGACCAGATCGGCCCCATAAGCTCGCCCCGCCATGGCTCGCAGGATCTCGACTGGCTGGCGGTTTTTCGTGACGCTCTCCACGTCTCCCTGCCCGTCGACGACCGACCTGCTGCGCACCAGCAAGGGGAGGATCCTAGCGAGGAAAACACGGGGAACGTGGCCGCTATCGCCTGCTCACCGATCGGCAAGCTAGTGCCGATTCGCGCCGGTGCTCCCTCACCCTTGGTCCTGACTGGCCGGGCCGCGCAGGAACCGGGCGGGGGCTATCACCCGGTGGGCCTCCCGGCAGATCGTCGCCACCTCGTCCCAGTCGACGTCGCCGTCGAGGCGCAGCCCGAGCCAGCCACGATGGCCGACGTAGGGCGGCCGGAAGAACCGGTCAGGCTCGGTGCCGGTCAGTTCCTCCTGAGCGCCCGGAGGCGCCGCGCACCACAGGTGCGGGAACCGGTCGTCGTGGTGACCGTGAGGCCACAGCATCACGAACTGCCTGCCAGCGAAGAACGCCGGCGACCCGTGACTGGTCCGCTCCTCGCAGCCGGGCAGTGCCAGGCAGATGGCCCGGACCCGGTCCTCGACGCCGGCCGGGCCAGCCTCGGCCGCGGTCATCTCGTCGTCCTCATCCGCGAGGCCAGCGCTCGAGCGGCGATTTGTCACCGACAAGCCACCGGTGCCCGAAGGGGTCGGTGAATCCGCCCTGCCGGTGCACGCCCCACGGAACCTCGTGGTCTGTGATCTCGCTCGTTGAGCCCTGTGCGCCCGACGCGACCGCGCGAGCCATGAACGCATCCGGGTCGTCGCTGAACACCTCCACCCGGACGGTCGTCGTGCCGAGCGCCTCGGGGCTGTCGAATCTGGTTGTCGGCTCGTGCAGGAAGAAGGGCGCTCCGCCGATCTCGAGCCCGACAACGCTGCCGAGGTCCCACAGCCGCGTGGCGCCGAGAGCACGCCCATACCAGTCGGCCGCGGCCTGCGCCGACGGCACCGCGAGCATGAGCGAGACCGCGAGCGTCATCTAGAACCTCCAAGCCAGTTGTCACCGGTACCGCCTAGGCTAGAGAACGAGGTCGGACAGTGAACACACACCTGCTTGCGGTTTATGTCGTCGCGGTGTTTGTCGCCATGATCGCGCCGGGGCCGGACATGCTGTTCATCCTCGCTACCGGCGCGCGAGGGGGGCCACGGGCCGGGCTGCTCGCCACTCTCGGCGTCATGACCAGCGAGGTTCTGCAGATCACCGCTGTCGCGGCCGGCCTCGCCGCATTGTTCGCGGCTGCTCCGACCGCCTTCCTTGTCGTTCGGCTGTGCGGCGCGGCCTATCTGGCCTACCTCGGGATGCAGGCACTACGCAGCGCGCGCCGCGGCAGCCCGCTCAATGAGGCTCCCGAGCGGGGCCGGGTGACGGGCGGCTACGCGTACCTTCGCGGCGCGGTCACGAACCTCGCTAATCCCAAGCAGGTCACGTTTGTCGTCGCGCTCTTGCCACAGTTTGTCGACCGCGCGCTTGGTCATGTGCCACTCCAGTTCGCGGTCCTGGGCGCGATCTTCATCGCGTTCGAGGCGCTGGTCGACGGAACAGTCGGGCTCATGGCCGGCCGCATTGGCACCTGGCTGGCACGACGGCGGCGGGCTCGCCAGGCGCTGGATGCGGGCGCGGGAACCATCATGGTGGCTCTCGCGGCGAGACTCGCAGCCGAACGCTAGCTCCGATCCGCGCGCCCGCACGGTACCGGGCTACGGCATGCCGGTATAGAACGCGGTGGTACGGTCGGCGGCAGCCCGCGCCTCGGCCGGGTCGGTGCCGAATGCCACGCTCGCGTCATACCAGGCGTCGCTGGACGCGGCCAGGAACCGGAGACCCTCCGTCGACGCGGACCACTCGGCAGCCTTGGCCGGGTCCACCGCCTGCCGGGTCGTCAGATGCTGGTACAGGCCGATCAGGCCGCTGTCCCAGCCCACCCCGACCGCCCCGGGGCCGAACTGCGTCCAACGATGGTCATCCACATGCGCGATGTGACTCAGGCGGAAGAGGGTCAGTCCGCTCCCCTCGTCGGTGAGCCGCAGCTCGATCCAGCTCAGGTCGCCGCCCATCTCCCAGGTGGCGTCGAAGCCGTGCGGCGGCTCGCAGCGGGTGATGGTCCCCCCGGCGTTTCCCTTCAGCTGGAACCGGCCGCCCTCCGTCAGCTCCCCGCTCACCGGCAGGAACCAGCGCGGGATGCGTTCCGGGTTGGTGCAGGCGTCCCAGACGTCGGCTAGCTCTGCCGGGTAGCTGCGGGACACCGTGACTACCCGGGCCTCGCCAGCCTCCAGCACCCGGCCGCTTACCTGGCGGCGGACCGCGCTGATCTCCTCGGCCACCTCGATCATGTTTTCCTCCTCCGCTCGTGCTGGCCTCGCGCAAGCTCGGTGGCCAGCGCGTCCAAGTGCGGCGTCCAGGACCGGCGGAACTGGTCGAGCCAGGCGTCGATGCCGAGCAGCGGCTCGTGCGCAACTGCGTAGAGGCGGCGCGCGCCGTCCGGTCGTACAGTGGCGAAACCGTTGTCTCGCAACACCTTGAGGTGCTGGGAGACGGCTGGCTGGGAGATGCCGAACTCGCGCTGGATCACCTCGCTGAGCGCACCGGCTGTGACCTCGTCGTCCCCGAGCAGCTCCAGGATGCGGCGGCGCACCGGATCGCCGAGTACGTCGAAGGCGTGCACGTGCCCAAGATATCAGCTGTTACTTATATAAGTAAAGTCTTACTTGATGGTCGCGCTACGGTGTCATGCGTGCCTGCGGGACGACGTGCACAGCACTGGGCGGAGAAGCACCTGCTGAACCCCTCCATGCGCTTCTGGGTCCGACAGGGCCTAGCGCCAGGCTGCTACGTGCTGCTGGAGACGACGGGACGGCGAACGGGCGTGCTCCGTCAGACCCCGCTGGCTGGCAGCCTGGACGGTGACACGTACTGGCTCGTCGCCGAGCACGGCGCTGCGGCGGCCTACGTCAAGAACATCGTGGCGCAGCCCCGGGTTCGCGTGCTCGTGCGCCGGCAGTGGCGGTCCGGCACGGCGACCTGCCTGCCCGACGACGACGCGCTGGCTCGCCGGGGCTGGATTGACAGGCGTAACGGCCTCGTTGGCCGGTTCGACGGCCTGTGGTTCCGCGGCTTCTCGTCTACACCGATGACAGTCCGGATCGATCTCGACCAGTGACCGGCGCTAGGCGCTGAGGTCGCCGGCGTTGATTCTGATCGGGTGCAGGACGATCTGGGACCTCGTCTCGCCGGGCTGGTCGTGGCGGCTGAAGTCCGCGCCGTACTTGCCGCCAGCCGTCGCGCAGAACGACTTGTCGGGATCAGGGATTATTTCCGCAGTCGCCCTGATCTCCAGCGTCCGCAGGCGGTTCTCGGGGTCGAGGATGAACAGGGTGGCGCGCGGATCCCTGCGGAGGTTCTTCGACTTCTGCCTGGTGTCGTTCAGCGATATCTTCACCAGGTCGTCGTCCTTGTCGTGGTAGAACGCGACGGCCGTCACCTGCGGCAGCCCGTCGGGGCCGTTGGTAGCGAGGATGGCTGTGTCGGTGTCGAGAAGGTGCCGGTGCGAGTCCGGAACCCCTGCGCCTGCTGGCATCGAACCTCCGTGGCACGTGCGGGGACTGGTTGGCGCGGTAGCGCGGCTGCCGGGCCGTTAAGGCCTGGCCACCTGGTCGATATATAGCGCAGCTTTGCGCTCTCGGGCATCCACGCTGCCGCCTCGCGGCATAGCGTTGCAGCAGACACTCGCGCTAAAGAGGGAGCCAGCCATGCCTCTGTTTTCGAGTCAGCCCACCGCCGGCCAGGGCAACTGGGAACCACAAGCTGCTGACACCAGACTGTCGGGCACCGCCGGCGCGGCGGACGGCGGCATCTTCACCTCGGACCTGACGGTCTCGGAGTACGTGCTTCTCGGCGAGGCAGACTTCGAGCCACTCGGTTTCGTCGTCGGATCGTCGATCTACCATGTCGGCATTCAGGTCGGCCGCTGGTCGCAGAACCAGGAGTTGCAGGTCCTCACCCAGGCCATGTACAACGCACGAGAGCTGGCGATGGCCCGGATGCAGGCCGAGGCCGACCACCTGGGCGCCGACGGCATCGTCGGCGTCGACCTCAAGTTGCAGATGTACGCGTGGGGTCAGGGCGTGCTCGAGTTCATCGCGACCGGGACCGCGGTGCGCCACCTGACGGGCGCCGGAGCGCACAAGGCGCCAGACGGCCGGGCGTTTACCTCGGATCTTTCCGCCCAGGACTTCTTCAGGCTATCGCGGCCGGTGCCGTCCCGGTAGCTTTCGTGCTCGGCACGTGCGTTTATCACATCGCCCACCAGTCGGTGATGCAGTCGCTGCGGCAGGCCGGCCAGAACCAGGAGATGCCTCAGTTCACGCAGGGCGTCTACGAAGCTCGCGAGCTGGCGCTGTCACGGATGCAGGCGGAGGCCACGCAGGCTCGTGCGTCAGGCATCGTTGGGGTCAGCGTTGCCGTGCACAACCACGTCTGGGGCGAGCACGCCACTGAATTCCTCGCTACCGGCACCGCGATCCGGCGCCTGGCGGACGAGCACCGGCTGCCGGAGACGACCCCCAAGCCAACGTTCACGCTCAGCCTGGATAAATAGTCGCTGCGTAGAGGACATTCCAGCTGCTTCCGGGGCGGACGGCCGCACCGCTGTCTGGTTAACCGCTTCATGAGGGTCGCTCTTGTCAAGAGACAGGCCCTCACGACCCTCCTGCCAGTTACTCTCATGACGCGAGGCGGCCTGTATTAGCGCGATCTCGTTGCGTAAGAGCCGACCCAGCGAGAGTGTGACCTGCAGTGACGAACGGGGGCTGCGGTCGTGACGACGACGCCAGTGCGCAGGGGGCGCACGAATCAGAAGGAGCGGACGCGGCGGGCTATCGTCGCCGCGGCCCGCGAGGTCATTGCCTCGGGGGGCGAGGCGACGATGCCCGATGTGGCCAGGCGGGCGCTGGTATCGGAGGCGACGGCGTACCGTTACTTTCCCGACCTGGCCTCCGTCTTACGAGAGGCCCTCACCGGGATCTGGCTCAGCCCGCAGCAGGCCCTGGCGGCCGTGGCCTACTCTGACGACCCGGTCGAGCGCATCGGCTACGCCACGGAGGTGCTGCTTCGTGAGGTCCTGGCGTATGAGGGGGCTGTGCGGTCAATGATCGCCGGGGCAGTTACCAGGCCGGGCACAGCCCGGCTACCTGGTCGGCGTTTCGCCCTGATCGATGAGGCGCTGCAACCGCTCGAGGCCACCATGGCCGTCCGTCAGCCGGCCCGGTTCGAGCAACTCAAGCGCGGCCTCGCGGTCGTCCTCAGCGCTGAGACCCTGTTCACCCTGACCGATCTGTGCGGTCTCACGCCCGAGCTTGCGATCGCCAGCGCGATCGAGACGGCCCGCTCGCTGACTGTAGCGGCTATTCGGTCGGCACCCCGCTGATCCAGGCAGGCCCGAGTGTCCCGCGGCTATCGGCAGGACATGCTGCTGTGGATCAGCGGCCCGTTCGGCGGCGGAAAGAGTGCGACGGCCTTCGAGCTGGGCAGGCGGCTGCCCGGCAGCGTCGTCTGCGACCCGGAGCTCGTCGGCTTCGGCATGCGGCGCATGCTGCCGCCCGTACTTCGCGCCGACTTTCAGGATCTCCCGCCCTGGCGTCAGAGCGTTCGGTACCTGCTCGCGCACACGCTGCGCCTGCACCCAGGCCCGGTCATCGTCCCGATGACGTTGATCAACGCTGCCTGTTTCGACGACATCATCGGAGGGCTGCGCGCGGACGGCGCCGACGTGCGCCACTTTTCCTTGCTCGCCGAGCCCGGGACAATCCTCCGCAGAATTCGGGAACGCGCGTGGGTGTTCGGATTCAGCCATGACCCCTGGGCGTTGACCACCTGGATCACTGCCTCGACCGGTTGCATCAGCCCGAGTTCGCCGAGCACGTGATGACTGACGGCTGCAGCGTTGGACAGGTCGCGGACGCTATCGCAGCGTCGGCGGGACTGACCATCGTGCCGTCGTTGCACGGACCGGTCCGGGCCTGGCTTCACCGGCGGGCGATGTCGATCCGGCACATCCGATTCGACTGATCACGCAGCCTCGAGCCTGATCAAAACCGCAAACGGTTGTGCCAGAGCACACTGCGCAGCCAGTCGTCACCCAGCCCGCGCCGGGGCCACGGTACGGCGGATGGGTGCTCGCGCCCCGCCGCTTCGGGCCCGTGCCCTGGAAGGCTCGGGGAGGAAGAAACCCCTTATGCCAGCATGGACCGCATGCCTCTGGTTCCCGACAGTCCTGACAGGCCCGCGGATCGGGCGCTCGCCAACGACTATGACAGCTTCGCCGAGGCGTACACGGCCGAGGCCGAGGCCAGCCTCGTCAATGGCTATTACGAGCGACCCGCGATCCTGGGCCTGGCGGGAGACGTCGCCGGCCGGCGGATCCTCGACGCCGGCTGCGGCTCTGGCCCGCTGTTCGCGGAGCTGCGCGAACGGGGCGCTATCGTGACCGGCCTCGACTCCAGTGCCAGGATGCTAGAGCTGGCCCGGCAGCGGCTCGGCGCCTGCGCGGACCTGCACCTCGCCGACCTGAGGAGTCCGCTGCCGTTCGCCGATGGCGCGTTCGACGATGTCATCGCGTCCCTGGTACTGCACTACCTGGAGGACTGGGCCGGGCCGCTGGCCGAACTGCGGCGGGTGCTGATGCCCGGCGGCCGGGTGATCGTCTCCGTTGATCACCCATTCCACGCCCAAATTCAGGCGCCCCCGGGCGCCGGCTATTTGGCGACTCGCAAGTGGTTCTTCTATTGGGCCTTCGGCGGCCACACCGCCTTGATGAGATTGTGGCACCGGCCGCTGCACGCGATGACCGATGCATTCGCCGTGGCCGGCTTCCGCATCTCCGTCATCAGCGAGCCCCAGCCCGCGCCTGCCGCCTGCGACATGTTCCCTGATGAATACCGCAAGCTCACGACCAACCCGTGCTTCCTGTTCTTCGTCCTGGAGGCCGTCTAACTGCTAGGCGGCTCTGGCAGATCGCGCTGGTAGGCGACGCTAACCAGTACGCTGGCCGGCTGTCGTGGCGGTCTGTGGTCCTGAGCCAGGGGTCAGCGATGCCAGAGGCGACTTCCAGGCAATGCGCAGGGTTGGCACATACGCTCGCCGGTGAACGTGATAGGCAGGCCGGAGCAGGAGGGATCGGAACCGTGCCGAACTATGTCAGCATCTCCTACCGCGGCGCGACATACGCGCTGGGACAGGGGCCGCAGTTCTACGGCATCTGGTATGCCACGGCGCCGCAGGGACAGCCGATTGAGCAGTGGCCGCTCACTCCCGAGGGCTGGACAGCGGCCTGGTCAAGATTTGTCTCCGTTGAGGTGCCTGGCACGATCACGCAGGTGACGTCGGCCGCTGCGGCTGGACCGGTCGCGCCCATGACCGGTCCGACCGGGCCCGTGGCCGGTCCGGCGGGGCCCGTGAGCGGTCCAGCAGGACCCGCGGCCGGTACGCGCGGTCAGCCAGCAGGCGGGCCGGCCCTGCGGGATGCCCGCCCCGCTGCCAACCCGGCCGCGGCGACCCGCAACGCACGCATCGCTGCTGCGCTCGTGGGCGTCGGGCTCGTACTCGGCCTGATCGGGCTCTTCCCTGCCTACATAGGCGGAGCCAGTATCGCCTCGCAGGCGCTGAACGTGGTGCCGCACGCGATCTACCTGGCAGCCTGGACCCTGAGCGCAGTGCTGATCCTGGCCGGCGGGGCGCGGATGCGAGCCGGAGCCCTGCTCGGCCTGGGCACGAGCGCAGTCACGCTCGGCTTGTTCATCGCCGACGCCGGCACCGCTGCGTCGGCCGGAGCGCACCAGACCGGTGCCGGCCTCGTGCTGACGATCCTCGGCTGGGTTGGCTGCACCGCCGGCGTCGCGCTGGCTGCCGCAGCCGGACGAGCTGTCCGCGCCGGATTCCGGTCGCCGCTGGGGTTCGCAGGCCGTTTCACCTCCCGGCCCGGGCACGAGATCGTGCCGCTCGCGAGCCTGGTGCTCGCCTCGATCGGCGCCGCGATCGCCTTCGCCCCGGCCTGGGACCGGTTCACACTGCAGACGGCTTCGGGCGCCTCGCAGACCGTGACAGCCGGATATGCCTTCTCCAACCCCGGACCCGTGATCTTCGGCGACGTCCTGGCGATGATCGCGATCGTCGCGGTGGTTGTCGTGGCCGCTCTGTCGCGGCCGCTCCGGCTTGGCGCAGCGCTCGCGCTGGGTGCTGCCATCCCGCTGGTGGCGCAGGCGATCTCGGCCATCATCCAGATCGCCGAGCCGATATCGCCGCAGCAGTTCGGAATCTCGTCGGCACAGGCGTCGCAACTGGGCCTGTCCATCAATTCCGGCCTGACGCCCATTTTCTGGGTGTTCTGCGCGTTCGTCGGCACGCTGATCCTGCTGTGCATCTGGATGCTGGTGGCGCACGATCCGGCCGCGGACAGCGGGCTCCGGCCTGGCGCCGCTGTGCCGGTCTGGGGCCAGCCGGCGCATGGTGGCACGACGAGCGGGCCTGAATACTCTGGCGAGCCTGGCGGGTCGGCTGCAGGGCCCCCGCGGGGCGGACCGAGTGCTGATGAGCCCGCGGCTGGCGGCCCGGACCCCGGCGCTGCAACCGCCGGCACGCCGACATCAGGCGGATCTCAGGCGGGCCCGCCGGCACCCTGACGTTTCGGCGACCGCGCCCTGCTAGCCGGGCAGGAAGTCAAGCAGCAGCTCGTTCACCCTCGCCGGGGATTCGAGCTGCAGCCAGTGACCCGGGCCATCCAGGCGCTCGTATCGCCAGGATGCAGCGACGTTCTCGGCGGAGTCGATCATCTGGGTCTCACTGAGTGCGAAGTCCCCGGTGCTCCACATGCCCATGGTCGGTGCGGTCACCGGCGGAAGCTGGATCGGCGGCGCGGTCCAGGACTCCGGCGGAACGTTGGCGCGGTACCAGTTCAGGCCAGGGGTGAGCGATCCGCTGGCTTCCAGATCGGCGATCACCTGATCGATATCCGGATGACGCCCCCAGCTGCGAAGACCCGCCCAGTGGTCGCCGCTCAGCCACTGCTCGGCGATGCCAGGGAACTGGAACAGCAGCATGTACCACGACTTCTGGCGCTGTTCTTCTGTGCGCCGGAATGTGCTGGGATGGCCGACTGACAGCACGACAAGGTGGTCGACCCGGTCCGGCGCGAGGGAAGCGAGGACCCAGGCGAGCGCGGCTCCCCAGTCATGCCCGACGACGTGGGCCCGATCGATGCCGAGGTTGCCGAGGACGGCCAGCACATCTCCGGCGAGGAAGGGCAGCGAGTAGGCCTCGACGGCCTCAGGCTTGTCGGACTTGCCGTAGCCGCGCAGGTCCGGGACGATCACCTGGAAGCCGGCGTCGGCCAGCGCCGGTACCTGGCGCCGCCAGAGTCGCCCGGAGTCGGGAAAGCCGTGCAGCAGAACCACCGGTCGCCCCTGCCCGGTGACCTCGTACTCGATACCGACCCCGTCAGCGTCTACCCGGCTCATCCGCCCTCCCAGTCGTCGCCAGCCAGCCCGGCTGTAGCGCGAAATCATGTCACAGGCGCGCGGCGACCGAGCGCATGCTGGACGCGTGCATTACTGCCAGCGCTGTGCGGAACCGCGCGCCATGGAGCCGACTGGCCAGGGGGCTCAGTGCCCTTCGTGCGGCAGCCGCGTCGGCGGCGTCGCCAGGGCGCCGCTATTCGTGGTGACCGGGGCATCGGGTTCCGGCAAAACTGCGATCCTGGCGCCGCTCGCGTCGGCACTGGCGGCCGAATGCGTGACCTTCGACGCCGACGTGCTGCTTGACGCGGCCGGCGCACTCAGCCGCGGCCAGCCCATCGACTGGACTGCCTTCCACGCAGCCCTGCTCGCCTTCGCCCACGGTGTCGCCCAGTCCGGCCGGCCCACGGTTCTCCTCGCGCCACTCGGGCCGGGAACGCTGGAGTCGCTGCCGGCGCGCCGCTGGATCGGCGACATCCGTTACCTGGTGCTCGACTGTCCGGACGACGTGCGGCGCCAGCGCATGGCCGCCAGGCCGCCGTGGCGCCTTCACGACGTTGAGGAACAGGTCAGCTGGGGCCGCTGGCTTCGCGCGAACGTGCCGGATCGTATCGATGCGAGCCGGGGGACGCCCGCAGATAGCGCGGCGGCCGTGGCTTCCTGGGTACTGCGCCACCTCACCCCGGCCGCGTCGTTTTCGCTCGACTGAACTGCCGCCAGAGGTACTGTCCGAGGAGTGACCCTCGACATCGCAACCGCAACGGCAGCCGAGCTCACGCGCGCCATCCGGGACCGGCAGCTCTCCAGCCGCGAGCTACTCGAGGATCTGCTGGCCAGGGCTGACGTGGTCAACCCGGCGCTGAACGCCATCGTCGCGTGGGATGTCGAGCGCGCGAGGGCCGCCGCCTCGGCAGCAGACGACGCCACCGCCAGGGGGGAGCTCGCTGGCCCCCTGCACGGCCTGCCGATGACTGTCAAGGATGTCTGGGAGACCGAGGGTCTCGTGACGACCTCCGGCGCGGCGGAACTGGCGAAGCACATCCCGGCCGCGGACGCGCTCGGCGTGGCACGGCTCAAGCGGGCCGGAGCCATCATCTTCGGTAAGACCAACACACCGGAGTATGCCGGCGACTGGCAGACCTATAACGAGGTCTACGGGCGCACGAACAATCCGTGGGACGTCAGCCGCACGGCTGGCGGCTCGTCGGGAGGCGCAGCGGCCGCAGTGGCCGCCGGCCTGACGCCGCTGGAGTTCGGCAGTGACATCGGCGGCTCGATCCGGGTCCCGTCGCACTGCAACGGCGTCTACGGGCTGAAGCCGTCCTGGGGTGTCGTGCCGGTCCGCGGTCATATCCCCGGCCCGCCCGGCAGTCTGGTCACCCCTGATGTCGGCGTGGCGGGCCCTATCGCGCGCAGCGTGGCCGATCTGCGGACGGCGTTCGGCGTCCTGGCCGGCCCGCTGCCGGAAGACGCTCCCGGCTGGCGGCTCGACCTGAACGCTGGCCCTGAGCTGACGGACGTTGCCGGGCTACGGGTTGCAATCGCCCTCGGCGACGGCGCCGACATCGTGCCGATCGCGCGCGCTGTCCGGGCACAGCTGGTTGGTTTCGCAGCCCGGCTGAGCGCGGCTGGCGCCGACGTCGAAGAGGCCCAGTTGCCAGTACCGCTTGCCGAGGGGCTGGCCACCTGGCGTGACGTCACGATGCCGATCCTCGGGTCGGGTCTGCCCAATGACGCGTTCGCGGGCTTCACGGCGCTCGAGGACGTGCCGGGCCATGACCTAATGCTCGCCATGGGACGGGCGTTGGTGAGCCGGTTCCGCGACGTCCTGGCTGCCACTGACCGCCGTCAGCGCCAGCGCGAGGCGTGGGCGGAGTTCTTCCGCCGATACGACGTCGTCCTGGCGCCGGTCCTGCCGGTCGCTGCGTTTCCCCACGACACCGACCGGGCCTTCCCTGAGCGGATGGTCGACGTGGACGGCGCAGCCGTTCCGCACCCGCTGGTCGCTGCCTGGGTATGCGCGATCGGGGTCATGCTGCTGCCCGTCGTAACGCTGCCCGTCGGGCTGACCGAGTCCGGCCTGCCAGTCGGCGTCCAGGTGGTTGGCCCGTTCCTTTCAGACCTGCGGCTGCTGCGCATCGCTGAAGTGCTGGACGCGGCGGCTGGCCCGGGCTTCAACGCCGCCGCCAGGCGGTTAGGCGGCAGCCAGGCCGGGTTTGCGAGCGACCAGCACATCGCGCACGATCGCCTGATCGACGCGGTGCCGGAACTGCCGGTACGGCCCCGAATCCAGCGGCTCGAGGCCGGCTCCGGCCAGGATCGCGGCGGCTTCCTCGCGCGGCGCGACGAGCGTGTTCCAGGCGATCCCGACGGCGCCGCCAGGTCGCAGCAGCCGGGCCCACACCGGAACGGCGGCCGTCAGCAGATCCTGAGGCCGCCGCGCGAGCCTGGCCGCGGTCCGGCTGCCGTGCTGGACTCCGTACGGGGCGTCGGTGACGATCAGGTCGAACGCGTCCGGCCTGAAGAACTCGGCCGCCCGTGTCGTGTCCGCGCACACGACGTCGAGCCGCTGGCTCATCCCGGCCTTCTGCTCGTCCTTCGTCGCCGCGAGGCTCAACTGGAGACGGCGGCCGATCACCTTGCCGTCACGCCGCACCGGTCCGTCGTAGTCAGCGTGGTGCTTAATGCGCTTGCGCTTCAGCCAGGTCTTGATGAACGCCGAGTAGGCCTCGAAGTCCCGCTGATCGGCGTCGAGGCCCGCCGCATCGCAGCCGTACATGAGGACCTGGTTGAGGGTGGTGCCCCGGCCGCACAGCGGGTCGAGCACGGCTAGCTTGCGCGAGGTGAGTTCCGGCGCGAAGGCCGAGGACATCAGGGTCACGTTGAGCAGCAGCTTGGTGAACTGCTCGTTCGTCTTGCCCTGGTACTTCTGGATGGTGATCAAGTCGTCGTCGTAGCGGTCGATTCGGTGGAGCTCGACCGGCTTCAGCAGGCTGCCGTCAACCTCGAACAGCGCGTAGATCGCGGACAGCTGAGACAGGAACGTGGTTGCCTCATCGCTCAGTGGCTCCGCCGTGAACTCCAGATAAGGCACACCGCCCCGCTGCGTGTGGGCGGCCGCCGACACCGCACCGCCCAGCACCGCCGCGCTGAACACAGCGAGCTCCGCCGCGGCGAGCTCGGGCGACGCACTCGCGTAGACACGGTTGGCGGACGGCAGCAGCAGCATCGCGTACCTCGTCACGCGGACACTCTTACCACGAACGGTCGCCGAGCTAGCGAGTCAGAGCCTGACCTGTCCGGCCAGATGCCTTGATGGGAGTGGCATCACTGTCGTTCAGACAGCAGCAATCTCGCTCCCATGACACCGCCGAGACTCGTGGACGGATGTCTGCTACCCCTCTGGGGGTAGCAAACGCCCATCCACGGGCGCGGCCTCGCATGCCTGGCGGGCGCGGCTCGCATGCCTGGCGGGCTCGGCTCGTATGCCTGGCGGGAGCCGCTCGTATGTCTGGCGGCGCGGGCGGGCTTCCGGAGGGCGCGGCAGCGGGCGGTACGCGCTGCCGAGCGGATAGACCGCGCTGCGGACTTGACTCTGTACCGGGGTACGGCGGCTACCGTTCAGGGGTGAGCGGGATGACGATCGGGAAGCTTGCCGCGGCCGAGGGCGTGAGCGTCGAGACGGTGCGGTTCTATCAGCGCCGGGGGCTGCTGACTGAGCCGCCGCGGCGGGCGACGGGCTACCGCGAGTACTCCGAGGCAGACAGGGCGCGGCTGACCTTCATCCGTCGGGCCAGGGCGCTCGGATTCACGCTGGGTGAGATTGGTGACCTGGTAGGCCCCGCGCAGGCACAGTCGAGCGACCAGATCGCCGCGGCGGCGCAGGCAAAGGCAGCGGCGATCGACGAACAGGTGAGAGATCTCCTGCGGCTGCGGTGCCGGCTGCGGCAGCTCGTGCAGGTCTGTGAGCACGGGGACGGCCAGCAGTGCGCGGCGCTCCAGCTTCCCGCCGGTGACGAGGATCTGATGCAGAAGGGACCGCGATGAGCGCCAAAGTCGTGACCGACGAGAGCTTCGAGTCCGATGTGCTGCACAACCCGCGGCCGGTCATCGTGGAGTACTGGGCGGAGTGGTGCGGCCCGTGCCGCCAGATTGCGCCCGTCCTGGACTCCATCGCGGCCGATTACGCCGGTCAGGTTGACCTCGTCACGGTGAACGTGGACGCGAATCCGGTGACCGCGCGACGCTACGGCATCCTTGCCGTTCCCACCGTCAGCGTCTTCACCGGCGGCGACGTCGCCAGACAGGTGATCGGCGCGAAGTCCAGGGCGGCGTTCTTGCGGGAATTCGGAGAATTCCTCGGTCGGCCGGCCGCTCTGCGCTAGTGGTGCGCCCTGGCCTCGGCGCGGGCACGGGCACTGGGCTCATGGGCGAGCGGGCCCGATGTCCGGTACAAAAACTCCGCGTAGGTATCCGGCAAGGTGCGCGGATGGAATACGTAGTGGTCCGGTGCCGTGTTGAGTTCCGTCATCAAGTGAGTTGCGTCGTTGCACTCGGCGATGGCCGCTCGCATCTTGCGCGCCAGCCGCCGTAGCCCGTCAGTCCACCGGCTAGCTGTCTTGTTCATGACTCCAGATTGCCCCGAAGACGATTGAGGCAACAGTGGCAGTAACGCCATAGGTGCGCAACATCCTGCCAGGGACTGTGGCATGATGGATACATGCTCAGCAACGTGGCGGCTGTGATAGTCAACGGCTTCGGTGCGTTCGAGCTGGGTGTGGTATGCGAGGTGTTCGGCGTTGACCGAACCGGCGACGGACTGCCCAGCTACGACTTCGCAATCGTTGCCGGTGAGCCCGGACCGCTGCGCTCATCGGCCGGCTTCGTCATCGACGCGTCCTACAGCCTTGACCGGCTGGACGCCGCCGACCTCGTGGCCGTCCTGCCGCCCGGTAACGAACGATGCGTGCGCGCCGACTGGCCCGAGCCGATGCTGGCGGCTCTGCGCCGAGCCGTCGAACGCGGCGCGCAGGTACTCAGCGTGTGCACCGGCGCCTTTGCGCTCGCCGCCGCCGGGCTCCTCGACGGCCGTTCCTGCACGACCCACTGGGTGCATGCTGCACAGCTCGCCCGGATGTACCCGGCAGCCAAGGTCGATCCGTCCGTGCTCTACGTGGACGACGAGCCGGTGATCACGAGCGCCGGGACCGCCTCGGGCATCGACGCGTGCCTGTACCTGGTCCGCAAGGAGCAGGGCAGCCGGGTCGCCAACGCGATCGCCCGGCGAATGGTCGTGCCCCCGCACCGCGACGGCGGGCAGGCTCAGTACATCGACACGCCGGTCGGCGAATCGGCCGGTGACACCCTCGGTGAGGTCATCGAGTGGATGCAGCGCAACCTAGACCGGCTGGTGACGGTCGACGAACTGGCCCGCCTGGCCGCCATGTCGCCACGCACTTTTGCCCGCCGCTTCGTGGCGGAGACCGGCACGACGCCGCAGCGATGGCTCACCGGCCAGCGCATCCTGCTCGCCCAGCAGCTCCTCGAGGACACCGACGAGACGATCGACTTCATAGCGGAACGGGCTGGGTTCGGGAACGCGGCCACTTTCCGGCATCACTTCCGGGGGTGGCGAAGTACCACACCGGCCGGCTACCGGCGGGCATTCCGACGGTCGCTCACGCGTCCCGCGGCCTCGCGGTCGGCCGCGGGGTAGCGTCAGCTTTCACCGGTTACCCGCTGGCGACAGCCCCGGCTGAGCGACGCCGGTAGACGAAGAAAACCCGGTCGGAGCAGTCGCTGACCGGGCTGCCGTCCAGGCTCTCCTGCTCCAGCAGCTCGAACCGGTCAGCGAGCGCGGACCGGATCTCACTAACCGGGACGCCGAGCTCGTAGATCTGCTCGTGATGCAGGCGGTAGATGTCGTTCGCCTGGTGGTCGAAGATCCGGGTCTCCCAGAGCACCAGCCCGTCGCGGCCCGGCCGCACCGTCATGACCACGACATTTCCGTCAAACTCATCGAGGTACGGCGGGGCGTCCGTCAGCAGGTGGAGCCGGCCCGTCGTATTCACATCGAAGATGAACAGGCCACCGTCGGACAGGTGCTCGTGCGCGCACTGGAACAACCGGAGCCAGCCGTCGACGGTGGTGACATGGTTCAGCGTGTCGAACATGCACATCACCACGTCGAACCGGTTGGGCAGCGTAAAAGCGGTGATGTCGCCCTGCACCAGACGGGCACCGGGCACGGTGCGCGCCGCGATCGACAGCATCTCCGGCGAGCGATCAATGCCGGTGACCGATAGGTCTGCCGCCAGCCCGGCCAGCAAGGCCCCGGTGCCGCAGCCGAGTTCCAGCAGCGAGCGCGCCCCCGGCCGGTGCGTGCTGATGTATCTGCGGATCCTCTCGACCTCCGGGGTGCGGTCGCCCATGATCCGGTCATAGAACCGCGCGAAGCCGGTGTAATCGGTCACGGCACCATGGTGCCGCAATCCGCCACGGCGCCGGAACGAGCCGGACGGCTCAGGGACGTCGGCTCTGCGGGACGCAGCCCAGGGCCTGGTCGATGTCGGCGATCAGGTCCGCGGCCGGCTCGATGCCGAGCGACAGCCGGATGAGGGACTGGGGCGCCGTCTCGCCCGCCCACCGGCCCGGCGCTCCCAGGTGGACTCGACGCCGCCGAAGCTCGTGGCCGGCACAATCAGGCGCGCGGCCGCCACCACGGCGTCGGCGGCGGCGGCCGGGCCCGCCACCTCGAACGACAGCAGCGGGCCGAACCCGTGCGGCATCTGCGCGCGCGCGACCGCGAGCGTCGGGGCATGCACGCCCGGGTAGTGGACGGCGGTCACGGCGGGGTGGTCGGCCAGGTGCGCGGCGACCGCGAGCGCGGTCGCCGACTGGCGCTCGATCCGCAGCGGCAGGGTCCTCAGCCCGCGCAGCACCAGCCACGCCTCCATCGGCCCGAGGATGCCGCCGCCGAGCGTGCGCCAGGCCCGCAGCTCGCTGGCGAGCGCCGCGTCGCGGGTCAGCACCGCGCCGCCGATGACGTCAGAGTGACCAGAGGCGGCCTTGGTGAGCGAGCTCAGCGAGGCGACGGCGCCGAGGTCTAGTGGCCGCTGCAGCAGGCCGGTGGCCACCGTGTTGTCGACGACCATCGGCGCCCCGGCCACTGCCGCGAGTTCACCGAGTCTGGCCAGGTCGGCGACCCGCAGCAGCGGGTTCGTCGGCGACTCAGCCCACAGGATCGCCGGTCCGGCTTCGAGCTCGCGCGCTACTGTCGGCAGGTCAGCCTGGTCGACGAAGACTGGCTTCGCCCCGTGCGGTCGCAGCCGCTCAGCCAGCACCCTGGCGTTGTAATAGCCGTCGTGCGGGATCAGCAGCCTGTCCCGGCCAGGCGCCAGCGCGAGCATCAGCGCCATCGACGCCGCCTGTCCCGAGGCGAACACGACGGCGGTCGCGTCCTCGATGGCGCCAAGCGCCTGCTCGAGGGCCGCCCAGGTACGGTTTCCGGCGCGGCCGTAGTCCGCCGCGTCCGGCTCACCGGCCGAGGCGAGGATCGTCGTCAGCGCCGGCCCTTGCACCAGTCCGTCGCCGATGTCTGGCCGCGCGCCGGCATGCACGAGCCTGGCCTCGGCCGACACGCCGGCGCCCTCGGTAGCTCGCGGCTCGTGCTGGTCGGTCACGACTGTCCCTCCGCGGTGTTGTGAGCTGGGTCGAAGCCCGCTGCGAGAGCTCGCAGCGCGTCGTCGAGGTAGCTTGTCAGGTCAGCATCGGCCCGCTCGATCCAGCGATCGTAGGCAGCCCGGCACACCGCTAGCGTGGCCCGGCCGACCGCCAGCGGAAACAGCGAGTCAGGTGGCTGACCGAGGCGGGTCGCGGCAAACTCGCTGACTGCTCGCTCCCAGGCGTCGTAGTGGTGCGCCGCGCTCGCCTGCAGCGCTGGCACCGAACTGATGAGGCTCATCCGCGCACGCAGTTCGGGCACGTCCTCTGCCCGGTACCGGTTGACGCCCACAACGACCTGCCGGATCGCCTCCATCATCGGAACCCGCGGCGGCGCGGCCGCGAAGGCTTCCCGCAGCGCGCCGACCTCCCCGTCGAATGCGTGCCACAGCACGTCTGCCTTCGAGTCGAAGTACCGGAAGAACGTCCGCCTGCTGACCCCTGCCGCCGCCGCGATGCGCTCCACGGTGGTGTCCTCGAACCCGTCGCGGGTAAACAGTCGCAGCGAGATCAGCTCGAGCTCGCGCGCGCTGGTGCCCGGCGGGCGCCCGCGCCGGCCGCCAACCGAAATCAGGGCCGTGACCATCGGCCGGCTGCTGCGCGGCGTCTGGCCGGCTGCGTTCACGTGCGGGCCCGTTCCCCCATGGTCTTGATTGTGTTACCGCGTGACGATTACCGTACTCCTATTCGTCACACAGTGCCGAAAACTAAGGAGCCGACGCCATGCCTGACAGCGCTACCGAAGTTCTGGAGCGGCCAGCCGACGAGGCCGCCGCGAGCGAGATCGCCGAGGCGCAGCCGGAGGAGCTGGTTGCCGCGGATCTGCTGGTCGAGGAGATCTCCATCGACGGCATGTGCGGTGTCTACTAACAGTCCGGTCGCGGCCTTCGACCTGGACGCTGCCTGGCGGCTGCACCCGCAGGTGTCGGTGCGGCCCGAGCGGTTCGGCGCGCTGCTGTACCACTTCGGCACCCGGCGGCTCTCGTTCCTCAAGAGCCCTGCGCTGCTGGCGGTGGTCCGGTCCCTGGAGTCCGAGTCGAGCGCGCGGTCGGCCTGTGCGCGGGCTGGGGTCGGGGCGGCCGAACTGCCGGCGTACACCCGGGCGCTGGCGACCCTGGCAGACAGCCGGATGATCTGCGGAAGGACCGCGACGTGATGGTCGCAGAAGGGGGGACTCGGCTTGCGGGCGGCTCCCTGGTCGAGGAGTTCCGGTACGGGCTGGACGCGCCGATCTGCCTGACGTGGGAACTGACGTACGCCTGCAACCTGTCCTGCGTGCACTGCCTGTCCAGCTCTGGCCGCCGCGACCCGCGCGAGCTGAGCACCGCCGAGTGCAAGCGCGTCATCGACGAGCTCGAGCGGATGCAGGTGTTCTACGTCAACATCGGCGGCGGCGAGCCGACGGTCCGGCCGGACTTCTGGGAACTGGTGGACTACGCGACCGCCCATCACGTCGGCGTCAAGTTCTCGACCAACGGCGTGAAGATCACGCCGGGAATCGCCCGGCGGCTGGCCGCCAGCGACTACGTCGACGTCCAGATATCCCTCGACGGCGCCACCGCGGAGGTCAACGACGCGGTCCGGGGCCGCGGCTCGTTCGAGACGGCCCTCCGGGCGATGCGCCATCTCGCGGCGGCCGGCTTTGCTGGCTTCAAGATCTCGGTGGTGATGACGCGGCAGAACGTGAGCCAGCTGGACGCGTTCAAGTCGATCGCCGACTCCTTCGGCGCGCAGCTGCGGATTACCCGGCTGCGGCCATCGGGGCGTGGCGCCGACGTCTGGGACTCGCTGCACCCGACGGCCGCGCAGCAGCGCGAGTTGTATGACTGGCTGGTCGCGCACGGCGAGAACGTGCTGACCGGCGACTCGTTCTTCCACCTGGCCGGGTACGGGCAGGGCCTGCCAGGGCTCAACATGTGCGGTGCGGGCCGGGTGGTGTGCCTGATCGACCCGGTCGGCGACGTGTATGCGTGCCCGTTCGCCATCCATGACGCCTTCCTGGCCGGGAACGTCAGGTCGCCGGGCGGGTTCGCGGCGGTGTGGCGTGAGTCGTCGTTGTTCGCGGAGCTGCGGCGCCCGCAGTCCGCAGGAGCTTGCACCTCCTGCGGGGCATTCGACGCGTGCCAGGGTGGCTGCATGGCAGCGAAGTTCTTCACCGGGCTGCCGCTGGACGGCCCTGATCCGGAGTGCGTGCGCGGCTTCGGCCAGGAGGCGCTGGCTGTCGTCGATGCAGCAGCGGCGCCGCGCCCAGTAGGGGACCACTCGCACCGCACCGAACGGGCTGGCCGCCGGAGCGGGCCGGTGCCGGTGTCGATCGGTCCGCGCCCAGAGGACTCGCCGGCGCCGGGCCTTGCCGGCGCTCTTGGCCGCCGGATGGCCCCCGCGCACGCCTGCGACGAGAATCCGCTGGCAGGCTTCACGCCCGCGGCACCATGAGCCAGGACAGCCCGGCCGGGCGGGTGGCACTAGTCACCGGCGCGGGCCGGGGAATCGGAGCCGCGACGGTGCGGGCGCTCGCAGCTGGCGGCTGGCGGGTTCTCGCGGTGGACCTGGCGGCTGACGATCCGGCCGTCCCCTACCGGCTGGCTCGAAAGGCCGAGCTGGCTTCGGTTGTGGCGGATGCCGGCGCTGTCGCCGGCGATCCTGGCCAGGTGGCGGGGTTTGTCGCCGATGTGCGGGATGCCGGTGCGCTCGCGTCGGCGGTGGCCGAGGCCGAGGCGCGGTGGGGCGGCCTCGACGCGGCGATCGGCTGCGCTGGCGTCATCGCGGGCGGGCTGCGGCAGTGGGAGGTCCCGCTGGAGCAGGAGCAGGCCGTGCTCGACATCGACCTCGGTGGCGTGCTCAACCTCGCCCGCGCAGCTGTGCCCGCGCTGCTTCGGCGTCCGGCGCCGCGCAGCGGGCGGTTCCTGGCCGTCGCGTCCGCCGCCGCGACCCGCGGTCTGCCGATGCTCGCTGCATACTGCGCGGCCAAGTCGGGCGTCGCGGGCCTGATCCGGGCGCTCGGAGCAGAGCTGAGCGACACGGGCGTCACCGCGAACGCGGTCAGCCCTGGCTCGACGGCGACTCCCATCCTGGAGGAGAGTGCGCGGCTGTACGGCCTGACCGGCGCGGCGGATTTCGCCCGCAGCCAGCCGGTGGGCCGGCTGCTCGAGCCGGCCGAGGTGGCCGCCGTGCTCGCGTTCCTCGCCGGACCAGCCAGCAGCGGCATGACCGGCGCGGTGGTTGCCGTTGACGGGGGGCTCGCGCTGTGACGAAGGCGCGGACCGAGCCGGCAGCTCCGCCGCGCAGTGCTCGCGCGGCGGATGCCCCGACACGCGGCGGGGATGGCCCGCCGGCGCCTGCAGCCGTGCCGCTGCCGGCAGGATTCAGCGTCGAGATGGACCCCGATACCAAACAGCTCAGCGACGGCTCGTTGTTCGGCGGGTCGCCGGCCCGGGTGCTCCGGCTGACCTCGGCGGGGGAGCGGGCCCTGGCTGAGCTGCGGGCCGGGCCGGTTCGCTCGGCTCAGGCGGCCGTGCTCGCCCGGCGGCTCACCGACGCCGGCCTAGCACATCCGGTCCCGCCGACGGCCGACCCGCAGGCAGGTCCTGCCGCGCTGTCAGTGACGGTGATCATCCCGGTCCGGGATCGCGCGGCCATGCTCGATCGCTGCCTGGCGGCGCTCGGCGGCGAGTACCCGGTCGTCGTCGTGGACGACGGCTCCGCCGATCCGCGGCGGGTTGCGGCCGTTGTGGCGCGGCACGGGGCGAGGCTGTGCCGGCGGGAGAGCAGCGGCGGTCCGGCCGCCGCGCGCAACGCGGGCCTGGCCGCAGTCGGTACCGAACTGGTGGCGTTCCTGGACAGCGACTGCGTGCCGCCGGACGGCTGGATCGACGCCCTGGCCGCCCACCTGGCCGATCCGCTCGTCGGCGCCGCCGCCCCGCGGGTGGTCACGCCAAGCCCGGCTGCCCGGCCGGCGGCTGCCGCGCGGTACGCAGCCGCATGCGGCAGTCTCGATCTGGGCGGCAGGCCGGCCAGGGTGGCACCCGGCAGCAGGGTCTCCTACGTGCCGACCGCCGCGCTGCTGGTCCGCCGCGCTGCGCTCGGCGGCCCGCAGGCCAGCCGGGAGGTGTTCGACCCCGCCCTGCGCTACGGAGAGGACGTCGATCTGATCTGGCGGCTGCACAACGCCGGCTGGCGGATCCGGTACGAGCCCGCCGTCCGGGTTCCGCACGAGAGCCCGCCCGGCTGGCTGGGCCTGCTGGCCAAGCGGTTCTGCTATGGCACCTCGGCGGCGCCGCTCGCCCGCCGCCACCCGGCGAACATGGCGCCGCTCGTGCTGCAGCCGTGGCCCGCTGGCGCAACAGCCGCCCTCCTCGCGCGCAGGCCGCTGCTCGCCCTGGCCGCGGCGGCAGGCGGCTGGCTGGACCTCACCTCGCTGCTCCGCCGGGCCGGCATCCCAGCCGACGGCGCGCCGGCGGCGACCGTCACCGCCGTCACCCAGACGTGGCTGGGCGTCGGCCGGTACGCCACCCAGTTCGCGGCTCCCCTGCTCGGCGCGGCGCTGATGGCGCCCGGCGGCCGGATGGGCAGGCGGCGCTGGGGCCGCCGCATCGCGGCGGTGTCACTGCTCGCCGGCCCAGCCCTTACCGCGTACCGCCAGCGCCAGCCGGACCTGGACCCGGTCCGGTTCACCCTCGCGCGCATCGCCGACGATGTGTGCTACGGCGCCGGCGTCTGGGCGGGCTGCGTACGAGAGCGGACGCTGCTGCCGGTCCGGCCCGTGATCTCCTGGCGGCCGCTTCGCGTCGGCCGGCCGTCCGCTGAAAGGAGCGAGCCCGATGGCTAGTACCTGGTTCGAGTCGGTGGCCGTGGCGCAGCGCCTCGCCCGCAAGCGGCTGCCCGCGTTCGTTTACGGTGCGCTGATGGCCGGCGCCGAGCGCGGCCAGACCCGCGAGGACAACGTCGCAGCGTTCGCCGAACTCGGCTTCGCGCCGCACGTAGCGGGCAACCCCGCGGAGCGCGACCTGGCCACGACCGTGCTCGGCCAGCCGATTTCGATGCCGGTGATCATCTCGCCCACTGGAGTGCAGGCGGTGCACCCGGATGGCGAGGTAGCCGTCGCGCGGGCCGCGGCCGCCCGCGGTACCGCGATGGGCCTGAGCTCGTTCGCTAGCAAGCCCGTCGAGGATGTGGTGGCCGCGAACCCGCAGACGCTGTTCCAGATCTACTGGTGCGGCAGTCGTGACGAGATCCTGGCCAGGCTCGAGCGGGCTCGCAAGGCGGGCGCGGTCGGGCTCATCCTCACTGCCGACTGGACGTTCACGCACTCCCGCGATTGGGGCAGCCCGCAGATCCCCGATCACACCGACCTGCGCACCATCGCGCGGTACGCGCCGGGGGCCATCGTCCGGCCACGCTGGCTCGTCCGGTACGCACGGACCGGGCGGCTTCCCGAGCTGACCGTGCCGAACATGGCTCCGCCCGGCGGGCCGGTGCCGACGTTCTTCGGCGCATACGGCACCTGGATGCAGACACCGCCCCCGAGCTGGGACGATGTCGCGTGGCTGCGCGAGCAGTGGGGCGGGGTCTTCCTGCTCAAGGGCGTCTGCCGGGTCGACGACGCCAAGCGAGCGGTCGACGCGGGAGTGACCGCTCTTTCGGTGTCCAATCACGGCGGCAACAACCTGGACGGCACCCCGGCCACGATCCGGGCACTGCCTGCTATCGCCGATGCGGTTGGCAGCCAGGTGGAGGTGCTGCTGGACGGCGGAGTCCGCCGGGGCGGCGACGTCGTCAAGGCCCTGACCCTCGGCGCCCGTGCGGTCATGATCGGCCGGGCTTACCTGTGGGGCCTCGCCGCCAACGGTCAGGCAGGGGTCGAGAACGTTCTCGACATTTTCCGTAACGGGATCGACTCGGCGTTGCTCGGGCTTGGCCGGTCCTCAGTGCACGACCTGAGCCGCGACGACGTCATCATCCCCCCCGGCTTCCTCCGATCGCTGGGCGGCTAGGAGCGGCAGGACTTCCTTGGCCATGATTTCTCCAGTCGCGGTGGGGTGGCGCCTTGGGTCAGCGTCCCGCTGAACCCGCGAAAGCGGGAGAGGAGGGCCAGCCGCTCCCGAGGCTGCCACGGTCAGCCGGTCGAGGTCGGCGAATCCGGCGTCGGTGTGTGACGGGTATGACACCTGTAATGGTCAGGTAATGACAGGGTGTTTACCCGCGGGTCAGTCTCAGCCGGGAGACTAGAGACATGACACAGACGAGTACGTCCGGTGTGGCGCCGCCCGCCGGGGCGGCGCCGCTGGCCGTAGAACTGACCGGTGTGCACAAGTACTTCGGTCAGGTGCATGCCGTCGACGCAGTGGACCTCAAGCTCAGCTCCGGCGAGATCATCGCAATCCTGGGCCCCAACGGCGCCGGCAAGACCTCGACTATCGACATCATCCTCGGACTTTCCCAGGCCAGCGCGGGTCAGGTGAGCGTGTTCGGGATGGAGCCACGGCAGGCCATCAGCCGGGGCCTGGTTTCTGCGGTGATGCAGACCGGCGGGCTGCTGCGCGATCTGACCGTTGCCGAGACGGTCGAGTACACCGCCAGCCTCTTCGCCAGCAGCCAGGACCTCGGCACCGTGCTGCGAACAGCCGGCATCAGCGATATCGCTGACCGCCGCGTTGGCAAGTGTTCGGGCGGCGAGCAGCAGCGACTCCGGTTCGCGCTCGCATTGCTCTCCAACCCCGATTTGCTGATCCTCGACGAGCCCACGACCGGCATGGATGTCGAGGGTCGGCGAAGCTTCTGGGCCACGATCCGCAAGGATGCCGAGCAAGGCCGGACTGTGCTGTTCGCCACGCACTACCTGGAGGAAGCCGACGCCTACGCCGACCGGGTCATCCTGTTGCGGCACGGCAAGGTGGTGGCTGACGGCACGTCAGCGGAGATCAGGGCGATGGCCGCGGGCCGGACGGTGCGCGCCACGCTGCCGGACGCCAGCGAGGCGCTGCTCGCGAACGTGCCAGGCGCCGAGACAGTCGAGGTGCGCGGCGAGTCCGTGTTCGTGCACTCCAGCGACAGCGACGCCACCGCCCGGTACCTGCTTACTCAGACCGCCGCCAAGGATCTCGAGATCACCGCGCGCGGCATCGAAGACGCATTCCTCGCGCTGACCGGCGACAACGCCGGGCCCGGCGTTGCGACCTCAGGAGCGACCCGATGAGCAGCCCGACCATCGCCGCCGACGTCGCGGGCCGCCGCGCGCCTGCCCTGGGCGGCCTCAACCTCACCCTGCTCAAGATCGAAATCCGCAGGCTGACCCGTAACCGGCGCACGGTCATCATCGCGATCGTCATCCCGGTTGTGTTCTTCCTCGTGTTCGGTCTGGGCCAGACCTACGACAACCAGCACGTGGGGCATGGCAACGTGGCGGCCTACGTCATGATCAGCCTGGCGCTGTACGGCGCCGTGCTCGCGACGACCTTCGGCGGGGCCCTTGTCTCTATCGAGCGCGCTCAGGGCTGGAGCAGGCAGCTGCGGCTAACCCCGCTGTCCCCGGTCGCCTACATCGTCATCAAGGTGCTGACGGCGCTGGTGCTCGGCGCAGTCTCGGTGGCCGGCGTATACATCGCCGGCGCGGTCACAGGCAAGGCGTCCATGTCCGTGGGACTCTGGATCGGCACCGGGCTCTCGGTGTGGATCGGCTCGCTGCTGTTCGCGGCGTTCGGGCTGTTCCTCGGCTACCTGTTGCCGGCCGAGAACGTCATGCAACTCCTCGGGCTGATCCTCGGGCTGCTGTCGTTCGCAGGCGGGCTGTTCATCCCGGTCAGCCAGTACTCCCACACAGTGCAGGACATCGCTGCGTGGACGCCGCTCTACGGGCTCAACCAGCTCGTGCATACCCCGCTGCTCGGCAACGGCGTCGACTGGACCTGGGTGGTCAACGTGCTGGCCTGGCTGATCATCTTCGCGGGGGGCGCGATCTGGCGGTTCCGCAAGGACACCGCGCGGGTCTGACGCCACGGCCGCGGCCCGGCGAGCTGGACCGGGTCGCGGCGACCCCGTTTCCTCCACGGGTAGGATCACGCTACGTCTCGCCCCCCCGGAGGATGATCATGAAACTGGAGAACGAGTTCACGGTCGGTGTGCCCGTCGGAGAGGCGTGGGGGGTGCTGACCGACCTCGAGCTGATCGCGCCGTGCATGCCTGGCGCCCAGCTGACCGGCGTGAACGACGGTGTCTACACCGGCAAGGTCAAGATAAAGGTCGGCCCGGTGTCAGCCGAGTACGCCGGCACCGCGCGGTTCGCCGAAAAGGACGAGGAGACGTACCGGGCCGTCATCGACGCGCGGGGGCGCGACTCCCGTGGGAACGGCAATGCCACCGCAGTGATCTCCGCGCAGCTGGTGCCGGACGGCGAGAGGACGCGGGTTACGGTGACGACCGACCTGACGATCGCGGGGCGGATCGCTCAGTTCGGCAGCGGCATGATCAAGGAAGTATCCGCCAAGCTGCTCGGCCAGTTCGTCGAGTGCCTGGAGGGCAGGCTCGGCGGCGGTCTCGCCGCCGTGGACGGGCTCTCCGCCGCGCCAGCGTCAGCGCCCGCTCCGGCCGGCTCCGCTTCAGCGGCTGCGGTCGCGCCGGAGGGCAGCGCGAATATGGCCGCGGCGGCGAGCAGCCCGGAGCCCGCTGCACTCGACCTGATGAGCGTGGCCGGCGGCGCGATCTACAAGCGGCTTCTGCCCGTGGCGGCTGGGCTGGTCGTCCTCGGCGTTGTGATCTACCTGATCGTCCGCTAGCTGTGTGAACGGCCGGCGGTGAGGACCTCGGCAAGGTTGTAGTGCACCGGCTCGTCGAGCTGGTCGAAGCCGCAGGACGCCGGGTCACGGTCGGCCCGCCAGCGCACCCACTGCGCGGTGTGCCGGAACCGGCTGCCTTCCATGTGCTCGTACCTGACCTCGGCCACCCGCTCTGGCCGCAGCGGGACGAACGACAGGTCCTTGCCGGCATTCCACCGGCTGCCTTCGGCTTCCCGCGGATGGCGAGCGCGTGTCGTCCGCTCCGCGCTGTCTGACTCGGCTTCGGCCGTGGGCTCCACAGCTCCCCCGCCGAGGCCCGGCGCTGGCTCGCCGCCCCAGTTCCACGGGTGGCCGTCGAAGCTCGTGACGAGCGGCTGCACCTCGGCGAACAGCTCGCGCCGCCTCGCCATCGGGAACGCGCCGACGACGCCCACGCTGGCGAGGCGGCCGGCGTCATCGTAGAGCCCCAGCAGCAGCGAGCCGATCGCGTCCGGGCCGCTTTTGTGCACCCGGTACCCGGCCACCACGCAGTCCGCGGTGCGCTCGTGCTTGATCTTGAACATGACCCGCTTATCCGGCTGATAGGTGCCGGCGAGCGGCTTGGCCACGACACCATCCAGGCCCGCGCCCTCGAACTGGCTGAACCAGCGCCCGGCGGTATCGCGGTCGCGGGTGGCTGGCGTCACGTACACCGGCGCTGCAGCGTCAGCCAGCGCCTCCTCGAGCAGGGCCCGGCGTCGCTCGAACGGCTGTCCCGTGTGGTCGTCGTCGCCGAGCGCGAGCAAGTCGAAGGCCACGAAGGACGCGGGCGTCTGGCGGGCCAGCAGCCTCACCCGGCTGTCAGCCGGGTGAATCCGCTGCAGGAGCGCCTCGAAGTCGAGCCTGCGGCCGTCAGCGGCCGGGACGACGATCTCGCCGTCGACGACGCAGCGTTCCGGCAGGCTCGCCAGCACAGCCTCGACGACCTCAGGGAAGTACCTGGTCATCGGCCGCTCGTTCCGGCTGCCGATCTCGACGTCGGCGCCGTCCCGGAAGATCACCGACCGGAAGCCGTCCCATTTCGGCTCATAGCTCATCGCGCCCGCCGGGATCTCCTTGACCGACTTCGCGAGCATCGGGGCAACGGGCGGCATCACCGGGAGGTCCATCGCTCCATCATGACCGATACGACCGCCCAGCATGGCTGAGGCCGCCGCTTCCGTGTGCTGGCCGGCCGGCTGCGAGGCGACGAGCGGCCTGATATGAAGGCATGAGGGCCCGCTTATGCCTGGCGAGAGGAGCCGTCATGAAGGTGCCGCTCACAATCGGGGACTACCTCAGCCGCGCCGCGGCCGTCTACGGGCACCGGACCGCCGTCTTCGATGAGCCTGGAGCCGTCGGCTCGCTCGGCGCCCTGACCTACCGTGAGCTGGACAGCCGAGCCCGGGGCATGGCACTGGCGCTCGACGCCATGGGCGTCGACCACGGGGAGCGAGTGGCGCTCGTCAGCCCGAATTCCGCTAAATTCCTCATCTCCTACTTCGGCGTGAGCGCCTATGGCCGGATTCTCGTGCCGGTGAATTACCGGCTCAACGCCGACGAGATCGCCTACATCGTCGATCACTCAGGTTCATCGGTCCTGCTGATCGACCCGGAGTCGGAGGACAGCCTGCGCGGCGTCAGCGCCAAGCAGAAGATCATCCTGGATGGCACCGCGGATGCCGAGCTGTTCGGTGCCGCGCCGGCCGGTGCGCAGCCGGCCAGCTGGACGCCCGACGAGGACGCGACGGCGAGCATCAACTACACCAGCGGCACGACTGCCCGGCCGAAGGGCGTGCAGCTGACGCATCGCAACTGCTGGCTGAACGCCGCGATCTTCGGCTGGCACACGACCGTTAGTGACCGGGACGTGTTCATGCACACGCTGCCGATGTTCCACTGCAACGGCTGGGGCATGCCGTACGCCGTCACCGGTATGGGCGTTCCGCAGGTCGTCGTCCGCAAGATCGATGGCGAGGAGATCCTGCGCCGGATCGAATCGCACGGTGTCACGCTGCTGTGCGGGGCACCCGCCGTGGTCGCGGCGATCCTGACGGCGGCCTCCGAGCGGCGAGCCGAGGGACGGGATGTGCCCGGCGCGGGCACGGTGCGGATCGTGGTCGCCGGGGCGCCGCCGCCTTCGAAGACCGTCGAGCGGGTCGAGACAGAACTGGGCTGGGAGTTCATCGAGATCTACGGGCTGACCGAGACCGCGCCGCTGCTGACCATCAACCGGGCCGTGCAGGAATGGGACGCACTGCCTCCGGCCGAGCGCTCCCGGCTGCAGTCGCGGGCCGGCGTGCCGGCCGTCGGCGTGGAGATCGAGATCGATCCGGAGGGCGAGGTGCTCGCGAGGTCGAACCACGTATTCGCGGGCTACTGGGAGCAGCCCGAGGAGACGGCGAAGGCGATGGCCGATGGCTGGTTCCACACCGGCGACGGCGGGGACCTGGAGGACGGCGACTACCTGGTGATCTCCGACCGCAAGAAGGACGTCATCATCTCCGGCGGTGAGAACATCAGCTCGATAGAGGTGGAGGACTGCCTGTACCAGCACCCCGCGGTCGCCGAGGCCGCCGTCATCGGCGTCCCCGACCCAAGGTGGGGTGAGACCGTCAAGGCGCTTGTCGTGCTGCGGACCACGGACGGCGCAACCGAAGCCGAGCTGATCGAGCACTGCCGGTCCCGGCTTGCGCACTTCAAGTGCCCGACCTCGGTCGAGATCCGGGACGCGCTCGCGCGTACCGCGACCGGCAAGCTGCAGAAGTTCCGGCTGCGCGAGCAGTACTGGGCGGGGCTAGGCCGCAAGGTCAATTAGTCCGGCATCCGAGCGAGAGCGCCAGCCGCGGAAGCCAGGTGACTCGGAGAGCTGCTGGCTAGTCAGCAGCGACGTCACGCTCGGTCGTCGCACGCGCCATGATCTGCTGCACGATAGCGGTCTTGGCGTCGGCGTAGTTCTGAACGTGCCGCCAGGTGTGCTGAGCTAGCTCGCGCTTGACCCGCAGGTAGGCGTCGCGGTCGTCGTCGTGGCTACGGAGCCAGTCGCGGAACAGGACCATCCGGTCGACCTCCGCCTCCCCCGCGCTGAACACGTGCAGGTTGACGTCAACCTCCGGGCCCTTGAACAGGCGGTGCTCGAACCAGCCAGGCTCGCGGCCCCGGAGCACGTAGCCCGCTGCCTCCAGAATCGGCACGTACGCAGCCTCGTCTGCTGAGTCCGGCACGGCGAGCACGATGTCGACAATTGGCTTGGCGGCAAGGCCCGGCACTGAGGTCGAGCCCACGTGCTCGATGCGGATCGCTAGGCTGGCCAGGGCTCCGCGGATTCGGCTCGCCTCGCGGTCGAACATCGTCGGCCACCGCGGGTTGTAGTCGACGAGTACGATCGGCGCGTTGTGGAAGACTACTGGGCCGACGGTACGCCGGCGGATCTCCTCCTCGCTGGTCAGTGGCACCTCCCTGGCGTGGGCCGGCCGTCATGGGCATCCTCCCGGGTGATCTGATAGCACGCACTTAAGCAGAAAGGCCCGCACGTGACGAGTTCGGCCAGTTCGGAAGCGCTGGGAGGCGGCACCGCGCCATCGGTCACAACGGTCGAGCGGCGCGGCATCGAGCACGTGCCGAACGACGACCGGTGGGGCAAGCCGAGCGGGCTGTTCTGGATGTGGGCCGGCGCGGTCTGGAATGTCGAGTTCGTCTATTACGGTGCCATCGCCGTTGTGTTCCTCGGCCTGTCGTTCGCGCAGGCAGTCGTGGTCACCCTGGTTGGCAACATTTCCTACATGCTCACGGGCCTGGCCAGCGTGCAGGGCCCGCAAGCCGGAACCACTACCTTCACCATCAGCAGGGCTCCGTTCGGCCCGCGCGGCAACAAGCTCCCGTCGTTCTTCAACTGGGTGACCCAGGTTGGCTTTGAGATCGAGGGCATCGCGTTCATCGTCTTCGCAGCGATAGTCCTGACGACGAAGGCGGGCTTTACCGCGGGCACCGCCGCGAAGATCATCTTTATCTTCGTGGCGATCGCCATCCAGGCAGTCTTGCCGACACTCGGGCATGCCGCCGTGCTGAAGGTGCTTCGCTGGCTGGCGATCCCGTTCGTTGTCCTGTTCGCCGTGCTGGCGGGCCTGACCGCGACCAAGGCGAACCTGCACGTCGTATCGCACGGTGCCGGCTGGGGCCAGCTGTTCGTATTCCTTGCCCTGGTCATCGCGGCGGGTGGTCTCGGCTTTTCGGAGAACGCGAACGACTACTCGAGATACCTGCCGCGCACCACGGACAGGAAGCGCATCGTCGTCGCGGTGACGCTCGGCGCGGCGATCCCTTCGGTGCTGCTCGAGATTCTCGGTGCCGCCGTCGGGACCGCCGTTCCGTCTGCGGCGGACTCGCCAACAGGGCTGGTCGCCGGATTCTCGACCTGGTTCGTCGTCCCGTTCCTCGTCTTCGCGATACTGCAGCTGTTCGCGATCAATACGCTCGACCTGTACTCCTCCGGCGTGACCCTGCAGAGCCTGTTCCCACGCCTGACAAGGCTGCACTGCGTCGCGATTGACACACTTGTCTGCGCCGCATTGGCGGGCTACGCCGTGTTCTCCAACAACTTCTTCGGGCTGCTCACCGGGTTCCTGCTGTACATAATCCTGTGGCTAGGCCCGTGGTGTGCGATCTATCTGGTCGACAGCTGGCTGCGACGGGACCGTTACGACCACGACTCGCTGCTCAATGAGCGAAGTAGCAGCCGCTATTTCCGGCATGGCGGCGTGCACTGGCCGGCCGTTATCGCCCAGGTCGCCGGCGGTGTGTGCGCCTACCTCTGGCTGAACGCATCGAGCGGCGGGACGCTGGCGTCCATCGGCCCGCTGTCGAGCCGTACAAGCGGATCGGATTTCAGCGTGTTCATCGGACTGGCCGTCGGGGGCGCCGTCTACTACCTGCTGGCGCGCAACGCTGTGCGCGCCGAGGGCGACGCGACTCCGGTACCGGCCACGCGCTAGGCCTGCCTGGTCGTTCTCGCCAGGTAAGCGGTGCCGCGCGGGGACAGCCGGTAGCCGACGTCGAGGCTGATGGTCAGGCCGAGCGCCTTGAGGTGCCGGATGTGCAGCTTGTAGTCCGGCCGGTCCCAGTCGAGTTCGGCTGCCAGCACGGCAGAGGACACCGCGGCCTGGCTGGCGATCTGCTCGAGTACTTCGGTCGTCCACGGTCCCCGCTTGCTCGCCGCGTCCAGGCGCGTCAGGCGCTTACGGATGGCCGCGACGTCCGCGTCGGTCAGGTCGTCCGTGCGGGCGAGCTCATCGCGCGGGTCGGGGCCGTCAAGGGCGCGGAACCGGATGCAGTACAAGGGCAGATCTGGATCGCCGCGCAGGTTGGCGATTGCCGCCCGGACGTCAGCAAACCCGGCGGCCCTGGCCAGCGCTGGCGTGATGTCGCCTGGCGAGATCAGCTCGATGGATTCGGCTATGACCAGGCCGTCCCCGGTCCGGTACTGGTGGCCGACGACGACCTGGACTTTCTGCCAGCGTCGGAACGCCACCGTGATGCTGCCGTCCCGGAGCCCGTGACGCAGCCTCGGCTCGAACTGCATCCTGCGACTGTACTGCGCTGGCGGCAGCCGGCCAGCGGGCCTCTGATGGGCGCGAGAGTGACAATCCTCCGGATAGAGAGTAGTGAGGACCACTCTTGTGCCATTGATGCCTGCGGATGAAGCGTTCCCCGGGTCCGGCGACACGGCGGCATCCGGCAGACTGGGCGCGTGACTGACCTGCCCGTTGACACCCGTGACCCGCGCGCGCTGCGCACGTCCGCGCCAGCGCTCGCGGCCTGGCTCGACGCCACGGCTCGCGCTGCGGCCGGCGGGCTCACGCCGATGTGCGTGCCCGGCCACAAGAGCCGGGAAGACCTCACAGGCGCGGTGATCGCCGGCGACGCGGCGTTCTACGGCGGCCTGGACACGATCAAGAACGCAGACGGCCTGCGGGTCGACGCCGAGCGGCGCGCCGCGGAGCTATGGGGCGCGGACTGGTGCCGCTTCTCTGTCGCGGGCTCGACCCACGGAAACCAGGCGCTCACGCTCGCGGTCGGCAAGCCAGGCCAGGAAGTGATCATCAACCGGACCCTGCACCGGTCGCTGCTCCTGGGCCTGGTGCTCGCCGGGCTGCGCCCGGTCTGGGTCAGGCCGGAGCTGGATCCGGCCTCCGGGCTGCCGGCCGGGGTGGCGGTGCAGACGGTGCGGGACGCCCTCGCCGAGCACCCGGACGCGTGCGCGGTGTTCCTCGGCGATCCGACCTATGTCGGCACGATCAGCGACCTGGCCGGCCACGCCGCCGTCGCGCACGACGCTGGCGTCCCGCTCGTCGTGGACGCCGCGTGGGCGGCGCACCTGGGCTTTCACCCGGACCTGCCGCCGCACGCCATCGCGGCCGGGGCCGACGCCATGGTGACCAGCGCCCACAAGGCGCTGCCCGCCTACACCCAGGGCGCGCTCGTGCTGGCCAGGACGCAGCGGCTGGCTGCCGCGCGGCTGGACCGCGCCTTCGAGGCTACGCACACCACCAGTCCAGCCGGCTCGATCATGGCGAGCATCGACGCGGCCCGTGCACTGCTCGCGGCCGACGGCGAGTGGCTCTGCGGCCGGCTGATCCGGGGCGTCGCCGCCGCGCGCAAGCGGCTCCGTGAGGTGCCGGGCATCGATGTGCTCGACGGGCCTGGCGTTGAGCCGACGAAGCTGGTGGTGCTCCTCGCGGGCAGCGGAGCGCAGGGCAACCGGGTGGAGGCCGACCTGATCGCCGCTGGCATGCCCGTGGAGATGGCCGACCGCGACACCCTCGTGCCGATCCCGACCATCGCCGACGACGAGGACCAGATCGCCGCCTTCACCGAAGTGCTCATCGCCACGATCGAACGGCACCGCGGTACGCCCCGGCTCCCGTCGGCCGCGGCGTCGTGGACCGTAGAACCCGAGACCGTGCTGGCGCCGCGCGAGGCGTTTTTCGCTCCCCATCAGACGGTCCCGGCTGCGGAGGCTATCGGGCGCGTGAGCGCGGAGCTGATCGCGCCCTATCCGCCCGGCGTGCCGGTGCTTGCGCCTGGCGAGCTGATTACCCAAATCGCCGTCGAGGCGCTGCGGGGAGTCGCCGCCGACGGCGGCCGGATCGCCTACGCCGCTGATCCGAGCCTGGCGACCTTTCAGGTGATCGCCGGCTAGTCAGCTGACGTCGGGGCGCACCGTGGTCCGCGCCGCGATCAGGGCAACGACGACCGCGAGCCCTGCGAGCAGGGCCGGTGCCACCCCGAATGGCAGCGAGGTGGTGCTAGACATTCGCTTCACGATTCGATAAAGCGGGACGGAATCCTCCATCTCGGTCATTAGGTGTGGCGTTGGTCCGCGACAGCAGGGCACCCGGCCGCACCGTGATCCGGCGCGCTGTCTGGGTATGCCGAAGGCGGGGGAGGTGTGCCATGACCGGAGGGGCTACTGCTGACATCGTGCTGCCGATCGTCATAGCGGTCGCGCTGACGACCTGGCTGTCGTTGCTCTTCTACGCCAACGCACACCCTGGCCGGGGCCGTCATAGCGCGGACTTGCCGACCGAGGTGCGGGGCGGGAGCTTCCAGGCGGTGGAGGGCGGCCGGCAGCTTATGCCGATTCCCGAGCACAGGCCGGCGGTACCTGGTCAGCGGCCGGTTGCCGCGTCAGAGACCTATGAGGGTTCGGGGAGTACGGCGACCGCCGGGGCAGAGCACTCGGGGGCATCCGAGGACGAGGTGGAGACCCGCCCGCTGGCCGGCCACCCGCCGGCCTGACCGGCTTCTGCCACGGACGGGTTCGGGGGGTCGTCCCCCCGGTCAGCAGCTGCGTCACCCGCAACCATCGAGCTGGAAACTGGCCCAGACCGGGCGGTGATCGGAGCCGGCAAACGGCAGCACGCTGCCGCCCCTGGTAGCGATGCCGCGGCTGACCAGGACGTGGTCGAGCTGGACAACAGGCTGTCCGGCCGGGAAAGTCTTACCCCGCACCAGGCGGGTGAGGCCGGGATACCGCCGCGCCAGCAGCGCCGGCATGTTGAGGTCACCGGCGATGACGGTCGGGACTGGATCCATCCTGAGCTGTCGCCACAGCCGCCATAGCTGCAGCGGGCTGGCCGCCGAGGCCGATAGGTGAGTGTTCACCAGGCGCAGCTGGCCGCCGGGAGCGAGGATCTGCAGCACCTGCGCATACCGAGGTACCGAGTCGCCGGGTCCGTGCCCCAGCGGGATGACCTCGTAGCCGGTCACCGGGAGCGTCGTGAGGACCGAGATGCACAGGTCGCCCCGACCTCCGTCGGCCGGGATGCCGAGAACCGAGCGTGTCACGCTCTCCCACAGGGGTGCCCGGTACAGCCTCGCGCCTAGGGTGTCTGCAACCTGCGCGACCCGATCCGGTGCTGCGGGCTCGCCCGAACCGTCCGGAACGAAGTCTTCCTGAAGGCAGATAACGCTGGCATCCAGCCGTTCGATGGCCCCGGCCACGCCATACGGCTCGCCCCGCGCATCGGCACCGCAGTGCAGGTTGAAGCTGGCTATAGAAAGTGCGTCGATTCGCCGAGATTACAACGGTGCCCGCGAGCGAGCTCCGTGAGCATCCCGCGGTGATCTGCCGGTGGCGGTCGCCTGCCAGGAAGCCGGTCACGCGGCGGGAAGGTGGACCTCACGGCCCGAGGGCTGCTTCGCATACGCCGCTCTGCCGGGCAGGCGCCGCAAAGAACTACCCCCAGGCTGTGAACATCCTTGTGGATACTTGGTGGATAAGCACCGACCTCGGGGGATAACGGCCGGTTTCTTGTGGAGCCAAAAAAGAATCTTGAAATGCTTAGTAGAAAGCCCTTGCGCGCCGTGGGTCTGAGGCAGTACAAATTCATTCACCACCTGATGGCGGGGCCCCCGGAGAGGCAACTCGATGGGAAGCGTGAAGTCCGGGTAACCGGGTTGACCGCGGGTTCCGAGAGTCAGGAGGAGGGTCTGGTCAAGAGTTGACCGCGCTGAGCAATCGGCAGGTCAGCGGCATGGCTAGGTCCCCTGTGAGGCCCCTGCATCTCATACATGGAGGGGCCTCACGGCTGTCTGGGCGCACCCGCGACCAGGGCTCGATAGGGCGGCTCCGCCAATCCGGTAAGGTCTCGGCGGAATTGTCGGTACCTATGTCGGCAGAGGCTCAGAACTTTTGTGATTCCGCTTGCGCCGGACGGTCCCAGGCAGTAGAAATTCACTCACGGTCACGAACGGATCCGCCCCGGAGCAATCCGCGGACGGCACAGCCGGGTAACCCGCGCCTTGCCACCGGATTCGGATGTGACGGTAGGCCCGTCCCGGGCAGTGCCGCTGAGCGATCGGCGTCACGCAGGGTGCGGCCGGACGGGTCCCTCCGCCTCATACGCGGAGGGACCCGTCTTGCATGATGGGCCGGCTGGGCGGCTGTGCCAGCGGGCCGCGCCGCAGGCCACTGGCCAGCGCCTTACAGTGTCAGCGTGGCCGCCTTCGTTGATCCGGGTCGCAGCGATGTGCGGGCGCGGACGGCGCGCATGCTGCGGTTGCAATCTGGCGCCTGCCGCGAACTCGGCAGCCCGCTGTATGGTGACCTGCTGCTGCACGCGGCGGATGATCTGCAGGCCGGCGGCCTGGTAGCTGAGGTCCTCGATGGCTTCCTCGACCACCAGCTAAGAAGCGCGCTCGCGCTGCGACTGCTCGGTGGCGTGCACGCCGTCGTGCTGTCTGGCCGCGCGCCCGCGCTCGCGGCGTTCTATCCGAGCGTTGGCGGTACTGCCGAGCGTCGGCGCGGCAGTCCGCGAGCGTGGACTGCATTCCAGTGGGTGCTCGCCGATTTCCGCGGCGAGGTCCGGTCCTGGCTCGACCACCCGCCCCAGACGAATGAGGTCGGCAGGGCGGCAGCGCTAATCGGCGGACTCCGCCATATCGCGGCCCAGGCGAACCTGCCGGTTCGCCTGGTGGAGGTCGGCGCCAGCGCTGGCCTGAACCTGCGTGCCGACCGGTTCTGCGTTTCCGGGCTCGCGGGCAGCTATGGCGATCGGCGTTCGCCGGTTGTCCTGACCGGCGGCTGGCTCGGTGACGCGCCGCCGGACAGCCAGATCGAGGTGGTGGAGCGCATCGGCGGCGACCTGGCGCCGATCGATCCGCGCACCGACGACGGGCAGCTGAAACTGACGGCCTACATATGGCCAGACCAGGCCGAACGGCTAGCCAGGCTGCGCGGCGCGCTGACTATCGCGGCGCAGGTGCCGGCCGAGTTGCGCACCGAGTCGGCGCCCGCGACGGTGGCACGCACCAGGCTCCAGCGGGGCACCTGGACGGTGCTGTGGCACTCGATCTTCCGGCAGTACTTGGACGAGGCGCAGCGCGCCGAGCTCGTCACCAGGGTGGCCGGGCTGGGCGCCGCCGCCACCGCGCAGGCCAGATTCGCCTACCTGTACCTCGAGCAGTCGAGCGCGGGCGGCTGCCGGGTAACGCTGACGACCTGGCCGGGGGAGCATCGCCGGGTGCTCGGTTCGGCACCCGCCCACGGGCTCCCGGTGTTCTGGCATTCCTCGGCCTGAGCAGGGCGCCGCGACCCGCGGCCTACCAGCTGGCTGCGTCCTCTGTGCGGGCCGGGAGGTCGTCGCCCCGGGCCAGCCCGGGCCGTCCGATGGCAGCACCCGCCGGCGCGAGCCCACCGGCATCCGTCGCGGGCAGCACCGGCAGCACCACGGCAGATGGATACCGGGCGCTGTGCTGGATCTGGTGGGTCACCGGCGCCGTCCGCGTGCCGTTCAGCAGGTCGGGGTCGGTACCGAGGTTCCTGGCGAACCGCGGGTGCGCGCCGCCGGCGATCTGCAGCCGGATGCGGTGCCCGGCGCCGAACACGTGCGAGATGTCGGTAAGGGTGACGCGCAGCCGCCTCACCTGACCTGGCGTGATGTCGGCCGGCGAGCAGCGGACGATCTGGTCGGTGAGGTTGCGGGACCGGCCGCGCGCGTCGACATCGCACAGCCGGACGAACACGTCGCAGTGCCGGTTGTCCGAGCGCAGATACAGCTCGACAGCAGGTGCACCGGCTACCTCCACCGGCTCGGCGAACTTCTCCGTGCTGAACGTCAGCACGTCGGCACGCGCCTCGATGGCGGTGTTATCGCGGCTGCCCGCATTGCGCACCGACATCGTCCGGCCGCCCACCGACGGTGTCGGATCGGCAGGGTCGTAGCGGAGTTCGGTGGCGGCTGCCGCATCGTCGTCCCATTCGCGGCCGGCTGCCAGCACGTGGCCGGCCTGCAGATACAGGGGCAGCGGGCCGGTGCCTTCAGGCGGCCAGCCTGCCAGGTCACGCCAGCGGTCCAGGCCGGACGTGCGGACTCGCACGGGCGACGGCCGCGGAGATGCTGCGGCCCCGTTCCGGTTGTGACCGTCGGCGTACGCGTCGAACCACGCGACCGTTTCGCGAAGCGCTGTGCCCAGGTCCAGGGACATGTGCGACCAGGGGCCGACGGTCAGCGCCGCCGGGACGCCCCTTCGGCGCAGCGCCTGGTACTGGCAGATGGTCTGCTCGACGAAGAAGTCGTGGAACCCGCTGACCAGCAGAGTCGGAGCGGTCACCCGGTCCAGCGCCGCGGTGGCGCTGAAGCTGTCCCAGAACGAGTCACCGCGATCGGGGTGGCCAAGCCAGTCCTGATACCAATGCACGCCTGCGGATGCCAGTTCCGATCCCGTGGCGGCGATCGGCAGCCGGTTCATGGCCAGAGCCAGCCGGCGCTCGGCGGTCAGCGTGCGCCAGACCAGCCGGAAGCCGCCGAACTGCTCCTGGGTGGCCACCAGGTCACTCCAGCTCAGCAGGTTGTACAGCTCGAAGGGGCCGTGGCCGAAGCCGGCGGCGGCCAGGTCGTGCGGGCTGATGTGGAGGGCCATCGCGGTGAGCTCCGGCGGCGGGTCAGCTGCCAGCGTCCAGGCTGTGAAGGCCATGTAGCTCTGCCCGACCAGCGCGAGGCACCCGTTGAACCAGGGCTGGTCACGCAGCCAGGTCACAGTGTCCTGCCCGTCGGCGGCCTCGTCCGCGGCCGGCATGAACCGCCCGCCCGAGCCGAAGGTGCCGCGGCAGCTCTGCAGCAGCACGTGGTAGCCGCGCTCGGCGAGCGACCAGGCCCCGACTGCGAACTGCGGCCCGCGCCCGTACGGGCAGCGCATGAGGACGGTGGGCCGTGGTCGCGTCACTATCGGCGCGTAGTGGTCAGCGAGCAGGATCGTGCCGTCACGCATCGGGACCTGCATCCCGCGGTCGATGGTGATCTTGTTCCGCGCGGGCCCCAGCCGGAGGGCCCGGCTCATCGCCGCGGTGATCAGGTCCGCCCGATTCATAACCGTTCTGCCCCCCAATGCGCGGTAAGACCGTTAAGGCCTCCAAGGTAACGCGGGTCGCCCGGGCTGGCCAGCCCGGCAGCGGGCCCGCGCGCAGGTGCGCCTCCGCTACTCAGTCAGGGAGAATGGACTAGTGACAGGACTGACTGACGGCGCGGCAGCGGTTGTCTTCGATTTCTTCGGCACGCTGACGCCAGTGAGCCCGGATCAGGTGTGGGCAGGCAACGCCCGCAAGATCGCGGCGACGCTCGGTGTGCCCGCGGATGCTTTTCGGACCGTGCTCGATGAGTCCTTCCCCGAGCGCATCACCGGTGCCCTTGGTGACGTGCGGCACACCTTGCAGGTGCTGGCGTGCCGGCTTGGCGCCCGGCCGTCGGACGATCAGCTGACCGAGGCGAGCGAGGTGCGCCGCGAGATCCAGGAGTCGATGTTCGTGCTGCGCCCGGAGGCCCTGCCCGTGATCCGGCAGCTTCGCGCGGCCGGCCTGAAGATCGGGCTGGTGTCCGATTGCACGTCGGAACTGCCGGATGCGTGGGTGCGGCTGCCGCTGGCCGGCCTGGTCGACGCTCCGGTGTTCTCCTGCATCGAAGGGACACGCAAGCCAGACCCGAGGCTGTTCCGGACCGTCGCGGCGAGCCTTCGGACCGAACCGGCAGAGTGCCTGTATGTCGGGGACGGCGGGGGCCGGGAACTCACCGGAGCCAGCGAGGTCGGCATGCGGGCCGTGCTGCTGGCGGGCCAGGACTGGCTCGCGCACCGCAGCACCGAGGTCGGCTGGACCGGGCCGCGGATTGGTTCGCTCACCGACCTGTGCTCGTGACGGGACAGCATTCGGCATCTGCCGTACCGCAGCACTCTGGCGCACAATGGCACCATGGACGAGCTCGAGCGGACTGGAGTGGTGTATCTCCGCCATCTCACCGATGCCGACCTGCGGGCGCTCGTGCACGCCGACGAGATCTCCGCGGCGGAAGCTGACGCCCGGATCCGGGCGCTTCGCCGGTCACCGGCCTTGCTTCTTGAGGTCCTCGACCGCCCGGCCGCCTCGGCTGGCCTGCTGAACCTGGCCTCGGCCCGCGACCCGCAGCGGTACACGCTCATCTCGCCGTTCCTGGTGTTCGCAGCGGCGATCCACCGCGTGGCGGCGGATCTCGGCAGCCGGGGTTACGTTCCGGAGCGGGCTACGCCGAAACTGCGCATCCCGGTCTTCGACGGACCGCAGCTCGCCGCGTTCCTGGCTGAGCCGGAGCACCGGTTGTTCCTTATCGAGCTGCTGGCCTCGTTCGCCCGGTCGTCCAGCGGCGTTGTCGTCACGCAGACCGCGCACGGGCCGCGCCGCCGCAGGTGGAACGACCTTGACCTGGGCCGGCTGGCGGGTCTGCTCGAGGCGCTGCCCGATCAGGACCGCCCGCCGGTGTGGCGCCGCCTGGGTGACCTGGCGCTGTTCCTGGCCGGCGTGTTCCCGGCGGCGCTCGAGCGCGCGCTCGCCGGCCGGCTGGACCCGGTGCGGCTCGCGCTCAGCACCGGCCTGGGACCGCCGTCGGTGGGCCTGGGTCCCGCCGAGCTTTTCGAGTGGTTCGGCGCGAGCTGGTACCGGCTCGCGGCGCGGCGTGCTGGCGCGGCGCGCGAAGCGGCGGCGGCACTGCGGGACCACGCCGATCACATGCACGAGGCCCGCCGCGTGCTCAACGCCACCGCCGACCGGTACCTCATGCCGGTGAGCATCAGCTGGCTCAGCTCGCCAGACTGACCGGTGTTCCGCAGGGCCGGCCAGCGAGGACGCGGCACCCTCAACGGCCACTGCCCTGCTGTGCAAGCCGCTATCGAAGCTCGGTTCTGAGCAGTGAGCAGCTCAGGACATCGGCGAGCCACCGCTCATACTCGCTGGGCGACCACCGGCGTTCGGCGACGAGCGAGCGGTGCGTGGCGGGGTTCGCGACGGCCCACATGATGTCGGTGGCGCGCGCCTCGGACAGGCCGGGCCGCAGGGCATCCTTGCGCGCAAGCGAACGCACTACCCGACGCTGGTCGTCGTGCCGGCGTTGTTGCTGGCGCCGGTGCATATCGGCGACCTCGGGGTCGGAGCCGGAGGCGCCCGCCAGGACGTTGTAAAGGGCGCCCATGCGCTCGCCGATCCGGGTGGCGATGGCGGCCAGCAACTTCAGCTGGCGGCCAGGGTCGGTTTCGGCCTCCATCGCACGCCACTCATCGCGGTCCGTGAGGCCGGTGCCGCCGTCGTCGCCAGTGACGCGGGCGGCCAGCAGCTCGCTCAGGATGGCCCGCTTGGTGCCGAAGACGGCGTAGACGGTCTGGACCGCGACGTCAGCATGGTCCGCGACGGCCGTGATGGTCGTCGCGGCGTAGCCGTCACGAACAAAGAGGGCCTCGGCTGCGTCGAGTATGCGCTCGCGTGTGGCCTGCGCCTTCCGCGCCCGCCTGGTCGGCTGGCCGTTGACTGTCCCGGTCATGACGATAGACTACTGCCCTATCAGTAGAGTAGAACTCTATTGATAGGGGAAAACTCTAATGACTGACATCTCGCGATGGATCAGCGACGCTGCAACGCGCGCTCCGGCGAAGACCGCTGTCCTCTTTGAGGGCCGCGAGTTGAGTTACCGCGAACTGGAGCAGCGGATCGCGACGCTGGCCGGGATGCTGCGGAGAACGGGGATTTCAGTCGGCGACCGGGTCGCCTACCTAGGTCCCAATTGTCCCGAGCTGCTCGAGACGTTGCTCGCCTGCGCTCGGCTGGGGGCAGTCTTCGTGCCGCTCAACGCGCGCATGCCCGCTGGCGAGCTCGCGGTATTCACCGAGCAGGCCGGACCGGCAGTCCTGGTCGCGGAAGAGGCCTTCGCCCACACTGCGTGCGAGTGCGCCTGGCGCAGGCAAATCCCCATCCTGGCCTTTTCGATCGGCCAGCGCTGGGACGGCCCGCCGGTCCTGCGCGGCGCACCCGTCGGCGCCTCAGCGCCGGCGCTCATCGCCTTCACATCGGGTACCACCGGAACTCCCAAGGGCGCGGTCCTGACGCACGCTGCGCTTCTCGCCAACGCCACGGGCACCGTTGACGCGCTCGCCATGACGGCGGCCGACAACGTGCTCACGGTTACGCCTATGTTCCACATCGCTGGCCTGACCTTGCTGACCACACCCGCCCTGTCAATCTGCGCGACCGTGACCGTGCATCGCCAGTTCGACCCGGCGGCAGTGCTTGCCGAACTCGCGACCGGTAGCGTGAACCTGCTCGTCAGCCCCCCGTACCTGACCTTCGAGCTGGCCGCCCATCCAGCCTGGGAGCGCACCGATCTCGGCGCCCTGCGCTGCGTCATGACTGGCGGCACGACGATACCGACCAGGGCACTGGACTGCTGGACCAGCCGCGGCGTCACCGTCATCCAGGGCTACGGCCAGACCGAGGCCGGCGGGAACGTCACGCTCGTACCCATCGGGGAGGCGTCGATCAAGAACGCGACCGCCGGGCGACCCATGCCGCGATGTGAGGTCCGCGTCATAGATCCCGCTGGTCACACGGCACGGCCGGGCGGGAACGGCGAGATTGTGGTCCGCGGGCCGGGTCTGATGCGGGGCTACTGGCACAATCCGCAGGCGACAGCCGAGGCTCTGCGCGATGGGTGGCTGCGCACCGGAGATCTCGGATTCCTCGACACCGACGGCTGTCTTCACGTCACCGGTCGCATCAGGGACGTGATCATAGTGGGAACCTCCAACGTCGCACCCGCCGATCTTGAGGCTGTCCTGGCCGATTCGCCCGACATAGCCGCAGCGGCTGTCGTAGGCCGTCCGGACGAGAAGCTCGGCGAGGTGCCGGTCGCCTTCGTCGTGCTCGCCCCCGGCAGGAAGCTGTCCGCTGAACAGGTCATGGCACTGTTCGACGGGCGGATCGCCCCTTACAAGCAACCGCGGGATGTGATCTTCCTTGACGCCATGCCCCGGACCTCGGTCGGCAAGCCGGAGAAGAGGGCCCTGCGGGCCCTGGCTGCACAGTCCAGCTGAGGGCTAATGGTCACGGCTCCATGTCCTTGTGCTCTATCGGCCCCTCGCGCCCGTCGCTGAGGTTAATAGCAGGAGAGTTAGGAGTCCGCTATGCCGTACCTCAGGGGCCTGCAAAACATCGGCGCCGTGATCCTCATTTCATTCGGCTTGATCGCCGTGGCCGCGTGCGGGAGCAGTGTCGCTCCGAGCGGGACGTCCAGTTCGCCTGCGCAACACCCCTCGAGCGCGGCGACCTCGCCGCCGATCGCAGCGGCGTCGCCGTCGGCCGCACCGAAAGTCGTGCTCTCACGCGTCACTTATGCCTGGCAGTGGCCGAACTGGAATGGGATCGCAAGCGTTCAGCATTCCTACTCGGTGCCGCCGGTGCCCACACTGATCGCCATCGCGGCGGGCGACCACCCGAGCGACCCCGGGGACCGGCCCTTTAACCGCATGTCATTCACCTTCACCGGCGGCTTCCCCAGCTATCAGTTCAGCTGGGTTAGCGGGCTGGTCAGTGACCCCGGCGGCCGACCCATCTCGCTCACAGGCGAAGACACGCTCGAAGTGACATTCCGCCAGGCCCAGGCCCACACGTCAACCGGCCAGTCCTCGGTGGCCTCGCAGCCGCCGTCCCTGCTCGGTTTCAGCGAAATGGTCAGCTGGGCCCGGGCCGGTGATTACGAAGGGGTGCTGTCCTACGGCATCGGCACCCACCGGGCTATCGTCCAGTCGAACCCGCAGACCGCCGTACGCACCGTCGAGGTCGAGCAGGTAACAGCTCAGGGTCAGCACCTCTACATCGTGGCGATCGACGTCGACGCAACCCAGCCGGCTCCACTGCCGTGATCGCAGCACGGAATCACGCAGCGGCTAACGCGGGGTCATAGGCCAGGTTCGGCCGCAGCCAGTACTCGGCCTCGGCGACCGGGACGCCCTTGCGCTTTGCGTAGTCCGCTGCCTGGTCCCGGCCGATCCGCCCGACCGCAAAATATCGTGCCCTGGGGTGACCGAGGAGCAGCCCGTTGACGCTCGCGGGCGGGGTCATCGCATACGACTCGGTGAGCGCGACGCCAATCCGGCCCGCGTCCAGCAGGTCGACGAGCTTCTGCTTCTCCGAGTGGTCCGGGCAGGCCGGGTAGCCGAACGCCGGGCGGATGCCCCGGAACCGTTCCGCCTGCAGTTCCTCGATCGTCGGCTCCGCGCCGGGCTCGTACCAGTCCCGGCGCGCATGCAGGTGCACGTACTCGGCGCAGGCCTCGGCGAGCCGGTCGGCCAGCGCCTTGACCATGATGCTGCGGTAGTCGTCGTTCTCGGCCTCGTACTTCCGGGCCAGCTCGTCCGCGCCGGTAACGCACACCGCGAACGCGCCGGCGTGATCGTCCGCCGGAGCGATGTAGTCGGCCAGGCAGCGGTTCGGCCGGGAGTCAGACCAGAAGGCCTGCTGCCGGAGCATCGGGAAGGTGGGGCCGCCGTCGATGACGATGTCGTCGCCGTCCGCGTGGGCGGGCCAGAACCCGTAGACCCCGTGCGCCTGGAGCAGGTCGCCGGAAATGATCTCAGCCAGCAGGGCGGTCGCGTCGTCGAACAGGTCTCTGGCGGCCGGCTGGTCCAGGATCGCCGGGAACTTGCCCTTGAGTTCCCAGGCCGCGAAGAAAAACTGCCAGTCGATGAGCTCGCGCAGGCGCCGGAGGCTCGCCTCGACCACCCGAGTCCCGGTGAATGACGGGACAGCCAGCTCGTCGAAGCTCACCCGCTCCCGGTTGGCCTGCGCCTGCCACAGGGGCAGCATGGGCCGGCGCTGCTTTTCGGCATGCTCGATGCGAAGCCGTTCCTGGTCGTCGCGGTTGACCCGGGCTAGTTCGGCCGACCGGACGGGGTCGAGCAGGTCCGACACAACGCCGACGACCCTCGAGGCGTCGAGCACGTGCACGGTCGGCTGGTCGTAGGCCGGAGCGATCCGCACCGCGGTGTGCTGCCGGGAGGTGGTCGCCCCGCCGATCAGCAGCGGGAGGCTGAGGCCGCGCCGCTGCATCTCCTCGGCCACGCCGACCATATGGTCGAGCGACGGAGTAATCAGCCCGGACAGGCCGACGGCACTGGCGCCTTCGGCGACCGCGGTGTCCAGGATCTTCGCGGCCGGGACCATGACACCGAGGTCGATCACCTCGTAGTTGTTGCAGCCGAGCACGACGCCGACGATGTTCTTGCCGATGTCGTGCACGTCCCCCTTGACGGTCGCGAGGACGATCTTGCCCTGCGCGCTGGGAAGCGCGCCGCGACCACCGGCGGCCTCGTTCCGCTCCTTCTCCGCTTCCATGAACGGTTCGAGATAGGCGACGGACCGCTTCATCGCGCGGGCGCTCTTCACCACCTGGGGCAGGAACATCTTGCCGGAGCCGAACAAGTCGCCCACGATCTTCATGCCGTCCATCAGCGGGCCCTCGATCACATCGAGCGACCGGTCCGCGGCGAGTCTGGCCTCCTCCGTGTCGGCCTCGATGAAGTCGACGATGCCGTGCACGAGCGCGTGCGCGAGGCGCTTTTCGACCGGAGCCTCGCGCCAGGACAGGTCGATCTCTCGCTTCGTACCCGAGCCTTTCACCGTGTCGGCGAACGTGACGAGCCGGTCTGTGGCGTCGGGGCGCCGGTCGAAGATCACGTCCTCGACGAGCTCCAGCAGGTCAGCTGGGATGTCCTGGTAGACGACGAGCTGGCCGGCGTTCACGATGCCCATGTCCAGGCCTTCGGAGATGGCATGGAACAGGAACGCCGAGTGCATCGCCTCGCGGACGACGTCGTTGCCGCGGAAAGCGAACGACAGGTTTGAGATGCCGCCGCTGGTACGTGCGCCGGGGCAGCGCTGCTTGATGAGGGGGAGTGACTCGATGAACGCCTTGGCGTAGGCGTTGTGCTCCTCGATGCCGGTAGCGACCGCGAGCACGTTCGGGTCGAAGATGATGTCCTGCGGCGCGAACCCGGCTTGCTGCGTCAGCAGGTCGTAGGCGCGGCCGCAGATCTCGACCTTGCGCTCGACGGTGTCGGCCTGGCCTTGCTCGTCGAACGCCATGACCACGACGCCGGCTCCGTAGGCGCGGACGTGGCGCGCGTGCCGGAGGAACTCCTCCTCGCCCTCCTTGAGGCTGATGGAGTTGACGACGCCGTGACCCTGGACGCACTTGAGGCCGGCCTCAATGACAGACCACCGGGAGCTGTCGATCATCACCGGGATCCGGGCGATCTCGGGCTCGGTGGCGATGTAGTTGAGGAACGACGTCATGGCCTGCGGGCCGTCGAGCAGGTCGGCGTCCATATTGACGTCCAGGAGGTTGGCCCCGCCGCGGACCTGCTGCAGGGCGACGTCGACGGCGGCCTGATTGTCACCCGCGTCGATGAGCCGCCGGAACCGGGCCGAGCCTGCCACGTTGGTCCGCTCACCGATCATCACGAAACCGGTGTCCGGGCCGATCTCGAAGGTCTCGAGACCGCTGAACCGGGCGCTGGTGCGTGCGGCCGGGACGGCGCGCGTCGGCAGCCCTGAAACCGCCGCTGCGATCTGGGCCACGTGCTCCGGGGTTGTGCCGCAGCAGCCGCCCGCTATGTTGACGAGACCAGCCTCGGCGAAGCCGCGCAGCAGCGCCGCCGTCTCGTGCGGCTGCTGGTCATAGCCGCCGAACGCGTTGGGCAGGCCGGCGTTCGGGTGGCTGCTGACGTAGGTGCCGGCCAGCCTGGCAAGTTCCTCGACGTGGGGACGCATCTCGGCCGCGCCGAGCGAGCAGTTCACGCCGACGATCAGCGGTTGCGCGTGCTGCACCGACGTCCAGAACGCCTCGACGGTCTGCCCGGACAGTGTTCGGCCGGATAGATCCACGATCGTCACCGACAGCCAGAGCGGAACATGCGGCGCGACGTCACGTGCGGCGGCGATGGCAGCCTTGGCGTTGAGCGTGTCGAAGATCGTCTCGATCAGCAGCAGGTCAACGCCCCCGTCAGCCAGCGCGCCGATCTGCTCGGCGTACGCGGCGTAGACCCGGTCGAAGTCGACGGTCCGGTAGGCGGGGTCGTCCACCCTCGGTGAGAGTGACAGAGTCACGTTCAGCGGGCCGACCGATCCGGCGACGTAGGCCGCGCGTCCGGCCTCGTCGGCGGCCTGCCTGGCAAGCCGGGCGCCGGCCAGGTTGATGTCCCGCACGGCGGCCTCGAGCCCGTAGTCGGCCTGGCCGATGCGTGTCGCCGTGAAGGTATTGGTGGTGGTGATGTCGGCGCCAGCGGCCAGGTACTGCCGGTGGAAGTCGAGCACCACGTCGGGCCTGGTCAGGTTCAGGACGTCCGGATCTCCGGTAACGTCGCGCGGGTGATCGCGGAATAGCTCGCCGCGGTAATCAGCAGGCGAGAGCCCAGCGCCCTGCAGGATCGTCCCCCACGCGCCATCCAGCACCAGAATCCGCTGGTCGAGTGCGCTTGCGATAGCCCCGTCGGCTGCCACGTCCTGCTGCCTCCCTGCTTCCCTCGACAGCAGAGGCGCGGACCGCGTGACTCTTTAGGCGTTTTTGTCCTGGTCGCCAAGCTGTCGTCAAATCACTCCAGGTACTGGCAGGCTACCGCATCGGATGACGCTTGTTTGTGGCAAGGCCCAGATTCGCGGCCCCTCTTTTATTGTCGGCCCACAATCGCGTTCGACGGGTGGTTCGTGTGTGACGACAGTTGCTAACCGGCGAACTCCTCGCGCAGTGCCCGGGCTGCCTGCGACATGGATCCGAGCTTGCCGGCCGCGGCCTCACGAGGCAGGTACTTCATGCCGCAGTCGGGCGCGAGCACGATGCGCTCGGCCGGCACATAGGGCAGTGCCCGGCGCACCCGGTCGGCGACCACGTCGGGTGTCTCGACGGCGGGGCCGCTCAGGTCGATGACGCCGAGGATGATCGTCTTGTCTTTCAGGTCAGCCAGCACCGCGCAGTCAAGGCCCGACTGCGCCGTCTCGATGGAGATCTGGTCGGCGAGTGACTCGGCGAGCTCGGGCAGGAACGAGTAGCCGGACGGGCGCTCGTGAATGATCGCCGCGTATCCGAAGCACAGGTGCACCGCTGTCGTGCCGGCGCTGCCCTCCAGGGCAGCATTCAGTACCTTGACGCCGTACTGCTTCGCGGCTTCGGGCCGGGCCTGCAGGTAGGGCTCGTCCAGCTGGACGATGTCGGCGCCGGCCGCGAACAGGTCGGCCATCTCGGCACGCACGGCCTCGGCGTATCCGAAGGCGGCTGCTTCCTTGCTCGGGTAGTAGTCGTTCTGCGCCTGCTCGGCCATCGTGAACGGGCCGGGAACGGTCACCTTGATGGTCCGGTCCGTCTGCGCTCGCAGGAAGCGCACATCGTCGGCGTTCACCGGGTAGCGCCGGCTGATCGGTCCGGTGATGCGAGGGACTGGGTTCGGGTGGCCGCTGCGATCGAGAGCGGTGCCTGGATTGTCGACGTCGACGCCAGCGAGTGCCGTGGCGAAGGCGTTGGAGTAGCTCTCCCGGCGGGCCTCGCCGTCGGTGATGATGTCCAGCCCGGCGTCTTCCTGCGCCCGAATAGCCAGCAGCGCAGCGTCGTCCTGGGCCTGCGCCAGGTACTCAGGGTCTACTCGCCAGAGCTCGGTAGCCCGGACCCGGGGCGGGAACCGCCCGGCCAGGCGGCCGCGGTCGATCAGCCAGTCCGGCTGAGGGTAACTGCCGACTAGCGACGTCGGGAACAGCACGGCGACCTCCGGTCGTGGCTGGTGGGTTCCGGGCCTAAGTATGCGTCATCGTGCGGCTAGGACTGCGCGCTGAGACTGACAACGGCGTCGTCGGCGGCCGCGCGAACCCGGGGTCATCGGGAACGCCCGCCGCAGGGGTGCGCCAGGGCAGTGACGCGCGGGGGCGTCACTCTTCCTGGGACAGATCGGGTCAGGTGCCGACCTCGGAAAGCCGCTTCGACAGGAACCTGCGCTCCGGCCCGGTCGCGACCATTCTCAGGGCATCCCGGTAACTCGCCGCGGCTTCCTCGCGCCTGCCGAGCCTGCGTAGCAGGTCGGCGCGCGTAGCAGGCAGCAGGAAGTAGGCGTCGAGCGAGCCGCCCGTGGCCAGCTCGTCGACGAGGGCGAGCCCGGCGGCTGGACCGTCAGCCATGGCAACCGCCACCGCCCGGTTGAGCTCCACCACCGGGCTCGGTGCCAGCCGGTACAGCTCGTCATAGAGCCTTGCGATCTCGGCCCAGTTGGTGTCGGCTGCCTGCGCGGCTGCCGCGTGACAGGCAGCGATGGCGGCCTGCAGCTGGTACGGCCCGGCGCTGCGCCGCCGCGCGGTGTCGAGCAGGGCGAGGCCCTCGGCGATCGCGGCGGCGTCCCACTGCGATCGGTCCTGGTCCTCGAGAGTAACCAGGTCACCGTCGGCGTCGAGTCGGCTAGCCCGCCTGGAGTCGTGCAGCAGCATGAGCGCGAGCAGGCCGGCGACCTCGGGCTCGGCCGGCATGAGCTTGGTTAGCAGGCGGGCGAGCCGGATAGCCTCCGCGGTCAGGTCGGGCCGGACGATATCGTCGCCCGCTGATGCGGAGTAGCCCTCGTTGAACAGCAGGTACAGCACCGCGAGCACCCCGCTGGTGCGCTCAGGTAGCAGATGAGCGGGTGGTACCCGGTAGGGGATCCCGGCGTCCCTGATCTTGTGCTTGGCCCGGGTCAGCCGTTTGGCCATGGTCGCCTCTGGCACGAGGAAGGCGCGCGCGATCTCGGCAGTCGTCAGCCCGGCTAGCGTCCGGAGCGTCAGCGAGACCTGCGCCTCGAGCGACAGGGCAGGGTGACAGCAGGTGAAGATGAGCCGCAGCCGGTCGTCGCCGACGCCGCTGTCGTCGGTGCCGGCAGGCTCATCCGGTAGCGAGAGCGCGGCCACCTGCAGCAGCTTGGCTGCCTCAGTCTTGGTCCGGCGCAGGCGGTCGAGCGCGCGGTTGCGCGCGGTCGTGGTGAGCCACGCACCCGGCCGATCAGGCACCCCATCGGTCGGCCACCGAGAGAGCGCCGCGGCAAACGCGTCCTGGACGCATTCCTCGGACAGGTCCCAGTTACCCGTCATCCGGATCAGCGTGGCGAGGATGTTGCCCCACTCTTCCCGGAACGCGGCGGCGACCGCGGCTTCGACTACTGTCATACGCTCGCCAGAATCGGGCGCACCTCCACAACGCCGCCGGCGAGAGCGACCGGATGCCGCGCTGCGGCGTAGATGGCCTCATCCAGGTCGGCGCACTCGATCACGTCGTAACCGAGGATCTGCTCCTTGGTCTCTGCGAACGGGCCGTCGGTTACCAGCACCTCGCTGCCGGCGTTCCGCACCGTCGTCGCCGTGCGGATCGGCTGCAGCTGGGAACCCTCCACCAGCAAGATGCCCCTCGCCTGCATTTCCCTGGCCCAGGGTGCCCAGCACGGCTCGCCGTCGTCGTGCTCGATCGCGGGGTCGTTGGAATCCTCCTGGCCGCACACCAGCATCATGTATCGCATCAGGCCTCCTCAGCTCTGAGGTTAAGCCCCGTTACCGACCTTCGAGGCCAGCCTGCGCGATGATGCCGGGAATCGCGCCCTCCGCGCCGATGGCCATCACGTGCACGCCGGCAACGCCAGGCACGTCGGCGAGCTGAGCGATGATCTCACTGCACAGCTTCTCGCCCTCGGCCCGGAACTGCTCCGGGCTGAGACCCGACAGGCGCTCGGAGACGTGATCCGGGATGAACACGCCGGGGATCGTCGCCAGGTGTGCCAGGGCACGCGGCGAGCGGACCGGGCCGACACCGGCGAGGATGGCGCAGCGTTCCTGCAGTCCGAGGTCGCGTACGCGCTCCATCCACGCGGCGAACGCCGCGACGTCGAACACGAACTGGGTCTGCACGAACTGGGCCCCGGCGTTGATCTTTCCCGCCAGGCGGCCGGTCGCCTTCTCAGCTGCAGCCGCTGCTTCGGCGGCACTGGCGGTATGGCCCGGCGGGTTCTCGACGGCGCCCAGCAGCCAGGACGGCGGCGGATTCAGCTCTGCGCCCGACATCAGCATGCCCTTGTCCCGCATGGCGGTTGCCACGCTGAGCAGCCGGGTGCTGTCCAGGTCGAAGACCGCGGTGGCGTCCGGGTGATCGCCGTTGCGGGGATGATCTCCGGTCATGATCAGAACGTTCGGCACGCCGAGTGCGGATGCGGACAGCAGTTCCGACTGCAGGGCGATGCGGTTGCGGTCGCGGCAGGTGAGCTGCATGATCGGCTCGATCCCGGCCCGCAGCGCGGCGATGCTCCCGCCGAGGCTCGACAGGCGGACGGTAGCGCCCTGGTTATCGGTGATGTTGACCGCGTCGACCCACCCGCGCAATGTGGCAGCTTTCTCTGCTACCGGTGCAGTGTCGGCGCCGCGCGGCGGGCCGATCTCGGCCGTAATCGCGAACTGACGCGCCGCAAGCCGCTGCCGGAACGAGACCGTGCCGGCATCAGCCTGACGGGGATGCAGGCCGGCTTCGGCGCGATCGGGAGAGCTGCCCGCTTTGTCCGTCATGTGGCTGATCTTATCCCGGCTCATGCCGGCGGCCTATGGGCGGCGGCTCGATTATCGGCCGGGCCCGCTTGTGGCTTCAGCCGAGAATGTCGGTCTTTTTCTCGGTGCTGAGGCGCCGGCGCGCGACGGATAGAGGCCCGAGGCCGGACAATGCTTCGACAACCTGCGCGGCCAGTCCCGCCCCTGCCGACGTGGATTCGGCGAGGCCGATTGTCTGCACCGATGCGAGCATGGCCGGCTGGATGTCCGATACGTGACCGATTACATGGACTCTCGTACCGGAGTTGCGGGCCTGGCCGCACATCTGCCTGGTGTCGGCGGACTTCGGATCGCCGACCACCAGCATGAGATCGCTGCCGAGCGCGACCGAGTAGATCGTGCCGGCTCGGTCGGACGGCGCGTAACACACCTCGGCGGGTACTGCGCCCCGGGCCGCCGGGTACCGCGAGCGCAGCGCGCTGACTATTGGCCTCGCAGCTTCGAGTGTCAGCCCTGGCTGTGTCAGGTAGGAGATAGGCCGGCTGTCGCTGGCTGCGATGGCCGCCGTGTTAGCCGGTGAGTCGACAATCGTCACGCGACCGGGAGCCTGGCTGACGATCGGCTCAGTCGCAGCGTGGTCCGGCTGGCCCACAAGCACGAGCTGGTGGCCGCGGTCTGCCGTGCGGCCGGCGGCCGCCTGGGCTGTGGCCACAATCGGGCAGGTCGCGTCCACGACGGTGGCGCCGCGGCGGGTGGCATCGGCGCGAACCTCCGCCGTCACCCCGTGTGCCGGGAACACGACGATGTCGCCAGGCTCGACACCATCGAGCGACGACACGACGATCGCGCCGAGATCTGTGAGCTCGGCTGCGGACTCCGCCGGCACCGCGGCAGGCGTGAGCACGTGCACGCGTTGTCCGGTACGGCGGCCTTCGGAAGCGGCCTGCCTGGCCGCACTGGCGGCGTGCAGCGCACCACTGCACCACGGGCTGCCGGCGATCAGCAGTGACCGGCTCCCGGACACCGCGGCCCATTCTTCGACGGCACCGCGTGCGGCGCTCGCCGACAGCGCATCGCCGGATGGCGCTGCAGCGGCGATGGCCGCCGTTCCGCCGTCCTCACGCGGGCACGTCACGAGGAAGAGCCGCGCGTCCGCATCGCCATGCGCATCGGCGCGCGGCAACATCGCGAGCCGATTCGGCCTGCCCTTGGCCAGCAGCGAGGCGGCCACCAGCGGTGCCGCCGGACAGTTCAGCGGCCCGTTCACGGGGTCATGAATCTGTCTCGGGACGAGCACCTCGCCGCGCATCAGGCCGGTACTCGCCACTGGGATCTCGCGTACGTCTTGTCGGCTCATGGCGTCAGCCGGCCTCTCCGGCGAATCTGCTCCCCCGTGCCGATCGGCGTGGCGCACGCTCGCGCGCGCAGGACAGTCCTCCGTGTAGTGCCATGCCCGGGGTAACGCACGGATCTTCCCTGCGGCTGGCCAAGTCTTCGTATCCGAGCGTGGTCAGTACCCGCATCTGGCGGACTAGGTGTAGGCGTCCCGCACCGCAGCCGGTGTCGTCACGACGCCAGGCCAGAACCCGATCTCCGGCGCGCCATCCGGATCGCACCCGCCTGGACGACCAGTAGCAGGCACATGACGAGCGGGAGGATGACCTCAACGGGCATGCGCGGCCCGCGTGTTGCGCGGGCGGAAGTCGCGACCAGGATGATCACGTAGACCAGCGCGCCGACGGCCGGATGGAGCAGGAGCCCGACGCGCTTCGGCACGAAGTTGTTGTACGCGGCGACGCCGAAGTGAACCGGGACCCGCGCGTCGGCCGGCAGCGTTACCCAGCCGTAGTACGACGCGCTGACCATAGCCAGCCAGATCACGCCACCGATAACTATCCCCGCGATCATGGCCGGTCCTCGGTGATCGATCCGAGTATCGCCTTCAGGTATGGGCACTGAGGGCGACGTACTGCATCCATTTCCCTGCCTCCATCCAGTTCGTCGGTGCGCCGGGTGAGATCTCAGCCGTCCGCCGGGCGCAGCCACAGGCCGGCGACTTTGTCGTCGGCGTCGAACACGACGCGCGAGGTCGCCTCGCCGGCTTCGAAGTGCAGGGGAATCTCGACGACAACGTGGTCCGCGGCTCGGCGAGCAAATGGCTCCCCCATCCCCTCGTAACTGCCGATCATGGCGGCCATGCGGGCCCACACTTCCGCCAGCTGCGCCGCGTCAATGGCCTCGCTCATCCGCGTATTGAAGTCCGCTCGCGCCTGCTCCCAGTGGCCGTCCGCGAGAGACGCGACAATGGCCATAGCCCGGTCAGCCGTGCCGGGTGGAACGTCGGTCCTCATCGGAGCACCGGTACGCGGATCGATCGGCTGGCCGAACCGCTGGAATGCAGCCTGCCGACTCGTGCCAAGTACATCGCCGATCTCCCGCCAGCTATGGCCAACGGCCCGTGCCCGGCCCACGGCCTCCTGCAGCGTGTCACTTGCGGCTGACGACAACTCCCGCGCTGCTGCCAGCGCTTCCAGCGGCGAACCGCCGCCGAGCCGCCCTAGCGCATCCGCGAGCCTGCTCGAGGTAGTCATCCCCTGGGCGCCGGCCATGTCGGGTGCCGCCCTGCGCACTCTGTCAAGGTTGCCATGACGGGCATCAACTGTCAAGAACTCCTTGACTGTTGCCGCTGGCCGGGCGCGCTGGCGGCGCGCTCTGCTTCGGCAGGTAGCGTCGCAATACCTGCGACGCCTACCGCTCCCGTGCTGGAAAGGCAACTGCCGTCCGCACGCTTCGCAGAGGCGCGGCCCGGTAATCTCAGTCATCGTCACGCCTCATGAGGGAACGTTAGCACGTAATGACAGCACGAAATAGATATTACGTGCCGCGCTCATGGGTATGCGTGCCGACAGGCCATGCGATGCGTCAGTGCTGGCTAGGCTGCCTCAGACGTCGTTCTCGCCGCGCTGCTGCTCAGCGAGAAAGCGCTCGAACTCGGCGCCGAGTTCCTCAGCCGTGGGCACTTGATCGTCACTGGCCAGCAGGTTCTCCCGGTTGGCGGTGAACGCGTCGTACTGCTGCTCCAGCGCCTGCACTACCTCGCCAACCTCGGCCGAGCCCTCAACCTGGCGCGCGATCTCCAGATTGGTCCGGTGCGCAGCCTCGCGCAGCGCGTCTGCGGGCAGCACAAGGCCGGTGGCACGCTGGACGGACTCCAGCAGCGTCGCGGCGGCGGCCGGGTACGCAGCCTGCGCGAGGTAGTGCGGCACATGCACGGCGAACCCGACAGCCTGCCGCCCGGCGGCGCCGAGCCGGTACTCGAGGAGCGCCGCGGCACTGCCCGGCACCTGAAGCTTGTCGAGCATCGGCCGGTAGCCGTCGATGAGGCCGGGCTGAGTGGCGTGGGCGGTCACACCCAGCTGCCTGGTGTGCGGCACTCCCATCGGGATGCCGTGGAAACTGACCGAAAGGCGCGCCCCCAGTTGTGCGGAGAGCTGCAGGACGGCGGCCGTGAACGTTTCCCACTCGCGGTCCGGTTCCAGCCCCGTGAGCAGCAGAAACGGGGTGCCCTCCGTATCCCGCAGCAGGGACACGCCGAGCTCGGGCGCGTCGTAGTCGTCCCAGTGGTCCTTGGCGAACGTCATGATGGGGCGGCGCGAGCGGTAGTCGAGCAGCGAGTCGATGTCGAACGTGGCGACCTGCTCGTGCTCCAGGCTGGACAGCAGGTGTGCGGTGAGCAGCCGCCCGGCGGCGCCGGCGTCGATGAAGCCGTCGAGGTAGTAGAGCATGACGAGGTCACCGGCTGGCTCCGGCGCAGCCGGGCCCACCTCGTACAGGTCAGCCGGATTGCGCGCCACGCCTCCAGCCTCCGTCCTTGTTATTGCCCAACTGTCCTCATAACGAGTTTGCGCTCCTGGTAATCCCCGCGGCGTCATGCGCGTTGCCAGCCGCGGTCTCAGTTGCGGTACTCGCGCCCGCCTGCCACCTGGCCAGCAACCCGGCCATCTCGCGACTGATGAACTCAAAATACCGAACAGTCTCGGCGAGCCGGGCGCCTGCGGGCGATGTCCGCCCGAGCACTTCCGCGCCATGCCGCAACTCCTCAGCCCACGCCGTGAACTGCCGGTCCCGGAGCCGGACAACGTCCTGCCAGATCGCGGTCGACATCCGGTAGTGCAGCCGTCGGGAGCCAGGCTCTCCCTCCGCAGTCACAAGGCCCACCTGGAGCAGGTATCTAACGCCGCCGGAAACAGAGGCAGCGCTAATCTGCAGCAGCTCGCCAAGCTCGGCGGCGCTGAGCCTGCTGGCGTCGGCCGTCAGCAGAGCCACGAAGATCCGGGCCGGCGTCCGCGGGAACCCGGCCTGGCAGAGCTGGGTGGTAAAGCGCTCGATGAAGGCGCGCACCTCGGCCGAGTCGCGGTATGCCGCCCTGCTCGAGTCAGTCTCGGACGGCCGCGTCGCGGTCGACGTGGCCGTCTCGGCTGGCTGGCTGCGCTGCTTGATCGCGGGCACGAGTCGGCCGATCCTCCCGTTACTATATTTAGTAGTTTCTGAATTTGGTGTAGGGTCTACTGCCGTGAACGCTATCGAAGTCGCTGGCTTGCGCAAAGTCTTCGGGAAGACTGTCGCACTCGACGGTCTCGACCTGACCGTCTCGGCGGGCGAGGTGCACGGCTTCCTCGGCCCGAATGGTGCGGGCAAGACCACGACGATCCGGATCCTGCTCGGCCTGCTGCGCGCGGACGCAGGGACCGCACGGCTGCTGGGCGGCGACCCGTGGCGATCGGCCGTAGAGCTGCACAAGCGACTCGCCTACGTGCCCGGAGACGTCACGCTGTGGCCGACGCTGACCGGCGGCGAGGTCATCGACCTGCTCGGGAAGCTGCGTGGTGACCTCGACAGCAAGCGGCGGGCTGAGCTGCTCGAGCGCTTCGATCTGGACCCGGCTCAGAAGGCGCGCGCCTACTCGAAAGGCAACCGGCAGAAGGTCGCACTCGTCGCCGCCCTCGCCTCCGACGCCGAGCTGCTGCTGCTGGACGAGCCAACGTCGGGCCTCGACCCGCTGATGGAGGCGGTGTTCCGGCAGTGCGCGGAGGAAGAGCGCGCCCGCGGTCGCACCATCTTGCTGTCCAGCCACATCCTGTCCGAGGTAGAGGCGCTCTGTGACCGGGTGACGATCATCCGGGCCGGCCGGACCGTGGAGACGGGCACGCTCGCGGAGCTCAGGCACCTGACCAGGACGTCGATAGCAGCGGAACTGGCCGGCCAGCCATCCGCGCTGGCTGACGTGACCGGAGTGCACGACCTGGTGGTTGACCCCGGTAAGGATGGCGGCAGCCGGGTCCGGTGCGAGGTTGACTCCGACCGGCTGGAGGACGTGCTCCGCCTGCTCGTGGCGGCCGGCGTGAAGACTCTGACGAGCCAGCCGCCGACTCTCGAGGAGCTGTTCCTGCGGCATTACGAGAAAGAGCCTGCGGAGGCCGGCGGGCGCCCCGGTGCGGCGACGGCGGCAGCGAAAAGCCCGGAGCCGCGATGAGCGGGGCTGGCGCGCAGGCGCCCACCCGCCCGCCGAGCGCCGCCGGGGGGCGTGCGCGGAATGCGGACCATCCGGCCGGCCCGGTAACCGGGACGCGCGAGCTACTCCAGCTCGCCCAGCGCCGGGACCGGATGCTGCTGCCGATCTGGATCTACGTGCTCGCGATCATCGCGGTCTCCGGCGGCTATGTCGTGAAGGAGATCTACAAGACGCCGGCCGACCGGGCGTCGCTCGCCTCGACGGTCCGTCACGACGCGGCGCTCGCCTTCATCTACGGCCAGCTCCACGGTGACTCGGTGGGCGCGCTAGCGACGTGGCGCTACCTGGTCTACTCGGCGCTCGCCGCCGGGCTCATGAGCATCTTTCTCGTCATCAGGCACACCAGGGCAGACGAGGAGGCCGGCCTGCTGGAGCTCATCGGCTCCACGGTGGTCGGGCGACATGCCGCGCTCACGGCCGCGTTGCTGCTCGCGCTGCTTGCCAACGTGGTCGCGCTCGTGCTGACCTTCGCGATTTTCGCGTTGTTCGGCCTGCCGGTCGCCGGAGCGCTCGCCTACGGGCTGAGCGAGGCGGCCTGCGGCCTGGCCTTCGCGGCAGTTGCGGCCATAGCCGCGCAGGTCAGCGGGACGGCGAGGGGCGCGCGAGGAATAGCGATCACGCTGCTCGGCGTGGCCTTCCTGCTCCGCGGCGTCGGGGACTCTGCCGGAAGTCACGGGCTGACGTGGCTGACCTGGGTATCCCCGATCGGCTGGGCCGAAGAGGTGCGGGCGTTCGGCGGGGACCGGTGGTGGGTGCTCGCCGTGCCGCTGGCCGCCGCGACGGCCGGGACGGCGGCGGCGTTCGCGCTGGCTGGCCGCCGCGACGCCGGCGCCGGTCTGGTGCGTCCACGACCCGGATCGGCGACGGCTAGCCGGCTGCTCAGCGGTTCCTTTGGCCTGGTCTGGCGGCTGGAGCGGGCCAGCCTCGCCGGCTGGTCGGCGGGCTTCCTGGTAGCCGGCCTCGCGATCGGCGTGGTCGGCAACGGGATCGGCAAGCTGATCGGGTCGAGCGGCGGGGCGGTCGACAAGGCGCTGCTCCGGATCGGCGGCCAGAGTGCGCTGACCAACGCCTATCTCGCCGCGTGCATGGCCCTTCTCGGGCTGGTAGCGGCGGCCTACGCGACGGGCGTCGTGCTCCGGCTGCGGACAACCGAGACCGACGGGCTCGGCGAGCCAATCCTGGCATCGCCGGTCAGCCGTTATCGATGGAGCGGCAGCTCCCTGCTGATGACTCTGGTCGGCACCGCGGCCGTGCTGGTCGTTGGGGGGATCGGAATGGGCCTGGGCTTTGGCCTGGCGACGTCCGGTGTGGGCACCTGGGTGTCCCGGCTGATCGGCGCCGGCTGGTGCAGTTGCCGGCCGCACTGTGCGTGGCCGGCATCGCCTGCCTGGCGGTCGGGCTGCTGCCGCGGTGGAGTATCGGGATCGGCTGGGCTGCCGTCGGCATCTGCGGCCTGATCAGCCTGTTCGGCCCGGCTGTCCAGCTCTCGCAGCAGGTGCTGGACATCTTCCCGTTCACGCACACGCCCAGGCTGCCGGGCGGCGCGTTCAGCGTCACGCCGGTGCTGTGGCTGTGCGCCGCGGCGGTCGCGATGACCCTCGTCGGCGTGGCGGGACTGCGGCGCCGCGACATCGGCTGAAGGCTGTCCCTGACGGCTGGCGGCGGCAAGCCGGAGTGCGCGGTGGTCAGTGGATCGTCTGGTGTGCAGCCAGCATCTCGACGTACTGGGCGATCTTCCTCGCGCGCGTCTCCGGCCGCTTCACGACGCCGATCCGGTACAGAATGGCGTACCTGTTCGCGCCGCTGATTGTCGCAAAGAACGCCGCAGCCTCGGGGTTCGCACCCAGCGCCGCCGCCAGGTCAGCAGGGACCTGGCTGGCTCGCTGGCCAGGGTACGCCGCTTCCCAGCGGCCGTCCGCCCGCGCCGCTTCGACCTCGCGCAGGCCAGCCTGCCGCATGCGTCGTGCTGCGATCAGCCGTTCAGCGTGCTCGGTGTTGATCTTCGACCACCGGCTGCCCGGCCTGCGCGGGCCGAACTGCTGAAGCCAGTGATTGGCATCCAGGCCGCGCTTCTGGCCATCGATCCAGCCAAAGCACAAGGCCTCATCGAGCGCCTCCGGATAGGCAATGCCCGCCTCCGTACCACCTTTCCTAACGATTTTCAGCCAGACACCGGCGGATGTCGCATGGCTGCCTTCCAGCCACTGCCGCCACGCGGCCGCGGACGGGACCGACAGGACTGCTGCATCGTCACCCGGCACGCGCGCAGTCTAGGCCGGACCACTGTCAGTCCCGGCGCTACGGCTTGGCGTCGCCGTGGAGTAGCTTTCTGACCAGTGCCTCGGCGTGCCTGCCGTGTGCCCCGGCACCGGCTAGCACCCGGGCGGCGAGGCTGTCCGGATCCCGGTACAGCGCGAGCAGGATGTGCTCGGTCCCTATGTAGTTGTGGCCGAACTCCAGCGCAACCGCGACCGCGTTGACGAGCACCGCGCGAGCAGCCGGGGACATCGGCAGCCGGCCGGCCGGCTCCCCGGCAGCTACCGGTCCGGCGTCCCCGGCTGCGGCCCGGACTTCGTCCGCGCCAGCGGGCACTGCCGGCCCGTCCCCTGGTCCGGTCGGCTCGGCCCAGGCATCGCGCAAGGCGGCTTCGACTTGCGGCTTGCCGACCTGCAGGCCCGCTAGCACCTTGGCGGCAATGCCGTCCGGCTCGCCATAGAGCGCGAGCAGCAGGTGGCCGGTGCCGACCTCGAGGTGACCACTGGCCTGCGCCGCGGTGTTCGCTGCGACGAGCACGTTCCGCGCGCGCTGGGTGAAGCGCTCGTATGTCGGCGTGCCAGCGCCAGCAGTCAGCCGCTCGGCCAGGGGCATGGCGAACCGCTTGTGCACGGCCTGCTTGGTCACGCCGAGCGCGGCGCTTATCTCCGACCACGACCTGCCGTCCCCCCGGCAGCGGTCGACGAAGTGGCCGAGGAGGGCGTCGGTGGTCTGCTCCAGATCGGACGCCGTCGCCGCAGCGACGGCGAGCTGATCGATCGGGTCGTCGGTGCGGGCGTCGCGCCGGACGGTGTCGATGAGTTCCTGGAGCGTGGGTGGTGGCGTCATGCGTCAACCCTAGGTTGACGACGCTGAAACGTCAACTTCTGGTTGACCAACTGACAGGGGGATACTGAAGGAGGTGCCATCACACGAGCTGAGCCGCGTGCGCCGGACACTGATCCTGGCGATCTGCTGTACAAGCCTGTTCATCGTCGGGCTCGACACCACGATCGTCAATGTCGCGCTGCCGTCGATCGGTCGTGATCTGCACGTCGACGTGTCCGACCTGCAGTGGGTCATCGACGCTTACATCCTCGTGCTGGCGAGCCTGCTCATGCTGTCCGGGTCGATGGCCGACCGGATCGGCCGCCGCCGGACTTTCCAGGCAGGTCTCGCCCTGTTTGCCCTCGGGTCACTGCTCTGCAGCCTGGCGCCCGGCCTTAGCTGGCTCATCGCGTTCCGGATGCTGCAGGCGGTCGGCGGCTCGATGCTGAATCCGGTGGCGCTGTCGATCGTCACCAACGTGTTCATCGAGCCGCGCGCACGCGCCAGGGCGATCGGCATCTGGGGTGGCGTGTTCGGGCTGAGCATGGCGCTCGGGCCCATCGTGGGCGGCGCGCTGGTCGAGTCCGTCGGCTGGCGCGGCATCTTCTGGGTGAACGTGCCGGTCGGCATCGCGGCCATCATCCTGACGGCTCTTTACGTGCCCGAGTCGAGGGCACCACGGGCAAGGCGGTCTGACCCGCTCGGGCAGGCACTGGTGATCGTGCTGCTCGCGAGCCTGGTCTACGCCTTCATCGAGGCGCCGGAACAGGGCTGGACCTCAGCCGGCATCCTGGCCTGCTTCGCCCTCGCGGTCGCAGCGCTCGGCGGCCTCATCGGCTACGAGCGGCGCCGCGCCGAGCCGCTCATCGATATGCGGTTCTTCCGCAGCGCGCCGTTCTCGGGCGCGGTCGCGATCGCTATCTGCTCGTTCGCCGCGCTCGGCGGATTCCTCCTGGTCAACACCCTCTACTTGCAGGATGTCCGCGGCTACTCACCGCTGCTCGCCGGGCTGTACGTGCTGCCGATGGCGATGATGACGGTCATCTTCGGCCCGCTGTCGGGTGTGCTGGTCGGGCGGTTCGGGACGCGGCCTTCACTCGTGATCGCCGGCATTTTCCTCACGGCGTCGGGCCTGCTGCTGACCCGGCTCGCCAACGACACCTCGGCGGCCATGCTCGTCGGCACCTACGTGGTGTTCGGCATCGGATTCGGCTTCGTTAACCCTCCGATCACGAACAGCACCGTGTCTGGCATGCCGAGATCGCAGGCGGGGGTCGCGGCCGGCATCACGTCCACGAGCAGGCAGGTCGGCTCGTCGCTCGGGGTGGCGGTCATCGGCTCGGCCGCCATCTCCGCGCTGCACGGCCCGTTCCGGCAGGATTTCGCTGCCGCGAGCCACGCTGGCTGGTGGATCCTGACAGCCTGTGGCGCGGGCGTCCTTGTTCTCGGCCTGCTGGTGAGTGGCAGCTGGGCGCACCGGACCGCCCAGCGGAGTGCGCGCCTGCTCATACCCGCCAACGCGGACGGTGACGCGCAGGCCGACGGTGCGGACAGTGCCGCCAGTGCAGCCAGTGCCGGCGGTGCCGACGGTGGCGGCACCAGTGCGGAGGACCTTGAGGCCGCCCGTTCGGACTGAACGGCCCGAAGCGCCCGGGGTTAGCCCTCGGCCTGCCAGGCGGACTTCATGATCGCGAACGCCGCACCCTGGTCATCCATCAACGCGGCCATCCGTCCGTATGGCGTGTCAAACGGCGGCGCGATGACTCTGCCGCCGAGTTCAGTGGCCTTCGCGACCGCGGCGTCGGCATCCGCCACGGCGAAGTACGCGACCCACGCAGCAGGCCTCGCGGCAGGCTGCTCGGGCCCCATCCCGCCGATGCCCCCGACCTGACCGCCTGCCAGGTCCAGCGTGGCGTACTGCATGCCGTCGCCGCCGATGTCGCTGTAGTCGTAGCCGAATACCTCGTGGTAGAAGGCCTTGTTGCCCTCGAAGTTCCGGCTCATGTTCTCGTTCCATGTCAGCGAGAAGGGCTCGTTCGCCACCCCGACGCCGGTGTGCGCCCTGGCCTGCCAGACCCCGAAAACAGCCCCGCCGGGATCGACGGCGACAAACATCCGGCCGACGTCCATCACCTCGAAAGGCTCCATCATGACCTGTCCGCCCGCTGCAGTGATCTTGGCGGCGGTGGCGTCGGCATCGTCGCTGGCGATGTACGTCGTCCAGAAGGGCGGCATGCCTGCGTTCATCTGTGGCCCGATGCCGGCCACAGCCCGGCCGCCGAGCATGCACATGGCGTAGCCGCCGGCCTCAGGCGGCCCTGCCTGGATATCCCAGCCGAACAGGCCGCCGTAGAAGGCCGTAGCCCTGGCAACGTCTCCGACACCGAGGTCAACCCAACAGGGCGTCCCGGCCGGCCACGCTGTATCGCGAGTAACCATCGTCCCTCCACAACCTCCGGCGCTGGCGCGCGAAGACGGTGCGCTGGCGCGCGAAGATGGTTCCTGCTTGCCTGGCGAGGGCAGCGTACCCCCAAGCGCAGCCGGAGTGGTCCCGCTTGGGTTCCCGCGGACTGCTAGCCGATGCCCACCCACAGATAACGGGCGCCGATGGCGATGACGAGGACGCCGATGAGGCGGCGAAGCGCGGCCTCCGGCAGCCGGGCCTGCAGCCGCGCCCCGGCGTAGCTCCCGGCCAGGCCGCCGAGGCCCAGTGCAACACCCGTCGGCCAGTCCGGCGCCACCGGCCCGTGCTGCTGCGTGGCGAGAATCGTGAACGTGACCACGCCCGCCAGCGAGGTGATGAAGGTCGAGGCGAGTGCCGCCGGTGCCACCTCGCTCGGCGGCCGCCCGGCCCCGATCAGCACCGGCGCGATAATGGACCCGCCGCCGATCCCGTAGATGCCGCCGATGCACCCGACTGCCAGGGCGAGGAGCACAAGCACGGGATCGCGAATCTCTTTCGCTGTCGCCCGCGCGCTCGCGGCGGGCTTGCTGACCGTCAGCCACGATCCCACCGGGATCAGTACGGCCGCCACCACGAGGTCGAACACCCGCGCGCCGGGCAGCAGCAGGACCCGGATGACGGATCCGCCGATGACGCCGGGCAGGGTGCCGGCGACGAGCACGACGGCGAGCCGCCCGCCGCGCTGGCCCTGCCGCCAGTACCGATAGAGCCCGCCCGGCGTGGCGACGACGTTGTAGAGCAGGTTGGTCGGTGTCACCGCCGGGCTCGGTGTGCCCAGGACGCTGACCTGGAACGGCAGCAGCAGCACCGCGCCGGAGATGCCCGCAGGGGTCGCAAGCGTCGCGATCGCGGCGGCGGCGAGCAGCGCCGCCAGCGAAGTCCACCCCGGCCAGAGCACGCGTCACGCTACCGTGCCTGTCCGGATACGGTAGGAATCATCGGGCCGAACGGCCTGAATTCATCTGCTTTGGGGGGTAGCTGGTTGCAGAGTTGCAGCTCAGCCGCTGGGGACTCGAGTCGGCGCCGCCGCCACCAGGCTCGCCGCACGGCGCTGGCCGGACTCGCCATCGTCGCGTTCGGCCTCGGCGCCGGCTGCAGCTCAGCACGCCCGCCGGCGCACGCGTCGTCGCCGCGGCCCACCGTAACTCACTCCCCGTCGCCCTCACCCACCCCAAGCCCGACGCCCCCGCCGAGCGCTGCGGCACTAGCTGCGACAGCGGTACAGGGTCCGGCCGCGACCCCGACTGCCGTCCAGATGGCCGATCTCAACGTTCAGGCTAACGAGATCGCCACCATGTCGCTCGAGCAGATGGCCGGTCAGCGCGTCATCTACAGCTACCGGGGCCTTTCCCCGCCCCCGGACCTGCTGACGGCCATCTCGCAGGGTGAGGTTGGCGGCGTCATCTTCTTCAGTAGCAACATCTCGAGCCCGGCACAGCTGAGTGGCGTGGTCGCGCAGCTGAACTCCGCGAATGCCAGCCCCGGCAACCCGGCGCACGACTACCCGCTGCTGCTCATGACCGATCAGGAGGGCGGACTGGTCAAGCGGCTGCCGTGGGCCGGGCCGAGCCAGTCGGAGGCGCAGATCGGCGCGTCCGCGCACCCGGTCGCTGCTGCGTCCGCCGCGGGCAGCCAGGCCGCCGACGGCCTGCACGCCGTCGGCATCAACGTGGACCTGGCACCGGTCCTGGACGTCTACCGCCAGCCAGGCGATTTCGACGACCAGTACCACCGCTCCTACAGCATGAACCCGAACGTGGCCGCCGCCGCGGGTGCGGCGTTCGTCCGTGCCCAGCAGGCCGGCGGCGTCCAGTCGACGGTCAAGCACTTCCCTGGCCTCGGCCCGGCCGCTGCGGCGCAGAACACCGACAACGGTCCCGTCACCATCAGCCTGCCGGCCGCCGCGCTGCGATCGGTCGACGAGGCGCCTTACCAGCCGTCCATCCAGGCGGGCGTGGGGCTGGCCATGGTGTCGTGGGCGAAGTACCCGGCGCTCGACCCGCGGGTTCCGGCCGGGCTGTCGCCGACGATCATTCAGGGCGACCTGCAGGGCCGGCTCGGCTTCAACGGAGTGACGATCACCGACGCGCTCGGCGCGGGCGCCCTCGGCGCCTACGGGTCGCTGGGGAACAGGACCATGCTGGCCGCCAGGGCGGGCATGGACGCGCTGCTGTGCACGGGAATCAACCCGCTGCCCGGCCCGGAGTGCGTGACCGGGCTGGCCGAGGGCTATGCAGATGGTGCGCTGCCGCCGATCGCGTTCAAAGCCCAGCTCGCCCAGCTGCTCGAGCTGCGGGCAAACCTCGCTGACTGATCAGCCGCCAGGTGGCCGGGCTGCCGTATAGCGGGTGAGGAAGAATCCGCGCACGGGCCAGCCGATGCTGACGGTGTGGGCGAAGCCCTTGGTGCTAAACCGGACCACCACGCTGTCGTCGGGCCCCGAGTTGGGGTCATACACCGCCAGCGTCACCTCCGGGCCGGAGATTGTGTAGCCGTAGGCGAGGACCTGGTGGTTGCGGCCGAGCAGCAGCGGGTTAGCCGACGCTACGGTCACGAGACCAATGGGGGCCGGCTGGCCGGTGTCGATCAGCGCCCGGATCCGCGGCCACTGCCGGGAGATAGTGCGTTTGGTGAGGGGCGCATCGGACGACACCATGCCGCGGTAGTAGCTCGCAACGCCGGCCGGGATGTGCCACGAATCGATCAGGCGCCGGACGACGAAGCGAAACAGCGGGCTGCCGGGCGCGGGCTGGTCGGCCGAGGGCAGCCGCCGCCCGGCCTGCCAGTAGTCGAGCGCCGCGAAGACCATTCCGCCGCAGAGGCCCAGCGCCGCGTTGCCGATGCCGAGGCGGCCTGCCGGCGTGCGGACCGAGATCGCCGGGACCGCCGGCCAGGAGTTCGCGAAGGCGAAGCCGTGCCGCGACGGCAGGAAGTCCGGCGGTGCTGGTCGAGCGGCCTGGACAGGTTGAGGAGTTGATGCGCGGGCCAGCCTGACCGCTCGCATGCGCTGACCCATGAAATCTATTGTCGGCGGGCGCCAGCCAGGCTGTCGATGGCGTCAACGTCCTCGGCCGTCAGCCGGAAGCCGGACAGATCGATGTTGGCGGCGATCCGGTCCGCAGTTGCCGACTTGGGGATCACGGTGACGTCGTGCTCGAGGTGCCAGCGCAGCACGACCTGTGCCGTTGTCACGCCGTGCGCGGCTGCTATCCGCGCCAGCATCGGGTCACCAAGGTTGGTGTTCTTGAGGCCGCTGTAGCCCTCCACAGCGACGCCGCGCTCGGCGTGCCCGGCCAGCAGGCGGGCGTCATAGCGCCGCGGGCCGAAGTCGACCTGGTTGACCGCGGGCGAATGGCCGGTGGCCTTCGTCAGCTCGTCGATCTCGGCGAGGCTGTAGTTGCTGACGCCGACGTCCCGCACGTAGCCCTCGGCCTGGACGGCGAGCAGTTCGTTCCACATCTGCCGACGCTCCGACGCCCGCGACGGCGGCCAGTGCACGAGCCAGAGGTCCAGGTAGTCGGTGCCCAGCGCGCGCAGCGACCGGCGCAGCACCGCGCGCTCCTGGCCCAGGTCAGACGGACGGATCTTGGTAGTCAGGAACACGTCGGCGCGGTCCACGTCGCTAGCGGCGAGCGCGTCACCGATTTCCTGCTCGTTGCCGTACATCGTCGCGGTGTCGATGTGCCGGTAGCCGGCCGACAGCGCGGCGGTCACGGCCGCGCGTGCCTGGTCGCTTCGCAGCCTCCAGGTGCCGAAGCCGACCTGCGGCATCCGGCCGCCGGGCAGAGCCACGGACGGGACTTGGGCTGGCAAGGTCATTGATCCATTATCCGCACCCGGATACTCGTCACTCGCGACAGTCACTAGAGGTGTGACCGCGATCACGGAACGTGATGGCGGTCGGCTGCGTCCTACTCCTGAGTAACACGCTGGAGCGCCCGCATTGCCGGGCTTCGCCCAGATCCCCCGGAGGCTTCATGATCCGCCTGACCTCGAACGATGTGCGTTGTGCCCTGTTTGCATCGGTCTTGCAGCAATCAGACCAGCCCTCAGAGGACACGGTGCTCGCCGCGATCAGTGCCGCTATCGAGCACCTCGGCCTCGGCGGCTGCTTTGACTGGATGGCTCAGGAGTTCGGCGACCACCCGGAGACCGCCTGCGAGCGGATGCGGTGGATCGGCCAGCTCGACCTCCCGGCGGTCGGCTAGCCGCGAGCGGTCGTTCCTCGCCGACCGGCTGGACAGCCTCCTGCCTGCCCCCGAAGACCCGCCCCCCGAGGAGTGCTAGCTCGCCGCGAGGGCGTCGACCCCCGACCGACGCCTTCCCCAGGCACTGAGCGACGGACTCAGGCCAGCACGGGCCGCGAAGGCAACTTTGCGGCCCTTCTAGGGGCAGCAAAACCCCCTTTGCTGCCCCTATGCGCGTCAGCAGACGACAGTCCCTGAGGTGGCGGTGAGCTCGACAAACTGCTCCGTCAAGCGCAGCGTGACCGGGCCGGGCTTGCCATCGCCGATCTGCCGCCCGTCGATCGTCAGCACCGGGGTCAGGCCGCCCATCGTGCCGGTGACGAAAACCTCCTCGGCCGCATAGAGCTGGGTGAGGCTGTAGTCGCCGACCGCGACCGGCAGGCCTGCCGCCACCGCCAGGTCGAGCACTGCCTGCCGGGTGATGCCCTCCGGGCAGGCAGCCGTGGTGGGGGTGCCGAGGACGCCGCCCGCGACCAGGAACAGGTGCGTGGCGTTGGTCTCTGCGACGTAGCCGCGCTGGTCGAGCATGACCGCGTCGTCCGCGCCTGCCACGTTCGCCTCGACCTTGGCGAGGATCGAGGTCAGCAGGTTGTTGTGGTGGATCTTCGGGTCGAGCGTGTCGGGGCTAGGGCGGCGCGTGCTCGCGGTGATCAGGGCGATGCCGCCCGCGTCGTAGACCGGCGGCTTGTGCTCGGGCAGCACAATGAGTGTCGGTCCGGACTGGTTGAGCCGAGGGTCCATGCCACTGGTGATTTTCACGCCGCGGGTCAGCGTCAGCCGGATGTGCACGTTGTCGGTCATGCTGTTGGCGGCCACCGTGCGGCGGATCTCGGCCGTGATCTCCTCGTCCGACGGGATGTCGGTGAAGGCGAGCGCCCGCGCGGATCGGCGCAGCCGGGCCAGGTGCTCGGTCAGGCGGAAGATCCGGCCGTTATAGAGGCGCAGGCCCTCCCAGACCGCGTCGCCGCCCTGCACGGCCGAGTCGAACGGGCTCACCCCTGCCTCGTCGCGATGGCTGAGCCTGCCGCCGACGCTGACGATCAGGTCCCGGTTGCGCTCGTCGAAGGTCTGCAGCACGCTTGCGCTCTCCTTGCAGGTCGGGGCTGGCCCGCGGGCCGGTTATGCCGCCTCTGCCGGCCGTGCCAGGGCGTTCACGAAGATACCGATGAGCAACTCAAACCGCTCTCGGGTCCAGCATCGGTGCTCAACCGCCGGGCTTGGCAGGAACGACCTGACCAGCGCCGGGGGTTCTCCAGGCGCGGATCCGAGCGGACAGCTGCGAGATCGGGTGGAGCTTGCGGACGATGGGCCGGCTGCGATTGGAGAGCCATGCCACGCAGCCGACGCAGACTGCGTCGTCGGGGTGAGAGTGGAAACGAACCATGTTGACTGCCAGGTAGTGCCGCCCGCAGCAGTGGCAGGGAACCCAATCGCGACCGCCGGACAGCGCGTTTTCCGTCATGGCCGGACTCACTTCGAAGCGCGGACTTTGTCGTCAACCATCGGGTTCAGTATGACTTCAGGAACGCGCATCATTGCAGCTCACGCGCGAAGACGGTGAGCGGCCAGTTCGTCGTAGTAGCGCTGGCACAGCGCCGCCAGCGGTTCTAGCTCGGCCGGGAGGCCTGCCCCGGACGGCGTCGGCCGGTACGGGCCGAACCCGGTCGAGCGCCACACGTTGTCGTACCAGTACGGCGCCCACACACCGTCGGTGGACCGTGGCCCGGCAGGCCAGGAGAGCATCGCCGGGTCGAAGGCGATGCCGAGCGCGGCGCACAGCGCGCCGAGCGCGGCGGGCGGGTCGCGCAGGATGTCCGCCGCGTCGATCACCGGCCCGCCGAATGCCCGGAAGATCTCGGCCTGCTGTTCCAGCCCGAGGTCCGCGAGCGTCGGCTGGCTCCTGACCCTCGCATAGGACGCCAGCAGCTGACGCGGATCGCGGATCAGGAACGCGTGCGTTAGCCCGGTGAACGAGCCCCGGTCGATCTCCGGCAGCAGGTGGTGCGTCATGTGCTTCTGGTAGTGCACCAAGATGCCGTCCGGCAGCGGGCGGCCGGTGAGATCGTCGAGGACGGACCGCCAGTCCGTCGGCATCGTGGCGATGACCTGGTCGCGGCCGGGGTGGTCGATGCCGGTCCTGGCCAGGTAATAGCCGTAGAGCGGCTCGTCGACGACAACGGTGTCCGTCCGGTTCTCGAACGACCGCATGAGCGCGGTCGATACGGTGCGCGGCCCGGACCACATGGCGATTCGCACGGCAGAGCGGGTCATAGGAGCACGACCGAGCGGAGCACCTCCCCGCGCTGCATCTTGGCGAAGGCTTCCTCGACGCCGTCGAGCGAGATCGTCTCGGAGACGAACTTGTCTAGCGGAGCCGGCCCTGCAGGTGCAGATCGACCAGCATGGGGAAGTCGCGCGTGGGCAGGCAGTCGCCGTACCACGACGACTTCAGCGCGCCACCCCGGCCGAACACGTCCAGCAGCGGCAAGTCGAGCCGCATCTGCGGAGTCGGCACACCTACCAGGACGACGGTGCCTGCCAGGTCGCGCGCGTAGAAAGCCTGGGTGTACGTCTCGGGCCGCCCGACGGCCTCGATTACCACGTCCGCACCGTTACCGTCGGTCAGTGCGCGGATCTGCTCGACCGGGTCGGTGGACGATGAGTTCACCGTGTCGGTGGCGCCGAACTGGCGGGCCCAGGCCAGCTTGCGGTCGTCCACGTCCACAGCGATGATCTTCCGCGCACCGGCCAGCGAAGCGCCGAGAATCGCGGCGTCACCGACACCGCCGCAGCCGATGACTGCCACGGAGTCGCCGCGTGTCACGGCCGCGGTGTTCAGCGCCGCGCCGAGGCCCGCCATCACGCCGCAGCCGAGCAGTCCCGCAACCTCCGGCTTGATCGCCGGGCTCACCTTGGTGCACTGTCCTGCAGCGACGAGCGTCTTGTCCGCGAAAGCCCCGATGCCGAGGGCTGGCGACAGTGGCGTGCCGTCGGTCAGCGTCATCTTCTGGGTCGCGTTGTGGGTGGCGAAGCAGTACCACGGGCGGCCGCGCAAGCAAGCGCGGCACTGGCCGCATACCGCGCGCCAGTTGAGGATCACGAAGTCTCCCGGCTGCAGGCCGGTCACGTCGGGGCCGACAGCCTCGACCAGTCCGGCTGCCTCGTGCCCGAGCAGGTACGGGAAGTCGTCGCCGATTCCGCCCTCGCGGTAGTGCAGGTCGGTGTGGCAGACACCGCAGGCCTGCACCGAGACCAGCGCCTCGCCCGGACCGGGATCGGGCACGACAACCGTTGTGATGCGAACCGGGGCGCCCTTTTCGCTCGCAACGACGCCGTTCACCTCATGAGGCATCGGATGCTCCTTGGGGGTACTCGCTGGGCATGCTGCAGCCGCTGGAAGGCGGCCGTGTCGCGATGATAGCTAGCGTCGGCTGGCGGCTGGCGGCTGACTGCTTGGCGACTGCCTGAGTGCCTTCGTCGGCCACCCCGGCCGCAGCAGGCCCGGACGCGTCCGCGGAGTGAGCAGCCGCAGCGCCGCCATGCTGTTGACAACCCGGATGGGCACCGTGTCGGGTGCGCGCTCGTGCAGAGCCAGCCTCAACTGCCCGGCCGGCATCTCGCAGATCCTGACGCGGTAGCCGGGCGGCCGGTGCCGAGGGATCGTGAGGGCTGGTCTGCCACGACCGACGCCGAAGGGCATCAGCAGCGCAGCGAAAAGCAGCACGGCCTGCTGGCGTCGGCTCGGCGCCGGTACCCACAGGGCAGCCGGGCCGAGAACGATATCCGCGAGCACGGTGTACCGGCGGGGGACGAGGGTTACCTGAGCGACGTCCGACCACATGACATAGGCGCGGCGTCGCTTCGGCCGCTTGCGGATCGTCCGGGTGCCCAGCAGGATGCCGACGTCGTCTGCCCGGAAGGCAACCCGCCTGGCGGTGTGCAGCACGCAGAGCGCCGTCAGCATCGCCACGAGCAGGCCGCCGATCTCGCTGGCGCCAAGCCACAGCGGCAAGTGGCCGTCGAGCCGCTTGCCAATCACGGCAATGGCCCCGCTGAGAATCAGAAACCAGACCGGGAACAGCCACAGATAGCCTCGCGGATATCGGCTAGCTGGCCCTCTGACCAGACAGGTCACAACCTCATCCACGGCCCGCTCCCGGTGATGTCCCATCGTGATCATCGAGCCCGCGAGGTGCCTGTGGCAAGGCCCTGTTTCGGCAGCCTTTATTTGTCAATCCGGCCGAGTTGCTGACCTGCAGTGATTTCGCTGTGTTAGCATTCCGTGACGACTTGTAGCGAACGTAATCGCTGATAACACAGCGATTACGGCCCTGCGTGCAGCATGATGGGACCACTGCACATTGGGCAGAGACGCCGCACCAGTCTCGGGAGTAACAGTCGGTATGACATCGGGATGGCCGCAGGACCAACGAGATCTGCGGTGGCCCGCAGTGGACGACGACGACACCGGACCGACGGCCAGGACTCGTGGCCGCGTGGCTACAGAGGCCGGTCCGGGGTCGGCGAAGCCGTCCGGCGGCACTGAATTCGGCTCCAGTCATCCGAGCGGACCGTTGCCGGTCGGACCGATGCCGCGTTCCGGCAGGCTCGGTCGCGGGAAGTTCCGGGATGCCGATCCTGACGACGCCGCCGGCGATGCCGACTACGACTGGATCCGCTACCTGGGCGAGGCCGGGCCCGCTCAGAACTCAGCTCCTCGAGCCAGCGCCCCCACCGGGGCCGCCGCCGCCCGCCCGCCCGCGGTCCGCAGCACTCCGCCTGCCGTCCGGCCGCCCGCGGTCCGCAGCACTCCGCCTGCCGCCCGGCCGCCCGCGGTCCGCAGCACTCCGCCTGCCACTGACTCTCCTGCGCCGCCGGTTAGCCGGCCGTCGACTGACGCAGCCCTGAGCTGGCCCTCGGCTGACCCCGCTCTGCCGAGGCGGGCAGGCGGCGCGAGCGGACTGCAGGTCGGACCTGGTGCGCGCCCGCGCCCGCAGCAAGGTGAGCCCGGGTCGGACCGCTGGCAGCCCGAACGCGGGTGGCCCGATACGAGCCAGCCGCCAGCGGCCAGTTCACCGCGCGGCGGGTCATCGCTGGACGATTCGCTGCCGGGCGCCGGCGCTGTGCGAACGGGACCTGTCCGCTCGTCCACTCCCGGTCAGCACCGGGCCTCCGGTTCTGCCAGCCGCCGGCCGAGTCCGGCCTCTCGGCCTGATGACGATCGGGCCCAGCAGCTAAGGCGCGCAGGGACAGAGCGAGATGGCGAGACCGGCCCGATGCCGGCCCGTTCCCCTTCTGGCCGGGGCAGCCGGCCCGACGGAAAGTGGCGCGCCATGGCCCGCCTGGCGCCGAATTCGGACGCTGGGCCCGCGTCAGCCGCCGGCTCGACGCCGGCTGCCGGTCCGGCGCGGACGCCTACCGCGCTGCTGGACAAGACCGACGTCGGGGAGAGCACGCTCGCTCCGGCGCGCACGGCTAGGCCAGCGAAGCGGTCGAAGCGCGGCACGGCGACTCGTAAGCGGCGGAGCCCCGTTCCGCTCATTGCGATCGGCATCGCGGTCGCTGCGGCGGGCGCAGCCAGCGTTGTCATCACTCACCCCGGCTTGCTGCGTCCCGGCGGGCCGGCGCACACCATCAAGGCACCTGAGAAGCTGCTCAGCTATACGGAGGCGCCGACCCTCGCTCAGGGCATGGGCGCACAGGCGCTGCGGGCTGACATCGTCCGCAAAGGCCACGGCGAGGCGAGCCGCGTCGTCGATGCCGTGTATGAGGACAACGCGCAGCCCGGGTCCAAGTCCAACCCGGTCATCATCCTGTTCATCGGCGGCAACCTGGCCGGCTCGGCGACGTCGTTCATCTCGAGCTTCACCAGCATGATGCCGCACGCCTTCGTGACGAGCGCGGGCTCGATGGGCGGTCAGGCGGCCTGCATTCCCGGCACCGCCGGGCGGCCAGCGGAATGTGCCTGGGCGGACAACGACACATTCGGCTTGTTCGCGTCGCCAGCCCTGAGCGCCTCCGCCCTCGGGGCGGAAATGCGCGCGATGCGAGCGCTGGTCGAGCATCGCAAGGACTGACCTGGCTGAGCTGGCTTAGAGGGCTGAGCAGGCCCTGGTCGGCTTACTGCGTGGATCAGCGTTCGGATTGCTGCGCGGATCAGTCCTGGACCGCGTCGGCAGGGGGTGCCGGGACCGGCAGCCGCCGACGCAGCGACATCCGCACGATGGCGATGGTTACCGCTCCGACGAGCACGGCCAGGCCGATGAGCTGAGCGCCGATGAGGCGAGCGTCGATCGGGACGGTGGAACTCACTGCCGCCACGTGCACAGCTGACCTGGATCTGGTGCCTGGCAGTCTGAGGTTCCCCGTTCCCGGGCTGGGGCTCACCGTGGGGAACAGATCCGACGGGTTGACCGGGGAAACGCTGGTGCCAGGGATCGACGGTAGAGCGACCAGCGGTGGCACCGCCGTGGTTGAGGCTGGCAGCGCCGCGCCGCTGGCTGCCGCCACGGTTTCTGTCGCCGACGCGGAGAACATCTGCGCGCCAGTGGCCGAGGCCTGGGCGGTAAACGCCACGCTGGCGGCCAGCGGGGCGGTGGTCGCGACCGCTTCCGAGACCAGCAGCTCGTAGACCTGGCCGACCGGAAGGCTGGCGATCGTGCAGGTAGCGCCGCTTGCCGAGGGGCAGATGGCGTAGCTGGGGGTTCCGAGGTAGCTGGCTGCGGTCACGCTTGCGAGGACCGAGACGCCGGTACTCGTCGCGCCGGTGCTCCAGACCCAGACGATGAAGCTGGCGATGCCGCCCGCCGTCACGGTGGTGGTCGTCGTGGGATAGGTCTGCACCAGCACGCAAAGCTGCGGGATCACCGGTGAGGTCGTCGGGCTGGGGCTAGGACTCGGAGATGAGCTGGGACTTGTGGACGGGCTCGGGCTAGCGGCGTCCGAACCGCTCGCTGGCGGCGAGGAGTCGCTCGGGGAGGCCGAGTCGCTCGCGGAGGCCGAGTCGCTGGGGGAGGTAACGTCGGTCGAGGACGTGCTGGGCGAGGTCGTGTCGGCCGGGGAGGCCGAGTCGCCGGGGGAGACCGAGTCGCCGGGGGAGGGCGAGTCGCTGGCTGTGCCGGGGAGCTGCTGAGCAGTGAGGACGACTGACGACGCCGGTGGTGATGCGCAGATCGTGCTGGCGGAGGTCGTGGCAGCGGTAATGGCGGCACGAACGGCGAAGCCGGTGGAGATCATACTGGTCCCGAAGAATGCCATGCCAACAATCGCGCCCATGGCCGCTGGCTTCAGAAGCAGTGCCCTCACTGGATGCAACCTCGCTTGACTCAGCAGTCGGGAGACCACACGTGTCGCTCGCCTTCGCCACAGTACTCATGGTTTGCGCAGCGATTCCAGATGTAGAGGGTGGGACACCAAAGGTTCATGATCGTTTCGCCCTGAGCACTGCCGTTGTCTGAAGCCGGTACTACAAGCTGCCAGTTTGCTCATGCCCTGGTTCGCAGGTGTCATGCACGCGTAGCTCTGTAGTCACGGTAGTAGTTGGCGCGTCCGGCGGATCACGGCGGCGGGGGCTTGCGGCAGGGCCGGCGTCGTCGCTTCTGATCGCCGGCTGGTACGGCGTGGTGTGGTGCGTTGCCATCCTGGCTGGTCGTGGGCTGCCTCGACCAGCGTGGCGGTAGGTCGTGTATGCTCTTTCGGCGCGGTAGGACCCGTTCCGGCAGCGACCGGACCGTCGGTCGATTCCGACGCCCCCTTAGCTCAGTCGGCAGAGCGTCTCCATGGTAAGGAGAAGGTCTACGGTTCGATTCCGTAAGGGGGCTCGTAAAGAGCTAAGTTCGAATGTTTGTCCATACCAAGTTTCGGCACGGAAGCCATTCTGGCTGGCGCCCGCACGGTCGGCGGCCGCGAGCCGTGGCACGCGGCGCCTGGCGCCTCCTGTCTCTGCCCGCGCGGCGCATGCCGCCCACCGCCTCGCAGCGGCCTATGCTTGATGCCAGGCCGTGGGAGGTGGTGAGGGCAGTGGTGAACTCTTCGGGTGCCGGACGCCCCGCCGGGGCGCCGATCCCGCCACGCCAGTCAGTAGCGCAGCTGCTGGCGGCGAAGAGAGCCCGGCCGGTGCGATCGCTAGACGAACTGGCTGCCGACACCTTCGAATCTGACCAGGAGCTCGAGGAGTTCCTGGCGTTCACTTACTCAGAGCGTCACCGCGACCTGGCCTGACCGCGTGGCCCTCGATCCGGCAGTCCTGGACACCGACGTGGCGTCGCGGCTGCAGAAGGGCACACTGACCGGGCCGGTGGGCACACGGCTGATCGGCCGCGAGGTGCTGATCACGTTTGTCACCTTCGGCGAGCTCTCCAAGTGGGCCGAGATCCGCGACTGGGGCGAGCGACGCCGTGGCGAGCTGGCTACCTGGCTGGCCCGCCGCGCCGTCCTACCCGGTGATGAGGCCGTGGCGGCGACCTGGGGCACGCTGTCGGCCGCTGCCGCGCGCCGCGGAAGGCCCCGCCCGGTCAACGACATGTGGATCGCAGCCTGCTGTCTCACTCACGACGTCCCGCTCGCCACATTGAACATCAAAGACTTCGAGGACTTCCGGCAGCATCACGGCCTGCGCATCCTGGGCCTGGACTAACTACCCCGCGCCGGGGGCGTCGCGCCCTGCGGCGTGCCTTGCTGCCGACTCCCGCACCTGGTACTGGTCGGAGTCTTCTACGTTCATGACCCTGCAAGCTCCTGAGATCGTTACTCGCCGCGGCCTCGGGTAGCGTCGCGGACAATATCGGCGGCGCGGGCCTTCGAGAGACCCAAGCGTTCGCCTAGCTGGGCCAGTGACAGATGCTGCTCGTCACGAAGCGCGACGAGGGCTTGCGCGCGGACCTTACCGGCCGCACTGATGGCGTCGGCGAGTTGGTCCACGAGCCGGGTCGCCGCTCGGTACCGCTCCTCGGCGCCGGCCAGTCGCGCGAGGTCGGCCAGTGCGGCGGCGATGACGTCAGTGAGCGGCTCACGAGCGTCGTGTCCCGTGTTCACCGTACCCATGGTAGGCAGCCTCCCCCAGATGTCGGGAAGTGCTGGTGGCGCTGTCCTGCAGGTCGGACGGTCGATTGTTGCTTGCCCAAAGGCGGTCCAGGCGAGCCTTTTGATCGCCGCACAGTACAGACACGGGAGTTCTTGCCGGAAGGAGAACGCGCTTGGGCCGGCTCGCGCAGCGAGTTCAGCGAGTGAGGATGCTCGGTTCGGCTGCGATAGGCTCGCCTGGCTTGCCCATGGCCGGACCGACGCTGCCGTCATCTTCGGCAACAAGCCATGGGATACCGCTGCCGGTGTGATCCTCGTCCGGGAGGCTGGAGGGCTGGTTGTAGATTGCTCCGGGGATCACCACACGGTGCGGAGCGCCTCGACCGTTGCCGCCTCGGTGGAGTTGCTTGGCAGTCTGATCGACACCATCTCTAGGCCTGCGTAGGTCGTCGACTCGCCTCACCACTCTGTCTGCAGCGAGAGTCGAGGCTGCTGCCAGCATGCAAGGCTTGTTGGCGGTTTTCAGCGAGTCGACGGGGCGGGGTGCCCGGCGAGTTGTGCGCGGAATGCGTCTGCCTCGGCGCGGGTTGGCGGATCTGCGCCGATCCGGCTGCGGGTTATCGCGGCCACCAGCGCGGCGTCGTCGATGATTGCGGCGAGCAAAGTGGCGTCCGACAGTGCTGCCAGAGCGGGCGGAGTGGCGAGACCGCGGCGGGCTAGGGAGTCGAGCAGCCCGCTCATGAATGCGTCGCCGGCGCCGATGGTGTCGGCGACCGGGGCCGGGATGGCTGGCCGCGTCAGGGGCGGTAGCCCCGCTGCCCAGGCGGTCGCCCCGCTGGGTCCCGCTGTGATCACTACGAGGCTGGCGCCGTTGCTCAGCCAGTTGTGGGCAACTGCTGCGAGCTTGTTCGTGCCGTAAAGCCAGGCGACGTCTTCCGAGCTCGCTTTGATCAGATGCGCGAGGGCAGCTGACCGATTCACCGCTGTCCTGGCCTCTACGGGGTCGACCTGCAGCATCGGCCGGACGTTCGGTCATAGCTGATCAGCGCAGATCCGGCAGCCTGGATTCTGGCTATGTGTGCGTTGAGGATCTCAGCCCCAGGCGGCAGCCAGGATGCCAGCGAGCCGAAGTGCACGGCCCTGGCGCCCGCGGGCAGGATGCCTGCCCAGGTCGCCGCCGCTGAGGGCGTCGATGATGAAGCCGAAGTAGTCGATCGCCTCCCAGCCGAAGGCGAGCCGGTACAGCGACCGAAGCATGACGGCCGAGTCGCGGATCCAGGTGTAGCGGTAATCCCAGTTCCGCGCGCCACCCGCCGCCTCCGGCACCGAGGTAGCCGACGCGGCCATGATGGCGCCGGTCGGGGCGTAGCTGAGCCCCTTCAGGGTCAGCGCGCTGCGCTCGAGGTAGGGCCGCCAGGGATGGCCGGGCAGCCTGGCCGTGCTCAGCCGGACCCGCCAGTAGCCGAATCGACCCAGCCTGGCGCGCTTTCTACGAGTCGCGCGGATGGCAGGTACGGCGCTGGCTCTCCTACGGGATCGAGCTCGGCAACGCCGTGATAGACGCCGGGCGCCCGGCCACCCTCGGGTACTGGGTCAGGGCCTGGCCGACGGGTTCGCCAGCCGCTGGCAGGCCTGGGCAGCGTGCATTACGGCCGGGCGTCTGACTAGCGGAAGCTGCGGGCTTCGCGTCCCTCTAGAGGCACCGCCTGAGTACCTGTCAGCAGGCAATGCGCCCGCGCCGAGACCGCTGTCGAGCGCACCGCCGGCCGAGTTGCGCCGGACCTAGGATCCAGGCAGGTGTGGCCGTATTCCCATGACCATCAGCGGCACGCCGCCGTCGAGTCGATCATCCGCTGGTTGTCTTCAGGCGCGGCGCCGCCGCTCGCCGGGTGGCTGCGCGCTGCAGCCAGTAGTAGAGCAAGCCAGCGACGATGAAGCCTACGTAGAAGGCGAGATCGGCGCCGTGCAGTGCGGCCGCAACCGGACCTTCGATGACCGAGGTGTTCATGAACGGCACCATGGCGGCGAAGGCCAGCACGAAGGCTGCGAGGGCTGACCAGCCGGCTCGAAGGTCCCGGAATGACAGGGCGGCGCGCAGCAGCGATGGCTGGTAGCGGTCCTTGTGGTCGTGCCAGTCGATTACGACGATCGCGCAGAACGGTGCGATCCAGTAACCGATAAAGAGCAGGATGTTCTCGAACCTGCCCGCTGTGTCGGCGGCGTGCATCCACAGGATCGCCGCGAACGCCAGCACCGCGACCAGCGCGGCCGTGACCGGCCGGCGGAGTCGTGCGCCGAGGGCCTGGAAGGCGAGCGAACCGGTGTAGTCATTCATCGAATTCGACGTGATGGCACCAAAGGCGATGGCGATCAGGGCCAGCACGCCCAGTGTCCCGCCACCCATAAGCGTCCGCACGCCCGTCACCGTCTGGTTCCCGAGCACGCTGGCAGCGCCCAGCCCGATGGTCCCCACCCACACGTAGGAGGCGGTCAGGCCGCCGAGGGTCAGCCAGAAGATCGCCGGCCTGGAGGCCGAGGACTGAAGGTACCGGCTGTAGTCGGACGCATACGTGGCCCAGGAGATCCCCTGGCTGAGCGCGATGGTCACCATAAGGGCGAAGGCCCCCGCCAGTGCGCCGCCGTGCACGGTGTCGACGGGCAGCACGATGTGGTGGCCGAAGATGCGCACCGTCAGCACCACGAACAGGATGATCAGGATTGCCGAGCCCCACGACTGCAGCCGGTGCACGAACTCGTAGCCGTAGACGCTGACCAGGCCCTCCAGGGCCAGTACCAGCGCGACACCTGCCCAGAACGGGATGCCGAGCAGCAGCGCGGCCGCCTGACCGCCGAACAGCCCTACCAGCGCATCCCAGGCAATCGACGAGAGCCACTGCACCGTGGCCGGCAGCACGATCGTCTTCCCGAAAGGCAGCCGGGCCAGCGGTACCTGCCCGGTACCGGTCTGCGGTCCCCACGTACACAGCAACGCCACCGGGACCGAGCCGATGACAGTGCCAAGCACGATCGCCGCCAGCCCGGGCCAGAAGCCCAGCCCGAACAGGACCGCCAGCGTGCCCGCGAACACGCCCGACAACTCCATGTTCGGCGTGAACCAGACCGTGAACATCCGCCATACGGCGCCGTACCGCGAATCGGCCGGGATCGGGGCTATCCCCTGGCTTTCCAGCGCCAGGTCACCGGAGCGCCTCGGCCGCACACCATCGAAAATGCCCAGCTCATCGATTGCGCCAGCCACGGCAACGCTCCCTTCGCCGGCATGACCCGGATCAGGTTCTTGCGGTCGGCGGCTGGTCAGCCACCCTCTCAGCCCGGTCCGCTCCGGACTCCCGCGCGTGACCGGCAGTCTAAACCCTCCGCGGCCTGGATGGCGGCGGAGAACTCGCGGCGGACGTTAGCCGTGTCGAGCTCGTTCCGTCGCCTGTGCCGCGGACGGTGTAGTTCGACGACGCCGGCCGGTATCCGCAGGTCGCGGTGCAGGTGAATCAGAATGCGGGCTCAACAATGAGCTGGCGTTCCTTCAGACCCTTTCGTTTCAAATCCGCGGCTCGGCAGCTCACCTCCCGGCGCCTCCTGTCTGTGCACGCGCGGCGCATGCCGCCCGGCCGGCGCGCAGCGGCCTACGCTGGATATAGGCCAGGCCCGTCGGAGGTGGTGAGGGCAGTGGTGCACTCTTCGGGTGCCGGACGCCCCGCCGGGGCGCCGATCCCGCCACGCCAGTCAGTAGCGCACCTGCTGGCGGCGAAGAGAGCCCGGCCGGTGCGATCGCTAGACGAACTGGCTGCCGACACCTTCGAATCTGACCAGGAGGTCGAGGAGTTCCTGGCGTTCACTTACTCAGAGCGTCACCGCGACCTGGCCTGACCGCGTGGCCCTCGATCCGGCAGTCCTGGACACCGACGCGGCGTCGCGGCGGCAGAAGGGCACACTGACCGGGCCGCTAGCAACCCGACTGATCGGCCCGAGGTACTGATCACGTTCGTCACCTTCGGCGAGCTCTCCAAGTGCGCCGTGATCCGCTCCCTGCAAGTCGGCCGGTCAATTAGTTTGCACGCAAATGGCGGTCCCGCAGAGCGGCCGCGACTTGGCGCTCAAGTCTCCCCAAAGCATGCATGATCTTCGCCGGTCCGGGCTTTAACGCACACGACATCGGCCGCTGCGCGGCGCTGTCCGCAACGGCAAGGACGAGATCGAATGGCGGAACATCCACCCAAGCCGCTGGAGCACAGCCAACTGGTGAATGCGAGATCCGCAGCGTGGGCGCGCTCAGCCTGCGATGGTGCCCCTAGCCCAGTGGTAGCGGTGCTCTGGCCGGCCGCTGACGCCGTAGCGGAGGCGAACGTTCACTCTTCCTGCTTCGTGCAGGTGGCTCAGGTAGCGCTGGGCGGTCGCGCGGCTGACACCTACGCTCTCGGCCACTTCCGTCGCGGACATGTCCTGCGGCGTGGAGGTCAGTAGCCGCTGGATGGTCTCGAGAGTGAACTCCGAAGTACCGCGCGCCGCCGCGACGTCTCCATTTGTTCGCAGCGAGCAGTAGACCCGGTCGACGCTGCGCTGATCAGCGGTGTCCAGCGCGTCGAGCCGGCCGCGCATCTGCGCGTACGACTCCAGCCTTTCTTTCAGGGCCGGGAAGCTGAACGGCTTGAGCAGGTAGTGCAGCGCGCCGTGCTGGAGGGCCGCCCGCACGCTGGCGGCGTCCTTGGCGGCGGTGATGACGATGACGTCGGCCTGCGGATGATCTTCTCCTCGCAGCCGTGCCACGAGGTCGAGGCCGTGCTCGTCCGGCAGGTACAGGTCGAGGAGGAGCAAATCCGGCTGCAGTTCGTCGACCGCCGCGACGGCCTCGGCGGCGGTGTGCGCTTCTCCGATGACCGAGAAGCCGTCCACCTTGCCGATATAGGCCGCGTGGATCCCAGCGACCCGGTAGTCATCGTCGACGACGAGTGTGCGAATCATGAGGTCACCACGACATGAGAGGGAACGGGCTGGCTGGGTTCCGCGGTCGTCATCACGGCGCCCGGCAGCACGGCCGTGAATACCGCTCCGCCGTCTCGGCCAACGCTGATCATGCCGCCGCGCTGCTCGGTGATCTGCCGGACCAGGGCCAGTCCGAGGCCTCGGCGCGCCCCCGCCGGAGATGCCTTGGTGGTGAACCCGTCGGTGAAGATGGCTTCACGCGCGTCGTCGGGAACGCCCGGGCCGGTGTCGCGGACCCGGATCAGCAGGTCGGCGCCGGCCGAGACGATGGTGACGTCGACCGTGCCCGGTCTGCGCAGTGCCGTCGCCTCGATGGCGTTGTCGAGCAGGTTCCCGGTGACGGTGAGGACCTGGCCGATGTCGGTGATCTCGCCAACGACCTGGCTGTCCTCGGCGAGCCGCAGGCTGACGCCTCGCTCGTCGGCGAGCGAGGACTTGGCGAGGACCAAGGCGACCAGCTTGGCGTCGCCGATCGCCTTCCTGAGTTCCTCGGTCATCGCGTCGCGCGCGGCCGACACGTCGGTCACGAACCTGACCGCTTCGTCGTACTGGCCGAGTTCCACCAGCCCGACGAGCGTGTGCAGCCGGTTGGCGAACTCGTGGGACTGGGCGCGAAGCGCATCGGTCATGCCGATTGCTTCGTCCAGCTCTCGTTTGAGGGTCTCCGACTCGGTCTGGTCGTGGAAAGTGACGACCCAGCCCAGGTGGCGGCGGCCGGCGACGCGGATCGGCATCCGGTTTCCGACCAGGATCCGGTTGCCGGCAACCACCGGCAGGTCGGCCCCGCTGACCTTTCCCGTCGCGACGTCAGCGAGCCTGCCGGGTGGCAGCAGCTGGCGCAGCGGCTGGCCCTCGAAGTCGCGCGGCAGCTTGAGTAGCTCTCGAGCGGCGTCGTTTGCCAGCAGCACCCGCTCGCTCCTGTCGTAGCCGAGCACCGCCTCGCGGATCCCGTGCAGCATCGCCTCCCGCTCCTGAAGTAGGCCGGCGATCTCGCGTAGCTCGAGGCCAAAAGTCTGCCGCTTCAGCCAGCGCGCGAACCCGAGAGCCGCGCCGACGCCAAGCGCGAGCGCAAGGATCATGAATGCGGCAAATGAACGGAGCGCACCTGTGAGCTGGCGGTTGACATCGATGACCGGAAAGCCCACGGACACCTCGCCGATCAGCCGGCCGTGATCGGTCAGCGGGACCTTCCCGGCCGCTACCAGCCCGAGCGTGCCGCGCTGCAGGCCCGTCCAGGCCTTGCCGGTGCGGAATGGCTCGGACGAGCGCGGCTCCGGATCGGACTGGACTGGCTTGCCGATGAGGCGCTGGGTCGGGTGCGAGAAGCGGATGCCCTGGGCGTTGGTGACTACGACGAACAGCGCGCGGGTGCTGTGCATCGCGGCCATGGCCTGCCGCTGCACCTCGCCGCCGGGCCGGCCCGCTTCCACCCCGGTGATGATGCCGGGCTGCGATGCGAGCGACTGGGCTACGACGAGCGCCTGCTGCTCGTAGCGGGTGTCCGCCTGGCGGCGCAGGTTCCACTGCACGACGGCGAATCCGGCGGCGATTGTCACGACCAGGATGGCGATCTGCATGATCACGACCTGGGTGGACAGCCGTCGTCCGAGCAGCCTGCGCATGGGGCCTGATTCCCGTCCGTGGGGTTTCAGGAGTGTAACTCTCGGCTTCTAGCGGGTGCAGCAGCCCGCCGTAAGCAGAATGCGCAGAAGCGGCGCAGGGCGCTTAACGTGGTCATCGAGCACAACAGTGACGGGCGTGGCGGCGTTCATTACCGTCTCCGGTCGTGAACTCATTCACGCTCTCGCTGGGTTTCGGCCTCGTCACGGCGTCCATATTGGCGCTGGCGGCCATGGGACTCACGCTGCAATTTGGCGTCACGAATTTTGTCAACTTCGCCTATGGCGACTTTCTCACGCTGGGCGCCTACCTGTCCTGGGTAGTCAACGTCAAGCTGCACGCCAATATCTGGCTCGCGCTGGTGATCGGCGCCCTCGCCAGCGGCGTGCTCGCCGCACTGATCGGACGGTTCCTGCTCGGCCCGTTTGCCCGCAGATTCCGGAATCTGTTCTACGTCATGATCGTGACCTTCGGGCTCTCCCTCATCCTGCTGAACCTGATCCAGGCGATCTGGGGTGCCAATTACCTGCAGTACGGCGTCAAGGTAGAAAGTCCGCTGCACCTCGGCCCGTTCCTGCTCAGTACCGATCAGCTGATCATCGTCGCGATCGGCGTCGGCGCCATGCTCGCGGTGCACCTCCTGCTGACCCGGACGAAGCTCGGCAAGGCGATGCGCGCCATGTCCGACGACTCGTCGCTGGCGATGGTCAGCGGGATCAACACGCGGGCCATCACGACCTTCACCTGGTTCCTGACCGGTCTGCTGGCCGGCCTGGCCGGAACCGTCCTCGGACTGAACATCTCGAGCATCACTCCTGCGATGGGGGAGACCTTCCTGTTCGTCATTTTCGCCGCGGTCATCCTCGGCGGGATCGGGCGCCCGTACGGGGCGATGCTGGGCGCGCTCGTCATCGGGCTCGCCACCGAGATCAGCGCCGCCGTCATCAACGCCGCCTACAAGCTCGACGTCGCATTCGTGCTGCTGGTGATCGTCCTGCTGATCCGCCCGCAGGGGTTGCTGGCCGTGCGGGGAAAGGCCTGACCGATGCAGCTGGTGTACTACGGCGTCACGCTGATCTTCTTCTTCTTCCTGTACTCGCTCCTGAACTGGGGCCTGAACCTGCAGTTCGGGCGCACCGGGATCCTGAACTTCGCCTACATCGCGTTCGTCGCCCTCGGCGCCTACGTCACCGGGGTGCTCAGCCTCGGCCCGCCGATCGCGGGGTCGGGTCAGAGTTACATCCTCGGCGCCACGCTGCCATTCCCACTTCCGCTCATCCTCGGGGGCCTTTCGGCCAGCATCCTCGGATTGCTGATCGGCCTGCTGGCATTCCGGCGGCTGCGCAGCGACTACCTCGCGATCGTGATGATCTCGGTCTCCATCGTGATGTACGACGTGGTCACGAATTTCGTGCCGCTGTTCGACGGAGCAGACGGCCTGAATGGCGTGCCCCAGCCGTTCTCCGGTGCCCTGAACCTGAACGCGAACTCGTTCCTCTACGTGTTCACCGCGTTCGCGGGACTGGTCGCGCTCGCCGGCTGGTGGGTGATGAGCCGGGTCACCCGATCGCCACTGGATCGGACGCTCCGCGCTATAAGGGATGATCCGGACGTCGCTCGCGGGCTCGGAAAGAACGTCTTTGCCTACCAGATGACGTCGATGGCCATCGGCTCATTCTTCGCCGGAATCGGCGGCGGGCTGCTGATGGAGTTCGTGGGCGCGTTCAACACCAGCGCGTGGACCTCGGGGGAGACCTTCGTGATCTTCGCCGCCCTGATCATCGGCGGTCTCGGCAACAACGCCGGCGCGATCGCGGGCTCGCTCGCGGTCCCGGTGATCTTCGTGGAGCTGCCCAAGTTCCTGCCGCAGATTGCCAGCAACCCTGGCCTCATCCCGGAGATCGACAACATGATCATCGGCATCCTGCTCATCGTCACGCTCTGGTTCCGCCCGCAGGGCCTCATCCCGGAGCGGAAGGTCAGCTTCGGCAAATTGTTCGCGCGTATCCCCGCAGGCGGCACCGATGGGCCCGCAGCGGTGCTGAGCGCGGAGGTGCCCGGTGAGTGAGCCCACAGCGTCGTCTGCTGCGGCGGAGCTGACGGCGCTGACCTGCACCGATCTGCAGCGCGGCTTCGGCGGGGTGCAGGCCCTGCGCGGTGCCACCTTCTCGGTGGCAGTGGGCCAGGTATGCGCGCTGATCGGCCCCAACGGAGCGGGCAAGAGCACCGCGGTCGCGATCATCGGGGGCGCGCTCCGCGCCGACGCGGGCCGGGTGAGCCTGCTCGGCACCGATATCACCGGCTGGCCGTCGAACCGCATCGCCAGGGCCGGGCTCATCCGGACCTACCAGCTGTCCAGGGAACTCGCCCGCCTGACCGTGCTGGAGAACCTCATGGTGGTGCCGTACCGGCAGGCGGGGGAGTCGCTCTGGAACGTCTTCGCGCGGCCGGGCCTCGTACGGGCCGAAGAGCGCCGCCACCTGGACCGGGCCCTGGCCGCGCTCGAGACATTCGGCCTGTACCGGCTGCGGGACAGCTATGCCGGCGAGCTGAGCGGAGGCCAGAAGCGGCTGCTCGAGCTCGCCCGGTCAGTCATGGCCAGCCCGCGGGTACTCGTCCTCGACGAGCCGATGGCCGGCATCAACCCCGCGCTCATCGACAAGATCGGCGAGCACATTCTCGCTCTGCGCGACGGGGGCGTGACGGTCCTCATGGTCGAGCACAACCTCGGCGTGGTCGAGCGGATCTGCGATCACGTCATCGTCCTTGCCGAGGGCGCGACGCTGGCGACCGGTCAGATGTCGGAGCTGCGCGCGCACCCCGAGGTTGTCAGGGCGTACCTGGGAGGAGCGCTCAGTGACAGCACTGCGGGCTGAGGGCATCACGGCCGGCTATGGCCGCGTGCCGATCATCACCGATATCTCCGTGACGGTTGCCGACGGCGAGCTGACAGCCATTGTCGGGCCGAACGGGGCGGGCAAGTCGACCTTCGCCAAGGCCCTCGCCGGCGTCCTGCAGCCTGAGGCCGGGCGGATCTTCGTCGGCGACACCGAGATCACGGGGCTCGCCAGCCACCTGATCGTCCGCCGAGGCCTGGCCTACGTGCCGCAGAACGGCAACGTCTTCGTGACCCTCACCGTCACCGAGAACCTCGAGATGGGAGCCTTCACCCGGCGCAGCGGCGTGCGTGAGCGCGTCAGCGAGGTGCTCGATATCTTCCCGGACCTGCGCGCCGCCGCCGGCAAGAAGGCCGGACTGCTGTCCGGCGGGCAGCAGAACCTGCTCGGCATGGCCCGGGCCCTCATGCTGGACCCCCGCGCGGTGATCCTCGACGAGCCCACCGCGGGGTTGTCACCCAGGTACACCAACGTCGTCTGGGATCAGATCGCACGGATTACCGACACCGGCACGGCCGCGCTCGTCGTCGAGCAGAACGTGGACCGCGCTCTGGCGCACGCCAGCCACGTGTACGTGTTCGTTGCCGGCACCAATCACGTCGACGGTCCGGCGCCCCAGATCGCCGCGCTGGACCTAGCCGCCATCTTCCTCGGACAGGACGAGCAGGTATCCCAACCAACCCAGAACGGAGTCGCGGAGCACTCATGATTACGGCAAGATTCTCCAGGCGTCGGGCCGGCGCGATCGCGCTGCTCGCCGCCGGCGCACTGGCAGTCACCGCATGCGGGTCGGGCGGCAGCGGCTCGAGCAGCGGCGGCACCATCACCTTCGGCCAGCTGCTGCCCTTCACCGGGACGAAGGCGTTCCTGTCCACCTGGGCCGTTCATGGTGACACGGCCGCGGTGTGGGACGTGAACCACCACGGCGGCGTCATGGGCAAGAAGCTGGTATCCGTCAGCGCTGACGACGCCGGGGACGCCGTCGACGCCGTTCCGGCGCTGCGCAAGCTCATGGTGTCGAACCCCGACTTCATCGTCGGGCCGTTCTCGCTGACAATCATGTCGGTCATCAACCAGTTCGGCCCGAACCACGTGGTGGACTACGTGATTGGCGGCACGACGCAGCTGGACCACATGAAATACCCATACGTGTTCCGGACCACCGCGTCGGACTCGGCTGAGGTCGTCGCGATGGCGTACTACGCCGTCAGCCACGGATACAAGCGAGCCGCCTACATCTTCGATAACTCGGCCAACACTCAGGGACTCGTCCAGCCCCTGACCAAGTCGTACGAGGCCCAGGGCGGCAAAGTCGTCGCCAACGAGACGATCGTGCCCGACCAGAGCTCCTACCGCTCGGAGATCACCAGCGCGTTCGCCCAGCACCCGCAGGTCGTGTTCGCGGCCTTCGACCAGCAGACCGCGACCACAGTGTTCTCGGACATGAAGCAGCTTGGCGACCTCAACATCCCGGTAGTCGGCGAGGACGTGCTCGGCTCGCCGGGATACGCGCAGGCCTTCGGCCAGCCGGCCGCCTCCAGCCTGCTGTACACCGTGTCGGGCGCGTCGCCCGGCGGCCCCGCGTACCAGCACTACCTGGATGACTACCAGGCCGTGTATCACACCAAGCAGATACTCAGCTCGTCCTACAACATGTACGACTCGGTGATCATCTCAGCGCTCGCGATGACGGCGGCGCACTCCACCGACCCCAAGGTCTGGGTCAGCTACATCACGAAGATCTCCAACGCGCCCGGCACGCCGTGCTACACCTACGCGTCCTGCGTGTCCCTGCTCAACAAGGGCACGAAGATCAATTACCAGGGCGCTACCGGACCGGAGGACTTCAACTCCTTCCACAACACTTTCAGTGGGTTCGCCGTCTCCGGGTTCACCGCTGGCAGCCAGCTCACGCAGCGGGCGTACGTGACCCCCGCGCAGGTCTCGGCCAACGCCGGCTGATCCTGATTACAGTCCGCAAAGCGACCGCGGAGACTGTGCGCGCGGGCCGGCGCACAGTCTCCGGGATCACGTCCGTCTGCCTCTAGGAGCTCGTGAAAAATGTATGCGAGCGGGCCACTGACCAGTCCATTCGGCCCGGCGGCAGCGGTGGAATCTGCCCAAGAGGACAGCAGATTCCATCTGACAGCGTCCCTCGCACGCGCTTGGAACGTGTCTCTCACGACGTGCCTGGGTGCGCTGAGCCGACGGTACGCAAGGCCCCGCCGATGGGCAGAGCAGAGCTACCCACGCCTGCCCGACTTCGACTACGGCGCGCTCGCACTCGGAGTCCAGCAGATCGCGGAGCATGCCGCAGTCGCATCGCCCGGCCACGGGTTCGGCCGCCTCATTTAGCTGGTGAACAGGAACGGCATACCGTCCATAGTGCCTTCCCGGAGTAGATCCAGGCGAGCCATCAGGCTGAGGCCGCTGTGGGTGAGTTCAAGGACCAGCGCGAGGCCAGAGAGCGGGGCCCGGATCGCCGCGCCGATCATGGCCGCGGCGCCGATCATGGCGAACGCGTTCGACGGGGAACCCGGCCAGGCCAGGCCCAGGCGATGCCCAGTGCCCCGCCCAGGACCGCGCCGGTGGACAGGGTTGCGGTGAACAGCCCGCCAGACGCGCCGCTACCCAGGCACATCGCAGTGACCAGCGGCTGAGAGCAGCGAGGGCCAAGAGCAGCCCCAGTCCGCTGATGCCGAGGAACGCGTTGCCGGGCCATATCCGGCCGGTTGCCGAACACTTGCGGATACCAGGTGCCGATGACCCCGGAGCAGCCCGAACGCGATGACCGGCGCGCACAGGGCCTTAGTTCCGCGGGTCCGATGGTGCGATACCAAGCCGATCAGCCGGAAGTAGCCTGCCGAGATAAGTCCTACGAGAGGGTCGGCAAGAAGTGCGAACGTCATCAGCGATCCGCTGAACCGGTAGTCGGGGATGCCGACGTACGCTGCCCGGTTCGGCAGGTACACCCATGCGGTTGCTGTGGCGATCCAGGAGCAGGCCAGCGTCGGCAGCATCACCCGCAGCGAAATGCTGCAGATGAGGATCTCGGCGGTGAACAGCGCACCGCGGCGAGCGGGACGTTGTACACCGCGGCAAGTCCGGCACCGCCGGAGCAGGCAACCAGCAGCCTCCGCTGTCGCGCTGACAGGCCCACCCGTCCGGCCACAACGCTCGCCGATGCGCCGCCGCTCGCTCCCCCCGTCAGGTTGACCAGCGAAGGTCGCTTCGGCTAGCCGACCCGGCCCGTCCGGGCGCGGCGATGTCACGACTTCCGCGAGGACCGCGCGGAAGGCTCTAGACACCTCCAGGTACGCCCGCATGCCCGACGGCCAGCGACGCTGCCGCTAACCGGAACATGTCAGCGATGTGCTATGTCTGCGCACGCTCGCACGGACCCGGTGACTCGCCTGATCGCGGGCCTGGCCCGTCAGCAGTTGATGTGCGCGGCGAGCCTGGCCTGGCCGGGGCCGGACAGCTCGCGGATCGCATCGGTCCGGCCGGCGATGGTCATGAGGATCGCCTCGGCCGGGCCTTTTGCGCACAGGCCGATTCCGAAGGTGAAGCGCAGGTCGGTGGCAATCAGCCGGACGCCGCGCAGCGGCCAGGGCCTGGCGATGTCGGGCGCGATCAGGGCAGTGCGCAGCGCGGGCCGCAGCCGCTCGGCTGGGATGACGCGGGGCTGTCCGAGGGCGCGCCGGATGTCCTGGTGGTGGATGAGCGTCTCGACCAGGCCGGCTCTGCCGCCTAGCGCGGCGGGCTGCCCGCGGGGCTGCAGGTTGCCGGCGAGCAGCGCCAGCAGCTGCTCGGGGGTGTGCCGGTCGTATCGGCTGAGCGCAGTGTCGTTGATCCGGCCGGGCCGGAACCGGGCCCGTGCGGCGACGCCGACAAGCGCGCGGGCGCCGAGGTTGTCGTAGCTGATGACGTGGGCTACCACGTCGCGTACGCGCCACCGCGTGCACAGCGTCGGCGCCTGCCACTGCTGCGGCGTCAGGGTGGCAAGGAACGCGGCCAGATCTGCGCGCTCGTCTGCCGCCAGGCGGCGAACATCCACACCGTGCACCGTAGCGCTCCGTCGCGGCGGCGCCGCCGCGACGCGCGATCAGGCCGGCGATGGGGGCACTCACCGCTGCCTGCCGTAGAGCCAGGCGGTGACGGGGGCGAATACCGCTACCAGCGCTGCGGAGGCGATCAGCACCCAGGCCAGCTGGCTGCCGGCGGGCTGGCCGGCCATCAGGGCGCGCTCGGCGGTGACCAGGTGGGTGACCGGGTTGACGCGCACGAACGCCTGCAGCCAGCCGGGCATGGTGTGCGGGGTAACGAAGACGTTGCTGGCCAGGGTCAGCGGGAACAGCACGACGGTGCCGGTGCTCATCACCGCCTGCGGGGTGCGCAGCAGCAGGCCGAGAGCGGTCCAGACCCACGACAGCGCGAGCGCGAAGGCCAGCAGCAGGCCAGTGCCTGCCAGCACGCCGGGCGCGCCGCCCGACGGGCGGAAGCCGATCGCGACGCCAAGCACCAGCACGATGCCCGTGGCGAGGATGTAGCGGACGAGGTCGCCGAGCAGCCCGCCGGTGATAGGCGCGAGCCGCCAGATGGGCAGGGCGCGGAACCGGTCGGAGATTCCGCGGGCGCGGTCGGTGGCGAGGCCGGTGCCGGCGTACATGGTGACGAGCAGGACGGCCATGACGAGCGTGCCGGGGAGGATGAACTGCAGGTAGCGGTGGGGTGAGCCGGCGAGGGCGCCGCCGAACAGGTAGGTGAACATCAGCGTGAACACCACCGGGATCGCGATGACGTCGATCAGCATCTCCGGCACGTGCCTGATCTTGAGCAGGGCCCGCGAGCCGAGGGCTGAGGATGCTGCCCAGGCGCCGGGCGGGTCTGGCCGGGAGGTGGGCGCAATGGCCGGGGGCGCTGCCGCGGCGGAGGTGGCGGGGGCTGCGGTGGGCATCATGACGATCCTCTCGTGGTAGCCGGGGAGCTGGCGGCCATGACCTGGGCGCCGGCGGGTCGGGCCTCAGCCCCGGCTGCCGCGGCGGTACTGGTGGCCCGCTGACCGGTCAGGGTCATGAACACCTCATCGAGGGTTGGCTGCCCGAAGGCGAACTCGCCGATCATGATGCCCGTGCGGCCGAGTTCGGCGACCGCGGCGGCTGCCTGGTCGCTGGCCGGCCGGCCAGCGCTGGCGGGCGGGACCATGGCGGTCAGCAGGGCCGGGTCGGCTTCGTCCTGCACCGGCATGCGGAGCAGCCCGGCGAGGGCCTGGCTGGCCTGCGGCCGTTGTGCGGGGTCGGCCAGCCTGATGCGCAGGGTTCCCGCGCCGGTTGCGGTCTTGAGGTCGCCGGGTGTGCCTTCGGCGATTACCGTTCCGTGGTCGATGACCGCGATCCGCGCGGCGAGCTGGTCCGCCTCGTCGAGGTACTGGGTGGTGAGCAGCACAGTTGCGCCGGCCGCCGCGAGCGCACGGACGAGCTGGTGCACCCGGGCGCGGCTGGCCGGGTCCAGCCCGGTGGTCGGTTCGTCCAGGAAGTACACCTCGGCCCGCGTAATCAGGCTGGCGGCCAGGTCGAGGCGCCGCCGCATGCCTCCGGAGTAGGCCTTGGCCTGCCGGGACGCCGCGTCCTCCAGCCCGAACGCGGCCAGCAGGTCGGCGGCCCGGCTCTTGGCGGCGGCGCGGCGAAGGCCGGCGAGCCGTCCGAGGAACACCAGGTTCTCCCGCCCGGTCAGGTCCTCGTCCACGGTGGCGGACTGGCCGGCCAGGGCGATCACCCGCCGTACCAGGTGCGGCTCGGCGGCCACGTCATGGCCAGCCACCCACGCCCGGCCGCCGTCGGGCGCCAGCAGGGTGGCCAGTATCCGCACCGTGGTGGTCTTGCCTGCGCCGTTCGGTCCCAGCAGCCCGTACACCGTTCCCGGGGCGACCGCCAGATCCACCCCGGCCAGTGCGCGCTGCCCGGCGAATCTCTTCTCCAGCCGCTCAGCCTCGATTGCTAGCCCGCCGCGCGGACACGGCCTGGACTGCGCGATGCTCATGACGGTCCCTCCTCGTCGCTTTTCTCATACACTGATGTCAAAGCTAAGTTAGCTCTGACAGACTTGTCAAACTTAAAGGGAGGAAGCTGCGGACCGCTCAGATCAGCCGCAGGCCAGGCGCAGACGGCAGCGGTCGGACGCCCGCCAGAGCATCGCCGCGATCCTGCAGGCCGCCACCGAGACCCTGAACGCCGACCCCGGTGCCAGCGTCGAGGACATCGCCCGTGCCGCCGGAGTCACACGGCAGACCATCTACGCCCACTTCCCGACCCGCGAGGTGCTGCTCGACGCCATCATCGAGCGAGCCGCCGCGGAGGTGAGCGCAGCCTTCGACGCCGCCGGGCTCGATGACCTGCCGCCTGCCGCCGCGCTGGTCCGGCTGCTGGAGACCGGATGGCAGGCGGCCGCCCGCTACCCGCTCGCCTGGCACCTGCCCGCTGTCAGCCCGCAGGAGGACGCGAGCCGCCACGCGCCGGTGATGAGCCGTCTGCTCGACCTGATCGAGCGCGGGCAGGAACTCGGTGACCTCGACGCCACACTGCCGCCCGGCTGGCTGCTGACCGCCTGCCTGGCTCTCGGCAGGGCCGCCGAGGACGAGGTCAAGGCGCGCCGGATGACCATCGACGAAGCTGCCCGCGCCGTGCACAGCAGCTTCCTGCGCCTGCTCGGCCTGCCGGATGCCCGGCCATCGTGAGCAGCAGGAATGCCTGGCTGGTTCCGCAAGCCTGTGAGGCAAGCAGCCATTCGCCGCGTACGCGTACGCATCCTGCCTTATCCTGGCTGCAGTCCGTCAACCCGCGGTTCGCCGGTTCGTCTGCGCGGCCAGGGTGCTGCGTGCCGTTGCGGCGCATCGCGGGCGGGAGGACCTGTCACGTGGCTGACGACGACAGCAAGCCGGCGCTAGCAGGCGCGTGCCCGGAGCCAACCTTCGCGGAAAGGCAGTTCCCTCTTCAGACCGGCCGGGATTGCCCGAGATAGTCCTGCGGCGCGTGCAGGCCGCCGTGGAAGCCGAGCGTGAGCGGCCCAGCCCGCCCGGCTCCGCGTTGCCATGCCCTGAGCTGCTGCGCAGCGACAAGTCAGCTGGCGACCCGCCGCAGCGGCCGGAAACAGGCCGGTGACCGTGCTGTGCGTTCTGGACGTTCGCCGCTTGGAAGATGCCGAGGTTGCCCGCTGGCCACGGACAGCTCTCCGGCTCGTCCGGCATTTTGCGGGTTGTTCGCTCATGCCCTTGACGCCGATTCCGATCGGCGCGCACACCCAGGACGTTCGCCGTTGCCGCCGCGACCGCGCTGCCGTCATCCACTTGAAGTGGCTGAACGTTTGTTTCATTATAGAAACATGAGTTCAGACCCGGCGGATCTGACGGCGGCAGCGGCGATCCGGATCGCCGCGATGAAGCTGTTCGCCGAGCGCGGCTACGCCGAGGTGACCGTCCGTCAGATCGCCTCGGCTGCGGGGGTATCGCCGGCCCTGGTGATCCACCACTACGGCTCGAAGGAGAACCTGCGGACGCTGCTCGAGGAGCGGGTTGCCGCGTTCGTGGAGTCGATCCTGGCCGATCTGGCCCGGGTGACCGAGGAGGGCGGCAGCACCAGCGTCGCGGAGCTGTTCGCCGGCCGGCTGGAGCGCGAGCCGGGGCTGGCTGGCTACGTGCGGCGGCTGCTGGCTGACGGCGGCCCTGCCGGGGTGGACCTGTTCGGGCGGCTGTATGGGGTCACGCGTGCCGGCATGCAGGCCCTGGAGCAGGCCGAAGTCGTGCGGTCAAGCGATGACGAAGCGGTTCGTAACGCCTTCCTGCTGAGCAATGACCTGGCCGTGCTGCTGTTCCGCCCGCACCTGTCGCACGTGGTGGGGATCGACCCGCTGTCGCGTGATGGCCTGGTCCGCTGGTCGGCGGAGGTCGTCGATGTCTATAGCCACGGGATCTTTGCGGCCGCGGCAGATGAGGACGGTGGCTGAGGGATGGCAGGGGTCATCGAGACATTCGGGCTGACCAAGAGATACGGCGGCGTTACCGCGGTCAGTGATCTGAACCTGCGGGTTGAGGGCGGGCGGGTTTTCGGCTTCCTCGGACCCAACGGGGCAGGCAAGTCGACGACGATCCGGATGCTCATGGCGCTGCAACGACCGACGGAGGGCCGGGCCACCCTGCTCGGGCTCGATGCTGCGGCCGACCGCGTCGCGGTCCATCGCCGTGTCGGCTACCTGCCCGGCGATCTCGAGCTGTATCCGCGGCTGACGGGCCGTCAGCACATCGACTGGTTCGCCCGCAGCCGCGGCGGCGTTGACGGCGGTTTCGCACGGCTCCTGCTGGAACGGTTCCTGGTGGTGGCCGACCGGCCGGTCCGTGAGCTGTCGAAGGGCAACCGGCAGAAGATCGGCCTGGTCCTGGCCTTCATGCACAAGCCGGACCTGCTCGTGCTCGACGAGCCGACGTCCGGCCTTGATCCCCTGATGCAGCACGAGTTCGAGAACCTGCTGCGGGAGACGACCGGCGAGGGCCGGACTGTCTTCCTGTCCTCTCATGAACTGGACGAGGTTCAGCGGATCGCCGACCGGATCGCGATCATCAGGGAAGGCAGGCTGGTCGCCGAGGACACCGTTGAAGGGCTACGTCGGGCGGCGCCACTGAAGATGGAGGTCCGCTTCCGCCGTCCGGTCGACCCGGCCGATATCAGCGCCCTGGCGGGCGTCACGGTCACTTCCACCGATGGCCCGCGCCTCACGCTCGATGTGACCGGCGAGATCGGGCCGGTGCTGCAAGTCATCGCCAGCCATGACCCCGTCGGCCTGACGTCCCGGCCGGCTGACCTGGACGAGCTGTTCCTTGACTTCTACCGCCGGCCGCCGGAGAAGGAAGTGTCGCATGCTGGCTAACGTCACCAGGCTGGACCTGCGGCTGCGCCGGCGCAGCACGACCTGGTATCCGGCCGGGATGGCCCTGTACACGCTCGTTGTCGTGGTGCTCTACCCCTCGTTCAGGCACCAGACGTCGCTCAACAGCCTGAGCGGCTCAACCGCTGCGGCTCTGTTCGGCATCACGGGAAAGCTCACGTCACCCGGTGGCTGGCTTAACGCGAATATTTACGGCAACTTCTTCCCGCTGATCATGGTGCTGCTGACCGTCGGCTACGGCGCGGCCGCTGTGGCCGGGCAGGACGAGGATGGCACGCTGGCCCTGGTGACGGCCCTGCCGATCCGCCGCCGCGCCATCGTGCTGCAGAAGGCCGGGGCGATGGCCGTGCAGGCGCTTCTGCTTGCTGTCGCGGTCGCCGTCTGCGTCGTCATCGGCCGTGGCTTCCAGTTGAGCATCAGCCCGGCCGACACGGTCGCCGTGTCGGGTGCCCTGGTGCTGATGGGAGTGGACTTCGGCCTGATCACCATGGCTGTCGGGGTGGTCACGGGCAGGCGGGGAACCGCCCTCGGCGCCGGTGCTGGCCTGGCAGCCGCCTCCTATCTGGTCAGCTCGCTGGCATCGGCGATTTCCGGCATCCGCCCGGCCCGGTATCTCTCGCTGTTGTACTGGTCGGCCGGCAACGATCAGATCAGCCGCGGAGTCAGCGCGGCCGACTTCGCCGTCTTGCTCGCCGTCGGGCTGGCCGCCCTCGTGGCTGCGGTCGTCGTCTTCCGCCGGGCTGACCTCAGCTAACGCGCTCACCGGGAGTGCAGGACGCCACCAGGTCCGGCCGTGGCAGCGGTCCTGTCCCGGGCCAGGTCAGTCGCCGGGCCGGCCGGTATCGCCGTTGCGTGATGGTGGTGTCACCCGGGCGCTGCTGTCCTGCGTGTCGTGCGGCTCGTCATGGCGTTGCCGGGATGGTGACGGGCGTGCCGTCCGCGCGAGCACGCTGATCCGGTCGCCCGCGGCCAGGATCACGCCGGGGCGGGCATCCTGCAGCTTGCGGTGGCGCAAGAGCGAGACCGGGATGCTGCCGGCGGGCCAGCGGATGCTGGCCAGTCTCAAGCCTGCCGCCGGCGAGCCGGGGCTGATGGTGACTTCGAGGACGTGGTAGCCGGGCAGCGGCGTGGGCGGGGCTGCGCCGGTGGCGTCCTGCGCGGTTTGGCGTGCCTCGGTGCCGCGGGCCCGGCCGGCGCGGGCGGGGGCGCTGCCGAGTTCGCCGGCGACGGCCTGCAGGACGCTGCTGTTGGTGATCCAGCCCTCGACCTGCTGGCCGTCGTCGGACAGGACCGGCAGCCCGTCGCGGCCGTAAGCTTCCAGCTGGCGCAGGGTCTGGGCGAGCGATTCGGTGGCGTAGACGGCCTGCGGGTCGCTCCGGTGCGTGACGGGCCCGGGAAGCGGCACCGCGTCCGGTATGGCACCGCGGCCATTGCCGTCAGATTCGCCGGCCATTACCAGGGGGGCGGGGAATGGCCGCATGGCGTCGGTGGCCTTCAGGTCGCCGAAGGCGCGCCAGGGCGCGGCGCGGTCGATGTCGCGGCCCCGGCGCAGCAGCTTGGTGGTGTAGATCGTGCCGTAGCTGAGCGCCCGGGAGGCGGCGGTGGCGACGGCGACGGCGAGCATCACCGGCAGGGTCAGGGTGAAGTCGCCGGTCATCTCGACCACGCTGGCGACCGAGGTCAGCGGGGCCCGGGCGGCGGAGGCGAACACCGCGCCCATGGCGACGACGGCGTACAGGGCGGGCTGGCCGGCGCCGGGTCCGAAGAGGTGATCGACGGTGACGCCGTAGGCCATGCCGGAGGTGACGCCGACGAACAGCGACGGGGCGAAGATCCCGCCTGACCCGCCGATGCCGAGGGTCAGGCTGCAGGCCAGGATCTTCCCGGCGGCCAGGACGAGCAGGAACCACAGGACGTAGTTCCCGGCCACCGCTTTGTACATGACCGGGTAGCCGACCCCGTACATCTGCGGCAGCGCCAGCAGCAGCAGGCCGAGCGCGATGCCGCCGATCGCCGGCCGGGCCCACTCTGGCCGGTTCTTCCAGAGGAGGTCCCAGAGGTCTTCGGTCTTGTAGACGGCGGTCTTGAACACCAGCCCGATCAGGGCGGCGACCACCGCCAGCACCGCCACCAGCAGGTAGTTGCGCGGGTGATGCAGGGCGATGCCCGCCGGGAACCCGGACAGGAACGGCCGGTCGCCCAGGAACGGGATCGCGACGACGTCGGCGAGCATCGCCGACAGCATGAGGGTGAACATGGCCTCGACGGAGAACTCGCGCAGGATGATCTCGACGCCGAAGAACACCCCGGTGATCGGGGCGTTGAAGGTGGCGGCGATGCCGCCGCCGGCCCCGCAGGCCACCAGGATGCGCATCCGGTTCTCCGGCATCCTGGCCCACTGGCCGAGCGCGGAGGCCAGCGCCGAGCCGATCTGCACGATCGGGCCCTCCCGGCCGACCGACCCGCCCGTGCCGATGCACAGCGCCGAGGCCACGGCCTTGACCACCGACACCCGGGGCCGGATCCGGCCGCCGTTGTCGGCGACGGCGATCATCACCTCGGGCACCCCGTGACCGCGGGCCTCGCGGGCGTACCGGTAGATCAGCGGCCCGTAGATGATCCCGCCGACCGCCGGGATCAGGACGAAGAAACCCAGGCCCAGCCACGGCAGGTGGCTGCTCCCGGTGTAGCCGCCCTGGCCGAACTGGGAATGGCCGGTCGCCAGCCAGGTGAAGAATTCGATCAGGTACCGGAACGCCACCGCGCCCAGTCCCGACCCCGCGCCCACCACCACCGCGATGACGAGCAGGCCGGCCCGCGACCCCCGCAGCCAGCCAGCCGCCCGAACCCAGAATGAGACCCGATGGTTTGCGTACGCGCACACAAGTTCCATTGTACGCGTACGTGTACGCAACCAGGAGTATGCTGGCGGCATGGGTGAGCCAGTCTCGGCCGCCGAGTGCTCCGGCCAGGACACCAGCGAGGCGTCAGCCAGTCGTGCGCCCTGGGGATCGCTCTCCCGCGAGGACATCGTCGATGCGGCGGTCACGATCGTTGAGGCGGGCGGCTACAAGGAGATGTCGATCCGCAGCCTGGCTGCCGATCTCGGCGTCGCGCCCATGTCGCTGTACCGGCACATCCGCGACAAAGACGACCTCCTTCAGGAGGTCGTCAGCCGGCTCCTCGCGCAGGTCTGGCGGCCGGCTGTTAGCGAGGACGACTGGCAGGAATGGATCGTCGAGGCCGCCGCCAGCCTGCGGCAGTTTCTCGTCACCCAGCCCGCCGCCCTGCGCGTCTACCTGAGGCATCCGGTCGTGTCACCGGCGGCGGTCGAGCGGATGGACGCGATGATGGGCGTCCTGCGGCAGGCCGGACTAGACGAGCAGACCGCCCGCGCCGCCTACGGCGCCCTGCATACCTACACCATCGGCTTCGCGGCACTGGAAGCCTCCCGGGCCGGCTGGGTCCCCGACAGCGGGGACGTCACCAGCCTCGCCCAGCAACTCGCGGCGTATACCACCACCGGGCAGTTCATCGAAGGCCTGCGCTACCTGCTGGAGGGAATCAGCAGGCACCTCAGACCGGCCTGACCTCCCAGCCGGTGAGCCTGGTGCGGGGCTCACCGGCCGGGAACAGGGAGTGATCACAGTGAAGGAATGCAAGTTCCGGGTCATGGTCGAGCTCGACCCCTCAGCGCGTGCGGATGCCGTGCGTCGTCTCCTCGACCGAACACGTCCTCAGTGTGTCCTCCAGCCGTGCGACGGCAACTGGTTCCCGGCCGCTGTCAGCATCGGCGGGTCGCCGTCGCAGGGACGCCCAGTCCGCACCGTCGTGCGCGTCCGTCTGCTGGCCGGAGAACTAGAAGCATTCTTTGCAACCGGGCAGCCTTCACTGTGTGGGCTGACGCCATCGTCGACGACCAGACCGTGCGCGGCGAGGGCCGCCTGGGCGACGGCGTTATCTTGAGTCAGGAGTCGGCTGCCGACGAGGCCCCTCGGGCAGCAGTCTGCCCGGCGCTCACGTACCGCCGGACGGTCGTGCGGCCGCGCCGAGGTACGGGCGCCTCGCTTATGGCGGGGCGACAATGACCCAGTGGCACACGCGCACGAGCCGGCGTGGCAGGACGGCCTGGTCTGTGCAGGGCGCGCGGCCATGGCTGGCCGTCGTGGCCGTCCTGCTCGCGCTCTTGGCCGTGCTGCCGCCAGCCGGCACGTACGCACGGCAGTACGCGTTCGTACAGGCACTGCAGTTCTCGGTATTCGCCGTCCTGGCGCCCGGGCTGCTGACCTTGGGCAGGCCACGGCGCTACGCCGCCTCGCGCCGCCTCAGCGGTGAGCCAGCCCGCCGGGCCGTGCCGCCGGCTCGGGCGGCCGCATGGCGGCTGGTGCCATTCATGGCGCTCGTCATCATCTGGCGGCTGCCCGCAGTACTGGACGCGCTGGCTCGCTATCCGGTCCTGGCTGCGGCAGAGCTGGTCACTCTCGTCGGGGCAGGGCTGGGCGTGTGGCTGGCCATCGCAGGCCTGACCCCTGCCGGGCCGCTGCCCCGGCCGCTACGCGCGGCGATGGCCGCGGCAGCCATGTGGACGGTCTGGATCGTCGCCTACGTTACGGGCATGTCCTCGCTGGCCCTGATGCCGCGCGGTGCCCCGGCGGTGGAGATCCTCGGCTCAGCCATGGACCGGCAGCTAGCGACCGCCGTGCTGTGGGCAGCACCCGCGATCTGCCTGGCGCCCGTCGTCTACTACATGCTGATCACCTGGCTTGGCGAGCGGGACACGCAGGACGACAGGCAACCTGAACTGACCGAACTGGGGACGGCCGCGGTCCGGCGTCCGCCCAGCGGCTGGCGCGATCGCGGCGCTTGCTGACCCGTTACCGTGAGCGCGCAGGTTGGCAGCGGCCTGCGCCGGGTCTAGCCTTGGTTGCAGGCGCGCCGGGAAGCCTGGTCGGCAGAAGAACTGGATGAGTTTCTGCCCGCCGGGATTCAGGAATGAACGGTTGTACCGAGACCTCACGCAGCGCGCCGTGCACCGACGTCGCTGCATCAATCCTTGACCGTGAGCCAGCACGGCCGCCGGATCTGCCGAGGTCGCGAAAGCTGCGAGCCGGGCGATTGTCATGCCGGGCGTAAACCGGGTGGTCGCCGGGGTCAGCGGCTCACCGGGCAGCCTGGTAGCGCTGCGATACGCGGAATACCTCGCTCTCGCGCACGGCGCTGTACTTGTGCCAGTCCTTGCCTGGGAGCCACCCGGTGGTGACCGGGCGGCCCGGACCCAGCCCGCCGCCGGGCTCATGCAAGCCTGGCGCGAGATGGCCTGCCAGCGGATGGGCGAAGCCCTTCCGGCGGTGTGGGGCGGATCGCCGTCAGAGCCCGGATTGGAGCCGCAGGTCGAGCGAGGGCCGGCCGGCTGGGTCCTGGTCAGCGTCGCCGATCATCCCGGTGATGTGCTCGTCATCGGCGCGGGACACGGGGGCCCGGTCCGGCGCGCGGTGCGCGGCCGGGTTGTCCGCTACTGCGTGGCGAGGGCACGCTGCCCGGTGGTGCTCGTGCCACCCCCAGATCTGGCCGCCGAGATCGGCCGTCGCTGGATCGCCTGGTGGCTGCGGCACCGGACCCTCACGCCGGCGCAGGTCCTGGCCGACCACCGCCGGCCGCCGGGCAGTTGACAGCAGGCCAGGCGATATCGGAGGGCACTTCGGCTGCCCGGGCACTAAGATGAAGGCAGGTGAGCCGGGAAGCCTGGTCGGCGCGAGTTACCCGACGGCTGGAGCCCGCGGGCTCCGCGGCAGGAGCACCGGCCATGACGATACGCGCATCCTCCGGCACAGCGCCCGGCCCCATGACACCCGCCGGCAATGGCCCGGGCGGCCACGACCAGGCTGCTCCGGCGGGAGCGGTCACGACCGGCGCCGGGCTGCGGCGCTACGCGCCGCGGGACCTGTGGGCGCTGGCCGACGCGCTTGCTGTGCCACTTGCTGCGTCAGGTGTGCTGCTGCCATTCCGGGCCAGCTGGTCGAACACCAACGTCGCCTTGCTGCTGGTCGTGGTGGTGGTAGCGGTCGCCGCCGCCGGCAACAGGCTCGCGGGCGCGCTGGCCGCAGTCGGAGCAGCGGTGTGGTTCGACTTCTTCTTCACGCTGCCGTACTACCGGCTGACCATCCGCAGCAGCGATGATGTCACTACCGCCGTGCTGCTGCTGGTGACCGGGCTGGCGGTGTCGCAGCTGGCGGCGTGGGCGAGGCGGCTGAAAGTCACCGCGGTCACCGGCGAGGGCTACCTGGCGACGATGCACGGCACGACTGCGCTCGCGCAGGCCTCCCGCTCACCTGAGGTTGTAGCCGAGTACGTCGGAGACCTGCTAGCCGGCCTGCTGGACTTGCAGGAGTGGCGGTTTGAGTACGGCTCGCTGCGCAGCCATCCGCCGCGGCTGGAGTCCGACGGCAGCATCGTCGACGGCCAGCGCACCTGGGATATCGAGAAGGCGGCCCTGCCCGCCGAACTGGAGCTGCGGGTGTTCGGCAACGGCCAGTATTACGGCCGGTTCCTGATGCGGCCAAAGCCTGGCGCGAGGCCGGCGGCGCAGGCACGGCGGGTCGCGGTAGCGCTGGCCGAGCAGGTCGGGCACGCGTACAGCGCTGTCAGGGTGTCCGGGACTGCCCGCTGACCGGCTGGCCAGCGAGCCGGCTGATTCCGGCCCGCGCCGATGCGGGTGCCCGCGCGCTGCCAGCAATATCGAGCGCAGGGCGATGCAAGAAGGGAGAGTAGTGCTCACGGTTGTCGCGTTCGCGGCCGGGGCGGCGGTCAGCCTGCTCATGAGCTGGCTGCTGGTGTCCCGGCTAGAGCGGATCGGCGAGCGGCTGGGTCTGTCCGAGGCGATGCTGGGCATGGTCGCGGCGCTGGCCGCTGACGCACCGGAGGTCACCGCCGCGATTGCGGCGCTGGCCAGCCATCAGCAGCGGATCGGCGCGGGCGTGGTGCTCGGCTCGAATGTCTTCAACCTCGCAGCCCTGCTGGGTCTTGGGGCAGTGGTGGCCGGGCGGATCGGCCTGCACCGCCGGGTCGTGGCCCTTGCCGGGACGGTCGCGGTGTGGGTTGCGGTGATCTGCGCGCTGGTGGTCGGCGGCGCGGTGCCGCCGCTAGCCGGCCTGGTGCTCGCGGCGGCAGTTCTCGCGCTGTATGTAGCGGTCCTGGGTACACGCGGCCGGGGCTTGCGCCTCCCCGCGCGGTGGCGGGCATGGCTGCGGTCGGCGGTCGCCGAAGAGGAACTCGAACTTGAGGAGGCCATCCGGCCCCGCCGCGGGCGGTGGACTGATGCAGCGGCAGCCGCGGCGGCGCTGATCGTGGTCATCATCGCGAGCATCACGATGGAACGGGCCGCCTCCAGCCTCGGCAGGTCGCTCGGAGTGCCGGAGATCATCACCGGCGGCCTGGTCCTGGCGGCGGTGACCAGTCTCCCCAACGCGGTCGCCGCCGTGTATCTGGCCAGCCGCGGCCGCGGCGCCGCGACACTCAGCACGGCGCTGAATAGCAACACGCTGAACGTCATCGCGGGGCTGCTGCTGCCGGGCGCCATTCTCGGCCTGGGCGCACCGTCCCGGCAGGCACTGCTGGTCACTGCCTGGTACGGGGGCTTCACGCTGGCCGTGCTCGCGCTCGCCTGGCGGCACCAGGGCCTTGGCCGCCTTGAGGGTGCCGCGATCATCACCGGGTACGCCGCATTCAGCGCCAGCCTCATCATCGGCGGCTACGCGAAGCCAGACGGTACCGCCCTGGTTATCGGGCTCAGCGTCCTGGCAGCAGTATCGCTGGCAGCGGCTGTGACACAGGGCGGCAGAAGCCGGCATCGCAACCTGGCTGACCCGGCGCCGCCGTCGCTGAACGGGCAGAAGCCGGCTGGCTGCATGACTTCGGGGACGGAATCCCGCCGCGCATCGTTGCTGCCCGGCTGGACCGCCCGGCGGCTGTGGGCCGCCAGCATGATCGCTGTTTCCGCGGTCGCCGCCATCGACGCCGCCACCGGCCACCGGGTGATCCTGATCGGCCTGCTCGTCATCGGGCCGTGCATTGCCCTGCTCACCGGACGGTGGCTGCCGGCGTCTATCACCGGCGCTTGGGCGTGCGGCCTGGCCGTCTTCCTCGGGGTGCCCGACCGGATCTGGGCAACCAGCACCCACCTGGCATTCATCTCCGCCACCGCCATCGTCGCGGCGGCCGCGGCCGCCGGCGCAGCGATCATCGACCGCGTCGGGCCTCGGCCGCGCTCAGGGCCAGGCGCGCAATGACCGAGCCGGGTCATCTGGCATCGCGGTTCTCACTCCGCACAGCGTGGGCGCGGAGCAGCAAGACGCCGCTGCGCCGGTTCCTGCGCACCGAGACCGGAAGCGCAGCCGTCTTGCTGGCCGCCACGCTCGCGGCCCTGGTATGGGCAAACACGGACCCATCCGGCTATGCGGCTACCTGGGGAACTGACCTGTCGGTGCGCCTGGGTTCGGCTGGCCTGTCGGCTGACTTGCACGAGTGGGTCAACTCCGGGCTGATGGCGTTCTTCTTCCTGGTCGCGGGGCTGGAGGCGCGCCGCGAGTTCGACATGGGGGAGCTGCGGGAACGGCGGCGGCTCGCCCTGCCACTAGTCGTCGGGCTCGGCGGGATGGCCGTGCCGATCGCTATCTACCTGGCCTTCAACGCCGGGCGCGCATCGGCGGGCGGCTGGGGGGCAGCCATGTCCACCGACACCGCCTTCGCCCTGGGCATGCTCGCGCTGGTTGGCGCTGGCGTCCCGGACCGGGTTCGCACCTACCTGCTGACCTTCTCGATCGTCGACGACGTGGCCGGGATCGTGGTGATCGCGCTTGCCTACAGCGGCCGCATCAACGTCATGGCGCTGGTGACTGGGCTTGTCATCCTCGCCGTTGTCGTGATCGCGCGCCGGCTGCGGGTTCGCATCGGCGCTGTCTACCTGGTGCTGGGGATCGCCGCCTGGGTCGCGTTCTTCAAGTCCGGCGTTGACCCGGTGATCGTGGGCCTGTTGGTCGGGCTGCTCGCGCTGGCCTACCCGGCCGCGCGCAGCGACCTGGAACAGGCCTCTGAGTCGTTCCGGCTGTTCCGGGAGCAGCCCACACCGGAGCTGGCCAGCCAGGCGCGGGAAAGCGTGCGTGCCGCGATCTCGCCTAACGACCGGCTGCAGCAGCTGTTCCACCCGTGGACCAGCTACCTGATCGTGCCGCTGTTCGCGCTGGCCAACGCCGGCATCGTGATCAGCGGGAGCTTCCTGGCCCGTGCCTACACCTCGCCGGTCACGCTGGGCATCCTCGTCGGCTACGTCGCCGGGAAGCCCGTCGGAACCGTTACCGCTGCATGGCTGCTGACCAGGATCAGCCGCGGCAGGATCCAGCCGCCGATCGGCTGGGCCGCGGTCACCGGCGCGGGCACCATCGCCGGCGTCGGCTTCATCGTGTCCCTGCTGATCGCCTCGCTGGCATTCCACGGCGCCGAGCTCGCCGAAGCCAAGGTCGGCATTCTGTCCGCTGCGGTTGCCTCATCGGCGCTGACATGGATCGTGTTCCGGGTCACCGCGCTGCTGCCCAAGCGGCTGCGCCTGCGCGCCCTGCTCGGCACGGCCGAGACCATCATCGACCTGGCCGTGCCGGTCGACGCAGAGCGGGACCACGTGCGCGGCCCCGACAAGGCCCCGGTCACACTCGTCGAGTACGGCGACTTCGAATGCCCGTACTGCGGCCAGGCCGAGCCGGTGGTACGAGAGCTACTGGCCGACTACGGAGACCTGCGCTACGTGTGGCGGCACCTGCCGCTCACCGACGTCCACCCGCACGCGCAGCTGGCGGCCGAGGCAACCGAGGCGGCGGCGAACCAGGGCAAGTTCTGGGAGATGCACGACCGGCTCCTGCTTCACCAGGACGAGCTGACCGCCAAGGACCTCATCCGGCACGCCGCCGAGACCGGCCTCAACGCCGACCAGTTCACACGCGACATGCGCAAGCGGACCGGGCAGCCGAAGGTCATCTCCGACGTCGACTCAGCCGACCTCAGCGGCGTCTCCGGGACCCCGACGTTCTTCATCAACGGCAGGCGTCACCACGGCGCCTACGACGTCGACACGCTCTCCGCCGCGGTGCGGGCAGCCAGGGCCAGAGCCCTCATCAGCTCGCCCCCGGCCCGGCATCACGAACCCTGACCTGGCAGATGTCTGGCGATCACGGCCACTGCCGTCACAGATATACGTCCTCGACGCAAATAATCGGCGCGAGCTCTCCGCGGCCTGGGTGTAACGCGTTGGCCCATCGTCGTGCTCGGCACCTCATGTCGCTGACCAAGGACTCCGACCGTTACCGCGCGAACCTGGCCCGCTGACGGGCCGCCACCACAGCCGTCAACCTTGTCAAGCTGCTGTTGGCGGAGGGCATGCTGATCAGGGAACTTCGATCTCAACTCCTGGCGCCGGTCAGGGCGTGAGGACGATGGCCCCGGCAGTGCGGCCGCCGGTGGCCTGGGCTAGTGCCGGGGGGGATCGGCGAGGTGGTAGCTGGCGGCCACTGGGATCTCCGACTGCTTGTTTCCAGCAGGCTGGCGAGGTCGCGCAACTGGTCTCCGTCCGCGCGGACGTAAATCTCGAGACCGTTACCCCGCGCTGCTCGCGGGGCGGGTCGGCGTTGATCCACACCCAGCGCGGTGTCCGTAATCACGACCAGGATCGCGGCACTGCCGGTCGCGGTCCGCAGGAACACGCGCAGGGGCGTCTCTACGCTCCGCGTCCATGCCGTGCCCCGGACAGCGGGGCGTCACCGCCGCGCGGCTGGCTGCGTTCATCAGGCGGGGACAGCCGGGCTCTGTCTCACGCCGGCCTGGCTGGCCGCATGAGCGGGGATTCACCCGGCTGAGCCGCGGAGCTCGTAGGCGGGATTGATCAGGACGGCACCGGTCTGGCCGGCGCTGACTGTGCCGCGGACCCGCACATGGCTGCCGGGCTCCAGGCCCGGTATGTGGCTGCGCCCGTAGAACAGCGCGGTGAACTCGCCGCTGGCGCCGGCGATGGTGCACTCAAGGATGCAGTTGTGCTCCACCTGCCTGATCTCGACGCTGTGCACGCGGCCGTCCACGGTGACCCGTCGGCGGCTGGTCGGGGGCGGGACCGCAGTCACGCCCGGCGGCGTGTCGCCGGTCTGGCTGCGGGCAGCGGCATCAGCCAGCGCGTATGCCGTGGCCGGCTGCGGCTGCCCCTCGCCCGGGCCGGTCGGGGCGGCGACATCGAACGGGATGATCGTGGCCGCCGAGGACGGGATCCGGCTTATCAGCCGGGCGATCTTGTCGGCGGTCCGGTCGTGCAGCAGCCGCCCGAGCAAGGGCGCGGTGCTGCGCCGGGGCAGTACCACGGTGACGTGGGTGCCGGGCTGGCTGGCGTGCCGGGCGGCGAGTTCGCCCGCTGCCCGGTCGATCCGGCGGTCGGGGCAGTCGACTAGGTCCAGGGGCATGTTCCGGCCGGCGCGCAGCCACTGCTGGCGCAGGTGCTCGGCCCGGTCCTGGTCCATCACGAAGTGGACGGCGCGCAGCATGGTGGGGCGCAGGCTGCGCGCGTAGCGCAGGGCGGAGATCGCGGCCAGGTCGAGGTCGTCGATCAGGACGAGTACCGCCCGGCGCGGGTAGGCGGGCGGGTCGGGTTGGCTGTCGCTGTCCAGGGCCTCGACCGCTGCTGACTCCCTGCGGTACTGGCGGCTCAGCCGGATGAACGCGAAGACCAGGACCGGGAAGACGGCGAGCACCAGCCAGGCGCCCTCAGTGAATTTCACCACCGCGAAGATCACTACCACTAGCGCCGTGTAAACGCCGCCGGCGAGGTTGATCACGCGCCGGCGCCGCCAGCCGGGCTCCTTGCGCCGGGTGTGGTACCTGGCCATCCCGAAGCCGGCCATGGCGAACCCGGTGAACACGCCGATGGCGTAGAAGGGGACCAGGTTGTTGGTGTTGGCGCCCACCCCGAGCAGCAGCGCGAGGGCCAGCACGGTCAGCATGACGATCCCGTTGGAGAACACCAGCCGATGGCCGCGCTTGGACAGCCATCGGGGCAGGAACGAGTCCTCGGCCACGAAGCTGGTCAGGAACGGGAAACCGCTGAAGCTGGTGTTCCCGCCGGTGAACAGGATCGAGATGGCCCCTGCCTGGACGGCGAAGAACAGCGCCTGACCGAGCCCGGAGTTCCCGAAGATGAGCCGGGCCTCCTGGGACAGCACGGTGGGGAAGCCGTTGACGTAGGGCACCGCGCGGGTGACGTGGGCCAGCCAGGAGATGCCGGCGATCAGGAACGCCACGATGGCGCCCTGGGTTACCAGCAGCTGGCGCGCATTGCGCCCCTCCGGCGGGCGCAGCGCGCTGACCGCGTTCGACACCGCCTCGATCCCGGTCAGCGACGACCCGCCGTTGGCGAACGCGCGGCCCAGGATGTAGATGGCAGCAAAGGTCAGCAGCCCGCCATGATTGTGTCCGACCGGCACCGTCCCCGGCTGCCACCGCACCAGCGGCAGGCCGCCGCCGGCCAGCTCGCGGGCCAGCCCCACGATGATCATCAGGGCGACCGACCCGGAGAACAGGTAGGTGGGGACTGCGAAAGTCTTCCCGTTCTCCCGAACGCCCAGCAGGTTGACGTAGCACATGACCAGGGTCGCGGCAACGGAGATGAGCAGCAGCGTGGTCGTGTCGCCGAGCGGGCGTGCCAGCGACGGGAACGTTGACAGGATCGCCTGGCTGCCCGCGGCGGTCTGCACCGCGACCGTGACCACGTAGTCGACCATCAGCGCCACCGCGGCCACCTGCGCGACGCGCGGGCCGAAGTTCTCCCTCGCCACCACGTACGAGCCGCCGGCCCTGGTGTAGACGGTGACGACCTCACGGTAGGACATCACCACGAACGCCACGCCCAGCAGGATGACCCCGGTCATCGGCAGCAGCAGCGTGAAGGCCGCCAGGCCGAAGAACGGCAGCAGCTCATGCAAGATCAGCTCGGAGCCGTAGTTCGCTGACGAGATCCCGTCACACGACAAAACGCCCAGGCCCAGCGGCTTGGAAAGCCGCTGCACCTTGAGCTGATCGCTGGTTAGCGGGGGACCCAGCATCCGGCGCTTGACCGAATACCAGGGACTTTCCGGCAGGCTCAGGACGCCGCCCGGGCCGGGCAGGCTAACTGCCTTGCGAACCGCCACCAGCGAGGCACCTCCGTCCCCGGCAGGCTCCGGCAGGGCCAGGCGCGTGCAATGGCCTGCGACACAGCCAGCCGCCACCTTCAATGACGCACCCGACGCTAGACGCTGCCCGGGCGCAGCGGCGCATGGAAGCCGTTAAGATCAGGCGCGCCCGCGTTAGGATCTCGTTAGGAACGGCGCTCGCCCATTGACTTGGCGACAAGTTCGCCCGGATCCGCGACGGCCGCCCTATACCCCCGCACGGCGACACCCAGCTTCAGCAAGGCGACGAAGTCGTGGTGCTGGCCAGCGCCGCAGATGAAGCCAGACTCCGCGGCCTATTCGGCGCCTAGTTGCCGGTCGCGCTTCGGCGGCGGATGACCAGCATTGGAGCGTCATCGTGTAGTTCATGGCCCACAGCGCTGGATGACGTCGGCGCTTGGCTCGCGATGCGGTGCTGAGTTGGTGCTGACATGGGCTTGGCTATCAGCCCATCTACCTGCAGAATCAGCCCATCTACCTGCAGAAACTGCCCGCACCTCCACGAGCTTCACGATTTCGAGGGCACGCCGGAGATCAAGCGCGTGATCATCGGTAAGGCCGTCACCGGGCTTGACGTGCGCTAATAGCCGGAGGTCACGGCGCTGATGCGGGCCTGAAAGGGGCCGTGCACGGGGAATTTTGAAGGCTGGCCGTTTGCCCGTTATTCCTGGTTGGTTCCCGCCAGCTCGCGATGGCGTGCTGACTTGGTGCTGACCCTGACGGTTAGTGCGGCGTCATTGACGTGACGCCGCGAATGCGCGCTTCGCGGTGCCTACCTGGCCGCGGGCGCTTGCCGGGCTGAGAGGTCCCGGTCACCGGCCCCGGCTGGGCGGGATCTCCGGCTGGGCCCGGTGGTGATGACCGGGGTGCGGGACTGGCCTGGGGTGGCCTCTTCGGCGACGGCGACGATGTGCCAGGCGACGTCGGCGCGGGAGATGGGCTTCATCGCGAACCGGTCGCTGGCCCGGACGTTCCTGGTGAGCGGGCCGTCGGTGAGCTTGACGGGCCGCAGCGCGTGCCAGTCGAGGCCGCTGGCGGCGAGTTCGTCTTCCATGGCCCGCAGGTCCTGGCCGACGCGGCCGAGGTTGGGGACTGCGACGGTGCGGAAGAAGCGGAACAGCAGCCTCGGCGCCAGGCCCATGATGTTATCGGCCGGTCCCATGCTGGCTGTGCTGACCGCGATCAGCCGGGCGGGCGCGGCGGAGTCGTTCATCGCGGCGATGAGAGTGCGGGCCAGCCGCTGATGCAGGTCGGGCGGCGAGGTCATCGCGGTCCTGGGGTTGTGGCGGATGGCGAAGTTCGGGCCGACTGCGGTGACCACCACATCGGCGCCGCGGATGGCTTTGGCGGCGAAGCCGGGGTTGAGAATGTCTTCACTGATGAGGATCTCGGCCTGGCCGGGGGGCGGGTCGTCTGGTGTGGCCCGGTAGATGGCCCGGACCTGGTGGCCGCGCTGGGCGGCGAGCGTCACGACGTGGCTGCCGATGCCGCCGGAGGCTCCGAAGACGGTGATGTTCATGGTCAGGTGCTCCTGTTCGTCAGGGCCTGGGTCAGGCCCGGTGCGGTGGGTTTGGCTGCGGTGGACTGCGGGCGTGTTTTGGGGCCAGGTTCCTGGCCCGTGTGGTCGCGTGGATGCGGGTTTCAGTCGGTCAGTTCGGGCGTGGGAATGCGGTCGTGGCTGGCGGGGGAGTGGGCGTCGGCTGGCGGCTCGCCGTGGGTGTTGGTGGCGCGCAGCGCGATGACGGCGGCCGCAATCAGGAAGATCGCGCAGGTCAGCAGGGCCCGCTGGAAGCCGCCGGTGAGCGCAGCGGCCGGTGGGGCGTGGGCGGCGAGCAGGGCGCTGGTGCGCGCGGTGGCGATGGCGGAGAAGATCGCCAGGCCGAGGGCGGTGCCGAGCTGCTGGGAGGTGGCGAGCAGCCCGGCCGCGAGCCCGGCCTGGTCCGGGGCGACGCCGGCGTTGGCGGCGGTGGTGACGGAGACCAGCACCGCGCCCAGCCCGATCGCCATGATGACCAGGCCGGGCAGCAGGCTGGCAGGGTAGGAGCCGCGGACGGGGATGCGGTAGAGGTACCAGATCCCGGCGGCGGCGATCAGCGACCCGGCGACGATGACGGGGCGGGTGCCGGTGCGGGCGAACAACCTGGCGGAGATGGCCGCGGCGAGGGCGATGCCGGCGGTGACCGGCAGGTAGGCCGAGCCGCCCCGGATCGGGGTGTAGCCCAGGACGTTCTGCATGTAGAGGGTGAGGAAGAAGAATACTGATACGAACCCGGCGAACGCGATCATCTGGGTGGCGTCAGCTGCGGCCAGCCCCCGGGCGCGGAAGATGGAGAAGGGGAACAGCGGGTCACGGCGGCGCAGCTCGGTCACGGCGAAGGCGGCGAGGACGACGCCCGCGGTGGCGATCTCGCCGATCGTGCGGGCGCTGCCCCAGCCCTGCTGTGGTGCCCGCACCAGGGCGTAGACCAACAGCAGCATGCCGGCGGTGCCCAGTACCGCGCCGGGGATGTCGAAGCCCGCCGGGCGCGCGGGGTGCCGCTCGCCCGGGAGGAGGCGGGCGGCGCCGGCCAGGATCAGAGCGCAGACCGGCAGGTTCACGAATAGCACCCACCGCCAGCCTGGGCCCTCAGTAAGTACGCCGCCCAGGAACACGCCAGTGGCGGCGGCCAGCCCCGAGATCGCGCCCCAGGCGCCGAGCGCCTGGCTTCGGTCGGTGCCATGGCTGAACGTGGTGGTCAGGATCGACAGCCCGGTCGGGGCCATCAGCGCCGCCGCGGCGCCCTGCCCGAGCCGGGCGCCGATCAGCATGCCCGCGTTCGCGGCCAGGCCGCCGGCCAGGGAGCAGGCCGCGAACAGCGCGGTGCCCGTGGCCAGCATCCGCCGCCGCCCGAGCAGGTCGCTGGCCCGGCCGCCGAGCAGCAGCAGCCCCCCGTAGGTGACCAGGTAGCCAGACAGGACCCACTGCAGGTTCTGCACCGAGAATCCCAGATCACGGTGGATCGACGGCAGGGCGACGTTCATGATCGAGGAATCGGCGACGTCGAGGAACTGCACCGCGCACAACAGCAGCAGCGTGAGCCTTCCGCGGCGGGTGGCAAGGAAGCTAGCGGACGAACCGGTCACGGGGAAGCCTCCAGGGACTGTACCGACTAGTACAGTCCTGAGGTTAGCAGCAAGTGGACCGGTTAGTACAGACTTAGCTCAGGTGCGCCCGAAGCTGCGCGAGCCCCGCCTCCACCGCGACGTGCAGCGACGCCGGCTCCTTGCGTGCCTGGCTCAGCACCATCCCGCCCTCGATGCTGGCCAGCAGTGCCGTGGCCAGCGCGGCAGGAACAGCATCAGCGCGCAGCTCCCCCCGGTCCCGCATCCGCGCCAGCGCGTCCGCGAGCAGCTGCTCCCACGCGTCGAACGCCGCAGCCGTCTTCAGCCGCGCGCCCTCGTTGCGCTCGGCCACCTCGGCGGCCAGCGACCCGATCGGGCACCCCGGCAGCCCCATCTGCTCAAACCCCGCCACGAAACCTGCCAGCGCCCGCTCAAGCTCCGCCAGCGATGCCACGGTGCCCAGCGCCTGGGTCAGCCCGGCCAGCACCTGGGTGCCGCGCAGCCCCACCGCTGCTTCTACCAGCTCGTCGCGGCCATGGAAGTAGTGGTAGAGCTGGCTCTTGCCCGCTCCCGCGGCTGCCAGTACCTCATCCAGGCTCGTCCCCGCGATGCCACGCGCAGCGAACAGTTCCGCCGCGCGCTCCACGATCCGCTCTCGGCTGGCGCGCCCGCGCCCGGTTCTCGGCTCGGCCGGCATGTGCCTATGCTAACCGCGAACTGTACCGGACAGTCCACGAGTGGCGGGCAGGGAAGTGCGCCCCGCGGCAGCGCCCAGGCCAGCGCCGCTCGCCCGGAGCCCGCGGTGGTCGGCACCGGCCCGCCATGCGGCGCAGCGCGGCGCCGTCAGGCATCACAAAGACCGTGCTTTCACAGGCGCCCGGTGAAGTCCGTCGGGCGCACGTTGCGGCGGTTGCAGGCCCTCAGTCTCGGCGTCGAGCGGACCGGACCTGGTCGCGGGCACGCAGGATGGCGTCGCCTGATACGTGGCTGGTGACCTGCATGCCGATGTGGGTGCGCATTGAGAAACGGCGGCCCTTCGTCCGCGGACCGCGCGAGTTGACGCATCCGATCGCCTCCGGTGTTCTGCGACGTCGCAGGGTGAGATCAGCGATACCGCTGCCTTGAGTGCAGCGGTATCGCGCGAGTCGGCCAACATCACGACTGCTGACGCTCACTTCCTGGCCGTCGTTTCCTGCTCTCAATGATCTTGCATCCTGCATAGCCTCATAGCTTCTGCCACCATCAACTCTGCCGGTCCACCGACCACACACTGACGCATCGCTTGATGATCACGGTTGGTTCTGCGGAGCCTGGACTTATCGTATGCCCCGGACATACGATCGTCCCAAGCTCAACGCAACGCGAAGGCCTGGAAGGTTGTCAGTATCACGGCGGCAAAGCAGTAGGACCCGCGTGGTGATCGGGCCGTCAGCGGACGGGCGGAGCACGGCAGAGCAAGAGCGACTGGCCTACAGCGTCGATGAGGCTGCCGAAGTGCTCGGGCTCGCCAGGGAGACGATCTACGAGCTGATACGCACGGGTCAGCTGCGTTCACGCAAGGCAGGCAGCCGCCGCATTATCGGCAGGCACCACCTGCTGGAGTTCCTCGATGGCGGCGAATCGCTGGCTGACAGGCCAGCAGGTTAGGCGGCTCCACTGAAAAGTTGGTCCAATGCCTCGGCGCCTTTCTCCATGATTGGTCTTAGCTGATGGCGGTAGACAAGCTCGGTAGTCCGCGAGCTGGTGTGACCGGCCAGGCGGGCGATCTCCTCGACCGGCACTCCGGAGTCGGACATAAGGCTGACGAAGGTATGACGCAGCTCGCGTGGGGTCCACTGGCCGGGTATGCCGGCGGCTTTCACTGCCGCCCGGAACTCGCGGCGCACGTTGGCGGCGTCCAGCTCCTTGCCGTCTCGGGTGGCGAACACCGGTCCGGTGTCGCGGGCCTCGCGGTCCCTCATCTCGCTCAGCGCCTCGGCCGCGAACGTGGGCATGCGCAGCGTCCTGCGCGACCGCAGTGTCTTGGTGTCGCCGCCGTGGCGGACCGATCGCCAGACGGCGACGCTGGGCGGGCGCGCGGGGGTGGCGTCCGGGTCGCCGAAATCGACGGCGTCCCATTGCAGCGCTCGTGCTTCCTCGGTGCGGATGCCGGTGCCGAGGCTCAGCGCGATGTAGGCGCCGATGCGCGATCCTGCACTCGCCTTGATCAGGGCCAGCGACTGGTCCAGGGTGAACGACCTGCTGGGCCGACCCTGCTGTCCCGCTGGGGTCTCGGACAGTTCAGCGACGTTACGGGCCACGAGGTCACGCGCGGCTGCGAACCTGATTGCTCGCTTGAGTGCGAGGTGCCCCATGCTGACCGCGGCCGAGCTGTAGCTGGACGCCATGGTGGCGAGTGCCTTGTCCACCGCGGCGGCGTCGAGCTCGCGAAGTTTCATCGTGCCGATCACCGCCAGGATCGGCTCGAGCACGTCCTTGTTCTTTCGGATGGTCTTAGCCGCCCGGCCGGGCAGTCCGTTGTGCAGCCAGTCTTCGGCCGCCCTTCGCACCGTGTAGCCCGCTGGCGGCGTCTTGCCGATGCCGGCCGCGACGTCAGCATGCAGCTGCTTGAGGGCGTCCTGAACCTCGGCCTTGCTCGCTCCGGCCACCCGCCGGCGGAGCCGCCTGCCGTCAGGCCCGTACCCGAGGCACACCTCGCCGCGCCACCGGCCGGGGCACCGGCGGTGCCTGCTGGCATCGCGGCAGGGGCCGGCATGCTCGAAATAGATGGAGTCGTCGCCCTTGCTGCGCCGTTCTGGCATCTGCCAATGCTAGAACAGCCGGAGGACGGCAGGGGACTATTTTGGGGGACCATTGCCGGGCATCCGGGGGCACAGCCAGGCATGCACACTCACAAACTTTGCAGATCGAGGCGATAGTGAGCCTGCCCGATCAGGGCGTCTATTATCCATGGTAAGGAGAAGGTCTACGGTTCGATTCCGTAAGGGGGCTCTGCTCAGAGCCATAAAATCGAACGTTTGACCACACCATCTTCTCGGCATGGCGGCCATTCTGGCTGGCGACTGGGCGCGGATTGCGGCCGCGGGACGTGGCACTCGGAATGCCCTACGCCGGTGCAGGCGCCGGATCTCCCTCAGTCCTCCACTGCGAGCACCCTTCCTCTTTGGCTGATGAAGCTCGGTGATCAGGCAGGGGGTGACATTCACGCGCCGCCACGGGGTGATTATTCAGTCGTTGCCGACGGCGATCCCGTAGACCCGTGCGGCCGTGCCGGCGAACACGCTTTCCCGCTCCGCTTCAGACAGCCCTGCCGTGAGAATCTGAGCCAGTTCGACGACACCTGCGTAGTCGCTCGCCAGCAGGCAGACCGGCCAGTCCGAGCCGAACATCAGCCGCTCGGAACCGAATGCTTCCATTATGACTACGGCATACGGCCTGAAATCCACGGTAGCGGCACCCGGCGCGGCCTCAGTGACCAGGCCCGACAGCTTGCAGACGGTGTTGGGACGGGCCGCGAATTCGCGAATGGCTCGCGCCCATGGCTGCAGGGCTCTGGTGGCTATCGGTGGCTTACCGGCATGATCCAGCACGAAGGTCAGCTCCGGTACCGTCGTGACTGCGTTTGCCGCGGAGGGTAGTTGCTCCGGCCTGATGACCAGGTCGTACGCAAGTCCTGCGGCCGCGACCTCGCGCAGGCCTTGGATAACGTCATCCCGGCGCAGCCAGTCCGGGTCAGGCTCGCTCTGTACCTGGTGGCGAATCGCAACCAGGTACTCCCCGCCCGGCGCGTTCTTGAGCTCGGCAAGCCGTTCGCCTATCGACGGCGAGGACAGGTCAGCCCAGCCGACCACGCCACATACCAGCGGCTCGGCGTGGGCGATCGCGAGCATTTCCGGCGTTTCGGCGGCCACCGTGACGGTTTGCACGAGCACGGTGCCGGAGACGCCGGCCGCCTGGGCAAGCGGGCGCAGATCATCGACAGCGAAGTTGCGGCGGATCTTCGCCATGGCCGGGCCTGTAATCCAGTCCTGGTCGCGCACGGTCAGGTCCCACAGGTGATGATGCGCGTCGATCACGCTCACAGCTGCCACACCACGGGCAGGCCAGCGCCCGCGCCGACCTCGGAGTAATCGTGCACAACGTCGAGCAGTTCAGCCATCCGGCCTGCCAGACGACGTTTGACCGGAAGCTTCTCGAGGTTCGCCAGCAGCGCCGGATAGCTTGCGCAGTCGATGACGTGGAACAGGTCCGTGCCGCTCCGCCATATGGTCCACGCCGTCACGCCGGCCCCCCTGATCGTCTCGGTCAGCTCGGCTGGGACCGCGCGGCGGGCATCCTCATATTGCTCGATCCCGTCCAGGCGAACCCGCGTGTGCAGCGCGGCCCTCATCCACTGCCTCCCTCGGCACGAAGCGCATCCCACAAAGCGTCAGGAATGGATAGCTCACGCAGCCTGATCGCATCGTTGATCTCAGCCGGGCTGCGTGCGCCGATCAGTACGCTCGCCACCGCAGCGTGCCCGAGCGGGAACCGCGCCGCAGCCGCGCGCAGCGGCACGCCGTACGACCCGCAGATCGCTTCCAACTCGCGGGCACGCCGCAGCATCGGCAGGGGCGCGCGGTCGTAGTCGAACCTGGCGTCATCGGACGGATCGGCCAGCAGGCCCGAATTGAACACGCCGCCGGCGATAACGCTGACACCGCGTTCGGCTGCGGATGGCAGCAGTTCGTCGGCTGCGCGCTGGTCCAGCAGTGTGTACCGGCCGGCTATCAGCACGACATCGACATCCGTCTCCCGGACGAACCTGGTCAGCATGCCGGCCTGATTCATGCCTACTCCGATCGCCCGCACGACCCCCTCACCGCGAAGCCGTTCCAGGGCGGGATACGCCTGGGTGAGGGCCTGCTGGCAGTGGTCATCCGGGTCATGGATCAGCGCGATGTCGACCCGGTCCATGCCCAGCCGGTCGAGGCTTTGCTCCAGGCTCTGTCGCACGCCGTCGGCGCTGAAATCGAACCGGCGGACCGAGGTGGCCGGAACCGCGAAGCCCGCTGTATCTGGCCGGTACGGCGGATCGGCCGGCAACAGCAGCCGCCCGACTTTCGTCGAGATCAGGTAGTCATTCCGCGGTCTGTCGCTCAGTGCAGCGCCGAGCCGCCGCTCCGACAGGCCCAGCCCATAGTGCGGCGCGGTGTCGAACAGCCGGATGCCGCCGTCCCATGCTGCGTCGATCGTGGCCGCAGCGGTTGCGTCATCAACCTCCGTGAACAGGTTGCCGATCGCCGCGCCGCCGAGCGACAGCTCGGTGACGGTCACGCCGGAACGGCCCAGCAGGCGCTGACGCAGCAGCGGGACGGTCATGATCTCTGCCGGAGCCGCAGCCCGGCCATTCCGCCGTCGATGGCCAGCGAGGTGCCACTCACCGCTGCGGCTGCCGGGCTGGCAAGGTACGCGATCCCGGCGGCGACCTCCACCGCCGTCACCAGGCGCCCCATCGGCTGCCTGGCCGCCAGCGCGGCTCGTTCCGCCTCGGGATTGTCAGCCTGGTCCAGCAGTCGGCCGATCCAGGGCGTATCAGCGGTGCCCGGATTGACGCAGTTCACCCGGATGCCCTCGGGCAGGTGGTCGGCCGCCATGGCGAGCGTCAGCGCGAGCACGGCGCCCTTGGTCGCGGAGTACAACGCACGCTGGGGCAGACCCGCGGTCGCCGCGATGGAGCAGGTATTCACGATCACCGCGTGCGCGGACCCGCGCAGATAGGGCAGGGCGGCCCGGCTGACCCGGACGATGCCGACGACATTGACGTCGAACACCCGGTGCCACTGCTCGTCCGGATTGTCAGCGACGGTACCGATCGCGCCGACGCCGGCGTTGTTCACCAGGATGTCGATCCCGCCTAGCTCCGCGGCGGCCTCGCCAACCGCCGCGCGAACCGACGCGTCATCGGTAACGTCCGCACGGAAGCCGAGCAGGTCAGTCCCTGACGGGTCGAGGTCAAGCACCGCTACCCGTCCGCCACGGCCGGCCAGCAGCCGGGCCGTAGCCTGGCCGATACCTGAACCGCCGCCGGTAACTACGGCAGTCAGGCCCTTGAAGTCGTCCACGGTCAGCTCGCCATCACGATCCACCGAATGGTGTCGCGTAGGAGGGCGTCCGTTTCCACATGCCGAGCCTCAGAGTCAGCCGGATCTGGGTCGATGCGGGCAGTCGGACAGTCAGCCACGGCCCGCTCACGTCGGTCTTCTTGTGGGCTATGGCCGGCTCTGCGTGGCCGTAGTCGTAGAGGCCGCCGATCCAGGAGGGGTCCGGGCACGCGGTGTAGCGGACGTCCTCGATGGTGTGCTCGGCGAAGGCCCCGGACTGAATGGTCACGGTGCGGTCCTGCTCGGCGTCGAGGTTGACGAGGTCGACGACGGTGGCTTCCGGGTCGATGGCCGACACCAGCGCGGCTACCGAGCCGGGCAGGCCCGGCCTGCGCCGTTCAGCGTCGTAGTAGCGGACCCGGGCCTGCTGCATCCCGCCGTTGTAGAGCACCTGCGGGCCGCCCCAGGTCAGCTGCACTAGGGCCTCGGTGACGACGGGGTTGCACTGCTGCCAGACGTGGATGTCGGGCTCGGCGATGTCGATGTCCCGGTACGCCCGGCCGCGTGCGAGCCGATGCCGGACCTGCGCCTGGGCCGCAGCGAGGATCTGCTCCGGATACGCGGGGTGCTCGCCTGCCAGGAAGGTGAGCCAGGGCTCCTCGTGACCGGCCTCTTCCTTGCTGCGGAACGGGCGGACCGTGCGCCAGTCGTAGCCGGACCGCTTCCGCAGGTCCGCCAGCCTGCTCAGGTCCGCTGGGTCGCCGCTGTGATGCCACAGCGCCACCGGGACCGCGGGCATCAGCGGGTTGTAGTCGAACCAGCCGCGGTCGGAGTGGCGGTACGGCACAAGGAAGGTCGGCACCGCGACGTCCTCGCGTAGCTGCGGGTACCACTTCGACCGCAGCGAGGAGTCCGACTCGGCGAAGGGCTTCACCAGGCCCTCGCCGATGATGCGTGTCGAGCGCTGGCCGCACGAGGTCGAGGAACGACTGATCGCCGGTCGCGGCGGCGGCCGCCAGCGCGCCGACGGCGGCCGCCTGGCCGACGCTGTACCAGCCGTGCGGCCAGCTCCAGCCGTAGTGCCCGCCATACCAGCGGCCGTCGAGCTGGCTGCCGACCACGCCGTCCGGCCCGACATTGTCCGGGATCACTCCGCCGTTCGCGGCCGCCCGCTCGCGCCAGGCTCCGACATACTCGCCGATCCAGTCCTGGTAGCGCCGCTCTCCGGTGAGGATCCAGGCGTTGAGCACGAGCCCGGCTGACGCCAGGTTCACGGCGGTGTCCCCGGCGCCGAGCCGGGCGGTCATCTCGCCGGCCAGCCGCGGGTCCGCCGCGCGCGGCGGCGGCGACGGCGTCGGGCACGAGCCAGTCCAGCGGGAAGCCGTAGAGCCGTTCCTCGTGCTCGCAGCCACGGATAGTGGGTCCCGTCGAACAGGCCGGTGCGGTCCGGGTCGGATCCGTTGTGCGGCCGGCGGATGATCCGGTGCGCGGGGTCGTAGTTGCCGTGCGCCGGGTCGACGTACAGCTCGGCGAACCGGACTGCGCGGTCGCGCCACCGGCCCGGCGCGGCCATGCACAGGAAGTACAGCAGCAGCAGGCTCTCGCCCTGATGGAACCAGTCATACCCGCGCTCGTACTCGTCGGACAGCAGCGCCGAGCTCGGTGAGCTGCGCGGTGACGCCTTCCCAGTGCCGCTCGGCCTGCGGCAGCAGGTCGTCGGCACCGCCGAGCAGGTACAGCTGCGGCCAGTTGAAGAACGTCTCGTAGAAGTCGTCAGCGCCGTCCCGGGAGCTGAGCTGATGCCGGTAGTTCAGCCGTCCGTCCGGCCCGGTGAAGTCGGCGGCGAACCGCCGCCACGCGTAGTCCAGCAGGTCGAACAGCTCGCGCTCGGCCACCGCCCAGCCGGGCGGCTCGAGCAGCGGCACCGAGGCGGTTACGGCCGGGATTGTCATCTCAGCCTTTCGTGGCCCCGGCGAGCAGCCCGGTGACGAGGAATCGCTGGGCGAACAGGAAGACAAGGAGCACCGGGCTGATCGCCAGCAGGGTGGCCAGCGCGAGCTCGGGCCGGAGCACCGCCGCGGTGCCCGCGGTCGGGTTGAACTGCGGGACGTCGGTGATCAGCAGGCCAAGGCCGACCTGGACCGGGTACTGGTTGCTCGACGGCAGCATCACGTAGGGCAGGAAGTAGTTCGTCCAGTTCGCGACGAAGCTGAAGAAGCCGACGAGCGCGATGACCGGCGTCGCGAGCGGCAGCGCCACTCGCCGGAACGCCCCGAACTCCGAGCAGCCGTCGATCCGGGCGGCGTCGAGCAGGTCACGCGGCAGGGCGGTGCTGAAGTAGATATAGGTCAGGTAGACGCCGAACGGATAGAACGAGTACGGCAGCACGACCGACCAGACCGTCCCGATCAGGTGCACCGCGTTGATCTCGAGGAACAAGCGGGATGACCAGCGTCGTGGCCGGCATCAGCATGACCACGAGGGTGAGGATCAGCAGGGCGCGCCGGCCGCGGAACTCGATCATCGCCAGCGCGTAGCCGGCCGGGATGCCGGCCAGCAGGGTGATCACGCAGTGCGAGCGACGCCTGGATCGCCGAGTTCCGCAGCCAGAGCAGGATCGTGTCGCCCTGGAACCTGGTGAGCGCGTCCCAGTTCTGCCGCAGCGCGTGCCAGGACCCGAACGAGAACGGGCTGCGGTAGACGAGCTGCGGGTCGGTCTTCGTCGCGGCGAGCAGCAGCCACAGCACCGGCAGGATGAAGAAGAGCAGGAAGGCGGCGAGCAGCACCGCTGCGGCCAGGTAGCCGGGCACTGCGGCAGGGCGCGGCAGCCTGCGGACCAGCCGCGCGCGCCTGCCTGCCGGCGGACGCCCTCGGCGCAGCCGGCGCCATTGTGTCAGCTCGCATCGAAGAACCTCGACCGGGTCACGAACAGCGCTGCGACGACCAGGCATACCAGGAGCAGCTCGACAGAGATCGCCGCGGCGTAGTTGACGTTGTTGTTCTGGAACGCGAAGTCGTAGGACAGCTGCGTGAGCGAGTAGTCCCGGCCGGCGACGCCCAGGCTCGCCTCGGAGATGAGCTGGGGCTCCACGAACAGCTGGGTTCCGCCGGCGAACGCCAGGATCACCATGTAGACGATCCACTTGCGCAGCATCGGGATCTGGATACGGCGGGCGATGCTCCAGCCGCCGGCGCCGTCGATGCGCGCTGCTTCGATGATGCTCGTGCGGGATGTTGTTCAGGGCCCCGGACATCACCACGATCCAGCCGCCCGCGCCGGTCCAGAACGCGATCATCGCGAACAGGATCGTCAGGTGCCCGGGCTCGATGACCTGCCCGAAGGTGTCGTAGCCGAGCAGCCGCAGCAGCGGCGCGGCCGGGCTGACGGTCGGGTCGAGCATGAACAGCCAGACCATGACGCTGGCCGCGCCTGCCAGCGCGCCGGGGATGTAATAGAGGAAGCGGACCATCCTGCTCAGCCGCCGGGCGGGCAGCTGCTGCAGCACGATCGCCAGGCCGGTCACGAGGACGACCAGGAAGGCCAGCCAGATCAGTCAGGTAGAGCGCGACATGCTCCGACGGCCGGCAGGAAGCGGAAGTCACGGTAGGCGCCGGTGAAGTTGGACAGCCCGGCGAACGTGTTCCCGGCGTTGCTGAAGGCGAAGTAGATGCCGTAGGCGGTCGGCAGGATGCCGAACGCGGCGAGCAGCAGCACGTAGCCGGCGACGAAGAGGTGGCCGGCCGAGACCGGCCGGGACGCGCCTGCGCAGGCGCGCCCCGGCCTGATCAGTACCGGTCGGGCTCAATGACTGACCGTGTAGCCGTCGGATGTGGCGTAGTTGGTGATCGCGGTCTGCCAGGCGGGCAGCATCGAGACGATGGTCTTGCCGGCCGTCAGGCCGGGGTCGATCGTGGCGGCCCAGATCGCCTCGTTGCTCCACTTGCCGTAGTTCCAGCCGGTCCAGACCTGGCCAGCTGCCTGCTCGAGCACGGGAGTGATGTCAGCGGCGAAGTACCCGGAGCTGTCCTGGTGGGCCAGCCACACCTTGGCCGCCGGTACGTAGGCGGGGAATCCAGGAGCCAAGTCGCCCTGGTAGGCGTTGTTCGTAGTCACCCAGGTGATGAAGTCTGACCGCTGCCTGCAGATGCTTGGAGTGCGCGGAGAGCAGCCACGTGCCGCCGCCGACGTTCCCTGTGCTGGGCGTCGATGTGCCTGGCCATTGGGGGATGGGTGCGGCGGCGATCTGGCCCTTCGGCACGTTCAGGCCCGATGTGCTGTCGAAGACCGCGCCGCCGAACCAGGCGGGACCGGGCAGCATCAGCACTTTGCCCTGCTCGTTCTTGTCGAAGGCCGTGCTGAACACGCTCAGCTTTGACATCGAGCCGGCCTTGATCAGCGTGTCCAGCAGGGATGCCATGCGCGTGCAGTTCGGGCTGGTCACGTTCGACCGTTACCGAGCGCGGGCCAGTGATGTCACTGCCCTGGCACTGGCTGGCCCACATGTAGATCTCGGGGGTGAAGGTGTCCCCGGCATTGCCGACCAGGTAACCAGGATGCTGCTTGGCGACCTCCAGGCCGAGTGCCTCGTACTGCGGCCAGGTGGTCGGCACCTGGTAGCCCCACTTCTTCATCAGCGTTGCGTTGTACCACAGCACCACCTGGGCCAGGTCGTTGCGCAGGCAGTAGACCTTGCCGTTCACCGTGCACACGTTCAGGGATCCCGTGGCGAAGTTGCTGAGGGTGGACTGCGGGATCAGGCCCTCGTTCAGCGGAGCGGCAAACCCGGCGGTGACTGCCCAGGTCGTCTCGTTCTGCTGCGTGCTGAACACGACGTCGGGCCAGCCGCTGCCGGTCCGGTTGAACAGGTCGACCTTAGTCTGCAGGAAGTGTCGAGCCGTTAGCGTCGCCGTCGTAGGTGACGATGTTCAGCTTCACGTTCGGATGGGCCTTCTGGTATGCCTGCGCGGCCGGGACGCGGGTGGAGTCCACCCAGACCGTCAGCGCGCCCGACGGACTGCGGGGCCTGCGTGAAGCCGTCTTTCATCGGTCTGCCCGAAGAGGACGGAGATCCGCCGCCGCACGCCGCGATCGCGGTTGCGACCACGGCGGCCAGGCCCGCCGCCGCGAAGGCTCGCCGACGGGGTGGGCTGGCTGGTGCTGAGCACCCGGAGGGTGCCGTTCATCGGGGGCATGGCAGCTCCATTGCTCGTGTCGTCATGACGGCTGCCAATCCGGGCAGGAGCCGATGGACCGTCTGATGTGTAATACTTATTTGGCTCGGACGCTTTCGGCCCGGTCGCTGGGGTCTCTCGGGCGTCCTCAGGTTCGAACACCGAAACGTGGCACGTGCTTGCCCATAATTAGCAGACCAGGACTTACCTAACCGTCAAGACCCTCGCAGACCTAATTTCCTTTACATGTTCGCTAGCTCTAGTAGTCCAGTGTCATAGTTTCCACATCTTTGCGGCAGTACGAGGGTGGCCCCGTGATGCAAGTGCAACATTTATTTCAGACTAATATTGCCATCGACCCGATGCGATAGATAAGATCAACACCGCTACCACGTATCAGTCATAATGGTGTGATAACCGATGGACGGGAGACATGCTGGTGGATGTGGACCCGCCGAGCTCCGAAACAAGCGCGGAAGCCACGGTCCCCCCGCGGCCACGGCAGGCCGCCGGGGCCCGGCACATCGGGCCTGGCGGCTACCGTCCCGGTTATGAGGTCGTCACCGAGCAGATCCTGCATCTGATCGCCGAGCTCGGGCTCGCGCCAGGGGACCGGCTGCCCACCGAGAACGAGCTGGCAGCCCGGCTCGGCGCCAGCCGCACCGTCGTCCGCGAGGCGGTCAAGATTCTCTCCGCTACCGGCAGCGTCAGCGTCCAGAAGGGGCGCGGCTTGTACGTCGCCGACGGCGAGAACGTGCTGGGTGCGACCCGGTTCGGCGGCTTCTTCCTGCCGACCAACCTTGACCACATCTTCATGCTGTTCGAGTTCCGGCGCGTCCAGGAGGCGGAGGCTAGCAGGCTCGCCGCGACCAGGGCCAGCCCGTCCGAGCTGCGGGTCATCGAGACTGCCGTGCAGACCTGCCGGCAGGGCTACCTCGCGGGCGACAATGCGGGATTCGAGGTGGGCGACGACGACTTCCACATCGGCGTGGCCGCCGCTTCGCACAACTTCTTCCTGGTCGCCGCGGTGCGTGAGGCGCGTCGGCTGCAGCGCCAGTCGAGCGTCATCGGTATCCGCGGCGTCGGTGGTCATGCGGCGGAGGCGGTCGAGGAACACGAGGCCATCTACCGGGCCATCCGGGACGGCAAGCCGGAAGAGGCCGCCGCCGCCACTTGCGTTCACCTGGACAACACGCTCAAGGACTACCGGCGCGAGATCCAGCGCCGCGTGTTCGGCGACAGCGCGCCGTGAACCCGCCCTTCACGGGGCCCGCCGCGCCTGCGCCGCCATCCGTCACGTCCGGTGTCCTGGTCGTGCTCGGCGCTGTGCCCGTATGTCCCTGAACTGATCCAGACCCTAGGGCGGCGGCTGCGGGAGCACTGGTGCAACGGTCAGCCGCTCTCGCGCACGTGATCAAAGCAAGCTCCGAAGCCGAGCCATTCCGGTTGACCTCACTGCGGGCCTCCCGGCCACCATAACGCCACGCTGAACATTGTCACTGGGCGGTTGGGCTTGCCGTCAGGCTGCGGCGGGCGATTGTGGGCAACGGCCCGGTAGCAGGCGGCCACTGCCTCTGCACTGGTAGCCGACGCGGCTGCAAGAAGTTGGCCGGGACTCCCGCGAGCAGTGCCTGGCCTACCGCGGCGGCCGCATGGGCGGTGTCATGCGCGTGTCCTCCCAGGAAGCTGCCGGCAGCCCTTGACAGGCTGAGCACTACCCCGGAATGTTGGTGCAAGGAGAAACCGTAGCGCACATTACGGTTAGTGGACGTGGGCGTCACAGAGCTTCGGGTGAGTGGACCTATGACAATTCCGGTGCACCTGGTCGGGAGTGTCGCGCTTGATACCCCAGATGAAGTCTTCGCCACTGCAGGCGAGCTGCTTGGACCGCACCTCAAGCGAGTGCCTGACGGAGAGCCAGGCGGACGACGGCTATGGATCAGTTTCCAGATCCCTGTATTGCGGGCCCATCCTGACTTGGCGCTGGCCGGGTCGACCGATCCGCTGGGGCTGGTGCCACTGAAGCTCAAAGACGGGGTGCGGCCTGAAGATCTGCACTTCGGAGAGCTCGGCTACTCCCGGGAGGCCCGGTCTTCATACCAGGACTTCCTGGCCGCTCGCCGAGCTGGCATCCTTCCCTCAAACGTGCGCTTTCAGGTGAGCCTGCCGACCCCGTACGCGGTCATCAACTCGTTCTGCATACAGCCCGACGCCCAGCAGATACTGCCAGCATATGAGCAGGCCATGCTCGGCGAGGTTGCCAGAATCGCGGCAGCCATCCCGCACGAGGACCTAGCGCTGCAGTGGGATGTCTGCGTCGAGATGGTGCAGTGGGACGGCCGCTGGCAGGGCGCGCCCCCGTTCCCGGGTATGGAGCAGTTCTTCGCCGCCATGTTCCGGCGTTGGTCCACGGCAGTTCCTGAAGACATAGAGCTTGGCTTCCACCTCTGCTACGGCGATCTGGACGCCGCGCACTTCATCGATCCGGTCGATGCCACCAAGATGGTCGAGCTGGCAAACCTGATCCTGGGCAGCGCCGGCCGTCCGATCGCCTACGTACACATGCCGGTGCCGGCACACCGGAGCGACGAGGGCTTTTACGAGCCTCTGTCCGGGCTGCGGCTGCCGACCGGGACGGAGCTCTACCTGGGCCTGGTACATGTCAGCGACGGTGTGGAGGGTACCCGGCGCCGGATGGCCGTGGCGGGCAAGTACGTGCGTGGCTTCGGGATCGCATCGGAATGCGGCATCTCGCGCGGCCGTCACCCGGACCTGGCCGCAGAATTCATGCGGGTCTACGCAGCTGCCGCCGAGGCCGCCCTGCGCAGGCTCCGGACTCGTAAAGCGTGCATGAGATTCGGCGACGAGGCCATGAGTCCGGCGGACTGGATACACCGAGACTGAATGACGGAGATCTCGCTATCCGGCCGAATGGATAACGCGCAGCGGGGCCAGGCGCGGAACCGAGCGTGACAATGGCGGCAGCGTCAAGGCCTGACGGCGAGGGCTCCGAGGAGGAATTACTCATGACCGACCCCGCGCCAGGCCTACCCGACCACTTGACCATCCGCCCGCCGCGGCAGGAACGCAGCCGCCGGACGTGGGCCCGCATCCTGGACGTCGGCGTCACGGTTCTCGAAGAATCCGGCTATGACGGCTTCACCATCGCCGCGGTGTGCCAGCGCGCGCGGGTCCCGCCACGGGCGGTCTACGACCGCGTGGCCGGCAAGGACGGCCTTTTCCTTGCCGTATACCAACACGGCATGGCCCGGATACGGGCCGATCACGAAATCTTCGGCGACCAGGCACACTGGCTCGGGCTAGACGCCACCGCCCTGGTCGAAGCCGCCGTCCGGGAGCTAGCAGCGGTGTTCAGCCGACACCAAGCCCTGCTCCGGGCAGTCGTGCTGATATCAGGCGTACACCCGGAGGTCTACCGTCGCGGCTCCGCCTACAGCCGCGAGCTCGGCGACCTTTTTACCGCCCTCCTGCGGCCGATCGCCGCGCCGATTACCCATCCCGGCACCGACGTGGACACGGTGCTCCGGACGTGCTTCACCACCGTATTCTCTGCCCTTGTCATCCGCGTCGCCTACGGTCCAGGCTTCGCCGCCGACCCTGTCGACGACGCGACCTACACCAGCCAGCTCGCGCGGATGAGTTCCTCCTACGTCCTCCCCGGGCGCCAGCCGCCAGCGAAATGAGGCGACGGCGCGGGAATGGGGCCAGCATCAGCGGCGAGCACAGGCGGATAGAAGACCTCGACCTGGGCCATGCCATGTACGTGTCAGACGTGGCGGTGGCGGCAGACGCGTCGTCTATCCGGTGGCCTGCGTACGTGATCTGGCAGATTGCTGGGTGCGTGATGCGCGAGCAAGGGCAGGTCGAGCGCGTGGCCGCTAGCCAGGTGACCGAGTTTGCCGTCAGCAAGCACGGCCGCGCAGTTGCAGGGGTGTGTGCGAGACGATGACCAGACCGGGCCCCCATGGATGTCCCCGGCTGCACTGCGTTCGCCAAGCCCACCAGTCCGGCAACGCTCGGACACTCATTCGAGAACCCTGGCTCCGAGCAGGATCTCGGGCCAGCAATCGCGTTCTAGCCACCCTCGGCGCTACTGTCACCGACCATGTACTGCGCGTACCAGTCCGGCCAGTTCGGATCGGGCTGCCCGGTTTCGGCCTCGTGCCTGCCGTGCGCCGCCTCCGCGCGGCGCAGCGCGTCGGCCAAGTTGGCCACCGAGCCGTAGGCCGCCAACACTGATATCGCCCGGCCGGGCAGGCGGGTGGTGACCTCCTGGATCACCCATTTGTTGCCGTCCGGGTCATCGAACGCGGCGTACGAGCAGTAGCTCTTGTGGCCCGGTGCCGGGCCGGGGACTCGCTTGACTCCATGGCTCTGGAATACCTCGCTCACCTCGGCGCCGTGCCCGGTCAGCTCGGCCCGGGCCGTGTCGATGTCGTCCACCACCAGGTCCTGGCCGGGCGGGATCCCGGTGCTGAAGTAGACCGAGCACGCCGACCCGGGCGGGGTCAGCTGCACTGACCGCGTGCCATCCTCGGCGCGGACGTCGAAGTCCAGTCGCCACCCTAGCCCCTGGTAGAAAGCCTTGGCCCGGTCAACATCAGAGACCGGTATCCTCACGACCTCAAGCCTGTAGTCCACGGCGTTGCTCCTCTCCGGCTGGCACCGGTGGCCTGCGGGTCACCCGTGTCCCGTCGCATCCGGCATCTGCTGGCTCCGCGCACCGCCAGTTGCGCACATGCGCCGGCCCGTTCCGGCACATGACGATGATCACCGTTCCGGTTCGGTCACTAAGGTCGACCGATCGCGGCGGCGTCGAGCACGCCAGGCCCTCCCGGCGTGACTGACCGCTGATCCACGAGGAGGGCAGCATCTGTCGCTATCCCGGGTCCTTATGGACGAACGCTGATGAGTGTCTTCCCGTTGCGTCGCTCGGTCGAGTTGAGCGCCGCGATGGCGTCGTCGAGGGTCGAGACGTTTCCGATGTTTGTCCGCAGCCGTCCGTCCCGCACCCGCTGGACGATCTCACCCAGTTGGCCACGATGGGACTCGACAACAAAGTCGACCGCCCGGCCGTCGTCGGGCCGCGCCTGGGTCGGCCCGACGACGGACACCAGCGTTCCTCCGGCCCGGATCACGCCTGCGGACCGCTTCTGGATGTCTGCGCCGATGACGTCGAAAACCAGGTCGACGACGCCGATATCTTCGAGGGCGTCGTTGTCGAGGTCGACGAACTCTTGCGCGCCGAAGTCGAGCGCCTTCTGACGGTCGGCTGCGCGGCCGGTGCCGATGACGTACGCGCCGAACTCACGTGCGAGCTGAGTCACCATCGACCCGACCGCGCCGGCCGCGCCGTGCACGAGGATGCTGTGCCCCGCCTGAAGGCGGCCATGCTCGAACAGCCCCTGCCATGCGGTCAGGCCTGAGATCGGCAGGCTCGCGCCCACCGTGAAGTCGACATCGCCCGGAAGCGGCGCGAGGTTGCGTGCCTCGACGGCCACGTACTCGGCCAGGGTGCCGTCGCGATGCCAGTCGGTGAGACCGAAGACGCGCTGTCCCACCGACAGCCCCGTCGTGCCGTAGCCGAGGGCGGTGACCACTCCGGCCAGTTCGTGCCCAGGGATCGAGGGTGTTCGGTCACGGCCGGCGCGGTCGGTCCAGGTCGAGGGCCACGCGAGCTCAGTCGGAACGAATCCCGACGCATGAACCTGAACGATGACGTCGTTTATCGCCGCCGGCGGCTCGGGCCGCTGCGCCAGCGTCATCCCGGCCGTACCCGCAGCCTGGTCCGTCACCACGACCGCCTTCATCCGGCACCTCTCCCGTATGGTCCTCGCCGCCTCGGATAGGTAGGGATCGCGGAGCACGCCGTCGACCTTTGGGAGCGCTTCTCCGCACTCGTCCTTGGCCGGCCTGACGTTCTTGGCCTCGTCCTGGCACCTGATGTATGCGGTCGAGTCGGCGACTCAGAGGGCACTAGCGGGTCTCGGAATCGAGTGATGGCCGGAGGTGCCTGGCGACATTCCTCCGTGTGCTGCCCTACCTCATAGCGCCGGTGCTGGCGTGAAGGCGGCTGGAAGTGGGGTTCCGGTTTCGGGTGAATCTACTTCGACGATGTCGTCACGCATCGGTGCCAGGTCACTCAGGAGCTCGTCCTGCTCGCCTTTGCCGACGTTGAAGTAATTGAGGGTTGCGACGAAGTCCTCAACGAAGGCGTCGAACTCGCCGCTGGTAACACCCATGTTCGTATGCGACTGCTTCATGCTGAGGCCCGTGTAGCTGCATGGTCCGCCGGCGTCCTGACATAGCTGGTCGACGAACTCTTTTGTCAGCCGCTCGAAGTTGGTCCGGGCGAACTTCTGGTTGATGCGATCGTCTTTGCCGGCTCGCTGCTCGAAGGCCTGGGCTACGGCCTTGATCCCGTCGGTTCCGCCAAGTCGCTCATATAGAGAGCTTTCCAACGTTTTCACCCCCGTGCTGCCGTTGTGAGCGGTCTTAATGTGGCTCGCATAGCGTGCCTCCGGCTAGCTCGCCAGGTGACACCTGCTGAGTATCACCGCAGCCGCTCTGCCTACACGCCGGAGTGCTCGGCGAAACTGGTCGCTGGGCGATCGCTCAGCTGGCGGCGGTGGGCGGTGGCTGCGACTACTCGCCAGGCGTTTTTCGGTGTTTCGGCCTTAGACCGTCAGTAGGAGGACACCACTAAGCACGTGCTGGCGCCTGGGTGACCGCGGCTGTTGTGGTGCCGCTGATGTACCGGCGGCTGCGCTTGCCGTCGGGTGTTAATCCGGTCGAGATGACGCCGCGCCACCGGCCGGGGCAGTGCCGGTGCCGGGCGGGGTCGGTGCGGTCGGCCGCGTGCTGGAAGTAAATGGAGTTCTCGCCCCAGTTCCGCCGTGCCATGCCCGCAATTCTAGGGCCGATGGCAGCCATTAATGGCAGCCATCGTCCGCACACTGGGAGGCACGCGCAGGCACACGCAGGCACAGAAACCGCAGCTAGAGGTGAAGCACAGGGTTTGCTGACCTGCCCAGAGCATGGGGAGATGCCCATGGTAAGGAGAAGGTCTACGGTTCGATTCCGTAAGGGGGCTCTGCTCAAAGTCATAAATCGAACGTAAGTCCATTCCCATTTTCGGTATGGCAGCCATTCTGGCTTGGCGCCAGGCGCGGCTTGCGGCCATGGGCCGTGACTTTCGGTCATCGGCGGGACAGGGGATTCGCCTGGCAGCGACGGATGAGCGGGTCGGGCGACTGGACGACTGAACACTAAAGTAGCTATACTTATAGCCATGTCAGTCTCGGAGCAGATGCCGCTCGCCGACGTGAAAAACCGCCTGTCGGAGGTCGTCGACCGGCTGGAGCGAGAGCACGGCCGGGTAGTGATCACCAAGCATGGCCATCCGGCGGTCGTGGTCATGAGTGTCGAGGACCTCGAGTCGCTGGAGGAGACGCTCGACGTTATGGACAACGCCGAGCTGCTGGCCGACATCCGCCAGAGCCTGGCTGACATCGCTTCCGGCGCAGCGGAAGTTCTCAGCAAGGATCGGGCACAGCAGCTGATCTCCCGGCGGTGACCGGCGACGCGGGATACGCGGTCGCGTGGACGGCTACCTCGCGCCGGGCGCTGGCCAGGCTGCCGGAGAAGGTAGCGACCGCGGCGGTTGAGTTCATCTACGGGTCGCTGGCCGAGACCCCTCGTCGGGTTGGCAAGTCGTTGCAGTTCGGCCTTGCCGGATTGCACAGCGCCCGGCGCGGCGACTACCGGGTCATCTACCGCATTGACGACGATGTCCACACCATCACGGTCATGGCCATCGAGCGCCGCTCCGACGTGTACCGGCCACGCCAGCTCTGACACCCGACTGGCAACAGGGATGCCATCCCCAAACCGCGCGCCCTGGGCGCGGCGGATGAGTGCGGTTGGACTACACGTAGCCGGGGCCAGCGGGCACTTCGTGGCGCTGGCCGCGTAGGAGCACACTCCAGCCCGACTGGTCACCTGGATCGACGCCGTCCACCCCGAACGCCCACACGGGCTGCCGAATTGCCCGGGCCTTGGCGCCGCCCTCCACGCGGAACACGACGTCCGTGCCCGCTATCGAGTGGTTAACCAGAACCTCCCGGCGGCTCGCCGTTGATGTGGTGATCCACACCGAACCCGGAAGGCCCTCCCTACATCAAAGATTCAGATCGTGTCGCGTCACTAACGTCTGTGGATGGACACCTAGGTCGCCGCGGTCGACCGCGTCCCATCCCCGGCGCGATCCGAGGTCGGTCTGGGCGCCGAGCCGCGCCGTGTGAGCCTCTGGCCGCCTGGCCAGGCCCGGCTATGAAAAGATCTACCTGTCCACTCGCGCTGGTGATCTGGCCCACGGGGGGTGACAGCCACATCGAATCATCTGGACAGCCCGCAATGCGGCGAGAAACTGTCGAGCGCCAGCTGTTGCGTCGTGGCTGGCGCGCCGTCGGCCGGCCGCGAGAGCCGGTGCTGTTTGTCAATCCCCGGTCCGGCGGGGGCGAGGCCGCGCGCACCCGGGTTGCGGAGCGGGCGCGCGAGCAGGGTATCGAAGTTGTCATCCTGGCCCCTGGCCACGACCTGGCAGCGCTCGCTCACGCAGCGATAGCCAGCGGCGCAGATGCCCTCGGTATGGCTGGGGGTGATGGCTCCCTGGCCGTCGTAGCCGCTGCGGCCGCCGCGCATGAGCTCCCGTTCGTGTGCATTCCCGCGGGGACGCGCAACCACTTCGCGCTCGACGTGGGCGTGGACCGGCAGGACGTGCCCGGCGCGCTCGATGCGTTCAGCAGCGGGGTCGAGCGCCGGATCGACATGGCGGAGGTAAACGGCCGGCTGTTCCTCAACAATGTCTCGCTCGGCATTTACGGCGACGCGGTCCAGCGGCCGGCCTACCGCGATGCCAAGGTCCGCACCCTTCTGGAAACGGCACAGCAGGTGCTGGGTCCTAGCGCGCGGGCGCCCGGGCTGCTTCTCATCGACGCTGCCGGTCGCGAGCATCGCGACCCGGCTTTGGTGCTCGTCTCGAACAACCCTTACGCGCTGGATCAGCCCGTAGCTCGCGGCACCCGCCCGGCACTCGACACAGGCCAGCTTGGGGTCGTGGTGCTCAACGCACCAGCCGATCGGCCGCATCCTCCGGCGCGAGCCTGGGCCACCGCGTACCTGGAGGTGAGCGCGCCGCCAACGGTGCACGCAGGGATCGACGGAGAGGCAGCCGATCTGAGCGGACCGTTGCGATTCGCCATCCGGCCAGCATCGCTGCGCGTCCGGATCTCCGCGCGCCACCCAGGCGCGTCACCATCAGCGCGGTTGCTGGCAGGGAGGCCAGCGCCTGTCCCGGTTCCCGGTGGCCTTGGGAGGAGCGACGACTCTCGTCGGTCTGGGTGAAGGCCGGTTAAGGACGAGCGCGCCGCACGCGCTTCTCATCCGCAGATCAGCGAATGGCGTCCGGTAGCACATCCGCCGCCCTCACCCGATCCCGTACAGGTACTCGAGGGCGAGGACCAGCGGAAGGCGCGTCCGCGACCTGCTCCCGTCGACGCAGCGGTGCAGCTGATCACCAAGGGCCGCGGTAGACCACTTCAGACCTGACCAACGGCCGACCAGGCTGGTCCTCGTCTGAGGGCTGGCCGGTCACAGGCCGCTCGGAACCAGCGCCACCATAGGCACCAACGTGAGAGCGGCCGGCGTGCCTGCCGAGGCGATCCTGCATGGCCAGGAATCGTGGCGTCCAAGCCACCCGCCTGGCCAACTCCCGCTACAGAAACCCGCCCTGGAAGCCGCATCAAGCGCAGGTCGGCGACGGTTGTGACGACTGGCGGCTGGTGGCCATGGGTAAATCCGAGGGATAGAACAACAGAGAAGAAGAGAGCAGCAGCCTGATGACAGGGAGGGACCTCCGTGGCACCCAAAAGCCCACGTCAAGCGGCAAAGAAAGCCAAGGACATCCGAGAGGCGGTGCAGAAAGAGCTGGAGTTTGATCCGCTGGTCGACGCCTCGGATATCAGCGTGAAGAACATGAGCGGGGATGTGGCCCTGAACGGCACCGTGCCCGCCTACCCGCAGTACCTGCAGGCGGCCGCAGCGGCCAAGCGGGTGCAAGGGGTCACCCGGGTGCATAACCACCTTATGGTGGACGTGCCGTACGCCAGCTACAGGGACGATGTGTTGCTGACCACCGATGCCAACAACGCGCTGGCGATGAATGTCAGCGTGCCGCCGGGCAGCGTGGAGGCCAGCGCCAGCGAAGGCAATGTGTGGCTGACCGGCATGGTGGGGAACAGGTTCCAGCGGGATGCGGCCGAGCAGACTGTCGCCGGGCTTACCGGCGTGCGCGGCATCGCCGACGACATCGAGATCTTCAGCGACATCGAGGCTGCTGATGTGATCGACCTAGTGCAAGAAGCCCTGATCCGTTATGGGCTGCTGCCGGACGACACGGACATCCAGGTAGGCGCGAGCGATGGCACGATCACCGTCACCGGCCACATCGAGACCTGGGGCGAGCACGACGCGGTCCTCGACGCCGCCTGGAGGGGCACCGGCGTCAGGAACGTCCGGGATGACCTGGTAGTTACGGGCTGACGTGATCGATTCTCCAGGCTAATCGTCCGAGGCGGGCGCTGGCGAACGTCGCCAAATCCGGTGGCGGCCGGCGCCCGCTGTCACTGCTTGGCCTGAGGTTTTCGCACGCTTGCCTACTTACCCCACGCGCTATCAGCCGCCCCGCCGCGACCTTGTGTCCCCGAAGGGCTCCAGGAATGTCCCAGGTAGCGGGTCTTGGCTGCTCGGCTGCGCGTCATCCTGGGGCTCGGAGGCGATGAGCAGCGACACGGCCTCGATCAGGGCCAGGTGCGTGAAGGCCTGGGGGAGGTTTCCCAGATGGTCGCCGGTTGCGGTGTCGATCTCCTCCGCCTAGAGCAGCAGCGGCCCGGCGAACGACAGCAGCCTGGCACAGCGCGTGCGCGCGGCCGGTTTCGCCGATCATCGCCAGCGCGGAAACCAGCCAGAACGAGCAGATGGTGAAGGTTCCCTCCTCGCCGGAGAACGCCTGCGCCGCAGGGCGCGCCAGTGCGCGAGCGCGCGGTGACCAGGGCATGGAAGGAGCCGTCGCCGGGAAACCTGAGCACCCATGGGTCGCGCCAGGACTGGTCGCGCCAGCGGCCGAGGCCGAGTTGTTTCGTACCATCGCGGGTCGGCCAGCAATACCGGGTTGGCGGGGTGCTTTACCCATTGCAGAAGGTCATCGGAGACAGCAAGCCCGATCCGCTGGACGAGGCCGCGCTCTGCTGTGCTGATGCCGGTGTTGAGCATGTGCCAGCGGCCGCGGTGGTTGATGACACTTCCGGTCCAGATGGCCAAGTCATCCCAGCTGCCGGGCGGCCCTGGCCGCAGCGCGCCGGGACACACAGCGGCGTTGCGGCCCTGCGAGCCGGGGGTTCAGGTCAACCGAGTGGCCGCGAGCTCGCTGAATGTGGCAGCGACCCAGTCGGCGATGAAGGTGCTGACATAGGGCAGGTGATCCAGGCCGATGTGCTCGGCGCCGCCCTCCTCGGCGGTAAAGACGCGCAGCTCACGTTTCGGGCTGGCCACTGCCTGCGCGTAGGACCGGTGCGCGTATTCCAGCGGGATCTGCCGGTCGTTCTCCCCGTGCGTGATGAGGAAGGGAACGGTGATCTTCTCGACGACGCCGTCGAGGTTGATCTGGGCGGCGAACTCGATGAATTCCTCGATCGACTGCTGACCCCAGACCCAGAGGACGTGATCCCAGTAATGCGGGACTGGCCGCTCCCCCTCGCGCTGGAGCCGACGCTGCTGGACCGCGCCCCAGTCATGGTTGGCTCCCCATGCAACGACGAGCGCGAGCCGCTTCTCGAAGGCGGCGGCGCGCGGCGCGTAGTACCCGCCCAGCGACCAGCCGACCAGCCCGATCGCAGCGGGATCTATGTCATCTCGGGTCAGCAGGTAGTCGACACAGGCTGCCGCCCACGGCTCGGTGTCGACGCGCGCGGTCAGGCCCTGCAGGCGGAGCGCTTCCCCTGAGCCGGGACAGTCGACCATCAGGGCTGAGATCCCGCGTGCAGCGAGCTCAGCCCAGTGACGTGACGAATACATGTGCTCCTTGGTGGAGTCCAGCCCGTTCCACATGATCATGACGGGTGTCGCCGCGCGGTCGGCCGCCGGAGCCTGGCTGAAGTAGGCCGGCAACGTGGTCGCCTCGTAGGGGATTGTCACGCGGGACAGTCGCGGGTCCTTTCGGGACATCGCCCGCTGCTGGAGGCCAAGGACTCGGCGGTAGGTGTCGGTCCGACCCGGTGCCTTGGCGCTTTGCATGCGCTCGGCCTGGCACAGGTAGTTAGTGGCGCGAGCGTAGAGTTGCCCGGCCGTATGTGGGTGGCCTGCCGTGTCTGCCGCCTCGGCGTCAACGGCGAGCGAGTCCGCCAGGCCGCCCCAGACGCGGAGGAAGTCAGCTGTGCCGGCGTCTTCGCCGCGCGCGGCGGCCTCGCGGAGGGGCCGGCAGGCCCGGTCGACCTCGTCGATCAGCCCGCCGCTGTTCAGCGTCGCGACGACGGCGAGATTCCAGACGTAGTTGCCAGGGAAGTACTCGAACACGGCAGCCGCCTCCTCATACCGGCGGGGCGATGAATAGGCCCCCGTCGGCGTCATTGAACGACTTGCGTGCGACGAACTCGTTCATCGCGTTGGCCGTGCCCCACTGGTCGGCGATCTCAGGCTGGCTGAAGTCGTACAGGTGCGGATGCCAGGTGTCCTCGTCGATCACGTCCAGTTCCGTGGTGTACTCCATCGTGTTGCCGTTCGGGTCGAGGAAGTAGCTGAAAGTGTTGTTTCCGGCTAGGTGCCGGCCGGGTCCCCAGATCTTCTCCGCACCGGAACGCAGCAGGCGGCCGGTACCGCGCATGTACTCGTCGATGCCGCGCATCTCGAACGCTATGTGGTGGAGCGATGGATGCGGGCAGCGGGCGATCGCCACGCTGTGGTGCCAGGAGTTGATTCGCAGGAACCACATCATCTCGCCCATCGCGGGGTGCATCAGGGTGTCCGAAAGCGCGAAACCGAGGTGCCGCTCGTAGAACGCTCTCGTCGCGTCCGGATCGGCCGAGTTGATCACGACATGGGACAGCCGCACCGGCACCGACTCGCCAGGCTCGATCTTGCGGTGCTGCCGGATGCCGACGTCCGCGGTGACTTCGATCGAGCGGCCTTCGTTGTCGAAGAACCGGAAGCCGTACCCGCCGCCGGGAGTGCGCACCTGGCCGGGCTCGCTGATCAGCCGCACGCCGTCAGCAGCGAGACGGTCGGCAAGGGCATCGACGTCGGCTGGCCGAGCGGCGGCGAAGGCGATGAGGTCGACGCGCTTGTCCCGCGCTTCGCGTATCCGGACAACATACTGCTCAGGTGAGCCCTCAGCAGCCAGGAACGCCAGGCCGGCGTCGCTGTGCTCGGCCGTCAGCCCCCAGACGCCGGTAAAGAAGTCAAGCTGCCTGGCGTAGTCGGGCACGGCCAGGTCGACGTGCCGCAGGTGGGTGATGAGGCGGTCGGTCATCGGACGGTCCTCCACGCGTGCGTGATGGCGGTCAGGCCGGCTGGCTGACGAGTGCGTTGATCCGGGCTGCTAGGCCGGGAACGTCGCCCTGCTCGTGGTCGAGCAGCCACTGGCCGAGCTGGTTCGAGGCCTCGACCACGGTCGTTGAACGCTCGAAACGCCGGCCGGTGAACGCGGCCCACAGGGCGTCGTCGACCACCGGTCGCTCAATGAGCAGCTCGGCAAGGACGGCAGCGTCCTCCAAGGCCTGGGCTCCGCCCTGGGCGAGGGTCGGCGGACACGAGTGCGCGGCGTCCCCGATCAGCACGACCCGCCCGCGGTTCCACGGCGCGGGGAGCACATGGGTTTCGAACCAGGTGTAGTTGACCAGGGCCGGGTCGGAGAGGCCAGCCCTGATCTCATCCCACGGTCCGTGGTAGGCCGCGGCGAGGTCGAGCATCGTCGCGAGCTGCTGCTCCGCCGTGAGCGCGCTGCGGTCCTGGGCGGCCTCGACGATATAGGCGTACAGCGTGTCCGTGCCTGTGGGACAGAACCCGGCGATGTAGGACGGTCCACCGTAGATCAGGTCGGTCCGGGTAACGCTGGCGGGTCGCGGTCCGAAGGCCCGCCAGATGCCCATCCCCGTCGGGCGAGGCTCCAGCGAGATACCCAGCATGCGCCGGGTCGGCGACCTGATGCCATCCGCCGCCACCACGAGGTCATACCGACGTGCCGCGCCGTCGGAGAAGGTGACGTCGACGCCCGTGGCATCCTGATGCAGATTCGTGTGCGAGACGCCCAGCCGGATCGTGGCGCCGGCTTGTGTAGCGCGGTTGATCAGGATCCCGGCAAGCACGGGCCGTGCTATCCCGACGGTGGCCGGGAGATCGGTGCCGCCGGTCCGTGCGTCCGGCAACTCCACCAGCAGCGTGCCGGCCGCGTCCGGTGCGCGCAGGCCCACGCTGTTGAAGCTGAAGCCTTGCTCGCACACGTGGTCCACTACGCCGAGCCGGCGCAGCTCGCGGAGCGCGTTGCCCTGCATGGTGATGCCGGACCCGAGGGCAGCAGCGGCCGGCTTGATCTCGATGAGGTCGACCGCGATACCGGCCGCAGCGAGGTGCGTGGCGATCGCCGGGCCGGCCAGGCCGGCGCCGATCACCAGGACATTTCTGACGGCTGCCATGCGTCCCTCCGGCGGCATCACTTCACGGCGATGGGATTGACAGGGGAACCCACGGCACCGGTGATCGGCAACGGCGCGGCGGTCAGGAAAAACTCGTAGACACCGTCGGCCGCGCAGTCGACGGCCAGCTCCTCAAGCGCCCACATTTCCCCGATCAGCAGCCCGATGTGCGGTATGGCGACCTGGTGCAGCGGCTGGAAAGAGTGGTCAAACTCATTGGGCCGGACCTCGAAACCCCACGTATCGGTCGCCAGCGCTGCGATCTCGGTGCGGTGTAGCCACCCGGCAGTAGTGAACGACAGGCCAGGCGAGTCGCCGCCTGCGTAGTCGCCCCAGCCTTCGCGCAGTGCTCGCGCATACCGCCCGGTGCGCACGAGCACCAGATCGCCTCGCAGGACGGGGACACCATGAGCCTCGGCGACAGCCGTCAGGTGCTCCTCGGTGATGGCGAAGCCGTCCGCCAGCTCGCCCCGCGCATCGCCGATGACCCGGCCGACGTCGAGGAGCACGCCGCGGCCGCAGACGTCCGCCGCCAGGTGCTCGATGCCGGTCACCAGGTCGCCGGCAGACGTGACGGCCGCAGCGGCCAGTCGGCCGTTCCACGCAAGGCCGTGGTCGAATATGTGGCCGAGCCCGTCCCACTGCGTGGAGCACTGCAACGGCATGAAGATGACGTCGTCGGCGCCGCCGATCCCGTGCGGGAACCCCTGACGACCTTGTGCTGCGTCGGTGCCTGTGTCGAGCATCGTGTGCACCGGGTTAGTGCGGCGCCGCCAGCCTTTCTGCGGCCCGTCCATGTCAAACCGCTGTGCCAGGGAGAAGCTCACTCCCCTTCGCACCAGACCCGCAGCTGCGCGGCGGATGTCTTCCGTGACGAAGTTGACCGTCCCCAGGACATCGGCATCGCCCCAGCGGCCCCAGTTGGAGTATGCCTTTGCGGCTTTAGCTATCTCCGCTTCCGGGTTGGCCCGGTCGAGCGAATGCGGCCACGGTGCCACGGGAGTACCTCCGGGTTCGTTGCGATCACTATGGACGCCGCGTCATGATCAGGGAAATCGATTCGTGATATGGAATCAATCCAGGGGCTGGATGGGTGAGCGGCATGAACCTGGCGGGTCTTGACATGAATCTCGTCATCGCGCTGCGTGCCCTGCTCGAGGAGCGCAACGTGACCCGGGCCGGCAAACGGATCGGCCTCAGCCAGCCCGCGATGAGCGCTGCACTGGCCAGGCTGCGTCGCCACTTCGGGGACGTGCTGCTCGCCCGTGACGGCGCGACCTACGAACTGACAGCCTTGGGCGTTGTCCTTCTTGACCGTGCCAGGACCGCCTGCGAGATGCTGGAGCGAGTCTTCGCCAGCGAGGCGCAGTTCGATCCAGAGCAGGAAAAGCGGGAATTCACGATCCTCGCCTCGGATTATGCCGTCGCGGTATTCGGCGCGCGGCTGGCCCGGGTGCTACATTCGCGGGCTCCGCGTGTTCGCCTCACATTCCGGCAGCCGCCGGCCTCGATTGCGGTCGACCCGGCCGGACAGCTGAGCACGGTCGACGGCCTGCTCATGCCGCATGGGGTAATCAGCAATCTGCCGGCGGTCGAGCTGTACCGGGACAGCTGGATGTGCGTCGTGGCGCGGGACAATACGGAGGTGGGCGACCAGCTCACGCTCGAGCTGCTCGCCGACCTGCCGTGGGCTGCATACCAGCGGACCTTCGACGCCACTGTGGCGCGGCAGCTGAGCATGCTGGGCGTGGAACCGCACGTCCAGGTCTCCGTCGACAACTTCCAGCTGCTTCCCGCCATGGTCGCGGGGACTCGGCGCATCGCCCTGGTGCAGGCACTGTTGGCAGATCGCCTTCCTGCTGAGAGCGGCGTCCGCATTCTGGCGTGCCCTTTCGATGCGGTGCCGGTGCGCGAAGCCCTGTGGTGGCACCCAGTCCACACCCACGACGCCGGCCACCGCTGGCTCCGCGATCTCGCCGCACAGGTGGGCACGACAGTCTCCCACCCAGCGTCGCGCAGCACGCCGTAGCTCTCCGCGCGGCGCCCTGGCTCATCAAATGGCGACGGCGCTGGCCACGCCGACGTCGCGTGGCCAGCGCTGCTGATCCGCGCTGCGGCTATGCCTGGCTGGGTCTACCTACCTGGAACGGGTTGGTGAACTGCACGGTCTGCTGGCAGGTGTAGCTGCTGGCCGGTGTGGTTGAAGTAGACCGCGTCGTTTCCCCAGCCGCCCGGACGTTATGAATGCCAGGATAAGGGGGATGCCGGAGCCATTTAGGGAAGGGCGGATTCCAGTGACCGTCGCAACACTCGAGTGGTTCGGGAGTTGCGATGGCAGGTCGCGGAAGGCCGGGACGCGCGCCGGATAGCGGTAAGCGGGATCGGTTTGCGCGGCTGATCGCCCGGGGGGTCGGTAACGCGGAGGCCTGCCGGATCGTCGGGGTGCACCCGAAGACGGGGAAACGCTGGCGGCTCGGGCGCACAATCACCAGCAGCGGCGGCCGGAGGCTGCACTATCCACCCGTGATCGGTGCGCGGAAGGCGGAGGTCTCGCCGCGGTTCTTGTCGGAGGACGAGCGGGTGCGGATCGCGGATCTGCGCCGGGCTGGGCTGGGCGTGCGGGCCATCGCCGGGCAGTTAGGACGCAGCCCGTCGACGGTCAGCAGGGAACTGCGCCGCAACTGCGAGCCGGGCAGCGGGCAGTACCGTCCGTTCGCGGCGCAGCGGCTGGCTGCCGGGCGGCTGGCCCGGCCCGGTCGCGGCAAGCTGAACGGTGATCCGGTGCTGCGCGAGTTCGTGGCCGGCCGGCTGGAGAAGCGGTGGAGCCCGGAGCAGATCAGCCGGGCGCTGCGCGCCGAGTTCCCTGGCGACCCCGGCCGGCATCTGGTGCACGAGACGATCTACCAGGCGGTTTACCGGCCGGAGCTGGGCGGGCTGCGACGGGATCTGCCTGGAGTGCTGCGGACCGGCCGGCGGAGGCGTAAGCCGCGCCGCCGCGGCGACGCCCGCCGGGCCGGGGCGCTGACCGGGATGACGATGATCAGCCAGCGGCCCGCTGCGGCCGCCGGGCGCAGCGAGGCCGGGCACTGGGAGGGTGATCTGATCACCGGCGCGCTCAACCGCTCGGCGATAGGCACGCTGGTCGAGCGGGCCAGCCGGTTCACCATCCTGGTGCACCTGCCCGGCCTGCGGCATGACGCCGAGACAGTCCGGGACGCGCTGGTGGCGGCCATGGCGGGTTTGCCGGCCCAGCTGCGCCGGTCGCTGACCTGGGACTCCATGATGGTCCAGTCCCCGGGCTGGTATCCGGGCCTGACCCGACCTGGGACCGGCTTCGTGCCTTGCCGTGGATTAGTCGGCCTGGCTCTCGCCCGGGGACGCGCACCAGCCGGCCGGACGGATGTGACCTGATAGGAGCCTTGGCCGCACCGTGAGAGTCCTGTCCGCCCGTCCCGGCCGGTGGTGCCGTCCCACTAGTGCGAGCAGGAGGCAGGTTCCAGCATGTCAAGTCAGGACAGGGTTGTCATCGGCGGTGTGGACACTCACAAGGACGTGCATGTCGCTGCGGTGATCGATGCGCGGGGCCAGATCCTGGCCACGGCCAGTTTCGCCGCTACGGCGAAGGGCTATCGCCAGCTGCTGGGCTGGCTCAGATCATTCGGCGAGCTGGCTATGGTCGGCGTCGAGGGGACGGGTGCCTACGGGGCCGGGCTGGCCCGCCTGCTGGCAGCAGAAGGGGCGCGTGTGGTGGAGGTGAACCGGCCGAACCGCCAGGCCCGGCGGCGGCGGGGAAAGTCTGACACCGCGGACGCCGAAGCGGCGGCGCGGGCTGTGCTGAGTGGCGAGGCATCCGGCACGCCGAAGTCTGCGGACGGCGGCGCGGAGGCGCTGCGCGCCCTGCGCGTGGCACGCCGATCGGCTGTCAAGGCGCGGACCCAGGCGGGCAACCAGATTGGCGACCTGATCGTGACCGCTCCGCAGGAGTTACGGGACAAGCTGACCGGCCTTGGTGCCGGGCGACGGGTCGCGGCTTGCACGGCGCTGCGCCCCGGAGCCACCCTTGATCCGGTCGCGGCGACCAAGCGGTCGCTGCGGCTGCTGGCACGCCGGCATCAGATGCTGAGCGCGGAGATCGATGAGCTCGATGCGGCGATCGCCGCGGCCTGCGCGGATGCGAACCGGGCTTTGCTCTCGGCTCGGGGTGTTGGCCCCGACGTCGCCTCAGCGCTGCTAGTTGCCGCCGGGGATAACCCGGAGCGGATGCAGACCGAGGGCTCTTTCGCGGCCCTGTGCGGCGTGAGCCCGGTCGAGGCGTCCTCGGGCAAGATCACTCGGCACCGGCTGAACCGGGAGGCAACCGCGAGGCGAACAACGCCCTATGGCGCGTCGCAATGTCGCGGCTGGCCAGCGATCAGGCCACCAGAGCGTATGCGGCACGCCGCCGGGCAGAGGGTAAGAGCGACAAGGAGATCTTGCGCTGCATCAAGCGATACATCGCCCGGGAAATGTTCCGGCTGCTCACCAATCCCGCGACCGTGCCCGACCCGGCAGACCTGCGACGTCAGCGGTCCGGTGCCGGGATCACTCTGGCCAGCGCGGCTAGCCGGCTGATGGTAACGCCGATGCGGCTATCACGCCTGGAGCGCGGCGTCTTGCACAGCGCTGAGCTAGCTAGCCGCTACCAGGCATGGCTTAACACCGAACCACTCTGCCGCGCCGCTTGACACCCATAGGAGCATCCAGGGCAAGGAGATGGCGCTGCACGAGCAGATCGCCGCGGCGCTCGGCATGCCGGTGTTCTTCTGCGACCCGCACTCACCCTGGCAGCGGCCCACCAACGAGAACACCAACGGCCTGCTGCGCCAGTACTTTCCCAAGGGCAGCGACCTGCGGGTGCATGGCCCGGAGGTGCTGGCCGCCGTGGCGGCTGAGCTGAACGACCGGCCGCGCAAGACCCTGGGCTGGGGCACCCCGGCTGCCCTGCTGGCGACCGCGCTGACCAACGACAGCGGCAGCTAGCCGCGACGGGCGGCAGCCAGGCGCCGGTGCTGGGAGGATGGGCGCATGGCCGACATGCGCCGCCGCAGTCCCGAGCCACCGCCCGGGCTGCCGGAGATCGAGATCAAGCCCGGCCTGGCGCAGGACACGCTGCGCGAGCTGGCACCGCTGCTGGCCGAGGAGGGCATCGACGTCGACAACATCGACGTCCCCGACCTGCAAACCCTCCAGGCCGCGATGAACCGCGCGGTTGAGCGCCGCAACATGACCATGTTCACCCCGGTCGGCCACGCCCGCGACCTGGCCGTCACCACGCTGCGGCTGGCTGCCGAGGGACTCGCCGACGGCGACACCGCCCTGGCCGCGGCGATCCTGGACCAGGCAGAGCCCGAATCACCCGGCGACACCGCTCCCACCGTCGCTGCCTGCATCGGCGTCGCCCTCGGCCTGCTCGATGACTGGCTAACCGGCGGCAGCCGTGAGGCACCAGGCGGCCTCGGCCAGCATGTCCGGCTGCCCGCCGGGCACTGGACCGGTGAGCGGGCCGCCACCGACATCCTGGTTCTGGCCCGCAAAGGACGAGCGTTCGCCTCGCTCGGCACCCTCATCGCCAGGCAAGGCGGCAAGCACGTTCTCTACGGCAGTGCCCTCACTCTGGCCGCCACCATCCAGGCCTGGGCCGCGCAAACCGGCACGCCGGTCAGCGACCTAGCACGCGCCGCGGTGCGCTGAACACCGCTACCATCCACAGACATCAGTCATCTGTTGCGACGATGGCTGGAATCCGCCGAGCCATCTTGGGGGGCCACTTGCCGGACACCGGCATGCACAGGCAGGCACACGGAGGCACAAATAAGCAGCTGAACTGGATATTCGCATGATAATGCTCCTGGCCATTGGCATCCCTGATGTCCATGGTAAGGAGAAGGTCTACGGTTCGATTCCGTAAGGGGGCTCCATTTCAGAGCGTCCTTTCGAAAATGGCACCGCGGACTTGACGCGCCGGTTCGGGGACTTTCGGGGGACAATCAGCGCTGGGTGGTGCGTGTTCTGCGACCGGGAGAAGGTCTGCACTGGTCGCTGGTGCCCGACCGTCCGGCCGAATTCGTTCCTGGTAAGAGTTGTTGGACCGGCTGGCCGCGCTTACCTGCGTCGAGTTCTTCTAGCGTGCGCTGCACCGCGCGGGGAGGTTGCCGGTGGGTCGGCATCTGGCTCGCTCAGTCAAGTAACGCCGCGATGATGGGTTGACCTGGTCGGCGGCCAGCAGCGGGGCACCATGGCCGAGGCCGCGTAGCTCGGCGTGCTGGCAGCTGGGAATGCGCTCGGCTGCCCCGCGCACGGCGCGGGGGAACCAGCAGTCATGCTCGAATGCCATGGCCAGTCAGGGGGACTTGATGCGATCGAGTCGCTCCAAGTTGGTGTGTCCTCCAGCCAGGCAAGCTCGGCATCACATCCCGAGTGCAACTTGCCCAGTCGGCCGCCGGCCACCCGTCAGACCCTCGAGTCAACCGCTGCTGACACGCGCGCAGATCAACTGGCGTTATGGCTTTCGAGCGGGGCGCGGCGGATCATCCCCAGAGCCATGTCTGGGCGCGTTGGCAGGCGGATGAATTCGATGGGCGCGTTGAATAGGTGGCCGACGGGGCACCTGATCACCACGTGCTCAACCAGCCCGCTGGTCGATCTAGCGACATAGCGGCGTTTGACGTCGGCGGGGAGCGCGCACCTCACTACACCGGACTCGTCGAGATAGGCCGGGCAGTCCAGGAACGTCGCCTGTTGGTCCATGGATGGCCTCCTTCCGCCATGCACCGGGAACAGCCGTCAACTCATGGCGCCACATCCGGAAGCTGGCTCAAGCCGCGATGCCAGGCATTCTCAGGCACGGCACCCTAGGCCCGTGAAGGGCGGGCGTCATCGCCAGACCCATGCAGATTTCTCGGCAGGACAGCGGTGGTGACGTGGCAGGAATTATGGAGAAGGAGGCTCGAGCCCGTGCCGCCGTGCGTAGCTGGTTGACGGGCGGGCCATCGCCGGCCGTTGAGTAGCCGATGGTGATTCCGTAGAGGATTGCGTTCGGCATGCAGACAGCATCCGGCGGCCCGGCGGAAAGAACATCGGCCGGATGGGGGACTACATCCCTGGGTGGCTGGAGACGGCGGCGGCCAGCTCGGCCCGGGTGCGCACGCTGAGTTTGCGCAGGGCGCTCGACACGTGATCTTTGATGGTGCCGGCGCTCACCCCGAGGCGGGCCGCGATTTCGGGATTGGTGAGGCCGCGGGCGACGAGATCCGCGACGCTGCGCTCCGTGGGGGTGAGACTTGACCACCCGAATGCAGGCCGCCGGCGAGGGCCCCGCCCCCGCCGGGCCATCACAGCTGCTTCCTCGATGATGATCCCGGTACCGCGTTCCCACGCGGGCTGTGCCTGCTCGCCGAGATGCTGGCGGCCGGCCGCGATCCAGCCTGCGACCCGGTCGGCCTCCATCGGCCGTAGCGGAAAGCCCAGCGCGTCCCGGTCGGTGGCAGCGGCGGCCAGCAGTGGCAGGCCGCGCTCGGCGCGTCCTTCGTCGATCAGGAGGCCACCGAGGGTCTCCAGCGTTTCGATTAGCCCGAGGTGATCGCCTGCCCGGAGTTGCCCTGCCAGCGCCTCGTGGCAGCTGTTGACCGCCGATGCCGCGTCGCCGCGTGCCCATGCCAGCCGCCCCAGATGATGGCAGGCGCGGGCGGCATCCGCCGCCAGGCCGCAGCCGGCCGCGTGATCGGCGGCCTGTTCGTACCAGCTTCGTGCGCCGTCGTAGCGGCCTTCCAGCTCGGCAAGCTCGCCGAGTGAATCGAGCCACCAGGCAAGGAGCGGCCGCACCGCGAAGGCGCGGCCGAGTCGCACGGCCTGATCAAGGTGAGCGGCAGCGCCAGGTTCGCCGCGGGCCAGCAGAATGCGGCCCATGTGACCGGTGGCGAGCATTACGTTGATAGCCGAATTGGCCCGCCGGGCGACTTCGATGGCCTCGGCAGCATGGTGGCCGGCCGGTCCTCAGCCGGCCGCGGGTGCGTTCGATCTCGGCCACGATGGCCAGCGCCGCGCTGGTCCAGGTGGCATCGCCGATCTCCCGCAGCACGCCCAGCGCCTGCTGCGCGGATGCCTGCGCCGGAGCGAGCTTCCCCCGCCATAGCTCAACCGCACCGCGGCCGAGCAGAGCCATCGCAAGCTGCTGCCGCCGTCCTGAGCGGGCGGTCAGCTGGATAGCGTCCTGCAACGGACCGATGGCCGCGTCGAAACGTGCGGCGAAACAGCGGGCCCAGCCCAGCCCGGCCAGCCCGGTACTTCGGGCCCAGCCATCACCGCTGCGGTGGGCAGCCGCGAGGCCCTCCTCGAAAAGCGCGGCTGAGCGCTCCGGGTCCAGGAACCACCAGACCCAACCGGCGGTCGCCAGGCACCGGGCCAGCACCACATCGTCGCCAAGCAACCGGGCCGCCGGCAGTGCGGACTCGATGGCCGCGAACGAGGCAAGGCCGTCGCCTGCGATGAACGCCAACTGCGCCAGCCCGACCTCGGCACGCAGCCGCACCAGCGGCTCGACTGGTGCCTCCGCTGCCAGCGCCGCACGCAGCCACTGCAACCCGGTTACGAACCAGCCGCGGGTATACCAGAAGAAGTACAGCGCGGCTGCCAGCCGCTGCGCCTCCCCGGCGGCCCCGCGCGACAAGAACCAGCCAAGGGCGGCATCATGATCGGACCGGTCGAGCTCGAGCAGGTCGCAATGCTGCTCGGCCTTCGGCTCGAACAGCATCGGCTCGATGGTTTCGGCCCGGGCCAGGAACGCATGGGCGTGCCTCCGCCGGGCCAGGTCCTCTTCGCCAGCGTCGGCGAGGCGTGCCGCGGCGTACTGGCGTACCGGCTCAAGGAACCGGAACCGGGCCCTGGCCCCACTGGTGTCCGCTTCTAGCAACGATGCCGTGACTAGCTGCCCGACTAGCGAACCAACCTGACCGGCCAGGACCGGCGGAGCCCCCGCCACCTCCTGCGCCGCGGCGAGGTCGAATCCCGCGGGGAATACGCTCAGCCGCCTGAATATCGCCGCCGCATCAGCCGGCAGCAGCGCATGACTCCAGGCCAGGCACGCATCCAGCGAGTCGTGGCGCCCGGAACCTGTGCCTCTGGCCGGCCATTCCGAAGAACGCAGCTCTGTTGCCAGTTCGGCCAGCGAAGCAGCGCGCAGGCGATTGGCGACCAATTCGAGCGCCAGCGGAAGCCCGCCCGCCTTACGGCAGATGCTGCCCGCAAGCATCAGCTCCTCGGGTCCAGCCTGCAGTGTCACCCCCGCCATGGCTGCCCGGGCATAAAACAGGCGCAGCGCGTCCGTAGCAACCGGATGACCGGCCTCGCCGGGAAGAGCCATGGGCTGTACCCGCCACACACATTCCGGCTCGATATCGAGCGGGATGCGGCTCGTCACCAGAATCCGCAGATCCGCGGCTTGCCTGGCCAGTTGATCGCAAGCACTGCGAGCCGGTTGCAGAACGTGTTCACAGTTGTCGAGAACGAGCAGCGACAGGCAGCCTGACAGTGCTTCGGTGACAGCATCAAGGCCGGCCGCCGCCTCGGCGAATCGGATCCCGACCCCCTCAACCAGGGCGGCAACTACCTGCTCCTCGGTGCGGCAGGACACCAAATCGACGTAGCACGCCCGCTCCGCCCGCCCTGCCGATACTTCCGTCCATGCCGTCTCGATCGCCAGCGCGGTCTTTCCGACTCCGCCGAGCCGGTCAGCGTCACCACCGGGTATCGGCCAAGCCTGGCCGCAACCTCCGCGAGGTCTGCGGTTCTCCCGACAAAGGAGAACCGTCTCGGTGGCAGCCGCACCCGACGGTCCCGGCCGACATCACCGTCACGACCGGCGTTCTGGCCGGGGACCTCCGCCACCAGCCAACCCTAACGCCCTGGTCCGAACCCAGCCAAGCACGCAGGACGCCTCCGCCGGCAAGGTCAACCAGGGTGGCCACTACGACGGGAGGTCCCCCACCGCCGTACGACTGGGTCAGGCCGGAACGGCGCGGCAAAGGCGAGGACAGCATCTCTACTTCGAGCACGCCGCGCCGCATGTTCTTGCGCCATCGTCGGCGGTGACTGACAGTTGAAGTGGATGTCGCCGGGCTAGCCGGGGGCCCTAGTCCAGGCGACTTTCCAGCTCCGGTCGCCGATGTGAGCGACTACGTCGATGCTTCCGCCGAGTGCGGACGCATAGGCGCGCCCACTTCGATACCGGAGATCTCGCCATACTCGATCTTGGAGACGCACGCGGCGAGCTCCGCCTGGGTTAGCCCGGCCGTCGTGCGCATCTTTGCCAGTTGGTGTCCGCGCACGTACGCTTCCCGGCGCAGACGGGCCGCGGTCTTGCCGACGACCTTTCTCGTCCTTAGTGCCAAGGGGGAGCCGCGCGGCCTTTAGCCATTGAGGTCGCTCCAGTTAGAGTAGCTATTACTCATCGCCTCTCCATTTCACCTGCTGCCAGCTCAGCCAGAACTAGTTCGCGGGTCACGCGCATGCCATGTGAGTAACGGAGTTAATGAACATGGAACGGCGATGACGATGGCACGCAGGGTGGTCCGCCGCGGTGGGATGGACTCGGCCTGGGCCACCGTCCTGGCTGTTTCCCGCCCCAGGTGCGCTCGCATCTGCGCCGGTACGTGGAGGCCCGGCGCGCGGTCAACGAGGCGCGGGACGCCGTCGCGATGGCGAAGATTCCGCACCGGATCGAGTGGTACCAGATCGACCTGGCGCTCGCCGGTCGCTGAACAGCAGAGAAGAGCGGGCCCCGCGGCTAACCGAGGTCGATCTGGAGTAGCTTTTTCTTGCAGCCTCGTCGCCCTAGCGGGCGCTCCCACCGATGGCGACAGAGTCCGCGGAACGTATAGCCGGCTGGGGTGAAGACGTGACCGTTTACGTCTATAAGCTGCGGGGCTCGCACCCATTGGGTCAGCGCGGCTACCGGTCATATGAACCCCCGTGGTTCGGGCTCACCGCCGACACCGAGGAAGAACTCCATCCGTTAGCGGAGGACATCGGCCTCTATCGGCACTTTTACCGGCCGCGCGCTGTGGGAGAAGCGATGCTGCCCGTTGTGGGGCACTATGACCTCGATGAGGCTGAGCGCGATCGCGCGGTAGCCCGGGGCGCAAAGCCCATTACTGCGCGTCGGCACGCCAAGATGCTCCGGCAGCGCCGGTCAGGCTTGTGATCCACTTGCTGCCGGCGCCTTCCTGCGTACCACGAGTTCGCGAACGGGATCGCCAGCAGCGCGAGGCCGGCTTGGTGTCGCCGTGGGCGCGGACTGACCGCCGGAGGATGTTGCGCTGCCATCTCCAAGTACGGGCGTTCTGCGATCCCAAAGTCGGTGCGAGCCGAGCGGGTCGCCCGAGAGCTGTGACTGACGTACCTGGACAGGTCGTATGTCCTGGGTCCGGGAGCCATTCTGGCCGGGCATCCGGATCGCTGAACGCGAGCGGCGCGTGACAGCTGGAGCCCGGCTGGGACTGACGCCATAGGGCTGTGTGGAGCGATCCCGAGCTAGATGTCCATGTAGGAGCAGCGGGCTCCGGGAATCTTGAGGGAGTACCGGTACAGCGAGGTTCTCGCGCAGATGTAAAGGTCGGACCAGGCCGGTCCTCCCCAGTTGAGGTTGGCGGGCTTTTCGGGCACTGTCAGCGTGCCGAGCTTGTGTCCGGCCTGGTCGAAGACGAGGATTCCGGTGCCGTCGGGCCCGGTGATGTAGATGTTGCCGTGGTGGTCGCATTTCATCCCGTCGAAGCCGGTGATGCCTTCGACGAGAACTTCCCGGTCGCCGGCTGACCCGTCAGCGCCGATCTGGTACCGGTAGATGCGGTGAGTGCGGCAGTCGTTGACGTAGAGAACCTGCTCGTCGGGTGAGAAGCACAGCCCGTTGGGCTGGTCGTAGTCGCTGTCGATGAGCTCGAGGCCGCCGCCGGTGGTGATCCGGAAGACGCCGCGGAAGTCGAGCTGCGGGTCACGCAGCAGCCCGAAGTCAGCGCTGGTCCGGCCGAAGGTCGGGTCGGTGAAATAGATGACTCCTGCCTTGCTGACCACGACATCGTTGGGGCTGTTCAGCTCTTTGTCCATGAAGTGCGAGGCGAGCACCTCCTCGGTGCCGCCGTGGTTGCGGGTGACGCGGCTGGTGGAGTGCTCGCAGGTGATGAGGGCCAGGCCGGCGTCGTAGGTCATGCCGTTGCCCTTGAAGTTGGGCTGGCGCGCGATGCTCGCGCCGTCGCGCTGTGACCACCTGACCCGGGCGTCGCCGGTGATGTCACTGAAGTACAGGCACCCTTCCCGCGGGTTCCATATGGGCCCCTCCACGAACCCGAACCCGGTAGCCAGGAGCTCCGGCCGGGCTGACTCACCGATCAGCGCGAGCAGCCGCGGGTCCGCTACCTCGATCGTCACCGGCTTCTCCACTCTGACGCATCTGGCAGATGGGCTCCGCGTGGTCGCTGCGGAAGCCGCCCGCAGCGGCGCGCGGCCTGCCCAGGGTAGCGGCAGCCAGGTGCCGGCCGCCGGCTCATCTGCAGCTCTCGCGACTATGTCGTCAGCCATCCGAACTGCGGCCTGGTGGACTACACCGCGGTCCGCTGATGACGATTTCTCTTCGTCCGTGCGCGGCCTGTCGCTGCGCGGATTTCGCGCAGCTCGCCGACGCTGACCTCGGCGTTGGGTCGTTCGGTACGGCGCGTCCGGGCAGATCCCGACGCGGCCCTGCCCGTGGCCACTGTCGCCGGAGTGACACGACCCGGTGAGCGCGCCCCGAGCGCCACCAGGCCGAGGCGAGGCAGTCGATCGATTTCGTTGAACCAAACCCATCCCGGCGGCCTGCGTCGTCAAAACCTGTTCAGCTCTTGTAGGACCGCGAGCAGCGCCGAGGCCTTGGCGTCATTGGTCTAGTCATGCGGCACACGAGCGGCAGGTCCAAAACCTGCGGCTCGGCGCCTCGGGTCGCGATCTTCCTGACAGTTGCGGGATTCGGGCATGCTGGACAGCGGATGTTTGCCCCGACTGCCTGACAAGAGGGTTCCCGAGATGATCATTGACTGTGCTCACTACCAGGACGGCCGAAGGCAAGGTGAAGACGCGGTGCCGCTCGAGGAGGCCGCGGCCCGGTGCGGGCAGGGCGGATTCGTGTGGCTCGGACTGTTCGAGCCCGGAACGGAGGAGCTGGCCCAAGTCCGCGACACCTTCGGCCTGCACGAACTGGCGGTCGAGGACGCGCAGACCTTTCATATGCGGCCGAAGGTCGAGAGCTATGACGGAGACGTGCGGCTGGTAATCCTGCGGACGGCGCGTTACGACGACGAGGCCGAAGAGGTCGAGTTCGGTGAAATCAGCGTCTTCCTCGCGCCAACTTTCGTGATCACGGTGCGGCAGGGTGTGGCGAGCGAGCTGCGCGGGGCGCGGCAGCGGCTGGAACAGCGGCCAGAGTTGCTCGCCGCGGGCAGCGCATCCGCGCTGTGGGCGATCTTGGATCAGGTAGTAGACGGGTACTCGCCTGTCGTGGCCGGGCTCGAACGTGACATCGACCAGATCGAGGCCACCGTGTTTTCGGGCGCCGTGGCGCCGACTGAGCGGATCTACTCGCTGCGACGCGAGGCAACCGACTTCTACCGAGCGGTCCACCCGCTGCTCGGCGTTGTCGCCACCGTCGAGCGCGCCGCCGCTGCGGAACTGCAGCCGTATGTGCGTGACGTCCAGGATCACCTGCTGCTGGTCAACGAGGAGGTCGCCGCGCAGCGTGACCTGCTTGGCACGGTTCTGGAGGCCAACATGGCGGTCATCTCGGTCGAGCAGACAAAGGTCAGTGTCCGCCAGAACGCCACCATCGAGCAGCTCACGATCCTGGCTACCGTCTTCCTGCCGCTGACATTCGTCACCGGCTTTTTCGGCCAGAACTTTGAGTGGCTCGTTGGTCACATCCACGGCCTCGGCGCATTCCTTGCCTACGGTATCGGCGGTCTCGCAGTGCCGCTGGTGCTGCTGTTCTTGTGGCTGAGACTCCGCAGGCAGCACACCAGTGCCAACCCCACGCTTCGGGAGGGCTTACCCGAACCGCTCTGACCCCAGTACGCGGGACAGCGGCGGTGCGGATTGCTTCGCAGGCTCGCGGCTCGATTTCCCACGAGACCGTATAAACGCTTGCTTGATTGAATCCCATCTGCCGGCTCCCCCGGTGCGCCAGTGCGGGACCGCGCACCGGACGGTCCCGCACTATTCGCCGCGGCTCACCCGACCAGGGCAGGTTCCTCCACCCGCTCTTCGGCCTCGTCGAGCGCCCCCTTGACGAAAGCCTCCGAAGACCGGCCGAGTGCGGCCGGGATCAGCATGGCGGCAACGGCGGCAACGGCGACCCCCGCCGCGCCTGCCCACACCGCTGGCGTCAGCCCGGCGACGAAAGACGCGGCGGACCCGTAGCCGCCACGGGCCGAGAACACGGCGCCGAGCACCGCGATGCCGAGCACGCCGCCCAGTTCCCGTATCGCGTTGTTCGCGCCGGAGGCGATGCCCTCCTCGGTGCGCCGCACCGAGCTGAGCACCACGTTCGCCACCGGGGCGAAGAACAGCGACATGCCCACCCCGGAGACCACGAACGCTGGGACCAGGTCCAGATATGGCACCGTCGGGGAAGCGACAAGCGCCAGCCAGCCCAGCCCGATGGCCTGCAGGAGCAGCCCGGAGGCCAGCAGCGGCCTGCCGCCGATCCGGTCCGACAGCGCGCCGGCGATCGGCGCCACCAGCATTGGCATGCCGGTCCACGGCAGCGTCCGCAACCCCGCCTCCAGCGGGCTGTAGTGCCGTACGACCTGGAGGAACTGCGCCAGCAGGAAGATCGACCCGAACATCCCGAAGTACATCAGCAGCGAAGCTGCATTGGTCATCGTGAAGCCGCGGGAGCGGAACAGTCGCATCGGCAGCATCGGCGTGCGGGCGCCACGCAGCTCCCAGGCGACGAAGGCGGCCACCAGCACCGCCCCGGTTACCATCGGCGCCAGCACGGTGATGCTGGTCCAGCCGTGCGCGTTGCCTCGGACCACGCCGAGCACGATGCCGAACAGGCCCAGGCTCGCAAGTACCAGTCCGGGCCAGTCCAGGCGCGTCGCGGTGCCCTTGCTCTCAGTGAGCTTGATCCGGGCGAACGGCAGCATCGCGGCGCCGATCGGCACGTTCACCCAGAAGATCCATTGCCATGACGCACCGTCCACGATCGCCCCGCCGACCAGCGGCCCGACCGCGACGGCCAGGCCGCCTACCGCGCCCCAGGCGCCGAGCACCAGGCCGCGCCGCTCCGGTGGCACGGCGGCCGACAGCAAAGTCAGGGTGAGCGGGATCAGCAGCGCGGCCCCCACGCCCTGTACCGCCCGCGCTGCGACCAGCCAGCCGATGCCGGGCGCGAGCGCAGCGGCCGCCGACCCCGCGGTGAACACCGCGAGCCCGGCGGTGAACAGCCGCCGCCGCCCGAACCGCTCGCCCAGCGTGGCGCCGGTGAGCAGTAGCACCGCGAACGTCAGCGTGTAGGCGTTGACCGTCCACTGCAGGCCTTCCAGCCCGGCGTGCAGGTGCTCCCGGATCGACGGCAGCGCCGTAGTCACCACCAGGTTGTCCAGCGAGGCCATGAACAGCGCCGTAGACGTCACTGCGAACGTCCAGATCATCCCGCTCTTCGAGGTCATTCCCCGCGTCCCTTCTCAATTTGTGAGTACTCACTAACTTCTGCAGGCATGCCGAGGCCGCCCTCTTCCTGGTTAATGAGCTGCTAGCGCTTAGGCTTCGGGCACCACGAGGTCCATCGTTCGTCGACCTCGGGCAGGTTCATCGCCGCCGCGACGTTCATCAGCATGCCGACCGCGAAGAAGTCCACCACGGTCTGGTACGGCAGCCCGGTAGTCCGCTCGATCTGCTCCCATAGCTTCCGGAATCCGGTCCGGGTGGCGTCGCGGATCTCCGGGTCCTCGCAGGCTGCGTAGGCCTGCATCTGCAGCAGCAGCAGGACCCGGTCGTCGAGCAGCGCCTCGTACGCCTCCGCCATCGCTATCAGCGCCTCCTCGCCGGTCAGCTCACCGGCGGCGGCCGCGAACTCGTCTCGCACCCGGCGGAAGCACCGCTCGACCAGCGCCACGAACAGCGCCTTCTTTGTGGGGAACAGGCGGAACAGGTACGGCTGGCTGATGCCGGCCCGGCGCGCGACCTCCTCGGTCGAGGTTCCCGCGTACCCGTGCGCGGCGAAGGCAGCCATCGCCTCACCGAGCACCAGTTCGCGCCGCTGCTCGGCCGGCATCCGCGGCCCGCGTCCCGTAGCCCGATCCCGGTGCCCCGTACCCCGCTGCCGCACTGCTTGTTCCGTCATGTGCACTAAGTTAGTAATCACTCACTAGTTTGTCAACGCCTTCTCGTTTTGCTTGTATTCATGCACACCTGGGACCTCGCTCGGGCCACCGGGCAGGACGAGCGCCTGGATCCTGATTCTGCGCAGAGCTGCTGGCCGGCATGGAGCCGCTGGCGGAGGTCATCCGGTCGTCCGGCCAATACGGTCCGAAGGTCGAGGTGCCGAACGACGCGGATCCTCAGACGAAGCTGCTGGGGTTCATCGGCCGCGATCCTGCCTGGACTGCCGCAGGATCTTCGCAGGCTCGCTGAGCGCGGCAATTTACCGCGCTCGAAAATCCATCGGCAATCCGTACCACTACCTCTTAGAGGATCACCCGGCGTACATTGGCTGCGCGATCAATCCCATTGATGGGGGCGACGTCGCGGCTTCGCGTGCTCTTGCCAGGCGAAGGTGACCCTCCGTTCTAGACCCGAGAGCGTCCCAGTGTTCCCGTGCCTCCCCGGTGCCGCCGGACTTGGGGACTCGTGCTTGTGGCCGCGTGGCTGACGATCGAGATGGGAACGGAAATGACATCGCCGAAGGTGGCCGTTATCACCGGGGGAGCGAGCGGTATCGGACTCGCGACAGCTCGGGGGCTTGCTGAGCGAGGCTGGAACATTGTTTTGGCAGACGTCGAGGACAATCGGCTCGCGGCTGCGGTAAGGGAATTGGAGAGCATCAGCCAGGCAATAGGAGTGAGCACAGACGTTCGTGATTATGACGCTGTTCAGGCGCTCGCCCAAGGCGCGTACGCGCACTTCGGTCACGTGGATGTGGTGTTTAACAACGCTGGGGTCGCTACCAGCGGCGCGGTCGCTGATATGACCCACGACGACTGGAAGTGGATCATAGATGTCGACCTGTGGGGGCCCATTCATGGCGTCGAGGCCTTTCTGCCGAGGATGCTTGGGGCAGGCGGGACAGGCCACCTGCTGTTCACGTCCTCGTTTGCCGGGCTGGTGGCGAATATCGGCCTAGGACCCTATACCGTGGCCAAGTACGGAGTGGTGGCACTGGCGGAGGTGCTCCACCGGGAGCTGCGGGAGACCGGAATAAGCGTCTCGGTTTTGTGCCCGATGCGAGTCGCCACTGATATCGGGTCTTCACACCGGAACCGTCCCCCAGAGCTGGGAGGACCGGGTTCGAGGCACCCAGAATCTTCGCAAGAGCGGGAACTGCGAGGCGAGGTTCTGGACGTGGACACGGTTGCACGGCAGGTCATCGATGCGATCGGGACCAGCCGGCTATACATCCTCCCGCACGAGGAAAGCCGGCAGATGATCGAGCGCCGTTTCGCCCGGATCGGCCGGGCGTTCCAGCATTAGGCGCACCCGTCGGCGTGACGGCCGACGCCGGGTAGCCGCAGCCTGCCTTAGTGGCTACCGAAGAAAACAATTCCGATGACGATTGCTACACCGATGGAGACCGGGTACATGGGTGCCAGTACCCATATGGGCAGCCGCCCGTGCGAACGAGGCTTATCGTCCGTTGACTGATTTGCCTTGACCGCTGGAACTGTAGGTATAGTCCGCTCTTGCTGAATGCTCACAGAATAAAGTTCCTTTGCAGTCATGTCGCTTAGCCTCTAACAGAGCGTCTAATGCGGGTTAGGCGCGGGTCAAGGGCAAGTCTGCGTGATCTATTTCACGAACGCCCGTGTAAACCCCCGCACCTGTGCGTCTCGATCTCTGGCGCAGGCGTACTTTCTCGGCCCGGGTTTCAGGCCGCCTGGCCGGCCTCGGTGGCCGCCAGCCAGGGGCTGACTGCCTCGAGTAGTCCGTCAGGACTGTCGAGTGTGATGCTGTGGCCGCAGTCCGGAACGCTAACGAAGCTGACGTTCGGATTTTCCGCCAGCATGCGCTGGGCGACGACGGCGGTGAGTACGTCGCTGTTGCCTCCGCGCACCAGCAGCACCGGGCAGCTCCGGGCTCGCCAGGCTTCCCACAGCTCGTCAGGCGTGTGATCGAACAGCGCGCCCGGGTTGCGCCGGAGTTCCTTGTCGTACTTGAACGTGAAGGTGGTGCCGTCCGGGAGCGCGCGCAGGTTGTGCCTGACCCGGTGGCGCAGCGTCGCATCCGCCGGTCGGGGGTGGCCGAGTGCGCCTGCGCGAATGCCTCGTCCTCGGACTTGAAGATGTCGCCGGCAGCCAGGCTATTGGCGACGTTGGCCGATCCCGCTGGAGCGATCTCGGGGCCGATATCCATGATCACCATCCGGGCGGAGGTCCAGGAGTCCTGGGCTCGGCCTGCCGAGCCGCTGGTCCGAGGCCAGGGCGCGGGCCTGGACTTGTAGTCCTACCTCGGCGCGGCGTCTGAACACGGCCGGAAAGAGGTCGTTCATGGTACGGAAGTAATAGTGCACGAGTACCGCTGCCCGTCGACGCTGGAGCCCTGCTGAAGTGACGCCACGCGTACGGTCGGATTCCGTCGACACCGCCTGAAACGCACTCGGCCAGGGAAGGGGCGAGGGTGACTGCCGTCAACGCTAGCGATGTGTACTACGACCCTTACAACGTCAACCTCAACGCGGATCCGTATCCGATGTACCGGCGCCTGCGCGACGAGGCGCCGCTGTACTACAACTCCGATCACGACTTCTACGCGCTGAGCCGTTTCGATGACGTCGACCAGGTGTTCTCCGACCCAGAGACGTACATCTCCGGGCGGGGCGACGTCCTGGAAATGATCAAGGCCGATATCGAGTTCCCGCCGGGCGTGATTCTCTTTGAGGATCCGCCGGTGCACACGACGCACCGCAAGCTGCTGTCCGGGGTGTTCACTCCCCGGAAGGTAGCCGCGCTCGAGCCCAAGATCCGCGACTTCTGTGTTCGCTGTCTTGATCCGCTGATCGGAGCGAACCGGTTTGACTTCGTCGCCGACATCGGCGCGCTGGTGCCGATGTGGACGATTGGCATGCTCTTCGGCATCCCCGAGGAGGACCAAGAGTTCATTCGAGACCGAGGCAATGAGCACTTGCAGACCGAGGCCGGGCAGCCGATGCAAGCCGACTTCATGAGCGGCGAGGTCTTCGCCGAATACCTCGACTGGCACAGCAAGCACCCGTCCGATGACATCATGACTGACCTGCTCCAGGCCGAGTTTGAGGACGAGGCCGGGACCCGCCGGCGGCTCACACGCGAGGAAATCCTGACCTACATAACCGTGGTCGTCGGCGCGGGCAACGAGACCACCAGCCGGCTCATTGGCTGGGCCGGACGCGTGCTGGCTGACCACCCCGGTCAGCGGACCGAGCTCGCCGCCGACGCCGCGCTCATTCCGGCCGCGATTGAGGAGCTGCTGCGCTACGAGCCGCCCGGCACCCATGTCGCGCGGTATGTGGCTCGCGACGTTGAGTGGTACGGGCGGCAGGTGCCGGCGGGCAGCGCGTTGCTGCTGCTCGTCGCTTCCGCGAACCGCGACGACCGGCGATACGCCGACGGGGACTCTTTCAACATCCACCGCGAGTCTCAGCCGAGCCTGACGTTCGGCCGCGGCATCCACTATTGCCTGGGGGCGGCGCTGGCCCGGCTTGAGGGGCGCGTGGCCCTCGAGGAAATCCTCAAGCGCTTCCCCGAATGGGAAGTCGACGCGGCCACGGCGAGACTGTCGCCGACCTCGACCGTGCGCGGCTGGGAAACGCTCCCAGTTCGCATTCCCTAGCTTTTCCGGAACGAACCCGGGCCGGCGAGCAGCTCGGGTTCCGCTGATCCTTCAGAGGGGAACGGGCTCGGCATCGCGCGTGGTCGACTGGAATGGGGCTGTCCCGTAGGCAGTCATGAGACGGGTAATGAGTAATCGCTGTCTGGGCTGGTGACTGCCATCACATGCCTGACCAGCGTCATCAGCACGGTCCTGACGGAGTCGCGGTGCCGGGCGTCGCATTCGATGACGGGTATGCCGGGGTCCAGGTCCAGGGCGATCTGCACGTCCTCGGGGTGGTGGCGCTCGGCTCCGTCGAAGCAGTTGACCGCGACCAGGAACGGCACGCCCCGCTGTTCGAAGTAATCGACGGGGGCGAAGCAGTCGGCTAGGCGCCGCGTGTCGACGAGCACGACTGCGCCGATCGCACCGTACGACAGCTCATCCCACATGAACCAGAACCGCTCCTGGCCGGGCATGCCGAACAGATAGAGGGCCAGGTTTGTCCGGAACGTGATGCGCCCGAAGTCCATCGCGACCGTCGTGGTCGTCTTCCTGCTCGTCGAGCTGAGGTCATCCACGCTGACGCTCCGCTCGCTCATCAGCGCTTCCGTGCGCAACGGACGGATCTCGGTAATCGCGCCGACCATCGTGGTCTTGCCCACGCCAAACCCGCCCCCAATGAGGATCTTGGCGGTCTCGGGAACCACGCCAACACCAGCAGGCCCCGCCCGATCAGAGCGTCCGGAGTCCATCCAGCACCTCCTTCAAAAGCCGCTGATTGGTGGCGGGCCGCTGCTGGGGGCTGACAATGCGGACGAAGCCGCCCTCCCTGAGGTCGCTGAGCAAGACCCGGACGACCCCAGTCGGCAGGTTGACGTCCGATGCCAGATCCGCCACTGCAACGGGGCGCTGGCACCGGACTAGGAGCTCTCGATGCTCAGGACCGAGAGTCATGGCCGCCCGCGGCAGCTGGCTCACCGCCACAACGATGTCGATCAGGCCGATGAAAGTGCCACTGGCAGGCGTCGTCCGTCCCCTGGTGATCGCGTATGGCCGCACGAACGGTCCCAGGTCCCCGTCTGGCCAGCCATCCCTCGGGACCGACACCGCCGATCACCCGGCTGCCGGTTCGTGAGCGCCGAGGCGTGGCCGCGCAGCCAGGTACTTGCCCATCCGGCGCACCATCATGGCCATCTCGTAGGCGATGACTCCGACGTTGGCGTCGGCTGAACTGACGACAGCCAGGCAGGTGCCCTCGCCGGCTGCCATGACAAAGAGGAACGCAGAATCCAGCTCGATGATCGTCTGCCGTACCTCGCTCGCCCCGCAGTGCTCCATCGCCCCGCGAGCCAGACCCTGGACGCCCGCTGCCAGAGCTGCCAGGTGATCGCCTTCTTCTCGGCTGATGCTCTGCACCGCAGCCATGACGAGCCCGTCCCTGGACAGCACGACAGCCTGGCGTATGTCGTTCACCCGCTGGAGAAAGCTGTCAAGGAGCCAGCTCAGCTGGGCGGCTGCGCTTGCCGGATCCGTCATGACGGGTCACCGTCGCCGGCATCCCAGGGCCGCCGGACCGGAACGCCGCCTGAGTCGGCCGGCCAGTCCAGCTCATCTGCCCGGCCCCGTTGCCATCCGTCCTGAAGCGAGGACATTTTGGAGCGCGTCTGCTCCGGCGAACGCCCGGAAGGCTCATACCGAGACGGCTCCGCGGCAGGCCCCCGTGCGCGGTTGTGAAGCTGCGGCGCCATGCTCGCCTGCCGGACCCGCCGGGGCAGCCCGCGGTACGTTTCGCCGTCCTGCACTGACCATGAGCTGCGGTCGGGCGCCGACTGCGGCACACCCGGGTAATCCTGCGGCGGCGTAGACGGGGGCGCTTCTAGGCGGTACTGCTCGGTGCTGTATCCCTCTCGCCGGAGCGGCTCGAAAGGACCACGGACCCCGCCGAGCCCTGGTGCGCCCGCCGCTCCGTATGGCCCGCTGAGGTTCGTAGCCCGCGGCTCATCGCGCGGGTAGCTGCCGGTGAGGCTGAGTGCTGACCTCGCTCCGTTGCCCGTCGTCAGAGTCGCCGACGGCAGCCTGAAGCCGCTCGTCAGCGAGGGTGCGGCTTCGCCTAGCGGGACGATCATGCTATTGGGGAGCAGCACGACGGCCGTGATGCCCCCGTACTGAGATCGGCGTAGCCCGACGCTAATCCTGTGCCGGGACGCGAGCTGGCCGACCACGAACAGCCCGAGATGCTCGGTCTCGGCCAGGTCGAACCCGGGCGGGCTGTCGAGCCGGGCGTTGATCGCGACCAGCTCGGATTGGGTCAGGCCAAGCCCGCGGTCTTCGATCTCGATGGCCACGCCGGTCCCGACCGTGTCGACCCTGGTCTCCACCTTGGTGGCCGGTGGCGAGAAGGAGGTGGCGTTCTCCATAAGCTCGGCGAGCAGATGGACGACGTCGTTTGCCGCGGGGCCGAGGACCGCGGCGGCGGACTCGCCGACCACCTCGATCCTGGTGTAGTCCTCGACCTCGGCTACGGCGGCGCGCAGGACGTCCACCAGCCGGACGGGCTCGCGCCAGGACCGGCCGGTCGACGCCCCGGACAAGATGAGCAGGCTCTCGGCGTGACGGCGCATCCGTGTCGTTAGGTGATCCAGCCGGAACAGGTCGGCCAGCGCGGCGGGATCGTCGGTGGCTCGTTCCATGGCATCGAGCATGCCGAGCTGGCGATGCAGGATGGACTGGTTGCGCAGCGACAGGTTGACGAAGACCTTGCTGACACCCTTGCGCAGACTCGCCTGCCCGACCGCCGCATTAACGGCGGTGCGCTGGACGGCCGAGAATGCCTCAGCGACGCTGACGATTTCAGTGATGCTGCCGGTAGCCAGGGGCGGTGACGCGAGGGCGGCGTCGACGTCGTCGCCCTCGCTGAGCCTCTCGACAAGCGCGGGCAGCCGGACGCTGGCCATGGCCTCTGCCCCGTCGTGCAGGCCGGTCAGCTCGGTGCGGATCCTGCGGCCGAAGCGGAGCATGAGCAGCACGACCCCCGCGATCGCCACCAGGCCGAGCCCGCCAGCGAGGCCAGCCTCCAGGAAGAGATTCCTGCTGATCTGGCCGGCCTCGGTGCCGATCGGGATGGGCGAGGAGTTCGCTATGGCTTCGAACTGCTTGAGAAAGACCTGCGACTGCTGCCCCCACGCCACGAGCACCGGGATCGGCGCCGGCTGGCCTGACGTCGCTGAGATCTGGTCTTCCAGCGCCGCTAGCTTGCTGTATGCAGGATAGCTATACAGACGCACCAGGCTTGCGTGCAGCTGCGGGGCCGCCAGAGCGAGAGCATCTTTCACCAGCAGTCTCTGATTGGCCACTGCATCGGCGAACAGCGCAGCGTCGGGCGCCGGGATCTGCCCGCGGTTGAACTGCGCGGCGGCAGACAGCGTGAGCTCGCGAGTGAACTGCTCGAGCGCCCGGCCAGATTGAAGAGCGCCGAGGGTGTGCTCGTACAGCGACGTGTCGGGCATGGCGGTGGACGCATAGGCGTCGAAGAGTCCGTCCACGGCCGCGCTGTAATCCTGGAAGGCAGCGGTCGCGCTCAGCGTGCGGGCGTCAACGGCGGTGCGGATTCCGGCGAGCTTGCCGAGCTGCGAGAACACCGCGTCCCTGGACGACAGGCTCCTCGGGTAGATCTCCTCGTATCTGGCGATCTGGGCATCATCCGCACGGCGGCTGGAAGCCAGCGCAGTAGCTGGCGTGCCCTTCGGGCTGCTGAGCCAGAAGAACGTCTGGGCGCGCTCCTGCTCGAGGGTAGCCAGCAGCGTGTCCGATGAGGTGCCGACGCTGCTAGCCACGCGATAGTCGTTGTGCTCGGACAGGGCATCCCCGACCGTGATGGTCGCGAGGAGTGCCCATAGGCCAATGAGCGCTAGTACGGGGAGGATGAGCAGCACGGCGAGGGTGGTCCGGATCGACCGGGTGCGGGCCGGGGTCGGCCGCTGCCGTCTGGCCATGGGTCCCTTCCTGGTACCACTATCGCCATCTTCGACCCGACAGTAGTCTTCTCAGACCTTTCGATCAGTCGCTACCGGAAAGTCGGCTTCACCGCCGGCCCTGGCCGGCCCGGCGTCAGGCAGGATTTAAGGGTTCAGGAATCGCCTCGTACCCGGCCATTGTCAGCTCGTCAGGCGGCGGTCGAGGAAGTCTTTGATGACGGTCATAACCTGCACCGAGGTCCACGCCGAGCTTGCGCGCAAGCCCCGTCAGGAGCGACACCGGTCGCGTCAGATTTGACACGATTCGGCAGATATGGAACGCGCCACGTGGGCCTAGTGTTCGTCTGATACCCGGCGGGTGCGGTTGCCCCAGATACTGGTGGGATTCACCCGGATAAAGTGCGCAGGCACTCCGTCGATCCACGGCTCGAGCCCGGCATTGAGGAAAGGGGCGCGTTCGGCTTCGGTATCCAGATGATGCGCAGCCCCCTGTACGAGCACCAGCCAGCCCTCACGCTCTTGCACGTTGATCTGGTCTACCTCTACTGCGACGTGGTACTCGGCGTGCGCGATACCAGTCCTGAGGTCCTCGTCGAACAGGCCGGGATCCCAGGTCCCCAAGACAAGCGACCCCTGGTCGACCCTGTAAGTGACCGGCAGCGCTGTCGGCCCGTACCGGCTGGTGTACACCAGCCGGCCGAGTTGCTCGCTTGCGAGCAATCGCAGGGATTCGGACTCGCTGAGCTGCTCTACCACGCGCCGGACGCTCGCGCCCGGGTCCGTCGACGCATAACCGGGGTCGGCGTCATGATCCGACATAGCCCTTACCCTAGGCGGTTAGCCCGCGGTGGCACTCAGTCGGGAGCAGCGCTGTCGCCCCACAGCACCAGGGCTGGGATCTGAAGGGTCGCCAGTCGTCCGGCCAGGTCGGGTCGGTCATCGAGGCGCCGGCGCAGGCCGCGATCGCGGCCCGGGTTGCCCGCGGCGATCGCCTGCGCAGCCGGAGGAGGGCCGCGGGGTCGATGCGAAAGGCCGCCGAAAGGCGCATAACCGACGGCAGTGACTTGAATCGAGCACTGAATCGAGATCATCTAACAGGGATAATGCCAGCTCAGGCTCAATCTAATACTTGACAGTTCAACTCGAATGGGAAACAGTTTTAGTTGAATGTTCAAGTTAACAATCCAGAGCAGCATCATCCAGGAAGGCGGACCGGCAATGACTCTCGCGGACACAACAGTTGCGATCATCGGCACCGGCAACATCGGCAGCAGGCTCGCCGTGAACTTCGCAGCTGGCGGACAGGACTTCCTGCTGGCCGGCCGGGACCAGGAGGCAGCAGAGAAGCTTGCGGCCGACCTCGACGGCCACGCCGAGGTTGCGAGCATCGGTGACGCAATCGAGCGGGCAGACGTGCTCGTCCTGGCCGTCTGGCTCGACGCTTTCAGGCAACTCATCGCCCGGTATGGCGACCGGCTCGCCGGCAAGGTGATTGTCGACCCGACGAACGCGGTCGGGCCTGACGGCAGCGGCGGCTACCGCAAGACCATCGGCGAGCACGAGTCCTCGGGCCAGATTCTCGCTGGGCTGCTGCCAGCCGATGCTCGCCTGGTGAAGGCGTTCGGCACTCTGTCGGCGGGGACGCTATCCGCGGCGGCACGGCGGGAGCCCGAGCGTGCGGTGGAGTTCTACGCCGCCGACGACGCCGCCGCGGGCGACCTGGTCGCCGACCTGATCCGCGCTGGCGGCTTCGAGCCGGTCCGCGTCGGCGGCCTGGACCAGTCCATCCGCATCGAGATGTTTGGCGACCTGCACGAGTTCGGCGGCTTGGGCCGCGTGGTGACGAGGCAGGAAGCGCTGGCGGCGATCGGACAAGCAGCGAGCTGATCGAGGTCTGACGGGAGCGTTGGCAGAAGTGCTCCGATGGGGCACGCACTCGCGGGAGCCCTGCGAGTCACGCGCATCAGTATTCTGATCCGGTGACCGAGGCAGCCCGCCGCCCGCGCCGAGATTCGCAGGTCAGGTGGCTGACCGACGCGGAAGTGACTTCGTGGCTGTCCGTCGTCCGGCTGACGATGTGGCTCCCGTGGTCGATTGATCAGCAGCTGCAGCGCGACTCCAACCTCCGCATGGTGGAGTATCAGGTGCTAGCTATGCTGTCTGAAAGCCCCGGTCGAACCATGCGCCTGAGCTCGCTCGCCGAGGTAAGCAATGCGTCCCTGTCTCGGCTATCCCACTTGTTCAAGCGCCTGGAGGCGCGCAGCCTGGTCCGCCGCGAGCCCGACGCGGCCGACGGACGATTCACCAACGGAATCCTGACCGACGAGGGCTTCAAGACACTGGCGGACGCCGCGCCCGGCCACGTGGCCCATGTGCGATCGCTCGTGATCGACGTTCTGTCAGCCGAGCAGCTCCGGCGCCTCGGCATGTCTGCGGACCGCATCGTGTCCCGCATCGATACCTCGGAAATCAACTAGCTCGTCACTCCGGTCGACGGCAGCTTGTCGGGTGGTCAGTCCAGATCGAGGCGCCTGACGGGAAGCCCATTCTGATACACGGCGATCGCGGCAAGGAGTTCACTGCGGCAGAGCATGAGCAAATCCCGGCCGCCGAGTCGCTGCCTGAAGCCCGGGCGAGATCCGCCTTTGGCCTCCGGTCAGTCAAGGTCAGGCGCTCAGGCTACGGCGCCATGCAGCTGGGCGGGCCGTTTGCCGGCGGGACGCCGCCAGAGCGCTCGTCTGCCATTGACGTCCTGCGTGCCGCCGTCGCAGCCGGAGTCGATCACATCGACACCGCTGAGTACTACGGCAACGTCAACGAACTGATCCGCGAGGCGCTCTCTCCTTACCCTGCAGGTCTGGCGATCGTGAGCAAGGTCGCGACCCGAGGTGACAGCAGCGGCGCTGCGTACCTCCGGGCGGACATCGAGGACAACCTCCGCACGCTGCGGACTGATCACCTTGCCGCGGTCAACCTGCGCCTACCCGGAGACGGTCGGGTCGACGCGCGCTTCGACGACCAGCTGGCGGCGATGGTCGCGGCCCGCAACGACCGACTCATTGCCGGTATTGGCCTGAGCAATGTGAGCCTCGAACAGCTGCGGCATGCTGCGGCCCGCACAGAGATAGCCTGCGTGCAGAACATGTTTCACCTTGCGGACCGCAGCTCTGCGCCCCTGCTCGGCGAGTGCCTCACCCGCGGCAACGCCTTCGTGCCGTTCTGCCCGCTCGGCTGGCCACGCGGCCAGGACAACCCGGTGCTAACCGGTCCCGTGGTCGCGCGGACGGCCGCCAGGCTTGGCTTCACGCGTGCCCAGGTCGCGCTTCAGTGGCTACTACAGCTGGCCCCGAACGTCCTGCTCATCCCCGGCACGACATCCGTGCCGCACCTGCTCGAAAATCTGGCCGCGGAACGTGTCCGGCTCGATGATGAGGCGCTGCGCGCGCTAGATGGACTAGCCGGCTGACACGCGAGGCGATCGCGGTCAATCCACGGTGCCAGCGTTACGACCGCAGCGCAGAGCGGCTTACTGCTGGCCGCGGCCGATCATGGGTAAGAGCATGGTTGTCAGCCGCATGGTAAGCGTGCTTATGAAGAGGAGGTCGCATTGACCGACAGCACCGCTGCGCCGGCCGTCACTGGCGTTCATCATTTCGCGCCGACGGTCTCTGATGTGGAAGCCAGCGCTCAGTGGTATGAGCGTGTCTTTGGCATGACCCGGGTGCCCCCCGTGTTCCCTCACCACGGTGCCGAGGAGGGCGGGTACGCCGTCGTCCTGATGGATCCCCGCTCGAGCCTGGTGATCGGCTTGCACCACCACGAAGCCAACCCGGGCCAGCCTTTCCATGAGAGCCACACTGGCCTGGATCACCTTGCTTTCGGGGTCGCTGACCGCGCCGCCCTTGACGCATGGGCAGACTGGCTCGACGAACTCGGCATCGGGCACTCCGGCGTCATCGACACCGACAATCCCATGCCGTATTCGGTCGTCATCTTCAGAGACCCCGACAACATTCAGCTGGAGCTCTTCTACATGGCCATGTGACCAAAGCATTGCGGACTGCCGCCGCAGGGGCCGGCAGGCGAGAATGAGACCAACTGCTCGCGGAGAGTATTGCCGGATCGTGCGTCATGGAGGCTGCCAAGATGAGCTACAAGGTCACCAACCCAGCTACGGGGAAGGTCGAAAGGGAGTACCCGACGGCCAGCGATGCCGAGATCAGCGAGTTGCTAGCGAGGGCGGCGAGCGGATACGCCTCCTGGAAGACCACTGATATGGCTCGCCGGGCCTTGATTGTGGCCCGCGTCGGCCAGCTTCATGCGGAGCGAGCGGACGAGCTCAGCGCGATCATCACCAGGGAGATGGGAAAGCCGACCCGGCAGGCCAAGGGCGAGGTCCTGTTCACGGCGTCGATCTACCAGTACTACGCGGACAATGCGGCCGAGCTACTCAAGGACCAGCCGCTGCGGTCCAACACATCAGGCACAGCGGTGGTGCGCAGGACGTCGATCGGCCCGATTCTCGGCATCATGCCGTGGAATTACCCCTACTACCAGGTGGCCAGGTTCTCGGCGCCCAACCTGATGATCGGCAACACGGTAGTGCTCAAGCACGCGCCGCAATGCCCCGAGTCGGCGCTAGCAATGGAACAGATATTCCGCGACGCCGGGCTGCTTGCCGATGCCTACATCAATGTGTTCGCCAGTAATGAGCAGGTTGCCGCGATGGTGGCCGACCCGCGAATCTGCGGCGTGTCGGTGACAGGCAGCGAACGGGCCGGCTCGGCGGTGGCCGAGGCAGCCGGGCGGAACCTCAAGAAGGTAGTGCTGGAGATGGGCGGCTCGGACCCGTTCATCGTGCTAGACGCGCCGGATGTCGCCGCCGTCGCGAAGGCCGCGGTCGGCGCCCGGATGTCCAACGCTGGCCAGGCTTGCAACGCTGCCAAGCGGATGATCGTGGCTGACTCAGTCTACGACGACTTCATGACGGAGTTCGTGGCACTGATGGCCGCCCAGGTCACCGGCGATCCGACTGACCCCGGCATCACCTACGGGCCGATGTCGTCCGAGCAGGCCGCTGTCACCCTGATGAGCCAGATCGAAGACGCGGTGAGCAAGGGCGCGACCGTGCACACCGGCGGCCATCGCGTCGATCGGCCGGGCGCGTTCGTGGCGGCGACGGTGCTGTCGGCCGTTACCCCGGAGATGCGGGCGTTCAGCGAGGAGCTATTCGGCCCAGCGGCTGTGGTGTACCGGGTCAAGGATGCGGACGAGGCCGTGGCGCTGGCCAACGCCAGCTCGTTCGGGCTCGGTGGTTCGGTCTGGACGGCGGATGAGGCGCTTGGCGCCCACGTGGCCGACCAGCTGGAGGTCGGCATGGTCTGGATCAACAGAATCGAGGGCGGCGGGGCCGAGCTGCCGTTCGGCGGAACCAAGAGATCGGGCGTCGGTCGCGAACTCGGGCCACTCGGCATCGACGAGTTCGTTAACAAGAAGCTCATTCACACCAAGCCCGCGTCTGCCTAGCGCCAATCGGCAGCCCTCGCCTGGCCCCGGCCAGGTCCCGCGCTGCGCACGATCCGCATACTGCCAGCCGGACACCACCCGTTCCCTTTCCATTACTGCGCAGCCAGATGGAGCTGCGCAGAGGTGATGCGACTGCCCGGTGGATATCACCGCCCGCGTTCCGCTAGTGCGGTGGTTGCGCCCGGCCCGCCACCGTCCAGGTGAAGCTCACCGAGCCGGTGACGCCGAGCGCGCTCAGGGCCGTGACGGTTACCGCGTTCTCACTCGTGGCCGCGGCTGATACGGTGCCGGTGATCAGGCCGCTGGGGGTGATCGACAGGCCGCGGGGCAGGCCAGCCGCGACGAAGACCGGCGGTTGCCCGGCCGCCGCATTGAGCGACATGACCTGCAGCCGTATCGCGGTTCCCGCAAGGCTGCGCTGAGCGCCCGGGTCGAGGAGTTGGAGCACTCCGCTGCTGAAGTAGCTGACATCGACCTTCGCGGCAATTCCCGGCACCTGCGCACGGCTGGTGTACTGCCAGAACGTCCACTGTCGCCAGCCAGACGGCATCGGGGGAGAGGCGTTTCCGTACGCGGCGACCCACAGCGGATCCGAGCCGAACGCCCTGCTGTCTCCTGTGCAGGAGCGCCACCAGTCTGCGGTGGTGTAGATGATGGTCGGCTGTGAGGTAAGCCGCCGCGCCTCCGTGGTGAACGCTGAGATCCACGCGACCATGCGGGCGGCGGTGAGCCCGTAACACGTTGCTCCGTAGGGGTTGTACTCGATATCGAGCGCGAGCGGCATGGTCTGGCCGTCCGCCGCATAGTGGGCGTGCGTTACCGCGAAGTCGGCCTGGCTGGCTCCACTACTGACGTTCGGCACCGCAAAGTGGTAGCTGGTGACGTACAGTCCGGCCGCTTTGGCGTGCGCTAGGTCGCTGGCGTAATAGGGGTTGGCGTAGTAGTTGCCCTCGGATGCCTTGATGAATGCGAACCGGAAGCCAGCCCTGGCGACCTGGCCCCAGTTGATGGCCGCGCCGCGCGGGTGCTGATGGCTCGCCACGTCGACGGCTCGCGCTCCAGCGCTCGCCGGCAGGGAGGTCGCCGTCGTCGCCGGGCCGCCGGAGAGCGCATGAGACAGCCGTGGCGAGTGCGGGGACCCGACATTGACCCGGCGCACGCCATCGACCACTGGCGGTGGCTTCTCCGCGGCTCCAGCCAACGTCAAGCTGAACGCCCGCCCGGCCCCGCTCCCGCCGGAAATGGCGACGGCCGCGACGCCCACGCCCGCCGATACGAGCACGTGCGCGCTAGCAATCCAGAAGGTCATGCGCCTGGGGGTGGCGCGTCTCATGGCGCTCCAGGAGGGACGGAACGTTGGGCACGCACAACCGTAAGCGTGGTGCGGGCGAAAAGCTAACGAGATCCAGGGCGACCCGACTCCTCCGCCGCGAGCGAAGCAGGGTGCAGGCGGTCGGCATAACCACGTTCGTGCAGTGGTTTGCCCATGACAGCCCGCGGCACAGGGTCGGCCTCTTCATTGATCCGCCCTGTGGCAGCTTCGGCGGCTAGAGTCTGAAACGCCGGGCCGAAGCTGCGGCAGCGTACCAGCGCACCGGCACCGGCGACCGGCTCAGCGGGAAGGGCACCAGATCATGCCCCCAACCTCGCCGCCTAGCGAACCGGCGGCCGAGGCGCCGTCGCCTCCGCGCGGCATTCGGTCACTCCTGCACCGACCGGGGGCCGGCACCTTAGCGGCCAAGCTCACGCACGACTACTCGACCGAGAAGTCTAAGCCGGTTCCGGTCAGTGCCCGGGTCCCGCGATGGCACCTGACGGCGCTGTGGATCACCCTGCTCGGCGGTATCCCCGCCCTGACCGTCGGGCTTGCCTTTTACCAGAGCGGCTACTCCTTCGCCCGCGCCGTTTCCGCAATGGCGATCGGCGGTTTCTGCTACCTCGCCTACGCGATCCCCGCCGCCTATCTGGGGGCTCGTACCGGGCGGGGAACGGCACTGCTGAGCCGGGCGGTGTTCGGATCGGCGGCGTCCGTAGCGATCTCCGACCTACTGGTCGCAGCCGGCGTGGCCCGTCTGGCCTTCGTGTCCACCATTGCGGCGAGTCTCTATGGCGGCTTGTTCGGATGGCAGCATGTGGCCCTGATCGCTGCGGCGCTCGCGGTGGTCGCGGCCGTCGTCAACGTGTTCGGGTTCGTTGCCATTGCCGCGGTGGCCCGCTACCTGACTGCCCCGCTGCTGCTCGCGTGGGCTGGTTATCTCGTGGTACGCGGCCTCCTGGCCCCGCATGTCGCGCTCGGCCCCCCCGGCGGACCGCGCACGCTGCCCTTCCAGGCCGGGATCGGCGTTGCGATCAGTGTCATTGCGTGGGGTAACGAGCCCGACGCCTGGCGCTACGGGAAGGCGGAGGCGCGCTGGTCGGTGCCGCCCTACCTCGCCTCGCTCGCGGCCGGCGGGCTGCTGTTCGCCGCAGCAGGCTGGCTGATGGGGAGCCTGTCGCACGGAGTCGCGCAGACGGCATTTACGCACGGCGTCCAGTTCTCGACATTCGGTGTGCTCGGGCTGGCGGCCGTGGTCATCACCATGCTCCAGATTGCGAGCTCAAGCGGCGCCTGCTACCAGATGACCAACGCAGTGCAGAACCTCGTCGGGCAGCTGCGCGGGTGGCGCCGATGGCACACTGCGGTCCTTCTGGCAGCTCTCGGCGGACTGACCACCTGGGCGATTCACGGATCCGTGACCGGGTACGCGCGAGTGGCCGCCTGGTCCGCGGTCGTACTGCCGAGCGTGACCGTCGTGATGTGTGTGGAACTGCTCGCTCCGCGCGGCCAGTCAGGCGCGGATCGCAGTCGCCGGATCAAGATCCCGCCCTGGGGTCGGGGCGCGCGCCGGCCAAACTATGCAGCTATCTCCGCCGTGCTGGTGGCGGCCGGGTACGGCGCCTGGGGCATGGCCCTGCTGCCCGGCCAGCACGCAGCTCCCCCGCTGGGGTTCGTGCCTGCAGAGTCGTGGCTGCTGGCGGCCGGGCTCTATGCCGCGATCGTAGCTGGGCGTGCCCTCTACGCCGCGGCGCTGTCTGCGGTTGGCAGGGCACGCGGTGCCGCCAGGGAAGCCGCAGCCAAGCGAGCCGAGGCCAAGCGGCACGCCGGGGCCAGCCGAGCCGAAGCGAAGCGACAGGCCGCCGCCAACCGCGTGGAAGCAAAGCGACTAGCGGCGGCCAGGCGCGTGGAAGCAACGCGACTAGCGGCCGCCAGGCGCATGAAAGAGAAGCGACAGGCCGCCGCCAGGCGAGCCCAGTCCAAGCGGCGGCCGGCCCAGCCGCCAAAACGCCCGCCCAAACCCGTACCACCGCAGAAGCCGCGTCCACGCGACTATCTCGACGCCATCCGGCGCGACCTCGGGAACGAGGCGTCTGCGAATCCCTACCTCGAACTAGTTTCGGCGGGTGCGGTCCCGCAAGATCGCCTCGGCGATTTCGCGACCGAGCAGGCCCAGGTCCTGGCCAGCGACCGGCGCAGCTTCCTCTACCTCGCCGCACGGTCGAACGACCCGGCGGGCGCTCTATTCTCCGAGTTCGCGGACGCTGAGCGCCGAGCGCTCGACCTGCTGACGATCTTTATCCAAGCGCTCGGCCGCCGGATCGAACCGGGTGCCGGTCCGCAGCGGGCGGGCTGCCGCGCATCCCCCGCGTTCGTCGCTTGGCTCGCGCTCAACGCGCAGCCAGTGGACGCCGCGCTGGCGGTCGTGGCGTGCCGGCCTGCGTGGACCGCCAGCTTTGCGGGCATCGGCCGGGCGCTGCGCGATCATCGGGGCTACAAGTTCGACGAGCGAGCCTGCGCCTTCTTCGATCTGATGGCTGCGCCCGACGCGCACACCGAGGATCAGCTGATGCGAATGGTTTCCGCGAGCGTCGACACAGGTCAGCCGCCGCTGCGGGCAGCCGACTACGCGCGGCTGCTCGCGTCCTACCAGGCGATGTTCTGGACCACGCTGGCGGCAGAGGCTCAGGATGCCGCAGTCACTCCCGGCTAGGCGTTGCCGTGGCGGCGGCGCGGCGGCACTGAGCAAATGAGTGAAGCCAACAGCTCGATTCACGTGAAGGAACGGGCTCCGTTTTCGACAGTTCAGGCTGCGCCGATAATGGGCGTGATCTTCGCCACCGCGCGAATCTGCGCGGCGTCATGCTCGGCCCTGTACAGGTCGACGGCTATCTGCCCGTTGATCCAGGACTCGCACCTGCGTCTGTCCAGGTGAAGCAGATCCGGTACTGGTCATTGATCCGGATGGAGTGCGCGAAGCTTTCTCACTGTCCTTGCGTGTTGGTTGCCCAGATGGCTTGGAGTGGGACGTCTTTGTAGAGGACGAGGTTGCCGTCGTTTTGGACGACGACGTGGTTTGCTCCGGTGCCTTGACCGCCCCAGGCGTGCAGTGGCTTGCCCGCGTTGTTGTAGAGAACGAGATTGGAGTCGCCTTGCAAGACGAAGTAGTCGCCTGTGCCGACTGTGCCGGAAGCCCAGATCGGTTTTGCCTGATCGTTGTAGAGGACGAGGTTGCCGTCACGTTGGAGGATGAGGGTGTGCTTGCCGTCTAGCGACGTGATCGACTCGCCCATGTGCAAGGACTGGCCGGTGATGAGGCGGTCGGTGCCGGGAGTTGCAGGTGCTGGCGCGACCGGTGCGGGGGCTGCTGCGGGGTGGCGGAGTGTCGCGGTCCAGGGGAAGTTGTAATACGCCACGACGTCTGTTTCGCGGCCTGTCTGGTTGCCGGTTGCACCACCAGCTGCATGCCCGTGCTCGTCGATGGAGGCCTGGGCGAGCTGGCCGTTGCCGATGTAGATGGCGGTGTGGTCGGCGTCGTTGAGCAGCACGTCCCCTGGGAGTAGCTGGCTCGCGGCCAGGGCGGGTCGATGGACCTGCCAGCCTCGGGCGGCGAAGGCTGTGGCCATGTTGCCGGTGTAGGTTGCGCCCACCCCGGCCTTGATGTTGTTGCCTGGCAGCAGACCGGTTTCTTGGGCGCAGATAATGACGAGAGCGGAGCAGTCGGTTTCACCGCCGTCGCGGAAGTCGAGCCGGTTGGACTGGTCATAGCCGAGGTTCCATCTTGAGCAGGCCGTAACGGCGAGGTTCACAAAATCCTGGATAGCTGCCATGGCTTTCTCCCTCCCTTTCTCGATGATGCGCGCGATGAAGGCGAATGGTCAAAGATGGGGCAGGTGTGACGCGGTATCGGTGGTGCCGCGTCAGAACTGAGGCGCCCCGGCGAGTCCGGAGGTCCGCCAAGGCCGCGTGTCTTGAACCGGCATTGTTATGGAAGGTGCGTCCACCGGATCGGGAACTTGAAATCCGGCCCGCCATCGGGCACGACGAACGGCGTATAACCCGGGTGGACGGTGCTTGGTGGCTGCGTGATGGCAGTGAAAATGATCGCGGACGGCTTCCGGGACTCCCGGAGAATCATCCGCGATCACCCTAGGCCGTCTGCGCTACTCGACCGGTATCTCCTTGTTAATCATGCCGAGGTCGATGCCCTGTCGGCGGCGGACCACCCGCGCAATCAAGTAGACGACGATGGCCAGCAGGTACATCGCGCCCATGAACACCAGCGAGCTTGGCTTGTTCACGAAGTACTTGTCATTGGCAAACCACGCGACCAGGTCGAACCCCAGCAGCCCAATGGTCACCCAGCCCGCGATCAGGACGATCGGGACGCCGAGGAACTTGAACCGGCTGGCCGGCGACGCCGCCCACAGGTCCGGCTTGCGCCATGGCAGGATGACCACGGCGACCGCGCTGAAGAAGTACGTCACGGCGATGACCAGCGTCGCGTCCAGGAAGTAGTTCCGGAACGAGAGCGAGTACGCGTAGATGGCCGATAGTCCCGCCGCCGGGAGCAGCATCAGGATCAGCGAGTAGAAGGGCACCTTGCGCTTTTCCGACACCTCGGCGGCGCGGTCGGGCAGCACCCGGTCGAACGCCGCGGCGAAGATGACTCGGGTCGATGACAGGAAGAGCGTGCCGACCCAGCCGAAGAACCACAGGCTGAGCGCCAGGATGAGGATCACCTGGAACGCGGTGTTATGCACGAGCCAGCCCGCGAATAGGAACGGATACGGCCAGATGCCGAACTGCGGAGTCGCGTTGTAGTCCAGCGAGTTCAGATTCTGGTAGAAGTCCCAGCCGATCGTCTTGGCCATCAGCAGCAGGAACACGATGGTCAGGATTACCGTGATCCACAGGCCGGAGAACATGCCGGTAAAGACCCGCTTGAAGTCGCTCGCGCCGCGGATCTCGCCGTAGAGCGTCGAGCCCCAGTTCGGCCACAGGATGAAGAACATCATGGCCGGGACCAGCAGCATGGTCGGCCCGATCGGTCCGAACCCCATGCTGTACGTGCTGTAGCCGGCCTTGTGCGCGGCCGCGTTGGTAGCCGCATAAGCGTTGTGCACGCCGAAGAGCTTCTGGCCCTCGTAGTTGAACGAACTGACGAAGGAGGAGTGGCTGTTGATCAGGAGCAGAATCACGATGACGGCGAATGCGACGAGGCCGCCTGCGAAGCACCACTTCTGGACCCGGGCATAGCCGGCCATCCCGAGCGAGACCAGCAAGCCCGCGATGACGATGGTAATCATGCAGACGACGAAGACGCCATTCTTGGAGCCGAACCAGGCGGCTCCGCCAGGGCTGCCGAGCGTCGCCCAGAGCGGCTGGAAGAGCTGAACCGAGAGAATGTTGCCATAGATCGGCGCCCACAGCCACAGAATGAACCACCAGCCGGTGACGGCCATGACGAAGCCGACGCCGCCACCTAGTGGCAGGATCCGTGTCTGCCACACGTAGTCGCCGCCAGCCCGCGGGATCGTCACGATGAGGCCGCTGTAAGCGACCACTAGGAACGACACCAGGATCGCTGAGATCACGATCGACGTGATGAACTGGCCCTTGGGGAACGCCGGGCCAGCGAATGTGAACTCGTAGATTCCGAGGGTGACGAAGTTCGTCGCCATGACCGCATAGATGATCGCGTCCCGGACCGACCAGCCGCGCACGAGCCCGGTCGCGTTGCGGAGGAACAGGGTCGGGGTTCCGCTCACGGATTCTGTCGCCATTTCCGCCTCTCAGTTAAGGGCGGCCAAGGTAGGCCGGCTGCCCGCTGTTGTTCCCCTGTCCGCCTGGCTTCCGGTCTGCCTCAGCCGTTCACCAGCAGGTACTTGCTGACTTTCGCCTTATTCGCATCCAGTTCGAGCACAGCTCCCTGCAGTACACCGTCGCCGTAGACACTGCCGGGATTGATCGCCATCGTGCGGCCTAGCCGCTTGATCGCTCTGCTCTCGTGGATGTGCCCGTGCACCGAGAGCATCGGCTGGTGCTTCAGGATCGCGTCCCGGACCGCCTTCGAGCCCACCGGCTTCATAACCGCGCCACCGTGCATCGGGCGCAGGTTCTCGTCCAGCGCCGGGGCGTCGTCAAGCCCGGTGCCATACGGCGGCGCGTGGAAGTTGAAAATGGCCCGGCCCATATCCGGCACCAGCGCGGCGAGCGCCTCGATCTTGGGGGCGAGTTCCTCCTCCGGTGCCTCGCGGTACGTATTCCACGGAGTCGGGTTCGTCCAGCCCATGGAGACGAGAGAGAAGCCGCCCAGGTTCAGCAGCTTGCCCTCGGCGAAGCTCACGCACGGCGAGGACTCGATGACGGCGTCGATCTCGAAGATGTCGTCGTTGCCGCCATTGAGTATGCACGGAACGTCGCCGCCACGCAGCTTGCCGTCAGCCATGTCCAGCCACCGGTCCAGCGAGCTGAGCATCTCGGTGCTGAAGCGCCGGTCCACCGCAGCCGGGTCGGCGCCGAGCACGGCGAGCTCGTCGGGGCTGACCATCGCCGGGTAGAAGCCGCTGTTGCGAATCCTGGTGACGATGCCGTCGAGCTCCTCGCGGGTTTCGAGGCGGTGCGTCTCGCCGCGCACGGTCACCTGCCAGTAGCCGTTGTGCTCGGTGATCGGCACCATGGCCTTGCCGGTGACGTCGCCGCCGAGGACGACGAGATCTGCTTTGTAGAACGCCGCGGAGTTGAGAAACTTCCGCCAGCACACCTCGGAGCCGTGAATGTCGGTAGCGAAGAAGATCCTCATGTGGCCCGCACGCGTCCCTGCTGCTGAGTGTGCCCTTGGTCTAGCAGTACGCCCAAGGGCACGTCAAGACAAGGTAACGGCACACTTGGCGCCAGTGTTACTTTGCCGGTCGCCCGCGTCTACGCGTCGCCGCGACGGTTCGGTACACAGCGGTCAGTGCCCGACCTCTTCCGGCGTCTCGTACCAGCGCACTCGGTCGCCTACGTTCGCACGCAGCTTCCACTTCATGCCCTTGGGTACCGAGTGCGCGACCTCGGCGAGCACGCTCGCCTGCGCGAGCGGGTCGTGCGGCGGATCTGCCGGGGCCAGCCCGGGATTGCCGTCGACAATCGTGGGCAACTTGTCGAGGTTCCCCGTCACGGTGCGCCACCAGCCCCAGTCCGCAGCCATCACGTCGGCGAACCTGCCGGTGTCCAGCACGACGTCGACAGCGGAGCCGTCAGCCGCTGACCGCACCGGCAGGCCGGCCAGCAGTTGCAGGATGTCCCGCACGTCCTTCTCGTTCAGCTCAACGATCTGCAGCTTGGACAGCAGGACGTCCACGCCGTCCAGGGTCAGCGGCAGGCGCCGGAAACCCGGCCGGAAGTCGAGCACGTGGCACATGGTGAGCCGGTCGACCATCACGTCGATCGGCCGGCCGGAGGGCGCGGTGAAGTACATCTGCCGGTCGCCGTTGAGATTGTTGAACCGCCGGTCTGGCAGGCACCCGCTGCGCTCGAGGAAGGCAGCGGTGTCCTTGCGGCCCTTCGACAGGCACGCGAAGTCGATGTCCTGGCCCGCCCGGACACGCGGCGGCAGGCCTGGCACCAGGACCCGGACAGCCAGCCCGCCCAGCAGCTTCAGCCCGACGCCGGCGTCTGCGGCGCTCTGGGCGAGAGCAAGGGCTTCGGGCAGCGCGTCATCGGTGGTGTCGGATGATTGGCTGGCCGGCAGTCCCATTCTGCAGACGATAGTGCCTTCCTGGCATGGTGCCTATGACAGCGCACGGGGAGCAGAGTCGGGCGTCAGCGGCTGGCCGGTGCCGTGCCGGTAAAACTCGGCCGTCGCGGGCGTCAGTGGCGTATTGCCGAGGATCAGGTCGGCCGCTTTCTCGGCGATCATCATGACGGGCGCATAGATGTTGCCGTTAGTGACATAGGGCATCACCGAGGCATCCACCACCCGCAAGCCGGCCAGCCCGTGGACCCGCATCGTGGCGGAGTCGACAACGGAACCTTCGCCGATGCCCATCGCGGCTGTGCAGGAGGGATGCAGGGCCGTCTCGGCGTCCCGGCGCACCCAGTCCAGTACCTGCTCGTCGGTACTGACCTCCGGCCCGGGAGACAGCTCGCCCGCGTCGAACGGCGCGAAGGCCGGCTGACCCAGGATCTTCCTGGCGACCGCGATCGCCTCCACCCACTCCTGGCGGTCCGCGGGGGTGGACAGGTAGTTGAACCGCAGGGCGGGCTTGACGGCCGGGTCCGTCGAGGTGATCTTGACCGTGCCCCGCGAGTCCGAGTACATGGGCCCGATGTGCACCTGGTACCCGTGCCCGCCCGCGGGCGCAGAGCCGTCGTAGCGGATAGCGATCGGCAGGAAGTGGAACATCAGATTGGGGTAGGCGACACCGTCGTTGCTGCGGACGAAACCGCCGGCCTCGAAGTGGTTCGTCGCTCCGGGGCCGCCCCGCAGAAAGAGCCATTTCGCGCCCACGGCCGGCCGATTGCGCCATTTCAGCGCCGGGGCTACCGAGACCGGGAGCTTGCTGCCGTGCTGCACATAGACCTCAAGGTGGTCCTGCAGGTTCTCGCCCACCGCCGGCAGACCGGCCACCACCTCGATCCCGAGGGCAGAAAGCTCGTCGGGATTGCCCACTCCGGATAGCTGAAGCAGCTGAGGCGAGTTGATCGCTCCGCCGCACAGGATGATCTCGCCTGCCTCCACGCGCTGGGTGGCACCACCCGCCCGGAACGCCACGGCCACCGCGCGGTTGCCATCAAAAATGATCCTGGTGACGAAGGCGCGGCAGATGACTTCCAGGTTGGGCCGTCCCATCACCGGGTGCAGGTACGCGCGGGCCGCGCTCAGCCTGCGGCCGCGGTGAATGTTGCGGTCGAACGCTGCGAAGCCCTCCTGCCGATAACCATTGACGTCGCTGGTGAGCGGGTATCCCGCCTGCTGCACCGCCTCGAAGAACGCCTGGAACAGCGGGCTGGTGGCCGGTCCGCGCTCCAGCACCAGCGGGCCGTTCCCGCCGCGGAACTCGTCGGAGCCAGCGAGGCACGTCTCCATGCGCTGGAAGTAGGGCAGGCAGTGCGCATAGTCCCAGTCGCCCATGCCCGTCCCGGCCGCCCACCGCTCGTAGTCCATGGGGTTGCCACGCTGGAAGATCATCCCGTTGATGCTGCTGGAACCGCCAAGCAGCTTGCCGCGCGCGTGATAGATGCGGCGGCCGTTCAGGTGTGACTCGGGTTCGGACTGGTACTGCCAGTCGTAGAACCGGCTGCCGATGGGGAACGTGAGGGCGGCTGGCATGTGGATGAACACATCCCAGCGGTAGTCCGGCCGCCCGGCCTCCAGCACCAGCACACGAGCGGACGGGTCAGCCGAGAGCCGGCTGGCAAGCGCGCTTCCCGCCGAGCCGCCACCGACGATCACAAAGTCATACCGGGAGTGCTTCATGTCCCTTCCTGCTTCGGAGAGGTCCTTCGGGTAGGGCGGGCGCGTCATCCGCGCAGTTGCGGCGCGGGATAGACCACAGTCTTAGGCTCGGTGAACGCTTCCATAGGCCACGCCCCGCCCACCCGGCCGCGGCCGCTCACCGAGCCGGCGCGGCCGCCGAACGGCAGGTGGGATTCCCAGAGGTTGGTCGAGGCGTTGATGTTCACCCACCCTGCCCGAGCGTCTTCGGCGAAGGCCATCCCGCGTTCCAGATCTGCGGTGAACACGGCTGCCGTCAGGCCGTACGGAGAGGCGTTCATCATCTCCAGCGCCTGTGCGGCCGAAGCCACCTCGATCACCGGCACCACCGGGCCGAACGTTTCCTCCCTGGCGATGTCCATGTCGGGGGTGACCTGATCGAGCACCGTCGGCTCGGCGAACAGCGCAGTCGCGAAACCGTCTGCCAGCCGTCCGCCGCAGCAGACGCGGGCACCCCGTGCGACGGCCTGGCCGACGTGCCGGCCGAACTTGGCGGCCGTTGCCTGATTGTGCAGCGGTCCCATCGTGGTGGCGGGATCGAACGGGTCTCCGAGCCGGACATTCTCTTTGGTGGCCGCCACCACCCGCGCCACGAACTCCGTCCGGACCGCCGTGTGCACCAGGAACCGCTCGCCAGCGGTGCAGCTCTGACCGGCACACAGGTAGGCCGCCTCCAGCGCGGCGCTCGCCGCCAGATCGAGGTCGGCATCCTCGAGCACCACCAGCGGGCCGTTCCCGCCCAGTTCCAGCAGCTGGGTCTTGCCGCCTGCACGGGTGGCCACGGACGCGCCGGTCACCACCGACCCGATGAAGCCGACCCCGTGCACGCCCGGGTGGGCAACCACGGCGTCGCCGACCACCGGCCCCGGGCCGGGGACGAAGCTGAATACCCCTGGCGGGGGCTGCTGCGCGGCGATGATCTCAGCGAGAAGCGCGCAGCAGGCGGTGGTAGTCGGGGCGGGTACCCAGATCACGGCGTTGCCGGCCGCCAGCGCGGGCGCGAACAGTTCGGCCCCCATCGTGTAGGGCCAGTTCCAGGGGCTGACCACCCCGATCACCCCGAGCGGCACCCGGCTGATCAGTACTCTCCGGCCTGCCGAGACCGACGGCGGAGCGAGCCCGTCGAGGCGTCGCGCGTCTGCCGCCGCCATCCGGAAGTACCCCGCAAGCTCGCTGACCTCGTCGCGCGCCTCGCTGGCGAGCGGCTTGCCCTGGTCGGTCGTGAGCGCGTGGGCAAGCTCCTCGCCGTGCAGCTCGATGGCCGCCGCGACCTGCTCGCACCAGGCTGCGCGGTCAAAGGCGGAGAGCCGGGCCCAGCCGGGCGCGGCCTGATTCGCCGCCTCGACCGCGTCGGCCACGTCGGCCACGTCGGCTACGGCGACTGACGCGAACTCCTGACCTGAGGACGGGCTGACGGCCGGCGCCGAGCCTGCCCCACCAGGGCGCCAGCGGCCGCCGATATACAGCAGAGGGTCACGCATGGCCGCCGTCCGGCCCCCATACTGGCGTGGTCATTGCCACCAGCCCTTCCTCCAGTTCGGCGACCGCCCTGGCGTAGCCCGTCCGGTGCACCGCTCATTTATATGTGCCTGCCGCGAGCTGCCCCCGCGCGCGGGCGCAGCCGAGCGCTCAGAGAACAGCCCGGACCGCCTGGTCGAACCCGATGACGTGCCGCCGTGCGACGTCGGCGGCCCCTGCGTCGTCGCCGCTAGTCAGGGCGTCTAGCAGGCCTCGGTGCTCCTTGATGTGGGCTGCCATGCCGGGCAGCCGGTCAAGGAAGAGGTACCAGATGCGGGTGGCGAGGTTCCCGTAGTGGACAAGCGTGTCCTCGAGATAGGGATTGTGAGTGGCCGAGTACACGGCCCGGTGCACGCGCATGTCGAGGACCATGAGCTCATCCGGGGTCGCCTGCGGCCTCGTCGTGCCACTCACTTCCTCGGCTAGCTCCCGGAACGCGGCGCGGTCGCGGGCCGTGGCGTGCCGGGCCGCGCTGGCCGCGCCCGCTGGCTCGATCAGCTCCCGCACCTCGAAGATGTGCCGCAGGTCAGTGACGTTGATCTCGGTCGCGAACGTGCCACGGCGCGGGTAAGTAACGACGAGCCGGTCGCTCTCCAGTCGCTTCAGCGCCTCCCGGACGGGGGTTCGCGACAGTCCCAGGCTGATGCAGAGTTCTTCCTCGTTGATCGGGGCCCCCGGGCGGATGTCGAGCCTGACCAGCCGGTCCTGGATGGCTTCGTAGGCGCGGTCGGCCATCGACGTCGGCCCGGCAGCGCCGATGTCCAGGCCGGAGGCTGCCTGCGGCTTGACCATAACCCTCACCACCTCTAGCGTATCCTACTGATATATCAGTTACATACCAAAGTCCGCAGGGGTCACCACGCATGAGCGATATACCGGAGCACGCCAGCGCCGTCATCATCGGCGCAGGCATCGTGGGTAACAGCCTCGCCTACCACCTGGCGCGCCTGGGATGGCGCGAGCTCGCGCTGGTTGACCAGGGGCCGATGCCCAATCCGGGCGGCTCCACCGGCCACGCCTCCAACTTCATCTTCCCGATTGAGTACTCAAAGATGATGATGGAGCTCACCCGCGACAGCACCGAGCAGTACCAGGATCTCGGCGTCTTCACTCAGAGCGGCGGGATCGAGGTCGCCCGGACCCCTGAGCGGATGGTGGAGTTGCGCCGGCGCTGCACCCAGGCCAAGGCGTGGGGGATCCCTGCCGAGGTGATCCCGCCGGACCGTGTGCGCGAGCTCGTTCCTTTTCTGGATCCCGGAGTGATCCTGGGCGGCGGCTACTTCCCCACGGTGGGGGTGGTGGACTCGCTGCGGGCCGGGACGCTGATGCGGGAGCAGGCACAGCAGATGGGGGCGCTGACCGTGCTGGCCGGCACGGAGGTGCTGGGAATCGAGACCGGGGCCGACGGTGTCCGGCCTCGGGTGTGCGCGGTGAGCACCACTGAGGGCCGCATCGAAACCGAGCACGTAGTGATCTGCTGCGGGGTGTGGAGTCCGCGGATCGCCCGGATGGCCGGGGCGCGGCTGCCGCTCACTCCGACTGTGCACCAGATGATCAGCGTCGGCCCGATCGCGCTGTTCACGGGAACGCCCGGTGAGATCTTCTACCCGATCGTCCGTGACGTGGACGAGAACATGTACGAACGCCAGCATGGTGGCGACATGGAGGTCGGATCCTACGCGCACCGGCCGATCATCGTCGGGCCCGACGAGATCCCTTCCATCGATGAGGCCGCGCTGTCCCCGACCGAGCTGCCGTTCACCTCTGACGACTTCGACCCGCAGCTCGCGACATCGCTGGAGCTGATGCCGGAGCTGCTGGGCGACGAGAATGCGGGCATCCGGTACGCGATCAACGGCCTGATCTCAATGACCCCGGACGGCCACCCGCTGCTCGGCGAAACCCCCGAGGTCGCCGGCCTGTGGTCGGCTGCCGCGAGCTGGATCAAGGAAGGGCCGGGCTGCGGGCGCGCTGTCGCGGAACTGATGTCGGGCAAGGTTCCGACGGTCGACGTGCACGAGGCCGACGTCGCCCGGTTCTGGCCGAGTCAGCGCACCTCAGCCCACGTCACCGCCCGCGCCCGCGAGGGCTTCAACAAGATGTACGGGATCGTTCACCCGGCCGAGCAGTGGGAGTCCGGCCGCCCAGTCCGCGTCGGCCCTTTCTATTCGCGGGAGCAGGATCTCGGCGCTGCTTTCTTCGAAACGGCGGGCTGGGAGCGGCCGCACTGGTACGCCGGCAACGAGCAGCTGCTGGAGCGGTACCAGGATCGGCTGATGCAGCGGTCGGCCGAGTGGGAGTCTCGCTGGTGGTCGCCGATCATCAACGCCGAGCACCTCGCGATGCGAGATGCGTGCGGTCTGGTGGACCTGTCCGCGTTCGCGATCCTGGAGGTATGCGGGCCGGGCGCGCTGGACGCAATGCAGCAGATCGCAGTCGCCCAGATGGACGTGGCGACCGGCCGGGTCGTCTACACGCCGTTCCTCGATGAGGAGGGCGGGTTCCGCGCGGACCTGACGATCATGCGGCTCGGCGCGGAGCGGTTCCGGATCGTGACCGGCGGGGCGACCGGGATGAGCGACGCGAAATGGATCACCGATCACCTGCCCGCCGACGGCAGCGCCGTCCTCGCTGACCTCACCTCGGGGTGGACCACGCTCGGGCTGTGGGGGCCGGCTGCGCGGCATGTGCTGGCGGAGGTCACATCTGACGACGTATCGCATGCGGGGTTCGCGTTCGGGCGCTGTCGCGAGATTGAGGTCGCCGGCGTGACGGTACTGGCCTCTCGCATCTCCTACGTGGGCGAGCTTGGCTGGGAGCTATACGTGCCGATGGAGCAGGGCGCGGTGCTGTGGGACGCGCTGTGGCGGGCCGGGCGGCCGCACGGGCTGGTCCCGGTCGGAATCGGCGTGTACGGGACCACCGGCCGGCTGGAGAAGGGCTACCGCGGGTTCGGCGCCGAGCTGACACCCGAGTACAACGTGCTCAAGGCCGGCATGGCCCGGCCCACGGTCAAGGCTCAGGACTTCATCGGTAAGAAGGCATATCTGCGGCAGCGGGAGAGCGCGCCGATCGCGACGCTGTGCACGCTCACCGTGGACGACCACGCCTCCTCCGACGGGACGCTGCGGTACATGCTGGGGGGCGAGCCCATCCTGACTCCCGACGGCGAGCGAATCACCGACCAGCTGGGTCGGCCGTCGTACGTGACGAGCGCCGGATCCGGGCCCTCGGTCGGCAAGCACCTTCTGATGACGTACCTGCCGCCCCGGCACGCCCGGCCAGGCGAGCGGCTCGCAGTGGAGTACATGGGCGAGCGGTACCCGGCGACCGTTGCCGTGGCCGGCGCTACCCCGCTGTTCGACCCCGGCAATTCCCGGATCAGGAGCTGACGGCGGTGGAAGTCCTCGTCTGCGTCAAGCGGGTGCCGATGGTCGGGGGAGGATCGTGCTCACGGCCGACGGGCAGGAAGTGGACACCCGGATGGCGGGGTTCACGATCAGCCCGCACGAGGAGTGCGCGGTAGAGGAGGCCGTGCAGATCACCGGGCGGCTCGGGGGCGCTGTCTCGGTCCTCACGCTCGGGGCGGAAGCCTCCATCGATCAGCTGCGAGACTGCCTCTCAGTGGGAGCTGGCCGCGCGGTCCTGCTGGAGACGGACGGGACCGAGTTTGGGCCGATCGCCACCGCCGAGGCGATAGCGGGCGAGGTGCGGCTGCGAGCCGAGACGGGAGCCCCGTATGACCTGGTCCTGCTGGGGAACGAGGCAGCCGACACCGGCGACTACCAGATCGGGGTGCGTCTCGCGCATCTGCTCGGGTGGCCGGTGGCGACCGGCATCAAGGCGATAGATGTCGGCGACGGCGGCAGAACTAGCGCTGTCGTGCTCGCCCGGCGCCAGTACCGGAGTGCCGACGAGGTCTTTGAGCTGGCGCTGCCAGCCGTAGTGACCGTGAAGGAAGGGATCAACTTGCCGCGCTACCCCTCCTTGCCGGGGCGGCTGCGCGCCAAGCGTGCGCAGATCGAACGACGACCGGTGACGTGGCGGCCCGAGGGGCTGCGTAAGCAGGGTCTGCGCGTGCCAGCGGCGGCCAGACAGCAGTCCACGGTGCTGGGGACCGGCGTGACAGCGGTGCCCGCGCTGGTCGGCGTGCTGGAAGAACTCGGAGTGCTGCCATGAGGCGGGGATTGCCGTGACGGTGCTGTGCCTGGCAGAGCGAGACGGCGACGGGATTGCCGAGGCGTCGCTGCGGGCGATCGCCGTCGCCCGCAGGCTCGCCGGGGCCGCCGGGGTGGTGGGCGCGCCGCTGACAGCGATCGTCTTCGGCGAGGCCAGCCTTGCCGGCGTTGACGCGCTGGCTGGTCACGGATCAGGTGTCGTCTATGAGGTGAGCCGGGAGGCGGTGCCCGGCTACGCGCCGCTTGCGTGGGCCCGCGTGACTGCGGAGTTGATAGCGGAGACCGGCGCGTCAGCCGTGGTGGCCGCAGGCACCGACCGGGGTGCCGAGGTGATGGCCCATCTCGGCGCGATTACCGGGCTGCCGGTGGCGGCGAACTGCGTGTCCGCCGAGCGGACGGACGACGAGACCGTCACGCTGGTCCGGCAACGATGGGGCGGGCTGCTGCTGGAAGACGCCGTCCTCGACGCGCCGGTGGCGCTGCTGACGGTGGCCGCGGAGGCGGTCGCCCCGGAACCGGTGGGTGCGCCGACCCCGGTTGAGTTGCGCGCCCACACGCCAAGGCTGGCCGACGGCGATCTGGCGGTGCGCGCAACTGAATCGGCCGGAATCTCCGGGGGCATATCGCTGGCAACCGCCCGGGTGGTTGTCGGCGGCGGGCGCGGAGTCGGAGGGCCAGAAGGGTTCGGGCCGCTGGAGGAACTCGCAGCCCTGCTAGGCGGCGTGGTCGGGGTTTCCCGGGTGGTGACCAGCGAAGGCTGGCGTCCGCACACTCAGCAGGTCGGCCAGACCGGGACCCGCATCACGCCGGAACTCTACCTGGCGTGCGGGATCAGCGGGGCGATCCAGCACATGGCCGGCTGCTCCGGTGCCAGGCACATCGTGGCGATCAACAGCGACCCCGGCGCACCCATGGTGTCTCAGGCGGACTTCGCGGTTATCGGGGATCTGCACGAGATCGTGCCGGCCCTCATCGAGGCGATCAAAGCGCGCCTGGCCTGACGGGAATAGCGCTCAGTAGCGCCTCCAGTTCGGCTTCGAGACTGCCAGTCCCGGTGTCCACGATCTGCAGCGGCAGACCGAACATCGCGGCGATCGCCTTCGCTTCGGCTTCGAGTGGCTCGCGCCGGTCCTGGGCGAGCCAGACCAGCCTTCGGTAATGCCCGAAGTAATCGGGCCACAGCTCTGGCCGCCGGTCAAGGCCCAGCTCGGCAAGGACAGTCCGGCGGAATGCGCGGACCAGAAAGTCGGTCAGCACGTACGTGCCGGGCTCGGCCTCGAAGAGTTCTGCCATCTTCTCCGGTCCTGCCAGCACGTCGTAGCAGTGCAGCCCGCGGAGGCGGGCCGCGCCGACCCTCTCGCAGACGTCGTCCAGCGCGCCGTAGGTGCCGCAGTCGGCGTAGGCGAAGACGACTCGCTGCCCTCGCCGGATAGCCTCGCGCGCCAGCCGTTCGGCTTCCTCAGGGATCCGCCGCGGCCTGTTATGGAGCAGCGCGGGCAGTGAGTGCACGTCCACCCGCCAGCTGCGGCGGGCGGCGATCTGGCGAACATGCGCGACAAGGGCACCGCACGCGATCACCACAACGGGGGCGGGCTCAGCCGGGGAACGGGAGTTGCTCGACGAAGCGGTCGTTGAAACCGTCGCGGTCGGAAAGCTCGACATACCTCACCTCCTCCAGCAGCGCCAGCCCGCCAGCCCGCTCCCGCACAGAAAGCAGAGCCATCTTCGCGCCCTCGCCGGCCACATTCCCGGCGCTGACCACTCGCAGTACGGGGAGGCTCGGGACCAGGCCGATACGGATCGCGCTGGCCGGCGAGAGGTAACTGCCGAATGATCCGGCGAGCAGCACCTGCTGGACGTCCGGCTCCGCTAGGCCGGCCTCCGCTAGCAGTACGCGCCAGCCCGTCGCGATCGCGGCCTTGGCGAACTGCAGCTCGCGGACGTCGCGCTGGGAGAGGTAGATCGAATGCGCCACGTCACCAGCTTCGCCCAGCCAGTGCAGCACGAACACGCGCTCCTCACCGAGCCGGGTCAGCCTGCCCGCCAGCCCTGGCGCGCTCGCTACCGCCTCGCCCTCGTCAACGAACCGGCCCGAGCGGTCGAGCAGCCCGAGCGCGAGCAGCCCGGTCACCGCGTCCAGCAGGCCCGACCCGCACAATCCGGCCGGCTCGGCGTCGCCGATGACGGTGAGCTCGACCGAGTCCGGCGTCATCGTGACGACTTCGATCGCGCCGTCAGATGCCCGCATGCCGCACCGGATCGCCGCGCCCTCGAACGCCGGGCCGGCCGGGGCGGCGGTGGCGAGCAGCCAGTCCCGGTTGCCCAGCACGATCTCGCAGTTGGTGCCGATGTCAATGAAGAGCCTGACCCGCGCGTCCCGGTTCATGCCAGATGCCAGCAGTCCCGCAGTGATGTCCCCGCCCACGTACGCTCCGAACGCTGGGAAGATCACCGCCCGCGCCCGCGGGTGCACAGACAGGCCCAGGTCGGCGGCAAGGGTTTCTGGGTAGAGCCGGGTTGACATGATGAACGGCGCGACTCCGAGCGGTTCGGGATCGATGCCGAGCGCCAGGTGGGTCATGGTGGCGTTGCCGGCGATCGCAACCTCGTAGACCTCACGCGGATCCACCCCGGCCTGCTCACACACGCTCAAAGCGAGGTCGGCCATGGTCTGGTGCGCCAGCCCGGTGAGGCGCTCGAGCGCGGCCGGGTCCAGCATTGTCGCGCTGATCCGGCTGATCACGTCCGCGCCGTACGGCTGCTGGGCGTTCAGGGCCGACTCCACCGCGGCAGGCGTGCCAGTGCTCAGGTCGAGCAGGGTGGCCACCACGGTTGTGGTGCCGAGGTCGAACGCGACGGCGTAGGCCCGCCCGGTGGTGTCGCCGGGTTCGACGTCGATGAGCAGGTCATCTACGACGACGGCGGTCACCTTGAAATCAGCGGCCCGCAGCGTCCGGCCGAGCGTGCGCAGCACGGGCAGGTCGACCCTGAGTTCGAGGTCGTCGAGCGCGGCAAGCACTCGCTCGGCGTCGCTGGCCTGGTCGGCCAGCGTGGGCTCGGTCAGTTCCAGGTATCGCTTCTGCACCGCGGGGCGCAAAATGACATGGCGGCCGACCCCGACGGTGGCGGCCTTCGGCCGGGTGACTAGCGGGGGCACCTCAACGCGGGCATCGCCGGCCGCGACCGCGCGGCAGGCCAGCCGCCAGCCGTCTCGCAACTGTTCCGGCGTGAACGCTCGCGCATCCAGCGGCGAGACCGCGGTCGCGCCGTCGGCGACCCGTACCTTGCATTTCTTGCAGGTGCCGTGGCCGCCGCACGTCGAATCGATGGCGATGCCGTGCCAGCTCGCGGCGTCGAACAGGGTCACGCCGGGCGGCACCCGCACTCGCCCGCCCGGGTCGAAGACCAGGTCCACCCGTGCGGGCGCGGGTTTCTCCGTAACGGCAGCATCCGGAACGGCCGGCGCAGTAGCTGCGTCGGCGCTGGTCGCGGTCACGTGCCGGCCTGCTGCACCTGACCAGCCCGGCCGGGCTCGGCTTGGCTAGCGCGGGCCTGCTCGGCGCGGTGCGCTGCGATCCACGCCGCGCCCCACGAATCGCGATCGAGCAGCAGGTCCGCCGCCTTGACCGCGCGGACCATGTCCGGTGCACGCGCGTCCATGATCGCACTGGTCAGTCCGGCGGCTATCGCCATGGGCAGGAACGCCGCGCCGATCGCGTGCCGGCCTGGCATGCCGAAAGACACGTTGGACGCACCGAGCGTCATGTTCACACCGAACTCCGCCCGCAGCAGCGCGATCGTCTCCAGTGTCTTAACGGCGACGCTGGTGTCCGCGCCCACCGGCATGGCCAGCGGGTCGATCACGATGTCCTCGACCGGAATGCCATACCGGTCCGTTGCCACGTCGATGATCTTGCGAGCGAGTTCCACCCGGCGCCGCGGGTCGTAGGGAATCTCCGTCTCGTCGTTCGGCAGGCCGATGACCGCCGCGCCATGCCGGGCGACCAGCGGCAGGATTGCCTCCAGCCGGTCGTCCTCGGCGGTGACGGAGTTGACCAGCGCCTTGCCCTGGTAGGCGGACAGGCCCGCATCGAGCACCTCAACGATCGAGGAGTCGATGACGAGCGGCAGGTCGGTCAGGCCCTGGATCAGCTTGACCGCCCGCACCATGAGGTCCGCCTCGTCGGTGAGCGGCGCGCCCATGTTGACGTCGAGCGCCATTGCTCCGCCAGCTACCTGCTCCGCTACGTCGATCTCTACCCGGGACAGATTGCCGGTACGGAGCTGCTGCGAGAAGACCTTGCGGCCGGTCGGGTTGATCCGCTCGCCGATCACGCAGAACGGATGGTCAGGCCCGATGACGACGGTACGGGACGCCGAGCGGAGCACAGTGTCCATCGGGCTCCTACGCCACTGCCGCGGCGCGGCGCTTCCGGATGAGTTCCTTGGCCCGCACCACCGCCGCCGACGCGTCGGAGGCGTAGCCGTCCGCGCCGACCACATCGGCGTACTCCTGGGTGACCGGGGCGCCGCCCACCATCACCATTACCTGCTCGCGCAGCCCTGCCTTCTGCAGTGCGTTGATGTTGGCCTTGAACATCGGCATGGTCGTGGTGAGGAACGCGGAGAAGCCGACGATGTCGGGGGAGTGCTCGCGCACCGCGTCCACGAATTTCTCCGGCGCCACCTGCACACCGAGGTCGATCACGTGGAAGCCTGCCCCCTCGAACATGATGTTGACCAGGTTCTTGCCAATGTCGTGGACGTCGCCCTTGACCGTGCCCATGACCACGGTGCCGATCGACTCCACGCCGGTCTCGGCGAGCAGCGGGCGCAGTACCTCGAGCGCTCCGGCCATCGCCTTGCCGGCGATCAGCATCTCGGGCACGAAGAAGTCGCCGCGCTCGAACCGCGCGCCGACCTCCTCCAGCGCCGGGATCAGCGCCTCGTACAGCAGCGTCTCGGGGCTCAGGCCCTGGCTCAGGCCCTGGTTGGTGAGCTCGAGCACGGCAGGGCCGTTCCCGACCAGGGTGTCGTCGTACAACTGCCTGAGAAGCTCGTCCGTACTCACGCAGCGCCTTCTTTCTGGTGCGGCCGGGGGGTGTGCGAAGAGCTGGCCCCCGGTCCGTGTCCGAGGGCGGCCGACAGAGCCGCCGCCTGAGTCAGGCAGTCGCGCGCAACACCGGTGAGGCGAGCCGGCGTCAGCCGGGCGGAGGGCCCGGATACCGACAGCGCGGCGACGACCGCGTCGGCGTCGCCGAACACCGGTGCGGCTAGCGCGACAAGGCCGGGCTCCAGCTCGCTGTCGGTAACGGCATAGCCGCGCCGGCGGACGTCCGCGAGTTCGGCTTCGAGTGCGGACCGGCTGGTGATGGACTGTGCGGTGCGCTTCTCCAGCCGCCCGGGCGAAAGTTCGGCGGCCCCGTAGGCGAGCAGAACCTTGCCAAGCGCAGCGCAGTGCAACGGGACCGGCCGGCCTACCCAGTTGGCGGCCCCGATCACGTACGCGCTGTCTACCTGGGCGATCTGCTCGACCAGGCCGTCGCGCTCGACACCGAGATTAATGGTCTCGCCGGTGGCCGCGCCGAGCGAGGTGAGGTATGGCTGTGCGACCTCGACCAGGCTCGCCTCGGCTCCGCCGCGCCAGGCGAACCGGATGAACACCTCACCCGGTCGGAAGCGGCCTGCGTCATCGCGGCGGACCAGCCCGTTGCGCTCCAGCGCGAGCAGCATCCGGGACGTGGTGCTCTTGGCCAGCCCGGTTGCGGACGCTAGCTCGGTGGAGGTCACCGACTCGTCAGCGCGCACGACCTCGGTCAGCAGCCTGGCCGCACGGTCCACTGCCTGAGTTCCGCTAGGACTGCTCACTTGGTGCCTTCCCGACTCTGGCTGAAAGCGACCGGCTGCCATCGGAAGCAGGGTTCCATAATATGGAACTACTGTCCTACATTGTGATCCTAGGATGGGGTGCCGGACCGGTCAAGGTTGGCTCGCCCCCGCGAGACGCTGCAGGAGTGGCCATGTTCGTCAACACGATGCCGCGGTACGAGATCCTGTCCGCGGACGCTATCGAGGTGCTCGACCGGGGCTGGCGCCGCATCGTCTCAGAGATCGGCGTGCAGTTCGCCAAGCCCGAGGCGGTCGAGCTGTTCCGCAAGGCTGGCCAGCGGGTCGACGGCGAGGTGGTCAGATTCGATCCTGAGTTCGTGCTGGAGCAGGCCGCCAAGGCGCCGCGAGAATTCGGCATCCAGGCCCGCAACCCGGCGAACTCTGTGCACATCGGCGGCGACCACATGGTGTTCACGGCCGTCTATGGATCGCCATTCGTGCGAGAGAGCGACGTGCGGCGGGAGGCCACACTCGAGGACTTCCGGCGCCTCGCCATGCTGGCGCAGTCGTTCCCCCAGCTCGACTCCGCGGGTGGGGTGATCTGCGAGCCAAACGATGCGCCGCTCGACTCCCGGCACCTCGACATGATCTACGCGCTGGCGACGCTCACCGACAAGATCTACATGGGCAACGTGGTCTCGGGACCCAACGCCGCTGACACAATCGCGATGACCTCGATCCTCTTCGGCGGCCGGGACAAGATCGAGCAGAACCCCGCGACCGTGTCGCTCATTAACTGCAATTCCCCGCTGCGCTGGGACGACCGGATGCTGGACGCTCAGTTCGAGTACTGCGCGGCGGGCCAGCCGGTGGTCCTGACGCCGTTCCTGCTGATGGGCGCGATGTCGCCGGTGACGATTCCGGCCGCGCTCGCGCAGCAGCTCGCCGAGGCGCTGACCGGGGTGGCGCTCGCGCAGCTGATCCGGCCCGGGTGCCCCGTCATCTTCGGCTCGTTCCTGTCCAATATCGACATGCAATCGGGGTCACCGAGCTTCGGCACCCCGGAGTCGGCGATCGGGTTGCTGTGCACCGGTCAGCTCGCCCGGCACTACGGGCTGCCGTTCCGGACCGGCGGCGGGCTGAGCTCTAGCCAGACCCCCGACGCGCAGTCGGCGTATGAGGCGCTGATGACGCTGCTGCCGACGTTCCTGGCCGGGACCAACTTCGTCATGCACGCGGCTGGCTGGCTGGAGGGCGGCCTGGTCAGCTGCTACGAGAAGTTCATCATTGACATCGAGTTGCTGCGGATGCTGCGGGTCCAGTTCACGCCGCTGGAAATTGATGAGGCCTCACTCGCTTTCGGTGCGCATGAGGAGGTCGGCCACGGTGGCCACTTCCTCGGCGCGCAGCACACGATGGGGCGGTTCCGGGACTGCTTCTACCGGCCGCTGCTCTCCTCGAGCGCGAACTTCGAGCGGTGGCTGAAACTGGGTGCCAAGGACGCTGCCGCCCGAGCTGGCGAGATCTGCCAGCGCACGCTCGCAGAGTATGAGCCACCGCCGATGGATGACGCCGTCCGCGACGAGCTGGCCGACTATGTAGCCCGCCGCCGCGCCGAACTCGGCGACTGACCGAGCGGGCGAGGGGTCGCGCGGCGAGCGCCACGCTCGCGAACGTGCCGCGGACATGCCATAGTGCCTGGCTACCGCGCTCTGGCAGGATCGTGATGTCACCACCATGCGGGGCAACCGCGCCGCGACGACTTCGCCCTCACACGGCGGGCCATACCGGGGGGAGCGAAGCATCGAGGCCGGGATGATCACGCCGAGCAACGATGGCGGCCTGCAGCAGCCGGGCGGGATCCGGGAGGTGGCGCGGCTGGCTGGTGTCTCGGTTGCGTCAGCGAGCTTTGCACTGAACGGGCAGCCGGGAGTGGCCGAGGACACCCGGCAGCGAATCCTGGCGGCCGCCGAGCAGCTGGGTTACCGAGCAAACCCGCAGGCGCAGGCGCTCCGCCGGGGGCGCACCACAACGTACGGTTTCGTGGTCAGGAACTTCGCCAATCCCTTCTTCCTCGACGTGCTGAGCGGCGCGGAACAGGTGGCGCAGGAGGCAGGGGCCACGGTGCTGTTCCTTGACTCGCGATATTCGCTGCAGCGTGAGTCCGTCCACGTGCGGGAAATGGCCGCGCAGCGACTGGCCGGGCTGGCAATAGCTCCGGTCGGGACTGGTGATTCGATCCGGCTCTGGCAGGAACTGCGCCCAGGTGCGCCGGTGGTCGCGCTGAACGCGGCCGCGGATGGCATCGCGGGCGTCTCGCGGGTCCGTCCGGACAATGCTGCCGCGGTGGACCTGCCAATGCGCCGCCTGGCCGAGCTTGGGCATTCATCTGTTGCCTTTGTCTCAGCGCCGCGGCATCTGATGGCTGATCCCGATCGGTTGCGGCACTTCCGACGCCTCGCCCGTGACCTGGCCTTGCGGGCAGTTGTCATGTACGCGCAGCTCACGATCGCCGATGTGCAGCAGGCTGCTAGGAAGCTACTGTCGGGCCCGGCGGCGCCAACCGCGATCATCACCAACTCCGACTACACCGCACACGCGGTCTACAAGGCCGCACGCGAACTCGCGCTCCAGGTGGGGCCTGCGGTGTCCGTCGTTGGTCACGACGACCTGCCTACCTCCGAGCTGCTGGATCCGCCGCTGGCAACCGTGCGCCTCGACCGCCAGGAAATGGGCCGTGCCGCGATGCGGCGGCTGCTCGGGCAGGTCCCGCCCGGCGACCACATTGCCCCTGTGGAACTGGTCGAACGGGCATCGCTGCAGCCCCCGGACGGCTGGCGAGTCAGACGGGCCCAGGCAAACGGCGCCCGACCCTAAGACGACAACTCGGTAACACTCCTTGACACCTGTGTAAGTCGGGCGAACAATCCGACACTAAACGTTTAAGCTCTTGCCCGGGCGGCGCCCGCTAAACAGCGGGAGTTTGCCAGCCTCCTGGGAATGGCCGGGCCGAGGGGGGCTGCGCACGCAGCCTGTGTATAAAGGCGACGCAGAAGGGGTTCACATGAGATCCAGATCACAGCTTCTGCTGGTCGGCGCGACCGCGCTGGCCGCCGTGCTGGCTGCGGGCTGCGGGACGAACACGCCGAGTTCGTCCAGTGGCGGCGTCAACTGGACGACCGTCACGTCGGCGGCAGGCGGGGGCGGAATGAGCAAGCTGATCGCTGCGGCAAAGCAGGAAGGCACGCTGAACGTCATCGCATTGCCGCCCACCTGGGCTAACTACGGCGCGATCCTGAAGGCCTTTACCCAGAAGTACGGCATCAAGGTCAACTCCGCTAATCCGGACGGCAGCAGCCAGGACGAGGTCAACGCGGTCAACCGCGAGCACGGGACCGCGAACGCCCCGGACGTCCTGGATATCGGCCAGGCGGTGGCGCTGGCCAACACCAAGCTTTTCGCACCCTATGAAGTGGCCACCTGGTCATCGATTCCGGACGCGCAGAAAGAGGCCAGCGGGCTTTATTACAACGACTACGGCGGCTACATGTCGGTCGGCTACTCGTCCAAGTTCGGAACGATCACCTCGCTGGATCAGCTGCTCGGCTCGGCGTTCAAGAACGCCGTGGCGCTGAACGGCAACCCGACGCAGGCCAACGCTGCACTCAATGGAGTCCTGATGGCCAGCCTGGCCGAGGGCGGGTCGGTCAGCAACATCGCCAATGGCGTGAACTTCTTCCAGAAGCTCAAGCAGGCCGGGAACTTCTCTGCAACCCAGGCGACCGGCGCCACGATCAAGGCTGGCAGCACTCCGGTGGTGTTCAACTGGGACTACCTCAACCTGCCGAGCTACGTCGGGGTGTCGGACTGGAAGGTGTTCATCCCCGCCAATGCCGTAGTCGGCGGCTACTACGACCAGGCCATCAATAAGAATGCGCCGCACCCGGCGGCCGCCCGGCTGTGGGAAGAGTTCCTGTACTCGCAGGCCGCCGGCGGCGGGCAGAACCTGTGGCTGGAGGGCGGGGCCCGCCCGGTCGAGCAGACGGCGATGGCCGGGAACGGCAGCCTGAACTCGGCAGCTGCGTCGAAGCTGCCGACGGTGACCGGAACGCCGGCGTTCCCCAGCGCATCCGATGCCACCAGCGCGGCCAGCTACCTCGCCGCTAACTGGGCCAAGGCCGTCAGCTGACGGCTCGCGTCACCGTGGCAACTACAGCTCAGACCGCCGCCCGGCCCGCGTGGGCCGGGCGGCGGCTGTCTGCCCCAGCGTGGGTCGGGGTCGTGCCGTTCCTCGGCTATGTGGGGATATTCCTCGTGTGGCCGATCGGCATCGTGGTGTGGGACGCCCTGCACAACAAGAACGGCGGTGTCGATTTTTCAACGCTGAAGTACCTGGGCGATCCGACGGTGCGGACTGCGTTCCTTAACTCGTTCGAGCTGTCGGTCGGCTCGGCCGTGTTCGGCGCGGTTCTCGGCGCGGTCCTGGCGTACGCGATCGCCATCGGCAACCCGCAGGGAATCGTCCGGCGGATTTACACGGCCGCGTCAGGGGTGCTGGCCCAGTTCGGCGGTGTCACCCTGGCGTTCGCGTTCCTCGTACTGATCGGACCGATCGGCCTGCTCGCCAAGACCAGCTGGTACCAGTCCTTCCCCTGGGGAATCGGGCTGATCTACGCCTACTTCCAGGTACCCCTGATGGTGCTGGTGTTCCTGCCGGCCATCGACGGCATCAAAATCCAGTGGCGGGAGGCATCCGAGAACCTGGGAGCTTCGGCACGGCAGTACTGGCTGCACGTCGGCGGGCCGCTGCTCGCACCGGCCTTCCTCGGCGCGTTGCTCTTGCTGTTCGCCAACGCCCTGTCCGCGTTCGCGACGATCCAAGCCTGGGAGAACCAGATCCCGTACGTGGTGCCGCAGGTGATCAACACGGCGATGACCAGCGAGGTAGGGCTGAGCAACGCGAACGAGGCGGACGTGCTCGCCGTGGGCCTGATCGTCATGGTCGCCGTTGTCATGACCTTTTATGCCCTGCTCCAGCGGAGGGCGGCACGATGGCTGCGATAACCTCCGTCGGCGAGACGCCGCTCGAGGCAGAGCCGCTTCGTCGTCGCGGCCTGCAGGGCCGCCGGAATCGGCGGCTGAACCTCTTCCGCTACGTCGTCTTCACCATCTTCGGCGCCTTCATCGTGCTCCCGCTGCTGGCTCTGCTGCGGATGTCGCTGGAGCCCGCGGCGGGCAACGGTGGCTGGTCGATCGCGGCGTGGAAGCAGATTGTCTCCTATGGCGTCGTGGGGACGCCCTCGCTGATCAGCAGGGTCATCATCACCCTCGAACTCGCGCTGATCACCGGCGCGGCGGTACTGCTGCTGCTGGTGCCGACGATGATCTGGATCAAGCTCCGGGTTCAGTGGATCAGCCGGACCGTGGAGTTCCTCTGCTTGCTGCCGCTCACCATCCCGGCGATCGCCTTGGTCGTCGGCCTGGTGCCGATCTACAACTGGATCCAGCAGCGCAGCGTCTCGGCTCTCATGCTGTTCTGGGTCTACGTGATCCTTGCCCTGCCGTACGCCTACCGGGCGCTATCCGCCGGGCTGAACGCGGTAGACGCCAAGACCCTGTCGGAGGCGGCTCGCGGCCTTGGCGCCAACTGGTTCACGGTGATGTTCCGGATCATCGTGCCGAACATGAGGCAGGCCATCCTCAACGCGCTGCTGCTGTCATCGGCACTGGTGCTGGGCGAGTTCACCATCGCCTACCTGCTGCTGTTCGTCAACCTGCAGGTCGAGCTGTATTCCATCAGCAGGAACACGCCGAATGCGAGCGTCATCTTCTCGACCTCGTTCGGCGCTCTGCTCTTCACATTCATCTTGCTGATCATCCTGTCCTACGTCGGCCGCCCCCGGCGCGGCCGGATGTGAGGGGAACTACGTGAACATGCCAGTCATCGGCGTCACGTCCGACGCCGCCACCCGCGCCGGGGTCGAGGTCCGGCTAGAAGGCCTGTCCAGGCACTACGGCAGCGTGGTCGCGCTGGACAGGCTGGACCTTACCCTCGAGCCGGGCGAGCTTATCGTGCTGCTCGGGCCGTCCGGCTGCGGCAAGACCACCACGCTGCGCTTGCTCGCGGGGCTGGAAGACGCCGACACCGGCCGTATCACCGTGGGCGGCCAGGAGATCACTTACCGGCCCGCGAACAAGCGCGACATGGGCATGGTCTTCCAGGCCTACTCCCTGTTCCCCCACATGACCGTCCGTCACAACGTGGCATTCGGGCTCAGACTGCGGCACAATCCCAAGGCCGAGCAGGACCGGCGGGCACTGGAGATGCTCGAGCTGGTCGGGCTGTCCGAGCAGGCGGACAGGTACCCGCACCAGCTCTCGGGCGGCCAGCAGCAACGAGTCGCGCTGGCCCGCGCGCTGGCCATCCAGCCGCAAGTACTGCTGCTCGACGAGCCGCTGTCCGCGCTGGACGCCAAGGTAAGGGCGCAGTTGCGGGACGAGATCCGGCGGATCCAGCTGGAGGTCGGCACAACCACGTTGTTCGTCACCCACGACCAAGAGGAGGCGCTGGCTATCGCCGACCGCGTGGGTGTCATGCGAAACGGGCGGATCGAGCAACTCGGCTCACCCACGGAGATCTACTCACGACCGGCGACGTCCTTCGTGGCGGAGTTCGTCGGCCTGTCCAACCGGCTGGTGGGCACGGTCAGCGGGACGACGGTCACCGTGCGAGGGTGTGAGCTCCCGCTGGTAGACACCTCGACCCCGGCGGGGCAGGCGACCGCTCTGGTCCGGCCCGAGGCCGTGACCGTCGCAGCCAGCACGTCCGATGACACGGGCCCGCTCTCTGGCACAGTGATCGCGACTACGTTCCTCGGCGCAACCAGCCGCGTGACCGTGGACCTCGGCGACACCACGATCCTGGCCCAGCTCCCGACGTCGGATGCTGCGGCGCTGCCCGCTGGCAGCCGCGTTACCCTGACGATCCGGCCCGATCCTGTGCTGGTCGCTGCCGACTCAACCGGCGCGAACAGCGGATGAGCGGCACGCACCCACCGCTAACCACCACTCGTCGGCTAGGCCCCGGTGCGCTGCTGCGCAACGGCAGGAGCGCCAGCTATCACGCCATCGCCGTCGTCGACGGCGAGCCGCACGTAGTCCGTGATCCTCTGGAGATATCGAGGGACCCGCAGCAGCACAAGCCTGGCCGACCGCTTCTCAGCCTTGCGCACGTCACCGACTTGCAAATCGCCGATGTCCAGTCGCCGACCAGATTTGAGTTCCTCAACCGCTTGTTCAGCGATCCCCGGTACGCGCAGATCGTGCCGGTTCAGCGTCCGCAAGAGGCCCTCACCGCGCACGCGGTCAATGCCACGATCCGCACTCTCAATGCCATCCGCGGCCCGGCGACGGGGCTGCCGCCACAGCTTACGGTTACCACCGGCGACGCCATCGATAACGCGCAGTGGAATGAACTGCAGGCCTTCCTGACCCTGTTCGACGGCGGCCTGACGGCGCTCAACTCGGGTAGCCCCGACTACGAGGGGGTCCAATCGCTGGACTGGCCGGACGACTTCTTCTGGAAGCCGGACGGCACAGCCGCGGACGGCCCGGACGTGTTCCGGCGAGAGTTCGGATTTCCGCACCATCCGGGATTGCTGACGGCGGCCCTGCGCGAATTCCGAGCAGACGGACTAGCGATGCCGTGGCTGTCCTGCTTCGGCAACCACGAGGCGCTCAACCAGGGAGTGGGAGTCCAGACTGCCGAACTCGCGGGCGCCCTGACCGGAGACAGGAAACCGCTCGGACTGCCCGGCGAATTCGACCACGACCAGGCGCTCGAACTCTTCATCATGCACCCGGAGGCGTTCATGGCGGGCCCGTCGCGCACCGTCACCGCCGATCCGGCCCGCCGCCCCATCAGCAGGCAGGAATTCGTCGAAGCGCATTTCCGGCCGGGATCGCGACCCTACGGGCACGGGTTCTGTGAAAGCAACCGGCGCGACGGCACTGCCTATTACGTCTACGACACCCCCGCCGTGCGGCTCGTCGCTCTTGACACGAACTGCCTGGCCGGAGGTGCCGCTGGCAGCCTGAACCAGGATCAGGCCAGATGGCTGGAGGAACGGCTAACCGAGGTTCACTCGCGCTACGAGACCCCGGACGGCCAGCAGATCAGCACCGGCAACGAGGACCGGCTGGTCGTGCTGTTCTCGCACCACGGCATCGACACCCTGACCAACACCAGGCACAACGGGCCCGATGGCGGCCCTTTGCTCGGCGTCGGCGACATTTTCGCCCTGCTGCACCGGTTCCCGAACGTGGTGCTGTGGCTCAACGGGCACACCCATACGAACGCCGTCCGCCCGCGCTTCAACCCTGACAATCCGGCGCGCGGGTTCTGGGAGGCAACCACCTGCGCCGTGATCGACTGGCCGTGCCAGACGCGCCTCGTCGAATTTCTCGACTGCGGTGACTACCTGGCTATCGTCTGCACCATGGTCGACCATGACACCCCGGCCGTGCCGGTGTACCTCGAAGACAGTGATGGTCTCGCCTCACTGCACCGCGAACTCGCGGCCAACGTGCCGTTCCGCGGTGCCCGTTCCGACGCAGCAGGCACCGCCGGTGACCGCAACGTAGAACTGCGCATCCCGCTGCCCTTCCCGCTCGGCCGCCTCGCCAGCCAATGACCGCCGATCAGGCGCGCGCTGACGTCTGGTTCTGGGTGGCCTTTGCTACCAGCTTGTCGTCAGCCGCGCACGCGCTCAGCTTCCAGGTGGCCGGGTAGTCGGCAGCCCGAAGCTCTGCTATCAATGCTTTCTGCTGCGGTGTCATGGTCCCGTGCGGCCTCTGTGCTCATCCATGTACTTGACGGTAACGTTCGTTTCTGGAGGGTCCCTGAAGGATCGCTGGATGCCCGCGCAGTCTGGGAGCCAGGGCGTAACGCCCAGGCGACGCAGGACAGGCAAGATCTTCACCCTGGCCGCCAGCCGGCGAGTGGCACCATCGCAGTGTCTGACATTACGTGCCTGTCCAAGGAGCCAAGCGATGACCCAAGAGATGACCCATGCCCTGACACCGCCACCGGATCAGACACCGTTGCCTCCAAGCAGGCTCGAAGCGGCTGACAGGGAAGACATATTCGTCGCTCACGCCCACCCCGAACAGCTCGTCGACCTGGGCGAGGTCCGTCTCAACTACGCCACTGTCGGCGACCCATCCCTACCTCCCTTGCTCCTCATCCCTGGCCAGACCGAATCGTGGTGGGGTTACGAGCTGGCCATGCCGCTGCTGGCCGATCGGTTCTGCTGCTACGCCGTCGACTTGCGCGGGCAGGGCCGCTCCAGTTGGACGCCGGGTCGTTACAGCCTCGACAACATGGGTAATGACCTGGTCCGCTTCATCGATTCGGTCATCGCCCGGCCCACCCTGGTCAGCGGACTGTCTTCCGGCGGAGTTCTCGCGGCGTGGCTCTCCGCCTACGCCCGGCCTGGCCAGATCATCGCGGCCGTATGGGAGGACCCGCCGCTGTTCTCCTCCGAGCTGACTCCCGCCTACGGCCCCGCCATCCGCCAGTGTGTCGGGCCCCTATGGGCGCTGTACGCGAAGTGGCTCGGCGATCAGTGGTCCATTGGTGACTGGGAAGGCCTGCTGCGCGCCGCGCCGAGCGAGCTGCCGGGCTGGGCAGCCGGGCTCTTGTTCGGTCGCAGGAACGACGCAGTTACTGGCCCGCCCCAGAACCTGCGTGAATACGACCCGGAGTGGGCGCGCGCCTTTTGGGCCGGCACCGTCACGGCCAACTGCGACCACGCCCGCATGATCGCCGCGGCCCGGGTGCCGGTCCTGTTCACCCACCACTTCCGGCATACCGACGCCGACACCGGCAACCTGATCGGCGCCATCTCCGACGATCAGGTCGAGCGAGTGCGCCAGCTTGTCACCGATGCGGGCCAGCCATTCGAGTATCGCTCGTTCCCCGAGCAACCCCACGCGATGCACCAGGCCGATCCGCAGCTATATGCCCGGACCGTTACCGAGTGGGCGACGCCGGTACTGGCAGGAAGAGCCGGGGAGGATCGCCGCGGTGCCGGCGGTTGAGGCTCTCCCGGAACACACCCCTGTCCTGATTGTTGGCGGCGGACCCGTGGCAACCGGCAGAGCAGTCGCGTTATCCGGGGAGTGCTAAAACAGCAGGTCGTCGGTCATCGCGACTGCGTGATCAGTTCGGCCGCGCACGGCGCACACGTGGGCACCTGGACTTCCCCGAACAACCCTGCGTGACGGGAGGTCGCTGTTACAGGCTCACCGTCACAAACTTTCGTTTCGGGATGAGCGGCCTCGCACAGGCAGTGGCAGCCTCTGGGGACAGGAAGGCCAAGAGCACGCATGACCTGGCGGCGCCGCATCTCAGCTTGTACCAGTGGGTCGGCAGCCTGCCGGCTCGCCGCCTCGATGAACGGCTTCAGCTGCTCGGCGACGTCCGCCAGCGCATTTCCGACTGCGTCTGCCATAGCCTCCATCACCGCCAGGATTCGCTCCGCGGGGTCGGGCTGTTTGTTCATATGCACACCATCGCACGGCGCGGAACACACTCGGCAGTCCCCTGGTTACCCGAAGCATGTCTAGTGACTCGCGGGTAACTCCTCGCTCACTCGCCGTGATGTCCGACGCAGGCCTCGTACGACTGCACGCAGAGGGGGACAAAGAGGCACTCGGGGTCCTATGCGACCGTCATGGCTCGAGGCTCAAGGCTGCCGCGGCCCGGATCGCAGGCCAGGACGCTGACGACGCCGTGCAGGACGGGTGCCTGAAGGCTTTCCGCCACGCCGAAACGTTCCGGGGCGATTCAGCCGTAACGACCTGGCTGCACCGGATCGTGACCAATGCCGCCTTTGACGTCCTCAGGCGCAGTCCGCTGGTGGCCGAGCCCGCCCGTGAGCCCTGGACTGGCTCCGACACTGGCCGGGCAGACACCCGGATGGACCTCCGCGAGCAGTGGTCCGGCATCTCGAAGGACCACCAGGCCGCGCTTCTGCTGGTGGACATGTTGGGCTACCCGCTTGCCGAGGGCGCGGAGATTCTCGGTGTGCCTGAGGGAACCCTCAAGAGCCGGGCGGCTCGCGGTCGCGCTGCCCTGGCGGCAAAGTTGAGGCACACCGCGGGCGTGGCGTAGCGGCCTAGACCTACCTAGCGTCGTGGCCCCGCGGTCGGCGTGCCTCGTGCAGGTGCGCGAGCATCCTGACGCCTGTGGGCGGCCTCCGCGGAGGCCGCCCACAGTCATCTGCTGGCTGCCCGGTCAGCCTCGCGGCGGCGGAGCCAGCGCGAACGGGCCGACCACAGCGCTGGGGTCGTCGCCGTAGCTGAGCCAGCTGGCGATCGGAGACTGAACGCCGACACCCGGCCGGTTGTAGTCACAGACGCCCGTCGGAAACGCCTGACGGAGCTCGGCCTGTTCGGCCGCGGTGAAGCTCACCGGGTAGTCGCTGAAGTTCAGCGGCTCCAGGCTGCACTTCAGAGCCGGCATTGTCAGCGGCTCGCCGGCGACCAGGCGTGGATTGGACGCCACCGGATAGGCGGCACCGCATTGCCCGGTACCGGGATCTGTGAGGGTCTGGCTCACTGGCTGCGCGGTGCCCGACAGGAAGCAGCCGTCGGTCAGCCCAGCCGGCTTGTCCTCGATTACCTTCTTCTGCGCGCTGTCGTGTGAGTGATCGTTTCCGATATTGGTGAGCCAGGCGTCCATCTCGGCCAGCTCGTAGGTGTTAGCGGCGTTGATCTCCGCCAGCGTGGGGTTGTTCTCGATGATGACCTGGTTGCCGTCGGTCCCGTTCGCAGCGAGCATTCGCGCGCGGATGATGAACGACCAGTCGGTGGTGTGGATGTCATTCCCGAAGCCGATGAAATCGAGGTCGAGCCGCTGGTCGATGACTGGCGTCGTGCGCAGCCCGAGGGAAGCGCTGTTGACCAAGTCATCGGCATAGACCGCGCGCAGTGCCGTCAGGCTGGCCTCGGTACGCTGCGGCACCTCGGCGCCCGCGAAATTCATCCCGCCGACATCAGCGTTAAGCGCGGCGAACTGCGTCGGCGTGATAGCGCCCGAGTCCAGGGCGGCGAGCCCGTACTGCACGCCGACGTTGTCCAGCGGGCTGTTGGGAAAGCCGGTCGTGGGATCGACCCCAAGCTGGTTGACGATCTGCTCGTCAGAGTTGCAGATGATCCCGTTCGGGTTCGTCGGGCTCCACTGCTCGGCTGGCGGGATAATCGTCGGATTGCAGCTGCCGGTCGCCGTGGACCGGTTCGCGAACGTGACGTCCCATGACTGGCACGTCGTGTAGTCGTTGTAGCCAGAAACGGCGGTCTTCTCCCCGGACGTGAACGAAGACCCGTTTGGCCCGGCGAAGAACGAGTCGAGCAGCCTGCAGTCGGTGACCGGCCCGGCGGTGGTCAGTGGGTCAGGGAACGAGATGCTCGGGATGATGCCGTCCAGGATGCCGGGGTAAGAGTCGGCGATCTCGTACTGCTGGATGGCGCCGCCGGAGCCGCCCCAGCCGATGGTGAACTGTACCGGCCCGTAGGCGTCGATAAAGTGCTCCTTCACCATCATGGCGGCCTCAGCCGAGATGATGGTCGAGCAGTTGTTGTCGAGTACGTTCAGGGTCGATGACGCAACGGCGTAACCCAGCGACAGGAACTGATCGTTCACCACTCCGCCAGTGGAGGTGCCCTGGTGGTAGCCAGAGTTGCAGCCGCCACCGAAGGTGTAGATGAGCTTGCCGTTCCAGCTCGCGTCAGGCTGCAGCGGCGAAGGCGCCCGCCCGTCGAAGAGCGCCGCGATCTGGTAGACAGCCCGGTCGATGACCCCGGTCTCGATCCGCACGATGTAAGGCACGGCGTTGCCGTTCACCATGGCCGTCGCCGCGTCGGCCGGGACGGTCGTGGGATCGGCCAGCGCTACGAAGGCGCCCGAGGTGTTCTTGTAGATGTACGAGACCATCGTCGGCGCGACACAATCTGGCGAGTTCGACGCAGCGAGGCCGAAAGAGGTCGTCTGGCACACGTACGGAAGCTGTTGCTTTCCGGAGAATACCGGTCCGTTGATGGAGTGATCGATGACGTCCAGCGACGACACGAACTTTCCACGTACGGACGCAACGAGCCGGTTGCGGCCGAGGGTCAGGCCGGTGACCAGTCCGAGCAGACTCCCGTCTGGCTGCACCTGGAAGCTCGACGTGACGTCGGCGCCATCCGAAGTGACCTGCACGTCAGCCGCGTTGATGTGCTGCGGGACATCCACGCGTACCAGTACCTCGCCGCCGCTGACAAGCTCCGGGCGTGGGTTGGAAACGGCGAGAAGAGCGAGCCGCCCCAGGGCCAGCCCGTTAGGCGCGGCGGCCTGAGCAGCTGTCGGCCCGAGGATGAGCGCAATAACCGAAATCGCGGCCAGCCACCACAGGGACCGCCCTCGGATTAAGCGTGATCTCACTGCGATCCTCCTTACCGGCCCCAAAATGGCGTCACAAGACGCTCCTCTATCTAGGCTTATCACCCGATCAATCGGAACGAATAGGGTTCAGTCACTGCGCTGAGGCGCGGGCGAGCACATGGCGACCGGATCTAGCCCCGCCGCGCACCCACCGGACATAGGCGAACGTTGTCCGTGATCCCACCCGTTATCCCACGGGTGTCACGATCTGACCGCCGGAACCCTGGTGAGGCACGGCCCGCGCATGGGTAATCCGTCGGAAGGCGGTGCGCACGCCAGTTAGCCAGCGGAGGACGCGTGAGTGGCGAGCCAGACCGTCACCCCCCGGCGAGGCGCGCTTTGGTGCGCCGCGCCCAGGCAACCGTCTTGCACCGCGCCGAGTACTGGCAGCACTCGCGCCTAGTGCGCCGCCTGCAGGCTGCGGACATGATCAATCAGGGCCTGCTCATTTCTGCCGTGCTGCTGCTGTGCTTCGTGCCCTTCCTGCTCGTCATCGAGTCACTAGCCGGCCGGAACAGCGCATCCGAGTTCATCAGGCGATTCGGCCTCACAGGCGACGCCGCGCACGCTATCAGGCACGCGTTTACCTCAACAGCAACGCCATCGGCAGCAGTGAGCGGCGTGAACTGGGTGTTCTTCATTCTCTTCGGCATTGCTGCCGCCGGAGCGATCCAGGATCTGTACGAGAGTGTCTTCGGCGTCAAGGGCCGCGGATTCAGAGACACCCCGCGACGAGTCGTGTGGCTGGCAGCCGCGCTCGGCGTGTCCTTCATCGGAGCCTGGACACAACCGTGGCTAGACGACGTCGGCGGTCCAGGTCTGGTAGGCATCGCAGCATTTCTCGCAGCCACAGCGTTCTGGTGGTTCACGATGTGGCTGCTACTCGCGGGAAAGGTGCGCTGGCGGGAACTGTTCCCCTCCGCCCTGGCAACAGGCATCTGCTGGCTGGGAATGCTGATCGTCTTCCGACTGACCCTCTCCAGTACCATCGCGGCCGACAACAGGAAGTACGGGCCCGCTGGGGTGATATTCGCGATCATGCCGCTCCTGATCGCGATTGGGGTAGTCATCACGCTCGGCGCGGTACTCGGAGCGGCCTGGCGGGAGCGCCGCGAGCATCCACTAGGCGAACAGCCTGACTCCCTGGGCCAGCGGGACGAATTAATCTCAGCGCGGCAGGAGCGCGCCCGTGCTCCGGGTCAGTACCCGCCCCCTCCGCCGGAGCCCGACGAGGAGCCGCCGCCCTGCTTTGCGCTCCCGGAGGTGGTGACTTCGTGCCACACCCCGCCGTTGACGTTCAGGCCGTTGCCCTTAGCTTGCTTGGGAGCGGTGTCGCCGGTGAAGGTGTACAGCGGATGTCCTTTGTAGGTGGCCTGGACCGAGCCGTCGGAGCGCTTGATTGTGGCGAACTTTCCCTTTACTCCCGATGCGGTCGCCGGCCCCTTCACGGGCGGCCAGATCTGCGCGCACGAACCGTTGCACTTGGACACGGTGGACTTATCGGGGGCGAACGAGTACAGCGTGAACCCCTTGGCGGTCGTCAGCACTGTCACTTTGCCGATCTTGGCAGTCTTGAGTTTGGTCGTGGTCGTGCTGGTCTGCGACGTGTGCACGATGGCCACAGTGTGAACGCTGCTGACGGTAGACGACGAGGAGGGGGCAACAGCAGCCGAGCTACTTGCCGCCGCGGCCGCCGCCGCCGTAGCTATGGCCGGTAGCGCCAGACTCAGCCGCACGCGGGCGGGGCCGTTGCTCACACGCTTCGTGCCTTCGCGGTGGTGGCGGTTGAGAATCTTCCGTGTTGTCATGAATTCCTCCCTTCTGTCGGGTGCCAGCCCTGGCAGCCTAGAGGTTCTTGGGACATCACATCCACGCTATGTTCACGGCGAATCTGTGTGCACCGGCAGGGGGCGGACATGGTGGCTCCGCTGCCGGGAGGCGGGGCGATCAGGCGGGCAGGCAGCCTGACAGGATTGACGACGCAGCCAGCTGAGTTGTCCGGCCCAGCGCCCGGATCTAACATCTGGGTCTGGCGCTAAGCGACCGAGGCATCTATGGGGCTCCTGTCACGTGTTTTGGGTCCGCGCGAGCGGCGTCGCGCTCGTCCCGCTGCCACCCGGGCAGCTGGGAGAGTCGGCGCGGCCAAGAGCGTCAAGAAGTCCCGCCGGAGTACGAACCTGCGCACAGCGGTGCAGCGCATAACTCGCTCGCTGACCAGAAATAGCCGCAGCATCGATGGGAAGAAGCTCGTGGCCGTGTATCACCACGGAACGTGCACCGTCAACCACAGGTCTCGGAAAGCGGCGTCCAGGTGCCGGAGAACCTAGTAGTTAGGTCACAACGCAACGCGCGCCTTTGACGGGATGCCGCGTGGGCTTGAGGCTACGAACTCCGGGGTCTCAGGGGCCGTGTAGACCCGCGGCGCCTATCCGCGTGCGGGCGGTTGCTGTAGCGCCCAGGTGTTGCCGTCTGGATCGGCGAACGTGACGAACGAGCCCCACGGCTGCACGTCGATCTCGCTGGCCTTCACACCGTGGCCGATCAGGGCCTCCCGGGCTGCCTCCACGTCCGCCACCACCACCTGGACGCCGCGCTGCGAGCCTGGCGGCATCTCGGTGATCCCGGTGCCCATCACGATCGAGCATGCCGATCCGGGTGGGGTGAGCTGAACGAACCGAAGACTCTCATTGACCTGGTAGTCATGGTCGGCGTTGAAGCCGACCTGGTCCACATAGAACGACTTGGCGCGGTCCACGTCGGTCACCGGTATGGCTACAAGCTCGATCTTCCAGTCCATGGGAGGACGCTATACCCAGGGTCCGACACTCTGAGCCACCGGCGACTGAACCACGTCAGCGCAGACCGCATAACCCTGGTTTGTGAGTGTCCGGCACCGGCGAAAAATAGGGCATCTGCCCGATGAAAACCCTAGGCTCTCCGGCTGATCCTGATTCTCACCAAAATCACTGGTCAGGAGGAGTCTGACATGGCGATGTTTATGGACGTTCACAGCGGGTTTGTCGGCGTCACTGAAAGCCAGCTCCGCGATGCGCACGAGCGGGATCTTGCGATCGAAGCGGCCGAGGGTGTGCACTTTGAGCGCGCATGGCTTGACCCGGACTCGGGGAAGGTGTTTTGCCTGTCATCCGGCCCGTCTAAGGAAGCAGTCCTGCGTGTGCACGACAAGGCCGGGCACCCCACCGACGAGATCTACGAACTGCCGATCGAAGTCGAATAGCCGCAGCGGGAGCTAACCGGGCTGCGATCAGGCCACGCCAACCGGCGTGACCGAATCACACAAAGGAGAGATTGACCGGACGAGTGGGCGGGACTCGTCAGCCGCAGGGTTAGCGTCGATGAAGGCACGCTAAGGCCTGGCCAGGACCGCCCACCTCGCTGGGCTCCATCCAGAACTGATGGCAGCGATCCCTCCGGCCTAGTGTTCTCCTTGTGCCTACAGTTCTCCTCGTCCGACACGCGCAGGCCTCATTCGGTACCGGCGATTACGATGTGCTTTCTCCCGACGGGGTTAGGCAGGCCCAAGAGCTCGCAGCGGAGATCGCGCGCAGGGAACTTAGGGTCGATCGGCTTATCAGCGGCACCCTTGCCCGCCAACGCGACACTGTCGCCCCGCTCGCCGCGCTTACCGGGGCACCTATGAGCATCGACCGGCGCTGGGATGAGTATGAAGCGGACGACATCCTGGCTCGGTACTCAGAAAGCACCTTCCGACTCGTCTGCCAGTCGACCGGCGCATCCCGTGCAACGACGCAGGGGTTCCAGGTGGTGCTCGAGCAGGCCCTGCATTCCTGGATTACCTCAACTGAGCGAGCACAACCACCGGAGCTCTGGCGCGCGTTCTATGAACGCGCGAACGCCGCGCTAGATGACATTGTCGGCGAGCTGGATCGTGGCCAGACGGCATTGGTCTGCACGTCCGGCGGCGTGCTGGCTGCGATATGTATCCGACTGCTGGGGGCCCCTGACCAGAGCTTTGTCCGGTTCAACCGCGTCACTGTCAATGCGGGCATCTCCAAGGTCATCCACGGAGGCCGCGGGACGACAATAGTGTCGTTCAACGAACACGGGCATCTCGAAAAGCCTGGCGGCTCGCTGGTGACTTACAGGTGAACCGACAGCCGCCGCTAACGCCGCTAAGGCCACGGCCAGCACAATCTGAGCGGTGCCACAGTAGCCAACCCAGGTGCCATGAACCGTCATCGTGGCCTCGCCGTTGGCGGCGTACCGCCGGGGTTACCGTCGGTCGATCACGACGGCTCGTGCAGCGACTGGAACTGGTCGATCAGCGGCCACATGTCCTTACCCATTTCTACCTGGGTGAGGAGGATGCCGACGGTGCCGTCCGGGTCGACGAAGAAGTCTGTACCCAGGCCGCCTGACCATCCGATGCGGCCGCGCTGCGGTCCCTCCGTCTTCACGGCCACGCCAAAACCCCAACCCATGCCGTCCCAAAACCCTGGGAAGAAGCTGTCCGCGGTCTTGCACGCCGCCGCTACTTGGTCGCTAGCCATCTGCTGTAGATGATCAGGTGAGATCATCGGCCGGCCGTTGACGCTTCCTCCTGCGGCAAGCATCCGGGCGAAGCGGTGATAGTCCAGTGCGGTCGATACCAGCTCGCTGTGGCTGACGTCGAATGACGGCGGCCCTGCGTAGAAACCGGCACCGGCTGGCTCGATCTCCACGAGTCCCTCGTCACCGTGCCGGTAAGCCGCCGGCAGCCGGTCCTGCTTGTCCTCCGGCGCCCACAGCGCGGTGTCGGTCATCCCGAGCGGCCCGAAGACGTCCTCGGCCAGATGCTCACCGAGCGGGCGACCCGTCACCCGCGAGATGAGGATGCCGAGCACGGCAAACGAATGGTGATAGCGCCATCCTTCTCCCGGCTGGAACGCCAGCGGAAGGTCCGTCAGACGGCGCAGCCATTCGTCGGCGCCCATCGCCGGCGGCTCCGGCCCGGCTTCAGTGCCGTTCGCGGCCATAGCCTGCTGAAGCGGCGAATCCTGGATCACCATGCCGTACCCGGAGGTATTGGTCAGGAGGTGGCGAAGCGTGATGGCCCGCCGAGCCGGCACGGTTTCGTCGAGCTCAGCCATCGGAACGCGCAGCACCTGACGGTCAGCCAGCTCGGGCAGCCAGTCCACCAGACTCTGGTCGAGCTCGAGACGCCGTGCTTCCACGAGGCGCAGCGCGGCAACCGACGTAATCGCCTTGGTCATGGACTGGATCCGCATGATCGCGTTCTCGCCCATTGGATCGCCACCGACCGACACGACGCCCGCGGTGACGACGTCGGCGTCCCCAGCATCTATCAGCGCCACCCCGCCAGGAATTGTGCCGGCGAGTACGTGACGATCCAACAGCTCTTGCAAGGCCCTGTTCACGTGCGCGATCGTGCCACCCTTGACCTCTAGGATCAAGCCGCTGCCCTCACCGCGGCTCCGGCGGACATGCCTGGCGCGACAGGACCGCCGTGAGCCTATCGCCATCTTTTAACCTTGGGTCAGACTGCCGGACTTGCGCGCGAGACGTGCAAGCCTCAGGGAAAGGTGATGGCGTGACGACTCACATCGCCAAATCCCAGGCTGTCGCTGCCCTCTTTGACCCCAGATCCGTCGCACTCATTGGCGCGTCGACCAACCCCCGAGGTCTGGGTGGACGCCCGCTCGGTCTCTTGCGAGCTCGCGGGTACCCAGGCCCAGTGTTCCCGGTCAACCGCTCACATTCCGTTGTTCGGGGTGAACGGGCGTATCCGAGCATCGGAGAAGTGCCTGAGCCCGTTGAGGTAGCGATGGTTGCCGTGCCCGCCAGGCTCGTTCCGGAGGTTCTGCGAGAGTGCGCAGCTGCCGGGGTAAAGCTGGCCGTGGTCGTCAGCTCGGGATTTGGCGAGGGACAGGGAAGTGGCCTCGAGCTCGCTGAGGAAGTCCGTAAGGATCTGCTAGCCACCGACATGCGCGTCCTTGGACCCAACTGTGAGGGATTTGCTAGCCTCCGCGCCCACGCGCCCATGACATTCAGTCCCGTGTTGGACTACGAGCAAAGCGCCGTTCCGCTAAGAGCCGGCGGGGTCACTGTGCTCTCGCAGAGTGGCGGGCTGGGCTTCGCGGTGGCTCAGTGGGGGAGTGAAGTCGGGATCGGATTCAACTGCATCGTCAGTACCGGAAATGAAATTGATCTCGATATCCTGGACGTAGCGGCCGAGGCAGTCGAGGACCCCAACACAAATGTCGTTGTCATGCTGCTGGAGGGCTTGCGCGAACCGGCACGAATGCGCACGATCGCTGATCGTGCCCTGGTTCTCGGCAAGACCTTCATGATCATTAAACTGGGTGTGTCAGAGGCGGGTGCCCGGGGAGCCTTCGCGCATACCCGCCACAACGCGGGAACTCCTGCGGAGTATGGCCGATTGCTCGACCACCCGGCGATTCAGCTGATCAGCGACGCCGATATGTTGATCGACCTTCTTCAGGCCCGATCTAAGTGTCCGCCGATGGCTGGCCGGAAGGTGGCAGTTGTCACCACCTCGGGTGGTGCCGGGGTTTGGACATCAGACGCCTGCCGACTCGAGGGACTTGAGCTTCCCGTCCTGAGCCCGGCGACGCAGGCGAAGCTGGCCAGCCACATGCCCGCCTACGGGTCGCCGATCAACCCGGTCGACGTCACCGCTCAATTCATTGCAGGAGGACAGTTCGCGGCCGCGCTGGAGATCCTGGTGGACTCCGGCGAGGTGGACGGGATCGTGCTTGTTGCATCCCTGTCTTCGGCGGGACGTCTGGAGAACGAACGGGAGGCGTTGACAGCACTCGTCGAACGAAGCCCCATACCGCTCGTGGTGTATGCCTATACGCGACCGGCCCGGTCGTGCATCGATCTGCTTGAGGAAATAGGACTCGCCTGGTACACCGGGTCGCACCGGGCAGCCAGAGGGATCGCTTCCCTGGCCCCAGCGATCACTTAGGCAGAGCGGCAGTTGGCTAGAGGGCTGGGCTGGTCCCCCCGTCGAGGTTGATGGCCGAGCCTGTCACATAAGAGGAGCGATCTGACAGGAGATAGGCCGCCAGGTCAGCGAACTCTTCCGACCTGCCTATTCTGCCGAGCGGGATGCTGGTGTGCTGGGCCATCTGGCGGTACAACTCGTCCTCGGACTGCCCAGCCGCGTCGGCGCGCCGCCGCCACTGGCCACTGGCAACAAGTCCGATCAGTACGGCGTTAACCCGGATGCCGTGCGCGCCGAGGTCCTTGGAGGCGGCCTTGGTAATGGCCAGGCCAGCCGCACGCGAGGCAGTCGTCGGCAACGACCCGGCACCTGCGGCCTTGGCGCCTACGTTGAGCACGTTGACGATGGCACCGCCACCAGCCGCGACCAGATGCGGCACAGCCAGGCGGGTGCAGCGGACTGCTGCGAGAACTTTGAGGTCAAGATCGGCGATCCAGTCCTCGTCCGAGACCTGATCGATCCGTCCTGCGGCGCTCTTGCCCGCGTTGTTAACCAGGCCGTCGAGACGGCCCCAGCGGTCGACGGCCGCATGCACGAACCGTTCAAGGTCAGGCAGGCGGGTGACGTCGGCCTGCACCGCGAGCGCGTCACCCCCGGCGTCCCGCAGACGCTGCTCAGTGGCTGCTAGCCGCTGGGGATCGCGCCCGCAGACTGCAACCCGGGCCCCTTCCTCGACAAGCCGCTCCGCGAGCGCTGCTCCGAGCCCGTCGGTCCCGCCCGTGATGAGCACGACCTTGCCGTTCAGGTGCAGATCCATTGAGCCATTCTGTCCCAGTGCGGTCGCTGCCGCCGTGATCTCGTCGCCGGGCGGCACAGGAGGTCGCGTGCTCAGATGCGGCTGCGACCCACTCGGATGTGCTTGGGGCCAGAGATGAACGTGGATTGCTGCCACTCGGTCTCGCCGATCTTCTGCAGGTCTGGGAGCCGGGCAAGGAGCTGCCGGAACATCGCATCGATCTCGACGCGGGCGATGTGGGATCCGAGGCAGAAGTGCGGCCCTCCGCCGCCGAAAGCCAGGTGGTCATTGGGCATCCGGGTGATGTCAATGCGCTCCGGTTCGTCAAACGCGCGTGGATCGCGATTGGCTGCTCCGTAGTACATGACGACCTTTTGCCCGGCCTCGATCCGCCGGCCGCCCAGCTCAGTTGCTGCCATTGCGGTCCGTCGCATGTAGATGACCGGGCTGGTCCAGCGGAGCATCTCCTCGATGGCCGCGGGAAGTAACCCGAGGTCGGCAGTCAGTCGCGCCCGCTCGTGGGGGTGCTTGAAGAGCGCATCCATGCCGCCGGCCACCAAGTTGCGCGTCGTGTCGCCGCCAGCGTCGATGAGGAGGAGGAAAAACAGGTTGAAGTCCATCTCATCGAGGCTGTGCCCGTCCACATCAGCGGTCACAAGCACGGAGGCGAGGTCGTCTCCTGGATGTGCTCGCTTCTCATTCCAGATGCGGCTGGCATAGCTGAACATCTCGACAACGGCGGCTATCCCCGCGCCCTCGGGCAGGCTCGCGGGATCGGCGTGGATGGTTTCTGTCAGCCGATAGAGCTCAACTCCGTCCTGGCGCGGGATCCCGAGCATCTCGGCGATGACGTAGGACGGGAGCAGGCCCGCGACATCCTCGACCAGGTCGAACTCTTCGCGGTCAGCGACGCCGTCAACGATCTCGGCGGCCAGCCGTTCGATCTCAGGACGCATCCGTCCCGCGGCGCTGCGCAGGAAACTGGGAGAGACAAGCTTGCGGTACTGCGTGTGCCGCGGCGGATCCGTCGTCAGCATCATCGTGTGGTCGCCAAGATCCGTCGCGCTGCCGTCATCGATCATGATGGTCGGGCAGGAGGAGAAAAGCGCGGCGTTGCGGCCGACAGCCTTGACGTCCTCGTGCGGGGTCACTGCCCAGAAGCCGGGTCCGTCTGGCTCCTCGTGCCAGTGGACTGGGTCGTTATCCCGCAGCCACGCGTACTGATCGGCCGGATGGCCATGGGCGTAGGAGAACGGCGACACCAGGTCTATGACACAGCTCATGATGTCAGCGCATTGTGTCTGTGCGGCAGAGCAGCTACACGCTCAACTGCATCTCTCATGTCCGAAGTGTCTCACTGCAGACCAACATGGAGTCGCCCGTCGTCGAGGACGCTTCGAACACCGCGCCGGCCATCTGCACAATCGCAGGTGCGGACGTTTGGTCCGCAGCTGGGATCTCGTGATTATCTGACCCGTGTTACGCGGTACAGCTGAAGAGCACGCATTCGAATATGCCGAAGCGCGTCATCCGCGAATCCCTAGCCGGACGCTACAACGTGTCCAGCTGTGACCTGGGGAGGGTTCGGTAGCAGTGACTCGAGATTCGAGTGCACATACTCGGCGGCCCTTTTCGTCGATTCTTCCTCCCCCGCCTGATCTTGGAAGACCGAGGTTGAGAGCATTACCCCATCCCCCGCATCGACCCAGTAATAAGCCACGAATCCGGGGACCTCTCGTAGAATCCCGACAAACCGGTCCTCTACTCGGCGTCCCGCCTCTTCAGGATCCGTCACCCCGTTGTATCGCCGCACTACTGCATACATATCCGCGCTCCTGTCTCAGGTCGCCTCCGATCCTCGTTACCTCAAAGCCAGCATGCGCTCCCCTGGACACGATGTCGAACGCGTCAGATCAGCGCCGAGCGCCCGAATATCCCTCTCGCCGAAGTCGAGCACCTGACGAGCTGAAGAGCGAGCACCGAACCTTGGGTAGATAACGCATAGCTGGGGGGTTGGATCAGGCACGGAGCTCGTCTCCGTGCCGAGCAAAAGGGGGATTATCGTGCATTTCGTCGTTCTCGCAAGTCACTCGCCGGATATATGCCCGACAAGTAACGCCAAGACGAAGGGTCTGCTGCTGGAACTGGCCCCGCAGATACCCGGCATCGCTCAGAAGCACGGCGTGAACATCCTGGCAGGGCCTTTCGTCAACCGCGAGCACATGGCGGTGGTGATCGTGGAGACCGACAACGTCGAGGGCCTGGACGACTTCCTGGTTGACTCCCGGCTCGCGCAGTGGAATAAGGTGCGCATCCTGCCTTCGCGTTCCTTGCAGGAGGGCCTGACGGAGATCCAGGAAGGTACCTCGCTCTTCTGAGTTTCTCGCTCCAGGTGGCTTCAACTCCGGCGGACATCGCGGAACGGAATGTTCCGGTCGACCTCGGGTTCCTTCGGCAGTCCGAGCACGCGCTCGCCGATGATGTTGCGCTGAATCTGGTTGGTGCCGCCGCCTATGGACGTGAAGAACGCGTTCAGCACGAGGAAGTTCACGTCGTCGGCCTCGGGATTATCGGCACCCGCGAGCAGCGACTCGGCCTCGATGATCTCGGTGCGTAGTCGCGCCTCGGCGTGCAGGATGCCGGCCATCGCGAGCTTTCCGAGGGACATGACCGGGCTGGATGTGCCCTGCTCGGCGGCAGCCTTCGCGCGCGCATTATTGAGCGTGTTCAGCTCCCGCAGCGCGAGCGCGGTCGCCAGCTTGTCGCGGACCACGGGGTCATCCAGACGGCCGTGCTCGCGAGCGAGCTCTATCAGGTCGTCGGCCAGAGTGCCGTGCCGGGAGGCGCGGGCGCCATTGCCCATGATTGATCGCTCATAGGCCAGGGCGGTCTGCAGGACCCGCCAGCCTTTGCCGGGCTCGCTCACGAGATAGTCCCCCGGCACGATGGCGTCGGTGATGAAGACCTCGTTGAAGTGAGACTCACCGGTGATCTGGACCAGCGGCCTGATTTCGATGCCAGGTTGCTTCATCGGGACGACGAAGTAGCTCAGGCCCTGATGCTTTGGCGCGTCCCAGTCCGTGCGGGCGATCATGAGGGCGAAGTCGGCCGAGGTGGCGCCGGATGTCCACACTTTCTGGCCATTGATCACCCAGTGGTCCCCGTCGCGGACCGCAGTGGTGCGTACTCCTGCGAGGTCGGAGCCGGCGCCTGGCTCGCTGTAGAACAAGCAGAACCTTGCCCGCCCGGTCAGCGCATCGCGGATCAGGTCGTGCTTTAGCCTGTCGCTGCCGAACCTGAGGATGGTGTTGGCGCCAATGTTGTACTTGTCCTGTGCGGCGCCCGGTGCGCCTACGGCGGCGAACTCGCGCTCGATGACCGAAGCGAGTTCGCTCGGATAGGCGCGGCCGAACCAGTCGGCGGGCCACGTCGGCACGGCGTAGCCGGCGTCCACGACCTTCTCTGCCCAGGCAATGTTCGCTGGTGCGGCACTCCAGGGTTCAGCGGTGCCGGGCATGCCACTCCAGTTCCGGGTGAGCCACCCCCGAACCTCGGCGCTCAGGTCCTCTGGGGCGGGCAGACCCGATGCGTCCTGCGTCGTGTCGGTCATGGTCAGGCGCCTTTCGAGACGAGGTAACGCGCGCGGTGGGCACGCGGGCTGCCGAACAGCTGAGCGCCGGACCGGGCGCGGCGCAGATACAGGTGCGCCGGATGCTCCCAGGTGAAGCCGATCCCGCCGTGCATCTGGATCGAGTACAGGGCCGTGGTCTCGTAGGCTTCTGCGCAGGCGAAGCCGGCCAGCGCAACAGCCCCGTCAGCCTCCTCGCCGCCTGCGTCCTTCTGCGCTGCGGCGTGCTGAGCAGCAGAAGCCGCGGACTCCACCTGCAAGAGCAGGTCAGCGGCGACGTGCTTCATGGCCTGGAAGCTGCCGATGGGCCGGCCGAACTGCACCCTGGTCTTGAGGTAGCCGACGGTGAGGTCAAGGATGCGGCGGGCGCCGCCGGCCTGCTCGCCAGCGAGCGCGATGACTGCCAGGTCGAGCGCCTCCTGAACCGCCGCCCATCCAGCGGCGCCAAGGCGGCGCGCCGGGGTGCCGTCGAAAGAAAACGCCGAGAGCCGGACGGTCGGGTCGAAGGCGCTCTGAGCCCGCCTGCTAAAGCCCGCCGCGTCCGGCGCGACCTCGAAGACCCCGATTCCGTCGGCTGACCGGGCGATCACCAGGATGACGTCGGCAGCCTGCCCGAAGGTGACGTACTGGGCACTGCCGGTGAGTGTGCCATCGGCGGCTGCCTCAATCTCGATGCCCTCCGGCGTCCAGGTACCGAGTTTCCCGGTCACGGCGACGGTCCCGATGGAGGTGCCCCGGGCGAGACCCGGGAGCAGCCGCTGCTGATCTTCGGGCGCACCGGCCTGCTGGATGAGGGTGGTCGCGAGCACACCGCTGGCGATGAACGGAGAAGGCAGCAGCGCAGCTCCGGTCTCCTCTGTCACCGCCTCGAGCTCGACCGTGCTCAGCCCGGTGCCGCCATACCGGGAATCAACGAGCATGCCGGTAACTCCGAGCTCGGCCATCTGCTGCCAGAGCTTGCGGTCGAATCCTGTGTCGGTGGTCATCACCTGACGGACGTCCTGCTCGGTGCACGAATCGCGCAGCAGCTCACGCACCGCTGTCCGCAGCGCCAGTCGCTCGGCAGCACCAATAGCCATCCAGAACCGCCTTCCCGCGGGAGGGGCCGCCGTCGTGCGATTCATCGGCGCATCGGACGTGCTGCCGAGACCATGCTGAACGCCCGGATGAAGACTGTAAATGACGGATCGACCACACCGGCATCTTTCCGAGGCGCTCGGTAGGCGTGCGGGTGGTCAGACGAATTGCTGTCCGCCGTCGATGTCGTAAGTGGCACCGGTGATCGCCGTGTTGGTCATGAGGTGGACGGCGATCGCGGCGACGTCGGCGGGGGTTACGACCCGGCCGATCGGCAGTGTGGCGCGCAGCTCCTGGCGGCGCTGCTCCAGCTTGCCGCCGAGCAGCGACGCGGACAGCGGGGTATCGACGAAGCCAGCCGCGATGAGGTTCACACGTACTGGCGCTAGCTCCATGGCGAGAGTCGCCGTGAACGCCGGCAGTGCGGCAGTGGCGGCGGAAGCGATCCCCAGGCCATGCCCGACGCGCCTCCCTCCGGTACCACCCATAAACACCAGAGTTCCGCCTGGCTGCATCTTTCCGGCCGCGTTGCGCGCTATCTCGAGGTCGAGGACGACGTGATCACTGAGGGCGTCCCGCACCTGTGCGGAGTCCGTCTCCAGCAGCGGACCGTAGGTCGGGCCTCCGGCGGTAGCCATGACATGATTGATCGGCGCCGGCAGGTTCTCGAAGAAACTGGCCAGGGCCGCATTGTCCGTGGCATCAAATGCCGCCGTGCGCTCGGCGCCGACGTCCTGGGCCGCCTGAGTAAGCCGATCGGGATTGCGGCCCGTGATGATGACCTTCGCGCCCTCAGCCCGGGCGCGCCGGGCCGTTTCGAGCCCGATGCCCGCGCTGCCGCCGATGACAACGACCGTCTGGCCGGCCAGTTCCGGTCCTCGCTGAGGTCTCACGCGCTTCCTCAGCGGATCTTGGTTGGGGCTGCGAGTGCGAAGAAGTCCGTCAGCAGTTGCGTGACGCGCTCAGGCTCGTCGTGATGCACCCAATGCGACGCGTCGGGCAGGCGCTCGACATGGTCCAGGTTTGGAACGTCATCGTGGTCGGGCTGGGCCAGCTCAGAGCCGAGGTAGCGGTCGTCTTCCCCCCAGATGACTAGCGTTGGCGCCTGGATTGGGCGAAGCTGCGCTTCGGCGCGCTTCGGCGATTGCCGCACCGAACTCCGGTAATAGTTGATCATCCCGGAAGCTGCGCCTGGCTGCGACCACGCCTCGACGTAGAGCTCCATGTCCTGCTCCGTGAAAGCTCCGGGGCGAGCGTCGCGCAGAAAGTGCCGGAAGAAGTGCCAGTTGTCGGAGCGGACGACAGATTCGGGTAGCTCGGGGAGATCAAAGAAGAAGAAGTACCAGGATCTCCTCAGCTGACCGGGGTGGTGCAGACCCTGCGATAGCTTCCGCGGGTGAGCTGCATTGAGAATCGCAAGCCGCTCCACAACTTCGGGGTGCTGCATCGCGGTGGCCCAGGCTACGGATCCGCCCCAGTCGTGACCTACTAGCATCGCGGACTCGGCATCGCGTTCGCGGATCAGACCGCTGATGTCGGCTGTCAGCTGGCCAGTGTCGTAAGCGGTGACGCTCTCCGGCTTCGACGAAAGGTTGTATCCGCGCATATCAGGCGCGACCACACGGAATCCGGCGGCTGCGAGCGGCATGATCTGGTGCCGCCAGCCGTAGCAGAATTCCGGGAACCCGTGTAGCAGCACGACCAGCGGCCCATCGCCAGCCTCGACATAGTGCAGTTGCTGGTCACCGACCTTGGCGTAGCCTTCACGAAGTTCGCGTAGTTCGTCCGCCATCGTGACCCCCTGGCTAGCTAGCTGCGATCCAGAGTCTCTGCCCGTGGGTGAGCTGCCTCAACCCGCTGGCGATCGCGGTGGTCACTCGTTAGTTCTCGACTCCTTGGCCGGAATCGGCCAAGATCGTCGGGTGGAAACAGCGCTGTTGCCCAGGTCGGCGCCATCCGAGCTGAACGTCGACGCAGCGCGGGTAGTTGGCTTCCTTGATGCGGTCGACGTGGCTGGGATGGACTTCCACTCACTCATGATCCTGAGGCACGGGGCAGTGCTGGCCGAAGGCTGGTGGGCCCCCTACCGCAGAGACGACATCCAGCTGCTGTACTCGCTCTCCAAGACGTTCCTGGCGATGGCCGTCGGGATAGCGATAGGCGAAGGGCGCTTCGCAGCTGAGGACTTAGTGGCCGATCTGCTCCCTGGCCTGGTGCCGGAGCCGTTGCCTGAGCACCTGCGACAGCTTCGCGTTCGCCATCTGCTGTCGATGGCGAGCGGGCACCGCGAAGAAACCCTGCCGAGGATCGTCGCGATGGGGCCGGACCCGGTCCGCAATTTCCTGGCACTGACTCCAGACGAAGCGCCCGGCAGCGTTTTCGCCTATAACCAGGGCAACTCTCTTACCTTGTCGCAGATCATGACGTCGAGCACTGGCCAGCGAGTGGTCGACTACCTGCGCCCGCGCTTGTTCGACCCTCTGGGCATCGAAGAAGCGGAGTGGCTGACTGTTCCGACCGGGATCGACCAGGGGTTCTCTGGGCTCCACGTGACGACAGAATCGGTTGCCAAACTCGGACAGCTGGTGCTTCAGACTGGCCGCTGGGGCGACGCTCAGCTCGTGCCGGCCGAGTTCGTAGCCGAGTGCCGCAGGCCGCAGGTCGGCAATTCCCGCCAGCAGGCAAACCCGGACTGGCGCGAAGGCTATGGCTACCAGATGTGGATGTGCCGGCACGGAGCCCAGCGGGCCGACGGAGCCTTCGGCCAGTTCGCTGTGGTGGTCCCGGATGCTGATGCCGTCATCGCGTGCACAGCCCAGGTCATCGACATGCAAGCCCAGCTAGACCTCATCTGGCGGCACCTGCTGCCGGCGTTCCGCGATGCACGGCCGAGCGCAGCAGCAGAACAAGAGCTGGCCGCGAGGCTGGAGCGCCTCTCCACTCCGTCCGCCATGGCCGGGGCGCGCGGACCGGATGGCCCGGTGGAGCTATCGCCCACGAGAGCTGCAGGGCCGTTCACCGACCGGATAGAACGCGTCCGAATCGAGCCGCTCGGCAGCGGAACCCGTCTGGTTCTGACGGTAGGCGGCAACGAGCACGCATTCGACGTACAGAACGGCCGATGGTGCGACGGCTCGCTCCCCGGACTGCACTCCCCGTTCCCCGAGGTTTCGGTCTCCGCCGCCTGGGTGGCTGACGGCGAGTATCAGGCCGAGATCGTCTCACGCCGGACTCCGCACCGGCTTCAGCTGCGGGCCCGAGTGGTTGGCGAGCCGACGCTGTCGCTCGGGTGGCTCGCTCCGCCCCTGGGCCTGTAGTCGTCTGCCGAAGTTGGCAGCACCACCAGCAGCTTCGGTTACCGCTCGTAAACGACAAAGGATGTGCGATGGGCGACAGTGTCGTACAGGGAACGCGCCGGGGCATTGAATTCCTGGGTCTCCCAGTACGTGCGGGCCGCGCCGCGTCTGTGCGCTTCGGCGAAGGCTGCTTCCAGTAGCTGGACCGCCGTGCCTGTGCCGCGCGCCGCAGGGGCTACGAACAGGTCTTCCAGGTAGCAGTAGGGATCGGCAGACCAGGTCGACGGATGGAACACCAGATGGGCCAGCCCGACGAGTGCGCCCTGGTCATCGACGGCGACGAGGCCAATCATCCCGTCGGTCTGGTCGGAAAGTCGGCGGAAGGTGGCGGCAGTAACTTCACTGTTCATTTCGGCGCGGTAAAACCGCAGGTAAGCCAGCCACAAATGTTCCCATGGCGCAAAATCTGCTGCCGCCAGTGGTCGGATCATTCTCCCCCTCCTCGCGGGTACTACTTTCCGGCACTGCTGCAACCGTGGTGCGAGCACCCCGGACTGAAGGGCTCGACAGTCCGGAAAACCTGCTCGTCCAGGTTGTTGCGTGGCCTGACCGTGACTGCCAAGCGCGCCGCTTGTCCTGTCTGCGGAACAGCCTGTTCGCTGACGTAGGGCCCGCCGGGCAACGCCTGATCTGACAGCAACCGCGACAGCAACAGCGAGCTAGCCGAGCTAGATGTCCATGTAGGAGCAGCGGGCTCCGGGAACCTTGAGGGAGTACCGGTACAGCGAGGTTCGGGCGCAGATGTAAAGGTCGGACCAGGCCGGTCCTCCCCAGTTGAGGTTGGCGGGCTTTTCGGGCACTGTCAGCGTGCCGAGCTTGTGTCCGGCCTGGTCGAAGACGAGGATTCCGGTGCCGTCGGGCCCGGTGATGTAGATGTTGCCGTGGTGGTCGCATTTCATGCCGTCGAAGCCGGTGATGCCTTCGACGAGAACTTCCCGGTCGCCGGCTGACCCGTCAGCGCCGATCTGGTACCGGTAGATGCGGTGAGTGCGGCAGTCGTTGACGTAGAGAACCTGCTCGTCGGGTGAGAAGCACAGCCCGTTGGGCTGGTCGTAGTCGCTGTCGATGAGCTCGAGGCCGCCGCCGGTGGTGATCCGGAAGACGCCGCGGAAGTCGAGCTGCGGGTCACGCAGCAGCCCGAAGTCAGCGCTGGTCCGGCCGAAGGTCGGGTCGGTGAAATAGATGACTCCTGCCTTGCTGACCACGACATCGTTGGGGCTGTTCAGCTCTTTGTCCATGAAGTGCGAGGCGAGCACCTCCTCGGTGCCGCCGTGGTTGCGGGTGACGCGGCTGGTGGAGTGCTCGCAGGTGATGAGGGCCAGGCCGGCGTCGTAGGTCATGCCGTTGCCCTTGAAGTTGGGCTGGCGCGCGATGCTCGCGCCGTCGCGCTGTGACCACCTGATCCGGGCGTCGCCGGTGATGTCACTGAAGTACAGGCACCCTTCCCGCGGGTTCCATATGGGCCCCTCCACGAACCCGAACCCGGTAGCCAGGAGCTCCGGCCGGGCTGACTCACCGATCAGCGCGAGCAGCCGCGGGTCCGCTACCTCGATCGTCACCGGCTTCTCCACTCTGACGCTTTCTGGCAGGCCCTCGCGATCGGGCTCCGCGTGGTCGCTGCGGAAGCCGCCCGCAGCGGCGCGCGGCCTGCCCAGGGTAGCGGCAGCCAGGTGCTGGCCGCCGGCTGATCTGCAGCTCTCGCGACTATGTCGTGGGCCGGCCACGCCGGTTTCCTGCCCTACCGGGTTGCCACGATCGTTCCCGGTTCGTCCGGTGGTCTAGCGTCTGGTGCCGAGGGCGCGCGACAGGACGGTGACGCGGTCGTGAGCGCCGGTCTTGGCAAAGATCGACTTGAGATGGTCCTGGATCGTGTGCTCTGACAGCGACATCTGCCGTGCCATCGTTCGGGTGTCGCTGCCGGTGGCAAGCAGGCCAAATAGTTCGTATTCACGAGCGCTGAGGCCGAACGCGCGGCCGAAAAGCTCAACTCTCTCGGAGGCGGACGCCTCCTCGATCGTGACGACAATCGTTGCTGCCCGGTCTGCCGGAGGCTGATCAGAGGAGAGCCTGGCAGCGCGCAGAGCAAGCCAGAAGCCGTCAGCCAGATGCGTGCGGGCGAATGCCGGATGTGCGTCGACGCCTTTCTCGGCAGCCAGAAGCTGGGCGGCGACGTTGTAGACGCTCGCCGGGATAGCTTTCTGGTCAGGCTCTGGCGGAAGCAGCGCATCGAGCCACGCGCGCGAAGCCGCCGTGCGGCTGGCGATCCGCAGATTGTCCTCGAGTGTCAGGACGACCGGTCCGAGGTCGGGCCGGTGCGCAGTCGCTGGGTCTACGAAGGTTCTGGCCTGGCACTTACGGATGGCTGTGGTAATCGGCGCGGCGACCGCGGCGATGAATCCGGCGTCTGCACTGCCGAACGGACCCCTCGTCTGGTTTCGCCACAGGTCGAGGAATCCCCAGCAGCCGAACTGGTCGGCGAAGACCGCCGATGCGACGTCGCCGGTTCGGTATCTGCTCAGGACGGCGCGCCACATCAGGCTCCGGCTCAGTTCTCCGCCGACGGCATCGCTGAGAGTGGCGGCAGGTGAGCCCTGCAGTCGCAGGATCGTCCACCGATTGACGGTCGTGGCGTACTTCGCCCGGATCAGGGCCGGGAGTTCGGGCAGGCAGGGAACATCGGCCAGGGGCGCGACGCCGACGGCCGTGACGGGATCGGTGAGCAGCCAGACGTAGGCGTCGAAGTCGATGACCTCGCGGAGCACCGCCAGTACCTGCACGCGCAGGCTCCTGTCGTCGTGAAACTCCGCGCAGATGGCCTCGATGCGCGCTCGGGAGCGCGCCCGCGTCCAGTTGTCGGCCACGGCGAGAGCGTATGCCCTGCAGGTGCCCGGCCGCTTTCCAGCAGGCCGCCGCGACACCGACCCCCCAGATAGTCGGGATACCAAACGACGACGGAGGTCCCTAGCGTCGATCTCGACAGCTTGCACGGCGACATCATGGAGAGACCCGATGACCACCCTCAGGATCGAGCACGCGATTACTGACTATCAGCTGTGGAAGAAGGCATTCGACGGATTCGCGGAGGCCCGGGCAAAGGCCGGAGTCCGCAGCTGCGCCATCCGCCTGCCAGCCGACGACCCGAATTATCTGATGCTTGACCTGGAGTTCGATGCGGCCGGCGCGGCGGAGACGTTCGCTGAGTTCCTGACACAGCACGTCTGGTCTTCACCGGCGTCTTCGCCTGGCCTAGCTGGTGCCCCTAAGACCCGGATCCTCGAGCTTGTGCCCAGCGGTGAACGCTGAGAGGCCCTCGGCGAGGTGCGGGGCGAGGCGAGGCGCTGTTGGCCCCAGACATGTAAGTGATCAGCGCACCGAGCCTGCGCGTGATCATCGGCTGGCTGGCCGGCGGCGACGTCGGTGATTCCGGAGGTGTGTACTCCGAGGCGTACCATCATCGAGTCATCGCGGGCGAGGACGGGTGCGACATGGGCAAGTCTCACGTGCCGAGCGCTGATGGCCGCAACCCGGACGCCAAAGAGGTGTATGCGCTCGGCACCAACCCTGGCGAGAGTGCCCGGCTGCAGCAGCAGGCTGATGAACTTGCGCCCCACAGCGCGGCGCTGCTGGACCAGATCGGGCTGCGGCCTGGACAGTGTGTAATCGACCTGGGCTGTGGTCCGCGCGGGATTGTTGACTTGCTCGCTAGCCGGGTGTCGCCGGGCGGGCAAGTCGTGGGCCTAGATGCCAATCCGGCCCACACCGCTATGGCTGCCGGGTTCGCCGCTGCCCAAGGGCTTGACTGCGTGCAGATAGTCACCGCTGATGCCCGGGCCACGGGACTCCCGTCGACCGCATTTGACCTGGTGCATGCCAGGACGCTGCTGGTCAACGTGCCCGAGCCGGCCGAAGTCGTCGCGGAAATGGTGCGAATAGCTAGGAGTGGCGGGCGGGTCGCCGTTCTCGAACCGGACACCGAACTGAGCCTGTGCCATCCGCCGAATCAGGCGTTCGATCGGCTGGGCGAGATCTTCGACGCAGCCTTCAGACGCAACGGCGCCGATCCGTTCATAGGGCGGCGGGTACCTGAGCTGTTCCGCTTGGCCGGGTTGACCGATGTCGGAGTAGAGGTAAGGCCACAGGTATTTCCGCCCGGCCACACTCGCCGGACGATTCGGCTCGACCTGGTACGGAGCATGCGGCCGCAGATTATCGAGATGGGCCTCGCCTCGGAGATCGAGTTGGACGATCTCGACACCGCTGCCCGTGCACACGTACAGGACCCGCACACGATCACAATGTATGGCCTGCTGTTTCTGGTTTGGGCCCGCCGCAGCGCCTAGCCAAGCTTCCGCGTTCGGGCCCAGTGATCGCCAACCGGTAATACTGGAACCTGTCGTGTCACGGCTGGGTCGACTTCAGCGGTGCACCCGGGATCCAGATCGTGCTGAAGACGTGTCCGCTAAGGAGCCTCGTTGGATCCGACGAAGTCCTGCGCAACCCTCCAGGTAGCGCGATGCCGATAGCAGACCGCGGCCACACGCAGATCTTCTGGGAGGAGCGGGGATCGGGTGAGCCACTGCTGCTGGTGATGGGCCACGGATGGCCCCGTCAGATGTGGGCCAGGCACCTCCCGGCTCTGACCGAGCGTTTCCGGGTCATTACGTTCGACAACCGAGGCGTGGGCCAGACAGCCACCACATTGTCGCAGTGGACCCTGGCGGACATGGCTGATGACGCTCTGGCGGTCCTCGACGCCGCGGGTGTGATTGAGGCGCACGTGTACGGGGCATCGATGGGCGGCGGGATCGCCCAGGTGCTGACCCTCGAGCATCCCGAGCGGGTGGGCTCCCTGATTCTGGGTTGTACTGCTGCCAGCGCCGCCAAGCGGCATGTGCCCGTGTGGCCATTGACTCGTTACCTCTTTCCCGTCCTTCTTGCTGGCCGCCAGGCGAGGACCGTTGCGCTTGCACGGGCGCTGGTATACGGGCCAGCAACGGACCCGGCGCTGATCGCTGAGGACATCCGGCTGCTCGAGTCGCTGCGTCGGCCGGCGGAGGGGATACGGGCACAACGCCGGGCCGTGCTCGATTACGAGGGCTCGCAGCCCCGCCTAGGTTCGGTCAGGTCGCCGACGCTGATCATGCACGGATCGGACGACCGGCTGGTTCCGCTTCGCTACGGGGAGGAACTGGCGCGGCTGATACCGGGAGCTGAGCTCGTCGTGCTGCCAGGAGCAGGTCACATGTACATCACGGACGCGACTCACCTGGCAGATTCCACCGTGCTGTCCTTCCTGACCGCGCACCCGCTCCAGCCGAAATGACTTTCAGCGGGTACGGCCTCGTGCTCATGCGGTCCACGTGATCGGCAGCCGCTTGACACCGCGCTGGAAATTAGACCGCAGATAGGACGGCTGGCCAGCGTAGCTAAGGCTGGACGTGCGGGCCAGGACCTCGGCGAATAGCGCGCGCATCTGCGTGCGGGCGAGGTGAGCGCCCAGGCAGAAGTGGGGGCCGTAGCCGAAAACCAGGTGGGGGTTGGGCTGGCGGCGGATGTCAAAGCGGTCAGGCGCTGCGAAGACGGCCTCATCGCGGTTGGCTGAGGCGAATGAGACGACCACTTTGTCTCCTTCGCCGATGGGCCGCCCGCCTAGCTCGCAGGCGGCGGTTGCCGTGCGGCGGAAGGTCATGACAGGTGTCCACCAGCGCAGCATCTCGTCGACAGCAGCGGGCATCAGCGCCGGATCGGCGCGGAGATCATCTTGTGCGCCTGGGTGCTCGAGTAGCGCGATGCACGCGCCGGGCAGGCCGTTGCGGAGTGTCTCGTTGCCGGCCACCGCAAACAGCCAGAACATGTTCTCGAACTCTGCAACCGACACCTGGCCGCCGGTGTCATCCACCTGCGCGAGGAGGGTCGACATGACGTCATCGCCCGGGTGGCGCCGCTTCTCCTCAGCAAGCAGGTGGGCGTAGGCGTAAAGGTCCGGCATTCCCTCTCGGGTTCGCGGATCGGGCATCCGGCCGTCACTGGCCGGCTCGGGTCGCAACTCCAGGGCCTGCCTGGCCATGGCCGTTCCTTCGGCGGCGTCAAACACGGCGGAGGAGGCATAGTCGGGGTCCTGATAGCCGATCACCCGGTTCGACCAGTCGAAGAGCAGCCATCGGTCCTGGGGTGGCACGCCCAGCACGTCAGCCAGCGTGAGCAGCGGCAGGTCGGCGGCCACGTCCTTGGCGAAGTCGCAGTCACCTCGCGCGCCCGTGAACACCCGATCGCAGATCGCCCGCGAGTGACTGCGGATACGGTCCTCCAGCTGGGAGACCGCCCGCCGCGTGAACGACCGGGTCAGCAGCCGCCGCAGCCGGGAGTGATCCGGCGGGTCCATGTTGAGCATCATCTGCCGCACATAGTCCAGCGCCTGCGGCGTCGCCGGGTCACGGATCTGGGTGGCACCAACCGAGGATGAGAACAGCTGCGGCCTACCCAATACCGATTCGACATCGGCGTGCCGCAGCACCAGCCAGAATCCCGAGCCGGGCGGCCAGCCCAGGACTGGGATCTCGTCCACCCAGACGACCGGGGATTGGCTCCGGAGCCTGGCGAGCGCCTCGAATGGCACCCCGTCGAGGTAGGTGGAGGGGTCAAAGATCACGTCAGTTGCGAGCGCCACGCCTGCCTCTCTGCGCCACTTGCTGTCTGCTGCCGACCCTAGCCACCCGATGCGCGCCCGGCGACCGCCGCTCACCTACGGCGACGACCATTAAGCCAGCACATAAGCGCGCTGGCAGACTGCGGCTATGGAGTCTGGCCTGCGGGTTCGCGAAGGTGGCAGCGGGGAGCCCCTCTTGGTGCTGTTGCATGGACTTGGTGCGACGGCCGACGTCTGGGCTAGGTGGTCCCCCTTGCTCGCCCGGCGATGGCCGGGGCGCTGGTTGGCGCCAGACCTGCCCGGGCATGGCTGCTCGCCGGCGCTCGCCGCATACAGCTTCGACGTTTTCGCCGCCGCCATCGCCGGTGTCGTGCCGCCGAGCACCCGCGTCGTCGTGCTAGGACATTCGCTAGGCGGCGTCGTCGCTATGGCCCTGGCCAGCGGAAAGTTCCGTGTGCCGGTGGAGGCGGTCATCGGCTTGGGGATCAAGGTCGTGTGGACCGATCAGGATCTCGACCGGGCTCAGGCCGCGGCCCGTCGACCGATAACGTGGTTCGGCACGCGCGCTGAGGCTGCCGACCGCTACCTGCGAGTGTCCGGTCTAGCCGGGCTGGTCTCCGCGGATGACCCGGCAGTGGAAGCCGGGCTGCGTGAACAGGACGGGCGATGGCGGCTGGCGATGGATCCGGGAGCGTTCGCGGTCGGGGCTCCCGACATGACGCAGCTGCTAGCACGATCCCAGGCCCCGGTCACACTAGCCCGCGGCGAGGACGACGCGATGAACACAGATGACCAGCTAGCCGCTCTGGGCGCGCCCATGGTCACGCTTCCGGGTCTTGGCCATAACGCTCATGTCCAGAGTCCCGAACTGTCGATCTCGCTTCTCGACGCGTATCAATGACGCTCTGCGCCCTTTAGGTGTGGTGTGCCGGCTGGAAGCCGCCGAGCGCGTTCAACCGGGACGGCACGCGCAGCGACACCATGCGCCGCCAGCCACCAAGCCGTTCGTAGAAATAGAGGGCCCGGATGCCGGCGGCAAGGAAATCTGATTTCCCCCGTGACCAGCCGAGAATGCGGCCCAGGTGGGCCATTACAGCTGCGCTGACGTCGCGGTAGATAGCGATTTCGGCAAGTGCGCTCGAGCGAAGTGTCCGCTCTATGAATTGCTGGTGTCCGGCCTTGGCGAGACGCAGCAGTTCCTCGTGGCAGTACGCCAGATGATTGTCCTCGTCGCCGGAGATCATCCTGACAGCGCGCTCGATGTCCGGCCGCTGCCCGGCATATCTATACAACGTCCGCATCTGCTCTGAAGCGCGCTGTTCGGTGACTCGGCTGTGTGCGAGGTAGGAGACAATGTCGCGTTCGGTCAGTTTCTCCCCGCTGCGGAGCACAGTGTGGGAAAGCCCGATGCCAGCGGCCTCTAGCTGCATCGTGTAGTCCGTGTCCGACGGCACAGCGACTGGCTCAAGACCTCGCTTGCGCAGGAGTGCGTCGAAGATCCGCCCGTGCTTGTCCTCATCCGCGCCATGGCGGGCAATCTTCGGCGCCAGGTCCTGGTACGAAGCTGGGACAAGAGCAGCTATCCGGCCGTTCTCCCACCCGCCCTGCGCCTCGTCGCTAGCAGCGATTGAGCAGAACAACTGAAAGGCCTGGTCGTTGTCAAAGATTTCTTCATAGATGGTTCGAATAGTAGACATTTCATACCACCAGAGGCATGAATTGCCGCGCCGGGCGGCGCGGCCTCGGTTCATAACCTCGTAAGCGTCACGCGGAAGCAGATGGGTTGTCGTCACACGAGACGGGCGATCTCGACGCGGCCCAGGTTGGACCTGATGTTGCTGATGACCTCGGCCAGCTGCGGGTCGGGGTCATACTGCCTGAGGCGACGCTACCGGCGCTCCAGGCCACGCACCTCGAACGCCAGAAGTATGTCGGAGAAGCCCCGGAACAGCGCGAAGAACCCGACCCAGATCAGCAGCAGCAGCGCTCGTGCTGGAAACGCCTGCTGAGAGACCCAGAATCCGAGCAGGATCTCGAGCACTCCCGCGATCATGCCCAGCCACCAGGCCGGGTTGATCTCCCTCGTAGTGATCGAGGTGACCATGTCAAGGCTGCCGCGGAAGATAAGAAGCAGGCCGAAAATTGTGGCCAGCGCCCAGAAGGCGCCGAACGGGCTCGCGAACGACCAGCATGCCGCGAACAGGAAAAGGACCGCCATCAGCACATGCGCCCAGCGCCACCGCGTTCGCATCGAGGCGATCAGGAGTTCACTAAACCAGCCGAGCAGGAAGACCACGCCCATTAGCACGCCCACTGCGACCACCGAGGAGAGCCGGAACCGCAGGACGATCAGGGAGATGACGAGCCACGCGATCCCTGTGACGAGAAACATCCACCACGGACCGGCCATCTGGTTCAGAACTGTCTCTAGCCTGCCGCGAGCACCGGCGCCCGTCGGCGACTGGAAGGGCCTGCTCATGTCGCTATCCCTTCGACGCTTGCCTCACCACCACTTGTGTTCGAGCGCGCGCTCGGTGCCATTGGTGGTGTCGAGTGAGTCGAGTGCGGCCATGTCCTCGTCGGACAAGGCGAAATCGAAGATCTGTGCATTCTCCTCGATTCGCTCGCGGTGCGTCGACTTGGTGATGGCGGGAATGCCACGCTGCAGGCACCACCGCAGCAGCACCTGTGCAGGCGTCCGTCCTGCACGGTCAGCGACGTGTCGGACGGTCTTGTGGGACAGGTGCCTGCCAGTGCCCAACGGGCTGTAAGCCTCGACGGCAACTTCCTGTTTCAGGCACGCGTCCAGCAGCCCGCGCCGGTAATGCGGCGGGTTGAACTCCACCTGATTCACCGCGGGCCGGACAGTTCCCGCGGCTGTCAGTTGCTCAAGCTCACCCGCGCCGAAGTTCGAGACGCCGATGGAACGAGCTGCACCCATCTGGCGCGCTTGTTCCATGCCCGGCCATGCCCACGTCGGACCGTCTTGCGGCCAGTGAATGAGGTACAGGTCGATGTGGTCGATGCCAAGCCGCATGCGGCTTTGCTCCACCGCGGCGACCGGATCACGGTTGGCCGGGTAGAACTTGGTGGTGATGAACACCGCATCGCGCGGCAAGCCGCTCTCGCGCAGCGCTTTCCCGACGCTTTCTTCGTTTCCATAGGCCTGCGCTGTGTCAATGTGGCGGTACCCGAGCTCCAGCGCCCAGCGAACGGCGTTCACGCACTCTTGTGCGTTGGGCACCTGCCAGACGCCCAAGCCGAGCATGGGCATCTGCGTGCCATCTGCCAGTACTCGCGCACGCCCATCGGCTGTGACTGAACTCGCTGACATCTGTCGCTCCTCCACGTCGGCATCCGCAGTGGCAACGCAACGCCATCACGATCCGCCGCTGCCCACCGCATAAACCTACGACCCGGACGCCTGTCTGCTCGACCGTGGTCGGGAGTGCCGTGGCCGGGGTCACTACCAGCGTCGCGGCGGACGGGGTAGGTCGCCATCACGCAAACCGGGTGAGGTCGAACCAGACATCTGGGTGCGTTGCCGTGAGAGACGGGCGAGGTTGAGAATTCTTGGGATACCACGCCTGGCCGTCGGGATCACAGAGAGTGTCCGGCTGCCGGCAGAGGTCACCGGTATCGATTGGGGGTGTGATGACCTCGTTCCGGGTCCTGAGCAACCCGTTCACTGGCGAGCACATCGTGTTCACCGAGACGGCGGAAACTACCGACGGCGAGTTTGCCCGCTTCGATTGGCGCAGCAGTCCTGGCGGGACCATCACCGAACACGTTCACCCGCGCCAGGAGGAGCGTTTCACGATCATCGCCGGAGTAGCACGGTTCACCGTGAACGGCAAGCCGCTGGTCGCCGAGGCTGGCCAGACGGTGGTTGTTCCCGCTGGCGTGCCGCACTCAGAGGGCAACTCCGGGATAGTCGAGGTGCGAGGAACTGTCGAACTGCGTCCAGCTCTGCAGGCAAGGCAGTGGCACGAGGCGCTGGCTGGCCTGGCCGCTGACTTCAGGTGCACGGCGCGCGGCGCGCCGAGGAACCCACTGCAGCTCGGCGCGACGTTCTGGCACTTCCGCCACGAGAGCCGGCCTACCTCGCCTCCTGTCTGGGTTCAGGACATCGTGCTGCCACCGCTATGGCTGCTGGCCAAGATCGTGGGCAAGCGTGCTTATTACGACCACTGGGACAGCCGTAGCGACAACTAGGATCGTCGGGATGCCAAGGCCGACCGTAGGAAGCGCGGTACCCAGGGGGAGGGCCCGCACACTCGCAGAGGCCTACCGACACTTCGGTGAGGTCGACGCCGCCGGAACATCGCCGCTGTATGAGCGCGTCGCCATCGCCTTGAGTGAATCCGGCGAGGCGCTGCGCGCCATCGAGTCGGTACCGGCGCGCAAGCGGCACCCTACGGTGATCCTGGCCGCACTGCACGACCTCGCCCTCGCCGGACGCGCTCCGGCGCTTGCCGCCGCCTATGCCGCCGCGGACGGCGACGCTGCCGGTAGCGCCGCGATCGACACGCTGCTGCGGATGACTGCCTCGGTCGTCGCCATCGCCGTGCGCCGGCGGACGCGGGCCAACGAGACCGGGCGCTGCGCCGTGCTGTATCCGGCCATTGCCGAGGCGGCGCGCCGGGTCGGGGCGAGGTCGGTTGGGCTGATCGACGTGGGTTGTTCGGCCGGCCTGAATCTCATTGTCGATCGCGTCGGCATCACCTACAGCGACGGACAATCGCTAGGCGACGCGTCATCGCCCGTGCAACTGTCAGCTTCGATCGTCGGGAATCGGCCCGTCCCGGCGCGGACGATGCCCGAGGTCGTCGCCCGGGTGGGCGTCGACCTCGATCCTGTCGACGTCACGAACGCCGAAGACGCCCGATGGCTGCGCGCCTGCCTGTGGCCAGATCAGCCGGACCGGATGGCGAGGCTCGAAGCGGAGATGGCGCTGGCGGCTACGGCTCCTCCGTTGCTGCTGCAAGGTGATGCCGTCGAGGTATTGCCCGATGCCTTCGCTCATGTGCCCGCGGACGCGCTGCCTGTCGTCACCACGACGTGGGCGCTGTCACGCTTCTCGCTCGAGAGCCGCCTGCGGTTCCTGCACCGCCTCGACGAAGCGGCGGCCAGCCGGGCGGTGGCGTGGGCATCAGCGGAGGGGGTCGGGGTCGCGCCGACGATACCGACACTTGGCGATCGCCGAGCCTCGGGCCACAGCATCATCGGCCTGGCGGTCCTCGATCGCTCGGCTCTGCACGCCGAGGCTATCGGCCGCTGCTGGTCGCAGGGCCGCTTGGTGGCGTGGCTGGCATGACGCCGCTGCTGATCGGCTCGGTCAGTCGGCAGTTAGGTGGAGCTGATACCAGGAACCGGGCTTACCGCCGAGGTGTGCCGGGTCAGCTGGGCCTGCCAGGACAAACCCTGCCCTGGTCAGTACGGTCTGGGACGCGACGTTCTCGCGGGACGTGGCGGCCCTCAGCGTTCGCAGCCCGTACTCCAGCGCGGCCACGTCGCACAGGCGCCGGACCGTCGCGGTCGCTACGCCGTGGCCGGTGACCTGTTGCGCGACCCGGTAGCCGAGCTCGGCGGTGCCGTCTCCGACGAAGATCAGGTTGAACCGACCTAGGACCGAGCCATCCTCGCTGACGAGGACATGGAAGGCGCCGATGCCGGCCTCCTGCTCGGCAAGCAAGGCGCTGTGCCGCTCGGTGAACTGGTCGTAGTACTCGTCGCCCCGGTCGGAGATCCAGGCAGCGAAATAGGCGCGGTTAGCCAGTTCGAAGGCCAGGACCGCCGGGGCATGGTCAGCTTGCAGACGCTGCAACTCGGGCACCCACCGACTCTACCCAGGTGGTGCGCTGACGCCATGTGCGGCGATCGCCTCGGCTTTCTCGGTCAGTGGCTTGTCCAGCCGCCGTCGACGGGGAGGACGGTGCCGGTGATGTAGGCGGATTGGGGGTCGGTGAGCAGAAGCGCGGCTCCGCTGAGTTCGTCGGCCGCGGCCCAGCGACGCATCGGGACCTCGGTGTCAAGGAAGCGCCGGACGTGCGGGTCGTCGTCGACTCCTTCGTTGAGCGGTGTGCGGAAAGGCCCAGGGGCGAGCGCGTTCACCGTGATTCCGGTCCCGGCGAGTTCAACGGCGAGGCTGCGGGTGAGCTGGACGACAGCGCCCTTGCTGGCCGCGTACCCGGCGCGGCCCGCGCTGCCAACGAGGCCGAGCGCGCTGGCGAGGGTGAGGATGCGGCCGTACCCGGCGTCGCGCATGGGCCTCGCGGCTGCGCGGCAGGCGAGCCAGGTTCCCACCACGTTGACTTCCAGGCATGCGCGGAGGTCGTCCACGGACAGTTCGTCGATCGCCCCTCGTGCCTGCACCCCTGCGCTGGTCACCAGCACGTCCAGCCGGCCGTAGGCGGACAGCACGCGATCTACCAGCCCGGCAACGGCATCCTCGTCGGTGACATCGCATGCGTGGCCGAACGCAGGACGGCCGAACTGGGCCGCCAGACGGCCGGCTGCCTGCTCGCAGCGTTCCGCTGAGCGGCTGGCGAGCGCCACTGCCGACCCGGCTTGCGCGAGGGCGCCGGCTATCGCGAGGCCGAGGCCAGCCGAGCCGCCCGTGATGACTGATACTTGCCCGGCTCGCGGCGCGGCCGGGGCTTCTCCTGGCTCAGGCCGGCGCGGCATCGAAAGGTGTCCGCAGGTCGCCGGGTGGTTCGGCCGATATGCCCATGCTGGCGCAGTCTATGAGAAGCGTGCCGGGCCAGCCGTATCCGTGCGCGCACCGCCGCGCGGACCGTTGCTGGCTCCGTCGGTCGGTTGTGCCGTGCCCGGCAGTGAGCGCTCTTACGATGGCGGGGTGGCAGGCGTGGCAGAGCAGGTTGACGGAGGTCCGCCGAAACGTCGCGGGTATCCGAAGGGAACGCGGCGTCGGCAGCAGATCCTGGAGAGCGCGATCGCTCTGTTCGCACAGCGTGGCGCGGATAGTGCTTCCTTGCGAACGGTGGGCGAGTCGATCGGGGTGTCCCACGCCGCACTGCGTCACTATTTCTCGACGCGAGACGAGTTGCTGGTTGAGGTGTACCGGACACACGAAGCGCTCACAGCCGATGAGGCAACCTCATCGGGCAAGTCAGCCGTCGGTGTGATCTTCGATGCCGCTGAGAGGAATCGCTCGATCCCCGGCCTCGTCGAGCTCTACGCGAGTCTTACCACCGATGCGCTTCAGGCACGGCATGCGGTCACCCGGGAGTTCGTTAGCGCCAGGTTTCAGTCGCTGCGTAGGACGTTGGCTGTTCGGATCGAGTCTGGACAGCGGGCAGGGCGCATAGCGGCCGACATCGACCCGCTCGACGCGGCTGCGCTGGTGATCGCCGCATCGGATGGCCTGCAGATCCAGTGGCTCCTCGATCCCGCCGCCGTGGACGTCGGTCGTTCGCTGTCGCTCCTCGAGCGGCTGCTCCCGCCTGGCCCGTGATACTTTCCACTGGAAGGTTTTTGGAGTCAGCGGGAGCGCGCTGGTGACTGATGTAGTTGTCACAACCGAGGGTTCTACGCTGGCCCGCTGGCGGTGGACGATCACTGCGGCGTTCGGCCTGGGCGGGATCGCGATCTCGGCGTGGGGCCCGCGGTTGCCGGCTATTAAGGCGAACCTGGGGATCGGCACGGCCGTGATCGGGTTGCTGCTGGCGGGGGTGACAGTAGGAGCCGTCCTGGGACTTGTCGTGTCGGCCGCCGTCCTGCGCCGGCTGGGAAGCCGCCGGTCCGTGGCGGGTGCACTCCTGCTCGTAGCCATCGCGATGACAGTCATTGGCCTTGCGCTCATCCTCCGGTCAGTCCCTCTCGTCGCATTCGCCTTCGTGATCGTCGGTCTGGGGATCGGCGTGCTCGACGTAGTGATCAACGTGGAAGGCTCCGCCATCGAGCGGGCCGCTCGTCGGACCCTCATGCCGATGATGCACGCCGCCTGGTCCGTCGGCGCTGCCGTCGGGTCGGGGATCGGTGCTGCCTGCGCGGCGCTTGGCATCGCTCCTTCCGCGCAGCTCATCGCTGAAGCCGTCCTTATTGCGACGGCCACGCTTGGCATGGCGGCGGGAATACCGCACGGGAGTCGCGGACCTGCAGGGCAGCGATCAGAAGGCCGGAAAGCGGCGCTAGGCCAGTGGCTCCGCGGCTGGCTGGACTGGCGGCTGCTGCTCATCGGCGTCGTCATGCTCGGTGTCGAACTCGGCGAGGGCTCGGCGAATAGCTGGCTTACCCTGGCCGTACGCGATGACCATGGACAGACCGCCGCTGTCGCCGCGATGTTCTTCACTGCGTTCGCCGCGGCCGAGGCGCTCACCCGGATTTTCGGCGGCCCTCTTGTCGACCGCCTTGGTCGCGTCCGCACGATCCGCGCGACCACCGGCCTCGGCGTCGTGGGCATGCTGCTGTTCATCCAGGCGGCAAACCCCTGGATCGTCCTCATCGGCGTGCTGCTGTGGGCGGTTGGCGTATCGATGGGCTTTCCTCTCGGCATGTCCGCGGCAGCAGAGGACGGGCACGACCCGGCCGCCAGGGTCAGCGTCGTCGCCTCGGTCGGCTACTTCGCGAACCTCGCCGGACCACCCGTCATCGGAGTGCTCGCCCAATCCGCCGGTATCCTCCATGCCCTGTGGCTCATCGCCGCCCTGTTCCTCATCGCCTTCGCCGCTGCCGGCTCGCTGCGGCGGCGGGGACGGGTCCCGGAAACGGCAGACACCCCCCGGGCTGCCGCCTGATGAAGCGGCCCCGTTCCGGTATATCCCCGGGACCACCTGATCGCTGATCTGCAATCTCGTCGCGCATTGCTGCTGTACTCCGGGGTGAGTGTGGTAAAGGGAGAGCTAGCGTGCCAGTTGCGGCGCCGGCCCCCAGGAACGGAATACTGCTCATGACCCCGGAGACCGTCTTTACGTCTCGGCTGACTGGCCGCAGGCTGCTCGATAGCGACGGGCTGGTCATCGGCCGCGTCAAGGACGTGGTGCTCATGTCGGCCAGCGGAGCGGATCCCCCGCGCGCGACCGGGCTGGTCGTGACGCTGCACCGCCGTCAGATCTTCGTTAGCCTCGCCCGAGTTGCCGAGATGTCCGTCGATGGCGTCTCGCTCGAGGGCAGCAGCGTCGATCTCGGCCGGTTTCGGCGGTGGGCAGGGGAGATACTCGCGTCCGAGCTCTACGACCGGCGGGTCGACGACGGAATAGTGCTCGACGTCGGCATCGCGCGCTCAGCGGACCGGATCGGGTGGGAGGTATCGGCGCTCGCGATAGGGCAGCGACGAGGCCTGCTGCGCCAGCCGGGTGACGTCGTGCCGTGGAGCAAGCATCGGGAGCTGTTCGATACCGGCGTGAACAGCGAGATCGCCGGGCTCCGCGACCTGCACCCAACCGACCTGGCGGGGGTGGTCGATTCGCTGCCCGCCGCCGGGCGCCGGCAGCTCGCCGACTCGCTTCAGGACGAGGAACTCGCCGCCGTACTGCAGGAAATGCCCGAGGCAGACCAGATCGGGTTCCTGGCCGGCCTCGGTGCCGAGCGCGTGGCCGACGTCGTCGAGGAGATGGAACCCGACGACGCTGCTGACCTCTTGGCTGCGATGCCAGCCGCGGACCGCCAGCAACTGCTCGCCGAGATGCCATCAGAACGCGCAGCTGACCTTAGCCGCCTTCTCAGCTACGACGCGGCAACCGCCGGTGGCCTGATGACCTCACGGCCGGTGGTGGTGACGCCCGACATACCCGTGGCCGAGGTGCTGGCCCGCATCCGCCAGCCAGGCACGGGTGTCTCGCTTGCGGCCCAGATCTATGTGTGTGAGTCGCCGTCCGTGACGCCGACTGGCCGGTACCTCGGCACCGTCGGCTTCCAGCGGCTGCTCCGGGAGCTGCCGTCTGCTCTGGTAGGGCAGTGCATCGAGAGCAGCGGGTTTATCCGGGCCGACCTGCCAGACCGTGAGGTCGCAACGCAGCTGGCCGCTTACAACCTGGTCGGGGTCGCGGTCTGCGATGAGACGGGCCGGCTGGTCGGTGCCGTGACAGTGGACGACGTTATCGACCGGCTACTGCCGGCGAACTGGCGAAAGCGAGGCGACTGACATGCAGGCTACCCGGCTCTTGACTGAGCGAACGGAGCTGGCGGTTCCGCGCGGGTCGGCGCCGCGCATGGGCTCCCGGTATGACGCTGACGCCTTCGGCCGCATGTCGGAGGCCATCGCGAGGTTTCTGGGCACTGGCCGGTTCCTGGCTGGTCAGACGATCCTCGTCATCGGCTGGATCGTGGTCAACACCATCGGCCTGCTCAACCACTGGGATCCGTATCCGTTCATCCTGCTCAACCTGATGTTTTCCACTCAGGCTGCCTATGCCGCGCCGCTCATCCTGCTCGCCCAGAACCGCCAGGACGACCGGGACCGGGCCAGCGTCGAGCGGGATCGCGCAGTAGCGGCGCGTACTCAGTCCGATACCGAGTTCCTCGCCAGGGAACTTGCAGCGGTGCGGCTGGCTCTGGAGGACGTCGTAACGACCGCGGATCTGACTGACAAGCTCAGTCAGATCGAAAAGCTCATCCGCGACCAGGCAGGCGTCGGCCAGGCGCGAGTCGCCGAGACGTAAGTTGGCTCGGCGCAGCGACGCCCTGGTTACCGGGCCAGACGGCCGGGTATCCGGATCAGGGGAGGTTACGAGGAGTACGTCCCCGTCTGCCGCACGAGCAGGTCCCGTCACGAGGTGATAGGCCAGCCGGGAGACTGAGCGCATCCTGCCGGCGCGCAGCGCCCTGGGCGCCGAGGTCGAGCGCGCAGAGGTCGCCCGGGGCGCCGCTGACGGCGCCTCGATCACTTAGCCCTGATACTCGCCGGAAAGGTGCACCGACATGGCTGACACACCTGCCAAGACCGTCGTCATCACGGACTACGACTATGGTGACGTCGACATCGAGCGAGCGATTATCGATGGTGCTGGCCTGCGCCTGGTGGCGGCGCAGTGCAAGAGCGAGGACGACGTCATTGCCGCCGCCAGCGACGCCGACGCGATCATCGCCCAGTACGCGACCATCGGAGCGAAGGCTATCGGCGCGATGACCCGCTGCGAGCTGATCGCGAGGTACGGCACCGGTACCGACATCGTCGATGTCGACGCTGCCACCAGGCACGGCATTCTCGTCTCGAATGTCCCGAACGACTGGTGCGAGAACGAAGTCGCCGACCACGCGATGGCATTGCTGCTCGCCGCCGCCCGCAAGATCTGCCGCTACGACCGGGCCACGCACTCCGGCACCTGGAGATGGCAAACCGGGGAGCCCATCCACCGGATCAGTGGCCGGACCCTCGGGCTGCTGTCGTTCGGCGCGATCGCGCAGGCCATCGGCCGCCGCGCCGCCGGATTCGGGCTGCGGGTGATCGCGAGCGACCCCTACATGCCGGCCGCGGACATCACCGCGCGCGGTGCCGCTCCCGTGTCGCTGAATGAACTACTCGAGCAGTCGGACTACCTGGTCATCCAGGCGCCGCTGACGAAGGAAACGCATCACCTCATCGGCGAGCGTGAACTGCGCCTGATGAAGCCCGCCGCCATACTCGTCAATACGGCACGTGGGCCGATCGTCAGCGACGAGGCGCTGTACCGGGCGCTCAGCGAGAACTGGATCGCCGGAGCCGGGCTGGACGACATCGAGGAAGAGCCCGCCAAAATATCGGACTGGACCCCGGACAATCCGCTGTTCCGCCTCGACAACGTGATCATCACTCCGCACGCTGCCTATTACTCCGAGGAGTCCGTCCGCACGGTGCGCGAGTTCGCGGCCAGCGAGGTCGTTCGCGTTCTCACCGGCGAGCCGCCGCTGTCTCCGGTGAATGACGCTGCCCTCGCGGGCCTCCGCGAGTCGCCGCCGTCGTAACCGGACGGAGTCTCCGGCGGTGATCACGCGATGATGGCCACTGCGAGTGAGGCCGGGCAGCCACGCCGGACCAGCTTGGCCACCTCATGCCAGTCAAGGTGATCTGCGACGGCGTCGGCCACCAGCCACGCCAGCCCTAGCCGGACAAGCTGAGTCACTTTCCATGCGTGCACCACGTCAGACTCCCCCGGTCTAGATGGGGACGCCGGCGTGGGCGCCGCTGTGCGGCGGTTCATGTCCAACCTCCCGTCAGCCGTTCTGAAGCCTGTCGGCTCTTGGCTGCAGGTTTTCTGCTTCTGACGGCTGGACGCTCTTGGCGCTACCCTGGGATCGTGCCGTTAATCCCGATAACGAAACAATCACGGACCGTCAATTGACGGCTTAACGAAATGAGCGCTATCGCAATCTCCGGCGCTCTGACTTTGCGCGGCGGGTCAGCGGCAGCGCGAACCATAGGGTTGCGAACAGGGCCCCGATGACCACGCTGAGCACAACGGCCGGCGCGCCGGGTTCCACGTAGCTCGTTACCAGCAGCACCGCACCTGTGACCGCCAGGGCTACTGCGGTCACGCCGCCGATGGCCAGGGTGTTCGCGGCACTCAGCAAGCTGCCCAGTTCATGGCGCCGAAACAGGAACCGGTGATACGCCACTGGCGCTACGAGGAGAACGATGGAGATACTCGCCAGCACCACGATCGCCAGGTAGAGCCACCGCTGCCAGTTTTCCAGCCGGCTGAAGCGGACCGTGAACGGCAATCCGAGCAGAAACCCGAATAGCACCTGCACGCCGAGGGTCGCGACCCGCAATTCCTGTAGCAAGTCAGTCAGATTGCGGTCGTCGCGCTGTTCTGGCGTCTCGCCAGGGCGGCCGGGCGCCGTCATACGCTCACCGCTTGGGAGGGAAACCCTGACATCGTCGCGCGCTACCCTGGGGCAGCGCCCGCGAAACCTCGGCCGCTGAGGCTAGTCATGAGCGGTACTTGCGCCCGGCCGCGCATGGCCTCGGTGTCACCGGGCCGTAGCAGCGGGTTCCTCGAGTTGGCCTCCGAGATCGGAGATGCCCTGGCAGAAGATCCGGTAGCTACGGAGCATCTCACGGAGTTCTTCGGTTTCCCCTGGTGCGTCCGGAGCGCCCGCAGTCGCCGTGCCGAGGGCTGATCGCCGCCGGTGAAGCAGTTCGGCCAAGGCCGCGACAGCAGCGTCAGCTTCCTCCGCAGCGGACTTGACGGACCGTCTGGGATCGTCGACGAACATGGCTTGAATGTCGTGCCAGTCCGCGCCAGGGGAGCCGTTGGCTGGATCCGCATCCAGGTCGACTTCAGCTGCCGGCACTACCGCCCCAGGGTGAGAATCGGTGTCTGCGATCTCGGCGTCGGCGTCGCGCATATCCCCTATAGCTGGGTCGGAATCGGCGCAGTCGTCATCGGAACGAGTCTCGGTGTGTGGCACGAGCCTGACCTCCGGATAACGGTCTTGCTCGTCGCCTCGGTCGACAGGATCTTCGTCGGCGATACCCATTCCATCGGCTGCGTGATACTCACTGTCAGGATGCGAAGTCACGTTCCTGACCTCCTCTATTTTGTCGCTGGCGGGCTATCGTTCGAAGGTGGTTGGCTCGTTCTCGACGGCAGTTCCGGTATCGCCATCGTCCGGAACGTACTCGGAGCCTGGTCTTGACTCGGGCACAGCATGCGCTACCTGCCCATTGTTGAAGCGGCTTTCCATACCCGGCGTTTCGTCAGACTGATCGACGTTTGGCTGACCGAGCAGATCGGCGAAGAGCGCGCGGTAGTGGATCAGCGCCTGGCGCAGGTCCTCGGTGGCGATGTCGGCCGCCGCCGCACTTTCGGTGACTTGCTTCGCTGCTCGGAAGTGCCCGACCGTCTGAGCGTGCTCAACTGAAAGATCGGCCATGGCCTGGTCGTCGTCTTCGGTCGGGTAGCCCCGCTCCTTCATGACCTCTGTGACAAGTGCATAAGCATCGGCCACGGCAGTTTGTGGCGAATCGACGAACCGTTCTTGAATGGTCATCCACTCTTCTGCGTACCGGCGCCTGGACTCATCACTCAGCGGCCTGATGTCGAGTTTGCGAACGCGTCGCTGCCGATTTGCGAGTTCGGCTTCCGCCCGCAGTCTGCTGTCCTGGTCGGTCACTGCGCGGTCATACTCGGGCCCGAACTGATGCTGAAGCCGACGTCGCCGAGCGCTGACCGCGACGGCGGCAGCCAGAGCAACGATGAGTACCACCACCACGATCACTACTGTCGTAGCCCCGCTGGACATGGGAACCTCCTGGTTTTGTGGGTCCGTTCCCGCTGCCCCAGGATTGGCCCGTCCAAACAACAGCCGACCGTTGGCTGATGGGCAATTTGGATCAGTTCGGAAGGCACGCTCGAGAAGCCGTCGGGATTGCAACGGCAGTGTTTGATTTTCGCGGCTCGGGTAGACGAACGGCGTCATCAAAGAGAGAGGACATCCGATGGCAGTCGTTCTGATCGCACTACTAGTGGTATTGATCTTGTTTGGCCTGGGCTTCGCTCTCCACGTGCTGTGGTGGGTGGCTCTCGTGGCGCTGATCGTCTGGCTTCTAGGCTTCGTGCTGCGGGTAGGCGAGACGATAGCCAGGCCCCCACGCCGTCGCTGGTATCGCTGGTGATGACGTTGTCGCTCGGCGAGATAGGCGGCGACGAATAGCCGCCTGATCGCTTACCAGGAGCCCCAGGCTAGGCTTGGCGGCGGCAGCTGAGGGGGCTTCAGGAAGGCCGGCGGCGAATCGAAGTCGAGGGCCGCCAGCGGTGCAGTTGCCGCCGCGTCGCGGCACGTGAGTGCTGGCAGGTTCCACTTCTCCTCGAGAAGCTTCAGCACGGAAGTGTGGTCGTAGACCTCCGACAGCACGCAGTCCGGCCGGGCGTAAGGCGAGACGATCACGGCCGGCACGCGGAAGCCGTAAGTGTCGTACCGCTTCGGCTCGCACACCAGCTCCTGGGCGTGCCGGACGTAGCCGGGGAACAGCGGCTTGATGATGCTGCGCAGCCATGATGGATGCGCGACCAGGCTGCGGCCCAGGACGTCGTCGGGCGGCTCGGCAGCTGGCGGCGCGACGTGGTCGTAGTAGCCGCCGTCTTCGTCATAGGTCCAGATGAGCAGCGTGTCCGGCCATGCCTTGCCATGCATGACGCGGCGGATGATCTCGGCGGCGAAGCTCTCGCCCTTAGAGATGTCCTGCGGATTCTCCTCTGAATACTCGTCGAAGTCCGGGTCAACGATGCAGAAGTCCGGCAGCTTTCCGGCGTCGGCGTCGGCGAAGAAGTCGTCGATGCTGCGGATATGCAGCATGTACCTGGCCATCCCGAGCGGGTACAGGCCTGCGGTGAATTGCAGGTCGCGCTTCACTCCGCTGCGCGCGCTCTGGAACGGTCGCCCGAGAGCCCGCAGGTGATGTTGCGACCGCCGCCGCCGGTAGTGCAGGTAGCGCCGGAACTGGGACTCATCGCCCCTGGCAGGTCGGTAGTTCACCCAGGACTTCCCGTGCCTCGTGAGCATGTCCAGGATGGTGCCGCCCGGTGGGTAGTCGAGAAGGTTGACCGGCAGGTCATCCATGAGCCCGTGCGCGGTCCCGGCTAGCAGGAACCGGCGGTTCGGGAACGTCGGCCCGAGACACGAACTGAACCAATGGTCCGCCAGCGGGAACGTGCCGGCCAGGCCGTGATAGAAGGGCAGGTCCGCCGCTGTCCAGTAACCCATGGGAACGGACTTGTCGGCAGCCGCGGAGACCGCCTCGGTGGCGGTCACGAAACCGGTCATCTTCCCTTCGGCGAACTGCCCGTGCGCTGCCCGCCAGCTCTGGCATGGCACGCCAGGGTGCTGTTCGGTCGACGGCAAGTGGTAGGCGCGCACCGCCTGACCCGACGAATCCGGGTTCTCAGCGTCCGGCAGCCCGTCCGCGCCCAGCGGGAACCCTTCGCCGCGGCCAAGGGTGCCCAGGTAGTTGTCGAACGAATGGTTCTCCATCATCAGGACCACAATGTGTTTGATCTGCGGCAGCCGGTCGGTCCCGGCTGGCTGGGACGGATCAGGCCGCTGCCCCGGCTTGGCTCGCCGCACCTGCTGGTCTCGCCGGCGCAGCCCTTGTCGCTCGACGCTTTCCCAAACGGTCATGCCGCGCATGACTAACCTGCCTGTCCTCCGGTTGATGACCACTGCGAGCACGCGTACGTGCCCAGGAACCCAACCCGCAAACGCATGTATTCCCTTCGCTCGAGAGGGTAGTTGGGTCGGTCATGCGAACTCCAACTATGGCGCGCGCGGGCAGCAAAGCCAGGCGTGCGTCGGACAATCCGGCTGCGCACGGGCTGGCCAGAGCCGGGCTCGTGGCGCGCGGAATCATTTACGTACTGATCGGCTGGATCGCGGTCCTGGTCGCACTAGGCCACGGCTCGCACGAAGCCGACCAGCAGGGTGCTCTCCAGTATCTTGCAGGCAAGCCTTATGGCTTGGTCTCGCTGTGGCTGCTCGGCATCGGCTTCGCGGCCTACGCGCTGTGGCGCCTGAGCGAAGCCGCTTTCGGCGTGGCGGGCGACGGGAAACGAGCGGGCCCTCGGCTGAGGTCGCTGGCCAGGGCGGTGATCTACGGGGGCCTGTCATACCTGACGTTCCAGGTGCTCTCCGGAACCCAGGGCAGCCAGTCTGGCCAGCAGCAGGACGTCACAGCGAGGGTCATGCAGCATCCTGGCGGCCGGTGGCTGGTCGGCGTCGTCGGCCTGGTCATCATCCTGGTCGGCCTGGTCCTGGCCATGGAGGGTGTCCGCCGCAAGTTCATGAAATACCTGCGGACGTCGCAGATGAGCCCGAGAACGCGTCGCGTCGTCGAGCTGCTGGGCGTGACCGGGACGGTCGCCCGGGGCGTGGTGGTGACGCTCGTCGGCATCGGGGTGGTCGACGCGGCGGTCTCCTACAACTCAGCGGCGTCGGGCGGCATCGACAAGGCGCTGCTCGGGCTGCGCAACCAGCCGGCCCGGTGCTGCTGATGCTGGTCGCGCTCGGCCTGGTCGTCTTCGGCATTTACGGTCTGTGCGAGGCGCGCTGGCGAAGGGTCTGACGCATGTCGAAAGTCGCTGTGGTGGCACACGCTCGCAAGAGCCTCGGCGGCGGCCTCGCGGAACTTCGTGAGGAGCTGGCAGGAGAGGGCGTCGGAGATCCGGTCTGGTACGAGGTGAAAAAGAGCCGCCACGCACCTAAGTGCGCCCGCCGGGCAGCCAAGGACGGCGCTGACCTGATATTCGTCTGGGGCGGCGATGGCACGGTTCAGCGCTGTCTCGACGCGGTGGCCGGGACCGGCGCCGCGGTGGCGATTCTGCCCGCCGGGACGGCCAACCTCCTGGCCACCAACCTGCAGGTGCCTCATGACCTCGCCGGGGCGGTGCGAGTCGGACTGCACGGGATCCGCCGCGAGCTGGACACCGGATCGGTCAACGGCGAGCACTTCGCGGTGATGGCGGGCGCGGGTCTTGACGCCCGCATGATCGCGGGCACCGACCGGGCCATGAAGGACCGCCTTGGTCGCTTGGCCTACCTCTACACGGCGGCCAGAGGCCTGTCCGCGCGCCGCGTGACAGCGACCGTGGACGTCGACGGCGCGCGTTTCTTCGAAGGCCGGGTCTCCATGGTGCTCGCGGCCAACGTCGGCACGATCTTTGGCGGTGTTGAGGTTTTCACGGCGGCCGAGCCCGACGACGGGGTCCTGGAATTCGGCGTCGTCACGGCCTCGGATCCGGTCGGCTGGGCCAGGGTGCTCGGCCGGGTCGCGCTTCGCAGCGCGGAGCGTTCGCCGTTCGTCGAGATGACGCGCGGACGATCGTTCCGGGTCCGGTTTGATCGGAAGGTCCGGTACGAGCTCGACGGCGGGGCGCGCCCCCCGATTAAGGACCTCCGCATCGACGTCCATCCTCGCTCGGTCACGATCTGCGTGCCGGCGTAAGGCGGTGCCCATGTCAAGCCATACTGTCGGCCGCCGACGGCGCACCTTGGTGCCGCTGGTAGCGGTCACTGCCGCGGCGCTGGTCTTCACGGTCCTGCTCGTCCTGGTGCGCTTTCAGTGGCCTCCGCTTGAGTCCGCCGACCATGGCGCCGCAGCCGATATCAATCGCTTGATTGCCGCGGACCACACGCTGGTGGCGGTGGTCAAGGTAGTGACCTTGCTGGGGAGCACTGCCGTGCTGTCCGCCGTCATCGGGCTGGCGGCGGTTGGCGTCGCAATCCGGAAACGCTGGAGGCTGGCGATCTACCTGCTGGTCACCGGCGCTGGCGCGCTGGTCCTGAACGCGGTGCTCAAGTCGCTCGTCGGCCGGCTCCGCCCCGTCGTAGCTCATCCCGTCGCCCATGGCACGGGCGATAGCTTCCCCAGCGGGCATTCGCTCGGCTCGATGATCTGCTACGGCGCTGTGCTGCTGGTCTTCCTGCCCGCCGCCCGCGGCCGGTGGCGCCCGGCCTTCATCACCGCGGTCGTCACGCTCATCGCGCTGATCGGGATCAGCCGGATCCTGCTTGGCGTGCACTATCTGTCCGACGTTCTCGGCGCGTGGGCGCTCGGGATCGCCTGGCTGGGCGTCACGGCTTTCGCGTTTGAGCTGGCCCGGCGCTCCGCAGGCGAACCGGTGACCGATCCGGTGACAGATGGACTGGAGCCCGAGGCTCGCGCCGATCTCAAGCTCGCCAGGCCAGAATCCCCCGGACGCCATTGGCGCACCCGCCAGCACGCCGGCATCGCCGCCGGAGTCGTAGTGGCCTGGGTGCTGATTCTCGGAATCATCGTGGGCATCGGCGAGCTGGTCACCAAGGACGGGAACGGTAACGTGCTCGGCGACCGGACAATCCCGCACTGGCTCGCCGCCCGCCGCACGCCCGGCCTGACCCAATGGAGCCTGATCTTCACCACGATCGGGGGGACCGCCGCCATCCTCGCGGTCGCAGCCGCCACGTGCGTCGTCTTTCTCGCTGTCACCCGGCGCTGGCGGCCTGTCGTCTACGTCGCCACCATCATGGCCGGGGAACTCGGCGCGTTCCTCGCCGCCGCCGCCGTCGTCAAACGGCCCAGGCCGGATGTCACGCACCTCGACCATCGCCTGCCCACCTCGGCCTACCCCTCCGGCCACGTGGCCGCCACCTTGTGCCTCTACATCGCCATCGCGATCCTGGTCATCGGTCACGCCCGCGGCTGGTGGCGCTGGCTGTTCCTCATCCCCGCGATCGCCATGCCGGTCCTGGTCGCCCTGTCTCGCATGTACCGGGGCGAGCATCACCCCACGGATGTGCTCGGCAGCCTCGTGTTTGCCGCGCTCTGGCTGACCGCGACGTCGCTGCTGATAAAGCCCGACACCGGCAGCCGCCGGGCGGGCAGACAACCAGGCCGGATCCGGCGTACCGGGCTACCGGGCGGCCGGGCAGTCACCCAGCCGGCCGCCCTTCGCCCCGGCCCTGGCTGAGACGGTCAGCCGCAGCGCTCGTTTGGGATGCCACCTGTTGGGGAGTTGAGTTGCTTCCGTAAATGGAGGCTGGTCATGAAGATAGGTGGGGCCTTGGTCTTGCTGGCCGTAGGAGCGATCCTTCGGTTTGCGATAGTGACGACTGCAACGCACGGCATAGACCTGCATGTGGTCGGTGACATCCTCATGATTGTCGGACTGATTGGCCTGGTCGTTTGGCTGATCGTGTGGGCCCCATGGGCACGCGGGCGACGATCGTCGTATGCGCCGCGCACGCCGCTGGAGGAAGACGAAGCAGAGCGCATTGCAGCCCGCCGGGCTGACGACCCATATCGGCGCTACTGAGTCGGCGAAGGCCAGACCTTGCCAAGCTCTCGGTGCGGCATCAGGCCGCGGACTTCTCCAGTATGTGCACGGCGCATGCGCTGCCGAGGCCGATCACATGGGTGAGCCCGACCTTGGCGCCGACGACCTGACGGTCGCCGGCTTCGCCGCGCAGGTGCGTGGCGACCTCGTAGAGGTTGGCGATGCCAGTGGCGCCGAGCGGGTGTCCCTTCGATAGCAGGCCGCCGGACACGTTGACGGGGATCTGCCCGTCGCGCCACGGTCCGCGCTTGTCGATCCACTCCCCCGCGCCGCCTTCGGGGCACAGCCGCAGGTTGTCGTAGTGGCGTAGTTCGGCGGTGGCAAAGCAGTCGTGCAACTCCACCAGGTCGAGGTCCTCTGGCGCGACACCGGCCTGCTCGTACGCCTTGTCCGCGGCCTGCCGGGTGAGTGTGTTGACGTCGAACTGGACCGACCCGCCGTCCACGTAGGGGTCAGACGTCATCACCGACGCTGACACCTTCACAGCGCGCGCCCGGACCTCGGTCGGCATCGACTTCAGCCGTTCCCCGCTGCACAGCACAGCCGCGGCCGCGCCGTCGCCGGTGGGGCAGCACATCAGCAGCGTGTTCGGGTAGGCGATCATCTCGGCGTTCATGATCTCCTCGAGGCTGAACGCCTTCTGGTACTGGGCCAGCGGATTCAGCGTCGAGTGGGCGTGATTCTTCTCCGCCACCTTCGCGAACTGCTCGAACCCCACCCCGTCGTACTCGTATGCGTACTCCATGCCCGACTGGGCGAACGTGCCCGGCATCAGGCTCGTACCCAGCACGCCCTCGACCGGGCCGACCGCGCCGTACCGGCCCGATGGCGCAAAGTTCTTCTCAGTCCGGCCGGGCTGGGCGCCGAGCAGGCCGACCTTGCCCATCTGCTCCAGGCCGACAGCCAGCCCGATGCTCGCCTCGCCCGCCTTGATCGCCATCGCCGCTACCCGGAACGCGGTCGCACCGGTCGCGCACGCGTTCGTGACGTTGTACACCGGGATTCCGCTCTGGCCGATCTGCTTCTGGATCCGCTGCCCGATCCCGTTCGTGTCATACAGGCACCCGGCCGCCAGGATGTCCGCGTCGAAGATCGTCAGCCCGGCGTCGGCCAGTGCTGCCGTCGCGGCCTCGGTCCCGAGGTCGATCAGGTCCTTGTCCTTGTAGCGCATGAACTTCGTCATGGCAACGCCGATGATCCACAGCGAGTCCGCCATCCGAGCAGCCCTCCTACCTTCAGGTCACTAATTTAGCTCGCTGACAGCTTGCTGCCACTGGGGATGAGGCGCGGGCGGTTAGCGGTTGCGGTACTCGGCGGGTCGGCGGTCGAGGTAGGAAGCCATCGCCTCGCGAGCGTCGGCGGTCGCTGAGGCGAGGACCTGCTGGCGGTTCTCCACCTCCACCATGGCGTCGAAGGAAGGCACCTCCAGCGCTAGCCACATGCCCTGCTTGGTCAGGGACAGCGACAGCGGCGGTGCCGCCAGCAGCGAGCCGGTCATCGCGGCGACTGCGCCGGGCAGGGCGTCGGGCTCGACTACCTCGGTCACCAGGCCGATGCTCAGCGCCTCGGCCGCGTCGAACCGCCGGCTGGTGAGCATCAGCTCGTGCGCCCGGGCCGCGCCGACCAGCCGGGGCAGCATCCAGGAGGTGCCGATGTCGCAGCCGCTGACGCCGATGCGGATGAACGAGGTCGAGAACACCGCGGTGGATGCGGCGATGCGGATATCGCTCGCGCACACCAGGGCCAGCCCGCCGCCGGCGGCCGGCCCGTTGACCGCGGCGATCACCGGCTGCGGAAGCCGCCGGATCTCCTGCACCAGCGCCGCGATCGTCCGCTGCGTTGCCCAGGTCTGGTGGGTGCGCCCGAACTCCTCGGTGCCGGGAATCGTGCCGAAGCCGCCGAGATCAAGGCCGGCGCAAAAGCCCCGGCCCGCACCGGTCAGCACCACGACGCGGCACGCCGGGTCTGCGGCCACGTCCCGCAGGCGGTCGTGCAACTGGCTGACCAGCGGCTCGGTCAGAGCGTTCAGCTTCTCCGGCCGGCACAGCGTCAGCTGGACAACCCCCGGCTGCGGCTCGGCGCGCTGGACCAGGTCACCAGCGTGGCTCCGGGCTTCGGCGTGCTCGGTCATGCGTGATCCTCGGCATAGCTCGGCGTAAGCAGCGGTCAGGCTGGCTCATACCCGAAGGCGATGGCCTCGGTGCCCTCTGCATCTGTCGCGACGGCGAACGTCGTGAGCGTCAGTCTCATACCCAGTGTCAGGTTGCCAGGCTCGGGGTCGATACCGACGATGTTGGCCTTGACGACCCCGCCACCATCCAGGTCGACGATGCCCGAGACATACGGGACCGGCACGCCCGGACTGGCGCGGTGCACGATCGTAAAAGCCCGCAGCGCCCCGTCGTTCGCTAGCCGCCTGGTGGTGAAGTCCCGCCCGCCGCAGCTGGAGCACGCATTGCGCCGGTCGAAGAACAAGGCGCCGCACGTGCCGCACTCGTTGGCGACCAGGTGAGGGTCGTTTCCCAGGCTGAGGTAGCCGACGTACGGGACCTGCCGAGCCATCCGGTACCTCACCTCGGTGGACGGGAACGGCGCCGGAGCCGCGGGTGCCAGGGCGCCGCGAAAACCCGTTGCGGATGCTGGCCTTCAGCGCTGCCGGAGCGCAGAACATTTAATCACGCCGTCTCGAGCTGCTTCCCGATTTGTGCATGCCGATGGCCGCTTCCACGTGCTCCATGTGGTAGATGGTGACGAGGTCATGATCTATTGGCCGGCGGATCGTGCAGGCAGGTGCGGTGACGGGTCATCCGGTTCTCGAAGTTGGCGGAACCCATGCACGGGCCTCTCGCATTGACACCACGACCTGGCGACTCGTGCCCGGCTCTGCGTACCGGTTGCCACTCGACAGCAGCGGCAGTGCCGCTGCGATTATTGCCACCATGGCCGAGTGCGCCGGTGCTCTTGGCCTGACGTCGGCAGAGACCCTGGCAGTTGCCGTTCCCGGGCCATTCGACTACGACACAGGTATCGCCCGGTTCGAGGGAGTAGGCAAGTTCGATGGCCTGGCGGGCGTCGATCTGAAGCAGGCGCTGCTGGCTCGGCTGGCTCAGCCTCCGGGTCGGGTGACATTCGTGAATGATGCGGATGCATTCGGGCTCGGAGAATGGCTGGCGGGATCAGCACGTGGTTACCAGCGCGTCGTCGCGATCACCCTCGGCACGGGTGTCGGCTCGGCCTTCGTGAACTCCGGCAGAATTGTCTCCACCGGGCCATCTGTTCCCCCGGACGGGCACGTCTACCAATTGATGGTCCGCGGCCGTCCGCTCGAGGATACGGTGAGTCGCCGCGCCATTATCGCCGCGTACCAGCGTCTTTCCACATCATCGCGGAGCCGCGATTGGGACGTCCGTGAGATTGCTGCCGCAGCGCAGAGCGGCGATCCCGGTGCCGCTCGCGTATTCGCGCAGGTCTTTCGTCTTCTTGGTGAAGCGCTAGGGCCGTGGCTGACGCGTTTCAGGGCGGAAGTTCTCGTGGTCGGCGGTGGCCTGTCGGCGTCCTGGCCACTGATCGACGGCCCGTTGCGGGCCGGACTGGGCAGATCGGCAACCGACCTTGTCGTGGTCAAGTCAGCCGATACCGAGGACGCCATCGCGGCAGGCGCCGTATGGCACAGCGATCAGGCGTCGGCGCCTGGATAAGTGTCTGAGGCCACTGCAGGTAGTGCCCCTCACACAGGTGAAGGGCACTACCTGCGGGAGTTGCGATTTAGGTGAAGCCGATGTTCAGGATGAAGTGCCCGAGCCTCAGGTTGAGAAGTCCGCCTCCGGCCCAGTGCACGATGAACGCCAGCAGGATGATGGCCAAGACCGCCACGACCACCCAGAAGAAGAACACGACAATGCCAGGAATGGCATACCCAGCTACACTTCTCGCTCTACTAGCCACGGCCGCCATCTACCCGTCGGTGAAAGCATTATTCATTGACGGAGCGTAGATCGGCTGGCAATCCGGCGAGTCAATGAACTTAGCAACGACGAGCTGGCGGCGAGCTGGTGCGCGCAGCGGACTGCGTGCCCGGCGTCAGCGCCGATGCCCGCGGCCAGTTTTGCCAGGACTGCGGGTTCTCTACCGCGTAATCGTGGTAGGCCATCCCAAGTGCTAGCAGGTCAGCGACCGGATCGTCGCTACGCGCAGCCCGCGGAAATACTGTGGATCCTCGCGTTCCCGCTTACCTGGATCATCTTCGCCTGGATCTCGTTCGAGAAAGACCACCAGCTGAGAGAAGGAGAACGGACATGAGCCGCAGGCCGGTCAGCAACGAGGCGGGCGTCGAGGCGATCGAGGGTCGGCTGCGCAGCGTCCTCGACTTGCGAAGCACCGGGCCTGTTCGCGAACGCGCCATCGTCATCGAGCATCGCAGCCCGCTCGTGTACATGCTCTGCGCGGCCGCGGAGCTTGAGCACGCACTCATGTGTGAGTACCTTTTTGCGGCCTTCTCGCTCAAGCGGTCTGTCGATGAGGGGCTCACTGCTGAGCAGCTGGCGGCGGTCGAGCGGTGGCGGTCCGCGATCCTGACGGTTGCGCAGCAGGAGATGCTCCATCTGGCCATCGCCTGCAATCTGCTGACATCCATCGGCGTCAGTCCCCATCTGTCGCGGCCCAACCTGCCCCAGCCGGCCCGGCACTATCCGAGCGGAGTGCGCCTCGAGCTGCTTCCCTTCGGTGAGCAGGCACTGCGCCACTTCCTGTTCCTCGAGCGACCCGAGGGAATGGATCTCAACGACGCGGAAGGGCTCGCCGCGATTGAAAACGCGGTCCCGGTCATGGGCGAGGAGGAGATCGCTCCTCACCTGCAGGAGTTCCGTACCGTCGGCCACCTGTACCGGTCGATCGAAGCGGGCTTCCGGCACCTGGCAGAAACTCTGGGCGAGGAGAACCTCTTCCTCGGCCCGAGCGGATCGCAGCTGCAAGGCGAGCTGTTCGGCTGGAAGGAGCTCGGGCCAATCTCGAACACCGATGACGCCGTGCGCGCCATCGAGGCGATCGTCGAGATGGGCGAGGGGCCTCGCGGTGACTGGCGGAACGCGCATTTCGGCCGCTTCCTCTCGGTGCTGAGCGAGTACCTCCAGCTGAGGCAGAACGCACCCGGTCTTGAGGTCACACGTCCGGTACTTCCGGTACTGGTGCGGCCTCCCGAGACCGGGGGAGAGGTGAGTCTGATAACCGACCCCGCCACCGCGCGCGTTGCCGATCTGTGCAACGTCACCTACGAGGCGCTCCTTCACCTGCTCTACCGGCTCATGAGCCACATCGACGAGTCGGCAGATCAGATCGGCACTCTCGCCAGCGTGGCGGTAGGCCTTATGAAGGACGTGATCGGACCATTGGCCGACATCCTCAGCACCATGCCCGTCGGGCCCGAACATCCGGGACGAACGGCAGGAGCGACCTTCGAGCTCTTTTACCAGCCCGACTACCTTCTTCCGCACCGCAGAGCTGCCTGGCTGGTCGATGCGGAACTTCTCACCGGCGCGGCGAGCAAAGCCGAGACCGAGGGCCGGCGGGACCGCCGTCTTGAGCCCGTCGTGTCAGCGTTGCGGTCACATGCCGAGGCCCTGCGTCACAATGCGGTGTGAGCCGATGCTCCGTACACCCGGATTCCGGGGACGCCCACGCTAAGCGTTGGTCGACCGCGATGCATGGACGAGATTCGTGACTTCCTGAGCTATATGGACGATCATCGAGATTTGCCCGTCAGCGTCGCAGACGGGAACGTTTGCGACCGCCCAGTACCGTTCTTCAAACTCGCCCGGACGGCCTGGATCCTCGACGTCATACCTCGTCGGGTCGATGAAATCAGGCATGCCATTGGCCAGCACAGCCTCCAGGGAGGCCTGCAAGTCTCGCGGGCCTGTATCGCCTGGATCGAGCGGGTTATCAGGGAACGCCTCAATGATGTTCCGGCCGACGATGTCCTCTGGCCGGCGTCCAGCCGCATCCAGATAGCCGTCGCTGACATCCAGGATGACGAGGTCCGGACTCAGCAGTGCGACGGCGCCGGGCATGCACTTAAAAGCAGCCCTGTAGTCGATTTGTGTCACTGAACATCCCCCGATTCGTTCAGATCCACATTGTTTTGTGGCCACCATGAACTTGTCTTCGAAACTATAGCCACAATAGGCGCAAGCACGGATCGAGAGGGCTCACGCCCGACCGGTGCGCGCCGCGAGCGGCAGCGAGGCGTAGCCAGCCGGCCGGCGGCGCTGCTGAGTCAGGGCTGCAGTGGTGACGGGTGTCGCGGCTGATAGAGGGGGAGCTCCGCACCATCGGGCAGCCGGATGGCGGCCAGCAGGCCCCACCCCTGATCAGAGATCTCGCCGACGACTTCCACGCCCTTGCTGCGCAATTCGGAGAGGGTGGCGCGGATGTCATCGCACATCAGGTACAGCTCATGGCGGCTGCCGTTGCCGGACGGATGAACGGCCAGCTCCGCCGGAGGCAGCGCGAATATGAGCCAGCCATCGCCCGCGTCAGCCGACGGCAGGTTCAGCACGTCAGCGAAGAACGCGCGCGTCTTTGCGGCGTCAGGGGAGAAGACGACGGCGTGTACGCCCGTGATCACGTGTGTGAGCGTATCGCAGGGCAGTCGGAACGCAGTGCCAGTATGCGCGGTGGCTAGGGGCGCTGGCCGTGGAGCCGCGCGATGTAACGGTCAGCCGAGCGCCGCACGGCGGCTGCGCCGTCCTGCAGGACGACCCGCCCCCACCATCCTCCGTACACCCGGTCGAATCTGAACTGCTCGATACGCCGGGCGACATCGAGCACCGTCGCCTCATCCAGCGGGATCAGGTTTGGGTAACTCCACATGAAGCTCACCCAGTCGCGATCCTGGACGACGGTCACGGTGTCGCCAGTGAGCAGGGCGCCGCGGCCCTGCGACCCGGCCGGCCAATGGAGCACCGCTGCGCCGTCGAAGTGCCCGCCGATCCGTGCGAGCGTCAGCCCGGGAACGGGCTGGATCTGGTCGTCGAACAGCTCGATCCGCGACGACGGTCGCTGCACCCACTGCTGGTCCGCGCGCGGGATCAGGATTCGCGCGTCGAAGGCGTCAGCGAACTCGACATTGGCGGCGTAGAAGTGCGGGTGTGACATGCAGATCGCGCTGATGCCGCCGAGCCCCGCAATCCTCGATCGGGCGACGTCATCCAGCAGCGACACGCAGTCCCACAGCACGTTTCCCTGATCGGTGCGTACCAGCAGAGCGCGCTGCCCGATCGCGAACGCCGGCTGGACACCCATGCCGAACAGATCTGGTTCCTCCTCGCGGACGATCACTGCGTGGTCGTCCGCGAGTCCACCCATCGTGGTCCACTGCTGGCCGCCCCAGCCGACGTACTGGCGCTCGTCGGCGCAGATGGCACACCGATCCGGGGGCTCGGCCGTGTCCCGTTGCTGAACCCCGCAGGTAACGCATATCCACGCTGGCACCAGGCCTCCCAGACCTCAGCCACTGAGCCGTACTGACACGCCGAGTCGGCGCGCCAGGACTGCTGCCGTGTCAAGGTCAGCCGCCCGGAATGTTCCGTCGTCGCGGCTGAACTGCACGTGCGTAACACCCTCAGCCGATCGCAGGCTGCCCCCGGGGTCTGCCTCAGGATGCACCAGTCGCAGCCTCGCCCCGTTAGGCCAGAGAAGTTCGGCAACCGCGCCTTCCGTGGCGTCATAACGGCTGGCAACCTCCCCGCCGAGCACCTCCCGGAAGAGGCGTGTCGCGCCATCAATGTCGGAAACGCGCTGCTCGATCACGCTCAATGCACACGCGGGCCCCGGCTCGCCCAGCCCGGCAGGGGGCGGCGACCCCACCGGCGGGCCGGCCTGCTCGGCGACCTGGACGACGGTGCCGAAGGCGTCGCGCGGCCGAAGGAAGGCCTCCTTCCACTCCGGGTTCTGCAACCTGACGCCCATCGGTTCCATCCCCAGCGCCGCGATCTTGCCAAGCGTGGCTGCGATGTCTGGAACGATGAAATTCAGATGATGAAATCCAGGCCCCCGGCTGGCCAGGAACTGCTCAAGGAACGCCGAGTCAGCGCCGCCCGTGGGCGTCAGCAGCTCCACCTTCGGCCCCGCGGAGAACCGTAGCTGGCCCCACCAGAACCCTGGAGAATTGCCTCCGTACGCCCAGGTCCCGCCCAGCAGCCCGCCAAACAGGTCCCAGCCATCGGACAGCTGGCTCGCGCCCACCGCCACATGGTCCAGGACAATCGCCGCCCGCCCGCCGTCTGCGCCGTCAGCCACACGACCTCCTCATGATGCGGCACCGAACTGCGGAACAGAATGTCACCTCCAGCACGCACCGCAGAGGTCAGGCGCCCCCGGTGCCAGTGGACGCGTGTTCTACCGTGGCTGCGTGACCGACCTGTGCATGCAAGACGCCGTTGCCATCGCAGGGATGCTGCGGCGCCGGGAGGTGTCGGCACGCGAGGTCGTGCAGGCGCACATCGCTCGGGTTGAGGCCTTTGACCCAGCCGTCAACGCCATCGTCACCCGGACGTTCGACGCGGCCCTGAACCAGGCCGCGGCCGCCGACGACGCGCTTGCCGGCGGCCGTCCGGTCGGCCTGCTGCACGGCCTGCCGGTGGCGCATAAGGACCTGGCTGACACCGCCGGGGTCCGGACGACGTATGGCTCGCCGTTGTTCGCCGCCAACGTGCCGGGCCGCGATGCGCTGGTGGTGCAGCGGATGAGGCAGGCAGGCGCGATCAGCCTCGGAAAGACCAATGTGCCCGAGTTCGGCGCCGGCTCGCATACCGTCAACGCGGTCTTCGGTGCCACCCGCAACCCTTACGACCACGGCCGCAGTGCCGGCGGCAGCAGCGGTGGTGCTGCTGCGGCACTCGCTGCCCGCCTCATCGCTCTGGCCGATGGCAGTGACCTCGGTGGGTCGCTGCGCAACCCGGCCAGCTTCTGCAACGTCGTCGGGCTGCGGCCGAGCCCCGGACGGGTCCCTGGCTGGCCGTTCGCTGACGTCGCCGACATGTTCAGCGTGTCCGGGCCCATGGCGCGCACCGTCGCGGACGCCGCGCTATTGCTGACCGTGCTGGCCGGTCCAGACCCTCGCGTCCCGCTCGCACTTGACCAGCCGCCGCCCGCCATCACCGACCCGGCGCAGATTCGCGTGGTGCTCGACCGCAGCCTCAAGGGAACCAGGATCGCATGGAGCCCCGACCTGGGCCTGCCGGTCGAGGCGGACGTGCTCGAGGTCCTGGGTCCTGCCAGGCAGGTGCTGGCCGGACTTGGTGGTGAGGTCGTGGACGCGGTACCGGATCTGACGGGCGCGGACGAGGTCTTCCGCACGTTTCGCGCGTTCGCCTTCGCCACTTTCCGAGCCGATCTGCTGGCCAGCCACCCGGATCTGGTCGGCCCGAACGTGACCTGGAACATCCGGCAGGGCATGGAGCTCACTACGGCCGATCTGAGCCGGGCTACCGTGCTGCGCGCCGAGCTAGGCGAGCGGATCAGCGCGTTCTTCGCCGACGTGGACGTCCTCGCCTGCCCGGTGAGCCAGGTAGCGCCCTTCGACGTCACGCTCGACTGGGTACACGAGATAAACGGCCGCCCGCTGCGGACCTATCTGGACTGGATGGCGTCGGCCTACCTCATCTCCGCGACGGGCTTGCCGGCGATCAGCGTGCCGGCTGGCTTCACCGCGGCCGGCCTGCCAGTGGGCCTCCAGCTCGTCGGCAGGCGCCGCGGTGACTGGGACGTGCTCGCCGTGGCGCACGCTTTCGAGTCCGCCACCGGCCACGCGGCCCGGGTGCCAGAATTCGCGCCGTCCCTGACGCGATGACCGAAGTCGCGGCCTGCGGCTTACCGTTAGGGCCAGCTGATCAGCGCTTTAGCGCCGCTCCAGAGCGAGCCGCACGCCAAAGCCGATCATCACCAGCCCGGTCAGCTGTTCCAGCGGTCGCCGGACGCTGGCCCGGCTCAGCGCCGCGTTCAGCCGATCGCCGAGCATCGCGATGATACTGAGCCAGGCGATTCCCTCAGCGAGGAAGACGCCGCCCAGAATCATCGCCGCAGGCGCGACAGGCACTCCGCGCGGAATGAAGACAGGCAGGAAGCTGATGAAGAAGATGCCCACCTTCGGGTTGAGCAGATTCGTCCCGGCGCCTGTCAGGTACTCGGCGAGCGGGTGACTGTCGGCCACGGCGGGCAGGCCTGTGTCCTCGCCCCCGTCGCCGCGGTGCTTGCGCTGCCAGATGAGCTGTGAGCCAAGCAGCACCAGATACGCTGCTCCGGTCCACCGGACGGCCAGGTACCCGATCTGACTGGCCCGCACCAGCGCTGCCAGCCCCAGCGCGGCCGCGCCCGCCCAGACCAGGAGTCCAGTGACGGTGCCCGCCGCGGTGGCCAGGCCGGCCCGCCTGCCGCCACGTGCGGCGTTGCGCAGTACCAGCAGGCTGTCGGGCCCTGGTGCGATCACAAGAAGCGCCGCCACGGGTACGAATGTCAGTATGGCGCGTAGCACCTTCCCACCCTGACACACATTGTCAGCGGCCTCGTATCGGCCGCCTTGCGCGGTCAGACTACGTGCCGGAGTTCCTCGGGCTCGAACGTCTCGACCTCGCCGGCGTTCACCTGGTCGATATTCATCGTGCGGGCCACGGCGAGCGCCTCGAGCCTGCGCTTGATCAGACCCTGCTGATACTCGTCATCGAAGCCGAGCGCGGCGCGCCGCTCGTCGAGCTCTGGGTCTGCCCCGTACCCGCCGCCGAAGCCCGCGGTGAGTTTCGCCCAGCGCTGCTCGACCCACTCCCAGAGCTCGGGGTTCTCCGCGATGATCTGCCGTCCGAGATAGGTGCCGTAGGCGATGTGGCGCCGCTCGTCGCGCTGAGTGAGCTTGATGCCTGCCTCAAGACCGGGGAGCTTGCCCAGCCTGCGGAACGTCTGCTCCCAGCGCCGGTACCCGGCAATCGCGGCGACGCCCTCGACGAGCTGGTTGTAGATGAGGGTCGCGTCCAGGATGGCCCGCGGCGAGTGGTCCGTATCGAGCCTCCGCATCACTCTCGTGAGGGCGCCGTCGAACAGGCCGGCGCGGCGCTGCCCGAGCGCAGCCTGCTGCGCGATGACGAGGTCGTCTAGGGTCGCCGGGTCCAGGCCGACAGCATCAAACCACCGGCGGAACATGTCGGTGTGCTTGGCCTCCTCCATCGCGAACATCGACAGGTACATCGTGTCCTCGAGACGCCCCAGGTCAGACATGCAGCGCAGCAGCGGGACGATGTCGAGCGTCACGGCTTCCTCACCGACCATGAAGCCGCGGGCCGACAGCGCAACGAGCGTCCGCTCCTCGTCTGACATCGCCTGCCAGTCGACGGCATCCTGCGAGAAGTCGAGGTCCGCCGGATCCCAGAACAGCTTCTTGGACTTCTCCCACAACTTCCACGGCACTGAGTCGTAGTCAAGGCCGCGCGTGGACCGGTAGCGGCTGATCTGCGTCTCCTGGATCTTGCCGACTGCCACAGGCTCGGTCATCAACCCTCCTTTATGCGATGTGTTCCTGAGCTGGCATGAGTCCCAGTTCGGCCAGGAACCCGGAGACGACCTGGTTATACTCGGCCGCCGTCTCGTAATAGACGTTATGCGGCGAGTCCCTGACCACGTGGAGCTTCGCTGCCGGTACCGTCGCGGCCAGGGAGCGGGCATTGGGCGCCAGCCAGTCCAGCTCACCCACGACGACGAGCATGGGGGACCGGATCATAGCCACGCCCTGGTCGACTTCCTCCCGGCTCGGGCCGGCCATGGCACGCGCCCGCGGATGCCGCAGCGCCTCCAGGCGGGTCGCGGTCGAGCGGATCCGCAAGTAGCGCTCGTAGAGCAGCGGGTCGCGCGTCCGCAGGCCCTCGGTCAGTGAGTCGCCCACGGGAAGGAACAGCGTCTGCTCGTCAAGCGGCTCGGTGCGGAGCCGCGCCGTGCCATCGGGGAACGGGCCGATGCCCATGCCGGACGGCACCAGCGCGGCGGCGCCGGATGGGTGGCGGACAGCCCAGCGCAGCGCGGTTAGCGCGCCCATCGAATTGCCGGCGATGATCGGCCGCGTCAGGCCGAGTGCCCGCAGGAAGCCCTCCAGTTCGTCGGCCCGGTCGGGCTCGGGCTCGTCGCGCGGCGAGTTGGCGGAGTGGCCATGATTGACACTGTCGTACGCGACGACCCGAAAATGCGGGGAGAAGGCCTCGAACTGCTGGAACCAGGCCTCCGCGCACGAACTCATGCCGTGCAGGAACACCAGCGGCTGGCCTTCGCCCGCCTCCTGGTAGTAGATGTCGCTCGGGCCTACCTGTGCCCAGGGCATGGGCCTGCGCCTCCCTCGATCAGGTGACTTCCTCTGCGCGTCCTGCCATGAAGAGCTTCATCTCGATGCCCTCGAGTGAGTGCGCCGACGGGGACCGGCAGGCGCGGCGGACTGGTCTCGCCGCGGAGATCGACCAGGCGTTGCGCCCCGGCGGCGACCATCGCCATCGCGAGCCCGGCGTCGGCCAGCAACACGTGATCATCGAGCCTGCTGATGCCCAGCACGGTAAACTCCGCGGTCATCCCGCCGCCAGCCGGAAGACCGGGACGGCAAGCTCGGCGTGATCTTCCCAGCCAACCGTTACTCGCTGCCCCACACCGATCGCGTCTGGCGGCGCGTCGATCTCGGCCATGAGCCGGAAGCCCTCGTCGAGGTCGATGAACCCCACGACATACGGCAGCCGGCTGCGAAAGTACGGCAGACCATGCTGCCGGATCACTGTGTAGGTGTACACGGTGCCGCTCCCCGCGGATTCATGCCAGCGGAGGTCCGGGCTCAGGCAGCCTGTGCAGTGCCGCCGCGGGTAGAAGGTGATCCGTCCGCAGGACGCGCACACCTGATAGGTCAGCCGGTGCTCCTTTGTGGCCGCCCAGAACGGCCCGGTGTCAAGCTCGGCCAGCGTCGGCAGCGGGCGCTGCGGGGCGGCGCCTCCGGCATCAGTGCTCACAGAGTCACTCACTCCCGTCCGAGGATGATCGTTCCGGCCGCGTGCCGGGTGCCGAGCATTCCGCCGTTGCCGTGCGCCACGGCGAGCCGGGCTCCCGGCACCTGTGCGGTCGACTCGCCGCGCAACTGCCGGGCCGCCTCGATGAGCAGGAAGATTCCGCGCATGCCCGGATGGTTCGAGGACAGGCCTCCGCCGTCGGTGTTGAGCGCGGGCCCGCCGGGCCGGTCGAACCGGAGCCGGCCGTCGGCGGCGAACGGGCCCCCTTCGCCCTTCTTGGCGAAGCCGAGATCCTCCAGGATCGTCAGCACGGTGATCGTGAACGAGTCATAGATCATGGCGACATCTATCTCGTCCGGGCTCACCCCCGCCTGACCGAACGCGTCGTGTCCCGACCGCACGGCAGCTGACGTCGTGATGTCTGCCTGAATGCCCGGATAGCCGATCGCCTCGCCGGTGCCGAGGATCCACACCGGCGGTTTGGGCAGGCCTGCTGCCACGGCCGGGGACACGATCACCACTGCGCCGCCGCCATCAGAGACGATGCAGCACTCGAGCAGGTGCAACGGGTCCGCGACGAGCCGCGATCCCAGCACGTCGTCGATGCTGATCTCGCCGACGTTCTTGAATCCGAGGCTTGTCAGGCCGGCCACCGCATCAGGGTTTCTGACTGCGTGGGCCCGCGTCGTCACCGCGATCTCGGCCAGTTGCTCGGCCGTCGTGCCGTACTGCGCCATGTGCCGCCGGGCGACCAGTGCGTAATTGCCGATGAGCGTGAGCCCGTACGGGATCTCCATGTTGGCGGCGGGCTGCTGCTCACCCCCCAGCCGCCCGCCCGTGCCGATGGCGCGCGACTCGCTGCGCGCCGTCGACCCGTAGGTCAGCAGCGCCACGTTAGCCTTGCCCGCCGCGATATCGCGTGCTGCGTGCGCGGCGTGGAACTCATACGAACTGCCGCCCACGGCCGTCGTGTCGACGACGCGCGGCGTGACGCCGAAATACTCAGCAATCGTCAGCCCGAGCATCGGCCCGGCCTCGCTGGCGTCGTACACGGCATCGACGTCGGACCAGCTCAGGCCGGCATCTTCCAGCGCTCGGCCGGCGCACTCGGCCTTGATCTGCAGTTTGCTCAGACCGCCCGCCAGCCGGCCGGGGAACTCGTAGATACCGCCAAGGGCGGCACTGGGCCGCGCCATCAGGCGCTCACCAGGCTATGGTCCAGCCGCATGACATCCTCCGGGCTCCGCGAGCCTGTGCCGCGGCGAATACTAGAACTCAGTTCTAAAAACATTCTTTTTTGGTAACGGGGTCGTGTCAACCCCGGCAGCACGGCGCTCGCGGCCGATCCGACCGGCCGTTCGTGCGACTCGGCCCTGACACCGGGCAGCGCTCGCGGTCGATCCGACCCGCCCCTCGGCTCGGCTCGGCTTGACACCGCGCATTGAGCGCGGTGCAGTACTTAGAATTTGCTTCTAGTATCCAGTTCTGACGTAGGGGTCTGTACATGGGCATTCTGGACGGCAGGATCGCGATTGTCACTGGCGCGAGTCGTGGCATCGGCGCAGAGATAGCCCGTCGATTCGGCCGGGAAGGCGCGGCGGTGGCGGTCGCCGCCCGCACGACCCAAGAAGGCACGTCACCGCTGGCGGGCACCATCGGCGAAACCGCCGAGCACATCCGCGCGGCGGGCGGGACAGCAGTGGCGATCCGCGCCGACATGTCGAAGCCCGCGGACCGGGAATGGCTGGTCGCAGAAGCGACCCGCCAGCTCGGGCCGCCGGACATCCTGGTCAGCAATGCCGCCGTCACCTACTTCACCAGAGTCGAGGACTTCGTCCCGCGTCGTTACGAGTTGATGTTCGACGTGCAGGTCGAGGCGCCCTTCCACCTGGCGCAGCTTGTCCTGCCAGTAATGCGCGACCGCGGCCAGGGCTGGATCCTGAACATCTCCTCAGGTGCGGCGCGCCATCCGGTGTTCCCGCCCAGCGCACGGGCCGGGCGCGGCGGAACCGTCTACGGAATGTGCAAGGCTGCGCTCGAGCGCTTCTCCACTGGCCTGGCTGCCGAGCTCTATGACGACAACATCGCCGTGAATGCCTTGTCACCCAGCCGGGTGGTCCCGACACCGGGCACGATCTTCCACCACCTGACGACCGAGGACAACCCGGATGCAGAGCCGCCGGCGGTGATGGCGGAGGCCGCGCTGGTGCTGTGCAGCGGTGACCCGAAGACACGAACCGGCCGGATCGCGTACTCGCAGGCTCTGCTAGCAGAGTTCCAGGGCAGCGGGCAGCTCGACTGACGGGTCGTAGGGGCGCTCCTGCGCTAAAGGCCGATTGATCCCTCCTCAGCATCGGTGACGACGAGGACGTCCAGCGCCTCGACCTGATCTCCGTCTACCCACAGCGGGTTGACCTCCAGGGCGCGCAGCACGCTGCCCAGCGACAGGGCAGTCGCAGCAAGCCCGGTGATCGCCTCGGCGACGGCATCGAGATCGGCAGGCCGCCTGCCGCGCGCCCCCTCCAGCACTGGCAGTCCCCGCAGCTCGCCCAGCATCCGCCGGACCTCAGCGGCATCGACGGGCAGGACCCGGAGGCTGGTGTCCCGCAGCACCTCGACAAACACGCCGCCGAGCCCGACCGCGAGCACCGGCCCGAAGGTGGGATCGACGGTGACGCCGGCCAGCAGTTCCGCCCCGCCGGAGCGCATCGCGGTCACGAGCACGCCGTCGACGCTCGCGGACGGCACCGCATCGGCTGCAGCGCGAACCTTCTCGTATGCAGCCCGGATGTCTGACTCGGACGTCAGGCTCAGTGCCACGCCGCCGATGTCTGACTTGTGAGTGATCTGCGCCGAGCAGACCTTCAGCGCCACCGGCAGCCCGACACGGTGAGCGATTTCGACGGCCTCCCCGGCCGACGTGGCCAGACCGCCCGGCACGACCGGGACGCCGGCCGAGGCCAGGAGCTGCCTCGCCGCGGCCTCGGACCAGGGACCCGACAACGAGACGCTCCGGCCGGGCCCGGCCATGGCCTGGCCGACCGGCTGGACGCGGCCACGGTTCTCGAGCCAGCGCAGTGCGCTGCCCAGGGCGCTGATGCCGGTGCCCAGCCCGCCGAGGACGTGCATGCCCTTTCTGGTCAGCAGCTCCCGGCCGTATCCGCTCAAGTCGACGCAGGTGCTCCCGATCGGGATGACTGGAATGGGCGAGGACGACATGCGCTCGGCGAGCCAGTCAATCCGGCGCTCGATCAGGCTCGCCATAGCCTCATCTGGCGGCCGGGCGTCCGGCAGGTTGACACCAGAAAACAGCACAAAATCGAGGCCGGGGTCGTCCACCGCGATGTCCAGAGCGTGGTCGATCGCGGTCCGCGTGCCCCGGCTCCGGGTGTTGGCCAGACCGTAGCCGGTCACATCGAGCGGATTACGCGCGGCCGCAAACGACGGGAGGTGCTCGGCGATCGCGTCGGCTGTCCGGTCAGCGAAGGCGGGAATCTCCAGGCCCTGAGCGCTGGCCAGGTCGGCGATGATGTCACAGGCACCGCCAGAGGCCGTGAGCACGCCCATCCGGCGGCCGTCTGGCCACCGGTTGTAGCCGAGCAGGGCCCCCGTGGTCAGCAGGTCCTCGATGGTCGTCACGCGGATCACGTTGAGCTGGCGCAGCGCGGCGTCGACGACCGCGTCGTCGCCGGCAACGGACCCGGTGTGCGCCAGCGCCGCCTGCTGGCCAACATCACTCGAGCCAACCTTGAGTGCCACGATCGGCTTTCCGGCCTCGTCGGCACGCTGTGCTGCCTGGCTGAAGGCTATGGGATCGCTGATCTCCTCCAGGAACAGGCAGATGACGCGGGTGGCGTCGTCTTCCACCAGGTAGTTGAGCACGTCGATGGTGCTCATCATGCACTCGTTGCCCAGGGACGTCAGCGTGGTGACGCCGATGCCGTGGGCGCGGGCGAAGGCCAGCACGACGCTGGCCAGCGCGCCGCTCTGCAACGCGATACCGACCGGGCCGGCTGTCAGCGGCGGCGGCAGGGTGAGCGCGAATGGCGCCGATGTGGTGTGCGCGTTCAGGAAGCCCAGGCAGTTCGGGCCCAGCACGGTGACGCCGTTACCGATCGCGCTAGCGGTCATCGCGTCCTCGAGCGCCCGGCCCTCCTCGCCGACTTCACGGTAACCAGAGGCGAGCACGATGCCGTTCCTGATGCCCGCCGCGCCCATGTCATCCAGCACGGTCTCGACAGCCTGGATCGGCGCCAGGATGAACGCGAGGTCTACCGGCTCGGCTAGGTCACGCAGGTTCGGCACGACGGGCATGCCGAAAGCCGTCGTCGCAGTGGGGTGCACGGGAATCAGCCGGCCCGTGAAGCCTGTCGTGGCGCAGCTCGACACGATGAACCGGGCCCAGCCGGAGTTGTCAGAGGCGCCGACCATGGCGATGCTGCGCGGCGCGAAGAATTCGCGCAACCGCCCGGTGGTGACGAGCTCGCGTGACGCGCGGTGATTGGCTGCGCGCAGTCCGCCCCGACGGTTCTGGCCGCCATTGGTCAGGGCTCCGGTCTCCTTCAGCACTGCCGGGCTGCTCCTTCCTCTCGTCGGTGCCGCCGGCCTACGACCGACGGTTCGGCGCTGCCGATCCGCGTGCGGGCAGGCGCTGGCCTCGCGTGCCGGTCGTCAGTCCGCCACGCGCGGCTCCTTCGGCAGGCCCAGTGCGCGCTCGCCGATGATGTTGCGCTGGATCTCGCTGGTGCCGGAGTAGATGGTGCCGGCCCGGCTGCTCAGGAATACGTTCTGCCAGCGCCCGGTGGGGTAGCCCGGCCCGTCGGGCCGCAGCAGGCCGTCTGGGCCCTCGATGCTCATCGCGACCTCGCCGAGGCGCTTGTGATACTCGCTCCAGAAGAGCTTGGCCACCGACGCTTCCGGTCCTGGCGGACGCCCGCTGGCAACCTGCGCGAGCGTGCGCACGCCGCCGTAGCGCATCAGCTCGACATGGGTGTAAGCCCACGCGAGCTGCTGGCGGACAAGCGGGTCACCAGCCTTGCCGTGCTTGCGCGCCGTATCGGCCAGCTCCCAGAACTCCCGCTCGAAGCCAAGATGCTGGACCGTAGCCCGGCCACCGCGCTCATGCCCGAGCGTCGTCATCGCCACCCGCCAGCCGTTTCCGAGGCCGCCGATGACGTTGAACAACGGCGCCCGTAGGCCGTCCAGGAAGTCCTCGCAGAACTCCTGGGCACCAGACATCTGCCTGATCGGCCGGAACTGAACAGCCGGATCGGTGAAGTCGATCAGCACGTACGACAGTCCCGCGTGCTTGGGCACTCCCGGATCGGTGCGGCAGAGCACGAACATCCGGTTTGCCCGGGCTGCCCCCGACGTCCAGACCTTCTGGCCGGTGATCACGACCTCGTCGCCGTCCACCACCCCACGCGTCTCCACTGCAGCCAGGTCCGAGCCGTGGCCGGGCTCGGAAAAGCCCTGGCAGTAGACGTCCTCGCCGGAAATGATCCGTGGCAGGAAGTGGGCCTGCTGCTCGGGCGTTCCGTGCACGATGACCGAGGGGCCGACGAGGCTTTCCCCCATGCCGCGCGTCACCCTGGGAACGCCTGCGCGGTCGAATTCCTCATTGAGGACAGCGACGCGCACCGCGTCCAGGGCCTGCCCGCCGAACTCCTGCGGCCACTGCGGGCAGATCAGCCGCCTGGCGAGCAGCTTCTCCGCCCACTCGGCGTAGACGGGGTCCGCCTGCGCCGCCGCCAGCCGCGCGCCGCGCCGGCCGCCGGCGGTCATGGCTGTCCGCCAGTCGGCGAGACCGGCTAGCGCGGCCGGCGCCTCGGCGGCAATCCAGTCGCGCAGTTCGGCGCGAAACCGCGCGATCTCGGGGCCAAGGTCGAGTTCCATGACGAGCCTCCTGGCGTCTGGTGGTTGCGCTGCTGCGGACATCAGTCGGCTGGCCGTTGTGTCCCGATGGTGAGGTCCTTGAATGGAACGTCGCGGTCGGTGCGGGGTTCTTTCGGCAATCCGAGGACGCGCTCGCCGACGATGCCGCGCTGGATCTCGTCCGTGCCGCCGGCGATGGAGGCGCCGGGGCTGGAGAGCGCGCGGTACTGGATCTCGCCGCCGCCGGTGGTGTCCGGCGAGTCGAGGAGACCTTGAGCGCCGAGGACCGACATGCCCGCGTCCCGGCCTGCCCTGGTCAGCTGGGAGCGGGCGAGCTTGGTCAGCGAACCATACGCGCCCGGCCGCTTGCCATCCCGGCCGCTCTGGCCGCGGCGTGCCAGGTAGCCGTTCGTGGTCTCGAGCGCCCACAGGGCCGCGAGGCGCTGGCGGTCCACCGGATCGCTGGTCCGGCCGAGCTCCGTGGCGGCATCGATCACCAGCTCGCTGACCCCCGTGCGGCCGAGGGATCGGTCGCGGGCCGCGCGCTCGGTCGCGGCGCCGGCCGCCTCGTCGAGCTGGCCTGCCTTGCGGCCGGGCGTGGCCGACGCGACCGCGGACATGAAACGCTCGTACATGAGTACTGTCACCGCGACCGACCAGCCGCTCCCGGGCTCACCGATGCGACAGTCGTCGCTGACCCTGGCGCCGGAGAAGAAAACTTCGTTGAATCCGTGCGCGCCGTTCATCTGGTGGAGCGGCCGTACCTCGATGCCGGGCTGGTCGAGCCCGATGATGAAGAAGCTCAGGCCGTGGTGCTTGGGTACCTCGCGGTTGGTCCGGGCCAGCAGCATGCCGCGGTCGGCCCACTGGGCCCCGGAGGTCCACACTTTCTGGCCGTCGACGACCCACTCGTCTCCGTCCGCGACCGCCCTGGTCTCTGCCCCGGCGAGATCGGATCCCGATCCGGGCTCGGAGAAGAACTGGCACCACGATTCGTCGCCTCGCGCTAGTGCGGGCAGGAACCTGGCTTTCTGCTCTTCCGTCGCGTGCAGGAGCAGCATCGGGCCTCCCAGCAGCTGGCCGAGGCCGGTGGGCGGCGGCAGGACTCCCGACGCGGCATATGCCGTCCGCACCCCAGCGGCCGCAGCCGCGGAAAGTCCCTGCCCGAACCATGCCTTTGGCCAGGTCGGGAAGCCCCAGCCCGAGTCGGCCAGCCGGGCCCACCACTCGCGGACGGTGAGTCCGGGATCCCAGTTGGCCGTCAGCCAGTCCTGTGCCGCTGCCGAGGCAGCGTCGTACGAATCGGATTGCTCCTCAGATGCGGTCATCCCAGCCGCCTTCGCGCAGTCTGTCGTGCCGGCAGTTGCAGGAGATACTAGAATCGAATTCTAAGAGCTGCCGCACCCGCGATCAATCCCCGCGGCTCAGCCGGAGCGCCGCCACGAAGGACCGGGTGCGTGCGCCGGGCGGAGCTGAACGCCCGGCTGCGACCTTGACACCGCCGGACCGCTACTAGAGGGTAATTCCAGAAGGCGATTCCAATAATTTCGCAGCTAGGCCGTCGCGCGGGCGGGGTAGGTGAGCCGGAATGGCATTGCTGGATGGACGGGTCGCGATCGTGACTGGCGCCGGCCGCGGTATCGGCCGGTCGGTTGCCATGCTGCTTGCCCGCGAGGGCGCATCGGTGGTGGTCAACGATCTGGGTGGCGCGGTGGACGGCTCTGGACACGACAGTGGGCCGGCGAGCGCCGTCGTTGCTGAGATCGCCAGCGGGGGCGGCAAGGCGGTCGCGAGCGGCGCGGACGTGTCTGATCACGCGGCGGCGGAGGAGCTGATCAAGACCGCGATCGGCGAGTTCGGCCGGCTGGACGTGCTGGTGAACGTCGCCGGCATCCTCCGCGACCGGATGATCTTCAACATGTCCGAGCAGGAGTGGGACGACGTCATCCGGGTGCATCTGAAGGGGACGTTCAATACCTCTAAGTTCGCGGCGGCGCACTGGCGGTCGCTGCGCGAGGAGAGCGCGCAGAACCGGATCATCAACTTCACGTCGGTGTCGGGGCTGCACGGCTCGCCGGGCCAGCCGAACTACGCGGCCGCGAAGATGGGCATCGTGGGCCTCACCTGGTCCTGTGCCAACGCGCTGGCCAAGTACGGCGTCACGGTCAATGCCATCTCACCGGGTGCCGCGACCCGGATGACCGATTCGGTGCCGGCCGACGGCGCCGCACGGGGACGGTCTCGGGCGACGTTCGGTCGCCGGACAACGTGGCGCCCATCGTTGCTTACCTCGCCAGCGAACGGTCCGGCTGGCTGACCGGCCGGATCGTGCACTCCTCGGGCTATGAGGTGTCCCTGTACAGCAACATGTCGCCCGTGGTCCGGCTGCTAGGCCAGGAGCCCTGGCAGCCAGACGATCTGGCTGCCGAGGTGGAGCGCTCGTTCCGGAACGTGCAGCGGTGAAGCTCGGACTGTCCGTGGGCTACTCGGGCCCGCGGGTGAGCTTCCCTATCGGCCTCGTCAAGCTCGCTGAGAAGCTCGGTTACGACTCGGTCTGGACTGCCGAGGCCTACGGATCAGACGCGATGACGCCACTGGCCTGGATCGCCGCCCAGACCTCTCGCATCCGGCTTGGCACCGGCATCGCGCAGCTCGCCGGGCGGACGCCTGCCATGTGCGCGATGCAGGCGATGACGATTGACGGGCTGGCCGGCGGCGGTCGGATGATCGTGGGCCTCGGCGTGTCCGGCCCGCAGATCGTGGAGGGCTGGTACGGGCAGCCGTGGGGGAGGCCGTACTGGCGCGTGCGCGACTACGTCGAGATCATGCAGAAGGTATTCCGGCGGCAGGAGCCGGTCTCCCACCACGGCAAGGAGATCTCGCTGCCGTACACCGGCGAGGGCGCGACCGGGCTCGGCAAGCCGCTGCGGTCGATCCTGCATCAGGACCACCACATTCCGATTTACCTGGGCAGCGGGTCGGACTCGATGCTGCGGTTGTGCGGCGAAATCTGCGATGGCGTTCTGCCGCTCCGGTTCGCGCCCAGCCAGATGCCGCGGTTCAGGCGACTCATCGAGGAAGGATTCGAGCGGGCAGCGGGCGGCAAGGGCTGGGACAGCTTCTCGTTCGAGGCGGGCGTCTCGGTCAGCGTGACCGACGACGTGGCGACGGCGCTGAGAGCCATGAAGCCCAGCATCGCGCTCTACGTCGGCGGGATGGGTCATCCGACGCTCAACTTCCACAAGCGCGCGATGGAGCAGCAGGGTTACGGCGATGCGGCCGCGAGGATCGAAGAGCTTTTCCGGGCGGGCCGCAAGGAAGAGGCAGCCGACGCTGTACCCGACGAATTCGTCGATGAGCACGCGCTGGTTGGATCACCGGCCCGCATCCGCCAGCGATACCAGCCCTGGGCCGACTGCGGAGTTACCGCACTCCACATCGGGACCCGCCAGGAAGCGGCCATCGGGCTCATGGCGGACATCGCCGGACTGAGTCAGGCACCGGCAGATCACTCAGCGAGCTCAGCGCCGGAGGCCAGCGGCGGGGGGTAATCCCGCGATTTCGACAGCTTCCACTCCGGTGGGCGCTTCTCCAGGAACGCGACCACCCCTTCGGCCGCGTCGGCCTGCCGCCCGCTCCAGCGGAACACCTCATGCTCGAGCTGCTGATGAGCGGACCGGTCGGGCTCGGCGAGGCCGCGGTAGATGAGCGCCTTCGTGGCTGCCACCGACATGGCCGAGGTGTTAGCCGCGATATCGCTTGCGATGTCAAGCGCGGCTGGCAGTACCTCGTGGGCCGGCAGCGCGCGCGACATCAGGCCGATCTCGGCCGCTTCCGTGCCGCTGATCAGCCGCCCCGTGAGCATGACTTCCATCGCTCGCGACGCGCCGATGAGGCGCGGCACGAGCCAGGTGGAGCCCGCTTCGGCCACAATGCCGCGGCGCGGGAAGACGAAGCCGTACTTGCCGTCGGCGGCTGCGATCCGGATATCCCAGGACATCGGGATCGTCAGGCCCATGCCGACAGCGGAGCCGTTCATCGCCGCGATCACGGGCGTTCGCATCTGCCAGGTCGGGACCGGCGGCCGCTCAGGACGGTCGGTTTCGCGGGACCAGTCTTGGCCGCGCTGCCCGCTGAACGTGCTGCCGCCGCGACTGAGGTCGGCCCCGGCGGAGAAGTACCTGCCGGTCCCGGTGACGACGATGGCCCGGACCGCGTCGTCGGCCTCGAAGGCCGCGAGGGCGGTGAACAGTTCGTCGCGCATCTGCTGGGAGAACGAGTTCCGGTGCTCCGGCCGGTTCAGCCAGATCGTCGCGACCCCGTCCTCGGACTTTGTCAGGATTGCGGTGTAGTCCGGCATCCAGATCGCCTCCCTGGTCGTTCTGGCGCTACAGAGCGGCCGTGCGGGCGGCGGGCGGGCGCTCGCTAGCCGCCCCGTCTTGGCGTGGCCGGTCTTCCGGTCGCGCGGTGCCCTCTGACGTCAGCCGCCGCACGTAGTCGATCACGGCATCAATGACCCTGTTGGCCTGGCGCCTGGTCTTGGACGCAGCCACTTCACGGGCGCCCTCGCCGATAACCGCGGTCAGGATCGCGGCATACAGCCGGTCGAACGAGGTGTCGGGCAGGCGCAGCAGCGTGTCATTCTGGCCGATCCACTCGTGTCCGCGACGCCGCTTGATGAGCTCGAAGCCGGGTGGCCCGTCGCCAGCGAAGAACAGCAGCGCTAGGTCGCGACGCTGCCAGCTGCCGTCCAGGAAGGCGCGCGCTCCGACGCAGAACAGCTCGGCGCGGTCAGTTACGCCCGCGAGCCGCGCCGCTGCGACGGCCTTGCTGGCGGCCTCCTCGTGTGCCGACTGGTGTTCCTGGAACAGCGCGATGAAGACTTCGCTCTTCCCGCCGAAGTGGTGATAGAGGCTTCCCACGCTCGATCCCGCCCGGTCCACGATGTCGGCGATGCTCGCGTTGGTGAAGCCCTGCTCGGTAAAGACCTCGCGGGCGGCGTCGAGCAGGGCACGCTGCGTCTGGGCGGTGCGGCCCCACTGCCACGAGCTGCCGAGTGCTCTGCTAGCGGGTGGCCTGGCCATCAGCCTCAGCCTCCCAATCCCCGTCGCGCCAACGAGCCATCCTGGGCTGCCGGACGCCTTACCGCCCCGGCTTATTCCAGAACCATTCCAGAACTCGATTCTAAGCCGACGGCGGGTTCGTCCTCACCAGTCGTGCACCGTTCCGTCGCGCAGCCGGGCATAGGGCAGGTACGCCTGCTGGTACGGATAACTGGCCGCGGCAGACTCGTCCAGGTCAACCCCGAGCCCGGGAACGTCGCCGGGGTGCAGGTAGCCGTCGGTGAAGGTGAACGCGTGCCGGAAAACCGCGCTCGTCGCAGAGCTCGGCGGCATGTACTCCTGGATCCCGAAGTTATGGATGGCCAGGCCGAGATGAAGCTGGGCCGCCATCCCGACCGGTGAGATGTCGGTAGGCCCGTGGAATCCGGACTTCACCTGGTACTGCGCGGCGTAGTCCGCCAGCTTCTTGAGCGGGGACACGCCACCGAAGTGCGTGACCGCGGCTCGGACATAGTCGATGAGCTGATCGCGGATCAGCGTCTGGAAATCCCAGACGGTGTTGAACACCTCGCCGATGGCCAGCGGCGTGATGGTGTGCTCCCGGACGAGCCGGAGGGCATCCTGATTCTCCGCGGGCGTGCAGTCTTCGAGCCAGAACAGGTCGTACGGCTCCAGTGCCCTGCCGAGGCGCGCTGCCTGGATGGGGGTCATCCGGTGGTGCCCGTCATGCAGCAGTGGCAGCTCCGGCCCGAACTCGCCGCGGACGGCTTCGAAGACCGCCGGCACGTGGCGAAGGTAGGCACCGGTATCCCATGCCTCCTCTGCTGGCCGCGGTCCGCGCTGGGCGGGATCGTAGTCGTACCGCTCGCCCGGGGTCTGTGCGCCGGCAGCGACGCCGTACACGGCCCCGAGACCGGGCACGGCTGTCTGCACGCGGATCGCCGCGTAGCCGGCCGCCAGGTGCTCACGGATCGAGTCGAGCAGCTCCGCGACGGTCGCGCCGGAGGCGTGGCCGTAGGCGCGCAGACCGGTACGACACGCGCCGCCGAGCAGCTGGTATAGCGGCAGGTTCGCGACCTTGCCCTTGATGTCCCACAAGGCCATATCCACGGCCGCGATCGCGGCCATCGTGACCGGTCCGCGCCGCCAGTAGGCGCTCCGGTAGAGGAACTGCCAGGTGTCCTCGATCCGGGCCGGATCCTTACCGATGAGCAGCGAGACCACGTGGTCGCGCAGATACGCCGCCACAGCGAGCTCGCGCCCGTTGAGGGTCGCGTCGCCGAGGCCAGTGAGGCCGTCGTCGGTCGTGACCTTGAGGGTCACGAAATTGCGGCTCGGACTGGTCACGATGACGTCAGCGCGCGACGATCTTCATGGAGCGATGCTTTCACGTCCGTCCCGCGCTGAACTGGGCACTGGACGCGCTGACAACGGCGGGCAGCTCGGGATAGTCAGCCAGCGCGGGATCCAGCGCAGCGAGCGCCAGTTGTGTAGCGCTCCGCGCGTCGGCCTGCCGGACCGCGGCCGCGAGCTCGTCCGCACCCGGGTCGTCGCCAGGAACGGAGTCCCCGCGCAGGTACGCGACCCACGCGCCGAGGATGCGAATGGCCCCGGCAGGTACGTGCCCCGCGGCGAGTTCGGAACGCAGCACCGGGAGGATCCGCACCGGCAGCTTCTGCAGTCCGCCGACGGCGATCTGGGCGAGCTGATGGCGCATCCGAGTATTGCCCCAGCGCTCGAGTAGCGCCTCACAGTACGTGGCGGTCTCGACGCGTGGCAGCGATACATGTGGCGCCGCCTCGTCCCACCACTCGCGCACCCAGGCCAGGACGACCGGGTCAGCGACCGCCTGCGTGACAGTCGTGTGCCCGCGGCTCGGTGCGGCGTAGGCGAGCAGCGAGTGCGCCCCGTTGAGCAGCCAGAGCTTGCGCTCCTCGTAGGGCCGGATGTCGCTGGTGATGAGCGCACCGGCGCTCGGCCAGTCGGGCCGCTCGGTGCCGAAAGCGTCGGTCAGCACCCACTCGGTGTACGGCTCGGTGACCACCGGGCATGCGTCGGCGCGCCCGGCGAACTGCCGCACCAGCGCTACGTCTGCGCTCGTTGTGGCTGGCGTAATGCGGTCGACCAGCGTGTCGACGACGTGCACGTTGCCGGTCACCCACTCGGCCACGCCCGGGTCTGCTGCCGCGGCGAATTCGAACGTGACCCGCGCCGCGGCCGCGCTGTTCCCGGGCAGGTTGTCGCAGGACAGAAGCGTGACGGGGCTGGCGCCGGCTGCCTGCCGCGCCGCGAAGCCGGCCGCTAGCCGCGCCGGAACGGTGCCGAGGCCGGCCCCGCCGCCCGACGGCCCGAACTGCCGCCACGACAGCAGATCCGCCGCCACGGCCGGGTCGGTGAGGTCGAGTGCACCGGAGGCGTCGCGGCGGTAGCCGGCCTCGGTGACCGTCAGGGTGACGATCGAAGTCTCCGGGGCGGAGAGGTAATGCCGCCACGCCTCGCCGTCGGTGCCGGAGAAGGCCCGGGTCAGGCTGCTGACCACGGCGAAGCTGTCCGTCCTGGCACCGCGGGTCACCAGCGTGTACAAGCAGTCCTGGGCGGTCAGCTGCTCGGCGAGCGCGGCGCTGCGCCCGGTAAACGCGGCTATACCCCACTCGGCTGCGTCCGGCGCCTGCTCGGTGTAGGCGGCCACATGGGCCCGGACGAACGCACCAAGGCCAAGGTGCACGTGCCGCACCGGCGCGGCGGGCCTGCCTGCAGCTCGGCTGAGACGGGGCGCCGAGGGTGTCGGTCGGGCACTCACAGTTTGAACGCCCTCCGCGGGCTACCCGTGACGAGGTCGATGAGCACCTCGGCCGCCTCGTCCTCGTCCAGCCGGTGCTCGGCGACGAGGCGGGCGAGGTAACCGCTGTCGACGCGGCGGGACATGTCATGCCGGGCCGGAATGGAGCACAGCGACCGCGAGTCGTCGACAAAGCCGGACGTACGGCTGAAACCGGCAGTCTCAGTAACAGCCGCGCGGAACCGGCCGATCGCATCGGGCGCGTCGATGAACCACCACGGAGCGCCCGCGTACACGGCGGGGTAGAAGCCCGCCAGCGGAGCGATCTCCCGGGAGAAGAGGGTCTCGTCGGTGGTGAACAGCACCAGGTGGAAGCCCGGGGCGGTGCCGAACTTTTCCAGCAGCGGGCGGAGCGCGTCGGTGTACTCAGCCGCGACCGGAATGTCGTGCCCGGTGTCGGGGCCGAACCGCTCATAGGTGGGCCGGTGGTGGTTCCGGTGTATCGCAGGGTGCAGCGTCATCACGAGGCCGTCCTCGACCGACATCCGGGCCATCTCGAAGATCATGTTGCGGCGGAATGCGAGCGACTCCTCCGGGCTCGCATCGCCGCGGCGCGCCCGGAGGTAGATGCGTCGTGCGTCGACCAGACCGAGCGGGTCGGTGCGGGCATCCGCGTGACTGTGATCGGCCGACGTGGCGCCGTGCGCGATGAAGTGCCGCCGTCGCGCCTGCAGCGCGCGCAGGAACCCGTCGTAGTCGCCGACGTCTTCCGCGGTGCTGGTGCCGAGCCGGTCGACGCTGGTCACCCAGTCCGGCCGGGACGGTTCAAGGAACCGGTCCGGCCGGAAGCTCGGCACGACCCGGCAGCCGAAGGACGCGTCTGCGGCGAGCATGGCGTGCGCGCCGAGGTCGCTGAGCGGGTCCTCGGTCGTCGCGAGGATCTCCACCCCGAACCTGCCTACCAGCGCCCGCGGCCGGTAGCTGTCCTTGGCCAGCTCGCCGGCGAGCTGGTCGTAGATTCCGTCGGCGGTACTCGCCGACGGACGGACCGTTACCCCGAAGATCCCGGCCAGCTCGCTCTCGAGCCAGTAGCGCACCGGAGTTCCGCGAAACACGTCCCAGTGCGCACAGAGCAGGCGCCACGCCCGTCGCGCGTCTGCCTCCGGCAACGGTCCGTTCCCTACTCCAAGGTCGGAAAGCGGCACGCCCAACGCATGCAGCAGCCGGGTGACGTAGTGATCGGACGCGATCAGGAGAGTCGTCGGGTCGCCTAGCGGCTCGTCGGCCGCCAGCATCGCCGCGTCGAGGTGGCCGTGCGGCGAGATGATCGGCAGCGACTCGACGGTCAGGAAGAGACGCCGCGCAATCGCGCGAGTGCCCGGATCGGCCGGCAACAGACGATCGGGATGGGGCATGAATGCCGCGGCGCCGGTCATGTCTCCGATCGTGCCAAACGCCGCCGCGCACGTGGCAGGCGCGTGCCGCCGTGTGCGGCTGCCATGCTGGATCACCGGGGTGGAAGCGGGAGCATGACCAAGCAGATCAGAGCCAGCAGCAACGGCGGCCGGCGGCCGCACGGCTTCGGCATCGTCGGCGCCGGGGTGATTTCCGACATGCACGCCGGGGCCATCGCGTCGCTTCCCGACGCACGGCTGGTAGCTGTCACCGACGTGGCACCTGACCGAGCTCAGTCGTTCGCTGCCCGGCACAATTGCGCTGCCGAGACCGACCTGGCCGCGATGCTTGCGCGCGAGGACGTGGACGTCGTGTCGGTGTGCGTGCCCAGCGGCCTGCATGCCCAGGTGGGCATCCGCGCCGCGTCGGCGGGCAAGCATCTGGTTGTCGAGAAGCCGCTCGATGTCAGCATCGAGGCCGCTGACCGGCTCCTCGGCGCCGCACGCGCCGCGGGCGTCATCATGACGGTCATGTCCCAGCACAGGTTCGACCGGGGCCTGATCGAACTGCGCCGTCTGCTGGACGATGGTCAGCTCGGCCGTCTCGTGCTGGGCGAGGCCAGCACCAAGTGGTACCGCACGCAGGCCTATTACGACAGCGCCGCCTGGCGGGGGACCTGGGCCCTGGACGGCGGCTCGCTGATGAACCAGGGCATTCACTACCTTGACCTGCTGCTGTGGGCCATGGGCCCGGTCACGGAGGTGACCGCGCTGTGCTCCACCCAGTCGCACGAGATAGAGGCGGAAGACGCTGCACTGGCGGTGTTGCGGTTTTCCTCAGGCGCAGTCGGAACGGTCGTCGCGAGCACGGCGGTCTTCCCCGGCTTCGCCCAGCGCCTGGAGATCAGCGGCACCGGCGGCACCGTGGTGATCGAGGACGGCGAGATCGTCCGGTGCGTGCTGGGCACCGACAGCGCCGGTCCCGGCCCCAGCGGCAGCAAGGCCGCTGGCGGCAATGCGCCATCAGCGGCCGCGGCGAATCCGGCCGGCCTGGACATCGCCAGCCACGCTGCTCAGATCGGCGATTTTCTGAACGCTCTCGATGAGGGCCGTGCGCCCTCGGTCACCGGCGACGACGGCCGCGCCGCCCTGGAAGTCGCGTGCGCCGTCTATGAGTCCGCCCGCGACGGCCGCACGGTGCGGCTGCCCGCGCCGCCCCGGCTGCGCGGAAATCTGGCCGGCTCGCGATGACCGTGGTACTCAGCGGATTTGCCGATGAGATCTCGCCCGATCTCGATGAGCAGCTCGCAGTGCTGGCAGCCGAGTCCATCTCGCATCTTGAGCTGCGCAGCGTCTGGTCCACCAATGTCGCGGACCTCGATGACGCACAGCTCGGCCGTTTCCGGCGGCAGATCGACGAGTCGGGCGTGCGGGTGTCGGCGATCGGCTCACCGATCGGCAAGAGCGACGTCGATGCTCCTTTCGAGCCGGAACTGGAGCGGCTGCGCCGTATCGCGGACATCGCCGACCAGCTGGGCACGACGCTCGTGCGGGTCTTCTCCTTCTTCATTCCGCAGGGGCAGGATCCTCAGCTTCACCGGGCGCAGGTCATCGACCGTATGCGCGCGCTTGCGGAACTGGCCGCGGAGCGCGGGCTGGTCCTTGCGCACGAAAACGAGAAGAAGATCTACGGCGACCGGCCGGAAAGGTGCGCGGACATTCTCGCGAGCGTCGGCTCGCCCGCCCTGCGCGCGACCTTCGATGCGGCGAACTTCGTGCAGTGCGGCGTCCGGCCGCACTCGGAAGGCTACGAACTGCTCCGGCCACAACTCGTGTACGTCCAGGTCAAGGACGCGCTGATGGCCACCGGCGACGTGGTGCCGGCCGGCCAGGGCGACGGCGAGGTCCGGGAAACGCTGGCCGCGCTGCGCGACTCCGGCTTCCAGGGTTACCTGTCGCTGGAGCCGCACCTGGCCATGGCGGGGAGCTTCGGCGGGTTCAGCGGCCCCGACGGGTTCCGGCGTGCCTCCGGCGCTCTGAAGGATCTGCTGGCAGACCTGTCGGTGCCGTGGCAGTGAGCAAGGCCGGCGCCGGACAACTATCCGGGTGCGGCATTCCGGGGCCGGACAGGTATGCGGACCCGCAGCACGGTCTCGCCAGGCTGCGAGTGGATGGTGATCGTACCGCTGTGGCGTTCCACGATGATCCGTCGCGCGATGTCGAGGCCGAGGCCGGTCCCCTTGCCAACGTCCTTGGTGGTGTAGAAGGCCTCGAAGGCCCGGGCTGCAACCTCTGGCGGCATGCCGGGACCGGTGTCCGCGATCTCAACCTCGACGCTGTCGCCCTCGGCGCTCGTCGTGATTGTCAGCGTGCCCGCGCCGTCCATCGCGTCGATCGCGTTGTCGATGAGATTGGTCCATACCTGGTTGAGCTCACCGCCGTGCGCCTCGATCTCCGGTACGTCCGCGCCGTACCGCCGCACCACCGTCACGCGGTCGCGGAGCTTGTGCGCGAGCATCGTGAGCGTGCTTTCGATGCCACTGGTGACGTCGATGCGCTGCATGGAGGCGCGATCCATCTGGGAGTAAGACTTGACAGCGGCGATGAGCTCGGAAATGCGACGGGTCGATTGCTTCAGGTCTGCCAGCAACGTGGCGGCGGACAGCGTGCTCGCAACCCACTCCAGAGCGGGCTCAAGCGCGGGGCCGGGCAGCGCCGCCGCCGCGCGCTCACACCAGGCCAGATCGGCGTTTGCGGCAGCAAGCGCGGGGGCGATAAGCCACTCGCGCTCGATCCCGCGCCGCGTCAGCCACGACGACAGTTCCTCCTCGCGGTCGCTCAGGGCCAGTGGATCGTCGACCGCCGCGTGCGGGTCTAGTGCCTGCCGGAGTTCGTCGAGCGCGGTGAACTGCCGGGCCGAGATCTCCTCACTGGCCAGCCGGGCGAGTGAGGAGACCAGTGTCTGGCTCGTTGTGTCGAGGTCGTCCGCAGCCCGGCTAGCCGCGGCTGCCGGGTTGTTGATCTCATGCGCGAGCCCGGCGGCGAGCCGGCCGAGAGTGACGAGCGACTGGCGCTGCCGCGCCGTCGACTCGATGGTTCGGGCGGTTCCGTACAGGCCCTCGATGAGGTGCCGGCCGAACGGGAACCAGGCGCTGAATCGGTCCCGGAGCACGTCAGCAGGTACCCGGAGGACTCGCCCGTGGGTCGCGCCGACGCCGGTAGCGAGGTAGACGCCTTCTTCATCCCAGGCGCGGAAGCCGCCGGCCCACAGGCCCGGCATCATCCTGCCGACCAGCGTCCGCTCCTGGCCGATGTGCCGCGTTAGCTCGATGGACCCCTCGACGAGCACCCACCAGTAATCCGCGTGCTCGCCTTCGGTGAACAATTCGACACCAGGCTCGACCGCGACCTCGGTGCCGCCGTCGATCAGTTCAGCCAGCTGGCTCTCCGTCAGGCTCTCAAAGAGGCTGAGGGCGCGCAGGTCGTCGACGGTCAGGGTGACAGGTTTGCTCATCGGCTACGACCCCCCGGCGGCGCACCGCCCCCTCATCCATGGCGGGACGGCAGAACCCCAAGCTAGCCGAGCGGTCCGGTTCCCCCCACTGTGGTCGCTAGTGTGCCGTCCGATGGCGCGCCGGTTCAAGTGACGATGTGCACCGCCCTGGTCCGAGTGTAGAAGTCGAGGCTAGGTTCACGCACGCGAGCATCGGACCGGGGGATTGGCCACGCAGGCGGTCGCCCGTGCCCGCCTGCCTGCAGAAAAATAGGCCGGACCCCGCGTCACCAGGAATTCACGTGAATCCTGCTCGCCTCGCGCTAGCCCAGGGCGTCGCGGCTGAGCCCGGGGAAGACTTTCGAAACCTTGCTGAGCAGGTAGTCGCCGTAGCTTCCGGTGAACGCTCGCAGGTCCTGGCCATCCCAGCGGCGGCTGCCGTCATCGGCGGCAGCCGCGCGGTCGGGCAGGGCAGGCACCTCAGCCGCGAACCCCGGATCGAGGAAGAACGGGAACGACAGCCGGCCGTGCCCGCTCAGGTTGCGGACCCGGTGCGGCGTCGACTTGTACCAGCCACCGGTCAGCCGGTCGAGCATGTCGCCGATATTGCAGACCAGCGTGCCCGGCAGCGGCGGAGCGTCGATCCAGCCTTCGGGCGCGGCGACCTGCAGGCCGCCGCTGTCGTCCTGAGCGAGGAGCGTCAGCAGCCCGTAGTCGGTGTGCTCGCCCACGCCCCAGCTCTCGTCGGCTGGCCGCGACGGCGGGTAGTGGAAGATCCGGAACAAGATCGTCGGATCTGCGGCGTACCCGGCGGCGAAGTACGTCGCGTCCAGTCCGAGGCTCACCGCCACTCCGGCCAGCACGGCCTGGCCCGCGGCCGTCAGCGCGTCGAGATAGGCAAGCACCAGCGGCCGCAGCCGCGCCACCTGACGCGGGAACAGATTCGGGCCATGCAGCGGCAGCCCGGCCAGCACACGCGGATCGTCGGCGGGCAGCTCAGCGCCGAAGTACAGACCCTCCTTCAGGTCCGGCCGCCCCGACGTTAGCTCGGCCCCGACCGGGAAGTAGCCCCGCCAGGCCCGGCCGCCGTGCTCCATGGCGATCTCCAGCTTGTCGGCCAGCGGGAGCGCGAAGAACTCGGCGCTCGCATCGGCCAGCTCGGCCACCAGGCTGGCAGGCACGCCGTGGCCGGTCACGTAGAAGAAGCCGCGATCGCGGCAGGCCGCCTCGATCTGCCCGGCGATGGCAGCCGCCGCTGTTTGCTGGCCGCCGGCCAGCGGTCCTACGTCGATGACGGGCAGCACCGCCGAACCTCCAGCACGCTCCATAGGAGCCATCCTGCCTGCAACCTGGCTCAGTGGCGGCCGGCCAGGTACCGCCCGAGGTGATCGATCACATCACGCGCGTCGTGCTCGATGCCGTAGATGAACGTGGACTTACGCCGCCGCAGCACGGGCAGCCCCAGCGCGTACAGTCCAGGGCTCTGCACGACTCCGCCATCGTGGCGCAGCTGGCCCTTCGCGTCGATCACGGGCACGTCGAGCCAGCTGTAATCAGGCCGGAAGCCCGTCGCCCAGATGACCGCGCGGATCTCGCCCCTTTCCAGGTCGAGCTGGAGGCGCGCCGACTCGGGCACGCGCGTCGGCGCGAAGCGCTCGGGCGGGCCGAGCTCAGCGTCACGCCCGCTCGCGCACGCCCACTCGTCGAAGGTGTCCAGCAAGCGCTCCAGCTTCAGGTCCGCGAGCGAGAACATGTTGCGCAGGCCGCCCGAGAACAGCGCGCGGCCGTCCCGCACCGCTGCCCACCGGCCGACGAGCTGGACGCCCATCGCGGTGAGCGCGTTGATATCCAGCGTCGTCCGCTGCGGAGTCCCGACGAGCTGGGGTGATGGCAGCCGCCGGGCCCGGGTCAGGTCCTCGACCTCGTCGTAACGCTGGTCCCACACGCCGGAGGCGTCCATCCACCACAGCACGTCGCGGCCTCGGTAGGTGCGCGGCAGCCGCACGTGCTCGCCCACCGACAGCGTTACCGGCCGGCCCGACTGCCGGACCTCAGCCGCCAGCTGCACGCCAGTGGCCGAGGCACCCACGACGAGCAGGCCGCCATCGGGGAGCTGCGCGGGATCGCGGTAGTCGAACGGCGTCAGCTGCTCGACGGCGGCCGGCACCGCAGCCGCGAACTGCGGCAGCACCGGCCGATTGCAGGCTCCGCTCGCGATGACCACACAGCGGCAGCGAATCTCGCCGTCGCTGGTCCTCACCTGGTACTCGTCGTCACCGTGTCGTACCGAGGTGACGTTCGTCCCGGTCCGAACCGACGCGCCCGAGACCTTGGCGAAACGATCGATGAACTCGATGATCTCCGCCATCGTCATATAGCCGTCGGGATCCGGGCCCTCGTAGCGAAGGCCCGGAACCCGGCACTGCCAGTTGGGCGTCAGCAGCCGGAGGGAGTCCCACCGCTCCCGCCGCCACGAGTTCGCCACCTCGCCGCGCTCGAGCACGACATGGTCGATCGACCGGTCGCTCAGAAAATGGCTAGCGGCGAGACCGGCGTGGCCTGCGCCGATGACGACCGTGGTAACGCGCTCTGCGGCCTTCTCCGTCAAGCGACCTCGACCGTCACGTTGGTCGGATTGGTGAGCGCGTCGAACACCGCGGAGCGCTTCTGGGACTGGGCCACGAGCGCTTCGATCTCCTGCCTCGAAGCGTCCGCGTCGATGGTGAACGTCACCTTGATGTCGTTAAAGCCGTTGCGGACGTCGCTGTCGGCACCGAGGATGCCGCGGATGTCGTGCTGGCCTTCGACGGTCGCCTCGACCGAGTGCAGCTTGATGCCGCGATTCTCGGCGACAGACGCCACGCCCGCACTCAGGCAGCTCGCCAGACCGACGATGAGGTACTCGATCGGCGTGATGCCCTTGTCCGTCGCGGCGAAGACCTCGGGGTGGTCTGCCTCGAACACCGACTCCTCCAGGTGAGACTGCTCCTGACCGAGGCCGAAGAAGCTCTGGACATTGATGGTGCTGTGGACGCCCTCGTTCCACTTGGCGGATGCCCGCCAGGTGAACTGAGCAGCTTCGGGCGCACCCTTCAGCGCTTCGCGCGCCTCGAGGAGCGCCTGCACGTTGACACCGTTAGTAACCGTGGTCATTTCGCGTCAATCCCCTCTCGCCCACCCACGTGAAATTCCCTACTGATGCGCGTGACAATACACGGATCCGGTAGCAGCTACCATATCCGTCATGGCAGAGCCAGCCTCGACGTTCACGGCCGGCACTGCAGGCCCGCCCAGCACTCCCGGCAACGTCGGCACGGTGGAGACTCAGTACCTCGAGCTGCCCGGCCCGGTCCGGCTCGACTGCGGACTGCACCTGCACCCGGTACGGGTGGCCTACGAGACTTACGGCGAGCTGTCTTCCCGGCGCGACAACGTCATCCTGGTGTGCCACGCGCTCAGCGGCGACGCCCACGCGGCGGGCTTCGCGAAGACCCCGGCGGAGGAGAGCACCCGCGACGGGTTCGGGGCAGAGGACCGCGATGGCTCGGCCGGAAAGGGGCTCGGCTGGTGGGACGGGATGATCGGTCCCGGCAAGGCGTTCGACACCGACCGGTTCTTCGTCGTCTCCACGAACCTGCTCGGCGGCTGCCGCGGGACGACGGGTCCGTCGTCGATCAATCCCACAACCGGTCAGCCGTACGGACCTGACTTTCCAGTCATCACAGTCGCTGACATGGTCCGGACGGAGCACGCATTCCTGGCTGAGCTCGGCATCGAGCGGCTAGCTGCGGTGGCCGGCGGTTCGCTCGGCGGGATGCAGGCATTCGAGTGGGCGATCCAGTTTCCCGATCAGGTCGATGCCGTCGTGGCGATCGCCAGCACGCACGCCCTCTACCCGCAGGGCGTGGCCTGGAACGCGATCGCGCGCAACGCGATCACGGGCGACCCGGCCTGGCAGGGCGGCCGGTACTACGGGACGGGCAGCAAGCCCGATGCGGGCATGGGAGTGGCGCGGATGGTGGGCCATGTGACCTATCTGTCCGCCCCGGCGCTCGATGAGAAGTTCGGTCGGCGGCTGCAGTTCGCCGACGACATCCGCTACACGATCACCGAGCCGGAATTCGAGGTCGAGAACTACCTGCGGCACCAGGCTGAGTCGTTCGTCCGGCGCTTCGACGCCAACACCTACCTCTACACCTCGCGCGCGCTGACGTATTTCGATCTCGCGCGGCAGTACGGCGGGGGATCGCTCGGCCGGGCGCTCGACGGCGTCCGGGCCCGGACGCTGCTGATAGCGTTCAGTTCCGACTGGCTGTACCCGCCGTCTGCGTCGAGGGAGATCGAGAAAGAACTTCGAGCTCTCGGCAAGCCGGTCGAGTGCCACGTGATCGAGGCGCCGTACGGCCACGACTGCTTCCTGCTGGAAGAAGCCCGGCAGACGCCCATCATCCGGCAGTTTTTGAGCAAACACAGCCAGGCCGACGGCAGTGCTGGCACGGCCGGCCCCGCCGGCGCCTGACGTCGAGGAAGAGACCTTCGTGACCGACATCCTGCCCCGTGCCGAGGAAGCCCGCGCGTTCGGATTCGAAACCCGCCAGCTGCACGCCGGGCAGCGACCCGACCCGAACACGGGCGCGCGTGCGGTGCCCATCTTCCAGACGACCAGCTACGTGTTCGAGGACCCTGAATCAGCGGCGGCTTACTTCAATCTTCAGGAGTACGGGAACACGTACTCGCGCATCATGAACCCCACCGTCGCGGTGTTCGAGGAGCGCGTAGCCAACCTCGAGGGCGGAGCGGGCGCGGTGGCGTTCGCCAGCGGCATAGCCGCCCAGGCGGGCGCGCTCTTCACGCTGCTGCAGCCGGGCGACCACGTCGTTTCGTCCACGGCGCTCTACGGCGGGACGGTCAACCAGCTCAAGCATCTCCTGCGCAAGATGAACATCGAGCTCACCTGGGTCGATCCCGACTCTTCTGAAGCGTGGCGGCAGGCCGTGAGGCCGAACACCAAAGCCTTCTTCGGCGAGACGATCGGCAACCCGGCCGGGAACGTGCTGGACATCGAGACCCTCGCGGCCATCGCGCACGAGCATGAGCTGCCGCTCATCGTGGACAACACGTTCGCGACGCCGTACCTCTGCCGGCCGATCGACTGGGGTGCCGACATCGTGATCCACTCGGCTACCAAGTTCATCGGCGGCCACGGAACGTCCATCGGCGGCGTGGTCGTCGAGGCCGGCACCTTCAACTGGTCCAACGGGCGGTTCCCGGTCGTCGCGGATCCGTCGCCGGCCTACCACGGCCTGCAGTTCCACGAGACGTTCGGGACATACGGCTACCTGATGAAGCTCCGGGCCGAGACCCTGCGCGACCTCGGCGCGGCGATGTCCCCGTTCAACGCTTTCCTCTTCCTGCAGGGAATCGAGACGTTGTCGCTGCGGATGGAACGCCACGTCGAGAATGCCCTGGCGGTCGCGGCCTTCCTTGAAACGCACGAGCTGGCCTCGAACGTGACCTATCCCGGCCTGCCGGGGAGCAAGTACCGGCCGCTCGTCGACAAGTACCTGCCGCGGGGGGCTGGCGCGGTGTTCTCATTCGACTGCGCTGGCGGCAGGGCCGGCGGCCAGGACCTGATCCGCGGCGTGACGCTGTGGTCTCACCTCGCGAACGTCGGCGACGCGAAGAGCCTGATCATCCACCCGGCCAGCACGACGCACCGCCAGCTCGGCGACGACGAACTGCGCGCGGCCGGCGTCGGGCCAGGGACGGTGCGACTGTCGGTCGGCACGGAGTCGGTCGAGGATCTTATCTGGGATCTGGAGCAAGGTTTCGCACTCGTGGCCGCGACTGCGGGAGCCACGGCGAGTCAGGAGGCGGCGAGCGGATGACCGATCTCGCGCGCTACCAGGACCCGCAGGCGATCCAGCGGGTACTCCACACGGCCAGGACCATCGCCATCGTGGGCCTGTCGCCCAACGAATTGCGAGCCAGCTACTTTGTCGGCTACTACCTCAAGCGACACGGCTACCGCGTCATCCCGGTGAACCCCCGCGAGTCGGAGATCCTGGGGGAGAAGTGCTACGCGAGCCTGCTTGATATCCCGGGGCCGGTAGACGTCGTCGATGTGTTTCGCGCGCCGGACGCGCTGCCGGGGATCGCGCGAGAGGCGGTGGCGATCCATGCCGGCGCGCTCTGGTGCCAGTACGGCGTGATCAACGCTGAGGGCGCGCAGATCGCTGAGGCCGGCGGCGTGCCGGTGATCATGGACCGATGCCTGAAGGTCGAGCACGCGCGTTACGTCGGCCGGATGCACTGGCTCGGTTTCAACACCGAACGTGTCACGTCCGTCCGCTCCGGGCTCCAGTAGCGCGAGGCGCTCCTGACTGCCCAGGTGATCCCCGGAATGCGTCAGCCTATTATCTACTAATCCGATTGATATAGTTGACTAATACCAGACACTGCTGCAGGCTGAAGTCATGGCACAGCTCGAAGGCGCAGTCGCGCCGATCCCGACAGTAGCCTCGCTCGGCGCAGCCCGGCTCGCCGAGATCGCCCTGGAGATAGCGGGTCAGCCCGGGCAGTGGGCAAGCCTGGTCCGCTACACCTCGGACCGCCGCTGGTACCGCCGTCTCGCGCTGGATGAGGTCCATGAGATCTGGCTGCTGAGCTGGCTGCCAGGGCAGCGCACTGGCCTTCATGACCACGGCACGTCGGATGGCGCTTTGACAGTGGTCCGAGGTGTCCTGAGCGAACGGCCCGCGGCAGCGGGCCGGCCGGAGCGGCCCGCGCGATTCCTGCGCCGGGCGGCCGTGAGGTCGTTCGGCGCCGGGTACGTCCATGACGTGGCAAACGATTCCGCGGGGCCAGCCGTCAGCATCCACGCATACTCGCCACCGCTCTCGTGCATGCGCCGCTACGAGATGGTTGCCGGCATCCTGCAGGTCACCGGTGAGGACCGGGAATGCTGAGCTGGCGACTGGCAGCGCCGGCCGCAGGCCGCCGTGGCCGCCCGATCGGGGAGATCCTCGATGCATCCCGAGGTCGGCTGCGCAGGCTGGATCCGCTCGGCGCGTACGCCGCCATGCGGAATGGCGCGATGCTGATCGACATCCGGTCCGACGCGCAGCGCATGGCCCAGGGTCTCGTCCCCGGCGCGCTGCACGTCGAGCGGAATGTCCTCGAGTGGCGGCTGGATCCATGCTCGGACGCCAGGATCCCGCAGGCCAACGGCTACGACCTGCACCTCATCGTGATGTGCGTGGAGGGCTACTCATCGAGCCTGGCCGCAGCGTCATTGCAAGACCTCGGCTTTCGCCGCGCGACGGACATGGCTGGCGGCTTCATCGCGTGGGCGGACGCCGGCCTGCCCATCCTGCCGCTACCCCGATGACTCACTCGAGAGGACCCCGCCGCGTAACTGTTTGACCGCCGTCGGCGCTGCTAGCGTGAGCGAACACGGGCATTCACGACCTGCCGATTATGCGCGGAGATGCGAATGAAGCGGAGCACCGACCGGATCCTGGCCACGCATACGGGCAAGCTTGTCATGCCAGACGCGGGGAACACCTTCATGGGCCCGCCGCCTACGCCGCCCGAGCATGTCGAGCACGAGATCAGCGAACTCGTGAAGAAGCAGGTCGAGATCGGGATGGACATCATCTCGAACGGAGAGCCCGCCGGCATCGGGCCGGGCACGATGTTCCAGCTCATCGAGGGCTTCGAGACGATCGATGTGACCATCCCGGCGGACGAGCCACCCGTGAGCCTCGAGCGCGTGCGCTGGCTGGGCCGCGACTTCTTCAAGTACCAAGACTTCTACACCAACATGTTCTCGACCTGGATGGGCGACTTCGACAACCCGGTGATCAACATGCGGACCGTGGTCGCCGGCCCGCTCAAGCTGCGGTCGATCGAGCCGATCGAGCATGACATCCAGCTGTTCAAGAAGGCCCTCGCGGAGCACGCGCCGGACAAGGAGGCCTTCTACTGCGTCATCGCCCCGGAGTGGCTGGAGGAGTTCGTCTGGAACGAGTACTACAAGAACGACGACGAGTTCGTCGTCGCTCTGAGCGAGGCGATGGCCCCGATTTTCCGGACCGTGACGGACAACGGCCTGATCCTGCAGATCGACGACCCGGCCATCAGCCACGACTGGGAAGAGGCGCGCCGCCCGCCGATGACCGACGAGGAGTACGAGCGCTTCATCATGATCCGGATGGAGGCGCTGAACGCTGCGCTGGAGGGTGTCCCCGAGGACCGGGTCCGTTTCCACACCTGCTGGGGCAGCTGGCCGGGCATGCACACGAACGAGGTGCCGCTCGCCAAGCTCGTCCCGACGATGCTGAAGGCGAAGGCCCAGGCCTTCTCCCTCGAGTCCGCTAAGTCGACCCACCGCCTCGAGTGGCAGATCTGGCGCGACCAGTTCACGTGGCCGGAGGACAAGATCATCATTCCGGGCGTCGTCGATCACACGACCCAGGTAGTCGAGCCCCCCGAGGTCGTTGCCGACACGATCGTCAACTTCGCGAATGTCTGCGGACGGGAGAACGTCATCGCCGGGACGGACTGTGGCATGCGCTGGCACGCGCAGGCCGCCTGGGCGAAGTACGAGAACATCGTCAAGGGCGCGGAACTGGCCACCAGGCAACTGTGGAAGTAACACGCCGACGGGCCCGGCGACTCACGGTCGCAGGCCCGTTCCGCGGTCGGGCAGGGCGTCCTGGCCGAGTCCGATGTTGGCGGCAACTCGGCGCAGCAGGCTCAGCAGCTGATTTCGTTCGGTGTCCGACAGTCCGGCGCAGAGCTGGCGCTCCCACTGATCACCGAGGCGGGTGGCTCGGTCGAGGACCTGCCCGCCGCGCTGGGTTAGGTGCAGCTGGCGGGTCCGCCTGTCGGCCGGGTCGGGCCGGCGCTCCAGCCAGCCCTGCCGTTCGAGGTGATCCACGAGCGACACCATCGTGCTGGGCGGGATCTGTAGTCGATCGGCCACCGTCTGCTGAGACTGGCCGTCTCCGGCGCGCACCGCCCGCAATACGGCATAGTGACGCGGCTCGAGGCCGACCGTGCCAGCCAGCTGGCCGAACCGACTGCTCGTGGCCAAGCCGAGCTGGGACAGCATGAAGCCAACGCTTGGCCGGCCTGCCGCATAGCTGACGGTGGGCTGATCATCCACAAAAATTACTTTACACGCCGAACCGATCATGGTAGTAAGATTCACTACAGAATAATTCTGACTCGAAGGATATCGGGGGATGGACGCTCTCACGTCGGCGGTGCTCCGGCACCGCCGCCTCGTCGGCCTGCTCTGGCTGATTCTGCTAATGGTGGGAGGCGCCGCTTCGGCGCAGCTCACCAGCCGTCTCAGTCAGAGTTTCGACATTCCGGGAACGCCCAGCGCTGCCGCCGGCCGAGCGATCGTCGAGCGATATCACAGCGGCGGCAGCGAGGATCCGCTGGTTCCCGTCATCCGGCTGCCGCCCCGCACGACGGTCTACCAGCCTGCGGTGGCGGCAGATCTGCGGGCTGGATTCGCCGCGGTGGCGGCCGCCGCACCACGTAGTAGCCGGCTCGCCTCGTTCGTCAGCACCGGCGATCGCGGCTTCGTCTCCGCCGATGGGCGCAGCACATTCGGGCTGGTCTACCCGCCCACCAATGGCAACCCGCAGCAGGACCCGCACGTGGCCCTGCCGCAGCTCCGGCTCGCGCTGCTGGCCCATCTGCCTCCCGGCACGCAGGTCCGGGTGACCGGGATAGGACCGCTGACGACTGCGGGCGGCGCCACCAAGGGCCCGGGCGTGCTCGGCGAGGTGCTGCTCGGTGCCGTGGGCGCGCTTGTCGTGCTGATTTTCGTGTTTGCCTCCTTCCTGGCAGTCGTGCCGCTGATCATCGCCGCGTGCTCGCTGACGAGTGCGTACCTGGCGATCCTCGGGCTGACCTACCTGACGCCCGTCAACATCGTGGTTCAGTACCTCGCCGGCCTGATCGGACTGGGCGTCGCGATCGACTACTCGCTGCTGCTGGTCACCCGGTGGCGGGAGACCCTCGCGCAGGGACAGGACAACGAGACGGCTATCCGCACCGCGATGGCGACCGCTGGGCGGGCAATCGTGTTCAGCGGAGTGACCGTCGCCATCGGGCTCGTCACGCTCGTCGTGCTGCCGGTGCCCTTCATCCGGAGCATCGGCATCGGCGGCATGCTGGTGCCGCTGATCAGCGTGCTGGCCAGCCTGACCGTCCTGCCCGCGCTGCTGGCCGGCGTCGGCAGACGGCTGGACTGGCCACGGCTGCGCCGGGAAACTGCGGCCGCGCGAGGCTGGACCTGGTGGGCGCGTCTTGTCATCAGGCGCCGGTGGCTGGCAGCCGCGGCCGCGCTCGCCATCCTCGGTGCCCTCGGCGCCGCCGCGCTGGGCATGCAGGTGGGCGACGTCAGTGTGAACTCGCTGTCCCAGCAGGGCCAGGCGCGGCAGGGCGTGGCGATGCTGGAGGAGGCCGGCATCCCGACTGGCGTGCTCAGCCCACTCGAGCTCTACCTGCCGGCCGGCGCTCAGCCCGCCCTGGTGAGCGCGGCGGTGTCCCGTGTGCCGGGTATCCGCGCGGTCGTCGCTCCGGATGATCCGGGCTGGCGCGCAGATGGCACCGCGGTGATCGACGCGTTCCCGGCCGCCGACGGGGCGAGCGAAGCTGGACAGGCCACCACGGCGGCGGTGCGCCATGCGCTGGCGCGGCTATCACCGCCGGTACTAACCGCCGGGGACGCGGCCGGCATCATCGACCAGAAGCACGCGCTCTACGGCGCGTTCCCCGAAATGCTCGCCGCGCTGGCGGTGATCACGTTCATCCTCCTGGCCCGCGCGTTCCGGTCGCTGGTGCTGCCAGCCAAGGCGGTGCTCGCCAACCTGATCTCGGTCGGCGCGACCTACGGCGTCCTCGTTCTGGTGTGGCAGGACGGTCATGGCTCGGAGGCGATCTGGGGCTTGCCGGCCACGGGCGCCATAACCGGGTGGATCCCGCTGTTCGTATTTGCCTTCGTGTACGGGTTGTCGATGGACTACGAGGTCTTCCTGCTCAGCCGGATGCGCGAGGAGTACGACCGCACGGGATCGACCACCGAGGCGGTAGCCGTCGGCATCGGCCGCACCGGAAGGCTCATTACCTCCGCCGCCTTGATCCTCTTCCTGGCCATGGCCGCACTCGCCAGCGCGCCCATCACCTTCCTGAAGGTGTTCGCCACCGGAATCGGAGCCGGCATCCTGCTGGACGCGACCGTGGTCAGATCGCTGCTGGTGCCCGCGCTCGTCTCGCTGCTGGGCGAGTGGAACTGGTGGATGCCTCCGTGGGTGGCGAAGGTCCTCCGGGTCAGGCCGTCAGTGCCTGCGCGCGAAACGGCAGGTCCGGCCACCCGCGTCGGCTCGGCGCCCTAGGGTCGGCGTATGCCAAGCCTGCACCGAAGGAGTGACGGTGTCTGACGCCATCCCAGCACGTGCCCTGCAACTGCGCTCCCTGGTGACCGACCAGGCAGCAATCCAGGTTTCGCTCGAAGAGGTAGACGTTCCTGTGCCCGGGCCGGATCAGGTCCTGATCAGGATGGGTGCCGCGGCTATTAACCCCTCTGACCTTGGTTTGCTGTTCGCTGGCGCCGACCTCAGCAATGCGACTGCTGGCGGCACCGCTGACCGGCCGGTTATCACCGCGCCGCTGCCCCCGCCGGCGGCGCGCGCTGCGGCGGCCCGAGTCGGCCAGTCGCTACCTGCCGGCAACGAGGGCGCCGGAACAGTCGTGGCGACGGGTTCGTCCGATGCGGCCCGCCGGCTTCTCGGCACGACCGTCGCGGTCGCTGGCGGCGCGATGTACACGCAGTACCGGTGCATGGACGCTGCGGCCTGCCTGGTGCTGCCGGATGGCGCTGACGCGCTCGCCGGCGCAGCGTCATTCGTCAACCCGATGACCGTGCTCGGCATGGTCGAAACGATGCGCGACGAGGGCCACACAGCCCTCGTGCATACCGCGGCCGCCTCCAACCTCGGGCAGATGCTCAACCGGGTCTGCATCGAGGACGGGATCCCGCTGATCAGCATCGTCCGGTCGGCGGCACACGTGAGGCTCCTGACCGACCAGGGCGCCCGGCACGTCCTGGACTCGACAAGCGAGACGTTCATGGCCGACCTGACGGCGGCCATTGCGGAAACGTCGGCGACGATCGCTTTCGACGCCATCGGCGGCGGACGGCTGGCGAGCCGGATCCTCACCTGCATGGAGGCTGCGCTCAGCGCTGGGAGCGCCTATAGCCGCTACGGCTCTGATGTCCGCAAGCAGGTCTACATCTATGGCGGTCTCGACCGCGGCCCGACCGAACTGACGCGCAATTTCGGCTTTGCGTGGAGTATCAGCGGCTGGCTGCTGACGCCGTTCCTCATCAAGGCAGGGCCGGCCCGCATCGCGGCGATGCGCGAGCGTGTCGCGGCGGGCCTCACAACCACCTTCGCGAGCAGTTACGCCGGCCAACTCTCCCTGGTCCAGGCCCTGCAGCCCGAAGCCATCGCCGCCTATGGGCGGATGGCGACTGGCACCAAGTACGTCCTTCTCCCGAACGGCGGCGCCGCGGCAGCGGCGCCGCACTAGCCGGCTCCCCGGGCGCGACTGCGACGGGCTGAGTGTCAGCAGCCGAGGACGGTGGCGAGATGGTCGAGTCCGTCGGCTTCGATGAGGCCATCCAGGGCGGGCGGGCCGGCTGGCTGAGATCCGGCGCCCCACTCCAGCGGGCGGCGGATGAAGATCGGTCGAAGGCCGAGCGTTGCCGCGGCGCGCAGGTCAGAACCGTGCGCGGCGACCATCCCGGCCTCCTCGGGCGAGCACTCGAGCAGGCGGAGCGCGGTGAGGTACACCTGCGGGTCGGGCTTGTAGCTGCCGGCTGAGCTGTGCCGACAGCACCGCATCCACCCGCAGGTCGGCGAACTTGAGCAGGTCGGCGAGCAAGGCCACGTGGCCGTTGGAGAGCGTGGCCAGCACGTGCTGACGACGTAGCCGGTCAAGCCCTGACCGGCAGTCGGGCCAGGGCCGCAGCTGACGCCAGCCCTGCACAAGTGCTTCCCGGTCGGCAGCCGGCAGGCTGATGCCCTGCTGGGCGAGCACGTCGCTGAGCGTCTCGCGCTGCAGGGAGTCGAGGTCACGCCACGCAGCGCCCTTGAGCACCCGGTTCATGGCGGGCTGATACGCCCGGCGCCAGTCGTCGACGACGGCCGCCCAGTCGGCCTGCGCGCCCGAGCGAGGCGCGGATGTCTCAGCCAGCTCGATCAGGCTGGCGCGCCAGTCGACCAGCGTCCCGAATACGTCGAAGAGGAGGACTCGGATCGATTTCACAGCCGTCAGTATGACTCGACCTCCTTCCCATGTCTTTACCCCTAAATCTGGAATAGGGGACAAGCCGGTACGATGGCGCGGTGTCACCCGATATTGCAGGAGCCTGCCCGTATCCGCTGGGCACGTACCGATGAGATCGCTGGTAGCGCTCGCTCGGGGGCTGGCGCACCGGGCCGGCACGGCGGTGATCATCCTCGCGGTCGCCGTCATCGCCACAGCCACCGCTGCGGCCGGGCCGGTCTACTACCGGGCAGCGCAGCACTCGATCCTGTCGGACGTCGTCTCGAGCGCACCGTTTGTAGGCCGCGGTTACGAGGCGACGCTGACCGGATCGGTCGCAGGCACGCTGTCCAGTCTGCAGGACAACCTGACGCAAGAACTTGATCACGATATCGGCGCTGGGGCTAGCCAGCGGGTCTTCGCTCCGCCGGTGGACTCGATCGACTCGGCCACCGGCGTGCAGTCGCAGGTCGAGCCCTTCCTGATCGTCTGGCGGACGAGCTTCTGCGCCCATCTGGTGATCACCGGACGCTGCCCGGCCGGGGCCAATCAGGTTGTGGTCAGCCAGTCGGACGCCAGGATCGCCGGCTGGCACGCCGGGCAGCAAGATCAACGCCGTCGCATGGCCCACGCTGACAGTGACCGGCGTGTACAAGGTGCCAACGAACGTGACCAGCGACTACTGGGTCCTGCACGCCCAGGATTACTTCCCGCTCGAACAGCCACAAGACGTCAGGCACCCCTCGCCAAACCTGGATGCCATCTTCACCAGTCAGGCGACCATGGCCGCCGCCCCTCCCGCCTTGCAGGGCACCAGCCAGGTTGACCAGACGCTGGCCGGTAACCGGCTCACCATCAACGACGTCGGCCCGCTCGCGGCTGGGCTGACCGCATTCACGAACAGCGTCAATCTCGCCGGCGAGCAGGTCGTCGTCCAGTCGAGCACACCCGGCACGCTTGCGGCGGTTAAGGCTCAGTGGCGGGCGGTGGCCGTGCCGGTCACGGTAACCACGACGACGGTCCTGGTGCTGAGCTGGCTGCTGCTCTACCTGATCGTCGCCGAAGCGGTGGAAGCACGGGGCACCGAGATCGCGCTGGCCAAGCTGCGCGGGCACGGGTGGCGAGCCACCTTGCTCTTCGGGCTGTCCGAGCCGACCGTGCTGCTGCTTGCCGCCCTGCCGGCCGGCACGCTCGCAGGCTGGGTCGGCGCCCGGTATCTGGCCACCGCCTTGCTGCAGCCCGGCACGCAAGTCACGCTGCCGTGGGCCGCCTGGGCGGCGGCCGCCGCGACGGTGGCGGGCGGACTCGCCGCCGTGATCATGGCGGCGCAGCGGGCGCTGCGGCGAGGCGTCGTGGAGCAGTTCCGGCGGCCGAGCCGGCAGGCGGCGAGCCGGGGCTGGGTGCTGGACTCGATCCTCCTGACTGGCGCGGTGGCAGGCCTGGCTGAGCTGTATACCGGCGGCCAGCTGGGCTCGGGCCACAACGGCGTGCTGGAGCTGCTGGTGCCCGGCCTGACCGGGCTGGCTGTGGCGGTTGTCGCGTCCCGGCTGCTGCCGCTCGGCTGCCGCGCGCTGTACGGCGTCACCTCCCGCCACGGCAGCCTGGCCCCATTCCTGGCGCTGCGGCACATCGCCCGCCGGGAGGGCGGGGTCCGGACCACAATCGTGCTGGCGACGGCGTTCTCGCTGACCGCGTTTGCGTTCGCCGCCTATGCCGTCGCCCAGCGGAACTACCGGCTTGTCGCGGACACCCAGGTTGGTGCCGCGGATGTTCTGACGGTGGCCGTCCCGTCCGGCCGCGACCTGGGCACCATCGTGGCCAGGGCGGATCCCTCCGGGCACCTCGCGACGGCCGTCGATACCTACATCGGCCTGAACGGCAGCAGCGGTACGGCAGGCCAGTACACCCTCGCCGTCGATCCGGCGCGATTCGCCAGCGTCGCTTACTGGCCCGGCGGGCTGCCGGCGCGCAACGCTGCCGCGTTCGCCGCCCGGCTGCATACCTCGGCCGCGCCCCCGACCGTGCTGACCGGCGACGCGATGCGCGTCACTGTCGCCGTCACGTCGACGTCGCTCGGCGGCGAGGAGATGTATGCCAACGTCACGACAGGTTCCTCGCCCGTCAGTCTCGGCTCGCTGCCCGCGCATGGTTCCGCGACGCTGACCGGGTCGCTGACGGGTTGCCCCTGCGTCCTGCAGAGCTTCGGGCTGACCTTGCCCACCGCCCGGGTCCAGTTTGGCCGATCAGGGGAGCAGGTCAGCGGCAAGCTGTCCATCACGGCTATCGATGTGCATCAGGGTGGTAGCTGGCGTTCGGCACTGCCGGCAGCGGTGCTGGGAACGGCTGCAGACTGGCTGGATGTGACGGCCGGGCAGGCGCCACGGCCGGACGTCGCCGCTGGCTCCCACGGGCTGACCTGGACTATCGCCCCCACGGATGCGAGCACCGATCCGACCCTGGCGGCGGCCAGCGTGCCCTCGGACATGCCCGCGCTGATCGCTGCCCCGCTGGCGGGTACTGGCCAGTCAGTGCTCCCGGGCAACGGCCTCAACGGCGCGCCGCTCCAGCTGAAGACAGTCGGCGTACTGTCGGCCCTGCCGGGTGCCCCCGGCAACGGAGTGATCATCGACCGGCAGTACGCGGAGCTGGCGGCCGGTTATGACCTCACTCGGGCCACGCAGCAGGTATGGCTGGCCCCCGGCGCGCTCCCGGTCATCCGGCCCAAGCTGCTCGCGAGCGGGGTCAGGATCCTGTCGGTGAACTCGACGGCAACCGCCGTTGCGCACCTCAGCCGGCAGGGACCCGCCCTGGCCAGCGCGCTGTTCCTCGCCGACGCCGTGGCGGCGGCCGTACTTGCAGCCGGCGCGGCCATCATCGGCCTCTACGCCTCGGCCCGGCGCCGCCGGTACGAGTATGCCGCGCTCGAGGCATCGGGCATCCGCCGCCGGACGCTGCACAGCTCCCTGCTGATGGAACTGGCGGTCGTCCTGGGCTTCGGCGTCCTGGCTGGCGCGGCCACCGGGCTCGTGACGGCCAGGTTCGTGCTGGCAAACGTGCCAGAGTTCACGAGCCTGCCGGCCGCGCCGGCCCTCAGTTACCTCCCGCCGGCAGCTCAGGTGGCGACGCTGCTGGTCGTGGCGGCCGCGTTCCCTCTCCTTGCCGCGCTGCTCTCGAGCCTCACGCTCATCCGCGGTGTGCGCGCGGACCTGCTCCGGGAGACACCAGCGTGACCGTCGCAGCTGCGCGCTCCGCACCGGTCATCGTCCGCTGCGACAACCTGGTGCAGATCTACGGTGCTGAGGGACAGACGGTCACCGCGCTTCGCGGCGTGGATCTGAAGGTCGCCGAGGGCGAGACTGTCGCGCTGCTCGGCCCGTCTGGCGCCGGCAAGTCCACCCTGATGTGGCTGCTGGCCGGGCTGCTCCGGCCGACGGCGGGCCTCGTCGAGGTCTGCGGAGCGAAAATTGCCGACCTGAAGCCCGCCGAGGCAACCAGGATGCGGATGCGCGAGGTGGGCGTCGTCATGCAGAATCCTGGCCGCAACCTGCTGCCGTACGAGACCGCCCTGGGTAACGTGCTGTTCGCCCAGGCCCCGGCCCGCAAGACCCGAGCCGGGACGCGCCGCCAGAGCGCCGACAGCCTGCTCGAGGCTGTCGGGCTACAGCAGCTCGCGAGCAGGCCGGCTGGCCGGCTGTCCGGGGGCGAGCAGCAGCGCCTAGCGGTCGCCATCGCGCTTGCCAACGGGCCGCAGCTGCTGCTCGCCGACGAGCCGACCAGCCAGCTGGACCGCCACTCTGGCGCGCTGGTCATCGCGCTGCTCCAAGCGGCCAACACCGACTTCGGCACCACCGTGATCGTGGTGACGCACGATCAGAACGTCGGCAAGGCATTCGGCCGGACCATCACGATCCGGGACGGCAAGGTCGGTGCGGAGGGACACTACGGTGAGGATTACCTGGTCGTGAGCCGGGACGGCTCGGTTCAGCTTCCGCCCGACCTGCTGGACGCGCTCCCGCCCGGCACGCTGGCCCAGGCGGTCCGGACCGAGGCTGGCGTGGAGCTACGCCGCGCCGATGTGGAGCGAGGCTGACATGCTGCAGGCAGTGGGCGTGGGCTACCGCGCGGCGGGCCGGCCGATTTTCGCGGGCGTCGACCTGACGGTCCAGGACGGTCACAGCGTGGCCGTCACCGGTCCGTCCGGATCGGGGAAGACCAGCCTGCTGGCGATCCTCGCCGGGCTGACCGCGCCGACTGAGGGCACGGTGCTGATCGACGGCAAGCCGCTCAACGGTTTCGCCGGGCCCGGCCGCGGCGTTTCCGTCGTGCTGCAGGGATACGGGCTGGTCTCGCTGCTGACCGCCGCGGAGAACGTGGAGGTTGCCCTCCGGGCCGCCGGCCGACCGGCTCGCGCTGCTCGCAGTGCCGCGCTGGCGGCGCTGGACGAACTCGGCCTGCTACCGCATGCTGATCAGCTCACTCACGAGCTGTCGGGCGGGCAGCAGCAGCGAACCGCCGTCGCGCGCGCACTCGCCTTGCAGCCGAGGCTGCTGATCGCCGACGAGCCGACAGCCGAGCTGGACGCGGCCGCCCGGACCCTCGCACTCGCCCGGATGTTCGCGCTCATCGAGACGGGCAGCGCGCTCGTGCTCGCCACGCACGACCCAGAGGTCGCCGAGCGCTGCGATCAGGTGCTCGATCTGTCCATGGCCAGCGAAGGTGTCGGCGCCGGCTGACCAGAATCTGCTCAGCGTGGTTGACCACGTCCTGGCCACAGGCGCAGGGTGGCGCTCATGTCCGCATTCCCGGTGCCCCGATACCTGGCTGAGACCGCCGGGCGCGAGCCCGCGGTGGTCAGGTGGCTAGCGAGCTTGCCGCAGGTCGTGGCCGATGTCGCTGCCCGGTGGTCGCTGCGGGTTGGCGAGCCGTTCGAGCCCGGCGGGCAGTGCTCGTGGACGGCGCCCGCCGCCGGACCTGGTGGTGCGGTGCTGGTGCTCAAGGTCTCGTTCCGGTTCGGTGGGGAGGAGGAACGAGACGAGGCGGCCGGGCTCCGCTGCTGGGATGGGAACGGGGTCGTCCGGCTGCATGCCGCGAGCGCAACCGAGTCGGAGTATGTGCTGCTGCTGGAGCGGTGCTCGCCCGGCACGCCGCTGGGACAGGTGCTGCCCGAACCGGAGCAGGACGTCGTTGTTGCCAGCCTGCTGCGCCGGCTGTGGGCGCAGTCGTACGCGGCGTATCCGTTCCGCCCGCTCGCGCAGATGTGCGCCGCGTGGGCGGATCAGTTCGAGGCTGACTACTCCGGTCATGTCGACCGGGAGGAGCCGCTCGATCCGGGGGTAGCCCGCGCCGGGATCGCGATGTTCCGCGAGCTGCCTGTGACCGCGGACCAGCAGGTGCTGCTCTGCACCGACCTGCACGCCGAGAACATCCTGGCCACGCTACGGGAGCCGTGGCTGGTCATCGACCCCAAGCCGTACGCGGGCGACCCTGCCTACGACGTGCTGCAGCACATGCTCAACTGCGAGGACCGGCTGGCTGCCGATCCCGCCGCGCTGGCGGACCGGATGGCTGGCCTGTGCGGGCTCGACGCGCACCGGGTGCGGCTATGGCTGTTCGCCCGCGCTGTGCAGGAGTCCATCGGCTCGCCGCTGATGCGCCAGGTGGCCGCGCGGCTCGCACCCGCCTGATCCGTGCCGGCCGACCGGGACTAGCGGGCTGGCGCGCTCCCGCGCACGGGCCGGTAGCCGAAGAAGCTCGACTGCGCTACGCCCTCGCCTCCGGTAAGGCCCGGAAGTTGCCGCTGAAGCGCGTGCACGAGAGCTGACGGAAGAACAGCCTCGACCGCCGCCTGGTCTTCGCGGCTGATGGGAGCGCTGACCTCGGCGCCAAGGCGGGCAAGTGATGACAGTACCGGCCCAAGACTGGCTGCCGGAATGTCCAGGCGAGTGCGGGCCATGGGCTCGCAGACGACAGTTCCCGCCCGTTCGAGTGCCCGGGACATCACCACCGGGGTCAGCTTCCGGAAATCAGCGGCCGTCGTGCGCGGTGTGGCGAGGATCCGCTTAGCCGGGCCGTCGCCGACGTAGTAGCCGCACTCGGTCATCGTCACCAGGCAGTCGGTCACTTTCCAGCCATATCGGCCGACGTGCAAGCTGTTCCGGACATAGGACGTCATAGCGTCGGCGAAGCTCCCCGCGGTCTTGTAGATATACAGCGGGATGGTGCGGGGGTCTGCGACGTCGAGGCGGAAGTGCACACCGGCGCCCGCCTTGGCGGGCTCAATGGTCAGCCCGATCGTGGCCGAGTACGGATGCTCGTCCGACTGCAGGATCTCGATCGCACTGGCTGCCCGGGCCGGCCTTTCGACGTAGATCGTCGTCGTCTCACGGAAGGTCGCGCCGATACCGAAGTCGCTCGCGAGGGTCGCCTGGATAACTTCCTTCTGGACTTCCCCGTAGAGCGAGACCGAGATCTCCTGCCGCTCGTCGTCCTGGCGCACTCTGATCAGCGGATCCTGCTCGGCGAGCTGACCCAGAGCGACGCGCAGCTTTCCCCGATCGGCTGGATTGTCGGCGACGACGACGGATTCCAGCGTCGGCGGCGGGAACTGGCCGGGGGTGCTCGCTGGCTCTGCCTCACCGACAAGATCGCCGATCTGTACCTGAGCCAGGCCCCAGACCTTCCCGATCTGGCCGGCCGAGACCGAGACCCGCGGGACGGTGAGCCCGCGGTCGTAGACGGCGAGGTGGGTCACCTTCGACTGCAGGCCCGCGCCGAATCGGAGCCGGTCCCGAACCCTCAGCGTGCCGGAGAACATCCGCATGTAGGCGATCTTCTCGCCCCTGCTGCCACGCTCGATCTTGAAGATGCTGCCGGCCACGGGCCTGGCGGGATCGCCAGCGGCCGCCGGCAGCAGCTCAGCGATACCGGCGGTGAGGTCTGCGACGCCCGCGCCGGTGATCGCCGAGCCGAAGAAGACGGGGTGTACGTGCCCCTGGGCAGTCTGAGTGGCGAGCTCGGCGCGGAGCCGGCCATACGGAATGCCGTCCTGCCCGGCGATGTAGGCCGTCAGCAGCCCATCGTCCCGCTCGGCCAGAAGTTCAGTCAGCCTGAGCCGGAAGTCGTGGTCGCCAGGACCGGCCCGCGTCACGCTCGCCTCGCGCCTTCCTGGCGCGTGCACGGTAGTCAGGGCGACCACGGCCAGCTGAAGCCGTGCGCGAAGCTCATGCAGCACGCGCGCTGGGTCGGCGCCTGCCCGGTCGACCTTGTTCACGAACAACAGCACCGGGATGCGCAGCCGCTGCAACGAGCGCATCAGGATCCGGGTCTGCGCCTGGACGCCTTCCACGGCCGAGACCACCAGCACCGCGCCGTCGAGCACGCTCAGCACCCGATCCACCTCGGCAATGAAGTCCGGATGGCCGGGCGTGTCGATCAGGTTGACGGTGACGTCCCCGATGCCGAACGAGGCGACGGCAGACTTGATCGTGATCCCGCGCTGCCGCTCCAGCGCCAGGGAGTCGGTCTGAGTCGTCCCGGCGTCGACGCTGCCGAGTTCGGAGATGACGTTGGCCGCGTACAGCAGCCGTTCGGTCAGGGTGGTCTTACCGGCGTCTACATGCGCCAGGATCCCGAGGTTGAGTGTAGTGCGAGGCACGCGTCATACCCTTCGCATAGGTCTCATAGGCCATCACGACGGACATGAACGGCTGGCGCATCTACCCTCCCTCGAGGATCGGAACTGGACTCCGGAAGTAAATCACGCCATGGGCTGGCGGCGCGCCCGAGTTTCTCAGCCGGATTTCGGCGTGCGCCCCATGAGGTAGAACTCGGGGTTGGGCTGCAGCGCGGTGAGGTGCGCTAGCCGGTTCGAGAGGGCGAACAGCGCGGTGATCGCTCCGACGTCCCAGATCTCGACGTCGGTCAGCCCGGCCGCGCGGGCGCTGGCGATATCGGCTTCGCCGAAATGCTCGGGAGCGCGGGTAAGCGCCAGGGCCAGGTCGGTGATCGCCCGGGCACGCTTGTCGAGCGGAGCCTGCCAGGGATTGCTGCTGACCTTCTCGGCGAGGTGCGCGTCCTTGGAGCGGATCCGCAGGATGGCACCGTGTGCCACGATGCAGTACGTGCAGTGGTTGGCGGCTGAGGTAGCGACGACAACCAGTTCGCGCTCGGCCTTCGTCAGCCCCTCTGAGGACTCCATGAGGGCGTCGTGGTAGTCAAGGAAGGCCCGCAGCTCGGCCGGGCGGTGGCCGAGGGCGCGGAAGACGTTCGGCACGAAGCCTGACTTGCGCGCGATCTCGCCGATCCGCTCGCGCAGGTCCGCAGGGAGATCGTCAACCTCGGTCATCCCGAACCGGCTCTCGGCCATGAACCCTCCCGGTCAGCCTGGCTCCCGAAGGTAGAGTACTTCGCGTTCTATCGACGGAAGGTTTGCCAGCATGTCAGCCTCACCTGCGCCGGTCGCAGACGACAGTGGCCCGCTGCGTGGTACTGACGTGGCAGGCCGGCAGATCGGGCAGAACATCCGGCCGCTCAAGACCGGCGAGATGATCGCCTCGTACCTGCGCGGCAAGATCGTCCGTGGCGAACTGGCCGAGGGCGACTGCCTGCCGTCAGAGATCGAGCTGATGCGGCAGTTCGACGTGTCCCGGCCGACGCTGCGGGAGGCGTTCCGGATTCTGGAAACCGAGTCGCTCATTGAGCTCAGGCGCGGTGCGCGCGGCGCCCGGATCATCGCGCCCAGCGTCGAGGTGGCGGCCCGCTACGTCGGGCTGCTCATGCAGACGTCCGGCACGACGGTGAGCGATGTCTACGAGGCGAGGTCCCTGCTCGAGCCCGTCGCGGCCGGGCTGCTGGCCACTCGCAGGACCCCGCGGGACCTGACCGACCTGTCGGCCTGCGCCGATGAACTCGACCAGCTCATCGAGTCCGGGCAGCCGCCGGTCGATGTCGCCGCGTGGACCCGGCGGTCCCAGCGGTTCCATGACCTGCTCATGGAACGCGCGGGCAACAGGACCCTGGCCCTGCAGTCGCTCGTGCTGCGCGAGGTCGTCGACACCCACCTTCTGCTGGCCAGCCGCCAGCCGGGCATGGTGGCATTGCCCGCCGCGGCCTTCGCTCGCGTCGTCCGGTCCTACCGCAAGCTCATCGTGCTCGTCGAGGCACAGGATGCGGCCCGCGCGGAAGCGCACTGGCGAACCCACATGGACGTCGCCGCCCGGTCCCTGCTGCCGGACCAGCTGAAGTCGGCAACCGTCCTCGATATCTTCAGCTGACGATCGCCCGCCCCCGGCCTCAGGAGCATCCGCATATGAGCACTCTGACTCTGCCCGACGGCAGGACATACGGTTACGAGCAGTGGGGTGACCAGGATGGTCTGCCGCTGTTCTCGATCCACGGGACGCCGGGCGGACGCCTCAGCCGCTATCCGGACGTCTCGCTGTGGGAGCGCCTCGGCCTGCGCGTCATCACCGTCGACCGGCCCGGCTACGGTCTGTCTACTCCGCTGCCGGGCCGAACAGTGGCTCACATCGCGGCCGACGCCGCGGCGGTCGCCGATCATCTCGGGATCGGCAGATTCGCCGTGCAGGGCGGGTCGGGAGGCGGCCCGCACGCCCTCGCGATCGCGGCGCTGCTGGGTGACCGGGTCCTGGCCTGCGCCGCCGTCTGCTCGGGTGCGCCACTCGAGCCGGATGAAGTGGCCGTGATGCTTGAGATCAACCAGGAGTCCTACCGCATCATGACCGAGCTAGGCGCAGCAGGCATCACGGAGTTCCTGGCGCCGTGGCGCGAGCGCATGCTGGCCGACCCGGTCGGCGCGCTGAACGCAGCGATGGCGGACGCGCCTCCGCAGGACCACGACTGGCTGGCCAGGCCGGATGTCCAGCAGGTCCAGGCGGAGTCGCTGACCGACGCGCTGATGCCGGGACTTGATGGCTGGGTGGACGACGCGATGTCCATGGAGGCGCAGCCGTGGGGGATCGACCTGGCCGCGATCTGTAGTCCCACCCGGTTCTGGCACAGCGATGACGACGCCAACTGCCCGCTCAGCGCGACGCGGCGGCTCGTCGACGCGGTCCCGGGCGCGCGCCTGACTATCTGGCAGGGCCAGGGTCACACCGCGCCTTCCCGGAATGCCGAGCAGGTTCTGACGGACCTGATTGCTGCTGCCAGGGCTCGTGAGCTGGCGCTGAGTTAGCTATGGTAGTTAACTATCTCGACCCGATACGTCAGCCCGCCAGCAGATCCGGCGGCAGTCACCCAGGAGGTTCACCGCATGCGCGACGCCGTCATCGTCGAGGCAGTGCGAACGCCGGTCGGCAAGCGGAACGGCGGACTGTCTGAGGTTCAGGCAGCCGACCTGTCGGCGCACGTGCTGAAGGCGCTCGCCGAGCGCTCCGGGATCGACCCGGTGATCGTGGAGGACGTCGTCTTCGGCTGCGTCAGTCAGGTGGGGGAGCAGGCGATCGACATCGCGCGGAACGCCGTGCTGGGCGCGGGGTGGCCGGAGTCGGTTCCCGGTGTCACGGTGGACCGGCAGTGCGGGTCGTCTCAGCAGGCGGTGAGCTTCGCGGCGGCCAGCGTGATCGCCGGGCACTACGACGTGGTGGTCGCCGGTGGCGTGGAGTCGATGAGCCGGGTGCCGATGGGCACGTCGACCGCGGGGAAGTGGCCATTCGGCGAGGGCTTCAAGGCCCGGTACCACGGCATCGCCCCGAACCAGGGGCTGGGCGCGGAGATGATCGTCGACCGTTGGGGGTTCTCCCGGACTCAGCTGGATGAGTTCAGCCTGGGCTCGCACGCCAAGGCCGCTGCTGCGCAAGACGAGGGCCGGTTCGCTGGGCAGATCGCGCCGGTGACCAACCCGTCGGGGGTCAAGGTTGCCGCTGACGAGGGAATTCGGCGGGGCAGCACGCTGGAGGCGCTGGCCGGGCTCAAGCCGGCGTTCAAGCCGGAGGGCGGGACGATCACCGCGGCGAACAGCTCGCAGATCTCCGACGGCGCCGCAGCGCTGCTGATCACCACCAGCGAGAAAGCCGCCGAGCTCGGCCTGACGCCGCTGGTGCGGATCCACACCGCGGTGGTCACTGGCGACGACCCGGTCATCATGCTGACCGGGCCCATCCCCGCCACCGCCCTGGCGCTCAAGCGCAGCGGCCTGTCCATCGGCGACATCGGCGCCTTCGAGGTCAATGAGGCGTTCGCGCCGGTGCCGCTGGCCTGGCTGGCTGAAACCGGCGCCGAGCCGGAGCGGCTGAACCCGAACGGCGGGGCGATCGCGCTCGGTCACCCCCTCGGCGGTAGCGGCGCCCGGCTCATGACCACCCTCGTGCACCACATGCGCGACGCAGGGATCCGGTACGGGCTGCAGACCATGTGCGAGGGCGGTGGCCAGGCCAACGCCACCATTCTCGAGCTGCTCTAACCAGACGATGGCGGACACCCGGCGGCGGAAGGCGCGTGCCGGTAAGTGTCAGGCGGCAAGTCGGCGATCTGGTGCAGGATGTGGTCGCCTTCTGAGGTGAAGTCCAGCTCGTCGTTCTGCTGGCTCGCCACGAGCCTGCCGATACTTGCCCTGGCGAGCCCGGCGCGCTGCTCGAGCAAGGTGAGGTAGGGCAGCCGGTCATGCGGGCGATGCGGCTCGGGCAGATCCAGGGCCTGGTGCACAGCTGACAAGAAGTGCTGGATGGCGCTGCCGCTGGAGGTTCCCGCAGCGGCACTGACCACAGCTTGCCTCCCGACTCGAGTCCGGCCACCGCGCGCATGCGCGACCGCTACGCCCTACAGTCTCACTAAGCGCAGTCAAGTGATAGCAACGCGTAGTCGTGTCGTGGCCCTATCAGGGCTCGCGCTGGGACAGCCTCGCTTCCGGCAGCACCGGCTCGAACAGCTCGACTGGGTTGCCGGACGGGTCCTCAAGCAGGATCTGCCTGCCGCCGACGCCAGACACGATGTCGTTACGGAACCGTGCGCCCTGCTGCCGCAGAGTCTGGACGAGTCCGTCCAGGTCAGTCACCTCGATCATGAACCGGTTCCAGCCGCCTGGTGAGGGCAGTGTGCCGTCGGGCATGGCCTGACCGCCACCGGGTCCGCCGCCTGGCGCGCTCAGCACTAGGCGCAGGTCGCCGCGCGACAGCATGGCGAAGGTCGGCGCGGGATGCATGACCTCGCTGAAGCCCAGGTTCTGGCAGTAGAACCGGATCGCCGTGTCGACGTCGTTCACGAAGTAGCGGACGCTGACGGTCGCCATGACCGTGTTCCCTCCTGCCTTCGGTGCGATGCCGGTATCCGGTGCCGAACTTACTCCGTGGCCGGACGGGCCCGCCCGGGGTCACAGGCCGTTGGGGAAGGTAATCGACTCCGGCGCGACGAGGGGCGTTCCGACCTCGAGCTGGATCTGGGCGTGCGCGGTCAGCAGGATGTCGCGCGGGTTTCCCCGGTAGACCTTGCCGTTGTAGATCGCCGTGACGTGGCCCGAGGCCGGCCCGACCTGGTCCGTGCTGAGTGGCTGACCCCACTCGTCGAAGAAGTCGCCGAGGGTGAACGTGCGGTGCACCGGTGACTCGATGTGGATGATGCCGTCCGCGGCGTGCGTGTGCAGCCAGTAGAAGCACTTTCCGCTGCCGACATACGAGCCGCCCGGCGTCTGAGTCGTCACTGCACCAGGGATTCCTATGCCGTACGGAATCTGCCGCGCGGTGCCGTTCACGAACACCGTCAAATGCGCGTGAATGTGGAACAGCGTCTGCTCACTGGTGCTGCAGCTGATGCCGTCGACTGCCTGCCCGGACGCCGCGGACGTCGTGCCCGTCAGCACGGCGGCGCTCGGCACCGGAACGCTCTCAGGTCCGAGAGCGCCCGCCGCCGGCGCAGGCTTCAGTGGCCCGAGAGTGCTGAGGGAGGCGAGCGATGTACCCGCCGGGCTGCCGGCTGCCCCGCCGCCGGTGCTGGCCACGATCGCGCCCGCGATGCCGCCCGCCAGGACCAGCGCGCCGGCCCCGACCAGGATCTGGCGGCGCCGCTTGCGCTGCCTTTCCTGCGCCCTGATGCGCTCGATCGCGCGCTTCCTGCTCTCCCTTGACACGGCCACCCCGGTGATCTGCGGTCTATTACGTAGATCGTAGGGCGATCGCTTACCCGACCGTGCCGTCCGCTGACGCACAAACCGGCACAACGGGTCGGCTCGCCTGGGTGTCGGCAGGTGCCGGGCCGGGGATAGTGGGGGCACGCCCCCTCGCGCCACCTTCTCCCGGGGCCAATGAAGGGCCGTGGATGGGGCCATCTAGGCTGATAACCGGCACGACTCGTCGTCGTTGACGACCCACACGACCCACACGACCATACGGCCTTCAATTGCCGGGAACGGGTAACGGCCTTCCTCGGTTGCGGGTTCCGGAGTGCTGCCGCCACGGCGGACGCTGATCTCAGACGGCCGCTGCTCCGATAACAGCGATGGCAAATCCGCCTATCGAGGCCGGCGGTGATGCGCGGCCCTGCCCACTCGGCGGCAGTCGAGAAGGAGCGCACTGCACAGCGGGACGAACGACCCTACTGGCTTCGCTCGGTGGGCGGAAGGCTGACCGTGGAGGCGTCTCGGGGGAGGATGTGATGCGCAAGCCGGCAGTGTGGCGAGCCGGGCTGGCTCGCCAGCTCGGGCTCGACCACAATGAGCTGCGCCGTACGTCCGACCGGATCGAGGCGTGGTTCCTGCTCGTGCTCATCGTCGCGTTCGTCCCGCTTGCGGTGCTGGCGACGAGCGCCGTCGCCCGCTCGGTGGACAATGCCGGCACGCACGAGTTGCGCCCCGGCGTGCCTCTCCGGCAGGTGACGGCGGTCCTGCTGCCCAGGGCTCCCGTCATGGGCTCGTTGCCAGGCGGTTCGGCGTGGTCCTGGGAGCCGGCGCGCTGGACCGCGGATGGGGTGACACACACGGGCAATGTGCCCGTCGACCCCGGCACGCCCGCGGGCACCGCGATCCCGATCTGGGTCAATCCGGCCGGGCAGGCGCAGCCGCCGCCCCTGACACCCGATCAGGTAAAGGGCCGCGCAGCGCTGGCTGCTGCCGCCACACCGCCAGCGGTGGCACTTTGTCTATGGCTGGCCTGGCGCGGGCTGCGGTGGCGGCTTGACCGGCACCGACTGGCGAGTTGGGCCAGGGCCTGGTCACAAGTGGAGTCGCAGTGGACGCGTTGACCGCGACTGGGAGGGTTTCGTCCGCGATGGTCGTGACGATAGGCCTGTGGCTCACAGTCGCGCCGGCGATCGGCGCGACATCCCGGGCGACGCCGGGCAAAAAGCGCTCCTGACTGGCCGTTCATCCTGCTAACCGGGGGACAATGACCAGGTGCGAGTAGTCGCGGAGCAGGTGCTCGGCAGCTTGCTGAGCAGGCTCGGCGACGTTCCGCGCGTCGTGATCGGCGGGAACTTCGCTACGCCGTGGCCGGCGCTCGGAGTGCTCGACAGGGCGCTCGAAAGCTACCGGCTGTTCGCGCTCAACGCTCAGCCGGGATTCCCAGACCGAGACGGTGTTGTTCTCGAATCGCCGTTTATCGGACCGGGAATGCGGTCAAGCGACCGGCTCCGCTACCTGCCGTGCCGGCTGTCGCTGGTGCCGAACCTTCTGGCGACCGCGCTGCAACCCGACGTCGTAGTGATGCAGACGTCCGTCCCGGTTAGCGGGACCGTCTCGCTCGGCACGGAGGTAAACGTCCTGCCTGCGGCCATCGAGGCGGCCCGGGCCCGTGGCGGCCTGGTCGTCGCTCAGCTGAACCGGCACATGCCATACACCTACGGGGACGCGGTGCTGGCGCAGGACGAGATCGACCTGGCGATCGAGGCCGATGACCCGCTCGCCTCCCCGGTGTTGCGGCCGGCTAGCGGCGTTCATGCCGAGATCGGCGAGCGGGTCGCGAGCCTGATCCCCGAGGCCGCCACCCTGCAGCTCGGCATCGGCGCTGTGCCTGATGCCGTCCTCGGGGCGCTGCGCAGCCGCACCGGATTCGCGGTCTGGTCGGAGATGTTCAGTGACGGCGTGCTGGGTCTGGACCGGGCGGGAGCGCTCGATCCTGGCAGGCCCATCACCGCGTCCTTTGCCTTCGGGAGCGCGGAGCTCTACCGCTGGATCGACCGCAACCCGCGGGTGCATATGCTGCGCACCGAGAAGACCAACGACCCCGCGCTGATCGCCCGGCAGCGCGCCATGGTCTCGATCAACAGTGCCCTCCAGGTCGACCTGTTCGCGCAGGCGAACGCGGCCAGGGTGCGCGGCATGATCTACTCCGGCTTCGGCGGGCAGACCGATTTCATCGTGGGTGCACTGCACTCGCCCGCCGGTCGCGCGATTATTGCGCTGCCGTCCTGGCACCCCAAGGCGGATGTGTCGACCGTGGTGCCGCGGCTGGACGGCCCGGTCACCTCGTTCCAGCACAGCTTCATCGTCAGCGAGCAAGGCACCGCGGCGATCTGGGGCAACGACGCAGATACCCAGGCTGGCCAGATCATCGGTCAGGTGGCGCACCCGAGCGCCAGGGACGAGCTGCGAGAGGCGGCCCGAAGCCTGGGCTTCCGCTGACCGGAACCATCGGCGGTAGGGGAGGATCGGCAGATGGCGACGGATCATCGCGGCAAGGACCGCAGCACCCGGCCGGACGCACCGATGCCCGACCGGGTACCGAGCAAGATCTACGAGCGCGAGTTGCTGCGGTTGCAGGCCGAGCTGGTGAAGCTGCAGCAGTGGGTGCGAGCCGAGCGGATCCGCCTGGTCGTGGTCTTTGAGGGCCGAGATGGAGCCGGCAAGGGCGGGACGATCAAGCGGCTGACTCAGTACCTCAACCCGCGGCTCGCCAGGATCGTGGCGCTGCCCGCGCCAACCGAGCGCGAGCGCGGTAGCTGGTACTTCCAGCGCTACATCGAGCAGCTGCCGACCGCCGGGGAGATCGTGCTGTTCGATCGCAGCTGGTACAACCGGGCTGGCGTCGAGCACGTGATGGGGTTCTGCACCAAAGCGGAGTACGGCCGGTTCCTGAATCAGTGCCCGATCTTCGAGCGGCTGCTGGTCGAGGACGGCATTCTGCTCCGCAAGTACTGGTTCTCGGTGAGCGACGAGGAGCAGGAGCGCAGGTTCCGGTCGCGGCTGGACGATCCGATGCGACGGTGGAAGCTGTCGCCGATGGACCTGGAGTCCATGACGAGGTGGGAGGACTATTCGCGGGCCAAGGATGAGATGTTCGTCCATACCGACATCGAAGAGGCCCCCTGGTACGTGGTCGATAGTGCAGACAAGCGCCGGGCACGGCTCAACATGATCGCTCATCTGCTCAGCACGCTGAACTACAGTGACGTGCAGTGGCCGCCGCTCAAGCTGCCGCCGCGACCAAAGTCAACCGGTTACGTGCGTGCTCCCCGCGAATCGCAGACGTTTGTGCCCGACCACGCGGCGGAGTTGATGGCGGGCCGGTCAGGCGCCGGCCGGTGACAGCCAGCCTGTGCCTGGTCTGTCCTGGCGGTCGGCTGGGATGATGCGGGCGAACTGCCCCGGCGAGACCATCGCGATATGGCCGTTGGCTAGCCACTTCACGATGTACGGCGGTGAGCCGTCCTGGTGCGGCACGCCGATGACGAGGCCGGCCCGCGCCGGGTCGCCCTCAACGATGAGCCGGTCGCCGACTTGCGCGTACATACTGGCTCGCCTCCCTCCGGCTGTCCGTTCTCCTTGACAGTGCCGGGTCCGCGCTCGCCGTGCAGCGGGCGTACGGCCCGCTTCAGCGGGACCTTGGCCCGCGCCGGGCCGCGGCTGTCAGCGGAGTCCGGGCGCACACAAGAGCTCCCGCCCGGGATGGCGTCCCGGGCGGGAGCAGGGTGCCGTGTCGGTGCGGCTGGCTCACGCGGTCACGTCGACGCGAGTGGCGACCCGGGGGAGGATCTCCCTCTCGGGGGCGGTGCGCCGCAGGTGCACGAACCCGAAGATCGAGAGGATCAGCATCACGCCGGCTGCGATGTAGGAGGCGATCGCGGCGATGAGCGCGATCTGACCCATGGTCCAGAAGCCGTAGGCCTCGAGCAGCATGCTGCGCAGCGTGGTGCCCTTGAAGATGGTTGCGACCTGTCCGGCCAGCTTGGTGTTGGTGGGCTGGGCCAGCGCCGCGGCGGACAGCTGCGAGTAGGTCTTGCCGGCACCGATCTCGCGCAGGTGGACGGCGATGAAGTGGTTGGCGTAGGCGTTGGCCTGCGCGCCGTTGGTCATCAGCTGCCCGGCGTAGGGTGCCATGGCGGCCTGGTCGGCCTTGGGCAGGGCCGTGAACTCGGCGTTGCTCTTGGTGGGGAACACGATCTGCTGAGCAGCGAGCTGGCTGTGCACCTCGTTGTTGGTGAACACGTGCGCCCAGGTGAGCAGGCCACCCGCGACGAGCAGCACGGCAACCAGGAGCAGCCCGGCCGCGGACACCAGCGCGTCAAAAGTCCTTCTGCGCATTTCTGGTTCCTCCCTCAATCCCCGGGCTTGGACTGCCCGGCCAGTGAGTTTTACTGAGATGAGCATCGCGCCAGGCTGGGCTTCGGGCGCAGGGCCATCGGGCCCGTGTCCAGGGACAGATCGTCCCGGCGACAGCGGACCTTCGGCCCTGGGTGGCCACTGGTCCCGAGCGGTGTTATCGAGGTGGCGGGAGGGACCGAATCCACAACAGTCGCGGAGATACTGGTAGCCCGGCCAGGCCAGCACACCGCGAGATCAGGATCCGCGAGAAGCGGGCAGGTCCCTCCCGCTGATTGCTTCTGCTGGCCGGTCCCGGCCGACCAGATGCTGGGCCTGCGGAACAGCACCTTCTCGGTGCTGGCCGCTGTCACCCAGTTCACGCTGAGTAGCCTGGCCTTCACGGTGACGAGAGGGGAGTCGTCAGTGTCCGGTGTCGTACTCGAGGAACTGGACGAAGCCGAGTGCCTGCGCCTCATCGCGCCGGGAGGCATTGGCAGGCTGGTCTTCGCCGGCCGCTACGACCTGACGGTGCTACCGGTCAACTTCAAGCTGCACAACGGCGCGATCTTGTTCCGAACCGCCGCACACGGCACGACCGACGAGGATCTGCGGACCGGCATCGCGCACGCGGAGTACCGGGTCGCATTCGAGATCGACGATATCGACCCCGCGGCCCGCGAAGGGTGGAGCGTGCTGGTGCAAGGTCCTGCCCACCACATCGACTCGGAGTCCGAGCGTGCGGACGTCGAGGCCGTGGGCGTCGACTCGTGGGCCAACGGGGGCCGTGAGCATTTCATCAGTATCACCCCGGCTCGAATTACCGGCCGGCGCATCCGGCGCCACCCACAGGCATAGCCACCCACCTCACGGCAGGAGCAGGCCGATGCGAGCGATGGTGTACCACGGGCCAGATCAGGTTGTCCTCTCGGATGTGCCAGACCCGGAGATCACCGACGACGCCGATGTAATCGTCCGGGTCGAGGCGACCACGATCTGCGGTACTGACCTGCACATCCTGGCGGGCGACGTGCCCTCGGTGCGGAGCGGCCGGGTCCTCGGTCACGAGGCGGTAGGCACCGTGGCCGACGCCGGCAGCGCGGTGCGCACCAGGGGGCCGGGCGACCGGGTCCTGGTCCCGTGCATTTCCGCATGCGGAGTCTGCCGGTTCTGCCGGGAGGGTCACTACGGCCAGTGCCGGAACGGCGGCGGATGGATCCTCGGCCGTACCTACGACGGCACGCAGGCGGAGTACGTGCGGGTTCCGTTTGCCGACACCTCGACGTACCGGCTCCCCGGCGGGGTCGGCGACGAGGAGGCGCTCATGCTGGCCGACATCCTGCCAACCGGATACGAGGTGGGGGTGCTGCGGGCGAGCATCCGCCCGGGGGATGTCGTCGCCGTGGTGGGAACGGGCCCGGTCGGGCTGGCCGCGATCGTCGGCTCGCGGCTGTTCAGCCCCAGCCACATCATCGCCATCGACCACGCCGAAACCAGGCTGGATGCGGCGCGGCTGTTTGGTGCCGACCTGGTCGTGAACAACGTCAGCGGCGACGCCCTCGCCACCGTCCAGTCGGTGACCGACGGAATCGGTGCAGACGTGGTGATCGAGGCCGTCGGCCAGCCGGACACCTTCGAGCTGGCGGTGGGCCTTGGCCGGCCGGGAGCGCGGATCGCGAATATCGGGATGCACGGAAAGCCCGCGGCGCTGCACCTGGAAGACCTGTGGCTCAGGGACATCACGATTACCACCGGACTGGTGGACACCTCATCAGTGCCCGCACTGCTCAGGCTCCTGGCCAGCGGGCAGCTCGACGTGCGCAAGCTCATCACGCACCGGTTCGCACTCGACGACGTCGAGGAGGCGTACGACGTGTTCGCCAAGCCTGCCGATAGTGGCGCGCTGAAGGTCGTGCTCACCCCGTAGGCACTCCCGAGCGAAGGGCGAGGTGGGACCTTTGCGGCCCTTCTAGGGAAAGCAAAGTTACCTTCGCTGCCCTGCTGGCGTGCTGCCATGGCGGAGAGTCGTCTCCCCTCCGGCAGAACAGTCGTTGCGCGCGCGCGACGCGCGGTGATGCACTCGTCTGATGAGCACACAGCCGGCGTTCGCATTCGGGATCTTTGACTCGTTTGATCTCGGTGAATCCAGCCCGGGGCAGGTCATCGCCAGCCGCCTCGATTTCGCCGTTGCCGCGGAAGCCGCGGGCATCGGCCACTACCACGTCACCGAGCATCACGGAACGCCGCTGTCGGTGTGCCCGTCGCCGGCCTTGTTCCTCGCCGCGCTGAGCCAGCGCACGACCACGATGCGCATCGGCACCCTCGTGTACGTGCTGCCCGCCTACGAGCCGCTGCGGCTGGCGGAGGAGATTGCAACCCTCGACCAGCTCACTCACGGACGGCTCGATGTCGGCGTCGGAAGCGGCGTCAGCCCCTACGAGCTCGCCTACTTCGGCATCGATGCTGCCGAGGCGCGCGATCGCTACGCCGAGACGCTCACGGCCGTGACCGGCGCGCTGGCAACTGGCCGGCTGACGCATCGCGGCGTGCTGCTACGTGACTACGACGTCGAGCTGTCGGTCGGGCCGGTGCAGCGCCCCCACCCGCCGCTGTGGTACGCATCGAGCAACACGCGCAGCGCGGAGTGGGCGGCGGCCAACGACGTGAACTTCGTCGGCAAGTGGAACGGCGGGTCGTTCGTCCCGGCCGCGGAGGCCTACTGGCAGACCTGGCAGGACAAGCGGGACGGGTCGGCCCGACCCACGCCGCCCCGGGTCGGCATCGCCGCCCACGTCTGCATCGGGGCGACCGACGATGACGCCGTCGAGAGGTTCAGGAAGGCCGGGGCCGTCCACTTCGGGCACCTGCTCAGCCTCTGGCACAAGAACGGCAACCACGCCTTCGACTTCATGGCCGACCTGGACGCCGGGATGAAGTCAGGCAGCGCGCTGGTCGGCTCCGCGCAGACCGTGCGTGACCTGCTGATCGAGCAGGTCAGGCAGGCGCCCGTCAATTACTTCGAGGCGACGCTCGCGTTCGGCGACCTCACGCCCGAGGAGGCACACGCCAACCTGGCAGCCTTCGCGGAGACAGTGATGCCAGCCGTGCGGGAGGCGGCCGCAGGGCGCCAGCCTGCGGTACCGGCTGGGTAGCGCTATAGCAGCCTGCCGGATCGGGGGCTCGAGCACGGCACTTCTGGTCGCGTCGCCGGTTACGTCGGGACCAACGGCCCCGTTCCGTCAGGAAGACCGGCCCTGCACCAGCCCGCAGATTTGCGCAACGCTGCAGGTAGGGATCCGGAAGGGGGCGCGAGATGAACGGGCGGATCGTCGTAGGGGCGGCGGACTTCACGGACTATGGCGAGCTGGCCACGGAGGTCCTCAGCGAGGCAATCGCAGCGACGGTGGACCCGGACGGACCGGTCAAGGTCAGCTCGGTAGTGCGCGAGGGTAACGCCGCTCAGGTCCTGCTGGAGGCGTCCAGGGGCGCTGAGCTGCTGGTCGTCGGCAGCCGGGGACACGGCGGCCTCACCGAGGCCCTGCTGGGCTCGGTCAGCCAGGCGTGCGCGCACCACGCGCGCTGCCCGGTCGTCATCATCCGCGCGGCGGGCAGCGGCTGAGGTTGCTTCTGCGCGCCGCGGCGGCACACACGGGGGAGGCGAGCCCGATGGGCACGACGGTTGCGGACGTGATGACTAGCCGGGTCATCGCGGTCAAAAGGAACGCAGACTTCAAGCAGATCGCCAGGGTGCTGCGGCAGTTCCGGGTGAGCGCGTGCCCGGTCATCAACGACGCGGGCGAGGTGGTCGGCATCGTGTCCGAGGCTGACCTGCTGTACAAGACGGCCGACTGCGAGCTGCCGCCTGGCCTGATCAGGCTGCGCTGGAAGCTGGGCGAGCAGTCGAAGATCACCGCAGTGACCGCACAGCAGCTCATGACGTCGCCTGCGGTGACCATCCAGGCCGACGCACCCGTTCAGGTCGCGGCCAGGATCATGCGCGACCGCCGGGTAAAGCGGCTGCCCGTCGTCGGCAAGGACGGGGAGCTGATCGGCATCGTGACACGGGCGGATGTGCTCGCCGTGTATGACCGGCCGGACGCTGACATCCTTACCGAGGTCATGAGCGTACTCATGGCAGAGTTCAGGCTCAGCGCGGCCGACTTCCAGGCGACCGTGTCGGCCGGCGTCGTGACGGTGACCGGCCTTGTCGCGCTGCAGGAGACGGCACTGGAGGTGGCCGCCCGCATCCGGCACATCGAGGGGGTGGTCGGGGTGCGGGACCGGTGTATGAGCGTCCCGGTCATGACCGCTCACGATGGTCGCCCCGGGGCCGTAGCGGGCTTCAGGCCAGCGTGACCGCTGGCGGTGGACCCGTCAGGACGAGGCGTCGCCAGCGGGCCAGAGGCGGACGAGCTGGTCCGGGCTGATGTTGCCGCCGCTGCAGATGATCGCAACCGTGCGGCCGGTGAATCGGTCTGGCGCGGCCAGCACGGCGGCGAGCGAGGCCGCGCCGGCCGGCTCGACCAGGTTGCGGGTCTTCTCGATCATCAGCCGGGTGGCCTGCACCAGATCGGTTTCCGAGACCAGCACGAAGTCGTCGGCGAGATCCCGCATAATGCGCTGCGTCAGCTCGAACGCCGTGCGCGTGGCCAGGCCCTCGGCGATCGTGGCGGTGGTGTCCTCGACCAGCGCGCCGGGCGCGCCATGACCGGTGGGCCGCCGGCGCTGCCTCGGACTGCACGCCGATCACCTGGATCGACGGGCGGACTGCCTTGGCCACGATGCTCGCTCCGGCGAGCCCGCTGCCGCCGCCGACCGGCACCACGATCACCTCAGCGCTGGGTAGCGCTTCGAGGATCTCGAGCGTGTAGGTCGCTACGCCTGCGATCAGCGCGGGTTCGTTTGCCGAGTGGATATAGCGGTGGCCGCGCTCGGCGGCGAGCTGCTCGCAGTGCTCGCGCGCCTCGTCGAAGTCGCGGCCATGGAAGATCACCTCAGCGCCGAGCGCGCGCATGGATTCAACCTTCACCGGGTTCGCCTGCTCCGGTACGCAGATCACAGCGTGCACCCCGAACAGGCCCGCGGCGTAAGCGACCGACTGGCCGTGGTTCCCGGTCGACGCCGAGATGACACCCCTGCGCCGGTCGTCAGGGCTGAGCTGGCTGATCAGGTTGATCCCGCCCCGCACCTTGAACGCACCGATCGGCTGGTGGTTCTCGTGCTTCACCCACAGCCGCGCTCCGGTCAGCGCATCGAGGGCCGGATAGCGGTACAGCGCGGTCGGCTCCAGGTAGGGCGCGATGCGCTGCCGTGCTGCGAGCACGTCGGACAGATCGGGGACAGTCAGTTCGCTCACGACACGTGTTTACCAAACGCGAGCACTCGAACCGCGGCGCCCACGCCGGTTCCCGTCATCCCGCGATGTTGCTGGGCTGCGCGGCCAGCACCGCCCGGGCTTGCCGGGCGATCTCGATATCTTCCCTGGCAGTGACGACCAGCACCCGGACCGGCCCGGAGCCGCTGATGTCGGCATCGGAGCTCACGCTGTCTTGCGCCGGATCAAGACTGACACCGAGGAACGTCAGGCCATCTGCTGCGGCCGCCCGCACTCGCGGGCTGTGCTCGCCGATCCCGCCGGTGAACACCAGCGCGTCAAGCCCGTTCATGGCCGCCGCCATGGCGGCGATCTCACGCCGCAGCCGGTGCAGGTAGACATCCAGCGCGAGCCGGGCGGGCTCGTCTCCGGCGTCGGCGGCGCGCAGCACCTCGCGCATGTCACCGGACGGCAGCCGCGAGAGTCCGGCCAGGCCGGCCGACTTCTCCAGCCCGGCGTCGACCTCGTCGGTGCTGAGGTTGCCATGCTGCAGCAGCCACATGATCAGCCCGGGATCCACGCTCCCGCTCCTGGTCGCCATTACCAGACCCTCGAGCGGCGTGAATCCCATCGTCGTGTCGATGCTTCGGCCACCCTCGACCGCTGCTAGCGACGCGCCCGCACCGAGGTGGCACGTGACGACGCGCAGGCTGGCCGGGTCGCGGCCGAGCAACTCCGCGGCCCGGCGCGCGGCGTAGCCGTGCGACAGCCCGTGGAAGCCGAACCTGCGCAATCCGAACCGCCGGGTCCACGCGTCCGGCAGGGCATACTGAGCCGCGGCGGGCGGCAGGCCGGCGTGGAACGCGGTGTCGAAGCACGCGACCTGCGGAGTGCCGGGGAGCGCCCGGCGAGCGGCGTTGATGCCGGCCACTGCGCGCGGCTGGTGCAGCGGGGCCAGGTCGGTCAGGTCGGCGATCGCGTCGACAACTGCGTCGTCGATGAGCACCGCCTTGCTGAATTTGGTGCCGCCGTGCACGACGCGGTGCCCGACAACCTCCGCTCCGGCCACGCTGGCGAGGAAATCCGCTAGCTCGGGATGGTCGGCGCCGCCGTCCCACGGATCGAGGTCGAAGGACGCACCCGCCGTGTCGGCCGGGTCGAGCACCCGCACCTTCAGGGTGCTCGACCCGGCGTTGACGACGACTGCGGCACCGCACGCGCCGAGCTCAGCTCGCGACATCGCCGGGCTGAGGCGGCGGCGCGGCTGGCGGCGGCACGGCCGCCGACAACTGCTGTCCCGGCTGCGGCCAGCGCCATTTGCTGACCTCGGGCATATCTTCCCCGTACTCCCTGACCCAGGCATGATGCCTCGCCCGGGTGTCGACCATTCGCTGCCGCAGTTGCGCGCCCCTGCCGACTAGGCCCGGCACCCGGTCGATCACGTCCATGACGAGGTGGAACCGGTCCATGTCATTCATGACGACCATGTCGAACGGTGTGGTCGTGGTGCCTTCCTCCTTGTACCCGCGGACGTGGATGTCGTGGTGGGCGGCTCGGCTGTAGGTGAGCCGGTGAATCAGCCAGGGATAGCCGTGATACGCGAAAATGACCGGCCGGCCGGGCGGGAACAGGGCGTCGAACTCCGCATCGCTCATCCCGTGCGGGTGCTCGGAGCTTGGCTGCAGCCGCATCAGGTCAACTACGTTGACGACCCGGATCCGCAGGTCGGGCACGTCACGGCGGAGGATATCGGTGGCCGCGAGCACCTCGAGGGTCGGCACATCGCCAGCGCAAGCCATGACGACATCTGGCTCGGATCCGGCGTCGCTGCTGGCCCACTCCCAGATCCCGGCGCCGCGGGTGCAGTGCAGGATGGCGGACTGCATGTCCAGCCAGTCGGGAGTCGGCTGCTTGCCCGCGACGACGACGTTGACGTAGTCGCGGCTGCGCAGGCAGTGGTCCGCTACAGACAGCAGCGTGTTCGCATCGGGCGGCAGGTAGACGCGGATCACCTCGGCCTTCTTGTTCATCACGTGATCGATAAAGCCAGGGTCCTGGTGGCTGAAGCCGTTATGGTCCTGCCGCCACACGTGCGAGGTGAGCAGGATGTTGAGCGATGCGACGGGCCGCCGCCACGACAGGTGCCTGCTGACCTTCAGCCACTTGGCGTGCTGGTTGAACATCGAGTCCACGATGTGAATGAACGCCTCGTAGCAGGAGAACAGGCCGTGCCGGCCGGTCAGCAGGTAGCCCTCGAGCCAGCCCTGGCAGGTGTGCTCGGACAGGATCTCCATCACCCGCCCGTCGCTGGCCAGGTTGACGTCGACCGGCAGGGTCGCCGCCTCCCAGGTCTTCCCGGTGGCCTCCAGCACAGCGGTCAGCCGGTTGGACTCGGTCTCGTCGGGACCGAACAGCCGGAAGTTGCGCTGAGCCGCGTTCAGCCGCATCACATCGCGCAGCATCGATCCGAGCACCTTGGTGGGCTCGGACATGGTCCCGCCAGGTACGGGGACCGGTACCGCGTAGTCGCGGAAGTCCGGCAGAACCAGATCACGAAGCAGCACGCCGCCATTGGCATGCGGCGTCGCGCCGAGCCGGAGGTCACCCGGCGGTACGAAGGCGAGCAGGCCGGAGTGCGGGCTGCCGTCTGACCCGAACAGCTCCGCCGGCCGGTAGGAGCGCAGCCAGTCCTCCAGCTGACGCAGATGCTCAGGGCTCGTTCGCACTTGCGCGAGCGGTACCTGGTGTGCGCGCCAGGTGCCCTCGACGGGCAGCCCGTCCACTTCGACCGGGCCGGTCCAGCCTTTCGGCGTTCGCATCACGATCATGGGCCAGCGCACGCTCGGGTGGCCGCGGCCCGCCCGCGCGTCCTCCTGGATGCTCCGGATCCGCGTGATCGCGCTGTCGAGCGTCGTCGCCATCTCCTGGTGGGGAACGAAGTCGTGGGTGCCGGTCACGTAGGCAGGTTCGTAGCCGTAGCCGCGGAGCATGGCGTCCAGCTCATCTTCCGGCAACCGGGCGAGCACGGCCGGATTGGCGATCTTGTAGCCGTTCAGGTGCAGGATGGGCAGCACGGCGCCGTCGGCCGCCGGATTCAGGAACCGGTGTGAGTGCCAGCTCGTCGCGAGCGGGCCCGTCTCGGCCTCGCCATCACCGATCACGCACGCCACGATGAGATCGGAATTGTCGAACGCGGCGCCGTGCGCGTGCGACAGGGAGTAGCCGAGTTCGCCGCCCTCGTGGATCGAGCCAGGTGTCTCCGGTGCGACGTGACTTGGCACGCCGCCGGGAAAGGAGAACTGCCTGAACAGCAGCCGCATGCCCGCGGCGTCGCGGGAGACGCTCGGGTATACCTCGCTGTAGCTGCCCTCCAGCCAGCTGTTCGCGAGCGCCGCCGGGCCGCCATGACCAGGGCCGACCACCATCATCATCGGCGTGCCGTGCAGGCCGATCGCACGGTTCAGGTGCGCCCAGACAAAATTCAGTCCCGGCGTCGTGCCCCAGTGCCCGAGGAGTCGCGGCTTGATGTGCGCGGTCTGCAGCGGTTGCGTCAGCAGCGGATTGTCCATCAGGTAGATCTGGCCAACCGAGAGGTAGTTCGCCGCGCGCCAGTACTGGTCCAGTACGTCGGCCTGCTCGCTCGTCAGCGCGCCGCGCCCGGCCACGGCCGTCATGACGCGCTCCGGACGACCACGACGGGGCAGGCGGCGTTCGTCACGCAGTGGATGCTGACCGAGCCGAGCATCATGCCGTGGAACGCGCCGTGACCCCGGTTGCCCACGACGAGCAGGTCGGCGCCCTGAGACTCGTTGACCAGCACCATGGCCGGATGGCCGTAAGCGACCTTAGTGTCCGTGTTATCCGGTGTCGGCGCGCCGAAGACCTCGGTGAGCGCCTTATCCAGTGTTTCCTGCATGGTGGCCCGTATCTGCTCGGTGATCGGCTGCGGCGGCTGGCCGGCCGGGACGGGTCCGCCGGCCGGGTAGTGCCATGCGTGCACAGCGGTGATCGTCGCGCCGGTGGCGATCGCATACCTGGCCGCCCACGCGAGCGCCTCGATGGATTCCGGGGAACCGTCCACGCCGACCACGACGTGCGGCTGTGACCTGCTGTCCGGAGCGGTCATGAGGCTGCCTCGCAATCGCTGTCATGCTGACTGCCGCTGGGCCTCTCTATGGTGTCACTGACTCGTGCGGCGCCGAGCGGCGTGCGTGCAGCTCCCTCCGTTACCTGGCTGGCGGGACGACGACTACCGGGCACTTTGAGTGGTGCACGACCTGACTGCTCACCGAGCCAAGGAACAGAGCGCCGAATCCGCCGCCGCCGCGGCTGCCGACGACGATCAGCGCGGCGTCCCCGGACGCGTCGATGAGCATCCTGGCGGGAAAACCGCTGATCGCGACCACGGATACTGACCTGGGCTGCTGGTCACCGAGCGCAGCGGCTGCCTTGTCGACGGCCTCCTGCACGGACCTCCGGATCTCCTCGACCCGCTCCTGATCGCCGGGCTGCCTCACCGGTTCCTTGGTCCAGTAGCCTTGCGGCACCGGGTTGACCGCCATGACCGTCAGATCCGTCTTGCGCACCCCGGCCTCGGCCATCGCCCAGTCCAGGGCGCGACTGGCGTGATGCGAGCCGTCAATTCCAACGACTATGCCTGACATCTGAGCCTCTCTTTCCGGGCCGCCTGCGACCGGCCCGCTGGATTTTCGCCGGTGCACGAGCGCAGTGTGCTGCGGCTGCCAGGCGCTCGGCCGAGGCTTCTCAGCAGGCCAAACAGCACGGTGACGACCATCACCGCTGCGGCGCCCGCTGCCAGGCGCGCCCACAGTAATACCCAGGAGGGGACGACAGTTGACAGCACGATCGGTGCCGGCGTCTCACTCGCCTTCTCCCATGGCGCTTCACTCCAGCTCTCTTGCTGGTTTGAGCCTCCGCCCCGGTGCCGCGGCGCCGTAGAGCCGGAGGGCCGTACGGGGCAGCCGAAGGTCCCGACGGAGCAGATGACAGTGCGGCGAAACCGGAACTGTTACTGGCCGGCCGCCCGTTATCATCAAGAAAGCCAAGCGTGGCATCGGCGGGGAGCGGCGATCGATGCCACGCGTCTCGACACCACGGATCGCGGGGGCCGCGTGTCCGGGCGTAGTCGCCAGCGGTGCCGAGTGGCTTGCCTTGCTGATCTAGAAGACCGGTGCCAGTGACGAGGTGCCGGCCTTCACTGACCTCTGACCTGTCCCGTCAACGTGGCACCCCCGCTTTCCGGCGCCGACTCCCCGGCCGGCACCGGTGATGTCCAGGAGGCAGCAATGCAGGCAACAGGACGCGTTCGTCCTCACCCGCATCTTTATCAGGACGTACCTCGCGAATGGTTCGCGACGAGGTCCTTCCCGGCGAAGTCATTCGCCGACCTTCCAGCGCTGGCGACCCGCAAGCGGCAGCTCGGGCTGACGGTCAGCCTCATCCTGCCGACCCTGAACGTCGCCGACACGCTGCCACAGGTCCTCGCCGAGGTAGCGGCCGTTAGCGCGGGCGACACGGTCCTGGTCGACCAGGTGATCGTGGTGGACGGCGCGTCCTCCGACGCGACCATCGACATTGCCCTTCGGGCCGGAGCTGAGGTCTACCTGCAGGATTCGCTGCTGCCGGAGTTCGGCCCGGCGCTCGGCAAGGGCGACGCTATGTGGCGGGCACTAGCGAGGGCTACCGGTGACATCATCGTCTACGCCGACACCGACACCCGTAACTTCCGGCGCGACTTCGTCACGACCACTCTGGGGCCGCTGATCGTCGAGCCGGAGATCCGGATGTCAAAGGCGGCATTCCGGCGACCCTTCACCGGCGAGAGCCATGACGTCACCGCGGATGGCGGCGGCCGGGTGACCGAGCTGACCGCCAAGCCGCTGTTCAACGTGTTCTTCCCGCAGCTAGCCGGCTTTGCTCAGCCGCTGGCCGGGGAGTTCGCGGCCACTCGCGAGCTACTGTTCGCGATCCCGTTCTTCACCGGATACGGGGTCGAGACCGGGCTCCTGATCGACACCCTCAGGCTTGCCGGCCTGTATGCGATGGCGCAGGTCGATGTCGGCGAGCGGGTGAACAGGCACCAGAGCCTGGGCGATCTGGGCCGGATGAGCTACGCGGTACTTCGAACAGTGCTGCGCCGCGTCGGTGACATGGACGCGGGGTACAGCGCCGGCTATCAGGGCGAGCTGATCGCGGACGCGGTGTACTCGCACGCGGTCATGACCGCGGATGGCTTCCGGCTGACCGAGTACGCCGAGGAGCTCGTGGAACGGCCGCCGATGGCCGAGCTGTGGGCGGCAGCCTGAGCCCTCCCTCCGACCGCGGCGTCAGGCGTCGGCGGACCCCAGCTCGGCCGCCCTGACACCGCGGGTTCCCGCGGCTGCGGGCTCGGGCTGCACCTCATGCACGTACCGGCCACCCCGCAGCAGCGACGCCGCGGCCGCGATGAGGCACGCCGCGATCGCGAAGTCGAACGCGATCGACAGACCGTGCTGGAAGGGCGCCGAGATCAGTGACGGGAAGAACCTGTGCCCGGTCAGGTAGGTGGCGTGGCTGGCCGGCAGCTTGCTGATTGCCGGCCCCAGCAGTGTCTGCACCGGGTTGTAGCCGAGCAGGGCGGCGAACATGATCGACACCGGCGGGAGCGCGGCGATCCGGGCAGCGTCCGCCCGCGGCACGCCTTGCGCGATCAGGCCGTGATTGAGAGCTGACGGGAGCGCCGCGGCGAGGCCGAGAATGATCAGCGTGAAGAAGAGCCGATGGATAGCACCATGGCCGAGTTCTGGAATGTGGCGCTCATACCGGCCCCGACACCCCGCCGCTCTGGGGGCAGGCTGTTCATGATGCCCGCCCGCTTCGGCGAGGCGAACAACCCCATGCCGATGCCGTTGAGCAGCAGGATCAGCGCGAACTGCCAGTAGGCGAAGTCGATCGGCAGGAGCTCCAGGAGCACGAAGGATGCCGCCGCCAGCAGCATCCCCCCGGTTGCGAACGGCCGGGCACCGAACCGGTCAGATAGCCAGCCAGACACCGGTCCGGCTGCGAGGAACCCGACGGTCAGCGGCAGCATGGCGATCCCGGCCCACAGCGGCGTCTGGCTGAATCCGTAGCCGTGGATCGGCAGGTAGATGCCCTGCAGCCAGATGATGAGGGTGAACATGAGCCCGCCGCGGCCGAGGCCGGACAGCAAGCTGGCCATATTGCCGGCGGTAAACGGGCGGATGCGGAAAAGCCGGAGATGGAACATCGGCTCGGCTACCCGGGTCTCGATGAAGCAGAACGCCAGCAGGACGGCGAGGCCGCCGAAGATCAGGCTGAGCACGAGCGAGCTGGTCCAGCCCATGGTGTGCCCGCCGTAGGGCTGAATTCCGTAGGTGATGCCGACCAGGACGGCGATCAGTCCGGCCGCGAACGTCAGGTTGCCAGCCCAGTCCAGCCTGCCCCGCTTGCGGATGCCCCGCTCCTCCAGCTTCAGGTAGGACCAGATCGTGCCGAGGACGCCGAACGGCACCGAGACGAGGAAGACATACCGCCAGTTCACAGGGCCGAGCAGGCCGCCGAGCACGAGCCCGATGAACGAGCCGGCGATGCCGGCGACCTGGTTGAGGCCGAGGCGAGACCCCGCTCGCTCGGCGGGAAAGCGTCGGTGAGGATGGCGCTCGAGTTGGCCATGAGCATGGCGCCGCCGACACCTTGCATGACCCGCATGCAGATCAGCCACCAGGCGGCGGCGGTGCCGTGCATCCAGGTGACGGACAGCAGGATGGAGAAACCCGCAAACAACGCGAAGCCGAGGTTGTACATCCGGACCCGGCCAAACATGTCACCCAGGCGTCCGAAGCTGACGACGAGGACGCCGGTGACCACGAGGTAGCCCATGAGCATCCAGAGCAGCAGGCCGGTGTTGCCAGGCTGGAGCGGGTTGACACCGATCCCGCGGAAGATGTCCGGCAGGGCGATCAGCATGACGGAGCTGTTGATGGTGGCCATGAGGACGCCCAGCGTGGTGTTCGACAGGGCGATCCACTTGTAGTGCACGACCGAAACCCTCCACGACCGGGCGGGTCCCGGTCGTCGGTCGGCCGGCGGACACTGCGCCCGTGATAGCGCTCATTACTTGCTTGCTGCTAACTAATGAAGTTGCCGGCATATTCCGGTGTCTCGCGGCGACATGACTCGGGCCCGCGACCATGCAGGTCGCGGGCCCGAGTCGAGCAAGTTCGGCCAGGTCAGGGACCGGTGCCGTCGGGGATGACGACAGTGCCGACGATCTTGTCGGCGATCGTCTGCCGCTTGGCGTCCCACAGCGGGAACAGGAAGCCGATGTAGCAGATGACGCCATCGACAAAGTGGCAGATGTCGCGCACGAATGCCATCAGCACGCCGATCGGCTGGCCGGTCTGCTCGCTCGCCAGCACCAGGCTAGGGAGACGTGACCCGGAATTTACGGGCGGATCACGCGAATCCGCTCGCGTTAGGTCATCCGCACCCGGGGGTCGGGCGTCATCTATACAAACTTACGGAGGGACCATGACGACACCACCTCAACCACCACAATGGCCCGGCGATGACCGCCCGATGTACGACCCCGAGCAGCCATCACCGCCCACGCCGACGCGCCCGTATGGCACCCCTGGCTAAGCTCGCGAGCAAGTGAGGCCCGAGGCGCAGGCTCAGCCGCAGTACGGCAGCTACGAGCAGGCAGCACCGCCACTGCCCATGCCTTATCAGTACCAGCAGCCGGTTTACGTCCAGCAGGTAGTCGCGCCGAAGATCCCGGCGCTGGGCGTACTTGCCTCGTTCTTCATTCCCGGCCTGGGGTCGATGATCAACGGGAAAGGCGGTAAGGGCGCGCTGATCCTCGTCAGCTACTTCGTGGCCTGGCTCACGACAATCGTGATCATCGGCTGGGTTGCAGTGCCCGCGGTGTGGATCTGGGGCATGATCGCCGGGTACCAGGACGCGCAGAAGTGGAACCGCGGCCACGGGATCATCTCTTAGTCTCCGCAGCCACCCATGCCCGTCCCTCTTCCCGAAATGCGGGGCCGAGAGGGGCGGGCCTTCTGCATTTCCGCTCGTTCGAACGAATGTTCTAGTCTGGTAAGCCGAGGACCTTGTTACATTCTGCGTATGACCGATGCTCAACCTTCAGCTCGTCCTGCAGTTCGGATGCAGCGAAAATCGTACGGGTACAGAACTCCCTATGAGGGCTTTCTGACAGTTTCGGGGGACGAAAGTTCTACTTTAAACGGAGGCGCAGTCCGGTATGTCGACGGCGTTTACCGGGCAATAGAATTGGCCGCCAGAATCGACGGCCAGAATGGTCCAGTCCGCAAGTGCCTGCCCGGCCGTGCCAAGGCCTAGTTACTTGCGAAGTTACTTGGCGAAGAAATGCAGTCCGAGCCAAGCCCAGGCGACGAGAACGCCCACCCGGCCGGTTCTTGTGCGCATGACGTGAGTGAAGACCCGCCCGAGTGACGGCAGGTGCTCAGGCTTCCGGACGGCCGCCACCTGGAGGACGACGCACGCGGCGAGCACTGCCAGATAGCCCGCGATCGTCAGCTCTCGGCTGGTCATCGGCCCGCCAGGAACCAGCCGAGGAGCAGCCAGCCGCCGAGGAAGACGGTGCGACCCGGATGGCTGGCCAGCACCGGGTCCGAGAGCGCGCTGATCGTCGGGTGGGCATAGGAGTCGGTTGTCAGGTGCGGCTGCTGGAGCAGGGAGCTGAGCTCCCAGCCGCCGCCTGCCACCAGGACTACAGCCCAGAGCCACGCGCGGCGCAGTGGCCTGCCCGTCACGGCCGGACGGGAGCGAGCCGGTCCTTGCCAGCCGATGGCGATCATCAGACAGCCGAGCGCGACGACGGCGATGGTCACGGGCCAGGAGTAGCGGCTGAAATCGCCCACGATCACCGCGTACAACAGAGCGGCTGCCACTCCTGCAGTAGTGACGGCCAGCCTGACTGGTCGCCACCGCGACCCGGGACGTCCCGGCTGGCCAGCGCCGTCCTGGCGACCCTGAGCCCTGGCAGTGTCCGCGTCCGGGAAGACGGGCCAGCTGCGCAGCCGGGCGCGGGCCGCGTCCCAGGCGAGCAGCACCGCCACTGTCGCCATCAGGAAGCCGTCCAGCGGCTTGCCGGAGATGGCGCTGCACAGCGCGATCAGCAGCAGGATCCCGACCAGCGGGTGGCGCGCACCCGAAAGCGCCGCCTGGCCTGGGGTTATGGCAACTTGACGGCCAGGTGCGGCGAGCTGGTCATCGCCAGCCTCGTGGGCGGCATCGGTCACGAGACAAATTTATCCGAATGCACCCGGCCTGGCACCAGGCCGACGGATCTGACGCTATCCCCGCCGCAGCCGTTAGCCAGAACGTCGCCGCGAAGGCGTATCCGTACTGGCGAGCAGATTCAGTACTTTGTCCGCCTTCCATCGACTTGAAGCGGTTAGCCAGTCGATTTACCCACGTTTGCACACGTGAAATGATCGAAACGCTGCTGCGCTATCATGACAGCCGCAAGGAAGCTGGCTGCTCCGGCGGGCCAGCGGTCAAGTACCGGTCGGGTGCTTAATGACCGCGACGTTTGCCTCCCCTTTCCGCCGGGAAGAATGCGTTTAGTTATCGGCTCCAAACGCACAGTAATTAAAGTGCGTTGCAAATACGTCTGGCACTTCCCCGCGGGTGCGCAGGAGTACGGGAGCCGGAGATAGTCACAACCACATCTGTTTCCCGTGCGGCCGTGTGCCGATGCCGATGCGTGGCGAGTCAGACCGGCTCTCCGCGCAGCCGGTGCGTTACGGCTCGGCAGCGCACCCCGCCGCCGGATCGCGGTGTTTTCTGCCGGATCCGGCGGAGCGCGTGATGGTCACGCGGCTCGACGCGAGGAGGCAGTGCAGATGCGTATCGGCCTGATAGCCCCGCCCTGGGTGCCAGTGCCACCACCGGCTTATGGCGGGACCGAGGTCGTCATCGACAACCTCGCCCGGGGTCTCCAGGACCTCGGCCACGAGGTTCGGCTGTTCACAGTGGGCGAGTCCGAATGTCCGGTCCCGATCGACTTTGTCTACCCGCAGCCTCAGGCGCCGATCGGCTGTGTAATCCAGGAGACGGCGCACGTGCTCGCGGCCTACGAGTCACTCGCGGACATGGACATCATCCATGACCACACGTTCCTAGGCCCTCTGATCAGCGGTCTGCGCGGAATGCGCCTGCCGCCAGTGGTCACCACCAACCACGGCCCGTACTCCCGCGAGACGGTGCCCGTGCTCGACGAGGTTGCCAAGCACGCCTCCACGATCGCAATCTCGCACTCGCAGGTCCGCCAGGCCCGGGAGAACGGCGCAAAAATGCCGATTGTCGCGGTGATCCACCACGGCATCGACCTGGATGCGTACAAGCCGGGCCCGGGCGGCGGGGGCTACGTCATGTTCATCGGGCGGATGTCGGCGGACAAGGGCGTCCACCACGCCATCCGCGTCGCGAAGCAGGCCGGCTGCCAGCTGGTGCTGTCGACCAAGATGCGCGAGGAGAAGGAGATCGCCTACTTCGAGGCGGAAGTCCGGCCGCTCCTCGATGCCGCTGACGACGTGCCGTCTGAGATTCCGCAGCAGCACCGGATCGAACTCCTCCGGCATGCCGACGCGCTGCTCAACCCGATCACGTGGAAGGAGCCGTTCGGCCTGGTGATGGCCGAGGCGCTGGCGTGCTCGACGCCAGTCCTCTGCTTCCCCAATGGCGCTGCACCGGAGATCATTGACTCAGGCACAACGGGGTATTTGTGCCGCGACGAGGGAGAGATGATCAGCGCAGTTGACCGGGCCGGAGAGATCGACCGTGACATGTGCCGCGCGGCAGCCGAGCAGCGGTTCTCGCTGCAGCGGATGGCGCGCGACCACGACCGGCTGTACCGGCGGATCCTCGAAACCGAGGGCGGCTTCGTGCGCCGTGTCCCGCCGGCTGACCGCCGGCTCGTCAGCGCCTAACACCGATCTGCGGACTGCGCGCGACCGCACCGTCGCGCGCAGCCGCATCACCATCCCGGCGGAGCCTGTCCGATGACCGAGCCATGGTCGTCGGGCGACCTGCCGCCCGGCCAGGGTGCTTGCAGCCCGGTGACGCTCATCGAGGGCTCGACGTTCTGCATCAGCGAGCCGGGCGGCGACGTCGTGCCCGACCGGTCGCAGGGCCTGTTCGTGCGCGACACCCGGATGCTGTCGCGGTGGGAGGTGACCGTCGATGGCATCGAGCCGCAGCCACTCTCGGTTCAGCAGTCCGAGCCGTACGGCGCGGCTTTCCTCGGCCGGATGCCACCACCGGCCGGCAAGGCGGACAGCACGCTGCTCCTGATCAGGCGGCGCTACGTCGGCGACGGCATGCGCGAGGACATCACGCTGCGCAACACGTCAGCCAAGGCCCGGCGGTTCCGGCTCACGCTGCTCGCCGAGGCGGACTTCGCGGATCTCTTCGAGGTCAAGGGGCGGTCGCGGGGGAGGGCCGCGGCCACGACCGCGGTGGGCGAGTCAGGGCTGATCATTACCAGCGGCCGGCGGGAACGACGCCAGGAGCTGCGGATCACCGGCGACCAGAACCCGGCCGTGAGCGAGAGCGGCAGCCTGGAGTGGCGCCTGTCGGTGCCCAGCCATTCCGAAAGGACGGTGACTGTCGAGGTCGTTCCCGTCGACGATGGCGTCGTCTTGCAGCTCAGGCACCCGCGCGGGAAAACGATCGAGCGAACCCGGCCCGCCAAGCGGATGCGCAAGTGGCGCCAGCGCGGCCCGCAGGTGCGCACGCCGGATCGCAACCTCTCCGAGGTCCTGAGCCGTAGCGTGGAGGACCTCGGCGCGCTGCGGATCTTCGATCCCGAGCACCCGCGCTGGCCGGTGGTGGCCGCCGGCGCACCATGGTTCATGGCGCTGTTCGGCCGGGACTCGCTCCTGACTGCCTGGATGCTGCTGCCCTGGGATCCTGGGCTCGCGCTGGGCACGCTGCGAACGCTGGCCGTGTGGCAAGGCTCGGGATTCGACCCGGCGGCGGAAGAAGAGCCGGGCAAGATCCTGCACGAGGTCCGGTTCGGGCCCGCCGCATCGTTCGCCCTCGGGGGTCGCGCCGCCTACTTCGGCAGCGCGGATGCGTCGGCGCTGTTCGTGATGCTGCTCGGCGAACTGCAGCGCTGGGGGGCCAAGGACAGCGCGATCAGCGCGCTCCTGCCGCATGCCGACCGGGCGCTGGAGTGGATCGAGACGCAGGGCGACGCCGACGGCGACGGGTTCGTCGAGTACTGCCGCAAGACCAGCCACGGCCTGGTCAACCAGGGCTGGAAGGACTCCTGGGACGGGATCAACTTTGCGGACGGCACCATCGCCGAGGCGCCAATCGCACTGGCTGAGGTGCAGGGCTACGTCTACGCGGCGTACCGGGCGCGGGCACAGCTCGCGAGGCACCTCGGCGACGCGTCTGATGCGGCGCGCTGGCGCAAGAAGGCCAAGCAGCTCAAGCGCGATTTCAACGATCGGTTCTGGCTGCCGGACAAGGGCTGGTACGCCGTCGGCCTGGATGCGGAGAAGAGGCAGATCGACGCCCTCACCTCGAACATCGGTCACTGCCTGTGGACCGGCATCGCGGATAAGGACAAGGCGGCCGCCATCGCCCGCGAGCTCATGTCGCCCGCGATGTTCAGTGGGTGGGGCATTCGCACCCTGGCGAATTCCATGGGTGCGTACAACCCGATGAGCTATCACAACGGGTCGGTCTGGCCACACGACAACGCCATCTGCGCGGCCGGGTTGATGCGCTACGGGTACCACGAGCACGCCCAGCGGGTGACGAACGCGATCGTCGATGCGGCGGCAACGTTCGGCTACCGGCTGCCGGAGCTGTACTGCGGCTTCGACCGCGACGACTTTCCGCTGCCCGTGCCGTACCCGACGTCCTGCTCGCCGCAGGCCTGGGCGGCCGCGTCGCCGCTGCTGCTGCTGCACAGCCTGCTGCGGTTCACGCCCGACGTGGATGCGGGCCGGCTGTGGTGCGCGCCCGAGGTGCCCGAGCGGTACCTGCCGTTGCGGGTAACCGGGCTGCGGGTCGGCAAGGCGCGGCTGGCCGTGGAGATCGGCCAGGGTGGCGGCTTCGAGATCACCGGCATCGAGCCGGTGACGATCGAGGTTATCCCGACCCCGGAGCCGGCCCGGCTGGCTAGCTCGCCGCCAGCTCAGTCCTCGATCTGCTCGACGAACATCCGCGAGCCAGGCGGGGCGATCGCCCCGTAGTCCGCTGCGGTCGCACTCCCCTCGGGCGAGCCGAAGGCCGCATTCATCGCGTTCTGGTCCGCGAAGTAGAGCTCGGCGATCCGGTGGTAGGTGTGCTCGCCGCCATCCAGGGCGAGCGTGATGGTCCCGGTCTCGAATCGCTGGAGGCCCGGCAGCTTCGCCACCAGCGGCGCGTGCACGCCGAGGTAGTGCTCATCGAAGGCCGCGCGGTCATCGGGCTGGGTGTACAGCACCACGAGCTTGACTGTCATGACCGCGACGCTACCGGTCCCCGAGCTCGGAGGTCCAGAGCACCACCCGGGTGCGGTCGCCGCGGAACAGGTCTCGGGCGTACTCGACAGGCTGTCCGTCCGCGGCGTACGCGGTGCGCTCGACCAGCATGAGCGGGGCTCCCTCGTCGACCTGCAGAGCCTCGGCCTCCCGCACACCCGCGATCACCGGCTCGAGTGATTCACGCGCGCGGTGCGGCCGCAGGCCGTAGCTGGCGTGGAGCAGCTCGTAGAGCGAGCCGTCGAGCCGGCAGTCGAGCAGGTCAGGGAACAGCCTGGCAGGGAACTGCGAGTGCTCAATGAGGATCGGCCGCTCGTCAGCGAGGCGGATCCGCCGCACGTCGTACACGGGATCGCCCTCGGCCAGCTCGAGCGCGGCCGCGGCCGCCGGGCCAGCCGGAATCTGCGCGGCCGTGAGCACCCGCGCGCCCGCGACCTTGCCGTGGCGGCGCAGCTGCTCGGAGAATCCCGCGAGCGTCGTGAGATCCTGCTCCAGCTTCGGCTCGGCGACGAAGGTGCCGCCGCCGCGGCCGACCGATCGAGTGACCAGACCACGCTGGGCCAGCTCACCGAGGGCGTGCCGCAGCGTCATCCGGCTCACGCCGAGCCAGGCAGCCAGGTCGCTCTCAGCGGGGAGCCGGTCGCCGGGGCTTAGCTGCCCGGCGGCAATCGCATCGGCGAGCCAGTCCTCGATCTGGGCATGCGCGGTGACGCCGGGCTGCCTGGCGATCATCGGCGGCTTCCTTGGCATGGCCGCGGTGCTGGCCCAGGCAACCGTATCCGGCGGGGCCACCCCAGATCCCGACGACCCGGAACCTCCCGTGACCCCGGCCACGGGAGCCTTGCGCCAGGGGTGCTGCCGTCGCGGCATTATTTCTCGCGTCCCCTCCGTGGTGCGCTGCTGCTGAGCGAGCAGGGCCGAGTCAGCGCTGGCCAGGCAGCACTGCCAGCTAGCTGACGGCGGGCCGCGGCAGCCGCGGCCCGCCGTCACGGGATGGGACGTCGCCTCCCCAACCAGGCCCGGTCATCTACAACCAGGCCGGGCGCCCCGGCGCCCCATCCCGGGCTCTTGGCCCCTCTCAGCGGGTTTGCTCATGCCGCGTCACCTAGAGGCGAGGGCTCGTCGGCCGGCAGCGTGACCGGCGCGAACTGCTTGCGCCGGCCGGTGGTCAGGTAGTAGAGCAGTCCGACGATGACGAGGAACACGAACACCGTCCACAGGATTGGCCGGCCGTTCAGCCACCCCCAGTGGAAGTCCAGCACCCCCGTCTGTTTCGGCGTCGGGTTGCTTGCCGCCCGCGGCCAGGCGAAGTTGACCAGCATCGCGCCGCCGTAGAGCAGCCCCAGGATGTTGACCACGAGGCCCCACCTGCGCAGCTTGAACGGCGCGCTGGTGCGCGGCCAGCCCCTCAGCCGGTCGCGCAGGATCGCGAGATTGCCGAGGAAGTAGCTGAAGTAGATCATCGCGGTCGCGGCGATGGCGATGATGCCGGCGCCCGAGTACTGGATGAACGGGAGTGCCGCGATGACGGCGACGGCGACGCAGCACCAGACCGGCGTGTGCAGGGTCGGCGATACGCGGGACAGCGTGCCCGAGAACGGCAGCTGGTTGTCCCGCGACATGCCGAAGCAGAGCCGGATGGTCGCTGCCATGATCGACAGGCAGCAGACGAAGATGGCGGCCGACACGACCAGCAGGTAGATCGTCGCGAACGAGGACGAGAAGTTTGCCTCGATGATGTTCGCGGGCCCAAAGCCGAGGCCGCCGTTGCCGGTGATCGCCTTGTGCAGGTTCGGGATGGCCATGAGCGTGCCGAGCAGGAACACTCCGCCGATGATGAACGCGCCGATGATCGAGAACAGCACCGCCTTGGGTGCGGCTCGCCGCGGATCGCGCGTCTCCTCCGCAAGCGTCGAGGCGGTGTCGAAGCCGTAGATCACGAATAGCGACATGAACATGGCGATCAGGAACGTGTTCGCCCCGACGTGCAGCCCGCCGCTATTCGTAACGACGTGGAAGCCCTGGTGGTTGTGGAAGGCCATCAGGACGATCGCGAACACGAACATGCCGAGGATCTCGAACAGCACGCCCGTGTTGTTGATGATCGCCACGAGCCTCACACCGTAGATATTGAGGATCGTGATCGCCGCCAGCGTGATCAGTGCGAAAACCAGGCTGGTGTGCAGGGTGTACGTCAGGCTGTGCCAGCCGAGACCTTCCAGCGCCGGGATCAGCGCGAGCGGGAGCGTGGCTACCACCGCGGTCACCGTCAGGATCCCGGCGAACAGGTAGATCCACCCGGTGAACCACGAGTACGTACGGTTGGCCATGTACTTCGACCACTGGAACACCGATCCGGCCAGCGGGAAGTGACTGGATACCTCGGCGAAGTTCAGCGCGATGATGAACTGGCCAAGCGCGACGACCGGCCAGGTCCAGATGAAGGCCCCGCCCAGTGTCGTCAGGCCGAGCGCGAACAGCGTGAAGATGCCGGTCGACGGTGAGATATAGCTGAATGCCACCGCGAACGAGCTGAACGTGCCGAGCGATCGCCTGAGTTCCTGCCGGTAGCCGAACCTGGCCAGGTCGGCGCTATCGCGGTCATGGCTGCTGCTGACTTCGGGGCTCGCGCTCATGGCCGCTCCTTCGTCCCGCCGCCCAGCGACGTCCAATCTGACACGTGGGAGGAGCGTAGGCCGCGACGCGATTAACTGTCCAGACTCTTTAGTGGATAAGGCCTGCAAGATGTCGGATTAGCCGGAAAATTAGCCCCACCAACCTCGAAACTGCCGCCGCTTTCGTCTAGACCTTATGGTCGGTTCGCTCGTAGCCTGCGGGTGAGTACACGCGCAGGCAGACCAGGAAAGGACGCAGCCAGGGTGAGCAGGCAGCCGGACCCGCTGGTCGTTCTTGCCAGGGTTCCGAGCCTCGCTGCGACACCGCGCCGGGTTAGCGAGCTTCCTGGCGGCCTGACAAACCGGAACTTCAAGGTGACCACGCCCGATGGCGTGTTCGTTGCCAGGGTGTTCAGCGACGATGCGGGGCTGCTCGCCATCGACCGCGACCACGAATACCGCAACTCGCTGATCGCGTCCGCGGCAGGCGTGGGCGCGCCCGTCATCGAGTACCGTCCGGCTGACCGGCTGCTGGTGCTCGGCTTCGTAGAGGGCAAGACGCTGACCAACAGCGACGTCGCCGAGCCGGCGACCCTGGACCGGATCGCCGTCGCGTGCCGCACCTTGCATGGAGCCGGGCGATTCGTCTGCGACTTCGACATGTTCGACGTGCAGGCGCGCTACCTCGCTGCGGCCAGCGCAGCGGGCATTTCGATTCCGGCCGGGTACGACAAGCTGACGCCCGCCTTCGCGGCCGCCCGGGCTGCACTGGCGGTCCGGGCCGAGGGCACGGTGCCGTGCAACAACGACCTGCTGGCCGCGAACTTCATCGACAACGGAGAACGGGTCTGGCTCATCGATTACGAGTATTCGGGCAACAACGATGCCTGTTTCGAGCTCGGCAACATCGCCGGCGAGTGCGGCCTGTCGGCCGACGAGCTAGCTGCTCTCGTCACCGCCTACTACGGCCGGTCCCGGCGCAGCCGGATCGCGCGCGCGGAGCTGTTCCGGCTCGTTTCGCGGTACGGCTGGACCCTGTGGGGGGCGATCCAGCACGCCGCTAGCGCGCTCGACTTCGATTTCTGGCCCTGGGCGATGGAGCGATTCGACGTCGCGGCGAGCGGTTTCACGAGCGCGAGCTTCGCCCGGCTACTCAGCGGCGTGCAGGATGAGGACTGAGAAGTGACCACGCAGGAACTGCCAGCCCGCGCCCGGGTGGTCATCATCGGCGGCGGGGTCATCGGCACCAGCGTGGCCTATCACCTGGCCGAGCTCGGCTGGCAGGACATCCTGCTGCTCGAGCAAGGCCAGCTGTCCTGCGGGACCACGTGGCACGCCGCGGGCCTGGTCGGCCAGCTGCGCGCGTCCGAGGCCGGCACGCGGCTGGTCCAGTACTCGACCCGGCTGTACGAGCGGCTGGCCGCCGAGACCGGGCAGGCGACTGGGTTCCGCCGGTGCGGCGGGCTCACCGTCGCCCGGACGGCCGACCGGATGGAGTCGCTGCGCCGGACCGCCGCGACCGCGTTGGCCTACGACATCGAGTGCGAGCTGCTCAGCCCGGCGCAGGCGGCGGCGCGCTACCCGATCCTGGAAGCCGGCGACCTGGCTGGCGCGATCTGGCTGCCCGGCGACGGCCGCGCGGATCCGGTCGACCTGACCGCGGCGCTTGCGCGCGGCGCGCGACAGCGCGGTGCCCTCATCCGCGAGCGAATTCGCGTCACAGGCATCCTGCGGCACGCGGGCAGGGTTGCGGGCGTCCGCACTGATCAAGGGGACGTTGAGGCCGAGGTCGTCGTCAACTGTGCAGGCCAGTGGGCCAAGCAGGTCGGCGCCCTGGCCGGGGTCACCGTGCCGCTGCACTCGGCGGAGCACTTCTATGTGGTAACCGAACAGCTCGACGGCGTCACCCCGGATCTGCCGGTGTTGCGCGATCCCGACGGCTACACCTACTTCAAGGAAGAAACGGGCGGCCTGGTGGTGGGCGGCTTCGAGCCGGTCGCCAAGCCCTGGGTATCGCCAGACGAGATCCCGTACCCGTTCGAGTTCCAGCTGCTGGCGGAGGACTGGGAGCACTTCAGCGTGCTCATGGACAGCGCGCTGCACCGGATCCCGGCGCTTGCCGACACCGGGATCCGCAAGTTCTACAACGGCCCGGAGAGCTTCACGCCCGACAACCAGTTCATCCTCGGCGAGGCCCCTGAGCTCGGCGGGTTCTTCGTGGCAGCGGGACTGAACTCGGTCGGCATCGCGTCGGCCGGCGGGATCGGGCTCGCGCTCGCCCGGTGGATCACTGACGGGCAGCCGGACGCCGACCTGACTAGTGTCGACATCCGCAGGTTCGCGCCCTTCAACGGCAACCCGCGATGGTTGCGAGACCGGGTCGCCGAAGTACTCGGCCTGCACTACGAGATCGCCTGGCCGAACCGCGAGCTGGAGACGGCGCGGCCGTTCCGTCGCCCGCCCGCCTACCACCTGCTCTGCGAGGCGGGCGCCTGCTTTGGCTCCAAGATGGGCTGGGAGCGGGTGAACTTCTTCGCGCCGCCAGGCGAACCGCCGGTCATCGAGTACTCCTGGGGCAGGCAGAACTGGCAGCCCTGGTCGTCGGCCGAGCAGCTGGCGGCCCGGCACGGGGTCGCCGTGTTCGACCAGACCTCGTTCGCCAAGCTCCTGGTGACCGGCCGCGACGCGGAGGAGGCGCTGCAGTGGCTGTGCACCAACGACGTGGCCGTTCCGCCCGGTCGCGCTGTCTACACCGGGATGCTGGGCAGCCGCGGCACCTACGAGTCGGACATCACTGTCACCCGGTTGTCGGCGACCGAGTTCCTGCTCGTGGCGAGCGCCGCGGCGGCCGAGCGGGACGCTGACCACATCAGGCGGCAGTTGCCTGACGGCTGCCAGGCCAGCGTGACGGACATGACGTCGGCTTACGCCGTCTACGGGGTGATGGGCCCGGCGTCCCGGTCGCTGCTGCGCCGCCTCACCCCGACCAGCCTCGACGACGGCCCGTTCCCCTTCGGAACGAGCCAGATGATCGACCTCGGCTATGCCAGGGTGCGGGCGACGCGGATCACCTATGTAGGTGAGCTGGGATGGGAGCTGTATGTGCCCGCCGAGTTCGCAGTCGGCGTGTACACCGACCTGATGGCGGCCGGCGCGGACCTGGGCGTCGCCAACGCTGGCTACTACGCCCTCGAGTCGCTCCGGCTCGAGAAGGCATACCGGGCGTTCGGCCGCGAGCTCACCCCCGACTACAACCCGGTCGAGGCGGGCCTGCTGTTCGCCTGCAAGCTGGCCGGCAGCCAGGGCTTTCTTGGTCGCGAGGCAGTGGAGAAGGCTAGGGCGCACGGGCCGCGACGCCGTCTGGTATCGGTGGTACTCGACGACCCGGAGGTCATGGTGTGGGGCAGCGAGCTGCTGCTGCGCGACGGCGAGCCGGCCGGCCAGCTGACCTCCGCCGCGTGGGGCGAGTCGGTCGGCGCTGCGGTCGGCCTGGCGTACCTGCGCGACCCGGCCGGCCATGTCGTCACTGCCGACTACGCGCGTTCTGGCCGGTACGAGGTCAATGTTGGCGGCCGCGTTGTGGGGGCAGCTGTCAGGTTGCGGCCGCCGTACGATCCCAGCGGCCACCGGATCAAGCCACCGGCACCGGCCGGCTGAGGAGGGTCGCGATGACGGTCAGCGTCTTCGACCTGTTCAGCATCGGCATCGGCCCGTCCAGCTCGCATACCGTCGGGCCGATGCGGGCGGCGCTGCGGTTTGCACGAGCGCTCGAGCAGGACGGCCTGCTGGACCGGGTCGCCGGGGTCAGGGCTGAGCTGTTCGGGTCGCTCGGAGCGACCGGGCACGGTCACGGCAGCGTCCGCGCGGTCGTGCTCGGACTGTCCGGTGCGGAGCCGGAAACGGTCGACCCGGCGGCTGCCGTGACGCTCACCTAGCAGGTGAGCGACACCGGGTCGCTTGCGCTGCTTGGTCGCGCGCCCGTCCGGTTTGACATCGGCGCCGACGTCGTCCTGCACCGGCGCAAGCGGCTGGAGTTCCACTCCAACGGCATGCGGTTCGCCGCGCTGGATGCGCTGGGCCGCGAGCTGACCGCCCGGACCTACTACTCGGTCGGCGGCGGTTTCGTGCTCGGCGCAGACGACGCGGGGCATCCGGCGATCGTGGCGGACCCGACGCCGGTGCCGCACCCGTTCGCCAGCGCGGCGAAGCTGCTGGCGATGACCGCCGCCACCGAGCTGCCGGTGAGCGGCGTCATGCTGGCCAACGAGCTGGTCCGCCGGGACTCCGCCGAGGTAACGGCTGCGCTGCTGGCGGTCTGGGCGGTGATGCAGGAGTGCGTCACCCGCGGCTGCGCGGCCGACGGGGTGCTACCCGGTGGCCTGAAGGTCCGCCGCCGTGCCCGGGCGCTGCTCAGCCAGCTGGAACACAGCGACGATAAGGCCGACCCGCTGGCCGCGATGGACTGGGTTACGGTCTGGGCCCTCGCGGTGAACGAGGAGAACGCGGCCGGCGGTCGGGTCGTCACCGCGCCCACCAACGGCGCGGCCGGCATCATCCCGGCCGTCCTGCACTACTACGTTCGGTTTGTGCCGGGTGCCGACGACGCCGGGGTGGTTCGCTTCCTGCTGACGGCCGCGGCGATCGGGTCGCTGTTCAAGGAGAACGCCTCGATCTCCGGTGCCGAGGTCGGCTGCCAGGGCGAGGTGGGCTCGGCATGCTCGATGGCTGCGGCCGGCCTTGCTGAGGTGATCGGTGGCAACCCTGCGCAGGTGGAGAACGCGGCCGAGATTGCCCTCGAGCACAACCTCGGCCTGACCTGCGACCCGGTCGGCGGCCTGGTGCAGATCCCGTGCATCGAGCGCAACGCGATCGGCGCGGTCAAGGCGATCACCGCGGCCCGGATGGCGGTGCGGGGCGACGGCGAGCACCACGTGTCGCTGGACAAGGCCATCAAGACCATGCGGGAGACCGGGGCGGATATGAAGATCAAGTACAAGGAGACGGCACGCGGCGGGCTCGCCGTCAACGTCATCGAGTGCTAGGGGGCGGCAGGCCGTTTCCTGGCGGCACGCCGCTCGCGCCGGTAGGTGTGCGCGATGACGCTGGCGTAACGCAGGCCGTAGAGGACGTTGTGGCCCTTCTTGCTCGTACCAGAGAGCCGTCGGCGCATGACCGTCGGCACCTCGGCCACCCGGTACCCCTGCAGGAGCGCGCCGATCAGCAGCTCAGAGGTTTGGTACTGGGGCTGGGTCTGAGTCACCGTGCCGGTCAGGCCGGCCCGCATGAGCCGCAGGCCGCTGGAGGTGTCGGTCAGGTGCGTGCGGGTGAGCAGGCTGATGACCCGGGCGAAAACCTTGACGCCCGTGTTGCGGAGTAGCGCCTCGGTGTTCTCGGTCTCGCCGAGTTGCCGCGAGCCGAGCACGAAATCGGCCTGGTCCGATTCCAGCAGGGTGACCATGGGCGGCAGGTCGGCCGGGTCCCACTGGCCGTCGCCGTCGAGGGTCGCGATGTACTGCGCGCCGCCTTCGCGGGCGATCCGGTAGCCGAGGCGCAACGCGACCCCGTGGCCGCGGTTGGCCGTCAGCGTGCAGACCAGCGCGCCGTGGCGCCGCGCCACGTCCGCCGTATCGTCGGTGCTGCCGTCATCGATGACGAGCAGGGACACCCGGACGTCGGCAATCTGGAGCGGTACCTCGTCCAGCACGCTGCCGATATTGGCTGCTTCGTTGTATGCCGCGATGACGATCACCAGCGGCTGCAGCTTGAGATCGGGGTGGTCCGCCACGAAGGCCCGCCGCGCTGCGGCGGTGATGGCCCCGGTGTCGCGGGCTTCCCGCAGCCCGTGGTACGTCACGTCCGCTGGCTTGTGTCGCCTCGGCATAAAGTTTCGTCTCTCCCGCGTCCCGGCCAGCGGCTATGACGGCCCACGATAGCCGCACCCTGGACTCGCCGGCATCATTCGCGTCAGCTCAGCCAGGATCGGCCAGCCCGAGCGCTCTGCCGAATCTACGTGCTGGCCGCCAGTGTCCGGAAATCTACCTGGTCGGTGGCGGGCGGCGTCGCGGTGCCCCGGCAGCCCACGCCACCATCAAGGGGGCTGGACATGCGGCCGGGGAGCCGGATCGAACTCCGCGTCAATTCCGGGTAGGCTTAGTCAGCCCCAGAGCCAAGGTGGGGGTCTGGCCGGAGCCGGCGGGCTGTGTCCCCAAGCGGCAAGGCGGAGTAGCTCAGTCAGGCAGAGCAAGCGGCTCATAATCGCTGTGTCGCCGGTTCAAGTCCGGCCTCCGCTACGGAACCCCGTCTGGCATGCCCGCTTCGCGGGACTGCCCGGCTGCTTCCACCCATCGTACGAGAGAAAGGCGCGCCTCGTGGCTGCGACGGACGTCAGGCCCAAGATCACGCTGGCCTGCCAGGAATGCAAGCACCGCAACTACATCACGCGCAAGAACCGGCGCAACGACCCGGACCGGCTTGAGCTGAGCAAGTTCTGCCCGTTCTGCCGGAAGCACCAGCCGCACCGCGAGACGCGCTAGCGCCCGGCCGGCGGGCTTTGCCCGCCGCCGCGGCCCTGGGCCGGCTGTTCGCTGACCGCTTCACGCTGGAGTGATATGGCCATCAACCGTGACTACGCCGGGCGCGTGTTCCCGGCGTCCGAGCCCTACGAGGTGTCCCGGGTCAAGATCGCGGAGTTTGCGAACGCGATCGGCGACGCCAATCCCGTATACCAGGACTCCGCGGCTGCCAGGGCGGCGGGGCACCCTGACGTCATCGCGCCGCCCACGTTCGCGATCGTGATCAGCATGGCGGCGTCAGGGACAGCGATGGCCGACCCGGGCCTCGGCCTCAACTACGCCATGGTCGTCCACGGCGAGCAGCGGTTCAGCTACCAGCGGCCGCTCGCGGCAGGGGATGTCGTGACGGCGCGGCCGGCGATCACCGACATCCGCGACGCGGGGCGGAACGTGATGCTGACCACGAGTACCGAGATCAGGACGGTAACGGGCGAGCTCGTGTGCACGGCCACCTCGACCCTGGTCGAGCGGGGGGCATGATGACCGCGCAGCTCAGCTTCGCCGAGGTCGAGACTGGCACGCAGATCCCGGCGGCGCGGTACCCGGTGACCAGGCTGGGCCTGGTGAAGTACTGCGGTGCCTCCGGCGACTTCAACGTCATCCACTGGAACGAGCGCATCGCCAGGTCTGTCGGGCTGCCAGACGTTATCGCGCACGGCATGTTCACAATGGCACAAGCCGGGCGGTTCGTCACCGACTGGGCCGGGCCAGGCGCCACGGTGACCGAGTTCGGCGTCCGGTTCTCGTCCATGGTCGTCGTGCCGGACGACGAATTCGGCGCAACGGTCGAGGTCAGCGGCCAGGTCGAGGAGAAGCTCGACGGAAACCGGGTGGCTATCGGGCTGACCGCCAGGTCGGGCGAGGCCAAGGTGCTCACAAGGGCTCGGGCTATCGTCCGACTGCCCTGAGACCGCCGCCCGCTTGCCGCCGGATCTGGCCCCGTGGCGCAGCTATCGTCCTGATTGCGGCCGCCGCCTCTGGGTAAGCCTGTTTGAACCGGGCTTGCGGGGTGACTTAGCTCGTCGCTAGTCCGTGCAATCGTCCCGGAAGGCAGGTGGATAGATGAGCACGGCTCCGATGCCTCAGGGTCCGCGCCCCGATCGTCCCGACAGGGCCGGTCACCAACAGCCCGGCTACGACCAGCCGGGCTACGGGCAACCCGGATATGAGCCTGGTTACGGGCCCCGGCCGCCGGAGCGGCCGCCGCCCGATCGCCCGTCCGTGGATGCGGGACGGTTGTGGGCCGGCGGCATCGCGACGGCGATCGTGGCCTGTCTGGTCGGACTCGTGGGGGTGCTGGTCGCCCGGTGGCTGCTCGGGATCGCGCTGCTCGCGCCTAAGAGCGACGGTGCCTACGGTGACGTGCACACGACCGGTCTTTTGCTGGGCGTCGCTGCTGCCTCGCTGGTCGCGACGCTCCTGATGCATCTCCTGCTGCTCAGCACGCCGCGGCCGCTGGCGTTCTTCGCGTGGATCATCGGGCTGGCGACGGTGCTAGCCGTGGTCATCACCTTCAGCACCTCCGCTCCGCTGGATGCGAAGGTCGCGACGGCAGTCGTGGTCGTGGTCCTCGGGATCGCGATCGGGAGCCTGCTCAGCGGTGTCGGTGCCCGCTCCGTCCGGGTGCGGGCCGCCCGCACCTACCCGGCCGGTCAGTACGACTACGACGAGCGGAACGACCCGTCGCGCTTCAGGTGAGCCCCGCGGGCAGTTTGACCAGCGTGAGGAAGAACTCGTCGATCTGCCCGATCGCGCCGATGAACCGGTCATAGTCCGGCGGCTTGCTGATGTAGGCGTTGGCGTGCAGCAAGTAGCTGCGGGCGATGTCCTCCGGTGCCTGTGACGTGGTGAGCACGACCACCGGGATGGACAGCAGAGAACTGTCGGCCTTGACCTCGGCGAGCACCTCGAGTCCGTTGCGGCGCGGCAGGTTGAGGTCGAGCAGGATGAGTCCCGGCGTCGGGACGTCAGCGAAGTCGCCGGTTTTGCGGAGAAACTGCATCGCCTGGTCGCCGTCGCCGACAACGTGCAGGTTGCCCCGGATCTTGTGCTGCTCGAACGCCTCTTTCGTCATGAGCACGTCACCGGGGTCATCCTCGACAAGGAGCACGTCAACGAGTTCGAGGCCGGCCCGCTGTGTCATGGTGCGAGCTCCTCGTCTTCAGGCGCCACCGGCAGGGTGAAGAAGAAGTTTGCCCCACCCTGGTACGTCGTGTCTAGCCAGATGCGGCCGCCATAGTGCTCGACTATCTTGCGGCACATGGCTAGGCCGATTCCCGTGCCGTCGTACTCGGACCGTCCGTGCAGTCGCTGGAAGATGACGAAGATACGGTCCGCATAATCCGACTCGATCCCGATGCCGTTGTCGGCCACCGAGAACAGCCAGAAGCTGTCGTCCAGCTCGCTCACCGATACCTGGATGACCGGCGGCTTCTCCGAGCGAAACTTGACCGCGTTGCCGATCAGGTTCTGGAACAGCGAGGTCAGCACGGAGAACTCGGCTCGCACGGCGGGCAGCTCGGCGGCTTCGATGACAGCCCCGCTGGTACGGATCTCGGCGGCGAGATTAACTCGGGCCTGCGACAGCGCGCTGGCGCACGACACCAGCACGGGCTCCGGCTCGAGGCGCCCGACCCTGCTGAAAGTGAGCAGGTCGTCGATCAGCGCCTGCATCCGCGTGGCGCCGTCCACGGCGAACTCGATGTACTGGTCCGCCCGGGCGTCAAGCTGGCCGATATACCGGCGCTGGAGAAGCTGACAGAAACTGGCAACCTTCCGCAGCGGCTCCTGCAGGTCATGCGAGGCCACATACGCGAACTGCTCGAGCTCGGAGTTTGACTGCTCCAGCTCGAGCGCCCTGGCCTGCAGCGCGATGTTCGCCGCCCGGACCGCCGATAGCTCCTTCAGCACCCGCTCGCGCATGCGGTTGACGTCCACCGCGAGCGTGTGTACCTCCCTCGGGCCGCTCGGATCGACCTCGTGTTCCAGGTCACCGCCGGCCACCTGCCGAGCGTCGCCGGCCAGCCGGGCCAGCGGCCGGGTGGCGGCGGCGCGCAAACCGAAGCCGAGGACGATCAGGCCGAGCAGCAGCACGAGGGCGATGACGATCGCGGTAACGTCCATGACCGTCGCGGCGCTGTCGAGATGCGCCAGCGCGATCGTCCGCTGGTCGGCAAGGTAGCGCTGGAACGCAGCCAGCGGGGTGCGCACACCGTCGAACTGAGCCTTGCCAGTTGCGATATCGCCGCCGGGAAGCGGCCGTCCGCTGGCAGTTACCTGGGCGATAGCTGGCGTTGCATAGCCGGACCGCCAGCTGCCGATGCGCTGCACCGTCACGGCGAGGTCGGCCTTCGCGCCGGGCAGGTCGCGCAGCAGCGGCTCCAGGGCGCGCACTTCAGCGTTCTGATCGGCGATGCCGGTGACGTAGGGCTGCAGATACGGCCGCTGGGCACTCAGCAGGTAGCCCCGCAGGCCCGTTTCCTGGTTGAGCAGTGCCGAATAAAGGCGCGAGCCGTGCAGTGCCGCTGGCGAGAGAACGTTCACGACCCGGTTTCTGGCCGAGTCAGCGCTCCTGACCGCCAGGGCGCCGACGACAATGGCGGCGATCAGCAGCGCGATCAGCGTCGCCATGCCCACGGCGATGATCCGGCCCAGCGGCCACCGGCTGCCCGGATCTTCGACGATGGCGCGCCGGCGAGCCGAGGCTAGCTCGCTGGCCAGGCGCCGCGGGCGGAGCCTCACTCCCGTCTCAGCCTGCTCGCCGCTCGGCGCAGTCATGGCCCGGCGGTCGCGCTGCAGCCCAGCACCAGGACCGCGAGGTCGTCGTCGAGGTCACCGCCGTTGAGCTCTCGAGCCTGGCCGATGAGGGCGTCGACCAGGCGCTCGTTCTCCTGCCGGAGCGGCGAGTGGCTGGCCGGGTCCTGAGCGCGCTCCTTCTCGATCAGCTTGATCAGCCCATCGCTGCCCAGCCGCTCCGGGCCGGTCCCGATCCTGCCCTCGACCAGGCCATCGGTGTAAATGAGCACCGACCAGTCCTGGCCGAGCTCGACCGGCGCGCTCGGCCACCGCGAGCCGCCGGTGATGCCCGGCGGCAGGCCGATCGGAGCCTCAAGCTCTCGAACCGCATCGGCGGTGATGAGCAGCGGCTGGGGATGGCCGGCCAGGTAAAGCTGTCCCGTCGCCCGGTCTGGCGCGACCGACAGCATGCACATCGTGGCGAACAGCCGCTCCTGGTGCCGTTCGTGCACCAGCACCTGCTGGACCGCGGTGAGCGTGTCGGCGGCTGAACTCCCGGCAAGGATCATCGTCCGCCAGGCAACCCGGAGACACACGCCGAGCGCCGCCTCGTCCGGACCGCGGCCGCAGACGTCGCCTACCACCGCATGCACCCAGCCGTCCGGCGCCTCGACGACGTCGTAAAAGTCGCCGCCGAGCAGCATCTGCTGGCCGCCGGACCGGTACCGCGCGACCACCGACAGCCGCTCGTCGGACAGCAGCGGCGACGGCAGGAGGCCGCGCTCCAGCCGGGCGTTCTCGGCTGCGTACAGCCGCGCCTCGCTCAGTTGGCGCTGGGTCTCCTCTGCCCGCCGGCGCTCGATCGCGTAGCGCACCACCCGCTGCAGCAGGTATCCGTCGACCTGGCCCTTGACCAGGTAATCTTGCGCGCCGGCCGCGACTGCCTGCTCGCCGAGGTGTTCGTCAGCTATGCCGGTCAGGACGACCACGGCCAGATCGGGCCTGAACTCCTGCAGTACCCGCACGCCCTGCAGGCCGCGCGAGTCCGGCAGTTCAAGGTCGAGCAGTACACAGAGCTCATTGGCCAGCACGGCCCGTGCCTCGGCGATCGACCGGGCGCGGCTCATGCTGAAGGGCGCCCCGGCGTCAAGCAGCAGTTCGTCGACCAGCAGCGCGTCGCCGTCGTCGTCCTCGATCAGCAGGACGCGGGTCCGCTCGGAACGCAACGTGCGAGCCAGGCTGCCTGGGCTGACGTCCTCTGCCACCATCTCGACCTGCTCGCTCGTCCGTCTATACCTGCGCCTGTGTCATGGTCCGGGCCAGCATACGGCCTGCCACCAGTGCCGCCCGGCTCACTGACAACCATTATTCGCCCGGTTGGCTGGTCAGGCAGCCTGTCAAACGAGGCCACGAGACAGTCAGCGCGAGATCGATCCGCTTGTTAGTACGGACAGAGCGGTCGCTGTCCGCCCAGCGACGGCTCGACCGTGAGGCCGTCCAAGAAACGGTACGGTGGCGTGGCCGTCTCGTCACGAATACCTCGGCCCTTGTGCCGTCAGCGAGCCCGTCACCTCTCGTCCTCGGCACCGGTTAGCAGCAAAGCCGGTTACGTGCCAGCGGGACGGACCGTCCGTGACGGCAGCGGCTCGCCCTGTGTTTTGAGTGAGCCCGCTCGGTCCGGCACGCGAGTTACCCGGATATGTGCAAAGCAAACGATCGTGGGTAGCGAGTGATGCGCTAGGGGCGTCAGACGGCCTTCCTGGCTCATACAGACTCAGAACCGGCCAGGAACGAGGAACTACGTGGTGAACGTCACTCGCGAGTTCGCTGAACGCATCGCCAGCCTGGCGCAGTTGCTGCTGTCCGACGATGATCCTGACGCGACGCTGCGCCAGCTCGCGGAGCTAGCGCTCGATGTAATCCCGGACAGCGCCGCAACCGGGGTGGTTGCATCGGGCGAGGCGACGTGGTCCTTCGCCGCGTCGGCCGGTTCTGTTGCAGAGCTGCACAAGTTCCAGCTCCTGACGGGGGACGGCCCGGTGGCCGAGGCGCTGCAGTACGGCGAGGCCCGCCGAATCGACGATGCGGCCAATGAAGATCGATGGCAGTCGGTCTGCGCCGCGATGACGAGCGAGAACCTCCGTAGTTGCCTGGTGCTGCCGCTACGCACTGACCGTCGGCAAGGCGGCGCTCTCGCCCTATACGCCAGTAAACCGGATGCCTTTGTCGGGTCGGCCCACGACATCGCACTGCTATTCGCCGCGCAGGGTGGTGTCGCGGTGCGCAACGCCGCGCTGCACCGAGGGTGCCGCCGAATGGTGGAGAACCTCCAGATCGCTCTGGCCTCGCGGGCGGTGATCGAGCAGGCCAAGGGCATTCTCGTCGCCGAGTACGGTTACTCGCCGGATGTGGCATTCAAGCGGCTGAGCCTCATGTCGCAGAACAGCAACCGCAAGGTGCGAGACATCGCTGCAGACCTCGTCGAAGGCCGCATCAGGAGAGATCAGATCGGGGCGGACTGAGTGAGGCCGCTGTCATCCCGGTGGTGGAGGAGGAGTCGAACGCAAGGTGTTTGGGGAGACCCACGCCAGGTAACTGATCACAGTCGAGCAAGCGCGACCACTAGGACGGGCGATGACCGACGACACGGCGCTGCAGGGGACGCCAGTGCAGGCAGTTGCGGCGGTGCCGGCCGGCTGGGTCGATCCGGAACTCGCCACTCTGACCAAAGACAGGTTCTTCGACCCGGCCTGGATGTACGAGCGGAAGTTCGACGGGGAACGCTGCCTCGCCTATCGAGACCGCGACGGGGTTGCGCTGCTGACCCGGAACAGGCAGCGGGTCAACAGCACTTACCCTGAGCTGTCGGCGGCGCTCGCCGCCCAGCATGCCGCCGACTTCGTGATCGACGGCGAGGTGGTGGCATTCGAAGGAAGCACGACCAGCTTCAGCCGGCTCCAGCAGCGGCTCGGCGTGCGCAACCCGTCTGAGCGACTGATCGCCTCGGTGCCTGTCGTCTACTATCTGTTCGACGTGCTGCGGGCGGACGGCCAGGACGTCAGGAGCCTGTCGCTGCGAGAGCGCAAGCAGGTGCTGCGATCACTCCTGTCGTTCGGCGGGCCGCTGCGCTTCACCGTCCACCGCAGCGCTGGTGCTCGGGCGTACTGGGACGAGGCATGCGGGCGCGGATGGGAAGGGCTCGTCGTCAAGCGCGCCGACTCGCCGTACCGGTCCGGGCGGAGCCGTGACTGGCTGAAGTTCAAGTGCGAGAACAGCCAGGAATTCGTCATCGGCGGTTACACAGAGCCGCAGGGCAGCCGGGTCGGCTTCGGCGCGCTGCTGATCGGCTACTACGACGCCGATGGACGGCTGGTCTACGCCGGAAAGGTCGGCACCGGGTTCGATAGCTCGACTCTGTCCACCCTCCTGCAGGCGATGGAAGGACGAGAGCAGCCGCGGCCGCCGTTTGACCGGGGCACGCTCCCGCGAGCCGGTGTGCACTGGACCCGGCCGGAGCTTGTCGGCCAGGTGGGGTTCTCGGAGTGGACCAATGCAGGTCAGCTACGCCATCCCCGCTATCTGGGGATGCGCCGGGACAAGGACGCACGGACTGTTACCCGTGAGCGTCCGGTGTGAGGGAGGTTCAACGGCTGCGCGGCGACAGCATCATGCAGAAGAACGTGCCCCGTTACTTCCCCGACTGGATCCGCACGGCAGAGGTACCAAAGCAGGGGGGCACGCTGCGCCAGGTTGTGTGCGACCGTCCCGACACCCTCGTGTACCTGGCTGGCCAGGCGTGCATCGAAGTCCACGCATTCCTTAGCCGGGTCGGCCGGATGCAGCAGCCCGATCAGCTGATCTTCGACCTCGATCCGCCGGAGGACGCGCCGTTCGGCCACGTCGTGGCCGTGGCCACAGAGCTGCGCACTCTGCTGGAGGGAGAACTCGGGCTCGCTCCGTTCGTCAAGACGACCGGCGGGCTGGGATTGCACGTGCACGTCCCCCTGAGCTCGGCCGATGATTTCGACGCGGCGCGGGACTTCGCGCTGAGCGTGGCGCGGAAGATCGTGGACCGGCTCCCCGAACTGGCGACCACGGAGCAGCGCCGGGCCAGCCGCGGTGGCCGGATCTACCTGGATGTCATGCGCAACTCCTACGCGCAGCTCGCGGTCGCACCGTACTCGGTCCGGGCGAGGCGCAGCGATCCGTGGGCACCGATGCGGCGGAGGCGGTTCGGCCTTAGCCGGGCCTGTCGCGCGGTTGCCCGGATGGCCGCTTGAGCCCTTTTTGGCTCGCCTGCCGGAATCTGCACCTCACGTATTAGCGGCTATCGGAACCGGCCTGCCCGGTATGGTGTGCCTGATACATCCGCCACTCGTTCGTGAGCAGAGACCTAGGTGACTGACCCGAGCTTTCCCGTTTCGGTACACGAGGGCCAGGCCGTGGTCACGACGCCCGAAGAGATCGACATCTCCAACGCTGGCCTGCTTCGCGAGGCACTGGTGTCGGCCGCCGCGAGCGGGCAGCCCGTGATCGTGGTGGATATGTCGGGCACCGAGTTTTGTGACTCGACGGCGCTGAACGTGCTCGTCCGGGCGCTGGGTAAGGCTGACCAGGCCGGTGCCGAGCTGCGACTGGTCATGGGCGGCAGCGGGGTGCGGCGAGTCCTGACCGTGACCGGGGTAGTCGGCATGTTCCGTATCTACGAGACCCTCGGTCAGGCGCTCGAAGCCGCCTGAGTCTGGCAGCCCGAGCTGAAATTGAGCTTTCGCGGGTCGGCGAGCTTTTGACCTGCGGTGTTGCCAGGCTGCCGATTAAAGCATCCGCGCGGGGGTAAAGCTGGCGAGGTCCCGGTTGTCGAGCCAGCCGGACACAGGTTCCCGGGCTGGCGGGTGAGGTTGTCGCTACCGGCAATGGTCGCCGCCCGCATCTCAGGTGCGGAGGTAGGCGAGTGCCGTGATCGGAGCCCTGTCGCGCGCGCCCGGCCGGGCGCGCTGTGCGGTCAGCACGGCGCTGGCCGGCTGGTTAGCGGGCTGATCCTCCCGAGACAACCTTCCGAGTGATTCCGCGTCGCAGGCGCGTCTTGTGTGCCCCGGCGTACTCACCGCACACCTCGGGCAGGAAGACGCCACCGAGGTACCCGACGACCATACAAGCGAGGGGTCCATGACGACGACTACCTGGGACGATGACTCTGTCGGCATCGACGCCGTTGAGTTCTGCGATGACGGCGACCTGATCAAGCTGGTGCAGGTCCGGCCGCCCGGAGACAATGAGCGCGAGGCCGCGTTCACCGAACTCGTCCGCCGCTACCGCTCGCTCGTGCATAGCTGCGCGTTGCGATATGCACCAAACCACGACGTCCAGGAAGACCTCGTGCAAGTGGGCTATCTCGGTCTGCTGAGCGCCATCAACAACTTCGACCCCAGCGTGGGCTGCCGCCTGGTCGCTTATGCCCGGCCATGCATTCTCGGCGAGATAAAAAGATACTTCCGGGACAAGCGCTGGCCGGTCCGCGTGCTGCGGTCGTCCCAGGAGCTGCGCGCCCGGGTGCTGCACGCCGAGTCCGAGATGACGCAGCAGCTGTCGAGGACACCATCCGATGGGGAACTCGCGGACCAGCTGGGACTGACGGTGGCAGAGGTATGGGAGGGCCGACTGGCAGACCGCGCATTCCAGGCGCTGTGCCTCGACGCACCCCTGAGCACTGAAGCTGATGCGGGCACACTCGCGGACATGATCGGCGCCGAGGACCCCGAGCTCGATACCACCACTTACCTGGATGCGGTGTGGGGACACGTCGGCGAGCTGCCGGAGCGCGAGCAGAAGCTGCTCGCCATGCGGTACTTCGGCAACATGACGCAGTCCCAGATCGGCGAACGGCTCGGCATCTCGCAGATGCACGTGTCACGGCTGCTCGCGCATGCGCTTCGTTACCTACGCGAGCAGGTCCTCAATTCCGGCTGATCCGGATACGTCAGGTGTCGTCGATGGCGCAGACTGGTCGAGTGTGATGCCATCTGATCCGATCACGAATGTGCGGACGGTGGGGTCGTGGCGGCTGGCGCGGGTTTTGATGACGGCGATGCTCCGGCTGATCGTGTCCCGGTCGCGCTTGTAGCTGAGCATGACCACGTTGTCGGCGAGCGGCGAGACGGCAGTGTCGCTGACTCGGTCCGCGCCAAACAGGTCCGCGATCTCCAGGGTCATGATGATGCTGACGGCTTGCCGGGAGAAGCGCTGCGCGATCGAGTAGAGGAACTCGCGGAACCGTATCTCATCTCCGGCCGCCATCCGCAGGTCGGCGAGGCTGTCGATGAGCACGCGCCGCGCCCCGGTCCGTTCGACGGTGTCGAGCAGGTGGTAGACCCATTCGTCGATGTAAATGTCGACCGGAGATCGGTACATAACTTCGACGTTCGGCTCGTGCAGCGACCAGCCGAACCCGGCAAGCACGCGCTGGAGCTGGGTTGGGTTCTCCTGCAGGGTGGCGATCACCCCCGGCTGTCCCTGCCGTGCCCCGTTTATCACGAAGTGCAGGCCCATGAGGGTCTTTCCCGAGCCGGAAGGTCCGGCAATCAGAGTGGAGGCGCCCGGCCAGTAACCGTCGGCCAGCATGTCGTCTAGGGCGGAGATCCCCGACGACATCCGGCTGTCGCCCATCGTGTAGCCCCGCTCGGTCGGGATGTCGGCGAGCCGCGGGAACAGATGCAACCCGTTCGGGGTCAGCCGGTACGCATGCTGGCCGGAGCGGAACCCGCTGCCACGCAGCTTCTTCACCTGGAGGAACCGGGCTTCTCGCTGCCCGATCCTCTCGGACTTCAACTCGATGATCGCGTCAGCGACAGCGAACTCGGCCATGGTGGGGATCTCGTTCTCTACGTACTCACCCACCCACAAGCTCGCGGCCGGGAACGCCCCCAGCCGCCCGGCGAGTTCGTGCAGGAACTTGCGGAAATCACCGTAGTCGGCCGCGAACGCCTGCAGCGCCTTGAAGCTGTCGATGACAATCAGCCCTGGGCGGCGTTCAAGGACAGCGCGTCCGATCTGCTCGGCGACGCCCTTCAGGCCATCCCGGCTGACCGTCGCCCCGAGATCCTCGTAGAAGACCGAAGCCCCGATCGCGGCTGTGTCGAAGAAGTTCAGGCTTTGCCCGAACCTGACGATCTTTTCCAGCGGCTCAGAGACGGTGGAGTAGTAGATCGCAGGTGCCTCGGGCTGTCCGTTCCGAAAGGCGTACTGCTGGGCAAGGATAGTCTTGCCGCTGCCGGGAGCGCCCATGACGAGACTGATGGCATTGGCGGGAAGGCCGCCGCCCATCACGTCATCGAGCGGCGCGTGCCCGCTCCGGAGCCGGTCACTCACGAACCCTCCTAGCTCTCGCCGGTCAAGAACGCGCTTGAGCCCAGCAGATCCCTGACGGTAGACACGAATTGCAACGGTTCCAGCGGTTTGAGCAAGAACGCGTCAGCGCCAGCGTCGATGGCCTGATCCCGGGATGCCAGCGCTGAGACCGCGATCACCGGCACGTCGCGTTCCTCCTTGAAGTACCGGCACAGGCTCAGCCCGGCGCCCCCGGATATCAGCAGCTCAAGCACCACCAGCGATGGCGAGTTCTCCAGGAAAGACTGCCTGGCGGCCTCGCCGCCCAGCGCAACATCCACTTGGAATCCCTCGGTCTTCAGGAAGTACTCCTGAAGCTCGGCCGCGTAGTGGTCATGCTCAGCGAGCAGGATCAGCAAGTGCGGGTGGTGACGAGTGGGGGCAACCATAGGCCGCCCAGCGTCCAGCTGCTCGGCCAGCATGCGGTGGGCATCGGCCGCGCTCATTCCGCCGGCCATCCGCACTTTCACGAACCGGAGCTGCTCGACATGGGCACGGCTGAACAGCCGGTGACCGCTGGCGTTCCGATCCGGTACCACTAGCGCGTAACGGTCTTCCCAGGTGCGCAGGGTGGCGCCGGGCACCCCCACCATGCGTGCAACCGCGCTGATGCTATAGACCGGTCGGCCGAGCGGGTCATCCATGTCAGCCATCCTAGGCGCGTCAGCCGAAGACTCTTCAGACATACGCCCGTACACCCTCTTCACATCCTCAGCGGAAATGACCTACACTTCCTCATAGATTCTTCAACTGGCTCGATGAACAGAAGTTGAAGACCCTATGGCCAGTATTCCCTTGCCCAATCTGGTGCAGTTTGGGGGGTACCCGACGTGACAGCGTTGTCGGGCGGCGGTCGCCGCCCAGGAGACGAGATGGAGTTCGCCGGCGTTCCTCAAGGTGCTCTGGCGGAGCAGATCAGCGCTCAGCTCGCCCTCAGGGAGGATCTCGAGCGGCTGACGCAGTCCAGGGACCTGCTGCCGGAGGCGTCTTTGTGCCTGGACGACGGCTGTCCAGAGCGCGAGATCATGCGCGAGGCGGCGTACGCACGGCTGCTGGCCCGGCTGCACACCATGCCCGTCATCGAGCAGGCGAAGGGAATCCTGATGGCCGAGTCCAGATGCTCGCCGGACCAGGCGTTCGCGATGCTGAGGGCAGCGTCGCAGCGGTCGAACGTGAAGGTCAGGGACCTGGCGGAGGAGATTGTCGGCCGCGTCTCCGGAGTGCAACCTCAGCCCGCTGCTGCCGAGCCTTCGCTGGCTGGCTGACCAGCCGGACGCACGCCATCGGCTTCTGCGCACTCCAGTCGGTGGAGCATCAGGACCGCGATGTCGTCGCGAGCCTCCTCGTTGCCCACGAGGGCTAGCATGACGGCCGCGCACATGGCTTCAGCTGGCCCGGCCTGGACTGCCTTGCAGAGTCGGTCGATGCCCTCGTCCAGCGGGAACTCGCGGCGCTCTATCAGGCCGTCGGTACACAGGCACAGCAGCCCGCCCGGTGGCATCGCGACAGTCGTTGAGTGCCGTCGTGTACTCGCGTCCGCGCCGATGAGCAGGTCAGCATCCACGTCGATTAGCTCGCCGGAGCGGCCTGGCAGCGCGAGAACCGGGGGAATGTGCCCAGCAGCAGATATCCGGGCATATTCCAGCGACGGCTCGAAGACGGCGTAGAGCACGGTGGCGAGGGCACCGGGCTCGAAATGCTGCATCTTGCGGTCCAGCCTGGTCAGGGCGTCGGCAGGATCCTTCGTCTCGAGCGCGTAGGCCCGGAGCGCGCTGCGCATGCGGCCCATGATGACGGCCGCGGGTAGGCCAGACCCGGCGACATCTCCCACGACCATGCCCAGCTCACCGGTCGGCAGGAAGAAGACGTCGTACCAGTCGCCGCCGACGACGCCGTGGCCTGGGACGAACCGGGCGGCAAGTTCCGCGCCCGGCAGACGAGGCAGCGCAGTGGGCAGCAGGCTGCGCTGCAGCGCGCCCGCGGCTATCCGATCGGTCCTCGCCAGTATCGCCGACACAGCGGCGGCAGCCCGGTCGGCTGCGACCTGGAGGAGCGCAGCGTCGTCAGTGGTGAAACGGCGCCCGCCGAGCGCGCCGACGTGCATGACGCCGATGACGCGTCCGCCGACGATCATGGGCACGCCCATTAGCGTCCCGATCCCTCTGGCCAGGAGTATGGGGTTGACCACGGTGGTCTCGTCCACTCTGTCCAGGATCACCGGATGGAGTTCCGCGGCGACGCGCCCCGCGAAGCCAGCGCCGAGCGGGACCCGGGTACCCTGCCGTACTTCCTCTTCGAGGCCGGACGCTGCGGTGGCGATCAGCTCTCGCGCCGAGTGGTCGAGAAGCAGCACGGCGGCGGTGTCGGCCTGCAGGATTTCCTTAGCGCGGTCGAGCAACTCGGCCAGAAGGCTTTCGGCATCGAGGCGTGAGAGCGCTGTGTCCGTGAGAGCCTGAATATCCCGTAGCTGGTCATCAGGGCTGGCATTCGTCGGCACGTCTATGCCTCCAAGCGAGCAGGTGCATCCCCCAGGCTCTCGGAGCCCCAAGGAGGCGTGCGCTTGTGCCAACAGCGGCTGTTTCGTCAACCGCGATGTAAGCGTACCGGCCGCTCGTCATGCTGAAGGCCGCCCGGGCAGAGCTCCGGACGATGGCGCGGGCGCGGGCGTGCCACACTCCGTGGGTTCGACGTGATAGCTCGCCTCCCTGGACCGCGCTGCACCGAAGACGACTGGATTCAGCCAGGATAGGAGACTAGAGAAAGTTACGGGTTACTGTCGCCCGGACGAGGTTGACGCCGCAGCCGCCGCCTTCGCTGGTGTCGTACCCGCCCTCCCCCGACGGTACGTGCCTCGAAGCGCCGCCGGCGGATGCCCTGCTGCGGCTCCGCCCGGCTGCGGCACTGCCCCGTCTACGGGCTGCTCGTGGTACCTCCAGCAGGCGAGGACGGCGTAGGCGGGCTGGATGCAGGGGTGCTCGTAGGTGCGGAACTCGGGGTCGAACTTCGCGACGGAGTGGGGTTCGCTGAGCGCGATCCGGCGGGGTGGCGTGGCCCAGCCGAGTGCACGTGGCCCAGGGGCGTCTGTACCAGCGCTGGGGGCTGGACCGGGTGCCTGCTCGGTGCCATCATCAGCGCCACGGCGCCGATGATGACCGCTCCGACGGTGACGAGCCCGCCGGTAGCGGCGCCGCGGACAAATGCCCGCCGGTCCCTGGTCCGCCGCCATTCAGTCGTCCGCCACCTCCGCATGTCGGCGGGCAGCGCCGCACGCTGCGCGGCCCAGCTGTTGATCGGGGCGGCCGCAAGGCCCGCTGTCGGTGCGACGAGCAGCAGCGCCAGCAGCGGGCCAGCCAGCTCGGTGGGCCGGCTCAGTGCCCCCGCAATCCCCGCGATCCCGAGCAGCGCGAGGAGAGATTCCCCCCAGTTGGCGCGGAATGCTTCCCACCACTTGGCCTGCTCGCTGGTCTTCGGCGTGCGCAGGAATGCCGCTTTCTTCGAGAACAGGGCGAGGACGGACGCGCGGGCCACGACCAGCGACGTGGATTGCCAGATGAAGAAGGCGCCGATGGCATCTCGCCAGGACGCGCCGGTGCTGCGGCGCAGCAGCGCGACGGCGCGGACGAGGCCGAGCAGCACGAGCACCGGCACCGTTGCGACCAGGAACAAGGTGAGCTTGCGGAACAGCTCGCCGCCGCCGGTCGCCAGATTCGCGGCCCCGGCCAGGAGGAACACCAGGAACAGCAGCCCGAGCAGAGTCGCCGTACCACTGGACGGCGCCGGCCAGGTACGCCCAGCGCTGGCCGACGCTCATCCGGTTCTGCGGCGCCGACCTGCCCGGCAGCAGGGAGCGCCAGTGCATGCGCAGGATCTGGATACCGCCGAAAGCACCAGCGGTACCGCTGGCCCTTGAGTGCCTCGAAGGTCAGCGGCATGATGCCCCGGCCCCAGGACTCATCGACGTGCAGACCAGACCAGCCGCTGCGGAGCAGCCGCAGCGACAATTCAGCGTCCTCGGTGATGCACCACTCGTCCCAGCCGCCGAGCTGCTCGAGTGCCACCCGGCGGATCAGGCCCATTGTCCCGGCGAAGATCGCTCCGTCCCGCTCGTTCCGCGACGGCTGGGAGACGGCGAAAAAGTACTGGTAGGAGTAGTAGAGGCGGCGGTAATAGCGGGACCTTGACCAGCCGCGGTAGTCCTGCGGCGCCTGGGTGAAGCCGACCCACGGGTCGGCAAACAGCGGCGCGCACCGGCGCAGGAAACCGGGCCGGAGCTGGTAGTCGGAGTCGACGACGCCGATGACCTCTGCGCGCGGGTCGGTCAGCTCGCGGAGCGCGTAGTTGAGCGCGCCCGACTTGTAGCCCGGCCAGTTCTCCAGATGCGCGAACTTCGCCCCGTGCCGCTCGCACCAGGCTTCGACCGGGCGCCAGAGCTCCTCGTCGTCGGTGTTGTCGTCGATCACGACGATCTCGTACCGCGGGTAGTCGAGCTGGGCGAGCGACCGGAGCGTGTCCAGCACCATGTCGGGTGGCTCATTGTGAGCGGGCACGTGGAGGCTCACGAACGGCAGTTCGCTGTCAGACACGCTGCCCGGCGCGGGCCGGTTGTAGCGCCTGCGCCAGTGCTCGGAGCCGAGGGCGTCGCAGATCTCCCACAGATAGGCGCAGGCGAGCAGCGACGCGCACACCTCCAGCAGCCAGAGCACCAGCCCGCCGATCGTGCCCGCGAGGCCGAGGCCACTGTCTAGCGTCCACTCGAAGACGAACGCGAGATAGACGACGAACAGAAAGATCGCCGATGACCAACACAGGTGGGCGCGCGCCTTCCATCGCCTGGTCACCGGCAGCCACACGAGGCTGGCCACCAGGAACCCGGACGCAGCGTCGATGGCGAGGTGCTGGGAGTCGCCGAGCAGCCGGAGAGCGCCGACGACGACAGCGGCCAGCACGACCGTGGCGCCGGCGGCGAGGACGAGCCGCCGCGCGGCAGGCCAGGTGCCGGCCGTTCGGGCTGGGCGCCGCCAGGGGATGAGTAGACCCAGCGTCCCTATGGGCGCCGAGATGACCCCGGCGAGAACCAGCGCGGCGAGCACAGCGTGCCTTCCTGTCGTCGGCTACCTAGAATCGTCGCGGCCGCGGAGACACCGAGGCGCCCGCGGCCACGGCTGCTCGTACTGCCCTGTGCTGCCGACCATATGCGCGGTATCAAAGGCAGTTAGTCATTGCCGCGTTCCGTGCGCCCGATCAGGACGGGCGTCCGCTCGGTGGCTTTGCTGTGTTGACCTGCAGTCGGGGCCGCCGCTTCGCATGGTTCCGGAACCGTACTTCGGGGGTCGTGGCGGCCGCCGTGGTGCGGCAGCGGCAGCGGCTCAGCGATTCAAGCCGACGATGGTCGCAGTTCCCGCCCAATCCGTGACAGACGGATGCTTGGGCGGGCACACTGTGAGTTGGTGGGTTGACGAAACAGCCGCCTCTCGACGTAGCGCTGCCCAGGGCCGGCAGCGGACGGCTCATCGGGAGGGTTTCATGGTTCCGGATGCAAGCAGGGAATTGCCGGCCAAGCCGCTCGTGATACCCGAAATCGTAAGCTTTCCGGTTGAAGTAGACATCTCCAACAGTGACGAGGTGAGTTCTGCTCTGAGTGCCGCGATCCGGCCGGGAGTGTTGGTTGTGATCGCGGATCTGAGCCGGACAAAATTCTGCGATGGCGCGGGAATCCGGTGCCTGCTGGCCGCCTACAATCGAGCGGTCGAGTGCGGCGTCGAGTTGCGCGCGGTTATCCGGTCGTCGGCGGTGTGGCGGCTGCTCGTCCTGCTGGGCGGCGATGAGAAGCTGCAGGTCTACCCGGATATGAAAGCCGGGCTGACTGGAGGGCCCGGCGCTGCCCGACGATCCCGGGCGGACGACCCGGCCAGCGCGGTGGCGGACGTCTTCGGGCCATCGCAAGATGCACTGCGGGCATCGTGCGATGCAGCGGGGCGCCTCGCCGCCCCCTGAGAGCTCCTCCGGCACCCGCTCGACATAGCTGCTAGCCGCTTTTCCCCAGGCCAGACGACTGCCAGCTGATCGGTCCAAGCACGGTTGCGGGTTCGCCCGGCCGCTGCCGGGTAGGGCGGCCCTCGCAGAAACCAGCGGCGGTCCTGAGCGCTGCCCGTTTGCGGTGCGGCGGGGGCTTTGAATGCGGGGGCTGAATGGAACACCATGACAGCAGCGGGCTCGCGGTGGTGACCGGGGCGTCCGGCGGGATTGGTCGGGCACTGGCCGGCGAATTTGCCGCGGCGGGCTTCGACCTGGTGATCGCGGCCGAGGATGAGCGCATCCACGCGATAGCTTGCGACCTGCAGGCAACGGGCGTTCGGGCGACGGGTCTGAAGGTCGATCTGTCCACCTACGACGGCGTGCAAGCGCTGCACTCAGCAGTCCGGGGCACTGGCCGCACGCCGGACGCGGTCGCCATCACCGCCGGCGTCGGCGTCAGCGGCGACTTCGCCCGCGATAACGACCTGGCCTCCGAGCTCCGGCTCATCGGGCTCAACGTCACCGGTGCCGTGCATCTAGCCAAGCTGATGCTGACCGAGATGATCGCCAGGGGGACCGGTGGCCTGCTGTTCACGTCCTCTGTCGCAGCGACCCCGCCCGGTCCCTATCACGCGACTTACGCCGCTTCCAAGGCATTTCTGCTGTCGTTCGCCGAAGCGCTGCGTTACGAGCTGCGCGACACGGGCGTGAGGGTCACGGCACTGATGCCAGGACAGGACGACCCTGCCGCGGTGGCGCGACAAGGCGTCGGGGTGCTGCTAACCGGCAAGGACCACGTCGTCGCCGGCGCTGCCAGATACAAGGCGCAGTTCTCGGCCGGGCGGGTGCTCTCGCAGACAGCACAAGCCTGGATCCAGGCCAAGCAGACGGAGCCGCAACGCGGGGAGTCGGACTAACGGAGCGCGCCACTGCGCTCGTCGCCGCCGACCGCGGAGGACCATCGATCCCTATCAGGCGGTCCGGCCCGGCCCGCGGCCCTCGAGCAACATCCGCAGGATCTCCTCCACGGCATCAGCGGCGACGCGTGCCGTCAGGACACTCGTGTGCGCCTCATCGAGATCTCCGAGACCGATGCAGGTAGACGCCACCGCGATGTCGTGCCCTGCGACCTCCAGCAAGCGCACAGCATCATCAACGCCGATAGGGCGCGCAGGGGTGCCGTTGCCGCTCTCGCGGCCGCCCTGCGCGGGGCTGCCGCTGTGCTCGGGGATCGTATTCATGGATCACTGCCTTACCTTGCAACGCTCACGGACGGCGGGCGGACGCCTCGCCGCCGGGCGCCCGCCAGCGGCCGGAAGCCGAAGCGGCATGCGCCGACAGCGGCAACTACCCAGCGGCGTGAGTCTTACTGAGCGGAAGGGCATGCGCGGGAGCGCGTCACTGCTCAGCGGGCGAGGAGGCGAGTTTGTTCGGAACGGGGTCGGCTGCGGTCTCGGTCTGGACGGGTACGCGGTCCTGGCGCCGTGCCGTGGCAGCAGCCTTGCGCGCGTCTATCCAGGAATCCACGATGGCCCACTGGAGTCGCAGCCAGTCGCGCCGCCGTGCCGCACCGCGCGGCAACGCCCTCGCTGGCTCGTACCACCAGCGGACCAGCATCGGTTCGCTGACCGGGACGGCGCGCCAGATCGACGCCGCACTGACGAGGTCTTCCAGTCCGGTGTGCGCGACCACGGCGACGTTCAGGTCGCCCCGGCCGGCGAGGCACGCCAGGACGCCGGCCGCGTGCGGCGGCAGGACGTTGGGGTTGCTGACGGCGTCGGCAGCCGCACGCCAACGCCCGGCGCCGGTCAGCCGGGCGATAGCACGCCGGTGTCGGCCGGGCGTCCAGTTACCGCCCTCGGGGAACATCAGGATGGCGTCGTTGTCATCCATGCCGGCGGCCAGTTCGGTTAGCCTGGCGAGGATCGCGTCCCGGCGGCCGCGGGCTACGAAACAGCTCGGCAAACGGCCCAGCAGGACGTCAAGACCGGGGTCCCAGCGCAGCCGCTCGGTCAGCACGATCGCGGGCCGGCGACCGTAGCGGGACATCAGCATCTCGACGAGCGCGAACGAGTCACCGGGCCCGCCGTGTCGGGCCAGCACCAGCAGCGGAAGACCGGAGATCCTTTCCTGATCAGGCGGTTCCTGGACTTCGACCCGGAACCCGAGTAGCTGCCGGGCGGCAGCTAGCAAGACCTCTAGCGACTTCCGCAGCAGGGCTTCGTGCCGGCTCGACCAGCCAGCCGCGTCGCGCCGGCTGGCCAGCGGATACCGCAGCCACAGGGCGCCGCAGCAGACGACCAGGATGGCATCCAGGATCAGGTATAGCGCGCCGAGCAGAGCAAACCGCAGCAGCCGCCGGCGCCGCGTCAGCGGCGCGGCCAGCCCGCTGACGGCGGCCACGAGCAGAAACAGCAGCGCCACGACGACGGCGACGGCCGGCCACACCGGATCGATCACGGCTCGGCGGATTGCGGTAGGCGGCAGTCTCATGCGATGTCCTGCTGGGCTGACAGGTACTCGGCAGCGGCCTGATAGCCGCGCAGCATCCGGGCAGCGACTGCCCGAGCAGTCCGGTAGCGAAGCGAGACGAGCGGCAAGTTCTCCTCACCGCTCGGCAGCACGTGCACCCGCACGTCGGCAGGCAGACCGGCCATCTCCTCGACGAACCGGTGCCGGCGCGCCAGCTCGAAGGAGGTGAGGCAGACGTCCCACAGCGACCGGGGCGGCTTCAGTGGTTTGTCGATTCGGCCAACGTGCAGCACATAGACGTCCGTGGCGCCGAGGGCGAGCGCCCGGCCGATCGGGATCGAATGCACGAGGCCGCCGTCGAGGAAGTGCTCGCCGTCGATAGCGACCGGCGGGAGCAGGCCAGGCACCGCGGCCGAAGCCATCACCGCTTCGATGAGCGGACCGCTGGAAAACCAGTGCGCTCCGGCGCGCTCGATGCTCGCCGCGACGCACTGGAATCCGATCTCGAGATCGGCGAACGCTGCCGGCAGGTGAGCCGCGAGCAGCTTGCGGAGCGGGGCCGGCGAGTACAGGTGCGTCCGGTATCTGGCCAGCGTGCTCGCCCGAGCTAGCACGTTCTCGGTGAACATGCCGGCCTCGGCCAGCGAGGTCCATAGAGCCGCCAGGTTCTCCACTCCCGCGATGTTCGGGGACGCTGCGATGGCCGCGCCGTTGATCGCGCCGACGCTAGTGCCCACGACCAGGCCGGGCCGGATGCCCGATTCCAGTAGCGCGCGCAGCATGCCGACTTGAGTAGCGCCGAGGACGCCGCCGCCGCCGAGCACGATGGCTGGCCCGATTGCCGATGCCGCCTGATCCATCGTCTCCGCCGCGCTCCGGCCTGCCAGCTTTCCGCCGGAGAGCTTCCCATCAGCGCCCATGCGTAAACGGCTGCGTGTAACCGGCGCAGCCGGGCGGCACGATGGCCGCGCTGCGCCGCTCGCGGCAGCAGTGGCTGTCGGAGCAGCAGCGCAGCCGCGCTAGCCCGGGAAAGTAGTTCCGACGCGGCGCTGACCGGAGTCCAGCGTTATCCGGCCGGCCTGGTGCCGGCCCGGAGCGCCAGCATCGTCAGGTCGTCTTGCAGGACGCCGTCACAGAAGTCCAGCACAAGCTTTCGCATGTCGGAGACGACGTCAGCGGCGCGACGACCTGCGAGCTGGGCAAGGCTGTCGGCGAGCGCGTCCTCCAGGTAGGTGGACTGCGGGCTGCGGGCGTCGGTCAGGCCGTCGGTGTAGAAGAACAGGATGTCCCCGGCGGAAAGCTCGAGGTTGCGGCTGGCTGGCTCGGGATCGGCGAAGATGCCGAGCGGCACGCCGCCGCCTGCCAGCAGCTGAGCGCGGCCATCCGGCATGATCAGGACGGGGCCTGGGTGCCCCGCGCTCGCCAGAACGATGTGCAGCGCGCCATCGCGCCAGCTCAGGTGGGCCACGCTGGCGGTCACGAAGCGGCCCCCGAACTCCTCGGCGAGCATGATCTCGTTTGCGCCACGGAGCACGCTCACGGGATCGGGATCAGAGTGTGCGAGCACCCTGATGGCGTGCCGGGCGGTCGCGGTGGCCGCGGCGCCATCCTCGCCCTTGCCACAGACGTCACCGATGGCGACGCCCCACCCGCCGGGTGTCGGGTAGACATCGTAGAAATCGCCGCCCACCTCACGCCCTCGAGTGGGCACGAGGTGTGCAGACGCGATCTCAACTCCTGGCACCGACTTGAGTACCGGCGGCAGCAAGCTAGCGCGCAGCGCGTCGGCCGTCTCGGTGCGCTGGTGCAGGGTCCGCCTCGCGGAGACGGCACGCCCGAGCAGCGCTCCGAGTTCTTCGGCCAGCGCAGCGTCCGCGAGACTGAACTGCCCGTCGTCGGATCGCCGGATCAGCGTCAGCACGCCGTGCTGCGTGGCGCCGTCGCTCATGGGCACGGAGAGCACGCTGGCCGCGTCGAGCAGCGTCAGCAGCGGCAGGCCGTCCGTTGTCGCCCCGAGCGCCAGTTCGTCGTCCACGTGGCTGAGCAGCAGTGCCTGGCCTGACTCGGCCACCTGCTGAGGCACGGTTCCGCGAGCCGGGTCTGCAGCGGCCGCGACCTGGGCTAGGTCGGCCGATTCGGGGTCGTCTGGACCGGCCGCATAATGCCGGCGCAGCTCGCCGCGGCGGCGGACGTCGACGATCGCCCAGGTGGCCAGGGTGGCGGACAACAGCCGAGCCGAGCGCTGCAGCAACACCGACTCACTGACCGTGGTTGCCTCCAGGAGCAGCCTCGCGGTTTCTGCCATCAGGTCGAGCCGACGGACAGCGCCCGCCACCGCAGCGTTGTCGGCAGCAGCGCCGTGTTCGGCAGCGGCCCCGCGGCCCGCGGCTGGCCTGCTGGCTTCTGAGGCCACAGCCACGAGCAGCCGGTCGGCATCCCCGCGCACGGTCAACGGCTGGATTAGCAGCTCAGCCGCCACGACCCCGTCGCTGCCGAGCAGGCCACATGTGACCTGCCCGTCCGCTCCGGTGCGCACCGCGGCAGCGAGCTTGGACCGCAGTGCCGCCCTGGCGGCCGGCTCCACGAGAGAAGGCAGCGCTCGGCCGGTCGCATAGCCGGGGTCGGCGCCGAGCAACTCGCTGGCGGCGGAGTTGGCGCGCAGCACGGTGCCGTCCCTGTCCACCACGTATAGCGGCATCGGGGTAGCGCTGAAGATCGCGTGTAGGAGCCTACGGTCCGCGTGCGCTCCCGCGCGACCCTTCCCATCGGCGCCGGTCTCGGCTATGGCTTCGCCGTCGAGCGCGGCGACCGCCGCGTCCAGCTCGGCTAGAGCAGCGTCCAGAAGAAGCTGAGACTTCGCACGAGGCAGCCGGGCAGCCTGCCGCAGGTCGGCAACGCGAGACTTGAGTCCGGCTATTTCCCCATATGCCTGCGACACTAGCGGAGACAGTGCCCTGGGCTTGTCCACACGATCGGCATTCATCCTGCCGACAAGCGTAATAGTCGCAGCGAGAGCCGGATGCCTACGAAAGCGAGATCCGTGGCTGCGGCTGACGGCTCGCACGGGCCGGAGCCGCTGGCCGTCACCGAGCCCGGCCGGTTCGCCCCCCGGCCGGTGGCTCAGCGAGACGTGCGAGCCTGGCCAGCGCGCCGTCCTGATCGGTCGGCGCGTTCTCGGCCGGCCCGGCGGGTTTCGCCTTGCTCGCCGCGTCGGCCGGCCGTCGGGGGCTGCGGCCGCTCGGCCCGGCGTGGGCATCGATAACCCGCTGCGCCACCTCGATTGCTCGCAGGTTCGTGCGCTGCGAGACCTGCCGCATGCGCTCCAGTGCATCGTCTGCGCTGCAGCCGAGCGCGTGCATGAGGATGCCTTTGGCCTGATCGACGATCGCTCGCGAGCTGGCTGCCTCTCGCAGCTGGTCGGCGAGTCGCCGCGAGTCGCCGTAATCGGCGACGGCGCCGACTAGGGCGCCGCCGTAGGCGACGAGCAATTCAGCGAGCTGGAGCTGATCCAGGTCGATGGACCGGGGCCGGAGACCCAGCAGAGACAGAGTGACGAGCGCCTCGCCGCTGGAGGTCAGTACGACGCAGCTACGGATGCCCACCCGCAACGCTGCCGCGGCGAATTCGGGCCAGCGCGCCTCGGTAAGCGTGTCGGGACAGCTCACCGGACCCCCGCTGGCCATGGCCTCGATGAGCGGCCCGCGGCCACTCACCAGCTGCAAGTTGACGATTCGGGAAGATTCGGGGTGGCTTGCGGCCCAGGCGGCAAGCTCGCCGTCCCGCCAGACGGCCACGTTGGCAGCCGCACACCCAGCCACCTGGCTGGCCGCAAGCTCGGTGAGCTGGCTCAGCGATTTCGCTTCCGACGCCGCGGTCAGGCTCAGCAGTGCGGCGGTTCGGTAGGCCAGGTCGGAACTCGGCACGCTGTGCGCTACCCCTCGGCGGTGCCCGCCGCCTGCGCCAAGGCGGCGAGGCCCTCGTCCACGGTGTTGAACAGGGTCAGCTTTTCGGCAAGCCCGGTGATCCACAGCGTCTTGGTGTACCGGTACCTGGCGTTAGCGAGGGCGAGCGTGCCGCCCGTGGACTCGGCTATCTTCCAGTGCCCGACAATGACCGCCAGCGCGCTCGTGTCGAGGAAACTAACCTCGCCGAAATCCAGGATTATCCTGCTGTGATCGGCTTCGGCCTGAGTCAGGCATTCATCGAGCTGCGGGCTGGTGACGATGTCCAGATCACCCGTGATCGTGATGATCATGGTCTCACCGCGGCTCTCGGCCGAGAGCGAGGCTCCGTCCACTCGCTACCACACTCCGCCCTGGGATTAGCACACCCTCGCCCGTCAACCGTATACCGGCTTTTGGTAGTTGGTAGATGGTCGTCCGGCGTACGGAGGTTGCATAGACCGTGATTGGGCGGGCAGGTAGCGGCCGGACAGGCGTGGAAAATCAGGCGTGGAAAATAAGGTGTCGGACGGCCAGAAGTGCAAGGGGCCCGGGCCGCTTGCCGCCAAGAACGGGCGGCAGGCTAGTAATGCTTGGGGGTTGGCGTTGAGCGACCAGGCTGCCGCCGGTGGCGGCATGCGGCATGTGGCCTGGTTCTATCGGACGCCCGACGAGTACCTTGCTGGGATTCGCGACTTCGTTGCGGCCGGGCGGTCAGCGGGTGAGTCAGTCCTGCTAGCCCTGCCCGCTGGCCGGCTGCCGCCAGGCTGGAATCTGCCAGGTGAGATGTCCGGCGCTCGCAGACTGGACACGGCGGACCTCGGCCGGAATCCGGCCCGACTGATGCCGCTCGTCCGCGCCTTTGCCGACGAGCACAACGGGCAGGGCGTTCGGGTTGTCTGTGAACTGGCCTGGGCCGGCCGTTCCCCGCCCGAGCTCAGCGAAGTAGCCAGGTACGAAACGACGGCAAATCTCGTATTCGCCGCCACGCGCATGACCATGCTCTGCCCGTATGACGTCGCCGGGCTGCCCGGCTCCGCCATCACCGCGGCCTGCGACAGTCACCCGTGGCTGAGGCAAGGCGGTGGCGAGCGCGACAACCGTGACTACCGTGCCGCAGCGAATGGAGGCGTCCGCGCGCAGACGCTGCTGCTGGCCCCGCCCGGCGCCCGCGTCATGTCCTACCAGGACGATCTGCGCCCGGTGCGAGCCCTCGTCGCGGCCGAGGGCGCACGGGCTGGATTGTCCGGCTCGCGCCGTACTGATCTGGTCATCGCTGCCAGCGAGGTGGCGGCCAACACGCTCAAGCACACAGCCGGCGCGGGCCTGGTTCGTATCTGGGTCACCGCCGACGAGATCCTGTGTCAGTTCGAAGATTCCGGGCACATTACCAACCCGCTCGCCGGCTACGACCGGCCGGCGAGCGACGAGTCGGGCGGCCAGGGGCTATGGCTGGTCAACCAGGTATGCGACCTCGCCGAGATACGTGCTAGCGACGCTGGGACCACGATCCGCCTGCACATGTTCCTGCGCGAGCCTGCGCTGGGCCGTGCGGACCGCGCGTCGGCCGGACCCCGGCTAGGGCCGGTCGGCCTGGGTAGCTGAGGTACGGCACCCGGCCGAGAGGCTCGGTTATGCCCGCGGCGGCCGCCCCCACAGCCGCCGCGGTGATCATGAGGTGACCCGGGCGGATAGAACCGCTCGTCGAACCCGCCTGACCTCGACAAAGCGCGGCCTTCCGACACGCCCGGTCAGCCGTAATGCGCGTCTGCCCTGGCCTGCCCGCCCTAAACAGATGACCATTAGGGGCAGTCTTTCCGCCGTCCGATCACTCGCAGCGGCGCCGGTGAGCGCAGTCATGGAGGACTCTTCTTGCGATGGGCCTAGCTCGCAGCCGTGAGCTGCGACCGGAGGCTGGTGCGGCCGCGATGCAACCGCGACGTGACGGTGCCGATGGGCGTGCCCATGACCGCCGCGGTCTCCCGGTAACTGAGGCCCTCGACGTCGATGAGACAGACGGCGAGGCGGAACTCGTCCGGCAGCGCCCGCAGCGCGCTGATGAGCTCGTCTGCCGGCATCCGGGCCAGGGCCTGCTCTTCGGCCGACTGCGTTGCGGCCGGCTGGCGCACAGGCGACTGGACCGCGCACAGCTGCTCGGCGTCGCCGATGACAACCATTGGCTCACGCTGGCGCTTGCGATAATAGGAAATGAACGTGTTTGTAAGGATTCTGTGCAGTCACGCACGCAGGTTCGTGCCCGGCCGAAAGTGGTGATAGCCCGCGCAGGCGCGGGCGAGCGTTTCCTGGACGAGGTCCTCGGCGTCCTGGGCGTGATGGGTCAGCCGGAACGCGCTGCGCTGCAACGACGACCGATACGGCAGCACGTCCCGCTCGAACCGCTCCGCGAGTTCCTGGCTCATCGTGCGCCGCGTCGCCGTCGCCATGTGCGTCTCCTTCCGGGGCCGGCACCATCTACCTGCCACCCGACCGGATAAACGCACCGCTCGGGCGCGCCGGAGCACTCGCATCGAGCGGCTCGCCAGAGTGACCGAATCGCCAGGCTTGACGGGCGCCATCTCGGAAAGTGCCAGCAGCGGCTCGGCCGTATCCAGCTCGTGCGCCCACTGCTCGCCGTAGCTGGCGGCCGGGATGGTGAAGTGCACACCGTGCTCGGCGGCGTTGAACAGCAGCAGGAAGGAGTCGTCGGTCACCCGCTCGCCGCGCGGGCCTGGCTCGCTGATCGCGTCGCCGTTCAGGAAGACGGCGAGCGACTTGGCGAAACCGGCGGCCCAGTCGGCGTCGGTCATCGGCGCGCCGGCCGGGGTTAGCCAGCCGATGTCTGCCGGGCCGGTGAAGAACCGCCGCCGCCGGAACACCGGGTGATCCGCGCGGAGCCGGATGAGCTGACGCGCGACCGCGAATACCGACGTCCCCGTTCCGGTATGATCCTGGCTCTCGCCCGCGGCGTCGGACCAGTGCAGCCACGACAGGTCGTTGTCCTGGCAGTAAGCGTTGTTGTTGCCCTGCTGCGTGCGGCCGAGTTCGTCGCCGCCGAGCATCATCGGCACCCCCTGCGACAGGAGCAAGGTGGCCAGCAGGTTGCGCTGCTGGCGAGCGCGCAGCGCCAGCACGTCCGGGTCGTCAGTCAGGCCCTCCACGCCGCAATTCCAGGACCGGTTGTCGTCAGTGCCGTCACGGTTCGCGTCGCCGTTGGCCTCGTTGTGCTTGCGGTCGTAGCTCACCAGGTCGGCCAGCGTGAAACCGTCGTGGCAGGTGACGAAGTTGACCGAGGCAACGGGCCGCCGGTTGTTGCTGCTGTACAGGTCGGCTGATCCGGTCAGCCTGGAAGCGAACTCGCCCAGGGAACCGGGCTGGCCGCGCCAGAAATCGCGGATCGCGTCGCGGTAGATGCCGTTCCACTCCGTCCACAGGGGCGGGAAGTTTCCGACCTGATATCCGCCATCGCCGAGGTCCCACGGCTCGGCGATCAGCTTGACCTGAGACACCACCGGATCCTGCTGTACCAGGTCGAAGAATGCCGAAAGCCGGTCGACGTCGTGGAATTCCCTGGCCAGCGCGGCGGCGAGGTCGAACCGGAAGCCGTCCACGTGCATCTCCAGCACCCAGTACCGCAGCGAGTCCATGATCAGCTGCAGCACATGCGGGCTGCTCATCAGCAGGCTATTGCCCGTGCCGGTGGTGTCGGGGTAGCCGCTGCGGTCCGGCGGGTCCGTCAGCCGGTAATAGCTCGCGTTGTCGATGCCGCGGAACGACAGCGTCGGGCCGAGGTGATTCCCCTCCGCGGTGTGGTTGTAGACGACGTCGAGGATTACCTCGAGGCCGGCAGCGTGCAGCTCGCGGACCATCGCCTTGAACTCGGGGACCTGCTCGCCGAGTTGGTCGGCCGAGGAGTAGGCGTGGTGCGGCGCGAAGAACCCGATGGTGTTGTAGCCCCAGTAGTTCGACAGGCCGCGCTCGATGAGATGGCCGTCGCTGACGAACTGGTGGACGGGCATCAGCTCGACGGCGGTGACGCCGAGGCCCAGCAGGTTCTCCACTACGGCCGGGTGCGCGAATCCGGCGTAGGTGCCGCGTTGGCCTGGCGGTACGGCCGGATGCAGCCTGGTCATCCCGCGGACGTGCGCCTCGTAGATCACGCTGCGGTGATACGGGACACAGGGAGCGTGGTCGTTGCCCCAGTCGAAGTAGGGATTGGTCACGACGCATTTCGGCGTACTGGCCGCTGAGTCGGCGGTGTTTGGCTCGTCGGGGTCCCCGAGCTCGTAGCCGAAGACAGGCTGACCCCAGATCACCTCGCCATCGACTGCTTTGGCGTACGGATCAAGCAGGAGCTTGGCGGCGTTGCAGCGATGGCCCGCCGCGGGGTCATAGGGCCCGTGCACGCGGTAGCCGTAACGCTGCCCGGGCCCGATCCCTGGCAGGTAGCAGTGCCAGACGAACCCGTCGACCTCGGTAACCCGGACCCGTTCCTCGGTCTCGTCACTGGCGGTCCTGGCGGAGCCGAAGAGGCAGAGCTCGATCTGGTCTGCGGCTTCGCTATACAGCGCGAAATTGGTGCCCACGCCGTCGTAGGAGGCGCCGAGCGGGTACGGGACGCCCGGCCAGGCCGGCCTGCTCGTCATAACTGAGCAGGCTCCCCCCAGTCAGGCAGCCGTAAACAGGACAAGCTGGTCAAACTTGAGCAGTTTGCGGTGACTGCGCTCACTAGCCCAGCCAGCCGGAGTGTTTCTGCTGGCCGGGTGCCGCAGGCGGCCCTGGGGGTACCTCTGAGAGCGGTAACGGAGGTAGCCCAGGCTTGAGAGGAGCAGCGCGATGATGCTGAGCTTCCTGCGTCCGCTCTACCGTGATTTCGACCGATGGGTATCGGTGTACCTCGATACGAGCCGCCGCTCGCCGACCGCAGCCGACGCAGTGAAGCTGCGCTGGCGCGAGGCAAAGGATCACCTGGCCTCGCACGGCGCTGATCCCGGCACTCTCCAGGCGTTGCAGTCGGCGCTCGACGGCCCCGAACTGGCCGCGCCGGGCAGGGCCATGTTCGCCAGGGACGGCAGGGTGGTGCTCACACCCGCCCTGCGCACGCCCCCCGAGCTCTTGCGGGCAGACTTCGGGCCGCTGCCCGACGTGCTGCCCTTTCTGGTCCAGCACCTCCCACCGGTGCCACGGGTCCAGGTGAGCGTCGGCCGCGACGGCGGGGCCATCGTCGGCGTCGACGCCAGGGCCGCCTCAGTGCTGCCCGAGCAGCCCGCGATGGCCGGCCCGGCAGAGCGGGCAGGGGGCATAGAGCCCGTGCACAAGGCTCAGGGCAGAGACCTGGCGCGAACGCGGCGTGAATCCAGCATCGAACGAAACTGGGACGATAACGCCAAAGACCTCGCCGGGCGCGTCCAGCAAACCGCTAACCAGGTGGGAGCTCAGTACCTGCTGCTAGCCGGTGACGTCAAGGCACGCGGACTACTGCTCAGGCACCTGCGTCCGCCGCTGGCAGACAACGTCGTCATCGTCGATGCCGAGATCGCCGCTGACAGCCCCGAACTGGGCGCTGCGGCAAATGTCACGGTCGCGCGGCGGGCAGCCAGGCAGGACACTGACCGATTCGGCGAGTGGCACCGCCTCCAGGCGCACGGCCGCGGCGTCGAGGGCCTGACCGACGTGACCGGGGCGCTGCGCGACGGCCTGGCGGCCGAGGTCTTTCTGTCCCGGCAGCCGAGGCGTGACGTGCAGGTCTGGACGGGCCCGGCGCCGACAGACATCGCGACTGAGCCGGCCGACCTGCAGGATCGCGGGGTGTCCGAGCCTGTCCTGGCGACGATAGACAGTGCCGTGGTCCGGGCCGTCGCCGGAACGGACGCCGATCTCAGGTTCCTGCCGGCCGCGACTGCGCAACGACTCCCGGCCGACCATGTGTGCGCGACCTTGCGGTAACGGCCGGCTGACCAGCGAGCCCGTTCCCCGGTGGAACGTGACGGGAGGCAAACCCTGGCAGCCCCGCGCCGGGCGCTGAGCTGCAGGTGATGAGGTTCTACTCTGCCGCTGGCGCCCTAGACCGGAGGATGCTCGCGGCTTCGCTGCCGGCCGCCTGACCGTCACTGGCAGGCTCGGCCGAGGGCTCCGGCCCGCCCGCGCCCCGATCACCCCGATCACCCGGTTCACCCGGTTCACCCGGTTCACCCGGTTCACCACGGGATTCGGAAACAGTCTCGTTGGGTGGGTCGGCGGGCAGCGGATGCTGGAGCAGTTCGAGCGCCACGTGCGGCAGCTCGCGCAGTCGCAGCTCACGGAATACCGGGGCCCTCGCGACGAGGATCACGCCCAGCACGAGCGCTAGCACGCCCGCTAGCTGCACCGCTCCCAACAGGGGCGAGATATGCACCCTGTCGCCGAATACCACCACCCCGAGCACGATGCCGGCCGTCGGCTCGGCGGCGGTCACGGCAGGAAGCGACTTGTGCAGAGGCGCCGCGTTAAACGCGTTTTGCACTAGCCACAGGCCGATGATGCTCGCCGCTATCGCGGCGTAGCCCGGCCAGTGCACCAGCAGTTGGAAGGGGTGCCGGCCGTCGATGATCAGGACGGTGCGCCTGGTGAAGGCATCGGAGACTCCCAGCATGAGGCCTGCCGCGATGCCCGTCAGGGCGGCGCGCACGCCGCCGGAGCGGTTGCGGCCGAGTTGCACCAGGAATACGGCAATCAGCGCGATGGCCGCGGCGGCCGGCCAGTGACTCGACGAGCCGAACGACTCTGACGGGGCCTTGACCGTCCTGGTTAGCGACAGGGCGGCCACGCCGGCGGTCAGCAGTACCGCGCCGACGATCTCGGTCTTGCGCAGCGTCTGACCGGACAGCGGGACGGCGAGGAAGAGCGCGAAGATCAGGTTGGTCGTGAGCAGCGGCTCACTGACCGACAGGGTGAGGTGGCCGAGCGTCCAGGCCTGCAGGAGGTAACCCACGCACATCACCGCGATGCCTACCAGCCAGCGGCGGTTACGCACCAGCCGGGCGATGAGACCGGCGTGCAGGAACTCGGTCGCGGGCACCTGCTCTGCGGCGTGCTGCTGGAGCACGAAGCCGGACCCGGTCAGCATCGCCGCGACCAGGGTTATCCCGACATACAGGCCGTTCATGAAGGCACCAGCGACGTCCGCCCCTGGTGCCAGAAAGCGCCGCTGATCACAGCGGCGCCTGGGTCGAGGCTCGGGGTGCCGGGCGGCGGTGATAGCGGAGGTTGAGTGCCCCGCTGCCACGATTCAGTGCGCACATACACCTCAACGAGCTCAGCCAGTTACAAGTTCTCCGACGGCCTGCCGCCGGCAGACGTACCGGCCTGGCCACCTCAGTATGCAGTGAACGAGACCCCCGGCGAAGCCTCAGCCCCGTCAGTCCGCTGCCCCGCTGGCTGCCAGCCAAACAGCAAGGACTGCCGGTGGCCAGGTGCTCGGCACCGGCCCGTCTGGCCCCGGTGTACTGATCATTCCCCTATCAGTCACCTCCGCCTCAGGTTCCGCAGAGCCGGCTACCCGCGGCCGGCGAATGTTTGCCAATCGCAGCGCGGGTAGTTCGTGGCGGCTGGCTCTCATCGCGCTGGTGTTGTGGCTCCCGGGCTTTATGTCCCGGGCTGCGCTGGCTCCAGACGACGCTGGTACTACTGGCAGCAGCTACCGCCGAGCAGCCAGGTACTCGGCCCGGTCGGCGGTGGGCCCCTCCCCCCGTGCCCGCCCGCCGGCCGGGCCGCCGCACGCCGGGCGTCTGCCAGGCTGGCTGCTGTCTCACTCCATCGGGTGACCGGCCGCCTGGTCAGGCTGGGTGCTCCAGTCACGGCGGGCCGGGACGTAGACACGTTCGCCGCCCTCATCGGTCTGAGTAAGCAAGCCGCGTGCGGTCATCTCGTCGAGGGCCTCGTCGACCAGAGCCTGTTCTCGCCGGGCGGCCGCCAGGATGGCCGACCGGCTCGGCCGGCGGCCGGTGTATTCCAGCGTTGCGACAGCCTCAAAAATCTCCAGGGTCGTGTCAGAGAGGATCTGTGCGTCCACGGGTGGTCGTGACATCGGGCCTCCTCTCGCGAATTCAGTGCCTCGACTGCACATGCCACGAATCCGGCCGCAGAAACCCTGCGGCGCCGCTGAGCGCACGGTGGAGGCCTCCGTGCCGACCTCGCTGGGCGGTGGTGGAGAGCGCTACTTGGTTGGCGAGGCGCTCGGTCCGGCCGGCGGTGACGAGCCGAAATGAGCGTGTGCCCGGGCGAGGGCCAGTTCCTGGTCGTGGGCGACCGTACCGGCCAGGCCCTGCGTCATCCAGGACAGCATGGGCGGCACCTGGGCGTGCCAGCTGCCCATCGTGTGACCGCCACCAGGGAGGATGACCAGCGGGACGTCCGCCTCGTGCAGCTGCAGCAGCTGGGCGAAGTAGGAGGCATCGGCGACGTCAGCCGCGCTTCCCTGCCCGGCGCCGAGCCAGAACAGCGGCAGTCTCGCACCCGGCGCCACCGCCTTTATCTCGTCAAGGGGTGTGTTCTGCGCCCGGAGCGCGCTATTGCCATCGAACGGATCCACCGTTTTGAGTGGATTGCCCAGCTTGTTCTTCATCGGGTCGTAGTAGCCGCTCAGCGAGGCGGCATAGCCGTACCGGTAGCGGTTCTGGAGCGCCATATTGGCGGCGCAGAAGCCGCCCTCGGAGTAACCAGCGATGCCCCAGGCGTTGCCAGGCGGCATCACCCGCAGCATGTGCCCCACCACATCCGGCACGTCCTGGGCGAGGTAGGTCAGGTCCTGCGGCCCGCCGACCTGGTTGAGGCACTGCTGGGAGATGTCATTGCCCCCGTTGGCGTCGGGCATCACGAGCACTGCCGGACTGGCCTGGCCTTGCTTCACCATCTGGTTCAGCGTCTCCTGGATGCCGACGACGTTGATCCAGTCCTGCGGAAGGCCAGGCTGGCCGTGGATCAGCTCGATCACCGGGAACCGGTACTTGGCGTACCGGGGCTGGAAGTACTGCGGTGGCAGGTAGATGTAGACCTGCCGGGTGAGGTGGCTGGCCTTACCGGGGACGGTGACGCGCAGCGTGTAACCCTGGACCTGTGCCAGCTTGACGTAAACAGCACGCTGGTCGAACACCAGGCTCTTGTTACCCGCCAGTAGGCTGCCCTGCGAGATCTGCGGCCCGGAGTTGGGGCTGGCGTTCGAGAGGTCGGCGATCGCCGCGCCCCAGGTCTGGTAGTAGCTGAAGTACTTGTTGACCGACAGCACCCCGAAGAACATGGCCACGGCGAACGACAGGAAGGCTGCCACAACTTTCGGTGCTACCCGCCGGGCGACTACCAGCCACCATATGAGCGCGCCGAAAGCCAGCACCAGCAGGGCCAAGAGCACCCAGCTCTGCGGTTCCAGCATCTAAAAGCCCCCGGATCGACAGGTCACTGTCCACGCTAGTGCAACGGCGCTGACGCACCTTCAACGCATCGCGGCGGCCGCAGGTTGCCGAAAGCGCGGCCTATTGCGAAGTTCCTATCAGCGGAATACGGGGTTCAAGCACTGCGATACCTAGTCCATAGCGTCCCGATACCTGGCCATTGCCTCGAGTGCACCGGCGGTCGGATGTTTGAGACTCGCATGACGGGAACAACCACCGCGCAGGCGGACCCCCGTCCCCCCGCCGCCAGGAGTACGAATGAAACAGATCACCTCCCCAGTGACAGGCGTACCTGACTGGGCTGGCGACCTCGAGGCGCTCGACGACGCGACGCTGCTGACAATGATCCAGTCACTGCCCCGCTGCGACACCCAGCGCGACGCCGCGGGCGAGGTGCTTGTCAGCCGCTACCAGCCGCTCGTGCGATCCTGCGTATTGCGCTACAAGAACAGCACAGAGCCGCTGGAAGAACTCATGCAGGTCGGCTACGTGGGCCTGCTGAAGGCCATCAACAACTTCGACCCCAGGCTCGGCACCAGCCTGGCCGGCTATGCGCAGCCCTGCGTCAGCGGCGAGATCAAGCGCCACTTCCGCGACAGGCGCTGGGGGGTCCACGTGAAGCGCTCGGTGCAGGAACTCCGGCTTGAGCTGCGAGACACCGCCGCGGAGCTGACCGCCGAGCTCGGCCGACTGCCTTCCGACAGTGAGCTGGCCGTCCACGCAGGCGTCAGCGAGGAGGAGGTGCGGGAGGTCAGGCAGGCCGACATGGCCTTCCGGGCCGCTTCCCTGGACGCGCCGATCGCCAGCCAAACCGAAGGCGCGAGCTTGTCGGATCTGCTCGGCGACGAGGATCCGCAGCTTGAGAACGTGCTCGACATGCAGGCGGTCTGGGCGCACTGGAAGGAGCTGCCGGAACGCGAGCAGAAACTGCTGCTCATGCGCTTCTACGGCAACATGACCCAGGCGGAGATCGGCCAGCGGCTAGGCATTTCGCAGATGCACGTGTCTCGGCTGCTAGCCGAGGCGCTAGCCTACCTGCGCGACCGGCTGACCGAGGGTGAGCCGGTACCCGCCTAACGGTCTTTGCAGCGAAAGGTCCTTCGATGAAGACCGCGACCGCCCTTACCGTGGTGGCTATCGGCGCCATCCTGGCGTTCGCCATCACCGCCGAGCCGCCTGGCTTCAGTTTCCACGTGGCCGGGTGGGTCCTCATGCTGACCGGCGTGGCGGGCGCGGTGCTGCCACGCCGCGGCTATAGCTGGCTGCGCCGCCGTGTGGTGCTGTCCGGCAGAGAGCGGCCCTCTGCGATCGAGCGCAGGCGTCGGTCGTTCAACAGGCTGCTGGTCCCGGGTGGCGTGATCACCGAGACGCGTGACGAGCCCATCCCCGAGGGGCCCGTGGAAAAAGAAACCATCGAGCAGGTCATCGAGGAGTAGCGGGCAACCCAGGGCAAAACGCAGGTTTGCGTTCACGAGTACCCGGGGATTAACTCATCAGCGGTGTCTACGACGAAGGCACGCCCTCACGCCAGCGATGGCGAAAGCACTGACGACCATGTGCAAGTCGCGGTGGTCACGGTGCAGTCGGTTGAGGGTGTGCCTTGTGCATTTCCTGGCCGCCCGTTCGCGATTGCGCTCTGATCCCGCGACGCTACATCAGTCAGCGGGCCGGGCAGCAACCCGGGCACCGCAGTCCGGGAGGCAGTTCCATGCGTATCGCGCTCATCACAGCGCACAACCCCGTTGCGACCTCTGCGCACAACGGCCAGCTCGCCCAGCCAGCGTCCCTGGCCCGTGCACTCGCAGCGCACGGCCACCGGGTGACGGTGTACGCCCGTCAGCACCGCGCCGATTCCCCGCGTACCACGATCCTCGGACGCGGCGCCTCGGTCGAGCATGTCACCGCCGGGCCGCCCAAGCCGCTGCGCGATGACCAGTCCGCCCTGCATGCCCCCGCATTCGCTGGCTACCTGGCCGACCGGTGGCGGGTCCGACCGCCGGACGTGGTGCACGCGTTTTCCTGGGTCAGTGGCCTCGCCGCACTCGGCGCTCTTCGCGGCACCGCGATACCCGTGCTGCAAACGTTCGGCTCGCTCGCCTCGGCTGAGCGCCGTCTCTGCGCCGACGACGCGGTTTCGGCCGCCCGGCTGCGTATGGAGGCGTGCATCGCACGGTCAGCTGACATGGTCCTCGCGCGCTCGACCGCCGAGGCGGAGGAACTGGCTCGGTTCGGTGTGCCGAAGTCCGCGGTCCGGATGATCCCCGTCGGCGTCGACACTGACACGTTCACGCCGGAGGGCGACCGAGCACCGCGAGACAGCCGTTACCGCCTCGTCGCCGTCGCCCCGGCGGGAGAGCCGCACGGCCTTGCATCCGTCGTGCGGGCTCTCGCTCAGCTGCCTCATACCGAGCTGGTGGTCGTCGGCGGCCCGGACGCGCGGCACCTGCCGCGCACCGGTCCGTGGCGCGACCTGTCCCAGCTGGCCGCCAGCCTCGGCATCCGCGGCAAGATCACATTCGCAGGAGACGTGCCGGAGGCAGAGCTGCCGGCGTTGCTGCGATCCGCCGACCTGATGGTCAGCGCGCACGCGTACGAGCCCTCCGGCATATCCGCAATCCGGGCCATGGCGTGTGGCATCCCCGTCGTCGGCGCCGCTGCAGGAGCCCACAGCGACGCGATCGTGGACGGTGTCACCGGCCTGCTCGTCGCGCCGGAGAGCCCGGGCATGATCGCGCACCGGGTACGGACGCTGCTGGCCAGGCCGGTCCTGCTTCAGGCGCTCGGTTACGCGGCCGCGGACCGGGCCCAGTCACGGTACGCACTGGACCGGATTGGCCGGGAGACCGCCGCCGCTTATGAGTGGTGCCTGCACGGTCAGGCCGCGGCACAGGCCGTCGCAGAGCCAGCGGAGGACGCCGAGGAGGCTGACCTTCGGGAGCTGGTGGCGCTCGGCTGACGAGTCGGCACTAGGGACGCGGGTGCGGCGGTAGCGGCCGCCCACCGGGCGCACGGTGCTCGTGCGGCATGCTTGACTGACCTGCGGGGCGGCTCTGAGCCGGCCCGCAGGCCAGCGAGTCTGCGGCGGCCTTGCCCCGAACCGGCGTCCCTTTCTGGAGAGCAGTATTGACCACGACCGAACAGGTCAGCCTGGCCGAGTACACCACCCTGCGCCTAGGCGGCCCGGCCGCGCGATTCAGTACCGCCGCCACCGTCGCTGACCTGGTCGACGGTGTCGCCGCCGCCGACCGGGACGGCGAACCGCTCCTCGTGCTGGGCGGCGGCAGCAACCTCGTCGTCGCCGATGCCGGTTTCCCAGGGGTCGTCGTGCGAGTAGCGGCGGACGGCGTGCGGTTCGCGGTCGGAGACGGGGCCGTCGAGGTGACGGCCGCGGCGGGCCAGGACTGGGACGAACTGGTTCGCCGGTGCCTGTCCGAGGGCCTGTCCGGGGTCGAGTGCCTGTCCGGCATCCCCGGCAGCACGGGCGCGACGCCGATCCAGAATGTCGGCGCGTACGGCCAGGAGGTGGCCGAGACCATCGTGTCTGTGCAGGCCTACGACCGCGCAGCAGGCCAGGCCGTGGTACTCCGTCCTGCTGAGCTGGGGTTCGGTTACCGCACGAGCATGTTCAAGCGGCAGGCGGCCGCCGCCAGCAGCACCGGCAGGTTCGTCGTGCTGGAGGTCACTTTCCGGCTGCCGGCCAGCCCGCTCTCGGCCCCGGTGCGGTATGCCGAGCTCGGCAGGCTGCTCGGGGTTGAGGAGGGTGGCCGGGTGCCGGTCAGCGATGTCCGGGCGGCGGTCCTTGAACTGCGACGCGGCAAGGGCATGCTGCTGGACGAGGCGGACCCAGACACCAGGAGTGCGGGCTCGTTCTTCACTAACCCGGTCGTGCCGGCGGCCGCCTTTGACGGGCTGTGCGAGCGGCTCGGTGCGGCCATCCGGATCCCGCACTGGCCGGCGGGTCCGGGTCAGGTGAAGGTGTCCGCTGCGTGGCTGATCGAGCGGGCCGGGTTCGGCCGGGGATTCCAGCTGGCCGATGATCCAGCCGGCGCGCGGATCTCGGCCAAGCACACGCTGGCGCTGACCAACCCTGGCCACGCGACGACCGCCAGCCTGATCCGGCTCGCGAGGGCGATCCGGGACGGTGTCCACACCGAGTTCGGGGTCCAGCTGACGAACGAGCCGACCCTGGTGGGCGTGACCCTCTAGCTGGCTCGCGGGACCGGCGGAGATGGGCCGCTAGCTTCGTGACTCCGGCGGTGGCGTGGCCAGCCACTCGTCGATTCCGGCTAGCAGCCGCTTCTGAACGGCGGCAGGCGCCGCGGAGCCGAGAACCGACATCCGTGCCAGCCCGGCCAGTTCCTCGTCGGACATCCCGTGCACGTGCCTGGCCAGCTCGTACTGCGCGGACAGGCGCGGGCCGAACAGCAGCGGGTCGTCGGCGCCTAGTGCGACCGAAATGCCGGCCTCCAGCAGCTCGAGCAGGGGCACGTCGCGGGCCGTGGCGGCCACGCCGAGAGCCACGTTGGACGTCGGGCAGACCTCGAGCGTTACTTGGCTCGCAGCGATCCTGCCGAGCAGCCCGGGGTCCCTGACCGCCGCGACGCCGTGACCGATCCGGTCCGCATGCAGCTCGTCGAGGCAGGCGCGCACGCTCGCGGGGCCAGCCAGCTCACCGCCGTGGGGCACCAATCGCAGCCCCGCCCTGGCGGCAATCCGGAAGGCCGGCACGAAGTCGGCCGCGGTACCGCGCCGCTCGTCGCTGCTGAGCCCGAAGCCGACCACGCCGCGGTCGGCACAGGCGGCCGCGAGCCTGGCCAAGGTGCGCGCATCGAGCGGGTGCCGGGTGCGGTTGGCCGCCACGATGATCCCGACGCCGATGCCGGCCGCCTGTGCGGCGTCCGCTGCCGCAGACAGCACAAGCTCGAGCATCGGGGTGAGGCCGCCGAATCTGCTCGCGTAGCCTGACGGGTCGATCTGCACTTCCAGCCAGCCCGAGCCTTCGGCCTGGTCGTCCGCGGCCGCCTCAGCCAGCAGCCGCCGCACGTCTGCCTCGGTGCGCAGCACCGAGCGGCCGATGTCGTACAGCCGCTGGAACCGGAACCAGCCGCGTTCGTCGGCGCCGCTGAGCTGCGGCGGCCACTCCTCGGCCAGCGCCTCGGGCAGGTGAACGCCGTGCAGCGCGGCGAGTTCGACCAGCGTGCCGTGCCGCATCGACCCGGTGAAATGCAGGTGCAGGTGCGCCTTCGGGAGCGCGGCGATCGGCCGGGGCATCAGCCAAGTGTGCCAGCTGGAGCGGCGGTGGCCGGCCGGCCCGACCTGGTCGGTCGGCCGATCGTGAGCAGGATGACTAGCTCGCCGTGCTGAGCAGCTTGACGATCCTCGACACGCCTTCCTCCAGGTCCGCGTCCCCGAGGGCGCAGGACAGCCGGAAGTAGCCCTCGGTACCGAATGCCTCGCCGGGTACGACGGCCACGTCTGCCTCATCGAGGAGCAGCTCGGCGAGATGGGCCGAGGTCTGTGGCCGCTGCCCGGCTATCTCCTTGCCGAACACGCCCTTGACCGACGGGTAGCAGTAGAACGCGCCCTCAGGCAGCGGGCAGATAACGCCCGGCGCCTCGTTCAGCATCGAAGCCATGAGAGTCCGCCGCCTGTCGAAGGCGGCCCGCATCTGCGCGACGGCCGACAGGTCACCGGACACTGCCTCGAGGGCAGCTGCCTGGGCGACGTTGCAGACGTTCGAGGTCGCGTGCGACTGCAGGTTCGCCGCCGCCTTGATCACGTCCACCGGTCCTGCCATCCAGCCGACCCGCCAGCCGGTCATGGCGTACGTCTTGGCGACGCCGTTCAGCACCACGCATGTGCCGGCAATCTCGGGGGCCACCACTGGCATCGAAACGAATCGGGCGTCGCCGTAGACGAGATGCTCGTAGATCTCGTCGGTGATGACCCAGAGTCCGCGGCCGGCAGCCCAGCGGCCGATCTCCGCGACCTGATCCGGCGGGTAGACCGCCCCGGTCGGGTTCGACGGGGACACGAACAGCAGCACCTTGGTCCGGTCGGTGCAGTGCGCTTCCAGGTCCCGGGCGGTCGTGCGGTAGCCGCTGGTCTCGTCGGTGTACACGAGCACCGGCACGCCGCCCGCCAGCCGAATCGACTCGGGGTAAGTGGTCCAGTACGGGGTCGGCAGCAGGACCTCGTCACCGGGATCGAGCAGCGTGGCGAACGCCTCGTACACCGCCTGCTTGCCGCCGTTGGTGACCAGGACCTGACTCGCGCTGACCGCCAGGCCGGAGTCGCGCGCGAACTTGGCCGCGATTGCCTCGCGCAGCTCGGGCAGCCCCGCGGCCGGCGTGTACTTCTGGTATTTCGGCACCGCGCAGGCGCGCTGCGCGGCCGCGACGATGTAGTCCGGGGTCGGGAAGTCGGGCTCGCCCGCGCCGAAGCCGATGACCGGCCGCCCGGCGGCTTTGAGCGCCTTGGCCTTGGCGTCGACCGCCAGCGTGGCCGATTCGGTAATCGCGGCGATGCGGGCTGAGATTCTGGCGGGTGAGTGGGCCATGGACTTATGTTCCCACGCCTGTGGTGGCACGGCGGGCCTCGGCAGCGGGACCGGCGGGCCGTGGCGCAGGTGCCACCTGGCGGTTCGACGGCACGGCCGGCGGCACGTACACTCAATGCACTGGTGGTGACCCATCGGTGGCCCGTGCATGCCCGCGCGAGCTGTCAAAGGGCAGTAGCTCAATTGGCTAGAGTTCCGGTCTCCAAAACCGGCGGTTGGGGGTTCGAGTCCCTCCTGCCCTGCGAGTAACGGCCCGTGCAAGGCGGCGGGCCAACGGCACTGCCAGCCGATATGGTGCAGTGCTAGCCGGCAAGATGTAGCGCTCAGGTGAGGACATGGCGACTCAGACACGTGGCCCGGCCCCCGAAAGGGCCGCGAAGCCCGGCCGCCCCGCGAAGCGGGACCGGACGACTCCGGCGCTGTTCGTCACGCAGGTGCGTGACGAACTCCGCAAGGTCGTCTGGCCAACCCGCAAGGAGCTGGTGACCTACACGACGGTCGCCCTTGTCTTCATCCTGATCATGGTCGGGATCGTGACGAGCCTGGACTACGGCTTCACCAGGCTGGTGTTCGCGCTGTTTGGCTAGACCAGTGGCTGGACCAGGTGGCTGGACGGTGCCGCGCGTGCTGAGCGTGGCAGCATGATCACAGGCCGGGCCTGTGCCGTCGTGCGATCGCGGCCGCGCTGAGGTCCGTCAAGAGCGCATCAGGAGCGCAGGGGAGAAAGAGAATCGTGTCCGAGTCCGAACTGCCGCCGGTCGACCCGGCGGTGCAGGAGCAGGCGGCCGACGAGCCGGCCGCAGCTGCGCTGAGCGACGGTGCCGTGCTAAGCGACGCTGCTGCGCCGACCGAAGATGCGGCGGCCGAGCCGGAGGAGGAGCTGGACCCGGTCCAGAGGTTCAAGACCGAGCTGCGGACGCTGCCGGGTGACTGGTACGTGGTGCACTCCTACGCCGGTTACGAGAACCGGGTGCGGACGAACCTGGAGAGCCGGACTCAGTCTCTCAACATGGAGGAATTCATCTTCCAGATCGAGGTGCCCACGCACGAGGTCATGGAGATCAAGTCCGGCAAGCGCCAGCAGGTCCAGGAGAAGGTGCTGCCTGGCTACATCCTGGTGCGCATGGACCTGACCGACGAGTCGTGGGCCGCGGTGCGGAACACGCCGGGCGTGACCGGCTTCGTGGGTCTGTCCAGCCGGCCGTCGCCGCTGAGCCTGGATGAGGTCGCCAGCCTGCTTGCGCCTGTCCCCGCCGAGAAGGCCGCCAAGAAGGCTGAGGCGGTCCGCGCCGCAGCAGTGGACTTCGAGATCGGTCAGTCGGTTACCGTGATGGACGGGCCGTTCGCGACGCTGCCCGCCACGGTGAACGAGATCAACTCCGACACGCAGAAGCTGAAGGTGCTCGTCTCGATCTTCGGCCGGGAGACCCCGGTCGAGCTGTCCTTCGACCAGGTCAGCAAGATCTGAGCGGGACCGCCAATCCCAACACAGCTACGAGAAACGGAAAGACAGGTAAGACGCGCCGATGCCGCCACGGAAGAAGAAGGTCGCCGCGATCGTCAAGGTGCAGCTGAACGCGGGCGCCGCCACCCCGGCGCCGCCTGTGGGCACCGCGCTTGGCCCGCACGGCGTCAACATCATGGACTTCGTCAAGCAGTACAACGCCGCGACGGACAGCCAGCGGGGCAACGTCATCCCCGTCGAGATCACGATCTACGAGGACCGCTCGTTCACCTTCATCACGAAGACCCCGCCCGCCCCTGAGCTGATCAAGAAGGCGGCAGGCGTGCAGAAGGGCAGCAACGAGCCGCACAAGACGAAGGTCGGCTCCATGACCCGGGCCCAGGTGCGGGAGATCGCCCAGGTCAAGATGCCCGACCTCAACGCGAACACGATCGAGGCCGCGGAGAAGATCATCGCGGGCACCGCGCGGTCGATGGGCATTAAGGTCGAGGGCTGACCAGCCGGAATGAGTGGCAGGGCCAGGCGCTGGCCCGCTGACCACGACCTGTAAGAGAGACAGGAGACAAGCACATGCAGCGCAGCAAGGCATACCGGAAGGCCGACGAGCTCGTCGAGGCTGGCCGGCTGTACTCCCCGGCCCAGGCGGTCGCCCTGGCCAAGCGGACCACGACCACCAAGTTCGACGCGACCGTCGAGGTAGCGTTCCGGCTGGGCGTCGATCCGCGCAAGGCTGATCAGATGGTCCGCGGCACCGTCAACCTGCCGCACGGGACCGGCAAGACCGCGCGCGTGCTGGTATTCGCAACCGGCGACCGCGCCGCGGACGCGGAGGCGGCAGGCGCCGACTTCGTCGGAGCGGACGAACTTATCGAGCGGGTGCAGGGCGGCTTCCTCGACTTCGACGCCGTCGTCGCCACGCCCGACCTGATGGGCAAGGTCGGCCGTCTCGGCCGCATCCTCGGCCCGCGCAGTCTGATGCCGAACCCGAAGACCGGCACGGTGACGATGGACGTCGGCAAGGCCGTGACCGACATCAAGGGTGGCAAGATCGAGTTCCGGGTCGACAAGAACAGCAACCTGCACCTGATCATCGGCAAGGCGTCGTTCCGCGACCTGGCCCTGGTCGAGAACTATGCCGCCGCGCTGGACGAGGTCATCCGGCTCAAGCCAGCCGCGGCCAAGGGCAGGTACGTCAGGAAGGTGGCCATCACGACCACGATGGGCCCCGGCATTCAGGTGGACCCTGGCATGACCCGCGGTCTGACCGCCGAGCTGGAAGGCGAGCCGGCCGCGGTCTGACTCTGACTAGCCGATAACACGACGAGGGGAACGGAGCCGATTCAGGCGCGGCAGCCCGTTCCCTTCTTCGTGCTCATGGCACATAGGGCCGCGATTTTGCTGCCTGTCGGCTGTCGCGTACCCTTTCCATAGCCAAAGACCGCTGGTTGTCGCCGCGCTCCGCGCGGTGGCCGAAGGTCCCGGAGCACCCGGGCGGCCCGCGCAGGTGACCGAGCTAGCCGAGATGTCGTGTCCCGGTGTCGCCCCGTGCGCCTGCGCACGGGGCGTTTGTTGTGTAACGGGCAGCCCACGATGAAGGGAGGCCCATGGCGAGGGCGGACAAAGAAGGCACGGTCGCGGAGCTGGCCGAGCGCTTCCGCAGCTCGTCGGGCGTCGTCCTGACCGAGTACCGCGGCCTGAGCGTGTCGCAGCTCGGCGAGTTGCGCAGGACGCTGGACGGCAATGCGCAGTTCTCGGTCGTCAAGAACACCCTGACGAAGATCGCCGCCGATGAGGCGGGCGTTACTCAGCTCACCGACCTGCTGGAGGGGCCGTCGGCCATCGCGTTCGTCGGTGGTGACGTCGTGGAGGCCGCCAAGGGCCTGCGTGACTTTGCGCGGAACAACCCGCTGCTGGTCATCAAGGGCGGCGTGCTGGACGGCAAGCCACTGACCCCGGCCGAGATCGCGAAGCTCGCCGATCTGGAGCCCAGGGAAGTGCTGCTCGCCAAGCTCGCTGGGGCGATGAAGGCCTCGCTTGCTGGCGCGGCCGCGACGTTCAACGCGCCGGCGGCGCAGTTTGCCAGGCTGCTGGCCGCGCTCGAGCAGAAGCGCGCGGCAGAAGGTGGCGAGGGCGGCGCCGCGGTTCCGGCGATTGCCGGACCAGGCCCCGATACTCCAGACGATGCCGCGGCCGCGGCGGACGCTGACCAGACCTAGGGCCGCACGACCCGACGAACGTCCCTTGAAGGACATCACTGAAGGAAGAGGAAATACCAGATGGCAAAGCTCAGCACGGACGACCTGCTCGGGGCGTTCAAGGAGATGACCCTGATCGAGCTCTCCGAGTTCGTGAAGCAGTTCGAGGACACCTTCGACGTGAAGGCCGCCGCGCCGGTCGCGGTGGCCGCGGCTGCGCCGGGCGGCGGTGGCGCTGCCGCTGCCGAGGAGGCTGAGGAGAAGGACGAGTTCGACGTGGTCCTCGAGGCCGCAGGCGACAAGAAGATCCAGGTCATCAAGGAGGTCCGGACCCTGACGAGCCTCGGGCTCAAGGAGGCCAAGGACCTCGTGGATGGCGCGCCCAAGCCGCTGCTCGAGCGCGTCAACAAGGAGACCGCCGACAAGGCCAAGGCCGCCCTCGAGGGCGCTGGCGCCACGGTCACGGTCAAGTAGTAACCGCGACTGCCTGCAAGGGCCCGCTGGCGCGGTAAACCGCGGCAGCGGGCCTTTGCGCCCGGTGTGGCTGGCTCGACGGGCGTGAGGCGACGCTCGACGGCGTGAGGCGACGCTCGACGGCGTGGGGCGACGCTCGACGGGCATGAGGGGACCACTGCGGCCCCTCTAGGGGCAGCGAAGTTACCAACGCGGCCCTTGCGGTCGGCTGGCTCAGCGGGAACTAGGCGGCGGCGGTGGTCGTTGTCGCACCTGTGAGGCCCAGGCTGCAAGCAGCGGGACGCTGACGACGGCTCAGCCGAACGCGAGAAGGATATTCATGCCCAGGTCATCAGAAACCGAAACCTGCAGGTCATTGTGATCTTCGTCTCATCACGCTAGGTCGCAACACAACCCGTTCAGGACTTGACGTATCGCTTCTGAAGAGCGATGCTCCTAAGCAACGTGAACCTCATAGTGACGTACAGTTGACAAGCAGTCTGTCCTTCGACTACGCTGCCAATTTGCGCTGCACACCAACTCGTCCTCGGTTACGTTCTTTCCAACCCCTAGCGGCGTAGCCGCGGGGAGTTTCGCGTGCGCGCGGTGCACCGTCGGCCACAAGCTCGGAAGGACCCCTGTTGGCAGCCTCGCGCAGCGCCCCAGCAACCGCCTCTGGTCCCCGTCGTGTTTCCTTCGCTCGTATCACCGAGCCCCTTGAAGTACCCAGCCTGCTAGCCCTGCAAACTGACTCGTTCGACTGGCTCCTCGGCAATGACCGCTGGCGTGGCCGGCTCGAGGCCGAGAAGAAGGCCGGGCATACGAACATCCCGGAGCAGTCAGGCCTGGAGGAGATCTTCGAGGAAATCAGCCCGATCGAGGACTTCACCGGCACCATGTCCCTGTCGTTCCGTGACCACCGGTTCGAGCCGCCCAAGTACTCCGCGGAGGAGTGCAAGGACAAGGACATGACGTACTCCGCGCCCATGTTCGTCACTGCGGAGTTCATCAATAACTCGACTGGTGAGATCAAGAGCCAGACCGTGTTCATGGGCGACTTTCCGCTCATGTCCCCTAAGGGCACCTTCATCATCAACGGCACGGAGCGTGTCGTGGTGTCACAGCTCGTCCGGTCGCCCGGCGTCTACTTCGACCGGCAGGTCGACAAGACGTCCGACAAGGACATCTACAGCTGCAAGGTGATCCCGTCGCGGGGCGCCTGGCTGGAATTCGAGATCGACAAGCGGGACAGCGTCGGAGTCCGCATCGACCGCAAGCGCAAGCAGAGCGTGACAGTCCTGCTGAAGGCCCTGGGCTGGGACGAGGCGAAGATCCTCGACCGGTTCGGCCAGTTCGAGTCCATGCGGGCGACCCTGGAGAAGGACCACACGTCGGGCCAGGACGACGCGCTGCTGGACATCTACCGCAAGCTGCGGCCAGGCGAGCCGCCGACGCGTGAGTCAGCTCAGGCGCTGCTCGAGAACCTGTACTTCAACCCCAAGCGCTACGACCTGGCGAAGGTCGGCCGCTACAAGGTCAACAAGAAGCTCGGACTCTCGCTGCCGATCAGCCAGGGCACGCTGACCGAGGAAGACATCGTCGCCACCATCGAGTACCTCGTCCGGCTGCACGTCGGCGAGGAGGAGATGAAGGCCGGCGAGGACATGATCCCGGTCGAGACCGACGACATCGACCACTTCGGCAACCGCCGCCTGCGCACGGTGGGCGAGCTGATCCAGAACCAGGTGCGGCTCGGCCTGGCCCGCATGGAGCGGGTCGTCAGGGAGCGGATGACAACCCAGGACGTCGAGGCGATCACGCCGCAGACGCTGATCAACATCCGGCCCGTCGTGGCCTCCATCAAGGAGTTCTTCGGCACCAGCCAGCTGTCCCAGTTCATGGACCAGACCAACCCGCTGGCCGGGCTGACTCACAAGCGCCGGCTGTCGGCGCTCGGTCCCGGCGGCCTGTCGCGCGAGCGGGCCGGGTTCGAGGTTCGTGACGTGCACCCCAGCCACTACGGCCGGATGTGCCCGATCGAGACGCCGGAAGGTCCGAACATCGGCCTGATCGGGTCGCTGTCGTCCTACGGCCGCGTGAACGCGTTCGGGTTCGTCGAGACCCCCTACCGCAAGGTGAAGTCCGGCAAGGTAACCGACCAGATCGACTACCTGACCGCCGACGAGGAGGACCGGCACGTCATTGCCCAGGCGAACGAGCCGATCGAGAACGACGGCACCTTCACCAACGCCCGCGTCCTGGTCCGCCGCAAGGGCGGCGAGGTCGACCTGATCCGGCCGGATGAGGTCGACTACATGGACGTCTCGCCGCGCCAGATGGTGTCGGTGGCGACGGCCATGATCCCGTTCCTGGAGCACGACGACGCCAACCGGGCGCTGATGGGCTCGAACATGCAGCGCCAGTCCGTCCCGCTGCTGCGCAGCGAGGCGCCACTGGTGGGCACCGGCATGGAGTACCGCGCCGCTGTCGACGCCGGCGACGTCATCGTGGCGGAGAAGGCGGGCGTGGTCGAGCAGGTCAGCGCCGACTTCATCACCGTCGCCAACGACGACGGCACCCGGACCGACTACCTCGTGGCCAAGTTCCGGCGGTCCAACCAGGGCACCTGCTTCAACCAGAAGCCGGTCGCCATCGAGGGCCAGCGGGTCGAGGTCGGCCAGGTCATCGCCGACGGGCCGTGCACGCAGAACGGCGAGATGGCGCTCGGGCGCAACCTGCTGGTCGCCTTCATGCCGTGGGAGGGCCACAACTACGAGGACGCGATCATCCTGTCCCAGCGGCTGGTGCAGGACGACGTGCTCTCCTCGATTCACATCGAGGAGCACGAGGTCGACGCCCGGGACACCAAGCTCGGCCCGGAGGAGATCACCAGAGACATCCCGAACGTCTCCGACGAGGTGCTGGCTGACCTGGACGACCGCGGCATCATCCGGATCGGCGCGGAGGTCGTCACCGGCGACATCCTGGTCGGCAAGGTGACCCCGAAGGGCGAGACCGAGCTGACCCCTGAGGAGCGGCTGCTGCGGGCGATCTTCGGCGAGAAGGCCCGGGAGGTCCGCGACACCAGCCTGAAGGTGCCGCACGGCGAGTCCGGCAAGGTCATCGGCGTCCGGGTGTTCACCAGGGACAACGGCGACGAGCTGCCGCCTGGCGTCAACGAGCTGGTCCGCGTCTACGTGGCGGCCAAGCGGAAGATCACCGACGGTGACAAGCTGGCCGGCCGCCACGGCAACAAGGGCGTCATCGCCAAGATCCTGCCGGTCGAGGACATGCCGTTCCTCGCCGACGGGACGCCGGTCGACATCGTGCTCAACCCGCTTGGCGTGCCCGGCCGGATGAACGTCGGCCAGGTGCTGGAGACCCACCTCGGCTGGGTCGCCGCTAGCGGCTGGGAGATCGAAGGCGCGAACGCGGACTGGAAGAAGCGGCTGAAGAAGATCGGCGCGGAAGCAGCGGCGGCCGGCACGCAGGTCGCCACGCCTGTCTTCGACGGCGCCAAGGAAGAGGAGATCACCGGTCTGCTGTCGAGCGCCCGGCCCAACCGGGACGGCGATCGGCTGGTCGGCGCCACCGGGAAGGCCACGCTGCTCGACGGCCGGACCGGCGAGCCGTTCAAGGACCCGATCTCCGTCGGTTACATCTACATCCTGAAGCTGCTGCACCTGGTGGACGACAAGATCCACGCCAGGTCCACTGGCCCGTACTCGATGATCACTCAGCAGCCGCTCGGCGGTAAGGCCCAGTTCGGCGGTCAGCGCTTCGGTGAGATGGAGGTCTGGGCGCTGGAGGCCTACGGGGCGGCATACGCACTGCAGGAGCTGCTCACCATCAAGTCCGATGACATCCTCGGCCGCGTCAAGGTCTACGAGGCCATCGTCAAGGGCGAGAACATCCCTGAGCCCGGCATCCCGGAGTCCTTCAAGGTGCTGATCAAGGAGATGCAGTCGCTCTGCCTGAACGTGGAGGTTCTCTCCAGCGACGGCGCGGCCATCGAGATGCGCGACACCGACGAGGACGTTTTCCGCGCGGCGGAGGAACTCGGTATCGACCTGTCCCGGCGTGAGCCGAGCAGCGTCGAAGAGGTCTGATCAGCGACAAGAAGTCCGACGAACTACCCAGGGGATAAACAAACGTGCTAGACGTCAACTTCTTCGACGACCTGCGAATCGGTCTCGCCACGGCCGACGACATCCGGATGTGGTCGCACGGCGAGGTCAAGAAGCCGGAGACGATCAACTACCGGACCCTGAAGCCGGAAAAGGACGGCCTGTTCTGCGAGAAGATCTTCGGCCCGACCAGGGACTGGGAGTGCTACTGCGGTAAGTACAAGCGCGTCCGGTTCAAGGGCATCATCTGCGAGCGCTGCGGCGTCGAGGTAACTCGCGCTAAGGTGCGCCGCGAGCGGATGGGCCACATCGAGCTGGCTGCGCCGGTCACCCACATCTGGTACTTCAAGGGCGTGCCGAGCCGTCTCGGCTACCTGCTCGACCTGGCGCCGAAGGACCTGGAGAAGGTCATCTACTTCGCCGCCTACATGATCACATACGTGGACGATGATGCACGCGCCCGCGACCTGCCCAGCCTCGAGGCCAAGATCACGGTCGAGAAGGGTCAGCTGGAGCAGCGCCGGGACGCCGACATCGAGGCCCGCCAGGCCAAGCTGGAGAAGGACCTGGCTGAGCTCGAGGCGTCCGGTGCCAAGGGCGACGCTCGCCGCAAGGTGCGCGAGGCCTCCGATCGCGAGTGCAAGCAGATCCGGGACCGGGCCCAGCGCGAGATCGACCGGATCGAGGAGGTCTGGAGCAGGTTCCGCAACCTCAAGGTCCAGGACCTCGAGGGCGACGAGCTGCTCTACCGCGAGATGCGGGATCGGTTCGGCCGCTACTTCCGCGGCGGCATGGGCGCGCAGGCGATCCAGGAGCGGGTCGGCAGCTTCGACCTCGAGGCCGAGGCCGCCAACCTGCGCGAGATCATCCGCACCGGCAAGGGCCAGCGCAAGGCCAGGGCGCTCAAGCGGCTCAAGGTCGTGTCGGCATTCCTGAACACCTCGAACAGCCCGCTTGGCATGGTGCTCGATTGCATCCCGGTGATCCCGCCGGACCTGCGTCCGATGGTCCAGCTGGACGGCGGCCGGTTCGCCACCAGCGACCTGAACGACCTCTACCGGCGTGTCATCAACCGGAACAACCGGCTGAAGAGGCTGCTCGACCTCGGCGCCCCCGAGATCATTGTCAACAACGAGAAGCGGATGCTGCAGGAGGCCGTCGACTCGCTGTTCGACAACGGCCGCCGCGGCCGTCCGGTCACAGGTCCGGGCAACCGCCCGCTCAAGTCGCTGTCCGACATGCTCAAGGGCAAGCAGGGCCGGTTCCGCCAGAACCTGCTCGGCAAGCGCGTCGACTACTCCGGCCGTAGCGTGATCGTCGTCGGCCCGCAGCTCAAGCTGCACCAGTGCGGCCTGCCGAAGGAGATGGCGGTCGAGCTGTTCAAGCCGTTCGTCATGAAGCGGCTGGTCGACCTGAACCACGCGCAGAACATCAAGTCGGCGAAGCGGATGGTGGAGCGGGCCAGGCCAGTGGTCTGGGACGTGCTGGAGGAGGTCATCACCGAGCACCCCGTGCTGCTGAACCGCGCGCCGACGCTGCACCGCCTCGGCATCCAGGCCTTCGAGCCGCAGCTGGTCGAGGGCAAGGCGATCCAGATCCACCCGCTGGTCTGCACGGCGTTCAACGCGGACTTCGACGGTGACCAGATGGCCGTGCACGTGCCGCTGTCGGCCGAGGCGCAAGCCGAAGCGCGGATCCTGATGCTGTCGACGAACAACATCCTCAAGCCCGCCGACGGCAAGCCGGTGACCATGCCGACCCAGGACATGGTGATCGGCATCTACTGGCTGACCAGGGAGAAGCCGGACGCGCCCGGTGAGGGCCGGATATTCGGCGGCCTCCACGAAATGCTCATGGCCTACGACGCGGGCGAGCTCGACCTGCAGGCCAAGATCCAGGTCCGGCTGACCGACGTCACGCCCCCGCGGGGCTTCGTGCCGCCGGAGGGCTGGGAGCCGGGTCGGCCGCTGCGGCTGGAGACCACGCTCGGCCGCTGCCTGCTGAACGAGACGCTGCCGGACGACTACCCGTTCGTCAACTTCGAGGTCGGCAAGAAGCAGCTGTCCACGATCGTGAACGAGCTCGCCGAGACCTACCCGAAGGTGGAGGTCGCGGCGGCGCTGGACGCGCTCAAGGACGCTGGCTTCCACTGGGCGACCAGGTCCGGGGTCACGATCGCGATCGAGGATGTGGTCGCGCCCCCGAACAAGCGGGAGATCCTGGACACCTACGAGCAGCGGGCTGACAAGGTGCAGCGCGAATACGAGCGCGGCCTGATCACCGACGACGAGCGGCGCCAGGAGCTCATCGAGATCTGGACGCACGCGACCGCCGACGTGGCCCAGGACATGGAGAAGGCCTTCCCCGCGACCAACCCGGTCTGGATGATGGTCAACTCCGGCGCTCGAGGCAACCTGATGCAGATCAGGCAGATCGCCGGCATGCGAGGCCTGGTGTCGAACCCGAAGGGCGAGACGATCCCGCGGCCGATCAAGTCCAGCTTCCGCGAGGGGCTGTCCGTGCTGGAGTACTTCATCTCCACCCACGGCGCGCGGAAGGGCCTCGCCGACACCGCGCTGCGCACCGCCGACTCCGGGTACCTGACCCGGCGTCTGGTGGACGTGGCCCAGGACGTCATCGTGCGCGAGGAGGACTGCGGAACCGACCGGTCGCTGCCGATGCGGATCGCGGCCAAGGGCCCGGATGGCGTGCTCCGCAAGCTGCCGAACATCGAGAACACCGGCACCGGCCGGACCGTGTCCGAGGATGTCGTGAGTGCCGACGGCACCGTGCTGGTGACCGCGGAGTCGGACATGTCCGAGACCATGATCGACCAGATGGTGGCGGCGGGCGTCGACGCCGTTCGCACCCACTCGGTGCTGGTCTGCCAGGCCAAGATGGGCGTCTGCGCCAAGTGCTATGGCCGTTCGCTGGCAACGGGCAAGCGGGTGGACGTCGGCGAGGCGGTGGGAATCATCGCTGCCCAGTCCATTGGCGAGCCCGGCACCCAGCTGACGATGCGGACCTTCCACACCGGCGGTGTGGCGGGCCTCGACATCACCCACGGCCTGCCGCGTATCCAGGAGCTGTTCGAGGCGCGGATCCCCAAGGGCCTCGCGCCGATCAGCGAGGTCGACGGCACGGTCAGGGTCGACGAGCAGGACAAGTCCCGGCGCATCGTCGTCACGCCAGATGACGGCTCGGACGAGATCGGCTACCAGGTCTCGATCCGCTCCCGGCTGCTGGTAAGCGACGGCGACCACGTCAAGGTCGGTCAGCAGCTGATCGCCGGCGCGGTCAACCCGCACGAGGTACTCCGGATCCTCGGCTCGCGCGAGGTGCAGCTGCACCTGGTGCACGAGGTCCAGGAGGTCTACCGGTCTCAGGGCGTGTCGATCCACGACAAGCACATCGAGATCATCATCCGGCAGATGCTCAAGCGGGTGAACGTGCTGGAGTCCGGCGACACCGCGCTGCTGCCCGGCGAGCTGGTGGAGCGGCCCAAGTTCGAGGAGGTTAACCGCGCGGTCGTCGAGGCCGGCGGCACCTCGGCGGCAGGCCGTCCAGTCCTCATGGGCATCACCAAGGCCTCGCTGGCCACCGAGTCGTGGCTGTCGGCGGCCTCCTTCCAGGAGACGACGAGGGTGCTCACCGACGCGGCGATCCACGCCAGGTCGGACTCGCTGGTCGGCCTCAAGGAGAACGTGATCATCGGCAAGCTGATCCCGGCTGGCACCGGCATGCAGCGTTACCGGGGCCTGCGGGTGGAGCCGACCGATGAGGCCAAGGCCTCGGTCTACCCGCCGACCTCCTATGACAGCCCTGCGGACTACCAGTTCGGGGCTGCGTCGGGTCAGTCGATCCCGCTCGAGGAGTACGACTTCGGGGCGTACAACCGGTAAGAACGGAACGAGGCCGTTTCTACGGCGCGGCGCCGCGACCCGCAGGGTCGCGGCGCCGCTTTCGTTGTAGTTGCCGGTCCACAAACCGTTGGGGAGCTCACGGGCATCGGCCCGCCGGTCGGCCAGACGTAACCAGACGTAAACAGCCCGACCGGCGGGCCGACGTCCGCGAGCTAAGCAGTGACGTGAGCAACAGGCCAGCCAGAGCGATCGGCGATCACCCCGAGGGCGGCAGCATCGGCGGGGGCGGCACCGTTCTGGTCATTATTGAAGTACGCGAACACCTCAGTCGTCGCTGACCAGGTTTGTCGGATGCGGTCGAGCCACTTGCTCAGGGCCTGCTTGCCGTAGCGGGGCCAGGGGGATGCGGCGCCTTCGTGGAAGCGAAGGTAGCCCCAGTCGGCGGTCCGCCAGAGCGGGCCTTGCGGGCGGCCTCGCCGGTCTGACCAGCAGAGGGCGGCATTGTGGCTCGCCAAGATCTGCTTGGTCTCCTCGATTTCCCATGACTGGTGGCGGAACTCGACGCAGACGCGCACGGTTCCCAGGCCGGAGATGCCGCGCGACTGGGCCGCGAACTCGTGCAAGCAGGTGTCCAGCAGAGGCGGGTCGGCGCGCATGGTGGGCGGTAGCTGGACGAGGACCGGGCCAAGACGATTGCCGAGGCCGGCGGCGGCAGCGAGCAGGCGGGCGACCGGCTCGGCGGGGTCGCGGAGGCGACGGATGTGGGTGAGGTAACGGCTGGCTTTGACTGCCATCACGAAGCCGTCCGGGGTCCGGGATCGCCAGTCTGCGAACGTGACTGGCGCGGCTAGCCGGTAGAAGGTCCCGTTGTTCTCGACCGTCGGGAACTGCGTCGCGTAGTGCTCAAGCCATCGCGTGGCCGGGACGCCCGCAGGATAGAAGCTGCCTCGCCAGTCGCGGTACTGCCAGCCCGAGGTTCCGATCAGAAGGGGCAACTCGCTACCTCCCGTGGCCCGGTGCCCATGATGGGCCGTGAGAGTGTCTGCCACGACCAACTTGGGTCGTGGCTGACCCTCCTGCTCCCCATGGCGAAGACAGGATCCCTTCGGGCGGGCTAGCTGGCGCTGGCAGCCAGGTCGATGAGCGCGAGGCCGACCTCGGGCCGGTAGGTCTTCCGGAGCTCGGCTGGCGACGCACGGATGATCACCTCGAGCGTCGGCCAGACCCACCCTTCGAGCAGGTGACCGCCCCGCGTGCTGCCGTCGGCCAGCCCGAGCACGGCATGCACGTGCAGCTGCGGCTCGTCGGTTCCGAGCGCAACGTCACCAGCCAGGGACAGCACCTCGCACTGCTCGTCGACGGCAATCCGGCGGTACTGCCGGCGACGCCGGTCGTACCAGCCGACCGTTGCGCTCTCGAACGCGCCGATCGCCGTCACCTGGGCGGCGGAGAGGCCCGCACGACGCGAGAACTCCGACAGCGCCGCGATCGCCTCGTCGCCGGCATCGAGCACGACTACATATGCAGGCGCGTCGGTCGAGCCGACCTTCTTCCACTGCATAGGTGCCTCCGTTGAAGTGGGCTGGCCCGCGGTCAGGTCCCGCTAGCTGACGCCCAGCTTCCTCGCCAGCTGATCCCGGCCCATCCGGGACCGGCCAGGAAGGTCCCGCTTCCTGGCGAGCTCATATAGCTCGGCACGGGTCTTCGGGGACGAGCTTCCCGTTCGCTTGCGGCTCGCGACGGCCGCGCCCTGCTTGCCGAGGACAGACTTCGTCGAGGGCGACAGATGTGAGATCGTCCGCTTGCTTGTCGCCGCCGACTGCGCCTTCGCCGCATTGGACCTGGCCGCCTTGGTCTGCTTCGTAGAGGCCATGCGGTACGCAACTCCCTTCCGTTTTCAATCCGGCATTCACCCGCGCCGGTACCCAGCCAGGAAGCCCGCAACCGGGCCGGGAATAAAAAGCCAGAAAGGCTGATTGATACTGTCGCTGCGGGCGAAGACTGGCTGCGCCGACGTCACTGGGCGCTGCCTCGACCGCTCGATGGCATAGTCGTTTTGACGTGCGCGGCGAGTCCGGTATCCTGGTTCTCCGCGCCCATGGCATGTGGGTGCGCGCTTGTGCGGTGCTGGCCAGGGAAAAACTGGTTAGTGCAGTGCTGACTCTGAGGGAATGTTCCTTTTCGGGACAGCATAAGGCCAGGCGGGCAGCAGGCTTCCCTCCGGAGTTCGGGTCCTAGCGGGCCCGGATCATCGCGAGAACGGTGCGTCGCGGACCTCGCGACACACCCGACCGCGGGGGGCGGACGAGCAGCAACCAGGCAGTATTTCAGCAGGCCACGAGCACGTCGTGGGCGCGCCGACGGCGCGACCGCGACGCAAGGGGACCGGTCGAATGACACGGTCCAGGCTCGTCGCGTCACCCGGCGCGGCGGGCACGACAACTGGACAACTCGCGCCGTGAGGCGCGTGGCAGACGAAAGACGGAGACGCGTTGCCCACGATCCAGCAGCTGGTCCGCAAGGGCCGGCAGGACAAGGTAGCCAAGAACAAGACTCCGGCGCTGCAGGGCAGCCCGCAGCGCCGCGGTGTATGCACGCGCGTCTACACGACCACGCCTAAAAAGCCGAACTCCGCCCTTCGCAAGGTGGCGCGGGTGAGGCTCACGAGCAAGATCGAGGTCACGGCCTACATCCCTGGCGTCGGGCACAACCTCCAGGAGCACTCGATCGTGCTCGTCCGCGGCGGACGCGTCCGCGACCTGCCCGGCGTGCGCTACAAGATCATTCGCGGCTCCCTGGACACGCAGGGCGTCCGGAACCGCAAGCAGGCGCGTAGCCGATACGGCGCGAAGAAGGAGAAGAGCTGACATGCCGCGCAAGGGCCCAGCGATTAAGCGGCAGCTCGTGACCGACCCGGTCTACGGCTCGCCGCTCGTCACGGCGCTAGTGAACAAGGTGCTGAAGAACGGCAAGCGGTCGCTCGCCGAGCGGATCGTCTACGGTGCGCTCGAAGGCTGCCGGGACAAGAGCGGAAACGACCCCGTCGTGACGCTCAAGCGGGCGCTCGACAACGTCAAGCCGACGCTCGAGGTCCGCAGCCGCCGGGTCGGCGGCGCCACCTATCAGGTGCCGGTCGAGGTTCGCGCCTCCCGCAGCACGACACTCGCGCTTCGCTGGCTGGTCTCGTACTCGCAGCAGCGCCGGGAGAAGACCATGACGGAGCGGCTCACGAACGAGCTGCTCGACGCCAGCAACGGACTCGGGGCGAGCGTCAAGAGGCGTGAGGACATGCACAAGATGGCCGAGTCCAACAAGGCATTCGCTCACTACCGCTGGTAGCTGAGCTTCCAACCAAGAGCACAAACCAGAGCAAGGATCGAGGGTTAAGGCAGTGGCCGCCACACAGACCGCTAGCGAACTCGCCAATGTCCGCAACATCGGGATCATGGCGCACATCGACGCGGGCAAGACCACGACCACCGAGCGAATCCTGTTCTACACCGGCATCAACTACAAGATTGGTGAGGTCCACGAGGGCGCCGCCACCATGGACTGGATGGAGCAGGAGCAAGAGCGCGGCATCACGATTACGTCCGCCGCGACGACGACCTCCTGGCGCGACCACACCATCAACATCATCGACACGCCAGGCCACGTCGATTTCACTGTCGAGGTAGAGCGGTCGCTGCGGGTTCTCGACGGCGCGGTCGCCGTCTTCGACGGCGTGGCCGGCGTCGAGCCACAGTCCGAGACCGTCTGGCGGCAGGCCGACCGCTACGGTGTGCCGCGCATCTGCTTCGTCAACAAGATGGACCGGGTCGGCGCGGAGTTTCACCGGTGCGTCGAAATGATCGCCGACCGGCTGGGCGCGACCCCGCTGGTGATCCAGCTGCCGTGGGGGGTGGAGTCGGACTTCCGCGGCGTGATCGACCTGGTCCGGATGCGCGCACTGCTGTGGCAGACCGAGGGCAAGGGCGACACCTACGACGTCGTCTCGATTCCGGATGACCACGTCGAGGCGGCTCGCGAGTGGCACGACAAGCTGCTCGAGACGATCGCCGAGAACGACGAAGAGATGATGGAGTGCTATCTCGAGGGCGTCGAGCCCGAGACCGAGCAGCTCGTGGCCGCGATCCGGCGGGCAACGATTGCCAGCGCCATCACGCCGGTCCTGTGCGGCAGCGCGTTCAAGAACAAGGGCGTGCAGCCGATGCTCGACGCGATCGTCGAGTTCCTGCCCAGCCCCGTCGACATCCCGTCGATCAAGGGTCACGCGATCGGCGACGAGACGACCGTCATCGAGCGGCACGCCGACCTGTCGGAGCCGTTCTCCGCGCTCGCATTCAAGATCATGTCCGACCAGCACCTCGGCAAGCTGACCTACATCAGGGTCTACTCCGGCAAGCTCGACGCCGGCACGCAGGTCCTGAACTCGACCAAGGGCCGCAAGGAGCGGATCGGCAAGATCTACCAGATGCACGCGAACAAGCGCGAGGAGCGCCCGTCCGCCGTCGCTGGCCAGATCGTTGCCGTGATGGGCCTCAAGGACACCACGACCGGTGACACCCTGTCCGATCCGGTCAAGCAGGTGATCCTGGAGTCGATGACCTTCCCGGCACCCGTGATCAACGTGGCGATCGAGCCGAGGACCAAGGGCGACCAGGACAAGCTCGGCACGGCGATCCAGCGGCTCGCCGAGGAGGATCCGACTTTCCAGGTCCGGACCGACGAGGAAACCGGCCAGACGATCATCTCGGGCATGGGCGAGTTGCACCTGGAGGTGCTGGTCGACCGGATGCGCCGCGAGTTCAAGGTCGAGGCCAACATCGGCCGCCCGCAGGTCGCCTACCGGGAGACCATCCGCAGGAAGGTCGAGAAGGTCGAGTACACCCACAAGAAGCAGACCGGCGGGTCCGGCCAGTTCGGCCGTGTCGTCATCAACCTGGAGCCCACCGGTGGCGACGGCGGCGGCTACGAGTTCGAGAACAAGGTCACCGGCGGCCGGGTGCCGCGGGAGTTCATTCCGTCCGTGGACACGGGCTGCCAGGAGGCCGCCGAGTTCGGCGTGCTCGCCGGATACCCGGTGGTGGACGTCAAGGTCACGCTGACCGACGGCGCCTACCACGAGGTCGACTCGTCCGAGCTTGCCTTCAAGATCGCCGGCTCGATGGCCTTCAAGAAGGCCGCCGCGCGGGCTGATCCTGTCCTGCTCGAGCCGGTGATGGCGGTGGAGGTCAGGACGCCCGACGACTACATGGGTGACGTCATCGGCGACCTGAACGGCCGCCGAGGTCAGATCCAGGCCATGGAGGAGCGGTCCGGGGTGCGGGTCCTCAAGGCCCTCGTCCCGCTGTCGGAAATGTTCGGCTACGTGGGCGACCTGCGCAGCCGGACCCAGGGCCGGGCGGACTACAGCATGCAGTTCGACTCGTATGCCGAGGTCCCGCCCAGCATTGCCAAGGAGATCGTCGCCAAGGCACGCGGCGAGTAGCAGAACTAACGAGGGAATCAAGCAGCGCGCGTGAGCGCCTGGCCCTGCTGCGGCGGGGAAACGATCGCAACGAGGAGAAACCAGTGGCGAAGGCGAAGTTCGAGCGGACCAAGCCGCACGTCAACATCGGCACCATCGGCCATATCGACCACGGCAAGACCACCCTGACCGCGGCGATCACCAAGGTGCTGCACGACAAGTACCCCAACCTCAACAGCTTCTCGGCCTTCGACAAGATCGACAATGCGAAGGAAGAGAAGGAGCGCGGGATCACCATCTCGATCTCGCACGTGGAGTACCAGACCGACAAGCGCCACTATGCGCACGTCGACTGCCCCGGTCACGCCGACTACATCAAGAACATGATCACCGGTGCGGCGCAGATGGACGGTGCGATCCTCGTGGTGGCGGCGACCGACGGCCCGATGCCGCAGACCCGCGAGCACGTGCTGCTGGCCCGCCAGGTCGGCGTGCCGTACATCGTGGTCGCGCTGAACAAGGCCGACATGGTCGATGACGAGGAAATCCTCGAGCTGGTCGAGCTCGAAGTGCGTGAGCTGCTGACCACCTACGAGTTCCCCGGCGACGACGTACCGGTGATCCGCGTATCGGCGCTGAAGGCGCTGGAAGGCGACGCGGAGTGGGGCGAGAAGGTAGTCGAGCTGATTGCCGCGTGCGACGACAACATCCCCCAGCCGGAGCGCGATGTCGATCGGCCGTTCCTGATGCCGGTCGAGGACGTGTTCTCGATCACCGGCCGCGGCACCGTGGTCACCGGCCGGATCGAGCGCGGCAAGATCCACACCGGCGACGAAGTCGAGATCATCGGCATCAAGACGAAGTCGACCAAGACCACGGTCACCGGCGTGGAGATGTTCCACAAGATCCTGGACGAGGGCCAGGCGGGCGACAACGCCGGCCTGCTCCTGCGCGGCACCAAGCGCGAGGAGGTGGAGCGCGGCCAGGTCATCATCAAGCCGGGCACCAACACCCCGCACACCGAGTTCGAGGCGCAGGTCTACATCCTGTCCAAGGACGAGGGTGGCCGGCACACGCCGTTCTTCAACAATTACCGGCCGCAGTTCTACTTCCGCACCACCGATGTAACCGGCGTGGTGCACCTGCCGGAGGGCACCGAAATGGTGCTGCCGGGTGACAACACCGAGATGAAGGTCGACCTGATCCAGCCGATCGCCATGGAGGAGGGCCTGCGCTTCGCCATTCGCGAGGGCGGCCGCACCGTGGGCGCCGGCCGGGTTACGAAGATCGAGAAGTAGGGCGACAGGCCCGGGGGAAGCCCCGGGCCTGTTCCACGACGTCGTCACCAGTGGCGGCACCAGGCACAGGCAGAGCACGTCCCCCGGATTGCGGGCGCGACGGTCGGCCCGAAGGGCCGGCCCGAGCGGCCGTGAGCGGGGGTTCGGGGGTCGTCCCCCCGGCAGACAGAGTGAGGACACATGGCGGGACAGAAGATCCGCATCCGGCTGAAGGCCTATGACCACGAGGTCATCGACAGCTGGGCGCGGAAGATCGTCGACACGGTGGTTCGCACCGGTGCCAAGGTCGCCGGCCCCGTGCCGCTGCCTACTGAGAAGAACGTGTACTGCGTCATCCGGTCACCGCACAAGTACAAGGACTCGCGCGAGCACTTCGAGATGCGCACGCACAAGCGGCTGATCGACATCATCGACCCGACGCCGCGGACCGTTGACTCGCTCATGCGGCTCGACGTGCCGGCTGGCGTCGACATCGAGATCAAGCTGTAGGGGAACGCACCACAATGACCAAGCAGATCAAGGGCGTCCTCGGCACGAAGCTGGGAATGAGCCAGGTTTTCGCCGACGACGGCCGGATGGTCCCCGTCACGGTGATCGCGGCCGGCCCGTGCGTCGTCACCGCGGTGCGGACTGCAGCTGCCGACGGCTACTCGGCCGTGCAACTAGGCTTCGGCGAGATCGACCCGCGCAAGGTAACCAAGCCGGTGGCGGGGCACTTCGCCAAGGCGGGCGTGACGCCGCGCCGGTACCTGGTCGAGCTGCGCACCGACAATGCCACCGACTACACGCTGGGCCAGGATGTCACGGCCGAGACGTTCACGGCCGGCGAGCTGGTCGACGTCACGGCCACGAGCAAGGGCAAGGGCTTCGCTGGTGTCGTCAAGCGGCATGGCTTCAAGGGCATGTCCTCGTCGCACGGTACCAAGCGCAAGCACCGCGCGCCGGGCTCGATTGGCGGCTGCGCCTATCCGGGCCACGTGTTCAAGGGCGTGGGGATGGCCGGCCGGATGGGGGGCGAGCGCACCACGACCGCGAACCTGACGCTGCATCGTGTCGATGCGGATCGCGGACTGCTGCTGATCAAGGGCGCCGTGCCCGGGCCGGCGGGCGGGCTTGTGCTGGTCCGCAACGCCGCCAAGTCAGCCGTGGGGAGTGAAGCCAAGTGAGCCCAGCCCGCGGAGCATCGAAGGTCGCGGCTGCGAGCGCGCAGCTGCCGCCTGAGATCTTCGACGCCAAGGTCAACGTGCCACTGATGCACCAGGTGGTGGTGGCCCAGGAGGCGGCGGCCCGGCAGGGCACGCACGCAACGAAGACCCGCGGTGACGTCCGCGGCGGCGGCAGGAAGCCGTACCGGCAGAAGGGCACCGGCAGGGCCCGCCAGGGCTCGACCCGGGCGCCGCAGTTTGCCGGCGGCGGCGTCGTGCACGGCCCGCAACCGCGGTCCTACGACCAGCGAACGCCGAAGAAGATGAAGGCGGCGGCGCTGCGCGGCGCCCTGTCGGACCGGGCCAGGCACGACCGGGTGCACGTGCTGGCTTCCCTGGTGGACGGCGAGACGCCGAGGACCAAGGCGGCGGTGGCCGCGCTGGCCGCGGTAACAGGGCACGCCGCCCACGTCCTCGTGGTGCTGGCCCGTGACGACCTCGTCACCCGCCTGAGCCTGCGCAATGCACCGGGCGTGCATGTTCTCGACGAGGGCCAGCTCAACACCAGGGACGTGCTCGTCAGCGATCGCGTGGTGTTTACGCAGGCAGCGCTGGACGCCTTCGTCGCTCGCACCACCGGCAAGCGGGAGGACGGATAGCAGTGGACAAGATCGTTAATCCGCGGGACATCCTGCTGCGTCCGGTCATCTCAGAGAAGAGCCTGCGGCTGGCGGATGACGGGAAATACACCTTCGTCGTGGCGCCTGGCGCGCACAAGACGCAGATCCGTCAGGCCATCGAGGCCACCTTCAACGTGAAGGTGACCGGCGTGAACACCGCCAACCGGCAGGGCAAGCGGCGCCGCACCCGGTTCGGCTGGGGCAAGCGCCCGGACACCAAGCGCGCCATCGTCAGCCTTGCCGCTGGCGACCGGATTGAGCAATTCGGCGGACCGGTCAGCTAGCCGGCGATCTCAAGGAGCGTTACCCAGATGGCAATCAGGAAGTACAAGCCGACGACCCCCGGCCGACGGGGCGCCAGCGGCTCGGACTTCTCCGAGCTCACCCGCAGCGAGCCGGAGAAGTCGCTGGTGCGCCCGCTGCACGGGCACGGCGGCCGGAATGTGCACGGCAAGATCACCACGCGACACCAGGGCGGCGGGCACAAGCGCTCCTACCGGCTGATCGACTTCCGCCGGAATGACAAGGACGGCGTGCCCGCGAAGGTCGCGCACATCGAGTACGACCCGAACCGGACGGCGCGGATCGCGCTGCTGCACTACGCCGACGGGGAGAAGCGCTACATCCTGGCCCCGGTTGGCCTCAAGCAGGGTGACCGGGTCGAGAACGGTGCTCGCGCGGACATCAAGACGGGCAACTGCCTGCCGCTCCGCAACATCCCGACGGGCACCATGGTGCACGCGATCGAGCTGCGTCCCGGCGGCGGCGCCAAGATCGCGCGGTCGGCAGGGTCCGGTGTCCAGCTGCTGGCCCGCGAGGGCGACCGCGCCACGCTGCGCATGCCGTCCGGCGAGATCCGGATGGTGGACGCGGCCTGCCGGGCCACCGTCGGTGAGGTCGGCAACGCCGAGCAGGGGAACGTCAAGCTCGGTAAGGCGGGACGGAGCCGCTGGAAGGGCCGTCGGCCCTCGGTGCGCGGTGTCGCCATGAACCCGGTCGACCACCCGATGGGCGGTGGGGAGGGCAAGTCCTCCGGCGGCCGGCACCCGGTCAGCCCATGGGGTCAGCCGGAGGGTCGGACCCGTCCGGCGCACAAGCCCAGCGACAAGCTGATCAGCCGCCGGCGCGGCAAGAAGAAGCGGTAGGAGCACTCGGCAATGCCTCGTAGCCTGAAGAAGGGCCCGTTCGTGGACGACCACCTGATGAAGAAGGTGGACACGCAGAACGACAAGGGCACCAAGAACGTCATCAAGACGTGGTCGCGTCGCTCGATGATCGTGCCGGCCATGCTCGGACACACGATCGCCGTCCACGACGGGCGCAAGCACGTACCCGTCTTCGTCACGGAGGCGATGGTCGGGCACAAGCTCGGCGAGTTCGCGCCTACTCGGACCTTCCGCAGCCACGTGCGGGACGACCGGCGTAGCCGCCGGTAACTCACAACGACGAGCACAGAAGCGAGACTGAGATGGAAGCTAGGGCCAAGGCGCGGTTCGTGCGCGTCACGCCGCGGAAGGCCCGCCGCGTGGTGGACCTCATCCGCGGCATGCCGGCCGACCAGGCGCAGGCGACGCTGAGGTTCGCGCCGCAGTCGGCGAGCGATCCAGTCGGCAAGGTGCTGGACAGTGCCATCGCCAATGCCGGCCAGGCGAGCAGCCTGGGCGCGAGCGCGCTCGTCGTGAGCCGGGCGTGGGTTGATGAGGGACCGACGCTGAAGCGGTTCCGGCCGCGTGCCCAGGGCCGTGGTTACCGGATCTTGAAACGCACCAGCCACATCACGGTCATCGTGTCCGATGGTGGTCAAACCGGCCCTGGCGCCGGCCGCAGGGAGAGGACCCGCTAGTGGGCCAGAAAGTGAACCCGCACGGGTTCCGGCTGGGTATCACCACCGACTTCAAGAGCCGCTGGTATGCCAACAAGCTGTACAAGGACTACGTCGCGGAAGATGTCGCTATCCGACGGCTGCTGCAGCGCGGCATGGAGCGCGCCGGGATCTCCAAGGTTGAGATCGAGCGGACGATGGACCGGGTGCGGGTGGACATCCACACCGCGCGGCCAGGCATCGTGATCGGCAGGCGCGGCGCCGAGGCCGAGCGTATCCGCGGCGATCTGGAGAAGCTGACCGGCAAGCAGGTACAGCTCAACATCCTTGAGGTGAAGAACCCTGAGATTGACGCCCAGCTCGTCGCGCAGGGCGTCGCCGAGCAGCTGTCGAGCCGGGTCTCGTTCCGGCGCGCTATGCGCAAGGCGATGCAGACCGCCATGAAGAGCGGCGCCAAGGGTATCCGCGTGCAGTGCTCGGGCCGCCTCGGCGGCGCGGAGATGTCCCGTTCGGAGTTCTATCGCGAGGGCCGGGTGCCGCTGCACACGCTGCGCGCCGACATCGACTACGGCTTCTACGAGGCTCGGACCACCTTCGGCCGGATCGGCGTCAAGGTCTGGATCTACCGGGGCGAGGCCGCAGCGACGAGGGCCGAGCGCGAGGCTGCTGCCGCTGCGCTGCGAGCCGGTCAGCGGCCCGGTGGCGGCCGGGAGCGCGACCGGGACCGGCCACAGCGCGGCCAGCGCCGTCGTCCTGGCTCGCCGGACGGTACCGACCGCCAGGCTGCGTCGGCCGCGGAATCCGGAGCCCAGGCAGCGCCGGCCCCGGAGAATCCGGCCACGCCGGGCGAGGAGGGCTAGTCATGCTGATTCCGCGGCGGACCAAGCACCGCAAGCAGCACCGGCCGGATCGCTCCGGTGCCGCCAAGGGCGGTACCAGGGTGACCTTCGGCGAGTACGGCATCCAGGCGGTTGAGCACTCCTACGTGACCAACCGGCAGATCGAGGCCGCCCGTATCGCCATGACACGGCACATCCGCCGTGGCGGGAAGGTGTGGATCACGATCTACCCCGATCGCCCACTCACCAAGAAGCCGGCCGAGACCCGGATGGGGTCGGGCAAGGGCGCGCCGGAGTGGTGGATCGCCAACGTCAAGCCGGGCCGGGTGATGTTCGAGCTGTCCGGTGTGCCAGAGCCGGTCGCCAGGGAGGCCCTCCGGCGCGCCATGCACAAGCTGCCCATGAAGTGCAAGTTCGTCAAGCGAGAGGTGGGCGAAGCCTGATGTCAAAGCCAAGTTGCCCATGCTCTGCTTCTGAAGGGGCAAAGTTCGTTAAGCGAGAGGTCGGGGAGGCGTGATGGCCAAGGGACTGGCAGCCGCTGACCTGCGGACCGCTACCGAGGAAGAGCTGGATCTGAAGCTGACCGAGGCCAAGATCGAGTTGTTCAACCTGCGTTTCCAGGCGGCCACCGGCCAGCTGGAGAGCCACGGCCGGCTGCGGGCCGTCCGCAAGGAGATCGCGCGGATCTACACCGTGAAGCGCGAGCGCGAGCTCGGCATCGTGGTGTTCGAGAGTGAGGAAGCGGCCGATGAGTGAGGCGAGCACCGGCACTGTGTCGCGCGGCTACCGCAAGGCCCGCGAGGGCTACGTGGTCAGCGACAAGATGGACAAGACCGTCGTGGTCGAGGTAGAGGACCGGGTCAAGCACCCCAAGTACGGCAAGGTCATCCGCCGCACGAAGAAGTACACGGCACACGACGGCGAGAACGCCTGCGGCGTCGGCGACCGGGTGCTGCTCATGGAGACCCGCCCGCTGTCAGCGACCAAGCGCTGGCGCGTTGCGGAGATCCTGGAGAAGGCCAAGTAAGCAGCGTCCGCCGGGCTGGCTTACAGCTGGCAGGTGGCACAGAAGCAGGAGTTGACGTGATCCAGCAGGAGTCGCGGCTGAAGGTCGCCGACAACACCGGAGCCAAGGAGATCTTGTGCATCCGCGTGCTCGGCGGCTCGGGCCGGCGATACGCGGGCATCGGCGACATCATCGTCGCGACGGTCAAGGATGCCCTCCCCGGCGCCGGGGTGAAGAAGGGCGACGTCGTCAAGGCCGTCGTCGTGCGCACCCGCAAGGAGCGGCGCCGCGGCGACGGCTCCTACATTCGCTTCGACGAGAACGCGGCCGTGCTGATCAGGGATGGTGGTGACCCGCGTGGCACCCGCATCTTCGGCCCCGTCGGCCGGGAGCTGCGGGAGAAGCGGTTCATGCGGATCATCTCGCTCGCTCCGGAGGTGCTGTGATGGCCGGGTCGAAGAAGATGAAGATCAAGAAGGGTGACAAGGTCGTGGTGATCGCGGGCAAGGACCGCGGTCGCGAGGGCACCGTCATTGCTGTCCGCCCGGACAGCCGGCGGGTACTCGTCCAGGGCGTGAACCTGATCAAGAAGAACACCAAGGTCAACTACCAGGGCCAGCGTGGCGCCAAGGAAGGCGGCATCGTGACCCAGGAGGCCCTGATTCACGTCAGCAACGTGGCCCTGATCGACCCCGAGAGCAAGAAGCCGGCCAGGGCCGGATACCGGACCGACGGGGACAAGAAGGTCCGGGTGTCCCGGGCCAGCGGTAAGGACATCTGATGCCTACTACGGCAGACACTGCAGCCACGACGGCGGGCGGCGGCCGCTCGGTGCCGCGGCTCAAGGAGCGGTACCGCGCCGAGATCGCCGCTGGGATGCGCGAGGAGTTCGGCTACCCGAACGTCATGCAGATCCCCGCTATCACCAAGATCGTGGTGAACATGGGCGTCGGCGAGGCGGCCAGGGATGCCAAGCTCATCGACGGCGCGGTGCGGGACCTGTCGGTGATCACCGGCCAGAAGCCCGCGGTCGCCAAGGCCCGCAAGTCCGTCGCGCAGTTCAAGCTGCGCGAGGGGATGCCGATCGGGGCGCACGTGACGCTGCGCGGCGACCGGATGTGGGAATTCCTCGACCGGCTGCTGTCGATCGCGCTGCCGCGGATCCGTGACTTCCGCGGCCTGTCAGACCGGCAGTTCGACGGCCGCGGCAACTACACCTTCGGGCTGACCGAGCAGTTGATGTTCCACGAGATCAACCCCGACCAGGTCGACCGGCAGCGCGGCATGGACGTCACCGTTGTCACGTCCGCGACCACCGACGCCGAGGGCCGCGCGCTACTGCGGCGACTCGGCTTTCCATTCAGGGAGAACTGAGCAGTGGCGAAGAAGAGCCTCGTCGCCAAGGCGAAGCGCAAGCCGAAGTTCGAAGTCCGTGCCTACACCCGGTGCTCCCGGTGCGGCCGCCCGCGTGCTGTCTACAAGAGGTTCGGCCTGTGCCGGATCTGCTTCCGGTCGATGGCGCACCGCGGTGAGCTGCCCGGCATCACCAAGTCCAGCTGGTAAACCCAACCGTCGCTGCCGCCCGGCAGCGCGACACGCAGTAATAGCCAACCTGGGCGCTCAGGCGCCCACTGACCACGCCGAAGGTCCGTGCACAGTGCTGCAAACACCGTTGCAAACACCAGAGTGCAAGCCGGTGTTGCAGACAGCGCCGGAAACCACGGCGAGGAGGGCCATCAGGCCATGACTATGACCGACCCGGTCGCAGACATGCTGACTCGTCTGCGCAATGCCAACTCGGCCTACCACGACACCGTGATGATGCCGCACTCCAAGATCAAGTCGAATATCGCGGAGATCCTCCAGCAGGAGGGCTACATCGCCAGCTGGAAGGTGGAGGACGCCCAAGTTGGCAGGCACCTGGTGATCACGCTGAAGTTCGGCCCGACCAGGGAGCGGTCCATCGCGGGTCTCAAGCGGGTGTCCAAGCCGGGCCTGCGGGTCTACGCGCGCAAGGACAACCTGCCGCGAGTGCTCGGCGGCCTCGGCGTCGCAATCATCTCGACGTCGTCCGGCCTGATGACCGACAAGCAGGCCAAGAGGCAGGGCGTAGGCGGGGAAGTCCTCGCCTACGTCTGGTAGGGAGCAGCCATGTCGAGAATTGGACGGCTGCCGATCGCCATCCCGAGCGGCGTCGACGTCACCATCAACGGCCGCGAGGTCCACGTCAAAGGCCCTAAGGGCGAGCTGAGCCTGAAAGTGTCCGCGCCGATCGACGTTCAGCAGACCGACGGAGTCATCACGGTGACCCGGCCCGGCGACGAGGGCGAGATCCGCGCGCTGCACGGGCTGTCCCGGTCACTGATCGCCAACATGGTCACGGGCGTCACCGAGGGCTACCGCAAGACCCTGGAGATCGTCGGTGTCGGTTACCGGGTCCAGGCCAAGGGCCGCGACCTGGAGTTCGCCCTCGGTTTCAGCCACCCGGTGCCCGTGGCAGCCCCGGACGGGATCAGCTTCCGGGTCGAGACGCCTACCAGGTTCATCGTCGAGGGCATCGACAAGCAGCAGGTGGGCGAGGTAGCCGCCAACATCCGCAAGCTCCGCAAGCCGGACCCGTACAAGGGCAAGGGCGTGCGCTACCAGGGCGAGCAGGTCCGCCGCAAGGCCGGAAAGGCTGGTAAGTAACACATGTCTGGCACCAAGACCAGGGCGCACATCCGGATCACCGGCCGGTCCGCGCCGCGTATCGCCTCACGGCAGCGGCGGCACCTGCGCGTCCGCAAGAAGATTGAGGGCAGCGCGGAGCGACCGCGGCTGGTAGTCACGCGCTCAGCGCGAAACGTGTTTGCGCAGCTCGTCGACGACACGGCGGGCAACACGCTCGCGTCTGCCTCTACCCTGGAGGCGGCGATCCGAGCCGCTTCGGGCGACAAGACAGCCAAGGCGAAGCAGGTTGGCGCGCTGCTGGCGGAACGCGCGGCCCAGGCCGGCGTGAGCGCGGCGGTATTCGATCGCGGGGGCTATGCCTACCACGGCCGGGTTGCCGCCCTTGCCGACGGCGCCCGCCAGGGCGGACTGGCGCTATGAGCCGCGCCCGCACCCAACGACAGAAGAGGAAGATCTGATGGCAGCAGCACAGCGGCGCGGCGCCGGAGGCGGCGGCGAGCGGCGCGAGCGCCGCGACGACCGCCGCGGGGCCGGGCCAGAGAAGGGCACCGCCTACATAGAGCGGGTCGTCACCATCAACCGGGTGGCCAAGGTCGTGCAGGGCGGTCGGCGGTTCAGCTTCACCGCGCTGGTAGTGGTTGGCGACGGCAACGGCATGGTGGGTGTCGGTTACGGCAAGGCCAAGGAAGTGCCCGCCGCGATTGCCAAGGGCGTTGAGGCGGCCAAGAAGGCATTCTTCCGCGTGCCCCGCATCGGCGGCACCATCCCGCACACCGTGCAGGGGGAGGAGTCGGCTGGCGTCGTGCTGCTCAAGCCTGCTAGCCCCGGTACCGGCGTCATCGCCGGCGGTCCGGTGCGGGCCGTGCTCGAGTGCGCCGGGATCCACGACGTGCTATCCCGGTCGCTCGGGTCGTCGAACCCGATCAACGTCGTGCACGCCACCGTGGCCGGGCTCAAGAGCCTGAACCGGCCCGAGGAGATCGCGGCCCGGCGTGGCCTGCCGATCGAGCATGTGGCTCCCGCTGCCATGCTGAGGGCCCGCGCGGCTGCCGCTTCCGAGTCGGCGGCCGTCGGCTCGGCGGAGACCAGCTGAGGCGGAATCGATGGCAGAGCAGCTGAAAGTAACCCAGATTCGTTCCAAGATCGGCGGCACCCGGGACCAGCGTGACAGTCTGCGCTCGCTGGGCCTGCACCACATCGGCGACGTCGTCGTCAAGCAGGACCGCCCGGAGATTCGCGGCATGATCAACGCGGTGCGCCACCTGGTCACCGTCGAGGAGGTCGACTAGGACATGGCTGACAGCGACGCCACCCCTGCTGCGGAGGGTACGGGGGGCCGTTCCCCCGAGCCAGCCGCCACGGGTACGGCCGGCCGGGCCGGCCTGAAGATCCACCATCTGCGCCCGGCTCCCGGTGCTCACACCCGGCGCACCAGGGTTGGCCGCGGCGATGCCTCGAAGGGCAAGACGGCCGGCCGTGGCACGAAGGGCAGCAAGGCACGGCGGAACATCCCGGAGTACTTCGAGGGCGGGCAGATGCCGCTGCACCGGCGCCTGCCGAAGCTGAAGGGCTTCTCCAACGCCCAGTTCAAGACGGTCTACCAGGTCGTCAACCTGGACAGGCTCGCGACGCTGTATCCGGCGGGCGGCGAGGTGACTCCCGAGAACCTGGCGGCTAAGGGCGCGGTCCGGCCGGGCGAGCTGGTCAAGGTGCTCGGTACCGGAGACATCAGCGTTGCGCTGCAGGTGCGTGCTCACGCCTTCTCGGCAACGGCGCGCGCCAAGATCACCGCCGCTGGCGGAGCAGTTACCGAGCTGTGAGGTGACTGGTGTGTGCCGGCGCAGCTTGCCGTCCGGCCCGGCTGGTGCACGGCAGGTACCGGATGCTCTCAGTGGCCGTCGGACCACGGACGGCAGGTTAGACTTCGGCCAGCGACCTCGCAGTAGGCGATCGGCTGTGCGTGCCTCGCCGCTTGCGGCGCTGCCCCGGCCCGGGAGCGACAGATGATGGTGGACGATCAACTAGGGGATGGCGCATGCTGACCGCATTCTTGAGGGCGTTTCGGACGCCTGACCTGCGGAAGAAGCTCCTGTTCAGTCTGTTCATCATCGCCGTGTTCCGGCTCGGCCAGCAGCTGCCCACCCCCGGCGTCTCGCAGTCCGCGGTGAATGCCTGCCTGAAGGCCGCTGCGTCCAAGACCAGCCTGTTCCAGCTACTCAACCTGTTCAGCGGCGGCTCCATCAGCAAGCTGACCGTTTTCGCGCTGGGCATCATGCCCTACATCACGGCCAGCATTATTCTGCAACTGCTCGCTGTGGTCATCCCGCGGCTCGAGACGCTCCGCAAGGAGGGCCAGACCGGCCAGGCCAAGATCACGCAGTACACCCGGTACCTGACCATCGGTCTGGCGATCCTGCAGTCGACTGGCATTATCGCGCTGGCGAGGGGCGGGCAGCTGATTCCGGGCTGCTCCGCCAAGCTCATCCCGAATCCGTCGGTCTTCACGATCGCGACGATGGTCATCATCATGACCGCCGGTACTGCGGTGATCATGTGGCTCGGCGAGCTGATCACTGACAAGGGCGTCGGCAACGGCATGTCGGTGATGATCTTCACCCAGATCATCGCGGTCGTTCCCGGTCAGCTGCAGCTCATCTACGAGAACAAGCACACCTACGTGTTCGTCATCGTGCTGCTGATGGCGGTGGCCATCGTCGCGTTCGTGGCGCTGATGGAGCAGGCGCAGCGCCGGATCCCGATCCAGTACGCCAAGCGCATGGTCGGCAGGAAAATGTACGGGGGCACGTCGACGTACATACCCCTCAAGATCAACCAGGCGGGCGTCATCCCCGTCATCTTCGCGTCGTCGCTGCTCTACATCCCGCAGCTTGCCGCGCAGCTGTTCGGTCACGGCGCCGTCACCGGCTGGGCGGGCTGGGTCCAGACCAACCTGGTCTTCGGTGACAAGCCCGCGTACTCGATCTCGTATTTCGTGCTGATCGTGTTCTTTACCTACTTCTACGTCTCGATCACGTTCCCGCCCGATGAGGTGGCCGACGGCATGAAGAAGGGGGGCGGATTCATCCCCGGCATCCGGCCGGGCGGTCCGACGGCCGGCTACCTCAGCCACGTCGTCAGCCGCCTGACGGCGGCGGGCGCGCTCTACCTGGCGCTGATCGCGCTCATTCCCGTCGTCGCCATCGGCCTGCTCAACGCCACCCAGCAGTTCCCGCTCGGCGGCACGAGCATCCTGATCATGGTGGGTGTCGGGCTCGACACGGTGAAGCAGATCGAGAGCCAGCTCCAGCAGCGTAATTATGAGGGCTTCCTGCGGTAGTGCGACTCGTCCTCGTCGGGCCCCCCGGTGCGGGCAAGGGGACACAGGCCCAGTTCATCTCCTCGCACCTGTCGATCCCGAAGATCTCGACAGGTGACATCTTCCGCTACAACGTGAGTACGGGGACTGAACTGGGCCGCCAGGCCAAGGCTTACATGGAGCGCGGTGACCTGGTGCCAGACGAGGTCACCATCGCCATGGTCGAGGCGCGGCTGGCCGAGGATGACACCCAGAGCGGATTCCTGCTCGACGGGTTTCCGCGCAACGTTCCTCAGGCGGAGAACCTGCGCAAGCTTCTGGCCGAGTGGGACACGAAGCTGGACGTCGTCCTGGAACTCGTGGTCGAAGACGACGAGGTCGTCCGGAGGCTGTCGGGCCGCCGGACGTGCCGGGTCTGCGGACGGATCTGGCACGTCTTGTTTGAGCCGCCCGCCCGCCCCGGCCGTTGCGACGACTGTGGTGGCGAGCTGTTCCAGCGGGACGATGACCGTGAACAGACGATCAGGCACCGGCTGGATGTTTACGCCCAGCAGACCCAGCCGCTGATCGCCTTCTACGCCGACGAGGGCATCCTCCTCGGCCTCGACGCAACCGGGCCGGTCGAAGAGATCACGGCCCGGGCGATGGTGGCCCTGCGCCGGTTCATCACCTGACGTCAGCGCGGTAGGTTGAAGCCAGCGCAGGGAGGCGAGATGCGGCTGAGGCAGGACGAGGCCATCGAGGTGAAAAGCCCTGCTCAGCTGGCCATAATGCGAGAGGCAGGGCTGGTAACGGCAGCCGCGTTGCGCGCGGCCGTCGAGGCCGTCGAGCCCGGCATCAGTACTGCCGACCTGGATGCCATCGCGGAGCGGGAGATCAGGGCCGCCGGCGCGATCCCCTCGTTTCTGGGCTATCACGGCTACCCCGCGACGATCTGCGCGTCGGTCAACGACCAGATCGTTCATGGCATCCCTCGCCCGGATCAGGTCCTGCGCGCCGGCGACGTGATCTCAGTGGACTGCGGCGCGATCGTCGACGGCTGGCACGGCGATGCGGCCGTGACTGTCCGCGTCCCGGCTGCGCCACCGGATTACCCGCCAGCACCGCACGGTCCGGCCTACCGGGACGAGGAGGTAGCCGGCCTGCTGAACGCCTGCCGCGGCGCGCTGTGGCACGGCCTGGCGCAGGCAGCGCCCGGCCGCCGGCTGACTGATATCTCGTCTGCCATCGAGCAGGCAGCCAGGGCCGCGGGACCATATGGGATCGTCCGCGGGTACACCGGGCACGGGATCGGGACGCGGATGCACATGGATCCGCCGGTACCCAACTACGGCCGGGCTGGCCGCGGGCCTGTGCTGTCGGCCGGCATGACGCTGGCCGTCGAGCCGATGCTGGTGCTCGGGCGACCTCAGACAAGACTGCTCGAAGACGACTGGACCGTCGTGACAGCGGACGGTAGCTGGGCGGCGCACTTCGAGCACACGGTGGCCATCACGGAGGCTGGTCCGTGGGTTCTGACCAGTGAGGACGGGGGAGTCAGCATGTTCGCCCGGCTCCGCGCGGGCAGGCTTGCCGCCGAGGACACTCCCGGCGGCTCCGCTGCTGGTGAGGTCGCGGCCGCCATGGCCGGCGCCGCCAGCTGCCCGACGGGCACCGCATCCGAGGGGGCACGTCATGGCCTATGACCCCAGTATCCGGGCATCTGACGCAGACCGGGACAGGGCGGCCTCACTGTTGCGTGAGCATCACGCGGCCAGGCCGGCTGACCGCCGAGGAATTCGACGAGCGGCTGGACAAGACCTTCGCGGCGAAGACCCTGGGCGAGATCGACGGCTTGCTACGCGACCTGCCGAGCGTCGATTTGTACCGCCTGCCGGATGCCGAGCTGACTCGCCAGCCTCGTCAGGCGCAGCCGCGCCGGCGTCACAGGGGAGCGTGGCGGGCGGCCTGGGGGAGCTGGTTCACCTGCACCCTGGTCTTGTTCGTGATCTGGGCCCTCACCGGTCACGGCTATGTGTGGCCGCTGTGGGTTGCCACGCCATGGGCTGCGATCCTGCTCGGCCGCTGGGTGAGCGGGGTCCACCCGGATGGCAGCCGCCGGCAGGTCCGCGGGCAGCGCGGCCCGGATCAGGGCCAGCTGCCCCGCGGCGACCACGACCTGCCCGGCCGGCCGGGTCGATGATCCGGCTGGAATACTGCGGCCTAGTCCGCTGTTAACCGCTCTGGTCGCTGACCTGGCGGCCGGGTTCGCGCTGACGGCGGACCTGACGTAGACTTTGTACGGCTCTTGAGCTGTTGTCAGCGTGCGGAATTACGCCGCGCTATTGCGACTGCCAGACAGCGGGGCCGTCCGCCTCGTATAGCCGTGCAGCCCGCACGTCGGTACGGGACCCCAGCCATCCGGGCCTATCGCCTCGGCTGGCTCCGGGTAGCGCCGGGGCATGCGGACCAGGATCAGCTACCACAAGCGCCAGCTTGCAGCATGCGAGCTGGGTCACCGACAAGCAGCGAAGCGCGGAGGGCATGGCCAAGAAAGACGGCGCCATCGAGATCGAGGGAACGGTCGTGGAGTCGCTCCCGAACGCCTTTTTCAGGGTGGAGCTGGACAACGGGCACAAGGTCCTAGCCCACATCAGCGGCAAGATGCGGATGCACTACATCCGGATCCTGCCTGATGACCGAGTCGTCGTCGAGCTCAGCCCGTACGACCTCACTCGCGGGCGGATCGTCTACCGCTACAAGTAACGGCGCGCCCGGGACGGGAGCGCCCGCCAGGGCGCCAGCCCGGGCGACAGCAAGAGAGCAGGAGAGAGACCAGCAATGAAGGTCAAGCCGAGTGTGAAGAAGATCTGCAGCAAGTGCAGAATCATTCGCAGGCACGGCCGGGTCATGGTCATCTGCTCTGACCCGCGGCACAAGCAGCGTCAGGGCTGAGGCAACGGCCCAGGCCCGACAGCAGAACCGACAAAACTGAAGATCAGCCGAGCAATCGGCAGTAAGCACGCACCACAGCCCGCGGCCGACAGCGCCGTTCCGGGGGACGCCCCCGGATCTCCGCAAGCCGGCCGCGGTGCATCCCCCGGGGGAGGCCGGGGCCGCGTCCGGGCAGGGACGCGGAGCGGTGCGCAGGACCTCCCGACCGAGAAGGAGATCTGCCCCTTATGGCACGCCTCGTTGGCGTCGACCTGCCGCGTGACAAGCGGCTGGAGGTCGCGCTTACCTACATCTACGGAATCGGCCGCACCCGAGCGTTCGAGACGCTGTCGGCCACCGGAGTCAGCGGTGACACCAGGGTGCACCAGCTCACCGACGAGGACATCATCCACCTCCGTGACTGGATAGAGGCCAACTACAAGGTCGAGGGCGACCTGCGCCGCGAGGTGCAGGCCGACATCCGGCGCAAGATCGAGATTGGCTGCTACCAGGGCATCCGGCACCGTCGCGGGCTGCCGGTGCACGGCCAGCGCACCCAGACCAACGCCCGCACCCGCAAGGGCAAGAAGAAGACCGTGGCCGGCAAGAAGAAGGCCGGCAAGAAGTAGTCCGCTGCCAGCCGCCTGCGCCCGTCGCGCGGGGGCGAGCAGCCGGTCCGATCACCTCCGCTAGATAGAGGAGCACAATGCCTCCCAGAAGCCGTACCGCCGGCGCCAAGAAGGTCCGCCGGAAGGAACGCAAGAACGTCGCGCACGGGCATGCGCACATCAAGAGCACCTTCAATAACACGATCGTCTCGATCACCGATCCGGGCGGTAGCGTGATCTCGTGGGCCTCCTCCGGGCAGGTCGGATTCAAGGGCTCGCGCAAGTCGACGCCGTTCGCCGCTCAGATGGCTGCCGAGGCCGCCGCGCGACGGGCCATGGAGCACGGCATGCGCAAGGTCGACGTGTTTGTGAAGGGCCCAGGCTCGGGTCGCGAGACCGCAATCCGCTCGCTGCAGGCCACCGGCCTGGAGGTCGGGTCCATCCAGGACGTCACCCCTGTCCCGCACAACGGCTGCCGCCCGCCAAAGCGGCGCCGGGTCTGAGGAAGAGTTAACAACCGATATGGCTCGATACACCGGTCCGGACTGCAAGCGCTGCCGCCGCGAGAAGACCAAGCTGTTCCTGAAGGGCGCCAAGTGCGACTCGCCCAAGTGCCCGATCGAGATCCGGCCCTACCCGCCGGGTGAGCACGGCAGGAACCGCCCCAAGGAGAGCGAGTACCTGCTTCAGGTGCGCGAGAAGCAGAAGGCCCGCCGCATCTACGGCGTGCTGGAGCGGCAGTTCGGCAACTACTACGAGGAAGCGGCGCGCGCACGCGGCAAGACCGGCGAGGCACTGCTGCAGATCCTTGAGACCCGGCTGGACAACATCGTCTACCGGGCCGGCTTCGCCAAGAGCCGGGACATGGCCCGCCAGGTCGTGCGGCACGGCCACGTCCTTGTCAACGGCAAGAAGGTCGACATCCCCTCATACCGGGTGAGTGAGAACGACATCGTCGAGGTAGCGCCGAAGTCGCATAACCTGACCCCATTTGTCGTGGCCAGGGCAGAGGCTGGAGACCGGACGCCGCCGGCCTGGATCGAGGTGATCCCGGACACGATGCGGGTGCTCGTGCACTCGCTGCCGGTCCGGGCGCAGATCGACACGCTCGTCCAAGAGCAGCTGATCGTCGAGTACTACTCGAAGTAAATAGGCCTGACGGCCGATAACGTCTGACGGATAGCAGGTAGTCGCCGCCAGATGAGGAGGGACCGCCGGCGGACCGCCGCCGGCGCCAGGCGCGCTGTCAAATAGCGGGCAGCGCGGAAAGGAAGTGTCATGCTCATCGCCCAGCGCCCAGGCCTCACTGAGGAGCAGCTCGACGAGTTCCGGTCGAGGTTCGTCATCGAGCCGCTCGAGCCCGGCTTCGGCTACACAATCGGCAACTCGCTGCGCCGCACGCTGCTGTCGTCGATCCCCGGCGCCGCAGTCACCAGCATCAGGATCGAGGGCGTCCTGCACGAGTTCTCCACTGTGCCGGGCGTCACCGAAGACGTCACCGACATCATCCTGAACCTCAAGAATCTGGTCGTCTCGTCCGAGCTCGACGAGCCGATGCACATGTACCTGCGCAAGCAGGGCCCGGGCCCGGTCACCGCGGCGGATATCGCCCCGCCGGCGGGCCTTGAAGTGCACAACCCTGAGCTGCATATCGCCACCCTCAACAGCAAGGGCAAGCTGGAGATGGAGCTGACGGTCGAGCGCGGCCGCGGTTATGTCTCCGCCGCGCAGAACAAGCAGCCGGGCCAGGAGATCGGCAGGATTCCGATCGACTCGATCTACTCACCCGTGCTCCGCGTCACCTACAAGGTCGAGGCGACCCGAGTCGAGCAGCGGACCGACTTCGACCGGCTGATCCTGGACGTTGAGACAAAGCCGTGCTTGCGTCCGAAGGACGCGGTGGCCAGCGCCGGAAAGACGCTGGTCGAGCTGTTCGGCCTGGCCAGGGAGCTGAACCTGGAGGCCGAGGGCATCGACATCGGCCCCTCGCCGACGGACGCCGCGCTCGCCGCGGACCTCGCCCTGCTGATCGAGGAGCTGAACCTCACAGTCCGCTCTTACAACTGCCTCAAGCGCGAGGGCATCCACACCGTGGGCGAGCTCGTCGCCCGCAGCGAGCAGGACCTGCTGGACATCCGGAACTTCGGCGCCAAGTCGATCGAGGAGGTCAAGCAGAAGCTCAACGACATGGGCCTGTCGCTGAAGGACTCCCCGCCTGGCTTCGACCCCGGTACCGCGGCCGACAGCTACGGGGCGGACGACGAGGACGACTACGTCGAGACCGAGCAGTACTGACCGGCGGCGGAAGGCCGCACACCAGTAGCGACGCACTGCGCAGCTGGCCTGCGAGTGCGCTGAACCAGGAGAACCTTCGATGCCCACGCCCACCAAGGGTCACCGACTCGGCGGAAGCCCGGCCCACCAGCGGCACATGTTGGCCAACCTTGCCACCGCGCTGTTTGAGCACGGCAAGATCACCACGACCGAGGCCAGGGCCCGTAGGCTGCGTCCGCTGGCCGAGCGCCTGATCACTTTCGCCAAGCGGGGTGACCTGCACGCGCGGCGCCAGGTGCTGACCGTGGTCACGGACAAGAGGGTTGTACACAACCTGTTCGCCGACATCGGGCCGGGCTTCGCCAGCCGCGACGGCGGCTACACCCGGATCACCAAGATCGGTCCGCGCAAGGGCGACAACGCACCCCTGGCCGTGATCGAGCTGGTCCAGGAAGAGGCGGCACCGAGGACGCGCCGCCGCCGTACCCGCCGGGCAGCCGCGCCGGCCGCCAGGGCAAGCCGGGGCCGGGCTGCTGCCGCCGCAGTGGGCGAGGAGACCGCGGAGGCTCCGGCCGAGACCGAAGCAGCCGAGACCGAAGCGGCTGAGACCGACGAGGTTACGGCTGAGACCGAAGCGGCTGAGACCGACGAGGTTACGGCTGAGACCGAAGCGGACGAGGCCAGCGACGAGCAGGAAACCGACGAGTAACGGGCTAACTGAGCGCGAGCCCGGCCGGCCACCGCCGGCCGGGCTCGCGCCGCTCCGGCTCCGTGTCGACCTGTCCTACGACGGCTCCGCTTTCCATGGCTGGGCCACTCAGCCCGGCCTGGCCACCGTGCAGCAGACCGTCGAGGAGGCTCTCTGGCGGGTGCTGTCCCTGCCCGCGCCGCCGCCGCTGACCGTGGCGGGCCGGACCGATGCGGGGGTGCACGCTCGCGGCCAGGTCGCCCACCTCGACGTCCCTGCCATAACGTGGACCGATGCGGCCGATTCCGCCCCGCGCAGGCTCGCCCGGCTGCTGCCGCCCGCGGTCCGGGTCCGCTCGATCGGCCCGGCCCCGGCGGGGTTCGACGCGAGGTTTTCCGCGCTCTGGCGGCGCTACTCCTACCGGGTCTGCGACGACCTGGCGCACGCGGACCCGCTGCGACGCCACGACACGCTCTGGCACTCCCGGCCGCTCGATCTGGACCGGATGAACGACGCCGCCCGGGTCTGCCTCGGCGAGCGCGACTTTGCCGCGTTCTGCCGCAGCCGGGACGGCGCGACTACCATCCGCGAGCTGCTCAGGCTGGACTGGAGCCGGGCTGAGCCGGGTGTGTGCGTCGCGACGGTCGTCGCCGACGCCTTCTGCCACAACATGGTCCGGGCGCTCACGGGCGCACTGCTGTCCGTTGGCGACGGCAGCAAGCCGCCCGAATGGCCCGGCCAGGTACTCGCGGCCCGGCAGCGCGACCCCGCGGTCAGGGTGGTGCCACCCCACGGCCTCTGCCTGGAGGAGGTCGGCTACCCGCCGCCCGCGGCGATGGCGGACCGGGCTGCAGCAACGCGCCGCGTCCGGAGCCTGGATCTGTAGCCAGCGGGCAGCGGCGGACCGACAAGCTGCCGCGTGCCATCGCAACCCCGTTACCGGGGTCGAAAGGGCTTGAACGGCCGCCAGTCCTGCTACGGCGCGCCGGTGAGCAGCCGCTTGCTGAGGCTGACATTCGCCGTGTTCTGCAGCATCCCGGTCATGAAGTTCTCGAGGTCGGCGGTCTGCGTGGCGTTCGGCTTCGCGAGGTTGGTGAGCTGCACCCAGATCAGGATCAGGTAGTGGCCCTTGGCCGCCGCTTCCTCGATACCGGTGCCCTGGCCGATCTTCTGCGTCGGGCCCTTGGCGCCCGCTACCGGGCTGATGTAGTCGCTCGCGTCAGCCGACTGCACAGCGGTCGTGGCCTTGGCCGCGGTGGTGAGGTTGAGCACGCCGATCGTGCCCATCATCCCGAGGCCCGTGAAGTAGGTGGCCCTGGCTACCTGCGTGCATCCGGCCGTGCTGACCACCACCTGCAGGTTCGCACCGGTGATTGCGCCGAGGCAGTTGGTGCCAATGCTGGACGCCGTAGCGGTGACGGTCGCGCCGCTGTCGGTGTAGCTCGCCGGGTACAGCTGTGCAATGGTGAGCGGCTGCGGGTCGCTCTGGCGGGTCTCGATGTGACCGTAAGGGCCCAGACTGGGGCTCGGCGAGGCGCTGGGGCTGGCTTTGCTGTTCGACTCCGCCACTGGCTTGGCATGACTGCCCAGCTTGTGCAGGACGAAGTAGCCCAGCGAGCCAGCGGCGGCCACGACGAGGACCGTGGCGGCGGCTATCGACAGCTGCACGCTGAGGGGCCGACGGCGCCGGCTAGCCCTCCGGGTGGCGGATCGGCTCCCGGCGGGATCTGCCGTCCCGTTGGCGACCGGGCTTGGCTGCGCGCCAGTCTTGCTAGCCGATCGCGTCGGCTGAAGCGTGACGCTCGGCCCAGAGCGGGGTGCTAGCTCCGGGCGGCTGTGGGGCCCGGAGCGGGGCGCAGTATGGGGGCCGCTGCGCGGTCCGGACCGGGGTGCTGTGTGCGGGCCGCTTGCAGTGCCGGCCGCAGGACTCGCCACGGCCGGGGCCGCCGTGCCGGCAGCGGCGCGGAGCTCAGGCGGGGCCGCCCAGATTCCGGTCGACCGGCCCTCCGCGATCGCGCGCCACGTCTGCGTCGCTGTCACGTCGGCGGCCGGATCGCTGACGGCCAGTACCGGATAAGCAGGCTCCGGGCCACCCTCGGTGTCCCGGGCGTAATAGCGGGAGAGGCTGGTGCCGCCTGGTGCCAGCCGCCGGGGTGGCTGGGAGTGCCGGCCGCGCTGAGCGGAATCTGGCCGGTGCCCAGACCGTCCGGTGAGCGGCCCGGCCGGATCGGCCGGCCGCCCGGCAGGGGCGGCCGGCGGTCGCGTGTGGTCGGCTGGCTGTGCCGTCTCTGTACGGCCGGCCGGGTCGGCCCACGGGCCGGCTGCGCCGGCCGTGCCGTCACGAGGCTGGTTCCAGGCGGCAAACTCGCCAGGCGGGTACAGGGGCGGCGGCTGTCCGGGTGCAGGCGGGAAGCCGCGCACCGGCCCCTTCCCGGATATAGCGTCGGCCCCGCTTGGCCAGTATCGCGATGATCGGGGGCGATCGGTATCCGCGGATGCGCCGCCAGGCTGCGGCTCCTCGGAACTGCGGCGTGCGGCGCTCCGGTGACCGGGCACGGCGCGCGGCCCGGATTCGGTCCGAGGCCCCGCGTCCCGCTGGCCAGAGGCGTCGTCGGCCGGGGTTCGCATGCGGTTGAGCGTATCGTCCCAAGGACGCCCGTTAGGGGAGGTCGGCCTTTATGCCCGGGAACACCGTCGGCAGCGCGAGCAGGGACGTCGCACGCCCGGGATCCGGCGCGGGTCCCCTCGCTTTGACCACCGGTGGTAACGGCCGGTATCCTTCTGGGGCGTCCATGCGTACTGGCATGCCCGCCGACTCCTGCCGGGGCAGGTGAGCTGGGGCTGGTACCTGCGGATTCCCGCGCCAAGGCAGGATATGTCCCCGGCGCGGACCGGAAATCGGGACTCACACGCGAAGGCTTATGACTGTGCGCACTTTCAGCCCCAAGGCTGCTGACATCCAGCGCCAATGGCACGTCATCGACGCATCGGACGTCGTCCTTGGCCGGCTGGCCAGCCAGGCGGCAGTGTTGCTGCGCGGCAAGCACAAGCCGATCTTCGCGCCGCACATTGACACCGGTGACTTCGTGATCATCGTCAACGCGGCCAAGGTCGCCCTCAGCGGCAACAAGCTGCGGGACAAGATGGCCTACCGGCACAGCGGCTACCCGGGTGGTCTCCGCGCGATGTCCTATGCCGAGCTCATGGCGCGCAGCCCGGAACGGGCCGTCGAGAAGGCGGTCAGGGGCATGCTGCCGAAGAACACGCTGGGCCGCCAGGTGCTGCGCAAGCTCAAGGTGTACGCGGGTCCGGAGCACCCCCATCAGGCGCAGCGGCCGGTGCCGTTCGAGATCACCCAGGTCGACCAGCAGGCGGCAGTCGCCGGCTAACGCCAGCGACGCACCTGATCAGGCAGAGTTCAAGCGGGAAGCACGAGGAAGACAACGTGGCCGAGTCCACAGAGACGCTAGAAGCCGGGGCCGCGACCGAGGCCGGGGCCGGGGCCGGAGCCGGGGCTCCCGAGGAGCACGTGTCGGAATACACGACATCGACCGGTGACAGCACGCAGCCCAAGGCAGCCACGCGCCGGCCGGTCGTGACCGGCACTGCCCTGGGCACGGGCCGCCGCAAGGAGGCCATCGCCAGGGTCCGGATTCAGCCCGGATCCGGCCAGTGGAAGGTCAATGACCGGTCGCTCAACGTGTATTTCCCGAACAAGGTCCACCAGCAGCTGATCAGTGAGCCGTTCGTGGCGCTTGGTGCTGAGGACCAGTTCGACGTCATCGCCCGCATCGATGGCGGCGGTGTCAGCGGCCAGGCAGGCGCGCTGCGGCTGGGCATCGCCAGGGCGCTGACGATCGTCGACCCGGAAAGCCGGCCGACGCTGAAGCGGGCGGGCTTCCTCACCAGGGACGCGCGTGTCACCGAGCGCAAGAAGGCCGGGCTGAAGAAGGCCCGCAAGGCTCCCCAGTACTCCAAGCGCTGACCGCGACCCGGTCACGCGGCGCGGAGGATACTGGCGGGATATGGGCCAGCTCTTTGGCACAGACGGCATCAGGGGCGCTGCAGGGCGCGAGCTGACAGCCGGGCTGGCCATGGACGTGGCGGCGGCCGCCGCCGGGGTCCTCGCGCGATTTGCGGCACCAGCGGCCGCTGCTGACGCGCGGCAGCGGCAGCGCCCCTTCGCTGTCGTCGGCCGGGACCCGCGCGTGTCCGGCGAGTTCCTGGAGGCGGCTGTCGTGGCCGGCCTCGCGGCGAGCGGGGTGGACGTGGTTCGCCTCGGTGTCATACCGACGCCCGGAGTGGCGCACCTGACAGCGGCCACGGGCGCCGAGTTCGGCGTGATGCTGTCGGCCAGCCACAATCCCGCTCCGGACAACGGGATCAAGATCTTCGCCAGGGGCGGCGTCAAGCTGCCGGATGCGGTCGAAGGCGAGATCGAGGACCGGGTAGCGGAGGTCCGCCGCGCCCCGTCGGGAAACCACGGGCCGGTCGGCGTGCCCGCGGACGGTTTCGGTCGCGTCACAGACGCAACCACCGACGCGACCGAGCGCTATCTCGAGTACCTGCTCGGCACCGTCGCGGAGCGCCCCGGCAGCGCGGCTGCTCCGCTGGCCGGGCTGCGCGTGGTCGTCGACTGCGCGAACGGAGCCGCTGCCCGGTTCGCCCCCGATCTGCTGCGGCGGGCAGGCGCTCAGGTGATCGCGATCGGTGCTGAGCCTGATGGTCTGAACATCAACTCCGGCGTGGGCTCGATGTGCATCGACGCGCTGTCGGCGGCCGTGGTGGCGGCAGGCGCCGATGCGGGCATCGCGCATGACGGCGATGCCGATCGGTGCCTCGCAGTGGACGCGGCCGGGCAGGTCGTCGACGGCGATCAGATACTCGCGGTGCTCGCGATGGCCCTGAAAGCCGAGCAGCGGCTCGCGGGGGACACCGTCGTGGCGACGGTGATGTCTAACCTGGGCTTCCGGGATGCGATGCGGTCAGCAGGCATCGACGTTGTCGAAACACCCGTGGGCGACCGCTATCTCATCGCGGCCATGCTGGAGGGCAAGTTCGTCCTCGGCGGGGAGCAGTCCGGCCACATCGTCATGCTCGACCACGCGACGACCGGTGACGGGCTGCTCACCGGCCTGCATCTGCTCGCCGAGATCGCACGCCAGGGCCGTCCGCTTGCGGAGGTGGCCAGCGTGATGACCCGGTATCCGCAGGTGCTGATCAGCGTCCCCGGCGTTGATAAGGGGCGGGTCGCCACCTCGGCCCAGCTGGCCACGGCGATCGCGGTCGCGGAGGCCGAGCTGGGCGATTCGGGCCGGGTGCTCGTCCGGCCGAGCGGCACCGAGCCGGCCGTCCGCGTGATGGTAGAGGCGGCAGAGCCAACGCAGGCCGAGCGGCTTGCCGGGACCCTTGCCGACGCGATCCGGGCCGTCGGCTAGCTGTCGCTGTCCTGACCAGCGCCCCGTGACGGGTGGCTGGAAGGGCGTGAGGGGACCCTTGCGGCCCCTCTAGGGGCAGCGAAATTACCCTTGCTGCCCATGGCTTGTGAGCATGGCAAGGCCCGGCGTGGCAGGCTTGACGGCGTGATCATCGGCATCGGCGTGGACGTAGCGGAAATATCCCGACTGCAGGTCGCGCTTGACCGCAGTCCCGGCCTGATGAACCGGCTGTTCACCGACAGTGAACAAGCGCTGCCGCCGGGCTCACTGACCGGCTGCTTCGCAGCCAAGGAGGCTGTCGCCAAGGCCCTCGGCGCCCCGCCAGGACTGCGCTGGACGGACGCGATCGTGAGCCGCGACCCTGGCGGCCGACCCGTACTGGAAACCCGCGGCACCGTGGCGGCCGCCGCGGCGAGGCTGGGCGTAACCCGGTGGCACGTGTCAATCAGTCACGACGCGGGCATCTGCGTCGCCATGGTGGTGGCGGAGGGTGACCCCGGCCAGGCCGGCAACCGTGACCAGGCCCGCACAGCCGAGGGGGAGCTGGCGAGCCGGCCATGAGGGCTGCTCACACCGTCGAGGTCGTCCGCGCCGCAGAGCGCGCGCTCATGGCCGAGCTGCCCGACGGCACCCTGATGCAACGGGCCGCGGCCGGTCTCGCGGCGACCTGCACCCGGCTGCTGCCACACGTCTACGGATCGCGGATCGTGGTGCTGGCCGGCAGCGGCGACAACGGCGGCGACGCGCTCTACGCGGGCTCACGGCTCGCCGCCCGCGGCGCGGCCGTGATCGCGGTCGCAGCGGGCAGCCACCTGCACGCGGACGGCGCTGCCGCCTTGTGCGGAAATGGCGGCCGGATTATCGCGGCCGCCCCCAGCGCCAAAGACCAGCCCGTGGCTTCCGACCAGGGCTGGCCCGGCGCTGCCGGCCAGCCAATCGGCCACGCGGCCGCGGCGGCGATCGCCGCCGCCGACCTGATCATCGACGGGCTCACCGGAATCGGCGGGCACGGCGGCCTGCGTGAGCCGGCTGCGACGCTCGCGCGGCTCGCAGCTGCCGCCAGGCTGGACGGTGCCCTGGTGATCGCCGTCGACCTGCCGAGCGGCATCGACGCCGACACCGGTGAGGTGGCTGGCACGGCCATCCAGGCGGACGTCACGGTGACGCTCGGGACGATCAAGCCAGGCCTGCTGGTTGACCCGGGCGCCAGCCACGCCGGTGCCGTCGAGCTGATCGACATCGGGCTCGGCCCCTACCTCGCCGATCCGGCCGTGATCGCCCTGCAGGCAGCCGACGTCGCGGCCATCCTGCCGCGCCCGGACGCCGAGTCCGACAAATACCGCAGGGGCGTGCTCGGGCTGCTGGCCGGCAGTGAGCACTACACCGGGGCCCTCGTGCTGGCCTGCGGCGGCGCCATCCACGCCGGCGCGGGCATGGTCCGCGCGGTGTCAGCGGCACCGGCCATCGGCGTGGTCCGACAGCACTGGCCCGAAGTCGTGCTGACCACGTACGACCCGGCCCGGCCGGCTGAGGCCGTCACGTCGGCCGGCCGCGTCCAGGCATGGACGGCCGGACCGGGCATGGGCACGGACGCCATCGCGCACGACCTGCTCGCCGAGGTCCTTGCCAGCGACGTGCCGGTGCTCGTCGATGCCGACGGCCTTACGGTGCTCGCCGCGCACCGGGACCTGCTGCCGCGCACGGCGCCGACGCTGATCACACCGCACGCCGGCGAGCTCTCGCGGCTGCTGGGCGCCGACCGGGCCGACATCGAGGCGCGCCGGCTGCACTTCGCGCGCGCCGCGGCGGCCGAGCTTGGCGTCACGGTGCTGCTCAAGGGCTCCACCACCGTCGTAGCAAGGCCCGACGGCACGCTGCCGGTCCTGGTGAACTCCACCGGATCGAGCTGGCTGGCCACGGCTGGCTCCGGCGACGTGCTGTCGGGCCTGGCCGGCGGGCTGCTCGCGCAGGGCGCCGAGCCCGCCTACGCCGCAGCGGCGGCGGCCTACCTGCACGGCATCGCCGCCCGGCTGGCCGCGCGCGACGCCCCGATTGGCGCCAGTGATCTCATCGGCGCGATTCCTGCCGCGATCCGCGGCGTCAAAGACCTTGAGGAGACGGAACGTGGTTCCCCTGCTTAGTCGCCGTCCGCACGGCCGCCGAGATACCGGCTGAGGAACTGGTCGGCGGCTGCGAAGAACTTGAGCCGGTTCTCCGGCTTGGCGAACCCGTGGCCCTCGTCGGGGAACAGCATGTAGTCGTGCTCGATGCCGGCCTTCTGCAGGGCCGCGACTATCTGCTCGGACTCGGCTTGCTTGACGCGCGGGTCGTTCGCGCCCTGACCGATGAGCAGCGGGATCCGGATCCGGTCGACCGCCGACAGCGGCGAGCGCGACCAGAGGAAGTCCTTGTCCTTCTCCGGGTCGCCGACCCGCCGGTGGAACAGGGAGATCATCGGAGCCCAGTAGGGCGGGATGGTCTGGATCAGCGTGATCAGGTTCGACGGGCCGACGATGTCGACGGCGCAGCAATAGATGTCAGGCGTGAACGTGGCGCCCGCGAGTGCCGCGTAGCCGCCGTAGGAGCCGCCGAGAATGGCTACCTTCGCGGGATCAGTCCAGCCCCGGCTGATCGCGTGTGACACCGCGTCGGAAAGGTCGTCCTGCATCTTCGCGCCCCACTCGCGGTCGCCAGCGTTGAGGAATGCCTTGCCGTACCCAGTCGAGCCCCGAAAGTTGACCTGGATGCACAGGTAACCCCGATTGGCCAGCCACTGCGCCTGCGGGTCGAATCCCCACGCGTCGCGCGCCCACGGCCCGCCATGCACGAGCAGCACGGTCGGCAGGTCGGTCCGGTCCACGCCCCGCGGGAAGCTCAGGTAGCCGTGGATGGTCAGCCCGTCCCTGGCGGTGAACGAAAACGGCTCCATGTCCGCCAGCTCGTACCGTGACAGCTCCGGCCGGACTTCGAACAGGAAGCTGGCGGCGCCGGTTGCCGTGTCGTAGGTGTAGTACGACGCCGACCCGGCGTCGTTGGTGAAGGCCGCAAGCCAGACCCGGTCGGCGTCATCACCGTGGGCGAATACCGGATCGCCGGGATGCAGCTGGCGGATCGCCTCCACGTGGCCGGCCACCGACGGGTCAAGGACTCGGTAGACCGACCTGTCCTTGAGGAAGGTGACGATCTGCGGCTCGCGGGTGTCAGGATTTACCCGCACGGCACTGACGTCGGCTTCCGGGTCCTCGGCGAGCACCTCGATCGCGCCGGTGGCGATTTCCATGCGCGCCAGCCTGCTCGCCTCGGCATCAATGGAGCTGGCGAGCAGCAGCGACGCGCCGTCGCCGGAGAATGCCAGCACGTGCGTGCTCTCGGCGTCCTCGGCCGGGATCTCGAGCAGCTCTCGCCAGTCGGCATCCGGGCTGTCCCTGATCATGACCGTGTAGCTGCCGTCCGGCTGGGGCGCGACAGCGGCCCTCACCCGCAGCTCAGCGTCGGCGACCCAGTCGATGAAGCCCGGATTGTCGATCTCCTTCACCAGCTCGCCGGTGGACAGGTGCAGCCGGTAAACGTCGTGCAGTTGCGGGTTCGCCCGGTTCAGGCCGAGCAGGACCTCGTCGGGCTTGCTGCGCTCGAGCCCGATGAGCTGCGTCTGCACGCCCTCGAACGGGGTCAGGTCGCGGCGCTGCATGGTCGGCAGGTCGACGTCGTACAGCCGCCAGTTTTCATCGCCGCCGGCGTCCTGGAGGTAGAGCAAATGACGGCCGTCGTGCGCCCAGGCGAACTGGCGGATGCCTCGGTCGCTGTCGGCGGTGACGACGACGGCGGCGTCCCAGCCGACGCCGTCGGAGCGGATCGGTGCGACAAATACATTCAGCACGTCATCGTGCGGCGCGATCCAGGCGAGCTGGGAGCCGTCCGGTGACAGCCGCGGGCTCACCCGTTCGGGATTGCCGAACAGGACGGAAAGGGGAATCAGTTCCGGCATGTCGCATGCCTATCACGTACGTCTTGATGGCGTCACCAGCGGGCTGACCGTGCTGTCAGCGCAGGCCCGCCTGCGGTGCTGACAGCGCCGGAGTGGTCGAAGACGCCGGGTTCCGGTTACCGCAGCGGGGCAAACCGCCGCGCCGGGCTGGCAGACTGGGCGCATGGATGGTCAGCCGGAGGCACTCGTCGATCTTGACGTGATCCAGGCGAACGTGGCGGCCATCCGCAGCCGTGTCGGCTCGCCGCAGGTCATGGCGGTCGTGAAATCTGACGGTTACGGGCACGGCATGCTGGCGTCGGCGCGGGCCGCGCTAGCCGGCGGCGCGACCTGGCTCGGTGTGGTGCAACTGTCGGACGCCATCGAGCTGCGCCGGGCCGGACTGACCGTGCCGGTGCTGAGCCTGCACGGCTGCCCTGACGCGCTGCACACCGACGCTATCCGGCACGACATCGACATGACGGCGGGCACCCCGGAACTGGTGGACCAGATCGCGCGTGCCGCTGAACCGGCCGGCAAGCCGGCCCGGCTGCACCTGGAAGCCGACACCGGCATGAGCCGGGGCGGCGCCACCGCCGCTGACTGGGCCGGCCTGGTGCGCGCCGCGCTGGCGGCGGAGGCGGACGGCCGGGTCCGGGTCGTCGGGCTGTGGTCGCATTTCGCCTGCGCGGATATCCCCGGCCACCCGTCCATCGCCCGGCAGCTCGAGGCGTTCCGCGCCGCCGTCGCGCTGGCCGAGCGCGCGGGGGCCCGGCCAGAGGTCCGGCACATCGCCAACGGGCCGGCCACCCTGACCCTGCCCGAGAGCTACCTGGACCTGGTACGGCCTGGCGGGGCCGTCTACGGGCTGTGCACGCTGCCCGGCGGCGTACCTGGCTGGCTGCGGCCCGCCATGACGGTGCGCGCCAGGCTGATACAGGTCAAGCACGTAGCGGCCGACGTGCTGGTCTCCTACGGTCAGCGGTACGCGACCCCGGCCGCCACCACGCTCGGGCTGCTGCCGCTCGGCTACAACGAGGGCATCCCGCGGCAGGCATCCGGCGCGTCCGGGCTGATGTTCACTCGCGGACGACGCGTCCAGATCGCCGGGACCGTCAACCTGAACCATGTCATCCTTGACCTTGGCGGGGGCCCGGCCGAGGCCGGTGACGAGGTAGTGCTGTTCGGCCCCGGGGACCACGGCGAGCCGACGGCCCAGGACTGGGCCGAGGCGCTCGGCACGATCTCCTACGAGATCGTCACACGGTTTACCGGGAAGGTCCCGAGAAGTTACTGTGGGGTAACAGCGACCGCTGAGGCTGCTGTGCACAGTCCTGACAGGAGCACCGATGGCCAGGTGGCGGCGACGCACTAGCGCCGTTGGCATCGCCACCGGGGTCGCCGCTGCCGCGGTCGGCGCGGTGCTCGCAGCGGAGAAGATCGCGGTCGGCCGGAGCCGGCTCGGCCCGACCCGGCCGCGGACGAGCAGTTCGGCCAGGTCCGCGGTCGCCCGGTCGAGGTCATCGCTGATGACGGCGTCGTGCTGTACGCGGAGGTGTCGGGACCCGAGAACGCGCCTGTCACGATCGTGTTCTGCCACGGCTACTGCCTGAGCCAGGACGTGTGGCACTACCAGCGGCTGGCGCTGGCTGAGGAGAACCGGCTGGTCCTGTACGACCAGCGCGGCCACGGCCGGTCGGGCCGGGGTGACTCCGACCGTGCCAGCATCGATCAGCTCGGCACCGACCTCGCTGCTGTGCTGGCCGCGACGGCACCCGGCGACGGGCCGGTCGTTCTCGTCGGGCATTCGATGGGCGGCATGACGGTCATGGCTCTCGCCGACCAGCGCCCCGCCTTGTTCGGCACCAAGGTTGCAGGGGTGGTGCTGATCTCGACCGCCTCGCACCATGTGGACGCGACGCACTGGCTGCCGCCCGCGATGCGCCCGGCGGCCCGTTACGCCGGCCCGGCGCTGCTGCGCGGCGCGGCGAGCGGCTGGCGCGCCGCGCTGACCGAGCGGATCCGGGCGGCCGGCGGTGACCTGGCGTTCCTCACCACCAGATTCATCGCTTTCGGGACCCCGCAAGCCAGCCCGGCTGTCGTGGACTTCCTCGAGCGGGTGATCCGCAGCACCCCTATCGGCGTGATCGCGGACTTCTACCTAGCGCTGCTCGAGCATGACAAGCGCTCGGCGCTCGGCACGCTCGGCCGGGTTCCGGTCATCGTCATCACCGGGGAGCAGGACCGGCTCATCTCGGCGGCGAAGGCGGTCGCTCTGGCCGCGGAGATTCCGGGCGCCCGGCTCGTGCGGGCTGCTGGTGCCGGGCATGCCATCATCCTGGAGTGCCCGGAGGTGGTGACCCGGGAGATCGCCGACCTGGTGAAGGAGGTGCGCGACAGTGCCAGCCGGGCGCACCCCCGCAAATCTCGACGAGCGGGTCGCCGTAACCACGGCGGGACAGATGCAGCATCTCGGCCGTCGGCTCGCGAGCCTGCTGCGGGCGGGTGACCTCGTCGTACTCTCCGGGCCGCTCGGCGCCGGCAAGACAACCCTGGCTCAGGGCATCGGGTCCGGTCTTGGCGTTCGCGGCCAGGTGACGTCGCCCACGTTCGTGATCGCCCGGGTACACAGGAGCCTGGGCGGCGGCCCGGATCTGGTACACGCTGACGCCTACCGCCTCGGCACCCGCGCCGAGGTTGACGATCTTGACCTCGATGCTGACGTCGGCACGGCGGTGACCGTCGTCGAATGGGGTGAGGGCCTGGTCGAGGACCTCGCTGACAGTTTCCTCGCGGTCACCATCGAGCCCGGCGCCGCTCCGGCCGCCACCGCGGAGGCAGCTCAGGGCCCCCGCGCCGTGCACATTCAGGGCCACGGGGAGCGATGGCTGGGAACGGACTGGCCGGTCCTCGCGGCTGGCTGACCGACGGCCGCGACCGCAGCGACCCCGCCCCACTCCGGGTCGCAGTCCGGATTGTCGTGCGCGCCACAGTTCGTGCCACTAAAATTCTGGCGACCCCTGCCGATCGCCCCCAGGAGGTTCGACGTGACCAAGCCGGGCTCTCCGCCCCGCCGTTTGTCGGAGCGGCCCGATGACAAGCACGGAGGCAGCCGCGAGCGCCGCGCTGCCCGGCCGGAGCGCCCGCGCTGGCAGGTGGACGCCTTCGGCCCGGATGACACCGATGCCGATTTGCCGCCGTGGGCAGGGCCGACCCAGGCCGGGCCCGCCCGGCCCGGGGGGAGCCGTCACCGCGGGGCCACGGCTGAACCGGACGCCGGGGGATACGGTGGCGAAGCGAGCACGCGGGTCGACGAGAGCCAGCAGGCCGGGCCGCCGGACGCGGCGGCTCAGGCGCCCCGGTCACGCATGGCCGCGCGGCGCCGGGGCCGCGCAGCCGCCACCAGGCTGCGCAAGTCGCGCCGGCGGGTTTACCGCTGGAGCGCCGTCGGGGTAGCAGTCTGCGTGGTCGGCGCCGTGATCGCCGTAGTCGTTACCCAGAGCAGTCCGAAGCCCACGCTGTATGTGACCAGGCTGCTACCCGGCGAGTTCAAGTCCGTGCCGGGCGCGTGTGGCGGGGTCAGCGCGGCCGTTCTCACGCAGTACCTACCTGGCGGAGGCAGGACGACGACGAACCAGATCTCCGACGCGACGCAGAGCCAGTGCAGCTTCACCGTGGATGCCAAGCCCGTGTTCCGGCTTCTGGAGGTAACCGCGCAGGCCTATCAGCCGTTCGCCGCGGCCAGCGCTAACGGCAGTGCGTCGGCGAACGCGTCGGACAGCCTCGCGCTGACGAAGGCGACGCTGGCAAAGCCGCCGAAGAAGTCGCTGCTGTCGCCGGCGCAGATCGCCCCGCTGTCCCAGCTGGGCCAGCAGGCGTTTGCGGCTGTTCAGCGTGAGCAAGCGAGCGGCATCGTCAGTGATGTCGTGACCGTGGTGGTGCGCGACCGGAACGTCCTGATCACTGTGATGCTGTCCGCCCAGGAGTCGCCCGGCTTCAGCCCGACACCGGTCGCCACGCTGCAGGCCGGGGCGACGGCGGCGGCGCAGGACATGCTGACCCAGTTGAAGCGCCAGCCTGTCGCCTGACCGGCCAGGCAGGACGTTACGCTCCGGACGGTCACGACCACGCTGGCGGCCTCGTTAGGCTGGGCAATCATGCTGCTGCTCGCGCTGGACACGGCGACCCCGGCCGTGACGGTTGCCCTGCACGACGGCTCGGACGTCATCGCCGAGGTGTCCGGGGTCGACGCTCGCCGGCATGGCGAGCTGCTGTCGGCGTTCGTCGATGAGGCATTCCGCAAGGCCGGTGCCGCATTCGGCGACCTGACGGCGGTTGCGGTCGGAATCGGCCCGGGCCCCTACACCGGGCTGCGGGCAGGTGTGGTCACCGCTCGCGTGCTCGGCAGCGCCCTGGCCATCAGGACGGACGGGATCTGCTCGCTCGACATCATGGCCGCGCAGGCTGCTTCCGCGGGGTCGTCCTCCTCGGCCAGCACTTCTTCGGGGGGTTTCGGGGGGTCGTTCCCCCACGCTGGCTCTGCGGAGGACGGATCGGACTTTCTGGTCGTCACCGATGCACGTCGGCGGGAGGTCTACTGGGCGCGCTACCGGCCCGGCGGCGAGCGCGTCGAGGGACCGATCGTGAGCGGGGCGGCGGATCTGCCGGCCGGGCTCCCGGTGGCAGGAGAGGCAGGCCTGCTGCCCGCGGACCAAGGCGGCCGGGCGCTGGAGCCCAGATACCCCTCCGCCGCCGTGCTGGCGAAGCTGGCCGTGGGGCGCCTGCTGGCTGGCCTGCCGCCGGAATTGGCCGAGCCGCTCTACCTGCGTCGGCCTGATGCCAGGGAGCCGGGCCGCCCGAAGCGGGTGACGCCATGACCGAGCTGCAGCTGCGCCCGATGACGACCGCGGACCTGGACGCGGTGCTGGCCCTGGAGCTGGCGCTGTTCGGCGAGGAGGCGTGGTCACGGCAGATGCTGGCCGGCGAGCTCAGCCAGCAGCCGGCCAGCCGGTTCTACGTCGTCGCGGAGGATGCCCCCAGGCTCGTCGGCTATGCCGGCCTGCTGGCGGCTGGCGGTCAGGCTGACGTGCTGACGATCGCCGTGGACACCGCTCGCTGGGGCCAGGGCGTCGGTTCAGAGCTGCTCAGGCAGCTGCTCGCTGAGGCGAAGCGGCGGGGCTGCACCGAGGTGTTCCTGGAGGTGCGAGCGGACAATGCGCGTGCCCAGCGGCTGTATCACTGGTGGGGCTTCGCGGAGATCGGGATCAGGCGCGGCTACTACCAGCCGTCCGGGATGGACGCGATCGTGATGCGCCGCGATCTCGCCGGCCCGGCGCCGGCTGGTCCGGACGGGACTGCCGACGCCACGAGCGGGTCACTTCCCCCGGCCGGCGGGATCGCATGACGGGGCCGCTGGTTCTCGGCATCGAGACCTCGTGCGACGAGACCGGCGTCGGGCTCGTGCGCGGTCGCGAGCTGCTCGCGGACGCGGTGGCGTCCAGCGTCGATGAGCACGCGAGGTTTGGCGGCGTGGTGCCCGAGGTGGCTAGCCGGGCTCACCTCGAGGCGATGGTGCCGACGGTCGACCGGGCACTAGGCATGGCTGGGGTCCGGCTCGCCGACGTCGATGCGATCGCGGTCACCGCCGGCCCGGGGCTCGCCGGCGCGCTGCTGGTCGGCGTCTGTGCGGCCAAGGCGTACGCGCTGGCCACCGGCAAGCCGCTCTACGGGGTCAACCACCTGGCCGCGCACGTGGCCGTGGACGAACTCGAGCATGGCCCGCTGCCAGCGCCCGCGATCGCGCTGCTGGTCTCGGGCGGCCACTCGTCGCTGCTCCTGGTTGCGGACCTGGCGACTGAGGTGGTGCCGCTCGGCGCCACCATCGACGACGCGGCAGGCGAGGCGTTCGACAAGGTCGCCCGCGTGCTCGGGCTGCCGTTCCCTGGCGGGCCGCACATCGACCGGGTGGCTGCGGGTGGCGAGAAGGACTCGATCGCCTTCCCCCGCGGCAAGTATGCCGACGGCACCAGCGATTTCTCCTTCTCCGGGCTGAAGACCGCGGTGGCCAGGTGGGTGGAGGCGCGCGAGGCGGCAGGCGAGCCGGTGCCGCTGGCGGACGTAGCGGCCTCATTCCAGGAAGCTGTTGCCGACGTCCTGACGAAGAAGGCGGTGGCTGCCTGCCGCGCCAACGGGGTCGGCCACCTGGTGATCGGCGGCGGCGTCGCGGCCAATTCGCGGCTCCGTGCGCTCGCCAGCGAGCGCTGCGATACGGCTGGCATCGAGCTGCGCGTGCCGCGCCCGGGACTGTGCACGGACAACGGCGCGATGGTCGCGGCGCTCGGTGCGGAGCTAGTCGCGCGCGGCGCGACACCGTCAGCGCTCGACTTTGCAGCCGACTCTTCCCTCCCGGTAACGGCCATCACGGCCGAGTAGCAGCGCCTCTCAGGCTGGCTGGACAAACGGCGCAGTACAGGGGTCGGTTTTGACGTGCGGCGGAGTGAGGGCTAGGGTTCTGAACTGGCACTCGATGCAGTAGAGTGCTAACGCGACAACGTTGGTCTGGCACCCGCGACGGCAGGCCGACATGGTCGACTCTCTAATCAGCTAGCCCTTTCCGGAGGGGGAGGTCAGATCGTGACGACCGCCACCAAGGTTGTTCTCAAGCCGCTCGAAGACCGGATCGTGGTGCGCCCGCTCGAAGCCGAGCAGACCACTGCGTCCGGGCTCGTGATTCCCGACACCGCCAAGGAGAAGCCCCAGGAGGGCGAAGTCCTGGCGGTGGGCCCCGGTCGTTTCGACGACGCCGGTGCCAAGCGCGTCCCGATGGACGTGAGCGTCGGGGACGTCGTGCTGTACAGCAAGTACGGCGGCACCGAGGTGAAGTACCACGGCGAGGAGTACCTGGTGCTCTCCGCGCGTGACGTGCTCGCCATCATCGAGAAGTAGCGAGCGGATCTCGCGCGCGGGCCTTGGCCCGCGCCGGGCTGGTGCATGCCGCCCGGCACCGCCCCGGCTCGGCCTGCAGTCCGCGGAGGACACTCCGCCGGTCCGCGGCCTATCCGGGGCGGTCGCATGATTCGCACAAACTCGTCCCTCACACACAGACAACGAGGAATCAGATGGCCAAGAGCCTTGTATTCGACGAGGACGCGCGGCGCGCGCTGGAGCGCGGCGTCAACCGCCTCGCCGATGCCGTGAAGGTGACGCTCGGTCCTAAGGGCCGCAATGTTGTCATCGACAAGAAGTGGGGCGCGCCCACGATCACCAACGACGGGGTGACCGTGGCGCGCGAGATCGAGCTGGAAGATCCGACCGAGAACCTTGGCGCCCAGCTCGCCAAGGAGGTCGCGACCAAGACCAACGACGTCGCGGGCGACGGCACGACGACCGCGACAGTGCTGGCTCAGGCGATGGTCGCCGAGGGCCTGCGCAGCGTCGCGGCGGGCGCCAACCCGATGGCGCTCAAGCGCGGCATCGACGCGGCCGCGATGGCTGTCGCAGACGCGCTCAGCAACGCCGCGCGGGACGTCGAGGAGCGCACCGAGATCGCCAACGTCGCGACGATATCCGCGCAGGACGCCAAGATCGGTGAGGTCATCGCCGAGGCCTTCGACAAGGTCGGCAAGGACGGCGTCATCACCGTCGAGGAAGCCCCGACGATGGGCATCGAGCTGGAGTTCACCGAGGGCATGCAGTTCGACAAGGGCTACGTCTCGGCGTACTTCGTCACCGATCCCGAGCGCATGGAAGCCGTGCTCGAGGACGCCTATATCCTGCTATCGGGCGGCAAGATCTCCTCGATGCAGGAGTTTCTGCCACTGCTGGAGAAGGTAGCCCAGACCAAGAAGCCGCTGCTCGTCATCGCCGAGGACGTCGAGGGCGAGGCGCTGTCCACCCTGGTGGTCAACAAGATCCGCGGCCTGCTGAACGTGGCTGCGGTCAAGGCGCCCGGCTTCGGCGACCGGCGCAAGGCGATGCTCGGCGACATGGCGATCCTGACCGGCGGGCAGGTTGTCAGCGAAGAGGTCGGCATCAAGCTCGAGCTCGCCGGCCTGGACGTGCTCGGCCAGGCTCGCCGGATCGTTGTGGACAAGGACACCACCACGATCATCGACGGTTCTGGCTCGCAGGCGGACGTCGATGACCGGATCCGCCAGCTGCGGGTAGAGATCGAGAACACCGATTCCGACTGGGACCAGGAGAAGCTGCAAGAGCGAGTGGCCAAGCTGGCCGGCGGCGTCGCCGTGCTGCGCGCAGGCGCCGCGACCGAGGTGGAGCTCAAGGAGAAGAAGCACCGGCTCGAGGACGCGATCTCGGCTACCAGGGCCGCGATCGAGGAGGGCATCATCCCCGGTGGTGGCAGCGCGCTGGTGCATACTGCCGCTCAGCTCGGCGATCTCGGCAAGACCGGCGACGAGCTGACGGGTGTGCAGATCGTACGGCGCGCCCTGGTGGCGCCTGCCCGGTGGATCGCGGAGAACGCGGGAGCCGAGGGCGGTGTCGTCATTGCGCGGATCGCCGAGCTGCCGGCCGGTCACGGCTACAACGCGGCCACCGGCGAGTTCGGTGACCTGGTGGCTCAGGGCGTCCTCGACCCCGTCAAGGTGACGAGGTCCGCGGTTCAGAACGCCGCATCGATCGCCGGCATGCTGCTGACGACCGAGGTCCTTGTCAGCGACAAGCCCGAGCCCGAGGAGCCAGCCGGTAACGGTCACGGTCACGGGCACCAGCACTAGCCCGGCAGCCCGCTCGGCGCGTCAGTCTGGCGCAGCAGGCCCCGCTCACCGGCTCGACCCGGTGAGCGGGGCCTGCTGGCATAGTGTGTACCGTCGAGTCGCCTGTATATGTTAATGACCGGAGTGCTGGTATTAATCTTCTTTTATCGGCTCTCCGTGGCTCATTAATATTCACTGCGTCCTTTGTGCTGCTACAGTCGCACATTCAGATTCGCTGCAATTACCGAGAGTATATTTCTGACTGCGTTTGGTTATCACTTTACTCAAGTGTCGATACGACTCCTCAATGTGACCTTTCTGTTGCCAATTTCCATGTTGGCTTTACCGTCCGGTGGGGGAATCACGGTCTCATCCAGAAAGTCGCGAGACCGTTAGCCGAGCGGGGGAGTCAGGTGGAACCGACGGTCGCTGGTACCGGAGCGGGGAGCATCGGCGCGCTAGCAGATCTTGCCCGGTGCGGCCAGCCCGCCGCAATAGAGTCATTACTCGGACAGATCAGGCCAATGGTAGTGCGCTATTGCCGGGCCAGGATGAATCGCATTTCTGATCACTATCACGCAGCCGATGACGTCGCTCAGGAAGTCTGCATCGCCGTCATTTCCGCGCTGCCGCACTATCGCGAGATGGGCCGGCCGTTCGTGTCGTTTGTTTTCGGCATCGCCTCGCACAAGGTTGCGGACGCCCAGCGCGCGGCGGCGCGCCTGGCAATACCAACCGCGGACCTGCCCGACGGACCCGACGACCGGCCAGGACCGGAGGAGGTAGCCGTGGCCTGCCTCGAGGCCGAGCGGGTGAGGGCACTGCTGGCCCGGCTCCCGGCGCAGCAGCACCGGCTGCTAGTGCTGCGGGTGCTGTCCGGGATGTCGGCCGAGGAAACCGGCGAGGCGCTCGGGATGTCTCCCGGCGCCGTCCGGGTCGCGCAGCACCGGGCGCTGGCCCGACTGCGGGCCATCGTCGCCGAGGACGGCTCCCTGGCTAGGTCGGCCTAGTTCCCGGCGTTGGCCTCGTCTCCCCGGGCCGCCGTCGCGACAGCCTCGGCGATGTGCGCCAGGCCTGGCGTCTGACCATGATCCCGCCGCCGGGACCTGCACGCCAGCCGGATGACGTCGATGCCGGAGTGCGGCTTACGCTCGGGCTATGACGCGAGTTGACCCGGCGGAACCGGGCCGACCGGCCGCGGCGACGGAAACCGGCCGGGACCCGAACGTCACCTACGCGCTCGGCCGCAGCCCGGGCGAGAGCGCCCGGCTGCAGCGTCAGGCTGATGAACTTGCTGGCGACAGCGCTGCGCTGCTGGACCGGACCGGTCTGCGGCCGGGCCAGTCCGCGATCGATCTCGGCTGCGGCCCGCACGGGATCCTGGAGATGCTGGCCGAGCGAGTCTCACCGGCAGGCCGGGTTGTCGGCATGGACGCGGATCCGGCGCATACCGCCATGGCCGCCGAGTTCAGCGCCCTGCGGGGCCTGGCCGGCGTGGAGATCATGACTGGCGACGCCAGGAGCACCGGCCTGCCGTCCGGCAGCTTCGACCTGGTCCACGCCAGCTCGCTGCTGGACAACCTCCCTGATCCCGCGGCCGTGGCCGCCGAGATGGCACGGCTGACCCGGCCTGGCGGCTGGGTAGCGTCGATGGAGCCCGACGTCGAGTACGCGCGGTGCTATCCGCCGCACCTGGCCTTTGACCGGCTCTGCGACATTTTCGCGGTGGCTTTCCGCCGCAACGGCGCAGATCCGTGGATCGGCCGGCGGGTACCGGAGCTCCTTCGCAGGGCCGGCCTGACGGACGTCCAGGCGGAAGCCAGGGTGCAGATGTACCCGGCTGGCAATTCCCGCCGCACCATGCGCCTTGACCTGGTACACAGCATCCGGTCACACGTTGTGGAGATGAATCTGGCCAGCCCGGCAGAACTCGATGAGCTGGATGCGGCGGCCCGGGCTCATCTCGAAGACCCCGACACTGTCGTCATATCCGGCTTGCTCTTCCTGACCTGGGGCCGCAGACCGGACTACGAACCGGCCTGATCCGTCCGTGCCGCCGTCGGCAGCTTCTGACACCCTGACGCTTTCGAGGACTCTCGCGCCCGATATATCCTGTTTGCGGCATCGGAACCGTCAGGGTGTCGCGTCCGCAACCGGGTACCTGGGAACGGCGCTAGCGCCGTCCCGGCTGCCCGTCGCGCGGTGCGTCATTGAAGAATCTGGGCAGGCCGGCGCGCGGGGCAGGGCCGTCCTTGGCTCAGTCGGGCGGGCCGGTCACTAGGATGAAGGCATCCCAGGCCCCGGACACGGAACGTGATATGGACGAGAAGTTCGGCCCGCCGGCCCTGACGTTTGACGACGTGCTGCTGCTGCCCGCGCATTCGGTGATCTTGCCAAGCGAGGCGGACACGACCGCGCGGCTGACGCCGCGCCTGTCGCTGCGAATCCCGCTGCTGTCCTCCGCCATGGATACGGTGACCGAGGCCCGGATGGCGATCGCCATGGCCCGCCAGGGCGGAGCTGGCGTCCTGCACCGGAACATGTCGCCCGAGGAGCAGGCCCAGCAGGTCGACATGGTGAAGCGGTCCGAGGCCGGCATGATCACCAATCCGGTGACGTGCAGCCCGGATGCCACCGTTGCGGACGTTGAGGAGCTATGCGGCCGCTACCGGATCTCCGGCGTCCCGGTGACGGAGGCCGACGGGACGCTGGTCGGAATCGTCACCAACCGTGACATCCGGTTCGAAGCCGACCACCGGCGCCGGGTGACCGAGGTGATGACGCCGATGCCGCTCGTCACGGCGCCCGTGGGCGTGACCCGGCCCGAGGCCCTGCGGCTGCTCCGCAGCAACAAGGTGGAGAAACTGCCGATCGTCGACGCGGCGGGCAGGCTGCGCGGCCTGATCACGGTCAAGGACTTCACCAAGAGCGAGAAGTTCCCGACCGCCACGAAAGACGCCGAGGGCAGGCTGGTGGTCGGCGCGGCGGTTGGCGTCGGCGAGGACGCCAAGCGGCGCGCGCAGGCGCTGGTCGACGTGGGCGCTGACTTCCTCGTGGTCGACACCTCCCACGGCCACGCCCAGGCGGTGATCGACATGGTCCGCCAGGTCAAGGCCAATACCCGGATCGAGGTCATAGGCGGCAACGTCGCGACCAGAGCCGGCGCCCAGGCGCTCGTCGACGTCGGCGCCGACGCGGTCAAAGTCGGCGTCGGACCGGGGTCGATCTGTACGACCAGGGTGGTGGCCGGGGTGGGCGTGCCTCAGATCACCGCGATCTACGAGGCGGTCCGGGCGTGCCAGCCAGCGGGGGTTCCGGTCATCGGTGACGGCGGCGTCCAGTACTCCGGGGACATTGCCAAGGCGATCGCGGCGGGCGCGGACACGGTGATGCTCGGCAGCCTGCTGGCTGGCTGCGAGGAAGGGCCGGGCGAACTGGTCTTCATCAATGGCAAGCAGTTCAAGCTGTACCGGGGCATGGGCTCGCTGGGTGCCATGCGCAACGCCGAGCGCGGCAAGTCCTTCTCGAAGGACAGGTACTTCCAGGACGACGTGCTGCGCGAGGACAAGCTGGTGCCGCAGGGCGTCGAGGGCCAGGTGCCCTACCGCGGTCCGCTCGCCGCGGTGGCAGACCAGCTCATCGGGGGGCTGCGTGCGGCGATGGGCTACTGTGGCGCCCGTAGCATCGCGGAGCTGCAGGAGGCGCGGTTCACGCAGATCACCAGCGCCGGCCTGGTGGAGAGCCACCCGCACGACATCCAGATGGTGGCCGAGGCGCCGAATTATGGCGGTCGCCACAACTAGGCCCGCTGGCCGGATCAGGCTCTGGTCGTCTGCCGCGAGCACAAACGGGGACGGGCCGGGGCGGGGGTGAGGCCGCGCAGCTGCGCCGGAGCTGGGCGAGCCGAGCAGGGCGAGGGAGCAACGTGAGCGTGGTGGAAATCGGCCGGGGCAAGAGCGGCCGTCGGGCGTACGCGCTGGACGAGATCGGCATCGTGCCGTCCCGGCGGACGCGCCATCCGGAAGAGGTCTCGATCGCCTGGCAGATCGACGCCTACCGGTTCGAGATGCCGCTCGTCGTCGCTCCCATGGACAGCGTCGTGTCACCGGCGCTGGCAATCGCCATCGGCCGCCTCGGCGGTCTGGCGGCGCTGGATCTCGAGGGTCTGTGGACCAGGTACGACAACCCGGATCCGCTGCTGGCGGAGGTCGCGGAGCTGGACGACGCGGCGGCGACGCGGCGCCTTCAGGAGATCTACTCCGAGCCGATCAAGGAAGAGCTCATCGGCCAGCGCATCGAGGAGATCCGCGCGGCCGGCGTGACGACCGCGGCCCGGCTGTCGCCGCAGCGCACGGTGCGCTACTACAAGCCGGTCATCGACGCGGGGGTCGACATCTTCGTGATCCGCGGCACCACGGTGTCAGCTGAGCACGTCTCCGGTCACGCCGAGCCGCTCAACCTCAAGCAGTTCATCTACGAGCTGGATGTGCCGGTCATCGTCGGCGGCTGCGCCACGTACACCGCCGCGCTGCACCTGATGCGCACCGGGGCAGCCGGCGTACTCGCCGGGTTCGGCGGCGGAGCCGGGCACACCACCGCGGCAGTCCTCGGCGTCGCGGTGCCCATGGCCACGGCCATCGCCGACGTCGCGGCCGCGCGGCGGGACTACCTGGACGAGTCCGGCGGTCGCTACGTGCACGTCATCGCCGATGGCGGGATGACGTTCAGCGGCGACATCGCCAAGGCGCTGGCGCTGGGCGCGGACGCGGTGATGGCCGGATCGCCGGTCGCGCGCGCCGCCGAGGCACCGGGCCGCGGCTACCACTGGGGCAGCGAGGCTCACCACCCGGACCTGCCCCGGGGAGCCCGGCTGAGGGTCGGGACCGTCGGACCTCTCGAGCAGATCCTGCTCGGGCCGTCGGCGGTCGCTGACGGCTCCATGAACATCATGGGCGCGCTCCGGCGGACCATGGCAACGTCCGGCTACTCCGATCTGAAGGAGTTCCAGCGAGTAGAAGTCGTGGTGACGCCCAGTGCCACGCCGCGCTGAAAGCCGCGTCTGGCCCGCGGTCCGGTCGGCCGCCACGCAGGCCGTGCCGAACCACAGCGCAGCGGGCGACCCGGCGATAGCATCGACGCGCCTTGGCCCGGTGGAGCGAGCGGCCGCACTGGACGGGCTGGCCAGCCGCGAGTTTCAGGTTCTCGTGATCGGCGGCGGCGTCGTCGGGGCGGGTGTCGCGCTGGACGCCGCGACCAGGGGCCTCACGGTCGGCCTGGTCGAGGCCAGGGACTTCGGCTCGGGTACGTCGTCGCGCTCCAGCAAGCTCATCCACGGCGGGCTGCGGTACCTGGAGCAGCTGAACGTCGGACTGGTCCGCGAGGCGCTCGGCGAGCGCTCGCTGCTGCTGCAGCGGATCGCTCCGCATCTGGTGCACCCCGTGTCGTTCCTGTTCCCGTTCACCCACCACGGATGGGAACGGGCCTACGTCGGTCTCGGCGTCACCGCGTACGACTCACTGGGGCTGTCCATGGGCCAGGCCAGGGGCCTGCCTGGCCATCGGCAGCTCACCCGTAGCGGCGCCCTGAAGCTCGCCCCGGCCCTGAAACGGTCGGCGCTGACCGGCGCGCTGGTGTACTGGGACGCGCAGGTGGACGACGCGCGGTACGTGATGACGCTGGTCCGCACGGCCGCCGGGTACGGCGCGCAGGTCGCATCGCGCACGCAGGTCACCGGGTTCCTGCGGGAAGGCGAAAGAGTGACCGGGGTCCGCGCCACGGACCTTGAGAGCGGGAACGTGCTCGAAATCCGGGCGCAGCAGATTGTCAACGCGACTGGCGTGTGGACCGATGAGATTCAGGCGATGGTCGGCGGCCGCGGCACCATCAATGTCCGCGCGTCCAAGGGCGTGCACCTCGTCGTGCCGCGCGACCGGATCCAGTCCTCGACCGGCATCATCCTGCGAACGCCCGTCAGCGTGCTGTTCGTCATCCCGTGGGGCCGGCACTGGATCATCGGCACGACCGACACCGACTGGTCGCTCGACAAGGCGCACCCGGCTGCGAGCCGGACCGACATCGAGTACGTGCTCGGTCAGGTGAACCGGATCCTCAGGGTGCCGCTGACCAGCGACGACGTCGAAGGCGTGTACGCGGGCCTGCGACCGCTGCTGGCTGGCGAGTCGGACCTGACCTCGAAGCTGTCGCGCGAGCACACGGTCGCGCACCCGGTGCCGGGCCTGGTGATGATCGCGGGCGGCAAGTACACCACTTACCGGATCATGGCCCGCGACGCCGTCGATGCCGTGGCGCATGGCCTCGACGGCAAGGTGGCGCCGTCCTGTACCGATAGCATCCCGCTGGCTGGCGCGGACGGATTCATCGCGTTGTGGAACTCGCGGTACTCCCTGGCCAGGTCCTCCGGCCTGCACGTCGCGCGGATCGAGCACCTGCTGCACCGGTACGGCTCGCTGATCGGCGAGGTACTCGATCTGATCGCCGCGGACCCGTCGCTCGGCAGGCCGCTGACCGGCGCCGAGGACTACCTGCGCGCGGAGGCCGTGTACGCGGCCTCGCACGAGGGCGCCCGGCACCTGGACGACGTGCTAGCGCGCCGGACGCACGTCTCGATAGAGACGTGGGACCGCGGTCTGTCCGCTGCTGAGGATGCTGCCAATCTCATGGCCGGCCCGATGAAGTGGAAGTCGCGGCAGGTCACCCGCGAGCTGGAGAACTACCGGGCGCGCGTTGCCGCCGAGCGTGCATCCCAGGAAGCCGACACCGACCAGGATGCGGACGCCATCAGGCTCGGCGCGCCGGACATCGTCCCCGTCGTCCACGGCGACGTCGTCAACGCCTGACCGCTACACCACCGGGTCGGGAAAGGCGCGCAGGACGGCTGCGGTGCGGCTCGAAACACCGAGCCTTTCGTAGATGTTTTCCAGGTGGGTGCGGACCGTTCCCTCGGACAGGCCGAGTCGCCGCGCCATCTGCGCGTTGGTGTGGCCGTCTGCGACCAGGCGCAGCAGTTCCGTCTGCCGTGGGGTGAGCCGGGGGACCGGGTGGCGGCGCCGCTCGGCGTCGAGGTAGGCCTGGTGCAGGTGCGGGCGGAGCAGCACCAGCAGCGCCCGGTCACGCTCGGAGAAGTCCGGGCCGGGCTCGCGGTGCAGCACCAGCCGCAGGTACCGGCCGGGCTCGGCGGCTGACCCTGACAAGTCGGGCAGGGTCAGGAAGAGATGGTGCTCGGTCCCCTGCGGCCGGATGCAGTCGATGTACATGCCCGTGCTGTGCCATTGTCGCGCCGAGTAGAAATCGAAGGTCTTGACGACGCCGCGCAGGTCGCCGGTGTGGGGCGGGTAGCTGCAGGGCTGGCAGTCCCAGAAATGGCTCCAGAACAACCTGGCCCAGTCCCCGGGGAGCTCGGCGCCGTCGGCGTCGGTGTCCTGCACCGAGACATGAATCTGGCGCCCGGGGTCGTAGCGCTCGAGAGATACTGAGATGCAGCGGATCTGGTCCATCAGATCGGCGAGCAGGGATGGCGGTAGCCCCTCCTCGGCCGGCAGGTCGGGCCGCTCCTCGCTGACGATAGCCGCGAGGACGCGGAGGTCGCGGTCGCTGACGCGCACCGACGTGCTCATGGCCTACACCACCCTGTCGGGGAAAGCGCGCACGACGGCGGCGGTGCGGCTGGACACCTGCAGCCTGCCGTAAATGTTCTCCAGGTGCGTGCGGACGGTTCCCTCGGACACGCCGAGGCGCCGGGCGATCTGCGCATTTGTATGTCCGTCCGCGACTAGGCGCAGCAGGTCCGTCTGGCGCGAGGTCAGCGGGGACACCGAGGCGCGCCGGCGTTCGGCGTCGAGGTAGGCCTCGTGCAGGTGCGGGCGGATAAGGGTGAGGAGGGCCCGGTCGCGTTCGGAGAAGTCCGGGCCGCCATTGCGGAAGAAGTACAGCCGGACAGTGCGGCCGGGTGCGCGGCTTGGTCCGGGCGGTTCGGGCAGGCACAGCTGGAGTTCGTGCCTGATGCCCTGCGGCTGGTACACATCGGCGTACATGCCGGTCGAGCGCCACTGCCGGGTCGAGTAGAAGTCCGAGATCTTCACAACGCTGCGCAGGTCGCCGGTGCGGTCCGGGTGGCTGCACGGCAGACAGTCCCAGAAATGCTGCCAGTGCGCCTGGTCAATGGCCTGCCATTGCATCTGGGTCAGTGACCCGCCGAGATCGGGCCCGTCTTCGCGGACAGTCTGGAAAAACCAGTAGTGCTGTCCTCCGGCATCGAACCCGGAACAGGAGACGGCGTCGCAGCAAATCTGGTCCATCAGGTCGCTGAGCAGCGACAGCGGCAGGCCCTGCGGCGGCGGGTCCTCGCGCTTGGCGGTCACGATCGCCGCCAGTTTGCACAGATCGGCCTCGCTGGCGGTCGTCAGGCTACTCATGGCCTCACGGTACGCCGGACGGCGCTGACCTGGACATACGTAGTTCTTCGTATGGCCGCCGGGTCTGACCTTGACCTACGTAGATCGTCGGATGGCGGTGGCAGCCGCGGCCTGCCGACACTCAGCCGTAACCGATCGTCGGTAACCGCAAAGGAGACTGTCATGAACCGCATCCGCCTCAGCCGCCTCAGCCGCCGCATCCGCAAAGTCACTGCAGGCATCGTCGTCCTGGCACTTACCTGGCTGGGCCTGGCCGCCGCTGCGCCAGCCGCGTTCGGCGAAACCGTCATGTTCCCCGCTGATGGTGGTCGCGGTGGCGGGCCCGCGGGCTCGGGAGCCACTACCGTGACCCGCACGGTCGTGGTGGGCGGCATGCCCGGCTGGCAGATCGCCCTGATCGCCGCCGGGGCCGCCCTGATCGCTGCCGGCCTCGCCGTGCTGGCCGACCGGGCCCGCTCTGCGCACCGTCGCACCGCCTTGTCGGTCGCGTGACGGGGTGCTTCGCGCCACGGGGAGCCGGTGCCAGCCCGCAGAGCGTTCGGCGGGCACCGGCTCCCTCCCCACGAGAGCCGCTTGCGCGAGTCCGCGCGGCAGACCGGCAACTCGACATGCTGACCGGCTGGCAACGCCCGCTGCACGAAGGGAAGACGACGATGAGCCACGCCGAACTGCACGCCGCTGAGGCCACGCCGTCCAGGCAGGCGGCCGCGCTGGAGAAGGCTCTGCTTCGGTACCGGAGCGCGGGTCAGCACCCGGAATTCGCTGACAGCGAGATCATCGCCGCGCCCGGCTCGTTCCTCTGGAGGTGCGTCGAAGCGTGCCTGTCCAGAGTCGGGCCGATCACCTCGCGGTGGTTGAGATATCTGTGTGCAAGGTACGGGGCTGGCTGGCCGCCGGGCATCGGACCGCCTCACCTGACTACCGCAAGATTCGGACTCTGTCCGCGCAGTCACAATGGCCAGACCTTCGCCTTGCCGGTACGGCGTATGCCGATCTCGTCGTCAGGCTGACTATGACGCCAAGCACCGACGGATACGAGTCTGTCTGGTTCTCTCAGCGCCTTTCAGCCGCCTGTGCCAGGCACGGGCGGGACTCGGCCGCTTCCAGCCGTCGCACGAACGCGACGGATACCGGGCGAGATCGTCCCGGCGGCTACACTGCGGGGCATGCCCAGACCGCGCGTGTTCTCCGGTATCCAGCCGACAGCGGACTCGTTCCATATCGGTAACTACCTCGGAGCGCTGCGCCAGTGGGTGATCTTGCAGGAGTCGCACGAGACCGTGTACTGCGTCGTCGATCTGCACGCGATCACGATGCCCCAAAAGCCCGCCGAGCTCCGCCGCCGCACCAGAGTAGCGGCCGCGCAGCTGTTCGCGGCGGGGCTGGACCCCGACGCCTCGATCGTCTTCGTGCAGAGCCACGTGCCCGAGCATGCCGAGCTGGAGTGGGTGCTCTCCTGTATCACCGGGTTCGGCGAGGCCAGCCGGATGACCCAGTTCAAAGATAAGTCGGCCAAGGGCGGCGCGGAGAGCGCCAGCGTCGGGCTGTTCACCTACCCGATCCTGCAGGCCGCGGACATCCTGCTCTACGACGCTGACCAGGTTCCGGTGGGCGAGGATCAGCGACAGCACCTCGAGCTGACCCGTGATCTTGCGCAGCGGTTCAACCACCGGTTCGGCAAGACCTTCGTCGTGCCCGGGCCGTACATCCTGCCGGAGGTCGCCAAGATCACCGATCTGCAGGATCCGGAGATCAAGATGAGCAAGTCGTCGTCGTCCCCCCAGGGAATCATCGACGTGCTCGAAGAGCCTGGCTCGATCCGCCGGAAGATCATGCGCGCCGTCACCGACACCGACGGCGAGGTCCGGGTCGACGAGGAGGCAAAGCCCGGCGTCACGAACCTCCTCCGGATCTACTCGGCGCTGGCCGACGAGCCGGTTACCAGCCTTGAGCAGCGCTATGCCGGATCCGGCTACGGGACGCTCAAGAAGGACCTGGCCGAGGTCGTCGTCGATGCGTTCGCGCCGATCCGGGAGCGAACCGAGAAGCTGCTCGCCAGCGAGGCAGAGCTCGACCGGCTGCTGGCCGATGGCGCTGCCCGGGCGCGCCGCCTGGCCGTCGCGACAATGTCACGGGTGCGGGACCATATCGGGTTCCTGTCTGCAGGCTGACCCCGATCCTCCCGGCTTGGTTGACAACCGAAGCGCCGGACCTCACGGTTAGATAACCAACGACACTGGCTCAAACCACATCGTTCCGGTCTGCTCGACGAATACGAACGGTGCGCCGGGGTAATTTCGCTCCGGCAGGCACCACCCCGAAGCCTGCCGAAGGATGTGATCGAGATGGCTGGGATGCTTCGCGTCCGCCGCAGCCAGGGCGCGCTCAGCGGCGCCTGCCTGATGCTGCTCGGTTTGTGGGGCGCGCTGATCCCCTTCGTCGGCCCGTACTTCCACTTCGCCTACACGCCGACGCCGGACCGCGCATGGGCGGTGACGGCGGGCCGGATGTGGCTGGAAGTCGTACCGGGCGCCGTCGCGCTGGTGAGTGGCGGGCTGATGATTATCAGCCGGTTCCGCCTGCTGGTGCTGCTCGGCGCGTGGCTGGCCGCGCTGGCGGGCGCCTGGTTCGCCGTCGGAAGCCTCGTGGCGGCGCGCTGGGCCACCCTGCCGGCTGCGGGTAAGCCGGCTGGCACAGGAATTGCACGGCTCCTTTCGGAACAGCTCGGTTTCTTCACCGGCCTCGGCGTCGTCATTGTGTTCGTCGCGGCGGTGGCGCTCGGACGGCTGACCGTGCTGGGGGCCAGGGACGAGATGGATACCTGGGACGAGCTCGACGAGCCCGAGTCCGAACCGCGTGTGCTGGAGACGGCCGGAGCGGGCCGGGGCATCGCGCGGATCGTCCCGGTACCGGTGTTCCGCGGTCGCAACCGAGGCGCGGACGCAGCGGGAAGTTAGCGCCGAGCAGCCAACGTCCCAGCCGGGGCGCGCGGGCGAGACTGTCGCTGCGTCCTGGCTGGGACGGCGGCTGACGAAGCCGGTCTACTTCGCGTGATGGCTGGTCTACTGTCGCGTGATGGCTGGTCTACTTCGCGTGATGGCTGGCGGTGGCCGGCTGGGCAAGCGGCGCCACGAGCTTGCCGACGGGCTTCACCTTGCCGTTCATCGCGAATCCCCAGTCCAGCAGCTGCTCGGCCGACGTGATCTCCTGCAGTGACGTGCAGTGCAGCACAGTCACGATGAGCGTGACCCCGCTGCGCCTGGCGAGCCCGATGTAAGTGGCCTCGGAGCTGACTGTCCAGCCAATCTTGCCGCCGATACCGCCGGGATACTTCGTCAGCAGAGAGTTCTGGTTGACCAGCGTCTCCCAGTCACCCGGCTTGACCTCGAGACGGCTCGTCATGGTCTGGTCGTAGGCCATGAAGGCCGGTATACGCAGCGCCTGCCTGGCGATGAGCGCCTCGTCGTAAGCCGATGCCACCTGCCCGGTGGCAGGCAGCCCGTTCGGCAGCTTAGCCACCACGTCGTACGCCTGCAGGTGGCGCGCCTCGGCGTTGATCAGGGCCATACCGGTGCCCAGCGACCCGGTGGCCTCCGTCAGCGCCACCGCCGCGTCGTTGGCCGAGATCATCAGCATCGCCCGGAACAGGTCCGCGACCTCATACGACTGGCCTGTGATCAGACCAGCGCTGGTCGGCTGCTGCGAGGTGGCCAGCTGGCTCGCGACGATAGTGGCATCCGGGTTGAGCCGCGGGATCAGCGTGATGGCGGTCAGCACCTTGAGCGTGCTGGCCGGACCGTACTCGCCGTGCGGGTCCTTGGCTGCGAGCACCTGACCGGTGTCAGCGTTCGCGATCACCCAAGAGGACGCTGGCACGCTGGGCAGTGGCGTGGCGGCGCCCGGCGGCGGGTCGACGACGATCCCGGTGCTCGCCATCAGCGGCCCGCCGACCGCCTGCGCGCCGGGACTGCCAGGCGCTGGTATTGACGGCAAGGGAGACAGGCGGCTGGCACCGGCGGGCCGGTGCGTGCGCCCGGCCGTCGTGGCGCCCGACATCCAGGCGGGTGCAGCCGCCGCTACGACGCCCGCAGCTGCCGCCGCGGCGATCGCCGTCATGAGCCAGCCGCTGCGCCGCACCCTCACCTCCTCGCCGAAGTCAGCCGCGAATCCCTCCCTCAGCGGGGCGTTCCCGGCCAGACTGCTACGGGCCGGCCGTCAGAAGAGATTTTGCATAAACGTGAGTCACGTTTTCCGCTGGTGGCCGGGAGCGAAACTACCCCGTTCCCTCCTCATCAGGCACCCTCGGGTGGCGCAGCTCACAGGCAACGCCAGGGCTCTGCCACCGTAGGCTTGGGGAATGAGCCGCAAATCGGAGTCGGGCACGCCGATCAAGGGCGTGTACGAACCCAAGGATGTGGTGGACCTGGACCCGGCGGCCGCGCTGGGCGAGCCCGGCGCCTTCCCCTACACCCGGGGTATCTATCCGACCATGTACACCACCCGGCCGTGGACGGTGCGCCAGTACGCCGGGTTCTCCACGGCGGCCGAGTCCAATCGCAGGTACCACCAGCTGATCGCCGCAGGGACGACGGGTCTGTCCGTGGCCTTCGATCTGCCGACGCAGATGGGCTACGACTCCGACGCCCCGCAGGCGCGCGGCGAGGTGGGCAAGGTCGGGGTCGCCATCGACTCACTGGAGGACATGCGACAGCTGTTTGACGGCATCCGGCTGGACCAGGTGTCGACATCCATGACCATCAACGCGCCGGCCGCGGTCCTCCTGCTGCTGTATGAGCTGGTGGCGGAGGAAGAGGGGGTCAGCCGGGCGGCGATCTCAGGCACCATCCAGAACGACATCCTGAAGGAGTACATCGCCCGCGGCACTTACATCTACCCGCCGCAGCCGTCCCTGCGGCTGGTCGCCGACACCTTTGCCTACTGCGGAGCTGAGATCCCGCGCTGGAACACGATCTCGATCTCCGGTTACCACATGGCCGAGGCCGGGGCGACGCCCGTTCAGGAGATCGCGTTCACGCTGGCGAACGCCCGCGAGTACGTGCGCACGGCGATCGCGTCCGGTCTCGCCGTCGACGAATTCGGGCCACGGCTCTCATTCTTCTTCGTCGCGCGGACGACGCTGCTGGAGGAAGTCGCGAAGTTCCGCGCCGCCCGGCGGCTGTGGGCGCACATCATGCGCGACGAGTTCGGTGCCACCGACCCGAAATCGCAGACGCTGCGGTTCCACACGCAGACCGCGGGCGTGCAGCTCACCGCGCAGCAGCCGGAAGTCAACCTGGCCAGGGTTACCCTCCAGGCGCTCGCCGCGGTCCTCGGCGGCACCCAGTCCCTGCACACCAACGCCTACGACGAGGCGATCGCGCTGCCCACGCAGAAGGCCGCGACCCTGGCGGTGCGGACCCAGCAGGTGCTGGCGTTCGAGACCGACCTGACCGCGACCGTGGACCCGCTGGCGGGTTCTTACGCGATCGAGTCGCTAACCGACGAGATCGAGGCGCAGGCGCGCGCGCTGATGGCGGAGGTGGACTCGCTCGGCGGCGCAGTAGCGGCGATCGAGCAGGGTTTCCAGAAGGCTGAGATCGAGCGCTCTGCCTACCGGGTCGCGCGCGAGGTGGACTCGGGCGAGCGCAAGGTCGTGGGCGTGAACGCGTTCGTGACCGAGCAGGACGAGCCGTACGAGCCGCTGCGGGTCGATCCGGCTATCGAGCAGGAGCAGGCAGGCCGGCTCGCCTCGCTGCGGACGCGCCGGGACGGGGCCGAGGTCGCGCGGCGGCTCGACGACATCAAGCGGGCGGCTGCCGCGCCAGCCGGCGAGCAGAACCTGCTCTATCCGCTGCGCGAGGCACTGCGGTCCCTCGCCACGGTCGGCGAGGTGTGCGACGCGCTGCGCGAGGTCTGGGGCGTTTACCAGCCGCCCGAGGTCTACTAGGTCCGCGGGACCCGGTCTGGCGTGTTCGCGGATTGGCCGGGGCGCCACCGGGTATCCAACTGCGAGGATGCAGCTGCTCAAGTCGGGGAGCGGCACGGCGTGTTGCGTTGGCTCCCGTCCTGGTAGGGCGGATACCTCAGTAGCCTCGCCGCACTCGTGCTAGGGAGGCATGAGCCGCATGAGCTACGCGGGACAGATGCTGGGTTCCTACCCAGGCGATTTCACACTCGGTGCCGATGCCGGAGTGCTGGCCCGAGCCATCGAAGCGGCGGCCGACTGCTCCAGCGCGTGCGCTACGGACACCGATGCTGACCTGAGCGAGCCGCATCTGTCCGAAATGGTCTCTTGTATCCGGCTGTGCCAGCACTGCACGGATATTTGCGCCGCGACCTCGGCCGTGCTCAGCCGTCCGGCTAACTGGGACAGACGCGTCCTCAGACCGCTTCTCGAGGCGTGCGTGGCTATCTGCGCGAGCTGCGGTGACGAATGTGAGCGGCATGCGCCCATGCACGCCCACTGCCGGGTCTGCGCTGACGCATGCCGTCACTGCGAGCAGGCGTGCAGTGAGCTGCTGAAGGTCATGCAGTAAGCGGCTGCTCATCGGGATACCCCAAACACGCCGATCGGCGTGGAAGCTCCGAGGGGACCGGGTTCTTCAACTCGACCACATGCAGGGGGATGATCATGTCGCAGGAGCAGGCCATAGCGGCAATGTCAGGCCAGCCGGGAATGATGGCCCAGCCGGGAATGACGACCCAGCCGGGAATGATGGCCCAGCCGGGAATGACGCCCCAGCCCGCGATGATGCAAGGCGGGCATCTCTACACCCAGACCAACGAGATCCGGAACTGCGTGATCCACTACTTCCGCGCTCCGGACGGGAAACTTACCGAGATGGAGCGCGTTTTCACGGCCGGAGCCGGGTCGGGCACCTATAAACCGGTCAGCGGCCAGGAGAGCGCGCCGAACGCGTTCGAGGGCGCCAACAGCGTCATTCTCACGCCCGACCACCGGTTCCTGTTCGCTGCCAACGGCGGCGACAACTCGGTGTCCAGCTTCGCCGTGAACATCGATGGCAAGCTGTCCCTGCTCGACGCCAAGCGGACCGGAAACGTAGTGGACGGCCGCAGCGGGACGGCCAAGGCGCTGGCATATTCTCCGTCCCATAAGATGCTGTACGTCCTGCACGCCTTCGGCCCAGCCCACCTGCGGCTGATGTCGGTGGATGACGACGGCATGCTGTCGGCGCGGCCCGAGGGTTACACGGTGAACACGCCAGGCAAGCCCAACCGGGTAGCGACGATGGCCTCGCTCACCGCCGACGAGAAGTACCTGGTCGTCGGGACCACCTTCGACGAGCCGGCGGCCGCCAACCCGGACGGCTCGCCGATCCTGTGGGTGCAGCGGAACGGCGCGCCGCATTCGATCGCATCGAACGCGCCCGACCCGGATGGGCTGATCGTCTTCCCCGTCGGCGCCCACGGCGCTCTCGGGAAGGCGAAGTTCCAGGACGGCGGCGGTGGTTCGCCGTGGAACGTGCAGTTCCTGCGGAGCCGGCCCGATCACTTCGTGCTGGGCTATGCGGTCGGCGACGGGGTGGCCCTCGGCCGGATCGACGAGGACGGCGACCTGGAGATCGGCCCTATCGCGCAGGTCGATACGAGTGGCGGGAAGCCCAGCGAACTGTGCTGGCTATCGCTTGCTCCCGATGACCGCCTGGTGCTTGCGGCCAACTTCGGGTACAGCTACCCGACCAGCTTCCGCATCGAGGGCAACGTGCTCTCCATCGCCAAGGACCCGGCCTGCCCGAAGGTGAGCGGCGACGGCACATTCCGGGCGCTCAACGGGACCGTCAGCGGGGGCGCGTCCGACAACTGGATATGCCCTACCGGTGCCTTCTACTACCAGCTCTATCCGAACGCGTCGAAGCTGGTTGGCTACGCGCTCCACGCCGACGGCGGGCTCGAGGAGATCACTTCCGCGAACATCCCCTACCAGAGCCCGCAGGGGCTGACCGGATTCTGACTCTGCGTCCTTCGAGGCCGGAGTGAGGAAGGGGACGGTCATGCACCTGACGCCCCGCGAGGTCGACAAGCTGCTGATCTACCTGATGGCCGAGGTGGCGCTGAAGCGTAAGGAGAAAGGCCTCAAGCTCAATCACCCGGAAGCCGTCGCGGTGATCTCGGCAGCCGCGCTCGACGGTGCGCGCGCAGGCCACACGCTCGAAGAGGTGATGACGCTGTGCGGCAAGGTGCTCACCCGCGCCGACGTGATGGACGGTGTCGCCGACATGGTTCCGCGAGTTCAGCTCGAGGCGGTTTTCGACGACGGGAGCCGCCTCGTCACCGTGCACTCGCCCATTCAGTGACGTCGCGCTACGAGGGGAAGGAGCGCGGGCCGTGGAAACTCCTGTCGGCGGCTATGTCCTTGCCGCTGCACCCGTTGAGATCAACGCGGGCCGTGTCAGGGTGAAGCTGGCGGTCCGGAATACCGGGGACAGGCCGATCCAGGTCGGATCGCATTTTCACTTTTTCGAAGTTAACCGGGCCCTGGAGTTCGACCGCGCCCAGGCATTTGGCTGGCGACTCGACATTCCGGCAGGCACCGCCGTGCGCTTCGAGCCTGGCGACCAGAAAGAGATCACGCTGGTGCCGTTCGGCGGCAAGATGCGGATCCACGGGTTCAACAACCTGGTCGACGGCTGGGCACCGCTGCACGGCGGCTACCGGCCGCGCGCCTCCCGGGCGCTCCGGCTCGCCGAGGAGTACGGCTTCGCTGCAGATGGTGCACGGCCTCAGCCGGCCAGCCGCCGCACAAGGAGCGGCGTGCGATGACGCAGATCTCGCGCCAGGAGTACGCCGGGCTCTTCGGCCCGACCGTCGGCGACAAGATACGCCTGGGTGACACCGGGCTTTACCTGGAGATCGAGCGGGACTTCCGGGTACTGGGTGACGAAGCGCTCTACGGCGGCGGCAAGACGCTGCGCGACGGCATGGGCGTCAACAACCAGCTCGCCAGCCAAGGCGGCGCGCTCGATCTGGTGATCACGAACGTCACCGTTGTTGATGCCCTGCTTGGTGTCGTCAAGGCAGATGTCGGCGTGAAAGACGGCCTGATCGCCGGCCTGGGCAAGGCCGGGAACTCGGGCACGATGGAGGGGGTGACGCCAGGCCTGGACGTCGGCCCGGGCACCGACGCGATTTCGGGGGAGCAGCTCATCCTGACTGCTGGCGGAATCGACACCCATGTGCATTACGTGGCGCCGCAGCAGGCGTACACAGCGCTGAGCAACGGCGTCACGACGCTGTTCGGCGGCGGTACCGGGCCGACTGACGGGTCGAACGGCACGACCGTCACGGCGGGACCCTGGAACATCGAGATGATGCTGCGCGCGGCCGAAGGCCTGCCGGTGAATATCGGGATCCTCGGCAAGGCAGCGGCGGGTGACGCCGCGCTCGTGGAGCAGGTACTGGCTGGCGCGGCCGGTTTCAAGATCCACGAGGACTGGGGTGCCATGCCGGCGGTCATCCGCTCGACGCTATCGGTCGCGGACCGCATGGACGTGCAGGTAACCATCCACACCGACACGCTGAACGAGGCGGGCTTCGTCGAGGACACGATCGCCGCATTCGACGGCCGCACCATCCACACCTTTCACAGTGAGGGCGCTGGCGGTGGGCATGCGCCGGACATACTCAAGGTGACCGGGGAAGACAACGTGCTGCCCAGCTCGACCAATCCGACTCTGCCGTTCGGTTGCAATACGCTGGCCGAGCTCTTCGACATGATCATGGTCGTGCACAACCTGAACCCCCGTGTTCCGTCCGACGTGGCCTTCACCGAGAGCCGGGTGCGCGCCGAGACCATCGCTGCGGAGAACGTGCTGCACGACCTGGGTGCGATCTCGATGTTCTCCAGCGATTCGCAGGCCATGGGGAGAGTCGGGGAAAGCTGGCTGAGGGCCATCCAGACCGCCGACAGGATGGCCGCGGTGCGCGGCAAGCTGCCAGAGGACGCCGCCGGCAACGATAACTTCCGCGTGCTGCGGTACGTCGCGAAGATCACGATCAACCCCGCCATCACGTCGGGAACGGCTCGTCTCATCGGCTCGATCAGCCAGGGCAAGCTCGCCGATCTGGTCCTCTGGGAGCCAGCGTTCTTCGGGGCCAAGCCGAAGCTGGTGATCAAGGGCGGGATGATCAACTGGTCGCTGATGGGCGATGTCAACGCGTCAGTGACCACTGCGGAACCCGTGTGTTACCGGCCAAGCTTCGGCTCACTGGGCTCAGCGATGCCCAGGACCTGCGTCAGCTTCGTCTCGTCTGCCGCATGCGATGCCGGCGTGGCCTCCCGGCTCGGGCTCCAGCGGCAGGTCCTGCCGGTCGAGCGGACCCGGACGATCACCAAGCGCGATCTCGTGCGCAACGATGCGCTTCCGGCCATCGACGTGGACCCGGAGACATTCGCGGTGACCGCCGACGGCAGTCACGCGACCGTCCCGCCGGCCGAGGTGGTCAGCATGAACCGGCTCTTCTTCTTTAGCTAGTCATGCCGGCTGGTGACGCAGTGGACGCTCCGATGCTCTGGGTCTCGGCCGTCCTTGGCAACGCTGCTGACGGCGACTGGCCAGCCCGGCTGCGCGAATCGCGGATAGATCAGCTGGCTCTGGACCGGGTGGAGGCGCAGCGAAGCCGCATTCGGAAGCGCACCGCAGGCGGGCTGGACGTCGCTATCGCGCTGGACCGGGGCGTTCAGCTTCGCGATGGCGACGTCCTGGGCTGGGACGAGCCACGCCGGACGGCAGTGGTCGCGCGCATCGATCTCCGAGACGTCCTGGTCATCGACCTCAGCAGCCTGCTGGGCGAGCCGGCCGAGACGGTGGCGTCCCGCTGCGTGGAGGTCGGGCACGCGCTCGGCAATCAGCACTGGCCCGCCGTCGTCAAAGCCAGCCAGGTGCTCGTGCCGCTGACGCTTACCAGGGCGGCGATGCAAGCCGTCATGGAGGCGCACGGGCTAAGGGGAGTGACCTGGCGGTTTGCCAGCGGCGAGGAGGTCCTGCCCAGCCTGTCGCCGCACGAAGCACGGCGCCTTTTCGGCGGCGCCCAGGGGCATGACGACAAGGGCGACGACGGGCCGCGGCGGCCGGAGGCAGTGTGACAGGGAACGGCGCTGTCGTCATCGCACGGCTGATGCACGCACTCCAGTTCGGCGACTCGATGCTGCCGACCGGGTCGTTCTCGTTCTCCAACGGCCTGGAATCCGCGGTGCAGCAGGCGATCGTGCGCGATCGGGCCACGCTGGCCGAGTTCGCGCTGACGGCAGCGCGCAGAGCCGCGACCACCGACGGCATCGCAGTGCTGGAAGCATACCGCGGCGCAGGCACGGAGCGCATGGACCGGATCGTGTCCGCTGACCGTGCGGCCTTCAACCGCAAGCTCAGCGAGGAAACGCGGACCATGACAACCCGGATGGGACGCAAGCTCGGCGAGCTTGGCATCTCCGTCGGTCCCTCCCCGGTGCTGCAGCGCTGGCTCGCCGAGGTGACAGCTCATCGGACGCCCGGCACGTACCCGGCTGCTCTGGGCGTGCTGTTCGCCGACCTCGGCTCGCCAGAAGAGGACGCGTTCGCCGTGCATCAATACGGCGTCGCGATGACGACTCTCAGCGCGGCCCTCCGGCTGATGCGCGTCGAACCGCGCGACGTGCAGGCGATCCTCGCCGGGTTGAGTGCGCGGACAACAGAGCAGTACGCGCAGGTCAGCTGCTTGTCGCTAGCTCACATGGCGGGATTCGCCCCGATGACCGACATCCTTGCGGCGATGCACGTCCGGGCTCACGTCCGCATGTTCATGAACTGAGGTGAGCAGATGCCCAGAACCACCCGCATCGGCATCGGCGGACCGGTCGGCTCCGGCAAGACGGCGCTCATCGAGGCTCTCACCCCGCGGCTCATCGGCCTTGGGCTGCAGGTCCTCATTGTCACCAACGACATCGTGACCACCGAGGACGCCAGGCATGTTCAGCGAGCGCTGGCAGGCGTGCTCGCCGAAGACCGGATCAGGGGCGTGGAGACCGGAGCCTGTCCCCATACCGCTGTCCGCGAGGATCCGAGCATGAATCTTGCGGCAGTCGAGGACCTTGAGGACCAGTTCCCCGGCAGCGACGTGATCCTGATTGAAAGTGGCGGCGACAACCTCACCCTGACGTTCAGCCCGGCGCTGGTCGACTACTTCGTCTACGTAATCGACGTTGCGGCCGGCGACAAGATTCCCAGGAAGGACGGTCCCGGAATCTCCGGGTCCGACCTCCTCGTCATCAACAAGATCGACCTTGCGCCCTACGTGAACGCCAGCCTCCAGGTCATGAAAGACGATTCCCGGCTGATGCGCGGCGATAAGCCGTTCATCTTCACCGACTGCCTCACCGGTGAGGGAATACCAGAAGTCGTCGCCACGATGAGGCACGACGTGCTCTTCGATACAGCGCCCGACGGGAGCCCTGATCCTCGTCATGAGCGTTCCTGACGTCCCCGAGCTGGCGCGATACCAGGACGACTCTGCGCAGAGGTGCAGTGGCAATCCGGGCCAGCACGGCGCCCTGACCATGGAGTTTGCGCGCAGCGGTAGCCGATCGGTGCTGGCGCACCTGGAGCGGCAAGCCCCGTTGTTGGCCCAGCAGGCGCTGTACTGGGACGAGCGGCTGCCCGAGATGCCGTGTGTGTTCGTGATCACGACCTCGGGATGCATTCTGCAGGGCGACCGGCTGGATATCGCCATCTCGGTCGGCCCGGGGGCGATGGCCCATGTGACGACGCAGGCCGCGACGAAGGTCCACGAGATGGACGCCGGGTTCGCGGTGCAGTCGACCCACCTGGACATGGCCGAGGGCAGCTACCTGGAAATGCTGCCGGGCCCGGTCATTCCACACCGGCATTCGAGGTTCGCAACCACCACAACCGCCACCGTCGCCGCGACCGCCACCGTGCTGATAGCCGAGCAGCTCGCGCCGGGTCGCAAGCATCACGGCAACGGGGAGGTGTTCGAATACGACCTTTACTCGTCGGCCCTGACGATTGCCCGGCCGGACGGCACTGGACTGTGCGCCGACAGGTTCGTCAGTGAGCCCTGGCGGTATCCGGTCCGGCAGGCCGGTGTGATGGGCGAGTTCGATGTACTTGCGAACGTAACGCTGGCCGCGCCGTCACGGGTCGCCGATGCAGTGCTCGAGCGCGTCGAAGCGACGATCGACGCCGGCGCCGGGTACATGGCCGGGGCGAGCCGCCTACCCAACGACGCCGGGCTGGTCTACAAAGTGCTGGGAAAGGAAACCGAGCCAGTCACGGCCAAGGTTCGCGAATTCTGGCAGCTGGCAAGGCGTGCGGCTCTCGGCTCGGACATACCAGATACCCGGCCATGGGCATGGCCGTGAGCGGAGGCACCGGCCGTACGTAGCTCAGGCCGCGATGTCAGTCCGCGAGCTCAGGGTGGTCCGGTGCCAGGACGGGCGGTCTGCTGATGAGCTCGATGAGACCGACCACCGCCAGCAGCAGGATGACGATGAGGACGACCTCGGTGATGCTGGGCGGACCCGAGAACACGAAGACGACGGCTGCCACCGTCACCGCGCCTGCCCGCAGCAGCACGCGGTGTTCGTAACTCCACTGGCCGACTGGTCCGGTTCGGACTCCGTGCATCTCACCTGTCCGCCGAAGCCAGCCGAGGCTGCCCGAGATCGCCGAGCGCGCGCGGACAGCGGAAACCGACGGCCCCGCCAGGAAGGCTCCGGCTGCGATCACCAGACCGGCCGCGAACAGCGCGCGCTGGGTGTCCCTGATGAAGCGCACAAGTGTGTCGAACATTGCCGCCGCCGCCTCGGCTGGCAGCTTGCTGTCTGGCACGCTGCTCAGGTACATGCCGCGCGCAATCAGCAGGGCAGCGGCGAGGAAGAGCATGGAGCTGGCCAGGCCGAGGCCTGCGCCGATCAGTGCCAACCGGTGGCGGCGAGCGACATAGACCCCGGCGGCCAGCAGGAGGAGCGTCACGATCGGAAGGATGATCTTGAGGTCGTTGATCAGCCGGTAGAAGGTCTGCGCCTTCACGAGGTATTTCGACGAGAACAGGGTCAGGGTCGGGTTGATCGGCGGAAGCGAGTTCACGATCGTCAGCCCTCGGGCGGCCAGGTTCTGCTTGACGACCGTGATGAACGGCCCGAGGCTGACAGTGATCTGGCCGTTGCCGGCGCTGACCGCGCCACCTCCCTGCCCGGACAGGGCCTTCACTAGCTGGGCGTGCGCCGCGGTGTTGACCTGCACCCACAGCCGGGCGAAAGCGGGACCAGTCACGATCTTGTGCACCTGGCCATGGATGAAGCCGGCCAGTGCGCTGTTGATCGCGGGGGCAGCGCCCCTGAGCAGGGTGTCCAGCCTGGGCAGGCCGTTGCTGCCAAGGGCTGACGCCGCATTGCTCACGGCGGAGGTCACGTCCAGGCGAGTCGTGATTGCGCTGGTGACCTTGTCGGTCAGCGCGTTCTGGACCGCGGGGTCGTGCACAAGCGGGGTCACGTTCTCGACGTAGCGACTGGTGTCGGAGACCTGGGTGGCCGTCCAGACCGCGAGCAGGGAAACCGGCGCCAGCAGGCAGCCGAGCACGAGCAGCAGCGTGGCTACTGGGCCGCGCCACCCCGGTCGGCGGTGCGGACGGCGCCTGGCCTGGCCTCGCAGTTCCAGCACCTCGGCCCGGAGCTGATCGAGCTCAGCCCGCTCATCCGGCCCCAGGGGCAGCCCACGCGAAGCGGATGCGGTACCGCCATCACGTTCGGACAACTCTCCTCCTGGCCGTAAGTGTCAGCGTGCTGCCCGGCACCGCACATCACCCCGCACGGGTGACCGGCTCCGGCGGCGCCGGGGTGATGAGGAGTGACGCCGACTGACAATCGGGCATCCTCAGCGCGTTTGCGGGGCGGAGCGGTACGATGCTGGCCAGTAGAGCGAATGAATCTCGTAAGCGGCTGATGACGGGCGGCTGGTCGCACTAGCGGTCCTGCAGGTTTGTCGGGCAGCTGAGAATTGCTTGCGAGCAGGACCCGGAGATTTCGCGGGCTCGTCTGGGTAGTTTCACAGCGGTCAACGCTGGTAGCTACGCGGCTGCCATCGAAATCCCGGTAGCACTCTCCGGCGAGGTGAGCCGGCACAGTTCTGGGGCGGGCAGTTTTGACCGGGCTGGTACCGGGACTCGCGTGCCGCGAGGGGCGTGACGTCCTGGCCCAGCGTCGCTTGCTAGCGGACTGGAGCGAGTTCAGAACGTCGATGGATACCCTGCCGAGCGCCGTTGCCGACCGGCGCACACGAATCGCCAGGCGTCGCGCAGTTGCCAGCCGCGCTGCCAGCCGGGAGGCGGCGCATGCCTGAGCGGGATCTTGACGGGGAGCTTGACGCCTTCCTGGCCGGTCACGAGGCAGAACTGATCCGTTTCCGGCGCGACCTGCACGCCCATCCCGAGACCGGCTATCACGAGTACCGGACGACCCGACGGGTCGCGCTGCGCCTCGAGGCGGCCGGCCTCAAGCCGGCGATCCTGCCGAAGGGCACCGGACTGATCGTGGACATTGGCGACGGCTCGCCCGGCAGGCCGGTGGTGGCTTTGCGCGCCGACATCGACGCGCTGCCGCTCAACGACGAGAAGGACGTGCCCTACCGCTCGGTCAACCGTGGCGTGTGTCACGCGTGCGGACACGACGTACACACGGCCATCCTGCTCGGAGCCGGGCTATACCTCGCCAGAACCGCCGCCATCCGCAGCCTGCCGGGCACGGTCAGGCTGATTTTCCAGCCCGCTGAGGAAGTGCCAGGCGGCGCCATCGACGTGATGTCGGCCGGCGGGATCGCCTCGGTCGACCGGATCTTCGCCGTGCACTGCGACCCGCGGCTGGATGTCGGCAAGGTCGGCACGAGGGTTGGCCCGATCACGGCTGCCTGCGACCGGCTCACTGTCAAGGTCTCCGGACCTGGCGGGCACACCGCGAGGCCGCACCTGACAGCCGACCTGGTCTTCGCGCTCGGAAAGATCATCACCGAACTGCCGGCCGCGCTGTCGCGCCGGGTCGATCCCCGCTCGAGCCTCAGCCTGGTCTGGGGCCGCGTCAGCGCCGGCTCGGCGGCGAACGCGATTCCCGACGACGGTGTCGTCGAGGGCACCGTGCGCTGCCTGGACGGCGACGCCTGGCACGAGGCGCCAGACCTGGTCAAGGCGCTGCTGGAGTCGGTGGCAGCCGCCTACGGCGTGGTGCCGGAGATCACCTACCGGCGCGATGTGCCGCCGACCGTCAACGACGCGATCAGCACCGCCATGTTCGAGGCCGCGGCCGACCGGGTGCTCGGCCCGGATGCCGTCACCGAGGCGCCGCAGAGCCTGGGCGGTGAGGATTTCGCCTGGTACCTGGACTCCATCCCGGGAGCGCTCGCCAGGCTCGGTACCCGCGTCCCCGGCTCCGATGCGGAATTCGACATCCACCAGGCCTCATTCGACGTCGACGAACGGGCGATCGGCCACGGCGTGCGCCTGATGGCCGCGACGGCCCTCACCGCGCTGTGCGATAGCGGCCCGGTGACGCCGGATACCCTGCCCAGCGCCACCGCCAGCAATCAGGTGGCAGACGCGATCTCGGCCTGACGCGGCTGTTGCCCGTCAGCGGGCGACGGCGCATAGTGTGTGCTGGTGCAGGACCCCGGCCAGACAGCAAGCGACACGAAGCCGTGGAAACTGGCCGACGGCGGCCGGACGGTCTTCCGCCTCGTGTCGCCGATCGTCATCTGGTGGGTCTGGGTCATCTTCGCCATCGTCACTCTGGCCCTGGTCGCGATTCCCGGCCACAACTACTTCTCGGCCGAGCTCGCCGCCGGGCTCGGGGCAGTGACCGCCATCGTGTACGCCACGGCCCTGCGACCGAGCGTGTTCGCTGACGACGACGGCGTGCATGTCCAGAACCCGTTGCGCGATCACAGTGTCGGCTGGGGCGGCCTCAGCGACGTGTACCTGGGTGACATGGTCGAGTTCAGCTGCTCCAGGCCGGCGCCCCGGCAGGACAAGACCGTCTACTGCTGGGCGCTGTATTCGAGCCGTCGCGGCCGCCTGCGCGGCCGGATGCGCACCTCATCGGGCCCGAGCCTGGTCTTTGGCTTCGCCCGTGACCCCGCGGCCGCGGCAAAGGAGCCGTCCCGGCCAGACACCGTCGAGCTGATGGCAGCGGAACTCAGGCGGCGGTCGGTGGCCGCCAGAGAGGGCGGCGCGCCCGCGGCGGTCCTGCAGAGCACATGGGCCTGGTTGCCAGTGGCCGCCCTGGTGCTGCCTGCCGCAGCCCTGCTGGGCCTGGTGCTGGCCAGGTAGCCTGGCCCGGTCCCGAGGAAACCGGCCTAGCTGTCGACCGAACTGCACGGGCGGCTGCGCAGCCACGTCACATAGTCAGCAGGAGCGCCCGCGCACTCGGCCGCATCGGCCATCATGCCGAGATAGCGGGCCGAGGGCAGGCCGCCTTCATAGTCGTTCAGCACGTAGAGCCAGGCCAGCGCCTCGCCGTCGAGCGTGCTCACGCGCACCCTGGCCTTGCGGTAATAGCCGAGTGACGCGCCGTCCCACTCGTCCAGCGACTCCTCGTCCGCTTCGGAGAGCTCATACAGCGCGACGAACACGCGCTGGTCGGCGTCCTCGACGACCGTCGCCAGGGCTCCTTCCCAGCCCAGGTCCTCGCCGCCGAACGTCAGCCGCCAGCCCTCGAGCCAGCCGGTGCCCTGCTGTGGTGAATGCGGGCACCGCCGGGCCATCCGCGCCGGGTCCAGGTTCCCGGCGTACGCGGCATAGGTCGACACGATTGATAAGCGTACGAGTTCAGCAGGTGGCTGGGCGGCCCAACCTCGCTGCTGCTGCGGCGCGGCGACCCCTGTCGTCCGGCGCGCTCCAGTGCGCCAGAATGGGAGGAGTGAGCCAGCCGTGCGCGAGGATCGCAATCATCGGCGGCGGACCGGGCGGGTACGAGGCCGCCCTGGTCGCCGCGCAGCTTGGCGCTGAGGTCACGGTCGTCGAGCGTGACGGCCTGGGCGGGGCTTGCGTGCTGACCGACTGCGTGCCGTCCAAGACGCTCATTGCCAGCTCGGGAATGATGGCGGCCATCGACGCCTCGCCGGGCCTCGGGCTGCTCATTGATTCGGAACGGAACGGGGCCGTCGGGGTTGATGCCGCCCGCCTGTACGCGCGGGTCCGGGCACTCGCCACGGCCCAGTCGGCGGATGTGGCAGCCAGGCTGTCGGCCGAGGGCGTGAAGGTCATCTCCGGCACTGCCCGGCTGGCCGGGCCGCACACGGTCGTGGCCGGCGACGTCCGGGTTGAAGCCGACGCGGTGCTCATCGCGACCGGCGCGGAGCCGCGTGTGCTCCCCGGCGCGGAACCCGACGGGGACCGGATCCTGACCTGGCGGCAGCTGTACGACCTGACCGAGCTGCCAGCCGAGCTGATCGTGGTGGGTTCCGGCGTCACCGGTGCCGAGTTCGCCAGCGCCTACCAGGCGCTCGGGTCGCAGGTGACGCTCGTGTCGTCACGCGACCGCGTGCTGCCGCAGGAGGATGCAGACGCCGCCGTGGTGGTCGAGGACGTGTTCCGGCGTCGCGGAATGACGGTGCTCGGCCGGTCCAGGGCGGAGCGTGTCAGCCGGTCCGCTGACGGCGTGGTCGTGACGCTGACCGATGGCCGGACGGTGCGGGGCACGCACTGCCTGATGACGGTCGGCATGGTGCCGTGCACCACCGGCCTCGGCCTGGCCGAGGCCGGGGTCGAGGTGGATGACCGCGGCTTTGTCCGCGTCGACCGGGTGTCCCGCACCTCGGCACCCGGGGTGTATGCAGCGGGCGACTGCACCGGGGTACTGATGCTCGCCTCGGTCGCGGGCATGCAGGGCCGGATCGCCATGTGGCATGCGCTCGGCGAGGCGGTGAAGCCGCTGCGACTGCGCAACGTCGCCGCGACCATCTTCACCGACCCGGAGATCGCCACCGTCGGCGTCCCGGAGCAGACGGTCGCCTCGGGTTCCGTCCCGGACGCCGTCGTGGTCAAACTGCCGCTGGCCACGAACGCCAGGGCAAAGATGCAGGGTTTCCGGGACGGCTTCGTCAAGCTCATCGCCAGCCACAGTAGCGGCACTGTGCTCGGCGGTGTCATCGTCGCGCCGCGGGCAAGCGAGCTGATCCTGGCCGTCTCGCTGGCGGTCGAGCGCCACCTGACCGTCGACCACGTCGCGCAGACTTTCTCGGTCTACCCGTCGCTGTCGGGCAGTATTACCGAGGCCGCCCGCAAGCTGATGCAGCCCGCCGAACTTGACTCGCTGACCTAGCCCGAGTGCGCCGACGATGGACACCCTGAGGTTTTCAGCGAGACAAACCCATTGAACTCGGGCGCCTGGATGACTGAAAACACCGGTACGTCATGGGGCAGCCGCAAAACTGAGGGCTGGACTCGTAGAGCGTGCAGGCGCACCGGGCGCTAGTGCGAGGGGTGGCCCAGGTCAGGGTCGTCGGGCACGTCGAGGCCGTGCTGGCGTAGCCGGCTCGCCCGGATGTCGTCAGCGTAGGCAGCGACGGTGAAAATGCTGCCGCAGAGAATCAGCACGACCATCAGCACCGCAAACCACGCCGGCGCGGGTGACAGAGCCAGCAGCAGCACGGCGACCACCGCGCACACCGGGATGATCACAGCGAGATGGCGGAGCACGGTCCGCCAGCGCCACCCGGCGTCGGTGAGCTCGTGCCTGACCCACTCACGGTTGTCCTCGGGCAGCCGGAAACCAGCCGCGAACCTCATCCACCGCAGCGGCCCCGGATCGCCGGGAATCCTGGCCATTAGCTCAGCTGGCAGATGACAGCGCCGGACGCCACGGTCTGGCCGACGGCGACGGACAGCCCGGTGACCGTGCCCGTCTTGTGCGCGGTCAGCGGCTGCTCCATCTTCATGGCCTCGAGCACGACGATCGTGTCGCCAGCCTCGACGTGCTCGCCCTCAGCCGCGACGATCTTGACGATCGTGCCCTGCATGGGACTCACCAGCTCATCGCCATCGGGCGCGGCCCGGTGCCGGGCCGCGCCCCGCCCGCCGACCCGGACCGGCCGACCCCGCGTACCGACCCGGGGGGACACGATTCCCCCTGGGGACACCCCAGACCCCGCTGGCCCGGAACCCCCCGCGGTCCCGGCCGACCCGAATCCGGCTGACCCGAATCCGGACGGCAGAGTGACCTCGAGCCGCTTGCCTCCGACCTCGACGGTAATGCGCTCGCGCTCCGCTCCGTCGGCCGCGGCGGTGCCGCTGGTGTCCGCCTCATAGGGCGCGATCTCGGCGGCGAACTCCGTCTCGATCCAGCGCGTGTGCACCCGGAAGGGCTCGTCGGTGAAGGCCGGGTCGACCACGACGGCGCGATGGAACGGCAGCACCGTCGGCATCCCGTCGATCTCGAACTCCGCCAGCGCCCTGCTGGCTCGTTCCAGCGCCTGCCGCCGGGTTGCGCCGGTGACGATGAGCTTGGCGATCAGCGAGTCGAAGGCTTGCGGGACCGTCATTCCCGCGGTGTAGCCCGCGTCCAGCCGCACGCCAGGACCGGAGGGCTGCCGCCAGCCGGTGATGGTCCCCGGCGCGGGCAGGAAGCCACGGCCTGCGTCCTCGGCGTTGATCCGGAACTCGATCGAATGCCCGCGCACCTCGGGGTCGCTGAAACTGAGCGGCTCGCCGTCAGCTATCCGGAACATCTCCCTGACCAGATCGACGCCGGTTACCTCCTCGGTCACCGGGTGCTCAACCTGCAGCCGCGTGTTCACCTCGAGGAAGGACACAATGCCGTCCTGGCTCACGAGGAACTCGCACGTTCCGGCGCCGACGTAGCCCGCCGCCCGCAGGATGTCGGCGGAGGCGGTGCGAAGCTGCTTGTCCTGCTCGGCGGTGAGGAACGGAGCGGGTGCCTCTTCGACCAGCTTCTGGTGGCGCCGCTGCAGGGAGCAGTCTCGGGTGGAGACGACGGTCACGTTGCCGTGCGCGTCGGCCAGGCACTGGGTTTCCACGTGCCGCGGCTTATCCAGGTAGCGCTCGACGAAGCACTCGCCGCGGCCAAACGCGGCCACTGCCTCCCGTACCGCTGACTCGTACTGGTCCGGGATCTCCTCGATGGTCCTGGCGACCTTGAGCCCGCGGCCGCCGCCGCCGAACGCCGCCTTGATGGCGATAGGCAGCCCGTACTCGGCCGCGAACGCGACCGCTTCGTCCGCACCGCTGACGGGGCCGTCAGTGCCGGGCGTGAGCGGCGCGCCGACCTGCCGGGCCAGGTGCCGTGCCGCGACCTTGTCGCCGAGCGCTTCGATTGCCGGCGGCGGCGGCCCGATCCAGATCAGGCCGGCATCGATAACCGCGCGCGCGAAGTCGGCGTTCTCGGCGAGGAAGCCGTAGCCCGGGTGCACGGCGTCGGCCCCGCTGTCCGCCGCGACGCGGATGATCTTGCCGATGTCGAGATAACTCTCGGCGGCAGTCTGGCCGCCGAGGGCGAACGCCTCGTCCGCCATGGTCACATGGAGCGCGTCAAGGTCAGCCTCACCGTAGACGGCCACGCTGATCAGCCCGGCGTCCCGGCATGCCCGGGCGATCCGCACCGCGATCTCGCCCCGGTTAGCTATCAGGACCTTGCGCACCTGTCTCCTCATTTCGACTGTGAGGAGTCTAGGGGAGTGGTAACTCAGCCCGGCAGTGCGCTCGCCCGCCATGCGCCCCGGCCGGGGCGCACGTGGGCCCGCAGCATCCGGCTTTTCGCCGACCACGACGACTGCCGTGCACCGCCGCCGCTAGCCGGCTCCGCTCGGCTTGCAAGCACGATCACCAGCGCCGCCAGCTCGTCCGGCGTTGGCACGCCACGCGTGACCGCGAGCAGCGGGACCGACGCGCTGCTTACCTCTTCCGTCATCCCTCGGTTAGCCCCTCGATTTGCCGATGCCGAGGCCGAACTGCCGGTGCACCCTGGCCCAGAACGCGTCGCGCAGCCACTCACGTGCCTCCTGGTAGGCGCGCAGCGACAGGCCGAGCTCCTTCTCGGCCTCCACGAGCAGCTCCTTGTCGATGACGGGCGGCAGGATCGGACCGGGCAGCAGGTCCCGGATGTTGTCCTCGCCTCTGGTGAGTATCCACTTCTGCGCGACGTGCTCGCCTGCCTCCTCCACCCGCTCACGATCCGGCCCGAGCCGGGCGGACGACAAGTGGGTGACCGGCAGGGGCCGGGAGAACGGCCGGGGTAGATGCCGCTCGCCGAATACCTGTGCGGGTGAGGGTGCTTGCACGGTCTGCGCCGGGATGGCTGGCCCGACTCTGGCGGGAGCTGGCTCGGACGCCGCTCCCTGGGCCGGCTCGGCGAGCTGACGGGTGAAGTACGGCTCCATGAACGAGCGCTCGAGCACCTCGACGGTGTCAGACTCCCAGACCAGCCGCTCGGCCTGGTTCGTGCCGTACGGCGGTTCCACGCCCCACAAGTGCACGCGGACACCGAACGCCTGGGCAGCCTCGACAGCCGGGACCATGTCCTCATCGCCGGCGACCAGGATCGCGTCGGTGATGGCCCGGTGCCGCGCGAGCGCCTCCATGTCGGCGCGGATCTGCGCATCCACGCCCTTCTGCTGCCCGCGGGCGTTCAGGTTTCCGAGCCGCAGCTTGACCCAGGGCATCTGGGCGATGACCCGCTGGTCGATGGTCGGAACCCGGTCTCGCGCGGCGTCGTACCAGTAGACGCGCAGCAATTCGCCCGGCACGTGCAGGTCGGCGTGCCGGATCAGGGAGTGAATCAGCTTGTCGGCATCGACCCGGTACTCCCGCCGGGAAGCAGCGCTGAACAGCAGCTCGCCAGCGGCCGCATAGATATACCCGACGTCGACCATGATCGCGTAGCGGGTTAGTAGCGGCAGCGGCTGGCCAGATTCCGTCATGGTACTCACGACTCTAATCGCTGCTGCGGTGGCTGACTCGCCGTAACTCCGTACCGCAGCGTACTCAGTCGATCACTATTGGCGACAATCCTCCTCAGAATGGTGTGGGCCGGTCCTGCATGCGGCGCACGCTTCGCCTGGAATAAGGGCACCAAAGTTACCTTTGCTGCCCCTCTAAGGGCAGCAGGGGCGCAACCACGCCCCTCGGTGGCCTTGGCCCTGGCCCCGCAGTCGGGGCTAAAGCGGGATGTTTCCGTGCTTTTTGGGCGGCAGCGTCTGCCGCTTATTGCGGAGCGCGCGCAGCGCGCGGGTCACCTGGGACCGGGTCTCGGCCGGCCGGATGACCGCGTCGACGTAGCCGCGCTCCGCGGCGATGTACGGGTTGAACAGCGTGTCCTCGTACTCGGTGATCCGCTGACTGCGCAGGGCAGCCCGCTCCTGCGGGTCGGACACGGCGCCGAGATCGCGCCGGTACAGGATGTCGACCGCCCCGTCGGCGCCCATGACCGCGATCTGGGCCGTCGGCCAGGCCAGGTTGAGGTCGCCGCCAAGGTGCTTGGAGCCCATCACGTCGTAGGCGCCGCCGTAGGCCTTGCGGGTGATGACAGTGATCTTCGGCACGGTCGCTTCCGCGTAGGCGTAGATGAGCTTCGCGCCGCGACGGATGATCCCGCCCCATTCCTGGCCCGTGCCGGGCAGGAAACCGGGTACGTCGACGAACGTCAGCACCGGGACGCCGAAGGCATCGCACGTCCGGACGAACCTCGCCGCCTTCTCGGACGCGTCGATATCGAGCGTGCCGGCGGAGTGCATCGGCTGGTTCGCGACGACGCCGACCGACGTACCGTCGACGCGGCCGAAGCCCACGATGATGTTCTGCGCGAACCCGGCGTGGATCTCCAGGAACTCGCCCTCGTCGAGCACGTGCTGGATGACCGTGTGCATGTCGTAGGGCTGGCGCGGCGAGTCGGGGATCAGCGTGTCGAGCTCGGCGTCGGCGGCGATGAGCTCCAGCGCAGCAGCCGGGTCAGCCGCCGACGGCCCGGCCGGCGGCTCGTCCAGGTTGTTCGACGGCAGGTAGGACAGCAGCTCGCGGGCGAACTCGAGGCAGTCCTGCTCGCCGGCGGCCTGGTAGTGCGCAACGCCTGACTTGACGTTGTGCGCATGCGCGCCGCCGAGGTCTTCCTGGCTGACCTCCTCACCGGTCACCGTCTTGATGACGTCCGGGCCGGTGATGAACATGTACGAAGTCCCGCTGACCATGAGCGTGAAGTCCGTGATGGCAGGCGAGTACACCGCGCCGCCTGCGCACGGCCCCATGATCAGGGAGATCTGCGGGATGACCCCGGAAGAGATCACGTTCCGGTAGAAGATCTCGCCGTACAGGCCGAGCGCGACGACGCCCTCCTGGATTCGCGCGCCGCCGCTGTCGTTGATGCCGATGACGGGGCAGCCGGTCTTCAGCGCGTAGTCCATGACCTTGACGATCTTCTCGCCGAACACCTCGCCGAGCGAGCCGCCGTTGACGGTGAAGTCCTGGCTGAACACCGCGACCGGCCGGTCATCGATGGTGCCGTATCCCGTCACCACGCCGTCGCCGTACGGCCTGCTCGCGGCCATGCCGAAATCAGTGGCGCGGTGCCGGGCGAGCTCGTCGAACTCGGTGAACGAGCCAGGGTCGAGCAGCGCGTCGATGCGCTCGCGCGCGGTCATCTTGCCCTTGGCGTGCTGTCGCTCGACCTGGCGGGCGGCGCCGGCGTGCACGGCCTCGGACCGCCGCCGGTCGAGGTCGGCCAGCTTGCCCGCGGTGGTGTGCAGATCAGCCGGTGCAGTGTCTGCAGACGACGTGGTGTCAGCGCCGGGCGGCGGGCTGTCGCCGGGCGCGGCGAGATCGTTGGCCATGCCGGACAGGCTAGGGCAGGCCTGGGGGGTGCTGCTGGCAGGGCAGGCTGGCACGCTAATGCGATGAGCAGCGTTGCACCGTCCCGACAGCCACTGTCGCCCGCGGCCGTGCGTGCCGCCGTGCTGGCCGGCTCGGCGCTATTCACCAGCGTCGAGGTGGTCGATCGGACCGGGTCGACGAACGCCGACCTGATCGCGGCCGCCATAGCCGGAGCGGCGTCGGGATCGGTGCTCGTCGCCGAGGAGCAAACTGCCGGCCGTGGCCGGCTTCGCACCGGAGCTGGCACAGCCAGCCGGGCGCGGCGCTGACATTCTCGGTACTGCTGCGACCGGACGGGGTCCCGCCCGCAGCCCGCGGCTGGCTGCCGCTGCTGACAGGCGTCTCCGCTGTCGCCGCTGTCGAGGCGCAGACCGGCGTCCAGGCGAGCCTGAAATGGCCGAACGACGTGCTCGCCGGTCGTGAGGCAGCAGGCAAGCTGGCCGGAATCCTGGCCGAGCAGGCGGGCGACGTGATCGTCGTCGGCGTTGGCCTCAACATCAGCGCGAGCCGGGACGAGCTCCCCACCGGCCAGGCCACGTCGCTCTGGCTGGCGGGTGCGGACAGTCCCGACCGGCAGGCGATCCTCATAGCGGTGCTCCGCGAATTCGAGCACTGGTACCTGAGCTGGACCAGCGGGCCGGTGCCGGGCGACGCGATAGCCTGCGGGCTGCGTGCGGCCTATCTGCGCTCCTGCTCGACCATAGGCAGGCACGTGCGGGTCGAGCTGCCAGGCGGCGGCGTGCTGTCAGGCCAGGCGACGGGCGTCGATGCGGCGGGCTGCCTGCTCATTAGCGCCGCCGACGGCCCGCATGCCGTCAGTGCTGGCGACGTCGTTCACGTGCGATAGTCACGACTCACCCGACGGCGGCACGGAATTGCGCATTACATGCGACCATGAGGCACGTGAGCAGTGCGTCGGGTCTGGTGCATGGCGAGCGGCTTGTGCTGCGGTTCCACCCGCACTGGAAGACCGTGCTGCGGCCGCTGCTGATCCTCGCGGCAACCGTGGCTGCGCTGCTCATCGTGCTGATCGTGCCGTCCGGGTCGTACGCGATCGGGGTGCGGCTGGCGCTCGGCGTGCTCGCGCTGCTGATCATCGTCATCTTCACGGCCGTGCCGCTACTGCGCTGGCGCACCACGAGCTACGAGCTGACTACCCGCAGGCTGCGGCTGCGGGCAGGCATCATCAGCCGCCGCGGCCGGGACTTCCCGCTCATGCGGATCAGCGACGTGTCGTTTACCCAGGGACTGCTCGACCGGATGCTCCGCTGCGGGCGCCTCATCGTCGAGTCGCCTGGCGAGCACGGCCAGCTCGTGCTGACCGAGATCCCGCGCGTGCAGCACGTGCAGTCGACGCTGTTCCAGCTGGTAGAGGACGAGCAACAGCGGCTGGCCAGCGAGCAGCAGTAACCTGGCCCTGTGTCAGATCTGCCCGGCCAGCTTTCGGTCCGCGAAGTCGGGCCGCGGGATGGGCTGCAGAACGAGGAGCCAGTCCCCACGCAGGCCAAGATCGAGCTGATCGACCGGCTGTCCGCGACCGGCGTGCGGCGGATCGAGGCCGTCTCGTTCGTCCGGGCGGAGGCCATTCCGCAGATGGCCGATGCGGACGCAGTCTGGCAGGGCATCGAGCGATCTGACCGGGTGAGCTACTCAGCGCTGGTGCCTAACCGGCGCGGGGCCGTGCGGGCGCTGGAAGCCGGAGTTGCCGAGCTCGAGGCCGTGGTGTCCGCGTCCGACACGCACAACCGCAAGAACGTCAACCGGAGCACCGAGCAGTCGCTGGACGAGATCGCGGAGATCATCGAACTGGCGCACGACCGGACGGCGAGCTGCCAGGTCATCATCTCGACCGCGTGGGGCTGCCCGTATGAGGGCGACGTGCCCGTCGATCGCGTTCTCGCGGTCGCAGGCCGGGCGGTCGCCGATGGTGCCGACAGCATCTCGCTCGGCGACACGACCGGGATGGCGACGCCGGGCCGGGTTCAGCGCCTGGTCGGCGAGTTCCGGTCCGCGCATCCGCAGATCGGCCTGAACCTGCATTTCCACAACACCAGGGGGACCGGGCTCGCCAACGTGCTGGCGGCCCTCGAACTGGGCGTGGCCGACTTCGACGCGTCGGTCGGCGGCCTCGGCGGCTGCCCCTACGCGCCCGGCGCCACGGGCAACATCGCCACCGAGGAACTCGTCCACATGGTCGAGGACATGGGCGTGGCCACGGGCATCGACCTGGATGCGCTGATCGACGCCGCGGCGGACGCCGAGCGGATCGTCGGCCGCGTCCTGCCATCCCAGGTGCTGCGAGCGGGGCCGCGTTCCCGGGTTATCGGGGCTTGATCGCTGGCGTGGCCGATGTTTGACCCCGCCTTTTCCGGTGACTTACCGGCTGCCCTTCAGGGTTGCCCGGATCGGAGACTAAGAAATGAAGCACTTTAACTGGGTGTGGCTCATCTGGATCGTCGCCGGGATCGTCCTGGCGTGGACGCACAGCTACATCACGGCTGGGCTTGCGAAGATCATGCTGTCCGCTTTGCTCGCCATTGTGCTGTGGCCGCTCGTGCTGCTCGGCGTCAGCCTGCACATCCACTAACGAGTTCCCTGGCTATTCCTCAGCGAACGCCCGCGCCCGCCGCGGGCGGCTGCCTAGGATGCTGCGCGGGGTTTGGGATCCCCCTTCCCAGGGGGACACGTGTGCGCCGAGACGGCGGCACCGCTCCCGCCGTCCCGGCGCTCTTCGCGTACGCTCGCCAGCGTGGGCATTCCGGGGGAACAGGCAGGGTCGGGCGCGATGCCGCCGGTGCCGCCCCGGGGGGACACCGTACGCCCGGGCCACCCCGGACCCCGCTGGCCCGATTCCGCCCGCAGTCGCTCACCCCGACCTGGGGGACGTGAGGGCCAGGATTTCCCGCGGCGGCGCGGAACGGTATCACCAGCAGGCTGCCGCGGCGGGCAAGCTCTTTGCCAGGGACCGCATCGAATTGCTGATCGACGCGGGCTCGTTCATCGAGGACGGCGCGTTCGCCAACGTGCTGGCGGACGGACCTGCCGGCCGACGGCGTGATCACCGGAACGGCCACGGTCGACGGCCGGCCGGTCGCGCTGATGGCCAACGACTCGACGGTGAAGGCCGGCTCGTGGGGCGCCCGCACGGTCGAGAAGATCATCCGGGTCATCGAGCAGGCCTACGCCACCGGCGTCCCGATGATCTACCTGGTCGACTCGGCCGGGGCCCGGATCACCGACCAGGTCGAGATGTTCCCCGGCCGCCGCGGCGCCGGCAAGATCTTCCACACCCAGGTCCGGGCGTCGGGGTCGATCCCGCAGGTCTGCGCGCTGTTCGGGCCGTCCGCCGCCGGCGGTGCCTACATCCCGGCGTTCTGCGACTTCGTCGCGATGGTCGACGGCAACGCGTCGATGTACCTGGGCAGCCCGCGGATGGTCGAGATGGTGGTCGAGCGAGCAGACGACGCTGGAGGAGATGGGCGGCGCGCGGATGCACTGCTCGGTCTCGGGCGTCGGGCACTACCTGGCAGCAACGGAGCCGGACGCGATCACTGCGGTCCGCACGTACCTGTCCTACCTGCCCGGCAACTGGCAGCTCGCGCCGCCGCCGGCCGCGCCGGCCGAGCCCGGAGCAGGCCGACCTGCGGGCCATGGTGCCGGTCAGCGAGCGGCAGGCCTTCGACATGCGCCGGTACGTGCGCGGGCATCGTGGACGCCGGGTCGCTGTTCGAGATCCACGCGCTGTGGGCCAGGGAGATCATGGTCGGGTTCGCCCGGCTGGACGGCCAGCCGATCGGCGTCGTGGCGAACAACCCGATGTTCAAGGGCGGCGTGCTGTTCGTCGACTCGGCCGACAAGGCGACGCGGTTCATCCAGCTGTGCGACGCGTTCGCGCTGCCGCTGCTGTTCCTCGCCGACGTGCCCGGCTTCATGGTCGGCACCGCGGTCGAGCGGCAGGGCATCATCCGGCACGGCGCCAAGATGATCAGCGCGGTGTCGGAGGCGACCGTGCCGAAGATCTGCGTCGTCGTGCGCAAGGCCTACGGGGCCGGGCTGTACGCGATGGCCGGTCCCGGCTTCGAGCCCGACGCCACGCTCGCGCTGCCGACCGCGAAGATCGCGGTGATGGGCGCCGAGGCCGCGGTCAACGCGGTGTACTCCAACAGGCTCGCGGCCCTGTCGTCGGACGCGGACGAGCGGGCGGCGGAGACGCAGCGGCTGCGCGACGGAGTACGAGCCGACATCGACGTGCTCCGGCTGGCCAGCGAGCTCGTCGTCGACGACGTCGTCGAGCCGGAGGACCTGCGCGCCGAGCTGATCCGGCGGTTCGCGGCGGCGCGCGGCAAGGACCGCTCATTCTCGCGGCGCCGGCACGGCGTGACCCCGGTCTGAGACGGATCGCGACCCGGTTTTCACGATACGGTAACCATTAGATTGCGCATCGTAAGGTCAAGTGGCGGCCAAGAGATCGCTCACGGGGCGTGTAGGGGGCAGGAATCGGCGGATCGGCCCTACCATCAATGACATGACCAGCGTTTTGCTCGCCGAGGATGATCCGGCGATCTCCGAGCCGCTTGCCCGAGCGCTGCGGCGCGAGGGCTACGAAGTGGACGTGGCGGCCGACGGCCCAGGGACGCTCGAGGCTGCCCGGAACGGCGGCCTCGACATCATCGTGCTCGACATCGGCCTGCCCAAGATTGACGGGCTCGAGGTGTGCCGCCGGATCCGGTCCGCCGGGCCAGTCAATGCCGGTGCTGATCCTGACCGCGCGCGCCGACGAGGTCGACACGGTGATCGGCCTCGATGCCGGCGCGGACGACTATGTCACCAAGCCGTTCCGGCTGGCCGAGCTGCTCGCGCGGGTGCGGGCCCTGCTGCGGCGCGGAGCGTCCGAGACCAGGACGGTGCAGGGCGTCCGGGTGGACACCGACGCCCGGCGAGCCTGGCTCGGGGAAACCGAGATCGAGCTGACGTCCAAGGAGTTCGATCTGCTGGCGCTCATGGTCGCCGAGGCCGGCAAGGTGGTCACGCGCGAGCAGATCATGCGCCAGGTCTGGGACTCCAAGTGGTGGGGCTCGACGAAGACACTCGACATGCACGTGTCCTGGCTGCGGCGCAAGCTCGGCGACGACGCGCACAATCCGCAGTTCATCACCACGGTCCGCGGCGTGGGCTTTCGATTTGAGCGTGGCGACTAGCCTTCCTGCTGGAGTTACATGGTGGCAGGTACGGACGGTCGGCGGGAGCGCCGGGAGCAGGGGCGATGCAACGGCGGCTGCTGATCTCTATGCTCGCGGTCGCGATCGCGGCCGTGCTGGCGCTCGGCATCCCGCTGGCTTTCGTGCTCAGCCGGCTGCAGGTCGACGACGCGACCCAGGCCCTGCACCGGGACGCCCAGGTGGTTGCTACCAACCTCAACCAGCGGTTCCAGGCTCAGCAGCCGATCAATGCGGCCTACGCCAGCCAGCTCGGCCGGGCGCTGTCCGGCCGGTACGTGCTGATCCGCATGAACGGCGCCGTCCTCGGGCACACGGGAGTCTGGCCGGGACGGCACGACTATCGCTTGTCGACGGTGAGCGTGGGCGAGGGCAACAATCCGAGCGTCCCGCTCTTCGAGGTGACGGTCGAGGCTGACGACAGCGTCCTGTCCGGCAACCTCGCCCGGCAGCTGCTGCTCGTCGGCGCCGTTGCGCTGGCCGCGGTTGGCGTCGCGGTGGTGCTCGGGCTGCTCTACGCCCGCCGGATAACCCGGCCGCTTGAGGAGCTGGCCCGGGCGGCTGACCGGCTGGGGCTGGGCGATTCCAGCCCGCTCGGCCGACGATACGGAATCCAGGAGCTCGACCGGGTCGCCGAGGGCCTGGACGGCTCGGCGCAGCGCATCAACGACCTGCTGTCCGCCGAGCGTGACTTCGCAGTCGACGCCTCGCATCAGCTGAGGACGCCACTGACGGCGCTGTCCATGCGACTCGAGGAAATGATGGCGTCGGCCGACTACCCGGAGGTCGTCCGTGAGGAGGGAGCGGCAGCGCTGTCGCAGACCGAGCGGCTCGCCGACGTCGTTGGTCAGCTGCTCGGCCGGGCGCGCCGGACCTCTACCGGGGTGCCCTCGGTGGCGAGCGTCGACGAGATCGTCGGGCAGCAGGTCGTCGAGTGGGAGCCCGCCTTCCGGCGGGCGAACCGGCGGCTCGCGACCGGCGGGGAGAAAGGCCTGCTCGCGTTCGCGACCCCGGGCGGTGCATCGCAGGTGGTCGCGACGCTCCTCGACAACGCCCTCGTGCACGGGGCTGGCACCGTCACGATCAGGACGTCGCGGACCCGCCGCTCGGTCGTGATCGAGGTCAGGGACGAAGGCAGCGGGTGCTGGCGAACTCGCGCCGCGGATCTTCGAGCGCAGTGTCAGCGGGTCGCCCAACGGGACCGGGCTCGGGCTCGCCCTGGCACGCATGATCGCCGCCGCCGATGGCGGGCAGGTCGTGCTGGTGCGGCCACGGCCGGCCGTCTTCGCGCTGTTCCTGCCGCACGCGACTGCGGATGCTGAGGAGCAGCCCGCCGTCAGCCGGCCCTGCGTAGCGACCCCGGCGGCGACCCGGCGCCCGGCTGCGACCGCAAACCACCCCGTTCCCCTCTCATCGGTCCGCCCTGACCGCCCGGGCAGGGCTGGCGGCCCCGTAGGCTACGGCACGTAATGGAGCAGCAGAACGTGGCCGATCGACCCGCACCAGACGGGCCGGTCGCGGCTGCTTTTGCGGCCGGGGTCGCCGCGCCGGTGGTGGGCATGGTCGGAGCCGGCCAGCTGGCCAGGATGACCGCCGCGGCGGCGATCGGCCTCGGCGTCAGGTTCCGGGTGCTGGCGGCGGCTGCCGACGACAGCGCCGCCCAGGTGTGCGCGGACGCGCCGGTGGGTGACTATCGCTCGGCCGACGATCTGCTCGCGTTCGCGGCGGGGTGCGACGTCGTCACGTTCGACCACGAGCACGTTCCCGAGCAGGCCCTGCACGCGCTCGAGGCGGCGGGTCACGCCGCGTGGCCGCCGTCTTCGGCGCTGCGACTGACCCAGGACAAGCTGGCCATGCGTCGCAGGCTCGGCGAGCTCGGCGTGCCCGTGCCGCGGGCGGTGCCGGTTGCCAACCAGTCCGAGGTCGAGGCGATCGCCGACCGGACCGACTGGCCGGTCGTGCTCAAGGCCATCTCCGGGGGGTACGACGGCCGCGGTGTCTGGGTCTGCCACAGCTACGCCGAGATCGCGGAGGTGTTCGCCCACGGGGTGCCGCTGCTTGCCGAGGAGTTCGTTCCGTTCGAGCGCGAGCTAGCCGTCCTGATCGCCCGGTCGCCGTCCGGCCACGGCGCCGCCTATCCCGTAATCCAGACCATTCAGCGCGACGGCATCTGTCATGAGGTACTCGCGCCTGCTCCGGGCCTACCCGGCTACCTCGCCGAGGAGGCGATCCGGCTGGGCCTCGAGCTCGCGCGGGACCTGGACGTCATCGGCCTGCTCGCGGTAGAGCTATTCGAGACCCGGGGCGGGCTCCTGGTGAACGAGCTGGCCATGCGCCCGCACAACAGCGGCCACTGGACCATCGAGGGAGCCAGGACCTCGCAGTTCGAGCAGCATCTGCGCGCGGTGCTGAACATGCCGCTGGGCGCCCCCACGCTCACCGCGCCGTGTGTGGCGATGGCGAACGTGCTCGGCGCCGACGACCCGGACCTGCACGGCAAGCTCGGTCACGTCCTGGCCGCCGATCCTGCGCTGAAGATCCAGCTCTACGGCAAGCCGGTCCGGCCTGGCCGCAAGGTGGGCCACGTGACCGCGCTTGGCGACGACATGGCCTCGGCCAGGGACCGGGCCACCCGGGCGGCGCGCTACCTGGCCACCGGAAGCGAGGAACTATGACCGCCGAGCGGATACGCCCGTGAGCACGCCGTCGGAGGAACTGGCGCGCAAGCGGGGCGGAGCCCCGGGCGACGGCCCGGCGGCTGTCGTCGGCGTCGTCATGGGCAGCGACTCGGACTGGCCGGTCATGCAGGCCGCGGTCGAGGTGCTCGAGGAGTTCGGCGTGCCCGCGACGGCAGACGTAATTTCTGCCCACCGGATGCCGGCGGACATGATCAGCTACGGTCAGGCCGCTGCGAGCCGGGGGCTGAAGGTGATCATCGCCGGCGCCGGGGGCGCCGCCCATCTGCCGGGCATGCTGGCCTCGGTCACCACGCTGCCGGTGATCGGCGTGCCGGTTCCGCTGAAGCACCTCGACGGGCTGGACTCGCTGCTGTCCATCGTGCAGATGCCCGCCGGGATCCCGGTCGCGACGGTCGCGGTCGGCGGGGCCCGCAATGCCGGGCTGCTGGCGGTCCGGATCCTCGCCGTCGGTGATCCGGCTCTGTCGGCCAGGATGGCTGAGTTCCAGGCGGAGCTGCGCGCCATGGCGCACGCCAAGGGTGAGGCGCTGCGGGCCAGGGTGCACGGTCTCCGGACCGGGGAGGAGCTGGCGGCGCCGCCGCCGGGCGAGGCCGGTCCCGGCAGCGAGCTCTGACCGGTGACCAACGGCGCTCAGCGCGCCCGATTCGCGTAGAACGTCCGTCGGCTAGTCGCACATTGCACGCGTCGTGGTTGCCAAGGGCGGCGATTTATCCGCTATGCGGAGCCATAATGCGTGCAACGTCGGTGGCGGGCGCGATCTTGATTGCCATGAACGTGCGAGAGAGCTCGCTATCAGTCCGGTTAGACGGGTTTGCGACTTATGCGGACCTGCTCGCCTCGGGACTATCCCGCGGTCGCATCAGGACTTTGGTCCAGCCGCGGCGGCCGCACTTCTCCCGGACTGCCCGTCGGCGGACGTCTCCGGTCATCTTGACGGCCAGCTGGACCACGTGGAACAAGTCCGATCTTAAGAAGCCGCGGGCGTCTTGATCACTGCGCCACGCCGGCGCCCTCACCCGCCCGCCGTCCGGTTCCGATCGCAGCAGGTCCGCCAGCTTGGGGCATACCGGGCCGACGGTGCCGGCTGGAGATCACGGGCAATCGCTCAGACGGCCCGCGTGCGGGTGGCGCGCCAGCCCGATGCCAGTGCCGCCGCGGCGACCGCTAGCAGGACGGTGAGCAGAATGAGCTGCAGTGGCCAGTACTGGCTAGCCGGGTGGTAGGGCACCGGGACGCCGGTGCCTGATCCGAGGACCCAGCTGCCGGGTGGCGCGGCAAAGCGCGGCCCGGTCGTCTTAGTGACCGGTGTCAGGGCTTGCACTAGCCACCGGGCGCCCAGGAGCAGGACGGCAAATGCGGCCATGGCCGCGCCGATGGCGGGCAGCGTCCGGCGTAGCAAGGCGCCGAAAGCCACTCCCAGGGCGAAGGCGAGCGCGGCCTCGCCGGCCAGGGCCAGGTGGCTGGAGACAAACCATGACCAGCGTGTGCTTGTGGTGTCACCGGCGGCGAGCTGGTGCTGCAGCCAGGCGTTGGCTGCCCCGGCGGTCAGGCCGGCCACGGCCAGGGCGGTGGCGAGAGCAGCGATCTTGGTGATGTACCAACGGCGTCGTGACACCGACTGGGTCCAGGCCGCAAGGTGGGTGCGCTGCTCGACCTCCCTGGCGACCAGCGGGGCGCCGGTCATGGCGCCGATGATCGCGAACGCGGCGGGCAGGCCGTCCTGGGACAGAAGGATCGCGAAGCTGTAGCGGGACGCGAAGGCGGCTTGCAGGCTGCCCGGATACCGATTCTTGAGCGCAGCGCACGTCGCGGCCGACCGGACGTGGAACGCGCCGCTATGCGCACTGGGCGGCGGGCATCCGGCGGCGGCTAGCTGCCGGAGCCAGACATGATAACCCGCCAGCCAGTGCTCAGCGCTGAGCCCGAAGCTGACCATGAGGGCACACAGGGCCGTGACCGTGATGGCGGTCCACAGGGCCTGGCCGCGGTGCTGCCGCCAGATGAGGCAGATCATGCCAGGGCCTCCTTGGGGAGTGCGGCGACATCATCTTCGAGGTAGCCGAGTACGAGCTCATCAAAGGTGGGTGCCGCGTCCTGCAGGCCAGGTCCGGCGAGCCGGGCGCCGTCGTGGCGCACCAGCGCCGTGGTCCGACCGGCCGTGCTGCGCTGGCTGATCACCTGCCAGCCTCCGCCGCCGGGCCAGCCGTCTGGCCCGCAGATGACCCGATGCTGCTGGCGCAGCTCGTCGATGTCGCCGGCGAGCCGGACATGCCCGGCGCGGAGCACGATCAGGTAGTCGCAGATGCGCTCCAGCTCCGCCACGGCGTGGGAGGAGTACAGCACGGTAGCGCCCGTCTCCGTGCAGGCCTCGAACATGGAACTCAGGAATTCTCGCCGCGCCAGCGGGTCGAGGTTGGCCGTCGGCTCATCGAGCAAGAACAACTCCGGCTTCTTGGCCAGCACCAGGGTGAGAGCCACCTGGGCGCGCTCGCCGCCGGACAGGTTGCTGATCCGCGCCCGGGGCCGGATGCCTAGCTGCCGGATCCGTCCTGACGCCATAACCGTGTCGAAACCGTGGTTCATGCACCGGCCGATCGCCAGGACGTCGGCGACGCGAAGGTGCGGCCACAGCGGCGCGTCCTGGGCGACGAACCCGATCCTGCCCAGCCGCCGGGCCGGGGGACCGCCGGCGGCCTCGACAGTTCCCGTGCTGGCCGGAAGCAGGCCCGCCGCCATGCTCATCAGGGTGGTCTTGCCGGAGCCGTTCGGGCCGACCAGCGCCACCACGCGCCCGGCTGGCACGTCGAGGTCGCAGTCACGCAGACCCCAGATCTTGCGGCCGTAGCGGTGCCCGAGGCCTGCGCACCGTAGCGCGGTGCTCATGCGGCACCGCTGGCGCTGCGGCGGTCATCCGGGCTTACCGCCCGCTCATCGAGGGCAACCTCTAGGAGCATCCGGATCTGCTCCGAAGACAGCCCGTCCTGCCTCGCCCGGTCCACCCAGCGGGCCAGCGAGCCCAGCAGCTTCGGCGCCACCGGCAGCGACGTCACCGGCGGTGCCGCCGCCACGAAAGTTCCTACGCCCTGCCGGCGTACCACCAGCCCCTGATGCTCCAGCTCGCCGAACGCCTTCACCACCGTGTTCGGATTGACCGACAGCGAGTCGACCAGCTCTTTCAAGCTGGGCAGCTGGTCACCTGGCTGAAGCCGGCCCAGCATGACATCCCGGCGCACCTGCTGGACCAGCTGCCGGTAGATCGGCACACCGGACCCGGCATCAACACGGAACATGCCCGCCTCCAAGGCTATCGGTCTATTACTAGACTAGTAGAGTGACAGTGCTCGCGCAACTCAAGTGAGATCCGGCAGCCGGGCTCCGGCCGCAACGCCGCAGGCCGGCGCTCTGCAAAGATGTGGCCCGCAGGGCCGCCGCAGCCTGCCGCCCCGCTCATTGGAGAAGAACAGCCACTTCATCGGCCTCACCCTGGCGTCAGCGCCCAGGCTGCAGCCCACCGGGCTCCTACCAGCCTGATCGTCATCTCAGGGCTGTCGAGCAGCAACTCCGCCGACTGGTCCTGGTTGTGGCACATTAGCCCGCCACGACCTGCGACGCCGAGGCGGTTACGTTCTGTAATCACAAGGCATGCGGTCCCGGCTAACTTCGAAGAGCCCGAAGACTACGAGGTCGAGCACTTCACCTGGCGCGATGTTGTGCACGAGCAGGACGAGGTAGGCAGCTCGCTGCGGACGGCGTTTCGGCTCGGCGGTCAGCGCGGCGCCTCCGGGTCAGGGTCCGCGGCCTGATCGGCAACCGTTTCGCAGATCAGGCCCCAGGGTCGGCCCGCCCGCCTGGTCAGGACGATGGTGGCCTGCCGGTCGCCTTGCAGGCCGAGCCGGCGACGGATCTGCTCGACGTCGCCGGCCAGGCCGCGGCGCCGGATGTCGGCGGCACCGACGCCCAGTTCGCGCAGCCGGCGGGCGGCCTGGCGTTCATGCCAGGGCATGGATTCCAGCACCCGTAGCGTCCGGGCGAACGGCGTGCCGACGTATCTGTCCACACAGAGGAACGCGGTGTGCTCGTCGAGCTGTCGTGCCCCAAGGTCGCGGCCGAGCTCCTGGACCAGACCAGCCCGGGTTACAGCCGGATTCGGGTCGAGCAGGTACTCGCCGGGCTCGCCCACTCCGATCGGGTCGCCAGGGCTGGACACGAGTGTTGCGCCGGCTGGCAGGATCGTGGCCCGGCGCCCCGTGGTCGCGAATGCCGGCGACCACAGCAGAGCTTCCTTGAGCGCCCGGCCGATGGCCACGAATTCGATCTCCCAGCCAGGCGGAACGAGGTCATGCTGCAAGCCGGGCGCAGCCTTGATGCACACCTGCGGGATGGTTCCGGCCAGCATGAGGCACCAGTCGAGCGGCGGCTCGCTGTTGCCGGCCCGCAACCGCCGCCCGGCTGCCCGGCGAGCCGGGTCGATGAAAGCGGCGGTCACGCAGCCGGGCAGCCGGAGATCCCGGACGTCGGCGCAGACGATCGTGACCTGGCCCGTGAGGCCGTACACCGCTGCGTTGTGACCTGCGTAGCGCAGCGTGTCGAGATCGGCGTCGACGGCAACTACGTGGCGGGCTTCAGCAGCGAGCGAGGTGAGGTTGCCGCCGATACCGCAGCACAGATCGGCGATGACGGGCTGGCCCGCGAACCGGCGGGCGCTCTGGGCGGCCGTCAGCTCCGACGACGCCTGTTCCAGGCCGGGCCTCGTAAACAGCATGTCGTCGGCCCGGCTGAACTTCTGCCGGGCCGACGACCGGAGGGCCTGCTGGGTGAGCACAGCCGCGACTAGGTCAGGCGGGTAGCTGCTGCGCAGCTCCGCAGCCAGTGACAGAGCACGCTCTGGCGTTATCGCCACACCCTGCAGGCGGTCCAGCAGCCCGGCGCCCGCGGGTGACAGCAGCTCGTCAGCCTGGCTCACGGGCCCATCATGGCGGCCAGCCCGCGGCCCGCGCACCCCGACTGGGCTGGGTCCGCATGTCCAGTAGGACGTCCTACTATCGAGGCATGAGCCCTGAGTTTCCTGCCTTTGCCCTGTCCGAGGAGCACGTGGCGCTGCGCGAGTCGGTTCGCGCCCTGGCCGAGGAGAAGATCGCGCCGCATGCGGCGCGGGTGGACGAGAAGTCCGAGTTCCCGCAGGAGGCTCACGACGCGCTGGTGAAGGCCGACCTGCATGCCGTCCACATTCCGGAGGAGTACGGCGGGGCCGGAGCCGACGCGATCGCCACGGTCATCGTGATCGAGGAGGTCGCCCGGGCGTGTGCCTCGTCGTCGCTGATCCCGGCGGTAAACAAGCTCGGCACGATGCCGTTGCTGCTGTCGGCGTCGGAGGATGTCAAGCAGAAGTTCCTGCCGCCGGTGGCGAGCGGGGCGGCGATGTTCTCCTACGCGCTGTCCGAGCCTGAGGCCGGCTCGGACGCGGTCGCGATGAAGACCCGGGCTGTCCGCGATGGGGACAGCTATGTGCTGAACGGGGTGAAGCGATGGATTACCAACGCGGGCATCTCGCAGTACTACACGGTGATGGCGGTCACCGATCCGGCCGCGGGTGCGAACGGGATCTCGGCGTTCGTGGTGGATAAGGATGACGAGGGCTTCACCTTCGGCGCGCCGGAGCACAAGCTCGGCATCAAGGGCTCGCCCACCAGGGAGCTGTACTTCGACAACTGCGCCATCCCGGCCGACCGGATCGTCGGGGCCGAGGGCACCGGCTTCAAGACCGCGCTGGCGACCCTGGACCACACCCGGATCACGATCGCCGCGCAGGCGCTCGGCATCGCACAGGGCGCGCTCGACTACGCCGCCGGGTACGTCAAGGAGCGCAAGCAGTTCGGCAAGGCGATCGCCGAGTTCCAGGGCCTCCAGTTCATGCTGGCGGACATGGCGATGAAGATCGAGGCAGCGCGGCAGCTGACCTACGCCGCGGCGGCACGATCGGAGCGCGCCATTCACGGCGCGCGGGAGAGCGACCTCACCTTCATCTCCTCGGCAGCCAAGTGCTTCGCCTCAGACGTGGCGATGGAGGTCACTACCGACGCGGTGCAGCTGCTCGGCGGATACGGCTACGTGCACGACTACCCCGTCGAGCGGATGATGCGGGATGCCAAGATCACCCAGATCTACGAGGGCACCAATCAGATCCAGCGGATGGTGATGGCCCGCCAGCTGCTGAAGGGCTGAACGTGCAGCCCCGAACTGCCCGGTCATCGATGGGAGGGGTGGAGCGGATGGGCGACGAGCCAGACCTGACTCCTGAGGCACGCGTTCGCGCCGCCGTCGAGCACACAGTCGAGCTGGCGGGCAAGTGGATGGCGGACACCTGGGGTGTCGTGCAGTCGCTTGTGCAGGGACTGGAAAGGCTCGGCACCGACCCGGAAGTTCAGGCGCGGGTCCGGTGGCGTGCGGAAGAGGACCGAGCTATGGTCGCGCCGGCCTGCCAGTGCCGCTGCGAGAAGGTCCACCCTGGTGCCCGGGTGTGCGATGTGAAAGGGGTCACGACCATCGGTCATGATTCGGACCCGAGCGGCCCGGTCGATCGCCCGGTGTGTGCGCCGTGCGCGGCCGAGGTGATGGCGCAGCAATGAAAGCACAGGGCGCCGGGAAGCGGGCGATTCTGGCTGTCACCTTCGGCGCGAGCCGAGCTGGTAGACCGCCCGGGCGGTGCCGCCCAAGATGGCCGCGCGCTCGGCGTCGCTGAGCTCAGTGAGGAGTGCGGCCGCCGAACGCACCACCTCTCCGTAGCTGGCACCGAGCGTGCACACGGGCCAGTCCGACCCGAACATGAGCCGGTCCGGACCGAACGCGTCGAGCGCGAGGTGAAGATAGGGGCGCAGCTGCGCCACGGGGTCCACGTCGCGGGCCCGGCTGTCGCGAGGTGGCGTCGGATTGCTGAAGATGCCGGACAGCTTGCACACGGTATTCGGCAGCCTGGCCAGCGCGGTGAACCCCGATACCCAGGCCGGGTCCGGCTCCGGGCGGATCGCGACGTTCCCGAGATGATCGAGCACGAAGGTAAGGCCCGGCAGAGCCGTCGCGGCCCGGACGGCGCCCGGAAGCTGCTCCGGTCGCATGACCAGGTCAAACGTCAGGCCAGCGGCTCCGAGGGCGAATAGGCCACGCCGCATTTCCACCCGGTCGAGCCAGTGCGGGTCCGTCTCGGTGAGCAGCGGATGGCGGATGCCGGTCAGGAAGCGTCCGCCGGGCAGCGCGCGCAGCCGGCCAATGGCATCCGCGACGTCTGGTGCCCCCAGATTGGTCCAGCCGACGACGCCCGCCACCAGCTGCCCAGCCGCGGCCATGGCCAGCAGGTCGGGTGTCTCGGCCGGTTCATGGACGGTCTGCACGACAACCGTCGCGGTCACACCTGCTGCTGCGGCCTGAGGGATCAGCTCAGGGAGCAAGAAGGTCCTGCGGAGCCTGGCGAGGGCGGGACTCGTGTCCAGCCATGGCTGTGGCCTAGCTGCAACGTCCCAGACGTGGTGATGCGCATCGACGATCGGGAACTGGCGCGGCATCAGGCTAGATGCCGAGGTCGTCCAGCTGCCGGTGCAGGTCGGCGCGTGGTCCTGAGTGTGAGCCAGCAGCCGCGGTCTCGGCGACCGAGGTGGTAGCCGCCGCGGCCGGCACCGCCTCTGGCTCGGCACCGGCAGCGGTGACCGCGGTCGCAGCGCGGTCGGCACCGGAGCGATCGCGGAAGATCCAGCCGCCGACGACGCCGGCTGCCAGCCCGCCGATGTGGGCTTGCCAGCCGATGCCGTTGTGCGGGAGGAGCACGGTGAACTGGTAGGCAAAGCACAGCGCCATGACGAGGCCCAGCAGGATGTCGACGCCGCGCCGATCGAAGAACCCGCGTACGAGGATGTAACCCAGGTAGCCGAAGACCACCCCGCTGGCGCCCGCGCCGATCGTATGCGGCGGGTCGGTGAACCATCCGGCGAACCCGCTGGCGAGAATCACCAGTCCGGTCAGGCCCAGGAACCGGACGACCCCGCGATAGGCGGCGAGGAACCCGAAGATGAACAACGGCCCCGAGTTGCTCTCGATGTGGATCCAGCTGACATGCAGGAACGGTGCAATCACGATATCGGGCAGGCTTCTAACATCACGGGGCCGAATTCCGTAGTTGTACGTCAGCTGATAGTGGTCGGCCGCATTGACCAGCTGGATAATCCACAGAATGGCCAGGAAACCGGCCATGACGAACAGGGCCTTGCGAGCCTCAGCCAGCAAGGACTCGGCATCCCCGGCGCGCACTGTCCAGGGTCGGTTCCTCGCGCGCATCTATCACTCCCCGCTTCGTGCCGCCGCCGGCGCACCCGTGACTCCCGCGGCATGAGAAACAAGCTAGCCGCAGCGCAGGTGTGCGTGGAGGACAACCGCGACAGGCCGCGTGCCGAACCCGTGCCATATCGGGCCGAACATCTCCAGCCCGGCAGCCGGATGCGCCAGCGTGCTGGCGCTCACGCGGGGCTGGATCGGGGCAAGGGGTCACAGCCAGGTGCTATTACGCTTAGTAATTGTAACGGCACGCATTGCCAATCCGTGATCTACGCGACCGTAAGTCTTCGTATTCTGGCTTGCTTTTTTCGGCGGAAACGCTTGGTCGGAGGCGCTGGTTCTGGCAACGTTATGCGGCGACGGTCCTGGAGACAGATCAAGCGCCCTGGGTTTGAGCGCCAGGAACGCCGAGCCAGTCGGCCGTCATGCGACTCGCTGCCCTTGTACCGCAGCGCTCCGCGCTCCGGGTGACCTGCCCGGTGGCGCTTGGCCGACGGAAGGACCGCATTGTCACAGCACCGGAGGCGCTCGCCCGCCGCAGGTGCGCCGGCTAGTCCGGCTACAGCACGAGCTCGTTCACTGGGACGGCGCCGCCCGCGGCACCGCCGAGTGGGCGTGTTCCTGGTTACCGCGATGGCAGCGACGGTTGCTGTGGTCGCGGGCGCCCTGATTGTCATCATCGGCAGGCCGCAGTCCTTCTCCGACCCGCTCGGGGCTGCGATTGCTCAGCTGTCGTCCGGCAAGGCCGGCGCGTCGCTGATCCAGGAGCGCCAGCAGGTGATCCTCGAGGACGCGGCCACCGAGTCGTTCAGCGTCACGAGCGCGCCCAAGATCAGCAGCCCCGCCCCGCCCAAGTCCACTACGTCGGCGCCGCCTGCCCAGGCGCCGCCCGACCCCACGTCCGCGCAGGGGATTGCCTACAACATGCTGGCCTCATTCGGATTCAGCACGAGCCAGTGGAGCTGCCTCGACGCCATCTGGCAGCGCGAGAGTGGCTGGCGCTACAACGCCGAGAATCCCAGCGGCGCGTACGGGATCCCGCAGGCGCTGCCGGGCTCGAAGATGGCAACCGCGGGGGCCGACTGGCAGACCAACCCGGCCACCCAGATCAAGTGGGGTCTCGGCTACATCCAGTCCCGCTACGGGACGCCCTGCAGCGCGTGGTCGTTCGAAGAGGCTAATGGCTTTTACTGAGCCAAGCTGCGCATCGTGACGGTTTCGGAACGTGACAGAACCGTTTTAAACTGTGAGATAGGTCATAGCGGTATTTTGGCATTCCACAGACAAACGGTTCAGGAAACAGCAGAGTGAAAAGCTGACAGCACCCAGCGTGCAGTGCGGTCCCCCCTAACCAGGACCGTCGCCTTGACCTAGCGGCCCCGCCGCACGCCACTCGCGCCTCCCATTGCGGCGAGTAGTTCCGGGTGATTTCCGAGCGCGCTGAGCGCTTGACCAAAGGCCCATTTTGCCTACGCGCCATTCGTCTACGCTTGTCCGCCCATCCATCGACAGCCGCCGGCGGCGGCCTCAACTGAAGTTCGTCAGCAAGCCCTCCCGGCTGACTCTCGTGGTAGCCGGGTTCACCGTCCTGGCAGCTGCCCTTGCGGGCAGCCTCGTCACGTTCTGGCCATCGGCCGCCACCGCCCGGCAGACAGCGTCTGCAGTTTCCGCTAAGAACCCCACGATGGCCGCTGCCACTGTCCAGCAGATCGCCCGGCTCCGGGCTCACCGGGACTACCTGACGGACCAGCACGCGACGGTCCTGGGAATGGCCGCGCCTGCGCCGGTCGTGCCGGCGCCCAAGCCCAGGCCGACCCAGGCCGCGCCTGTGCGTGCAACCCAGCCGCAGGCAGCAACACCCGCACCCGCGGCAGCGGCTCCGGTCCCGAGCGGCTCAGCCCAGCAGATAGCCATGGGGATGCTCGCCTCATACGGCTGGTCGTCGAGCCAGTTCAGCTGCCTCGATCCGCTATGGCAGCGGGAGAGCGGCTGGAATGTCTACGCGAGCAACCCGGATGGCGCGTACGGGATTCCGCAGGCACTGCCAGGCTCGAAGATGGCCAGCGCCGGCCCGGACTGGCAGACGAGCGCGGCGACGCAGGTCAAGTGGGGCCTCAGCTACATCCAGAGCAGGTACGGATCGCCGTGCGCTGCCTGGGCCCACTCTCAGGCAACTGGCTGGTATTAACCGGCTAGGTGCGACGGGGACGTCGGGCGTCGGCGGCATGCTGCGCGGGCTGGCATGGGTAGCCGACGCCCGACGTCGGCGGGCATTCAGGAAGGCCGGTGCCACGCTTCCTGAGCTGCGTGCTACTGAACGCGCGGTTGGTGCGGGTGGGCCATGGAGATGACGTCGAGTGCCTGGTCGAGCTGGGCCTCGGTGAGCTCGCCGCGGGCAACGTGGCCGCGGGCGAGGACGGTCTCGCGGATCGTCGCGCCCGTTTCCAGCGCCTCGTGGGCGACCGCGGCGGCGGCCTCGTAGCCGATATAGGGATTCAGCGCAGTCACGATCGCGGGGGAGGACTCGGCCTCCACTCGCAGCCGGGCTGCGTCAGCGGTGATTCCGGTGACGCACTTGTCCGCGAGCGCTAGGCAGGCGGCTGACAGCAGCCGCAGCGAGGACAGCAGGCCTCTCGCCATGACCGGCATCATCACGTTGAGCTCGAGGTTGCCGGCCGCGCCGGCGAAGGCCACGGTGGCGTCGTTGCCGATCACCGTCGCGCAGACCTGGCAGACCGCCTCGCAGATGACCGGGTTGACCTTGCCCGGCATGATCGACGAGCCGGGCTGCAGGTCCGGGACCCGGATCTCGGCGAGGCCGGTGCGCGGGCCGGAGTTCATCAGCCGCAAGTCATTGCAGATCTTGTACAGGCTGACGGCGATGGTTCTGGTCACGCCGCTCGCCGCGACCAGGCCGTCTCGGGCGCCGGCCGCCTCGAAGTGATTGGATGCCTCGGTCAGCGGCAGCCGCATTTGATCCGCCAGCCTGCCGATGACTGAGGCGGCAAAGCCGGGCGGCGCGTTGAGCCCGGTGCCGACGGCCGTTCCCCCGAGCGGCAGCTCGCCGACGTCGGACAGCACGTCGCGGGCGCGCTGCACGCCGTGCCGGACGGCCGCCGCGTAGCCACCAAACTCCTGGCCAAGCGTTACCGGCGTCGCGTCCATCAGGTGCGTCCGGCCGCTCTTGACGACGTCCGCGAACGCGGCCGCCTTGAGCTCGAGCGCGTCGGCCAGGTGGCTCAGCGCGGGCACCAGTGAGGTCACGATCAGGCGCGTCGCGGCCAGGTGGATCCCGGACGGGAAGACGTCGTTCGAGGACTGCGACGCGTTGACCTGATCGTTCGGATGCACCGCACGCCCGAGCGTGCGGCTCGCCAGCGTGGCTATGACCTCGTTGGCGTTCATGTTCGACGAAGTGCCCGAGCCGGTCTGGAACACATCGACCGGGAAGTCGTCGTCGTGTAGCCCCCGCGCGACCTCGTCGGCCGCGTCGCGCACGGCAGCGGCGACCTCGGCAGGCAGCACGCCGAGCTCGCCGTTCACCACGGCTGCAGCGGACTTGATCGAGGCAAGAGCTCCGATTAGCTCGCGGGACAGCGGCTCACCGGAGATCTCGAAGTTCTGCACCGCCCGCTGTGTCTGCGCGCCCCACAGGGCTTCGGCGGGCACCAGCACCTCGCCCATGGAGTCGTGCTCGACGCGCATGCCATCGGTGCCTGCCATCGTCCTGCCTTCGGCTAGCTGGGGCCGGAGCCGATCGTGAGCACCGGCGTCTTCGGTGCGGTTGCGTCAGCGAAGAAGTCATTTCCCTTGTCATCCACCACGATGAAGGCCGGGAAGTCGCGGACCTCGATCCGCCACACCGCCTCCATGCCGAGCTCGGGATACTCGAGCACGTCGACCTTGGTGATGGAGTCCTGCGCCAGCTTGGCCGCCGCGCCGCCGATCGAGCCGAGATAGAACCCGCCGTGTTTCTGGCAGGCGGAAGTGACGGCTGCCGACCTGTTCCCCTTCGCCAGCATCACCAGCGAGCCGCCGGCCGCCTGGAACCGGTCCACGTACGAGTCCATCCTGCCCGCGGTCGTGGGGCCGAACGAGCCGGATGCGTACCCGGAAGGCGTCTTGGCCGGCCCCGCGTAATAGACCGCGTGATCGCGCAGGTACGCAGGCATCGGCTGGCCCGCCTCGAGCAGGTCGTTGATCTTGGCATGGGCGATGTCGCGGGCCACGACCATGGGGCCGGTCAGCGCGAGCCGAGTCCTGATCGGGTACCGCGACAGCTCGGCGCGGATCTCGCTCATCGGCCGCGACAGATCGATGCGGACGACGTCTGCGCCGAGCTCGGCCTCGGCAGTGTCTGGCAGGTACCGCGCAGGGTCCGTCTCGAGCTGCTCCAGGTAAACCCCGTTCCGGTTTATCTTTGCTTTCGCCTGCCGGTCAGCGGAACACGACACCGCGATGGCGACAGGGCAGGAAGCGCCGTGCCTGGGGAGCCGGATCACCCGCACGTCGTGGCAGAAGTACTTACCGCCGAACTGCGCGCCGATCCCGGTCCGGCGGGTGATCTCCAGCACCTGCTGCTCGAGTTCGAGATCACGGAAGCCGTGGGCGTCCATGGAGCCGGACGTCGGCAGCGCGTCGAGGTACTTGGCCGAGGCGTACTTGGCCGTCTTGAGCGCGTACTCCGCGCTTGTGCCGCCGACCACGATGGCAAGGTGGTAGGGCGGGCAGGCGGCGGTGCCGAGGGAGCGAACCTTTTCGTCGAGGAACGCTGCCATCCGGGCGGGGTTCAGCACCGCCTTAGTCTCCTGGTAGAGGTAGGACTTGTTGGCGGAGCCGCCGCCCTTGGCCATGAAAAGGAACTTGTAGTCGCTGCCTGCCGTCGCGTACAGCTCGATCTGGGCCGGCAGGTTGCTGCCGGTGTTCCGCTCTTCCCACATCGTCAGGGGCGCGAGCTGGGAATAGCGCAGGTTGAGCTTTGTGTAGGCGTCGTAGACGCCACGGGCGATGTATTCCTCGTCGTTGCCATCGGTCAGGACGTGGCCGCCGCGCTTGCCCATCACGATCGCGGTGCCGGTGTCCTGGCACATCGGCAGCACGCCGCCGGCCGCGATGCAGGCGTTCTTGAGCAGGTCACCCGCGACGAACTTGTCGTTTCCTGACGCCTCCGGATCGTCCAGGATCGACCGCAGCTGACGCAGGTGCGCGGGACGCAGCAGGTGCGCGATGTCGTGCATGGCCGTCGCCGTGAGTTGCGTCAGCACCTCGGGATCGACGTGCAGGAACTCTCGCGCGAATGCCTCGCGGACGCTGATGCCCTCGGTGCCGACCAGCCGGTACTCGGTGTCATCGACCGCCGTCGGCAGCATATCGGTATAGCTGAAATCGGGCATAACTGGCACATCCTCGGGCTAGCAGCTGCTCTCATCGTATTTCGGGTGCTGGTGCGGCGGAGGGGCCGGCCGGGCGGCGCCGCTGCCTGTGGAGTAGCTACGTCCGAGTCTGGACCTGGCGCTGGGCGACGTCGCGCGCCTCCGCGCGCTGGCCGCATCGAGCTTGCCAAAGCTGGAGGGCCGCTGCCGCGGTGTGCGGCAGCGGCCCTCCAGGCCTCCGTGCTGGACTGGCTAGCCGACGACCTCGGACTCGAGGATCTCGGACTCGAGGATCTCGGCCTCTGCGGCCTCGGACGCGGTGATCTCAGCGCGGGCCGGCGCTGGTCCGCCGACTGCGAGCCTGTCCGGCTGGCGCGGGTTCCCGATCCGGACGGCCACGGCCACCACGAGGAGGGCAACCACGTCGAAGACCGCGGCAGCGGTGAACGACGATGCCATGCCGTGCACGCGCGCGTGCAGCACCTGGGCCGCCGCGCTCGCGCCAGCCAGCGGGTGGCTGGCTGCCGCCCGGCTCGCGGTGCCGTAGACGGTCACCAGGATGGCCAGGCCGAGCGACCCGCCGACCTGCTGCATGACGTTGACCATGCTGGCCGCGGCACCCGAGTCCTGAGGCGGGACCCCGGCCAGGGCTGCCATCGTGAGCGGCACGAACGCCAGGCCCATGCCAATCCCGAGCAAGAGCATCGGGACAAGCACGCCAGGGAAGTAACCGGTGCCGGTGGTGAGCTGTCCCAGCCACGCCATGCCGCCAACGACCGGCAGCAGGCCCGCGACCATCAGCGACTTCGGGCTGAACCGGGTGACGAGGCGCGGCGCGAGCCGTGACATGGCGAAGATGGCAACGGTCATGGGGACAAAGGCGAAACCGGCCCGCAGCGGGTCCCAGCCGAGCACCTCCTGGACGAACTGGGTCAGGAAGAAGAACGACCCGAACATCCCGGCCACCAGCAGCAGGCGTGCGACATAAGACGCTGTCCGGCTGCGGTCCCTGAACAGGCGCAGCGGCGTGATCGGCTGGCTGCTCCTGGTCTCGATCAGCAGGAACACGGCCAGCAGGATTGCTGCGGCAACGAACGATGACACGGACGTGGCGTTGCTCCAGCCATGCGACGCGACGCTGATGAACGCATACACCAGAGCAGACATGCCGCCCGTCGACGCGATAGCGCCGGCCGCGTCGAAACGAGCGCGCTGCCGCGGTGAGCTAGCTAGCAGCAGCGGCACCAGTGCCACCACCACGACGCCGACAGGCACGTTGACGAAGAAGACCCAGCGCCAGGATGCCCATTGGGTGATCGCGCCGCCGAGCACCAGTCCGAGCGACGCACCACCCATCGAGACCGCGGTGAAGATGCTGAGTGCGCGGACCCGCTCCCGGCCTTCGGGGAAGCTGGACACGATCACGGCCAGCACGGCAGGCGAGGCGATCGCCCCGCCGACCCCCTGGACGGCGCGGGCCGCAAGGAGCACGGCCGGGCTGGTGGCCAGCCCGCCGGCTAGCGAGGCAAGCGTGAAGATAGCGAGACCCGTGATGAAGGCCGGTCGCCTGCCCAGAATGTCACCAGCCCGCCCTCCGAGCAGCAGCAGGCCGCCGAAGGTCAGGGTGTAGGCGTTGAGCACCCAGGACAGGCTGGTGGGCGACAGGTGTAGCCCGGTCGCCATCGACGGCAGCGCGACGTTGACCACGGTCATGTCCAGGACGATCATCAGCTGGGCGCACAGCACGACTGCGAGCGTGACGCTCCGCCGGTCGCGGCCGTGCTTGGTCGAACTCCGGCCTGCTGGCCGGCGACAGAAGAGGTACGTGAATCAGGCATGGTTCCTTCCCGCAAGCGGTTGTCTGGCGGCCGCGGGTGCCAGGCATCGGCGAAGTGCCGACCCGGCCAGAGAGCGCGGTTTGATCCGGGGCCGTCGGCCAGCGATCGTCTTGGCCGGGCGGCGGTACTGAGCTAAGCTCTATTCGGAGGATCCCTCCGATAACTATACGGAGGATGCCTCCGGTTCGCAACTCTGAGATGGTGACGATTAATGGGAGCAGGTCAGCCGGGCGGTTCGCCCTCGCCAGCGAAGCGGGCTGACGCACGCCGGAACTACGAGCGACTGCTGGCCGCTGCAACCGCCGCGTTCGCCGAGCATGGCGCAGACGACGTGTCGCTGGAAGAAATCGCGCGCCGGGCCGGCGTCGGGATCGGTACGCTCTACCGTCATTTCCCCGCCCGGCAGGCACTGCTCGAGGCCGTGTACCGAGACCAGGTCGACGGGCTCGACACGCTCGGTGCCAAGCTGCTGGCGGCGGAGTCGCCCGGCGCGGCACTCGGTGAGTGGCTGCGCGCGTTCGTGGCCTTTGGCAAGACCAAGCGCAGCCTGAGTGCCGCGCTGGTGTCCACGATCGGCAAGGATGCCGCCTTCATCTCGGAGTGCAGCATGATCCTGCGGCGCCGGACTGAGGAGATCCTGGGCCGCGCGCAGGACGCCGGTGAGGCGCGGCAGGGTGTGCAGGCGGCCGACATCCTCCGGCTGACCCACGGCCTCATCATGGCGACCGAGTCGGCGCCCGCCGACCCGGATCAGCAGGACCGGCTGCTTTCGCTGGTGATCGGCGGCTTGCTCAGCGACGACCGGGTCTAAGCCGCCAGCCGCACGGCCCACCTGACGCCCTTCCTGCTTGCTGACGGCTAGTCCGGACTGAGCACTGGTGAGCCACTGGCGAGCGTGCTCGAGCCTGGCGGATGTGCTCGCCACCTCGCGGTCGAGATCCGGGTCGGCGCCCGAGCCGGCCCGCTCGCGGGCGTCCGCGAGTTCGGCGAGCCTGGCGCGGAGCCGGTGCACGCGCCACTGAGCCTCAGCCACAGACTCTGTGTTCGGCGCCGGCTCAGCTGAGGGGTGACCGGTCTCGGCACTGCCACTGTTGCCCGGTTGGGCCGACTTAGTTGCGGAGCCGCGTTCAGTGGACAGGACAATGGTGACCGCGGCCCAGCCGACGATCACTAGCACGGCCTCCCTGGAGGCGTCCAGTGCCGCCGCCCAGTGCTGCCGGCCGATGTCGGTGGCGAGCGTGATGGCGTATACGACGGTCACCGTGACGGTCGCGGCCAGCAGCAGCGCGAGTGCTGTCCACTTCCACCATGGCCGTCGCCTGGCAATCAACGGAGCGCGCTATCGGGCCCCCGCGACTGCGCGGGATTGCGCCGCATGAGCGAACTCACCGGCCACGCCATTCATCGGGTGCGTCCACCCGGACGCATAGCTGTTCAGAAGCTTTCTGGCATGCCGGCGTCGCCAGGACAGGGACGGGTTGCCGCCCGTGTCGGCGACGGCGAGCAGCAGCCCGCCCATGATGGTGAGGTTTTTCAGGAACTGGACACGCTGCATCGCGCGCTCGCGCGGATCCTGGACGTCCCAGAACCGGTGGCCGGCGAGAGTGGTGGGCACCAGCGTCCCCGCGATCGACAGCGCGGCGAGCCGGGGCAGCACACCGAGTCCGAGCATCGCGCCGGCCGCTGCCTGGATTGCGCCGTTGATCCGGACCACCTGCTCGGGTTCCGTCGGCATGCCTGGAATCCGGATTATCAGTGGCTTGACGACCGGCTCGGCGAGCGGGGCGACGGCTTCCGGGCTCTCGAAATTGTGCCAGCCCTGGATCACGAAGATCGATGCGAGCATGGGCCGCGCGAGCTCTCTCAATGCGCTCATGCGGTGGCACTTGCCCGTGCGGGCGACCTTTGTAACCCCGCGGCGGGAAGATCGACGCAGGCCAGCGCCATCCGCGCCCATCCGCCCATGGCCGGACGAAACGCTAGATCAGCGGCTATGGGCGGCTGCCGGCCGAGCGCCGCTAGCGGGTGCCCCTAGCGGGCGAGCGCCGCTAGCGAGCGCCCCTAGCGGGCGAGCCGGGGGAGCAGCGCGGCCGACGCGGTGACTCCGGCGATGGTGGCGACGGCCAGCACGATCAGGTCGAGACCGAGGTGGGCGGGCGTGCCGATCAGCAGGCCGCGGAGGGCATCGACCTGGTAGGAGAGCGGGTTGCAGCGGCTGATCGCCTGGAGCCAGCCCGGCATGATCTTCTCCGGATAGAGCGCGCTGGAACTGAAGAAGAGCGGCATGGTGATCGCCTGACCGATGCCCATGAGCCGGTCCCTGGACAGTGCCAGGCCCGCGATGGTCATGGACAGGCAGGAGAAGAAGGCAGACCCGAGCGCGACGACGCACGCGGCGCCGACGAGTTTCAGCGGATTGTCGGTCAGGGTGACACCGAGGATGGCAGACAAGATCACCACGACCGTCGCCTGCACCACCGACCGCACGCCAGCGGCGAACGCCTTGCCGGTGATCAGCGCGGCCCGCGGCGTCGGGGTGACCATCAGCTTGGTCAGCACCCCCGCGTCGCGCTCCCAGATGATCTGGATGCCGTAGAAGATGGCAATGAACAGGGCCGACTGGGCGAGAATCCCCGGTGCCAGATAGGCCAGGTACGGGATTCCGCCGGGTGTCGGGATCGCGTGGATCTTGGTGAACACTTCGCCGTAGATCAGCAGCCACAGCGCGGGCTGGACCGCCCTGGTGTACAGCTCCGTACGGTCGTGCCGGATCTTGCGCAGTTCGACCCAGCACAGCGTCACGATGCGGCTCGCGAGCCGGCGCACAACGGTGGCGGGCGTGTCGACCGGCAGCAGCGCCGCCGGGTCAGCCAAGGCGGCGGGCGGTGCGCCTTGCGCGGCGGACGTCACGGATGCCTCCCGACTCGGTGGTGTCGTCCAGGGTGCCGCCGGTGTAGCGGCGGAACACGTCGTCCAGGGTGGCGCCGGCCCCGAGGGTCGCCTTGAGCAGGCCCGGGGAACCGGTCGCACGGATCGAGCCAGCGTGCATGAGCGCGATCCGGTCGCAATAGGTGTCGGCCTCGTCCATGTAGTGCGTCGTCATCAGCACCGTCATGTCGTTCTGCGCCCGCAGCCCCGCGATGTACTCCCACACATCCGTCCGAGCGATCGGGTCCAGGCCGACCGTCGGCTCATCGAGGACAAGCAGGCTGGGCGCATTGACCAGTGCCTGCGCTAGCTCCAGCCGCCTGATCATGCCGCCGGAGTAGGTCTTGACCAGCCGCCCGGCGGGCTCGGTCAGCCCCATCGCCGCGAGCGACGTCTCGACCCGGTCGCGTCGCTGCGCCCGCGGCACGTCGAACAGCCTGGCAAAGAGCTCGACGTTCTCGCGCCCGGTGAGAGTGGCATCGGCCGACAGCAGCTGCGGCACGTAGCCGATCAGCCGGCGGACCAGCATCGGCCGCTCCGCTGCGCTGACACCGAGCACGCTGATGGTGCCCGCCATCGGCCGCAGCAGGGTGGTCAGCATCCGGATCGTGGTGGTCTTGCCGGCGCCGTTCGGGCCGAGCAGGCCGAACGTCTCACCGCGCTCGATGCGAAGGTCGAGGTGTTTGACCGCCGTGTAGGCGCCGAACCGGTAGGTCAGGCCCGAGCAGAGCACGGCGCTGCCGCGTCCGCCGGCCGTCTGCGACCTAGTTGTCGCTGGCTCGGTTGTCGCTGGCTCGGTTGTCGCTCGCCCTGTCAGAGTCGGCTCAGCCTGGGCAGCGCCGCTCGTCGCGGTCGCGATGGAGGGGCCGGTGTCAGGCAGCTCGGTCACCGGCGGCCAATCCCTCAGCGAGCCGCAGCAAGGCCGGCACCGCCGCCGCCAGAGCGCGCCGGTCCGCAGCCGGGAGCCTGGCGAGGGCCAGCCCGGCCAGCTCCGCGCGCAGGTCACGATAGGCGGCGAGCCGGCTCTGGCCCTGCTCGGTTGCGGTGAGCAACGCGGTGCGTCCATCGCAAGCGCCGCGCCCGCGCGCGAGCAGTCCGGCGGCCGTGAGCCTGCCCACGAGCGTGCTCACCGTGTTCGGGGCGAGCTGCAGCTCATGCGCCGCCTCGGCGACGCTGATGCCCGGCCGGCTCGCGGTGAGCCGGAGAAGCTCGGACTGGGCCGGCGGTAGCGGCTCGGCGTGCCAGGCCTGCCGGACGGCGCGCCGCGTCGTCCGTCGCACCAGGCTGATCGAGGCGAGCAGGTCACCCGCTGCCGAGGTCGATAGATCGTTCACAGAGCTAACTATAGCCGCAAGCACCCGCAAATGGGCGTAGGAGCGTCAACGACCCTGCTCTTCTGGCGTGGATGACGCTTTCGCACCCCGTGGCGCGCCCTGTCGGCGACCAGGAGTTCAGTCGGGTGACGAGTCGTCTGGCGTCGCGATCCGTGCGCTGGCCGCCTCCGGTGCCGCGGAGCCTCGTGACGCTCCGGCAGGCCGGCCGCTGCCGCTCGAGCCGTTGCCGCTCGAGCCGTTGCCGCCACCGCTCGTGCCGAGGCCGCCCGTGCCGCTGGCGCTACCGCTCGTGCCGTTGGCCGTGGCGTGGCCTGGCACTGCGGTCGCCGCGTGGGCGGCCGCGACCGGAGCTGCCCCGTTCCCCTCCTCATAGACGAACCGGCCCCCGCGCAGCGCCGACGCGCCCGCCGCGATCAGCAGCAGGGCCATCGCCGTGCTGAAGACGATCACCAGGCCGTGGTGGAACGGCTGCGAGATCAGCTGAGGGAAGAATGACTTGCCGGTCAGCAGCGCCACGTGTGAGGCCGGCAGGTGGCCAAGCACGCCAGTGGGCGCAAGCACGGAGCGAATCGGGTTGTAGCCGAGGAACGCGGCGAACAGGCTGCCGACCGGCGGGAGTGAGCCGATCCTCGCGGCGATGGCGTGCGGAACGCCCTGCGCGGTCAGCCCGCCGGTGAGCGTGCTGGGCAGCGTCGCGGCGAGCCCGGCGATCATCAGCGAGAAGAAAATGCCGATCGACAGCACGAAGCCCGCGTTCTGGAACGTGGCGAGCATGCCCGACGCCGCGCCGCGCTGTCGGGCCGGAACGCTGTTCATGATCGCGGCCGCGTTCGGGGCGGAGAACAGCCCCATGCCCGCGCCCGCGATGAAGATCAGCGCGGCGAACTCCGGATAGGTGAAGTTGACCGGGATCAGCTGCAGTCCGCCGAACGCCAGCGCGGACACCACCAGCCCGCCGGAGGAGAACGCCCTGGCGCCGTGCCGGTCGGAGAGCCAGCCGGACAGCGGCCCGGATGCGACGAAGCCGACCGTGAGCGCCAGCAGGTAAATGCCTGACCACAACGGCGTGTCCTTGTAGGCGTAGCCGTGCAGCGGCAGCCAGATGCCCTGCAGCCAGATGATCAGCATGAACTGCAGTCCGCCACGGGCGATGGACGCGAGCAGGGTCGCCCCGGTACCGGCGGCGAACGCCCTGATCTTCATGAGGCGCAGGTCGAACATCGGCGCCTCGACCCTGGTCTCGATGAAGCAGAACAGCAACAGCAGGGCAACCCCGCCAAACAGGCCAGTCAGCACGAGCGGGCTGGTCCAGCCCATCGAGTGCCCGCCGTAGGGCTGGATTCCGTAGGTGATGCCGGTCAACAGGGCGATGAGGCCGACCGCGAACGTGATGTTGCCGAGCCAGTCGATCCTGGCCGGCGTCCGAACGCCGATCTCCTTCAGGCTGAGATAGGACCAGATCGTGCCGCCGAGCCCGATGGGCACCGAGACGATGAACACCAGCCGCCAGTCGAACGCGGCCAGCACGCCGCCGAGGATAAGGCCGATGAACTGCCCGGAAATCCCCGCGACCTGGTTGATACCCATGGCCGTGCCACGCTGGTTCGCCGGGAACGCGTCGGTCAGGATAGCGGGCGAGTTGGCCATGATCATCGCGCCGCCCACCGCCTGGATGATCCGGAAACCGATCAGCCAGAGCGCGCCGGCGGGCCCGGTGAACGGGTCGAACGGCAGCGCCAGCGCCGCGAGCCCGAAGACGGCAAAGCCGGCGTTGTACATCTTGACCCGGCCGTAGATGTCGCCGAGCCGGCCGAGGGTGACCACCAGCACCGCGGACACGACCAGGTAGCCCATCAGCATCCACAGCAGGTAGCTGATGTTGCTGGCCTGCAGCGGGTTCAGCTTGATACCGCGGAAGATGGCCGGCAGCGCGATGATCACGATCGAGGCGTTGACCGTCGCGGCCAGCATGCCGAGGGTCGTGTTGGACAGCGCGACCCACTTGTAGTGCGCCCCGTGCAGGCCGCGGCTGCCGGCCGCTCCGGTGCTCGTGGGCTGGCTCACGTCGTCGGCTCCCCTGCGCGCGGTAGTTATTTGCTAAGACGAAAGTAACAGGGGAACGGGGTGGTCACGGCACCCGGCCGCTATCAGGCGCGCGGCAGCCGGGCCGGGCTCACCCGAGGCCCCTGGGGCGCGAGAGTGCCATTCTCTTGCCGCCGCCGGAGGGCCTCGGTGGGCGGTTTGCTGCCCCTCTATGGGTCGCGTTGGCCCCCTGACGCCCCTTCGGGCTTCGGACTCGCGACGTCGGCCGCGATACTGGCTGGAGTATCGTCAGAGCGTGACATACCGCCCGGCGCCTCGTGATCTTCGTGCGTCGGACTCCGACCGGGAGCGGGTGATCACGCTGCTCGGCGAGGCCGCCGCTGACGGCCGGCTGACGACGGACGAGCACGCGGACCGGGTCGAGCGAGCGTACCGGGCCCGGACCCTCGGAGACCTCGCCGGGCTGACGCTCGACCTCGCGGCGCCGTCGCAGCAGCCGATCAGGCTAGACGGCCGACGTCCGGTGACCGGCGTCTTCAGCCGGGACGCGCGCGCCGGTCGCTGGGTTGTGCCCGAGAGCCTGCCCGTGCTGGCGATCTTCGGTGAGGTCGAGCTCGACCTGCGCGAGGCGATCCTGACGGGCAGCCGGACGGTTGTCTACGCGACGCTGATCGCCGGGACGATCCACCTGATCGTGCCGGACGGCGTGGTGGTGGAGACGACAGGGACGGCAGTTTTGACCAGGAAGAGGATCGACCGCGTGGCCCGAGCGGCAGGCCGCGGGCAGGCAGTCATCGAGGTGCGGACGGCCGGCTTCGGCGGCACGCTCAGGGTGACGTCGCCGCGTCCGCCGCGGCGGCTAGGCGGGCTGCGCCGGGGCAGCCTGCCAGGTAGCTGATGAGCTGGCGTGGTCTGGTGCCGGCGGACTTCGCTTGCCGGCCACGTCCGGACAACCGGGCTGTCACCTGCAGCAGGTGTACTAGGAGCCACGACGCGCCATCCTGGCGCGCGGGGGCGCGACACGACGGGGAGCGATGACCAGTCCTGCACGACTGACGGCAGCCAGGTGGAGCCCGACGGCACTGCGCGACTACCTGGTGACGAACTCGATCGCTGGCTCGGTCGCCACGCCCCGGCAGGACAGCCTGGCCAAGTACCGGCGGGTGACAGCGGGCGACCCGGAGTGCACCTTCGGCCTCAGCTTCGCCCGGGCCTGGACTGAACGTGACGTGCTGGCGGAGATGGCACGCCGGTGCGGGGTCAGTCCCGACCCGGTTGTCCAGGGCGGACCGGACTACATCGACCCCGAGCTGACCGTTGACCGGCTGTCCGCGATGGCAGTCCGGCTGGGGGAGGTGGCGGCCGACCGCGGAACCGTGCTGATGGGAACGGGCCATCCGGCGGGGCTGCTGGCGATTCACGCGCCGCTCTCGAGGCGCCTGTCAGCCGCCGGCTGCACGATCCTCACGCCGTCACGGGGGTGGCGGGCTAGCCCGCGGCTCGCCGGCGACGGCGCCGCCGAGTCGGGCGAGCTGAGGTACATCGACCGGGTGGCCGTCGTGAGCAGGAACGCCGGCCTGGCGCACTCGCACCTGCCCGTGGCGATGGAGGCGATGATCGCCGGCCTGCGTGCGGCCGGCAGGCCAATGCCCGACCTCGTGGTCGCTGATCATGGCTTCGCGGGTGCGGCCGGGGCGGCCGGGCTTCTCGTTGTTGGATTTGCCGACTGCAATGACCCAGCGCTTTTCATGGGGGAGGCCGAGGGCAGCATCGACGTCGCCGTGCCGCTGGACGACAACGTGCAGCCGGACCTGTACGAGCCCGTCACTGAATACCTTCTGGCCGAGGCCGGCCTGTAGGGGCGTGCGCGTGCTGGTCCCTGCGGTGGCGGGCTAGACGTCGCCTCTGGAGCGGACGATGAGGTCGGCCAGCAGTGCCAGCGTGGCGATGATGAGGCCGCTGACGAGTATCAGGATCGTGTTGATCGCGAAATAGAGCGGGTGCACGACCATGTCGTAGATGCCCTTGGCGACGCCCAGGCCGATGAGAAACAGGGCCAGCGGCATCAGGACCTTGAGCGGGTTGAAGTACATCACCATCCGCAGGACCTGCAGGATGTATCGGTAGGCGTCCTTGACGAACTTGAATTTGGACTTGCCCGCCCGCTTGGAGTACTCGATCGGGACGTACTTCACGTCGTGCTGGTTGGACAGGAAGGCGATGGTGATGGTCGTCACGCACGAGAAGCCGGGCGGCAGCAGCCGCAGGTAGGGCAGGGCGACCTCACGGCGGAAGGCGCGCAGGCCCGAGTTGAGGTCCGGGATCGCCGAGTTGGTCAGCACTTCGGCCAGCTTCCTGATGAACCACTTGGCGGGCACCCGCAGGAACTTATGCGTCCCCTGCTCAGTGGTCCGGGCGCCGACGACCTGGTCGATGAACTCTTCGTTGTCCAGCATCTCGACGAGCTCGGGGATCCGCTCGTTCGGATAGGTCATGTCCGCGTCGGTCCATACGACGATCTTGCCCCTGGCCTGGCGAGTGCCGATCCGCCGCACGGTCCCTGACCCGCCGTTCCGTGGGAAGTGAACGACCCGCAGGTGCGGGAACTGCAGCGCTGCCGCCTTCAGCCGGGCGAGGGTGGTATCGGTCGAGGCGTCGTCGTAAGCGACGAGCTCGTAGTCGTAGCAGCTGGCGTCCATCGCCGCACAGATGCGGGCTACCTCCGCCACGACGTGCCCTTCCTCGTTGTGGCAGGGCAGAACGATGGTGACGTAGGGATCGCCGGAAACCTCATCCGGCTCCGGAAGGTCCTGCACCGGACGCGGTGCGGTGTCCAGGGCCTGAGCAGGCTGGTGGTCGTCAGCGAGGCCGGAATCCCGGCCGGAGAGGACTGTCACTTCGGAAACTCCGACATCCAGACGTCAAAATTCATCGGCAAGGGCCGCAGGGGGGCCGTTACAAAGGTATGCGGATCGCCGTTCATCCTGAGCCTCAACACGTGGACCGGTGCTTCTCCGCCGTAAGCGGCCAGGAACCCCCCGGACCCCCCAAGCAGGACGGGTCGGCGACCGACCCGCCTGATGCCGGCCGCGACGGTGCGCACCTTCGCGGGAGTGGGATTCAGCATGATCGCCGTTGGCAGTCCGCAGTCACCGCGGACTACCTGTGCGAACGCATGACCCACGGTGGCGGTCATCAGGACGGACGAGTCCGGCGGAATCGCCGCGCACATCTTCTCGATGGCAGCCACCTGGCCCCCGAAGGTGACCGTGTTCCCAAGGCCCTTCGCAACAAGGCGGACCCCGACCGGTCCGCCGCTGCGCAGGGACAGCCCCCAGCTGGTCACCGCCGCCGGGATCGCCAGCGCAGCAGCGAGGACGAGCACCGCCAAGCCGCGCACAACCGCGTTGGCGCCTCGCTGGCGCAGCCAGCCTGCGAGCCAGCTGACCGCCCACAGCGCGAGCACGATCAGGCCTGGCAGGACGCCGGGAACCAGCCGCCTGCTGGCCCACGGCTGGTCTGGCGTGATCCCTGGCCGATAGAGGACGCTCACGATGATCCAGGCGAACGACAGCAGCGGGAGCGTCCAGACGGGCGCGTTGCCGCGCAGGCAGCGGCGGGCGAGCAGCGCCGCCCCGAGGGTGGCGAGTATGACGGCCGGCACGCCCAGGTACCAGAAGACCCAGTGCAGGCTGATCTCGTAGTACTGCCGGTCGGGCTGGACAGGCAGATGGTCAGCCGCCTGCCAGAAGGCCATCGCGGCGGCCGAAGCCGGCGGGACGGGTGCGCGGACAGTCTGCACGTACGGGCGGATCGCCAGGCCGATCGTGACCAGGCAGACAGCCGCGGCTGCCGCGTTCGGCAGCCGGTCGGACTGCAGCCGCGGGATCCCGGCTTCCCAGCGGTGCCGGACAGCCGCGGCCGTGAGGACGAGCCCGAGAACGCCGAGCAGCACCAGCGGGATCAGTGAGCCCTTGATCGTGCCGAGGTATTGCCGGCTGAGAACCACGCCGTCGACGACACCGTAAAGACTACCGAGAACGACCCCGCCGACCATGGGCCATGCCTGCCGGGCCCGGCCCAGCACCAGCAGCCCGCAGTACGGGATCAGCGGGAGCAGATCGCTCGCGCCGTCGATGCGGACGAGCAGCATGATGCCGAGGGAGAGGCCACCGAGGGCGGCGAGCTTGCTGCGAACCCCGTCCTCCCGCGAGAACGAGTCGATGATCAGGCTGAGTCCGCCGAGGAACAGCAGCTGGGCGAGTGGCTCGCTGAAGTTGGACCGGCTCGTGTACTGCTCAGGCAGGGTGAGCGCGAGGATCAGCGCGCCGAGCGGCGCCCACCGCGGACCGACGAGGCGTCCTACCAGCCCGCCCGCGACGAGGACACCGCACGCGCCGAGGAGCGCGCCCATCGCGGTCACCGCGCTGAGTCCGCCCAGCCAGAAGGCGGGCGCGAGCGTCATGGGCTCGCCGGCCATGAACTGCGGCACGAGCGTATGACCGACCTGGTAGAAGGCGGGCGAGTTGAAGTAGATGGCGCTCGAGTAGCCGCCGAACGCGGCGCCGTCTGCCGGGATGGGAAGCGATCCGTGGTTGGCGATCCAGATCGCGAACTGGGTGTAGGACGCCGGGTCCCGGTTGATGATGATCTGCTGGGAGTGGTACGCGAGCTGATCGACGCCGAACGCCACCGCGATGACGACGAGGGCGATGATCACCCACACCGGCGTCCGGGCTGGCGCCGCGCCGCGGGTAGCCAGCAGGCCCTGGGCCGGGCCAGAAATCCACCGGAAGCCCAGGACCACCAGAAGCACCGCAAGTGGTCCGGCGACGACAGCCATGAGGATCGGCGTGAAATGGCCGATCAGCAGGAGCGGCAGCCCGGCGAGCAGCCACGCCATCGCCAGGAGCGTTGGCAGGACCGTGAGTTGCCGGAAGGCGCGCCCAGACCAGTCCGCAGCCGGAGCATCGCGGGCGACCTCCGCTGCTGCGGGTGTCTTCCCGGTCTCGGCAGCCCGGGCGCTCACCGGGGCGCCGCCGGGCCGAAGGTCATGGGCTTGGACGTGACTCCGATGTGCGCCGGACCCGGCCGGTGGAGCACGATGTAGCCGTCCTGCTCGAAAACGACCTGGTATCCATGCTGGCGGAGAGAGGCGACGTCGGCGCTCTGCTGCGCCAGGCCGCCGAAGGTCATCTCGCGCCGTTGCACGTCGGCCACAACCCAAGGGGCAGCGAACGGAGGCGTGTAACCGTCACCATCCCAGAGCAGGACGGTGTCGCGGCGGGATAGTTCCGGGCCGACGAAGTTCGCCGCCGCCACCACCACACCGCTCGGCACGACCGCGTCCGCGGCAGCGGCGGCGCGGCTGTTGGCGTTCTGCTGGTAGAAGCTCGGGTGCAGGACCGCGCTCAGCGCAAACTTCGGCACGGTATAGAGGGCCGCCAGGCACATCGCGACACAGCAGAGCAGGGCGACCAGGTTGGCCGGCAGCGGGCGGCCGCCGGCCGCCGGGCCGCCCGCGAGCCCGGTGCTCGCCGGCACCTCGGCAGCCGGCGTGTCAGCATCGACCCCAGCCGCAAGTAGCGCTCCTGCCGCGCTGGCCGGTGCCGGTGCCGGTGCCGGTGCCTCGGCCGCCTCAGCGACGGCGGGGGAGGCGTCGCCCGCACCCATGTACCGCCAGAATCTCCGCACCCAGCGGTCGAGCCTGGCGGCGCCATCGACGGCGGCGAGGATGAGAATGACGACGAGAAACGCGTTGTACTGATACGTCGTTCCCCACCACGAGCGGACATGCTCGCCCTGCATGCGCTCGACGAGCAGCGGCAGTGTCGCGAGGGTGAGGGGCGATAGCAGCGGCAGCAGGCAGAATGCGGCGAGCATCCACTCCATCGTGAGGAGCTTGATGGGCGGTGTGACCATCGTCCGCAGGAATTGCCCGGGGTGCTCGACAATGTGCAGCAGCACCTGCGGAACGTTCTGGCCGAGGGCCGAATAGGCCCAGTAGTAGTCGGACCGGCCGCCGAATGCCGGGATGAGTACGTCGGTGGCGAGCAGCGTGTAGCCAACACCCGCGACGATCAGCACGATCCCGACCAGGCGCTGCCGCGCGGACCCACGGGGAGAAGGAAACAGCCAGCGCTGCACCGATCCCGGCTACCAGGAGGCCCATGTCCTCCTTGACCAGCAGCAGCAGTCCGAGCGCGATGAGTCCGCCGCGCAGCCGGCCCGCCTGCAGGCGCTCGAGGGCGATAGCGATCAGCAGCGGCGCGAACGCGACCTCGTGAAAGTCGTACGCCACCGCGGCGGCGATCGGCCAGCTCAGTCCGTACGCGACCGAGACAAGGTAGGCGGCCGTGGTCGCCTTCCAGCCAGCCCCGCCGAAGGCTCGCCGGGTGAAGACCCATATCCAGGGGATGGCGAGCGCGAACAGCACCGGCTGAGCCACCAGCAGTGTTTGCGGGCCATCCCAGATCCAGTACAACGGCGCGAGCGCGATGTCGATCGGGGAAAAATGGTCCCCCAGCACTGAGAAATTCGCGCTAAATCCATTGTGCAGGCCCTTGACAATGGAAATCCCGAGGTGAAAGCGCGAATACGACCGGACTGCCTGATCGAAGATGACGAGGTCGTAGGAGCTGTCGCGGTACGTGGCGTAAAGCACCAGCGCAAAGAGAGAATAGACAGCCGCTATAACCGTCGTGAGGGCTCCGACGCCGACGATGTGCGCGCGATTACCGCTGCTCAGCCTCGCCGCATAGCGCCGCCGAGCAGCGGGCACGGGCGTGTGTACCGCGGACTCGACGCTCACCTCGCCAAGGCTACTGGCAGAATCACGGGCCAGCCGCAAGAACAACTTCTCCGATCTGCAACAGTCGGCAAACTATTCGGTCAGCCAGCATTCGCGAATCCGCTGTGCGCCTGTACGCCTGTGCGCTTGCACGCGGAATCCCGTGACGGCCTGATGATTATGGCGCGGCGCGCGGGCCGCTGCCGGTCGCCCTGGCCCGGACAACCCGGCTGGCAGCCGCGTTGCCCGCAGTCCGGATGCCATCTCGCTCCGATCACGACCGGTAGCCGGCCGCGCTGGGCAGCTACACCCTAGCGGCAATGACGGATGGGTTATACGCCGCACTCGGTACGCTAACTCTGCCAGGAACGGGTCGTGGTGGCTGACCGGTTAACTGGCTGGTTACTGGTCAGGTTAGTGATCGGTTACTGAACGGCTACGAACGGTGAGAGAGCAAGCCCGCGAGATGACAGGCTGAGTACGTGCCAGACGCCAGGATGACCGCGCCCGCGGATGCGGCGGGAAGCGGCACGGAGCCGCCGCCGGCGCCGCCGGGCCGCCGGGCGCTGGCGGTCGCGGGCCGGCTTGTCGCGAGCCGGCCCGTCCGGTGGGCGTTCGTCCTTGTCGCGGTCGGGCTTGCCTGCTATGCGGTCGCCGCCCACTGGACTTCGATCCGGGGCGCTCTCGGCGAGCTCGGGTTCTGGCCGCTGGCCGCTGCGATGGTCAGCATCGTCGCCGCCCTGGCCACGACCGTTCAGATGTGGCGGCTGCTGCTCGCCTCGATGGGCTCGCCGCTGAGGCTGAAGGCCGCTGCCCGGATCATGCTGGTCGGCCAGATCGGGAAGTACCTGCCGGGCTCCATCTGGCCAGTCCTGGCGCAGATGGAACTCGGCCGCGACTACCGCGTGCCTCGATCCCGCTCGGCCAGCGCCTCGGTTCTGGTGATGCTGCTCACGCTCATTGCCGGGTTGCTGACGGCCCTCGTCACCCTGCCGTTCGCGGCCGGGCCGATGCCTTACCGATGGGCGCTGCTCGCCACGCCGCTCCTGCTCGTCCTGCTGTACCCGCCCGTCCTCAATGCGCTCATCGGCTGGCTACTGCGGCTTGCCCGCCAGTCTCCGCTGGAGCAGCCGCTCACCGGCGGAGCGCTGGCGAAGGCTATGGGCTGGTCGTTCGCCACCTGGATCGGCTACGGCCTGCAGATCTGGATCCTCGCCACAAGGCTCGGGGCGCCGGCCGGAAAGACCGCGCTGCTGGCCATCGGCGGCTTCGCCTTCGCCTGGAGCGTCGGCTTCATCGTCGTGTTTGCACCCGCCGGGGCAGGCGTCCGGGACGTGCTGCTGCTCGTCCTGCTGGGCTCGGTGCTGCGCACCGCCGACGCCGCCGCCGTCGTCCTGGTGTCGAGGGTGCTGACGTCGGTGGCCGACCTGCTGAGCGCGGCCGTGGCGGCGAGGTTCGTACGGCGGCCACCAAGCAGGGACGAGGCGAAGACCGCCGGATAGCGCCGCCCAGGTGGCCTGAGACCTGGACCCCTGGGGTTAGTACGCGACGGACGAATACGAGCCGACCTTCCAGAGGGCGTGCTCACTGTAAATATTGCGGACGGTGCCCGACCTGGCCCGCATGACAAGAGTGTGGGTGGTCGCGCCACCGGCTCCCCGGTAGCGGACACCGGCCAGCAGATCACCGTCGGTGATGCCGGTCGCCGCGAAGAAGGCGTCATCGGAGTCCACGAGGTCGTCGGTGCTGAGCACCCGGTTCAGGTCGTGCCCGGCCGAGATGGCCTTGTCACGCTCGGCGTCGTCACGCGGTGCGAGCTTGCCCAGGATTACTCCGCCGAGGCACTTGACGGCGCAGGCCGCGATGACGCCCTCCGGGGTGCCGCCGATGCCGAGCATGAGGTCGACTCCGGAGCCCTCCCTGGCGGCCAGGATCGCCCCCGCCACGTCACCGTCGGTGAGCAGCTTGATCCGGGCACCGGCTTCGCGCACCTGGCCGATGAGCTCCGCATGCCGTGGCCGGTCCAGGATGACGACGGTCACATCGGACGGAGCACACCTCTTGGCCCTGGCGACGGCGGCGACGTTAGCGGCCGGCGTCGCATCGATGTCGACGGCGGCCGCGGCCTCCGGCCCGGTGACCAGCTTCGACATGTAGTAGACCGCCGACGGGTCGTACATTGATCCGCGGGCACTGACCGCGATGACCGAGATCGCGTTGGGCATCCCGTTGGCCGTCAGCCGGGTGCCGTCGATCGGGTCGACGGCCACGTCGCACAGCGGCCCGCTGCCATCTCCTACCTGCTCGCCGTTGTACAGCATCGGGGCGTTGTCCTTCTCGCCCTCGCCGATGACCACGACGCCGTTCATCGAGACGGTATTGATCAGCTGTCGCATCGCGTTGACCGCGGCCCCGTCGGCACCGTTCTTGTCGCCGCGACCCACCCAGCGAGCCGAGGCCATCGCCCCGGCCTCGGTGACCCTGGCCAGTTCCATGGCGAGGTTGCGGTCCGGCGCGTGCTTGCCTGGCTCGGGTGCCGCGAAAGTCGCCTCGCCAGGTTCGCTGACGGCGCCGGAGACACCAGGGGCGCCAGCGACACCACCGAGGCTACTGTCCTGCCGTGCCAGACCGTCGCTCATCGTCAGCGCCTTCCCTGTCGGCCGTCCTAGTGAAATCCTATGTAACAGGCTGGCCGCGCGGCCTGGCGCCCAGCACGGGCGCACCGGAACGTGGAGGCGGATGGTTACTGAGCAGACAGCCCACGCGGGCGGGCCCGCCGATCAGATGGCGCACGCGGGCCGCGGCCCCGACCGCGGCGCATCAACGCGGGCCATTCTGCTCGCGGCGGCCCGCGAGGTATTCATGCAGCAGGGCTACGCGCAGGCAGCCATCACGGACATCGTGGCTTTGGCAGGGGCTAGCGTCGGGAGCTTGTATCACCACTTCGCCGGCAAGGCCGATCTCTATCTGGCCCTGTTCGGAGAGCTGGACGGCGCGCGGGAGGCCCGGACCCGCGCGGCAGTGCGGGAAGCGCGCGAGGCGGGCGTCGCGGATCCGATGCGGCTGCTGCTGGCCGGCGCCCGCGGTTACCTCGATGTCTGCATCGAGCAGCGCGAGACCGCCGTGATGTTTACCCGTGGCGACGGTCCGCCCGGATTCGAGCTGATGTGGCGGCGGGGAGTTCTTGACTGGGTGGCCAGGAACACTGAGTTTTTCGCCCGCAGTGGCGAGCCGCTCGAGGAGGCAGCGGCCATCGTGATGACCGGTGCTCTGATGCTCGCTGTCACCGAGGTATCGCTGGCAGTTGATGATGACCGCGCCCGTCAGCTTGCCGACGGTGTCCTCGCCGTGCTGGCGAGGCTGGGCTCGCGGCCGTCGTAGGCTCCGCACTCGCGGGTCGCCGGCTGCAGGCTCAGAACGGTGCGTCCGGAGTCTTGCTGCGCTTATCCGTGCCGGGCTTGTCCGTGCTCGCGAGTGCCGCGGCGAGCCGCGCCCGGGCGCCTTCCAGCCAGTCCTCGCAGATGGCGGCCAGCTCCTCGCCACGTTCCCAGAGCTTGAGCGACTCCTCGAGGGTGAGGCCGCCAGCTTCCAGGCGCCGCACAAGCTCGGTGAGCTCGTCCCGTGCCTGCTCGTACGGCGGACGGACGGGCTCGTCCGCGCTCCGACCTGCCATCTCGCCAGCCTAGTGGCCCGGACGGCCGGCTAGCTGGCCGTCACCTGGAGCTGATCGCTGGCGAAGCGGACGATGAGCGGATCCCCGGCGGCAACCTGGCGGGCTGAGAGCACGACGCTGGAGTCGGACTGCTGAACGATGGCGTACCCGCGCCGGAGCGTCGCCGCCGGAGACAAGGCGACGAGCCGGGCTCGCAGGTGCGTGACCTCGTCTGCTGCCCGGTTGACGCTTGTCGTCATGGCCAGCCGGCTTCGCTCGGCGAGGGCCTGCACCTGTTCCTGCCGCTGATCGATCTCCCGCTCCGGGCTGGCCAGCACCGGGCGGGAGGTAATCGCGGCGAGCCAGGACCCCTCCCGGTCCAGTCGTCCGGCGAGCGACCGGCGGGCGCGCCCGCGCAGCTGGCTGATGAGGTCGAGTTGCTCGGCCACGTCCGGCACGGCGCGCCTGGCCGCGTCGGTAGGCGTCGACGCGCGGACGTCGGCCACCAGATCGAGCAGCGGCACGTCCTGCTCGTGGCCGATCGCGCTCACGACCGGCGTGACGCAGCCCGCCACGGCACGGACGAGGTCTTCGTCGGAGAACGGCAGCAGGTCCTCTACCGAGCCACCGCCGCGGGCGATGATGATCACGTCGACCGCGGGATCGGCATCCAGCCGCTGCAGCGCGCCGATGATCTCCTCGCTGGCGCGCGAGCCTTGCACGGCGACGTGCTCTACCCGGAATCGGACCGCCGGCCACCGGTGAGCGCCGTTCTGCCGGACGTCGCGCTCGGCGGCAGAGTCGCGCCCGCAGATCAGTCCCACTGATCTCGGCAGGAACGGCAGCGGTCGCTTGCGTTCTGCGGCGAACAGCCCCTCGGCTGCGAGCTCCGTCCGCAGCCGCTCAATGCGGGCCAGCAGTTCGCCGACGCCGACCGACCTGATCTGCGTGGCGCTGAGGGCGAACGACCCCTTCGCCGCGTTGAACTCCGGCCTGGCCCAGATCACCACCCGGCTGCCTTCGCCAGGCGGCGGGCTGGTCGCGTCGAGCACGGCGGTGGTGCAGATGACCCGCACCGACACCGCGGCGATCGGGTCGCGCAGGACCAGGAAGGCCGTGCCGCCACGCCGGGACAGCTCGGCAATCTGGCCCTCGACCCAGACGCGGCCCAACCGGCCGATCCACTCCCCGACCAGGCGCAGGACGGTGCGCACCGGAACGGGGGACTGCTCCGAGGTCTCGAGCGGCACTCTTGCCCTGCCTCCCCGGCTGCTCAGCCGCCGTTTTCGAGCTTCTGAATGCGCCGCTCGATCATCGCGATGATCTCCGGCCGCTGGGAATTCTTGTGCTCGCGGACCAGCAGAGCCTGCAGCTGATCGACGTCCAGGCCGCGCAGCCGGGCGCGGATCGAGGCGATGGGCAAGGTGTCGTAGCCAGGCAGCGGCAGCGCATGGACGATGAAACCGGCGCCGATGGGCACGTTCCCCGTCAGCGGCTGACTCGCAACAGGTGTCGTGGTCGCTTCCTCAGCCGGCCCCTGACCGTCGGCCAGGGCGGTCGGGACCGGCGCCGCCGCCACCACGGTCCCGTGGCCGACGGTCAGTTCCTCGGTCGACAGCAGCCGGACATTGCCGGTCTCGTCGAGTGACCGCCACCGCTGGCTCGCCGTGGCCTCGGTCGGCACGGTCTGCGGCGCGCGCCCTCCGGGCGCTGCGTGCTTGGGCCCGACCGGGCGCGGGCCGGGTTGCGGACGGTCGGCGGCCAGCAGGATCTTCCCGATCCCGGCGAACACGGCCCTGATCGCCTGCGTCGGTGCCTTCCGCACCTGATCTCCGACTTGCGGGATGTCCATGGAATTGATCGTTCTCCCTCAGCTAACCGCCCGGGACTCGCTCGCCGGCTGCCCGAGACGGCCTCGGTAAGCCGGCGAGAACCGCACCTCGTGCCGCGCCTCACCGACGCAGCGGCGCGCCCGGGCCGCCAGTTCTTCCCCCTGTCGGTGACCAGCATGCCAGGCTGGACGTGGAAGGTCCCGCACCGGCGGCCTGCAGTCCAGGCGGGTCGGCGCCTTCGGAGTCCACATTCCCGCCGCGCTCGGACCATAGTCCCGGGTTGGCAGCTGCATGCGCCCCTCTAGACTGGGCGCATGCCTGAGCCGTCCCGCCGTGTACTGCTGGCCAAGCCGCGTGGCTACTGCGCGGGCGTCGACCGGGCCGTTCAGGCCGTGGAGAAGGCGCTGGAGCTGTTCGGGGCGCCGGTGTACGTCCGCAAGCAGATCGTCCACAACGTGCACGTGGTCCGCAGGCTCGAGCAGGACGGTGCGATCTTCGTCGACGAGACCGAGGCTGTCCCTGAGGGATCGGTGCTGGTCTTCTCCGCGCACGGTGTCTCTCCGGAGGTCCGCCAGGAGGCGAAGGACCGCAGCTTGCGGACGATCGACGCGACGTGCCCGCTGGTCACGAAGGTCCACAATGAAGCGCGGCGGTTCGCCGCCCAGGACTACGACATCCTGCTGATCGGCCACGAAGGTCACGAAGAGGTCATCGGCACCTCTGGTGAGGCGCCGGCCAATATTCACCTGGTAGACGGCCCGTCGGGTGGCGAGTCGGTGCAGGTCCGCGACCCGGCGCGGGTCGCCTGGCTGTCGCAGACCACGCTGTCGGTAGACGAGACGGCCGAGACGGTGGCAGCCCTCCGGGAGAAGTTCCCGCTGCTGATCGACCCGCCCAGCGACGACATCTGCTACGCGACCCAGAACCGGCAGACTGCCGTGAAGGCGATCGCGGCGGACTCCGACGTCGTCATCGTTGTTGGTTCCCGGAACTCCTCCAACTCGGTCCGCCTGGTGGAGGTTGCCAAGGATGCGGGGACACCCGCCGCCTACCTGCTCGACGACGCGTCAGAGCTGGACCCCGCGTGGCTGGAAGGCGCGGTCACGGTGGGCGTGACGAGCGGTGCCTCGGTGCCCGAGGAGCTCGTGACAGGGGTGCTGGCCCGGCTCGCCGAGTGCGGCTTCGGCGTGGTCGAGGAGGTCGAGGCCGTACCCGAGCGAATGACGTTCGGCCTGCCCAGGGAGCTGCGCCAGCACGCTGCCAGGCAGACTGGCTAGCCCCTGGCAGTCAGCGCGAGTGGGCTTGCTCCGTCCGCGGCGCTTCCTCGAGGCGCTGCGCGTGCGGTGCTCGCCCGCGAAGCGCGGCCCGCAGGTCACCGACGCATTGCGGCAGGCCGCGGAAGAGCGCGATCGCTACCGCACCGGCTGTGCCACCGAACAGCCACGGTGCGACGGCGGCCAGCGTCAGCAGTGTTCCTCCGGCCACCGGTAGCGTCAGCCCGCGCCGCCCATGGCCCTGCAGGGTGACGAGCTGCGCGAGAACTTCCGCGAGCAAGAAGACGGTCGGCGCCGCGATCACGACGCGCAGCAGCGCCGTTCGCCGGCAGTACCATGCGGCAAGCCCGCATCCGGCGCAAAAGCCCAGGCCGGCGAGCACGATGAGGTGCAGCCACGCGGCCAGCAAGCAGCTGGCGAGGCAGCAGGCGAGCAGGCCGGCGAGCGTTCCCGAAGCGCCGAGACCCGATGGGAACGGGGTCGCCTCCACACTCGGCTGCTCGTAGGTCTGACGTCGCTGGGGCGGCGGGTGTCCAGTCCGGTACCGGCGGCCGCCCGTTCGCTGGCCTGCGGCCCGGCGGCCGCCCTCAGGCGCCGGTTCGGCCCCGCTGGCGTCTGTGTCGGCAGACTCGGTCCCGGCGAATCCGGCCGGGCTGTCCTCGCGGACCAGGTGCCCGGTCGGGGCGTCCTCCATTGTTCCCCCAGGCGGGGGGCGCGGTACTAACCCGCAGCGCTGATGGCTCGTCCCCGCAGACCCTGAGTCTGCCCGGCCGGCTCGCGGTCTAGACCAGCGGGCAGGACAAGCTCCGGGCCGGGCTCTACGACCAGCTCCGGCGCTGACAGCGCCCGCACCGTCTCCTCGACCGGACGCGGCTGCTCCAGCTCGCCATCGACAACACCCAGCTCACTGAGCTTGCGGGCGCTGACCAGCACGCGGTTCTCTAGTGAGCCGACGGTGCGGTTGTACGTGAACACCGCCGTGGTCAGTGCTCGCCCGAGCCCGTCGACGTGCTTGCCCAGGCTGGCAATCCGGTCATACAGCTCCCGGCCGAGCTCGAACACGGCCCGGGCGTGGTCGGAGAGTGCCTCCTGCTGCCACGCGTACTGCGCGGTCCGCAGCATCGTGACCAGCGTGGTCGGGGTGGCAATATGCACCCGGCTCGCCATCGCGTGCTCGAGCAGAGCGGGATCGCTCTCGAGGGCCGGAGCGAGGAACGCTTCTCCGGGGATGAACAACACCACAAATTCGGGCGAGCAGCTGAGAGCGGCCCAGTACGCCTTGGCGGCGAGCCGGTCCACGTGGTCCCGAAGGTGCCGCGCGTGCGCTGCGAGCCTGTCAGCGCGGACGCTCTCATCGGCGGTCTCCGCGGCTTCGAGGTAGGCCGCGAGCGAGACCTTCGAGTCCACCACGATGTTCTTGCCGCCTGCGAGCCTGATCACCATGTCGGGGCGCAACCCGCCGTCTGCCGTGCTGACGGCCACCTGCTCGTCGAAATCGCACCTGCTCGACATGCCGGCTAGCTCGACCACCCGCCGCAGCTGCATCTCACCCCAGCGGCCCCGTGCCTCCGGCCTGCGCAGGGCGGTCACCAGCGCCTGGGTCTGGGCACGCAGCTGGTCCGAGCTCTGCCGAGCGATTGAGACTTGCTCGGTCAGCGCGGCGTGCGAGGACCGGCGGGCAGCCTCGGCCTCGCGCAGCTGGCCCTCCAGCCGTGTCAGCGTCTCCCGCAGCGGCTGAACCAGCTGTTCAACGGCGGCTTTGCGGCTGTCCAGGTCACCAGCCGCGACGGCCCTGGCTGCGCTCAGCCGTCCCTCGGCCATCTCGAGGAACGTCCGCGCCGTGCGGTCGAGCGCCTCGGCGGACAGCGCCTGGAATCTCTCGGCGAGCTGACTGTCGACCATATCGGCCTTCTCGAGCGCAGCCCGCTCCACCAGGGCGGCCCGGTCCGCCGCCGCCCTGGCTCGCTCCTGCGCCGCCGCGGTCTGGCCTGCCATCTCGGCGGTGAGGCCGGCCAGCCGCTGGCGGGCAAGCAGGTATCCGAGAGCGGCGCCGAGCGCGGCCCCGACCAGGAGCCCGACGAGCAGCAAGATCGCGTTCATGCTCCGATGCTTACAGGCGGCGCCGACATTTCCGGCCGCGACACGCCCGGCACGGCCCGCCCGGCGCAGCTGTCTGCAGCCTTGGATTCCTTCACAAAGCCGACATTTCTCGGCCTTCTACCAACTTTTCACCCGCTATGGCGGCATAAAAGGTGCAAATTACCCGCAGGAGCAACCACGGCAGGTGAAATGTGCTCTCCGGACGCTGACGAGGTCTTGTGCGCGGGCGCGCTGAGGCGCGTTAGCGCTCGCGAGCCAGGACCTCACCAATATCTGGACGATGTCCTGCGGCCGTCACCCGCGGCTGTCGCCCGAACCGCCACCGCGGGCGCCGTCGTCTCGGCGGGCCGCCTCGCCCGTCCCGCCGTCACGCGGCCCCGCGCCGCCAGGGCGCGTCCTGGCGCCGCTCACCGCGCTGTACGTGCGCGGAGCGGACTCGCCGGTGTCACCGCCTCCGCCCGGCCGGGTCGCGGCAGCCGGCGGCCGGCTCCGCGCCTCGCCTGCCGCAGCCGCCGCGCTGCCCTCCAGCTGCAGGTGCGGCACGATCGGCTCCATCCAGCGCGGCATCCACCAGGCGTCCCGGCCGAGCAAAGTCATGATCGCCGGCACGAGGATCATCCGGACCAGCGACGCGTCGATGAGCACAGCAAAGGCCATGCCGATCGCGAGCATCTTCACCGTCGGATCGGAGTTCGCGACGAAGCTCAGGAACACCGCGACCATGATGGCGGCCGCGGTCGTGATCACCCGCGCAGTGCCGCCGATCCCGATGGCCACGGCGCGGCGCTCATCGCCGGTCGCTACCCAGGCCTCCCGGATACGCGACATCAGAAACACCTCGTAGTCCATCGACAGGCCGAACACGATCGCGAACACGAGCATCGGTACGTACGCCGGGATGGGCAGCGTGGTCTGCAGCCCGATCACGCTCTTGGCCCAGCCCCACTCGAAGATGGCGACGATGACGCCGTAGGCCGCGCCGATCGACAGCAGGTTGAGCACAGCAGCCTTGAGCGCGATCACGACTGACCGGAACGCCGTGGTCAGCAGCACGAACGCGATCGCGATGACGGCCAGGATGAGCCAGACGAGCCTGTCGGTGATTCGCCGGGTGAAGTCGACGGATCCTGCTGTCGTGCCGGTGACGTAGGTTTTCGCAGGCTGCTTCGGCAGCACGTCGTCGCGGAGCGTATCGACCAGGTTAGTCGTCTGCGCCGCCTGTGGGCGGGTCGTCGGGATGGCGCTGAAAACGGCCGTCGTTGCGTCCGGGTTGACCGCGGCCGGGCCGACGGAGGCGACCCCGGGCGTGTTGGCCACCGCCTTCTGCATGTTGCTGAGCAGCGCGCTGTCGGCGGAGCCTGACTGCTTCGGCAGCACGACGACGATGGCGAGCGGACCGTTCGACCCGACCCCGAAGCCCTGAGTCATGAGGTCGTAGGCCCGTCGGCTGGAGTCGCTGGTCGGATTAGTGCCGTTATCTGGCTGCCCGAGCGTGATCGAGAAGAACGGGATCGCGAGCACGCCGAGGACGACCACCGACAGGACGAGCCACGGTATCGGGTGCGCGCTGACCTTGCGGCCCCATCTGGCGAACGCTGACTGTTCGTGCTGCTGCTCGGTGGCTGCGGCAGTGCGCTTGGCCTGCTCCATCGCGGTCTCGTGCGCCTTGCGCGCGTGCAGCCGGGCGGTCAGCGCGCGGATGTTCTCCCGGGCGGCGCCCAGGAACGCTGGCACCAGGGTCAGGGCCGCCAGCATGCTCACCGAAACGGTGATGGCGGCGGCGAGGCCGAGGGCACCGACAAAGGAAACCTCGGAGATGTACAGGCCCAGGATGGATATCACTACCGTGCTGCCCGCGACGACAACGGACGCGCCAGAGGTACCCTCGGCATGCCGCACCGAGGCGACCACGTCCATGCCGGAGTCCAGCTGCTCGCGGTGCCGCGCGACAAGGAACAGGCCGTAGTCGATAGCGACGCCGAGGCCCAGCAGCGTGGCGATGGTGGGCGCGGTCGTGGGAAACGTGACCGCCGCGGCGAGCACGCCCAGCAAGGAAAGCCCGGCACCGACGCTGAAGATCGCCGAGACGAGCGGAATGGCGGCCGCGACGAGCGAGCCGAACATGAACAAGAGCAGGATCAGCGCGCATGCCAGGCCGATGAGCTCGGACGTGTTGTCGTTCGTTTTCTGCCCGATCTCACCGGCCCCGGCGCCGTACTCGATCTGCAGCCCGGCGTTGCGGGCCGGGGCTACCGCCGTGTTCAGCCGGTTCAGATAGCTGGTATTCAGCGAGCTCGGGTTCGCGTTCCAGGCCACGCTGGAGTAGGCGATCGTGCCGTCCTTCGAGACGGCGCCCGTCGACGGCGAGCTGAACGGACTCACCGCCTTGATCACGTTGGGCAGCTTCGCGACGTTGTCCGTCGCCTGGTTGATCGCGGCCGAGTCACCGGTGACGGTGCCTGTCTTGGCGTGGAAGACAATCTGGCCGGAGTAGCCGCCTTGCGCAGGGAACGTCGCGTTCAGCCTGTTCAGCCCGTCGTCGGAGGGCGTGCCCGGCACGTTGTAGTTATTCACATACGTGCCGCCCCACTGCCGGTTGGCCGCCAGCAGGCCGCCCAGGATGATCACCCAGGCGAGAATTACGGCCCAGCACCAGCGCGCGGAAAATCCGCCGAGGCCTTCCAGCCACTTGTTCACTGCACCGTCCCCCGCCGTCACGGCGCCCGCGCCAGCTGCGTGCACGCAGCCCGACCTACGCCTGCGCCGCAATATTCCCCTGATCACGGGCCTGCACGCCTGGCTATGCCGCCGCGAACCGTGATCACCAGATGTGCTGGCACATGTCTGCAACGCCGCGCATTGTGCGCCAAGATCGGCATGGCAGAGCCGCTTCAGCCCCATCCCGAACGGCTATTCACGCTGCTGGCGAACCAGACGCGGCCGCTCGCAGGGAACGGCCGCGTGCCGAGCCGGCCACGTTCCCTCGCTTGCATAGAATTCACCGGTGAGCCTGTCTATCGGAATTGTCGGTCTGCCGAACGTGGGCAAATCGACGCTGTTCAACGCGCTGACCAGGGCGAATGCGCTGGCGTCCAACTACCCGTTCGCGACGATCGAACCGAACGTCGGCATTGTCGGCATCCCCGACCCGCGGCTGGATGCGCTGGCCCGGCTGTACGACTCCGCGCGGATCGTGCCGGCCACGGTCCGGTTCGTCGATATCGCCGGACTGGTGCGCGGCGCGTCTGCCGGGCAAGGGCTCGGCAACCAGTTCCTGTCGCACGTCCGCGAAACGGACGCGATCTGCCAGGTTGTCCGCGTTTTCAGCGACCCGGACGTCAGCCACGTGGACGGGGATGTGTCGCCAGAGCGGGACATCGAGACCATCGCTACCGAGCTGATGCTGGCCGACCTGCAGACGCTGGAGAAAGCTGCGCCGCGGCTTGCCAAGGAGGCCAAGTTCGCCAAGGATCCGGAGCGGGTCAGGGCCGCCGAGGCGGCGGCGAAAGCCGAGGAACTGCTCGACGGCGGCACCACGCTGTTTGCCGGCGCCGGTCCCGCAGGCCTGGATCTGGCTGACGTGCGTGACCTGCACCTGCTGACGGCCAAGCCGTTCGTCTACGCGTTCAACGAAGACGACCGCGAACTCGGCGACGACGAGCTCCGCAAGCGGCTGGCCGACCTGGTGGCTCCGGCTGAGTCGGTGTTTCTCGACGCCAAGACCGAGGCGGAGCTGGCCGAGCTGGAGCCCGACGAGGCGGGGGAGCTGCTTGCCGAGCTGGGGCTCGGTGAGCCCGGTCTCGCCCAGCTGGCCAGGGCCGGGTTCACGGCTCTGCGGCTGTCGACGTTCCTGACCGCGGGCCCGAAGGAGGCACGCGCCTGGACGATCCCCCTCAGCGCCACCGCGCCGGAAGCGGCCGGGGTCATCCACACCGACTTCCAGCGGGGCTTCATCAAGGCTGAGGTCGTCTCGTTCGACGACCTCATGGCCGCGGGCTCGATCACCGCCGCGAGGGCAGCCGGCCGGGCCCGGATCGAGGGCAAGGAGTACGTCATGCGCGACGGCGACGTCGTCGAGTTCCGTCACAGTTGATCATCAGGGCTCAGCCGCCGCCGACTCGTCGGCGAGTTGCGCCAGTAGTGGGGCTTCCGGCGCCGTCCCTCGCGGCAGCCATCGCGCGCAGCACGTCTGGGACGGCTGCCTGAGTGCGGGCGGTGATGATCTCGGCTAGCCGGAGCGGGGTGCTGACCGGCTGCATGCCAGCGATCCACACGTCCGGGTCGTTCCAGCTATCGCTCTCATTGCGCCACAGCTGGGCGAAGTACGTTGCCTGCTGGCTGTCGTAGCCCCAGACGCTGGCGCCGCCGCTCCCCGTAATCGAGCAGCTAATGGAAACCCGGCAGGCCCAGGAAATGCTCGCCTAGGGCATCAGGTCACTGCCACCCAGGCGGACGATGCGATGGTGGCTCGGCCAGGGCTACCCTCCGGAACCCTCGACGGGCTCACCAAGGCTATCAAAGACCTGACCGGCAAGATCACCGGCTAGCACCGCCCCTAACCGCCGCAAATGGCGAGAGCCTCGCTTATTGGCTCTGCCCGCGAGGCTCCCAGCCACAGTCTCACCCGGCACCCTGGGCCATGGCAACAGGACGAACCGAACGCCTTTGATCACCGGTAGACAGCTCCCATAGAAGAATGCGGTCACTCCGGCGCGGCCGCCGCGGCGATCCAGAAGCCAGAAACCGCTGCTCGCCCGCAGCCACCTAACCGCGTACTGTTACAAATGCAGGCTTCGCGCCGCCCGTCTAGACCCCGCGGTCTTAACCACATGCACGGCCGGCCCGCGAAGGGCCCGGCAGTCCCCGGCCCCCGCCGAACGGATGCCTGTCATGACCCAGAACACGCCCCCGGCTATCAGCGACTGGCTCGCCTGCCGCTGCTGCAACCGCAGCTTCCAGGCTCTCAACATGGTCCGCTTCGACCACCGCCCCGGCGACGCCATCTGCACCACATGCGCCGAGTCGCTGTACAGCCGAAGCCGGCCCATCCACCGGCGCCTCCACCCGATCTGGCCGCTAGCCGCGCGCGTCCGGGCGCGCCTCTCCTCCGCCGATGCGCGGATACTGTCCCGGCGATCACCACGCCGACACCGGAGCCTAGACGCCGACACCGGAGCAGCATGAAATTCATCCGGCGAGGTTGACGGGCCAGCCGCGGCCAGCGACTGGAGCCCTCATGCCACCGGCCCCGTACCGCCCACAGAACCGAGGCCTCCCATGTCCCCGGAAGCCCGTCCTGACATCACCACACCGCCGGTCACCGAGATCGTCGTCTTCCCGCCTGAAGTAGACATCAGCAACGCCGCACAGATCGAGGCCAAGTTACACACCGCGACCCAGCCAGGCACCAGCATCGTCATAGCCAACATGACGGCCACCACATTCTGCGACAGCATGGGCCTCAGCGCCCTCCTCCTGGCCCACGAACGCGCCGCCCGCAACGGCGCCGAACTACGTGTCGTCACCGCCTCCCCGGCCGTGCTGCGCGTCATGCAAATAACCGGCACTGACCACGTACTGCACGTCTATCCCGACCTGGCAGCAGCCACCTTCGCCCTGGCGGACGAACCGGCCGCCACGCGCGGAACCAGAAACACCGCGCAGACAATGGAGCGGTAAATCGGCTAGACGGGGTGCGAATGCCGTCCCGGAGATCAGCCCGGCGATCTCACCACAGGTTGACATAGGAAGTCATAGCTTGACCTGCCAGACGAGCGTCACTACCGTACGGGCGCGACTATCGACCCCGCCTCGCCCGACTACCCGTACCAGCAGCTAACCGCCCATCTGCGCGACCAGATCCGCTCCAGAAAGCTCACCAGCAGACTGCCCTCCTACACCGACCTCATGGCCCAGACCGGGCTATCACTCGGGCCCGTGCAACGGGCCATCAAGGCGCTCGTCGACGAGGACCTGGTCCTCACCGTCCCCGGGCGCGGCGTCTTCGTCACGAAGCACTAGCCGCCTCAGCAATGACGCGGGCACAGAACGCAGCCCAGACGGGTCCCCAGCCCAATCTCTCAGCTCAGCGATCAGTCTGGGCGCCTGCGTCTAGGGCCGGCCGGGCGTCTGGCATGCCTGCGAGTCGGTTCTGGTTCCGACCATTGACCGCTCTGGGGCCCTGTGGACAGACCTCAGGACGAATGCCCTGGTACCTCGTAAACCTGCGCGGCGTCCCTGGCGAGATGCAGGGTCTCGACGAGCTGCTTCTCGGTGAGCAGCTCATGAGTTTCCATGCTCTTGAAAGCACCCGTCTTGGTCATCGCTTGTTCGACCGCCTCGGCGGTGACCGAGTCCGGAACTTCGAAGATGGCGTATCCGTCATGGGACCCCACCTGCCAGTACATGCATTCAAGCGACCCGCCGAGGGATTCCAGCGTGTGCTGTACCGATGTGGTCTGGTCGCCGCCCAGGCTGTTGATCATGCGTGCCCAGGAGCCGCTCGAGTAATTGAAAATCTGGATGTATTTCGGCATCGGTTCCCCCTCGCCTGCGCAGGACCGGTCTACTCGCCTAAGGCCCCTGCCGGTCACCCTCGAGCCTATGCCCGGCCGGAATGCCTGTCCGAGAAGGGAACTCCGCGCGGTGCCGCCGACGGTCACTGCCCGGTCATGCACAAGAGACGATCACACCCGCAGAGCAAAACGAACAAAATTACCTAGGCCAAAAAACTGCGGAATGCACGCGTTGGCGCAGTCGAGCCGTCAGCTTGCGTTCATCTGCCCGGCGATCGGCTGGACTTACAAGGCCCTCACCGCAGCGCGCGGTGAGGGCCTGGAGGGACATAAGAGCTAGCCGGTGGTCACTTGTGGCCGGCGAACAAGTAGTACGAGTTAAGGCTACCCGAGCCGTCGTGCGGGGCCCGGTGTCTGCAGCTTCGGGCAGGGGCCTGCCTTGACCAACGTAATGTCGTGGAGTATCGGGCATCATCGAAGCGGCAGGCGGTGTCCTACCGTCGGAATGTCAGGTGGATTGTGCCGCTCTCGGCCGTTTCAGCGGTGACGTCGTACTCGGAATCCAGACCGCGCAGGCCGTCCCAGAGGCGGATACCGCGACCGAGGAGTATCGGTGCGATCGCGACGTGGAGCTGGCCGACGAGCCCTGCCTTGAGGAAGTCACGCACGACGGTGGCTCCGCCGCCCACGCGCACGTCCTTGCCCGCGGCGGCTTCCACCGCGCGCTCGAGCGCCTCCTGTGGTGTTGCCGAGAGGAAATGGAACGTCGTGCCGCCGGCCATCTCGATCGACGGCCGCGGGACGCCGTGCGTGAGGACGAACACCGGGACTCGGAACGGGGGTTCGTCGCCCCACCAGCCTCGCCAGTCGGGGTCGTCAGGGAAATTGTGCAGGCCGAACATCCCCGCACCCATGATCTCCGCGCCGACCTCGGCGAAGTATGAGCTCGCGTACTCGTCATCAACGCCGGTCGTGCCCTCGCCCGAGGTGTCGTGCAAGACGCGTTCGCGGAAGGTCCTGGTCGCGACGTAGGCGTCGACCAGGCGCGACCAGTCCTCGCCGAACGGGTTCTCGGGGGTCTGATCCGTCGTGGTCGCGAATCCGTCGAGCGAGACGTTGAGATCGACACGAACTGTCATCAGCACCCCAGTCACCGATGGCTTGCGGATTGCACTCACCTTACCGAAGGGTCCGAGCCTAAGGTTCGGCTGCCAAGGTGAAGCTGTTCCCTGCGGGTCATGGTCACTGCGGTCACTGGGGTCCCTGCGGCCACACGGGCGCCGGGGTGAAGGGGATCCAGGCCAGCGGCGTGAGTGTCGTGCTGTCGTTCGCCTTCAGGCCTGCGTCTGACAGTGTCCACAGTGCACTGCCGACGATGAGCGAGCGCCGGATCTGAGGTCCAGTCGGATAGCCGGGTGTGGTCGGGTGCGTGATCGTGCCCAGCTCGGTGAATCCGTCGTCGCCGACGTGCAGGACAACGGCTTCGCTGGCGGGGGAGTAGATCAGCGAGGACTGCACCGGTCCGCCTTGCGCGTTGCTGCCCGGCTGTGCGGGCTCGGGTGTGACGGCGGAGGCCAGCTGCACCGGGATGACAAGGAGCCTGGACGCTGGCCAGTACAAGAATGCGTGCGGGTCGTACTCGGCTTCTGAGTGGCCGAACTGCAGGTGGTAGGTTGCCAGCCGCACCGGCGCGGCGAGATCCGACACGTCAAACAGCGAGATCTGGGTGCCGGTCGTCTGGCCCTGCGTGTTCGCGTCCTGACCGACGCCGATCAGATGGGTGGCGTCAATCGGATACAGGTAGGCGGAGTAGCCGCTCAGCGGCAGTTGCCCGACGACCCGAGGCTGTGCCGGATCGGAGAGGTCGAGCGTGTACAGCGGATCGGTCTGCCGGAAGGTCACCACGTACCCGGCCGGCCCGACGAAACGGACTGCGTAGATCTGCTCGCCGGCCCCGAGCCCGCCTGCCTTGCCGACGACGTCGAGCTGGTCGCCAGACTGCTCCAGCACGTAGACCGCGGAAGCAGACCCTTGCTCACCTCCTGACGTGAACGTGCCAGAAGTCGTCGTCGCAATCCGGAGCGCGCCGTTCCATGCCGACATGGAGTACTGCGCTGTGCCGGACGAGCCGAGCAGCCATCCGGGGACCGAACCGGCTGCCTCATATACCGGCAGGCCAGGTCCGGAGATGTCGAACTTGTAGATTCCCGTATAACCCGGTGACGCGATCGGCATGATGTCACCGGTCGCTCTGCCCGACGCGGCCGCGGCGGCAGCTCGCTGCGCCGGCTGCAGCGACCGGCTGCACCGGCGGAACCGGCGGCGCCGGCCACTCGCGGCTCGCGATGTACAGGCTGGCGCCATCGGAGTAAACGGTGTCGCCGTCAGCGACGACGGTAACCGGCTCGCCGTCACCAAGGCTCGACCCGTTCAGGTCAAACGTGAGCACGGTCAGCATCGAATTGCCCGTGTACGACGCGGCGGCCGGGTGGCTGACCGACGCGCAGTCCACGTGTCCGGTGCTCGTCGTCGCGCCCGTGGTTACCGAGTAACGCGGGAGCCACTGGCTGATCCCGGCTGCATTGATCGCGGCCGTGGATCCGCTGGCGGAAGGCTGCCCGCCCTGGGCGGGGGACATCGGGTGCAGGCGTGGCGTCGACTGGATCACTATCCGCGCCACCGAGCCAACCTGACGGGCGTCGACGAGCGAGCCATCTATGGTGTACTGGCTGATGACCTGCGGGGTTCCGGTCGACAGATCGACGAGCACGAGGCGCGGTCCGTAAATCGGCGTGGCCACATCCGGACTGGCGGGATCCGGCGGCGTTGCCTGCCCCGATGGAGTAGAAACGCCCGACCCGGTCGCGTCGGGGTTGAACTGGCCACCGCCCATCGCGTAGATGCGCTGGCTGAACAGCACCAGCGCGTGATCACCAGTGAGCAGCAGGCTCGCTGGGGTCTCGCCGGCGTACATCGCTCCGGACGACAGGTCGATGGCGCCGGTGAGCTGGTGCGTCTCGGCATTAACGACGCGCAGCACTCCACCACTGATCGTCACAATCCGCTGTCCGTCGGTCTTGACCAGGTCTGGTTCGTCCACCCCGGGTGTCGCGGTATTCGTGCCCGAGTACGTGCCGGGGGCGGTGGTAGCGACCTGTCCGGCACCGCCATTTGCCCCGGCAGCCCCTGCCACACTCGGGGCGGCGGCGCCGGTACGAAGCCCGCTTCCTGCCTGGGCCGCCCCGCTGGCTGCCGTCGGCCCGGCCTGGCTCTGCCCGGCGGCTCCGGTCGCGGCACCGGATGCGCTCGGCGTGACGGCGTTCGTGGCGGCTGCGCGCAAGTTCCGCAGCGCGGCACCGCAGCTGTTGAAGCGGACCAGGGCGACATCGGCCGCCGACAGCGCATGGGGTGCGCGGCCAGATGCTGACGAGCTAGCGCACCCGGACAAGATTAAGCCGGTGAGCGCGAGCAGCGTCACCGCGGGAGTGCGGACCGCACGGCACCTCCGGCCGACACGGTACCGATCACGCGCGAGCTTTTCGATGCTGTTCATGGCGCTTGGACGGACTGCCGGCTCAGTCGGTTCCGCAACCGGCAGCCCGATGCGCCATCGTTATCTCGCCGTTACCGTCACCGCTTGGCGTAGTCGGCGAAGCCCTGCCAGTCGATGAACACGCAGGGCTCCTCGCCGACAACCCAGGCGTCGTGGCCCGGCGGCATGATCGCGAAGTCCCCGGGGCCGTACTCCATCTCGTCCCCGTCATCGCTGACGACTTTCATCCGGCCCGAGATGAAGTACCCCATATGGGCAGCCTCGCAGCTATCGGTCTTGGCGATCGGCTTGATGTGCTCCGACCACTTCCAGCCCGGCTGGAAAGTGGCCCGGCCAACGCTGCCTTCCTTGATATTCACCAGGTCGAGCTGGCCAGAGCCGCTCTCAAAAGGCCGGATTTCCTCGGGTGACTCGAGGCTCATGCGAACCAGACCAGTCATCGTGACCCCCCAAGTCTTCGATGGCCCATCTTCTTGTGTACTCGCCCGGGCCTCGCCCTCGATGCTCAGGGTCGGCCGCCCGGCCTCATCACTGTCTGGTGCTCGTGCATCGGTGCCTATCTAACCCTGGGCGGTATAAGTTCACGATGTGTCAGGAAGGGCGCGACCGCGAGTGGTCTTCATCGCCGACGTCCTGGTCAGCGACGCCGTCGCGGCAAAGATCCGCGTCGAGAGCGATCTGGATCCCTCGGAGGTCGTCTCCCTGGTGCAATCGCCGCCGCCTCGTGTCGGGCGCTGGGTTCACGGTGACCGCGGCACCCGGCTGCTGGTGCGGGCCAGAACCAGCTCCGGCCGAGACGTTCTGATAGTGCTCTATCCGCTCGGATCCGATGCATGGCGGCTGGCCGGCGCCCATGGGCAGCCGCGCGAACGCGGGGCATGATGGTGAGCGTGACCGATAACGGCTTCCGGTTCGACGACGAGTCCGATGAGGTGCTGCGCCAGGCCTGGGCCTCGGGCGAGCGCGTGCTCGTTGTTCCCTCCCGGCGACGGCTGCAGTTTCGTCAGTCTGTCAGCAGGCTGCTCCGGGTCGTTGCGGACGATCTCGAGCGCGCGGCCGATCGCGTCGATCTTCCCGGGGGAGTGGCGGCAGCGAGCAGGCACCGCCGCCCGCGTGCGGAAAGCTAGGCACTGCTGATGGCCGCAGCCGACCCGATCGCCTCGCGCCCTTACATGCCCGGCTACGGAACACTGCCCCCGACCGAGGGCAGCGGCCTGCTGCCGTGGTCATGGGCCCTCGAGCGGCTCATCCGATCTCACGACTACTGGCTCGCTACAGCGACTCCGGAGGCGGCACCCCACCTGATGCCGGTCTGGGGCGTGTGGCACGCTGACGCGCTGTGGTTCAGCAGCGCCAACGGCTCCCGTAAGGCGCGCAACATTAGGGCGCAGCCGCGCTGCTCGTTGTCGACCGATAACCCGCTCGAGCCCGTTGTCGTGCACGGCCGGGCGCGACGCGTCACCAGCGCGGACGAGCTTTCGGTCATGCTGGCGGCGGAGAACGCCAAGTACGGCACGAGCTACGGCCCGGACATGGTCGACCCCGCGGTCAACAGCGTGTTCGCGCTGCAGCCGGAATGGGCGTTCGCCCTGGACTCGAGCGACTTTGCCGGCTCGCCGACGCGCTATACCTTCGGGTCTATCGCGTAGCAATCGTCATCGCCGGCGAGCGCTGGCACGCTCGACCGCGGCGATGTACTGGTCCCAGGCCTGCCCGGTGTCGGGCGGGCGCACGCCGAGCCGTAGCCGATCCAGCATGCCGGGCTGGTAGAGCTGGCTGATCGCGCGCGTCAGGTCGGTGACGTCCCCCGGAGAGCAGAGAATGCCGTTGACGCCGTCCTGGATGGCTGCCGCGACCGCGCCTGCCCGGCTCGCGACCACCGGGATGCCGAACTGCAGAGCAATCAGCGCGTTCTGCGACGCACTGCCAGAACGGTAGGGCAGTACCAGGGCGTCCGCTGCGGTGAAGTAGGCCGGCACGTCCGTGGCCGGCACGTACCCGTCGGTGAGTGTGACGCGGTCACCGAGCTGCAGGTCAGAGATCAGCTTCAGTAGTTCATTGCGCTCGGCCCAGATCTCGCCAGCCACTGTCAGGGATATCTCGGGCTCGGTGTCGGCGAGGGCCCGGAACAGCAGATCGAGTCCCTTGTACGGCCGGACGATACCGAAGAACAGCAGCCGGTTCCGTGGCGGCCGCGGGCTGGTGCCGGGCAGCTCGGGCTGCTGAGCGACCGGCAGGTGCAGCGGGAGCGCGGCCGTCTCGACTGGGGTGTCGGCCAGGCCGGCTGCGATCGCAGCCTCCTCGGGGGAGTGGACGAGGATCGCGTCGGAACGCCGCAGCAGTGCCCGCATCAGCGACTTGTCAGCTTTGCGGCGCTCGTGCGGCAGGACGTTGTGACACAAGGCAACGACCTGGCAGCCGCCCGCCTGTGCGGCACGTGCCATGACGAGGTAGGCAGGCACCTGCACGGAGGTGAACACCGCCAGCAGCACAACGTCGAACTGCCGGCCGAGCCTGCGGCCGACTCGCCACCAGCCGTCCGGGCGATACCACGCCAGCTCCCGGTTCGTCTCCGGGAACAGCGGCAGCTCGGGCTCATCCACCAGCGGCTGGCCCGGGTAGAGCGCGCGGGGGTACATCGCGCGCCACGACTGCAGGCTGACCTGGTGCCCGGCTGCCGACAGCCGGTGCGCCAGCTCGGTGGTGTGCTGAGCTGACCCGCCCTTGTACGGGTGGGCGGGCCCGACGATAGCGATCTTCAGCGGCGGTCCGGTACCTGTCAGGTCAGCTGATTCGACTGCGCCGGGTCCGGGATGCCGGATGCGCGGTAGTGCCACCCTGCTGCGCGCCACACCGCCGGGTCCAGCTGGTAGCGGCCGTCGACCATGCGCCGGCCTGCCGTCACCTCCGCCAGCTCATCCGGGCTGATCGCGGCGTACTCGGGCCAGTCGGTGAGCAACAGCACGAGGTCCGCTCCCGCGGCGGCACTGAGCACGGATTCGGCGTATTTCAGCTCGGGCCGCGCCTGTTTGGCGTTCTCCAGCGCCTCCGGGTCGTGCACGGTTACCTCTGCGCCGAGGCCATGCAGGATCTGGGCAACGTCGAGGGCGGGGGAGTCACGGACGTCGTCCGAGCCTGGCTTGAACGCCGCGCCGAGCACGCAGACTGACTTGCCGGCCACTGAGCCGCCGGCTACTTCACAGGCCAGGTTCACCATGCCCGTGCGGCGGCCCAGGTTGATCGCGTCGACCTCGCGAAGGAATGCCAGCGCGTCGCCGGCGCCCAGCTCGGCCGCCCTGGCCAGGAACGCGCGCACGTCCTTGGGCAGGCAGCCGCCGCCGAAGCCGAGGCCGGGCCGCAGGAACGCGTGCCCTATTCGCGGGTCGGCGCCGAGAATCTCCGCCAGCTTGGTGACGTCGGCCCCGGCTGCGTCGCAGACCTCGGCGACCGCGTTGATGAACGAGATCTTGGTGGCGAGGAAGGCATTCGCCGCGACCTTGGCCAGCTCGGCCGTCGCGAGATCGGTGACGTAAAACTCGGACCCGGCCTCGATCTGGGGTGCAAACACGTCGCGCAGCATCCGCTCGGCACGTGCTGAGCTGACGCCGATCACGATCCGGTCCGGGCGCAGGGTGTCGTGCACGCCATGACCTTCGCGGAGGAATTCCGGGTTCCAGCACACCTCGGCGGCTGAGCCGGCCGGGGCCAGCTCGGCAACGCGCTGGGCGAGCGCCGCTGCTGTGCCGGCCGGGACCGTCGACTTACCGACGACAAGGCAGGGCCGCGCCAGGCCTGGTGCAAGCGCGGCGATGCACGCCTCGATCTGGGAGAGGTCCGCGCTGTGCCCGTCCCGCCGCTGTGGCGTGCCGACACAGACAAAGTGCACGTCGCCAAATGCGGCTGCCTCGGCATAGGAAGACGTGAAAGTGAGCCGGCCAGAGGCCAGGCCGTCGCGCAGCAGGTCGTCCAGGCCGGGCTCGAAGATCGGTGCCTGTCCGGTCTTCAGCCGGGCGACCTTCTCCTCGTCGATGTCCAGGCCGAGAACTTCAAAGCCCTCCGAGGCCATGCAAGCCGCGTGCGTCATTCCGAGGTAGCCGGTCCCGAGCACTGTCAAGCGCGGGCGGTCTGCCATGAATGTGTCTCCTGACCTTCCGGGCCAAGCTTGTTATTCCGGCGAGCGGTCCTGGCCGGTGAGCCAGCCCACCGAAGACAGCCGGACCATGGTCAGATACTACGCAGACGTCCAGCAATTCGGCATTGAATGCGCGTTTCGTCCTATTTATACCTTCGGCATGGGCGAAGGCCATGCCGCATCCGTCGCCGCCCCTGACGCACAGCGGCGGTCAGTATACTTCCCGCCGTGCCGTTCGATAACGCCATCGCCTACGTGGGCCATCAGGTGCATTTCTGCCGGTACCGCGAGGCCGGCACCCTGCTGAAATGGCTCGGCGATGACCTCGGCGGCCACCGCGTTCTGGACGTAGCCGGTGGTGACGGGTACTGGGCCGGTCAGGCGCGGCGCCGCGGCGCCTACGCCGTGTCCATCGACCTGGCCCGATCGAAGATGCTCCGCGGGGCCCGGCTGGCCTCTGCGCCGGCGCTGCTCGAGACGGACGCGCTCCGGCTGCCATTCGCCGACGGGGCCTTTCACCGCGTCATGTCGATCTGCGCAATCGAGCACTTCGACGACGGGCCCGGCGCACTGGCTGAGATCGCGCGGGTCCTGGCACCCGGCGGTGAGCTGGTGATGTCGGCTGACGCGCTGACCAGGGGGGCGCAGTGGCCGCGGCTCTTCGACGCGCACTGCCGCCGCTACGCGGTGAAACGCACCTACAGCCACGAACTGCTGGGCACCCTGCTGGCCGCGCGTGGCCTGGACGTGGTCGAGCACAGCTACCAGTTCCGCGGGCAGCAGGCCGAGCGGTTCTATCTGGCTATGTCATCGGTCAAGGGAAAGGCGGCGCCGAACGCAGCTGTCTTCGCGACTCCGCTCATCGCCGCCAGCGACCGCCGAGAGCCGAACGACCGCGGCAGCGTGGTGCTAATCCGGGCTCGCAAGCGAGCCAGCTAGCCTCAGCGGGCCTGGCCGTACATCTCCTCGGCGCTTCGGATGTGCTGGACCGATCGGTTCACCAGGACTTCGTGTTTTTCCAGGCCATTGAGGATGTCCCGGCTGCGCTCGGTGAGAAAGCCCATGCCCCCCGCCTCGCCCTGGACCCGGAACCACACGGCGATCCGGCTGAACGGCGTCACCACGAGCTCGGCAATCGCCAGCTCGTCGTACCGCGCCTCCCAGCGGGGCACGAGCCAGCGGCTGAGCGGGATCCCGCGCATGCGGACGCCCCAGTCCCGCAGGTCGAGCCGGACCAGCATGCCGCTGGTCATCAGCCCCCGGCACATGACGCCGCCGTAGCAGACCAGCTCAGTCTCGCCGGCCGGAGCGGCAGGGTCGATGATCCGCTGGCAGGCCCGTGCCCGCCTGATCAAGGTAGCCACGCCCATCACCCCCACGACGACCAGTAAGCCGAGCAGAATGCCGATTAACACGAGTCCTCCAGGGCGCCGGGACGCTGCGTGGCGACCGGTCCCCGCATGCAGCATCCCACTTCCGAGCGGGCCGCTGCTCGCCGGCAGTCACCCGCAGATACCAGGATGAGCCAGTCCCGCTCGCCGAAGTAGGCTCAAAGCCCATGAGCGAGCAGTCGGAAAGTCCTCAGCCGCCATCCGCCAAGCGAGTCCCGACCGAGCGGACACACCACGGTGACACCGTCGTCGACGAGTACGCCTGGCTGGCCGCTAAGGAGGACCAGGAGACGATCGCGTTCCTGGAAGACGAGAACGCCTTCACCCAGGCGATCACGGCGCGTGAGCAGGGTCTACGCGAAACCATCTTCGCCGAGATCAAGTCGCGGACCAAGGAGACAGACCTGTCCGTCCCGACGCGCAAGGGCGGCTGGTGGTATTACGCCCGCACCGTCGAAGGACAGCAGTATGCCGTCCACTGCCGCCGGGCTGTCCGGCCGGGCGACGAAGGGCCGCCAATGTCGGCGGACGGCTCCCCGCTAGACGGCGAGGAGGTGCTACTCGACGGCAATGCGCTGGCCGGGGACCATCCGTTCTTTGCCATCGGCGCCTTCGACGTCAGCCCCGACGGTCACCTGCTCGCCTACTCGACCGACTTCGACGGTGACGAGCGCTACACCATGCGGTTCAGGGATCTGCAAACCGGCGAGACCGCACTGGATGAGATACCGGACACCTACTACGGCAGCGCATGGGCGGCCGATGCGAGTGCGCTGTTCTACATCACCGTTGACGAGGCATGGCGGCCGTACCGGGTGTGGCGGCACATCGTCGGAACGCCTGCCAGCGAGGACGTGGTCGTCTTCGAAGAGAGCGACGAGAAGTTCGGCGTCGGTGTCGGGCTGTCCCGCAGCGAGCGCTACCTCATGATCGGCTCATCAAGCAAGCTCACCAGCGAGATCCGGCTGCTCGACGCGAGGACGCCGGCCGGCGAGTTCACTGTGGTGGCGCCCCGGCGGCACGGAGTGGAATATGACGTCGAGCACCAGGCGCTGCCGGACGGCTCCGAGCGGCTGCTGATCCTGCACAACGATGGCGCGCTCAACTTCGAACTCGCTGAAGCCCCGGTCGACCAGCCAGCACGATGGACGCCGCTGATCGCGCACCGGGACGACACCAGGCTGCTCGGTGTGGACGCGTTCGCGACCCACCTTGTGGTCTATCTCCGGCGCGACGGCCTGACCGGCCTGCGAGTGGTGCCCGCGAGCGGCGCTGGCCGCGAGATCGATTTCCCGGAGCCGATCTATCAGGTCAGTCCGGGCGCGAATCCCGAATACGAGACTGACACGTTCCGGCTCAGCTACATGTCCCTGGTCACGCCCGGCTCGGTGTACGACTGCGACGTTGCGTCGGGCGAGCTAACCCTGCTCAAGCGGACGCCGGTGCTGCCGGGCCCGGACGGCCGCGCCTACGAGCCGGATGACTACGAGCAGCTCCGGCTCTGGGCGACTGCCGCCGACGGCACCCGGATCCCCATCTCGCTCGTGCGCCGCACGGACGCGCCACGAGGTCCGCGCGCACCGTTCCTTCTCTACGGGTACGGCAGCTACGAGATCTCCATGGACCCGACGTTCTCCATTTCCCGGATCTCGCTGCTCGACCGCGGATTCACCTACGCCATCGCGCACATCCGGGGTGGCGGCGAGATGGGGCGGCACTGGTATGACGACGGCAAGATGCTGCGGAAGATCAACACATTCGGCGACTTCATTGCGTGCGCTCGGCACGTGGTGGCGGAAGGCTGGACGACGCCGGAGCACTTGATCGCGCGTGGCGGCTCGGCCGGCGGGCTGCTGATGGGCGCCGTGGTGAACATGGCACCGGACGCGTTCGGCGGGATCGTCGCGCAGGTGCCGTTCGTGGACGCGCTCACATCGATACTCGACCCGACGCTGCCGCTGACCGTGCCGGAGTGGGAGGAGTGGGGCGACCCGCTGCACGACCCCGACGTCTACCGGTACATGAAGTCCTACACGCCGTACGAGAACATCACGCCCGGCCAGACCTACCCGCCGATCCTGGCCGTCACCAGCCTGAACGACACCCGCGTGCTGTACCACGAGCCGGCCAAGTGGATTGCGCGGCTACAGGCAGAGGCCAAGGGCGGTCCGTTCCTGCTGAAAACCGAGATGGCGGCGGGTCACGGCGGACGTAGCGGCCGCTACGACGCATGGCGCGAGGAGGCTCTCGTACTCGCCTGGATCATCTCGACCGCGACCGCCAGCTGATCACGGCGGCAGCAGCCCCGCCACGAGCCGCGCGGGAGCGATGTCAACGGCGAAAGGCCTTAGGGCACGGAACGGGGTAGTTCGGTGGACGCGGTCGCCTTCGGAGTAGCGGCCGTCGGCGCGGAGATCGAACACCGTGAGTTCCGGCCGGTCCTGGATCCGCGAAGCTGTACCAGTAGTTCGCTGGCAGCCTCCTGGTGCAGTAGCCGTGGCCGGGAGCTGACAATGAGCACCCCGTCCAGCAGTTCGTAGAGGCGCCCGCGGGAAGCCCGCCTGTTGATATCGGGTGCAGGTGTCACACCAATGTCACAGCCGACGAGTTTTCTGCTCGGTGGAGCACGTGCCGGCCTGCCCGGCGAAACCACGAACAGAGGAAAGTCTCATGCGACAGCGCTCGCCAGTCATGGGCGACGACCCGGTCGCTCCTGCGGCGCGCGGTGCCTTCGGCAGCCGCAGTCTCTTCGGCAGCCGCAGTGCCAACCGCAGCCGCAGTGCCAACGGCAGCCACACTGCCTTTGGCGGCAGCAGTGCCTCTGTCGCTCGTGGTGCCTTCCCTGCTCCGGGCAGGCCCGCCGTGCCCAATGCCGTCGCTCATCAGCAGTTCGAGCGACCGGCACGACCCGGTTCGGGGATCGCCGGCCAGCTGTCATCCCAGCGCATAGACCGACAACCGCAGCGAATAGCAGGGCCGTATGAATGGCTGCTTCGCGATGTTACGACCGACTTCGCGAAAGAGCAGGATTCGGCTTTCGCCCCTGCCGGCGCGTCTACGGGGGTTGCTGGGCGTTTAACACCAGAATGGTCTGCGTCAAGAACATCGCGCCGTCTGTTTATACGGCGTGCCCGTGCGAGAGCGAAGGCGGGAGCAGACGGAGGTGTGATGGTTCGCAGGGCACTCCTCGATCGCGGCGACGAGCTGACGGTCGATTCCGAGGCCCACTTCCGCGGACAAGCGCCGTCCGGCAGCCAGGCCCGGTACCGGAGCCAGGCACAGTACGACAGCCGACCCCTGAGCGCGGGGTAGGCCAGGTCACGCTGGCGCGGCGCGGGCGGCCGATGGCTTGTCTGGGTCGGCCGCGCCGTGGTGTGGGCCGTGATCCTGCTGATCGGTTACCGCGGCGTGCTCGCCATCGTCAGCCCGCCGAGTTCATCCAGCCAGCCTGCCAGCCCGGTCACGACACCAGGCCCGAGATCGTCCTTCCCTGTTGCGCTCGCAGAGGCCTACGCACTCGAGTTCGGCAACGTCTACCTGAACTTCAGTCCCGCTACCGCAGCCACGCGCAGCACGGCGCTCGCGGCATTCCTGCCTGCCGGAACGGACCCGCAGCTCGGCTGGAACGGCGCGGGGACCCAGCAGCTACTCGACGAGCAGGTCGCCGGGATCACGGTCCGCACGGCGCACACTGCCGTCGTCACACTGCTTGGCCGACTGAGCAACGGCAGCATGATCGAGCTCGGCGTCCCCGTGTACGCCAGTGGCAGCAGCATAGCCGTGGCTGGTGACCCAGCACTGCTGCCAGGACCCGCTACGGCTGTCGTTCCGACCGCAGCTCAGACTGCGGCCGACCAGGCCACCGAGGCAACGCTGCAGAGTCAGCTGGCCGGGTTCTTCGCTGCGTACGCCAGCGGTGACCAGTCGACACTGGCGAGATTCGTTTCCCCCGGCACGCACCTCACTGGGCTCGGTGGAGAGGTCACCCTCGGCGCAGTCGATGCGGTGTACGCGCCTGCCGGCGGGTCGACACGGACCGTTTCCGTGACCGTGACCTGGCAGTTTCCGGCGCGCCCGGCTGGCCGCCGGGTAGCCACCGGGCCCGCGTCGGCTGCGCTGCAGATGACCTACGAACTGACCGTCGTGCGGCGAGCCGGCACCTGGGACGTCCATGCGATCAGTGCGTCGACGCAGGCGGCCGCGCAAGGGCCCCCATGACACGTCACGATAGCCCGCGATCCCTCGCCCTCGATGGCCGCGCTCACTTCCCCCCGGAGACATGATGTCGGCTCACCTGCTCGCCGCGGCACCTGCCGTGGCACTTAGCACCCAAGGCCTTGTCACCTATCTGCAGGGGCTTTTCGGGCCGCTATTCCTCGGCATCGTCGGAATTGTCGCCATCTTCTTTCTCTTTACTCGCGAGATCATCCGCTTCGTGCAGTTCATCGTTCTGGCCGTCGCCATTGCCGTGGTTTTTTACACGCCCGGCATCGTGCAGACCCTCGCGAGTGGTATCGCGAATGCCCTCGGAGTGCACTGAGACCGGAGCCGGCTCGCGGCCGGCCTGGCGCTAGCAGGCGGAAGGAGGCGGCTCGTGGAGCTTCCGACGTACACGAATATCTGGAAGATCGAGAAGCGGCTCTACAAGCTCTACGATTTCCGGCTGCCCATGCCGCTGCCGGTCGGCCAGATCGCCGCCTTCCTTGCGATCGCGATCCCGTACATGCTCGCCCTCACCCTGGTGGGGATGCCGTTCAGCCATACCTGGGTGTGGCTGTACGTGCTGCCGCCCGGCGCGGCGGCCTGGCTGGTGACCCGGCCTGTGCTTGAGGGCAAGCGGCTGCCAGAACTCGTCGTGTCCCAGGTGCGCTACCTCATCGAGCCCCGTACCTGGTGCCGTCTTGCGCCGCTGACCGAGGAAGATCACATCGTGATCGTGGCGCGGGTCTGGCGCGCCCAATCCGGACCAGGACAAGGTGTGCCAGCGGGGCCCGACGAATCGACCGCGGCGATGGCCCAGCCGGCCGCAACCCCACGGCCCGGATGGCCGGACCGCCCGGCCGTCAGGGAGCGGGTCGGGTCACCCGCCGTCACGGTTCCGGCTGACGCCCTCGCGCAGGTGACCGCAGACGCGACGCCTGCTGCCCGGGACCTGGCGGCTGCTGCGGCTGCTGCGGTAGCCAGTCAAGCGGGCGCAGCGATCGGGCCGGACCCCAAGCCAGCCAGCTACGCAGTAGCTGTGGCGCAGGACGAAGACGAGGCTGACATCGCAGGGACCCGGGGGATCGCAGTCGCGGCGGACAGCGGGCCCGCTTCCGCACCTATCGCTGAGCAGGCGCCCGCCACGGGCCCGACGCCGAGGGCGAGGCCCGTGGTGAGGGTGCGCGCCGATCAGGACGGAGGCCGCCCGCTGCACGTAGTCGAGCGCGCGCTGCGAACATCTCATGGTGGCTGGCATGACAGCGTGGTGGTGGTGCCGGGCGGCCACCGGCCGGGCACTCCCGACCATGCCCAGCGCGACCAGGCCAGGACCCGGCTGCCGCTAGGCGGGCCGGTGCGGATCGTCGTGCTGGGCACCACCGCGGGCGCTGGCCAGACAGTAACGACGCTGCTGACCGGTCAGCTGCTTGCGAGCCTGCGCGGCGAGGCCGTAGCGGTGCTTGATTTCGGTGGCCGGCCGGGCTCAGTGACTGAGCTGGCGCGTCAGGTTCCGCGACTGCTGCCCAGTCAGCTGGCCGGAGACCGGACCATGCAGGACCGTGACCGCGGACTGCACGTCGTGACAGCCGATCACAGCGGCCCCGGCCCCCGCGACTCCGACCGGCTGATCGACACTATCGCTGCCCGTTACCCGATAACCCTCGCCGACCCTGCCCCCGCCGACGTGCCGCGTGCGGTGCAGGTCGCAGATCAGCTTGTACTCGTCACTCCCGCGGGCGCCAGCTCCGCTGGCTCCCTCGCCATGACGCTGGAGTGGCTGGAGGCTCACGGCCATGGCCGGCTGGCGCAGACCTCAGTCACGGTGCTGAACGGAGTGAGCAAGCAGACTGCCGACGACGCCGGGCGCGCTACTACCGTGGCTGCCGGCCGCAGCCGGGCCATTGTGCGGGTGCCCTGGGACGGCAGCCTCGGCGCCAGCGGACAGCTGAGCACCGCGACGATACACGCGTACATGGCGCTAGCCGGCGTGCTGGTGTCCGGGCTGGCGGATCCCGCACTGGTCGGCTCCGCCGGAGCGAGGGGTGCCAGCCGGTGAGTTCGCGCACCCTAGGACGCACCCGGATGTCGGTCCGGTATTTCGACGACCGGATAGCCCTCACCGAGACGCATGCCTGGGCGTACTACCGACTGCCGACAGTCAGCTACGAGTTCATCACGCCGGCCGAGCGCGAGGCGCTGGCGATGAGCATCACGGTCGCGCTGGCTGCCATCCGGATGGCCGACGCCGAGGTGCACCTGCGCATAGCTCACCGGCCGTACCCGGCGGCTGAGTGGGCAACCAGCCTGGACGCCACATCCGACGGCGGCGCAGGCTGGGTGCCCTACCTGGAGGAGATGTACCGGCAGGTCTGGGCGAAGGACTTCTGGTCGAAGGAGGTGTATCTCGGGGTCCGACTCGGGCAGCGCGGCGTGCGCGCGCAACTAGCCGGGGGCGGCGGCGTGCTGGCTCAGCTGACGAACTCCTACCGCGCCGCCGAGCAAGCGCTCGGCCTGGCGGACGAGGCGGTGCCTGTGGCCGAGATCGCGCGGTGGACGGAGCAATCGGAGCGACTAGGCCGCGCGCTCGGGTCCGGTGCGCTGTCCGCGGCGCATGCGACCTGCGACGAGGTTGCCTGGCTGTTCCGGCACACGCTGACCGGTATGGGCGGGCAGGCGCTACCGTCGGCGTCCCGGCGCCGGACCTGGGGTCCGGGTGAGATCGAGTCGCTGCTGGAAGGCCAGATCGACAACGGCCGGACAGTGCTGCGGCTGACGCAGCTCGGCAGCGAGTCGTGGGCGGCGTTCCTGTCGTTTGCCAGGTTCCCGGACGTCATGTACTTCCCGGAGGGCGAGCCGTGGCTGCACTACGCCGACGCGCTGCCGTTTCCGGTCGAGGTCAGCCTGCGGATGCGGCTGATCGCCCCGGCTCGCGCGAGCAAGGATGTGAGCAGGCGCCTGGCGCACGCCAGGGACATGGATGCCCACATCAGGGAGGCCGGCGCAGACCTGCCGATCGCCCTCGCCGAGCAGATCGAAGCCGCGAGGCTGCTTGAGCACGGCATCACTAAGGAGCGGCTGCCGTTCGTTTACGGGTGGCACCGGCTGATGGTGTCCGCGCCTGACCGCGAGACGTGCATCCGCCGGGTCGAGGCCGTCATCGAGCACTACCGCGACATCGGGATTGACCTGGTCAACTCGACCGGCGATCAGTTCTCCTTGCTGTGCGAGTCGCTGCCGGGCGACCGGGTAAGGCTCGCGTCCTACCTGCAGCGCCAGCCTCTCTACACGGTCGCCGGCGGCATGCCGACCGCGACCGTCGACCTGGGCGACCGGCACGTAGAGGGTGCGGGCTGGATCGGTCCCTATATCGGCGAGACGACCGGCCGGGCGCGTGCCGTCGTGCATTTCGACCCGCTGGTCGCCGCATCGCGGAATAGGCCGACGGCCGTTGCCATCACCGGCGAGCCGGGCGGCGGCAAGACCACGCTTGCGCAGCTGCTGATCCTGCAGCTCGCCCTCCGTGGCGTCACCGTCGCCGTGATCGACCCCAAGGGCGACACCGAGTCCCTGGCGGGCTGGCTGGTCAGCCGTGGCCGTCAGGCCAGGGTGGTGCCGCTCGGCAGCGCGGCGCCAGGGCTGCTCGACCCGTTCTCGTTCGGCGACGACCTGGCCGAGCGACGGACCATGGCGACTGAGACGCTGCGGCTGCTGCTGCCCCGGATGAGCGAGGACCGCGAGAGCGCCATGATCCAGGCGGTCGCTGCGGTCGCGGCTGGCGAGCAGCCGAGCCTCGGCAAAGTCGTGAGTCACCTGGAGCAGGCGGACGATCCGGCGTCGGTCAATCTCGGCGCCCTGCTGCGCTCGATGTCAGAGATGCGGCTGGCCAGGCTGTGTTTCGCGCCGTCGGGTGGCGCGCGGATCGACGCGGCCGGCTGGACGACGGTGTTCACCCTCGCCGGGCTCACGCTTCCGGATACCGTCACCGATCGCGACGACTACTCCTACGAGCAGCGGCTATCGGTCGTGCTGCTGTACCTGGTGTCGCAGTTCGCCCGCCGGCTGCTGAACGGCATGGAGCGCCGGCTGCCGAAGGCGATCTTCCTGGACGAGGCGTGGGCGATTACCTCGACTCCGCAGGGTGCCAAGCTCATCCCTGAGGTTTCGCGGATGGGCAGGTCGCGCAACACGGCGCTCATCCTGGTCTCGCAGAACGCCGGTGACCTGCTGAGTGAGCAGGTCACCAACTGCCTCTCCAGCGTGTTCGCGTTCCGCTCGTCCGAGCAGTCGGAGGTAACCAGCGTCCTATCGCTGCTCGGGATCGAGCCGTCGGCCGAGCACATGGCCGCGTTGCGAGGGCTCGGCAACGGTGAATGCATCTTCCGTGATCTCGACGGCCGTGCGGACCGGATTGCCGTGGACCTGATCTCGGACGAACTGCGCCGTTGCCTGGACACCAACCCGACCAGGGTGCCTGCGGGGGAGGCGCCTGCGGGCTTGCCCGCTGCTGAGCCGGCTCAGTCCGGCACGGGCTGACCGGCCGCACGCATCACAACCCGTACTGGAGCCCCGATGTCCAGAATCAGTTGCCCGCTGAGAGGTGCTGCGGTGCTGGCTGTGCTGGTGACGCTGGTGCTGACGCCGCGATCCGCTGGCCCCGGTCAGCCGGCGGCCCACGCGCACAAGCCGGATACCCGGGCCGTCGTGCTGACGGCGGCAGTGACCGGCCAGGACCCGAGCAGTACTGGCGGACTGTGCTCAGTGCCAGGGATCGGCGACATCGGCGGTCTGCTCGGGTTCTGTACGCTCGGCAGCTCCGGGTTGATCGGCGACATCAACAACGTGTGTCAGCCGTCGCTGCCTGAGCCAACGCCCGCGAACGCGGGCATCGATGCGATGGTCGCGCCGCCCAGCAGCGGAAAGGCGCCCGCGACGCTGTACGACGAGTACGGGGTGGCGGGGAACTACTGGGCAGCAACCAACCTGCAGTGCTCGGACATGACGTCGCTGATCGGCAACAACGTCGCCGGCATGGTGTTTGATGCAGCGAAATCGATTGACCGGGTCACGATCACGATCTACCAGTCCGCAGCCGGCGAGGGCATTGTCGGCTGGCTGCAGCGCGTGACCGACACCCTCATCACGAGCCTGGGACGGGCGATCTACTTTCCGTATCTGTCAGTCGTCGTGATCCTGGCAGCAATCTGGCTCGCGTGGCAGGGACTGATCCGCAAGCGCGCGACTCGCACGATCGAGGGCACCGTGTGGATGATCGGCGCGTGCGCGGCGGCCATCTTCCTGATCGGCGCGCCAGCCGAGGTCACGGGGGCGGGCAAAGGCGTCACCGACGGCATCTCCCAGGCCCTCAACGCGGCCTTTGCCAAGCTGCCGAGCCCGGGCCCGGGCGGTTGCGTCCCAGTGCAGAAGGGCGACCCGGAAGTTCTGCCCGCCGTGTACAGCTACACGTCCGGCGGCACTGTCGTCGACCAGAATGCGGACGAGCTCTGGAGCGTCCTGGTGTGCAAGCCGTGGCTCGTCGGCGAATTCGGCACGTCGGTGTACGCGACCGGCAAGGGCAACCCGACGATTGTGAATACTTACGGGCGGTCACTGCTGTGGGCGCAGGCCATCGCGGCGGACGAGAAGGCAACGCCAACCCTGATCCAGGCCAAGCAGTCGGCGTTCCAGGGGATCGCTGCCAGCATCCAGACCAAGGATCCAGCGATCTACCCGCTCTTCCAGGGCAAGGAATGGACGACCCGGCTCGAGGTAGCGTTCGCGGCGCTGTTCGCGGCGCTGGTCGCCGGGGTGCTGGTGCTGCTGATCTCTGTCACCCTCATCCTGCTGAAGCTGAGCTTTCTGCTGCTGCTGATCGTCGGCCCGTTCTTTCTGCTCGTCGGGGTGCACCCCGGATTCGGGCGGATCGTCGCGCTGCGCTGGGTCGAGATGCTCGTCGGCGTGCTGCTGAAGCAGGCGGCGGTGGCGCTGGTGCTGAGCCTGCTGCTGTATTGCTACGCGCTGATCATGGGGACGAGCGACGCCGTCCTGCCGTGGGCGCTCAAGATCCTCATGATTGCGCTGGTCACGGTGGCTGCCTTCATCTACCGCAAACCTTTCCAGCACCTGTTCTCGGCCGTGGGCTACGGAATGATCGGCTCACCGGAGCGTGCCGAGACCGATCTGGCCAGGGCAGCGACCACCGCGCGCGCCAATACGATGACAGCCGCCACGGCGCTCCCCGCCTTCGCCGCCTACCGGGCGGCGCGCTGGGCCCGGCGCAATCCGGGGCAGGCGGCGAGGGTAGCCGTGGCAGCCTCAGGTGGCGGCGTAGCGGCCGGCGCGGCAGCGGCCGCATCGGGCTTCCAAGCTTCAGCCACGGCGGAGGCTCCAGCCAGGGACGGGACTGGCGCGGCGCCGGACCACGCTGCGGTCCCGGAGGGCAGCCCAGGCCGGACGGTACCGGTCCGGGTTCGGGCGGGCGCCACGACGGTATCAGCACCAGCAGCTGAGCCGCCCCCGCTGAACCTGCGGTCCCGGACCGGCGTACCCAGCTCTGCTGGCTCGGCCGCAAGAAGGGCGATGTCAGTCGGAGCCGCCACGAGAGCCACGGGCCCGAGCGCCGACGGCGCTCGGACAACGGTGCCGCCGCCGGCGCTCGGGTCATGGCCGGCGGGCTGGCCCGCCGGAACCACGGGGCCGGTGACAGGCCGTCAGCGTGGTGGCGCACCGCTTCGTCAGTCGGCTCAGGGCGCTCGCGTGCGCGTCTCCCAGGCGGCGGCCTCCGCCCCGGGTCGGTGGCCGTCGGAGAGTGCCGGAGGGCGCCAGCGCTCTGCTCTTCGCGGACAGTCCGCAGCTGGCCGGCCGGCGTCCGGTCGACGGGAACAGGCGGACGGCCCGCCCGCGCCCTGGCACGGCCAGCCAATGACCGGGCCGCTCGCGCGCCAGGCCGAACTGCCAGAGCGGCCCGTGCCATTCTGGCTGCGGCCTATGCGCCGACGGTAACCATCCCATGGACCCCAGCCCGGCCGCCCGGCGAGTGGCGTTCGCCGTAATCGTCTGCGCGTTCGCCGCGCTCGGTGCCTACCTCCTGGCGCCGCTTGCCCACCGTGGCGTTACCTCTGGCGGCAAGCCGCAGGCCGCCAGCTCGGCCAGCACGCCGGTTCCGTCGCTATCGAGCATGCGTGCCGCGGGTCCGGCCAGCATCTACCAGTGGCTGCCGTTCACGCAGGCAGGTCTCACCGCGGCGGCGCAGGTCGTGGTGAGGTTCGCCGATGCCTACGGCACGTACTCCTACACCCAGGGCGGCGCGGCCTACGTCGCGTCGCTGGAGTCCGTCGCGTCCGCGCAACTAGTCAGGCAGATCGAGGCGGCTTACGAAGCGCCCGGCGTAGCTGCCGCCCGGCTGGGCGAGAAGCAGGTCTCGGTCGCCACGACGACGATCGGCTCGATTCGGGCGTTCGGGCCTGGCAGCCTGACCTTCGTCGTGTTGGTGGTACAGCAGATAACAAGCGCCACCGGGCGCAGTCAGCAGACCACCGACTACGCCGTGACCGTTACCGGGTCCGGCGACAGCTGGCAGGTTAGCGACATCGAACTGGCCCCCGCGGGCAACTCGTGATCGGCGGAACTGCCCTCGGGCGTCATCGCGCTGCCCTGGCCGTGGCGGGGGCAGCTGTCGTGCTGACAGCGGTCATGGCCGGTCCGGTCGTGATGTTCGCCAGCGGCGGGCTGCTGGCGATTACCGGGACGTCCTGTACAGGTGTCAGCGGGGGCGCCGAGGCTCAGCCGGACCCAAGCCAGGCGGCGCATACCTCGATCCCCGCGAGCTACCTGGCGTTGTTTCGCTCGATCGGCGCGCAGTACGGGGTGCAGTGGGTCGTTCTTGCCGGCATCGGCAAGGTCGAGAGCGATGACGGGCAGAGCTCGCTGCCCGGCGTCCACAGCGGCGCTAATGCGTTCGGGGCGGCCGGACCGATGCAGATCGGCATTGGCGGAGCGGCAGGCAACGAGTGGGGCGGGGCTGCGGTGCACCCGGCGAGTGAGCCGGTCACCGGCGTCGCTGCCGACGGTAACGGCGACGGAGTCGCGAGCGTCTACGAGGCGGCTGACGCCATCGCCGGCGCCGCCAGGTACCTGCTCGCGCACGGCGTGCTGACCAACGTTACGCAGGCGGTCTTTGCCTACAACCACCTCGAGTCCTATGTGCAGGCAGTGCTGTACTGGGCGAGCCTGTACGCCAGCGGCGGCTACACGGCCAGTCAGCCCACACCGGCGAGCGCGCCCCAGTGCCTGGTCGCGACCAGCGAGACCGCGCCGGCCGGCCAGGGCCCGTCCGCGGCGGCACGTACCGCAATCGCCTACGCGGAGCAGCAGCTCGGCAAGCCTTACCAGTGGGGTGCCACCGGCCCAGACGCCTTCGACTGCTCCGGGCTCGTCATGACGGCCTACCGCGCCGCCGGGATCGACATCCCGCGCACCTCCGAGCAGCAGTGGACGTTCGGCTCGCGGGTCAGTAGCAGCCAGGTGCAGCCTGGCGACCTGGTTTTCTTCGCAGGTGCGGACGGCACGCCCGCCGCGCCCGGGCACGTGGGCTTGGTTATCGGCCACGGCCTCATGATCGAGGCGTATGCCGTCGGCTTCCCAGTACGGATCGCGCCGTATGGTGACCGCAATCCCGTTGGCTTCACCCGGCCCTGAGCCATCCCCGAAGCCGCCGCTCTGGGCCCCGCGCCGGTGGGGTGTCACGGCCTATCGGCGAGCGAGAGCCAGTCGATGACGGTCGCGCAGAGCGCGGGATCTTCGGTGAGGCCAAGGTTCAGGCCCCACAGCTGGTAGTCGACGGCTCGTAGCAGCGTCCAGCCGCGCGCCAGTTCCGCATCGAGCCCAGCCTCGTCCACCAGGGTGTCGAACCGGCGGCGCAGCCCGGCCGGTCCGTCCGCCTCCTCCAGCCTGCGCCACAGCAGCGGCCCGAGGCCGAACTCAGCGTCCCCGCGCATCACTTTCGGGTCGATCACCAGCCAGGGTTCTCGTTCCCCTGCCAGCACGTTCTGGTAGTGCATGTCCCGGTTGACGAGCAGCCCGCCGGCGCTTGGGGCGAACGCGGTGGCTACTTCGACCGCCACCTCCAGGTGGCGCTCCGGAAACGGCCGCCCCGTGGCCCGCCAGAGCACCGGCAGTTCCGCGGCCAGCTCCAGCGCCCACTGCCGGAGCCCGGGGACCGGGCGTCTGGGCCACTCCGCTGGCACGGGTACCGCCAGCCGCCGCAGCAAGCGCCCGGCGACCGGCACGGCGACGCTCAGGTCCGCATCCGCCAGGCGCCGCCGCGGATCGAGCCACTCGAGCAGCAGCGCTCCGGCCGCGTCGTCCGCGTCGAGGAGTCGCACGGCGCCGCCGCCATTCCATAGCGCAAGCGCCGCCGCTTCGTTCACCGTCTGGTCGTCGACCCACGACACCTTGAGCGCGAGCCGGGCATCTCCGCGAAGCACTGGAACCACAAGCGCCATGTAGCCGTGCATCGGATCGCCGCTTACCCGCAAGCCCCATCGGACGCACAGTTCGCCGATCAGCTCCTGAAGCTGCGCCAGCCATGGCCGGGCAGCCTCGCCTTCACGGCTCAAGGTGTCGACCACGAACCTCTCCGGCACACTGATGACGGTCACGCGGGCTCGCCTCGCCAGGCCACCAGGTCATACTAGGAGCCCGCGCATAGGCGGGGCTTTGGCCGAAGTCGCCACGATTCGCTGGTGTCGAAACTCGTTCAGATCGAACCGTTCACGATCGCCATACCCGATGCCGTCCTAGACGAGCTGCATGGGCGGATCAGGCGGACCCGCTGGCCGACAGGCGTCGCAGCCAGCGGCTGGGAGGAAGGCACCGCCGCCGACTACCTGCAAGACCTGCTGGCCGCCTGGGCTGCGTTCGACTGGCGGGCCCGGGAGCGCGCCCTGGCACGTTCGCTCATTTCCGGGCGCTGATAGATGGCAGCTGGACGCACTTCATTCACGAGCGCGGCCACGGCTCGGAGCACCGTCACCACGGCGGCCGTATCCCACCCGGCACCCGCGTACCGGTGCCGGCCGGATTCGCCATCTTCGCTAACGAATTCGCACCAGCCGGACGGCCACCCCGCGAACTCGCCGAGCGAACCTACAACGTCACCCGATGGTCGGAACTACCCCGCGGCGGCCACTTCTCGGCCCTGGAGGAACCAGAGACACTAGCCGAGGAAATCCGCGCATTCTTCCGCCCGCTGCGCCGGGTGCGGGAGACGCACTCAAGTGATCGGCCGCACCGGCATGCTCACTGATCGCGTTGGTGCGGGATGCCGGGGCTTACGCTCGCCCTATGGCGCGGGTTGACCCTGGCGACGACAGCATCCGGCGCTTCATCGTTCGCCATTACCGCTATGACCCTGAGCGGCGGGAGCGGCGGCATGTGGTAGTGGCCGCGTTCGATAACGAGCCGGAGTTCCGGGCCTGCATGCTGGGCGTGGAGGCGGAGATCACGGGCCGCCAGGAGGCCGGGGAGCCTGTCGATCTGGGTGAGCACGCGTCCGGAATCGTGCACGAGCCCGGGTATTTGCGCCGTGCGGCCAACGGGCACCTGCTGAGCCGGGCGATCAGGCGCGGGGCGACCGGGCGGTGGATGGAGGACCTGGAACTGCCCTCGAACATGTCTAGCCTGCGCGCCGGTCGCCCTCCTGCCCGGCACACCGTCGCCATGCGAGCCCTCATGAAGCTGTCCGCCGCTCTGACGAAGTTGCGCGGAATCCGACACGCCAGTGAGAAAGAAGGACCGACGTACAGCTGAGACGGCTCGTATCGGCCCAGGTCTACGAGAAGGAAAGATGCCTAACCCCGGCCGGTTTGCGGACGAGGCGGCTGCGGGTAGCAGGCGTCCAGGGTGGTGGTGAGCTTTCCGGTGGCGATGTCGTAGACGTGACCGGACACGCTGACTTTTGGTGAGAGCAGAGGCGAGGTGAGCAAGCGCTCAACGTCGGCCTTGACGCTCAGGTGCGGGTCGACAACCGCGGTGGCTTCGAGCTCTGCCTCATCCAGGCCGGTCGCTTCGGCCGCCTGATGCCGGAAACCGGAGTCCGCCAGAAAGCCCGTTCCGCATTGCGTGTGGTGGATTACTGCGACTTCGAAGAGGCGGTCAGCTCCGCCGGCTAGCTGCTCGGCGAGGAAGCCGAGGAAGGCGATGTCGTCTATCACCGCCTGGGTGACGCGGCCCCCGGCATTGCGAATGACGGGGGCTTCGCCCAGCTGGAGTCCGAGGACAATCGCGGGGTCGACTCGGTGGTCGAGGCAACTGACGACGACCACCTGCGCCGTCGGAAGGCCGAGCGCGACGGGACTGTAGTTCCTGGCGAACTGCTCGTTGCGATCGAGCAGCGGGCTCATCCTGGTCATGGCGGTTCCGTTCCTTGAGGTGCATGTCATTGGCTGGCGGCGGCCGCAGCTCCTACCCCGTGCCTGACTGCGACGTCGCCGATGGCTGCGGCGAGGAGTTCCGGGTGCTCGCTGGTGGTGAGGTGGCCGCCGGGGAATGCGAGGATCTCGGCCTGAGGGACGCGCTCGCGCGTAGCCGCGACCTGGCGGTGCTCGTAGGGGTCCTCGGTACTACCCCCGACATACAGAGCCACCGTGGTGTCCAGGTCGCGCGCAATCGCGGCCAGGTCCCAGCGGCTGGCGTTGCGCCGGTGCTCGGCGACAAACCCCGCGGCGCTGTGCGCGAACGCCGCGCCGTCCCGGCGGGTGATCGCCGACCACAGCTCCGCGAGCTCGGCGGAGCCGGGATGGTAGCTGCCCGAGTACAGGCGTGCCTGCCTCCAGCCCGTCTCGAATGCGCGCTCTGAGCGCTGCCATCCTCGCATCGCCACCGCGCCCAGCGGGCTGCGCAGCAGCGGCGTGCCGAGCCAGGGGTGGCTGTGCGCGTCGGCGAACAGGCCACCGTTGACGATGAGGGCAGCGACGACTACCGGCCCTGCGGTGCCGTCGGCGGTCCGCTCAAGCTGGCGGCGTAGCAGCTCGAGCAGCGCCAGCGAGCTGTAGTCGAAGGTGACGACGACGGTGCGGCGCACGCCGTGGTGCCGCCACAGCGCCTCGACCAGGTCCGCGCGCTCGAATGTCGAGTACGGGTAGTCCCGGGGCTTATCGGAGTCCCCTTGCCCGACCGGCTCGACGTACAGCCGTGGGATCAGGCCAGCGCCGAGTATCCGGTCGACCTGAGCCCAGCCATATGAGCCATCCGGGAAGCCGGGCAGGAGCGTGAGCCATACGCCGTCCTGGTCCGCATACGGCTGCGCGGCAGTTGCCCGCTCGAAAACCCGAAGTGCTCCCGCGGTCGCTGCGTCCTCTTCCTCGGTCAGCACGCGCGCAGACGCCGGGTCGTACCCGATCCGCTGGCCGCCGGCGAACCACTCCGCCGCAGTGACCCAGGCGTCATCATTCCGCGGTGCACCTGCTGGGTTGTTCCGGCTCATCGCCAGCCTCCCTTCGCGTAAGTGGACAGCGTCCACTATAACTTAGTTAGTGGACGCTGTCCACTTGATATACCCTGGCCGGGTGTCAGCCACGCAGTCAGCAGCGGAATCACACCAGGCAGAGCGGAGACGCCGGCCGCGCGGCGCGGTCCGCGACGGCCTCATCGCCGCCGGCCTCCAGCTAGCCCGGACCGGCGGCCCCGACGCCGTCGTACTGCGCGGGGCAACCCGGATGGTGGGGGTGGTTCCCAATGCCGCCTACCGGCACTTCGCCGACCGTGACGAGCTCCTCGCCGCGGTCTGCGCGGCGGCACTGCACGAGCTCGCCGATCGCATGGCCGCAGGGGTCACGCGCGTGCACGGCAAGCACGGCATGCCGGCCGCCGCGCTCGAGCGGCTGCGAGCGATCGGTGTCGCGTACCTGGAGTTCGCACGCGAGGAACCGGGATGGTTCGCGACGGCGTTCGCGCTTCCGGAGCAGCACGCGTACGGCGCACCGGATGCCCCGGCCGCGCAGGACCGCACTCCCCTTGGTCAGCTCCGCACGGTTCTCGATGAACTGGTCGACAGCGGCGTGCTCAACCGGCAGCGCCGCGATGGCATTGAGTACCCCATCTGGTCCGCCGTGCACGGGCTAGCAGTGCTCACCGGGAAAGGACCCCTGCGCGACGTAACGGACGCTACCCGCCATCACCTCGAGGAGCTCACCCTCACCCTGATCGGCGAGAGCCTCGTCTGAGCCAGCGGGCTCCCACCTGCGCACGATTCGGCATCCGCCGGGCCGCTGCGGTCCAGACAGCATGCAGGTAGGTGTCTTCGGCGTTCCTCTCGGCGGCGGACAATGTCACCGAGGTCGGCCTAGGGGATCCGTCGGCCTGTGCCCGGCAATGGCCGTCATGAGGCGCTCGCATTCGGGAACGCAGTCGCCTTGCTGTTGCGGTCATTGAGGGGAATAGTGGTGACGCCTACTCCTGGGCACCTGGCTGGCGCTTTACCTTCGTGAGGAACACCAGATGTGCAACCAGAGCGAGTGGATCGTGCGCGAGGCCTTCCTGGCTTACGACCGGGGCGACGTCGCACGGATGATGGACTTCGTGGACCCGGACCTGGAGTGGACGTTCCTCGATCCGGGCCAGGAGAATCCGCAGCCGCAGATCTGCCATGGCCGTGAGGAGCTGGAGAAGGCGCTGCACCGGCAGGCGGACCTAGGGCTGCGGGCCGAGCTGGAGGCGGTGGTCGCCGCCGGCGATCGGGTGATGCTGGTGATGCGAACGCCGGGGATCGATGAGTACCGGCACCGGCAGGCCGACGATCGGACATATGACGTGGTCACGGTCCGGGACGGACTGATAGTCGGGCTGCACGCGTGCCGCGACCACGGCGAGGCGCTGTCCCTCGCCGGACTCGGCTAGGGGCCCAGCCAAGGCGCACTTGCCCGCGCCGCCCACTACCTCAACAGCGGCATCGCCGCCATGTACTGAACGACGAGCGGTCAGGGCGGACCTTCGAGGCTGATGACGACATTGCCGGTCTTCTGCCCTGTCTCGACGTACCTGTAAGCATCGACGATCTGGTCCAGCGGATAAGTTCGGTCGATGACCGGTCTGAACTCTCCGGACTCGAGCAGGTTCTTGAAGTGCTCGACCATCGCCTGGTCGTGCTTCGGAATGGGGAACATGACCTTCTTGCCGCCATGCAGCGGGCCAATGAGCGCCCGGAAGGGATTCTGGGCCAGAGGTCCCAACTCCGAGGAAATGTAGACTCCGCGCGGTTTCAGAAGCCGTTTGCACTGGCTGAATGAGCTCTTGCCAACCGAGTCGAGGACGACGTCGTATTTCTGCTCGTCCTTCGTGAAGTCCTCGGCTGCGTAGTCGATGACTCTGTCGGCGCCCAGGCCCCTGACCAGTTCCACATGCTCGGTGCTGCAGACCGCGGTCACGTGGGCACCCATGCTCTTTAGCATCTGGACCGCCGCTGAGCCGATAGCGCCGGTCGCGCCATAGACAAGGATGTCTTGCCCACTGTTGATCTTTGCCGCTCTGATGTGCGAGAGGGCATAGTGCGCACCCTCCGTACTGGGAGCGGCCTGCTGGTAGGTCACGCTGGCCGGCATGGTCGCGACAGAGCCGTCCTCGGGAATCGACATGTACTCGGCATGAGCGCCGAACGGGCCTTCGTTGTATCCGAACACGTTGTCACCGACCTCGAAAGAGGTGACGCCGCCGCCGACCGCCTCGACTACGCCCGCGAACTCAGTCCCCAGGACCGCTGATCGTGGCCTGGTCAGACCGGTGAGGAGTCTCATGAAGAAGGGTCTGGCAGCCCGGTAGGCGCAGTCGGTCCGATTCACCGTCGTCGCGTGGACCTTGACGAGCAGACCATTGTCCCGTGGAGAAGGCTTTTCCACTTCTGAGATCACGACCACCTCGGGCGCGCCGTACCTGGTGGAGACCGCTGCCTTCATAACCGGAGTGTAGCTAGGCGGCCCATGCCTTTCAGCGAACGACCACCAGGCCTACGACGGCTACGAGGCCAAGGGCAGCACCAGCCAGCCGAGGACCAAACCCGCGAGTGCCGGACCGGCGCCCTGCTGGCCGGTGCGCTGAATCTGACGGCGGGCCACGTGGCCCAGGACGATTGCCGGGATGGTCGCGAGCGGCCCGGCGAGGACGAACTGCCCGAGTCCGCAGACGAAGCTGGCCACCGCCAGCCCGATTGTTGTGCGTGCCGGGATCACCGGCCTAGTCCCGGCCGGGATCAGGCCGCTCGGCATCGCGCGGGCCAGGTCGCTCACGACCCGTTCCCGCTCGGCGAACGTACCCGCGGACAAGGCGCTCTCCAGCCGGGCGTCGTAATCGTCCTTGGTCAAACGGCCCTCGACATAGGCGGCGCTGAGGCTTTCCGCCTCGCTGCCGGGGTGGTGAGCCTGTCCGGGGTCGCTGACGACCCGAAGACGGCCGGCTGGCGGCTCGACGATGTCCAGGACAATGCGAATCTCCACCTTCCCTATGGTTCGACTTCCGGCGGCCGGCAACATCAGCCAACTGGCCGATGCCTGCCAGGCCGGTGCCGCCGCACCGGGACAGCGCCCGGGCAGCGCCGGTCCTCACAACGAGGTTCCCTGCCATCCGGGCGTGTTGAATGAAACCAGATTGACATCACTCCCGTCTTTCTGAATATATTATTCTGTGGTATTATGTGAATAGAATAAAGAAAGCTCCTGCTATCGTAATGCAGGTGTCTTCACATCATTCTGGCGCGAATATCACCGCCATTGACTGGCCGTACCGTGACTTGGACACGCCGCTGACTGGCGTGCTGTTCCGTGATGAATCGCTGCCTGGCGCCCGACGGGGTGTATTGCTTGTCCACGGCGGCGCGGGCCTCGATGATCACGCCCGTGGGCAGGCCCGGCGCTACGCGGCGCTCGGATACCTCGTCTTGGCCTGCGACATGCTCGGCGACGGTGTGGCAGGCAATAGGGACCGGGTCATCAGCTCCCTGAAGGCCCTGCGAGATGACCCGCCCCTGATGGTGCGCAGGGCACAGGCGGGGCTCGCGGCGCTGTCCCGCTGCTCTGATACTGACGGCCGCGTGGCCGCGATTGGCTTCTGCTTCGGCGGCATGGCAGTCCTCACGCTCGCCCGGTCAGGGGAACCCTTGGTCGGCGCGGTGAGCATCCACGGCAGTCTGGCCACCAGCAAGCGAGCGCAGCCCGGCGCGGTCAGGGCCCGCGTGCTGGTCTGCCACGGTGCCCTGGACCCGCACGTGCCGCTCGCCGATGTGACGGCGCTCGCCGAGGAAATGAACGGCGCTGGAGCCGACTGGGAGCTGATCATGTACGGAGGCGCGCTGCACGGGTTTACCCACTCCGACGCGACGCCGGGCGCGGTCCCCGGGGTTGCCTACGACCCGGCTGCTGATGCTCGCTCCTTCGAAGCCACCCGCGGCTTCCTCGCCGATGTCTTCGCGGCTGATAGCACCGCCGCGTCACCCTGACCGCAATGCCGCAGCCGTCCTCGAGCGTGCAGCCCAGCTGGCCTGGGCGTGGCAGGCGCGCAGAGCGTGTGATGGTCTGACGGCAGTGGCCGTCACGATGATCGGCTGTCACCGGGTTGCGGTGTGCAGTCAGGGCCGAGCTTCTGGATCTCGAGCAGGTCCAGGCCGAGCGCCTCGATCTCGGCGAGCACGCCGTACAGCGCGGAGCGATCCAGCAGGCCACTGAGCACGGTGTGCGCGCCGTGATGCTGGGCGGCCAGCGCCGGGAACGCCGACAGCACGGTGGCGCCCACGTGCCCGCTGACGCGGATCGTGTACGGGGCGGGTGCCGGGTCCATGACGCCATGGTCGGGTGCTGGCAGGTGACCCTGCCTCACCGGGATCCGATGACCGCCGGGGGAGCGTCATGCTGACGCAGCCTCGCAATCACCCGGATCCGGTGATGGCCTATCACCTGGCGGGCGGCAAGCCTGGACCCGTCGCGAAAGCTTGCAGAGCCGCCAGGACGCGCGCCGAGATTGCAGGGAGGCAGCATGACATCGCCAGCCTCCGGGGCGGGCAGCGCCCCCGACCTGCCTGACTACGCACCGACAACACAGTCGGCGCCGTCCGGGACTGTGCAGGCAGCCTCAGGCGGCGCCACGGTCGGCGGCGGCAGCCGCCGCCTCGACGGGGCAGCGCCGGCTGATCGGCGCTGGTTGGTCCTGGTGGTGGTTGCTGTTGCGCAGCTGATGGTGGTCCTCGATGCCACCGTGGTCACTATCGCGCTGCCCTCAGCCCAGCATGCTCTTGGGTTTTCTAACAACGACCGGCAGTGGGTCGTGACGTGCTACGCGCTGGCTTTCGGCAGCCTGCTGCTGCTGCTCGGAGGCCGGATCGGCGACATGTTCAGCCGCAAGTGGGTCCTCATCACCGGCCTGGCCGGGTTCGCCGTCGCCTCGGCAATCGGCGGCGCTGCGGTCTCGTTCCCGATGCTGGCCGCGGCGAGGACGCTGCAGGGCGCGTTCGGTGCCCTCCTCGCGCCGGCCGCGCTGGGCACCTTGACCAGCACCTTCACCGACCAGCGCGAGCGAGGAAGGGCCTTCGCGGTCTACGGCGCGGTGTCCTCAGGCGGCGCCGGAGTGGGCCTGATCCTCGGCGGGTTGCTCACCCAGTACCTGTCCTGGCGTTACACCTTGTACGTCAACGTGCTCTTCGCCGTGTTCGCCATCGCCGGCGCGCTGGTCTATATCCGCGCCAGCCGACCGGCTACCCGGCCTCGGCTGGACTGGCCCGGCACGGTGCTGGCCTCCGCCGGGCTGTTCCTGATCGTGTTCGGGTTCTCCCGGGCCGAGACCGCCGGATGGGCGGCCCCGCTCACCATCACCTGCCTGGCCGTCGGCCCGCTGCTGCTGGCCGTTTTTGTGGCGGCCGAGCGGCGGTCCACGCACCCACTGCTGCCGCTGCGGGTGGTCCTCGACCGGACCCGGGGCGGCTCCTATGCCGTGCTCGGCCTGACCGGGATCGCGCTCTTCGGCGTGTTCTTGTTCCTGGCTTACTACTTGCAGCAGGTCAAGGGATACAGCCCGCTGACATCCGGGCTGCTATTCCTGCCGTTCGTGGGTGGCATTCTGGTCAGCTCCACCGTGTCCAGCACCGTCGCGCTGCCGCGAGTTGGGCCCCGGGTCCTGATCGCGTCCGGAATGCTGCTCGGCGCCGGTGGCACGGTCTACCTGACCCAGCTCACCGCGACATCCAGCTACGCCGCCATCATCCTGCCCGCTGTGATCATCATGGGCCTGGGTTTCGGCATCATCTTCGCCGTGACCATCAACACCGCCACCGCCGGCGTCCGCCCCGAGGACGCGGGCGCGGCCTCGGCACTGGTCAACACGATGCAACAGGTCGGCGGGTCGATCGGGCTGTCGGCGCTGAGCACCGTGGCGCTAACCGCTACGGCCAGCTACCTGGCTACTAACCACACCGGGCCGCTGGCTCCGGCGATCGCCGCTACCCACGGCTACACCACGGCCTTCGCCATCTCTGCCGCGATTCTGGGCCTTGGAGTGATCCTCGCCATCGTCCTGCTGCCCTCCCGGCGCCGGATCGCCGAGCTCAGGACTGCCGCCGCCGAACCCACCCCGGCCCGCGAGCCGCCGCTGGCGCCCCAGGCGATTCCCGTCGCCCTCTGCAGCTGCTCGCCGGTAATAGACCGTGCCGCTGGCGCAACGGTCGGGGCGGGCGGCGGATCCCACCTGGTGAGGTCGTGACGAGCCCCGAGCACCTGCCCTGACGTGACAGAAGAGAGGATCAATCCAATGTCAGACGCGATGGAGCTGCTTCACAGCAACTTGCTCGAGGTCTTTGGCGAGCGAGACCGTGACCGCCGGTGGGCGGCCATCGGGCGAACCTATACGGAAGACGTGACGTTCACCGATCCAGACGGAGATTTCGTCGGGTGGCAAGCGCTAAGCGACCGGGCTCAGGAGCTCCTCGATGGCGCGCCGACAGAGTTCGTCTTCGAAGAGGCCGGCCCACGGTACGTTGCCCCCGACGCGGCCGCACTGGCGTGGCGTTTCGGGCCGCCCGGCAAGCCAGTCGCCCGCGGGGTCGATTTCCTCACGATTCGAGACGGCCGCGTGAGCGCCGTACGCACGCTGATCGCACCTGGACCGGAGGCCTGATCAGCCTTCTCCGGTCGGGTCAGACGCCTCGTCACCTGCCGGCAGGCCCCGTAGTGGCCCGCCACCTGGCAGGAGTTTCAGCAGCGGATTCAGCTGGGCGAGCCCGCCTGGGTTCTGCCGGGCGGATTCCAGCAGAAGGGAGATTCTCCGTGAGCACCGAACAGCGAGAGGCCCTCGACAAGATCCTGCGGCAGTCGGCGTTCCCCGCCGGCAGTGACGTCGGCGAGCAGCGGCGACTGCTCCGCGACCTGCTCTCGGCACAGCCCCTGCCAGCCGATGTGACCGTCACCGCAGCCGAGCTGGGCGGCGTGCCAACTGCCGAGATCACGGTCGACGGAATCGAGGCCCGCCACGTTGTGCTCTACTTCCACGGCGGCGTGTACGTCATGGGGGAGGCCGCCCTCGCCGCAGACCTGGCCTCCCAGATCGGCCGGCGGACCCAGGCCAGGGTCATCTCTGTCGAGTACCGGCTCGGCCCCGAGCACCCGTACCCGGCAGCGGTCGACGACGCCCTGGCGGCCTACGAAGCACTCCTGGAAGACGGCACCTCCCCGTCGGACATTGCCTTCGCGGGAGAGTCCGCCGGCGGCGGGCTCGCCATCGCCACCCTGGTCAACGCCCGAGATCACGGCCTGCCCCTGCCCGCCGCTGCCTTCGTCATGTCCCCGTACGCCGACCTGACACTGGCCGGGACGACCATGGAATCCAAGCGCGAGGCCGACCCGCTGCTCAGCCCGCAAGCACTCCACGCCCGGGTCACCGACTATACGGCGGGACATGACCCTGCGCTGGCCCTCATCAGCCCCCTATTCGCCGACCTATCAGGCCTGCCGCCGCTCGTCATCCAGGCCGGAACCCACGAGGTACTCCTCGACGACGCCATCCGCCTCGCCCGGGGTGCCGCCGCCGCCGACGTCGAGGTCACCCTCGATATCACCCCGGGGGTGCCCCACGTCTTCCAGGCGTATTACCCAATCCTCGACGAAGCTGCCGCGGCGCTGGACAGGGCCGGGCAACTCCTGTCGGCGCATCTCGCCAGCGCAGCGCGCGCCACCGCCTAGCGAAAGGCAGACGGCCGAAGGCGGAAAGCGCGCTGTCCTTGCTCATCGCAGGCCCCGGGTTCGCATTCCCCGGCGCCGTGAACGACGGGAGTTCGACATGAGCGACACGCTCGACTGGAACGCGCAGACCATCGAGGAGTTCCGAGCCAACGCAGGCACGGTTGGCGGGATTTTTGAGGGCGCTCCGATGGTCCTGGTGCATCACCGCGGCCGCAAGAGCGGGCGGGAGCACGTCAACCCGGTGATGTACCTTCAGCACGACACTGAGCCGGACATCATCTACGTCTTTGCAACCAAGGGCGGCGCGCCCACTAACCCGGACTGGTACCACAACCTGACCGCCGCCGGTGACGGCCGTGTCGAACGCGGAACTGAGACATACGAGGTGACCGTCCGCGAATTGACCGGCGCTGAACGCGACCGCATCTACGCCGAGCAAGCGCGCCGCTACCCGGGCTTCGCGGAGTACGCACGGCAAACTGCTGGAGTCCGCACCATTCCTTTGCTCGAACTGAGGAGGTCCTAGTCCAGGCTCCCTACGGCCGGCCAGCGAGCGATGACAGGAGTACGTGATGACTAGGCCTGTGCGAGTGGTGGGGCTCGGCGGCTCACTGCGCGCGGAATCCACTAGCCGCACCGCGCTGGGGGCCGCGCTGGACGGCGCCACCGAAAGCGGTGCCGACACCGAGCTGATCTGGGTGCGGGACCTGAGCCTGCCGCCGTACACCGCAGAGCACGCGCCGCCGATGCCCGCGCTCGGCTTCGCCGACGCTGTCTACGACTGCGACGCGATGATCTGGTCTAGCCCGACATACCACGGCTCGGTTAGCGGCTCGTCCTAGAATGCGCTGGACTGGCTGATCCTGCTGGCTGAGCGTGACCCGCCGTACCTATCCAACAAACCGATCGGCCTGGTCACGACCGCTGGCGGAGTACAGGGACTGCAAGCCGTCAACACGATGGACTTCATCGCCCGGTCACTGCGCGGGTGGAGCGTGCCGCTCGTGCTGCCGGTGTCCCAGTCGTGGCAGTCATTCGACCCTGATGGCCACCTGAAGGATGAGGCGGTTGCCGTCCAGTTGCGCAAGCTGGGCGCGGAAGTTGTCCGGGCGGCCCGCCAGTTCCGGGCGGACGGGACATGCGACTATGCGCCGGACGCAACCCCGCAGCAGACCCGCGCCGGTGGCGGACCGGCGCACCGTTAGTCATGACGCGGGGGTTACGAACAGACGGGAGCAACACATGGGAAAGATCCGCGTGCACGAGTTCGCCACCATGGACGGTGTCATCGACGAGCCACGGTGGACATTCGACTTCGGCTTCGACCCGATGATGGGCGCTGCGATCGGCACAGCCGTGGCCGGTTGCGACGGGATCCTGCTCGGCCGCGTGACCTACGAGATGTTCGAGCCTGCCTGGTCGGCCCGTAGCGCGGAGGACGATCCCGGCGCGCCATTCATGAACGACACCATGAAGTACGTGGTCTCCTCGACTCTGTCGAATGCTACGTGGCGCAATTCTGAGATCGTCGGCCCCTACGATGCCGGCGCCATCAGGAGTCTCAAGGACCGGGTGGACGGCGGTCTCTACGTCAGCGGCAGCGGAACCCTCGTTCGCGCCCTCCTGCGCGACAACCTGGTGGACGAGCTCCATCTCTTCGTCTACCCGATCACCCGGGCGGGTGGTCCGAGACTGTTCGGTTCAGACACCGGAGCCACAAAGTGGGCGCTCGCCGACTCGCAGACCTACGACAACGGCGTCCTCTACCTGAATTACACGGCGGCTCGCGACCTCTGACCATCGGTCGACTGAGGGCCCAGCGGCGATCGACGTGCGGCCGTGACAATCCCGGGTTCCCGCTCGGGCCTCGGCCACTTGCCTACTCATCTGTATACTGCGTATGCTACTGCGCATGATACGACGTGAGTGGTCATGAGCGTCCGGCACGCACTCCTCGCCCTGCTGAGCGAGGGACCCAAGTACGGCCTGCAGTTGCGGGAGGAGTTCGAGGCGCGCACCGGTGAGGTGTGGCCGCTGAACGTCGGCCAGGTCTACACGACGCTGCAGCGGCTAGAGCGAGACGGGCTCGTCGAGTCGGAAGGCGCCGACGAGGGGCCGCAGAAAGCGTTCCAGATCACCGAGACCGGTGCAGCTGAGCTGGCGGACTGGCTGCACATGCCACCGAACCTGAGCTCGCCGCCCAGGGACGAATTGGTGATGAAGGTCCTGGTGGCTATCCGGCTACCGGGCACGGACGTGCATCAGGTGATCCAGGACCACCGGCGCTACCTCGTGCAGCTCATGCAGGAGTGGACGCGAATCAAGGAAGGCGGGGCCGAGGGTGACCTGAACCTCGCCCTCGCGGTGGACGCCGAGCTATTCCGGCTGGACTCGGTCGTCCGCTGGCTCGACGCGGCTGATGCCCGGCTCAAGCGGGCGGCGGCCGACGGCCATGTCCAGCCGGCGAGTGGGCCGCTGCCGAGGCAGCGACGGCGCATAGGAGTACGGGGATGAAGATGCTGGAGCTCCGGAGGGTGTCCAAGGTCTACGGCCAGGGCGCCGCCGAGGTGCACGCGCTGGACCGAGTCACGCTGTCGGTGGACGAGGGCGCGATGGTCGCCGTGATGGGGCCGAGCGGATCGGGCAAGAGCACACTGCTGATGATCGCGGGCAGCCTGGAAGACCCGACCGAGGGCGAGGTGCTTGTCCGCGGCGCCGGGCTAGCTGGCATGTCCCGCAACGACAAGGCGCGGCTGCGGCGGCGCACGATCGGTTATGTGTTCCAGGACTACAACCTGCTGCCCGGCCTGACTGCTGCGGAGAACGTGAGTCTGCCGCTCGAGCTCGATGGGCTGTCCGCGCGGAAGGCCCGAGCCGCCGGGCTGGCGGCGCTGTCGGACCTGGGGCTGGCCGAGCGAGCCGAGCGCTACCCGGACCAGCTTTCGGGCGGTGAACGGCAGCGGGTGGCGATCGCGCGTGCTGTCGTCGGCGAGCGCCGGCTGCTGCTCGCCGACGAGCCCTCCGGCGCGCTCGACTCGGGCAACGCCGAGGCGGTGATGCGCCTGGTGCACGACGCGTGCAAGAACGGCGGGATGGCCGCGGTGGTCGTTACCCACGACGCACAGCTCGCCTCGTGGGCTGACCGGGTGGTTTTCTTGCGCGACGGGCAGGTCACCGACCAGACAGGCCCGGCACCGGGCCCGGAGTCCCTGCTCACGCACGGACGGTCGCGGTGAGCCTCACAGTCGGAGAGCGGCCCGGCCGCGCGGTGGCCGTCAACGGGGGCGTCCCCGCGCGGCGCGCGGTCATCCGATGGGCCTGGCGGCTGCTGCGCCGCGAGTGGCGCCAGCAGTTGCTGATCCTGGCGCTGATCACCGTGGCGGTCGCGGCGACCTTCGTCGGCTCGGCGGTGGCCACCAACACGCCGCCCCCGCCGGACGCCGGCTTCGGGACCGCATCCGACATGGCTACGCTGGCGCCTGGCCCGCACCTCGAAGCCCAGATCGCAGCGCTCGGCCACCGCTTCGGCCGGGTGGACGTGATCGAGAACGAGACGATCCCGGTGCCCGGCTCGGTCAACACCTACAGCCTGCGCGCGCAGAACCCGCACGGTGCCTTCGGCCAACGGATGCTCTCGCTGGTGAGCGGCCACTACCCCGGCGGGGCGGGTCAGGTAGCCCTCAGCAGCGGGCTCGCATCGGAACTGCACCTCCAGGCTGGTGACACGTGGCGTGCCGGCGGTTCAGCTCGCCGGGTGGTCGGCATCGTGGCTAACCCGCAGAACCTGCTCGACGACTTCGCGCTCGTGGCGCCCGGCCAGGTGAGTGCGCCCAGCCTGGTCACCGTGCTGTTTGACGCGTCGGGCGTGAATCCCCACTCGGTGCAGGGCCTGAATGTGGCGACGCGGATGACGGCCGTCAACACCAACGAGATCAACCCGGTGACCATCTCGCTGGCAGCGGCCACGCTCGGGATGCTGCTCATTGCCCTGGTGAGCGTGGGCGGATTCACGGTGCTAGCGCATCGCCGGCTGCGGTCGATTGGCATGCTCGGCGCGCAGGGGGCCACGGACGCGAACGTCGGGCTTGTGGTCAGCGCCAACGGTATTGCGACCGGAGTTGTCGGCGCGGTGGCCGGGTTCGCGCTCGGCCTGGCGGGCTGGCTGGCGTATCGTCCCCGCGCCGAGGCGAGCGCTCATCACGTCATGGGAGCTTTCCAGCTGCCCTGGCTGGTGATCGTTGTGTCCATGGCGCTTGCTGTGCTGGCGGCCTACCTGGCGGCAGTACGACCGGCGCGGGCCGTCGCCCAGATGCCGGTCGTCTCCGCGCTCGCTGGCCGGCCACCGATGCCACGACAGGCTCGCCGGTGGGCCGGGCCGACCGGCCTCGGACTGCTGGCCGTCGCATTCTTCCTGATCGGGCTCGCGAGTCAGAACGCGACGTCGGCCGACGGCGGGAACAAGGCAACACTCTTTCTCGCCCTGATCGTGGGCCTGATCGTGCTGTGCGTCGGGGTAGTTCTGGTCGCCCCAACCTGCCTGGCGTTGCTGGCCACGGCTACCCGGCGGGCCCCGATAGCCGTGCGGCTGGCGCTGCGGGACCTGGCCAGGTACCGGGTGCGCTCCGGGGCGGCGCTCGGGGCTATCAGCATCAGCGTGCTCATCGCGGTGATCACCTGCGTGATCGCCGCTGGGCGGTTCGGCAGCGCCATCGACTGGGTCGGGCCCAACCTGGCTCCGAATCAGCTCGTCATCTACCCGGCCGGCAACCAGTTCGTCGCACCGCCCGGAACGCAGGGCACGCACCCGTCGGTCAAGCCGAGCGGCCGGCTGCCGAGTCAGGCAGCACCCGCCCAGGGCGCGACTGTCTACGCCCGTAACGGGACCCAATCCGGGCCGATCTCCGTCACCGGTGCCGAGAGGGCAGCGATGGCAGCGGAGGCCAGGGGCATCGCTGCCTTGCTCGGGTCCCGTGACCTCGTCCAGCTCGACACGACTGACTCGGCGCTGCTGCGCGCCGCGCCGGGGCGGAACTGGTACGGAGCTGTGTACGTGGCGACCCCGCAGCTCCTGCGCGCGTACGGCATCACCGCCGCGCAGGTCAGTCCAGACGCCGACATCCTCACCATGAGGCCCGGCCTGTCGACCATGACGAAGATGCAACTCCATTACGGCGCCTACAAATTCGGCCCCGGTGGCTCGTGGCCCTGCCCGCCGAACTCCTGCCTGGCGAGCCCGGTGATCCAGCAGGTCAGCGCGCTGCCGTCCGGCACGTCGGCGCCGAACACCGTGATTACCGAACACGCCGTACGCCAGTTGCACCTGACGACCAGCACGGCCGGCTGGCTGGTCCAGACCCCAGAGTCGCTGACGTCAAGCCAGGTCAGCGCGGCCCGGCGCGCTGCCACGGCGGCTGGGCTAGCCGTGGAGGCACACGACAGCATCCCGACTCTCGCCGAGATCGTCGACGTGGCCACGATCTTCAGTATTCTGCTGGTCCTCGGCATCCTCGCGATGAGCGTCGGATTGCTGCGGAGCGAGACCGCCAGCAGCCTCCGCACGCTGACGGCGACCGGCGCGAGCGGCACAGCCCGCCGGGCAATCTCTGCCACCACCGCGGGCACGCTCGCGCTCATCGGCGCGGTCGTCGGGACTGTCGGCGGGTACGTTGCCGCGATCGGTTTCTTCCGTACCAATCAGCTGGACACCCTGTCGTCGCTCAGTAGCGTCCCGGTGGCCAACTTGCTGCTCATCCTCGTCGGCATGCCGCTCGTGGCAGTGATCGGTGGCTGGCTGCTGGCGGGACGACAGCCCGCCGCCATCGGTCGCGGGCCTCTCGAGTAGCCGGCCGTGCAGGGAGGTCAGGCCGGGCGCCGAGCCAGGTCGTAAGCCAGCTCCGTGTGCTGCCGGAACTGGCCGTCCGGCTGGGCGGCGCTGAGCTCACCCCGCAGGTCGGCCTGGAAGTCAGCGTCGTGCTCGCCGAGGGCCTCCGGCGACAGGACCGAGGTCGAGGCGACATAGCCAGCGATCTCGGCTGCCGTCCAGTCGCGACTGACGCCAAACGAGTACCGGCCGACGATCTCGAATCCGGCTTCGGCGAGTATCTCCGCGTCGGGGCGGGCATCGCGGGCTTCGGCATACCCGGCCGGAATCCGCTCGTCTAGGCCGGGCCGTTGCTGCCACCGATCCATCGTCGCCGTCAAGACGCGCTGCCAGGGCTGGTCGCCGGACCACGGCGAGCCACCCCAGAGGAGGGCGAGGGATCCGCCCTGGCGGAGCCAGCCAAAGACGACGCGCGCCAAATTGGCGCGCGGCAGCCGGTGGAAGGCGTTTCCGACGGTAACGAGGTCGAAGTGTCCGGCAGGGGCGGCCAGCTCCTCGGCTGCGCCGGTCAGAAACCGGAACCGGGTGGCCCCGCCGGATCGCGCTGCCTTCTCGCGCGCGACCTCGATCATGCCGGGCTCCTGATCCACGGCCCAGACCTCCGCGAAGGCAGGCGACAGCGCGAAGGCAACCTGACCGGTGCCACAGGCCAGGTCCAGCAGCCGGCCCCTGCCATCCGCGCCCGTTCTGGCCGAAAGATCTGCAATCAGCTCGGCTGGATACGGCGGGCGGAACTGGTCGTAGCCGCGGGCTGTTCCCCGGTACAGATCGGGTCGGAAGGCGGAATCTGCCATGCCGCAATCCTGGCGGGCCCCGAGCCCGGCTCGCCAGTGCGCGGCCGGGCAAGCGCCTGCCTACGATGGAGCGATGCCGTCCGAGCCTGCCACCGCCCCGCCTGAGCGGGTCGAGGCCGGGCGGGTGATCTTGCGACGGGTTCAGGCTTCCGACGCCGGAGCGATCGCTGCCGCCGTCGGTGCCAGCCTTGACCACCTCCGGCCGTGGATGCCGTGGGCGACCAGGGAAGCCGCTGACCGCGGGAGCCAGCTCGTCCGGGTGGCAGAGGCAGACCATGGCTGGGAGTCGGGCCTCGGTTATGTCTACTCGGTGCTCACGGCCGAGAGCGGCACCCTCGTGGGCGAGATCGCCATGCATCGGCGCGAGGGTGACCGGAGCGTCGAGCTGGGCTACTGGATCGCCGCAGGGCAGGCGCGCCGCGGTTACGCGACCCTGGCGGCCGAGGCGATGACATCGGTGGCGCTGGCGATGCCGGGCATCATCAGGGTTGAGATCCATTGCGACGCAGCTAACACCGCGAGCGCGGCTGTCGCGCGCAAGCTCGGCTACCGGCTGGACCGGATCGAGGAGCGGCGCCCCGAGGCGCCGGGGGAGAGCGGCCGCCTCATGGTCTGGACGCTGGGGCGTCAGCCTGCCGCGGAGTAATCACGCGAGCGTCTGGCGGCGCTAGGACGCGCTAATTCACGCAGGGAATCCCGTTCTTTGCGTGAACCGCGCCGCCCTGCGGGCCGGTCGTGGGCACCACGGGTGTCGGCGAGTTGCCGGGCGTGCTCACGGCCGAGACAGCCGGAACCGTGGCTCCGGCACCCAGCAGGACCTGAACGTGCCCGGGCGGTACCGACGAGCCCGCCACCGCGGTCACGTCGAATAGCGCGGCGATCTGGCTGGCGCTCGCCTGCGCCCCGCTGCCGTAGACCACGGCGGTACTGGCCCGGTGGCTGGTGTCCGCTATCTGGCCAGCCGTGTAGCCCGCCGACACCAGGGCGTCAGACACGCGGCGGGCGAGGCCAGCAGTCTGCCCGCCGTTGAAGACGTCGACCGTTGTCAGATGGGGATTCACTCTGGCGGCACCAGAAGAGTGGCTTGCCTGGTTAGCCCGTGATGCCGGTTTCGGATAGAACGTGGCGTGGACGATCTGCCTGATGTACGCGGGGTTCACGGCGTTGGCGTCCTGGCCGTCGATGGTCTCGTAGCCGGTGATCGGCAGCGTGTGGAACACGAGGTTGGCGTTGGTCAGGTTCCGCGCATCGGCGGCGAAATCGAGCAGGTTCCACCCAGAGTCGGTGATGGCGTACTGCCGGGCGACGGTCAGGAGCGCCTGGACCTTGGTGAGGTCACCCATTACGCCCTCAGTCCGTAGCTGGTGAATGACCGAGTCCAGGAATGCCTGCTGGCGATGGGTACGGTCCAGGTCACCGTTGGACAGGCCGTCGCGCTGGCGCACGAAGGCCAGTGCCTGCGCTGCGTTGAGGTGCTGGTAGCCAGCAGGGAAGTTGGCGCCGGAGTTGACGTCGTGTACCGGGTGGTTCAGGCAGACCTCCACCCCGCCGAGCACCTGGGCCAGCTCGTAGAACCCGTAGAGGTTCACCGCCGCAAAGTGGTCAATATGGACGCCAGTGAGCTTTTCGACCGTAGCGACGGCCGCGGCCTGGCCCGCCTCGTTGCCGAGGGTCGCAATCCTGTCCGCGCTGAGGCCGGAGTCTTGCTTGGTGAGCTGCTCCTCCCGGTAGAACATGCTGACACCGTAGGCCTGGTCGATCTTGCCGGTCTGCTGCGGCCCCATCGTGTCGGAGAAGTGAACCCAGTCGTCACGCGGGATCGAGAATCCCACGGCCCGCTTACCGTCCGCGAACACGTGAATGAGGATCAGCGTGTTCGTAGCGTTGCCCCCGGCTCCGGCAGCGACCGCCTGGGCGCTGCCCGCGTGCAGCTTGGCGAGGATGCTCGGTGGCAGGATGGTCCCGTTCCAGTACCGCCTGCTCTCGATGCCCATGAGCAGGATGTTCTGCGCGCCGGTGGAAGGGCCGCTCAGGATGGCGTTCGAGCTGCCGATGCTGGCCACGTCGCGGACGGTCACGTAGGCAAAGCCACTTGTCACCATGATCGCGGCGGCGAGGATGCAGGTGGCGATGTACGACCGCCCTGGCCGGCGGTCGACCGGGCCGGGCTGGCCCCTGCCAGCCGATCCGCCGCCCGGCTGGCGGTTCTGTGCGCTGGGCCGAGGCTGACCTGCGCTCGGCCCGCCGGGGGTCGCGCGGCTTGCCGCCATCCAGCCGGGCGGCTGCGGGCCGCTGAGCTGGGGAGCGTGGCCAGGCTGCCCTGCCCACGCCGGCCCGCTGGAGTCCTCGCGGTTACCGGCCACTCAGGCCCGCCTCCCCGCCCGCGCATCCCATGCCCCGGTCACCTACGCTCGACAGCAGACTATCCGGCCGACGCGGCGTCACCCGGTAACGGGCACGCTGTGTCAGCATGATCAGGAAGCAGGCCCGGCCCGCCGAGGCGGGACCGCGAGGCCTGCCCAGTTCAGTTACTGAGGGGACCCCACGGAACCACGCGGGCCGCAAGGCCAGATGCCGCGCACGCGGCCGGGAAGTTCTCCGGCGGACGCACCGGGGGCATCGCCGTCCGGGCCGGGCGGGCCACGGCAGGGCGGGCGGCCTTCGGTCACGCCGCGTCAGTCGGCGCCGGTGACACAGTTGTGGGGCACCCGGCCCGGCAGGCTCGGGGTCTTCGCGGTCGTGGCTGCCGCGCTGCTCGGCATGGTGATCACCGTGCTGTCTGGCAGCGAGCCGGGACTGATCCTGGGCATCTTCCTCATAGCCGGCACGATCCTCGCGGCGCTGGCCGTCCGGCCTGGCGCGAGCTACGTCATCTTCCCGGTACCTGCTACGGCCTACGCCGTTACGGCCTTGGCTGCCGGGCTCATCCATGACCACGCCGCTGACAATTCCCGCACCGCGCTGGTCCTCAACGCGGGGCAGTGGATCGCCGCCGGGTTCATCCCCATGACCGTGGCGACCGCGTTGGCGGTACTGATCGCCGGCTTCCGCTGGCTCCGGAACGCCTAGCCGGCCTTCCGGCCGCAACTGCGCGCGAGCACCGCCACGGTGGACTCGACGCCGTCAATGTCGGCGTAGCAGCCTTGCAGGTGCCACCGCCCGGCAGCCGAGAATCCCGTACGGGAATGCAGGATCCGGGTGTTGTCGAACACCACGCAGTCGCCCGGCGCCAGAGGGAGCCGCAGCGTGCCGGACGATCGCAGCAGGATCGCCGCGAACGCGCGATACGCAACGTAAAACTCATGCATCTCATCGGCCGCCTCGTCGGGCAATGCGCCAGAGCGTGGCCGCATCGGCTCCATCGACATGCTGTTGTACCTGATCTCCCGGATTAGCCCCGCCTCGTTCAGGCCGATCATCGGCCGCATCGCCCGCAATTGCGTGGTCGCGTCTGTGTAGCCGAATGTCACCAGTGTCCGGCTGAGGCAGTCGAAGGCAGCCGGGTCTTCAGCGCGCAGCTGGGCCGCGGCGCGGAAGCCGTCCAGCAGCCCGGTCTCGCCGCCGTCAGCGGCGCTGACCAGGCAGTGCAGCGCCTGCAGCGTGGGAACCGGGTCCCGGTAGGGATCGTCGGTGTGCGGCCCGATCGGCAGGCTTGCGTAGGCCAGGTTGGCTGGCGCCGCCTCGACCCGGACGTCGAACAGCTTGCCGTAGTTGGTCTCCCTGATGTAGCCGAAGCTGGCGGCCACCTCGGCTACGGCGCCCGGTACGGCTGGTACCCCGCGCAGCAGCATGAAGCCGGTGCTGAGCAGCTCCCGCAGACAGCGAATACGAACCGCGTCGCTGGCCGCATAGGCCTGCCAGGAGGTAACGGGCGCGCCCGCCGGAAAGTCGCGTGCCGACCACAGCCGCTTAGCGTCCTCACTGCGCCGATCGACTTCTGCCGTCGCGTACCCCGCCAGCCAGGTCCGGGTAAACACGGCCTCGTGGCCATCCGGGCCGAAGGTCACGTGCAGGCCGTCGGCCTCCTGCATGGCCCTGGTGACGGTCACGTCGGGAGCCAGGTCGGTGATGCTGATGAGCCGCTGGCCGCTCGATGGGTCTCGGCACGATGCGCACTGGCAGTTGTCCCGGAGCCAGGCCGCGTCGAGGCTGTGCAGAACTGCGGCGTAGATGACGAGCCCCCGTTTCACCGGCGTATTTGCTGCCCCCCGGACCGCAGGGTGCGGCCGGGTGAGAGCCGATTGGAATCAGGGTCATTCGGCGCTGGCAGGCAGTGCAAGCAGCCGCGCCGACAATTCGGCTAGCTGCCCTCCGCCGGGCGATCGCCGTTAACCCGTGCGGTCGGGCGCGCCCGCCAGCGCGCCCCAATGGGGCGGCTGACCGGCTGAGGGCTGACCGCTCCGCGGCAACCGATTGACCCGGGCGGCCGGGCGGTCGGTTAGCGTCTGAGGGATGTGCCTGCTTATCACGCTGTTCCGGGTCGTTCCCGGCGTGCCGCTGATGGTCGCCGCCAACCGGGACGAGCGGCTCGACCGGCCGGCCGTTGCCGCCACGGTGCTGCGCGAGCGAGAGCCGCGCATTCTCGGCGGCCGCGACCTGCTAGCCGGCGGAACGTGGCTCGCGGTCAGCGAGCTGGGTGTCATTGCGGGGCTCACCAATCAGCCGACGGCCGACGGCCGCGACCCGGCCAAGCGTTCTCGTGGTGAGCTGCCGCTGGTCTGCGCTCGCCAGCCAACCGCGGGGCAGGCCATGGACGCGCTCATCGCCGACGTCGAACCGGCTCGCTATAACCCGTGCTGGATGCTGGTCGGCGACCGGGACGCGCTGTTCTCGGCCGGGATCGGGGCGGACAGCGCCACGCCAGAGATCGAGCAGCTCGGGCCCGGCCTGCATGTGCTGGAGAACGCGTCGCTGCGCGCTGTGTCGCCGAAGGCGGCATTCGTCAGGGAACTGGTCGAGCGGAGACTGGCCGAGCAGCCGGGTGCCGACGCCGCCGCCATTGCCGAGATCCTGCAGACGGTGCTCCGCGACCACCGGCCTGCCGTGCCGGAGCCGCGCACCGATGCCACTGGCCGTGTGTGGCCAGCTTCGCTGACGGCTGCCTGTGTGCACGCGGAGGGCTACGGCACCCGGTCCTCGGCGATCATCACGGTCCCGGCTGCCGGCCTGCCGACGATGCTGGTCGCCGACGGCCGGCCCTGCGAGACGCCGATGCGAGACGTTAGTGGCCTGTGGGCTACCGACCCCGTCGGTGAGCCTGCCGGATAGCCGCGAGGTCAGCGACTGCACCGGCCGACACGGCCCCGTTCCCTCTGAGGGCGCCCGCCTGGCGCCAGCTGGTCACCGCGGCGCTCACGCGAGCGAGCGCGCGACCTCCTGCAGGTAGTTCATCGACTCCTGCATGCCAGCCTCCATGCCCGAGTTGAGGTGCATATCCCGGTTCTCCTGGCTGGTGTGCTGGACCAGGATCGACAGAGTCGTGCGGCCGTGGTGCTCGGCGAACGTGGTCGTGCTCACCGCGGCCGCGTCCGGGGCGCCCTCGAAAACCTCGGTCGAGACGATTCGCTCGCCATCGATGATCTCCTGGTACTCGCCGTGGAAGGCGACCTCGAAACCAGCGTTCGCCGTCATCACGTACCGCCAGCTGCCGCCGGGCCGCAGGTCGACCTCGACTGAGGTGACCCGGCCGCGGTCTCCGGCCCACCACCGCCTGATCAGCTCGGGCGTGGTGTAGGCGCGATAGACCAGGTGGCGCGGCGCGTCGAACTCCCTGGTGATGAGGATCTGCGTGTCGCTCGGAAGCGTGACAACAGCAGAGTTGCTAGTCGTCGTCCCTGACATTTCCGTCCTCCGTTTCCGCCGTGCTGTCGTTAGCGTGGCCAGGCTCGGCCGCCGTGAGCTCCGCCAGCACGACGTCCATGTGAGTGAACCGCTCCGACCACAGCCGCTCGAAGTCGCGCGCCCAGTCGTAGATGGGCTTGATCGCCGGGCCGTTGAGCCGGTAGAGCCGCTGGCGGCCGTCGTCCCGCGCGACCACCAGCCCGGTCTCCCTGAGCACCCGCAGATGCTTGGAAACCAGCGGCTGGGGAACCCCGAGCCGGCGGACGAGATCGGTCACCGACAGCTCGCCAGCCGCGATCACGTCGAGGATCTGACGGCGGCGTGGTTCCGCCACCGCGTTGAACGCGTCGCTCGTCGTTGCTGCCCTGGCCACACCAAAATCATATGCCCATATGGGAATGTGTCAAGGGCCGCGCCGCGTCCGGCCGGCGGGCGGTCATCGCATGCCTGTTGTCAGCGGCCCGTGCTCAGCGGCGTCCCGTAGTCGGCGGAGCCGTCGCGCGAGTCCGAGCACATGCCGCCCTGCCCGGCAGCGCGGGCAGCGTCATCCACAACCGCAGCGGCAGCAGCGACCGCGTTCTGCGCCGCCCGGGCACCCCCGGCACCTCCGGTAGAGCCTGGCGCCGGCGAGCCGGACCCGGCTTCCGGCCACGGCTGCGCCCCGACTGCGGCCAGCGCGTCCCTGGCGAAGGCGAGCTTCTCGTACAGGAACAGCACCGGCCCGCCGCCAGCGAGGCGCAGCGCGGCGCGCAGTGCATCGGCCGGGTTCTCCGCATGCTGGACCGTGATGCCAGGCCGCGCGGCCCGCAGGGCCGAGTCGATCAGCGCGAGCATCTCACCGGTAGCGCGTCCGCGCTTGTCGCTGTCCTCGTACACCACGACCGGGCCGAACCAGGCCGCGACCGCCTCGGCGGTCTGGACCAGGAGCTCATCTCGCCGGTCGCCCGGCAGCGTCACCGCCGCGACCGGCACGGTGCCGAACACCTCGTGCAGGAACCGCCCGGTCGCCTCCACGGCCGCCGCGTTGTGCCCGTAGTCGACGATTACCGGGGTAACCCCAGCCCGGAAAAAAGTCGCCCGGCCAGGGTTATCGGCCGGCGGGCTGAACGCGGCCAGCCCGCTCGCGATGTCGGCGATGCTGACGCCGAGCGCCCGGCACGCCGCGACCGCGGCCAGCGCGTTGGCCACGACGTGGGCGGCCCGGCCGCCGAACGCTCCCGGCAGCGACGTCACCGCCAGCACGGGGCGCCGCTCGCCGCCCACGGTCTCGGTCAGGTGACCGTCGATGACCTCGTAGCACGCCCCGCCGGCCACGCGGTGGCGCTCCAGCACCGGGCTGCCCGGTGTCATGCTGAAGAACCGGATGACCGGATTCCGCGCGCGCACCGCCGGCCGGTCGGCCAGCGCCGCCACCACGGCGTCGTCGGCGTTCAGCACGACGGACCCGCCGTCCCGGATCTCCTCCGCCACCAGGGCCTTGACGCCGATCAGCTCGCCGAAATCCGCGACGCCGTCGTCGCCGAGATGGTCGGCGGTAATGTTCGTCACGACCGCGACGTCCGCGACCTCGTAACCGAGGCCGCGTCGCACGATCCCGCCGCGCGCGGTCTCCAGCACGGCCGCGTCAGCGGCCGGATTATCGAGCACCATCTCCGCCGACCGCGGCCCGGATGCATCCGCCGCGTACGCGAGGGTGCCGCCGACATACACGCCCTCGGTGCACGACATGCCCGCCCGCAGTCCGGCCTGGCCGAGTACCTGGCTGATCAGCCGCACGGTGCTCGTCTTGCCGTTCGTGCCGGTGACCGAGACAACAGGAATCCGGGCCTCCGCACCCGGCGGGTACAGGCTGTCGACGATCGCAGCCGCGACGTCGCGCGGCTGGCCCTCGGTCGGCGAGAGGTGCATGCGCAGACCAGGGCACGCGTTCAGCTCGAGCACGGCGCACGGCTGCGCGAGGCCGTGCCCGGCCGGATCGTGCAGCGGCGCGCTGATGTCAGTCAGGCGCAGGTCGATGCCGCAGACGTCCAGGCCGGCCGCCGCGGCCGCGCGACGGGACAGCTCCGCCACCTCGGGGTGCACCAGGTCGGTCACGTCCCTGCTGGTGCCGCCCGTCGACAGGTTGGCGTTGCGCCGCAGGGTCACCACCTGACCCTCGGTGGGGACCGACTGGTCGTCGAAGCCGAGCGTGTCGAGATGACTGAGTGCCTCGGTGTCCAGCGAGATCATGGTGAGCTCACGTGAGTGGCCGGGGCCGCGCCGCGGGTCGGCGTTCGCGGCGGTCACGAGCTCGCCGATCGTGTGGACGCCGTCGCCGGTCACCGACGCCGGCCGCACCGCCGCCGCGGCCGCGATCTGCCCGTCGATGACGAGCACGCGGTAGTCAGTCCCGGGTACCAGCGCCTCGACCAGCACGGCGTCGCTGACAGAAGAGGCCTTGCGGTAGGCGGCCGCTGCCTCGGCCGCGGTGCGGACCCCGATCGTCATGCTGGTGCCCTGCCGACCCGACAGCGGCTTGACCACGGCGGGCCCGCCCACCTCGGCTAGCGCGGCCTGCGCCTCCTGCTCAGACCACACGACCGTGCCCGGCGCTACCGGTACTCCGGCGGCCGCGAGAACCTGCTTGGCGAGCTGCTTGTCGGCGGCGATGTCGACGCCCACGGCCGAGGTCTGGCTGGTCAGCGCCGCGCACACGAGCTGGCGGTGGCGGCCGTAGCCGAGCTGCAGCAAGCTGCGCGCGGCCATCCGGCGCACCGGTATGCCGCGCCGCCGCGCTGCCGCCGCGATGGCCGCGGTGCTCACGCCCAGCCGCTCACGCTCGCACATCGCGGTGATCCGGTCCAGGTCTGCCCGGAACTCCGGCGCGGCAGAGCCGAGCACGTCGTGGACGATCCGCATGGCGAGCAGCAGCAGCGCTTCTGGCACCGCCGAGTCGGTCGGCTCGTCCAGCGGGCACTCGGTCATCACGTCGTACCGGCCGTCGGCACCGGCCCACATGGTCCGGCCCAGATGAACTGACCGCCCGGCCAGCCCCGACAGCTCGAGCGCCACGTGCTCGGTCACATGCCCGAAGTACGTGCCGCGCGACATCGCCTCGATGAAGCCACCCGGCCGGCCGGCGGCGCAGTGATGGCCGGCGAGTCCCGGAAGCAAGGCCAGCAGGCGCTCGTGCGAACCCGTCGAACTCCGTGGTCTCGGCGTTGGTCAGCTCGTCGAGCTCGAGCCGCGCGATCGTTACCGGGTTCTTGGTGTAAATGTTCGGCCCTCTCAGGTGACGCAGCTCAATGAACCGCACGTCAGCTCCTCATGGCTGTCTCGCTGGGAGATCCGGACCGGCCCGCGCGGCCACGTTCCTCTCCGGAAGGGATGCGAACGGAGGCCGCCGGCGCCGTGCGGTCAGTACCTGTCGTGCGCCGGCCCGATCGACGGCGCGCGAGTGCCGAAGTCGAATCGGCAGCCGTGCGGCAGCAGGTGCAGCCGCACGCCGAACAGGGTGATCGGGTCGTAGTCGCCTGCCGGGTGCACGACGGTCGCGTCCTCGGCGTCCACGACCGTCGCCACGCCGGTGCCAAGGACCTCGAACCCGCCGTCCTCGACCAGCACGCCGGTGTTCTCGTCCAGCCCTATGCCCAGGTGCTCGGGTGCCATGGCCACGCCGGACAGCAGCCGCGGCAGCCTGCCGCGCTCGCCGAAGTGCATGTCGATGAGCGTTTGCGGCACCAGACCGAGACCCGGGCCGGTGCGGACAGCGGCGGCGGCGACCTCCGGCCCGTCCCCGCCGAGGATCATCGTGCGGCCCATCGCGGTGGCACCGGCGCTCGTTCCGGCAACCACCAGGCCCTCGGACAGCCGGTCGGTGATGATGTCATTGATCCGCGAGCCGACCAGGGTCCGCAGCTTGGACTGGTCGCCGCCGGTGAAGAAGACACCGGTTGCGCTCGACAGCAGGTCAGCCACGTCGTCGCTGTCGGCGTCACCGCGGCCGTGCAGCCGCAGTTCGGTCACGTAGTCGACGCCGAGTTTCCGGAACACGCGCTCGTACTCGGCGAGTACCTCGTCGGGCGCGTCCGACGCCGTCGTGATGAGCACGATCCGGGCGGCCTCGCCCCCGCAGAGCTCGACGAACCGCTGGAGCAGCCCGGCCCCGCAGCAGCGGTCCTCGGCTCCGCCGATGATGAGCAGCCGACCAGGAGGTTTGTTGTCCCCGGCCACGTCCTCGCCCTCGTCCCGGACCGCTCGGTCCACGACGCTGTGTTACCCGGCGCTACCTAACGTCAACCCCGGGGTCAAATTCAGCGGGGAACGTGGTCGCGGGTGGCTGGCGGCCGTCTGCCAGCGGGCTTCCAGGCGTTACCGCGGAGGCTTTGCTGCACCAGGCCTTGCAGAAGTCGCCGCGATCGTGGAAGCGGCGCGGCTAGGCGCCGGACGGCTGGTGCATGCCCCGCCGGGCTGCGGACCGTGGCCGGGATAGCTCGTCAGGGAGCTGCAGGAGCGGGTTAGTGGCGCTCGCGACGACGTCGCCGGCGATATCGATCACCTTGCGGCCCCGGCTGCGGGCGGCATCCCTGAGCTGCTCAAACGCCTCGCGTGGCTTAATGCGGTGACGCTCCGCCAGCACGCCGATGGCCTGCTCGACCCTGATCCGGGTGGCCAGGGCGTGCTCCAGCTGGGAAATCGTCGCGCGCAGCTTGCCAGCCTCGCCCGCCGTGGCTGCCTGATCGCCGGGCTTGGCGGGCGCGCTGGCGGCCGTCCCGTTTTCCGCCGCCAGCAGATCGGCGAGGACCATCGCGCAGGTGAGGTCGGGCAGGTCGTCGCTGCCCACGCGCCAGCCGTCCTTGGTACGCCGGACGACCGCATCGTCCGCGGCGAGCAGGCTCAGCGGGGACGCATCGACGGTCATCGCGTCGATGCTGCCTGACCCACCGGTGACAGTGCTGCCGGAACTGCCGCCGCCGGCTGCCGTCGCCTCGTCTAGCACGGCCGCGTCGACCTGCCCGGCCCCCACGGCTGCCGCGGCCCTGCCGCGCCGGACTCGCTTGCTCGTCATGTCAACGCTGCCAGTTCGCTCAGGCGCTGCTTCACCTCAGCGGCGGACGGATTGGTCATCGTGCTGCCGTCTGGGAAGACCAGCGTGGGGACGGTCTGGTTGCCGCCATTGACGGACATCACGTATTCGGCGGCACCGGGCTCTTCTTCGATGTTGACCTCGGCCATCTCGATGCCGTCGGCCGCCAGCTGGCTCTTCAGCCTGCGGCAGAAGGCGCACCAGGTCGTGGTGTACATCGTCAGCGGCTGCGCCACTGTAGCTCTCCCATCCGCCAGTCTCCCAGGTCAAACTGTACTAACGCTTCCAGCGCGTGTGCACTTCCCCGCAGGTGTGCATTCCGTCGGTGGCATGCGGAAGTATTGCCCGCGGCAGGGATCACCGTTAATCAGGAGCAGGCATTCAGTGCAGGCCGGCGAGAAGCAGCAGCTGCGAACGGTCCAGGGCGGTCAGTCTTCCGGCGGCCCGGCCGCGGTGCTGGCGAGCCTCGACCCTGAGCAGCGGGAAGTGGCGCTGGCCGCGCCGGGTCCGGTGTGCGTGCTGGCCGGGGCTGGCACCGGCAAGACGCGCGCGGTCGCGCACCGGATTGCCTATCTCGCGGCGACGGCCCAGGCGGATCCGGCCCGGATCCTCGCTGTGACCTTCACCACGCGCGCGGCGGGCGAGCTTCGGAGCCGGCTGCGGCATCTCGGCGGCCTTGTGCCGGACGCCGGCCTGGGTCAGGTCCAGGCCAGAACGTTTCACTCAGCAGCGCTGCGCCAGCTCACGCATTTCTGGCCGGCGACGATCGGCGGCCCGGCTCCGCGGGTGCTGGAGTCGAAGGTCAGCCTCGTCGCCGAGGCGGCGCGCCGGCTCCGCGTCACTCCGGGGCTAGCCGAGCTGCGGGATGCGGCGGCGGAGATCGAGTGGGCCAAGGTGACCCAGGTGCGGCCGGCGGATTACCCGAACGCCAGCGTCCGGGCCGGCCGGACCCCGCCGCTGGATGCCGGGCAGCTGAGCCGGATCTATGCCGGCTACGAAGAGCTGCGGACGGAGCGGAACCTCGTGGATTTCGAGTCCGTGCTCGAGCTGACCGCGGCCATGCTGGCCGAATACCCGGCAATGGCCCAGTCGGTGCGCGCTCGGTACGCCTGCTTCGTCGTTGATGAGTACCAGGACGTCAATCCGCTGCAGAAGCTGTTGCTCAACATGTGGCTCGGCGGGCGTGATGACGTCTGCGTGGTCGGCGACCCGCGGCAGACGATCTACTCCTTCACCGGCGCTACGCCTGCCTACCTGACCGGATTCCCGGCCGAGTTCCCGGCCGCGCCGGTTATCCGGCTGGTGCGGAACTACCGCTCGACGCCGCAGGTGGTCACCCTGGCCAACAGGGTCGGCGGCGGCCCGGCCGGGCTGGACGCGCAGAGCGGAGGCGGGCTGGTCGCGCAGCGCGCGGCCGGACCAGCGCCGCAGGTTACCGAGTACCCCGACGAGCCGGCTGAGGCTACCGCGGTCGCCAGGCAGGTTCGCGCGCTGCTCAGCTCCGGCACGCCCGCGGCAGAGATTGCCGTGCTCGTCCGTACGAACGCCCAGACCCAGGGCTTCGAGCAGGCACTGGCGCAGGCGGGCGTGTCGTTCCAGCTGCGCGGGGCTGAGCGCTTCTTCGACCGCGAGGAAGTCCGCCAGGCCGTCGGGCTGCTGCGAGCCGCGTCGAGGTCGGCCGTGGCGCCCGAGAACCCGGCGGCTGAGGTCAGGCCGGTGCTGGCGAGCATCGGCCTCACGCCGCAGCCGCCGGCGGGCCGCGGCATCGCTCGCGACCGCTGGGAATCACTGGAGGCGCTGGCGCAACTCGCCGACGGTTTCTTCGCGGCGAACCCGCAGGCAGGCCTCGGCGAGCTGGCAGGAGAGCTGGCTGTGCGGAGCGCGATCGGGCACGCGCCGGAGATGGCCGGCGTCACCCTCGGGTCGCTGCACTCGGCGAAGGGGCTGGAGTGGCAGGCGGTTTTCCTGCCCGGCCTGACCGATGGCACGCTGCCGATCGTGTACGCGGTGACCGACGAGGCGATCGAGGAGGAGCGGCGGCTGCTCTACGTCGGGATTACCCGGGCTCGCGAGCGGCTCTACCTGTCCTGGACTCGGGCCAGGGCGCCCGGCGGACGGAAAACACGCGAGCCGTCCAGGTTCCTCGCCGGGGTACTGGCTGGCCGGCCCGGTGCAGGCAGGGACGGTGCCGGCGGACGCGGCGCGGCACGGTCGAGCAGGGGTGCCGGCGCCGCCGCGCGCTCGGCGGGCGCATCCGGCCCGGCGACTGGTCCGTCCGCGTCCAGTGCCGACGACCCGCTATTCAGGCGGCTGCGCGAGTGGCGGCTGGACACTGCGCGCGAGCAGAGCGTGCCCGCCTACGTCGTGTTCTCTGACGCCACGCTGCAGGCAATCGCCGACACGCGGCCTGGCAGCCGCGCCGAACTGGCCGGCATCGCCGGCATTGGGTCGGTCAAGCTGGACCGGTACGGTGCCGCCGTGCTTGAACTCTGTGCTGCCGCCACCGTGCGGAGCACGCCTGAGGACGTCGTGCGGAGCACGCCTGATGACGCCGCGCAGAGCACGTCAGGAAACGCTCGGCCGGGCGGCCCTGAGCGATGCCGCGGGCCAGCCCGGCGACGACCCAGCAGCGTCATGACGACGGCGCTCGACCGGGTCGTGAGCCTGCTCGACCTGGAGCAGATCGAGCAGGACATGTTCCGCGGCCGCAGCCCGCAGAACGAGGGCAGGCAGCGCGTGTTCGGCGGCCAGGTCGCGGGCCAGGCGCTCGTCGCGGCGGGCCGGACCGTACCGGCCGACCGGCCGGTGCACTCGCTGCACGCGTACTTCATCCGGCCCGGGGACACGGCGGTGCCTCTCATCTACACCGTGGAGCGGCTGCGCGACGGGCGGTCGTTCACGACCCGCCGCGTTACCGCCATTCAGCACGGCAAGGCGATCTTCACGTTGTCGGCTTCGTTTCACGTGCGCGAGCCTGGTTTCGAGCATGCCGACGCGATGCCGGACGTCCCGGGTCCGGGCCACCTGGAGTCGGAGCCCGAGCGGTTGCGCCGGCTGAGCCTGCCGCCGGATGAGTACGGCCGGGAAAGCCCGATTGACCTCCGGCCCGCCGGGCCGCTGCCGATCGAGGCCGAGCGCGATCGGTCCCTGATCACCTCGCGCAACGTTGTCTGGCTGAAGGCGGACGGCGACCTGCCGGACGACCCCCTGCTGCACGTCTGCCTCATGACGTATGCCTCAGACATGACGCTGCTCGATACCGTGCTCCTCGCGCAGGGCGTCTCCTGGGGTCACGTCAGCGGCGCCAGTCTCGACCATGCCATGTGGTTTCACCGGCCGTTCCGGGTCGACCGCTGGCTGCTATTCGTCCAGGACTCACCGATCGCCAGCGGCGCCAGGGGCCTGGCCAGGGGCGAGGTCTACACTCACGATGGAGAACTTGTCGTATCGGTGGTGCAGGAGGGGCTGCTGCGACCGGGTGACCGGCGGCCGCAGTCCTAGCTGGAAAAAGAGTTGCCGGAGCCGGTGCAAGCTTCGTAGGCTTTCCCTCGTCAGCTTGCAGGTAGAACGCGCCCGAGAGGAGGTGCCCAGGATGCTGATCAATTCCCCGTGTGTCGCTGAGGCGCCTTCGCGTCGCGTCGCTACGGCATGCTCGCGCCGGCTGGCCGATATCGGCCTGGGCGCCCTCGCGCGCGTGAGCGGACGGGGGGACCTAGCGGCCGAAGTCGGCGGGATGTCCGGCATCGGGGGCGGCGCCTACAAGGCGGGCGGCTATCTGCCCGGTCTCAACGGCTCGTTCCGGTCGGGTCCGCTCGCGGCCAGCCCGGTTCAGCCAGGCACCTTGCAGGCCAGCATCGTCATGAAGAGCACAGTCCAGTCCAGCACCTACCAGCACAACTCCATTCAGGTGACCCGTCTCGTCCCGGCTAGCCGGGGAGGAGTGGGTCCGCATCCGGGGAAGGAACCCGGGCCAGCCTAAGTAGGCCGGCCACTCCTCTCCCAGGCCGCGGACCCGAGACAGGGTCCGCGGCCTTATGTATGCGAGGCCACAGATTGTCAGAGGCACGCGAGAAGCTCGACTAGTAGCGGAGAGGGGTTGGCACCGATGCAGTGGCCCGGCACCAGCGGAGTGCTGGAGAGACGAGCCGGCGAGACCAGCAGCGAGGAACTGAGCTGCCTGGGGCTGAGCGCGATGGGGATCGGCAGCAGGGTCTTCGTGACCGCTGAGCTGCCATGCAGGGACGATCCGGAGCTGTTCTTCGCCGAGTCGCCTGATGACGTGGAGTTCGCCAAGTCGCTGTGCCAGAGCTGCGCGGTAAGGACGGCATGCCTTGCCGGCGCGATTGCCCGCGCTGAGCCCTGGGGCGTTTGGGGTGGCGAGCTGTTTATGCGGGGCGAAATCGTTCCGCGGAAGCGGCCGCGCGGACGCCCCCGCAAGGACGCGGTAGCAGCCTGACCAGGCTCGCTGCCACGAGATACGGACGTACCAACGAGGAGGAGTGAGTGCAATGGAGCACGCACTAGTTGACGTTGCCCCTGGCCGGCAACGAAGCATGCCAGCGGCTGTGGTGCAGCCCGACCAGGGCCGGGCAGGGCTGCGCAGCCGCAGGCCCCGGTGGCAGACGAGCGCAAGGCCCGTCAGGCACCGGCAGCAGGTCGCGCTACAGCGAGCCGAGATGCGGGAGTTCGAGTCGGCGCTGGCGCGCTGGGCGCGGTAGGCGGCCAGTTGCGCCAGTCAGCGCGGGGGCCGGGCCGGCCAAGGCCGGCCCGCGGGGTCCCGGCCGTGGCCCGGGAGGGCGAGAGCCTTCCCGGGCCACGGCCTTTCCGGCTCGCTGCGACGACGATGGGATGATTCGCTTCATGCGCCCGCCGCGGACGACGTCGAGGTCCTGATGGCACGGTCGCGAGTGCCTCCGGTGCTCGTTACGGGAGCGACCGGCCGGGTTGGACGGGGTGTCGTCGACGAGCTCATCGTTGCCGGCGTGCCGGTCCGGGCCCTCACCCATCGTGCTGAGGCTGCGGCGACGCTGCCAGGATCCGTCGAGGTCGTCACCGGCGACCTCACCGTCCCCGAGTCGCTCGACGCAATCCTGGACGGCGTCAGCGCCGTCTTCCTCGTCTGGACCGTCCAGTCGGCAACTGCTGCGGCCGTTGTCGAGCGTCTGGCAGGCTATGCGCGGCGTGTCGTCTTTCTTTCATCGCCGCATCAGACGCCGCACCCGTTCTTCCAGCAGCCCAATCCGATGGCGGTGCTCCACGCCGATATCGAGCGGCTGATCGCGGCTGCCGGACTGGAAGCGACGATTGTCAGGCCGGGGATGTTCGCGTCGAACACGCTGTTCTGGTGGGCTAGCGCCATCCGCACTGGCGGTGCCGTCCGGTGGCCTTATGGCGCCGCCGCGACGGCACCCGTCGATGACCGCGACGTGGCAGCTGTCGCGGCGCGGACCCTTTATGAGGACGGACACTCTGGCGGCGACTATGTCCTCACCGGGCCCGAGTCACTGAGCCAGGCAGATCAGGTGAGCATCATCGGTGAGGTCGTGGGCCGCCGGGTTCAATTTGAGGAGCTGTCGCCGGACGAATTCCGAGGCGAGACGGACGGCAGCTGGCCGCGCCCGGTCGTGGAAATGCTGCTCGCCGCGTGGGGCGCAACCGTCGGGAGGCCGGCGTTGGTCACCTCCACGGTGTCCGACATTCTCAGATCCGAGCCGCGGTCGTTCCGCCAGTGGGTCACCGATCACGCCGCCGCGTTCGTCGAGGATCCGATGCCGTCGAGCTGATGCTCGACACGGTGTGCTCCAGGACGCGCTATGCGGCGTCGGCCGTCTCGTCTTCCGGACCGTAGCCCGGCACCCAGCGCAGCACTTCCGCCCGGAACTCGCCGTGACACTCGAGCTGGCACAGGACGCCGATACCGGCCGTGGACACGCGGTGAATGAGGACGTAAGAGGGCGGCAGGTTGAGTCGCCTCGCGATGTTGGCTGTCCTCAGGTCGGAGTAGCGCGCTGCTTCGGCGCGCATCCACTCACGGCTGAAGGCGAACCAGTCAACTCGCGACGGTTCAGCTAGCGGGGCAAGGAACGCGCGCAGGTCATCGAGGTTGACGGTGACGCCGGTGCGGAGGAACCCGTGCTCGCGCAGCTCTTGTTCCACCGTCGCCAGGTCTCCGTCGTTGTGCATAAGCCACAGCAGCCGCCCGAAGATCAGCGGCAGCCCGCCAGGTAGCCGGTCGACGGCGCCGAAGTCCAGCACTCCCAGCCGGCCATCGGGCAGCACCCGGAAATTCCCCGGATGAGGATCGGCGTGCAGCAGGCCCACCCGGGCAGGGCTGGAGAACAGGAACCTGACAAACCGCATGCCCGCCGCGTCTCGCTGTTCGGGAGTACCGGCCGCAATGACCTCAGCGAGCGGGGTCCCATCCATCCACTCGGTCACGAGCACGTGATCGGTGCCGGTGATGACATTCGGGATTGCGATATCCGGATCGCCGGCGAAGCCGTCCGCGAATGCCTGCTGGGCCTCGGCCTCAAGCCGGTAGTCCAGTTCCTCGGCGACCCTGGCCCGTAGCTCGTCGAGCATGGGCTTGACGTCGAGGCCGGGCATCAGCACGGCAAAGAGCCTGGCCACGCGGCTGAGCTGGGCGAAGTCGTTGGTGAGCGCCCGGCCAGCGCCTGGATACTGAATCTTGACGGCGACCGCCCTGCCGTCGTGCCAGATCGCCCGGTGGACCTGGCCGATGGATGCGGCGGCGGCCGGCTGGTCGTCGAACTCAGCGAACTGCGCCCGCCAGTCGGGACCCATATCCGATGCCATTACCCGGTGGACGGCGGCGGCGGGGAGCGCCGGAGCCGACTCCTGGAGCTTCGTCAGAGTCGCCCGGTACGGGCCGGCGATCTCCGGCGGAAGCGCGGCCTCGAAGACCGAGAGCGCCTGACCGAGCTTGAGCGCGCCCCCCTTCAGCTCGCCCAGCACTCGGAAGATCTGCTCAGCGGTGCGCTGCTGCAATTCCTGCGCCACGATCTCCGCCGGACGTCCGCCGAGCCGCTTCCCGAGCCCGAGTGCGGCGCGGCCCGCCATGCCTATTGGCAGCGAGGCGAGCTTGGCGGTGCGGGTAACGGTGCGGTAGGGCAGGTCGCTCACGCCGTCCATTGTCAGGCATCCAGCGACCGACTGCGACAGACGCCTCGGGGGTGCAGCTGTTCCCGATCCCGCCGGCTGGTTTGCAGATCACGCGGCGCTGCTACCGCACGAGCAGCCCGGGTGCGGACGCCAGCTTCGGCGGCGCCACTGCCAGGCGGGCAGGACAAGCTCGAGAGTCCCGTTGACGGCTGCAAGCGCCAGGGGTGCCTGGTCCGCGACCGCCACGGCTACTGCGGCGGCCTGAGCGGCGACGGCGGCTTCAAGGATCGGATCGCAGCCCGACGGGTCGGCGTCCCGGCCAACCACCTGGGCGAGCACGAGCGGCCAGGCCGGATCGCGCTCCGCCCTGGCCAGGTCGAGGCAGCGCAGGCATGCCGTGCTGCCTGGCCGGACGAGCGGGCCGACGACGCCGATCGCCTCGGTGGCCAGGACGGCGAGATGCGGGCGCCGCAACCGGACCAGCTCCGCAACGTGCTCGGGCTGCTGGTGACCGACGAGGACACTGAGGTCTGCCTGACCAGGAGCGCTAAGGTTCTCGCGCCGCGCCGGGAGGCCAGACCGGGTCAACAGGTCAGCGACGGCCGCGGCGACCGGCCCGCGGCCAGTGACTGCGACGGTCGTCTCGCTACGACGCGCGAGCAGCCGCGCGCCCCCGTCGCTGTCCTGGCCGCTGAGCGAGGCGGCAGCCAGCACTGGCAGAAGGAGTCGGCGCAGCTCAGGCGGAAGCGATCGGAGTAGCTGCGCCGGATAGTCGATGAGCACGCCCGCAGCTGCCAGCACCGTCAGCACCCGATCGGCGACTGCCGCAGGCACACCGCTGGTGCTGGCGTCTGCAATGACCTGGTCCCGGTCACGGCTCCCGTCGAGCAGCCTGATGACGCCCGCTGCCTCGCTCATGCCAGTAACGGCGACAGCCCGGCGCGCATCGACGCCGAGCTGAACCGTGTCGCGGTCGCGCCAGGTGGCCAGGAGGCCCAGTCGAAGTGCCGGTCTCATGGCGCGAGGTTGTCACGCGGTGCTGACACTTTCGCCGGTTAGCGTGCAAGTCCCCGGGCTCCGCACCGCTCGCCCCCTTCCCCTGAAGCAACGTGCGGCCGGGCCCGGGGACCCCTGGCTCGCGAAGCTAGGCTTGCCCGGGTGCCAGGTCAAGCCGGCCCTGTGCACGAACCTGTGCATAGCGTGGGGAGAGCGCGGCGCGCCACTGTGGATTTCCCGGCATGCCGATGTGAATTAACCCGCAAGACACCCTCTGCCCAGACCTGCATGCTGCCGCGATGGTTTCCACCCGCTGTGGATACAAGATTCTCGGCGAAAACGCGATCTGGCGCCGCCATCGGAATGGCCGCACTAGCAATTTCAGAGTCAGGACAACTCTCAGTCGGGGATCTCCTTACATCGGCGGATGGCTCAGCTTGGAGCGTTGTCCCGTGCGTGCTGGCCCATCCTGCGCAGCGTCGGCAGGGCAGCGAGGGATGCCGGGAGGGGTAGCAGCAGGGCGAGGATCCGGTAGGCGAATATGCCGACGACCGCGACAGCGAAAGGCGAGCCGGAATACCAGATGGTGATCGGGAGCACGAGGGCGAGCACGCCCGCGCCGGCTAGCGGTCCGGTACGCCGGGTGAAGACCATCCCGGTCGCGAAGCCGATGTACAACGCCGCCACGTCCGCCTGGTAGCCGAACGCGGCGAGCCCCGCCCATGCGGCGAAGGCGTCCAACGCCCAGAAGACTGCCATTCCCGCCAGGGCCGGCCACCAGCGCCGGGGCCGTGTGAACATCCGCCGGATGAGGTGGATGGAGTCAAGGAAAATGCTGACATGACGACGCCAGCCGGGCCGGTCGTGGAACCTGTCGCGATAGCGTTCCGCCAGCCAGAATGCGACCACGAGACCAGGGATCGGGATTACCGCCCACGGCAGGGTGAAGTCGAGCGGCGGCTGACTGTGTCCCAGCGTGAGCACCGCGATAGCGGCGGCCGTCCCGCCGATGGCCAGCACGCCGTGCTCCAGGCCTGCCAGGGCGGCGACGCGCGCCTTTGCTTCTTCTTCGTCGGCGCCGGTCGCTTCGAGCGCGTACTGGTCGAGGGCACCACCACGGTGGGCGATGAAGCCGCCGAAGCCCGCCGCGACCACGGCGCGCATCTGCCTCCGCGGTGGCGCTCGGCCGTGTTCGACGCGGAAGATCCCGCGGTAGGCGTAGTAGTAGCCGACGAACGAGATGATCAGGGCGCCGAACAGTCCGGTCAGCCACGGCCACTCGAAGCTGCGCAGCACCGCCTGCACGTTGCTGAACCCGGCCAAGTAAGCCAGCCCTACTCCAGCCGCGACTTCGAGCGCGACCGCCAAGACGATGAGCAGTGACAGCTCGTTTCCGCGCCGCCGCATGTGATGACCAGACAGCAATCGTCTCGGCAGCAGGCGTATCACTACTGTTCTCCCCGTCAGCCGGGCCGCTCTCCCGTCGGCTCGGCGGTAGGTAACCGCCAGCCGCCCGGTCGGCGCGGTAGCAGCACATCGCGCCAGCGGTTTACGGACCCTGTCCTGCTACCCGGGGTCTGGCGCGTTACCCGCCGCCGGTATCAGCCCGTGCTGCCGGCGTAGCGCTCACGAGAGAGGAACAAGCCACGCCGCGCGTCAGAGCGGCAAAACATGGAATAGCCGTGGATCTCATGTTAACATATAGTTTGTTCCCCGCCCTTGTAGCACGCCGACATTGATCGGGCAGATGGAGCAAGTGAGTTCGCAGACGCGCCGCGAGCGAAAGTCGCGGTCGGAACCAGCGATCCATTAGATGTACTTCGGATAATGCGATCACTCGAGTCGCTGACGCCCGGACCTAGCGGGCCGGTTAGCGTGCGGGCCGTCCAGTCCAGCAGTGCGCAGCGCGGCACATCCCATCCCTCCAAGGTCTTGCAGGTGGCAGCGGCCTTGGGGCAGTGGGCCGCATATTGGATCAGCCGCGACTGACACTCCGGGGCGCTGTCCACACGATTGCGGTCCGGTCGCCGGCCTCTAAGTGCACGTTGTGGTCGTCGCCCTCGTGCGTGCGGCACATCCTTACCCCCGGCCAGCATGCTGAATGGGGACCGTGCCCGGTGGCGACCACCCTGCCGACGAGCGGCCCGTGGCGGCGCCCCGCGAGGGTTCGGCGCTGGCCTGATGTTAGACCCACTCGCCACGAGGTAGGGGAGGCGTGATTGACCTTGGCCGCTGCGGGCCGCAGCGGTGAACCACGGGAAAGGAGAGTACCTATGAGCCCGGCAGACAAGGCAAAGAACAAGGGCCAGGAGCTAAAGGGACGGGCCAAGGAGCAGGTCGGCAAGGCCACGGAGGACGAAGATCTGCGCGCCGAAGGCGAGGTTGACCAGGCCAAGGGCAACCTCAAGCAGGCCGGCGAGAAGATCAAGGACGCATTCAAGTCCTAGCGCCTCGGCTCGGCGCTGCGCTCAGGCTGGCCGGCCGGCGTGCCTGAGCTGAGACGAACTGCCGCGATTCGGCGGCTGCCCAAAGCGCTCCCAGCTCCCAGCCATACACGAGGTCGCGGATCGCCCGCGAGCCTGTCTTGCTGCCGGTCCGCCGGGCTGATTGACGGGGAGTTAGGAGGGTAACGCCACTAGCAGAGCGGGAATCGAGCTCAATCTGAGTGCAGTTCGGGGGATTTTTCGATGGCCAGATCCAGAAAACGTGATCAGCTCTGGCAAATCGCAAAGGCCGGGCTGACTGACATGCCGGGCAACGCAGCATGGGTGCTTTCCAGGGCTCTGAAGCCTGCGACCTCGGCGGCCAAGGACTCGTCCGCTGCACCTGCGGCGGTCCTCCACAACGTGTCAGACACTGCCACCGCCGCCGCTCAGTCCGCGCATGACGCGAGATCGAGCGTAAGCCGCCGGACCAGCCGCGCAAGCCGCAGGGCTAAGGGCGCTATGCGCACGATGGCCGGATCGATCCCTGGCGTCGGCGACGACTCGATCGCTTCGCTAATGCGGCGCGCTGACGATGCCATTGAGCACGCCCAGCAGCAGGAAGCCAAGGCACTGTCGCTGGCCCAGGAGGCCAAGGAAGCGGCCGAGCAGGCCGCAGGGGCGGCCCAAGAATCAGATCGGGCTGTGGAGCAGGCCAAACGTGAGGCTGAACGGAAGGTTGAGGCTCGGGTCAAGCGTGCGCGCGCAGCCGGGGACCAGCGCGTCGCTTCGTCGATAAGTGATCAAGAGGAACGGGTCAGGGAGGCCCGGCAGGACGCCGACGAGTATGTCGAGGTGGAACGGCGTGCAGAAATCACCGACACGATCAAGGCCACCGAGCTAGCGGAGGCTGAGGCTAGCCGCCGGGTGCGCGCGAAGGAGCGCGAGGCCGAGCGCGCCCGGGCGCGCGCGGCTGAGGCCATCACTGAAGCCGAGCGGGCGATGAGCCTCGCCAGAGGGCTAGCCGACCGTGCCTCCGAAGCAGCTCAGCAGGCCGCTAGTCAGGCAAATGATGAAGCCGACCGGCTGGCGACCCAGGCCAGCGACAGCGCCAGGGAGGCTAGACGGCGGACCGCCGAGGCAGATCAACTGCGGCAGAAAGCGAATGATGCAGCAGGTAACGCCCGACCAATGCCTCAGGATTACGCCGCCTCGTCCCGCCGGGCCACCGAGGAGGCGGGACGCTACCTCAGCGTTCTCCACAAGAGCGAGTTGCAACGACTGGCTGGCGATCTCAAGATTGACGGCTACGCCACGATGACTAAGCCCGATCTCATTCAGGCGATCGGCCGCAAGCGGGGACTTCACCTGGGTGCATTGACGAAGGACGAACTGCTCCGCATCGGTCGCGACAAGGGTTCGGAGGTCCGTTCGTCTATGACGAAGGACCAGCTCATCGGACTCGTTCGGACATCCGAAGCGCCCGCTCGCAGGACGCATGCAAATGCAAGGGAGGACAAACGATGAAGCTTTTCTGGCGACGCAAGAGCAGGTGGGACCGCATCATGGACGCGGTCACGTCAGCGGCGGCCCGGGGCGGCATCCGCGAGGCGGGAAAGGTAACCGTAGGAGTGGTCGGGGGCGCGGTGGCCGCCACGGTGGCTAGCGCCGCGGTTTCCGCTGCGCGGGACCGGGATGGGCAGGCATGAAGCTAATTCCGCTGGCGGCCGTAGCCGTCGGTTACGTCCTTGGAGCAAAGGCAGGCCGCGAGCGCTACGACCAGCTCTGTGCAGCAGCGCGCGGTGCGCGGGAGGCTTTCGAAGGCTCCGGCACCCGAGAGCGGCTCGAGGCGTACGGCGCGCGCCTTGAGGCATTTGCTAACTCTCGGGCGCATCGGCCGCCCGGCAGCGTAGCCAATGGCCCGGTCTAGCACCGCGGCATCGCCTGAGGCGAGGCTGCTTGCGATCAGAATGCGATCCACCCATCCGCGCCGAGCGAGCGCGCAGCATCCCCGCCATGGTGACATCGTGCTGCGAGCCCGCGTGATAGCAAAGTTGCTGGGATTGCGATTGCTTACCCTCGATGCCGAGGTATTGATCGATTCCTACAGCGACTCGTTGACCGCTCCAACGGACGCCGAATCGGCCGCGGCGCGCAAGCTGAGTGAGATCCCGCACGCGGCGCGGCGCGTCCGCGGTTCCGCTAACGGACTCAGCCGAGCGATGGAACTCCTCGAGCAGAGCGACGCAGTTCTGGCATCGTGCGTGCGACACAGGGGTATGCCGTCCGCCTGGTGAGCGCGTTCCCATGAGATCAACGCCGACTCCTAATGACGAGCAGGCCGTTCCCCCGCTAGCACGATTCCAATGCCGTAGGTGCGCCGTTGGCCACAGCGGCGATTTCCTCGCTTGTGCTGAACTCTTCGGAGATCACAAGACGATCCCGACACTGTCAGACGGCATGACGCGCGCTGCCGGCAGCCTGCTCGCGAAGCGTTCTGAGCTCCAGTCCGCCCGGCGTATGAAATCGCAGTCGGCCACTGCATGGCCCAAGTGCCCGAGAAGCCCATGCCAAGGCGCAATCCGAAGCCGCTGAGGTCCGCCGAATTACTGGCCGCCGTTTAGCGCAGATCACCGGGTCTGCCGTTTCGCTGGTCGACGCCGCATCCGCAAGCTGGCCAGGAGAAGAGCACCGGCGAAAATGACAATTCCGATGATCAGTAGGTACAGCAGGCCCTTGACGACGGCGCCCACAATGCCCAGCGCGATCGCCGCGATCACCAGCAGCAGGAATAGTGCAATCATCAGATCCTCCCCTCGATCGGCTGCTCAGCGGCGCGCCAGACACCGCTCACCGCTGGCGCCTGCCTGATAGGTCAGGCCGTAGTGCCGGAAGATCGCCTCTTCGCCGACAGCCGGCAACTCGCCGTCGGTGCCGATCCAGGGGGCAGCTTTGACCTGTTTCCTGTCATAGCGGACCTGGAGGTAACCTGGCCCCACGGTTGCCTGGTCGAGCGGCACGAATGCGAGCCGGTGCCGGGCCGGCATACCGACCTTGACCGTGCCGAACGAGGGCAGGTCGGTGGTGGTATCGACATATACGGCTTCCAGTTCGCCGATCTTGTGACCGGCTGCGTCGACCACGTGGTGGCCGCGCCATTCCCGGATATCGCGAGCTTCGAACACGCTAGCCTGCCTCCCCACGGCAATCCCCCATCGTGTGCGCCTTACCCCGGCATCCTGGCTGCATGCACACCGGCCTCCAACGTGTCGGCCCTAGACCAGTTGCTGCTTCCTGGCGCGGTCGTTGAATTCGCTGGCTGGAGGCTGGCGTGCACATGCAGGGGCCCACTCCGCCGTAGGTATGCGGAGAGCGTGGAGGTAGCGATGACTCTCGCCCTGCGACGGCTCGGCGTGGTGCGGTAGGAAGCTACTCGGCGCTGCCGGGCGCGGCCGAGTCGTCGCCGTCATCGTTGCCGGGTGGGGGTTCCTCGAAATCGGAGATGTCGATCTCGGGCTTGCCGCGGACGTAACCGTCTGGGTCGTCGAAGTCGTCAGCCGTCGGGAGCAGGTCCGGGTGCGCCCAGATGGCGTCGCGGCCGGTGATGCCGCGCTCGGCGGTGAGGCCGGACCAGATGGCGGCCGCCTCGCGCAGCCGCCGTGGCCGCAGTTCGAGGCCAACCAGAGTGGCGAAGGTGCGTTCGGCCGGGCCGCCGGTGGCGCGGCGCCGCCTGATGGCCTCGGCGAGGGCTGTGGCCTGCGGCAGCCGGTCATCGGCAGCGGTAGCGACGACAGTCGCGACCCAGCCTTCGACGAGTGCCAGCATCGTCTCGAGGCGTGCGAGCGCCGCCTTCTGCTCGGGCGTGTCCTCGGGCTGGAACAACGCCGCTCCCGATAGCGCCTCGTTGAGGGCCTCGGGGTTGGACGGGTCGATCTGCGGCATCGCATCCCGCAGGGCCGACGCGTCGACCTTGATCCCGCGTGCGTAGTCCTCGACGGCACCGAGCAGCCGGGCTCGCAGCCACGGCACGTGGCCGAAGAGCCGGTGATGGGCGGCCTCCCGGAGGGCGAGGAACAAGCGAACCTCGTCCCCGTCCACCGACAGGCCCCGCGCCGAAAGCTGCGACGCCCGCTGGCAGCAGGGCAGCTGTTCCCGGCGGCCCGAGCGGGATGCCGACATCGGTGGAGCTGACGACCTCGTCCGCCAGCGCGCCGACCGCCGCACCTGCCTGGCCGCCGACCATCATCCCGCCGACGCGGCGCATCATCTCGGCCAGGCCGCCCAAGTCCGCCGAGCCCGCCGGTGAGCGCCACATCGGGACCGCATCTCGGGCGGCAGGTCGCCTGCCAGGCCTGACGGGTCGTCGCCGAGCAAGCCGCTCATCGCCTCGACGGCGCGAGTCGCGACCGGGTCGCAGAGCTTGGACCACACGGGCAGCGTCGCCTCGACCCATTCAGACCTGCTCCACGCGGTCGCGGTCTGGATCCCGCTCGGCAGTTCGGTGGCTTCCTCCAGCCACAGGTCGGCCAGCCGCAGTGCATCGACCACCTTGCGGCGGTCGCTGTCCAGGACGCTCGCGTCACCCTTCTGGGCGACGGTCTGACGCGCGATGTTCTTTGCCAGGTCCCAGTTGACCGGACCGCCCTGCCAGGCCATGAGGTCAGCGAACTGGCGCAGTGCCTCGGCGAACTGCTGCGGGTCGCCCATCGGGCCTAGCGGACCTGTCCCGCCGAACGGTCCGGGCGGCCCGCCGCCCTCGCCTGCACCGCCGCCGCCACCGGGACGGCCGGGGCCGCCGCCCGACTCAGAGTCGCCGGACGGGCCAAAGCCGAAGGGAGGCTCAGTCATCTGCCTTGCCTATCCGGCAGGATGGAAGGGTCCACACTCGCCAAGCTATACCGGGAGCGGTCACTCGTGAGCCACCGAGTAGCCGAGGTTCGCCGTCAGCGCAGTCCTGAGGAGGGCGGCGCGTCTCGGGCTGGGCGTCGTGCTGCCAGCGGCCGCACGGGCGCGGCTACCGCAACCGCGGCCGGGAACAGCCAGCCGGAGGTGCCCGGCCCGGCCGAGTCGCCGCAGGTCACGGCCGTTAGCGGAGTGAATCTACCGGTCGTCGCGATCACCGGTGCCGCTCACGGGCTCGGCCTCGCCCTGACCGCGCGGCTGGCCGAGTCCGATCTGGTTGGCAGGGTCGTGGCGATTGACGGCAGTCGCGGCGACGTCAGCGGCGTAACCTGGCGGATCGTCGACGTCCGGGATCCGGTGCTGGCCGGCCGTCTGGCCGACGTCGATGTCATCGTGCACACCGACGTCGACACCTCACCCGACACCGACCCCCGCACGCGGCGCGCCTACAACGTGCGGGGTGCTCAGACGGTGCTCACCGCCGCCGCGGCCGGAGGGGTAAGCCGGGTGGTCCTCGTGACGAGCGCCACGGTGTACGGGGCGCGCCCGACGAATCCGGTGCCGTTGCCGGAGGACGCGCCGCTCAGCGCGGAGGCTGACGACGGCGTGGTCGGCGACCTGCTGGAGATCGAGCACCTGGCGGAGCGCGCGCCGATCTCGCACCCCGGGCTGGAGGTCACCGTCGCCCGCCCGGCCGCGCTGGTCGGAGACGGCATCGACACGCTCGTTACCCGGCACTTCGAGGCGCCGAGGCTGCTGGCGGTCAAGGGCTGCACAGCCCGCTGGCAGTTCTGCCACGTCGACGACCTGGTCGCCGCGCTGGTGCTGGCCGCGGCCGGGCGGGTGACCGGGGCTTTCGCGGTCGGCTGCGATGGCTGGCTGGAACAGGACGAGCTCGAGCAGCTCGCAGGCCTGCGCCGCATCGAGCTGCCGCCGGGCCTGACCTTCGCCACAGCACAGCGGCTGCACCGGGCCGGGATCACCCCGGCACCTGTCACCGACCTGCGCTACGTCGTCTACCCGTGGGTCGTCGACTGCAAGGCACTGCACGAGGCCGGCTGGGAGCCGCGCTACGACAACGCGGAGGCCTTGCAGGTGCTGCTCGAGCAGCGGGCCGGGCGTCATGCTGTGGCCGGCCGCCGCCTTGACCGCAAGGACGCGACGATCACAGCCGCGGGCGCTACCGTGGCGGTCATCGGCACGGCGGCGATCGTCCGCCAGGTCCGTCGCCGTCGCCGCGGCTCGTGATCGCCCGGCCCGGCCGATGCGGGAGGGGTCGCCCCGGCAGGTAGCTGCGGGGGATTCGGGGGTCGTCTCCCCGGCAGGTAACTGCGGGGGGTTCGGGGGGTCGTCCCCCGGCAGGTAGCTGTGCCCGGTTCACCAGCTCCATGCCGTAACTTGGCATCGTGACCGTCATCAGGATGATCGAGCTGCGGGCCGAGCCCCTGTCGGTCGACGAGATCCAGGCCGTCGCGGCCGATCCGGCGGCCGGCGCGGTGGTCGTCTTCACCGGCGCCGTACGTGATCACGACCACGGCCGCGGGGTGACCGCGCTGGCCTATAGCGCCCACCCGTCGGCGGAATCCGAGCTAATCAGGGTTGCGGAGAAGATCGCCGCCAGCCATCAGATCGTGTCCCTCGCTGTCGCACACCGGACCGGTGACCTGGAGATCGGCGATCTCGCCGTGATCGCCGCTGTCGGTGCCGCGCATCGACAAGTGGCCTTTGAGGCCTGCCATGCGCTGATCGACGAGCTGAAGGCCACCGTTCCCATCTGGAAGCATCAGCTGTTCGCGGACGGAACCAGCGAGTGGGTTAACGGTGCCTAGCCCGCCGCTCGTGGGTGGCCGGTTGCCGCGCATGTCGCACCGCCTCGCCACGCTCCTGATCGCCGGAGTCTGCGTGCTCGCAGGCCTGATCGTGGCAGCCGTACTGACGGTGCCCTATGTCGCGCTCACGCCTGGCCCGACGCTGAACACCCTCGGCAAGCCGGGCGGCAAGGCGCTCATCCAGATCACCGGGCGGCCCATCTACCAGACGACCGGCAACCTCAACCTCGTCACCGTGTCCTACAGCGGGGGACCCGGCACTGACTTCAACATCTTCAGCGCGCTGCGGGCCTGGCTGACACCCAACGACGCGGTCGTGCCCGCCAGCGAGATCTACGGGTCCGGGCAAACCCAGCAGCAGGTCATCCAGCAAGACACCCAGCAGATGCTCGGGTCGCAGCAGGATGCCACGGCGGCAGCGCTCTGCTACCTGAACATCAGCTACACGACGGCAGACCCGATTTCGACGGTCGTCAAGGGCAGTCCAGCCGCCGGCGTACTGCACCCCGGGGACAAGATCACCGCGGTTGACGGGACACCGGTTGGCTGCCAGCACGACGTCGTCACCATGATCAGGAATCGCGCGCCCGGAGCACCTGTCGACCTGACGGTCGAGCGCAACGGCACCGTCAAGACGGTGCGGCTGACCACCGAGAACTCCGGGAACAAGGCCGTCGTGGGGATCCAGCTCGGGCCGCCAACCTACGGCTTTCCGTTCAGTGTCAAGATCAATCTGTCCGACGTCGGCGGCCCGAGCGCGGGGCTGATGTTCGCGCTCGGAATCGTCGACAAGCTCACGCCTGACAACCTGACCGGCGGCCGGTTCATCGCGGGTACCGGGGAGATTCAGCCGGACGGCGCGATCGCGCCGATCGGCGGCATCCAGCAGAAGATGGCCGGTGCCAGGGCCGCGGGCGCGACCGTCTTCCTGAGTCCGTCGGACAACTGCGCGAACACGGCCGGCGCGGTTCCGACCGGTCTCCGGGTCGTCAAGGTCAGCACGCTGGCCGGGGCCGTCAGCGACCTGGAGGCGCTCAAGGCGGGCAAGCCCGTTCCGAGCTGCTAGGAGGCCGGGCTGCCGGCAGGCTCATCTGAACGTCCGACGTGATCAGGCTGAACACTGCCGACGCGGGCCGGACACGCACCGCCACCGCGGCACGCTGAGGCTGCCAAGGGCGTAGTCTCGAATCGGACGGGACAACCAGGGCGGGCATTCGGCAAGACGTGTTCCCCGATCCCGGCGCCGAGCCTTCTGCGATGAGTTCGTCTGGGGCGGCGGTCTGGTTGGCTGTGTGTCCGTCCCGCCCGAAGGGCGTCGGCCGGGTCTCCCAGGCAGGGCGGGGGGCGCGCCGCCTGCAGTGCCGCAGGCCGTAGCGGGCACTGGCAGGCTAGCCGGGGACAGAATTGGATGGGAAGGGAGCGGGAGCGGCAGTGGCGCCTCGTGTGCTAATCGACGCGACAGCCGTGCCTGCTGACCGTGGCGCGCTGGGCCGCTATGTGGACGGCCTCGTCAGCGCTCTCGGCGAGGCGGGAGCGGATCTCGCCGTTGCCTGTCAGCGAGCCGACGAGGAGCGCTACGGACACCTCGTGCCGAACGGCAGGATCGTCGCAGGGCCGCCGGCCATCGCGCACCGGCCCGCCAGGCTGGCCTGGGAGCAGAGCGGTCTGCCGCTCGTGGCCCAGCAGGTAGAAGCGGCCGTGATCCACTCGCCTCACTACTCAATGCCGCTGCGCCCGAGTACGCCCGTCGTCGTCACCGTGCACGACCTGACCTTCTTTACCGAGCCGGACGCGCACAGCCCCGTGATCGCGACCTTCTACAAGGCGGCGATCCGCACCTCGGCCCGCCGTGCGACCAGGCTCATCGTGCCGTCCAAAGCGACCAGGGACGAGCTGGTCCGGGTGCTGGCCGCCGACCCCACGCGGATCGACGTTGCCTATCACGGCGTCGACCACGCGCTGTTCCACCGGCCCGCCCCGCAGCAGATGCGCCAGGTCTCCGACCGGCTCGGCCTGCACGGCAAGTCCTACGTCGCCTACCTCGGCACGCTCGAGCCGCGAAAGAACGTCCCCGCGCTGATCAGCGGCTGGGCTGCGGCGGCCGCAGACCTGGAACGACCCCCCGGCTCTGGTGCTAGCAGGCGGAAGCGGCTGGAGCGAGGAAGTTGACGAGGTGATCGCGGCCGTTCCAGCCCACCTGCGCCTCGTGCGGCCCGGATACCTGCATTTCAGCGATCTGCCTGGGTTCTTTGGCGGCGCCCTTGTCGTGGCGTTCCCGAGCACCGGCGAGGGGTTCGGGCTGCCGGCCCTTGAGGCCATGGCGTGCGGCGCTGCCGTGCTGACCACCCACCGGACCGCGCTGCCCGAGGTTGGCGGGGACGCCGTCGCCTACACCGAGCCGGACCCCGAGAGCATCAGGGCGGCCCTCCAGGCGCTCCTCGGGGACCCCGACCGCAGGTCAGCCCTCGGCGAGGCCGGCTATGCGCGCGCGATGGAGTTCAGCTGGGAGTCCTCAGCCGAGGCGCACATGATCAGCTATGAGCGCGCCGTTTCCCAGGGAACGGGGTAGGTGCGGCGAGCGCAGCTTGCTCGCTAACCGCTGACGGCACGGCTAGAGCCGGTCGTGCTGGCCGCGCCTGTGCAGTTCCTCGACAACCTGCTTGACCTCCTGTGCCCGCGACCGGGCGCACACGAGTATCGCGTCGGCAGTGTCGACGACCACCACATTGTCGAGGCCGATCACGGCAACAACTCGGTCCGTCGTTGACACGATGACGGCGTCCTTGACATCGCGGGCAACGACCTCGGCCAGGCCCGCGATAGTCAGGTTGCCGGAATCATCGGTGGGCAGCGAGTCGCCCAGCGCGTCGAAGTCGCCGACGTCACTCCAGGGCATGTCGGCGGGCACTGTTGCGACCTTGCCAGCCGCGGCAGCCCCCTCGAGCACTCCGTAGTCGACCGAGATCTTCTCCAGGCCCGGCCACACCTCGGCGAGCACCGCGTCCCGCTGCGGGCCGTCCCATGCGTCAGCGATCCGGGTGATCCCGGCTGACAGGTGCGGCAGCTGCCGGGCCAGCTCATCAAGGAAGGTGCTGACACCGAAGGCGAAGATCCCAGCGTTCCAGAGGTACTCGCCGGACTCCAGGTAGCCTGTTGCGACCTCGCGAGTCGGCTTCTCCTTGAAGTTCGTCACGGTCCGGGCACCGTCCGGCAGTGGCTCGCCGACCTGGAGATAGCCGAACCTCACCTCGGCGTGCAGTGGCCGGATGCCGACCGTCGTCAGGTAGCCATTCTGAGCGGTGGCGGCTGCCTGCCGGATGGTCTGCCTGAACCGCTCCTCGTCGCCGATCAGGTGGTCGGCCGAGAACACGGCCATGATTGCACCCGGCTCGCGCCTCGCCAGGACCGCGCAGGCGAGGCTGACCGCGGCGCACGAGTCACGAGGCGACGGCTCGACCAGGATGTTGCCCGCTGGCAGCTCGGGCAGCTGGCTCCGGATCGCCGCCTCGTGGGCGGTGCCAGTCACGACGTAGATGTGATCGGCGTCCGACAGCGGACCGATCCGGTCGGCTGTCGCCTGCAGCAACGACCGGTTCGTGCCCGTCAGCGGGTGCAGAAACTTAGGCTCACCAGCGCGCGACAGCGGCCACAGGCGTGTGCCGCTGCCGCCTGCCAGAATCGTTGAGTAGAGCATCTAGCCACTATGCCCGACCCCGGACTCGGCCGGGTGTTAGCGGGGGTCGTCCCTCGGCGTGCTGGCAAGCGCGGGGCGTCCGCCAGAAAGGTGTGAAGTGACGGAGATCCCGGCGGTCAGCGACTCGGATGGCATGAGCCTCGAGTGGATTGCCCCGTTCCGGGTCGACATCTGGCTGACCCTCATCGTGCACCGCCGCGGAGCGCTCGACCCCACCTTCCTGGTCGAACCCTCAGGCGCCATCTGGCGGACCAGTCTGACCCCGGCCGGGCCCAGCACGCTCAGGCTCACGGCGAGCGCACCAGAACGGAGGGGCGTGGTTGCGCCCATGCGGCCCCTCTATGGGCCGCAAGGGTCCCACCAGGCCCCGAGCAAGGCTGGCCGCGACCCGGCCGAAGAGCCGCCCGGCAGCCTGATTCGCGCGCAGGCGTGGGGCCCCGGCGCCGCCTGGGTGCTCGATCAGGTGCCCGACTTGCTGGGTGCCCGGGACACTCCGGACGCATTCAAGCCCGAGCACCCGCGGCTGCGTGAGCTCGCCCGGCGTTTTGCGGACCTGCGCATCGGCCGGACCGACCGGGTGCTCGAAGCGCTCGTCCCGGCTGTGCTCGAGCAGAAGGTGGTCGGCCGGGAGGCGCGCCGGGCATGGCGATACCTGGTCACCCGGCACGGCTCCCCGGCGCCAGGCCCGGCGCCGGCCGGCCTGCGGGTGGTTCCGTCCGCGGCCGCCTGGCAGGAGATCCCGTCCTGGGATTGGCATCGCGCCGGGGTCGAAGCCGTCCGGGCCCGTACCATCGCCGGCGCGGCAAGGCTGGCGGGTCGCCTTGAAACTGTCGGCAGCCTGCCAGGCGGGCAAGCCGATCGGATGCTCCAGTCGCTGCCCGGCATCGGCCCGTGGACGGCAGCCGAGATCCGGCAGCGGGCGTGCGGTGACGCCGACGCGGTGAGCGTCGGCGACTATCACATCCCCGGCCAGGTCGGCTGGGTGCTGACCGGCGAGCCGGCGGACGACTACCGCATGCTGGAACTGCTCGCGCCCTATGCCGGCCAGCGGTACCGGGTGACCCGGATGATCGAGCTCAGCGGGCAGGGGCCGCCCCGCCGCGGCCCGCGAATGAGCGTGCGCGACTACTCGGCCATCTGACCGGTGCAGCTACCCGCGGAATGAGGGAAATACGGGAAGCACCGTGGCCCTCAGCGGGTTATCGCGGAATGCGGCCCGAACGGGCAGGTGACGGTCCGGCAGCTTATGGTGGGATGCGGGTGAATGCCCGGTTGCGACGGAGGTAACGCCATCAGCGAGCACGGTGTGCACAGGCCAGCCGACCCGGTCGCGAGCCCGAGTTCACTCCGCCGGGCGCTGGCGAGGGCCAGGGACGGCAAGTCGCTCGACCAGGCTGAGGCGGCCGTTCTGCTGCAGTCGCGCGGCGACGATCTGCTCGCGCTGGTCGGCCACGCCGGACGCGTGCGGGATTCCGGACTGGCCGCAGCCGGTCGTCCCGGCGTGATCACCTACTCCCGCAAGGTCTTCATACCGCTGACAAGGCTCTGTCGTGACCGGTGCGCCTACTGCACGTTCGTCACGGTGCCGAGGAGGCTGACGGCCCCGTTCCTGTCTCCGGATGAGGTCCTGGCCATCGCCCGCGATGGCGCATTGCTCGGGTGCAAGGAAGCCCTTTTCACCCTTGGTGATCGCCCCGAGGCGCGCTGGCCGCAGGCGCGCGAGTGGCTCGATGCCCATGGCTACGATGACACGCTGTCATACGTGCGCGCGATGGCGATCGGCGTGCTGGAGGAGACCGGACTGCTGCCCCACCTCAACCCCGGCGTGCTGACCTGGCAGGACTTCCAGCGGCTCAAGCCGGTTGCGCCGTCGATGGGGATGATGCTGGAGACGACCGCGGCACGCCTGTTTACCGAGCGCGGCGGGCCGCACTTCGGCAGCCCTGACAAGGACCCGGCTGTGCGCCTGCGGGTGCTGCAGGACGCCGGGCGCAGCAGCGTCCCGTTCACCACCGGCATTCTCATCGGGATCGGGGAGACCCTCGCGGAGCGTGCCGATTCGATCTTCGCAATCCGGCAGGTCGCTCGCGAGTACGGCGGCATCCAGGAAGTCATCGTGCAGAACTTCCGGGCCAAGCCGGACACGAAGATGCGCGGCGTGCCGGACGCAGATCTCACCGATCTTGCCGCGACCATCGCGGTGGCCAGGCTCGTGCTCGGCCCGAGCGCGCGGATCCAGGCACCGCCGAACCTGATCGGCGACGACTACCAGCTGATCTTGTCGGCAGGAATCGACGACTGGGGCGGGGTCTCGCCGCTGACGCCCGATCACGTGAACCCAGAGAGGCCGTGGCCGCAGATCGACGACCTGGCTGCCCAGACCGCGGCGGGCGGTTTCGAGCTCGCGGAGCGGCTGACCATCTACCCGCCCTACATCCGGGAGCCGTGGCTGGACCCACGGCTCGCGCGGCACGTCGCGGCGCTCGCGGACCCGGCGACGGGGCTGGCGCGAGCCGGCGCCCGGCCGGAGGGGCTGCCGTGGCAGGAGCCAGACGGCGGCTGGGACAGCGCTAGCGGCTTGGGCGAAAGCGGGCGGACCGACCTGTTCACCACGATCGACACGACGGGACGGACGACGGACCGGCGCGACGACTTCACCGAGGTGTACGGCGACTGGGCCGAGATCGGGGCCCGGATCGAGCCCGGGGCGGTCCTGAACGGGGCGGGACGGGTGGCGCGGCGGGCTTCGGCCGAGGTCCTGGCGGCGCTGCGCAGCGCCGAGCGCCGTCCAGCGGGGATCACTGACACCGAGGCGCTGGCGCTGCTCGATGCGGACGGGGCCGAGCTGGACGCGCTGGCCGCGCTGGCCGACGGGCTGCGTCGCGACACGGTGGGCGAGGACGTCAGCTACGTCGTTACCCGCAATATCAACTTCACCAATGTCTGTTACACCGGCTGCCGGTTCTGCGCGTTTGCCCAGCGACGCACCGACGCGGACGCTTATACCTTGTCGCTGGAGCAGATCGGTGACCGTGCGGCGGAGGCGTGGGAGGCCGGGGCCACCGAGGTGTGCATGCAGGGCGGCATCCACCCCGACCTGCCCGGCACCGCGTACTTCGACATCGCGGCCGAGGTGAAGCGGCGCTGCCCGGACATGCACGTGCACGCGTTCTCGCCGATGGAGGTTATGAACGGTGCGTCGCGCACGGGCCTGCCCGTGCGCGAGTGGCTGATCCGGGCGCGCGAGGCGGGTGTGGACTCGCTGCCGGGTACCGCGGCCGAGATCCTCGACGACGACGTCCGCTGGGTGCTGACCAAGGGCAAGCTGCCTGCTGCTGCCTGGATTGACGTCATGACGACGGCGCACTCGCTCGGCATCCGCACCACCGCGACGATGATGTACGGGCACGTGGACACGCCGGCGCACTGGGTCGGCCATCTGCGGGTGATCCGGTCAATCCAGGATCGCACGGGCGGCTTCACCGAGTTCGTGCTGCTGCCGTTCGTGCACGCCAGCTCGCCGATCTACCTCGCGGGGATGGCTAGGCCCGGACCGACCGTCAGGGAGAACCGCGCCGTGCACGCGGTGTCGCGACTGATGCTGCACGGCGCCGTCGGAAACATCCAGTGCTCGTGGGTCAAGCTCGGCGCCGACGCGTGCCGAGACGTACTCCGCGGCGGAGTGAACGATCTCGGCGGCACGCTGATGGAAGAAACGATCAGCCGCATGGCCGGGTCGCAGAACGGGTCGTACAAGACGATCAGCGAGCTGACTGACCTCGTCGCGCCTACCGGTCGGCCGCTGCGGCAGCGGACCACGCTGTATGGCACGCCGTCGGCAGAGCGGATGGCGGCCGCAGCTGCCAGCGACGGCGTGTGCGCCTCGGTGCGCGGCCCGCGGGTGCCGCTGCCGCTACTGCAGTCGTAGCAGCGAACGTCGAGCGGCGAATTGCCGGCTGGCGGTCCGGGATGCCTCAGGAGAGGTCGTCGGCGAAGTCCCACGCACGAAGCTCACCCGGTTCTAGCCGGATAAGGAGATCGTCGCGGGCGCTGCCGGCGTATGCGGCCCCGGCCTCGGCGCCGAGGTAGCGAGAGGCGATGCGCCGGACCGCATCGGTGCCAGTCGCGCTGGCGATCTGGGCGTGGCAGCGCACCTCAACCCCGCGGTAGGGCGGGGCGTGGTCGCAGACCACGATGCTGGCTCTGGGATCTCGCCGCAGGTGTGCCGCCTTCAGGTTCCGGCTGCCGGTCACCACCTGGAAGCCGCCGTCATGCCATTCATGCCAGACCGGAGACAGCAGCACGGTGCCGTCGCGCCGGTAGCTGGCCAGCACCGCCAGCAACGGGAGTTTCAGCAGGTCGCCGACATCGTCGATGCTCAGGGCCTTGCGCATAACGGCACGCTACCGTCGGCAAATGGCCGCGGGTCCCGCGGCGCCGATCCTGTAGTCCGGGAGTCCTAGCCGTTCGGCGTCGGGTCGTCGGTCAGGATGCGGTAGCTGACTTCAAGGTCAGCGCGGACTGTGACCTCTTCCGGGTTCACTGCGATGGGCTCTTCGGCACCGCCCGCACTCGCCGATAGGGCGGCATCGAAAGGCCCTGACGTCCAGCCGCGGTGATCTGCCTGGCGCAAGCCCGGCTCCGCGGCCCATGCAACAGGACCGAGCTTGACGCCGAGCGCTTGTGCGTACTGTTCGGCTCGCGCTTTAGCGTCTGCTCCCGCGCGCTGCCGGGCCAGGGCAAGAGATTCGTTTGCTGGTGCGACCATCCAGGACAGCTCGTCGATCCTCGCGCCGGCACCTGCCAGGGCATTGAGCAGTTCCGCCACTCGCGAGGTGTCGTTGATCTCGACGACGGAGGCACGGAAGGCCTGCCAGCCGGTTCGCTGACTCTCACCCTTTCGCCATCTCGTCTTTGGCTGAACATTCAGCGCGGTTGTCGTTACGCGGTCGATCGCCGCCTCGAAGTTCGCCAGGACGCCATCGACGGACGCGGCGGTGATCGAGGCAAGCCGGTACGCATCCTCACGCGTCTGGCTCTCGCCGTCGACGGCCACGCGCACCGAGGCGAGGTCTGGCATCGTCCTGACCTCGCCCACGCCTCGTACTTGCAGCTCACGATCCACGCGGCTGATCCTAAGGCCCACAGGCCGTGCCGTCACGGTACGCATTCGCTGCAGAGGCGCCCCTGCAATGGGACAATGACGCGTGAATGTCCCGCCTGATATGTCCGATCACCTGACGAGATTCAGGGACGGCTTGCTGCCGGTGGTCGAGCTGCGCGGCCTCTACCTCTACGGGTCGCTGACGACTGGCGACTTCAGCCCGGCCAGCAGTGATGTCGATCTGCTGGCCGTGACGGCCCGCATGCCGAACGGGCCGGTGCTCGACCGGCTGAGTGCCCTGCACCTGGATCTGGCCTCCGATGGTGGGGCGTATGCCCGGCTTAACTGCCTGTACGTGCCGGACGGGACGCTCCACGACCCCGAGATGCTGCACGTGTACTGGTACGTGGACCGGTTCACCCAGTGGCAGCTCAAGGTCATGACGGTGGCCGAGCTCGGCCACTCGGGCCAGGCGCTGCACGGGCCGTGGCCGCCACCGGGTCTCCCGGAGATCAGCACACGCGAAGTCATCGAGCACACGCGCGACCAGCTCACCGGCTACTGGCGTCGGCTGACCTACCGGCCTCGCATCTGGCTACAGGACAAGTGGGTCGACTTCGCGCTTGTGACACTGGCCCGGAGCGCCGCGGTGCTGCGCGATGGTGCGCTCATTACGAAGTCGCAGGCCATTGCGACGCTTGGTGACTTTGGTGTACCGCCGTCGCTCGCCGACGAGATCAGGCACCGCAGGGAGGGCGAGTCGGTGCACGTGACGCCCATGCACCGTCTTGTCAGGGCGGCGCGGGCCCGGCACCTCATGGCCGCTGGCATACGCGATCTCACCGAGTCGTGAGGGCAGCAGGCGGCCGCTGAAGCCGCAGTCAGAGGGATCGCGACGTGGCGGCGAAGGCGGCCCAGACGACCTTGCCGCGGCCATCCGGCGCCGCGCACGAGCCCCACTGATCGCTGAGCGACCCGACTACCAGCAGCCCGCGGCCGGCCTCATCGTGCCAGTCGGGCCGCCGTGGGGTCGGCAGCTGGGGGCTGGGGTCGGCCACCGCACAGATGACGTACGGACCCGGATCGACCAGCCCGAGCCGGATCGGCCACGCTGGCGTGCCCCGGCTGCCAGCACGCAGCTCGGCCAGCGCGTGCCGTAGCGCGTTCGTCATGAGCTCCGTCACTACGGCAGCGGCGTCATCGCCGCGGCTCTCCGCACCCCACTTCTGCAGCGTCTGCACGGTGAAGGCGCGCGCAGTCGCGATGGAGCGGCTGACCGGAACGGGCGTCCGTGTTGCCACTCGTGGTGCGGCCGACCAGACAGCGCCGCCGGGATCCGGCGCTCGAGGCGTCCAGCCGCAGGTCCGCCATGCCATCTGGACAGCCGCTTGCAGCCACGGCCAGTCCGCGCCGCCGTCTGACCGCGCAGTGACGGACTCCGGAACCGTTGCTGGGGCAGCGTCCTGGTCAGCCATCGGCGATGTCATTCCGATGGTGTCCAGAGGGCGGGCTGTCACGTCGGGGTCCAGTCGGGTTCATCATCGGCAGGCCCGGGCGGCTATGCCTAAGCTGCGCGTGTCGTGCCTCGGCACTGACCAGGCGAAGAGTAAAAAACGGCCACTACTAATGGTCATATCCTGCCTCATGCACATTCCTGTTGCAAGGGCGTCTGCACGTGCATATGCGTTGTTACTCGATCCTGTGAGGGTTTACGCTACAATGGCTCTGTGCAGATGCACGTGCATTTGCAATCACCGTCGTAGCGCTACCAGGAGGAAACATGCAGGTCAGGAATGGAATCTCCGCCGGCGAGCTAGGCGGTGTGGTGTGGCGCAAGAGCAGCAAGAGCAACCCGAGCGGCAACTGCGTGGAAGTCGCTGAGCTGCCGGATGGCGCCATCGCGGTGCGCAACTCACGGGACCCGCACGGCCCCGCGCTCGTCTACACCAGGGCAGAGGTCGCCGCATTCTTGGCCGGGGTCAGGAATGGCGACTTCGATGACCTGGGCCAATGATTCTTCTGAGGAAAATGTGACCGGGCGGTGACCCTCAGGAAGCGGATAATCCTTCCACCAGGTGATAAGGTTCTCTGAGCGCAGCCTGGCTCGGCGGTGTTCGGATTGCGACCGACCCGGTCATTGGCTGCTCCAGCAGCGCAGAACGTGAGTAGACGGCCTGGCGGGGCGCGCTGCTCCGGCAAGCCGTGCAGGAGCGGTGGTGAGTGCAGTCCAACATGGTGGCGATGAGCCGCGGGACGAGCTGACCTCAGTAGAGTCCTTCAGCGGTCCTACTGTGCTGCGCATGCTCCTCGGCAATCAGCTCCGCCGACTGCGCGAGGACGCCGGGATCACTCCGGACCGGGCCGGATACGAGATCCGGGCTTCGCGCTCCAAGATCAGCCGGATGGAGCACGGCAGGGTTAGCTTCAAGGAGCGGGACGTCGCCGATCTGCTCACCCTGTATGGCGTCACCGACGAAGCGGTTCGCGCCCACATGCTGACACTGGCTGAGCACGCTAACTCGCAGGGGTGGTGGGCTCGGTACGACGACGTGTTGCCGGACTGGTTCGAGACGTACGTGGGGCTCGAGCAGGCGACGTCGCTGATCAGGACGTACGAGCTGCAATTCGTGCCGGGCCTGTTCCAGACCGAGGACTACGCGCGCGAGGTCACGCTGCTCGGCCACCGGTCCGCGCCGACAGCGGAGATCGAGCGTCGGGTGAGCCTGCGAATCAAGCGACAGCAGATCCTTGCCAGCCCAACCGGGCCGAGGGTGTGGGCAGTCATCGACGAGTCGGCGCTGCGCCGGCCGCTTGGCGGCCGCGAAGTGATGCGGGAGCAGCTCACCCATCTGATCGAACTGGCCGAGCGCCCGCAGATCACCCTTCAGGTGATGCCATTTGATCGTGGCGGTCACTCGGCGGCGGGTGGCTCCTTCTCCATCCTCAGGTTTGGCGAGCCTGACCTGCCCGACGTCGTCTACATCGAGCAGCTAACGGGCGCGCTCTACCTGGACCGCGCGGTAGAGATCGACCACTACCGCGAGGTCATGAACAGCCTGAGCGCCGAGGCCGAAACGCCCGCCGATAGCGAGCGTCAGCTCGCAGAGCTGCTTCACACCATCTAGTCGGCAGCGCCGTCGCGCTGGCGGCCATTGGCCTACAGCCGCACCGTGAAGTCATCAGGGTCGCGGGGTGGCCGCTCACCCGCGGCCGCGGCGGGGTGACCCACTGCGACCGCGCCCATCGGCTCCCATCCGGCAGGCAGTCCGAGTGCCGATGCCGTGACGTCCGGGCAGAACAGCGTGCTGGACACCCAGCAGGAGCCGAGGCCCTCGACCGCGAGCGCGACGAGCAGGTTCTCCACCGCCGCGCCCATCGAGACGACGAACATGGTCCGCTCGGCGGCACTGCGACGCGCGTCCGGGTACGCGTGCGCGGCGTCGGCGACCAGGCACGGCACGATGATCAGCGGAGCCCGGCGGAGCGGCTCGCCGCGCCGCACCCGCCGCGAGATCTGCTCGGCCGTGAAGCCGTCGCCCTCCAGATCAGCCCGCCACGCCATCAGCATGTCGTCCAGCAACCGGGTCCGTGCAGCCTCCGACTCCAGCACGGCGAACCGCCACGGCTGACTGTGATGCGGCGCCGGCGCCGTGACAGCCGCAGCGATCGCCCGGCGGACGGCATCGGGTGATACCGGCTCGGCCGTGAACTCGCGCACGGTCCGCCGTGCGGTCACCACGTCCGCCGCGCCGAGCCGGAACATGTCGTCTCCGGCTGCCCGGATCAGTGCCGCCGCCCCCGGCCCGGCAGCGTCCATGACCAGCGCGGAAAGCCCGCGGACGATGGCGACGGGGACACCGGTGGTTTTCTGCTTCACCAGGTCTGCAGCAGCCGCGATCTCATCGGCCACCGCGGCCACCGTCACCTCGAGCACCTTCCCGAACGTGTCGGGCTGGCCGCGGTGATCGCGCAATGGCGCCACCCCAGCGACGCCGATCGCAGTATCGGTCTGGCCGGACCGCCACGGCCGGCCCATCGTGTCGGTGATAATCACGCCGATGCGGGCGCCTGTCCGGGCACCGATAGCCTTGCGCATCGCCTCGGCCGAGCCGTCCGGGTCGAGCGGCAGCAGCACGACGGTGCCCGGCCGGGTATTCGACTCATCCACCCCGGCCGCCGCGAGAACCAGACCGTGCCGGGTCTGGCTGATCGTGGTCTGGCCGCGGCGGGCCACCACGCGAACCGTCTCGGCCCTGATCGCTGACTCGCGATCGTCGCTCACGACCCGGTCCTCGGCCTTGCTGACGATCTTGGACGTGATCACCAGAATGTCGCCGTCGGCGAGGCCCGGCCCTGCCAGCGCGGCGTCGGCGACGAGCGCGGCCAGCTCGGCTCCCGGCGTGATCTCCGGCAGGCCAGGCACCGGCAGAACCCTAACGTCAGAAGGGAACGGGGTGGTCACCGGCGAATCCGGCTTCCTCGCGGCGGCCGCTTGGCTTGACTCGCTGTCGGTGGTCACCGAAGCACCTCGTGGGCGAGGTCGACGGCTGCCCTGGCAATCTCCGCGGTAGCCGCCACGCTCGTCATGTACAGCGGGCGGGCCCGGACCGCGATGCCGGCCAGTTCGGGAGCGTCCACTGCGTCCTTGTCCTGCGTATCGACAAGCCACCCGTCGAGCAGTTCGGGTCCGTAGTGCGCGGCGACAGCGGCAGCGGTGGTCTGCACCCCGATTGCGGTCAGGCACGCGTCGGCCATGCCGCGCACCGGCGCGCCGCCGATGATGGGGGAGACGCCGACGACCGTCTGCGCGCGCACGGCGTCAGCGATGCCGGGGACCGCGAGGATCACCCCGATGCTGACGACCGGGTTCGACGGCGGGAACAGCACGAAGTCGGCGGCGGCGATCGCTTCCAGCACGCCGGGCGCCGGACGGGCGCGGGAGGCACCGACGGCCTCGATGCGGAGGGCCGGGACGGCAGCGTGCAGCCTGACCCACCACTCCTGGAAGTGCAGCTCCTGCAGCCGGCCGTCCTGCTCGACCGTCACGTGGGTGCGGACCGGGTCGTCCGACATCGGCAGCAGCGTGACGCCGGGCCGCCAGCGGTCGCACAGCCACCGCGTGACCTCCGAGAGAGTGCGGCCCTGCGCTAGCAGCTGATTGCGCAGGATGTGCGTCGCGATGTCCTTGTCGCCGAGGCCGAACCAGCCAGGCCCGGCGCCGTAGGCGGCGAGCTCAGCCAGCACCGCCCGGGTTTCGCCATCGCGCCCCCAGCCCTGGTCGGAGTCAATGCCGCCGCCGAGGGTGTACATCACAGTGTCCAGATCAGGACTGACGTGCAGGCCGAACGGCGTGAAGTCGTCGCCGGTGTTGCCGATCACGGTGATGTCCGCATCCGGCATGGCCGCGCGGAGGCCGCGCAGGAACCTGGCGGCCCCTACACCGCCGGCCAGAGCTGTGATGCGCATGCGGCAAGTCTGTCAACTGCCGGGCGATAATGCTCGGCCGCCCTGGCGGGCACGCCAAATTGCCGGCCGGACTTTCCACGCAAGCCAGGCAAGAACGTGGCCATTATCACGTATCTCCCTTGACGCGGCGCAAGACACGCGCGTGTAATTTCAACCATGTAATTTTCTCGGCCGAGGACGGCGGGGGATCACGGGGATCTGACGGCAGGAGGTGCGCCATGGCAGACGTCATCGTCTCGCTGGTGCGCGAGCTATGGATCGGCGCAGACGATGCCGAGGAGCAGACCTGGCAGGACCGGGCGCTGTGCGCGCAGACCGATCCGGAGGCGTTCTTCCCGGAGAAGGGCGGCTCGACCCGCGAGGCCAAGCGGGTGTGCCGCAGCTGCGAGGTGCGCGCGGAGTGCCTGGAGTACGCCCTCGGCCACGACGAGCGGTTCGGGATCTGGGGTGGGTTGTCGGAGCGGGAGCGCCGAAGGCTCAAGCGCCAGGCCGTGTAGCTGCGTGCGCAGAGCAGCCAGACGCACACGGCAGCAGGGCGCACGTATTGCAGCCGGCGCTCACTGGCCGTAGCCGCCAGCAGGACTGTCTGACCATCCCGGTGAATGGGATTCGCGTATTGTTCACGGGTACCGCCGGCAGGGCGGATCGGCACCAGCGGTGCCGCGGCCGATAGCAACCCCCGGACATTACCCTTGCCCCTAACGGAGTCTTACTCTCAGCATGTGGTGACCGCGGTCATCGTCGCCCACGACGGTGCCGTATGGCTGCCGCGCCTCATGGAGGCGCTCGGGGCGCAGACCAAGCCGGTGCAGCGAGTCGTAGCCGTCGACACCGGGAGCCGGGACCGCAGCGGCTCGTTGCTCGCCGCGCAGCTCGGGCAGGCTGCCGTGTTCGGCATGGATCGATCGACCGGTTACGCAGCCGCAGTACGCCGGGCCGTGCAGCACAAGGCGGCCAGCGTGCCTGTCTCTGGCGCTCCCGGCCGCGGCCGCGGCGATGAGGTCGAGTGGCTCTGGCTGCTGCACGATGACTGTGAGCCAGCCCCCGACGCGCTCGAGCAGCTGCTGCGCGGTGCTACCGAGACGCCGCGAGCCGCGGTGCTCGGGCCGAAGCTACGAGACTGGACGGACCGGAATGTCGTCGTGGAGGCCGGCCTTTCGATCGACACCGCTGGCCGCCGGGTCACGGGCGTTGAGCCGCGTGAGGTCGATCAGGGGCAGCACGACGGCGATCGGGACAGCCTCGCGGTATGCAGCGCCGGCATGCTCGTCCGCCGCGACGTCTGGGAACGGGTCGGCGGATTCGATCCCGGCATGGCGCTGTTCGCTGAGGACATCGACTTCTGCTGGCGGGTACACGAGGCCGGCTTTCGCGTCCGCGTCGTCACCGACGCGGTCGTCTATCACGTGCGGGCGGCGACCCGGGCCCGCAGGGCAATCTCCGTCGGCCGCCGGGCGCGCCTGCTGGACCGCCGCAACGGGCTGCTGACGCTGCTCGGCAACCTGCCGTTCGGGCGAATGCTCGTCGCGCTGGTCGGCAATCTCGCGTTGTCGCTGAGCCGGACTCTGTTCTACCTCGTGGCCAAGCGGCCGGGCGCGGCCCTGGACGAGTCCGCCGCGATGCTCGGCCTCGTCGGGCGCCCCCTCCTGCTGGCCGGCGCGCGGCGGCGACGAGCGCCCGGCCGCCGGTCTGCCTACGGCACGCTGCGGGCTGACCTGCCGCCGGGCCGGTCCATCCGCCGGTTCGCCGAGCTTGCCGCGACCGTCGTGGCCAAGCCGACGCCGGACAACCTGGCCGGGGCTCACCACGCGAGCGACGACCCGACCGACGACGAGTCGCTGCTCGTCGACGCAGGCTTCCTGCAGCGCATGCTGACCAGGCCCGGCGTACTGATCGTGCTGGGACTGATCGTGGTCGCTGCGGTGGCCGAGCGCCGGATCCTGACGAGCGGGACGCTGGGCGGCGGTGCGCTCCTGCCGGCCTCGGAGGGCGCCTCGGGACTGTGGTCGCAATTCCTGCAGGGCTATCACACCGTCGGAGTCGGATCCGCCAGCGCCGGGCCGCCGTTCCTGGCGGCCCTGGCCGTGCTTGCCACGCTCCTGCTCGGGAAGGCGTGGCTCGCCGTCGACGTGCTGTTGCTGGGCTGCGTGCCACTTGCCGGGCTGACGGCGTACCTGGCGCTCGGACGGGTGAGCAGGCTAGCCGTGGTGCGGGTATGGGCCGCGGTCTCCTATGCGCTGCTGCCTATCGCGATCGGCGCGATATCGGCGGGCCGGCTGGGCAGCGCCGTGGCGTTCGTGCTGGTTCCTGTGATCGGCGGTCTGGCGGGCCGTATGTTCACCGAGCGGCCCACGCTGGCCCGCCGGGCGGCGTGGGCCTGCGGTCTGACCGTCGCCGTTGGCGCAGCATTCGTACCGCTGCTGTGGCCGCTCGCGATCGCCGGAGTGGTGCTGGCCGGGCTGCTGATGCGACGTCGTGCAGCGCTGCTGAGCAACCTGGCCATTGTGGCGCTGACGCCGCTGGTGCTGTTGCTGCCGTGGGTCGCGCAGCTACTCGGGCACCCGAGCAGCCTGCTGCTTGAGGCGGGGATACAGCAGCCTGGCCTGGCCGCCTCCAGCCTGCCGGCCCGCTCGCTCCTGCTGCTGAGCCCGGGCGGGCCAGGGCTGCCGCCCTACTGGGCGAGCGCCGCGCTGCTCGCGCTGGGGCTGGCGGCCCTGCTCACGTCCCGGCGGCTCTACCTCGTCGCCTGCGGCTGGTGCGTGGCGCTGCTCGGTTTCGCGGCCGCGCTGGGCGCCATCCGGACAACGGTGACGCCGGCCGACGGCCAGCCGGTGACCGCCTGGCCGGGTATTGCCCTCGCAGTCGCGGCCGCGGGCCTGCTCCTGGCCGCTGCCGCGGCGGCCGATGGCGTGCTGACCGCCGGTGACCGGGGAAGTTCGGCCGCGGCGCGCAGGCTGCGGCTGACCGTGCTCGCTCTCGTGGCCAGCTCGGCACCGGCGATCGCGGCTGGCTGGTGGCTGGTCAGCGGCGTCAGCGGGCCGATCGGTCCGGCATCCGGCGGGGTAGTGCCGTCATTGGTGTCGAACGCGGCCGGGACGGGACGGCAGTTGCGCACCCTCGTCCTGGCGTCGTCCAGTGGCCGGATTTCTTACCTGCTACTGCGCGGGACGAGCCCCGAGTTCAGCTACGGGGACGTGAGTCAGGTATCGGGAGCGCAGGCAGCCCTCAGCAAGGCGGTTGCATCCCTCGTTGCCCCGGGCGGCAGCGAGGCGGGTAGCCCGAGCCAGCAGCTCGCCGGCTTTGACATCGGCTTCGTGCTGATGCGAGCCCCGCTTGACGACAATGTCGCCAGCGTGCTGGACAGCATGCCCGGGCTGACTCAGGTGAGCATGTGCACTGCCGCCTGCGCAGGCACGTCGACGTCGGCGTTCGACCTGTGGAAGCTGGCCAGTCTGCCGTCGCGGGTCAGGCTCGTCGAGCCGAAGGGCACCGTGGTGGCGATTCCGTCCGGGCCCGTCAGCGTCGCCGGTGCCCGGGTTCCCGCCGCTGGCGGGACCCTGCTGCTGGCCGAGCCCTCTGGCGGGTGGTCCGCGGCAGTGAACGGCCACGGGCTGACGCCGGTCCCGTCGCCAGCGGGCAGCTGGGCGCAGGCGTTCCGGTTGCCGCCCGGCGGTGGCACGCTGACCATCAGCCGGAGCACGCTCTGGCACGACGTGCTGACGGTGCTCGAGATCCTCGCATTCTTGCTCGTCGCCGGCCTCGCGCTGCCGGGGATCCGCTCCTCCGCGGAGATCGAGGCAGCCGCCGAAACGAGCCCACCGGCAGGCGCGCCTGGCGACGAGACCGAGCTCGTCGGCGCGGGGGTCGGCTCGAGGGCGGCAGCCGGCCCGCGCGCAGGCACCCGGGCTAGAGGTGCACGGTCCAGGGCCAGGGGACTCGGCCGGGCGGCCGCTGGCCGGCGTTCGGGAGCGGCGAGCCAGCCCGAGGCGGCAGACCGGCCGCCCCTCGCTGAGCGGGCTGTGTCCGCTGGCCGGGCCGGCTCAGCGGCAGGATCGCGGCGGGCCGGCATCGCCGCGCTAACCGGACGATCGGGCCGGTCTGAAGGCCAGGCTCCGGATGGCGGCTCGCCGGCCGACGGCCGCGGGCCGGGTCGACGGCACGCTGCCGAGGCCGGCCGGCGCGCAGCAGGCGGCCCAGCTGAGGCGACGCCGGACGGCGCCGGCGCCTCAGCGACCGAGGTGTTCACGCCCGGCCGCGCCGATGGCGCGGGGTGGCCTGCTGACAGGCGGACCAGCCGGTTCGCGACCAGATCTCCGCAGAACCCGGCCGGCCGGCCGCCGTCATTCGATCCGCGCGACCCGCCCGCGGGCCGAGGCGGCCGCGCGCCGTTGTCGCCGTCTGGCAACTTCGACGGACCGGACGCACCGAGTGGCGGGGCGTCCGACGGCTATCCGAGCCCGCGCGCGGGCGGGCGCTCCCCGTCCGGCTCGCGCTCTGAGATCGACTATCCGGTACGCAGGTCAGGCGACCGCGAATACGCCACGCGGGACTACGCCCCGGACCACGATGGCCGGGTTCCGGGACGCGACTTCCCGTCGGCCTCCGGTTACGAGCGCGGCGATGACGCTCGCGGGTCCGATTACCGCGATGAGCCCAGTTACCCGCACGCGCCCGCTGGCCAGCGGCGCCGCGGGAGCGGCGATGGCGGCGGCCGCCCGCTGGGCTAACCGCAGCCAGGCGTCCAGCTGGCCGCAGGACGAGCCACAGCAAGGCTGGCCGCAGGACCGCGGCCGACGGAGTCAGTCGTGGCCAGCAGAGGAGCAGGACGACTGGGATTCGCAGCCACCACCCGGCGAGGTGCATCACGACGGGCCTGCCAGGCGCGAGCGGTCAGGCCGCAGGTGGCGGGCCCCGGACTCTGACGATCGCGGGGAGAGGCGATGAGCGTGGGCCGGTTCCGTCGCGCCGTCCTCGTCGCCGCGGTCGTGCTCGTGCTCGCGGGCGTCTACGGACTGGCCAGGATCAATCACCCGGCGGCCAAGCCGGCCCGGCCAGCTACCGCCAGCCGGGTCGATGTTTCCACCGCGGTCCGGGTCTGTCCTGCCCCCGGCTCGGCCGGGCCGACGGCCTCCTCGCTCGCCGTGGCCGATGTTCCGGGCTCGGCTACTGCTGGCTCGGCTGTGGTCACCCCGCTGTCGCCCGCCGGCGGCACTTCTGCCGGACCGGCCATGGCAACGCTGACCAAACCGGGCGTCGTGCAGACGACGGGGATTCCGGTCGCACCCGCGCTGACTGCCGCGCAGCAGGCCGGACAGGCCGGGTCGAGCCCGACCGTCCGCACGCAGCCAGCTCGCGGCGGCGTCCAGGTGAGCGCGACCGGGGCCCTGGCTCAGGGCCTTGAAGTCGAGCAGACAACTCTGGGCGGCCTCTTCACGGCGCAGTGCAGCACTCCCGGTACGAGCTTCTGGTTCACCGGGCCCGGCCAGAAGACGGCGGGCACCATCGAGGTGTACCTGACGAACACCGGCGACATTCCGGCTGACGCTCAGGTCCAGGTGCTGACCGACGCTTCCGCGGAACGGCAGCTCGGCAACGTCGACAACGGCATCACAGTGCCGCCGCACGGCATGGTGGTCCAGTCGCTGAGCGACCTGCTGCAAGGCTCCAGCATCATGGCGCTGAACGTCAGTACGACGGTCGGCCAGGTTACGGCATCGGTGCGGGAAAGCCAGTCGGCTGCCCAGGACGGCAGCTGGCTGCCGGCCTTGCAGGCCCCGGCCCGGCACCTGGTGATCCCTGGCGTGCCGGCTGGAGGCGACTCCCCGGACCTCTACATCGCCGTGCCGGGAACCGGAGCGGCGCAGATCAAGATCACGGCGATCACTCAGCGCGGCTCGTACCAGCCAACCGGCGGGACGGGCATTGATCTGCTCGGCGGATCGGTTTCTGACATCCCGCTGCCGTCTCTGGCCGGGACCTCGGGTGCGCTGTCGATCACCTCCAGCGTCCCGGTTGTCGCGGAGCTGCAGGTGGCAGGAGGGCCTGCCGGGGGCGTCGGCGCCCTGGCAGCGAGCAGTGGGCCCGTACTCGAGCAAGGCGTACTGGCCGCTAACCCGGCCGGGTCCGCTGGGCTCACCCAGCTCGTGCTGTCCGCGCCCGGCAAGGCGGCCTCGGTCCGGATCGCCACGGCGACTGCGACAACGCCGGCGTCAGCGGCAGCCGGCCAGGTCGTCCACATCGCGGCGAAGTCCTCGGTCGTGGTGCCGGTCACGCCACCAGCGGGCAGCAACGTGAGTCAGTTCACGCTGGTCGTAACGCCGCTCACCGGCTCGGGACCGGTGTATGGCGGCAACGTGATCACAGCTCGGGGGTCCCTGCAGTCCATCGAGCCCGTGCCCAGCTCGCTGACCTGGATACCTCTTCCCGGTGTCACCGAGTCGCTGGCCGCGATCCTGGGCAGCTAGGCCTCCTGGGCCCGCGGCGTCGTCGGCGGACGACCGCCTGCGCGCACGTCAGTCCTCGGCGGGGTAGCCAGGATCAACGGTCTGCGGGTCGACTCCCAGCCAGTGCGCGAACTGCTCGACAATGACGTCTAGCACGAGCTCGGCGAGTTCCTCCTCGCCGTCCGCCCTGGCGAGGAGCGGCCTGCGGTAGAGCACGATCCGGGCCGGCCGGTCCGGTGCATCCCGGTGCAGGCCGGCGGCCTCCCCCTGCGGTGGCACCGGTGTACTGGCCGCACGCTCCCGTCGGGCTGGCCGGGCGGAGCCGAGCTCGAGACGGGCAAGCGGCACCGGCTCTGGGTCGCTAGTGTCCGGGAGGGCGGGCGGGATCTCCTCGACGCCGAACTCGATGCCGGACAGCTCGGCTTCCCAGCGCGGCTCCAGCTGCGATACAGCCAGCAGGACCAGGTCGTCGAACCGCTCAGACCGGCTCCGGTGCAGCGGCACGCCCGGCGGCACCAGCGAGCCGCGTAGCCCCCGGCCGTGCCGGTCGCGCCGGCGCACCGGGCCGCTTCGCGGCCGGCTGAAGCCCTCGTCGTCACGCACAGTTCCCGAGCGTATCGCGGCGATCGGCCGCCGTTGATCTGGCAGTCGGAGACACGATCGCGCAGTGTGCCCCGGGTGGTGGCGTTACCGCCCAGGGGTCGATACCGTCAGCCGTTGTAGCGATCGTCCGCAACCTCGGCTGACTCCGCCCCTGGATCGGGCGGTTGCCAGCCTGACCGGAGATGGTGACCCGGTGCCTGCTCGCCAGTGCTCCCGCCCGGGCTGCAAGCGGGCAGCCGTGTGCACGCTGACCTATGTCTACCGCGATTCGACCGCTGTCCTGGGGCCGCTCGCGGCGTTCGTGGAGCCCCACACCTACGACCTGTGCGACCGGCACGCCGACCGGATGACGGCGCCCCGCGGCTGGGACGTTGTCCGGCTGCCCGTCGCCCCGCCCCCGGACGAGGCGACCGTCACGGAGGATATCGAGGCGCTGGCGAACGCGGTCCGGGAGGCGGCCTCGCCGCGGACCCCGGTGGAGCCCACCGGGCAGGGTGTCGAGATTCTCCGTCGCGGGCATCTGCGGGTGCTCAGGTCCGAGCCGTCGGACGGCGGGCGGGTTCGGTAGCCGTGGCGGCCGCGAGGCTAGGCGGGCGATGCGCCCGGGGCGACCCCGTTCCCTCCTGGTTTGACGTTATGCCGGGTGCGGACAGCAGCGTCGGCTGGCGTCGGGCGCCCCGGTAGGATCCCTGGTGCGCGAGTGCGATCCTCGCCAGGATGACGATGGAGACGTTCATGAAGATCGAAGACTGGCTGCTGGAGATCCTGGCCTGCCCGAAGTGTCATGCGCCGCTCCGGGTCGATGACGCTGCCGGCGAGCTCGTCTGCACCGGTGCCGACTGCGGCCTGGCCTATCCGGTGCGCGACGACATACCGGTGCTGCTCATCGACGAGGCTCGCGATCCCGCGGCGGGCAGCGTCCGGGAGTAGGGCACATCTCCGCGGGCGGAGCGCCTGCACCAGCCGATAGCGCGCACGGCGCCGGGCTGCGCTCCGTCCTGGCCGCGCTAGCCGCGAACCTGGGCATCGCGGTCACCAAATTCGTAGCCTTTGCCATCACCGGATCTGCCTCGATGCTCGCAGAGGGTGTTCACTCGGTCGCCGACTCAGGGAACCAGGCGCTCCTGCTGATCGGCCGCAGCCGGGCACGACGCGAGGAAACCAGGGAGCACCCGTTCGGGTTCGGCGGCGAGCGCTACTTCTACGCCTTCCTCGTCGCGGTGGTGGTCTTCACGGTTGGCGCCGTGTTCTCCGCCTACGAGGGAATCGAGCGCATCCGCCACCCGGAGAAGCTGACCTCGCCGGTCGTCGCGTTCGTCGTGCTCGGCGTCGCCATCGTGCTCGAGGCGTTCTCGCTGTGGAACGCGGTTCGCGAGGCCGGCCCGAGTCGCGGCCGGGTTAGCTGGCTGACGTTCATCCGCCGCACCAAGAACCCTGAGCTACCTGCCGTGCTCCTCGAGGATGTGGCGGCGCTGAGCGGCCTGACACTGGCGGTGATCGGGATATCCGTAGCGACGGTCACCCACAACGACCGGTGGGACGCGGCCGGCTCCATCGCTATCGGCGTGCTGCTCGGCTGCGTGGCGGTAATCCTGGCCATCGAGATGAAGAGCCTGCTCCTCGGCGAGTCAGCCAGCCCGACGATGCAGGCCTCGATCGTCCGGGCGATCGAGAGCGGGCCGGACGTGCGGCGGGTCATCCACCTGCGCACCATGCACATCGGCCCGGAAACGCTGCTGGTGGCAGCCAAGATCGCGCTGCAGCACGACGACACGGCCCGCAGCATTGCCGCTGGCATCAACGATGCCGAGCGGCGGGTGCGGGCCGCGGTGCCGATTGCTGAGCTGATCTTCCTCGAACCCGACATCTACCAGGCCGAGCGCGCCGATGTCAGCGATCCCGCCGTCCACGCGGCCACGGCGGCGCGCCGCCTGTCGCTGCGTTCCGCCGCCCAGCTACGCCGCGCCGCCCGTAAGCGCTCCCGCTAGGCGGGACTGCCGACGTCGCGAGGGCGTTCAGGTCCACTGTCGCTCTAGCAGCAGCAAAGTCACTCCGGCTGGCCGGCAGTAGGGCCGCAGAGCGCGGCGAGCAGCCCGCTGTCGCGGACGGCCGCAAGGTCCGGGTCGCGGGTGGCATTGACTCGCAGGTCGGCGTTAAGCGCCACCGCTGCCTCTACTGCCGCCGCGGCTGCCCCGATCTGGCCAGCCGCCGCATACGCACACGCCAGGCTGTAACTGGCCATGCCGCACGCCTGTGCTGGTGCGCCGAGGTAGTCGGCTGCGGCCATAGCGTGCTCGGCGAGCGCCACTGCCTGGCCGGCCTGACCGTGGCGCACGTAATAGTCGCCGAGATGACCCGCTGGATGCCAGAAGCCCCGGACTATGACCTGCAGCCAGAGCTGCCGTCCGTGCAGCCAGGGATTCCGGGCTGGGTCGAGCAGGTCCTCGGCGCGCGCCTGCATCAGCTCCGTCAGCAGGTCACCGGCGGACCTCCAGGCCGCGGCGGCCACCTCGCCGGCCGGTTGCGCCGACAGCTCTGCATACAGCTCGGCGGACTCGTGGTCGGCTTCAGCGAACTCCGGTGGCGTGCTGTCGGCCCGCACGGCGCGCAGCCGCGTCACCTGCTGCTCGCGGAACGTCGTGTTGTGGGCGATGACGGGTAGCGCGGCCCAGCGCTGCGGGCTGCCCGGCTCGGCCGGGTCTGCCGTCGCGGCCAGGCGCTGCTCCTCGGCTGCCGCAAGCCCGATGAGGCCCGCAACGGCCCGGCGTACGCTGCCGGCGGTCAGCGCGCTGGTGGTGGTCGGCGTGCTCACCGTGCGCGGTCCTTTCGGCTCGGCTCGTCGTCGTGTTCGTCCCCGCCGGGCTGACCGGGCTTTCCTGCGATGAACAGCACCGAGTCGTCCACGATGACGGTGATCGGCGCAAACCCGAGCGTCTGCAGCCGGGTGAGCAGCGCCGCGGGCTCGACTGGGTTGTAGGTGTCTCTCTCGTGGAAGTGGTGCAGGCCGTCGCTGGCGAGGCTGTCCGAGCCGATGAGCGCGCCGCCCCGCCGCAGCACCCGGAACGCCTCGGCGAGGATCCCGTTCTGCGACGCGACCGTCGGTACGTGATGGAGCATCGTGAAGCAGCCGACGGAGTCGAAGGAAGCAGCCGGGTAGTCGAGCTCAGTCGCGCTGCCGGTCACGATCTCGACGTTGGTTCCCGCGTAACGATCCGCGAGCCGCTGCGCCGCATCCGGGTCGATCTCGACAGCGGTGAGCTTGGAAACCCTGTCGGCGAGCCAGCCGGTCGCCGCGCCGGGTCCAGGGCCGATTTCCAGCATTGCGCTGCCGAGGTCGACGTCGCGGGCAAGTCTCGGGAGGATGTCAGTCTGGATGTGCTCAGCCCACTCGGGGCTGGTGCACACCTGCGCGTGGTTCTCATTCATGGCCTCGACGCTAGGAAACGCGCCGGGCCACGCCAATGGCGTAAGCTGCCAAGCTGTGTCGCAGGACGGACAGTCTTCCTGGCCTGACCAGTACTGCGTGCCGGATGACGTCGCCAGGACTGCCGCCGTTATCGTCGCGACGTTCCCGATGCCGCCCGGACTGGTCTTCGACTGGCACACCCATCCCGATCATCAGCTTGCCTGGGCAGCCAGCGGCGTGCTGACCGTGCGCACGGACTCCTCGACCTGGGTGCTGCCGCCAACCCGCGCCCTCTGGATCCCGGCAGGGCTACGCCACGAGACGCTGGCCGCCGGCGCAGCCACCATGCGGTCGGCCTACGTGCGGCCGGAACGCTGCCCCATCAGCTGGGCGGAAGCGACCGCAGTCGCGGCGAGCCCGTTGCTGGCCGAGCTGATCGGCTACCTCGGTGACCGCGATCTGGACGCTGATCGTCGCGCCAACGCCGAGGCGGTGCTGGTCGACGTTCTCGAGCCGGTCGCGATGACCACGGTTGAGGTGCGCATGCCGGCCGACGACCGGGCCCGGCGCGTCGCCGATGGCCTCGCGGCTAACCCGGCCGACGACCGGACGCTCGCCGAGTGGGGGCATGCCGTGGGGGCTAGCGAGCGGACCCTCTCGCGGGCGTTCCTTGCCGAAACGGGGGTCAGTTTCGGCCGGTGGCGCACGCTGCTGCGGGTGCAAACGGCGCTGCATGCGCTGGCCGATGGTGAGCCTGTCGGCAACGTGGCGCGCAAGATCGGATACGAGTCCGATAGCGCATTCGTGCAGGCGTTCCGCCGTGAGACGGGGGTAACGCCGGCCGCTTACTTCCGCGGCGTCGCGCACGCCTGATGCGCGAGGGCCGTGTCAGGCGGCGATCAGCGCGATGCCGACAGCGGCGAGCACCAGGCCGGCCTGCTGGGTACGGTGCATCCGCTCGCGCAGGGCCAGGCGCGCCAGCAGCACGGTCACCGCGGGGTAGAGCGAGGTGAGCACGACTGCCGGGCCGAACAGTCCGGCTCTGGTCGCGAGCACGTAGCAGATGTTGGCGGCAGCGTCGAGCGCGCCGGCGCCGAGTGCAGCAGCGAACAGCGGCCAGCCGGACCGGACTCCGATCGGGGTGGCTTTGACGAACAGGGCTGCGACCAGGTAGATGGACAGGCCGGCGCATCGAGCCGCGAGCGCCGGCCACAGCGGACCGCTCTCGCCGCCGTTCCGCATGAACAGGAAGAACAGTCCGAAGGCTGCCCCGCTTGCGAGGCCCAGGGCGACGCCGCGGGCCCGGTAGCGCCAGCCGGCCCGCGACGACTCCTGTGGTCCGACTGCGCCGGAGCTGACCATCACGGTGGCGGCAAGGCAGACCAGCACGCCGGCGTAGATGGCGGGTCCCGGCCGCTCGCCCTGCGCCACGGCTATGCCGACCGGCAGCACCGTCGACACGAGCGCGGCGACCGGTGAGACCACGCTCATCGGGCCGGCTGCCAGACCCGCGTAGAAGAACATGAGGCCGATGCCGCCTACCGCGCCCGCTACCAGGCCCCACTCGATACCGGCAGCGCGGGGCGGGCCGCCCGCGAGCAGCACCGCGGGCACCTGAACAGCGACCGCGGCCAGGGCCGAGGTCAGCAGCACCCCGAGCAGCGCGCCACGCCTGGTCGCAGCGCCACCGAGGAAGTCGGCGCTACCGTAGAGCAGCGCCGCGCCGAGGGCGAGAACGATCAGCATGACTGGTCGGCATAGTGAACCATATAGTTCATTGTACCGACCGGCGGGCGACCCCAGCTACAGGTTGCTGAGGCCCAGTACGCCGCGAGGGCGCCCGCCGAACTGCCGCCGAGGAAAGGGCAGCGTGATGTCCGACACGACCGACGCAGGCGGCCTGTCGGGCGCGCTGGCCCGTACCGTGGCGGGCCTGCGGGCCGAGCGTGGCTGGTCCCTCTACCACCTGGCCGGCCGTTCCGGCGTAAGCAAGGGCGTGCTGGTGGCCCTGGAACATGGCCGCGCTAACCCGAACCTGGCCACGCTCGCCCGCATCGGCGATGCGTTCGGCGTTCCCGTGACACGGCTGCTCGAGGGCGCGGACGAGTCCGTCGTCCGGGTGACCGGCCGGGCTGACGCGCGCGTGCTCTGGCGGGGAACGGCAGGCGGGACCGGCACCATCATTGCCGCCACGCCGCCGCCCTGGGCAGCCGAGTTGTGGCAGTGGCAGCTAGAACCAGGCGAGGAGTTCGGCGGGGACGCGCACGCTCCGGGAACGCGGGAGATGACCTGGGTCCAGTCGGGCGAGCTAACCGTGACAGTCGCGGGCAAGCAGTACCGGCTGGGGCCGGGGGAGTGCGCGAGGTTTCCCGGCGACCTTCATCATCGCTACGCCAACGAGAGTGGCGGCCCCATCACGGCGACGATGGTGGTCGTCATCCCGCCAACCGTCGGCTAGGCCGGCCCTCCCGGCCGGCCGCCACTCATGGATGGCTGTCTGCTACCCCCAGAGGGGTAGCTAGCGACCATTCATGACGTGCTTCGGCTCCGACGACGAAGCCGACTCAGCCGGCCGGCGGTTACCTGCCGGGTCTTGCGCGCGCCTCCGCCGAGACCCGCCGGGCAGCGGCAGCGGGAAGCGCGGGCTCGCCGAGGCGGAGCAGGCGCTGCGCGCGCTCCTGCTCGAAGTCCAGCGCGCGGGCGGGCGGCGGCTGGATCCGCCCGATCCGCCGGCCGAGTTCAGCCACCTCGGCCCGGACGCGGGGGTCGGCGAGAACCCGGATGCCGAACGCGAGCGCAGCCGGGCTGATGTCGTAGCGTCGCTCCAGTGACACACCCAGTGCGACGGCGGCAAGGTCTGCATCGGTGAACTGCCGGTGCAGCCCCGTCAGCGGCGGGTCGGCGGCACCCGCGGCGGGCTGTGCGCCTGGCCGCGGGGCGGCCCACCCAGGGCCGGGGCGGCCGGCAGCGAATCTCTCGCCGGCGTGCCTGCGGACCGCTCGCCGCAGCGGCGGCAGCAGCCCGAGGGACTCGCGGTACCGGAGCATCCGCGGGGTCATGTCCAGCCGCCGGGCAGCCTCCGTGATGCGCATGGCCACTAACCTAACATTTTGATGTCAGAAATGGCCTCACGAGCGTGCGAACGGCGGCCGGGCTGCCGTAGCGTCGTCCTTGTGACGCGGTTGCCGCGCCCTCCGCATGACAAAACTTCAAGGAGTCTGCATGCCCGACGCTCTCCCGTTCAAGGTCGCCGACCTGTCGCTCGCCGACTTCGGCCGCCGCGAGATCCGGCTGGCCGAGCACGAGATGCCGGGCCTTATGGCGATGCGGGCGGAGTATGCCGCCAGCCAGCCGCTGGTGGGCGCCCGGATCACCGGCTCGCTGCACATGACCGTGCAGACCGCCGTGCTGATCGAGACCCTCGTTGCGCTCGGCGCCCGGGTTCGCTGGGCCTCGTGCAACATCTTCTCCACCCAAGACCACGCCGCAGCGGCCGTCGTCGTCGGCCCTGATGGCACCATCGATGATCCTCAGGGCACTCCGGTGTTCGCCTGGAAGGGCGAGACGCTGGAGGAGTACTGGTGGTGCACCCAGCAGGCGCTGACCTGGGACGGCGAGACCGGCCCGAACATGCTGCTGGATGACGGCGGCGACGCGACGCTGCTGGTGCACAGGGGTGCCGAGTTCGAGGTGGCGGGCGCGGTGCCTGCCGCCAAGGACGACGACCCGGAAGAATGGCGCGTCATCCTCGCCGCCCTGACAGAGGCGCTAGCCACGACGCCGGGCAAGTGGACGGCGATGGCGGCCGACATCAAGGGCGTCACCGAGGAAACGACGACCGGCGTGCACCGCCTCTACGAGATGGCCGGGGCAGGCACGCTGAAGTTCCCCGCGATCAACGTGAACGACTCGGTGACCAAGTCGAAGTTCGACAACAAGTACGGTTGCCGGCACTCGCTGGTCGACGGCATCAACCGCGCTACGGACGTGCTGATCGGCGGGAAGGTCGCGGTCGTCTGCGGCTACGGTGACGTCGGCAAGGGCTGCACCGAGTCGCTGCGCGGCCAGGGCGCCCGGGTGGTCGTCACCGAGATCGACCCGATCTGCGCGCTGCAGGCAGCCATGGACGGCTTCCAGGTGGCGACGCTGGAAGACGTGATCGAGACCGCCGACATTTTCGTCACCGCCACCGGGAACTACAACATCATCACGGCCGAGGACATGAGCCGGATGAAGCACCAGGCGATCGTCGGCAACATCGGCCACTTCGACAACGAGATCGATATGGCCGGCCTCGCCCGGCTGCCTGGCATCAAGCGGACGAACATCAAGCCGCAGGTCGACGAGTGGACGTTCCCGGACGGGCACTCGGTGATCGTCCTGTCCGAGGGACGGCTGCTGAACCTGGGCAACGCCACCGGGCACCCGAGCTTCGTGATGTCGAATAGCTTCACGAACCAGGTCATCGCTCAGGTGGAGCTGTTCACCAAGACCAGCGAGTACGCGCTCGACGTGCACGTACTGCCCAAGTACCTGGACGAGAAGGTTGCCCGCCTGCACCTGGACGCGCTGGGCGTGAGGCTCACCCAGCTGACCAAGGAGCAGGCTTCCTACATCGGCGTACCGGTTGATGGCCCGTACAAGCCCGACCACTACCGGTACTGACGCGCGCGGGGCTTCCGGGGGGCATCCTGCGGAAGCAGCACCGGGAGCCGGCGCGACGGCATCCGACATCGCCGATCCCGGGCTGGCTCTGACCGGCCAGCCCGGGATTGCCTGGGCTGAGCGGGCCATGCCGGTGCTCGGCATGCTGCGCGCAGACTTCGCCCGCGAGCAGCCGTTCGCCGGCCTGACGATTGCCTGCTGCCTGCACGTCACGGCGGAAACCGCCGTCCTCATCCGCACCCTGACCGCGGGCGGCGCGCGGGTGCACCTGGCCGCGTCGAACCCGCTGTCAACGCAGGACGACATAGCCGCGGCGCTCGCCGCCGAGGACGCGGTGACCGTTCAGGCGCGGGCAGGCGTCGACCGCGGCACGTACTACGAGCACATCCACCGGGTCCTGGACAGCGCGCCGGACCTCGTCATGGACGACGGCTGCGACCTGGTCAACACCCTGCACGAGGAGCGCCCCGAGCTGACCGGCCACGTTCGCGGGGGCAGCGAGGCTACCTCGAGCGGCGCGGCGCGGCTGCGGCGGATGGTCGCGGCCGGATCGCTGCGCTTCGGAGTCGTCGCCGCCGACCTGTCGGCGGTCGGCCGCCTGGTCGACCACAAGTACGGCACCGGGCAGTCGGTGCTCGACGGGATCCTGCGGGCCACCAACACCCTGGTCGCCGGCAAGACCGTGGTGGTCGCCGGCTTCGGTCCGTGCGGATCCGGTGTGGCGGAACGCGCCCGCGGTCTCGGTGCCCAGGTGATTGTCACCGAGGTTGACCCGGTCCGCGCGCTCGGCGCGCTCATGCAGGGCTTCCGGGTGATGCCGATGAGTGCCGCCGCGCCGCTCGGCGAGCTGGTCATCACCGCCACCGGGTCGCGCGAGGTCGTCGGGGTAGCCGATCTGGCGCTTCTGCCGGACGGCGCGATGCTGGCCAACGCCGGTCACTTCGACGTGGAGATCGACGTCGCGGCGCTAGCCGCGCTGGCCGTCGAGGTGAACCGGGGGGTGCGCCCGCACGCGGATGAGTACGTGCTGGCCGACGGCAGGCGGCTGATCCTGCTCGCGGAGGGCCGGGTCGTCAACCTCGTGGCCGGCGAGGGCAACCCGGCCGCGGTCATGGACACCTCGTTCGCCGTGCAGGCGCTGGCGCTGGCCTGGCTGGCCGCCGGGCAGCCAGCGGACGTCGCGCCGAACGCTCTGGGCCGCGTGCTCGACGTGCCGGAGGATATCGACGCGCGCGTCGCGAGCCTGACGCTGGCCTCACTCGGCACCCGGATCGACGCGCTGACCGAGGAACAGCGTCGCTACCTGGAATCCTGGCAGCAGGGTTCGTAACTCAGGCGGGCGGGACGAAGCCGCCCGGCGCGGGCTGAGGTTCGGGCGCAGGCGACGGCAGCGGCGGCAGCTCCGCTGCGGGTTGCTCTGGCGCCGGGCCTTCATACCGGAACGGGGTGGCTTGCACACGCGGCGCCGCCCAGCCGGCTGACCCTGGCTGAGCACCCACCGGACCCGCCAGGTCTTTCTGCCGCCGGACCGCGAGCACGGCCGACAGGTAAGCGGCTGGCGGCGTCCCGGCCGGAGGGGGCGGGCTCACCTGCATGGCGACCGTGCTGGCCAGCTGGAGGCCAAGAGACTCCCGTGCTGACGGGCTCAGCTCGCCGAACCGCCGCAGGTAACTGGCGGCCGCCTCGGCCGCCTGCGCTGACAGGCCGTCCACCTGCAGCGACTGCGCCCACCCGGCCAGCGGCGGCGGCACGGCGGCGAAGGCAGGCTGCAGCGTGCCCGCGGCGGGCACTCGCTCGGAGATGACATAGGTGCCGGCGAGGACGTCGCCGATCCGCTTGCCGCGGGCGCTGACGAGAGAGCTGATCAGCGCGACCGGAGCCAGCACATAGGTCCAGATCTCGACCAGGCCCGTCAGCGCCCGCACGAAAGCCTGGCGGAACCGGACCGGGCTGCCGTCGTCACCCACGACGCGCAGCCCGAGCGCCAGCTTGCCGAGTGTCTTGCCACGGCTCAGCGTCTCGAACACGGTCGGGTAGCCGATGAACACGACCACGTAGCTGGCGACAAAGACGGCCGCGGCGTACGACGTGTTGTGCGCGGTCGTGGCGACGACAGGAGTGAAGACGAGCAGGAACAGCGCAAATTGCGCCGCCGCGTCGATCAGCAGGGCGGCGATCCGGCTGGGGAAGGCGGCGGCCTGGAGTTCCAGGGCAACAGCCTCGCCCGTGACGATCTCGGCCATGACCGCTCCTCGCTCGAGCTTCGCCCCAGATTACCGGCGTTGGTCGTTACGCTGGCGGTGATGGACGCTGATACCTTCGCGGCCGCGCATCGGGCCGAGTGGACCAGGCTGGCTGCACTCGTGCGGCGTCGCCGCCGGCTGTCCGGGGACGAGATCGATGAGCTAGTCGCGGGCTATCAGGCAGCGGCGACGCACTTGTCATTGCTGCGCAGCGGCGGGCATGATCCGGCGCTGACGGCACGCCTGTCTATCCTGCTCGGTCGCGCCCGGGCAGCCATTGCCGGCGCGCACACACCGGCCTGGCGGGCGGTCGGCGCGTTCGCCATGGTCTCGTTCCCGGCCATGGCTTACCGCGCCCGCTGGTGGTGGCTGGGCACCGCCGCCGCGTCGCTGGCCTTCGCGCTGATCGTCGGGCGGTGGATAGCCGCTTCGCCTGCGGTTCAGTCGAGCCTGCTATCTCACTCGCAGGTCGCGAGCCTGGTGAACCGTCAGTTCCGGGACTACTACTCGCAGAACACGCCGCTGTCGTTCGCGAGCCAGGTCTGGACCAACAACGTGGTGGCCGCGGCCGAGGCGCTGATCCTGGGCGCCTTCCTCGGCGTCGGCACGATCGCCGTGCTGGTGGTGAACATGCTGAATCTCGCTGTCGATGGCGGTCTCATGATCGGACACGGCCGGGCTGACGAGTTCTTCGTGCTGATCCTGCCGCACGGCATGCTAGAGCTGTCGGCGGTATTCCTGGCGGCCGCGGCAGGACTTCGGCTGGGCTGGGTGATCATCGATCCGGGGACACGCCGCCGCGCGCAGGCGCTCGCGGAAGAAGGCCGGGCGACGGTGACAATTGCGCTCGGCCTCGTCGTGGTACTGGCGGTGTCGGGAGTAATCGAGGCGTTCGTGACGCCGTCCGGCCTGCCGTCGTGGGCGCGGATCGGAATCGGCGTGGTGGCCGAGGCCGCGTTCCTGACGTACGTCATCGCGGTCGGCCGGCGGGCGCAGCGACTTGGCCGTGGCGCCGACATTCTCCAGGCCCCGGAGTACGCCCCGGTGAGCGGCTGATCCGGCGTTCAAGCGGCCGGCGCGCTTGAGGGCCAGGTAGGCATCGGCCAGCGTCGGTGCAAGCCGCTCAGGCGGCGCATCGATGACCTCGACGCCGAGACTGGCCAGCTGGCCGGCCGCGCGGGCCCGCTCGGCAACAGCGCGTTCGGCCGCCGCGGCGGCGTAGACGGCGGCTGGGTCAGCGCGCCCGGCCGTAAGCTCGGCCAGCCGCGGATCGGCGGTCGCGGCAACCAGGATCTGGTGCTTGGTAGCCAGCCGCGGGAGCACGGGGAGCAGGCCGGTTTCGAGGGCGGCCGGGTTCAGGTCGGTGAGCAGCACCAGGAGGCACCGGCGCCTGGCCACCGCAAGCACGGTGGTGGCGAGCAATCCGCCGTCTGTCTCGGTGAGCTCCGGCTCGAGCACGGCCAGCGCGTCGGTGATGAGCGGCAGCACTTCAGCCCTCGTCGCGCCGACGATCCTGGCCCGCACCTGGCGGTCGATGGCGAGCAGGTCAACCCGGTCGCCAGCACGCACGGCCAGCGCCGCGAGGAGCAAGGCGGCGTCCATGGCGGCATCCAGCCGGGGCAGTCCCGCTACCCGGCCGGCCGAGGTGCGACCGGTATCCAGCACGATGAGAACGCGCCGGTCGCGCTCGGGCCGCCAGGTGCGCACGACGATGTCGGACCGGCGCGCCGACGAGCGCCAGTCGATCGACCGCACGTCGTCGCCCATCACGTATTCGCGCAGCGAGTCGAACTCGCTGCCCTGACCCCGGATCAGGCTGCGGTGCTGCCCGTCGAGCTGACGCAGCAGCGCAAGCTTCTCGGGCAGGTGCTTGCGGCTCAGGAATGGCGGCAGCACGCGTACTGTCCACGGCACGTCGCGGCTGGCCTGGCGGGCAGCGAGGCCCAGCGGTCCCACGGAACGAACCGTGACCGGTCCGGCGCTCTTGTCGCCGCGCCGGGTGGGCTCCAGTGCCGTGGTCACCTCCGCGCGGCCGCGCGCCGGGATGCGCACGCGGAACCGCTCACTCGCACCGGCGCTCGGCTGCCACGAGTCACGCACAACACCGCGCAGCTCGCGGCTGCCGGGATTGACGATCGCCAGCGTCGTCGCTCCGCGCTGGCCCAGCATGACACGCGTGTCGCCCGAGCGGGAAAGCTGCAGCCGACGCACACTCGCGGCCATGCTGATGTCGGCCAGGATGGCGACGACGATGCCGCCGTCGACGAGCAGCAGGCCGGCGGTGGTGCGCAGGGCCAGCGCGGCCAGGGTGCCGATCAGCGCGACGAGCGCAGCCCGCCCGGTGAGCGCCACGGCAGCCTTACCGGGGCACCGGAACCGAGGACAGCACGCTGTCGAGCACGCCGTCCGGCGTCGTGCCGGCCAGCTCGGCCTCGGGCCGCAGCTGGATCCGGTGCCGGAGCGTGGGCCTGGCCAGTGTCTTGACGTCGTCGGGCGTCACGTAGTCGCGGCCAGACAGCCACGCCCAGGCGCGGCTGCTGGCCAGCAGCGCGGTGCCGCCGCGTGGCGATACGCCCAGCCGGACCGCCACCGACTGCCGGGTGCCGCGGCAGATGTCGACGATGTATCCGGTGACTTCCGCTGACACCTGAACCTGCCTGACTGCCGCGCGGGCGGCGGCCAGGTCGGCGGCGGACGCCACCGGCCGGATGCCTGCGGCAGGCAGATCGCGCGGATCAAAGCCTGCCGCGTGCCGGGCGAGGATGCCGATCTCGGCGTCGCGGGCAGGCACGGGGACGGCGAGCTTGAGCAGGAACCTGTCCAGCTGGGCTTCCGGCAGCGGGTAGGTGCCCTCGTATTCGACCGGGTTCTGCGTCGCGGCGACGAGGAACGGGACCGGCAGCGGCCGTGGCACGCCGTCCACCGAGACCTGACGCTCCTCCATGGCCTCCAGCAGTGCGGCCTGCGTCTTCGGCGGGGTCCTGTTGATCTCGTCGGCGAGCAGCAGGTTGGTGAAGACGGGTCCCTCCCGGTACTCAAACTGTGCACTCCGGGCGTCGTAGACAAGCGAGCCGGTCACGTCGCCTGGCATCAAGTCAGGAGTGAACTGGACGCGCTTGGAGTCGATCGCGAGCGCGGCGGCGAGCGCGCGGACGAGGAGCGTCTTGGCGACGCCGGGCACGCCCTCGAGCAGCACGTGACCATCGCAGAGCAGCGCGACAATGAGACCGCTCACCACCTGGTCCTGGCCCACCACGGCCTTGCCGACTTCTGCACGCAGGGCGATGAGAGCGGAGCGGTCGCCCGGCTCCGCCGTCGGCGCCGGACTGCTGGTGTCTGCTGCGGTCAAAGTATTCCTACCTCTCGGGCTAGGTCATCGAGCTCCCTGGCCAGCGTCGCCAGCGCGCCGTCAGTGCGCGGCGCGGGCCCGTACAGCAGGTCGCGAACCCGTTCCGCGCCTGCCCCCGATCGCTGCGCTACAACAGGGACAACCGAGTCCGGGCCAGAGCCGGGCAGGCCGACGGCCCGGCATATTCGGGTCAGCAGTACCGTCCGGAGCGTGCTCGCGGCCCGGTCTCTGGCGTGCCGGGAGCGGTAGAGCTGTCCGTGCCCGAGAACGGTTTCTGCTGCGTGCACCACCACTGGCAGCCGCTCGGTGACGAGCGGGCCTAGCCGGCGGCTTCGCCATCCGACCGCCAGCAGCAGGGCGAACCCGAGCTGTGCGGCCACGAGGTAGGCGGCCAGCGGTACGAGGCTGAAGAACGACCTGTGGCCGCCCGGGCTGGTGATGACGACTGTCGTTGGCGGGGGAATCAGCCAAACGATCTCATGAGTCGGCAGCAAATTGAGGGCGAGCGCCGCGTTGCCCTGCCGCGCCAGGTCCGCGTTGGTCAGCAGGTCCGCTGCGCCCAGTACCGTGACGAGCCTGCCGCGCACCCGGCTCTGCACCAGCGTCGAGCCGGACGCTGACGGGTAGCACTGCTGGGCCGCCCCCGGCGGGCTGAACACTTCCATGCTCTCGCCCCCGGTATCGACAGCGCCCGCCAGCACCGCGGCGGGCAGCGTGCAGTCAGGCTGCGTCACGATAACCGGCCGGGGCGGCCCCGTGAGCAGGATCCCCGGAGCGAGCGCCGCCAGGGCCGCCGTGTCCGGACCCACCAGCACTACATTGGCCGGGACCCGGGCCAGCGCTCGGATGTCGGCCGGCGACAAGCTGGCCGGGCTGGTGATGACCAGGGTCGTGGCCGCGGTCGCAGCCGCGACCGCGGCCGGCACCGACGTCTGTGTCTGCACCCGCCGGCCAAGCTCGGCCAGCACGTCGGCGAGGGCGTGCGTACCGTCCGGCGCGACTGAGGCCGGGCTGAGATACTGCGGCGCCGGCGGACTGCTTGCCAGCACGATGACTGCTGCGCCGGCCGCGACGATCAGCCCCACGACCAGCCAGCCTCGCCAGCGCGCCGGGGGTCGGTCGCCCCGTGCTGGTGCTCGTTGCATCGGCGTTGTGGCGGCTTCGAGTGTCTCGGCCGTCATCCCGGCGCTCCGGCGGTGGCGAGATCGGTGCGAGATTCCGGCACCGCGGATGCCAGGCGGCTGTCCAGGTTCTGGACTCTGGCATAGCCAGCCTTGCTCCCCGGCCGGCCTCCATAGCGCACCTCGTCGAAAAGCCGGGCCATCGCCGCGAGCTCACCGGACTCGGCCGGAAAGACCAGCGCTGCCTCGGCGGCTAGCTCGTCGGCAGTGCGGGCGGGTTTTGCTAGCAGGATCTCGCGCGCCTCGAGGTCGGCCGCGATGGCACGGACCAGTTCGGCGATGGCCTCCTGGTAATTGCCGGCGGCGGCCAGCTGCTCGGCCGCGCGTCGGTATTCGGCTGCGGTCCGAGGCCTGCCGCCGATAACCGGCTCAGCGCGATTCCGCCGGCTGGCACTCGGTGATCCGAGCCAGTAGAAGACAGCGAACGCGCCGAGAATGACAACCAGAGCCAGCACCGCCACGGCCAGCCAGTTCGGCTCGCCAGCCTGGGTCGGGCTGACCACCGACGACAGCCATCGCAGGACGTCGTGCCACCAGCGGGACAGCAGCGACGGCCGGTAAATGGACCTGGCGAGCTCACGGCGCGCCAGCTCACGGGCGTGATCCCGGCCGATGCCAGGACCGCTGGCGCTGCTCATGGGCGCACCCGCCCTCGGGCTACCACGCCGCCGGCGGCGCCTGCTGCGCCGCCGGCGGCTGCCAGACCGCCGAGAACTCGTCGCCGGTCAGTGCCTGGTTCTGGGCGGCGTCCCGGAGCATGAGGTCCAGGCCCTCACGGCGCATCCGCAGGTCCGCGTACAGCAGCACGCTGACGCCCGCGCTGATGGGCCTGGTAACCGTCGCCGTCACGATGGACCCGATGATGCTCACGATCAGCACGACGACCGAGGTGCTCGCCGAGACGGTCAGGAAGCTGCCCCCGCTGAGGAGCACCTCGATCACGATGAAGGGAATCGACAGCACATAGCCAGCGACCCCCACCACCAGGCCGGTCAGAAGCAGAATCCCGAACAGGCGCCAGAAGCTGCCGTGACTGAGCTGCCAGGACCGGCGGATGGCCTGACGCGGGGGAACGCGCTCGAGCACGACCGCTGGCAGCGACAGGCTCAGCCGGATCGCCAGCAGTACCCAGAAGACCACGGTGCCGATGCCACCGATAACGCCGAGCAGTATCGCCACCGGGGTCGCGTGCAGCAGCGCCGCTACGACAACGACGGCCGCCACGGGTACCGGCACGGCGATAGCGAGAAGGAACAGCAGCGCAATCGTGCCGATCACGGCGCCCACGCGGCCTGCGTGCCAGGCCTGCGCCAGGCTGACCTTGTGGCCGAGCATCCCGCGGCCAATCACAGCGCTCAGCAAGCCGGCCAGCACCGCGTCTGTGATGAGGGCCAGGGCGAGGATGCCAAGCAATGCGGGCACGGCGTCGCCGACCAGGGAGCTGAGAAGATCGTTGACCTGCTGCTGCGTCGGCTGCTGGCCCGGCTGGAGGGTCTGCTGGAAGTGGGCAAGACCGGTGCTGTAAAGGCGCTGGAGCAGAGCTGCGGCAACGCCGTAGACGGTCATCACGATGGCGGTGAGACCGAACGTGGCGGCCGGGTTCCGGCGGGCCAGCGTCACGGCGCTGTTGAGGATGTCACCGAGCGACAGCGGGCGCAGGGGCACGCCGCCCGGCGTCGGCGCCGCGTTCCAGCCGCCGTAACCGGGCCGGCCGTAGCCGGGCTGGCGTAGCCGGGCTGGCCGTAGCGCGGCATGCCGTAGCCCGGCGGCGGTGGCGGGAACGCCTGCTGGCCCGCTGGCCCGGCCTGGCCGTAGGGCTGGCCGTAACCGGACTGGGCGAAGGGCTGTCCGCCGGGCTGGCCGTAACCGGGCTGGCCGTAGGGCTGTCCGCCCGGCTGGCCGTAGGGCTGTCCGCCCGGCTGGCCGTAGCCGGGCGGCGGCGAATAGGGCGGCAGACCCGTCGGGCCGGGCTGCCCGGACGGCTGGCTGCCCGGCTGGCCGTAGGCGCCTGGCTGGCCGATCGGCGGGTCTTGCTGGCCAGCCGGACCGGAGGGCGCCGGGTCCGGCTGGCCCGGTTGGTCCGGGCCCTGCCCGCCTGGCGGTACTGCGTCGGTCACGCATGCTCCTTAGCTGGCCCATATCGGAAAAGCCCGGCCCATGCTCGCACCATCGCCTGGTCGGCCGCCACATCAACGGCAAACGACCCAGACTGGCGACGGTCGCCAGCTAGGGGCACACTCAGGAGGTGGGGATCTACAGGCCTGGTATGGACACAGGCCAGCGAGGCGGCGGGCCGTGGCCGCGCGGCTGACCCCGCTGCGGTGGCTGGATCCGCCGGGCGGGCCCGCGGTCGTGCTGCTCGATCAGACCCGGCTGCCAGCCGAGGAGACGTACCTCACGTGCGCCGATGTACCCCAGCTCATCGACGCGATCCGTCGCCTCGTGGTCCGCGGCGCGCCGATGCTCGGGGTCGCCGGTGCCTACGGGGTGGGCCTCGCGGCGATGCGCGGAGACGACGTCGAGGCCGCCGCGACCGAGATCGCGGCGGCGCGGCCGACGGCTGCGAACCTGGGCTGGGGCGTTCGGCGGGCGCTGGTGGCCTGGCGGATGGCCGCGAGCACAAACGACCCCGTTCCCTCTCTGATGGAGTGCGGTCGCGCTGCGCTGGCGGAAGCGGCGGCGATCGCCAGTGAGGACGCGGCCGCGAGCGCCGCGATGGCGCGACATGGTCTGAGCCTGGTCCCGCCTGGCGCCCGCATCCTCACGCACTGCAACACCGGGCAGCTCGTCTCGGCGGGGGAGGGCACCGCGTTCGCGGTCATCCTGGCCGCGCACCGAGCCGGGCGGCTGGATCGCCTGTGGGTGGACGAGACGAGGCCGCTACTGCAAGGCGCCCGGCTGACTGCCTGGGAGGCGGGCCGGGCCGGGATACCGCATTCCGTGCTAGCCGACGGCGCGGCCGCGTCGCTCATGGCGTCGGGTCAGGTGGATCTCGTGCTCACCGGCGCGGACCGAATTGCCGCTGACGGCAGTGTGGCGAACAAGGTTGGCACGTATGGGCTTGCCGTGCTGGCCCGGCACCATGACGTGCCGTTTGTCGTGGTGGCGCCGAGGTCCACGGTGGACCTCAGCACCCCGGACGGAGCGGCCATCACGGTCGAGCACCGTGCGGCTGCGGAGGTCTCCAGCCTGGCCGGGCACCTCGTGGCGCCGGTCGGAACACAGGCCTATAACCCGGCTTTCGATGTCACCCCGCCCGAGCTGGTGACGGCACTCGTCACCGAGGAAGGGCTGATTCATCCGGTCACGGAGGGTAGTCTGCGAGTCCGAGGACCCGCTCAGGCCTCCCGCATGGGTCCCGGATCCGCCGCCTACGTGGAACTATGAGGTCATGAAGGGTCGCGTGCTAGTCGTCGATGACGACATCGCCCTCGCCGAAATGCTAGGCATCGTCCTGCGCGGAGAGGGCTTCGAGCCCAGTTTCGTCTACGACGGAGACAAGGCGATGGAGGTCTTCCGCGACTTCCGGCCCGACCTCGTGCTGCTGGACCTGATGTTGCCTGGCATGGATGGCATCGACGTGTGCCGCCTGATCCGGGCCGAGTCGGGGGTCCCGATCGTCATGCTCACCGCCAAGAGCGACACCGTGGATGTGGTGCTCGGGCTGGAGTCTGGCGCCGACGACTACATCGTGAAGCCGTTCCAGTCCAAGGTGCTGATCGCCCGGGTCCGGGCGCGGCTGCGGCGAACCGACGATCCCGCCCCTGAGACGCTGACGATCGGCGACGTCACGATCGACGTGGCCGGGCACTCAGTCCAGCGAAGCGGCGAGCCGCTGAACCTGACACCGCTGGAGTTCGACCTGCTGGTCGCCCTGGCTCGCAAGCCACGGCAGGTATTCACCAGGGAGGTCCTCCTCGAGCAGGTCTGGGGCTACCGGCACGCGGCAGACACCCGGCTCGTCAACGTCCACGTCCAGCGGCTCCGGGCCAAGATCGAGAAGGATCCGGAGCGGCCGGAGATCGTCGTGACGGTCCGCGGCGTCGGATACAAGGCGGGTCCAGGCTGATCTCCGGGTGCGTGCGGCCGGCTGCGAGCCCGGCCGCCCTGGCCTGGTCCATGCAGCGGGAAGGGTAAATGCAGGGAGCAGGCGGCATCGTGGCCAGGCTGACGGGCTGGCTGCGCGGGCTGCCCGTCAGGGTCACAGAGCTGGCTGGACGGCTACCCGCGCTGCTGAACCGGGCCCGTCCGCGGCTTGCGGCAGGCGGCCCCGGCACGCCGTCGGCGGCCTTCGAGTCCACCCGGACTGGGTGGCGGCGCCGGCTATGGCGGCTCAGCGACCGGTGGCGCCGCTCGCTGCAGCTTCGCGTGGTGACTACCACGCTCGTGCTGTCGGCGGTCGTCGTCAGCGTCCTGGGCTACGTGCTCATGCAGCACCTGGTGACCGAGCTGTACGGCGACAAGGTGCAGTCCTCGGTGAACATCGTGGACACCGGTCTGGCCACCGCCAGCAGCGAGGCAGCATTCAACAAGCCGCCGGACGCCTCGACCGGGCCGGCGATGAACGCCCTCGCGTCGCAGCTCGCTTCCACCGGAGGCACGCCGTATGCGCTCGAGGTAACCCTGCTGCCCGTCTATCAGGGCCCAGAGGTCTACAGCGCGGGCGCGTCCGACGGGTTCTACGGCTATCAGCCGGCCTTGCCGCAAGTACTGGTCAGGAAGGTGCAGGAGGAGAATTTCGCGCACCACGGCCCGCAGCAGTACTGGCCGAGCCTGCCGGTCGCGTCGAGCAGCACGCCCGTACCTGGCCTGCTCGTCGGCGCCTCGTTCGGCTACAACTACTCCTATCAGCTCTACTACTTTTTCCCGCTGGATGCTGAGCAGCACAGCATCGCCAGCATGCAGCGGACCCTGCTGCTCGTCGGCATCGCGGTCGTGTTCCTGCTCGCCGCTATCGCCTGGCTGGTGACCCGGTGGGTGGTGATCCCGGTCCGGCTCGCTGCCCAGGGCGCCCGGCGGCTGTCCACCGGCGCGCTGAACGAGCGGATGGAGGTGCGGGGCAACGACGAGCTTGCCGCCCTTGCCACCTCGTTCAATGAGATGGCCGCGAGCCTGCAGGAGAAGCTGGCGGAGCTGGAGGACCTGTCGCAGGTCCAGCGGCAGTTCGTGTCCGACGTCTCGCACGAGCTGCGGACGCCGATGACCACGATCAGGATGGCCTCCGACGTGCTGTTCGGGGCGAAGGGCGAGCTCGACGCTGCCGCAGGACGGGCTGCCGAGCTGCTGGAGAGTCAGATCGAGCGGTTCGAGTCGCTGCTGACCGACCTGCTGGAGATCAGCCGGTACGACGCCAACGCGGCGACGCTGGAAGCCGAGCCAGTCGACATCGCGGCCATCGTGCGCCAGTCCGCAGACGTGGCCCAGCAGCTCGCCGAGCGACGCGGTACGAAGATCGAATTCCGGCTGCCGGCCGAGCCGTGCATCGCGGAGGTGGACCGCCGCAGGGTTGAGCGCATTGTGCGCAACCTGCTGGTCAATGCCGTCGAGCACGGCGAGGACAAGGACACCGTCGTGACGATCGCCTCGGACTCCGCGGCAGTGGCGGTCTCGGTCCGCGACTTCGGCGTCGGGCTCGCGCGCGGCGAGGAGCAGTTGGTGTTCGACCGGTTCTGGCGCGCTGACCCGGCCAGGGCCCGGACGTCGGGAGGTACCGGCCTCGGGCTATCGATCGCGCTCGAGGACGCCCGGCTGCACGGCGGCTGGCTGGAGGCTTGGGGTGAGCCGGGTAAGGGCTCGGTGTTCCGGCTGACGCTGCCGCGCGTGGTCGGTGTCGAACTCCAGGGCTCGCCGTTGCTGCTCAACCCGTACGCGGCCGGACTCGAGGCGGGCGCGCCGCCCGGCCTAGCCGAGCTGACCGCGGCCTTGACGCCCCAGCCGGCCATCACTTCGGGCCCAGCCGCGGACGACATAACCGCGGACGACATAACCGCGGACGACATAACCGCGGACGACATGGCTGCGGACGACATGGCTGCGGATGACATGGCCGCTGATGACAACGCGGCGAGCGCCGCCGCCGAGGTTCTGATTGCCGGGGCTGCCGGGGGAGTCGGCCCGGATTCCGCGGGCGGGACGGACGCACCCAGTGCTGCCGACGCGGCCGGCGAAAACGGCGCGCGGCCGGACTCGCGAACCGCGGGCACCGAGGTGGTGACCAGTGGTTAGGCTCGCGATCCGCAGCGCCTGGTTCCCTGGTGCGCTCGCCGCGGTGGCAGCGCTGTCCGCTGCGCTGGCCGGTTGCGCGACCGCGCCGTCGGGCGGGCCGCCGCGCGCAGCGCCCGGTGGTAGTAACCAGGTGAAGGCTTACGTCCAGCCGCTGCCGCCCCCTGGCCCGACCAGCAAATGGAGTCCTTCCCAGGTCGTCCTCGGCTTTCTGCACGCGAGCGCCAGCTATGCCTTCGACCCATCCGCAGCGCGCCAGTACCTCGCGCCGGAGCTGCGCAGGAGCTGGCATCCCGGCCGCGCGGTCGCAGTCGTCGGCCCGCCAAATGCCACCACTCCTCCTAACAACCTCAAGCAGCAGAACCTGGGTGGCGGCCAGTCGCTCCCTCAGCGGGTGGTCCACCTGACTGGGCCGCAAGTGGCCACCCTGAGCCAGTCTGGCCAGTATCAGTACGCGCCCGGCAACGTGAACATTCAGTTCTTGCTCGAGCAGACGTCGAAAGGCGTGTGGCTGATCGAGCAGATCGAGCATCTTCCACAACAGACACTGATACTGACCGAGTCGGACTTCGAGGAGGTGTACCAGCCGCGGAACCTGTTCTTCTTCGCGCGCGCGCCGGGCTCGCAGGGCCCGAGCGTGCTGGTGCCCGACCCCGTGTATGCGCCGCTGCAGAGCTCGAACAGCGCGCTCAATACCGACCTCGCTACCGGGCTGGTCAACGGGCTGATCAAGGGGCAGCGCGGCTGGCTGTCCGGCGCCACCTACTCGGCGTTCCCGCGGGGCACGCGCCTGCTCAAGCAAGTCACCATCACTGGCAAGACCGCGCAGGTGGATCTCGGCGGGGGCGCTGCGCGCGCCCCGCAGTCGGCCATCCAGCAGATGGCTGACCAGCTACTGGCGACGCTCAGCGACGGAGCGTACTCACAGCCCCTGGCGAGCAACCTCCAGCTGTACATCAACGACAGGCCGCGGAGCGTCTACCGGGCCGGTGATCTCGTCCCGACGGTGCCGAGCGGCCCCGTCGAGCTAATCACCGGCAACGGCAGCACCGTCAGTGAGCTGCCACAACTGGAGCGCGGCGCCAAGCTGCAGGGCGGCAAGCTGCAGCCACGGCTCAGCGAGGGCCAGATAGGCCCGGTAACGGTGAGTGCCGTGGCGGCTTCGCCCAGCCAGGATCGCCCCCAGCAGATCGCGGTCGCCGTCCAGCCGACTGCTGGCGGGTGCGCCATCGAAGAGCAGCCGGGTGGCCAGGGGGCGTACCGGTCCTATCCGCTCACCGGTTCCGTTGGTAAATGCAGCTCTCTCAGCTACGACGCCAACGGGAATGTGTGGGCGGTGGCCGACGGCGGGGTCTGGGTGCTGTCCCCGGGACACTCGCCCGCGGCGGCTGTGACCCCGGCCATGCAGCCGGGTGACGTGATCCTGGCGCTGCAAATGGCACCGGATGCTGTCCGCGCCGCGCTGCTCGTCAGCACGCCAGCCGACGGGATCCGGGTGCTGCTGGCGGCGGTGAGCGTGCAGAGCGGCACCGCAGTCTTCGGTCAGCCGGTCACCGTGGGCACCACCGGCCTGACGGATCCGCTGGCGATCAGCTGGTACGACGCCTACCACCTGGCCGTGCTCGCCAGCGGCGGGATCTACGAGATCCCGCTCACCGGCGGCGCGGGCCAGCAGCCCGCGCCACAGCTGATCTCGACGCTGCCAACCAACGTGCAGACGCTGACGCTGACGACTGATGGCACGGAACTCGTGGTGGGGACAAGCGCCGGCACGATCCAGAGCGTGTACGCGGAGCCGGCGTCTGCACCAGGTACCTGGTCATTCTTCGCAAACGGATGGAATCCGGTCTACCCAGGCTAGCGCGGCTCGAGGCGGCGAGGCCGGGTCAGGCGGAGCCGGGCCCGGGCCTATGACGGCCCCGTTCCCCTATCTCACGCTTATTGCCGTGGTCACACGCGCAACAGCGGGATCCCCTCCTGACATTCGCCGTCGGTGCAGCTAACGTCGTGTCATGGCACCCGTCCGGGTCCGTGGTTGCGCCAGGCCGTTGGCCTGGCTAGCCGATGCCAGCCGCAGGCGAAACGGCCCACGTAAGGCGACTTGTCGTCGACCGATCACGGTGCGGCTTAGAAGTAAGTCCTGCCTCGCCGGGGGATCAGATGTCCGCCGGGCCGGGAGAAGGGTAGTAGTGGCGTAAGGCCGCGAGCCCCTCAGCAGGCGAATGTGGGGTAGAAGACCAGGTCGGCCGGGCGGGTGCCCTTCGGACCGGACGAGGAGGGAGTTGTTCCTTGGTGGACATCATCTTCAAGGCCCGGCACACGGACGTGCGAGAGCGGTTCCGGACGCACGCGTCCGGCAAGCTCGCGAAGATCGAGAAGCTGGACGACAAGGCCATCAGGATCGACGTTCAGATCACTGCTGAGCGCAACCCCAGGCAGTCCGGCCGCCGCGAGCGCGTCGAGCTTACCGTCACGTCGCGGGGGCCTGCCATCCGGGCTGAGGCAGCGGCAGAAGACCGGTTCGCCGCCTTCGACCTGGCATTCGACAAGCTGGAATCTCGCTTGAGGCGCCTCGGCGACCGCCGGAAAGACCGACACGGCGCCCACGCGGCCGTCCGGCTCACCGATCTCCCCGAGGCCGACCTGGCATCCGACGCCGAACTGCCCGCCATCAGGCTCGGGCGCGGCGGCGGGCTCCTGGCCGGCAACGGTGCCGAGGCCATGGCCGCCATGGCCGCCGCCGCGGACGCTGCTGATGCGGCCAGTTCCGCGAGCGAGCCCGCCGAGGACCAGGTCAGAGAAGTCGAGATCGACATGCAGGGCGACGGTCCCCTGCTGGTGCGGGAGAAGTTCCACGCCGCGGAGCCGATGAGCATTGACCAGGCCCTGTTCGAGATGGAACTCGTGGGTCACGACTTCTTCCTGTTCAGCGACGTCGGCTCTGGCATGCCCAGCGTGGTGTACCGCCGGCGCGGTTACCAGTACGGCGTCATCAGGCTGATGGAGGAGCACGCTCCCGCCACAGGCTGGCAGGGCAGCAGCGGACCCGGCCACGGCGAGGCGCTTGCGGCTGGCGCGGGGCCTGGCCCTGCGCGACAGCAAGATGCGAACGGCCAGGTCAGCTCGGACCTGGCAGGGGAGGGCGAGGCCCGGGCCGGACAGGGTCAGTCGGGGCGAGACCGGCAACGGCGGGCCGCGAGCGGCTAAGGCGACGCAGCCAGCTTCCGCGCGGCCATCCGCCCGCTCGGCCAAGGTGATTCCGCTGGATCGACCGGCGGTAGTGTCGCATGCACGGCGCCGCTCACCGGCTGGCTTGCAAACCCGCCGGTAGTAGGCGAGAGTGCAGGCGCACAGGCGCACGCAGGGCGGGGTCGCGCTCTGACAGGACCGATCTCGGGCGAGACCAGCCGGGTGCAGAGGACGCCGGTCCCGTCGGCGAGGAAGGGATAGTTCATGGGCCGCAGTGCCGGGGTCAGTCCGCAGGGAGCCGGGAATGAGGCGGTCGGCGGCCAGGCTCGGGCGCTGCACGCCGGAAACGCGGCTGGCGCGGCACCGGTGCACCGGATAGCCGGTGAGGAGCCTTCCGCGGACGCGGTGGCAGCTGAGCCGATCCGCACGCTCATCGTCGATGATCATGCATTGTTCCGGCGCGGCCTGGAGATGGTGCTGGAGGCCGAGCCCGGAATCGAGCTCGTCGGCGAGGCCGGCGACGGCGACGAGGCGGTCAGCGTGGCGGGCGAGTCGCTGCCCGACGTGGTGCTCATGGACATCCGGATGCCGCGGAGTAGTGGGATTGAGGCGTGCCGGGCGCTCAAGGACGTCGCTCCCAGCGCCAGGATCATCATGCTGACGATCAGCGACGAGGAAGAGGACCTCTTCGAGGCGATCCGAGCCGGGGCTAGCGGCTACCTGCTCAAGGACATCCCGCTCGACGAGGTGGCCAGCGCGGTCCGTTCCGTTCACGGCGGTCAGTCGCTCATCAACCCATCGATGGCCGCCAAGCTGCTGACCGAGTTCGCCGCGCTCGCCCGGCGCGATGAGGAAGAGTCTCCCCGGCAGGTGCCCGCACCGCGGCTGACCGAGCGTGAGATCGAGGTGCTCCGGCTGGTCGCCCGCGGCATGAACAACCGGGACATCGCCAAGGAGCTCTTCATCTCTGAGAACACCGTCAAGAACCACGTCCGGAACATCCTGGAGAAGCTCCAGATCCATTCCCGGATGGAGGCCGTGATGGTCGCCGTCCGGGAGAAGCTGATCGAGTTCGGCTGACCTGGCCGGCGGTCTCGTCTTCCGGAGAGTTGTCAGGCTGCTCCTGACGACGTAAGGTACTGCCTGACGTGGTGTGTCAGGCCATGCCTGACGCTGGGCTTCTGGCTTCTCCTGGAGGCGATCGTGGCTGCTGCCGAGCTGCGGGACACTATGGCGTGCTCGTTCTGCCTGAAATCGCCGGATTCGGTGGCGAAGATGATCGGCGGTCCTGGCGTCTTCATCTGCAACGAGTGCGTCGGCCTGTGCAACGACATTCTGGCGCTCGAGAACGACCCTAAGCCGGGCGATGCCGCCGCTGGCAGCTGGGAGAAGCGGCTGCGGCTGTCCGACGACGAACTGCTCGCGCACCTGCCGAAGATCGCGGCGGCGGCCGAGCAGGTGGAGCGGCATCTGATGGCCTGGGTGCGTCAGGCCCGCGAGCGCAGTATCACCTGGACCCGGATCGGCGAGGCGCTCGGCATGACCCGGCAGTCAGCCTGGGAGCGGTTCTCCGGCGAGGACTGACGGTCCGCTCAGGCACCGCGGGCCGACAGCGCCGACCGCAGCCCGGGCTCCAGGCCGGCTGGCTCGACGTGCGCCAGCTTGACGCTGTCGCAGCCGACCCAGGACGCCGCCTCAACCAGCGCCCGCGCCATGGGCTCGGCCGCGGCCGGGGAGTCCATGCTGACCTTGCGGGCAATCAGAGTGGTTCCGCTGCGTGCCGGGTCGACCCGGCCGACGAGCTGGCCGCCCGCCAGCAGCGGCATCGTGAAGTAGCCGTGGACCCGCTTGGCTGCGGGCACGTAGGCCTCGAGGCTGTGCTGGAAGCCGAACAGCCGCAGCGTCCGCCGCCGGTGCCAGATCAGCGAGTCGAACGGGGAAAGGAGCGTGGTGCGGTGCCGGCCGCTGCCCGCCAGCGCGTTTCCGAGGGCGGATGGATCGGCCCACGCCCGGACCGCCGGACCGCGTCTCCCCGCGGCAATCTGCACCGGAACGAGCCCGGCCGCCTCCGCCGCGCTCGCGGCACTCGGCGACCGGCCGTCACGGCGCAGGCTCGCGCCGTTGTAGGTAATCCGCTGGTAGTCGGGCAGGTCGGGGTGCGCGACGACGCCGAGCGCCCGGCCAGCGACTTCAGTCAGGCGGGTCAGGCATTCCTCGTCGGTCAGCTCCCGGCCGAGCAGCTCGGCGGGCACCACTCGCTCGGGCAGGTCGTAGACCCGCCGCCAGCCGACCCGCCGGGCACAGACGACCGTGCCGGTATCGAGCAGCCACTCCACCGCGATCTTGGTGTCGGACCAGTCCCACCACGGCCCGCCCTTCCTCGCGCCCCCAAGGTCGGTCGCCGTCAGCGGACCCTCGGTGCGGATCCTGTCAAGCACCTGCTGGCAGACGTCCGGATGACTCTGATGCCAGCGCCAGCCGCGGTCGGCGAACGCGCGGCGGCGAAAGTCGTAGTACGGCCATTCCTCGATGGGCAGCACGCACGCTGCGTGCGACCAGTATTCGAACGCGGCCGGCCGGCGCGAGTGCCAGTAAGCCCGCTCGATCTGCTGCCGAGAGACCGGCCCGAGCCTGGCATACGCCACCAGTTCGTGTGACCGCGCCAGCACGCTGATGGTGTCGAGCTGGACGGCGCCAACGCGCCTCAGCATCGCGGGCACGCCGCCCCGGCGGGCCTGAGCACCGATGAAGCCCTGGGCGCGCAAGGTCAGCAGACGCGCCTCGTCCTGGGACAGGGTCAGTCGCGGCGCAGGCAGTGCAGGGGCAGCCACGAAAGCAGGCTACCGGCAGATACCGACATTTCACCGGCCGATAAGCCGTGTGGCCCTATCAATGCGCAAAGCAATTCAATGCGGGTAAATCACCTACTACGGAGCCCGACCGCATGCTCATGGATGGGAGTGAGTTCACCGTCGCTGTAGCAGCAGTAAATCCACTCCCACGAAGATCATCGCGCCGGTCGTGCCCGGCCAAAGGGGGTCGGCTTAGTACCAGTCCTCGAAGATGCCGATTCCCACGCACATGAGCAGGCCGACGACCGCGAGGCCGAGCGAGGCCCAGAACAGCCACCAGGTGGGCCCGAAGACCAGTGCGAAGCCACCGATGAGGAAGGCGGCCATGATGACCGAGACAGACACCCAGGAAATCGTGCGGCCGTGGAAAGAGGGGAACGAGACGGGCGTCCCCGGCACCTGGGATACGAACGGGGCGACCTGCTGACCGCCCGTGGTCCCGGTGCTCACCGCGCCTGACCCAGGGCCCCCCACCGACCCGCTAGCCGAGCTGGCCGTGGCCGACCCCGCGTGCTCCGCCATGCGCGCTGCTCCTCTCCTACCGCCTGTCGTTATCCCTATCATTGTGGTCAAGCGCCGGCGAGTGTGCACACCCGGCCCCGAAGATGACGCTCGCAGGCGGAGCGACCACGGCCAGCGTCCGGCCGCGTCCGGCCGCGTCCGGGCCAGTCCGGCCGCCAGGCTCGGTTTCGCCCTGGATCTCGCCTACCATGGCGGTAGCAGGAACGCGGCCCGCAGCCATGCTGTTGTGCCAACCGGGCGCGGCATGCAGTCGCTGCTAGCGCGGGGAGCCGCCGCTAGCAGGACCGGCCCGTAATACCTAGCTCAGGACCGCAGGGAGCGCGACGACAAGTGCCAGCAATCATCGACAACCTTCTTCGCGCTGGCGAAGGCAAGACGCTGCGCAAGCTCAAGGCCGTGGTCAGCCAGGTCAACTCGATTGAGGAAGACTTCAAGGCGCTGTCCGACGCCGAGCTGCGGGCGATGACCGACGAGCTGCGGCAGCGGCACGCCGATGGCGAGACCCTGGACGAGCTGCTGCCGGAGGCGTTTGCGACCGCCCGCGAGGCGGCGAGCCGCGTGCTCGGCCAGCGTCACTTCGACGTGCAGCTGATGGGTGGCGGCGCCCTGCACCTCGGCAACATCGCTGAGATGAAGACCGGTGAGGGCAAAACCCTGACCGCCGTGCTGCCCGCCTACCTCAACGCCCTCGGCGGTGGCGGCGTGCACATCGTCACCGTCAACGACTACCTGGCCAAGCGCGACTCGGAGTGGATGGGCCGGATCCACCGGTTCCTCGGTCTGGACGTCGGCGTGATTCTGGCCGATATGAGCCCCGACGACCGCCGCAAGGCCTATGCCGCGGACATCACCTACGGGACGAACAACGAGTTCGGCTTCGACTACCTCCGCGACAACATGGCCTGGGGCCTGGAGGAGTGCGTCCAGCGCGGCCACGCCTTCGCCATCGTGGACGAGGTCGACTCCATCCTGATCGACGAGGCGCGGACCCCGCTGATCATCAGCGGCCCGGTCGACCAGAACAGCATCTGGTACCAGACCTTCGCCCGCATCGCACCTCGGCTGCGCCGCGGCGAGGACGGCGAGGGCGACTACGAGGTCGACGAGAAGAAGCGCACCGTCGGCATCACCGAGGCCGGGGTCGCCAAGGTAGAGGACGAGCTTGGCATCGACAACCTCTACGAGAGCATCAACACGCCACTGATCAGCTTCCTCAACAATGCGATCAAGGCGAAGGAGCTGTACGCGCGGGACAAGGACTACGTCGTCATGAGCGGCGAAGTCCTCATCGTGGACGAGTTCACGGGCCGCATCCTGCACGGCCGGCGCTGGAGCGAGGGCATGCACCAGGCCGTTGAGGCCAAGGAGGGCGTGTCGATCAAGGACGAGAACCAGACGCTCGCCACGATCACCCTGCAGAATTACTTCCGGCTCTACGAGAAGCTCTCCGGCATGACCGGCACCGCGATGACCGAGGCCAACGAGTTCCACTCGACCTACAGCCTCGGCGTCGTCCCGATCCCGACCAACCAGCCGATGATCAGGGCCGACCAGTCGGACCTCGTCTACCAGAGCGAGGAATCCAAGTACGACGCCCTTGTCCAGGACATCGCCGACCGGCACGCGGCAGGCCAGCCGGTACTGGTCGGCACGACAAGCGTGGAGAAGTCCGAGCGCGTCTCCAAGGCGCTCAGCCGCATCGCCGTGCCGCACCAGGTGCTGAACGCTAAGTACCACGAGCGTGAGGCCGCGATCGTGGCGCAGGCGGGCCGGAGCGGCGCCGTCACCGTCGCGACGAACATGGCCGGTCGCGGTACGGACATCATGCTCGGCGGCAACCCGGAGTTCCTCGCCGACCTGGAGCTGCACGACCGCGGCCTGTCGCCGGTGGACACGCCGGACGACTACGAGGCCGCCTGGCCCGACACGGTGGAGAAGTGCCGCCGGGCGGTTGCCGAGGAGCACGAGTCCGTCGTGGCGGCGGGCGGCCTGTACGTGCTCGGCACCGAGCGGCATGAGTCCCGCCGGATCGACAACCAGCTGCGCGGCCGGTCCGGTCGTCAGGGTGACCCCGGCGAGTCGCGTTTCTACCTGTCGCTCGAGGACGAGCTGATGGTCCGGTTCAACGGCGACAAGATCGCGCACCTGATGCAGCTCATGAAGACCCCCCCGGACGTCCCGATCGAGTCCAAGCCGGTCAGCCGGGCGATCCGGTCGGCGCAGTCGAACGTCGAGGCGCTGAACTACGAGATCCGCAAGGATCTGCTCAAGTACGACGACGTCATGAACCGGCAGCGCAAGGTCGTCTACGACGAGCGGCACCAGGTGCTCGAGGGCGCGAACCTGGAACCTCAGGTCAGCGGAATGATCAACGACGTCGTCGACGAGTACGTCGCGGGCGCGACCAGTGAGGGCTTCCCGGAGGAGTGGGACCTCGACAAGCTGTGGCGGGCCCTCAAGCAGCTGTACCCGATCGGCGTCACCGTTCCCGCCCTGGTCGAGGAGGCGGGCGGCGAGCGGGCGCACCTGACCCGCGAGTTCCTCGCTGCTGCGATCACGGAAGATGCGCACGCCGCGTACGGCCGGCGCGAGCAGGAGCTGACGCCGGAGATCATGCGGGATGTGGAGCGCCGCGTGGTCTTGTCGGTACTCGACCGCAAGTGGCGCGAGCATCTGTACGAGATGGACTACCTGCGCGAGGGCATCCAGCTGCGCGGCTATGGCCAGCGCGACCCGCTCGTGGAGTACCAGCGCGAGGGCTACGACATGTTCACGACGATGATGGACGGGATCAAGGAGGAGTCGGTCGGCAGCCTGTTCAACCTGCAGGTCCAGGTGCAGCATGATCCGCTCGTCGGCGAGAACGGCGCGGCTCCGGTGATCGGCGTCGCCCCGGTGCAGCCAGCACCTAGCCCGCTCGGCCAGCCTGCCGCGGCCCCGCCGTCGCAGCCGCCTGCCCAGCAACCGCCGGGTCGGGACTCTGGGCAGCGGCGCGGCCAGCAACCTCAGCGGCAGCCGCGCCAGGCCCAGCAGCCCGCCGCCGCGAACGGCGACGGGGACGTGCCCGCTGGCCTGGGACGCGGGCTGGCCAGGCCGCAGCGCCAGGCGAACCTGAGCTACTCGGCGCCGAGCGACGACGCGTCGGGCCACGCTCAGCACTCCAGCGCACGGACTGGCGACGCCCAGTACGCCGGCGTGGGCAGGAACGCGCCGTGCCCGTGCGGGTCGGGCAAGAAGTTCAAGATGTGCCACGGCGACCCGCGTAACCGCTAGAAGCGGGGGAACGGGGCCGTCGTAGCTCGCGGCCCCGCCCGGCTGGGCCGTGCCCAGGGCCGGTCAGGCCGAATCGATGGCCGTGCAGCACCAGCGGCCGCGACGGCTTTCGTCCCGTTCCAGCCGGAGCGCCAGCACCCGGACACGCGGGCCAAACCCGACGATCGCCGTGAGCTCGAGTACGCCGCTGGCCGGCGCTGATGACATGACCCGGCGGACCCGAGGCCGCTGGCCGGTCGCGAGCAGTGGCCCCAGCTTGCGGATCTGCCGTCGTGCCCGCTCGGTCGTCCACGGCGTCAGCTGGTGGGCGGGCCGCGACCCGGCCAGCGTCTCGGCCAGGATCTGGGCAAACTGATCGGGCCAGCCGCCCGGATCAGCATCCGGCGGCCGGGCTGTGCGCGGGCCGGCCGGCGGATCGGCGACGGGGTGAGCCGGGCCGCCAGTGCCGGGTGGCGGGGCTGGGCCGCGAGCGATGGGGTCGTCGTTCCCCGCCAGTTCGTCGTCATAGGGAGGCGCGGCCAGCGGGATCGTCACCTGGCGGATCGCGGTGTGCTTCGATGGAATCTCCGGCATGCCTTCGAGTTGTACTCGGCGCCGGTGACATTCCGGCGCCGGAATGCGCGGCGTCCCAGGCTGGTTGGATCTGTGGAGCTACCCAGCAACTTCCAGGAGAGCCACAGTGTCGTCACTGCCACCGCTGGTCGAGCCGGCCGCTGAGCTGACGCTCGACGAGGTGAAGCGCTATTCGCGTCACCTGATCATCCCGGAGATCGGCATGACCGGGCAGAAGCGGCTGAAGAACGCTCGTGTCCTCGTCGTCGGGGCGGGCGGCCTGGGCTCGCCGGCGCTGCTCTACCTGGCCGCGGCCGGTGTGGGGACGCTCGGTGTCATCGATTTCGATGTCGTGGACGAGTCCAACCTGCAGCGCCAGATCATCCACGGCCAGTCCGACATCGGCCGGCTCAAGGCCGAGTCCGCGCGGGACAGCGTTGCCGAGATCAATCCCTTTGTCGACGTCCAGGTGCACACCGAGGCGCTCAGCAACGACAACGTCCTGGAGCTCTTCTCCGGATACGACCTGATCGTGGACGGAACGGACAATTTCGCCACCCGGTACATGGTCAACGACGCGTGCGTCCTGCTCGGCAAGCCCTATGTGTGGGGATCGATCTTCCGCTTCGACGGCCAGGCCAGCGTGTTCTGGGCCGAGCACGGCCCCTGCTACCGGTGCCTGTACCCGGACCCGCCACCGCCTGGCATGGTGCCGTCCTGCGCCGAGGGTGGCGTTCTCGGCGTGCTGTGCGCTTCCATCGGGTCGATCCAGGTCAACGAGGCGATCAAGCTGCTCACCGGGGTGGGCGATAGCCTGACCGGCCGGCTGATGATCTACGACGCGCTGGAGATGAACTACCGGACCGTGCGGGTTCGCAAGGACCCCGAGTGCGCCATCTGCGGGAAGAACCCGACGATCACCGGCCTCATCGACTACGACGCCTTCTGCGGTGCGATCTCGGAGGACGCCGCTGCGGCGGCCACCGGCTCTACGATCTCCGCCACCGAACTCAAGGAGATGCTGGACCGCAAGGACAACATCTTCCTGATCGACGTGCGAGAGCCGAACGAGTACGAGATCGTGTCGATCCCGGGCGCGACACTGATCCCGAAGGACCAGTTCCTGACCGGTGCAGCGCTGGAGAAGCTGCCGCAGGACAAGCGGATCGTGCTGCACTGCAAGAGCGGCGCCCGCAGCGCCGAGGCACTCGCGGTAGTCAAGAACGCGGGGTTCTCCGACGCGGTGCACGTCGGCGGCGGCGTCCTGGCCTGGGTCAGCCAGGTCGATCCGAGCCTGCCGACTTACTAACCGGCGGCTGTGGCCGGATCCGGGCGAGGCAGCGGCGCCCGGGCCGGCCGGGGAGCACGTAAAATCCCGGTGTGATGTCGCAGCCAGAGCCACCGGATGACTGGCCGGACGGCTCTGGCTCTGGCTCTGGCAGCGGGTACCGGTCTGCGGTGCCCGCCGCCATGTATCCCGGGCCGCCGGACCGCCCCGGCGCGGGCGGGCGCGTGGCGGTTCGCCGCCGCCGGTTCGCCGTCTTCGCCCTGTTGCTGGTCGTTGCCCTCGGAGGCCTGGCGGTAGCCGCCGTGGGCATCGCGCACGGGCTCCTGCCGCGCCAGTTCACGGCGGCGGAGCGGCGGCAGATCAGCAACTGGGAGATGGAGCGCCGCTGGCGGGTGCTGCCGGCCGGAAAGATCTTCCCGGCGTCAGTGTCCTATGCACTACCTGGTGGCGAGTTCAGCTCCAGCGGCGACCTGAACCTGCACGCGCAGCGGCTGGCGATCAGCCCGGCGGAACGGTGCGCCGACGCCTTTGGTACGGCGGCCGAGCCCGTCCTCAGCCGGCTCGGCTGCTCGACGGCGCTGCAGGCAACCTACCTCGACGCGTCCGGCAGCATGGTGGCCACGATCACTGTTGCGGTGCTGCCAGGGAGCGCCGCGGCCAGTGCTGCCTACAACGAGCTGCCTGAGACGGCGGCGGGGGACCCGGGTCCCGCTCTCCCATTTCCAGTGCCGGAGACAGCCGCCGCGGGCTTCGGCGAGGCTGAGCGCCAGCTGTCCTCCGACGTCGCGGCCGGGCCTTACGTGATCCTCTCGACGGCCGGTTTCGCCGACGACCGGACCCAGCGCGTGTCTTCCGACACGCCCGTGAGTCTGGAGATGAGCAACTTCGCCAACGGCCTCCTCCACTCCGTGCAGACCATCATCGGCAAGGCTCCGCCGGTGCCTGTGTGTCCCGGAGCGCCAGGATGCTGAGGCGCCGGAGTCTGCGGGCGGTCGCGCTGGCGGCCGCCGGGGTCGCGGCCACGTCGGGCGTCATGTTCTCGGCCAGTCCGGCTCGCGCCGACCAGGCCGGGGTCCAGGCCTACTACCAAGAGCAGTGGGTGCTTAGCAAGCTCAACCTCGCGCCCGCGTGGAGGACGACGCACGGCGCCGGGGTCATCGTCGCCGTCATCGACAGTGGCGTCAACCCGCACGTGTCCGACCTGACCAACAGCGTGATCACCGGCCCGAACGACAGCGGCGTCAACACGCCGTCATCGAACCCCAACTGGGGCCAGCACGGAACCTGGATGGCGTCCCTGATCGCGGGCCACGGGCACGGCACGGCCGACGGCATCTTCGGCAGCGCGCCAGCGGCCAGGGTGCTGTCGATCCGGGTGATCACCGACTCGACCGACCCGAACTACTCGAAGTACCAGCAGGAGTCGGCGACCGCCGGGCAGAACGAGCTCGCAGAAGCGATCACGTACGCGGTGGCGAACCATGCGGGCGTCATCAGCCTGTCACTTGGCTACAGCCTGGAAAGCCTGCAGGTACGGGCAGCACTGCAGGACGCCTACGACCACAACGTCGTCGTGGTCGCGTCGGCCGGCAACTCCGGTGACACGGCCAGCGGCGCAGGCGGACCGGCCAGTGCACCCTTCTCGTATCCGGCCAACTACCCGGGCGTGCTGTCGGTGGCGGCGGTGACCAGCTCTGGCCAGGTGGCCAGTTTCTCCAGCGAGAATCAGTCCGTTCAGGTGGCCGCGCCGGGCAAGTCCGTGCCAGCGCAGGGCCGTGACGGCGGCTACTGGTACGTCAGCGGCACTAGCCCGGCGTGCGCGCTGACCGCCGGGGTCGCCGCTCTGATCAAATCCGCCTACCCGCGGCTGACCGACGCGGAGGTAATCTCCGCCATCATCGGCAGCACGACGCCCAGCAGCAGGCCGACTGGCGGCTACGACGAGCAGATCGGGTTCGGCGAGGTCAACGCAGGTCTGGCGCTGACGGCTGCCGGGAAGATCGCCGCTGCCTCGCCGCCGAGCACGGGCGTGGAGGCAGCCAGCCATTTCGGCGGCGGCCCGGCGGCTATACCTCCGGCTCCCGTCGCACCTCGAGGGCCGGGGGCCCTCGTCGGATTCGCGCTGCTCGGGCTCGCCTGCCTGAGCCTGATCGCGTTCGCGACGAGCAGGCTGCTAACGCCGGCCACCCCGAGGGGTTCCGGTCGTCCGGGCACTGGCGGGCCTGCACCGCAGGCGACACGGGGTGTGGCAGAGGACGCCGGCCGCTGGACGACGCCGGCGAGTGCCCGCCCGCCCTGGCTGCCCGGGTCGCCTCCGCCACAGCCGCGGCACGCCGCGCCGCGCGGCCAGGACGGCAGCAGGCCGGTTCATCGTGACCGCCCGCCGCTCTGACCTCCCGCAGCGTCGGCTGCGGCCCGACGTAGATGACTACGCCAGCCGGGTGCTCGACGTTGTCGACGCGATCCCGGTCGGCTCGGTCATGTCCTACGGCGACGTGGCGGAGCTGCTCGGCGAGGGCGGGCCTCGGCAGGTCGGCCGTGTCATGGCGCTCTGGGGCGGCGGCGTCGCCTGGTGGCGTGTCGTGCATGCCGACGGGTCGCTGCTCGCCGGGCACGAGCGGGCGGCGCTGGCCCGGTATGCGGCCGAGAACACGCCACTGCGCCAGCCCGGAGGCGGACCGCCGCGGATTGACATGCGCCGGGCCCGGCTGCGTCCCTAAGCAGTTATCCGCCGCCCGCGCGTCGTGGCAGCCGGTTGTCGGTGGCGTCTGCTGGAATGCCATCCGAGATGGATGCCACGCCGCCTGCCTACCGGCTCGTCCGGCTGCCCGCACCGACCGTGCCGCAGCCGGAACTTGACGACGCCCAGCGCCAGGTCGTGACCCACGCCGGCGGACCGCTGCTGGTCCTTGCCGGTCCCGGTACGGGCAAGACAACGACGATCGTCGAGACGGTCGTTGACCGGGTGGTGCAGCGCGGCACTGACCCCGGCCGGGTGCTCGTGCTGACCTTCAGCCGCAAGGCGGCGGCCGAACTCCGCGAGCGGATCATGCTCAGGCTCGGGAAGACGGTGCGCCAACCGCTGGCGATGACATTCCACAGCTACGCCAACGCGCTGGTCCGCCGTGAGTTCGCGCTGGCTGGCGACCCGCCGCCGGTACTGCTGCCGGGTCCCGAGCAGCTCCTCGAGGTGCGCAGGCTGCTGCGCGGCGAGGCCGCCGACGGCGCGCGCGGATGGCCGGAGCGGCTTCGGCCGGCCGTCGGGACCCAGGGCTTCGCCGCGGAGCTCAGGGACTTCCTGCTGCGGGCCGCCGAGCGCGGCCTGGACGGCACGAGCCTGGCAACGCTCGGACGAGCGCACGGCCGGGACGACTGGATCTCGGCCGGTCGCTTCTTCGAGTCGTACGCGGCCAGGTTCGACCTGGCGCCGGTACCCGCCTACGACTACGCGGAGATCGTCCGGATCGCCGGCGCGCTGCTGCGCCGCGGCGCAGTCCGCGCCAGGGAACGAGCTGCCTATGACGTCGTGCTCGTCGACGAGTATCAGGACACCGACCCGGCTCAGGAAGAGCTGCTGGCCCAGCTAGCCGGGGACGGCCGGGACCTGATCGCGGTCGGCGATCCTGACCAGTCGATCTATGCATTCCGCGGGGCCGACGCGGACGGGATCAGCAGGTTCGCTGACAGGTTCCGGCGCCCGGATGGCCGGCCCGCGCAGATCGTCGCGCTGCGCACTTCCCGGCGCAGCGGCGCCGGGCTGCTGGCGGCGTCCCGACGAGTGGCCGTCCGGCTGCCGAGGTCGCTCGGAGTGGCTGACGCGGCCGCTAGCCGCGCGCACCGGATGCTCGTCCCGGCTGCGGGAACCGAGTCCGGCCGGGTGCGGATCGTCGTCGCCGCCAGCGCCAGTCAGGAAGCCGCGCTGATCGCCGACACGCTGCGGCGGGCTCACCTGCTCGGCGGGGTGCCTTGGTCGGCGATGGCGGTGCTGGTCAGGTCGGCAGTGCAGCAGGCACCGATGCTGCGGCGCGCGCTGACGGCAGCCGGGGTGCCGATAGCGGTGCCGGGTGCCGAGTTGCCGCTCGGGCTCGAGCCGGGAACCCGGCCGTTGCTCCGGCTGATCGAATGCGCGATTCAGCCGGACCGGATGGACGAGCAGGCCGCAGCCGAACTGCTCACCGGTCCGCTCGGCGGCACCGACGCGCTCGGCCTGCGCCGGCTGCGGCGCGGGCTGCAGGCGGCCGCGCGGGCTGCTGGTCAGCCGCCGGCGGAAGAGCCGCTCGCTGTCGCGCTACGGGATCCGCGCGAGCTGGCTCAGGCCGGCTGGCCCGAGGTCGACGACGCCGAGCGCGCCGCCGATGAGGCCGCGGAGAAGCCTGAGCCGGCGGTGACAGCTGCGCGCCAGGTCGCGCGGCTGATGGAGGTCGCGCGTGACGCCGCCCGCGGCGGCACCGTGCACGAAGTGCTGTGGTCCGTCTGGCGGGCGTCCGGGCTCGCCGCGGAATGGCAGGCAACCAGCGCCGCGGGCGGGACGCGCGGCGCTCAGGCCGACGCCGACCTCGACGCTGTCGTCGCGCTGTTTGACGCTGCAGCCCGGTTCGCTGCCCTGCTGCCACGCGGATCGACCCGGCTGTTCCTCGACAGCGTCACCGGTCAGGAAATCGCCGGTGACACACTCGCCGGGCGCGCGCCGGCTGGCGATGCCGTCACGGTGCTGACGGCCCACCGGGCCAAGGGGCTGGAGTGGGACCTCGTCGTCGTCGCGGGCGTTCAGGAGGGCAGCTGGCCCGATCTCCGCCAGCGCGGCTCGCTGCTCGGCATGGACGAGCTAGTCGACGTCGTAGCCGGCCGCGCTGCAGGCGAGGTTCGCCATAGTGCCGGGGTCGGTGCCGTGGCGGCGATCAGCCGGCTGCTTGCCGAGGAGCGGCGGCTGTTCTACGTCGCGGTAACGCGGGCACGTCGCGAGCTGGTCGTCACGGCTGTCGGTGCCGAAGATGGCGACGATCAGCCGTCCAGGTTCCTCACCGAGCTTGCCGGGGACGACATCGAGGTCGAACGTGTCGCGGGCACCGGGCGCCGCTGGCTGTCGCTGCCGGCGCTGACGGCCGAGCTGCGCCGGTCGGCCGCAGACGCTTCGCTGCCAGGTCAGGTGCGGACCGCTGCGGCACGCGAGCTGGCCAGGCTCGCCGCGGCCGGCGTCCGCGGGGCCAGTCCACGACACTGGTACGCGCTGACCGAGCCCACCGCCGCTGGCCAGCCGCTGCCCGGCCCGCTCCAGGTCTCGCCGTCCAGGGTGGAGTCGTTCACCAAGTGCGGCCTGCGCTGGCTGCTGGAGGCCGCCGTCGGTGTCCGTTCTCCGAGCACCGCGCAGCATCTCGGCACGCTCATCCACGCGGCCGCCGCGCTGGCTGCCGAGGGGGCCGACGACGGCGAAGTAGCCAAGCGTGTCGACGAGCTGTGGCAGCACCTCGACTTCGGCAGCGCGTGGTACAGCGCCAAGCAGCGCGCGACCGCCGAGGACATGGTGGCTCGGTTCCTGGCCTGGCATCGCACCAACCCGCGCGAGCTGGTGGCGGTTGAGCAGCTGTTGCGCGTGAGAATGGGCGAGATCACTATTACCGGCCAGGTCGACCGGCTGGAGCGCGACGACGACGGCACCGCGATCGTGGTCGACCTGAAGACCGGAACGGGCAGGCCTGCAGAGGCGGAGCTGTCCCGGCATCCGCAGCTAGGCGTTTATCAGCTGGCCGTGGAGCTCGGTGCTTTCGAGCAGTTCGGCTTGTCGCAACCTGGCGGGGCTGAGCTGGTCCAGGTCGGCAAGGCTGGCCTTAAGGGCAGTGCCCGGGTGCAGTCCCAGCCTGCACTCCGCGACGATCCCGATCCGGGTTGGGCCGCTTTGCTGGTCGAGACCGTCGCGGCCGGAATGGCCGGCCCGGTATTCACGGCGACGGCCAATCCCGGCTGCCGGGTCTGCCCGGTCGCGTCGAGCTGCCCGGTGGACGAGCGGGGCGGGCAGGTGCAGCCGTGACCCGCGTGCAGGCGACCAAGCGGCGGATGTTCCCTCGCGATGGAGGATCGGGGTGCCCGTGGTGACGCGGATCGCGTGCTGCCAGATCGCGCTTCGTATCGGCGAGATCGACGTCAACCGCCGGGCCAGCCTGGCCGCCGCATCGGCAGCTGCGGCGAACGGCGCGTCCGTCATCGTGCTACCGGAGTTGTCGGCGAGCGGGTACGTGTTCCGCAGCGAGGCCGAGGCTCGCACGCTGGCCGAGCCCGCGGACGGGCCGACGGCGGCAGGCTGGGCGAATCTTGCCCGCCAGCGCGGCGTCACCGTGGTTGGCGGCATCTGCGAGCTAGGCGACGACGGCCTGCTGTACAACACCGCCCTCGTGGTCGATTCTGCGGGGCTTCGTGCGACCTACCGCAAGGCGCACCTGTGGGATGCGGAGAAGCTGATCTTCACGCCTGGCAGCGGCCCGCCGCCAGTGGTCGAAACGGCCGGCGCGCAGCTGGCGGTGCTGGTCTGCTATGACCTGGAGTTCCCGGAATGGGTGCGGCTGCCCGCCCTGGCTGGCGCTCAGCTGTTGTGTGTTCCGGCCAACTGGCCGGACCAGCCGCATCCGGCCGGCGAGCGGCCGATGGATGTGGTCCGGGCACAGGCCGCCGCGGCTGTCAACCGGATGTTTATCGCTGTCTGCGATCGCGTCGGCGTCGAGCGAGGCGTGGGCTGGGTAGGCGGGTCGGTGATCATCGACCCTGGTGGCTGGCCGCTTGCCGGTCCCGAGCCGGGCGACCGGGAGCTGACCATTGCAGCCGACTGCGATCTCGCCGCGGCCGTGGACAAGAAGATTTCGGAGCGGAACGACGTGCTCGCTGACCGCCGCCCAGAGCTGTATCGCGGCATCGTGGGCGAGGGCGCCAGATGACGGCCCGGTACAGCCCGGGTCAGCTCGCGCGCATGCTGGGTGTGCCAGAGCCGACACCGGAACAGGCAGCCGTGATCGGCGCTCCGCTGGCCCCGATGGCGGTCATCGCCGGAGCGGGCTCGGGGAAGAGCGAGACGATGGCCGCCCGCCTCGTCTGGCTGGTCGCGAACGAGCTGGTGCGGCCCGAGGCGGTGCTGGGGCTGACCTTCACCAGGAAGGCGGCGGCAGAACTGGCTGGCCGGGTCCGGGCCCGGCTGGCCAGCCTGCGCCGGGCTGGGCTCGAGCTAGCGCCACGCGAGGTTGACGACGAGCTCGCTGGCGGGCCCGTCATCGCCACGTACCACTCCTACGCCGGCCGGCTCGTGGCTGACCACGCGCTGCGCGAAGGCCTCGAGCCGACGCTGCGGCTCATCACGCCGGCGGTGTCCTGGCAGCTCGCGGCCGGCGTGGTCGCCGCCTATGATGGCCCGGCCGACGCGCTGGAATGGACCCCGGCCACGGTGACCGCCGCCGTGCTGAGCCTCGGCGGCGAGATGGCCGAGCATTTGCGGAGCGCCGCAGACGTGACCGGGGTCGCAGCCTGGATCGACGACTGCCTGGCTGGCCTGCCCGGCCGCGTTCGGAAGGCCGCTCTCGACGTGCGCAGCACGCAGCGGACCAGGGAGCAACTGCTCCCTCTGGTCGCGGCGTACGCGGCAGCGAAGTCGGCCAGGGAGGTCATTGACTATGGCGACCAGATGGCGCTGGCCGCCCGGATCGCTGCCGGGCATCCGGTTGTGGGCGAGTCCGAGCGAGCCCGCTATCAGGTCGTCGTGCTCGACGAATACCAGGACACCTCGCACGCGCAGCTGGTGCTGCTGAAGTCCCTGTTCGGCAGCGGGCACCCGGTAACCGCGGTCGGCGACCCGTGCCAGTCCATCTACGGCTGGCGGGGCGCGAGCGCCGGCAACCTACGCCGATTCGCTATCGACTTCCCGGCCGCCGACGGCGCGCCGGCCGCGGTGACGGTGCTGTCGACGAGCTTCCGCAATACCGGCAGGGTGCTGCGCACGGCCGCCGTGCTGCAGGAGGAGCTGCGGGCAGCGGCGCCCGATGTTCCGCTGCTCGTCGCGCCGCCCGACCGGGCAGAGCGCGGGCTGGTCCGCTGCGCGCTGCTGGAGACGGCCGGTGACGAGGCAGCCTGGATTGCCCGCCAGGTCGCCGGGCTACTCGAGCTAGCGCCGGGTCTGGCGCCTGACGGCCGCCGCTGGCCAGACGGCAGCCCGGCGAGGGTAAGGCCCGGTGACATCGCCGTGCTGTGCCGCAAGCGCGCTCAGTTCCCGGCCCTGCGCGCCGCGCTCGAGGCGGCCGGAATCCCGGTCGAGGTGGTCGGCCTCGGTGGCCTGCTGACCGTGCCGGCGGTGACCGACATCGTGGCGAGTCTGCAGGTGCTGCACGATCCCACCGCGTCCGGAGCCCTGGCGCGGCTGCTGACATCGTCCCGCTGGCGGATCGGCCCGGCCGACCTGGTGGCGCTGGGCCGCCGGGCTCGCGCGCTGGCGGCGGCGGGCGACCCGCCGTCGGCCGAGCCTGCAGATGTCATGACGAACGCGGTCAGCGACCTGACCAGGGACGCCGGCAGCCTGGTCGAGGCCCTCGACGACCTCGGCAGCGCTGATGGGTACACGCCGGCGGGCTACGCGCGGATGACGACCCTTGCGGCCGAACTGCGCATGCTCCGCGGCCACGTCGGCCGGCCACTGGCTGAGCTTGTTGCCGAGGTCGAGCGGACGCTCGGGCTCGATATCGAGGTGGCCTCCCGGCCGGGCACCGATCCGGCTGCCGCCAGGGCGGATCTCGACGCCTTCGCCGATGCGGCGGCGGCATTCGCAGGCGATACCCGCGAGCCGACGCTCGGCGCGTTCCTGGCTTACCTGGCTGCCGCAGAGTCAGAAGAATTCGGCCTGGAAGCCGGACAGGTCGGCGAGACCGACTCGGTGAAGCTGGCGACTGTGCACGCCGCTAAGGGCCTGCAGTGGGCCGCGGTGTTCGTGCCCGGCCTTGCGGCCGGCGGCCTGCGTCACGTTTTCCCGGCAAAACCAAGGGTCTCGACCCGGTGGACTGATAACGCCAGACTGCTGCCGTTCAGCCTGCGCGGGGACGCTGCCGACCTGCCGGCTCTGACCGGCCTGTCCGGCACCGAACTAGACGCCTTCACCGCAGCCTGCGTCGCTCGTGACATGGCAGAGGAACGCCGGCTTGCCTATGTCGCGGCAACCAGGGCCGCGTACCTGCTGGGTTGCTCGGGCTACTGGTGGTCGGATGGGACGTCGCGGCTAGGGCCGTCGCAGTTCCTCATCGAGATCCAGGCTGCGTGCGCTGACGGGGCCGGCGAGACAGCGGAATGGCAGCCGGAACCCGAGCCTGATGCCGTCAACCCGGCCCTCGCCGAGCCGCTGATCGCCAGCTGGCCTGACACCGACCGCGCGCGGCCCGCTGCGGTCCGCGAGGCGGGCGCGCTCGTTGACGCCGCTCTTCGTGACCTGCGGGTAGCTGGCCCGCAGGCGGGCGACTCGGATGCACGGCCGCCGGCGAGCGGCTCGGATGCACGGCCGTCGGCGGGCGGCTCGGATGCACCGCCGGCGAGCGGCTCGGACGGACCACCGCCAGACGGCTATGCCGAGCTCGTAGCCGCGTGGCGACGGGACACCGATCTGCTGCTCGCCGAGCGGCAGAGCCGGCAGGCCGGGCGGCCGGCGACCGTCAGCCTGCCGCGGCAGCTAGCGGTGTCGGCGCTGGTCACCATCGCCAGGGACCCCGCTGAGCTAGCTCAGCAGGTGCGCCGTCCGATGCCACGCGGGCCGGTCCCGCAGGCGGCGAGGGGCACCGCGTTTCACTTGTGGCTCGAGCACCGGTTCGGCCAGGCGCCGCTCATCGGCACCGACGAGCTGCCTGGCGCGGCCGACGAGCTGTCTGCCGAGCCCGGCACCCCCGACATCGACTGGCTCAAGGGCCGATTCGAGGCTGGCGAGTGGGCGAGCCGGTGGCCGGCCGAGGTCGAGGTTCCCTTTGAGACGCTCATCGGCGACCGGGTCGTACGCGGCCGCATCGACGCGGTGTTCGCTGACGCTCCCGGTGGTGGTTTCGACGTCGTGGACTGGAAGACCGGTCAGCAGCCCTCGTCAGCGGCCGAAAAACGCGCCGTCGCCGTTCAGCTGGCGGCCTACCGGCTGGCCTGGGCTGCGCTCGCGGGCGTCGCCGTCGAGGAGGTCCGGGCCGCGTTCTACTACGTCCGTGACGACGTCACGGTCCGCCCGGCCGACCTGCTGGACGCCGCCGGCCTGGCTGCGCTCATCGAGGACCTCGAGGTGGCCGGCCAGCAGCCCTAACGGTCGCGCGGCGCCGGCCGGGACTCACGCCGGGCGGGCCGTTCCCCTCTGCCTTCGGCAGATTGTCTTGGTCCACGGCTGCCCGGCGGGTGATCGTTGACGTGCAGGCTGGAAGGAGACGTCATGCAGGACGCCGCAACGATCAGCGGGACGCTCGACGATCAGCTCGTCGCGCGGCTGCTGTACCAGCGCATCATCGTGCTGGGGAGCGAGGTAGACGACCGGATCGCGAACCGGCTGTGCGCGCAGCTGCTGCTGCTGTCAGCCGACGACCCGCGCGCGGACATCAGCCTCTACATCAATTCGCCCGGTGGCGCGGTCAGCGCCGGGCTGGCGATCTACGACACGATGCGGCTGATCCCGAACGATGTCAGCACGCTGGCCCTCGGCCTGGCCGGCAGCATGGCTCAGTTCCTGTTGTGCGCCGGCACGCGGGGGAAGCGATTCAGCCTGCCGCACGCCCAGATCCTGATGCACCAGGGCTCGGCCGGCTTCGGCGGCACCGCCGCTGATGTCGAGATCTACGCCGCGCAGCTCGAGCGGACATCGGAGCTGATGCTGCGGCTGATCTCCGAGCACACCGACCAGCCGATCGAGCGGATCCGGGCCGATAGCATGCGCGACCGCTGGTTCAGCCCGGAAGAAGCGCTCGAGTACGGGATGGTCGACCACATCGTGTCCAGCGTCGAGGACGTGCGGCCAGCGGTCGTCGGCCGGATGGCGAGGCTCTGAAGCGATGGGTCAGTACACGATTCCCACTGTGGTGGAGCGCACGCCGATCGGCGAGCGGGCTTATGACATCTACTCCCGGCTGCTGTCGGAGCGGATCGTCTTCATCGGCACCGAGATCGACGACGGTGTCGCCAACGTCGTGATGGCACAGCTGCTTCACCTCGAGGCGGCCAGCCCGGATCTGGAGATCAGCCTCTACATCAACTCGCCTGGCGGGTCGTTCAGCGCGCTGACCGCGATCTACGACACCATGCAGTACATCCGGCCGGAAGTGGCGACCATCTGCATGGGTCAGGCGGCGTCCGCGGCGGCGGTTCTGCTGGCTGCGGGTACGCCAGGCAAGCGGGCGGTGCTGCGGCACGCGAAAGTTCTGCTGCACCAGCCGTCGAGCCAGTCCCAGGGCACGCTCCCCGACCTCGCCGTCGCGGCCAAGGAGCTAGCCAGGGTCCGGGCCGAAGTGGACCAGATCCTGAGCGTGCACACTGGTCACCCGGTCGCGAAGATCCGGGAGGACACCGACCGGAACAAGACGTTCACCGCCCGGGAAGCGGTCGACTACGGCCTGGCCGACCGGGTGATCACAAGCCGCATGGACGAGCCGGCCGGGCTCGCCAGGGTCTGACGACCGCGCTGCTGACGACCGTACGGCTGACCGTCACGCGGCCAGCCTGCAGACCGCTTCTGGCGGCGCGGAGGTCGGCGAGCTGAGCTCGCCGACCGCCAGCCGGCCGGCCGCCGGCGAGTCACTGGCAAACGCGCCATCTGCTGCCCGGCCGTCGGCGGGCGGGCCATTTTCCGGGACCGCGAGCGCGCCGGGCGAATGTTCCGGGCGGGCGGGCCGCGTACTGCCGTCGCCGAACGCCCCGATCCGCACGACGCCGGGCCGGCGGCGACGGCGCTGGTCCAGCAGGTCATGCCCGACGGCGGCGAGCAACTCGGACAAGTCGAGGCCGAGCGCCGTGCAGAGGGCGGCCAGGATCTCCGAGGACGCTTCCTTCCGGCCGCGCTCCAGCTCGGACAGGTACTGCATCGAGATCCGGGCGGATGCGGCCACGTCGGCGAGCGTCCGCCGCTGGCTTAGCCTGGTGCGCCGCAGGACGCCGCCGACCATCGTCCGCAGCAGCGGGCTCGGTCCGATGCGCTGCGAGGGGCCGAATGTCAGCAAGTCACGCATCGCCGTTCCTTCCCGCCGCCTGCCCGTCATGGTCGGACCTAACGCAAGGCCACCGTACCCAGCGCATATCCGGGCGTGACCTGATTTCGCAGCTGGCGTAAGACGTGCGGAAGCGTCCTCCGCGGTATCAGCCGGATCCAGTCGGCTGCCGCCGGGTATGACGGCGGAGGACGTGACCGAATGCGGCGGAGAGGAGCGCAGGTGCCAGATCGCGTCAGGCGAATCAAGGCCTGCCTCAACGGGCGCCGAGATGCGGCCGACCACCCGGCGGTTCCGGTAACCGCCACGCAACTGGCGGCTGCGGCAGCCGCCGCGGTGTCGGCGGGCGCCGAGGCTGTGCACATCCACCCGCGCGGCATCCACGGCCGGGAGTCGCTGCGAGCGGCCGACGTCGGCGCGGCGGTGGCCGCGATCCGGACGGTGAGCCCGCGTGTGCCGGTGGGCGTGACCACTGGCTTGTGGGTGGCTGACGGCGATGTCGTAGCGAGACGCGACGACATCGCGGACTGGGCTGATCTGCTGCCGGAGCAACGCCCGGACTTCGCTTCCGTCAACCTCGGCGAGCCGGGCTGGCAGGAACTGATCGCCATTCTCGATGAGGCCGGCATTGCGGCGGAGGCGGGGGTGTGGTCGGTCGCTGACGCGGACGCGGTCGCCTCGGCGGACACGCAGTGGCTGCGGATCCTCGTGGAAGTTGCCGACGTCCCCGCCATGGTGGCCACCGAGCGGGCTGACGAAATCCTTGCCCGGCTCGGTTCGGCAGGCGTGACCGCACCCGTCCTCCTCCACGGGGAGGAGCAGAGCTGCTGGCCGCTGGTTTCGCACGCCGGCCGGCTCGGCCTGCCGACCAGGATTGGCCTGGAAGACGTGCTGGCAGGTCCGCAGGGCCAGCAGGTAGGCGACAACGCCGAACTGGTACGGCTGGCTCTTGTCGAGTGGACGGTGGCTCCCAGCGGCTGACTCGCGCGGGTTGCTATGCCGGCCGGAGAGGGCACGCGGCAGCGGCGGCAGCCGGGTCGTGCCTGGGCTTCGGTAGGATTTCCTGACCTAGTTAACGGGGGAATGCCAGTGACCGAGCGGCGAGTGGCCATGAGTGACGGCATCGCGGAGCGCGTCGTGCGGCGCGCCATCGCGCACCTGGCAAACTCCTACTCCCGCGCACCCGCGAGGGCGAGCGCCGCCAAGGAACTGCTGGTGCACGCGTTCGAGGGCGAGAACGCCGACTCCGACGAGTCCGACGGTTACGCGGCTGCGGCTGCGGTGGCCGCCCTCGCGCACGGCATCGAGGCCGAGGTCGGCCGCGGGCTGGACTGGCTCGCGGTTGCCGCGCTGGAAGAGTGGGACTCCCACCACCCGGAGAACCCGATCTAGCAGTTAGTCCCGGCGAACTTCATCATTCATCGCAATCGCCGTTAGAGGTGCCGCTCAAGGGAGTCCATCTTCGACTGCATGCCGCCGGTCACGCCGCGCCTGATGTCGGCCTTGAGAGTCACGCTGACCCGCGGGGCATTGGCCGCGACCGCGTCGCACGCCGCTTTGACCACGGCCATCACCTCGTCCCAGTCACCCTCGATGGTGGTGAACATCGCGTCGGTCCGGTTCGGCAGCCCGCTGGCACGCACGACCCGGACTGCATCTGCGACGTAGCTGGCGACGTCCTCGCCAACCCCCAGCGGCGTCACCGAAAACGCGACAATCATCGTCTGACCCTCCAGTTCCTCTCCGAGCCTGTTTCGCCGTCACCGTTGCCGCTCCGGGGCCGCCATGCTAGCGCCGCTACGATCGGACCGGGGGACCCAGCCAGGATCGCAAACCGAGTGCAAGGAGCGCCATGGACGTCCGCCAGTACGTCGAGGACAACGCGACCGAGTTCTTCGCCGCACTGGGCCAGTGGCTGGCCATCCCCTCCATCTCGGCCGACCCGGCGCGCCACGATGACGTCGGCCGGTCCGCGGACTGGCTGAAAGGCCATCTTGAGGGAACGGGCTTCGACGTGGTGGAGGTCTGGCCCACGGACGCGGCCGGCTCGGCTGGACCACCGGCCGTGTTTGCCGAATGGCGAGCCAGCGATCCGGCGGCGCCAGTGGCGCTCGTCTACGGCCACCACGACGTGCAGCCGGTCGAGCCGCTCGAGGAATGGGACAGCCCGCCGTTCGAACCCGCGCAACGCGACGGCCTGCTATTCGCCCGCGGGGCCTCTGACGACAAGGGACAGGTTTTCTTCCACACTCTTGGCCTCCGGGCGAATCTGGCCGCCTGCGGTGCGGCCAGGCCTCCCGTCACTATCAAGATGCTGATCGAGGGCGAGGAGGAGTCCGGCTCGCCGCATTTTGCTGACCTGCTGCGCAAGCACCGCGACCGGCTCGCGTGCGATGTGATCGTGGTGACGGACACCGGAATGTGGGCTGCGGACGTTCCGTCCATGTGCGTGGGCATGCGCGGTGTCGTCGATGCGCAGATCGACGTGCGCGGCCCGGAACACGACCTGCACTCCGGCTCGTTCGGCGGTGGCGTGCCGAACCCGCTGCACGTGCTCTCCGATCTGCTGTCCGGTCTGCACGACAGCGACGGGCGGGTGACCTTGCCTGGCTTCTACGACGATGTGCTGCCCATCTCGGCTGCCGAGCGCGAGCTGATCACCCGGCTCCCGTTCGACGAGAAGGCGTGGCTGGCCAAGGCCGGCCACAGCGGAGCGGTGGCCGGCGAGGCAGGCTACAGCACGCTGGAGCGGATCTGGGCCAGGCCGACCGCCGAAGTGAACGGCATGTGGGGCGGACACACCGGCCGGGGCGGCAAGACGATCATCCCGGCCGAGGCACACGCGAAGCTATCGTTCCGCCTCGTGGCGCGGCAAGAGCCGACGAAGATCATCGCTGGCCTGCAGCAGTACGTCCGCGACCACGCGCCGGCCGGTGTCCACGCGACAGTGACGCCCTTGGGCGGCGGCGTCCGGCCCTGCTTCGCGGCGCCCGACTCGCCGGCCGTGCGCGCAGGGCGGCGGGCAATGGAGCGGGCATTCGGCACGACGGTGCTGTTCACCAGGGAGGGCGGCAGCGGGCCGGAGGCGGACCTGGCCGAAATTCTGGGCGCGCCGCTAGTGTTCGTTGGAGTGGGACTGGACTCTGATCGGGTCCACGCGCCGAACGAGCGAGTTGAGATGGCACTGCTGCTCAAGGGCGCTGAGGCGGCCGCCTATCTCTGGGATGAGCTGGCCGCTGCGGCGGATGAGCTGACGTCGGCGGGGCGTCCCGGCGCAGCTGGCGTCGGCCGGTGAGTGCAGCGGCGAGTCTCCCCTCCGATGCCGATGCAGCTGTCGCACCGCCGGGCGCTCCGCTCGGCCGGGTGCGCGGGCGAGCCCAGGCGCCGCTGTCCGGGCCGGCGCTGACCGATCTCGCGCTGGCGCGCGGCGAGGTGGACCGCTCGTCGTACCTGCGCGGGAACGACGCGTGGCTAGCGGAGGCCTGGGCTTCACCAGATACCAGGGTCGTGGTGGTCGAGCACGGGCGGGCGCTGTGCGAGGTCGACGACGACCGCGCAGCGCTGGTCTTTGTGAGCCCGGCCAACGCGCCGGGCGGAGTGCGGTTCCTGCTCGGCGTCGACGAGGACAGCACCGCGTACTTCGGCGTCGTCGGTCCGCTAGCCGAGCCGCCGCCCGGCGCTGGCGTTCGCGCCATGCTGCTGCGCGAGGCCGGGCCGCTGCTGGCTGACCGCGACGCGGGCCTGATGACCGAGGCCGTCGCGCTCGCTAACTGGCACGAGACCTTCTCGCACTGCCCCCGGTGCGGGTCGCCGACCGATCCCGTCGCAGCCGGGCACGCCCGGAAGTGCCCGGTCGATGCGAGCGAGCATTTCCCGCGCGTCGATCCGGCGATGATCGTGCTGGTCACCGATTCCGCCGACCGGGCGCTGCTGGCACGGAACGCGCTGTGGCCGGAGCGGCGGGTGTCCGTCCTGGCCGGTTTCGTCGAGGCGGGCGAATCTGCCGAGCAGGCCGTCGCGCGTGAAGTACAGGAGGAAGCCGGCATCACCGTCGACGCCGTGACCTATCTCGGCAGCCAGCCGTGGCCGATGCCGCAGAGCCTGATGCTCGGCTTCCGCGCGGCCGCAACTCGCACCGAGATCACGGTGGATGCCGATGAGATCGCTGAGGCGAACTGGTACAGCCGGGACGAGCTGAGGGCTGCCATCGCGAGCGGGAACCTGCGGCTGCCGCCGCCGGTATCGATCGCGCACCGCATCATCCAGTCCTGGTACGGCAGCGAGATTCCCGGCAGCTGGTAGCCGCGCCCTGCGGAGGGCTGGCGCGGCTGCACGGAACCCGTCACTCAGAACGGCAGCGGGTCTGCCGTCAGCGTTGTCACGCGCTCGCTGTACTCCATCTCGACAATCCGGCGCTGCTCGGCCGCGATTCTCCTGGCAGCGTCCAGGTCATTGCGCTCGATGGCCTTGACGAGCGCCATCCCCAGCTCCGTCATGCGGTCTGCCATTTGTCCCCCCCTCAATCGGTTCTTGGCACGCTAACGGCGTCATAAGTAGCCGATGAGAACACGACGTGCAGACGGTGTGAAGCTGGTCATTGCTCAGCTCTCCTAGCGATACGTCGGTCATCTACGTATAGTCGCTGCCATGAGTCCTCAATCGCCGATGCGCGAGCCGACTTATTTCGTGCTCGCGGCGTTGCTCGACGGTCCGCTGCACGGTTACGCCATCATCAAGCGGGCCGAGGACATGTCGAACGGCCGGGTCCGGCTCGCCACCGGCACTCTGTATACGGCCCTCGACCGGCTGGCAGCGGAAGGTTACGTCCGGCTGGTCAGCGAGGAACTTGTCGCCGGCCGGGTGCGCCGATCGTACGGGCTAACCGACGAGGGGTCGGCGGCCCTGCGAGCCGAAGCGCAGCGTATGGCCCAGGCCGCGCGCCTTGTGACGGGCCGGGCGGCCACGCGCGCGGGCGGGCTCAGCAGGAAGGTGAGGACGGCGTGACGACACTGGAGCGCCGCTGCCGCCTGCTGCTGCTCGTGTACCCGGCCGGTTACCGGCGGGACCGCGGCGAGGAGATCATCGGCACGCTGCTCGAGGCGACGCCGGAGGGGCGAGCGTGGCCGCTAGCACGCGACGTGCGCGGCCTTGTCACGGGCGGCCTGCGAGCGCGCGCTGCGCTGAACCGGCAGCAGACGACCGCCGCGAACCTGCGCACTGCTGCTCTCATCGGCTCTGCCGCCTACCTGGCATTCAGCGCTGTTATCGATGTGAGCTGGGCGATTAACGCCCTGACAGTGCCGGATTTCGCAGCACGCAAGGCAATCTGGCCGACGCTGCTGGTCGGCGCGACGTTGGGGCTGGCGGTGACCTCGGCTTGGGGCAGCAGCCGGAAGGCTGTCCAGCTGGCCGGCGTAACAGTTGCGGCAGTCGCGGTAGCGCTGGATGGACCCTGGCGACCTTGGCCGGGCCTGCCGGTTGCTGAGCTGGCGTGCCTGACCGCCCTGGCGCTGCTCGCGGTCCACGGCGAGCAGCCGGCCCGCCGCTGGCTGTGGCCGGTAGCGCTGGCGGCCGGAGTCCCGGTATTGCCATACGTGCTGCCAGCACTCTCGGTGGACACGATCCTGACGCTGCCTGCGGCCGTTGGCGTCATGACGCTGTTGTGGGCCGTCATCGACGCGCGCCCAGTCGTCGTGGCGGCCGTGTTCCTGCTGGCGCTCTGGCTGCCTCTGGGGATCGTCGGTCTCGTGGCTGGCTTCTTCCTCCCTGCAGCAGCACCGCTGCTCATCGTCGGCGTGCTAACGCCATTCGCGGTATGGCGATTGCACCACCAGTCCGCGCGCGTCCCCGCGCGGCGCGGCGGCTGACCTGCCGAGAACAGGAAGAACTGCGAGTCGCCTGGGCAGCCGTACGACTCGTCCAGAACCAAGCTGCCGCGCGCGTAGAGGCACGGCTGGGCCGGACTACCCCGTTCCGTTATCAGGTCTTCTGGTTTTCGGGCCGCGCATCAGGCCGGCGCGAGCTTGCCAATGGCTTCGGCCAGGTCGAGACCGGGAGCGGGCAGGATAGCGATGACCGGGGTGTCCAGTCCCGCCGCGTGGTAGGCGGCGACCCGCTCGCGGCAGTGCTCGAGCGGGCCGTGGATGACGAGCTCGTCGACCAGGTCGTCGGAGATCGCGTCGAGGGCGCCTTTCCGGTCGCCGGAGTTCCAGGCCGCCAGCATCGGCGCGATCACCTCTCCGCGGCCGAGCCACTCATGGAATGCGGCGTAGACGGGCACGCTGAGGTAGGCGGCGACGACGCGCTTGCCGATGTACCGGGCGGTGCCGGCGTCGGCCGTCGGGATCACGAAGATCCTCGCGACCAGCTCGCAGTCCGGGCCCGCAACGCCGCGGACCTTGGGCACGTCCGTGGGCGCCAGCCAGTTGGTGATGGCGATGCCGGCCTCGGCCGCCGCGAGCCTCACCATTCCTGGCCGCAGCGCGGCGAGCGCGAGGGCTGGCGGCACCTTCGGCGCCGGTTCGAGCCGGAAACCGTCGACCGAGAACGTCTCGTACTGCTGCGTGACCTTGGCGCCCGCGAGCGCCTCGCGCAGGAACCGGAGCATGTCCCGCGAGCGCTGGTAGGGCTTGTCGAACGGGATGCCGTTCCACTGCTCGACGGCGACCTTGGACGAGGTGCCGATACCCATGACGAACCTGTCTGGCGCGAGATCGGCCATCGTGCTGGCCTGGACGGCGAGCGTCACCGGAGCGCGGCCGTAGATGCCGACGATCGCGGTGCCGAGCCGCAGCTGCGGCGCCCACTGCGAGGCGAAAGCCAGCGGGGTGAACGCGTCGTACCCGTTCAGCTCGGCGGACCACGCATCGGTGTAGCCAAGATCAGGCAGGCGGGCGATAAGGTCTCGCTGGTCGGGGATCCGAACGCCGGTGAGCGGGAGCGTCAGCCCCCAGCGAGCTGGCAGTGCCATGGGCTATCCCTTCGCGGCGACTCTGATTGATCGCGAGTATGCCAGGGCGCTAGGCAGCCGCGCTCGCCACCGCCCGCTCGTGCAATTCCCGCAGCCGGGCCGCGGTCTGCTCGTCGGCGGGCGAGTACGTCGTCATCCGGGTGCCGAGGCGCTGCCCCAGCCACATGTGGGTGTAGTTGAGCTTGAGAAGGCCGACTTCGGGGTGCAGGAAGCGCTTGGTGAGGTTCTCCGGGCTGGCCACTTCGTGGCGCTCCCACAGCTCGCCAAACTCCGGTGACGCCGTGGATAGCCGGGAGACGAGACACTTCCAGGCGGGCTCGGCCACATGCTCGGCCATCGCGGCACGGTACTCCGCCACCATCCGCCGGGTACCCTCCTCCCAGTCGAGCGTCGCCGCCCGGCAGGACTCGCTGGTGAACATCCGCCAGAGCGAGTTCCGCTCCTCGAAGGGCAGGTCTCCGAGCGGACCCATGAGGGCGTCGAACGCCTGGTTCCAGGCGAGGATGTCGTACCGGGCGTTACGGATGCAGGCAGGGAACGGCTCGAGCTGGTCAAGCAGCAGCTGCGCCGTGGGTGGTAGCGACCGGCACTCGGCCTGCCCGTTGCCGTCTGGCACATCAGCCAGCCGGAACAGATGCTCGCGCTCGTGCGGATCGAGCAGCAGCGTGCGCGCCACGGCGTCGAGGACCTGCGGGGAAGCGTTGATGTCCCGGCCCTGTTCCAGCCACGTGTACCAGGTGACGCCCACTCCGGCGAGCGTCGCCACTTCCTCGCGGCGCAGCCCTGGCGTCCGGCGGCGGCTGGCGGGTGGGAGGCCCACCTGCTCGGGGGCGATCCGCTCACGTCTGCTGCGCAGGAAGCCGGCGAGCTCCTGGCGCCGTCCGTCGGTCGCGGTCATCGTTTGCGGCGTAGCGGCGGCGTCGCCGGCCCGCGCCAGTTCCCCGGACAGTATTTCGTTCGCCATGGCTACTAGTATGCCGTAGGATCTACCCAGTTGCCAGGTAGTGCTACTACCAGTATAAATAGGCTCTAGTACCTGGTTCGGATTTTGCGGCACGCTGATGGCATGCCTTCCACACTGAATACGTCCGAGCCTGTCGTGACGCACGCTGACGTGCGGGCCGACGCGCGCCCTGCGAGACCGGGGGAGCCGCGGGCGCTTACGTCCGCTGGGCTCACCGTGATCCTCGTTGGCGTGCTGCTGCCGATGGTCGACTTCTTCATCGTCAACGTGGCCCTGCCGACGATCGACACGGACCTCCGCGCGAGCCAGCCGCTGCTGGAGCTCGTCGTCTCCGGTTACGCAACCGCCTACGCCCTGCTGCTCGTACTGGGCGGCCGACTGGGCGACAGCATCGGCCGGAAGCGGCTCTTCCTTGCCGGCATGGCAGCATTCACGCTGACTTCGCTGGCCTGCGGGCTGGCGCCGACGGCGGTATTCCTGGTCGTCGCGAGGGCCGCGCAGGGCGCGTCGGCGGCGATGATGGTCCCGCAGGTGCTGGCGACGATCCAGGCGGCGACGACGGGAGAGCAGCGGAGCCGTGCGCTGGCGCGCTACGGCGCCACAGGCGGCCTTGCCGCCGTGCTCGGACAGGTCCTTGGCGGCCTGCTGGTGTCTGCCAACATCGACAGCCTCGGCTGGCGCCCGATCTTCCTGGTCAATGTCCCGATCGGGCTGGCCGGGCTGGTGCTGGCCAGCCGGTACGTGCCGGACACCCGGCACGGAAAGCCCGCCCCGATCGATGTGCCCGGTACGTTCCTGCTCGGGCTCACCGTGCTCGCGCTGCTGGTACCCCTGATGGAGGGCCGGTCGCTGGGCTGGCCGCCCTGGACCGTCGCGCTGCTGGTCCTCGCTCCGGTGGTGGCGGCAGCGTTCTGTGTCGTCGAGCGCCGGGTCGAGTTCTCGGGCCGGGCGCCGCTGGTGCCGCCGTCGCTGATGCAGCACCGCAGCATGCGCCGCGGCCTGCTCCTCGCGCTGCCGTTCTTCGCCGGATTCGGCGCGTTCATGTTCTGCTACGCGCTGCTCGTGCAGGACGGCCTGCACGCCAGCGCGCTGACAGCCGGCGTCGGCCTGGTGCCGATGGCGGCGGCGTTCCTGCTGGCCTCGCTGGCGACGAGCCGGCTGCTCGCCCGGTACGGCCCAAGGGTGCTCACCGTCGGCGGGCTGTTGCAGGCCGCCGGCCTGATCATCCTGGCCGTGACCGTGTGGCAGGGGTGGCCGCATCTGGCGGTCATCGATCTGTCGCCGGGCCTGGTCGTCGCAGGCTTCGGGCAGGGCCTGCTGATGAGCCCGTTGTTCGGGGTCGTGCTGTCGCAGGTACCGCCCGCGGCCGCCGGAGCGGGCAGCGGCGTGCTGACCACCACGCAGCAGACCGCGCTTGCCCTCGGGGTGGCGACGCTCGGTGGCCTGTTCCTCGCCCTGGCGGGCGACGGTACTGGGATCCGCGCCGCGTTCGTCGTCGTGCTAGCCGTCCAGGTGCTGGTCGCGGTCGGCGTCGCGGCCGGGGCCCGCGGCCTCCCTGGCTGGCGCCGCCAGCCGGCGGCAGTGGTATCCGCGGCTCAGTAGGCGGCCAGTCTCATCGGTATGGGGCGCCAGGGTGACAGTCACCTCGCTAGTGGATGGTGAGTGTCACCCTGGCGCCGTCGGAGGCGCGGTGGCGAGCTGTCGGGGCGCGGTGGCCAGCTGTCGGGGCGCGGTGGCGGGCTGTCGGGGGCGCGGCGGCGAATCGTCGGCCGGACTCTTGCAGCGGCTAATTCAACGAGCGTAGAATTCAACGCGCGTTGAGATAACCGCGCTATCCCCGGAGGCCCCGATGTGGGCAATGATCGTCAAGGAGTTCCGCCAGCTCCGCCGCGACCGGCGCACGCTGGCCATGATGATCGCGCTGCCGATCCTGCTGCTGGTCGTCCTCGGCTACGCGGCCAGTTTTGACGTCCCGTCGATCCCGGTAGCAGTGGCGGGGCCCGGCGCCGCGGCCGCGGCGCGTGCGCTGCCGAAGCCGTTCGACGTCGTCAGCACCGAGCCGCAGGCAGGGCGATCCTGGGCTGAGGACCAGCTGCGCGACGGCCACGCCGCCGTGGCTTTCCTGACGAGCGCCGGCGGGCCGCCCACCGTGCTCATCGACGGCAGCCAGCTGTTCACCGCGCAGGCGACGCTGACGGCGCTGTCGAAGGCGGCCTCAGCATTCCCGGCGGCGGGCCGTCCGGTCGTCACCATCCTGTACAACCCCGGGCTGAAAACCTCGGCCGTGATGATCCCCGGCATCGCCGGCGTGATCCTGGTGTTCATCGGGACGATCATCACCAGCCTGGGCGTCGTCAGGGAACGCCAGACCGGCACGCTCGAGCAGCTTGCTGTGATGCCGCTCCGGCCCCGGGACGTCTTCCTCGGCAAGATCGCGCCCTACTTCGGCGTGGCCGCCGTGGACCTGGCGATCGTGATCGGCGTCGGCATCGCGGTGTTCGGGGTGCCGTTCCGCGGCTCGCCGCTGCTGTTCGCGCTCGGCGCGCTGCTCTTCCTCTTCGTGACGCTCGGCATCGGCGTGCTGATCAGTACCGTGTCGCAGAACCAGGGACAGGCCATCCAGCTCGCTGTCATGACGATGCTGCCGCAGGTCCTGCTGTCAGGGCTGATCTTCCCGCTGTCCGCGATCGCGGTCGGGGTGCGCTGGATCGCCTACTTGCTGCCGCTCACGTACTTCAACGAGATCTCGCGCGGGGTGATGCTGCGCGCCGAGCCGATCGGGTCGCTGTGGCCGCCATTGCTCATCCTGGCCCTGCTCGGACTGGGGGTGGGAACGCTGGCCACGCTGCGCTTCCGCGGTTACCTGGCACCTGCGCCGGCCAGGCGGGCGCAGCGGGCGCGGGACCGGAGCAGCCATGGCGAGAATGTCTCCGCTGCGCTCGGTGGCGCAGCCGCGCCGCTGGCGGGACGGCCGGAATGACCGCCACGCCGGCCGACGGCGGCCTGGCTGCCCAAGCCGGCGACGGCTGGGGCGCCTCGGCGCTCCGGCTGCGATACGCAGGGGCGGTAGCGCTCGACGACGTGTCGCTGGCGGTCCCGCGTGGTCAGGTCACCGCTGTTGTCGGCGGCGACGGCGCGGGCAAGAGCTCCCTGTTGCGCTGCCTGGCCGGCGCGATCCGGCCCGACTCCGGGGAGGTGCGCGGGCCAGGCCCGCTGCACACCGGTTACCTGCCGGCCAGCTCTGGCCTGTATCCGGACCTCACTGTCCTGGAGAACCTTCAGTTCCGTGCCCGTGCCTACGGCGTTCCCGAAGCCGCGGCGCAGCCGCGCATCGCGGAGCTGACCAAGCTGGCGGGGCTGTCGACTGCGCGAGACCGGCTCGCCGGCCAGCTGTCCGGCGGCATGCGGCAGAAGCTGGGCGTCATCGCCGCGCTCGTGCACGAGCCGGAACTGGTCATCCTGGACGAGCCGAGCACCGGCGTCGACCCGGTGAGCCGGTCCGGGCTGTGGTCGATGATCGCCTCCGCCGCGGCCGGCGGGGCGGCGGTGGTACTCGCCACTACGTACCTGGACGACGCGCAGCGGGCAGCCTGGGTGCTGGTCCTGGATGCGGGCCGCGAGCTCGCCGCCGGCACGCCAGAGCAGATCGTCGCGGCCATGCCGGGCTCGGTCATCGAGACTCCCGTTCCGCCTGCAGGAGCGGACAGCGCCCGGTCATGGCGACGTGGCGCTCACTGGCGGACCTGGTATCCGTCACCCGCGGTCGGCCAGCCAGGCGGCCAGAGCAGCAAGGACAGCGCCGCCGAGCGGTTGACTCCGGACCTTCAGGATGCGGTGACCGTCGCAGCGCTGGCCCGCGAGCTCGCCACCGGGCCGGTCGTAGCCAGCGCCCAGTCATGGATGGCTGATAGCTACCCCTCTGGGGGTACCAAACCGCCAGCCATGAACGCGGCGTCCGCGGCGCTGGCCGAGACCGCGCACGTCACCTGCCGCTTTGGCCGGGTCACGGCGGTCCGCGACGTCAGCATCGACGTGCGGCCGGGCGAGATCGTCGGCCTGATCGGGGCCAACGGGGCGGGAAAGACCACCCTGATCCGGATGCTGATCGGCCTGATCCCGGCGACGTCCGGACAGGTCCGGCTGCTGGGCGAGGCGCCGAGCCGGCAGACCCGGCGCCGCATCGGCTACGTGCCGCAGGGCCTCGGCCTGTATGAGGACCTGACCGCTGCAGAGAACCTCGCGTTCGCCTCCGCGGTGTTCGGCACCGCGGACCGTCAGCGTCAGCGACAGCACCCGCTTTCACCCGGCGAGCGCGGTGAGCGTGGTGAGCGCGGTGGGCGCGGCATCCCCGTCGGCGAGCTGCCGCTCGGCCTGCAGCGGCGCGCTGCGTTCGCGCAGGCACTCGCGCACGATCCAGAGCTGCTGATCCTCGACGAGCCGACGTCCGGAGTCGACCCACTCGGCCGGGCCCGGCTCTGGCAGACCATCGCCGATGCCGTTCATGCCGGAGCTGGCGCGCTCGTGTCGACGCACTACATGGAGGAGGCCGGCGAGTGCGACCGGCTGATCATCATGGCCGATGGGGAGGTCGTCGCCGACGGCACCACAGCCGAGATCGTCGGCTCCGCGCAGGTGACCGTGGTCGAGGCCGCAAGCTGGGCGGCCGCATTCAGCCGTCTGGAGCAGGCCGGGCTGCAGGTCGCGCTGGCCGGCCGGACGCTGCGGCTGCCGGGCACTAGCCCCGCTGCGGCCGAGCGGGCACTGACCAGCCCGCAGGGAGCAGAACCGGCCGGACAGGCGGGTCCGGGGGACTACCGCGTCTACACCGCACCGGCCACCCTCGAGGAACGGTTCTTCGAGCTCGCCAGCAGGGCCGGCCCAGCCCAGCAGCGGGCCAGCGTGCCCGCATGACCACGTCGCGTCGCCGGCCAGCCGCCGCTCATCGCGGCGGGCGCGCCGTGCGCACCGGCCGGCGGGCAGGCGACAGCGGCACGCGCGAGGCGATTCTGCAGGCCGCCAGGGAGCAGTTTGCCGAGCATGGCTACGACGGGGGCACCATCCGGGCCATCGCTGCCGCCGCCGGGGTTGACCCGGCGCTCGTCCACCATTTCTACGGAACAAAGGAAGGCCTGTTCGCCGCCGCGATGCAGCTGCCGTTCGTGCCGAGCGAGGCCATCACCGCGGCGCTGGCGAACCGGCCCGCCGGGCAGCCGCCCGGCGCTCACCTCGTCCGTACGGCCCTGGCACTCTGGGACAGCCCGGGTGTCCGCGACGCGTTCGTCGGCATCCTCCGCTCGGCGCTGACCAGCGACCAGGCAGCGGCCATGCTGCGGGAGTTCGTCAGCCAGGCCATTCTCGCCCCGGTGGCGAGCCTGGCCGTCGGCACTGACCCCGAGCAGACCCCGTTCCGTACTGCTCTCGTCGGTTCGCACATGCTGGGGCTGGCGATGGCGCGGTACATCTTGCAATTCCCGCCCCTGGCAACCGCGGACGCCGACGCGCTCGCCGCGGCGATCGGGCCCACGATTGACCGGTACCTCACCGGTGACATCGAAACAGGGGCAGCCGGCCGCTAGCATCCGTTGAGGTGGATGCCATCCTCGGTGATTGCTCGCTCGGCACCCTGCGCAAGCGCACCAGCGAAAAGTGGCGCACGCATCCGCCGGACGTGCTGCCGGCCTTTGTCGCCGAGATGGACTTCGACGTGGCCGAGCCGATCAAGGACGCTGTGCGGGCCGCGCTGGACGCTGGCGACCTCGGCTACCCTGCCAGGTCCGAACTGGGGGAGGCGTTCGCCGAGTTCGCAGCGGACCGGTTCGGTGGCTGGTCCCCGCGGCCGGACTTCGTGTTCGCGATCCCGGACGTCATGGCCGCCGTCGCCGAGGTGGTCCGGTCGATCACCGAGCAAGGCGCAGCCGTCGTGATCAACCCGCCGGTGTACCCGCCGTTCTTCTTGCACCTCGAGCTGGCCGGCCGGCGCATCGCCGAGGCGCCGCTGTCCGCGGCGCCCGACGGCAGCTACGAGCTCGACCTGGGTGCCCTCGACGTGGCACTCGCGCAGCCGGGCGTCGGCGCCTACCTGTTGTGCAACCCGCACAATCCGGTTGGCCGGGTCTGGTCGCGCGAGCAACTGACCGCAGTCGCCGAGATCTGCGACCGGCGCGGCGTGCCTGTCCTGGTGGATGAGATCCACGCTCCGCTCGTGCTGCCGGGCAGTACGCACGTGCCGTTCCATAGTCTCGAGCACCCAGCGGCGCGACGAGCGGTGATCTTCACCTCCGCGTCGAAGGGCTGGAATATCCCCGGCCTGAAGTGCGGCATCGCCGTGGCCGGTCAGCGGGCGACGGCGGACCTCCTCGCCGAGCGGTGGGAGACGCTGCTGCCGAGCCATCTCGGCGTACATGCCTCCATCGCCGCCCTGCGCAACGCCCGGCCGTGGCTCGACGCGGCGGTCACCCAGATCGACGCCAACACCCGGCTGCTCACCGCGCTGCTCGCCGAGCATCTGCCGGCCGCCCGGTACTGCGAGCCGGAGGCGACGTTCCTGACCTGGATCGACTACCGCAACCTGGGACTTCGTGACGACCCGGCGGACGTGTTCCTCGCTCGCGGCCGGGTGGCGCTCAGCGCCGGGCCGGACTTCGGCAGCCAGGGCCGCGGCTTCGCGCGTCTGAACATCGGGACCTCGCCCGAGCTGATCACCGAAGCGGTGCGCCGGATGGCCGCTGCGCTGGCGTAAGAAACCGTCTGTCGAGTTGCCGCGGCTGCCCCGTGGCTGGCACGATCGGTCCGCCTGATTTTTCTGGTAACGCCGGACGTTTCGCCCGCAGACGCTGCACCGGCGCTGAGCTTTCGGGGAGATGCCAGTGTCGAGGTTGCCCGCTGGTGCTGTGCTCCGGTACGCCGGGGCGGGGCTCGCGGCCCTGATCGCGGCCGCCGCACTGTGCGCGTGCGGAGGCGGTGGCGCTAACCCAGGGCCGACCGCGACCGTCACACCGTCGGCCAGCCCGTCGTCGCAGCCGTCGGCGAACACGGCCGCGTCCGGATCGCCGGCGATGGTCGCCGTGACCACCTCCGGCGCCCTGGTCACCCTGAACCCCGCAACCGGCGTCGTGGAGAAGACGCTGGTGCCGAGCGGCGTGACGGGTCACGAGATCTCGGTGTCCTCGAGCGGGCAGGTCTACTTCGCGGTCCAGGACGGCTGCACGAGCAAGATCGAGGAGATTCCCGCGACTGGCGGAACCGCAGCCGTCCTGGCGCTCGGCAGCTTGCCCGCGGTCAGCCCTGACGGGTCGAAGCTGGCCTACGCGAACCAGCCCGTCCTGACAGCGGCGGGGTGCCCGTTCAATACCAACGACTTCCAGCCGTACAACGTGGTAATCCGCACGCAGAGCAGCGGGGCGACGACAAGCCTGCCTATGGTGCCGGCCAGCCAGTCACCTGGCCTGCCGATACCGATCTCGCACCTGTCGTGGGCCGCCGACAGCGATCACCTCGCCGTGTCGGACGCCGCCTTCCAGGACAACGAGGGCTGGGGCGTGTACCTCGTCGACACCGGGAGGGCGCAGTACTACGCCACCGGCGCTGGCGCGGCGCCGCTACCGGTCACCGGCGCGCCAACCCCCCAGCAGAGCTATCTGCGGGAGGGCGTGTACATGCCCGACGGTAACTTGTTCGTGAGCCGGGCGTGCTGCGGCGGGGAGCCGGTCCGGAACACCTCGCGCCTGATGTGGGAGGTCAATACGAGCGGCGTACTGGTCCACCAGGTGGCCATCGGGTTCGCGAACCTGGACCACACCAGCCTCGACGTGAGCTCCGACGGCAACTGGCTGCTCTACCTGGCCGCGAACGACCTGTACGTGTCGCACGGCGGTGCGACCCCGAGCAAGCTGACGACGGGCCTGATCGCAGCCGCCTGGAGCTGATCCCATGTGGATGGGTCGCCAGAGCGTCACTCACCCCCACTACGGGATGGCTGACCCTCTTGCGCCTTAGCGGCGCTGCCAGAGCGTCACGGTCATGCCCTTGAAGGTCTGGATGTCGATCCGGGTGAAGTGCTGGGCGAGCGCCTGGCTCTCCTGCCGGAGCAGGCTAGCCCGCAGGTTCACCGCCGGCTGCGCGCCGATGACCCAGATCCGCTGGTAGCGCACCATCAGCGGCAGGGTGGCGGCGAATGACTTGTCCGTGCCGCGGAAATCGCCGGCCTGCCGGGGCGGCACCGCCACAGCGAAATCGGTGACCCTGGTGAAGTCCTGCGGGTAACCGAGCTCGGCCTTGCGGAAGAACGTGTCGAAGTACAGCACGCCGTCCCCGGCGCGGGCGTGCGCTCCGAGGTAGCGCGATGGCCCGCCGAAGTCATACGCCCGGCTTTGCGGGGTGCGGATCCGCTGGTAAGGGCCCAGCTGCAGCACCAGGGCCAGGACGCACAGCGCGACGCCTGGCACCCAGACGAGCGCCCGGCGCACGCCAGGTACGGTGAGCCGCTCGGAGGCCCACCGCCCGATCCGGTAGACGCCCGCACCAGCCAGCAGGGCCGCACCGGCCTCGCCATACAGAACGTAGCGGTCGACGTAGAGCGGATGCAGAACCCGCGACTCGGCGGCCAGCAGCAGGGCCGGGAGCACCAGCAGCGGCGCGGCCACCGACGGCAGGCTGACGCCGCCGCGCCACCACGCGGCCGGGGCGTCGCCGGGTTCCGGCGACCTGCCCATCGCGGAGCGGTCCGGGAGGACGGCCACCACGGCGCAGGCGAATACCAGCAACGCGAGGATCGTGGTGGCGCCGAAGTAGTCATGGAACAGCGTCTTCGCTGCGTTGATGCCAGGCGGCGGGATCCAGCCGATGGCGCCGTGCTCAGCGACGCTGAGCGCGAGCAGTGGCAGGACCACGGCGCCGCCGGCGATCGCGGCGTACAGCCAGTGCTGGAAGACCCGGCGGCCGTACCGCGACAGCAGTACCGTCACGCCATGCGCGGCCAGCATGAGCAGCGCCATCTCGTTGAGATAGCTGCTGATGGCCACCAGGACCGCGTAGCCGATCCACCAGCGCAGCACCTGCCGCGGCCCGCCAGTTTGCCGGGACCCCGTGCCCGTCTCGGCCCGGAGGGCCTGCACAAGGACCAGCGTCGCGGCGACAACGCCCGCCAGCACCATGGCGTACGACCGGGCGGTCTGCGCGTAGTAGGTGATGGTCGGGGTCAGCGCCATGATCAGCCCGGCGAACAGTGCCACCCAGCCCGACCCGGTCAGCTGGCGCGCGAGTACGGATACGAGCGCCACCGCCACAACCATCGCGATCACTGACGGCACGCGCAGCGCGGTCGGTCCGCTCCCGCCGACCGCCACCCAGGCGTGCATGACCAGGTAATACAGCCCGTGCACCGCGTCGACGTGCCGCAGCAGGTGCGCGAGGCCACGGAGGCTGAGCAGAGCGGCCCAGCGCGTCGCCACCTCGTCGTTGCCCATCGACGAGTCCCGGGTCAGGCCCCACAGCCCCGCGACCGTCATGACGGCGGCGGGCAGCAGCACCGGTACGTACCGGGCCAGCTGAGTCGTCCAGGGGGGCAGACTCCGCCGGGTGGCCGCAGCCGCCGCTGGCGGCTGCGGCGTCGGCTGCCTCGCGGCCGCGCGCGTTGCGGCGGCCTCGTTCCCGTCGGCGAGCGCCGAGCTCACTGATCTTCCGGAGATTGGCGTTCCGTTACCGCCGACAGCCGGTCTGCTGGCTCGCCGACGGAGGCGGCGAAGGTCTGCCGCCAGCTCTCCGGTGAGTTGAAATCGGCGGCTGCGGCGCGGTACTCGGCGGCGAGCTTCGACCAGCTCCGGGCCAGGCGACGGTGCAGCACCAGGCTGCGCCAGCCCAGCGCGCGGAACTGGCCCCGGTCCCGGACGAGCCAGGTCGCGTTCGTATTCTCCGCGGAGGACACGAGCGCGCTGTCCAGCTTGGCCAGCACCCACCACGATGCGTCCTGGTAGGGCAGTGCCATCTGCGGGCGCTGGGCGGCACCCGGCCGCGGTGCCCGGAACTGGCGCAGCGTGCCGCGGGCAGCCGTGGTCATCAGATTGACCTTGTTGGTCGGGGTGGTATTGGCCTTCAGCGAGTCCGGTGCCTTGCGCCGCGGCGGCGGGAAGCTCTCCAGGTCAGCCTCGTAGCGGGCATCCGGGTACCGGGCCCGGAGATCGCGGAGCTGTCCGATCTTGATTGGCAGGTCGTGGTGCAGGTGCCCCGGTCCCCTCAGCACGTCCTCAACGGCCAGCTGCTGCAGCGCCGCCGTCGAGTAGTACATGGAGAGCAGCGCCTGGAGCTGCCGCTCCCGGCTCTCGTTGATCACGCCGCCGCCGCCCTTGTGGGGTGAGTGCAGCAGCGCCGATACCAGGCGATTGCGCAGGTGGAAGTAGGCCTGCCAGTCCCGGGAGTCGTCCTTGTCGTCCCACGGCACCTGCCAGCAGCCGACGCCAGGAAGCGACACAGTAGGAATGCCGTTTTCCCTGGCACGGACGCCGTATTCAGCGTCGTCCCACTTGATGAACATCGGCGGGATCAGGCCGATCTCGGTGATGACGCTGGTCGGGATCAGGCACATCCACGTCCCGTTGTAATCGCCGTCAGCCCGGCGGTGCAGCCAGGGCGTATTCCTGAGGTTCCGGCGGCCGAAGTCGTGCTTCGGCGTGGTGTTCGGCGCTGGTCCCCACCACCACGTCCACGACTCGATGGACTCGGCATAGGCGTGCAGCAGCGACCGGTCGTACAAGCTGAACATGTGGCCGCCGACGATTGTCGGTCGCCGCGCCATGTCCGCGAACGTGGCAGCCCGCAGGATGCCCTCGGGCTCCAGCTTGACGTCGTCATCCATCAAGAGCACGTAAGCGGCTCGGCCGGCCCTGACGGTCTCGTCCATGGCCCTCGCGAAACCGCCGGAGCCACCAAGGTTGCCCTGCTCGATGACCTCGACCCGGTCGCCAAGTTTCTTGGTCGACTCGGTGTAAGCCGGCCGGTGCACCACCTTGTCGCTGCCCTGGTCGATCACGTAGATCCGGTCAATGACGTCGTGGATCTCGGTCGCATCGCCGAGCGTGCGCAATGTCTCCAGCATGAAATCCGGCTGGTTGAACGTGGTGATGCCGAGGCTCACCCGGCCGGTCCCGGCATCCTCGGCCGTGCCCAGCCAGTCTGCCTCGATGAGCGTCGTGCCCTGCGGTCCGGCGACGATGTCGAACCAGTACCAGCCGCCGTCGATGAACGGAGCCAGCGGCAGCGTGCGCTGCACGGTCGCGGGCTGGTCCGATTCGACGGTGATCGTCTCGACCGGATGACTGAATCCCCTGGCTGTGGAGCGGTACAGGATGATCGTTGACTCGCCGGCCAGCCGGATGCGCAGCGTTACCGACGTGACCGTCGTCCACCGGCGCCAGTAGCTGGCGGGGAAAGCGTTGAAGTAGGTGCCGAAGGAGACGCGCCGGCCTTTGGTGATCACTGCGCTGCGCCGCAGGCCGGCGTCCTCGATCAGGTGGGCAGGTACGTCGGTGCCGAACCGGATGCTGTGCTGCGCTTCACCGACCGCCGCGCTGGCGACGGGCAGACTGACAGTCTTGGCCTTCCTGCCGGTCTGCGCCTCCATAGCCAGCTCGGAGGCGAGTTCACCGGCCCCGCGCTCCGGGTTCGTCTCGACGTATAGCGGGACGATGTCAAGGTCCTCGACCGGGAAGATGACCCGCTGCAGGACGCGAAGCGCCGTCGCGTCGCCGGTCATCCGGCGACCCCCGGCCGGGTGAGCGGCTCGCCGTCGGTGAAGTGCGGCCGCAGCGTGTTGTCGAACATGCTGAGCGCGGAGGCAATTGCCATGTGCATATCCAGGTACTTGTAGGTGCCGAGGCGGCCGCCGAACAGGACGCCCCGCTCGCGGTCTGACATCTCCCGGTAGCTCAGCAGCCGCTCCCGGTCCGCTGCCGTGTTGATGGGGTAGTACGGCTCGTCGCCGCGGACGGCGAAGCGAGAGTACTCGCGCATGATCACGGTCGCGTCTTCCGGGTACCAGTCGCGCTCGGGGTGGAAGTGCCGGAACTCGTGGATCCGGGTGAAGGGGACATCGTCGTCGGCGTAGTTCATCACCGGCGTGCCCTGGAAGTCCCCGGTGGGCAGCACCTCGAGCTGGAAGTCGAGGGTGCGCCAGCCGAGCTCGCCGGCCGCATAGCCGAAGTAGGCGTCGAGCGGTCCGGTGTAGACGACCGGCACGTGCCCGACCATGCCGGAACGGAGGTCAGCGAACTCGGTGTTCACCTGCACCTCAATCCCCGGATGGTCGGCCATGCGCTCCAGCCAGGCAGTGTAGCCACCGGCCGGGAGGCCCTCGAAGGTATCGCTGAAGTACCGGTTGTCGAAGGTGTACCGAACCGGCAGCCGCGTGATGATCTCCGGTGGCAGGTCCGCGGGATCGGTCTGCCACTGCTTGGCCGTGTACCCGCGGATGAACGCCTCGTAGAGGGGACGGCCGATCAGCGAGATCGCCTTCTGCTCGAGGTTCGCGGCGCTGCCCGGTGCCACCTCGGACGCCTGGCTGGCGATGAGCGCCCGGGCCTCGTCCGGCGACATCACCGCGCCGAAGTACTCGCAGATGGTGCCCAGATTAATGGGGAGCGGATAGACGCGGCCCTTGTAGACCGAGAACACCCGATGCTGGTAGCCGGTGAACGACGTGAACCTGTTGGCGTACTCCCAGACGCGCTCGTTAGAGGTATGGAACAGGTGCGCGCCGTACCGGTGCACCTCGATGCCGGTCTGCGGCTCGGCCTCGCTGTAGGCGTTGCCGCCGAGATGAGGACGGCGCTCGAGCACCAGCACCCGCAGCCCGAGATCCCTCGCGCAGCGCTCGGCCACCGTCAGCCCGAAGAAGCCGGACCCGACCACGACCAGGTCAATGTTCATCGGTCATCCTCTTCGGCTCCTGCCACATTCCGGCCGCGAACTCCTCCGGGTTGCGCCATTCGCTCGCGTACTCCCAGCCCGGCTGCTGGGCAGGCGTCGATCCGGGCGATGCGGGCGTTGCGGCGCGCCAGGACACGACGCCGACGAGCGGGCGGTAGAGAGCGCGGCGCAGCCACCAGGGAATGAGCCGGTAACCGCCACGGATTACCACATTACGTGCATATTCTGCCATCGAGGTAAACCGGCGGCGCCGGAACTCGCGCTGCAGCCGAAGCTCGGAGCGCAGCAGGCTCGTGCCGCCGCGGCGCTTGAAGGCTGTGGCCCCGACCCGGTAGTAGACGAGCGGATCCGCCACATTGATTCCTCTGGCGCCAGCCTGCAGCATGCGCGCGAACAGGTCGTAGTCCTCCATGAGGGGCAGCTGGCCATAACCGCCCGCATCGAGAACGGCCTGGCGGCGATAGACGACCGTTGGGTGATTGAACGGGTCGTGCACGCGCGCATACCGGACGATCTGCTGCGGGTCCGTGGGCGGGATGCGCCGTCCGATGACGTTGTCGGTGTCGGCGACGAACTCGAGCAGCCCCGATCCCACGATGTCCGCGTTAGCGATAAGCGGCATTTGCACCTCGAAGCGGTGTGACATGGCCACGTCGTCGCCGTCCATCCGGGCGATCACGTCGAACCAGCTCGCCGCGATCCCGGCGTTGAGCGCCGGGCCGAGGCCGCCATTGCGCTCGAGGGGCACCAGCGTCACCGGGACCGGGCTGGTCGCCCGGACCTCCTCGAGGCAGGTGGCGAGCTCGCTTCGCACCGGGCCGTCCCGCACGATGACCACCTGGTCAGGGCGGACGGTCTGGTCGTCGATGGCGCTGCGGAGGGCCCGGCGCAGATAATCGGGCCGGTCGCCGTCGTACACCGAGACGAGCAGCGAGAACGGCTCATGCACCGGGGGGAACCTCCTGCCATGCCCTGATTTCGGCGCCGCTAGGTACCGCGGGCGCGGATCGGGCCCGCCGGGCCAGCACCGCTGGGCGAGGCTCCTCCCGCCGGGCCAGCACTGCGCCGCCCAGGGGTCAGCTGACGGCTGTCCATTGTAGTGCACGTCCGGCACTCCTCCCGGACCTTCCCGGCCGCATAAGAGCGCGTCGCGGCGGCTATTGTCTGCCCCAGATGTGCCCGGGTACTACCGTGCTTTGACTACTGTCAGGACAACTGCCGACCGCGCTGGCCGCTCGTGCCGCCCGCGGACTCGATCCCGTCGAGGGAGCCGGATGTGAGCGCCGTCACCGATCAGAGCCTGCCCGGCGACCTACCCGCCACGGTCGCGGCCCGCTCAGCCGCCGCGGGCCAGCGACCGGCCGTCTTCCTGCACATCGGCGAGCCCAAGACGGGCAGTACCTTTCTGCAGCAGGTGATCTGGCGAAACCGGGCGACTCTCGCGGCGCAGGGCGTAGTACTGCCCGGCCATCACCCGCAGGATCACTTCCGGGCGAGTCAGGACCTGCGGGGTTTGAAGAAGCTCGCCAGTGATCCGGCCGGATCGTGGACCGGAGAGTGGGACATCCTGGCCAGGCAGTCGAAACAGGCGCCACGGGCCGCGGTCATCTCGCACGAGCTGTTCTCCGCGGCCGACGACGAGCACGCGCGTCTGGCCGTCAGTTCGCTCCAGCCCGCCGAGGTGCACCTGGTGCTGACCGCCCGGGACATGGCTGCCCTGCTGCCGGCCGAGTGGCAGGAAAGCGTCAAGCACCGCAACGCCCGCGGCTGGGAGGACTGGCTGGCCGACGTCATCGACCGCGAGTCGGTATCGCCCGACCGCCGGCAGTGGTGGTTCTGGCGGGTCCACGACACGCTGCAGATCCTGCAGGTCTGGTCGCGATACGTCCCGCCGGAGCGGATCCACGTCATGACGACGCCGCAGCGCGGGGCCAGTCCGGATCTGCTCTGGCGACGGTTCGCCGGGCTGCTTGAGGTGGATCCGGACACAGTCGACATCAGCCGGGCTCGTGCCAACGCCTCGCTGGGCCTGACCGAGACGGAGTTCCTGCGGCGGCTGAACGCGGAGCTTTCCGGCGAGATCCCGGACTGGTTCTATATGTGGACCGTCAAGGAGGGGCTGGCGCACGCGACCCTCGCCGCACGGCCGGACGGGCAGCGGCTCGCCTTGCCGCCGGAGCGACGCGCCTGGGCCGAGCAGTACGCGGAGACCCTCATTGCCGGGCTGAGCGACGCTGGTTACGACCTGATTGGTGACGCCGCCGAGCTCCGACCGCAAGACCTCGCGCACGACCTCGCGCAGGACCTCGGCGGGGATCCCGTCAACCCGGCGGATCAGACAGCAGACCAGGTTCTCGACGTCGCGATTCAGGCGACTGCGGCGCTCGTCCTGAACCAGTACCGCAAGGAGTACCCGGCGGCCCAGCCCGGAGCCACCAGCGGAGCGCTGGCCGACCGGGTGACCGCGCGGGTCAACGCTTCGCCCCGGATCAAGCGGACCGTCCGCGAGCTCAGCAGCCGGTACTCGTCGGTGCGGTGGCTGCGGGTGCTGGCGTGGCGGGTGCTCGAGCGCTCGCGCGCCAGGAGCGGCTCCTAGCCATGCCGGCCTACGCCGACGGGCCGGCTGCCGCTGGTGCCCAGCGGGTTGTCGCCGTCATCGTCACCTACAACCGGCGCGACCTGCTGCTCGAGGCGCTCGCGGCGGTTCACGCCCAGCAGCGCCCGCCGGATGAGGTGATCGTCGTCGACAATGCCTCGGTGGACGGCACCGCGGAGGCCGTCCGGGCCGCCTTCCCCGAGGTGAAGCTCGCCGAGCTCGGCGCGAACTACGGCGGGGCGGGCGGGTTTGCCTACGGCATGGCGACGGCGCTGGCCGACGGTGCCGACCAGGTCTGGGCCATGGACGACGACACGATCCCGCAGCCAGGAGCGCTGGGCGCGCTGCTCGCGGCCAGGGTCCGCTACCAGGGCCGCGCTCCGGCGATCATGGCCAGCACGGTGCTGTGGACCGACGGCCGCCCGCATCCGATGAACACCCCGCGGCGCAGGCCCATGGCGGCTGCGGCCGAGCGGGCGGCCGCAGCAGCGTCCGGCTGCGTTCCCATCAGGTCGGCGTCTTTCGTGTCGGTGCTGTTCGATGCGGCCGAGTGCCGAAGACTCGGTTTGCCGAAGGCGGACTTCTTCTTGTGGAACGACGACTTCGAGTTCACCACGCGGCTGCTGCGCCGTAACGTCGGGCTGCTGTGCCCGGACAGCGTCGTCGTGCACAAGACGAAGACCTTCGGCAGTACCGACGTCGACCCGGGTGACCGGTTCTATTTCGAGGTGCGGAACAAGATCTGGACGTTGCGCGGCCACTCGCTCGGCCCGGTGGAGTGGGTGCTCTACACCGGCGCAACGCTGCGACGGTGGGTGCGCACCTACGCGGCGTCGGGCGACCGGCACCGGCTGCGCGCGTCCTTTGCCCGGGGCCTTGCCGCGGGAGTGCGGACTCGCCCTCGACCCAACGAGCAGGTCCTGCCGCAGTAGTCCCCGTGTTCTTCTGCGGGCTGCGAGGACGGCCAGGCTCATCCGGTCATGAGCGCGCGCTCAGATACGCATGGGCCAGCAGGACGTCGTGGTCGGTGTGCACGGCGCGCACCACCTGCACCGAGGGCGAGCGAAACGCGCCTGTTCCGTAGATCTGCTGAAGCCCGGGGTTCTGGTGCGCGGAGTCGTCGTTGCGGGTCCAGAAGCCATGCGGGGCGCAGGAGGCGCGACGGTTGAGGTCGCCCCCGAAGATGACAGCGCGGGACGCCGCGCGGCGTGCGAGGATCGCCCGGAGCTCGGCGCACTGCGGCCCGTTCGCGGCCACCTCAGCGGGCTCGTGCGCGGCAAGGTGCGCCGTGCACACGTCAACGCCTGCCTGGGTGCTGGCGCATAGCCAGACGCGCCGCTCGGGGCCGGACTGCGCCGTGAACGGCTGGCTGGCGCTGCTCAGGATGGATGCTTTCGTGAGCACCGCGTCACCGAAGAGTCCGCGGCCACCCGGGTGTATGCAGGGCAGCAGCTTGCCGTTGTAGATCACTGTTGCGAAGCGCAGGTGGTAACCGGTCCGCCGGGCGATCAGCGCGACGTCATTGCTGCACGCCTCGTTGAAGGTGACCGCGTCCGGCCGGGCCGCACGGATCCGGGTGATCGCCTCCTGCAGCACCGCGGGGTAGTCCACGATCGGGTAGCAGCTGCTCAGGCCGGACAGGCACAGGTTCATCTGCAGCAGCGTGTACGGCGTGCCCTGGGCCGGGCGCGCGGCCTGAGCCGCAGCCGTCCCCGGGGTTGCGCTGCAGCCGGCGAGGGCGAGGATGAGCCCGCACCCCGCCGCGACAAGCGTGACCGCAGATCTCGCCGACCGCACGGCGCCGCATCGGGGCATTATCTTCACCGCTCCTCGACGGTACATCGGCCCCGTCGAAGGCAGGTAACGCGCGTGATCCGGGCCAGTCACCGATTTCCCTCGCATGCGGAACGAATGGCATGAAACTGACTCGCGCGGCAGCCTGCTGCGCCTGGTACTCCGCCAGGGCGTGAACCCGCTGACTAGTTACATCGGGCTAGTTAGCCCTGGTCAGCAGGGCAGTTACGTGCGAATGTTAAACGGAGCCCCCGCCCTGGCTGTAGCTGGAGGGTCTTGATATGGGCAGGGATGTCCCGTCCATCACGGTTACCCACGACGATCGCCGCGCTTACCGGGAGAAGGTCCGCCAGTGCCTTGACGTCTTTGCGCGGATGCTGCGCGAGTCGCGGTTCGACACCGAGCCGCGGCAGGTGGGCATCGAGATGGAAGTGAATATCGTCGATGCCGACGGGCTGCCCGCGATGACGAACACGACGGTGCTGGCTGCGATCGGGGACCCGACCTGGGCGAGTGAGCTGGGCCGGTTCAATCTGGAAATTAACGTGCCTCCCCGGCAGCTGGCCGCCGAGGCGCTCGGCGCGCTCGAGGATGACGTGCGGCAGAGGCTCGCCCACGCGTGCGGCCGGGCGGAGGGTACCGGCAGCCGCCTCGTGACGATCGGCATCCTGCCTACCCTGCGTCAGGCTGACGTGACCGACGAAGCAATGTCGGCGAATCCGCGTTTCCGGCTGCTGAACGAGCAGATGATCGCTGCGCGCGGCGAGGACATGCGGATCTGCATCGACGGGCCGGAACGGCTGCTGACCCACGTCGGCACGATCATGCCGGAAGCCGCGTGCACCAGCGTGCAGTTCCACCTCCAGGTGAGCCCGGAGGCGTTCGGCAGTTACTGGAACGCCGCCCAGGCGGTCGCGGGCGTCCAGGTCGCGCTCGCGGCCAACTCGCCGTTCTTGTTCGGCCGCGAGCTGTGGCGTGAGACCAGGATCCCGCTGTTCGAGCAGGTCACCGACACCCGGCCGGAAGAACTACAGCAGCAGGGCGTACGGCCACGGGTGTGGTTCGGCGAGCGGTGGATCACTTCGGTGTTCGACCTCTTCGAGGAGAACCTGCGCTATTTCCCTGCGCTGCTGCCCCTGCAGGAAGAGGAGGACCCGGCGGCTGCGCTCGACAACGGCGAGGCACCAAGACTCTCCGAGCTGACCTTGCACAACGGCACCGTGTACCGGTGGAACCGTCCGGTGTACGCGGTCGACGATGGCCTGCCGCACCTGCGCGTGGAGAACCGGGTCCTCCCGGCCGGACCGACCGTCGCTGACGTGGTCGCGAACGCTGCCTTCTACTTCGGGCTGGTGCGAGCGCTCGCCGAGACGGAGCGGCCGGTGTGGACGCAGATGTCGTTCAAGACAGCGTCCGACAACCTCGTCGAGGCCTCGCGGCACGGCATCGACGCCCGGCTGTACTGGCCAGGCATCGGGGAGGCGCCGGCCAGCGAGCTGACGCTGCGCCGGCTGCTGCCGCTGGCGTGGGACGGTCTGGGGCAGTGGGGCGTCAAGACAGACGACGCGGACCGGTTGCTCGGCATCATCGAGCAGCGCTGCCTGACCGGCCGCACTGGCGCCACCTGGCAGACCGAGACGGTACACGGGCTCGAGCACGGCGGTTCGCTCAGCCGGCCCGAGGCGCTGCGGCGCATGACCCAGGGCTATATCGAGCGGATGGCGACGAACGAACCGGTGCACTCCTGGTCGGCCCTGTAGCGAATGTGCTCCGTGACGGGAACGGGGCCGCTGCCGGCTGGCCGGACCGCCTCGGGCCGCGGCGGCGGCGGCGGGCCCGACGGTAATGTGGCCCGGAGATGACCGATACCGGCGGCGCCACGACGCCGGCGCCAACTGCTGCGCCGCAGCTGCAGGTCAGCAGCGCGGCCGGCCGGTGGGTGCTGCTCGCGACCGTGCTCGGGTCGAGCATGGTGCTGCTGGATTCGACCGTGGTCAACGTGGCCCTCCCCACGATCGGCCGCGACCTCAACGCCTCGCTGGCCGGTCTGCAGTGGACCGTCACCGGTTACACCCTCAGCCTCGCCGGCCTCATCCTGCTGGGCGGCTCGCTCGGCGACCGGGCAGGCCGGCGCCGTATCTTCCTCATCGGTGTCGTGTGGTTTGCGCTCGCCTCGGCGCTGTGCGGCGCCGCGCCCGACATCGCGGTGCTGATCGCGGCTCGGGTCTTGCAGGGAATCGGCGGCGCGTTGCTGACGCCCGGATCGCTGGCGATCATCCAGGCAAGCTTTGCTGCCGACCAGCGGCCGCGCGCCGTTGGCGCCTGGTCCGGGCTCGGGGGAGTGGCGGCGGCGATCGGCCCGGTGGTCGGTGGCTGGCTGGTGCAGGCCGGGGGCTGGCGCTGGGTCTTCCTGCTGAACCTGCCGCTCGCCGCGGCGGTCGTCGTCGTGACCCTCCGGCATGTGCCCGAGACCAGCGACCCATTGGCACGCGGGCGGTTCGACGTGGCCGGGGCCGGGCTCGCAGCGCTGGCGCTCGCCGGGATCACCTATGCCCTGATCGAGGCGACCGAGCCGACCGGGATCACTGGCGTCATTGTCGCGGCCGTCATCGGCGTGATCGCTGCGGTCACATTCGGGGTCGTGGAGCGCCGCCGCACCCGGGCGCCCGATCCGACGCCGCCGATGCTGCCGCTCGACGTCTTCGCCTCCCGCCAGTTCACCGTGATCAACGTGATCACCTTCCTGGTCTACGGCGCCTTCGGCGGGCTGCTGTTCCTGCTGGTGCTCCAGCTTCAGGTGGTGGCGGGTTTCTCGCCGGTGGCGGCCGGCTCGGCGCTGCTGCCGGTGACGTTCTTCATGCTCCTGCTCTCGGCACGGTCGGGAGCGCTCGCGCAGCGCCTCGGGCCGCGCTGGCTGATGACGGCCGGGATCACCGGCGTCGCGATCGGCATGGCGCTGATGAGCCGGATCGGGGCACACACGAGCTACCTCACCGACGTGCTGCCCGCGGTGATCGTGTTCGGCCTCGGCCTGTCCGTGACCGTCGCGCCGCTGACGGCGACGGTGCTGGCCAGCGCGGACGTCCGGCACGCGGGCGTCGCCAGCGGCGTCAACAACGCCGTGGCCAGGGCCGCCGGGCTGGTGGCGGTCGCCGCGCTGCCGGCGGCCGTCGGGCTGACGGGCGCCAGTTACCACGAACCGGCCCGGTTCTCGCAGGGCTTCGAGCGCGCGACGTTGGCCAGCGCTGTCCTGCTGCTGATCGCGGCGGCGCTGACCGCGGCCTTCGTTGACAACGCCGTGCTGTGGACGGGCGGTCGCCCCGGCGCCCCGTCGGAGGCGCCGACCTGCTGCGCGGTCGGCGCGCCGCAGCTCCAGCCGGTGCCACGCCCCGATAGGTCGGCCAGCCGTGTTCCGTCGGAGACCGGCTAGTGCGGTCCCGGCGCTCCTTCCCTGGTGGGGCCGGGGCCGCAAAGTTACCTTTGCAGCCGCTCTAAGGTCAGCAGGGGTCCAACCACGCCGTTGCTAGGCGCTCGGCCGGTCAGTCCGGCTGGGCTCCGCCGCGTCCGAGGTAGCCACGTCGTGGGCGGCGGTGTCCGAGGTGGCTGCGTGCGGGGTCGCGGTGTCCGAGGTGGCTGAGTGCGGGGTAGCCGCATCCGAGGCGGCCGTGTCCGAGGTTGCTGCGTGTGAGGAGGCCGTGTCCGATGTCGGCGTGTCTGACGTGGCCGTGTCTGTGGACGTACGTTGCGCCGGTACCGCCTCGGTCACGCTGATATCGACCTCGGGCCGGAGCTGGGTTTGCTGTGCGTAGGCCTCGTAGGCGCGCACGTCGGCATGCGTGAGCGGCGGCGGCGCCAGCGAGCGCGGCCACAATTTTCGTGTCCGCACGACGTCGAGCTCGACCACGTAGAGCGTGATCTGAGCCTGCAGGTAGAACCAGGCCAAGATCGCGAGCACCGTACTGAAGGTTCCGTAAGCCGATCTGCTGTGCAGGTGGATGAGACTCGTGGAGAGGGCAAGCTGCAGGATCTGCCAGGCGATCGCGGCCAGAATGGCCCCGAGCCGCAGGTCGCGTGTGGGGACGTCCTTCGAGGTGGCGAGCCGAAACGCAAGCCAGAAAAGGCCGATATTCAGCAGTAGAGAGATCACGACCGCCGCGGCGGTGCCGCCTGCACCGCCGAGGTGGCCGGCTCCGCTGGCGATGGTCGACAACGCGATCGTGATGATCTCACCTGGGCCGATGATGGCGATGATGCCCAGGCTGCGCAGCTTGTTCTTCGGGAAGCCAGGCCGCTGGTACCTCGGCACGGCCCAGGCCGTGTTCATGGCGTTCTGGATCGCGTTGGCGACGCCAAGCGAGGCATACAGCGTGAGCAGGATCCCGACGACCAGCGCGGGCCCGGCCGAATTAAGCGTTCCAACGCCGAGATCGCCGACAACCGGGTAATCCTTCAAGGCCGACTCGAGCGTCTTGGCCACGCTGGGGCTGGCCTTGGCCACCAGGCCCAGGACGGTATACGCCACCAGCAGCAGAGGGAAGAGCGACGCGAAGGCGTAGTACGCCACCAGCGCCGCCAGGTTCCCCGCCTGGTCGTCGCTGAACTTTTTCCACGTCGCGACGCCCATGGCCAGCCACGGATGGCCCTGCTGGGCCCGGTCGATGGCCTGAACCATCTTGGAGGCCTCGCGCGCCGCGTTCTTTACCCCCGCCGTCATACTCCCGCCATACCTCACCCCTTGCGGGGATCCTAACCGCGCCCGGCCAATTTATGGCGAGCGTCGGAGCTGCTCTTCTGCCTGTTTTGCGTTCTTTGATCCGCGGGCGTGCCGGGTCCGTGCCCGCAGCACGCTCAGCGGACATGACTGACGGCTTACACGAACGCCCCGCGGCTGCGCCGAGCGCCGGACGGCATGGCCGTCGCATCGAGCTACGCGGCGTCGAGGCCGAGCCAGCGGCTATCTCGCTAAGCCAGACGCGCCAATACGTCGGCGGCGGCCCGCTCGCCGGACCGGAGGGCGCCGTCCATGTAGCCCGACCACACCGACGCCGTCTCCGTGCCGGCCCAGTGAATCGGGCCGACGGGCTCGCGGAGCGCGTGGCCGTACCGGGTCCACACGTTCGGCCCGAACAGCGTGCCGTAGCAGCCGCCGGTCCATTTCTCCTGCTGCCAGTCCAGTTCCAGGTAGCGCTCAGGCTTGCCCGCCCGCGGCCCGAAATAGCGCGCCAGCGAGTCGATGACAATCTGACGCCTCACCTCGAGCGGCTCGCGGCCGAGCCGGCGCGCCTCGTCGCCCTCGAGGAAGGCCAGCAGGATGCCCGGCGTGCCGTCGGGCGGCGAGTTGTCGAACACGACACGCGGCCCCGCAGTGTCGCCCGTGGCCTGTCCGGATAGCCCGTCCGCGCGCCAGAACGGCTCGTCGTAGATCACCTGACATTTGATCACCGAGCCCATGGGCGTGCGATGGGTCAGCTGGTCGCGCCAGGCCGGCAGGGCCGGCTGGTAGTGGATCCGGCCGGCCAGCAGCGGCGGCCCGGTCACGATGATCTGGCGGCCCTCGAACTGCCCGGCCGCAGTGGTGGCGGTCACCGTGTCGCCTGCGACCTCGATCCCGCCGACCGCTGTGTTAAGCCGGACGATGTTGCCGAGGTTCTCCGCGAGCCGCTGCGCGATCAGCGCCGACCCGCCGGTGAACCGGTCCTGCTGAGCGCCGCCGGTGGTGTCAATGAGCTGCTGGAACGACCCGCTGGCGTGGGAGTAGAACAGCACGTGCAACATGGACACGTCGCCCGGCTCGGCGGCAAACACCGCCTCCGCGGCCAGGGCGAGCAGCTTTCTTGCACTCGTGCTCACGGTGTTGCGGCGGATCCAGGTCTCGAAAGTCTGGCCGTCTAGCCGCTCGGCATTCACCGCGGCCCAGGGCGCGTCTGTCGGGACCTTCTTGGCCAGGGCCTCCAGCCGGGCCTGCGCCTGCCCGACGTCGATGAGCACCAGCGGGCTGATACGCGGGATCGCGCCGGCATAGGTGCCGCGCTTGCCGTTGAAATGCAGCACCTTCCGGCCGGTGTCGTAGGTCGGGAACGTGCCGACGCCGAGCTCGGCAGCAAGTCCGAGGAGCTTGTCCTGGGTCGGGCCGACCCACTGGCCGCCCATCTCGACGATCTTGCCGTCGCCGATGTCCTCGTTGACGATCCGGCCGCCGATGCGGTCTCGAGCCTCCAGCACGAGCACGGACCGGCCGGCGGCGGCGAGCTCGCGCGCGGCGGTGAGGCCGGCCAAGCCCGCCCCGACCACGAGCACATCAGCAGCTTCGGCCATCCCTACGCCTCCTGGCAGCTCGGCAGGTTCCGTGCCCAGCAGCAGACTAGGTCCGGCCTCGATTGCCGCACGACCGAGCCTGGCCGCGCCCGCGGCTACGAGTTCGCCTTGAGCTTGCGCCAGCCGCCGGCCCGGTTGTTGGCGACGATCTGCCGGAGCATCGCGGTCAGCGCGCGACGGTTGATCTTGTCACCGAATCCGACCGCCATGGTCCGCGCCGTCTTGTTCTCGTGGCCCGCGGTAATGATTCCATCGGGGTCGGGGACGATGCCGCCGTCGTAGAGGAACAGGTTGACGTGATCCTTGGCGGCCAGCAGGGCGCAGACGTTGCCCTCGAGGACGAAGTACGGCTGGCGGCTCCGCTTGATTGTCTCCGTGACATCCGGGTGGGCGGCGTGAATCAATTCGCGCAACTCCCGGCAGATTTCCTGCTGCCAGCCGGGCAGGCCGTCGATGTAGACGTCAACCCGTGGATCGGTCTGGTAGCTCATCACCCCTCCGTGGCACTACCCAGCCAGTGTCGCAGCCGCGTCTGGTGTCCCTACGATGACGTGATGACCGACCGCAAGCCCCCGCGCCTCTGCGCTTCCGAACCAGAGACATTGCTCGCTCTGCTGCAGTTCCAGCGCGAATCGCTCATTCGCAAGGTCGACGGCGCGGACGAGGTCGCGGCGAGGCAGTCGCCGGTCGGCAGTGGCACCACCCTGCTGTGGCTGCTGAAGCACCTGGCGCAGGCCGAGACGCGCTGGGTACTGGTCAGATTCGCGGGCCTGAACGCCGCGCTGCCCGATGACACCGTGCAGCCTGACGACACCATTGCCTCGGCGATTGCCGGCTACCGGGCGGCGTCGGCGCAAGCGGACACGATCGCGCGGACGGCCGGCCTGGATGATCCGTGCCCTGGAGATGACGGTGGCGAGGCGGTCAACCTTCGATGGGTGCTGGCGCACCTGCTCGAGGAAACTGCGCGGCACGCCGGGCACGCTGACATCCTGCGCGAGCTCATCGACGGCAGCACCGGACGCTAGCCGGATCGGGGGCGCAGCACGACCACAGTGTCCAGGGGCGCGGCTGGACCGGTGATCTCGCCGCCGACCAGGTATCCGATGCCGTCGACCACGACGGAGCCCGCGTCCGAAACAGCCCGGGGCAGCTGACCCGCCAGTGTGAGCGCGCCGCTGTCTGGGTTCAGGCGGAAGATGGTCGCGCTGGGTGTAGTGCCGGAGCGGCCACCCAGCACGAAGATCTCGCCGCCGAGGACCAGCGCCGTGGCATGGCCCATGGGCTGGGGCAGCTGGCCGGCGACGGTGACCTGGCCGGAAACGAGGTCGACCTTCTGTACGGCATCAGTGTCGGTGGTGCCTCCCTCGCTGGTACTAGTCACGCCACCAACGACCCACAGGGTGCTCCCGAGTCCCGCTACAGCGGCGTAACGAACAGGTATCGCCAGCCGGGCGACAGGTCTGAAGGACTCACCGTCGGTGGTCGCCAGCACATCCGGCGTCATCACCGAGCCATCGAATCCGCCGGCGATGTAGGTGGTGCCATCGAGCGTGGCGGCTGACAGGTCCGAGCGGGCATCCGGCAGCCTCGCTACCTCGGTGGCCGGGCCCGCTGTCCACGCCTGCACCATGGGGACGGTGCTGGTCGATCCTCCGCCGAAGACGAAGAGGCGGCCGTCTATCGCCGCGCCGGCGGCGTCGTGAACGGCGAGAGCCAGGTTGCCGGCGACCTTGGAGTCACCGGTCGCAGGATCGACCTGGACGACGCGCGATGTGGAGGTATCCCCGGTGGCGAGACCGCCGAGTAGCACGAAACCGCTTCGGTCCGGGAGTACTACCGGGCGCGAGACTGCGGCTGGCAGTGTCCACGTCTCGCCCGACGCGCTGATGCCGACCGTGGCAGGCGGGGTGCTGGTGATGGCTGGAGCGGTTGCGGTGCGCCCATGCTGGGCCGCGCTCGAACACGCGGTCGCCAGCACGAGGACGGCGCTGGCCGCCAGCGTCAGTCGCTGAGACAGGGCTGTCATCGGTGCTGGTTCCTGCCCGCCGAGAGCGGTATGAACACCCTCCAGCCAGCAACGGCAATGCCATCCGCTCGGGAGTCAGGGGTAGGTCTCCCGGTATAGGCCTACTCCTCGGCGAGCAGGTGGGCGGCTGGCAGGTGGCGCAGGGCGCGGGCGGGCACGAGTGCAGCGAGGGCGGCGACGAGCGCGCCGGCGACAATGGCGATCGCCGCGACCAGGTACAGGCGAGCGGATAGCTGGCCCGCGAACTCGGCCGCCGCGGCCAGGCCGAGGACGGCGCCGGCCAGCGCGCCGACCATGCCGATGATCACGCCTTCGGTGATGACGAGCCGCCCGAGAGCGGATTCGGGCCAGCCGAGCGCGCGCAGGGTCGCGAGCTCGGCGGCACGCTCGCGGATGTTGAGAACCACCACGTCCGCGAGCGCCAGCACGCCGAGCGCGACCATCGCTATCCCGGCCACGTAGTCCACGCCGCGGACCTGGACGGCGACCGCGTTCCCGAGCAGCGACCCGACTACCACCCCGCGGAAGGCGAAGGTGACCGCGGCGAGGATCGTCAGGGCGGCAACACCGACTGCCAGGCTGAGCGCTCCCAGCGCCGCGCGTCCCGGGGCGCGCAGGACGTTGACAAACGCCAGTCCGGTGATGCCGTCCGGCTGGCGCGCCCGCCGGACCGCGAGCACCGGCGGGCGGACCGAGGCAAGCGGCGCGGCCCGGGCGGCATTCCAGGCCGGCAGCGCGCCGGCCAGCACGGCGACGACCAATGCCACGGGGATGGCCAGCGCCGCCCGCCCCGGTGAGGCCCGCAGCCCGAGTACCGACGTCAGCGGCAGTGCTACGGCAGCGCCCAGGATTCCAGCGGCCAGCCCGAGGCCGGCGACCTCGCCGAGTACCGCAGTGAACAGCCGGGGCCGGGTCCAGCCGATGCAGGCAAGCACGCCGAGCTCGCGGCGCCGGCCGCGGACCGCCGCCGACGCGGAGTTGGCGACGAACAGCATGCAGACAACGAGAATGAGCGTGAACAGCAGCACGCTCTTCTTGTCGATCGCTGTCAGGATGGCGACCGCCACGCCCTTCTTAACCCAGTTCTCGCTCAGGGTCAGGGCCGGCTGCCCGAACTTTCCGGCAGGCAGGCCGATTGCCGTCGGCATCGGCGACGATCCCGCCACGATGTCAACATCGAGATGCGTCCGGACCGCGATCTGCTGGGCGACTTCCCTGATCCGCTCGAGCGACACCGGGTTCGGCCCGGAAACCCCCGCCACCCGCACCCTGACCACGCTGATCGGGTCACTGATCGGCAGGTTGCCCCCGTAGTAGCCGGTGTTCTGAAGTGCGGGTAGCGCCGAGAGAGTCGTGACCAGGTCGACTGGCTGGCTGACCAGCCCGCCGAGATTCTGGTTCGGCAGCAGGTCAGCGCCGTGCAGCGCGGCGCGGCTGGCAGCATTACCGGGAGCAGCCGTCACCGGCTCATAGCCGAGCGGGACCCGGGAGAGCGGGTCAGGCGACGTTGACTTGGCCGGGTCGAAGATACCGACCAGCCGCGGACTCGCGATCGTGCCAGTAAAGCTATTGGCCGTCGGAGCGTGCGCGGTGAGCACGCGGTACTGGCTGTCAGCGTTGTCCATGGACGCCTCGGTAACGGCGGCGCCGGCGTTCCAGACCGACAACGGGTTGCGCACGAGCGTCGGCACAAGCGGGCCGCTCGCCGTGCGCTGGAAGCGAATCGGGCCGACACTCCAGTAGCCGTTCACGGCCTCGCGAACTGGTCCTTTCTCGCGCATTGCGGTGAGCAGTGACTGATAGGCCTGATCCGCCGTGGTCCGCTCGACGGTCAGCGTCCGCCCCGTGATGGGCGCCTCGCTGGTGAGCCAGTTCACGGTCATCTGCGGCGGCGTGGTAGGGCCGGCGAGCTCCTGCAGCTGCGACACCGCGTACTCGGCTATCCCGCTCTTCGATGCGGCGAGGATCGGGAAGGCCGTGGTGTCGTCGGAGGGCTGTCCGTCGGTGGCGTTCTCCGACAGGTAGCTCCCTGAGATCACCGCGTGGTTGAGCCCGTCCAGCTTCGCCTCGGCAGCCGGATCGATGGCAGCAATCAGCACTGGTAGCACCCAGCCGACGTCCCAGGCGGGATCATGGGGCAGCGTGATGCCAGGGGGCGGCGCATAGTAATTGACCTTTGACCAGCAGTCTGAAGTCGACTGGACCGCTGGCCCGAATGGGTTGTCGCCGGCCTGCGGCAGCTCGAAGGGGCAGACCGCGACCGTGCTCCCGTCGGGAAGGACTTCGTCACTCCCTCCTGTCGAGGCGGAATCGAACCTCAGCGGGCGCGGAGTGACATACAGATAGGAGGGCGGCTGGGCGATCCGCGTCGTGCCGTTCCCGCTTATCCATGTGGTCGTGGTGCGGTAAAGCTGGCGGCCGGGCTGGGCCAGGTTCGCAGCCGGCAGTGGCCACGTGATGCTTGTGCCGAGCAGCGCGTAGCCGACCATGGCGACCGGGGCGGCCACGTCGACGCCGGGGATGCCCTCTATCTGGCGCCACTGCGCCGTCGTGATACCGCCATAGATCCCGGACAGGAAGTTCGGCTGCACCGTGCCGGTGCGCGTCTCCAGCGCCGTGCGGGAGCCGCCGGGCCTGACCAGGATGTCGTAAGCGGGCGTGAAGTGTGCCGACACCGTGCCGGTCGTCCTCAGCTGCGCGGTGCCCGACGCCGCGGTCAGCACGGTGAAGGCAGTCGTTGCCAGGAGCATGCCGACCAGCAGGGCTAGCGCCCGGGTGGTCCGGAATCGTAGCTGCGACCAGGCGAGGCGTATCACCGTCCGGCTCCCTACGTGCTGTCGGCTGGCTCGCCCGGTGAGTGCCTGGCTGTCGGCTGGCTGGCCTCGCGCCTAGTCCTGGCGATACCTAGTGACAATGTAGGAAGAAGGCGGGTCTTTAGCTAGTAACAATGCAAGCTGCAACCTTTTCGTTACGTGCCGGGAAGTAGAGAGTCCCACCCGCCAGACGTCGCCGCCTCACGGCGGCAGCGGATGCTCGGTGAACGTCCCGCAGACATCGAAGCCGAGCCGCCGGTACAAGGGCTCGCCCATCTGTGAGGCTTGGAGGACCGCGACCGGGACTCCGCTATCGCGGGCGAGCAGCATGGCGGCGGCCGTGACCGCCGAGCCAAACCCGCGGCCGCGGTGGCTGACGAGAGTCGACACGTTGTACAGGCCTGCGACTCCGGCGTGCAGCATCACCTCGGCTGTGCAGACCGGCCGCCCGTCGCGGTAGCCGACAAGGAACCGGGCCGGTGAGCCGGCCGCCAGCGCTCGCCGGGCCGTCATGGCGTAGAAGCGCACCACGATGATCGAGAGCGGTTCCCAGTTCGCCGCCATCACCCACGCCCAGTCCCTCAGCGCGTCGGCAGAATCGGCTACCCGGATCTCCAGGCCCTCCGCAGCAGGTGGCGACCGCCAGTCCGCTAGCGGCAGCCACATCGCCAGCTCGGGCGGGGCTGGCGGTCGCCCGGCGGTCGTCAGCAGCGCGGTGAGGCTATGCGGGGTTGAGCCAGGGCCGACCCGCCAGGCGAAATGCCGCCCGGTCGCGGCCAGGTCCGCGAGCGTCTCGCGGATCCTGGCCAGCGCGGTGGCGTCGGTGAAACGCGCGGCGCCGACGAAGTTGAACGTGTCGTCGTCCAGTCCGCTGTCGGCGATCACCAGGTCGTCAGCCCGCCGTACGGTCATCCCCGTTGTTGCCCGGTGCAGATGGCAGGCGTGCTCGACCAGGTTCTCCTCCAGCGCAGCGGCGAGCCCGGCCGGAATCTGCCCGGACTGCCTCTTGCCCGCACGCTCCGCGGTCATGTGCTCCCTGTCCCTTCGCGTCGGCCGCCAGCAGGTCAGCCGACCTGGCCACGGTAGTCTTGGCCGTAGATCATGGCGTGAAGGGTGCTGTTTTGCTGTCGCTTGTGATACCGAAGGGCTCGCTCGAGCGGGCCACGCTTGACCTTTTTGATGCCGCGGATCTGACCGTCCGCCGATCATCCGACCGTGACTACCACGCCATCATCGATGACCCGCGGATCGATCGGGTCCGTTTCCTGCGACCCCAGGAGATACCGTCCTATGTCGAGCGTGGCCTGTTCGACTTCGGCATCACCGGCCGGGACTGGATCACCGAGACGGGCGCCGACGTCGCGTCGCTCGGCGAGCTGCAGTATTCCAAGGCCACCTCCGACCCGGTACGGGTGGTGCTGGCGGTACCGGCCAGTCAGCCCTGGAAGTCGACCAGCGACCTCCCGGAGGGGGTCAGGATCTCCACGGAGTACCCGTCGCTCACCCGGCGTCACCTGGAAGAGCACGGCGTCAAAGCGGTGGTGATCCCGTCTTACGGTGCGACCGAGGCTAAGGTGCCCGACATCGTCGACGGCATCGTGGACGTCACCGAGACGGGCGCGTCCCTGGTACGGAACGGGTTGCGTATCGTCGACACCCTGCTGACGAGCTACACCGAGCTGATCGCTAATCAAGACGCCTATGCCGATGCGGAGAAGCGCAGCGCGATGGAGGACGTGCTGCTGCTGCTGCGCGGCGCGATCAGCGCTCGCGGGAGCGTGCTGCTGAAGCTCAACGTCAGCGCATCGGACCTAGCCGCGGTGACCGGTATCTTGCCGGCCATGACCTCGCCGACCGTCACGTCGCTGGCCCGCGGAGACATGCACGCGGTTGAGGCGGTCGTACCCAAGCGCGGCGTCAACACGCTGATCCCGGCCCTCAAATCGGCAGGCGGCCGGGACATCCTGGAGATCCCGATCAGCAAGATCGTCGAGTAGGCCGCGGTGCTGGAGCGAATCGACCTGCGCGGCAAGTCGCCGGGCAGCATGACTCCGGCACAACTAGCGGCGCTGCTGCCCCGTGCCGAGCTCGACGTCGCCGCTGCTGTCGAGCAGGTGCGCCCCATCGTCGAGGACGTGCGGTCGCGCGGTGACGAGGCGGTCCGGGAGTACACCGCCCGCTTCGACGGCGTCGACAGCGGCCGGCACCAGGGTTTCGGCCGCGGCGCTCACCGAGGCGCTGGCCAATCTCGACGCCAGTGTGCGCGCGGCCCTCACCGAAGCGGCCCGGCGCGCCCGGCTCGTGCACCGGTCGCAGCTGCCGGCCGAAACCTGGACCGCGGTTGCGCCCGGCTCCACCGTGACCGAGCGCTACCTGCCGGTCCGCCGGGCCGGGGTGTACGTGCCGGGCGGGCTCGTCGCCTACCCGTCCTCGGTGCTCATGAACGTCATCCCCGCCCAGGTTGCCGGCGTGACCGAGATCGCGGTCGCATCCCCGCCGCAGCCAGAAAACGGCGGGCTGCCGCATCCGGCAATCCTCGCCGCGTGCGCGCTGCTCGGCGTCACCGAGGTGCACGCCGCCGGCGGCGCACAGGCGATCGCCATGCTGGGCTACGGCACACAGGACTGCGCGCCGGTGGACGTGATCTCGGGCCCCGGCAACGTGTACGTGGCGGCGGCGAAACGGCTGCTCCGGGAGCGGGTCGGCATCGACGCCGAGGCAGGCCCGACGGAGATCGCTATCGTCGCCGACGACGGGGCCGAGGCGAGCTTTGTCGCCGCTGACCTGATCGCGCAGGCCGAGCACGACCCGCTGGCCGCGTGCCTGCTCATCAGCACCAGTGCCGCGCTGGCGGACCGGGTCGACATCGAGCTGGCTAAGGCAGTGCCAGAGGCCCGGCACGCCGAGCGCGTACAGGCCGCCCTGACCGGGCAGTCGGCGTGCGTGATTGTCGACGACGCCGATGCGGCGCTGGCCGTCGCGGATGCATGGGCACCCGAGCACCTGGAGATCCAGGCCAGGGATGCCTCGATCCTGGCCCGCCGGGTCAAGAACGCGGGCGCCATCTTTGTCGGCGCGTGGGCTCCCGTGTCGCTCGGCGATTACCTGGCCGGGTCCAATCACGTGCTCCCGACGGGCGGCACCGCCCGCTACACCGGCGGCCTCTCGGTCGGGACGTTCCTGCGCTGCGTGCACATCGTGGAGTGCGATCAGCCTGCGCTCGCCGCCGTCGCGCCGCACATCGACGCCCTCGGCGGCGCCGAGGATCTGGCCGCGCACGTCCGGGCGGTGCGCGTGCGGGTACCGGGGGAGCAGGCATGACGGCACCTTTGTCCGAGGTGCCGATCCGGTCCGACCTGGCCGGGCGCCGCCCTTACGGTGCACCGCAGCTGGACGTGGCCGTCCGGCTGAATACCAACGAGAATCCGTATGCGCCGTCGGGCCGGCTCGTCTCGGACATCGCCAGCGCGGTCACGGCGGCCGCGGCGAGCCTGAACCGTTATCCCGACCGGGATGCCATCGAGCTGCGCGAGGCGCTGGCCGGCTACCTCGGTCACGGGCTCACGATGGCGAACACCTGGGCTGCGAACGGGTCGAACGAGATCATCCAGCAGCTGCTGCAGGCCTTCGGCGGCCCGGGTCGCAGCGCCCTGGGATTCGAGCCGTCCTACTCGATGCACCCGCTGATCACCCAGACGACCGGAACCCGGTGGATCGCAGCGGAGCGGGACAGCGACTTCGGCATCGACCCCGAGCACGCCGCGGCGGAGGTCGGGCGGCACCAGCCGGACATAGTGTTCCTCACCTCGCCGAACAACCCGACCGGCACCGCGACAAGTCTCGAAGTGATCGAGACGGTATGCGCCGCGGCACCCGGCATGGTCGCGGTGGACGAGGCCTACGCGGAGTTCGCCCGCAACCCGGCCGCGACCGCGCTGACGCTGCTGCCGCGGCATCCGCGGCTCGTCGTCATCCGCACCATGTCGAAGGCGTTCGCCCTGGCCGGGGCCCGGCTCGGCTACCTGGCCGCGGACCCGGCGGCGGTGGATGCGCTACAGCTTGTACGGCTTCCGTATCATCTGTCGGCCATCACGCAGGCTGTGGCGCGCACCGCGCTGCATCACACCACTGAGCTGCTGTCCACGGTCGCGACGATTCGCGCCGAGCGAGACCGCCTCGTCACCAGCCTGCGCGCGCTCGGGCTGCAGGCCGCGGACTCGGACACGAACTTTGTGCTCTTCGGCCGGTTCGCCGACCGGCACGCTGTCTGGCAGGCGCTGCTGGATCGCGGCGTCCTGATCAGGGAAACGGGCCCGCCCCACTGGCTGCGCGTCACGGTTGGCACCGCGAGCGAAACGGCCACGTTCCTGCAGGAACTCACGGATCTCGTCGCCGAGGGTCAGGACTTGGTGCTGCGATGACCCGCACCGCGCGCATCGGGCGGGTCACCGGGGAAACCCAGGTCCTGGTCGAGCTGAGCCTGGACGGCTCCGGCGTGAGCCGGACCGAGACCGGCGTCCCGTTCTTCGATCACATGCTGGCCCAGCTCGGCAAGCACGGGCTGCTTGACCTCACCGTGCAGGCGCGCGGCGACCTCGAGGTGGACGCGCACCACACGGTAGAGGACACCGCGATCGCGCTCGGGCAGGCGCTGCGTGAGGCGCTCGGCGAGAAGGTCGGCATCACCCGGTTCGGCGACGCGCTGGTGCCGCTCGACGAGACGCTGGTGCGCGCTGCGGTCGACCTTTCCGGGCGGCCGTACCTGGTGCACACTGAGCCGGACGGGATGGCGCCGCTGATCGGCACCTACGACACGACGCTGACCAGGCACTTCTTCGAGTCGCTCGTGCACGCCGCCGGAATCTGCGTGCATCTGGACGTGCTGCGCGGCCGTAACCCGCATCACATCGTGGAAGCACAGTTCAAGGCGTTCGCGCGGGCACTGCGCGTGGCGGCGGCCCCCGATCCGCGCTCGGCCGGGGCGGTGCCGAGCACCAAGGGCGTCCTGTAGTCAGGTCCGAGTCACGCGTGCCGGTCCGCGTTCGCCATGATCGCGTCGTGCACGTACTGGGAGAAGCCGGACTCGATCTCGTCGTAGCTGGCCATGTACCGGGGGTCGGCAATGTACAGCTCGGCCAGGCCGCAGTGCATGTCGTAGCCGCAGTCGTAGAACCAGCGGCTGAGGTGGCTGCGGTGCGCCTCGGCGAGATCCATCGCGACCTGGCCGTCGGTCGGTTCGCCGGCGCGGATGGCCGCCGCGAAGCCGTCCGCCTCGGCCTTGATCGCGATCCAGTCCTCCTTCGTGTAAGCCGCCGTCCTGCGGCGCGACTGCTGCCAGGCCTCCGTGTTGCCCCAGCGCTGCTCCGCCTCGGCGGCGTGCTCCTCGATCTTGTCGGTGCCGAAGATTTCCAGCTGCTCTTCCGGGGTGAGTGAAATTCCCATCTTCCTCGCCTCTATTTCGCTCTCGATCGCGCCGATCAGCGCGGCTGTCCGGTCCTGCCGGGCCCGTAGCAGCGCGTGCTGTCTGCGCAAGTGGTCGTCGGTGCCCGCGTCCGGGCTGGCTAGCATGTCCGCGATCTCTTCCAGCCGGAAGTCAAGTTCCCGGTAAAGAAGGATCTGCTGCAGTCGCCGCAGGTCATCAGGGGAATACAGCCGGTAGCCAGCCGGGCTCCGGACGGTTGGCATGAGGAGGCCGATCTCGTGATAGTGGTGCAGGCTCCGAACGGAGACCCCGGACAACTCCGCTACCTCGCCGACCGTGTAGGTGCCGGCAGTCCGCTCAGTCACGTGATCTACTGTGCGGCCTCACGTCACGTGAGGGTCAAGTCCGGGCTGGCAGGCCGCTCATGTCCCGTATGCTGTGGACCGCTTTGGGCAACTGGCGGGGCCCATCGCCATCGTGGCACTGGCCGGTCCGGCGAAGGCCATGGAGCCGAGACGGTGCTTTCTGCACCTGTGCCTGCGCACGTATTTGCCCCTGGACTCCTCCGCAGGCACTCCGTACCCGGTTCCTGGCTGGCTAGCGCACGCGTGATAGCACGAAGGTGCCTGCGGCCTGGTCTGTGATGGCCGTGGCAACGAGGAGGAGTTCTTGAGTCGACGGCGGTCGGGCCCCAGGCTGGCGCGGTTTGCGATGCTGGCCGCGCTCGCGTGCGGCGTTGTGGTGGCGTGCACCACCCCGCGGACCATTGGCAACGACACGCCCAGCAAGCCCAAGCGCCAGCCCACCGAGAGCCCGGCTGGGCAAGTGGCGGGCGGCCCGGCGGGCACCTACGTTGTGCCGCCCGGCATCCACAAGATCAAGCACGTGATCATCGTCATGCAGGAGAACCGGTCCTTCGACAGCTATTTCGGCACCTTCCCCGGCGCGGACGGTATCCCCATGAGCAATGGCCAGCCGACCGTCTGCGTGGCGAATCCGAGCGGCCCCTGCACCAAGCCATACCATGACACGGCGGACGTCAACGGCGGCGGACCGCACGGCCTGGCCAACGGCGTTGCCGACATCAACGGCGGGAAGATGGATGGCTTCGTCCAGCAGCGCGACCTGGCCAGGGGGAGTTGCACCAACCCCGACAACCCGGCGTGTCAGGGTTTCGGCACGCCTGACGTCATGGGCTATCACACCGCCGCCGAGATCCCGAATTACTGGTCCTACGCCAAAAACTTCGCGCTGGACGACCACATGTTCGAATCGGTCAACTCATGGTCGCTGCCCGAGCACGAATATCTGGTGTCCGCGTGGGCAGCCAAATGTGCCAACAAGTCGCCATTTAGCTGTATCAACAACCCAGCCGGGAGCTACGGCGTGGGCCAGATCGAGAACGCCGTCGAAGCGGAGCTGACTCAGGGCCAGACGTCGATCGACCTGGCCTGGACCGACATCACCTGGCTGCTGTACATGCACCACGTCAGCTGGGGCTACTACGTGCAGGACGGCTGGCAGCCGGACTGCGCGGACGATTCGGCTGAGACCTGCGCGCCCGTGAAGCAGTCCTGGAACACGCCGGGCATCTGGAACCCGCTGCCGCTCTTCACCGACGTCCAGCAGGACGGCCAGCTCAAGGACATCCAGCCGCTGGGCAACTTCCTCACCGCCGCAAAGGCCGGCGCGCTGCCCCAGGTCAGCTGGGTAGTCCCGTCGGGCAATGAAAGCGAGCACCCGCCGCACAGCGTGCACCTGGGCCAGGCCTACGTGACCGCGCTCATCAACGCCGTGATGGAGAGCCCCGACTGGGATTCCACGGCGATCTTCCTCAACTGGGACGACTGGGGCGGCTTCTACGACAACGTGGTGCCGCCGACAGTGGACGTCAGCGGTTACGGGCTGCGCGTGCCGAGCATCGTCATCTCGCCGTATGCGAAGCAGGGCTACGTAGACCACCAGACGCTCAGCCAGGACGCGTACCTGAAGTTCATCGAGGACGACTTCCTGGGCGGCGCGAGGCTCAACCCCGCGACCGACGGTCGGCCGGACCCTCGGCCCGACGTCCGGGAAGACCAGACCATCCTCGGCAACCTGGCTCAGGACTTCGACTTCAGCCAGGTCCCCCGTAAGCCGCTACTGCTGCCGACCAACCCGCAGACCGACTCGCCATCCATTCCGAGCTACTTCAGAGGCTTGGGGCCGTGTCTTGGCTGTACCAGTCCGCCGCCGGGCACCACCCCCGGCTAACGGGCTCCGCGGGGCGCAGCGCGCGGCGGTGGCCGACTAACCGCGGTCGATAGGCTGGAGGCTCCGCCGGTTCGACCTGCCTGCCAGAACGGAGCTGCCCCGTGACCCGCCGTCGGCCGAGCGTAGTCGTGCTCGACTACGGCTCGGGCAACCTGCGCTCGGCGCAGCGTGCGCTGCAGCGAGCGGGCGCGGACGCTGAGGTATCCGCCGACCAGGCCGCGGCCCTGCGCGCGGACGGCCTGGTCGTTCCGGGCGTCGGCGCCTTCGCAGCCTGCGTGACGGGCCTCCGGGCGGTCGGCGGCGACCAGGTCATCGCCAAGCGACTGGCGGGCGGGCGCCCGGTACTGGGCATCTGCGTCGGCATGCAGGTGCTGTTCGAAGCGGGCGAGGAGCACGGCGAGAAAACCGAGGGCGTGGGCTGCTGGCCGGGGGTCGTGCAGAAGCTCGCCGCTCCTGTCCTGCCGCACATGGGCTGGAACGTGGTCGCCCCACCGCAAGGCTCGCGCCTGCTCGCCGGCATCGGGGCAGATCAGATGTTCTATTTCGTGCATTCCTACGCCGCCAAGCAGGCTCCTGCGCACGCGCTGACCGGCTGGACCAGGCACGGTGAGGACTTCGTCGCGCTGGTCGAGGACGGCCCGCTCATGGCGACCCAGTTCCACCCGGAGAAGTCGGCCGACGCCGGCGCCGCGCTGCTCGCCAACTGGCTGGAGGCCCTGTTTTGAGGGCACGGTCGTGACCGCGCTCGAGCTGCTACCCGCCGTGGACGTCGCGGGCGGCACGGCGGTGCGGCTGGTGCAGGGGGCGGCCGGCACCGAGACGGACTACGGAGACCCGCTGGACGCGGCCCTGGCCTGGCAGGACGCAGGCGCCGAGTGGATCCACCTGGTGGACCTCGACGCGGCCTTCGGCCGCGGCTCCAACGGTCCGCAGCTGGCAGACCTGATCAAGCGCCTCGACGTGAAAGTCGAGCTGTCCGGCGGGATCCGCGACGATGCCGCCCTGACGGCGGCGCTCGCGACCGGGTGCACCAGGGTCGTGATCGGAACGGCCGCGCTGGAGAACCCGGCCTGGGTTGCCGGCGCCATCGCGGCGCACGGCGACGCGATCGCGGTGGGCCTCGACGTGCGCGGGACTCGCCTGGCGGCGCGCGGCTGGACCACCGACGGCGGGGAGCTCGACGACGCGCTCGACCGGCTGGAGGCCGCGGGCTGCCACCGGTACGTGGTGACGGACATCGACAAGGACGGCATGCTGCGCGGCCCGAATCTGGACCTGCTGCGGCGGGTGTGCGCGCGCACCGGCAGTCCGGTGGTCGCCAGCGGCGGCGTATCCAGCCTCGCTGACCTGCACGCGATCGCCGGGCTGGTGCCGCTCGGCATGGAGGGCGCGATCGTCGGTAAGGCGCTGTACGCCGGGGCGTTCACGCTGTCGGAGGCGCTAGCGGCGATGGCGGAGGGCGTATGACAAGGAAGGTGTTCAGCGACGCGGTGTGGGAGCCGATCGTCGGCTACAGCCGCGCCGTCGCGGCGGGGGACTACGTGTTCGTCACGGGCTGTACGTCGATCGCGGGAGCCGAGTTCGTGCATCCGGGCGACGCGCAAGCCCAGACGAGTCAGGCCATCCTCAACGTGGCCGCGGCATTGGCCAAGCTCGGGTGCGGGCTGGCCGACGTGGTCCGGACCCGGATGTTCGTCACCGATATTTCCCGCTGGCAGGAGTATGGCCGGGCGCACGGTGAGGCTTTCGGCGAGGTCATGCCCGCCACGTCGATGATCGGAGTCAGCGCGCTCATCGATCCGCGCATGCTGGTCGAGGTCGAGGCGGTCGCCTACAAGCCTGGCATCGGCTCGGCGAGCGACAGCTCCCCAGAGGCGGCGCTGTGACCTCGGGCGGGACAGCCGGAGTCGCGGTGCGGGTCATCCCCTGCCTGGACGTCGACGGCGGCCGGGTGGTCAAGGGGGTCAGGTTCACCGACCTGCGGGATGCCGGCGACCCGGTCGAGCTGGCGGCAACATACGACCGCGAGGGCGCGGACGAGCTGACGTTTCTCGACATCACCGCGTCCAGCGATGACAGGGAGACCACGTACGACGTGGTCCGGCGCACTGCCGACCAGGTATTCATCCCGCTGACAGTGGGCGGCGGCGTGCGGTCGGTGGCCGACGTGGACAAGCTGCTGCGGGCCGGCGCCGACAAGGTCGCGCTCAACACGGCGGCAGTCGACCGGCCCGAGGTGCTCAGCGAGGCCGCGCACCGCTTTGGCTCGCAGTGCGTCGTGCTCTCCGTCGACGCCCGGCGGTCGCCGGACACCGAGTCCGGGTTCGAGGTGACGACCCACGGCGGCCGCCGCGGTACCGGGATCGATGCCGTGGAGTGGGCCCGGCGTGCCGTCGAGCTCGGCGCGGGGGAGATCCTGCTGAACTCTGTCGACGCCGACGGCACGAAGGCGGGCTTTGACCTGGCCTTGATAGCGGCCGTCCGCGCCGAGCGTGCCCGTTCCCCTCATCGCGAGCGGAGGAGCCGGGGCAGTGTCGCACTTTGCCCCAGCCATCGCAGCTGGGGCGGACGCGGTCCTCGCGGCCAGCCTTTTCCACTTCGGCGAGCTGAGCATCGGCGCGGTGAAACGGTCGCTGGCCGCTGCCGGGTACCCGGTCAGGCCCGTCATGGAGGTCGCGGATGCGGATTGAGGAGTCCGGGCTCGACCCGAAGATCGCCGCCCGGCTGAAGCGGAACGCCGAAGGCCTGGTCGCAGCCATCGCCCAGCAGCACGACACCGGGGAGGTGCTGATGCTGGGCTGGATGGACGACGAGGCGCTGCACCGGACGCTGACCACCGGGCGGTGCACGTACTGGTCGCGCAGCCGGCAGGAGTACTGGGTCAAGGGCGACACGTCCGGCCATGTGCAGCGGGTGGTGTCGGTCGCGCTGGACTGCGACGGCGACGCGGTGCTGGTCCGGGTTGATCAGACCGACGGGGCGTGCCACACCGGCGATCGCACGTGCTTCGACGCCGGCGTGCTGCTGCGGCACGACTAGCCGGCGGCTAGGACGGATTAATGCCAGCTAGCCGGCACTGCGCCTGATACAGCCGGGCAGTCTGATCGCTGGCCGCGTAGGCCCGCTGGCAGGTGTTCCTGGCCGCGCTCCCGCACTGGTGCACGATGTTGCCGCCCATAGGGCCAGGCAGATTAACGCTAATGCAGCCATTCCTGGACACATCGTAAGTACCCGGCCTGACCGCTGCCCAGATCGCCACCGCAGCCAGCACGAGCACGAAGGTGGCGATCACGGCCACGATCAGGCGCTTGTCCCGCCCGGTTGCCTGCTCAGAGGTCGGGATGGCGGCGAACGGCATGCCGCGAAGTATAGGCGTGGGCGCTCTTCGGCTGGCCGGCCGCAGCGTCCGGCTCGGCCGCTACCCGAGCCCTGCTACCTCGGTTGTCAGGCGGCGGCAGGGCGGGCGGTGATGGCGGGCAGGGGCCGCCCGGCGTGCAGCGCACTGGCGATCGTGCCGATGACCTCGGCGGGCTGGTCGCGTTGCTGGCGTGGGCTGAAGTGCAGCACGACGATCCCGGCTGCCGACATCCGGGCGTGCCTGGCCATGGTGTTCTCCCAGTCAGCGGGCGACAGGTGCCATTCGCGGGAGTCGACTTCGGCGGCCACGCCGTGGTCGGGCCACCACGCGTCGGGCTGGGCCAGGAACACACCGCCTGGCAGGTACAGCTTCGGGTTGTACAGCGGCTGCGGCAGATCGGAGGCGCGGATCAGGTTCCGCAGGTCAGCCTCGGCCGGCGAGCGGATGCCGTCGATTACCTCGGCTAGTACCCCGCGGAAGGCGGCGGAGCCGCGGACCGGGCCCGCCTGAAGTTCGGTGGCCAGGTCGGCAATTGTGCACCGGCCCTGCTGGACCGCACCGGCCACCACGGCCCGAACCGCGTCCAGGTCACGGACAGTCATGGCGCGCACCGTGTCGGCCACCGCGCGCCCGGCCGGCGCATACCGGACCGGCCCGTCGCAGATCGCTTCTTTCGGCAGCCGCCAGGTGCGGTGCACAGCTACGAAACCGGCATCCGACCGCTTCCCATTGGGTGGAACGAGGACGTCGATCACGCGTACCTGCGGCCCTCGGATGCGGTAGTTGACCAGCGCAGCAGGCCCGGTGATGACACCACCCGGCCCCGCATGCAGAAGCGATGCGATGAGCAGTTGCTGCCGAGTGGGCTGGCCCGTCGCTGTCAGGTACACACCAGGAAGTAGCCGCTGCCAGGAACCGCCCGGCCGTAAGCGGTGCTGCAGCGCCTTCGGTGAAAGACCGCTCGCTGTCGCCTGCGCACGCGATAGGACCCCGCGCTGGTAGGCGAGCGTCCAGGCGGGGGCGGGCTCAGCGGCGGTCACGAGGGTCAGCTTGGCGTGCGGTACCGACAAAATGGTGCGACCGCTCCCGCATGGCTGGCTGTCTGCTACCCCTATGGGGGTAGCAGACGACCATCCACGGATGGCGGATGGGTGCCGTTGCTTACGGGACGAGGATGGCGCGGCCGCGGACACGGCCTGCGTCGAGGTCGGCGAGAGCGTCGGCGGCCGCATCGAGCGGGTAGGTCCTGGTGTGCAGGGTCACCTTGCCAGCCTGGGCCAGCGCCATCAGCTCAGCTAGGTCGTTGTACGTGCCGACGATATTGCCGATGATGTTCCGCTCGGTCGAGATGATGTCGAGCGTCGGGATCTGCACCGTGCCGCCGTAGCCGATCACGAAGTACGATCCGGCCCGTCGGGTCATCGCCCAGCCATCGTGCTCGGCGCCCTGCTCGGCGACGAAGTCGAGCACGACCTCCGCACCAGCCCCGCCGGTCAGGTCGCGGACCGCCGCCACCTGAGTGCCATCGGCAACCACCGTGTGATCCGCGCCGAGATATTCAGCCAGCTTCAGCGCATCCGAATTGCGGTCGACCACGATGATCTTCGTGGCGCTGAGTGCTGCCAGACACTGGATGCCGATATGGCCGAGCCCGCCCGCCCCGATCACCACGCATGTAGTGCCCGGATACAGCAGCGGGATGGCCTTACGGACGGCGTGGTAGGCGGTGATGCCGGCGTCGGCCAGCGCGGCCACGTCCTGCGGCTGGGTCTGCGGCTCGAGCTTGACGCAGGCCCTGGCCGAGGTCAGCAGGTACTCGGCCATCCCGCCGTCGGTCGACAGGCCGGGGAACGTGCTCGCGACGCAGTGCATGTCGTCACCGGCCCGGCAGGCCCGGCACAGCCCGCACGTCGGGGTCGGATGCAGGATCACGGTGTCGCCGACTGCGAGGTTGCTGACCGCAGACCCGACCTCGTGCACCCAGCCGGCGTTCTCGTGGCCCAGGGTGTAGGGCAGCGGGGTGCCCATGGCGGCGTCCCACTGGCCCTCCATGATGTGCAGGTCGGTCCGGCATACGCCGGCCCCGCCAATTCGCACGATGACGTCGAGCGGCGCCGTGATCTTCGGCTCCGGCACGTCGTCAACGACGGGCGGAGCATGGAATTCGTGCAGTCGGACAGCCTTCACGGGTCCTCCTCACCAGGAACGGTTCCGCCCGGCGATATCTCCCCGATGCCCGGGGATGAGTAACGATGCCGCAGCATTCCGCGGCAGATGCTGGCGTTCGCCTCGATGCTGATCGCGGTCAGGCGCGCCCGCCGCAGGTGGAGCGGCACAGCGGGCGCGTCGACAGGCTCGCCGGTTGCCGGGTCAAGCAGCAGCAGAGCATCGTCGTCGGCCGGAAGTCCGAGCTCGGCCCGACGCCGGCGCAACCTGTCGGCTGCCGGGGATGGCGGCACCTCGGCCAGCGTCAGCGACTGGAGCCGGGCGAAGCCGGCGGCGCCGGCGGGCACTATGCCGCTGGCGCACAGCGCGCGGCAGACCTGATCGGTGCCCGCCAGGACCGCCTTGCGCAGGAATTCGGACCGCAGGTTGTCCAGCTCGCCTTCGGCTTCTCCGCTGAACGACTGCACGAAGCCTGCCTGGGCCGCCACGCCGGAGTTAATCGCGTCGGCGGCGAAGTGGTCCTCCAGCAGCACCCGCGCAGTACGGATGCCCGGCAGCGCGGTCACCGTGTCGTAGGCGTCGGCGGCCATCAGGTAGGCGAAGTTCGGCGCGCAGAAGTAAGTCGGCAGCCGGAGCCGGATCTCCGCATCCCCGTCGGCTGAGATCTCGCAGCCCGCCACGAAGCCGAGTGAGGTGATGGGCTCGTCCAGCTCCGGGTCGCGGACGTTCGCGAGCGCCGCGCGCAGTCCTGCGACGTCCGGCGCTGCAGTCGTGGCTGCCATGGCCTCAGCTGCCAGGCGCGTGCTCGACAAGCTGGGCGTCCTCCTGCGCAGCCGGTGTCCCGGCCTCCGGCGGCAGCCTGAACTCGGCGGGCACGTCAAGGCCGTACAGCCTGGCCGCGTTCAGGCCAAGGATCTTCTTCTTCCCGGCCGGTGACAGCCGCGGGTAGTCCGAGAATTCGGCGTCGTCCGGGTAGTCCCAGTCGACGAAGCCCTCGACCTGCCACTTCGGTTCCCAGATCGCGTAGTCGCTGCCGAAGAGCAGCTTGTCCTCGCCGACCCAGAACAGCAGCTCGCCCATGACCTTGGCGAAGAACCGCGGCCTGGCATGCATCAGCCCGCCGATCACTACAGCGAGGCCCGCGTAGACATTCGGCTCCTGGGTCGCCATGAAGCAGAAATCCTCGATCCGCGGCAGCCCGACGTGCTCGACGACGAAGTTCAGGTCCGTGAAGTCGGTCGCGACCCGGTCCACGTCGGAGACATCGAACGCGTCCTTGTCCAGCGGCCAGATCGTCGGGCCCTTGTGAACGTGGATGTTCTTGATCCCGAGCTCCTGAGCGACCTCGAGATAGCGGTAGGCCGCAGGGTCGGTCAGCTTGTATCCGCGCGACCCGGCGTTCCACTCCGCGGTATAGAGCTTCACACCGCGGGAGCCGAACCGCTCGACGTTGCGCCGCAGTTCCTCCAGCCCGGTGTCGCCGTCTCGCGGATCGAACCGGGTGTTGTAGACGAACTTGCCCGGGTGTTTCTCGCCCATGAGCGCATTGCGCTCGGTGGTGTTGAAGCCCTCCTTGTACCACTCCTTCAGGTAGGTCGGCTGGAAGATCGCCATGTCCACGTGGCCGTCGGTGAAGACGTCCTTCATCAGGTCGTCCTCGGAGTACTTCTGGAACTTCTCGATCGGCCAGTGAGTCTCCGGCGGGCCCAGCCCCATGTAGGCGTGGAAGCACTCGATCCAGCCCTTGGCGTACTTCTCCTGCCCGGCTACCCAGTTGTCCGGTGCCGCGTTCCAGTAGTGCATGTGGCCATCGACCACGAAGTACCTTTCGCCGTTTTTCTCGTACACCGCGCCTCCTTACACAGCTCGACCGGTACTTTCGAGGCTAGGCTCGGACCGGAGCGGGGTGAAGTGGTTGGGCGAACTCACCGGGCGGACGTTTCTCATCACGGGCGCGAACACCGGGATAGGCCTGGCCACGGCCACCGACCTGGCGCAGCGCGGCGGGCGGGTCTACCTGGCCTGCCGGTCACGGTCGAAGGGCGAGGCCGCCGTTGCCCGGATCGCGGCCGCGACCAGCAGCGACGACGTCGTCTTCCTGCCACTCGACCTGGCTGACCTGGCATCCGTCCGGGCCTGCGCCCAGGGTTTCACCGAGCGCGGCGAGCCGCTGCACGTGCTGATCAACAACGCCGGGATCGGCGGCACGCCGGGGCTGACCAAGGACGGGTTCGAGCTGGTCTTCGGCGTGAATCACCTGGGGCACTTCGCACTCACGATGGGCCTGCTCGACGTCCTGACCGCCAGCCGGGCCCGCATCGTGAACGTCGCGAGCGACTCGCACTACCAGGCCAGGGGCATTGATTTCGGCCGGCTCCGCAGGCGTACCCGAGGCATCACCGGGATGCGCGAGTACGCGGTCTCCAAGCTCTGCAATGTCCTGTTCACTCAGGAACTCGCCCGGCGCCTCGACGGCACGGGCGTGACCAGCTATGCCCTGCACCCTGGCGTCGTGGCCTCGGATATCTGGCGCCGGGTGCCGGCGCCGGCGCGACCGCTGGTGACGAGGCGCATGCTGAGTGTCGAGCAGGGTGCGCGCACGTCGCTGTTCTGCGCGACCGCGCCAGCGACAGAACTGGTCAGCGGCGCATATTACGACAACTGCGCCGAACGGCAGCCAAGTCCGGTCGCCACGCGTGAGCTCGGCGAGCGGCTCTGGGACCAGAGTGAGGCCTGGACCGAGGCAGGCTGATCGGGCGCAGGATGATGGCTGGCCCGCATAGGGTCTAGCCAATGCACCGAAAGCTTCCGGCCGCTGCGCTCCTGCTCGCGGCCGTACTGGCCAGCGGCTGTGGCGCGGCGGCGCGGGCTGCCGACCCGGCCGCCAGGGCAGGTTCAGGGGTCGCATCGGGAGCGGTGCGGCCGACCAGGTCGCCATCCCCGTCCGCCAGCCCCACCGCCTCCCCAAGCCCCAGCCCAGCCGCATTGCCGCTGGCCGGGCGCGTCGTCGGCATCGATCCCGGCCACAACGGCGGTAACTTCTCCGACCCCGGCTACATTAACCAGCTGATCTGGAACGGCCGGGAATCCGAGACCTGCGACACCACCGGCACGGAAACGGCGTCCGGCTTCACGGAAGCCAGCTTCAACTTCGACGTGGCCACGGATCTGCGTGCCGACCTGATCGCCGCCGGTGCCACCGTGGTCATGACGCGGCAGGACAACACAAGCGTCGGCCCGTGCGTCACGACCCGGGCGCAGATTCTCAACAAGGCGCATGCTGACGTGGCCATCGACATTCACGCCGACGGCGGCCCGACGTGGGGTCGTGGCTTCACGGTGCTCGAGCCCATTGCCGACGGGCCAAACGACGCAGTGATCTCGTCCTCGCTGCAGTTCGGTACCGATGTCCGCACCGCGATGCTGCGCGACACGCCCATGCCCGAGAGCAACTATTCCGGCACGGACGGCCTGACCACCAGAGACGACCTAGCCGGGCTCAACCTGACGACGGTTCCCAAGGTGCTCGTCGAGTGCGGGAACATGCCCAATTCCACGGACGCCGCGCTGCTGGCGACCTCGGCATTCCAGCAGCAGGTGGCCCGTGCGTTCAGCGCCGCGATTATGGTGTTCCTGACTGGCCAGCCGGGCTAGCGGAAGGGGCCACGTGCTCGATCACGTCAGCATGCAGTGCGCAGACATCTCGGCGAGCGCGGCTTTCTATGACGCCGTACTCGCACCGCTCGGCGGTGAGCGGATCATGGACTTCGGCGAGGCGATCGGCTACGGCGCCCCGCCGCATCCGGATTTCTGGATCAGCCAGCAGGCGACTGGCGACGGATTCCGGGAGTCGCACATCGCCTTCACCGCGGCCGACCGGGCCATGGTGCGGGCGTTCTTCGACGCTGCCGTCGCCGCGGGCGCGGAGGTGCTGCATGAGCCTCGGGTATGGCCCGAGTACCACGCCAGCTACTACGGCGCGTTCGTCCGGGATCCGGACGGCAACAACGTTGAGGCGGTAAGCCACGGGCCGGAGTAGCAAGGCACTGTAGTCGGAGCGCTAGATCCTGCTCTCAAGAGCCGGGATCGGCGAGGCGCTGCAGACGCTGGCCGGGGCGTTCCCGGTGACCTTGCAGATTGCCGCGGTGAGCAGGTTAGCCGAGCCGACTGCACCCTGTGATACCGGCGAGGACGGGTTGTGCAGGTCGGCCGCGATCTGATTCCACGACAGTCCCTGCAGCACCTGAGGGTTATAGGTGGTCGTCGCCACGAACCTGTTGCCGATGTCGATGAACGGGTAGCTGTTGCCAGGCGGCTCGTATTTCGCCCACAGCGCCTGCTGCGCGGCAGTTGGCGTCTGCAGCTGGTTGCGGTTCACGTCCTGATTCTCGATCGGCGTGAAGACGAGGTACTTGCTTGTGTACGTGGAGCGGTAGAAGGTGAGCGTCGCAGTGTTCGGGTAGACGTCGGTGGGCGAGGAGTGCACGCCTCGGAGCGGGGTGAAGCTGCCGAACCGGCTCAGCGCTACTGCCATGGCCCACCGCTCTGCCGCGCAGTACGGGCACCACTCGGCGCCGATATAGAGCATCTCCGGCTTGCCGCCAGCGGCGAGCGCAGAGCCGGTCACGGGCTTCAGCAGCTGCGTGCCCGAGCTCCCGATGCCGACAGTAGCCAGCGTGCCCACGGGAACGGTCAGATTTGCCTGGACCCCGGCTGGCAGCGGCTGGCTGCCAGCGGCGGGCTTGCTGGGCGAGCTGCGGCTCACTAGCGCGCCGATGATGATTCCGACGACCGCTACCAGCGCGACGGCCACCCCGCCGATGGCGAGCCTGCGGCGGCGCTGCTCTTTTTGCCGCTGGTCTGCCTGCTGGGCCGCGATCCGGGCGCGCGCGGACTGCTCCCTCGAGCGCGGCGCCTTGCTCATACTGGCGATCGACCTTTGCCTGGCGAGATGTGACCCTCTGCCGATCCATGATTACAGAGCCGGACCGTCGCGGGCCTGGCGCCCCTGGCCAGGCGGTGGCTGGCGGGCAGATCAGTGGCGGGACGGGCCATCAGAGCGTCAGCGATCACGCAAGAGCCGGGTCATTGACGCTTGCGCGCCCTATGGCCTGCGCTCGGAGGGACCGGAGGCGCCAACCGGGCGTCAGCGGCGGGTTGCTGGCGCGGCTGAGGATCCGGCGAAGGTCGTGTGGAAGACGACCAGTACGAAGATCAGGAACGTGGCGACGTGGACGCTGGTGCACCACAGGCAGATGGCGTTGATCTGGATCAACTCGGCGTAGATGAGGTAAATCACGAATCCCATGCCGACGACGACTGACCACAGCCGGCTCTGCCGGACGATGGGCTGCGAGCGGGACAGCCGCCAGCCCCACGGCGAGTTGACCGCGACCATGAACACGTAGAACGCCAGTCCGAGCACGGCCACCGGGAAGATCCCGAACACCACGGACTGCGAGCTGGTGGTGACCGCCTGGCAGTTGACCAGGCCGTTGTCCGAGCAGGCGAGCCTGATGCTGGTGTCATAGTGCGCGATCGTCAGGTAGATGGAGGCACCGAGCCCGTACAGCGACAGCACCAGGACGGTGAGCGGCAGCCAGCCCATCGAGCGCAGCGGCGCTGCCAGCCGGCCGAGCGGGCCTGTGGCGGCAGGGGCGGTCGAGGTGGCCTGCTGGCTCGCGGTGGCGCCTCTGGCTGTGGGCTTCCTGACGGCCGCAGCCCTGTCGGCCCCGTTGCCGGCCGCCGCCCGGTTCGCCTGGGCGCGGGACTGGCCGCCGCCCGCCGCGTTACCTGATGACCTTGACTGCGCCGCTGCACCGGTGCCGCGGGCGGCCGGGCGCTGCTGCTGCCTGGTGTTTCCTCTCCGGGCGGCCGGCTTGCGGGAGGCCATCAGAGCAACCCTGCCCCGGCCTTAACGGCCGACGAGTTGCAGACCGCGGCGGGAGCGTTCGGGACGACCTTGCAGATCGCGGCCGTGATCGAGTTGGCCGTGCCGTCGATCTCCTTGGCGACCGGGCTGCTGGCGTTCCTGATGTCGGAAGCCACCTGCGCCCAGGTCAGGTTGGCGAGGTTGCTCGGCACGTACTGGGCACCGATGACCAGGTACTTGTTGCCGACGTCGATGAACGGGAAGCTGCCGGCATCGTTGCTGGACTGGACGTACGGCGGGGCGTCGTACTTGGTGAACAGCGACATCTGCGCGGTGCTCGGCACCTGCAGGGTCTTGTAGGTGCCCTTCGTGGCCGCGGGCGTGGTGCTGTACCACTCAACCGGCTGGAAGTCCACGTACTTGCTCGTGTAGCTGGACTTATAGAACGACAGCGTCGGGGTGTTCGGGTACACGTCCGAGCCGGAGGAGTGGATGAGCTTCAGGTTGGAGAAGGTGCCGAACCGGCTCAGCGCCACGACCATGGCCCACCGCTCGGCGGCGCAGTACGGGCAGTACTCGGCGCCGACGTAGAGGATCTCTGGCTTACCGCCGTTGGTCAGGGTGGCCGGGTTGCCCTGCGTGGGCAACAGCGGACTGACTCCCGTGCCCGAGCCCACAGCATCGAGCGTGCTGGCGGGGACCGTGGTGAGCTGGTGGCTGACCTGGCTGACCTCGGCTGCCGTGGCAGAGCCGGCCGTGGCGGAGCCTGACCCCACGTTCTTGGCGATGATCAGTCCGACCACGACGGCGATAACGACGAGTACGCTGCCGCTGGCCAGGTACAGCCGCTTGCGGGCTTCGGCCTTGCGCGCGGCGGCCTGCTGTGCGGCGATCCGTTGTCTGGTGTTCATGTCGCGGATGCGCTGAGCCTTGCTCATGCCTGCCTCGTCTTGCTGTGGGGGATTGTCGCGCCTCACGCCGTTACCGGTCGAGATGCCGCACTCCATGCTAGGCCGCCGCAGCCGGTGCGGACGCCTCCGTTATCGAACCGCGCACTACTGAGGATCAGCTGAACGTCGGCTAGCGCCGGGCTGAACATCAACCACGGGGACGGCTGCCGGCGCAGTGTCCATGATTCTTGCGCCGTGCAACCTATGCTAGCTAATGTCTGGGGAATGTTGGCCTTCAGAAAACAGCGCGGCGCACAGATCGGCGCGCTTCTTGCCCTCGCTAGCATCGGGCTCGCCACCGCGTGCGGCAGCTCGTCCCCCGGCAACGCGTCTGGCTCTAGCTCTCCCGCCTTGCCGACCGGCAACGTCAATGTCGCCTATGCCTCGTCGCTCCAGTACCTCAACGAGAAAGTGGTCTCGCCCGCCTTCACCAAGGCAGCGGGCTACAAGTTCGTCGGCACCGGCGGAGCGTCGGGCACACTCGAATCGGAAATCGCGTCTGGCGCGATCCACCCGGACGTGTTCGAATCCGTGGGCGGCGACAACATCACGCCGCTGTTCCCGAAGTTCACCAACTGGTACGTCCAGTTCGCTGGCACGCAGATGGTCCTGGCGTACAACCCGAACAGCAAGTACGCGAGCCAGTTCAAGGCGTTCGCGGACGGCAGCCAGCCGCTGCAGGGCCTGTTCACGTTGCTGGAGACACCAGGCCTGAAGCTGGGCCGGACCGACCCGGCGAGCGACCCGCAAGGGCGTAACTTCATCTACATGCTCGAGCTCGCCCAGTCCTATTACCACCTGCCGTCGAACACGGTGACCAGCATCCTCGGCGGCGACCCGGGCTCCTCCACCTCGTCGCAGATCTACGCCGAGTCCGCGCTGGACTCGACGCTGCAGTCCGGCCAGCTGGATGCTGCCAGCGCTTACATCAACCAGGCAGTCGAGCTGCACCTCGACTACATCAAGCTGCCGTCGGCGATCAATCTCGGTGATGCGAGTATGGCCGATACGTATAAGACGGCAACTATCACCTACACGCCGCAGGGCGGCAGCCCGACGACCAAGAAGGGCTCGCCGCAGGTGATCGACATCACGATCATCGGCAAGCCGTCGAAGGCCGCGCTGGCATTCGTCCAGTACACGCTGTCGGCAGCGGGCCTGAACATCTACAAGGAGGGCGGGTTCTCGCTTCCTGGGGTGACGGCCAGCGGCACGACGAGCGCAATTCCGGCTTCGATCAGCAGTGAACTGGGCACCTAGCTCGGCTCCGGCGCGGGCAGCCAGGCGGGACAGGGAGTCCGCCGGGCTGCCCTGGGCCGGGCAGCTCAGCACCGGGCCGGGATCGGGGCCGCCTCGCGGACGGTGGCGACGGTCGTGGTCGGTCGTCGCGCCACCCGGCGTCCGGCCGGTGGGGGCGGCGGTCTCCCTCGCCGGCGCGCTGCTCATCTGGCTTGCGCTGCTCGGCCCCGTGATCACGCTGCTCACCCACCTGTCCGGCCACGCCATCGCCAGCGCGCTGACCTACCCCGGTGCGCTCGATCCGCTCGTCACCTCGCTCGAGGCCGGTGCCGTGACGCTGGCCGTGCTGTTCGGCGTCTGCACGCCGCTCGCGTGGATGCTGGCCCGCGGCAGGCTGCCATTCCCTCGGGTGTGGGAGGCCGGAGTGCTGTGCAGCCTGCTGCTGCCGCCGCTGGTCATCGGGCTGCTGCTCGCGTTCATGGTCGGCCCGTACACCGCCATCGGGGGCCTGCTCGCCCACCTGCACCTGTCGGCGACCAACACCTTCCTGGCGCTGGTCATCGCCGAGGTCTATGAGTCCGCCCCCTATTACGTCGTGGGCGCGCAGGCGGCGTTCCAGGCCGTGGACCCGCGGCTCGAAGAGCAGGCGGAGCTCCTCGGCGACCGGCCGCGCCGGGTGTTCCGCCGGATCACGCTACCGCTCGCGTCGCCCGGCCTGGCCACAGCCCTCGCCGTCGCCTGGGCCAGGGCGATGGGGGCGTTCGGCGCGGTTATCATCATCGCCTACCACCCCTACGGGCTGCCGTTGCAGATCTACACCACGCTGGATCAGACCGGCCTGCCGAATGCACTGCCTTACGCCCTGGTCCTGCTCGTGGTGGCCCTGCCGCTGCCGCTGGCCGCTTATATCTGGAGCGCCCATGCTCAAGGCCGACGTCGAGGTTGACCGCCGGGACTTCACCGTGCAGGCCGCCGTCATCGTCGGGCCGGGGGAGCGGCTGGCCCTGTTCGGACCGTCGGGGGCGGGGAAGACGACGCTGCTGGAGGTCATCGCGGGCCTGGTCTCGCCACGATGGGGCACCGTCGAGCTGGCCGGCCGGGTTCTGACGCGAGCCAGCCACCCGCGGGTGGCGGTGCCGCCATGGCAGCGCCGAGTCGGGCTGCTCCGCCAGGATCCGGGATTGTTCCCCCACCTGTCGGTGCGGGCCAACCTGACCTACGCGCGGACCGCCACCCACGGCACCGCGACCAGCGCGGGCTCGGGCGCTGCGGGCGCTACGGGTGCCACGGCTGCCGCGGCTGCCGCGGGTGCCGCGGGTACTGCGGGTGCCGCGGGTACTGCGGGTGCCGCGGGCACTGCGGGCGCCGAGCTGGCCGAGGTCGCCGAGGCGCTCGGCATCGGCAGTCTGCTGGCTGCCATGCCCGCCCGGCTGTCCGGCGGGCAGCAGCACCGGGCAGCGCTGGCCCGGCTGCTGCTGGCGCATTGCGACGCGCTGCTGCTCGACGAACCGTATTCCGGCCTCGACGCAGCGCTCCGCCGGACCCTCACGGCCCTCGTCGTCCGTCTTGTCACGCAGCGGAACGTGCCGGCAATCCTCGTGGCGCACGAGCTGGCCGACGCCCAGGCGTTCGCCACCCAGCTGGCCGTCATCGACCACGGCCAGCTGCTCCAGACGGGCCCGCCGGATCGGGTCGTGCTCCAGCCTGCCAGCATGCGCGTGGCGGAGCTGACCGGTTATCTGGGGTTTGCAGCCGTGGCAGGCAAGCCGGGCACGGTGGCTGGCATTCACCCGGACCGCGTAGTTGCCGGTGCCGAGCCCGAACGCGGCCTGGTGCTGACGGGACCTGTCGCCGCGAGCCGTCCCGCCGGCGCCGGCTGGGAAGCGGATATCTTGCTTCCTGGCGCACAGTCCCCTGGCTCCCTGGTAACCGTCCGGCTCGCGGACCGGGCAGGCCCGGACGGGAGCGAGGTGACGGTGACCGCGATCGACGCCCCGTTGTTCGGACCAGACGGCGTAGCCCTTGGGGACACGTCCGCACGTGCGCACGAGGATGAGGCGCACCAGCCGGCGTTCGAGCGCATGGGGGAGGGGAACGGGCGGTGAGTGGCCAGCCGGATTATCAACCTGGCCGGGCGCCGGGCGACGCGACTCAGCCGCATCCCGCTGCGGCCCGGGTCGGCCCGCGGCTGCGGATGGCCCGCCAGGCGAGGGGTTTCTCTCAGCAGCAGCTTGCCGGGATGGCGGGCGTCTCGCGCCAGGCAGTATCGGCGGTCGAGTCAGGCCTGTCGGACCCGTCGCTGCGGGTGGCGCTCGCGCTGAGCCGGGCGCTCGGCATGACGGTCGAGGAGCTGTTCGGCCCGGCGACCCCAGAGCCGGTCGTCGCCGTCCGGCCGGTGGCGCCGCTCGGCGGACCGGGAACCAGGGTCTCGCTCGCGCCGGTCGGTGACAGTTTCGTCGCGCTGCCGCTGTCGGGTCCCACGGTGACCAGAGCGGGCTTCGCGCCAGCTGGCGGCCGGGTAACCGGTGCTGGCAGCGTGGTCCCGCTCGGGCCCCCGCGGCCGACGCTGGTAGTGGCCGGCTGCGACCCGGCGCTGCCGCTCCTGGAACTGCCGCTGAGCCTGCTTGAGCCGCCTGTGTCCTTCCTGTGGTGGCCGTGCGCGAGCCAGGAGGCGCTGAGCCTGGCTAAGGACGGACTCGTGCACGTGGCGGGCGCGCACCTGCGCGGGTCAGCCGGTGACTACAACACGAGGGCTGCCGCCGACTTCCTGCCGGCCGGCGCCGAGGTGATCGGGTTCTGCTCCTGGCGGGAGGGCCTGGTGCTCCGCGCTGACCTCGCGGGCACGATCACCAGCATGGCCGACGTCGCGGCTGCCGGGCTGCGTCTGGTCAACAGGGCGCCCGGCGCCGAGGCCCGCCGCGTGCTCGACCGGGAGCTCGCCCGGCACCCCATCGCGGTCGAGGACCTTGCCGGGTACCAGACCCAGGCAACCGGGCACCTGGAGGTCGCGGCCGCGATCGCGGCTGGTCTGGCGGACGCCGGGGTCGCGAGCGAGCCCGCCGCGCTGGCTTACGAGCTGGCTTTCGTGCCGCTCGCCGAGGAGCGCTTCGACCTGGTCGTGCCCGCCGCACAGGCAGCGTCGCGGGAGATCCAGGGTCTGCTCCGGGCGCTGTCCTCACCGTGGCTGCACAACCAGCTGGCCAGCCTGCCGGGCTATTCCGTCACCCAGTGCGGCGAGCGGCTGGCCACGGTCCCGGCCGTCTGACCGCGCCCTGGCGCGCGCTTTCGTCGCGGCCGGCGGCATGGCGATCGCATACGCCCGCCACGCCGCCGCGACGACGGTGTCAGTGCCCGAAGACCGGGACGACCGAGGCCCGCGCGATGGTGGCGAACGTCAGGTTGAAGCCCGCCACTGCAGGCGATATGTCCGAGTCGACGCCCAGGTGATCGGTGTTCAGCGCGTGCACGGTAAACACGTAGCGGTGCGGCTCACCAGGCGGCGGAGCAGCACCGCCGAAGTCCTTCGTGCCGTAGTCGTTGCGGACCGAGAACGCCCCGGCCGGCAGCTTCGAGCCGTCGCTGTTGCCAGCACCGCGCGGCAACTCGGTCACTGACGCGGGGATGTCGAGCACGAGCCAGTGCCAGAATCCCGACCCGGTCGGCGCGTCCGGGTCGTAGCAGGTCACAGCGAAACCCTTGGTCTCAGGCGGAAACCCGTGCCAGCGAAGCTCCGGGGAAATGTTCTGCCCGCTCATCCCGAAACTGTTGTAGACGTGGTCATCGGTCATCTGCTGGCCGTCCGCAACGTCGTCGCTCTCGACCGTAAACGACGGCACCGGCGGCAGGAAATCGTGTGGCAGGGGTGCACGATCGGGCATTGCTTCCTCCCAATAGGAATGGCCCGCTTTGGCCAAGCCCACGCTAACGGACAGGCGGGCGCCCTGGCCCGCCGGTCCCGCGGGCTAAACTGCGCCATGCCGGCGCGAAGGGTGTCACCGGGATCAGAGCGGAACGGGGCCGTCCTGGGCCGGTGCCGCGGCGAAAGTGCGGGCGGGAACGGCGGCTGGAGATCCCTCCGAGAGCCGGCATGCGGTGGCCGTGGGGTGGTCGTCCCTTTGGGCCAGCAGACGCAGGCCGCGGGCGTAGCAAGGCGGGGGCTTGCACCGCGGGAAGGGTCGATAGCCGGGTGAGAATGCCGCGCGGGACCGCACTCTGGGAGCGCCTGGCGGTGAGAGCGCCGCGCGGGACCGCACTCTGGGAGCGTCTGGCGGTGAGAGCGCCGCGCGGGACCGCACTCCGGGCGCGCCTGGTGGTGAGAGCGCCGCGCGGGACTGCACTCTGGGCGCGGCGTGCGGTGCTCGCCGTCGTCCTGGTCGGCGCTGTTGTCATCCCCAGCCGGGCCGTGAGCCAGCAGGCGCAGCACTGCGAGGGCCCGCGATGCCAGGCGCCTGGTTCCATTCTCTGGACAGCCAGGCTGACTGGCTCGTGGCTGGCCGAGGCCGGCGTGACGGGCACAGTGCCGAGCCTCGATGCGGCCTATGCGGCAACCGGCGGCGGGCTCGCGGTACTCGGGGAAGGCCTGGAAGTCACCGGATTCCAGCTCCATACCGGGATCCGGATGTGGCAGACCACGCTCACGGACGAGCCGACCGGTTCCTCGATCGTCGGGGTGCGCGCATTTGCCGGCGTCGTCGCCGTGGGCGTGCAGCCGCCTGCCGGCGCGGCACCGGAGCGGTACGAGGTGATGCTGTCGGCGGCCACCGGCGACCAGATCCGTACCTACCCGGCCGCGGCTTACGGGGGCGCCATCGCCGCCGACGGCTCGAGCACCGTCGTCGTGGGGTCCAGTGCGGTCACGGCCTACTCCAACTCCACGGGCCGGGTGCTGTGGAGCCAGGCCACTGGCCCGCCAGGGCAGACATGGCGGGTGTCGGGTCAGTACGTCTACGTGGCGCAGGCCGGCAGTCCGTCCGGCGTGCTGCTGGTCCGGCGTATCACGCTCAGCAGCGGCGCGATGCAGGTGCTCCGTCCGTCGGCACACGATGCATTTCCTGGCACCCTCAGCGCCGTCACCGACGACGTGATGCTGTTCTCAGCGGGCGGGGGCGTCTATGCCTACAGTGGCGAGAGTGGTGCGCTGATCTGGCCGCCGAAAGCCTCCTCGGCCCTGGAACTCGCCGACGCTGGTTCGGGGATTGTCTACCTTGCGAGCGGGAACGCGCTCTCGGGTGTCGACGTCCACTCCGGGTCGCTGCTGAACAAGGCGACGCTGTCGGTGGCCGGCAGCCTCTACTGGGTTGCAGGCGGGGTCGCCCTGGGCCTTGACCAGGACGCGCTGGGCGACGCGTGGGGCTACGACCTGGGCAACCACCGGGTCCTCTGGACATCGGCCGCCTTGCCCTGGCCCCATTTCTTTATCGATCTGTCGGGCCTCGGGGGTAGCACAAGCCCGGCAGACGACGTCGTGCTACTGGCGAGCTGCTCGCGCATTGGCGCGACCGCGACTGCGACGGGACCCGCCTGCGCGCGGCCCGAACTCGCGGCAGTGCGGATCTAGCGGCTACTTGCCGTAGGCGGCTGGGCTGACGGTGCCCGGCGGGCACAGACTGGACCGGGCGACGTTCTTAGCGGCGGCGACAGCGCGCACGGGCAGGCAGCTGCGGTCAGGACCCGATCGGGCGGCCAGCACGATCGACCCGACGGTCAGCGCGATCGCCAGCGGGTAGAGCAGGATGGCGCGCTGGCGGGGGCGAAGGCCGAGCCAGCGTCGTGACCCGGCCCGCCGCCTGACCTGAGCCCGCCGCCTGACCTGAGCCGGCTGAGCGACCCGGACCCGTCGCCGGGGCCGAATCCGGATGTGCAGGTGAGAGGCAATCGTGGCGAGGATCGCCCCGAGCAGGGTCAGCCGTGCCAGCAGGCCAGACCGAAGTTGCTCGAAACGCGGCAACGGCTCACCCCGGGCGAGCCTGTCGAAGATCGAGTACATCGCAACCAGCCGTGGGTCTGACCCCCGCAGGACGCGGTCAATATGGTCGAGCGCCCTCCGCTGCCGTACCGGCAGACCCATTGAGTACCTCCGTTGTGATTGTCTCGATGTCCCCAGGGCGGTCAACCTAACAGGCAGCTTGTGATCATCTTGTGACCGGGCTGACGCCAGGCGGTGATATCCATCTGCCCGCGCGTGACATCTGTCATGCCGATGTCGGGATCGCGAACACAGAGGTGGCGGTGCCGCCGTACCTAGATTGAGGTCGAGGGCTGCTCCTGTTGTCGGCTGGGCCAGAGGGCTTCGCGCGTGAGCAGCGGACAGGGGAGAAATGTCCAGCCAGACGGTGCTCGACCTCGTGGTCGGCCTGGTCGTACTCGGCCTGCTGATCTTCCGGCAGCTGCAGTCGCGCCCGGTCCGGGGCAACCAGCGCCTGCTCCTGGTACTGCTGGTGGTCGGAGTGATCGAGATGTCGTCCGGCCTGCAGCGGGTGCACGTAGGGCCGGCCACTGTCGCTGCTCTCGCGGGCAGCCTGGTGCTGGCGGCGATCTTCGGCTCGCTGCGGGCGTTCACTGTCCGGATCTGGATGCAGGACGGCCAGCCGTGGGTGCGAGGCGGCCTGCTGACCGCCGCGCTCTGGGTAGCGGCACTGGCCGCCCACCTCGGATACGACTTCCTCGTCGGCCGGGACAAGACCATGGCCCAGCTGGGAACCGCCACCCTGCTCCTGTACCTCGTGGCCAGTCTCGGGGTGCAGCGGCTGGTAGTCGCCTATCGCGTGCAGCGGCTGAGCCCGGCGGGGCTCGGAGCGCCGGTCACTGGCCGGTGGCCGTGGTAACGGCGGCCGCGAGCGTCGGACGGCCGCGGATGGACGCCGACCACGTTCCGTTCGAATTGATCTGAATCAGGCAGCGCGGCGAAGTTGCGTGGCCTCGATGCCCACGACGGTGAGGCGCGGCCACTGAGACCGGACGACGCTAACCTGCCGCTGCGAGTACCCGCTGAACTCGGCGAGCGAAAGCGCGACGCTCAGCCGGCGGGCTACCCGGAGCAGGCGCGAGGGCGCGGCGTGCTTAGGGCGGTACCAGAAGTTGGATTCGAGCGGTGATGGATGCCCGAGAAGCCGCCGTCTGGCCATATGTCCCCCAATGCTGCTGGCCTACATCGTCAGATGGCAGCGCTCCCAGTGCGGAACTCCGCACGGGCCGCGCTTCCGCCGCTACTGATTGTTGTTGCGCATCTTGCACTTTGCAAGCCGCTTCCCGCACTTTCACATTGTTTCCGGCTGTGGTGGCACATCAGCGTCGACGTACCAGCTCAGTCCTCAAGCGTCACGTGCCGTCGTAGGCGTCGTGCCACCGCCACCACGTGTACGGCGCGGTCTGCGGATAGCCCTCTGGCGAGTCCTCCCATTCCTCCTGCCGGCCGAGCGCGGTGACGTCCAGGTAGCTCCAGGTGCCTCCCATCGGCTCGTCGCCGCGGTTGTTGACGAAGTACGTGCGGAACAACCGGCCATCATCGTCACGGATGAAGGCATTCGTGCCATGCCACTCGTCCACGCCGAAGTCGCCGTCGAACTCGTCGGTCAGGCTGTACCAGGGCATCGTCCAGCCCATCCGGTCCTTCACGCGGGCGATGTCGGGCTGCGGCGCGCGCGATACGAAGGCGAGCGTGGTGTCCCGGGCGTTCAGGTGGGCGAGATTGGCGACCTGATCGGCCAAAAGGGAACAGCCGGGGCAGGCGTGCTCGGGCCAGCCGTAGACACCAGGCTCCAGGAAAGCGCGGTAGACGATGAGCTGGCGGCGTCCCTCGAACAGGTCGGCCAGGCTCACCCGGCCCGCGGGCCCGTCGAAGGCGTACTGCTTCGTTACCGGGAGCCAGGGCATCCGCCGGCGCTCGGCGGCCAGCGCATCCCTGGCGCGGGTCAGTTCCTTCTCCTTGACGAGCAGCTGCTGGCGAGCTGCTTCCCACTCCTGCGGTGTCGCGATCGACTGGGTCTTCATCTGCGGTGTCCTCCCCGTTTGTTCAGTCCGGCGTCGCAGTAGATCCATGCCCGTCCCGGTCGAGGTGATCCCGCACTTCGTCGAGCGGGCTGCCGCGGTCGCGCAGGTACGCTGCGGCGAGCGTCGCCAGGGACACAGTCCATCAGGGCGTCAGCACGACCTTGCCCGGAATGTGCTGTGTTGACTTTGCCATGAACGCCTCGCGCGCGTCTGCGAGCGGGTAGACCGCGCCGACCTGAGGCCGTATGACGCCCTGGTCAACGAGGCGGGTGATGTCTCGCAGCTGCGCACCGCTCGGGTCACGTACGAAGTGAACTGTCCGGATGTCGTCTCGATCAGTTTGCGGCGGAGCCATGACGGAGACCAGGGCACCACCGGGCTTCACGACCGCTGGGGAACATGCGAGCACGTCGCCGCCGATTGCGTCGTAGACGAGGTCGACCTGCCCGACGTCGGCCTCCCAGCCGTCGCGCTCGACATCGACGAATTCGTCGGCGCCGAGCTCGAGCACGCGTGAGCGAGCGCCGGGCCGGCCGGTTCCGATCACGTGTGCGCCAGCCCAGCGGGCGAGCTCCACGGCCACCGATCCGACGCCGCCGCCGGCGCCGTGGATCAGCACGGTCTGGCCGGATTCGAGGTGGCCGTGGTCGAACAGTGCCTGCCATGACGTGAGCCCGGCCTGCGGGATCGCGGCGGCGTGGATGAAGTCGAGGCTTGTCGGCTTGGGCGCCAGGCTACGGGCCTCGATCGCCACGTACTCGGCTGCCCAGCCGTCGCGATACCCGTCGATGAGCCCGTAGACCTCGTCGCCCACCGAGACGCCGGCAGCGCCGTAGCCGAGCCCGACCACGACGCCCGATCCCTCGTGGGCCGGGATCCGGTATGTCCGCTTGTGCCCGGCCCGATCGGTGTCGAGAGGCCAGATCAGCTCGGTCGGAGTGAAGCTGGCAGCGTGCACCTGCACGAGCGCGTCGCCGATCGCAGGCCGGGGATCCGGAGCGTCTTCGTAGACGAGGCCATCGATCCCCTCGAGGCCCTCCGGCTTCTGGATGCGGGCCGCTTTCATGAGCGTCTCCTTGTCCCATCTGTGCGTTCTCAGGTCCTACCTATATGACCCGCCGGACACGAGGCATGTGACCGATAGATGATCCGCCATGGCTGGCCGGAGACGGCCTGAGGAGACCTGAGCACGACCTTGCTCGAGCCGGAGCTGACCGCCCGCGGCCGGTCACCTAGCGGGCAATTCACCCACTCCGGGGCATTGGCTGATTCAGTACGCCCTCAGCTTTGCGGCTGCCAATGCCGTACCGGTGTTGTCAGCCATTCTGACGGCCCGGCTTCAGCTGCTTTGTCTCGCTGAAACCTTCAGGGTGTCTTCCGCCGGCATAGCTCTCTGAGCGGAGCGGTGCCGGGCCAGGCTTGCGGTGGGATCTCAGACGAGGGCGGCGTCGTCGTAGTCGACCAATGATGGCTGTTCCGGGAAGAGCTTGCGGTTGTGCGTCCACTCCCGGGTCGCGGTGAAGGTCTCCTTGCTGTAGGGCAGGAAGACGATGCGCTCGCCGGTACCGAACGTCCGCACGTCGACGTGGTCGCGGTACTGCTCCGGTACTGCCTGCAGGTGGTAGTGCTTATAGCGCTCGGGATGCAGGTCGATCTCCATCTGAGCGCTGCGGAGCGCGCGCAAGTACTTTTCGACATCGGACTTGCTGACGTCGGTCCCGGTGACCAGGAATCCGATCATGAAGGTCGCATCGACCACCTTGCGGAATCCGTACGCCTCCGCGATGTACAGCGGAACGCCCCACGCAGTGGCGGCATGAACCTGTCGCGTCAGCAGCGCGTTCAGGCGCTCGTTGGGCGGCCCCTCGAAGCTCAGGTTGATTTCGTCCGCCGCCAGCACGTCCTCGAGGGCCTGCAGCGTGGCGAAGTGGCTGCCCGAGTGGTAGCCGACCCCGATCGGTACGCCCGCCAGGTCTTCAGGGCGACGTATCGACGACTCGGGCGGCACGAATATGCCGCACGGAGCAACCGAGTAAGCCGTCGTCACGAGCTGGCCGTTGCCTTCGCTCGCCGCGACGCTCGTGGCCCAGTGACACGCGCAGCTCACGTTCGCGCCGCTGCGACCCGCCTCGAACGTCTCGAACGCGCCGGTCTTGATCTGCCCGGTCTCGTCGCGGCGCACCGAGCGCATGCCGTAATCGTCCTCGATCACGAAGCTGTATTCGAGGCCCTCGGCGGTGAAGAAGCCCTTCTCGTCGGCAACCCACTCTTGGAGCCGACCATGCGGCATGATCTTGAGCGCCATCTGCGTCCTCCTGAGCCCGGCCCGTATCGGCCGATAGCGCAGGTCAGCGGGCATCGATTCGGGCCGCCGTCGGGCATGCGGCCAGTACCGCTAATCCCGCGGGCCTCCGGCGTCAAAGTAGCCCGGCCCGGAACTGCGGGTCAAGGCGGCCTATATCTGGAAGTCAGGCCGGTCCGTGGATGCTTCCGCCGGCTTCGCTCGGCGACGCCGGTCCTCGTTAGGCTGGGTTGCATGCCGAATCACTATCGCCCGCCCGGCTGGTTTACGCGCAACGTCTTCAATCGGTCCGTGGCGTTCCTGACCAGGCGGGGCATTAGCGTTCTCGGGTCGCGAGTCCTAGCCGTGAAGGGCCGGACGAGCGGGCAGTGGCGCACTACCCCGGTGAACCTGCTCACCTATGAAGGCCGCAGGTACCTCGTGGCGCCCCGCGGCGAAACTCAGTGGGTCCGCAACCTGCGCGTCGTCGGTACCGGCGAGCTACGAGTGGGCAACCGCGCCGAGGCGTTTCGCGGCCGCGAACTCGCCGACGACGAGAAGGTGCCGGTGCTGCGTGCCTACCTGAAGAGGTGGAAGGCGGAGGTCGGGATCTTCTTCGAGGGCACGGGCCCGGACTCCAGCGAGGAAGAGATCCGCGCCATCGCACCCAAGCATCCGGCATTCGAGGTACTTGCGGCGCCATGACCATCGAGCCTGACACGAAGGACTGGACCTGGGTGCTGGGGCGGCCCTGCCCAGAATGTGGCCTGGACACCCAGAGCTTCTCCCGCGAGGAGATCGGCGGGATGATTCGCGCCAATGCCGCAGCGTGGCAGCGCGTGCTGACCGGCTCCGGTGATCCGCGCCCGCGCCCATCACCCGCGAAGTGGTCGGCGCTGGAGTATGGCTGCCACGTCCGTGATGTTCTGCGGCTGTACGAGCAGCGACTCACTCTGATGCTCACCCTGGAAGGGCCGCAGTTCCCCAACTGGGATCAAGACGCCACGGCTATCGAGGACCGCTACGGTGAGCAAGACCCCGAGGTGGTGGCCGGGGAACTGGCCGCCGCAGCGGAGGTCATCGCAGCGCACTTCGACGACATCGCCCCCGGCCAATGGCAGCGCACCGGCAGCCGCAGCGACGGGGCGGAATTTACCGATCGAGTCCTTCGGGCGGTACTTCATCCACGACCCGGTGCATCACCTTTACGACGTCACCGGCGCCGGCGCCGGTAAGCACTCAGCGCGATCCAAGCGCACCCGTGTGGCGAGCGCGGGCGGTCACTCGTGCCGATCGTGATCGAGGATTTGCTCCCGGAGGATATCGGCGTGCCCGCAGTGCTGGGCAAGCTCGCGCAGCATGTGCAGGTAGATCCAGCGCAGCGGGAGCGGGCCGCGCCGGTTGCCGTCGACCACGTCGTCCAGGCCCAGGGATGCGGCCGCGCGGCGTGAGGACTCACACGCCTGTTGGTGCGCTAGCTGGATGGAGGCGATCGTGTCGGTCTCGTCCAGGATGAACGTTTCGTCCGGCGTCGCGGGAATGCCGATCTCGGCGCGCGACCGGCGGGTGAACGCTTCGTCGAACCAGACCTTCTCGACGAAGGTCGCGTGCTTGACCAGGCCCAGGAGAGTTGTCCGCGAAGGAACCAGCGATCGGCGTGCCTGCTCCTCGGTCAGTCCGTCCAGGCAATGGTTGAGATCGCTGCGGTGCTCGTCGAGGAACGCGTCGAACTGGGTGCGGGCCGGCTGATCGATGACGTCCTCGGCAGACACCTCGGGAAGGAAAGACATGCGTGCAGCCTTGCAGCACGGGCGTTGCTCCTCGGCACCGGCCCAGCAGCCCGGCCCAGCAGCTCGGCCCAGCAGCCCGGCTGTTCATGGTCCTGGCTGCCGCGTTAAGCCGTGCCTTGGATCGCGGAATCCCAGAATGCCTGGACGGGCGGGTAGATCAGCTCGTGGTCGCGCGACAGTTCTGCCTTGACCGTCCGCGTCCGCTCGTCGGCAAGGACTTCGACCTGGCCGGCCTCTACCGCGTCACAGACTTGCCTGACGACCGATTCGGGGCTGTCTTTCGGCGCGTCGGCCAGGGCGGCCATGTCGGTGTCGATGAAGCTGGCGTGCACAGCGACCACGAGGGTGCCCTGGTGGTGAAGTTCGAGACGGACGCCGTTGGTCAGCGACCACGCCGCCGCCTTCGAGGCGCCGTAGGAGGCGTCAAACGGATTGGTGTAGAAGCTGGTGACCGACAGCATGTTGACGATTGCGCCACCGCCGTTGGCTGCGAGGGTGGGCGCAAAGGCCCGGCACATACCCAGCGTTCCGAAGTAATTCGTCTCCATCTCCAGCCGGGCTGCGTCGAGGTCCGGCGCGCCAATGAACGTGCTGTATTTCAGCACCCCGGCGTTGTTCACGAGGAGGGTGACGTCCGCGCATTGCGCCGCGACCTCGGCGACGCGCTGCGAGTCGGTGATGTCCAGCGCGATCGGAGTAACCCCGGCGTCGGTGACGGCCGCGGGATTGCGGGCTGCCGCGTAGACCTTTGCCGCGCCCCTGGCGATGAGCTCCCGGGCATACGCCCGGCCGAGCCCGCGGTTGGCGCCGGTTACCAGCGCGACCGATCCGCTGATCTTCATCGATTCCCCCTGCGTAGGACATCTCCATGGGCGGTCGGTAGGCCTGCTTCGCCCGCTCGATAAGCGCACGGTCAGGATGGCTGGCCTTCGATCGCGTCAGCGTAGTGTTTCGCGAGCTCTAGCTTCCCGGCGCGAGATGCGTCGTTGACGATCGCGACGACATCGAGGTCGTGCCCGGAAGGCAATCGGATTACCGGGTGCCCGTTGGGCCATACCTGCCAGCGAGCGTCGGTCACCGTGGCGCGCGAGTACCGTCCCGAGGTAGCGGCCCGCTTCGTTGGCTAGCCGCTGTGTCGCCTGCAGGTCAGCGAACCGGTCCAGCGCATCGTCGAGCGCGAATCAGGGACTCCGGACTGTCGTCCAGATGGAGGCCATGGTTCTCAGCCCACGCTCGCAGCTGACTGCAGTCCGCAAGCAGGTCGTCCAGCCCTGCCCGGATCCTTCTGGAAGCCGGGACTGCCAAAGACGGCGACACCGCGCGCTATCCCGTGCTTGGGACTGCGCAACCACCTGCGCCAGTTGTGGGTGATCCTGGTCATTGATTGGTCCCGAGGAGCTCGACGTACCCGTCGGTTCCGTTCAGCCGGATCCTCTGGCCGTCCTCGATCAACTGCGTGGCGTGCTCGACCCCCACGACGGCGGACAGGCCGTACTCCCGGGCGATCACTGCGCCGTGCGTCATGAGACCGCCGACCTCGGTCACCAGGCCCTTGATCGCGGCGAACAGCGGCGACCAGCTGGGGTCTGTGTGCGCAGTCACCAGGATGTCGCCCTCCTCGACGTCGGCGTCCGCCATATCGAGGATGACGCGCGCTCGGCCCTCGACGGTTCCGGCGGAGACTGCCAAGCCGACCAGTGCGCCAGGCGGTAGGTCGTCGCGTCGGTACGACCCGGCGATGGCCTCGCCATCCGACGTGAGCACCCGGGGTGGCGTGAGGGCGTGGTACGACGCGAAAGCGTGTCTTGCGCTGTTGGATGAGCTCGTCATCCGCGTGCTGCGCGGACACCACGTCGTGAAGCTCCTCGAACGTGAGGAAGAAGATGTCCTCCCGCTCGCGGAGCACCTGGGCCTGCACGAGACGCTCGGCCTCCTCCAGCAGGGCTCGCTTGTAGATGAAGTAGCGGCTGATCATGCTGTACTTCGGATACTCCCGGTACCCGATGAACGTCCGGACGCGGTCGATCATCCGCTTGGTCTCGTCGGCCTTCTGCTCGCCGTCGGGCAAGTCGCGCAAGCGCTCCAGCAACTCGACTTCCTTCTCCTGCGCTTCCCGCTTCCCTCGCTCGAAGCGTCGATGGGCCTCGCCCGGCTCGAAGCTCTTGATGTTCCCGAGGATCACCGGCACCAGCGCGGTCGGGTGCTCGCTCCAGCGCGGCCTCGTGATGTCGATCTCGCCGACGCAGCGCATGCCGTAGCTGTCGAGGTAGGCGCGGATGGCGTCACGTGCTTCGGCCCCGCCTTCCAGCTTCGTCAGCGCGTCGTCGTCCAGGAACTCGTCGTCGTCGTGCACGTGGCGGAGGAATTCGACGACGTCCGGGTGCGGGCGGATGACGTCGGCGACGTCCAGGAGATCGAGTCCCATCTCCGACGTGACGTTGTTGGGGGCGGACCGGGTGAGTATGTCGGCTGCGTTCTTCTCGCCCAGCCATTCCTGCAACTGGTCGTTGAGCCACCAGGTGGCCTCCATGCCCGCCATGATCGCCTGCTGGCTCAGCGGATCGAACAGGATCCGCTTCATCTCGGGGAGGTCCTCGAGGATGAAGTCCAGGAGGGCCGTGCCCGACCTCGTCTGGATATCGCGCTGCACGGCGGCGATGGACTCCTCGGCGCGTGCGATGAGCTCGGTGACGATCGCGGGGTCGGTCTCGATCGAGGCACGGCGGGAGACCAGATGGCGGACCGGCGGGGGCGTCGTCGGGGAGCCTCGGGAGGAAGTCACCGCGGTCGAGCACCGTTTGCAGCGCGTCCCTGATGAGCGGGTCGCCCCTGTCCGAAGACTGCGAGGAGGCCGGGCCGGCTCGCCGGTGATGCCAGGCGTTCGCGTCACGTCGACGAACAGCCGCCCGCCGGCCACGTACATCGGCGGCAGCGCGGTGAGCTTCCACATGGAGAGCCCCAAGGGCTTCATCGGGTCCGTCATCATCTGCCCATGGCCGACGGACACATAGACGTGGTTCTCGGCGTCGTCGCGCTCCGGGACGGGGAACAGCGTCGTGATCGGTCGGCTCTGGACGATCTGGAAGCCGCCGTCGACCAGGCACCACTCGATGTCCTGCGGGCAGCCGAAATGCGCCTCGATCTGCCGACCCAGCGTCGCGAGCTGCACCACCTGCGGATCGGCAAGCACGGGTCTGCTGCTGCCGGGCCGGGTCGAGCGGCTCTTCGTGCGTCCCGCCGCCCGGTGACGGTTGGATGGCGAGCCGCTTGGTGGCCACGGCCTTGTCGACGACATCGCCGTTTCGAACCTTGTACACGTCCGCGTTCACCAGGCCGGAGACCAGCGCCTCGCCGAGGCCGAAGGTCGCCTCCACCGAGACGATCTTGCGGTTCGAGGTGACGGGGTCGGCGGTGAAGACGACGCCCGCGGCCTCCGGGAACACCATCTGCTGCACGACCACGGCCATGTGGACCTGGCGGTGGTCGACACCGTTGCGCAGGCGGTAGGTGACGGCGCGCTCGGTGAAGAGCGAGCCCCAGCACCGGCTGACGTGCCGAAGGATCGCCGCCGGGCCCACGACGTTGAGATAGGTGTCCTGCTGGCCCGCGAACGACGCCGTCGGCAGGTCCTCCGCCGTCGCGCTCGATCGCACCGCGTAGGCGAGCGTCGCTGCCGAGTCGGCTGATCTCCGCAGTGATCGCCGCCGCCAGATCGTCAGGAATGGCGATCGCTTCGATCGTCTGCCGGATCTCCGCGCTGAGCGTGCGGATCGCGTCTCGGTCGTTGGGCTTGAGGAGCGCGAGCCGATCGAGCTGATCGTCGAGCGATGGCGCATCCGCCGTGATCCGCCGGAAGGCGTCCGTCGTGACGCAGAAGCCAGCGGGCACCCGGACGCCGGGGATGCGTGACAGCTCGCCCAGGTTGGCTCGCCTTGCCCCCGACGACGGCGATCTGTGTCCTGTCGATCTCCTCGAAACCCAGCACGTAGCGGTCAGCGTCCGACATGGCCATACCGTCAGCTCCCCTCGGCCCAGTGGCCGTCATCAGCACAACGAACGGAAATGCCTCAGCACGATTCGGTCGCTTGCGGTGTGTGGCACCCGAGGGCCCGGCCAGCTTCGGAGGAGCCGCAGGATCGTACTCATCATCCCCTGACCCGGGGTTTCTGTTGGCGCGCCTGGAGGGACTCGAACCCCCGACCGGCTGCTTAGAAGAAAGCCAGGGGTCTCGGCTCGACCGACGAATCCCCAGCTCAGAGCCATGTAGGCGGGGTCGCTCGCCGCCGCCTACCGGAGCCGCCCAGGTCAGCTGTGGCACGTATGTGGCACGAAATCGTGCCTGAATTGTCCTGGTTTCGACCTTCGCTGTAGAGGGCTGCGCGGCGTCGGCTGAGGCAGGCTCCTTGCCTGCCCCTCCATCTGCCGATGCCGTGCCAGAGGCTCGCGGTCAAGGACGCCGAAGGCGCCGCGTAGCGGTCGAAGATCCTTGACGGCGAGGGGCACGGCCATACCCTCAGCCGCGCAGCCCGGCCACCGCACGCACGCCCACGTCCTTGACCACAGCGGGCTGGGTCAGACCAGGCTCGACTCTCGCCTCACTTGCGGCGAAGCCGCCTGATGGCGACAGCGACCAGGACGCCCGCTCCCACCTGCGAGAAGACAGCTCAAGAAGAAGATGCTCATCAAGCCCATCGCCGGTCCGTCCGCTCCCGGCGGCACGTTCTGCGCTGACGGCAAAGCAGGCGCGCCCACATCGGCCAGATCACACCCAGGCAAAGCGCGGCACTGAGGAAAAGGAGCCCTGCGACGATCCGGGTCCTGTTCACGATCCCAGAATGCGGTGCGCAGGGTAACGCTTCGGAAACACCCCGGCGGCGTCTTCGCGATCCGCGGCAGCCGTCCCGACTCCGCCATTAGTGCGCAACTTCAACCACCGTCAGACCCCGCACCAGCAGGTCAGCGACCCGCAGAGTCGATCACAGCCCAGAGTGTGGCCCAAGTCTAGCTTTCAGCCAGCCACGGCTGACGCATCGCGCGCCGTGCGCTGCCGGTTGCCATCCCGGCCCAGACAGCAAGGCGAGACCCGCCACCAGCGCGGGCCTCGGTGTCCAGCTCGTCTGCGAGGCACGACATGGCAACCACGACCCGACCCACCACCGGATCCCGTACCACGCGGGCGCGCGAACTGTGCGCGCCCCGAGGCGGCCGGGCGCGAAGCGCAGTAGGCCGCCGATCATCCTTCTCCTTCTCTCCTTCTCCTGCCGCTCCCGCGAACGCACTGTCTCGGTATAGACGCAAAGTTTCGAACCACCCCCTGGTGGCCTGCGACGATCCGGCCGGATGGCGCCGCGGAGCGCGGATGAACCTGCGGGCACTCGCGGCCGCCGACCCGGACACACCGCAGCGGCAGCGCAACTGCGGCGTCGTCCCGGTCGGCGATCGGGTCGAGATCCGGATCAAGGACGGCAGCGCCTACTACTGCGGCCTGGAGACCTGCGGCAACGTCTGGCTGTGCCCCGTCTGCTCCGCCAAGATCCACCACCGCCGCGCCGCCGAGCTCCGCGAAGCACTCACCACCTGGGAGACCGCAGGGCCACGCCGCCAGTCTCGTCACGATCACCGTCCCGCACGACCTCGACGACGCGCTAGCTCGAGACTGGTCGACGCCGAGCGCGCACGCGTGGAAGCGGGTCACTGCTGGCGCGGCCTGGCAGCGGCTCAAGCGCCGGCTCGGCATCGCCGGGCACATCATCGCCCTGGAGTTCACCTGGGGTGACGAGAACGGCTGGCACCCGCACTACCACGTCCTGCTCGTCCACGACCAGGACCTGGACGCCGCCGCCATCGCCGCGCTGCACGGCCACATCCACTCGCGGCTGGCCGCCAGCTGCCGCGACCACGGCCTGCGCCAGCCCGACCAGCTGCACGCCGTCCGCATCGACCCCAACGTCTCCGCCACCGCCGCAGGCGCCTACATCGCCAAAGGCGGCGACTGGACACCCGCCGAGGAAATGACCCGCGGCGACCTCAAGACCGGCCGCACCGGCAGCCGCACCCCGTTCCAGATCCTCGCCGACTACTACCAGACCGGCGACGCCCGCGACCGCGACCTCTGGCGCGAATACGGCGCAGTCACCCGCAGCCTCGCCGCCGTGCGCTGGTCACGCGGCCTCCGCAGCAGTCGTGCTCGGGTCGGCGGCAGAGCCGTTCAGACTGACGCGGAACTCGCCGCCGAGGATGTGGGCGGCAAGATCGTAGCTGTCATCGCCACGGCGCCCTGGATCCGAATCCGCCTCGCTGGCCTGGACCACGCCCTACTCGTCGCAGCCGAGGCCGGGGGCTGCCACGCTGTCCACGCACTTCTACACGAGCTGCTGCTCAATCGCATTGCCACGCACGAACATATAACTCTCGTCTGAGCCCAACCACTACTGCGCTAGCATCCCTTCGACCTCGAAAATGAAGTCACGCATCTCGGCGGGGATCTCGTCAGCACGCAATCTGCTCGATAGAGCGCGCCAGCTGATCGCCTTAGCCTCGATCCACCGCGTAATTAGGTGTGTATTCGGGCGCGTCGATGCGAAAGGTGCCCTCTGAGCTGGGACGATGGGAGTTGCTGAAGCTTCCGACGTCCCGTTGGAGAGGACACCTCGCAGATGCGATTGTTACATGATCTGGCGAAGACGCACGCATCGTTTGATGACCCGAATCTCGTGTCGCGGGCGGGCCTGGTGCCGGTGATGGCCCTGGCGCAACGCTGCGGGCTGGCGGACCTGGCTGGCGGGCATGTCAGGATCGGCCGCCGGGCCGGGGTGAACGCCGATCTGAAGGTGGGCTGCCTGGTCGCGGGGATGGCCGCCGGGGCGGACAGCATCGATGACATGGACGTGCTGCGGCACGGCGCGATGGCGGTTCTGTTCGGCGGGGTGCGGGCGCCGTCCACGCTGGGATCGTTCCTGCGGTCGTTCACCTGGGGGAACGCCCGGCAGCTGGAGAAGGTGCACCGGGAGTTCCTGGCTGAGCTGGCCCGCCGGGCGCCGCTGCTGCCCGGCAGGGACGTGCTGGCCTTCGTCGATATCGACTCTCAGCAGAAACGGGTCTTCGGATACCAGAAGCAGGGGGCGGCGTTCGGCTATACCAAGATCAGCGGCAAGAGCCTGCTGGTCCGTGGCCTGAACGTGCTGGCCGCCACGATCAGCACCCCGCTGGCCGCGCCGGTGATCGCCGCGGTCAGGCTGCGCGGCGGCAGCGCCGGCTCCGCCCGCGGTGCGGCGTCGTTCATCACCGAGGCGGTCGGCGATCGCCCGCGATACCGGGTGCAGCGGCACGATCGTGGTGCGGATGGACTCGGCGTATTACAGCAGCGCGGCCATCTGGGCCGTCCGCCGCGCGGGCGCGTGCTTCTCGGTCACCGCGCAGCTGAACTCGGCGGTCAAGGCCGCGATCGCCGCGATCCCGGCCACGGCCTGGACGCCGATCGCCTATCCCCGGGCGCTGTGGGATGACCAGCTGGGCTGCTGGGTCTCTGACGCCGAGGTCGCCGAGGTCAAATACACCGCGTTCACCTCACACCCCCGCCGAGGCCGGGTACCGGTCCCGCTCACCGCCCGGCTGATCGTCCGCCGCGTCCGCGACATGAACACCAGCGCTGCCGGGCAGGAGGAACTGTTCCCCGCCTGGCGTTACCACGCCGTGTTCACCGACAGCCCGTTCGAGATGATCCAGGCCGAGGAGCACCACCGCGACCACGCCATCATCGAGCAGGTCTTCGCCGACTGGAACGACGGCCCCCTCGCGCACCTGCCGTCGGGATCCTTCCCCGCCAACGCCGCGTGGCTGGCCTGCGCCGCCATCAGCTGCAACCTGCTGCGCGCCGCCGGCGCGCTGGCCAGCCTCGCCTGCGCCAGGGCCCGCGGCGCCACCCTGCGCCGCGACCTCATCGGCATCGCCGCCCGCACCGCCCGCCACGGCCGCGGCCACATCACCCTGCACCTGCCCGCGGCTGGCACCGCCAGCCAGAATGGCTGAACCTGTTCGAAGCCGCCTGCGGCCCGCCAGCCACCCGGCCTGACCAGCCCGCACCAGGTCACCGCACTCCGCAGGCCACTGCGGCCGCCCGCCCCTGCACAGCCAGCCACCAGGACATGCCGCCAGAAAAGTGAGCGGCCGGGCAAGCACGCCCGCACCAGCCGCGATCATCACGACCGCCCAGCCGCACCCACCAGAAACGATCACGCCAATTAACACGGTGGACTGTGGATTTAACGGTGTTTCCGGCCCTGATGCGCCGAGCCTGGTGTTCGGCGGGAGAGGTGCCGTGATGACCGCGACACTAGAGGACGTGACGAAGAAGCAAGCCGGAGCCGACCGCTGAGCAGCTGGCGGCGGAGGAGCTGGTGCGGCGGGCCCGGGAGCAGGGCCTGTCCCTGACCGGCCCGGACGGGCTGCTGAAGCAGCTGACCAAGACGGTGCTGGAGACCGCGCTGAACCAGGAGATGACCGAGCACCTGGGCCATGAGAAGCACGGCCGGCCGGTCGCGGTCGGGCAATGTGCGCAACGGGACCCGGCCGAAGACGGTGCTGACCGAGGCGCACCGGCCAGGTGCGGGATCGACGTGCCGCGGGACCGGGACGGCACGTTCGAGCCGCAGATCGTGCGCAAGCGGCAGCGGCGGCTGACCGGGGTCGATGAGATCGTGCTGTCGCTGTATGCCAAGGGGCTGAGACCGGGGAGATCAGCGCGCACTTCGCGGAGATCTACGGCGCGTCGGTGTAGCAAGGAGACGATCTCCCGGATCACCGACAAGGTGGTCGAGGAGATGCGGACTGGCAGCCCGGCCGCTCGACGGCGTCTACGCGGCGGTGTTCATCGACGCGATCATGGTCAAGGTCCGCGACGGGCAGGTCGCCAACCGGCCCGTCTACGCCGCGATCGGGGTCACCCTCGAGGGGAGAAGGACATCCTCGGGCTGTGGGCCGGGACCGGCGGCGAGGGCGCCAAGTTCTGGATGAGCGTGCTGACCGACCTGCGCAACCGCGGCGTGCAGCGACGTGTTCTTCCTGGTCTGCGACGGGCTGAAGGGCCTGCCGGAGGTCGGTCGGCGAACGTGTGGCCGCGGCGACGGTCCAGACCTGCATCATCCACCTGATCCGCAACACCTTCCGGCTGGCCTCCAAGCGGGACTGGGACGCCCTCAAGCGCGACATCAAGCCGGTCTACACCGCGGTGAACGCGGCCGCGGCCCGGGCCGCGCTGGACGAGCTGAGCCGAGACTGGGGCAGCGGTACCCGGCGATCATCCGGCTGTGGGACAACGCCTGGGAGGAGTTCATCCCGTTCCTGGACTACGACATCGAGATCCGCACGGTGCTGTGCACCACGAACGCGATCGAGTAGCCTCAACGCCCGGTACCGGCGGGCGGTCAAGGCCCGCGGCCACTTCCCGACCGAGCAGGCCGCGCTAAAGTGCCTGTACCTGGTCACCCGGTCCCTGGACCCGACCGGCACCGGCCGGACCCGATGGACGATGCGATGGAAGCCGGCGATCAACGCCTTCGCCATCACCTTCGGCGACCGGTTCCCGGCCGCCGAAACCTACTAACCCAACCGCCGGAAACACCGTTGGCGAGACAGACCCAGGGGTCCAACCACGCCGTTGTTAGGCGCTCGGCCGGTCAGTCCGGCTGGGCTCCGCCGTGTCCGCGGTGGCTGCCTGCGGAGTAGCCGTGTCCGCGGTGGCTGCGTGCGGGGTCGTCGTGTCCGCGGTGGCTGCGTGTGGGGTAGCCGTGTCGGAGGCGGCCGTGT
>CAVQZV010000019.1:0-12325 GCA_963718765.1 uncultured Actinomycetota bacterium
CACTCGACTTTCGCAGTTTTACCGTGTCGAGCTTGGCGCTCGGTTAGTTCCCGGTTGAAGGGCCGGCGTAGAGGATGAAGGTCTCGTCGATCCCTTGTTCCGGGGTGCCGGTCGCGCCGCCGAAGGCGGCGGGGAGTTCGGTTTCGCTGTACTGGCCGGTGCTGGCCTTGTAGATCCCGATGGCCCATTCGTCGGGTGAGCCCTGCCAGCGGAGGCGGAGGATGGGCATGGGCTCGCGGTGGCCTGGCAGGAGCGCGGACACGTAGCAGTACTGGCCGCGGTACCGGACGAGGGGCTCGCCGAGGCGGGGCCAGCCTGCGGTGACGTGGGCGATGATCCGCTGGGCGACGGCATTCCGGGTCAGCGGGTCGGGTGTCTGCGGCACGATGTCCATCATGGCCGGCGTGCCCGCCCTTTCCTGCTGCCTTCCCCTGAGATGAAACGGGGTTCCCGCTGATGCTTCCGGATGCCGCGGCACCGGCGCCGGCGTCGCTGATGAGGATGCTGGCCGCGTTCGCGCCGTTGTTCACCGCCCCGTCGTTCCGTACCTTCACGGCCCTGGCCTGCGGTTTCCTCGCGCAGTCCGGGAAGCGGACGGTGTGCGGCATGCTGACGGGGGCGGGCCTGTCGCGGCTGTGGCCGCACGACCGGGCGCACTATTTCTTCGCCCGTGCCCGGTGGAACCCCGATGACCTGGGGATATGCGCCGCGAAGCTGGTCATCTCCCTGCTCGTGCCGGACGGGGAGCCGGTGGAGGTCCTCGTCGATGACACCCTGTTCAGGAGACGGGGCAAGCGCGTATGGGCAGCATCGTGGTTTCATGACGGGAGCGCGCAGGGACCAGCGAAAACAGGCTTCGGGAACAACTGGGTGGTCCTGGCGGTCCGGGTCCGGCTGCCCATGATCCGCCGTCCCGTGGCGGTGCCGGTGATGGCGAAGCTGGTGATCAAGGGCACCACGTCCGCCTCCCGGCTGCACCTGGCCTGCCGCATGGTCACCCGGCTCGCGGCGGAACTGCCCGGCCGCCGGGTCAGCGTCACCGCCGATTCCGCCTACGCCGGCGAGGAGCTGAAGCACCTGCCGGACGGCGTGACCTGGACGACCAGGCTCCGCAGTAACGCCGCCCTCCATGACCTGGCACCGGAGCGCACCGGGAACAGGGGCCGGCCGCGGAAGAAAGGAGACCGGCTGCCGTCCCTGAAGGCGATCGCCGGCAAGGCGAAGTTCTCGCAAGTCACGGTCACCCGCTACGGCAAGACCGAGAGCATCGCCGTAGCCGCGTTCACCTGCCTGTGGTACTCCGTCACCGGCACGGCACCGGTCACCGTCATCCTCATCCGCGACAGATCAAAAGCCGGCTTCGACCTCGCGCTCGTCACCACGGAGAAGAACCCGGGTATCGCGGAAGTAATCGAAAGATATGCTGCCAGGTGGGCAATTGAAGTCGCGATAGAAGACGCAAAGCAGCTGTTCGGCACCGGGCAGGCCCGCAACCGCACCGCCCGTGCCGTCGAGCGGACCGTCCCGTTCATGCTCGCCTGCCAGGCGATCGCTGTCTGCTGGTACGCCACCGCCGGCCACCACCCGGCCGACGCCAGGGCCCGCCGCCTCGACGCACCCTGGTACACGACGAAGACCGAACCGTCGACCGCCGACATGACCGCCAAGCTCCGCCGCGTCATCATCGCCGCCAAATTTAAGCGACTTCGCCCTGACCCGCCAGAACTCGCAGAAATCCATGCCATCCGCCTGGCCTGGGAAGACGCCGAAGGCCTTGCCGCCTAAACCGCGAAAGTCGAGTAAACACCCCCGTCGATTCACCGTGGATATTTACTCCCTCCATAGGGGGGATTTAGATCCACGATAAACAATGCGCCGTTTCCGCCGCGGAGACCCGCAATACCGCTGATGTTCATGGTGCTGAAGCCACCAGTGCGGCTGCGTTGGATATGGCCAGCTCGCGATGCCTGGCCAGAATGTCACTGCCTGTCGGCATCATGAGTCCGAAGGCGGGACAGCCACAAGTGGATGATGGAGGCAAGCGGAATGACAGACCACAATGGCGTCCTGATGATGCAGCGAGTGCTGCTGGCCGGGACACTCGGGCTGGCCATGGCGCGGAAGGCGGCGGCGATCCTGGAGGGCGAGCCCGGCCATCCGTCACCGTCGCTGCCCGTGCCGGAGGGCGCTGGATCCGTGTGCCCGCAGGACGGCCAGAGACCGCAGAGCGCCACGGGCCTGCGGGAGCCGCAGGGCGCCGAGGGCGCGGTGCTGCGGGCAATCCTGGACGCGGCGAACGAATGCCTCGGGCATTTCGATGACCGGCCTGCGGGGGAGCGGTGGTGCGACACCCTGTTTCACGTGCTCGACCTGGCGGCATTCGCTGCTGAGCTCGGCTGAGCTCGGCTGAGCCCGGGCACCGCTGCGGTCGGCCTGGCGGGCCGGGACGAGGGCGGTGGCGGTCACCGCGGTGACCGCCATCCCCGCGGCGACCGTGCAGACCCACATGCAGTCGGCGATGGCCAGCCGCCCCAGAGCCTCGCGATCGCCGCTGAAGCGCCTATGGCGCCGCAATACGTGCGCAATACGTGCGCAATAAGCGCGACAAACAAGCGCTATGGAATCGGCGTGATCCGCATCAAAGGCAGGCCTACGGGATTAACGCGAGCGTTCGCGGGGAAAGGCTTAACCATCGCCAGATGGGGACCAATGACCAGGTATGGCCAAATCGGATGGCGTATCGCCGCACTAGCGGCCTTTGTCGGCACGGCGGCGCTCGCCGTCATACTGTCGCGCGCTCCGGTTCGCTCGGCCGCCACCCTGTCCTCCGATGTCACCGGCCGCTTGTGCCTCTCGTCCAGGCTTGAGGCATGGCTCGGGCTCGCCACCGCGGGCGCCACCAGCACCACCCGCACGGGCGGCCCGGAAATGCGGCACTTACTACACGCTGGAGTTCACTAACGTCTCGGACCGCGCCTGCAGCCTCTACGGCTACCCGGAGGTGTCGGCTTACACGGACAGCCGGATGACCGCGGCCAGGCGACGGCGGCCAGATCGGCAGCGTGGCGATCCGCGACACCTCGGTCCGGCCGAAGCCGGTGATGCTCGCGCCCGGGGCGACGGCGCACTCCGTGCTGTGGGTCAGGGTCACCGGCGGCACCCAGCCAGTCGGCTGCGCACAGGTGACTGCCGAGGAACTGCGGGTCACCCTGCCGCGTCAGGGCCGGTCCGCGTTCGTTCCTGTGCACATTCCGGTGTGCTCGAGCAAGGGGCACGCGTCGCTGAGCGTGCAGGCCATCCAGGCCCGGCCAGGCGTGCCCGGCCACGCCGATGGTGCCCTGACCTGACCGGGAGCAAGAACCCACGCCGTTGGGTCAGGAACGGTCCTAGGATCGCGACGTTCCGGCCCAGCGCCGGGCGGGGACAATGAGAATCCATGAGCGTTAGCCAGATGAGCCTTCCCGCCGCCGAAGGGCACGACGGCCATCGACGGGGCGCCGCCGGGTGCCGAAGACGGCGCTGCCCGAGGAGCGGTACCTCGACCGGGAGGAGAGCTGGCTCAGGTTTAACGAGCGCGTGCTCGAACTCGCCGAAGACGAATCGGTCCCGCTGCTGGAGCGGGTGAGGTTTCTCGCCATCTTCGCGACCAACCTGGACGAGTTCTTCATGGTCCGGGTGGCTGGGCTGGTGCGCCGGATGGTGGCGGGCTTCCCGGTCGAGGGCAACGGGGTCCGGCTGCCCAGGCAGGTGCTCGACGAACACCCTGGAACTGGCGGGTAAGCTTACGGTGCGCCACGCCCGTTGTTTCAGCGAACGGATCACCCCGGAACTGGCCGAACACGGGATCGAGGTGCTGCGCTGGAAAGAGCTCTCGGCGTCCGAGCGCGAAAGCCTCGGCGACCTGTTCAGGCAAGCGCATCTACCCGGTGCTGACGCCGCTGGTGGTGGACCCGGCGCATCCGTTCCCGTTCATCTCCGGCCTGTCACTCAACCTCGCCGTCATGATCGCGGATCCGAGGACCGGAGAGCACCATTTTCGCCAGGGTCAAGGTCCCGCCGCTGCTGCCCAGGTTCCTTGGGCTTTCGCAGAACCGGTACGTGCCGATCGAGGACGTCATCGCCGCGCACCTGACCGAACTGTTCGGTGACGTGGAGATAATCGAGCATCACGCGTTCCGCGTCACCCGCATCAGGGACCTCGAGGTAGACGAGGACCTGACCGAGAACCTGCTGCAGGCCATGGAGCGGGAACTGATGCGGCGCAGGTCCGAGCCCGCCGTCCGGCTCGAGGTCGAGGACACGATGTCGGCCGACGTGCTGGAGAAGCTGGTCACCGAGCTGGACATCGACCAGCCGCGCCGTGTACCGGCTGCCGGGGCCGCTCGACCTGAGCGGGCTGTTCGCCATCGCCGACCTGAACATCGGCGAGCTGAAGTTACCCGGCGTTCGTCCCGTCCACCCGGGCGGTCTCGAAGGACAACAGCATCTTCACCGCCATCGCCGAACGCGACATCCTCGTCCAGCACCCCTACGACTCGTTCGCCGCGTCGGTCGAGCGGCTGATCGACGAGGCCGCCGAGGACCCGCGGGTGCTCGCGATCAAGCAGACGCTGTACCGGACCAGCGGCCAGTCGCCGATCGTGGACGCACTGATCGACGCGGCCGAGGCGGGCAAGCAGGTCGTCGTGGTGGTGGAGATCAAGGCCAGGTTCGACGAGCGCGCCAACATCGCCTGGGCGCGCAAGCTCGAGGAGGCGGGCTGCCACGTCGTCTACGGCTTCGTCGGCCTGAAGACGCACTGCAAGATGGCGCTCATCGTGCGCGAGGAAGCCCGACGGGACGCTGCGCCGTTACTGCCACCTCGGCACCGGCAACTACCACCCGACTACGGCCCGGATCTATGAGGACTTCGGGCTGCTCACCGCCGATCCCGCGGTCGGCGAGGACGTCACCGCCCTGTTCAACCACTTGACCGGGTACAGCCGCACCGGGGCGATACCAGCGGCTGCTCGTCGCGCCGGACTCGCTGCGCACCGGCATCGTCAGCCGGATCGACCGGCAGGCGGAGCGGCGCCGGGCCGGCCAGCCCGCCAGGATCGTGTTCAAGACCAACGCGCTGGTCGACGAGGTGGTGATCGACGCGCTCTACCGGGCGTCACAGGCGGGCGTCCCGGTCGACCTGTGGGTGCGCGGCATCTGCACGCTGCGGCCGGGCATCGCCGGCCTCTCCGACTACATCAGGGTCCGTAGCGTGCTCGGCCGGTTCCTCGAGCATTCCCGGATCTTCGCGTTCGGCACCGGCGAGGACGAGGATAGCCAGGTCTGGATCGGCAGCGCCGATATGATGCACAGGAACCTGGACCGCCGGGTGGAACTGGTCGTCCGGGTCGACGACCTCGGCCACCAGCGGCGGCTGCGCCGGTTCCTCGACATGGGCATGGACGACGGGACTTCCTCCTGGTGGCTGAACGCGGACGGGTACTGGGTCAGGCACAGCCGGGACGAGGCCGGGAATCCGCTGCGCGACGTGCAGGAGACCCTGGTCAGGGAACGGCGGGTCCGTTCGGCAGATGACTGATGCCACCCTCGCGGCGGGCGCGGCGATCTGGCGGCCCGCTGCTGACGCGACCCAAGGACCCCAGGGAGCCGCAGGCGCCGAGGTTCTGCTCGTACACCGGCGCCAGTACGACGACTGGTCGCTGCCCAAGGGCAAGAGCGAGCCGGATGAGCACATCCTGCTCACCGCGGTCCGCGAGGTCTGGGAGGAGACCTGCGTGCGGCCGGTGCTCGGCCCCCGGCTGCCGACCGTGGAGTACATCAGCTGGGGCCATCCCAAGCGGGTCAGCTACTGGTCGGCGTTCAGCTTCGGTCACGAGGCCGCGCCCGGCCACGAGATCGACGCGGTGTCCTGGCTGCCTCTGGCGCAGGCCCGCGAGCAGCTAGCCGATACGCACGACGATCCGGTGATCTCCGCCTTCCAGCCGCGCGAGACGGTCCCGTTGATCCTGGTCAGGCATGCCTCGGCCGGGACATAAGGCGGACTGGCCAGGCGATGACGAGTCGCGGCCGCTCGATACGCAGGGCGCGGCCGACGCGCGGGCGCTGGCCGGCCTGCTGGCCTGCTTCGCACCCACTGCGCGGGTGATCAGCTCGCCCGCGCTGCGCTGCTCCGCGACCGTGCGCCCGTTCGCCGCAGGCTTCGGGGGGACCGTCGAGGTTGCGGTCTCATTGGCCCCGCCCGGCCGCTACACAGGTTTTTCTTCCTACCGAACGGGCCCGGATGATTCGCTCAGGCGCCTGCTCTCCGATCTCGTGGCGGATCGCCGTCCCGCCGTCCTGTGCCTGCACAGGGAGAACCTTCCCGATGTGCTCGCCGCGGCGTGCTCGGCGCTCGGCGCGCCGGCCGCGATGCCCACGGATCCGTCCCTGCCCAAGGGCGGCTTCTGGGTCGCGCACGCGGCTGCGGGGGATTTGGCCGCGCTTGAGAGTTATGACCCTTGGTGAGACTGTCTTGGCTCGGCTGGCTCGCTGTGGGCTGGCTCGCTGTGGGCTGGCTCGGCTGTCGGGCTCGGTGTCGCGCTGGCTCGGTGTGGGCTGGCTCGCTGTCGGCTGGCTTGCGGTGGCGCTGGCTCGGTGTGGGCTGGCTCGCTGTGGGCTGGCTCGGTGTCGGCTGGTCTGGCTCGCTGTCTCGTCGGCTGGCTCGGTGTCGGCTGGCTCGCCTGCGCAGCGCGGCGCCGCCTGCGGCGCAGACGCGCCGGGTGATGTACGCCGCCAGCAGTACCGCCAGCGCGATGAGCACGTAGTAGGAGTAGAGCGTTATGTAGTGGTAGATCGTAGTGATGTGGTTTCCGGCGAGGTAGCCGAGGCTGACCCAGGTCCCCACCCACAAAGCGGCACCGAGGGCGTTGAAAGCGAGGAAACGCAGCCAGTGCATGCCGGTGATGCCGGCGATTATCCCGTTCGCCTGGCGCAGGCCCTCGACGAAGCGCGCGAACGTGATGACTATGGCGCCGCGCCGGTCGAAGAAGGCCTCGGCCTTGTCCAGTCGCTCTGCGGTCAGGAACACGTACTTGCCCCACCGCAGGGCCAGGGCGCGGCCACCGAAGTGCCCGATGGCGAAGCCGATGTTGTCGCCGATGATGGCCGCGATGAAGGCCACGACGCCGACGAGCACGACGTTGAGCCTGCCCGCGCCTGCGTAGACGGCACCGGCGATCAGTATCGTCTCGCCGGGCACGGGAATGCCGAAGTCCTCCAGCAAGATCAGCAGACCGATGGCCCAGACGCCGAAATGCTGCAGGGGTGACGAGAGGGCGTCAAGGAAGCCGGGCAGCGGCGGCGGGCTGCTGGCAAGTGCCGTGAGCGGTCATCAGCACCGGTACGGTCACCCCTCGGGTTCGGCGGAGCCCTCCAGCTTAGCCGCCTCCGTGGCGTGCGCCGGGGCGTCGCACAGCCCGCGGGTGACCGGTTCCGCGGTAAGTTCGATCTGCCAGGGCCTCGCCCCGTATCCGGCGAGCGCCTCCGCCACGGCCTGCTCGTCACATGGCCGCGGCGGATCCCAGCTGAGCCTGCGCAGCGCGTCGGGGGACAGCAGGTTCTCCACCGGCAGCTTGTTTTCCTCGGCGATGGCCGTCACGACCGCGCGAGCCGCCGCCAGGCGCGCGGCGGCGGCGGGATCACGCTCGGCCCAGCGGTGCGTCGGCGGCGGCCCGTTCGGTATCGCTCCGCCGGCGGGCTCGGGCAGCTCGTCGTCGGCACTGGCCCGCGCCCGCGCCACCGCGGCCAGCCAGTCCTTCTCGTGCCGCCGGGCCTGACGGCCCGCGAACCCGCTGATCTTGACCAGCTGGGCATGGTTGGCCGGATAGGACCTGGCCGCCTCGACGATCGCCGTGTCGGGCAGGACGCGGCGCGGGGACAGGTCGGCAGATCTGGGCGATCCTGTCCCTGACGGTCCAGAGCTCGCGCACCACGGCGAGCCCGCGGCGGGATTGCACCCGGTGGATGCCCGACGTGCGCCGCCACGGGTCCGGCCGTACCGGGGCCGGACGGGTCGCGAGCACGGCCTCGAACTCCTGGCGGGCCCACTCGGTCTTGCCCTGGGTGGCGAGTTCGGCTGCGAGGGCGTCGCGCAACTCGACCAGCACCTCCACGTCGAGGGCGGCGTAGCGCAGCAGTTCCTCGCGCAGCGGGCGGACCGACCAGTCGGCCGCCGAATGGCCCTTTTCCAGGTGGAAGCCGAGGACCTCCTCGACGAGCGTGCCGAGGGCCACCCGCGGGTAGCCGAGCAGGCGCCCGGCTAGTTCGGTATCGAAGAGCCGCCGTGGCCGGAAGCCGACCTCGGCCAGGCACGGCAGGTCCTGCGACGCCGCGTGCAGCACCGCTTCGGCGTCGCCCAGGGCCGAGTCGACGCCGGACAGCTCAGGGCAGGCGATCGGGTCGATGAGCACTGTGCCCGCTCCGGCGCGGCGGAGCTGGACCAGGTAGGCACGCTGGCCGTAGCGGTAGCCGGAGGCACGTTCGGCATCGACCGCGACGGGTCCCTCGCCGCGGGCTAGCCTGCCGGTGACCTCGGCCAGTGCCGCTTCCGTCTCGACGACCGGAGGCAAACCGTCGCGGGGCTCGAGCAGTGGGACGATCCCGCCAGCCTCATCGCCTGCGCTCACCCGGGCCCCGGTTGCCGCAATGCCCGCGTTCCTGGCGGCTCCAGGCCTGCCGCCGCGGACAGGCAGTCGCACCAGGCCGCGATGTGCGCCGATAGGTCAAGGGTATCGAGATCGCTGTTCCCTGCGGATCCGTGCGGCCTCTTCGAGCCATCAGGTCCGACCGGAGACCACGAGGCACGCAGCTCGAACCCGGTCAGCGGTAGCTCGTCTCGCTTGGCCCCGAAACCCTCCGTGATCACCCTGGTCACCGTGCCACTCGGCGCCGCGTAGCCGGGGGCGCGCGCATCCAGGGCTTCGGAAAGCCAGCTCCAGCCGACCTCGCCGAGCAGCGGGTCGGCGGCCATTTCCGGCTCTACATCGGCGCGGACGTACGCGACCAGCCGGAAGAAGCCGTCCCAGCCCTGCTGGCCGTCCGGGTCGTAGAGCAGCACGAGGCGTCCCCAGGCCACATCGGCGTCATCCCGCTGGACGGTCGCGGCGATGGCCGTAGCGTAGGGTGCCAGCCGCTTCGGCGCCGGAACGTCCTCGAACTGCAGGTCCCGCCGGCTGTGAGCGTCCCGGCCCGCCATGAAGGCCGCCACCGCCGCCGCGAACGTCGTTTCGGCCGGGGAGCCGGCTGCCGCGGCCGGCGAGCCGGACGTCCCTGCGGACGTCTTGGGCGTCTTGGCGGACGCCCGAGGCTTGCCTGCGGGGGGTCGCAGCATGCCTGCGGGCGTCGGTGATGCCCCCGCTGGCGACGACATCTCCCGCGCCGCTGACCCGGACGCGTCGGCTACGCCCCCGGTAATCCCCGTCACCACGGGAGTCCCTGCCGCGGAGCCGGGCCCCGCTCCCGATCGTCGTGGCGCTCGTGATCGGGTGGTGCGCCGATCCGCTGGCCCATCAGTCGGCCTCATGACCCGAGCGTACGTGTCGCTCATCGCTTCTCACGCAGCGCCGTCTAGATTCATCAGGATCGCGGCGTACAAACCCCAGCCACCAGGCCGGGGCGGAAATGCCGCTCCCTCCCTCCGGGTAGTGAAATAATCGAACATGCCTACGGTAACCAGGCGGGCACAGGCACGACCCGCACGAACCGTGATCAGGCATGCTGTGGCTGCGCGGGAGAGGCGGCGGGGCGGTCCGGCCTGTGAACCGCGAACCTGCAACGCGGCGCGAGTCACAGTTGGAATACCCCGCCTTTCATGCGGGTGGAGGATGCCAAGCGAATCGTCCGATTTACACCGACCCGGACTGGCTACGAAGCAGGGCCGGAGCCGGCCGACTCGGTCCTGCCGCCGTGGTCCTGCAGCCGGTCAGGCGGCCCTGGTCGAGCGGTCGCTACCGACGTAATGACGCAGCGGGAGGCCGATGATCAAAGCGTCGCCGCACACCGTGCAGGCCCACTCCTGGCAGTCGCCGTCCGGGACATCCGGGCAGCTCGCAGGCTCGGCGTGAAACTGCTCGAACAGTCGCTCCTCGTTGCACCCGTCACAGTGCCTGCTCAGCAGCGTCATCCTGGCGACCTCCTCAATGCGGTGCGTCACGGGGCTTGCTGGGGATGAAAGGGTTGATGCCGATGGTGGCACGCTCTCGCGCTGATTCGTGGGATCTCGGGCGGCGTGTCTCCCGGCGGCCACGGCGTGATGATGTGAGACGATCCCTGACGTGACCGTGTCCCAGACGAAATCCCCCTTCCTGCGGGCCTGCCGGAGAGAGCCAGTTCCTTATACGCCCGTCTGGTTCATGCGGCAGGCCGGGCGGTCGCTGCCCGAGTACCGCCGGGTGCGCGAAGATATCTCGATGCTCGATTCATGTACCCGCCCCGATCTGATCACGGAAATCACCTTGCAGCCGCTGCGCAGGTACGACGTGGACGCGGCCATCTTGTTCAGCGACATCGTGGTCCCGCTGCGTGCCGTCGGAATCGACGTCGACATCAAGTCCGGAATCGGGCCGGTGATCGAGACTCCGGTGCGGACGTCCGCGGACCTGGGACGGTTGCGCGCCCTGGTTCCCGATGACGTGCCGTACGTGACCGAGGCCGTGCGGGCGCTCGCCGGAGAGCTCGATGAACGCCCGCTGATCGGTTTCGCGGGCGGACCCTTTACGCTCGCTTCCTACCTGGTGGAGGGCGGGCCGTCGAAGAATCACGACAAGACCAAGGCGCTGATGTACGGCAACCCGGAGCTGTGGCACGCGCTGCTTGGCCGGCTGGCCGACATCGCCATCTCGTTCTTGCAGATCCAGGTGGCGGCGGGGGCCTCGGCCGTTCAGCTCTTCGATTCGTGGGTGGGCGCGGTCGGCCCTGACGATTACCGGCACGCGATCTTGCCGCATACCGGCCGGATCTTCGCGGCGCTCGGATCCGCCGGCGTGCCGCGCATCCACTTCGGGGTCGGAACGGGCGAGCTGCTCGGGCTGATGAGCGAGGCCGGAGCCGACGTGGTCGGGGTCGACTGGCGCATCCCGCTCGACGAGGCCGTCCGGCGGGTGGAGCCGGGAAAGGCGCTGCAGGGCAACCTTGACCCGGCGGTCCTGCTCGCCCCGTGGGAGGTCATCGAGGAGCGGGCTAGGGACGTGCTGGCCCGCGGGCGCGCGGCCGAGGGGCACGTGTTCAACCTCGGTCATGGCGTGCTGCCGGAAACCGACCCTAGCGTGCTGGCCAGGCTCACCGATCTCGTGCACGCCGAGTCGGTCCATTCTCCCGCCTGAGCCCTCCCGGCCGGGACGAATACGAGGACCGCGCTGGCGCGGGTCAGGGTCTCCAGTGCGCGACGAAGCCGAGGTAACGTTCGGCGATCTGGCCGCGTGCCTGGGCGGCGGCGCCCGCGCCGCGACCGGACGCCTCGTACTCGCGCACCACGTCTTCCCAGATGCTGCGCCCGATCGCAAAGCCGACGAACGCGTCGACCTGGCTGGCTACCTCCAGCCAGTGGTCGAGTCGCTCGGCCGGCGCGTCGCGGCCCAAGACGATCATGTCAGTGGCGCGACCGCCCGCCTTGGCCTGCTCGGCCACCTGCCGGGCCGCACCGACGGTCTCCAGGCCCTCCACCTTCCACAGCGCGGGCTCGACCCCGTGCGCCTGGTTGTCGGCGATCACCCGGGTGACCAGGGCGGGACGGATGTGGAGGTCGTACGCGCCGGCGTCGTGGCCGGCCTGGTCCAGCTGGGCATCGGTGGCTGGCACGAGGAGTTCGTAAAGCAGTGGCACGCCGACTTCCCGCAGCCCGGCGCTGACCTGCGCGAGCCGGCTGAGCTGGGTCTCGCGCCGGGCGGTGTCGAAATCGGGGTTATCGCGGACGAGCACCTTGGCGTAATCGGGCTTGACCGCCTCGACGTGCTCGAGCCACTGATCGCCCCACTCCAGCGTGAACCAGTCGTGCCCGCTGGCTTCGACCGGCACCGCCAGCATGACCGGCGAGCCGCCGTTCCTGGCCGCGTCAATGACATCCTGGCCGTAGCGTTCATCCACGAGCACTCCGGCGCGCCCTGCGGTAACGGAGGGAAGCGCCGCGCGCAAGCCCTCGAAGATCAGCTGTTTGGCCGCCCTCATCGCTGCGGACTGAGCCGGGTCGGGGTCATCGTCCCGGACGCCGAACAGCGTCTTGCCGAACGACTCGCGGTGATCCATGGCCAAGATGAACAGCGGGTCGTCGTGTCGCGGCCGCCAATCAGGGTTG